>OZ245764.1:0-2385000 GCA_965227565.1 Rhodospirillales bacterium
TGCTTGAAGTCGGTCGAGGAGAAGCCCGGCGTGTACTGGTTGAAGAGCACGAAGGGCCGGCCGTCGTTCCAGTTGTCCTTCCAGTGGTTCTTGATGTACTTCGGTATCTCGATCGAGACCGTGTTGCCGGGGCCGTAGTTGGCCAGCGTGGTCGAGACCGGGATGCCGCCGAGGCCCGCCTTGTTCAGGCTGGTCTTGAGGTTCTCGAAGGCGTTGGGGATCCACTGCTTGTAATAGGCGTTGAACTTGGCATTGCCGGGCGGCGGGCCGTTCTGGTCGATCTCGTTGCCCAGCAGGATGGTCTTCAGGTGCTGCTTCACCTGCGCCTTGCTGCCGAAGGACTGGACCAGCATCTCCACCCACTTGTCGGTGTAGACCTGCGAGTTCATCAGGCCGGGCTTCCAGGTGCCGTCGGGGTTCAGCCGGGCCAGGGCCGAGGTCTGGGTGCCCATCACCAGCTCGACGTCGCTGGTGTTCTTGACGTAGGTGATGACCTGCTGCTGGGTCTGGTCGATGACGGGATTGTTCTCGTTGGCGGTGCCGACGGCCGCGGCATGGAAGGTCTTGATCAGCTTGAAGTTCTGCGTGATCTGCTGCAGGTCCTTCTGGATCGAATAGCCCTGCCGCCCGGCCTCCCAGCTCTCGTAGTTGATGCCGACGTTATAGTTGAAGGGCGTGGCTTGCGGGATCAGCGGATTGTTGCCGGCGGCCGCCGCCATGGCACCGTTGTTCACTGTCTACTCCTCCCCAGAGCTTGGATCTCGTTGCAGCAGGTTTGCACAGAAGTCAGGATTTGTCACGTGACCAAGTCTTGGCATTTCTGCGGCGGCTGAAGCCTGTTGCACGGATCCCGGCCGGATCGAGCCGGCTGTCAGGGGCGTTGCAGGGCCCGCTCAGGAGAGATAGTCCGCGTCGACGATCGGCCAATCATCGACTGCGAGTCCCCTTGGCCCGCCCGGCGGAACAGGGTCGGTCACCTCGATGGTGATATCGATAGGCGTGAAGGGCGATATGGCGAGCCCCTGAAGGCCCGCGAACATGAACTGATCTTCCAGGATGACGATGAACCCCACGGAGGCTTCCCTTTCTCCCGGTCCGATGATCGTGAAGGAGTACTCGTCTTCCGTCAGGAGGTCCGGATCGGTAACGAGCAGGCGACCGTCGGGCGTGAGCTGAAAGGGGAAGTCGTCCTCGTGGATGGCTGGAAACTGGAAGTCGTCGGCGTCGTCCTGCGGGGTATCGGGGTCGTCGAAGTTGAAGTTGACGATCATCGTTCCGGGATCGACGTCCGAGGAGACGGTGAAGTCGCGCGCGGCCGGGGTGATGACGGCGTTGAACTCCGGCAGGCCCGTGACCGCGATCTCGAGCGCCTGGGTGGTGGTCTGCACGCCGTCGCTGACCGAGACGTCGATCTCGTAGATGTTGTCGCCGGGAACGGCGCCCCCGTCCTGGGGATTCTCGAAGTCCGGAGGAGCGAGAAACTTGAGGAAGCCGTAGTCGGCCAGCTCGCTGTCGTTGGCGAAGAAGGCGGCGTCCTCGCCACCGATGCTCCAGGTGAGGTCGTCGCCGTCCGGATCGCTGGCGAGCACGAAGCCGACGAAGTTCTGGTTCTCGGGACTGCTGAGCGAGGTCGTGTGGATCTCCGGCGCGTCGTTCGGGCCGACGAAGGTGAGATCGTCGATGGCGGCGCTGTCGCGCACCCGGACCACGAGCTGGCTGACGCCCTCCAGATCCGAGAGGTCGACCAGCTGTTCGCCGTTGTTGCTGCCGGGGTCGGTCGAGACCTGGCCGATCCGCCGGCCATCCTCGTCGTAGGCGACGAACTTGGCGCTGCGTTCGGCGTCCAGCAGCGCGAGAGAGACGAGGTCGACCGGTTCGGCGAAGTCAAAGGTCAGCAGGCCGCCCGCCTTCGAGGCGTCGGGGTCGCTGGCGTCATCGTCCTGGGAGATGATCAGCGCATTGCCCTTGTCCGCATAGCCCAGATCCGCATCGTCCCCGGTCGGGTTCGCGGTGTCGAAGATCATCGCCTGGTCGATCGGCGAGTTGCGCTGATCGGCGGTGATCAAGAGGTTCGGGTAATGGTCGCTGATCCGGGTGCCTGGCGCGAAATCTTCGAAATCGAGGGTTCTGGTTACAGTCGGCATTGGGCCACCTCCAAACCTTGACGCTCGGTCGAAGTCGGGGAACCGTTGCTATGGCGGGTGCGGCCGGCTGTATCTTCTCAGTGTTACAGTTTAAGAAAACTGTCACACAGCGTGAATCCACTTGCGGTGAAAAGGCGCTAACCTTCCCGTCTCCAACCCCCTGATTTCAACCCTACTTTGGACGTTTTCATAGAGGTACTACTGAGTCAAGTTTGTTTTGATGAAAAGAGCCATGCAGGTCCGACCGTCAAGGCAGGAGCAAGAAAAAAGCAGCACAAGAATCATTGAAAATGGAAGAATCTTGTGACATATTATCGGAAAGCGCGGGGCAGCGCCGTTGGGAGGACTGGTATGTACGCTCAGATGGTGAAGACCGAGGGCAAGGGGCTGAAGAGCCCCGAGGAGATGGACCCGCAGGAGCGCCGCTTTCAGGAACGGATCGATCAGGACGAGAAGATCGAGCCCAAGGACTGGATGCCGGAGGCCTATCGCAAGACGCTGATCCGCCAGATCTCCCAGCATGCCCACTCCGAAATCGTGGGCCAGCTGCCGGAGGGCAACTGGATCACCCGCGCACCGACCCTGGAGCGCAAGTCGATCCTGCTGGCCAAGGTGCAGGACGAGGCGGGGCACGGCCTCTATCTCTACTGCGCGGCCGAGACCCTGGGCGTCTCGCGCGAGCAGCTCCTGGACGATCTGCACAGCGGCAAGGCCAAGTATTCCTCGATCTTCAACTATCCGAGCCTGACCTGGGCCGACATCGGTGCCATCGGCTGGCTGGTGGACGGGGCGGCCATCATGAACCAGGTGCCCCTGCAGCGCTGCTCCTACGGGCCCTACTCGCGGGCGATGATCCGCGTCTGCAAGGAGGAGTCCTTCCACCAGCGGCAGGGCTACTCGATCATGATGACCCTGGCGCGCGGCAGCGAGGCGCAGCGGGCCATGGCGCAGGACGCCCTGGACCGCTGGTGGTGGCCCTGCCTGATGATGTTCGGGCCGCCCGATGCGGAATCGGTGCACAGCGCCCAGTCGATGGCCTGGAAGATCAAGCTGAACAGCAACGACGAGCTGCGGCAGAAGTTCGTCGACCAGACCGTGCCCCAGGCGGACTACCTGGGCCTCAAGGTCCCCGATCCGGACCTCGCCTGGAACGAGGAACGCGGGCACTACGACTACGGCGAGATCGACTGGGCTGAGTTCCACCGCGTGCTGAGGGGCGGCGGGCCCTGCAACCAGGAACGCCTGCGCGCCCGGGTCGAGGCGCATGAAGAGGGCGCCTGGTTTCGCGAAGGCTTGACCGCGCACGCTGCCAAGAAGGCCGCAAGGACCAAGAACAAGGCCGCCTAACTTAGGACCAACTAATCCCAACCTCAGTTGTCGGAGGAAGCCAGCATGTCGAGCGAGTGGCCTCTGTGGGAGGTCTTCATCCGCGGCCAGCACGGCCTGTCTCACCGCCATGTCGGCAGCCTGCATGCGCCGGATGCCGAGATGGCGATCAACCATGCGCGCGACGTCTACACCCGCCGCAACGAGGGCGTCTCCATCTGGGTGGTGCGCTCCGCCGACATCGCCGCCAGCACGCCCTCGGACAAGGGACCGCTCTTCGATCCTTCCTCCAGTAAGATCTATCGCCACCCCACCTTTTTCGACATACCCGACGACGTGGGAGCCATGTGAGGTGGGAGACGGGGTGATGGCGGCCGGGCCGGCTGAACTTGCCGACTACTGCCTCAGGCTGGGGGACAACTGCCTCATCCTGGGCCATCGCGTGTCGGAGTGGTGCGGTCATGCGCCGGTGCTGGAAGAAGACATCGCCATGGCCAACGTTGCGCTCGACCTGATCGGCCAGGCGCGGCTCTGGCTGGAGCTGGCGGGCGAGCTGGAAGGGAAGGGGCGCAGCGCCGACGACCTGGCCTACCTGCGCGACGCCGGCGCCTTCCGCAATCTCCTGCTTGTCGAGCAGCCCAACGGCGACTTCGGCAGGACCCTGATGCGCCAGTTGCTCTTCGACCTCTGGCACGACCTGCTGCTCGGCCAGCTCGAAGGCTCGGCCCACCCCGGGATCGCCGAGGTGGCGGCCAAGGCGGCCAAGGAGGTGCGCTATCACCTGACCCGCAGCCGCGACCTGGTGGTCCGCCTGGGCGACGGCAGCGACGAGAGCCACCGGCGCATGCAGGCTGCCCTGGCGGAGCTCTGGCGCTTCACCGGCGAGATGATCACGCCCGACGCGCTCGACCGTTCCCTGGCGGCGGCAGGAATGGGGGCCGACCTCGAGCGCCTGGCGCCTGAGTGGCGCGCGGCGATCGAGGCCATCCTGGAAGAGGCCACGCTGACGCATCCCGAGGAGGTCTGGATGCGCGAGGGCGGCAAGCTGGGCCGGCACAGCGAGCAGATGGGCTTTATCCTGGCGGAGATGCAGTTCCTGCAGCGCGCCTACCCCGGCCAGACCTGGTAAGCGCGCCATGTCCGCACCTGCGAAGCTTCCCTCTGAAGAGACCGTCTGGGACTGGCTGGCGGAGCTCCCCGATCCGGAGATCCCCGTGATCTCGCTGGTGGATCTGGGGATCATCCGCGCGGTGACCTGGCAGGACGACACCCTGGAGGTCACCGTGACCCCGACCTACTCGGGCTGTCCGGCGACGACCGTCATCAATCTCGAGATCGAGCGCGCCCTGCGGGAGAAGGGGATCGAGAAGCTTTCCCTGAAGCGCCAGCTCACCCCGGCCTGGACGACGGCATGGATCAGCCGCGCCGGCCGCGAGAAGCTCCGCGGCTACGGCATCGCGCCGCCGGAGGAGGGGGGCCTCTGTGCCGGCGCGCTGGCGGGAGAGCCGGCCAGCATCGCCTGCCCGCACTGCGGCGCTAACGACAGCGAGCGCATCAGCCAGTTCGGCTCGACCCCCTGCAAGGCCAGCTACCGCTGCCGGACCTGCCTGGAGCCCTTCGACTACTTCAAGCCCTTCTGAGCCCGGAGGTCCTGCATGGTCCGCTTCCTGCCCCTCACAGTGACCGCGGTCCAGCGGGAAACCCGCGATTCGGTCGTGGTCTCGCTGGAGCCCGGAGAAGCCGACCGCGAGAGCTTCGACTTCCTGCCCGGCCAGTACCTCACCTTCCGCCGGACCCTCGAGGGGGAAGAGCTGCGACGCTCCTACTCCATCTGCAGCGCCCGGGGCGAGGCGCCGCTGAAGGTCGGCATCAAGAAGGTGGTCGACGGCGTCTTCTCCTCCTGGGCGAACGAGGAGCTGGCGGTCGGCGAGCGGCTGGAGGCCATGGCGCCGATGGGCAGCTTCACCGCAGCACTGCTGCCCGCCGCGGCGCGCCACCACCTCTTCTTTGCCGCGGGATCCGGCATCACGCCGGTGCTCAGTCTGATCAAGACGATCCTGGCGCTGGAGCCCAAGAGCCGGGTGACCCTGGTCTACGGCAACCGCTCCTCCAGTGCCATCATGTTCCGCGAAGAGCTGGAGGACCTGAAGAACCTGCACCTCGGCCGCTTCACCCTGCTGCACATCCTGACCCGTGAGACCCAGGAGATCGACCTCTTCAACGGCCGCATCGATGCCGAAAAATGTGCCCAGCTCTTCTGCCACTGGATCGACCCGGCCGACGTCGACCTCGCCTTCATCTGCGGGCCGCAGAGCATGATGACCGCAGTCTCCGAGGCCCTGCGGGCCGCCGGCCTGGACGACAGCCGGATCAAGTTCGAGCTCTTCGCCTCGGCCCACCAGGGCCGCCGCCGCAACCGGCAGGCAGAGGCGGAGACGAAGAGCGAGGCCGATCTCTGCCGGGCCGAGGTCCGCCTGGAGGGGCGCAGCCGCCAGTTCGACATGCCGAAGGGGAGGGTCAGCCTGCTCGATGCCGCAATGGCCGAGGGTCTGGACGTGCCCTATGCTTGCAAGGGCGGCGTTTGCTCAACCTGCAGGGCCCTGCTCCTGGAAGGCGAGGTCGATATGGATGCCAACTTTGCCCTGGAGGACTACGAGGTGCGGCGCGGCTACGTCCTCACCTGCCAGAGCTATCCCGCCACCGACCGCGTTGTCGTCGACTACGATCAGTAGTCATTCAGCGCAGGATGCCTTCGCTCATGCTCACGAATCCCGCCCTTGAGCGTTTCGGTATTGCGCGGCGCCCGCCCGCACCCCCGGCCGGCCGCCCCTACCAGGATACTTCCCTGGGCGGCCGGGCGGGGGTGCGGGCCGGCGCCGATTCCACCAGAGCGCGCAGCGCTCTAGCCTATTGTTTTAACAGCGAACCGTCGCCGCAGATGAGTCCATCTGCGCGGGATTTGCTCTAGAAGGCCCGACCGATGGACGATGCCGAACTCCTCGACTACCTGGAGCGTTCCGGGCGCCTGACCTCGCCGGACAACGTGCCCCCCTCCTACCGCCGGGAACTGCTGCGGCTGATGGCCGGTTTCGTCGATTCGGAGCTGGCCGGTGCGGCAGGTTTCGCCGAGATGATCAACCAGGCGCCCGATCTGGTCGGACGGCGCCTCATGGCCAGGATGGTGCTGGAAAAGCTGGGGCACGGCGAGAAGGTCCTGGCCTTGATGGTTCCCTTCGGAACCGACCCCAACCGCTATGTCGGCCTGCACGCCTGGCATGCCCGTGTCGCGCGCTCGGAGGACCTGGGGGGGGAACGGCGCAGCGGCGACATGCGCCTCAACGTCTTTCACTATCCGCTGGCCGGCTGGGCCGATGCCCTGGCGATGAACCTGCTGATGGGCCAGGCCTCCGTCATCCAGCTTGAAGAGCTGCGCCACTCCTCCTACCAGCCCCTGGCCGAGGTCATCGCCGAGATCGCGCCGGTCGAGGAGAGCCACCTGGTCGAGGGTCAGGAGAACCTGCAGGCCTGGCTGAAGAGGGAGCGCGCGCTGGAAGAGGTCAGCGCCTCACTCGACTACTGGCGCCCGCGGGTGGCGGCCTCCTTCGGCGGCGACCAGTCCCCGCGCTTCGACCCGCTGCGCCGCTTCGGCCTGCGCCATACGGAGAACCCCAAGCTTCGCGCACGCTGGTCGGAGGCCGTGGACCGGCGGCTGGCCGATCTCGGCGTCGCCTAGGGACGCAAGGCGGCCGACCTCACTCCTTGAGCAGGGGATTGGGGTGCTCCGCGTCCAGGCCGGCGCTGCCGTAGGGGCGGGTCAGGATCTCCAGGTTGTGCCCGTTGGGGTCCTCGAAGTAGAGGCCGCGTCCGTCGTCCCAGTGATTGATGGACGAGGGCTCCCTGTGGAAGGGGTCCGCCCAGTAGGGGATTTTGCGCTCGCGGATGCGGGCGAAGATCTGGTCGAACTCCTCCTCGCTGACGCGAAAGGCGAAGTGGCGCGAAGCGATCTCGCCCTCGCTCTGCAGCAGGTCCAGCGAGGTCTCACCCACCTGCACCACCGTGAAGTGCCCGAGCTGGCGCGCCGGGGGCAGGCCCAGGACCTCCGTCATGAAGGCGGCGGTGGCTGCGGTGTCGTGGGCGTGGATGATGGTGTGGTTCAGGGTGATCGTCATGGCGTCCCTCGCAAGAGCAAAACCTTCGCAGATGGGCTCACCTGCGACGACGATTTGCTCCTCAAAACAATGTCCTGAAGCAGGATGCGTGAGCATCCGGCTTCAGGGAGTGCCTCCAAGATCTCGGGTCGTCGTCGCCGCCTGTCAATCGCCCGCCTCGCCGCCGAGCGATGCCCTCTTCGCCGGAGAGGGGCGGGTGAGCACGTAGCCGCCGACCAGGATGAGACCGATCCCCTCGATGATGAGGGAGGCCCTGTCCAGCCCCGCCGCCCAGGCCACGAGGAAGCCGGCCGCCATGAAGAGGAGGACCAGGAGCTTGCCCACCGGAGGCACGACACCGCGCCGCCGCCACTCGGCGAAGCCGGTTCCCAGGCTGTCGGGATCGACGGCCCAGCGGTGGATCCGCTCCGACCCGCGCGTGAAGCCGTAGGCCGCGGCCAGGATAAAGGGGGCCGTCGGCAGGATCGGAATGGCCATCGCGACCAGTCCGACCGCCAGGGCGCCGGCCGCAGAGAGGCGCCAGAGGCGGTACTTGCCGTCGTTGGGGCGCGCAGCGGGTGCTTCTTGCAAGGCCTAGTCCCTCGTCGCCGTTCAGCTTCGGTCCAGACTATCGCAGAATGGAACGAGAAAAGGCAAAGCCGGGCCGCCGGCGCTCACTCCCACTCCACCTCGAAGCGGCGCACCAGATCGGTGATCTGGGTCTCGGTCAGGAGGCGCGGGCTGCTGCCGCGCGTCAGCAGCGCCAGCTTGGCCGTTTCCTCCAGTTCCTCCATGGCATAGACCGCGGCCTCCAGGCTCTTTCCGGCCACGACCGGGCCGTGGTTGGCCAGGACCAGGGCCGCATGCCGGCCGCCCAGGGCACGGACCGCGGTCCCCATCTCCGGGTCGCCGGGGGCGAAGTAGGGAAGCAGCTTGACCTTGCCCAGCTTCATGACGGCGTAGGCGGTGAGCGGCGGCAGCATGTTGTCGGGATCGAGGTCGGGCATCAGCGACCAGGCGACGGCGTGGCAGGAATGGAGATGCACGACCGCCTGTGTCTTGCCCGGTCGGGTGTCGTAGAAGGCGCTGTGGAGTGCCACCTCCTTCGTCGGCGCGTCGCCGGCGATGTGCCGACCCTCCGGGTCCAGGACGGCCAGCCTCGCGGGATCCAGCCTGCGGAAGCTGCTGCCGGTGGGCGTCACCAGCAGGCGGCCGTCCTCCAGCCTCAGCGAGATGTTGCCCGAGGCCCCGCCGGTGAGACCCCGCTGGAAGAGGGAGGCCGCGTGCTCGGAGATGGCCTCGCGCGCGCGGGCCTCGGCGCTCATCGCCCCTCCAGGCGGTCGAAGGCCTGCGAGAAGAAGGGCTCGCGGCCGAAGTTGCCGGACTTGAGCGCCAGAGCGATGGTCCTGCCGCCGCAGGTGGCGAAGGTCCAGGGTACGCCGGGGGCGATCTCGGGGCCGATGGCCAGACGGTCCACGCCCAGGGCACCGACCACGGCTCCTGAGGTCTCGCCGCCGGCCACGACGAAGCGGCTGACCCCCTGGCCGAGGGCCTGGCGGGCGGCCTCCGCCAGCGCCGCCTCGACCAGCGCGCCTGCCTTCGCCGCACCGAGCTTCTCCTGTACCCGGCCCACCGCCTCGGGCTCGGCCGTGGCGTAGAGGATCTTCGGCGCTTCGGGCGCCTGCGCCTCCAGCCAGCGCGTGATGGCGCCGCTGCCTTCCTCCGCCAGGACCAAGGGATCGATCCGGTAGGCCGCCGCGCCGCCGCGATAGTGCGCGACCTGCTTGCGGGTCATGGCCGAGCAGCTTCCGGACAGCACGATCTGCCCCGGACCCACCTCCGGCAGCGGCGGGGCTCCGGCGGCCTCGGGCATGAGGCCCTGCCTGGCATAGAGGGCGGGCAGCGGCATGGCCAGCGCGCTTCCACCGGTCATCAGCGCCATCTCCGAGCAGGCCTCCGCGATGATGCCGAGATCGCCGTCGGCGACCGCGTCGACGATGACGTGGCGGACGCCGGCCTCCGCCAGCGCCTGGAGCCGCGCCTTCAGGGCCTCCGGACCGGCGGCAACGGTCAGGCGGTTGGCCAGGCCGACCGCGCCCTCGACCTGGGGCGCCAGTAGGCGCAGCAGCGAGGAATCGCGCATCGGGGTCAGGGGGTGGTCGCGCATGGGGCTCTCGTCCAGCGGCTCCTCGCCGACGAAGAGGTGGCCCATGAAGACGCTGCGCCCGTTCTCCGGGAAGGCCGGGCAGTAGACCGTCTGGCTGGCGCCGAGATCTGCCATCAACGCCTCGGCCACCGGCCCGATGTTGCCCTCGGCGGTGCTGTCGAAGGTGGAGCAGTATTTCCAGAAGAAGCGCCTGGCGCCGCCCGCACGCAACCAGTCCAGGGCGCGCTTGCTCTCCGCGACGGCCTCCGCCGCCGGCAGGTTGCGGATCTTCAGCGCGATGACCTCGAGCTCCGCCCTGTCCTCGGCGCCCGCCGGCCGCTCCGGCACCCCGATCCTGAGCGTGACCGCGGCACCGCTGCGCGCCAGCAGGCAGGCAAGGTCGCTTGCCCCGGTGAAGTCGTCGGCGATGGCACCGAGCAGCATCTAGAGCCTCCTCACTGATCCGGCAGGACGCTGTTCAGGCGGTAGGCCGCTGGTCCTGTCTCCTTGAAACCTTAGGACAAGACCGGGCGAGGATCACCAGCCAAGACGCTCGAATGGCGCGAGGAAACCCGCTTCGTCGCAGCGGAGCCCTGGTCTAGCGGACGCGGCTGGGGATGTCCCAGGCTTCCAGCAGCATGTCGCGGGCCATGACACCGCGATCGGGTTCGCCCTGGTGCTGGCGCGTGCCGGTCGTCGCCGTGCGGGTCAGGAGCTGCGCATTGACCGTCTCGGTGAAGGGGTAGGTCGAGATCGTCATCCAGAGCCGGTAGACCGGGGTGCCCTCGTGCGTCATGTTGGTGATGACGCTGGCAGCCTCGATGCTGATCGTGGGATCGCCCAGCCCGCTCTCCGTCGTGACGGGATGACCGGTCTCCAGATCGAAGATCGCGCCGGCCCGCATGCGGTTCTTGTTGTCGGAAATCCAGAGCATGACGAAGCGGCGGCCCATCTGGGCGCAGTCGACCGAGAAGGTCATCGGCGATCCTGCCTTGACCTCGGCGGGAAGGAAGGTGCGGTGGACGCGCTGGTTCGGTCCCTCGCGCAGGCAGGTGAGCCCGCTGGGGTCGAGGCCGTCGACGGTGAAGGCCTCGCGCCGCCAGAGCTTGCCGGGGGCCTCCGCGTAGGCCAGGGTGCGGGCCTTCTTCATCGGCTCCGATTCCGCCCAGATCTCGCGTCCGACCAGGCTCGGGTCCTCCTCGTCGACGAAGCTCATGTCCCGGCCGGTCTCGATCAGGAGCTGCTTGATGTATCCCAGCGAGGCGTTGGGCGGCAGGGCCAGGATACGCCCCCTGGCCCAGGGCAGGTCGGAGAGGAAGGGCAGGGCGGCGATGCGCCAGCCCACCACCTCCTCGTCGGGCCGCAGGGCCGGATGGCGCTCGGAGACGATAACGAGGTAGCCCCGCTCGTCCAGGGCGCTGGCCAGAGCCGCGTGAATCCGGCCGCGCGAATCGTCGAAATCGATAAGGGCGGCGAGCGGCTGGACCGCATCGATTAGCTCAAGCGCCTGGCTCGCCGCTGCCGGATCGGTCAGGAGAAGAAACCTGCCCTCTTCCTGCGAGCGGCCCTCGAGGAAAGCCTGCACCGCCTTGCGGCAGCCGAGAGCGTCGTCGGGTGCTGCCTGGACGAGAGTCGCGGCCCCTGCGTTTCCGCCGTCATCCGGCCCCGGTCCCTTGGCCTTGTCCCCGCCCAGGTCCTGCGCGACCAGCAGGCTGTTGCCGCCGGTCGTCAGCAGGCGGAGGAAAGCCTCCTCCGGTGCGTCGTGCGTCTCCTCCCCGGGGAAGCTGCTGCCCATGGACCGCAGTAGGGCCAGCATGGCCCTGACCTCGTCCGGCCGGGCCTGCTGATCGCGCGGGATCGGGCCGACCAGCGGCACCGGGACCTCTTCGCTCTCCACCGCGGCTTCGACCAGGGGGGCCGTCTTCGGTGTCGGGATCCTGTCGATGATGTCCTGCGCCACCCGCTGCCAGGAGTTGCGCCGGAAATAGGCCTTGCCGCTGCTCTCACCGTTGCTGCCGTTGCGCCGGGGGCGGGCCGAGAGCGCGGCCAGGCCCTTCGCGATCTCCTTGGGGTTGTCGTCGTCGACCACCACGCCGGCGCCGAACTGCTTCGCCATCTGGGCGGCCGCGGTGCCGCGCTGGGCAACGAAGGGCGTGCCGAGGTAGACGCTGTCGATGGCCAGCGGGGCCGGACGGTCGGCATAGTCTGGCGGCAGGTGGGGCAGCACGATGGCGTGGCAGCGCCGCAGCCAGTCGGCACGGCGCTCCGAGAAGGGGTCTTCCTGCAGCGCGCGCACGTCGGCCGAGGCGCGCACGCCCAGGCCCGTGTCGGCTTCCTCGTGCGGCAGGTCCTGGAAGACCAGCCGGATCGACTTCTGGTCGGGGTGGGCCTGCAGGGCCTCGGCCATGGCCACAGCCTGGCCGCCCCGCCAGCGCGCCGTGCCGTTGGCCGGAAAGTAGACCCGCGGCTCCGTCTCCGGCTCCTGGTTGGCGTTGATCAGGCGCCAGGCCGCCTCGTCGTCCAGCAGCAGCGAGGGCTGGGGCGCAATGCCCAGGCGGACCCCGCTGCGCGCCTCGATGGCATCGCGCTGGTGCTGGGTGGCGCAGGTCAGGGTGAGGCGCGGATCCTCGTCCGCCGCCTTCAAGAGCCAGCCCCAGTTCTTGAGGAAATCGCTGGACCAGGCGTCGCTGCTGGAGAACCAGTGCAGCTTCACGTAGGCGCCCAGACGCGGCTGTTCGCGCACCACCTCGTAGAGGAAAGCGGCATGGTCCAGGCTGCCGTTCATCAGGTAGGCCTGCACCCGGCCCTCGGTGGCGAGCAGCGCGCTCTCCGCCGCACCGCGAACCTCGGCCCGCACCCGCCTGTGCAGCTTGCCGAAACGTTTGGCATCGGTCTTGTCGTGGCGGAAGAGGCTGTCGGAGTGGTTCGCCAGGTTGAAGGTGATCCGCTCGATGGAGGCCGGCAGGTCCTTGCCCTCGCTCTTCTCCATCCGTTCCTGGCAGCGCAGGTTCCCCGACAGCCAGAAGGGATGGCCGCCGGCCTGGATCTTGGGGCCGAGGTTCATGGCCTGAACCCAGGGCTCGTCCGCCTGCCGGTCGAGGTCCGGCGCGAGGTTCAGCACCACCGGCGGCACCTCCGCCTCGCCCTTGGGCGGGCTCATCGGCTCCGCGGCGCCGCGCTTGCGAAGCGCGGGGATGAAGGAGCCGGTGATGGCGTGGACCGTCTTGCCCATGCCCTCCATCTGATAGCAGACCCGCTCCAGCTCGTGACAGTGGCGCAGGTAGTAGTCGTTGTAGGAGATGGAGAAGAAGCCGGGGTGGGCGAGCTGGATGGCGTCCATCTGGTCGCCGAACTGCGAGGCCTTGTGGTGGCCCCAGAAGTAGGAATCCTGCGACAGCGGGCGGCCGTCGCAGCCGGAGATGCCGACGTGGTCGAAATAGGTCGCCGCCACCGGCAGCAGCAGCAGGGTCAGCACGTTGGGCAGACCCAGGATCGCGAACTTCTTCTCGATGTCGAGGTTGTAATCGTCCCCGGTCATCATCGGGATGCCGATGAAGCGCTCGTGCAGCTCCGGCGGCAGGTAGGTCATATAGATGGCATAGTCGCGCCAGGGCACGAAGACGTGGAAGTCGCGCCCCACCATGGTCTGCACCAGGTACTCGCGGAAGGCCTGGGCATAGGTCGAGGGGCCGGCGTGGAAGATGGGATCGCCTGCGACCAGCGCGATCGGCTTTAGGTGGTCGACCAGCGGCGCGTTCTTGACGATCGAGTTGCAGACGATGGTGTGCCCGTCGGAGTAGTCATAGCGCCAGGCCTCCTCCAGCGAGGGGCCGGTACCGAAGACATAACCCACCGGAAGTTTGATCCGGTCCCTGAAAATGCCGAGCTTCCGCTTTGAATCGACGAGCATTTCTTCCTCGTCGTCCATCAGCGAAAGCGCCCCCTTCATCATCATGGAGGCGGCGGTGTTGACGCGCTCTTCGTCGACCAGGTGGAACTTGTCCGGGCCGCAGACGCTGCGCAGCTCCTCGATCGAGCCGAAGACCTCGTTCTCCCCGACGCCCGGCCTCTGCCAGACCAGGACCACGTCGGCGGCCTCGATCTCGGCCTTCCACTGGCTCTTGGTCGTGATCGGCGCCAGCAGCTTCACCTTCTTCTGGATGCGGCCGCTGGCCTCCGAGTCCACGGCTGCCTTGTCGATGTAGGAGGGCACCTCCAGCGCATAATCGGTGAAGGGCGCGAAGCCGCGTAGACTCTTGATGTAACGGTCGTAGGGGGCGAAGTACCAGAACACCCGAGGGAAAACGTAGGTACACTGGGCCGGGTCGGTGAACGCAGGGTAAAAGAGGATCGTCTTCATCGAGTCTCGCGGTCTCTGCCGAAGGGTTTGACGGTTTCGAGGCGGGAGAAGGCTGGCGTCCAGTCGCTGACCCTTGCCGGGGAGATGGCTGCCAGCACGGGCCGTGATCCGCAAGCGGAATGTGGCCCCTGCGGCCTTTTCCTTCGGATCTCTAAGTGCGGTTGCAGAAGAGGCTGCGGCAACGCCCCCGCGCTGCTGCGCGGCGGGTCCAGAAGCGACCGGGCACGAACAGGTCTCGGCTCTGTTTCAAGTCGAGTAACAACACTCATATATTGTTCGTCCCATCACCCAAGAGCACAAAAATTAAGCAGATTCGAACCTTAAGTCGAATCTCTTAACCTCGTGCTTTCCGATCGGCAGGCAACTTAGCCTTCGGAAAGGAACTTTTCCAGCCCGCAATTGTTGCCGTCGGGACGCCGCCGTCAGTTCGGCAGCAGCAGGGTGTCCGCCGGGTCCCACCAGCACCAGAGGCGTTCCCCCCTGCGCGGGCCGCCGCCGCCGCTGCGGCTGGCGTTGGTCTGAGAGATCATCAGGCTCTGCCCGTCCTCGGCGGAGAGGAACACTTGCGAGTTCTCGCCGAAGTAGGCGAGGTTGGTCACCACCCCCTCGAGCGCGATGCGGCTCTCGGGCGGCCGCTCGCGACCGAGCTGCAGCTTCTCCGGCCGCACGGCGACGCCGATGGTCCCGGAAAGCTCGCCCTCGCTCGGCACCGAGATGCGGCCGAGCCCCTTCACCTCGATCAGCAGGCGCGCACCCTCCCGGGTCACCACCTTGCCCTCGAAGAGGTTCATCTTGCCGATGAAGTCGGCGACGAAGCGGCTGTTGGGATACTCGTAGAGCCGCTGTGGGCTCGCGAGCTGGCGGATGGAACCGGCCTCCATCACCGCGATGCGATCGGCCATGGACAGGGCCTCTTCCTGATCGTGGGTGACGATCACGAAGGTGATGCCGACGGCGTGCTGCAGGCGCACCAGCTCGAGCTGCATGGCCTCGCGCAGCTTGGCGTCTAGGGCCGAGAGCGGCTCGTCCAGCAGCAGGACCTTGGGCCGCTTCACCAGCGCGCGGGCGAGCGCCACGCGCTGGCGCTGGCCGCCGGAAAGCTGGCTCGGCAGGCGCTCGTCATAGCCGTCGAGCTTCACCAGGGCCAAGGCCTCCTGCACGCGCGGTGCGATCTCGGAGCTGGGCACTCCCTCGACCTTCAGGCCATAGGCCACGTTCCTGGCGACGCTCATGTGCGGGAAGACGGCGTAGGACTGGAAGACCATGTTGATCGGTCGCCGGTTGGGCGGCGTGGTCGACATGTCCTCATCGTCGATCAGGATGCGCCCGTCGGAGGGGATCTCGAAGCCGGCGATCATCCGCAGCAACGTGGTCTTGCCGCAGCCCGAGGGGCCCAGCAGCGCGAAGAACTCGCCGCGCTTGATCTCCAGGTCGACCTTGTCGACGGCGGTCACCTGGCCGGAGAAGCGTTTCGAGACGCCCTCGATGCGCACGATGGCTTCGGCGGTCATAGCGGCCCTCCGCTCTTGTCTCGGTTCTGGACCCAGAGCGCGAAGGCGGTGAGCGCCAGGGTGATGACGATCAGCACGCTCGAGGCGGCGTTCACCTCCGGTGTCACCGAAAAGCGCACCATGGAGTAGATCTTGATCGGGAAGGTGATGGTGTTCGGCCCCGAGGTGAAGAAGGTGATCACGAAGTCGTCGAGCGAGAGGGTGAAGGCCAGCAGGGCCCCGGCGATCAGGCCCGGCTTCATGTAGGGCACGATGATGTCGCGCAGCACCTGCCACTCGCTGGCGCCCAGGTCCTTGGCGCTCTCCTCCAGCTCGCGGTTGAAGTTGGCCAGGCGCGCGCGGACGATCATGGTGACGAAGGGGAAGGAGAAGGCGATGTGGGCCGCCGTGATGGCCGAGAGGTTGAAGGGCCAGATCCACTCGGACGGCCAGCCGATGCGGGCGAAGAAGGCGTAGAGCGCCACGCCCATGCAGATCTCCGGGACCACGATCGGCAGCGCCATGGCACCCTCGTAGGCGGCCTTGCCGGGAAAGCGGAAGCGCCAGAGCAGCAGGGCCGCCAGCGCACCCAGGACGGTCGCCACCAGGGTGTTGATGAGCGCGATGGTCAGCGAGTTGGCGAAGGCGAGCGCCAGCTGGTCGTTGCCCGCCGCGCGCTCGTACCACTTGAAGGTGAAGCCCTGGATCTTCACCAGGCGCCGGCTCTCCGAGAAGGAGAAGGCGATCAGGATCAGGATCGGCGCGTAGAGGAAGATCGAGGTGACGATGAAGATGCTGCGCAGCGGCCAGCGGCGGCTGTAGTCGAGCGGCGCGATGACCCGCTTCATGCCACTGCCTCCCGGCGGCCGCCGCGCGGGCGGGTGAGGAAGGCCCTGGCGGCGATGGCGATGAAGGTGATGTACATCAGCAGGAAGGAGAGCGCGCCGCCGAAGGGCCAGTCGTTGGCGCTGCGGAACTGCCGCTCGATGACGTTGGCGATGAGCTGGCTGTCGGTGCCGCCCAGGAGGTCCGGCTGCAGGAAGCTGCCGAGTGCCGGAATGAAGGTGATGATGATCGCTGACGCGATGCCGGGCGCGGCCAGCGGCACGGCGACGGCGAAGAAGGTCTTCATGTGCCCCGCGCCCAGATCGAGGCTGGCCTCCAGGAGGCTGAGATCCAGCCGCTCCAGGGCCGAATAGAGCGGCAGCACGGCGAAGGGCAGGAAGACGTAGACCATGCCGATCAGGACCGCGCCGTCGGAATAGAGGATGTCCAGCGGCTGGAAGGCCCCGAGCGGCAGCCCGACCAGCGAGGTCACCGCATCGGCGCCGTCCCAGAGCAGCTCCAGGCCCATGTTGAGAAAGCCGTTGTTGGTCCGCAGCACCGCGATCATCGCGTAGGTGCGGATCAAGAGGTTGGTCCAGAAGGGCAGGATGATGATCAGCAGCAGCCAGGGCTTCCAGCCGGAGGGCGCGAAGGTGATGAGGAAGGCGACCGGGAAGCCGATCAGGATGCAGATCAGGGTGGTGAGACCGGCCATGACCAGCGACTTCATCATGATCTGCAGGTAGACGGTCTCGAAGGCCCGGTCGTAGTTGGCGAGCGTGCCGGTGATGTCGATGTCGACGATCCCGACCTTGTCGCCGAAGGAGAAGGCCCAGATGATCCCGATCGGGATCAGGAAGAAGAGCAGCAGCCAGAAGGTCGGCGGCGCGCCGAGTGCCAGGAAGGTCCGCGGGCTCTGCCGCCAGGAGTCCATGGCTGCCGTCTCTGTCTTCGCTTTTCTGCGGGACCGGCCGTAGCGGCGGCTAGGCGGCCAGCACCCTGGTCCAGGCGTCGTTGATCAGGCGCAGCACGTCCTCGCCGCGGTAGAGCGCCGGCTCGCAGCGATCCAGCACCTCCTGCGAGGGGAAGATCGCCGGATTCTCCCGGTAGGACTCGTCCAGCAACTGACGGGCCGATTCGTTGGCCGTGGCGTACTGGATGAAGTCGGCGATCTTGGAGCCCGCGTCGGCGTCGAGGATGAAGTTGATCAGCTTGTGCGCGTTCTCGGGATGCGGGGCGCCGGTCGGGATCGCCAGGGTGTCCTGCCAGACCAGCGAGCCCTCCTTCGGCACCACGTAGGCCAGGTCGTCGTCCTCTGCCATGACCTGGATGATGTCGCCGTTCCACTCCATGGTGAGGTCGACCGTGCCCGACAGCAGCAGGTCCTGGCCGTTGTCCTCGGCGAAGACCTTCACGTTGGGCTTGTTCTTGATCAGCAGCTCCTCGACGCGCTTCACGTCGGCCTCGTCGGTGATGTTGTAGGTCATGCCCAGGTACTTGGCGCCGATGCCGAAGACCGAGGTCGCCTCGGAGAGCAGGGCGACGCGGCCGGCATACTTGTCGCTGTCCAGCACCCACTTCCAGCTGTCCGGCACGCCGTCGACGGCGGACTTGCGGTAGCCGATTCCGAGCGTGCCCCACATGTAGGGCATGGTGTACTTGCGGCCGGGATCGAAGCTGGCGTCCTTGAAGGCCGGGTTCACGTTCTTCTCGAAGTTGGGGATCTTGCTGTGGTCCAGCGGCTCCAGCATGCCCGCCAGGATCATGCGCTCGGCATAGTCGTTGGTGGGCACGATCACGTCATAGCCCGGGTTGCCTTCCTTCAGCTTGGAGAAGAGCTCGTCGTTGTCGGCGAAGAGGTCCATGGTCACCGCGATGTCGGTCGCGTCCTGGAAGTCCTCCAGCGTGGTCTCGCCGATGTAGGTGTCCCAGTTGTAGAAGTTGACCTTGGCTTCCTCGGCAGCCCACCCGCCCCGCGGCGCGAAGGTTAGACCCGCGGCGACGGCGCCGGTGCCCGCCAGCAATGAGCGGCGGCTGAGAGCTCTCTTCTTTTCTCCGAATAGCATCGTGCCTTACCCCTGTTCGTCTTGATTGGCATCCCGCAGCGGCCGAGCACGGCCGGACCGGCTGCTCGATCACCGCTTGGGCGCCGATCAAACCGCCTGCGGACCGCCCCTGTCAATTGGCCAGACGCCGCCGCGACAGCACGAAACCCAGCTGCACATAGACCACGCCCGTGATCACGATCGCGCCGCCGACCAGTTGCTCCCACCGCGGCTCGATCCCCAGCGAGTAGGCCGTGACGACGGCGATCAGCGGGATCAGGTTCATGTACATCGCCGCGGCGATCAGGCCGAGGCCGGCAACCCCTAGATTCCAAAAGACGATCGCGAGCGCAGCGCCGCCGAAGCTGAGAAAGGCGATGATGTAGTAGTCCCCCACGGGCACGACCTCCGGCCAGGGCGGAAGCTGGTCCAGCGCGGACATGAGCAGCCAGACCAGGAAGAGCGACAGGCCGCCCCAGATCATGGTGGCGAAGGTGACGATCGGGGGCGAGGACTGCGGCATGGCCCGCCGGCAGCCGATCGAGTACCAGGCCCAGAGCGCCTGGGCCAAGAGGAAGAGGGGCTCGCCGCCGCGGAAGTTGAAGAGACTGGCTTCGGAATCGAGGTCGACGGCGGCGAGCAGGGCGCCGGCCACCGAGAGGAAGACCGCGACCAGCAGGCGGCTGGAGGGCCGCTCGCCGTAGATGAGCGCCACCAGGCCGCTGGTGACCGGCGACATGGCGGCGATAACGGCGGCCGTTCCCGGGTCCATGTGGAAGAGCGCTACGATGTAGATGATGGCGAAGCCGCAAAGCCCGAAGCCGCCCAGGACGAGAAGACGGAAGAGCGGCACGCCCTCGGGGCGCAGCGGCGGCAGGCGCCAGCCCAGGCTGGCCGAGGCGATCACGAAGACCAGCGGCAGCGCCATGGCGAAGCGCAGCACGCCCAGGGTCAGGGCATCCCAGCGCTGCGAGATCTCGCCGATCAGCGGAATCGGGCTGCCCCAGAAGATCGCCGTGGCTACGAGCGCCGCACTGGCGGTGAACTGGCGCAAGAGGGGAGTGGACAGGGTCGTTTCCTCCTGACCGGGAACGTCTGTTTTTCTATTGGAATCGGTCCGTTACAGAAGGCCGTTAGACTTGAAGCTGAAATGCCCCTGCTTGCCGATCACGATGTGGTCCAGGATGGCGATGCCGAGCGGGGCCGCCGCCTCGGCGATGCTGCCGGTCATCTTGATGTCGGCGCGGCTGGGTGTCGAGTCCCCCGAAGGATGGTTGTGGACCAGGATCAGCGAGGAGGCCGAGAGCTCGAGCGCGCGCTTCACCACCTCGCGCGGATAGACGGGGGTGTGGTCGACGGTGCCGCGCTGGTGGCGTTCGTCGGCGATCAGGAAGTTCTTCCGGTCCAGGAAGAGCAGCAGGAACTGCTCGACCGGCTCGTGGCCGATCTCGACGCGGCAGTAGTCCACGACCTTCTGCCAGGAGTTCATGAGCGGCCGGTCGTGCAGCTCCTCGCGCGCCAGGCGTCGGCCCGCCTCATAGGTGATCTTCAGCAAGGCCGCCGAGCTCTCGCCGACGCCCTGAACCTTCATCAGGTCGTCGGGCGCGGCGGCCAGCACGCCGCTCAGGCTGCCGAAGGCCTTCAGCAGGCGCTTGGCCAGCGGCTTGGTGTCGCCGCGCGCCTGCGCCCCGAAGAGCAGCATCTCCAGGACCTCGTAGTCGGCCAGGCTGTGGCTGCCGCGCTCCAGCAGGCGCTGGCGCAGGCGCTGGCGGTGGCCGGCGTGATCGCTGCCGGCCGTCTCTCCCTTGGCACCCTTGCCCCGGTCGCGCGCGACGTCGCTGATGGTCCTGGCCTCCGCCGGTGGTCCTCCTGCGGCTACCGAGTTTCGCGCGTTGCGATCGGGCCGCCAGGTTCACTCATAGGGAGGTCTATGCCAACCTTTGGGGGAAATCGTAAAGACCTCATAGCCCTCTTCGGTGACCGCGAGGGAGTGTTCGAACTGTGCCGAGAGCGAGCGGTCGCGCGTCACCGCCGTCCAGTCGTCCTTCAGGATCAGGACCTCTGGACGGCCCACGTTGATCATGGGCTCGATGGTGAAGAACATGCCGGGCTTCAGCTCGATCCCGGTTCCGGGCTGGCCGTAGTGCAGGACCGAGGGGGCGGTGTGGAAGATCTCGCCCAGGCCGTGGCCGCAGAAGTCGCGCACCACGGAAAAGCCCAGTCCCTCGGCGAAACTCTGGATGGCATGACCGACGTCGCCCAGGCGGGCGCCGGGGCGGACCTGCTCGATCCCGCGCCACATGGCCTCGTAGGTGGCGTCGACCAGGCGCTTGGCCTTCACCTTGGGACGGCCGACGAAAAACATGCGGCTGGTGTCGCCATGCCAGCCGTCCAGGATCACGGTCACGTCGATGTTGATGATGTCGCCGTCGACGAGCCGCTTCTGCGGTGAGGGAATGCCGTGGCAGACCACGTGATTGATCGAGGTGCAGATCGACTTGGGATAGCCGCGATAGCCGAGCGGAGCAGGGATGGCGCCGCGCTCGACGATGTAGCCGTGGCAGAGCGAATCCAGCTCTTCCGTGGTCACCCCCGGCTGGACCTGGGGCGTGATGAAATCCAGCGTCTCGGCCGCCAGCCGCCCGGCCGCGCGCATGGCGGCGAAGGCTTCGGGGCCGTGGAGAGGAATGCGGCGGGCCTCGGCGGCAAGCTCGCGGGTCAGGGTGGCGTCGCTGGAAGTCATCATCGAAGGTTCATCGTCCATCACTAGCCGCGTGAAGGGAATCTGCGGCGGTCCTTATCGTTCGGCAGGGCCGGGTCTTACCCCGGAACTGACACCCACTTGGGGCGCACCGCAAGCGAATGCCAGGGGCGGCCGAAAGCCGGTCCGGAACGCGCAGGCGGACAAAGCGGTTGTACCAGTCTAGGCGCTGATCGGCCGCGTGGAAAGTCCGCAGCTCCGGCGGCTTGCAATCCTCGCCTGGCTGGCGGCCCTCATGATGCCTCGCAAAAGGCGGGCGGGGCGGCTAGTATCGGGGCGCACCGACAGGCTTGAAGAGGACAGGGTCGACATGGCGGCGATTAGCGGCGCAGGGCAGTTGTTGAGGGGGCTCGGCCTTCCGGTCTTGCTTGGCCTCACGGTCACGGTCATGGCCTGCCAGCAGCAGCCTCTGCCGGGCGTGGACCCGACTCCGCCGCGGACCAGCCCGCCGCCGGACAGCACGCCCCAGACGACGGTGCCCCAGACCGTTCCGGCTCCGGCAAGGATCGACGGGACCGCGATACCGGGCACGGTCGTGCAGGAGAACACCAGCGACTGGATCTCCGAGGGAGCCAGCCCCGACCAGCACCAGGCCGACCTGGAGTCCTGCTATGCCTTCGCGAACGCGCAGGTCCGCTATGACGAGCGGATCAACTCCGACCGCGGGGCGATCTTCAACCAGAGCAACTCGGCGCTGGCCGGCAACCTCTATTCCTACAACAAGGCGATGCGGCCCTTTGCCAGCGAGCAGCGCTTCGGCGAGCTGTTCAGCAACTGCATGAGCTCGCGCGGCTACCAGCAAGACTGATCGCCGGGGGGGATTCATCGCCAGGGGGATTCATCTTCAGGGGGGGATTTACAGTGGCAGGAGGCTCTACCGCCGGTCTGGTCCTGATCGGCAACGAGTTGCTGTCCGGACGGACACAGGACGCGAACCTCGCCTTCCTCGGCGAGCAACTGGCCGAGATCGGCATTCCCCTGGTCGAGGCCAGGGTCATTCCCGACATCACCGAGGTCATCGTCGAGACGGTGAACGCGCTGCGGGCGCGGGTGACCTACCTCTTCACCACCGGCGGCATCGGCCCGACCCACGACGACATCACGGCCGAATCGATCGCCCGGGCCTTCGGCGTGCCGCACAGCCTGGACGAGCGCGCGGTGGCGATCCTGCGCGAGCACTATCCCCAGGGCGAGCTGAACCCGGCCCGGCTGCGCATGGCGACCCTGCCCGAGGGGGCGGAGCTGATCGAGAACCCGGTCAGCAAGGCACCGGGTTTCATCATGGGCAACGTCTACGTCATGGCGGGCATCCCGACCATCATGCAGGCCATGTTCGCCGGCATCAAACCCACGCTCACCGGCGGCCCCCCGATCCTGTCCGAGAGCGTCACGGTCTTCCTGCCGGAAAGCAAGGTGGCCGCCGGGCTGGGGGCGATCCAGGCCCGCTATCCCGGCCTGGATCTCGGCAGCTATCCCTTCCAGATGGGCCAGCGCTTCGGCACGCGGCTGGTGGCGCGCGGCACGGACCGCGAGGCGCTGGCGGCCGCCAGGGACGCCATCCTGGGCCTGGTGCAGGATCTGGGCGGAGAGGTGGGCTGACGCCGGCGCCTCTTCGTTACCACCTGTCGTTTTGACGACGAATTCCGGCGAGTGCTGTCGCTTAGAGAAAACTTTCCTGGGGAAGGTTGGGCGAGCGAGACCGGAGGCCTTCCGTGTCCTAACAAGCGCGGCAGCAGGCTGCCGCAACCTGCCGCGTGGCAGCGGGAAACAAGGATACATGAGCAATGAGCCGTCGTGAGGGTGGGCGCCGCGGAGCGCGGCAGAGACGCAGCGATGCCGCTGCCGAGAGCCTGACCTGGCACCCCCTGGTCAACACCTACCCGCGCTGGGAGGTCCTGCGTCCGGAGGAGCTGGAGCAGATCCACCTGGCCTCGCTCCGGCTGCTGGAAGAGCAGGGGATCGAGCTCTTGTCCACCGAAGCCGTCGAGCGCTACGCCAAGGCGGGCGCCATCGTGGACCGCGACAGCGGCCTGGTGCGGCTGGGGCGCGACCTGGTGATGGAGCTGGTCGGCAAGGCGCCCTCGGAGTTCACGCTGACGCCGCGCAACCCCGCCCATTCCGAGACCTTCGGCGGCGATCACATCAACATCGGCTGCGTCTCCGGTCCGCCCAACTGCTCGGACATCGAGCGCGGGCGGCGGCCCGGCACCTACAAGGACGCCTGCGACCTGATCAAGCTCTTCTGTGCGCTGGGGGTCGGCCACAACCTGACGGCCTCGCCGGTGGAGGCGATGGACCTGCCGGGCGAGACCCGCCATCTCGACGGCTACTACGCCAACCTCACGCTCTCGGACCGCAACTTCATGGCCCGTGCCATCGGCCGCAAGCGGGTCGAGGACGCGCTCGACATGATCGGCATCGCCCGCGGCATGACCCGCGAGGAGATGGCGGCCGACCCCTCGCTCTTCGCGGTTATCTCGGTGAACTCGCCGCGGCGGGTCGATGCCGAAATGATCGCCGGACTGACGGCGCTCTCGGAGAACGGCCAGGCGGCGGTCGTCACCCCCTTCACCCTGATGGGCGCCATGACCCCGGTCACCCTGCCGGCAGCCCTGATGCAGCAGAACGCCGAAGCCCTGGCGATGATCGCCTACACCCAGCTCGTGCGGCCCGGCGCGCCGGTGATCTACGGCGGCTTCACCTCCAACGTCGACATGAAGTCGGGCGCGCCGGCCTTCGGGACGCCGGAGTACAGCTTCGCGGTGATCGCCGGCGGCCAGCTCGCGCGGCTCTACAAGCTGCCCTACCGCTCGTCGAACGTGAATGCCTCCAACGCGGTCGATGCGCAGTCGGCCTACGAGGCGCAGAACTCGCTCTGGGCCTGCATCCTGGGCGGCGTCAACCTGGTGCACCAGGGCATGGGCTGGCTGGAGGGCGGCCTGGTCACCTCCTTCGAGCAGATGGTCGTCGATGCCGAGCTGGTGCGCATGCTGGGGCACTTCCTCACCCGCCGCCCGGAGGTGAGCGAGGACACCCTGGCACTGGACGCCATCCGCGAGGTCGGGCCCGGCGGCCACTTCTTCGGCGTCGGCCACACCATCGAGCGCTACCAGACTGCCTTCTACCAGCCCCTGCTCTCGGACTGGCGCAACTTCGAGAGCTGGAAGGAAGCGGGGGCGGAGGATGCGACGAAGCGGGCCAACAAGATCGCGAAGAAGCTCATCGCCGAGTACGAGCCCCCGGCCATCGATCCGGGCGTGGACGAGGCCTTGCGCAGCTTCGTCGAACGCCGCAAGGCCGAGGGGCTGGAAGGCCTGGCCGCCTGACCTGGCCGATCCGGCAGCAGCCTGTCAGACAACGGCGCGCAGCGAGGCCTCGATCTGGCCGCTGCACCACTCCTCTCCGTAGGCGGCCTCGCTCCGGGCGCGGAGCTCCCTTTGCGCGGGCAGGCTGCCGATCCGGTCGGAGAGCCCGGCGATCGCGGGTGCCGATTGCGCGAGCAGGGGGCGCAGCGAGGGGAACCTGGCCGTCATGGTGCCCCAGAGGATAAGGACGACGAGGTCGACCAGGCCGGGGTCCGGCGTGCCGAGCAGGTGGCCGGCCTCTGCCGTCAGGCCATGGCGGCGGCCGGTCGCCTCGAAGATCTCCATCCAGCGGGCGAGGCGGGGGCGGTAGTCCTTCCAGCCGGCCTCGGTCCACATCTGGGCGCCGTTGTGCAGGGTCATCTCGTAGAGCACGTCGTTGGCGTCGGCGACGACCTTGTCTGTCAGCGCCTGGCGCCGCGGGTCCTCGGGGATCAGGCCATACTTGCGGCCGAGATAGCCCAGGATCGCCGGCATCTGGGAGAGCGTGAAGTCGGCCGCGTGGTCGGTCAGGACCGGCGGTCCCATGTGCGGGACCGACTGCTCGGCGGGGGCGGCGTCCTTCAGCCGGACCATCGCCTCCATGCCGGCTTCCTCCCAGTCGGCCCCGACGTGGACCAGAAGGGAGCGGACGAACTCGCCGCGGAAGGGGATCGGCCAGTAGTAGAGGGTGTAGTTGGTCATGCTGGTCGCTCAGTCCCTGCGGGGGCAGCGCCTCGCCACGGCAAGACCCTCCCGCGGCTTTCTTCAGTTGCGGTCCAGGGCCAGCTTCGCGCCCAGCCCGATGAGGATCGAGCCGCCGCACCAGCGCACCCAGGTGAGCGCCCGCGAGCTGCGCTTCAGCCGCCCCACGATCGCGGAGGTCAGGAAGACCGTCACCAGGTCGGCGGAAGAGAAGGTCATGTTCACGATCACGCCAAGGATCAGCGACTGCAGCCAGATCGGCAGGCTGGCGGCCGGATCGACGAACTGCGGCAGGAAGGCGATGAAGAAGAGCGCCACCTTGGGGTTCAGAAGCTCGACCATGAAGCTTTCGAGGAAAGCCCGGCGGTTGGTTTTCACCTTCATATCAGGGCTTTCCAGAGGCTTCCTTCCACCCCTGATCATGCCGATGCCGAGCCATATCAAATAGAGGGCGCCGACAATCTTCACCGCCAGGTAGGCCTCCGGCACGTAGCGGAAGACGGCGGAAAGGCCCAGGACGGCGCCCAGGACATGGACGTAGCAGCCCAGATGAATGCCGAAGGCCGCGCGCAGCCCGGCCGCACGGCCGCGTGCCAGGGTCTGGGCCGCGGTATAGAGCAGCGCAGGTCCGGGCATGTAGGCGAAGAGCAGGGTGGCCAGGGCGAAGGCCAGAAGCAGATCCAGTCCGGGCATGGCCGGATCTCTACCGCAGGTTGGCGCGCGCGTACAGCGCCAAGTGCAGCCGCGCCCGGAGGTGGGGCGTGACGCCTTTGCCCTTGCCAGGACGGCGGCGAAGACAGTACCTGCAAGGCCTTGTCACAGTGCGCCCGCGTCCGGTTCGGCGCTGGTCCGCTCGTGCTCCGCCGGCCCGAAACCTAGCGAACATCCGTCCCCTCACGAGGATCCGACTTCATGCAGCTGACCAGAGAGAGGCTCCTCGAATCGAAGATCATCTTCAACCACATCCCCAAGGCGGGCGGCACCTCGCTGCTCTATCTCTTCTACGAGATCTTCGGCGTCGAGCGCTGCTTCCGGCACCGCTCGCGCGATGCCGTGACCGGAGACTACACCCCGGCGATCACCAAGCTGGCACCGGAGGAACGCGAGCAGTACCGCTTCATCGCCGGGCACTTCGACTATGGCCACCACGAGCTCTTCGCCTCGCCCGTGCTCTACATCGGGGTGATGCGCGACCCCTTCGAGCGGGTCATCTCCGACTACTACTTCAACAAGACGCAGGGGCGTGACGACCTGAAGGACCTGGCCAACCGCCTGAGCCTGGAAGACTACATCTTGGACAAGCTGGATCAGCCGCGCAGCCGGCTGCTGACCTCGGGCCAGGTGCGCTATCTCTCCGGCCAGGGCGCGGCCTTGAAGGCCATGGCGATCATCGAAGAGCGCTACCTCGCCTGCTGCACGAACGAGCAGCTGGACGACATGCAGCGCATGCTGACCAGGCTCTACGACCGGCCGGACCTTGCGCCCACCCGGGTGAACGTGACCCGCTCGTCCAAGATCGGGGCCGAAATCAGCGACGCCACCAGGGAAAAGATGAACGAGCGCTTCGAAGAAGACTACAAGCTGCTATCCTGGGTTCATCAGAAGTTCGAGAACGAGTATCGCGTGCAGACGCTCTGAGGGCGTCATTGCATCGCCCGGGGAGGAGGGGACCATGGCAGAGAAGGCTAAGCTCCTGGTGACGCGCAAGCTGCCGGAGGCCGTGGAGGCGCGGATGGCCCGCGACTACGACGCCGACCTCAATGCCGACGACCGGCTCTACGACGCAGAAGAACTGCTCCGGCGCGCGGAGGGCCGGGACGCCATCGTCCCCTGCCATACCGAAAGCCTCTCGCGCGCCGTCATCGAGCGCCTACCCGAGAGCGTGCGCCTGATCGCCAACTACTCGGTGGGCTACAATCACGTCGATGTGACCGCTGCGGCCGAGCGCGGGATCGTGGTGACCAACACCCCCGACGTGCTGAGCGACGCGACGGCGGAGATCGCGATGCTGCTGCTGCTGGGCGCGGCCAGACGCGCGGCCGAGGGCGAGCGGCTGGTGCGCGACGGCAACTGGCGGGACTGGTCGCCGCAGTTCATGGTGGGCACCCAGGTGACCGGCAAGCGCCTGGGCATCGTCGGCATGGGCCGGGTCGGCAGGGTCTTCGCCAGGCGCGCGCGCGGCTTCGACATGGAGGTCCACTACCACAACCGCCGCCCACTGGAGCTTCCGGCGGACGAGCCCGCGACCTACCACGCCACGCTGGAGAGCCTGCTGCCGCTCTGCGACGTGGTCTCCCTGCACTGCCCGGCAACCGCGGAGACAGAGGGGATGGTGGACCGCGCCTTCCTGGATCTCCTGCCCGGCCACGCCATCCTGGTGAACGCGGCCCGCGGCAACCTGGTGGACGACGATGCCCTGATCGCGGCCCTGCGGGAGGGCCGCCTTGCCGCCGCCGGCCTGGACGTCTTCAACAACGAGCCCAACTGCGACCCGCGCTATCGGGGCCTGTGGAACAGCTTCCTGCTGCCGCACATCGGCAGCGCCACGCGCGAGACCCGAGACGCCATGGGCTTCCGCGCGCTCGCCAACATCGACGCCTTCTTCGCCGGGCAGGAGCCGGGCGACCGCGTGGCGTGATTTTGCGTTCATAATGCATTTTCTGTCCATGCCGCTTGCGGTGTGTGGTTCCGCCTTCTAACATCGCCAAAAGTGTAGAAGGGGGAGAGCGGCACGGCGTCGTGGAATCCTCTCGTGCGACAGACAAATCAGCCCCGAATGGGGTCAACTTGGGAGGAACCGCTAGATGAGCGAAACGATTGATAAGGTCGCCAAGGGCAAAGCCAGCCGGCGTCGCTTTCTGAAGGGTGGTGCAGCCCTGGGTGCTGCCGCTGTCGCCATGCCCAGCGTCGCCCGCGCCGCGCCGGTCACCTTGAAGATGCAGAGCTCCTGGGGGGCCAATGCGATCTTCCAGACCATGGCGCAGCAATACGTGGACCGCGTCGAGGCCATGTCCGGCGGGCGCTTGGAGATCGACCTCCTGCCGGCCGGTGCGGTGGTCAAGGCCTTCCAGGTCCAGGATGCCTGCAACGACGGCGTCATCGACGCTGCCCACACCGTGACCGCCTACTGGTACGGCAAGGACAAGGCCGCCTCGCTGTTCGGCACCGGCCCGGTCTTCGGTGCCGACGCCTCGCAGATCCTCGCCTGGATCCACTACGGCGGCGGCAAGGAGCTCTACAAGGAGCTGGTCGAGGACATCCTGGGCCTGAACCTCGTCGGCTTCTTCTGCATGCCGATGCCGACCCAGCCGCTGGGCTGGTTCAACGAGCGCATCACCAGCGAGAAGCAGCTGGAAGGCCTGAAGTACCGCACGGTCGGCCTTGCCACCGACATCATGCAGGGCATCGGGGTGCGCGTGACCCAGCTTCCGGGCGGCGAGATCGTGCCCGCCCTCGAGCGCGGCGTGATCGAGGCCTTCGAGTTCAACAACCCGACCTCCGACCTGGAGTTCGGCGCCCAGGACGTGCGCAAGGTCTACATGATGGGCTCGTTCCACCAGGCGGCCGAGTTCTTCGAGATCATCTTCAACAAGGAGAAGTTCGACTCGCTCGATCCGGACCTGAAGGCGATCCTGGAGCATAGCGCCGAGGCGGCGAACACCTCCAACTTCGGCCTGGCCATGGACAGCTACTCCAACTCCCTGCAGGACCTCATCAACAAGCACGGGGTGGAGGTCTACCGCACGCCGGAGGGCGTGATGCAGGCGCAGCTCAACTCCTGGGACGAGGTCCTGAAGGAGCTGAACGAGAGCGAGTATTTCAAGAAGGTCGTCGACAGCCAGAAGGCCTGGTCGGAGCGCGTGGCCTTCTACTCGCTGATGAACCAGGCGGACTACAAGCTGGCCTTCAAGCACTACTTCCCTGGTAAGATCGACTTCTAGGGTACGCCGGCTTTGCAGGGACGCAACCGGGGTCCGCGGCGCAAGGCTGCGGTCCCGGCCGTCCTGTCCGCCGGGGCCCTCGTCGACCGAGAGGGGAGAGCGGCCTTGGCCGGGCCGCGGCGGCGGGCCTCTGCAGTGCGGCCCGATGGGGGAGGGTGATGGAGCGCTACATCGCCGTAGCCGATAGGATATCGGCCTGGTTCGGCAAGGTCTTCGCCTGGTGCATCATGGTGATGACCTTCGCCGTGGGCTACGAGGTCTTCGTGCGCTACCTGCTGCGCGACCCGACCTCCTGGGCCTTCGACATCAGCTACATGATGTACGGGACGCTCTTCATGATGGCCGGCGCCTACACGCTGTCGCGCGACGGGCACGTCCGGGGCGACTTCGTCTACCGCCTCTGGAAGCCCAAGGTCCGCGCCACGGTCGAGCTGGTGCTCTACTTCATATTCTTCTTTCCGGGCGTGCTGGCGCTGGTGATCGCGGGCTGGAACTACTCCTCTCGGTCCTGGCGCTATCTCGAGGTCAGCGTGATGAGCCCGGCCAACGTTCCGATCTTCCAGTTCAAGACGGTGATCGTCGCGGCCGGCCTGCTGCTGTTCCTGCAGGGCATAGCCCAGGTCTTCCGCTGCATCATCTGCATCCGCACCGGCGTTTGGCCCCTGCCGGCGGAGGATGTCGAGGAACTGGAGGACCAACTGCTAAGGCAGCATGAACGCGAGACGCTGAAGCACTCTTCCGAAGCAGTCGACGTCATGAAGCCGAAGAAGGGGCGCGAGGATGTCTGATCCCGTCATTGCGGTCTTGATGCTGGGGGTCTTCATCCTCGTCATCCTGCTGGGCTTCCCGATCGCCTTCACCCTGATGGCGATGGGTGTGGCCTTCGGCTACTACGCCTATTTCGACGCGGAGCGGATGAGCACGCTCTTCGACAACCGCATCTTCGACCTGCTGGTCAACCAGACCTACTCGGTCATGGCCAACGACGTGCTGACCGCGGTGCCGCTCTTCCTCTTCATGGGCTACATCGTCGAACGGGCCAACATCGTCGACCGCCTGTTCCACACGCTGAACATCGCGGCCCGCCGCCTGCCTGGCTCCATGGCGATCGCAGCGCTGGCCACCTGTGCGATGTTCGCGACCGCGACCGGCATCATCGGTGCCGTCGTCACCCTGATGGGACTCCTGGCCTTCCCGGCGATGCTGAAGGCGCGCTACGACACCTCATTCGCCGCCGGCGTGATCTGCGCGGGCGGCTGTCTCGGCATCCTGATCCCGCCCAGCATCATGCTGATCGTCTATGCCGCGACCTCCAACGTCTCCATCGTGAAGCTCTACGCCGGCGCCCTCTTCCCGGGCCTGCTGCTGGCCGGCCTCTACATGCTCTACGTGACGGCGAGAGCCTGGCTCAATCCGAAGCTGGCGCCCAAGCCCCGGGCCGAGGAGTTCGAGGACATCGGCAAGCTGCAGGTCGTGCAGATGGTGATCACCTCCTTCTTTCCGCTGGCCTTCCTCATCCTCTCGGTGCTGGGGGCGATCCTGGCGGGCCTTGCCACCCCCTCGGAGGCGGCCTCCGTCGGTGCGCTGGGGGGCATGTTGCTGGCCATCGCCTACCGGGTCGCCGCCGTCCTGAAGGGCGAGGCGACGGCGCCCTGGGCGAGGCCCGGAAGCGTGCTTGCAAAGGACTGGTGGGCCGAGGCCATCGGGGTGGGGGCCGCCATCGTGCTGGGTCTCTACACGGCCTACGTGATCGTCTTCCAGATCGCGCGCAACATGGCCGTGGGCGAGCCCATCTCGCTCGCCGGCGGTCTCTTCGGCGCACCCTTCGTCGCCGTCGCGGTCAGCCTGGTGCTGGGCTTCGCGGTGGTCCTGCTGGGCGACAGCGTTCCCCTGCTGGGCCGCTTCAAGCCGCGCAAGGAGGCCGCGCGTGCGATGATGGTATTCGCCGGCAAGGGTGCCGCGGTGGGCGGCCTCTTCGGCCTAGCCTATCTGGCGCTCATGCACAGCGGCTTCGAGGATCGGGTCAGCAGCCGGCTCTCCTGGTGGAGCGTCGATGTCGGCTTCTACGTGGGCGCGGTCGCCTGGTTTTCCTGGCGCACCCTGGAGCGCTCCGTCCTCAGCGAGTCGATCTACCTGACGGTGCGGACCTCGGCGATGGTCTGCTGGCTCTTCGTCGGCTCCTGGACCTTCTCCTCCGTCTTCTCCTACCTCGGCGGCGAGGAGCTGATCAGCGAGTTCGTCATCGGCATGGACCTCTCGCCGATCGTCTTCCTGATCATGGCGCAGCTCATCATCTTCCTGCTGGGCTGGCCGCTGGAGTGGAGCGAGATCATCATCATCTTCGTGCCGATCTTCCTGCCGCTGCTGCCGGTCTTCGGGGTCGACCCGCTCTTCTTCGGAATCCTGATCGCGCTCAACCTGCAGACCTCCTTCCTCACACCGCCCATGGCGATGGCCGCCTACTATCTGAAGGGGGTGTCGCCGCCGCACGTCCAGCTCATGCAGATCTTCAAGGGGGTGATGCCATTTCTCTCGATGATCATCCTGGCGATGGTTATCATCTACGTCTTCCCAGGAATCGCCCTGTGGCTGCCGGAGCAAATCTATGGCAACTGACGAGATGACGAGGTCGCGCGGGATGAGCGCGGCGGAGGCTGCAGCCGCGCTGGCGGCGGGCAGCATTTCGGCGCGCGATCTGGTTCAGGCCTGCCTGAAGCGGATCGAGGAGGAGGAGCCGCGCGTGCAGGCCTGGGCGGCCTTGGATCCCGACTTCGCCCTGGCCCAGGCCGACGCTTGCGACGCGCTGCGCAAGTCGGGCCAGCCGATCGGGCCGCTGCACGGCCTGCCGGTCGGCGTGAAGGACGTCATCGACACCCGCGACCTGCCGACGGCCTGCGGTCTTGCGGCCTACGAGGGGCGCCAGCCGGGGCGCGACGCCGGCGTGGTGGCGCGGCTGCGCGCGGCCGGCGCGGTCATCATGGGCAAGACCGTGACGACGGAGCACGCGCTCTTCCACCCGGGCGTCACCCGCAATCCGCTGGACGAGACGCGCACGCCCGGCGGGTCCTCCAGCGGATCGGCTGCGGCCGTGGCGGCGGGCATGGTGCCGCTGGCGCTGGGCACGCAGACGGCCGGATCGGTCATCCGTCCCGCCTCTTTCTGCGGGCTGGTGGGCTATAAGCCGACCTTCGGGCGGATCACCAGGAAGGGTGTTCTGCCGCTCGCAGGCCACCTGGATTGCGTCGGGACCTTCGCCCGGGACCTGGAGGACACGGCCCTGCTGGCCGACGCCCTCTTCGGCTATGACGCCGAGGACGGCGACATGGAACCGCGCCCGGCGCCGGGTCTTGCGAAGACGCTTGCCTCCAGGCTGCCGGCGGCCCCGCTCCTGGCCTATGTCGAACAGCCGGGCTGGGAGCGGGCGGACGAAGACTGCAAGGGGGGCTTCGCCGAGCTGCTGGAGTTCCTCGGCGGCGACTGCGACCGCATCGACTGGCCGGAGGTCATGCAGCGCGCCGACGACATCTTCGAGACCATCATCACCGCCGAGCTGGCGCGCAACGCCTCGGCGCTATACCTGCGCTCCAAGGACAGCCTGAGCGAGCGCCTGCGCGGGCTGATCGAATCGGGCCACCGCGTCCTGGCGCACGACTACCTGCTGGCGCTGGACTGGCAGCAGCTCATCCGCAGCGGCCTCGAGGAGGTCTTCGAGCGCTATGACGCCATCGTGACCGCCGCGAGCCTGGGCCAGGCCCCCTCGATCGAGACCACCGGCGATCCGCTCTTCTGCCGGCTCTGGACCCTCTACGGCGGGCCTGCCGTGACCCTGCCGCTCTTGCAGGGGGCCGACGGCCTGCCGATCGGGGTCCAGCTCATCGGCCGCTACGGCGAGGACGGGCGCCTGCTGCGCACCGCCCGTTGGCTGATGCAGCGCTGCAGCCAGGACTTCTGAGACCGCGCGCCCCTGGAGGAGGATGCAAGATGCTCGACAGAGTGACGACCCTGGCCGCCCTTGCGCTCTTCACCGCTTTCCTGGCGGTCGTGGTGATCTTCGTCGAGGAGATCGACCTCGCCATCATCTGCCTGATCGTGCTGGCCATGGCACTGGTGGAGTTCTGGCCGGTCATCCGCAGGGGACAGCGGGAACCCGACCGGGAGGCGTGACCGGCGAGACGCGCCGCCGCCGCACGAGAAGCGCCCCGGCGGGGGGGAGGGGGCGGCCCGGTTCCGTGTCGATCCGAAACAATCTCGCGATGGGACGGGACTGAGACGACGAATCCCTCGGCGGTGACGTCTTCTTGTCCTGGAGCGGATCGTGGTCGGTCGGTACCAACCGGTCGCATGACTCCGCTCTACAAATCAAGTACCTAGAGCAATCTCACGCCCCCGAGTATTTCTATTCGGGACCGATCTGCTCTAGGCCGTCTCTTTGGACTTGGGATTGTTCAGCCGCTCTTCGATGCGCTTCTGGAAGCGGACGGCGCGGACCAGGTACTTCTCCATGGTGCGCGCGTTGTCGGACTTCCAGGTGCCGTCGGGGTTGCGGTCGCCCTTCATGGTCGCCAGTTCGCGCATGATCTCGATGGTGACCAGATCCATAGTCTCACGTCTCCGCTAGAGGTCGGGCAGGGCCGGTACATCTTCCATCCCGCCAGGATGTCATTTGTTTATCGAAGCGCCGGGACTTCGGCAACGAAGGAAATCTGCGACCAAGGGAGGCAAGCAAATATTACTTCTCCTTTGTGTTGAACCCGGTGGCCAGCCACGCAAGTAACCTTAGCCTTCTATCAGATGCGGGTGCGACGTAATCGCACGTCCAGGCAGCAAATTTGCGAATGCGAGTGAAACCCACTATCACTCGCACAGCAGCCACCTTGGGAGGGATATCCATGGAACTTAAGCGAATGACACGACTGGGCAGCGCGCTCCTGCTGGCCGCTGTCGTGCTGCCGGGCGCCGCCCTGGCCGAGGGCGAGGTCAACGTCTATTCCTCGCGCCACTACGGCAACGACGACGAGCTCTTCAACGGCTTCACGGAAAAGACCGGCATCAAGGTCAACCGCATCGAGGGCAACGGCTCGGCCCTGCTGGAGCGCCTGAAGAGCGAGGGCGAGGCGGGACCGGCCGACGTCTTCATCACGGTCGATGCAGGCATGTTCTGGCGCGCCGAGGAGGAGGGCATCTTCGAGCCCATCAGCTCCGAGGTCCTCGAGGCGCGCATCCCCGCCCACCTCCGCGACCCGGAGGGGGAGTGGTTCGGCTTCTCCAAGCGCGCCCGGGTGATCTACGTCGATCCGGAGCAGGTCGCCAACCCGCCGAAGCGCTACGAGGACCTGGCGAACGAGGAGTACAAGGGCAAGATCTGCATCCGCTCCAGCTCCAACATCTATAACCTCTCGCTCATGGCCTCGATCATCGCGGCCGACGGCGAGGAGGCGGCCCAGAACTGGGCCAACGGCGTGGTGGCCAACATGGCGCGCGATCCCGAGGGCGGCGACACCGACCAGATCAAGGCGGTGGGCGCCGGCCAGTGCGGGATCTCCGTCGGCAACACCTACTACTTCGTCCGCCTGCTCACCGGCGACGACGAGGAGCTGCGCAAGATGGCAGAGCGTCTGGTCATCGTCTTCCCCAACCAGGAGGACCGCGGCACGCACGTGAACATCTCCGGGGCCGGCGTCGTCAAGGGCGCGGCGAACAAGGAGAACGCGATCAAGCTGCTGGAGTACCTCGCCAGCGACGAGGCGCAGGAGCACTTCGCCAACGGAAACAACGAGTATCCCGTGGTCGAAGGCGTGGCGGCCAACGCCGCCGTCATCGGCCTGGGCAGCTTCAAGGAAGATGAGCTGAATGTCTCCACCCTCGGGAAGCTGCAGCCCGAGGCCGCGAAGATGATGGACCGCGCCGGCTGGAAGTAGCCGGGCGACAGTCCTGCCGTGTCGAGAGGCCGCCCGGTCAGAGACCCGGGCGGCCTTTTGCTATGGCGCGCGAGAGCAGGATGACCGGCAGGATGCCGACCGCGACGATGGCGAGCGAGGGCAGGCCCGCGTCCGCCAGGCGCTCGTCCGAGGCGAGGTTGTGTGCCTGGACGGCGAGCGTGTCCCGGTTGAAGGGCCGCAGCAGCAGGGTGGCGGGCAGCTCCTTCATCACATCGACGAAGACCAGCAGGGCCGCCGTCGCCAGGCCGCTGTAGAGCAGCGGCGCGTGCACCTCGGCCAGGACGCCGGAGGGGCGGCGGCCCAATGTGCGGGCGGCCTCGTCCAGGCTGTAGCGGATCTTGCTGAGGCTGGCGTCGAGCGTGTTCAGCGAGACCGAGAGGAAGCGCACCAGGTAGGCGTAGATCAGCGCCACGAGGGAGCCACTCAGCAGCAGACCGCCGCTCCAGCCGAAGAGCTCGCCCAGCAAGCCGGCGAGACCGCGGTCGAAGGCGGCCAGCGGGATGATCGCCCCCACCGCGATGACCGTGCCGGGCAGGGCGTAGCCCATGCCGGCGAGACGGGAGAGCCCGGCCAGCAGGCGGTTGGAGCGCTGGCGCAGGCCATAGGCCAAGAGCAGGCCGATGGCGACCGCCAGCAGGGCCGTCAGGCCGCCCAGCGAGAGCGAGTTCCAGGCCCAGGCGAGAAACTGCGAATCGATCCGGCCCTGGGCCTGGTCCAGCCACATCCAGAAGAGGAGTGCTGCCGGTGCCAGGAAGCCCAGGGTCAGGGGCAGGGCGCAGGCGATGAAGGCCAGCGCCGCCGCAGGGCCCCGCAGGCGGAACTGCGGCAGGCCGCTGTAGCGCCCGGTGGTGTGGTGGAACTGCTTGCGGCTGCGCGACCAGCGCTCCAGCAGCAGCAGCGCCAGCACGCCGGCCAGCAGGACCGCCGAGAGCTGGGCTGCGGCGATGCGGTCGCCGAAGGCCGTGAAGGCCCGCACGATCCCGGTGGTGAAGGTCTGCACGCCGAAGAAGGAGACCGTGCCGTAGTCCGCCAGCGTCTCCATCAGGGCGAGCGCCGTGCCCGCGGCGATGGCCGGGCGCGCGAGCGGCAGGGCGACGTGGAGAAAGAGCGTCCAGGGACGGTAGCCGAGCGTGCGCCCGACCTCCAGCACGCAGACCGACTGCTGCAGGAAGGCGGCGCGGGCGAGCAGGTAGACATAAGGGTAGAGCACCAGGCTCAGGAGCAGCGCCGCGCCGGGCAGGGAGCGAATCGCCGGGAACCAGTAGTCGCCGACCTTCCAGGCGAAGCTGGCCCGAAGCCAGGTCTGGAAGGGCCCCGCAACATCGAGGAAGTCGGTATAGGCATAGGCCACCACATAGCCCGGCACGGCAAGCGGCAGCACCAGGGCCCAGGCGAAGAAGCGGTCGCCCGGAAAGCGGCAGAGGGTCGTGAGCCAGGCCGTGCCGCTGCCGATGATCGGCACCAGGATGCCGACACCGAGTACCAGGAGCAGAGAGTTCGCGAGGTAGCGCGGCAGCAGGGTCTCGCTGAGATGCGCCCAGCTACCCTGGTCGGGAAGGGCCAGATGCGCCAGCACGGTGAGGATCGGCAGCACCAGCAAGAGCGCGATGGCGGCAATCGGCCACGCCAGCCCCCTGGCCGGGCCGCGGGCCGGCAGGGCAGGGCCCCCGGGCGGCGACAGGTCGAGGCTTCTCTCGCTCATCGCCGCCTCGAAGCGGACAAAAGGGAAAATCGCTTTTGCCTGCGAAAAACGGCAAAGCTGATCTTGCTGCCCGCTCCCTTATTCCGTATACCCCTCAGCGCGTTAGACGAGGCGCTGTGGGGAGTCGTGGATGACGTCGCTTTTGTCGCCTGACTACAAACCAACCGAGTCGGAACCTTTCATGAGCCAGCGCATGAAGGAGTACTTCCGTCAAAAGCTGCTGGGCTGGAAGCGTGAGCTGCTCGACGAGTCGAGCGAGACGATCAACAACCTGCAAGTGAGCAGCGTATCGGAACCCGATCTCGCCGATCGCGCCTCGCTGGAAACCGACCGTGCGCTAGAGCTACGCACCCGTGATCGCGAACGCAAGTTAATCGCAAAAATTAATGCCGCCCTGCAGCGCATCGAGGACGGTAGCTACGGCTTCTGCGAGGAGACCGGGGAGCCCATCACCATCCGGCGCCTGGAAGCACGGCCGATCGCCACGCTCTCGATCGAGGCGCAGGAACGCCACGAGCGCATGGAGCGCACGCAGCGCGACGACTGATCCTGCCGGCAGGATGCAGAAGCAGGACGCAGAACGCGATATCCGTCAGTTTATGTGAATTTGTTCTCGTTTTGATCTTGCAATTTTGAGAACAAAAGAGGTACGATCCCTTCGTTGCCGGGCGGGTGCCGGCTGTGTGATAAGGAGGGATGAGCGCATGGCGCAGTCAAGCCTACGTCTGGTGACGGGAGAAAACGTGGACAAGGAAAAAGCGTTGCAGGCCGCCCTCGGACAGATCGAGCGGGCCTTCGGCAAGGGCTCGATCATGCGGCTGGGCGCCGACATGCAGGCAGTGGAGGCGGAGGTCATCTCGACCGGCTCGCTGGGGCTCGACATCGCGCTGGGCATCGGCGGCCTGCCGAAGGGGCGCATCGTCGAGATCTACGGGCCGGAGAGCTCCGGCAAGACTACCCTGGCGCTGCACGTCGTTGCAGAATCCCAGAAGCAGGGCGGCACCTGTGCCTTCGTGGATGCGGAGCACGCCCTCGACCCCTCCTATGCCCGCAAGCTGGGGGTCGATGTGGACGAGCTGCTGATCTCCCAGCCGGATGCCGGCGAGCAGGCTCTGGAGATCGCCGACACCCTGGTGCGTTCCGGCGCGATCGACGTGCTGGTCATCGATTCGGTCGCGGCCCTGGTGCCGCGCGCGGAACTGGAAGGCGAGATGGGCGACTCGCTGCCTGGCCTGCAGGCCCGCCTGATGAGCCAGGCGCTGCGCAAGCTCACCGGCTCGATCTCGCGCTCCAACTGCCTGGTGGTCTTCATCAACCAGATCCGCATGAAGATCGGCGTCATGTTCGGCAGCCCGGAGACGACGACCGGCGGCAACGCGCTGAAGTTCTACAGCTCCATCCGCCTCGACATCCGCCGCATCGGCTCGGTCAAGGACCGAGACACGGTCGTCGGCAACCAGACCCGGGTCAAGGTGGTCAAGAACAAGATGGCGCCGCCCTTCCGCCAGGTGGAGTTCGACATCACCTACGGCGAGGGCATCTCCAAGACCGGCGAGTTGCTGGATCTGGGCGTGACCGCAGGCGTGGTCGAGAAGTCGGGCGCCTGGTTCTCGGCCGAGGGCCAGCGCATCGGCCAGGGACGCGAGAACGCCAAGGCCTTCCTGCGCGAACACCCGGAGGTCGCCAACGCGATCGAGCGCAAGGTGCGCGAGAACGCCGGCCTGGTGGCCTCGGAGATGCTGGGCGGCATGGAAGGCGAGCAGGGCGAGGAATAGCCCTCCGCCCCGGACGCTCTGCGGCAGGACGCCGGGGCGGTTCTCCCCGCAGCGAGGGGGCCTAGCCTTTTTGCAGGCCCGGTGAGGCAGGCTCCGGCGTGGAGCTCCGGCCGCGCCGGGCCAAGGCACCGAGGTGGGGCACTGAGGCGGCGTGCCGGGGCGGTCGGACCGCGGGAGCCGAGGCCATGACCTACGAGGAATACAACCGCTTCTGCGCCGGCCTGCCGGCGACCAGCCATGTCGTGCAGTGGGGCGGCGCGGATGTCTGGAAGGTCGGCGGCAAGGTCTTCGCCATCGCCGGCTGGGACGAGGGCCTCGAGCCGCGCTTCACCTTCAAGACCTCCGAGATGGCCTTCGAGATGCTGAGCGACCAGCCGGGCCTGCGGCCGGCTCCCTACCTCGCCTCGCGCGGCCTCAAGTGGATCCAGCACTACGAGAAGCCCGGCCTGGACGACGAGGCGCTCAGGGCCTACATCGCCGAATCGCACCGCCTGGTGTCGCTCGGCCTCAGCAAGAAGCGGCAGCGGGAACTCGGCCTGAACCAGGCCTAGGAGGCTTGCTCCCGAATGCAGCTCGTCCAAACAACCTGCGTCATGGCCGACCATGGCTCCCTGCCGTTCGCCTGTGCTGAACCAGCCTTGTCGTGTGCAGCTCCACACTTCCGTCACTCGTCGTCTTCCCGGTCCTTGAACCACTGGGTGTCCGGTTGAGAAAAGCGGGTTGCGATCCTAGCCCTCTGAACAAGGCCATTGCCGTCATCCCCGGGCGAAGACCCGGGGATCCACGTGGTTCGGCAGTGCGCTACTCGGGCCTTGGGCGCTTGCGGTGCCCTAGGCCGGCCATGATGAATATTGATTGATTGGGACAGTACGAATTCTCCTAAGCAGGGTTTCGATGCCTGAATCGGCCAGCGGTGCCCCCGCAGCAGGGGCGACTGCTCCTCCTGCAAGGTGACGGAGTACAGCGTCTGCGCCCCGCGTTGCCGGTCATGCCGTGTGGAAAGCGGGTGGCTTCACTCTTTCTTGCAATGCCGGGCCGGGGGTCAAACTTCGATGCCGCATCTTTCGATGATTCAACGATCTGAACCAGAAAAGAGAATCTCTCCCCGACCCGAACCGGCCGAGCGCCGGGCCTCAGGCGGTGCCGGGGTCCTGAAGTCTGGACGGGGCAGGGAGAGTTCCCCTAGTCTGCCATGATCGGGATTGCCGCATGCCGTCCGTTTCAGCAACGAGGTGCCCGGAACGGCAGCCGGCGAGGCTAGGGGAGGCAGCAGCTTGCAGGTCTTTCGGAACGGACTTGGAGCGCTCTTCGTGGCGCTTCTTCTCTCTCTTTCGGCCATCGGGAACACGGGCCGGGCGGAGGTGAGCGATCACGTCGGGCCGCTCGCGGAGGCCATGCCGCTGGGAACCGAGGGCGCCTGGACCACCTCGCTCGCCAACGGCTGGGTGATGCTGAGCAACACCACGGATGAGGATGCCATCATCTACTTCCGCCACGGCGCCGATGCCCTGGCCGGGGGAACCAGGACGGTCAAGGTCAACGTCGCGCTCCGCGGCTCCGGCCAGAAGGTCTCGGAGGTCGGCCTCATCTTCGACTACAAGGCGGCCGACAGCTACAAGGCCTTCACGCTCGGCAGCGACAATGCTCTCTCGGTCTTCGTGCGCGACAAGGAGGGCCTGCGGCACGCCGGAACCTCCGAGACCGTCAAGGGTCGCGGCGACGGCAGCGACGTCCTGACCCTGGAGCAGACGCCGAAGGAGGCGCGCCTGCTCGCCAACGGCGAGACCGTCTTCGTCCTGGAGAACGAGGCCGGCTTCTCGGACATCCAGGGCCTGATCGCCCTTGGGGCCGGGCGCTTCGCCTTCGACGGCTACGATGTCGCCCAGACCCAGCCCGCCGCCCCGGCAGGCGACGACTTCCCGCCGCCCGCAGGCGGCGAGGCCAAGGAGCCCGAGCCCTTCCCGCCGCCGGCGAAGAAGGACGAGCCGGAGGTCGCGGAGACGCCGCCCGCGACCACGCCGACCACGCCTGCCGGTGGCTCCACCGCCGAGCTCAGTCCGCAGGAGCGCTACGCCGCCTCGGTGCTGCTGGGCACCACCTTCGGGATCCTCTTCCACGAGCTGGGCCATGCCCTCATCGGCGAGCTGGCGCTTCCGGCGACCGGCCCTGAGGAGGATGTCGCCGACGAGTTCTCCGCCTTCATCCTTGGGGCGGCCTTCGAGGAGGATAACCTGCCGAATGATCCGCAGGAGGCCCAGATCCTGCACGACCTTGTGCGCTATTCGGCGCTCCTCTGGTACTACAACGGCAGGAAGATGGAGGCCGAAGGCAGCGTCGAGCCCTGGCAGGACGAGCACTCGCCCAGCCTGACCCGGTTCCGCAACGCCTTCTGCATCATCTACGGCGGCAACCCACAGCGTTACGACACGCTGGCCGACCAGGTGGAATTCCCGCCGCGCAGCCGCGAGCGCTGCAAGGTCGACTACGCCAAGCGCTATGCCGCCTGGGAACGCATCCTGGCCTCCGTCGCCCGCGACCTGGGGCCCGATTCGCCCGGCAACCTGCCGGCCGATACGCCCGGCGCCAAGGTGATCGTCACCTTCGAAGAGCCGACCAGCGAGCTGGGCAAGGCCCTGGCACCGCTCTTCCGCGACACCGGCGTCATGGTGGAGATGGCCCAGCACCTGGAACGCACCTTCGTCTGGCCGCGCGACTTCCGGATCGTCTTCCGCGACTGCCAGGAGATCAATGCCTGGTACGATCCTAGCCGGGCACAGGTCACCATGTGCTACTCGATCATCGAGTTCTTCTCGAAGATCGTCTTCCAGCAGGAGGGCGCGGGAAGCGGACCGCAGACACCGCCGCCGCAACAGACCGAACCCAGGCAGCCCGAACCCAAGCAGACGGAACCCAGGCAAACAGAGCCCAGGCAGCCCGAGCCCAAGCAGAGCGAGCCCAGAACGCCGGAGCCGGAGCAGCCGCGCCAGCCGACGGCCGCCGATGCCGTGGCCTACCTCACTGGAAACTGGAGCGGCACCATTCCCTCGGCCATGGGCCCGATCCAGGTGCAGGTCGCCTACACGGCAGACGGCAATTACCATTCGGTCATCCAGGCCGGACCCGCCCGCACCGACATCTGGGGCACCTGGACCGCGCAGCCGATGGGCCAGGGCTACCTGCAGGTCACCACCTCGCCGACACGCTGGAACCCGCAGCAGCTCTGCGACGGCTACGGCTACTGTCAGCCGCAGTTCTTCTACCCCGAGACCTTCGCCGTGCAGATCGTCGACGAGAACACGGCCCGCTCGGACTCCGGCATCTTCAAGCGGAGCCGTTAGAACTCTTCGGACCTGCGCGGAACCGGCCCGCACCCCCGACCGGCCGCCCAACGAAGGTATCCTGCCATGGGCGGCCGGGCGGGGAGCGCCTGCCGGCCCGCAGTCCCGAGCAGCGCCATCCCGCTCTGGCTAGCGGCGCCGCCTTACGCTAAGCAGTGCCATGCTTGTGAACCTTGCCATTGTCGGGCGTCCCAACGTCGGAAAGTCGACTCTCTACAACCGTCTGACCGGCCGCCGCTCGGCGCTGGTGGACGATCGGCCGGGCGTGACCCGCGACCGCAGGGTGGGCGAGGCGCAGCTCTACGACCTGGCCTTCCGGCTGGTCGATACCGCCGGTCTGGAGGAGGCGCCGCCCGACAGCCTGGCCGGTCGCATGCGGGCCCAGTCGGAACTCGCGGTGGCCGAGGCCGACGTCGTCCTCTTCCTGATCGACGCCCGCGCCGGCCTGCTGCCGGACGACGAGCGCTTCGCGGCCTGGCTCAGGCGCCTGGGCAAGCCGGTGATCCTGCTGGCCAACAAGTGCGAGGGCAACGTCGCCGGCGCGCTGGCCGCCGAGGCCTACCGTCTGGGTCTCGGCGAGCCGATCGCGTTTTCGGCCGAGCACGGGCTGGGGCTGGGAGACCTGCACGATGCGTTGGCTTCCCTCTTCGCCGCGCGCGGCCTCGGCGCGGCGGCCGAGGCGGAGCGGGAGGCCAGCGAGGCGGACGAGGAGGAGAGCGGGGAAGGGGAGGCTGAAAGCGGCCCCCTGCAGATGGTGATCATTGGCCGCCCCAACGTCGGCAAGTCGACCCTGGTGAACCGCCTCGTCGGCGAGGAGCGCCTGCTGACCGGTCCCGAGGCCGGCATCACCCGCGATTCCATCGCGCTTGACTGGTCCTACAAGGGCCAGGCCGTCCGCCTGGTCGATACCGCCGGCCTGCGGCGGCGCGGCAAGATCAAGGACGGCCTGGAGCGCCTGGCGGGGGCCGATACGCGCCGCTCGCTGCGCTATGCCCATGTGGCGGTGCTGCTGGTCGACGCGACCCAGCCGCTGGAGCGCCAGGACCTCTCGATCGCCCAGGACGTGATCGAGGAGGGCCGCGCGCTGGTCCTGGCCGTCAACAAGTGGGACCTGGTCGAGGAGCCGCAGGCGGCCATGGCCGAGATCAAGCGCCGGGTCGAGCAGGCCCTGCCGCGGGTGCGCGGCCTGCCGGTCGTCACGCTCTCCGCCAAGACCGGCCGCGGCCTGGGGCGCCTGCTGCCTGCCGTGATCCAGCTCTACGAGGCCTGGAACCGGCGCATTCCCACCGCACAGCTCAACCGCTTCCTGGCCGAAGCGCAGGCCCAGCACCCGCCGCCGGCACCGCAAGGACGGCGCATCCGCCTGAAGTACATGACCCAGGCCAAGGCGCGTCCGCCGACCTTCGCCCTCTTCGGCAACCAGGCAGACGCCCTGCCCGAGAGCTACCTGCGCTATCTGGAGAACAGCCTGCGCGAAGCCTTCGACCTTCAGGGGCCGCCGCTGCGCCTGCGGCTTCGCAGCGGCAAGAACCCCTATTCCGGGAAGGAGAGATGAAACCGGATGGCCAGGGCCGGCGCCGCCTCACCGTCTCGCTGTCGCGCACCCTGACCCTGGGCCTGGTGCTCTTCCTGCTGGCCTCTGCCGGCGCCAGTTCCTGGATCATCTGGACCGGGGCGCAGCGCAACACCTACGAACTGCTGAACTCCGTGGTCCAGCTCTCGGTCAACGCCGTGACGGAGGAGGTGAACTCCTACATCGGTGCGGCCAAGCAGCAGGTCGATTTCCTCTCGCAGGCGATCGAGAGCGGCGAGATCGCGCCCGACGATTCCGACCGGCTCAAGGACTTCATGCTGGGGTCGCTCGCGGCCGCGCCGCAGGTCGCGGGCGTGGCCTTCGTGCGCAGGGACTTTTCCGCTCTGCGCGCAGGCCGGCAGGGAGACGCCATCGGGACCATGGAGGAAAACTGGAGCGATAGCCCTTCCATCCGGGACTCGATGGCGAACCAACAGCCGCTGGACGACCCGAGCTGGCGGGCGGTCACCTATGTGGATGTCTTCGGTTCGACCCACATCGTGGTGGGCGACAGCGTCGTCCGCGACGGCGAGTTCCTGGGCCTTCTGTTCTCCGCCGTTTCGGTGCACTCTCTCTCCGCCTTCCTGGCGGACTACGACGGGGATGGGCCGATCCAGAGTTTCGTTCTCTACAAGGATCGCCAGCTCCTGGCCCACTCCAGCCTGGCGGAGGGTTATGATGCCGCCAGCCCGGATAAGCCCCTGCCGCTGATCGACGAGATCGACCAGCCCCTGATCTCCTCCATCTGGAACCAGAGCATCGACGACATGAGCAGCTTCCTCGACGGCGGGTCGATCGAGGGGCGGGTCGTCGCGGGCGAGGACGACGAGTACATCTACTTCTACAGGAAGCTGCAAGCGCTGGGCCTGCCGAACTGGACCGTCGGCGTCGCCGTCAGGTCCGATGACATCGACAGCCCCTATAGGCGCCTCATGATCACCGGCGCCTTCGGCATCGTGATCCTGGTGATCGCGATCGCCATCAGCCTCTACGTCGCCAAGTCCATCGTGCGGCCGCTGCGTGGTCTGGCGGGCGCCTCGCTGGCGGTCAGCAACCTGGACCTGAAGGAGGTGCGGCCCCTGCCGGAGAGCCGCTTCCGCGAGCTCGACGTGGCCTCGCGCGCCTTCAACACCATGGTCTCGGGCCTGCGCTGGTTCGAGACCTACGTGCCGCGCAGCCTGGTGCTGCGGCTCATGCGCTCCGACGGGGCCAGCGTGCAATCGGAAGAGCGCCCGGTCACCGTCCTCTTCACCGACATCGTCGGCTTCACCGCGATCGGCGCCAAGCTGAGCCCGGCGGAGCTCGCCGAGCTATTGAACCAACACTTCAGCTTCCTCGTGGAAGCCATAGAAGAGGAAGAGGGAACGGTCGACAAGTACATCGGCGATTCGATCATGGCCTTCTGGGGCGCCCCCTTCGACCAGCCTGATCATGCCGAGCGAGCCTGCCGGGCGGCGATGCGGATCGCGCGGCGCGTGGCGGCCGACAACCGGGAGCGGCGCGCGCGGGGCCGGGAGGCCATTCGCCTGCGCATCGGCCTGCACAGCGGGCCCGCGGTCGCCGGCAACATCGGCGCCCCCGGCCGGGTGAACTACACCCTGATCGGCGACACGGTGAACGCGGCCCAGCGCCTGGAGGCCCTGGGCAAGGAGGTCGACCCGGAGGCGGAGATCGTGGTGCTGATGGGCGCGGAGACCCGGGAGGCCCTGCCGGCCTCGGTGGCGGTGCGCGCCCGCGGCCTCTTCCGCCTGCGCGGCCGCAGCAGTGAATCCCAGGTGTTCCAGCTCCTGCTGGGGGAGAAGGAGGAGGGCCATGGCTAGCGACGATTCAGCGGGAATCCGGATCCATCGTGATGGCCGCCGCTACCGTGCGGTCTTCGCCGGAAGCGTTGTGGCCGACAGCGTGGAGGCCGTCCTGCTTTGCGAGAGGGGACACCACCCGGTGATCTACTTCCCGCCTGCCGCGGTCGCGGTCGGGCGGCTGCAGGCCTCGGCGACACGCAGCCACTGTCCCCGGAAGGGCGAGGCCGGCTACTGGAACCTGGTCATCGGCGAACGCAGGGCAGACGATGCCGTCTGGAGCTATCGCCAGCCGCTTCCCGCCGCAGCAGCGATCGCGGGTCACTACGCCTTCCTCTGGGGCGCCCTGGACTCCGTCTGGCACGAGGAGCAGCAGCTCCTGGCCCATCCCCGCAACCCCTTCGTCAGGATCGACACGCTGGAGACTGCGCGCCGCGTGGTGGTGCGGGCCGGCGGCCAGGTACTGGCCGACAGCGGACGCGCCGTCCTGCTGTTCGAGACCGGCCTTCCGGTCCGCTACTACCTGCCACGGGCCGATGTCGCCATGGACCTGCTCACGCCCAGCCCCAGCAGGAGCGTCTGTCCCTACAAGGGCGAGGCCGGCTACTTCTCCGCCGAGGTCGCCGGCCGGCGGCTGGAGGATCTTGCCTGGACTTACGAGGCGCCCTTCGCCGAGGTCGCGCTGATCAGGGACCGCATCTGCTTCTACCCGGACAGGGTGGACTCGATCGAGATCGCTGCCGGCTAGACCTGGGTGGGCCAAGGCCGGGACAGCGCCGCTTGAGCGCCTGTCCCGCCGTGATCTTGTGATCACATGGAGGGAAGGTGCGACAGATGGCGTCCGCCTGCCTCGGCAACCGCAGCTTCACTAGCTCCAAAATCTACCACTTTTAAGAACAAATCTTCATGTTGATTCTGTCATTGATAGCATTTTTGTCATCGATCTGCGTAGCGCCTGTCATATTCCTGCGCAGCAGGTGATCAGGGTGCCCAGCCTGAGAGCAATTCTTCGAATTGCCTGCTCTCTAGCCTTGTTCCCTTGACAAGCTCTCCGGGCCTGCAACAGGCTTGCTGCTCCGAGGCGATGCGGCGCCTAACGGGGTTTCGCGAAAGCGATCCGGCGGGTGTGTTCGAGAGCGAACTGCGGCCGGCAGGTCGCCGCGCCAGGGCAGGTGCTTCGGACTACCGGGAACGGGGGAGCGGCGATGGATGCTGCGATAAAGCTGGTGTTCGACATTCTGGCCTTCGCATCCATCATGGTCCTGGTGGTCTCGGGTCTGGCCGTCATCGCCAGCTTGATGGGCATCTTCAACCTGGGACACGGCGAGTTCGTGCTGCTGGGGGCCTACACCGTCTATGTCTTCCGGGGCGAGGGCCTTCCGGAGTGGAGCGGCATGCTGGCGGCCCCCATCCTGGTCGGCATCTTCGGCCTCCTGATCGAGGCCACGGCGATCCGAAGACTCTACAAGTCGCCGATCACGGCGATGCTGGCCACCTACGCGATCGGCCTGATCGTCCGCGAGATCGTGCGCGGGCTGATCGGCGGCCAGTACTACTCGATCGACGAGCCGATCCCGGGCGCCTTCGAGATCGGCGACCTCAGCTTCTCGATCTGGCGCAGCGTCATCATCCTGGTGACCGTGGGGGTGATGGTGGGCTGCTTCCTGCTGCTGACCCGCACCACGATCGGGCTGCAGGTGCGCGGCGCGCTGGAGAACCCGGGGCTGGCGCGCGCCTCGGGCGTCTCGACCACCAGGCTCTACTCCATGACCTTCGCCTTCGGTGCGGCGCTGGCTGGGCTTGCCGGTGCGCTGATGGTGCCGCTCTTCTCGCTCTCGGCCGACCTCGGCGTGCGCTTCCTGGTGCAGGCCTTCCTCTCGGTCATGCTGGGCGGCGTCGGGACCTTCGAGGGCCCGATCCTGGGGGCGGCCATGATCGGCGCCATGGTGCCCGGCTTCCAGTGGCTGCGAGAGATCCCCGGCGTCGACGTCACCGTCTCTCCCGTCTTCGCCGAGGTGCTGGTCTTCGTCGTCGCCCTCACCATCGTGAAATTCCGGCCCAGTGGACTCATCAGCAAAGGAAGGATCTAAGCAATGACCAAAGCAAATAGAGACGTCAGCCGGCGCGGTTTTCTCAAGGGAGCCTCGGCGCTGACGGCTGCCGGATGGGTGGCCGCGGGCAGCACCTGGGTGCTGCGGCCGGAATGGGCGCACGCGGCCGGGCCGATCAAGATGGGCATCGCCACCGACATCACCGGTGCGATCGCGCCTGGCGGCAACTCGAACTGGCAGGTGGCCCAGTTCACGGTGAAGAAGATCAACGATTCCGGCGGCATCCTGGGCCGCCCCGTCGAGCTGGTGCTGGAGGACACGGCCTCCGACCCCGGCGTTGCGGTGGGCAACGTGCGCCGGCTGGTGCAGCAGGCTCAGGTCGACGTGATCCTGGGCGGCATCACCAGCGCCATGCGCGAGGCCATCAAGAACCCCATCGTGCGCCGCGGCAAGACGCTCTACCTCTACCCGCAGCTCTACGAGGGCCAGGAGTGCACGCCGATGCTCTGGTGCACCGGGCCGACCCCGGCACAGCAGTGCTCGGAGCTGCTGCCCTACCTGATCAAGCAGGGCAACAAGCGCTTCGCCATGCCTTCCGCCAACTACATCTGGCCGCAGCTCCTGAACGCCTGGGCGCGCCGGGTGATCGAGGAGAACGGCGGCGAGATCGTCTTCGAGGAGTACTATCCCCTCGACCAGCTCGAGTACTCCGCGACGGTGGCCAAGATCATGAACGAGGACGTGGACCACGTCTTCAACACCGTGATCCCGCCGGGCCTGCAGGCCTTCATGAAGCAGCTCTACGAGGCCGGATACCAGGAGAAGGGCGGCACCTCGTCGTGCGTCTACTTCGACGAGAACGCGGTGAACTACGTGCCGCAGCGCGAGCTGGAAGGCGTCTATTCCTGCCTCGACTGGTTCCACACGGTGAAGGACCCCTTCAGCGAGCAGCTTCTGGCCGAGTATGCGGAGATGTTCCCGGACACCAAGTACCTCTTCTCCGCCGGCACCGGCTCCACCGGCATGTACCGCGGCATCAAGCTCTACGAGCAGTCGGTGATCGCCACCAACGGCGACCTCGCGCGCGAGGCCGTGGCGGCGGCGCTCGACAGCGCCTCGATCCCCGAGGGGCCGGGCGGGCCGGCCAAGGTGGTCCCCGGCAGCGGCCATGTGGCGATGAACATGTACGTGGGCCGTGCCAACAACGGCGTCTGGGACATCATCTCGGAAGCCAAGATGGTCGACCCCGACGAGTGCGGCGAGACCTGATGTCTGGGCCTTCGCGCGGGTCGCCTCCCGGCCCGCGCGGGGGCCTTCCTTTCCCGATCCTTTCAGCATGATGTAGGGGGCCATGGCGGTTTCTGAGGCACGCAGAGAGTCGCGGACGCGTCCGCTGCGCATCATTCCCATCGTCGAGGTGGTGCTGCTGATCGTCCTTCTGCTGCTGCCCAACGTTGCGTCGGACTTTCACACCATCATCGTGACCCGCATGCTGATCCTGGGCCTGCTGGCCATCAGCTTCGACCTCTGCTGGGGCTTCTCCGGCATCATGACCTTCGGCCAGGCGCTCTTCTTCGGCATGGCGGGCTATGTCATCGCGCTCCTGGCCAACAAGGCGGGCTTCGTCCAGATCTGGGCCATCGTGCCGATCGGCATGGTCGTGGGCCTGCTGGTCTCCTTCTTCATCGGCTGGTTCCTGCTGCTGGGCAAGCGCACGCCGACCATCATCTTCGTGGCGCTGGGCACCTTGACGGCCTCCTACGCGGCCGAGCGCATGGTCGCCGGCTGGCAGTGGGTCGGTGCCGGCAACGGCATGTCGATCTGGGATTTTCTCAGGTTCGGAAGCTACGAGATCGAGCCGGGCCGGCTCTTCTACTACATCGCGCTGGGCTTCCTCCTGCTGGGATATCTCGCCAGCCGCTGGCTGGTGCGCTCGCAGTTCGGGCTGGTGCTGGCGGGGATGCGGCAGAACGAGGAGCGGCTGGCCTTCTTCGGCTACCGCGTGCAAACCTACAAGGCCCTGGTCTTCTGCTTTGCCGGCATGCTGGCCGGCATGGCGGGCAGCCTCTACGCCCACCACGAGGGCTTCATCGGTCCCGCCAGCATGGGGATCGGACTTTCGACCTTCGCCGTCCTCTATGCCCTCTTCGGGGGCGTGGGCACCCTGATCGGGCCGCTTCTGGGGGTTGCCGCCATCGAGACCATCGCCTTCGTCCTCTCCGACCAGGACGAGATCAAGAACTACTGGCCGGTCATCCTGGGCGTGATCATGCTGGTCGTGGTGGCCTACAAGCCGGCCGGCCTCCTGGGCTTCCTGGTCAGCGAGCGCGAGCGCATCGGCACCTTCGGTTCCGCGAAGAAGGGGGGTGGCCGTGGCACTGCTTGAGGTCCGGGGCGTCGGCAAGACCTTCGGCGCGCTCCGGGCCCTGGACGGCGTCGACGTCACCGTCGCCGAGCGCAGCTTCCACGGCCTGATCGGACCCAACGGCTCGGGCAAGTCGACCCTGCTGAAGGCCATCGCCGGGGCCCACTTCGCCGACGAGGGCAGCATCGTCTTCGACGGCAGCGACATCACCCGCGCACGCCCCTTCGAGCGTTCGCGCCTGGGGCTCAGCCTGAAGTTCCAGATCACCGCGGTGCTGCCGCAGCTCTCGGTCTACGACAACGTACTGCTCTCGATCCAGGCGCACCACTCGGTCTGGGACCTGCTGCGCTCGCGCAGCAAGGCGCGCCTGCACGACCAGGTCATGACCGCGCTGGAACGCTTCCGGCTCACCGCCAAGGCCGAGGACCTGGCCGGCGAGCTCAGCCACGGCGAGCAACAGTGGCTGGAGATCGCCATGTCGCTCACCCAGAACCCCAAGCTCCTGCTGCTGGATGAGCCCACCGGCGGCATGAGCCCGGAAGAGCGGCGCGTCACCGGCGAGCTGCTGATGCCGATCAAGGAGCACTGTGCGCTGGTGATCGTCGAGCACGACCTGGATTTCATCAAGGACATCTGCGACCACCTGACGGTGCTGGATTCCGGCCGCGTGCTGGACGACGGCAGCGTCGCCGAGATCGAGCGTTCGCGGAAGGTGCAGGAGGTCTATACCACCCGTGTCTGATGCTCCCCTGCTCAAGGTCGAGGGTCTCTCCTCCGGCTACGGCCGCAGCCAGGTGCTCTTCGACGTCTCGCTGGAGGTGCCCCGCCAGGGCGGCATCGCCGTCCTGGGCCGCAACGGGGCCGGCAAGACGACGCTGCTGAAGACCCTGATCGGCGAGATCAGGCCGATGCGCGGCTCGATCGAGTTCGACGGGGTTGCCGCGACGGAGCTCGACACCCAGAAGCGGGTGCTGCGCGGCATGGGCTACGTGCCGCAGGAGCAGGCGGTCTTCGGCAGCCTGACGGTGCGCGAGAACCTGGCCCTGGGTGCTGTCACCAAGAAGGACAAGTCCGGCATCAACACGATCCTGGACTTCTTTCCGAAGCTGGGCCAGCGCCTGGGCCAGCAGGCCGGCACCTTGTCGGGCGGCGAGCGCAAGATGCTGGCGATCGGCCGCGCGCTTCTGGGCGAGCCCAGCCTGCTGCTGCTGGACGAGCCGACCGAGGGCGTCTGGGTCGGCGTGATCGAGGAGATCGCCGAACGCCTGCGCTTGCTGGCCGAGACGATCAGCATCATCATCGTCGAACAGCATGTCGAGCTGGCGCTCCGGGTCGCCGATCGGGCTTACGTGATGGACCGCGGGCAGTTCGCCATGCAGGGTGAGTCCGCGAGCATAAAAGACGATCCCCTGCTGCTGCGCTACCTGGCGCCGTGATGAGGAGGGGAGGTGAGGAGCTAGGGCGCCGATGAATCTCTCCCCGACCGAAATGGAGCGGCTGACCATCTTCACGGCAGCCGAGCTTGCCCGGCGCTATCGCGCCCAGGGCATCAGGCTGAGCCAGCCCGAGGCGGTGGCGCTCATCTGCGACGAGATCATCACCGCCGCGCGCAAGGGCCTGACCTTGCCCGAACTTGTCGAGATGGGTCACGGACTGCTGGGCCCGGACGAGGTCATGCCCGGCGTCGGCGCCATGACCCCGGTGATCTCGGTCGAGGTGCTTCTGCCCGAGGGGACCAAGCTGGTAACGCTCTTCTCACCGATCGATCCGGGGCCCGGGGAGAGAACGCCGGGCGAGCTCATCCCCCAGGAGGGCGAGATCGTGGTCAACGACGGCCGGGAACGGGTGAGCCTGGAGGTGGTCAACCGCGGCGACCGCACGGTGCAGGTCCGCAGCCACGCGCACTTCTTCGAGGTCAACCCGGAGCTGGAGTTCGATCGCGCCAAGGCCTTCGGCTTCCGCCTCGACGCGGCTTCCGGCACCGGTCTGCGCTTCGACCCGGGCATCGCCAAGGAGGTGCGCCTGGTCGCCTTCGGGGGCAGCGGCGATGTCTTCGGCTTCGGCGGACTGACCGACGGCAACATCCACGACCCGGCGGTGCGGGAGCGGGCCCTGGAGAGGGCGCGCGCGCTGGGCTACAGGGGGGCGTAGGGCGATGGCGACCCTGACCCGGCAGGCCTATGCCGAGCTCTACGGACCCACCAGGGGCGATCTCTTCCGCCTGGCCGACACCTCCCTGCTGGCCGAGGTGGAGCAGGACCTCACCCACTACGGCGACGAGCTGACCACCGGTGCCGGCAAGTCGATGCGCGACGGCGAGGGCTTCCGGACCACCGGCACCTATGCCGCCGGGGCGCTCGACATGGTGGTGCACAACTGCACGATCCTGGATCCGCTGCTGGGAATCGTGAAGGCCGACATCGGCGTGCGCGACGGGCTGATCGCCGGCGTCGGCAAGGCCGGCAACCCCGATATCATGGAGGGCGTCGATCCGGACCTGGTCTGCGGGCCCAACACCACCGTGGTCCACGGCGACCACTTCCTGGTGACCCCCGGCGGGATCGAGGCGCACGCGCACTTCCTCTCGCCGGAGCAGCCGATCCACGCTCTGGCCGGCGGCATCACCACCATGATCGGCATGTCGCCGGGGCCGCACTTCGACGTCAGCTCCTCCGGCCCGAACGTGCTGGGCCAGCTCATCCGCGCCTGCGAGGCCTTTCCGATCAACTTCGGCTTCCTGGGGCGCGGCTGCTCGGACGTGGGGGCGATCGAGGAATCGGTCTCGGGCGGCGCGCTGGGGGTCAAGATCCACGAGGACTTCGGCGCCGCGCCTGCCGTCATCGACCGCTCGCTCGTGGCGGCCGACAAGCACGACTTCTCGGTGCACATCCACACCGACACGATCAACGAGTTCGGCTTCTGCGAGCACACGCTTCGCGCCTGCGCCGGGCGCACGGTGCACATGTACCACGTGGAAGGCGCCGGCGGCGGTCATGCGCCGGACATCCTGAAGGTGAACGGCGAGAGCTACGTGCTGCCCTCCTCGACCAATCCCACCAACCCCTTCACGCCGGGCGCCCTGGAAGAGGGCGTGCCCATGACCATGCTCTGCCACATGCTGAACTACGGCCTGCCGGAGGACGTGGCCTTCGCCGAGGGGCGGGTGCGTGCCGAATCCATGGCGGCCGAGGACCTGCTGCACGACATGGGCGCCATCTCGATCTTCGCCACCGACACCCAGGGGATGGGGCGGCTGGCCGAGAACCTGGCCAAATGCTGGCAGCTCGCCAGCGTTATGAAGGACCGGGTGGGCCGCCTGCCGGAGGAGAAGACGGCGCGCGCCGACAACGAGCGAATCCTTCGCTACCTCGCCAAATACACCATCAACCCGGCGATCGCCGCCGGCATCGAGCGCCATGTCGGCTCGATCGCGCCCGGCAAGATGGCCGACCTGGTGCTCTGGCCGCGCTCCTCCTTCGGCCTGAAGCCCTTCATGGTGATCAAGTCGGGCGATGTCGTCTGGACCAGCATGGGCGACGGCAACGGCAGCCACATCGGGACCGAGCCGGTGATCCAGCGGCCCATGTGGGGCAGCTACGGGCGCGCCAAGGAGACCCTGGGGGTCACCTTCGTCAGCCGCCTGGCGATAGAGGCCGATACCCACAGGCGCCTCGGGCTGGCCAAGGCCTTCGTCCAGATCGACAGCGTGCGCGGCCGCGGCAAGGCCGACATGGTGCGCAACGCCGCCCTGCCGGCGATCGAGGTCGACCCGCAGAGCTTCGAGGTCCGCGCCGACGGCCGCCTGCTCACCTGCGAGCCGGCCACGGAGGTGCCGCTATCGCAACGCTACCTGCTGCGCTGAGCGAGAAGGCGCCGCCGCGCGCCAACCTCGACATCGCCTTCGCTCACGACGCCGCCGGTATCACGCGGCTCAGCCGGCGCTACCTGCGCTATCCCTGGTCGCTGACCCGGCCCTTCTGGATCGACAGCGCGCCGGCCGGCATGGCCAGCCTGATCCCGCAGTCCGCAAGCTCCCTCCTGCTGCCGGGCGACCGCATCGAGCAGCGGGTCGCGCTGGAGGAGGGGGCCGCCGCCCACGTCACCAGCCAGGGTGCGCAGGCCGTGCATGGCGCGCCGGCCGGGGAGCCCGCCGGCTCTCACTGGCAGATCGCCCTGGCCCGGGATTGCCTACTGGAGCTGATCCTCGATCCCCTGATTCTCTTTCCGAACAGTGCTCTTCATCAGTCTTTTGATGTTGCTCTCGAAAAAGGAAGCTGCCTGCTGATCAGCGATGGCATGACCTGGCATCCCGATCCCGCTGCCCCTGCCTTCCGTTTCATGGAAAGCGCCTTCGTGCTGCGCGATAGCGGGGGCGGCCTGCGCCTCAGGGAGAAGGCCCGCTCCACGCCGGAGCAGTTCCTGACCATGGCGCAGCTCTATCGCCGGGCACCGGTCGCCTGCGGCCAGTTCTACCTGCTCTTCGGAGAGGCGGCACCGCCGGACCTGGAGGTGGAAATAGAGGAGGAGGCTTCGGCCTACCTGGCGGCCTCCCGGCTGCCGGACCGGGCCGGGTTCCTGGTCCGCTTCCTCTGCTTCGAACCCGCAGCCTTCGCGCGGGTGCAGCGCGGACTCTGGCGGCAGCTACGCCTGGCGCTCACCGGCAAGCTGCCGCCCGACCGGCGCAAGAGCCGCTAGAGCCTTTCGGTTTTACGCGGCTCCGGGCCGGAGCCGACTCCACCTCAGCGCGAAGCGCTTGCGAGCTGAACTCAGAAGCCTGGAACGCCCGGAGCGGGGCTGCCGCCCGTGTTGGTGGATTCCGGCGTATCGAAGCGGCCGATGTTACCGAGGAGCTGTTCCAGGAGGCCGAACTCGCGTCCCTCGGTCGGGGTCTTCCGGCTCACCAGCTCGATGTACTCGCCGTCCTCCAGGGTGAAGAGCTTGGTGTCCTCCACCGTGCCCACGTCGTCGAACTGCACGACCAGGACCGACCGCTCCAGGATGTCGGGGTCGAGGAAGGCGAATTTGGTCTGCTTCTGGCCGATGTAATACCAGGTGCGGTCCCGGAAGCTGGAGACCGTCGAGGGCGAGCCCAGCAGCCGCGCCACCTCGGAGCGGGTGGTGATACCGGGCTCTATGGAGGCCACGCTGTCTGCATCGGGGATGTTGCCGCGAACGGTGATTTCCTGACTGCAGGCGGTCAGCAGCAGGCCGGCAAGAACGACGGCAAGAAGCTTCGTTGCCGCGGCAGGCGCAGTCATCGCTGACCTTTTCTCCTCTTTCGCATAGCTGGGGCTTGCATATCCTCAAAGGCCGCGTCACTTCAAGAGCCGATGGAACGACCGGCCAAAGGATAGGGCCGATGGAGGGGGCGCGCGAGGCTGCCTGTCGCGTGCGAGACTAGCGGATGGATCGACCTTGCTGAAACGCTTCCTGGGAAGGTCAGGCTTCTCAAAAGAGGGACTCGAACTCTACCGCGCCGTGGTGGAGCAGGGCAGGCAACCGGGCTTCTACGGAACGCTTGCGGTGCCGGACAGCGTGGACGGCCGCTTCGACCTGATCGCGCTGCACCTCTTTCTCGTCGTCCGGCGGCTGAAGTCGGAAGGCGAGCCGGCCGAGGCGCTGGCCCAGGACCTGACGGAGATCTTCTTTGCTGACATGGACCTGAACCTGCGCGAGCTGGGGGCCTCGGACATCGGCGTCGGTCGCCGGGTCAAGCGGATGATCGAGGGCTACTACGGGCGCGCCCTAGCCTACGAGGCGGCGCTGGAGGGGCGCGGCGAGAGCCTGGAAGCGGTCCTGCGCCGGAACCTCTACGGCACCACGGAGGTCGGCGAGGAGACCCTGGGTGCCATGGCCGCCTACCTGCGCGACGCCGACGACAGGCTTGCCGGGCAGGCCTGGGCGGAGCTCGCCAGGGGCCGGGTCGGCTTTCCCTTCCCGCGGACGGAGGCTTGCGGCGATGCCCCCGCAGCCTGAGTTCTCGCGGCCCTTCGCCCTGGAGCGCCTGGGGGCCGGGCGCGAGGCGCTGCGCATCGAAGCCACGGCGCAGGAATGCAAGGCGCTGGCGGCACGCCTGGGCCTGGTGGCGCTGGAAGGTCTCGCCGCGGAGCTGTCGGTCGAGGGCAATCCCACGGCGAACCTGGTCATCGTGCGCGGCCGCCTGCAGGCGCGGGTGACCGAGACCTGCGTCGTCACCTCGGAGCCCTTCACGCAGGCGCTGGAGGACAGCTTCGAGCAGATCTACAGCCTGACGGCCGGAGCGCCGGACGAGGAGGAGGCCCTGGCCGACCCCGACCAGCCGGAGCCGCTGCCCGAGGGCGGTCTCGATCTGGGGGAGGAGGTCGCCCAGCAGCTCTCGCTGGCCCGCGATCCCTATCCGCGCGCCCCCGGTGCCGAACTGCCCGAGTCGGCTCGACAGGGCGAGGCTGGGCCCTTTGCCGTGCTGAAGAACCTGGCAGGACGCGGATCGGGCGGTTCCGAAACGAAAAACTAGCGCGTTTTGGCGTTACACGGCTCCGGCCCGCACCCCCGCCCGGCCACCCACTCAAGTATCCTGCTATGGGCGGCCGGGCGGGGGTGCGGGCCGGAGCCGACTTCAGCCAAGCGCGAAGCGCTCCAGCAGACCGGCCCTGCAGCCGGCAGAGCGCGGCCCTTGACTATGGCCAGCCAGTGCTTAGGTGCATAGCGGCATGGCTTGCCCAAGCGGAGACTTTCCGCTATTCAAGCGCGCCCTGTTGTCGGCTGCGCCCCCGGGGGTGCGCCCTTGCTAGCGAGAAAGACGGTCCCATGGCAGTTCCGAAGAGAAAAACCAGCAAGTCGCGTCGCAACATGCGCCGCGCGCACGACGGCCTCAGCAACGCCTCCTACGCGGAGTGCGCCAACTGTGGCGAGCTGAAGCGCCCGCACCACGTCTGCGGCGCCTGCGGCTTCTACGACGGGCGCGAGGTGGTCGACAGCGTCGAGGCTGCCTAGGCGGCCGGGCCCTGTCGCCCCTTGTCGGCGCCAGGCCTACGAGGGGCGGGCCCCAAGCGCGTTCGGACGCGCGGGAAAAGCCGGTTCGCCGAGGGCGGGCCGGCTTCGGTTTTGGGTCAGAGCCTGCCGGCGAGCGACCCGGGCCGACGGAAATGCGTGATCCTGCCGCGTGGTCGGTCTAGACTGCCGCCGAACGCCGAGACCTCCCGACAGCCAAGGACAAGGACGATAGCAGCCAGGTGAGCGCCGATCTGACCATAGCCTTGGACGCCATGGGAGGCGACAAGGCACCTGCTATCGTGGTGCGCGGTGCCAACATCGCCCACCAGCGCCACCCCGATGTGCGCTTCCTGCTGTTCGGCCGCGAGAGCGAGATCCATCAGCACCTCGACCGGCTGAAGAAGCTGAAAGAGGTGACCGAGGTCGTCCACACGGACGAGGTGGTGGACTCCGAGACCAAGCCCTCCGTCGCGCTGCGCAGCGGCCGCAAGTCCTCGATGCGGCTGTCGATCGACGCCGTGCGCGACAAGCGCGCCGACGCCGCCGTCTCGGCCGGCAACACCGGGGCGCTGATGGCGATGGCGAAGCTCTCGCTGCGCACCATGCCGGGGATCGAGCGCCCGGCCATCGCCTCCTTCTTCCCCACCCATCGCGGCGAGAGCGCGATGCTGGATCTGGGGGCGAACGTCAGCTGCGATGCCCGCAACCTGGTCGACTTCGCGATCATGGGCCGTGCCTTCGCCCGCGCGATCCTGGGGCTGCCCGATCCCACCCACGCGCTGCTGAACGTGGGCGCGGAAGAGATCAAGGGCCACGGCTCGCTGCAGGAGGCCCGCGCGATCCTGGCGAAGCTGGATCCGGAGGGCTTCAAGGGCTTCGTCGAGGGGGACGACCTCTCCAAGGGAACGGTGGACGTGGTCGTCACCGACGGCTTCACCGGCAACGTGGCGCTGAAGACCGCAGAGGGTACGGCCAAGCTGATCAGCGCCTACCTCAACCGCACCTTCCGCTCCTCGATCTTCGCTTCCCTGGGCTACCTCCTGGCGCGCCAGGCGATGCAGAAACTGCGCAAGAGACTCGACCCCCGGCGCTACAACGGGGCCGTGTTCCTGGGCCTGAACGGCATCGTGGTGAAGAGCCACGGCGGCACCGACGCGTTGGGCTTCGCCCATGCGATCTCCGTCGCCGTGGATATGGTGAAGTACGGCGTGATCGAAACCATCGCCAAGGATTGCGAAAGCGCAGCGGAATCGGCTCTGGCGGCCAGGGCGGTCGCCGGCTGATGGCCTATGCTGCCAAAGTTCTCTCCTGCGGGGCCTACCTGCCAGAGCGGGTGATCACCAATGCCGAGATGTCGAGCATGGTGGACACCGACGACACCTGGATCAGGAAGCGCACCGGGATCCGCCAGCGCCACGTCGCCGCCGAGGGTCAGTTGACCTCCGACCTCGGCCTCTCTGCCTCGATCGAGGCGCTGAAGGCGGCCTCCGTGACGGCGGCCGAGATCGACCTCATCATCTGCGCGACCTCCACGCCCGACGAGACCTTTCCGGCGACGGCGACGCGAATCCAATCGCTGCTGGGCGCCAGGTCGGCCGCCGCCTTCGACGTTCAGGCCGTCTGCAGCGGCTTCATCTACGCGCTCGCGGTCGCCAACAACTTCATCCGCTGCGGTCAGGCCAAGCGGGTGCTGGTGGTCGCGGCCGAGACCTTCAGCCGGATCCTGGACTGGAGCGACCGCTCGACCTGCGTGCTTTTCGGCGACGGGGCGGGGGCCGTGGTGCTGGAAGCCGTCGCGCTGAACGGCGCCGGCGCCCAGCGCGGCATCCTCTCGACCCACATCTACGCGGACGGCGATCACCACGACGCGCTTTACGTCGACGGCGGGCCGGGCTCCACGCGCACCACCGGCTACCTGCGCATGGAGGGCCGCGAGGTCTTCAAGCATGCCGTGACCCGGATGGCGGAGGCGGTCGATGCGGCGCTGGAAGCCAACCAGCTGACACCCGGCGACATCGACTGGATGGTCCCCCACCAGGCCAACATCCGGATCATAGAATCCATGGCTAAGCGGTTGAATTTGCCGATGGATCAGGTGATCGTGACGGTCGACAAGCACGCCAATACCTCCGCCGCTTCCATCCCGCTGGCACTGCATTCCGGCGTCTCCGACGGGCGCATCAAGGAGGGCGACGTGCTGCTGCTGGAGGCCATGGGCGGCGGCTTCACCTGGGGCTCCGCACTGCTGCGCTGGTAGCCGCCCGGCCGCACGCCCGCGGCCCTCTTCCACTGACAAGATCGCGATTTGGCCGAGAAATTTAAGTCAAATCCATAAACATCGGATTTGACCTAGTTTTTTGCTCTGCGTTAAACTTTCCTTATAACAAGCAAGACATTGGGAAGGAGCAGGGCGGATGGACAGTGGCACGGTTACCAGGGCGCAGCTCACCGAGGCCGTCTACGAGGAGGTCGGTCTGTCTCGCAACGAGTCGGCTGCCCTGGTGGAAGAGGTCCTGGAAGAGATGACGGCGGCCTTGATCGAGGGAGAGGCCGTCAAGATCTCCTCCTTCGGTACCTTTCTCGTGCGCGAGAAGGGGGAGCGCATCGGGCGCAATCCCAAGACCGGCGAAGAGGTGCCGATTCTGCCGCGGCGCGTTCTCGTCTTTCGGGCATCGCACGTCCTGAAGGAACGGATCAACGAGGGTGCATCGCGGCGGGGAGGCCTTGGGTAGTGGCCGCGGATCACGGCGGGGGGACAAGCGAGCAGACGTCCGGCCGCGCGACGCGCAAGGGACCCTCGGCCTTCCGGACGATCGGAGAGGCCTCGGAGGAGCTGGGCGTACCGCAGCATGTGCTGCGCTTCTGGGAGACCAAGTTCACGCAGTTGAAGCCGCTGAAGCGGGCCGGCGGCCGGCGATACTACCGGCCGGAGGATATGGAGCTTCTGGGCCGTATCCGCGACCTCCTCTATCAGGAGGGCTTCACCATCAAGGGGGCGAAGCGCTCCCTCAGCCAGAAGACCCCGAGCAAGGCGGAGGAAGAGAGCGCGGAAGCCGAAGAGGCCGCACTGCAGGACGACGGCGCCGACGAGGAGCGTGAGGCGGAGGCTGCGTCGGAAGAGGCTCCCGCTGCGCCGGCACCTCTCTTCGAGAGCGTGACGCAGGAGGAGCCCGCTCCGTCTGCAGCCGGCGGGGAGAGCGAGGCCAGGCGCCTGCGCGCCGAGCTGCAGGCCCTTCACCGCGAACTGAGCCTCCTGCGCCGCCAAATCTCGGAAAGGCTCTCCTCGGCGCGTTAGGGCGGGATCCCCCTTACGTCCGTTCTAACCTGCCTTCCGCGTGCTCCCGGCCGTCCCGTAGCCCTGCATCGCGCCTTTCAGCAGCGCCCAGACCTGGGCGGGGTCGAAGGCCTCCATGCAGAGGCCGGGAAGGCTCTTGTCGTCGCGCAGCGGGCAGGTGCGCTTGAGGCAGGGCGCGCAGGCGAGTTCGCTTTCCAGGTGGGCCTGGTTGGGGCCCAGGGTCATGGAGCGGCCGAGCGAGTTGGGGCCGTAGAGCGCCACGGTCGGCACGCCGAGCGCGCCCGCCAGGTGTCCGAGCCCGGTGTCGGAGGTGACCACCCCGCTGGCGCCGGCGATCAGGTCCCAGGCGGCGTCCAGCGACTCGGTGTGACGGGCCTCCGCCGGGCTGTCGGCGGCGATCGCGGCGGCGCGCTCCCTGTCCTCGGCCGAGTGGCCGGGCAGGTAGGCGGGCAGGCCCTCCGCGGCTGCCAGGCGGGCCAGGGCCTGCCAGTGGCCGACCGGCCAGCGCTTGGAGTACCAGCCCGCACCGTGCAGGAAGACCAGGTAGGGCCGCTCGGCCTGGCTGGCCTTGGGGAAGCCGAACTCGGGCGGCGAGGCCGGCCTGGCATAGCCCAGGGACTGGGCGAAGAGGTTCCGGATGCGTTCGACCGCGTGGGTCTCGACCGGCACCGGGTGGCGGCTGCGGTAGAGCAGCGGGGAGAAGCGCTCGCGTTCCGAACCGAAGTCGTAGCCGTGCAGGGGCCCCCGGGCCAGCCGGCCCATGACCGCGCTCTTCCAGAGGCTCTGCGCGTCGATGATGCAGTCGTAGCGCTCTGCCCGAACCTCGCTCAGGAAGGCCTTCAGAGCGCCGCCGAAGAGGCACCGCAGGGGGCGGGCCCGCCAGTAGCGGAAGCGCACCGTCAGCACCTTCGAGACCATGGGATGGCGCCGGGGCAGCAGCGCAAAGCTCTCCTCGACCAGCCAGTCGATCTCGATGCCGGGCAGCAGACGCGCCGCATCGGAGACGGCCGGAAAGCTGTCCAGCACATCGCCGATTGAGGAGGTCTTCACGATCAGCAGCCGCATGCTCTTCTGTCTGCTGTCCTAAGCGAGAGCGTCGAGGGCGTCCAGCACCATGGACGGCGAAAGCTCCCTGAGGCAGCGCAGGTGGCCCAGGGGACAGCTGCGCTGATGACAGGGACGGCAGGGAAGATCGAGCCCCAGAACCCTAGCGGTCGGGCTGAGGGGCGGTGTCTCCTCTGCCGTGCTGGAACCGTAGAGCGCAACGAGCGGCTTTGCCAGGGCCGCCGCGACATGCATGAGGCCCGAATCGTTGCTGACCACCCTGTCCGCCAGGCTCAGCAGGACCACGGCCTCGGAAAGCCTGCTGCGGCCGGTGAAGTCGGTGACGGCGGCCGGCGCGGCCTCACGGATCTGCCGGCCGGCCTCCCGGTCGCTCTCCTGGCCCAGCACCCAGACGCTACCGCCGGCCTCGGCCCAGGCGCGGGCGACCTCGGCGAAGTGCTCCGCCGGCCAGCGCTTGGCCGGGCCGTAGGCGGCACCGGGGCAGAGCGCCAGGACGGGCCCTCCGCTCTCCCCGATTGCGAAGCGCTGCCGGCAGGCCTCCTGCTCGGCCTCGGTGACCTGGAAGCGCAGGCGCGGCAACGGCGGTACCGCGGCGCCGGCCGGCAGACCCAGCGCCAGGAAACGGTCGACGCTGCGCGGAACGGCCTTGCGGTCGAAGCGGCGGCGGTCGTTCAGCAGGCCCCAGCGCAGCTCGCCGCTGTAGCCCACGCGCCGCTTCGCGCCGGCGAAGAAGGGAACCAGGGCCGCCTTCCAGCTTCGCGGCAGCACGATCGCGCGGTCGAAGCCCTGCCTGGCGAGCCTGCGCCCCAGTCGCCAGCGGGCCGCGAGCCCGGCCTCGCCGGAAGCGACCTTCAGCACCTCCGCGGCCGCGACGTCCGGCATGAAGGGCAGCAGCGGGGCTGTCGAGGGCGGGGCGACCAGGGTGATCTTCGCCTGCGGATCGGCCTCCTTCAGCAGCCGGAAGAGGCTGCCGGCCATGATCATGTCGCCGACCCAGGCAGGACCCACGATCAGCAGCCGCTCGCCGCTCACCGGCAGGCCCCCGCGCCCTCGGGCAGGAGGACGCTCTTCAGCACCACCTCCCTCTGGGGGACGTCGATCCGGCTGGGCAGGGGAATCTTCAGGACATGGGTCTCGGCGGTCGCGGGCGGTGGCAGCGCGGCGCCGAGATCGGCCAGGAAGTCGTAGAGCCGCCGCAGCGCGCCTTCCCCCTCCTCGGCGTTCCAGACGACCAGGCAGGCTCCCGCGGTCTCGGAGGGCGCCGGGCGCACCTCGGGGTAGCGGGGGGTCAGGATGCGCGCCTCGGGGAAGCTGGCCCTGAAGTTGCCGGCGATGTGGATGTCGCCGGCGACGATGGTTCCCTGGCCGCTGTAGCCCTCGCGGCGCAGTTCCTCTGCGAAGGCGGGGTAGGGGGTCTGCATCCGGCACTTGGCACAGAAGGCCGGCCCGGCCTCGATGTGCTGGAAGCGGGCCTGGATCACCACCAGGATGAAGACGGCGTAGAGGATGAAGAGCCAGCGCAGGGGCGTCCGCTGCGCCCCGTGCAGCTCCAGCCGGCGGAAGAAGAGCGGCAGCAGCGGCAGGGTCAGGGGATAGAGCACGAACTGGTGCGCCTTGTGGATGTCCAGCAGCAGGGCGGCCAGGGGCACGATCAGCAGGATCAGGCCGGCGTAGAGCAGCAGCACGCGGCCGCCGCCCCTGAGGCTGCCGCGGGGCAGCGGCCGCAGGCTGGGCAGGAAGAGCAGGCCCAGGATCAGCCAGGCCGGGAAGCTGCCGACGAAGAGGTTCACGAAGCCGAACCAGGCCTCCAGGTACCAGGGGTTCCGCGCGTCGGCGGCCTTCCAGTCGGCCAGGCTGCCGGCCAGAGTGTCGGTGAAGCCGCTGCCGGCGCCCAGCGCCCAGAGCAGCGTCGGCAGGATCACCAGCAGCGCCAGGCCCAGGGCTGGCAGCAACGGCCAGCGCAGCAGGGAGCGCCGGCTCTCCGGCTCCAGGAGGCAGGCGATCAGCAGGCCGAGCGCGCCGAGCCCGAACCATCCGCTGGCGAGCAGGCCGAGACCCAGCACCAGCCCCAGCAGGAGGAAGTCGAGGACCCGCCCGCGCTGCAGGACCAGCAGAAGCCGCCAGGTCGCAGCCAGCAGCAGGACCGAGGCGAGCACGCCCAGGGTATCGGCCTCGTGCAGGCGCCAGCCGATCGGATAGAGCAGCAGGGGCGAGAAGCCGCAGGCCACCTGCAGACGCGGGTCGGCGATCAGGCGCCTGCCGGACAGGTAGGCGAAGAGGTGCAGCAGGAAGACCAGGGAATAGCGCACGATGCCCACGGTCACGACGCTGGGGCCCAGCACCTCGGCGACCGCCCAGACGATCCAGGTGTAGAGCGGCGGCTGCTCGTAGGCATAGCCTGCGGCCAGGCTCTGGGCGAAGAAGAGCTGGTCGCTGTTGTCGTTGCCGATGGTGCTGGTCAGCAGCGGCCGCAGCAGGGCGTGCAGCACCTGCAGGAGTGCTATCGCCAGGACGAAGCTGGAGGGCCGGAAGGCCCAGTGCAGGGTAGAGCCCGGCGGCTCGGTCCTCTCTCCTCCCTCGCTCAGCGGTATGCTCACGGGCCCTCTCGCATCCTCGTCCTCTCGTCGCCGTCCCGGTCGTTTGCGGGCGCAAGCGCCCTTGCCAGCCCGGGCCGCGACAGGGCATAGCTATGCCCCATGACGCAGCCGAAGACCACAGCACTGAAAGCAGGCCAGCCCTCGGGGCGGCTGCTCTGGTTCCTGCGCCTCGGCGCCCTCTTCACCGCTGCCATGGCGCTCTGGCGGGTCCTGCTCTATGCCGGCTCCCTGGTCAGCGGCGAGGCGCTGCCGGTGCAGCAGGCAGCACTCACCTTCATGTGGATTCCCGATCTGCTGTTTCTACTGCTTTTTCTCTGGCTCGCCTGGCGGGCCCGGCGCCTGACCGACCGAGTCTACATCGAGACCGGCCTTATCGTCAGCGCGCTGCAGATCGCCTTCCTGGTGGCCACCATGATCGTCTTCCGGCGCTGGACCGACGCCGCAGCTCTCGGCCTCGACGATCCTCTCACCTGGCTTCATGTCATCCTGCCAAGCCTCTGGTGCGCCTGGTTCTTTCTCTATCTCTTGCGAGAGCTCTGGCGGCAGGGAGGGCTTCGCCTGAGCGGCGGCTCCTAGCGCGCGGGCTCCTCCGCATCGCTGAGGTCCAGGCCTGAGTTGGCATTGGGGTCGGCGTAGTTCTGCATGTGGACGATCAGCGTGCCGGCGTCGATCAGGATCACGCCGAGCTGGGGCGGCTCCAGGCTGCCGGAGGCCTCCTCCTCATCCAGGCGGAGCGCCACCTGATGGTTGGTCCCGAAGAGCGAGGAGACGGGAATCTTGTTCCAGGAGCCGGCGATCGGGCGATGGACATGCCCGAAGAAGAGGTGACGGATCCGCTCGTGCCGGCGCAGCGCTCGGGCCAGGCCGTCCTCGCCCTCGGTCAGCCTGATGCTGTCCAGCCCCTTGATCCCGATGTCGAAAGGCGGGTGATGGATGAAGAGGAAGACGTCGCTGTTGGCATGACGCGCCAGCTGCTCCTTCAACCAGTCGAGCCGCTCCTCGTCGTAGGTGCCGGCCGTGCTGCCCTCGGTGACGCTGTCCATCAGCAGGCAGACGCCGCTGTCGATGGCCACCGCATACTGCAGGTATCCGCCCTCGTCCTGCGGCAGGTCCGGAAAGACCTCGTAGAGCGGCCCGCGCAGGTCGTGGTTTCCGATCAGGAGGTAATAGGGGACGGTCAGGCGGTCCAGCAGCTCGCGCAGGGCCCGGTAGGCCGCGGCCTCGCCCCAGTGGGCCAGGTCTCCGGTGACGAAGACCCCCTTGGCATCGCCGTGCTGGCTGTTGATGACCTCGATGGCCGGCGCGAGGCGGGCCACGGGGTCCAGGCCGTAGAGCCGACCGGGCGGCGCCACCAGGTGGGTGTCGGTGAGGTGAATCAGCTTTTCCAAGACCCTCTCCCTTCCGATGCACCTAAGGCTTAAGCAGTTCAGAAATCCGGTGTCTGCCGCGGGACGGCGGGAGCGCGGAGGGCCTCCCGCCGCCTAGGCAGCCCGGCCATAGTACAGGGTCACGCTGTGCGTTGCCTCGGCAAAGAAGAGCCACCGCTCCACCGCGACGGCCGCGAGGCAGAGCAGGGCGGCCGGCTGCGCCAGGAAGAGCTGGGCCCAGCCGCCGCCGACCACCGCGGCCAGCAGCAGCAGGAAGGCCGCTCCGAGGCCGCCGGCAAGGGCCAGAAGGCGCAGCTTGGCGGCATGCTTGCGGGCCACCCGGTAGCCCATCTCGCTCAAAAGGTAGTTCTCCTCGGTGTGCGGCGGCTCCAGCAGCCGGACCTTGCCGATCCGGCCCAGGCCGGTCGCGGACTCGATGGTGGAGAAGGCCGGCTCCCTGTCCATCGTCCGCCAGTAGAACCACTTCAGGCCCCAGGCCGCCGGCAGCAGCAGCAGCGCGGCGATCAGGCTGGCCGCACCGCCGCCATGCGAGAAGGAGAGCAGCGGCGCCAGGATCGCGGCACCGCTGGCCAGTCCCAGGGCGAGGTAGACCGCGGGCACCAGCGGGTGGTGCCACTGCCTGACCGGCTTCAAGCTGGCGTAGATCATCGAGGTGGCGAAGACGGTCGCGACCGCTCCGGTGCCGGCGAGCAGGGCGCAGAGCAGCGGGAACCAGCCGCTCAGGCCCAGCAGCGGCTTGGCCAGGAAGAGCAGGCCGGCGGGCAGGAAGGTGGCCACGGCCAGGACGCCCTCGCGCGAGAGCCAGGAAGAGCGCCACTGGCTGAAGGCATAGCGCGCCCGCTCCGGCCGGCGCAGGTGCTGCGTGGAGGCCAGCAGGCCCGCGGCGATGAGGACTAGGGCCACTGCCAGGCCGATCCCCATGACCAGGCGGTCGTCGGCCCAGGCGAAGCGCAGCAGGCTGCCGAGGGCGAGCAGGAAGAGCAGTCCGTAGCCGGCGCCGCTGAGGCTGGTGAAGGCGATGACGGAAGGGGCTGGATGCATGGCGGTCAGTCCGAGAGCAGGCGGTCGAGCCAGCCGAGGAAGCCGCCCTCGGGACGGGCTGTCTCCAGCGCCTTGGGCGCCTCCACGGCACAGCCTTCGCGACGGGCGCGCGGCGGCAGGTACTTGTTGGTCGGGCGGTAGCCCATCTCGGGCATCAGGTCCATCCCGCCGCGCTCGGCCACCAGGCGCGAGACATCGCTCTCCGGGTCGGCCAGATCGCCGAAGTGGCGCGCCTTCGTCGGGCAGGTCCTGACGCAGGCCGGCTGGCGCTCTTCCTCCGGGATCGTCTCGTTATAGATCCGGTCGACGCAGAGCGTGCACTTCTTCATCACGCCCACACCCGGGTCCATCTCGCGCGCGCCATAGGGGCAGGCCCAGGCGCAGAGGCCGCACCCCATGCAGCGGTCCTCGTCGACCAGTACGATGCCGTCGGACTCGCGCTTGTAGGAGGCGCCGGTCGGGCAGACCGTGACGCAGGCCGCATCCTGGCAGTGCAGGCAGGACTTGGGGAAGTGCACGACCTGGGGACTGCCGGCCTCCGGCTCCACCTCGAAGGCATGGACGCGGTTGAGCCAGGCGCCCTGCGGGTGGGCACCATAGGGGTCGATGTCGCTCAAGGGGGCCGGGTAGCCGCCGGTGTTCCACTCCTTGCAGTTCACCACGCAGGCCTGACAGCCCACGCAGGTGTCCAGGTCGATGACGAGGCCCATGCGCTTCTCGGTCGGGCGTTTGGGAAGAGAGGTCATGGGCTCAGCTCTCCTCCGGCTTGCCGCCGCGATAGAGCAGCCGATCGGGCGGCTGCTCCAGGCCAGGCAGCGAAGCCGGCTTTCCGACAGGCGTCCTGGTTGATTCCAGGACTTCCGCCTCGCTCATTTTTCTGATGCGCAGGCGCAGATCGTACCAGGCGGCCTGGCCGGTCACGGGATCGCTGTTGGCGAAGCGATAGCCGCCCTGCTCGGGCAGCAGCTCGTCGATCAGGTGGTTCAAGAGGAAACCGCGGGTGACCTCCGGCGCGCGGGCATCGAGGTTCCAGGCGCCGCGCCGCTTGCCGATGGCGTTCCAGGTCCAGACCGTCTTGTCGTTCAGCGCCGCCATGACGCGGACCTGGGCCTTGATCCGGCCGTGACGGCTCTCGGCCCAGACCCAGTCGTCGTCGGCGATGTCCTGGGCCGCCGCGACGGCCTTGGGAATGTAGAGGCGGTTGGCGCCGTGGATCTGCCGCAGCCAGGCGTTCTGCGAGTGCCAGGAGTGGTACATGGCCATGGGCCGCTGCGTGATCCCGTGCAGGGGATAGGCGCTCTCGTCGTTGCTCTCGTCCTCGAAGGGCGGGTACCAGAGGGGCAGGGGGTCGAAGGCCCCGGCGATGCGCGGGCGCAGGTGATCGGGCGGCTGCAGGGGGCCGTGCCCCTCGGCGGCCAGGCGGAAGCGCTGCTGCACCTCGCCGTAGAGCTGCAGCAGGATCGGCGCGGGGCTCTCGATGAAGCCCATCTCCAGCGCCCAGTCGAGATAGGCCTGGTTGGCGAAGCGGTGGTGCTGGGCGTCCTCGGGAATCGGCTCGCGCCAGAAGCAGCCGTTCTCGATATAGCGCTCGAGCTGCTTGGGATTGACCGCGCCGCGCCCGCGGCTCTCGCCCGAGGCGCCGCGGAAGCCGGCCAGCGGGCCGATGCCGGGCTTGCGCTCGTGATTAACGATGTAGTCGGCATAGCCGCCGGGATAGCGGGGCTCTCCGCTCTCGCTCACCATCCCCGGCAGGCCCAGCCGCGCGCCCAGGTCCAGCAGCACGCTCTGGAAGGGCCGGACGTCGCGGTCGGGCTTCAGCACCGGCTGGCGGATGGCGTCGGCCGCCGCATGGGCATCGCAGATCGGCCGGTCCAGCAGCGAGATGCAGTCCCAGCGCTCCAGGTAGGTGGTGTCGGGCAGCACCAGGTCGGCGTAGTTCACCGTCTCCGAGGCGAAGGCGTCGGCGTAGATGATGAAGGGAATCTTGTACGCACCGCTCGTGGTGTCCCGGTCGGTCAGCATCTCCATGACACCCTGGGTATTCATGGAGGAGTTCCAGGCCATGTTCGCCATGTAGAGGAAGAGCGTGTCGATCGGGTAGGGATCGCCCTTCCAGGCGTTGGTGATCACCATGTGCATCAGGCCGTGGGCGGCGATCGGCGCCTCCCAGGAATAGGCCTTGTCGATGCGTTGCGGCCGGCCCTCGCCGTCCACCAGCAGGTCCTCTGGCCCGGTGACGAAGCCCAGCGGCGGGCCGGGCAGCGGCTGGCCCGCGACCACCTGGCCGGGCTTGCCGGTCGGCTTCTGGCCCGGCGGCGTCGGGCGCGGGAAGGGCGGCTTGTAGCGCCAGGACCCCGGCCGGTCGACGGCGCCCAGCAGCAGTTGCAGGATGTGGATCGCCCGGCAGGTATGGAAGCCGTTGGCGTGTGCGGAGATCCCGCGCATGGCGTGCGCCGCCACCGGGCGCCCGACGACCTTCTGGTGCCGCCGGCCCCAGCCGTCCTCCCAGGCCTCCTCGCGGGTGAGGCTCTCGTCGAAGGCGGCCTCGGCCAGTTCGGCGGCCAGCCGCCGGATGGTCTCCGGCCGGACGCCGGTCCGCTCCGCCACGGCCTCGGGCGCATAGCGATCCTCGCTGAGGCGCCTGGCCACCAGCTCGAAGGCCGGCACCACCTCGCGGCCGTCCGCCAGGGTGAAGCGGCCCTTCATGGCCGGGGCGGCGGAACCGCCGGGGAAGGCGACGGCGCTGTCGGACTTTCGATCCCAGATCAGGGCGGCGCCGGTCTCGTCCCTGGCGATCAGGCCGTGACCTTCCGTTCCCGGTTTATCGACAACGAGATGGGCGGCATTGCTGAACTGTGCCAGGAAGTCGATGTCGACCTTGCCCGCCCGCAGGAGCTCGCGGCAGAGCGACAGCACGAAGAGCCCGTCGGTACCGGGCGTGATCGGGATCCACTCGTCGGCGATGGCGGAATAGCCGCCGCGCACGGGATTGACCGAGACGATCTTGGCGCCGCGCTCCTTCAGCCGCGCGAGGCCCAGCTTGATCGGGTTGCTATCGTGATCCTCGGCCACGCCGAAGATGAGGAAGAAATTGGTGTGCTCCCAGTCGGGCTCGCCGAACTCCCAGAAGGCGCCGCCCAGGGTATAGAGCCCGGCGGCGGCCATGTTGACCGAGCAGAAGCCGCCGTGGGCGGCGTGGTTGGGCGTGCCGAACTGGCTGGCCCACCAGCCGGTCAGCGCCTGGCTCTGGTCGCGGCCGGTGAAGAAGGCGAGCTTCTTGGGGTCGTCCTGGCGGATCCTTGCCAGCCGCTCCCGGGCGATCTCCATCGCCTCGTCCCACTCGATCTCGACGAAGTCGCCCGAGCCGCGCTCGCCGACGCGCTTCAGCGGCTTGCGCAGCTTTGCCGGCGAGAGCTGGTTCATGATCCCGGCCGAGCCCTTGGCGCAGAGCACTCCGCGGTTCACCGGGTGATCGGGATTGCCCTCGATGTAGCGAAGCTGGCCGTTCTTCAGGTGCACCCGGATGCCGCAGCGGCAGGCACACATGTAGCAGGTGCTGGTCTTGATCTCGTCCGACGGCGGCAGCGACAGGTCGATGGGGCGATCGCGTGCGGCACCGTCTGGCATGATTGGGGCTCCGGGGCAGGGATGGCAGGAGCCCTTGATCTAGCAGCGTTCCGGCCCCTCTGGGAAGAGCCGGGGGCCGCATGGCTGGCGGCCGGCTGAACGGGCTCTGATCCCGGGGCTCACAGAAACTTTTACCCGGCGCGAGAGAATCAACCCTTGCATCGGGCCCTCGCTATCGCTTATGTGCTGAGATGTCGGAGCGGGGAAACTCGTTTTGACGGATCCCGAAAGGGACGCGGACATTTGATTGGGCAGCTTGCGACCGCGTTAACAATCGCTAAAGCGCCACGGAGTGACCTCCGTGGGCCCTTGGCTTGTGGAGGTCGTTTTGACTCTGGCAGTCTTATCTTTTTTCGCCCTTGACGCCTCCCTTGCGAGGATCGGGCGATGAAGTACCTCCCGCTCTTCATCGATGTCTCGGGCCGGCCGGTTGTCGTCGTCGGCGGCGACGAGACCGCCGCGCGCAAGGTGCGCCTGCTGCTGCGAGCCGGCGCGCGGGTCCGCCTCTGCGCCCCGGTGGCGACCGAGGAGCTGCTGGAGCTCGCCGCCGAGCGGCGCATCGATCATCTGGCGCGGCCCTTCCGGGCGGCCGACCTCGAGGGCGCCGCGCTTGCGGTCGTCGCCGAGGAGGACCAGGCCAGTTCCGTCCGCCGCGCTGCAGCCGGATACGGCATCCCCGTGAACGTGGTGGATCGCCCCGACCTTTCCACCGCCGTCATGCCGGGGATCGTCGACCGCGATCCCATCATCGTCGCGATCGGCAGCGGCGGCTCTGCACCGGTCCTGGTCAGGCGCCTGCGCGAGCGCATCGAGGCTCTGCTGCCATCCGGCCTCGGGCGCCTGGCCAGGTTCGCAGAGCGCTTCCGCTCGGCGGCCGCCGCCACCAGGGCCTCCGGCGACGAGCGCCGGCGCTTCTGGGAGGAGGTGCTGGACGGCCCCATCGCCGCCAAGGTCCTGGCCGGGCAGGAGGGTGAGGCGCAGGACGCCATGCTGCGCCTGGTCAACCGGGCGGAGCGCGCGGCCCCCGCTGGGCTGGTCTCGCTGGTGGGCGTGGGTCCCGGCGACCCCGATCTCCTCACCTTGAAGGCCCTGCGGGCGATGCAGGATGCCGACGTCGTGATCCACGACGCGCTGATCGGCCCCTCCATCCTCGACTACGTCCGCCGCGATGCCGAGCGTATCGACGTGGGCAAGCGCAAGGGCGCCCACTCGAAGACCCAGGCCGAGATCCTGGAGCTGCTGGGCGAGCACGCACGCCGGGGCCGGCGGGTGGTGCGCCTGAAGGGCGGGGACCCCTTCCTCTTCGGCCGCGGCGGCGAGGAGGTGGCCTACCTGCGCGCCCGCGGCATCGCCGTCGAGGTGGTCCCGGGCATCACCGCCGCCCTGGGTGCCGCCGCCAGCGCGGAGATTCCCCTGACCCATCGCGGCCTGGCGCAGTCCTGCACCGTGCTGACCGGGCACGGCGAAAAGGGCGAGCCCGACCTCGATCCCGCGCTGCTGGCCGGCGGGGGCACCTTGGCGATCTACATGGGCCTCTCGGTGGCCGGGCGCCTGGCGCGCCGCATCGTCGAGGCCGGCCGGCCGGCCTCCACGCCGGTCGCCGTCATCGAGCGGGCCACCTGGTCCGACCAGCGAACCCTCTACGCCACCCTGGAGAGCCTGGCCGCTGCGATCGAGCGCGAGCGGGTCGAAGGCCCGGCCCTGCTGATCGTCGGCGAGGTCGTGCGACTGGGTCGCGGCGCGGAGACCCTCGAACCCGGCCTGGCCCAGGCCGTCTCTTACTAGGATAGCGTGATGAAGTTGCAGGTCATGACAGCCAACCGCCTCGACGACGGCGCCGTGGTCTATCTGGATCGCCGCGGCCGCTGGACCGAGACGCTTGCCGGAGCCTCGGTCGCGGAGAGCGAGGCGGCCTGTCAGGCCTTGCAGGCGAGCGCCGCCGAGGCCGTCGGCCGGCAGTTGATCGTCGGACCCTACCTCTTCGAGGTCGCCCTGGAGGGCGGGATTCCGCGACCGCTCGGCCAGCGCGAGATCATCCGTGCCGCGGGCCCCACCGTCGGCACCGACCTCGTCCCTCCCGGCCTCGCAACTCCCGACACCATCAAGGCAGAGGCCTGACCGCCATGTATCGCTACGACGAATTCGACGAAACCTTCGTCCGCCAGCGCGTCGCGGAGTTCCGCGAGCAGGTGGCCCGCCGGCTCTCGGGCGAGCTCACCGAGGAGGAGTTCAAGCCGCTCCGCCTGATGAACGGCCTCTACCTGCAGCTTCATGCCTACATGCTGCGCGTCGCCGTTCCCTACGGAACCCTCTCCTCGAAGCAGATGCGCCGCCTGGCAGAGATCGCGCGTAAGTACGACCGCGGCTACGGCCACTTCACCACCCGTCAGAACATCCAGTTCAACTGGCCGAAGCTGGCCGACGTGCCGGACATCCTGGAGGCGCTGGCCGAGGTCGAGATGCACGCCATCCAGACCAGCGGCAACTGCATCCGCAACGTGACCGCCGACGCCTATGCCGGCGTGGCCGCCGACGAGGTCGCCGACCCCCGGGTCTTCGCCGAGGTGCTGCGGCAGTGGTCGACCCTGCACCCCGAGTTCTCCTTCCTGCCACGGAAGTTCAAGATCGCGATCACCGGCTCGCCGCACGACCGGGCCGCCATCAAGGTGCACGACATCGGGCTTCGGATGCTGCGGGACGAGCGGGGCCGGCCGGGCTTCGAGGTGGTGGTCGGCGGCGGGCAGGGCCGCACGCCGGTGATCGGCGAGACCGTCCGCGAGTTCCTGCCGAGCGAGCACCTGATCAGCTACGTCGAGGCGATCCTGCGGGTCTATAACCTGCTGGGCCGGCGCGACAACCTCTACAAGAGCCGGATCAAGATCCTGGTCAAGCAGGTCGGCATCGCAGAGTTCCGCCGCCTGGTGGAGCAGGAGTGGGCCGCCATCCGCGAGGGCTGGGAGCTGGACCTGCCTGAGAGCGAGGTCCAGCGCATCGCCGCCTACTTCGCCCCGCCGGCCTACGAGACGGCCGAGCCCATCGACTTCGGCTTCGCCGCCGCACAGCGCCAGGACAAGGCCTTCGCCCAGTGGGTGCGCTGCAACACCTTCGCCCACCGCCAGCCGGGCTACGCGATCGCCGCGATCTCGCTGAAGCCGGAGGGCGGCATCCCCGGCGACGCGACGGCCGAGCAGATGGAGGTGGTCGCCGACCTGGCCGAGCGCTACAGCTTCGCCGAGATCCGCGTCGCCCACGAGCAGAACCTGGTCCTGCCGAACCTGCGCAAGGCCGATCTCTACGCCGTTTGGCAGGCGCTGGTCGCGGCCGACCTGGCGGTCCCCAACCTGGGGCTCATCACCGACATGATCGCCTGCCCGGGGCTGGACTACTGCAACCTCGCGAACGCCCGCTCCATCCCCGTCGCCCAGCGCATCGGTCAGCGCTTCGCCGACCGCGACCTGGTCGAGGAACTGGGCCCCATCACCCTGAACATCTCCGGCTGCATCAATGCCTGCGGGCACCACCACGTCGCCAACATCGGCCTTCTGGGGGTCGATAAGAAGGGCAAGGAATTCTACCAGATCACGCTGGGCGGGCGCGCCGACGAAGAGGCCGCCATCGGCGAGATCGTGGGCCCTGCCTTCTCCTACGACGAGGTGGTCGATGCGGTGGAAACCATCGTGGCCACCTACCGCGGCCAGCGCAACGAGGGAGAGGTCTTCCTCGACACCTACCGACGTATCGGCATCCAACCCTTCAAGGAGAAGCTCTATGGCACTCGTTAAGCACGGCAGAGTCGAATCCGATCCCTGGGTCCGGATTGAGAACGACAGTCTTCCCCTCGGCCGACCGCTCCTCGTCACCTGGGCGGAGTGGCAGCGTCTGGCCACGACCCTGAGGACCTGGGACCAGCCTCTGGGCCTCATCCTCTCCGGCGGCGACTCGCTGGAGGAGGTCCGCCCCTACCTGGACCGCTTCCAGGTGATCGCGCTGGACTTTCCGAAGTTCACCGACGGCCGCGCCTACTCGCAGGCCCGCCTGCTGCGCAAGCGCTACGGCTATCGCGGCGAGCTGCGCGCCGTGGGCTACGTGCTGCAGGACCAGTTCCTGCACCTGCACCGCTGCGGCTTCGATTCCGTCGAGGTCGCCGACGAGCGCGCGGCGGAGGCCTTCGTCAAGGCGACGGCACGCTACAGCGCCTTCTACCAGACCGCCGAGCGGGGCCGCCGGCGCGAGAGCGCGCACGACGACTTTCTGCCGTCCGTCGCCCTCGTGGGCGAGCAGCCCGCGGCTGCCTCCTGGGCCTACTAGCAAGGCTCAGCACGGAAGGACAGCGGCATGAGCGAGGCACGCAAGGCCTACCGCCTGCTGACGGGCAAGGACGACGCGGCCTTCTGCCAGAGGGTCTCGGACGCGCTCAAGGAGGGCTATCGCCTCTGGGGCAGTCCGGCGATCTCGCAAGGCGCACAGGGGGTCGTCGTCGCCCAGGCTCTCGTTCTGCCGAACTACCTCCATACCAAGCAGGAAGACCAGGAATCATGACCGACAACGCATCTCACCCAACGCCTCCCCACCGCCAGGCCACCTCGCTGGTGCGGCACGGTCTGATGCGCAGCGCCTTCTCGGAGACCAGCGAGGCGCTCTACCTCAATTCCGGCTTCGTCTTCTCCAGCGCGGCCGAGGCCGAGGCCGCCTTCAAGGGCGAGAACGACCGCTACATCTACTCGCGCTACGGCAATCCGACGGTCTCCGTCTTCGAGGAGCGCCTGGCCGCGCTGGAAGGAGCGGAGGCCTGCCGCGCGACGGCGACCGGCATGGCCGCGGTCTTCGCATCGCTCGCCTGCCAGCTCAAGGCCGGCGACCGCATCGTGGCCGCCCGGGAGCTCTTCGGATCCTGCCTGCACATCGTCACCAAGATCCTGCCGAGCTGGGGGATTGAGACCGTCCTGGTGCGCGGCCCCGACCTCTCGGCCTGGGAGGAGGCGCTCTCCAAGCCGACCCAGGCCGTCTTCCTGGAATCGCCCTCCAACCCCATGCTGGAGCTGGTGGACATCGCCGCCGTCGCCGAGCTGGCGCACGGCGCCGGCGCGCGGGTCGTGGTCGACAACGTCTTCGCGACACCCCTCTACCAGAGTCCGCTGCAGCTCGGCGCGGACATCGTCGTCTACTCGGCGACCAAGCACATCGACGGGCAGGGGCGCTGTCTGGGTGGTGCTGTGCTGGCGTCGGAAGACTTCATGCGCGAGCACTTCATCCCCTTCTACCGCCACACCGGCCCCTCGATGAGCCCCTTCAATGCCTGGGTCATGGCCAAGTCGCTGGAGACCCTGGAGCTGCGCGTGGAGCGCCAGAGCCAGACCACGGCGGCGCTCGCCGACTGGCTGGCCGAGCAGCCGCAGGTGCGCCAGGTCCGCTATCCCGGACGCGCCGACCATCCCCAGCACGCGCTGGCGAGCCGGCAGATGACCGGCTTCGGCAGCCTCGTCAGCTTCGAGCTCGAGGGCGGCAAGGAGGCGGCCTTCGGCCTGCTCGACAGCCTCTCCCTGATCGACATCTCCAACAACCTGGGCGATGCCAAGTCGCTGGCCTGTCATCCGGCCACCACGACGCACTCAAAGCTGACCCCGGAGGATCGCGAGAAGGTCGGCATCACCGACGGCGTGGTCCGCCTCTCCGTCGGGCTGGAGCATCCCGAGGACCTGATGGCCGATCTCGACCGGGCGCTGAGGCGCCGCGAGGCCCTGTCGGCGATGCCGCCGCGGCTCGTGGCCGGCGCCGGAGGCTAGCCACCATGCCAGCCTCCGACCTGCCGAGACCGGAGGAGCTGGACGCAGAATACGGCACCCTGACAAGCCAGGAGCTTGTGACGGCGCTCTGTCGAGACGCCTACAGGGGACGTATTGCCCTGCTGACGGCCTTCGGTGCGGAATCCGCCATCCTTCTCGACCTGGTCGCGCGGGCGGAGCCTGCGACCCCGGTGCTCTTCCTCGACACCGGCAAGCACTTCGCCGAGACCTTGGCCTATCGCGATCTCGCCATCGGCCGCTTCCGGCTGAGCGACGTGCGCCAGATCACGCCGGACCCGGAGATGCTGGCCGCCATCGACCCCGAGGGCGATCTCTGGCAGCGCAATCCCGACGCCTGCTGCCGCCTGCGCAAGGTGGTGCCGCTGCGCGAGGTCTTGCGCGGCTTCGAGGTGATCCTGACCGGCCGCAAGCGCGTCCACGGCGGTGCGCGCTCGGCCCTGCCGCGCTTCGAGAGGGTCGATGGTCGCATCCGCGTGAACCCGCTTGCCCACTGGAGCGAGGCGGAGATCGCTGAGCGGATGGAGAGCGCCGGCCTGCCGCGCCACCCGCTGGTGGAGCAGGGCTACAGCTCGATCGGCTGCCGCCACTGCACCAAGCCGGCGGAGGAGGGCGCGGGGCTGCGCTCCGGCCGCTGGGCCGGCAGCGGCAAGACGGAGTGCGGGATTCATCTGCCCTCGCCGACGGGTTAGACGCCTGCTCTTCGGCTGCTCTTCGGCTCGCGGGGCCTGCGCCTAGCCGTAGATGAAGCTCTCCACGTTGGTGACCAGGACGCCGGCCGGCAAGGTCACGCCGCTGCCCAGGAAGAGGGTGTCGTCGCCGGCGCCGCCGTCCAGGGTCTCGCCCGCCTTGAGGTGTGCCTGCTCGGCCACGATCATGAGGTCGTCTCCCGCGCCGCCGAAGACCTCGTCGCGGCCCTTGCCGCCCTCCAGCCGGTCGTCGCCGTCGTTGCCGAGGAGGACGTCGTTGCCCCGGTTGCCGGAGAGGTCGTCGCTTCCCCCGCCGCCGTTCAGCCGATCGGCGCCCTGCTGGCCCCTGAGGAGGTCGTCGTCGGCACCGCCCTGCAGGAAGTCGTTGCCGGTATCGCCGAAGAGGCGGTCGTCGCCCCCGCCGCCGATCACCTGATCGACCCCGGACCCGCCGTTCAGGAAATCCTCGCCGCTGTCGCCGTAGACCAGGTCGTCGCCGACACCGCCATTCAGGTCGTCGTCGCCTTCGCCGCCGTAGAGGATGTCGGTTCCGCTCCAGGCGTAGGCCATGTCGCGCCCGTTGGCGCCGAAGATCCAGTCGTCGTCGCTACCGCCATAAATCTCGTCATTGCCCTGGCCGCCCTTCAAGAGGTTCTCGCCGAAGCCTCCGAACAGCCGGTCGTCGTTCTGGTTGCCCTCAAGCGTGTCGTTCCCCGACTCGCCGCTGAGCACGTCGTCGCCGTCGCCCCCGTAGGCGAGGTCGCGCCCGCGGCCGCCGCCGAGGCTGTCATTGGAGGACCCGCCGTAGAGCCGATCCGTACCGTCCCCGCCGTCGATATTGTCCTGCCCGCTGCCGCCGTAGATCCAGTCCTCGCCATCGTCGCCGTAGAGCTGGCGGTCGTCGCCGAGACCGCCGAAGATCCGGTCCGAGGCGGCGCCGCCGAAGAGCGAGTTGTCGTCTCCCTCGCCGCCCTCCAGCCGGTCCTCGTCCTGTCCGCCGAAGAGCGCCATGTCGCTGCCGCTGCCACCGTAGAGCAGGTCGTCGCCGCCGTCTCCGAAGAGCGACCAGTCCGCGCCGCTGCCGGCAAAGATGCGGTCGTCGGAGTTGCCGCCGCTCAGGGCCCGGTCGTTCCCGTCACCGCCGTAGACCAGGTCCTCGCCATCGCCGCCGGAGAGCGAGCGGTCGTTCCCCTGGCCGCCGAAGAGGCTGTCGGAGCCGGCAGCCCCCTCCAGACCGACATCGTTGCCGCTTCCCCCGAAGATCAGGTCGTTTCCGACATCGCCGAGAAGGCTCCGGTCGCTGCCGCGATCGCCATAGATCCGGTCGTCGCTCTGCTCGCCGTTCAGCAGCGTATCGTTCCCGATGCCGCCGAAGACCCAATCGCTCCGGGCACCGCCGAACAGCATGAAGTCATTGGCGGTTCCGCCGAAGAGGCTGTCCTCGCCCTGCAGGCCGTAGAGGCGGTCGCGGTCGCCGTAGCCCAGGATGGTGTCGACGGAGTTGGTCCCGCTCAGCGTGTCGGGGCCTTCGGTTCCCGGAATGAAAGCCATGGTCTCTCCTCGCGTTTGGGCCTTGTCGCTGGCCTTGAAGCCTGTCCGCACTGCCCGGCGGAGGGCGCCTTGCGCCACTGTCGCGAGGGCAGGCCGCAAGGGCGAGCATCAGAGCGCAACCGAGGGTCCGCGGCGTCGACTCCAGGGCTCGCCCTTTGCCACGCAGCTTCTCTACGCCCGCCCGATCTCCAGTACAAGCGAGCGCAGCCATGAGAGGGTTCCTCGGATCGCGCCCGCTTGCCTGACTTCAGCGCTCGTCCGTTTGGCTGGCCTTGACCTGCTCCTCGACCCAGGATTGGTATCCCTGGATCGGCTGGACGATGCAGCCGGGAGCCTCGGGATCGTTGCAGCAGCGCTGAAGGTCCGCGACGTCCGCAGCGTAGATCTCGTGCCACTCGCTGTAGGGCAGCAGGTTCCCCGGCGGCATCCAGGCCGACCTGGGGTAGGTCGCGGCCTCATCGTCGGTGAACTCCGGCGGCGACTCGTAGATCGTTCCGGGCCTGGCGCCCATGCGACCGTGCGGGGCCTGGCCGATGGCCTGAAGCATCTTGGCCGGCTGTTCCCCGAACTCCGGGATGTCGATCTGCCTGCAGGTGTTGAGGTGCCCGATCCGGTGGCAGCCGGTGCAGGTGTTGCCGCGGGTCGTTATGCTCTTGAGCTCCGGCCAGTCTTCGAAGGGCTTGCCGATGTCGACCGCGTAGTAGCCAAAGGGATTGGCGGGGAGCTGTCCGGTCTGCTCGATCCAGGGGGTGCGCATCCAGGGATCGCTGTCGTGGCAGTAGATGCAGCCGCGATTGTATACCTCCTGCGGCGTTGCCCAGAACTCCGCGGCCGAGATCGCGCCCTCGGGCGGTTCCGGTTCCGTGGGCGGCGGCACACGGCTGGCGTCGATGCCCTCGGGCTTGCTGCCGAAGTTCTTCGAGCTGAAGAAGCAGGTGCTGCCGCTCTTGACGTTGTGCATGATCAACTCGATGGAATCGAAGTGGGGATCGTCGAGCGGACGGATGAACATGCGCCGGCAGGTCTGGACCATCTGGATGTCGTCGTCGCGCAGGACTTTCACGCGGCTATAGGGGCTGCAGTTGCCGTCCGTGTTCTCCGGAAAGGGCAGCAGGGCAGGACGGTCGCAGCGCATTTTCGGCGAGTAGGACTCCGGCGTCTCCCCGTTCACCGTGATGGGGATGAGGTCGAGGTCAAGGCAACTGAGCACCGGCGGCTCGGCGATCTTCGCAGCGCAGTCCCTTGCGTAGTCGTGCAGGCTGTAGGAGGCATCCTCACCGCCGGCGCTGGTAAGAAGGGCGATCGCGATTGTCCCGGCAAGGCACGCACCCAGTATCCTGATCATGACGCCTCCACGCACCAGAGCAAATCCCGAGCAGATGGACTCATCTGCGACGACGATTTGCTGTTGAAACAACGTACTAGAGCAAATCCCGAGCAGATAGAATCATCTGCGACGACGATTTGCTTCTAAACCAATGAGCCAGAGCAGGATGCGTGAGCATGAGCGAGCGAATCCTGCTCTAGGTGGTGAGGCCCGGCGTGTCGAGCACGACCTGCCTGATCGCCCGGTGATAGCGGACATAGCCGGTGCAGCGGCAGATGTGCTGGCCGACCGCGTCCTCGATCGCGGCATCGACGGTCTCGCGGGGAATCGGCTGGCGCCGGAGTTGGTCGAGCAGGGCATAGGAGGCCGTCAGGAAGCCGGGGCAGCAGTAGCCGCATTGAAAGGCGAAGTTGTCGAGGAAAGCCTGCTGCAGGGCGTGGAGCCCCTTGTCGTCCTCCAGGCCCTCGACTGTCGTGACGACCTGTCCGTTGATGTCTTTCAGCGGCGTCGTGCAAGCGCGCGTCGCGACCTGGTTGGCGCCCGGCCCCCGGGCGATCGAAACCGTGCAGACCCGGCAGACCGCAATGCCGCAGCAGAACTTGGTCCCGGTGAGGCCAAGCTCCTCGCGCAGGAAGTCGACCAGCATGATATCGGCACCGATCGCCTCGCGGGCGACCGGGGCACCGTTCACGACGATCTTGAGGTCGATCCTGTCCATCATCCCCTCCAGCTTGCGCGGACCCTCTCGGGCGTGAGCGGCAGGCGGCGGAACCTGACGCCCGTGGCATGGGAGACCGCATTTGCAATGGCCGGGGCAACGGCCACCATTGCCAGCTCGGCAATGCCGCGGGCAGGGGCTTTGTCCGATTCCGGCGGCAGGACCACGGTCTCGACCCGGCCGAGAGCCAGGTCCCCGGACAGCGGAACGTGATAGCGGTGCAGGTTCCAGGTCCCGTCTCCGGCCCCCTCCTCGTAGGCAGGTAGGTCTTCCAGGAGGGCCTGCCCGACGCCCATCGCAAAGGCCCCTTCGAGCTGACCCTCCATGAGGTCCTTCTGCAGTACCTTGCCCGGGCCGATGTACTGGACCGCTTCGTCGAGGCGAACCTCGCCGGTGCGGCGGTCGACCCTGACGGCCGCCAGGCAGGCCGTGGCCCCCAGTTCCTGACCATTGCCCTCCCAGATGCTCGCCACCGTGAAGAGCTTGGGGTTCTTGCGATCGATCAGGTCCCGCTCCCTTTGGCCCCCGCGCAGGACCGACAGGGCGTCGATCTGCCAGCGGAAGGTCTCGTCGCCGATGGTGTAGTCGGCCTCGACCCAGCGGCCGCTATAGAAGGCGTGGATCATGGCCGAGACCACATGGCCGCCCGCGTGCGCGCGGCGCGCGATCTCGCTGAGCGGAATTGGCTTGCGGCCAGCGGCGGAGAGCCCGCCCTCCACCCAGTGCACATCGGCGCTCTTCACCTCGCCCGGGCCGGCTCCCCATAGCTCCCTGGCGGCCGGCAGCAGGCCCGTCTCCAGCAACACGCTGCAGGCCTGCTCGACGCCGTGCACCCACTTCGAGGAGGTCGAGGCCGCCTTGGTCGATTCGTACACGATCGGCGTCCAGCGGGGGTTGTCCGCCTGCATCTTGAAGCCTTCTTCCAGCTTGAGAGCGGCGAAGGGTGCAAGATGGCCGGTGTTGACCTCCGTCGCGTTGGCGCCTAGCAGGCTTGCCGTGGCGATCGCCAGGGTCGTCGCCGTGCCGGTCCCCATGTCTATGACGTTGCTGGTGACCGCGATCTTGCCATCGGGGTCGATCGAGACCTCGTCGAGCGCCGCATCGGCACCGGTTCCGTAGTTCTTCATGCCGAGCGCGAAGCCCACCCCGAAGGCGGCGTCTTGCTCTGCCGACTCCTTGCGCAGCCGGTCACGGTTCTGCCAGAGGCGGTGGGCGGCCGCGCGCTCGCACATCTCGGCGAGGCCGGGCGGGGCAACCGGGGCACCTGTACTGATGGGCTGGTCGGGCAACAGTGCGTTGATCCTGCGCAGCTCGATCGAATCGACGCCGATCTCCTCGGCGATCTCGTCGATCATCGTCTCGACCGCGAACTCACTCTGGATGCAGCCGAAGCCGCGCATCGAGCCCGCGGTGACTGCCCGGGTGCGCAAGGCACGCGACCAGATGTCGGCGAGGGGCAAGCGGTAGGGCCCGGTCCCGTTCAGGCCCGCCACCTGAGCGACGTAGCCGCTGACGTTCCGACGCCCGCCGCCGTCCAGGTAGATGTGGTGCCGGATCGCCTGGAACTTCCGCTCCCGGTCGACGGCCAGGGTCAGCTCGCAGCGTGAGGCATGACGCTTGATGCCCGACTGAAACTGATCGAAGCGGTCGTAGACGATCCGCACCGGCTTTTCGCAATAGACGGCGCCGAGGGCCAGCAGCAGGCAGAGGATCGAGGTGTCGCGCCCGCCGAAGCCGCCACCGGGATAGGCGGCGATGTAGTTCACCCTCTTCACACCCAGCCTGCAGAGCGGAGCGGCAAAGATCTCCAGCGCGGCGGCCGCATCGTAGCCGGGCGACTGGGTGCCGATCAGCAGGTGCAAGCTGCCCTCGCTGCGGTCGAACCAGGCGAGCCCGGACTCCGGCTCCATGAACATCGGATCGATCACCTGTGTCTCGTAGGTCCGGCTAAGCACTGTCCAGCCCTGCCTCTCCGGGCTGTCGAGCTTCTGCCGGATCGTGTCGATCCAGCTCATTGCTTCCCTGTCGCGCTCGGTCTTGAGCTGCTGCGGGCGTACCGGCCCGCCGGTCACCTGAGAGAAGACCTTCTGCTCGCCCGGCAGGCCCTGGAAAACGATGCTGGTTTGCGGATCGTAGTAGGTGACGGGTCGTGTCGGCACCCGCTCTCCGGCCTTCAGACCCCGTTGTATGTCCGCGCGGATCGCGCGCCGCGCCCGGTCCATGGTGAAGTAGTCATCGTAGTAGAGGAGCGCGACCTCCTGGCCAAGATAGTCCGGCACCCGACCTCTGGGCAGGAGATAGTCGCCACCCGGATAGTCGCTCTCGGCGACGCCCACATGGTCGCGCGTCAGGTCCTCGGCCGTGACCGTCGCCTTCGGCTGCAGTTCCGGGGCGAGGCGGGTGAGGTCGAGACCGAGGAAAGGGCGGTCGGCAAAGGGCGCGCGCATGACCAGAACGACATCTTCCTCGACCGGCCAGCCCTCCAGATCCCGAGCGCGGAAATCGCGGGCGTAGACCTTCCGGCCTGTCACCTTGTCAACGCCGTCTATGCGATAGCGCGCGCGGCCGGGGCCGTCCTGCCAGGCGGGTGCCGGCGACATCTCGGCCGCGCTGGCGCCCGCCCCATCGATCCCAGGCAGCAGCCGGTCTATCGGGCAGATCGCCAGGGAAAGGCCCCCAACGCTCATTGTCAGAAACTCGCGGCGCGTCGCCTTCACTTCGGCCATCTCACCCCTGGGCAGATAACCGGCGACGCCCACCGTCCGGCGCTCGCCACCGGCTGGATACCCTACAAGGAACAGAAGCTCCCCAGCCAGGACTAGATCAGATTCAAAGAGCGGGTCTTGCTCTAGGTCTTGGCGCCCGAACCCGGGACGTACTCGTAGCCGCCGCCGTAGCCGCGCACGGTTCGGATGATGGTCGGATCGCCCGGGACCGGCTCGATCTTGCGGCGCAGTCGCGTGATCCGCAGGTCGACCGCCCGGTCGAAGACGTCGCCCGGATCGGTGCCCGAGAGCTCCAACAGCTTCTCGCGCGAAAGCACGATGCGGGGATGGTCGGCAAAGGCGCAGAGGATGCCGAATTCGACCCCGGTGAGAGGCAGGATCTCCCCCTCTCTGTCGCACAGGCGCCGCCGTTGCCGATCGAGGCACCAGCGACCGAACCAGGTTTCCCCCGGGCTGTTGTTCTCACCGGAGGTCGCCGTCTCGTGGTCCTGCACGGGCGCACTGCCGCGCCGACGCAGGACGCTGCGCACGCGCGCAAGCAGCTCCCTGAGGTTTGCGGGCTTGGCGATGTAGTCATCGGCCCCCAGCTCGAGACCCACGACGCGGTCGGTGGTGTCGTCGTTGGACGTCAGCATGATGACCGGCAGGTCCGAACTGGAACGCAGCCAGCGCAGCACGCTCAATCCGTCCTCTTCGGGCATCACCAGATCGAGGATCACACAGTCGGCCGTCGTCGTCGAAAGGGCCTCTCGCAACGCTTGACCGCTATCCAGGCTCGTCACCGCATAGCCCTGGGAGGAGAGGTAGCTCCCGACCACCTCGCGCGTCAGGGGGTCGTCGTCGACGATTGCGATATGAATTTTCACGCGTCTTTCCCCCGTTCTTCCAGATGCTGCCTCACGACTTGCCTGGCGCTCCGATCCTGCTCGGCAAGCCGGTCGAGGGTGTCGTCCGGTGTCTCGTTCCCCTCTGCGAATTGCCTCTCCAGGTCTGCAGCGACGCGCTGCAAAGCGCGCAGGCCGAGTGTCGCGGCAATACCCTTGAGCGCATGCGCTTCGCGGTATGCGGACTGCCAAGCACCGGATTGGCATAGAGCGGCAATTCTTTCCGGAGCCGCGGCGGAGTCCAGATAGAGGCGGGCGGCCTTCTCCCATAGCTCCCGGCTACCCGCCAGCTGGTGGACGGCAGCGGCAAAATCGAAGCTCAGAGCCTCGTCTGAAACGTCGGCCGGAACGGCTTCGCGTTCCTCCCGAGGCGGCACAGCCGACTCAGGGGCCATCCACCGCAGCAGAGCCATGGTCAGCAGTTTCGCATCCACGGGCTTGCCGAGATGGTCGTTCATCCCGGCATCGAGACAGCGCTGCCGATCCTCTGCGAGCGCATTGGCCGTCATTGCGATGATCGGCACGGTCGCGCGCGGTGAGTCCAGCGCGCGAATGCGACGTGTGGCCTCCAGTCCGTCCATGATCGGCATCTGCACATCCATCAGCACGGCATCGTAGTCGGTACCGGCGGCGCGCAACACCGCTTCGCTGCCATTGTAGGCGAGGTCGACGCTCACGCCGACGCGCTGCATCAGTTCGCGCGCCACCTCCTGGTTGATCGTATTGTCCTCGACCAGAAGGGCGCGGCGGCCTCCGAGCAGGCGCGCCGCGCTCGAGGGTTGCAGGTCCATCGCACTAGGCGAGGCCGCCTTGCTCTCGCCCTCCTGGACCAAGCCGAAGCGTGCGGTGAAGCTGAAGGTGCTGCCCCTGCCATGGTTGCTCGTGACGCTGATTTCCCCATCCATCAGCTGCACCAGGCGCTGGGTGATGGCAAGGCCCAAGCCGGTGCCGCCATAGAGACGCGTCGTCGATGAGTCGGCTTGAGAGAAGGGGTCGAACAAGCGGCTCAGTTGATCGGGGCGCAAGCCGATTCCTGTGTCCTCGACGTCGAAACGCAGCCGAGCGAAGTTCTCGTCCGCTTCGACTGTGCCGACGCGCACCATGATCTGGCCGGCATTGGTGAACTTGATTGCGTTTCCGGTCAGGTTCAGCAGTATTTGCCCGAGACGCAGCGGATCGCCGACAAGTTGCGAGGACACCTCCGGTTCCACCGCGAAGGCCAGCTCCAAGCCCTTCTCCTTCGCCGGCAGGCTCACCAGGTCGCTTAGGTTCTCGAGCACATCGACCAGATCGAACGGCATGGATTCCAGGGTGAGCTTGCCGGCCTCGACCTTGGAGAAATCCAGGATGTCGTTGACGATCTGCAGCAGCGACTGGGTCGCACCGTCGATCTTGCGGAGGTAGTCGCGCAGCCGGACGGGGTCCTGGGTATCGAGCCCGAGCTGCGTCAGGCCGACGATCGCGTTCATCGGTGTGCGGATCTCGTGGCTCATGTTGGCCAGGAACTCGCTCTTGGCCTTCGAGGCCGCATGCGCCTCCTCGGTTGCCTTGCGCAACTCGTTCTCGTAGCGCACGCGCTCGCGCAGGTCGGTCATGGTCGCGAAGACATGCCAGCGGCCGCCCAGCCGCACACGCGTCAGGGCGATCTCGCAGGGCCTGGGCTCGCCCTTGCGGGTCTGGTGCATCCAGTCGAAGCGGTTGTAGCCGCGCTCGAAGGCCAGCTCTATGACCTCCTTCGCCTTCTCCATCGAGGGGCGCCCGTCCGGTTGGAAGGCTGGCGAGAAGGCCGGAAAGTCGCGGGCGAACTCCTGCTCGTCTTCGATGTCGAGCAGCTCGCGCACGGAGGGGTTGACGTTGGAGAAGTTGTGCTCCTCGTCGATCATCACCAGGCCGATGCGTGTGTAGGCGAAGATCGCCTGCAGGCGCTCTTCGGCAACGTGCGCTTCATCGCGCGCGGCGGTGAGCGCGGCTTCCAGCTCTTGCTGCTCCGTCACGTCGTGCCAGATGCCGTTGAAGGTGGTGCTGCCGTCGTCCTCGCGCAGCGGCATGCTGAGCGCCCGGATCCAGCGGAGCTGGCCGCTGGTGGCGTGCTTGATCCGGAACTCCTGCTTCAAGGGCGTGAGGTCCCGTGCAGCCCGCTTGATCTCCGCCTCGAGGGCGGCGGGATCGTCCACCGTCAGCTCGGCGATCGCCTGGGACAGCGCCGCGGCGCCGTCCTTGTCTTCCAGGCCCGTCATCTCCATCCCGCCGGGGCTGAGGTAGGTGGTCACCTGCCTGCCGTCGGGCAGCGCGCGGAACTGGCAGACCGCTCCTGGAATGTTGGCGATGATGTCCTGCAGCAGCCGCTCGGTCTTGCCCATGCGGGTGCGCACATCCAGGGCGTCTGCCTCCAGCAGCTTGACGTCGGTGATGTCCTGCCAGAAGCCGTGGCACACGACCTCGCCGTCCGCCTCGGGCAGGGAGCGCGCACGTCCGCGCAGCCAGCGGGTCTCGCCGGTGTGCGCGTGGATAATCCGGTAATCCAGGTTCACCACCTGCGGCGCGCTGGCCAGCGTCTCCAGGCGGCGCTCGACCGCCGGCAGGTCCTCGGGCAGCACCACCGCGATCAGCCGCCCGGCATCGGCCTCCGCCTCGGCCCGCGATACGCCCAGGAGGCTCTCTATGCCTTCACTGACATAGGGCAGCCGGATGCCGCCTTCGGCCGTGATGACCAGCTGGTAGACCGCCCCGGGCAGGGAGGAGATGATGCCGCGCAAGCGCTGGTCGAAGTCGTCAGGTGGTGTCGTGCCCTCGGCTGTCATCTCAGGTCGGCATCCATCGTGGCGGCGTCTCGCCGCGGCAATGCTCCTGCGAGACAATCTTTGCCTGCAGAGGATACGGCAAGTCGTTACCATCGTCCATGGTGCTCGCTACGATGTCATCGCCCCGCTTCGAAGGACGCGACCCCTCGGGAAGCCTGACATCTACCCGGATTTCGTTTCCGCTGGATTTCCCAATCCGGAAACCTTGTTTCAGCACTGTTTCGACGAGCGGTGGCTCAAGAGATGCGAGCCGGCCAGACGCCGGTCCGCACCCGGCGTGTGGGGACCTTCACTGTGCCACCGAGAGATTGAACAGCCGCGCCCCGGCCGCACGCGCGGCCGCTTCGTCGCAGAAGGGCAGGGCAGCCAGTCTCGGACACTGCGCGCGCAGGGTCTCGACCTTGCCCAGGTCGCGCCAGCGCGGGTGCGCGATGCAGGCTGCACCCCGGGGCGTCCAGCCGGCTTCGAAGGTGAAGCTTTCGGTCATAGCCGGCTGCTTTGGAAGGACTCCGAGATCGTCGTAGACCTGGATGAGTGTGCCGTCTCTCGTATGGGGCTGGCCCTGGCCGCAGTAGTCGGCGCGCACCATCTGCACGCAGGCCGCATGCAGCGGTAGCAGGTCCTCGCCCCTGGGGCCCGGCCTCCAGGGCTTGTAGCCGAAGCGCACGCACTTGCCGACGGCCCCGGAGGCGCAGGTCAGCGTGATCGGTCCCTCCCGGCCCGGGTGGCCCTCCGGCAGCGCGATCGGAAAGCCCCAGCGCTCTCCCTCATGATCGGGATCGCAGAGCGCTGTCCACCCCCTGTCGCCGTCGGGCTGCTCGAAGCGATGGCGCAGAACGTCGGGATCGTCGGGATCGGCGCTGATGGAGGTCAGCCTGATCGGCCTCGGCGGGCCCTCGCCAAAGGCCAGGTGCAGGGTGGCGCCTTCCAGTTCCACCCCCCGCAGGGTCCTGCCGTCCGGCAGGCGCAGCAAGAAGCCGCTGCCTTCGACCGCCAGTTCTCCCGCGGCCTGCGCCTGCGCCGAGGATGCCACCCGAAGTTCGGGCGACACCGCCTGGCAGGCAAGCAGCAGCAGTGCTGTCAAGGCGTAGGATCTTGCCCTCATGTGGCTTCCCGTTCGGCGCCGGGCCCAAGACCGCAACTGCGGACAGCGCGGTCTCGCAGGCCCGGCATCCCCGAGCGGCTGCTAGTCGTGCTCGACGGTGGCAGAACGCGTCTCCACGGTGCTGCCGTCCGGCAGGGTCACAGCCTGCACCACCTGTCCGGACTGCTGCGCGCTTTCCGGCAGGGTCGCGCCGTCGGTACCGTTCAGGCTGACGCCCTGCCTGAAGACGCCTCCGTACGAGATGCCGCCGCCGCCGCCGGCCTGGGAGGCTGCGGGAAGCATGACAGCGGAAGCCAGCACGGCGGCTGCAACGATGGTAAAGCTCTTCATCTCAGGTCTCCTTCAGATGATCCGAAGGGCGGGATCCCTTCGATGCCGATGCAATCTAGGTACGGCATGTTTCCCCATGAGTTCCCGATCTGGAAATGTGATGTCTGACCGATATCGCTGCGGGCGGCCCGGGGTCCGTATGCCTACCAGTCCCTATGCCCACCAAGAGACAGATCGTGCCGGCTTTCCTCTCTTGTTCGGTGCGAAGGAATTTTCAGAACGGAACATCGTTTGCCATAAAGTCGCCGAGAATGTCTCGCTAAGATTGTGGAGGCATCGCTGCCCACTCCTTGTTCGGAGGCTGAACGCACCGCTGCCGCGAGATCTCCTCTCAAACGCGCAATTCTCGGCGCAGGGACGGGCACCACCATGGCCGACATCACTGGAACCAACCTCGCCGACTCGCTCGTCGGGTCCGGCGGAACCGACCGGATCTTCGGTCTGGCGGGCAACGACGACCTGAACGGTCTCTCCGGCGACGACAGCCTCTACGGCGGATCGGGGTTCGACGAACTCTACGGCGGCGGTGGCGCCGGCGGCGGCGGCGGGAGGGACCTGCTGGACGGTGGGTCGGGCGCCGACCGGGTCTTCCTCTCCTTCCAGAACATCCTAGGCCCGATCGCCGGAGAAGAGACCGGCGGCGCCCTGGTGATCGACGGCGGCAGCTTCGCGGCCACGCTCGTGAATGTCGAGACCCTGACCCTCTGGGGGGGCCGCGGCGACGACGATCTGGTCGGGCTGAACGGGGCCGCGTCGAACTTCAACCTCTTCCTGCTGAACAGCGGCGACGACCGCTTCCTGGGCGGCATGGGGATCGACTGGGGTGCCGGCGGCGACGGCGACGACACCCTCTACGGTGAGAACGGCAACGACAACCTCTCCGGAAACAGCGGCGACGACAGCCTCTTCGGAGGTTCGGGGGTCGACGTCCTCTTCGGGATCGACCACGGCACCGACCTCTTCGACGGCGGTTCCGGGTCGGACCGGGTGTTCCTCGCACTGCAGGACCTGGAGGGACCCGTCGTCGGGGAGGAGACGGGCGGGGGCCTGCTGATCACCGGCAGCGGCCTCGCGGCTTCGGTCGCCAACAGCGAGTCCCTGACGATCTGGGGCGGCCGGGGCGACGACGAGATCTTTGGCCTCAACAACGCCGCGACCAACTTCAACCTCTTTCAGCTCAACAGCGGCGACGACACCTTCTTCGGCGGGTCCGGCACCGAGTGGGGCGCCGGCGGAGACGGCAGCGATACCCTCTATGGGAACAGCGGGAACGACCAGCTCGGCGGCAATTCCGGCGACGACAGCCTCTTCGGCGGCTCCGGCGTCGACCAGTTCTTCGGCGGCGGCAGCGGCCGCGACCTGCTGGACGGCGGCTCCGGCTCCGACCGCGTGCTGCTGGCGAACCAGGAACTGACCGGGACGGTGGTCGGTGAGGAAAGCGGCGGCGCCCTGGTGCTGTCCGGCGCCTCCATCGACGCCACCCTCCTCAATACCGAGACCCTGACGGTCTGGGGCGGCGGCGGGGACGACCACCTCGTCGGCCTGAACGCGGCCCAGACCAACTTCAACCTAGTGGTGCTCAACAGCGGCGACGATCGCTTCGTCGGCGGCTCCGGCACGGACTGGGGCGGCGGCGGCGACGGCACGGACACGCTCTATGGTGCCGCCGGCAACGATTTCCTCAACGGCAATTCCGGCGACGACTCCCTCTTCGGCGGGTTGGGCTCGGACGACCTGGTCGGCGGCGGCGCCACGACCGGGGTGGGCGGGATCGACCTCCTGAACGGAGGCGGCGGCGACGACGCGGCCTTCCTGAACTTCCAGGGGCTGGCAGCACCCCTGGTAGCCGAGGAGTCCGGCGGCAATCTGGTCCTGGACGGCGGCAGCCTCGGTGCCAGCCTGGTGAACGTCGAATCCCTCACCATCTGGGGCGGGGCGGGCGACGACCGGCTGCTCGGGCTGAACGCCGCGGCCACCAACTTCAACCTCGCCCTCCTCGGCGACGGCAAGGACCGCTTCGAGGGCGGGTCCGGCACGGACTGGGGCGGCGGCGGTTCCGGTCGGGATTCCCTCTATGGCGAGACCGGGAACGACTTTCTGAACGGCGATAGCGGCAACGATTCCCTCTATGGCGGGGCCGGTTCGGACGATCTCTTCGGCGGCGACGGGGGCGATAGGCTTAGACCCGGATCGGGGGCCGATCTCGCCGAGGGCGGCAGCGGTGCCGATGTCTTTCTCATCGGCCTGGGCGAGGGCAGCAGCGGCGAGTTCCTGGACGGGGAGAGCGGGTCGGACACCCTGGCGCTGATCACGGCTGCCGAGCTCGCCGCCGGCATGTCGATCCTCAGCGTGGAGCATACGATCCGTATCGGCTCCAGCGGGAACGACCTTCTGGTCGGGTCCGGCGACGCCGACACGATCTACGGCCTGGAGGGGAACGACGACATCTACGGCCTTGCCGGCGACGACAGCCTCTTCGGCGAGCAGGGCAGCGACAGCCTCTTCGGCGGCGGCGGCGACGACAGCCTGGACGGGGGGCTCGGCAACGACCGCGCCATCGGCGGTGCGGGCGACGATACCGCGTTCGGCGGCAGCGGGGACGATAGCCTGGTCGGCGGCAGCGGAGAGGATCGGCTGGAGGGTCAGGAGGGCGACGACACCCTGCGCGGCGGCAGCGGGGCGGACCTGGCCATTGGTGCAGCCGGCAACGACGTCTTCCAGGTCGAGGTCGGCGAGGCGACCGCGGGCGACAGCTACAACGGCGGCGGCGGGACCGATACCCTGGTCCTGCTGAACGCCGCAGCCCTCGCCGGCGGCGAGGACATCTCCTCGGTCGAGAGCACGCTCATCCTCGGCACCAGCGCCGGAGACACGCTGGTGAGCGAGAGCGCGGCGGTCACCCTCGACGGACAGGGCGGCAACGACACGCTGACCGGTCTCTCCGGGGACAACACGCTTCACGGCGACAACGGCGTCGACAGGCTCTACGGCGGCGGACAGCAAGATAATCTCTACGGGGGCAGGGGCGATGACAGCCTCTACGGCGGCCAGGGCAGCGACACCCTGGAAGGCGGCAGCGGCGCCGACCATGCCTTCGGCGGGTCGGCCAGCGATCTCTTCCTTATCGGCACGGGCGAGTCCGAGGCCGGCGAGACCCTGGACGGCGGCCAGGGGAGCGACACCCTGGTCCTGGCGACCGGGGTCTCGCTGGCGGCCGGTGCGGTGGTGACCTCGATCGAAAGCCTCTCCGCCGTCGGCAGCAATGCCAGCGACAGCCTGACGGGCTTCAGCGGCTCCGACGACCTCGCGGGCTCAGGCGGCGGCGACGAGCTGCGCGGGGCGAGCGGCGACGATCTGCTCTATGGAGGCAACGGCAACGATGCGCTGCGCGGCGATGACGGCGACGACACCGCCTTCGGCGGCGAGGGCCTGGACACGCTCTTCGGCGGGGCGGGGGCCGATCTGCTCTACGGCGACAGCGCCAACGATCAGCTTGTGGGCGGCACCGGCAGCGATGTCCTCTTCGGCGGCCAGAACCGGGACCGCCTGAACGGGGCCTCGGGCACCGACACGGCCTACGGCGGGACCAACAACGATACCTTCATCATCGACAGCGAGACCGACCGGATCTTCGACGGCTCCGGGCAGGGCGACGACGTGCTGCGATCCAACGCTGCGGACTATGCCCTGGGCACCGCCGCGGAGGTCGTGATCGAGCGGGTGAACATCAACACCGCGGCCGGCGCTGCCCGGGTGGTGGGCAACGCCAACGACGAGATCCTGATCGGTAACTCCTTCTCGAACGCACTTCTGGGCCGCAGCGGTGCCGACCGCCTGAACAGCCGAGGCGGGACCAACACCATGACGGGCGGCAGCGGCGACGACACCTTCATCGTGACCACCGCCCTCGACGTCGTGCGGGAGCTCTCCGGGCAGGGCACCGACCTGGTGCGGGCCGAGACCGACTTCACCCTGCCGGACGGTGGCTCGGATGGCTTCGTCGAGAACCTGCGCCTGCAGGGCGGTTTCGGGAACATCGACGGCGCCGGCAACGCGCTGGACAACACCCTCGAGGGCAACTCGGCCGGCAACAGCCTGCGCGGCCGCGGCGGCGACGACACCCTGGAGGGCGACCTCGGCAGCGACTTCCTGGACGGCGGTATCGGCGAGGATCGCCTGGAGGGGGGCGGGGGCGCCGATACCCTGCTGATGACCTCGGGCGACGCGGCCTTCGGCGGCGCGGGTGCGGACAGTTTCCTCTTCGACGGCGGGCCCCTGGGCTCTGCCGGCTCCGGCGGTCCGGTGATCCGCGACTTCGACGGCGTCCTGGCGAACGCCGGCAACGGTGCCGACACCTTGGTCTTTGCCACGGGCCTGGAGGCGGGAAGCTTCGCCTACATCGGGGCGGGGGCCTTCTCCGGCGGCGGCAGCTCGGAGGCACGCTTCGCCGGCCCGCGGCAGATCCAGGTGGACCAGGACGGCGACGGGATCGCCGACCAGGCCTTCCTGGTCGACGGCGTGACCGCGGCCAGCCTGCTGACCACCAGCGACTTCCTCTGGCTGTAGGGCAGTCCACGGGAGGCCCCACTCATTGGCATGGCGCCGATACTGAGGCTTGCGCCGCTACCGGCAAGGCGATAGGTCGGTCGGCAGGAGAGACGAGGAGGCCCCGGCGATTCGCGCCACCGCTATCGACTTCGACCGCGACTGGCTGACGGTCGCCTGGGAGGATGGGCAGGAGACCCGCCATTCCGCCTGGTGGCTGCGCGACAACTCCCCGGCGCCCGATCACCGCCACCCCGTGACCGGCGAGCAGCTCTATGACCTGGCGAACCTGGAGGGACCGGTGGCGATCAGGGGCGCCTGGATCGAGCGCGACGGGGCGGTTGCCCTGATCCTGGCGCCCGACGCCCACCAGACCCGCTACGACGCTGAGTCCCTGAGGCAGACCGGACCATCGCTCTAGAGCAGGATGCGCTCGCTCATGCTCACTCATCCCGCTCTAGAGCGTTGTTATAAAAGCAAATCGTCGTCGCAGATGAGTCCATCTGCTCGGGATTTGCTCTAGATCGTTGCGCCCCCGTCGATCAGGATGGGCTGGCCGGTGACGAAGCGGCTCTCGTCGGAGAGCAGGTAGACGACCAGCGGGCTGATCTCCTCCACCCGGCCCAGCCGTCCGAGCGGCTGGCGGGCGATGAAGTCCTTCTCGGCCTGGACCGGATCGGCGGCGGCCGCGATGCGCTCGTGCACCGAGGGCGTGTCGACCGTGCCGGGACAGAGCGCGTTGCAGCGGATGCCGCGGCCGACATAGTCAACCGCCACGCCCTTGGTCAGGCCGATCACGGCCGCCTTGGTCGCGCCATAGGCCGTCCGCCTGGAGAAGCCTTTGATGGAAGACGCCATGGAGGCCATGTTCAGGATGGCGGCCGACCCGGTCGCCTCGGCCCGGCGCAGCATGCCCGGCAGGCCGGCGCGGATCGTCCTCACCATGGCCGTCACATTGAGATCCAGCGAGAAGGCCCAGTCCTCGTCCGAGAGCTCGAGGATGCTTCCCTGATGCACGAAGCCGGCCACGTTGAAGAGGCCGTCGAGATCGGGGATCTCCGTGAAGACCCGGGCGACCGCCTCCCCGTCGGTCACGTCCAGAAGGCGGGTTTCGATCTGCGGGGCCTCGCTGGCGAGGCTCTCCAGCAGCTCGGCCCGGATGTCCGTGGCGATGACCTCCGCCCCCTCGGCGGCGCAGGCCAGCGCGGCCGCACGCCCCATGCCCTGTCCCGCCGCCGTGATCAGGATGGTCTTGTTCTTTAGCCGCATCGCGCAGGCCTCCCTCTCGAGTGAGCATGCGCCTAGAATGACCGCGGGGCGCTGTCAACGGGAGGATGAAAGGGGGAGCGCATGACGATCGACGCCCATCAGCACTTCTGGCAGGTCGCGCGCGGCGACTACGGCTGGCTCACGCCGGCGCTGACGCCCCTCTACCGGGACTTCGGCCCGGCCGACCTGGCGCCGCTTCTGGCCGAGCGCGGGATTGAGGGAACGGTGCTGGTGCAGGCGGCGCCGACCGGGGCGGAGACGGCCTACCTGCTGCAGTTCGCCGAGGGCTGCAGCTTCGTCAGGGGGGTCGTCGGCTGGGTCGACTTCGAGGACGCGGCTGCGGCCCGGCAGATCGAGGCGCTGGCCCGGAACCCCCGTCTCGTGGGTCTGCGCCCCATGATCCAGGATATCCCGGATCCGGAGTGGATGCTGCGGCCCGGCCTGGCGCACGCCTTCGAGGCCCTGATCGCCTGCGATCTTGCCTTCGATGCGCTCACCTATCCCCGGCACCTGCCGCACCTCCGCGTGCTGCTAGAGCGCTACCCGCGGTTGCGCATCGTGATCGACCACGGCTCCAAGCCGCAGATCGAGGAGGGGGCCTTCGACGACTGGGCCGCAGAGATGGCGAGACTGGCCGGCGAGAGCGAGGCCTGCTGCAAGCTCTCGGGCCTGGTGACCGAGGCCGGCGTGGACTGGAGCCGGCAGCGCCTCAAGCCCTACGTCGACCACCTTCTGGAGGTCTTCGGGCCGCAGCGGATCATGTGGGGCAGCGACTGGCCGGTCTGCACCCTGGCCGCCGGTTATGCCCAGTGGCACGAGGCCTGCCTGGCGCTGCTGGCCGGGGTCAGTAAAGAGGACCGGGAGCACATCTTCGAAGGAACGGCACGCCGCTTCTATCGCCTGCGCGACTGACCGGGAAGGGCGGCCTTCTCGCCGCGTTCGCGCTATTCGCCCTCTTCGATGCGGACCTTCTCCGGCCAGAAGGCGTGCCGTCGGGCCAGGCCCTGGGCGAAGTCGAAGGGGCGGTCATAGGACCAGGCGATCTCCTCGCCCCGATAGCCGTGGTAGCTGGCGTCCCCCTTCAGCGGACAGTGCGTCGACTTCTCCAGCGGCTCCAGCGCGACCTGGAGGTCCTCGGCCGGCACGTAGACCAGGGGGTCATAGACGCCCCGTCCGACCTCGACCAGGCGAACGGCGTTCGCGGTGTCCGCCAGCAGGGTCTCGCCGGCATAGATGCGCACGCGCCGCTTGATGGGCTTCAAGGCCATGAAATGGGCGGCGTTGCCCGGATTGCGGATCACGTCCAGATGGGCCATGGGCAGGTCGTCCGGCATCGGGCTCTCCTTTGTCTCCGGCAAGAGGTGACGGCTCAGGCACCGCGCCTGCGATACCCTTATTGCGCATATGGGCAGCGGCTCCTTCCGAAAATACCCTCGCCGCGGTCACAGAGGTCGTTCCTTTCTCTCGGCAAAGGGCATAGACTGCTCCGCGATCGAGCATTCACCCGGACATCACCCCACCGGACTTGCGCCATGCAGGGCCGCCAGGCGGGGACCGAAACTGAACCAGTCGCGAAGAAGGCGGTGATCCGTGAGCGATCTTCTCACGCGGATGGATTGGGACGACCTTCGCTTTTTCCTTGCAGTCGCGCGGAGTGGCAGCTTGCGCGGCGCTGCGGAGGCGCTGCGCACCAATCACGCCACCGTCTCGCGGCGCCTGAACAGCCTGGAGAGCAGCCTGGAGGCGCGCCTCTTCGACCGCACGCGCGGCGGGCTGCACACAACGCAGCTCGGCGACCTGCTCCGCCCCAGGGCGGAGCGGATCGAAGCCGAGATCCTGGCCGGCGCGGCCGTCGTCGGCGGCCGGGACCCGACCCCCTCGGGCGTGGTCACGCTCGGCATCGCGCCGGCGATCGGGCTCACCTCGCTGGCCGACGATCTGGCGCAGTTCATGACGCGGCACCGGGAGATCGACCTCAGGATCGTCACGACCAGGCGCCTTTCCGATGCGTCGGGCGCAGAGGCCGACGTCTCGCTCAGCTACGCCCACGAGGTTGGCGCCGGCCGTGTCGGGCGCCGGGTGCTGCCCTGCGCGAAGGCGGTCTACTGCTCGCCCGACTACGTCAACCGGATCCGCGACAACGGCGGCGAGGGGCTGGAGTGGATCGGCTGGGACGAGGCCGCCGACGCGGGCGAACCGGACTGGCTGCAGCGGAGCCCCTTTCCCAAGGCCTGCCTGCGCCACCGCGTCAACGAGGCCCTGACCTGCTGCATGATGGCGGCCCGCGGGCTGGGCCTGACCTATCTGCCCTGCTTCCTTGCCGACCCTCAGCCGGGCCTGGTGCGCGCACCCTACCAGACGCCGGTGCCGGACCGGAGCCTCTGGCTGCTGGTGCAGGAGAACCTGGACGGGACCGCGCGGGTCCGCCTGCTCGTCGACTTCCTGGTGGCGCGCATACACAGCCGCAAGGACGCCTTCCTGGCCGGTATCGCCCCCACCGCGTGACCCGCCCGCTTGACATGGCACCCGGGAGGCGGTCGAAGTCTGCGGCGGGTAATGTTCGGATCGCTTTGGACGGGGGGTGGTTGCGGTGACGTCGATGATGCAGGGCTTTCCGCCGCCGGCCGGGCAGCGGATCGATCTGGAGACCTGGGACCGCGCGCCGGCCAACCGCTGGACATTCCGCAACGTCCGTGCGGTGCTGCCGACCCGGCCCATCGCCGCAGGCCGGCCCATCGAACTGCCGCGCGACGAAGAGCGGCTGGAAGAGCTTGTGCTGCCCACGATGGACCGGCGCGCGCCGACCTTTGGCGCGCTCCTGGCCGGCCATGAGGCCGATGCCTGCCTGGTCCTGCATCGTGGCCGCATCCGCTTCGAGCGCTACTACGACGGCATGACCGAGCGCGACCTGCATCTCTCCCAGTCGGTGTCCAAGTCCTTCGTGGGAAGCCTGGTCGGCCGGCTGGAGGGGCAGGGGATCCTCGACCTGGAACAGAGGGTGGACCACTACGTGCCGGAGCTGGCCTCCTGCGGCTACCGCGAGGCGACCTTGCGGCAGGTGCTCGACATGCGCAGCGGCGTGGGCTTCGTCGAGGACTACGAGGACACCGACGGCCACATGGCCGCCCTGGAACGTGCAGCCGGCTGGAAGCCGCGCCGGCCGGGAGAAACGGACGACACCTACGACTTCGTCCTGACCCTCGCCGCGAAGCGGCCGCACGGCGGGCCTTTCAGCTATCGCTCGATCGAGACCGAGATCCTGGCCTGGGTCCTGGAGCGCGCCAGCGGCCTCGGCCTGCCCGAACTGATGAGCCGCGAGCTCTGGCAGCCCATGGGCGCGGAGGCGGAGGCCTGCTTCACCGTCGATCGCGCCGGCACCTGCCTCGCCGACGGCGGCCTGAACGCCACCCTGCGCGACTACGCCCGCTTCGGCCTGCTCTTCGCCAACGAGGGCGCGATCGGGGGCAAGCAGGTGCTTCCCGCTGCCTGGGTGGCGGCCTCCCGGAGCGGCGATACCGCGGCCTTCGCCGAGGCACCCCACGCGGCCATGCGCGACCTGCCGGAAGCCTGCTACAGCCGGCAGTGGTGGGTGCTGGACGGCAAGGCCGGCATCGCCGTCGCGCTGGGGATCTTCGGCCAGATGATCTACGTCGATCCGGCGCGCGAGACCGTGGTCGTGGTCCTCTCCTCCTGGCCCCTGGCGCTCGACACCGGCCGGCGCCGGGCCTTCTTCCGCGCAGCCGAGACCATTGCCCGGGCGCTCGGCGAGGCACGCTAGAGCAGGATGCGTTCGCTATTGCTCACGAATCCCACTCTAGCTTGTTGTTTTAGAAGCAAATCGTCGTCGCAGACGATCCCATCTGCTCGGGATTTGCTCTAGTTCCTCAGCAAGCGTGCGGCACAACAAGCAACGGAGCCAAGCCATGACCACGACCAGACTAACGCGCGGCCTTGCCGCCTCTCTTCTCTCCCTGTCTCTGGTGGGCCTCATCGTACCTGGCGCAGGGCAGGCGCAGGATTCCCTGGTCGCCACCTACGACACCGCGAAGTGGACGACGGGCCTCCTGCGCTTCGACGAGGACGGCCTCGACCACGCGACCGCGACCGTCTCCTACGGCGCGGACTCCGGCCTGATCGTCTACTGCTCGCACGAGACGGTCATCGCCCTGCGCGTCGACCCCTTCTATCCCAATGGGCCGACGCCCGAGAGCAATATCCGTTTCGTGGTCAAGAGCGGCAGCAAGGTGCTCTACGACAAGACCCTGGGGTCCTTCACCTTCGCCGACAACAGTTACGGCGGCGCCGTCACCAAGGAGCTGGCGGAGGCCATGAAGGGCGGCAGCAGCCTGGAGCTCAGCGATCCCACCATCGGCCTCGACAAGTCCTTCCCGCTGCGCGGGTCCTCCGCAGCCCTCTCCAGCCTTTCCTGCATCTGAGCCGGATTCCGAAGCGCCCCGACCTTTCCCTACCCCGTGATGGAGCACGCCTGTGAGCCCTAAGCCGCCCGAAATCCGCCTGATCGGCTATGCCGACCGCATGACCGCCCGTCCGGGAGAGAGCCTGGGCTTCCACATCGCCTCGCGTCTCGAGGGCGCCTTCCGGGCCCGGCTGGTGCGGGTGATCTGCAGCGACCCCAATCCCGAGGGGCCGGGCATGCAGGAAGAGGAGGTGCCGGCCGGCCTCGAGGCGGAGTACCGGGCCGACTGGCACGAGATGCCCGGCGGCTCTTACATGACGGTTCCCGGGGCCGAGGCCCTTGGCCGCCATGCCCGCCTGTCGCTCTCGGCCAACGTCTGGCCGAGCCTGCCGGGCAGGGGCGAGCAGGCGATCTTCACCCTGCGTGCGGCGGATGGCCGGCAGCTGGCCCTGGCCATCGACCGGGAGGGCGCGCTCACCTTCGGTCCGGCAGAGGGGCAGGGGGTGCGGATCGCCGGCCCGCTCCGAGCCAGGCGATGGATCCACTGCACCGCAGAGGCGGATCTCGCCGCCGGACGGCTGACGCTCTCCCTTCGCGAACTCGGTGACTTCCCGGAGAGCGCAGAGGCGGAGGAGACCGGGCTCGACCTCGGCGGCGCCTTCGAGATCGCCGAGGTCACCCTCGCGGCCCTGGACGGGCCGGGCCGGAAAGGCCTCTTCAACGGCAAGATCGAGGCGCCCAAGCTCTATGGCGGCCGCGATCTGCTGGCCCACTGGGACTTCTCGCAGAAGATTCCCACCTGGCAGGTGCCCGACCGCGGGCCCTTCGGCCTCACCGGCGCGCTGGTGAACCGCCCCCTGCGCGGGGTCACGGGCTCGGCCTGGAACGGCGAGGAGATGTGCTGGCGCCACCGGCCGGCGCACTACGCGGCGGTTCACTTTCACGACGACGACATCGCCGATGCCGGCTGGCCCGAGACCCTGCGGCTCACCCTGCCCGAGGGCCTGCGCAGCGGCCTCTATGCCCTGCGCCTCGACGGCGAAGGGGCGGAGGACTCCATCCCCTTCGTGGTGCCGCCGCCGCGCGGCACCCGGCAGGCCGATCTCTGCGTCATCATCTCGACCTTCACCTACGTCGTCTATGCCAACTATGCCCGGCCCGACTACAACGCGGCCACGCAGCAGCGGGCCCAGGACTGGGGCGCCTATCCCTTCTATCCGCCGAGCTATCCCGAGTACGGCCTCTCCACCTACAACCGTCACAGCGACAACAGCGGCATCGCGCTGGCGAGCCACCTGCGCCCGGTCTTCACCACCAAGCTGGGCTACATGAACCTCTACGACGCCAAGGGCTCGGGGCTGCGCCACCTGCAGGCCGACACGCACCTGCTGGCCTGGCTGGAGGCAGGCGGCTATCGCTACGACGTCATCAGCGACCACGACCTGGACGAGGAGGGGGTAGCGGCGCTCGCCGGCTACAAGGCCGTGCTCACCGGATCTCATCCCGAGTATCACACGACCAACACCCTGGATGCGATCCAGGCCTATCGCGACGGCGGCGGCAGCCTGGCCTATCTCGGCGGCAACGGCTTCTACTGGAAAATCGCCCGCCACGCCGAGGAGCGCGATGCCCTGGAGGTGCGCCGCGCCGAGGGCGGCATCCGGGCCTGGGCGGCCGAGCCCGGCGAATACTACCATATGTTCGACGGCGGCTACGGCGGCCTCTGGCGCCGCAACGGCCGCCCGCCCCAGGCTTTGGCGAGCGTCGGCTTCTCGTCCCAGGGCCTCTTCGAGAGCGCCTCCTACAGGAGGATGCCGGCCTCCCACGAACCGCGCTTCGCCTGGCTCTTCGAGGGGATCGACAGCGAGGAGATCGGCACCGAGGGGCTCTGCGGCGGTGGCGCCGCCGGCTACGAGCTGGACCGCGCCGACGTGGCGCTTGGCACCCATCCCGACGCCGTCGTGCTGGCACGCTCCTTCGGCCACCAGGAACACTTCGTGGCCGTGCCCGAAGAGCTGCTGTCGCATATCTCGACCGTCAGCGGTGAACCGGAAGAGGCCCTGATCCGCGCGGAGATCGTCTACTGGGAGACGCCCGCCGGCGGCAGCCTGCTCTCGGTCGGCTCGATCACCTTCTGCGGCGCGCTCTTCCAGGCCGACGCGGGCAAGAACGTCGGCGGCATCATCGCGAACTTCCTGGACCGGGTCCTGGGGGAGGGCGCGCGCTAGGGAGTCTTGGATTGTCTCGGAACCGGCCCGCACCCCCGCGGGCCGGCGCCGCTTCCACCCGAGCGCGAAGCGCTCAAGAACGTGGGGCGGTTTGCCGGGGCGCAGGGCAGGACTGCGTCCAGGCAGCAGGGCCATGTCAGCCATGCGTCTGCTAGTTATGTTTTAAAACAATAGCTTGCGCTGTATTTGCTGCAGCGCAGCATCTTGATTCCCCGCCCGGTTCGGCTTACCTGCATGCTGCGGTGCAGCAAGACATCGCGAGCGGATGAGGAAGCGCCTCCCAAGCGTTCAATCTGGAGGCAACGAAAGCAATGAAACAGGATATCTTCGTGGGCCGCTGTGCGGCCTATCACAGTGCAGGGGCACTGGCAGCGCGGGTCGCGGACCGTCGCGATGGTCGGAAGACCGGAAGCGCCGGGCCCCGGGCCCAGGATGGCTTTGGCGGAGCGTTCCGCCGCTGGTGCGGCAGCGGCTTCTCGAAGCTCGTCCACTCTCTCTGATCGCGTCCGACAGGAGGGGGCGCGCGCTTGGCAGGGCCGGCGGGGCGAGGGCGCCCCGGCCGGCAGGGGCCGAGGCCCCCGATCCTGCCGCCCCTTGCGCCCGGCGATAGCGGAAAGCCGGTTTGGCCGGTCCGCTTGGCCGGTCGCCATGCAGGAACCACCGGCAGTCTGCCTCATCACAATTCGCTTTGAGTGTCGCCCGGAGTGATCGTAGCTTCCCAGGAAGGTTGATCCGCCGGCTGGCACCGGCGGACCTGTGCGGAGGGAAGCGATGACGGGGGACGGCGATCGCAAGCAGGACTGCAGCGACTGCCCGACGCTGGCAAGGAGGCAAGACGAGATTCGCCAGGCGGGCGCCGGGCCGCGCGACCGGGGGCCTCGAACGGAGAGGTCGCGGGCGTGAGCGACGAGCTGGGTGCGGAGAACCGTCGGCTCCGGGAGAAGCTGAGAGAGCTCGAGGCCGGCAACAACGACCTCGCCAACCTGCTGACCGCGACGGACATCGCGACGATCTTTCTCGACACCGCCTTGCGGATCAGGCGCTTCACGCCGGCAGCGTCGGCCTTGCTGAACGTGACCGCGGGCGATGTCGGCCGCACCTTCTCCGATCTTGCACCGCAGGTACGGGACCGGAGCCTCACCGACGACGCGGCGAAGGTGCTGGAAGACCTGCAGCCCAGAGAAGCCGATGTCGCCGGAGAGGACGGCCATTCCTTCATCCGGCGCGTGAGCCCCTATCGCACAAACGACAACCGCACCAGCGGGGTGGTCGTCACCTACAGCGACGTCTCCCGCTTGCGTGACGCCCTCAAGCATCTGCGCCACCGGGAGCGCCAGCAGGCCGCCGTGGCGGAGCTGGGGATGCTGACGGCCGGCGACATGGACCGGCAGGAGTTGCTGGACAGGGCGGTCGAGGGGCTGGCGCGGAACCTGGGCTGCACGCACGCCAAGGTGCTGGAACTCGATGCCGAGCGGCGGGTGCTGACCTTGCGCGCGGCCGTGGGCTTCGCGCGGGCTGTCGTGGGGCAGTCCGCGGTGAGCGCCGACCTCAACAGCCAGGCCGGCTTCACCCTGAGGGAAGCCGCGCCGGTGATCGTCGAGGACCTGCCGGAAGAGACGCGCTTCCAGGGCCCGGCGCTGCTGATCGACGAGGGCATCAAGAGCGGGATCAGCGTGACCATCGGCGTCGCCGAATCGCCCTGGGGCATCCTCAGCGTGCACTCCACCGAGAAGCGCAGGTTCTCCAGGGACGATGTCAGCTTCCTGCAGTCGGTCGCCAATCTTCTGCACACGGCGATCGAGCAGAAGCGCCTGCGCGACCATCGCGACGAGCTTGCCGATCGGCTGGAGACCGTGCTCGGCGCGACCAACACGGGCACCTGGATCTGGGACCTGAAGACCAACATCGTGCACGGCGACGAGCGGATGCGGGAACTCTTCGGGACTCCGGAGCGGTCGAGCGAGCCCGAGCGATTCTTCGAGATCATCCATGCCTCCGACCGGGAGCGGGTCATCGAGGCGACGCAGCAGGCCCGCAGCAGCGGAGACTATAGCTGCGAGTTTCGGATCGTCAGGCCCGATGGCGAGATCCGCTGGCTCGCCGGTTTCGGACGGCTGACGCGCGATCGCCAGGGCAAGCAACTGCTTGTCGGCATCAACTACGACATCACCGAAAGGCGCACCGCGGAGCATACGCTGGTCGAGAGCGAGCAGCGCCGCGAGATGGCGCTGTCGGCAGCCCGTATGGGAAGCTGGGAATGGCGACCGGGATCCGACGTGCTCACCGTCGACGAGCGGCTGGCAGAGCTGCTGGAGGAGAAGGCAGGCCGGCTGCCGCAGGCGCGGCTGCGCGAGAAGCTTCATCCGGACGACTGGGACATGCGGGCCGCCAAGATCGAGAAGGCGATCGACGAAGGGGGCGACTTCGACAACGAGTACCGCTACTTCCGGCGCGGCGAAGAGCGGTGGATGCAGAGCACCGGCCGTGTCTATGGCGGCCGCGAGGACGGCATCGTCATCGGGCTCGCCTGGGACATCACCGACCGCAAGCGCGAGGAAGCGCGCCGGGAGATCCTGACTGCGGAACTCGACCACCGGGTCAAGAACATACTTGCCAACGTCAATGCCATCGCACGACAGACCGGGCATACACAGCGCGAGCCGGAGGCCTTCATGGCAGCGCTGGAGGGCCGGCTCTCCGCCATGGCCGAGGCGCACTCCCTGCTGAGCGTGACGCAGTGGTCCGGCGTCGAGCTGCGCGCACTTGTGGATGCAGAGCTCTCGCCCTATGCCGCCGACACGACCGGAAGGGTGACCGTCGAGGGCGGTCCCTACAATCTGTCACCGAGGGCCGCCCAGACCCTCTGTCTCTTTCTGCATGAGCTGGCGACCAATGCCGCAAAGTACGGAGCCCTCAAGGACCCTGCCGGAAAGCTGCGGATCGTCTGGGCGGTCGATTCCGGCAACAACCTGGTCTTCTCCTGGGACGAGAGGGTACCGGAAGCCGTGGCCGCACCCGGTCACCGCGGCTTCGGCCTGTCGGTCATCGAGGAGATGACGGCTGCCGACCTGCAGGCCAGTGTCCACATCGATTTCCGTGAAGAGGGCCTCTACTGCCGCTTGCAGGCTCCGCGGGCCGAGGTTGCCGCGACATTCGGGTCCGACTCTGCCGGCCAGAACCGGCCGCTACCGCACCGACGCGCCCAGCGGTCGGAAGCACCGGAGCCCAGCGGCGCGAAGCGCATCCTGGTCGTCGAAGATGCCTGGGCCGTCGCCATGCATCTCAAGTCCCTGCTCGAGCAGCGGAACCACAGCGTGGTCGGGCCGGTCGGCCGCTTGAAGGAGGGGCTGGCGCTCGTGAGTTCGCAGGAGGTAGATGCCGCCATCCTCGACGTCCGGCTGCACGACGAACTGGTTTTCCCGCTGGCCAGCGAGCTGAAGAAGCGGGCGATACCCTTCGGCTTTGCCACGGGCTACGACGATGCCGGGATCCTGCCTGAGGAGTTCGCCGACCGTCCGGTGATGGCGAAACCCTATGGCGAAGAGGCGCTCGACAGGCTGGTGGCGAAGCTCGTTACCCCGCGGTAAGGAGAGCGATTCCTACTTGGCCGCAGACCCGCGGAACAGCTCTTCGAGGGCCTGGAGGACTCGGTTCGTGCTGGCCGGCTTCGACAGAAAGGGTGCCTCGCGAAAGCGTTCCGGCAGGGCACCGGGCATGAACCCGGAAATGAAAATGTAGGGAACCCCCTTGGCGGCAAGCTCCTCGGCGACCGAGAAGGCGAGTTCGCCCCGGATATCGATGTCCAGCAGCGCACCGTCGAGCTCCTGCTGGCGCAAGGCCTCCTGCGCGGCCTCGACGGTGGAAACCGGACCGATGATCTGGGCGCCCGCGCCGGCGAGGGTCCGCTGCAGATCGTCGGCCAGCAGATAGCGATCCTCGACGACCAGGACGCGCTTGCCCTCGATCAGACCCGTCAACATGAACTGTCCCGCCCCGCAAGTGGTTAACCGCTGTTCAGACCGGCAAGAGAGCCGCAAATTCGTACGAAACTTTTTCCAAGGTCTATAACAAATGTGAAAATGCGAACACAACATCCTGCTAACGTGCCCGTGGCGGGGCGCCACCAGAAAACGTGGATGAGCGGTGCGAGGAGGCAAGCGGACCTCGGGTGGAGGTCCAAGGTAGCAAGGACCCTGGAAGCCTGGCATGGCACGGTATATGGCAGAACGAGTACACTCACGGCGAGCAGCGCAGTCGGCGTTTCTGGAGATCGGCTCTTGCCGGAACGAGCCCAGTCTCCTGAAGGCGATCTCCGAGACGTCGAACGATCTCTTCGGTACCGACTACGCAGCGCTCCTGGTCCACGGCGAGGACAGGCCCACGGCCTCGTCCGGCTGGCGGCAGCTGCGCGACCAGACCTCCAGGATCGCCACCGTGCCGGAGTCGATGGAAGAGTGTCTCCTCAGCGGCGAACGGACCTTCGTCGAAGAGGGGGCCTTGGCCCAAAACGGTCTCGATCTTCCCGTGGCTGGGACCTTCGCCGCTGTCCTTCCCTGTTCGGGACCGCGGTCCACCCACGCCTGCCTCCTGCTCTGGCCGCGGAAGCTCGAGTTCAACGCCGCGACCCTTGAGGCGATGAGCACCTTCGGCCTCGTCGCCGGCCTGACCCTGGAGAGGATCGAGGCCAAGCGGCGCGAGAGCGAGCGGATCTCCGAGATGGAGAACCGCATCCGCAACCTCGTGGCGCTGGTCAGGAGCGTTTCGGCACGCTCGGCCGAGCGCTCCTCCTCGCTCGACGACTTCGTCATGCATTTCGACGGCCGGGTCGACGCCCTGGCCCGCCCGCAGCTGGCACTCGCGAGAAGCGGCGGCATCGCGCTCGATTTCGAGACCCTGCTGCGGGAAGAGCTGCTGGCACAGGGCATCAGCGACAGCCCCGAGGTCTCGCTGCAGGGCATGCAGGTCAGTCTCAGTCCACTGGAGGCCGAGATGGTGCTGCTCGCCATCCACGAGCTCTCCGTCAATGCCGTCAAGTTCGGTGCCTTCTCGGGGAGCGCCGGCCAGCTCAAGCTGCGCTGGTGGATCGAGCCGACGGAGAAGGGGCTGGACTTTCATCTCCTGTGGCAGGAGGAGGGGGCCAAGGTCAAGGAAGCGCCGGCGCACATCGGCTTCGGCCGGACCATCATCGAGCGCGCCTTGCCTTATGAGCTGGACGCCACGACCGAGATGACCTTCGGCGCCAAGGGCTTGGAGTGTCGCATGACAATTCCTTTGTCGCCCAGAAGGACGGTCCGCTATCGTGGAATTCGGTGACATCTTCCCCCAGGGGTAATCCTTGATGCCTCGCACGACCGACAACCCGCTTGTCCTGCGCCTGCGCCAGTGCGCGGTGCTCAGCGATGAGGACGAGCGCTGTCTGCAGGAGATGACCCGCGACGTCCGCTCGGTCCCGGCCGACGTCGACCTCAAGTCCCATGGCGAGAAGCCCGGCACGGTCCACATCATGATGGAAGGCCTGGCCTGCCGCTACAAGGTCCTGCCGGACGGACGCCGTCAGATCATGGCTTTCATGGTCCCGGGCGATCCCTGCGACCTCAAGGTCGCGTTGCTGAAGCAGATGGATCACGGCATCTGCACCCTGGCCCCGAGCTTCGTCGCCCACGTCCCCCATGCGACGATCGAGCAGATCGCGGAGCGCAGGCCGTCGATCGCGCGGGCCTTCTGGTGTTCGACCTTGCTGGACGGGGCGATCTTGAGGGAATGGCTGGTCAACATCGGTCGCCGCGATGCCTTCGAGCGGGTGGCCCATCTCCTGTGGGAGCTCTTCCTGCGCCACGCGATCGTGGGGCGGGTCGAGGGCACCACCTTCGCCCTGCCGCTAACCCAGAGCGAGCTGGCCGACGCCCTGGGCCTCAGCAACGTGCATATCAACCGCACCATGCAGCGGCTGCGGGCCGAAGAGCTGATCGAGAGCGACGGCCACCGCATCGTGATCCTGCAGCCCACCCGGCTGCGACAGGTCTGCGGTTTCGAGTGCGACTACCTGCACCTCGACGAGAACGACCGCTCCTTCTTGGGCGTGGCGAACCTCTAGAGCAGGTTGCGCTCGCTCATGCTCACGCATCCTGCTCTGGCGTGTCGTTTTGAAAGCAAATCGTCGTCGCAGATGAGTCCATCTGCTCGGGATTTGCTCTAGTTCTCTCCGGGGCACTTCAAGATCTCCGGCTGTCGTCACACGCCGTGATCGCACGAGTTGCGCTTCGCCTGGCTCATTGCGGGCAGGAAGGGCGAGGAGATCGCTACGAAGGCTTTCCGCTTCGAGACGCTGGTCCGATCACGAGCAAGACCGGCCAGGCAGCGGCGATGCCGGAGGTGCCAATTTTCCTCGGGGTGCGACAATATGCTAGTCAATTGCCTCTTCGGTGTGCACTCTTGTCGCGGCCCGATGAAAAAAGAGGCCCACGCACAAAACCGAACAGGGAGAAAAACAATGAAGCATAAATTGGCCAAGGGACTCCTGATCTGTGCGGTCACCGCCTTCGCGATGGGGGCAGTTTCGGCCGATGCCGAGGCGAAGAAGGTCCGCTGGAAGATGCACACCGCTTTCGGCACGAACGTCGCCGTGCTCGGGCCGGTTGGCCCACGCATCGCCGACATGGTGCGCGACATGTCGGGCGGCGACTTCGACATCAAGGTCTTCGAGCCGGGCGCTCTGGCCGGCGGCTATGCCTACTATGACCCTGTGAGCCAGGGTGCCTTCGAGGCGGCTTACGGCACGCCCGGCGCCAACCAGGGCAAGAACTCCGCCTTCGCCTTCCTCTCGACCTGGCCCTTCGGCCCAGGTGCGCTCGAGTTCAATGCCTGGATGCTCTACGGCGGGGGAGCCGAGCTGGGCGCGGAGCTCTATGCTCGGGACAACATCAAGTATTTCTATTGCGGCATGATTCCTCCGGAGACCTCGGGCTGGTTCCGTGAGCCGATCGAGAGCCTCGACCAGTTGCGCGGCCTGAAGATGCGGTTCTTCGGCATGGGTGCCAAGGTGATGCAAAAGTTCGGCGTTGCCACCCAGCAACTCGCCGGGGGCGACATCTACCCGGCGCTGGAGCTCGGCACGATCGATGCAACGGAGTTCTCGATGCCGGCGATCGACCGCTCCTATGGTTTCTATCAGATCGCCAAGTACAACTACTATCCGGGCTGGCACCAGCAGTCCACGACCAACGAGGTCCTGGTCAACATGGACGCCTGGAACGAGCTGCCGGACACCTACAAGGCCATGTTCGAAACGGCCTGCAAGGCCAACGCGATCATCGAGCTGGGGGAGGGCGAGGCACTGCAGCCCGCCGCCATGGCCGCGAACGAAGCCGACGGCGTTTCCAACCTGACCTGGCCGCCGGAGATACTGGATCAGCTACGTGCCGCATGGGAGGAAGTCCTGGCCGAGGAGATCGAGGCCAATCCCGACGTGAAGACGCTGTGGGACAGCTACTCGGCTTTCCACGATCAGTACAAGGTCTGGGGCGAGCGCGGCTATCTGAAGTAGGTCGAGCCCTCCAGCTTTCCACGCTGTCGCAACTCGAAGCGACGCCGGGGCCCCCTTGATCCGGTCCCGGCGTCAAGCTGCTCGAATGCCGCCAGTGTGCCGGGCGAGTTCGAGGACTCGCCCGGCCAGCTTCTTCCGGAGGCGCAATGACTGTCCTGCTACGCTTCGCGAGCGCGCTTGATCACCTGGCCCGCAAGGTCGGTCAGCTTGCCAGCTGGCTCATTCTTCCGCTGATCTTCATCATCGTCTTCGATGTGATCACCAGGAAGATCGACTTCATCAAGGAGCTGTCGGCCGAGATCACGATACACCAGGGCTTTTCCCTGTCGTTCATCTTTCAGGATCTGGAGTGGCACATCCACGGCGTGCTGCTGCTGCTGACCTTCGGCTTCGGCTACCTGATGAACGCACATGTCCGCGTCGACATCTTCAGGGAGATGGCATCGGGACGCGGTCAAGCCCGGCTCGAGCTGTGGGGTCTCTTGATCTGCGCCATCCCCTTCCTTCTGGTGATGGTCTACTACTCCTGGGTCATGGCCTACTCCTCCTACACGCAAGGGGAGGGCTCGGAATCCCAGGTCGGGCTCGGCTGGCGCTTCATCATCAAGTCGTTTCTCGTGATCGGGTTCTCGGTCGCCTTGGCAGCCGTCCTGGCGGTGTTCTTCCGCTGCCTCGCCTACCTCTACGGCGGCCCGGCGTCACGTGAGGCGGCCGCGCGATCGCTGCCGTTCCTCAGCGCGCAGGGGGCACCGCAGGTCACCTCCGCCAAGTCTCGCTCGGATAACTAGTCCAGACCAGAAGGATTGCTCCTTTGTACGCGTTCTGGGAATGGCTGATCGACGATCACCTCTACGAATACATCGGCGCATACATGTTCCTGGCCCTGGCGCTGACGCTTTTTACCGGGCTGCCGGTCGCCTTCGCCCTGGGGGGCGTGTCGCTGATTTTCGGCACCCTGGCGGTCTGGCTCGACGTCGTCGACTTCCAGGTCTTCTTTGCGGTGGTCAATCGCATCTGGGGCGGCGACGGGCAGTCGGGCGCGATCCAGAATCCGATCCTGGTGGCGATTCCCTGCTTCGTCTTCATGGGAACCATGCTGGAGCGATCGCGGGTCGCCGCCGACCTCCTGGAGATCCTGCAGATCATGCTGCGCCGGGTTCCGGGAGGGCTGGCCCTTTCGGTCACAGTGATGGGCACGATCATGGCGGCGACCACCGGGATCATCGGCGCCTCGGTCGTGATGATGAGCCTGCTGGCGCTTCCGACCATGCTGCGGGCAGGCTACCGCCCGACCCTGGCGACCGGAACGATCGCAGCCTCGGCGACGCTTGGGATCTTGATCCCGCCCTCGATCATGCTGGTGCTGATGGCCAACTTGCTGGCGGTCTCCGTCGGCAACCTCTTCATCGGCGCGCTCCTGCCGGGTCTCGTGCTCTCGGGCCTCTACTTCGTCTATATTCTGGCCCGCGCATCGATCGATCCCTCGGTAGCACCGCCGATCAGCGAGGAAGACGTCTCGCTCGAACCGACCAGGTCGGCCAACCTGCGTCTCTTCCTGGGCGCCGTGACGGCCGTCGTCGCCCTGGTCGTGATCGCGGACAGCACGCAGGTCCTGCCCGAGGTCAACTGGAACCTGCTGGGCTTCCTCGCCGTCTTCGTCATCGCGATGATGGTCGGGCGCCGCGAAGGCAACAGCTATCTCGGGCGCGTTCTCAAGGGGTTCGTGCCGCCGATCTTCCTCATCATCATGGTGCTGGGATCGATCTTCGCCGGCTGGGCGACACCGACCGAGGCAGCCGGCGTCGGCGCCTTCGGCAGCATCCTGCTCGCCTACATGAACGGCACCCTGACCTACGAGACGCTGCGCGACGTCTGCTACCGCACCGGTCTCACCACGGCGATGATCTTCTTCATCTTCGTGGGTGCCACCGCCTTCTCGACGGTGTTCCGGAACGTCTACGGCGAGGACCTGATCATCGAGCTGATCGAGTGGCTGGATCTGGGCCCCTGGCCCTTGCTCATCGTCTTGATGCTGGTGATCTTCCTCCTGGGGTTCTTTTTCGATTTCCTGGAGATCACGCTCATCATCCTGCCGGTCTTCGCGCCGGTGATTCGCGCCATGGCGCCCGTGTTCGCACCCCATCTGGGCCTCGAGGCGCCCAGGAACATGGCGGAAACCCAGTACCTCGAATCCCAGGTCATCTACTGGTTTGCGATCCTGGTCGCGGTGAACCTGCAAACCTCGTTCCTGACGCCGCCTTTCGGCTTTGCACTCTTCTACATGAAGGGCGTGGCACCGCCGGAGATCACCATGCAGAATATCTATCGTGGCATCGTCCCCTTCGTGGGACTGCAGCTGATCGGCCTGGGAATCGTGATCTACTGGCCGAATCTGGCCCTCTGGCTGCCCAGGCTGATGCTGGAATGAGGGGCTGCGGCGAGACGCCCTCCAAGTCGCTTCGCCTGACTCTCGCTGCACCCGGAACCTGGCAAAGGGCGGTGGCCGCGGCCTGAACTGGCGTGACCGTCACGAGGCTGTTGGGGCGAGGGTTGATGCAGTGCGGCGAGCCAAACTCGCTTCGGTTCGCTTTTCGGAGGAGCGAAGGCTCTCAGACGTTAAAGCTTTCCCCGCAGCCGCAGCGGCTCTTCTCGTTGGGGTTGGTGAAGGTGAAGCCGGACTGGAACTTGTCTTCCTGGTAGTCCATCTCGCTGCCCAGCAGGAACATGACCGCCGTGGGGTCGATGAAGATCTTCACGCCCTTGTCCTCGATCACGTCCTCGAAGCGCTTCTGGTCCTTGGCGTACTCCACGAAGTAGGAGAGGCCCGAGCAGCCGCGGGTTTTGATGCCGACCCGGAGGCCCAGGACTTCCTCGTCGCCGGCCTTGCTCATCAGGCGGCGCACGCGCTCTGCGGCGGCGTCGGTCAGGGTGACGATCGGTGCAGCCATGGTTCCTTCAAATCCTTCTCGCCTAAGGTCCTAATCTGGTCTTTGGGGCGATTCCAAACAAGAGTTTCGCCGTCGGCTTAGCTGTTCTCGGCGGTCACAACATGCCGAGCGCCAGCTTGGCGTCCTCGCTCATCAGCTCCGGCGACCAGGGCGGATCCCACACCAGGCGGGTCTCGACCTCGCCGATGCCCTCGACCGAGGCAGCCGCTTCGGAGACCATGCCTGGCATCTCGCCGGCCACCGGGCAGCCGGGGGCGGTCAGGCTCATCTCGATGATCGCCGAGCCGTCCGCCTCGATCTCCAGGGTGTAGATCAGGCCCAGGTCGTAGATGTTGACCGGGATCTCCGGGTCGTAGACCGTCCGCAGCGCCTCGATCACCTCGTCCTTGCTCGCGACCGGCGTGCCTTCGGGCAGGGGAGAGCCGGCGCGCGCGCTGAACTCCTCCCCGGGTTCGACCGGGCTCGGCGCGCCGAAGCCGGCCATGGGGCTGTTGCCGAACATGCTCATTCCGTCGTTGCCTCTTTATCGCCGGCCAGCGCTGCGAGCGCCGTCTGCCAGGGCAGCGTCACGCACTTGACCCGTACCGGATAATTCTTCACTCCGCCCAGCGGCAGCAGCCGGGCGATCTCGTCGGGGTTGGCCACCTCCTGCTCCTCGCCCTGCGAGCAGATGGCCTTCAGGTCTTCCATCAGGGTCGCCACCTTGCCGCGCTCGGCGGCCTGCAGCGCCTCGGTCATCAGCGAGGCCGAGGCCAGGCAGAGGGCGCAGCCCTTGCCCTCGAAGCCGGCGGCGAGGATGCGCTCGCCGTCCAGCGCCAGGTAGATGGTCACCTGGTCGCCGCAGAGGGGGTTGTAGCCGTGCGCCTCGTGCGTCGTCGCCTCGGGCCGGCCGAAGTTGCGCGGCTGGCGCGAGTGCTCGAGGATGACCGACTGGTAGAGGGCCTTCAGATCGTCCATCGTCTGCTCTTCCGGTTCCTCCCTAATCTCAGGCGAAGAGTTCGCGCACCTTCAGGAGCGCGCCCGCCAGTGCATCCACCTCCTCGCGGGTGTTGTAGACGCCGAAGGAGGCGCGCGCCGTCGAGGCCACGCCCAGGCGCGCCATCAAGGGTTCGGCGCAGTGGTGGCCGACGCGCACCGCCACCCCCATGCGGTCGACGATCGTCCCGATGTCGTGGGCGTGGATGTCGTCGATGACGAAGGAGACGATGCTGGCCTTCTCCGGGGCGGTGCCCAGGATCCTGAGGCCCGGCACCTGCGCGAGCCGCTCCTGCGCGTAGGCCAGGATGCCGGCCTCGTGCGCGGCGATGGCCTCGTGCCCCAGGCCCTCAATATAGCGGATGGCGGCGTCCAGGCCGACGGCCTCCAGGATCGGCGGGGTGCCGGCCTCGAAGCGGTGGGGACTCTCCTTGTAGGTGGTCTTCTCGAAGGTGACGCTCTGGATCATCTCGCCGCCGCCCTGGTAGGGCGGCATGGCGTTCAGCAGGTCGCGCTTGCCGTAGAGCACGCCGATGCCGGTGGGCCCGTAGATCTTGTGGCCGGAGAAGGCATAGAAATCGACGTCCAGCGCCTGCACGTCCAGGTCCTTGTGCGGGGCCGCCTGGCAGCCGTCCAGCAGCACCACCGCACCCTGCGCGTGGGCGGCCTCGATCACCGCGCGGACCGGCACCACGGTGCCCAGCGCGTTGGAGACATGGGTCACGGCCACCAGCTTGGTGCGCGGGCTCAGGAGCTTCCGATACTCCTCCAGCAGGAAGGCGCCGTCGTCGCCGATCGGCACCACCTTGATCTCGATGCCGATCTGGTCGCGCAGAAGCTGCCAGGGCACGATGTTGGAGTGGTGCTCCAGGGTCGAGAGGATGACCTCGTCGCCGGCCTTGAGGAAACTGCGGCCGTAGCTCTGGGCCACCAGGTTGATGGCCTCGGTGGCGCCGCTGGTGAAGACAATCTCTTCAACCTGGCCGGCGTTCAGGAAGCGCCTGGCCGATTCGCGCGCGGTCTCGAAGAGGTCGGTCGACTCCTGGCTCAGGCGGTGCACGCCTCGGTGGACGTTGGAATAGTGCTCCCGGGCTGCGCGGTCCATGGCCTCCAGCACCTGCACCGGCTTCTGCGCCGAGGCGGCACTATCCAGGTAGACCAGCGGCCTGTCGTAGACCTTGCGCGTCAGGATCGGGAAGTCGGCCCGGACGGCCTCGATGTCGAAGGCCAGGGTGGCGTTGTGGCCGCTCTGCGGCCGGGCGATGGCGGTGGCGCTCATCCTGCGATCTCCTCCAAGCGGCGGTCCAGTTTCTCGCTGACCAGCCCGTGCAGCGCCGGGTCGGTCAGGCCGTCCAAGGTCTCCTCGAGGAAGGAGCGCAGCAGCAGCTTGCGGGCCAGGGGCAGGGCGAGCCCGCGGCTGCGCAGATAGAAGAGCGCCTGCTCGTCCAGCTTGCCGCTGGTGGCGCCGTGCGCGCACTGCACCTCGTCGTGGTAGATCATCAGCTCCGGCTTGCTGTCGACCTCGGCCTGGTCGGACAGCAGCAGCGTCTTGTTGGCCATGCGGCCGTCGGCCCGGGCGGCCCCGGCCTCCACCGTGATCTTGCCGCGGAAGACCTGGCGCGACTTGCCGCCCAGCGCGCCCTTCACGGTCTCCGTGCTGGCGGTGTCGGGGGCGGCATGGCGGATATGGCTGGTGAGGTCGCCGTGCGCCTGTCCGTCCAGCAGGTAGGCCCCGTCGAGCTGCGCTCCCGCGCCGCGCTCCTCCAGGTCGATCTCGACCGCGCGCCGCGCCAGCCCGGCGCCGGCATAGAGCAGATAGCCGCGGTAGGAGGCGTCGCGGGCCACCGAGACCGAAAGCTCGCTCAGGTGCGTGGCCTCCGCGCCTTCCTCCAGCAGCACCACGTGGGTGAGGCGGGCGCCGGCGGCCAGCGCCGCGCGCGCCACCTGGTTCCTGAGGCCGCCGCCGCCGCGATAGCGCTCGACCAGGGTCAGGCAGGCGCCTTCGGCCAGCACCACCTCCAGGCGCAGGTTGGCGAGCCCGCCCGCGCCGCTGTGGTCGAGGACCAGGGGTGCCGGCTGCTCCTGCGCTGCGACCTCGACCAGCAGGCCGTCCCGAAGCAGGGCCAGGTTCATCGCCTGCAAGGCGGAGCCGTCGGCCTCGCCCAGCAGGCTGCGCGCCCGCTCGGGCTCCTCGTCCAGAAGCTGCTGCAGGCCTCGGAGCGACAGCCCCTGAGCCTCTGGCAGCGCGCCGATGCGGCCGTCGACCAGTACGACCTGATGGGCGCCGTCGAGGACTGCGGGGGCAGGGGAGGGCGCGACCGGATCGGCGAGGGAGATACCGTTCAGGCGATTGGCCAGCGCGGGCGTGTAGCGCCAGGCCTCCTGCCTTGCGGTCGGTAGGCCGAGGTCCAGCAGGCGCCGGCAGGCGCGCTCGCGCAATTGGGCGAGCCACGGCAGCCCGGCACCGGGCAGGGCCGCCTTCTCGGCCTCGTAGAGGTCGGCGAAGGACTTCGCTGTCGTCATGGTCTCGACGCTCATGCAGCGGCTTCCTGGATGTCGGTGTAGCCCTTGGCCTCCAGCTCTTCGGCCAGCTCGCGACCGCCGGACCGGACGATCCGCCCGCCCATCAGCACGTGCACGTGGTCGGGCACGATGTAGGTCAGAAGCCGCTGGTAGTGGGTGATGACCAGGAAGGTGCGCTCTGGCGTGCGCATGGCGTTCACCGCATCGGCGACGGTCTTCAGCGCATCGATGTCGAGGCCGCTGTCGGTCTCGTCGAGGATCGCCAGGCTGGGCTCGAGCACCGCCATCTGCAGCATTTCGTTGCGCTTCTTCTCGCCGCCGGAAAAGCCGCTGTTGACCGCGCGCTTCAGCATCTCGTCGGACATGCCGAGTTCCTTGGTCTTCTGGCGCAGCAGCTTCACGAACTTGAGTGCGTCGTAGGTCTCCAGGCCGCGGGCCTGGCGCACCGCGTTGGCGGCCTCCTTCAGGAAGGTCGTGTTGGCCACGCCCGGAACCTCGACGGGATACTGGAAGGCCAGGAAGAGGCCGGCGGCGGCCCGCTCCTCGGGCTCCATCGGGGCGATGTCCTGGCCGTGGAAGCGCACCGAGCCCTCGGTGATCTCGTAGCCGGCGCGGCCGGCCAGCACGTAGGAAAGGGTCGACTTGCCCGAACCGTTCGGGCCCATGATGGCATGCACCTCGCCGGCAGGCAGGCTTAAGGTCAGGCCCTTCAGGATCTCCTTGCCCTCGACCGTGACGTGCAGGTTCTCGATTTCCAACATACGCTCGCTCATTACCGCTTCTTTCCTAACCGACGCTGCCTTCGAGGCTGATTCCGACCAGTTTCTGGGCCTCCACCGCGAATTCCATGGGAAGCTGCTGCAGCACGTCGCGGCAGAAGCCGTTCACCACCAGGGCGACCGCCTGCTCTTCCGGGATGCCGCGCTGGCGGCAGTAGAAGAGCTGATCCTCGCTGATGCGGCTGGTGGTGGCCTCGTGCTCCAGCTGCGCCTCGGCGTTGCGGCTCTCGATGTAGGGCACCGTGTGGGCCGCGCAGCCCTCGCCGATCAGCAGGGAATCGCACTGGGTGTAGTTGCGCGCGCCCTTGGCCTTGGGCGAGATCTTGACCAGGCCGCGATAGGTCTGCGAGGCCTTTCCGGCGGAGATGCCCTTGGAGATGATGCGGCTCTTGGTGTTGGCGCCCAGGTGGATCATCTTGGTGCCTGTGTCGGCCTGCTGGCGGTTGTTGGTGATGGCGATGGAGTAGAACTCGCCGACCGAACCCTCGCCCTGGAGGATGCAGCTCGGATACTTCCAGGTGATGGCGGAACCGGTCTCGACCTGGGTCCAGGAGATCTTGGAGTTGCGGCCGCGGCAGGCGCCGCGCTTGGTCACGAAGTTGTAGATGCCGCCCTTGCCCTCGGCGTCGCCCGGGTACCAGTTCTGCACCGTCGAGTACTTGATCTCGGCCTCGTCCAGGGTCACCAGCTCGACCACCGCGGCGTGGAGCTGGTTCTCGTCGCGCATCGGCGCGGTGCAGCCCTCCAGGTAGCTGACGTAGGAGCCCTCGTCGGCGATGATCAGGGTGCGCTCGAACTGGCCGGTGTTGGCGGCGTTGATGCGGAAGTAGGTCGAGAGCTCCATCGGGCAGCGTACCCCCTTGGGCACGTAGACGAAGGTGCCGTCGGTGAAGACCGCCGCGTTCAGGCAGGCGTGCTTGTTGTCGCCATAGGGCACGACCGAGCCCATGTACTTACGCACCAGGTCGGGGCAGCGCTTCACCGCCTCGGAGATCGAGCAGAAGATGACGCCGGCCTCTTCCAGCTTGTGCTTGAAGGTGGTGGCGACCGAGACGCTGTCGAAGACGGCGTCCACGGCGATGTTGCTGCGCTCCTGCACGCCGGCCAGGATCTCCTGCTCGTGCAGCGGGATGCCCAGCTTCTCGTAGGTCTCCAGCAGCTTGGGATCGACGTCCTCCAGGGTTTGCGGTCCGTCCTCCTTCCGCTTCGGGGCGGAATAGTAGTAAGCGTCCTGATAGTCGATCGCCGGGAAGGAGACGTTGGCCCATTCGGGCTCGGGCATGGTCAGCCAGTGCGCGTAGGCCTTGAGCCGCCAGTTCAGCAGCCACTGCGGCTCGCCCTTCTTGGCCGAGATGAAACGCACGATCTCCTCGCTGAGGCCCTTCGGCGCCGTATCGGCCTCGATATCGGTCACGAAGCCGTACTTGTAGCGCTCGCCGAGCTCTTTCACCTGCCGCGCGGTATCGACGCTGATTGCCATTGCTATCGCTTACTCCCCTCTAGCTTTCGGCTGGGGCCGTGGAGGTCTACTCCGCAGCCAGCCTCGTTTCCTGCACGCCCAGCCCGAATCCGCTGGGCAGCATGTCACTGAGGCTGACGTCGTCCAGAGCCCGCCGGATCGCGCGGTTGACCTCGTTCCAGTTGCCCGCCATGGGGCAGAGGCTCTGCACGTCGCAGGGATCGGGCGACCCCTCCGCGCAGGCCGTGAGCGCGATCGGCCCCTCCACCGCCTCGATGATGGCCGCGACGCTGATCTCCTCTGCCGCGCGGCTGAGGCAGTAGCCGCCGGTGGCGCCGCGAAAGGAGGTGACGATGCCATGCCGGGTCAGGCGGTTCATCAGCTTGGCCACCGTGGGCAGCGGCACACCCGAGCAGTCGGAGAGCTGCTGCGCCGAGGCGAGGCCCCGGTCCCCCGGCGTCATCTGCGAGAGCACGACGACGGCGTAGTCGGTAAGGCGATTCAAGCGGAACACGCGACCAATCCTGATCAATTCGGTATGATTTAGAGTTAGGCCATAAGCCGCGCTTTGCAAAGTCTTTTGTGACGCAGGGCTGCTGCTCTATCGCGGCGGCGGAGCAAGCAGGCCGCGCCAGGCTAGCGCGAGCAGCAGGCCCAGCGCGCTGAGACCGGTCATCGCAAGGAAGCTGCTGCCAGCGGAGCTCTCGTAGAGATAGCCGGCGAGCAGCAGGGCCAGGCCGACCATGACCCCGCCTTGCAGGGTGGCATAGATCGCCTGACCGCTGGCGGCTGCTCCCCTGGGCACGATGGCGGCAATCAGGGTTACGGTCCCGAGGTGGGCAGCCGCGTAGGTCAGGGCATGCAGGCCCTGCACGGCGATCAGCGCCGGGAGTGCCGTGGAGAAGGCCGTGGCGGTCCAGCGCAGCAGGCCCGCTGCACCGGCCAGCAGGAGCAGGCGATAGGGGCCGAGGTGCAGCAGCAACCGGCTGCCGAAGGCGAGCAGGAGGATCTCCGCCATGACGCCCTCGGCCCAGAGCCAGGCGATGGCGGTCTCGCTGCGTCCCTCGGCGATCCAGGCCAGGGAGGAGACGGCGTAGTAGGCAGCGTGGCTCGCCTGGAGGCAGCCGCCGACCAGCACCACGGCCAGGAAGCGCCGGTCGGCGAGCAGCAGGCGCCAGGCGCCGGCGAGCGGCGGCGGCCGCCGTGCCGGCGCGCGCGGCAGGCTGAAGGCGGCCAGGGAGGCGACCAGCAGGCTCGCCAGCACCACGGCGAAGAACCAGAGGCCGTCCGCCAGCTCGACCAGTTCGCCGCCGGCGAAGTTGCCCACGATGAAGGTGACTGAGCCCCAGAGTCGCACGCGGCCATAGTCGATCGCCTGGCTCTTGCCGGCCTGCAGGATCGCGGAGTCGCTGAGCGGGATCAGCGGGCTGAAGACGAAGCCGACGATCAGGTGCCCCGCCAGCAGCAGCAGGAAGGCCGTCGCCAGGCCGAGCCAGGTGTAGGCCAGGACGGAGAGGAGCCCCAGCGCCAGCAGCACATTGCGCACGTCGCCACGGCGGTCCGCCAGCCGCCCCCAGAAGGGGACCGCCACGATCTTGACCCAGGTCGTGGCGGCCAGCAGCAGGCCGATGTCGCCGCCGTCCACCCCGCGGCTCTTCAGGATCACCGGCCAGAAGGGCACGAAGAGCCCGAGGGCCAGGAAGATGCCGCCGACCAGGACGGAGAAGCGGATTGAAAGTGCGCGGTTCGACATGAGAGAAGATCGAAAGCCTGAGGTCTCCTCTGGCTAGACCAGTCGGAGGGTCATCGACAATGCGGAATGGCTCCAGGGACCGCTGCGGACGCCGCGCGCCTGGCGTGGGCGAATGACGGGGGTGGGGGAATGACGGGGCCGGAGGTCGTCGTCGTCGGAGGTGCCGCCATGGGCTCCTCCCTGGCCTACTTCCTGACCGCCCATCCGGACTTCAGGGGCAGGGTGACGGTGGTCGAGAAGGATCCCAGCTATGCCAACTGCGCCACGGCGCGTTCCGCCGGCTCGATCCGCCAGCAGTTCTCGACGCCGGAGAACATCGCCATGTCGCTCTTCGGCATCGCCTTTCTGCGCGAGGCGGACCGGCACCTGGCCGTCGAGGGCCTCGGCCCCGGCATCGCGCTCCGCGAGGGCGGCTACCTCTTCCTGGCGAGCGAGGCCGGCATGGCTGTCCTCGCCGCCAACAGCGAGCGCCAGCGGTCCATGGGTGCCGACAACGTCCTGCTGGACCAAGCGGGCCTGGCGGAGCGCTTCCCCTGGATGGAGGTCGCGGATCTGGCCGGCGGCTGCCTCGGCCTCTCCATGGAGGGCTGGTTCGATCCCTACGCCCTGCTGCAGGGCTACCGCCGGAAGGCCCGGACGCAGGGCGCGCACTACCTGGAGGGGGAGGCGGTCGGCCTGGAGAAGTCGGGCGCGCGGGTGACGGGCGTGTGCCTCGCCGGCGGCAGCAGGCTTCCCGCCGACATCGTGGTGAACGCGGCCGGACTCTGGGGCCGGGAGGTGGCGGCCATGGCCGGGATCGCGCTGCCGCTCTCGCCGCGCAAGCGGCAGGTCTACGTCATCGACTGCCGCGAGCCCCTGCCGGACTGCCCGCTGATCATCGATCCCAGCGGCACCTACGTCCGGCCGGAAGGGGCCTACTTCATCTGCGGCCTGGCGCCGGAGGAGAGCGACGACCCCGAGACCCGCGACTTCGAGGTCGACCACGGCTTTTTCGAGCAGGAGGTCTGGCCGCGCCTGGCAGCGCGGGTGCCGGCCCTGGAGGCGGTCAAGGTGGTCAACGCCTGGGCCGGCCACTATGACATGAACCTCTTCGACCAGAACGCCATCCTGGGACCCCATCCGGCGGTCCCCAACTTCCTCATGGCGAACGGCTTCTCCGGCCACGGCATCCAGCAGAGCCCGGCGGTGGGCCGCGGCCTGGCCGAGCTGATCGTGGAGGGAGCCTACCGCAGCCTCGACCTCACCCGCTTCTCGCCCGAGAGGCTTGCCGCCGGCGCCCCGATCGTCGAGGAGAACGTGGTCTGAGGCGCTGGCCCCCTTTGCATCGAAGAAGGAGATGAAGATGGCACTCTACGAGCTCCGCACCTACACGCTCATCGTCGGCAAGATGAAGGAGGCGATCGGGCACTACGAGACGCTCGGCTGGCCGGCGATCAAGAAGTACGAGGACAAGCTGGTCGGCTACTTCGTCGGCGACGTCGGCGCCATGAACCAGATCATCCACATCTGGCGCTTCGAGGACGACGCCGACCGCCGCGCCCACTGGGGCAAGGTCTACTCCGATCCCGAGTTCGAGACGTTCGTCCAGGCCTTCCGCCCGCTGATCCTCACCCAGGAGAACAAGCTGATGCTGAACGCGCCCTGGAGCAACACGCCTTAAGATTCTGAAATCGTTTCAGTTCCTTTGCGTGTGGTGAGGCGGCTCCAGTTGCACAGCTCCTTTCCCTTCGACCTTCGGCTTGACCGAAGGATCAGCCGGCGGATGACAGTAAAGGCGGAATCGTCCGCCCCTTGGCCAGGAACCTCCAAAGGGAAACTGGTCCTTCGGTCAAGCCGAAGGACGACGACAACTGGTGGCCTTGCCGCGGTTTCCTGGCCGCATCAAGACGCGGGGAGAAGCCGCAGCGTGCAGGAGGTTGCGGACCCGGTCGCACAGTCCACGAAGAGGCAGCCTCCCGCAAGCTCCAGCCGTGATCAGGCGCCCTGGGGCCAGACGAAGTCCGGACGCAGGCCCTCGTAGACGGGGCGGCCGTCGTTCGGCTTGGGAACGCCGGTCGCCGGGTCGTAGAAGGCGTGGTAGGTGGCCGGGAGGCGGGCGGCGTCGTGGCCCATGAGGTTCGGAACGATGACCCGGATGCGGGCCTGCTTGTCGTCCAGCATGATGGGCTGCCCGCAGCTGGAGCAGGTGCAGAGCTCCAGCGGGCCGTCGGGGTTCTGGCTGTTGAAGGGCTGGCGCTTCAGGCTGCCGGCGTTCTCCACCTCGAGGTCGCCGTGCTTGAAGAAGACGACGTGCGTCGTGTCCTGGCCGGTGACGCGCTTGCAGACCGAGCAGTGGCAGGTGTGGTTGTCGATCGGATCGCTGTCGGCATGGGTATGAACGTGCTCGCACCCGCCGGAATACTTGTGGGTCATGCTGGCTCCTCCCTCGTGTGACGCTTGTCGCGTGACAGTCTTGGCGGCAGGCCAGGGGGCCTTTCGCGCCTCTATCCTAGCCGAAATCGCTGCCGCAGACGAGGGAGAAGCGGGATCAGGCGAAGGCCTTGTAGGCGGTCAGGGTGAAGGTCTCCCGGATGCCGGCCAGGCGCTGGATGTCCTCGGTCACAAAGTGTCCGATATCCGCGCCGTCGGCGAGGTAGCACTTGATCAGAAGGTCGTACTGACCGGAGATCGAGTGCACCTCCGAGACCTCCTCGATCCCCTGCACCAGGGCGTCGGCCACCCTGTAGGCCTCGCCCAGCTCGCACTTCACCATGATGAAGATGGTCTGCATGGGAGCAGGCGCCTAGCTCTGGGCCACTCTCACCGGGCGCAGCAGGAAGGCCGGCGTGTGGTCTCCGAAGGACGAGGTCGGGTTGTGCGGCTCGCTGGAGGGGTTCTGGTCGCGGCGGTTGGAGCGGCTGCTTTCGCTGCTGCTGCGAGACCTCGACGAAGAAGAGCGGGAGGACGAGGACCGCGAGGAGGAGGAGTTGCTGCTGCTTCGGCTGTTGGTGTTCGCGGGCCGCCGCGTGGGCTTGGCCTCCTCGTCGGCCGTTGCCGGGGCGGCTGCCTCGATGCCGGCCAAGGTGACCTCTTTGGGTTCGTCCTTGATCAGCTTCAGCAGGTTGGCGTAGTAGCGCTGGTCCGTCTTGGTCACCAGCATGAAGGCCTTGCCCGCGCGCCCGGCGCGGCCGGTGCGGCCGATCCGGTGGACGTAGTCCTCGGGATGGCTGGGGACGTCGTAGTTGAAGACGTGGCTGACCGAGGGGATGTCCAGGCCGCGCGCGGCGACGTCCGAGCAGACCAGGATTTTCATCTTGCTGCTGCGGAAGTTGTCCAGGGTCTCGGTGCGGGCCGGCTGGCTCATGTCGCCGTGTAGCGCCTTGGCGTCGAAGCCGTGGCGCTCCAGCGAGCGCTGCAGGATGGCGACGTCGCGCTTGCGGTTGCAGAAGATCAGCGCGCTCTGCGGCTCTTCACGGTTCAGGAGCCCGCGCAGGGCCTCGCGCTTGCGATAGGCCTCCGTGCCGCAGCGCAGGATGGCCTGTTCGATGGTCTCGGCTGTCTGGGCCGGCGGCGAGACGGCCACTTCCTTCGGATTGCTGAGGAAGCGGTTGGCCAGGCGGCGGATCTCCGGCGGCATGGTCGCCGAGAAGAAGAGGGTCTGGCGCAGCGGCGGCAGCTTCGAGACGATGGTCTCGATGTCGGGGATGAAGCCCATGTCCAGCATACGGTCGGCTTCGTCGATCACCAGCACCTTGACGTCGGCCAGGATGATCTTGCCGCGCTCGAAGAGGTCGATCAGGCGTCCCGGCGTCGCGATCAGCACGTCGACGCCGCGGTCCAGCTTGCGCATCTGGTCGGCCATCGAGGTGCCGCCGGTCAGGAGGGCCATCGTCAGCTTGTGGTTGGCGCCGTACTTCTGGAAGCTCTCGGCCACCTGGGCGGCCAGCTCGCGCGTCGGCTCGAGGATCAGCGAACGCGGCATGCGGGCCCGCGAGCGTCCGCCTGCCAGCATGTCGATCATCGGCAGGGTGAAGCCTGCCGTCTTTCCCGTCCCCGTCTGTGCACAGCCAAGCAGATCCCGGCCCATCAGGACATAGGGGATCGCCTTTTCCTGAATGGGGGTGGGGCGGTTGTAGCCGGCCTTGCTGACCGCGCCAAGCAGGGCCTCGCTCAGGCCCAAATCCATGAAAGTCGTCTCTGCGCTCAAAGCGCTCTTCCCATACTCTAACGATGAAGCAGAAAATCGCCACGACCTCTCGCCGGGCGATGGCCATCACATATGGCCGGCCATCGCGGATTTAAAGAGCCGCGACCGTTTGACTGGCTGCTTTTTCACAGCTTTCGCCGATTTGTCAACACGTCAAAGGAAGCAGCGAGCCGCCCTCTGGCGCTAAAGCCATCTAATTGCCGCATGTGTGATGTTTTAGTGACGAAGTCGCCATACCACCTATTCGGTCGTTTCCACCATAGAGTTCAAGGCGGCCGTGCGGCGATCAGAAGAAGTCGAAGTCAGCCTGGTCGCGGTTCAAGTAATCGATATTGCGGCCCGGGAAGAGGGCCGCGCCTACCTGGGCGAAGAAGCGCTTCAGCGCCGGGTCGTCCACGCCGGTGAGCCCCGTTATGCTGCCGTTGGTCGAGGAGAGGCGGGTCTCGCCGTTGCAGGCCGCCGCGGAGACCGTGATGCTGCCGCCGTTGAAGTTCCCGCCGCGCTCCGGCGGCGCCTCGCAGAGGGCCCAGGAGTTGGCGCCGCCGATGGCGACGACCACCCGGTTTTTCGACGCCCGCTCCGCCAGCTCGCGCGGGGTCAGGCGGAACTTGGCGCCGAAGGCGCCGTCCGCCACCCCGTCGGCCGCGACCTGGGCGAGCTCGAGGCGTATCTCGGGCGTCTCGGCGGTGCCGATCAGGACAAGCTGCCCGGCGCCGACGAAAAGCGCGTTGGAGGTGGGAAGGTAGCGCTGCGTGTCGGTCGAGGTGATGACCCCCGACCGTCCGCTACAGGCGGCAAGCAACCCCAGGCTAACCGCAGCCAGGACCCAACGCATCCGCATGGCGGCCTCCACTCGCAGCAACCCTTCTAAGACTAGTCCCTTTCCCGGCCATCTCAATAGCAAGCTGGAACCGCCCTCAGCCCTTGCGCGCGCGGTTGCTGCCGCCGAAACCGGGCGGGCGCCGCCGGACCCAGGCGACGAAGCGCCGGATCTCGGGATGGCGCAGCAGGGCCTCGATGCTGGCATAGTCGCGCGCAAGGTCCTTCTCGCTCAGGGTCGCGTGGATCTTGTCGTGGCAGATCCGGTGCAGCAGGACGGTCTCGCGGCCGCCGAAGCTCTTGGGTATCAGATGGTGCTGGTTGGCGCCGCCCGGCAGCATCGGCCTGCCGCAGAGTTCGCACTGCGGCAGGTCCGATCCCGTGTCCGAGCGCAGGCCCAAGATCAGCCGATGACGGAGTAGCCGCGGCCGCGCAGGCAGTTGCGGACCATCTGCTTCTCGTCGCTGACGCCCTGCGCGGCGCCGCCGACCGTGCCCGCGGTACCGCCGATCGCAGCGCCCGCGGCCGCGCCCGTCCCGGCGCCGCCGCCCAGGATGGCACCCGCGATGGCGCCGGTCGCAGCGCCCAGCGCGGCACCGCCGACGCCGGCGACCGCCGCATCCTCCACGGCGCCGCTGCCTTGCTGGGCCAGGTTGCGGCAGGCCTCGAGGTTCTGGTCGAAGTTCTCCGGCGTGTTGGTGCTCGCCTGGAAATCCACCACCGGAGTGTAGGAACTGGCGCAGCCTGCGATCAGGGCCGTGGCCAGCAGCGCAGAGGAAACCTTAGCGTACATCGGGTGCTCCATTCATGGGTAGGCTCTGGTTTAGGAGAGGGACCTCTCCCAGAGGGATACGCGGCCGGCCGTGCAGGTATCCCGGGACCGTCTTCACCATTGCTTGAGCGCTTGGGGAGCGCGCCGGAGCCGTCCGAGGGCGCAGGCTTTGCTCTAGATATCCAGGTCGTGGGCGAAGCGTGCGTTCTCCTGGATGAAGGCGAAGCGGTGCTCCGCCTTGCGTCCCATCAGTGCCTCGATGCGCTGTGCGGTCTCGGCCTCGACGGCCTGAGGCAGCTCTTCGCCGGCATCGGCGATCACCACGCGCTGCAGCTTGCGCTTCCTGGGATCCATGGTGGTCTCGCGAAGCTGCATCGCAGGCATCTCGCCCAAGCCCTTGAAACGGCTGATCTCTATCTTGCCGCGCCCGCTGAAGCCCCCGGCCATCAGGCGCTCCTTGTCGGGGTCGTCCATGGCATAGAGCGTGGTGCCGCCCTGGGTCAGGCGGTAGAGCGGCGGCATGGCCAGGTAGAGCCGGCCGCTCTCGATCAGGCCCGGCATCTGGCGCCAGAAAAAGGTGATCAGCAGAGCGGCGATGTGGGCGCCGTCCACGTCGGCGTCGGTCATCACGATCACGCGCTCGTAGCGCAGCTTGTCGAGCGAGAAACTCGCTTTGCTGCCGCAGCCCAGGGCCTGGACCAGGTCGCTCAGTTCCTGGTTGTCCTTCAGCTTCTCGGCAGAGGCGCTGGCCACGTTCAGGATCTTGCCGCGCAGCGGCAGGATGGCCTGGGTCTCGCGGTTGCGGGCCTGCTTGGCCGAGCCGCCAGCGGAATCGCCCTCGACGATGAAGATCTCGGTATCTTCGGCGCGCGTCGAGCTGCAGTCGGCGAGCTTGCCGGGCAGGCGCAGGCGCCGGCTGGTCGCCGTCTTGCGGCTCTGCTCGCGCTGGGCGCGGCGGCGCTGGCGCTCCTCGGCGTGCTCGATCGCGTGCTCCAGCAGCAGGCGGGCCCGCTCGGGCTCGGCGGCCAGCCAGTGCTCGAAGTGGTCCTTGACCACGCCCTCCACCATCCGCTGGGCGCGCGTGGTGACCAGCTTCTCCTTGGTCTGGCCCTGGAACTGCGGGTCCTTGATGAAGATCGAGAGATAGATCACGGCGCCGGAGACCAGGTCCTCGGCGGTGACGATCGAGGCCTTCTTCTGACCCAGCAGCTCGCCGTAGGCCTTGAGGCCGCGCAGCAGGCCTTGGCGCAGTCCGGCCTCGTGCGTCCCGCCCTCGGGCGTGGGCACGGTGTTGCAGTAGGTGTGGACCTGGCCGTCCTCGTCCAAGGGCCAGGCCAACGCCCACTCCAGCTTGTCGGCGCCCGCGCTCAGCTGCGCCTGGCCGGCGAAGGGCAGGGGGGTGATCTGGGGCCGCTCGCCGATCACCTCGGCCAGCGAGTCGGCCAGGCCGTTGGGGAAGTGCAGCCGCGCCTCGGCGGGCGTCTTGTCGCCCTCCTTGATCAGCGCGGCGTCGCAGGACCAGCGGATCTCGACGCCGCGGAAGAGATAGGCCTTGGAACGCGCCATGCGGTAGAGCCGCCCGGGCTCAAGCCGCAGGCTGGACTCGAAGATCTCCGGGTCCGGGGAGAAGGTGATGGAGGTGCCGCGCCGGTTGGGAACGGCGCCGACGGCCTCCAGCTTGCCGGTCGGTTTGCCCTGGCGATAGGTCTGCCGCCAGAGCCGCTTGTCCCGGGCGACCTCTACCGTCAGCTCGGCGGCCAGCGCGTTGACCACGGAGAGGCCGACACCATGCAGGCCGCCGGCCGTCGCATAGGCCTTGTCGGAGAACTTGCCGCCGGAATGCAGGGTGGTGAGGATGACCTCCAGGGCCGACTTCTTGGGGAACTTGGGGTGCGGATCGACCGGGATGCCGCGGCCGTTGTCGACCACGGTGACGCGGTTGGCCTGGTCCAGGTGCAGCTCGATGCGGCTGGCATGGCCGGCGACCGCCTCGTCCATCGCGTTGTCGAGCAGCTCGGCCACGAGATGGTGGAGCGCACGCAGGTCGGTGCCGCCGACGTACATGCCGGGCCGGCGCCGGACCGGCTCCAGGCCTTCCAGGACCTCGATGTCCTTGGCCGAGTAGGCAAGCGGTTGAGGCTCGGTCTTTGCGAAGAGATCGGACATGGCACCAGATTTATCGAAAGCGCTTAGAGCCTGGCAAGCGTCGCTGAGCTGTGATAGCGAAGCCCGGAAGTCGCAGCGGTCGCACCGCGCGTTGCAAGCGAAGGATGGCCGATGACGGAGAGGGACGAGACCCCCAGCCGCCCGCCCCGGGAGGAGCCCGCGCTGCGCACCCTGGCGATGCCGGCCGACGCCAATCCGGCCGGCGACATCTTCGGCGGCTGGGTCCTGGCGCAGATGGACCTGGCGGGCGGGCTGCCGGCCGTCCGCCGGGCCGAAGGGCGGATCGTCACCGTGGCGGTCGAGGCGATGCGCTTCCACCAGCCGGTCTTCATCGGCGACCTCGTCACCTGCTATGCCAGGGTGGTGCGCAGCGGGCGCACCTCGATGCACGTGAAGATCGAGACCTGGGTCATGCGGCACCGCGACGGCGAAGAGGTGATGGTGACCGAAGGCACCTTCGTCTACGTTGCCGTGGACGAGGAGGGGCGGCCGCGCCCCTTGCCCGAGGGCGCTGGCTAGAACGGCCGCGCCGAGACGGCGACCTCGATTGTCCAGCGAGGGGATGGCCCAGGTGATCAAACTCTTCACAGCCGACACGCCGCACGGCAACCGCGCCGCGCTGATCCTGGAGGAATGCGGCCTCGACTACCAGGTGCAGCTTGTCGACCTGATGAAGGGAGAGCAGCGCGAGGCCGCCTTCCTGAAGATCAACCCGCGCGGCCAGATCCCCGTGGTGGTGGACATGCAAGAGCCCGGCGGGCCGAAGCTGGTGCTGGCGCAGTCGGGGGCGATCCTGCTGCACTATGCCCAGACCAGGAACGTGCTCTGGCCGGAAGACCCGCTGGAGCGCGCGCTGGCGCTGCAGTGGCTGATGCATGCCGTCAGCGACATGTCCGCGCTCGGCGCCACCCTCTTCGCGCTCGAGCACTTCGTCCTGGAGAGGTCGGAGAGCACGATCGACTACTTCATCGACCGCCTGGAGCCGCACCTGACCTACATCGAGAGCCGGCTCAAGGAAGCGGACTACCTGGCAGGCCCCGTCAGCGTCGCCGACCTCGCGCTCTATCCCATGATCGTCCACCGCCTGGAGACCATCCGCGACATCGGCGAGTTCGAGGCCATCGAAGCCTGGGTCCAGCGCATCGGGGCCCGGCCCGCCGTGGTCCGCGGCATGGCCGCACATCAGGGAGCCGCTAAGTTCAGGGCCTGAGCTTCAGGTCGCTCGGCTGGCCGGCTTCAGGCGCCGCTCCAGCATGGCCACCCGCTTGCCGTCCGAGGGGTTGATCCGGCTGGTCAGATGCTGGAAGCCGAGGCTCTTGTGGAAGGCCAGGGACTGCGGGTTCGGCGGGATCTCGTTCACCTCGCAGCAGAGCCTAGGCAGACCCTGCGCTGTGGCCCAGAGGGCAAGCGCCTCGTAGAGCCTCCGCCCATGTCCGCGTCCGCGCCCGGCGGGGTCGACCATCACCCGGTCGATGTAGAGGAAGTCCTCCTCCTGCGCATTGAACCAGGCGTAGTTGGTGCTCTCGTAGGTCGAGCCCTTCGCGAAGGCCACGAGGACGGCCTGGGGCAGGTCGCCTTCCGACAGTACGACGCCGGTCCAGGCCGCGCGCGCGACCAGGGCCTCCAGCGCCTCCGGCTCCAGGGCGTTGACCGCGGGCACGCAGGCCTCGTTCAGCCTGCCCAGCCAGTCCATGTCGGCAGGCCGGATCGGGCGCAGTCCGTCAGTGAGTTCCTTTCCGCTCATGACGCCTCTATTGCGGCAGCGGCATCGACCTTGGCAAGCCGTTAGCGAGCTTCAAGGCGCAGCCGGCCGGCGAAGAACCAGCTCAGCGCCAGCATCGCCGCGGCGGTGCCCAGGCAGGCGGAGAGGCCGCCGACCTCGTAGCTGAGCCCGGAGAGGAGCGTGCCGAGGAGCCGGCCGGCCGCATTGGCCATGTAGTAGAAGCCGACGTCCATGGTCACCCGGGAGGCATTGGAGAAGGCCAGGATCAGGAAGGAATGGAGCGAGGAGTTGAGCGCGAAGAGAAAGCCGAACAGCAGCAGGCCGAGGACCAGGGCCCCGGTCAGCCAGTGCGGCGGATGCCCGGCCTCGCCGACGGCCAGCACCAGCAGGGCCAGCGCGAGCGGGACCGCCAGCAGGATGCCGGCCCAGTTGCGCGCCGCGCGCGCCGTATCGGCAAGGCTCATCGCCTGGGCCTTAAGCAGCCGCGGGGCCCAGGCCTGCACCAGGCCGTAGCCGATGATCCAGAGCGCCATGAAGGAGCCGACCAGGAAGAAGGCCTCCCGGTTGCTCTCCGGCGTTCCCTCGGAGAGGACGCCGTAGAAGTAGATCGGTATCCCCACGACGAACCAGGTGTCCCTCGCGCCGAAGAGGAAGAGGCGCGCGGCGGAGAGGCGGTTGATGTTGCGGTCCTTGGAAAAGACCTCCCGGAACTTCGCGGACTTCCTGGCCGCCGGCAGTCCCTTGGGCATCAGCGCAACGGCCAGGCAGAAGATCACCGCCAGTGCCGCGGCCATCGCGAGGACGGACGGTGTGAAGCCGACGGTCGCGAGAAGCCCGGCACCCAGCAGGAACCCCAGGCCCTTGACCGCGTTCTTCGAGCCGGTCAGGGCCGCGACCCAGCGGAAGAGCGCGTTGTTGTCGTCCTGCGGTGCCAGGACCTTGACCGCGCTCTTGGAGCTCATCTTCGTCAGGTCCTTGGCCACGCCCGAGACGCCCTGGACCGCCATGACGAAGACGACCGAGCCGGCCAGGGCCCAGGCGGGGTCCAGCAGGGTGAGGGCCACCAGGGCAGAGATCTGGAGGACCAGGCCGGCATAGAGCGTGCTGACCAGCCCGAAGCGCGCTGCGATCCAGCCGGCCGAGAGGTTCGTCACCACGCCCATCAGCTCGTAGAGCAGAAAGAGGTAGGCGAGCTGCAGCGGCGAGAAGCCCAGATTGTGGAAGTGCAGCAGGACCAGCATCCTGAGCGCACCGTCGGTCAGCATGAAGGCCCAGTAGGCGCCGGTGACGACGATGTAGGCGCCGAGCCCGCCCTTCTTCGCGATGGTCTTCGCGCCGAGCATGGCTAGAGCCAATCCCGAGCAGATGGGTTCATCTGCGACGACGATTTGCTTCCAGAACAACGCGCTAGAGCGGGATAAGTGAGCATGAGCGAGCGCATCCTGTTCTAGAGCCTCTCCGTCACCATGCGCGCGATGTCGGCCAGTCGGCAGGCATAGCCCCACTCGTTGTCGTACCAGGCGTAGACCCTGAGGTGGGTGCCGTCGACCACGAAGGTTGAAGGTCCGTCGACGATGCTGGACCGCGGATCGTTGAGGAAGTCGGCGGAAACCAGCGCGCGTCTCTCCAGTCCCAGGATGCCCTTCAGCTTGCCCCTGGCATAGCTGTCGAAGAGGTCGTTGACCGCCTCTGCCGTGGTCGGGCTCTCGAGCTCGAAGCTGCAGTCGGTGAGCGAGGCGTTCAGGATCGGCACCCGCACGGCGATGCCGTTCAGCTTCCCGCTGAGCTCGGGATAGATCAGGGTGATGGCCTTCGCCGAACCCGTCGTCGTGGGGATCATGCTGGTGAGGGCGGAGCGGGCGCGCCTGAGGTCCTTCGCCGGCCGGTCCACGATGGTCTGCGTGTTGGTCACGTCGTGGATGGTCGTCATCGACCCGCGGAGGATGCCGATCTCCTCGTGGATCACCTTGACGACCGGGGCAAGGCAGTTGGTGGTGCAGCTCGCCGCCGTGACCAGGCGATGGCGCGCGGGATCGTAGAGCTCGTGGTTGACGCCATAGACGATGTTCAGGGCCTGGTCGCTATGCACCGGGGCGGAGACGACGACCGTCCGGACGCCGGCCTCATAGTAGGGCGCCAGCTTCTCCGGCGTCTTGTAGACACCGGTGCAGTCGACCACCACGTCGATGCCCTGGTCGGCCAGGGGCAGGGCGTCGAGGCTGCGGGCATTGGTGAAGACCATCTCGTGGCCGTCGACGGTCAGGTGGCCCTCGCCGTGGCCGAAGGCGGCGTTCCAGCGGCCGTGGACCGAATCGAACTCCAGGAGCTGTGCGTGCTGGGCCGGATCCCCGACGGCGTCGTTCAGGAGAACGACCCTCCCCCCGGGCAGCTCTTCCAGCAGCGACCTCAGCACCAGCTTGCCGATCCGGCCGATCCCGTTGATGGCGATCCTGCGCTCGGACATGCTACCCCCATTTCTTGCCGACCGGGCCCCGGATCCTCTCGATCCCGGCCTCGGCCAGCTTCCCAAGGCGAAGACCGGACGGCGGAGCCGCCGGCGTCTTACGAAAGAAAGTCAGCCAGCTGCGAAAAGAGCCCCGCTAGTCCTGGCGTGCGTGCAGGGGCTCGACCTTTGCCGTCATGGCCTCCCGGCCGATCTGGTCCAGCTTGCGCTGGAGGGAGATGCGGTCGAGCGTGTCGAAGGGCAGCGCGCAGAAGCCCGTCAGCCTCTGCCGCAGCATCCGGTAGGTGTTCATGAAGGCCAGGCTCTTCTCGGCCTCGGTGCCGCCGACCTTGACGGGGTCGGGCATGCCCCAGTGCGCCGTCATGGGCTGTCCGGGCCAGGGCGGGCAGTCCTCGTTCGCCGCCCGGTCGCAGACCGTGAAGACGAAGTCCATCCGGGGCGCGCCCGGCCGCTGGAACTCCTCCACGTTCTTCGCCCGCAGGCCGGACACGTCGTGACCGAGCTTCTTCAGAACCTCGACGGCGAAGGGGTTCAGTTCGGAGTAGGGGCGGGTGCCTGCCGAATAGGCAGCGAACTTGTCGGCGTTGAACCGGTTCAGGATGGCCTCCGCGAAGATGGAGCGCGCCGAGTTTCCCGTGCAGATGAAGAGAACGTTGTAGAGGTGCGGCGACATGGGGCGACTTCCTTCGTTCAGACGCTTCAGGGCGTGGGCTGCAAGGGGATGGCAGAGCTCAGGCCGGCCGCGACAGCAGTCTTCCACGAGATAGCGGACCAGCTCGCCCACGCGCAGCAGGTCGATGCTGTAGTAGACGGACTTTCCGTCCCGCAGGGAGGTGACCAGCCCGGCCCGCGCCAGCTGGGTCACGTAGACCGACAGGGTGTTGGGCTTCAGGTCCAGCGCTTCGGCGATCTCGCTCGGCCGCACGCCGTCTGGGGCACGCCTGGCCAGCAGGCGGAAGACCGCCAGCCTGCCCGGGTGTCCCAGGGCGGTCAGCGCCTGGGTTTCGAAGTTTTGATCCATAATTCATGAATGCATGAATTATGGATCACTGTCAAGGGACCAGGAGGGGCCACGAGAAACTGGGCCGACCGGCGCCTATCCCTTGGGGACCAGCAGGGAGATCTCGTACCAGCTGTCCGGTTCTTCGCGGGCGAGGCCGACGCCGCGGCAGCGGTAGTTTGCCGTGACGCTGCGCCCCGGCGGGTGCTGCCCGGAGCGCAGGCCGGCGATGAGGCCCGCCTGCTGCTGGCAGCTTGCCAGGGTCTCGTAGCTGATGGGCGAGGTCGAGTAGTAGCACATGGCCGTCCCGACGCAGACCTTGATCAATAGCTCGAACATTGCCTTGCAACCCTTCCCGATAGATCGTTTTCCCCCGTCGCGCGTTACCCCCGCTTTTGCGCTATGTGACAGGATGATGACATACCGACAAGAGTCTGCAAAGCGCACAGCGTGCGCAGGGACGAAAAAATTTTCTGGAAGCGAACAGAAAGAGGGCCGCAACCCTTGGGGATTGCGGCCCTCTAGCGGCGATTGCGCCCTCACCTCTGGGGCGCAGGCCTCGTGCCCGCTCCCCCGAGGCGTCGTCAGACGGAGTAGTACATCTGGAACTCGACCGGGTGCGGGGTGTGCTCGAGGGCCCAGACCTCTTCCCACTTCAGCTCCAGGTAGCCGGCGATCTGCTCTTTGGTGAAGACGTCGCCGGCCAGCAGGAAGTCGTGGTCGGCCTCCAGCGACTCCAGGGCCTCACGCAGGCTGCCGCAGACTTGGGGGACGTCCTTCAGCTCCTCGGGCGGAAGGTCGTAGAGGTTCTTGTCCATCGGGTCGCCCGGATGAATGCGCTTCTGGATGCCGTCCAGGCCGGCCATCAGCATGGCGGTGAAGGCGAGGTAGGGGTTCGCACCCGGATCTGGGAAACGGACCTCGACACGCTTGGCCTTCGGCGAGGCGCCGTGCGGGATGCGGCAGGAGGCCGAGCGGTTGCGTGCCGAGTAGGCCAGCAGCACCGGTGCCTCGAAGCCCGGGATCAGCCGCTTGTAGCTGTTGGTCAGCGGGTTGGTGAAGGCGTTGATGCTGCGAGCGTGCTTGATGATGCCGCCGATGTAGTGCAGCGCCATCTCGGAGAGGCCGGCATAGCCGTCGCCGGCGAAGAGCGGCTTGCCGTCCTTCCAGAGCGACTGGTGGCAGTGCATGCCCGAGCCGTTGTCGCCCTTGACCGGCTTCGGCATGAAGGTCGCGGTCTTGCCGTAGGAATGGGCGACGTTGTGCACGACGTACTTGTAGATCTGCATGTTGTCGGCGCAGCGGATCATGTCGTCGAAGCGGATGCCCAGCTCGTGCTGGGAGGGCGCGACCTCGTGGTGATGCTTCTCGACCGGGACGCCCATCTCCTCCATGACGGTCACCATCTCCGCCCGCAGGTCGGTGCCGGCATCGATCGGCGGCACCGGGAAGTAGCCGCCCTTGATCGCCGGGCGGTGGCCCATGTTGCCTTCCTCGAACTCGGCGCCCGAGACGTAGGGGCCCTCCTCGGAGGTGAACTGGAAGAAGGTGTGGTTCATCTGGACGGCGAAGCGCACGTCGTCGAAGACGAAGAACTCGGCTTCCGGGCCGAACACCGCCTGGTCGGCGATGCCGGTCGAGTTCAGGTAGGCGATCGACTTGCGCATGGTCGAGCGCGGGTCGCGGTCGTAGAACTCGCCGGTGATGGGGTCCAGCACGTCGCAGACCAGGATGAGCTGGGGCTGCGCTGCGAAGGGATCCATGACGGCACTGGCGAGATCCGGTTTCAGGTTCATGTCCGACTCGTTGATCGCCTTCCAGCCGGCGATCGAGGAGCCGTCGAACATGATTCCGTCGGTCAGCATCTCCTCGTCGACGGTGGAGACATGCTGGGCGACGTGCTGCCACTTGCCCCGCGGGTCGGTGAAGCGGAAGTCGACGTACTTGACGTCGTGCTCTTTGATCAGTTCCAGAACGGTGTTCACGTCGGACATGATTTCTCTCGTCTTCTGTTGAGCCCCTAGGGGCGGTGTGGGTTGGTGCTGGTTCGTGTCACCAGGGGCGGTGGGGTGCTGGGCCTAGATGGCGTCGGGGCCACGCTCGCCGGTGCGGATGCGGATCGCCTCGTCGACGGTCGACACGAAGATCTTCCCATCGCCGATGCGGCCGGTCCTTGCAGCTTGCTGGATGGCTTCTATGGCCCTCTCGACCAGGCTGTCGTCGATGACGACCTCGATCCGGACCTTCGGCAGGAAGTCGACGACATACTCCGCGCCCCGGTAGAGTTCGGTGTGGCCCTTCTGGCGGCCGAACCCCTTGGCTTCGGTCACCGTAATGCCCTTGATGCCGACGTCGTGGAGCGCTTCCTTGGCCTCGTCCAGTTTGAATGGCTTGATGATGGCTTCGATCTTCTTCATGCGGCCTCTCGGTGGTCTGCCCCCTCCGCAGGGAGAGGGCGTGATGAACGTGGCTATAGAAGCAAGTTCCGTGCCAACCTGGGTCGGCGCGCGTAAGGCCGCTGGCATCTGGGCCCGCAGCGGAAGAGTGCGGCGCCTAGATGAGCAGATGCCTAGTTTCTAATCACTCTAGGTGATCAGTTTTTGTGCAACAAGCGGTCGATCCGTGCGAGCGCCTCTTCGATGACGCTTTCCGAGGCAGCGTAGGAGAAGCGCAGGTGCCCCTTGCCGGCTGCGCCGAAGGCCGAGCCGGCGAGCGTGGCCACCCCCGCATCGTCCAGCAGGGCCGATTCCAGTGCGGTGTCGTCCCAGCCGCTCTCCGCGATCGAGGGGAAGGCGTAGAAGGCGCCGCCGGGGTCCACGGCCGAGAACCCGGGCAGCGCGTTCAGCCCGTCGATCAGGAGCCGCCGCCGCCGGGCGAAGGCGGAGCGCATTCGGTCGACCGAGTCCTGCGGCCCCTGGAGCGCTGCGATCCCGGCCCACTGGGTCGCCGCGTTGACGCAGGAATGGGCGTTGATGGCCAGCCGCGTGACACCGTCGATCAGCCGTTCGGGCCAGATGCCGTAGCCCAGCCGCCAGCCGGTCATGGCATAGGTCTTGGAGAAGCCGTCGAGCAGGATGAGCTGGTCTTCGATGCCGGGCTCGCCCAGGAAGCTCTTGTGGGCGGCACCGTCGTAGAGCAGCAGGCTGTAGATCTCGTCGGCCAGCAGGGCGGTCTGCGGGTTCTCTGCGATCAGCGCCGCGATCCGGCGGATCGCGGCGGCCTCAGTGACGCCGCCGGTGGGATTGCCCGGGGTGTTGACGATGACGAGCCGGGTCTTCGGGCCGATGCGTTCCGCCAGGGCGTCGGGGTCGACGGCAAAGCCGTCGGCGGAGGAGAGCGGCAGGGGCACGGGCTTGGCGCCGCAGTAGTCGACCAGGCTGCGGTAGATCGGAAAGCCGGGGTCGGGATAGATGACCTCGCTTCCCGGTTCGACCAGGGCCAGGAAGGCGAAGAACATGGTGACCTTGCCGCCGGGGACGACGAGAATGCGATCCGGGTCGACCTCGCTGCCGTGCCGCTGCCGGAGGTCGGCGGCGATCGCCTCCCGCAGGGGGAGGATGCCGTTGGCCGGCGTGTAGCCGTGCGCCCCGTCGCGCAGGGCCTTCACCGCCGCCTCGACCACATGGTCCGGGGTCGGGAAGTCGGGCTGCCCGATCGCCAGGCTGATCACGTCGCGGCCCTGCCGGCGCAGCGCCTCCCCGCGGGCCAGGACCTGAAAGGCGCTCTCCGTCCCGAGGCGCGATAGCGAGGCTGATTGCTGCATTGGCTGTCCCCCTTGTGTCTCGTCGCTTGTCTCGTCGCTTGCGCAAGCCGCCTGCCGGCCGCAGGCAGTGACTTCTAATCCCTAGCCCGCCCGCGCAAGAGCTTTCTTTGCGAGAAGCAGGGTCCCGCTCGCGTTCTCCGGTCGGCCTGGCGGCCCTGTCCGTGCAGGGCAAAGCCGGCACGCGGACAATTCACGGCAAGCTCGGGGGTTGTTTTCACCTGTCGCACTTGTGGAAACCATGCCCTCGCTTCTGCTAAAGACCGAGGGCCAGATCGCCCGGCAAGGGCGGCGGGGGCGGGTTGGAACAGGGAACGGCAGGCAGTGCCAAGGAAGAAGTGGGCCAGCAGGTCCAGACAAGACTTCGTCATCCTCTTGGCGTTTCTGGTGGCGATCGCGGTCCTGACGATTTGGCTCGATCTCTTCGAGGCCTTCTACGAGCTGGCCGTCGTCCGGGAACGCTGGGAGCTTGACGAGGCGCTGATGGTCCTGGCCGCGGCCAGCATCGGCTGCCTCTGGTTCGCCGCAAGGCGCTGGCAGGACGCGGTCCGGGCGCGCGACCGCATGGCGACCTTGATCCGGGACCTGGACCGGGAGGTCCAGAACCGAAGGTCGGCGGAGAGGTCCCTGCGCGATCAGCAGTCCAAGCTGCTGGCCTCGGCGAAGAGTGCGCGGCTGGGCTACTTCGTCTGGGACCTGGAGGCCCGGCGCTGCCGCTACTGCTCGCCTGAGTTCGCCAGCATCCTGGGCTTGACGGTCGAGGAGTATCTGACCGACTACGGTACCTTCGACAAGAACCTGGAGCTTGTGCATCCCGACGACCGGGAGCACTTCCGCGCCGTCATGGAAAAGGGCGGCACCTTCGAGATCGAGATGCGCGCTCTGCTGCTGAACGGCGAGGTGCGCACCCTCAGGGTCGTCCAGCACAGCGTCGAAAGCCGCGAGGGGCGGCCCTGGCGCAGCGAAGGCACCCTGCAGGACATCACCGACCTCAAGCGTGCGGAATCGAACCTGCTGAGCGCCATGAACGCCAGCGACGAGGCCTTCGCGCTCTACGGTCCGGACGACCGGCTGATCATCGCCAACGACCTCTACCGCGCGCTCTACAGCACCGAGGTCGCCGCCGTGGTGCCGGGCGTTCGCTTCGAGACCCTGATCCGTGCCGTGGCCCTGTGCGAAGGGGTCGGGCGCTCGGATGCCGAGCGCGAGCGCTGGGTGACGGAGCGCCTGAAGCGCCGCCAGACCAAGACCTCCGAGCGCCTCCAGTATCTCTACCGCGGGGCCTGGCTGGAGGTCAGGGACGTGCAGCTCGAGGACGGCTCCATGTTCACGCTGGTCAGCAACGTCACCGAGAAGCGGCAGATCGAGGAACGCCTGAGGCAGGCTCAACGCCTGGAAGCCGTGGGCCAGCTCACCAGTGGGGTAGCCCACGATTTCAACAACTTGCTTGGCGTCATTCATGGGAATGCCGAGCTTTTGCTCGACGAGGATGCGGCAACCCCGGAGCTGGCGGCCGAGATCCTGAAGGCCTCGGAGCGGGGCGCCCGGCTAACCCATCGCTTGCTTGCCTTCTCTCGGAAGCAGCATCTGCGTCCGCAGGCCGTCGACCTGGCGGCCCTGCTGAGTGACCTGCGCCCCCAGCTCGAGCGCTCGCTGGGGGGTGGGATTTCCCTCGATACCGAGCTGCCGCCGGGCCTCTGGCTCCTGGAGGTGGACGCGGGCCAGCTCCAGGACGCCTTCCTCAACCTCGCGCTCAACGCACGCGCCGCCATGCCGGAGGGCGGCAGCGTTACCGTCTCGGCCTTGAACCGGCCGCAGGCGGAGAGCGGTGCCGGAGGCGAAGAGCGCCCGGCCGACGAGGTGGAGATCCTCTTTTCCGATACCGGACAGGGAATGACGGCCGAGGTTCTGCAGCACGCCTTCGAGCCCTTCTTCACGACCGACCGGAAGGCGCAGAGCTCGGGGCTGGGCCTCTCCATGCTCTACGGTTTTGCCGAGCAGTCCGGCGGCCGTGTCAGGCTGGAGAGCAGGCTTGGCGAGGGGACCACCGTGCACCTCTCACTGCCGCGGGCCCTGCGGGAGGCCTCGGAGGCCGCGCCCTGTGCCGCGCCGCCGGCCAGGCTCGAAGAGCAGGGGAGAGGGAAGGCGGTCCTGGTGGTCGACGACAACCCGCCGGTCCGGCGCATGGCGGCCGTCCTGCTGACGCGCATGGGCTACCGGGTGCTGGAGGCGGCAGACGGGGCCGCCGCGATGGCCGCCCTGGAGCGGGAGCCGGTGGACCTGGCCCTGGTCGACATCCTGCTTTCCGACGGTATGACCGGCCCGAAGCTGGTGGCCGGCGCCCGCGAGCGCTGGCCGGGGCTGAAGGTGATCTACATGTCGGGCTACTCGGCCGCGGTCGCCGAGAACAGCGGGTTCCTCAGCGGCGGCGCCAGGCTGCTGACGAAACCCTTCAAGCGCAGCGAGCTTGCCGAGGCGCTGCAGGAAGCGCTGGGCGAGCCGGCTATCCTCGAGGCGTGAGGCCTGATCCGCCTGTCTGCGATCCGATCGCTCCCGCGCGGGTCTGCCCTGCAGGGATGGCGCTGCCGCTCATCCGGGGACCGGGTGCCTCTTGACGACGCCCACCGCGAGACGGCATATAGCGGCCTCTTTTCACGCGGTGGCCACAGCGCTGCCGCGGACTTGCGGTGGCTGTAGCTCAGTTGGTCAGAGCATCGGATTGTGATTCCGAGGGTCGTGGGTTCAAGTCCCATCAGCCACCCCACACCCCTCCTGAACTGGCCCGGGCTGCGGGGCTTTCCTGAGAGCTTACGACCGGGGCTGCCGCGCGACCCTAGCCGTAGGAATGGACACGGGATGACCCAACCGTTGAAGCAGCGCCTGACCCAGGGCGAGACGATCCTGGGGTTCTGGCAGATGACGGCCTCGCCGATCGCGGCCGAGATCCTGGCTCAGGCCGGCTACGACTGCTGCATCATCGACCTCGAGCACGGCCCCGGTTCCTACCTCGATGCCCTGGCCGCCATGCAGGCCATGTCGGCCACTCCCTGCGCGCCGCTGGTCCGGGTGCCGGTCATGTCGCGGGTCGAGATCAAGCGCGCCCTCGACGTGGGGGCGCTGGGCGTCATGTGCCCCTCGGTCAGCTCCGTCGAGGAGGCTGAGGAGGCCGCAAGGGCCTGCCGCTATCCGCCCGCCGGCGTGCGCGGGATGGCGCCGACCGTGGCCCGCGGCGCCCGCTACGGCACCCACTGGCAGGACTACATGGAGCAGTCCGACCGCGACGTGCTCTGCATCTGCCAGATCGAGACCCGGTCGGGCGTCGAGCAGATCGAGGCGATCGCCGCCGTCGAGGGCGTCGACCTGCTCTTCGTCGGACCGATGGACCTCTCCGCCGAACTCGGCGTCCGCGGTCAGGCGGACCACCCGTCCGTCAACGAGGCCATGCTGCGCGTCGCCGCCGCGGCGAAGGCCAACGGCAAGGCCCTGGGCAGCATCCTGACGGCGCAGCACGACCGCGACTGGCTGCTGGCTGCGGGCTACAGCTTCATCATGGCCGATGCCGACGTGACCCTGTTGCGTGACGGGGCGGCCGCGAGCCTGGCCAGGCTGCGCGGCTAGGGGGGACCGAGCTCTTGTCCCGCTCCCTCTCCGACCTTCAGCTCCTGAGCGTCGAGCAGATGGGGGCGGCGGACCGGGGCGCCGTGGCGGCCGGCATCGCCGGCGTGGAGCTGATGGACCGGGCCGGGCTGGCCGTGGCCAGGGCCGTGATGGAGGGCTTCGAGCCGCAGCCTGTCTCCATCTACTGCGGACCGGGCAACAACGGCGGCGACGGCTTCGTAGCCGCCCGCTATCTGGCAGAGGCCGGCTGGCCGGTCAGCCTCTTCGCCCTCAGGGATAGGGAAGCCTACAGCGGCGATGCGGCCCACCACGCCGCCCTCTGGTCCGGGCCGGTGCAACCCGCGGAGGCTGCCGACCCGGCCGCCGCCGGCCTCGTCGTCGATGCCCTCTTCGGTGCAGGATTGGACAGGCCGATCAAGGGCTTGGCGGCCGATCTTCTGTCTGGATGGGGCAGGGCCGGGGCCAGGGTGGTCGCGGTCGACGTGCCCAGCGGCCTGGACGGCGACAGCGGCCAGGTGGTGGGCGAGGCCTTCTGCCCGGCGGCGCTGACCGTCACCTTCTGCCGGCTGAAGCCGGGACACCTGCTACAGCCGGGGCGCAGCCACTGCGGCCTGGTGCTCCTGGCCGACATCGGCATCCCGGAGGCGGTCGTGGCCGCGCAGAAGTCGCAGAGTTACGAGAACGGCCCGGCGCTCTGGGCCGGGGCGCTGCGCTGGCGCGGGCCCGAGAGCCACAAGTACACTGCCGGCTCGCTCATGATCCGCGGCGGTGCGGAGATGACCGGTGCTGCCCGGCTGGCTGCACGCGCGGGCCTGCGGGTCGGCAGCGGCCTGGTGACCCTGGCGGTGCCGCGCTCCAGCTTCCCGATCTACGCCCTGAGCGCGGCCGCGGTGATCCTGGCCCCGGTCGAGACCCCCGAGGACTGGGAGCGCGCTCTGCAAGAGCGGCGGACCACGGCGCTTCTCCTCGGTCCCGGCAACGGGGCCGACGCCGCCACCCGGCGGGCGGCGCTGGCGGCACTGGAGAGCGGCAAGGCCTGCCTCCTGGATGCCGATGCGATCAGCGTCTTCGCGGGCGAGGCAGAGGTCATCGCACGGGCCCGCCGCGCGGAGCTGGTGGTGACCCCGCACGAGGGGGAGTTCGCCCGGCTCTTTCCCGAACTGAAGGGACCGCGGGTAGAGCGGGCGCGTGCTGCGGCAAAAGCGCTTGGCGGCGTGGTGGTCCTCAAGGGCAGCGACAGCCTGATCGCCGCACCCGACGGACGCCTGGCGATCAACGCCAATGCGCCGCCAGGTCTCGCCATCGCCGGGGCAGGGGACGTGCTTAGCGGTCTGGCTTCGGGCTTGCTGGCACAGGGCCTGCCCGCTTTCGAGGCGGCCGCGGCCGCCGTCTGGTTGCACGGCGCGGCAGCCGGGGATGCCGTTGCGGGACTCATCGCCGACGATCTGCCGGACCGGCTGCCGGCAATCCTCGATGGTCTGAGATCGGCGGACAATCAGCCTTGAATCCCCAGGGGCAAGTGATCTAGCCTCCGCGTCATACCGGAGGTTCGCTCCAGTCAGTATCACCGTCTGGGCCGGGGGAAATGGCCGGATGGAAAAGCGCTTGGCTCGAGGTCCTTAAGTCATGAAGCAGGTGCGTAACGGTCAGCGATCTGGGTTGGGTCTCGGCAAGGTCAAGGTCGGTGCCCTCTACCGTGCACGCCTGCCCGACGGGACGATCGAGACGGCCCTGGTGCGCTCCGTTCAGGAGGAGGTGAGCGGCATCGTTCACGTGCGCTTCGACCTCTTCAAGGACCGCCCTTCGATGCTGCGCCGCCGGGTCGGCCCGCGCATCCTCAGCATCTTCGCCTTCCGTCAGCGCTACCGCGAGGAAGTCACCCTGCCGGGCTCGCTTGCCGCGGAATAGCTGCTGATCGCCGCGAAGGCTTCCTGAGCCCCGCCCCGCCCTGTACAAGGGTGACGGACAGGCGGACGCAGGCGAAGGATCGGTATCATGTCTTCGGCATTGGAAAGCGCGCAGGATCAAGCGCTTGGGCAAAGCAGTGACTCCAACACATTGGCTCTCCTCAAGGCCCTGGAGCGGAAGGTCCTCTGGCTTTCGGCCTGGACCATCCACAACGCCAACCACCTGCGCCCCTCGCGTGACGGCCTGAAGGTCGGCGGCCACCAGGCCTCCTCGGCCTCGCTGGCGACCTTGATGACCGCGCTCTACTTCGACGTCCTGGAGGCCGACGACCGGGTGGCGGTGAAGCCCCATGCCAGCCCCGTCTTCCATGCGATCCAGTACCTGCTGGGCAAGCAGAGCCGGGAGAACCTGGAGGCCTTCCGGGCGCTGGGCGGCGCCCAGTCCTATCCCTCGCGCACCAAGGACAAGGACGACGTGGACTTCTCCACAGGCTCGGTGGGCCTGGGCGTCGCGGTGACGGCTTTCGCCAGCCTGGTCCAGGACTACGTGGACCTGAAGGGCTGGATGCCGGAGGGCAGGCGCCCCGGGCGCATGGTGGCGCTGGTCGGTGATGCCGAGCTCGACGAGGGCAATGTCTACGAGTGCATGCTGGAAGGCTGGAAACACGATCTGCGCAACACCTGGTGGGTGATCGACTACAACCGCCAGAGCCTCGACGCTGTGGTCAACGACCGCCTCTTCGGACAGTTCGACCGCATCTTCGGTGCCATGGGCTGGGACGTGGTCACCATGAAGTACGGCAAGCGGCTCGAGGCCGCCTTCGCCAAGACCGGCGGCGATGCGCTGAGGCGCTGGATCGACGACTGTCCCAACTCGCTCTATTCGGCACTGACCTATCAGGGCGGATCGGCCTGGCGCCGGCAACTGCTGGGCGACCTCGGCGACACGGCCGGCATCAAGGCGCTGCTGGACGAGGAGGACGACGAGAGCCTGGGCGCGCTCATGACCAACCTTGCCGGCAACGACATGGAGTCGGTGCTGGAGACCTTCCGCCAGCGCCGCTCGCTGGAGCAGCCGACCTGCTTCCTGGCCTACACCATCAAGGGCTTCGGCCTGCCCTTCGCCGGCCACAAGGACAACCACGCCGGCCTCATGAACGAGGCCCAGATGGAGCTCTTCCGCGCGCGCCACAAGATTCCCTCCGGCCGCGAGTGGGACCTCTTCGCCGGCATGGAGGAGACGGCCGAGCCGCTGAAGCACTTCCTGAAGGAGGTGCCCATGGCGGCGAAGAACCGGCGCCTGCAGGCCCCCAAGGTCCCTCTGCCGGAGCGCTTCCCCCTGCCGCGCGGCGAGAGCCTCTCGACCCAAGCCGGCTTCGGCCAGATCATGGGCGAGCTGGCGAAGCAGGACAGCCTGCTGGCTGAACGCCTGGTCACGACCTCGCCCGACGTCACCGTCTCCACCAACCTCGGCGCCTTCGTGAACCGCCGCGGCATCTTCGACCGCCGCGGCCGCGAGGACACCTTCAAGGAGCAGAAGGTGGTCTCCGCCCAGCGCTGGGCCATGTCGCCGCAAGGCCAGCACATCGAGCTGGGCATCGCCGAGCACAACCTCTTCGGCCTGCTGGCGGCGCTGGGCCTCTCGCACGACATCTTCGGCTGCCGCCTGCTGCCGGTCGGCACCTTGTATGACCCCTTCATCCAGCGCGGCTTGGACGTGCTGAACTACGCCTGCTACCAGGACGCCCGCTTCCTGCTGGTCGCGACGCCGTCGGGCATCTCGCTGGCGCCGGAAGGCGGGGCGCACCAGTCGATCGGGACGCCGCTGATCGGCATGGCGCAGGACAAGCTCGCCTACTTCGAGCCGGCCTACGTCGACGAGCTGGCCGTGGTGATGGAGTGGGCCTTCGACTACATGCAGCGCGACGGCGCCGGGCGCGGCGAGAGCGTCTGGCTGCGCGACCGCGACGGCGGGTCGGTCTATCTTCGCCTCTCGACCAGGACCTTGGCCCAGCCGGAGCGCACGCTCAGCGAGGCCGACCGCTCCGACATCATCTCCGGCGGCTACTGGCTGCGCCGGCCGGAGGCGGGGGCGGGCCTCGCCATCGTCGCCTGCGGGGCCGTGATGCCGGAGGCCCTGGCCGCCTGGGAGGCGCTGCAGGAGGACCTGCCGGGCGCCGGCCTGCTGGCGGTGACCTCTCCCGATCGTCTGAACGCGGAGTGGCAGGCGGTCCAGCGCAGCCGGCGGCAGGGCAGGGAGGTCGGAGAGAGCGCGATCGAGACCCTGCTGCGTCCGCTGGCAGCCGATGCCGGCCTGGTGACCGTGATGGACGGTCATCCGGCGACCCTGGGCTGGATCGGCAGCGTCCGGGGGCAGCCGCTGGAGCCGCTGGGTGTTGAACACTTCGGCCAGTCGGGCGATATACCGGACCTCTACCGCGCCTATGGTCTCGACAGCGAGGCCATCCTCGATGCCTGCGCTGCCGTCCTGCTGCGCCGGGTGGCCGCAGCGAGGTGATCGGGGGCGGCAGCGACGCGCTGTTGCTGCCGGGCACTTTTCACTTGGCAGCCGCGCGCAGCCTGCGATAAACGGGCGCTTCGCGCGTGCCGCCCGCGGGCGTGGCGGAATTGGTAGACGCGCCAGGTTTAGGTCCTGGTGAGGCAACTCGTGGGGGTTCAAGTCCCTCCGCCCGCACCAAGAGCCGCCCTGTTCCCGGGTTGGGGCAGAGCACGCGGCAGAACAGCAAATTCCTTCTGAAGAGAGCCGAGCGTCAGCATGCAAGTCAATGAAACGCAGTCCGAAGGGCTGCAGCGTACCTTCGAGATCACCGTTCCGGCGGTGGACATCCAGAGCCGCGTCGACGGCAAGCTGGCCGAGCTGGCGAAGACGGTCAATCTGCCGGGCTTCCGCCCCGGCAAGGTCCCGGTTTCGCTGATGAAGCAGCGCTATGGCAAGTCCGTCATGGGCGAGGTGCTGGAGCAGACGGTCAACGAGTCGACCCAGCAGGCGATGAACGACCGCGAGCTGCGCCCCGCCGGCCGGCCCAAGGTGGAGATCATCAGCTTCGAGGACGGCCAGGACCTGACCTACAAGGTCGAGGCCGAGATCCTGCCGGAGGTGGAGCCGATGGACTTCTCCAGCTTGGAGCTGGAGCGCCTCGTGATCGAGGTGAGCGAGAGCGAGATGAGCGAGACGCTGCAGCGGATCGCCGACGCCAACAAGACCACCAAGGAGCTGGACGAGCCGCGCCCGGCCAAGGAGGGCGACGTCGTCACCATCGACTTCGAGGGCAAGGTCGACGGCGAGCCGCACGAGGGCATGAAGGGCGAGGACATGCGCCTCGAGCTGGGCTCCGGCCGGTTCATCCCCGGCTTCGAGGAGCAGCTTGTCGGCGCCGCGGCCGAGGAAGACCGCGAGGTCACCGTGACCTTCCCCGAGGACTATCCGGCCGAGGACCTGCAGGGCAAGGAGGCCGTCTTCGCGGTCAAGATCAAGAAGATCGAGGAAAGCGTCGCCATGCCGATCGACGACAGCCTGGCACAGGCCGTCGGCGAGGAGACCCTGGAGAGCCTGCGCGGCAAGGTCCGCGAGAGTCTGGACCGGGAGCGCGCGGCGCTTACCAAGGGCCATCTCAAGCGCAAGGTGCTGGACCGGCTGGCCGACAACCACGACTTCCCGGTGCCCCCCGGTATGCTGGATGTCGAGTTCGACGCGATCTGGGAGCAGATCGAGGAGGACCGCAAGCACGACCGCCTCGACCCCGAGGACAAGGACAAGAGCGAGGACGAGCTGAAGGCGGAGTACCGCCAGATCGCCGAGCGCCGGGTTCGCCTGGGCCTGCTGCTCTCCGAGATCGCCCAGCGCAACTCCATCGAGGTGAGCCCGGAAGAGATGAACCAGGCCGTGATCGCCGAGATGCGCCGCTATCCGGGCCAGGAGAAGGAGGTGATGGAGTACTTCCGCAACTCCCAGGAAGCGCTCGCCAACCTCCGCGCCCCGATCTTCGAGCAGAAGGTGATCGACCACATCGTCGACCAGGCGCAGGTGAGCGACAAGAAGGTCTCCAGCGAGGAGTTCAAGGCCCTGATGGAGGCCGAGGAGGCCAAGGACGGCAAGGAATCCAAGGCGGCCGCAGCGGCGCCCGCCGCCGACGGCAAGGAAGACTCCCCGGAATAGCTGCCCACATTAGCAGACCGGAACCTGACGGTTTCGAGAGGGGGGATGACGGGGCCCGCGTCGGTGCCTATGTGTTGAGAACTCGGTGAGATCGGCCTTCGAGGAACGGCGCGGGAAGCCCCGCGCCGGCCTTGAGGCCTGGAGGGCAGGAGAGAGCGATGCGCGACCCGCAAGACCTTTACATGAACACGCTGGTTCCCATGGTCGTGGAACAGACCAACCGCGGCGAGCGTGCCTACGACATCTATTCCCGCCTCCTGAAGGAGCGGATCATCTTCCTGACCGGGCCGATCTTCGACCAGGTCTCGAGCCTGGTCTGCGCCCAGCTGCTGCACCTGGAATCGGACAACCCCAAGAAGGACATCGCCTTCTACATCAACTCGCCGGGTGGCGTCGTCTCGGCCGGGCTCGCCATGTACGACACCATGCAGTACGTGCGCTGCGATGTCTCGACGGTCTGCATCGGCCAGGCAGCCTCGGCCGGCTCGCTGCTGTTGATGGCCGGCACCAAGGGCAAGCGCTATGCCCTGCCGAACGCCAAGGTCATGATCCACCAGCCCTCCGGCGGCTACCAGGGCCAGGCCACCGACATCGAGATCCATGCCCGCGAGATCATCCGCACGCGCCAGCGCCTGAACGAGCTCTACTCCCAGCACACCGGCCAGGATGTGGAGACCATCGCCGATGCGATGGAGCGCGACCGCTTCATGACGCCCGAAGAGGCGCAGAGCTTCGGCCTGATCGACGAGGTCGTGACCAACCGCACCGAAATCGACGGTGAGGACGAGGGCGAAGAGAGCTAGTATGTTGGGTGGCTTCGCACCGGTCGGTGCCGGCTCACACCCCCGCGCGACCGCCCACGACCGTATCCTGGAGGGGTGGTCGGGCGGGGACGAGGGCTGGCGCCGTGTCTGAGCGAAATCCGCTAGACTCGAAGCCCGAGAAACCCCACGTGGCGCCTTGTGTTTGAGGCAAGGGTTGAGGCATCCTGAGGTTTCGGCCTGAGGGAGGAGTGGCTTCGGTTCGTGACATTACGACGGCTCTGTTGCAGTTTTGTCATTGTGCGGCCCGATGGGCTCCGTCTAAGATTCAGCTATGCCTGCCAGACAGGCCTAGGAAGTGACGAGTATGACCAAGTCCAGCAGCGGTGACCCGAAAAACACGCTCTACTGCTCCTTCTGCGGTAAGAGCCAGCATGAAGTTCGCAAGCTGATCGCGGGTCCGACCGTGTTCATCTGCGATGAATGCGTCGATCTCTGCACGGAGATCATTCGCGAAGAACACAAGACCACCTTGGTAAAATCGCGCGACGGCGTGCCTACGCCGCGCGATATCAACAAGGTTCTGGACGATTACGTGATCGGCCAGGACCATGCCAAGCGCGTACTCTCGGTCGCCGTGCACAATCACTACAAGCGGCTGGCCCACAGCTCGAAGCACAACGACGTCGAACTGGCCAAATCCAACATCCTCCTGGTGGGGCCGACGGGCTGCGGCAAAACGCTCCTCGCCCAGACCCTGGCCCGGATCCTGGACGTGCCCTTCACCATGGCCGACGCTACGACCCTGACCGAGGCGGGCTATGTCGGCGAGGACGTGGAGAACATCATCCTCAAGCTGCTGCAGTCCGCCGACTACAACGTCGAGCGCGCGCAGCGCGGGATCGTCTACATCGACGAGGTCGACAAGATCAGCCGCAAGTCGGACAACCCCTCGATCACCCGCGACGTCTCGGGCGAGGGCGTGCAGCAGGCGCTGCTGAAGATCATGGAGGGCACCGTCGCCTCGGTGCCGCCCCAAGGCGGGCGCAAGCACCCCCAGCAGGAGTTCCTGCAGGTCGACACCACCAACATCCTCTTCATCTGCGGCGGGGCCTTCGCCGGGCTGGAGCGGATCATCTCCATGCGCAACAAGGGCTCCTCGGTCGGCTTCGGCGCCGACGTGCGCGCCCCCGACGAGCGCTCTACCGGCGAGATCCTCTCCGAGGTCGAGCCCGAGGATCTGCTGAAGTTCGGGCTGATCCCCGAGTTCATCGGCCGCCTGCCGCTGATCGCCACCTTGAAGGACCTGGACATCGATGCCCTGGTCTCGATCCTGACCGAACCGAAGAACGCGCTCGTCAAGCAGTACCAGCGCCTCTTCGAGATGGAGAACGTTTCGGTCGAATTCACCGAGGATGCCCTGGGCTCCATCGCCGAGAAGGCCATCGCCCGCAAGACGGGCGCGCGCGGCCTGCGTTCGATCATGGAGGACATCCTGCTCGATTCCATGTTCGAGCTTCCGGGCCTGCAGGGCGTGGAAGAGATCGTGATCAACCGTGAGGTCGTGGAGGGCCGCGCGCAGCCGCTCTATATCTACTCCGAGCGGCGAGAGGATGTGGAGCAAAGCGCCTGATCCGGACGGATTCAGCGCTGCTGCACCTCCCGCGGGGATCTGTTCCGCGGCGTCATAGTCGATGATCTGGCCGAGCCACCTCGCCGGCCTTGAACCCTGGGCTAACCCAACCAGGCTTGAAAGCCTGCCCGGCGCCGCCAAACTCATGACATGTCAGGATCGCCTGAGCTACGGGGATCCGCTCCACGCGGGCGCCGCTTGATCGCATCCGGGCCCAAGAGAGAAGTGAGGCACTATGCTCGATATCGCAAAAGGCACTGTCTTCCCGGTCCTCCCGCTTCGGGACATCGTCGTCTTCCCCCACATGATCGTCCCGCTCTTCGTCGGCCGCGAAAAGTCGGTGCGCGCCCTGGAAGACGTGATGAAGGACGACAAGCAGATCCTGCTGGTCACGCAGAAGAACGCCGCCGAGGACGACCCCACCGCCTCTGACATCTACACCGTGGGCACGGTCGGGACGGTGCTGCAGCTGCTCAAGCTACCCGACGGCACGGTCAAGGTGCTGGTCGAGGGCGCGCAGCGCGCCCGCATCCTGCGTTTCACCGACAATCCCGAGTTCTTCCAGGCCGAGGCCGAGCTGCTGAGCGACGAGGAGGGCGACACGCAGGAGCTCGATGCGCTCATGCGCACCGTGGTCGGTCAGTTCGAGCAGTACATCAAGCTGAACAAGAAGATCCCGCCGGAGGTGCTGGTTTCCGTCAACCAGATCGACGAGCCCAGCAAGCTGGTGGACACCATCGCCTCGCACCTGTCGCTGAAGATCCACGACAAGCAGGAGCTGCTGGAGACCGACTCCATCACCGCCCGCCTGGAGCGGGTCTACGGCTTCATGGAGTCCGAGATCGGCGTCCTGCAGGTCGAGAAGCGCATCCGCAGCCGGGTGAAGCGCCAGATGGAGCGCACCCAGCGCGAGTACTATCTGAACGAGCAGATGAAGGCCATCCAGAAGGAGCTGGGTGAGGGCGAGGACGGCCGCGACGAGATCGCGGAGCTGGAAGAGAAGATCCGCAAGACCCGCTTCACCAAGGAGGCCCGCGAGAAGGTGCAGGCCGAGGTGAAGAAGCTGCGGACCATGAGCCCCATGTCGGCCGAGGCGACGGTGGTGCGCAACTACCTCGACTGGATGATCTCGATCCCCTGGAACAAGCCCTCGCGCGTCAAGAAGGATATCCGCAGCGCGCAGGAGATCCTGGATGCCGATCACTACGGCCTGGACAAGGTCAAGGAGCGTATCCTGGAGTACCTCGCCGTCCAGCAGCGGATGAAGAAGATCAAGGGCCCCATCCTCTGCCTGGTCGGCCCTCCGGGCGTCGGCAAGACCTCGCTTGGCAAGTCGATCGCCCGGGCGACGGGACGCAACTTCGTGCGCATGAGTCTCGGCGGCGTGCGCGACGAGGCGGAGGTCCGCGGCCACCGGCGAACCTACATCGGCTCCATGCCGGGCAAGGTCGTCCAGGGCATGAAGAAGGCCAAATCCTCCAATCCGCTCTTCCTCTTGGACGAGGTGGACAAGCTGGGCAACGACTGGCGCGGCGATCCCTCCTCGGCCCTGCTGGAGGTCCTGGACCCGGAGCAGAACTCCACCTTCAACGACCACTACCTCGAGGTCGACTACGACCTGTCGGACGTGATGTTCGTCACCACGGCGAACTCGCTGCGCATGCCCCAGCCGCTGCTGGACCGCATGGAGATCATCCGCCTGCCGGGCTACACCGAGGACGAGAAGGTGGAGATCGCCAAGCAGCACCTCGTCGGCAAGGTTCTGACCGACAACGGCATGAAGGGGGAGGAGTGGTCGATCTCCGACGACGCGCTGCGCGACCTCATCCGCTACTACACCCGTGAGGCCGGCGTCAGGAACCTGGAGCGCGAGATCGCCAACCTGGTCCGCAAGGCGGTGAAGGAGATCGCGCTCGGCAACACCGAGCAGGTCAAGGTCACCCGCCGCAACCTCGGCAAGTTCGCCGGCGTCAAGCGCTATCGCTTCGGCGAGGCCGAGGCCGAGAACCTGGTCGGCGTCTCGACCGGACTGGCCTGGACCGAGGTCGGCGGCGAGCTGCTGTCGATCGAGGCGGTGCCGGTGCGCGGCAAGGGCAAGGTGGTCACCACCGGCAAGCTGGGCGACGTCATGAAGGAGTCGATCCAGGCGGCGGAATCCTACGTGAAGAGCCGCGCCGTCGATTACGGCATCAAGCCGACGATCTTCGAGCGCAAGGATATCCACGTGCATCTGCCGGAGGGCGCCACGCCCAAGGACGGCCCCTCCGCCGGCATCGCCATGGTGACGGCCATCGTCTCCTGCCTGACCGGCGTGCCGATCCGCAAGGAGGTCGCCATGACCGGCGAGGTCACCTTGCGCGGCCGGGTGCTGCCGATCGGCGGCTTGAAGGAGAAGCTGCTGGCGGCCCTGCGCGGCGGTCTGCAGACCGTGCTGATCCCGCGCGACAACGAGAAGGACCTGGCCGACATCCCCGACAACGTGAAGAAGGGGTTGAAGATCATCCCCGTGTCGGTGGTCGACGAGGTCCTGGGCCACGCCCTCACCGAAGCCCTGGAGCCCATCGAGTGGGACGAGGAGGCCGAGGAGCTTCCGCCCAAGCAGGATGACGCCGAGGGCGAGACGGGCGTCTTGACGCACTGATCGGGGCCGGGCTTGGCATTCGCCGGGCCGGCCACGACACTAGCACGCTGACGAGGGGGTCCCGCCGTCGAAGGATCGCGGGGCCCCATTCGTATTCCGGACCTGGACAGACGCGGTCTCTTGCCATGCCCAGCCACAGCGAGCAGAGGCTCATGCCCTACACCCCCCAGCAGCTCTTCGAGCTGGTGGTGGATGTCGAGCGCTATCCCGAGTTCCTGCCCTGGTGCCTGGCCGCCAGGATCAGCCGGCGCGACGGCGAGAGCCTCACGGCAGACCTGGTGATCGGCTTCAAGATGGTGCGCGAGCGCTTCACCAGCCTGGTGGCCTACGACAGCGAGCGCCTGCAGGTGCAGACCCGCAACCTCGCGGGGCCCTTCCGCCACATGCGCAGCGACTGGGCCTTCAAGCAGCACGACGAGGGCTGCCTGGTCGACTTCTCCGTCGAGTTCGAGTTCCGCTCGCGCGTTCTCCAGAAGCTCATCCAGAGCCTCTTCGAAGAGGCCGTCAGGCGCATGGTGGCCGCCTTCGAGAAGCGGGCGATTGCGCTCTACGGCAGCCGGGGCGAGGAAGCCGTCAATCTTCGCTACTGACCTTGCGGGGCGAAGCTGGTAGCGTCCGGGCCATCCTGCGGATCCAAGGGAGGCACACGATGCGCCGCTTCATTCTGGTTGGCTTGTTCACACTTCTGATGGCGGCGCCGGCGGCCGCGGACGACCTGGAGCTGGGCAAGTCCCTGGTCGGGGAGTTCATCGGTGCGGTCAGGGGCGGGGACGAGAAGGTTCTGGACGAGAAGGTCGCCGCCGGTTTCCAGTCCACCAACCCGGGCGGCAGCCTGGACCGCAAGGAGAGCTTCAAGCGCTTCGCCGATCTCAAGATCGAAGGGGCGCCGGTCTTTAGCGACTGGCAGGTGACGCGCGAGGGACCGACGGTCGTCGTGACCTACAAGCTGGCGATCAGCGAGATGCTGGACGGCAAGCGGACCGACGATGCGCCGGCGCCCCGCATGTCGGTCTTTCTCATGACGCCGCAGGGCTGGCAGCTCGTCGCCCACTCCAACTTCAAGGTCGCCGAATAGCGGGTTCGCCGCAGGCCTCGGAGAGGCCCGGGCGAGCGGAGGCAGGGTCTAGAGCAAATCCCGAGCAGATGAAATCATCTGCGACGACGATTTGCTTTTAAAACAACACGCTAGAGCGGGATTCGTGAGCATAAGCGAACGCATCCTGCTCTAGAGCCACAGGAAATCGCTCGACGTGAGCTGATCGGCGGCGGTCATGCCCTGCAGGCTGAAAGCGATATCGAGGGTCCCGTCGCCGTCGCTGTCCACCTCGACCTGGCCCAAAGCCGCGTCGAAGCGGCCTTCGGAATTGCCGTTTGCGGAGAAGCCAGCGCTGTCGACGTAGGTGAACTGCCCGCTCTCCAGGCCCGCGGCGAACTCCAGGACATCCGGGCTTCCGCTGCCGCCGAAGTCGGTCCCGATGAAGTCGGTGATCACCAGCCGCGCCTCGACGGTGCCGTTGCCCAGCGTCTCGCCCGTCTCGTCCCCGTTGAAGCGGAAAAAGTCGCTGCCGGAACCGCCGCTTCCCGTGTCTTCGTTGTTGAGGAGCAGGCGATCCGCGCCGCTGCCGCCAAAGAGGGCGTCTGCGGCCGCATCTTCGAACTGGCCGTTCAGGAGGTCGTCTCCGCCCCCGCCATAGAGCCGGTCCGAGCCCGATCCGCCCTTGAGCCCGTCGATGCCCTCTCCGCCGAAGAGGGAATCCTGGCCTTGCCCGCCGAAGAGACGATCCTCGCCGAGGGCCCCGTAGAGCGCATCCGTCCCGCTGCCGCCGAAGACCTTGTCCGCGCCGCTATCGCCGTAGAGCTGCCGGTCGTCGCCGGTGTTGCCGAAGACCCTGTCCGCGCCGCTGCCGCCGAAGAGACTGCGCTCGTCTCCCTTGGAGCCGGAGACATGGTCGCGGCCATCGCCGCCGTAGAGCAGGCTGTCGTCGCCCTGGCCGCCGTAGATCCCGTCGGCAGCGGTCCCGCCGAAGAGCCTGGCGTCGGCCATGGAGCCACCGGCAAGGACGTCCTCTCCGCCCATCCCGAAGAGGTCGAGGTCGCTGGAGGAACCGCCGAACAGCCGGTCGCCTGCGAGACCTCCGGCGAGCCAGCTATCCTCGCCCAGGCCCCCGAACAGGCGGTCGCCGCCGGCCCCGCCGTAGAGGCTCGAATCGTTTCCACTATCGCCATAGAGACGATCGGCGCCCTGATCGCCGTAGAAGCCGCCGTCATCGCCCTCGCCGCCGGAGACCAGGTCGCTGCCGGCACCGCCGAAGAGCCGCCCGTCGTTCGCGTCCTGCCCGATGATGTGGTCGGTCCCGCCATAGCCATGGGCGGCAAGGGCGATCCCCGACAGGGCCGCGGCCAGGGTCAAGGTATCGGCCACCTCGAGACCGTTGCGCTCGATGACCTCGATGCTGGTCAGGACGAACCCGGCCGGCAGGCTCACGGCGCGGTCGAGGATCAGGGTATCGACACCGCTGCCGCCGTCGACCGTGTCGCCCTTGACCGCTTCGGCCTGGTCGTAGACGGCGAAGCGGTCCGAACCCGACTCGCCGAAGGCCTTGTCGCTTCCGCTGCCGCCGACCAGCAGGTCGTCACCCAGGCCGGCGAGCAGCGAGCGGTCGTCCCCCGACCCGCCAAAGATGCTGTCGGCCTCCTCGCCGCCGAAGAGCCGGCTGTCGTCGCCGATTCCGCCGTAGAGACGATCGCTGCCCTGGTCGCCGAACAGCGAGGTGTCGCTGTTGATGCCGCCCGAGACGACGTCGTCGCCCGACCCGCCGTTGAGGTTCCGATCCCGGCCGATGTCGCCGTAGACCTTGTCGTCGCCCGAACCCCCGAAGAGGGAATGGTCGTCGAGAGAACCGCCGAAGAGGGTGTCCTTGCCGTTCCCCCCGAACAGGGACCGGTCGCCGCCGTCCCCACCCTCGATCAGGTCGTCGCCGTCGCCGCCGGCCAGCCCGAAATCCCTGGCGGCCATGCCCATGACGGTATCGTCGCCGCTGCCGCCCAAGAGCTGATAGTCCCTGCCGCCCATACCCACGACGATGTCGTCGCCGCTGCCGCCGGCAAGACGGGTGTCGTAGGAGCCGTCGCCGTAGAGCGTATCGTTCCCCACACCTCCGGACATGTCGCGTTCTATCCCGTCTCCGCCGTGGAGGGTGTCGTCGCCGCTTCCTCCGTGCAGGTTCCAGTCGGCTGCCGGCCCACCGTAGAGTTCGTCGTTGCCCGAGCCACCGGCAAGCGAGGTGTCGCTGCCGGCACCGCCGAAAATCCGGTCGTCTCCATCGTCGCCGTTCAATTGCGAGTCTTCGCCGACCTCGCCAAAGAGCGCGTCATCGCCGCTATCGCCGTGCATACGGTCATGCCCCGAACCGCCGTAGAGAGAGTCGCTGCCCGAACCGCCGTAAAGACTGTCGTCGCGATGTTCCCCGAAGAGCTTGTCCGGCCCCTCTTCGCCGTAGAGCGTGTCGGTGCCGCTTGCGCCATAGAGGCTGTCCGACCCGGGGCCGCCATAGCTCCTGTCTTCCTGGCCGTTTGCAAAGATCCGATCTTCGCCCTCGCCGCCGAAGAGTCGGTCGTTGTCCGCCCGGCCGCGGATCAGGTCGTTGCCCCCCAGGCCCGAGATTGTGTCCTGGTTGTTGGTACCGGTCAGCGTGTTGTCGTCATCGTTTCCGTACAGCGTCGCCATGTCTTCGGTCTCCCCCAGGTCCGTGGGCGCCCACCTCTATCAGGGAGGTGCCTCGCGATCGGTTACAGCCGATTGTACCATTTTTACACGGTCTAGGGACGATAGCATTGACCTAAGGGTTGAAGGCCGGGTCAGGGTCAAGATGATGTGCCGCCGACCGCGGATCGGCGATGTGGCGAGAATGCGGGGGACCGAGATGGAGAGCGCGAGCCTACCGCCGAGCAGCCCGAGGCCGCTGATCCTTGCGGTGGGCTGGAGACGGCACAGCCGTCCGCCAGCCCTTTCCCGCAGGCTAGGCTTTGCTTCTAAAACAAGCTGCTAGAGCAGGTTGCGCTCGCTCATGCTCATGCATCCTGCTCTAGCGTGTTGTTTTAAAAGCAAATCGTCGTCGCAGATGATTCCATCTGCTCGGGATTTGCTCTAGAGCAGGGTGCGTGAGCCTGAGCAAGCGCATGTTGCCCTAGCGCTTGCTGGCCTCCAGGAACGACAAGATGCGCCGGTTGATGGCCTCCGGTTGCTCGACCAGCATGAAATGGCCGACGCCCTCGATGAGTTCCGAGGCCGAGCCTGGGCCGCAATGCTCCGGCACCCGCGCAACCTGGGCTGCGTCGAGGCCGTGGCATCCGTCGTTGGTGCCATGCAGGTATAGGGTCGGCTGGCTGAGGTCATAACCCCAGGCCGCCTTCTGCTCTTCAACCCATTCCGGCGATCCGAAGCGGGTGGGATCGAACTGCCCCCAGTAGTAGCCGAGCGCGGTCTGGAAGTGCGCTGGATTGCGCAGACAGTCCTTCACCAGCGGCAGGTCTTCGCTGGCGTCGTAACCCGGAGACCAGTCGCCCCAGATGTTGTCGATGAACGCGAAGTTGTCGGCGGAGATCGAGGCTTCGCAGATTCGCTGCATCTGAAAGTACCAGAAGTAGAAGGACCGCTTGATCTGGGCATAGCTGCCGAGATTCTCTCCGAAGATCGGAAAGGGCGGGATGTTCATGATCACGCAGCGGCTCCAGCGGTCCGGCTCCTTGCCGGCCGCGCCGTAGGCACCGACTGCGCCCCAGTCATGGGCAAGCAGAACCGCGTCCGCGTCTCCGCCGAGCGCCTCGTGCAAGGCGTTCTGGTCGGCGGCCATCATGCTGGTGTGGATGTGGTGTCGGTCGGCCGGAACCTCGGTCGGCGCAAAACCGCGGTTGAAGGGCGCGACGGCACGGTAGCCTGCCTCCGCCAGAGCCGGGAGCAGGTAACGGTAGGTCCAGGGTGAGTCTGGAAAGCCGTGGACGCAAAGCGCCAGCGGGCCTTGCCCGACGGTCAGGTAGTGGAACTCCAGGCCGGCGGCCTGCACCGTGCCTCTATCGATTTCAGACATTTCAACTCCCCAGTTGTCGTTCTTTGACGTCGTGCCGGCGATGCCGACAGTGGCGGGGATGCTATGAGGGCTGCGGGCCGCCCGACAACGCGACCGCAGCTGGGCTGAAAGAGAAGTCGGGAACAGGGCCACGAGAGGTCGCGGCACCGCGACAGGTGGCGCAGATTTGCGACAGATCCCGGATCGCCATGGGGTTGGGCCGGCTTTGACTGCGATGCCGGCGCCTGGCGGCTGGACCCCTTCTCGGGCAAGGGTTAGCCTCTGGACGATCTTGATGAGAGACAAGCCATGACCGACCGAGAGGCTGTGCGCCATGCAGAGCGCGTCCTCGGCGCGCTGCACGATGGGAGGGCGGCAAATCGGATTGCCGACTCCTGGCGACGCTGCATTGAGGATCATCGGCTGGATCCGGTCAGTCATCAACCGCCCGCCCTGGTGAGCGGCGCCGAGGTTCGCTGCGCACGGGGCTACCTCGGCCGCCTGCTGCATTGTGCTTCGGAAGAGCTGGACAGGCTCTACACCCTGGTCCGGGAGGTCGGCTACCACGTGCTGATGACCGACCTCTCGGGGGTGGTGATCGAGCGGCGGGTTCCCGATTCCGACGAGACCGGCTGCCGCAAGTGGTGCCTCTGGACCGGTGCGGTCTGGCGCGAGGAGATCGAGGGAACCAACGGGGTAGGCACCTGCCTGATCGAGCGGCGGCCGGTCATAGTCCACCGCAGCCAGCACTTTCGTCACCGGCATACCGCGCTCACCTGCATCGTCGCCCCGCTCTACGATACCGAGGGGCAGATCTACGGCGCACTCGACGCCTCTTCCATTCGCCCCGATCCGACGGGCCACATCAATCCCCTGGTCTTGAACGCGGTCGTCTCTACCGCACGCCGGATCGAACGGCGCTCGTTTCACGATCGCTTTGCAAACTGCTTCATCCTTGCCCTACCGGAAGGGAAGGAGGGCGAGTCCATGCCTCTGCTCGCGATCGACGGGGACCGTCGCGTGGTCGGTGCCACGCATGCTGCGCGCAAGGCACTGGGAATAGGCGAAGAGAACCGCGTCGGACCGACGACGCTAGGGGATATCCTCTTTCCCGCCACGCAGGGTGGGCCGCGCTCGTTCGCCGACGGTGAACGAATGGTCGTCGCCGGTGCGCTCGCCCAGTCGCAGGGGAACGTTACCGCGGCCGCGTCGTTCTTGGGCGTGAGCCGGGCGACCCTGCACCGAAAGATACGGCAGCTTGGGTTGATGTCGGGCCGCAGGCGATGATGGCGGACAGGCTACGTTCCGCGAACGCTCGGCGATCCCTCGCCTCCGGCTGCTGCATTGGCTGCAACGCGCAGGATGTGCGTGCTGAAGGCGTCGTCCTCGCCCTCCAGCAGGATCGGAAGCTGGCTCCGGAAGTCGTCGCGCCGGCACCATTCCCACATGTCGTCCTCCCACGACTGCCAGCGCCGCCTGGCTTCGCCTTCCAGCCCCTCCTGGTAGAGGATGATGTAGGCCTTCTCGAAGAGGGAGACGAGCATGCGGAAGAGGATGTCGCGGCGCTCGCGCTGTTCCTCGGTGAAGACCGCGTGGTCGACGCTGTTTCGGAACAGCAGAAGGTCGGCGTTGGAGAGGGCCAGGCGCAGGAAGTTGTCGTACTCTTCCGAGAGCTGGCGGTGCATCTCGCTGACCCCGGCCGCGCGCTGCTTGCGCTGCTCGTAGATGAAGACCCCGATGGCGGCCGGGAAGCCCAGGATGGTCACCAGGTAGCTCAGGATCTCCAGAACGGCCATCGTCGCGAAGGTCCTCCTTCAACGCCGGACAGCGGGGCTCCGCCGGAGTCCCTGGAAGCCTGTCCCTTGCACGCGCCGGACCTGCGCTAACACGGATGGCCGAGGGCAGGGAAGGGGCCTCCCGTCAGGCCCGGCGCGGCGTCGCACCGCCTGTCAAATGCAATTGGCGCAACACTGGTGGGATAAATCACACGATTCCTGTGACAAATCTGAAGGCGGTTCATGCAAAAAATCTGACCCGGTTTGTTCCGTGCCGATAAAATATATATTAAAATCAATTGGTTATGAATTGATCGGTCGATACACAGTGCTGTCCAGCGCGCTTGACTTAACGTGAGTTAGCCGCATAATCTCCGGAAAACGTATCAAGTTAACAAGGCCGTCGGGATCGAGCGGCACGCGGGTTGAGCCGTGTGTCGCTGCAACGCCTACGCGGCTCAACCAGGGAGGGTATGGATGTTCGCAGTACCGAAGAATCCTGTCTACAAGTCCGTGTCGCGCCGTCGGTTCTTGGAACTGGGCGGCGGGGTCGCGACCGCCATGGGTGCGGGCTCGATCGCGGTAGGCATGAGCTCCGTCATGACCCGGACTCCGGTCATGGCGCAGTCCTCCGACGAGGCCAAGTGGAAGCAGTACGCCGGCTCGAAGCTGGTGTTCATGTCCGAGAACACGCCGCCGTCCTTCGCCATCCGCGATAACCTCAAGGCCTTCTACGATCTCACCGGCATCGAGGTGGAGATCCTGACCGACGATCTGCCGGTCGTGCAGCAGAAGGTCGGCATCGACCTGCGCGGCGGCAACGCCGACTTCACCCTGAACTACGTGCAGGACAAGCCGATCGGCTCTCCCTTCGCAGACTTCTACGAGGATCTGCTGAAGTACAGCACCGACGACACCCTGCCGCTGGACCCCGAGGGCTATGCCGAGGAGGTCTGGTTCGAGAACTTCCTGCGCGCCTGCGGCGTCTACTACGAGCCGGGCCGCATCGTGGCCTTCCCCTACGACTGCGCGGTCGCCTGCACCTTCTACCGCCAGGATCTTTTCGAGAAGCTCTCCAAGGACTTCGAGGCCGAATACGGCTACCCGATGGAGTTCACCATCGATACGACCTGGAAGAACGTCTACGACTTCGCGGCCTTCTTCAAGAAGATGCGCGAGGCCGGGCACAAGGACATCCCCTACGGCTACGCCCAGCACCAGGGCTCCTTCGCCTGGACGACGCAGCTCGACATCCAGCGCATGCTCTTCGCACACGGCCAGTGGACCGAGTTCGACATCGACGACAAGCTGGGCTCCAAGACCCCCGGTCCGACCAACTGGGGCGACGCCCAGTCGGTGAAGATCATGGAGAAGTTCAAGGAGCAGGCCGAGGTCAGCCATCCGGACAACCTGGCCAACGGCACCCTGGAGCTGAACACGGTCTACCAGGCCGGCGAAATCGCCATGCAGGTGCAGTACCACGAGTTCGCGGCCTCGATCGAGGATCCCAACACCTCCAAGGCGGCCGGCGGCAAGACCGCCTATGCGCCTTGCCCCAAGGGTGCGCCGGAGTGGATCACCACGGGCCTCGAGCCGGTCAACGGCTGCAACTGCGGCATCGGTGGCATCGGCATCAACGCCGCGGCCTCGGAGGACCTGAAGCGGGCCGCCTTCATCTTCGCGAGCTGGGCGACCTCCAAGGGCACGCAGCTCGACGTCCTGAAGAAGCTGGGCGGCACGCCGACCCGCAAGTCTGTGCTGGAGGTGCCGGAGGTGAAGGCCGCCGAGAAGCGTCCGACCACCATGCCGAACGCGCTGACCTTCCATGCCGTCTATGACGTCGGCATCCGCGATCCCAACTTCGTGCTGGGTCCGAAGATCCCGGAAGCCAACGAGTACCACAAGATCCTGGCCACGGAAGTGCAGCGCTGCGTGACCGGCCAGTCGAGCCCGGAAGAGGCCTGCGAGGAGATTCGCTGGCAGGTCGACGAGATGAACGGCCTCTAGAACAGTTGTGGATCTGACGGGCGTGAGTGACCCCAAGAGTACGCAGTCGCGTCCGGCGCGCTCCGGCGGTGAAGCTTCCCGGAACGGTGTAAGCTTCACGCCGGAGGGTGCGCGAACCCTGACCTACGACGCCCCCAGCCTCAATCCGGAGGACTCGCGGCGTTACTACCTCTACCTGATGCTTCCGGCGATCATCGTGCTGGCTTGCATCACCATCTATCCCTTCTTCTGGCTGATCTACATGAGCCTGCACCAGGTCGATGTCGGTGCGGCGGGGGATACCTGGAACAACTTCGCCAACTGGACGCGCCTGACGCGCGACCGCAAGTTCCAGGACGGCTGGCTGCTGCTGCTGCACTATTCCGCCCTCTGCATGCTCTTCGAGGTCGGCATCGGCGTGCTTCTGGCCGTGGTCCTGAACAACAGCCGCTTCGAGAAGGTGCTGGTGACGGTCTTCCTGATGCCGATGATGGTCGCCCCCGTGGTGGCCGGCCTAGTCTGGTACTACCTCTACAACTCCACCTTCGGCTGGTATCACTGGCTGCTGCAGAGTGTCGGCATCCTGGGCGAGACCTCGATCCTGGGCGATCGGACGACGGCGATGTGGGGCATCGTGATCGTCGACATCTGGCAGTGGACGCCCTTGATCGCGCTGATCACCCTGGCGGGCCTGAAGCGCGTGCCGCGCGACCAGCTCGAAGCCAACATGGTGGACGGCGCCGGCGAGCTTCGGAACTTCGTCCAGGTGACGCTTCCCAACCTCTATCCCTTCCTGCTGATCGCCATCCTGCTGCGCTTCATGGACAACTTCCGCTTCATCGACGCCATCCTGGTGCTGACCGGCGGCGGCCCGGCGGATGCGACCAAGATCCTGCCGACCTACCTCTTCGACGTCTCCTTCCAGTTCTTCAAGCTGGGCCGCGGCGCGGCGATCGCGCTCACCCTCCTGATCGTCACCATCATCCTGGGGCTGATCCTGGTGAGGGTGTTCGAATCGCCCTCGAGCAAACCCCAGTCGCAGGACGGGGAGGGCTAGGCCATGGCTTCCAGCGATATCGTCCGCTACCGCTCGCCGCTGCGCCGCGCGCTGCAGGTCGCCACGGTGATCTTCCTCGCGGTCTACCTGGTCTGGACCATCCTGCCGCTCTTCATCATGTTCGTGTCCTCGCTGAAGGACCTGCTGGCGGCCTTCGCCCTGCCGGAGGTGGGCGACTGGATGGACATCGGCGTCTTCTTCGACTTCGAGCCGACCTTCAAGCACTATATCGAGCTCTTCACCGTCAACAATTTCAGCACCTACCTGGTGAACTCGATCGTCGCCTCGGGCGGCTCGGCCGTGGTCTCGGTGGTGCTGGGCTCGCTTGCGGCCTATGCGCTCTCGCGGTCCGAGTTCCGGGGCAAGAAGGACCTCTTCTTCTGGATCATCTCCACCCGAATGGCGCCGGTCGTGGCGGTGATGGTCCCGCTCTACGCAATCTTCCGCGGCGCCGGGCTGGTCGGCACCCTGCCGGGCCTGATCCTGGCCTACACCACCTTCAACCTGCCCTTCGCCATCTGGATGCTGAAGGGCTTCTTCGACAACGTGCCCTACGCCATCGAAGAGGCGGCCATGTGCGACGGCTGCACGCGCTTCCAGGCCTTCCGCGCGATCCTGCCGCTGGTGGCCCCGGGCGTGGGCGCCTTCCTGGTGCTCTGCGTGCTCTTCGCCTGGAACGACTTCCTCTTCGCCTCGATCATCGGGTCGGGCGGGGCCAAGACCCTGCCGCCGGCGACGCGCGAGTTGGTGCAGCCACAGAACATTCAATGGGGTAAGATCATGGCGGCCGGCGTGGTCACGACCCTGCCGATGATGTTTCTGGGTCTCCTGATCCGCCGCTATCTGGTCGCCGGCCTGACCATGGGCGCGGTACGAGAGTAGAGCTGAGGACAGGGTATGGCATCGGTTACCATCACCAACGTTTGGAAGTATTACGGTAAGACGGCCGCCGTGCGCGACCTGAACCTGGCCTGCGAGGACGGCGAGTTCCTCTGCGTGCTCGGTCCCTCGGGTTGCGGCAAGAGTTCGACCTTGAGGATGCTGGCCGGGCTGGAACACATCTCGGCCGGCGACATCCTCTTTGGCGAGCGGCGGATCAACGAGATCCCGCCGAAGGACCGCGACATCGCCATGGTCTTCGAGAACTACGCGCTCTACCCGCACAAGTCGGTCTACGACAACATCGCGAACTCCCTGCGCCTGCGCCACATGGACAAGGCCACGATTGAGCAGAGGGTTCAAAAAGCGGCCAAGATGCTTGAAATCGATCATCTTTTGGACCGCAGACCGGGTGAGCTTTCGGGCGGCCAGAAGCAGCGTACCGCGATCGGGCGCGCCATCGTGCGCGAGCCCCAGCTCTTCCTCTTCGACGAGCCCATCGCGCATCTGGACGCCAAGCTGCGCGCCCACATGCGCGTCGAGCTGAAGCTGATGCAGCGCGAGCTGGGCACCACCATGATCTACGTGACCCACGACCAGCTCGAGGCGCTCTCGATGGCCGACCGGGTGGCGGTGATGCACGAGGGCGTGCTGCAGCAGTTCGGCCCTCCGCAGGAGGTCTATCACAAGCCGGCCAACCAGTGGGTGGCGGGCTTCGTCGGCGAACCTCCGATGAATTTCCTCGACTGCGAGGTCTTGGAGGAGGGGGGCGAGATCTGCGTTCGTCACGAGTGCTTCCAGACGGCGCTTTTGCCCGAGCAGGCGGCCATCATGCGCGGGTCGAACGCCTCGCGCAGCGTGACCCTGGGCATTCGTCCCGACGAGGTTGCGATCATGCCCATGGCCGGCGAACGGGCCTTCACCGGCGAGGTCACGCTGACCGAACCCCTGGGCGGCGATCTTCTTGTTGACGTGGCGCTCGAGGGCTCGAAACTCTTGGTCAAGGCCAAACCGAGCTACCATGGCAACCGCGGCGACACCTGCCACCTGACCTTTGACCGCGAACGCTGGCATCTCTTCGCCAAGGAGGACGGCCAAGCCTACTTTTAGCCGCTCCCCGGGGGGGATCGGCGCTGGATGACCTTTGGGGGCCCGCAGGGGCCCGCGAAACGGAAGGGAGGACCCTATGCAACTAAGCAGAGACGACCTGAGGGCAGCCTATCAGAGGATGTGCCTCATCCGGACCTTCGAAGAGACGCTTCATGACGAGTTCTCGGCCGGAAACATTCCGGGGTTCGTGCATCTCTACGCCGGTGAAGAGGCATCGGGCGTGGGCATCTGCATGCACCTCGGCGATCGCGATGCCATCGCATCCACCCATCGCGGTCACGGGCACTGTATCGCCAAGGGCTGCGACACCAAGGCGATGATGCTGGAGATCTACGGCAAGAAGGACGGTCTCTGCGGCGGCAAGGGCGGCTCCATGCATATCGCCGACCTCTCCAAGGGCATGATGGGCGCGAACGGGATCGTCGGCGGCGGTCCGCCGCTGATCTGCGGGGCGGCGCTCTCGGCCAAGACCCTGAAGACCGGGGGCGTGGCCATTGCCTTCGTCGGCGACGGTGCCTCCAACCAGGGCACGACCTTCGAGAGCTATAACCTGGCCAAGGTCTGGAACCTGCCGGTGGTCTTCGTGGTCGAGGACAACGGCTACGCCGAGGCCACCTCCAGCAGCTACTCCGTCAGCGGCAAGCAGGTCGACCGGGCCAAGGGCTTCGGCATCCCGGCCGAAGAGGTCGACGGCCACGACTTCTTCGCCGTGTGGGAGGCAGCGCGCCAGGCGATCGAGCACGCGCGCAGCGGCAAGGGGCCGAGCTTCCTCCACGTCAAGCTCAATCGCTACTACGGCCACTTCGAGGGCGATGCGGTCACCTACAAGGCGCCCGGCGAGGTGGACAAGATCAGGGCCGAGAAGGACGCTCTCATGCTGTTCAAGCAGCGGGTGACCGAGACCAAGCTTCTCGAGCACGACGAGCTGGAGGCGATCGAGAAAGAGGTCAAGGCGCAGATCGCCGATTGCCTCGCCGCGGCCAAGGCTGCCGACATGCCGACCGAAGCCGACCTCATGACCGACGTCTACGTCGACTACAAGTTCTAGGAGAGGCACGAACCATGCCTATGATCAGTTTCCGCCAAGCGATCAACGATGCCCTGCGCCAGGAGATGGAGCGCGACGAGCGCGTGGTGCTGATGGGTGAAGACATCTCCGGCGGTGCCGGGGCTCCGGGCGAGCAGGATGCCTGGGGCGGCCCGCTGGGGGTCACCAAGGGACTGATGCCGAAGTTCGGGCGCGACCGGGTGCTCGATACCCCCATCACCGAGAGCGCCTTCATCGGCTGTGCGGCGGGTGCTGCCGCCACGGGCCTGCGCCCGGTCGCCGAGCTGATGTTCGTCGACTTCATGGGGGTCTGCTTCGACCAGATCTTCAACCAGGCCGCCAAGTTCCGCTACATGTTCGGCGGCAAGGCGGTGACGCCGCTCGTGATCCGAACCATGTACGGTGCCGGCTTCCGGGCTGCCTCGCAGCACAGCCAGTGCCTCTACCCGCTCTTCACCCACATCCCGGGGCTGAAGGTGGTGGTCCCCTCGAACGCCTACGAAGCCAAGGGCCTGCTGATCCAGTCGATCCGCGACGACGATCCGGTCATGTTCTTCGAGCACAAGGTCATGTACGACGACGAGGCGGACGTGCCGGACGAGCCCTACACGATCCCCTTCGGCGAGGCCAACGTGACCCGCGAGGGCGACGACGTGACCATCATCGCCTTCGGCCGCATGGTGAACTTCGCCAACGAGGCAGCCGACAAGCTGGCCGCCGACGGGATCAGCTGCACCGTGGTGGATCCGCGGACGACCTCGCCGCTGGACAAGGAGACGATCCTCGAGACGGCCTCGGAGACCGGCCGTGTCGTGGTGGTCGACGAGGCCCACCCGCGCTGCAACATGGCGACCGACATCTCGGCGCTCATCTGCGAGAACTGCTTCAGCGATCTCAAGGCGCCGGTGAAGCAGGTGACGGGCCCGCATGCCCCTGTGCCCTTTTCGCCCGCCCTGGAAGACCTCTACGTGCCGGGTGTCCCGCGCATCGAGGCTGCCGTGCGCGAGGTCGTCGGCAAGGGCCACTAGAGAGAAACGGCCGGGGCAGCGCCGCCTGCGCTGCCCCCGCCACTTAGTACCGGATACCGAGGGGACCGCACAGGGCGGCTGCCCCTCCCAAGCGAAAGGAAGCCTCCATGAGCGACATCCGACCAATTGTCATGCCGAAATGGGGCCTGGCCATGATCGAAGGCACCGTGGTCGAGTGGCAGGCCGAGGTCGGCGAAGAGCTCTCCGCCGGCCAGGACATCATGGAGATCGAGACCTCCAAGATCACCAACGTCTACGAGAGCCCGGTGGCGGGCCCCCTGCGCCAGATCGTGGTCGCGGCGGGCGAGACCGTGCCGGTCGGCGCCCTGCTGGGCGTCTGCGCGCCCTCGTCGGTGAGCGACGAGGAGGTCCAGGCCTACGTCAAGGACTTCGTCGACAACTTCGACTGGGATGCGGCTGCCGCCGCCGGCGGGCCGGAGACCGAGACCATCGAGGTGGCGGGCAAGCGCACCCGCTTCCTGAAGCAGGGCGATGCCGAGGGCACGCCCTTCCTCCTGATCCACGGCTTCGGCGGCGACTGCCTGGGCTGGCTCTTCAACCAGGAAGCCCTGGCCGAGGGCCACACGACCTATGCCCTGGACCTGCCGGGCCACGGCGGCTCCAGCAAGGACGTGGGCGACGGCAGCCTCTCGGTGCTGGTCAAGGCCGTGGTCGACTTCATGGACAAGCAGGGCATCGAGAAGGCGCACCTGGTGGGCCATTCCATGGGCGGGGCCATCTCTCTGGCGCTGGCCCTCGAGCACCCCGGTCGCGTGGCCTCCGCCAGCCTCCTGGCACCGGCCGGTCTCGGCGCCGAGATCAACATGGACTTCATCAACGGCTTCATCGAGCAGAAGCGCTCCAAGAAGCTGCGCAGCGTGCTGGAACTGCTCGTGGCCGACCCCGGCATGATCACCGGCGAGATGGTGGAAGAGGTGATCAAGTTCAAACGCCTGGACGGCGCGGTCGACGCGCTGGCGAAGCTGCGCGACGGGCTCTTCCCCGGCGGGTCGCAGCAGACCTTCGACGCCGGCAAGCTGGCCAAACTATCGGTGCCGGTGCAGGCGATCTGGGGCGAGGTCGACCAGATCTTGCCGGCGGCGCATGCCGAGAGCCTACCCAGCTCGGTCAAGGTCGCCCGCTATCCCGCGACCGGTCACCTGCCGCACATGGAGAAGGCAAGCGACGTCAACGCGGCCATCCTGGAGTTCGTCGGATAGCTCTAAGAGGTGCGCGACCGGTTGGGTACGACCGGTCGCGCACACCCGCTCGCCTGTGGCGCGTCCGTCCCTCGTTCAAAGGGGGCAGGGCAGCCATGCATCGGCCTCACCGCATTGGCCGGTGATCGGGTCGGCAGCCGCGCCTCGGAGAGGCGCTGCCGTCTCCTGTGAGCCGAAGTCATACGATCGCGGTGGCGATCGTGCCGAGACTCCTCCTGCCATCGGATAATTGAATCTTTCCTTGTCATCCCCTGCCGTTTCGTGATGCGGGTGTGCCTGTTTATTGCCCACACTACAGCGGCGCGTTGCTTGTAAGGCTTATTTTCTTACTTTCTTCATTAATTGTGGGATAAAGTTCTTGCTTTAGGTGAGCGTGATTTGGAATACAGGGATAGATGTTTTGATTCCTGCTTTATGCAATGAATACTCAGGGCAATTTTTTCTTTATGGAATGACGGTTTTGTGGAATAAGGCGGTGCTGCAGAGGCTCTTCATCTGCCGCGCTGGAGATCATCGCAAATGGGAACATCCCTTAGATCGCTGTCTGTGCTGACCTTGGCGGGCGCTATGCTGTCCGCTCCCGCTCTTGCCGAGGACCCCGACACCTCCTTCGAGGCCAACAAGCAGGTTCTGGAGGCGCAAGGCTTTCATGACGTGGAGATGGTCGGCGGTGACTCCCTCCGGCTGACAGCCATCGACAGCAACGGACTGGAAGTCCTGATCTGGGTGGACCCGCAGTCCACGGAAATCAGCATGCTGTCTCACCTGCGACCGGCGAAGGAGTAGACCGCGGCCTCGCGCTTGGCCCTTCACTCCGGCCGCAGGGCGCCATCCGGCTGCGACTCCGCCAGCTGCTTGCGGTAGCTGTCTACGCGCCAGAGGTGATAGCTGACGCGGTGCAGCCAGCGGATGGCGTCGAGGCGCAGGAGGGCCGTGTCGCCGTCGATCTCGCCCTGCACCGCGGCCGAGATGATGCGGGCCCGATAGCTGTGCTGGGCGCGGCGGTAAAGCCGGCTCAGGCGATCCAGCCGGTCTTCCCGGCCTTCCAGGGCCAGAACTGCGGCCAGGAGGCCGGAGAGCCTGCGCAGCCGCGCATCCTCGGGGATCTGAGCGAGACGTTCCGACTGGCCGCAGCGGGCATGAAGCCGCTGCAGGTGGTCCAGGACGTGGAGGATTGCTTCCAGCCGCTGGCGCAGCCGGGGTTCACGGCCCCGCTCGATGCGGATGGCCTGGATGAAGTCCTCGGCCTTCTCGAGGGCAGGGCCTGTTGCCTCCAGCTCCTCACTTCGATCTGCACTGCCGCGGCTGCCTTTCCGCTGCGGCCTGAGCGCTGCCATCAGGAAGGCTTCCAGGGCGTCCGCGATATCGCAGAGCGTGGCCTGGGCGGCGTCGCAGGCCGCGGCGGCGTCGCTCAGGAGGCGCTCATCCAGCCGCCTCGATAGAGGGTCGGCGCGCTCCGGCGCCAGCCTGACGATGAGCCCCGCGAAGGGACCGGCGAAGGGCAGGATTAGCACGACGCCCAGGAGGTTGAAGCAGCTATGGAAGGCGACGAGGGCAACCTGCTGGTTGCCGCTGGCCTCGGCGGCCCACGGCATGGCGAGATAGGCGAAGAGCGGCAGCAGAAAGAAGGCCATGAGGGCCGTCAGGATATTGTAGATGACATGTGACCAGGCGGTCTGGCGTGCCGCGCGGGTGCCGCCGATGGCAGCCAGCGCGGCGGTGCAGGTGGTGCCGAGGTCCATGCCGATGACCATGGCCGCGGCCTGGGGCAGCGAGATGGTGCCGGCGGCAAGGGCCACCAGGGCCGTGGCGACACCGGCGCTCGACGACTGGGTCACCAGGGTGATGGCGATGCCGATCCCCAGGAGCTGCAGGCGCCCCAGCAGCGTGTCGTCGGGGAAGTCTTCGGGCGTGACCACGCCCTGAAAGACCGCCATGCCCTCCTGCATGGCCTCGATACCGACGAAGAGCAGGCTGAATCCGGCCAGCGCCCAGCCGAGCAGGCGCAGGCGCCTCCCGGTGAAGAGACGCAGCAGGACGCCGACGAGTAGCAGCGGCAGGACCAGGGTTCCCAGCTTCAGCTTGAAGCCCAGCAGGGCCACCAGCCAGCCGGTGACGGTGGTCCCGATGTTCGCCCCGAAGACGATGCCGAGCGCCTGCGGGAAGGTCATCAGTCCCGCACCGACGAAGCCGATCGCGGTCACGATGGTGGCGCTCGACGACTGGATCAGTGCGGTCGCCGCCGCCCCGGCCATCGCCCCGCTCGTCGGGCTTCTGGTGAAACGCTGGAGCAGCCGCCGCAGGGCCGGCCCTGCCAACCCCTTCAGTCCGTCGGTCATGATCACCATGCCCAGCAGGAAGAGCCCGAGGCCGCCGAGGGCCAGGAGGAGGTCCGCCATCATGGTAGGGATCATACACGGACCGGGCGGCAGGCCGCGATGACCTGGGTCACCGCCGCCGGCCAGGTCGGCCGGTTCTGTCACGAAGGGTCACAAGGGATGGCGCGTTGCTGACCCCGGCCGGAGACCTCACGCAGGAGTGAGCGATCCCGATGGGCGCGGTCGTTCCCGCGGCTGTCTTTCACCTGCTTGAGGCCCATGTAGGACCTGTCGGTCTTTGAGAGAGGAAGCAGAGCAGATGCTACGATCGCCTGGATTTTCGTCGCTGGTTCTAGCCTTCGTGGCCCTCCTCGCACCGCTCTCAGCCTCGGCGCAGGAGCTCCTGGCGCGCGGTCCCGGTGCCGGAAGCGAGGCGGTTCCGCAGGAGGGGCGCGACGCCCGGGATCTCGCGCGGGTGCTCGAGGGGATCGCGCTGCCGGAGGGTTTCGGGATCGAGCTCTTCGCGCTGGTGCCGGGTGCCCGGCAGATGGCGCTGGGGCCGGACGGCAGGGCACTCTTCGTCGGCACCAGGGGTCAGGAGGCCTGGGTGCTGACCCTGGCCGAGGGCCGGCCCGCCTTGAACGCGTTGCCCCCTTCGCGCCCTTCCTCGACTTCACCATGCCGCACGGCCTCTGCTTTGCCGATGACGGCAGCCTCTACCTGGCCGAGCAGAACCGGGTCCTGGTCTTCCCGGAGGCCGAGACGGCGATCGCGGGCGGCGAGCTTGCGGCCTATGCCGTGGTCGAGGAGGGCAGGCTGATCCCGCCGGAGGAGGAGTCCCGCAACCACTCGGCCAGGATCTGCGCCATCGGCCCGGACGACCGCCTCTACGTGAGCCTCGGCCAGCCGCACAACATCTCGCCGGCGCGCAAGCTCGCGCTCTACGACGAGACCGGGATCGGCGGGATCCTGGCGATGGAGCGCGACGGCAGCGGCCGGGAGGTCTTCACCCACGGCATCCGCAACTCCGTCGGCATGGAGTTCCACCCGGCCAGCGGCGAGCTCTGGTGGACCGACAACCAGGTCGACGGCATGGGCGACGACATCCCGCCGGAGGAGATCAACCGCCAGACCGCGGCCGGCCAGCACTTCGGCTTCCCCTGGTACGGCGGCGGCTCTGTGCGCACGGGCCCCTATCGCAATTCCACGCCGCCCGAGGGCCTTGTCTTCCCGGTCGTCGAAACCGATGCGCATGCCGCGAGCCTGGGCATGACCTTCTACACCGGCCGGCAGTTCCCGGAGCGCTATCGCGGCGGCATCTTCGTCGCCCAGCACGGCTCCTGGAACCGCAGCGATCCCATCGGCGCCCGCGTCATCTTCGTGCCGCTTGCCGCCGACGGCAGCCCCGGACCGGTGGAGATCTTCGCCGAGGGCTGGCTGGACGACAGCACCGGGCGCTATGACGGGCGCCCGGCCGACGTCCTGCAGCTTCCCGACGGCTCGCTCCTGGTCTCCGACGACCGCGCCGGTGCCCTCTACCGGATCTTCTACGGCGGATGAGGCCTTGCCTGACCGTAGGACCGCCAGATGACTCGTGACCCCTTCCTCTTTCTGGGCTAGAGCCTAGCCTGTTCGACGGAACGGGAGCGCGGAGGCGCTCCGGGCAGAAGCAGGCCGAACAGGGGAGGCAAACCATGAAGTTTTCGATTTCCAAGGCCGCCGACGGGGGCTTCGAGGCCGGCGGCCTTCGCGACTACTTCGTCTATCGCGATCTGGGCATCGCCGAGGCGACCGGCGGCAAGGCCGGCGCGCAGGTGATCCGGGCGGTGCCGGGCAAGCGGCCGCCCAACGCCAAGCACACGCACAGCCTGGAGTTCCAGATCGTCTACATCCTGAAGGGCTGGGCGCGCTTCTGGTACGAGGGCGAGGGCGAGTTCCTGCTGGAAGCCGGCGACTGCATCCACCAGCCGCCGGGCATCCTCCACGCGCAGAGCGACCAGTCCGACGACCTGGAGATCCTGGAGATCACCCTGCCGGCCGAGTTCGCGACCAAGATGGCGGAGAAGACCTAAAGCGCTTCGCGCTCAGGTGGAATCGGCGCCGGCCCGCACCCCGCCCGGCCGCCCAACGAAAGTATCCTGGACTGGGCGGCCGGGCGGGGGTGCGGGCCGGTTCCGCGCAAAACCGAAACGCTCTAGCTCTCCAGGCCCAGCTCTTCCTGCATCGCCGCGCGCATCTTGAACTTCTGCGGCTTGCCGGTGACGGTCATCGGCAGGTCCGCCTTGAAGCGCACGTAGTGGGGGATCTTGAAGTGCGCGATCTGGCCCTGGCAGAAGGCGCGGATCTCCTCCTCGCTGCTCTCGCAGCCGGGCTTCAGCACGATCCAGGCGCAGGCCACCTCGCCGTACCTGGCATCGGGCACGCCGAAGACCTGCACCTGCTGGACCTTGGGGTGGCGGTAGAGGAAGTCCTCGATCTCGCGCGGATAGACGTTCTCGCCGCCGCGGATCAGCATGTCCTTCACCCGGCCCACGATCTCGCAGTAGCCCTCGGAATCGATGACCGCGAGGTCGCCGCTGTGCATCCAGCCCTCGGCGTCCAGGACCTCGGCGGTCCGCTCCGCATCGTCCCAGTAGCCCTGCATGACGGAATAGCCGCGCGTGCAGAGCTCGCCCTTCTCGCCGGTCGGCAGGATCTCTCCGCCCGGTCCGATGACCTTCACCTCGACGTGGGGGTGGACCCGCCCGACGGTCGAGACCCGCCGCTCGATCGGGTCGTCCATGTGGCTCTGGAAGGAGACCGGGCTGGTCTCGGTCATGCCGTAGGCGATGGTGACGCCCGCCATGTGCATGTCCGAGATGACGCGCCGCATGACCTCGATGGGGCAGGGGGCGCCGGCCATGATCCCGGTGCGCAGGGAGGAGAGGTCGAAGCGGGCGAAGTCCGGATGCTCGAGCTGGGCCACGAACATGGTCGGCACGCCGTAGAGGGCCGTGCAGCGCTCTTCCGCAACGCACTGCAGGGTGGCCAGGGGATCGAAGGCCTCCCCGGCGAAGACCATGGCCGCGCCTGCGGAGACCGAGCCCAGGGTCCCCATCACCATGCCGAAGCAGTGGTAGAGGGGGACGGGAATGCACAGCCGATCCTCCGGCCCCAGCGCCATGGTGCCGACCACCAGGCGCCCGTTGTTGGCGATGTTGCGGTGGGTCAGGGTGGCGCCCTTCGGCGTGCCTGTGGTGCCGCTGGTGAACTGGATGTTGATAGCCTCGTCGGGCGTCAGCGCAGCGGAGAGGGCATCCAGCCGCTCGGCGGACAGACTGCTGCCGCGCTCCTCCACCTCGGCGAAGCGGAACATGCCTGCGACCTGCCGCTCGCCGGTATGGATGACGCTGCGCAGTGCGGGCAGCCGCCCTGCCGCCAGGGCGCCGGGTGCTGAGCGGCCGAGCTCCGGTGCAAGCTCGTTCAGCATGGCCAGGTAGTCGCTGGTCTTGAACTGCTCGGCGGTCACCAGGGCCTTGCAGCCGACCTTGTTCAGCGCGAACTCCAGCTCCGCCAGGCGGTAGGCCGGGTTGATGGTGACCAGGATCGCCCCGATGCGGGCGGTGGCGAACTGCGTCACCAGCCATTCCGGCTTGTTCGGCGACCAGATGCCGACCCGGTCCCCCTTTCCGATCCCCAGGGCCACCAGCCCGGAGGCGAAGCGGTCGACGGCGGCCCCGAAGGCGCGATAGCTCCACCTGAGGCCCCGGTCGGCGAAGATCAGCGCGTCGCGCTCGGCGCAGCGCGCGATCGTATCCGCCAGGATCTGGGGAACCGTCCGCTCCCAGAGCGCCGGCTCCCGCGGTCCTGCGACCAGGGAGAGCCCTTCTTGAGGCCGGTAGGCCTCGACCACAGACTGCACTTGGCTCATCGCGTTTCCTCCCGGGTCTCGTGTCGCGACCCTTGCAGTCAGACTAACAGCTAGCGCGCCGCCAGGCAGACACAATCGGCAGACAAGCTTGACGGAGAAACCGTGAGGCTTCGTCCCTGGCGGGGCGCGCGGTGCCGTGGCGCCTTACAAATTGTGAAACAAGCCATCAGGCACCATCTATAAGACCTGTCGGCGGGCAAGCAGAGCATCCAGTCTGTTGCCGGCTGCAGGCGACGAGACCAGGTCCGGAAGGAGGAGGAGGCCGCTTGTGTTCGAACTCTTGCTGGAACCGGCCGCACTGCCCTTCTCCGTAGCGCTTGGCCTCATGCTCGCGATTGCCCTGATCGAGGTCGTGAGCCTCGTCCTGGGCATGGGCCTCTCCAGCGCGCTCGAATCCATGCTGCCCGAGGTCGACCTGCCGGACGCCGATATCGAGCTGGACGGCGGGGACGCGGTGGACGGCGTCTCCTCGCCCGGCCTCTTCGCCCACTTCGCGGCCTGGCTCTGCATCGGCCGCGTGCCGGCGCTCATCGTCCTGATCGCCTTCCTGACCGCCTTCGGTCTCTCGGGGCTCGTTGTGCAGCACCTGGCCCTGGGCCTGGGCGGGGCGGTCCTGCCGGTGCTGGTCGCGGTCGCCGCGGCACTGCTCTTGTCCCTGCCGCTCACCCGCTACCTGGCCCTGGGCTTCGCCTGGGTCATGCCGCAGGAGGAGAGCGAGGCGGTCGAAGAGGCGGAGTTCCTGGGCAAGGTCGCGGTGGTCATCCGCGGGACGGCACGGGCGGGACAGCCGGCCGAGGCCAAGCTGGCCGATCGCTTCGGCAAGGTCCACTATCTGCTGGTCGAGCCCGCGGCGGGTGCGCCGGAGCTTCCGGCAGGCGCCAGGGCCCTTCTCCTGCAACGCCAGGGCGCTGCCTACCTGGTCATGAACGCGGACGCGGCAGAGGCCGAGGGAGTGGAAGGCCTGCAGTCCGGCGCATGAGACGCCATCCCGAGCGCCGCGAAGAGCGAGGGCGCGCGGTTCCGGTCCGGGGGCGGCGGCTGCCGCTCTCGTGACGCCCACCTGAGCTGGAGGATCCAATGCTTGGAGCCAACGTCCTAACCCTCCTGGTGATTGTCGCCATCTGTCTGGTGGCCCTGCTGGCGGCCGGCCTTGTCGTGGCCCGCCTCTACAAGCGCTCGTCGAAGGAGATCTCCTTCGTGCGCACCGGCTTCGGCGGCCAGAAGGTCATCATGAACGGCGGCGCCCTGGTGCTTCCGGTCCTGCACGAGATCATTCCGGTCAACATGAACACGCTTCGCCTGGAGGTGAAGCGCGCCAACGAGCAGGCGCTGATCACGCGCGACCGCATGCGCGTCGACGTCCAGGCGGAGTTCTACGTCCGCGTCCAGCCGACGGCCGATTCCATCGCCAACGCCGGACAGACCCTGGGCCGGCGCACCATGAACCCGGAGGCCCTGCGCGATCTGGTCGAGGGCAAGTTCGTCGATGCGCTGCGCGCCGTCGCCGCCGAGATGGCGATGGAAGAGCTGCATGAGCAGCGCGTGGACTTCGTGCAGAAGGTGCAGGCCGCGGTCTCGGAGGACATCCTGAAGAACGGGCTGGAGCTGGAATCGGTCTCACTCACCGGCCTGGACCAGACCAACAAGGATTTCTTCAATCCGAACAACGCCTTCGACGCGGAAGGTCTGACCAAGCTGACGCAGGAGATCGAGGAGCGGCGCAAGAAGCGCAACGACATCGAACAGGAGACCGAGGTCCTGATCCGCCGCAAGAACCTGGAGGCGGAGCAGGAGAGCCTGCAGATCGGGCGCGACGTCGAGTATGCGCGCCTGGAGCAGCGCCGCGAGATCGCCATTCGCCAGGCCGAGCAGACCGCGCTCATCGCCAAGGAGGAGGCGGAGCGCGAGCGCGAGGCCGAGGAGGCCAAGATCCTGGCCCGGCAGAGCGTGCGCCAGGCCGACATCGCCTCGGAACAGGTGGTCGCCGAACGCCAGATCGCGCGGGACAAGGAGGTGCGCGAGCAGGAGATACTGAAGGAGCAGACGCTCGAGGCGGCCGCGGTCGAGAAGGCCAAGCTGGTCGAGCTGGCGGGCCAGGCCCGCGACATCGCGGTGGCCGAGAAGTCGCGCGAGAAGTCGGAGGCCGAGGCCGCCGCGGACGAGGCGCGCGCGATCGCCGCCAGGGCCGCGGAGCTGGTGACGACGGCGCGCGAGACCGAGCGGGCCGATCGCGACAAGCAGATCGAGCTGATCGAGGCGCGCAAGAAGGCCGAGATGCAGGCCATCGGCCTGGTGGTCGCCGCGGAGGCCGAGAAGCAGGCGGCCCTCGACCACGCCGAGGCGGTGCGCACGGAGGCCGACGCGGCCGCCGCACGCGAGCGGATCGAGGCCGAGGGCGCCGCCGAGGCGGAGAAGCTGAGGGCGGCGGCCAAGCAGGTCTCCTACGCCGTGGAGGCCGAGGGCGCGCGGGCCGTCAACGAGGCGGCCAACCAGCTCTCGGTCGATCAGATCGCCATGCAGCTCCGCATGAAGCTGATCGAGGCCCTGCCGCAGATCATCGCCGAGAGCGTGAAGCCCCTGGAGAACATCGAGGGTATCAAGATCATCCAGATGGACGGCCTCAACGGCGGCGGGAGCTCCGGCAACGGCAACGGCAAGGCCGGGGAGGCGGGCGAGGCCAGCCTCTCCGACCAGATCGTCAGCTCCGCGCTTCGCTACCGCACGCAGGCGCCCCTGCTGGATGCCATGCTGAAGGAGGTCGGGCTGGAGAACGGCGACCTCAAGAAGCTGGCCGAGGGCCTCGCCGGCAAGGCGGAAGAGAAGAAGGACCTGCCGTGACGACAGCGGCGCCGAGAAGGGCGTTCGCCGTCGGGAGAGCAGGCGTCCGAAGGGAGGAGCGGTAGCATGTCATCAGGTAGCCACTGGCTCGCAGCGCTGGGCCTGGGCCTTGGGCTGCTCGCGTCGCCGACGGCGGAGGCGATCGACGGCAGCCTGCCGCCGCCGCGCACCGTCGCACAGGCGATCCCCGAAGCGCAGGTCAGGGAGGCCATCGCCAGGCTCGACGGCCTGGCGGAAGAGCTCATGGCTGAGACCGGCCTGCCCGGACTGGCCATCGCCGTGGTCTGGCGCGGGGAGGAGGTCTATGCCAGGGGCTTCGGCCAGCGCGCGCTCGGCGAGAGCGGCGCGGTCGATGCCGGGACCGTCTTCCAGATCGCCTCGCTCTCAAAGCCGGTCGCCGCAACGGTGGTTGCCCGGCAGGTGGGCAAGGGGGTTGTGGACTGGGACAGCAAGGTCTCGGCCCTGCTGCCGGGTTTCGCGCTCGCCGACCCCTGGGTCACGGCGGAGGTCACCCTGGCCGACCTCTTCTCCCACCGCTCCGGCCTGCCGGACCATGGCGGGGACCGGCTGGAGGACATGGGCTATGACCGCGCCGCCGTCCTGGAGCGCCTGCGCCACCTGCCGCTGCTGCCCTTCCGGACCCAGGAGGCCTACACGAACTTCGGCCTGACCGCAGCGGCGGAGGCCGTCGCGCGGGCCTCCGGCAGCGACTGGGCCGAGCTCTCGGCGACCGTCATCTACGAGCCGCTGGGGATGACTGCGACCTCGTCCCGCCATGCCGACTATCTGGCGCGTGAGAACCGGGCGCTCGGCCACATCTGGGACGGCCAGAGGTTCTTTCGGGGTCCGCAGCGCCAGCCCGACGCACAGTCGCCGGCGGGCGGGGTCAGCTCAACCGTCAGGGACTTCGCACGCTGGATGATCATGGTGCTGGGCGGCGGCAGCTTCGAGGGGGAGGAGATCGTCGAGGCAGGCGCCCTCCTGGCGGCGATCACGCCCAAGATCGTCTCGCGCCAGCCGCAGACCAGCGATTCGCGGGCGGGATCCTACGGCTATGGCTTCGGCGTCTCCGTGCAGCCTTCCGGGCGCGTCGCGATCAGCCATTCCGGCGCCTTCTACCTGGGGACCGGAACCAACTTCGTGCTGCTACCCTCCGAGGAGCTCGGCATCGTCGCCTTCAGCAACGCGACGCCGATCGGCGCGGTCGAGGCCCTCACCGCCCAGTTCATGGACCTGGTCCAGTTCGGCGAGATCAGCCGGGACTGGCTGGCCGCCTACCGGGCTCTCTTCCAGCCGCTGCTGGCGCCGGAGGGCCGGCTTGTCGGCCTGACCCGGCCCGAGAACCCTTTGCCCGCAGCACCCCTTGCCAGCTACGAGGGACGCTACGAGAGCGACTACTTCGGCCCGGCCAGCGTGGCTTCGGGTGGGGAGGGGCTTGTCCTCGAGCTGGGTCCGCAGCCGCAGGTCCACCCGCTCGCACACTGGTCCGGCGACATCTTCTATTTCGAGGATCTGAACGAGAGCGCACCGCTCGGCTCCATCGCCGCGGTCACCTTCACCCTCGATGCGACGGGCGCCGCCTCCAGTTTCACGATCGATGTTCTGGATGAGTTCGGACTGGGCCGCTTTTCCCGAACGGAGCCGTCGGGCGAGGCCGGCAGGTGATTCCGGGCGGCCGGGGTGACCGGACCCGGGGTCCGGCCACCCTCGACTGACCTGCCGTCAGGCTGCCGCGCTGGCGCCCAGCGCCTGCTCGAGATCGCCCAGGATGTCGTCGATGTGCTCGATGCCGACCGAGAGGCGGACATAGCCGTCGCTGACGCCGCTCAGGCCCTGCTCTTCGGCCGAGAGCTGGGAGTGCGTGGTCGAGGCCGGATGGATCGCCAGCGAGCGCGCATCGCCGATGTTGGCGACGTGGTAGAAGAGCTGGAGCGCATCGATGAAGCTACGCCCCGCCTTCTGTCCGCCGGCCAGCTCGAAGCCGACCAGGCCGCCGTAGCCGCCTTCGAGATAGGCGTCCGCCCGCCTGCGGAACTCGCCCTCCTGGTTGCTCGGGAAGATGACCTTGGTCACCTCCGGCCGCTTCGACAGGAAGTCGGCCACGGCCGCCGTGTTCCGGCAGTGCTCGCGCATGCGCAGCGGCAAGGTCTCCAGGCCCTGCAGGAAGAGGAAGGCGTTGAAGGGGCTCATGGAGGCGCCGAGGTCGCGCAGCAGCACCACGCGGGCGCGGATGGCATAGGCGATCGGGCCCAGGGGCTTCACCGCCTCGATCCAGACCGCGCCGTGATAGCTGGGGTCGGGCTCGGAGAGCAGCGGGAAGCGGGTCTTGTGCGCCTCCCAGTCGAAATTGCCGCCGTCGACCAGGACGCCGCCGATCGAGTTCCCGTGCCCGCCGATGTACTTGGTGGTCGAGTAGACCACGACGGCCGCACCGTGCTTCAGCGGCTTGCAGAGCACCGGGGCGGCAGTGTTGTCCATGATCAGCGGGACGCCGAGCTCGCGGCCGATACTGGCCACCTCGCCGATCGGGAAGACGTTCAGCTTGGGATTGGGCAGGGTCTCGGCATAGTAGGCGCGGGTCTTGTCGTCGGTGGCCCGCCGGAAGTTCTCCGGGTCGGAGGGATCGACGAAGCGGCACTCGATGCCCATGGTCTTCATCGTGTTGGCGAAGAGGTTCCAGGTGCCGCCGTAGAGGTCGGTCGAGGAGACGAAGTTGTCGCCGGCCTGCGCCACGTTCTGGATGGCGAAGGCGGAGGCCGCCTGCCCGGAGGAGAGCGCCAGCGCCGTCGCACCGCCCTCCAGCGCCGCGATGCGCTCTTCCAGCACCGCCGTCGTCGGGTTCATGATGCGGGTGTAGATGTTGCCCAGCTCTTTCAGCGCGAAGAGGTTGGCCGCATGCTCGGTGCTGTCGAACTGATAGCTTGTGGTCTGATAGATCGGTACGGCAACCGCGTTGGTCGCCGTGTCCTTCCGATGCCCCGCGTGCAGGACGATGGTCTCTGCGTGATTGGAGGTCATGGCACTTCGCTCCTCTTGTTCCTGTCCCGGGGCGGCAAGCCGTCCCGACCTGATGAGGGGCGATCCATTTCTAGACGCTTTAGCGATTTGTTGACCCGGTGCAAGCTGCCCCTCAAATCTCCGGGGACCGCTTGGGGCGGTCAGTCCTACTCGTTGCCCGATCCTGGACAGATGCTATGTCAGTAGGCTAGGCACGTCTGTCAAGGGACAAGTGAGACTGCGCTACCACATCCTTGCCCAGATATCTTGGTTAGATTGGTCCCCGTCGGGGCGGGCCATCGGGTCAGCCGCAAAGAGAATTGGATTTTTGACACTTTCTCTGTTTATTTGGCCAGCGTGAACCGACACCAGGTGCGGGTGAGGGAAGAGACTAGATGGCGGTGCTCTACGGGACCAGCGGGGCCGATGCCGAGATATCCGGAAGCTCGGCGGACGATCGGATCTATCTCCTAAGCGGCGACGATTCCCTCATCTACGGGGGGTCCGGGATCGATACGCTCTTCGGCGACGACGGCAGCGACGCATCCCTCTTCGGTGGGTCCGGATCGGATGTTCTCTTCGCCGGTGACGGGGCCGACAGCTTTCATTTCGGCGCTGCGGGCGTCGATCGGATCTTCGCCGGGCCCGGTGACGACCTCTCTTTCCAGGGCGGCGACGGGAACGATTTCATCAGTGGGGAAGGCGGCAACGACACGGCTTTCTTCGGGGGCAGCGGCAACGACGAACTGCTCGGCGGCAGCGGCGAGGATTCCCGCTTTGAGGGTGCGACCGGCTCGGACTTCATCGACGGTGGCAGCGGCGGGGATCGCAACATCTTTGGTGGCGAGGGAACCGACTTTCTCCTCGGGGGGGCCGGCGACGACAGCTTCATCAACGGTGGCGACGGAGCGGACTACATCTCGGGTGGCTACGGCAACGATAGCTTCCTCGTCGGCTATGACGGAAACGACATCATCACCGGTGGATCGGGCGACGACCACATCCTGGGCGACGGCTTCGAAGGTGGATCGGGCGACGACACCATCATCCCCGGAAGCGGCAAGGATACGGCCTTCGGCGGCGACGGCGACGATCTCTTCTTTGTTCTGTCGGGGGAGGCAGTCGCCGGCGAAACTCTCAACGGCGGCGCCGGGACGGACACGGTCTTCTCGGAGGGAGCGCTGCCGACCGGCGTGGAGCTCATCTCGGTCGAGTATATCATCGGCGGCGGCAACCTCATCGTCGGCAGCAGCGGCCCCGACGATCTGGAGGGCACCGACGGCACCGATACGATCATCGGCCTGACGGGGAACGACGCGCTGCGCGGCCTCAGCGGCGCGGACACCCAGTACGCCATGGAGGGTAAGGACAGCCTCTTCGGCGGGTCGGGGGTCGACAGCCTCTCCGGCGGCAGCGGGGACGACGGCCTCTACGGTGGGGCAGGTTACGATTTCCAGCTGATCGGCGATTCGGGCGACGACCGCATCTACGGCGGCGACAGCAACGATATCCTGCTGCTCGGCCTGGACGGCGACGACAGCATCTCCGGCGGCAGCGCCAACGACCTCTCGCTCTACGGCGGCAGTGGCAAGGACCGGATCACCGGGGACAGCGGCTTCGACCGGCACCTCTTCGGCGACAGCGGCGCCGACAAGGTCCTGGCGGGCGAGGGCTACGACTTCTTTGTCGGCGGCGGGGCGGGGAACGACAGCGTCTTCGGTGGCGAGGGCAACGACACCCAGCTCTTCGGCGATCTCGGGGCCGACAGCATCCGGGGCGACGAGGGCGACGATACCAGCCTGGACGGGGGCTCCGGCCAGGACGAGATCCAGGGCAACAGCGGCAACGACGTGAGCCTGCTCGGCGGCTCCGGGGCGGACGTGGTCCTGGGCCAGAGCGGCAAGGACAGCGGGCTTGACGGTGGCCTTGGCGACGACCGCGTCTACGGCGGCGACGATTCCGACGAGCTGCTGGGCGGCAGCGGTGACGACAGCCTCTTCGGCGACGAAGGCAGCGACACGATCAGCGGCGGCTCGGGGCGCGACACGGCGGTCGGCGGCGGCGGGGCGGATACCTTCCTGCTCGGCTCCGGGGAAGCGGTGACCGGGGATGCCTTCTACGGCGGCGCCGGCAGCGATACCCTGATCGCCGACGAGAGCCTCCCGGACGGCGTGATCCTGAACTCGATCGAGCGGATCATCATCTCCGGTGTCGATGGGGCGACCAGCGCCGCGGACCGTCTGACCGGCAGCGACGGCGCCGATTCCATCGACGCGCTCAGCGGCAACGACCGGGTCTACGGGATCGGCGGCGACGACAGCCTCTATGGCGACGCCGGCGCTGATTCCCTCTACGGCGGCCAGGAAAGCGACAGCCTCTACGGCGGCAACGGCTCCGACAACCTGGATGGCGGCCTCGCGGACGATAGGATCTTCGGAGACGGTGGAGCGGACTCGGCTTACGGAGGCCAAGGCGCGGACGGCATCTACGGCGGCACGGGATCGGATAGCAGGCTGCAAGGGGGAAGCGGCAACGACAGGATCCTCGGTGGCGAGGATGACGACACCGCAATAGACGGTGACAGCGGAAGCGACCTGCTCTACGGGGGCGCCGGCGACGACACCTCGATTGCGGGTGGTCACGGCAATGATTTTGTTGTCGGAGGCACCGGGAAGGACAGCGAACTTCACGGGCAGAGCGGCAGCGATCTCATCCTGTCCGGTAGCGGAGCTGACAGCGGTCTCTTTGGGGGCTCCGGCAATGACGGGCTCCAGGCCGACAACGGCGCGGACATCGGTCTTTTCGGCGGCGAAGGCAGCGACAGCCTCTTCGGAGGGAATGACGACGACACCACGCTCTGGGGCGGCCAGGGTAGCGACTTCGTGTTCGGCGGTCAGGGGAACGACAAGGGGCTGGCGGGCGATTCCGGCGACGACAGCCTCTTCGGCGATGCCGGCGACGACGGGCTCTTCGGCGGCAGCGGTCGGGACGTAATTCGCGGCGGCACCGGTCGGGACAGCGCCTACGGCGGGGCCGGGGACGACACCTTCCTGGTGGCGACGGGAGAGGCGGTCAGCGGCGACGCCTTCTTCGGCGGCGCCGGCAGCGATACGCTGCTGCTGGAGGAGAGCCTGCCCGAGGGCGTGATCCTGAGCTCGATCGAGCGGATCATCGTCTCCGGCAGCGACACCCCGACCAGCGGCGCGGACGTGCTTTCCGGCAGCGACGGACCGGACAGCATCGCCGGCCTCAGCGGCAACGACCGCATCTATGGCCTCAGCGCCTCCGACAGCCTCTACGGTGATGCCGGTGACGACGAGATCCTGGGCGGCTCCGGCAGCGACCCGAGCCTCTCCGGCGGCCTGGGCGACGACATCGTCTTCGGCGGCGCCGGAAACGACACCGCCATCGAGGGAGGATCCGGGCGCGACCTGCTGTTCGGCGACGGCGGAGCCGACACCAGCCTTATCGGCGGCAGCGGCCCGGACGTCATCTTCGGCGGCCGGGCGGACGACAGGGTGCTGGCCGGCAGCAACGGCAGCGACACGATTTTCGGCGGTTCCGGAGACGACAGCGGCATAGACGGCGGGGTCGGCAGCGACACGCTCTATGGCGGTCCGGGCGACGACGAGATCGCCGGCGGCAACGGCGATGACTTGCTACGCGGCGGCAGCGGTGCCGACAGTCAATTCGGCGGCGACGGGGACGATACCTTCCTGGTCGCCACCGGCGAGGCTGAGGCCGGCGACACTTTCTTCGGCGGCGCCGGCGACGACACCCTGATCGCCGAGGAGGCACTGCCGGACGGGGTCGTGCTCAGCTCGATCGAGCGCGTGATCATCGGCAACCAGGCGACCAGCGGCGCCGACGCACTGACCGGCACCGACAAGCCCGATACCCTGGCCGGGCTCAGCGGGAACGACCGGATCTACGGTCTCAGTTCCGGTGACCGCCTCTACGGGGACGCCGGCAACGACGCCGTCTTCGGGGGATCGGGCAACGACGAGAGCCTGGCCGGGGGTGCGGGCTGGGACAGCCTCTTCGGCGATGCCGGCAGCGACAGCGGACTGGACGGCGGGTCGGGTCAGGACTGGCTGTTCGGTGGCGGCGGCGCGGACAGCAGCCTCTTCGGCGGCGCCGGCCCCGACCTGATCTTCGGCGACGGCGGCGACGACCTCGCCCTGGAAGGCGGTGCGGGCGACGATCGGATCTACGGCGGGACCGGCAGCGACAGCGGCCTGGACGGCGGCGAGGGCAACGACAGCCTCTTCGGCGGCAGTGGTGAGGATCGCCTGGTCGGCCGCGACGGCGACGACGTGATCCGGGGCGGCAGCGGTGCCGATGCCGCTTTCGGTGCGCAGGGCGACGACACCTTCATCGTCGGGACGGGCGAGGCCCAGGCTGGCGACAGCTTCATCGGCGGGATGGGGAACGACACCCTGATCGCCGAGGAGAGCCTGCCCGAGGGGGTGATGCTCAGCTCGATCGAGCGCGTGATCATCGCATCGGCGGCCAGCAGCGGCGCGGACGTCCTGACCGGTACCGACGGCCCCGACAGTTTGATGGGGCAGAGCGGCGACGACAGGATCTACGGTCTGGGCGACGACGACCGGCTCCACGGCGATCAGGGCATCGATTCCCTCTTCGGCGACGGCGGCAACGACAACCTCTATGGCGGATCCGATGCCGACCGCCTGGTCGGCGGATCGTCTTCGGACCTGCTCTACGGGGAGGAAGGCGACGACTCCCTCTTCGGCGGGCAGGGGCTGGACGGTCTCTACGGCGGCTCCGGCAGCGATCAGCTCCGCGGCGGCTCCGGCGGCGACAGCCTCAGCGGAGGCACCGGAAACGACATCCTGGTCGGTCAGCAGGGCGCGGATCAGCTCGACGGCGGCCGCGGTACCGACCGTCTCTACGGCGGCGACGAGGCCGACAGCCTGGCCGGCGGTTCCGGCGGCGACCGCCTCTATGGCGGGTCCGGTGACGACCGCCTCGCGGGCCAGGCCGACAATGACCTGCTCTCCGGCGGCATCGGCCGGGATTCCCTCTACGGCGGCGCCGGCGACGACACCATGTTCGTCGCGACCGGCGAGGCCGAGGCCGGCGAGACCTTCGCCGGCGGGGCGGGGAACGACACCCTCTTCGCCTATGGACCGCTGCCCAGCGGCGTCGACCTGATCTCCATCGAAAGCGTGATCTTCGGTGCGCCCACCAGTGATACGCTGATCGGCACCAGCCAGGCCGATACCCTGGAGGGCACGGCACCGGACAACCTGATCTACGGGCTGGGCGGCAGCGACCGTCTCAGCGGCCGAGATGGCGACGACAGCCTCTTCGGCCAGTCGCAGTCCGACCGCCTTTTCGGCGGCAGCGGCGACGATCGCCTCTTCGGCGGGCAGGGCGAGGATGTCAGCCTGTTCGGCGACAGCGGTGCCGACCGGATCGTCGGCGGCGACGGGGCCGACAGCCTGCTGGTCGGCAGGGCCGGCGACGATCGCATCTTCGGCGGCAGCGGCGCCGACCTGGGCCTCTACGGGTCGGGTGAGAGCGATCGGATCTTCGGCGGCGACGGGTCCGACGCCAGCCTCTACGGCGGCGAGGACGACGACGACCGCGTCTACGGCGGCAGCGGCGCAGACAGCGACATCTCCGGCGGGACCGGCAGCGACTGGGTCTTCGGCGACAGCGGTGCCGACCTGCTGAGCGAGTTCAGCGGCGAGGACCGGGCCTATGGTGGTGCCGGGTCCGATGGGATCGTGGCCGGCAGCGGCGACGACGGCCTCTACGGCGGTTCGGCGGGCGACAGCCTCTGGGGGGCGGCGGGAGACGACAGCGCGTTCGGCGGGCAGGGAGAAGACCTGCTCTACGGCGGCGACGGCGATGACAGGCTGAACGGCGGATCGGGGAGCGATCGCCTCTACGGAGGGTCGGGCGAGGACGTCTTCGCCATCGAGCCCGGCGAGATCAACGGCAGCGAGACCTACGACGGCGGCTCGGGGACCGACACGGTGATCTACGACGCCTCGCTGCCGGCCAGCCTGACCCTGACCTCGGTCGAGGTGATTATCGGCGGAGCGACCAACGGCAACAGCCTGGTCGGCACCGGCGGTCCGGACAGCCTCACCGGCAGCGAGATCCGGGACCGGGCCTTCGGCCTTTCGGGCGACGATCTCCTCTTCGGCCTGGGCGCCGACGATAGGCTCTACGGAGCCGCCGGCAGCGATGGGCTCTTCGGCGGAGGGGCAGACGACCGGCTCTACGGCGGCGCCGGCGACGATATCGAGCTCTTCGGCTTCGACGGCGAGGACCGGATCTTCGGCGCCTTCGGGAACGACAGCCTGCTGCACGGCGGCAGCGGCGAGGATCTGCTCTATGGCGAGGGCGGCCAGGACCGGAACCTCTGGGGCGGATCGGGCGAGGACCGGATCTACGGCGGCGACGGGGCCGATATCTCGCTGCTGGGTGGCGATGGCGACGACCTGATCAGCGGCGGCGACCAGGACGACGGGCAGCTTGCCGGCGGTAGCGGTGCGGACCTGATCTTCGGCGGGTCCGGGATCGACAGCCTGGATGGCGGCTCGGGCGCGGACACCCTGGCGGCCTCGCTGGGCGAGCTGCTGGCCGGCGAGACCTACGACGGGGGTGCCGGCAACGATACCCTCATCCTCGAGGGCAGCCTGCCGGCCGGAATCGTGGTCACCTCGGTCGAGACCACCCTCTTCGCCGCCGACATTGCGGACCTGTCACTGCAGCCGGGCGGGCAGCTCTCCAGCGGCGATTTCCTCGCCATTTAAAGCGCTTCGCGGTGAGGTGAAGGCGGTACCAGCCCGCACCCCCGCCCGGCCACCCACGGAAGTATCCTGGTATGGGCGGCCGGGCGGGGTTGCGGTCAGGTACCGCGCGAGACCGAAAGGCTGGGGCAGGCGAGGCTCGCCGCCGGCGATCTCCAGAAGCATCTTGTCGAGCAGCGCGCGCTCGAAGTCGCGGCGGCTCTGGGCGGTCATGACGAAGGCGCCGGGGCCGCCGATCACCTCCGCCTCGTAGGCCTCGACCAGCCAGGGCTTGCCGCCAGGCCCCAGGAAGCCGTCCTGGAGGATCGCCAGCGCGTTGATGACGATCCCGGCGGCGACGGCGCGGTCGCGGGCCACCGGTGCCGGCACGATGCTGCGGTTGTCAGGGTTGTCGCCCGAGACGTCGATCACCTGGCGCTCGGGCACGCAGGGGCAGGCCTCTAGGTAGAGCTGTCCGGCCACGATGGCATCGCCGATCGCGTTGTAGGACTGCAGCGAGCGCGGGGCCGCCAGGACCGCCGCGGCAAAGGCGCCTGCACTCTCCGCATCCCTGACGATGGCCCAGGGGACCACGATCTCGGCCGTGCCCGGCCCGCCCCATTCCAGGTAGGAGAGGGCGATCGTGGCGTGCTGGCCGAAGCGGATGAGATCCAGAAGGTCGGGGCTGGTGACGGCCGCCGCGATTCCCTCGCGCTGCAGGTCGAATTCCGCGGGATCGATGCTGCCCGAGGCGTCGACCGCGAGAACCAGCGCGGTGTCGACCGCTTCCTGGGCCGTCAGGACCCGGGGTGTCTGCAGGACGGCGAAGACCAGCCCCGCCAGAAATCGTCCTCTCTTGCCCATGCCGGCTCGGACCTCCTCGCTGGATGAAGGGGGATGGCAACAGGCTGCGGGAAAGAGAAGGAAGTGGCAAGGCTTCAAGGGGACGTTGCGGGCCCGGCTGTCCACCGCGATCCGCCTGGCGCATTGCCGCTGAGGGGGAGCTGTGGCAATGAAGGGACCGGGGGGCAATGACCCGGACGGAAAGGTGAACGATGGCACTCTTGTCCTCTGAAATCGCGATAGCACGGCGGAGGTTTCTGGCTGGCGGCGCAGGTCTCGGCCTGCTGGCGGCCAGCCCGGCCCTCGCCGCGACTCTCAGTTTCGAGGCCTGGCTACAGGCCTTCCGCCGGGAAGCCAGAGACGGGGGCATCTCGGACTACACGCTACAGCGCAGCCTCGATGGCCTGCAGCCGGTCCAGGACGTGCTGGATCTCGACGGCCGGCAGCCGGAGTTCGTGCAGAGCTTCTGGCGCTACATGCGCCGGGTGAACGACAGCCGCATCGCCGAGGGACAGCGCCTGCAGCGGCAGAACCAGCAGGTCTTGAGCCAGGTGGAGGCCCGCTACGGCGTGCCCGCACCCGTGCTCATGTCCTTCTGGGGGCTGGAGACCAACTTCGGCGGCACCATGGGCGACTTCCGCGTCATCCCGGCCGTCGCCACCCTGGCCTGGGACGGCCGGCGCGAGGCGCTCTTCCGCGGCGAACTCATGGCCGCGCTCAGGATCGTGCAGAGCGGCGTCCGGACGCCCACCAATCTCGTCGGCTCCTGGGCCGGGGCCACGGGGCAGTTCCAGTTCCTGCCCTCGACCTACCTCAACAACGCCGTGGACTACGACGGCAGCGGGGTGCCGGACATCTGGGCAAGCCTGCCGGACGCCTTTGCCTCTGCGGCAAATCTGCTGCGCAACAACGGCTGGAAAGTCGGCGAACCCTGGGGCTACGAGGTCGTCCTGCCGCAGGGCTTCGACTATGCCCTGGCGGACGGTTCCACGCAGCTTGCCCTGACCCAGTGGGAGGCTCTGGGCGTGCGCCGGCCGGGTGGCGGCGGCCTGGCGCCCCGCGTCGATAGCGGGGCCCTGGTGCTGCCCGCCGGCTGGCGCGGACCAGCCTTTCTGGTATTCGGTAATTATCGAGCGATCCGGCGCTGGAATAACTCGGAGCTTTATGCCATATCCGTCGGGCACCTGGCCGACCGCATTGCCGGTTTCGGTCCGCTGAGCGTCAGTCCGCCACCCGATTCGGATGAACGGCTGACGGTCCAGCAGGTGCGTGAGATACAGACCCGTTTGAATGCAATCGGTTTCGATAGCGGCTTACCCGACGGAAAGGTCGGGCCTAAGACGCGGGCCGCGGTCAGGGCCTACCAGGGGAGTCAAGGATTGCCGGCTGACGGCTATCCCTCTCCCGAACTATTGAGGCGGTTGCAGCAGTAGGAGTGTCGCCATGCCCGTGGCTGCCCGTGTCCTGGTTCTTTTTGCCTCTCTAGGCCTCTTCATGTGCGCGTGCGCCGGCAAGGACGACGCGATCGCCTCTCCCACCCAGAAGGTGCATGCCAAGACGGGTCCGCTCGAAAGCGATGACGAGCCTCCCCGACATCAGGTCAAAAGCATCCGAGTCGGCAAGCCCTACAACATCGCAGGGCGCGTCCATAAGCCCAGGGCCGACTGGGCCTACGACGAGGTGGGCGTCGCATCCTGGTACGGGCCCAAGTTCCACGGCCGCCAGACGGCCAGCGGAGAGATCTTCGACAAGAACGCGTTGACAGCCGCCCACAAGACCCTGCCGATGCCGGTCATCGCCAGGGTCACCAACCTCTCGAATGGCCGCAGCGTCAAGGTTCGGATCAACGATCGCGGTCCCTTCTCCCGCGGCCGCCTGATCGACCTCTCGCAGGCCGCGGCGAAGCAGCTGGGCTTCGTCAACAAGGGGACGGCCAAGGTCAGGGTCGAGGTGCTGCCGGCCGAGAGCCGTGCACTGGTGGTGGGCAGCGATCCCTACAAGGCGCCCCAGCCGCAGCTCGTGTCCGCCGTGCCGGTGCGCGACCGCTCGGCCGTCTACCTGCAGCTCGGCAGCTTTGCCGAACGCGGCAATGCGACGAAGCTGAAGCGCGAGCTCGAGACCTACGGAAACATCTCGATCGAGCCGGTGATCCTCTCGGGCAAGGAGTTCTTTCGGGTGCGCATGGGGCCCTTCATCGATGCCTCGGCCGCCCTGCTGGCGCGCGACCGTCTGGCCAGGGCTGGCCTCTTTCAGAGCCACCTCGTCTTCGAAGGCAGGAGTTAAGACTCGATCCGCTCTGCTCTAACCTAGGCCCACTTGGGTCCGGAGCGACAGGGGAGACCACTCCATGTTCCAGAAGCCGGCTTTACTGATCATCGGTAAAGCCCTTGCCGTGGTTGCCTTTGTCCTGGTGCTGGTGTCCGGCAATGACGCCGGAGCCCTGGACACCAAGGCACGCTCGGCAATCCTGGTCGACGCCGAGAGCGGCGCCGTCCTCTTCGAGAAGAATCCCGACCTTGCCCTGCCGCCGGCGTCCATGAGCAAGCTCATGACCGCCTTCGTCGTCTTCGAGCGGCTGGCCCAGGGCCTGCTGAGCCTCGACGACCAGCTCCTGGTCAGCGAGAAGGCCTGGCGCATGGGCGGCTCGAAGATGTTCGTCGAGGTCGGGGATTCGGTCTCGGTCGGCGACCTGCTCCGCGGCATGATCGTGCAGTCGGGGAACGACGCCTCGATCGTGCTGGCCGAGGGGCTGGCCGGCAGCGAGGCCGCCTTCGTGCGCGAGATGAACGTGCTGGCCCAGGAGATGGGCCTCACCGGATCGACCTTCGCCAACGTCACCGGCTGGCCCGATCCGCAGCACCGCATGACCGCGCGCGACCTGGCGACCCTGGCCCGCATCCTGATCCAGCGCTATCCGCAGTACTACCGCATCTATGCCGAGACCGAGTTCACCTGGAACGACATCACCCAGGGCAACCGCAACCCCTTGCTCTACCGCAGCATCGGCGCGGACGGCCTGAAGACCGGCCACACCAGCGAGGCCGGCTACTGCCTGGTGGCCTCTGCGGTGCGCGACGGGCGGCGGCTGATCCTGGTGGTCATGGGCCTGGAGAGCAAGCGCGAGCGGGCCGAGGAGGGCGAGCGCCTGCTGGCCTGGGGCTTCCGCGAGTTCTCGCGCTATCGCCTCTTCCAGGCCGGCGAGCAACTGGACGAGGCCGAGGTCTGGATGGGCGACCAGCCCAGCGTGCCGCTGATCGCGCCGACCGAGATCGCCGTCAACCTGCTGCGCGCCTCGCGCGACGCCATGACGGTCAAGCTGATCTATCAGAGCCCGATTCCGGCACCCATCCAGGCCGGGCAGGAGGTGGCGGTGCTGAGCGTCGAGGCGCCGGGCACGCCGCCGGTCGACTTTCCCATCGTCGCCGGCCGCGCCGTTCCCGAGGCCGGGGTGATCGGACGCATGGTCCAGGGCGTCTCCGCGTTCCTCTCCGGCGGTTAGGACGGTGGCGAGGCCGGGCCGCTTCATCACCTTTGAAGGCGGGGAGGGCAGTGGCAAGTCGACCCAGGCCGGCCTGCTGGCCGAGGCCCTGCGGGACGAGGGACGCCCGGTCGTCCTGACCCGCGAGCCGGGCGGTACCGAGGGCGCCGAGCAGATCCGCAGCCTGCTGGTGGAAGGGGATGCCGAGCGCTGGGACGCCTGGAGCGAGGCCCTGCTGATCGCCGCGGCGCGGCGCGACCACGTCCGCCGCGTGATCCGTCCGGCGCTGGCGGAGGGCCGCTGGGTGATCTGCGACCGCTTCGTGCATTCGACCCTCGCCTATCAGGGCCTGGTCGGGGGCGTCGGGACGGCGCCGCTGAAGGCGCTGCATACCATGGTGCTGGGGCGCCTCTGGCCCGACCTGGTCCTGCTGTTCGATCTCCCCGCCGAGGAGGGGCTGGCCAGGGCGGCCGAGCGCGGCGGGGCGGCACGCTTCGAGGCGCGCGGCCTGGACTTCCACCGCGCGCTCAGGCAGGCCTTTCGCAGTCTGGCGAAGGAAGAGCCCGAGACCTGCCGGCTGATCGATGCCGGCGGCGCGCGGGAGAGCGTTGCAGCGCGCGTTCGCGCCGCGGTGCAGGGCCTGGGAACAGGGTAGGGGCGGCCAAGGTGGCTTCGGAGACGACACCGCGCACGGCGGCGAGCCTGATCGGCCAGGAGGCGGCCGAGCAACGCTTCCTCTCCGCGCTGCAGTCGGGCCGCCTGCCCCATGCCTGGCTGCTGACGGGCAGGCCGGGCATCGGCAAGGCCACCCTGGCCTACCGCCTGGCCCGATTCCTCCTGGCACGCCCGGACGGGAGGACCGGTCTCTCGGGAGACCTCTCGATCGACCCGGAGGAGGAGGCCTTCAGGCTGGTCGCGGCCGCTGCGCACCCGGACCTCCTGGTGCTCGAGAAGGGCGTCAACGAGAAGACCGGCAAGCCGCGCAGCGAGATCGTGGTCGAGGAGGTCCGCCGCGCCGGCGAGCGCCTGCGGCGCACGGCCTCCGGCGGCGGGTGGCGGCTCTTGATCGTCGATTCCGCCGACGACATGAACCGCTCGGCGGCCAACGCGCTCTTGAAGCTGCTGGAGGAGCCGCCGCCGCAGTCCCTGCTGCTGCTGGTCAGCCACGCGCCCGGCCAGCTGCTCGCCACCATCCGCTCGCGCTGCTGCAGCCTGGCCATGCCGCCCCTCTCCGACGAGGCGCTGCAGATGCTGCTGGCCGAGCAGAGCCCGGATCTTTCATCCGAGGACAGGAGGGTGCTGACGGCCCTGGCCGAGGGAAGCATCGGCAGGGCGCTGGAGCTGGAGGCGGCCGGCGGCCTCGCGCTCTATCGCCGGCTTCTGACGGTGCTGAACCGGGCGGGGCAGGGGATCGATGCCGGCGAGGCGCACGCCCTTTCCGACGAGATGGGCCGGGCCACCGGCGGCGAGAGCTTCCGCGTCGCCTTCTCGCTCATGACCTGGTGGCTGGCCCGCATGATACGTGCCGGCGCCGGGCGCGCCCTGCCCGAAGCGCTCGTCGCCGAGGAGGAGGGGCTGGCCGAGCGCCTGATCGCCAGACGTACGCTTGCGGATTGGGTGAGCCTATGGGAAAAGCTCAGCGCGCTGGCACGAAGCTGCGAGCGTCAGAACCTGGACCGCAAGCAGGCCTTCCTTTCGGCTCTCATCGCGCTCGACGGGGCCGGCTAGCGACGCCGGCGCAGGTTCCTTTCCACGACGATGCAGTGACCGCGCCCAGGGTCGACCGACGGCTGCGCGGAGGCTGCGAGCGAGAGCGAGATGGCAGAGACACACGGACGCTACTACGTCACCACGCCGATCTACTACGTGAACGACCGCCCGCACATCGGGCATGCCTACACCACCCTTGCCTGCGATCTGCTCGCCCGCTTCATGCGTCTGGACGGCCGCGACGTCCTCTTCCTCACCGGCACCGACGAGCACGGCCAGAAGGTCGAGCAGTCGGCGCGGGAGCGCGGGCTGGAGCCGCTGGCCTATGCCGACCGGATCAGCGCCCAGTTCCGTGACCTGGTCACGGCCATGAACTTCTCCACCGACGCCTTCATCCGCACGACCGAGGAGCGGCACAAGAAGGCGGTTCAGGCGCTCTGGCAGGTGCTGCTCGAGCGCGACCAGATCTACCTGGGCAAGTATGCCGGCTGGTACTCGGTCTCCGACGAGGCCTTCTATGCCGAGAGCGAGCTGACCCTGGTCGAGGGCAAGCGATTCGCGCCCTCGGGCAAGGAGGTGGAGTGGGTGGAGGAGCCCTCCTACTTCTTCCGCCTCTCGGCCTGGCAGGACCGCCTGCTGGAGCTCTACGAGAGCCAGCCCGACTTCATCCAGCCGGCCTCGCGGCGCAACGAGGTCATCGCCTTCGTCAAGGGCGGCCTGCACGACCTCTCGATCAGCCGCACGACCTATAGCTGGGGCATTCCCGTGCCCAACGACCCGGCGCACGTGACCTACGTCTGGTTCGACGCGCTGATCAACTACATCACCGCGGCCGGCTATCCCGACGAGGAGAGCGGCGACTGGCAGACCTTCTGGCCGGCGGACCTGCACATGGTCGGCAAGGACATCCTGCGCTTCCACACGGTCTACTGGCCGGCCTTCCTGATGGCCGGCGACCTGGCGCCGCCGCAGCGTGTCTTCGCCCACGGCTGGTGGACCAACGAGGGCCAGAAGATCTCCAAGTCCCTGGGCAACGTGATCGACCCCTTCGCCCTGATCGAAAAGTACGGCCTGGACCAGGTGCGCTATTTCCTGATGCGCGAGGTGCCCTTCGGCAGCGACGGCGACTTCTCGCACAGCGCCATGGTGCGACGCTGCAATGACGACCTGGCCAACGACCTGGGCAACCTGGCCCAGCGGGTGCTCTCGATGATCGCCAAGAACTGCGGCGGCAAGGTGCCGGAGCCCGGCGTCTTCACCGCCGACGACGAGGCGCTGCTCTCTGCCGCCGCCGCGCTGCTGGCGACCCTGCGCGAGGACTTCGGCCGCCAGTCCTTCCACCGGGGCCTGGAAGCCGTCTGGCAGGTGGTGGGCGATGCCAACCGCTACGTCGATGCGCAGGCCCCCTGGGCGCTCCGCAAGAGCGATCCCGCGCGCATGGCGAGCGTCCTCTACGTCCTGGCCGAGTGCCTGCGCCGGATCGGGCTGCTGGTCCAGCCGGTCATGCCGGAGAGCGCCGCCAGGCTGCTGGACCAGCTTGCCGTGGACGCCAGCGAGCGCTCCTTCGCGCACTTCGAAGAGAACCTGAAGAGCGGGGTCGACCTGCCCAAGCCGCAAGGAATTTTCCCCCGCTACACGGACGAGGAGGTGCTGGGCTGATGCTGATCGATTCGCACTGCCACCTGGACTATCTGCAGCGCGAGGGCGAGGAACTGGCCGAGGTCGTGGCGCGGGCGGAGGCGGCCGGCGTCGGCGGCATGCTGACCATCGGCACCAAGCTCTCGGAGGCGGAGGACGTGATCGCCATCGCCGAGCGCTTCGACAAGGTCTGGTGCAGCGTCGGCGTCCATCCCCACGAGGCCAAGGAGCAGGGCCAGTCCGCCCCGGACCGGCTGCTGGAGCTGGCCCGGCACCCCAAGGTGGTCGGCATCGGCGAGACGGGGCTCGACTACTTCTATGAGCACAGCCCGCGGGCCGAGCAGCGCGAGAGCTTTCGCGCCCACATCGCCGCCGCGCGCGAGAGCGGCCTGCCGCTCATCGTGCACAGCCGCGACGCCGACCGTGAGACCGTGGAAATCCTGGCCGAGGAGCACGCGAAGGGTCCCTTCACCGGCGTCATCCACTGCTTCTCCAGCGGACCCGAGCTGGCCAAGGGCGCCCTGGAGCTGGGCATGATGATCTCGCTGGCCGGGATCCTGACCTTCAAGAAGGCGGAGGAGCTGCGCCGCACCGCGGCCGAGGTCCCCCTGGACCGGCTGCTGGTGGAGACCGACTCGCCCTACCTCGCGCCGGTGCCGCATCGCGGCAAGCGGAACGAGCCCGCCCTCGTCCGCCACACCGCGGCCATGCTGGCCGCCGTCAAGGGTGTGGGCATGGCGGAGATCATGGCGGCGACCAGCGACAACTTTTTCCGCCTCTTCTCGCGCGCGGCCCGTCCCGCTGCCGGGTGAGCCGCCGCTTCATGAAGATCACGATGCTCGGTTGCGGCGGGTCCGGGGGCGTGCCCCTGGCCGATGGGACGCCGGGGGGCCACTGGGGCGACTGCGACCCGCGCAACCGCAGACGCCGCGTCTCGGTCCTCGTGGAGGGCGGGTCTGCGGGGCAGGGGACCCTGATCATCGATTGCTCGCCGGACCTGCGCGAGCAGCTGCTGGACCATCCCGTCCCGCGCCTGGATGCGGTGCTGCTGACCCACGCTCATGCCGACCATGTGCACGGCATCGACGACCTGCGCGCCTACACCTATCGCCAGCGCGAGGCGATTCCGGCCTTCATGGACACGATCACGCACCGCGCCATGGTGGAGCGCTTCGGCTATGTCTTCACCTCGAGCCACACCGAGAGCAAGCTCTATCCGGCGCTGCTCGAGGACAACGTCATCGTCGCCGGCAAGCGCTTCGAGGCGGCGGGCTACGAGATCCTGCCGATCTGGCAGGCGCACGGGCGCAGCCATTCCCTGGGCTTCCGGATCGGCGCCTTCGCCTACTCGACCGACGTTTCCGACCTGGACGAGGCCGCCTTCGAGGCTCTCGAGGGGCTCGACCTCTGGATTGTCGACTGCCTGCGCTTCGATCCCCATCCGACGCATAGCCACTTCGACAAGACCCTGTCGTGGATCGAGCGGGTGAAGCCCAAGCGCGCGGTGCTGACCCACCTGAACCACAGCACGGACTATGCCGTGCTGGCCGGCCGCTGTCCGCCAGGCGTCGAGCCTGGCTTCGACGGCCTGACGGTCACGCTGTAAGCGGAGGGGGCAGGGGCGGGCCCTCCTACCTGTTGTAGAAGAAGGACTCGGTCCGGTAGATGCCGAACTGGGCCCCCGGCTCCCAGTTGTAGACGCCGACCTTGGGCAGGTTGGCGAGGTCCTTGTCGGCGACGATGGGCTGAGGCACCTGCCCCACGAAGCCGATGGTGTAGACCTCGTCGGCGTTGATCTGCAGGATTGTCTCCCAGGCCTGCCGGCGGGCGTCGTCGCTGGTGGCCTTGCGCCAGGCGTCGAAGGCGGCCAGCAGCTCTCGCGGCTTCTCCATGTCCACCTCTTCGCCGGACTGGCCCTTGGTCTCGCGGAACTGTCCCCATTTCGGCCACTGATAGCCCGACTGGCTGATCGGCACCCACTGGTCGGGGGCCATGCTGACGCTGGGCACGCCGTTCTCGAAGCCGAACCAGATCACCATGTTGGCCTCGCCGGAGAAGATGCGGTTTCTGAGTGCCGTGCGGTCGCTGGGCTTGGTGAAGAGACCGACGCCGATCTTCTTCCAGCTCGACTTCACCAGCTCCAGGATGTCCGGCTCCTCCTCGGTCTCGCCGGCCGATTCCACGATGACTTCCAGGGGCTTGCCGTTCGGCAGCAGGCGCAGACCCTGGGCGTTGCGCTGGGTCAGTCCGATCTCGTCGAGCAGCGCGTTGGCCTGGTCGATGTCGTACTGGGCCCAGGCCTCGCGGTAGGTGGGCTTGTAGAGCGGCGATTCCGGCAGCGGACCCTGGTTTCCGGGCAGTCCCAGGCCGAAGTAGATGACCTGGTTGATCTCGTTGCGGTCGATCGCGAGCGAGAGCGCCCGGCGGAAGCGCGCGTCGCGGTTCAGCGTGCGCCAGACGGGGTCGCTGGCGTTCATGTTGGGATAGAGCGCGAAGTTGGAGGGGCGCACCGTCTTCCACAGCAGGACCTGATAGCCCTCGCGCTTCTGCGCCTCCTTCAGCAGGGTGTAGTCGGAAAAGCCGATCCCGCGCGACTGGAGGTCGCTGTCGCCGGCTGCCGTCTTGGCCGGCACCAGCCCCGCCGAGGTGATCGCCAGGAGCCACTTGTCGAGATAGGGAAGCTGCATGCCGTTCTGGTCGACCCGGTGGAAGTAGGGATTGCGCGCGGCGGTCAGGCGCTGGCTGGGCGGCGGCGTCACCACCAGCCAGGGCTGCAGCACCGGAAGCTGGGGATTGTCCATGCGGTAGAGGTTGTCCAGGCTGTTGTGCAGTGCCGCCCAGGTCGGCTTGCCTTCCTCGTCGGCCTTCTGGGCGAGCGCCTGGCCGTCGGCGTACTTCGCGTGGAACTGCTTCATGTAGTGGGCCGGCCGATAGATGTAGAGCGGTGTCGCGCGGGCCAGCGCCGGCAGGAAGAAGGGATTGGGCTCCTCCCACTCGTAGATCACCGTCGTCTCGTCGGGAAAGCTCACCGTCGGACCCTTGCCCTCGACCAGGAGGTCGATCGGCGGGCCGACCGGCGAGAGCTCCTCGTTGTTGGCCACGTCTTCCCAGTAGTAGCGGAAGTCTTCGGCGGTGAAGGGATGGCCGTCCGACCAGCGGTGTCCGGGCCGGAGCTTCAGGGTGAAGCGCCGGCTGTCCTCGATCTCCACCGATTCCAGGAGGTCCGGCACCAGGTTGTAGGCCTCGTCGTAGCCGACCAGGCGTGCGTAGCCGTAGACCGACATGAGGCGGCTGTCCTTCTGGCTGCCGACCATGGTCTGCAGGGTGCCGCCGGACTTGCCCAGCATCCGCTCCTTGGTCGCCTCGACCACCAGGGGCACGGCCGGAAGGCGCTCACCGACCGGCGGAAGGTTCCCGGCCTTCACCGCGGCCTCCAGTTCCAGCGGCTCCTTGGGCGTGGGAAGGCTGTCCGGGGCCCAGCGTGTCAGGTTGATGGTCTCTGCCAGGACCGTTGCCGGCAGGAGCGTGACCGCTAAGAGGGTGAAGACAAGGGCAGTGGATCTCATGGGCTCAGGGCTCCGTCTCTCTCGTTTCGTCCGCTCGTTCCTCGGCGAAGGCTTAGCAGGGGCGAAGACGTACCAGGGTCAGGTTCGATCCCGGCGGCAGGCGGGTGACCGTGGCCAGGTCGGGAAAGCGGTAGCTCGCCTGGACCAGGGCCATGATCTTCTCGTGCTCGCTACCGGTAACATCGCTGCTTTCGTAAGCATAGTGCTTGCGATTGCGCTGCCATTCCACCGGATTGATGATCACTGGATCAATGGACCCGGCGCTGTCTTCGAGCATGGCGAGGCTCGGGACCGGCGGCGCCCCGGTGGCGTGAAGCTGCCAGGCCGGGAAGTTATCGTCGAAGAGCGCCAGGCGAAAGCCGCGGCCGGCCGCCTGTTCGAGCCTGAGCGCATGGGAGATGTGGTCGTCGAAGAAGCAGAGCGCGCGCTCGGGCTCGAAGGGGCCGGTCTCGACCTCCGACCAGTCCTGCAGGCGATAGACCACGCCCGGCGTGCGCAGACGGCCGGCGGGAGGCAGCTCGACGTCGTGCGTCTCGATCCGCGCAGCCGGACAGGCCTGGCGGAAGAGCCAGGCGCTGTGGCCCATGAAGCTGCCGCTCTCCAGCAGCAGCTCCGGCTCCAGCCAGCGTGCGATCAGCCAGAGCCAGAGCGAATCGTTGAACCCGCTGCCGTGCCGGTTGGCCGTCAGCGGCCGGCGTGCATAGACCTCGAGGAAGCGCTGGACCTCGAGGTCGGTCCGCTTACCGTAGGGGCGCCCGATGGCGTCGCCGGCCGCGGCCAGCGCGGGCTCGCAGAGGGAGAGGATCTCCTCGGTCAGGCGTGCGACTTCCGTCTGGCTCAGCGGCCAGGGCCAGCTCTGCGGCGGCAAGGCTCCGCGGACTTGGAAGAGGTAGGACATGGGCCCGGACGCTAGCCCGCGGCGCTGCGGACGCCAAGCCCCGGCGCACGCTAACCGGCGGCATGATAGAAGTTCCATAATATATATTATGCGAATAATGAATATGGACTCGCGGGTGGTGGCCGCACGCCCCCCAATGCCGGCGCTGCGGCCCGAGCGCGCGTCCCTCCACTTCGGCCCGGCTGCCCCTACCCAGCCGCCCCGGGCTTGGCTAGGGTCGCCGGCATGGAACCTGGAGGCACGACACGCGAGAACGACCGGGAGCGCGCGATCGACGCGCTGCTCGCCATCATGGCCCGTCTGCGCGATCCCGACGGCGGCTGCCCCTGGGATCTCAAGCAGGACTTCGCCTCGATCGCGCCCTACACCATCGAGGAAGCCTACGAGGTCGCGGAGGCCATCGCGCAGGACGACCTGCCGGCCTTGAAGGACGAGCTCGGCGACCTCCTGCTCCAGGTGGTCTTCCACGCGCGCATGGCCGAGGAAGCCGGCCACTTCAACTTCGATGCGGTCGCCCGCTCGATCTCCGACAAGATGCTGCGCCGCCACCCCCATGTCTTCGGCGATGACGGCGCGGCCGAGAGCCCGGACCCGCGCGCCGGCTGGGAAGCGATCAAGGCGGCCGAACGTGCCGAGAAGGCCCAGGGCCGGCCGCAGAGCCAGCTCGACGGCGTCGCCCTGGCCCTGCCGGCCCTGCTGCGCGCGGCCAAGCTGCAGAAGCGTGCGGCCGCCGTGGGCTTCGACTGGCCGGGCCCGGAGGCCGTCCTGGACAAGGTCGACGAGGAGCTGGCCGAGGTGAAGGCCGAGGTCGCCGCGCTGCCCGACGACCCGGCGGCCAGAGACCGCGCCGAGGAAGAGATCGGCGACCTGCTCTTCGTGCTGGCGAACCTCGCGCGTCACCTCTCGATCGACCCGGAAGTCGCTCTGCGCAAAGCCAACCTCAAGTTCGAGCGGCGCTTCAAGGCGATCGAGGCCGGCGTCTCGGCGGCCGACCGGCGCATGGAGGACTGCGACCTCAAGACCCTGGAGGCGCACTGGCAGGAAGCCAAGCGTGCGGAGCGGGAAAAGCCGCCCGACTAGCGCCGAAAGGGTCAAAAGATGCCCTCGCGCGGCATCGTTCGCTGCGCTGCGACGGCCTGCCATGCGGCAGAAGGCGCCCGTCCGCGCGCTTGCCGTGTTCCGAATAAGCGGTCAGTTTTTCACGCGTCAGGGTGAGTCCGAGGAGAACCCGAGAGACTCACGCGCATGTGAACGGGTTTGGGAAGGAGACGGGCGATGGACACGAGCTTGGCGGTCGATCTCGCCAGGATCCAGTTCGCCTTCACGGTATCGTTCCATATTCTCTTCCCGGCGCTCACGATCGGGCTGGCCTCCTACCTTGCCGTTCTGGAACTGATGTGGCTGCGGACCGGCAAGAGCGCCTATCACGACCTCTACCGCTACTGGGTGCGCATCTTCGCGGTCACCTTCGGCATGGGCGTGGTCTCCGGCGTGGTGATGAGCTACCAGTTCGGCACCAACTGGAGCCGCTTTTCCGACATCGGCGGCAACGTCCTGGGGCCGCTGATCGCCTACGAGGTCCTGACCGCCTTCTTCCTCGAGGCCGGCTTCCTCGGCATCATGCTCTTCGGCTGGGGCCGCGTGGGCAAGGGCCTGCACTGCTTCGCCACCTGCATGGTGGCGATCGGCACCCTGATCTCCGCCTTCTGGATCCTCTCGGCCAACAGCTTCATGCAGACCCCGGCCGGCTACGGCATAGACGCCGACGGCCGCCTCTATGCCGAGAGCTGGCTGGAGGTCATCTTCAACCCCTCCTTCCCCTACCGCTTCATCCACATGGTGCTGGCCGCCTTCCTCACCACGGCCTTCGTGGTGGGCGCCGTCGGTGCCTGGCACCTGCTGCGCCGGCGCGGCGACGAGCGCGCGCGCACCATGTTCTCCATGGCCATGTGGATGGCCGCGATCGTCGCCCCCCTTCAGGTCGTCGCCGGCGACCAGCACGGCCTCAACACTCTGGAGCACCAGCCGGCCAAGATCGCGGCGATCGAGGGCCTCTTCCCGGCCAGCCAGAAGGGTGCCTGCTGGTCGCTGGTGGGCTGGCCCAACATGGAGGAGGCGCGCGTCGACTACGACATCTGCATCCCCCATGTGGCCAGCCTCATCCTGACCCACGAGTGGGACGGCGAGGTGAAGGGCCTGGAATCCTGGCCGCGCGACGAGTGGCCCAACTCCACCGTGGTCTTCTGGACCTTCCGCGTCATGGTGGCGATCGGGCTGGCCATGGTGCTGATGGGCCTGATCTCGCTGGTGCTCAGGATCAACCGCACGCTCTACGACGCCGGCTGGTTCCACAGGATGGCGGTCTGGATGGGTCCAAGCGGCTTCGTCGCCGTGCTCTGCGGCTGGGTGACGACCGAGATGGGACGCCAGCCCTGGGTGGTCTACGGCCTCCTGCGCACCGCCGATGCGGCCTCGCCCAACAGCGCGGCCGAGGTCGGAACGACGCTGGCGATCTTCGTGGCGGTCTACATCCCGGTCTTCGGGATCGGGACCTACTACGTGCTGCGCCTGATGAAGAAGGGTCTGGACGCCCTACCCCCGGCAGCACCCATCGGCGGTCCGGGCCGCAAGCGGCACGCCAAGCGCCCGCTTTCCGCGGCACCCGACGCGGCCGAGTAGACGAAGGCGAGGAGAAGGGCCATGGGCATCGATCTTCCTCTCATCTGGGCCGGCATCATCGCCGTCGGCGTGATCATGTACGTGATCCTCGACGGCTTCGACCTGGGCATCGGCATCCTCTTCCCCTTCTTCCGCGAGAAGGAAGACCGGGACGTCATGATGAACTCCGTCGCCCCGGTCTGGGACGGCAACGAGACCTGGATGATCCTGGGCGGCGCCGGCCTGCTGGGGGCCTTCCCGCTGGCCTACTCCGTGCTGCTCTCGGCGCTCTATCTGCCGCTCATCCTGATGCTGGTGGCGCTGATCTTCCGCGGTGTGGCCTTCGAGTTCCGCTTCAAGGCCGAGGAAGAGCACACCTGGTGGGACGTTTCCTTCGCCTTCGGCTCGTGGGTCGCGACCTTCATGCAGGGCGTGGCGCTGGGTGCCTTCATCCACGGCATCCAGATGGACGGACGCGACTATGCCGGCGGCGCGCTCGACTGGCTGACCCCCTTCTCCGTCTTCGTCGGCATCGCGCTGGTCTGCGGCTACGCGCTCCTGGGCGCCGGCTGGCTGCTGCTGAAGACCGAGGGTGCCCTGCAGGAGAAGGTCTGGGAGATCTACCGCCCGCTCCTCTTCCTGGTGATCCTGGCCGTGGCCGCGATCAGCCTCTGGACGCCGCTCTCCGACCCGGCCATCGCCGCGCGCTGGTTCGCCTGGCCCAACACGCTCTACCTGCTGCCGGTCCCGCTGCTGGTCACCCTCCTCACCTTCGGCCTGCTGCAGGCCGTGGTGAAGCGCCAGGAGCGCCGGCCCTTCGTCCTGACCCTGGGCCTCTTCCTGCTCTCCTACCTGGGCCTGGCGATCAGCCTCTGGCCCAACATCATCCCGCCCAAGGTCACCATCTGGGACGCCGCCTCGCCGGCCGAGAGCCAGGGCTTCATGCTGGTCGGCACCCTGATCCTGCTGCCCATCGTGATCGGCTACACGGCCTACAGCTACTGGATCTTCCGCGGCAAGGTGCGCGCCGACACGGCCCACTATCACTAGCGGCCCCTTGGCGATGCGGCGCCGGGACAAGTACTTCTGGTTCTTCGGGCTCTGGATAGCCGGCGTGCTGGCCCTGGCCGCGGTCACCTACGGCATCAAGTTCGTCTTCGGGATCTGAGGCGCCGGGAGAGTCTCAAAGCAGAGAACCCGGCCACATGAGGGCCGGGTTCCCCGCGTTCTTCATTCCTGAGCGAAGTGCCGGTCGCCCTAAACCGGCGGGCTGCGTCCGCGGAAGGCGCGGAACAGCAGCGCCACCACGAAGAGCACCAGGAAGATGACGAAGAGTATCTGGGCGATCCCGGCGGACGCAGAGGCGATGCCGCCGAAACCGAAGAGCGCCGCGACGAGCGCGACCACCAGGAACAGAAGTGCCAGACCCAGCATGGGAACCTCCTCTTGGCCTTGTCCTGCAAGATGAACGCCGACGGGCGGCAAAAGTTCCGTCCGGACGAGAGCTGTAAGCGTTGATTAGAGATACCCCGTTTCTCGAGAGGCTGGTCCGCCACCAGACACCTCCTGCAAGCCCTGCATAGGGGCACGCCTGCCCATTGCCGCAAAGCGGTTACTAAAAGTTGTTGCAAATTATCTTTTCGCTGCTTAAACTCACACATGATTCAGACGGGGGGCGCGTTCATGTGGTTTCTGTGGGCTAAGACTCTGGCCGTTGCTGGAGGGCAGCGAGATCGATCGCCATTTCTGGCAAGCAATCTATGGAGGCCCTCCGGTTCTGCCTGTGGGCTTCTTTTGCTGTTGTCCAGTTGCACCGGACTGCAGCAGTTTCCCGATCAGCCGGGCAAGAATTGCAGTCTAGGAGGTTTGAACTGTGTCAACCAAAGTGATGTTGCTGCTCTTCCAGAATTAGACCCCGATTATGATACAGCATTGGCAGAGATATACAAAATAGATAATGAAATCTATAATATCACTGGGCCAGACAATGGCATTTCCATCGATGAACAAAAGAAAACAAAAAGAGAGCAGCAAAAACAAAAAAGAAACGAATACATTGAGCGCCGCATGGCTGTCATTGACACCCGCTTTCGAGACTTTGAAGCTGCCTTAGCTAAGGAGAACGTTGCCGCCGATTTTGGCGTCTCACTCCTCGGCGTGGCGGTCGGTTCCGCGGGCTCGTTGGTCGCACAGACAGCAAGTCAGATACTGTCCGCCGTTTCGGGTGGTCTCAGCGCTGCCCAGACAGCCTATAGCAAGGCGGCCCTCTACGAACAGGTCCTATCCGCGCTACTTGCACAGATGCAAGCTGCCCGAAAGAGTGTCGCGGCCATAATTCTTGAGAAATGGAACGAGGGGCTTGATGTCTATCCCATGTGGCTCGCCAAGCGTGATGTCGAGGCCTACTACTTCGCAGGTTCGATTCCCGGCGCCATCGTGGCAACCTCGGCCGATGCCGCCAAAAAGACAAAAGAAGCAGACGCCATCCTTCTTGGTGAAATCACAAAAGAATCTGTTTCTCCGCAAATGTTTGCGGGAAGAGAGGCTCTAATTAAGGAAATAAATGGCTTACCAGGTCCCGCTGCCATTGTTCTTGTGGAGAGTGCTAGAAAAGAATTCCCATCAATTGAACCATTTGTGGCTGGGCAGTATCCGCCATCAATCAGAAATGGAGATGTAACCGGAAGTCTGGCAAAGCAGCTTCTTTCGAGAATGGTTCCGCTGACGGCAAGAAACACGAGGGATCTTGAGGCGTGGGGTAAGTTAATCAGAGATGCAAAAGGCGCATAAAGACGAAGGAGTCGTGCTATGAACTCACAATCAGTGACTACAAAAGAACCGCTCAGCAGCGACATCAATCAAGCAGAAATTGACCTCCTTATAAAAGAACGCCGTGAAGTAGGGGCTACAAACTGTGGAGTCGTCACGGAGGGCGGGCAGCGACTTCTGGTTTGTAAATGGCCACCTCTAGAAGCAGGCGCGCATGAAACGGCGTTGGAAGCAGGGGCTCATGTGTTCGCTAAAGGCGGAGAGGGCAAAGAGCGACCTCGGCCCAAGATTGACCGCTTCGAACCAACGTCACATCAATCGAGTAGGAACAATACTGATATTGATCACGTTGTGATTCACTACACTACGTCTCGGAACATCGGTGGAACCATCAACCATTTCAAGCACGGCACCCCACGGGTATCGGCTCACTATATTGTGGGCCGCGACGGGGAACTCGTGCAGATGGTCGAGGATACTCTCAAGGCCTGGCACGCAGGGGATAGCGGCATGAATGCGCGCTCGATCGGAATTGAGCACGTGGCCGCTCTTGGCGATGCGATAACGGACTCTCAAGCCGCCGTATCTGCCGCTCTGGTCGGTTGGCTTATGGAAGAATATGAGGTTCCGAAATCGAATGTCATCCCGCATGTTTGCATCAAGCCGACATCATGCTGCGGGGACCTGTTCAAAGCGTTTGGTGGTGGTGCGGGAAAATCTTGCGAGGTCCAGACCGCCGCGTTGCATGCCTGGATGGAGAGCATGGGACTGTAGTGCGGGGGCAGAACCGAACAGAACTTTCTGGGATGACGCTTGGCTGAATTGAAGTTAGGACGTAATTCATTCAGCAAAGAGTCTGTAAGAGTAACAATATTCTCTATTGGGTTGATAACCTTGGGCGAGCATGATGATATAGACGTCGTCATGCTCGCATTGAAAGAAAACTTGCGATTCATGGGGATATTTAAATGCAGAAATCAACTTCATAAACTGGGCGTCGATGGTGGCTTATAGTTGCTATAGACGCTTGTTTCTTTGGATTCTCACGGTCTTCTGGGGAGTTACCCCCAAGCAAGAGCCCGCGTGAGGGCTGCACTGACAGGCATGCAACAGTCTTGACATCTCGCCCTACTCTACCACCCCCACCGGCATAACCACCTGCCGCGCTCCCTCCTGGAAGTCCGACATCCGGAAATCCCAGCGGCCGGCCGGCCAGAGCAGGGTCATGCTCTCCTGCCAGGGGCGGTAGATGGCGGTGTAGAGGGTGCCGAAGCCCTTGTCGAAGGCCGTCGAGTAGAGCGGCGGCTTCAGGAAGGCGGCTACGAACTTCTCCTCCGGCTCGCGGTGCAGGGTGAGGCGCTGCAGGAGGAAGCGCTGGCGCTCGACCGTGGCGGAGAAGCGGGCGTGGCTCACCCACTCGACGCGCTCCTGGTGGTTGGTGGCGACCGCCTGGTGGGTCAGCAGGGTCTCGCGGTCGGGGCCCATGTAGGCGGTCACGTACTGGCGGCGGCGGTCGACCAGGGTCACGTTGTAGCTCATGTGGGTGGGGATGCGCTCCAGCACGCTCCCCGCCTCCTCCGTGGTCTCGCAGACCTGCAGGATGTAGCGCAGGATCAGGGGCACGCCGAAGCCCTCCCCCACCACGCGCCGGCCGCCGAAGGTGAGCGAGACCGCAAGGCCCGCATCGTTGATGCCGTCGACCAGGCCCCAGAGGCCGTCGCTGGTGCCCATGACGCCGCGGCCCTGCCAGCGGGTCTTCAGGACCAGCGCGTCGAAGGCCCGCGGGCTGTAGTCGTAGTTGCGCACCAGGATCGGCTCCTCGCCCGGCACGATCGCCTGGCTGCAGCCCGAGAGGTAGGCCGGCGGGCAGAAGAAGCTGAGGAAGCGCGCGGCATAGTCGCCGCCCCCGGCGAGCTCGCAGAACGCCTCGTAGAGCGGCAGAATCTCCGGCATGTGCCGCTTCAGCGCGCGCCGCGAGGCCAGGTAGGTCGGCCGCGCCTGGGCGCCGTCCTGCAGCCACCAGCGCCGGTAGGACGGCCAGTACTCGGCGAAGAGCCCGGCCCACTTCGGCCCGGGCTCCGCCTCTGCGAAGGCGCGGAAGGTCAGCTCCACGGGACCGGGTCGGAGGAGCGGCGCAGTGTGGCGAGGCCAGGCCGCCCTTTCCCTGCGGAGCCCTGCCGTCCCTGCCCTACGAGGCCGTGCCGTCCCTCCCCTATGAAGCACTGCCGCCCGTCCCGCAGGAAACCGTGCCGGCCCTCTCCCACGAAGCACTGCCGCCCGTCCCGCACGAAACTGCGCCGCCCCTCTCTCTCGAAGGCTTGCCGCCCCTCCCGCAGGAAACCGCACCGCCCCACACCATCTGCCGTCATCCTCCGGCTTGACCGGAGGATCTCCAGACGCCCGCGTGGGAGGTGGGGCGGGATCCTCCGGTCAAGCCGGAGGATGACGGTGGGGGGGGAGGAGGCGCGGGTGCTTGTGGTCCGGGTGCTTGTGGTCCGGGTGCTTTTGGGGTGGGTACTTATGGAGCGGGTACTTATGGGGCGGGTTCTCGTGCTGCGGGTGCAGGTGGTCCGTGCACTTATGGTGCGGGCCTTTGTTAGGCGGGCATTTGCTGGAAGGAACCCATCGCGGGAGCCTTCCCAGCAGAACGCCCCACGGCGTCGTCCTCCGGCTTGACCGGAGGACCCTGGTCCGCTGCTGCCACAGGGGTGGCCTGATCCTCCGGTCAAGCCGGAGGATGACGCCCCGGAGGAACGAGCGGTTTGCGGGGACGCAGCGGCCGGGGGCCGCCGCCTGCCCGCCGCTCCGTCCCGCAAGGCTTCCCGCATCCTGGCCTAGAGGATCTTGAAGGCCGGGTCGGAGAGTTCCGGCGAGGGCTGGGCGGCCGGCAGGGGCTTGGCGGAGAAGGCCGCCTTGATGCCGTCGATCCACTTCTTGGAGCGCTCGGCCAGCTTGAAGCCGGGCGTCATGGAGCGTCCGCGGATCACCAGGATGCCGAGGTCCGCGCCCTCGTAGCGGTAGTCGCCGGGCTTCAGGATGCGCAGGAAGAAGGCCTCCCGCTCGCTCTCGACCGCGCGACGGTGATAGTCGAAGCGGTCGTAGACCACGCGGCCGTCGTCCAGCATCTTGTAGATCCCCGTCGGCGGCGCCTCGGTGATGATGTCGACGGAATCCTCCGTGTGCTTGATCACCATCTGCGACCAGGAATCGATGTTGTCGGGATCGGCCCAGCGCCCGTTCAGCTCCTCCACGTCCAATTCGAAGGGTTTGCCCGAGAACTCCAGCAGGTGGAAGATGAAGAGCGGCGAGTCGGCATGCGCGAAGGCGGCATGGTTGGTCATGGAGCTGGCACCGGTGATGCGCGGGTTCAGCTCGCCCAGATAGATCTCTCCGGTCTTCTCCTCGATCAGGAAATCCAGTTCGAAATAGCCACGATAGCCCTCTTTCTTCAACTGCTCTCCGAACTGATAGGTGAGCTGGCGGGCCTTCTGGCGGGTCTTCTGCGGGAAGGCCGTGGCGAAAATCTCGTTGCCGCACCAGCCGCCCCGGTAGGGCGTGAGCTCCGGGAAGCCCACCAGTTCCGTCATCAGGGGCCCCACGATGGTGCCCTGCTTGGTCGCGCAGGCCTCGATGGCCGAGCCGCGGCAGACCAGGCGCTTCATGATCTTGATCTCGCCCTCGCCGACGATCTCGTGCTCGTGGCGGCGGAAGTCGGCCTCGCTCTTGATGAAGAAGGTTGTGTGGCCGCTGTCGCCGAAGGCCGACTGCAGGACCCAGTCGTTGCCCAGGCCCGCCTTCTCGGCGGTCTTGCAGAGATCCTCCCAGCTCTTGACCTCGGCCAAGGTGTTGGGGGCGGAGGGCACGCCCGCCTTGTTGCCGATCCGCACGGTCTCGATCTTGTTGTCGACGCGGTTGCGCAGCTTGGCCTTGGGGAACCAGACCTTGGCGCCGAGCTCCTTGGCCAGGCGCTCGGTCTCCTCGTCGAACATGAGGAAGACGAAGACGGGGTTGCGGTCCCTGCCCTTTACGTAGTCGATCACCTCCTTGTGCTGCAGGAGGTAGTTGTTGATGTCCTCGATCGACTGGAACTCTTCATGCGGCAGCTCGGAGGGCACCATGACGTTGGGGTGCTTGCCGTCGTAGCAGTCCAGGTAGTTGATGTACTTCAGGTTCTTGACCCACTCGTCGAGGCCCAGAAGGTTGAAGTTGGTCGCCGAGACGAAGTAGATCGGCGTTTCGTTGCGGTGAAAGAAGCGGCGGATTTCCGAGATGTTGCGAAGTGTTTTCTTCGGCATCGATGAAGCTCTCCCGTGCTTTCTTTATGGTTACGAATCGTCCGCGAGCGCGGCGTCGGTGAAGACACGCAGGCCCAGGTCCGGGCGATAGCCGTGGATCTCGTTGACGTCGAGGGCCTGCATGAAGGCCAGGATCTCCGCCGAGATCACCTGGCCGGGAACCAGGATGGGGAAGCCCGGCGGATAGGGGATGATGAAGGAGGCCGAGACCACCTCGCGCTCCTTGTCCTTGGCGAGCATGGGCGCCAGGTCGTCGAGCGCCAGGTAGTCGCAGTTGTCCTCGTCGTAGGCCAGGAAGAAGGCCCGCCGGATGTCGCCCTCTGGCGAGCCGGTCCCGTCGTTGTTGCGGAAGGCCCGGTGGAAGCGGCTGAAGTCCGGCAGGGGCGGAAACTCCTGGGTCAGGCTCCTGACCCGGCGCTCGAAGGCCAGGCGCTCCATCTTGGAGGCATCGTCCAGAAGCTCGTCCAGTTCCTTGGCAATCTGCACCAGGACCTCGATCAGGTAGGCCACCGACGAGCGCGTGGTGCCGATGTTGGTCATGAAGAGGACGGTGTTGCGCGAGGTCTTGTTGATCTGGATCCCGTACTTGTCCATCAGGATCTTGGTCTTGAAGGTGTCGCCGTCCCAGCCGGTGCCGCCGACCGCGACGGTGACGCGGGTGGCGTCCAGCACGAACTCGTCGTTCGCCCAGCTTTCCCAGGTGTCGTTCCAGCCCTGGATGGGGTCATAGTAGGACTTCACCCCGCTCTCGCGATAGTCGGAGGGGATCATGTCGCCCGGCGTCAGCAGCTTGAAGTACTTGCCGAGCAGCGGATGGGTGGAAATCGCCCGGCGCATCGCCATCGCCGCCTCGATCTGGCGCTGCACGAACTCGAAGCCCTCCAGCTCCACCTGCCGGCGGCCGACGTCGAGCGAGGCGATGATCTGGTAGTTGGGCGAGGTCGAGGTGTGGGTCATGTAGGCCTCGTGGAAGGCCTCCTCCACCTCGCCTTTGAAGTCCTGGTCGTTCACGTGGATCATCGAACCCTGGCGCAGCGCGGTCAGCGTCTTGTGCGTGGACTGGCAGGCGTAGGTCCTGACCCTGGCGTTGGGCGGCGGGATCAGGCGGGTGGCGAGCAGCGTTTCGATGTCGGCGCCCGCCAGCTTCTCCTGCTGCTTGGCGTAGGCCTGGGCGTGCTTCTCGCTGCGCAGGCGTTCGCGCAGCTGGTTGGCGGCGTTCATCGCGGTACGCTGGCGATAGGTCGGGCTGAAGCGGGCGAAGGCGAACCAGGCCTCGTCCCAGAGGAAGACCAGGTCCGGCTTGATCGCCAGGCATTCCTCCATCACCCGCTCGACGTTGTAGACCAGGCCGTCGAAGGTGCAGTTGGTCAGCAGCAGCATGCGCACCTGGTCGAGCTTGCCGGCCTCCTTCAGCTCCAGGAGCTGGTGCTTGATCTCCTTCAGCGGGACCGCGCCGTACATGGAGTAGTCGTTCAGGGGATAGCTGTCGAGGTAGACCACCTCGGCGCCGGCCAGCACCATGCCGTAGTGGTGCGACTTGTGGCAGTCGCGGTCGACCAGCACGATGTCGCCCGGCCGCACCAGGGCCTGGACCACGATCTTGTTGCAGGTCGAGGTGCCGTTGGTGGCGAAGAAGGTCTGCTTGGAGCCAAACGCGCGCGCCGCCAGTTCCTGGGCCTGCTTGATCGGCCCGACCGGCTCCAGCAGGCTGTCGAGCCCGCCCGAGGTGGCCGAGGTCTCCGCCAGGAAGATGTTGGGCCCGTAGAAGGCGCCCATATCTTGGATCCAGTGCGAGCGCGCGATCGACTTGCCGCGCGAGATCGGCATGGCGTGGAAGACGCCGGTCGGCTGCTTGGAATACTCCTTCAGCGCCGTGAAGAAGGGAGTGCGGTAGCGCGCGTGAACCCCGCGGAGGATGTTCAGGTGCAGCTCCAGAAAGTCTTCCTGGTTGTAGAAGACCCGCCGGCAGCGGCCGAGGTCGAGCCCGGCGATATCCTCCACCGAGCGGTCGGTCACCAGGTAGACGTCCAGCTCCGGGCGCACCTTGGCGATGAGGCGGGTCAGTTCCGGGCCGTAGTCCTCCGGCTGGAAGTGGTCCAGGTCCTCCTTCTCGGCGACCCGCAAGATGTAGCGGGTCAGGATCTCCAGGCTGTTGGTGGACTTCAGGGTGAGGCCCGGCCGGATCACCACGGTCTGGATGTTGTGGTTGAAGAGGATGGCGATCAGCGCGTCCTCGATCGAGGGCACGATCACCGGCTCGTAGATGTAGCCGTCCTCCGAGCGGCGCATGCGGCTCAGGCTCTGGCGCAGCCAGCGCTCCTGGAAGTCGGCCATGGAATCGACGATGAGGCATTCGAAGTAGGGCCTGGAGAGCGCGCGCGCCTCGATCGGCAGGGTGGCCTCGTCCTCGACCTCGTCGGCGTCGTGCTCGTCGCGCACCAGCGGGATCACCCGCCGGCGGTAGGCCCCGGTGGTGAGCGCCCGCACCACGCGCCTGACCGAGAAGGCCAGCTCCTCGTAGTTCTTCTGCTCCAGAAGCCGGCGCAGATAGTCGACCGCGCCGGGTCCGGGAAAGGCCCAGTAGAGCTCGATCGGCGCTAGGCTGGCGAAGAGGTCGTGGGCGCTCTTGGCGTGCTTGACCTCTCCGCGGCCGCCGAGGCCGATTCGCGCCAGGTGCCCGGTCGCGTCTTTCAGCGCGCTCCAGCGGTCGTTGCGTAGCTGCAGGGCGCTGTAGTAGTCGCCGATGCCGCTTGCCGCCGGCGTGCCAGTCTCGTCAGCCATGGCCCTCCCCTTCTCGCTGCTGTTCAGCCGGGGAGCGGCCCCTGGGGACCGCGCCCCTCCTATTCTCCCTGGTCCGGCCTCAGCCGACCGCGCTCTTGAACGGCGCGATGGTCGGCGAAGCGAAGTCCGCCTCGGTCAGGCTGCGGTCCCCGAGCTCCACGTGGTCGGCAGGCTCGATCCCGGCCCGCGTCCCCTGCTTGGGCATCTCCAGCGGGCCCAGGCTGTAGAGGTAGGCGTCGGCGCCCGAAGCCCGGTCGTATACGGGAAAGTCGGTCGAGCGGTCACGGAAGCTCTTCAGCACCTGGCCCAGGCCGCGCATGCCGGTCTCCCGCTGGCGGCGTACCAGTTCGAGGTCGATCTCGAAGGGGAACATATCCTCCTGCCCGGCCGACTGGTGCAGCACGTTGGCGCTGGGGTCGACGACGCAGGACCGCCCCACCCCGCCCGCGCCCAGGCCGTTCACGTCGAAGACGTAGCACTGGAACTGGGCGGCCGTCGCCCGCGCGATCGAGAGCTCGGCATCGCGGTCCGTTGTCCCGGTCAGCACCGGGTGCAGCAGCACCTCCACGCCCTGGCTGGTAAGCTGGCGCGTGGTCTCCGGGAACCAGATATCGTAGCAGATGGAGAGACCGAATCGGCCGACCTCCGGGACGTCGAAGACACAGAAGTCGGTGCCCGCCTCCACCCCGGCCTCGTAGGGGCGGAAGGGGAACATCTTGCGGTAGCGCCGCACGATCTCGCCTTCCGGGTTGATCACGACGGAGGTGTTGTAGATGCGGCCGTCCTCGGCCTTCTCGAACATGGAGCCCGGGATCAGCCAGATCCGATGCCGCCTGGCATCCTCGCAGAAACTGTCCAGGGCCTGGTTGGGAAAGGGCTGCGCAAAGCGCGGCAGCGGCCCGTAGGGCGCCAGCTCGCTGAAGAGCACCATCTGGGTCCAGGGGAAGCGCGCCATCAGGATGTTCAGTCTGTGGCGCATGCCCTCGACGTTCTCATTGAGAGCGGCCACGTGCATCTGCACGCCGGCGACCGCGAAAGGGGTCATGGGGCTTCAGAGCTCCTCACTGTTACAATCACGCTGCATCGTAGCGGGCATGCTTCGCGATCAACAAGCCCTACCGCGCCGCAGGGGCGAGGCTCCCGATCCGTAACCCGTCACCAGGGCAAACGAGGGACCCTACCCTTTTGTTCCCTGCCGGGTCTCCTGGCTGCCGTCTCCAGACGCCGACAGGCGGCAGGAGATCGCCTCTCCTGCCGCCCGGGACAGCTTGCGGCATCGGACTGTGGGGGTGTCCTGCCGCCGCAAGGGGGGGTAAGGGAGCGTGGCCTGGGTCAGACCACGAAGATGAACTCGATGTCGGTGATCAGCGCCTCGGCCGGCAGGGAGACGCCGTCGGCGAGGATCAGGGTGTCGAAGCCGTCGCCGCCATCCAAGGTGTTGCCCTGCTCGATCTCGAGCTGGCTGTTGACGAAGAAGGTGTCGTCACCGGCACCGCCGAACTGCACGTCGGCGAAGCCGAACCCGCCGAACATCTGGTCGTTACCGCTGCCACCGAAGAGCTCGTCCGACCCGCTGTCGCCGAAGATCGTGTCCCTGCCGCTGCCGCCGTAGAAGTAGCTGTCGCCGCCGCTGCCGCCGTAGAGCAGGTCGTCGCCCTGGTCGCCGACGAGGAAGAAGTCGTCCGCGCCGCCGCCGAAGAGCGAATCGTCGCCGCTGCCGCCGTAGACCTGCTTGTCCGAGTCCTCGCCGGTGTGGATCGTGTCGTTACCGACATCTCCGTAGAGGAAGAGGTCGAAGCCGCTGTCGCCGTAGAGGACGTCCTTGCCCCCACCGCCGAAGAACTCGCCGTCCTGGCCGTCGCCGGCATAGAGGGTGTCGTTGCCGGCTCCTCCGAAGAAGAGGCTGTCGTCGCCGGACCCGGCGAACATCATGTCGGCACCGGTGTCGCCGTAGAAGTTGAAGTCGTGGCCCGTTCCACCCTCCATCTGGTCGGTCGCGTCGCCGCCGAAGAAGATCCGGTCGTCGCCCACATCGCCGGCCAGAAGGTCGGAATCCTCTCCGCCGTAGACCCTCAGGTCATTGTGATTGCCACCGAAGATCTGGTCGACGCCGCTGTCGCCGTTCATCCGACGGTCGCCGCCGGCACCGCCGTAGATGCGGTCGAAACCGCTGCCGCCGTAGAGCGCGGTATCCTGGTTCCCGCCGCCGTAGATCCAGTCGTTGCCGCTGCGACCCTCCAGCTTGAAGTCCTCGCCGCCGCCACCGAAGATGAAGTCGTCGTTGTCGTTGCCGCGCAGCAGGGAATCGTCGCCGGCATCGCCGTAGAGCCGGTCGCTGCCGGTTCCTCCGATCAGCGACTGGTCGTTGCCGTCACCGCCGAAGAGGGTGTCGTCGTCCAGCGCACCAATGAGCCTGCTGTCGTCGCCCTCCCCGCCGTAGATTACGTCGTCGCCCCGGGCGCCGGACAGGGAGAGGTCCGCCCCTGAACCGCCGAAGAGCTCATCGTCCCCCGAAAGGCCGTAGAGACGATCCGAACCGCTGAGACCGTACATCTGGTCGCTCAGCGACGTACCCTGCAGCGTGCTGTTCTCGCCCGCCGTACCGAAAATCATCGCCATGCTTTGGTCCCTCCTTGAAAGAGGCCTCTCATTTATCATGCAAAATTTGGCATTACAATGAAAATTCGCTCAAATTCGCTCAAAAAGAAATTTCCTTCAGCTCAAACAGCCAGGAATGCGCGCGATTTCGCGTGTTTTCAGGCGTTTGCGGAGAGTGACCGGAAAGAAACGTTCAGAAAGTGGAAGCGCCGGCCGGCCCGCCTTGAGTTCGGTTCAGGGACCCTTGACGCTTTGTCCTTTGCGGTCGGGCGGCCCGGCTGCTTATCTCGGTTGAACGAAGCAACCACAAGGCAGGGCCAAGGACGATGGCAGGTCCCCTCGACGGCGTCAGGATTCTCGACCTGACGCAGATGATAGCCGGCCCTTTCGCGACCATGATCCTTGCCGATCAGGGCGCGGAAGTGATCAAGGTCGAAAACCCCCGGGGGGGTGACCACACGCGCGAGGTCTCCCAGGCGCGCGGCGGTCTCAGCGCCTCCTACCTGAACAACAACCGCAACAAGCGCTCTCTCACCCTGGACCTGAAGAAGCCGGAGGGGTTGCAGGCCTTGAAGCGGCTGGTGCCCGAGGCCGACGTCTTCATCCAGAACTTCCGTCCGGGCGTCATGCAGCGCATGGGGCTGGACGAGCACAGCCTGCGGGAACTGAACGAATCTTTGATCTACGTCTCGATCTCCGGCTTCGGGCAGGAGGGCCCCTACTCCGGCAAGCCGGTTTACGACCCCCTCGTGCAGGCGCTCTCCGGCCTCACCACGGTGCAGGCCGGCTCCGACGAGGCCCGCCCGCGCCTGGTGCGCACCATCCTGCCGGACAAGCTGACGGCGGTCACCGCCAGCCAGGCGATCACTGCGGCCCTCTTCGCGCGCGAGCGCAAGGGGGTGGGCCAGCACGTCCGCCTCTCGATGCTGGATGCCGTCATCGCCTTCCTCTGGGCCTCCGACATGTCGAGCCAGACCTTCGTCGGCAACGAGAAGCCGCAGCAGGAGGCGCAGTCCTTCATCGACCTCATCTACGAGACCAAGGCCGGCTACATCTCCGTCGCCGTCCAGTCGAACAAGGAGTGGCGCAACCTCACCGAGGCGCTGGAAAAGCCGGAGTGGCTGGAGGATCCGCGCTTCCGCACCCCGGCCGACCGGCAGCGCAACATCAACGAGCGCCTGCAACTGATCCAGGACACCCTGGCCACCAACACGGCGGCCTTCTGGCTCGAGCGGCTGGAGGCGCACGACGTCCCCTGTGCGCCGGTGCTGCGCCGGCGCGACCTGGAGACCCACCCGCAGGTGCAAGAGAGCGGCATCATCCAGGTCTACCAGCACGCGCTGGCCGGCGAGGTCCGCCAGGCACGGCCGGCAGCGACCTTCTCGGTGACGGCGCCGGAATACCGCTACGGCGGTTCCGCGCTCGGCGCCGACAACGAGGCCATCCTGGCCGAAAGCGGCTTCTCCGCCGCGGAGATCGAGGCCCTGAAGGCCGCGGGCGCAACCGGGAGCGTTGAATGATCGATTTCTACTACTGGCGCACGCCCAACGGCTGGAAGGTCGCCATCCTGCTGGAGGAGCTGAAGGACGCTCTGGGGATCGACTATCGCCTGATCCCCGTGAACATCGGCGCCGGGGACCAGTTCAAGCCCGAGTTTCTGAAGATCAGCCCCAACAACCGCATGCCGGCGATCATCGACCACGAGGTCGAGGGCGAGCCGGTCAGCGTCTTCGAATCCGGCGCCATCATGATCTACCTGGCGGAGAAGTTCGGCCGCTTCATGAAGACCGACCCGCTGGGGCGAAAGGAGACCCTGGAGTGGCTCTTCTGGCAGGTGGGCAACCAGGGGCCGATGGCCGGCCAGCTCAGCCACTTCGTGAACTACGCGCCCGAGGACCAGGTCTATGGCCGCGAGCGCTATCTGAAGGAATACGATCGCTGCCTGGGCGTGCTGGAGCGGCGTTTCGAGGACGGACGCCCCTTCATCCAGGGGGACGACTACACCATCGTCGACATGATCTGCTGGCCCTGGGTTCTGATCGCCAAGCCGCTGACGGCGTCGCTGGACGGCTTCCCGAAGGTGGCGGACTGGCGCCGGCGGGTGAAGGAGCGGCCGGCAGTGCAGCGCGCGGTCGACCTTGGCAAGGAGCTGCGCCGGACCGGTCCGCCCAGCGACGAGGAGCGCAAGATGCTCTTTGGCCAGACCTCGGCCAGCGTCGCCGCCAAGACCCGCGAGGCAACCGGCTGAGGCCGCGGACAAGGAGGAAACAGGATGGGAGAGCGCTATCGTCTCTATGGCGGCGCCTGGTCGCGTTCCAACGGCGTCAGGATGGTCCTGGAGGAGCTGGGTCTGGAATACGAGCAGATTCCCATCGATACGCTCGCGGGCGAGCATGAGCAGCCGGCCTTCCGGGCGATCAACCCGGCCGGCTTCCTGCCGGCGCTGACCACGCCGGAGGGCGAGAACCTGCACGAGGCGGCCGCCATCATGCTCTACCTGGCCGAGCGCCACGCCCTGGGCGAGCTGGTTCCCGCCCCCGGCGACCCGGACCGCGGGCGCTTCCTCACCCTCTTCTTCTACCTGACCAACGACATCCAGCCGCCCAGCAAGCGCTTCTTCTTCGCCCACCGCTACGCGCTGCGGCCCGAGGACGTCGCGGAGACGCGGGCGAAGGCAAGGGAGGCGGCCGAGGAGCGCTGGGGCGTCCTCGATTCCATCCTGGCAAAACGCGGCCCCTGGCACCTGGGCGAGCGCTTCTCCATCGCCGACATCCAGGTGGCCCTCTGGGCGGCCTACGGGCTGGACGAGGTCGACAGCATCGTCTCTCGCTTCCCCGCGGTGCGAAGGATCTACGAGGGTGTCCTGGCCCGCCCCAAGAGCGGGCCCTGCCTGCGCATGCAGCGCGAGGACCTGACGGAACTGCGCACCAGGGCCGCGAGGCTGAGGGCCCAGGCCTGACGGCCACCACCGCCTCGTAGATTCGCGCTTCCCAAAGCGGGTGGGAGGGCGTAGCTCCGATCCCGTCGAGTTGCGGCGGCCAGGGAGCGGCTGAGGTGGAGCAGGCTGACTTTGTCATCGTCGGTGCCGGGTCGGCCGGCTGCGTGCTCGCCAACCGCCTGAGCGCGGAGGGGCGCCATCGGGTCGTCCTGCTGGAAGCCGGCGGCAGCGACCGGAACCTCTGGGTGCGCATGCCCATCGGCTACGGCAAGGCCTTCTACCACGAGGGCCTGAACTGGAAGTACCAGACCGAGCCGGTGCCCGGTACCACGAACACCGCGGACTACTGGCCGCGCGGCAAGGTGCTCGGCGGGTCCAGCTCGATCAACGCCATGGTCTATATCCGCGGCCAGGCCGAGGACTACGACGGCTGGGAAGGGCTGGGGAATCCCGGCTGGGGCTTCCGCGACCTGCTGCCCCTCTTCAAGGGGATGGAGAACAACCTCGCCGGCGCGGACGAATGGCGCGGGCAAGGCGGCCCACTGACGATCACCGACATCACCGGCCAGGTCCACCCGCTCTGCGCGGACTACCTGGCTGCCGGCGAGGCCCTGGGGCTGCCGCGGAACGCCGATTTCAACGGCGCCGGGCAGGAAGGCGTGGGGCTCTACCAGCTCACCACCCGTGCAGGGCTACGCTGCTCGGCCGCGACGGCCTACCTGCATCCGGTCAGGGGCCGTCGCAACCTCCAGGTCGTTACAGGCGCGCAGGCCACCCGGATCCTCTTCGAGGGGCGACGCGCGACCGGCGTCGAGTTCCGCCAGGGCGGCCGCCTGCAGGAGATCCGCGCCAGGGGCGAGGTGATCCTGGCCGCCGGCGCCGTCAACTCGCCCCAGCTCCTGCAGCTCTCCGGCATCGGACCGGCCGACCTGCTGCGCCGCCACGACATCGAGGTGCAGCACGATGCGCCCGCGGTCGGCCGGAACCTGCAGGACCACATCGGCTTCGACCACTACTACGAATCGAACCGCCCGACTTTGAACAGCCTGCTGCGCCCCTGGTGGGGCCGCCTGGCGGTGGGCCTGCGCTATCTCCTGACCCGCGGCGGGCCGCTCTCGCTCAGCGTCAACCAGGCCGGCGGTTTCATGCGCACCGACCCCGGTCGCACGCGGCCGAACATACAGCTCTACTTCTGGCCGCTCAGCTACACCACCGCGCCCAAGGGCAAGCGGCCGCTGATGACGCCCGACCCCTTCCCCGGTTTCCTGCTGGGCGTGTCGAACTGCCACCCGACCAGCCGCGGCTATCTGGAGATCCGCTCGGCCGATCCCTTCGCAGCCCCGCTGATCCAGCCCAACTATCTCTCCACCGACGAGGACCTGGCCGAGCTTGTTCAGTCGGCGCGCTTCCTGCGCCGCCTCTCGGAGAGCCCGCCCCTGCAGGCGATCATCGCGCGCGAGATCAAACCCGGCCTCGAGATCCAGAGCGATGCCGAGCTGGAAGCCGACATCCGCGCCCGCAGCGCTACCGTCTTCCATCCCTGCGGCACCTGCGCGATGGGACCGGAGCCGGGGGCCGCCGTCGTCGATCCGCGCCTCAAGGTGCATGGGCTGGACGGCCTCCGGGTCGTCGATGCCTCGATCATGCCGCGCATCCCGGCCGGCAACCTGAACGGCCCCAGCATGATGATCGGCGAGAAGGGTGCGCAAATGATCCTTGAGGATCGGCGCTAGGAAGGCTTCAGTAGCGCAGGCGCGGCGGTCGAGGGATGGGGATGAAAATCAAACGCATCGAAAGCTTTGCAAACCGGTTCGTGGGCTTCGTCAGGGTGACGGACGAGACCGGCGCCAGCGGCTGGGGCCAGGTCTCGACCTATCACTCCGACATCACGGCCCAGGTGCTGCACCGCCAGGTGGCGCCCTGGACCCTGGGCCGCGAGATCGACGACCTGGACGACCACTTGGACCTGGTCTGCGAGCGCGAGCACAAGTTCCCCGGCTCCTACCTGCGCCGCGCGCTCGCCGGGCTGGATACGGCGGTCTGGGACCTGCGCGGCAAGGAGGAAGGCAAGCCGGTGACCAGCCTTCTGGGCGGCTCGCCGGGACCGCTGCGCGCCTATGCCTCCTCGATGAAGCGGGACATCACGCCGGCTGAGGAGGCCGAGCGCTTCAAGCGCCTGCGCGACGAGAAGGGCTTCGACGCCTTCAAGTTCCGCGTGGGCGCCGAGGTGGGGCGCAACCGGGACGAATGGCCGGGGCGCAGCGAGGAGATCGTCGCCACCATCCGCAAGGCCCTGGGGCCCGAGGTCTCGCTCCTTGCCGACGCCAACTCCTGCTTCACGCCGGCCCGCGCGATCGAGATCGGGCGGCTGATGGAAGACCAGGGCATGGAGCACTACGAGGAGCCCTGCCCCTACTGGGAGCTGGAGCAGACCAAGGAGGTGACCGACACGCTGGATATCGCGGTCACCGGCGGCGAGCAGGACTGCGACCTGACGATCTGGCGGCGGATGATCGACATGCGCGCCGTCGACATCGTGCAGCCGGACATCTGCTACCTGGGCGGCATCAACCGCACCCTGCGCGTGGCCAGGATGGCGGAGGCGGCGGGGCTGCCGGTGACCCCGCACTGTGCGAACCTTTCCCTGGTGACGCTCTTCACCATGCACCTGCTGCGCGCCCTCCCCAATGCCGGCAAGTACCTGGAGTTCTCCATCGAGGGGCAGGACTACTACCCCTGGCAGGAAGGGCTCTACGAGCAGGATCCCTACGTCATCGAGGACGGCCAGGCCCGTGTCGGCGAGGCGCCCGGCTGGGGGATCGAGCCGCATCCCGAGTGGCTGGCGAAGTCCGAGTACCGTGTGAGCGAGGCGGAGTGAGAACGCACATGACCGAGGCCCTCTTCACCGCCGATTTCAAGACCACGCCCTACTGGTGGGACCGCAGCCCGCTGGAGCCGGCAGCCGAAACTGGGCTTCCCCCGGAGGTCGAGGTGGCCGTCGTGGGCAGCGGCTACACCGGCCTGCACGCGGCGCTGAGGATTGCGCGCGGCGGCCGCAAGGTCCTGGTCCTCGACGCCGAGGCCGCGGGCTGGGGCTGCAGCAGCCGCAACGGCGGGCAGATCTCCAGCAGCGTGAAGCCCAGCTACGACGAGCTCAGCGCCAGGCACGGGCCGGAGGTCGCGCGGCGTATCCTTGAGGAGGGCGTGGAGTCGCTGGCCTGGCTCGGCGACTTCGTCCGCAGCGAAGGCATCGAATGCGACTACAAGGTCGTGGGGCGCTTCCATGCCGCCCACAACGCGAAGGCTTTCCAGGAGCTGGTCTCGGCCAGGGCGGCCAAGCCGGACTGGCTGGACACGCCCGGCTTCCTGGTCCCGCGCGGCGACCAGCAAGCCGAGATCGGCAGCGAGGTCTACCATGGCGGCCTGGTGCTGGAACGCCACGCCTCGGTGGATCCCGGCCGCTATCATCAGGGCCTGCTGCGGATCGTCCGGGCGGCCGGTGTGGAGATCGTCTCGCACACGCCGGTGACAGCGATCCAGCGCGAGGCCGGCGGCTTCGAACTGGCCACCTCCCGCGGCCGGGTCAGGGCGCGCCAGGTAGTGCTGGCGACCAACGGCTACAGCGGGCCGCTCTCGCCCTGGCACCGGCGCCGGGTCATTCCCATCGGCAGCTACATGATCGCGACCGAGCCGCTGGCGGCGGAGGTCATGGACCGCCTGATGCCGAAGGACCGCGTCATCTCCGACACCCGGCGCGTGGTCTACTACTACCGGCCCTCGCCGGACCGCAGCCGGATCCTCTTCGGCGGCCGGGTCAGCGCCGGGGAGACGAACCCCAGGATCAGCGGCCCCCTGCTCCACGCCTCCATGACCCGGATCTTCCCGGAGTTGGCCCAGACCAGGATCTCGCACTCCTGGATGGGCTTCGTCGCCTACACCTTCGACAAGCTGGCCCACGTGGGAGAGCAGGACGGCCTCTTCTACGCCATGGGCTACTGCGGCTCCGGGGTCGGCATGGCGAGCTACCTGGGCATGCGCACGGGCGAGAGGCTGCTGGGCAAGGAGGAGAGCGCCTTTGCCAGGCCCAGCTTCCAGACCCGCCCGCTCTACCGCGGCAAGCCCTGGTTCCTGCCGGCCACGGTCGCCTTCTACCGCTGGCGGGACGGTTAAGCGTCGTGGCGGGTCACATCGGCATCCTCGCCTGTTCCGCCGAGGGCGCGGCGCTCTGCTATCGCACGATCTGCAGCGAGTCCGCCCGGGCAATGGGTCCCCATGCCCACCCGGAGATCAGCCTGCACGGCTTCTCGCTGGCGGACTACACCCGCTGCCTGGAGGCGGACGACCTGCCCGGCCTGGCGGAGATCATGCTGGCCTCCGTGGAGAAGCTTGCGGCCGCAGGTGCTGACTTCGTGATCTGCCCGGACAACACCATCCATCAGGCCTTCGACCTGGTGGAGCCGCGCTCGGCGCTGCCCTGGCTGCACATCGCCGACGCCGTGGCCGAGGCGGCCCTCGCGCGCGGCCTCGCACATCTCGGCATCACCGGCACCGCCTGGCTGGTCGAGAGCGAGGTCTACCCGGCTTGCCTGGCCCGGCAGGGGCTGACATGCCTCAGGCCGTCCGCGGAGGACCGCGCGCTGATGCACCGGATCATCATCGAGGAACTGGTCTACGGGCGCTTCGAGGCGCCCTCGATCGCGGCCTTCCAGGGCGTCGTCGGGCGCCTGAAGGCGGCCGGCTGCGACGGCGTCGTCCTGGGCTGCACCGAGATCCCGCTGATCCTGGGCGATGACAACGCCGCCCTGCCCTGCCTCGATTCGACCCGCCTCCTGGCGCGGGCAGCCCTGAAGCGGGCTCTAGGCTAGGGGGGATTCCAGACAGCGGGACGGAAGAGAGCATGGCAGGCAAGGACGGGTCTTCGCGCGACGGCACGTTAGGCCTCAGCCGCCGCAAGCTCCTGGCAGTTGCGGGTGCTACCTCCACCCTGCCCCTCTTCACGGCGGCGGAGGCAGCCGAGAAGACCGAAACCCAGGCGTCCGGCACTCCAACCTCCGCCAATGCGAAGGGCGCGCCCTACAACGTCATCCTCATCATCACCGACGAGGAATCGCATGGCCTGCGCCCGGCGGAGGGCTACAGCCTTCCGGCGCGCGAGGAACTGCTGCGCCGCGGCACCAGCCTGGATAACCACTACATCGGCGCTGCCATGTGCACGCCCTCGCGCGGGGTCATGTTCTCGGGCCAGCCGCCGCAGGTGAACGGCGTCTTCGACCAGATGGAGACCGGCTACGTGCCGAGCCTGAGGCGTGACAGGCCCTCGATCGGTACGGTCTTCAAGGCGCTGGGCTACGAGACCGCCTACTTCGGCAAGTTCGAACTGAAGCGCAGCATCATCACGCCCTCGGACAGGATCAACTACACCACCGCCTTGCAGGACTACGGCTTCGACCACTTCGCCCCGGACGGCGACAAGGTGGGGGCGCCGGACCAGGGCTATCGCACCGATCTCTACACCGCGGGGCTTGCGATCCGCTGGCTGCGCAGCGAGGCCCAACGGATCAATGCCGCGGGCAAGCCCTGGCTGCTGGTGGTCAGCTTCGTCTCCCCGCACGACATCATGTACGCGCTGGTGAACCAGCCGGGCCAGGACCAGCAGGTCTCCGCCGTCGGCCAGACCCTACTGCCGCCGCCGGAGGAAAGCCTCTTCCGGCAGCGCTGGTCCTTCCCGCCCTCCCCCTCGGCGCTGCAGCCGATGGATACGCCGGGCCGGCCGCGCGCGCAGCTCTCCTACCTGGTGGGCTGGTCTGCCTTCCTGGGCGAGATTCCGGTCGGGGCCAGCGCCATGTGGGAGGATTACTACAACTTCTATCTGAACCTCATCCGGGACAACGATCGCACCCTCCAGGGTCTGCTCGACGCCATCGGCGCGCTGAACCTCTGGGACTCGACCGTGGTCCTGCGTACCGCCGACCACGGCGAGCTCGGCGGCTCGCACGGCGGCCTGCGCGGCAAGGGGCCCCTGCCCTTCGAGGAGGAAAGCCACGTCCCGGCCGTCATCGTCCATCCCGAGCATCCGGGCGGGCGCCGCTGCCGGGCGCTCACCAGCCACATCGACCTGCTGCCGACCCTGGCGGGCCTCACCGGCATCGCGGAGGAGAAGCGCCGGCCGCTGCTGCAGGGTCTCCCCGGCCGCGATGCGACGTCCTTGCTGGAGGATCCCGAGAAGGCCGCGCCCGACGCCCTGAGGCCGGCAGTGCTCTTCAACTACGTCGGGCTGCAGACCATCGATTCGCTCTACATGATGCGGGTCTGCCGTGCCATTGCCGAGGGCAAGTGGGCGCCGCCCTTCTCGGTGGCCAAGCCGGATCTCACCCGCCGCGGCTTCATCAACTTCGTCTTCGACGGCCGCTACAAGTTCGCCCGATACTACGCGCCCCTGCAGCGGGACCGTCCGGCCGACTTCGCAAGCCTGGCGGCCGGCTTCGAGATGGAGCTCTTCGACCTGGAGGCCGACCCCGACGAGCTGGAGAACCTTGCCCTCCGCGACGAGGCGCGCGCGCTGGTCCTGAAGATGAACGCGCTGCTCAACCGCATGCTGGAGCAGGAGGTGGGTCCGCCGAGCCTGTCCTACCTGCCCAAGGGTTTGCTCTGACCGCAGCCGGCGAGCCCGGGCTGCATCCTGCAGCGCCTTCCCCACAGGTTGTCCGCCAGGCGATTCTGCGCCACGATCCTTCGCATAGGGGGAGACCGCGTCGGCCGGTCCGACCGAAGTGTGGGGGACAGTGCAGAGCACCATGTCGGATAGCCTCAGCGAGGAGGAGCGGCGTCAGAAGCGGCGCGTCCGCTACGGCAGGTATGCCTCCTGGGCCCTGATCGCCGCCTTTATCGTCTTCATCGCGATCGTGCTCGGACCCTACGCGCGCTCGACCCTGGTGCGCGATGCGGCCGTGACCTCATGGATCAACATCGCCACCTCGCCGATCTACGGCGAGGTCGATCTGAACCTACCCAAGCCGGGCGACCCGATCGGCGCCGACGGTCTGATCGCGACCGTGGTCAATCCCAAGGCCGACCGCAGCAGGCTCGACCGCGCGCTGGCCGCAGTCGACGAGGCCGAGAGCCTGGTCGAGGCGGCGCAGGGCTACCTGGAGGAACTCGACGCCAGGCAGGCCGAACGCCGGGAACGCTACGAGAGAAGGCGGGCGCGCTACGAAACCATGCTGCAGGTGTCCCTCGAGGGCGTTGCGAGCCGGCTGGTTCAGGCCAGGGAGAGGCTGACGGTGATGGCGCGCCTGGCCGAGCGCAAGCGGACCCTGGCCGATCGGGGCAGCGTCTCCATCACCGAGGTCGACGAGGCCCAGGCCGACCTCCTGGAAAGCCAGCAACTGGTGACCGACCTGGAGGCCCGCCAGGCGGACCTGCAGACCCTGATCGAGGCGGCCCGTGCGGGCGATGTCCTGATGCAGAACGGCGACAACCCGCTCTGGGAAACCAGCAGTCTGCAGGAGCTGGACGGCGCCATCGCCGATGCGCGCTTCCAGCTCCTGAAGGCCCAGGCCGGGCTGACCAACGCCTGGGCAAACGCGCAAGCCGAGGAGGAAACTTACCAGAAGCTGCAGCGTGGCGAGGTGCTGGCCCCGCCCGACACCCTGCTCTGGAGCACCATTGTCGGCGAAGGTGCGGTCGTCGATATCGGCACCCCGGTCGCCTCCTGGATCGACTGCAAGGTGCTGCTGGTCGACGTCCCCCTTGCGGATGCGGAGGTCGCCCTCCTCGAGGTGGACGACCCGGCGCACGTCCTGCTGGAGGGCGAATCGAGAGAACGGCAGGCGAAGGTCTACCTGACCCGCGGCAGTGCTGCCACCATCGGCGCCGACGACCTTGCCGCCCTGTCGAAGGGCCGTGGGCCGGCCGTGGCCCAGGTCTTGCTGAGCCTGGAGACCAGCGAGGACGACCGTAACTGCGCCTCGATCGGCCGCGCCGCTTTCGTCGATTTCCCCGCGATCGGGTTCTTCGACGTCCTCTTCGCCCGGCTGCGTCTCTAGGCGCCTGCGCCCATGAGCCCGAAGCAAGTCATCGATCCCCAGAAAAGAGAGGGCGAGCGGGCGCTCATCTTTGCGCTGACCATAGATGGGCTGGCCAACGTGGTCGTGGTCGTCGTCGTCATCGTCTCCGGATCGCTGACCATGCAGGCCGAGCTGTTGCGCTTCCTGCTGCTCTATGCCTCGGAGGTCCTGGCCTTCATCGCCCTCTGGCTGATCAACCGGGAGCGGCTCACCAACTTCGATTTCGGCTACGGCAAGATCGAGCAGCTCGCGAACTTCGGTATCGGCGTGGGGCTTGCCGTCGGGGGCGTCATGGTTCTCTTCGGCGCGCTGGGTTCGCTGACCGGCAGCGCCGCCTTCATCGCCCCCTTCGATCTCGCGCTAGCGGCAGCGATGGCCGGGGCCAACACGCTGCTCGGCGGACTGGCCTATATCACCATGCACGTCGCCGCAGCCGTCTCGCCGAGTGCGATCCTCCTCGAGCAGCTCAGGGTACGGCGGACCAGGACCGTGTGCTCGCTGGTCGTCCTCTTCACCCTGACGGCCGCAGCGCTTGCCCGCGACAACGTCGTGGCGCACTGGCTCGACGGCCTGGGCGCGGTCTTCGTCTCGGGCATGATCCTGGTGCTGTCGGTCGACGTCTTTCGCCGCGTGCTGCCCGACCTGCTGGATCGCGGGCTCCACCAGGCGGACCGCGACAGGATCGCAGAGCGGCTGAAGGCGCGCTTCGGCGAGGCGGCCCGGGTCAAGGCCATCCGCACCCGGCGCGCGGCGGGCCGCAGCTTCGTCCTGCTGGAGCTCGCCTGCCCGAAGGACCTGACCCTGGCCGAGGTCGACGACCGCCGGGCTGCCCTGCAGCACGACATCCTGCAGGACCTGGGCAACTGCGAGGTCTCGGTCGAGGTGCAGGGTCTCTGAGGCACTCATTCGCGCGGTGCAAGCTGCTACCTGCGCTGCGGGCGGCCGGACCGCCCGCGTGCGGTTACGCCTCTGGAAACAAGCCCGGCATCCAGCTCGAGGCAAGCCTCGCCGGAAAGGTCAGGTGCAGAGGCGCGCGGCTGCTCTCGGAGGTGAGGACTTCACGTTTCAGCAGGGCGGAGGTGACGCGCCGCGCGCTTCGCTCACTGGCACCGAGCAGGCTTGCAACCTCGCCCCTGGATAGCTCACCGCGATAGAGAACGGCTTCCAGGACAGCGCCGGCTTGGGGCGGCAGGGTGCCCGCGCGAACCTCCTCTTCCGCCCAGATCAGGATTCGGGTGCGCAGGCGCCGGGGCTGGACGAGGCCTTGCATGAAAGTCACCTGATCGATGCAGGTCTTGAGGAAGAAGCGTGTGAAGTCAGCAAGCGCTTCCTCGCTCAGATGACCGCGGCCGTCGAGGTCGTTGCGGCGCGGCAGGTCGCAGGCGACCAGATGGTTCTTGTAGGCGCTCTCGTTGCGTGCCAGCCCCCTTGCGATCGACCAGAGCCCGCCCGTGTCCAAGGTCTGGCGCAGCATGGCATAGGACATGAGACGGGCCACGCGCCCGTTCCCGTCCAGGAAAGGATGGATCCACAGGAGGCGGTGATGAGCGGGGGCCGCGGCCAGGATGGCATCCGTCCTGCCGAGCTTGGCGTAGGCGGCCTCGAAGCGCGCGAGAAATCGAGGCAGAGCGCCGGGGCTCACCGGGATCAGGCGGCCGACCTTGACATCGCGCCTGCGCAGGGTGCCCGGGACCACTCTTACGCGCTCTCCGCTTTTCGGATCCTCGGCCCAGAGCAGCTCATCGGGCAGCAGGTCGGCGAAGCGGCGGTGGATCTCACGGAGGCTCTCCGCCGACGTCGCCCGGCCTGGGAGGCCATCCTGATCGATCCACTGCTGGACCGCGATGTGCGCCTTTGCTTCGAGCTGCAGGTTCCGCTGGTGTGGGTCGGTGCTGAAGTCGTTCTTGAGTGCGCGTTCAATCTCGACAGGATGCGTGTCGTGGCCTTCGATCAGATTGCTGTAGTAGCAGTTCATGGCCCGCACCAGCCTGGCGAGTGCGCCGGCCACTCCGGCCGGAAGGCTTGCGCGAAAAGCGGCCGCGCCCGCCGCCAGCTCGACGGCCAGGTCCGTGAGCCCGGTACGGAACTGCGAACCTTCGCCAACCCACAAGGGCTCCATCAGGCCGATCGATTCGCCCCTGTCTGCCGCTGAAATGGCCGCTTCTGTTTCCGCCGTTGAGTCCTTCATAAAGCGAATAATATCATATTTTTATTCGTAGGTTTAATGCTATGTTATCGCCCATTTTGGCCGGTAGTTTGACCGGTTTTCGCTCGGCCTCGGGCGCGGTAGCCTCTCTTCCAAAGGGCATCGGAGCCCTATTCGCCTGCTCCGGTGCCGTCCTGCTCTCTCCGGCGGACTATCCCGACAGGCCGAGCTGCTTCTTGCGCTGCTTCACCCAGCTTTCGATCATCTGCGAAGCGATGAGGCCGATGGCGGCGATGCAGAGGCCGGCCAGCAGGCCGCGGCCGGTGTCGAGGTCGGGCAGCGCCTTCAGGATCTCCTGGCCCAGGTCGCGGGAGCCGATGAGCGCCGTGATCGCGGTCATGGAGAGCGCCATGACGATGGTCTGGTTGAGGCCCAGCATGATCTCCGGCATGGCCATCGGCAGCTCCACCTTGAAGAGCATCTGCCGGCGCGTCGTGCCGCTGGCGATGGAGGCCTCGACCACCGTCGCGGGGATGCGGGTGAGACCCAGATAGGTGTAGCGCACGGCCGGCACCATGGCGTAGCCGATGATGGCGACCAGGGAGGCCAGATCGCCCACCCGGAACAGCATGATTACCGGGATCAGGTAGATGAAGGAGGGGAAGGTCTGCAGGGTATCGCAGATCGTCAGGACCACGCGCGCCGCACGCGGACGCCGCGAGGCCCAGATCCCGATCGGCACTCCGATCGCCATGCAGATCACCGCCGCCAGGCTGGTGAGATAGAGGGTCAGCATGGCGGGCTCCCAGAACCCGGTGATCAGGATGAAGAGGACCAGGCCGACCGAGATGGCGGCCGGGCGCGTGCCCCCGATGACCCAGGCGGCGATGCCCACCAGGCCCATCAGCAGCGGCCAGGGCAGCCAGAGGAAGAAGTTCCGCAAGGGGATCAGCACGTAGATGGTGAAGTCGTCGCGCAGGAACTCGAGATAGTCGAAGAGGTTCTTCGACATCCAGCGGATGCTGTCGTCCCAGAAGGGGGCGGTGGTGATGGTAAGCGCCTTCGGCAGGTCGGCCACAACCGGGATGACGAAGGAGAGAAGCGAGAGACCGGCCAGGGTGACGACGACGGCCAGCAGCGCCCAGTGGCGGCGCCACCAGACCTGTTCCTGCTCGATGTGGCTGGGCGCCAGCCGCGCCCAGGCCTGGCTCAGGCGGTCCAGCACCACGGCGATGATGACGATGGCGACGCCGTTCTCGATGGCCTTGCCGAGCTGTAGCTGCTGCAGCGAGAAGAGCAGCTTGTGACCGAGGCCCGAGGCGCCGATCAAGGAGGCGATGACGGCCATCGCCAGGGTCTGCATGATCACCTGGTTGACGCCCACCAGCAGGGTCTGTTGCGCGGCGGGAAGCTGCACCCGCCAGAGCTGCTGGCGCGGGCTGCAGCCCGCCATCACGCCGGCCTCGATCACCGAGGCGGGCACCGTGCGGATGCCGAGGATGGTGCAGCGCGCCATCGGCGGCAGCGCGAAGATCGCGGTCGCGATCATGCCCGGGACCGAGCCGAAGCCGAAGAAGGCGGCGACCGGGCCCAGGTAGGCCAGGTGCGGCGTCGCCTGCATGATGTCGAAGCAGAACTGCAGGATCTTCTCGGCGCGTGCGTTGCGGGTGGCCAGCACTCCCAGTCCGATGCCGATGAGCGCCGCCAGCGGCACCGTCACCACCACCAGCGAGAGGGTCCGCATGGCGTCCTTCCAGACGTTGAAGACCGCCAGGTAGGCGACCCCGAGGGAGGCCAGGAGCGCCAGGCGCCAGCCGCCCAGGCGGTAGCCAACGATCCCGAGGCAGGCCGACAGGGCAAGCCAGGGAACGGGACCCGTGCCCAGCTCCCGCGAGCCGCGGAAAAGAATTGCCTCGACCAGGTCGAAGGGCAGGTTCAGCAGCCAGGCGACGGCGCGGGTGATGTCCCGGAAGGTGAAGATTCCGAAGCTGAGGTCGTTCACCAGCCAGCTTATCCCGCCGGTCACCCAGTCGGTCAGCGGCAGGACCCAGGCCTCGGGCCAGCGCGCCACCCAGGAGGGATAGAGAATGACCAGGAGGGCGATCAGGCTCAGCAGGCCGCCGACGGCGAGCGCTGGCCGCGATGGCAGGCCGCGCCCCTCCGGCAGGCTGAGCGACTGCAGGCTCATTGCCTGGCCTCGTTCGCCACCGCGGCGTCCTCGCTGCTGCCCTCGCCTGCCTGTGCCTCGCCCTCCGGCTTGCCGAACAGCAGGTCGACCACGTGGCTGCGCGTGAGCTGGCCGATCGGGCGGCCCTCGCCGTCGATCACGATCGCCCGGCCTTTCGCTCCAAGGACGGTCGGGGCCGCAGTCTCGACCGAGACCTCGCCCGGCACGGTGGCATCGTTCTCGCTGAGACCGGTGAAGCCCTTCAGCGGCAGCATGGCGGTGCGTGCGCGAATCAGCTTGCCCTTGGGCGCGGTCTTGGTGAACTCGGCGACATAGTCGTCCGCTGGATTGACCACCAGTTCCTCGGGAGTGCCGAGCTGCACGATCACGCCGCCGCGCATGATGGCGATACGATCGGCCAGCCGCACCGCCTCTTCGAAGTCGTGGGTCACGAAGACGATGGTCTTCTGTAAGGTCGTCTGCAGGCGGATGAACTCGTCCTGCATCTCGCGCCGGATCAGGGGATCGAGCGCCGAGAAGGGCTCGTCCAGGAACCAGACGTCGGGCTCCACCGCCAGCGAGCGGGCGATGCCGACGCGCTGCTGCTGGCCGCCCGAGAGCTCGCGCGGGTAATAGGTCTCGCGCCCCTCGAGGCCCACCAGCTTCAGGAGCTCGAGCGCCCGCTGCAGCCGCTCGCTTCGGGAATATCCCTGGATTTCAAGGGGAAAGACGACGTTCTGCAGGGCCGTTCTATGCGGCAGCAGGCCGAAGTTCTGGAACACCATGCCCATCTTGTGCCGGCGCAGCGAGCGCAGCGCCTTCTCGTCGGCATGGGTGATGTCCTGGCCGTCGAAACGGACCTGGCCCGCCGTCGGCTCGATCAGGCGCGACAGGCAGCGCAGCAGGGTGGACTTGCCGGACCCGGAGAGGCCCATGAGGACCAGGATCTCGCCCTCATGCACCTCGACCGTGGCATCGCGGACGGCGCCGATATAGCCGCCTGCGTTCAGGGTCTCCTCGCTGGGCTTGGCTCCGCCTTTGAAGAGGGCCGCGGCCTCGGGGCCGTAGACTTTCCAGAGGTCGGTGCAGCTCAGCTTGGCATTCATGACGGGACTATCCTCTCAAATACTTCGTCCTCGAAGCGAAAACGGAACAGCCGGCAGGGAGCTGCGCGAGGGAGCACGCAAGCCCGCCTGCCGGCCGCCCCATTCTACCCTTAGCCTTCCTTCGGCATCCAGGTCGACCAGACGTCCTCGTTCTCGGCGATCCACTTGTCCGCCGCTTCCTCCGGCGACAGGCCCTCGACGTCGACCATGGCGGCCGCCGCGGCGATCTGCGCGTTGGAGAAGTTCATCTTCTGGAAGAGCTCCCAGGCCTTCGGATAGTCCTCCTCGACACCCTTCCAGGCGGCCTTCTTCAGCCAGCCGGACTTGGGCGCGCCGCAGTCGTAGAGCGCGTCCTTGTTCATGCCCCAGGAGGGATCGGTGAGGCAGGCGGCCTCGTACTCGGGGAACTCCACGAAGACGCCGTCGAACTTCGCCTCGATGAAGTTCGGGGTCCAGTTGAAGAGCACGACGCCCTCCTCGCGGTCATAGGCGGCCTGCAGCTCGGCCCAGAGGGTGGCGGCCTGGCCGACCGGCACCTCCTCGAAGTTCATGCCCAGCGCCGAGATGCGCTCCGAGTAGTGCTTGCCCCAGTCGGCCGGCGGGCCGACGAAGCGTCCCTTGGGGCTGGTCTCGGCCGTGGCGAAGAGCTCCGCACACTTGTCCAGCGCCTTCCAGTCCGGCAGGCCGGGGCACTTCTCGACCATGTAGGCCGGCACCCACCAGTCCTCACGGGTGACCGCGTCGTGGTCGCCCATGTCGACCAGGCCGCCGGTCGCCTTGGCCTTCTCGAAGGCATTCAGCATGCTGCCTTCCCAGACCTCGACCTGGAAGTGCATGTCGCCGTCGGCGATGGCCTGGAACTGAAGCTGGGTGTCGGAGGGGACGTACTCCACCTCGTAGCCCAGCTTCTCCAGAAGGTCGCCGGTGACGTAGGCCAGCACGTTCTGGCTGGTCCAGTTGTTCATGGTGATGATGATGGGATCGTCGGAATCGGCCTGCGCCCCGGATCCGGCCCCGAGGGCCAGCAGGGCCGCAGCGCACACACCTGTGGTCAGTCTTTTCATTGTCGCTTCCCTAGTTCGAGTTTCAACTCTGCGTTCTTGGGTCGTGGTCCGCCGGCCGCGAGGCCCCTCTCGCCGGGGCCCGGGACGGCTCGGTCGATCCCGATAGAATATGACGCTGGCGTGAACGGTGCGTTCAAAGGCGTTGCCGAAATGTATAAAATTGTAAACAGTAGCCTCGTTCCTGCCCCTGGAGGTGCTCGTCCCCCATGGAGACCCCGGCCAAAGCGACCCACATCGTCCTGGTGGAGGACGACTGCGTGGTCCGCGCCAAGCTCTCGGCCTACTTCACGGCCGAGGGCTACCGGGTAAGCGAGGTGGACTCGGCCGAGACCCTGCGCCGCCTGCTGGTCCGCGACCAGGCCGACCTGCTGCTGATCGACATCAACCTGCCGGGCGAGGACGGCCTGCAGCTCACCCGCGAGATCCGCGGCCGGTCCGACGTCGGCATCATCCTGCTGACCGGGCGCACCGACGACATCGACCGCATCGTCGGCCTGGAAATGGGCGCCGACGACTATGTGACCAAGCCCTTCAACCAGCGTGAGCTCTGGGCAAGGGTGAAAAACGTCCTGAGGCGCACGCGCGGCCAGAGCCTGAGCCTGCGCGGCGACGTCAGCTTCGCCGGCTGGCACTACGACACGAACCGCCGGCAGCTCGAGGACCCGGAGGGCAAGGCGGTGGAGCTGACCCATGCCGAGCACAGCCTGCTGGCCCTCTTCCTCGCGAGCAACGGCCGCGTGCTGTCGCGCGACGAGATCCTGCGCCACGTCTCGCAGCGCGACTGGGCCAGCTACGACCGCACCCCGGACGTGCTGGTGCAGCGCCTGCGCCGCAAGCTGGGCGACAACGCCCGCGAGGCGCGCTTCATCAAGACCGCGCATGGCGAGGGATACCTCTTCGTCGGACGGTGATGCCTCCGGCCGATTGATCAACATCATGGTAGGTCCCTACCCCTCGGGCTAGAGTCCCTTCGTGCAACCGACAATGCCTGGACCGGGAAGCGGCGGTGGCGCGCCTCCGGGATCCGTCAGAAGGGGGAGCTCGCATGCCTGACGAGGAAACCACGGTGCAGAGGGCGAACAGCCTGGACGCCTACAAGCCGGACGAGATCGCGCGGCTGGTCGATCAGGCCGGCGTGGGCAAGGCTGCCCTGGCGCTTCAGCCCCTCTTCGTCCGCGCGGTGCTGGCCGGCAGCTTCATCGCCTTCGGCTGCCTCTTCTACCTGGTGGTGGTCGCCGGCAGCGAGCCCATCACCGGTCCCTTGCGCTTCGCCGGCGGGGTCGCCTTCTCGCTGGGCCTGGTGCTGGTGATCATCGGCGGGGCCGAGCTCTTCACCGGCAATGCCCTGATGGTCATGGCCCTGGTCTCGGGCAAGATCGGTCTCGGGGGCCTGCTGCGCAACTGGGGCTGGGTGCTGCTGGGCAACATCGTCGGCGCGCTGATCATCGTGGCGCTGGCGCTCGCGGCCGGCCTGGGCAAGGGCCCGCTCGCCGCCTCGGCGCTGGCCATCGCCCAGGCCAAGGTCGAGCTCGGCTTCCTCGAGGCCTTCGCCCGCGGCATCCTCTGCAACGCCCTGGTCTGCCTTGCCGTCTGGCTCACCTTCTCGGCACGCACCGCGGCCGGCAAGACCCTGGTCATCCTGCTGCCGATCGCCGGCTTCGTGGCCTTGGGCTTCGAGCACTGCGTGGCGAACTTCTTCCTGCTGCCACTGGCCGCGCTGGCCGAGCCGGGCTCCGGCATCGGCCTGGGCGCAATCCTGGGCAACCTGGTGCCCGTCATCCTGGGCAATGTCGTTGGCGGCGGCGGCGGCGTCGCTCTGAGCTACCGCCTGGCCTACCCCGAGCTGCATGCCAAGCGCGGGGCTTCCGATTAGAGCGCGACCGGCTCAGCCCCTCGGCGGCGTTATCCGGAGGTTTCCTCCCGCATCCAGCAGGGCGGGTCCTTGCCGGGGTCGCCGCTGTCGCGCGGTGCGAAGGGGCGGACGATGACGCTCAGGGTGCTGGTCGTGCCCTCGCTGGTCCAGATCCGCACCGGACGGTTGCCGCTGGAGCGGATGCGGCCGGCCAGGTCGCTGCTTGCCGTCGTGGCCGCCAGGCCGGGCTCCGGCTCGACGCACTTGAAGCGGGCGATCAGGCCGCGCATGTCGGGCAGGACCTCGACGCTGTCCGCCCACTGGTGGCCCAACCGCACGCGCGGGTTCTTCCAGAGCCGCGAGCCGACCAGGGTCACGTGGCCGGGCCGCCCGACCTCCACCACGTTGGCCTGGCCCCTGCCCTCGGTCAGGTAAGGCGCCTTCAGCGGGAAGAAGGCCATGCGCGAGAGCACCTCCTCGGCCGTCCCCGGCAGCTTCACGTGCATGATGTGGTGCTGCGTGGCGATGCCGATGGTCTCGCCCTCCGGCGTCCTCGAGCCGCAGAGGTCCTCCACCTTGAGGATGGTCGAGACCTCGTTGCGCTCCATCCAGCAGGTCTGGATCTCGATCTGCGCACGGCCCCACCAGCTCGGCAGCGAGACCAGGGCGGAGACCAGGACGCTGTCGTCCACCTGGGCGTCGCCGCCGATCTCGTCGGCCATGTTGGCGCGCGGCAAGATCATCCAGCCGAAGTGGGTGGTGACGTCCGACTGCCGCCGCAGGAGCCGCAGGAAGGACCTCTTGGTGCCGCGCGAGGAGCCGGGCTGCTGGAAGATAGTGAAGAAGTTGCGGCTGGCGGAGAAGAGGTTGGACTCGCTTTCCGCCGCCGACTGCAGGCAGTGCCGCATGGCATCGTCGCGCTGGTCCAGCCTGCCCCAGTCGCCCAGCCCGATGATGCCCGGCCGCTCGATCTGGCCCTGCCGGCGCTTCTGAGCCTCGGCCCTGACCTCGCCCAGGCCGCCGCTCTCGGAGAGCAGGGCCAGCGAGGCCTTGGAGAAGTTCTGCAGCCCCAGATAGCTGGCGTCCTTCTTGGGGTTCAGCGCATAGGTCTGGGCCCGGGCGCCGCAATTCAGGTTCTCGTAGAACTCGTGGATGCGCGCCAGGGCATCGGCCTCGCGCTGCCAGCTTCCCGCCTTCAGGCTGTAGCGGTCGCTCACCTTGATCGAGCAGTGCGTGGGCGCGCAGTTGGCCAGGTCGAAGGTGAAGAAGTGCGAGAGCACGCGGGCCAGGCGCTTGCTCGGCAGCAGCTCCATCGTGCGCCGGACGTACTCCGCTATGCCGATCCGCAGCGGCGGCAGCGCGCCCGGCCCCAGCCCGCCCACCAGGTCCCGCCTTGCCGCCAGCACGGCCGCCTCGAAGGCCTGGCAGGCGTGGTTGAAGCGCAGCGGGCCCGCCCGATTGGCCGCAGCGCGGGCCCCGCTGCTGCCGTAGAGGACATAGGCGATCGCATCGACGAGGTCGTCTGCCTCCACCGCCGCGCCCGGGCCCGCCTCGCAGGGATGACGGAAGAAGCTGTCGGCGATGGCCAGCGGCGAGGTCTCGTCGAAGCTGCCGTCCTCCCCGATGGGCAGGCTGTAGTCCTTGAGGCCGTAGACCTGGGCTGCGATGGCGCGCAGCGCGGTGACGATCTGGAAGCGCACCTGCAGCGGCCAGTTGCGCGGAAGCTGGCTGCAGGGAAGCTGCTGCATCCCCAGGCTGCCCGCCGCACCGAAGAGCTTCTCGTGCAGCCACTGCGGGACGATGTCGCGCAGCATGACGGTGGCGCGGCCGCTCTGACAGAGGCCCAGATAGCCGCCGAGGATGCGCTCGCGCTCCGGCTCGGTGACGCCCGGCCCGAAGGAGACCGCCACGGAGCGTGCGGCCTGCGAGTTCTGCTGGCGATTGAACTCGAGCCGCGCCTCCATCAGCCGTCCCAGGGTACCGTTCAGGAAGGTCTCGGCTTCCTTGCGCCGCACGGTCGCCGAGCCGCCGTCGACCGAGGGGCGGGTCAGGCGCGGCAACAGCTTCTCCACCTCGTGGCGCAGGAAGTGATCGACCTGCAGCGCCTCGCTGGGCGCGAAGCCCTGGCCCTGCTCGATGGTGCTGAGGCGGTCGTCGTAGACGTTGTTCACCGTCTCCTGCAGGACATCGACGTACTCGCTCAAGAGCTGGGTGTAGTAGTGCTCCAGCTCGCCCGCCAGGTCGCTCTCCTTGATCGCGATCTTGACGACGGCGATGGCCTCCTCGTTGCGGTCCGGCAGCACCGAGATCGAGAAGTTCATGCGGTAGAGCGTGTTGGAGTCGATGTCGTGGGCGTCGTCGAGCTGGGTGGCGATCTTGGCGTAGCGGATGCGGTTGCGATAGGCCATCGCATCCTCGTACTCCCAGATGGGTGCCGGCGGGCTGCCCGCCCGATCGGGCATCTCGCCAAGCGGGGCCGCCTCCGCGCTGCCGCCCAGCGAGCGGGTGATCGCCTCCTGCATCCAGATGTAGGGGCGCGCGAAACGGCCCTCCTCCAGCAGCGCGTCCGTGCGGTCCAGCTGTTCGGCCAGCCAGCGCTCTTCGGTGAAGCGGTCGTTGACCAGGCGCTCGCGGGTGAAGATCTGCGGCGAATCGACGACGATCAGGCCGGTCGGGCGCGGCGGGTCGATGGCCCGCCAGATCATCATGACGTGGTCGCGCGCCTCCTGAGGGAAGAGCAACGCGGCCACGATGAGGCCGGTGATCGCCAGCCCTGCCACCCGGCGGCCCGGCAGCAGCCAGTCGAAGGCCCTGTAGGCGCCGCGCCCGGCGGATCGGAGCCCGCGTCCGGTGGAGCGCAACACCCTCTCGGCCAGGTTGGGCCGCTGCGGCGCCTCGCTCTTCGGCGCCGCCTCGGCCTTCTCCTGCGGGCCCTGGCCGTCGCTCTCGCTCACGATGCCGCTCTCCTCTGCCCCCCGGCCCCGCCAAGCTTGCTGTCAAGGAAGCGATCAAGCAAGGTCTTGACGGTCAGGCGGCAGTAGAGGGTTTCACTGCCATCCAGCCGGCCCGTCTCTCCCAGCTTGTTGGCCGGCGCCCCACCGCCACACCAGCGGAAGTGGGCGCAGTCCCGCCGGCAGGCCGCCCGGCCGGCCTCGATCGCCGCCGCTGCGCGGCGCAGAGCCGGTGCCGTCAAGAGCTGTTCCGGGCTCTCCAGCTCCTTCAGATCGCCGAAGAGAAAATCGTCGTAAAGCCCTGACGAAACGCCCAATAGCTCCGGTGAGAAGGTCGAGAGACGACCGTCGACGGCGACCGAGAGGATCGCGAGGGGGGCGAGCTGGTGGTTGGAGGCGGCGGCGCGGGAACCAGTATAGAGCACCGCGTTCTCACAGTACTGGACCTCGCGCACCCAGGGCGGGTTCGCGCTCTCCGCCAAGGCATTGAAGAGCCTGTCCAGGAAGCGCGCGAAGAGCGCCTCGGCGTGATCGCCCGCCAGCGAGCTTGCGGTGTTGGTCCCGTCGATCTCCTCGACGTTGAAGCAGAGCTGCGGGAATCCCTCTCCCAGCAGGAAGTCGATCAGCAGGTCCGGTTGCTCCAGGCTCGCGGCCGTTAGGACGGTGATGATGTGGAAGTCGATGCCGGCCCGGCGCAGCCGCTCGATCCCGGCCATGACGGCCTCGAAGCTGCCGCGCCCGGCCCGGTTCTTGCGGTGACGGTCGTGCAGCTCGGCGGGGCCGTCCAGGCTGACGCCCACCCGCACGTCCGGGCGCGCGAGGAGAGTGAGCCAGCCGTCGTCCAGCAGGGTGGCGTTGGTCTGGAAGGAGTGCGTCAGCCTGACGCCTGCGGGACGGTGACGCTTGAGGATCTCGAAGGCGTCCAGGTACCAGTCCGCCGGCAGGATGCAGGGCTCGCCCGCATGCCATACGAGGGTGAGGTCCCCCGCCAGCCGGCCATGTGCCAGGATCACCCGGCCGACGCGCTCCAGGGTCGCGCGGCTCATCCGGGTCTTCAGGTTCCGGTCCGGCAGGTAGCAGTAGCTGCAGTCGAGGTTGCAGAAGGGCGTCGGTTGCAGGACCAGCAACTCGGTTCGCGCCGGCTTCACCCTTTCCGCCCCGGAGAGCTGTCTTGCGGGTTCACAGCGCCACCGCCCCTTCCCGCCTAGTAGTTCCGCCACTCATTGTCCCACTGGTTGTACCAGTTGGGCCAGTTGTTCCAGTTGTTCCAGTTGTACCACTGCACCATGCGCTTGAGCCAGGTTCGCCCTTTTGGTTGCCCGGCGCGGCGCTGCTCGACCAGGGGACGCGCCGCGGCCATGCGGTCCAGCAGGCGGGCTTCCTCGACCTTGCGGGTATCGGCCGGTGCCGCCGCCGCATCCTGCCCAAGGCTCGCCAGGGCGGTCAGAAGCGCCGTTGCGGCTATGCGTAAGGGTCTCACCGGACCGGGTCTCCCCTTTCAAGCTGGCCAATGGTTTCACGAGGAGCGCCAGGAAGGCAAGCGCAGGCTCCCCTTTGCCGCCGTTCCGGTGCCCGGTCGCTGGCGCGGCAACGGGCGCAGGTGATCAAAGTTTGGGCGCCCTTGCGGGCTTGCCTTCTTGCTAATAGGCTGCGGCTTCTTCTGCTCGCTGAAGGGAGATGGCGGCCTTGGTTGAAGCGACCCCCCTGCACAGGAACGACCCGACGGCGGGTCTGCGCCGCGACCTGGCGGCGGCCTACCGGCTGGTGGCGCACTTCGGGATGGACGATTCCATCTTCACCCACATCTCCGCCAGGCTGCCCGGTCCGGAGCATCACTTCCTGCTGAATGCCTACGGGCTGCGTTTCGACGAGGTGACGCCCGACTCGCTGGTCACGGTCGACATGGACGGCACTGTCCTGGACGACCCGACCGGGCTCGGCATCAATCCGGCCGGCTTCACCATCCACTCGGCCGTGCACGCGGTCCGCGAGGACGTCGTCTGCGTGCTGCATACCCACACGGTCGCCGGGATGGCGGTCTCGACCATGGATTGCGGGCTCTTGCCGCTGACCCAGTGGTCGCTGCAGTTCCACGACCGCATCGCCTATCACGACTACGAATCGATCGCGCTCGACCTGGACGAGCGCCAGCGCATCCAGGCCGACCTGGGCGAGCACAGGGCGCTGATCCTGCGCAACCACGGACTGCTCACGGCCGGGCGTTCGGTCGGCGAGGCCTTCGCGCTGATGTACAATCTCGAGCGATCCTGCAAGACCCAGGTCGCCATTCTCTGCAGTGGGCAGAAGCCGATCCCTGTCAGCCCCGAGGTCGCGGAGAAGACCGCGGCGATCTACGAGCGCGCCTATGACCGGATGGCCAGCGGCGAGGTGGAGACGCGGGAGTGGCAGGCCTACCTGCGCCTGCTGGACCGAGAGCACCCCGGCTGGGCGGAGGCCTGACCGACCTTCTATCTATCCCCGAAAGTAAAAAACGAGGAGGCAGAACACGATGTGGAGAAAGCTCTTGCTCGGTGCCGCGACCGCGGCACTGATGAGCGGTACAGGCCTGGCAGATGAGCCGAAGTCGGGCGGCACCATCAATGTGGTCATCCAGCCCGAACCTCCGGGACTGATGCTGGGCCTGGTCCAGAACGGGCCGACGCAGATGGTCGCCGGCAACATCTACGAGAGCCTCCTGCGCTACGACAACGACCTGCAGCCGCAACCCGCGCTCGCCAAGAGCTGGGAAGTTTCGGATGATGGGCTCACCTACACCTTCCACCTGCAAGAGAACGTGAAGTGGCACGACGGCGAGCCCTTCACCGCAGCGGACGTGGTCTTCACCGCCGACAAGTTCCTGCGCGAGACCCATCCGCGCTTTCGCGTCTCTCTGGACTATGCGGAATCGATCACCGCGCCGGACGATCACACCGTGGTCTTCAAGCTGAGAGAGCCCTTCGGTCCCTTCCTCGGCGTCTTCGAGTCCGGCTCCATGCCGGTGGTGCCCAAGCACATCTACGAGGGCACGGACTACAAGACCAATCCCATGAACAACACGCCGATCGGCACCGGCCCCTACAAGTTCAAGGAGTGGGAAAAGGGGTCCTACATCCACCTCGTCAAGAACGAGGACTACTACATCGAGGGCCAGCCCTATCTCGACGAGATCTACTGGCAGGTGATCCCCGACGCGGCCTCGCGCGCGGTCGCCTTCGAGACCGGCAAGATCGACGTGCTGCCCGGCGGCTCGGTCGAGAATTTCGACGTCGAGCGGCTGACCAAGATGGACGGCGTCTGCTCGACCGGCAAGGGCTGGGAGTACTTCGCCCCGCATGCCTTCCTCTGGCTGAACAACCGCGAGGGACCCACCTCCAACAAGCTCTTCCGCAAGGCGGTCATGTACGCCATGGACCGCGAGTTCGTGCGCGACGTGATCTGGAACGGCTTCGGCAAGGTCGCGACCGGCCCGGTCTCCTCGGCCACGCGCTTCTATACCGATGACGTCATCCAGTACGACTACAACCCCGAGAAGGCCAAGGAACTGCTGGCCGAGATGGGCTACGACGGAACGCCGGTCCGGCTTCTGCCGCTGCCCTACGGCGAGACCTGGCAGCGCTGGGGCGAGGCCGTGAAGCAGAACCTGGAGGATGTCGGCATCAACGTCGAGATCGTGGCCACCGACGTCGCCGGCTGGAACCAGAAGCTCTCCGACTGGGACTACGATATCGCCTACACCTATCTCTACCAGTTCGGCGATCCGGCACTCGGCGTGGGCCGCAGCTACATCAGCTCGAACATCAAGAAGGGCTCGCCCTGGAACAACGTCGAGGGTTACGAGAACCCGAAGGTCGACCAGCTCTTCGCCGAGGCGGCGGTGCAGGCCAGCGCCGACAAGCGGCAGGAGATGTACACCGAGGTGCAGAAGATCCTGGTCGACGACGTTCCCGTCGCCTGGGTCCTGGAACTGCAGTTCCCCACCATCTATCGCTGCGACGTCAAGGATCTGGTGAAGACGGCGATCGGTGTGAACGACGGCTTCAAGGACGCCTGGCTCGACCGCTAGGCCTTCCCGCCGGAACGCACCCGGGCCTGACCTCCAGGCCCGGGTGCGGCTTTTCTTCCCCGAGCCGCCGCTTGGGCCGCGTTCCCTTTTCGTGTGAGACTGCCTGATGGCGATCGCCGGCTACATCCTCGCCCGCATCTTCAAGGCAATCCTGGTCCTGATCGCGATTGCGGTCCTGAACTTCGTGCTGATCCATGCCGCCCCGGGGGACCCGGCGGCAGTGATGGCGGGCGAGGCCGGTGCGGCCGACGAGATCTTCCTGCAACAGCTGAAAGAGAAGTTCGGGCTGGACCAGCCCTTTCACGTCCAGCTCTGGACCTATCTGGCCGGCGTGCTGCAGCTCGACCTCGGCTTCTCCTACCGGCAGGAGCTGCCGGTCGCCTACCTGATCATGGACCGCCTGCCGGCGACCCTGCTGCTGACCGGCACGGCCTTCGTGATCTCGATCGTGCTGGGCGTCATCCTGGGGGCACTTGCCGCCGTGCGCGTCGGGCGCTGGGCCGACAGCGCCATCACCACCTTGGCCCTGCTGTTCTACGCGACCCCGCTCTTCTGGATCGCGCTCATGGCGATCCTGCTCTTCTCGGTGCAGCTCGACTGGCTTCCCGCCTACGGCATCGAGACGGTCGGCGCCAACTACACCGGCTGGGACAAGGTGGTCGATGTCGCCCAGCACCTGGTGCTGCCGGCCTTCACCCTGGGCTTGTTCTTCATGGCCGTGTACGCCCGCATGACCCGGGCCTCAATGCTGGAAACGGCGCAGCAGGACTTCGTCAAGACGGCCCGCGCCAAGGGTCTGCGAGAGGGTCCCATCCTGCGCCGCCATATCCTGCGCAATGCCATATTGCCTGTTGTGACCCTGGCAGGGCTGCAGGCCGGCCAGATCGTCGGCGGCGCGGTACTGACCGAGACGGTCTTCGCCTGGCCCGGCATCGGGCGGCTGATGTTCGACGCCCTGCTGCAGCGCGACTACAACCTGCTGCTGGGCGTCTTCCTGGTCTCCTCCGCCCTGGTGCTGCTCTTCAACCTGGTGACCGACCTCATCTACCTGGTGGTCGATCCGCGGATCACGCTGACGCAATGAGCGAGACACGCGACTTCTGGCGCCGCTATCGCCGCAACCGGGGTGCCACCATCGGCCTGGCGCTGATATGGATCGTGATCGTCATCGCCCTCGTCGCCCCCCTGCTCTACCCACAGTCGCCCTGGCGCATGGTGCAGCGCCCCTTCCTGCCGCCCTTCGCCGTCGACGGCTTCTGGTTCGGGACCGACACGCTGGGCCGCGACATCGGCGCCGGCCTGGCCTATGGCGCCAGGGTCTCGCTGCTGATCGGTCTGGTCTCGACCTTCGTCGCCTTGCTGATCGGGATCCCCATCGGGGCGGCCGCCGGCTACTTCGGCGGGCGCTGGGACGATGCGCTGATGCGCTTCACCGAGTTCTTCCAGACCATCCCCAGCTTCGCGCTGGCGATCGTGCTGGTGGCGATCCTGGAGCCCTCGCTCAGCTCCATCGTGCTGGCGATCGCCATCGTCGCCTGGCCGCCGGTCGCCCGCCTGGTGCGCGGCGAGTTCCTCTCGCTGCGCTCGCGCGAGTACGTGCATGCCGCCGTCCTCTCCGGGCAGTCCGCCACCGCGATCATCTTCCGCCAGATCCTGCCCAATACCCTCTCGCCGGTGATCGTGCTGGCCTCGCTGATGGTGGCGACCGCGATCCTGCTGGAATCCTCCCTCTCCTTCCTTGGCCTGGGCGATCCCAACGTCATGTCCTGGGGCTACATGATCGGGGCGGCCAGGACCGTGCTGCGCCAGGCCTGGTGGATGAGCGTCTTTCCCGGCGTCGCGATCCTCCTGACCGTGCTGGCCCTCAACCTGATCGGCGAGGGGCTGAACGATGCGCTCAACCCGCGCCTGGCACGAAAGGGCCGCTAGCGCCATGGCCGTGATCGAGATCGACGGCCTGAGCGTGGCCCTGCCGGAGGGGGCGGACCGTAGCCACGCGGTCGAGAAGGTCTCCATGAGCCTGGAAGCCGGCGAGGTGCTCTGCGTCGTCGGCGAGTCGGGCTCCGGCAAGTCGGTCACGGCCAACGCCGTCATGGGGCTCCTGCCCAAGGAGGTGAAGCCGGTCGCCGGCGAGATCCGCATGGGCGGGCGCAACCTCCTCGCCCTGAACGAGGCGGAGCTGCAGGCGCTGCGCGGGCGCGACGTCGCCATGATCTTTCAGGAGCCCATGACCGCGCTGAACCCGCTCATGCGGATCGGCGCGCAGATCGCGGAGGTCTTCGAGGCGCACGGCGCGCTCTCGCGCCGGGAGCGCGAGGCCAAGGCCCTCGCTCTCGTCCGCGAGGTCGGCCTGCCCGAACCCGAGAAGGCCATCCGCGCCTATCCCTTCGAGCTCTCCGGCGGACAGCGGCAGCGCGCCATGATCGCCATGGCGCTGGCCCTGGAGCCCAAGCTGCTGATCGCCGACGAGCCCACGACCGCGCTCGACGTCACCACGCAGGCCCAGATCCTGGCGCTGATCCGGGACCTGCAGCGCAGCCACGGCATGGCGGTGCTCTTCATCACCCACGATTTCGGCGTTGTGGCGGAGATCGGCGACCGGGTCGTGGTCATGCGCTACGGCGAGGTGGTGGAGGAAGGCGACGTCAGGTCCGTGCTCTCCAACCCGCAGCACGACTATACCAAGCGCCTGATCGCCGCGGTCCCGCCCCTGACGCCGCCCGAGCCGCGCCAGCGCCAGGAGCAGGAGGCGATCCTCAGCGTGAGCGACCTCTCAAAGACTTTCCGGTCGGGCGGCGGCCTCTTCGCCAAGGCGCGCGTGGTCGAGGCGGTGAAGAGCTTCTCCTTCCAGATCGCCCGCGGCGAGACCCTGGGCATCGTCGGCGAGTCGGGCTCCGGCAAGTCCACTGCCGGGCGCTGCATCGTCCGCCTCCTCGACCCCGATTCGGGCCACATCACCCTGCTGGACGAGGACTGGGCGGCGATCCGCGGTAGCGCACTGCGGCGCGAGCGCAAGCGCGTGCAGATGATCTTCCAGGACCCCTACGCCTCGCTGAACCCGCGGCGCAAGGTGGGGGCGATCCTGACCGAGGGACCGGTCGCCAACGGCGTGCCGAAGGCCAAGGCCCAGGCCCGCGCGCGCGAGCTTCTCTCCCTCGTCGGGCTGGACGAGAACGCGCTGGCCCGCTTCCCGCACGAGTTCTCCGGCGGCCAGCGCCAGCGCATCGGCATCGCCCGTGCGCTTGCCATGGACCCGGAGGTCCTGGTGGCCGACGAGGCGGTCTCGGCGTTGGACGTCTCGGTGCAGGCCCAGGTGCTGGACCTGCTTGCCGACATCCGGGACCGCTTCCGTCTGGCGCTGATCTTCATCACCCACGATCTCTGCGTGGCAGCCCAGATCTGCGACCGCATCGCGGTCATGCGCTACGGCGAGATCGTCGAGACCGGCCCGACCGCCGAGGTCTTCGGCAACCCGCAGCACGACTACACGCAGGCCCTTCTGGCTGCGGTTCCCGGCTGGAGCGAGGACAGCCCGCTGACCGCCTGGCACCGCAACCTGGCGGAGGAGGCCCGGCCGCATGGGTGACGCCGGCGGGTCCTCCCGGCAGGCCCCCTTCGAGATGGTGGCGCTCTGCGACGCCCACGATCTCGCCAGGATCTTCGGGCGCCACGTGCGCGAGCAGGCCCCCTGGGTCACCCTGCTGCGCCCCGACGAGGTGGCGGCACCGGAACGCATCGACTTTGCGCTGGGCTACCGGCCGAAGGGCGCGACGGTGAAGCGCTTTCCCAACCTGAAGCTCATCTGCTCCGTCGCCGCCGGCGTCGAGGCCTTCCTGGAGATCCCGGACCTGCCGCCCGGCATCGCGGTCTCGCGCCTCTGCGACGAGGAGCAGGCGGCGATGATGGCGGGTTTCGCCTGCTGGCAGGTGGTCTGGCGCCACCGCGGCATGGGCCGCTATCTGGAGCAACGCCAGGCGGGCCTCTGGAAGCAGTTCAACAAGTCCCCGCCCTCGCGCTGCAAGGTGGGCGTGCTGGGCTTCGGCCTGATGGGCCGGGCCATTGCAGAGGCGCTCGCCGGGCTCGGCTATCCCGTCTCGGCGCTGGTCAGGAACCGGCCGGAGACACCGCCGGAGCGGGTCCGGCTGCACAGCGGCGCCGACGGACTGGCGGAGATCGCGGCCAGCAGCGATATCCTGATCAACGTCCTGCCACTCACCGCCGAGACCAGGGGCCTGCTGTCCGCACCGCTCTTCGCGGCGATGAAGCCCGGTGCCTACCTGATCAACCTCGGCCGCGGGCCGCACCTGGTCGAAGCCGACCTGATCGCGGCACTGGACAGCGGCCAGCTCTCCGGGGCGGCCCTCGACGTCTTCGAGGTCGAGCCCCTGCCCGCGGCTTCGCCGCTCTGGGGCCGGCCCGAGGTCCTGATCACCCCGCATGTCGCCAGCGAGTGCGACGACGCCAAGGTCGTGTCATTCGCCCTTGCCGAGATCGAGCGCTTCCGCTCTGGTGAGCCCCTGGTGGGTCTGGTCGACCGGGCGAAGGGCTACTGACCGGACCAGCGACAGGGAAGAGAACCGCGATGAAAGTAGTTTTCGACGAGCGCCAGCTGCTGCACGCGCCCAAGGAGTACTTCCGCCAGGGCGCCTTCATCCCCCATCCGGAACAGCCCCAGCGGGCCATCCTGCTGCGCGACGCCCTGGTGGCCGAGGGCCACGCGCTGGTCCGCCCGGCCGACCATGGCCGCGGCCCCATCGAGGCGGTCCACACGCCCGCCTACGTCGCCTTCCACGAGACCTGCTGGCCGCGCTGGGTGGCGGAGAAGGGTCCCGACCTGCCGGCCGTTCCGAACTATCACGCCTTTCGCGGGATCAGCCGCGTGCCCAAGGGGGTGGTGGGCGAGCTGGGCTTCTACAGCTCGGGAACCTCCTGCGCCATCGTCGAGGGCACCTGGGAGGCGATCTACTGGTCCGCCCAGGCCGCCATCGATGCGGCCGCCCGCGTGGCCGGGGGCGAGAGCCTGGTCTATGCCCTCTGCCGGCCGCCCGGGCACCATGCCCATGCGGACTGCTCCAACGGCTTCTGCTTCTTCAACAACGCGGCCATCGCCGCGAACCTGCTGAGCCAGCGCTTCCCGCGGGTCGCCCTGGTCGACATCGACACCCACGGCGGCGACGGCTCGATGGAGATCTTCTACGAGCGCGGCGACGTCTTCTTCGCCTCGATCCACACCGACCCCAGTGACTACACGCCCTATTTCCTCTGCTACCCGGACGAGACCGGTGCCGGCGCGGGCGAAGGCACGACGCTCAACTGCGCGCTGGACCCTGGTTCGGACCTGGAGACGATCCTCGCCCGCTTCGAGGGCATGATGGCGGCGGTCGAGGCCTTCCGGCCGGAAGCCCTGGTGATCTCGCTCGGCTTCGACATGGCCGAGGACGACCCGCTCTCGCTGGTGGGCATGACGACGGCCGGTTTCGAGGCCATGGCACGGCGCCTGATCGGCCTGGGCCTGCCGACCGTCTTGGTCCAGGAGGGCGGCTACCTGGGCCCCTCGCTCGCCAACAACGCCGTGGCCTTCCTGGCGGAGGCGGAGAAGACCCGGGGTTAGCTCAGAACGCCCGCGTCGACGCCAAGGGTGCTGGCCGCGTTCTTCAGGGCCTGCAGCAGGACCTCGTCGAGGGGAATGCCCGTCGCGCGGCGCTCTTCGCGGGTCAGGTGCTCGGGTTCGCCGGGGATCAGGACGCTGTCGAAGCCCTCGCGCGGGGGTACCGCCTTGACCTCGCTCAGGCACTGCTCGGCGGCGGTGGCGAAGGCCGAGGGGGTGCGGAAGCGCGCGAGGTCCAGCGCCACGATCAGCCAGTTGAACTCGCGCGGCGCCCCGATCAGCGCGCAGCCGATCAGCTCGGCGATCAGCGCCAGGCCGTAGCCCTTGGGGCCGGCGGCCGGCAGCAGGGCCCCGCCGTCGTAGAAGTCCTCCACCCTGACGCTGGGACGTCCTTCCCGGTCCAGGACGCTGTCCGGCGGCAAGGCTTCGCCGCGGGACTTGGCCAGCATCAGCTTGCCCTGCGCCACGGTCGAGGTCGCGAAGTCGGTGACGACCGGGCCGTACTTTCCACCCGGCAGGGCGAAGGCATAGGGATTGGTGCTGAGCACGCCCCTGGCGCCGCCGTGCGGTGCCACCCTGCCACCCTGCTCGTAGGCGCCGCCGCCCAGCGCCATGGCGAAGCATCCGCTGCCCGCCAGGCTGGCGACATAGCGGCCGATGCGGCCGGTGTGGGTCACGTCCACCACCGCCGCGGCGGCGATTCCCTTCTCGTGCGCGAGGGGCGCCAGGCGGTCGGCCGCAAGCTGCATGGCCGGGATCCCCAGGCCGCCGTTGCCGCGCACCTGGACGATGGCGTCCTGCACCCACATGATCTCCGGCTCCGCATCGGCCCGGATGTCGCCGTTGCGGATGCGCTCCAGGTACTGCGGTATGCGCTCCAGCCCGTGGCTGTCCACGCCGCGCAGGCTGGCATCGACCAGGTGCGCGGCCACCACCCTGGCAGGCTCGGCCTTGAGCCCGGCCGCCAGCAGCAGCGCCTCCGTCAGGCTCGAGGCCTCGGCCTCGCTCAGTCTCAGCATCCCTATCTCCCTCCGGCTTTGCCGGGCGACCTTAGAGCAAAAGGGCCAGCCTTGTCCGCAACGGGCGCGCCCTCCCAGGGCCAGCAGTTGCGGCTTGCGGTGCGCCCTGCCCGGTTGCATCCTGCCGGCGCGACGAGACGAAAGAGTGACGCATGTACACACCCCCGGCTTTTGCCGCGGACGGCCCTGCCCTCCTGGCGGCGATCGTGAAAGAGAACCCCCTGGCCAGCCTGGTGACCCGGGGCGCGGAGGGGCTGGAGGCAAGCCACCTGCCCCTGCTCTACCTGCCGGACGAGGCGGCCCTGGTCGGCCACCTTTCCCGCGCGAACGGTCAGTGGCGCAGCCTGGAGGGACAGGAGGGACTGGCGATCTTTCTCGGCCGGCAGGCCTACATCTCGCCCTCCTGGTACCGCTCGAAGCAGGAGCACGGCCGGGTCGTTCCGACCTGGAACTACGAGGCCGTGCACGTCTACGGCCGTCTCACCTTGATCGAGGATGCCGAGGGGCTGCTGGCCCTGGTCTCCAGCCTGACCGCAGAGCACGAGGCCGGGCGCCGGGCGCCCTGGGCGGTGACGGACGCCCCGGACGACTTCGTGGCCAAGCAGTTGAAGGGGATCGTCGGCCTGCGGCTGGAGATCGCCCGCATCGAGGGTAAGCGCAAGCTCAGCCAGAACCGCCCCGCCGAGGACCGCCTCAGCACGATCGAGGGCCTCCGCCGCGAAGGCGGCCCCGAGAGCGAGGCAATGGCAGAGGCGATGGAGGATCTCGAGAAGGCCGCGAAGTCCTAGGCTTGCGGCGGGACAAACCCGGCCGGGGTCGTCTGCGCGAGGATTGCCCCGACATCAGGAACGGCTTACCGGGATGAGCGAGCTCACCATCTGGACCTACGACTGGGTGCCGCAGGGCCCTCGCGGCTTCGTGCGCGACCTGAGGCTGCGCTGGGCCTGCGAGGAAGCCGGCCTCGCCTACAGCGTGCGGACGGTCCCCTGCGCATCGCGAGAGTCCGCTCTTTCAGGACGGCAGCCGCCGAACAGATCGCGCTTTTCGAAGTCGGCCGACGCAAAGCGGACAGCGGCAGACTGACGACCGGATTCCTCTCAGTCTGAGGGACGGCCGAAGCAGAGGACATGGCCGTCGACATCCGCGATCTCGAAGGCCCTGAGGCCCTCCTCGGTATCTTCGATCGGCTTGCTCAGTGCGACGCCGCGGCCGGTGAACTCGGCGGCGAGCGCGTCGGGGTCGGGGCTATGGACGTAGGCGTCCCAGCGCATCCGGGGATGGCGTTCGTGATTGGGCAGCGGCGCCACCTCATCGGCCTTCACCATCAGCATGGCGCTGTCCCGGCGCAGCATGGCGAAGAAGGGCTCGCCCTCCCCGCCGTCCTGATAGACCACCTCGAATCCCAGAAGGTCGCGGTAGAAGGCGATGCTGCGGGACACGGACTCGACGATGAAGAAGGGCGCCATGGCTCCCAGTCTCGTAGGTTCCATAACGATGCCTGTTCCCTCTATGGCGATCTTGCGGCCCTGTTGCCGCGCTAGAGCAGGATTCGTGAGCATAAGCGAACGAATCCTGCTCTAGCATGTTGTTTTAAAGCAAATCGTCGTTGCAGGTGAGTCCATCTGCTCGGGATTTGCTCTAGACTTTCCAAGACGCGCGCTCGTACCCGAAGGTCTCGAAGGAGACCTCGTAGTGCTTGTAGACGTGATCGGCGCAGGTCTGATCATAATAATAATGGAAGGGAAGTTTGTTCTTTCTGATCCGTGTCTTGTAGGCGCCAAGCTGATCGAACTCGGCACCGATCAGCCCGCAGATGCGCCGGATATCCTCTTCGAGCCGCTCGTAGCGGATGACGTCGTCCAGGGCAAACGCACCGTCGATGAAGGTGATGGCACGGCTCCGGTTGCCGTGCCGCGCCTGCATGACCCAGTCCCGGAAGGTGTCAACGATCTCGCTTTCCGAGGCCTCCCCGATATCGTCCCTCTTCTCCAGGCGCATCGCATGCCAGAACAGGGACACGACCTGGTCGTAGGGATTCCGCACGTTGCAGAACTTCAGGTAGCTGTCCCAGATCGCCGGATCCAGGAGCTTCTTGACCTCCTCGGCACTCATGTGACCGATAAAGGTCGGCTGCACCGGGAGCGCCTTCTGGTTGCCGCGGAACCCCACGATCCCGACCTCCGTCACCCGCTCATCCGACCCGTGATCGATGTTCTCGATGTCGGGCCGGCAGAACCTCTCGAAGAAGATCTCGGTAGAGGTACCGGCGGTCTTGGTGGTCTTGATAAAGATGAACTTGTGGGTGTAGCTAACCAGCACGGTCTCGCTCCGTCAGTCTTGGTCGTCGTGGGCGAAGTGGCACGCTCATCAGGTCTCCCCCCTAGGGCCAAACGGCATGGTGGGCGCCGCTTTCCCCTATGCGTGTGCGGGAGACTTGAGGACGCTGCTGTAGACCTGGAGCTTGTCCCGGAAAGCGTCCTTGGCCTCCTGCCCGGCCTCGAAGCAGCGCTGCCTGTTGTGCAGCAGCGTTGGCCAGAGACCCCTGTAGAACGCGTTCATCTCTTCCAGCGACAGGGCGCAGAGGCGCTTCACCTCTTCCAGAATGGCGATCATCCGTTCGTTCGGGTCGCGCAGGGTGTCGTAGGTCTCGTCGATCCAGGGTTCGAAGCTGCGGAACCCGAGGTCCTTGAACTCGTCCAGTGCACCCGGGCTTCCGACCAGGATGAAGGGATGCAGGTTGACGGTCGGCTTCCAGGTCTTCTCGGTGAAGCGGGATTCGATCCCGTCGTCGAAATTGGTTTCCGTCACGATGCTGAAGTAGCTGTTGCGGTAGTGATCGGAATCCATGGCCGTGACGTTGAGGCGCCGCGGTTCGGTGCTGGTCTGCGCGGTCTTCACGCTGAAATCGTAGTCGATGTTCAGCGGCAGGCGCTCGTAGTAGGCGTCGAACTTCTCCAGCAGGTCCTGCATTGGCGACTTCGCCGGGCTGAGGCGCTTGGGCGAACGGGTCAGGTTGTCCCGGAAGGACTGCAGATCCACCTGCGGAAAGGAGACGAGCCCCTTGTCCCGCAGCCCGGCGTGCATGATCCCGAACACCAGGCAGAAGCGGCTGGCGCGCGGGCGCCGGTTGAACGTCAGGAAGTGGTAGGGCCTGGTTTCCCCCTTTGAGAAGGAGGCTTCAATCTGGTCGGGCTGCAGGAACTTGCTGTCGTCGTTGATGTTCTTCGCATAGAGGGCTGGAATGTTTGCCAGAGAATAGCAAAAGTGCAGGGGTTTCACGCCCTGGCCCTTGAAGAGGTCGATGCGGTTGTTCGGCATGACGACCAGAACCCGCCGAAGGTCATAGCCGTTCTTCGCACACCAGGTCCGGGTTCGCTCGGCTATGGCCCAGGGACGGGCATTGCGCGAGGGATCGTAGAGTATGCCCTCCGACGAGTGGTCCAGCAGGATCATGCTGTTGGACGAGCGGAGGGCGCGGAGCGCGCTCTCCGGGATGGCGTCGAGCGGACTGGGCTTGTTCTCGTCCGCGAACTCGTAGCTGCGGATCGCCATGGGATAGTACCAGAGGTCGTCCGACCGGCTGGCCTGCTGCGGCGTCAGGATCTCGATCTGCTCGTCGAACTCCGAGGGCTGGTACACCGACAGGAAGCGCAGGTAGCCTCTGGGCACCTGGGGGCTCGACGAGATGGTGAAGCTCGCGTTACCGAATGCGTACTTGTCGTTACGCTTCGCCCAGTTCGCATCGTCCAGGCCGTTCGGGCGCACCAAGCCGTCTTCGATACGATCGAACGCGAAGCGAAGGGGTTCGACCGACCCGAGCGGCTTTCCCCTGGAGCTGCTAAAGTTCATCTCGTTCCTTCCAAAACGAACCAGGCTCTTCGCTGGCGCGAAGCGATCCCAGGTGATCGATCATCCTCGCTGCCGGCACTCTAGGCGCTGACCTGCAGGCTTCCGCAGGCCTTTCAAGCAACCCGGACCCTGCCGCAGCCCTCCGGCTTGTGGACCCGCTCCGTGGAGGCCGGGAACTTCGCCAGTTTCTCTTTCGGGCGGACCGGACGGCGCACGAGCTCGCCGCCGCAGTTGGGGCAGCGGTTGCGCAGCAGCTCCTCGGCACAGGTGCGGCAGAAGGTGCACTCGAAGGAGCAGATCATGGCCTCCTGCGAGGCCGGCGGCAGGTCGCGGTCGCAGCATTCGCATCCCGGTTTCAGGATCAGCATGGGATTGGTCTCCTCGACAGGTGTTACGCAGCGGGCGGGCCTCTTCTCACCGCTCTCCCCAGGCGCGCGAGGCCGCGACGGCCTGCTTCAGCCAGAGGACATCGAAACCGCCGGAGAGCCGATAGCCTTTTGCCTTGAGCGCTTTCGCCCGCTCCTGGTTCAGGGCCACGCCGCCCAGCGGGATGCCGGCGCCCAGGACGGCGGCCTCGATCTTCTGGGTTGCGGCCAGGAAGTCCGGATGGTCGAAGCGGCCGGAGAGACCGAGCGATACCGAGAGGTCGAACTGCGCCAGCACGATGCAGTCTATGCCCGGCACGGCACAGATCTCCTCGATGGTCTCCACCGCCTCCCGGGTCTCGATCAGCAGCATGGAGACCGGCAGCTCGCCCAGCTCCGCCTGATAGTCCATCAGGCCCACGTCCCAGCGCGAATGCGCGATGAAGGGGCCCCAGCCGCGCGTGCCTTCCGGCGGATAGCGCAGCGAGGCGAGACAGCGGCGCGCGTCCTCGGCGCTGCGCAGCAAGGGAAAGCAGATGCCCTCGGCCCCCAGGTCCAGGCAGCGCTTGACCTCTGCCTCGTCGATCGAGGGGACGCGGACGAGGGGCGCACAGTCGGTCCCCTTGGTGGCGGCGATCATGGCGTGCAGGCTGCCCCAGTCGACCGCGCCGTGCTCGCGGTCGATGATCACCGCATCCGATCCGGCCGCGGCGATGGCCTGGGTGACGACCGCAGAGGGTATGGTCACGACCTGCCAGTTAATGTGCCGCGTCCTGTCCTCCAGCAAACTTCTGAACCGCAACGCCCCTCACCCCTCGTCCCGTTTCGAGCTGTAAGAAAGCATAGGGCGGGTCCGTAGGGAACCGGAGGATTGCGCGCCGGCGGGAACGCGGCTGAAAGCGCAATGAAGCAGAGAGAAACCGGAATAGGATGCGCCCGTTGATGCGCGCATCCTGCTCCAGGAGGCTGTTCGGGGGCCAAACTCTCGTCGCAGAAGACCTCCTCTGCGCAGGCTTTGGTCTAGGCTGCTGCCGGGAGCTCCTCGCGGTCGAGCAGGCCCACCTCGTGGAGACCCTCGCGAAGCTCCTGCTCCGCCAGCAGGCCGCAGTCCTTCATGCAGGTCTTCATGTTGTACCAGTAGCGGCCCTTGGCCGGATCGAAGCTGCGGGCCGCGCGATCGGACGCCACCTCACGGGCCGCCTCCGGCTCCAGCCCGGCAACGACGAGCTGGCGTTCCAGGGTTGCGGTATCGTCGCGGGTGACCGCCAGCAGGAAGGGGTGGATGAAGCGCGGCAGGCAGCCTGCCAGCTCCCGCCGCTCCGCCTCGTCAAGGCCGGACCAGAAGTCCGCGAGAACCCGTCGGAAGAAGGCACGGTGGCGCGCCTCGTCCTGCAGGTGCTCCTTGTTGAAGAGATAGAAGGGGCTCTCCGCGTCGTTGCCGCGCATGAAGGCCACGATCTCGTCGGTGACCGTGTGCTCCATCAGGGCGACAGCCACGAGCTTCAGGGCCGGGCGCAGGGCCGGGTCGCAGGCCTCCTGGGCCGCAGCCAGCCCGCAGCGGACCGGATGAATGCTACCGGGCTCGCGCACCGGCCGATCGCCGGCGATCCCGCTCAGCTCCTCCAGCCGTCCGACCAGTTCCCTGGATGCCAGGGCGTGATAGCCCTCGTCTATGGCGACGCAGAGCAGGGCCTGCCTGGCCGCTTCCGGCAGCAGCAGTTCGCCCTCCTGCATGGCGAGCTCGGTGCAGACATGGCCCACCACCTCCGCCTCGCCGCGCGCGATCTCTTCCAGGAGCTCGTAGCACATCTGCAGCTTCAGGTAGCCCCTGCCCGCCTCGTCCAGGGGGGCCGCCAGCGGGTGGCCGAGATAGGGAAGTGCCACGGGGTTGATGATGCCATCGGGCGAGAATCCCGGCTCGGGCGCATAGCGATCGCGCTTGCGGATGTTGGCGCGCTCATCCCACTGCGCAAGGTAGGTCACGCTCAGTCTCTCGATTCCGTCCATCTGCCTCCTCCTCATGAGCTTGACGGGCGTTCATCGGGAGATGTGGCGTGGGCCCGGCGGCAATCAATCCGTGCCGGACCAATGCCGCCGAAATGCCCAGCAGCGGGCGATGGCGGGGCTGGTTTGGAGGAACCGCGGAGAGTCGGGAGGCCTTTCGCAAGCCTGCCTCAGTGCCACTCGCCCTCGGTCGGAATGTTGACCGTCGCGCCGCAGTGCTTGCAGTGGACGGCATCAGGATCGTGGCGCTTCAGCCCGCATTCCTGGCAGGTATAGCCCACCTTCGTCGGCCTGAAGATGGTCTGTATGAGGCGCAGGAAGAGGGCCACCCCGAAGACCATGATGACGACGGCCAGGCCGCGTCCCAGGCTGTCGGTCAAGGTGATGTCGCCGAACCCCGTGGTGGTGAGCGTCGCGACGGTGAAATAGAGCGCATCCATATAGTTGTTGATGTTCTCGTTCCTGCCGTCTTCGACGACGAAGACCACGGCCGTCACCGTGAAGACGAAGATCAGCAGGTTGATGGCCGACTGGACCAGCTCTTCGTTGCGGCGAAAGTAGGGCCAATGGGCCCGCAGTTCCTTCAGCAAGTGGTAGGAGCGCAGGAGACGCAGCATGCGCACCACCCTGAGGAAGGCCATGTTCTGGAAGAAGGCCGGGGCCACCAGCGAGACGATGACCACCATGTCGATCAGGGCGTCGAAGGAGACGAGGAAGCGCCAGGCCCGGTTGGCGACGATCGAGCGCGCGATCAGATCGGCGATCAGCAGCACGGCGATCGCGCCGTCGATCACCAGGATCCAGGTCGTCAGCTCGACCATCGACGAGAGGATGAAGAAGACGATGGTGACAACGTCGAAGACGATCAGGCCGTAGCGGAAGTTCCGCCCCGCGTGGCCTTCGCCATGATAGAGGTTGATAAGACCCTGCCGTAAGCCGTTGGGTTCGTTCCGATCCGCCACCGATCACCCTCCGGGGAGCTGTCGGCTGCCGGCGGCAGCCATTCGCTCAAGGTTGTACCGTTCCGTCATAACGGTTGAAGCCGGCGCCCCTTCGCCAGCATACTCCCGCGCTCTCACCAACAGCCTAACTCCGGCAGGGTTCCATGGACATCAAACTCGCGCTCGGCTCTCGCGTCCGCAAGTCGCCCTTCTTCGAAGCCACCCTGGCCGCCGGCATGACCCACGCCACGGTCTATAACCACATGTACATGCCGGTTTCCTATGGCGATAGCCTGGCGGAGTACAAGCGGCTGACCGAGGGCGTGGCCATGTGGGACGTCGGTTGCGAGCGCCAGGTGCAGCTCGCCGGGCCAGACGCCCTGGCGCTGGCCGCCTACCTCACCCCGCGCAACATCGCGGCCTGCAAGGTCGGCCAGGGCAAGTACGTCCCGCTGTGCAACTTCGAGGGGCACCTGATCAACGACCCCGTCCTGCTCATGCTGGCGCCCGATCTCGTGTGGCTGTCGATCGCCGACAGCGACATGCTCTACTGGGCGGGCGCCCTGGCGCAGAGCAAGGGCTTCGACGTGAAGGTGAGCGAGCCCGACGTCTCGCCCCTGGCGCTGCAGGGCCCGCTGGCGGCCGATGTCGCGAGCCAGCTCTTCGGCGCCTGGGTCAGAGAGCTCAAGTACTTCTGGTTCCGCGAGGCGGAGCTCGACGGCATCCCGCTCGTCGTGGCGCGTTCGGGCTGGAGCAAGCAGGGCGGCTTCGAGCTCTACCTGCGCGACGGCTCCAGGGGCAGCGAGCTCTGGAACCGGGTGGCCGAGGCCGGGCGGGCCTTCGGCATCGGCCCGGGTGCGCCCAACTACATCGAGCGCCTGGAGAGCGGCCTGCTCTCCTTCGGTGCCGACACGGACGCGGAGAGCGACCCCTTCGAGTGCAACCTGGGCCACCTGATCGACCTCGACAGGGACGAGGACTTCGTCGGCAAGCAAGCCCTGATCGAGAAGCGGGCGGCCGGCCTCCGCCGCCGGCTGGTCGGGCTGACGATCGAGGGCTCGCCGCTGGGCACCACCGAGCATCCCTGGCCGGTCCTGGCCGAGGGGCGGAAGGTCGGCACCGCCAGGGCGACGGCCTTCTCTCCCCGCCTCGACAGCAACATTGCCGTCGCACTCATCGACAAGCCCCACTGCGAGGCGGGCAGCAGCGTGGAGCTCGACTGCCTCGGGGACAGCCGACGAGCAAAGGTTTGCGCGCTGCCTTTCATTCGGTAGGTCAAATCCCGAGCAGATGAACTCATCTGCGACGACGATTTGCTTCCAAATCAAAGAGCTAGAGCAGGATGCTTGAGCATGAGCGAGCACATCCTGCTCTAGTGGCAAAGGCCGGACGCTGCGTCAGGGGGGCGGCGCGGCCCTGGACTTTCCGTTCTGCCTCGCCAGCCGTGCCTTGGCCGTCTCCACCACCGAGCGGGCCGGCTTGCCGCCACGCTTGACCGCCTTCTCCGCGTAGTGCAGCGCGGCCTGCGTCCGCTTCTCGCTCAAGAGCTGGCGGGCCAGCACGGTGAGCGTCGACGCGGGCAGGGTCTCCACCCGCTTGTCCAGGCCGATCAGCAGCTCGATGGCCTCGCCGCGCCGGTCGAGCTTGCCCAGCACGACCGCCAGGGCTTCCGCCGCCTCCGGGTCGTCCGGGCGCTCGGCGACCGCCTTGCTTGCCGTCTCGAAGGCCTCGTCCAGCCTGCCCAGCCGATTGAGGTGGCGCGCCTTTAAAAGGACGAACTGCTGATCCCCGGGAAAGTACCCCAGCGCCTCGTCGAGCGCGGCGACCGCGGCTTCCAGGTCCTCCGCGTCCGTCAGGGCACGGACCAGCCTCTGCCACCACAGCCGCATCTTGGGCTTGCCGGCCAGGACCTCGCGGGCGACCGCGGCCGCCTCCGCGTACTCCTGGCCTTCGTTCAGCTTGTGGAAGAGCGCGGAATCGATCTCCCTGCCCTCGTCGGCCCGCGCCGAGGCGGCGCGCAGCAGCTCCAGGGACTCTTCCTTCTTCCCCTGCCGCTCGCGGCAGTTCGCCAGGGCTTCCAGGGCCGAGGGATCTTCCGGCGCCATCTCCACGGCCCGTTCGGCCCAGGCCGCCGCCTCCTCCACTTCAGCCCTGCCCAGCAGGACCTTGGCGCCGCTCGCCAGCGGCTTGTGGATGGCAAGCCCCCTGGCCGCCTCGCCCTCGAGCAGGGACAGCGCGGCCTCCTGCTGCCCCTCCGCCAGGTAGAGCTCGGTCAGGGCGCTCGCCCGCATCTCCTGCCAGCGCTCGAACGCCAGCTCGCCCAGCTCGCGGGTCGGCTGCGAGAGCGCTTCGAACTCCAGCAGAGCGATCGCCGTCATCCGCGCATCGTGGGCCACCCCCGGGTCGCCCGCCTCTTCGGCCATGCCGGCCAGCTTGATGAACTCCCTGCTTCTCGGATAGCCCTTGACGGCGGCCTGGCCCATGAGGGGAAGGGCCAGGGCAGCTTCGCCGCGCCTGACGGCAATGTCCGCTTCCAGCCATTCAAAGGCACCGCTGTCCGGCCCCGTGGTCAGGGATTCCCAGAGGAAGGTGCTGTCCTCACAGGCACCCGCCATGTCGGCGGCGATCCACTCCCGTGTCGCCAGCGCCCTGGCGCGCGCGAGTGCCTGGCTCGCCCCCGCCGTGTCGCCGGCCTGCAGCAGGACTTCGGTCATGAGCGTCAGGAGAATGGGATCGTCGGGGCGTTGTTCGACCGCGCGCCTGATCAGGGCCACCCCCTCGAGGTGACGCCGTTCTATCCGATAGGCATGCAGCAGCGGTCGCAGCACCTGTGCGGCGCTGTTCCTCCCGGCGACCTCCTCTGCCATCTCCGCGATTCTGGCGTTCTCTCCGACCAGGCTGAGACAGCGCAGCCACCGGACCAGCGGCGAGGTTTGGCTCGGGTCCAGGGCCATGCTCTTCTCGAAGTGGGGGAGCGCTGCAGCCGGGCCGTCGGTGGCGAAGGTCTTGATTCCCCTGACGTAGTGGGTGCCGAAGCTCTCCTCCCGCAGCTCCTCGGCACGCGCGCGCGCCGCCTCGGCCTCCGCTCCCTCGCACAGCAGGCGGGCCAGGTGCTCGTGGTAGCTCTGCATGGCCTCGCAGTGCTCGATGGCCTTGCGGGCAGAGGCGACCGCCTCTTCGGTCCGGCCGGCGGCCTTCGCCCGACCGCTCTGCAGGCGCGCGATGTGGCCCCGCATCGCCGCGGTCGCGCCCGGCGTTTCTCTCTCTTCGGCTTCCTCGGGCAAGAAGCTGCGTGCGAAGGCTTCCAGCAAGAGCGGGTGCTTCTGGTGGCTCTCCTCGGTGGCGACGACCGCGTTGTCGCGCGGGCGATGGCGGACCAGGTCGTGGTCCCACATCGTGCTGATGGCCTTGAAGTGGAAGAGGCAGAAGTCGACCGACCATCCCGAATAGGCATTGACGACCTTGTGGATGTTCAGGATCGCTGCGGGGTGCAGCCGCTTGGGCGCCACGGCCCACTTGGACTGGCAGGCCGTGGGATAGGGCCTGGTGACATAGGGATAGTGGCAGTGGCGGCGCCGAGGCGGCTCTTCGGTCCCCTCCTCCCGGGCATTGTCGACCCAGTAGCCATAGAACTCCAGGCTGCCGCTGGGCGTCACCTCCAGCGCCTCGAAGAGCGACTGTTCTGTCTTGCGCACGACCAGCTCGTCCAGGTCGGCATTGACCAGCGCCTGGGCGGAGGCGGCAGCCCGCCAGCGGACGTGGTCAAAGGCCGCAATCTGGCAGTAGATCGAGTCCACGACGTTGAAGCTGATGTCCTCGCGCAGGTCGAACGCGCCATAGGGGAAGCTCCAGTCGACGACCATGACCTCTTCGATGCCGCGGACCGCGGAGAGCGCGCGCGAGACCTCCTCCAGCTCGTAGCGGTCGGAGCCGTTGTCGTAGAGGATGACGGCGTCGGCCCCGTGCTCCAGCGCATAGAACTGGGCCCAGTCCCGGATCCAGGCGATCTCGTTGTTCTTCTGGAGCGTGTAGACGACCTTCCGCTCGGCGAAGAGCTGCGAGAGGTTGGGCTGTATCGCCAGGACCACCCGGCCCAGCGGGCTGCCGATCGCGAGCGCCGTCGTGCCCGGCGGCGGGGCCAGGACCAGCCGGACGAACTGAAGCCCCGGCTGCTTCTCGAAGCTGCAGCCCTCGCCCGACGGCAGGGCGCGGATCTCGAGCTCAAGGTCCTGCTCGAGCGACAACAGCGGCGGACAGAGCAGCGTGACCTTCTCGTAGGCGGCATCCCAGAAGACGTCGTAGATCGCCGTCAGGCTGTCGAAGCGATCCTCGAACTCGGGCGGCCGCATGGCCGGATCGCGCGCCGGCAGCCGCACGATGCCGTCCGCGAGGCTCAGGCGCCAAGAGCTGAGGTCGATCTGCGTCCGCATGCTGCCCGCCTGTCGTCGTGCCATTGATCTACTATCTGACCGTTCGGTCACAGCCGGGCCCGCGAACCCCGGCCGGCCGGTTGCCTAGGCCGAAGGGACGGCCCGTCGTTCCTGCTGCGCGAAGCGATCCACCAGATCGGCGAAGCCCTCTTCCAGCGGCACCTCTGCCTTCCAGCCCAGAACCTCGGCCGCTCGCCTGGTCGAGCCGTAGAAGCGGGCCACGTCGAAGCTCCGCGAAGGCGCCTCGGTGACCGTCACCGGGGCGCGCGCGTGCTGCCGACCCAGATCCGCCAGCTCTGCCAGGCTGGTGCCCCGGCCCGTCACGAGATGGATCGGCGCAAGCCGCCTGCCCTCTGCCGTGAGGTCGATCAGGCGCGCCAGCCCGCGCACCACGTCGGAGATGTGGGTGAAGTCGAAGACGTTCCCTCCCCCGTCCACCCGGATCTGCCCGCCCTCTGCCGCGCAGCGTGCGAAGGCCGGGACCACGCGGTCGTGGTGATCGCTGGTGTGGCCGAAGACGTTGCTGAGGCGCACGACATTGGCCACCGCACCCGCCGCGGCGGCCTCCGCCACGGCGGTCTCGCCGGAAACCTTGGTGCGTGCGTAGACGTTCATCGGCAGCAACTCGGCCTCTTCGGGCACCGGCAATGCATTCTGCTGGCCATAGACCTCCCTGCTGCTGGCAAAGATCAGCCAGGGTGCAGCGCGCTCCCGGGTGCAGAGCCGAAGGACGTTGCGCACCGAACCCTCGTTGACGGCCTTGCAGCGCTGCGGGTCGCGCTCTCCCCAGACCACCCGGGAGACGGCGGCCAGGTGGACGATCCCCTCGACCTCTCGCGCGGCCTCGGAGAGTGCGCGGAAGTCGCAGACCTCCTCGCTGAGGCTCCTGCGCCGGTCGAAAGGGACGACCTGGCAGCCGAGCTCGGTCAGCTCGCGTGCCAGCGCCGCACCCACGAGGCCTTCGCTGCCGGTGATCAGTATTCTCATGCATCCCTCACTTACTTGCGCGCGCCGTGACCGAAAGGGGAACCAGCAGGCAATGTTTGAAAGTGGTCGGACGATAGCTGCCAGATTGTCAGGCAAACAAGAGACTTCAATAGCCCCTAGCCACAACGTGATACGTTAATGCAGGTCAGAACCGTTCGGTGCCAATCGGACGCGGCTCAAGGACAGCACAAACAATGATGGGTGTTTGAAGCGCATTAAGCAATCTATAATGTGGGAACGGTAGGGGCCGATGCGAAGCTGGTCCCTACCGCCCTACATGATCAACTTTGCGCCTGGTGGCGGCGGAACCCCCGGTCAGAAGCCGACCTGGTCGCCGCCCTTGAGGCTCAGGATCTGGCGCGCGTCGTCCGCGCTGGCGACGTCGAGCGAGAGGCCTTCCAGGATCTTGCGGACGTTGGTCACCTGCTCGGCATTGGATTCGGCCAGGCGGCCGGCCCCCGCCCAGAGCGAATCCTCCAGCCCCACGCGCACGTTGCCGCCCATGGCCGCGGCCTGGGCTGCGATCGGCATCTGATGGCGCCCGGCACCCAGGACCGACCAGTGGTAGTCGTCGCCGAAGAGGCGGTCGGCCGTTCGGCGCATGTGGATCACGTCCTCCGGGTGCGGCCCGATCCCGCCCAGGATGCCGAAGACGGACTGCACGAAGAGCGGCGGCTTGATGATCCCGGCATCGAGGAAGTAGGCCAGGTTGTAGAGGTGGCCGATGTCGTAGCACTCGCACTCGAAGCGGGTGCCGTTGTCGGCGCAGGTGCGCAGGATGTGCTCGATGTCGGCGAAGGTGTTCTTGAACAGCGTCTCGCGGCTCTTCTCCAGATGCTCGCGCTCCCACTCGTGCTTGAACTCCTTGAAGCGGTTCAGCATGGGGAAGAGCCCGAAGTTGATCGAGCCCATGTTCAGCGACGCGACCTCGGGTGCGAAGTGGGCGGCCGGACGCAGGCGTTCCTCCACCGGCATGGTCGGCCCGCCGCCGGTGGTGATGTTCACCACTGCACCGGTGGTCTGCTTGATCCGCGGCAGGAACTGCTGAAATAGGGCGGGGTCCTGGCTGGGACGTCCGGTCTCCGGGTCGCGGGCATGCAGATGGATGACCGCCGCCCCGGCCTCGGCGGCCCCGATGGCCGCCTCGGCAATCTCGTTCGGCGTGACCGGCAGATGCGGGGACATGGAGGGGGTGTGGATCGAGCCGGTGACCGCACAGGTGATGATGACCTTACGTTTGCTTGACATGACGTCCTCTTGCTTATTGAGCCTTTGCTTGATAGGCCCGCAGTGTGACCGCTTTCACCGGAATTTGCCAGAGCGTGATCGCCGGTTGTCCGTGAAGGTGCGCGATCGCGCGTGCCAACCGCGGCGATCCTAGGCTAAATTGGTGCGGACACAACCGCGATAGCGAAAGGTGGAGCAAATGAGCTTGTCCGATTGCCGGGGTGTTCCTCTCTCCTGTACCGACCCGGAGCAGGTGGCCGCTCTTGAGCCGCTGCTGGAGGACTTCTGCGCCTTTCGCGGCGACCCGGTCGCCGGCGCCAGTGCGATCCTGGAAGCGCACCCCGACTTCATCATGGCCCACATCTTCAAGGCCGCCCTGCTGACCCAGGCCATGGAGACCCGCATCTACGACGAGATGCTGGCCAGCGTCGTGGCCGCGGAGGGCCTCTGGGCGCGCGCCAACGAGCGCGAGCGCGGCCACATCAAGGCGCTGCGGGCCTGGGTCGACGGCGACTTCTTCGGCGCCGTGCAGCGCTGGGAAGAGGTCCTGGTGCTCAATCCGCTCGACCTTCTGGCGCTCTCCATGATCCACCTGACCGACGTCCTGCTGGGCGACGTCGTGGGCCAGCGGGACTGCGTGGCCCGCGTCTTCCCGCTATGGGACGAATCGATCCCGGGCTACGAGTTCGTGCTGGCCTTCTATTCCTTCGGGCTGGAGGAGAACCGCGATTTCTCCGACGCCGAGGAATGCGGGCGCCGGGCGCTGGCGATCCGCCCGGAGCATCCCTACGCGATCCACGCCGTGGCCCACGTGCTGGAGATGCAGGGCCGCCAGTCGGGCGGGATCTGGTTCATGACCAGCCGCGAGAAGACCTGGGCCTCCAGCAACTTCCGCAATCACCTCTGGTGGCACCTCAGCCTCTTCCACGTGGACCTGCACCAGCTAGACCGCGTGCTGGAGATCTACGACAACCACCTGCGGAGCCGGGACCAGCAGGGCGACAAGTACGAAGAGCTGGACGCCGCCGCCCTGCTCTGGCGGCTGAAGCTGCTGGACTTCGACGTGGGCGACCGCTGGCAGGAGCTGGCGGACAAGTGGGTGACCTCGGTCGAGGACACGCTCTATGCCTTCAACGACGTGCACGCCATGATGAGCCTGGTCTCCGCCGGCCGGCAGCAGGCCGCCCAGCGCCTGCTCAACGCCAACGAGCGCTACTGCGCGCACGCCAGCGACGCCAACGTCGCCATGAGCCGCGAGATGGGCATGCCCTTCCTGCGCGCACTGCAGGATTTCCACCTGGAGCTCTACGACGACTGCGTCGAGCGCCTGCTGCCGGTCCGCTATCGCACGCACCGCCTGGGCGGCAGCTTCGCCCAGCGCGACATCATCGGCTGGACCCTGCTGGAGGCCGCACTCAGGGCCGGGCGCTTCGAGCTGGCCCTGGCGCTGGCGCACGAGCGCTGCGGCCTCAAGCCCTCCAGCCCTCAGAACTGGCACATGGCCGCACGCGCCCACGCGGGCCTTGGCGCCACCGGCCGGGCCGCCAAGGCCAGGGCGCGCGCCGAATCCCTCATGGCGGCCTGACGCCACCATGGAGCTGCGGCCGCTGCGCACCCTGGTTTCGATCGCCGACCAGGGAAGCTTCGCCGCGGCGGCCGAGAGCCTGGGGCTGACGCAGTCGGCGATCAGCCTGCAGATCAAGGGCCTGGAGGAGAGCCTCGGCCGGCCCCTCTTCGACCGCTCGCACCGGCCCCCGCAGCTTACCGACGAGGGGCGGCATCTGGTGGTGGAAGCGCGCCAGATCCTCAGCCTCTACGACCGCATCTTCGACAGCAGTGTCGAGGGCCTGCTGACCGGCGATCTGGTCCTGGGGGCCGTGCCCACGGCGCTGGGCAGTATCATGCCCCCTGCCCTGGCAGCACTCCGCACGCAGCACCCGCAGCTCGCGATCCGGGTGACCAGCGGCCTCTCCGACGAGCTGGCCGAGCAGCTTCGCGCCGGGCGCCTGGATGCCGCGCTGGCGAGCGAACCGCAGCACCTGCCCGATGGCCTGCGCTCCCGGCCGATCCGCCAGGATCCCCTGGTGGTGATCGCGCCGATGGAGACCAAGGGAAAGACCGACCGCGAGCTCTTGGAAGGCAGCCCCTTCATCCAGTTCAGCCGGCGTGCCTGGGCGGGAGAGGAGATCGACCGGGCCCTGCGCGAACGCGGCATCGCGGTCAGGCGGGTCATGGAGATCGATTCGCTGGAGGCCATCATCGAGATGGTGCGCCACCGCCTGGGCGTCTCCGTGGTCCCCCTGCCCTACGGCCGCCGGCCCGAGACCCTGGGCCTGCGCGCCCTGCCTTTCGGCTCGCCGCCGCTCACCCGCACCCTGGTCCTGCTGCAGCGCGCCGACAGCCCCAAGGGCCGGCTCATCGCCGCGCTCGATCGGGCGCTGCGCCAGGTCGCCGCGCGCGACCAGGCCTTGCTTGAGAATTTCTGAAGCTAGAAGTGAGAAGAACTCGTTTTTATCCCGGTAGCTTTTAACCTATATTCGCCTCACGGGGCCGTGAAGGGTCGTGGGTCGAACGTCGGGGGCCGACTCTGGCGCGACCGCATGAGGGGAAGACCTGAATGTTCAAGCTGACGGAAGACCAGATGGCCCTGCAGGGCCGCGCCCGTGACTTCGCCGAGAGCCACTGCCGGCCCAGGGCTGCCGAGGTCGACCGCAGTGAAGCCTATCCCTGGGATACCGTCGAGGCGATGGCCGGGGCCGGCTTCTTCGGCATGACCATCCCCCGCGCGCTGGGCGGCCAGGGCCGCAGCTACCTCGAGGCGATCCTGGTCGTCGAAGAGCTGGCCAAGGCCTGCGGCATCAGCGGGCGCATCGCGGTCGAGGGTAACATGGGTGCCCTGGGCGCCATCCTGCGCTATGGCACGCCCGAGCAGCAGCGCCTGGCGGCCGACCTGGTGCTGAAGGGCGACAAGCCCGCCATCTGCATCACCGAGCCCGAGGCCGGCAGTGCAGCAACGGAGATGCGCACGACGGCCGTGAAGAGCGGTGATCGCTACATCCTGAACGGCACCAAGCACTGGATCACCGGCGGCGGCGTCTCGCGTCTCCACCTGATCTTCGCCCGGGTGGTGGACAAGGGCCGCGACCGGGGGATCGGCGGGTTCCTGGCCTTGCGCGAGCGCGACGAGGGATTGGTCGTGGGCGATCGCGAGCCGGCCATGGGCCTGCGCGGGATCCCCGAGACCAGGATCCACCTCCGCGATCTCAGCCTGCCGGCCGACCGCCTGCTGCTGCCGCCGGAGGGACTGAAGCGCGGTTTCGCGGCCCTGATGGACGCCTACAACGCCCAGCGTGTCGGTGCCGGCACCGTGGCGCTGGGCATCGCGCAGGGGGCCTACGAGACGGCCCTTGCCTACACCAAGGAGCGCCAGCAGTTCGGCCGGCCGCTGGCCGAGTTCCAGGGCCTGCAGTGGATGCTGGCCGACATGCGCATCCAGCTCGATGCCGCCCGCCTGATGCTGTGGCGGGCTGCCGCCAGCGCGGAGGACAGCGGCACCGGCTTCCCCGATCCCCTGCTGGCCGCCGAGGCCAAGATCCTGGCCTCCGAGACCGCGGTCAAGGTGACCAACGACGCCCTGCAGCTGCACGGCGCCATGGGCTATTCCCGCAACCTGCCGCTGGAGCGCATGGCCCGCGACGCGCGCATGTTCACCATCGGCGGCGGCACCGCCCAGATGCTGCGCAACCTGGTCGCCGGCAAGGTGCTGGGCATCAAGACCCCCCAGACCCGCGACGGCTACCTGAAGGCAGCGGAGCCCACCGAACTGCACGTCGCCGCGGAGTAGGAAGGCGAGAAGCGCTCCTCCCCTCTTGTCATCCTCCGGCTTGACCGGAGGATCCCGCAAAGATTGCAGGGAGCCGCGTGTCGGGAGATCCTCCGGTCAAGCCGGAGGATGACGGAGTTGTGTAGTGAGGTACCCTTTTTCTGGGCCTCCCGCTTTCCCTCGGCCTACGCCCCTACGACCGATACACGAGCGTGCCGTCTTCCAGGTCGGCGCCGGGGATCTCGTCCTTTTCCAGGCTGTACTCCTGGCTGAAGATCCAGGGCGCGCGGTCGCCCTGCTTGGGGAAGCGGTCGATGCTGCGCTGGATGTAGCCGGCGTTGAAGTTCTCCGGCTCGACCAGCAGGCGCGGCTGCATGTCCCGCTCTTCGGGCCTGAGCTCAGGCGTCACCACCCGCACCCCCTTCTCTTCCATGTGGTTCAGCAGGCGGCAGACGAAGCCGGAGACCAGGTCGGCCCGCAGGGTCCAGCTATTGCGCAGGTAGCCGAAGACCCAGGCGAGGTTCGGCACGCCCGAGAAGAGAATGCCGCGGTGCGCCCAGGAGCGCGCGAAGTCGATGGGCGCCCCGTCGCGCGAGAAGGGAATTTCGCCCAGGAGGCTCAGCGTGATGCCGGTGGCGGTAACCACGATGTCGGCCTCCAGCTCCTCGCCGGACTGGAGGCCGAGGCCCGTCGCGGTGAAGCGCTCGATCCGGTCCGTCACCACCCGGACCTTGCCGGAGCGGATGCACTTGAAGAGATCGCCGTCGGGCACCACCGCGATGCGCTGCTGCCAGGGCCGGTAGCTGGGCGTGAAGTTCGGATCGAGCTCGTAGTCCGCGCCGAGCTGGTCCTGCGCTTCGGCCAGCAGCTGCTCGCGCAGGCGCTCCGGGTTCCTGGCGGCCAGGCGGGTGATGAACTCCCGCTCGTGGAGGTAGCTGCGGCGCATGATCTCGTGGAACCAGGCGTCCGGCAGCTTCAGCGGCTTCAGCTTCTGCGCAAGCTCCGGCACCTTGGGGCGCGCGTAGAAGTAGGTCGGAGAGCGCTGCAGCATGGTGACCTCGGCGCAGTCCTCGGCGATGGCCGGGATCAGGGTGGCCGCCGTCGCGCCGGAGCCGATCACCACAACCCGCTTGCCGGCGTAGTCCAGGTCCTCCGGCCAGGTCTGCGGGTGCACGATCCGGCCCTCGAAGTCGTCCATGCCCGGAAAGTCCGGCAGGTAGCCCTCGTCGTGGCGGTAGTAGCCCTGGCACATCCAGAGGAAGCCGCAGCTTATCGAACGCGCCTCGCCCGCGCTCCGGTCCAGGCAGGTCAGCCGCCAGCAAGCCGCCTCGCTGTCCCAGTCCGCTGCCTGGACCTCCTGGCCATAGCGGATGTGCCGCCCGAGATCCTGCTCCTCGATGGCCTCGCCCAGGTAGGCGCGGATCTCCTCCGCCGACGCCAAGGGTACGCTGGTCCAGGGCTTCCAGGAGAAGCCGAAGGTGAAGAGGTCGGTGTCGGAGCGGATGCCGGGATAGCGGTGGATCAGCCAGGTGCCGCCGAAGCTCTCCTCGCGCTCCAGCATGAGGAAGCTCTTGCCGGGGCAGTCCTTCTGCAGGTGGTAGGCCGCGTCGATGCCCGAGATCCCGGCACCGACGATGACCACGTCAAAATGATCGCCCGGCTGTGCGGCCGCACGCTCCGGCAGGGATTGAGGGCTGCTGTCCATGGCCATCCTTGTGCCAGTGCGCGTCCGGCAAGCCAAGCGCCTTTCCCGGCAGCCTCGCCGGGTTGCATCACAGCACTCTTTCCGGCGCGTTGATTGCAGGGAAGACCTATCGCAAGGTCCACTAGAGATCGAAAGCCCGCCTGATCCTCTCCGCACAGTCCTCCGGCGTCTGCGCGCCGCTGTCGACCGTCAGGTCGTAGTCGACGCCCCGGTGCATGCGCGCGAACTGCCAGCGCGCCAGGCCGATCTCCCGGTCTCCACGCTGCCGCTCGCGCGCCTCCAGCACCTCCAGCGGGGCGACTACGCCGACCAGGTAGAGCCGGCAGGCGGCCAGGCGGCGGCGGTAGTCCTCAAGTTCCGTGCCCCAGATCACCTCGTCGACGATCAGGTCGTTTCCGGCGGCGGCGAGGGCCGCAACGGCCCCGCGCATGCCGGCCAGGGCGCGCTCGGCCAGCGGGCCGGAGTGGACGGCGACGGCGGGCTTCCCCTCCTGCTCCAGCCGCTCGAAGACCAGGCCCTCGGGCCGGCCAAAGCTGCGGGCCGGCAGCATCTCGAGGAAGGCGTCCATCTCGACGTGCAGGAAGGAGCGGCGGGCGACCTGCTGCAGGGCCTTGGCAATGGAGCCCTTGCCGGCCGAGCCAACCCCGTTCAGCAGCACCACGACCGGTCGATCTGCTTGCTCCGCCACGCCCTTCCCTAGGACTTCTTGGTCTCGACCAGGATCTCGTGGAAGAGGCCGTCGCCCACGTTCTTGGCCCAGTGGGTCACCGGCACGCGGTTGCTGCTGTCCGTCGTCGAGACCAATTCGTCGCCCTCCACGCGGAGCGAGAAGACGGCACCGGTCGGCGCCTCGAAGCTGTGCAGGTAGCTGTCGTTCTCGTCGTAGACCTCGAGCGTGGTGCCCTCGATCGCGTACCAGACGTAGTCGTGGACGTGGGTGTGGCAGGGCAAGGCCTGACCCGGCTCCAGCCTCACCTCCCAGACGATGATCTTGTCGTTCTCGAAGAGCTTGCCGGTGCCCACATTGCTGTTGCTCATGGCGTCCTCCAGTTTCGGGGGCTTACGAGCCCATCTCGTCGGGTCGGGGAGAAAACCCTGGCCCGAAACGCATGACAGGACAAGCCTGCGGCGTGCAGGCTTTCAGACGACCGCCCCGAACAGGGAGATCGGCGATGCGCATGGCCCGGATCATTCTTCTCTCGCTTCTCCTGCCGCTGCTTCTCCCGGCGGCGGCAGCGCAGGATCGGGTCGCCGAGATCGACTGGAGCGATCCGGCCCTCGAGGAGCGGCGCCGGGCTCCGCTCGCCGCCTCCGTCCTGGGCGGCCTGGACCCCCTGGCGGTGGCCAAACTGCAGGCGCTGCATCTCCCCGTCCTCGGGCTCGATGGGAGCCGCCTTTCGGACCTGCTTCGGCAAGGCGCCGTCCGGGAGCCGGGCGTTCTTGCCGTCCCCTACGACGACCGGCTGGGCTACACGCTCAACTATCTCCTCGGTCCCGAGGTCTACCTCCGGGTCTCCGCCGACCGGAGGGTGCACGAGGCACCCGCGACCCTGCCCTCCCCCGCCCCGCTTCCCGGCGCCGGCGCCACGGCGGAGGAGATCTTCGAGGCGAGGATCCAGCTCAGCCGCTTCGGCATTCCCTATGTCGTCGAGCTGCACTGCCTGACGGAGGCCGTCTCGGACCTCTGCCGCGACGAGGGTCTGGTCCGTGCCCTTGCCGGGGACCTGACGGTCCTCCTGCCCGGCACGCCGGAGGCCGCGCGGTGAGGCTCCGCGCTCTCCTTGCAGCCATCATGATCCTGGCGGGCGGCGCTGCCCTTGCCGAGGAAGCCGCGGTGCCGGGGGAGGACTTCTGCTTCTTCTCGCCCGGCCGCCTGAAGCCGCCGGACTCGGGTGCGGGGCGGAAGGAGGACCGCCGGGTCTATGTTCCCGGCATGAGCTTCCCGCTGAAGGTCGGCGCGGACGACCGCGAGGAGCCGACCGGCGGGCGCCGCGCCTTCGCCAATTCGCAGATCTTCGGCATCGGCGGCAGCTTCGGTCCGCGCGGGCCGGTGAACGGGCTGGAGAACTATCGGGGCTGCTGGGCCGATACCTTCTGCGAGGGCAAGCGGAGCTGGACCATGCCGCTCTGCCCGGGCGACAGCCGCAATCCGGCCGGCCGCGGACACCAGGGCATCGACATCCGCCCCGACGCCCCGGCCGACAACACCTACGAGGCGGTCGCCTTCGCCGACGGCATCGTCACCTTCGTCTCCGCCAACACCACGGTCATCGTCCGTGCCGACGACGGCACCGAGTGTCGCTACCTGCACCTCCATCCCGAGTCCATCGGCGTGAAGCCCGGCGACCGGGTCCTCGGCGGCGACAGCGTCATCGGCCGGGTCTCGAACTTCATGGGCTCCAGGCCCGGCACCTCGATCCACCTGCACTTCGACTGCCGCCAGAACCTTCAGCTCGCCTCGGGCGAGGTCACCCAGGTCTACGTCCCTGTCTACAGCTCCGTCATCCCGCCCTATGCCGCCGCCTGGGGGCTGGAGATCGGCGTGGTCGAGGGCTTCCTGGAGAGCGGCACGCCCTACGAGCGGCGGTAGTCGCACCCCCACTACTGTCCGGCTAAGCGAAGCCGGTTGTTTTCTTCGCCCCCATGCACAACCATTAACGTCATCCCCGGGAGAAGACCCGGGGATCCACGTGGATCGGCATGCGAATCCTCAAGCTTTGGGCGCCGGTGGAGCCACGTGGCTGGCCGGGTCAAGCCCGGCTATGACGATTAATGATTGCATCAATTCGCTTATCGATCACGTATTGGATGTGGCAAATCTTTAGCCGCATACCAGTGTCGCGCCCCTAGCCCTCCCGCAGCGACGAGAAGCGCTCCAGGGCCTCCTGGGCGCCGGCCTGCAGGTAGCGGGCATCGGAGGAGAGGGTCACCAGCGAGAAGCCCTTGCGGCCCATCTCGGCGGCATAGTCGGGGCTCATGCAGTGGATGCAGGCCGGCACGCCGCGCGACCTGGCCGAATCCAGGATGTGCTCGATCGCCCCCATCATCTCCGGCTCGCGGTGGTCGAAGCCCACCTTGTGGCCGAGCGCTGCGGAGAGGTCGGAGGGGCCGATGTAGAGGCCGCCCAGCCCCTCGATGTCGAGGATGGCGTCCAAGCCCTCGAAGGCCGTCCTGGTCTCGATCATGGCGATCGGCAGGATCTCGTCGTTGGCCTTCTCGCCGTACTCGGCCCCCCAGGCGAGCCGGGCCCGGACCGGTCCGAAGGAACGCATGCCCGCGGGCGGATAGCGGCAGTAGGAGACGAAGCGCGCGGCGTCGTCGGCGTTCTCGATCATGGGGCAGATGATGCCGAGCGCGCCGGCATCGAGCGCGCGCATGACGTGGGCCGGGTCGTTCCAGGGCACGCGCACCATGGGTGCCGCGCCGGACTGCTGGATCACCGGCAGCATGCGCAGCATGTCGGCATAGTCCGCCGTGCCGTGCTGCAGGTCGACGGTCAGGCTGTCGAAGCCGATGCGCGCCATGGTCTCGGCCGAGAGCACGCTGGGGATGGCGAGCCAGCCGTTGGCTGCGGTGCGGCCCTCTTTCCAGAGGCGCTTCAGGGGGTTCTCGAAGGTCATGTAAGCTCAGGTCCAGGCGAAGTGGGTGAGCTTCACATTAAGATAGTCGGCGATGGCTTGTCGCCCCCCTTCCCTGCCCATGCCCGAGTGATCGATGCCGCCGAAGGGGGCCTCGGCATGGGCGATCATGAAGGTGTTGATCCCCACCATGCCGGCATGCAGGCCGCGGCTCAGCGCCTCGGCCGTCGCATGGCTGCCGGTGAAGCCGTAGGCCGCCAGGCCGAAGGGCGTGGCATTGGCCCGCTCGATCGCCTCCTCGATCTCGCGGAAGGGGGTGATGGGGGCCAGCGGGCCGAAGGGCTCCTCGTGCATGATCTGCGCCTCGTCGGGCACCTCGGCGAAGACGGTGGGCTCGAAGAAGTAGCCCTTGTTCAGGTGCGCCGGCCGCCGCCCACCGGTCAGGAGACGCGCGCCGCTGGCCTCTGTGTCGCGCGACAGGGCCTCCACCCGGTCGCGCTGCTGGGGCAGGGTCAGCGGGCCCATTGTGGTCTCGGCCGCCTGGCTGTCGCCCAGGACCAGGGCCTCGGCCGCCGCGACCATGCGCTCGGCGAAGGGTTCGGCCAGGCTCTCGTGGACGTAGAAGCGGTTGGGCGCGATGCAGACCTGGCCGGCGTTGCGGAACTTGAACTGGGCCGATAGCTCCGCCGCCTTCTCCAGGTCGGCGTCGCGGGCCACCACAACTGGCGCATGCCCGCCCAGTTCCATAGAGCACCGCTTCACTGTCTTGGCCGCCTCTGCCAGGAGCAGCTGCCCGACCCGGGTGGAGCCGGTGAGCGAGATCTTGCGCACCGCGTTCGCCGCCATGATGGCGGGGGAGATCTGCTCGGCCCGGCCCTGGAGGAGCTGCACCACGCCCGCCGGCGCCCCGCCCTCCACGCAGCACTCGACCAGGATGGTCGAGGTCGCCGGCGTCTGCTCCGAGGGCCGGCAGATGATCGGGCAGCCGGCCGCCAGCGCCGGCGCGATCTTGCGCGCCAGGAGGTTGATGGGGAAGTTCCAGGCCGTGAAGGCGGCGACGATGCCGACCGGTTCCGGCTCGACCGCGAGCCGGCCGCCCTGGCGCGAGGGGATGGTCTCGCCGAAGAGGCGCTCGGCCTCGCCCGCGAACCAGTCGAACTGCTCGATGGCGATGTTGACCTCGCCGGCGGACTGGGCCAGCGGGCGGCCGATCTCCAGCGAGAGGGCCTTGGCGAGCTCGTCGCGCCGCGCCTCCATCCGCCGGGCGATGGCGCGCAGGACCTTGGCCCGCTCCCAGCCGTGCACCGCGCTCCAGCTCTTCAGCGCCGCCTCGGCGTGCGCCACGGCTTCGGCGACGTGGCCGGCATCGCAGGCCGGCGTCTGCCAGAGGTACTCCTCCGTGCAGGGGTTGACGACCGTGATCGGCTCCAGGCCGCTGGTCTCCGCGAAGGAACCGCCGATCAGGATCTTGGGCTGGAAGGGGGCCATGGGGAGTCTCCGTCGCTGTCTTGTCTGGTCGTGAGGGGGCAATCCGCCGGGCCGGAGCGCGTGGCGCCCGGTGGGGATCCGTCTGCTTGCGGAAGGAGGGCGGCTACTGGCTGGCCGTCACCCCGTCGTCGATGTAGATGACCTGGCCGGTCAGGTAGCTGCCGGCATTCCCTGCAAGCGCGATCACCTGGCCCACCACCTCGATGGGCTCGCCGATGCGGCCGAGCGGGTTGCGGCTGAGGATGTGGTCGCCGAACTCCGGCCGCTCGAGGTGCGGGCGGATGCGCTCCGACTGGATGAAGGTGGGGGCGACGCCGTTCACCGTGATCTTGTGCGGCGCCAGCTCCATGGCGTGCTGCTTCACCAGCATGAGCAGCCCGCCCTTGGTGGCGCAGTAGGCCGAGTAGCCGCGGTCGCGCAGCGCCAGGCTGGAGCGGACGGAGAGCAGGTGGATGTGCCGGCCGCCGCGTCCCTGCGCGATCTGTTGGCGGGCCACGGCCTGGGCCAGGAACATGGCCGACTTGAGGTTGGTCTGATAGACCTCGTCGAAGGTCTCCTCGGTGACCTCCAGGATGGTCTGTTCGCGCTGGATGCCGACGCAGTTCACCAGGATCTCGATCCCGCCGAGCTGCTCGACCACGTCGGCGACGACCCGCTCGATTTCCTTGGGGTGGCGCGCGTCCAGGCCCAGGCCCACGGCCCTGCTGCCGCCGGCGGCGATGCTTCCGGCCAGCGCCGCGGCCTTCTCGGCGCTGGGGCCGGCGATGGCGACCTCCGCGCCATAGCGGGCAAAGCCCCAGGCGATGGCCTCGCCCAGCGCCCCGTAGCCTCCGGGGATGAAGGCGCGCAGGCCCTTGAGGTCGAAGAGGCGGTCCATCGCCGCCAGGTCGATCTTGGGCGTGAGTTCGAGGGGGGATTGATCGCCGTTCATGACGTCACCTCTCTTGCCTGCCGGGGCCGCTCAGTCATTCGTTTCGTTCCAGTGGCCGTAGCCATAGAGCCAGACGCTGCCCTCCGCCGAGAGCGTCTTCAGCGAGTGGTTGACGCCCTTGGGGATCGAGACCAGGTCGCCCGGTCCGACGAGCGACCGCTCCCGGCCCACCTGCACCTCGAGGCGTCCCTCGGCGACCAGCACGTACTCGTCGGTCCCGTGCACGAAGTCGTTCCAGGCCTGTCCCGGCGGATCGCGGAAGACGCCGAAACTGAAGCCTTCCGACCGCCAGGCGGCCTCGACCGCGCCGCGGTCGACCGGCAGGGGGAAGGCTCCGGGTTCGAAGGTCGGGCGCATCAGTTCGGCTCCTGCAAGAGCGCACCCAGGTAGCTGCGCAAGGGGCCATGGGACGTGAGGGCGGCATAGTCGGCGAAGGGCGTCACCTCCCCCGCCTGCACGAAGAAGAAGCGCTCGCAGATCTCTTCCATGATCTCCAGGTGGAAGCGCTCGTTGGGGTGGAGGCAGAGGAAGACCAGCCTGCCCTCGCCCCGGAGCCTGCGGAAGAAGTCCAGCATGAAGCCGATGTAGCCGTCCTGCGTGTTGAACTGCGGCTCGTCGAAGAGGTGCACCAGGGGAAAGCCGCTCTTCGCCTTCGCAAGGAACAGGTTCGGCGTGAGGGAGCGGAAGTGGCGCACCTGGTAGGACTGGTGATAGTGGATCGCCAGGCGGTCGCGCTGGTCGGTGCGGATGCGGTGGATGTCCTGGCCGGCGACGAGGACGCGCCCCGCGCTCGGCCGGTTGGATCCCGTGATGAGCTCGAAGAGGGTCGTCTTGCCGGAGCCGTTGGGGCCCATCAGGCCGACGATGGCAGGCTCCCCGACCGCGAAGTCGGCCTGCAGGCGAAAGCTGGTCCGGCGTGACAGGAGGCCCGGCCGGTAGCACTTCTCGAGACCCTGGACCTGGAGCAAGTCCGCCATCGCCCTAGACCCCGATCAGCCGGCGGCGCTGGTCGGCATCGTCCAGCAGCGCCCGGGCCGGACCCTCGTGGCAGATCCGCCCGCGGTCCATGACGTAGACGCGGTCGGCGACCGCCAGGGCCGCGAGCGCGTTCTGCTCGACCACCAGGACCGAGAGCCCCTCCTCGCGCAGGCGCTCGATGGCCTTCATCACGTCCTGCACGATCTTCGGCGCCAGGCCCTGGCTGGGCTCGTCGAAGAGCACCAGGCCCGGCGCCCCCAGCAGCGCCCGCGAGATCGCCACCATCTGCATCTCGCCGCCGGAGAGGTTCTCGCACTCCCGGCCCATCAGGTACTCGAGCGCCGTGAAGAGGCCGAAGACCTCCGCCTCGCTCCAGGAGCGGAAGCGGGTCTTCTTGCGTGCGAGCTTCAGGTTCCGCGCCACGGTCAGGGTGGGAAAGACGCGGCGGTCGTCGGGTACCCAGCCGATGCCCAGCCCGGCGATCTTGTGGGTCGGCCAGCCGGTAATCTCGGCGCCCTCGAAGCGGATGCTGCCGCGGCGCGCGGGCGTGAGGCCCAGGATCGAGCGCAGGGTGGTGGTCTTGCCCGCACCGTTGGGGCCGAGCAGCGCCACGACCTCGCCGGCATCGACCGAGAGCGAGGGACCGAAGAGCGCCTGGGTCTCCCCGTAGAAGGTCTCGATGCGGGTGACCTCCAGCCTCATGGCAGCGCCCCCAGGCTGGAGCGGCGCACCCAGGGGTTCGCCATCAGTTCCGCCGGCTCGCCCTCGGCGATGACCTGGCCCCAGTGCATGATCGAGACGCGGTCGGCCAGGCGGAAGAGGAACTCCATGTCGTGCTCGATCATCACGATGGTGTAGTCGCGCTTGAGCCGCTCGATCAGCAGGGCCAGCCGCTCGCGCCCCTCCGCGCCCAGGCCGGAGGTGGGCTCGTCGAGGAAGACCAGACGCGGGTTCGCCGCCAGGGCGACGCCGATCTCGAGCGCCCGCCGGTCGCCGTAGGAGAGCGCGCCGGCCGGTTCCCAGGCCCGGCCGGAGAGGCCGACCTTGTCCAGGATATTCTCCGCCGCCTCGAGCAGTGCCTTGTCGTCGAAGACCGTCGCTGTCATCTGCCGGCGGCGGGCGCGGAAGCCGGGCAGTGCGATCATGACGTTCTCCGCCACGGCCGACTGGTCGAAGAGGTTCATGATCTGGAAGGAGCGCGCGATGCCCAGCCGGGCGATGCGCTGCGGGGCCAGGCCGGTGATGTCCCGGCCGGCGAAGGCGATGCGTCCGCGGTCCGGCTTGTGGCGTCCGGTCAAGAGGTTGAAGCAGGTGGTCTTGCCGGCACCGTTGGGGCCCATGATGCCGCTGACCGCCCCCTCCTCGAAGCAGAGCGACACGTCCTCCAGGACGACGCGGCGGCCGAAGCGCTTGTGCAGGTTGCGGGCCTCGAAGAGCGCCATGGCCGTCAGTCCAGCCCCAGCGAGGGCTTGGGGGCCTTGGCCGGCGCGCTCGCCCGGCTGCCGCGAAGGTCCTGCAAGAGCCCGGCCAGCCCCTCGGGCTTGAACATCACCATGGCGACGAAGAGGAGGCCGAACCAGAGCAGCCAGGTCTCGGTCAGCCCGCCCAGGAGGTCGCGCGCGATGAAGTAGAGCAGCACGCCCAGCACCGGCCCCCAGAAGCTCACCAGCCCGCCGCCCACCAGCACCATCATGACGACCAGGCCCGACTGGTGCAGGCTCATGACGTCGGGATAGGCGCTCTGCTGGGCCATGGCGAGGAAGGCCCCGGCCAGGCCCGCGAACATGGCCGAGATGACGAAGGCGGCCCACTTGAAGCGCCAGACCTCGTAGCCGACGAAGCGCGCCCTCACCTCGTTCTGGCGGATCGCCTGCAGCACCCGTCCGAAGGGCGCATGCGCCAGCCGCCAGAGGAAGACGAGGGTGAGGCCGAGAAAGGCCAGGACCAGGTAGTAGAGGTTCGCGTTGTCGTCGAGATCGATCCTCGTCACCCCCAGCGCCAGGTCGGGGCGTGGGATGTTCAGGAGCCCGTCCTCGCCCCCGGTCAGCCAGTGCAGCTTGATGGCCGAGAACCAGAAGACCTGCCCGAAGGCGATGGTGAGCAGCGCGTAGTAGATCCCGCGCCGGTGCGACACGCAGGCACCGACCAGCGCGCCGGCGAGCCCCGCTGCCAGGATCGCCGCCAAGAGCCCGCCCCAGAGGCTGACGTCGAGATGGACCTGGAAGAGGCCGAAGGCATAGGCGCCCACGCCCAGATAGGCGCCGTGGCCGAAGGAATGCAGGCTGGTGTAGCCGAACAGCAGGTTGAACCCCAGGGCGTAGATCAGCCAGATGGCGATCTCGATCCCCAGGTACTGGTAGAGCCCGACGCTGCCGAGCCAGAGCGGCGCCGTGACCCCGACCAGGGCGGTCACCCCCATCGGCGCGGTGACCCAGGCGCTGCTGCGCGGCGAGATGTCGGAGAGGCTGGCCATGGCTCAGCTCTCCAGTGCCGACTTGCGGCCGAAGAGGCCGCGCGCGCGGCAGCCGACGACCGCGATCAGCAGGATGTACATGCTCATCAAGGACCAGGCCGAGGCATAGGCGCCGGTGATCCCGATCGCCAGCCCGACGAGCAGGGAGGCGATCACCGCCCCCCAGAAGCTGCCCACGCCGCCCAGCACGATGATGAGAAAGGCCGGGATCACCACGTCGACGCCCAGGTGCGGGCGCAGCCCCCAGATCGGCGCCATCACGATCCCGGCGAGCCCGGCGAGCGCCGCGCCGAAGCCGAAGACCAGGAGCCGCAGCCGCCCCAGGTCGTAGCCCAGCGCACGTACCATCTCGCTGTCGTGCGCGCCCGCCTTGATGATGGCGCCGTAGGGCGTGCGTTCCAGGAAGAGCCAGACCGCCGCGACCGCGACCAGGGCGAAACCGGCGGCGAAGAGCTTGTACTTTGAGAAGATGACCCCGCCCAGGAAGATGGCGCCGTTGATGTCCTCGGGCAGTGGCAGGTGCTGCTCGCCGGTGCCCCAGAGCAGCCGGATCAGCTCCTCGATCACCAGGGCCGCGCCGAAGGTGAGCAGCAACCCGTAGAGCGGCGTCTTGCCGTAGGTCGGCCGCAGGCAGAGCTCCAGGATCATCCCCACCCCCGCCGCCAGCACCGGCCCCACCGCGAGTGCGGCCACGTAGCGCCCGGCCAGCGGCAGCGAGGACCACCAGTCGCCGACCGCCGTGCCCGCAATCCAGTCGCCGCCGAGGAGGGTCAGACCGAAGTAGGCGCCGAGCGCGAAGAGCGCGCCGTGCGCCAGGTTGATCACCTCCATCACGCCAACGATCAGGGTGAAGCCCAGCGCGATCAGGGCGAAAAGCAACCCCAGGGTCAGACCGTTGAAGAGATGCGGCAGCAGCAGGGTCATTCAGGCGGCACCCTCCCCTTGGGAGGAGGTCGACCCGGCACCGCCGCAATGCCCGGCGCCAGGCCGGGGACCGCGGCGGACGCGAGGGTTTGGTGGGCTAGGCACCGGGCCGCTCCCCTCTCCTCTGCTCAGGCATCGAAGCTCGGCGTGTCGGCATAGGACTCTAGCTTGCAGGCGGTGATCGCCTCGCCGTCCGCCACGTCCTCCGGGGCCGAGTTCGAGAGGATCTTGAACAGGTCGTCCTGGTCCTGGGTGCCGAGGTTGGCCGTAGCCAGGTAGATGGTCTGCTGGACCTGATGGTTGTCGGGATCGATCCAGGCGTCGTGGTGCTGCATGCGCTCCGCGGCGGGCATGCGCAGCCCCTCCAGCTCCTTGATGATGGCGATGTTGTTGGTGCTGCCCGCTCGCTCGATCGCCCGCAGCAACTCCCGGGTCGCCATGTAGCCGTTGTAGAAGACGTTGCCGGGCACCCGCATGGCGGTGTCGGGATAGGCGGCCTGATAGCGCCGCACGAACTCCGCCACCCCCGGCAGGTCCAGCTTGTAGTACCAGGTGGTGCCGAAGACCCCGAAGAGGTTGTCGACGGGCAGGCCGTAGACGGCCGGCCAGTCCTGCTGGTTGTTGATCCAGGCCGGCTTGTCGCCCATGCCGAGCTGCGCCACCTGCTGGCGCATGACCTTCAGATCGTCGCCCCCCACGGCCGCCGCCACCACGTCGGGCGCCTTCTGCTGGATCGTGATCAGGGCCGAGGAAAAGTCGCGCGTGCCCTGGGGCACCATGATCTCTTCCTCAACGAAGCCGCCGGCGTCGGTCAGCAGCTTGCGGGTCACCTTCGAGGTGTTGTGCCCCCAGACATAGTCGTTGGTCAGCAACACCCACTTCGGCCCGAAGCTGTTGATGGCGTTCTTCACAGCGGCCTTGGCGAAGTTGGTGCCGTTGCCGTCCCAGACGAACTTCACCCGGTTGCAGTTCTCCCCCGCTTCGGTGGGCGAGCTGGAGTTGGTGTTGAGGTAGACGACGCCGTACTTCTGGGCCACCTGGCTGATCGCGTTGGCCACGCCGGAGCTGACGGCGCCCACCAGAAACCCGCAGTCCTCGCGCGTGATCATGCGCTCGGCTACCCGGCTGCCGGTGGCGGGCGTCGTCTCCGTATCGATATGCATCGTCTCGATGCGACGGCCGAGCACGCCTCCCTTCGCGTTCGCCTCGGCGATCGCCATCAGCATGCCGCGCCGGTCGCTGGCGCCCTCGTTGGCATACTGGCCGCTGGAATCGGACGTGATCCCGATCTTGATCGGCTTTTGGTCGGAAGCGGCATAGACGCGGTTCCAGCGCCAGGGCCCGAAGACGCCGGCGACGCCCGCGGTCGCCGCGGTGGTTCCCAGAAAGCCTCTGCGTGACAGTCCGTTTTTCATCGATTCTTTTCCTTCCCGTCGCGGTTGGGGCCGAGGGGCCCTTCGAACGACGACAGTCAATTACAAATTGACCTCCCTCTTGCTATAGAATATTTGTTCTGATAGAAAAATATCTTCGTGCAGTCAAGGGGCTTAATGCCCCTCTTGGCAGAAGAAACCGGCAAGGAGGACATTTGTGCTTGAATCCGAACGAATTTTCGCTCTAAGTGAAGGGATGGAGCCAGGTCACAAAAAAGACGCCGAGTCGGCCGAGACCTTCGATGCCCTGCGCGAGCGCATTCGCGACCGCTTCGAGAGCCTCAGCCCACACTTGCAACGCATCGCCAGATTGGCGCTGGATCAGCCCAACCAGTTGGCCTTGCAGACCATCGCCGTGATTGCGCGTTCCCTGGACGTGCAGCCCTCCACCTTGATCCGCTTCGCCAAGGAGTTCGACTACGACGGCTTCAGCGGCCTGCAGCAGGTCTTCAAGCTGCGGCTGATCGAGGGAGGACCGATCTACCGCGAGAAGGTCTACGAGGAGAGCGCGGCGAAGGGCCGGGCCGAGGATGCAAGCGCCGCGCTGGAGACCTGCGTCGACACCCTTATCGCGTCTCTGGAGACGCTGCGCCGGGACACCAGCCCCGAGGAGTTGACGCGCGCCGTCCAGCTCTGTCTCTCGGCCCGGCACATCTACGTCGCAGCCCTGAGGCGTTCGCGACCGATCGGCACCTACTTCGCCTATGGGATGAACCGCCTGGAGCGGCGTTGCAGCCTGCTGGACTTCGGTGGCGGCATGGCCTCTCAGCAGGTGGCCAACATGGGCCATCAAGACCTGCTGATGGTCGCCGGCTTCACCCCCTATTCGCCTCCGGTGGTCGATGTGGTGCGCGATGCCTACGTGCGCGGCCTGCCGATCCTCGCCATCACGGACACGGAAGAAAGCCCCCTTGCCCGCAACGCCACGGTGCACTTCCTGACGGACAACGAGGCCGGCCTGCAGTTCCGCCCCATCTCCGGCGCCATCGGCCTGGTCCAGGCGATCATCGTCAGCGTTAGTGCGGCGCTGTAGCTACGCCGATCCCGGCAACATTGCACCGAACCTCGGATAGGTTGCCCGCACCGGAACAACTGAAATCGTTCACCTAGATGCCGCATCGGCGGTGAAAACATGCTGGCTGGCACCGCCGTGATTATCGCCGGGCATCCCCTCCCTTGACTGAGCTTCCGCTGACGCTAGTCTGCTCGTAACGGTCGGATAATCTGACGATTTGCGGGGGGGATCATGCTTAATCTACAGGACTTCGTCTTCACGCCCGATGCGGACCTGGTGAGACTGGAGCTTTCCACGGCGATACCGCCGGGACCGGCACCCTTTATCGGGATCGTCAACGAGGGCTTCGTAGAGACCCTGGAGGGCGACGACTTCATCGCCTCCCTGCAGGAGGGCAGCGTGCCCGGCGGGACCTCCGTCTCGGTCGCCGGCCTCGCCAACAGCGGCGAGATCGACATGGGGCCCGGCTCGGACGCCATCGCCGGCCTCCTGGAGATCGCCGGCGGCGACGGTACGGCGATCGCCGCCAGCGGGCTCGCGGGCGTCACCGGCCCGGACAGCCTGCCGGGATCGATCGAGACGGCTGCCGGTCTGGACCTGGTCCTGGGCTTCGCGCTGGTCGAAGGTGGAGACCAGTCAGTCCTCGACGCGCGCGGGATCGACCGCGGACACATCGCGACGGGCGAGGATGCCGACCGGGTGGACGGAGAGGGCGTCGCCTTGGGCGGTGTCGCTTCCACCGTCATGGCAAGCGGCATCTACGATGCCTGGATCGAGACCGGCGACGGCGGCGACCAGATCGCTGGCGCGGCGATCGCACAAGCCGGCGGCCAGGCCGACGCGGCCGGACTGCGCCATGTGATGCTCGACAGCGGCAGCGGCCAGGACTTCGTCACCGGCACCGCCGAAGCCTGGCACAGCGATCTCGCCATCGAGGCCCTCGCGGCCGGCATCCTGGGCAGCACGATCGAGACCGGCAGCCAGCAGGACCTGGTGCTGGGGCTCGCCAGCATCGCGTCGAACGACGGCGGCCTCGGCAAGGCCGATGGGATCGCGGGGAGCGAGATCGCCACCGGCGATGCCAGCGACACCGTCGTGGGCGAGACCCATGTCCTCGCCGATGCCGGAAGCGATGCGCGCAATTCCAACGGGATCTTGATGAGCGTCATCGAGACCGGGCGGGCCCACGACACGGTGATCGCGCGCACCTCGGCCAGCGTCGGCGAGGGCGGGATCGCCAATGCCTACGACGGTGTCGACGAATCGACGATCCGGACCGGCGGCGGCCACGATGAGGTCTACGGCGAGGCGCTGCTCACGGGTGAGGCCATGACCGATCTTCGCTTCGCCGACGGTTTCGACAGCGCGCTGGTCGAGACCGGCCTGGGCGACGACCGGGTCCTCGGCCGGGTCGAGGTCTCCGGCGGCGCGGGCAGCGACCTCAGCGATTCCGATGGTTTCGACGACACCGACGTCTTCACCGGCGACGGAGACGACTGGGTCCGCGGCGAATCCAACCTCGACGGCGAGGACCTGCTGGCCGGCTATGGCGACGGCTTCTTCAACCTGGCCGACATGAGCGTGGTCGACACCGGCGCCGGCGATGACCGGGTCTTCGGGATCGGCGCCACCATCGCGGTGGGCAATCCCAACGGCGAGCGCCCGCTCGACCAGCAGACCTCGGAGGGCTTCGACAACTACACGGTGCGGCTGGGCGACGGCGACGACCGGCTGATCGCCAGGGGAGCCACCGCGGGCCTGAAGAACGCGGTCATCGAGGGCGGCGACGGCAGCGACCACCTGGACGTCGACAGCGGCACCGGCTTCGTCGACGGCGGCGCCGACAGCGACAGGCTGCTCCTCGCCGGCGACTCCACCGACTACCTCTTCACCAAGACCGGCTTCCGCGAGGGCACGATCGAAAGCCTTGCCCCCGACGGCGTCACCGACCTGGAGGTCGCCGCCATCGAGCGCTTCACCTTCGACGACGGCACCTTCATCTTCATGGAGCTCTTCGGATAGGAATCGCGACCGAAGAGACCCATACTTAACTTGCGGGGAAATGGCGGGAGTGACGGGACTTGAACCCGCGGCCTCTGGCGTGACAGGCCAGCGCTCTAACCAACTGAGCTACACCCCCTTGCCGAGGGGCCCCGGGGCAGGGTCCGGCGAAGCGGCGCCCCGAGAGGCGCGTTGGATAGGCCAAGCCGGCCCCTCCGGTCAAGCCGAAAATGGCAAGCCTGTTGCAGGCGCAAGACATGGCACCCGCCCCCCGGTCTCGAGGCTGCGGTGGAACGGCGAAGGCGCGTCGGGGAAGCCGCGCGCCGGCCCGGTGCTCACCTCGTCATCATGCCGACGACCCCATCCCTCTTGAAGAGGTGGTAGATCCCGGCGGCCACGTGCAGGGTGATGAGGGCGAGGAGAACGTAGACACCGATGTCGTGCACCCTGTTCAACAAGGGTTCCTCCCGGAAGTGCAGGACCTCCGGCGCCTCGATGAAGTAAAAAAACATGTTCTGGTCCCGGATCATGAAACCCGTGGTCGCGCAGTAAAGGATCATGAAATAGAGCAGGAGCTGCACGCTGCGTGCGGCCCTCTTCTCTCCAGGAGAGGTCGAGTCAGGAAGGTGGGGCCGGCCCGCATAGAGGATCCACAGAATACGGGCTATCGTAATGGGAATCAGGAGGAAGCCCAGGGACTCGACCAGCGAATCGAAGATTTGAACTCTGGTTTCCCGCGCTACCACGAACGAGAAACCGTAGGCGTACTGAGTCAGTATGATGACGACCGACACCCAGTGAAAGGTCTTGGACGGCCAGCCATAGCGGTTCGGCGTGTTCAGGACTTGCGACATCGCTGCTTCTGTGCCCCTACGATGCTGTCCCAATCCGGGAGGGATCTCACCACGATTCGGGCCGCCGGGCCACCAAAAGCTATGGTGTCGCCGGTTGGGACCAAGTGTCGCCTGCTGTTCGGAGTGCATCGAACCGGGGATCCGGCCCGGCACGACCCACCAGGTGGTTTTCCGGTTGCGGGGGTAGCGCCAGGAGAGCACCTGGAGAGTCCGCATCAAGGGATGTGCGCCATGCAACTGTTCTACCTTCCAGGATCCCCCTACGCGCGGATCGCCAGGGTGCTGGCGCGCGAGCTCCGGCTCGACTGCCGGGAGGTCGAGGACAGCGGTTTCCCGCCGCTGCAGGCGGCCGGGCTCAATCCGGCGCTGCAGGTGCCGACCCTGGTGGACGGGGAGCGCCGCCTCTTCGGCACGCGGCTGATCGCCGACTACCTGCTGGAGGCCGGCGCCGGGCAGGCCGACAGGGGCGCGCCGCCGCTGGTCCGCCAGGCCGTCCGCGGCGAGGAGCGCTGGCGCGACGCGCAGCTTCTGACCGGGCTCGACAGCCTGCTGGCCTCTCTGGTCGCGCGCAGCTATCTCATCTGGACCGGGGCCAAGCATCAACCCGGCGCCGCGATCTCCTTGGACCTGGCCGAACGGGAGATGACCCGCAGCCTCTCGCTGCTCGACTGGCTGGAGGGGGAGGCCCACGCGGAGGGCTTCCTGCCGGGCCTCTTCTCGCTGCAGGATCTCTGGCTGATCGCCACGCTCGACTGGACCGAGGCCAGGATCGCCATCCCCTGGCGCGGCCGGCCGCGGCTCGAGGCCATCCATGCGCGCCACGCCGCACGAGAGAGCCTATGCGCAACCCTCCCCCCGCCCTGGAAACCTGAAAGCTAGAGCAAGATGCACTCGCTCATGCTCGAGCATCTTGCTCTAGCATGTTGTTTTTGAAGCAAATCGTCGTCGCAGATGAGTCCATCTGCTCGGGATTTGCTCTAACCTGGCAGGAGGAACCAGAGCAGCAGTGGGGTTGTCCCCAGCGACAGCAGCGATGAGACCAGGACCACGCCCGCGACCTGCGGGCCGGCGGAGGTGTAGCGCTCGGCGAAGAGGAAGTTGAAGACCGCCGCCGGCATGGCCGCCTGCACGATCAGGACGCCCCTGGCCGCCCCCTCCAGCCCCATGACGGCGGCAACGAGAAAGCCCAGGCCGGCACCGAAGCCGATGCGCACCAGCGAGAGCAGCAGGGCCTGCCAGAGGTTGTCGATCTTGAGCCGCGAGAGCGAGACGCCGAGCGCCATGATCATCAGCGGAATGGTCACCCCGCCCAGCAGGTGGATGCTCTGCGCGAGCCAGCTCGGCACCTCGAGGCCGGTGGTCAGGATCACCACGGCCAGGGCGACGGCATAGAGGATCGGCATGCGCACCATGTCGCGGGGCGAGATGCTGCCGGCCGCGATCGAGATGCCCAGGGTGAAGTTCAGGATCGCGGAGACGGCGAAGAGGGTGATGCCCAGCGCCAGCCCCTCCTCTCCGAAGGCGAAGAGGCAGAGCGGCAGGCCCATGTTGCCGGTGTTGCCGAAGATCAGTGCCGGCAGGAAGTGCCGCTGGCGCCAGCGCAGCAGGAAGAGGAAGCCCGATCCCGCCAGGGTCACCAGCGCATAGAGCAGCAGGGTCGCCAGCACCATGTCGCCGAAGGCGGTCATGGAGAGCTCCGCCTTCAGGAAGGTATCGATCACCAGGCAGGGCGTGGTCAGCAGCACGGTGAGCTGCGTCACCATCGCCGAATCGAAGACCTTGCCCAGCCGCGCCCAGAGATAGCCGATCGCCGCGATCAGGAAGACCGGCGCGATGATGGTCAGGATCTCGGCTATCAAGGCGCCGGCTCCCTTGCGGAGACGGCCACTGGCCCGCCGCAGATCACTCCTGCTCGCCCAGGAGGGTGTCGTGCAGGCGCTGCCAGGCGGCGGGATCGGAGGCCAGCAGCAGCCCCTCCCCCTCGTGGCGCAGCGGGCTGTAGTCGCGTGCCGTGTCGGTGAAGCGAGCGACCGCACCGGCCTCCTGCAGCATCAGGCAGCCCGGTGCGTGATCCCAGGGCATGAGCTTGGTGAAAAAGGAGAAGTCCAGCTCGCCCTCCAGCAGCCGCAGGTACTCGATCCCGGCCGAGCGCAGGCTGCGCTGCGCCTGCACCAGCTCCCGCCGGCGCTGGATCTTCTGCTTCATCGCGCGGGGCGAGAACTGGCCGGCGTGCAGGGTCCCGCGCAGCTGGCCGGCCGGGCTCGCATTGTCCGCGACCTCGCGGCGCCTGCCGTCCAGGTGGGCGCCCTCGCCCCGGCCGGCCTGGCCCAGGCTCTCCAGGGCCGGCGCAAAGATCCAGGCGGCCTCGCTCACCCCCTTGCGGACCAGGGCCACCATCAGCGCGAACTGCGGCAGGCCCTTGGAGAAGTTCCCGGTGCCGTCGATCGGATCGACGATCCAGACCCAGTCCTCGCTGCGCAGCCGCTCCAGGATGGCTGCATCCTCCGCCACGGCCTCCTCGCCCACCACCTGCGATCCGGGCAGCAGCGCCTTGAGCCCGGCCGTCAGAGCCGCTTCCGAGGCCCTGTCGGCCACGGTGACCGGCTCGATGCCGCCCTTATAGGAGATGTCGCCCTCTGCCAGGTTCCGCCAGCGCGGCATCACCTCTTCCGCCGCCACCTGCCGCAGCAGCCGGACGACCTTGTCCTCATCGATGATCATGGCTGGCGACATAGCCCGCCCCCCGCCGGCTGGCAAGGCGCTGCGGGCGGGGATCAGCCCCGCAGGCCGGCCTCTCCGGGCGCTTCCACCAGGGCGGAGATGGGCACCAGGACGAAGCCGCGGGCCAGCGCGTCGGGGATCCAGAGCTCCAGCGCCGTGACCGTGCCGTCGTGCGGGTGTCCGATGGCGACGGCATAGCCCTGGCGCTTGGCGACCTCCTCCACCTTGGCGAGCTGCTTCAGCACCAGGCCGGCGTCGTCGCCGCCGTGATCCAGGAAGATGTCGCGCTTGATCGTGGGGATGCCGGCCGCCCTGGCGGCACTGGCTCCCTGGCTCGCCCCGCTGGTCACGGAATCGAGGAAGAGCGCCCCCTCGCCCGCCAGGCGCTGCATCACCAGGTCCATCCGCCGCCGGTCGGCGGTGAAGGCGCTGCCCATGTGGTTGTTGATCCCGACATAGGCCGGGAAGCGCTGCAGGGCCCAGTCGAGGCGGCGCCGGATCTCCTCGTCGGAGAGCGAGGTCAGCAGCGCGTTCTTGCCCGGGTTGTTGTGCGCCAGGTCCTTCGGCTCCATGGGCATGTGGATCAGCAGCTCGTGGCCGCGCCGGCGCGCCTCGGCGGTGACGGCGGGCAGGCCCTCGGCATAGGGCAGGAAGGCCAGGGTCAAGGGGCCCGGAAGCTGGATCGCGTTGCGGGTCCGCTGCGGGCTGGGGCCCAGGTCGTCCAGCACGATGGCGATCATGGGCTGGCCTGGCTTGGCACTGTGGGCCGCGGCGTAGCGCTTCCAGGCCGGGGGCGAAGCCTTCGGCGGCAGGGCCGCCTGCTGGCTGGCCGGCGGGCTTGTCTCTGCCGGGGCGGATACGGCCGTTGCAGGAGCGCTTGTCTCTCGTACTTTCCGGTCGGGCGCGGGCGCGGCTTCGGCGGCCTTCGCAAGCGCGCGCGACTCCAAGGTCACGGTCTTGGTCTCGGGTGCGGGCCTGGTCTTGGCCTTTGCCACGGTGTCCTGCGCGGGCGGCGACGCGCTTTCCTCTGCCACCTGCTGCGGCGGGGACTCCTTTCCGCCCGGCCAGGAGAGGGTCAGCACAGCCAGCAACAGCAGGGCGAGGGCCCCGCCGCCCAGCCCGGCGCGGAGCAAGAGGCCGCGCTGCGAAGCCTTGCCGCGCTTGGTGCTGCGCCGCTTGCCGGCCGTGGTCCGCTTGGCGGGCGGACGGCGGCCGCCCTTGGGCGCGCTCTTCCGCTGGCCCGCCGTCTTGCGCGTGGCCGGCTTCCTGGTGCTGCGCGTCTTCTTCGGCGGAGAGCTCATCTCGGTCCTCGTTGCGGATCGGCGGATTCTCGATAGCAGCCCTGCCCGCGTCGGCAACAGGGCGATCGGCTTTGCGCCCTTACCCGCGGCTGCTATAAGGCGCCACCGAGACAGAAACGACGCGTCTGCCATGCTGCTCCTGATCGATAACTACGACAGTTTCACCTACAACCTCTTCCACTTCCTGGGCGAACTGGGGGCGGAGGCGGTGGTGCGCCGCAACGACCAGATCTCGGTCGCTGACGCCCTGGCGCTGGAGCCCGATGCCGTCGTGCTCTCGCCCGGCCCCTGCGACCCCGACCGGGCCGGCATCTGCCTGGATCTGGTCGCCGCCGCGGCGGAGCGCAAGCTGCCGCTGCTAGGCGTCTGCCTGGGACACCAGACCATCGGCCAGGTCTTCGGCGGGAAGGTGGTGCGCGCACCCCGGCCCATGCACGGCAAGCTCTCCTCGGTGGAGCACCAGGGCGAGGACATCTTCGCCGGCCTGCCCTCCCCCTTCTCGGCGACCCGCTATCACTCGCTGATCGTCAGCGCCGAGGGCTTTCCCGACTGCCTGAAGGTGACGGCCAGAAGCGAGCCCGGCATCGTGATGGGCCTCTCGCACCGCGAGCTGCCGCTCTACGGCGTGCAGTTCCACCCCGAAAGCATCGCCTCCGAACATGGCCACAAGCTGCTGGAAAACTTCCTCGATCTGGCGAAGGTGCCGCGGGACCTGGCGGCATGAGCGGGGCCAAGCAGGGTGACATGGCCGACATCAAGGCGCTGCTGGGCAAGGTCGCGGCCGCTGAGGCGCTGAGTGCGGCGGAGGCCGAGCGCGCCTTCTCCATCATCATGTCCGGCGACGCGACCCCGGCCCAGATGGGCGGCTTCCTCATGGCGCTGCGGGTGCGCGGCGAGAGCATCGAGGAGATCACCGGCGCGGCGCGTGCCATGCGGGCCAAGATGCTGCCGATCGTGGCGCCGGCGGGCGCCATCGACACCTGCGGCACCGGCGGCGACGCCAAGGGCACGCTCAACATCTCGACCGCCAGCAGCTTCGTCGTGGCCGCCTGCGGCGTGCCCGTCGCCAAGCACGGCAACCGCGCGCTCTCCTCCAAGTCGGGCGCTGCCGACGTGCTGCAGGCGCTGGGCGTCAACGTCGATGCCGAGATGGGCCTGGTGGCCCGGGCGCTGGCGGAGGTCGGCACCTGCTTCCTCATGGCCCCCCGGCACCACGCGGCCATGCGCCACGTCGGCCCGACCCGCGTCGAACTGGGTACCCGCACTCTCTTCAACCTGCTGGGGCCGCTCTGCAATCCCGCGCGGGTGAAGCGCCAGGTCCTGGGCGTCTTCGCCGTGCAGTGGATCGAGCCCCTGGCCGAGGTGCTGCGCGCGCTGGGGCACGAGAAGGCCTGGGTGGTGCACGGCGCCGGCGGCCTCGACGAGATCTCCACCCTCGGCCCGACCGAGGTGGCGGCTCTGGAGGACGGCCGGGTGCGGCGCTTCTCGGTCCATCCCTCCGACCTCGGCCTGCCAACGGCGCGCCTGAGCGACATCGAGGGCGGCGATGCGGCGGAGAACGCGGAGGCGATCCGGGCCCTGCTGTCGGGTGCCAGGGGCGCCTTCCGGGATATCGTCGTGATGAACGCAGCCGCAGCGCTGGTGGTCGCCTCGCGGGCCGGGACGCTCGACGAGGGCGCCCGGCTGGCGGCCCAGGCCCTGGACAGCGGCGCTGCCAAGGGCGTGCTGGAGCGTCTGGCCGCGCTGACCAACGGCGGCTGAGGGAGAGAGCATGAGCGACGTACTGGCCAGGATCTGCGCCGACACCCGCCGCGAGCTGGAGAAGCGCCAGGCGGCGCGGCCGCTCGCCGAGGTGGAGGCCGCCGCGGCCGAGGCCGATCCCCCGCGCGGCTTCGCGCGTGCCCTGCAGCGCAGGGCCGAGTCCGAGGGCTACGGGCTGATCTGCGAGATCAAGAAGGCCTCGCCCTCCAAGGGCCTGATCCGCGCCGATTTCGATCCGCCAAGCCTGGCGCGGGCCTATGCCGAGGGCGGTGCGACCTGCCTCTCGGTCCTGACCGACGAGCCCTATTTCCAGGGCAAGGACGCCTTTCTGGTCCAGGCGAGAGCGGCCTGCGCGCTGCCGGTCCTGCGCAAGGACTTCATGCTGGAGCCCTACCAGATCGTCGAGAGCCGGGCGCTGGGCGCCGACTGCGTGCTGCTGATCCTGGCGGCGCTGGAGGACGAGACGGCCAAGGCCCTGGCCGCCCTGGCCCGGGACCTCGGCATGGACGTGCTGGCGGAGGTGCACGACGCGGCGGAACTGGAGCGCGCGCTTAAGCTCGACGCGGCGCTCCTGGGCGTGAACAACAGGAATCTCAAGACCTTGGAAGTCACCCTTGAGACCACGCGGCGGCTTTCCGCCCTGGTCCCGGAGGACCGCTTCCTGGTGGCGGAGAGCGGGCTGAAGAGCCGCGAGGACCTGGCGGAGCTGCAGGGCCTGGGCGCGCGCGCCTTCCTGATCGGCGAATCGCTGATGCGCCAGGCCGACGTGGCGGCAGCCGCGCGGGCCCTGCTACCGGCCGGTGCCCGCGGGGCCGCAGCATGAGCCGCCTCACCCACTTCGATGCCGAGGGCCGGGCGGCCATGGTCGACGTGGGCGCCAAGGCCGAGACCGAGCGCCTGGCGACCGCACGCGGCGAGGTGCTGATGGCGGCCGAGACCTTCGCGCTGGTCGCTGCCGGGCGCATCGGCAAGGGCGACGTCCTGGGCGTGGCCCGGCTGGCCGGCATCATGGCCGCCAAGCGTACGCCCGACCTGATCCCCCTCTGCCATCCCCTGGCGCTGACTTCCGTCAAGGTGGACCTCACCCTGGACGAGGCCCGCTCGGCGATCGTCATCGAGGCGACCTGCAAGCTCACCGGCCGCACCGGGGTGGAGATGGAGGCCCTGACGGCCGTCTCGGTCGCGGCGCTGACGGTCTACGACATGTGCAAGGCCGTCGACCGCGGCATGACGATCGGCGCCATCCGCCTGGTCGAGAAGAGCGGCGGCAAGTCCGGCCACTTCAAGCAAGACTGATGCTCTCCGTCGTCGAGGCCCGCGCCCGTATCCTCAGCGCCTTCGCCCCGCTGCCGGCGGAGACGGCTGCCGTGACCCAGGCGCTGGGCCGGGTCCTGGCCCGCCCGCTGGTGGCCAGGACCACCCAGCCGCCGGCGGCCGTCTCGGCGATGGACGGCTATGCCGTGCGCGGTGCCGACGTGGCGCGCCTGCCTGCCTCCCTCACCGTGGTCGGCGAGGTCGCGGCCGGCACCAGCCTGGAGCGGAGCATCGGACCGGGCGAGGCGGCGCGGATCTTCACCGGCGCTCCCCTGCCCGCGGGCAGCGACACCATCGTGATCCAGGAGGACGTGGAGCGCGAGGGCGAGCGCATCACCCTGACGGAGGCGAGCGAGACCGGCCGCTATGTCCGGCCCCAGGGCCTGGACTTCCGGGCCGGCGAGACCGCGCTTCCGCCCGGGCGGCGCCTTACCGCCCGCGACCTGGGCCTGGCGGCCGCCATGGATCACGCCTGGCTGCCGCTTCACCGCCGGCCGCGGGTCGCGATCCTCGCCACCGGCGACGAGGTGGTGATGCCGGGCGATCCGCGCGGGCCGAGCCAGATCGTCAGCTCCAACGCCTTCTCCCTCTCGGCCCTGGTCGAGGCCGAGGGCGGTCTGGCGGTCAACCTGGGCATCGCACCCGACCGCGGCGACGCGCTGAAGGAACTGGCGCGCGGTGCGGCCGGCTGCGACCTGCTGGTGACCACCGGCGGGGCCTCGGTCGGCAAGCACGACCTGGTGCGCAGCGCGCTCAGCGAGAGCGGCCTGGACCTCGACTTCTGGAAGATCGCCATGCGGCCCGGAAAGCCCCTGCTCTTCGGCAGGCTGGGCGAGACCCCCCTGCTGGGCCTGCCGGGCAATCCCGTCTCCACCCTGGTCTGCGGGCTGGTCTTCCTGCGCCCGATCCTGCGCCACCTGCAGGGCCTGCCGAGCGATCCTGCGACCCTGACCGCCAAGCTCGGCATCGATCTGGCGGCCAACGACCGGCGCGAGGACTACCTGCGTAGCGAGGTCGAATGGTCGGAGACGGGCGAGGCCACGGTGACGCCCTTCGCGCGCCAGGACAGCTCCATGCTGGCCGTGCTCTCGCGCGCCGACGCGCTGGCCGTGCGCGCGCCCTTCGCGCCTCCGGCCAAGGCCGGGGAGCCCATCACCATTCTCCCCCTCGACGGCGGGATTTAACCAAACGCGATTCGCGCTCTGGTTGAATCTGTCCCTTTAGCCTGCCTTGACAGGCGACAGGAACCAAAGTAGAACGAGTCGCGTATTCACATTTTGTTCTCGCCGCAATCCTGGTGACCCAAAAGGAAGCGGCGAGGCGTGTCGAGGGCGAAGGGACTTGCGCAAATGCTGACCCAGAAACAGCATCAACTTTTGAACTTCCTCCATAGCTGCCTGGAGGAACGCGGGGTGTCCCCCTCCTTCGACGAGATGAAGGATGCGCTCGGCCTGCGCTCCAAGTCGGGCATCCACCGGCTGATCCTGGCGCTGGAGGAGCGGCGCTTCATCCGGCGGCTGCCGAACCGGGCCCGCGCGATCGAGGTGCTGCGCCTGCCCGAGGACCTGAACCAGGAGCCCAAGCCGCGCGGCTTCTCTCCCAAGGTGATCCAGGGCGATTTCCGCGAGAACGGTGCGCCCAAGGCGGAAGAGCCCGAGGCCGGCCCGGAGACGACGCAGCTTCCCCTCTACGGACGCATCGCAGCCGGCACGCCGATCGAGGCCCTACGCGACCACAGCACCCTGATCGCGGTGCCGCCCAGCCTGCTGGGCCGCGGCGAGCACTACGCGCTGGAGGTCGAGGGCGATTCCATGGTCGACGCCGGCATCCACGACGGCGACACGGTCATCATCAGCCGCAGCGATACCGCCGACAACGGCTCCATCGTCGTGGCCCTGATCGACGACTACGAGGCCACCTTGAAGCGGCTGCGCCGCAAGGGCGGCGCGATCGCGCTGGAGCCGGCCAACAAGAGCTACGAGACCCGCATCTTCCCGCCCGAGCGGGTCAAGATCCAGGGCCGGCTGGTGGGGCTGCTGCGGCGCTACTGATTCCGACTGCGCGCCTGACCCTCACTCAGGTTACGAAGGATACGCGGGCTCGAGCCCTGACCGGCCTGAGGAGACGGCGCGCGCCACCTAGCCCTGCCGCTGCGTTCTGAGAACCAAAGTCTTGGGGCCGCTTAGAGCAAATCCCGAGCAGATGGAATCATCTGCGACGGCAATTTTCTTTTAAAACAAAGCGCTAGAGCGGGATACAAGAGCGTAAGCGAGTGCATACCGCTCTAGAGGATCTTGCTCCTCGCCATGCCGGCGGCGGAGGCAGACGTGCCCCTGGGCGGGTAGTCCAGCGTGCCGTCGAGACGGGCTATCTCCTCCTCCGACGATTCGGGAAAGGCGAGAGCGTTGCCCTCTCGCCAGGATTCGACCGCGCTTTCGGCAGCCTCGTTCTTCACCGAATCGGGACCGGGGTCGCGGGCGACATAGACCGTTCGTGCCATGGTCGCATGACTGCAGCCGGCAGCCTCCAGAATCTCGTCCAGCCGCAGGAAGAAGTCCTCGCGCACGGCGTGATAGACGTGGCGCTCTTTCGTACAGACGAAGACACGGATGGCGATCTCGCGTGCCCCGGCCCTGGGCCCGACATAGCGAACCCGAACCGACCCGGTCTCGATCAGCGGGTGGGCCAGGGCCATTTCGCGGATCTTGACCAGCACAAAACGGAGCAGGTCGGCGCTGGTCTCCGGCCTCAGGGCGATCGAGGCTTCGATGATCATCTTGTCCGTATGCGACCAGTTGACCAGCTTCATGTCGGCGAACTGCGCGTTGGGTATCGAGATCAGGGTGCTGTCCAGGGAACGGACCTCGGTGGAGCGGATGCCGATGTGTTCGATCATGCCCATGTCGTCACCGAAACTGCAGAAGTCGCCGACCCGGACGGGCTTATCAATGTAGAGGATGAGGCCGCCGATCAGGTTCTCCAGGGTGGGCCGGATGGCCAGTGCGACGGCAAGGCCGCCGACGCCGAGGCCGGCCACAAGGCTCAAGACCGGCAGTCCCAGGCCGCTGGCTGCAACGCCAAGGACGACCACGACCACGACGAAGCCGATCAGTCCGGCCAGCAGCCTCAGGAGATTGGCATCGAGGCTACCCTCCTGGATTCTCGGCGATTGAATGATCCACTCGAAGACCATCCGAACCAGCAACCAGGCGATCCAGGCCCCGGCAGCATGGATCAGGAAGACGATAACCGAGTTGGCCAGCTCTGCGGCATGACCCCAGAGTAGAAGTTCCCGCAGCAAGAGGTGCTGGAGCAGAAGAAGCAGGACCAGCAGGCTGAGCGGGGTAGTCAGCATCCACGCGAGCCGACCCAATCGCCGCGCAGCCTTCCGACGTCCCACCCGGCGCTGGATGTCCAGAAAGCCCCACAACGATGTCAGAACCAGAGCCAAGGCTGCGATCAGCTTCCAGATTGGCGTGCCCAGCCAGCTTGCCTTCAGCCACTCCGGTAGGGCGGCGATCAGGGGAGCGGGGATCAGCGGCCCGGTGAGTTGGCTCTGGACACGGCTCCAGCCGTCGATGCCGATGCCAGAGCGCAAGGGCAGGTGCTCGACCGCCGCAGCGAAGTGCGGCGCCACTTGGACGGTCTGCTTGTCGAAGAGAAACTCGCCCGCGCGTTCACCCGTTTCCAGCCGTACGATCCGGATCGGCGTGTTGGGTACTATGTAGATTGCGGGTCCAAGGTGGTCATAGGCGGCCTCGTCCGGCACATCGGAAAGCTGCGGCAGTCCCGTACGGCCGAAAAGGTCGAGCAGGTGCAGCATCGTCGTCCGGCTGACTTCGTCCTTCTTGGCCAGAGGCACATCGGTCTGATCGAGCAGGGAGTTCAGCAGCAGGCCGATCCGTTGCATGTGCAGAAGATCGGAGATCCTTCCCTCCGCCAGGTAGAGGGCGGTCGCCCGCTCCATGTCGTCACGCAAGCGCAGGAAGGATTCCAAGGTATCGCGCGGGCTCTCTGTCCGGGCAAAGTGCACGAGGTGTGCAGGGCTCTCTTCGATTACGGGGGGCACCGCTTTCGATTGTTGTGCAATGGCATATCCACCGCAATACACGCACAAAAGTAAAACTAATCCGCTGCATGTCAAAATTCCAAGGATGATATTCTGTTTTCTTGTGAGCATGATCCCCCCTCCGTCCTCTCTAAAATCACGTATGTTTTGTTGAGAAAACCCACCGCCTCAAAGAAGAATGCGCTTGAAATGCGGGATACGCAGCTTGTTTGTGACATGGGCGGAACCGGTGAGGACACCCGGAAGCCAGGTTAGGGAAGAACGACGTTGCGGCCCGAGCGTCGCGGCGGGTTCCAGGGTCTCCGACCGCGCTCCGCACCGACGCTGGAGACCTCTGCCTGCCCCCTTGACAGCCAGACCGCATGCGTGCCGTTCCGCCAGAAGTCGAATCGATCGACGACCGGACTGCGGGGTAGGCATCCCCTGGGGACCGGGACGAAGGCGATCAGCAGGTCGACGCCCGAGCAGTCCTCGACCAGGGCTTCCGCCTTCAGGGCCAGTGCGGTCTCGATACCGCCGTGGCGGTAGCGGCATCCCAGGGTGTCGCAAGTAAGCCAGGGAGGCTGCGAGGCGCTGTCGGGCGACCAGTAGAGCGGCTCTTCCTGGGCGCGGCGACGCAACCAGACCTCCGCAGGGAAGCGCCCGGAACGCCGGCTGGACAGCCAGAGGGCCTCGTCCGGGGCGGAGAGACCGACCAGCCGCAGGTCGCCCGTGACCAGGATGTCGGGCGGGCGCGAGAAGAGCGGGCTGAGCGCTCCCAGCAGCAGCAGGAGAAGACCGGCCAGGCGCCACCGGCTCCGCCAGAGACAGAGCCACAGGCCCCCGGACGCAAGTGCCGCGAGTCCCCAGAGCGGCATCGCCGGGACCTCGAGCGTGGCGCCCGGGAGGGCCGCGACCTCTGCCGCGATGCCGTTGAGCAGCGTAAGGCTCCAGCCCAGCGGCACGAAGGCCAGGGTCTCCAGGCCCAGCGGCATGAGGAGGTAGCTCAGGAGGCAGAGCGGCATGATCCAGAAGGCCGTCAGCGGCACGGCCAGCAGGTTCGCCGCCAGGCCGTAGAGCGCCAGCCGCTGGAAGTGATAGGCGGCAAAGGGTGCCGTCGCCAGGGTGGCGATCAGCGTGCTCGCGAGCACGCCCAGGAGGTAGAGCGCCAGGCGCTGCGACCAGGCGGCCTGGCGCTCCCAGTCCGACCGCCGTGCCTGCCAGGCCTCGTAGGCGGCCACCAGGGCGGTGACCGCGGCGAAGGAGAGCTGGAAGGAGGCCGTGAGCAGTGTCTCCGGCGTCCAGGCGAGCACCACGAACGCCGCGAAGGCGACCAGGCGCAGCGAGATCGCGCGGCGGTCCAACAGGACGGCCGCCAGCACGACGAGGGCCATGAAGCAGGCCCGCTGCGTCGGCACCGAGGCACCGACCATCGGCAGGTAGAGGGGCAGCAGCAAGGCGGTCGCGAGTGCCGCCACCTTCTTGATCGGCCAGTGCAGGGCGAGCCGGGGCGAGAGCGCCAGCAGTGCGCGCAGGGAAAAGAAGAAGATCCCCGCGATCAAGCCGACATGCAGCCCGGAGATCGCCAGGAGATGCGCCAGGCCGGAGCGGCGATAGTCCTCCTGCACGGCGGGCTCGATCCCGGAGCGCTCGCCGGTCAGCAGGGCCTCGGCGACCCCCGCCTGGTCCGGCGGCAGGCTGGCACGGACCCGCGCGCCCAGCTCGTCGCGCAGGCGCGACCAGAAGAGCAGCCAGCCGCCCTCCGCACCCTCGGCCTCCACCGCCACCTCCCCGAGGACGAAGCCCGTGGCACCGATCTGGAGATAGAAGGCCCGGCGCCCGAAATCGAAGCCGCCGGGGACCACCGGGGGCGGCGGCGGCAGCAGGACCGCGCGCAGCCTGACCCGGTCGCCCGGAGCCAAGGCCAGCGCCTTCTCACCGGCCGAGCGCAGGCGCAGCTTCCTCGGGAGCTGCTCCGCGGTCAGACCTTCTATCGCGAAGGGCCGCAGCAGAAGGCGGTTGTCGGTCGCCCGGCGCTCCAGTCCTAGAAGCGTGCCGGAGATCTCGGTGGGTCCGAAGCGCTCGGTGAGCAGTGGGGCCGCCACCACGCTCGTTCGCAACTGCGCGGCGGCGAAACCGGCTGCGCCGGCCAGGAAAAGCAACAGCAGGTAGGAAACCACCATGCGGTCGCGTAGGAACCACCAGGCCAGCGTCAGCGCGAGCAAGGGCGCCAGGCCGCCCGCCCATCCGGGCTCCTCCTCGGCGAGGAAGTAGAGCGCGATGCCCAGCCCGAAGGCGACCGGAAACCAGAGCGGCCAGCGTTCGCGTTCCGCCTCGACAAGGCCCGAGGCCCAGGAGCGCAGCGCGGTTCCGAAACGCCTTCGCCAGGCTCCACCTGTCAGGGCAACCACCATGGGTCGCTATTCTAGAGGGATTTTCGCCTCCGGCTCATGCGCTTTCCTCCCTCCCCGTTTGGCGGCATGGCAAAGCCCGGGGCGGCATGGTAGAGCAGGGCCGCTTTCGACAACCCGACGACCGACTGGAGCGACATGGCCCCCGTTACCCGCTTTGCCCCCTCACCCACCGGTTTCCTGCACATCGGCGGTGCCCGCACGGCCCTCTTCAACAGGCTCTTCGCGGCCCATCACGGCGGCGTCTTCCGCCTGCGCATCGAGGACACCGACAAGGCGCGCTCCACGCCCGAGGCGATCGAGGCCATCCTCGAGGGCCTGCGCTGGCTGGGTCTCGACTGGGACGAGGAGGTGGTCTTCCAGTCCGAACGGGCCGAGCGTCACCGCGAGGTGGCCCTGGCGCTGCTCGAGGCCGGCAAGGCCTATCGCTGCTACGCCACGCCCGAGGAGCTCGCCGAGATGCGCGAGCGGGCCCGCGCCGAGGGCCGCCCGCCGGGCTACGACGGCCGCTGGCGCGACCGCGACCCGGCCGAGGCGCCGGCGGGTGCGCCCCACGTCATCCGCATCAAGGCGCCGCGCGAGGGCGAGCAGACCATCGAGGACCTGGTGCAGGGCGCGGTCACGGTCGCCAACCGCCAGCTCGACGACATGGTGGTCCTGCGCAGCGACGGCAGTCCGACCTACATGCTCTCCGTCGTGGTCGACGACCATGACATGGGCATCAGCCACGTGATCCGCGGCGACGACCATCTGACCAACGCCTTCCGCCAGCGCCAGCTCTACGAGGCCATGGGCTGGACGGTCCCCGAGTTCGCGCACATCCCGCTGATCCACGGCCCCGACGGGGCCAAGATGTCCAAGCGCCACGGCGCGCTGGCGATCGGCGCCTACCGCGACGAGGGCTACCTTCCCGAGGCGCTCAGGAACTATCTGCTGCGCCTGGGCTGGGGGCACGGCGACGAGGAGATCATCTCCGACGAGCAGGCGCGCCAGTGGTTCGACATCGGCGACGTCGGCAAGAACCCGGCCCGCTTCGATTTCGCCAAGCTGGACAGCCTGAACGCACACTATCTGCGCGAACGCGCGGACGGGAGCCTGGTGGCGTTGCTGCGCGCACGGCGCCTGGCCGCCGGCGGCGAGGACTTCAGCGCCGAACAGGCCCGGCGCCTGCTGGCCGGCATGGCCGGGCTGAAGGTCAGGGCCAAGCGCCTCGACGACCTGGAGGCGGCAGCCGAGGTCTACCTGGTCGAGGGCATCCCGGACTACACGGAAGCAGCCCTGGCGCTGCTCACGCCGGAGGCGCTGGCGCACCTGGCCGGCCTTCGTGCGCTGCTGGATGCCAGCGGCTGGGAGCGCGAGGAGCTGGAGTCCAGCACCCGCCACTACGCCGAGGAGATCGCCGATCCGCCGCTGAAACTGGGCAAGGTCGCGCAGCCCTTGCGGGCAGCGGTTACCGGCAGCAAGGTCTCTCCGCCGATCTTCGAAGTGATGGAAATCCTGGGGCGAGAGGCCTGTCTCGAGCGTCTGGACCACAGCCTGGCAATCGGCAATTAATCGCTTTGCGCCAATATTTTGCAGGGTGTTGTTGAGAGCGATTGCGCCCTTGGCTATCACCCACTATGCTGCGCTGCGAAACTTCGGACACGACGGTCTGCCGTCACCATGAACTGAGGGAGTGGCTTGATGAACGACGAGGCAGCAAACAAGGAGACGGTCACCGTCATAGACAATTCGGACGGCCGGCGCTGGGATCTGCCGAAGGTCTACAGCAAGCTGGGGGCGCCCGGATTCGACGTGCGATCGCTCTATAACAAGGGGCATCTGCTGACCTACGACCCGGGGTTCGCCTCGACCGGATCCTGCAGCTCCAAGATCACCTACATCGACGGCGAGGAAGGCGTCCTGCTGCATCGCGGCTACCCGATCGGCGAGCTGGCGGAGCACAGCGACTTCATGGAGGTCTGCTACCTGCTGCTGGAGGGCGAGCTTCCCAGCCCCAAGCAGAAGGCCGACTTCGAGAAGGCCATCACCTACCACACGATGCTGCACGAGCAGATCGCCAACTTCTACCGCGGCTTCCGCCGCGACGCCCATCCCATGGCGATCATGGTGGGCGTGGTCGGCGCGCTTTCGGCCTTCTATCACGACTCCACCGATATCCGCGATCCCTGGCAGCGCACCGTGGCCTCGCACCGCCTGATCGCCAAGATGCCGACCATCGCCGCCTGGGCCTTCAAGTACTCCCTGGGGCAGCCCTTCATCTATCCCCGCAACAACCTGACCTATGCGGAGAACTTCCTGCAGATGACCTTCTCGGTCCCCTGCGAGGACTACGAGGTCAACCCCATCCTGGCGCGCGCGATGGACCGCATCTTCATCCTGCACGCCGACCACGAACAGAACGCCTCGACCTCGACGGTGCGCATCGCGGGCTCGTCGGGCGCCAATCCCTTCGCTTGCATCGCTGCCGGCATCGCCTCGCTCTGGGGCCCGGCGCACGGCGGCGCCAACGAGGCCGTGCTGCTGATGCTGAACGAGATCGGCCACAAGGATAAAATCAACGAGTACATCAAGCGCGCCAAGGACAAGGACGACCCCTTCCGCCTGATGGGATTCGGCCACCGCGTCTACAAAAACTACGACCCGCGCGCCAAGGTGATGCAGAAGTCCTGCCACGAGGTGCTGGGCGAACTGGGCGTCGAGGACCCGCTGCTGGAACTGGCCATGGAGCTGGAGCGCATCGCGCTCGAGGACGACTACTTCGTCAGCCACAAGCTCTTCCCCAACGTCGACTTCTATTCCGGCATCATCCTGAAGGCGATGGGCTTCCCCACCTCCATGTTCACCGTGCTCTTCGCTGTCGCCCGCACGGTCGGCTGGGTGGCACAGTGGCGCGAGATGATCGAGGACCCGGAGCAGCGCATCTCGCGCCCCCGCCAGGTCTACATCGGCGAGCCGCAGCGTTCCTACGTCCCGCTCGCCAAGCGCAAGTAGCTTTCGATCCTGGCAGACGGAAACCGCCGGCAGGAGATCTCCTGGCCGGCGGTTTCCTATCGGATCCTGCTGTTCGTCCTCGATGCAGTTGCTCGAGGACGCGGTAGCCACAGCGCTCCGCTAGAGCAGGATTCTTTCGCTTATGCTCACGAATCCTGCTCTAGCATGTTGTTTTAACAGCAAACCGTCGTCGCAGATGATTCCATCTGCTCGGGATTTGCTCTAGGCAGCCTGGCTGATCGCGGTCTCGCCTAGAGCGGCCTCGCCGTCGAGCACGACGGCGACGGCATGCAGGGTGGCCGCGATGCGCACGGCGTCCTGGATCTGCGCCTTGCTCGCGCCCTTCGTCTTCAGCTCCCGCTCGTGCGATTCCAGGCAGAGGCCGCAGCCGTTGATGGCCGAGACCGCCAGCGACCAGAGCTCGAAGTCGAGCTTGTCGACGCCGGGATTGGCCATGGCGTTCATCCGAAGGCGCGCCGGCAGCTTCAGATAGTCGTCATGGCCGATCAGGTGGGTGAAGCGGTAGTAGATGTTGTTCATCCCCATCAGGCTGGCCGCGGTCTTGGCGGCCTGCTGTGCTTCGGGGGTGAGCTTGGCCTCGGCCTCGGTGGCGATCGCGGAGGTGAGGACGGCGTTGCGGCTGGCGATCGCGCTCGCAAGCGCGGTTCCCCAGAGCTGCTGCTCGCTGAGGCTCTCCGGTTTCAGGACGGAGCCCAGGTTGAGCTTCAGGTCCTTCGCATAGGCCGGCAGGCTCGCGCGCACTTCTTCCAAGGTCATGTCTGGTTTTCCTTTCTAGAGCAAGATGCGCGCGCTCATGCGCGCACATCCTGCTCTAAGATTTTGTTTTAGAAGCAGATCGTCGTCGCAGATAAGTCCATCTGCTCGGGATTTGCTCTGGAGCCCAGGAACCGGTCCCCGGGCTTTCCGGGGCGCCTCGGCCCAACCGCGGCGCCCCAGGTCGCTTTCTCCTCGGGTCCCGGATCAGGCCGCCGGGCGCAGGACGTCCTCGCCCTTCTGCCAGTTGCAGGGGCAGAGCTCGTCGGTCTGCAGCGCGTCGAGGACGCGGAGCACCTCGTGCGGGTTGCGGCCGACCGAGAGGTCGTTCACCGAGACGAAGCGGATGATGCCGTCGGGGTCGACGATGAAGGTCGCACGCAGGCACACGCCCTCGGCCTTGTCGAGGATACCCAGCTCCTGGCTCAGCTCGCGCTTGATGTCCGCGAGCATCGGAAAGGGCAGACCGCGCAGGTCCTCGTGGTCCTTCCGCCAGGCCAGGTGCACGAACTCGCTGTCGGTGGAGACGCCCAGAAGCTGCGCGTCGCGGTCCGCGAACTCCTCGTTGAGCTGGCCGAAGGCGGCGATCTCCGTCGGGCACACGAAGGTGAAGTCTTTCGGCCAGAAGAAGAGCACGCGCCACTTTCCGGCGTAGGTCTCCTCGTTCAGGGTCTCGAAGGCCTCGTCGGGGGTCGGGGCATCGATGCGGGTGACGGCCTTCAGGGCATAGCTGGGGAAGCGATCGCCAATGGTAAGCATAGAGTTCTCCGTAGCTTTCTTGGGAGGTGGTGGCGGCAAGAGCCTTTGGGGCTTGCCCTTCCAGAGTATTTTAGAATGCCTCTAGGAAGCACTCGCGAGCTTATTTAGGAAGGAACCGCCCGCTTGCAAAGGGGCGGAACGAAAGAAAATCACCCGGCGCCGGAACGCGCTCCTCAGGAGGCGGGATCGGCGGCCGACCGGTGAATGAGGTTCAGGACAACCTGGGCGGCCCGCTCGCTCGGCGGCTCCCTGCCCTGCCCCAGCAACCGCGCGGCCTCATGGCCGTCGCGGATCACCCGCGCCCGCTCCTCGCTCTCCTCGATCAGCGGGCGGAGGGTTGCAGCGATACGGCGCGGGTTGCACTGGAACTGCAGGCATTCCGGCTGCACCAAGCGGTCCAGCACCAGGCTGGCGATCGAGGCGTAGCGGAAATTCACCATCAGCGGCACCAGCGCGGCGCTGAGCGGCGTCAGGCGATAGGCCATGACCGCCGGCAGCCCCGCCACCGCCAGTTCGATCCCGACCGTCCCTGAGACGGCCATGGCGGCCCTGGAGGCCGCGAAGGCGGTATACTTGTCCTCCTGGCCGATCAGCACCTCGGCCGGCACGGGCCAGCGCGATACGGCCGCGCGGACCTGCTCGGCGACGTTGGGGACGGTGGGCACCAGCGCCGCCATATCGGGCCACTCGGCCGCCAGGATGCCGAGCGCCTCGCCGAAGATGGCGGCATGGCGGTCGACCTCGCCGCGGCGGCTGCCCGGCAGGACCGAGAGCAGCAGGCGATCCTCGGAGAAACCCAGGCGGCGGCGTAAGGCGGCCGGATCGACGGGCTGGGCTGCGGCCTCGACGGCCGGATGGCCGATGAAGGAGGACGCCAGTCCGTGCTTCTCGAAATAGGGCGGCTCGAAGGGCAGCAGGCAGAGCAGGTGGTCGAGGAAGCGGGCGATACGCTTGGCGCGCCCCTTCTTCCAGGCCCAGACCGAGGGGGCGACGTAGTGCACCAGGGGATAGCCCTGCCCCTTCAGCGCCTTGCTGACCTCCAGCGAGAAGGAGGGCGAATCGATCGAGAGGAAGAGGTCGGGCCTGGCCGCCAGCGCCGCCTCGCGGCACTCTTTGATCCGGCGCAGGACCATCGGGATCTGCAGGGCCACCTCGAAGAAGCCCATGATCGCGATCTCGCGGATGTCGAAGAGGCTCTTCAGCCCCTCGGCCTCCATCAGCGGGCCGCCCAGACCCTGGAAGCGCACCGCGCCGCCCGTCTCCTTCTTGAGCGCGGCCATCAGGCGCGCGCCCAGCAGGTCGCCCGAGGGCTCGCCCGCGACGAGGAAGATCAGGGGACCGCCGGCCGCCGCCATGGCCTAGCGTAGCCCTCGAGCGGAGGAGCCCAACGTCGACGACGCTCCGCTTCCAGGAAACCGCGCGGAACGGTTGGGCAAGTGCGTGCGCATTCCGCCTCAGTCCGATGCGGCCGCGCGGTCCGGAACCGCCAGGCCGACGAGGAAGAGCTTGTGCTTGTTGGCAAGCGCCACGGTCTTGCCCCGCTCGATCAGCAGGGCGGCGCCGGCCTGGACGGCAATGCCGCGCAGTCCCGCCGCGGCGGCGTTCTCGACCGTCTTCGGGCCGATCGCGGGCAGGTCGGCTCGGTCCTCCTGGTCGGGCTTCTTGGTCTTGACCAGCACGCCCCCGGGTGCGGGTCGGGCGAGCTCCTTGCAGCGCCGGAGCAGCGCGTCGGTGCCCTCGATCGCCTCGACGCCGAGCACCAGGCCCTGCTGGATCACCACCGATTGGCCGACATCGGCCTCGCCCAGCAGGCGCGCCACCTCCAGCCCGCGCCGGATGTCCTCCTCCGCCAGGGCGTCGGGGCCAAGCTCGCTCAGGAGGCCTTCTTCGATGACCAGCTCGCCCAGGATCTGCGGCACGGAGAGGAAGTTGAAGCCGCGCTCCTCGATGAAGCGGATGATCGCGCGCAGCAGGCCGTCGTCGCCCATGGCGCGGATGCCGACCTGGGCCAGGAACTTCGCCGCCACCCAGTCGGGCTTGATCTGCAGGAGCGAGGGGCGGCGAATCCCGCCGGCCATCACCAGGTCACTGACCCCCTCCTGGCGCAGTCGCTCGATGATCTTTCCGGCAGCGCCCAGGTGGGTCAGCATCGAGGGTGCTGCGTCCAAGGTCTCCTTGTCCGTCTGCTCGACGAAGCCGACGACGAAGCAGTCCCAGCCCTTGTCCTTGGCTGCCGCGATGATCTCCCGCGGCAGGGCGCCCGAACCCGCGATCACGCCGAGCTTAGTGGCCATTGCGCTCCGTCGGCTGCATGAAGCCGTGCGCCGACTCCGCCTGCAGAAAGGAAAGGAAGGCCTCGGCCAGGCTGCCGGAGGCCAGGGTCTTGTCCAGGGTCTTCAGCCGCTCGGCCAGGGTGCCGCCGCTGCGGTCGAAGACGGACTCGAAGAGCTTGCGCAGGCCCTCGATCTCGCCGCGGTCGGTGGAGGCGCGCCTGAGGCCGACCATGTTGAGCCCCGTCAGCAGGCCGGGCCGGCCGGACACCAGGCCGAAGGGGACGACATCCTGCCTGATGCCGGCCATGCCGCCGATCATGGCGTTGCGGCCGATGCGCACGAACTGCTGCACCGCGCAGAGGCCGCCCAGGATGGCGCCGTCGCCGATCGTCACATGCCCTGCCAGGGTGGCGTTGTTGGCCAGGATCACGCCGTTCCCCAGCACGCAGTCGTGGGCGACATGGGCGCCGACCATCAGGAGGCAGCCCTCGCCGACCTTGGTCTTCATCCCGCCGCCCTGGGTCCCGGGATTGATGGTGACCTGCTCGCGGATCATGCAGCCCTTGCCGATCTCCAGGCTGGAGTCCTCGCCGGCGTACTTCAGGTCCTGCGGGCGGTGGCCGATGCTGGCGAAGGGGAAGATCTGCACGCCGGGTCCGACCGTGCTGCGTCCCTCGACCACGACATGGCTGTGCAGCACGCTGGCCTGCCCCAGGGTGACCTTGGGGCCGACCACGCAGTAGGGTCCGATCTTGCAGCCTTCGCCGATCTGGGCAGCCGGGTCGACGATCGCCGTCGGATGGATGTCGGTCATGCTTCGTCGACGATCATTGCCGAAAAGGAGGCCTGGGCCGCGACCTTGCCGTCGACCCGCGCCTCGCCCGAGAACTTCCAGACCTGGCCGCGGTGATGCTGCTTCTTCACATGGATCTCCAGGCGGTCGCCCGGCCGCACCGGACGGCGAAAACGCGCATTCTCTATGGTCATGAAGTAGACGATCTTCCCGTGCGCATCGTGCCCCAGGGTCTCCATGACGAGCACGGCCGCGGTCTGGGCCATGGCCTCCACGATCAGGACGCCGGGCATGACCGGGCTGTCGGGGAAGTGGCCCTGGAAGTGCGGCTCGTTCACGCTGACGTTCTTGATACCGACGGCGCTCTCGCCGTGGACGATGTCGCCCACGGCCTCGATCATCAGAAAGGGATAGCGGTGCGGAATCCGCCTCATGACCTCGTGGATATCCAGGCTGGTCGTCTGCTGGGCCGGGGCATTTAGGTCACTCATGGCTCTCGAAGACATCTCTCAATCACGCCTGTTCTTGTTCACGCTTCCCTGCCGGAGGGTCCGAAGGCTTCCAATTCTACGTCGGGATCGAGACTTCCGCCCCCGCCGAGCGGTGTGCTGCAAGTCCTAACACATAAGAGCAGGATTCAGCCGACCCATCGTCCCGATGTGCCGCGATCCTGCTCCAGAGTCCGTCCCGGCCCGCAAGATTTCTTGGCCGCTGCGCGCCATGCGCAGGGTCCTTTATGGCGAAGCGAAGCGGGTTTGTCGACAGCCCAGCCGGCGCCCTGTCGGCGCAGCTTTCTCCAGGCTCACTGCTGCCCTTGGTTCGGCAGGACCGGCGCCGGAAGGCTCGGCAGTTCCAGGTTCAGGCGCTGCAGGGCCGCCTCGGTGATATCGAGGTTCGGCTGCACCAGGACGATGGAGGATTTCGGGATGACGACGGCGGCACCGCGCTGGCGCGCCAGGTCGCTGACGATCTTGAGCAGCGTCTGCTGGGCCTGCCGCAACGCCTGGTTCTGGGCCTGGTCATGGGCGCGGAACCAGACCCGGATGTCCTCCTGCAGGGTCGCGAGGTCCTGTGCCAGCAGGTCGCGCCGCTGCTGGAAGATCTCGTCGTCGAGCTCTGCCCTTTGCCCGGCCAGGTCGCGATCGCGCTCCTGCAGCGCCGCCTCGCGCGTGCGCATCTGCTCTTGGAAGTCGTGGCGGGCATCGGTCAGCTGGCGTTGCACGGCCTGCACCGCGAGCGATTCCTCAAGGATGCGCTGGACATCGACGACGACGATCCCGCTGGCCGACGGCAGGTTCGGCTCCGGCGGCAGGTTGATGACGACCCCGCTGCGGCTGCCGTCCTCCTCCGCCTCGACGGCCTTGCCGCTCTCGCTCTGGCCCCAGGCGGCCCAGGGCCAGAGCAGGAGGCAGACAAGCAGCAAGGCCAGGCCTTGCTGCTGTCCCCTCGCGGTCATCAGAACCGCGTTCCGAAGCTGAAGCGGAACACCTCCGTCTTGTCGAAGTCTTCCTTGACGTAGGCGTAGGCCAGGTCGATGACCAGCGGGCCGAAGGGCGAGTCCCAGGAGATGCCGGCGCCTGCGGAGAGGCGTGGATTGGAGCTGTCCTCGACGTTCTCCGTCGAGCCGTCGATCCCCCAGGCGGCACCGATGTCGTTGAAGACCCGGCCGCGGACGGCCAGTTCCTGCGGCAGGCCCAGCGGGAAGATCAGCTCGACAGAGCCCGTATAGAAGTTCTTGGCACCCAGCGCATCGCCGGAGGGCCCGTCGCGCGGACCGACGCCGCCGGACTCGAAGCCGCGCAGGTCCGCGCCGCCGACGAAGAAGCGCTCGCTCACCCGGGTCGGCTCCAGCGAGGCGATGTTGCCGGCCTGCGCCGAGAGCCGCAAGGTCAGGTTGTCGATGTCGAAGATAGGCGTGTAGTAGGCGCCGCCCACCGTGTTCTCGAAGTAGTAGGAGTTGCCGCCGAGGCCGGTATAGGAGTTGTCGACCACCAGCACATAGCCGTGCGTCGGGTCGAAGCGGCTGTTGCGCTTGTCCAGGGTCAGGGTCGAACCGATCGTAGAGGTGTAGAAGACGCCCTCGTCGTCCTGGATGATCTCGGCCGCATTGTCGCCGACATTGGTGATGTCCTGCCGCTCGAAGAGGTAGCGCACGACGTGGCGCACGTCTTCCTGGTAGTCCCAGCCGGCACGCAGCCCGAAGCCCAGGTTCTTCTGATCGAAGTCGGAGGAGGACTGCTCGTTGGTCGTGCGGAAGAGATCGAAGCCGGCCGAGAGGTCCTTATCCAGGAAGTAGGGGTCGGTGTAGCTGATGTCGATCTGCGAGCTGGCGCCCGAGAGCACCAGGTTCAGGCGGATGTCCTGGGCCAGGCCCAGCAGATTGCGCTCGGTGATCGTGATGTTGCCCAGCGGACCGGAGTCCGTCGAGAAGCCGGCGCCGAAGGAGAGATCGCCGGTCGACTGTTCTTCGACCGTCGTCTTGATCACCGTGCGGTCGGGGGAAGAGCCCTGCGTGGTGGTGACGTCGACCGAGCGGAAGAAGCCCAGGTTCTGGATCCGGCGCCTGGAGCGCGCCAGCTTGGTGGTGTTGAAGGCATCGCCTTCGGCCAGGGTGAACTGCCGGCGGATGACGTCGTCCACGGTCCGGACGTTGCCGTTGATCTCGATTCGCTCGACGTAGACCTTGGGGCCCTCCTGGATCTCGTAGGTGAGACCGATGGTGCGCTCTTCGTCGTTCTTGTCGACGCGCGGCACCACCTCGACGAAGGCGAAGCCCAGGTTGCCGACGGCATCGGTGATGGCCTCGATGCTCTCCTCCACCTCGGTGGCGTCGTAGGTGTCGCCCTCCTCGGTCGTGATCTGGCCCAGGATCTCCTCCGGCTCCAGATCCTTGATCGTCGAGGCGACGTCGATGACCCCGAAGGTGTAGGGCTCTCCCTCGAAGACGGTGAAGGTGATGATGAAGTCGCTGTTGTTGCGCGCCAGCTCCGCCACCACCGACAGCACCTGGAAGTTCGCATAGCCCTCGGAGAGGTAGAAGCGGCGCAGCAGTTCCTTGTCGAAGTTGAGCCTTTCGGGATCGTAGGAATCGTTGCTCGCCAGGAAACCCAGGAAGTCGGTCTCGCTCGTGGTGATGACCTCGCGCAGGCGGCCGTCCGAGAACTCCTTGTTGCCGATGAAGTTGATCGAGTCGATGCCCGAGGCCTTGCCCTCGTCGATCTCGAAGACGAGGTTCACCCGGTTCTGGTCCAGGCGGATGATCTTGGGATCGACCGTCGCCGAGAAGCGCCCGGTGCGCCGGTAGAGGTCCAGGATGCGCTGCGTGTCGCTCTGCACCCGGCTGCGGGTGAAGACCGTCCTGGGCCGGGACTGCACCTCGGACTGCAGGGTGTCGTTGTCCAGCCGGTCGTTGCCCTCGAAGGCGACGATGTTGATCAGCGGGTTCTCGACCACGCGGACGATCAGCTTGTCGCCGTCGCGCTCGAAGACGGCATTGGCGAAGAGACCCGTCGCGAAGAGCCGCGACAGAGCGGCATCGAGGTCGCGCGCGTCGAAGGAATCGCCCGGCTGCAGTCCGAGATAGTTCAGGACCGTCGCCGGGTCGATGCGCTGGCCGCCCTCGATCACGATCTCGCTGATGGTACCGCCGGACAGCAGCGACTGCGCGTTGGTGGGCGAGAACTGCGCCGTCGGCAGGGCGACCGAGAGCAGCAGGGCCAGGAGGAAGACCTGGCGCAGGCGCACCAAGAGGGGCTGCGCCAGCCAGCCGATGAGCGCCCAAGGGCCGAACCGCAGCGCTAGAGCGCTGAGCGATCGGGTGAAACCGGCGCCGGCCCGCACCCCCGCCCGGCCGCCCACGGCAGTATCCTGGTATGGGCGGCCGGGCGGGGGTGCGGGCCGGTTCCGCGCAAAATCGAAACGCGCTAGCCTACGCATGCATCGATCCGAAGGATGTCATTCACCGTCGCGAACACCATGAGAGACAGCACCAGACCCAAACCGATCTTGAACCCGACGTCCTGCGCCCTCGGGCCGAGCGGCCGACCGCGAAGGGCTTCGAAGGCATAGAACAGCAGATGGCCTCCATCCAGCATCGGTATGGGGAAAAGGTTAATGAGTCCCAGGTTCACGGACAACAAGGCCATGAAGAAAATGAGCGAAACCAGTCCGATCTGGGCCACCTGACCCGACATCTCAGCGATGCGAATCGGACCGCCCAGCTCGTCGGTGGTCCGCGTGCCCACCACGATCTGCCAGACTCCGGCAAGGGTGTCGCGTGCAATCGACCAGGTCTCGCTGGCCGCCACCCAGAGCCCTTCGGCCGGACCCAGGTGCTCGGCATCGGTCCCGGTCGCGCGGATTCCAAGGCGCGCCACCCGGATCTCGCAGCCGTTGGAGTCGGTCTCGGAGATCATGGTCGGGTTGGCCGTCAGCGGCACCATCTGGCCGTCCCGCTCGACGATCACGTTCAGCGGCTGGTCCAGGTTGAGCTGGACCGCGCGCTGCACCTCCTCGAAGCGCCCGATGGTCGAGCCGTTGATCTCGGCGATGCGGTCGCCCGTCTGCAGGCCGGCTTCCGCCGCCGCCGAGCCCGGCACCACGTCGGTGATGATCGCGGGCGTGACCGGCCGGCCGACCACGACGAAGAGCAGGGCCAGCAGGATCCAGGCGAAGATGAAGTTGGCGATCGGACCGGCGGCCACGATGGCGGCCCGGGCGCCCAGCGACTTGGTCGGGAAGGCCTGCTGGCGTTCTTCCTCGCCCAGGTCGCGCAGCGATTCGTCGTCCGGGCGGCTGGTCGCGTCCATGTCGCCCAGCATCTTCACGTAGCCGCCCAGCGGCAGGGCGGAGACCCGCCAGCGCGTGCCGGCGCGGTCGGTCCAGCCGAAGAGCTCCGGCCCGAAGCCGACGGAGAAGATCAGCACCTTAACGCCGTTGCGCCTTGCGACCCAGTAGTGGCCCAGCTCGTGCACGAAGACCAGAAGGGTCAGGACAGCCAGGAAGGGGAGCAGAATCTCAAGGATCGCGAGCAGCCAGTCCACCTCAGCGCTCCTCGTTCCAAAGACCCATTACGATCGCGTCCTCTCTACCAACCGGTGCCAGCCGTACCTACTGCGCCGCTTCGGCGCGCGCACTGCAGGCCGCTTCTGCCACGCGACGGGCCTCGCTGTCTGCTACAAGAATCGCGTCCAGGCTATCGGCCGCAGTCTCGCCCAGGCGCGTCAGGGTCTCCTCGACGACTGCGGCGATTTCAAGGAAACCGATCTCGCGGCGCAGGAAGGCGGCCACGGCGATCTCATTGGCGGCATTGAGGATGAGGGGGGCTGCCCCGCCCTGCTCCATCGCGCTGCGCGCCAGCCGCAAGGCCGGAAAGCGCTGCGGATCGGGCTGCTCGAAGGTGAGCGAAGCGACCTTCACCAGGTCCAGCCGCTCCACCGGGGTCTGCATGCGTGCGGGCCAGGCCAGGGTGTGGGCGATGGGCGTGCGCATGTCGGGCGAGCCGAGCTGCGCCAGGACCGAGCCGTCGAGGTAGACGACCATCGAGTGAATCACCGACTGGGGGTGAACGATGATCTCTATCTGCTCGGTCGGTAGTCCAAAAAGGTGCACCGCTTCAATGAGTTCTAGGCCTTTGTTCATCATGGTCGCAGAATCGACCGAGATCTTGGCGCCCATGTCCCAGTTCGGGTGGGCGACGGCCTGCTCGGGCGTCTTGCCGGCCATCTCGGCCAACGACAGGGTGCGGAAGGGCCCGCCCGATGCGGTCAGGAGGATCTTCTCGATGCCCTCGCGGCGATCGGCATCGAAGACCTGATAGATGGCGTTGTGCTCCGAATCGACGGGCAGCAGGGTGGCGCCGGTCTCCGCTACCCGCTGCATCACAAGCGCGCCGGCACAGACCAAGGTTTCCTTGTTGGCGAAGGCCACCACCCTGCCCTGCTCGACCGCGGCCAGGGTCGGCTTCAGGCCGGCGGCGCCGACGATGGCCGACATGCACCAGTCGCTGGGGCGCTGCGCCGCTTCGGCGACCGCCGCATCGCCGGCAGCGGCTTCCACGCCGGTTCCCGCCAGGGCCTCCTTGAGGTCGCCGTAGAGGCGCGGGTCGGCGATGACCGCCACCTCGGGGCGCAGCAGGCGCGCCTGCTCCGCCAGGGCCTTGACCCGCGTTCCCGCGGTCAGAGCCACCAGTCGGTAGCGCTCGAGATTGCGCTGCACCAGGTCGAGCGTGCTCTGGCCGACCGATCCGGTCGACCCCAGTATCGTGAGGCGCCGGGGTTCCCTCTCGTCGGAAACCGCCGCCGTCGCTCCCGCTGCCTCGCTCACGCCACTCACTCCTTCCCCTTCCTTGGCCCCTTCCTTGGGCCCTTCATTGCCGAGGGCCGCAGGGCTTGCCGCCTAGGCGCCTAGCCATAGCGCGACCGCAAGCGCGATGGAAGCCGGCAGCAATCCGTCGACGCGGTCGAGCAGTCCGCCGTGCCCGGGGATCAGGGCGCTGGCGTCCTTCACGTCGAAATGCCTCTTCATCGCCGATTCCGCCAAATCACCAGCTTGTGCGACGAGGCTGAGTGCTGCTGCTCCGATCGCCAGTTCCCAGAGCGGCCGTGCGTCCAGCCAGAAACTTCCGCAGAGCCCCATCAGGGTCCCCGCCAAGGTGCCGCCGGCAAAGCCGGACCAGGTCTTGCGCGGCGAGACCGCAGGCCAGAGCTTCCAGCCGCCGAGGCTCTTGCCCACGACGTAGGCGAAGACGTCGACCGCCCAGACGATCGCCAGCAGCCAGAGGGTCCATTCAAATCCGCCGGCGCGGTCCTCACGCAGGTAGAAGAGCGCCAGGCTGGGCAGGCCGATATAGAGCGAGCCCAGCAGCATCCAGCGGCCCTTCCGCGCGCCGGGCTCGTGGCGCTCGGCCAGGAAAGCCGCCACAAGGCCGCCCGCCCCCAGGGCCAGAAGGCCCCAGAGCCAGAGCTGCTGGCTGGCCAGCACGACGGCCAGCACCACGGTTCCGACCATCGCCAGGCCGCAGGGGAGCGACAGGTTCTCCAGGGTCATGCCGGTCCACTCCCAGACCAGCAGCACGATCACGGCAAGCAGCAGCAGTCCGGTCCAGGGCATGCCCAGGACGATGGCCGCCAGAACGGGCGGCGCCAGACAGAGGGAGGACAGAAGCCGCCAGCGCAGGCCCTCGCTCACCCTGCTAAGCAGTCGCAAGGGCACCGAAGCGTCGCTCTCTCGCCTCAAGCTCCGCGACGGCAGCCACCAGGTCGTCGCGATCGAAGTCCGGCCACAGCTTGTCGATGAAGATGAACTCGCTGTAGGCCGACTGCCAGAGCAGGAAATTGGACAGCCTCTTCTCGCCCGAGGTGCGCAGGACGAGATCGGGGTCGCGCACCGAGGCGGTGAAGAGATGGCGCTCGAAGGCCTCCTCGTCGATCTCCTCGGCGCGCAGACGGCCGGACGCGACCTCGCGCGCCAGTGCCCGCGTCGCCTCGAGGATCTCCTGGCGCCCGCCGTAGCTGAGCGCGACCTGCAGCAGCAGACCGCCGTTCGCCCCGGTTCGCTCCTCGGCCTTTAAGATCAGCCGGTTGACGTCGTCCGGCAGGCGCGTGCGTTCCCCGATGACGGAGAGCCGGATGCCCTGCTTGTGAAGCTCGTCGATCTCGGTCTCGAGGTAGAAGCGCAGGAGCGACATGAGGTCCGAGACCTCGCCCACCGGCCGCTTCCAGTTCTCCGACGAGAAGCCGAAGAGCGTGAGGGTGGCAAGCTGCAGCTCCACCGCCGCCTCGACGGTACGGCGAACCGCCGCCGCGCCCTTCTTGTGGCCGGCCGTGCGCGGCAGGCCCCGGCGTTTCGCCCAGCGCCCGTTGCCGTCCATGATGATGGCGACGTGCAGACCGCTCACCTGCTCCTGCTGGGCGATGGTTAGCGCATTCACCTTGCTGCCTTTCCTGCTGCAACCTCAGCCGGTCGGAACCTCGGGGACTGCCTGCGGCTAGACCTGCATGATCTCGGCTTCTTTGTGCGCCAGGGCCTCGTCGGCGAGCTTCACGTGCTTGTCCGTCAGGGCCTGCACCTCGTCCGCCCAGAGACGATGCTCGTCTTCGGAAAGGTCGCCGTCCTTCTCCATCTTCTTCAAGAGCTCCATGCCGTCGCGGCGCACGTTGCGGACCGCGACGCGCGCCTGCTCGGCGTAACGGCTGGCGACCTTGGAGAGCTCCTGGCGGCGCTCGGTGCTGAGCGGCGGGATGGGAATGCGGACGAGCTGCCCGCTGGTCGCAGGATTGAGGCCCAGGCCCGATTCGCGGATGGCCTTGTCGACGGCCGCGACATTGCCCTTGTCCCAGACCTGCACGCCCAGCGTCCTGGGCTCCAGCACCGAGACCGTTCCGACCTGGTTCAGCGGCATGGCAGCGCCATAGGCGGTGACCTCGATCGACTCCAGAAGCTGGGTCGAGGCGCGGCCGGTGCGCAGCCCCGCGAACTCCTTGTGCAGAGCGTCGATTGCGGAGTCCATCCTCCGCTCTATGTCGTCTAGGTCTGGATCAGCCACAACAAACCTCCCTCAGTCATGCACCAGGGTCCCCTTCTGGCTCCCGCTCAGGATGCGCTGGAAGCTACCGGGTTCTAGGATGGAGAAGACCATGATCGGAATATGGTTCTCTCTTGCCAAAGCCAAGGCCGTGGCATCCATCACCGCCAACTGTTTGGTCAAAGCCTCGGTAAAGGTCAAATCGTCATAGCGCTTGGCATCGGGATTCTGCGTGGGATCGGAATCGTAGACCCCGTCGACCTTGGTGCCCTTCAGCAGCAGCTCGCAGCCCATCTCGGAGGCACGCAGCGCAGCCGCGGTGTCGGTCGTGAAGAAGGGACTGCCGGTGCCGGCGGCGAAGATCACCACGCGGCCGCGCTCCATGTGGCGCTGGGCGCGGCGTCGGATATAGGGCTCCGCCACCGAGGTGATCGGGATGGCCGACTGCACGCGGGTCGGGACGGAGAGCATCTCCAGCGCATTCTGCAGCGCCAGCGCGTTCATCACCGTGGCCAGCATGCCCATGTAATCGCCGGTCGCGCGGTCCAGGCCCTGGGCGGTCCCGCCCACGCCGCGGAAGATGTTGCCGCCGCCCACCACCAGCGCGATCTGCTTGCCGGTGGCGTGAACCTCGCGCACGTCGGCGGCGATGCGGCGCAGGGTCTTGGCATCGATGCCGTAGCCTTCGCTGCCCATCAGGGCTTCGCCCGAGATCTTCAGCAGCACACGCTGATAGTGTTGTGTCAGCGTCATCGGCAATCGGCCCCTTCCCTGCGCAAACCCCGCCCGGCCGACGGCGAACCGGCGAGTCCTTTCGAGGGGTCCAACGAGCGGGAGAGGTTATGACAGGCGGAAGGCGCTCTGGCGAGCCCCATAGAAGCCTCGCCAGAGCAAATTCCTGCCGCGGGCGTCAGCCCCGGCCGGCGGTGGCCGCGACCTCGGCCGCGAAGTCGCCCTCTTCCTTCTCCACGCCCTCACCGAGCTGGAGACGCAGGAAGGACTGCACCTCGACCGGGCTGCCCAGGTCCTTGGCGAAGGCCTCGACGGCCTTCCCGACCTTGGTCTCGCCGTCGATGACGAAGACCTGCTCCAGCAGGCAGACCTCCTCGTAGTACTTGCGCAGGCGGCCCTCGACCATCTTCTCGACGATCTCCGGCGGCTTGCCGCTGGCCAGCGCCTGGTCGCGCAGGACCGAGCGCTCGCGCTCCACGGCCTCCTGGTCCACCTCCGCCGGCGAGACGGCCTGCGGCCCGGCCGCGGCGACATGCATGGCAAGCTGACGGCCGAAGGCCTCCAGCTTCTCGGCATCGCCGGAGGACTTCAGCGCCACCAGCACGCCGATCTTGCCCAGCCCCGGTGCCGCCTGGTTGTGCACGTAGTTGGCAACCACGCCCTCCGAGACGCTGAGCCGACCGACGCGGCGCAGAACCATGTTCTCGCCGATGGTCGCGATCAGCTTGGTCAGCTCCTCGGACACGCTGTGCCCGGCGCCGGGATAGTCGGCCGCCAGCAGGCTCTCCGCACTGTCCGCACCGGCGAGCACGATCTCCGCGGCCTTGCTGGCGAAATCCTGGAACTTCTCGTTGCGGGCCACGAAGTCGGTCTCGGAGTTGAGTTCGGCGACGGCGCCCGCGGTGCCCGAGGTCGCCACGGCGACCAGGCCCTCGGCAGCGACGCGGCCGGACTTCTTCGCAGCTGCGGAGAGACCCTTTTTGCGCAGCCAGTCCACGGCGACCTCGATATCGCCGTCGTTCTCGGTCAGCGCCTTCTTGCAATCCATCATGCCGGCACCGGTCTTCTCGCGCAGCTCCTTGACCAGCGCAGCGGTGATTTGTGCCATTTTTCTCGGTCCTCTTCTTTCTTGCTCCTGCAGGCCTGTCCTAGAGCAGAAGCGTTACGATCAGGCGACAGGGATAGTCACGCAACCGGACGCCCGCGCGCCGGCAAGCCCGGCCCGCAAGCGTCCCCTTTGCAAACGGCGACCTTGGCTCCCCGGCCCTTCCTTCGGCCGGTAGAAGCCCCCTCGGGTCAGCCGGCGGCCCGCGTCTCCTCGGTCTCTTCGGTCGGCTGGGCCTCGCCCTCCGCTGCCGGCTTCTCGGCGTCTGCGGCCGGCTCTTCGGCCTGGGCTTCGGAGGTCTCCGCCTCGGCTGCCGGCTCTTCGGCCTCCGGCTCCTGCGCGGCGGCCTCGCCCTTCTCGGCAGCGGCCTCGAGCTCCGCGGCTGCCTCGTCCAGCTCCGCCGGAGCTTCCTCGACGGGGGCCTTCTCGGCAGCAGCCTCCTCGGCCGCAGCCTCCGGCAGCGGCTCCTCGACGGCGCCCATATCCAGGCCGGAGCGCGTCATCTCCTGCTGGATGCCGTCCAGCACGGCCTCGGCGACGCTGTCGCAATAGAGCGCGATCGCACGGATGGCGTCGTCGTTGCCCGGCACCGGGAAGGTCACCCCGTCCGGCTCGCTGTTGGAGTCGAGCACGGCGACCACGGGGATCCCCAGGCGATTGGCCTCGCTGACCGCCAGGTGCTCCTTGTTGGTGTCGATGATGAAGAGCAGGTCGGGCAGGCCGCCCATCTCCTTGATGCCGCCCAGCGCGCGGTCCAGCTTCTCGCGCTGGCGGGTCAGGGTCAGGAGCTCGCGCTTGGTGAGGCCGTCGACCTCTCCGTCGAGCTTGACCTCGAGTTCCTTCAGGCGGCGGATGGACTGGCTGATGGTCTTCCAGTTGGTCAGCATGCCGCCCAGCCAGCGGTGGTTCACGTAGTACTGGCCGCAGCTTCCGGCAGCCTCGGCGACCTTCTCGGCCGCCTGGCGCTTGGTGCCGACGAAGAGCACGCGCCCGCCACCCGCCACCACGTCGCGAACCGCCAGGAGGGCCTGGTGGAACAGCGGGACGGTCTGCTGCAGGTCGATGATGTGAACGCCGTTGCGCTCGCCGAAAATGAAGGGCGCCATGCGCGGATTCCAGCGCCGCGTGGTGTGCCCGAAATGGACGCCAGCTTCCAGGAGCTGACGCATGGAAACGTCAGGAAGTGCCATTCTTTCTTCTCCGGTTCTAACCACCGCGGGGATTGAAGGACCACCTGGCCCTCCACCGGAGCGTCGCGCAGAGGAATTTGCCTCCGGCAGCGCTGTCCCGCGTGCGAGTTGACGGCCGGGACATAGGCGAGCGCCGCGCCAAAGGCAAGCCGAAAGTGCATGCGCCCCAGGATTCCTTCAGAAGGGTTTCGGTCCCTTGTTCAGGGCAGGGCCAACACGCGGGAGCACCACGAAGCCCGGACCGGCTCGATCAGCATAGGCCCCTTCCCTACCACAAACGGGTGGAGCGCAAGCTCTCAATCGCCCCCCTGCGAAGACCTCCGCGCTCTGCCGCTCTTGTCCGCTGGTCATTTTTCATACTCTCGATCCCAAAATGCGCGTAGTCTGGCTGTAAGGCGAGCCAGCGGCGCGCAATTGGGCACTGACGTTTCATTTCCTTGCTGCGGCCAGCCGCTTTGTTCCGGAGAAGACATTCGACCTGCGTTCATCACGCGGGCGGACAATGAGCCAGGAAACGAGGCGCCACCATGGCAACGATCGTTGGAACGAGCGGAAACGATTCACTGCGCGGCTACATCGCAAACGATCGTCTCTTCGGCCTGGGCGGATCGGATCGTCTGTCGGGGTCTTTGGGCGACGATCGGCTCTATGGCGGCTCCGGCGCTGACACCTTCCTGTTCGGCGGGGCCGATAACGATGTGATCTTCGGGGGAAGCGGCAACGACAGCCTGGTCTATGGCTTGACGGGAAACGACAGGCTCCTCGGCGGAGCAGGTGGTGACGCCACCTTTCATGGCGACAGTGGCAACGATAAGCTGTTCGGTGGAGATGGCAATGATCAGAGCTTTTTCGGCGGGTCCGGAAGAGATTGGCTTTATGGCGAGACCGGCGCCGATTCCTGCTTTTTCGGCGCCGACGGCAATGACCGGATCTTCGGCGGTAAGGGGAACGAGGCATCGCTCTTCGGGGGGTCGGGGGCCGATACTCTGAGCGGGGGCTCGGGCGACGACAGCCAGTTCTTCGGAGGCTCGCGCTACGACAGGCTCGAGGGCGGCCCGGGAAGCGACAGCGGTTTCTTCGGCGCAGACGGCGACGATCACCTGCGTGGCGACAGCGGAGCGGACGCCAGCTTCTTCGGGGGAACCGGCACCGATACGCTGAATGGAGGCAGCGGCGATGACACCTCGCTCCTAGGGGGTAGCGGGGACGACTTCCTCTTTGGTGGGGGCGGTGCCGATTCGGGCCTGGACGGTGGCGATGGTAACGACCGCATCTTTGGCGGAGACGGCAACGACGGCCCCCTCTACGGCGGAGGTGGCGCCGATACGATCGACGGCGGCAGCGGCAGCGATACGGTGATCATTCGCTCGCAGGGCGATATACAGGCCGGAGACACCTTCTTTGGCGGGAGTGGGACCGACACCTTCGTTCTGCCCACCGGGGTCACCATCCCGTCCGGCGCCGAAGTCACCGGCTTCGAGGCTATTGTCGGCAGCAGCGGGAACAACACGGTCGGCATCGGTAGCGGATCGCAGCGGATGGTCGGCCTAAGCGGCGAGGACGACCTGCGCGGGGGCAGCGGGAACGACACGCTGGAGGGTGGAGAAGGCGCCGACCAGCTACGTGGCCAGGGAGGTCAGGACGACCTGTACGGCGGCTCTTCCGGTGACACGCTCTTTGGCGGCGCGGAGAGCGACCGCATCTTCGGTGACAGCGGCAGCGACCGCCAGGTCGGCGGGACCGGGGAAGACTTTCTCTACGGCGGGCTCGGAAGCGATCGCCTGAATGGCGCCAGCGGGGCCGATACGGCTTTTGGCGGGGCCGCCAACGACACCTTCATCGTGGACACCTCGGCGGATCTGATCCGGGAGACGGCGGCCGGAGGCTTCGAGGACGTGCTGCGGTCCAACGCGATTGCCTATACCCTCGCCGGCGGCGCAGAGGGCCACGTCGAGCGTGCGCACATCAACAACGGGATCGGCGCCGCGGACCTGCGGGGCAACGAGCACGACAACAGGCTCCTCGGCAACAGCGCGAACAACCGCCTCTTCGGGCGTCAGGGCGACGACGTTTTGAATGGGCGAGGCGGCAGCGATACCGCTGTCGGGGCCATCGGCGACGACACCTTCGTCGTCGACACCGCCACGGATCAGGTCCGCGATAGATCCGGCGAGGGCACGGATCTGGTTCGTGCCGAGGCGGACTACACCCTGCCGGACGGCGGTGCCAACGACTTCATCGAGAACCTGCGCCTGCAGGGCGGCTTCGGAAACATCGCCGGGACAGGGAACAGCCTGGACAACACCATCCAGGGCAACGAGGGCGCCAACCGCCTGGCCGGCAACCAGGGCAATGACGTCTTGGCCGGAGGCAGCGGCAACGATACAGGGCTCTTCGGAGGCTCCGGCCAGGACACCATATCCGGCGGTTCGGGGAATGACGTTTCGGCTTTCGGGGGATCGGGCCTCGACACCTTCTACGGCGGATCAGGTGCTGACAGTTCGTTCTTCGGAGGCTCCTCGAACGACATTATCAGAGGTGGGTCGGGCGAAGACCGCTCGCACTTCGGTGGCGACGGCAACGATCGCCTGCACGGCGATCAAGGTGCCGATACCGGACTGTTCGGTGACAGCGGTGCGGACGTCCTCTACGGAGGATCCGGAGACGACAGCCTGCTGTCCGGCGGCAGTGGCAACGATCGGATCTTCGGAGGCAACGGCGACGATGCGAGCCTGAACGGCGGGAGCGGTGTCGATATCGTCTATGGAGGATCGGGCAACGACACCGTCATCGTTCGCTCCCAGGGTGACCTGCAGACTGGAGACAGCTTCTTCGGCGGCAGCGGAACCGACACCTTCATCATTCCAGATGGTGTCACCCTGCCCAGCGGCGTCGAAATGAGCGGTTTCGAGACCATTCTCGGCAACAGCGCCAACAATACGATCGGCAGCGGCAGCGGTCCGCAGCGGGTGGTCGGATTCAGCGGCGATGACGACCTGCGCGGGGGCAGCGGCGACGATACCCTCGAGGGCGGAGATGGCACGGATGCGCTGCGCGGCCAGGCAGGCCAGGACTATCTCGTCGGCGGCTCGGCCGGCGACACGCTTCTCGGCGGCCAGGAGATCGACCGGATCTTCGGTGACAGCGGGAACGACCGCCAGCTCGGCGGGTCCGGAGAAGACCTGCTGTACGGCGATCTTGGAAGCGATTTCCTGAACGGCGGCAGCGGGACCGATACGGCCTTCGGCGGGGCCGGCGACGATACCTTCGTCGTCGACACCGCCGCGGACCAGTTGCGCGAGGGATCCGGCGGGGGCACTGACCTGGTGCGTGCCGAGACCGATTACACCCTGCCCGGCGGCGGTGCCGACGACTTCATCGAGGACCTGCAGCTACAGGACGGCTTCGGGAACATCGCCGGTGCCGGGAATGGGCTGGACAACACCGTCCAGGGCAACGAGGGGGACAACCGCCTCGCCGGCAACCAGGGCTCGGACTGGATCGAGGGGCTTGCCGGGTCCGACACGCTCTTCGGTGGCCAGGGCGGCGACCGAATGGCAGGCGGCAGCGGTGCCGATAGCCTGACGGTCGGCAAGGACGACACGGTCTTCGGCGGCAGCGGCGACGACCGGTTCCTCTTCAATGGGAACTTCACCGACGGCAGTCAGATGATCGGCGACTTCGACGGCGTGAGCTTCGGCGCCGGCGACGGCGAGGATCTCCTGGCCTTCAAGGTCCCGTTCCTGGAAGGCGATCCGGCCTATCTTGGCGATTCCGCCTTCAACGGCGAGGGGGCGCCGGAGGTCCGCTTCGCCGGCGATGGGCGCGTCGAGGTCGACAAGGACGGCGACGGGTCCGCCGACCTGGCCCTTCAGATCGACGGCATGACCTTAGCCGCACAAATGACCGCAAGCGACTTCATCTTCTTCACCTGAAAGCCTGTTCGTGTCGCCACGAGACGTTTGAGATTGGCAGCGCGCTCCCGGCGGGGCTAGGTAGTCCGCCCTGAGAAAGTTGGAAGTGATTGAAATAGGGGGATTCCGGCGCGGATGGAAATAGCGGAGAATGCCAGGAAGGGATGCTTGAGGCGACGATTCCTGGTGTTTTGCGATGAGAAGTTTGAAGCGGCCGCGCGGCGGCAAGGATCTCTTTCGAGAGCGGTTGGATGCCATCATCGATCTGAACCATCCCCTGGTGCGATTGTCGGAGCTGGTGGCCTGGTCTGACTTGGACGAGGCCTTCGGGCGCTTCTACAAGCCGGTCGGCCGGCCGGCGAAGCCGACCCGGCTGATGGTCGGACTGCACTATCTCAAACACACCTACGATCTCTCCGACGAAGAGGTGGTGGCGCGCTGGGTGGAGAACCCCTACTGGCAGTTCTTCTGCGGCTTCGAGTTCTTCCAGCACAGGCTGCCGATCGATCCCTCGCTGATGACCCGCTGGCGCCAGCGGATCGGGCCCGAGGAGATGGAGCGGGTCTTGAAGGCCACGGTCGAGGTGGCGCTGGCGAGCGACACGGTGAAGCCCTCGAGCCTGGAGCGGGTCACGGTCGATACCACGGTGCAAGACAAGGCGATCGCCCACCCGGCCGACAGCCGGCTCTACCTCAAGGCCTTGCAGACCCTGGTGCGCCAGGCCAGGAAGGCCGGCATCAACCTGCGCCAGAGCCACACGCGGCTGGCCAAGAAAGCGGCCACCAAGGCCGGACGCTATGCCCATGCCAAGCAGTACAAGCGCATGCGCCGCGAGCTGAAGCGCTTGCGCACCTATCTGGGGCGGGTCTACCGCGACGTCGGCCGCAAGATCACCGGCGATACCCGGCAAGAGGCCCGCTTCGCCCGCCTCCTGGGCCTGGTAGAGCGCCTGCTGGCCCAGCAGCCCCAAGACAAGGACAAACTCTACAGCCTGCATGCTCCGGAAGTGGTCTGCATTTCCAAAGGCAAGGCGCACAAGCGCTACGAGTTCGGCTGCAAGGTGGGGATCGCGGCAACCAACAGGGAGGGGCTGTTCCTGGCCGCAAAGGCCTTCGCCGGCAATCCCTACGATGGGCACACCCTGGCCGCCACCCTCGCCCAGGCCGAAGCCATGAGCGGCATTGCCGTCGAACGCGCCTATGCCGACAAGGGCTATCGCGGCCACGACTACAAGGGCCAGGCCCGGGTCTTCCTCTCTGGACAGCGACGTGGCCTTACCCCCACGATGAAGCGCGAGCTCAGACGACGAACGGCGATCGAGCCTATGATCGGCCATGCCAAGGCAGACGGCAGGCTGGGCAGGAACTATCTCCTCGGCCTCGAGGGCGACAGGATCAACGCGCTCCTGGCTGCCGCTGGCCACAACCTACGCCTCATCCTCAACAAGCTGAGGCGTCTTCTTGTCCGGATCCTCACGGAACTCCTCGGCGAAATCGCAAAACTCGATACTTGCCGGCACCAACACACCACTCTGAAATCAACCGCTTAAGCGTTTTTCAGGGCAGACTAGGTATCGGAGCCGTTCCGCCCTGAGGGAGTTGAGATCCATGAAAGCCGTTGCGCAGGAAGCCCCCAGCGATCGTGACCGCTACGGTGCCCTGATCGACACCACCCTCGACCGGCCGGTGGCCAAGGGCCGCGACCTGCTGGTCGAGGTGCGCGCCATCTCGGTCAATCCGGTGGACTACAAGGTGCGCCGCCGTGCGCCGCCGGAAGCGGGCAAGCTGAACGTGCTGGGCTGGGACGCCGTGGGCGCGGTCGCCGCGGTCGGCGAAGAGGTCGAGGCCTTCAAGCCGGGCGATGCGGTCTGGTACGCCGGCTCCATCAGCCGGCCCGGTGCCAACAGCGAGTTCCACCTGGTGGACGAGCGCATCGTCGGCCACAAGCCGGTGAGCCTGACCGATGCCGAGGCGGCCGCCCTGCCGCTCACCAGCATCACCGCCTGGGAGATGCTCTTCGACCGGCTGGAGGTGACGCGGCCGGTCCCCGGCGCGGCCGCCGCGGTCCTGGTCGTCGGCGGGTCCGGCGGCGTGGGCTCGATCGCGATCCAGCTCTTGCGCGCCCTGACGGACCTCACCGTGATCGCCACCGCGTCGCGGCCCGAGACCCGGGCCTGGGTGGAGGAACTGGGTGCCCACCATGTCGTCGACCACAGCCGGCCGATCGCAGCCCAGGTGGAAACGCTGGGCCTCGGGGCGCCGGGCGTCGTCTTCTCGACCACCCAGACGCAGCAGCACGCCGGCGAGATCGCGGAACTCATCGCGCCGCAGGGACGCTTCGGCCTGATCGACGACCCGGAGGACTTCGTCATCAATCCCTTCAAGCGGAAGTCGGTCTCGGTCCACTGGGAGTTCATGTTCACCCGCTCGATGTTCCAGACCGCGGACATGATCGAGCAGCAGAAGCTGCTGAGCGAGGTGGCGAAGCTGATCGACAGCGGCCGGATCAAGACGACGCTGACCGAGGTCAGGCGTCCGATCAACGCCGAGAACCTGATGGCCGCGCATGACCTGCTGGCCAGCGGCAAGGCGCGCGGGAAGATCGTGCTGGAGGGGTTCGAGTAGGATTCTGTCAGGGGTCGGCTGACAGGGTGGCGAGATAGTATTTCTCGTCTAGGGGGCAGTCATAGAGCGGGTTCTCCACCCTCTCCCCCCCCTACTACTGTCATCCTCCGGCTTGACCGGAGGATCATTGTCCGCTTTCCGGTAAGAACGTCGAGAGATCCTCCGGTCAAGCCGGAGGATGACAGTAGTGGAAGGCTAAGGAAAGCCGCGCTCTTCTTGCAAAGCGCGATGCTTCGCCCCCTCTACACATCCTCCACCACCAGGCCCGGCAGGTTCTTCATCGCGCGGCGGCTGTCCGGGGTGAGGTGGAAGCCGCCGGTGAGCTCGAACTCCAGCTCCTCGCCGGGGGCGAGGTCCAGCACGACCGAGACCCGGCCGCGGCCCCTGCCCTGGCGCTGTAGCAGCGCCTTCAGGGCCTCCAGCGGTTCGGAGTCGTTCACGAAGACCTTGATCCCCTGGGCTGCGTTTGCGGCTGCCTGCTCCAGCAATTCGACCTCCTGGGCCATCAGGCGCATGCCGTCGCCCTCGGCGCGCAGGTCGACCGTCAGCAGCAGGGGTTCGCCCGCATCGATGACCTCGCGCGAGCGGGCGAGCACCTCGGCGAAGAGCACGGCCTCGTAGACGCCCGAGGGATCGGAGAGCTGCAGGAAGGCGAAGCGGCTGCCGCTCTTGGCGCGGCGTTCCTGCTTGCCGACGACGATGCCGGCCACCTTGCGGCGCCCGGGACCGAGGCGAGCGGCGCTCGCCAGGTCTGCCTGCAGCACCACGCCCAGCCGCTTCAGCGAGGTCTCGTAGCTGTCCAGCGGATGGGCGGAGAGGTAGAAGCCGATGGCGCCGAACTCGTGCTGCAGGCGCTCCAGCGGCGGCCAGTCGGCGACCTCCGGCAGCTTCAGACTGGGCGCGGCCATGGCCTCGCCGCCGAACAAGGAGACCTGGGAGGAGCTGCGGGCCTCGGCGGCCGCGCTGGCGTGGCGCACGAAGACCTCCGCACCCTCGAAGAGCTGCCGGCGGTTGCGGGCGAGGCCGTCGAAGGCGCCGGCGGCGGCCAGGGATTCCAGGCTGCGCTTGTTGACCAGCTTGGGATCCAGCCGCTCCGCCAGGCTGCCCAGGTCCTCGAAAGGACCCTGCTGCTTGCGGTCGGCCACCAGGCCCTGCATGGCGGTCACGCCGACATTCTTCAGCGCCCCCAGGGCATAGCGGATGGCCTGCTGCCCCCCCTCCTCCTCCACCGAGAAGAGGCTTTCGGAGCGATTGATGTCCGGGGGCAAGAGTTTGATGCCAAGCCTTTGCAATTCCTGGCGGAAGACGTTCAGCTTGTCGGTGTTCCCGAGATCGAGCGTCATGGAGGCCGCCATGAACTCCACCGGAAAGGTCGCCTTCAGGTAGGCGGTCTGATAGGCGACCAGCGCGTAGGCGGCGGCATGGCTCTTGTTGAAGCCGTAGCCGGCGAACTTGGCCACCTGGTCGAAGATCTGCTCCGCCTTGGCGGCCTTGACTTTCTGGGCCAGCGCGCCGTCGATGAAGGTCTTCTTCTGGGCATCCATCTCGGCCTTGATCTTCTTGCCCATGGCCCGGCGCAGCAGGTCGGCGCCGCCCAGGCTGTAGCCCGACAGCACCTGGGCGATCTGCATGACCTGCTCCTGGTAGATCATGATGCCGAAGGTCTCCTTCAGGATCTCCTCCAGCAGGGGGTGCAGGTAGTCGGGCTCCTCCTCGCCGTGCTTGCGGCGGATGTAGCTCGGGATGTTGTCCATCGGACCCGGCCGGTAGAGCGCGACCACGGCGATGATGTCCTCGAAGCGGTCGGGCTTGAGGCGCTTCAGCACGTCGCGCATGCCCGAGGATTCCAGCTGGAACACCCCCACCGTGTCGGCCCGGGTCAGCATCTCGTAGGTGTCGGGGTCGTCCAGCGGTATCGCCTCGACGCTGAAGTCCGGGTGGCGTTTGCGGATCAGCTTCTCCGCCTCGGCCAGCACCGTCAGGGTCTTGAGGCCGAGGAAGTCGAACTTCACCAGCCCGGCCTCCTCGACATACTTCATGTTGAACTGGGTCACCCGCATGTCCGAGCGTGGATCGCGGTAGAGCGGGATCAGCTCCTGCAGCGGCCGGTCGCCGATGACGACGCCCGCCGCGTGGGTCGAGGCGTGGCGGTAGAGGCCCTCGAGCTGGAGGGCGATGCCGACCAGGTCGGCGACGCTCTCGTCGCTCTCGATCTGCGCCTGCAGCTGCGGCTCGCCGTCGATCGCCTGCTGCAGGGTCACCGGGTTGGCCGGGTTGTTCGGCACCAGCTTGCAGAGCTTGTCGACCTGACCGTAGGGCATCTGCAGCACGCGGCCGACATCGCGCAGGACCGCGCGGGCCTGCAGCTTTCCGAAGGTGATGATCTGGGCGACGCGGTCCTGGCCGTACTTCTCCTGAACGTAGCGGATCACCTCGTCGCGGCGGTCCTGGCAGAAGTCCACGTCGAAGTCCGGCATGGAGACGCGCTCGGGATTGAGGAAGCGCTCGAAGAGCAGGCCCCAGCGCAGCGGGTCGAGGTCGGTAATGGTGAGCGACCAGGCGACCACCGAGCCGGCGCCCGAGCCGCGCCCGGGCCCCACCGGAATCCCACGATCCTTCGCCCACTTGATGAAGTCGGCGACGATCAGGAAGTAGCCGGGGAAGCCCATCGAGACGATGACATCCAGCTCGTGCTCCAGGCGCTCGCGGTAGGGCCGGGCCAGCGCCTCGCGCTTCTTTGCGTCCTTCTCCGCGCCGTAGACATGGATCTCCAGGCGCTCCTCCAGCCCGGCGGCCGCCTGGGCCCTGAGCTCGGCCTCCTCGCCCCGGCCGCCTTCGGTCGGGAAGGCCGGCAGGATCGGCGCCACCTTGCCCGGGAAGAAGTGGCAGCGCCGGGCCACCGCCAGGGTGTTGTCGCAGGCCTCCGGCAGGTCGGCGAAGAGGGTACGCATCTCCTCGGCGCTCTTTAGGCGGTGCTCGGGCGTCAGCCGCCGCCGGTCGCTCTCGCCGACATAGGTGCTGCCGGCCACGCAGAGCAGCGCATCGTGCGCCCGGTAGACCTTGGCCTCGGTGAAGAAGGCCTCGTTGGTGGCGACCAGCGGCAGATTCCTGGCATAGGCCAGGTCGATGAGGCCGGGCTCCACCCGCGCCTCCTCCTCCCGGCCGTGGCGCTGCAGCTCGACGTAGAGGCGCCCCGGGAAGAGGCCCGCCAGGCGATCCAGCAGGGTCTCGGCCGCCTCCGCCTGGCCGTGCAGCAGCAGCCGGTTAAGCGCGCCCGAGGGACCGCCCGTCAGGCAGAGCAAGCCCTCCGTGCGCCCCTCCAGGCGGGCAAGCGCGATCTGTGCGCTGAGCGGAGGCTCGCTCTCCAGGTAGGCCTCGCTGATGAGCGCCATGAGGGCCAGGTAGCCCGCCTCCGACTGCACCAGCAGGACCAGCGAATCGGGCTCCGGCAGGGTCGCGTTGCGCTGATCGACGCCGTCCTCGCGGGTGACGGGAAGCTGGCAGCCGATGATGGGCTGGACGCCCGCGGCCCGGGCCGCGTTCGCGAACTCCAGCGCGCCGAAGAGGTTGGCGCTGTCGCAGACCCCGACTGCCGGCATGCCCATGGCCGCACAGCGCGCCACCAGCTCCTTCAGCTTGATCGCGCCCTCGAGCAGGGAATAGGCGGAGTGAACTCTGAGATGGACGAAGTCTGCGTGAGTCATGGCGCCAGCTTCTCACGGCGAATCCTTCCGGTGCCATGTGGAAAACGCCGGCGGATGGCAGCAGCCAGGCCCGGGTGCGACGATGGGCGCGGTCGGGGCGGCTTCGCAACCGCGAAACGAAGTGCCAGGTATAAGCCTTGCAACGGCTTCGGGGCGGCGTTACGTGCATTGCAGGCGAGGCTGCGCGGGACTCCTCTATAAGGTTGGAGTTTCACCCCCTGCCAACTACGCAGTCTGGAGAGAGTGATGCCGCAAGAAGGCCTGCTGGCTGAAGACACGCGCCCGACCCTACCCGCGTCGCTTTCGCGGCAAACCGTTCGTGCGGTCCGTCACTGGACCGACCGGCTGTTCGATTTCCGCATCACCCGGCCGGGCGACTTCCGCTTCCGCTCGGGCGAGTTCGTGATGATCGGGCTGGAGCTGAAGCCCGGCAAGCCGCTCTTGCGCGCCTATTCCATTGCGAACCCCTCTTGGGACGAGGAGCTGGAGTTCTTCTCCATCAAGGTGCCGGACGGCCCCCTCACCTCCAAGCTGCAGCTCATCCGGCCGGGCGACGAGGTGATCCTCGGCCGCAAGCCGACCGGGACCCTGGTCCTGGACGCGCTGGTGCCGGGATCGCGCCTCTACATGTTTTCGACCGGAACCGGCATCGCCCCCTTCGCCAGCCTGGTGCGCGATCCCGAGACCTACGAGAAGTTCGACAAGGTGATCCTGACCCACACCTGCCGGCAGGTGGCGGAGCTTGCCTATGGCGAGGACCTGGTCGCCAAGACCAAGGAGGATCCGCTGGTCGGCGAAGAAGCCAGCGAGAAGCTGGTCCACTACACCAGCATCACGCAGGAGCCCTATCACCGCAAGGGCCGCATCACCAACCTGATCGAGAGCGGCCAGATGTTCGAGGAACTGGGCCTGCCGGCCTTCGACCCGGCCCAGGACCGCATCATGATCTGCGGGTCCATGGCGATGCTGCAGGACACCAAGGCGCTGGCCGAGAAGGCCGGGCTGAAGGAAGGCTCCAACTCCATGCCGGCCGAGTTCGTCATCGAGAAGGCCTTCGTCGGCTAGAGCAAATCCCGAGCAGATGGAATCATCTGCGACGACGATTTGCTTCTGAAACAACGCGCTAGAGTAAGATGTGTGAGCGGGAGCGAGCACAACTTGCTCTAGCGCGGGATGCGTTCGCCTGGGCTCACGAATCCCGCTCTAGCCAGTTGGTTCGAAAGCAAATCGTCGTCGCAGACGAGTCCATCTGCACAGGCTTTGCTTTAGTTCCCCCCTGCCCCATCCTTCCCGATCCTACCCAGGCCGCAGCGCCGGCGTGTAGAGTGCGCGAAACGGGGAGGAACGAGGGATGAGCTCCGTGCTCCAGGGCCTTAGAATCGCTGAGATATCCGCCTATCTGGCCGCGCCTTTCGGCGGCATGACCCTGGCCCAGATGGGGGCCGATGTGGTGCAAATCAGCCCGATCGGCGGCCGCATGGACCAGGACCGCTGGCCCCATTCCAAGGCGGGCAAGAGCCTCTACTGGGCGGCGCTGAACAAGGGCAAGCGGTCAATCCGCATCGACCTGAAGCGCCCCGAAGGCCTGGAGCTGGCGGCCCGGATCATGGCCGGTGAGCCCGGCGACGAGGGCGGCATCGTCCTGGCGAACCTGCCGATGAAGGGGCCGATGGCGCCGGCCGCGCTGAAGGAGCGGCGCCGGGACCTCATCCTCGTGACCCTCAGCGGCAATCCCGACGGCTCGCCCGCCATCGACTACACCGTCAACAGCGCGAGCGGCCTGCCCTTCCTCACCGGGCCCGGCGACCCGCCCTTCAACCATGCGATCCCGGTCTGGGATCTCGTGGCCGGCCTCTATCTCGCCAGCGGTATCCTGGCGGCCGACCGCCATCGCCTGCGCAGCGGAGAGGGCCAGACCGTCACCCTCTCGCTCTTCGACGCCATGCTGGCGAGCCTGGGTAACACCGGCTTCCTGGCCGAGGCGCAGGTCAACGAGACCCCGCGTCCGGCCACGGGCAACCAGGTCTACGGCGCCTTCGGACGGGATTTCCTGCTCAAGGACGGGCGGCGGATCATGCTGGCCGCGATCTCCAACAAGCAGTGGCAGGCGCTCCTGCAGGCGACCGGCTGCAGGGCCGCCATGCAGCGGCTCAAGGAAGAGCGCGGCCTCGGAATCGACGACGAGATCGGCCGCTACCATGCCCGCGATGCCATCGCCGAGGTGCTGGAGCCCTGGTTCGCGGCCAGGAGCCTGGCCGAGGTCAGAGAGGCCTTCGCCGGCAGCGGCGTCCTCTGGGGGCCCTACCAGACGCTCCGCCAGCTCCTCGACGAGGACCCGCGCTGCACGCTGGACAACCCGGCCCTGGGGCTGCTCGACCAGGCCGGGATCGGCCCCCACCTCGCCCCGCACCTGCCGCTCGCCTTCGAGGCAGCGCCGCGCGGCGCGCTCGCGCCCGCGCCGGCCCTGGGTGCGGACAGCGAGGCCGTGCTCTCCGAGGTCCTGGGCCTCCCGTCCGGCGAGATCTCCAGGCTCTTCGACGCGGGCCTCGTCGCCGGCACCGAGAGCGACTGAGAGGGGCCGTCAGTCCGAGAGGCGTTCGGCCACCCAGCGGTGGAAGCAGTGGGTCGGGCCGTCCATCGCGGGCGAGAACTTGCCGCCGTCGAAGAGCTCGCCGTAGCGGCCGCGCTGCATGCCCTCGACGACGAAGACGTCCTCCTCGAAGACGCCGCGCCACAGGCGGGTGTTGGCCGCACGCATGCCGGCCCAGTCGCTGTTCCGCATGGCGTCGCTGGCGTAGTAGATCTCGACCCGCTCGACCGTCTTCGACTGTCCGGCCGGCTCCAGCAGGATGGCGTAGTAGTGGTCGCGATGGACGCCCAGCAGGACGTTGGGATAGAGCGCGACGTACTCGCCCGCGGTCTCCCAGGCCGGCGACAGGCCCTTGAAGTTGGAGAAGCGGTTGCCGCTCTCGTCCATCATGGGCCGGTAGACCCGGGTGCCCTGCCCGGAGAAGAAGCCCGGCTCCTCGATGTGATAGTGGTCTTCCAGCTTGGAGTAGCTGTTCAGGCCCGGGTGCACCCAGGGCAGGTGATAGCTCTCGCAGTAGTTCTCGACCGCCAGCTTCCAGTTGCAGTCGACCTCGAGCGAGAAGGAGCTGTCGGGGCCGCTGTGATAGAGCGGCTGTTCGAACTCTGACCAGCGCGCGATCAGGTGGCCGGCATGCTCCTCGAAGCTGGGCGCCTTGCCGTCGATGTTGACGTAGATGACGTCCATCCAGACCGTGGAGCGCACCTCGTAGAGGCCCAACTCGTCGCGGCAGATCGCGGGATGGCTGTTCTCGCCCGAGCCGCCGACGTGCGGGGTTCGCCGCAGCGATCCGTCCAGCGCATAGGCCCAGGAATGGTAGGGACAGCGGATGGCGCCGCGGATTTTGGTCGGCTCCTCGATCAGGATCATGCCGCGGTGGCGGCAAGTGTTCTGGAAGACCCGCAACTTGCCCTCGCGGTCGCGGACCGCCAGGAGCGGCATGCCCAGAAACGTGATGGGAACCGCATCGCCCGGCTCCGGCAGGTCCTTGCCGAAGCCGATGGCCGCCCAGGTCGAGAAGAAGAGCTTGCGCCGCTCGATCGCGTAGACGTTCGGATCGATGTAATGTCGGTTGGGAAGCCCCCTCGCCTCTTCGATCGGGGCCTTCACACCTTCCAAGGACCGCTGCTCGACAGTAGACATGAAGACCCTCCGCTTCTGGCTTGGTATCCGCTAGAGGATCAGGCGGCGGGCTTTCCCGCAAGAGGCGAAAGATTCACGCGGGGTTTACTTTACCTCACCCGGCATCCCCAGCGGTTCCCTGGGGCCGGTTTCCCGGGTCAGCCAGTCGCGCAGGGTCGCCGCCTCGGCGCTGAGGGCTATGTCCTTCGGCCAGGTCAGGTAGAAGCTGCCGGGCGAGGCGATCGAGAAGCCGCCCAGCGGCCGCAACGAGCCCTGCTTGAGCAGGGTCCTGGTCAGGTTGCGCCAGCCGAGGCAGACGCCGCTGCCGTCCTGGGCCGCCTGCAGGGCGATCATGTAGTTGTTGACCACCAGGCTGCGGTCGATCCGGTCCCGATAGCCGCAGGCGCGAAACCATTCCCCCCAGGTGGTCCAGTCGTCGTGCTCGCTCTTGTGGTGGATCAGCGGCAGGCCCGCCAGGGTCTCCAGAGAGGCATCCGCGTGGCGCTCCGCGAAGTCCGGGCTCGCCAGCGGCAGGATCTCGTCATGGAAGAGAAGCGCCGATTCCTCCTCGGGCCAGGAGCCCCCGCCGTAGCGAACGCGCAGATCCATGGGCGGCTGTCCGGGGCTCTTCTCCTGGTCGGAGGCGTGCTGGTTGACGCGCAGGTCCGGATGGCTGCGCCAGCAGCCCATCACCCGCGGCATCAGCCAGAGGGTCGCCACGGCGGTGGTGGAGCCGATGGTGACGCTGAGCGGAGCCTCCTTGCGGCGCAGGCGGTCCAGCACGGCGGCGGTCTGCCGGAATCCGCGCGCCAGGACCTGCTGCAGCTCGCGCCCCTCCTCGGTCAGGTGCGTGCCGTGCAGCGTCCGCTCGAAGAGCGGGCGGCCCAGCTCTTGCTCCAGTGCCTTGATCTGGTGGCTGACGGCGCCGGGGGTGACGTTCAGCTCGGCTGCCGCCTGCTTGAAGCTGGCGTTGCGGGCCGCCGCCTCGAAGGTCGCAAGCGCCGTCAGCGGCGGCAGGTTGTAGTGCTTGCGCGCCACGTTCTCGGCTGCCGTCAGGACGGCGAGCCTGGGGGGTCAGGTCTTCTCATTCCTTCCGCCCTCGGGCTTTTCGTCAGCATTCTTTTCGCCGTCGGAGGCGGCCTTGCGCACCGCGTCCGTCTGGCTGGCGATCTTGCTCACCAGCCTGGCCGATTCGCTCTCCTCGGCCGCGTCTTTCTCGTCGGAGGGCTCCTCCTCCTCCGCCGGCTCCTCGGTCCCGATATCGTTCAGCGCTTCGGCGATGTCGATGGGGCCGGTCCTGACCGCGATGACCTTGCCCTCCTCCAGCCGGAGGGAGCGGTCCATGCGTTCGGCCAGGTCGTAGTTATGGGTCGCGATGAGGGCGGCCACGCCCTCCTGCTTCACCATCTGCTGCAGCAGCCTGAAGACCTCGTCGGCCGTATTGGGGTCGAGGTTGCCGGTGGGCTCGTCCGCCAGCAGCAGCTTCGGCCGGTTGGCCAGCGCACGCGCGATCGCGACCCGCTGCTGCTCGCCGCCGGAGAGTGCCGCCGGCCGGTGCTCCAGGCGTTCGGCCAGGCGCACCTTGACCAGGAGCTCCCTGGCCCTGGCCCGCGCCTCGCGCCGCGAGCGCCCGGCGATCCGCTGCGGGATCGCCACGTTCTCCAGGGCGGAGAACTCGGGCAGCAGGTGATGGTACTGGTAGACGAAGCCGATCATCGAGCGCCGGAGGCCGGTCCGCTTGCGATCGCGCAGCTTCGCGGTCGCAACGCCGCCGATGGTGACCTCGCCGCTGTCCGGCCTTTCGAGCAGCCCGGCGATCTGCAGCAGGGTGGACTTGCCGGCACCCGAGGGTCCGACCAGCGCCACCATCTCACCCGCCTTCACCTCCAGTTCGGCCTCGCGCAGGATGGTGAGCTTGCTGCTGCCCTGGCGGAAGGCCTTGACCACGCCGGCAAGCGACAGCCCGGATGCGCTCTTGCTACTCATTGCGCAGGGCCACCACCGGGTCCAGGCGCGCGGCCAGCCAGGCCGGCAGCAGCGGCGCCAGGAAGGAGATGCCGATCGCCATGGCCACCACCTCGCCGACCTCCTCCCAGTCCAGGCGCGCCGGCAGCTTGGTGAGGAAGTAGACCGTCGGGTCGAAGACCTGGGTTCCGGCAAGCTGCTCGACCCAGCCCTGGATGGTCTGGATGTTGAGCGTGAAGGCGACGCCGCCGAGGACGCCCAGCAGCGTTCCCAGGATCCCGATCATGGCGCCGGAGAGGAAGAAGACGCGCAGCACCATCCCGCTGGTCGCCCCCATGGTCCTAAGGATGGCGATGTCGCGGCCCTTGCCCTTCACCAGCATGTACTGGCCCGAGGTGATGTTGAAGGCCGCGACCAGGATGATCAGCGAGAGGATGAGGAACATCACCGTCTTCTCGGTCTTGAGTGCGGTGAAGAAGCTGGAGTTCGCATCCTGCCAGTCGAGCGTCCGGTAGTCGATGCCGGCCGCCCTGCGAATCGGCACGCGCAGCCGCTGCACCTCCGTCGGGTCCTCGACGAAGACCTCGACGGCGTTGGCCCTGTCCTTCAGGCGGAAGAAGAGCTGGGCAGCTTCCAGCGGCATGTAGATGTAGCTCGAATCGTACTCGTACATGCCCATCTGGAAGAGCGCCACGATGCGGTAGGTCTTGATCCGCGGGACCGAGCCGATGGTGGTGACGGTGAACTCCGGTGCGATCAGGGTGAGGCCGTCGCCGATGGTGAGCCCGAAGCGCTGCGCCAGGCGCCCGCCGATGGCGATGACGTCCTCGCCCTCGAAGTCGTCCAGGCTGCCGGCGACGATGCTGCCGGCCACCAGGTCGCGGGCCCGCAGGTCCAGGGGGCGCATGCCGCGGACCAGGGCGCCGGTCGCGCGCCCCTGGTCGGTCGCCATCACCTGCCCCTCGATGATGGGGGTGGCCGAGAGCACGCCGGGGACTCCCTCGATCCGCTCCGCCAGGGTCTGGTAGTCGCCGATCGGCTCCGTGATGCCCAGCACCGAGAGGTGCCCGTTCACGCCCAGGATCTGGCCCAGAAGCTCCTGGCGGAAGCCGCTCATGACCGACATGACGACGATCAGGGTGCCCACGCCCAGGAAGATTCCCACCAGCGAGAAGATCGCGACCACCGAGACGAAGCCTTCCCGCCGCCGCGCCCTCAGATAGCGCAGCGCCAGGTGCCGCTCGAAGGAGCCGAAGATCACGAGGTCCGCCGTCCTCTAGGCTGTCAGGCGGGCAAGCGCCGCCTCCGGCGAGATCTCCTCGCGGCTGCCGTCGGCGCGCCGCTTCAACTCCACCGTGCCGGCCTTCACGCCGCGCGGCCCCACGACGAGCTGCCAGGGCAGGCCGATCAGGTCCATCTCGGCGAACTTGGCGCCGGGACTCTCGTCGCGCTCGTCGTAGAGCACCTCGACGCCGGCGGCCTGCAGCTTCTCGTAGAGCTCCTCCGACAGCGCGGCAGAGCCCGCGTCGCTGCTGCGGATGTTGATCAGGCCGACCTTGAAGGGCGCCACGGCCTCCGGCCAGATGATGCCCTGCTCGTCGTGGCTGGCCTCGATGATGGCGCCGGCCAGCCGCGACACGCCGATGCCGTAGGACCCGCTGTGCACCGCCAGGTTCTCGCCGTCGGGCGTCGCGACCAGCGCGCCCAGCGGGTCGGAGTACTTGGTGCCGAAATAGAAGATGTGGCCGACCTCGATGCCGCGGCCGACATAGCGGCGCTCGGCCGGGACCTCGGCCTCGAAGGTCGCCTGGTCGTGCTTCTCGTCGGTGCGGGCATAGCGCCTGGTGTGCCGCTCCACCACGGCCTTGACGGCCCCGGCATCGTCATAGTCGATGGTCTCGCCAAGCACGTCGTAGGTCAGGAACTCGCGGTCGCAGAAGACTGCGCTCTCGCCGGTCTCGGCCAGGATGATGAACTCGTGGCTGAGGTCGCCGCCGATGGGCCCGGTATCGGCCTCCATCGGGATGGCCTTCAGGCCCATGCGCGCATAAGTCCTGAGGTAGGCTATGAACATCTTCTCGTAAGACTTTCGTGCACCTTCATAATCCAGATCGAAGGAATAGGCGTCCTTCATCAGGAACTCGCGCCCGCGCATGACCCCGAAGCGCGGCCGCACCTCGTCTCGGAACTTCCACTGGATGTGATAGAGGTTGCGCGGCAGGTCGCGGTAGCTCTTGACCCCGTTGGCGAAGATGTCGGTGATCAGCTCCTCGTTGGTCGGACCGTAGAGCATGTCGCGCTCGTGGCGGTCGCGGATGCGCAGCATCTCCTTGCCGTAGTCGTCGTAGCGGCCCGACTTGCGCCAGAGGTCGGCCGACTGGATGGTCGGCATCAGCACCTCCTGGGCACCGCTGCCGTCCTGCTCCTCGCGCACGATCGCCTCGATCTTCTTCAGCACGCGGAAGCCCAGCGGCAGCCAGGAGTAGATTCCGGCGGAGGCCTGACGGACCATGCCGGCGCGCAGCATGTAGCGATGAGAGACAATCTCCGCTTCCGCCGGCGTCTCCTTCAGGGTCGGCAGAAAGTAGCGGGAACGGCGCATGGAAAACCTCGGCTGCAGCAGGAAAAAGGGGACGAGGGCCTCTCCGGCCCTCAGGAGGCGGGAGAATAGGTAACCCTCGCCAGCTTGTCCATTGATGCCGAGCGGCAGGGAGGACCTAGAGTGTTTCGGTTCTTGCGGGCCGGCGCCGATTCCACCCGATCGCGAAGCACTCTAAGCCGCGTTCCCCGCGGCGTCCTCCAGGATCATGCGCGCGGCCTTCTCGCCGATCATGATCGCCGGGGCATTGGTGTTGCCCGACACGATCTCGGGCATGATGGAACAGTCGGCGACGCGCAGGCCCTCCACGCCCCTGACCCGGAGGCGCGGATCGACCACGGCGGCCTCGTCGCTGCCCATGCGGCAGGTCCCGGTCGGGTGATAGATCGTGGTCGCCGTGTTGCGCGCCCACTCCAGCAGTTCCGCGTCGCTTTCGATGCCGGAACCCGGCCGGTGCTCCTCGGAGATCTTTCCGGCCAGTGGCGGCTGGGCGGCGATCTGGCGCGCGATCCTGATTCCGGCCACCAGGGTCTCGCGGTCGGTCTCGCTTGCCAGGTAGTTGGGATGGATCGCGGGGTAGTCCTCCGAGCGGGCGCTCTTCAGGCGGATCTCGCCGCGGCTCTCCGGCCTGAGCTGGCAGACCGAGGCGGTGAAGGCCGAGAAGGGATGCACCCCCTCCCCCGGACTGTCGGCAGACCAGGGCTGGATGTGGAACTGGATGTCCGGCGTTTCCGATCCGGGCCGCGCCCTCAAGAAGCCGGTGGCGAGGCTCGCGGCCATGGCCATGGGGCCGGAGCGGAACAGCAGGTACTTGAGGCCGATCCGCATCTTGTCGGCCAGGCTGTGGACCTCGTCGTTCAGGGTGGGTTCGTTGCACTTGAAGATCAGGCGCGCCTGCAGGTGATCCTGCATGCCCTTGCCGACGGCCGGCAGGGCGCGCTCGACAGCGATCCCGTGTTCCTTCAGGTGCGCGGGCTCGCCGACGCCCGACAGCATCAGGATGTGCGGAGAGCCGATCGAGCCCGCCGAGAGCACGATCTCCCGCTTCGCCCGCACCTCGCGGTCCCGGCCGCTGCGGTCGCGGAAGGCGACGGCAACGGCCCGCCCGCCCTCGAAGAGAATGCGGCTGGTGTGCGCCCGGGTGACGATCGTAAGGTTGCGGCGCTGCTTCACCGGGTTCAGGAAGGCCACCGCCGCCGAGCAGCGCCGCCCCTTGCGCGTGGTGAGCTGGAAGTAGCCCACGCCCTCTTGCGAGGCGCCGTTGTAGTCGGTGTTGAAGGGATAGCCGGCGTTCTGGGCCGCCGCCAGCCAGGCATCGCAGATCGGCCGGTTGAGCCGCATGTTCGAGACCGAGAGCGGCCCGCCGACGCCGTGAAAGTCGTCCTCGCCCCGTTCCTGGTCCTCGCAGGCCTTGAAGAGCGGGAGCACGTCGTCCCAGCCCCAGCCGCTGTTGCCCATCTGGCGCCAGCGCTCGTAGTCCTCCGCCTGGCCGCGCACGTAGAGCAGGCCGTTCAGCGAGGAGGACCCGCCCAGGACCTTGCCCCGCGGCCACTCCAGCCGGCGCCCGTTGAGCCCGGGATCGGCCTCGGTCCGGAAGCACCAGTCCACCGAGGGGTTGTGCATGGTCTTGAAATAGCCGACCGGAATATGAATCCAGGGGTTCCAGTCCCGCCCGCCGGCCTCCAGCAGCACCACGCGGTTGCCCGGATCGGCGCTCAGGCGGTTCGCCAGGACGCAACCGGCGGAGCCGGCCCCGATCACGACATAATCCGCCTCCAGGCTCTCCATGAGACTCAACCTTTCCGGGCCGGCCTTGTTGCCCATTTACCCTTGTCAATCCCATCATACTGTGCGCTAATGAGACTGCAAGTCTCAAATTTATAGAACTTCCGTGGGAGGAAAGCATGCGTACCTGGGACAAGTTGCGGGGAATCTCCCGCAGGGACATCTTCCGCCTGAGCGGTCAGTTCGGCCTGACCTCCACTCTACTCGCGGCCGGCAGCTTCGGCGGCGTCATGAGCCTGCCGGAGCTGGCCAAGGCAGCCGAGACCACCTACGACAAGCGCTTCAAGAAGGAGCCGAAGTTCAATCTGAAGTTCGGCGCCGCCGGCTTCAACGCACGCAACCTCCTGATCGAGCGGGCCGGTGCGCTGGAATTCGCGCGCGACCTGGAGGAGCGGACCGACGGCGAAATCCGCGTCGAGTTCATCGGCGACAACCAGATCTGCGGGCAGCTCTCCTGCGTTGAGAAGACCCAGCTCGGCATCGTCGACATCTACGCGGCCTCGACCCAGAACTCGGCCGGCGGCGCGCCCTACCTGAACGTGCTGGACTACGCCTACGTCTTCCCCAGCCGTGCCGCGCAGTACTATTTCCTCTACAGCCCGGCCAGCATGAAGATCCTGCGCGAGCCCCTGGAGAAGCGTCACGGCCTGAAGTTCCTCTTCAGCCACTGCGAGCTACGCGGCATCCAGCTCGGCCTCTCCTGGGAGAAGAAGCCGACCGTCACCAAGCTGGAAGAGCTCTTCGGCACCAAGAACCGGGTCACGGGAACGCAGCTCGGCCGCATCGCCATGCAGCTTCTGAACCTGAACCCCGTGCCGGTTGCCTGGGAAGAGACGCTGGACGCCCTGAAGCAGGGCCTGATCGACGGTGCGGAGACCTGGGCCTCGGCGGTCGCCTACGCCAACATGTCCCCCGTGGTCTCGCAGTCGGTGAACCTGAAGTTCTTCTGCGGCACCGAGCACACCTCGATGAGCGCCAAGGTCTTCGACAGCCTGGATGCGCACCTGCAGGACGCGGTCATGGAGTCCTCCTACCTGGCGCAGGTCCACGTGCAGTCGGCGAACGAGGCAGCACTGGTCAACACCGTCGGCTTCTCCGATCCGCAGCTTCCCGGCACCATCTTCCTCGAGAACAACGTCCGCCCGGCCTTCCTGGCAGACGACCAGATCAAGCTGGCCGAGGAGATGTGCTCGCCGGAGTTCGTGCCGGAGCCCTGGGCGGAGTGGCGCGAGCGCCTGGACAAGTGGGCCGGCGGCATCGACACCTACACCGAGCTCTACAATGTCGCCCGCGAGATCCCGGCCGACATGAAGGCGGAGAACGTCGAGCCGCGCCGCTGGTGGCGAACGGCCTAGGAAAAGGCAAAACCGAGGGGCGGCCCGGGAGCGAATTTCGGGCCGTCCTTGCCGCCGAAGCAAGTCGTCGACCTAAATCCGCTGCGGGGCGACCACTCTAGGCCCCGGCCATCGGGTCGGGCGCGCAGGCCGCTCCCCGGGAGCGTGGTCGCACGGCCCGGCACCCACTCACCCAGAACCGGTACCTGCCCATCCGGGAGCGCGGAGTGAGGCATTGCCGGTCCGGCAGGGAGGACGAGATGGATAGCACCTTCGCCGAGATCGGCGCGATCTTCGCTGCCTTTGCCAGCAACGATGCCTGGGAGATCAGCGAGTCGCTGGGCGGCAGCGGCGCCTGGGTCCTGGGCATCTTCGCCACCCTGGGCGGCGCGGCCCTGATCCTGCTGCTCTACCGCCTGGTCCCGCTGATCGACCGCTACCTGGAGCGCACGGTGATGGTCTGGACCTACCTGGTCATCGCCGCGATCATCTTCGTCGAGGTCTTCCGGCGCTTCGTGCTGAGCCAGCAAGCGCCCTGGTCGACCACGCTCCCCCCCTTCCTCTTCCTCATCATGACCTGGTTCGGCTGCGCCTATAACGTCCGCCTGCGCACCCACCTCTCCTTCGCCGAGTTCCGCAACAACCTGCCGCGCGTCGGGCAGCTCGCCTGCCTCGCCCTGGATACGCTGCTGTGGCTGGTCTTCTGCTGGATCGTGATCGTCACCTCGGCCAAGGTGACGGCCAACTCGGCATCGAATTTCCAGATCCTGCTCGGCACCGACCATACCCTGCAGTGGTGGTTCCTGATCACCGTGCCACTGGCCTTCATGCTGATGGCGGCGCGCGCCCTGGAGAACTTCATCGAGGACATCGCCAACTTCCGGGCCGGCAGACCGCTGATCTCGCAGGCCGTGATCGGCGCGGACTGAGGGAGCTGGGTCGATGAGCGATGGAACCTGGGTCACCCTGATCTCGCTGGGCGTGACCTTCCTCTTCATGATGGGCGTGCCGGTCTTCCTGGTGATCGGCTACTGGGTCATCGGCTGCAGCTTCGTGCTGGGCATGACCCTGGACAACATCGGCTCGGCCCTCTCGGACGTCTTCACCGACGGCTTCGCCCTGCTGGCCATGCCGCTCTTCATCCTGACGGGCGACCTCATCAACCGCTCCGGCATCGCCAAGCGGCTATCGGACTTCGCCTATTCCTGCCTGGGCTGGATCCGCGGCGGGCTGGCGATGGCGAGCATCGGGGCCTGCGGCCTCTTCGCCGCCATCTCGGGCTCCAACTCGGCGACCACAGCCACCATCGGCTCCATGCTGCACCCCGAGATGGTCAAGGGCGGCTACGACGAGCGCTTCTCGGCCGCCACCGCCGCGGCCGGCGGCACGGTCGGCATCATCATCCCGCCCTCCATCATCTTCATCGTCTACGGCTTCCTCCTGAACCTGCCGATCTCCGACCTCTTCGTCGCCGGGATCCTGCCGGGCGCGCTGATGGTGCTGGGCATGATGGTCGCCTGCTGGATCATCTGCCAGCGCAACGGCTGGGGACACCTGATCCGGCTGGAGCTCTTGCGGGTCTTCAAGACCGCCGTCGGCGCCTGGCTCGGCTTCTTCGCCATCGTGCTGGTGCTCTGGGGGATCTACACCGGCAAGTTCTCGCCGACCGAGGCGGCCGGGGTCACGGTCGGCTTCTGCGTGATCGTGGGCCTGGTCTCGCTGCCGCTCTACCGGATCATCGTCCGGGACCGGGGCGAGCGGCCGCTCTCGGAGAAGAAGGTCCACGAGATGCTGGTGGTCGAGGGCTTCAAGGTGACGGAGCTTCCTTCGATCACCATGCGCTCGGCGCAGATCACCGGCATCCTGGCACCGCTGATCGCGATCTCGGTCGTGATGCAGCAGATCCTCTCGCTCCTGGGCGCGCAGCAGACGATCGGCGGCTTCGTCACCAGCATGGGCGGCTACTACGCCGTGCTCTTCACTGCCATGGCCATCGTCTTTGTCTTCGGGATGATCCTGGAGAGCCTGCCGGTGACCATCATCCTGGCGCCGATCCTGGCCCCGGTGGCGGAGTCGGTCGGCGTCGACCCGATCCACTTCTCGGTCATCTTCCTGGTCGGCGCCTCGATCGGCTTCATCACGCCGCCCTACGGCCTCAACCTCTATGTCGCAAGCGGCGTCACCGGCGTTCCCTACTTCCGCCTGCTGCGCTATGCGGTGCCCTACCTGGTGGCCCTGATCGCGGTCTGGGTCCTGGTCGCCCTGGTGCCGGAGCTGTCGAGCATGCTGCTGCCCGAGCGGGGTTAGTGGCGATGCGGGGGCCGGTTCCGGCCAGTCATGGTCCGGCCCTGGAGAAGGTTGTTATGGGGGCAGGTCCCCGCCGCAGGCGAGGCGAACCTTGCGGGATCTGCCCCGGTGCAGGGAGCGCTTTGGTGTGAACGAGGCAGAAACAGAGGAACGGGCCGAGACCATTCCGACGAACCTGCGGCTGCTCCTGGTCCTGGAGGAGGTGGCGGCCCAGGGCCAGCCGGTCACGCCGACCGACATCAACCAGAAGATCGGGCTGCCCAAGCCCACCATCCACCGTCTCTTCGCGACCCTGGAAGACGAGGGCTTCCTGCAGCGCGAGCTCGACGGGCGCTCCTACTCGCCCGGCCGGCGGCTGCGCCAGCTCTCGACCGGCGTACTCTCCTCCCTGCGGATCCGCACCGCGCGCCTCGCCGTCATGCGCGCCTTCGCGGAATCGGTGGGAGAGACCTGCAACCTCGCCATCCCAGACCGCGAGGGCATGACCTACCTCGACCGGATCGAGACCAAGTGGCCGCTACGCATCCAGCTTCCCATCGGCACGCAGGTGCCCTTCTACTGCACGGCCAGCGGCAAGCTCTACCTCAGCAGCCTGCGCCGGAACCACCTGGACCGCATCCTGGGGGCCATCGACCTCAAGCCCCACACGCCTGCGACCTTCACCGACCCCAAGGCGTTGCTCGCCGAGCTGCAGGAGACCCGCCGCCGCGGCTACTCGCGCGACGCGGAGGAGTTCATGGAGGGCATGATCGCCCTGGCGGTTCCGGTGCGCGACGTCCAGGGGCGGCTGCTCGCCACGCTCTCCTTCCACGCCCCGGTCCAGCGGATGACCCTGGAGAAGGCCGTGGAACACCTGCCCAGGATGCGCGCGGCAGCCGTTGAACTGGAACAGTTGGTGCGTTGAGCCGAAGGCCCGTGGGGCTGTGGTCACAGCCTTCCCCCGTAATCGATTACGCGAGCCTTTCCAGCCTCTTGCACGTGAGAATGCCTTGCAAGAGCAGTCTTTCTGCCGGGTGGAACAATTTTTGATGACGAGGCGTCCTGTCTCGTGTATCACAGTGCCGCAGGAGCTCGACGGACGAAGGAGTGCGTCGTTACCCGAGTTCCGGGAGGAAACTGGCCGCAAGCGCCATGCAATCTGAGCCGGACAAGAGTCCGGCTCTATTGCTTTGAGATACTAGGATAATTTGTTTCCCCAGACCGACCGGGCGACTTGGCGGAACCTGCATTCATTGGCTGGGAACGAACATTCGGGACCGGGGACTGGCGAGGCGACTTGCACTGACAGTTCTTTTCATCGTGTCGGTGGAATCTCCAGGGCGCGCCTCCGGCAGTCCCGCCGCTCCAGACCGGTACAGTCGCGGGCTTTGAGGTCCCTGTCGAGGCAGACCCGGACCTCCTGCAACCGTCCGTCCCGGCAGACCAGCGAGACCCCCTCTTCCGTGATCTCCGGGTTGGCCGCCAGGAAGGCGGCCTCGATGTCGCGGGTGGAAAGCACCCTGCTTCCGGTCGGTGCATCGAAGAGCGAGGGCAAGCGGACCCTATCGAAGGCTTCGCGGGAAAGCGCGAAATAGGCCTCTGCCGTCAGGCCCGAGCAGCGGCCGTGCTTGCGCCACTGGTGCTGCACCAGGCCCTCGGAGGGCATGATGTCGAGCAGGGAGCGGACCAGGGCCCTGCTCGGCCCCGGCTCGTGCGTGGGACAGTCCGAGGGATAGCCCCTCTCGTACTGCGGCCAGAGCCCGTGCAGGATGAAGCCGTAGGAGCGGCCGGAGTCGCACTGCAGCGGGCTCCTCCCCGGTGCCGTCGCGGCGCAGTAGCTGGGCGACCAGGAGAGCGCCAGGACGTAAAAATCGAAGTCGCCGGCCGGCTCCCCCTCCCCCAGCGCCCGGCCGGGCGACAGGAGGACGAGCAGGAGGAGAACCAGCCGGGCGGCCGTCATGGCGTCTTCATCCAGGCTGGTTCCAGCTCGGCGATGCGGCGGTAGACCGGACAGTCCTCGCGGTGGGCGCCGGGAAGATAGCCGCTCGACATGAGGAACTCGCCGACGATCTCGCCTCCGGTGAAGAGGAACTGCCTCTTGAAGAGCTTGACCCACTCGGCCTTTTCCAGGGGGTGATGCGTGTCGAGCCAGGCCTGGAAGCCGCCGTGGCTCTCGCGCAGGCCCTGGATGCGCCTGGCGTTCTCGATCGCCGCGTTGACCTTGAGGCGGTTGCGGATGATGCCGGAATCGTTCAGGAGGCGCGCACGGTCCGCCTCGTCGAAGGCGGCGACCGTGTCGACGTCGAAAGCGGCATAGGCGGCCTGGAAGGCTTCGCGCTTCTTCAGGATGGTGAGCCAGGAGAGGCCCGCCTGGTTGATCTCCAGCACCAGCCGCTCGAAGAGCCCGGCCTCGCTGTCGATGGGAAAGCCGTACTCTTCGTCGTGGTAGGGCCCGTGCCAGGGATGGCCGGGCGCGGCATCGCAGTAGCTGCTCATGATCTGTCCATGCGGAGGATGAGGATCAGGAGGCCGTCGGCCTCAGGGGAATGAGATCGCTGACGACCAGCCAGTAGACCCCGGCGAAGAGGACGGCCGAGATCAAGGTGGTCGCCAGGGCCTTGCGCCAGAGCATCGGCCGCTCCGGCGCCGAGGCCACATGACCGATCTCGCTCTCCTTGGGCGGCTTGGCGCCGAAGGGAAGCACGGTAAAGAGGACCACCCACCAGATGATGGTGTAGACCAGGATCATCGTCGGCCAGGGCATCGTCGCTCGGTCCTCAGGCCTGCTCCAGCTCCACGAGCGTGCCGCAGAAGTCCTTGGGGTGCAGGAAGAGCACCGGCTTGCCGTGCGCGCCGATCTTCGGCTCGCCGTCGCCCAGGACCCGTGCGCCCTCGGCCTTGAGGCGGTCGCGCGCGCTCATGATGTCGTCGACCTCATAGCAGACGTGGTGCATGCCGCCCGAGGGGTTCTTGTCGAGGAAGGCCTGGATCGGCGAGTTGTCGCCCAGCGGATGCAGCAGCTCGATCTTGGTGTTCGGCAGCTCGACGAAGACGACGCTCACCCCGTGGTCGGGCTCCGGCGTCGCTTCGGAGACCTTGGCCCCCAGGGTCTCCCGGTACATCGCCGCCGCCTTCTCCAGGTCCGGCACGGCGATGGCGACATGGTTCAAGCGTCCAATCATCTATCCTCTTCCTCTCTAGCATCGCAGAGGAGTCCGTCTGCTCGCGATCCGCTCTAGGGCGTTGTTTAAAACGCAAATCGTCATCGCAGATGAGTCCATCTGCTCGGGATCTGCTCTAGAATGTGGCGCAGCGGCGATGGGCAGCAAGCTCCCTGCGCCCAAATGCGGCGCTGGCGCACCGCCGCCTCCCGCCCGATCTCTAAACCCGGACCAGGTGCACCTCCACCTGAACCTTCTTGCCGATCTCGCCCTGGATACTCCGGCGCAGCGCAACCCTTACATGCTCGCGCAGCCGCTCCTCGTCCCGACGCACCGCCTTGCCGGCACTGTAGACCGCATCTTCGGCGGCGGCGACCAGCCAGTCCCGGTCCTGCGCCTCGCTACCCACGCCGCGCGCCGTGATCTGCGGCCGGGCCAGAAGATCGCCTCTATGGTCCGTCACCAGGCTCGCCATCACGACGCCACCGCCCGACAGGCGCACGCGCTCTCTCAGGCTTGGCGAATCGATCGGCAGCAGACGGTTACCGTCGAGCGCCAGGCGGCCGACCGGGACGCTCGCGACGACCCCCGCGTCCTCGGGCGGCGCCAGGCGTACGACCTGTCCGTTGCCGCCGACGATGGCCTCGGGCACCTGGCAGGCCTTGGCCAGTTCCGCATGCGCGCGTAGGTGCTGGGGTTCGCCATGGACGGGCACGGCGATCCTGGGCCTGACCCACTGGTACATCTGCGAGAGCTCCTCGCGCGCGGGATGGCCGGAGACGTGGACGAAGACCTCGTCGTCGGTCAGCACCTTGGCGCCCAGGCTGCGCAGGCGCTCCTGCAGCCGCTGGATCGGCCTCTCGTTGCCGGGGATGACGCGCGAGGAGAAGATCACCGTGTCGTCCGGGTCGATCACGATATGGCGGTGCTCGCCGCGCGCCATACGCGGCAGGGCGGCGCGCGGCTCGCCCTGGCTGCCGGTCGCCAGGATCAGCACCTCCTCGCGCGGCAGGTAGCCGACCTCGTCCTCGGAGATCAGCGAGGCCGGCTGGTTCAGATAGCCGGTCATGGTCGCCGCCTCGTAGATCCGCTTCATCGAGCGGCCGACCAGGCAGACCCGCCGTCCGGCCCGCTTGGCCGCAACCATGGCGCTCTCCAGCCGGGCGACGTTGGTGGCGAAACAAGCAACGAGGACGCGGCCGCGAGCCTCCTTCACGAGCTGCGTCAGGTTCTCGCGCACCTCGGCCTCCGAGCCGGAGCTGCCCTCGACCATGGCGTTGGTGGAATCGCCGACTAGCGCCAGCACCCCCTCCCCCGCCAGCGCCTTCAGCGCCGCCTCGTCGAAGTCGTCGCCGACCAGGGGGTCGGGATCAATCTTCCAGTCGCCGGTGTGCAGCACGGTGCCCAGCGCGGTGCGGATTACCAGCGCGTTGGGCTCCGGTATCGAGTGGGTGAGCGAGATCAGCTCGATGTCGAAGGAGCCCAGGGTGAAGTGGCCTGAGAGCGGGATCTCGTGCAGCTCGACCTCGTTGCGGAAGCCGGCCTCGTCCAGCTTGCGGCGCACCAGCTCTGCGGTGAAGGGGGTGGCGTAGATGGGGCAGCGCAGGCGCGGCCAGAGGTAGGGGATCGCGCCGATGTGGTCCTCGTGCCCGTGCGTGACCACCAGGCCGATCAGGTGCTGGCGGCGCTCCTCGATGAAGGCCGGATCGGGCATCAGGACCTCGATCCCGGGCAGGCTGCCGTCCTCCGGGAAGGTGATCCCCAGGTCGACCATCAGCCACTGGCCGTCGTGGCCGTAGAGGTTCAGGTTCATGCCGATCTCGCCGGTCCCGCCGAGCGGCAGGAAGAAGAGCTGGTCGGCGCCCGGTGCCGGGTCGAAGTCCTTGCTCATTGCTGGATGGCGTGGTCGTAGAGCAGACGCAGCCCGCGCAGGGTCAGCTCGTGGTCGACGTGGTGGATGGCCTCGGTACTGCCGTGGAAGAGCGGCGCCAGGCCGCCGGTCCCGATCACCGTCATCTCCTCGCCGAACTCCGCCACGATGCGCTTCACCAGGCCCTCGATCAGGCCGATGTAGCCCCAGAAGATGCCGGACTGCATGGCCGGCACGGTGTCGTGGCCGATCACCTGCTGCGGCTTCTCGATCAGGATGCGCGGCAGGTGCGCCGCCCCCAGGTAGAGGGCATCCAGCGAGAGGTTGATGCCGGGCGCGATGGAGCCGCCTTCGTAGCCGCCGTCGGCGGCGACCACGTCGAAGGTGGTGGCGGTGCCGAAATCGACGATGATGAGCGGGCCTGGATAGCGCGCGTGCGCGCCGACGGCGTTGGCGATGCGGTCGTCGCCGATCCGGTCCGGGCGGTCGAGGCGGATCTTGATGGGATAGCTGGCGGCTGCGCCCTTCACCGTCACCGGCGGCCCACCGATGTAGCGCTCGCAGAGGCGGCGCAGGTTGTAGTCAGCGGCCGGGACCACGTTGCTCAGGATCACGCCCTCGACCTTGACGTCCGCATGGCCGTCGAGGGTCATGAGCTGGGTCAGCCAGACCGCATACTCGTCGGCGGTGCGGCGCGGGTCGCTGGCAGCCCGCCAGCGGCCGACCAGCTCCTCGCCGTCGAGCAGGGCGAAGACACAGTTGGTGTTTCCGGAATCAATGGCCAGCAGCATGGCTCGCTCCCTGCGGAAAGAAGACCTCGCCGGCGGCAATGGCGCGCGGGCGCTCCTCGCCCGGCAGCGCCAGAAGCAGGTTGCCGTCCGGAGCCAGGTCCTCGAAGCGCCCCTCCAGCACCCGGCCGTCGGCAAGCCGCGCGGCCAGCGGCTGGCCCAGCCCGGCGGCGGCGGCCTTCCAGTCGGCGCGCAGGGCGGCAAAGCCCCCAATTTCGAGGCTTGCGCGCCGGACTGCGAAGGCTTCGGCCCAGGCGCAGGCAATCGTCCGGGCATCGGGCACCGGGCTCATGACCGCGGAAAGAGAGGTCGCCGGATAGGGCGTATCCTCCGGGGCCCAGGCCAGGTTGACGCCGAGCCCCAGGATCAGCCACTCGGCCCCGCCCGCGGCGTCGCTGCGGCTCTCCAGCAGCAGGCCGGAGAGCTTCGCGCCCTCCAGCAGGAGGTCGTTGGGCCACTTCAGCCGGATCCGCCCGGCCAGTTCGGGGTAGACGGAGAGGCAGTCGTGCAGGGCGAGGCCCGCCGCGAACCCCAGCAGGGCCACCTCCTGCAGGCTCAGCCGCGGGCGCAGTACCGCCGAGAGGGCCAGGTTCCCCGGCGGCGTCTCCCAGCTCCGTCCGCGCCGGCCCCGGCCGGCGGTCTGCCGGCCGGCCAGGATCAGGGTCCCGTCGGGCGCGCCGCCTTCCGCCTGGCGCTCCGCCTCGTTCATGGTGCTGTCGATTTGCTCGAAGCAGATCAGCCGATAGCCCGCTGGTAGTCCGCTCTCCGCTCGGCTCATTTCCCGAAGAGCGAGGCGGCCGCGGCGGCCGCGCCGGAGGTCAGGGGATCGGGGATCACCACCAGGACGATCATCGCCAGGCTCGCCACCGCGATCACCAGCCCCACCTCGCGCGGGATCTGCTTGTCGAAGGGCTCGCCGGCCTCGTCGAACCACATGAGCTTGACGATGCGCAGGTAGTAGTAGGCCGCGACCGCGGAGCTCAGCACGCCGATGACGGCCAGGGTGTAGAGCCCCGCCTCGACCGCCGCCTCGAAGACGTAAAGCTTGCCGATGAAGCCCGCCATCGGCGGGATGCCGGCCAGCGAGAACATGAGGATGGAGAGTGCCACCGCCAGCATGGGCTGGGTCGAGAAGAGGCCGCCCAGGTCGTCGATGTTCTCCACCAGGCGGCCGTCGCGGCGCATCAGCAGGATGCAGCCGAAGGTGCCCAGGGTCATGACCATGTAGATCGCCAGGTAGATCATCACGCTGGCCGCGGCCTCTTCCGTGCCGGCCGCCAGGCCCACCAGGGCATAGCCCACGTGGCCGATGGAGCTGTAGGCCATCAGTCGCTTGATGTTGCTCTGGCCGATGGCGGCGAAGGCGCCGAGTACCATGGAGGCCACCGAGACCACGACGATGATCTGCTGCCACTGGTCCACCAGGCCGAGGAAGGGGTCCAGCAGGACGCGCATCAGAAGCGCGAAGGCGGCGACCTTGGGAGCGGCCGCAAAGAAGGCTGTGACCGCCGTGGGGGCGCCCTCGTAGACGTCGGGCGTCCACATGTGGAAGGGCACGGCCGAGATCTTGAAGCAGAGCCCCGCCAGCAGGAAGACCAGCCCGATGATCAGCCCCATCGAAGGCGCCTCGCCGGCCGCCGAGAGGTCCATGAAGACCTGGCCAAGGCTCTGGAAGGAGGTGGTTCCGGCGAAGCCGTAGACCATGGAGGCGCCGTAGAGCAGCATGCCCGAGGAGAGCGCACCCAGGACGAAGTACTTGAGGCCGGCCTCGGAGGACCTGAGGTTGTCGCGCTTCAAGGCCGCGACGACGTAGAGCGAGAGGCTCTGCAGCTCCAGGCCCATGTAGAGGCTGATCAGGTCGTTGGCCGAGATCATCAGCATCATGCCGAGCGTGGCGATCAGGAGGAGCACCGGGAACTCGAAGATCGCCATGCGCTCGCGCTCGATGAAGTGGTGGCTCAGCACCATCGTCAACCCCGCGCCGATCAGCACCAGCAGCTTCATGAAGTTGCCGAAGGGCTCGACCACGAAGAGCCCGCCGAAGGCGACCTCGCGCGTGCCGAACGAGAAGAGGATGTCGAGGCCCGCGAGCAGGATCGCGATCACGCAGAGCCACAGCAGGTTGCCCGCCTTCACCTTTCCGGCGAAGGCGCCGACCATGAGCAGGCCGAGGGCCGCCAGTGCCAGGATGATCTCGGGCAGTGCAAGCAGGAGGTCGTTGCCGATGCTGGTCGTCATGTCTGCCTCCTAGCGCCCGAGCAGCGCCATCAGCGAGGGCGCCGGCTGCTCGAGCGTTGCGGTCTGATAGCGCTCCACCAGGACCTCGACCGAGGGGCCGATGACGTCGAGGAAGCTCGCCGGATAGATGCCCATCCACAGCACCAGCGCCACCAGCGGGGCGAAGACGATTCGCTCGCGCCAGTTCATGTCGAGCAGGCGCTTCAGGTCCGGCTTGGTGATCACGCCGAAGATGACCCGGCGGTAGAGGTAGAGCATGTAGGCGGCACCCAGGACCATGCCGGTGGCGGCCAGCAGCGCGATCCAGGAACTGACCTGGAAGGCGCCGACGATCACCAGGAACTCGCCGACGAAGCCGCTGGTGCCGGGCAGGCCGACGGAGGCCAGCATGAAGACCATGAAGACCAGGGCATAGGCCGGCATGGTGTTGGCCAGGCCCTCGTAGCGGTCGATGTCGCGGGTGTGCAGGCGGTCGTAGACCACGCCGACGCAGAGGAAGAGCGCGGCCGAGACGACGCCGTGCGAGAGCATCTGGAACATGGCGCCCTCGATGCCCTGGCGGTTGAGCGTGAAGATGCCGAGCGTGACGAAGCCCATGTGCGCCACCGAGGAATAGGCGATCAGCTTCTTCATGTCCTGCTGCGCCAGCGCCACCAGCGAGGTGTAGATCACCGCCACCACCGAGAGGAAGAAGACCAGAGGGATGAAGAACTCCGTCCCCTGCGGCATCATCGGGACCGAGAAGCGCAGGAAGCCATAGCCGCCCATCTTCAAGAGCACGCCGGCCAGGATGACCGAGCCCGCCGTCGGCGCCTCCACATGCGCGTCCGGCAGCCAGGTGTGCACCGGCCACATCGGCATCTTGACGGCGAAGGAGGCGAAGAAGGCGAGCCACAGCCAGACCTGCATGGAGGCCGGCAGCTTGGCCTGCTCCATCAGGGTCGGGATGTCGCTGGTGCCCATGTAGAAGACGATCGTCAGCACCGCGATCAGCATGAGCAGCGAGCCGGCCAGCGTGTAGAGGAAGAACTTGAAGGCCGAATAGACCCGCCTGGGTCCGCCCCAGACCCCGATGATGAGGAACATCGGGATCAGCACGCCCTCGAAGAAGATGTAGAAGAGGATGATGTCGAGCGCCGAGAAGGTGCCGACCATCAGGGTCTCCAGCACCAGGAAGGCGATCATGTACTCCTTCACCCGGTGCTTGATCGAATCCCAGCTCGCCAGCACGCAGAGCGGCGTCAGCAGGGTCGAGAGCAGCACCAGCGGCATGGAGATGCCGTCGACGCCCACCTTGTAGACCAGCCCCAGGTCGGGCAGCCAGACGGTCTCGTCGACGAACTGGAAGTCGGCCGTGCCGCGCTCGAAGTTGAACCAGATGAAGAGCGACAGCAGGAAGGTGATGATCGAGGTCCAGAGCGCCATGTAGCGGGCATTGCGCGCCACGGTCTCCTCGTCGCCCCGGATCAGCAGGATGAAGAGCGCGCCCACCAGCGGCAGGAAGGTCACGATAGATAGCAGAGGCCAGCTCATGGCGGTGTCTCTTTTCCCCTTGCGCTCGTCTCGGCCGCGCTATGTGGCCACATACCAGGTGATGAAGACCACGACGCCGATCAGCATGGCGAAGGCGTAGTGGTAGACGAAGCCGCTCTGCAGCAGGACCGCGCGCCGGGTCACCTGCAGGGTGGTGGCCGCGATGCCGTCCGGGCCGAAGGCGTCGATGGTCTTCTGGTCGCCCCTGATCCAGAGCCCCCGGCCCAGCACCAGGGCCGGTCGCACGAAGATCCGGTCGTAGAGCTCGTCGAAGTACCACTTGTTCAGCAGGAAGAGGTAGGCCCCGCGGAAGCGGCCGGCGATGTCGCCGGCAAGACCCGGCTGGCCCATGTAGCAGACCCAGGCGATGGCGAAGCCGAGCGGGCCTGCCAGGAAAGGCATCAGCTTGACCCAGGCGGCGACGTGGTGCGCCGCCTCGATCGGGCTGTGCTTTCGTGACAGCGATTCGCCCCAGAAGCTCTCCAGGCCGCCGCCGACGAAGAAGTAATATCCGATCATGCCGGCGAAGACGGCGCCGAAGGCCAGCACCACCAGCGGCAGCAGCATGACCCGCGGCGATTCATGGGCGTGCGCGTAGGCCTCGGGGATGGCGGGCTTGCCGTGGAAGGTCATGAAGATGAGGCGCCCGGAATAGAGGCCGGTCAGGACCGCCGCTGCGACCCCCATCCAGTAGGCGAAGAGCCCCTGGCCGGTGTGCGCCGCATAGGCCGCCTCGATCACCATATCCTTCGAGTAGAAGCCGGCGAAGCCGATGTCCCAGAGCCCGATCATGCCGAGCGGCAGGCCGATGCCGGCCAGCGCCAGCGACCCGATCCACATGTAGGCATAGGTGATGGGGATCTTCTTCCAGAGGCCGCCCATGCGCCGCATGTCCTGGTCGTGGTGCATGGAGGTGATGACGCAGCCCGCACCCAGGAACAGCAGCGCCTTGAAGAAGGCGTGCGTGGTCAGGTGGAACATGGCCGCGGAATAGGCCGAGACCCCGGCGGCAAAGAACATGTAGCCCAGCTGCGAGCAGGTCGAATAGGCGATCACCCGCTTGATGTCGTTCTGTGCGATGCCGATGGTGGCCGCGAACAAGCAGGTGATGGCACCGACGTAGGTCACGACCTCGCGGGCCGTCGCCGCCTCCTCGAAGAGCGGCGAGAGCCGGCAAACCATGAAGACGCCGGCCGTCACCATGGTGGCGGCATGGATCAGCGCGGAGACCGGGGTCGGGCCCTCCATGGCGTCCGGCAGCCAGGTGTGCAGGCCGAGCTGCGCCGACTTGCCCATGGCCCCGACGAAGAGGAGGATGCAGAGGATCTCCAGCGCCGGCGCGGTGATGCCGAAGACGGTGATGGTCCGCTCCGCCTCGGCCGCCGCGTACGGGAAGATGTCCACGAAGTCGACCGCGCCGAAGAGGAAGAAGACCCCGGCGATGCCCAGCGCGAAGCCGACGTCGCCCACGCGGTTCACCAGGAAGGCCTTGATCGCCGCCGCGTTGGCCGAGGGCTTCTCGTACCAGAAGCCGATCAGCAGGTAGGAGGCCAGCCCGACGCCCTCCCAGCCGAAGAACATCTGCACCAGGTTGTCGGAGGTCACCAGCATCAGCATGAAGAAGGTGAAGAGCGACAGGTAGGACATGAAGCGCGGGACCGACTTGTCTTCCGACATGTAGCCGATCGAATAGAAATGCACGACGGTGGAGACCACGGTCACCACCATCATCATGACCACCGAGAGGCTGTCGACCTTGATCGCCCAGGAGAGCTTGAAGGTCCCGCTCTCGAACCAGGTGAAGAGCGGCGTGATCCAGGCCTCCTCCCCGCCCAGCGGCACCCGCGCGAAGAGGATCAGCGCGAAGAGGCAGGAAAGCAGCATCAGGGTGCAGGTCACCACCTGCGCCCCGCGGTCGCCCAGCGAGTGGCGGAAGAACCCGGCGATGATCGCGCCGATCAGCGGCAGGAAGACGACGGCAGCATCCATCGGGCTAGCCCTTCATCATGTTGATGTCTTCCACCGCGATGGAGCCGCGGTTGCGGAAGTAGACCACGAGGATGGCAAGGCCGATGGCGGCCTCCGCCGCGGCCACGGTCAGGATGAACATGGCGAAGACCTGGCCCACCAGGTCGCCGAGGTGGGTTGAGAAGGCCACCAGGTTGATGTTCACCGCCAGCAGCATGAGCTCGATGGACATCAGGATGATGATGACGTTCTTGCGGTTCAGGAAGATCCCGAAGATCCCCAGCGTGAAGAGGATGGCGGCGACCACCAGATAGTGGGAAAGGCCGATGGCTTCAGTCATGGCGTCAGACCCCGCTTCCTGTCGGCACGTCCTTGACCTCGATGGACTTGTCGCGCGGCCTGGAGATCTGCTCCGGGATCGACTGCTTGCGAACGCCCTCGCGCTGCCTCAGGGTCAGCACGATGGCGCCGATCATCGCGACCAGCAGGATCAGGCCGGCAAGCTGAAAGAGATAGGCGTAGTCGGTATAGAGGATGCGCCCCAGCGCCAGCGTGTTGCTGACCTCGCCAGGCGCCGGCGTCGGCCTCTCGACGAGCCGGCCCGCCTCCGGCGACACCACCCAGGTACCCACCACCGCCGCCAGCTCGACGAAGAGGACGAGGCCGATCAGGCCGCCGACCGGCAGATACTGCAGGAAGCCCTGGCGCAGCTCCACGAAGTTGATGTCCAGCATCATCACCACGAAGAGGAAGAGCACCGCGACCGCGCCGACGTAGACCACGACCAGGATCATGGCCAGGAACTCCGCCCCCATCAGCACGAAGAGTGCGGCCGAGTTGAAGAAGGCCAGGATCAGGAAGAGCACGGAGTGCACGGGATTGCGGGCCGAGATCACCATGACCGCCGCGGCGATGGTGATGGCCGAAAAGAGGTAGAAGGCTATTGTCTCGACGATCATCGATCCCCCTCGCGGTCCGGGCCCCCTCTGACGGCCCGGCCCGGCTTAGTCTCCTGGCTCAGCACAGCGCACACCTCTTCGTCTTCTCCCCGCCACCGCCGGCTCAGCGGTAGGGTGCATCCTTTTCCAGATTGAGCGCGATCTCGTACTCCCAGCGATCGCCGATATCGAGAAGGCGTTCCTTGTTGTAGAAGAGCTCCTCGCGGGTCTCCGCGGCGAACTCGAAGTTCGGTCCCTCGACGATGGCGTCGACCGGACAGGCCTCCTGGCAGTAGCCGCAGTAGATGCACTTCGTCATGTCGATGTCGTAGCGCGTGGTGCGGCGGCTGCCGTCGGCGCGCGGCTCGGACTCGATGGTGATGGCCTGGGCCGGACAGATCGCCTCGCAGAGCTTGCAGGCGATGCAGCGCTCCTCGCCGTTGGGATAGCGGCGCAGCGCGTGCTCGCCGCGGAAGCGCGGCGACAGCGGGCCCTTCTCGTAGGGATAGTTCAAGGTGACCTTGGGCTTGAAGAAATAGCGCAAGGTCAGGCTCATCCCCGACAGCAGTTCCCCCAGAAGGAGACTGCGAAAGCCAAGCGAGATTGCCGACATAGCCTCAAACCTTTCTCATCGCCCGGACGGCCGGCGACCGTCCCGGACCGAAATGCGTCATGCGCCGCCCCCTGCAGCCGGCAGCCAGTCGAAGGTGACCAGGGCGGCCGCGGTCAGCACCAGCCAGACCAGCGAGAGCGGCAGGAAGACCTTCCATCCCAGGCGCATCAGCTGGTCGTAGCGATAGCGCGGGAAGGTGGCCCTGACCCAGAGGAAGCAGAAGAGCACGAAGCAGACCTTGGCCACGAACCAGATGACGCCCGGTATCCAGGTGAAGGGCGCGATCCCGAAGGGTGCCAGCCAGCCGCCCAGGAAGAGGATCGTGGTCATCGCGCTCATGAGGATCATGTTCGCGTACTCGCCCAGGAAGAAGAGGGCGAAGGACATGGAGGAGTACTCGACGAAGTAGCCGGCCACCAGTTCCGATTCGCCCTCCGGCAGGTCGAAGGGGGAGCGGTTGGTCTCGGCCAGGGTCGAGATAAAGAAAACCACGAACATCGGCAGCAGCGGGATGCAGTACCAGAGGTCCTGCTGCGCGTTCACGATGTGGGTGATGTTGAGCGACCCGGCGCAGAGGATGACGGTCACGATCACGAAGCCCATCGAGACCTCGTAGGAGACCATCTGCGCCGCCGAGCGCAGCGCGCCCAGGAAGGGGTATTTCGAGTTCGAGGCCCAGCCCGCCATGATGACGCCGTAGACGCCCAGCGAGGAGACCGCGAAGAGGTAGAGGATGCCGACGTTGATGTCGGCGATCACCCAGCCCTCGGCGACCGGGATCACCGCCCAGGCGATCAGCGCCAGGGTGAAGGTCAGCATCGGCGCCAGCAGAAAGACCACCCGGTTGGCGCCGGCCGGCAGGATGGTCTCCTTGAACAGCAGCTTCAGGCCGTCGGCGAAGGGCTGCCAGAGGCCGAAGGGACCGACCACGTTGGGGCCCTTGCGGAGCTGCATGGCGGCGATCACCCGCCGCTCGGCCAGCGTGAGATAGGCCACCGCGACCAGCAGCGGCACCACCAGCGCAATGATGGACAGCACCGTCAGGATGAAGGGCCAGGCGTAACCCGACCAGAAGCCGATCTCAGCCATGGGTGCCGGTCGCCTCCCCCTCGCCTTCTCCGACCACGAAGGTCGCACTGCATTCCGCCATCACGGCCGAGGCACGGCTGATCGGGTCGGTCCGGTAGTAGTCCTGGATCGAGGAGGCCAGCGGTGCATCGTCGAGCGCCCCCTCCTTGCCGAAGCTGCCCCAGTTGCCCGGCGTCTGGCGGTCCACCTGTCCGAAGCGCGGGTTGCTGTCGATCAGGAGCTTGCGCAGCGCGCCTATGTTGTCGAAGGGCAAGGGCTTCTTCAGCCGGCCCGAGAGCGCGCGCAGGATGGTCCAGTCCTCCCTGGCGTCGCCCGGCGGGAAGACCGCCAGGCGGGCGAGCTGAACCCGTCCCTCGGTGTTGACGAAGGTGGCGTTCTTCTCGGTGTAGGCCGCACCCGGCAGGATCACGTCGGCGCGCCGGGCCCCGGCATCGCCGCTGTGGCCCTGGTAGATGACGAAGGCCTTGCCCAGCCGGGACATGTCGATCTCGTCGGCGCCCAGCAGGTAGACCAGGTCCATCTCGCCGGCCTGGGAGGCTGCGAGGATGCCCTCAAGGTCCTTGCCGTCGGCCTGCGGCAGGAAGCCCATCAGCAGGCCGGCGACGCGGGCAGCCGCCGTGTGCAGGACGTTGAAGCCGTTCCAGCCCTCGGGCGCCTTGTCGCCGGCCATGCCGGTCTGCTCCGCCACCTGCCGCGCCAGCGCCAGGATCGCACCGCCGTCCGGGCGGGCGAGCGCGCCCTGCCCCAGGATCAGGAGCGGCCGCTCCGCCTTGGCCAGCGCCTCGGCGAAGTCCCCCTCGCCGCGCGCCAGGGCGGCCAGTGCCTCGGGACCGCTTCCCAGGTGCTGGTAGCTGTAGGTCAGGTCTGGGCTGGGGCCGATCACGCCCACGGCAAGGCCGCCGCGCAGGCTGCGCTTGCGCAGCCGGGTGTTCACCAGCGGTGCCTCCCAGCGCGGGTTGGTGCCGATCAGCAGGACCGCGTCGGCCTCCTCGACCCCGGCGATGCCGGTGTTGAAGAGGTATCCGGCCTCCGGCCCGCCGGCGGGCTCGCAGGCGATCTGGGCGCCGTCCTGCCGGCAGTCGAGGTTGGGCGAGCCCAGGCTCTGCATCAGGAGCTTCAGCGCCATCATCGCCTCGGCATCGCAGAGGTCGCCCGCGATCGCCGCCATGCGCTCGCCCGATGCGGCGGTCATCTTGTGTGCGATCACGTCGAAGGCCTCGTCCCAGGAGCAGGGCTTCAGCTTGCCGTCGGACTGGCGCAGGTAGGGGCGGTCGAGGCGCGCCTTCTTCAGGCCGTCGATGGCATAGCGCGACTTGTCGGCCAGCCACTCCTCGTTCACGCCCTCGTGCAGGCGCGGCAGCACGCGCAGGATGTCCCGGCCGCGGGCGTCGACGCGGATGTTGCTGCCGACGGCATCCATGACGTCGATCGTGTTGGTCTTATGCAGCTCCCAGGGGCGCGCGTGGAAGGCATAGGGCCGTGCCGTCAGCGCGCCGACCGGGCAGACGTCGATCAGGTTGCCGGAGAGCTCGCTGTCCACCGCGCGCTCCAGGCTGGTGATCTCGGCATGCTCGCCGCGATTGACCAGTCCCACCTCCTCGACGCCGGCGATCTCGGTGGCGAAGCGCACGCAGCGGGTGCACTGGATGCAGCGGGTCATCACCGTCTTGATGATCGGACCCATTTCCTTCTCGGCCACCGCGCGCTTGTTCTCGCTGTAGCGGCTGCGGTCGTAGCCGTAGGCCATGGCCTGGTCCTGCAGGTCGCACTCGCCGCCCTGGTCGCAGATCGGGCAGTCCAGCGGGTGGTTGATCAGCAGGAACTCCATGGTGCCCTGGCGCGCCTTCTGCACCAGGGGGGTGTCGGTCTTGATCACCATTCCCTCGCCCACCGGCATGGCGCACGACGCGATCGGCTTGGGCGCGCGCTCCATCTCCACCAGGCACATGCGGCAGTTGCCGGCGACCGAGAGGCGCTCGTGATAGCAGAAGCGCGGGATCTCCACGCCGGCAAGCTCGCAGGCCTGCAGGACGGTGATCCCGTTCGGAACCTCGATCTCGCGTCCGTCGATGGTCAGTTTCGGCATGGCCGCGTTCGGTCTCCTTGCTCTTGCCTGCTCTAGGCCGCAGCCCGGGCGCGGTAGGCTTCGATTCGGCGCTCCAGCTCGGGACGGAAATGACGAATGAGCCCCTGGATCGGCCAGGCCGCCGCATCGCCGAGCGCGCAGATCGTGTGACCCTCGACCTGATGGGTCACGTCCAAGAGCAGGTCGATCTCGCGCTTCTCCGCCTCGCCGCGCACCATGCGGTTCATGACCCGGTACATCCAGCCGGTGCCCTCGCGGCAGGGCGTGCACTGCCCGCAGCTCTCGTGCATGTAGAAGTGCGAGAGCCGCGCGATGGCCTCGACGATGTCGGTCGACTTGTCCATCACGATCACGGCCGCCGTCCCCAGCCCCGACTTGGCCTCGCGCAGCGCGTCGAAGTCCATCAGCATGTCGCCGCAGACGTCCTGCGGCAGGCAGGGAACGGAGGATCCGCCGGGGATGATCGCCAGCAGGTTCTCCCAGCCGCCGCGCACGCCGCCGGCATGCTTCTCGATCAGTTCCCTCAGCGGGATGCTCATCGCCTCTTCGACGTTGCAGGGCTTCTCCACGTGGCCAGAGATCGAGAAGATCTTGGTGCCGTGGTTGCGCGGCCGGCCGAACTGCTTCCACCAGCTGACGCCGCGCCGCAGGATCTCCGGCACCACGGCGATGGTCTCGACGTTGTTGATCGTGGTGGGGCAGCCGTAGAGCCCGGAGGCCGCCGGGAAGGGCGGCTTCAGGCGCGGCTGGCCCTTCTTGCCCTCCAGGCTCTCCAGCAGGGCCGTCTCCTCGCCGCAGATGTAGGCGCCGGCGCCGCGGTGCAGGTAGATGTCGCAGTGCCAGTCGGTGCCGCCGGCCCTCTTGCCCAGCAGGCCCGCTTCGTAGGCCTGGTCGATGGCCTTCTGCAGGTTCGAGGCCTCGCTGTAGTACTCGCCGCGCACGTAGATGTAGCTGGCGTTCGCCCCCATGGCGAAGCAGGCCACGACGATTCCTTCAAGCAGACGGTGAGGATCGTTGCGTAAGATCTCGCGATCCTTACAGGATCCGGGCTCCGACTCGTCGGCGTTGACGACCAGGTAGCGGGGTCGCTCGTCGCGCTTCGGCCACATGAAGCTCCACTTCATGCCGGTCGGGAAGCCGGCCCCGCCGCGGCCGCGCAGGTCCGATTCCTTCAGAAGCTCGATGATCTTCTCGTAGCCGAGATCGATGATGGTCGGAATCTCGCTCCAGACCCCACGCTTGCGCGCGCCCTCCAGACCCCAGTCTTCCTGGCCGTAGAGGTTGGTGAAGATGCGATCCTTGTCCTGCAGCATGGTCTAGGCCCCCTTCCCCTCGGCCAAGGCCTTTGCCTGGGCGATCCACTCCTCGCGCTCGACCCGGCCCGGAAAGGCGAGGAAGGCCCCCACCCAGGCGGCCTCCGCCTCGCTCCAGGCCGCGACCTGATCGTAGTGGTAGATGCCAAGCTCGTTCAGTGACGTCTCGCCGACCGGGCCGATCCCCTTCACCTTCTTCAGGTCGTCGGCCTTGCCGTCGCGCGGTCCGGCCAGGCCCTGCGGCCGCGTGCCGGCGGCATCGGCCTTCTCCTCCGGGCTCTCTTCCGCGGGCGGCTCGGGTTCGGGCGCAGGCGCGGCGGCCGCTGCCTCCTCGGCCGCCTTGGCGGCGTCCGCACGCAGGATGCCGCTCGGCAGCGGCCCCTCCTCCAGCTTGGTCAGGGTGTGCGGGCCGTCGCTGCGTGCCGAGGCCAGGCGGCCGGTCTGCGAACCCTTGGCGACCTCGCGCCCGTTCTTCAGGTCGTCCAGCAGCTTGGCGAAGCTCTCGGCGTCGAGATCCTCATAGTAGTCGTCGTTGATCTGGACCATGGGGGCGTTGCAGCAGGCCCCCAGGCACTCGACCTCCATCAGGGTGAAGAGGCCGTCCTCGGAGGTGCCGCCGATCTCGATCCCGCAGACCTGCTTCACGGTCTCGGTCAGGCTGTCGGACCCGCGCAGCCAGCAGGGCGTCGTGCGGCAGACCTGCAGCAGGTACTTCCCCACCGGCTTCTTGTTGAACATGGTGTAGAAGCTGGCGACCTCGTAGACCCGGATCGGCGCCATCTGCAGCCGCTCGGCCACGAACTCTATGGCCTCGCCGGAGAGCCAGCCGCCGTTCTGCCGCTGGGCGATGTCGAGCAGCGGGATCACGGCGCTGCGGTGTCGTCCCTCGGGATAGCGGGCGATGATCCGCTGGGCCAGTGCCTCGTTCTCGCTGTCGAAGGCGAAGTCGCCGCTGGCCGGCCGGTGGTAGCTGGTCTCGCTCATCGGTCAACCTCGCCGAAAACGATGTCCATGGAGCCGAGGATGGCGACGCTGTCGGCCAGCATGTGCCCCTTGCAGAGGAAGTCCATGGCAGCCATGTGGGCGAAGCCCGGCGCCCGGATGTGGCACTTGTAGGGCCGGTTGCTGCCATTCGAGACCAGGTAGACCGCGAACTCGCCCTTGGGTGCCTCGACCGCCGTGTAGGTCGCCCCCGGCGGCACGTGATAGCCCTCGGTATAGAGCTTGAAGTGATGGATCAGCGCCTCCATCGAGTGCTTCATCTCGGCCCGGCGGGGCGGCGTCACCTTGTTGTTGGGCGTATGCACCGGGCCTTCCGGCATGCGATCAAGGCACTGCGCGATGATCGCCAGCGACTGGCGCATCTCTTCCATGCGCACCAGGTAGCGGTCGAAGCAGTCGCCGTTCTTGCCGATCGGGATGCCGAAGGAGAGATCAGCATAGCAGTCGTAGGGCTGCGCGCGGCGCAGGTCCCAGGCCAGGCCGGAGCCGCGGATCATCGGCCCGGAGAAGCCCCAGTCCAGCGCCTCCTCGGCGCTGACGATGCCGATGTCCACGGTGCGCTGCCGGAAGATCCGGTTCTCGGTCAGCAGCCCCTCCATGTCGTCGATGACCTTGGGGAAGGTCTCGGTGAAGGCGCGGATGTCGTGGGTCAGGCCCGCCGGCAGGTCCTGGTGCACGCCGCCCGGCCGGAAGTAGGCCGCATGCAGGCGCGCGCCGCAGACCCGCTCGTAGAACTCCATGATCTTCTCGCGTTCCTCGAAGCCCCAGAGGATCGGCGTCATGGCACCGACGTCGAGCGCGAAGGTGGTGATGTTCAGCAGGTGGTTGGCGATGCGCGTCAGTTCCGAAAAGAGAACCCGGATGTACTGCGCGCGCAGCGGCACCTCGATCCCCAGCAGCTTCTCCACGGCCAGCGCGAAGGCGTGCTCCTGGTTCATCGGCGAGACGTAGTCCAGGCGGTCGAAATAGGGGATCGCCTGCAGGTAGGTCTTGTACTCGATCAGCTTCTCGGTGCCGCGGTGCAGCAGGCCGACGTGGGGATCGGCGCGCTCGATCACCTCGCCGTCCATCTCCATGACCAGACGCAAGACTCCATGGGCCGCAGGGTGCTGCGGCCCGAAGTTGAGGGTCATCGGCTTGATTCTGGCTTCGGCCATCCTGCCTCTCCTCAGCTCTCGCCGTCGGCGGCTTTCTCGTCGCCGGGCAGCAAGGCGTTGTTCTTCGCGTTCAGCATGCCCTCCCAGGGCGACTGGAAGTCGAAGGTGCGGAACTCCTGCACCAGCGACACCGGCTCGTAGATCACGCGCTTCTGCTCCTCGTCGTAGCGGACCTCGACATAGCCCGTGAGCGGGAAGTCCTTGCGCAGCGGATGGCCCTCGAAGCCGTAGTCGGTGAGGATCCGGCGCAGGTCGGGGTGCTGGTCGAAGTAGACGCCGTAGAGGTCCCAGACCTCGCGCTCGAACCAGTTGGCCGAGTTGAAGATCGAGACCGCGGAGGGGACCGGCGTCTCCTCGTCGGTGGTCAAGGTGACACGGACCCGCTGGTTATGCTTCACCGACAAGAGGTTATAGACGATCTCGAAGCGCTTTTCCTCTTCCGGCCAGTCGACCGCGGTGATGTCGACCAGGCAGGTGAACTGGCAGGCCTGATCATCGCGCAGATAGGTCAGGAGACGCAGGATGTGCTCCGCCTCGGTGCGCAGGATCAGCTCGCCGCGATCCTCGTCCCGGCCGGTGACGACACCGGGCAGGGCTTCCGGGATCTGCTCGCCCAGGTCGCGAAGTGAATCGTTCAGTGCCAAGTCGCCTTCCCCCTAGCTGATCCGGCTCAGCGGCTGAGGCCCGCCTGACGGCGAATCTTCTTCTGGAGCTGCAGGATGCCGTAGAGCAGCGCCTCGGCGGTCGGCGGACAGCCCGGCACGTAGACGTCCACGGGCACGATCCGGTCGCAGCCGCGCACCACGGCATAGCTGTAGTGGTAGTAGCCGCCGCCGTTGGCGCAGGAGCCCATGGAGATCACCCAGCGCGGCTCGGGCATCTGGTCGTAGACCTTGCGCAGCGCCGGGGCCATCTTGTTGGTCAAGGTGCCGGCCACGATCATGACGTCCGACTGCCGCGGGCTCGGCCGGAAGACGATGCCGAAGCGGTCCATGTCGTAGCGGCTGCAGGCCGTGTGCATCATCTCGACCGCGCAGCAGGCCAGGCCGAAGGTCATGGGCCAGAGCGAGCCGGTGCGCGCCCAGGCGGCCAGCTTGTCGAGCTGGCCCAGAACGAACCCGCGATCCCTGATCTCGTCGGCGACCCGCCCGAGGACCTTCTGCTGGTCCGGTCCCGGTGCCAAAGCGACGGAGCTGTCAGTCATGAGCCTAAACCTTGTCCTTGCCTGAGGGCCATGCGACTTGCGGCGATCCCTATTCCCATTCGAGCGCGCCCTTGCGCCACTCGTAGGCGAAGCCGATGGTCAGAAGGCCCAGGAAGATGATCATCGACCAGAAGCCGAAGCTGCCGATGTCCGCCAGGCCCACCGCCCAGGGGAAGAGAAAGGCGACCTCGAGGTCGAAGATGATGAAGAGGATGGCGACCAGGTAGAAGCGCACGTCGAAGCGGCCGCGCGCGTCGTCGAAGGCCTCGAATCCGCATTCGTAGGCCGAGACCTTCTCCGAGTCGGGCCGCTGATCGCCCACGACGTAGGAGGCGATCACCATGATCGCAGCCAGGGCGCCCGCTATCCCCAGGAACAGGAGGATAGGGAAATACTCGGCTAGGATTCCGTCTTGCATCGACCGGGCCTCACAATCGCGTTGCGCCTCTCGGGCGCCGCCCTGGATTTCCGGCGTTGCCTGAAAGGTGCCTTACGTCTGGCGCGAATATAGAGGGCATGGCCGACGCTGGCAAAGGGAAGCTGGACGGCAAAACGAGGCAATTTAGCCCGCCCTCCTCCATCCAGTTGCCGGGCAAGACGGCCGCCCGTCTCCGGCCTTTCACCGCCGAGAATCTCATCCTGGCGGGGTTTGCCGCGCTTCTATTCAGGGGAATAGCAGGGCTTTCCGGCCTTGCTCGGTCGACCGGAGGGAGTTGTGACAAGATGACTGCCGCCCCGCTTCGAGCCCGAGGCGTCGCCGGCGGGAATCAACTGCGCGGTGGACAATCAGAGCGGCCGCCCCCGGCCCCGGATTCTCTTGCCCGACCCGGACTACCGGGCGCATTTTGAGGCCGTGTCTTGGCTGGAACCGGGCATGAAAAGAATTGAGATGCGCCATTTCTGTCAGCCGCGCTGTCGGCGGCACGGGAGAGGGTGGCGCAGTGCAGCGGGCAGCTCAGGTCGGCAGCTGGGCGACAAGGGGGCCGTGACGTGAAACTGGAAAAGGCCGACGAAGAACTCCTGACGGCGACCGCGGTCGACCTGGCGGCGCGGCTGGCGGTGATCGGGCTGATGATCGCCTGGTGCTTCGTCCTGGTGCGCCCCTTCGTGGCCGTCGTGCTCTGGGGCATCATCCTGGCGATCGCGCTCTATCCCGTTTTCACCAAGCTCAGCGGCTGGCTCGGCGGCCGCGGCAAGCTCGCCGCGGTCATCCTGACCGTGATCGGGATCCTCGTCATCCTGGGCCCGGTCAGCGTGATGATCACCGGCCTGGTCGCCTCGCTGCAGGGCTTCATCTCGAACCTTTCGGGCGGGACGGTGAGCGTGCCCCCGCCCCCGCCAGGCGTCGCCGAATGGCCCGTCATCGGCGAGAGCGTCAGCTCCATCTGGTCCATGGCGTCGAGCAACCTGGAAGGCCTCCTGACCAAGTACGCACCTCAGGTGACCTCGGTCGCGACCGCCTTCCTCTCGCTGGCCGCCGGCGCCGGGCTCACCGTGCTGCAGTTCATCCTGGCCTGCATCATCGCCGGCATCCTGATGCCGAACGCCGAGTCCCTGGGGCGTGGCCTCACCCGCAGCGCCTCGCGGCTCACGCCCACGCGCGGGGCGGCCTTCGTCGAGCTGGCCCGCGCCACGGTGCGCAACGTCGCCCGCGGCGTGATCGGCATCTCCGCCCTGCAGACCCTGCTGCTGGGCATCGGCTTCATCGTGGCCGGGATCCCGCTGGCGGGCCTCCTCACCTTCCTCTGCCTGGTCCTGGCGATCATCCAGATCGGGCCGGGCATCGTGGTGATCCTGTCGCTCGTCTATGCCTGGGCTGAGATGGACACGCTGACAGCCCTGCTCTTCACCCTCTACATGATCCCGGCGATGTTGATCGACAACGTGCTGAGGCCCATCGTCATGTCGCGCGGACTGCCGGTGCCGATGGTGGTGATCTTCCTGGGCGTGCTGGGCGGCACCCTGGCCCACGGCCTCATCGGCCTCTTCATCGGCCCCGTGGTCCTGGCCTTCGGTTACGACCTGGCGCGTGCCTGGGTCCTGACACCCGAAGCGGTCGCCGCGGAGATCGACGAGAAGCCGGCCGAGACCAGCTAGATTCGGGCGGAGAAGAGAGCGGCGCAGCCGAGCCGTTCGATCTCCACCTCGCCAAAGCGGTCCGTGAGGGCGCACTCCAGGTCCTGGAAGCGGTCGTTCTCGTTGCTGAAGATGCCCTTGGCGTTATAGCTGGCCATCAGCCGCCGCGCCGCCCAGTTGCGCGGCGCATCGCCCTGCAGCAGGGTCGCGCCGAAGAGGGTGGCGCCGGGAGCCGCCCGCGCGGCCAGGTGGTCGAAGACTATCGCCTTCTCGGCGATGGAGCCCGGCAGGCAGTGCAGCAGGTAGGTCAGGCCGATGGAGCGAAAGGGACCGATCTCCGGCAGGGGCCGGAAGACGTCGGCCTGGACGGTCTTGGGACGGTAGCGCCCGATTCGCTTGGCGGCGAAGGCCAGGCAGGAGGGGTTCAGATCCAGCAACGTGACGGCCGGCTGGGAACCGGGAAAGCTGGCCTTATCCAGGAAATAGCCGCTGCCCACCCCGACATCGAGGTGGGCGTCCGAGAGATGGCGGTTGTAGAGCGCCAGCAGCCGCCCGGTGGGACAGCGCCACAGCAGGTGGTTCGAGAGGCCGTGGACCACCAGGTCGTAGACCCTGAGCACGCGGTCGCTGTAGACCGCCTGGCCCCTCTCGACCGCGGCGCTGTCCGGCGTCACGGCTGAAGCCGTTGCGGCGCCCGCCGGCTAGCTGCCGGCGACCAGCGCCACCTCGCGGATCTCCTGGCTGACCCGGCGGCCCTCCTTCACGGAGTCGAAGATCACCCGGTAGACCAGGTTGGTCCGGCCGGCTGCCGCGGCCACGATCTTGCGCCGCCACCACTCCGGCTTGCGCAGGGTGATGTGCACGTTCTCGCCGTTGGGCAGGTGCTTTTTGGCAGGATAGCAGGCGACCGTCAGGAAGACGTAGCGCGTGGCATAGTCGAAGATCTCGGTCAGGACCCAGTCGATGTCCTCTTCGGGAATGTGTTCCAGCACGTCGGTGCAGATGACCGCGTCGAAGCGGTCCTTGGGCAGGGTCGAGAAGGGCTCGTGGCCGGGGTCGTAGCAGACGACCTTGTCCAGGCCCCAGTGCGCCTTCAGGCTCTCTGCCGTCTCGCCGCTTTCCAGCGTGATCGGCTTCTGCCGGTAGGCCGCACCCTTGCCCGCACCATAGTCGAGCAGCGACTTGGAGCCGGTTTCCTTCAGGCCCTGGCGGATGCGCTCGATGTGGGGATAGAGGCTCTGCCCCGCGAAGGTCCGATCCGCGGCCAGGCCCAGGTGCTGCTCGCCCTCGGTGTGCATCTGCTCGTAGAGCTTGCCCAGCTCGAGGAAGCGCGGACTCGGCCGTTCGCGGGTAAAGACTTCCTGCTTCTTCTCTTCCTTCGCCATCAACGGGCTCCTTAGATTCTCGCGAGGACCCTTCACAGGATGGCAAGGCTGGCCAGCCCCAGGAAGGACACGAACCCGACGACGTCGGTGACGGTCGTCAGGAAGACTGTAGATGCGATTGCGGGATCGATCTTCAAGCGATCTAGCGCAAGCGGAATGAGAATGCCAGAGAGCGCTGCAAAGGCCATGTTCATGATCATGGCCGCGCCGATGACCAGCCCCACCTCGGGCAGGTTGAACCACACAAAGGCGATCAGGCCCGTGACGATGGCGAAGAAGACCCCGTTCATGAGGCCGACGATCAGCTCCTTGCTCACGACTCGGGCGGCATTGGCGCCGGTGAGGTCGTTCATCGCGAGCGCGCGGACCGCCACGGTCAGGGTCTGGGTGCCGGCGTTGCCGCCCATGGAGGCGACGATCGGCATGAGGACCGCCAGCGCCACCACCTGGGCCAGGGCATGCTCGAAGAGCCCGATCACCACCGAGGCCAGGACGGCCGTCAGCAGGTTGAGGAAGAGCCAGGGAAGCCTCGCCTTGGTGGTCTCGCTGACGTCCGCATAGAAGTCGGAGCGCGAGACGCCGCCCAGGTGCAGCAGCGTCTCCTCCGCCTCCTCGTCGATCACGTCGACCACGTCGTCGACCGTGATGGAGCCGACCAGGCGGCCGTCCTGGTCGATCACGGGCGCGGAGACCAGGCCGTAGCGGCGGAAGATGTCCGCGACCTCGCTCTCGTCCTTGTCGACGGGAATCGGTATCATCCGCTCTTCGCTCATCACCTCGGTGATGGGCAGCGGCCGCTTGGCCCTCAGCACCCGGCTGAGCGGCGCCACGCCGACCGGCTTGTGGCGCGGGTCGACCACGTAGAGGTCGTAGAAGTCGTCCGGCAGGTGGCTGGCCGAGCGCATGTAGTCGATCGTCTCGCCCACCGTCCAGGCCGAGGGAACCGCCGCCACCTCGCGCTGCATCAGGCGGCCGGCCGTGTCCTCCTCGAAGGTCAGGCCCTCCAGCAGGACCCTCCGGTAGGCAGAGGGCATGCCGGAGAGAAGGCGGCGCTGCTCGGTCTCGTCCAGGTCCGCGATCAGCTCCAGCGCATCGTCGGATTCCAGTTCCGAGAGGATCAGCGCCAGCCGGTCGAGGCCCAGGAACTCGATCACCTCCTCGCGCACGGTCGGCACGAGGTAGATCAGGGTCTCCGGCTCCAGCTCGCTGCCCAGCAGCGTCAGAAGCCGGGCGCGTTCCTCCGGCGCCAGGGCTTCCAGGAGATCCGCCTGGTCGGCCGGATAGAGATCGGCCGCCAGCACCCGGATCCGCGCCTGCAGCTCCTCCTCCGGCAGCTCCAGCGCCAGGGTCTCGCTGACCTCGCGGATGAACTCGTCGGTCAGGATGAACTCTCCTCCCGGCTGCTCCTCCTCCTGCAGGCCTTCGACCTTTTCCTCTTCGGCGATCACGTCTGACGGACCCCCTGCAAGTTGGCCGCGTCGGCCGCGGCGACTGCGGTCATGTTGACGATCCCGCGCGCGGTCACCGCCGGGCTGAGGACGTGGGCCGAGCGGGCCGCACCCAGGATCATCGGTCCGACGGCGATCCCCTGGCCCAGGGTGCGCAGCAGGGTGCCGGCGATGTTCGCCGCATCGAGGCTCGGCATGATCAGCAGGTTGGCCCTGCCCTTCAGGCGGCAGTCCGGCAGGATGGCCTCGCGGGCGACGGGATCGAGCGCCAGGTCGGCCTGCATCTCGCCGTCCACCTCCAGGTCGGGATAGCGCTGGTGCAACAGCCGCACGGCCTCGCGCATCTTCCGCGCGGAGGCCGTGGTGGCGGAGCCGAAGCTGGCGTGCGACAGCAGTGCGATGCGGGGCGCGATCCCGAAGCGGCGGACCTCGTCGGCCGCCTGGCAGGTCATGCGCACCAGCTCCTCCGCGCTGGGGTCCTCGGCCAGGTGGGTGTCGCAGAGGAAGATGTTGTCGCGCGGCAGGGAGATCAGGGTGATGGTGGAATAGCGGTCGCAGTTCTGGGCGAAGCCGATCACGTCGCGCAGGTAGCCCGCGTGCTGGGCGATGCCGGGCTGCGGGCCGGCCAGCACCGCCTCGGCATCGCCCAGATCCACCGCCAGGGCGCCGATCACCGTCGTGTTGGTGCGCACGATGGTACGCGCGCGGTCCGGGGTCACGCCGTTGCGCGCCATGATCTCGTGGTAGCGTTTCCAGTAGGTGGAGAAGCGCCGGTCGCTCTCCGGATTGATGATCTCGTAGCCCTCGCCCTCGAAGAAGCGCAGGCCCAGGCGCTTGGCGCGGGTCTCGATCACCTGCGGGCGGCCGATCAGGATCGGCCTGGCCAGGCCCTCCTGGATCACCACCTGCACCGCGCGCAGCACCCGCTCGTCCTCGCCCTCGGCATAGGCGACCCGGCTGTGGCTTTCCCGGGCCTGCTCGAAGACCGGACGCATGACCAGGCCGGTGCGGAAGACGAAGCTCTCCATGCGGTCGCGATAGCGCGCCATGTCGGCGATCGGCTGGCGGGCGACGCCGCTGGCCATAGCCGCCTCCGCCACGGCGGGCGCGATCACCAGCATCAGCCGCGGGTCGAAGGGCCGCGGAATGATATAGTCGGGCCCGAAGCTGGTGGTGTGGCCGCCATAGGCGCGCTGCACCACGTCCGACTGCTCGGCCATGGCCAGATCGGCGATGGCACGAACGGCGGCCAGCTTCATCTCCTCGTTGATGGTGGTGGCCGCCACGTCCAGGGCGCCGCGGAAGACGAAGGGAAAGCAGAGCACGTTGTTGACCTGGTTGGGAAAGTCGCTGCGCCCGGTGGCCATGATCGCATCCGGCCGGGTCTCGCGCGCCAGGTAGGGGTCGATCTCCGGCTGCGGGTTGGCGAGCGCCATGATGAGCGGCGTCTCCGCCATCTCCTTCAGGTACTCGGGCTTCAGCACGTTGGGCGCGGAGAGCCCCAGGAAGACGTCGGCGCCGCCGATCACCTCGGCGAGCCTGCGCTTGTCGGTCTTCTGCGCGTAGGGCGCCTTCCACTCGTCCATCAGGGTCTCGCGGCCCTCGTAGACCACGCCCTCGATGTCGGTCACCCAGATGTTCTCGCGCCTGACGCCGAGGCCGACCAGGATGTTGAGCGAGGCGATGGCCGCGGCCCCGGCCCCGCTGGTCACCAGCTTCACCTCCTCCGGCTTCTTCCCGGCGAGCCGCAGCCCGTTCAGGATGGCCGCGCCGACGATGATCGCGGTGCCGTGCTGGTCGTCGTGGAAGACGGGTATGCCCATGCGGCGGCGCAGTTCCTGCTCGATCTTGAAGCACTCCGGCGCCTTGATGTCCTCCAGGTTGATGCCGCCGAAGGTGGGCTCCAGGGCCGCGACCACGTCGCAGAAGCGGTCCGGGTCGGTCTCGTCCACCTCGATGTCGAAGACGTCGATGCCGGCGAACTTCTTGAAGAGCACCGCCTTGCCCTCCATCACCGGCTTGGCGGCGAGCGCACCGATGTGCCCCAGACCCAGCACCGCCGTGCCGTTGGTGACGACGCCGACCAGGTTGCCCCGCGCCGTCATCTCCGAGACCTGGGCCGGATCGGCGACGATGGCCTCGCAGGCCGCCGCCACGCCCGGCGAATAGGCCAGGGCCAGGTCGGTCTGCGTTTCCAGCGGCTTGGTGGCCGTGATCGCCAGCTTCCCGCGAGGCGGTTCGCGATGGTAGGCCAGAGCTTCCCGCTTGAGCTTTTCCGTATCGTTCCTGTCCATCGCTTCGCTCCCTTGACGTTCTCCCAGTTCAAGCCTAGCTGGCCCGTTAGGCTGTGCAAGCGGGAAAGCTCGCGGGCGTCGCGAAAGACTTGCCAAGCCATCCCCAAAGGCTCCATCAAGCACGCCATGGTCACCTGGAAGACGAGCCGCACCCCGGTCCCCTACCCCGACGCCCTCGCGTTCATGGAGCGCCGCGTGGCCGAGATCCGCGCCGGCGAGGAGCCGGAGACGGTCTGGCTGCTGGAGCATCCGCCGCTCTATACCGCGGGCACCTCGGCGAAGAGCGGGGACCTGAAGACGCCGGACCGCTTCCCGGTCTACGAGACCGGCCGCGGCGGCCAGTTCACCTATCACGGCCCGGGTCAGCGGGTCGCCTACGTCATGCTGAACCTGCGCGAGCGCGGACCGGACCTGCGCGCTTTCGTCCACGCGCTCGAGGCATGGGCGATCGCCAGCCTGGCGGCCTTCGGCATCGTGGGCGAGCGGCGCGAGGGCCGGGTCGGCATCTGGGTGGACCGCGGCGGCGGCCGGGAAGAGAAGATCGCGGCCATCGGGGTCAGGGTCCGCCACTGGGTCACCTTCCACGGCATGGCGCTCAACCTGAACCCGGACCTGGAGCACTTCTCCGGCATCGTCCCCTGCGGCATCGCCGACCCGAAGCTGGGCGTCACCTCCCTCCACGCGCTGGGGGTGCCGGCCGGCATGGCGGAACTGGACCGCGTCCTGAAGCGCAACTTCGAACGAAGCTTCGCCTCGTTAAGCACTGAAACACCAAGGAAAGAGCATGCCTACGAGAGCGGCCTTTAGCGGCCGGTTTCCCACCACGCGCCTGCGCCGCCTGCGCCACAGCGACTGGATCCGCCGTCTCGTCGGCGAATCGAAGCTGACGCCCGACGACTTCATCTGGCCGCTCTTCGTGGCCGAAGGCGACGAGGTCGGGCCGGTCGAGTCCATGCCCGGCGTCTCGCGCTTCGACCTGGACGGCCTGGCCGGCGCGGCGGAGGCGGCGCTGGAGGCGGGTATCCCCTGCATCGCCCTCTTCCCCCACGTGCCGGGTCACCTCAAGACCTCCCGGTGCGAAGAGGCGGTCAATCCCGAGAACCTGGTCTGCCGGGCGGTGCGCGCCGTCAAGGGCCGCTTCCCGGAACTGGGCGTCATGTGCGACGTGGCGCTGGATCCCTTCAACGCCGACGGCCACGACGGCCTGCTGCGCGGCGAGGAGATCCTGAACGACGAGACCGTCGAGATCCTGGTGCGCCAGGCGCTGGTCCAGGCCGATGCGGGCTGCGATCTGCTGGGGCCGTCGGACATGATGGACGGCCGGATCGGCGCCATGCGGGCGGCCCTGGACGGGGCCGGTCACCAGAATGTGAGCATCGTCGCCTACGCGGCCAAGTTCGCCAGCGCGTTCTACGGTCCCTTCCGCGACGCCATCGGGTCCGGAAGCTTCCTGCGCGGCGACAAGAAGAGCTATCAACTCAATCCGGGGAACCGCGAGGAGGCCCTGCGCGAGGTGGAGCTGGACATCGCCGAGGGGGCCGATCTGGTCATGGTCAAGCCGGGGATGCCCTTCCTCGACGTCGTTCGAGACGTGAAAGACGCTTTCGGACTTCCTACATTTGCCTATCAGGTGAGCGGGGAGTACGCGATGCTGAAGGCTGCCGCTGAGAACGGCTGGCTGGAGCACGACCGCGTGCTGCTCGAAAGTCTCATGTGCTTCAAGCGGGCCGGTGCCGATGCCGTCCTGACCTACGCGGCACTGGAAGCCGCACAACTGCTGGCCTCTCAGCGCTGATGCCAGCCACTAGGAGCAAGTTCCCAATGAAGTTACTGAACAGCAGCCTTGCCGGCGTGGGCCTTGCCGCCTGCCTCCTTCCCGCCGCCGCCTTCGCCCAGAGCGAAGCCGACCTGAACCAGATGTTCGGTCAGCTGGACGGCAATGGAAACGGGCAGATCGAGGCCAACGAGCTTGGCTTCATGATGGGCGGCGCTCCCGCGGATTCCGGGCCGGTGATGATGACGATCCTCGTGCTCGATGCCGACGGCAACGGCTCCCTCAACGCGCAGGAGTTCGTGGCCATCGCCGCGATGAGCCAGGGCAACCTCTCGAACGAGCAGCTCCAGCGCCTCTTCGGCCACTTCGACACCAACACCAGCGGCGCCATCGACCGCGCGGAGCTGACCGACGCCATGAAGTCCATGGGCGAGTACCAGAACGAGCAGTCCGTCGACGAGGCCCTGGCCGAGTCCGACACCAACGGCAATGGCGAGGTCGACTTCGAGGAGTTCAAGGCCGTCATCAAGTAGCGCCGGATCGAGTAGCGCCCGGCCGGCTGCCCGCAGCCGGCCGCAGTCGGTTCGAGAGGTCGCCGGGTCCGAGAGGACCGGCGGCCTTTCTCGTTCCCGTCCGGTTCCAGTCCGGGGCTGGCCGAAATCCCTCCCGCGCGGCAGCCGGCTCTTGAGCTTCCGGCGCAGTGCCGCCCTGCGGTTCCCCACCCTGGCCGGGCAAAGCGGCGCGGAGCATAGTGCGGCCGATGAAGTACCCCTCCAGACTGCGCCCCAACGTCAGCGCAACGCCGATCGGCACCGAGATGCGCTTACCCCGGTCGCCGGCCTGGAATGTAGAACTGCGCGCGACGCTCGCGCTTGCCTGGCCGCTGGTCCTGATGCAGCTCGCCCAGATCGGCATCCACTCCGTGGAGATCATCTATGCCGGGCGGCTAGGCCCCGTCTACCTGGCCGCGGCCACGGTCGGATCGCAGACCTTCCACGGCGTTTTCCTTTTCCTTCTGGGTCTCGCCATCGCGGTGGCGCCGATGGTCAGCCAGGCGCGCGGTCGCCGCGCCTTCCGCGAGATCCGGCGGACCGTGCGCCAGGGCCTCTGGGTCACCACGTTCACCGCGATCCCGACCATGGTGCTCCTCTGGTACATCAGGCCCCTGCTCCTGCTCCTGGGCCAGCCCGACGCCGTGGCCGAGGCCGCCGAGGCCTTCACCAGGCCCATGACCCTGGGGTTGCCGGCCTGGATCTGGTACTTCGTGCTGCGGAATTTCGCCGCCGCCATGGACCGGCCGCGCCCCGCCCTCTACGTGATCTGCGTCGGCATCGTGGTGAACGCCTTCGCCGGCTACGCCCTGGTCTTCGGCCACTTCGGAGCGCCCAGGCTGGGGATCGAGGGTGCCGGCATCTCCGCGGCGCTGTCGGCCTGGGTGGTCTTCCTCGGCATGCTCCTCTTCGTCCTGCTGGACCGGCGCCTGCGGCGCTTTCGTCTCTTCGGGCGCATCTGGAAGGCCGACTGGCCGCTCTTCAAGGAGATCTTCCGTCTCGGCTATCCGATCGGGGCAGCCCTCTTCTTCGAGACGACCTTCTTCATGGCAGCGCTCTACCTGCAGGGCCTGATCTCCATCCCCGCGCAGGCAGCCCATGGTGCCGCGATCCAGCTGGTGGCGACGGCCTTCATGATCCCGCTGGGGATCTCGCAGGCCGGCACCGTCAGGATCGGTCTCGCGGTCGGCCGCAAGGACCGGGCCGCGGCGGGCCAGGCGGCCGCCACCACCTTCGGCCTCGGCCTGGTCTGCGCCCTCCTGACCGCCGCCGCCCTGCTGCTCTTCCCCTCCGCCTTCATGCGCATCTTCCTGGGCGAGGGCCATCCGCAGGCCGAGGAGGTCGTGGCGCTGGGGGTCGGATTCCTCGCCATCGGCGCCCTCTTCCAGCTCGCCGACAGCGGCCAGGTGATCGCCATGGGTTGCCTGCGCGGCCTAAAGGATACCAAGGTTCCGATGGTCATCGCCGCCGTTGGCTACTGGATCATCGGCATTCCCATCTCCGTCTTCCTGGGCTTCGCAACCGACCTGGCCGGGATCGGCATCTGGATCGGCCTGGCCGCGGGCCTCACCGTGGCTGCCGTCCTGCTGGTCCTGCGTTTCTACCGGCTCTTGCGCGCCTGGGAGCCGGCGCGGTGACGGCCAGGACCAAACGCCGGGCGGACCAGTTGCTGGTCGAGCGCGGGCTGGCCGAGACCCGGAGCCGGGCCCAGGCGCTGATCATGGCGGGCCAGGTCCTGGCCGACGACCGCCCCGTCGAGAAGGCGGGCCAGCTTCTCTCCGACGCCGCAGAGCTGCGCCTGCGTGGCAAGGCCCACCCCTGGGTCAGCCGCGGCGGCGTCAAGCTGGCCGGAGGCCTGGACCACTTCGCCATCGACCCCACCGGCCTCGTCTGCCTGGACGTCGGCGCCTCGACGGGCGGCTTCACCGACGTGCTGCTGACCCGCGGGGCGGCACGGGTCTATGCCGTCGACGTGGGTCACGGCCAGCTCGCCTGGAGCCTGCGCCAGGATGCGCGCGTGGTCGTGCTGGAACGCTGCAACGCGCGCTACCTCTCGGCCGAGGCGGTCCCGGAGCCCGTCGACCTGGTGGTCACCGACGCGAGCTTCATCAGCCTGACCCAGGTGCTGCCCGCACCGCTTGCGCTCACCCGGCCGGGCGCCAGGCTGGTGGCGCTGATCAAGCCGCAGTTCGAGGTGGGGAAAGAGCTGGTCGGCAAGGGCGGCATCGTCCGCGACCCGGCCCTGCACGAGGCCGTCTGCCGGAAGATCGTCGCCTTCCTGGAAGCACTGGACGACTGGCAGGTGCTGGGCGTCACCCAGAGCCCGATCAAGGGCCCCGACGGCAACCTGGAGTTTCTGGTCGCAGCAGCACGCGCTTGCGGCTAGAGCAGGATGCGCCTGCTCCTGCGCATGCATCCTTCTCTAGCGTCTTGTTTTAAAAGCAAATCGTCGCCGCAGATGAGTCCATCTGCTCGGGATTTTCTCTAGCACTTTGTTTTGGAAGCAAATCGTCGTCGCAGACTGCTTCATCGGCTCGGCATTTTCTCCGGCGGCCCACTCTGCTATTCACCTGCCCCACCCCGCACCCAGAAGAAGAGGCGCCGCCGCCATGCTCTTGCGAATACCCAATTTCATGCAGCCGCAGGAGGTGGCCTCGCTGCGGCAGCGCATCGACGCCATCCAGCCGCAGGACGGATCGGAGACGGGTCACCCGGAGCTCAAGCGCAACCTGCAGCTCACCGGCAACAACCCGGCCGCCCGGCCCCTGCTGGACGAGGTCTACAGGCGCCTGACCGCCAACGGCCAGCTCAACTCCTTTGCACTGCCGCGCACCTTCACCATCACCATCAACCGCTACGAGGAGGGGATGTTCTACCACTTCCACAGCGATGCGGCGCTGATGGGGAACCCGGGCCAGCCGCAGCCGATCCGCACCGACCTCTCCTTCACCGTGGTGCTGAGCGATCCCTCGGAGTACGACGGCGGCGAGTTCCACGTGCGCACCGGCTATGGCGAGGTCACCCTGAAGGAGCCGGCCGGCACCCTGATCAGCTATCCCTCCAACATGCCCCACCGCGTCGCCCCCATCACCCGCGGCGCCCGGGTCTCCGCCATCGGCTGGATCCAGTCGCTGATCCGCAGCCCGGAACAGCGGATGATCTTCACCCAGCTCTCGCAGCTTCACCACGCGACCACCGGGGGCGATCCCAAGCACCCCAACGACCAGCAGTTCGGGCAGCTCCGCGAGAACCTGCTGCGGCTGTGGGCCGAGAGCTGAGGCGCCGACCGCCGCGACGGGGCCGCAAGCCGGCCCCGCCCGACCACGGCCCCCTCACACTCCGGGTGGAACGCCTGGGGGCGCGCGGCGATGGGATCGGCACGCAGCGGGGCCGGCCGGTCTACCTCTTCGATGCACTGCCGGGTGAACTGGTCGAGGCCGAGCCGGTCGCGGCCGAGGGCCAGGGCCTCAGGGCCAGGCGAACCCGGCTGCTCGAGCCCGCGCCGCAGCGCCAGGAGGCGCCCTGCCCCCACTTCGGCACCTGCGGCGGCTGCGACCTGCAGCAGCTTCGCGCGGAGGCCTATCGCGCCTGGAAGCGCGGCCTGCTGGTGACCGCCCTGCAGCGGCGCGGCTTCGAGGCGGCGGAAGACCTGGTCGCGCCGCTGGTCGCCACCCCGCCCGGCCGGCGCCGGCGGGTCACCTGGTCGCTGCAGCGCCGGGGGCGGAAACTGTTGCTTGGCTTCCGCGAGCGGGCCAGCCACCGCCTGGTCGACCAGACGACCTGCCTGCAGCTCCTGCCCGAACTGAACGCGCTCGCTGCGGCGCTGCGCACCCTGCTGGCACCGCTCCTGCCGGACGGCGCGGAGGCCACGGCGGCGGCGACCGCCACCGACGGCGGCCTGGACCTGCTGCTGACTCTCCCGGCCGCCCCCGACCTCGCGACGCGCGAGGCGCTCGCCGGCTTTGCCGAAGCGCAGGATCTGGCGCGCCTCTCGCTGGCCCATCCCGAGGCGGGGCTGGAGCCCCTGGCCGCCCGCCGCGCCCCGCTGGTGCGCTTCGCCGGGATCGCCGTGGTACCACCTCCGCAGGGCTTCCTGCAGCCCAGCAAGGAGGGTGAAGCGGCGCTGACGGCCGCCGTGCTGGAGGCCCTGCCGGACGAGGCCGCGCGCCTGGCCGACCTCTATGCCGGCTGCGGCACCTTCACCCTGCCGCTGATCGCCCGCGGCAGGCGCGTTCTGGCCATCGAGAGCGAGGCGGCGCCGCTGGCCGCGCTGGAGCAGGCCGCACGCAGCGCCGGCCACGGCAGCGCGCTGACCACGGAGCGGCGCGACCTGGAGCGCCGTCCGCCGGAACCCGCCCTGCTCGCCGGACTCGACGCCCTGGTCTTTGACCCGCCGCGCGCCGGGGCCGCCGCCCTCTCGGAGGCGCTGGCCGAGGCCGGTCCGCCGCGCGTCGTGGCCATCTCCTGCAACCCGCAGAGCTTCGCCCGCGACGCCCGCATCCTGGCCGGGGGCGGCTACGGGATCGACTGGGTGCGTCCTGTCGACCAGTTCCCCTGGACCCACCATCTGGAACTGGTGGCACGCTTTTCTCGCCGATGACGGCCAGCGACTGCTTTCCGGCGCGAAAAGACGCTTGAACCCTCGAGGCCGGGCATAGTCTCCTCGCCGATCCCGGTCACGCAGCCCCCTTACCGATCCAGCAAAGGCCAGAACGATGCGCATCGTGGACCTCAAGACCTTCGTCGTCGGCAACCCGCCGCCGCACCAGGGCGGACGCTACTTCATCTTCCTGAAGCTGATCACCGACGAGGGCATCAGCGGTCTCGGCGAGGCCTATGTCGCCACCTTCGGCCCGAAGACCGTGGTCGCCATGATCGAGGACGTCTTCCAGCGCCACCTCGAGGGCCGCGACCCGCACCGCATCGAGGAGATGTGGCGCCGCGTCTACGGCTCCGGCTACGCGCTCAGGCCCGACATCTCGCTGATCGGCGTGCTCAGCGCGCTGGAGATGGCCTGCTGGGACATCGTCGGCAAGGCCGCCGGCAAGCCTGTCTACGAGCTGCTGGGCGGACGGGTGCACGAGGGCCTGCGCAGCTACACCTACCTCTATCCGCCGGAGGGTAGCGCGAACCAGGCCAATGCCCCGGTCTATAACGATCCCCAGGCCGCGGGCGAGGTCGCCGCCGCCGAGGTGGCCCGCGGCTTCACGGCGGTGAAGTTCGATCCGGCCGGCCCCTACACGGTCTACGACGGCCACATGCCGGACCTGGAGTCCATCGCCCGCTCGGCCGCCTTCTGCAAGGCGATCCGCGAGGCCGTGGGCGACAAGGCCGACCTGCTGTTCGGGACCCACGGCCAGTTCACCGCGGCCGGCGCCATCCGCCTGGCCAAGCGCCTGGAGCCCTACGACCCCCTCTGGTTCGAGGAGCCCACACCGCCGGAACTGCCGGAGGAGATGGCCAAGGTTGCCCGTGCCACCTCCATCCCCGTCGCGACCGGCGAGCGGCTGGCCAGCAAGTGGGAGTTCGCGCGCGTGATCGAGAGCGGCGCTGCCGCCATCCTGCAGATGAACCTGGGCCGGGTCGGCGGCCTCTTGGAGGCCAAGAAGATCGCCGGCATGGCGGAAGTGCACTACGTGCAGCTCGCCCCGCACCTCTACTGCGGCCCGGTCGTGGGTGCCGCCAACGTCCAGCTCGCGGCCTGCTCGCCGAACTTCCTGATCCTGGAGAGCATCCGGGAGTGGGGCGGGTTCCATGCGGAGCTGCTGCAGAAGCCCATCAAATGGGACGCGGGCTACGTCATCCCGCCGAGAGAGCCCGGCCTCGGCGTCGAGCTGAACGAGGAGGTGGCGCTGGCCCACCCATACGAGGGCAGGTCGCTGCACCTGGAGATGACCCAGGATCCCGTCCGGAAGTAGTTCAAGGAGCGAAGAGACATGCGTTACGGCTTCATCGGCCTGGGGAACCTGGGCCGCCACCTCGCCGCGAGCCTGGCCGGCGCCGGCTTCCCGCTGACCGTCACCGACCTGCGCAGGGAGGCGGCCGATGACCTGCTCGCGGCCGGTGCTGCCTGGGCGGAGAGCCCGCGGGCGGTCGCAGAGGCCAGCGATGCCGTCATCACCTGCCTGCCCTCGCCGGCGGCGGCGACCGCGGTGCTGACCGGACCGGCCGGCGTCCTCGAGGGCCTGGCCGACGGCGGCACCTGGATCGAGATGAGCACCAACGATGCCGCCGAGGTGCTGCGTATCGCCGGACTTGCCGCCGCGAAGGGCATCGACACGCTTGAGGCACCGGTCACCGGCGGCGTGCACCGCGCGGCCAGCGGGATGATCACCGTCCTGGTCGGCGGCGAGGCCGCGGTCTTCGAGCGCCACAGGCCCGCCTTCCAGGCGATGGGCGGCGAGATCTTCCACATGGGGCCGCTGGGCTCCGCCGCGGTCATCAAGGTCATCACCAACATGCTGGCCTTCATCCACCTGGTCGGCGTCGGCGAGGCCCTGATGCTGGCCAAGCGCGGCGGGCTCGACCTGGGGCAGGCCTTCCGCGCGATCCGCGCCAGCTCCGGCAACTCCTTCGTGCACGAGACCGAGGGCCAGGTGATCCTGAACGGCAGCTACGACATCGGCTTCACCCTGGACCTGGCCGCCAAGGACCTGCACTTCGCCACCGAGATGGGCCGCAGCTTCGGCGTGCCGCTGGAGCTGGCGGGGCTCACCGAGCAGATCTTCCGCCGCGCCCAGCAGCAGTACGGCGGCGATGCCTGGTCGCCCAAGGTGGTGAAGCTGCTGGAAGACGCGCTGGGCACGGAGCTGCGCGCCGAGGGCTTCCCGGCGCAGATCACCGAGGAGATGATGGCCCAACGCTGAATCAGGCCACCCAACCTCCACCTTGATCGCCATACCGCCGCCTACTGCATCGGAAAACATCGGAAAAGCGCGCCCCGGGTGACGCCATTTGACGGTTCGCTGACGTGATCGAGTGTGCTGCAGCCTCGGACGCGGGCTATAGGCAATCTCTTGCCAACCCTCTGACCAGGAGCCGCGCCCGCATGCCCAAGCCGCCCAACATCGTCATCGTCATGGCCGACCAGCTTGCCCCGCACTTCACCGGCACCTACGGGCATCCGCTGGTCAAGACCCCGAACCTGGACCGCCTGGCCGCCCGCGGCGCGCGTTTCGATGCGGCCTACTGCAACGCCCCGCTCTGCGCGCCGGCGCGCTTCAGCTTCCTGGCGGGGCAGCTCGGCAGCCGCATCGGCGCCTTCGACAATGCCTCGGAGTTCCCGGCCTCGGTCCCGACCCTGGCGCACTACCTGAGGCTCATGGGCTATCGCACCTGCCTTGCCGGCAAGATGCACTTCGTCGGTCCCGACCAGCTACACGGCTTCGAGGAGCGGGTGACGACCGACGTCTACCCTTCCGACCATGCCTGGACCCCCAACTGGGAGCAGGCGGACGAGCGCATCGACAAGTGGTACCACAACATGGATTCGGTCCGTGAAGCGGGCACGGCAGCCACCACCTTCCAGCTCGAGTTCGACGACGAGGTGGGCTTCTTCTCGCGCCGCCGGCTCTTCGACTACGCCAAGGAGAAGGTCGCCCCCTTCTTCATGGTCCTGGGCTTCATCCACCCGCACGACCCCTACGTCGCCAGGCCGGAGTGGTGGAAGCTCTACGACGAGGCCGCGATCCCGCTGCCCGAGGTGGCGATCCCCTGGGAGCGGCAGGATCCGCACAGCAAGCGGGTCATGCGCGGCATCGAGGCCGACCGCGTGGAGGACATCACCGAACAGCAGGTGCGCAATGCCCGCCACGGCTACTTCGCCAACACCAGCTACATCGACCACAAGCTGGGCGAGGTCCTGCGCACCCTCGAGGAGGCCGGCGTCGCCGACAACACCCTGGTGATCTTCACCTCCGACCACGGCGACATGCTGGGCGAGCGCGGCCTCTGGTACAAGATGACCTTCTTCGAGCAGTCCGCGCGGGTGCCGCTGGTGATGGCGGGCCCGGGCGTCAAGCCCGGCCTCACGGTCCCCAACGCCTGCTCGCTGATCGACCTGCTGCCGACCTTGATGGAGGCGGCGGCGGCCGGCGGCGCCGCCAAGCCGGACCTCGGCCAGAGCCTCGACGGCCGCTCCCTCCTGGCGCTGGCCGGCGGCGAGAAGACGGAAGACGCCGACCTCGCCTGCGTTGAGTACCTGGCGGAGTGCACCGCCCAGCCGCTCTTCATGATCCGCAGGGGCAATCTCAAGTACATCCACGGTGCCGGCGACCCGCCGCAGCTCTACGACCTGGCCGAGGACCCACGCGAGCTGGTCAACCTGGCCGAGGATCCCGCCTATGCGGAGACCCGCGCCGCCTTCGCCCGGGAGGTGACCGAGCGCTGGGACGAGACCGCGATCCGGTCGCAGGTGATCGCCAGCCAGCGCCGCCGCCGTGTCGTCCACGCCGCGATGGAGGTGGGCCACCTCACCTCCTGGGACTACCAGCCCCGCCGGGACGCATCGCAGGAGTACGTGCGCAACCACATGGACTGGACCGTGGCCGCCGAACGCTCGCGCTTTCCCCCCCTGCCACGGCTTGGGAACTAGAGCAAATCCCGAGCAGATGGAATCATCTGCGACGACGATTTGCTTTTGAAACAACACGCTAGACCAAGGTGCGCGAGCATGAGCGAGCGCAACTTGCTCTAGAGCGTTCCGACTTCACGCGGCACCGGCCAGCGCAACCGGGTAGAGGCGTAACACAATTGACCGGTTAGATGGGTGACACTGCTTGAGAGTGATCGGCCCGAGCTTCCTCGCCCGCAGCAAGATCGTCCTGGTAGCCTGCGTTGGCCACCATGGGACCGCAAGCTCCTCTCCGTCCTACAGGCGCCGCGAGACGCCTAGAGCAAGGCCAGTGCAGTTGGGCCGGTCCCCGCCTCTCGGGCGGTCGCTCAACTCTTGGGAGGGATGAGGTGGTGCCCAGGGGCGGAATCGAACCACCGACACTGCGATTTTCAGTCGCATGCTCTACCAACTGAGCTACCTGGGCATGCTTCTCCGCGGGCCCCGGAGGGGCTGCCGGCAAGCAAGAGGCGGGGTTTTAGCGGCTCGGCGGGGGCCTGTCCAGCCCCTTCTCTCGGGCACTGCCGGGCCGGAAACGCAAGCCTCTTCGTTCGGGCGATCCTTCTAGGCCTCGTCCTCCTCGTCCTTGGCCATGGGGGCCGGCGGGCCGGGCACGCGGTAGCGTTCGCCCAGCCAGCGGCCGAGGTCGATGTCGGCACAGCGCTTCGAGCAGAAGGGGCGGTAGTGCTGTTCGCTCGGCCGCCCGCAGATCGGGCAGGGGTGCCCGCCGGAACCGCCGCGGCCTGACATTGCGGTCATGTCATCTCCTCACCGCTGTTGGATCGTGAGCCGGTGCCGCTCCGGGCCCCGCTCCTCCAAAGGTAGGACCTCGAGCAGCGAAGCGGAAGCGCTGCTAAGGCGCGCCCAGGAGGGTAGCCGCTCGAGGGCTGCCAGCAGCTCCCGGTCGGCCTCCAGGCGCAGCAGGCGCGCCGGGCCGTCGCGCCGCTCGGCGACCAGGCGGCGCATCACCTGTGCGGCCTCGGCCCTGGCGGTCAGCCGGCGCCCGCCGTAGGGCGCCTCGGCTTGGGTCAGAAGCTCGTGCAGGGGCGGGAAGAGACCGCGGCGGCGGGTGAGCTCCAGCAGGCCGGTCAGGGTCATGCCTTTCACCTCGACCCGCTCGGGGTCGTCGGCCACGGCCTCCTTGAGCCGGGCCTTCAGGGCCCTGCCCTCGCCCTCCAGCCCTGATGTCAGGCAGTCGACCAGGACCCGCCCGGCAAGCGAGCGCAGCCGGAGCTGCCGGGCGATCTCGCCCAGCGCCAGGCGATTGAAGTCCGCCGCCGCGCGCCGGGCCTGCCCCTGGCCGGCAGCGCCCAGGTTCACGTCGATCGCCGTCAGGGTCTCCCCCGGCTCGATCAGCAGCGAACCGGCGCCGAGCGCCACGCGCGGCTGCAGCAGCGCCTCGACCTCGCCCTCCAGGAGATTGTTGAGCGCCGTCCCGAAGCCTCCTGGCAGCAAGGTCGTCTCCACGCCCGCTCCCAGCCGCGCCCGCCAGTCCGGCGAATCGACCACGACCGCAGAGAGCCCCGGCCCGAGGAAACGGGCCAGCGGATCGGCCCCGGCCTCCAGCAGCCGCGGGGCCTCGCCCTCCCGCCAGGCCTTGGGGCCGCGCGCCGGGGCCAGCTTCGGACCCTTGCCGGGTGCCGCCGCCCGCACCAGGCGGACCGGCAGCAGCTCTCCTTCGGTGAGCGATCGCGGCGCCTGCTCCAGCGGCAGGATGCCCTCCGGCCCGGCGCCCAGGTCGCAGAAGGCGAGGCCCAGCGCCGGCTCCAGCCGCCGCACCCGTGCCAGGTAGAGATCGCCCGGCAGCGGCCTGCCGGGCAGCCAGACGGCCAGGTCGGCCAGATCTCCCGCTGCAAAGCGGAAGGCCCGCAGTTCCCCGCCGGCGGACTGCAGGTAGAGGGCGTCCGGGAGCGGGTGCCCGTCAGCCGCCATGGCGGAAGGGAGGCGCCCGGTAGCCCAGGCCCGAGAGCAGCGCCAGGGTCTCCGCCAGGGCCAGGCCGACCACGTTGCTGTAGCTGCCGTTGATCCAGGGAACGAAGGCCGCGGCCAGTCCCTGAATGGCATAGCCGCCGGCCTTGCCGGACCACTCGCCGCTCGCCAGGTAGCCCTCGATCTCGCTGGCGGAGAGCCGCTTCAAGGCCACCCGCGTCACCACCTGGCGCTCGGCCCTGAGGCCGGCGGGCGTCATCACGGCGACCGCCCCCACCACCTGGTGGCGCCGGCCGGAGAGCTGTTCCAGGCAGGCGCGCGCCGCCTCGGCGGTCTCGGCCTTCGGCAGGATGCGCCGGCCCAGCGCCACCACGGTGTCCGCGCTGAGCAGCCAGCTCTCGGGATTGCGCAGCGCGGCCGCAGCCAGCTTGTCGCGCGCCATACGCTCTGCGTAGGGCCTGGGAAGCTCGTTCTTTCTCGGGGTCTCGTCGATCTCCGGCGGGTCGATCCGGTCGGGGATCAGGCCGACCTGGGCCAGGAGATCGCGGCGTCGCGGCGAGGCCGAGGCCAGGACGAAGGGCGCATCGCGCGCCGCGGCCCGGCTCGGCTCACCTGCCGCCTGACCGCCTTCCGGCCTGCTGCGGCCGTCGTCGGCCGGAGCCATAGGCCGGCGTCTTACTTGTAGCGGAAGGTGATGCGTCCCTTGGTCAGATCGTAGGGAGTCATCTCCACATTGACCCGATCGCCGGTCAGCACGCGGATGCGGTGCTTGCGCATCTTGCCCGCCGTGTGGGCCAGAACCTCGTGATTGTTATCAAGGCGCACACGGAACATCGCATTGGGCAGCAGCTCGGTCACCGTGCCCTGGAATTCTATAAGATCCTCTTTCGCCATGAAGGCTCCTTCGTTTTCGTGCAGGTCGTCGGCTGGTAGAGAGATGGGAGCCCTTGCCGGACCGCACCACCCTGCCCCACCCCTCCGCTGGCGCGCATGATAAGAGCCGCGGCGCCAAGTGCAAGCTGTCGTCCGCGGCCTTTGCGGGCCACTGTGTCGCTTTTGCCTCACTTCCCCCTCCGGCCGCCGGCAAAGAATGCTGCGCAGCAAAGCAGCCTGGGGTTCTTCAAGAACCCATGTCATGGGCCCGGGGATTACAAAGCTGCTTTTTCAAGGCGATAGCAGGGCGCCGCTTGCCCTCTTGGTCTGCACGGCTGATCTTCTTATCAGCAACAAAGAAGCCCAGCCCTGCCGGAGGTCCGCCATGCTGTTTGATCATGAGAGCTTCGATGACCACGAGACTGTCCTCTTCGCCCGCGACGAGCCGAGCGGGCTCTCCGCCATCATCGCCCTGCACTCGACGGCGCGCGGTCCGGCCGCCGGCGGCACGCGGCTCTGGCGCTACAGCGACGACCGCCAGGCACTGGGCGACGTGCTGCGCCTCTCGCGCGGCATGACCTACAAGAACGCCATGGCCGGGCTGCCGCTGGGCGGCGGCAAGACCGTCATCCTGGCCCCGCCGCAGATCCGCGACCGCGGCGCCCTCTTCCAGGCGCACGGCCGCGCCATCGACCGCCTCGGCGGCAGCTACTGGACGGCCGAGGACGTCGGCGTCAGCCCCGCGGACATGGCCAATGTGGCGCGCGAGACCCGCTTCGTCGCCGGCCTGGAGAAGGGCCGCCATGCCTCCGGCGACCCCTCTCCGGTCACCGCGCGCGGCGTCTTCGCCTGCCTGCTGGCCGGGGCCGAGCACCTCTGGGGCAGCCGCGATCTCACCGGGCGCACGGCCGCGGTCCAGGGCCTGGGCCACGTGGGCCGGCATCTCTGCGGCCTGCTGCAGGGGGCGGGTGCAGCGCTTATCGTGAGCGACCTCGACGAGGCGCGCGCGGCGGAGATGGCGGCGCGCTACGGCGCCAGGGTCGTCGGACCCGACGAGATCATGCGCCAGACCATGGACATCTTCGTTCCCTGTGCGCTGGGCGGTATCCTGACCGAGACCAGCGTCCAGCGCCTCTCGGCCAGGCTGATCTGCGGTGCCGCCAACAACCAGCTGGCCCGCGACTGCGTGGCCGCCCGGCTGGCCGCCCTGGGCAAGCTCTACCTGCCCGACTACGTCGTCAACGCCGGCGGCATCATCAACGCCGCGAGCGAGATCCTCGCGGTCGAGGACCCGGCCTGGGCCGAGACCAAGGTGGCGGGCCTGGCCGACACGATCCGCGAGGTGATCGCCCGCGCCGAGGAGGCAGACGGCAACACCGCCGCCGTCGCCGACGCGATCGCACGCCGCCGGATCGTCGGGAAGGAACGCCTGGCCGCCTAGCCCCTTCGACCCCCGCCTGTCATCGGGGAGTCACTTTGCTTGCTTGCGGTGCCGCGGGCTCCCTATGATCGCCGGCATGAACCGTTCCAGTCCAGCCAGCCAGTTCGGAGACGGCGGCGCCCTGACGATCGCAGCGGCCGAACGGGAGGACCTGGCCTTGTGGATCGAGATGCGGTCCCAGCTCTGGCCGGAGATGTCCGAGGAGGAGCTGGGAGCGGAGCTGGCCGAACTGCTGGAGCAGGAGGGCTACTGCGGCTGGATCGCACGCCTGCACGACCAGGTGGTGGGCTTCGCCGAGGCGAGCCTGCGGCCCTATGCAAACGGCTGCGAGGGCCGGCCTGTCCCTTTCCTGGAGGGCGTCTGGGTCGAGCCGAAGGAGCGCAGCAAGGGCATCGGCGGGGCCCTGGTCAGGGCCGTCGAGGCCTGGGCCCTGGGGCGGGGCTACGACGAACTCGGCTCCGACGTCGACATCGCCAACCTGATCTCCCAGGCCGCCCACCAGGCCTGGGGCTTCGAGGAGCGCGAGACGGTGGTCTATTACCGGCGAAAGCTGGCGCGCTAGCCGGACAAGCGACACCGCGGTCCGGCCGGACCGGGTGCGCTCTCCCCTTCCGGACCTGCTTGAGGCCACGCAGGCGATCGACTCCCGCCCGACGCGGCGTCCAAGGAGCCCGCCGATGGCTCTCGCCCACTGCGGGCAACCTCATCCCAAGCGGTTGAAGTATTTCGACGAATCCTGGAGGGCCCTTGCGGGCAATCCTTCGTTGCGGGTCTGCTGGCGCTGTGTCATCCTACCACGGCGAGAGGGGCACTCATGCGAAACCGCTGTCTTGGCAGATGCTCGAAGCAATGCTCGCAGGTTTGCGATGGGCTTTGCTTTGCCGGGGCTGTGAGTCTAAAAAGGTGCCTGCAAAGTACAGGTTTTCGACACGGTGTTCGCCGTGTCCGCGCAACGGTCCGGCTTTTTTCCTTGCAGTCTGTTTGCTGAATACACGGTTTGGGCGAGCGATCGCCGCTGCCGGCGAAGAGCCGCGACCTGGATGTCGATGACTGGAGACGCTTCTTGTGAAGGGGCGGGGCAAGAGGAGATGGCGAGATGGTTGTGCGTTTTGGGAGCACCGGGAACGACTTCATCACCGGAACGAACGCGGTCGACACGATCTACGGGTTGGACGGCAACGATCGTCTCTACGGCCTCAGCGCCAACGATTCCCTTTTTGGCGGTAGCGGCAACGACAGTCTCTTTGGTGGCGAAGGATCTGATACACTCTTCGGCGCCAGCGGACATGACCAGGGTTTGATTGCCTCCGACGGCGCGGCCTCGAACTCGCCGCGCGTGCGCTTCTTCGGCGGTGACGGCTCCGATTCCCTGACCCTGCTCAACACCGTCGAGAACGTCTTCTTTTCCGGCGGCGACGACAACGACCGCCTCTTCGGCTATGTGCAGGGCTCGGTTAGCCTCAATCCAGGCGGCGGCAACGATATCGTGTCCCTCTTCGGCAGCCTGTCCGACCTGGTCATCAGCCCAGGCAGCGGCAACGAGTTCGCCCGAATCTCGGGGGCTTCGGGCAGCCACATCACCGAGATCAATGCCCAGCATAACGACACGGGCGATCAAACCCTCTGGATCTATCAGACTGCCGACCAGATCACCTTCGAGGGCGGCGAGGCCAGCGACAGCTTCTTCGGCTACATGGACGGGGCTGCCAGCTTCGAGCTCAAGGGCGACAACGATCGCGTCTCGATCTTCGGCGACGGCGAACTGGATCTGGACCTGGGTGCGGGCAACGACTTCGTCAGGCACCGGGGCAGCCTTTCCAGCCTGGCCGTCACGCCCGGAAGCGGCCGGGACATCGTCATCGCCGGAACGGCCAGCGCCGGCCACCTCCCGGAGGTCGTGCTGCTTCACAGTCCGACCGGCGACCAGACGCTCTGGGTCTATCAGACGACGGAAGAGGTCCTCTTCCAGGGCGGTGACGACAACGACAGCCTCTTCGGCTTCATCCAGGGGGGCGCGGAGATCGATCTCGGCGGCGGGAACGACCGCGTGTCGCTGATCGGCAGCCTGACCGACGCCGTGATCGACGGGGGCAGCGGCAACGACTTCGTGCGCCTGCCGCACCCCGACCCGGCCTCGTCCAACAGCGATCACATCATCCACCATCACAACGCGACCGGCGATGCGACCCTCTGGTTCTACCAGACCACCAACGAGGTCCTCTTCGAAGGCGGCGAGGAGAGCGACAGCCTCTTCGGCTTCCTGCAGGGCGATGCGACCATCGACCTTCGCGGCGGCTACGACCGCGTGTCCCTGACGGGCAGCATGACGGACGTGGTCATCTTCGGCGACAGCGGCAGCGACTTCGTCCGGCTGAGCAACTCGGGCAGCGACGCCAACGGCCTGTCGAGCGTGACCTTCACCAACAGCGACACGGGCGGGAACGACTTCTTCCTCTACGACACCGCCGGTGAGGTGCTTTTCGAAGGCGGCGACAAGAACGATACCCTGTTCGGTGCGATCAAGGGCGACGGCACGCTCATCGGCAAGGACGGTGACGACCGGCTGGAGGCCAACCCCAACGTCACCGGCTCGGTCACCATCTTCGGCGGCTCGGGCACAGATCGTATCTTCGGGACCGACGGCGACGACACGATCCGGGCGGGCAGCGGCCTGGACACCGTGGTCTACGGCCAGAGCGGCAGCGATCTGATCCTGGTGGGCTCCGGCGAGGCGGTCGTGGGCGAACGTCTGAACGGCGGCAGCGGCGTGGACACCCTGGGTCTCATCCTGGGAGTCCAGGTGCCCGGCGGTGTCACCCTCGTCAGCATCGAGCACACGATCACCCTGGGCACCAGCGCCAACGACACCATCGTGGGCGACAATGCCGAGAACACCATGTACGGCCTCAGCGGCGACGACACGCTCTCGGGCGCAGAGAGCAACGACCGCATCTACGGCGATGCCGGCGACGACGAGCTGCGCGGCAATGCCGACAACGACCGGCTCTTCGGCGAGGCCGGGATCGACAGCCTCTTCGGCGACAACGGGGTGGACCGCCTCTACGGCGGCAACTCGGCCGACACCCTGCGCGGCGGCGGCGGTCGCGACAGCGTCTTCGGCGGCAACGGCAACGACGTCATCGTGGTGCGTCCGGGCGAGAACGCGAGCAACGAGGTGATGAACGGGGGCGGCGGCAACGACACCCTGGTCGTCGGCACCGGTGCCGACCTGCCGGACGGCATCACCAGCATCGAGAACCTCTGGGCCTACGGCGACGGCGGCCCGGACAGCTTCGAGGGCTTCACCGGCAACGACCGCCTCTACGGCCTCGGAGCCGACGACACCCTGGAGGGCATCTCCGGCGACGACAGGCTCTATGGCGGCGGCAACGATGACACCCTCACCGGGGGCAGCGGCAAGGATCTGGTCTACGGCGGCGGCGGTGCCGACCGCATCTACGTCGGCCAGGGCGAGCATGGGCCCGGCGACAGCTACAACGGCGGTCCCGGCGCCGACACCCTGATCGTGGCGACCGGCGTCGCCATCCCCAGTGCTGCCTCCGTCACCAACATCGAGAGCCTCTCGGCGGTCGGCAGCAACGGAGCCGACAGCATCAGCGGCTTCGACGGCCCGGACAACATCTCCGGTCGCAACGGGAACGACAACCTGCGCGGCACCGGAGGCGACGACCTGCTCTACGGAGACAACGGCAACGACCAGCTCCGCGGCGACGTCGGCGATGACACCCTGACGGGCGGCAGCGGCCTGGATACCATGTTCGGCGGCGACGACGACGACCTCTTCTACGGCGACACGGCCAATGACCAGATCGTCGGCGGCAGCGGCAGCGACACGCTCTTCGGCGGACAGAACCGCGACCGCCTGAACGGGGCCTCGGGCACCGACACGGCCTATGGCGGGACCAACAACGACACCTTCATCATCGACACCACGACCGATCGTATCTACGACGGGCCGGGCGAAGGCGACGACGTGCTGCGGTCCAACGCCAAGGACTATGTGCTGGGCACGACTTCCGAGATCGTCATCGAGCGCATCAACATCAACACCGCGGCCGAGGTCGCCCGCATGGTGGGCAACGGCAACGACGAGATCATCATCGGCAACTCCTTCGACAACGTGCTTCTGGGCAAGAGCGGCAACGACCGTCTGAACAGCCGCGGCGGCACCAACACCATGACCGGGGGCAGCGGCGACGACACCTTCATCGTGACCTCCAGCGCGGACATCGTGCGCGACCTGGCGGGCCAGGGCACCGACCTGGTCAGGGCGGAGACCGACTACACGCTCCCCAACGGCGGGTCGGACGGCTTCATCGAGAATCTCCGCATGCAGGGCGGCTTCGGCAACATCAACGGCCGTGCCAACAACCTGGACAACACGGTCGAGGGCAACAGCGGCAATAACAGCCTGGAGGGCCGTGCCGGCGACGATACGATCATCGGCGACCGCGGCGACGACGTGCTGGACGGCGGTCTCGGCGACGACCGCCTGGAAGGCGGAATCGGGTCGGACACTCTGATTATGAACTCCGGCGATGTGGCCTTCGGCGGCGGGGGGATGGACTCCTTCCTCTTCGACGGCATCTCGCTCGGCAACGCCGGCTCCGGCGGCCCGGTGCTCCGCGACTTCGACGGGGAACTGGTGAACGCAGGCAACGGTGCGGACAAGCTGGTCTACGCCACCGGCCTGGAGGTCGGCAGCTTCTCCTACATCGGGGCAGCGGCCTTCTCCGGCGGCGGCGACTCCGAGGCCCGCTTCGCCGGCCCGCGCCAGGTCCAGGTCGACCAGGACGGCGACGGCAGCGTCGACCAGGCCTTCCAGATCGACGGACTGACCGCGGCGAACCTGCTGACCGCCAGCGACTTCGTCTGGTTATAGGGCCTTTTTCCCGGACTGCGGCCGGGGTGGATCTCATCAAAGAGCAGAGCTCCACCCCACCGCGGGGGAAGAGATGATCGCCGTCGTCGGCGACAGGGCCTGGCAGCGGCTGCCCGAGAAGGTCTTCTCCCGCTTCGACGAAGTGCGCTCCTGGCTTCAGGAAGCGTGATCCGGGCTCCCTTGCCCCCTGCCCTCCCCTCTGCCGGGCTCGCCCATTGTATTGTGACACCCTGCTCAAGAATGCGCCTCTCAAGCAGGACGTGACAATCGCAAGAAAGCCGATTGAGCTGCCCAAGACTGTCATAGCAGGGCGGACCATCACCCATCACGCGCGAATAGAAGACAAGGGGGAGGAGTCTCAATGGCAGTCCTGACGGGAACCGACGGCCCGGATACTTTGGTCCCAGCCCAGACTTTCGAGGCGGCGACGATCTATGGTCGGGACGGCGACGACCTTCTCTACCGACAGCAAGGCCACGACAGCCTGTTCGGCGCCAGCGGGAATGACCGCCTCTATGGCACCGGGGGCGACGACCGCCTTTTTGGGGCAAGCGGCGCGGACACGCTCTTCGGCGACAGCGGACACGATTTCCTCTGCGCGGGTGCCGGTGACGACACGGCCGTCGGCGGCGTCGAGAAGGACTTCCGGGCCGAGGGCGGCAGTGGGACCGACCGGCTCTTCGGCGGGGCGGACGGCGACTACGACCTCCTGGGAGGCTGAGGCTCCGGGGTCGATTTCGTCTATGGAGACGAGGGCAACGACATCAGGGCCGGCGGCAACGATGGCGCGGACTTCGTCTTCGGGGGCAGCGGCGACGACTTCGTCCCGAACGGCGGGTCGGGCGACGACTTCCTCTACGGCGGGTCGGGCTCGGACTGGAACTTCCTGGGGATGTACGGCGACGACTTCGTCTATGGGGGTACCGGCAACGACCAGACCCTGAGGGGCGACCATCTGGGCTCCGGCGACGACGCGATCCTGCTCGGCAGGTCCGGCCGGGACCTGCTGTTAGGAGACTGCGGCGACAACGCGCTGAGAGGCCGCGGCGGCGACAACCAGATCCAGGGCGATCTGGGCGACGACAGCCTCGACGGCGGCATCGGAGACGATTTCCTCGAGGGCGGCAGCGGGTCCGACAGCCTGCTGATGAACTCGGGCGATGAGGCCTTCGGCGGGTCGGGAGCGGACTCTTTCCTCTTCGACGGTACACCTCTGGGCAATGCGGGCTCCGGCGGGCCGGTCATCCGCGACTTCGACGGGGTCTCGGTGGGCGGGGCCGACGGCGAGGACAAGCTGGTCTTCGCGACCGGGCTGGAGGTGGGAGCCTTCGCCTACATCGGACCGCAGGCCTTCTCCGGCGGCGGCAACTCGGATGCGCGCTACGCCGGCCCCCGTCAGGTCCAGGTCGACCGGGACGGCGACGGCCAGGCGGACCAGGCCTTCCTCCTGGACGGCGTGACGGCGGCCAACCTGCTGACGACCAGCGATTTCCTCTCGCTCTGAGGCGCAGCCATGCCAGGATAGCCGGGTTACAAGCAATACCAAGAAGGAGGAGAGGAAGCCATGGCGACCATCACCGGAACCGACGGCCCGGACAGCCTCCTCGGTACCAGCGCGTCCGATACCATCCTCGGTCTGGGCGGCGACGATACCCTCTTCGGGCTGAGCGGCCATGACACCCTGCTGGGTGCCAGCGGAAGCGACACCCTCTACGGCGGCAGCGGGAACGACAACAGCCTGATCGGCGACGACGGGGGCTCCGGCAACGACCTCATCTTCGGCGGCGAGGGCAGCGACCAGTCCTTCCGGGCAGGCTCCGGCAACGACAGGCTCTATGGCGGCAATGCCGGGGATTCCGGACTCTTCGGGGGTGCAGGCAACGACCGTGTCTCCGGGGACAGCGGCGGCGACCTCCTGCTCTATGGCGGTCCCGGAACCGATACCCTGGTCGGCGGCAGCGGCGCGGACAGCTATCTCTTCGGGGGCGAGGGCACGGATACCCTCTCCGGCGGGGATGGTAACGACCGCTCGCTCCGGGGATACCAGGGCGACGACACGGTCTTCGGTGGCCGCGACGACGATCAGATCCTGCGAGGAGACGAGGGCAACGATACGGTCGATGGTCGCGGTGGAAACGATCGAGGGTTGTTCGGCGGGTCTGGCGACGACGAGGTCGCGGGTGGGCCGGGCGACGATACCTCGCTCTTCGGGGACTTTGGCCAGGATGTGATTAATGGAGGTTCCGGTGCCGACACCAGCCTCTACGGCGGCGCGGACGACGACACCATCGCCGGGGATTCCGGCGACGACAGCCTCCTCTTCGGCGAGGGCGGCGACGACCGTCTCTTCGGCAGCGACGGCGACGACGAGCAGATCGGCGGCCTGGACGGCGCGGACGAGATCTTCGGGCGCGGAGGTTCTGACAGCGAGTTCTGGGGTGGCGACGGTGACGACCAGATCTTCGGCGGTGCAGGGGTCGATCGGACCTTTCTGGGCGGCTCCGGCAAGGATCTGATCCAGGGCGACGCGGACAACGACTTCAGGCTCTACGGCGGCAGTGGTAGCGACACCCTCGACGGTGGCGGTAGCGACGACGCCGCCCTCTATGGCGGCGATCAGAGCGATCGGATATTCGGCGGCGGTGGCAGCGACGATAACGTCTTCGGCGGATCAGGCAACGACAGGCTCTATGGCCGCGGCGATCTGGACGAGGAGTTCTTCGGCGGCGATGGAGAGGATCTCCTCTATGGCGGGTCGAAGGACGACGAGAGCTTCTTCGGGGGCAGCGGCGAGGATTCCCTCTTCGGCGACGAAGGCGACGATTACCTCTTCTCCGGCGATTCAGGGGACGATTCCCTCTTCGGCGCCGAGGGCGCAGACAGGATGCTTTTCGGCGGTGCGGCCGACGACCGTATCTTCGGTGACAGCGGCAACGACCTCAGCCTCTATGGCGACGGCGGCCAGGACCGCATCTTCGGCGGCTCCGGGAGCGATTACTTCCTGCGAGGCGGAGATGGTGACGATACCGTCAGGGGCGGCAGCGATTACGACCGGGACCTCTACGGCGACAGCGGCGACGACCTTATCGTCGGCGGTGACGCCAACGACGCCAGGCTCTACGGGGGCAGCGGAAACGACGCCGTCTTCGGTGGCGAGGGCTACGATGCAAGGCTGGCGGGGCTTGCCGGCGACGACCGGATCTATGGCGGCAGCTTCGCCGACGGCACCCTCTCCGGCAGCTCCGGCCAGGACCGGCTCTTCGGCGGCAGCGGCAACGACCAGTTCTTCTTCGGCGGCAGCGGCAAGGATCGTCTCTACGGCGGCGACGGCGACGACGGTCTTCTCCGCGGCAACGACGGCGACGACAGCCACTGGGGTGGACGCGGCAGCGATCGCCTCTACGGCGATTCTGGGGAGGATATCCTGCGCGGCGACGGTGGCCACGACCTGGAGTACGGCGGCAGCGGGAGGGACACGCTCTTCGGCGGGACCGGTGCGGACCGCCTCTACGGCGACGACGAGAACGACCAACTTGTCGGCGGCACCGGCGCGGATACGCTCTTCGGCGGCCAGAACCGCGACCGGCTGAACGGGGCCTCGGGAACCGACACGGCCTATGGCGGTACCAACAACGACACCTTCATCATCGACACCACGAGCGATCGCATCTTCGACGGGCCCGGTGAAGGCGAGGACGTGCTGCGCTCCAACGCCAAGGACTACATCCTCGGCACGACCTCGGAAATCGTCATCGAGCGCATCAACATCAACACCGCGGCCGAGGTCGCCCGGATGGTGGGCAACGGCAACGACGAGATCATCATCGGCAACTCCTTCGACAACGTCCTGCTGGGCAAGAGCGGCGCCGACCGCCTGAACAGCCGCGGCGGCACCAACACCATGACCGGGGGCAGCGGCGACGACACCTTCATCGTGACCTCCAGCGCGGACATCGTGCGGGACCTCGCCAATCAGGGCACCGACCTTGTGCGGGCCGAGACCGACTTCACCCTGCCGGACGGCGGCGGCGCCGCCTTCGTGGAGAACCTGCGCCTGCAGGGCGGCTTCGGCAACCTGGACGGCAGCGGCAACAGCCTGGACAACACCATCGAGGGCAACACGGGCGACAACGTCCTCCGCGGGCTGGACGGCGCGGATTCCCTGCTGGCCGGGGCCGGCGACGACACCCTCTTCGGCGGGGCGGACGGCGACCGCTTGGAGGGGCAGAGCGGCGCCGACACCCTCCTGATGGAGAGCGGCGACGTCGCCTTCGGCGGCTCGGGCACCGATGCCTTCCGCTTCAACGGCGACTCTCTGGGCAACGCGGGCTCCGGCGGGCCGGTGATCCGCGACTTCGACGGGGTCTCGGCGAACGGGGCCAACGGCCAGGACAAGCTGGTCTTCGCCACGGGACTGGAGACCGGCTCCTTCGACTACATCGGGGCCCAGACCTTCTCCGGCAGCGGCAACTCCGAGGCGCGCTACGCCGGCCCGCGCCAGGTCCAGGTGGACGAGGACGGCGACGGCTCGGTCGACCAGGCCTTCCTGATCGACGGCGTCACGGCCGCCGACCTGCTGACAGGCAGCGACTTCGTCTGGCTCTGATCTGCTGAAGAAGACGGTCGCCGCCCGCCCGCTCGCGGCGGGCGATGTCGCTTGGCCTCATGGCTGCATTCCGGTAATGTCCCCCCTGGGCGAGGCGGGGGCCAATGCTGCGGCGCCGCTCCGGTATCGGAGCGACGCCGCCGAATGCGACAGGAGCCCTGCAGATGGCGGTCATCTTTGGAACCAGCGGCAACGACAGCCTCGACGGCACCAACCTTGCCGACCAGATCTTCGGCCTAGAGGGCGACGACCGCCTCTACGGGCTGGAGGGAGAAGACACCTTCGACGGCGCGACGGGTAACGACACCATCTTCGGCGGCGACGGGGACGACGGCAACGTGCTGGGCGGCTCCGGCCGGGACACCATCTTTGGAGGCAGCGGCTCCGACCGCGGCTTCCAGACCCACAGCGGCGACGACATCCTCTACGGCGGATCGGGCTTCGACTTCGTCTTCTACGGAGGCCATGGCGACGACACCATCTTCGGCGGCTCGGTCCAGGACGTCTACTTCAGCGGCCAGTCGGGAAGCGACACCATCGACGGAGGCTCCGGCAATGACGAGGTGCTCTACGGCGGCAGCGGCGTGGACACGCTCATCATGGGGGCCGGCAACGACGGCTCCGTCTACGGCGACGATGGGGACGACACAATCTTCGGTGGCGCGGGCGACGACATCTCCATCTACGGCGGCCGGGGCGGTGACGACATCTTCGGCGGCGGCGGTAACGAATTCTGGGTCTTCGGTGGGTCCGGGTCCGACCGCTTTCAAGGCGGCGGCGGAGACGATTCCGCGGTCTTCGGCGATTCCGGTTCGGACCGCCTCTTCGGCGGCAACGGGAACGACAGCAACTTCGCCGGCCTGGACGGCAACGACCTGATCGATGCCGGGCCGGGCGCCGACAGCATCCTGGCCGGGCACTCCGGCAACGACATCATCCGCGGTGGCTCGGGCGCCGACGTCTACCTGGACGGCTGGACGGGTAACGACCAGATTGACGGCGGGTCGGGTGACGACACCTCCCTCTACGGCAGCAGCGGGGACGACACCATCGCCGGCGGCGACGGCGACGACCGCCGGCTCTTTGGTGCCGAGGGCGCCGACACGATCTTCGCCGACAGCGGCAACGACCGGACCATCAACGGCGGCGTCGGCGACGACGAGATCTACGGCGGTGCCGGCATCGACGCAGACATCTTCGGCCGGGAAGGATCGGACCACATCTTCGGCGGCAAGGATTCCGACTTCGACCTCTTCGGGGGCAGCGGAAACGACCTGATCCGCGGCGACGACGGCAACGACGCCTTCGTCTACGGCGGCCAGGGGGATGACGTCCTGCGCGGCGATTCCGGGCACGATTCCGCCTTCTACGGCGACGAGGGCAAGGACACCCTCTTCGGCGGCGACGGCGACGACCGCCTCTCGGGCCAGCTCGACAACGACCAGATCGTGGGCGGCAGCGGCAGCGATACGCTCTTCGGCGGTCAGAACCGCGATCGCCTGAACGGGGCCTCGGGCACGGATACGGCCTACGGCGGCAACAACAACGACACCTTCATCGTCGACACCGAGGCCGACCGCATCTACGACGGGCTGGGCCAGGGCGACGACGTGCTGCGCTCCAACGCCTCCAGCTACACGCTGGGGACGACGGCCGAGGTGGTGGTCGAGCGGGCCAACATCAACACAGGCGCCGGTGCCGCCCGCATGGCCGGCAACGGCAACGACGACATCCTGGTCGGCAACTCCTTCTCCAACGTCCTGCTGGGGCGCAGTGGCGACGACCGGCTGAATGCCCGCGGCGGCACCAACAATATGACCGGTGGATCCGGCGACGATACCTTCATCGTCACCAGTTCCGCCGACAACGTGCGCGAGTTCGCCGGCCAGGGCACCGACCTGGTGCGTGCGGAGGTGAGCTTCACCCTGCCCGACGGCACCGCCACGGCCTTCGTCGAGAACCTGCGCATGCAGGGCGGTCAGGGCGATATCGACGGCACCGGCAACAGCCTGGACAACACCATCGAGGGCAACAGCGGAGACAACGACCTGCGCGGTCTCGGCGGCGCGGATTCCATGGAGGCCGGAGACGGCAACGACTACCTCTTCGGCGGCGCGGACGGCGACCGCATGGAGGGCCAGAGCGGGGCCGACACCATCCTGATGGAGACCGGCGACATCGCCTTCGGCGGGTCGGGCCTGGACTCCTTCCGCTTCAACGGCGACCCGCTGGGCGTGGGCGGCTCCGGCGGACCGGTGATCCGCGACTTCGACGGCGTCTCGGCGAACGCGGCCAATGGTGAGGACAAGCTGGTCTTCGCGACCGGACTGGAGACCGGCCTCTTCGACTACATCGGGGCGCAGGCCTTCTCCGGCGGCGGCAACTCGGAGGCGCGCTACGCCGGCCCGCGGCAGATCCAGGTGGACGAGGACGGCGACGGCTCGGTCGACCAGGCCTTCCTGGTCGACGGCGTCACCGCCGCCAACCTGCTGACATCCAGCGACTTCGTCTGGCTCACCTGACCGGCAAAACGGCGGTGGGCGGGCCCCTGCCCTGCCCTCCCGCCGGTAGCCTGCCCTATCGCGCGGACCGCAACGTTCGGGCGCGTGACGCTCGGCCGTCCGTCTGGCCTGGAAGGCGGACGCGCAGCGCCGTCCGATGCCAGGCTATCTCGATCAAATGAAGCATCGCTTCTGCGTCATTCTCTCGAAGCTCGATCCGGTCCGGAGCGCGAAGATCGTTTCGGTCAATGGACGTACATTTATCATTACATCGCTGCCCCGCTGAGTTATACTACCAATAATCACCCCTAGTGTAACGAACGCAATCTAACGCTTGTACAATCTGGTTCTTGAACTCTGTCAGGCAATTCTTTGTGCCGCGAGACCCTTGGTCACGCACGACGAGGAGGAAGACGAGATGGCGTACATTCCAGGCACCTCCCTGAACGACAGCCTCGTGGGAACCAGCCAGGCCGACCTGATCGTCGGATCGAGCGGCGCCGACCGCTTGTTCGGCCTCGCCGGCCCCGACACCCTCTACGGCGGCAGCGGAGACGACCTCAGCCTCTACGGTGGATCGGGCAACGACCTGCTTGCCGGCCGCAGCGGTGACGACAGCTCTTTCTATGGCGGCGATCACGCCGACAAGCTCTTCGGCGGCAGCGGGAAAGACTGTCGTTTCCGCGGCGATAGCGGCAACGACAAGCTCTACGGCGGTGACGGGGACGACCACTTCTTCAGGGGAGACTCCGGCGTCGATACGCTCTTCGGCGGCGCGGGCGAGGACAACGGCTTTTCTGGGGGTAGCGGCGACGACGCTCTCTTCGGCGGCGCGGACCGCGACACGGAGCTCTTCGGAGGCGACGGCAACGACACCCTCTCGGGCGGCAAGGGCGACGACGGCTTCCTGTTCGGAGGCAGGGGGGACGACGGGCTCTTCGGCACCGTCGGGGACGAGGCCTTCTTCGAGGGAGACAGCGGCGACGACAGCCTCTATGGCGGCTCCGACACGGACCGCTTTTTCTTTGGAGGGAGCGGCGACGACAGTCTCTACGGCGGCGACGGACAGGACTACAGGCTCAACGGCGACCTCGGGGCCGACTCGCTCTTCGGGGGCGACGGCAATGATAGTGAACTCTTCGGCGGCGACGGGGAGGATCTCTTCGCCGGCGACAGCGGAGACGACTGGCTCTTCTATTGCGGAGGCGAATCCGATCGCCTGAACGGCGATACGGGCAACGACCTTGGTTTCGAAGGCAACGGTGGAGACGATACCCTCAACGGCGGCCCCGGTGACGACTCCTCGTTCTTCGGCGGCTCCGGCCTTGACAGGCTGGAGGGTTGGATCGGGGACGATAGCGCCTTTCACGGCGGCAGTGGCGATGACAGGCTCTTCGCGGGCGCCGGCGCCGACAGCCACTTTTACGGTGGCGACGGGGCGGACGACGTGTCCGGCGGTTTCTCCAGCGACCGGTCCTTCTTCGGGGACAGCGGCGATGATTCGCTCTCCGGCGACAATGCGGTGGACGCCTATTTCTACGGTGCCTCGGGCGAAGACCGCCTTTTCGGCGGAAGCGGCGGGGATTCCAGCTTCTTCGGTGGGGCCGGTGCCGACAGCCTCTATGGCGACAATCAAAATGACCGCTCCTTCTTCGGCGACGGCAGCGATGACGCTCTCTTCGGTGGCAGCGGAGACGATACCGCCTTCTACGGCAGCAGCGGGAGCGATCGCCTCTACGGAGCGAGCGGTGCCGACGCCTCTTTCCTGGGCGGCAGTGGCGATGACAGCCTATCCGGACGGGTCGGTGCCGACAGCCATTTCTACGGCGGTGAAGGGGCCGACGCTCTCTCCGGCGACTACAGAGCGACCTCTCCTTCTTCGGCGGTAGCGGCAACGACAGCCTCTCGGGCGGCAACGCGAACGATTACTTTTTCTATGGCGCCAGCGGGGACGACGTCCTGTCGGGCGGCAGCGGGTTCGATGCTGGCTTCTACGGTGGGTCGGGCGCTGACAGCCTCTTCGGCGACATTGGTGCCGACAGATACTTCTATGGTGGTAGCGCCGGCGACAGCCTCTACGGCGGAAGCGGTGACGATCTCGGCCTGGACGGGGGCGACGGCAGCGATCGCGTTTTCGGCGGCAGCGGAGACGACACCTCCCTGCTGGGCGGCGCAGGGGCCGATCAACTGGATGGCGACGAGGGGAGCGATGCCTCGCTGTTCGGCGGCAGCGGGAGCGACGTTCTTCTGGGCGACAGCGGCATGGACATCTACTTCTTCGGCAGCAGCGGGGAAGACAGGCTCTTCGGCGGCAGCGGGATCGATGGCGGGTTCTACGGAGGTTCGGGCGCTGACAGCCTCTTCGGCGGGCGGGGCAATGACATCCTGCTCGTCGGCGACAGCGGTGACGACAGGCTTCTCGGTGACAGCGGCGGGGACGGCAGCTTCTTCGGTGGCGACGGCACCGACAGGCTCTTCGGTTCCAGCGGCTACGACGCAAACTTCACCGGGGGCAGCGGCGGCGACTACCTCTACGGGGGGACGGGATTCGACGGCCTCTTCTTCGGGGGCTCCGGCAATGACTATCTATCGGGCGGAAGCGGGGTGGATGTCAGCCTTCTAGGAGGCGACGGAGACGACAGCGTCTTCGGTGGCGCGGAAAACGACTACTTTCTTCTCGGTCTCAGCGGCAATGACCTCCTCGCGGGCGGCGCGGGCGGCGATACCGGCTTCTATGGTGGCTCCGCCGATGACACCCTCTTCGGCGATAGCGGAGACGATCGTACCTTCGCCGGTGGCGATGGCAGCGACTCTCTCTTCGGTGGCAGCGGCTTGGATATCTACTTCGCCGGCGGCAGCGGAGACGATCGCCTCTATGGCGGGAGCGGGGTCGACATTCTTTTCTACGGCGGCGACGGCAGTGATGAGCTCTCAGGCTGAAGCGGAGAGGACGTCGGCTTCCTGGGAAACGACGGCACCGACAGCCTTTTCGGCGGCGACGGGAAAGACACCGCCTTCCTGGGTGGAAGCGGCAACGACCTCCTCTCGGGCGACGCCGGCAACGACAGGAGCCTCTACGGCGATACTGCCGATGACACCCTCTTCGGCGGCAGCGGCAACGATATGCAGTTTCTTGGCGGAGATGGCAAAGACAGTCTCTGGGGCGACAGTGGAACAGACATCAGCTTCCGGGGAGACGACGGAGATGACAGCCTCTTCGGCGGTGACGGGACAGACTACGCCTTCCAAGGCGAGAGTGGAGACGATCTCCTCGCGGGCGGCGCTGGCGACGACACCTCCTTCAACGGTGGCACCGCAGATGACACCCTCTTCGGCGGCAGCGGGAACGACAGTAACTTCTTCGGTGCCAGCGGGAATGACGCTCTCTACGGGGACAGCGGCAGCGACGGCCTCTATGGCGACTCCGGCGACGACAGGCTCGTCGGCGGCGTCGGGCTGGATAGCCTCTACGGGGGAAGCGGTGACGACAGCTTCCTGGTCGGAACCCAGGCGGCGATCCTGGCCGGCGAGGTCTACGACGGCGGCAGCGGCACCGACAGCCTGATCCTGGAGAACGGCGTGACCCTGCCGGCCGGGCCGCTGCTGCTGAGCATCGAGGCGCTGAACCTCTACGGCCACAACGGCGAGAACGCCCTGGGCGGGAACAGCCTGGTCAACGTCATCCGCGGTCTGGGCGGTGCGGACGCGCTGCGCGGCTTCGGCGGCGACGACAGCCTCTATGGCGACACCGGGTCCGATACCCTGCTCGGCCTGAACGATGCCGACGACCTCTTCGGCGGCGACAGCGTGGACACGCTCTTCGGCGGGCAGGGCGACGACCGGGGCTATGGGGGGATCGCTGGCGACCAGCTCGGCGGCGGCAGCGGCAGCGATGTCCTCTTCGGCGGCAGCGGTCCGGACAAGCTGCTGGGCGGCAGCGGGGTGGACACCGCCTACGGGGGCTCGGGCAACGACACGGTCACGGTCGACGAGACCGGGGACCTGGTAATCGAGACCGCGGACGGCGGCATCCGCGACGTGATCCGCTCGGAGCTCCTGGACCTGACCTTGGGCAGCGGGACGGAGGGCTTCGTGGAGGTCGCCATCGTGGTGGACGAGGTCGCGGGCGGCGACCTGACGGGCAATGCGCTGGGCAACCGCCTGCGCGGCAACACGGCCGCGAATGCACTCTACGGGGCAGAGGGCGACGATGTCCTGATCGGCGAACTGGGCGACGACATCCTTGCCGGCGGTTCCGGCCTCGACCGCTTGCTGGGGGAGTCGGGCGCCGATCTCGTGGTGATGGAAAGCGGCAACCGCCTCTTCGGCGGGTCCGGCCAGGACAGTTTCTTCCTTGACGGCACGACCCTGGGGACGGACGGCACCGGCGGGCCGCTGCTCCAGGACTTCGACGGGCTGCTCGTCAATGCGGCCAACGGCGAGGACAAGCTGGTCTTCTCGCGGGGGCTGGAGACCGGCTCCTTCTCCTACATCGGCGAGGCGGCCTTCTCCGGCGGCGGCAACTCCGAGGCGCGCTATGCCGGCCCGCGCCAGGTGCAGGTCGACCAGGACGGCGACGGCGCCGCCGACCAGGCCTTCCTGATAAACGGCCTCACTGCCGCCAACCTGCTGACGGCAACCGACTTCGTCTGGCTCGCCTGATCGGCAAGCGGCGGTGGGCGGGCCCCTTCCCTGCCCTCCGCCGCCCTCAAGAGGCGGCGCGGACGCTCAACCGGCTTGACCAAGGTGCGTTCGCATCCTGGGCCCTTGGAAGACAGCCAGCCAATTCGTTGCATGTCAGAAAGAAGCTCAGTGATCGATTGTCCTGAATGGCTGTACGTTTATCCTGGTACGCTGCCCTCCCCTGGTCTACACTCACAGTGCGCGGAACGGTGTAAGGGCCGACACCCGCAACGGGTCGGATCTTCGTTGTCATGATCGAGTAGTCGGGGCCTTCAGAACCGCTCGCGGGCGCCGACGTTACCTTCCCCTTACCTGCACAGGAGGGTCGAATGGCGCTGGATTACGGAACCTCCGGGAACGACTCCCTGACCGGAACCTCTCTCGACGATCAGATCTACGGGCTGAGCGGAAACGACCGGATCGCCGGTCTCTCCGGCAACGACAGCCTCTTCGGAGATCAAGATGGGGACAGTCTGTTCTACGGCGATAGCGGTGACGACCGGCTCTACGGCGGCGCAGGCAACGACGTCTCTTTCCTGGGCGGCAGCGGTGACGACAGCCTCTCCGCAGGCGCCGGCACCGACAGCCGCTTCTATGGCGGAGAGGGTGCCGACCAGCTCTCAGGAAACTTGAGCAGCGACCGTTTCTTCTTCGGCGGCAGCGGTGATGACTCGCTCTCGGGCGACAACGCCAACGATTACTATTTCTACGGCGCCAGCGGGAACGACGTGCTGTCGGGTGGCAGCGGTATCGACGGTGCCTTCTACGGTGGGTCCGGCGACGACGGCCTCTTCGGCAATAACGGTGACGAGAGGGGTTTCCACGGCGACAGCGGCAGCGACAGCCTCTATGGCGGCAGCGGGGCCGATAGCTCCTTCACGGGTGGTGACGGCACCGACAGCCTTTTCGGCGGCAGCGGGGACGATATCTCACTGATCGGCGGCAAGGGCGACGACGATCTCTTCGGCGGCAGTGGCTACGACGTATTTTTCTTCGGCGAAGCCGGGGTCGACCGGCTCTATGGCGGCAGCGGAAAGGGTGGCGGGTTCTACGGAGGTTCGGGCGCCGACAGTCTCTTCGGCGCGGCGGACTCCGACGTCTTGCTCGTCGGCGGTAGCGGCGACGACTGGATTTACGGTGGGAGCGGGGTCGGCTTCAGCTTCTTCGGTGCCGAGGGTGCCGACAGGCTCTTCGGTTCCAGCGGCAAGGACATCGACTTCACCGGCGGCAGCGGCGATGACTCGCTTTATGGAGGCTCGGAAACCGATGGCCTTTTCTTCGGCGGCTCCGCCGATGACACCCTCTCCGGCGGCAGCGGCATCGACATCTCCTTCGCCGGGGGCGATGGCACCGACAGCCTCTTCGGCGATGCGGGGAACGACTACGTTTTTCTCGGGCTCAGCGGCAATGACCTCCTCGAGGGCGGTGCCGGCGACGATGTCGGTTTCGACGGCGGCTCGGCCGATGACACCCTCTCCGGCGGCAGCGGAGCCGATAGCTCCTTCGTCGGGGGCGATGGCACCGATAGCCTCTTCGGTGGCAGCGGAGGCGACTACTCATTTCTCGGCCTCAGCGGCAATGACCTCCTGGACGGCGGTGCCGGTGACGATAGATGGTTCTACGGCGGCTCGGCCGACGACACCCTCTTCAGTGGCAACGGATACAACACCTACTTCGCCGGTGGCGATGGCACCGACAGCCTCTTCGGTGGCAATGGCGTGGATCTTAACTTCGACGGCGGCAGTGGCGACGATTGGCTTTACGGAGGTTCCGGGACCGATGGTGTTTTCGAAGGCGGCGACGGCAACGATTACCTCTCAGCCGGCAGCGAAACGGACGGCGGCTTTCTGGGAGGGGATGGAGCCGACAGCCTCATTGGCGGCGAAGGGGGGGACTATCTCTTCCTGGGCGGAAGCGGTGACGACCTCCTCTCCGGCGACACCGGCGACGACAAGGTCTTCTACGGCGGCACTGCCGACGACACCCTCTTCGCCGGCAGCGGAGCCGACACGCAGTTCTTTGGCGACGCAGGAACGGACAGGCTCTACGCTGGCATGGGAGACGACTCTCTGTTCTACGGTGGCGATGGCACCGACAGCCTCTTCGGCGGCAGCGGGAACGAGCGTTCCTTCACCGGCGGCAGTGGGGACGACAGCCTCTACGGAGCAACGGGATTCGACTACTTTTTCTATGGCGGCCACGGCAATGACACTCTCTCAGGCGGAATGGGAAAGGACATTGTCTTCTTGGGTAACGACGGGGACGACCTCCTCTTTGGTGGTGAGGGAGCGGACTATGTCTTTGTCGGGCAAAGCGGGAACGACCTCCTCTCCGGCGGCGCGGGTGACGACACCAACTTCTTCGGGGACGAAGGCGATGATACCCTTTTCGGCGGCAGCGGGGACGATCGGGTCTTCCTTGGTGAAACCGGGAATGACGCGCTCTACGGGGACAGCGGTAGCGATGGGCTCTATGGCGGTCTTGACGACGACCGGATCGTCGGGGGCGTCGGGCTGGATAGCCTCTACGGGGGAAGCGGCGACGACAGCTTCCTGGTCGCGACCCAGACGGCGATCCTGGCCGGCGAGGTCTACGATGGCGGCAGCGGGACCGACAGTCTGATCCTGGAGAACGGCGTCACCCTGCCGGCCGGGCCGCTGCTGTTGAGCATCGAGGCGCTGAACCTCTACGGCAACAACGGCGAGAACGCCCTGGGCGGGAACAGCCTGGTCAACGTCATCCGCGGTCTGGGCGGCGCTGACCAGCTCCGCGGTTTCGGCGGCGACGACAGTCTCTATGGCGACACCGGGTCCGATACCCTGCTCGGCCTGAACGATGCCGACGACCTCTTCGGCGGCAACAGCGTGGACACGCTCTTCGGCGGCCAGGGCGACGACCGGGGCTATGGCGGGATCGCCGGCGACCAGCTCGGCGGCGGCAGCGGCAGCGACATCCTCTTCGGCGACAGCGGTCCGGACAAGCTGCTGGGCGGCAGCGGGGTGGACACCGCCTACGGGGGCTCGGGCAACGACACGGTCACGGTCGACGAGACCGGGGACCTGGTAATCGAGACCGCGGGCGGCGGCATCCGCGACGTGATCCGCTCGGAGCTCCTGGACCTGACCTTGGGCAGCGGGACGGAGGGCTTCGTGGAGGTCGCCATCGTGGTGGACGACGTTGCCGGCGGCGATCTGACGGGCAATGCGCTCGACAATCGGCTGCGCGGCAACACGGCCGCGAATGCACTCTACGGGGCAGAGGGCGACGATGTCCTGATCGGCGAAATGGGCGACGACATCCTTGTCGGCGGATCCGGCCTGAACCGCCTGCGGGGCGAGTCCGGCGCCGATCACCTGGCGATGGAGAGCGGCAACCGCCTCTTCGGCGGGTCCGGCCAGGACAGTTTCTTGCTTGACGGCACGACCCTGGGGACGGACGGCACTGGCGGGCCGCTGCTCCAGGACTTCGATGGGCTGCTCGTCAATGCGGCCAACGGCGAGGACAAGCTGGTCTTCGCAACCGGGATGGAGGTCGGCTCCTTCGCCTACATCGGCGAGGCGGCCTTCTCCGGCGGCGGCAACTCCGAGGCGCGTTATGCCGGCCCACGCCAGGTCCAGGTCGACCGGGACGGAGATGGCGCCGCCGACCAGGCCTTCCTGATCAACGGCCTCACCGCCGCCAACCTGCTGACGGCGACGGACTTCGTCTGGTTGGCGTAGGAAGGCCCCTCACCCTCCCATCCCGGGCCGAGCCGCTCGAACGCAAGGAGACGATCCCCGGTCATGGCAAGAATAGAGAGCAAGTAACAGGGAAAATAAAGTATCTGAGTAAAATGTAAGATAGCTGTTACCTAATGGATGTACATTTAGTCTTGCAGCGATCGCCAGGCTGCGCTATACTGACCCCGGTGGTACCGAGACCCTTCGGGGCTGCTCGGCGCTGGCGTCACCATCCCGACCGGTGTGCTCGTCGACTCGGTGGAAGTGACCCTCTTCCTCTACAGCTAGGGCCCCCTCCCGGCCCCTGCCGAAGCCCCCGCCCGGCCGCTCTCCCGTCGGCCGGGCGGAACCGGGCTTCGGCAGCCGGGGGCGGCAGGAGACGGAGAGACGCACAGGCGACGGCCGCAGGCGCTCCAGGCGGCCCGTCGAAGCCCGAGGATCGCTTGCCGCACACCGCCCCGACACGATCTTGCCTTTCCTCTTGTACCAGTCTCCTGCGGAAACCGGAGAGCCTCCGGCACCGGGGAGAGGAGGCAGGCGGATGGCCCAGATGTTCGGGTCGAACGGCAACCTGAGCGGCGGCCCGGGCGCGGACCAGCTCCAGGGCCTGAGCGGCAGCGATCATCTCTATGGGTTGCGCGGCAAGGACTCCCTAGCGGCCAGGCCTTCCTCGTCGACGGCGTGACGGCCGCCAACCTCCCGACCTCGACGGTGGGCGGCTCACCCGGCGAAGCGCTCCTCGGGCAGTCCCTTCACGCCCAGTCCGCGGATGGCGAAGAGGTTCCCGGCCAGCGGATAGGCCTTGAGCTCTTCGGGCGTCATGAAGAGGCGCTGGGAGGTGACGTAGAGCAGGTCATGCTCCGGCCCGCCGAAGGTCGGACAGGTCGGGCGCGGCACCGGCATGTCGATCTCCAGGACCACGCGCCCCTCCGGGTCGATCCGCAGCACCTGGCCGCCGGCCACCAGCGCGCACCAGTAGAAGCCCTCGGCATCCACCGTGCCGCCGTCCACCATGCCCGGCCGCTCGGCGGTCGAGAAGAAGAGCTGCCGGTTGGAGATCACGCCCTCCTCGGGGTCGAGGTCGAAGCGATAGACCCGCTCGCCCAGAGTATCGGAGAAGTACATGACCCGGCCGTCGGGACTGAAGGCCGTGCCGTTGCTCACCTTGAAGCGGAAGTCCGGCGCCTGCGGGCGCACGCTCCAGTCGCGCTCCAGGCAGTAGATCCGCCCGGTCTCCGCCGCGATCTCCCGGTTCATGCTGCCGCACCAGAAGCGGCCCTGGCGGTCGCACTTGCCGTCGTTGAAGCGGTTCTCCGCCCTCCCCTCCTCCGGGTCGATCCTGGGGGTGAAGCGCCCGGCCTCCAGATCCACCTCCAGGAAGCCGGCGTCGGAGGCTGCGACCATGCCCCCGCCCTGCCGCAGCGCGAAGGAGCCGATTGGGCCCGGTGTCTCCCAGGTCGTGAGCGCACCGGTCTCGGCGGACCAGCGCTTCATCCGGCAGCCCACGTGGTCCGACCAGTAGAGCGCCATCTCTTCCTCGACCCAGAGCGGTGCCTCGCCCAGACCGTCCTGGCTCTCGCAGACGCATTCGATCTCGACCCCCATGGGATCCTCCCGTCCTTTGCCGCTGCGGTAACCGGCTCCCTGGCCGGCCCAGTGCTTCTGTCCCCACCGCGATCATGCTAGCCTGATCAAGTCGAAGGGACGAGGGGATCTTCCCGGGTGGAGCGCGCGGAACGCCGTAGCGGAGGGAGCCATGGCGACGATCACCGGAAGCGAGGCGAACGACAGCCTGACCGGCACCAGCAACCCCGACCGGATCTACGGCCTGTCGGGAGCGGACAGGCTCTATGGCCTGCAGGGGACCGATCGGCTCTACGGAGGCTCGGGCAACGACAGCCTCCATGGCGGGCCGGCCAGAGACAGCCTCTTTCCCGGCAGCGGCTACGGCATCGGCTTCGGCGGGAATGGTCCCGACGTCATCTATGGCGACGGCGGAGACAATGATCTCTCCGGAGGAAGCGGGGACGACAGTCTCTTCGGCGGCAGCGGGGACGATACCCTCTTCCCCGGAAGCGGCCTCGACGAGATCGACGGGGGTAGCGGTTCCGACCTGCTGGTGATGAACCGTCGCAGCGCCTCGGGCGATCTCGTCCTGCGGCTCGATTCCGCGGTCGAGCTTCTGGACGGGCCGGGCGGGATGCCGGGCAGCAAGGTCCAGAACGTGGAGCGGGCGATCTTCGAGAGCGGCTCGGGTGACGACCTCCTGGTCGGCGGCAGCGGCAGCGACCATCTCACCGCCAACGAGGGCGACGACATCCTGGAGGGAACCCTCGGTTTCGACACTCTGGACGGCGGATCGGGTGACGACTTCATACTCGGAGGCAGCGGTATCGACAGGCTCCTGCCCGGCAGCGGCGTGGACTTTATCGATGGCGGTAGCGGCTTCGACATCCTCTACATGAACCGCGCAGCCGTGGCTGCGGACCTCCTGTTCGATGTCGGCGCCTACAGCGTCCTGATGGATGGCCCGGGCGGCACCACCGGCAGCCGGATCAAGGAGATCGAGCGCGCGACCTTCGTCAGCGGCAGCGGCAAGGACACCCTCTTCGGCGGCGCGGGGAACGACACCTTCCTCTCCGGCCAGGGCGGCGACAGCGTCTTCGGCCGCTCCGGTGCCGACGAGCTGGACGGCATGGTGGGCCACGACAGCCTCTTCGGCGGCAGCGGCGACGACGCCCAGCGGGGAGGCAGCGGCAACGACGTGCTGGTCGGGAACGACGGCGACGACGAGCTGCGCGGCGAGGCGAACGACGACTACCTCTTCGCGAACGACGGCCGGGACCGCCTCTTCGGCGCGGAGGGCGACGACACGCAGCAGGGCGACAGCGGCAACGACCAGCTCGTCGGCGGGACCGGTGCCGACACCCTCTTCGGCGGTCAGGGCCGTGACCGGCTGAACGGCGGCTCGGGCAGCGACACGGCCTTCGGCGGGCCCAACAACGATACCTTCATCGTCGACGGCAAGGCGGACCTGATCTTCGATGGCCTGGGCGGCGGCGACGACGTGCTGCGCTCCAACGCCCAGGATTTCGTCCTGGGAACCTCGTCCGACGTCATGATCGAGCGGGTGAACATCAACACCGCAGCCGGCGATGCCAGGGTGGTCGGCAACGACAACGACGACCTCCTGGTGGGCAACTCCTTCTCCAACGCGCTGGTGGGCCGCAGCGGCGCCGACCGCCTGAACAGCCGCGGCGGGACCAACACCATGACCGGCGGCAGCGGCGACGATACCTTCATCGTGACCACCCTCCTCGACGTCGTGCGGGAACTCTCCGGCCAGGGCAGCGACCTGGTGCGGGCCGAGACCGACTTCACCCTGCCGGACGGCGGCGGCGACGCCTTCATCGAGAACCTGCGCCTGCAGGCCGGTTTCGGGAACATCGACGGTGCCGGGAACTCTCTGGGCAACAGGCTCGAGGGCAACAGCGGCAACAACCGCCTGGACGGAAAGCAGGGCGACGACACCCTGATCGGAGACATCGGCGCCGACACGCTCTTCGGGGGCCAGGGCGGCGACCGCATGGAAGGCGGAGGCGGCGCCGACACCCTCTTCATCGGCGAAGGCGACATCGCCTTCGGCGGCTCCGGAAAGGACGAGCTGCGGCTGGCCGGCGGGAACCTGGGCAACGCCGGCTCCGGCGGTCCTGTCCTCCGAGACTTCGACGGCCTGCTGGTGAACGGCGCCAACGGCGAGGACAAGATCGTCTATGCGACCGGGCTCGAAGTTGGAAGCTTCGACTACATCCGCTCCGACCCCTTCTCCGCTTCCGGCAACTCCGAGGCCCGCTACGACGGGCCGAGGCAGGTTCAGGTGGATCGGGACGGCGACGGCGCGGTCGACCAGGCCTTCCTGATCGACGGCCTGACGGCGGCCAACCTCCTGACGGCCACCGACTTCATCTGGCTGTAGGCGCTCGCGGGCGGCAGGAACAGGGGGGCAGCCCGCCTCTCCCTTGCTCCAGCGGCGATCGCACCTCACAAGGCGCTGCCGATAGGTGTAGTCTGGGCGCGTCAGAGGCAATCCGGTCGGGGAGAGCAACGATGGGCGAACCCGGGACAAGAGGACGGCGCAGCCGGGGCGGCGCGCGCGAGGCCAGGCTCAATCGCGAGGAGCTGGCGGCGCCGGCCTACATCGCGCGGAAGATCCCCTTCTACGCCATGCTGGACGAGGAAGGCCTGGTGCGCCTGGAGGAGCAAGCCGACTGGCTGATCCAGGAGATCGGGCTGGAGTTCCGCGAGGACCCCGTCGCCCTGGAGATCTGGCGCGCGGCTGGCGCCGAGGTGAAGGAAACCCGCGTGCGCGCGCCCAGGGGCTTGATCCGCCAGCTCTGCCGGACCGCGCCCGAGAGCTTCATCCAGGTGGCCCGCAACCCGGCGCGCAGCGTGAAGATCGGCCAGGAGGGCCAGGTCTTCGCCCCGGTCTACGGCCCGCCCTTCGTGCGCGACCTGGAGGGTGGGCGGCGCTACGGCACGCTCGCCGACTTCGAGCGCCTGGTGCGCCTGACCCACATGCTGCCCAGCCTGCACCACAGCGGCTTCGTCACCTGCGAGCCCTGCGACGTGCCGGTCTCCAAGCGCCATCTGGACATGCTCTTCATCCACATGACGGCGACCGACAAGCCGCACCTGGGCGCCATCACCGAGAAGAGCCGGGCCCAGGACTCCGTCGCCATGGCCCGCATCCTGCACGGGCCCGAGGTCTTCGAGCGGCACTGCACCATCATGGGCAACGTCAACACCAACTCGCCCCTCCTGGTCGACAAGGTGGTGACCGAGGCGATCCGCACCTATTCCGCCGCCGGACAGGGCATGATCGTCGCCCCCTTCATCCTGGGCGGCGCCATGGGCCCGGTCACCACGGCCGCCTCCATCGCCCAGGCCCTGGCCGAGGCCATGATGTGCTGCGCCTTCAGCCAGCTCGTGCGGCCGGGCTCTCCCTTCATCCTCGGGAACTTCCTCTCCTCCATGAGCCTGAAGTCGGGCGCGCCGACCTTCGGCATGCCGGAGCCGGTGATCTCCAACCTGGTGATCGGCCAGCTCGCCCGCCGCCTGGGGGTGCCGCTGCGCTGCGGCGGCTCGCTGACCGCCTCCAAGCTGCCCGACGCGCAGGCCGCGGCCGAGAGCGCGGACTCCATGCTCTCGACCGTCCTGGGCGGCGCCAACTACGTCCTCCACGCGGCCGGCTGGCTGGAAGGCGGGCTCTGCACCGGTTACGAGAAGCTGGTGCTGGATGCCGACCGCCTGGGCGCCTACCAGGTCCTGCTGGCCGGCCTGCCGCTGGACGACAACGCGCTGGGCCGCAGCGCCTACGACGACGTGAAGCCCGCCGGCCACTTCCTGGGCTCGGCGCACACCATGGCGAACTACCAGACCGCCTACTACGACGCCCAGCTCTCCGACAGCGAGAGCGTGGAACAGTGGGAGGAACGCGGCGCCAAGGACAGCGCCCGGCGCGCCTTCGAGCGCTGGAACGCGCTGCTGGCCGACTACCAGCCGCCACCCCTGGACCCGGACAGGCGCGAGGAACTGGAGGCCTTCGTCGCCCGCCGCAAGGAGGAGCTGCCGGACGCCTGGTATTAGAGGGTGGGGTGGGTGTCAAAACCGGCCCCCGATCGCCGATCGAGCGCGCGTCCCCTGTCCTCCTCGCCCCCCCTCCACCGATAGGGGTCGGGAAGGGTTGTGGCCCTCCCCGCCCTCCGAACCGTGCGTGCGGTTTTCCCGCACACGGCTCTCCAGTTGGTGGTTTCCTCATCGGGGGTGTCTCGCCTCACGCCAGGCCGTTTCAAGGGCGAACAGTCCGGCTTCAGCGAAGAAGGCGTTGGGCCAGCGTAGATGGTCGCCAAGACAGCGTCCGAAGCCGGGCCGCTTGTCCTGCTTGCGCAGGAGCGCGCGCAGCCGGCGACGGGTGAACTTGTCCAGGCGCACGAAGGTGTTGGGATGGGCATGCTTGAAGTAGCCGAACCAGCCCCGCAGCATCGGGTTCAGATCGGCGATGACACACGTCAGGCTCTGCCCGCGCGTCCGCTTGGTCTTCTCCCGAATACGGTCCTTGAGACGGGTCAGGCCCTTCTTGCGGACATAACGCCGTCCCGCCTCGAAGCGGTAGCCCAGGAACTCGAAACCCTCCCCAGGCTCCCGGCAATCGCCGAGATGGGTCTTGTCCGGATGCAGACTGAGGCCGTTCTCGGCCACCCAGCAGCGGATCTCCGCCAAGGCGGCCTCGGCCTCCTCGCGGCCCCGACAGAGCACCACGAAGTCGTCCGCATAGCGCACCATCCGATGGCCCTTGGCCGCCAGCAACGCATCCAAGGGGTCCAGGTAGATGTTCGCCAAAAGCGGGCTGATCACCGCTCCTTGCGGCGTGCCGGCCGTCGGCGTCCAGCGTTCCATTCCCCTGAGGACATCCTGCTGGAGCCAGCCGCCCAGCAGGTCGAGAAGGCGACCATCGCTGATCTTCGCCTCGACCCTTGCCATCAGCCGGTCCTGCGGGATGCTGTCGAAGTAGCCGGCAAGGTCGGCGTCGACCACGAAGGTCAGCCCTTCCTTGATCAGCCGATCCACTTCGCCCAGCGCGTCGTGACAACTGCGTCCCGGTCGAAAGCCGTAGCTCGTGGGCTGAAAGCCAGCCTCGAAGATCGGCTCGATCACCAGCTTCACCGCCGTCTGGACGATACGGTCCTTCACCGCCGGGATCCCCAGCGGCCGTGTCCCTCCGTCCTCCTTGGCGATCTCCACTCGCTTGACCGGCTGCGGGCGGTAGTCTCCCGCCCGCAGCGCGCGCGAAAGCTCGCCCAGATAGTCCTCCGAGCGAGCCTCGAAACGCTCGACGCTCACACCATCCACACCGGCAGCCCCGCGCTTGGACCGGACTTGCTTCCAGGCCACCGCCAACGTCGCCGGCGCGTACACCTTATCCATCAGGCTGTACCATCGTCCTCCTTTGACGCCCTTCTCGAGCGCCGACACCATGCGATCCGTCCACACCGCAGCTTCCACCCATCTCCAGGCCCCGGCTCGCCGGGACAGGGCTTCTGCAGCGCGTCTAGCCTCGCCGGCACTGCCGCTGCTCTCTTGCCGCTCTGCACACATCACGCATCCACCTTCCTGCCTCCCTTCCCTCAACCCGGCTTTGCTAACCGGACCTCTCGCGGTCAAGGCCGCTGCGGTACTATGAAGGCTCTGACTCCTGACGGCCTCGCCCGAAACCGACAGGTCTCACCGCTTCCTTCGCTCTGCCTTCAGGACATCCCGGCCCCAACCACGCCATGTCGCCTGTCCATCGCTTTCCAGTCACCTCTGCGCGGACCGTCGCTCTTGCTGCCAAGACCAGGCTTCGCCACGGATGAGAAGGCTCGCCGCAACATCACGCCGAAACGGGTTCGTTATCCTCCGGGCTGCCCTTTCGCCTCCGGTTGCTCCCCACCCCGCCTCACGCCGACGCAGTTTCCTTCGGCTACATGTGTCGTGACCTCACATGACAAGGACTCACACCTTGCTAACAGAAACGACCTCGCGATCGCACTCATCCTCCGGCTTGACCGGAGGATCTTCATCCGCTTGCGCGCTTCCGGGAAGCTGTCTCGGAGGGTTCAGCAAGGCCCTTGCGTTGTCCAGGATGGCGCGAGGTCCTCCGGTCAAGCCCTACCGGATTCACAGATTTCGGAGTTTCCATCCGTGTTTGATGGCGTGGAACTGAACGAGTCCATTGACCATGACGATGGGTCCTGGTTTTCCATAGTATCCGGTCCATCCCCCGAGGCGTGCGAGGACCCAGGCAGCGAAGGCCAGGGATCCCCTGGGATGGGGGTTCTTTTGCTTGGCGGTCTTGCCCTCGAGGCTAGCCGAGAGGGCCTCAAGGGTAGGCTGGTCTTCGGGGTCGAAGGTATCTATCAAGGGTCTTTTGGCGATGCCGTCGCGCTCTTGTACGAGTTGGAGGACGCTGACGGCGGCCACCAGGCAGGCCATGACCAGCTTCTCGAAGGGCCCTCCGTCGACCAGACGCAAGGCTTCGACGTCGAAGCCCTTGGTCTTGAGGGTGCGGAACAGCTGCTCGATGATCCAGCGCTGGCGATAGAAGCCGACGATGCGGCGCGCATCGGCGAGATCTTTGACGGCATGGCTGGTCAGCAGGCGCCAGTGGGCGGGCGTCGTGCCCGGCGGTGGATTGATCTCCCTGCTTTCGACCAGGCTCAGCTGCACGCTCTCCGGCAGGGCCTTCCACTCGGCATTGCGCCTGCGGCTTTGCGGGCGGGCGATCTCCAGCGTGCAGAACCGCAAGGACAGCACTGCCTCGCGGGCGCGGCGCCCCGGCGCAGCAGGCAGGTCCACCGTCATCGTCCCGGCTTCCGCCAGCCTCCCGGCTTTGTCGAAGAGCCGCGTGCCATCGCTCAGCGCGCGGTCCTGGCTGGCACGGATCAGGACCTCTACTGCGGTAGGCCGGCAGGCGAAGTCCTCGTAGATATCTCCCTCGCGGTCGGCCACCATCGTCACGCAAGCCGCGCCCGCCGCCGACAGACGCTCGGCGCTCTGGCTACACGACAGCCAGCGTCGGCTATCCTTCTCGACGAAGTCACGCTCCTTGCGTTGCGCGTTCTTGCCCTGCGCGCGCGACCATATCTGCGCCTCGACCAGACCCAGCAGGCTCCCCGCGATCGCATCCACCGCGATCATCGGGTGCAGTGCTATGCAGCTCCCATCGGCTGCAGCGCGCACCGTCGTCGTATCCTGGATCGCCAGCACATGCCGCCCGGCGACACGCCCCTCGCAGCGCTCCAACGCCGTCTCCACCATCTCCGGGATGCTCACCGACGCGTTGCGCAAAAACCGCGTGATCCGCATCTCTCCTGCACGGTTCCCACCAAGCTGCCTGATCCGAACCCCGCTGCCACCGCTCTCGACCAAACGCGCGTGCAAAAAGGCCCCCCTTTTTCCAGTCGTAGGTCGCCAAAACGACCCAGAATCTCTCCGCTCATCGCTTGCGTCTCCTCTCAATACAGGACACAAGCGAATCAAACTCTCCACCGCGCCGCTACCCGCCTCGCAAGATGTGTGAATGCGGTAGGGTCAAGCCGGAGGACGACAGCGAGGGAGTGGTGTGTGGGGTTAGAGAAAGTGCAATGCCCCCCCTCACCGCCGCCGCCACTGCCAGACGACCACCGGCCCGATCAGCAGGAAGGCGACCAGCATGGAGTAGATCTCCGGCGCCACGAAGAGCAGCGATGAGAGGCCCAGCCACCAGCGCTGCAGGCGGCCGAGCGGTGCCAGGAGGTAGCCGGAGAAGGCAGCACCCAGACAGCCGATCCCCAGCATCGCGCCCGCCAGGGTCAGGATGAAGGCGCCCAGCGAGAAGCCCTCGGCGACCAGCAGCAGAGAGGGCGAGTAGACGAAGACGAAGGGCACCAGGGCCTTGGCGATGCCCAGGCGGAAGGCCGTGTTGCCGGTGCGGAAGGGGTTGGCGCCGGCGATCCCCGCCGCCGCGTAGGCGGCCAGCGCCACCGGTGGCGTTATGTCGGCCAGCACGCCGTAATAGAAGACGAAGAAGTGCGCGACCAGGGGCTGCACCTGGAGCTGCGCAAGCGCGGGTCCGGCGACTGCCACCAGGATGATGTAGGTCGCCGTGGTCGGGATCCCGGCGCCCATGACGATGCAGGCCATGGCCACCAGCACCAGCGAAAGGAAGAGCGCCCAGGCGGCGATGCCGATGTAGGAGAAGGGCCAGAGCGCGGAGAGGACGCCGCCGAAGTCGTTGGCCGTCTGCAGCACGATGTAGCCGAGCCGGAAGCCGACGCCGGTCAGGGTGACGACGCCCACCACGATGCCCACGCTGGCCGCGGCCGCACCCACCGCCAGGGTGTTGCGCGCGCCCTCGGCCAGCGCCGACAGCAGGCCGCGGAAGGTCAGGCGGTTCACCGGATTGAGGAAGCCGACCACCACGCAGGCGATGATGCCCCAGACCGCGGCGAAGTCGGGCGTGCGGCCGGAGAGTATCAGGTAGACCAGCAGGATCAGCGGCAGCAGGGTCAGCCAGTGTCGCCTCAGCACCGCCCAGGCGTTCGGCAGCTCGGCCGCGCTGAGCCCGCGCAGGCCCAGCTTCTTGGCCTCCAGGTGGACCATCACCAGGATGCCGAAGTAGTGCAGCAGGGCCGGGAAGAGCGAGGCGGCCAGCACGTCGCGCAGCGGGATCTCCAGGTACTCGACCATGATGAAGGCGGCCGCGCCCAGGACCGGCGGGGTGATCTGCCCGCCGGTGGAGGCCGTCGCCTCCACCGCGCCGGCGAAGTGGGGCGGGTAGCCCACCCGCTTCATCGCCGGGATGGTGAGCGCGCCGGTCGTCACCGTGTTGGCGATGGAGGAGCCGGAGATGGTTCCCATGAAGCCCGAGGCGCAGACCGCGACCTTTGCCGGTCCCCCGGCATAGCGACCGGCAAGTACCATCGCCAGGTCGATGAAGAGCTGGCCCAGGCCGATCCGGGTCGCCAGCACGCCGAAGAGGATGAAGAGGAAGACATACTGGGCCATGACCCCGATCGCCAGGCCATAGATCCCCTGGTTGGTCATGTAGAGGTGGTTGATCAGCGCCGGCCAGCTCGCCCCGCCGTGCTTCAGCGCGCCTGGCGCAAAGGGCCCGAAGAGTGCGAAGAGCACGAAGACGAGCGCGATGATCGGCAAGGTCGGCCCGACCGAGCGGCGCGTCACCTCCAGGGTCACCAGCAAGAGGCCGGTGCCCATGATGATGTCGATCTGGGCCGGATTGCCGACCCGGCGGGCCAGCACCTCGGGCGGCAGCAGCGGCAGGTAGATGGCCGCCGCCACGGCGAAGAGGCAGAAGACGATGTCCAGGATGTGGACGCCCTGGACGCGGTACCAGGCCCTGGCCGGCTCCCCGTCTTCCGTCGACCTACGGAAGGGATAGAGCAGGAAGGCCAGTCCCATGACGAAGGAGATGTGGATGCCGCGGTGCAGGATCTCGCGTATCAGGCCGAAGCCCGAGGCGTAGAAGTGGTAGAGCGACATGGCCACCAGCGCTGCGCCGATGACGAAGGCGATCTGCGGGCCGGTCGCCCGGAACGCCAGCTCGCGGTCGTAGCGCCGCTCCAGCGCCTTCAGCTCCTCGGCCGAGAGTCCGTCCTTCTCCGGTTCCTGCACCAGACTTCTCCAAGACCCCAGGCAACCGCCCTCCCCTGTGCGGCGGCCCGCCCCAACCAAAACGCTCGGATCGAGAAAGAGAAGGCCCGGATGCCGGCGGCACCCGGGCCCCTGTCGGAAGCGCCGGCCTCTACTTCACCAGGCCGACTTCCTTGTAGTAGCGCTCCGCGCCCGGGTGCAGCGGCACGCCGACGCCCTCCAGCGCCGTCTCCAGGGTGATGGACTTGCCCTTGGCGTGGCCGTCGTCCAGCAGCTTGCGGGTCTGCTCGTTCCACAGCGCCTTGGTGATCTGGTAGATCAGCTCCTCGTCCTCGCCCGCGCCGGTGAACCACTGCGCGCCCACGGCGACGGTCGGCGTATCGGCCACGCCCTCGTAGGTGCCGGCCGGAATGTCGCTGGCCGAGAAGAAGCCATACTTCTCCACCAGGGGTCCTGCGACCTCCGCACCGATCGGCACCAGCTTCATGTCGACCGCCGAGGCCAGCTCGACGATGGAGCCGGTGGGATAGCCCGCGACCACGAAGTAGGCGTCGATCTTGCCGTTGCGCAGCGCCTCGGCCGCGGCGTTGCCCTTCAGCGCCTCGGCCTCGATGTCGTCGGCGGAGAGCCCGGCCGCCCCCAGGATCAGGAGCGCGTCGACGTAGGTGCCGGAACCCGGCTCGTCCAGCGAGACCCGCTTGCCCTTGAGGTCGGCGACCGAGTTGATGTTGCTGTCGGCCAGCGCCACCAGGTGGATGTGCTCGGGATAGAGGGCGGCGATGGCGCGCAGGTCCTCCTGCGCCGGCTCGCCCTCCATGATGCCGCTGCCGGTGTAGGCCCAGTAGGCCACGTCCGACTGCGAGAAACCGGAGTTGCGCAGGCCCGAGGAGATGGCGTTCACGTTGTCGACCGAGCCGCGCGAGGAGACCGCCGAGGCGATCAGCCCCTCGACGCCGCAGCTACCCCCCTCGCCGCACTCGCGCGAGCCCGGCGGTTTGGAGATCGCGTTGGCGATGATCCCGCCGATCGGATAGTAGGTGTAGGCAGTGCCGCCCGTGCCGATGGTGAAGAACTGGATCTCCTGCGCCTTGGACGTGCCGGGCAGACCGCCCGCCAGGCCGGCGGCCAGCAGCGCCGCGCAGCCGAGTGTCAGGGTTCGAGGGAAGAGTCCCATGGTGCGACCTCCTTTGGGTAAGCGATGTTTGCCCTCAAGGGAGTTCCCGGTTTCCCCGAAAGGGCCTCCCGAACCAGGAGCCTGCCTTGGAACGCGCCCGACCGCAACGTGTTTGGGATTCTCCGGAAAGACACTTCCGTTACCGCGCTGAGTTCCCCGCACCGGCCCGTCCGCGCCGGTCAGGGCACGTCGATATCGAAACTGAGCGCCTCTTCCGACCGTCCCAGCCTGCTGTAGACGGCCCTTGCCTCCGCGTTGTCCGCCTCGGTCTGGATCACGATCAGGTAGGCGCCGAGCGCCGCCGCCACCCGCTTCATCTCGAGAAGCAGCGCGGTCGCGATCCCGCGGCGCCGGTAGGCCTCCGCCACCGCCAGGTCGTAGACATAGACCTCCTTGCGCTCCTGCTCGAACTTCCGCCAGACGTAGGCGGTGAGGCCGGCCACCACCCGGCCGTCGGCACGCGCGGCTAGCGCGATGCAGTCCGGCCCTGCCAGGAGATCGCGCAGGTAGGCCGAGGAGGGCTGCTTTTCGAGATAGGTCTCCGGCTCCTCGAAGGCCTCGGCGAAGACGGCCAGGAGCTCGCGGAAGGCCTGCTCGTCGGCGGCCTTCAGACGGTCAATCGCGATCTCGCTGGCCGCACACTGGGTCATGGCGGCGACAGTGGCACAGGCAACCGCTCCGGAAAAGAGGCCGGGTGCGATAACGCAGCGCGTGCCGGACCTCGGACGTGGGACCGGGGCAGCGCTGGAAGCCCGGCCCCTGGGTCTCGCGCCCGACGAAGCTCCCCCTACCCCGCCGTCTCCCGCTTCGCGTCCCAGTCCTGGCACCAGGGCGAGCAGAAGAGCGTGCCTGCCTCGGTCTTCACCTGGTCCGGGTCGTTCTCGTAGACGAGCACCCCGCAGTTCTTGCACTTGAGGTAGCGTTCGACATAGAGGCGATTGGCCGAGAACTTCATTCCGCTGCTTCCTTGTAGCCGTAGTCGCGCTGGGCGCCCGCGGGCGTGATGTAGCCTTCGGCGAGGTCGGCCTGGATCGCGTCCACGGGCCGTCCGGAGGGGTCGCCGTGGCCGCCGCCGCCGGGCATCACCAGCTTGATGCGGTCGCCCTTGCGGATGACGATGTTGGAGTACTTGGAACTGGAGTTCTTGTTGAAGGCCTGCACCACGGTCATCCAGTCCTTCTCGCCGGCCGGCTGGATCAAGGTGGCGCCCCGTCCGCCCGGCTTGCCGCCCTCCAGCCCCCAGGGCTCCAGCTCGTGGCGGTCGGTCATCTGGCTGGCGATGATCTCCTCGTTCATGCAGAGCATGGTCTTCTCGTAGCCCAGGCCGCCGCGGTGCTTGCCGGCGCCGCCGCTGTCCGGCAGGAAGCGCCAGCTCTCGATGCGGAAGGGATAGCGCGTCTCGAAGACCTCCACCGGGATCACCCGGCAGTTGCCGTTCATCGAATCGACCGCGTCGTTGCCGTCGGCGTAGGAGCGCCCGCCCCAGCCCACCACCTCGATGTCGTAGCAGGCGAAGAACTCGTCGTTGACCGTGTCCTGGCCGCCGAAGACGAAGTTGCAGTGGGTGCAGCCCTCGGCCGCCATGGCGCGCTCCGGCACCGCCTGGGCCAGCGCACCGATGACGGCACCGGCAATCCGCGGGTGGGTCTCGGTGTTGCCGCCGACCTCGGGTGCGGGATAGTCGACGTTGACGATGCTGGTCGGCGGCGCCAGGACCCTGATCGGCCGGAAGCAGCCGCTGTTCTTGGGGATCGTCGGGTCGGTCAGGTGCAGGATGGCGTTGTAGGTCGCCGACCAGGTGACGCCCAGAGTGGCGTTGATCGGCCCGCGGGCCTGCGGCGAGGAGCCGTAGTAGTCGACGATGACGCCGTCGCCCTCCTTGATCACGGCCACCTTGATGTCGAAGCGCCGCGCCTCGATGCCGTCGTTCTCGACCGAATCCTGGAAGCGGTAGGTGCCGTCGGGGATCTCGGCGAGCTCGGCGCGCATGCGCCGCTCGGAATAGTCCAGCAGGTCGGAGACCGTCTCGGCGACCTTGTCGGTCCCGTACTTGGCGAAGATCTCCTTCATCCGCCGCTCACCCAGGTCGACCGCGGAGATCAGCGCGCGCAGGTCGCCGTAGTTGTAGCGCGGCGTGCGCACGTTGGCGAGCAGCAGCTTCCAGATGTCCTCCTGGTCGACGCCCTTGCGCTTGATCTTGACCGGCGGCACGCGCAGGCCCTCGTGGAAGATCTCGGTGGCCTCGCCGCAGAAGCCGCCCGGCACCATGCCGCCGACCTCGGCGATGTGGCCGATGGAGACGGCATAGCCCTGCAGCTCGCCGTCAACGAAGATCGGCTTGAAGAAGGTGTGCTCGGGCGTGTGCAGCCCGCCGCGGTAGGGGTCATTGTGGACGACGACGTCGCCCTCCTCGATCCCTTCCTGCTCCAGCTCGCGCACGCAGGACTTGATCAGGAGCGGCATGCCGCCGATCTGTGCCGGGCAGAACTCCGCGACCGCGATCATCTCGCCGTTCTTGTCGGCAAGACCACAGGTGAAGTCGAGCGCCTCGTTGAAGATCGTGGAATAGGAGGTCTTCATGAGCGTGATGCCCATCTCCCGGCAGATCGACACCATGGTCGATTCCAGGATGTTCATCGTGACCAGATCCATGTGCCTAGCCTCCTTTCGTGACGATGATGTTGCCGAAGCCGTCGACCTCGGCGTGCTGTCCGGGCCGGATGACGGTCACGGACGCGGGTTCCTCGATGATGGCCGGCCCGGCGAACCTGTGGCCGTGCAGCAGGTCCTGCCGGCGGTAGACGGAGAGCTCGTGGCTGCCGTCCTCGAAGTGCACCGGGCGATAGCTGTGGACGTGGGGGGCATGGTCGCTGTGGCCCAGCCTGGGCTCGGCCGGCTTGCGCGAGGGCGCGATGGCGGCGACCGAGACGTTCACCAGCTCGATGGTCTCGCCGGGAATGGAGAAGCCGAAGCGAGCATCGTGGGTCTCGTGGAAGCGCTGCCAGAGCTTCTCCAGGCCCGCGTCGTCGAAGGTGGCCTCGGGATAGGGCAGCTCCAGCTCGTAGTTCTGGCCGAGGTAGCGCAGGTCAAAGGTCTGGATCACCTGGATCTCGTCCTTGTAGCCCTGGCGCTGCAGCTCGCCCACCGCGGCGCCCACAAGCTCTTGCAGGGCCTGCGTACACCATTCGCGGTCCAGCTTCCTGGAGGTTCCCTGCAGGGTGCGCTGCTTGTCGACACGCGCGTCGGTCATGATGAAGCCGTAGGCCGAGAACTGGCCGGGGTGGTTGGGAACGACGGCGCGCGGAATGCCGGCCATCTCGATCAGATCCCCGGCGTGCAGGGGACCCGCCCCGCCGAAGGCCGCCAGGGTGAAGTCGCGGGGATCGAGCCCGCGTTCCAGCAGCACCGAGCGCAGGGCGCCGACCATGCTGTTGTTGGCGATCTGCACGATGGCGAGCGCCGTCTCGATCCGTCCCATGCCCAGCTTTTCGGCCAGGCGGGCCACCGCCTGGCGGGCGGGCTCGACCTCCAGCTTCATGCTGCCGCCGAGGAAGTAGTTCGGGTTGATGCGGCCCAGCACCAGGTTGGCGTCGGTAACCGTGGCCTCGGTTCCGCCCTTGCCGTAGCTCGCCGGACCCGGCTCGGCGCCGGCCGACTGCGGGCCCACGCGCAGCATGCCGCCCTTGTCGATCCAGGCGATGGAGCCGCCGCCCGCGCCGATGGTGCGCACGTCGATCATAGGCACCTGGATGGGGATCCCCCACTCGATCTCGAAGTTGGTGGTGAAGGAGGCCGTGCTGTCGACGACGGTTGAGCAGTCGGTCGAGGTCCCGCCCATGTCGAAGGTGACCAGGTGGTCGGTGCCGAGCTGGCGGGCGAGCGCGGCTCCGGCGACCACGCCTCCGGTCGGGCCGGAGACCGTGAGGTTGACCGGCGCGCCCATGGCGCCCTCCAGGGTCGCCTCCCCGCCGTTGGACTTGATCACGGCCACCCGGCCCTCGACCCCCAGCTCCTCGAAGCGGCGGCGCATCTCGCGGAAGCTGCGCCGCACGATGGGCTTGAGATAGGCGTCGGCCAGCGTGGTCGAGGCGCGCTCGTACTCCTTCCACTTGGGCAGCACGTCGAAGGAGATGGAGACCGGCGTGTCCGGCAGCTCCTCGACCAGGATGTCGCGCAGCCGCTTCTCGTGCTGCGGATCGAGGTAGGAGAAGAGCAGCATGACCGCCACCGCGTCGATGTCGCCGCGGGACCTGATCTCGGCCGCTATGGCCCTGACCTCGGCCTCGTCCAGGCTCTCGATGACCTGACCGTCGCGGTCGATGCGCTCTGCGACCTCGAAGCAGTCGGCGCGCTTCACCAGCGGCTTGGTCTTGATCCACGACATGTCGTAGTGGGCGCGCCGGTTACCGCGCTGGATGAAGGGGATGTCCTGGAAGCCCTTAGTCGTGACGTAGGCGACCTTGCCGCCCTTGCGCTCCAGCAGGGCGTTTGTGGCGATGGTGGTGCCCAGCCGCAGGTGCTCGATCCCCTCGACCGCGCCCAGGTGGGCCAGCCCCGTCAGCACGCCGTCGATCGGCTCCGACGGCGTCGAGGCGTTCTTCCAGACCTTCAACTCGCTTGTTTCACGATCGTAGGCAACGAAATCCGTGAAGGTTCCACCGATATCGACGCCGACCAGATAGCGCATGCTCGCTCACTCCCGCTCTCGCTTGATCCTCATTTCTCGGAAAACCTTCTTGAGCAGGAGCTCAACAAGAGCCTTGCTGTGGGTTCCTTGCCTTGCCCCCCAGGAGGCGGGCCTATGCTGACGAAGCTTGCCCGGCAAGGCAAGTGCAAGAGCGCGTCTCGGAGGGCGATGTGATCACAAATCCCGGCCTGGATTTCCGGGAATGTTTCCGGTCGCTTAGGAGGCAGTGCACGCCTTCCTCGCGCCTCCGGCCGAACGGTCAACGCACGGCATGGTGCAGGAAGGCGCGCAGGCCGCCGTGAGCGCGTTTCGAGGATGGAGCGAGATCCTCCGGTCAAGCCGGAGGATGACACTGAGGGGAGGAGCGAGGAGCGAGCTTCGCCCGTCCCGCCGATGAAGGGAGGAGCGAGGAGCGGCCCTCGCCCGTCTCGCCGATGAAGGGGGGGAGCAAGGAGCGAGTTTCGCCCGTCCCACCGACGAGGGGTGGAGCGAAGAGCGGCCCTCCCCCGTCCCGCCGATGAAGGGGGGAGCAAGGAGCGAGTTTCGCCCGTCCCACCGATGAGGGGTGGAGCGAGGAGCGGTCCTCGACCGTCCCGTCGAATACGGGTGGAGCGAGGAGCAGACTTCCCTCGCCCCACCTCCGTCGTCCCCGACAAAGCTCGTTCTTTCTGTCATCCTCCGGCTTGACCGGAGGATCAGGCGAGACCTGCAGGCCCGAACGGATGAGAGACCGGAGCGCAGACGTCAGGCGGACTACTCCACCGCTACGTTAAGTTCCCGCCCTACTGGCTTCGAACAAAGCGATAATCCGCTTTCCACTCTCTCAGCCCCGGCTTGCCGCCGGCTAGAGCAAGATGCGCTCGCCCATGCTCACCCAATCTTGCTCTAGGACGTTGTCGTTAAAGCAAATCGTCGTCGCAGATGAGTCCATCTGCTCGGGATTTGCTCTAGCTCGTCGCCGGCTCTTCCGTCCTGGGTGCGATGTAGCCGCTGTCGTCGAGCTTGCCGCCGTGTTCCTTGGCTTCCTCGATCAGGCCGTCGTGCCATTTCAGGCGTCCGCCGTCGTCGCCGCCCACCATGGCCAGGACCTCGATGGTCTTGTCGTCGACGTTGCGAAAGCCGCGCATCACGTGGATCGGCACGGTGATGAGGTCGAGCGGCCCGAGCACGATCTCGTTCTCGCCCTCATCGCCCCAGAAGACGGCGAGCTTACCGTTGACCGGAATGAAGACCTCTTCGGTGTCGTGGGCGTGCAGGCCCGCACCCTTGCCGGGATCGACCTTGATGATGGAGACGCTGAAGGGGTGCCGGATCGTGATCGCCGGCTGCATCGCCGGATCCTCAAAGACCGACTGGCCGATGATGGAGAAGAGATCGCGCTCGTAGCGCGGAATCACCGTGTCGATGAAGGATTCGGGATAGGGCTTGAGATCGGCACGCCGCGCAACACGGGTCGCGAGCACCTCTTCCACGCTTGGTGTCTTGGCCATCTTGGCTCTCCCTTTCAGACAGTTGGCGGAACGGCCGGCAACGAGGCGGGGCCACCGGAGGCACCGTGGACGCTGCCTTTCTTGATCATTAGCTCAATATAATCCCTATCGGGAGCCCTGTCACCCTCCTGATGGGCCGCCACCCCGGCGGTCTGCGAATGGCTGCCCTACCAGCCCCAGAGCCTCTCGCTCGCCTTGGCGGCACCCTGGCTGAGGGCGGTGAGCTTGGCGTAGCAGATGTCGGGATCGATCTTGCCGAAGCCGGCGAAGGTGGAAAAGCCGCAGTCGCTGCCGGCCACCACCCGCTCGCGCCCGACCAGGTCGGTGAAGCGCAGGATGCGCTCGGCGACCAGGTCCGGATGCTCGACGAAGTTGGTGGTGCTGTCGATGACGCCGGGCACCAGCACCTTATGCTCGGGCACGCCGCGCTCTTCGAAGACCCGCCACTCGTGGGCATGGCGCGGGTTCGAGGCCTCGAAGAGGATCGCCTGCGGCTTCACCTTCATGAGGGTGTCGAAGACCTTGGCCATGGCGATGTCGTGAGTGTGCGGACCCTCGTAGTTGCCCCAGCAGATGTGCAGGCGCATGGCCTCGGCCGGGATGTCCCTGAGCGCGTGGTTCAGGACCTCCACCTGCCGCTCGGCCCGCTTCACGAAGTCCTCGTCGGAGAGTTCAGTGAAGATGACGTGCCGCCCGAAGGCCAGGTCGGGACTGTCGAGCTGCAGCACCACACCGGCCTTGTGGATGCGGTCGTACTCCTCCTTCATGGCGTCGGCCAGGGCCTCCAGATAGGCGTCCTGGTCGGGGTAGTGCTGGTTGGGCTGGAAGATGGAGATGACGCCCGGCGTGGCCGCGTTCATGAAGCAGCCCGCCGCCCCCGCCTCCTTCTTCGCCGCGGTCAGGTTGCTGAGGTCGCGGTCCAGCGGAGCCAGGTCGCGCACCGAGACCGCGCCGATGCAGCAGGGCCGCTTCAGCTTCGGCGTGCCGCCGGTGGCCGCCACCTTGTCGCGATAGACCGGATAGTCGTCCAGGTCCTGGGGCACGTTCCGGGGCGCGTTGCCGCCGAAGCCGGTCAGCCGCTCGGCGATGTAGGTCGCATAGGAGATCTTGCTCATCTCCCCGTCGCTCACGAGGTCGATGCCCGAGGCGACCTGGCGCTGCACCACGGCCGCCACCTCGGCGCGCACGCAGGCCTCGAAGGCCTCGGGATCGTAGGGCTCGCCGCCGTCCTTGGCGAAGAGCAGGGCCGACAGCTCCGCATTGCGCGGCAGGCTGCCGACGTGGGTGGTGAGAATGCGGTCCTTGCTGATGGCCATGGGGTTTCCTCTCGGGGCTGTTCTGTCTGGCTGGGGTCTGCTGCCGTACTGGCAGGTCGTGCACAAGGGCGCTTTAGCGCGCCTCCGAGCCGCCGATGAAGCGCTGCAGCACGAGCGGGATGGAGTTCATGAAGAGGTCGACGTTGGCCTCGATGACGGGCGCCAGGTCAACCGAGTTCTCCATGCGGTAGATGTGCTTGCGGATGAGCTGGTAGATGACCGAGGAATGCAGGCAGTAGACCATGTGCTCCTCGTACTCGCTGACCTTCCCCTCCCCGCCCAGTCCCAGCTCCTCGCGCAGCTCGAGCGCGATCCTGAGGATGATCCGCTCGCGCACCCGGGCGTGATAGCGCGAGTTGATGTCGATGTCGCGCAGCGCCGAATAGAGGGTGATGCGGATCCACTCCGGCCGGTCGCCGGTGGCGTAGTAGTCGCGGTAGAACTCCTTCAGGCGGCTGCGCAGAGAGCGGCTGCGGTCGCAGAGGATCTCCACCCACCTGTCCTTCCAGCGCGACAGGAAGACGTCCTGGTAGACCCTGTCGATCAGGGCCTCCTTGGTCGGGAAGTAGTGGAAGATGAGGGCCTGGCTGACCCCGATGGAGTTGGCGAGCGCCCGTGTCTCGCCGTCGAAGCCGTGCTCCGCGAAATAGTGGATGGCGCCGGAGACGATCATCCGCTCGCGGTCCTCCGGGCTCAGCCGCCGCCGTCGGACGCCCTTGCGCGCCTGCTCGTCTCCTGCTTCCGTCTTGTCGTCCGCCATCTCACTCCGCTCTCGTGCGGCAGCCGGCGTGGCCCGCCAGTCCCCTCCGCAGCGACGCCGGCGGCCGAGAGCTCATCCCGATGCCAGGGCGCCCGAGCGATGGCCGCAAGCAGCCGGTACCTCAGGAAGCATGGCTGAGCGCCTTTCCCGATTCGCTGTCGAAGAGGTGGCAGTGCTTGGGGTCGATGGCGAGCTTGACCCGCTCACCCGACCGATAGCCCGGCTGCCCCGGCAGATGGGCGCGCAGGGTCGTTTCGCCCAGCGCCAGATCGATGATCGTATGGCCGCCCAGCGGCTCCACCTCGTCGACCAGGGCCGGGACCAGATCGCCCTCCGCGCTCTCGGGCAGCAGCACCAGGTCCTCGGGCCGGATGGCCAGGGCCGCAGCGCCGTCCGGGCGCCCCTCGAAGGCGAGCACGATCGGCACCTCGGCGGCGCGGAACTGCGCCCCTTCGATCCTGCCTTCCAGGATGTTGATCCTGGGAGAGCCGACGATCTCGGCGACGAAGCGATTGGCCGGGCGGTTATAGATCTCTTCCGGCGTCCCGACCTGGATAATGCGGCCGTCGCGCATGATGGCGATGCGGTCGGCGATCGACATGGCCTCTTCCTGGTCGTGGGTCACGTAGACCAGGGTGTGCTTCAGATCGCGCTGCAGCCGCTTCAGCTCCACCCGGGTGGTTTCGCGCAGGCGCGCGTCCAGCGCGGCGATGGGCTCGTCCATCAGGTAGGCCTTGGGATTGCGCACCAGAGCCCTGGCGATGGCCACGCGCTGGCGCTCGCCGCCGGAGAGCTGTGCCGGCAGCTTTTTCAGCAGGTGCGCGATGTGAAGCGTCTTGGCGACCGCCTCCACCCTCGGTCCGATCTCCTGCTTCGGCCAGTCGCGCTCTTCCAAGGGAAAGGCGATGTTCTTGCCCGCCGTCAGATGCGGGAAGAGCGCCAGGTTTTGGAAGACCATGCCCAGGTCGCGGTCGCGTGGCCGGCTCTCGGTCACGGTCTCGCCGTCGATCTGGACCTCCCCGCTGTCCGGGGCGATCAGGCCGAGAAAGACCTTCAAGATGCTGGTCTTGCCGCAGGAGGGCGGCCCGAAGATGCAGAAGAACTCGTTATCCTCGATGCGCAGGTCGACGGCATCGATGGCGGCGATCTCGTCGTAGTGCTTGCTGACGCCGATGAGCTCAAGGGTCGCCATCAGACAGTCTCCCCGCCGGCGCGCCCTAAAAGCAGTCCGGTCTCGCGGTCGAAGAGGTGGCACTGCTCTTGCGGCAGCAGCGCCGTCACGCGGCTGGCGTGGCGGCCGCCGAAGCGCTTGTCCTCCACCGCCAGCATCTCCTGCTCGCCCTGTTTCAGGTGGATGATCGTGCGCGGGCCGATGGGCTCCAGCAGGTCGACGGCCATGCTGAGCCCCGATTCCGCGGCCTCGCCATCGGCGACGCTGATCGCCTCCGGCCGGATGCCGAGCGTGACCTCGCGCGCCTTGGCGGCCTTGGCGGCCCGGGAGAGCGCCTGGTCCTTGATCGCCAGGCGGCCGGCCGAGCCGAGGTCGAGGTAGAGCTGGCCCCCCTCCTCCGCCAGGCGGCAGTCGACCAGGTTCATCGGCGGGCTGCCCATGAAGTTGGCAACGAAGGTGTTGGCCGGATGGTTGTAGATCTCAGCCGGCGTCCCGTACTGCTGCAGCACGCCCAGGTCCATGACCGCGATGCGGTCGGCCAGGCTCATGGCCTCGATCTGGTCGTGGGTCACGTAGACCATGGTCTGCTGCAGCTGGTGCTGGATCCGCTTGAGCTCGGTGCGCATGAACTCGCGGAAGGCGGCGTCCAGGTTGGAGAGCGGCTCGTCCAGCAGGAAGATGGTCGGCTCCACGATGGCCGAGCGGCCGATCGCGAGCTTCTGCAGCTCGTTGACGCTGAGCCGGCCCGAGGGCCAGTCCAGGCGGTCGGTGAGCCGCATGAGATCGGCCATCTCCCTCACCTTGGTCTCGATGCGACCGCGATCCCAGCCTTGCACCTGCGGCCCGAAGGCCAGGTTCTCGTAGACCGAGAGGTGGGTGAAGATGGCGTAGTTCTGGAAAACGAAGCCGACACCGCGCTTCTCCGGCGTCAGGCTCACCACATCCTTGCCGTTGAAGCGGATGGCGCCGGAGGTCGGCTGCTCGATGCCGGCGATCATGTTCATCGTCGTGGTCTTGCCACAGCCCGACGGGCCCAGCAGCGCCACGAACTCCTTGTCCGGGATCACCAGGTTCAGATCGTCCACGGCCAGGGTCGTGGTGCCGAAGCGCTTGGTCAGCCCTTCCAGGCGGATCTCAGCCATGACCTGCCTCCGTTTCCTTAATGCCGTCCGGTTCCTTGGGCGCGCGGGTCATCAGCCAGATGCCGACGCCGGCAAGCACCGACAGCGCCACCAGGATGAAGAGCCCGATGGAGGCGACATAGGCCCATTCGAGATCCTGGAAGGTGGTCTTGTAGAGGAAGAGCGAGATCGATTCCGTGGCCACGCCCGGCCCGCCCTTGGTCATGATGAAGAGCGTGTCGAAGACCTTCAGGCACTCCACCGTGCGCAGCACCAGGGCGATCACGATCACCGTCTTCATCTTCGGTAGCGCGATCCGCCAGAAGCGCTGCCAGGCGCTGGCGCCCAGCAGGCGGGCGGCCCGCATCTGGTCCTCCGGCACGCCGGAGAGGCCGGCCAGCAGGATCAGGAACATGAGCGGCGTCCACTGCCAGATCTCCGCGATCATGACCGCGATCATCGCCCGGTTCACGTCGTTCAGCCAGTTGATGTCGGCTTCCAGGCCGGTGACCATGCTGATCAGGTCGTTGATGGGCCCGGTCTGCTGGAACATGATGTAGAACATGTAGCCGACGACCGCCGGGACCACCATCATCGGTGTCAGGAGAATGGTGTAGAAGACTGTTTTCCCTGGGAACTTGTCCATGAAGAGGATGGCGAGCCCCATCCCGATCAGGAACTGCGCCGGCACGCAGACGAGGACGATCAAGAGGGTGCGCCAGATCGAGCCCCAGAGCCGCGGGTCCTCGAAGATGTAGGCGTAGTTGTCGAACCAGTTCCACGAGAGATAGGCCAGGTACCAGGGGTCGCCGTCCAGCGGGCTCCACCAGGTGGTGCTGACATAGACCTGCATCAGCAGCGGGAAGACGACGATGAAGACCAGGAGAAGCTGGGCCGGCAGCGCCATCAGGTTGCCCAGCCGCTTGCCTTCCTTCTCCATGGGCGTGGCCGCCCGGGGCGCTGCGCTCTTGCTCGCGTTCATTGCTTGAGCGCTCCGAAGGTGAGGCCGCGCACCAGGTAGCGCTGGATCGACAGCCCCAGGATCACGGGCGGAATGGCGGCAATCAGGCCGAGCGCCGCCTTCATTCCGTAGAGCTCACCGCCCATCGCGGTCGCCAGAGAGTTCATGTAGACCGGGATCGTGACCCAGTCCTTACGGGTTAGCAGCAGCGCCATCAGGTAGTCCGACCAGTTCAGGATGAAGACGAAGAGAACCGTGCTGGCCAGACCCGCCTTCACCATCGGCAGGGTCACCTTGTAGAAGACGCGGAAGCGCGAGCAGCCTTCGACCAGGGCCGCCTCCTCGATCTCCAAAGGCACCTCGTCGAAGAAGGTCTTCATCAGCCAGAAGGAGAAGGGCAAGGTCACGATCGAGTAGATCAGGGACAGGCCCCACCAGGTGTCGATCATGTCGAGGTAGGACCACATGATCATGACCGGGATCATCACCGCCAGCGGCGGAAAGAGGCGGAGCTGCAGCACGGAGAGCGGCAGGTTGTTGGCGACCTTGAAGCGCGAGACCGCATAGGCGCCCAGGGTACCCACGATCACCGCGATCAGGGTGCCGAGGCTGGCCGTCACCATGCTGGCGAAGATCGGCCGCCCCGCGGTGCGGTCCAGCGAGACGATCAGCCCCTCGGTCTGGCCGGTGAAGATATACTCGATGTTGCCCCAGGTCGGTTCGAAGGGAATCCAGTGCACCTCTCCGGTGGCGGATATCCACTCGTTGTGGGGCTTGAAGGCCATGGATGCCATCCACAGCAACGGGATCAGGGCGACCGCCGTTGCCAGGAGCACCAGGGCATAGCGAAGGAGTTCCTGTAGAGGATGACGCTGCATGCTGAAACTCTATCTATCGGAGGCGATTCGCATGAGCGGCGGAGAGCATTGCAATGCCACGCAATGCTCTCCGCCAACCCCGGCTGGCCGCCCCCCCGGGGCCGGCCCCCCTATACTGACTACGGCTTGTCGATGATGGTCGGCCAAGCCGAACGGCTCGCGCGGATCGCGTCCTCCATCTCGCTGCCGCCGCGGCGCCGGATGATCCGCTCCCAGCGCTGCTGCGCACCCTCCATCGCCTCCTTGGGCGTCTTCTGGCCGGTGAACATGGCCTGGAGCTCTTCGTCCAGCGCGTTGTCCATGGCCGTCTGACCGGCGAAGTTGAGGGTCGGTGCCGAGCGCCGGATGGTCTCCTGGATCACCGGCACGAGATAGTCGTGGTAGGTCTCGATGACGTAGGGCTCGTTGAAGTTGGCCACCTGGAAGGGATCGAAGTAGCCGCCCGGGTTGCCCGACATCCAGCTGAAGGTCCTGGTCGAGCTCAGCCACTGCAGGAAGAGGTAGGCCGCTTCCTTGTTCTGGCTCTGCGAGGAGACCTCGGCATTGATGTTGTAGTAGATCACCGAGCGCCGCACGAGATCGTCGCCGAAGATCCGGCCGGGCGGCAGGAAGGCGCCCATCTCTCCCGACATGGGGGTCGACTTGGTTCCGTCCGGCTTGATGCGGTCGTAGAACTTGGCGAGGTTGGTGTAGGTCGCGACCTGTGCGGTCAGGCCGTTGCCCATACCGGCATAGCCCTCGGCATAGCCCCAGGAGAGGATGTCGGGGTGCGACCACTGCTTGAGCGCCAGATGCTCGGTCGCGCACTGGATCCCCTTCTCCGTCGCCAGGTTGGGCTTGGCGTCCTCGTCGAACCAGTAGAAGTTGGGATTGTCCATGCTGGCGAAGCGGCCGTAGAAGGTGGCCAGTCCCCAGAACGGACCCAGCATGTTGCCGTTCCCGTACATCTCCGCGCCCTCGATGCTCTTCTTTCCGGTGAAGAAGGCCGAGATGTTGTCGCACTCTTCCCAGGTGCGCGGGTGGCCGATCTGGTAGCCGTATTTGTCGGCGAACTCTTTCTGATAGTCCGGATGCTCGAAGGCCCAGCGGTTGTAGACCCAGGTCTGGAAGTCACCGTCGAGCGAGACCGAGTAATAGTCGCCCTTGTACTTGTAGAGCAGATCCTCGATCTCCGGCGTCGGCGTGCCGCGGTCGGGATCGCCCCAGTCGGGCTGATACTTCGCGACATAGTCGCCGAGCGGGGTGGCGCCGCCGGCCTCGACCAGGTCTCCGACCGAGTTCCAGGGGTGGGTGTAGATGTCGTAGGCGCCGGAACTGGTGGTGACGTCCTGCAGCACCTTCTTCCAGATGTCGGCCGCCGGTGCACCGACGATCTCGATCTCGACCCCGGTCTCCTTCTCCCAGGTGTCCTTGACCGTGGGCGCGCCCTCGGGGAAGGGCTTGGTGAGCTGGCCGATGGCGCCGTCGGTGAGCAGGATCGAGAGCTTCGCAGGCGCCTTTCCGGCCGCCTTGAGCTGCTTCATGCCCTCGATGGCACGGCCCTCGGACATGGTCTCGTTGTACTGAAAGCGCTCGGCGCCAGGAAAGCCGGTGGGGCCGCCGGTCATGCCCTCGGCCAGGCCGTCGGCCGCACGGGCAGGCCGGATATAGCGCGGCATGATGCCGAGCGCGGCCGAAGCGGCGATACCGCCAGCGCTGGCTTTCAGCGCGTCCCTACGGGTGAACTTGAAGCTCATCGTGCCATCTCCCTTTCGTTGCTCTCCGTTGCATACCGCTTTAGGCGGTACGGTTCCGGCCCGGGTAGCAGGGCCCAAAGGATTCTCAACTCCACCCGGGCCTTTTATTGATCATTTGCTCCATTGATATCGACGCTTGGAAAGCAAGGCAAGCGCTATTCGCGCCCCGGCTCCCTACTCCGCAGCCGCACGCGGCTCCAGCACCCGGCCGGTATCGACGTACTGCTCGACCCAGCTCTCCTTGAAGCCGTAATCCCGCGCCGCCGCCTCGCGGCTGATGTAGCCTTCCAGGACGTCGTTCACGATGCTCCGGCGGTCGCGCTTGTGCGGGTCGCCGTAGCCGCCGCCGCCCGGCGCCTTGACCGAGACGCGGTCGCCGGGCCGAATCGGCACGTTCGAGTACTTGCTGGGGCTGGCCCGGTTGAAGGCCTGGGCGATGGTCTGCCACTGGTCGCCGCCCTCGCGCATGAAGAGGGTGGCACCCGACACGCCTTCCTGCCCGGTGAAGAGGCCCCAGGACTGGCGCTTGTGCTTGTTCGTCATCTGGCTGATCAGCATCTCGCCGGTCGCCAGCATGGTCTTGGAGATGCTGAGGCCGCCGCGATGCTCGCCCGCCCCGCCGGAATCCCGCCTGAGGGAGTATTCCTCCACCAGCCAGGGAAACCGCGTCTCGAAGACCTCTGTCGGTGTGTTGGCGCAGTTGCCGTTGATCGAGTCGGTGGCGTCGTTGCCGTCGGCGAAGGAACGGCCGCCGTAACCGACGTAGGTGAAGTCGAAGCCGCCGAAGGGCTCCTTGTTGCGCTCGTCGAAGCCGCCGAAGACGAAGCAGCCGTGCGTGGTCCCCTCCGAGGCCATCACCCGGTCGGGGATGCACTGCGACATGGCGCCGAAGATACAGGCCACGATCAGCGGGTGGGTCTCGGTGTTGCCGCCGACCTCGGAGCCCGGATAGTCGACGTTCATCACGGTCCCGCCGGGGGAGATCACCCGGATCGGCTTGAAGCAGCCGGAGTTCTTCGGGATGGTCTGGTCGGTCAGGTGCAGCATGGCGTTGAAGGAGGCCGAGTAGGCGACGCCGAGCGTCGCGTTGATCGGTCCCTTGGCCTGCGGCGAGGAGCCGGTGTAGTCGATCACCACCTCGTCGCCCTGCACATGCACGGCGACCCGGATCCAGAACTCCTTGTCGTCGATGCCGTCGTCTTCCAGGCAGTCCTCGAACTCGTAGCAACCGTCGGGGAAGGAGGCGATCTCGGCCCGCATGCGTGCCTCGGAATAGTCCAGCAGGTCGCCGACCGTATTCCGGAAGGTCTCCACGCCGTACTTGCCGATCAGCTCCATCATGCGCTTCTCGCCCAGGTCCACGGCCGAGATCAGCGCGCGCAGGTCGCCGTAGTTGACGCGCGGGGTGCGCACGTTGGCGAGCAGCAGCTTCCAGACCTCGGGAATGTCCTTGCCGGCCTTGATGATCTTGACCGGCGGCACGCGCACGCCCTCGTGGAAGATCTCGGTCGCGTCGCCCGGGAAGCCGCCCGGCGCCATACCGCCGACCTCGACGAAGTGGCCGATGCAGACCGCGAAGGCCTCGATCTTGCCGTCCACGAAGATCGGCTTGAACATGGTGTGCTCCGGGGTGTGCAGGCCGCCCCGGTAGGGGTCGTTGTGCACGACCACGTCGCCCTCGTCCAACTCCGACAGCGGGATCTCCTTGACCATGGAGCGCACCAGCAGCGGCACGCCACCGATCTGCGCGGGACAGAACTCCGCGACGGAGATCATCTCGCCGTCGGGGCTGGCCAGCGCGCAGGTGAAGTCCTCCGCCTCGCTGAAGATCGTCGAGTAGGCGGTCTTCTGCACGTTCACGCCCATTTCCCGGCAGATCGCCACCATCGCGGAATCGATGATGTTCATCGTTACCATATCCATGTGACTGCTCCTTCTCTCTGCTCCCGCAAGCGGGCAGGCGTTACTCGGTCGTGTGGATGCCTTCTTTCGGCAGCGGGATCCGCGGTTCGCGCACTCCCGCCGCCTTGGCCTCGTTCCACTGGTGGCACCAGTCCGAGCAGAAGAGCTTCTCCTCGTCCTTGACCTTGGCCTCGATGCCGTCGCCGTAGATCAGCACGCCGCAGTTGCTGCACTTGACGTACTGCTCGATGTAGTAGCCGTTCTGTGAAAAGCGCATGAGAGGGGTTCCTTCTAGGCCTGGGCGGCAATCCTGCCGATCAGCAGGTTGCCGAAGCGATCGACGCGCACGGGGTCGCCCGGGCGGACGACGGTGACGGAAGCCTCTTCCTCGATCAGCGCGGGGCCGGTGAAGGCATCGCCCTGAAGCAGCTTGCTGCGGTCGTAGACAGCGGTCAGGTGCGTGCCCTCGTCGAAGACCACCTCGCGGCGGTCCACCGGCTCCGGCGTGCCCGACCCGCTCGGCAGGTTGGGCAGGTCCGGCTTCTCGGAGGCCGCGATGCCGGTCACCTTGATGGAGATGAGCTCGATCGTCTCGCCGGGAATGTCGAAGTTGAAGCGCTGCTTGTGGGCGCGGTGGAAGGCTTCCCAGAGCGAGGGGATGCTGGCGTCGTCGAAACTCGTGAAGTCGATCGGCACCTCCAGCTCGTGGTTCTGGCCGAAGTAGCGCATCTCCAGGGCGTAGGAGAGCTGGGCGTTGCTGGCGTAGCCCTCCTCCTTCAGCGCGGCGACGGCCTCGTCGGTCAGGTCCTGCAGCACCCGATTGGCATGCTCGCGGTCGAAGGCCTTGGAGGTCATCTGCGCGGTGCGCTCCAGGTCGACCCGGGCATCGGTCATGATGAAGCCGAAGGCCGAGAACTGGCCTGGATAGTTGGGGACGATGCCGCCGGGGATCCCCGCCTGGTGCATGAGATCGGCGATGTGCACCGGGCCGGCGCCGCCGAAGGCCAGAAGCGTGAAGTCGCGCGGGTCGAGGCCGCGCTCGGTCAGCACCCAGCGGAGCGCGCCGATCATGTTGTTGTTGGCGATCTGCACGATGCCGAGCGCCGTCTCCTGCTCGTTCTTGCCGATCTCCCGGCCGACGGCGGCGATCGCCTTGCGCGCCGCCTCGGCATCCAGCTTCATGCGGCCGCCGAGGAAGTTGTCGGCGTTGATCCGCCCCAGCACCACGTTGGCGTCGGTCACCGTCGCCTCTGTGCCGCCTCGGCCGTAGCAGGCAGGTCCCGGATCGGCGCCGGCGGACTGCGGCCCCACGCGAAGCATGCCGCCCTTGTCGATCCAGGCGATGGAGCCGCCGCCCGCACCCATGGTGCGGATGTCGATCATCGGAATCTGGATCGGCACGCCGAACTCGATCTCGAAGGAGGTGGTGAAGCTCTCCTTGCCGCCGACCACGGTGGAAACGTCCGTGGAGGTGCCGCCCATGTCGAGCGTCACCAGGTGATCGACGCCGATCAGGCTCGCCAGCTGCTTGGCGCCCACCACGCCGCCGGTCGGACCGGAGAGGGTCATCTGGATCGGCGCGTTGGAGGCCGAGCCCAGGCTCATCTCGCCGCCGTTGGACTTGATGACGGCGACCCGCTTGCCCACGCCCTGCTCGCTGAAGCGGCCGCCCAGGCGGCGCATGTGCTCGCTGACCAGCGGCTTCAGGTAGGCATCCGCGATCGTCGTGGAGGAGCGCTCGTGCTCCTTCCACTTCGGCAGGACGTCGTAGGAGAGCGAGAGCGGCTTGTTCGGGCACTCCTCGGCGAAGATCTCGCCGACCCGGCGCTCGTGCACGGGGCTGACGTAGGAGAAGAGCAGGCAGACGGCGATCGCCTGGATGCGGTCGTCGGCCGCGATCTCGCGGGCGATCTCGCGCACCTGCTCCTCGTCCAGCGGGCGGTAGATCTCGCCGTGCGCGGTGATCCTCTCGCGGATCTCAAAGCAGTGCCGGCGGTTCAGCAGCGGCTTCGACTTGATCCAGGAGAGGTCGTAGTGGCTCTGGCGCTTGCCGCGCTGCACGAAGGGCACGTCGCGGAAGCCCTCGGTCGTCAGGTAGGCGACCGTCGCGCCCTTGCGTTCCAGGATCGCGTTGGTCGCGATCGTCGTACCGAAGCGCAGGTGCTCGATCGCCTGGACCGCCTCGGACTCCGCCAGCCCGCCGACGATGCCGTCGCTGGGGTCGTGCGGCGTCGACAGGGTCTTCCACACCTCCAGCTTTCTGCTGCCGGGTTCGTAGGCGACGAAATCGGTGAAGGTGCCGCCGACGTCAATTCCGACGATATGGTTCTGGCCCATTGGCTCAGTCTCCCTCATTGCCGCGGATGATTGTTGCCTTGTTCGCAGTCACTTCCCGCCTCCGCTGCTCTGCCCCTTGAAGGGCGAGAGGCCGGCCGGCGCGAAGCCTGCCAGATAGCTGGTGAGAGCCCCCGGCGCCCGGCCCGCATCCTCGGCCGCATCCTTCCGGCGCACGGCGCTGCGGACGACCTTGCCGCCGATATAGCGGATCGGCTCCGGCGGGAAGTCCCGGCCCAGCGGGCGCACCAGCCCGCACGCGGACCACTCGTCCCGCCGCCCCAGCGCGAGCGAGGCCAGGATCCGGCCGGCCAGCAGCGTCGGCCCCACGCCGTTGCCGGAGAAGCCGACACCATAGAGAACGTCCGGACAGTCCGAGAGGCTGCCGAAGACCGGCAGGCCGCTTTTCGAGCGGTCGATCGGGCCGGTCCAGTCGCTCTCGATCGGCACGTCCGCCAGGGCCGGATAGGTCCACTTGAACCAGTGCGCGACCTCGCCAGCGATGGAGGAGCGCCCGTCCAGCCGCCGCCCCAGCTTGCCGCCGAAGGGCTGGATGCCGCTCATGCCGCCCTTGCCGAAGACCACGCGCCCGTCCGTCGTGGTCCGATAGTAGTGGACCAGCATGCGGCCGTCGGAGATCGCCATGCCGTCGTCCCAGCCGATCTGGCGCAGGCGCTCCGGGACCGGGGCGGTGCCTACGACGTCGCTGGAGACCACCAGGATCGCCTGGCGGATCTCGGCAAAGGCGATGCTCCAGGCGTTCGTGGCCAGGACCACCTTGTCGGCGACGATGCTGCCGCCGTCGGTGAGGACGCGCGGCGGGCGCCCGCGCTGCAGCCCGGTCATCGCCGTTCCCTCGGCGATGCGGACGCCGCGCTCCAGGGCCACGCGGCGCAGGCCCCGGGCCAGGAGTGCCGGCTGGACGCTTGCCGCCGTCGGCTCGTAGACCCCGGCCAGGTGGCGGTCGGACCCGGAGGCGCGCGCCACCTCCTCGGGCGACCAGCGCTTGAAGGGATAGCACTGGAAGCGCTCGGCGGCGTCGATCGTGGCCTCCCAGGCGCCGATCTGCACCTCGCTGGTCGCCGCCCAGAGCCAGCCGTCGTGACGGTAGTGACAGGCGATTCCGTTGGCCTCGGCGAAGCGGCCGATCTCGGCCACGGCCTCGGCCGAGGCCTTCGCCAGGCGAACCCCCTCCTCCCCGCCGCAGATCTTGATGAGGGAGGTTAGCTTCGCCCACCAGCTCAGCACGAAACCGCCGTTGCGGCCGCTGGCTCCGGCACCGCAGCTGTCCTTCTCGATCAGGACGACCTCCAGGCCGGGGTCCCGCTCCTTCAGGCCGATCGCCGTCCAGAGGCCAGTGAAGCCGCCGCCGACGATGCAGACATCCGCGCGGCAATCGCCGTCCAGGGCAGGCGCCCTGTCGTCGTCCACGGCCAGGGCTTCGCCCAGCCAGTGGCTGCAAACCCTCTCGTCGCCAAGCGGCATGGCCCCTCTCCGATAGGTTCGAGGTCGGTCGCGCCATCGCCCTCCGGGAGGGCAGCCGCGCCGACAGCAAACAGGGTTTCCATCGGCGCATTCCAAGTCAAGCGCTTTTTCATAAATAGTGAAATTTTGCTGACCCGTAGACACTCTGTGACCCATGTAGCGGCCGGGATCGCGTCATTGAATGAGCATAAAATCAAATACTTATAGCACTTTCTGGCGTCGAGTTTGCGGAGAGTGAAAATTTTCAGTGACAGCTTGCTTTGTGAGGATTTGAGAGGCAGCATGGCTCGCGCAGTTGCCGCGCCCCCTTCGCTGCTGGCGGGAGAGGGCAAGAGGGAGAACAGTGGTGTCAGAGGAACTGGCCGCCATCCGCGCGGAGACCAACGCCGAGCCGCCCCTTATGGGTGGGCGCCTCAGGGCTCTCAGAAAGGAAGCCGGCCTGACCTTGGTCCAGCTATCCAAGCGCTCGGGCCTCTCGGTGGGCTATCTCAGCCAGATCGAGCGCGACCTCTCCCACCCCTCGATCCGCGCGCTGTCGGATATTGCCAAGGTCTACGGCATCTCGATGGGCTGGCTCTTCCAGGCGCCCGATCCGGCCCGCAGCGAAGAGAGCCGCTTCATCGTGCGTCGCGCCGACCGCGGCGTCATGCATCTGACGGCGGGCATACGCGAAGAGGTGCTCTCTCCCGACCTGGACGGCCCCTTGCAGCTCTTCTCCACGACCGTACAGCCGGGCGCGGTCAGCGGACGCGACAACACGAGCCACAAGGGCGTCGAGGGCGGCCTGGTGGTCAGCGGGGAACTGACCTTGATCCTGAATGGCGAAGCCTATCACCTGCGGGAAGGCGACAGCTTCGCCTTCCCCAGCCATGTGCCCCACCGCTTCCGCAACGACACCGCCTGGCCCGCCGTGATCGTCTGGTCCCTTGCCCAGGACGGGGGCGACTGAGGCCGCGCGGGGCGACCCGCTTCGCTCGAAGGACCTCTCCCCAAAAAAGAGCGGGATCAATGCACTTGATCTTTATTGATCACATGCTCCATAAAAGAAAGAAAACCGGGTGGGGAGCGAGCGAGCCTCGAGCCAGCGACGTGGCGCCGAGGTTCCGTCCCTAGCTTGCCGCCTGTCGCCCGAGCAACGCTGGGAGGTCCGAGGTGAGTTACAAGATCGAGTGCGTGGTCGACTGCGCCAACCATCTGGGCGAAGGCCCGATCTGGGATATCGAAGAGGGACGCCTCTACTGGGTCGACGGAACCGGCAGGCGCGTGGACAAGCCGGACATGTGGCGGCTGGATCCCAAGAGCGGCAAGGTCGAGAACTGGACCCTGGGGCGCGACATCGGCGCCATGGCGCTCCGCCGCCAGGGCGGCGCCGTCCTCGCGCTGGCCGACGGCTTCTACCTCTTCGACTTCGACAGCCAGAAGCTGGAGCTGATCCAGGAGATCGAGGCCGACCAGCCGCGCACCCGCCTCAACGACGGCAAATGCGACCGTCGCGGGCGCTTCTTCGCCGGCGGCATGGACGACATGGAAGAGTTCAAGATGTGCGGACTCTACCGCCTGGACCCGGATTTCTCGGTGACCAAGGTGGACGACGGCATCATCTGTTCCAACGGCCCCTGCTGGAGCCCGGACGACAAGACCTTCTACTTTGCCGATACCTTCCAGCAGGAATTCTGGGCCTACGACTACGACATCGAGACCGGTACCCCGTCGAACAAGCGGGTCTTCGCCAGGACCGACAAGGACTGGGGCGTCGCCGACGGCTCCACGGTCGACGAGGAGGGCTATCTCTGGAATGCCCAGGTGATCGGCGGCGAGCTGGTACGCTATGCCCCCGACGGCCAGGTCGAGCGGCGGATCGGCATGCCGGTGCGCAACGTCACCAGCATCACCTTCGGCGGCGACAAGATGGACGAGATCTACGTGACCTCCATGTCGCGGGTCTCCCACCCCGCCGTGCACGATCTCTTTCACGTCGAGGCAAAGCCTCAGTTCGGAGCCGGTCACCTCTTCAAGGTCACCGGTCTGGGCATTCGCGGACTGCCCGAACCGCGCTTTGCCGGCTAGCGAAGAGCGGACAATGAAGGTGTTGCAACCACCGTAGGTCCGTCACACACTGAGCAGATGCTCATATTGCTTGGGATTGGGGGCACCGGCCGGGGCCCCTCCTCCCAGGCCTGTTTACCAAGCGATCGAAGGCCGCAGCGGCGGCCGACAAGCCAGGGAGGAACGAGCAGAAATGTACCCCGCTAGGATCGACTCCTACCACCGACCCAAGACCGTCGAGGAGGCGCTCTCGGCGCTCGACTCCGGCGGCGAGGGTGCCATGTTCATCGCCGGCGGCCAGAGCCTCATGCAGGCCGTCAAGTCGCGTCTGGTCCAGCCATCATCCCTGGTCGACCTGCAGGACGTCAAAGAGCTGAAGGGGGTCAGCCGCAACGGCAAGGTCTCCATCGGCCCCATGACGCGCTATGTCGAGCTGGCCGCGGATTCGACCCTGGGTCCGGCCTACGCCGCCATCGGCGATGCCGCCGCCCACGTCGGCGACCGCCAGGTCCGCAACCGCGGCACCATCGGCGGCAGCCTCTGCTGGAACTATCTGGCGGCCTGCATGCCGGCCGTGGCCCTGGGTCTGGGCGCAGAGATGCGACTGGTCTCCAGCAGCGGCGAGCGCCGGCTTTCGGCCGATGACTTCCTGGGCGCGCCCCTGGAGACCGCCAAGGAGGAGAACGAGATCCTGGCCGCGGTCGAGCTGCCGGAGCCCAAGGCCAATGCCGGCAGCGCCTATGCCAAGTGGGCCCTGCTGAGCGACGGGCTGCCGGTGATCGGGGTCTGCGTCTATCTCGAGTGCGACGGCGCGGGTGTCTGCACCTCGGCGCGCGTGGCGGTCGGCGGACTGGCCGGCGGGCCCACCCGCTCCGGCGCGGCCGAAGCGGCGCTGGTCGGGCTCTCGGGCAGCGACTCCGCGGGCATTGCGGCCGCCCTGGACGCGGCTGCCGGCGAGATCGAGACCCAGGGCGACCTCTGGGCCGACCCCGCCTACCGCAAGCAGCTGATCCGCTCCAAGGGCAGTGCCGTTGCCGCCAAGGCCTTCGCCCGCGCCGCCTCCTAGGCGCCCGGCCACCGGAATTCAAAGAGGATAGCCTCACAATGAGCACCACAAAGGTTTCCATCACCATCAACGGCGAGGCCTACGAGGAAGAGGTCCCGCTCCGCATGCTGCTGGTCGACTTCATCCGCGAGAAGGCGGGCCTCACCGGCACCCATGTCGGCTGCACTTACGAGGGGGTCTGCGGCGCCTGCACCATCCAGATGGAAGGCGAGGCGGTGAAGTCCTGCCTTCTGCTGGCAGCCCAGGCCGACGGTCATTCCATCACCACGGTCGAGGGCCTGGCGAAGAACGGCGAGCTCTCGGAACTGCAGAAGTCCTTCAACGACCACCATGCCCTCCAGTGCGGCTACTGCACGCCGGGCATCCTGATGAACATGTCCGAGTTCATCGAGAAGCACCCCAACCCGACCGACGAGGAGATCCGGCACGCGCTGATCGGCAATCTCTGCCGCTGCACCGGCTACGTGCACATCGTCGACGCCGTTCGTGCCGCCTCCCGTCGCGGAGCCGCCGAGTAAACCAGTGACCGCCAAGGCTCCGCGCGCGCCAGGATGGCCGCGCCGGACCAAACGCCCAGGAGAGACCCCATGAGTGGACATCAAGACGCCGAAACCCGCGAGGGTTGGTTCGGTGCCAAGTTCAGCCGCAAGGAAGACCACCGTCTGATCACCGGCCGCGGCAAGTACATCGCCGATATTCCCATGCCCGGCATGCTGCACCTGGTCTTCAAGCGCTCGGACCGTGCGCACGCCAAGATCCTCTCGGTCGACACCAGCCTCGCCAAGGCCCTGCCCGGTGTCGTGACCGTGCTCTGCGGCGAGGACATCAAGGACAAGATCACCCCGATGCCGGTGAACGTGGTGCTGCCGAACATGCCGGCCAAGTTCCCGAAGCACTGGCCGATCGCGGTCGGCAAGGTGCGCTTCCACGGCGATGCCGTGGCCGTCGTGGTGGCGCGCGACAAGTACATCGCCGAGGACGCTGCCGACCTCATCGAGGTGGAGTACGAGGACCTGCCCTACGTTGGCGATCCGGAGAAGGCGCTGGAGCCTGGGTCTCCGATCGTGCACGAGGGTTGGGACGACAACCTCATCTTCGCGATGACCATGACCGGCGGTCAGACGCCGGAAGAGCAGGAGGCCAACGACAAGGAGGTGCAGAAGGCCTTCGAGTCGGCCGACGTCGTCATCAAGGAGCGCTTCCGCTGCCACCGCTGCGGCGTGACCCCGATGGAGACCCGCGGTGCGCTCTGCACCTGGGACGAGTCCGACGGCCTGCTGGCCTACGTCACCACGCAGCGCCCGCACATCGACCGCCTGGCGCTCTCCGACATCCTGGAGATCCCGGCGGAGAAGGTGCAGGTGGTCGCCCCGCGCGACCAGGGCGGCGGCTTCGGCGTCAAGGCCCCCTTCTACCGCGAGCCCATCATGGTGGCCTACCTGGCCAAGGAGCTGGGCCGTCCGGTGCGCTGGATCGAGAGCCGGCAAGAGCACCTGATGGCGGTGAGCCAGGAGCGCGACCAGATCCACGACCTCGAGGTTGCGGCCAGCAAGGACGGCACGCTGCTGGCCATGCGCAACCGCGGCGTCGCCGACTGCGGCGACGGCTGCGAGGGCGTCTACTGGGGTTTCCTCATGCCCTTCCTGGGCGCGGTGGAGATGCCGAACGGCTACAACTGGCCGATGGGCGACGTGAAGATCAAGGTGGCGATCACCAACAAGTCGGCCTTGAGCCCGGCTCGTGCCTTCGGCGAGTTCCCGACCCGCTTCGCCATGGAACGCGCCATCGACATGGTGGCCAAGGCCTGCGGCATGGAGCCGGCCGACGTGCGCCGCAAGAACATCGTCCCGTCCCTGCCCCACACCTCGATCACCGGGGAGTACATGGATAGCGGCGATTTCCAGGGCTGCTTCGAGAACCTCATGGAGCATGTCGACCTCGAGGCGTTCCGCAAGGAGCAGGCCAAGGCCCGCGAGGAGGGCCGCTATCTCGGCATCGGCTTCGGTATCGGCGTCGAGCTCTCGGGCGTGGCCTCGGAGCTGCTGGTGCCGATGGAGAACCAGCCGGGCTACGGCGCGGCCACGGTGCGCATCGACCCGCGTGCCAAGGTGCAGGTCTACGAGGGCGACGCCCCCGGCGGCCAGGGCCACGAGACCACGGTGGCGCAGGTGGTGGCCTATGCCTTCGGCATCCACCCCAACGACATCACGGTGCAGACCGGCGACACCCGCACGACCCCCTTCGGCTCCGGCACCATCGGTGCGCGCTCCGGCTCCTACTTCGTCTCGGCCGCCTTCCAGGCCTGCAAGGAGCTGAAGCTGAAGATCGCGCGGGTGATGGCCCACGACATGGAGCTGGGCGACGTCGACCTCGAGGACTTCGAGTTCCTCGACGGCGAGGTCATCTACGGCAAGACGCCGAACGCCCGGAAGACCTTCCGCGAGATGGTGGAGCGCATCATCATGGCGCCCATCAACCTGCCGGAGGGCGTCTCCGGCGGGCTGGAGCAGACCTCCTTCTTCGAGGCCGACAAGCCGATGATCTGCTTCAACGCCGACTGTGCGAAGGTCGAGGTCGACGTGAACACCGGCGAGTGGAAGATCCTGTCGTGGACCACCTCGGAGGACGTGGGCCGCATCATCAACCCGCAGATCGTCGACGGGCAGATGCACGGCGCCATCGTCCAGGGCCTGTCGAACGCCTGCTTCGAGCAGTTCATCTACGACGAGAACGGCCAGCAGCTAACCGCCGACTTCGAGACCTACAAGCTGGCAACCGCGGCCGACGTGCCGGACATCACCGTGACCCACAAGCCGACCCTGTGCCCGCACACGCCGCTCGGCAGCCGCGGCATCGGCGAGGGCCGCCCCAGCGCGATCCCCGGCACGCTCTCCAACGCCATCGTGGACGCGCTGAGCCCCTTCGGCGTGGAGATCACCGAGCTGCCGCTCCGGCCCAACGTGATCTGGCGCAAGATCCAGGAAAGCCGCGGCAAGCAGGCGGCCGAATAGGGTTCAAGTGCTCCGTTTCAGGGGGAGGCGCCGCAAGGTGCCTCCCCTTTTTTCTTGGGCGCTAAGGCGGATCGCAAGCAGATGGAATCATCCGCGACGTCGATTTACTTCCTCTACAGCGCGACTACTTCACGCGGAACCGGACCGGAAGAAAATCTATCAAAACGCGGAGTATTCTAGAGCAAATCCCGAGCAGATGGAATCATCTGCGACGACGATTTGCTTCTAAAACAATACGCTAGAGTAAGGTACGTGAGCATAGGCGAACGCATCCTGCTCTAGTGAAAGTCCCGCGACTTCTGGAAGACCGGCGGGCGGGCGCGCGGTGGGGTGCGCTGCTCGGCCTGCGGGCGGCGGACCTCGTCGGCATGGGCCAGCGCCGGCTCCAACAGCTTGCGGCTGCGCTGCGGCTTGGAGCGGCCGGGGCCGCCCATGTCGGGCTTGAGGCTCTCGTTCGCGCGGGCCTCCAGGACCGCCAGGCGCGGCGAGAGGTCCTCCAGATGCTCGGCCACCAGGTGGATCACCCCCTCCTCCTTCTGCAGGCGCCCGCGCACCTTCAGCAAGGAGGCCTGCAGGATCACCCGGCGGTAGCGCTCGAAGACCTTGGGCCAGACGATCACGTTGGCGACCCCGGTCTCGTCCTCCAGGGTGGCGAAGATCACCCCCTTGGCGCTGCCCGGGCGCTGGCGCACCAGGACCAGGCCGGCGAGGCTGAGCCGGCGGCCGGCGGCAGTGCGCTCCAGCTCCCCGGCCGGCACCAGGCCCTCGGCGGCCATGCGCTGGCGCAGGAAGCTCAGGGGGTGGGCGCGCAGGGTGAGCTGCAGCCAGCGATAGTCCTCCACCACCTGCTCGCCCTCGGCCAGGTCCGGCAGCTCCACCTCGGGCTCGGCCCCGCGCTCCTCCTCGCCGGCCGCCGCGAAGAGCGGCAGGGGTGCCGGCCCCAGCCCCTTCACCGCCCAGAGCGCCTCGCGCCGCGAGAGCCCCAGGGTCAGGAAGGCATCGGCCTTGGCCAGGTTCTCCAGGGTCGCGGCCTCGACCCCGGCGCGCCGCCAGACCTGCAGGGGATCGGCATAGCCGTTGCCGCGCCGCACCAGCAGGCGGCCGATCTCCTCCTCCTTCAGCCCCTTCACCTGGCGGAAGCCGAGCCGCACCGCCAAACCGGCATCCTGGCGCGGGACTCGTTGGTTTCTTTCCCTGTGGTTGTTTTCCGCTTTCGCGGAACCGGCACCGGCCCGCACCCCCTCCCGGCCGCCCACGGAAGTGTCCCGGTAGGGGCGGCCGGGAGGGGGTGCGGGCCGGTGCCGATCGAGAGATGTCTCACCGACAATTTCCAGGTCCTGGTCCCAGTCGCTTTCGTTGATGCCGAGCGGGAGCACCTTCACCCCGTGCTCGCGGGCGTCGCGCAGGATCTGCGCGGGGGCGTAGAAGCCGAGCGGCTGGCTGTTCAGCAGGGCCGTGGCGAAGACCGCCGGGTAGTGGCACTTGATCCAGGCCGAGACATAGACCAGCAGCGCGAAGGAGCAGGCGTGGCTCTCCGGGAAGCCGTAGGTGCCGAAGCCCTCGATCTGGCGGAAGCAGCGCTCCGCGAAGTCCTCCTCGTAGCCCTTCTCGACCATGCCGCCGATGAACTTCTGCCGGAAGGTGTGGATCGTGCCGACGTTGCGGAAGGTGGCCATGGCGCGGCGCAGGCGGTCGGCCTCCTCCGGGCTGAAGCCGGCGGCCACGATGGCGATCTTCATCGCCTGCTCCTGGAACAGAGGCACGCCCAGGGTCTTGCCCAGCACCGCCTCCAGCGCCTTGGAGGGGTAGGAGACCGGCTCCTTGCCCTGGCGGCGGCGCAGGTAGGGATGCACCATGTCGCCCTGGATCGGGCCGGGGCGCACGATCGCCACCTCGATCACCAGGTCGTAGAAGGTCCTGGGCTTGAGGCGCGGCAGCATCGACATCTGCGCCCGGCTCTCGACCTGGAAGACGCCCAGCGAATCGGCGCGCGAGAGCATCTCGTAGACGGCAGGATCCTCGCCCGGCACGCTCGCCAGGTCGTAGTGCCGCCCGCAGTGGCGCTGGATCAGATCGAAGGCCTTGCGGATGCAGGTCAGCATGCCGAGCGCCAGCACGTCGACCTTGATGAGGCCGAGCGCATCGAGGTCGTCCTTGTCCCACTCGATGACGATACGCGCCTCCATCGCCGCGTTCTCGATCGGCACGACCTCGCTCAGGGGGCTCTCGGTGATGACGAAGCCGCCGACGTGCTGGGAGAGGTGGCGCGGGAAGCCCACGATCTCGCCCACCAGCTCCACCAGCAGCTTCAGACGCGGCTCCTCGGGATTGAGGCCCGATTCGCGCAGGATGTCGCTGCCCACCCCCTCCAGGCTCCAGCCCCAGATGTTGGCCGAGACCGCCTCGATCACGTCGCTGCCGAGCCCCAGCGCCTTGCCGACCTCGCGCAGGGCCCCGCGCGAGCGGTAGCGGATGACGGTGGCGGCCAGCCCCGCGCGGTGGCGGCCGTACTTCTCGTAGATGTACTGGATCACCTCCTCGCGGCGCTCGTGCTCGAAGTCGACGTCGATGTCGGGCGGCTCGCGCCGGGCGGCCGAGACGAAGCGCTCGAACAGCAGGTCCATGCGCGCCGGATCGACCGAGGTGATGCCCAGGCAGAAGCAGACGGCCGAGTTGGCGGCCGAGCCCCGCCCCTGGCAGAGGATCCCCTCATCGCGGGCGAAGCGCACGATGTCGTGCACCGTCAGGAAGAAGCGGGCGTAGTCCAGCTCCGCGATCAGCTTCAGCTCGCGCGCCACCAGCTCGCGCACCCGGGCCGGGATGCCGCCCGGATAGCGCTCGGCCGCCCCCGCCCAGGTCTCCTGCTCCAGGGTGGCCTGGGGGTCGCCGCCCGGCGCCACCTCCGAGGGGTACTCATGCGCCAGGCTGTCGAGTGAGAAACGGGCGCGCCCCGCGATCTCCGCCGTCGCCGCCAGGGCATCGGGATAGTCGGCGAAGAGGCGCGCCATCTCCTCCGGGCTCTTGAGGTGGCGCTCGGCATTGGCCTGCAGGCGCCAGCCGGCCTCGTCCACCGTCACCCCCTCGCGGATGCAGGTCAGCACGTCGGCCAGCGCCCGCCTGCCCGGCACATGCATGAGGACGGCATTGTGCGCCACCAGCGGCAGGCCGGCGCGCGCGCCGAGTGCTGCCAGCGCCGCCAGCCGCCGCCGGTCCTGGCCGCCGTAGCCGTGGCTCAGCCCCAGCCAGACCCGCCCCCGCCAGGCCTGCGCCAGCCTGGCGGCCCGCCCGGCGAAGGCCGCATCGGGGCGCTCGGGCGCCAGCAGCACGAAGAGCTGGCCCTCGGCGGCCGCCTCGACGTCGTCCAGGGTCAGATCGCAGTCGCCCTTGACCGTGCGCCGCTTGCCCAGGGTCAGAAGCGCCGAGAGCCGCCCGTAGGCCGCCCGGTCCTCCGGAAAGCAGAGCAGTTCCAGCCCGTCGCGCAGCACCAGCCTGGCCCCCACCAGGAGGCGCAGCCCCTGCTGCCTGGCCGCCACATGCGCGCGCACCACGCCGGCAAGCGAGTTGCGGTCGGCGATCCCGATCCCGGCCAGGCCCAGCGCCCGGGCGCTCGCCACCAGCTCGTCGGCATGCGACGCGCCGCGCAGGAAGGAAAAGTTCGTCATCGCCCCGAGCTCGACATAGCCGGGCCGGGCGGGCTCACCGGACATCGGGCCCTCCAGTTTGTTCGCTTTTTGTTCTAGGTTACTCTGGCGGAGGAGTCGAGCGCCATCTATCCCCCTCGCCTGCTCGTGAGCGAGGGGGGCCGAGCGACCGCCCTCCCCGTCAGACGAAGAGGAAGTCGCTTGCGGTGAGCTGGGTGGCGTTGGTCATGCCGTCTATGGCGAAGGCAATGTCGGGCGTGCCGTCGCCGTTGGTGTCGATCTCCACCTGCTGCAGGTTCTGGTCGAAGCGCGCCTGCGTGTTGCCGTCGGCGTGGAAGTCCAGGCTCTCGATGTAGGTGAAGCTGCCGCTCTCCAGATTGGAGGCCAGCACCAGCTTGTCGGGCTCGGTCCCCGGCCCGAAGAGCTGACCGGTGAAATCCCAGATCTCCGCTGCCGCAACCACCGTGCCGCCGGCCAGGGTGACGCCGGTATCCTGCTTGTCCAGCCAGAAGGAGTCCCCGCCCGAACCGCCGAAGACCGTGTCCTCGTCGGTCACGTGGATCTCGTCCACACCCGACCCGCCATAGAGGACATCGCCCGCATCCGCATCGCCCTCGCCGTCCAGGGTATCGTCCCCGTCGCCGCCGAAGGCCGTGTCCACGCCTGAACGCCCACGCAGGTAATCATCTCCGCCGCCGCCGTAGAGCAGATCCTCGCCGAGCCCGCCATAGACCGTATCGTCGCCCGACCGGCCCACCAGCGTGTCGTCGGCGCTGTTGCCCACCAGGCTGGCCCCGCCGCTGTTGCCGTAAAGGATGCGGTCGGTATCGTCCTGCTGGTTGCGCAAGGTCTCCACGTTCTCCGAGAGGGTGAAGCCGCTGATGCCTGCGATCACCCGGTCGCTGCCGCCGTCGCTTGCCTCCACCACGACATCGCCCAGGTCGTCGACCAGGAAGTCGTCGTCGCCCGACCCGCCGTAGGCCGTGTCCGCACCGACACCGCCGTAGAGCTCATCCTCGCCGCTGCCCCCGAAGAGAACGTCGTTGCCCGAATCTCCGTAGAGGTCGTCGTCGGCGCCGAGGCCGTAGAGCGTGTCCGCCCCGCTGCCGCCGAAGATGTCATCCAGGTTGTCAGACCCGGTGAAGACATCGTCGCCCGAGCTGTCGAAGAGCGTCAGCGTCACGCCGCGCACGATCGCCTCCACGTTGGTGTAGACGAAGCCGTCAGGGATCGAGAAGGAGGCCAGCCGCAGGTCCAAGGTGTCCGTTCCCTCGCCGCCGTCATAGGTCTCGCCCGAAGCCATGTCGGTCACGGTCGTCACGAAGAAGGTGTCGCTGCCACTGTCTCCGTTCAGCGTATCGACCCCGTTGCCGCCGTAGAGCACGTCCTCGCCGCTGCCGCCATAGAAGCCGCTGTCGTTCCCTCTGTCGCCGAAGAGGCTGTCGTCGCCCGCACCGCCGAAGAAGGACGCATCCCAGCCCGACCCGCCGAAGAGGAGGTCCGAACCGCTGCCGCCATAGACGAAGCTGTCGTAGCCGTGCCCACCGTAGAAGCTGTCGTCGCCATTGCCGCCGTAGACCCGGCGGTCCCGCGAGTGCCCGCCGAAGACCTGGTCGTCCCCGTTCCCGCCGTAGATGTACCTGTCGCCGCCGCTGCCGCCATAGAGGCTGTCCGACCCGTTCCCGCCAGTGAGGTTGAAATCGCCGCCGCTGCCGCCGAAGAGGCCGTCGTCGCTGCTGCCGCCGAAGAGCCCCGTGTCAGCTCCCGTACCGCCGTAGAGCAGGTCGTAGCCGTCGCTGCCGTAGAGACTGTCCGGACCGTCGCCGCCGAAGAGCTGGTCGTCGTCGCCCCCGCCGAAGAGATCGTCATAACCACTTCCTCCGTAGAGGCTGTCGTCACCGTTCAGGCCCGACTGGTAGTCGTCGCCGGACCCGCCGAAGAGCGTGTCGTCACCGAAACCGCCGTCGAGGTCGTCATCCCCCTCGCCGCCGTAGAGCCGGTCCTCGTCGTTGTCGCCCGAGACGCCGTCATCGCCCTCGCCGCCATAGAGAGCGTCGTCGCCCGACTGGCCGACCAGGCTGTCGTCGCCGCTGCCCCCGACTTGATAGTCGTCGCCCTCGCCACCGAAGAAGTCCAGATCGTCGCCGCTGCCGCCATAGAGGCTGTCGTCACCGGTCCTCCCGGAGAAGAAGCTGTCCGTGCCTGTCCCACCGAACAAGGCATCCGCGCCGCTGCCGCCGTAGACGAAGCTGTCGTCCCCATCGAGACCGAAGACCTTGTCGTCCCCGTCCTCGCCATAGAGCAGGCTGTCGGCATCGCTGCTGCCGTAGATCGTGTCCGGCCCCGAGGTCCCGACCAGGCTGCCGGCCCCGCCGGTCAGGTCCAGGATCGTGCCGTAGTACTCGAAACCGGTGAGCTCTGCCCCGGCCGGCAGGGTGACGCCGTCGACCAGCAACAGGGTGTCGACGCCGCTGCCGCCATCCAGAAGATCACCGCTCTGCAGCTCCGCCTGGCTGACCGCCACCACAACGTCGCTGCCGCTGCCGCCGTAGAGGCTGTCGGCACCTGAGCCGCCCCGCAGGCGATCGTCCCCGCTATCCCCGAAGAGCGTGTCCTCACCATACCCGCCGAACAGGGAGTCGTCGCCCGAGCCGCCGGAAAGCAGGTCATCCCCGCTCTCGCCATAGAGTCTGTCGTCTCCGCCGGCACCGTAGAAGTGGTCCGGCAGGGATGTACCGACCAGGCTGTCCGCCTCGCTGCTGCCATTCGCGAAGTAGATATAGGAGTCGACCCGCGAGAACTGCGCGTTGCCCGGAATGGTCACCCCGTGCGCCAAGAGCAGGGTGTCGGTGCCGAAACCCCCATCGAAACGATCGTCGGACTCCAGTCCGGCCTGGCTCTCCACCACAAAGGTGTCGTCGCCGGCGCCGCCGAAGAGGCTGTTGGTGCCCGACTTGCCATAGAGCACGTCAACGCCGTAATCGCCGAAGATCTTGTCATCACCGCTCGTGCCGTAGAGGGTATCGTCTCCGCTTGCGCCGTCGAGCTTCGACACCAGGGAAGAGGCGACCAGGCTGTCAGCCCCGCTGGTTCCGAGGATCGTCTCGACGCTGGTGATCGAGAGATCATCTGGCAGGGTCAGGTTTTCTGCGAGATAGAGCGCATCGGCGCCGTTCCCACCGTCGAAGTGCCCGCCGTAGAGGTCTCCCACGCTTCCGACAACCAGAACATCATCGCCTGTGCCGCCGTAGAGGTAGTCGTCGTCGGCCCCTCCAACCAGGGTATCGATGCCGCTTCCACCGAAGAGGGAGTCCGCCCCGCTTCCGCCGAAGAGCGTGTCGACGATCTCTACGTTGCTTCCCGGGACCGATCCGTACAGCGAATCCGAACCGCTCTCTCCATACATGACACTTTCTTGAAAACTGATCGAATCCGACGATGCACTCACGCCATAGAGGGAATTGTCGTTGTCGTTTCCGAAGATCAGCAGCACCTCCACACTGGAGAGCTCGACCCCGGAGACGGAATTGAGCGATTTTGCATGTCCGTTGTCCGGAATGAACAACAGCGTGTCGGTCCCCTCGCCCCCAAAGAAACTCTCGCTGTCTGCAATTTCACCGATGGTCTCGACTAGAAATGCATCGTTCCCGGAGTCGCCATAGACAGAGTCTCTTGACGACCCACCGGAGATCGTATCGCTGCCGGTACCACCGTAGATCTCAATATCCTGGCCATTCCCACCAAAAATAGTATCGTTGCCACTGCCACCAAACAACCGGGTATCATCTCCGGTTTCTCCCGAAATCGTGTCATTCCCACTCCCGCCATAGAACAGTCGGTCCGGATTGTCGCCCGCTTTCAGATAGTCATCACCATCATCTCCGTAGAAAAAGGACTCCTTGCCACCGGTATAGGGGAACGCCGAAATGTTCTTTACATGGCCTCCAAAGATCGTATCGGCACCCGAGCCCCCGAAGAAACTGGTCTCATCTCCCGATCCACCGACCAGGGTGTCGGCTCCACTGCCTCCAAAGACAGACCGATCGTCGTCATCCTCTGCGTCTATGTAGTCGTCGCCCAGGTCTCCATAGAAGCGCTGATCGTCGCCGAACGAGCCATAGAGACTATCGGCACCACTGCCGCCGAAGAAATAGCTGTCGCCATAGCGTTGTCCCAGCAAGCTATCATTGCCGCTGTCGCCGTAGAAGAAGGCGTCGTCACCTGCAACGCCATCGAAGGTGCCTTTCTCACCCTTCAGAACATCGTCGCCATCGCCCCCCCAGATGAAGGAATCCTGGTCGGATCCGCCATCGATGGTGTCGTCACCCGATCCACCGAAAAAGCTCTCGTCGTCACCGTCTCTCCCGGTCAGATAGTCCGAACCGCTATCGCCGAATATCTGACTATCGGCTTCACTTCTGCCGTTAATCTGGTCGTCGCCGTGACCGCCAAAGAGATCGATATCGGCACCGCCATCTCCGAAAATAGAATCGTTGCCGCTGCCACCCGACAACCAGAAGTCCACTTCGGAACCGCCGTAGAGGAGATCGAGCCCGCTGCCGCCAAAGAGGGAGGCGTCGTCGTTACTGTCCCCGAAGAGCGTATCGTCCCCCTCGTCCCCGAAGAGAAAACTGTCTTCTTCGTTGTTTCCATAGAGCGTATCGTCGCCCGTCCCGCCAGAGAGGGTCAGATCGTTGCCGGTTCCTCCGTCGATGACGTCATCGCCGCTGCCGCCGTAGAGCAGACTGTCGTCGCCGTCACCCCCGAAGATCTCGTCGTCGCCTTTGCTGCCGAACAACGACTGGTCGGCGCTGCCGCCGCCATAGATGGCATCAGAACCGCTCTCGCCCAGCAGGCCGACATCCGCACCGCTGCCGCCGAACAGGCCATCGCCGCCGCTTCCACCAAGCAGAGAGGTGTCGTCGCCGTTGTCTCCATACAGCAGGTCAGCACCGTTGTTGCCGTTCAGCAGGCTATCGTCGCCCGACCCTCCGAAAATCGTATCGTTACCCTTGCCGCCATAGGCCTTGTCGGACCCGGCCCCGCCTTTGATAAGGTCGGCGTCATAGTTCCCGTAGAGCTTGTCGTCGTCGTGCCCGCCGTAGATGTAATCGACGTCACCCTGGCCGAAGAGCGTGTCGTTCCCGCTCTCGCCGAAGAGGTAATCGACATAGTCGCCGCCGGTGAAGGTGTTCGCTGCATCCGAGCCGGAAAAATTCGTCACGGCAGTCCCCTTTGCCTGATCCTCCAAAGAGGATGCCCGTCGGCATACGGTGGTTGCAAGCTCCCCCCAAAGCGCCCGGGAACAATATCTTCTAAGTGTCAGTGCGTCCAGCTTTCATATCGGAGACCGGCCCGGGCCGATGAGCCGGCGCAGACAGGAAGGTTCATCCGGCGGCTCCTTGGAACTCCCGGCCCCGCAGTGCGTTCTCCCTTCAGAAGAACGACCGCTGCAGCGGACCGGACTGTCGGAGGAGATCGGGCGGCCATCCGCACCAGGAGGATCAGCCTGCAGTCACCCAACCCTGCAGTCACCCCGCCTGTGGGGGGCGCCGACCAGCCGACAGACATGAAAGGAAGAGCCATGCCCAGCATTTCCGAAACCAGCATCCTCATCCTGGCCACCCACGGCTTCGAGCAATCGGAGCTGGAGGTCCCCCGCGACCGCCTGCGCCAGACCGGTGCGACGGTCCGCGTGGCGAGCCCCGACGGCCGGCCTATCAAGGGCTGGGAGGGCGACGACTGGGGCCGGTGGGTCGAGGCCGACCTGGCCGTGGCCGAGGCGGCACCCCAGGACTACGACGCCCTGGTGCTGCCGGGCGGGCAGATCAATCCAGACCTGCTGCGCGTCGACGAGCGGGCGATGAGCCTGATCCGCACCTTCCTCGAGGGCGGCAAGCCGGTGGCGGCGATCTGCCATGCCCCCTGGCTTCTGATCGAGGCCGGCGCCCTCCGGGGGCGGGAGGCGACCTCCTACAAGTCCATCAGGGCGGACATGGAGAACGCCGGCGCGCGCTGGAAGGACGAGGCGGTGGTGGCCAGCGAGGGCATCATCACCTCGCGCGACCCGGGCGACCTCGACGCCTTCGTCGGCAAGATCATCGAGGAGATCGAGGAGGGCCGCCACGTCCGACCCGCCGCGTGAGCGCGCTCAGGGGTCGGCGCGGCCGGCCGCAGCAGGAGGGTTCGATGCCAGTGCCATCCAGGAAGTGGAACGAGATCCAGGCCGAGTGGTCGGAGTTCTCCAGTGCCTTGCTGGCCCGATGGAACGAGCTGACGAGGAGCGACCTCAGAGAGGTCGTGGGCCACCGCGATCGTCTGGTCGCCAAGATCCGCGAGCGCTACGGCGTCACTGCCGCGGAAGCCGAGCGCCAGATCGACGACTGGCTGAAGGGGCGGTGACCCGTCCGGTGCTGAGGCCGCGGCCTCTCTCGCTATCGGGACGTGTGAAGCTCGCTGTTGCTTCCGGTCGCTGAACCGCGGCGCGCTGTCGGGTTCTCTTCACCGGCGTTTCACAGTTTGACTCAGGGAAACCGCTCCCGAGCCATGCTCTCGCCAAGCTCGCGCCCGACCTCGAGGGTGAAATCAGACAGACCGCGAGGATCAGGCAATGAAGACCGACAAGGAGGGCCCCCTCATCACCGAGGTGGAGACGATCCCTCTCTTCCTTCCCTTTCGTAAGGCCTACAGCTTCTCCGTCGGCACCAGGCTCGGCGTCGAGGTCCTGCTGGTCCGCATCCGGGCGAGCGACGGCACCTTCGGCATCGGCGAGACCCAGGCCTGGCGCCGCCGCGGAACCGCCGCGACGCTGCCGAACATCGTCCAGAAGATCAGGGTGCATCTGGCCCCGCTCCTCATCGGCCGCTCCCCGCGGGAGATCCTGCCGATCGTGGCCAGCATGGACCGGGCGCTCGACCGCAGCATGTACGCCAAGGCCGCGATCACCGACGCGCTCTACGACCTCGCCGGCAAGATGGTGGGCGTGCCCGCCTACCGCCTGATGGGAGGGCGCTGCAGGGAGGCGCTGGGCGCAGGCGCTGTCGTCCCGATCAAGCCCGACATCCAGGCGACCCTGGAGAATGCCCGAGAGCGCTACGACCTGGGTTACCGCAGCCTGACGATCAAGATCGGGCGCGACCTCGCCCAGGACTACCGCGTCGTCAAGGCCCTGCGCGAGAACCTCGGCGAAGAGGTCACGCTTCGCGTCGATGCCAACGCAGCCCTCCCCTTCGATCACGCGCTCCGCCTCTTGAAGCGGCTGGAGCCTTTCGACCTCGACGCGGCCGAGCAGCCGCTGGCCCCCTGGGACCTGCAGGGGCTGGCGGAACTGGCCCGCCGGGTGGAAACGCCGATCATGGTCGACGAGAGCCTGCTGACGCCGCACGACCTCGTCAACGTCATCCGCGAACGTGCGGCCAGCGTGATCCAGACCAAGCAAGCCAAGAACGGCGGCCTCTTCACCGTCCGCAGGATCTGGACCCTTGCCGATACCGCAGGCATCAGGATCTATCCCGGCAACCACCCCAGCACCAGCGTCGCCACCGCTGCCGTCCTGCAACTGGCCGCAGCCTGGCCGGGGGAACTGCTGGAAGGATCCTTCGCCGCGGGCGTCACGGATCTCCTGGAACATGACGTGGTCGAGAATTCCCTTAAGGTCCGGAACGCCGAGGTCCGCATTCCCGAGGGTCCCGGCCTGGGCGTCACCCTGGACGAAGACGCGGTCGCTCATTTCCGGCTCGACCTGGAGCGGACCAAGCTGATGTCCGGCACCCTGCATGCGGCGAACACGGAACCCGCGGCGGTCGACGGCAGTCCGGAACAAAGGCCCTCGACGGCTGCGGAGTGAGGTCGCCGGGATTTGTTCTAGCCCTCGCCGCGCAGCTCCACGCGCCGGATCTTTCCGGAGATGGTCTTCGGCAGTTCGGTCACGAAGTTGACCTTGCGGGGGTACTTGTAGGGTGCGGTCTGCTGCTTGCAGAACTCCTGGATCTCGGCCGCCAGGGCATCGCTGGCCTGCTGGCCGGCGGCCAGGATGATGTAGGCCGTAACCACCTGGCCGCGGACGGGATCGGCCTCGCCGATGACGGCGCTCTCGGCGACGGCCGGGTGCTCCAGCAGAGCGCTCTCGACCTCGAAGGGGCTGATGCGGTAGCCGGCCGAGGAGATCAGGTCGTCCGCACGCCCCACGAACCAGAGATAGCCCTCCTCGTCCTTCCAGGCCGTGTCGCCGGTATAGTACCAGCCATGGCGGAAGGCCGCGCGGTCGGGCTTGGTGCCGGTGTAGTAGCCCTGGAAGAGGCCGGGCGGCCAGGGGTCGGTCAGCTTGATGGCGATGTGCCCGATCTCGCCCGCCGGCAGCACCTGCCCCGCCTCGTCGACCACCTCGATCTCGAAGCCCGGCACGGGCTGGCCCATGGCGCCCAGCTTGACCTCCTGGTCGGGGAAGTTGGCGACGATGTTGATCGTCTCGGTCTGGCCGTAGCCGTCGGCGATCGTCGTCCCGGTCGCCTGGCGCCAGATGCGGATCACCTCCGGGTTCAGCGGTTCGCCGGCACCCAGCGAGCGGCGCAGGCCCGAGAGGTCGTAGGCCTGGAGATCCTGCTGGGCGAAGAGGCGATAGACGGTCGGCGGCGCGCAGAAGGTGGTGACGCCCAGCTCCTTGATCAGCCGAAGATGCAGGTCCGGGTCGAAGCCGGAGCCGTCGAAGAGCACCACGCTGACGCCCAGCAGGAACTGCGGGAAGAGCATGCCCCAGGCCGCCTTGGCCCAGCCGGTGTCGGTCAGGGTCCAGTGGACGTCCTCGGGCCTGAGGTCCATCCAGAAGAGCCCGGTCGCCGCGTGGGCCAGGGCGTAGCCATGGTCGCGCGGCACCATCTTGGGCATCGCCGTGGTTCCGGAGGTGAAGTAGGCCAGCATCATCTCCTCGGCCCAGGTCTCCACCCGTTCCTCCGGCCCGATCGCCTCTGCCTGCCCGGCGGTCAGGCTCTCCAGGGAGATCCAGCCCAGCCGCTCCGGGCCGATGACGATGCAGTGCCTGAGGCCCGGGCAGTCCTTCCGCACCCGCTCCACCTTCTCGCAGTGCTCCGGCGTCACGATGACGGTCGAGGCACCGGCGTGGTTGATCCGGTAGGCGATGTCCTTGGCCGTCAGCAGCGGCGTGCCGGGCATGGCCACGACCCCCGCCTTGATGCAGCCGAAGAGCACATCGTACCAGGCGGGAATGCGCCCGGCCACGAGGCAGGCGAAGGCGCCCCGCTCGACCCCCAGCGCGCGCAAGCCCAGCGCCACGCGGTTGGAGCGGCGCGAGAGGTCGGAGTAGGAGAGCCGCGCGGTCACCTTTCCCTCGGCCGAGACGGCAATGACCGCCGTCTTGTCCTGCTCGCGGGCCCGGCGGTCGATGACGTCGTAGCCGAAGTTGAAGCGCGCCGGCAGCTCGAAGCGGTAGTCCGCGCGGGCCTCGGCGTAGTTCCTCGAGACATCCAGGAAGCCGAACATCGTCTCTCCTCCCTCGTCATCCTGCGTCTAACGGCTGGTCACGACGTTGCCGCATTCACCCCGATCGCGATGGCGGCGGCAAGGAAAATGACGGCACTGATCTTCTGCGCGATTCGCTGGGCCTTGCGTCCTGCCAGCTTCGGCGCTGCAACCGCGGCCACCACGACATAGCCGCCGTAGACAACGACGGACAGTCCCGTAAAAATCAGCAAGAGCACGACGCTGCGTTCCAGATCGAACTTATGATAAGAGAAGATGTGCGGAATGATCGCCGTCAGGTAGACGATCTTCTTCGGGTTGAGCATGTTCAGGACGAAGCTGCGCCAGAACAGCGCGTGGATCGGGCGCGAGTAGGCCACCACGCTGGCCTCCGGTTCTTCAGAGCTGACCGGCGCGCGCCAGAAGTGCCACGCGAACCAAAGCAGCACGACGACGCCGATCCAGTGTAGGATCTCGAGCCCGGTCTTGGAGGTGAGAGCAAGGCTGCTGACACCCGCAAAGGCGATCACGAAGTAGAGGGCGTTCGCGAGAGCCGCCCCCGTGACGGACGGCGGCACGGCTTTCCAACCGTGCACCAGCGCCTCGTTGACGATGTAGACCACGGTCACGCCCGGGATGGCGAGGTAAGCCCCCGACACGATGGTGAAGATCAAGATCTCATGAACGAACATGCCGCCCCTGTCCCCCGGTATGCTGCAGGCTCACGGCCGATCCAGCCTGACGAGTCCTTGTAGCAACGGGACGCGGTCCAACCAAGGCCGGGCGCCTTTTGCTATCCTTTCTGGCAGATTCGCTTGTGTTGCTCGCTGACAAGCGCAAGCGCGATTCATCATCCTGAGACAATACTGAAGATTGAACCTATCAGTTTAGAGAGCGACCGATAACTCAGCGGAAGGCGCTCGGCGCAAGGCCCAGACGCTTGCGAAAGCTGCTCGCCATGTGGGCTTGCGAGGAGAAACCGGTCCGATAGGCGATGGCGGCCAGACCCTCGTCGGTGGTGCCGATCAGCCGGCGGGCACGGCTCAGCCTCCGGTCGACGATGTAGTCGTAGGGCGCCTTACCGCAGGCCGCCTTGAACATGCGCGAGAAGGCCGCTTCCGAGAGGCCCAGTTCGGAGGCCAGCATCCGCACGGTGAGCGGCTCGTCCAGCCGCTCCTCGATCGCCGCGCTGACCCTCCGGAAGCGTGCCGGGGTCATCCAGCCCGCTTCCCTGGGAACCGGCGCCGTCCCTCTTGCAGACCCCACGATGCGGGCTTCCAGGCGCGCGACCGCCTGCTCCAGCTCCAGACCGCCGCCGGGCTCTCCCAGGAGCTGGCGGCGCAGGGCGTGGGCCGCGGCGACAGCCTCCCTGTCGATCAGGTCGCCCAGCCTGCGCGCCGGTAGCTCCGACCGCGGCTCCTCGTAGGCGATGCAGAGATACTCGCCGCCTTTTGCGGAGCTGGAGAAGACCTCGCATCCGGGCGGCACCCAGGAGACGTGGTTGGGCCAGGCGCTGAAGGCCGTCCTCCGGTCGCTGGCGAAGGCGTGGGTGCCGGACTGCGCCTCGAAGGCGAAGCCCAGCACACCGTGGCTGGGCGAGAAGGAAGCCTCGTAGCAGGCGGCCGGCAGCAGCTCGACGGAAAAGCGGCCCGCCAGGCGGGCACGTCGCGGCGGCTCGCTTCGCGGAAGAGGTCGAGCAGGCTCTTGCATCCTCTCTTTCTATCACGAGCGGCCGCCTGCTCGTAAGGCGCGACTGGAGGCGCGACTGGCCGCTCCTGACTTTTGGAGCAGGATTCTGAAAGCCGGGAGTGGGCCGGCAATGCCAGGTCCAGCGGAGGAGGACGACAACCATGCCGCTGATCTCACAGGATTCCATCGAAAGGGCCTTCGCCGTCGTGCGGCCGCGGGTGCCGGAAACGCCCGCCTACTGCTGGCCCCTGCTCAGCCGCCGCGCGGGCCTCGAGGTCGTGGTCAAGCACGAGAACCATACGCCGACCGGGTCCTTCAAGGCGCGGGGCGGTCTCACCTACGTCGACAGCCTCCTCAAGAAGGGCAAGCGCCCGGCCGGCCTCGTCACGGCCACCCGCGGCAACCACGGCCAGTCGATCGCCATCGCCGCGGGCCTCGCGGGCCTGCCCGCCGTGATCGTGGTGCCGGAGGGGAACTCGGTGGAGAAGAACGCCGCGATGGAGGCCTTCGGCGGCAGCCTGGTGGTCTCGGGCAAGGACTTCGACGAGAGCCGCAAGGAGGCGGCCCGGATCGAGCAGGTGCGCGGCTACCACTTCATCCCCTCCTTTCACCGCGATCTGGTGGCCGGCGTGGCGACCTACGCCGTCGAGCTCTTCCGCCAGCAGCCCGACCTCGACCGGGTCTACGTGCCGATCGGCATGGGCTCCGGGATCTGCAGCCTCATCGCCGCGCGCGATCTGCTGGGCCTCAGGACCGAGATCGTCGGCGTGGTGGCCGAGGCGGCGCCGGCCTTCGCGCTCTCGCTGGAGGCCGGCAGGCCCGTCGCCACGCAGAGCGCCCATACCTTCGCCGACGGAATCGCCTGCCGCGCTCCCCTGCCCGAGCCGGTCGAGATCATCCGGAAGGGGGCCGCAGGGATCGTCCGCGTCGGCGAGGAGGAGATCGCCGAGGCGCTCCGCCTGCTCTACCGGGCGACGCACAACGTGGCGGAGGGCGCGGGTGCGGCCCCTCTCGCCGCCCTCCTGAAATCGAAGCCGGTGCGGGCAAATCGAGTGGCCCTGGTGCTGACCGGCGGCAACATCGACCAGCCGCTGCTGGCGGAGGTCCTCTCCGGCCGGACTCCCCGGATGGCCGCGCGGTGACGGAGCTCTTCCTCTCGCTCGCGACCTTCGCCCTGGTCGCCACGCTCTCGCCCGGCGGGGCCACCACCCTGGCGACGGCGTCCGGCGTGCAGTTCGGCCTGCGGCGCAGCCTGCCGCTGCTGGCGGGAATAGCCCTCGGCCTCGGCGCCCTGGTCGCCCTGGTCTCGACCGGACTGGGCACGCTGGTCCTGGCCCACCCCGCCGTCGTGACCGCGCTGCGCATTGCGGGGACCGCCTACTTCCTCTGGCTCGCCTGGCGCATCGCCCGCCAGGGCGCGCCGGGGTCGGGGCCCGCGGCGCGGACCGCCCCCCTGGGCTTCTTCGCCGGCGCCCTCCTGCTCTGGGCCAACCCCAAGGGCTGGAGCATGGCGGTCGCCACCGCCGCCGGCTTCGCCGGACTGGCGGAGAGTCCGCTGCTGCTGGCCGCCATCCTGGGCGCCGTCTTCGCGACAGCCGCCTCGCTCTCGCTCAGCCTCTGGTGCATGGGCGGCGCCTGGCTCGGCCGCCTGCTGCGCAGCGAGCGGCAGTGGCGGGCCGTGAACCTCTCCCTGGCCGCGCTCCTCCTCGCTTCCGTCGTGCTGCTCTGGCGCTGAGGAGCGTCAGCCCGGCGGCGTGAAGCGCAGCGAGAGGCAGGACATGCCGCCGTCCAGCTTGGCGGCCTCGCTGTTGCCGATCTCTCTGACCGCGTAGCCGGCCTTCGCCAGGGTCTCGGCGGTGCGTGGGAAGCCGGCCGGCAGCAGCACCAGGTCGTTGAAGCGGATGGCGTTGGCGGCCGCCTCCTCGCCGCGCCCCGTGTGGAGCACGCAGTAGCCCTCGAAGCAGCCGGAGGTATCGAGGCGTTCGGTGGCGAGGAGGGTCTCCTCGTCCAGCAGCGAGCAGTCGGTCTTGAAGTGCAGGACTCCCGGCGGCGTCTCTACCATCCGGACCGTCCGGCCGAAGGGCGCCAGGTGCCGCCGTAGCTCCTCGACGCCGGCCAGGTCCGTGCGTGCGGAGCAGCCGACCAGGATCTCCCGCTCGGTCGTCAGGATGTCGCCGCCCTCGATGAAGCCCGGCCCCTCGATCGCCAGGACATCGGAATAGAGCGCCTGCAGGCTGGGCAGCATGGCCCTGGCCTCGCCCAGCCGGGAGGGCGCACCGGGGCGCATCGCCACGGCCACCTCGGGCAGGCAGAGCGCGGTGTCCTCCACGAAGACGGAATCGGGGAAGGCCTCCAGGGGCGGCAGCTCGACCACCTCCGCCCCGGTCGAGCGCAGGGCCGCCACGTAGTCGGCGTGGTGGGCGCGGAAGCGCGCCAGGTCCGGCGCGCCGCTGTCGACCGCGCGCAGGCCCTCGACCGCGCTCTCGGCCGGCGCGCGCACGATGGCGTGGGTGAAGCGATAGCTACGGGACAAGGTTCTGTCCCCGCCTCAGGCCGGCGGGGCGTAGGCCGGGCCCATCGGCATGAGGCGGATGCCGGGGCGCAGGCGCCGGTAGTCGAGCTTCAGGTGATCGACCGGGTTGGGCCCCGGTGCCGCCACCACCAGGATCGCCTCGGAGATGGGGGTGAAGTCGGCGCGGAAGTGGACCGAGGACTTGAGGCCCAGGATCGGCGCCTCGCCCGGCTCGACGCCCAGGTGGCGGAACATCTCCTGGTCGGCCGCCTGGGTCTTGCGGGTCGAGAGCGCGACCAGCACGCCCTCGATGTCGAGTAGCGCCATGGGGCCCAGCTCCATGCGGCTGCCGAGGTAGAAGGGGCCGGTGCAGGTGAAGCGGCCGTCGCCCAGCCTGACCACGCGCGCCTCGGTCTCGAAGGGCTCCTCGCCCGGCACGCCGGACTTGGCGCCCAGGCTGAAGCGGGCCGTGGCCCCCTCCCCCAGGCTGTGGGCCTGGGCCGCGCTCTCGCCGTCGGCCAGCAGGCCGATCACGGCCCCCTTCGCACCCTGCCGGACCAGGGCCTGCAGCAGGCCCACCGTGTCGCCGTTGCCGCCGGCGCCGGGATTGTCCTGCGTGTCGGCCAGAACGATGGGCTTATGCGCCGTCTCGGAGAGCCGTAGGGCCTCAGCCACGCCCGCCTCGGCATCGAAGATCGGCGTGGCGAAGCGCGGCTCGTCCTGGTTCACCATCCCGGCCAGGATCTGCACCAGGTCCTCGGCCTTGGCCTCCTCGTCGGCATAGGCCAGCACGCTGGGCCCGCAGACCGGCGTGTCGGCCGGCGAGAAGCCGCAGGCGAAGGAGAGCGCGGCGCCGCTGTCGCGCTCCAGCTCGGCGAGCTGGCGGTAGAGCCCGGCGGCCGGCTCCTGGTCGGTGCAGCCGGCGGTCAGCGGGATGAGGAAGGGGATCTGGCGATAGCCGCGATGCTGCAGTCCGCCGGAGAAGAGGCGCTCCAGCAGGGCTGCGGCCCTGGCGCCGGTCTCCGCCATGTCGATGTGCGGATAGGTGCGGTAGATGGTGATGAGGTCGGCCTCGTCCGCCATCTCCTGGCTGACGTTGGCATGGAGGTCGAGCGAGATGACGACGGGCAGCTCGGGCCCCACCTGCTGGCGCAGGCGACGCAGCAGCTCGCCCTCGCCGTCGGCCAGGTGCTCCGTCACCATGGCGCCGTGCAGGTCGAGGTAGAGGGCATCGATCGGCCCGGCCGCGGCCAGGCGGTCGGAGATCTTGCCGGCGATAGTCTCGTAGGCCCGCTCGGTCACCACGTTCGAGGGCTCGGCCGCGGCCCAGGCCAGGCCCACCAGCTCGTGCCCGGCGCCGCGCGCGGCCCGGATGAAGCCGGCGACCGGCAGGTTGATCCCCTCGGTGCCCTCGAAGATGGCATCCCCCTCCAGCAGACCGGGCCAGCCGCCGCCGGTCACGAAGACGTCGAGGTCCGCCTTGGTCGGCGCGAAGGTGTTGGTCTCGTGCTGAAAGCCGCCGACGGCGATCCTGGCCATGCGCTGGGTCCCTTTGGTCTGATGCTGCCTTGCCCCGATAGGCAACAAGATGAGGCTGAAAAGCAAGAGGGGCGCAAACCTGCGCCCCTCCAGCCGGTCTCAAGGGCGACAAGCGGCCCTAGACGTCCGCGTAGCAGCGCTTCTCCGCCTTGGCGCCGGGGTGGGTGACCGCCCCCTTCTCGGCCGTGCCGACGGTCTGGGCGTAGCGCCAGATGGCGCCGGAGCCGAAGCTGCTCTCGCGCGGCCGCCAGGCCTTGCGGCGCTCGGCCAGTTCCGCCTCGCTCAGCTCCACCTCGATGGTGCCGGCCACCGCATCGATCTCGATGATGTCGCCGTCCTTCAGGAGGCCGATGGGTCCGCCGACCGCCGCCTCCGGCCCGACATGGCCGATGCAGAAGCCGCGCGTGGCGCCGGAGAAGCGCCCGTCGGTGATGAGCGCCACCTTGTCGCCCATGCCCTGGCCGTAGATCGCAGCCGTGGTCGCCAGCATCTCGCGCATGCCGGGCCCGCCGCGCGGCCCCTCGTAGCGGATCACCAGGACCTCGCCCTCCTTGTAGTCGCGGCGCTCGACCGCGGCGAAGCAGTCCTCCTCGCAGTCGAAGCAGCGCGCACGGCCCTTGAACTTCTGCTTGGCCATGCCGGCCACCTTCACGATCGCCCCCTCGGGCGCGAGGTTGCCCTTGAGGCCGACCACGCCGCCGGTCGGCGTGATGGGGTTGGAGGTCGGGCGCACGATGTCCTGGTCGGTCGGGAAGGTCACATCGGCCAGGTTCTCGGCCAGGGTCTTGCCGGTGACCGTGATGCAATCGCCGTGCAGGAAGCCGCCCTCCAGCAGGGCCTTCATCAGCACCGGCACGCCGCCGATCTCGTAGAGGTCCTTGGCGACGTAGCGCCCGCCGGGCTTCAGGTCGGCGATGTAGGGCGTCTTGCGGAAGATGCGGGCGACCTCGTGCAGGTCGAAGTCGATGCCGCACTCGTTGGCGATGGCCGGCAGGTGCAGGCCCGCGTTGGTGGAGCCGCCCGAGGCCGCGACCACGACCGCGGCGTTCTCCAGCGCCTTGCGGGTCACGATATCGCGCGGGCGCAGGCCGCTGGCGAGCAGGCGCATGACCGCCTGGCCCGAGGCCTCGGCGTACTGGTCGCGGCTCTCGTAGGGGGCGGGTGCGCCGGCCGAGCCCGGCAGCGCGATCCCCAGCGCCTCGGAGACGCAGGCCATGGTGTTGGCGGTGAACTGGCCGCCGCAGGAGCCGGCCGAGGGACAGGCCGCGCACTCGACGGCGTGCAGCTCCTTGTCGTCGATGTTGCCGGCGGAATGCTGGCCCACGGCCTCGAAGACGTCCTGCACGGTGATGTCCTTGCCCTTCAGGCGACCGGGCAGGATCGAGCCGCCGTACATGAAGACCGCGGGTACGTTCAGCCGCACGATGGCCATCATCATGCCCGGCAGGGACTTGTCGCAGCCGGCGATGCCGACCAGCGCGTCGTAGCAGTGGCCGCGCATGGTGAGCTCGACCGAATCGGCGATCACCTCGCGGCTCACCAGCGAGGACTTCATGCCCTCGTGGCCCATGGCGATGCCGTCGGTGACCGTGATCGTCGTGAACTCCCGGGGCGTGCCGGCCATGGCCTTGACGCCCAGCTTCACCGCCTGGGCCTGGCGCGAGAGCGAGATGTTGCAGGGGGCGGCCTCGTTCCAGCAGGTGGCGACGCCGACGAAGGGCTGCGCGATCTCCTCCGGCGTCATGCCCATGGCGTAGTAGTAGGAACGGTGCGGCGCCTTGGCCGGTCCGACCGAGACGTGGCGGCTGGGAAGCTTCGACTTGTCGTACTTCGGCTTTTCGCTATCGAGCGGCATGGGGTCCCTCCTGGCTTGTGCGTGGCTGCCCTTTGTGTGCCTGCAGCCTAGTCGCTCGCGCGCCGGGGCTCCAGTGGCCTCGCGGGGTGAAGACATGCGGCCTGCGCATAACGTCGCCGTGCACGCCATGCACCTGCCGCATCGCCTGCCGCGGACTTTTCCCTCCCCTCCGCCAGCGACAGCGGTTGCCGGGCGGAGGGAAAAACGGGCAACATCGCGTCAAGGGATCCGCCCGGGCATGAGGAGAGATGGCATGGAAATGGTGATGCGCCAGTACCCGCACGACTGGCTCGACCGCTCGATCATGAGCCGGCGCGGGGTCGCCGGCGGCAAGAGCGGCCGGACCCACAGCCTGACCAAGGCCGAGCAGGGCAGCTATCACTACACCATCGGCCCCTATTCCGAGCCGGTGCTCCACGTCAAGCCCGGCGACAACGTGGTGGTGGAGACCCAGGACGCGTTTGAGGGCGCGATCCGCTCGGAGGAGGACAAGCCCTCCGAGCGGCTGACCATGCCCTTCGTCAACCCGCAGTGCGGGCCGATCATGGTCGAGGGCGCGGAGCCCGGCGATGCGGTCGCGGTCTACATCGAGTCCATGCTGCCCAGAGGCCCGCAGCCGCGCGGAACCTGCGCCATGATCCCGGAGTTCGGCGGCCTGACCGGGACCACCTACACCGCCACCCTGAACGACCCCCTGCCGGAGAAGGTCCGCAAGGTGCATGTGGACGAGGAGAAGGTGGTCTGGACCGAGCGGGTGACCCTGCCCTACCGACCGCACATCGGAACGCTCAGCGCCTCGCCGCAGATCGACTCCATCAACTCGGTGACGCCCGACAACCACGGCGGCAACATGGACCTGCCCGACATGGGGCCGGGCACCGTCACCTACCTGCCGGTCAGGACCGAGGGCGCCAGGGTCTTCATCGGCGATGCCCATGCCTGCCAGGGCGACGGCGAGGTCTGCGGCACGGCCGTGGAGTATGCCTCCACCACCACCATCACGCTCGACCTGATCAAGGGCTGGACCCTGGACTGGCCGCGCCTGGAGGCCGACGACTTCATCATGGCGATCGGCTCCTCCCGGCCGCTGGAGGATGCCACCCGCATCGCCTACCGCGAGCCGATCTACTGGATGATGGCCGACTACGGCTACGACAAGTGGGACGCCTACATGATGCTGAGCCAGTGCGGCAAGGTCCGGCTCGGCAACTTCGTCGATCCCAAGTACACCGTGGGTGCGGCGATTTCGAAGAAGTATTTGGAGTAGACGGCGGTCAGTTGGCGACCGCTTTTGGCATGAGTTGCGCGAGATCCTCCGGTCAAGCCGGAGGATGACAGTTAAATTTACCCTGTTACTAATATTATATGAGACGTCATCCTCCGGCTTGACCGGAGGATCCTGCGCCACTGCCGAGACCTGTTTAAATAATGGCTGGTCTTGCCATCTGTCCCATCATCACCCGCCACCGCCCTCCTCCCCCTTCGGCGCGAAGAGGTAGGTGAAGGCGATCACCAGGATTGTCCCGCAGACGATGCCGGCGAAGCGGTCGATGACCGGCATGATGCTGTCGGGCGGGCCGGAGCCGGTCACCATGGTCATGATCATCGCCAGGTTGGCCTGCTTGCCGGCGTAGGCGAAGCGGCTGGTGCTGTGATAGAGCCGCCCGGCGACCGCGATGGCGATGAAGAACATGATCGACCAGGCCCAGAGCAGGTCGAACCCCATCCCGACGATGGCGAGGCCGAAGAACCCGCCCAGGAAGCAGCCCAGCAGCCGCATGCCCGAGCGCTCGCGCGTCGCCAGCAGGTCGCGGTCGACCATCGCCAGGATGGTGACTGCGATCTGGATCATGCTGGGAAGCTCCAGATAGTCCCAGAGGATCGGCACCGAGAGCGTCAGGCAGGCCGCCATCATCGCCAGGCGGTCGACCTCCACCACCAGGGTCTGCTTCGTTCCGCCCGGACCGCTGGGCTTGGCCACGCCGCCGATCATGAAGTGGTTCACCACCGCGCAGACGACGACGCCCAGCGACACCTCGATGATGCGGGCATAGGCGACGGTGCGCAGGTCCCCCGGTTCCAGGATCGAGACGAAGACCATCATCACGATCATCAGCATGAACATCAGCCAGGCGTAGTCGTACTGGCTGCGGAAGCGCTGGCGGGTGGCGAAGTAGGCCACCGCGAAGATCGCGGTCGCCTGCAGGATCGCCACGCCCTCGAAGGCAAGCGCCAGCTCGTAGCCGATCCAGACGCCCATGACCGTGCCGGCGAGGCGCATGATGCCCTTGCGGACCACGAAGCGATGGTCGCCGTGCGAGATGTTGTGTGCGGAGAAGGCGGCCCACCAGGGATTGTCGAGTTCCAGCCAGAAGGCCAGCAGGGTCGCCGCCACGGTCGCCGTCGCCGTCACCAGGCCCTGGCGCGTCTCCGGCAGCATGGGCTCGCAGCCGGCCCTAGTAGATCACCAGGACGCTCGCATCGGCGCCCTGGTGCAGCCGGCGGCGATCCTGCAGACCCATGAGGTCGATCTCGATCGGGAAGCGCCGCGGCAGGCGGATCCAGTCGGTGGTGGGATCGACGTAGGGCAGGACCGAGACATGGTCGGGCGAGCGCGCGACGCCTGCAGGGATCGAGCGCACCTTGCCCTGCCGCCAGACCCAGGGCTCGCTGGCGACGTTGTACCAGACGAACTGGCCCGGCCGCAGGCTCTGCAGGAAGCGCTCGCGGACATTGGCGACGACCCGCCAGTCGTCGTCGGTGACCAGCGCCAGCACCGACTGGCCCACATCGATGTAGTCGCCGGGCCGGGCGGTCACCGGCCCGATATGGCCGTTGGAGGGCGCCTTGACGATGGTGCGATCCAGTGCCCACTGGGCCTGGGCCACGGCCGACTTGGCGACGTCGACCTGTGCCTGCTGCTGGACCACGGTCTGCTTGGCGCCGACCAGATCGTCCTGGGCATCGGCCAGGTTGGCGTCGGCGACATGCTTGTCGCGCAGCGCGTTGTCGACCTGCTGCTGCGGGGCGTTGCCGTGCGACAGCAGCTCCTGATAGCGCTTCAGGATCTTGTCGGCATCGATCACGATGGCCTGGGTGCGCGCCACGCTGGTCTCGGCCGCCACCACCTGGTCCTCGGCCAGCTTGAGCTGGGCCTCGGCCAGGTTCTGCTTGGCCAGGTTATGCTCGAGGTTGAGCTCGAAGGGCTCCTGGTTCAGCAGGAAGAGGACGTCGCCCTCCTTGACCTTCTGGTCGCGGGTGACGTTCAGGGCCTGCAGGATGCCCGGCACCTCGGGGGCGGCCATCACGATGTCCGTCGTGACGTAGGCGTCGTCGGTGTAGACGAAGAGGTAGGTCGAGACCTCGTAGCCAAGATAGATCAAGATCGCCGCGAGGATGATGCTCCTCCCGACGTGACGCTTGATCCAGCCGATCATCTGCCGTCAGGCGCTGAGGCGCGCCAGGGCGTCGCTCAGGCGTTCGCGCCGGCCGGACATGTCGGCCAGGCGCTCGCGGTTCTCCTCGACCACCTCTTCCGGTGCCTTGGCCAGGAAGTCGGCGTTGCCGAGCTTGCGCTCCAGCTTGATGGCCTCCTTCTCCAGCTTGCCGACCTCCTTCTCCAGGCGCGCCCTCTCGGCGGCCAGGTCGATGACGCCGGCCAGCGGGATCGCCGCGGTGGCCTCACCGATGACGAAGAGCGCGGAGCCCTCGGGCAGCGGGCCCTCGACCGCCTCGGCCTTCGAGAGGCGGGCCAGGCGGCAGAGGATCTCCTGCTGCTCCCCGAGCCGCCGCCGGGTCTCGGCGCTCACCCCGCTCAGCAGCAGCTCCACCTTGGCGCCGGCCGGCACGTTCATCTCCGAGCGCAGGGCGCGCACCTCGCTCACCAGCGCGATCAGCCAGTCGATCTCGGCCTCAGACGCGGGGTCGCTCAGCGCCTCCCGGTACTGCGGCAGGCGCTGGGCGACCAGCAGGCCCTTCTTGCCGAAGCCGAGCTCCTGCCAGAGCGTCTCGGTGAGGAAGGGCATCATGGGGTGCAGCAGCAGCAGGCTCTGCTCCAGGCTCCAGGCCAGGGTGGCGCGGGTCTCCGCCACCAGCGGGCCCTCCGCCAGCAGGGGCTTCGCCAGCTCGATGTACCAGTCGCAGAGCTGATCCCAGAAGAAATGGAAGACGTGGCTCGCCGCCTCGTCGAAGCGATAGGCCGCCAGGTCCTTGGCCAGGGTCGCATGGGCCTCGACGGTCTTGCCCACGATCCAGCGGTTGACCGGCGCCTCGAGCCTCGCCGGGTCGTAGTCGGCAAGTGCCGCCTCGCTCGCCTCGTTCATCTCGGCAAAGCGGGCCGCGTTCCAGATCTTGGTCGCGAAGTTGCGATAGCCTTCCAGCCGTGCCGGCGCCAGCTTCAGGTCGCGGCCCGGAACCGCCAGCGCCAGCAGGGTGAAGCGCGTGGCATCGCAGCCGTACTGCTCGATCAGCTCCATGGGGTCCATGGCGTTGCCGGTGCTCTTCGACATCTTCTTGCCGTGCTGGTCGCGCACCAGCCCGTGGATCACCACGTCGCGGAAGGGCACCTCGCCCATGAAGTGCAGCCCGAACATCATCATGCGGGCGACCCAGAAGAAGATGATGTCGAAGCCGGTCACCAGCACGGAGCCGGGGTAGTAGCGCTCCAGGTCGGCCTGAACCTCGGCCGCCTGGCTCGGCCAGCCCAGGGTCGAGAAGGGCCAGAGCGCGGAGGAGAACCAGGTGTCCAGCACGTCGGAATCGCGGGTCAGCGCCACCGCCTTGCCGTAGTGCGCCTCGGCGGCGGCGGCCGCCTCCTCCTCGGTCAGCTCGACGAAGCAACCGCCGTCCGGCCCGTACCAGGCGGGGATCTGGTGGCCCCACCAGAGCTGGCGCGAGATGCACCAGGGCTGGATGTTGCGCATCCACTCGAAGTAGGTGTTCTCCCACTGCCTGGGGTGAAAGACCGTGCGCCCCTCCTCCACGGCCGCGATGGCCGGCTTCGCCAGGGTCTCGGCGTCCAGGTACCACTGCTCGGTCAGGTAGGGCTCGATCGGCACGCCGCCGCGGTCACCGTGCGGGACCATGTGGCGGTGCGGTTCCACCTTCTCCAGCAGGCCCAGGGCGTCGATCTCCGCCACCACCTTGTCGCGCGCCTCGAAGCGGTCGAGGCCGCGATAGCCCTCCGGCACCTCGTCGTTCAGGTGGGCCGTATCGTCGAAGATGTTGATCATCGCCAGGCCATGCCTGAGGCCGACCTCGAAGTCGTTGAAGTCGTGCGCCGGGGTGATCTTGACCGCGCCGGAGCCGGTCTCGGGATCGGCATAGTCGTCCCCGACCACGGGGATGGCGCGGCCGACCAGCGGCAGGACCACCTTGCGCCCGATCAGGTCCTTGTAGCGCGGATCCTCCGGGTGCACGGCGACCGCGGTGTCGCCCAGCATGGTCTCGGGCCGGGTCGTTGCCACCACAAGAAAACGTTCGGGCTCGTCCTCCAGCGGGTAGCGGAAGTGCCAGAGCTTGCCGTCGGTCTCGCGCTGCTGCACCTCCAGGTCCGAGATGGCGGTGCGCAGCTTGGGGTCCCAGTTCACCAGCCGCCGATCCTTGTAGATCAGCTTCTCCTTGTAGAGCTGCACGAAGACCCTGCGCACCGCCGCGCTCAGCCCCTCGTCCAGGGTGAAGCGCTCGCGCTCCCAGTCGGGCCCGGCGCCCAGCGCGCGAAGCTGGTTGCGGATGGTCTCGCCGGACTGGCCGGTCCAGTCCCAGACGCGCTCAACGAAGGCCTCGCGCCCCATCTCGCGCCGCGACTTGCCCTCGGCGTCGAGACCGCGCTCGACCACCATCTGCGTGGCGATCCCGGCATGGTCCATGCCCGGCATCCAGAGCGCGTCGTCGCCCTGCATCCGCCGGTAGCGGATCAGGACGTCCTGCATGGTGTTGTTCAGCGCATGGCCGATGTGCAGCTTGCCGGTGACGTTGGGCGGCGGAATGACGATGGTGAAGCGCTCGGCATTGCGCTCCGGCTGGGCGGCGAAGGCGCCTGCCTTCTCCCACTGGGGGTAGATCTTGGCTTCGGCCTCCTGCGGCCGGTAGGTCTTTTCCAGCATCGCTGGGTCCTCGAAAACAAAAGAATAGCCGTCAGCCCGACGAATGAGGGGCAGCGCGGTTAGAGACACCAGAGCCGCGTTGCGGGTCAAGTCCGGCAGACCCGTCCGACCTGCAGCCGGGTCCGGCAGAAACGGAGGGGCTCGCCCGAACGCCCCGTCGGGCGGCGTCAGGCAGCGCTACCCGATCGACACCTGACTTAGTCTTCGCCGGCCTGGGCGACGAGGCGCGAGACCTCCTCGCGGACGACGCGCTCGACCACAGCCTCCAGGTTTCTGTCCATCCAGTCCTTCAGCGCGATGCCCAGCGCCGCGTCGATGTGGACCTGCGCCAGGCGCGGCAGGTTCTGCTGCGCCCAAGACTCCACGATGGGCTGGATCGCCTTGGCGATGTAGGGCTCCAGGCGGCTGTCGCCGCCGGCCTCGTCGGCCGAGATGCCCTTGGCGATCTTGGCCGCCTCGCGCAGTCCGCGGAGTTGCGCCACCACGGCCGGGCCGGAGGGTTCCGCCTCCTCGCTCTCCTCCTTGGCGGGAGTCGGTACCGGCTGGACGGGCGGGCGCTTCTGGAAGATGGAGGTGATCGGCGCGGGCTCTTCCGAATGGTCCTCCGCCAGCTCGGTCAGCTCCAGAGCCTCCTCCTCGTCGTGGGAGGCCTTGGGCGCACTTGCCGTGTGGCTTGCCTTGTCTTCCTCGATGATCTGCTTGATGGAGGAGAGCACCTCCTCCATCGCCGCCGCCGGCTTGCCGCTGCCACCCGTGTCGCTGCTCATGGCTCCTACCACCCTCCGATTGCAATGGGCGCCAGTCGAGGCTGCCGCAAGATTGTGGCGAAGCCGTGCCCGGCCCGCTGGAGCAGGACGCGTTCGCTTACGCCCACGAACCCTCCTCCAGCGTGTTGTTTTCAAAGCAAATCGTCGTTGCAGATGATTTCACCTGCTCGGGATTTGCTCTAGTTCGCGCCCGGAGCCTCCAGGCCGAACCAGGCATTGCGCACCTTCTGGTAGTCGACCTCCGGGTTGTAGATGGCAACGCCGAGATCCAGGTTGGCCACGGTCAGGCGACCGATCGCGGTCGCCACCTGAAAGCCGGCCACCACCTCGTCGCGGAGCGCGCCCACCAGGCTGACCTGGGCCTGCAGCAGCTCCTGCTCGGCATCCAGGACATCCAGCACGGTGCGTGCACCCACAAGGCTCTCCTGCTCGACGCCTTCCAGGGCCACGGTGTTGGCCCGCACCTGCGCCTCGAAGGAGACGATCTGCGCGCGCGCGGTCTGCAGGGCCTCCCAGGCGGCGACGGCGTCCTGCTCGGCCTGCCGCAAGGCCTCGGTGATCTCGAGCCGGCGCTGGCTGGCGATCTGCTTGGCCTGGCGCACCTGGCTGGCGACCAGACCCTGCTGGTAGAGCGGGATGGTCACCTGCGCCACGATGCTGGCGCTGAAGAAGTCGAGGTTCGGCACGCCCGATTGCACCGAGTTGTCGCGGGAATAGTCGAGCAGACCCAGGATGCTGACGGTCGGCAGCAGCGCGCCGAGCTGCGCGCGGATGTCGGACAGGGCCGAGTTCTCCAGGAAGCGGGCGGCCACCAGGTTCGGCGCGTCCTGCTGCGCATAGGCGACCGTCTCGGAGAGGTTGCGGGGCAGGACCTGCAGCGGCGGCGGCTGGTCGATCTTCTCGGGCACCAGACCGATGATCTGGTAGAAGATCGACTTGGCCGTCGTCAGGTCGCCTTCCGAGGCCACCCGTTCGGCGGTCGCGCCGGCAAGCCGGGCGTCCGCCTGCGAGACGTCGGTGCGCGTGACCTCGCCCACGTTGAAGCGGTCGACCGTCGCCTCGCGCTGCCGGCGCAGCCGCTCCTCGTTGGCGATGTTGAGATCGAGAATGGCCTGGGCCTGCCAGACGTCCATGTAGGAGGTGGCGGCCGCCAGGAGGACCGACTGCTCGGTGTCGGCCAGCAGGGCGCGCTGGGCATAGACCACGGCTTCCGCGCTGTCGACGTTGGCCCGGATCGACCCGCCGGCCCAGACCGTCTGCTCGATGATGGCACGCGCGCCTGCGGTGTAGCCCGCGACAGGCTGCTGGTTCTGGCCCAGCAGCTTGTCGACCGTGTAACCCACATTGCCTTCAACGGAGACCGAAGGGCGCCAGCCGGCCAGCGCCTGCGGTACGCCTTCGTTCACCGCCCGCAGCTCGGCGCGGGCGGCCAGCAGGGTCGGGTTGGTCAGGTAGGTGTTGGCGAGGGACTCCCTCAGGGACTGTGCCTGGCCTGGCGCTGCCCAGGTCAGCACGCCGGCAAGCAGGGCGAATCCAAGGGCTGCAGCACGACCGCCGGTCTGCCGGCCAACCATCCCAATTCCCAGCATCAGAAGACGAAACCCTCTTCCCGTTCAAACCCTGCCAGCAGCGGCGTGCCGGCATCGAAGAGGCTACGTTCCGCCAGAGAGTCGCCGAAACGCTCAACCAGCACCGCGCGGCCCAGGCCCCCGCCGCGCTTCAGGACCAGCGCCATGCGCCCGCCGGGCGAAAGCTGCTTGATCAGGCCCTGCGGGATCTCGGGCAGGGCGCCGTTCAGCAGGATGGCATCGTAGGGTGCTTGCTTGGGATAGCCGTCGGGCAGCGCCGCCTCGATCACCACCGCATTGTCCACGCCCAGATCGTTCAGGATGTCGTTGGCCCGATTCGCCAGCTCGCCGGCCTCCTCCGTCGCGACGACCGTGCCGGCCAGGCTCGCCAGCAGCGCCGTCGAGTAGCCGAGCCCGCAGCCGACATCCAGCACGATCTGGTCGCTCTTGATGTCGAGCGCCTGCGTCAGCCGCGCCAGCACCATGGGCTCCAGCATGTGGCGGCCGCTGCCCAGCGGCAGGTCCTCGTCGACGTAGGCGAGGCCGACATAGCGCTCGGGAACGAAACGCTCCCGCGGCAGGCGGCCCATGGCCTCCAGCACCGCCTCGTCCGTCACCTTGTTGGCGCGAAGCTGGTTCTCTACCATCTTGCGCCTGGCCATCTCTTCGCTCACCTGGGCCTCGCTCCTCGTCCTGATCCGCCTGCAGGTCATGGCGCTGCCGAGGCGGAGAGAGCACCTGCTGTGAGCGCTGTTATAGGGGAGAGAGTCGCGAGCCGACAAGCTCTCGCGCCGCCGGCCCTGCCCGCGCCGCGCCGCTTTCCGCCAGTTCTGCCGGCGGTCGCGACCTGAGGCCGCGGGCCGAGCAAGCAGCAGGCGCATGGCGGAGGGCCGCCGCAAAGCCTTGACGACCCGGGTCGGGTTGCACTACATGCAGCGCCTTCATGGAGACAACGGGCGAACCGGCGACCGCCAGCGGTAGGGGCGCGGGTCCTTCGCCCATTACTGGAAGAGAGACGAAGTCATGTCCCGTCGTTGCGAGTTCACCGGTAAGGGCGTCCTGGTCGGCAACAACGTCAGCCACGCCAACAACAAGACCAAGCGTCGCTTCCTGCCCAACCTGCAGCGCGCCTCGCTGGTCAGCGACCTGCTGGGCGAGACCGTTCGCGTGCGCCTCACCACCCGTGCGCTGCGCACCGTGGAGAAGAACGGCGGCCTGGACGAGTTCCTGCTGTCGGCCAAGGCCGACGACCTGGGCAGCAAGGCCCGCGACCTGAAGCGCCGCATCGAGCGCGCCAAGGCCAAGCAGGACGCCGCCGCCTAACCAGCCGTTCAGCCCAAGGCTGCCTAGAGAGCCTGCCCGACCCTCCGGTCCGGCGGGCTCGCTCTGTTATGGCCCAGCCTCGAGCCGGAAGAGCAGGAGCAGGAAGCGCTGGTTCGGGTTGAAGTTGTCGTCCGAGCCGATCAGGACCAGCGGGCTGCCGTCCGCGTCCTGCCCGACCAGCAACAGCTCGAAGTTGTCCACGCTCCGGGGCCGGCGAAGGCTGGCGATGGTCCGGCCCGTCAGGACGCCCTCCCCTGCCAGGTCCCGGGCAGCCACCTGGCGGAGGTGGACGATCGGCCCGGTCTCCGGGCTGTAGAAGCGTTCGAGGGTCAGAAGGTCGCCGCCGGGCAGGAAGGCCGCATCGGTCACGCCGAAGCCTGCCTCGGCGCGGTAGTCCCGGCGGTGCCACTTCCCCTCGCGACGGAAGAAGGCCGAGGTCGTCCCCTCCGGACCCGGACCCTCCAGGATCGCCACCAGGAACGCGCCGTCCGGCGAGAGCGCGAGGGCCTCGACGCCCTGGTTCAGCGCGCTCAGCGGAAGGGTGGCGAGCGCATCGGGACCGATGCTCTCCGAGGCCCTGCCGCCCAGCCCCTCCCCGTAGAGCCAGATCCTGTGGTCGTGCTCGAACCCCACGGCGACGCGGCCCTCTCCCAGGGCTGCCAGGGCCTCCGCATCCCAGCGGAACCCAGTCGACAGCGGCTGGCCCTCCAGGTCCAGCAAGGACTCCACCACGCCGGCCTCGACCGAAAGGGGACGCCCGCTCTCACCGTCACGCAAGAGCGTCATCGCGGTCCAGCGGCCGCGGTCGCTGACCAGCAGGAGGCGTCCGAGGTCCGGCGAGGCCGTTCCGCCCGACCAGCCGCCGAAGTCGGGGTCCCCGCTCTCGATCTCCAGGCCGCCCAGGTAGGTCAGCCCGCCGAGTCGCGCGCCGGCCTCCTCGCCCGGGCCGAGCGGGACCGGGCGCGCAGTCAGCGAGACCTCCTCGGCCGCAGCCGTCCACGCAAGGAACACCAGCAGCGACACCAGCAGCCCGCGCATCTTTCTTTCCTTTCCGGCAAAAGGCCTGGCCGCCAAATCCCGAAGGCGTGATGAGGTCGTCAGGCGCCAGCCGCTCTATCCTATAGCGGTCCAACCTGCAATCAGGAGTGAGAGCGATGACCGCCCTTCCCCGCCGTGCTTTCCTGAGCGCCGCCGCCGGCCTGCCTCTGGCCGCGGTGCTCGCCGACCCCAAGCTCACGCGCGCCGCCGCAGACAGCACCTCCATGGTCGAGATCTCGACCCGGGCCGGACGCACCGTCCACGGCGCCCTGGCGATGCCGGCGAAGACTCCGGCCCCCGCCGTCCTCCTGATCCACGAGTGGTGGGGCCTCAACGACCAGATCAAGGCCGTCGCCGCGGAGCTGGCGCAGCAGGGCTACGTCGCACTTGCCGCCGACGTCTACAACGGCAAGGTGGCCGATACGCCGGACGGCGCCAAGGCCCTGATGGGGGCGGTCAATGCCGACGATGCCACCGATACCCTGGTCTCCTGGGTCGACGACCTGAAGTCGGTCCGCAAGGATCAGGGCGAGACCACCGGCAAGGTCGGCACGGTCGGCTGGTGCTTCGGCGGAGGCTGGTCGCTGAACACCGCGCTCGCCACCCCGACCGAGGGTTGCGTCGTCTACTACGGCCGGGTCACCAAGACCGCCGCGGAACTGGCGCCGCTCGCCTGCCCGGTGCTGGGACAGTTCGCGACGGAGGACAAGTGGATCAACAAGGAGATGGTCGAGGGCTTCGAGGCCGCCATGAAGGAGGCCGGCAAGCAGGCCGAGATCTACTGGTACGAAGCCGACCACGCCTTCGCCAACCCGACCGGCGCACGCTATGACGCGGCCGACGCGAAGCTCGCCTGGGAGCGCACCTCGGCCTACTTCAAGAAGCAGCTCGGCGCCTGACGAACCTTTCGGGGGGCGGCGAAGATCAGGCGCGCCGCCCCCTCCTTTCAGGACGAGGTCGCTGTCTCAGCTTCCGAAGCGATTCTTTCCAACTCTGGCCGGGCCGCACTAGGCTGCCGCTGTGACTCGATAGCTGGCGGAGCAAAGATGACGACCCCTGCCCTCACCCAGGCCCCGGGCGGACCGCCCCGGACCTTCCTGGACTTTCCCCTGGCGCTCGACCTCGACGCGCTGGCGGCCGATATCGCGATCCTCGGCATTCCCTACGGCATGCCCTACAGCCCGGGCGAGATGGCGAACGACCAGAGCCGCGCCCCCGACGCTATCCGCCGGTCCTCGGAGATCTCGGACTATACCCGCAACCACTACGACTGGGACCTGGGCGGGACGCTGCTGGACGAGCGGCCGATCCGCGTCGTCGACTGCGGCAACGTCACCGCCGACCGCTACGATCACCGCGCCCACTATGCGCGCGCCGAGGAGGCCGCCCGCAAGATCTTCGCCGCCGGCGCCACGCTGATCACGCTGGGCGGCGACCACGGCATCCCGATCCCGGTGATGCGGGCGCTGGCTGACAAGGTCGACCACGCCAAGGGCGAGCGGATCACCCTGGTGCATGTCGATGCGCACCTGGACTGGCGCAATGAGGTGAATGGAGAGCCCGAGGGCTATTCCAGCCCGATCCGGCGCGCGGCGGAGATGGACTGGTTCGGGCCGATGGTGCAGATCGGCATGCGCGGCATCGGCAGTGCGCGCCGCGGCGAGGTGGAGGACGCACGCGCCTACGGCTCCGACATCGTCACCGCCTACGAGCTGCACGAGATCGGCATGGCGGCCGTCCTGGACCGCATCCCCGACGGCGGCCCCTACTACCTCACCATCGACGCCGACGGGCTGGATCCCACCATCATGCCGGCGGTCCTGGCGCAGACGCCGGGCGGCCTCGACTGGATGCAGATGCGCAGCCTGATCCACGGCCTGGTGCGCAAGGGCCGCGTGCTGGGCATGGACCTGGTCGAGATCGCCCCCAGCCGCGACGTGGGCGTCACCACCATGATCCATGCCGAGCGCCTGATCTGCAACTTCATCGGCGCGACGGTGCGGGCGGGATACTACGATCCGGCCTAGCGGGAGTGGTTCACCTAGAGCAAGATGCGCTCGCTCCTGCTCACTCATCTTGCTCTAGGACGTTGTTGTTTAAGCAAATCGTCGTCGCAGATGAGTCCATCTGCTCGGGATTTGCTCTAGCGACCCATGTCCGAGGCCATGGCCCTGGCGTAGTCCTTGAAATCCACCTCCAGGGTGTAGCGGCTGGCATTCAGGTAGCGGCGGGCGACAGCGGCCCGGTGGGCCTCGATCTCGGCCAGCATGCCCTCCCTATCGGGTAGGGAAAACGCGCCCGAGAGCAACTTGGCGATCCAGCGGCCCTGGATCTCCACCAGCGGGATGGTGGCCCCGATCGGCTGGACCAGGCCGGCGAAGAGCAGGCTGGGGTGGTCCAGCGACACGATGCGCCGGTAGAGCGGCGGCGGCCTGCCGTCCTCCACCGCGAAGATCGCCGGGTCGAGGAAGGGGAAGACCGTGTTGTAGCCGGTGGCGTAGACGATGGCGTCCACCGCCTCGCGGCTGCCGTCCACGAAGGCGACCTCGCGCCCCTCGAGCCGCGCCACGTTGGGCTTCATGCGGATGTAGCCGTGCCCCAGGTAGGGCAGCAGCTCCTGGCTCAGGGTTGCATGCTCGCGCCAGACCGGGTGCTCGGGACGCGGCACGCCGAAGCGCTCCTGGTTGCCGATCGCCAGGCGGGCAAGGTGGCGGGCGAGACCGCGCGCGAGCGGCACCGGCAGGCGCAGGCGGCGGGTGAGGAAGCGCAGCCAGCGGTCGGTTGGAACGCCCATGATGTACTTCGGCATGATCCAGGCGCTGCGCCGGGTCGAGAGCAGCACCTGCCCGGCGCGGCGCGCCAGGTCGACGGCGATATCGACCGCCGAGTTGCCGATGCCCACCACCAGCACGCGCTGGCCCTCGAAGGGCGCTGCCGTCCGGTAGTGGTGGGAGTGGATCGCCTGGCCCTCGAAGCGGCCCGGAAAGTCCGGCGTCCTGGGGTCCGAGAGATGGCCGTTGGCCACGATCACGGTGTCGTATCGCAAGACGTCGGTGGGACCATCTGCGGCCCCCGGAAAGGGTTTGATACTGACGTCCCAATGCCCCGCGCCGGCCGGCACCACGCTCACCACCTCGCAGCAGAACCGGATGGCATCGCGCAGGTCGAAAGCCTCCGCGTAGGCCGAGAAATGGTTCAGCATCTGGTCGTGCGAGGGATAGTCTGGGAGGTGATCGGGAAGGGCAAAGTCGGGATAGGCCAGGCTCTGTCGACTGGAATCGATGTGCAGGCTCTTGTAGGCGGAGGAGGTGCCACTGTCGTTCTCGTAGCGCCACATGCCGCCGATGTCGGAACCCTTCTCGAAGCCCTGGACGGCAATCCCGGCTTGCTTCAGCGCCTTGATGGCGGTGAGCCCGGAAATGCCGGCGCCGATGACGCAAACCCTGGCCGACCGAGGCCGCGGGGCCATTACCTCACCGCCCCCGAATCCCGGTGCCTCGGCGCTGTCTTCCGGCCCAGATGTCCGTTCGTCCATGCCCTAGCCTCCCTGTCGGCTGCCCGCCGCTTCCTCCAGGAACCCGCGCAGGATGCTGTCGAGGTCGGGGTCGGGAGCCAGCGGCGGCGCGAAGCCGGCGTCGCTGAGGAAGAAGCGCGGCCAGCTCTCTACCACCCGCTGGATCGCAGGGTCGGGCGCGTAGGACAGGCGACCGGCGGCCTCCGGCCCAGCCACGCGCGCCAGCGACCGGCGGATCTCCTCGACGCTCACCGTCAGTCCGGGCTGGTTCACCGCCCTGCTCTCGCCGAAAGCCTCGGCCGGCAGGTCGTGCAGGGCGATCAGGTTCTCCGCCACCCTCCCGACCGAGACCACGGGAAAGGACGTCTCCGCCGTCAGGGGCGAGGCGACATTGCGGCCGCGCAGCGGCTCGCGCGCGAGACCGGCCACCCTGTCGGAGACGATCGCCTGCGGCTCTCCCGGCCGGATGATGACGATGGGCAGCCGCAGGGCCCGCCCGTCGACCGCGCCGCGCCGCGTGTAGTCGTCGATCAGCAGCTCGGTGACGGCCTTGGCCGTACCGTAGGAGGTCTGGGGACGGCGCACCTGGTCGTCGCGCACCTGCTCCGGCAGGCTGCCGCCGAAGACGGCGATGGAGCTGGCATAGACGAAGCGGGTCGTCCGCTCCGCCCGGCGGCAGGCCTCAAGCAGGCGGAAGGGAAGCTGCAGGTTCACCGCCCACCCGGTTTCGGGATCGCGCTCGGCATCTATCGTGAGGGTCGCGGCAAGGTGGAAGAGGCTGTCCACGCCCCGTCCCAGGACCGCCTGCAGGAGCTCCTCCTCGCGCAGGTCGCCGGTCAGCGGCGTGACCCTGGTCTGCGCCGCATCCGGAAACGGGAAGGCCGCCCGGTCGACCAGCACCAGTTCCTCGATAGGAAGCCTTTCGCCGCCCGGTCCCGCCAGGGTTCCACGCCCGACCAGGGCGCGCACCAGCCGCTGCCCGATGAAGCCCCCGGCCCCCGTCACCACAACCCGCATCGAAAGAGTCCCGCCCCGTTCCGGCGGGCCGTGGTTCTCCGGCCCGACCGCCATTGTGAAACGGGATTTTGCACAGCAGAACCGGCTTTGGCCAGCCGTGACGGGGCGGACGCTCCTAGCTGGCCGCCCTGCGCCGGCTTTCCGTCGCGTCCGGGTCCAGGGTCAGCTCCGGCTCCAGGATCACCACGCCGAAGCGCTCGGCCGCCTGGGCGGGCGTGTAGTAGCCGAGGCGCACATCCTCCAGCACGGCTGCGGGATCGCGGGCGAAGGGGTCGCCATAGCCGCCGCCGCCCGGCGTGCCGACCCGCACCCTGTCTCCGGCCTTGAGGGCGATCCCCTGCTCCTTCGAGAGGTGCAGGGGCACGTAGGCCGTGCCGTTCCGCCAGACCTCGACGGCGTTGGGAGCCCCCTCCGCACCGCCCAGCGCCCCCAGGGGGCCGGAGCGGCCATGGTCCATGACGAAGGAGGCCTGGGCCTCACCGCGCCGGAGCTCGATCTCGTAGTCCAGCCCGAAGCCGCCGCGCTGCCTGCCCGCCCCGCCGGAGCCCTCGCGCAGGGCATAGCGGCGATAGAGCACGGGGAAGGCCTGCTCCATGATCTCCACCGGCGGCGCCTTCGAGATCCCGATGGTCGAGCAGCCGTTGGAGAGCCCGTCGTGCTTGGCATTGCCGCCGTAGCCGCCGCCCGAGAGCTGGTACATGACATAGCCGCGGCCCCGCTCCGGATCCTCGCCGCCCAGCGCGAAGTTGCCGCTGCTGCCCGCCGGCGAGGCGGTGACAGCCTCCGGCAGTGCCTGCACCAGGGCCGCGAAGACGGCCTCGGCGATGCGCTGCGAGACCTCAGCCGCGCAGCCCGAGACGGGCCTGGGATAGGCGGCGTCGAGAAAGGTCCCAACCGGCCGCTTCACCACCAGGGGCTCGAAGGCCCCGGCCGAGATGGGCACCTCGGGGAAGATGTGGCGCACGGCCAGGTAGACCGAGGAGAGCGTGGTGGCCAGCACCGAGTTCATCGGCCCCTGGCAGGGCGGCGAGGAACCGGCGAAGTCGAAGACCAGGTCGCGTCCGCTCTTGGTGACCGTCAGCGCGATCTCCAAGGGCTCGTCCACCACGCCGTCCGAATCGACGAAGGCGCTGGCCCGGTAGCTGCCCTCCGGGATGCGGTCGATGTGGGCGCGCATCTGCTCGGCCGCCCGTTCCCTCAGCTCCGCGATGGCCTCCTCGACTGCTGCCACGCCGTAGCGGTCGAGCAGCGCGTGGAGGCGCTTCTCGCCGACCAGCAGGGCCGCCGCCTGGGCCTTGACGTCGCCGATCCGCTGCTCGGCCACGCGGATGTTGGAGCAGATGATGGCATAGATCTCCCGGTCCATCTCGCCGCGCTTGAAGAGCTTCACCGGCGGCAGGCGCAGGCCCTCCTGCTCCACCGCCGTCGCCGAGGCCGAGAATCCCCCGGGCACCGATCCGCCGATGTCCGGCCAGTGGCCGGTGTTGGAGAGCCAGCAGAAGATCCTGCCGTCGCGGTAGAAGGGCCGCGCGAAGCGCACGTCCATCAGGTGGGTGCCGCCGAGATAGGGGTCGTTCACGATGTAGATGTCGTCCGGTTCGGGCGGCAGCACGCGACCCTCGGCGATCATCTCGATCAGGGTGCGGGTAGAGAACTGCATGGTACCGACGAAGATCGGCAGGCCGCCGGCACCCTGCGCGATCAGCGCGCCGTCGCCGGCCGCATAGATCCCGTCGGAGCGGTCGTTCGCCTCTGCGATCACCGGCGAGAAGGCGGCGCGCGAGAAGGAGAGATCCATCTCGTCGCAGATCTGCTGCAGGCCGGCCTGTATGACCGTCAGCGTGATGGGGTCCAGGCTCATGCTCCCTCGCCTCCCGTGATCTCGACCAGTAGGTTGCCTTCCGCGTCCTCGCGGGCGAGGTTGCCGGGCTCGATCACCGTGGTCGCGTCCATCTGCTCGACCAGTGCCGGGCCTTTCAGCTCCGCCCCGGCCGGCAGCCAGTCGCGCCAGTAGACCGGGGTGTCGCGCCAGCCGCCCTCGAACCAGACCGGCCGGGTCTCCTTCAGGGCTTCGGCCAGGCTGCCGCGCCGCTTGTCGGCATCGATCAGGACCGAGAGCGCGAGCGGCGGGCGCAGGCCGATGACCGAGCAGTTCAGGTTCACAAGATTGGCCTTGATCTCGTCGAGCGCCACCTGGAAGCGCCGGAAATAGGCCTCCTCGAAGAGCGCCTGCAGGGCGGCGCGGTCCAGGTCCCTGCCCGGCAGCGCGACGCGCAGCAGGTGGGTCTGGCCGACGAACTGCATGTCGGCGCTGAAGCGGACCTTGACCTCGGTCACGCCGACGCTCTCCGCCTCGATGAGCTGGCGGCCGTCGGCCTCCTGGCGCGCGAAGATCGCCTGCACCTCCGCCATGTCGGCGCTGTCCAGCGGCCTGTTGACAGTGTTGACGAAGTCGTGGCGGAGGTCGGCCACCACGCAGCCCAGCGCGTTGGTGATGCCCGGACGCCCCGGCACCAGCACCCGCGGCACCCCCAGCTCCCTGGCAAGCGCCGCGGCGTGCAGCGGCCCGGCGCCGCCGAAGGCGAAGAGCGCAAAGTCGCGGGGATCCTCGCCCAGTGAGATGGAGACCATGCGGATCGCCCCGGCCATCCGCGCGTTGGCGACCTGGAGGACCGCGGCGGCCGCAGCCTCGCTGTCCAGTCCCAGCGGCCGGCCCAGGCGCTCCCGGAAGATTTCCGCGATCTCCTCCGGCGAGACCGGCGAATCGACCGCCAGCAGGGCCTTGGGGTTGAGCCGGCCGAGCAGCAGGTTGGCGTCCGAGATGGTCGGTGCCGTCCCGCCCTTGCCATAGCAGATCGGCCCGGGGTCTGCGCCGGCGCTGGCCGGACCCACCTCCAGCAGGCCCGCCTCGTTCACCCGGGCGATGGAGCCGCCGCCGGCGCCGACGGTGCGCACGTCCACCATCGGCAGGTGAATCGGCATGGCGTACTCCACCTCCAGATCGCTGGAGACCGCGGGCTCGGCGTCGCGGATCAGGGCCACGTCGGTTGAGGTCCCGCCCATGTCGTAGGTGATGAGGTTGCCGATCCCCGCCCGCCGGCCAGTATAGGCCGCCGCCATGACGCCCGAGGCCGGCCCCGACATCACCGTCTTCGCCGCCTCCTCGGCCACCCGCTCGGCCGAGACCATGCCGCCGTTGCCGTTCATCACCAGAAGCTGGCGGCGGTAGCCGCGCCCCTTGAGCTCCCTGCGCAGCCGCTCCAGGTAGCGCTCCAGCAGCGGCTGTACGGAGGCGTTGACCGCCGCGGTCACCCCGCGCTCGTACTCGCGGCTCTCCGAGAGCAGGGCGTGGCTCATGGTGATGTGGGCGTTGGGCCAGAGCGCGCCGGCGACCTCTGCCGCGCGCCTCTCGTGGGCGGGGTTGGCGTAGGAGTGCAGGAAGAGGATCACGAGCGACTCGCAGCCCTCGGAGAGCAGCCGCCTCGTCGCAGCCTCCACCGCCGCCTCGTCTAGGGGCTGCAGCACCCTGCCCTCGCTGTCCATGCGCTCGGGCACTTCGAGGCGGAGGTCGCGCGGGATGACCGGGCGGAACTGCCCGAAGAGGCCGTAGGGCTGCGGCCGGGTGCGCCGCCCCAGTTCCAGCAGGTCTCGGAAGCCCGCCGTCGTGATCAGGCCTGTCCGGCAGAGCTGGCGCTCGAGCACGGCGTTGGTCGTCGTCGTCGTGCCGTGCACGATGAGGCTGACCTGCTCCAGCGCCGCGGAGGCCGCGTCCAGGGCCGCCAGCACCCCGCGGGCCTGGTTGTCCAGGGTGGTCGGCGTCTTGGCCAGGCGCACCTGGCCGGCCCGCTGGTCGTAGTAGATGAGATCGGTGAAGGTGCCGCCTACGTCGACGCCGACCACGATCTCGTTTCGAGCCTCGGACCCACCAGCGGACATGGCCCCGCCTCACCTCTCAAGCCGACGAAAATTCGTTCGTATACAAACGGTTTTCGGCGGCCGGCGCAAGCGGATTGGCGGCTATGTGCACCGGCCCCGGGGGAGGCCGCTTGCTAGAAGAGCCCCTGCTCCTGCAGCCAGGACGGCAGGACGGCGATCGAGGGCAGCACGGCATCGGCGAAGACCCGGAGGCTCGCCTCCTCGCCGGTGCCGGTGAGGACCGCGATCGAGAGCGCATAGCCGGCCGCGCGGCCCATCATGAGGTCGGTCAGGTTGTCCCCGACCACGGCCAGGCTCTCGGGCGGGGCGCCGACGGCCTCCGCGAAGGCCAGTGCCATGCCGGGCCCGGTCTTGCTGCCGTGCCCGCTGTCGTAGCCGCTGACGAAGTCCAGCAGGTGCTCCGCCCCGCAGCGCCGCAGCAGGCCGCGCGCGCCGGCCTCGCTGTCGCTGGTGGCGATGCCCAGCGCCAGGCCGGCGCCGCGCAGGCCCGCGAAGAAGGGGGCGAGCGGCAGCACCGGCTGCGAGCCCAGGACCCCTTCCCGCGCGGTATAGGAATCTATCTTGCCGATCAGCGCGGCTGCGCCCTCGTCCGGCAGGTAGGGCTGCCAGGCCAGGGCCAGGTCGTGGGTGTCGCCAGCCGCCATCACGGAATCGGCCTCGACCTGCTGCCGGGCCCGGTCGAAGCCGATGGCCTGCAGCATGGCCTCGGCCCTGGCCTCGTCGCCCCCGGCGAGCTCAAGCGCCAGCCGCTGCATGGGCCCGATCCAGGACGCATGAAAGTCGATCAGGGTGCCGTCCTTGTCGAAGAGGATGCCCTTCAGCCTTGCCATGGTCCCTGCCTTCTCTCGTGCTTGCGTCCGGCCATCACGCGCCCTGACCATTGTCGGCCCGGCGCGGGTCGAGCTGCGGGGCCAGGCGCGAGCTCGGCACCACGGGAACGAAGGTCTCCTTGCCGACCACCTGCACCTCTGGCCGGACCCGCGAGCGGTAGGCGATGAAGAGAAGCAGCAGGGTTGCGAAGGCGGCCGAATAGAGGAAGAGAGCATGCGGCCCGCCGAAGGCCATGACCCAGGAGGCCAGGCTCGGCCCCAGGATGGCGCCCAGGGAGAAGCAGATCAGCAGGCTCGTAGAAGCGGAGACGTAGCTCTCCTTGGGAAGCTGGTCGTAGGCATGGGCGATGGCGTTGGGGTAGACCGAGGCCGAACCGCCGCCCAGCAGCAAGGCCATGACCAGCATGATCAGGAAGTGCGGCTCCAGCCAGTGCACGCTGTAGAACGCCAGCGCGATCAGGACCAGCAGGCTCAGCACGATGGAGAGCGCCCGCCTGCGGCCGACGGCATCGCTGAGACGTCCGACCAGCCAGAGCAGCAGGAAGGGTCCGACGACCAGGGCCGCGGTGAAGAAGGAGACCTGCAGCAGTGAATAGCCGATCTCGGTCGCGAAGATGGGCGCCATGGAGTTCATGCCGCTCTGCAGCAGGCCTGCACCGATCGCCCCCACCACGGCCAGCGGCGAGATCCTGTAGAGGGCGAAGACCGACATGGGAGTGACGGTCTTGACCTCCGGCTGCGGCAGGTTGGTCAGCAGCACCGGCTGCAGGGAGAGGCCGATCGCCAGGCTGGCGAAGACCAGAACCTGGATGCCGGCCAGGTCCCAGAAGTTGATCGAGAGCTGACCCAGGCCCACGGTGAAGTAATAGGAGGCCATGTAGAAGGTGAGCACCCGGCCGCGGGTCTCGTTGTCGGTGCGGTCGTTCAGCCAGCTCTCGCTCGCCGTGTTGAAGCCGGCCATGGCGAAGCCGTAGACGACCCGGCAGAGCGCCCAGACCAGGGGATCGAAGAAGAGCGCCTGCACCAGCGCCATGGAGGCGGCCAGCAGGCCGAACACGGCATAGGCGCGGATGTGGCTGACCCGCCGGATCACCCGCTTGATGACCAGGCAGCCCACGAAGAAGCCGAGGAAGAAGCCCGACTGCACCAGGCCGATGGAGGTGGCGGAGACCCCGGCCTGGTTCAGCTTCAGCGCCGTCGCCAGGGTCAGCATGGAGTTGCCGAACATGAAGACGCTGGCGCTCAGGATCAGCGGCAGGACCGGGCGCAGGACCTCCATCATGAGGAGGGATTCCTGCCGGTACCGCAGGCACCCAAAGGCCAAACGCACAAGCCCGAAACGCGACCCGAGGGGCGGCTTCGCCCCTCTCTCCCCACCGCCATTGCGACCGTCTTCCCTCGCTAGAGCAGATCGTTCCCGAATGGACTCTTTCGGGAGCGTGAATCTGCTCTATCTTTCATAGTTGCAGAGCGGATTCACGCGACCGGTTGTTGCCAACCGCCCGCGACCCGCTCTAGCGCGCTCCCCCGGCACGCAGCAGGCTGGAAGCACTGTCCGGACGCTAGCCTAGTCCCGGTCCGGCGCAATCGAGCAAAGCCGTCATGAGCTGGCAGCCATGCGACTTTCTGGGTGTTGCCGGCCGAAAAAAGGCGAGATTCCCGGAGCGGGAGACGGAAATGTACGGCCCCTTCACCGAAACGCGAGAAGGCGTAGACCGGACCGCGGCCTTCGGGAGATACTATCCCCATGAAAGGCTTGCCGACCGCCCTCGCGCTCTTCCTGGCCTTCCTTGCCGGCGGCTTCGCCGCGGCCGCCGAGGAGCTGCCGGTCGACATCGAGCTGGTGCTGGCGGTCGACGTCTCGCGCTCCATGACGCCGCGCGAGCTGGAGATACAGCGGCGCGGCTATGCCGAGGCCCTGGTCAGCCAGCAGGTGGTCGACGCGCTGACCAGCGGCGCCTACGGCAAGGTCGCGCTCAGCTACGTGGAGTGGGCCGGGGCGAACTCGCAGGTCGTCATCGTGCCCTGGACCCTGGTCGCCGGCCGCGCCGACGCCGAGGCGCTGGCCGCCCAGCTCACCGCCGTCTTCAACCCGGCGCTGAGGCGAACCTCGATCTCCGGCCTTATCGACTTCGCGGCCGCGAGCTTCGAGAACAACGGCTTCGATGGTTTCCGCCGTGTGATCGACGTGTCCGGCGACGGGCCGAACAACCACGGCCGCCCGGTCGTGCCGGCCCGGGACGAGGCCCTGGCCCGCGGCATCACGATCAACGGGCTGCCGCTGATGACGCGCGAGGGCATGGGGGCTGCCTGGCATCTGGAGGACCTCGACCTCTACTACCGCCACTGCGTCGTGGGCGGCCCCGGCCACTTCGTGATCCCCGTCCTCTCCTGGGAGGAGTTCCCGACCTCGGTCCGCCGCAAGATCGTCATGGAACTGGTCCAGCCGCGCGCTCCTGAGCACAACGAAGCTCCCTTGCTCCGGCAAGCGCAGGGCTACGACTGCCTGATCGGGGAGAAGATCTGGCAGGAAATGATGGGTGATTATTACTAAGTCGATACATCATAACTTGTATAATACAGCGCTCCAGTTAGACTCTATTGTTCCCAATAGCCGTTCACTGCACTCTTTTATCCGCGATAAGAATGTCGGATCAGTTTCTTCTATCTTCAATCCTAACAAAGCAATCGCATCCGACCGAGGGATCCTACGGAACGGACCTACATCATTGGTCTTTTCTTTATCAAAGCTCTTGTGTATTTTACTGCTGCCCCCTCCCCCCTGCCGCCTTGGACGGGGGTGAGCAAGCGGTCGGGAAGGATTCGCCTCATGGCTCTCTATACCGGTACCAGTGGTAAAGACACACTCCTGGGCAGTCCCCTTGCTGACTCGATGTATGGTCTGTCGGGGGATGACATACTCCGCGGACAGACAGGAGACGACACCTACCTTTACGGTGGCGTTGGGAACGACACGATCGAAGGCGGCCTGGGCTCCGACGTTCTTCTGGCCGGAGGAAGCGGCAACGATACGATAATCACCGATGACGATTTCGAGCCCGATAGCCTCATTTTCCTCGAATCAGGCAATGATCTTCTGCTCGCTAACTATGACAGCATCATCTTTGGGGAGGATGGCAACGACCGTATCTTCGGAAGCACAAACTCGGCGGGCTACATCTACGGAGGGTCGGGCGCCGACACCATTGTCGGCTTTCACCAGATTTTCGGTGGTGCCGGTCCCGACCAGATACACGGGACCCAGAAACTCTTCGGCGACGCCGGCGTCGACACGATCTACGGCGAGGGCGGCGACGTCAGCGACGGAACGGTGGCTCCGAACTCCGTGTTCGGCGGAGACAACGCCGACCACCTCTTCGGCCAGCATTCGCTCAACCGCGCGTTCTATGGCGACGACGGCAAGGACGAGCTGCGCGGCAACAGCGGCACCGACTCTCTCTTCTTCGGAGACAACGATTCGGACAGTCTCTTTGCCGGCAGCGGCGCCGACACCTACTTCTTCGGCGGCTACGGCGGCGATAGCCTCTTCGGAGGCTCCGGCGACGACACGAGCTTCTTCGGCGGCAACAACAACGCCGACACGGTGGTGCCGGGGACGGCGGACGAAGATCGGCTCTATGGCGGCGACGGCCAGGACTCCAACTTCTACGGCGGCTTGGGCGCAGACCGCATCTACGGCGGCAGCGGCGACGACAGCCAGTTGTTCGGTGGGTCGGGTAACGATCGCCTCTTCGGCGACAGCGGTAAGGACGATGTCCTGTTCGGTGCCAGCGGCGCGGACACCCTCTTCGGCGGAGCTGGGGGCGACACCTCGCTGGACGGCGGCGATGGCAACGACAGGATCTTCGGCGGCGACGGCAACGATTTCTCGTTCCAGGGTGGCAACGGCGACGATCAGATGCGCGGCGAGAGCGGTGACGACCGGCTCTACGGTGGCAGCGGCAAGGACACACTCTTCGGTGCCTCGGGCGATGATTTCATGGTCGGGGAAACCGGCAACGATCAGATCGTGGGCGGATCGGGCAGCGACTTCTTCTTCGGCTGGCACGGCCGCGACCGCCTGAACGGGGCATCGGGCACCGATACGGCCTATGGCGGCCTGGCCAACGACACCTTCATCATCGATACCGAGACCGACCTGATCTTCGAGTTTGCCGGCGAGGGTGACGATGTGCTGCGGTCAAACGCCGCCACCTACACCCTGGGAACCGCCGCCGAGGTCGTGATCGAACGGGTGAACATCAACACCGGCGCCGGCAATGCCCGGATGGCCGGGAATGCCAACGACGACCTCCTGATCGGCAACTCCTTCTCCAACGTCCTGCTGGGTCGTAGCGGCGACGATCGCCTGAACAGCCGCGGCGGAACCAACACCATGACCGGGGGCAGCGGCGACGACACCTTCATCGTCACGACCTCGGCCGACAGCGTGCGCGAGTTCGCCGGCCAGGGCACGGACCTGGTGCGCGCGGAGGCGGACTTCACCCTGCCGAACGGAGGCGCCAGCGCCTTCATCGAGAACCTGCGTCTGCAGGCTGGGTCGGGGAACATCGACGGAACCGGCAACGGGCTGGACAACAGCGTGATTGGCAACACCGGCAACAACGTGCTGAGGGGACTGAGCGGCGACGACAGCATCATCGGCGGTGCCGGCGACGACGACCTCTTCGGTGGCCCGGGCTCAGACCGTTTCGAGGGCGGGGATGGGGCCGATACGATCCACCTGGCGACCGGAGACGTCGCCTTCGGCGGATCGGGCGAGGACGACTTCCTGTTCGGCGGCGCGCCACTGGGAACCGCCGGCAGCGGCGGCCCGGTCATTCGCGACTTCGACGGCATCCTGGCGAATGGCGCCAACGGCCAGGACAAGCTGGTCTTCGCCACGGGGCTGGAGACCGGCACCTTCGCCTACATCGGCGCCCAGGCCTTCTCAGGCAGCGGCAACTCCGAGGCGCGCTATGCCGGTGTCCGCCAGATCCAGGTGGATCGAGACGGCGACGGTTCCGTCGACCAGGCCTTTCTGGTCGACGGTATCACGGCGGCCAACAGACTTACCGTCACGGACTTCGTGTGGCTCTAGGGTCTGCTGCATTGGAAAGAGATCGACGTGGCGGATGATGCACTCTGCTCGCGACTTCCTCCAGCCTAGCCATGCACCCAGAAGGCGAAATCCCGGTAGCGCTCGCCGAGCCACCAGGCGTCGGACGCCGTTCCCGCGGTCACGGGCTCCGGGCCGGCTTGGCTCTCGACAGGCCGGGTCACCCTGCCCTCTTCCCGCACCGCCTGGCTGCCCTCCTCCTCCGGTACGACGACGCCGATGTGGCCCGAGGCATCGAGGTTGCGGCTCTGCGCCAGGATGACTGCGACCTCGCCGCGGTTGGCGGCCTCCTGCAGCTCCTCGACCGCGAAGTGCCGCTGCCAGCCGTAGTCCGGCCCGAACTCGACGAACCACTCGAAGAGCTGGTTGGCGCCGAGCTCGCGCACCGTGGTGCCGAAGATCACGTGCGGTAGCTGCCCGGCGCCGAGCGCCAGCAGGGCGCGGTCGTTCCACCAGACCCGCGCCAGGTAGACCCGTGCCAGGCAGCAGAAGTCATAGGCATAGGTCTCGGCCTGGCTCGTGCCCTCGCCCGTCCGGTAGCGCAGATGCTCCGGGTTGCCGGGATCGAGATAGCGCACGATCCGGCTGAGCTGTCGGCACTTCTCGGCCTCTTCGGTCGCGTTGCGCGCCGGCATCGACGCCTCGTTGATCGGAAAGCAGCGGCCGGACGCCGTGCTGCGGCCATGGTCCTGCCGGCTGAGGTGCGCGGAGGGCAGCAGGCCGCGCTCCGGCCAGTGCTCCTCCAGCGGCGGGGCGGCTTGCAGGCAGTCGTTGCGCAGCCAGCCCTGGGCCCGGGCGCCCTCGATCTCGGCCTCGACCCGCCACCAGTCCGACAGGCGCTGGTGGACCTCCAGCCTGCGGATCGGCGCCCCCTCGCCGAGGACGGCCAGGACGGAGGGCGATTCCGGGCCGCTCAGCAGGCGCACGCTCTGCGCCAGGGCCGGGTTGAGGGAGAAGAGGTTTGCCTCCTTGCGCCGATCGCGGATGTCGAAGCCGTGACGCGGATAGTCGTTCAGCTCGTCCGCCGCCTGGTAGGCCTCCATGCAGCGCTTGACCAGGGCGATGGGCCGCTCGTCGGTGGCGCGCTTGCGGGCGTAGCCGGCCCAGTCCAGTTCTCTCAGGGCCTTCAGGACCTTCAGGTGGACCACCAGATCGAAGAAGGCGCAGACCCGCCAGCGCTCCGAGGCAAGCAGCGCATCGACGAGGCTTGCGGCGCTCTCGTAGCCCAGGTCCGCGAAGTCTGCGCCCTCGATCGCCGGATTGCCGACCGCGGTCGCAAGGCAGGCGGTCTCGCGGCCGGCCAGACCGGCGGCGAGGTCGAAGACCCTGAACTCCCGCTCGCGCGATCCCACATGCGCGCTCTGCCAGGGCGCCGAGGGGTCGGGGCGCCAGGACTGCATCTGCAGCGAGGCCTCGCTCTTCTCTCCCTCCAGCCGGAAGTGCCGGTCGAAGTCCTCCCGGTTCTGCTTGCCCCAGAGCTGCCAGAGCCGGTCCAGATCGACGTAGAGAGGCGCATCGCCGGAGTCCGGCAGGGCCCCGCCGCTCTCGACATGCCAGAGCGCGAGCAGGGCGCGCAGATCGCAGGACAGCCGCTCGGCGATGACCTCCAGCAGGCCGCCGATGCGCGCGTGGCCGGCCGCCATCCGCGAGACAGCGCCCTGGTCCTCCGGCACGCCGACGAAGGGTGCGCGCGGCGAAAGCGGCACGTTGCGAGCCTCGACGTCTTCACACAGGCGCTTCATCGGCGGTGCTCTCCCCTGTAGTCTCGGGCCCCGATAGCCGGGACGGACATCTCTTGCAAGCCGCTCGTGCCCTGCCCATGCGGCGAGAGTTCACAAGCCCCGAGACTTGATCTGCGGCCTCTGCGGCCGCAGACTGAGGCCAAGACGCGCAAAGTTCGGGAAGAGGGATGTCATGACCACCGCCGACTTGATCTATCTGATCATCTGCCTGATCGGCTTCGGCCTCTTCACGGCGATGCTGCTCTACCGGACCTTCACCGACTGATTTCGCGCACGCTGGCCGATCAGTAGAACAAGCCCGGCAGCCAGAGGGCGATTCCGGGAAAGGCGATCAGCATCACGATCATCAGCAGGATCGTGGCGGCGAAGGGCAAGGTCCCGCGGCTGACGTCGCGGAAGGGACCGCCGCGCGCCCGGATTCCCTGCACCACGAAGAGGTTGAGGCCGATCGGCGGCGTGATCAGCGCCAGCTCGATCAGCAGGGTGATCAGGATCCCGAACCAGACGCCGTCGAAGCCCAGGTGCGCGATCACCGGATAGACCAGCGGCACGGTGGTCAGCATCATCGAGAGCGTCTCCATGAACATGCCCAGCACGATGTAGAAGACGACCAGCAGGCAGATCGTCTCCAGCGGCGTCAGCTCGTAGTACTCCAGCAGGCCCGTCAGCGCCTGGGTGATGCCGAGGAAGCCCAGCACGAAGTTCAGGAACATGGCCGCGGTGACGATCAGGAAGATCATCGCCGTGGTGCGCATCGTTCCCTCCAGGGCCTCCAGCAGGCCGCGCCAGCGCAAGCCCCCCCAGACGGCCGACATGATGAGCGCGGTGGCGACGCCCACGGAAGCCGATTCCGTGGGCGTGGCGATCCCGGCATAGATCGAGCCCACCACCAGCACGAAGAGGATCAGGGGCGGGATCAGGTGCGGCAGCGCGCGCAGCCGGTCGCCCCAGGACGCGATCACCTTCTCCCCGCCGCGGTCGCTGCGGAAGAGGCAGACGAAGACGATGGTGGCGATGAACAGCAGCGAGAGGACCACTCCCGGGATCAGGCCGGCCAGGTAGAGTTCCGGCACCGAGGTGTTGGTGATGAGCCCGTAGAGGATGAGGTTGACCGAGGGCGGGATCAGGATGCCCAGCGTGCCGCCCGCCGCGATGGTGCCGAGGAAGAGGCCCTCGTGGTAGCCGCGGGCCTGGATCTGCGGGTAGGCGACGGTGCCGACGGTGGCCGCGGTCGCCACGCTGGATCCCGAGGTCGCGGCGAAGATGGTGCAGGTGCCGATGTTGGCATGCATCAGCCCGCCCGGCAGCCAGGACATCCAGAGCGCCAGGGAATCGTACATGCGCCTGGCGATCCCGGCGCGCAGGATGATCTCGCCCAGCAGCACGAACATGGGGATGGCCACCAGCAGCGGGTCCTTGCTGCGCTCCCACATGAATTCGCCCAGCCCGCGCACCAGCCGTCCGTTCATGTAGACGCTGTCGAGGCTGAGGCCCAGGAGGCCCAGTGCGGCCGCCACCGGGATGCCGATGAAGATGAAGAAGAGCAGCAGCCCCAAGGTGATCGCGGCCATCAGCCGGCGTCCCGCGCCGGCGCCTGCTCCACGCGGCCGGACCTCAGCTCCTCGTCGATCTCCTCGGCGATGGAGGGGATGCCTGCTGTGTCGTGCACGGCAGCGAGATCGCCCCGCGCGAAGAGCAGGATCGCACGCAGTGCGACGACGATCAGGGTCAGCGTGAAGAAGAGGAGACCGCCCACCCAAAAGGCCTGCGGGATCCAGAGCGGGGTCAGCAGCGGCGTGTTGGAGACCGCCGAGCTCTCCAGCGACTGGGTCAGCACGCCGACCGCGCGATGGGTGAAGAAGGCCATGAAGACCAGCAGCAGCAGGACGCCCAGGATGTCGAAGAGGGAGCGCAGCCTGAGGCCTACCAGGTTGTAGCCCACGTCGATGCGGATATGGCCGCGCCGCAGCAGGCAGTAGGAATAGGCCCAGGCGGAGGTGCAGGCCAGCACGTAGCCGGAGATCTCGTCGGAACCGGCCAGGGTCGCACCCAGCCATTTTCGCGAGATGACGTCGGCGCTGACCAGGAAGGCCACCGCCAGCAGGGCGAAGCCGGAAATCCAGACCGAGACGCGCGCGGCCTGCTCGATGCCGCCGTAGAGTCCCTTCATCGAACGGGCGATCTCCCAGGATGCCACCATCCCCTCTTGCGAGGGGAGGACGAGGATAGCCTACCCGGCCCGCCTACCCCGGCCCAGTACCGAGGAAAGGCGGGCCGAGGAAAGGCGGGCCGGCGTGGGCGAAACGATGCAGTCCGGAACCGCTGGCGAACAGGGCAGGCGCTAGTTGCCGGCCTTGACGCCCAGAGCCTTGCCCACCGAGTCGTTCCACTGCTGGGCGCAGTCGGCGCCGCAGCGCTCGGCGAAGCGGGCCAGCACGATGGAGCTGACGATCTCGTTCAGCTTGGCCTGGTCCTCGTCGGACAGCTCGATCAGAAGGTTGTTGCCGGGCTCGCCCGCCTCGCAGGGTCCCGCGCCGTAGCAGGCCATGCCCATCTCGTCCTCGGCCGAGGTTCCGGCCATGATCTCGTCCTCCAGCTTCTTGGCCTCGGCCTGGAGGAAGGCCTGCGTTTCCGGCGAGAGCGCGTTCCAGAAGTCCAGGTTGACCGCCATGACGACGGTGCCGAAGCCCAGCGGCACGCTGAGATAGCTGTTCGTCACCTGCCACCACTTGGCCTGGTAGGCCGAGAGCACGCCGGTCACGCCGCAGTCGACCACGCCCTGCTGCATCGAGGGCAGGACCTCGGCAAAGGGCAGGGTCACGGCGGTCGCGCCAAGACCCTCGACGAAATCGCCCATGGCGATGTTGTGGCTGCGGATCTTCAGCCCCTTGAGCGCCGCGATGCCGTCCTTCGGCGAGCGACCCTCCGGCAGGTTGCAGAGGATCGAGTAGCTGGAGAAGCTGTAGAGCGCCAGGACCTTGGCGTTGAAGGCCTTCTGAAAGGCCGCGTCGAGCTGCTCGCGGAAGGCGTCGACCATCTTGGCGTAGGCCTCGCGGTCGCGCACCAGGCCGGCCAGATCGATGCCGCCGGCCATGGCCACGTCGGTCGCCGAGTAGGAGACCAGGGTGTGGACCACGTCGAAGACGCCCAGCTTCAACTGCCGCATCAGCTCGAAGCCGGATAGCCCCAGTTCGTCCATCGGCTTGGCGTTGGCCGTGAGGCGCCCGCCGGAATCCTCCGGCAGGGTCTTCTGCCAGAAGCCGCTCTCGTAGTTCTGCCACTGCGAGAGGCTGCCCCAGGTGCCGACCACCTGGATCTCCCGCTCGTCGAGCTCGGCCCTGGCGCCCGCCAGGCTGGTGGTTGCCAGCACCGCCGCAGCCGCAGCCGTGGCGGCAAGTCTCGTGATTCTCAGCATGCTTCCCATCCTCCTCGTTCAGGGTTGCGCCTGTTACGGCCCTTCTCTTGTCGCTCCCCACCCCGATCCTTCATCGCCACGCCGCTGAAGACGTGGCCTTCTAACTTTTTTTCGCCAGCCGGACGAAAACCCGCCCCTCGCGGATCTCGACCGGGTAGACCGCGATGTCCTGGTTGGCCGGCGCGCAGAGCACCTTCCCGGTCGGTATGTGGAATCGCGCCTGGTGCAGCGGGCACTCGACCTCGTCGTCCTCGACGTAGCCGTCGCAGAGCTTGGCCTTGGCATGCGAGCAGTAGCCGGCCGTCGCGTAGGCCCTGTCGCCGATGCGGTAGAAGGCGAGGTAGACGCCCGCGACCTCCCTGCCCTCCGGCAGCTCCTCTTCAAGGTCGTCCAGGGCCATCACCTCGAACCAGGATCCCTCGCTCATCGTCCACCCATCGTCTGCCCATGTCTCATCAGCCCAAGACCCGATCGTCCCCACGTCGCCGACCTCAGCCGAGGTCCGCGGCCCTGCGGCCGCCCTGCCCGGCCAGCTTCGCCAGGTGGAGCCGCACCGTCTCGACATAGCCCTGGCGCACCTCGCGCGCCTCGGGGGCGATGGCCTCGTTCAGGGCCGGCAGGGCATGGAAGGGCACCTGCGGGGCGACGTGGTGGGCCGTGTGCAGCGGCATGTTCCACGACAGCAGCCTGAGGGGCCGGCAGGTCAGCACGGTGCGCGTGTTCTCCAGCATGTCGGGCGTGCGCGCGCAGCCGGCATGCTCCGACAGGCGGATCAGCCGCTCCAGCGGCTCGGCCACGATGCGCGGGATCAGCCAGTAGGTGAGCGCCGCCCAGCTTCCGGCCGCGACCGAGACCAGGGCGATGGCGGCATAGACCGCCAGCATGATCCGGGCCTGGCGGGTCACCTGGGCGCGCGCCTCCGGGTAGACATAGCGCTTCTCGCGCTCGCTCAGCCGGCCGCTCGCCTGACGCAGCAAGGTCTTCACGATGTCGCGGAAATAGGGAATCGCGGAGGCGTAGTAGAGATAGCCCCAGAAGGTCTCGCTGATCGGGATCATCTGCGGGTCGCGCTCGATGTCCTGGGTAAAGGTGTGGTGGTCGGCATGCTGCAGCTTGAAGTGCAGGGGCGTGAGCCCCAGGACCAACGCGCAACCCCAGTAGACGCCGTCGTTCAGCCGGCGGCTGCGGAAGGCCGTGCCGTGGCTGCACTCGTGCAAGGGGGCGAAGAGGGTCACGATGAAGAAGCCGTGGATCAGGGTGACCGGCACCACCCACCAGCTCCCGACCGCGAAGGAAAGCAGCGTGCCGGAGAGCAGCAGCAGACCCAGGTGCCCGGCGAGGAAGCGCAGGCCGGGCCGGTCGCTCCGGCGCATGAGGCGCTGCAGGTTCCGCCGTCCGACCAGCGCCTGCGCGGCTTCCGCCGCGTCCAGGGTGGTCCCGCTGCGCCCGTTTTCCGGCGCAAGAGGTTCGGCCACTCCCATCTCATCCTCCTCCCGGGTCAGCCAAACCGGGCAAAGGGACAAATTGCATACTGGCTGCATTCATATTGATCGAATATAGTGGAGGCATGACAGCGTCAAGGGAAAGTTCGCCCTGCCGACCGCCCGGTTGCGGGACGCGACGAGGCGTGAAAGGAAGGACATGACGTCAGCCAAGAGCGGCGCGGCGCGCAAGAGTGCCCCACCCCGGCCGCCGCGGGGCAAGGGGACCGACCACGTCTACCTGACCCTGCGCAACATGATCGTCAGGATGGAGCTGGCGCCCGGCCAGAAGATCGACGAGGCGGCCATCGTGAAGCTGCTGGGCGTCTCGCGCACCCCGGTGCGCGAGGCCATCGTACGCCTGGCCGCCGACCGCCTGGCCACCATCCTGCCCAACCGCGGCGCCCAGGTCTCGCCGCTGGATGCGCTGGAGCTGACCAGCTACTTCGAGGCGCTGGAGCTGACCCACCGTGCCCTGCAGTACTGGGCCGCCCTGCGCCGCACGGACGAGGACCTTGAGCGCATCGAGGCTGCCCGCATCGCCTACGAGAAGTCGACCCTGGCGCGCGACCCCTTCCTCATCAGCGAGCGCAACCTGGAGTTCCACCAGGCCATCGCCGATGCCTCCGGCAACTCCATGTTCGGCGACTTCGTCCACAAGCTCTCGGTGCTGGGCATGCGCATCGGCTGGATCTGGTACCGCGACTTCACCGAGGACAGCGAGAAGGACGAGACCGCAAGGACCATCGCCGACCACCGCGCCATCGTGGACGCCATCCGCGAGCGCCGCGCGGAGGAGGCCGACAGCCTGGCACAGCTCCACATCTCCGCCTTCCGCGACCGCATCTTCGACAAGCTGAACCTCAGCCTGGGCAACGCCGTTCCGATCCAGAAGCGCAGCCGAAAAGGCAGCTAGGACGGGCAGCCCAACCCCGCCTGAATTGACAGTTTGTATTTTACCAGTATTCTTTGATGAGACCAGGCGGCTCCGGCCGCCCCTTTCCCGTTCCGCTGGAGGCCTGCGATGAACCCCGAGGCAAGTGAGAGCGCTGAGCTCCACGAGGGCGATCGGACCGCCCTGGAAGAGATGGTCTCTCATATCGAGGAGCGCGTTGCCCTGCTGCGCGACGTCGAGCCCTACGTCCTCGACATGTCGGCGCGCGAGGCAACCCTCTCGTCCGCCTACGGCCACACCCTGGACGACAAGCTGGAGCTCTACGAGCTGGCCTCTTCCCTCGGCCTCGAGGACTTCGGCCTGCCCAACTTCTTCGCCTTCCCGTCGGTCTCGGAGCTCTTCATGGAGCACCTGCTGGAGCGCGGCCTGCCGCTCGACCCCTTCTTCTCCACCATCGCCGTCGAGCCCCTGGTCGAGGGCCAGCCCTTCCCCGCGGGACCGGCCGCCCGGCAGACGCTGCACTACGGCATTCCCAACGTCATCCTGCTGGTCGAGATCCGTCCCTCCACCATCCGCGCGCTGGGGCAGAGCGAGGCCGACGCGCTGGCCTGCCTCGCCGCCCACATCCGCCACTACCGCGACCTGCTGCCGGAGGAGACCGCAAGGGTCGGCCGCATCTACATCCGCCTGGCCGATCCCTTCGACGCCTACGACGAGGACCCCGGGCACCTGCTGCGCTGCATCAAGATGCTGGGCGAGGAGCCCATCACCGGCCTGCTCTTCGAGGACGTGAAGGGCACCCGCTTTCCCTTCGAGACCTTCGCCCTGGTGCGGATGATGCGGCGCTACCACCCCAGGCCCCGCAAGATCCTGGCCCATCCCCATACGGCGAACGGCACCGAGGACGCGGCCGTGCTGGAGGCGATCCTGGCCGGCGGCGACGGCGTCTGGTCGGGCTTCACCCCGCAGGCGGCCCAGGGCGGCCACGGCTCCGCCCTCATGCTGCTGACCAACCTCATGCGGGCGCGCAACCCCCATGTCCGCCGCCTCTTCGATACGGAGAAGTTCCAGGCCGTCGCCGAGTGCATGTGGCGCATCCAGGACCACTGCGCCATTCCGCCCAACACGTCGGTGGTGGGCGAGCGCGCCTACCGCTATGTCGACAAGTACTTCGAGCAGGGCGACGAGCCGCGCGACCTCGACCCCGCCCTCATCGGACGCAAGGCGGGCTTCCAGGTGACGCCGAGCTGGGCGCCGACCTACGTCATCGGCAGGCGGCTGGAAGAGCTGGGCTACGGGGCCAACATCGCCCGCCACCAGCCCCTGCTGGTGCGCATGCGCGCACTCATCAACGCCTCGCTGGCCGCCGGACGCCACACGACCTTCGACGAGCCCGACGAGATGAAGCGACTGCTGGAGGAGGCGCTCGAGAGCATCGAGGGCCTGCCCGACCAGGAGGGCCTGGCCGACGCCGCAGCCGCCCTGACGCAGCGCTACCGCTGAGCCGGCAATGACCTACCCCGACCTCTCCCCCGCCGACCGCAAGGCCCTGGACCGATCTCTCGCGGTCCGGCCGCTCTGGCGCGGCGAGCGCCCGGCCTGCGATGCCGTCGCCCTGCCTCCTGCGAGCCTGCTGCACGCAGGGCCACCCATCCCCGACCCGTCCCGGGCTGCCCGCCCCCTCCTCAACTCCGCCTGCGTGGCGGCGGTCTTCGAGGGCCTGGCGCCGGATCTCGAGGCCGCGCGCAAGGCGATCGTGGCTGGCGAGATCGCGCTCCGCCCGGCGCAGGACTTCGGCGTGGTGACGCCGCTGGCCGCCGTGGTTTCGGCCTCCATGCTGCTGCACCAGGTCTGCGATGCGGAGAGCGGTACGCGGGCCTATGCACCGATCAACGGCGGCTCCGGTCCGGCAGCCAGGCTGGGCCTCTGCGAGATGGCGGTGGTCGAGCATCTGCGCTGGCTGAACGGCCCCTTCGCCGACTGGCTGGCGAAGGCCCGGCGCGACGAGATCGACCTGGTCTCCATCGCCGACGCGGCCCTGGCCGCCGGCGACGACTGCCACGGCCGCACGCCGGCCGGAACCGCGCTGCTGTCCTCCCTCCTCGCGGGCGGCGAGGACGCGGCCGCGCTCGACTTCCTCAAGCGCGGCCCCAGCTTCTTCCTCAACCTCTGGATGGCGGCCTGCAAGTGCATGCTGGGCGGCACCGCCGAAACCCCCGGCTCCTCGCTGGTGGTGAGCGCCGGCGGCAACGGCGTCGAGACCGGCATCCAGGTGGCGGGCCTGCCCGGCCGCTGGTTCACCGCGCCGGCCGCAGCGCCCAGGGGCGACCTCGGGAGCCACCCGCCGGAGCGTGCGCTGGGAGCCATCGGCGACAGCGCCCTGGTCGACGTCGCCGGCTTCGGCGCGATGGGCATGACCCACGCCCCCCTGCAGCAGCAGGCGCTCGGCCGCTTCCTGCCGCCCGACGGCCTGGAACGGCCCGCCCGGCTCTTCGCCGCCCGCCACAAGGCCTTCCAACGCGTCGTCCTGCACAGCGGCCTCACCGCGCGGCGCTGCCTCGATCAGGCGAAGACGCCCCTCATCAGCCTCGGAATCCTCGACGCCAGGGGCGAGGCCGGCCGCATCGCCGGCGGCATCTTCGAGATGCCGCTGGAGCCCTTCCGGGAGGCGGTGGAAGCACTGGACGACTGAGGTTCCTTTCCAACATCCACGGCCCAGCCGTCCCTCCTTGCTCAAACTTCCCGTCGTCCTATGGCTTGACCATAGGACCACTCTCCGCTGGCCAGAATGTACGACCGCAGAGCGCCACACTGTCAGCCGGCAGGCTGAAGCTGGTCCTATGGTCAAGCCATAGGACGACTGTGGTTAGGGAAATGACGCAAGTCCTTCAACGAACCGGAAGACCGGCACTTGGGGAGTCGAAACGACCGCCTGTCAGTCGCTCCCGCCCGCGATCAGGGCTTCGACGGCCTCCAGATCCTCCGGCTTGTTGGCGTTGGCGAAGGGGTCGAAGGGTTCGGTCGGCCAGGCCACCTCGGCCAGGCGATAGCGGGCGGTCCAGCGGTCGACCTTGCGGATCTCCTCCTCGACCACCGCGAGGCGCAGCTCCTCCAGCAGGCGGAGCGGCCAGAGGCCGATCACCGGGTGGCTGCGCCCGCCGGAGGCCGCGCAGGCCATCTCGGCCCCCTTCTCCGCACAGGCCGCCACCAGGCGGGCCACCAGGTCCCGCGGCACCAGCGGGCCGTCGCCCGGCACCGTGACCAGCCAGCGCGCGCCCGGCCGCCTCTCCCGCGCCCAGGCGAGCCCCGTCAGCACGCCGGCCAGCGGCCCCTGGTGGCCCTCCACCAGGTCCGGCAGGACCGGCAGGCCGAAGTCGCGGAAGCGGGCCGGATCGCCGTTGGCGTTGAGCGCGAGCCCGGCCACCTGTGGCTCCAGGCGCTCCAGGATGTGCGCCAGGATCGGCCGTCCGGCGACCGGCAGCAGGCACTTGTCGCCGCCCCCCATCCGGCGCGCCAGCCCGCCGGCCAGCACCACGCCGACCACCGGCGCGTCTGCAGCCCCGGTCATGGGCCTCGGCCGCCCTTGCGCTGGTGCCGGCCTTCCTCCTCCTCGGCCTGGCCGGGGTCGCTGTCGAAGTCGATGCGCTCCTCGCCCGAGAGCGCCAGGAAGCGCTTGCCCTTGGCGCGCCCGATGAGCGTGAGGCCGGCCTGGCGGGCGAGTGCCACGCCCCAGGCGGTGAAACCGGAGCGCGAGATCAGGATGGGGATTCCCATCTGCACCGTCTTGATCACCATCTCGGAGGTCAGCCGCCCGGTCGTGTAGAAGATCTTGCCGGCGGGTCCCATGCCCTGCATGCGCATGTAGCCGGCGATCTTGTCGACCGCGTTGTGCCGGCCGACATCCTCCATGTAGAGCAGCGGGCGGTCCTCCTCGCAGAGCACGCAGCCATGAATGGCGCCGGCCTCGAGGTAGAGGCTGGGCACGGCGTTGATCTTGCGGCTGAGGCTGTAGATCCAGGAGGTCCTGAGGCGCGCCGCGGGGTCCAGGCGGACGCTTTCGAAGTTCTCCATCAGGTCGCCGAAGACCGTGCCCTGGGCGCAGCCGGAGGTGCGGATCTTCTTCTTCAGCTTCTCCTCGTAGTTGGTCTCGCGCGCGGTGCGTACCACCACCACCTCGAGATCCTCGTCGACCTCGATCGCGGTGATCTCGTCGTCCGGGCGCAACATGTTCTGGTTGATGAGGTAGCCGACGGCCAGATAGTCGGGATGGTCGCCGATGGTCATCATGGTGACCACCTCCTGGCCGTTCAGGAAGAGCGTCAGCGGGCGCTCCGTCACCACCGAGGCCTCGACCCTCTCGCCGCTCTCGTCGATCCCGCTCATGGTCCGGGTGAGCCGCGGGTCGGCGGGATCGGGCGCCAGGATCAGGCCCTCCAGCGCCTCGGCGTCGTAGAGCTTCGGGCGTGCCTTGCGGTGCCGGCGCAGCGCGGCATCGGGCTCGGACTCTGCCATCGTGACGGCCTCCTTATCCTGCAGGTCTTGATATGGCGGGCGGCGCAGGAGCAACGCAAGGGGGAAGCCGCTGCTTGACAGCCCTGCCGGCAGACAGCAGTGAGGGCGCCATGACCAGCCTGACCGATCTTGAGGAAACCGCCGCCCTCCACGCCGGCCGCCCGCTGGAGGAACTCTACCGCGAGGCCGGCCTGCAGGCCGGGCCGACCCGCATCCTGGCCCTGCTCGGCGAGCGGGCCTGGCCGCCACGCCTGCTGCTGGCCCTGGACGCCAGGCGCCGCGGCCTCGAGGCCAAGGCGCCGGGCTCGCAGGAGGCCCAGTCCCAGCTCCGCGCGCTGGGCATCCCCCTGGTCGACCGCCACCTGGCCGAATCGCCGCTGCGCACCGGGTAGCGGACAGGCGACGCTTGTCGGAAGGTCGACGGGAGCTGCCGCCGGCCGTGAAGGCGGCCCTGAGCCGCTTCCTTCAAACCGGACAGCAGTGGATCGAGCAAGAGGATGCCGGCCGGGTGCAATAGCGGTGCAAAGCGCCGCCGGCCTCAGCACCCCAGATCCAGCCGCCGCGACGCCTGCCAAGCGGACAGTCTGCATGCCAGCCCTGCTTTGCCGCCGGCGCGGGAGCGTGCCAAGTTGCGCGGCGTAACGATCCCCCGTAACACCCCGGCAAACCGACAGGCATGGAGTCCTCCTACCGCATCGTCTCGCTGATCATCGCCTGCGCGCTCTTCATGGAGATGGTCGATGCGACCGCGCTGGCGACGGCGCTGCCCAGCATCGCCCGGGACCTCCAGGTCTCGCCGATCACGCTGTCACTGGCGATCACCTCCTACGTGCTGAGCCTCGCGGTCTTCATCCCGCTCAGCGGCTGGCTCGCCGACCGTATCGGGGCCAAGCGGGTCTTCGGTGCCGCCATCCTGGTCTTCCTCGCCGGCTCCATCGCCAGCGGCCTGGCCGACAGCCTCTTGCAGCTGATCTGCGCCCGCGCCCTGCAGGGCTGCGGCGGCGCGCTGATGACGCCCGTCGCCCGGTTGATCCTGCTGCGCTCCGTTCCGCAGGACCGGCTGGTGGACGCCATGGCCTGGATGGGCGTGCCGGCACTCCTGGGCCCGATCATGGGGCCGCCGCTGGGCGGGTTGCTGGTCGACATCGCCTCCTGGCGCTGGATCTTCTGGATCAATCTGCCGATCGGCCTCCTCGGCCTCTTCGCGGTCTGGCGCTTCGTGCCGGAGATCCCGCGCCAGTCGCCCAGGCCCTTCGACATCCTGGGCTTCCTGCTGCTGGGCCTGGGGTTCCTCAGCCTCATGGCCGGCCTCGAGCTCGCCGACGGGCAACTCGCCGGAGCCTGGCTCGGCTTCCTCCTGCTGGGGCTCGGCCTTGCGCTCCTCCTCTGCTACCGGCGCCACGCCGGGCGGCGCAGCAACCCGGTGATCGACCTCAAGCTGATGCGCCATCCCACCTTCCGGGCCAGCGTCATCGGCGGCCTCTTCTTCCGCTTCGGCACCGGCGGGCTGCCGCTGCTCATGCCGCTGCTGCTGCAGGGCCTCTACGGCTACAGCGCGAGCTCGGCCGGCCTGGTGATGTGCAGCGCCGCTGTCGGTGCCATCGCCATGAAGACCATCGTCGGCCGCGTGATCTCGACCTTCGGCTTCCGCCGCGTGCTGCTGGTCAATGCGGCCGTCACCGCGCTCTTGGCCGGCCTCCTGGGCCTGCCCGATCCCGGCGGCTTCGGCCTCTGGGTCCTGGTCATGCTGCTGGTGCTGGGCGGCTTCTCGCGCTCCCTGCAGTTCACCTCGATCAACACCATCGCCTACGCCGAGGTGGAGGCCGCGCGCATGGGCGACGCCACGGCCTTCTCCAGCGTGGTCGGCCAGGTGGCCATGGCCATGGGTGTGGCCGGCACCGCCATCATCCTGACCCTGGTGAACGAGGGCGGCGGGCTGCCCGACGTCGAGGGCTTCCGGATCGCCTTCGCGCTCGTCGCCCTCATCATGCTGGTCTCGGTCGTCCCCTTCCAGCGCCTGCCGGCCAGCGCCGGTGCCACGATCTCCCGCCACAGGCCGCGCAACGAGGGGCTCGACAGGCGCGAGACCGCAGAGATAGAAGGCCGCACATGAGCCTGGATGCGCGACTCCACGTCTACCGGCCCGACCTGGCGGATGCCGGCCTGAAGGAGGAGGTGTCTGCCGCCTCCTACTGCGAAGGCGTGCCGCGGCAGGTGACGAGCGGCCTCGCCGACCTGCGCCGCGCGCCCGCCGCCGAGGCGCCGCTGGATGCCCAGATCTGGTACGGCGAGACGGTGAAGGTCTTCGAGGAGAAGGCGGGCTGGGCCTGGGTGCAGGCCGATCAGGACCGCTACGTCGGCTACACGCCGCTCTCCGGCCTGGGCGAGGTCTCGCCCGCAGCGCCCACCCACCGGGTCGCTGCCCCCCTGACCTTCCGCTTTCCGGCCCCCGACATCAAGGCGCCGCCGATCGACTGCCTGCCGATGGGCGCCTTCCTGCGTGCCGTCGCGTCCAAGGAGTCCTTCCTGGCGCTACACGACGGCTCCTACCTCTTCGAAAGGCATGCCGCACCGGCGAATGCGCTCAGGGAGGACTGGGCCGCCACCGCCCTCTTGTTCCTCGGCGTGCCCTACCTCTGGGGCGGACGTTCCTTCCTCGGGGTCGACTGCTCGGGCCTGGTGCAGGCCGGGCTGCTGCTGGCCGGGATCGCCGCACCGCGCGACTCGGACATGCAGCGCGAGGCGGAGCTGCTGGGCCGCTCCCTCCCGCCCGACAGCCCGCGCAGGCGCGGCGACCTGCTCTACTCGCCGGGACATGTCGTCCTGGCGCTGGACGAAGAGGAGATCGTCCACGCCAACGCCTTCCATCTGGCGACGGTGCGCGAGCCCTTCGCCGCCTTCGCCCAGCGGCTGGAACAGCGCGGCGAGACTGTCAGCCTGCTGCGCCGGCCGCTCTGATCGCCGGAGCCCATCCGGACCGGCGGGCTTGTATTCCGTAGGCGGGTACGCAAAATAGCAGGCATGGAAGCCAGCGCCACTCAGCCCGAGCCACTGATCGATCCCTTCGCAAGGGCCATCACCTATCTGCGCGTGTCGGTTACCGACCGCTGCGACCTCCGCTGCGTCTACTGCATGGCGGAGGACATGACCTTCCTGCCGAAGGCGGAGGTCCTGAGCCTCGAAGAGCTGGACCGCCTGGCCAGCGCCTTCGTGTCGATGGGGGTGCGCAAGCTCAGGCTGACCGGCGGCGAGCCGCTGGTCCGGCGCAACATCATGAGCCTGATCCGGAACCTCTCGCGCCACCTGGAGACGGGTGCGCTGGACGAACTCACCCTGACCACCAACGCCACGCAGCTCTCCCGCTTCGCCGGCGAGCTGGCCGACTGCGGCGTGCGGCGGATCAACGTCTCGATCGACACCCTGGATCCGAACAAGTTCAAGGCGATCACCCGCTGGGGCGACTTCAACAAGGTCATGGCCGGCCTTGAGGCCGCCAAGGAGGCCGGGCTCGCCGTCAAGATCAACGCGGTGGCGCTGAAGGGCGTCAACGACGACGAGCTGGACCGCATGCTGGCCTGGTGCGGCGAGGAGGGCTTCGACCTCACCCTGATCGAGGTCATGCCGATGGGCGAGCTTGGCGGCGAGCAGCGGGTCGACCAGTACCTGCCGCTCTCGCTCGTGCGCTCGCGCCTCGCCAAGAACTGGACCCTGACCGACATCGACTACCAGAGCGGCGGCCCTGCCCGCTATGTCCGGGTCGAGGAGACCGGGCGCAAGCTGGGCTTCATCACGCCGCTGACCCATAACTTCTGCGAAAGCTGCAACCGCGTGCGGCTGACCTGCACCGGCACGCTCTACATGTGCCTGGGCCAGGACGATGCCGCCGACCTGCGCCAGGTCCTGAGAGCCAGCGACGACGACGCGGTGCTGCGCCAGGCGATCCGCGAGGCCATCACCCGCAAGCCCAAGGGCCACGACTTCGTCATCGACCGCAACAACCAGGCCCCGGCCGTCTCCCGCCACATGAGCGTCACCGGCGGCTGAGGTTCCCCGCCGGAGAGCGGCGGGGCAAGGGCCATCGGGTTTGGGCCTCTGGTGCCCTGCAGACGCATCTTCTCACGCCCTGATCGTCACGGCCGAACCTTGACTGACGGCAGTTCGGCCCAGCGAATCCGGTTGTGTTGTTTGCAGATATGCACAACCCTTACCGTCATCCCCGGGCGAAGACCCGGGGATCCACGTGGCTCGGCATCGCGAAAGTGGAGAGTTCTGCGCTGGCGGCACGACGTGGATGACCGGGTCAAGCCCGGTCATGACGATTTATGATAGAACATACTGAAACGTCGATCGCGCAATTCTAGCAGAAATAGCTTAACCGGACAGCAGTGGGTCAGGGCCCGGCCATGACGAAACAGGACTGCGAGGTGGCGGCCAAGACCCAACTGCTGTCGCTCGACGGCAGCCGGCCCCTGCCCCCGCCTGCTAATCCAGGATGATCTGGTGGGTCCAGCTCTTGCCGTCGCTGACGGTGATCTGCTCGAAGCCCAAGACCCGGCAGAGATCGAAGAAGGTGAACCAGTCGCTGACGTTGTTCTCGCGCAGCAGCGGCGTCAGGCGGGCCTGCGCGGTCAGGTTGGCGAGCACGCCGCGGGCGCGGAAGAGGGTATCCATCGGCCCGTCCATCAGCGCCACGATGATCAGCTTCTGCGCCTCCGCGCCCTTGGCGAAGATGGCGTAGGGAATGGGATGGCCGCGCTTGGCCACCTCCACCTCGAGGCCGGTGACGAAGGCGACGCGGTGCTGGCGGTTCGCGTCCGGCGAGGGCGTGGCGCGCGCGACGTAGGTCTCCCGCGAGGTCAGCGGCCCGTAGTAGTAGCCGATGTGGCGATCGCGGCCGGGTTCGTTCGCCGCGTTCTCGTCCGGCGGGGTGATGACCACAGCCGGTTTCTGCTCCTGCGCCACGGAGGGCGCGACGAAGACGGCAAAAAGTGCTGCCAGGGAGAGAAACGGCAGCAGGAGGTAACGCACACGCATGGAGATCCCCTTCTTGCTTGATCCAGCCTGTCGCTTGGTCCGGGCAGGATAGACGCCCAGACCGATGATTCGTCGAGGCGGATGATTCGTCGAGACGGGAGGTTACTCTCTCGCCCTGCGCCCGGCTATAGTCGCCTCTCACTCACCCGAAAAGGGGTTGTCCATGTCCCCGCTGCCCTTCGCCCTGACGGCGGCCGAAACGCCCGATGCCCGCGCCGCGCTCGAAGAGCTGGAGGCGCTCTATGGCAGCACGCCGCCCGGCGAGGCCAGGGTCATGGTGGTCCTGGGCGGCGACGGCTTCATGCTGGAGACCCTGCGCTCGACCCGCGACCACCCCCTGCCGCTCTACGGCATGAACCGCGGCACGGTGGGCTTCCTCATGAACGAGTACGATCCCGAGGGCCTGCCCGAGCGGCTGGACGCGGCCGCACCGGCGCGCCTGAAGCCGCTGGAGATGCGCGCCTGGGACGAGTCGGGCCACGAGCATCGCGACCTCGCCTTCAACGAGGTCTCCCTCCTGCGCGAGTCGCGCCAGGCGGCGAAAATCCGCATCTCCGTGGACGACCGGGTCCGCCTCGACGAGCTGGTCTGCGACGGCGTCCTGGTCGCCACCCCGGCGGGCTCGACGGCCTACAACCTCTCGGCCCACGGCCCCATCGTTCCCATCGGCGCGAACGTGCTCTGCCTGACCCCCATCTCTGCCTTCCGGCCGAGGCGCTGGCGCGGCGCCCTGCTGCCCGACCGCAGCCGGGTGCTGCTGGAGATCCTGGACGTGAAGAAGCGCCCGGTTTCCGCCGTCGCCGACTCGAACGAGATCCGCGACGTCACCAAGGTCGAGGTCTCGCAGGCGAAGGGTGCCGGCGTGACCCTGCTCTTCGACCCGCAGCACAACATGGAAGAGCGCATTCTGCTGGAGCAGTTCACGCCCTGATTTCCGGGCGACTTGCTGTCCCGCCGCGAGCCATCGCCCCTAAAGGAACAGGAAATCGGCGGCCGTCAGCGATCCGGCCTCGGTCATGCCGTCGATGGCGAAGACGATGTCGAGGCTGCCGTCGCCGTTGGTGTCGATCTCCACCTGCTGCAAGTCCTCGTCGAAGCGCGCCTCGGTGTTGCCGCCGCCCGAGAAGTCCGCGCTCTCGAGGTAGGTGAAGCTGCCGCTCTCCATGCCCGACTGCAGCAGCAGGACGTCGGCCTCGGTCCCGGCATCGAAGAGCTGGCCCTGGAAGTCCCAGATCTCCGCTGCCGCCACCACCGTGCCGCCGGAAAGGGTGGTGCCGCTGTCCTGCTTGTCGATCCAGAAGGAGTCGCCCCCCGACCCGCCGAAGACCGTGTCCTCGTCGGTCACATGGACCTCGTCCGCACCCGAGCCGCCGTAGAGCAGGTCGCCGGCATCCGCATCGCCCTCGCCGTCCAGGGTGTCGTCCCCATCGCCGCCGAAGGCCGTGTCCACGCCCGAGCGACCGCGCAGGTAGTCGTCCCCGCCGCCGCCGTAGAGCAGGTCCTCGCCCAGCCCGCCATAGACCCTGTCGTCGCCCGACCGCCCCACCAGCGTGTCGTCGGCGCTGTTGCCCACCAGGCTGGCGCCGCCGGTGTTGCCATAGAGGATGCGGTCGGTATCGTCCTGCTGGTTGCGCAGGGTCTCCACGTTCTCTGCCAGGGTGAAGCCGCTGACCTCGGCGATCACCCGGTCGCTGCCGCCGTCGCTCGCCTCCACCACCAGGTCGCCCAGGTCGTCGACCAGGAAGTCGTCGTCGCCCGAGCCGCCGTAGGCCGTGTCCGCACCCGCACCGCCGTAGGCCTCGTCCGACCCGCTGCCGCCGAAGAGAACGTCGTCGCCGGAATCTCCGTAGAGATCGTCGTCGGAGCCTAGACCATAGAGCGTGTCCGCCCCGCTGCCGCCGAAGATGTCGTCCAGGTTGTCCGACCCGGTGAAGAGGTCGTCGCCGGAGCTGTCGAAGAGGGTCAAGGTCACCCCGCGGACGATCGCTTCCACGTTGGTGTAGACGAAGCCGTCGGGGATCGAGAAGGACGACTTCCGCAGGTCCAAGGTGTCGGTCCCCGACCCCCCGTCGTAGGTCTCCCCGGAGAGCATCTCGCCCGCGCTCATGATCATCAAGGTGTCGGCGCCCGAGCCGCCGTAGAGGCTGTCCGTGTTGCTACCCCCGTAGAGACGGTCGTCATCGTCTCCGCCGAAGAGGCTATCGTCGTCGCCGGCGCCAAAGAGAGTGTCGTCACCGCTTTCGCCATAGAGACTGTCGCCGCCCCACAGGCCCGAGAGGTAGTCGTCGCCACTCTCTCCCCACAGGCCGTCGTCGCCGAAGCCGCCGGTGAGGTAGTCTCCATCGTCGCCGCCGAAGAGGCTGTCGTCGTCGTTGTCGCCGGACAGCGAGTCGGATCCTTCACCGCCATAGAGCTGGTCGTCGCCGCTCTGGCCAACCAGCCGATCGTCACCCTCGCCGCCGAACTGATGGTCGTCGCCCTTGCCGCCGAACAGGGAGCTGTCGGTTCCGCTGCCACCGAAGAGGCTGTCATCGCCGGTGGCGCCGAACAGGATATCGGCCCCGGACTGTCCGTAGAGATAGTCGGCTCCGCTGCTGCCGTAGAAGGTATCGGAACCGCTGGAGCCGTACTCCGGATCAGCGTTGTAGACGAAGGACTCGATGTCGATGAAGGAGGCGCCACTGCCTGGCCCTACGCTCCGGGCGAAGATCACGGTGTCGCTGCCGCTGCCGCCATCGAACAACTCGCCATCGGCCAGCTCTGCGGAGGAGAGGACCACGAAGGTGTCCGACCCGCTTCCCCCGACCTGGCTGTCGGCCCCCTCGCCGCCGTAGATGACATCCGCCCCGTCGCCGCCGTAGAGACCGCCGTCCCCACCGCTGCCGCCATAGAGCCGGTCGTCGCCCTCGCCGCCTTCCAGCGCGTCGTCGCCTGCGCTGCCGAAGAGGCTATCGTTCCCGGTCGCTCCCTGCAGGCTGTCGTCACCGCTGCCGCCGTAGACATGATCGTGACCGCTGCCGCCGTACAGGCTGTCGGCACCGGACCCGCCGAAGATCGTGGCCAGCCCCCGGCCGGTCAGGCTGTCATCGCCGCCGGAGCCGTAGAAGACATAGACCTCGACGTCCTCGGCGGAGAAGTCGGCCGACAAGGTGACCCCTTCCCCGACGACGAGGCTGTCGGTGCCGTCGCCGCCGTCCACCGAATCGAAGATCTCCACATAGGAGCCTGTTCCGGCGTAGAAGCTGCTCTCGAAGGTCTTCCCGTTGTAATAGTAGACGGTCTCGCTCTCATCGAAGTCGTCGAACACGCCGAAGATAAAGATCTCGGCGTCGTTCCCGTTGATGCTCCCGAAGAGCGCAATGGTGTCTTCCGAGCCGTAGAAAACCTCGTCGGACAGCACCGCCTGGGAAGCAACGACGAAGGTATCCTCCTCCGAGCCGCCGAAGAGGCTGTCCACGCCGCTGCCGCCATAGAGCAGGTCTGCGCCCGCGTCGCCAAAGACGCCGGGATCGTTGCCCGTGTCCGCCGAGATGACGTCGTCGCCGGCGCCACCATAGAGGTAGCTTTCGTCTCCCGACCCGCCGAAAAGGCTGTCATCGCCGGAGCCGCCGAAGAGGTAATCGTACCAAGTCCCGCCGTAGAGCGAATCCGCCCCGGAGGCTCCGAACATGGTGTCGGAGGCGTCGCGTGCACTATCCGCGACCAGAAGGTCATCGCCGTAGCCGCCGAAGTAGGTGTCCCTGTCCGAGGGTTCGCCCTCGAGCACGATAACCTTTGTCCAATGCACCCGCTCGACGCCGTACAGCGACACATAGTTTCCTATGTCCAGCTCACTGTTGATCAGGATGGTATCGCTACCGCTGCCGCCGTAGAAAGTGTCGCCGCCGAGGTAGTCCAGGGCATCGACCTGGAAACGGTCGTCCCCGCTGCCGCCGAACAGCGTGTCCGTCCCGGTTCCGCCGGTCAGGGAGTCGTCACCCAGCCCTGCCGTTATGACATCGTCATCGTCCTGACCATCGAGCCAGTCGTCGCCGCTGCCGCCGTAGAGCCTGTCCGACCCCGAACTGCCGAAGAGGGTGTCTATGCCGCTGTTGCCCTCGAAGGTGTCGTCGCCGCCCTCGCCGTAGATCCGGTTCTCGTCGCCGTAGCCGCCGGCCAGACTGTCGTCGCCCGAGCCACCGAAGAAGCTGCTCGCGTCCTCGCCTATACCCAGGATCAGATCGCTGCCGGACCCGCCGTAGGCCTGCTGGTCGGTGCCGCTGCTGGGGACCAGGGTGTCCGCACCCGGCCCGCCGAAGATGAGGGAATCCTGCCCCGACCCACCGGAGAGCAGATCGTCGCCCTCCCCGCCGTAGAGCGGGCCGTCGCTGCCGTTGGCGCCATAGATGGTCTGGCTGCCGCTGGCGCCTTCAATCTGGTCGGCTCCATTGCTGCCGGTGACCGTGCTGGCCTGGCTTCGCCCTACGATGACCTGAAGGGCAGTTCCCTGATAAAAATAGATATCGATGTCCGACAGAACCGCGCCGCCGGGGATGCTGACCCCGGAACCCAGGAACAGGGTATCGGTACCGCTGTCGCCGTAAAGCGTGTCACCGGATAGCAAGTCGTCCTGGGTCAGCGCGAGCAGGGAATCGTCGCCGCTTCCACCGTAGACGACGTCGGCCCCGGAACCGCCGCTCAGCCGGTCGGAATTCAGCCCACCGAAGAGAGTGTCGTCGTTGTCCCCGCCATAGAGGCGATCATCCGCGGTGCTGCCCAGCAGGGTGTCGTTGCTGCTCTTTCCGTAAAGCCTGTCGTCTCCGGACGCGCCGTAAATGTCGCTGTCGACGCCGCTGCTCAGAAAGAACCTGTCGTTGCCGTCGCCGCCGAAGACGGTGTCGTTGTCGCCGAAGAAGGTCGCCGTATCCGCCGCTTCCGAGAAGGTCTGATTCGACAGGTCCGTCCCATAGAAGACGCCATCGTTAAAGGTGATTGCCATCACGGCTCTCCCTTCGTCCGCCCCCAAACAGATCGGGGCGGCCAGCCACGGAGTTGCCGAGACGGCCCAAGTCGGGCAGTGATGCACCGTCGCGCCCAGAGGCTGCCCAAAACACATATTTTGTTACCAGGGATGGGGAGCGTCGCACAACTGACCAAAAGGACAGGCCGACGGTCGGATCACGGTGCCAAATGCTGCCCTCCTGCCGCGCGCAAGGGGGGGCGAAGCAGTCGCTAGCCTTGGCCAGAAGGTAGTCCGCGTCCTCCAGGATTGCTGCGATCGGTTCCTCCTTGGCGCAGGCGTTCAGGCCACCCGGGACCAGCAAGTCCTTCGAGTTTTCTCGGTTCGACTATCCTTGACGGTCTCGGAAAAGAAGGGGCCGCCCGCGCTCGGAAGCGGGGCGGCCCAGGCAGTCTGGACAGGTGGTCAGGACCAGCGTCTAGTCCTGCCAGAAGGGCTTTTGCGCCTCCCGGTGAATATCGGCCCGCGAGAGGCCGATGTCCTTGAGGATGCGATCCTCGATCGCGCCGAGCTGCCGGCGCTCGCGCCAGCGCTCCTGCCAGTTCAGGAGAAGGCCGAAGACCCCGCCCGTCAGGCCCTTGGGCCGCGGTGCGGACAGCTTGGTCACGGTGTTCGTCAGCAAGTGTTCCATCACAATCCTCCTCATTCGAGCGGGGGCACCAAGCGGCTGTTCCCGCTACCCACGCCCTTGTCTTGCCGGTAGATATAGGTTGAAACCGGCAGCGCGAACAAAGCATGATCTTTCATGTTTGAATGAGGTTTGCTCATGCGTCGCCTGCCCAACCTGAATGCCCTGCGCGCCTTCGAGGCCGCCGCCCGGCACCTCTCCTTCACCAAGGCCGCAGAGGAGCTTTCGGTGACGCAGGGGGCGATCAGCCACCAGGTCGCGGCCCTGGAGGCGCAGCTCGGCATCCAGCTCTTCGAGCGGCTGAACCGCCGCCTCAGGCTGACCACCCTGGGCAGCCAGTACCTGCCGCCCCTGTCGGATGCCTTCGACCGCATCGCCGCGGCGACACATGAGCTGAACCTGGACGAGCGCGAGGGCGCGCTCCGGGTGACGGTCATGCCCTCCTTCGGCCAGGTCTGGCTGATGCCGCGGCTGAACCGCTTCCGCGCCCGCGCCCCCGACGTGGACGTCATGGTGCTGGCCAACGAGAAGCTGATGGATTTCCGCCAGGAGCCGGTCGACCTGGGCCTGCGGCACGGCAAGGGCCGCTATCCCGGCCTCTGGAAGGAGCTGCTGTCGAAGGAGTACGTCCTGCCCGTCTGCGCACCCAGCCTGCTGGCCCGGCCGCCGGGCCTGCATCGCCCGGAGGACCTCAAGCACTATGCCCTGCTGCACGACGACGCCGGCGAGGCCGTACCCTTCGTCGACTGGGCTGCCTGGCTGCAGATAGCCGGCGTCGAGGGGGTCGACCCCAACCGCGGCTCCAGCTTCTCCAACTCCTCCTTCGTGATCATGGGCGCGGTGGCCGGCGAGGGCGTGGCGCTGGCGAAGCTGACCCTCTGCATCGAAGAGCTGATCGCCGGCCGCCTGGTGCAGCCCTTCGGGCCGATCGTGCCGATGGCGACCAGCTACTGGATCGTCACCACACCGGAGAAGGCCCGCTGGCCCAAGGTCCGTGCCTTCGTGAGCTGGCTGAAGGAAGAGGCGGCGGCCACACCGGCCTGGCCGCGACCGGGAGAGGAGCACCTGCTGACATGACAAGAGCCACCCTGCCCCTGCTGGTCGCCGCCGCATTCTGGATGGCGACGCCGGCAAGCGCCGACCCGGCGCTGGACTGCACCCCCTCGCCGGGACGCGCCGCGGCCTTCCTGTCGGGAGAGGTGGGCGGCCGCCATGCGAACCGCCAGGCGGTCGGCCCCGGCTGGAACTTCGCGCTGCTGCCCGCCGCCTTCGGCTACGACCTGCGCCTCTTCGACGGCGAGGGCCGCGACCTCTCGGCCATGACCCCGCCGCTCCACGGCGTGCCAAACTCGCGAGAGCTCTACGGCTGGCACTTCCGGAGCGCCGACAACAGCGGACCCAACAGGGGAGACGTCAATGCCCCGCAGGAGCTGCGGCTCTTCCTCTTCGATCCCGATCCCGCGGCCGACCCCGGCCAGGCCCAGGGCCGCGGATGGCTCAAGGTGCGGGACTACGGGCTTGCCGACCTTGCGCCGGGAGAGAAGGCGCGCATGGTCTATCTCTCCTTCGAAGCCTGCCTCTTCTGGCCGGCAGAGGCGGAGCCGGTGGCCGAGCCTGTGACGGAACCGCCCGCGATCGCGCCCGAGACCCGCGAGATCTTCGGCCGCTGCGGCCTGGGGCCGACGCATGAGCTCGTGCGCCGCCTGGATCCCCAGAGCCTCGGCGGGGACTTCGACGACGACGGTTCGCTGGACGAGGCCGCCCTGGTCCAGCGCCGCTCGGACGGCCAGCATGGCCTTGCGATCTGCCGGGCGGGCACCTGGCTCAATCTCGTCGGCTTCGACGAGGAGATCGGCGAGCTGGTCCCGGCCTACTTCGACCGCATGGACTGGTGGGGCCTGCACGAGAAGGGTCCCGTCGGCCAGGGCGCCGACGGCACGCCGCCGCCGCAGCTCTTCGGCGACGCCATCCTCCTGGGCAAGGAGGATTCCTCCAGCGTTCTGCTCTACTGGACCCCCGACGGCTATCGTTCCTACTGGCAGGGCGACTAGGGCATGTTGGAACGGCGGCGGACAAGTGCTGCTTGAGGCGAAGCGACAAACCGGGGCCTTCTGCAACAAGGAGGCGGACGGAACGCTTCACAGCGCGGCCCCATCCTCTATGCTGGCGCAGCCCTTCAGCACTCATTGGCCCGGAGCCATGACAGGAGCGATGAACAGAGTCATCCGCAGACCCGACGATCGTCCCCCGGCCCATCCCGGTCGCGGCGCACCCAGCAAACCGAGGCGCGCTGCACTGCTGATCGGACTGCTCGTCCTGGGCTGGCTGGTCTGCACCCTGCTGTCCTTCCTCGATTTCGCGACGACAGAAGCGGACGGCAGTTCCTTTTCGAGCAATATCAATAGATTGAGCGGATTTCTTGTCTGGCAGGTTGCGGCAGTCTTCCTGGCTGCGCTGGCCTTCGTCGCCGGCTGGATGCAGCCCCAGGGGCTCGCGCCGCTGACGCGGCGTCTGACCAGGCTGCCGCTCTTCCTCAGCGCCTTCCTCTGGGTGCTGATCGTGGTCGCCGGCATCGCCCTCTTCCTGCTGGACCGCATACAGAACCCGATCCAGTAGCCCCGGAGACCCGGCGGGCGATCAGACCTCGGCGGAAAGCTGGGTCTTCAGCCAGGCGAGAAGCCGGTCGCTCTTACCGCTCTCCTCGGCCTCGCGGCTGCGGTAGATGGCGATGCCGCGCTCGAGGCGGACCCGCTCCACCACGGCCGGTACGAGGGCGCCGCTGTCGAGAAGGCTCCCCAGTCCGCGGCCCCATCCCAGCGCCACCCCCTGCCCGGCCACGGCGGCCTGGATCATGACGGGATAGCTGTCGTAGACCGCCCCCTTGTCGTGGTCCGGCTGCGGCTCCTCGCCCAGGTGCCGGAACCAGCTCGCCCAGGTCATCCAGTCGCCCGGCTTCTCCTGGAACTGCAGCAGGCGCTCGCCGCCGAGGGCCTGCAGCGACAAGGGGGCGCGCCCCTTCAGATAGGCCGGAGCGCAGACCGGATAGATGCTCTCCGGCGCCCAGTGGATGGCCCGGTGATCGCCGCCCGGGCGGCTCGCGCACTGCAGCGCCAGGTCGAAGGGCTCGATCCGGTCGGCCAGCGGCTGGGTCGCCGCCGCGATGCGGAGCTGCACCCGGGGATGGCGGCTGTGGAAGTCCGCCAGCAACGGCATCAGCCAGTAGACGGCGAGGTAGAGCTCCAGCGAGAGCACGACCTCGCTCTCAGCCGACCGCGACCGCAGACGGCCGGCGCAGAGGGTGATCTCGTCCAGGCCGCGGGCCAGGCTGCGCGCGAACTCGCGGCCGGGCTCGGTCAGGTGGACGGCGCGGTTGCGGCGCTCGAAGAGGCGCTGGCCCAGGAAGCGCTCGAGAATGCGGATCTGCCGGGAGATGGCGCTCTGGGTCAGAGACAGCTCCGCCGCCGCGCGGGTGAAGCTCCCCAGGCGTGCGGCCGCCTCGAAGGGAAGCAGGCAGGACAGCGGCGGCAGCGCCTGTCTTTCCATGATCTGACCTCATGCATTAGGCCGAATAACTCGTTTTAACAAAGCGGTTTTATCTGCTCAAGCTTCATGCAGATTCATGACTCATACTGGAAGGTCCGATTCCATGGAGCCTCTGCGCCGCAGCCTGCCCCTGGGCGTCGCCTCGATCGTCTTCGCCAACTGCCTGATCTCGCTGGGCGATGCGCTGGTCAAGGCCGAGAGCGGCTTTCTCAGCCTCTGGCAGATCTTCGCGGGCCGGGGCCTGGTGGCCCTGCCCCTGCTCACGCTGCTGCTGCTCCTGCGCGGCGGTACCGCGGCGCTGCGGCCGCAGCGGCCGGGCTGGGTCACGCTCAGGAGCCTGCTGCTGCTGGCCATGTGGGGCTTCTACTACAGCGCCCTGCCCTTCCTGGAGCTCTCGCTGGCGGCCGTGGCGCTCTACACCGCCCCGCTCTTCATCGCCGTCATCTCCTCGCGGGTGGCCGGGCGCGCCGTGGGGGCGCGCCGCTGGCTCGCGATCCTGCTGGGCTTTCTCGGAGTCGTGATCTCGCTGAGGCCGGAGGGCAGCGTCGACTGGGCCGTCCTGCTGCCGGTGCTGGGGGCGCTCTGCTACGCCGGCGCCATGGTGATCACCGCGGAGCGCTGCGCCGGAGAATCGCCGATCGCCCTGTCCTTCTATCTGAACCTGGCGCTCTTTCTCTGCGGCCTGCTGGCCCTGGCCTTGCTGCAGATCCTGCCCGGCGGTGCCGGCCTGCCCTTCCTCTTGAGCCCGGACTGGCGGATCCCGGCCGAAGCCTGGCCGCTCCTGGTGCTGCTGGGCCTGCTCATCGTCGTCTTCTCGGTGGCCGTCGCCCTCGCCTACCAGCTTGCGCCCACGCCGCTGGTCGGCCTCTTCGGCTACAGCTACCTGCCCTTCGCCGCCCTCTGGTCGGCGCTCCTCCTGGGCGAGGTGCCCAGTGCTGCCAACCTGCTCGGCCTGGCGGTCATCGCGCTGGCCGGAGGCCTGGCCCTCAGGCCGGGGGCGGCCCCTTCTTCGCACCCAGGAGGCAGAGGTAGTCGTAGACGATGGTGGCGCCTGCCAGCGCCGTGATCTCGGCATGGTCATAGGCCGGCGCGACCTCCACCAGATCCATCCCGACCCAGTCGATCCCGCCCAGTCCGCGCAGGATGCTCAGGGCCTGATGGGTCGAGAGGCCGCCGGAGACCGGCGTGCCGGTGCCCGGGGCGAAGGCCGGATCCAGGCAGTCGATGTCGAAGGTGAGATAGGCCGGACGCTCGCCGACGATCTCCAGGGTCCGCTCGATCACCGCCTTGACGCCCTGCTCGTGCACCCAGATGGCGTCCAGGATGTTGAAGCCGCGGTGCTCGTCGTTCCAGGTGCGCAGCCCGATCTGGACCGAGCGCTCCGGCACGACGATCCCCTCGTTGACGGCGCGGGTGAACATGGAGCCGTGGTTCAGCTCGATCCCGTCGTCCGGCCAGGTGTCGGAGTGGGCGTCGAAGTGGACCAGGCTCACCGGCCCGTGCTTCTCGGCGATGGCCCTGAGGATGGGGTAGGTCACGAAGTGATCGCCGCCCAAGGAGATCGGGCTCGCCCCGGCCCCGACGATGCCGCGGATGTGCTGCGTGATCAGGTCGGGGATCTCCATGGGGTGGCCATGATCGAAGTAGCAGTCGCCGTAGTCGACCACAGCCAGGCGGTCCATGGGATCGAAGCCGAAGGGGAAGGAGGGAAGCTGGCTGAGCTGCGCCGAGGCCGCGCGCACTCCCGCCGGACCGAAGCGCGCACCCGGCCGGGCGGTGGTCGCCAGGTCGAAGGGAATGCCCGTCACCGCGACGTCGATACCGCCGAGATCGCGGGAATAGCGCGCTCTCAAATAGCTCAGCACCCCGGCATAGGTCTGCTCGTGCCGTCGTCCGTATCTGGAGTCGTTCAGGAAGGCGCTGTCGCCTTCCTCCACCCTCTCGCTCATGAACCGCTCCCTTTCGCAGAGGCAGGCAAGCTAGTCGGGCGGATCGCAATCGGCAAGCGTCTGTCGGAGGTCCCGGTCGTCGGAGCCTGCGGCCCGAGGGTTCAGCCCACGGGAACCTTGGCGCGTGCCGCCGGCCGGCCGATCGAGACGTAGTCCAGGCCGGCGTCGGCCGCCACCTCGGGCGCGAAGAGGTTGCGCAGGTCGATCAGCAGCGGACGGCGCAGGACCTTCGCCACGGCGCCGAGGTCGAGCTCGCGGAAATCCTCCCACTCGGTCAGGATCACCGCCGCATCGGCGCCGCGCAGCGCACCCAGCGCATCCTCGGCCCAGGAGACGCCCTGGACCTGCATCGAGGCCAGGCTCATGGCCGCCGGATCGTAGGCGACCAGGCTGGCGCCCAGTTCCTGCAGCAGCGGCATGATCACCAGCGCGGGGCTCTCGCGCGTGTCGTCGGTGCCGCCCTTGAAGGCGACGCCCAGGATGCCGAGGCGCAGGCCCTGGACCGAACCGCCGCAGGCCGCGACGATCTTCTCGGCCATCTGGCGCTTGCGCACCTCGTTCTCCTCGATGACCGTCTCGACGATGCCGATCGGCCGGTTGAAGCGCCTGGCCGTCCAGGCCAGGGCCCGCGTGTCCTTGGGAAAGCAGGAGCCGCCGTAGCCCGGACCCGGCTTCAGGAAGCGGCTGCCGATCCGCTGGTCCAGCCCGATGGCATAGGCCACCTCTTCCACGTTGGCGCCGCTGGCCTCGCAGAGGTCGGCCACCTGGTTGATGAAGGCGACCTTGGTCGCCAGGAAGGCATTGGCGGCGTACTTGATGGTCTCGGCCGTTTCCAGGTCGGTGGTCAGCACCGGATAGCCCTTGGCGCTCAGGGGCCGGTAGAGCTCTTCCATCGCCGCCTTCGCGGCCTCGCTCTGCACCCCGACGACCACGCGGTCGGGCTCCAGGAAATCCTGGATCGCCTTGCCCTCGCGCAGGAACTCGGGGTTGGAGACGATCTCCAGGTCGTCGCGGCCGGCCTGGCGGACCCGCCGGGCGAGCGCCCGGTTGGTGCCGATGGGAACGGTCGACTTGATGACGATGAAGGCCTTGCGCGGGACGACGGCCAGAAGCTGGTCCACGGCCATGTCGATGTAGCCGAGGTCCGCTTCCCCGCTGGGCGCCGACGGCGTTCCCACCGCCACCATGATGACCGAGCAGCCCGCAACCGCAGAGGCCATGTCCGAGGTGAAGGCGAGGCGTCCGGCTGCGACGTTCTCCGCGCAGAGCGCTTCCAGGCCGGGCTCGTAGATCGGAATCCTGCCTGCCTGCAGGCGGGAGATCTTGCCCAGGTCACTGTCCACGCAGACGACCTTGTGCCCCAGGTCTGCAAGGCAGACGCCCGAGACAAGGCCCACATAGCCGGTACCGATGATTGCAATTCGCATCCGTTTCGACCCGATGCCCTTACGACTGCTCCGGAAAGAGCCTCAGTCCGATCGCGCCTCCGCCGCGAAAGAACCCCTGCACACGATAGAGGGATATGCTACGGGCCCGAGTCGCCCAGCCCTCCCCCTACCGCACCTGCACGTAACGCGCCTCACTGTAGCATAGGCATCCCACAATTCGAGGCGACGCAATAACACAATCGCTCACAATTCCAATGACCGCAGGAAGGCCTTCAGCCCCTCCCCCAGTTCGGGATGCTTGAGCGCGAAAGCAATGTTGGCTTGCAGGAAACCCAGCTTGTCCCCGCAGTCATAGCGCTGGCCCTCGAACAGGAGCCCGTGCACCTGCGAGCGCCCGAGCGAGTTGGTGATGGCGTCGGTGATCTGGATCTCGCCGCCGGCGCCCACGACCTGCCGGTCGAGATAGCTGAAGACGATGGGGTCCAGGATGTAGCGGCCGATGACCGCGAGGTCGGAGGGTGCGCGGTCCGGGCTCGGCTTCTCCACCAGGCCCCTGGCCTTGATGAGCGGCCCTTCCGTGTTCTCCGCATCGAGAATGCCGTAGCGGTCGGTGTGCGACTTGGGCACCCGCTGGACACCGATGACGCTGCCGCTGCCCAGGCTGTGGTAGGCATCGATAAGCTGCGCCACGCAGGAGCGCTCGCCCAGCACGATGTCGTCGGGCAGCAGCACGGCGAAGGGCTCGTCATGGATCAGGTCGCGCGCGCACCAGATCGCGTGGCCCAGGCCCAGGGGGCGCGACTGGCGCACGAAGATGGCATCGCCGGCATGGATCTCGGAATCGCGGACCGCCTTCAGCGCCTGGTACTTGTCCCGCGACTCCAGGACCTGCTCCAGCTCCGGGGCGCGGTCGAAGTGATCCTGGATCACCGACTTGCCGCGCGAGATGATGAAGATGAACTTCTCGATCCCGGCCTCTTTGGCCTCCTGAACGGCGTAGTTGATCACGGGCTGATCGACGACGGGCAGCAGCTCCTTGGGAATGACCTTGGTTGCCGGCAGGAAACGCGTGCCCAGGCCGGCGACCGGCAGGATCGCTTTGCGGACTTTCTTCATCGACTAAGGATCACCTCTCTCACGCGGAAATCGGCTTCCGGCGATCCGCCGCCTCGTCGGCGTCGAAGCGGGAACCGGAGCCGAAGGGGTCTTGCGGGGCGAGCTATAGCATGCCCGCCCCGCTGGGAAAGCCACCGGATAGACGCAGCAGGGCTCGCCGGCAGATGCGGGCCCAGAGCGTTTCGGATCTACAGGGAACCGGCTCGCGCCCCCGCCCGGCCACCCTTGCCAGGATACTTCCGTTGGGCGGCCGGGCGGGGTTGCGGGCCGGCGCCGATTCCACCCGAGCGCAAAGCGCTTTAGGCGGAGGGCGCGAAGCAGTCGACCGCAGCCCTCAGCCGCCCGACGAGCGGCGAGGGCCGATGCAGCTGGAAGGCCTCGGCGAGCGCGCGGTAGTACCAGCGCACCCCCGCCCCGCTGCCGCTGAACCGCGCCCAGACCGCCTCGCCCAGGCGGGCATGGTCGTCGCGGATGCACTCCGCGTTGTGGGTCTTGTCGGCGAGGGACACCAGGAGCGAGCGCTCGGGCTTGCGCGCCAGCCCGGCGATGTAGGCCTCCTTGCGCGGCCGCCAGGCCGGCTTGGGCTCTTCCAGGCTGTCGCTGCAGTCCGCCACGATGGCGGCGACGGCGGGCCCGAAGCGCTGCTCGATCCGGCGCAGCTCCGGCAGGCCGCCCTGGTCCTCGGCCGCGTCATGCAGCAGCGCGCCGATCGCCTGCTCCTCGTCGCCGCCGTGCTCCAGGGTCAGCGCCGCCACGGCCATGAGGTGGGAGATGTAGGGGACGTCGTTGCCCTTGCGCCTCTGCCGGCGGTGCAGCCTGGCGGCATAGACCAGGGCATCCTCGAAGCGTTCGGTGAGGGATACTTGCGGCATCGTGGGGCACTCCTTGCTATGAGGGGATCTCCAGGTCTCGGGCGCAGCCCGGAGACCGCAGCGGGAGTAATCGGGTGGCGGCGCAAAGAGGGGCCGGCAGCGAGGGCGGAGCCGGGTTCACCGAGGGATCCATCCTCAAGCACATCATAGCGACCACGCTTTACGGCGCCATCGGCTTGCTCACCCTTTTCCTCGTCGACCTGGCCGATCTCTATTTCCTGTCGCTGCTGGGCCAGGAGGAACTGGCGGCCGCGGTCGGCTATGCCGGCACCATCCTCTTCTTCTCGACCTCCTTCTGCATCGGGCTGGCCATCGCCACGGCGGCCACGGTCGCCAGGACCGTCGGCGCCGGCGACCGCCAGCTCGCCAGGCGGCTGGTCGTGCACAATGCTCTCGCCGTCCTGATCCTGACCTTGCCGGCGGCGCTCATCGGCTTTCTCTTCGCGCCCGAGTTCCTGGAAGCGCTGGGCGCCCAGGGGCGCACCCTGGAACTGGCGACCACCTACCTGCGCATCATCTTCCCGAGCATGCCGCTGCTGGCACTCGCCATGGCCGGCGGCGGCGTGCTGCGCGCCAACGCGCTGCCGCGGCTCGCCATGTGGTCGACGGTGGGCGGCGGGCTGGTGAACGCTGTCCTGGACCCCATCCTGATCTTCGGCTTCGGCTGGGACATCGTCGGCGCGGCCCTGGGCAGCGTCGCTGCCCGCATCGCTGTCTTCGCGATCGCCTGGTACGGCGTGGTGGTCCGCGCCCGGGTCCTGGGCCGCTTCCAGTGGGCGCACCTCCTGGCCGACACCAGGCCCTTCCTTGCCGTCGCCCTGCCGGCGACCCTGACCAACCTGGCCACCCCGATCGGCAACTCCGTCATGATCGCCGCGCTCTCCAGGCACGGCGACGACGTGGTCGCGGGCTTCGCCATCGTCAGCCGCATCATCCCCGTCGCCTTCGGCGCCATCTTCGCGCTGACTGGGGCCATCGGGCCGATCGTCGGCCAGAACTACGGTGCGCAGCGCTACGAGCGGGTCCGGATCGCCCTCTGGTCGGCGCTGGCCTTTGCCGCGGTCACGGTCCTGCTGCCGGCCCTGCTGCTCTACCTGCTGGAGGGCCAGATCGCGCGTGCCTTCCACGCCACGCCGGGTGCCGCCGAGGTGATCGCGATCTTCGCAAGCGGCGTCAGCCTCTCCTTCCTCTTCGTGGGCGCGCTCTTCATCGCCAACGCCGCCTTCAACAACCTGGGTCGCCCGCTCTTGGCGACCCTCACCAACTGGGGCCGCGCCACCATCGGGACGATCCCCCTGGTCTGGCTGGGGGACTATCTCTTCGGCGTCGCCGGTATCCTCTGGGGTCAGGCGCTGGGGGGCGTGATCTTCGGCCTCGCCTCCTTCGTCGCCGCGCTCTGGCTGGTCCACAAGCGCAAGCTGGTGGCCCGCCCGGGCAGCGATGAACGCTTCTTCCGCCTGCCGCTGCAGGCCTCGACCATCTATCGCGGATGGATTCCCAGCGGCGCCACCCTGAGGGAAAGCAGACAGCGGACGGAGGCCGAGCGGCCGAAGGATGAGCCCGAATGACGGGGCGCTGTCGTCACGCCTGTTCGGCCCTCTTGATCACCACGTCGTAGTAGCCCCAGGGCGACAGAGCGATCGCCTTCATCACCCAGCCCTCGCAGCAGAGCTCGTTGACCGCCGCCATCACCCCGTAGGGGATCGATTCCAGGTGTGACCAGAGGCAGTAGTCGTTGAAGACCAGAAGGCCATCGGGCTTGACCTTCACCAGGGCCTGCTCGATGTCGCGCTTCACCCCCTCGTAGGAGTGATCGCCGTCGATGTAGATCCAGTCGAAGAAGTGGTCGGGCAGCCGGGCGAGCCCGCGCGATGAATCGCCCTGGTGAATCGTGACCCTGGAGTCGGCGACCACCTCCGGCCTGATCCTCTGCGTGTTCAGGTCGAAGAGGTGGAGCCTGATCGGGTCGGCGGTGTCCAGGATCTTCTGCGCCCAGTCTCCCAGGTGGGTTCCCACCTCTGCCACCCGCGCCTGCCGCGGCAGATCGACCAGCATGGAGTCGCGGTCGGGATAGACCCTGGTGCCCTCCAGCGCCGCCATCGGCAGCGTCTTCGGCATCCGGTCCAGGAAGAAGTCGGGCAGCTTCCCCGACTTTATCATGTAGTTGTAAATAACCTTCTGCAACATCGCCAATCGCTTGCGGACCTTTTGCTCCAGGTTCGGTGCCGGGGACGATTCGAGGCTTGGCTTCATGGCTTCCTCTAGATGTTAAGAGCGGCTGGCCGGCCGGTCTCTTCATGGAACTGCGGTCAAACACCAGATATCCGACAGCCATTTGTCGGGCGAGTCCTTGCCGATGAGCGAATCAGAGTTCCACTGCCAGGCGCGGTCGATCAAGCAAAAACGACGGCCGGCGGTCGCTCTTCTTGAGGATGTGGAGTGTTGGGGGAGGCAGCGAATTTCCCTTTCCGGATGCAATGCGGGCGCGATAGTGGTTGAAACGCAACCTTGCCTTTCGACTCAATAACTGCTTGAACATATATGCTCTAGAGAATATATCCGATCGTGACCTGGACGCTGATCTTCCACCCCGACTTCGAGGCCGAACTGGTCGCCGCCGCACCCACGGTGCAGACCGCCATCGCCGCAGACCTTGGTGTGCTGCAGGTCAAGGGACCGACACTCGGCCGGCCGCTGGTCGATAGCTTGAAGGGCAGCAACTTCGCCAACATGAAAGAGCTGCGGGTCAGTGGCGCCGGCGGCGTTTGGCGCGTCGCCTTTGCCTTCGATCAGGCGCGCGCCGCGGTGATCCTGGTGGCGGCCGACAAGCGCGGCAAGGATCAGCGCCGCTTCTATAAGGCGCTGATCCGGACCGCTGACCGGCGGTTTCAGGATCACATCGACCGGCTCAAGCGCTAAGGAAAGGAGCCCCCATGGACGATCTCGACCGTTTCATCGCCCGCCTGCCCGAAGAACAGCAGGCAGAGATCCGCGCCGACCTGCGCGCCAAGCTGGACGCGCTGCGCACCCTGACCCTGGCCGAGCTTCGAAAGGATCGGCGGGTGACGCAGGTTGACCTGGCCGCGGAGCTCGGCCGCGCGCAGTACGCCGTCAGTCGCCTGGAGCGCGGCGGCGACACCAAGGTCTCGACTCTGCGCCGCCATGTCGAAGCGCTTGGCGGCAGGCTGGCCCTGGTCGCAACCTTCGGCGACGAAGTCTACGCGATCTCCGGTTTCGACGAAGCCGATCAGAATCTGGCCGAGAGCGCCTAGGTCACCGACTCATAAAGCGCATCCAGATGCGGGAAGCTGCTAGTTTGATCAGAGCGAGGTAGTTTTCGGCATGCTTCTCGTATCTGGTTGCGATCGCTCTGAAGTGTTTCAGTTTGCTGAAGAAGCGTTCGACTAGGTTTCTCCGCCGATAGAGGTAAGTGTTGAAATATGGCGGATTAAGTCGATCGGGCATAGGCTTGATGTTGGCCAGAGCGCCACGCTCATCCATTGCGCCCTGCAGAGCGTTACTGTCATAGGCTCGGTCAGCAAGGAGGATCTGGTTGGCGCCGACACTATCCAGCATGTCGGCTGCGCTACGGCCGTCGTGAGCCTGCCCAGGCGTCAGCTTGATTGTGATTGGCAAACCGTTGTTGTCGACTACGACGTGGATCTTGGTCGTCAGTCCACCGCGCGAGCGCCCCATTGACTGGGTTCCAGGGAGGTTCCTTTCGGCGGCTTGCGCTGGCGTCCAGACCCCCTTTTTACGTTGGCTGCGTGCTGATGAACGCGCACCGAAGAGCTATCCACAATCTGGATATCCCCCTCATAGGCCGCTGATACCGCATCAAAAATCCGATCCCACACACCCACCTTCCGCCAGCGCACAAAGCGATTGTAGCAGGTCGTGTAGGGACCGTAGCGCTCGGGTATGTCCGACCAGGGCGACCCACTGCGCAGCCGCCAGAAGATTCCGTTCAACACCCGACGGTCGTCAACTCGCGGCACACCGCGGGGCTTGTTCGGCAGCAGTGGCTCTATGATCGACCACTCAAAGTCCGTTATCTCGTAGCGCCGTACCACCATCTCAGATCTCCTTCCGAAGACCCTCGAATCACAACCGCTCGCGCCGACTCCAGAAAATTTATGAGTTTGCTACCTAGAGCAAGTTGCGCTCGCTCATGCTCACCCAGCTTGCTCTAGCGTATTGTTTTAGAAGCAAATCGTCGTCGCAGATGAGTCCATCTGCTCGGGATTTGCTCTAGATGTTTGATTTGAAGAGCGAGGCCTGCGCAGACGGGCTCGTCTGAGACGAGGACGAAAGGCTTGGCGTCCCCAACGGGATTCGAACCCGTGTTACCAACGTGAAAGGCTGGCGTCCTAGGCCTCTAGACGATGGGGACCCGAGGCAGAGGGCAGGGACATACGGCGCCGGCGCGTGAAAAGCAAGTGGCTAACCTTCATGGCCCTCCGGCGCGGGTGCGGGTGCAGGCGGCGCCGGCGGTGCCTGTTCCACGAACTGCGGCGGGCCCAGTTCCTGCAGCAGCTTCTGCTCGATGGCGGCGCCGTAGGAGCGGTAGTCCTTGGCCGTCATCAGGAAGGAGCCGGGGCCGCCCACGACCTCCGCCTCGAAGAAGGTCCAGAGGTTGGGGTCCTCGTTCAGGATCACCAGGGCATTGACCGTGACACCGGCCGCCACCAGGCGGTCGCGCCAGCGCGCCGGCTTGGCGCCCTCGTTGTTGACCCCGTCCCCGGAGACGTCGACCACCAGGCGCTCGCCCCAGTAGCTGTTGCCGTCGATGCTCGACAGCGCCCAGCGCAGCGCCTCGCCGATGGCGGTGCTGCCGCCCTCGATGAAGCGCGGCGTGGCGTCGAGGTACTCGGCATAGGCCTGGGCGTCCTCGGCGCTGCGCAGCACGCGCCACTCGGCCGCCATGTGCTGCTGGTTGCGCCCGGCCCACTGCATCACCGCGACCGCCACCCCCCTCTCGCCCAGGGCGGCGATGGCCGCGCCCACCAGCGGGCTGCGAAAGGCCTCCGCAAGGCCGCGCATCTGCTGGTCGAACTCGAAGCGGTTGATCGAGGAGGAACTGTCGACGGCCAGCATCAGCTCGACCTCGACCGCCTGGGCCCTCGCCTTCTCGGCGAGCGCGAGCGGCAGGGCCAGCAGCCAAAGGATGACCGCAGTGCACAGGACAATGCCCTGCTGCCTCGTCGATCTCGCGGTGCTCCGGGCCATCGGCGTCGCGGTCCCTTGCCTGCCTCTTCCGAAAGGGTGGCCGGCAATGCGGCCCAAAGCAAGGCACGCGCGCGTTACCGCCCCAGGGGACCACTCAGGCTCCCGCCATGTTTGAAGCGGCAAGCGCTCTGTCGGACGCGGCTCCGGCCCGCACCTCCTCCCAGCCGCCCACGGAAGTATCCTGGCATGGGCGGCCGGGAGGGGGTGCGGGCCGGTTCCGTGCGACCCCGAAGATCCCTAGTGTGCGCCGACGACGACCTCGGCCGCATCCTCCAGGATGAGCTGGACGGCGTCGCCGCCGCGCCAGGCATCCTGCTCCAGGCGGCCGGCCAGGTGCAGGCGGCGGCCGCGGGCGGCCAGCAGGCTCTCCCCCAGGGGGCCCTCGAAGGCCCGGAAGCAGACGGCGCGCAGGCTGGCCCCGCAATCGCTCTCGGCCCTGAGACGGAGGTGGCGTTCCGCCATGACCTCGACATTGGCCAGCCGCAGGGCGGAGAGCACGAAGCGCGGCTGCGGGTTGCCCACCCCGAAGGGCGCCAGGCTCTGGCAGCCCTCGACCAGCAGGGCCGTGGCGCCGCGACCCGAAAGCACTGCGTCGACATCTAAGGTCGCCTGATAGCCGATCTGAATCAGTACCTTGGACGCTTCTTCCTGCAAAAACTTCTTAAGTTCCGGAATGGCATCTTCCGCGACCGTGAGGCCGGCCGCCATGGGATGGCCGCCGCCGTTCACCAGCAGCCCTTCGGCCTTGGCCCGCAGGACGAGCTGGCCCAGGTCCAGCCCCGCGACCGAGCGCGCCGAGCCCTTGCCGAGCCCTCCCTCCAGCGCGATCACCAGGGCCGGCAGGCCGAAACGCTCGCGCAGGCGCGATGCCACGATGCCGATGACGCCGGGATGCCAGCCCTCGGCGGCCACCACGATCATGCCCTCCGGCAGTGCATCCTGCTCGACCGCGGCCACGGCGTCCGCCAGCACCGCCGCCTCGATCTCCTGGCGCTCGCGGTTCAGGCGGTCCAGCTCCTGGGCCAGGCGCTGCGCCTCCAGGGGGTCGTCGCTCGCCAGCAGGCTGGCGCCCAGGTCGGCACGGCCGACCCTGCCCCCGGCATTGACCCTGGGTCCGAGCTGGAAACCGAGCTGGCCGGCCGTCACCGCCTGCTGCTGGCCGCTCACCTGCAGGAGCGCCGCGAGCCCGACGTTGCCGCGCCGCTGCATGACCTTCAGGCCCTGCGCCACCAGCACGCGGTTGAGCCCGGTCAGCGGCGCCACGTCGGCGACCGTGCCCAGGGCCACGAGGTCCAGCCAGTCCATCAGCTTCGGCTCGGCGAGGCCCGCGCCGTAGTGGCCGGCACGGCGCAGCTCTCGGTTGACCGCGATCAGGAGCAGGAAGAGCACGCCGACGGCGGCCAGGCCCCCGGTGCCGCTCTCGTCGTCCAGGCGGTTCGGATTGACGATGGCCAGAGCCTCCGGCAGCGCGGTCTCGGCCACATGGTGGTCGACGACCAGCACCTCCAGACCGGCCGCGCGGGCCGCGCGCAGGGCCTCGTGGGCGGTGGTGCCGCAGTCGACGGTGACCACCAGCCCGATCCCCTCTCCCGCCAGGCGCTCCATGGCCGCGGCATTGGGCCCGTAGCCCTCGGTCAGGCGGTCGGGGATGTAGACCCGGAGCCTGCGGCCCACGGCCCGGAAGAAGCGCGCCAGGAGGGCTGCCGAGGTGGCGCCGTCGACGTCGTAGTCGCCGAAGACCGCGACCGCCTCGTCCTTTCGGATCGCCTGCGCCAGCCGCTCGGCGGCGCGCTGCATGTCCTTGAGGCAGGCGGGATCCGGCAGGGAATCGCGCAGCCGCGGCGCCAGGAAGGCCGCCGCCTGCTCCGGCCCGACGCCGCGCTGCACCAGCAGACGCGCAACCAGGTCGGTGATGCCCAGATGCTGCTGGATGGCCGCCGCCATCCGGTCGTCGCCCGGCCGGGCCCGCCAGCGCTGCCCGGTCAGAGAGCGGGCCACCCCCAGCAGCGCCTGGTCTCTACCGGTCATGGTTCGCCGGTTAGTGCGGCTCGCAATCGGGAAAGCTTGCCCGACTGCCCGCCACTTGGCCGGAGGTCATCCCGCTCTAGCCCAGGATCTCGCTGTACCAGGTCTTGCGCGAGAAGTTGTGGCGGGCGGAGATGGTCCTGACCGTGCCGGTGACGGAGCGCATGACGATGGAGTGGGTCTCCGCGCCCTGCGCGAAGCGGCGCACGCCGCGCACCATGCTGCCGTCGGTCACGCCGGTGGCGGAGAAGACCACGTCGCCGCCGGCCAGCTCGTGCAGCTTGTACTTGCGGTTGAAGTCGGTGATGCCGCAGCGGCGGGCGCGCTCGCGCTCGTCGTCGTTGCGGAAGACCAGCCGGCCCTGGAACTGGCCGCCGATGCAGCGCAGCGCAGCAGCTGCCAGCACGCCCTCCGGCGCGCCGCCCTGGCCCAGGTAGAGGTCGATGCCGCTGTCCGGGTTGGAGGTGGCGATCACGCCGGAGACGTCGCCGTCGCCGATCAGCACGATGCGGGCACCGGCCGCGCGCACCTTGGCGACGATGTCGGCATGGCGCGGCCGGTCCAGGATGCAGACCACCAGGTCCGAGATGTCCTTGTCCGTGGCCTCGGAGAGGGCCTTCAGGTTGTCGGCGGGATCGGCATCAAGGTCGACCACGTCCTCGGGCAGGCCGCCGCCCACCGCGATCTTGTCCATATAGGTGTCGGGCGCGTTCAGGAAGCCGCCTTCCTGGGCCATGGCGATGACCGCCAGGGCATTGGGCCCGCCCTTGGCCGTGATGGTGGTGCCCTCCAGGGGGTCGAGGGCGATGTCGATCTTGGGACCGCCGCTGCCGACCTCCTCGCCGATGAAGAGCATCGGCGCCTCGTCGCGCTCGCCCTCGCCGATCCTGACCGTGCCGCTGATGGGCAGGCCGTTCAGCGCCGTCCGCATGGCCGTGACGGCGGCCTGGTCGGCAGCTTTCTCGTCGCCGCGCCCCATGAGGCGCGAGGCTGCCAGGGCGGCCGCCTCGGTCACCCGGACGGACTCTAGGGCCAGATTGCGATCCATCGCGCTTAAGGCTGACATCTCTACTCCATTTCCTCGTTCTTGATCATGGTTCCGCCGGAGCCGGGCCCCTCCTTCTTACCCTGCTCTCCAGGGGCACTCCAGCGCGCTGTCGGGTGGGCCTCAGGGCCGGAACCGACCCCGGCACCGCGGCAGGGCACCTCAGAACTCCGCGATGGCTATGGACCGCGGCGGTTCGATCACACTCTCCAGCGCGGCGATGCGGTCGATGGCATTGGCGATCGCCCGTGCCTCGGTATCGTGCGTGGTCATGACCACGCTCACCGTCTCGCCCGGTGCGCGTCCGCGCTGCAGCATGGACTCCAGCGAGATTGCCTGGTCACGCAGGATGGCGGCCACATCGGCGATGACGCCGGGCCGATCGATCACGGTCAGGCGCAGGTAGAAGGCACCCTGGCGCTGCTGCGGGTCGAGCGGGCTGAGCTCGGAGAGGTCCGCAGCACCCAGTCCGAAGGTGGGAAGCCTGATGCCGCGCGCCAGGTCGATGAGGTCGGCGACCACGGCCGAGGCGGTGGGCCCCGCCCCCGCGCCGGCCCCCTCCACCATCACCGTGCCGACGTGGTTGCCCTCGGCGACGACGGCGTTGAAGACGCCCTCCACCGATGCGATGGGTGCGTCACGCCGCACCATGCAGGGAAAGACCCTCTGGTCCAGGTGCTCGCCGTGACGCTCGGCCAGGCCCAGAAGCTTCAGCCGATAGCCCAGTTCCTCGGCGAAGGCGATGTCGGTCGAGGTGACATGGCGGATGCCCTCGATCGAGAGGGCGGAGAAGTCCACCGGGCTGCCGAAGGCGAGCGAGGCCAGGATCGCCAGCTTGTGGGCCGCGTCGATGCCGTCGATGTCGAAGGTCGGATCGGCCTCGGCATAGCCCAGGCTCTGCGCCTCGGCCAGGACCTCGGCGAAGTCGCGCCCGCTCTCGCGCATCTCGGTCAGGATGTAGTTGCAGGTGCCGTTCAGGATCCCGTAGACGCGCGAGACCCGGTTGGCGGCCAGCCCCTCGCGCAGCAGCTTGATGATCGGGATGCCGCCGGCGACGGCGGCCTCGTAGGCCAGGGTCGTGCCCGACGCCCCGGCCAGCCTGTCGAGTTCGGCGCCATGCAGGGCGACCAGGGCCTTGTTGGCGGTGACGACGGGACGGCCGCGCTTTAGGCTCGCTTCGACCAGCCGCCGGGCCGGGCCGTCGTCGCCGCCGATCAGCTCCACGACCGCGTCGACCTCCGGCATCTCGGCCAGGGCCTCCGCCGACTCGGCCCAGCGCAGGCCGGCAAGCGGCAGGTCGCGGGCCTTGCCGGGATCGCGCGCCGAGACCGCCGCCACCTCCAGCCTGCGCCCGGCACGCGCCTCGATCAGAGCCCGATTGTCCTGCAGCAGGTTGAGCACGCCGCCGCCGACCGTCCCCAGACCGGCCAGGCCGATACGCAAAGAAGCCGTCACTGTCTCGCATTCTCCGAACAGAAGGGTCGCCGCCGGGCTGGAAGGGGCCGCAGCGGCGCGGCCCCTTCTTAGGCTAGGCCGGGCTCAATACTCCAGGAAGATTTCCGCGCGGCGGTTGCCGGCTTCGCCGGTGACCATGAACTCGTGGTAGACCGGCTGGCGGTCCGACACGCCCTCCATGATCAGCGCGCCCGAGGGCAGGCCCGAACGGATCAGCGCCTGGCCCACCGACTCGGCCCGGTCGAAGGAGACCTCCAGGTTCACGAACTGATGGCGCTCCTGCGGCAGCACGGCCGTCTTGGAAGAGGCGTGGCCGACCACGCGGACGAAGCCGCCGTACTGCCTCTGGATCGCCGCCACCTCACGCAGCACCGCGATGTCGCGGCCGTCGAGACGGGCGGAGCCGTTCGCGAAGTAGATCACGGCGACAAGCTGGACCGCGCCCGACCCCACCGTGCCCTGCGGCGGCACGCCCGGCAGCGCCGAAGCGGCCGCCAGGGCACCCGGCGAGGCGGTGATCGGCAGGCCGATCTGCGGCGGCTGGGATACCGGCAGGGCCGCCACCGCTTGCGCCTTCGGCGGCAGGACGGCCGAGGGCACCAGGGTCTGGGCGGGATTGATGCTGGGCGCCACGGGGGTGCCGACCGGCACGACCGCCGTGGTGGTCACCACCTCGGTCGTCGTCACCACCTCCGTGCGCACCGGAGCGGCCGCGGAGACCACGGGCACCGCTGCGGCCGCCGGCACCGGGGCGGTGCCGCTGCGACGCTGGCGCCGGCTGGAGGCCAGGGCCTGGGCGCCCGGGGTCTGGGAGGCGCCCGGAGAGCCGCCGCCGCCGGCAGGCACGGCGGTCGTGGCAGCACCGGTCGCTGCTGCGGTCGCTGCCGTCGCACCGCTGGCGCCTGCGCTCGCTGCTGTGGGTGCCGTGTAGGGATTGGCCACCCGCTGAGGTGTTACCGGCTGGGCCGGCTGTGCAGAAGGCGGCGACACCTGGCCCGTGACCTGGTTCGGCACGCCGGCGGCGGCCACCGCCGTAGTCGTCTCCTCGATGCTCTTGGGAGCGGTGGCGGAGGGTGCGACGGGCTGCACCCGCGGCGGGACAGGATCGTCACCGTCGCCAGTCGAGGGCTGCGCGGCGGCTGCCGCGGCGGCGGAGGGTGCAGAGGCGCTGCGACTGGCCGCCGTGGAGGAGGTCGGTGCCGGAGTCGAGGGCGAGGTCGGAGTCGTGGGCGTCGTCCGGGGCGTGATGGGCCTGGAGGTCACCTCGGCCGTGGTCGATTCCAGCTCCGCCGTCGCCGCCGGCGTCGTCGGCACCGCGGCCGTCGAGGGGCTCTGGGGCGTGGGCGGCGGCGGGCTCGCAGACTGCACGGCAGTGCCGGAGGCGGTGAGCGGTGCCGTATACTGCGCATTGGCACGGTCGGCTTCCAGGCCGGCTGCGGTGCTCTGGCGGATCTGCTCCGGCGTGACTGGCGGCGGCTTGTCCGGAACCTCCGCGAGATTCGGATAGGGCTGCGATTCGAGGTCCTGTGCCGAGACCGTAGAGGGGTTGGGCGAGGGATTGTCCTCGATAGCCGAACAGCCGATCAGCGCGACCAATCCAAGAATCGGCGCCAGGGCGCGGGCCGGACCCAGGGGTCGATGCCGTTTGCCGGTAACCATTCTCATAACGGCTTTTCGTCTCCTTACTGCGCCGGCCCGGTGTGTGACCCGACCTCGCATCACTGGCGCCAGGGCGCCAGATAGTCTAGTAACCCACCGCGGCCGCCGGGTGGCAGCCGCCACAGCAATACGCGCAACCGGCGCGGCCAGCAAAGGATTCGGCGCATACTTGCCCCGCAACATGTTGTCCGCAGCATAGGGAACGAGAGATGAGCGAGCAACCAGGCCCGGACGTGAAAGTCCCCGATCCGGTGGAGTTTTCCCGGGAGATGGCGGAGATCGCTGAGCGTAGCCAGAAGCTGGTCGGCCAATGGTTGGAACATCAGGTCTCCGAGCGCGGTTCCGGGGCGGTCGACCCGCTGAACGTGGGCCGCGCCTTCCTGGAGATGACCACCCGGATGATGACCGACCCGGCCAAGATGATGCAGGCCCAGGCCAGCCTTTGGCAGGACTACATGCGCCTCTGGCAGAGCACGGCGCAGAAGATGATGGGCGTGGAGGGCCAATCGGTCGCGGAGCCGGCTGCCGGCGACCGCCGCTTCAAGGACCCCCTGTGGGACGACAACGCCCTCTTCGACTACATCAAGCAGTCCTACCTCCTGACCGCGCGCTGGATGCACCAGACGGTGAACGACGTCGAGGGCCTGGACGACAAGACGGCGAAGAAGGTGGACTTCTATACCCGCCAGTTCGTCGACGCCATGGCGCCCTCGAACTTCCTGCTCACCAATCCGGAAGTTCTACGCGCCACGGTCGAGTCCGGCGGAGAGAACTTGCTGAACGGGCTGAAGAACCTGCTGGCCGACCTCGAGCGCGGCAAGGGCAAGCTCACCATCTCGCAGACCGATTCGAGCAAGTTCCGTCTGGGCGAGAACGTCGCAGTCACGCCGGGCAAGGTGGTCTTCCAGAACGACCTCATGCAGCTCATCCAGTACGAGCCGCTGACCGAAGAGCAGCACGAGATCCCGCTGCTGATCATCCCGCCGTGGATCAACAAGTTCTATATCCTGGACCTGCGCGAGAAGAACTCCTTCGTGCGCTGGGCCACGCAGCAGGGCTTCACCGTCTTCGTGGTCTCCTGGGTCAACCCCGACCGGCAACTGGCCCAGAAACGCTTCGACGACTACCTGGTCGAGGGTCCCCTGGCGGCGCTGGACGCCATGGAGCAGGCGACGGGGGTCAGGGGTGCCAATGTCATCGGCTACTGCCTGGGCGGCACCCTGCTGTCGGCCACCTTGGCGCACATGGCAGCGCGCGGCGACGACCGTTTCAAGGCTGCCACCTTCTTCGTCACCATGATCGACTTCCAGGATGCCGGCGAGCTGGGTGTCTTCATCGACGAGGCGCAGCTTCAGTTCCTCGAGAAGAAGATGGAGGAGCAGGGCTATCTCGAAGGCTCCGACATGGCGACCACCTTCAACATGCTGCGTGCCAACGACCTGATCTGGTCCTTCGTCGTTAACAACTACCTGCTGGGCAAGGACCCCTTCCCCTTCGACCTGCTCTACTGGAACAGCGATTCGACCCGCATGCCGGCGGCCATGCACAGCTTCTACCTGCGCAACATGTACCAGAAGAACCTGCTGCGCGAGCCGGACGCACTCACCATCGCCGGCGTGCCGATCGACATCGGCAAGATCACGCTCCCCTGCTGCTTCATCTCCACGCGCGAGGATCACATCGCGCCGTGGAAGTCGACCTACCAGGGCACCCAGCTCGTCGGCGGCCCGGCCAAGTTCATCCTGGCGGGCTCCGGCCACATCGCCGGCATCGTCAATCCGCCGCCGGGCAAGTACCCGCACTGGACCAACGACGAGAACCCGCCGACCCCGGACGAGTGGCTGGCAACCGCCACCCAGCACGAGGGCTCCTGGTGGCCCTCCTGGGCCGAGTGGATCCGCGAGAAGGCCGGCCCCCTGGTTCCGGCGCGCAAGCCGGGCGACGGCAAGCTGACCGTCATCGAGGACGCCCCCGGCTCCTACGTCGAGGTCAAGGCACACGACTGAGGACGAGACCCATGGCGGCAGAGAGTTTCGGCTTCGGCATCCTCGGCACCGGCAAGATCGCCAGGGTCGTGGCCGAGGCGATAGCGGCGGCCTCCTCCGCTCACCTGGCAGCGGTCTCCAGCCGCAGCCAGGCGAACGCCGAGGCCTTCGCCGCCGACTTCCGGGGCGCTGAGCCCCTGGAAGGGCTGGAGGCCATGCTGGCGCTGGAGAGCGTGCAGGCCGTCTACGTCGCCATTCCGACCGCCTTCAAGGAGGCCGCAGCGCTGGCGGCGATCGCCGCCGGGAAGCATGTGCTGGTCGACAAGCCCTTCGTCAGCGCCGAATCTGTGCGGCGCATGACGGGGGCGGCCGCTGCGGCGGGCCTCGTCTTCATGGACGCGACCCACTTCGTCCATCACCCCCGCCGCGATGCCCTGCGCGCCGCCGTCGCCGAAAAGGTCGGCCGTCCCAAGGCACTGCACACGGTCTTCTATTCCGACACCACGGACCGCAACAACATCCGCATGCGTCCCGACATGGAGCCGATGGGCGCGCTGGGCGACGTCGGCTGGTACTGCATGCGCTCCATGGTCGAGTACCTGCGCCCGGAAGGAGCCCTCGCCCGTGTCAGCGCCACCTGCCAGCGCGATCCCGGCACCGGCGCCGTCCTCCATTGCACCGGCCTCATGGAGTTCGAGGGCGGCCAGTCGGCCACCTTCGGCTGCGCCTTCGAGAGCGGCACGGCGGCCGACATCTTCAGCCTCTACGGCCAGAAGGGCGCGATCCTGGTGGACGACTTCGTGGTGAACTGGACCAACAGCTTCCTGCGCAAGCTGGCCGACGTGCCGACCGGCTTCACCCACCGCAAGGGCACTGCCAGGCCCACCGGCGCCGACTTCATCGAGACACCCTCTGACACGCCGCAGCAGGTTCTCATGGTCGAGAACTTCCAGGCCCTGGCCCGGTCGGGCGACGCCGAGGCCCGCGCCGCCTTTGCCCGGGCGACGGAGCAGACCCAGAGCTACCTGGACGCCGCCTGGAAGGCCCTGGCCTAGGCGGGGACCATGCGCATCCTCCTTCTCGGCGGCTACGGGCTGATCGGCAAGGAGGTCGGACGCGCCCTGATCGAGGGCGGCCACGAGGTCGTCGCCGCCGCCCGCAATCCGGACCTGGGACAGCGCCTCCTGCCGGGCGCAGCCTGGCTCAAGATCGATCTCAATAATCCCATCGATCCAGAAGGTTGGAAGCGATACCTGAGAGACTGCGACGCCGTGGTCAATGCCGCCGGCGCCTTGCAGTCGGGTGGCGGCGACCGTCTGGACGTCAGCCAGCGCGACAACCTGCTCTCCCTGATCGCGGCCTGCGAGGCGGGCGGGATCGAGCGCTTCGTGCAGATATCGGCGCCGGGCGCGACAGAGACCGCCAGGACCGAATTCCTGCGCAGCAAGGGCGAGGCCGACGCCGCCTTGGCCCGCAGCGGGCTCGCCTGGGTTATCCTGAAGCCCGGCCTGGTGATCGCGGCCACCGCCTACGGCGGCACCGCGCTCCTCCGCGCGCTGGCCGCCGTGCCCTGGGTGCAGCCCCTGCTGCTCGGGCGGGCGCGCTTCCAGTGCGTCAGCGTCGGCGCCGTGGCGGAGGCCGTGACGACCTGCCTGGAGAGACCCGCGCTCTGTGGGCGGCGCTACGATCTGATGGAGCCGGAGGCACAGAGCTTGGAAAGGCTGGTGCTGGGCCTGCGCAGTTGGCTGGGGTTCCCGGCACCGCGCGCGCTCCTGCACCTGCCGCTCTGGCTGGGCCTGCTGCTTGCCAGGCTGGCCGACCTGACGGCACTGCTCGGCTGGCGCTCGCCGCTGCGCAGCACCGCGGTGCGGGTGATGGCCGACGACGTCCTCGGCGACCCCGCTGCCTGGACCGCGGCGAGCGGCCAGCGGATCAAGAGCTTCGCGGAGATTCTGGCGGATCTGCCAGCGACCCGGCAGGAGCGCATCTTCGCCCGCCACATGCTGGTCTTCCCCCTCGCCGCGGCCCTGCTGGCGGCCTTCTGGCTGGTCTCGGGCCTGCTGGCCCTGATCGAGCGGGAGGCGGCCGCGCGCCTGCTGGAGCCGCTGATGGCATCTGGCTTGGCCATGGCGCTGGTGCTGCTGGGCGCCCTGCTCGACCTGGCGGTCGGCCTCGCCCTACTCTTCCGGCGCTGGTTCCGCCAGGGCTGCCTGCTCTCCATCGCGGTCTCGCTGGTCTACCTGGCGATCGCGAGCCTCTGGCTGCCATCCCTCTGGCTGGATCCCCTGGGCCCGCTGGTCAAGGTCTTCCCCGGAATCGGGCTGGCCCTCTACCTCGCCCTGCTCGCCGAAGAACGCTAGAGGAGGACGCGCTCGCTCATGCTCGCACATCCTGCTCTAGCAACCTGTTCTAGAAGCAAATCGTCGTCGCAGATGACTCCGTCCGCTAGGGATTTGCACCGGAACCTCCGATGGACTGGTTGACCCTCATTCGCTGGCTGCACCTGCTGGGTGCCACGGTGCTGCTGGGAACCGGTGCGGGCATCGCCTTCTTCATGGTCATGGCGCACCGCAGCGGCAATGCCAGGATCATCGCCCACACCGCCGGCACGGTCGTGCTGGCCGACTGGATCTTCACCGCCACGGCCGTGGTCCTGCAGCCGGTCACCGGCATCCTGCTGGCCCGCGGTCTCGGCTGGGAGCTGAGCGAGGGCTGGATCCTGCTCTCGCTGCACCTCTACGTCCTGGTCGGCCTCTTCTGGCTGCCCGTGGTCTGGATCCAGCAGCGCCTGAGACGCCTGGCCCTCGAGGCCCGAGAGAGCGACAGGCTGCCGCCCGCCTACCACCGGCTCTACCGGATCTGGTTTCTCTGCGGGATCCCGGCCTTCCTGACGGTCCTGGTCATCCTCTGGCTGATGGCCGCCAGACCCGATCTGTAGGACACTGGGGCTCTAGAACACTGGGACTACTGGCGGTCGGAGGGAAAGGCAGCACTGTCCTGCAGATTGGTGCTATCCTACCCCATCGCTCCAGACAGCCGCCCCGGGGTCCGCTGCCGCCGGGGTGGCTCTGCAGGCTTGAGGGAGAGCATGACGCTTCACTCCATGCCGCTGGCGGCGCTGGAAGCCGTCGTTCTCGATACGGAGACCACGGGCCTCGATGCCAGGACGGCGAGGCTGCTCCAGATCGGCGCCCTTCGCCTTTCCGACGGAAGGGCCGATCTCGACCGCTGCTTGGAAACGCTGGTCGACCCGGGCTGCGCGGTGCCGCCGGCCTCGACGGCGATCCACGGCATTCGCGACGAGGACCTTAAGGGCGCCCCCTCCCCGGCCGAGGCCCTGAAGGCCCTCGAGGACTTCCGCGGGAACTGCGTGATCGTCGGCCATACCATCAACTACGACCTGACGATTCTCGGGCGGGAAGCGGAGCTGGCCGGCCTCACCTGGTCCCGGCCCCCGGCGCTTGATGTCCGCCATCTGGCCAGGATCGCCAACCCGAACCTTGCCGACCATGGCCTGGACAGTCTCTGTAGCTGGCTCGGCATCGAGATCGAGGGGCGGCACAGTGCCATGGGCGATGCCGTCGCCACGGCGCAGGTCTTCTGTACCCTCGTCCCGCTGCTGCGCCAGGCGGGCCTGCGCACCCTGGCCGAGGCCGAGACCGCGGCGGCACGGATGGCGGAGCGCGAGGCGGTGGAGTACGGCGAGGTCGCCGGCCCGAGGCCCGCCCCGGTCGGCAGCGACCGGCGCCAAGCGCTGGAGCGGATCGACAGCTATCCCTACCGGCATCGCGTCGGCGATGTCATGTCCTCGCCGCCGGTGACGCTCGGGGCGGAGAAGAGCTTGGAGGAGGCCCTGCCGCTCTTCGTGGAACGCGGTGTCAGCTCGCTCTTCGTGGTCGACGAGGCCGGCGAGACCGGCATCGTGACCGAGCGCGACGTGCTGCGTGCCGTCGCCGCGAAGGGCGCCGCCGCGCTGGAGGTGACCCTAGGGGCGCTGCGGCAGGCACCGCTGCACACCATCGGGCAGGACGATTTCGTCTACCGGGCGATCGGCCGGATGGACCGCCATTCCATTCGCCACCTGGGCGTGACGGACGCCTCGGGCGCGCTGGTCGGCGCGGTCACGACGCGCAACCTGCTGCGCCACCGCGTCAGCACGGCCATGCTGCTGGGCGACGAGATCGACGCCGCCGGCGACGAGGTCGCGCTGGCCAAGGTCTGGGCCAAGCTGCCGCTGGTGGCGCGGCGGCTGAGCGAGGAGGAGGTGGCACCCAGCCAGACCGCCGCGGTGATCTCGACCGAGATCTGCCTGCTGACCGGCCGCGCCGCGGCCCTGGCCGAGCGGCGCATGATCGAGGCCGGCCACGGCGCGTCGCCGACGGACTACGCCGTGCTGGTGCTGGGCTCCGCCGGGCGCGGGGAGAGCCTGCTCTCGGCCGACCAGGACAACGCCATCGTCTACCGCGCGGGCGAGCCCGGCGGCGCGGAAGACCGCTGGCTGGAAAAGCTGGGCGCGCAGATCGCCGATATCCTCGATGAAGTCGGCGTACCCTACTGCAAGGGCGGCGTGATGGCGCGCAACGCAGAGTGGCGCAAGAGCCTGGCGGCCTGGGAGGAGACGGTCGCGGTCTGGATCTCGAGACAGCGGCCCGAAGACCTGATGAACGTCGACATCTTCTTCGACGGCCTGCCGGTCTACGGCGATGCCGAGCTGGGCGAGGCGCTCAGGAACCATGCCTACGCGCAGGGCAGCAAGACGCCCAGCTTCACCCATGCCCTGGCCGGCAGCCTGCGCGGCAAGGAGCCGCCGCTCTCCTTCTTCGGCCGGCTGCGCACCGGCGCCGACGAGCGCCTGGACCTGAAGCTGAACGGCGTCATGCCGATCACCGCGGCTGCCCGGATTCTCTCGATCAAGTCCGGGAATCCGGCCCGGAGCACCGAGCAGCGCCTGAAGGGGGCCGCGGCGGCCGACCTGATCTCGGCAGACCAGGCCGAAGCCCTGATCGAGGCGCACAAGACCCTGCTGGGCATGATGCTGGCCCAGCAGCTCGACGACAGCGAGGCGGGCGTGCCGCCGGGGCCCAGGATCAAGCCGCAGACGCTGAGCAAGGCAGGCAAGGACGACCTCCGCGAGGCCCTGAGGCGCATCCCCGATGCGGTCGACCTGGTCCGGGAGGGCATGTTCTGAAGGCCCGGGGGCCCCTCGCCCGGTCGATCCTCAGTTGCCCACTAGGTCCTCAGTTAAAGGTCAGGTGCAGCCACTGCGCGATGTCGCTCTCCAGCGGGAAGGAGAGCATGCCCATCACCGAGTAGCCCAGTACCCAGGGCATGACGTAGAAGCGGAACATGTAGAAGAACCAGGCGACGTAGAGCGGGACTATCGGTTCCACGAGGAAGCTCGGGGTGATCGGCTTGAAGAGGCGCAGAAAGGGGTCGGTCATGCGCACGAAGACCTTCATGAAGAAGAAGTCGGAGGTGGTCGGCAGGAACATGTTCATCGCCGCCCGCCCGATCAGCGTCCACATGATCGCACCCAGGACGTAGTCCAGGATGACTGCCCAGAGGGGAATTCCCGCCATCTAACCGCTCCGCCGCTTGCTGCTCGGGACCGCAAGAAAGGGGCGGCGCTCTCGCACCGCCCCCATCTCATCTTCCAGGGCTGACTGTCATAGCAAATCCCGAGCAGATGGACCCACCTGCGACGACGATTTGCTTCTGAAACACCGTACTAGAGCTGGATGCGAGCGCATCCTGCTCTAGTGCGTCGAGCCCAGGATGGTCGGCCCGGTCGGGTCGCGCACCTCGTCGACCATGGCCTGGGTTTCCTCGTCCGGCTCTGCCGTCATGAGGGTCACCACGACCATGGCGATCAGGCTGACGGCCATGCCGATGATCCCGAACCTCAGGTGGTCGATGCCCAGCCAGCTACCGCTGGGATAGACCAGGTAGAGGAAGATCGACCCCGAGAGGAAACCGGCGATCATCCCCGCCAGGGCCCCCTCACGGTTGGCCCGCTTCCACCAGATGCCCAGCATCAAGGGGAAGAAGAGGCCGGAACAGGCGAAGCCGAAGGCCCAGGCCACGGCCCCCAGGATACCCGTCAGCTGCAGCGAGGCGATGATCGCGGCCAGGGCCCCGATCACGACCAGCAGCACGCGCGCCACGATCAGTCGAACCTTGGTCTCGGCCTTGGGATCGATGATCTTGTAGTAGAGGTCGTGGCTGAGTGCATTGGCGATCGCCAGCAGCAGGCCGTCCGCGGTCGACATGGCCGCAGCCAGGCCGCCCGCGGCCACCAGGCCGGAGATCACATAGGGTAGGCCTGCGATCTCTGGCGTCGCCAGAACCACGATATCGGGCCGCATGAAGAACTCGTTCAGCTGCACGATACCGTCCTTGTTCTGGTCGACCACCGCCAGCATGTCGACGGCGCTCCAGTTCTTCACCCATTCCAGGCTCGCGACATAGTCGACCGACTTGCCGATCACGGCGGTCGCCAGGTTGGGGTCGAGTAGCTGAAGCTTGGTCAGGGTCGCCAGGGCCGGTGCGGTGAAGTAGAGCAGGAAGATGAACAGCAGCGACCAGCCGACCGACCGGCGTGCCGAGCGCACCGAGGGGGTGGTGAAGTAGCGCATGAGGATGTGCGGCAAGGAGGCCGTACCGGCCATCATGCAGAGTGCCAGGGTGGCGAACTTCCAGGAATCGAGGCCTCCCTGGGGATCGAAGTGCGGTGTGGTCAGCACGGACATGCCGCTGATCGGTTCCAGCGCCTTCTGCAGGCCGTAGTCGGTCTGCAGCTTGGCGATCTCCTGCGCCGCCTCGCCGTAGGAGAAGTGCGGGATGATCCCGAAGCCCTGCACGTTGGACATCCAGATCACCGGAACCAGGTAGGCGATGATCAGCACGATGTACTGCGCCACCTGCGTCCAGGTCACCGCCCGCATGCCGCCCAGCATGGAGCAGAGCAGGATGCCGACGAGACCCAGCCAGACGCCGGCTTCGAAGGGAATGCCGAGCGCACGGGCTGCGATCGTGCCCGAGGCGTTGATCTGCGCCGTCACGTAGGTGAAGGAGGTGATGGTCAGGATCACCACCGCGACGAAGCGGGCGAAGTTGCCGCCATAGCGGGTCCCGACGAAGTCCGGCACGGTGTAGCAGCCGAACTTGCGCAGGTAGGGCGCCATCAGCGAGTTGACCAGCACGTAGCCGCCGGTCCAGCCGATGACGAAGCCCAGGTAGGGATAGCCGCCGAAGTAGATGCCGCCGGCCAGCGCCACGAAGGAGGCACCCGACATCCAGTCCGCCGCGGTTGCCATGCCGTTATAGAGTGCCGGCACCTCTCGGCCGGCGACATAGTAGGCATCCACCTGCATGGTGCGCGACAGCCAGCCGATGGCGGCATAGATCACCAGGGTGAAGGCCAGGAAGAGAACGCCGATCAGCCTGGCACCGGCGCCCAGCTGCTCGAGGACCGCCATCAACCCGAAGAAGACCAGGAAGCCCACGGTGTAGAGGGCATAGACCTTACCCAGGTTGTCGACGAAGCTGCTCTTCTTGGTCGTGTCTTGCGTTGTCATGATCCGACAGCTCCTCTACTCGCCGACGCCGTATTCATCATCGATCGCGTCCTGGCGCCAGTTCTGGAACCAGATCAGCAGGACGAAGGCGATGAGAGACCCTTGCACGACGAAGTAGTAGCCCAGCTTGAAACCAATGAAGGTGAAGGAATCGAGCGGCTTTGCGAACCAGGGCAGGACGAAGGCAAACACAAACCATATGACAAGGATGACATAGGTCAGGTTCTTCGTCTTCTGCCAATGGATTTGCCGTTTCTTGGCACGATCTAGATCCATTGAACTCCTCCCTCTTTGTCGTTGATGCCCGAATCGAGCAGTGCGTTGAACGCAAGGTGAAGGATACAATATCCTCAAGAGAAAGCAAGATCGCCAGCTTGGAACCAAGGCTGGCGTGCCGTGCGAAAGCTCACTAGAATCGGACTTTGTTTGGCGGCTGGCCGGGAGGCGTTTCCGGCGGCGGCAGCGGCGCCGGCCCCCGTCCGAACACGCGGCAAGCCCCCGGTTCCGGGCGGCCCATGCAGGAGATGAGGTGCGGTGGACAGGGCTCAGAAAGGGACCTTCAAGCATTACCTGGGCTCTCTCCTGGCCGGCCCGGTGCGCGCGCTCGGCGAGAGCCTGCGTCCGAGGGCCATCGACAGCCCGGAGGCCCTGACCGCCTTCTTGCAGACGCGCTCCGCCTACATCGCTCAAACCACGCTCTATGGTTATCTTAAAGTCCGCATGGGCACCCAGTACCGAAGCTTCTTTGAAGATGAGGTCTTCTCGCAAACAATGAGAACCTCGGCCACACGGATCTTCGTTTCTTGTCTGTCCGACCTGACCGTCTTTGCGGTCGCGAGAATCGGCAAGGAAGCATCGCTGTCCGACAGGGAAATACTATCCCTCGCCCATTACTGCTTTTCCCACGCGCTGGCGCAGGCCCATGAAGAGGGCGCTCCCGGCTATCTGCCCCCCGATGCGGAATCCCGTTTCTCGGCCCGGCTGGAGGAAACCCACTGGCCAACAGCAGCGGTCAGCCGAGAGATCTTCCGGGGCAGCGAGCAGGCCCTGCTGCGCTACGCACCGGTCGTCCCCGCGTACAAGGAGGAGGACGAGACGATGGTGCAGAATTCCATCCGGTTCAAATGGCGCGACATTCGCGAACAGTTCACCAAGCGCTGCAAGACCCGTTCGATCACGGAAAGCTGGCGCCAACGATCATGACATTTTTACTTCCGACTGTGGTGTTTCCGCAACGGATTAGGGCCGCAGAATCCACGACTCGCTGGACTCCTTCCCGCGGGACAGCGCCAATCGGCCACTCATCCACCGGTTCCAGCAGCTAGCCCGACAGGGCCTTCACGCCGGCTTCTACTTCCGCCCGCACCCTCGTCTCGGCCTGCTCCTTCACCGGGCCGAAGCCGCGGACCTCCAGGGCGGCGGCGGCGATGGCGACCAGCCTCCCGGTCGGGACCCGGCCGTAGGCGGCGAGCAGCTGCGGCAGCAGGGCCTCGTACCATCCGATCAGGTCCCGTTCGCGCCGGCGCTCGGCCGTCCAGCCGAAGGGATCGCAGCGGGTGCCGCGCAGGCGCTTCATCCGCGCCAGCAGCGGGAAGAGGTGCCCGACCCAGGGGCCGAAGCGCCTCTTGAGCGGCCGCCCGCGGGCATCGCGGCGGGCCGAGAGCAGCGGCGGGGCCAGGTGGTAGTTCACCTTGAAGTCGCCCTCGAAGGTCTCCGCGATGCTCCTCCGGAAGGCTGGATCGCTGTGCAGGCGGGCTACCTCGTACTCGTCCTTGTAGGACATGAGCTTGAAGAGTGCGCGGGCCACCGCGCGGGTAAGAGCCTCGCCCTCCCTGCCCGCCTCGAGGCTGCGCACCTCGGCCACCTTCCGGCGATAGCGCTCGGCCCAGGCCGCGTCCTGGTAGTCGGCGAGGAAGGCCACCCGCCTGGCGATGAGCGCGTCCAGGCTCTCCTCGGCCGCTGCAGCGGGAGGCAGCACCCGGTCGGGCCGCGCGACCGCCAGGCGACCCAGCGCGAAGGCCTCCAGGTTCTTCTCGACCGCCACGGCGTTCAGCCCGATCGCGCGCGCCAGCGCCTCGCCCGAGAGCGGAACCAGGCCCGCCTGCCAGGCCGCACCCAGCATGATCATGTTGGCGAAGACGCTGTCGCCCAGGCGGGCCTCGGCCAGCCGGTTGGCATCGAGCACCCGGAGGCCCTCGCCCCCGATCGTCGCCTCGATGGCCTCGAGGCGCCGGGCCGCCTGCATGTCGGCATCGCGCTTCCGCACGAAGTCGCCGGTCGGCATCTCGGCGCTGTTCACGAGCGCACGCATTCCCCTGCGGTAGGTGCCGGAGGCCTTGGGCGAGGAGGAGACCACCAGATCGCAGCCGATGAGTGCATCTGCCGCCCCCTGGTCGATCCGCACCTGGTTGTTGAGGCCGGGGTCGGCAGCGATCCGGAGGTAGCTCAGCACCGGTCCGAACTTCTGTGCAAAGCCGGTGAAGTCCAGGACCGTGACGCCCCTGCCCTCCAGATGGGCCGCCATGGCGATGACCGCGCCGACGGTGATCACGCCGGTCCCGCCGACGCCGGTGACCAGAAGGTCGAAGGGCTCCTCCAGCGACGGCAGGGCGGGCTCCGGCAGCAGCGCCGCCTCCTCGGCGAAGGCGGCCGTCGCCCCCCGACGCCGCCGGGCGGCGCCCTCCAGGGTGACGAAGCTGGGGCAGAAGCCGTTCAGGCAGGAGAAGTCCTTGTTGCAGGTCGAGAGGTTGATCTGGCGCTTGCGGCCGAAGGGCGTCTCCCTGGGCTCGACGCTGAGGCAGTTCGATTCGAGGGAGCAGTCGCCACAGCCCTCGCAGACCAGTTCGTTGATGAAGGCGAAGCGCTTGGGGTCCTCGACGAGCCCGCGCTTGCGCCGGCGGCGGGTCTCGGTGGCGCAGGCCTGCTCGTAGATCAGCACGGTGACGCCGGGGATCTCGCGCAGCTCGCGCTGCACGCGGTCGAGATCGCGGCGGTGGTCCAGGCTGGTCCCCCGGGGGAAGTCGTTCAGCGCGAACTTGTCCGGCCTGTCGGAGACCAGCGCGATCCGCTCCACCCCCTCGGCCCGCACGCTCTGGGCGATGGCCTGCACCGAGAGCGGGCCGTCGACCGGCTGCCCGCCGGTCATGGCGACCGCGTCGTTGTAGAGGATCTTGTAGGTGATGTTGGCCTTGGCGGCGACCGCCTGGCGGATCGCCATGGAGCCCGAGTGGTAGTAGGTCCCCTCGCCCAGGTTCTGGAAGATATGGCCACGCCCGGTGAAGCGGGAGGAGGCGGCCCAGTTCACCCCCTCGCCCCCCATCTGGATCAGCGAACTGGTCTCGCGGTCCATCCAGCTCGCCATGAAGTGGCAGCCGATCCCCGCCAGCGCCTTGGAGCCCTCCGGCACCCTGGTCGAGCTGTTGTGCGGGCAGCCGGAGCAGAAGTAGGGCGTGCGGGCGACCCCGCCGATCTCGATGCCCCGGCCCGGCTCCGGCAGCAAGGCTGCGGCGCGCGCCGGCAGTCCCAGGTCCGGCAGGAAGGGATCCAGGCGCCGGGCGACGATGGGGGCCAATAGCCGGGGCGAAAGCTCCCCGGTCCAGGGGATCAGGTCGCCGCCCTCCTCGTCGGTCTTGCCGACCATCTGCTGCGGCTTGCTGCCGGGCAGGTCGTAGAAGTACTCCTTGAACTGGCTCTCGATGATGCCGCGCTTCTCCTCGACCACCAGGATCTCGCGCTTGCCGCGCACGAAGGCCAGCGCGTCGCTGCGGTCCAGCGGCCAGACCATGCCGACCTTGTAGATGTCGATGCCGCGCTGCCGGCAGAGCGGCTCGTCCAGCCCCAGGAGGCGCAGGGCCTCCATCAGGTCCAGGTGGCCCTTGCCGGTGGTGACGATGCCGTAGGGCGCCTCCTCCAGGTCGTAGAGGCGGCGGTCGATCGGGTTAGCGGCGGCGAAGGCCAGCACCGCGCGCTTCTTCCACTCCATCCGCTCCTCGATCTGCGGGCCCGGCAGGTCCGGCCAGCGGTAGTGCAGCCCGCCCGGCGGCGGCGTAAAATCGGGCCGGGCGAAGCTGCGCTCCGGCGGCAGCCTCACCGAGGCGCCGGACTCCACCGTTTCCGAGACCGCCTTGAAGCCGACCCACATCCCGGAGAAGCGCGAGAGCGCGTAGCCATAGGCCCCGAAGCTCAGGTACTCGGCCACCGAGGCAGGGTTGAGGCTCGGCATGAAGTGGGTGAGGAAGGCCACGTCGGACTGGTGCGGCATGGAGGAGGAGACGCAGCCGTGATCGTCTCCGGCCACCACCAGGACCCCGCCGTGCGGCGAGGAGCCATAGGCATTGCCGTGGCGGAGCGCATCGCCGGCGCGGTCGACCCCCGGCCCCTTGCCGTACCAGAGCCCGAAGACGCCCTGGACCTCGCGCCCGGGCTGGGTCTCCACCTGCTGCGTGCCCAGGATGGCCGTGGCGGCCAGGTCCTCGTTGACCGCCGGCAGGAAGTGGATGCCGGCCGCCTCGACCTCGGCCCGCGCCCGCCAGAGCTCCAGGTCGACCGCGCCCAGGGGCGAGCCGCGGTAGCCGGAGACGAAGCCTGCGGTCTTCAGGCCGGCCTCCCGGTCGCGCCGGGCCTGGTCGAGCAGGATGCGCACCAGGGCCTGGGTTCCGGTCAGGAAGACCCGCCCCTCCCTCAGGCGGTAGCGGTCCTCCAGGGCATAGTCGGCAAGGCCGGGCGGTAAGGCATCACGAGCGTCGAGCGGCATGGCGGGCAGATCCTTCGGCTAGCGCTTTCCAGGATAGCGCAATCCGGTGAAAGCTCTTGCCGGAATTCCCCATCTCTGGAACCATATCGGAAATTCCTACCGTTACGCCGTTAGTTTTCGAGAAGGATAACCGATTTGGAGTTGACCCCGAGCGACCGACGCCTGCTTCGCCTGCTGCAGGCGGATGCGCGGGCGACGAACCAGGCGCTGGCCGAGGCCGCCGGGCTCTCGACCTCGGCCTGCTGGCGGCGGATCCGCGCGCTGGAGGAGGCCGGCATCGTGAAGGGCTACGAGGCCCTGCTGGATGCCGAGGCCGCCGGTCTCGGCTTCGCCGCCGTCGTGCAGGTCAGCCTGGAGCGCCACGAGCGCCGTCACGTGAAGGACTTCGTCGCCGCAGTGGCGGAACGTGCCGAGGTGCTGGAGTGCTTCGAAACGACGGGGGAAGCCGACTATCACCTGAAGGTCGTCTGCGCCGACAAGGAGGCCTACTACCGCTTCCTCGACAGCTTCCTCTTCACCCATCCGGGCGTGGTGCGCGTGCGCACCAACCTGATCCTCCGCGAGATCAAGCAGACAACGAGGTTGCCGGTCTAAGCAGCTAAATTTAAAAGAAAACGGCGATGCAGCGAGACCCTAGAAGATCGGTAGGCCGATGAGGGCGACCCCGGCGATCAGCAGGTAGGCGATGCGCCGGAAGGTCCGCTCCGAGGCCAGGCCGAAGAGGCGGGCGCCGACGAAGAGACCCAGGGCATAGGCAGGCGCGATCAGCACCGTGTCCCAGACCACCGAGAAGCGCAGCAGGCCGAAGGCGGCATAGGTGCCGCCGGCGACCAGGGCGATGACGGCGAAGAAGACCAGGATGTTGGCGCGGACCGTCTGGCTGCTGCCCTGCCCGCCCAGCCAGAAGAGCACGATGGGCGGGCCGTAGTAGGCGGCAAGGCCGCCGAGACCGCCGGAGAGGCCGCCGACCAGGCCCGAGAGCCAGGGGCTGGGCTCGCCCTTGTAGCGCCAGCCCGAGGCCAGGGCCGCGACCACGGCCAGGGTCAGGAGCGAGAGCAGCCAGCGCAGGCTCGTCGGATCGACCGAGACCAGGAAGTAGGCGCCGACCGGCAGGATCAGCGAGGCCCCAAGCGTCAGCGGCACCACCTCGCGCCAGACGCAGGTCTTCAGCGCGCGGGGCAGCAGCGGCAGGGGCAGGAAGAGCTCCAGGAAGAGCAGGATCACCACCGCCCGCCAGGGCTCGATCACGATGCTGGCGAGCGGCATGAAGATCATCGCCTGGCCGAACCCGGAAAAGCCCCTGACCAGCCCCGCCAGCAGGGTGGCAAGGGCCAGCAGGAGCCAGACCGACCAGTCGAACGGCATGGAGCCGCCCTCGTCAGGATGGGCCGGACGGGGGCGGTTCCGGCCGGGTTTAGTTCTTTTCCTTGTCCACCAGCTTGTTGGCGGCGATCCAGGGCATCATGCCCCGCAGGCGCTCGCCCACCTCCTCGATGGGATGCTCGGCGCTGCGGCGGCGCATGGCCTTGAACGACGGCGTGCCCGCCTTGTTCTCCATGACCCAGTCGCGGGTGAAGCGGCCGGACTGGATATCGTCCAGGATGCGCTTCATCTCGGCCTTGGTCTCGTCGGTCACGACCCGCGGCCCGCGGGTGTAGTCGCCGTACTCGGCCGTGTTGGAGATCGAGTAGCGCATGTTGGCGAGGCCGCCCTCGTAGATCAGGTCCACGATCAGCTTCACCTCGTGCAGGCACTCGAAGTAGGCCATCTCCGGCGCGTAGCCGGCGTCGACCAGGGTCTCGTAGCCGGCCTGGATCAGCGCGGTCAGACCGCCGCAGAGCACGACCTGTTCGCCGAAGAGGTCGGTCTCGCACTCCTCCTTGAAGGTCGTCTCGATGATGCCGGCCCGGCCGCCGCCGATGGCCGAGGCGTAGGACAGCCCCAGCTCCTGCGCGTTGCCGCTGGCGTCCTGCGACACGGCGATCAGGCAGGGCACGCCGCCGCCGCGCAGGTACTCGCTGCGCACCGTGTGGCCCGGGCCCTTGGGCGCCACCATGAAGACGTCGAGGTCCTTGCGCGCCTCGATCAGGTTGAAGTGGACGTTGAGGCCGTGCGCGAAGGCAATGGCCGCGCCCTCGCGCATGTTGCCGGCCAGCTCGTCGCGGTAGATGTCGGCCTGCAGCTCGTCGGGCGTCAGCATCATCATGACGTCGGCCCAGCCGGCGGCCTCGGACGGCGTCATCACGGTGAAGTCGGCGGCCTCGGCCTTCTTGCGGGTGGCGGAGCCTTCCCTGAGCGCGATACGGACGTCCGCGACACCGGAATCGCGCAGGTTCATGGCGTGGGCATGTCCCTGGCTGCCGTAGCCGACGATGACCACCTTCTTGCCCTTGATCAGATTCACATCGGCGTCACGGTCGTAGTAGACGCGCATGGCAATCCCCCTTCGATCTAACTGCTTTCCTGTCAAGCGAAGCCGCGTTCTTAGAGGCCCGGGGCGGCCTCTGACAAGCCCAAGAGACGCCGGTCTGCCCTGCAGAAGGCTGGGCGTCAGCTCGGTCGACGCTTCGGACGACGTTCTGGGGACCGATTGTCGACACGGACCGTCTCGTCTAGTCTATGGGCATGAACGCGGGAAGTTTGCGCCTTCGCGCCGGACAGGGGCCGAAGCGCTCGATCGAGACGAAAGAGGCGATCATCGCGGCCGCCGCCGACCTGGTCGGCGATCGCGGCTACATGGCGACCAGCCTGGAGGCCGTGGCGCAGAGCGCCGGCGCCAGCAAGCAGACGATCTACCGCTGGTGGGGCAGCAAGCCCGCGCTTTTCATGGAGGTCTACGAGGAGCTCGTGCCCGTGGCCGGCCTTGTGCAGGAAGCCGAGACTCCGCGGGCCACCCTCCTCGCTCGCCTGCGGGAACTCTTCCGGATCTACCGTGAAACGCCGGCCGGACAGATTTTCGCAGGCCTCATCGTCGAGGCGCAAAGCGACCCGGTCATTTCAGCTACCCTCCGCGCGCGCTTCGTCGGCGAACGTGCGGAGATCCTGCGCGGCCCCCTGCAGGCGGCCAGGTCGCAAGGCCAGCTTCCGGCGGATCATGATCTCCCCTTCACCGTCGACCTCATCCTGGGTGCGATCTGGTTCCGCTTGCTGCAGGGCGCTCCTCCTCCCGACGACGCTCTCGCCGAAGCGCTGGTCCGGCGTCTTCTGGGAGATGAGGCATGAGGGTCAAGGTCTCGGACTATCGCCCCGGTGCGCTCGCCCAGGTCGTGAAGCTGCACATGGATTACTATGCGCCGGCCTGGGGCTTCGGCCTCGCCTTCGAGACCAAGGTCGCCCGGGAGCTCTCGGCCTTCCTGGCCCGCAAGGACGACAAGCGGGACCTCTTCCGCTGCGTCTTCGGCTACGGCCAGCTTCTGGCCTCAATCACCATCGACGGCGCCGAGGCGGAGCGCGAGGGCGCCCACCTGCGCTGGTTTATCGTCTCCGAGGCCGCGCGCGGCCAGGGCTTCGGCCACGAGCTGATGAAGGAGGCCATGTCCTTCTGCCGCGCCCGCAACTACGGCCGCGTCTACCTCACCACCTTCGCCGGCCTGGATGCCGCCCGCCATCTCTACGAGTCCTACGGCTTTCGCATGGTCGGCGAGAGCGAGGTCGACCAGTGGCAGGGCGGCGTGCGCGAGCAGCGCTTCGAGGCGGAACTGTAGGGCCCATCCAGGCTCAGACCAGCCAGAGCGCGTGGTTCTCGACCGGCTCCAGGGTCACGGGAGCGTCCTCCTCGTCCAGGTACCCGCCCCCGGCCATGCCGCCGACGAAGAGCTGGCCCGGTCGCGGGGCGAGGGCGAAGACCTCGCGCAAGCGCAGGCTGCGCTGGAAGGTGCCGTCAGCGGCCCGCCAGAGCAGGAGGCGGTCGGCCCGCGGCAGCGTGGCGGCGACGAGATCGCCCCAGCAGGCCACGGAAGCGGCGTAGCCCTCCAGATCGCGCCAGCCCGGCTGCGGCTCCGCGGCGAAGGTGAGGCCCCCCTCCCCCGTCACCCGGCCGATCAGCGGCACCGGCTGGTAGCGCAGCCCCTCGTACTGGCCCGCGAACCAGGGGCGCCCCTGGCCATCGAGCGAGACGTGACGCAGAGAGAGCTGTTGCCAGTCCGGCGGCCCCGGAAAGTCGACAAGCAGAGAGCCGTCCGCGGCATCGATCAGGCTGAGCGAGGAGCGCATGTCGGCCAGGTTCAGCTTGGCCCGGCCGTAGTCCGGGTGCGTCTCGATCCCGCCGTTGGCGACCAGCAGGGTGCGCCCGCCCGGCAAGAGGCAGAGGTCGTGCGGGCCGACGCCGCCGCTGTCGAACTCTCCCAGCCTCCGGAAGTCGTCTGCGGCATCGTAGATGCCGATGCACCCTCTTGCGGCCTCGTAGTCGTTCTCGGTGGTGTAGAGCAGCGCGCCGTCCGGCGAGAAGCAGCCGTGGCCGTAGAAGTGGCGCCCTGTCAGCACCTCCAGCCAGCGCGGCGCTGCCCCGCCATCCGGCGAGAAGGCCAGCGCCCAGGTCCCGGGACGGCGTGCGAAGACGATGCCCTGCCGGCGAACCGGATCCCAGGCCAGCCCGTGCGCCCGCGTGGGCAGCAGATGGCGCAGGACCACCGTGCCCCGGTCGAACACCAGGAGTTCGGGCGCCCTCCCCTCGGGCCGGGTGCAGAAGGCCAGGAGGGGCGCGCTCGCCGAGCCTGCCCGCGCCGGCCAGGGCAGGGCCGCGGCCAGCCCGGCCAGCAGCAGGCGGCGCCGGTCAATCGCCGTCGTCGGCACTGAAGAAGACCTTCAAGCCGAGGCCGGCAAGGGCCTCCTGCCCGGCCAGGCGGTGCAGCGCCAGCAGGTCGGCCTGCAGGGCCTCGACCTCCGCGCGTGTCGCCGGATCGGCCCCAGCCTCGCCGATCGGCAGGGGAAGGGCGGCGATGTCGGCGCTGGCCTTCTCGAAGGCGGGCCCCAGGGCGGCCGCCGTCTCGGGCGCCAGCGTCTCGAGCTGCGCGGGGATCGCGGCCGCCTCCTGCAGCGCCTGCAGTCCCTCGAGATTGGCGATGAGCGCGGCGTTGCTGAGCCCGCTCTCGGAATAAGCGGCCCGCAGCGGACGCGCCTCCTCCAGGCTCGCCCCCAGGGGTGCCGAGACCTTGCGCTGGATCATGGCCTCCAGGCCGGTCGCCAGGCGCCCCAGCAGCAGGGTGGCGGCCTCCTTGTGCGAGCGCACCAGCTCGTTGGAGGGCTGCGGCTCGCCGATCTCCTTGTCATAGGCCGATCCGTGGGCCCAGGCGGCGCGCAGGTCGCCCGCCAGGCGCAGGAGGTTGTCGGCCACCGCCACCGTCAGCCGGCAGCGGTACTGTCCGACCCCGGTTTGCGCCAGGTCGCGGTAGCCCTTGGCGTAGAGCAGGTACTCCAGCGCCGGCAGACCCTGCAGGGCGACGCTGTACTGCAGGATCGCATCGCCCTCCAGCAGCGCGGGGTCCTTGTCGGCGAGCGCCCGGCGTAGATGCCGGCCGGTGACCCCGCGGCGGTCCGGGAAGAAGTAGATCCGGGCGCCGCGGTTCTCCTCCAGCCAGGGGTTGAGGTCGATGTATTCGACCGCGGCGTAGGCCAGAGCGGCCTTTCCGAAGGCCTCCCTGGCCGCCTCGAGATGGTCTTCCGAGGGCTCGGCACAGAGGAGGGTCGCCGCCTCCTGCAGGCCGCGCGCCCGCTCTTCGAAGGCGTCGAGCGCCGGCCTCAGGTAGCCCTCCAGGGCCGCCTCGACCATCTGGGCGTAGTCCTCCTCGCCCGGCTGGGCCAGGCCCGGCCTGCCTGCCAGGAGAAGGCCGAAGGCGAAGAGGAGGATCAGGATCTTGCGCATGCTAGAGCGACCTCAGGAATGCCAGAAGAGCCTCGCGCTCCTCCTCGGTGAGTGACACCACGGCGTCGCGCGCCGCCTGGGCCTCGCCGCCATGCCAGAGGATGGCCTCCAGGAGGGATCGGGCGCGGCCGTCGTGCAGGAAGAAACTATGGCCGCTCACCTCCTCGGTCAGGCCGATGCCCCACAGGGGGGCCGTGCGCCACTCGCTGCCCGAAGCGTCGCCCACCGGACGGCCGTCCGCCAGCCCCTCGCCCATGTCGTGCAGCAGGAAGTCGCTGTAGGGCCAGATGAGCTGGAAGGCATGCTGCTCCTGCTCCGTGTCGCGGCGGGTGACGAACTTCGGCCGGTGGCAGGCGGCACAGCCCGACTGGTAGAAGATCCGCTTGCCCTCGAGGACCTGGGGGTCGTCGACCGCGCGCCGCATGGGGACCGCAAGGTTCCCGGAATAGAAGGCGACCAGATCGAGCAGCGGGTCCGGCGCCTCGCTGACGCCCAGATCCTCCTGCTCGCCGGTCGGCGCCTCGCGGCAGGGGGTCTGTGCGGGCGTGCAGTCGCCCCAGGGGCGGTTCGCAAGCGGTGTCGAGATGCCGATGTCGCCGGCGAAGGCATCGGCCGCCTGCGCCCTCAGGTTCGGGGTCGAGGCCTTCCAGCCGAAGCGGCCGAGCACCGGCGCGCCGCTCTCCGGATCCAGGACCCAGCTCGGCCTGCCGGAGATGCCGTCGCCGTCCGCATCGTCGGGATCGGCCCAGGCCAGGATGTCGCCCGGATGGATGTCCTCGACCATGCCCAGGCCGATCATCTGCGGGGCGATGCGCGGCGAGAGCTGCACCTCGGGATGCAGCGGTCCGTAGCCCGGATCGGCGACGCTGTAGTGCGGCCTGCGCAGCGAGACGACCCTGCCGTCCGCCAGTTCGACCGGCTCTTCCTCATAGTCGATCACCATGCGCCCCTCCGCCGGGATAGCGGGAAGCGCGAAGTTCTGCAGCTGGCCGCCATAGACCGGTTCTGGAATGCGCAGCAGGCGCTTCTCTGCGAGGGCCCGGCGTTGCTCCTCCGTCTGCGGCGGGATCGAGAGCCTGAGGAACATCGAGACCGCATCGATCTCGTTCGAGGCCGGCGGATGGCCGCGCCCGTCCTTCAGGTGGCAGCGCTGGCAGGCGCGCGCGTTGAAGAGCGGCCCCAGCCCGTCCGAGGCCCTGGTCGAGGAGGGCGAGGAGACCCAGAGCTTCTTGAAGATGCCGTTGCCCAGCTTGAAGCGCTGCTCCTGCTCGAAGCTGAGGTTGGCCATGGGATTGGAGAAGGCGTCGCGGTTGACGTACTTCCGCGAGGTGCCCTTGCCCGACGACATGGCCTCGAAGGCCTCGGCCTCGTCGAAGCGCGTCGCGGGCGCCGTCACCGCTTCGACCCGGGCGCGGTCTCTTGCCGTCAGGTCGCTGCGATGAGGAAGGGGCGCCGCGACATCGGCGCCCCTGACGATGAAGGGAAGAGCGGCGCCCGCCACCAGCAGGCAGGCGCCGATCCAGGCCCGCCTACTCGAAGACGGCGTTCGGGTTGTCAAGACTGTCGGATCCCTCGATCTCAATCTGGCCGATGTTGAGGGCCAGCACGATACGCTCGATGGAGCGGGTCTGCGTGATCAGGTCGTCGATCACCGCCTGCACCACTGCGTTGCCTTCCTCGTTGCCCGGCCCGATCATCTGGTCGTAGGCCTCCTTGGTCTCGGCACGCTGCACCATGGCCTTCGCCGAGGCCAGGGTCTTCTCCAGCTCCGCGCGCAGGTCCTGGTCCAGCTTGGGGTCCTCGGCCTTCACGTAGTCGGAGAGGGAGGCGCCGGTGACCTCGCTGCCGTCGACCCGCTTGTAGCGGCCCAGATAGACGTTCTGGATGCCCAGGATGTCGTAGTAGTGCGAGTTGTGGGTGTTGTCGGAGAAGCAGTCATGCTCCTCTTCCGGGTCGTGCAGCAGCAGGCCCAGCTTCATCCGCTCGCCGGCCAGTTCGCCGTAGGAGAGCGAGCCCATGCCGGTCAGCATGGTCAGGATGCCGGCCTCGGGGCTTGCCTCGAAGAGCGCATTGCGCGCGGCACCGATGGGCCCCCAGGCGGTGACCATCTCCTCGAGGTCGGCGAGCAGCAGCTTGCTCGCGGCCCCCAGGTACTCGTTGCGCCGCTCGCAGTTGCCGCCGGTGCAGTTGGCCGGATCGAAGTCGGTGTGGGGGCGATCGCCCGCGCCCGGCCCGGTGCCGTTCAGGTCCTGGCCCCAGAGGAGGAACTCGATGGCGTGGTAGCCGGTGGCGACGTTCGCCTCGATGCCGTCGACCTCCTGCAGCTCGTCCTGCAGCAGGGCCGGGGTGATCTTGGAAGCGTCGATGGTCCGCCCGCCGACCGTGATGCTGGGCGAGGCGATGACGTTCACGCTGTAGAAGCGGTTCTCCGGCGAGCTGTCGCCGTAGGCCGCGTCGACATAGTCGATCAGTCCCTCGTCCAGGGGCCAGGCGTTCACCCGCCCCTCCCAGTCGTCGACGATCGCGTTGCCGAAGCGATAGACCTCGCTCTGCTGGTAGGGCGCGCGGGCGGCGAGCCAGGCCTCGCGGGCGGCGGTCAGGTTGGCCTCGCTCGGCGTCGCGATCAGGGTCTCGATCGCCTTGTCCAGAGCCTCGGCCACGGTCAGCGAGTCGGAATAGGTCGCCTCGGCGATGTCGGCATAGGTCAGGAGGACCGAGGCCGCGCTCGGCGCGTCGGCTTGCGCTGCTCCCAAGGGAGCGACTCCGAGGGGGAGGACGAGACCGACCGCCAGGGAGAGGAGAGCGTTTCTTTTCATGCAGGAAATCCTTCCAAAGACACCGGAAGCGTGGCGGAGGCAGCTTCTACTTGCGAACGCTTATCATACGCGTTCTCACGGGACAACCGGGAGGAAGCAACCCACCCCTGCGATCTTGACGCGGCTTCCGTGCAAATGAGAATAACCCTCAGAAAAATCTGCATTTTTTCCCTGAAATGAATGCGAATCCCATTGTCTTTGCCGCACCTTGCCCCCTAGATGGGGTGAGACAAGCGAGGGTTGCTTTTGACATGAAGGCTGAGGCCGGCCAGCAGGGAACAGCACGAGCGGATGCCAGGTCGCCTGACGCAAGGCGCCTCCTGCATCTCGTGACCTGGGCTTCGGTGGGTACCGCAAGCTTCCTTGCCCTGCTGAAGCTCTATGCCTGGTTCGTGACCGAGGCGGTCAGCCTGCTGGCGACCCTGGTGGACTCCCTGCTCGACATCTGTGCCTCGCTGATCACCTTCGTGGCCGTCCGCCAGGCCCTGGTCCCCGCCGATTCCGAGCACCGCTTCGGACACGGCAAGGCAGAGCCGCTGGCCGCGCTCGCGCAGTCGGCCTTCATCGCCGGCTCGGCGCTCTTCGTTCTGGTCGAGGCGGCCGGGCGGCTCTACGCACCCGAAGCCGTCCACGACCCGGAGATCGGCTATATCGTGCTCGCCATCGCGATCGCCGCGAGCCTGGCGCTGACGCTGTTCCAGGGCTATGTCGCCAGACGCACCGGTTCGCTGGCAATCGCCGCCGACCGCCTGCACTACGCCAGCGACCTGCTGGTGAACCTGGCGGTCATCCTGGCGCTCGTGATTGCCGACAGCCTCTCCTGGCCGGCAGCCGATCCGCTGGTCGCCATCGCCGTCGGGCTCTTCATCCTCCATTCGGCCTACCGCCTGGCGCGCAGCGCACTCGATATGCTTCTGGACCGCGAACTACCGGACGAGCAGCGCGCTCTGATCAAGAACGAGATCGAGGCCACGCCAGGCCTCAAGGGCTGGCACGACCTGCGCACCCGTGCCTCAGGCCCCATGGTCGTCGTGCAGTTGCACATCGAACTGGAGGGCAGCATGCCCCTGGCCGAGAGCCACCGCATCGCCGAGGACCTCGAACTGCGCATCGCCACGGCCCTGGGTCAGGCCGAGGTGATCATACACCAGGATCCCTATCCCGATGTCGGCGCCCACGCGCCGGCGATCTAGAACGACCAAGAGGAGCGACACCATGAAGGGCGACAAACGGGTCATCAAGCACCTGAACAAGATCCTCAAGAACGAGCTGACGGCGATCAACCAGTACTTCCTGCACAGCCGGATGCTGAACAACTGGGGCATCTCGCGGCTCGGCCACTACGAGTACGAAGAGTCCATCGACGAGATGAAGCACGCCGATGACATCATCGAGCGCATCCTCTTCCTCGACGGGCTGCCCAACCTGCAGGACCTGGGCAAGCTGCGCATCGGCGAGAACACCAAGGAGATCCTGGAGTGCGACCTGGCCCTGGAGCTGGAGGCCATTCCCGACCTGCGCGCCGCGATCAAGGAGTGCGAGGAGCTGGAGGACTATGTCACGCGCCACATCCTGCGCGAGATCCTCAGCAGCGAGGAAGAGCACGTCGATTTCCTGGAGACCCAGCTCGAGCAGATCGAGCGGATGGGCCTGCAGAACTTCATTCAGCTGCAGAGCAAGCCTGCGGAGGACTAGACTACTCCGGTCGCAGGGTCCACGACCGGTAGACTGCAGTGAGGAGATGGAGTTCGGGAGCCTAGCCGAGCGCCCCGGCTGTCACCCTTTCCTGGTCGATCAGTGCCTGGGCCGTGTCCAGGCACTGCCGGCAGACCGGGCCGCCGCCAAGATCGTGATAGAGCTCCTCGGCGTCCTCGCAGCCTGCGCGCGCTGCGGCGATGATGTCGCTGCTTCGGTATGCATTGCAGATGCAAACGAACATGACCGGCGCCTTCACTCCCACGGTGTTCGAGATACCTAAGCACTCTGCGAATGAGTGTCAATAACCTCTGAGACCGGTCCCTGCCCAGGGGGCGGCGTTTGTCGCTCTGGCCAAGGCGGCGTGCAATCCGCATGCTGTCCGCTCCGCTGGTGCAAGGAGGTTTGGCCCATGAGCAAGAGAGAGAAGATCAGCGCAGAGACCGTGACCGCCGTGGCCCGCGAGGTCGCCGGCCATCCCCTGGCGCCGGAAAGCGCCAAGGCCTACGCCGGGATCCTTGAGGACATGCTGGGCCAGCTCGACCAGCTTCGCGCCCTGCCGCTGAAAGAGGTCGAGCCGGCGACCGTCTTCCGTCCCATCGAGACGCCCCACCGATGAGCGACATCAACGCCATGGACCTGGCCGCGCTCTCCGCTGCGGTCGCGGGGAAGGCGCTGTCTCCCGTGGAGATCGCCCGGGCCTTCCTGGAGAGGATCGAGCGCGACAACGCCCGGCTGAACGCCTTCATCACGGTGACGGCGGAAGACGCCCTGGCCCAGGCCCGCAACGCCGAGCAGGAGATCATGGCAGGCCGCATCCGCGGTCCGCTCCACGGCCTGCCGATCGGCCACAAGGACCTCTATGCCACGGCCGGCGTGCGCACCACCGGCGGTTCCAAGGTGCTGCATGACTGGGTGCCGGACGAGGACGCCACGGTCGTGCGCCTGCTGGCCGAGGCCGGCATGGTCATGCTGGGCAAGCTGAACACCCACGAGTTCGCCTACGGGCCGACCGGCGAGCGCTCGGCCGCCGGCCCCTCGCGCAATCCCTGGGACAACGCGCGCATCACGGGCGGCTCCAGCAGCGGATCGGCCGCGGCGGTGGCGGGCGGCCTCCTGCCCGTCGCCAGCGGCAGCGACACCGGCGGCTCGATCCGCATGCCGGCGGCCTGCTGCGGCATCACCGGCCTGAAGCCGACCTACGGTCGCGTCAGCCGCGCCGGCATCCTGCCGCTCTGCTGGACCATGGACCACGCGGGCCCCCTCTGCCGCACCGCGGAGGACGCGGCCCTCATCCTGGACGCGATCGCCGGGCCCGACCCGCGGGACGCAGCCAGCGCGCAGCACCCGGTCCCGGCCTACCATGCCGGCCTCACCGGCAGCCTGGCCGGGGTCAGGATCGGCCTGCCCCGCGCCGTTTTCTACGACCGCGCCCAGGAGCCGGTGGTGGCCGTGGTGGAAAAGGCCCTGCGCGTGCTCGAGACGCTGGGCGCGGAGCTGGTCGAGGTCGAGATCCCCTCGATCGCGCATTCCCAGGCGGCCGCACTCGCCATCTACCTGGCGGAGGCCACGGCTTACCACGACGACACCCTGGCCGACCGCGCCCATCTCTTCACCGACCAGGTGCGCACCTTCCTGGAGCTGGGCGACCAGCTCCTCGCCAAGGACTACCTCCATGCCCAGCGCTTCCGCACGCTGCTGGGCCGAGAGATGGCCGAGGTACTCTCCGAGGTCGACCTTCTGGCCACGCCCGGCATCGCGCTGACGGCCACGCCCATCGGTTCCGAGACGGTCGAGATCCGCGGCCAGGAGGAAGGCGTCTTCGGCGCCATCCTGCGCAACACAGAGCCCTTCGACATGACCGGCCTGCCGGCCCTGGTGGTCCCCTGCGGCTTCGCAGAGGGACTTCCCGTCAGCCTGCAGTTCGCCGGCCGCGCCTTCGACGAGCTGGGCGTGCTGAACGCCGGCCACGCCTTCCAGCAGGCCACCGACTGGCACGAGAGGAGGCCAGAGCAGGCTTAAGCGCGTCTCGGACTTGCGCGGGACCGGCCCGCACCCCCGCCTGGCCGCCCATACCAGGATACTTGAGTGGGCGGTCGGGCGGGGGTGCGGGCCGGCGCCGTTGCCACCAGAGCGCAGAGCGCTCTAGGAGCCGAACTCCCGCAGCAGGCGTCCGGGCTGTGCGGCGGTGTCGACCCTGCCGTCCGCGTCGACGAGCTGCACGCCGTTGACCCAGAGGCCGTGCAGGCCCTGGGCATCGGTGGTCAGTCGCGCCGCGCCGCCCGGCAGGTCGTGCACGCGGCGCTTCTCGCCGCGGCCGACGCGCTCGGGATCGAAGAGCAGCAGGTCGGCGGCATAGCCTTCTGCCAGACGGCCACGGCCGGGGATCCGGAAGATCTCGGCCGGCTTGGCCGTAAGCTCCCGCACCGCCGTCTCCAGGCTCATGACGCCCAGGTCGCGGGCCCAGTGGCCCATGAGGTGCAGGCCGAAGCCGGCGTCGCAGAAGAAGGTCAGGTGCGCGCCGGCGTCGGAGAGCGCGACCGTGGCCTTGGGATGGGTGACGACCCGGCCGACCGCCTCCTCGTCGGAGTTCAGGAGCTGCGCGGTGAAGAGGCTGCCCAGATCCTCCTCGATCGCGAAGTCCAGCATCCAGTCCAGGGGATCGACCGCCGCCTCGCGCGCAAGTTCGCCGACCGAGCGATGCTCGAGATCGCGGCAGTGCGGCCGGACCGCCTCGGTCAGCGCCAGCTTGTCCCACTCGCCGTTGAAGAGGCGCACGCCCGCGGGCTCCGTCAGCTCCTCGCGCACCGCCTGGCGGAAGGAGGGATCGGCATAGACCCGCTTCAGGGCCTCGCCCTCGGCCGCCATGGCCGGCGCCCAGGCCTTCAGCCCCTCCAGCGGATAGGCCGAGGCCAGGGTGAAGTCCATGGTCAGCGGACAGCAGCTCACCTGGCCCCAGAGCTCGCGCCCCCGCGCCTGCGCCGCGGCGATCTGCTCCAGCTCGTCGAAGATCCGCTGCGGGCGGGTCGGGTTGTGCAGCAGGGCGGCGATCACGATGGGTCGGCCGGCGTGTGCCGCCAGCGTCTCCAGGTAGGGCACGTCGGTGCGGTTGCCCTTGGTCAGCATGAAGAGGCCGCGGCCGCCCTCCCCCATGGCCCCGACCAAGGCGGCCAGCTCCGCGTCGTCGGCCAGGCGCGAGGGCATCGGCCGGCCGCCCCAGCCGTTGTGCTGCGGCGCGGTCGAGCTGGCGAAGCCCACCGCACCCGCCGCCATGGCCTCGCGGACCAGGGCGCTCATGGCGGCGATCTCGTCGGCCTCGGCCGCCCGCTCCGTCGCGGCCGCGCCCATGACGTAGCTGCGCAGCGCCGAGTGACCCAGGAAGGCCGCGACGTTGCAGGCCAGCCCTTGCCGCTCGATCGCCGCGAGGTAGTCGGGAAAGCTCTCGAAGTCCCAGCGGATGCCCTGGCGCAGGACCTCCAGCGACATGCCCTCCACCTGGGTCAGGTTGCGCATCACCAGGTCGCGGTCCTCGGCCCGGCAGGGCGCGATGGTGAAGCCGCAGTTGCCGATGACGCAGGTGCTGACGCCGAGCTGGGGCGAGGGCGTGACGGTCGGGTCCCAGGTCACCTGGGCATCGTAGTGGGTGTGGCTGTCGACGATGCCCGGCATCAGCGCCAGGCCTCCGGCCTCCACGACCCGGCAGCCCTCGGGCGCCGCGAGGTCGCGCCCGATGGCGGCGATGCGGTCGCCCTCGACCAGCAGGTCGTGCGCCGGCAGCCGCTCTGCGCCGCTGCCGTCGAACAGGGTCGCCCCGCGGAAGAGGAGAGCCATCGGCGGCGCCCGGCTATTCCTTCATGATCTGGTCTTTGGCGGTCTCGATGAGCTGCTCCATGTGGTGGCGCAGCCGGTGCTCGGAGAGGTCCGCCTCGGCCGTCTTCACATCGGCCAGGATCTTGCGCACCACGTCCTCCTCGCCGGGCTCGGTGAGGTCCGACATCACCACCTCCTGGGCATAGGCCTTGGCCTCGTCGCCCTTCTTGCCGAGTATCTCCGCGACCCAGAGCCCCAGCAGCTTGTTGCGGCGGTTGACGACGCGGAACTGCAGCTCCTCGTCGTGCTTGAACTTGTCCTCGAAACTCTTCTCACGGTCGCTGAAGCTCGGCATGTCCAGGGTCCCTCCGGCAGTCGAAATCGGAGCCCTTAGGTGACACCTCGAGGGGCAAGGCGCAAGCCCATGCGGCTTGCCGGCCATCTCCCCCGGGTCACGCCGCCGCGTGCGGCTCCAGGAGGGGCCAGTCGAAGCTGACCCCGGTGCCCGGCTCGTCCGGGGCGACGGCGCGGGCCTCTTCCACCACCAGGGGCCGCCTGGTGTAGCGGTCGATGGGAAAGCTGTGCACCTCCAGCCAGCCGGCGTTGCTCTGCCCCGCCAGCAGAGACACGTGCAGCTCCTGCATGCCGTGACTGCAGACGGGAATGCCGGCGCGGCGCGCCATCTCGGCCACCTTCAGCCAGGCGGTGATGCCGCCGCAGTTGGACGCGTCGGGCTGGATGAAGGAGAGGCGCGCCTGGTCCAGGGCGAAGCCGAACTCGTGCAGGCTGTGCAGGTTCTCGCCCATGGCCAGCGGGCAGCCGGTGGCCGCGGCGATCTCGGCATAGCCCCGGTAGTCGTCGGGCTCGATCGGCTCCTCGAACCAGAGGATGTCGTGCTCCATGAAGGCGCGGGCGGCCTCGATCGCCTGCGGGACGCTCATGGCGTAGTTCGCGTCGACCATGAAGGCGGCCTCCGCCCCGATCAGGGCGCGCACCGCCCGCGCGCGCTCCAGGTCCTCGCTCAGGCGCTCCCGGCCGACCTTGATCTTCACCGCCGTGAAGCCCTCGTCCAGATAGCCGCTGACGTTGGCCAGCAGCCGCTCGGTGTCGAATCCGAGGTCGATGCCGCCGCGGTAGGCATCGACGCTTTCCTGCGCGCCGCCCGCCATCGCCCGCAGCGAGCGACCCTCCCGCCTGCCGCGCAGGTCCCAGAGCGCGATGTCGGCTGCCGAGATGGCGAAGCCCGCGATGCCCCCGCGCCCGACGTAGTGCAGCCGCCACTGCATGGCCTCGTTGAGTGCCTCCACGTCATCGGCTTCCTGGCCTATGAGGAAGGGCGCCAGGTCGTGGCGCAGCACCGCCAGGATCGCCTGCCCGCCCAGCCCGCCGGTGTAGCTATAGCCGCAGCCCTCCGCCCCGTCGTCGAGGGCAAGGGTCACGGTCACCAGCTCGAAGTGGCTGTGGGCGCCGTGCTTGGCGTCGTGCAGCACCTCGGCGAGCGGCACCCGGAAGAGGCGCGGTTCGACGGCTACGATCTTCGGCATGAGGGCGCTCCTTCGCCGCAACGGCGGACAACTGGGCGGTTCAAGGGTGCCATGACGCGGCGGCGCGACCTGGAGACTTGCGGCAGGTGCGAAGCTGCGCTCAGCTTGAGGCCATGTGCAGTGTGATCCTCCTCCACCGCCCCGGCGAGCCCTGGCCCCTTATCCTAGCCGCGAACCGCGATGAGTTGGCAAGCAGGCCCTGGCAGCCGCCGGGCCGGCATTGGCCGGAGCGGCCGGACCTGGTGGCCGGGATCGACCTCCTCTCCGGGGGAAGCTGGATGGGGGTGAACCGCCAGGGCCTCGTGGCCTGCGTGCTGAACCGCATGGGCTCGCTCGGGCCGGCGGCGGGAAAGCGCAGCCGCGGCGAGCTGGTGCTGGAGGCCCTGGACCACGCGACCGCGGCCGAGGCGGCCGACGCGCTGGGCCACCTGGAAGCCAGCTCCTACCGCAGCTTCAACCTCCTGCTCGCCGACGAGGAGGAGGCCTTCTGGCTGCGCAATCCCGGCGGCGGGGCACATAAGGTCGATCTCCTGCCCGTGCCGCAGGGCTTTTCCATGATCACCGCGCACGACCTGGACGACGAGAAGAGCCCGCGCATCGCCCGCTTCCTGCCTGCCTTCCGCGCCGCCCTTCCGCCCGATCCCGAGACCGACGACTGGGCCGACTGGGAGGCGCTGCTGGCCACCAGCGACCCCGACGATCCCGCCAAGGGACTCTGCGTCGTCACCGGCGGAGACTTCGGCACGGTCTCGTCGAGCCTGCTGGCCCTGCCCAGCCGGCCTCGCTCGATCGGCGAAGAGCCGCGCCTGCCGGTCTGGCGCTTCGCCGCCGGTCGCCCCGACACGACAGCCTTTCATCCGGTCCAGCTCCCCTGGACCGAAGACGCGAACTAGGAGAAGCAAGGCATGAGCACAGGCGCAGCGGAGATCACCCCGGCCCTCTACGACTATATCCTGAAGGTCGGCGTCCGCGAGGCGCCGCTGCTGGCGGAGCTGCGCGAGGAGACCGCCAGCATGGAGTGGTCGGTGATGCAGATCGCGCCGGACCAGGGACAGTTCATGGGCCTGCTGGCGCAGCTCATGGCCGCGCGCCGCTATCTGGAGATCGGCACCTTCACCGGCTATTCCTCCCTGGCGCTGGCCCTGGCGGTGCCGGAGCTGGAGCTCACCTGCCTGGATGTCAGCGAGGAGTGGACCTCGGTCGCGCGGCGTTACTGGCAGCGTGCCGGCGTCGCGGAGCGCATCGCGCTGCGCCTGGCCCCTGCGTTGGAGAGCCTGCGGAAGCTGGCGGAGGACGGGGCTGCCGGCAGCTACGACCTCTGCTTCATCGACGCCGCCTGGGAAGAGCGGGTGGACTACTACGAGGCGAGCCTGCCGCTCATGCGCCCCGGCGGCCTCATCATGGTCGACAACGTCTTCGGCGGTGGCGCCGTCCTCGAGGAGCGCGACTCCGACGGCCTGGACGCGGTACGAGAGCTGAACCGCATCATCCGCGAGGACGAGCGAGTCGACCTGGCGCTCGCCCCCTTCGCCGACGGCCTGACCCTGGCGCGCAAGCGCTAGCGCGGATGGGCTCGACCGCGCGCGAACCTCGGCCCTTGCATCGACCGGCGAAATTGGGCTCCCTCGAGAGGCCAACCACGAAGGAAGTCCCCATGCTCGCGCGCCTGCTCTGCTGTCTCCTGCTGCTCCTTCCCCTGACGGCCAGGGCCGAGGGGACGAGCCCCGTCGTGCTGACCGTCAGCGGCCTCGTCGAGGAGGTCAACCGCGGCCCCTTCGATCCCTTCACCGATGCGCTGGCCGCACGCTACATCGACCCCTTCGAGAAGGCCCATGCCTTCACCCTGGCCGAGCTGCGGGCGCTGCCGCAGCAGGGCCTGACGCTCAACTATCCGAGCTGGAATCGCGAGGTGCGCTTCGCCGGACCCAGCCTCGCCTCGGTGCTGAAGGCGGCCGGGGCCACCGGCGGGAAGCTGGAGCTGATGGCGATCGACGGCTACTCCGCCATCCTGGAGCGCAGCATGGTCGAGGGCGGCACCTTCATCCTGGCGCTGACGGCCGACGACAGCCCGCTCGCGGTCGGCGGGCACGGGCCGATCTGGCTGGTCTTCCCGCCGGGAGAAGCGGCCCCCGCCTACCCGGGCGAGGACGACGCCGGCCTGGTCTGGGGCCTCTTCCATATCCTCTCCCGGAAATAGGCGGGCACTGGCCCGTTGTGGGCCGGAGGGTGCGCTGCTATATGGAGGACGGGTATCGTGCCGGTGGCGGTGGTCCGCGCCGGCCCTTTGTGTTTGGGAGCCGTTCTGAGCCATGCAACGTCCGCGCCGTCGCCGCATCTACGAGGGCAAGGCCAAGATCCTCTTCGAAGGCCCGGAGCCCGGCACCCTGGTCCAGTACTTCAAGGATGATGCCACCGCCTTCAACAACCAGAAGAAGGGCACGATCACCGGCAAGGGCGTGCTGAACAACCGGATCTCCGAGTTCATCATGCAGCGCCTGGCCGAAATCGGCGTTCCCAATCACTTCGTGCGCCGCCTGAACATGCGCGAGCAGCTGGTCCGGGAGGTCGAGATCATCCCGGTCGAGGTGGTGGTGCGCAACGTCGCCGCCGGCACCTTCGCCAAGCGCTTCAAGGTCGAGGAGGGCGCCCCCCTGCCCCGCTCCATCGTCGAGTACTTCTACAAGAACGACGAGCTGGGCGATCCCCTGGTCTCCGAGGAGCACATCACCGCCTTCGGCTGGGCGGCGCCCGAAGACCTGGACGACATGGTGCACCTGGCGCTTAGGACCAACGACTTCCTCTCCGGCCTCTTCCGGGCGATCAACCTCCGGCTCATCGACTTCAAGCTGGAGTTCGGCCGGCACTGGGAGAACGAGGAGATGCGGATCATCCTGGCCGACGAGATCAGCCCCGATTCCTGCCGCCTCTGGGACGTCGCCACCAACGAGAAGCTGGACAAGGACCGCTTCCGGCGCGACCTGGGCAAGGTGGAAGAGGCCTATCAGGAGGTGGCGCGGCGCCTGGGAGTCCTGCCCGAGGCGGGACCCATGGATCTCGAAGGCCCCCGTGCCGTACAATAGAGCGAGGCTGCACCGGGCCCCGGCGACGGCTTGTCTCCGCCGCGAGGCGGGACTAGGCTCAGCCGGCGGAAAGGCCGCCTCGCGAATCCGACGCGAACCTTGCTACGAGACTGGTCCATGAAAGCGCGCGTGCATGTGACCCTGAAGCCGGCCGTGCTCGATCCCCAGGGCAGCGCCATCAAGAATGCCCTGGAAACCCTCGGGTTCGAGGGCGTGGGCCAGGTCCGACAGGGGAAGCTGATCGAGATCGAGCTCGATGCCAGCGACAGCAAGACAGCCGAAGCCCAGGTCGAGGCCATGTGCAAAAAGCTCTTGGTCAACGAGGTGATCGAGACCTATCGGCTGGAACTGGAAGGCTGAAAGGAGGGCGAGGGGACGGATGAAGAGCGCCATCATCGTCTTCCCCGGATCGAACTGCGACCGGGACGTCCAGGTGGCCCTGAGGCAGTCGATGGGCAGCGAGCCCGTCATGGTCTGGCACAAGGAGAGCGAGCTGCCGGCGGTCGACCTCATCGTCCTGCCGGGCGGTTTCAGCTATGGCGACTACCTGCGCTGCGGGGCCATGTCGGCGCACGCGCCGGCCATGCGGGCGACGGTCGAGGCCGCCGAGAAGGGCGTCGCCGTGCTCGGCATCTGCAACGGCTTCCAGATCCTGACCGAGGCCAAGCTGCTGCCGGGCGCGCTCACCCGCAACCGGGACCTCAAGTTCCTCTGCCGCGACGTGACGCTGCGGGTCGAGACCAGCCAGTCGCTCTTCACCAGCCGCTACGAGGAAGGCCAGTGCATCCGCATCCCCGTGGCCAACCACGACGGCTGCTACGTCATCGACGAGGAGGGCCGGCGGGAACTGGAGGACAAGGGCCAGATCGCCTTCCGCTACTGCGATGCCGACGGCTCGGTCCGGCCCGAGGCCAATCCCAACGGCTCCGTCTCGAACATCGCGGGGATCTTCAACGAGCAGAAGACCGTGCTGGGTCTGATGCCGCACCCGGAGCGCCTTTCCGACCCGGCGCTGGGCGGCAACGACGGGCGCGCGCTCTTCGACGGATTGGTGGAGGCCTTCAACTGATGCCACGGCTTGGATTTCTCTTCGTCTTCCTCTTCCTGCTGCCGAGCGTCGCCCTGGCCCAGGCCGGGCCGCGGGAGATCGAAGAGGCGCGCAAGATGTTCCGCCAGTTCGTGCTGCTGGAGAACAGCTACAACCCCGACGTCGTGAACCTCTATTCCGATCAGGCGCAGATCATCACTACGGTGATCATGCCGACCACCGAGCGGGAGTTCCGGACCACGGGCAAGGCCTTCAAGGAGGCGCTGGCCCCCTATCTGCACACCGCGCGCAACGTCGGCGAGTGGTTCGCCTACACCAACGTGACCGCGGTGCCGGAGGGCAACGGCGTGCGCATCCTCGCCTCGCGCACCTCGCAGCTCACCGACGAGACCTATCCCTATCAGGCCTACGTGGCCCGCGGACCCGGGGGCAAGTGGCTTATCTACGAAGAGCGAGTCGTTGTCCGTCCAACCGGCAAGTGACCGCCGCCCGCCATCCAACCTCTTGGCCCCAGTGAAGACGCTTGACTGAAGACGCATGACTGAAGAGCTGACGCCCGAGATCGTCGCCCAGCACGGCCTCTCGGATGAGGAGTATGCGCTGGCAAAGCAGATCATGGGCCGCGCGCCCAACCTGCTGGAACTGGGCATCTTCTCGGTCATGTGGTCCGAGCACTGCTCCTACAAGTCTTCCAAGCGCTGGCTGAAGACCCTGCCGACCGAGGGGCCGCAGGTGATCCAGGGACCGGGCGAGAATGCCGGCGTGGTGGACATCGGCGAGGGCCAGGCCGCGATCTTCAAGATCGAGAGCCACAACCACCCGAGCTTCATCGAGCCCTACCAGGGTGCGGCCACCGGCGTGGGCGGCATCCTGCGCGACGTCTTCACCATGGGCGCGAGACCGGTCGCCAACCTGAACGCCCTGCGTTTCGGCGCGCCGGAGCACGAGAAGACCCGCCACCTGGTCTCCGGCGTGGTCGCCGGCATCGGCGGCTACGGCAACTGCGTCGGCGTGCCGACCGTCGGCGGCGAGGTGAACTTCCACCCCAGCTACAACGGCAACATCCTGGTCAACGCCATGACCGTGGGCCTGGCCGACAGGAACCGCATCTTCTATGCCAAGGCCGCCGGCATCGGGAACCCCGTGGTCTACGTCGGCTCCAAGACCGGGCGCGACGGGATTCACGGCGCCACCATGGCGTCCGCCGAGTTCGACGAGGCGGCCGAGGCGCAGCGCCCCACGGTCCAGGTCGGCGATCCCTTCGTCGAGAAGCTCCTGATCGAGGCCTGCCTGGAGCTGATGGCAACCGACGCGATCGAGGCGATCCAGGACATGGGGGCGGCCGGCCTCACCTCCTCCTCATTCGAGATGGCCTCCAAGGGCGGCTGCGGGGTGGAGCTCTGGCTCGACCGCGTGCCGATGCGCGAGACCGGGATGACGCCCTACGAGCTGATGCTCTCCGAGAGCCAGGAGCGCATGCTGATGATCCTGCGCCCCGGCCGCGAGGAGGTGGCGCGCGCGATCTTCGAGAAGTGGGACCTCGATTTCGCGGTGATCGGCAAGCTGACCGACAGCGGCCGCATGAAGCTGGTCTGGCAGGGCGAGACCGTGGGCGACCTGCCCATCGACCCGCTGGCCGCCGCTTCGCCGGAGTACGACCGCCCCTGGACCGAGAGCCCGTCGCCGCCGGAATTCGACCCCGCCGATTTGCCCGAGATCGACCCGGCCGAGGCCCTCACGGCCCTGATGGCCTCGCCCGATCTCTGCTCGCGCCGCTGGATCTGGGAGCAGTACGACCACATGGTGATGGCCGACACGCTGCAGCGCCCGGGTGGCGATGCGGCGGTGGTGCGCGTCCATGGCAGCAAGCGCGCGCTTGCGATGAGCGTCGACTGCACCCCGCGCTACGTGAAGGCCGACCCCGTCCAGGGCGGCCGCCAGGCCGTGGCGGAGAGCTACCGCAACCTGACGGCGGTGGGCGCGAGGCCGCTGGCGATCACCAACAACCTGAACTTCGGCAATCCCGAGAAACCGGAGATCATGGGCCAACTCGTCGGGGCCGTGCGCGGCATCGGCGAGGCCGCGCGCCACCTCTCCTACCCGGTCGTTTCCGGCAATGTCTCGCTCTACAACGAGACCAACGGCAAGGCCATACTGCCGACCCCGGTGATCGGCGGCGTCGGGCTTCTGCAGGACAGCGAGCGCATGGTCCGTATCGGCCTCGGCCGGGACCAAAGCCTGATCCTGCTGGGAAAGAGCCAGGGCCATCTGGGCCAGTCGCTCTTCCTGCGGGAGTGCTGCGGGCAGGAAGCCGGCCCCCCTCCCCCGGTGGATCTCGACGCCGAACTGGCCGTGGGCGAACTGGTGCGCGCCCTGATCGAAGAGAGCCTGGTACTGGCCTGCCACGACCTCTCGGACGGCGGTCTGGCGGTCGCAGCGGCCGAGATGGCGCTGGCCGGCCGCATGGGCCTGACCCTGGAGGGTCCGCCGGAGGAGATCGCTCTGACGGCCTGGCTTTTCGGCGAGGACCAGGGCCGCTATCTCCTCGCCGTGGAGCAGACGCAGAGGGTTCTGGAGCGCGCGGAAGCGGCCGGGGTTGCCGCCCGCACCGTCGGCCGCAGCGGCGGCGAAGCGTTGATCTTGCCGGGCGGCGGCGCCATATCGCTTGCGAGCCTGACGGAAAAGTACGAAGACTGGATGCCGCGCTTCATGAACGGCGGCGGACCACAGGATTAGGGAGTTACGGGCCTTGGCTATGGATGCGAGCGAGATCGAACGGCTGATCAAGGACGCGATGCCGGATGCCCAGGTGACGATCGAGGACCTGCGCGGCGACGGCGACCACTACGCGGCCTACGTCGTCTCCGAGAGTTTCCGTGGCAAGTCGCGCGTGCAGCAGCATCAGATGGTCTACGAGGCCCTGCAGGGACGCATGGGCGGAGAGCTCCACGCCCTCGCGCTGCAGACCTCGCTGCCGGCGGGCTAAAGGCCGGGACCAACGCAAGGGGCCCTTGGCGCCCCGTCGAGGAAGGGAAGAGTTACCATGGAAAACCAGATTTTCGAGCGCATCAAGGAAGAGGTCGGCGGCACCGACGTGGTGCTCTTCATGAAAGGCACCCCGGTCTTTCCGCAGTGCGGCTTCTCCGCCGCCGTGGTCCAGGTGCTGAACCACCTGGGCGTCAAGTTCAAGGGCGTCGACGTGCTGCAGGATCCGGGCCTGCGCCAGGGCATCAAGGACTACAGCAACTGGCCGACCGTGCCGCAGCTCTACGTCAAGGGCGAGTTCGTCGGCGGCTGCGACATCGTCCGCGAGATGTTCCAGGACGGCGAGCTGGTGGAGCTTCTGAACACCCGCGGCGTCCCGGTCCAGGTCCAGGCCTGACCCCTCCCCTCACCTAACCTTTGCGATGGCGGCGGTCTCCCAGGAGGCCGCCGTTTTTGCTTGGGCCCCCGGTCCCGGCACGAATAGAACCCTCCCCTGCCTTCCCTGAGTGATTGCATGCGGACGATTCTCGATCAATCGGGTGTTGTCGAACCGCCGGCTGCAGGCTAGGTTGCCGATCAATTCAGGCGATAAAAACCAAAGCGACAGTAGACCAACCCTCGCATGCCCCGGTTCGAAGAACGCGTTTTGCGATGCCGAAGGATAGCCAGCCTCGCCTGCCGAAAGTTTTTGCCTAGGACCCTTCGGACCCGTCTCGAAGCCGGAGCGCCGTTCTCTCGATCGGCTTACTTGGGAGGAAGACATGGCGACGAAGACAGGCACCGACGGCAACGATACCCTCTACGGTGGCGGGAATCCCGACAGGCTGTTCGGGCTGAGCGGCGACGACTTTCTCTACGGCAAGGGCCAGCAGGATTCCCTCTACGGCGGTTCCGGCAACGATTCTCTCTTCGGTGCCAGGACGAACGACCGTCTGTACGGTGGAGATGGAAATGACTTCCTGATGTCCGGCACCGGCGGCGATACCTTCGTCTTCGGGGGCAGCGGCAACGACACCATCTACACCAACCGCAACTTCGATCGCAGCATCTTCGGGGGTTCCGGGGCGGACCTCATCCGTTCGGGCCCGGACATCGACCTGACGATCAACGGCGACCACGGCGACGACACGCTCTACGGCGGGAACGGGACAGACACCTACATCTTCGGGGACAATGGCAACGACACCATCTTCGGCGACGACAACAACGACTATGTACTGCGCGGGGGGAAGGGCGACGACACGATATTCGGAGGCGACGGCAGCGAGAAGAGCCTCACGGGCGACGACGGCAACGACACCCTCTATGGCGACACCAATACGGACAGCATTCTGCGCGGAGGCTCCGGCAATGACCTCCTCTTCGGCGGAGACGGCAACGACCAGACCCTGAGTGGGGCCAGCCAGTCGGACACGATCTTCGGTGGCGACGGGAACGACCGGACGCTCGACGGCGGCAACGGCGACGACTTCCTCTACGGCGGTTCCGGCGATGATTCGCCGCTGTGGGGCGGAGAAGGCAACGACGAGCTCTCCGGCGACAGCGGGCGCGATGCCGTTTTCGGCGCCAGCGGCTCCGACCGGATCTCCGTCTTCGATCCGGCCGAGCTGCAGGGCGAGGAGACCTTCTGGGGCGGGTCCGGCGAGGACCTGCTCGCCCTCTTCGCCTTCACCACCCTCGACAGCCTGGGCGCCCTCAAGATCGCCGACATCCAGTCGCTCAGCGTCACCGGCACCACGGCCAACGATTCCCTGGTCGCCGACCCGCGCATCACCGGGGCCAATCACTTCGTTGGCCGCAGCGGCGTGGATATCCTGAAGGGAGGGAGCGGCGCGGACAGCCTGGACGGCGGGTCCGGTCTGGATCGCTCCTTTTACGGCTTCGGCGGGTCCGACACCTTCTGGGGGGGAGGCGGCGACGATACGGAGATGTTCGCCGGCGACGACGCGGACCTCTTCTACGGAGGCAGCGGCAACGATACCGCGATCTTCGGCGGCGACGGCGACGACTCGCTCTACGGCGACAGCGGCAGCGACCGGGGGCTCTTCGCCAATCTGGGCAACGACCTGCTGCGCGGCGGCGACGGCGACGACTATCGCCTCTACGCGCAGAGCGGCGACGATCTGGTGAGCGGGGACAGCGGCAACGACCGGAGCCTGATCGGCGGCAGCGGGAACGACAGGGTCGAAGGCGGCTCGGGCGACGATTCCTACCTGCAGGGCAACCATGACGACGACGCCATCTTCGGAGGCGATGGGAACGATGCCACCCTGCTCGCCGGCTCCGGCGAGGACAGCGTCTATGGAGGCAGCGGTAACGACAGCCTCCTCTTCGGTGCAAGCGGCAGCGACAGGCTCTTCGGCGACAGCGGGGACGATACCTCCCTCGTCGGCCTCACCGGCAGCGATTATCTCTACGGTGGATCGGGCGCCGACAGCCTCCTGATCGGCAACAGCGGCGACGATCGCCTCTACGGGGAGAGCGGAGGGGATCTCTCGCTGCTCGGGCTCTCCGGCAATGACACGCTCTCCGGCGGGAACGGCAGCGATGCCTATCTCTATGGAGGCCTCGGCAGCGATAGGCTCTCCGGCGGCAGCGGCGCCGACAGGTCGCTGCAGGGAGAGGAGGGCGCGGACCTGATCGAGGCCGGCAGCGGCGACGACAGCCTTCTCTATGGCGGTTCGGGCGGCGACACCCTCGCCGGCGAGGCGGGCGACGACCGGCAGCTCTTCGGCGCAAGCGGCGGAGACCGCCTCTATGGCGGGGCTGGAGGGGACGCCTCGCTCTACGGCGGGATCGGCAACGACCGGATCTTCGGCGACGAGGGGTCCGACAGCTTCCTCTTCGGCGGCAGCGGCATGGACGAGCTTTCCGGTGGCCTGGGGGCCGACGTGCTCTACGGCGGCAGCCAGGGGGATTCCTTCTACGGCGGCAGCGGCGACGACCTCATCTTCGGCGAGCTGGGAGAGGATCTGTACCTCAAGGGCGGCAGCGGTGCCGACGCGATCTTCGGCGGCCACGACATCGACCGGGGCTTCTACGGGGCCGATGGCGATGACCGGCTCTTCGCCGGCAGCAGCAATGACGCCTTCCTCTACGGAGGTACCGGCGACGACCTGCTCCGCGGCAATGGCGGCAACGACCTGGGTCTCTTCGGCGACTCGGGGGACGACAGCATCTACGGTGACGTCGGCCAGGATTCCGTCCTTGCCGGTCTCAGCGGCGACGACTGGCTCTTCGGCGGTACCGGGAACGACGGCGCCCTCTTCGGCGGCGACGGCAGCGACCTGATCTTCGGTGGCGAGGGCGACGACACCACGCTCGACGGCGACGACGGCGACGACCGCGTCTACGGAGATGCGGGCGACGACCGGGGGCTCTTGGGCAGCGGCGGCTCGGACCTCCTGTTCGGTGGCAGCGGCAACGATACGGCCGACGGGGGGACCGGCACGGACACCCTCTGGGGTGGCTCCGGAGACGACCGCCTGGCCGGCGGGAACAGCGTCGATACCCTGTTCGACGCCGCCGGCGATGACGTCGCCTTCGGCGGACTGGCCGGAGACCAGATCGGTGCGGGCAGCGGTGCCGACACCCTCTACGGCGACAGCGGAGCCGACACGCTGAACGGCGCCAGCGGCGTCGATACGGCCTACGGCGGGTCGGGCAGCGACCGGATCACCGTCGACACCGCGGCCGACGTGGTGATCGAGGGACTGCTGGGCGGTGCCAACGACACCATCCGCTCCTCCGCCGCAGACTACACCCTGGCCGACGGCAGCGGCGGTCATATCGAGCAGGCCAACGTGATCATCGGAGCGGGGGCCGGCAACCTCACCGGCAACGCCTTCGACAACAAGCTGGTCGGCAATTCGGCCTCCAACAGCCTGAGCGGCATGGACGGCGACGATACCCTGAAAGGGCGCGAGGGCGGCGATGTGATGACCGGAGGGCTGGGGAACGACACCTTCCTGGTCGAGACCGCCACCGACCTGGTGATCGAACTGGAGGGCGAAGGCGACGACCTGCTGCGCGCCTCGGTCGACTTCACCCTGCCGGACGGGACTGCCACGGGCTACATCGAGAGGCTGCGGCTGGAGATGGACAGCGGCGCCATCGACGGCGTCGGCAACGGCCTCGACAACCGCATCATCGGCAACAGCTTCCAGAACAGGCTGGAGGGGCTGGGCGGCGACGACCGCGTCCTGGGTCTGAACGGCGACGATTCTCTCTCCGGCGGCAGCGGCAGCGACCGTCTCTACGGCGATTCCGGCGTCGATCTGATGGCGATGGAGAGCGGCAATGCCCTCTTCGGCGGCAGCGGCGAGGACGGCTTCTTCTTCGACGGCCGGACCATCCTGCCGCCCGGCAGCGGCGCGCCGGTGATCCGCGACTTCGACGGCGTCTCCCTGGGGGCCGGCGACGGCGAGGACAAGCTGGTCTTCGCGACCGGCCTGGAAGTCGGCAGCTTCGCTTACATCGGCAATGCCGCCTTCAGCGCGTCGGGCAACAGCGAGGCCCGGCACAACGCCGTGAAGCAGGTCCAGGTCGACCAGGACGGGGACGGCGCCGCCGACCAGGTCTTCCTGATCGACGGGCTCTCGCAAGCAGACCAGCTGACGGCCAGCGACTTCCTCTGGCTCGGCTGAGCGGCGTTCTGGCGAGGGCTCCCCTGCCCCGCACCACCGTCCACCTCCCGGCGCGCTGAACCTCCAAGGCCGCGCGCCATCAGGCGTAGGTGAGCGGCAGCTCCGTCGTCTCCTTCATCTCCTCCATGACGAAGCTGGCGGAGACGTCGGCCAGGCTGACCTTGGCGATGAGGCGCTGGTAGAGGGCGTCGTAGGCAGCGACGTCGGGCACCCGCGCCTTGATCAGGTAGTCGAGGTCGCCGGAGGTGCGGTAGACGCCCTGGATCTCCGGCATGGAGCAGGTGGCGCGGCGGAAGCTCTCCGCCCAGTCGGCCGTGTGCTGGTTGGTCCTGACCGCGATGAAGACCATGAGGCCCAGGTTCAGCCGCCCGGCGTCGGCCAGCGCCACCCGGGCCTTGAGGTAGCCCTCCTGCTCCAGCCGGCGGATGCGTCGCCAGCAGGCATTGCGCGAGAGCCCCACCTCCTCGCCCACCGCCTCCATCGCCAGGCTGGAGTCCCGCTGCAGCAGGGTCAGCAGGCGGCGATCCAGTTCATCAAGCGTCATTCGATTCTCCCCATTCTTGGGATATTCTCTCGCATATCACGCCATTCATTGCAAACTTTGGGAAGAACGGGCGCGGAAGAATCGCCATATTGAGTCTCAAGGAACAACAGCGGACTCGATCGGGAGACCCACCATGCTGACCCACCTCTTCCTCGCCCACCCCCGCTCCGTCGACGAGAGCTATGCCGAGCACGCGGTCTTCGCCGGCCGCTTCGGCTTCCGCCTGCTTGCGGCCTCCGCGGCCGCCTTCGTGCACGCCCTGCTGCCCTGCTGCTTCGAGAAGACCGCCAGCCGCATGGTGGCCGAGCTCTACCAGCAGACCCGCTACCGCGGCCAGCCGCAGGTCGACGCGACCGGCATGGCCCGCGGCGCCCGAGGCTGACGCCCGAAGCTGACAACCGAGGCTGACAAGCAGAGCTGAGGTCCCCCGACCACACCCCGGCAGCCTTGCCGGCAGCGCGCCAGCTTGGGCTTGCGGGCCGGGCGGCCTTCGGCTAGAAGACTGCGCTCTGCCCGGCGGCCACCCGAGCCGGCCGGCGCAGAACCCGTGGAGAGGTGCCGGAGCGGTCGAACGGGGCGGTCTCGAAAACCGTTGTGCGCGCGAGCGTACCGAGGGTTCGAATCCCTCCCTCTCCGCCACTGAACTTAAATAAACTATTGTTTTACTGATAATTTTTGCGCATCCGATCGCTGCGTTACCACAATCGTTCCTACGCGGTGCTGAGTGGGCTGCGGGTGAACCGAGAGTGCGGGCATGAGAGGATTTCGCGACAAGTTGGCTCCTCCGCTACGTTGCCTCTTCTGCAAAACCTCAGTTGGCCCGAGAGACAACTACCTTCGCATTGGGGATGCAGCGATAATCTGCTTGGCACATCACTTCTAGTCGCGAGCGGTGCCGAGTGCACTCGCCGAGTGTTGCAAAGCTGCGTTGTTCTGAGTCACGGTTATCGAAGCAGGGGACGCATCAGGACACCCCTGACAGCGGCCTCCCTGCCCTCCACGGCGATTTCGCCACAGAGACTAGGGACAAATGATAGGGGCGCTCTACCAATGGCCTTTAAGTTTCGCGATCTGTTTGGCAAACCTGATAAACCGTCCCCCCCAAACCGATTGCCGAAGGAGTTACATTTCAAAGGAACAGCAGAAGCTTTTGATTATGCATGCAAATTTATGAAAACAAATATTGCAGAAAAGAATGCATTAACAGCATTGATTGTTGACTGGAACGGACAATTAGATCCGATTCAGAGTTTAATAGAAGATTTTGATGATAAAATCGATGAAAATGTTTTCATTTCCTATCGAACTAGAGTATCGTCGAAAGATGGCGGGTTTGATGCACCTGCTATTTGTTACAATAAATCAGCAATATTAGAACCTGGAGATCTTGTGTATTGGGTCCCCATGGATCGAAACGAATTGATTGAGCTAATGGCAAAAGACAAACGTTCAGCATGGATTGGCGGAATAGTGGCCAAGTTGGAGCCAACCCTTTCTCTTCGGGATGGCTTTCGCATCAAAGAGCAGTACGCTTAAGTCGCGCTCCAGCTTGCGGTGGCCGATCGGATCTCGGAGACGCCAACAATCTCGGCTGCGCGAGCGTTGGAAACCTCTTATTGACCAAGGCATCCCGTGATATCTTGCCCCATATCGCGGTTACCTCCCTATGCGATGTTGGCCAGCTTGACACCGGCGACCGCCTTCTGGTGCTCGGTGAGGGGCCGGCGGACGCCGTTGGCGCCCCAGGCAAACCCGACCGGATCGTCATTCGTATTCGCAGATCGGCGGCTCGACGTTCGCGTCCCACGCCGCCCGGTAGCAGCTGCGCCACTCGAGCACCCGCTCTCCTCCTCTCACACACGCAAGGCCGGGCGCGGAGCGTTTCTCCTTGCCAAGCGAGCCGCCCTGACCGATGCCAGGTCGGGAGGTCCAGCCGGGAGACCGGCTGGACCCCGGCGTGAGGGAGCAGCGATGCACATAGAGCAGCTACGGACCTTTCTCGTGGTGGCCGCCACGGGGAACTTCAACAAGGCCGCGCTCAGGCTGAACATCACCCAGTCGACCGTCAGCGCGCGGATCCGGACCCTGGAGGAGCGGCTGGGGCAGAGCGTCTTCGAGCGCAAGCCGGGCGGCATCGACCTCACCCATGCGGGACGGCGCCTGCAGCGCCACGCGCTCAACATCTTGCGACTCTGGCAGCGCGCCGAGCAGGAGGTGGCCCTGCCGGGGCTCTACGAGAGCTCGCTGGGCCTGGGGACGGTCATGAGCCTGATGGACTTCCTCGTGCTGCCCTGGGTCCCCTGGATGCGGCGGGCCAGGCCCGACGTCGCCCTGCACATCCACTCCGACTTCTCGGGCGACCTCATGGGCCAGCTGATCGACGGCGTGCTCGACCTCGCGGTCATGTACGAGCCGCGCCAGACCCCCGGCCTGGCGATCGTGGAGCTGCTGACCGACGAGCTGGTGCTCTGGACCAGCGATCCCGCGGGCGACTGGCGCGAGCGCTATGTCTACGTCGACTGGGGCGAGCCCTTCCGGCTCTCGCACGAGCAGGCGCTGGCCGAGATCACGCCCTCGATCTTCTTCGGCCTGGGGCCGCTGGCGCTGGGCTATGTCCTGGCCGAGGGCGGCAGCGGCTACTTCCCGGCCCGCAGCGTGGCCAAGCTGGAGAGCCAGGGGCGGCTGCACCGCGTTCCCGGCGCGCCGGTCATGCGCCGCACCGGCTATGTCGTCTACTCCAAGGCGGCCGAGGAGTCCGAGCTGCTGCAGCTCGCCCTGCAGGGTCTTAAGGCGGTGCTGGAAGCCGAAGCCGCCGTCAGGGGACGTTAGCTCCTCGCGGAGGGGCCTTCCGGTCCACAATGCTGGTTTGACCAGATCGTCGTCGCGGATGAGTCCATCTGCGCAAGCCTTGCTCTAGTCCTCCAGCCCGTAGACCTCGCGGGCGACGGTCGGGGAGATGAGGCCGTCGCGCAGCTCCGCCCGCACCAGCTCACGGTCGCGCTCCGTCGGCGCGCCGTAGCCGCCGCCGCCGGCGGTGCGGTAGGCGATGCGATCCCCGGCCTTGAGGCGCAGGGGCTTGCCCCAGCCGACCGGCTGGCCGTTGACGCTGACGCCGGCGGCGGCGGCATTGCCGCCGCCGTAGATCCCCTGCGGGCCGCTGACCATGCGCCCGGCGACCAGGAAGCCGATGACGTCGCCCTCGGGCGCCGCCTCGCCCTCGGGCACGCGGATGACGAACTCCTGCCCGTAGCCGCCGCGGTGGCGGCCGGGTCCGGCGGAATCGGTCACCAGCTCGCGCTTCTCGATCAGCAGGGGGCTCTCGGTTTCCAGGAACTCGACGGGGTTGTTCATGATGTTGGTCGGGAAGGTCAGGGTGGAGACGCCGTCGGAGCGGCTGCGCGCGCCCAGCCCGCCGGAGAACATCGGCCCGACCACGAAGGGCTCGCCGCCGCGCCGGCGCCCGGAGAGGGTCAGCCACCAGAGCGGCAGCGAGCCGCTCTCGGCGATCACGCGGTCGGGCATGACGGACGACAGCGCGGAGTAGACCATCTCGGGGATGAACTGGCCGACCGCGGTGCGCCCCACTACCGGGGCCGGGCGCTGCGCGTTCAGGATCGAACCCGCGGGTGCCGACACCCGCAGCGGCCGGACGGCGCCGGCATTGGACGGCAGGAAGGGCGCAAGCAGGCTGACCACGCCATAGAGCAGGTAGGCGGTCGTGTAGTTGAGGACGCAGTTGATGCCGCGCCCGACCTGCGGGCCGGTGCCGCCGAAGTCGGCGAAGAGCTCGCCGCCCTCGATGTCCAGGCGCAGGCGCAGGTCGATGTCCTGCTCTCCCTTGCCCAGCTCGATCAGCTTCTCCGCCCGGTAGCTGCCGTCCGGCACCTCGGCGATGGCCTGGCGCATCGCCGCCTCGGTGCGCCGGTAGATCTCGTCGGCCAGGCTCTCCAGCTCGTCCAGCTCCAGCTCGGCCATGAAGTGGCGGATGCGCTCGGCCGTCTGGTGCAGGGCCGCCACCTGCGAGCGCAGGTCGTTCACCACCAGCTCCGGCAGGCGGACGTTCTGGGCGATGAGGCGCACCAGGTCCTCGTTCTGCTTGCCCGCCCGAAACAGCATGCAGGGCGGGATCTGCAGGCCCTCCTCGAAGACCTCGCTGGTGTCGGTCCCCAGGTGACCGCCGATGTCCTGGTGGTGGAAGACGCAGGCCGCGAAGGCGACCAGCCGGCCCTTCAGGAAGACCGGCATGGTCACCATGACGTCTGGCAGGTGGCCCGACATGATCCAGGGGTCGTTGGTCATGATCACGTCGCCCTCGACCAGGCCCTCGAAGGGGAAGTAGTCGCCCAGGAGCTTCATCGCCGCGGTCATGCCGCCCAGGTGGCCCGGCGCCACGGTCGCCGGCTGCGAGAGCAGGTTGCCGCGCGCGTCGTAGATCCCGCAGGAATAGTCGTGCGATTCGCGGATGATCGAGGAGAAGGCCGTGCGCGCGACGTTGGCGTCGGCCTCGTCGGCGATCGAGGCGATCCGCGACCAGGCGATCTCCAGCTCCAGGGCTTCGAACGAGCGTTTCATGACGTCACTCCCACCTCGATGCGCAGTTGGCCCAGGTCGTCCACCTTCACCCGTCCCGTGCGGTCGACGACCGTGGTCGACTCGCGCTCCTCGACGATGGCCGGGCCCTCGATCCTGCTGCCGGGGGCGAGCGCGCCGCGGTCGTAGACCCGGAAGTCGAGGAAGCCGCGCGCGCTGGCCGAGTAGGCCGGCCGGATGCCCTTCAGGGCAGCCCCCTCCCCCACGGCACGCGGTTGCAGCGGACTGCCGAGGTCCGGCCCGCGGGCGATCAGGCGGAGGCTCACGATCTCGAACTCGTTGCTGGCCAGGGCCTGGCCGAAGAGGCGGGAATAGGTCTCGCCGAAGCGGGATTGCAGCGCCGGCTTGCCCAGGGCGGGGGCAGGCTCCGACAGGGGCACGTTGATCTCCGAGCCCTGGCCGACGTAGCGCACGTCGAGCGAGCGCTCGTAGCTCTCGGCCTTGCTGCCGGCCTGGGCCAGGGTCTCCCGCGCCTGCTCCTCCAGCGCGCGGAAGAGCCCCTCGACCTCCTCCAGGTCGGCGGCCGAGAGCGGCTTCTTGTAGCTGCGCACCAGGTCGTAGGAGACCGGTGCCGTGAGGAAGCCGGCGGCCGAGGCCACGCCCACGACCGGCGGCACCACCAGCCGGCCGATCCCCAGCTTCACCGCCAGCCCGTAGGCATGCACCGGCCCCGCCCCGCCCGAGGCGAAGAGGGTCATGGCCGCGGCATTGGCGCCGCGCTCGGCCGCATAGATCCGCGCCGCGGCCGCCATGCTCTCGTTGGCCAGCTCGTGGATGCCCCAGGCCGCCTTCTCGGTGTCGAGGCCCAGCGGCCCGCCCACGACCCGGTCGATCGCCTGCCGGCTGGCCTCCAGGTCGAGGGCCATGGAGCCGCCCAGGAAGAAGCCGGGGTCGAGGTAGCCCAGCACCAGGTCGGCGTCGGTCACGGTCGGCTGGCGGCCGCCGCGCCCGTAGCAGGCCGGCCCCGGCTCCGCGCCGGCGGACTGCGGGCCCACCTCCAGCAGCCCCAGGGGGCCGATCCGGGCGATCGAGCCGCCGCCGGTGCCGACCTCCAGCAGGTCGACGCAAGGCACGCGAATGGGGATGCCGCTGCCCCGCTTGAAGCGGTGGACGCGCGCCACCTCGTACTCGTTGGCGCGGTTCGGCTCCTTGCCCTCCAGCAGGCAGACCTTGGCGGTGGTGCCGCCCATGTCGAAGGCGAGCGCCGGGCCCAGGTTCTCGCGCAGACGCAGGTGCTGGGCCAGGATCACGCCGCCGACCGGCCCGGACTCGATCACCCGCACCGGAAAGCGCGCCGCGGTCTCGGAGGAGGTGACGCCGCCGCTCGACAGCATGACCAGGAGCCGGCCGTCGAAGCCCTTGGCCGCGAGGCGCTCCTCCAGGTGGCTGAGGTAGCGCCGCATCAGGGGCTGCGTGTAGGCGTTGACCGTGGTGGTGGAGGCGCGGGCGTACTCGTTGATCTCCGGCAGCACCTCGGAGGAAAGCGAGACCGAGAGATCCGGCAGCCGCTCGGCCAGGAAGGCGGCGATGGCCTGCTCGTGCCGGGGATCGCGATAGGCGTGGACCAGGCAGACAGCCGCCGACTCGACCCCCTCCTCGGCGAAGCGCTCGGCCAGCTCCGCCACCGCCTCCAGCTCCAGCGGCTTCAGCACCGAGCCGTCGCTCGCCAGGCGCTCCGGCACACCGAAGCGCAGGTGGCGGGGCGCCAGGGGCTCGGGATAGAGCTGCTGCAGGTCGTAGACATCGTAGCGCCGCTCGGTGGCGATTTGCAGGATGTCGCGGAAGCCCTCGGTCGTGATCAGCCCGGTCTTGGCCCCGCGCCGCTCGATCACCGCGTTGATGACCAGCGTGGTTCCATGCAGCACCTGGGCGGCCTCGGCGACGAAACCAGGCACGCGGGCCTCCAGCAGGGCCACGCCCGCCAGCACGCCCTCGGCCGGATCGTCGGGCGTCGTCAGGCACTTCTCGACGTGGATCTCGCCGGTCTGCCGGTCGTGCAGCAGGAAGTCGGTGAAGGTTCCGCCGATGTCGCAGCCAAGTCTGAAGCGTTTCTCCATGGTCCTCGCCGCCTATGCTCGCCGGAGCAGGAAGTAGGGCTCGTTCGACAGGGTGTCGTCCAGCCCGGGGTAGAGCCGCGAGCAGGGGCGCTCCACGACCTCGAAATAGTACTGCAGGGGATAGACCTCCTGGACGTAGTCGGCCGGGATCTCGGCGACGAAGCCCTCCCCCGCGCGGGTCATCTCGCACTGCCGCCAGTCTTCGGACTGGTCGACGTGGCGATAGTGTAGCCGCACGGCCTCGGCGCTGCACGCCAGGGTGAGCCGCTGGGCCTCGCCGGGACGGAAGGGCGGCGGCGGCTCGTGGCGGCAGTGGGCGCGCTGGTCGTGGGACCAGCTCTCCAGCATCGCCAGCAGGTCCCCGACCCGGCGCCTGGCCGCCTCCGGCGGCGCCTGCAGCCGCTGTTCCAGCAGCTCGATGTCCTGCTCGATCATCGGCAGGCGGTCGTCCCAGCGGCCGCGCAGCCAGCGATGATGGCCGAAGGGGATGTCGGGCACGTAGAGGGTCGAGGCCTCGGCCGCCACGGCCCAGGCGTCGCGCGCCGCCCGGTAGTACGCGAGGGCCCGCTCCCCCGCTGCCGGGTCGTAGGTCAGGCGCCAGAGCTCCCAGGCCGTCGCCGCCCGGTGCTTGGCGGCGAAGAAGCGGCCCATCGCCCCCTGGATGCGCACGTCGGCGACGAGGCGGCGGTAGTCCGGGCTATCGGGCGGATCCAGCCGCTCCGCCTCCGCAAGCCCGCGCTCGGCGGTCTCCCCCAGCGCGTCGAACCAGTCGGCCACGGTCGGCGGTGCATACTTGCCGCAAGGCCTGCCGTCCAGCAGGGCCGACGCAAACTCCTCGACCGAGGCGAAGAGCTGCGGATCGGTCGCCGTGGCGGTGGCATAGCGTGCCGGCGCGAACATGTCGTAGCCGTAGGGCAGGTTCGGCGCCTCCTCCTCCAGCGACATGTTCTCGTACATCTCCGGCCACCAGGAGTTGTTGGAGGCCGAGGGCGCATGGGCGCAGGTCAGCAGCAGGCTCACCCGGCTGGCGGCCGAGAGTGCCGCGTCCAGAGGTTCGGCAGCCGCGCCGAAGGCCGAGCGAAGGGCGCGCCGCCACTCGTCGGGATCGCACTCCGGCGCATAGAGCAGCCGGCCCCAGACCCGGTACTGGTGGGCGAACTTCTCCCAGTCGAAGGCGGTGTTGAGGGCGGGATCGCGGTAGAGATTGCGCCCCCCGGGAACGCTCGCCCCCATGCGGCCCTTGAAGAAGAGGGGCTCGCAGAGCTCCACCCCGAGAGAGCCGGAGAAGACGGAGCTGCGCCCGTAGCCGCCGGCCAGCGCCGGGTCGCCCCAGAGCAGCACGCGCTGCGTTCCGGGCCAGATCCGGTAGAGCAGGTTGTACTGCCGGTCCTCCTTCAGGAGGTCGCCGTAGCTGTAGCGCAGGAACTTGCGGCTGCCCTCGCTGAAGCGCCACTTCTCGTGCACGCTGGTCTTGGGCGGCATCTCGAACTGCCGGATCGCCGCCTGGTGATAGGGCAGCCCCTGATGTTCCAGGGTGTACTTGGGCGAGATGCTGACCGACTTGCCGGTGGCGAGCGCGAGCGCGATCTGGCCCTCGTCGATGCCCTTGGCGTGCAGGTCGAGCGCGAAGGGCCCCTCGATCTCGCCCACGGCCTCGAAGTAGGTCTTCCAGAAGTCGTAGCTCCCCTCGGGCACGCCGCACTCGACATGAACCCGCAGGGTGAGGCCGGCGATCTCCGGGCAGGCTTTCAGGAGCAGCCGCAGGGCATCGCGGCAGTACTCGGCGTGGCGCCTCTCGTCGACGCCGAGGATCGGATAGTTGGCCTCGGGGCACTCGTCGAAGTCGTAGCGCTGCGTCCAGATGGCAAGCTGGAAGTCGATGCCCCGGCGTGCGGTCTCCCGGACGATGAAGCGGAGCATCTCTAGGTTCCGCGCGCGCTCCTCGTCACTCAGCCCCCCGGCCCGTACCGCGTGCCCCGGCACCGAGACGAAGAAGGGGTACATGAAGTGCATGTAGACATCGTTCAGGAACTCGCTGCCGTAGGGATAGTTGTACTGCATCCCGAAAGTCAGCGCCAAGCGGTTGATTCGGTGGGTCGCCAGCATGGTGAGATAGGCGCACCACTGGTCCCGGTCGAAGAACCAGGGCTTGTCCTCCAGCTCGCAGGAGATCGCGCGCGAGATGGAACGAACGCCCGCGGTCGGCTCTACCCGGCAGGGCTTCGCCAGATCGCTGCCGTGGCGCGCGCGATCCGCCAGTTCCAGCAGCGCGTAGATGAGCCCCCGCCGGTCGGCACCGTAGACCAGCAGCCTGCCGTCCGGCAGGGGGGCGATCGCCAGGGCCTCGGCTGCGTCCGGCAGGGCAAAGCCCAGGCCCTGCTGGAGCGCCGCGCGCTCCGGGTGCGTTGGACCGGCCGCAAGCACCTGCAGATCCAGGTCGCCCGCTGCCTCGCGAAGCTGGCCGATCGCCCAGTCGAGGGGCGCAGAGGCTTGATGGGGATCGACGTCGATGGAGAGTGTCATGGGTCTCTTGGCTTCGCATGGCAGCCCCTTCGAAGAAGCACTGGCCTCTTCGTGGCGCTGCTCGTGGCAGTCGGTACGACCGGGGAGTGACGGGGCGCCGCCGTGCGCGCAAGCGCACGGCGGCTCTTGGTTCTTGGGCTACTTGCCCACGTCGATGACCTCGCCGAAGGGCTCGAAGTTGGACCCGTTGAAGCGGACGAGCTGCAGCGCCTCAATCGGGTAGAAGTCGTCCGGCCCGGTGTTGATCTTGATGCCGTCGATCAGCATCGGCACATCGAGATCCTTGATGTTGGCCGCCGACTTCATGATCCCGGTGTTGGAGAGGTCGTCACCGGACTGCTCGAGGACATGGGCCATGGTGTGGCAGGCGGCGTAGGCATAGCCGTTGAAGCTGTTGGTCTTGTCGCCGGAGGGATAGTACTTGTCCATCCAGGCCTCCCAGGCGATCCGGTCCTCATCGTCCTTGTAGCGCGGGTCGGTCGGGTCCTTGAGGTAGAGCGTGGTGACGATGCCCTTTGCGCGGTCGAGGCCCGCGGGCTCCAGGATCGAGCCCACGGAGGCGGAGACGCTGTTCAGGAAGTGCGTCGGCTTCCAGCCGATCTCGTCGGCCTTGCGGATCGCCTGGGTGGCGAACTTCGACAGCGAGATGTTCATGAAGACGTCTGCACCCGACGAGGCCAGCTTCACCATCTGGGAATCGACCGAGGGGTCGGAGCTCTCGTAGGGCTCGGCGGCGACGATCATCGTGTCGGCCTCCGCGCCCAGCCCGTTGCGGAAGGCCTCGTAGTACTCCTTGCCGTAGTCGTCGTTCTGGTAGAGGACGCCGATCTTCGCGTCGGGCATCTCGGTCTTGATGTAGTTCGCGAAGACCCGCGCCTCGGCCGCGTTGGTCGGCTGCCAGCCCATCGACCAGGGATAGTCCTCCGGGTGGCCCCACTTGCTGTGCCCCGAGATCACGAAGAGGTGGGGGATCTCCATCTCGTTCATGTACTCGTGGATGGCGTTGTTGGTCGGCGTCCCCAGGACCTGGAAGAGGACCGCGACCTTCTCCTGCTCGACCAGCTTGCGGGTCTGCTCGACGGTCTTGGGCGGGCTGTAGGCGTCGTCGAGCGAGATCACCTCGATCTTGCGCCCGTTGATGCCTCCCTTGTCGTTGATCATGTCGAAGCAGGCGACATGGGCCTCGCCGATGTTGCCGTAGGCCGAGGCAGAGCCGCTGTAGGGAACGATGTTCCCGAGCTTGATGGAATCCGCCGTCACACCTTGCTGTGCGAGCGCCGGGCCGGCCGCCAGGGCGAGCGCAGCCACGGTCCCGACGAGGAAGCTCCTGTTATGCATCTTACTTCTCCTTCGTTCTGGTTGGGCCATCGCGCTGCCCTCCTCCCGAATCGACCGCGCGAACGAGACGGGCAACGAACAGCTTGATCAGCCCGGTGACGCCCGAGGGCATCAGGTAGATGATCAGGATCAGGATGATGCCGTAGGCTGCCCACGAGAGGCCCTTCGACAGCACGTCCGCGAAGTCTTCGGCAAAGTTCGGAACGTAGAGGACGAAGAGCCCACCGAAGATGGCACCGCTGATCGAGCTGAGGCCGCCGACGACGACGCCGACCAGAAGGGCCACCGAGAGAAAGAACGTGAAGCTGTCGGGTGCGACATAGCCGATGACGATGGCGCTGATCGCACCCGCGACGCCGGTGTAAGCCGCGCTGACGCCGAAAGTCAGCGTCTTGTAGAGCGGCGTGTTGATGCCCATGGCCGAGGCCGCGATCGGGTTGTCGCGGATCGCCACGATGGCCCGCCCGCTGCGCCCGCGCACCAGGTTCCAGGCCAGCCAGAACAGCAGGAGCATCACCACGATGGTGAAGTAGTAGAGCCACTGGTCGTTGCTGAGGCCGCTCCACTCGGGCGCCTTCGGCCGCCTGAGGACGATGCCCTGCACGCCCCCGGTCACGTCCTCGATCAGGCTGAACTTCAGGAGCTGCGGGATCGCGACCGCCAGCACGAAGGTGGCGAGCGCCAGGTAGAGCCCCTCCAGCCTGAGGGCGGGAAAGCCGAAGGCGAAGCCGACCGCGAAGGAGATGAGGGCGGCCGCGGGCAGGGTCCAGAAGTAGGGAACGGCGAGCTGGTCCATCAGGATGGCCGCCGTGTAGGCGCCGATCGCGTAGAAGGCGCTGTGGCCGAGCGAGAACTGCCCGTTGAAGCCGGTGAGGAGGTTGAGGCCGAGGATGGCGATCGCATAGATCGCCGCCTGGGTGAGCTGGAAGACGCTGAAGCCCTCCATGGTCCAGGGCGCGACTGCCAGCACCAGCAGCCCGGCGACCAGCATGAACCGGCGCCACAGGGGCAGGCCCAGGCCGAAAAGCTGGGGTTCGGGGCGCCGTCTCATACCCGCCGCACCACCTTGCGGCCGAAAAGGCCGGTCGGCTTGAACATGAGGACGACCACGATCAGCACCAGCGCGAAGGTGAGCTTCAGCTCGTCGCCGTAGGGCACGAAGACGCCGCAGAGGTTCTCCAGGACGCCGACCAGGAAGCCGCCCACCACGGCGCCGCCGGGGCTGTCGAGCCCCCCGACCACCGCGCCGGCGAAGCCGTAGAGGATGATGGAGTACATCATGTTCGGCTCCAGGAAGACCTTGTGCGCGACCATGGTGCCGGCGACCGAGCCGATGGCCGCAGCGAGCCCCCAGCCGAGCGCGGTCACCCAGATGACGCGCACCCCCAGAAGCCGGGCGGAATCGGGGTTCTGGGCGGCCGCGCGCATCGCCAGGCCGGCAGGCGAGTAGCGCAGGAAGAGGTAGACCGCGAGCAGCATGACCAAGGTGACGGCGATCATCCCCAGGTCGTGGCCGCTGACGAAGGTGGTGCCGATGTTGCCCTCGGGGAAGGGCGTCGGGAAGGGCTTGACCGTGTAGTCCCAGATCGTCCCCGCCAGGGAGTTGAAGATGCAGAGCAGGCCGATGAAGACCACGATCTGGCTCAGCGCCGAGGCATTGTGGATCGGCCGCAGCAGGACCCGGAAGAGGAAGATCCCGAAGAGGAAGGACAGCGCGCCGGCGGCAAAGAAGGCGACCCAGAAGGAGGCCCCCCAGGCGATGAGCTGCCAGGCCACGTAGGTCGAGAACATGGCCATCTCGCCCTGCGAGAAGTTGAAGTGGTCGATGGCCTGGTAGATCATGACCACGGCGAGCGCGATGCTGGCGTAGATGCCGCCGGTCGCGAGCCCTGCGATCACCTGCTGTACGAGAAGATCCATCGTCACCTCCTCTCAGTAGCCAAGGTAGGTGCGCCGGACGGCTTCGTTGGCGCGGAAGTCGTCCGAGGTCCCCGACAGGATCGTCCGGCCGGTCTCGATCAGGTGGGCATGGTCGGCCAGCGCGAGCGCCAGGGTGGCGTTCTGCTCCACGATCAGCATGGAAACCCCGCTCCGGGCGATGTCGGCCAGGATGCGGAAGATGTCCTTGGTGATCTGGGGGGCGAGCCCGAAGGAGGGCTCGTCCAGCAGCATGAGGCGCGGCCGCAGCATCAGCGCCCGGCCGATGGCCAGCATCTGCTGCTCGCCGCCGCTCAGGGTGCCGGCCTGCTGCGTCTCGCGTTCCGCCAGGCGGGGAAAGTACTGGTAGACCAGCGCCAGGTCCTTCTTGCGGCCGGCCCCCTTGCCGCGCGCGAAGGATGCCAGTCGCAGGTTCTCCTGGACCGAGAGGCGGGCGAAGGTGCCGCGGCCTTCGGGGACATGCGCCACGCCGAGGCGCACGATGTCCTCCGTGGCCAGGCGCTCGATCGGCCTCCCCTCCAGGGCGATCCTGCCTTCGCGCCGGATGGTGCCGCAAAGCGCGCGCAGCATGGTGGTCTTGCCGGCCCCGTTGGCGCCCAGCACCGCGGTGACCCCGCCCTCCTCCAGCGCGAAGTCGCAGCCCTTCAGCACCTGGGTCTTGCCGTACCAGGCCTTGAGCTCGGCGACTTCCAGTAGCGCCATCACTCTTCCCCCAGGTAGGCGCGGATGACTTCCGGGTCGCGCTGCACCTCGGCCGGCGTGGCATCGGCGATCTTGCGTCCGAAATCGAGCACGACCACGCGCTCGCTCACCCGCATGACCAGGCCCACGTTGTGTTCGACCAGCAGAACCGTGACGCCCAGGTCGTCGCGGATGCGCCTGATCAGGCGCTCCAGCTCGGAGACCTCTTCCTGCGTGATCCCGCCGGCCGGCTCGTCCAGCAGCAGCAGTTTCGGCTCGACGGCGAGCGCACGGGCCAGTTCCACCCGCTTCTGCGTGCCCAGCGGCAGCCCGCTCACCACGTCATAGGCGAAGGGCTCCAGCTCCAGCAGGCCGAGCCAGTTCCAGGCCTCCTCCTCCAGGCGCGCCTCCTGGCGGCGCATCGAGGGCAGGCGCAGCGCATCGCTGAGGTAGTTGCCCCTGGAGCGCGCGTGGGCCCCGACCAGGACGTTGTCGAGGACGCTCATGGTGTTGAAGAGCGCCAGGTTCTGGAAGGTGCGGCTGATCCCCCGGCGCGGGATCTCGTGCGGCGGCAGGTCCAGCAGGTTGACCCCGCCCAGCGCGACGGTCCCGCTGTCGGGCGTGTAGAGCCGGGTCAGGCAGTTGAAGAGCGTGGTCTTGCCCGACCCGTTGGGGCCGATCAGCCCCAGGATTTCGCCGCGCCGCACCTCGAAGGTGACACCGTCGAGGGCGACGATGCCGCCGAACCGTATGGAGATGCGGTCAACATCAAGCAGACTGTCGCTTTGCCGGTCCAGCGCGAGGCCCCCTCTGTCGATCTTCCCCGTTCCCGAGGATGTCGCCCCTAGTGGAAGAGCCAAGCTCCCTATTCAGCAAGCGAAAATTTTGAGCCTTTGCAATCGAAAACTTCGATCACGCCTGCTGCAGTGCCGCAAACGGCCAAACGCTACTTTGTCTGCCCTGAAAAACGCTTAAGCGGTTGATTTCAGAGTGGTGTGTTGGTGCCGGCAAGTATCGAGTTTTGCGATTTCGCCGAGGAGTTCCGTGAGGATCCGGACAAGAAGACGCCTCAGCTTGTTGAGGATGAGGCGTAGGTTGTGGCCAGCGGCAGCCAGGAGCGCGTTGATCCTGTCGCCCTCGAGGCCGAGGAGATAGTTCCTGCCCAGCCTGCCGTCTGCCTTGGCATGGCCGATCATAGGCTCGATCGCCGTTCGTCGTCTGAGCTCGCGCTTCATCGTGGGGGTAAGGCCACGTCGCTGTCCAGAGAGGAAGACCCGGGCCTGGCCCTTGTAGTCGTGGCCGCGATAGCCCTTGTCGGCATAGGCGCGTTCGACGGCAATGCCGCTCATGGCTTCGGCCTGGGCGAGGGTGGCGGCCAGGGTGTGCCCATCGTAGGGATTGCCGGCGAAGGCCTTTGCGGCCAGGAACAGCCCCTCCCTGTTGGTTGCCGCGATCCCCACCTTGCAGCCGAACTCGTAGCGCTTGTGCGCCTTGCCTTTGGAAATGCAGACCACTTCCGGAGCATGCAGGCTGTAGAGTTTGTCCTTGTCTTGGGGCTGCTGGGCCAGCAGGCGCTCTACCAGGCCCAGGAGGCGGGCGAAGCGGGCCTCTTGCCGGGTATCGCCGGTGATCTTGCGGCCGACGTCGCGGTAGACCCGCCCCAGATAGGTGCGCAAGCGCTTCAGCTCGCGGCGCATGCGCTTGTACTGCTTGGCATGGGCATAGCGTCCGGCCTTGGTGGCCGCTTTCTTGGCCAGCCGCGTGTGGCTCTGGCGCAGGTTGATGCCGGCCTTCCTGGCCTGGCGCACCAGGGTCTGCAAGGCCTTGAGGTAGAGCCGGCTGTCGGCCGGGTGGGCGATCGCCTTGTCTTGCACCGTGGTATCGACCGTGACCCGCTCCAGGCTCGAGGGCTTCACCGTGTCGCTCGCCAGCGCCACCTCGACCGTGGCCTTCAAGACCCGCTCCATCTCCTCGGGCCCGATCCGCTGGCGCCAGCGGGTCATCAGCGAGGGATCGATCGGCAGCCTGTGCTGGAAGAACTCGAAGCCGCAGAAGAACTGCCAGTAGGGGTTCTCCACCCAGCGCGCCACCACCTCTTCGTCGGAGAGATCGTAGGTGTGTTTGAGATAGTGCAGTCCGACCATCAGCCGGGTCGGCTTCGCCGGCCGGCCGACCGGCTTGTAGAAGCGCCCGAAGGCCTCGTCCAAGTCAGACCAGGCCACCAGCTCCGACAATCGCACCAGGGGATGGTTCAGATCGATGATGGCATCCAACCGCTCTCGAAAGAGATCCTTGCCGCCGCGCGGCCGCTTCAAACTTCTCATCGCAAAACACCAGGAATCGTCGCCTCAAGCATCCCTTCCTGGCATTCTCCGCTATTTCCATCCGCGCCGGAATCCCCCTATTTCAATCACTTCCAACTTTCTCAGGGCGGACTACTTTCGTCGCAGGACCGGGCGCCCGGGATAGCCCGGACAGACGGGATCGCGGCCTGTGGACCGGCGCCGCAATGACGGTCGGGAGCCCGCCGCTCGCGAGGACGTCTCGAGGTCAATGTCGTTTGCCTTCTTGCGCCTCTAGCCTTAGAAGCGGCTCCTCGACCTTCGTAAATGAGAATCTGTTATTCGAAGGGATCGGGTCCGTTGCGGTCAGGCAAAAGGATCGGAAACTTGGCGATCGAGGAAGAGGGCGCCTCCGGGCTCAGACGCAATGCCGTGGGCGTCACCCACATGGTTGTCTTCGTTGTGGCCGCGGCGGCCCCCCTGACGGCGGTCATGGGCAACTCGCCGGCCGCCTTCGCCTTCGGGAACGGGGCCGGCGTTCCGGCGGTGTTCCTGATGGTGGGCCTCCTCTACGTGGTCTTCAGCGCCGGCTTCACCGCGATGAGCCGCTTCGTCGGCACCGCCGGCGGCTTCTATCACTATGTCGAGGCCGGACTGGGGCTGCGCCTGGGTGCCGCCACGGCCTTCATCGCGCTGCTTGCCTACCTCGCGACCCAGCTCGCGGTCGCGGGGATCTTCGGCTTCTTTCTGGACAGCATCCTGCGCAAAGCCGGCGGCCCGGAGATTGCCTGGTGGATCTACTCGGCCGGACTGTACCTGCTCGTTCTCGCGTTCGGCTTGCGCAACATAGAATTCAGCGGGCGGGTGCTCGGGATCTGCATGATCGCGGAGGTCGCCATTCTGCTGCTCTTGAGCCTGGACATTCTGGCAAGCGGCGGCGGACCGGAGGGCATCGTCTTCACCTCCTTCGAGCCGCAGGTCGTCTTCACACCGGGTTTCGGCATCGCCCTGGTCTTCGTCGTCATGGCCTTCATCGGCTTCGAGGCCACGGCGATCTTCGGCGAGGAGGCCCGCGATCCTGGCCGCACCATCCCCATCGCCACCTACACCGCAGTCATCCTGATCGCCCTCTTCTACGCTTTCGTGACCTGGTGCATCGTCGTCTACTACGGCCCCTCCGCCGTCGTCGAAGAGGCGGCCCGCCACACGGCCACCCTGTACGACGAGGCGGTGATCGTCCTGCTCGGCGCCTTCTCGGGACACCTGATGGACGCGCTGCTGATCACCAGCAACTTCGCCTGCGCTCTTTCCTTCCACAACGCGCTCAACCGCTACTTCTTTGCGATCGGAAGAGACGGCCTCTTGTGGAAGGGGCTGGCCAGAACGCACAAGCGCCATCAATCCCCGCACGTCGCCGGCATGGTGCAGACCATCCTCATCCTTGCCTTGATCCTCGTCTTCGCCCTCGCAGGGGCTCACCCCTACAACGTCGTCTTCGCCTGGTCGGGGACGATGGCGGCACTCTGCATTCTCACCATGCAGGCCCTGGTCTCGCTCGCGGTGGTCGGCTTCTTCCTGAAGGACGCGCGCGGCGTCGGCCCCTGGCGGCGGCTGGCAGCACCCGCGATCGCTGCCCTGGGGCTCATCCTGTCCCTCGTCCTCATGATGGATCACCTCTCGCTCGTCAGCGGATCGGACGCGGTGATCGTCAGGTTCTTTCCCCTTGCGGCCCTGGCCTTCGGACTCCTCGGCATGGTGCTGGCAAGGCGCAGGACACGCACGCCGAAGGCGGCGACCGGGCGGTAAGGAAGAACCGAACAGCCGCTCAGGCGAGCCACAGGAAATCGCTGGCCGTGAGCAGGTTGGCCGCGGTGACCCCGTTGATCAGGAAAGCCTGATCGGCAAGGCCGTCGCCATCCTGGTCCACCTGGATCTGCCGCGGCCCGGCGAAGCGGGCCTCGGAGTTGCCGCCGGCGGAGAAGGCCGCATCGCCGATGTAGGCGAAGCTCCCGCTCTCCAGGCCGGTGGCGAAGACCAGCTTGTCCTCGCCGTTCGCCCCGTTCGCCGAGACGCCGTCGAAGTCCTGCAGCAGCGGGCCGCCGGTGCCGGCCGTGCCCAGGGTCGAGCCGTCGAAGAGGAAGCTGTCGGCGCCGGAGCCGCCGAAGAGCTTGTTGCCGCTCTCCATCGCCAGCACGTCGTCTCCCGATTCCGCCCGCAGGCGGTCGATGCCGGAGCCTCCGTAGAGGGTGTCCGCCCCCAGCTCTCCGATCAGCACGTCGTCGCCCTCGGCGCCGTAGAGCAGGTTGTCGCCGCTGTTTCCGCGCAGGTTGTTGGCGAGCGCGTTGCCGACCAGCATGCCATCGACGACATCGTCCAGCACGATGGCGGCCTCGATGAAGCCCTCGGCCCCGGTGCCGAGCGTGAGGTTCGAAATCTCCGAACGGATCACGTCGCGAATACCGCCGTCGGCGGTCTCGATCACCAGGTCGGCGGTCTCGTCGACCGTCACGGTGTCGTTGCCGGAGCCACCGTAGGCCGTGTCGATGCCGCTGCCGCCCAGCAGCTTGTCCGGACCGGTACCGCCGAAGAGGACGTCCGCACCGGTGGCTCCGCCGATCTGGTCGCCGGCCAACCCACCGTATCCACGGTCGTCGCCGACACCGCCGAAGAGCGTATCGACGCTGTTCCCGCCGAAGAGCGTGTCGTTGTCGTTCAGCCCGATCAGCACGTCGGCCCCGGTGTCGCCATAGAGCCGGTCCTCGCCGCCGAAGGCGCGCAGCGTGTCCGCCCCGCCCAGCCCGCGCATGACGTTGACCACGCCGTTTCCGGCCAGGCTGTTGCCGGCGTTGTTGCCGTAGAGGTTCACCTCCTCCACGCCCGGAAGACCGACGCCGGCCGGCAGGGTCACGGCGTCTTGCAGGACGAGGGTGTCGGTGCCGCTGCCTCCGTCGTAGATCTCTCCGGCGGCGATCCCGCTCTGCGCGAAGACCAGGAAGCTGTCGTCGCCGCTGCCGCCGTAGAGGCCGTCCAGCCCCTCACCGCCCGCCATGCCGTCCGACCCGGCCCCGCCGTAGAGCCGGTCGTCGCCATCGGCGCCGGCCAGGCTGTCGTCCCCGGTGAGGCCGGCTATGACGTTGCTGAGGCCCGTCGCTCCCGCCAGGGTGTCGGCGCCGCTGGTGCCCGATTGCAGCAGGACCTCCACCCCGGAGAGAAGGACCCCGGCCGGCAGGGTAACGCCGGCGCCCAGGATAAGGCTATCCGCGCCCGAGCTGCCGTCGTAGGTCTCGCCGGCCGCGATCTCGCTCTGCGTCCCCACCAGGAAGACATCGGCGCCGGAGCCGCCGAAGACCAGGTCGATGCCGCTGCCGCCGTAGAGGGAATCGTCGCCCCCGCCGCCGAAAAGGCTGTCCGAGCCGCTGCCGCCTTGGAGGCCCTGGTCGTCGCCCTCCCCGCCGCTGAGCAGATCGTTGCCAAACCCGCCGAATTGCCCGACGTCATTGCCGCTGCCGCCGTAGAGGCTGTCGTCCCCGCTGAGGCCGTAGATCAGGTCCGAACCGGTGAAGCCTTCCAGCAGGTTGGGCAGGCTGTCGCCGATGAGCGTGTCGTCTATGGTTCCGGCCGCGATCGTGACCTCGATCGAGATCAGGGTGACATCGTCAGGGATGCTGGCGCCCCCATCCAGGATCAGGGTGTCGACCCCGGACCCACCATCATAGGTCTCGCCCGCTGCCAGGTCTCCCTGGCTGGCCACCCTGACGATGTCGTCGCCCGAACCGCCGAAGATCAGGTCCAGCCCCTTGGCCCCGGCCAGGCTGTCGGCGGCGAGCCCGCCGTAGAGCCAATCGTCGCCGTCGGCGCCGACCAGGATATCGTCGCCGCCGAGGCCCGAGATGGCGTTCTCCAGCCCGCTCGCACCGGCGAGGTAGTCCTCGGCGCCGGTGCCGGTCTGCGCAAGGAACTCGATAGCCGAGAGAAGCACCCCGGCCGGCAGGTCGACACCGCTGCCCAGTACCAGGCTGTCCCGGCCGGAGCCGCCATCATAGATCTCGCCTGCGGTCAACTCGCCCTGCACCGCGACGAGCATCGTGTCCGAGCCGGAGCCGCCGTAGAGACTGTCGATGCCGCTGCCGCCCTCCAGCAGATCGGCCCCGGCCTCGCCGTACAGCGCATCGCTACCGCTGGCGCCCGACAGGCTATCGTCGCCGCTGAGGCCAAAGGCGCGGTCTATCAGGCCCGATCCGAGAAGCGTATCCGCACCGCTGGTCCCGAAACGCAAGACCACCTCGATCCCGGCGAGCAGGACGCCGCCCGGGGCGCTGGCACCCTGCTGGAGCAGCAGCGTGTCCGTGCCGGAGCCACCGTCGTAGATTTCCCCCGTCTCCAGCTCCGCCTGGCTTCGCACCAGGAAGAGGTCGTCGCCGGAGAGGCCATAGAGATTGTCCAGCCCGGCACCGCCGTCGAGCGTATCCGCGCCTTCGCCGCCGACGAGGGCCAGGTCGGATCCCTCGCCGCCGTAGAGGCGGTCGTCGCCGCTGCCGCCGTAGAGACCCAGGTCGTCACCGCTGCCGCCCAGGATCTCGTCGGAACCGGAACCGCCGTAGAGCTGGGAATCGTTGCCGTCTCCGGCCTCCACCCTGTCGTCGCCCTGGCCACCATAGAAGGAGCTGTCGTGACCCTGTCCGCCATAGAGGAGATCCGCTCCGGAAGCGCCGAAGGCAGCGAAATCATTGCCCTCTCCGGCCCGGATCGTATCGTCGCCATCGTCGCCCGAAAGGCCCGAATCGTGGCCCTCCCCGGCATCCAGCGTATCGTCGCCGAAACCGCCGAAGAGGTAGAGGTCGTTGCCACTCCCGCCGTAGATCGCATCCCGGCCGGCACCGCCCAGGGCCCCGCCATCCTCGCCCCCACCGCCGAAGATCCGGTCGTCACCCAGGCGCCCCAGCAGGAGCAGGTCGGCTCCATTGCCGCCATAGAGGCGGTCGTCGCCTTCCTCGCCCGCGATGCTGGAATCGTCGCCCTCTCCACCAAAGATGACATCGGCTCCCCGGCCACCGCGAAGGGTCGCGTCGCTCCCGGCGCCGGCGTCTATCAGGTCGTCGCCGGCACCACCTTCGAACCCGCTGTCCTCTCCGCTGCCGCCGAAGAGGCTGTCCCTGCCCCCGGCGCCAAAGAGCCCCAGATCGCCGCCACTGCCGCCGAAGACCAGATCGGCCCCCTCTCCGCCGCGGAGGTCGCCATCGTCCCCGATGTCGCCATAGAGCCGGTCGTCGCCAAGGCCGCCCTGCAGGCTGATGTCGTCGCCGGTTCCGCCGAAGATCGTGTCCGCTCCGCCGTATCCATAGCGATCGCTGTTGTAGACCAGGTTGGCGTCGCCGAAGAGGCCCAGATCGTTGCCGTCACCGCCATGGATCAGGTCGTCATCGACGCCGCCGAAAAGGCTCGCGTCATTGGCCTGGTCGCCGTAGATGCTGTCGCTGCCGGAGCCGCCGTAGACCCTCCGGTCGACGCCCTCGCCACCATTGAGGCGATCCTTGCCCGATCCCCCGAAAAGGCTGGTATCGCCCCCCGCATCACCGAAGAGAGAGTCGTCCCCCAAGCCACCGAAGAGAGCCCTGTCGTCTCCGACCCCGCCGTAGAGACTGTCTTCGCCCTCGCCTCCGTAGAGCGTGAAGTCGTTGCCCGCGCCGCCGAAGAGGCTGTCGGCACCCGACCCGCCGATGAGGTGGCGGTCGATCCCCGTTTCTCCGTAGATGCCGTCCTGGCCCGAGCCTCCATAGAAGTAGCGATCGGCGCCCGATCCGGCTTGCAGCAGGTCGTCGCCAAGATTGCCCTGGAAGAGGATGTCCGTGCCGCCGCCGCCATAGAGGCTGTCGTCGCCCATTGCGCCGTAGAAATGGCTGTCGTTGCCATCACCTCCGTAGAGGCTGTCGGTACCGAGACCGCCGAAGAGCCCGGCATCACCGCCCTCGCCGCCCTCGATCCGGTCGTCGCCGCTGTCGCCGTAGAGGCCGTCGTCATCCCCCAGCCCGCCAAAGAGGCTGTCGGCCGCGCTGCCGCCGAAGAGGACCGCATCCCTCCCGCTGCCGCCGTAGAGGCTGTCGTTCCCGTCCCCGCCGAAGAAGTCCGCGTCCTGGCCGCTGTCCCCGTGAAGCCCGTCCGCATCGCCGCCGCCGTAGAGGCCCCGGTCGCCGCCCGACCCGCCATAGAGGAGGTCGCTCTCTCCACCGCCCTCCAGGCCGTCCCCACCGCTGCCGCCAAAGAGACTGTCGCCGCCCGCGCCGCCGTAGACCAGGTCGTCGGACGCCAGGCCGTAGAGCGCATCGCCGCCGCTCAGCCCGTAGATCCGGTCCGCCTTGCCGTCGCCGAACAGCGTCTCGCCGCCCGAGTTACCGAGGAGCGCGGCATTGCCCGTCAAGACGACCTCGATACCGGTCAGGACCGCACCCGGCGCCAGGCTCGCTCCGCCCAGCAGCACCAGGGTGTCGAGACCGCTGCCCCCGTCCAGGCTGTCGCCCGCCACCAGGTCGCCCTGGCTGCGCACCACCATCACGTCGGCGCCGCTGCCGCCGAAGAGACTGTCGAGGCCGCTGCCGCCGATCAGGCTGTCGTCGTCGCCCTCGCCGCCGTAGATGAGGTCGCTGCCGCTGCCGCCGACCAGCGCCCCCTCGTCGCCGTCCTCACCGAAGAGGAGATCGTCGCCTGCGGCGCCATAGACACGGTCCCGGTCGGCCCCGCCGTAGAGACGGTCGCCCAGCGCGCCGCCATAGAGGCTGTCCAGGCCGGCGTTGCCCGTCATCGTGTTGGCGAGGTCCTCCACGCCGCTCAGGACGTCGCGGTCGCCGGAACCCGAGAAGGTCACGGCCTCGATCCCGACCAGGGTCACACCGGCCAGCAGCGCCGCACCGCTCCTGAGATGGAGCGTGTCGCTGCCGCTGCCGCCGTCAATCACCTCGCCGGCAACCAGTTCTCCCCTACGCTCGATCCGGATCAGATCGCTGCCCGACCCGCCGTAGACCCGGTCCAGACCGCTGCCGCCGTAGAGACCCCAATCATCTCCGTCTCCACCGAAGATCTGGTCCGCTCCATCGGAACCGTAGAGTCCCTCATCGTGCCCACTGCCGCCGTAGATGGTGTCATCTCCGCCGGGACCGTCTCCGATCCTGGCCCAATGGTCGCCGTTCAGTCCCTCGTCGATGCCGCTGCCGCCGAACAGCGTGTCGTCCCCGCGCCCCCCGTAGAACCAGCTATCGTTGCCCTCGCCGCCATCGAGCAGGTCATTGCCGCTCACCGGCAGGTAGAACAGGGAATCCCCGTAGACGATCGCGTCATCTCCGGAGCCGCCGAATATGCTGTCGTCGCCCGCGCCGCCGACGAAGTAGTCATCCCCGCCGGAACCGCCCATCATCAGGTCTGCGCCGACACCCCCGTACCAGTCCGCATCGAGGCCCGAGCCACCATAGATGCTGTCATCTCCAGCACCGCCGAAGCCCCGCCTCAGTTCCCCTCCAGAAGCGGCAAAGACGTCCTTTCCGGAGCCACCGTAGATAATCCGCAGCAAACCGGAGCCGCCGTAGACCAGGTCCGTGCCCGAACCGCCGACGAAGAGCGACAACGTAGTCTCCCCGGCGGAGGCCGTGTCGTCGCCGTCGCCGCCGAAGAGCGAGCGCAGAACGCCGCTGCCGCCCTGGACCAGGTCGTCGCCCGAGCCACCGTAGAAGTTGGAGAGCGCGTTGTCCGTGACGATGCTGTCGTTGCCGCTGCCTCCATAGATCGTCGCCAGCTCGCCGCCGCTGCCGGCCTGCAGCAGGTCCGCACCGTCGCCGCCGAAGAGGTAGCTGCCGGCCCCCTCGCCCCCGTAGAGGCTGTCCGCACCCGAGCCGCCATAGAGGAAGCTGTCGTACCCGCCACCGCCGTCAAGACGATCGTCCCCGGACCCGCCGTAGAGGTAGCCGTCCTTGCCAGACCCACCGAAGAGACTGTCGTCGAGCCCAGCACCGGCCAGCCGATCGGCGCCGCTGAGCCCGTAGATCAGGTTTGCATAGCCGCTGAGGCCGGCAAGGTCATCCGCGTCGGACGTGCCGTAGCGCACCACCACCTCGATACCCGAGAGTACCGCTCCGGCCGGCAGGGGTGCCCCGTCGCGCAGCACCAGGGTGTCGACACCCGAGCCACCGTCGTAGGTCTCCCCGGACGCGATCTCGCCGGCCGACGCCACCACCAGCAGATCCGCGCCGGAGCCGCCATAGAGGCTGTCGATTCCGGCACCGCCGTAGAGCCGGTCGTCCGCCTCCGCACCGCTCAAGACATCGTCGCCGCTGAGGCCGTAGAGCAGGTTCCTCGCCCCACCCTCGCCCGAGATGCCGTCGGCACCGCTGCTGCCGCTGGCCACCAGGGTCTCGATCCCGGCGAGCACCACACCCGCGGGCAAGCTGACGCCGGCCGCCAGCACCAGGCTGTCGGAACCGGACCCGCCGTCGTAGGTCTCGCCCGCCTGCAGCTCCGCCTGGGCCGCTATCGCCAGCAGGTCCGCTCCCGACCCGCCAAAGAGACCGTCCTGGCCGCTGCTGCCCGACAGGCTGTCCGAACCCGCGCCTCCGTAGACCAGGTCAGCACCGCTGCCACCCTCGAGAACACTGTCACCGCCGCTGTCGCCGTAGAGGCGGTCATTGCCGAGGCCGCCGTACAGGCTCGCATCTTCTCCGCTACCGCCGCCGAGCGTATCGTCGTCGCCCCCGCCGAAGAGACCGGAGTCCGCGCCGTCCCCTCCGAAGAGGGAATCCCGCCCCTCTCCGCCGTAGAAGGCTACGTCGATGTCCGCGTCGCCGAAGAGCCGGTCGTCGCCCTGGCGGCCGAAGGCCATGCTGTCGGAACCGGAGCCGCCATAGAAAACATCGGCCCCTTCCTGACCCACGAAGGAGGCATCCGCGCCGCTACCGGCACGGACCGTATCGTTTCCGGCGCCGCCCCGGAAGGTCAGGTCGTTGCCCTGACCGGCCTCCACGAGATCGTCGCCGAGGCCACCGAAGAAGCTGCTGTCCGATCCGCTGCCGCCATAGAGACTGTCCCCGCCCGCACCCCCGAAGAGGCCATAGTCATCCCCGCTGCCGCCATAAACCCGGTCATCGCCATCGTCGCCATGCAAGGCGCGATCGTTACCGAGATCGCCCGCGATCAGATCGTCGTCTTGACCGCCAAAGAGGCTGCGGTCATCTCCTGAGCCACCGAAGAGGCTATCCTTTCCTCCTGGTCCATAGGCCTCGTTCGGTCTGTAGCGCTCAGAGTCGCCGTAGAAAGCGCCGTCAATGCCGCTTTCGCCTCGAATCACATCGTTCGCTGCACCACCAAAGAAGCGGGAATCGTTGCCAAGACCGCCATAGAGGCTGTCTTCGCCGCTTTCCCCAAGAAATGCCGAATCATTGCCGCTACCCCCGTACAGGAGGTCCGTGCCGCTCCCGCCGAACAAGCCGCGATCGCCGTCGTCATCGCCAAAGAGGGAGTCGTCCCCCATGCCGCCGAAGAAGCTCCTGTCCGCATTGTCGCCGCCATAGAGGCTGTCTGCTCCGTCACCTCCATAGAGGTCCAAGTCGCTCCCCTGCTCTCCGAAGAGGCTGTCCGATCCCGACCCGCCGAGGAAGAAACGGTCGCCCCCCACGCCCCCGTAGATGACGTCCTTGCCCGATCCCCCGTAGAGCGAGTGATCGTTACCCGAACCGGCCATCAGAAGGTCGTCGCCATGACTGCCGTCGAGGACGGCATCCGTGCTGTCGCCGCCATAGAGGCTGTCGTCGCCGGCGCCACCATAGATGAGGCTATCGATGCCATCGCCCCCGTAGAGGCCGTCGGTACCGAGACCGCCGAAGAGCCCGGCGTCGTTACCGTCGCCGCTCTCGATACGGTCGTCACCACTATCGCCGTAGAGGTTGTTGTCGTCGCCCAACCCGCCGAAGAGGCTGTCGGCAGCGCTGCCGCCGTAGAGGGCCGCGTCCCTCCCGCTACCGCCGTAAAGACTGTCGGACCCACCCGCGCCGAAGAATGCCGCATCCTGGCCGCTGTCCCCATAGAGACCGTCCGCGTCGGCACCGCCGTAGAACCCCCAGTCGCCGCCCGAACCACCGAAGAGAAGATCGCTCCCAACCCCGCCTTCCAGGCCGTCCGCACCGCTGCCGCCGAAGAGGCTGTCGCCGCCCGAACCGCCGAAGGCCGAATCGTCAGACTCCAGGCCGTAGATCGCGTCGCTGCCGCTCAGCCCGTAGATCCGATCGGCCTTGCCGTCGCCGGTAAGGATCTCGCCGCCAGAGGTGCCGAAGAGTGCGGGATTGCCGGTCAAGATCACCTCGATCCCGCTGAGCACCACACCCGGCGCCAGACTGGCGCCGCCCAGCAGCACCAGGGTGTCGAGACCGCTGCCCCCGTCCAGGCTGTCGCCCGCCACCAGGTCGCCCTGGCTGCGCACCACCATCACGTCCGCACCGCTACCGCCGAAGAGGCTGTCGAGACCGCTTCCGCCGATCAGGCTGTTATCGTCGCCCGCACCGCCGTAGATACGGTCGCTACCGCTGCCGCCGACCAGCGCGCCCTCGTCGCCGGTGTCGCCGAAGAGACTGTCGTCGCCCGCACCGCCGTAGATACGATCCCGGTCGGCACCGCCGTAAAGACGGTCGCCGAGCGAGCTTCCGTAGAGGCTGTCGAGGCCACCGTGGCCGGTCATGGCATTGGCAAGGCCTTCCGCGCCACTCAGGACGTCGCGTTCGCCCGAGCCCGAGAAGGTCACCGCCTCGATCCCGACCAGGGTGACACCGGCCAGCAGGGCTGCGCCGCTGCTGAGATGGAGCGTGTCGCTGCCGCTGCCGCCGTCAATCACCTCACCGGCAACCAATTCTCCCCTACGCTCGATCCGGATCAGATCGCTGCCCGACCCGCCGTAGACCCGGTCCAGACCGCTGCCGCCGTAGAGATGGGAGTCATCTCCGGCACCACCGAAGATCAGGTCGGCGCCGCTACCGCCTTGCATCCTCTCATCGTTTCCGCTGCCGCCGTCGAGCGTGTCGTCTCCACCGACACCGGCACCGATGATGTTCCAGTGGTCGCCATAGAAGCCACGCTCGGCACCGCTGCCGCCGAACAGGGTGTCGTCGCCACGACCACCGTAGAACCAGCTATCGTCGCCGAGCCCGCCCTCAAGCACGTCGTCGCCGCTGATCGATAGGTGGGAATAGAAATCGCCGTAGAATAACTCGTCGTCCCCAGCGCCGCCGACGATGCTGTCGTCGCCCGCACCGCCCATCAGGAACTCATCCGCGCCAGAGGCTGCCAGCATCAGGTCGGCGCCGGCGCCCCCATACCAGCCGAACTCGTTCTTCGAACCGCCGTAGAAGCTGTCGTCACCCACACCGCCGTAAGCACGCTCAAGCTCGCCCGCGGAGGCGACGGCGACATCGTTCCCGGAGCCACCGTAGATAATCCGCAGCAAACCGGAGCCGCCGTAGACCAGGTCCGTGCCCGAGCCGCCGACGAAGAGCGACAACGTAGTCTCCCCGGCGGAGGCCGTGTCGTCGCCGTCGCCGCCGAAGAGCGAGCGCAGAACGCCGCTGCCGGCCTGGACCAGGTCGTCGCCCGAGCCACCGTAGAAGTTGGAGAGCGCGTTGTCCGTGACGATGCTGTCGTTGCCGCTGCCTCCATAGATCGTCGCCAGCTCGCCGCCGCTGCCGGCCTGCAGCAGGTCCGCGCCGTCGCCGCCGAAGAGGTAGCTGCCGGCCCCCTCGCCCCCGTAGAGGCTGTCCGCACCCGAGCCGCCATAGAGAAAGCTGTCGTACCCGCCACCGCCGTCAAGACGATCGTCCCCGGACCCGCCGTAGAGGTAGCCGTCCTTGCCAGACCCACCGAAGAGACTGTCGTCGAGCCCAGCACCGGCCAGGCGATCGGCGCCGCTGAGCCCGTAGATCAGGTTCGCATAGCCGCTGAGGCCGGCAAGGTCATCCGCGTCGGGCGTGCCGTAGCGCACCACCACCTCGATGCCCGAGAGTACCGCTCCGGCCGGCAGGGGTGCCCCGTCGCGCAGCACCAGGGTGTCGACACCCGAGCCACCGTCGTAGGTCTCCCCGGCCGCGATCTCGCCGGCCGACGCCACCACCAGCAGATCCGCGCCGGAGCCGCCATAGAGGCTGTCGATTCCGGCACCGCCGTAGAGCCGGTCGTCCGCCTCCGCACCGCTCAAGACATCGTCGCCGCTGAGGCCGTAGAGCAGGTTCCTCGCTCCACCCTCGCCCGAGATGCCGTCGGCACCGCTGCTGCCGCTGGCCACCAGGGTCTCGATCCCGGCGAGCACCACCCCCGCGGGCAGGCTGACGCCGGCCGCCAGCACCAGGCTGTCGGAACCGGACCCGCCGTCGTAGGTCTCGCCCGCCTGCAGCTCCGCCTGGGCCGCTATCGCCAGCAGGTCTGCTCCAGACCCGCCAAAGACACCGTCCTGGCCGCTGCTGCCCGACAGGCTGTCCGATCCCGCGCCCCCGTAGACCAGGTCAGCACCGCTGCCACCCTCGAGAACACTGTCACCGCCGCTGCCGCCGTAGATGAGATCGTCGCCCGCTCCGCCAAGTAGCTCCCGGTCGTCACCGCTGCCGCCGTGGAGCGCGTCCTCGCCGAGACCGCCATAGAGAGACAGGTCGGCACCGTCGCCTCCGAAGAGGCTGTCGCGGCCGTATCCTCCGAACAGGGCGCTGTCGATGCCGGCCTCACCGAAAAGACTGTCGTCGCCGATGCCGCCACGAAGCAGGCCGTCGTCGCCCGAGCCACCGAAGAGGCTGTCATCGCCCTCGCCGCCGTAGAGGCCCTCATCCTTGCCGCTGTCGGCGAGGAGAAGGTCATTGCCCATCCCCCCGAAGACGCTGGCATCGTCGCCCGCCCCGCCTTCGATCCGGTCGTCGCCCTCGCCGCCGTAGAGCCCCTGATCGAGACCGCTCCCCCCGAGAACGGCATCGTCACCCCTTCCGCCGAAGAACTCCGAATCGTCGCCGCTGCCGCCATAGAGGGAATCCACTCCCGCACCGCCGTAGAAGCTGACGTCGCCCCCCAGATCGCCATGCAGGTAGTCGTCCCCTTCGTCGCCGAAGACAGTCCTGTCGTCTCCGCTGCCGCCAAAAATCGTGTCCCGGCCCGCGGCACCATTGGCCGCGAGAAAGTTCAGGTCTTCGGCATCGCCCAAGAGAGCCCTGTCGTGCCCGCTGCCGGCGTAAAGGATATCGTCGCCTGCACCGCCGAAGAGTCGGGAGTCGAGACCATAGCCGCCATAGAGCGTGTCGTTTCCCGATCCACCCTGCATGTTCCCATCGTTGCCGTCCCCGCCGCGCAGGCGATCCTGGCCGGTGTCGCCGAAGAGATCGTCGTCGTTGCCTTCGTCGCCGGACAGAAGGTCGTCGCCCTGACCTCCGAAGAGATCCCGATCGATCCCTTGGCCACCGTAGAGGCTGTCATCGCCGTCGCCGCCAAAGAAGGAGAATTCGACGAACCCCGTAGATGCGAAGAGGCTGTCCGCCCCGGATCCCCCGAAGAAGCCTCGATCCCGTCCGGACCCCCCATAGAGCCTGTCGTCCCCGGAACCTCCGAAGAGGGAGGCATCGTCCCCGAGGCTTCCTTCCAGCAGGTCGTTGCCGTCGCCCCCCTTCAGCTGCCGGTCTGCATCCTGGCCGCCGAAGAGGCTGTCGTCGCCGTCGCCGCCATCGAGTTCGACATCTAGGCCGCCACCCCCATAGAGGCTGTCTTGCCCGAGCCCGCCACGGAGATGCGCATCGCTTCCCTGACCGCCCTCTATCCGGTCGTCCCCGCTGTCGCCGTAGAGACCCTCGTCGTCGCCGTCGTCGCCGAAGAGGCTGTCGTCGGCGCTGCCGCCGAAGAGGGCAGCATCGGCCCCGCTGCCGCCATAGAGGCTGTCGGGGTCGAGGCCGCCGAAGAGGTCGGCGTCTTCCCCGGTCCCGCCGAAGAGACCGTCCAGGTCGCTGCTGCCATAGAGGCCGCGGTCGCCGCCGGACCCGCCGATCAGGGTGTCGCGCAGGGAGCCGCCTTCCAGCCGATCGGCACCGCTGTCGCCCACGACGATGTCGTCGCCGGCGCCACCGAAGGCGCTGTCGTCGCCCGTCAGGCCATAGATCGTGTCATTGCCGCTTTCGCCGTAGAGCCTGTCCGGGTTGCCGTCGCCGACCAGGATGTCGTTTCCGGGGGTGCCCAGCACTGCCGCGTTGCCGGTGAGGATCACGTCGATCCCGCTCAGTCCGACGCCGCCGACGATCTTCGCCCCGTCGAGCAGAACCAGGGTGTCGGTGCCGCTGCCCCCGTCCAGGCTGTCGCCGGCCACCAGGTCGCCCTGGCTGCGCACCACCATGACGTCCGCGCCGCTGCCGCCGGCAACGAGGTCAACTCCGCTACCGCCGATCAGGCTGTCATCGTCGCCAAGGCCGCCGTAGATCCTGTCCTTGCCGCTGCCGCCGACCAGCGCCCCCTCGTCGCCGTCGTCGCCGAAGAGGCTGTCGTCGCCCGCACCGCCGAACAGACGGTCCAGGCCGGCACCGCCATAGAGACGGTCGTCCAGCGCGCCGCCGTAGAGGCTGTCCAGGCCGGCGTTGCCGGTCATAGTATTGGCGATGTCTTCCGCACCGCTCAGCACGTCGCGGTCGGACGAACCCGTGAAGGTTACGGCCTCGATCCCGACCAGGGTCACCCCGGCCGGCAACACCGCGCCGGTCCTGAGGTGAAGCGTATCGTTGCCGCTGCCGCCGTCCAGAACCTCGCCAGAGATCAGTTCGCCCGATTGGTCGACCCGGATCAGGTCGCTGCCGGACCCGCCGTAGACCCGGTCCAGTCCGCTGCCGCCGTTCAGGTCGGAGTCGTCCCCGGCACCGCCGAATACCAGGTCCGCCCCGCTATCGCCGTAGAGCTCTTCGTCGTTTCCACTGCCGCCGTAGAGCCTGTCGTCACCCCCGAAGCCCTTCCCACTGCTTTCCCAGTGGTCGCCGTAGAAGTCGCTGTCCGCGCCGCTGCCGCCGAAGAGGGTGTCGTCTCCGCGCCCCCCGTAGAACCAGCTGTCGTCGCCCTGCCCGCCATCCAGTACGTCGTCGCCGCTGGCCGGATGATTATAGAAGGAGTCGCCGTAAAAGAAGGCGTCGTCCCCGGAGCCACCGACGAGGCTGTCGTCGCCGGCACCGCCCACCAAGAAATCGTCGCCACCCGACCCTCCGAACATCAGGTCGCCGCCGGCACCGCCGTACCAGTCCGCATCGGGGTCCGAGCCGCCATAGATGCTGTCATCTCCGGCACCGCCGAAGGCCTGCCGCAGTTCTCCCCCAGAAGCGACAAGGACGTCGTTTCCAGAACCGCCGTAGAGGTCGCGCAGGAGGCCGGGTCCACCGTAGACCAGGTCCGCGCCCGAGCCGCCGGCGAAGAGCGACAGATCCCCCTCGGCGGCCAGGACCGTGTCGTTGCCCAGATCGCCGAAGAGTGACGCTAGGCTGGCGGACCCGCCGGCGACGAGATCGTCACCGCTGCCGCCGAAGAAGGAAGTAAGTGCGTCGCCGGCTTGGACGGCATCGTCCCCGCTGCCCCCGTAGGCTTGCAGCAGACTGCCCAGCGTGCTGGCGAGGACATCGGCTCCGCCGCCGCCGAAGAAGCGGGAGTTGCCATCCGCGCCACCGAAAAGGCTGTCCGCGCCGTCGCCGCCGAAGAAAGAGCCATCGTCGCCCGCTCCGCCGAAGAGCCGGTCGTCGCCCGGGCCACCATAGACGGAGGCATCGATGCCGGAGCCTCCGAAGAGGTCATCGCCCCCGGTAAAGCCGACCAGTACGTCGTCTCCGCTGAACCCGAGGATCAGATCGCTAGTGCTTGTTCCAAGTAGCGTGTCAGCGGCGCCAGTCGTTCCGACAATCGCGGCCATGAAGCCCCCTCGACCGCGCGCCCGTGTTCGCGCGGTCCGAAAAAAGGCTTCCTCCTTAGACCCCCTGGCCCCACGTTACTGAATTCTTCCCACAATCTCAACGTCTACAATGCGTGCTTCAGAATCGAAAATTAATGAATGTCTTATCTAGACCGCAACCCCTGCCGAGCATCCGGTGATTGCTATCGTTACAGGTGGGAACGGTAAGTATGACACGCCGTCGACTTCACGAGCCTGAATGATCCCTTTCGGGAACGATCTGCTCTGGCCCTCTAGCGATCCACTGCGGAGCTTGGTATCCACGAGCCGTGGAGACCCTGCGGCACCCGGCGCGGCAGCTCCACGACCGCAACGGGATCGGCTGCGATGTCGCGGGCGTCCAGGAGCAGGAAGTCGCTTCGATCGCGCGCGGGATCGTAGCGGAAGAGCGCCAGATAGCCCTCGTCCTCGCCGCTGCGCCCGGGATCGGGAACGAAGACGGCCTCTCCCAGCGGACAGCCCCGGAACTCGCGTACCGTCTCGCTGCCGGTCTCGGCATCGACCCGCATCAGCCCGTGGAAGGTCCCGGCCGGCCCCTCCTCGCTGCCGACCAGCACCGGTGCGTAGCTGTAGCGGGTGGGCCTGGTCTCCCACGCCTCGTTGGCACGTGGAAACTCGCAGAGCCGATCGCTCAGCCGCCGGTCTTCCAGCCGGCCGCTGGCGAGGTCGATCTCCATCCGGTGAAAGCGCGGTCCCTCGTCGGGCAGGGAATCCTCCACGCCGAAATTGAGGCGCGGATGGCGCACGTAGTCGAGGACGATGCGGCCCGCCGCCTGGAAGCCGTTGGCAAAATGGAAGACGAAGAAGGCCTCGGCCTCCAGCCAGCGCGGCGAGCCGCCGTCCAGCGGCCAGAGCAGGATCCTGGTGCCGCGTTCCGGCCGCCACTGGATCAGGCTGCCGCCGGCCTGGGCCGCCGCGACGTCGAAGATAACCGGGCCCGCCACGAGCACCGCGTGGCGCTCGGTCAGCACGAAGTCGTGCAACATGGTGGGAAGGCCCAGGTCGATGCGGCGGGTCTCGATGAGACGGCCCGAAGCGTCGATCCGGTGCAGGGCAACCTCCGGCCTCATCACATCGTAGGCGATGGCGTAGCGCTCGCCCGTCACCGGACTGCGCCGCGTGTGCGGGCTGATCGGCAGCGGCTCCTCGCCGCCAGCGGTCCAGAGCCCCCGGGTCTCCAGCTCCCAGGTCATCGCATAGGCCGGCGCCGCCTCGTAGGGAGCGATCAATTGGCCGCCCTGCTCGAAGACACCGATGAAGGCACCGTTCTTGAAGGGGGGCGGATCGTCCTCGGGGCGCAGCAGATCCGCCCGCGTCAGATGGGGTGCGGTCACGCCGCCATAGAGCGCCCGTCCCTCGCGCCGCTCGGCCTTCAGCCCGCGGGTCTCGATGAAGCGGTTGCGGTAGGAGGCCTGCCCGCCGCTCAGGTAGACGCCGTGCACCATCCCGTCGCCGTCGAAGGGATAGGTGTAGCTCAGGGGTTCGAAGGCCGGGTTGGGTCCGTTGCGGAAATAGGCGCCCTCCAGCGCCGGCGGAATCGCACCGGCGCTGACGGCGAGCTTCGCAACGCTCAACTCGTCCTGGACGGGCGCGAAGTTGCCGCTGAGGAGGGGATCGTCCGAGGTCCAGCTCATGGCGTCACGATAGCAGCGTGCAATCCCCCAAGGAATGGCGGCGGCGTTGCCCGTTCCACCGGCTCTTTCGGTGCAGAACCGGAACCGCCGACCGGACAGGAGGAGGACTGGGACGGCTGGATCGACCCGGATCGCGAAGAGCGGGTCCGGGACGCGCTCGGGATCTGAAACCGGTCTGTTGCCCTGCTGCGGTCAGCAGGAAGGGTCATGCCAGCCGTGCCGCGTCCACGACGGCCTCGGCCCTGGCTTGCGGCAGCATGGCGCCGTAGTGCCCCGTCCAGTCGCTGCCCAGGCGGGTCTCCAGGAAAAGCTCGGCGACCTCGGCCGGTGCGTGGCGCAGGAGCAGGCTCGCCTGCAGGGCAAGCGCCATGCGCTCGACCACCCAGCGCGCCTCGGCCTCCCGGCCGGGAAGGCCGCGCAGGTGCGGCTCCAGGCTGGAGACCAGCCGCGACAGGCGCGGCTCCTCCGGCGCCCGGGCCACCTCCGCCAGGAAAGCATCGACCGTGGCCGGTGCGCGCTCGACGGCGCGAACCACGTCCAGGCAGATGACGTTGCCGGTACCCTCCCAGATGCCGTTCAGCGGCGCCTCGCGGTAGAGCCTGGCCATCAGGTGGTTCTCGATGAAGCCGTTGCCGCCGTGGCACTCCAGGGCCTCGGCGACGAAGCCGGGTGCGCGCTTGCAGACCCAGTACTTGGCCATGGGCGTGGCGATGCGGCCCAGCAGGGCTTCCTCCTCCGAATCCGGCCGATCGAGGCAGGCGACGAGCCGGAAGGTGAGCCAGAGCATGGCCTCGCTCTCGACCGCGAGGTCGGCCAGGACCGCCCGCATGACCGGCTGGTCGGCCAGGCGCTTCTGGAAGGCGGAGCGGTTGGTCGTGTGGTGGATCGCCTGGCTCAGCGCCTGGCGCATCAGTCCGGCGGAGCCCACGGCGAAGTCCAGCCGCGTCAGGTGCGCCATCTCGATGATGGCCCGGATGCCGCGTCCCTCCTCGCCGACGAGGACCGCCTCCAGGTCGCGAAACTCGACCTCGGAGGAGGCGTTCGACTTGTTGCCGCACTTGTCCTTCAAGCGCTGGAGCTGCAGGCGGTTGCGCGTGCCGTCCTCCATCCAGCCCCGCGCGAGGAAGCAGGAGACCCCCGTCTCGGTCTGCGCCAGGGTGAGAAAGATGTCCGACTGCGGGACGGAGAAGAACCACTTGTGACCGGTCAGCAGGTAGGGCGCACCGCTGCCCCCGGCGGCGCCGGCGGGACGCGCGCTGGTCTGGGTCTGGCGGAGGTCGGAGCCGCCCTGCTTCTCGGTCATTGCCATCCCGACCGTGATGCCCTCTTTGCGCTCCGCCGGCAGGGGACGCGGGTCGAAGCGGTTCTGCAGGATCAGCGGCCGCCAGTAGGCCTCCAGCTCCGGCGCGTGGCGCAGGACGGCCGGTGCCGCGAAGGTCATGCCCAGCGGGCAGCAGATGCCGTTTTCGCCCTGGTTCCAGAGGTAGGAGAGGGCCGCGCGGGCGACCTGCGCGCCGGGCCGCTCCGCCGTCCAGGCCAGGGAATGGGTCTCGGTCTCGAAGCCGTGCTGGATCAGCCGGTGCCAGGCGGGATGGAACTCGACCTGGTCGATGCGGTTGCCGAAGCGGTCGTGGGTGACCAGTTCCGGCGTGACCTTGTTCGCCTGGCGGGCCAGGACCTGCACCTCGGCCGAGCCGACCAGTTCCGCCGCCCGGCCGATCTTCCCGGCGGCCCAGCCGGCATCGAAGGCCTCGACCGCGGCGACCAGCGCGCGGTCGCCGCGATAGGGATCGTAGTCGGCCAGATCGCCGGCCTGGTTCAGGACCTCGTGGGTCGCATGGCTCGCTGCCGTCACTGCGCTCACGCTCGCATCTCCTCCCGGGTTGCGCGGATCCGAGGAGCCCAGTTCGGGACTCTCACGGTCCGGCCATCGCGCGAGTTTGCGGACCTGCGCGCCGGAGTCAATTTCGGCGTACCGCCCGGCAACCTTTCGTCCCTGGAGGCGGGCCAGCCTCCGCGGTCTCACTCGGCTGCCACGACCGCGTGGTCCCGGGCCCCGGTGGCCCAGGCGACCGCAGCCAGTGCCAGGGCGACGAGCGACAGGATCGCGCCTGCCCAGTTCGGGGAGGCCAGGCCGAAGCCCGCCGCGATGGCGGCGCCGCCGACCCAGGCGCCGATGGCGTTGCCCAGGTTGAACATGCCGATGTTCACCGAAGCGGCCATGGTGGGGGCGCCTGCCCGGCTGGCGCAGTCCATTACCAGCTTCTGGATGGGCGAGACGGTGGCGAAGCCGAAGGCCGCCATCAGGAAGACCGAGACCGAGGCCACGACCGCGCTACCCACGCCCAGCCAGAAGACCAGCAGGACGGCTGCCTGTGCCGCCAGCGTGACGAAGAGCGTCCCGAAGAGGGAGCGGTCGGCAAAGCGGCCGCCGACCCAGTTGCCGACCGCAAGTCCCAGCCCGAACAGCACCATCAGCCGCGCGACCCCGGCGTCGGAAAAGCCGGCCTCCTCGATCATCATGGGCGCGATGTAGGTGATCGAGGTGAAGAAGGCGGCCGGACCGAAGACGGTGATGCCCATGGCGAGCAGCACCCGGAGGTCCAGGAAGGCCCTGAGCTCCGCCCTCAGCGCGATGGCCTTGCCCGCCTCTATCCGCGGCACCAGCAGGGCCACGCTGGCCGCGGTGGCAAGCCCGATGCCGGCGATCAGCCAGAACACCAGCCGCCAGTCGAATACCTGCGCCAGCCAGGTTCCGGCCGGAACGCCGAAGAGGTTCGCAAGCGTCAGGCCCGAGAACATGAAGGCGATGGCGCTTGCCTGCTTGTCCTTCGCCACCAGCGAAGCGGCGATGATCGACCCGATGCCGAAGAAGGTGCCGTGGTTGAAGGCGGTCAGGATGCGGCCCGCCAAGGCGACCGTGAGGCTCGGCGCCAGAGCGGTGACGACATTGCCCAGGGTGAAGATGAGGGCGAGCGCGATCAGCATCGTCTTGCGCGGCACCCTGGCGCCGAGCACCGTCAGGATCGGGGCGCCGACGAACACGCCCAGGGCGTAGGTGGTGGCCATCAGTCCGGCCGTCGGGATGTCGACCTCGAAACCCCGGGCGATCTGAGGAAGAATGCCGGCGACGACGAATTCGGTCAGGCCGATGCCGAATGCGCCGATCGCCAGCGCAAAAAGTGCGGCTGGCATCTAGCGGGACGCTCCAAGTTTGGCTGTTCTCTGCCGAAGGAAATTCGGCTATCGATTAGATAGGAGACACACCATTCGGAGGTAAAGGCGCCATGGCCACCGCGGAGAAAGAATCAGATGTGGTTCGGCAGATGCGGCACCGTCCGGCCGAACTCGACCAGATCGACCGAAGGATATTAGTCGCGCTCGCCGAGGATGCCTCGCGGAGCTACGCCGAACTCAGCAAGATCGTGAACCTCTCGGCGCCCGCCGTGCATGACCGGGTGAAGCGTCTGAAGCGCGATGGTGTCATCAAGGGCACCGTCGCCGTGCTGGACGGCTGCAAGCTCGGCCGGACGCTGCTCACCTTCCTCGTCGTCGATACCAGCAGCTACAGCGCGACGCGCCAGTTGCTGAGGTTCTCCGACAGGGCCGAGGTCGAGGAACTGCACACCGTCGCGGGAGACGGCTGCGTCCTGATCAAGGTCCGCGCGGTCGATACCGAGGGCTTGGAGAGCTTCCTGATGGAAATCCAGAGCCTCGAGGGCGTGCGGTCGGTGCGCAGCTACATCACGCTCTCCACCTTCCTCGAGCGCGGCCCGGCTCCGGACTGACAGGTAGCGGCATAAGGGCCACTAACTCGGCGGCGCGGACTCGGGGCGGCTTTTGCTATCGAGGGAAGGCTACTCAGCGCCAAGAGGACAGAGCGTCAGACAGGGAGGCCCCTTCGCCATGCTCCTGCGCATTCCAAGCTTCCTGCAGCCGGGCGAGGTGAGCGCGCTTCGCCAGCGCATCGACGCCATCCAGCCGGAGGACGGCACCATCTCGGGCAACCCCGACCTCAAGCGGAACCTGCAGCTCACCGGGGCCAATCCGGCCGTCCGGCCGCTGCTGGAGGACCTGCACCGCCGGCTTCTGGGCAATCAGGACTTCGTCTCCTTCGCCATGCCGCTCACCCTGACCATCGCCTTCAACCGCTACGAGCCCGGCATGTTCTATCACTTCCACAGCGACGCGGCGATCATGGGCGGCGTGGGCTCGGCGCAACCGATACGCACCGACCTCTCCTTCACCCTGGTGCTGAGCGACCTCGGCGAATACGACGGCGGCGCCTTCCACGTCCGCACCTCCTATGGCGAGGTGGCGCTGAGAGAGCCCGCGGGCACGCTCTTCTGCTATCCCTCCAACATGCCCCACCGGGTCGAGACCATCACCCGCGGCCAGCGCGTCTCGGCCATCGGCTGGATCCAGTCCCTGGTCCGCTCGACCGAGAAGCGCGAGATCATGCAGCAACTGGGCCAGTTGCACCGCGCGGTGACCGGCAACGACCCCAAGCACGAGCACGATCAGTCCTTCGGCCAGGTGCGCAACAACCTGCTGCGGCTCTGGGGCGAGACCTGAACCGCAAAGCCGCTCAGCGTGGCGGCGTGGCGCCGCGGAACAGCAGGCCGTCGCGCAGGATGTCCGGGGCGCCGAGCGGGCCGGTCAGGCGCTCGCGGTAGTAGGGCTCGCCGCCCTGCGCCTCGAAGCTGAGTGCCCAGGCGGCGTCAATCTGCCAGCGCGCAAGGTCGATCCAGCCCTCGGCAGCCGCCACGATGCCCTGGCTGCGCAGGCTGGCGTCGGCGATCTCGATCCGCCCCTCCTCTGCCTGGGCGGCCAGGCTCAGCGCGAAGTCGAGGCCGGCGATGCGCTGCACCAGGCCCACGATCCCGGCCGAGAGGTTGGCGATCCGCGCCAGGTCGCTCGCCGCATCCCCGACCAGGGCCTGCAGGATGCGCTGCGCCAACCTGGCCGGCGGCACCCGCTGGTCGAGGCCCTCGTCCAGGTCCAGCCGGACCTTGCCCGCGGCGCTGGCCTCGCCCGCCAGGCTGTCGAGCAGCGCGGGCAGGCCGCCCAGCCGCCAGCGCAGGCGGGCCTCGCCGTCCAGCGCACCGCCCGGCCGGGCGATCTCCGGCAGTTCCGGAAGAAAGGGCCCCAGCGGGAAGGCGCTGGCGACGACATGAAGCTCGGCGACGGCGTCGCGGCGCTGCAGATCCAGTTCGAAGGCCCCCTCCGCGAGGCGCCCGCTGGCCTTGAGGCTATCCTGGCCCGCCGCGATTCCGTCGGCCTCGGCTTCCAGGGACTCGACCTGCCAGCCATCGCCGAGCACCCGGCTGCTGGCGAGCGTCAGCCGCAGTGGAAGGGGCCAGCTTTCCGTGGCGAGGGCCAGGGCCAGGCTCTCCCAGCCGCCGCCGTCCCTGCCGGCCCAGCGCCAGGCGGCCAGATTGACCTCGGCGAGGGAGAGCGCCAGCTCCTTGACCGGATCGGCCCGGAAGGAGCCCTGCAAGAGCTCGAGAGGCCCGAGGCTCCCGCCGATCTCCTCCAGCGACCAGCCCTCGGCGAAGCGCAGCAGTCCGGAGAGATCGAGCGCAGCAGGCTGTCCCTCGGCCGGGCGCAGGGGCAGCTCCAGGAGCGCGAGCAGGGCTGCCAGGTCGGGATGCTGCAGGGTGAGCGCCCAGTCCCCGCGCGGGCCGCTCTCCCGGTCCAGCAGGCCGGAGAAGAAGAGCGTGCCACCCAGCAGGCGCGCCTCGCCCGCCAGGCCCGGCGCCGCCAGCGGTCCCTCCAGGGTCATCTCCGCGTCGAAACGCTGCTCGGCGGCGAGACCGGTCGGCAGGAGGCCCGGCAGCATGGGCAGCCGCGAGAGCGGTCCCGCCAGCGTGAGGTCCAGGGCAAGCCCAGCGCCCTCCAGGCCTAGGCGGCCCGCGGCCTGCAGCCGGCTGCCGAAGAGATCCTCCAGCCGCAGGCTCTCCAGGGTCAGCTCCCCGCCGCCGGTCTCGAGGCTGAGCGCCAGGCCCGCGGCACTGACCCCGGCCAGGGTCACGCGCTCGGCGGAGAGGTCGAGATCGAGGTTGACCGACGAGGCGATGGAGCTGGCCAGCGGACCCAGCGCGAGGCCGCCATAGGCGTCGAGATTGAAGGCATCGAGCACCAGCGCGAGCGCAAGATCGGGCAGCCCTCCCTCGCCCATCCGCCAGTCGGCCCGGCCGCTGGCCTGCAGGGCGTCCAGGCTGAGGGCCAGGTCTGTGAGGCGGAAGGCATCGGCCGTGCCGCTGAGGTGCCCCTGCAGGGTCAGGAGGCGCAGCCGCTCCGCCGGCAGGCTGGCTTCCGGGACGCCCAGCCATATCAGCAGCGCCCGGAGGTCCTGGCTGGCGAGATCGAGGCTCAGATCCGAGGGCCTGCCGGCCTCCAGAAAGAGGTCGCCGCCCAGGGCCAGGCGGCCGGCGTAGGGCAGGTCGACTTCGATCTCGCTCAGCCTTGCCGTTCCATCGGCGACGGCGAGCCTCGCCTGCGAACGGCCTCCCGACGCGCCGCGGACCCGCCAGTTGTCGATCACCAGCCCGAGCGATGCATGCCCGAGCCTGCCGGCCAGCAAGGCCTCCGCTTCGCGTGCGACCGCCAGCAGCTCCGCCGCCTCGCCGCCATCGAGGTCCAGCAGCGGCATGCGGACCTCGCCCGAGAGGTTGGCGGTGCCGGCCGGCTCCAGATCGAGCCGCAGCTCCGCCTCCTGCTGGCCCAGCCCCAGGCTCATGGAGGGCAGGTCGAGGCTGCCGCCCTGCCAGGCGAGCGGCCCGTCCAGCGAGAAGGCGAGCGGCCCGGCCCCGGCCACCCGCTCCCGGCCGAGCGCCAGCAGGGCTGCCAGGTCGGGTCCCCGCGCCGCCAGCAGGCCGGAGACTTCCAGCCCCGCCCCGCCGCAGCGCCACTGGCCAGAGAAGCGGGCCTCCTGCACCATGCCTTCCAGTGCGGCCTCCAGGGTCACCGGCCCCTTGCAGTTGCCGAGGCCGTGCAGGCGTCCGCGCGCGCTGAGCGGGCGAAGCCAGGCCTCGCCCAGCAGGTCGAAGGCATAGGAGGCGGCACCGCCGCGCAGCTCCCGCTCCAGCAGCAGGCGGTCGACGACCAGCCGCTGGCTGCCGTCGATCTGCCAGGCCGCTCCGGCGACCTCGACCTCTTCCAGCCGGTCCAGCAGCGGCGCGGCGAGCAGGCTGTCGGCACCGGAGAGGAAGAGGGCCTCGCGCCCCGGCTCCACCTCGGGCGCTACCAGCGAAAGCGCGGTGACGCGCGCCTCGCCCTGCAGCAGGGCGCCGAGGCTGAGGTTGACGTCGACCTGCGGCACCCTGGCGATCGTCCCGGCCGGATCGCTCCAGACCACCTCCTGCAGCCTGAGGCTGGGCTGGGGCAGGAGGCGCAGCGCGATCCCGCCCTCGACCTCGAGGGCGAGGCCGCTCACCTCCTCGACGGCGGTCTCGATCCGCGCGCGTTGGCTGGTCCAGTCAATCAGGGCGGGCAGGATGAAGGCCGCCGCGAGCAGCAGGACCGGCAGGGCCAGCAGTATCCAGATCAGCCGCCGCAAGGCTCACGTTCCCCCTTCACTCTCGTCCCCCTCCTAAAGGCCCCTCACCGGCAAGCAGCAAGCGCCCGGCCAAGCCTCATGCCGAGCGGTAGTCCTCGTCGCTCTGGCCGCTGTCGCCGCGGTACTTGAAGACGGCCTCCGCGGTGCCGAGAAGCCGGCCTTCCTGATCGCGCGCCTCGGCCGTTGCGAAGAAGACGCTGCGGCCCCCGCCGGTCTTGCGCGCCACGGCGATCACGCTGTCCCCCGGCCTGGCCGTGCCGACATAGTTGCAGGTGAGGCTCAGGGTGAGCGCGCGCCGGGTGCGCTCCGGGATGGTCGTGAAGATCCCGCAGTAGCCCAGGACCGCGTCGAGAAGGGTGGTCATGACACCGCCGTGCAGGAGGCCCTGGCGGTTCAGGTGACGCTCGTCCAGGTCCACCCGCCCCTCCGCCAGGTCCTCCTCCCAGCGGGTCAGGCGATAGCCGACGAGATCGGCGAAGCCGCCTTCCGGCCGCTGGCTGTCCAGTTCTTCTTCCATCCCTCTTCCCCGGTCTCCGCAAAGGTGCTGCAGCGCAAAAACTGCCCTGCCGGAAGGAGCCCTGTCCAGTCCGCTGGCCGCTGCTGCCAGATCGGGACCCTGTGCGCAGCCCCTTGCCGCAGCGCGCCCGGACCGCCAAACTTCCGGTCATGCGCATCCTTCTGCTTTCCCTGCTCGCCCTGCTGACCCTCCTGCCGTCGGCGCGGGCCGAGCGTCTGACCATCGGCGTCAGCCAGTACGCCGCCACGCTGAACCACCTGCTGGAGGCCAGTGTCGCCCAGAGCTACCTGCTGGGCATGACCCTGCGGCCGCTCACGCTCTACGATGCCGACTGGAACCTCGTCTGCGGCATCTGCGTGCGCCTGCCGACCTTCGAGAACGGCCTGGCGGAGCGAAAGCCCCTCGAGGGCGGCGGCGAGGGCGTCGCCGTCACCTACGAGATGAAGCCGGACCTGAAGTGGGACGACGGAACGCCGGTCACGGCCGATGACCTGAAGCTCGCCTGGGAGATCGGGCGCGACCGCGAGGTGGGCGCCATCGTCGGCGAGAGCTTCCGGCGCATCCTCGAGGTCACGGTGGTCGACCCCCACACCATCACCTTCCTCGTCGACCACGTGGCCTTCAACTACAACTCCTCCGGCCTGATCCCCATGCCCGCGCACATCGAGGGGCCGATCTACCGCGAGGATCCCAAGAGCTACGCCACGCGCACGCGCTACGACGCGGCACCCAGCACGCCGGGCCTGGCCTTCGGGCCCTACCGTATCGTGCAGGCCAACGCCGGCTCCGACATCCTGCTGGAGCGCAATCCGACCTGGTCGGGCAAGCAGCCGGCCTTCGAGGAAGTGAAGCTGGTCACGGTGAACAACACGGCTGCTCTGGAAGCCAACCTGCTGTCGGGCTCTATCGACATGATCGCCGGCGAGTTCGGCATCGCAGTCCCCCAGGCCCTGGCCTTCGAGCGGCGCCACGGCGGCGACTACCAGGTGCTCTTCCGCCCGAGCCTTGCCTACGAGCACATCGACCTCAACCTGGACCGCCCGGTCCTGCAGGACCGGCGCCTGCGCCAGGCACTGCTCTTCGCCGTCGACCGCCAGGCAATCGTCGACCGCCTCTTCGGCGACAAGCAGCCGGTGGCGACGAGCAACGTCTCCCCCTTGAGCCCCGACTGGACCGACGACGTGCCCACCTATCCCTACGATCCCGAGAAGGCCGCGGCCCTGCTCGAGGAGGCCGGCTGGAGCCTCGATGGCAAGGTCCGCAAGAACGCCGCCGGCGAGAGCCTGATCCTGACCCTGGGCACCACGGCCGGCGACCGCACCCGCGAGCTGGTGCAGCAGGTGCTGCAGAGCCAGTGGCGCGAGGTCGGCATCGAGGTGCGGATCCAGAACTCCCCCGCCCGCACCTTCTTCGGCCAGCAGGTGCGCGAGCGCCGCTACGGCGACATGGCCCTCTTCGCCTGGTTCGCGGCCCCCGGCTCGATCCCGCGCACCACCTTGCGCTCCAGCGAGATCCCGACCGAGGAGAACGGCTGGTCCGGCCAGAACTACACCGGCTACGTCAACCCCGAGGTCGACCGCCTGATCGACGAGATGGAGATCACCATCGACGATGCGGCCCGCAAGGCGCTCTGGGGCGAGCTACAGCGCATCTACATGACCGATCTGCCGGCGCTGCCGCTCTATTGGCGCGCGACGGCCTTCGTCCTGCCCAAGTGGCTGGGGAATGTGCACCCCACCGGAAACCTTTCGCCGACCACCTACTGGATCGAGGACTGGACCCGGAAGTAGCCCCGAGAGACCGGACAGGCGCAGCCAGACCGATGATTCGCTACATCAGCCAGCGCCTGCTGGAGAGCCTAGTCGTGCTGCTTCTGGTCTCGCTGGCGAGCTACCTGCTGCTGGGTCTCATGCCGGGCGACCCGGTGGACATGCTGATCTCCAGCGATCCCGACCTGACGACGGAGGACGCGGCCCGCCTGCGCGCCGTCTACGGCCTGGACCGGCCGCTCTTCGAGCGCTACCTGGGCTGGCTCGGCCAGGCCCTGCAAGGCGAGTTCGGCTATTCCCGCCACTTCTCCAGGCCGGCGGTCCAGGTCCTGGGCGACGCCGTCTGGGTCACGCTCTCGGTCGCGGTCCCCGCACTCCTGCTGGCGCTCGTCCTGGCGATCCCCTTCGGGCTCCTGGCGGCCGGGCGCCGCGGCGGCTGGCTGGACCAGGGCATCAATCTTGCCGCCCTGGTGTCGCTGTCGCTGCCGACCTTCTGGCTCGCCATCATGGTGATCTACCTCTTCGCCGTGCAGCTCCGCTGGCTGCCGGCCGGCGGCATGGGCGAGGGCTTCGGCGGCCGGCTGGAACACCTGCTGCTGCCGGTCTCGGTGCTGGCGCTCTCGCTCGCCGGGGTCTTCCTGCGCTTCACCCGTGCTGCGGCCGGCGAGGTTCTGGGCCAGGACTACGTGCGCACGGCCCGCGCCAAGGGCCTGGGACCGGTGGGCCTGATGCTGCGCCACGTCCTGCCCAACGCGGCCCTGCCGCTGATCACGCTCACCGGCCTGCAACTGGGCGCGCTCTTCTCCGGCGCGCTGATCGTCGAGATCCTCTTCCGCCAGCTCGGCATGGGCCGCGTGCTCTACGACGCCGTGCTGGGCAACGACTACAACCTGGCCCTCGTGGCCCTCATGCTGACCACGGCCGCCACCCTGCTCGGCAACCTGCTCGCAGACCTCGCCCATGCCTGGCTCGACCCGCGCATATCCCTCCGCTGAGGCCCCCGGGCGCCTGCGCGCGCTGCTGCGCCAGCCGCTTGCGGCCCTGGCGCTGCTCTTCCTGCTGCTGCTGGCGCTGGCCTCCACCGCGGCACCCTGGCTGGCCGCCTGGGAGGGGATCGACCCCGGTGCGGTCGACCTCTTCAACGCCATGGCGCCGCCCTCGCCGGAACACTGGCTCGGCACCGACGAGCTTGGCCGCGACCTCTTCTACCGGCTGCTGCTGGGCGGCCAGGTCTCGCTGGCGGTCGGGCTGGCCGCGGCCCTGGGGGCAGCCGCGATCGGCACGGTCATCGGTCTCGCCGCGGGCGAGCGCGGCGGCTGGATCGATTCGCTCCTGATGCGGTCCACGGACGCGATGATCGCGCTGCCGCTGCTGCCGATCCTGATCGTGCTCTCGGCCGTCGACCTGACCAAGCTCGGCATCCCGGCCGAGGCCGCACAGTCGGAGAACGCCGCCCTGGTCCGGCTGATCGTCCTGGTGGCGCTGGTCGGCTGGACCACGACGGCCCGCCTGGTGCGCGCGGCTGCCCGCGAGACCCTCGCCCAGGACTACGTGCTGGCCGCCAGGGCCATGGGTGCGGGCTCGCTGCGCATCCTCTGGCGCCACGTGCTGCCGAACATCGTGGCGCCGCTGGCGGTGGCCACGACCCTCTCGGTCGGCCAGGTCATCCTCTTCGAATCGGTGCTGTCCTTCCTCGGCCTCGGCCTCGACCCCGGCACGGCCTCCTGGGGCCGGATGCTGGCCGGCGCCCAGGACCTGCTCTGGGAGGCGCCGGGCCTCGCCCTCTACCCGGGGCTGGCCATCGCCGCGACCGTCATCGCCTGCAACCTGGCCGGCGACGGCCTGGCGGCCGCCTTTGATCCCAGGCGCACAGCTTCGAGATAGCCGTACAGGCTCTCAGGCCGCACCTAGTGCGACATCAGAATCGGCACCGTCATGTGCTTGAGGATCTGCCGGGTCATCCCGCCCAGGACCAGCTCGCGCAGCCGGTTGTGGGCATAGGCGCCCATCACTACCAGGTCGGCTCCCTCGTCGGAGGCGCGGTTCAGCATGTAGTCCGCGGCGGAGAGATCGTCCATCCTGACGTCGTGGTTCTCGGCCGGCACGCCGTGCCGCTTCATGTGCTCGACGATCTGGGCGGTCCCGGGATGCAAGGCGTCGGGCTTGCGGTTGACCGAGATCACCGTGACCTCCTTCGCCCGGGCCAGCAGGGGCATGGCATCGCCCACGGCCCTGGCCGCCTCGCGCCCGCCGTCCCAGCCGACCAGGATCTTCTCTCCCACGGTCTCGTGCGTGCCGATGTAGGGCACGATCAGGACCGGGCGCCCGCAGCCCAGCAGGACGCTTTCCAGGAGCCAGGGGCCGAGCCAGCCCCCCTCCTCCTCGTCGGGCTGACCGACGATCAGGAGATCGGAGAGGCGTCCGGCGCCGATGGCGGTGTCGGCCAGGTCGCCGGGCGATCCGACGGCATGACCGAAGCGCCCCGTGACCGCGGCACGCTCGCAGGCGGCGCGAAAGCTCCGCTCTGCGCTTGCCGCCTCCTTGGCGATCGCCTCGTCGCGCATGGAGAGAACGTCGGCGGTGATCTCCGCGGCCACGTAGCCCGGAATGTCTTGCTTGACGCTGAGATGAAGGGCGTCCACCTCGCTGTCGAACCTCTTGGCGAACTGCAAGGCTGCAGCGATGCGCAGGGGAACGCCGCGCGATTCGTCCATGATCATGAGGAGATCGCGATAGGCCATTGTCAGGATCCTCCTTCCCTTGCTTGGAGACCGCAGCGAAACTGCTGGTATCCTGGGGCCGAGACTGCGACCCGGCCATGATCTGGATCAAGGGCAAGTCAACCATGGCTGGCTTGCAGAATAGTCGGTCTCCCGCACCGCCCCGATCCGCGCTAGAGTCCGGTTGGGAGGAGGTAGAAAGGTCAGAGTTTCGTCCAGATGTCACGATCCAGAGTCCAGGTAACGGCAGCCAGGAGCCCGGCTCCCTGCGGTGGCTGCCTTTCGCCCCGGCCGCCGGCAGGCCTGCAGCGGCCGGTCACCCGGCGTGGCTTCGTCGCCGGCGGCCTGGCAGCAGCGGGGCTCGGCGGCCTGGCGGCCTGCTCGGTCAACCCCGCCACCGGGCGCTACAACGTCGGCAGCATCGAGGACGACGTCTCGACCGGGCGCAGCCAGCACCCGCAGATCCTGCAGGCCTTCGGCGGGGTCTACGACGACCCCAAGCTCGGGCGCTACCTGACGGAGATCGGGCAGGACCTGGTCCGCCAGACCGCGTTCCCGAACCTCCCCTTCACCTTCACCGTCCTGAACACGCCGACGGTCAACGCCTTCGCGATCCCCGGCGGCTATGTCTACATCACCCGCGGCCTTCTCGCGCTGGCCAGCAACGAAGCCGAGCTCGCGGGCGTGGTCGGCCACGAGATCGGCCACGTCATCGCCCGGCACGGCGCCGAGCGCCAGGCACAGGAGGCTCTGGCGCAGGTCGGTGCCGCGGCGATCGCGGTCGCGACGGGAAGCGCCGAGCTGGCCCAGGCGGCGAGCCTCGGCGGCCAGGCCTACCTGCAGTCCTACTCGCGCGACCAGGAACTCGAGGCCGACACCCTGGGGGTGGCCTACATGGCAGCCTCGGGCTACGACCCCGGCGCCATGGCGACCTTCCTCGCGACCCTGCGCGACTTCGCCCGCCTGCAGGCGGAGATGGCGGGACGCGACCCCAACAGCGTCGACGAGTTCAACTTCATGGCGTCGCACCCCCGCACGGCAGACCGGGTGCAGAAGGCCATCGCCGAGGCGGCCTCGGAGTCGCTGGAAGGCAGGACCCTGCGCCGCGACGCCTACCTGGAGAAGATCGACGGCATGCTCTTCGGAGACGATCCCAAGGAGGGCATTATCCGCGGGCGCGAGTTCATTCACCCCGAGCTGCGCTTCGAGTTCGAGGTGCCGGAGGGTTTCCGCCTGCAGAACGGCCCGACCCGCGTGGTCGCGAGCAACGGGCGCGATGCCGGGATGATCTTCGACCTCGCGCAGAGTGCAAGCGCGACCCCGGCCGGCTATCTCGAGCGGGAGTGGTCGAACCGTGTCTCCCTGGACGACATCGAGGCCCTCAAGGTCCGCGGCCTGCCAGCGGCCGTGGGCTGGACCCGGGTGCAGGCGCAAGGCGGCGCGACCGACCTGATGGTGGCGGCGATCGAGGCCGGCGAGGGTCGGGTCTACCGCTTCACCTTCGTGACGCCGGCAGGCCGCCTCTCCACCTATCGGGAGGCCTTCATGGACACCCTGCGCAGCTTCCGTCGCCTGACGAACGCGCAGGCGAGAGCGATCAAGGCCTATCGCATCCGAATCGGCAGGGTCGGCAAGAACGACAGCGTGGCACGCCTGTCGAAGGACATGCCCTTCGGATCCTTCAACGACGAGATGTTCCGAGTCTTGAACGACCTCAACGGCACCGAGGAACCGAGCCCCGGCGATGAAGTCAAGCTGGTCAGGGCCTAGAGGATAGGCCAGGCATGACAAGGGCGGCTCCCCCATAGAGGGAGCCGCCCCTGCCGCATCGAAGCTGATCGTCCGTCAGGTGGAGTGCGCGACGCCGCCTCGGACCCGCTTGGCCTTCCGCTCGGTCTGGCGGAAGGGACGGGCAAGGCTGCGTCCGATCGAGGAAAGAACGATGCCGAAATGGAGGCTACGCTGGCGGCGCGCTTCGGCCAGGCAGGCCTCGATCTCTTCCGGCGTGGGATTGGGGATATCGTTCAGGGACTGCATCAGGTTCTGGGTCATCTATCCTGCCTCCTTTGGGGCTCGTGGAGATCCAACAAGAGGCGCTCCTTCCTCTGCTATGAGTGTCTTTGTGCACCGCAACATCAATCTGCGCCCTGGCCGGCCGAGGGTCAAGGTCAACAATCGTGACCTATCTTCGCCAAGCTCTTGTCTCAGAATATAAAATGCGCATTGCCTCCGGCAGCCATGCGACAGCCGCATGGCGAGCGATGGAACCTCGAGCCCGCCCGGGGGCAGCCGAAAGAAGCGCCATCCGAACCCCATCGCCGCTTGCCCGGCGCAACGATTTGGCCCACAACTAGCGGCAAATGCCGGACGAGAAAGGCAGCAAGATGTTTCGCGACAGGAGTCTGGTTCCGGGTCAGGCCGTGCGTTTGCTGGCGCTCGGTCTCCTGGCCGAGTCCCCGCGCACTTACGCGGAACTGGCCTCGGAGGTGCGTCGCGTGACCGGCCTTCTGGTCGGCCCCTCTCTCGATCTCTTGGCCCCGCCGCTGGAACTGCTCCGAATCGAAGGCCTGGCGGAGGAGAGGCAAGGCCTCCTCTCCCTCACCCTTCCCGGGCGCTCGGAACTGGAACGCCTGCTGGCGGCGCCCTTGCGGCAGGGAGCCAGCGACCTGAAGAAGCTGGTCGTGGCCCTGAAGCTGCGCTTCCTGCAGTTGCTGGATACCGAGCAGCGCCTGCTGCAACTGGAAGCCTTGATCGAGGACAGCGAGGGCGAGCAGGCGCGCCTGACGGCCCTTGCCGAAAGCACGGCGGACAACCGGGACTTCGGCGAGTGGCTCGCGCTGGAACAGGCGAAGGTCCGCGACCGGCTGGACTGGATGCGGGGCCGCGCGGCGGCCCTGCGGTGCGATTTGGGGGACTGACATGATCCGTGCAGGCGAAATGGCCGCGGGCGCGCGAGTGCCCGGCGGAAGGGCGCGCTTGATCTGGTGGAGCCTGGTTCTGGCGGCTTTCCTGGTCCTCCTCGCTCCCTCCCCCTCCCGCGCGCAGCAGGCGCTGGCGGTCGCCGAAGGGGCGGAGAGCGCCAAGGCAAACGACACGCAGCTAGGCGGCCTCTCGCCGGAGCTTCAGGCGCTGGTGCGCGCCGCCGAGGCCGAGGGTGCGACGGTCCTGGTGATCGGCGGCAAGCAGCCCGCGCCCGCCAGCGGTCCCCACGAGCCCACGCTTGGCCAGAAGATGGAACGGGCGAGCGCCCTGCTGCGGACGCGCGTGGCCGCCATGGGCAAGGCCTTTCCCAGCTATCCCGAGGAGATAGACCAGGCCTTCGAGCGGAACGGCAAGGGCCTCTGGCCCCTGATCGCGGCCGCCCTGACATTCCTCGCCCTGGCAGCCGGCTATCTGGTCTATCGCCTCTTCCACCGCTGGGCGAAGCCCTACTTCGCCTACCTCTTCAACCCGCAGCCGAAATCCCGGGCGGAGAAGATCTGCTATCTGGCGGCGACCTTCCTGCTGCACACCTTTGCGGTGATCCTGCAGATCGCGGCTGCCGTCGTCATCCTGCTCATCATCGACTACGGTTCGCCGGCAGCCCAGAACCTCCAGCTCCGCATCCTCATCGTCTTCGGCCTGTGGCGAGTATCCAGCTACTTCTTCGCCGCCCTGCTGGGAAGCGACGCGCCGAGCCACCGCATGCTGCGGCTGAGCGACAAGGACGCCGTCGCCCTGAAGCGCGACCTCTCCTTCACCATGGTGGCCGGCTTCGCGCTGGCGCACCTGCGCGAGTGGCTGGCCGGCCTGGGGATCGGCACCGACCTGGGCCAGCTCACCTTCGTCATCCTCATGTTCCTCATCGTGATCATCCTGACCACCGTGGCCTTCCGCCACCGCCGGCCCATCGCCGAAGCCGCGATGGGGCCCTCGTCGGAGAGCGGGGCCGGCGGGCGGCTCCTGGCCCGGGTCTGGCCGATCCTGGCCGGGCTCTACTTCCTGATCGCCTGGGCGGTCGCATCGCTGCGCACCATCCTGGGCTTTCCCAACTCGACCTTCCTCGTCGCCTCCCCCTTCCTCGCCCTGATCGGGGCGCTCGCCCTCTACGGCCTGGCCATCATGATCCTGGACTGGTGGGCCCCGCCGGCGACGCATAAAAAGGAAGCCGAGGCCGGCGAAAGGCCGCCGGAGCCCGACGTGCTGCCGCAGGCGAGCGAGGCGGCGCACGAAGAGGTCACGCTGCGCGCAGGCCAGCAGGAGGAAGCGCCCCACGGGGAGGCTACGCCCACGGAGAAGGCGCCGCTCAAGATCAGGTCCTTTCGCGATCTGGCAGAGCGCGGCATCTCCATCGTCATCGTCTCACTGGCCCTGGTTTCGGTCTGCATGGTCTGGGGCGTGGACGTCTTCAGCGGGGTGGGCTTCCTCGGCACCTTCTGGGAGATCGCGCTGATCGCCTTCATGGCCTACCTCGCCTACATGGCCGTGCGCATCCTGATCGACCGCAAGGTCGAGGAGGAAGGCGGCGGCGAGACGGTCGATTCCGGCGACGAGGGCGGGCATGGCGGCCGGTCGCGCCTGGCAACCCTGCTGCCGCTCTTCCGCAACTTTCTGCTGGCGGTCATCGTCACCATGGCGGTGATGATCGCGCTCTCGCAGCTGGGGGTCGACATCGCCCCGCTCTTCGCCGGTGCCGGCGTGGTCGGACTGGCGATCGGCTTCGGCGCGCAGACCCTGATCAAGGACATCTTCTCCGGCGCCTTCTTCCTGATGGACGACGCCTTCCGGGTCGGCGAGTACATCGACATCGGCAGCGTCAAGGGCACGGTGGAGAAGATCTCCGTGCGCTCCATGCAGCTCCGCCATCAGCTCGGGACCCTGGTCACCGTTCCCTTCGGCGAGATCCAGCACCTCTCAAACTACTCGCGCGACTGGGTGATCATGAAGCTGCCGCTGCGGCTCACCTACGACACCGACGTCAACAAGGTGAACAAGCTGATCAAGCAGCTTGGCAAGGACCTCCTGAAGCACGAGCTGATCGGCAACTGCTTCCTGGAGCCGCTGAAGTCGCAGGGCGTCTACATGATGGAAGATTCGGCCATGATCATCCGGGTGAAATTCAAGACCCGGCCCGGCGAGCAGTTCCAGGCCCGCAAGATCATCTATGCCGAGATCCGCTCCCTCTTCGAGCGCGAGGGCATCCAGTTCGCCAGCCGCGAGGTCAAGGTGCGCCTGCACGAGCAGGACCAGGGCCGGCCGCTCACCGACGAGGACAAGGCGAAGATCGGCGCCGCCGTGCGCCCCATCCTGGACGCCGAGCAGCAGGGCGCGGACGGGGCCCCCGACGACATGCGCTGAGGGCTCAGCGCCAGCCCTTCTCCAGGTAGTACTGGAGGGCGCCGGGGTGCAGCGGTGCCGGCAGGCCGGGGCCGGTCATCTCGTTCTCTCTCAGGTTCTCCAGGACGGGGTGCTGCTCGCGCAGGTCGTCCAGGTTGTCGAAGACCGCCTTCACGATCTGATAGACCAGATCGGCGTCCAGCGACTGGTCGGCCACGACGTTGGCGACCAGCCCGATGCTGTCCACGGCATCGTCGTTGTAGAGGTAGAGGCCGGCCGGGATCGAGGCCGCTCCATAGTAGGGGAAGGCCTTGATCAGGCGCTCGGCCGCCTCGCCCGAGATCGGGATGAAGGTGGCCGCGCAGAGGTCCACGGCCGATCCGACCGCGCCGTTGGGGTGGGCGACGGGGATCAGGAAGGCATCGATCTCGGCGTTGCAGAGGGCCGGGATCTGGCGGTCGACCGGCATCTCGACCAGTTCCAGGCTGCCGGGCGCGAAGCCCAGCCCCTCCAGCACCAGGCGCGCCCCGGCGGCCAGGCCGCTGCCGGCAGGACCGATCGAGACCGACTTGCCCTGCAGGTCGTCCAGGGTCTTCACGCCGCTCTCGGGGCCGGCCACCAGGGTCATGACCAGGGGTTGCAGCGAGAAGAGCGAGCGCAGGCCGGCGAAGGGCGGATCCCCGTTTATGCCGCGGCCGGCCGCGTGGTAGGCCCAGTCGGACTGGATCACCGCCAGGTCCAGCTCTCCGTCGCGCAGCCGCTTCAGGTTCTCCTCCGAGCCTCCGGTCGCCGCCACCAGGCAGGCCAGCCGGTCGTCGGCCGCCTTGTTGATCTCGCGGCAGAGGGCACCGCCCGCGGGATAGAATGTGCCGGAGACCGGCGCCGTTCCCACCACCAGCGGCCGCTCTGCGGCGGAGGCGAGTGGTCCCGACAGGACGAGCAGCAGCAGGCTGCAGCAGAGGGGCCGGATCAGGCTTCGGACTTGGCTTCGAGGGGCAATCACGTTCGACCTTCCTTGGATCCTGCCGGCCTGGACGCCAACGGCCTTGTTGAGCGGCCTGGCCGGTGGTTACTCTCCGCCGGGGTTACTTCTGACGGGCATCAGCAAAGGGTGGGAATGATGGACCTCAAGCAGCACATTCGGACCGTCCCGGACTTTCCGAAGCCGGGAATCCTCTTCTACGACATCGCGACGCTCTTTGCCCATCCAGACGCCTTGCGGACCACCATCGAGCGCATGGCGGAACTCGTCCGCCCCCTGCGCGGCACGCTACTGGCCGGCATCGAGTCGCGCGGCTTCCTGATCGGCGCCCCGGTGGCGCATGTGCTGGGCCTCGGCTTCGTCATGCTGCGCAAGACCGGGAAGCTGCCGGGCACGGTGATCCCGCACAGCTACGACCTGGAGTACGGCAGCGCCACCCTGGAGATCCAGACCGACATGGTGCGGCCGGGCGAGCGGGTGGTGCTGATCGACGACCTGCTGGCGACCGGCGGCACCCTGGCCGCCGCGGCCACCCTGCTGCGCAAGGTGGAGGCCGAGGTGGTCGGGGCCGCCTGCATCATGGAGCTGACCTTTCTGAAAGGGCGCGAGAAGCTGGACGTCCCGACGGAGGTGCTGCTGTCCTACGACAGCTAAAGAGCGTCCCCCACTACGCGCGCTGTCAGGAAACGTTCGCCAGCGGCGGCGTCCTCTTGCCGTCGGCGTCCATCAGGCGCTCCAGGCGCTTGGCCAGCGCCAGCAGCGCCCGGTCCCGCCCGACCGGCGCGATCAGCGAGAGGTTGACCGGCAGGCCGTCGGCCTTGCCCAGCGGCAGGCAGAGCTGCGGCAGGCCGGCCAGGCTGGCCGGTGCGGTCAGCGCCAGCAGACGGTTGCGCCAGGACGCCAGGTCCTTGCCGTCGGCGTCGATCGGGGGTGCGGGCCCGGGGACCGTCGGCAGGCAGAGCAGGCCGCTGCGGCCGATCAGCCCTTCCAGGCGGTTCCGCACGGCCTCGCGCTTGGGGATGGCCTCCAGCTCGTTCTCCTCCGGCAGGGAGATGGCCCAGCTTATGCGGTGGGCGATGTCGGGGGCGAAGCGCGGCCGGCGGGTCATGATCCAGCTTCGATGGCAGCGCCCGAACTCCACGGCCTGGATGTGGCGGAAGGTGCGCTGCCAGTCGGAGAGCGGCTTCCCCTCCCCCATCTCCACCGACTCGTGGCGGAAGAGCTGCTTCAGGCGGGTGACCGCCGGCTCCAGGCCGGCGCGCGTCTCCTCCAGCACCTGGCCGAAGGCGTCCTCGGCGACGATCAGGCGGTCGAAGGGCGCTTCCGTCTCCTCGGCGGGCAAGAGGGCGGCCCCCACCCGGCCCAGGGTGGCGGCGTCGCGGGCGAGCCAGCCGACCGTGTCGAACGAGGGGGCCAGCGGCACCATCCCGTCCTTGCGGATTGCACCCTGGGTGGTGCGGATCCCGTAGAGCCCCGAGAAGGAGGCCGGAACCCGGATCGAGCCTCCGGTATCGCTGCCGAGCCCGGCATCGCAGAGCCCGCCGGCCACCGCGGCCGCAGAGCCGCTGGAGGAGCCCCCGGGCAGCCGCCCCGGCGCGTTGACGTTGGAAGGCGTGCCGTAGTGGGCATTGGTGCCGATGACCGAGAAGGCCAGCTCGTCCATGATGGTCTTGCCGATCAGGTGCGCGCCCTGTTTCAGCAGGGCCTCAACCGCCCAGGCATGACTCTTGGCCGGCTGGTGGCTGCGCGCCCAGTCCGGGTTCCCGGCGCCGGTGGTGAAGCCTGCGACGTCGAAGTTGTCCTTGACCACGAAGGTCAGCCCGCTCAGCGGACCCACCGCCGTACCCATGATATCCGGCTGCGCTCCCGGCACCAGGGCACCCAGCGGATCGCTTTCACTCATCGATCCTACGTCTCCTCAACTCGTCGCGGCCGGCGGCGGCGCAAGCGTTCCGGCGAGACTCTGTCCACCTTACAGGCACTCTAGTCTCCGGAAGGGGGTCAGGGTCAGTGCACCCATGGTACTCTGCCGCGACGGCTCGACAGCGCCGCCCGTTGCATGCAGCAATGGGGTCCCGACAGACACTTTTCCAGCGTGGAGCGACAAGATGACGAGCGAGTTGGCCTTGCTGCCGGCAACCGCCCTGATCGAGGGCTTTCAGAGCAAGAGGTTTTCGCCAAGCGAGGTGATGGAAGCCGTTATCGCGCGTCTCGAGCGGTTCGAGGAGAGCCTGAACGCCTTCTGCTACCTGGACCTCGAGGGCGCTCTTGCCGCAGCCGCTGCCGCCAGCGAGCGCTGGGCGAAGGGCGAACCGCGGGGCCGCCTGGACGGCGTGCCCATGACGGTGAAGGACATCCTGCTGACCGAAGGCTGGCCGACCAGGCGCGGCTCCAAGGCCGTCGACCCGGACCAGCCCTGGGAGGAGGACGCCCCCGGCGTCGCACGCATGCGCGAGTGGGGCGCGATCGCCTTCGGCAAGACCACCACGCCGGAGTTCGGCTGGAAGGGCGTCACCGATTCGCCGCTGACCGGGATCACCAGGAACCCCTGGAACACCGAGAAGACGCCGGGCGGCTCCTCCGGCGGTGCCGCGGCCGCGGCGGCGGCAGGGATCGGCCCGCTACATTTCGGCACGGACGGCGGCGGCTCGATCCGCATTCCGGCCGGTTTCACCGGCGTGGTCGGGATCAAGCCCTCCTTCGGCCGCGTGCCGGCCTATCCCTCCAGCCCCTTCAGCACCCTGGCGCATGTCGGCCCCATCACCCGCACCACGGCCGATACCGCCCTCATGCTGACCGCGCTGGCCGAGCCCGACGCCCGCGACTGGCATGCCCTCCCGCGCGACAGCGTCGACTACCTGGTCGAACTGGGCGGCAGTCTCTCCGGCCTGAAGATCGCCTTCAGCCCGACCCTGGGCGGGCATGCCGTCGACCCGGAGATCGCCGGGCTGGTGGACGCCGCCGCCAGGCGCTTCGAGGAGCTGGGCGCCACGGTCGAGCTGGCCGAGCCCGAGCTGCCGGACTGCGGCCCGATCTTCCGCATCCTCTGGTTCGCCGGAGCCGCCTTCCTGCTGGAGGCCTTCAGCGACGAGGAGCGGGCGGAGATGGATCCCGGCTTCCGCCGCATCGCCGAGGAGGGGGGCAAGGCCGGCCTGCTGGACTACCTGGCGGCCATGAAGGCGCGCGAGGCGGTCGGACGCAGCCTGACGCTCTTCCACCGCGACTACGACCTCCTGCTGACCCCTACCCTGCCGATCCCTGCCTTCGACGCCGGGCTTGAGGCTCCCCCGCAAGAGGGCGAGTGGGTCGACTGGACGCCCTTCTCCTACCCCTTCAACCTCACCCAGCAGCCGGCCATCTCCGTCCCCTGCGGCCTGACCGGGGCGGGACTGCCGGCCGGCCTGCAGATCGTCGGCCGGCGCTACGACGACCGCCTGGTGCTCAAGGCCGCCCATGCCTACGAGCAACTGGTGGGCGGTTTCCCGCTGCCGAAGCTAGAATAGCCCTCCCATGCCAACGCCAGCCACCAGCCAGCCCTCTCCCGCCGCCTCCGGCAGCCGCCATGACCTGCAGCAGGCGCAGCCGCCTCTGCGGACCGCGCCCTAGCGGCCGATGCTGCTCGAAGTCGAAGGCCTCAGGCGGCCGGGCCTGCTGGAGATCGGCTCCTTCAGCCTGGCGGCAGGGGACTGCCTGGCCCTGCGCGGGCCTTCCGGGGCGGGAAAGTCCCTGCTGCTGCGGGCGCTGGTCGATCTCGATCCGAACGACGGCAAGGTCACGCTGGACGGCCGGGACCGCCGCTCCATGCCGGCCCGGGAATGGCGCCGCAAGCTCGCCTACCTGCCCGCCGAGAGCGGCTGGTGGGCGAGCGAGGTGGAAAACCACATGCGCGACCGCGAGGCCGCCCGCGCCCTGCTTCCCAAGCTCGGCATCGCCGAGGAGGCCATGGCCTGGACCGTCTCTCGCCTCTCGACCGGCGAGCGCCAGCGCCTGGCCCTGGTCCGGGCCCTGATCCTGAAGCCCGCGATGCTGCTGCTGGACGAGCCGACCGCGGCCCTGGACGAGGAGTCAGAGGCGGCCGTCGAGAGCCTGTTCAAGGACTTCCTCGCCGAGGGCAAGGCCATCCTGCTGGTCACCCACAACGCCGAGCAGGCAAGGCGCCTTGCCACGCAGAGCCTCGCCATCGCCGAGGGGCGCCTGACGGGGGAGGCAGCCAAGTGAACCCGCCGGTCTCGCTCTCCTGGCTGGACCTGCTGCTGGCCTCCGGCTTCATGGTCCTGGCGGCGCTGCTGGGGCTGCTGCTGCAGCTCGGCATCACGCGCTCCTTCTTCATCGCCGCGGTTCGGATGACGATCCAGCTCCTGCTGATCGGACAGGTGCTGACCTGGCTCTTCCAGCATGCCTCGCTCTGGCTGACCCTGGCCGCGGGCGCACTGATGCTGATGGCCGCGGGCTACGAGGTGCGCTCCCGCCAGGAACGCAGGCTGGCCGGCGCCTGGAGCTATCTGCTGGGCACCGGCCCGCTCACGGTTTGCTGCTCGCTGGTGCTCTTCATGGCGCTCACGACCCAGATCGGGGTGCATCCCTGGTACGACCCGCGCTACGCCATCCCGCTCTTTGGGATGATCCTCGGCAACGGCATGACCGGCGTGTCGCTGGGCATCAACAGCCTGGTCGCGCGGCTGGACAGCGACGGCCGTGCGATCGAGGCGCAGCTCCTGCTCGGCGCCGACCGCTGGCAGGCGCTGCGGCCGAGCCTGCGCCACGCCATGCGCAACGGCTTCATGCCGATCATCAACTCCATGGCCGCGACCGGCCTGATCTCGCTGCCGGGGATGATGAGCGGCCAGATCCTGGCCGGCAACGACCCCAACGAGGCGGTGCGCTATCAGATCCTCGTGATGTTCCTGATCGCCGGCGCCACCGGGCTCAGCGTCGTCGCCGCCGTGCTGCTGGCCGCCTGGCGGGTGACCGACACCCGCGACCGCCTGCGCCTGGACCGCCTGAGCCCGGCCAGGAAGTAGGCCCGGCCCTTCCGCTGGTCAGGGCGCCTCCCTGCCCCCATGTCATGGTCGGACGAAGCCTGCTGCAAGGAGACCTGGCGTGCGTGTGACCCTCGGCTCGATCCTGATCGTCCTCCTGCTCTCGGCACAGCCTGCCGCGGCCCACCCCGAGGCGCCGCTGCCGGCGGCCGAGGCCTTCCTGGCGAGCCTGACGCCCGCCCAGCGCGAGGCGGTGCTGCATCCCTTCGATCACCGCGAACGCTTCGGCTATCGCTGGACGCCGGGATCGCGGCCCGGCGTGGCGCTCTCGGAGCTTTCGCCCGAGGCCCTGGCCCGCCTGCGCGCCTTCCTGACCTCGGTCCTGAGCGAGCGGGGGGCGCTCACGGTCGATGCCGTCCTGGCCACCGAGGCGGCGCTGGGCGTGATCGAGGGCCGGCCCTCCTACCGCGACCCGGAGCGCTACTACACCGCCCTCTTCGGAACCCCGGGCGGCGCGCGCTGGGGCCTGCGCTTCGAGGGCCACCACCTCTCGATCAACATCACCTTCTCCGGCGCCCAGGCCGTCTCAGGCACGCCGCTCTTCCTCGGCGCCAATCCCGAGACCATCGACGAGGGCCCCCACAACGGCCTGCGCTCCATGGCCCAGCAGGTCGACCTGGCCCTGGCGCTCTACGGGGCGCTGAGCGACGAGCAGCGCCGCCTTGCCCGCGACAGGGGTCCCGGCTACGGCGGCTTCCTCACCCGCGCCGGCTCGCCGAGCGCCCCCGATGCCGATCAGCCCGGCATCGCCTGGCAGGACCTGAGCGCGGCACAGCAGGCGCAGTTGCGGGATCTCGCGATCAGCTACATCGGCCTGCTGAACCACGACCTGAGCGCGGCCGCCATCGCCGGCCTGCTGGACCAGGAGGCCGCGAACCTGCGCTTCTTCTGGGACGGCGGCAGCAAGCACGGCGAGAGCTACTACTACCGCATCTCCGGCGGCCGGCTCTTCATCGAGCACGACGCCATGGCCGGCGGCACCCACATCCACGCCGTGCTGCGCGACCGGGAGGGCGACTGGGGCGGTCTGCGTTAGGAGACGGCCTTGCTCGCCATTTCTGATAAGAGTAGGCTGCAAATCATTGTTCTATAATGTCTTGTGGAAAGTTCTTTGGCGTGAAGGGCGGTCCAATCAGGGAGACAGCCAGCACTGCTGTCCGGTTAAGCGAAATTGCTTGTACTTTTGCATTCATGCACAACCCTTAACGTCATCCCCGGGCGAAGACCCGGGGATCCACGTGGCTCGGCAGCGCGCTACTAGGGCCTTGGGCGCTGGCGGTAAGGCGTGGATGGCCGGATCAAGTCCGGCCATGACGGATAATGATTGAAAAAGAGGCTAGAGCAAATCCCGAGCAGATGGAATCATCTGCGACGACGATTTGCTTACAAAACAACAAGCTAGAGCACTGTGCGTGAGCATGAGCGAGCGCATTGTGCTCTAGATAGGTCGCAAAATGGTTGTCAATCGACCTTAGCCGGACAGCGGTGGAGGGTCAGTAAGTCTCCACGTGGAATCGCCCGCTCTCCCGCATCTCGGCGGCGAGGCCCTTCCAGTCCATGCGCTCGGCGCGGCAGATGCTCTCCAGGGCCTCGCTGACGCCGCTCTCCATGCCCTTGAGGCCGCAGATGTAGATGTGGGTCCGCTCGTCCCGCAGCAGGGCCGCGACCGTCTCGGCGCGCTTCAGCATGCGGTCCTGGACGTACTCCTTGGCCTGGTCGGCGAGCCGCGAGAAGCAGAGCTCCTTCACGATCAGGCTGTCGGGCAGCTTCATCAGCGGTCCGAAGTAGGGCAGCTCACCCGGCGTGCGCGCGCCGAAGAAGAGCAGCAGGTCGCCCGCGGTCTCGCGCCGGCGGCGGCGGCGCTCGGTCATGGCCCGGAAGGGTGCGGAGCCGGTGCCGGTGCAGATCATGACGATGTTGGCCCCCGGGTCGTTCGGCATGAGGAAGGTGTTGCCGAAGGGTCCGGTCACCTGCACCTGCTCGCCCTTCGCCAGGTCGCAGAGGTAATTGGAGGCGACGCCCGGATAGGCGATCCCATCCACGACCGTGGTCTCGCGCTTCACCGTCAGCGAGAGGTTGTTGTGGTTGGGGCGCTCGCCGTCGCGCGGGCTGGCGATCGAGTAGAGACGGACGTGGTGCGGCCTGCCGCGCGCGTCCTTGCCCGGCGGCACGATCCCGATCGACTGGCCCTCCAGCACCGGAAAGGACTGCTGGCCGAAATCGAGCACGATGTGGCGGATGTCGGATTGGCTGTCGGCCTGGGTGATGCGGAAGTTGCCGGCCACGGTGGCGAGGGCCGGCGCCTCGCGGCTGTAGAGGTTGATGCTGGGCTTGGAGGCCGTGGCCGGCGGGCGGCTCTTGCCCCCTGCCCCGGCATGGGCCTGCTCCAGCAGGCTCTGCACCTCCTCCTCGCGCGCCTCCTCGGCCTCCCCGCTTTCGCCCTGGCCCAGGTCCTCCTCCTGGTCGGGCAGCTCGTCCCACCCGAACTGCTCTTCCAGGCTGTAGGCCCTGGTCACGATCCGCCAGTTGTCGATGGCCCCGGTCGGACAGGGCGAGATGCAGTCCAGGCAGGCCTTGCAGATCGCCGGATCGACGACGTAGTTGTCCTCGTTGTGGGTCACCGCGTCGATCGGGCAGGTCTCCTCGCAGGTGTTGCAGCGAATGCAAATCTCCGGATCGATCAGGTGCTGGCGGAGCGGCGCGGACATGGTCTCCTTAACCTATGGATAGTGCGTCGGCACGGACTAAGCGAAGCAGAACAACACCTTAGCCCGCCATCTTCACGTACTCGAAGTCGCCGGGCTTGCCGTCGATGCCGACCTTGGGGTGCGCGATCCAGCCGGCATAGCCGCCGACCTCGCTGACCGGCTGCATCAGGGAATCGACGTAGGCCAGGTCGTCCTTGGCCGGCAGCCAGCGGTCCTTCTGCTGCTCCCACTCCCCCTCGCTCAGGACAGAGCCGTCGGGCGCCACCGTGAGGCCGGCGAACTCGCCCACCTGGCGGTTGAAGGCAACGTGGGGCAAGGTGATCTCAAAGTCGATGCCGCACTTCTGGATCACCTTGTTCCAGCGCTTGACCCCGCCGGCGGCATCGCGCTCGTAGTCGTCGCGCAGCCGCGCATTGAGGGTCGAGAGCGCGGGCTCCTCCACCTTCTTGAAGCCGCCGTCCTCGAAGCGCAGCACGGGATAGGTATCGTTCAGGAGCCGGTGGTCGTCCTCGATCTTGGTCTCCTGGAAGCGACCCTTGATGCCGGCGTTGAAGGCGTTGGCCGCGTTGGTCGAGACTTCGGCGCCGAAGAGGTCCAGGGTCACCGCGTAGTGGAAGTTGGCCTTCTTCTGCAGGGTCGGCAGGTCGATGACGCCCAGCGCCCTCACCCGGTCGATATCGTTGGGGTCCTCGATACCGGCCTCCGCCATGGCCTCGCAGGTGCGCTGCACGATGCGCGAGACGCCGGACTCACCCACGAACATGTGGTGCGCCTCCTCGGTCAGCATGAAGCGCGTGGTCCTGGACAAGGGATCGAAGCCGGACTGCGCCAGGGCTTCGAGCTGCATCTTGCCGTCGCGGTCGGTGAAGTAGGTGAACATGAAGAAGGAGAGCCAGTCCGGCGTCGCCTCGTTGAAGGCGCCCAGCAGGCGCGGCCGGTCGGCATCGCCCGAGCGCCGGGTCAGCAGCCCTTCCGCCTCCTCGCGGCCGTCGCGGCCGAAGTACTTCTGCAGCAGGTAGACCATGGCCCAGAGGTGGCGTCCCTCCTCCACGTTCACCTGGAAGAGGTTGCGCAGGTCGTAGAGCGAGGGGCAGGTCCGGCCCAGGTGGCGCTGCTGCTCGACCGAGGCGGGCTCGGTGTCGCCCTGGATCACGATCAGGCGGCGCAGCATCGCGCGGTACTCGCCCGGCACCTCCTGCCAGGCCGGCTCGCCCTTGTGCTGGCCGAAGGGGATCTTGCGGTCCTCCTCCTGCGGCGCCAGCAGGATGCCCCAGCGGTACTCGGGCATCTTCACGTAGCCGAACTTGGCCCAGCCCTTGGGCTCGACGCTGACGGCGGTGCGCAGGTAGACCTCCTTGTCCTGGAAGCCCTCTGGCCCCATGGACTTCCACCAGTCGATGTAGCCCGGATGCCAGGCCTCCAGCGCGCGCTGCAGGCGGCGATCGCCGGAGAGGTCCACATTGTTGGGGATCAGGTCGTCGTAGCTGACGTGCAGGGCGTCCATCGGTAGGGCTCCTTCTCGGTCTTGGTCGCAGCCGGGCCGGCTATCAGGTTCGCGCCTTGTCGAAGCTGGGCCTGGTGCCGCTGCCGTAAAGGCGCAAGGCACCGGCCTCGCCGACCGCGTTGGGGCGCTGGAAGATCCAGTTCTGCCAGGCGGTCAGGCGCGCAAAGATCTTGCTTTCCATGGTCTCCGGCCCGGCGAAGCGCAGGTTCGCCTCCATGCCGGTCAGCGCATCGGGAGAGAAGCTGGCCCGCTCTTCCAGCAGCAGGCGAATCTCGTCCTCCCAGTCGATGTCGTCGGGCGCGAAGGTCACCAGCCCGGCAGAGAGCGCCCTGTCGGCGTCCAGTGCCTCGCCGATCAGGCCTTCCGCCGCCTTGAGGGTCTCGGGCTCGCCCAGGAAGCGCGTTTCCAGGCGCGACAGGCCGTTCACCATCGGGAAGCTGCCGAAGTTGAGCGCCGAGAGAGCGATGGTCGCCGGCGGACGGTTGTCGCCCTCGAACTGTCCCAGCAGCATGTAGCTGCGGTCGGCAGCGAAGAGCAGCTCGGCCAGGAAGCCGGCAAAGCAGCTTCCCGGCTCCACCAGCGCAAAGAGCGAGCGCGCGGTGATGTCCAGGCGCTTCATCGCCCGGCGCCAGTAGAGCAGGATCTCGTGGGCCAGCCAGTCCTCGGCTTGCGACTGCAGGAAGGCGTCGTAGGCCATGACGGCCGCCGGATCGCCCTCGCTCTTCAGGACCAGGCAGCCGATCTCCGGCAGGTTGAAGCGTAGATGCAAGAGCAGGTCGTCCAGGGCCCGCGCCAGCGCCAGGGGCCAGAAGGAAACGCCCGCCTCGTGCAGGGCGGAAGCGTCGGCCGGGGGGGCGGATTGCGGGCCCCTGATCACGATCTCGGCCACCCCCAGCCGGCGGTCGATCTCCGCGTCCAGACAGCCGTAGCGGATGTGGTCGCCCTCGATCGTCCGCTCCAGCTTCGGCAACGCGATGCCGCTGCCGGGGCCCGGACGGCTGCGTCCCTCGGTCAGCGCGGCCGCACGCCTGTCGATCGCCTCCTCGAAGCCGGAGTTCGGCGCGATCTCATCCACCAGGCGCCACTCCACGGCGCGCTTGCCGCGCACGCCCTCTTCCGTCGTGCTGAAGACGTCGGCCAGGTCGCGCCTGACCTTGCGCTTGTCGACCAGGCGGGTGAGCCCGCCGGTGCCGGGCAGCACCGCCAGCAGCGGCACCTCCGGCAGCGAGACGGCGGCATTGCCGTCGTCCACCAGGAGGATGTGGTCGGCCGCCAGCGCCAGCTCGTAGCCGCCGCCGGCCGCCGTGCCGTTGACCGCGCAGAGATAGGCCTGGCCGGACTCGCGGCTCGCCTCCTCGATCGTGTTGCGGGTCTCGTTGGTGAACTTGCAGAAGTTGACCTTGTGACCGTGCGTGGCGCCGCCCAGCATGCGGATGTTGGCGCCGGCGCAGAAGACCCGGTCCTTGGCCGAGCGCAGCACGACGACCGCGACCTCGGGATGCTCGAAGCGCAGGCGCTGGATGGCATCGGCCAGCTCGATATCGACCCCCAGGTCGTAGGAGTTGAGCTTCAGCTCGTAGCCCTCGAAGAGCCCTCCGTCCTCCTTGACGTCCAGGCTCAGGGTGGCACGCGCACCCTCGACCGCCAGCGACCAGTGGCGATAGCGGCTGGGCTCGGTCCGGAAATCGATCTCGGTCACACTAAGCTCCCTCTTGTTTTAGGCACTATAGTGCGTGTTTTGCTGTCCAGCAAGATAAGAATCGGCAAAATGTTGCAGTTCCAGGGTCGGATAGGCGGCAAGATCGTGCCGCAGCGGCGGGCTGGCCAGGCGGCTCTCCAGGTAGGCGGCACTGCGCAGGCGCCAGTCCTCCAGGTCCAGTCCCATGTAGCGGAGGGGGTTCCCGGCCGCCTGCCAGTGGCCCTCCGCCTTGGCCCAGAGGCGCCGGACCGCCTGTCCTCGCCCCATGGCCAGCTTGAGCTGCGCGTTGGCCGCCTGGATCAGGCCCTGCAGGAAGCGGTGCTGCTGCGGCCTGTCCCGTGTCACCTGCCACAGCCCTTCCCAGGCCTCGTGCGCCTCCCACCAGTAGCCCCGGTTATAGAGGTCGCAGCCGTAGAGATAGGCCTCGCTTTCCGCCCAGGCCGCCGCCGGCAGGGCCTCGGGCGGGCCGCTGTGCTTGCCGTAGCTGTGCCCCTGCGGATGGGTAAGAGGATGCGGGGTGACCCCCGGCATGTAGCGGTAGGACGGCAGCCGGCCTGCACTATATCGCCGGCAGTCCCGTCCGAGCCGCTCCAGCTCGTCCGCAGGCCGGCTGTCACCCGGCGGCATCCATCTCTCGCAGCTTGAAGCGTTGGATCTTGCCCGTCGCGGTCTTGGGCAGGCTCTCCACGGCCTCGATCCAGCGCGGGTACTTCCAGAGCTCGATCCGCTGCTTGACGAAGGCCTGCAGCTCCTCGGTCAGGGCCGCGTCGGCCTGCCGGCCGGACCTGAGAACGACGTAGGCCTTGGGCTTGACGTTGCCGCTCTCGTCGTTGTGGCCGATGACGCCCGCCTCCAGCACCGCCTCGTGCGCGATGAGGGCCGATTCCACCTCGAAGGGCGAGACCCAGTTGCCGCCGCTCTTGAACATGTCGTCGCCGCGGCCGCAGTAGGTGAAGTAGCCCTCGGAATCGCGGATGTACTTGTCGCCGGTGCGCATCCAGCGGCCGACGAAGGTCTCCATGCTGCGCTTGCGCCGGCGCCAGTAGCCCTCGCAGACGGAGGGTCCCGCGACCAGGAGCTCGCCGACCTCGCCCTCGCCGACCTCGGCGCCGGCCTCGTCCACCAGGCGCATGGCATAGCCCGGAACCGGCTTGCCCGAGGTGCCGTAGCGGATCTCGCCGCGATGATTGCTGAGATAGATGTGCAGCATCTCTGTCGAGCCGACGCCGTCCAGGATGGGCACGCCGAAGCGTTCCTCCCAGCGCCGGCCGATCTCCTGCGGCAGGGCCTCGCCGGCTGAGACGCAGAGGCGCAGGCGCGCCGAGCTGCTCTCCTTTCCATAGGCATGGTCGGCCAGGATCGCCGCATAGAGGGTGGGCACGCCATAGAAGATCGTCGGCTGGTGGTCCCGCAGGACGCCCATCACCGCCTGCGGCGTGGGCCGGCCCGAGAGAAGCACCGCGGTGGCCCCCACGCTCAGCGGGAAGGTCATGCCGTTGCCGAGCCCGTAGGCAAAGAAGAGCTTCGCCGCGGAATAGACCACGTCCTCCTCGCGAATGCCCAGGACCGGCTTGGCGTAGAGCTCCGCCGTCGCCGCCAGGTTGCGGTGCAGGTGGCGCACGCCCTTCGGGTTCCCGGTCGATCCGGAGGAGTAGAGCCAGAAGGCGACGTCGTCGGGATGGGTGGCCGCCGTCTCGCCGAGCGGGCTCGCCTCCTCCATCAGACGCTCGAGATCGTGGGTCTTCCCGCCCGCAGGCCCCGGCCGGGCGCCGCTGACGATCACGGCCTTCAGGTCGGGCAGGCCCGCGAGGATCGGCGCCAGCGCCGGCAGCAGCTCCTTGGAGACCACCAGCACCTCGCTGCGGCAGTCCTCCAGGATGAAGCGATAGTGCTCGGTGGTGAGCATGGTGTTGATCGCGACCGGGACCGCGCCGCGCTTTATGGCGCCCCAGAAGCAGCAGGGGAAGACCATGCGGTCGAGCAGGCAGAGCGCGACCCTGGTCTCCTTGCCGATGCCGAGGTCCTTGAGCACGCCGGCGAAACGGGCCACGCCCTCCGCCAGCTCGGCGTAGCTGTGCGCGCCCTCGTCGTCGATGAAGGCGGCCTTGTCGCCGCGGCCTTCGCGCAGGTGCCGCTCGACGAAGTCCTCGACCGCATTGTACCGGTCCGGCAGCTCCAACCAGGCGCCGCTCTCGTCGCCGCGTTCAGCAGCCTCCATCGCTTTCTCCCTCGTTCAGGCCCTTCGCCCGCCGCTGCCCTCTGTGGCAGTTCTTGACCCAGGCATCGCAAAAATAGGCTCTATCTTGCATCTTTACGGCGGCACTGCGCCTTTTCTCTGGCAATCCACCGTCTTGATGTGCACTATTGTGCAAGATCGTGTGTCGCGGAACAAGAGGGTAAGGCTCTTTGCCGGACGACAAGAGCAAAGGCCGCGCCATGCTGGCAGAGCATGGCGAGCGGGTCGAGAGCGGCAGCTTCCTGGTCGCCCGCCTGAGCCGCCGGCTGCGGGCCGCCCGCGCCGCGCGCGGCATGACGCGCCGCAGCCTGGCCAGGGATGCCGAGGTCTCCGAGCGCTACCTCGCCGAGATCGAGAACGGCAAGGCCAACGTGTCGCTGCAGGTGCTGACCCGCATCGCCGCCGCGCTGGGGCTGGAACCGCTCGGCCTGCTGGGCGACGAGGCGGCCCCGCTGCATCCCGCACTGGCCAGCTTCCTCTCCAACCTCGGCAGCGAGCAGCAGCTCGACGCGCTGGAGATCCTGCGCCGGCACTTCGTCGCCGAGGCCGAGCCGTCGGTGGGGGTGGCGCTGATCGGCCTGCGCGGCGCCGGCAAGAGCAGCCTGGGCGCGCTACTGGCCGAACGCCAGGACTGTCCCTTCATCTGCCTGACCGACCTGATCCAGCAGCTCGGCGGCATGGGGATCGAGGAGATCTTCTCGCTGGGCGGCCAGCAGCTCTACCGTCGGCTCGAGCGCGAGGCCCTGGAGCAGGTGATCGCCCGCGGCGGCCCCCTGGTGCTGGAGACCGGCGGCAGCCTGGTCTCGGAGGCTGAGACCTTCGCGCGTCTGCTGGAGCGCTTTTTTACCGTCTGGATCGAGGCCAGCCCGGAAGAGCACATGAACCGCGTGATCGCCCAGGGCGACCTCAGGCCCATGCACGGGAACGAGGAAGCGATGGAGGATCTGCGCCGTATCCTGGCCGCGCGCGGGCCGCTCTACCGCTCGGCCCACGCGCGTCTGGACACCAGCGGAAAGCCCCTGGTCGAAAGCCTGGACAGGCTGACCACAATCAGCCAAGGCTTCTTGACTCGGGACCGTTCCGCAGACATGGAGGCATCGCCGCGCGCCTGAGCCGGCGAAAGCATGCGAGTACCCCGTATCCACAAGGGAGGCATAGAGGAATCAAAACCATGAAGAACAGCATGAAGACCTGCGCCGCGGCACTGCTGGCGGCCGGACTGGCGGGCGGCTCGGCGATCGGCCAGGCCACTGCCGAAGAGTACAAGATCGGGCTGCTGCTGCCCTTCTCCGGCGTCTATGCCGGCCTGGGCGCGCACATCGAGAACGGCTTCAACCTGGGCCTCGAGCACTATGGCAGCGAGCTGGGCGACACCACCATCGAGCTCTTCCGCGAGGACACCGAAGCCAAGCCCGCCGTCGGCCTGGCGAAGGCCCGCAAGCTGGTCCTGCAGGACAAGGTCGACGCCATGGTCGGCATCGTCTCCTCGGCCGTGCTGGGCGCGGTGCGCGACTTCGCCGAGAGCTCCAAGGTCCCGGTCATCGTCGCCAACGCCGGCAACAACGAGATGACCGGAGAGCGCTGCAGCCCCTACATCATCCGCGTCTCCTTCTCCAACGCGCAGATGAACCGGCCGATGGGCGACTACATGGCCGACAAGGGCATCAAGAAGGTCCACCTCATGGCCCCGGACTATGCCGCCGGCCACCAGATGATGGAGGCCTTCAAGGAGACCTTCCTGGCCAAGGGCGGCGAGATCGTGGGCGAGACCTATACCCCGCTGCACGACACCAAGGACTACGGCCCCTTCATTTCGGCCGCCCAGGCGACCAACCCCGACGCCATCTACGTCTTCTATGCGGGCGGGGCGGCCATCGCCTTCGTGAAGCAGTATCACGACTTCGGCGTGAAGGACGAGATCCCGCTCTACGGTGCCGGCTTCCTCACCTCGCCGGCCTATGTGAACGTCCAGGGCGAGGCGGCCGACGGCATCATCGCCGGCCTGCACTACGTCCCCTCGATCGACACCGAGGAGAACAAGAAGTTCCAGGATGCCTACAAGGCGGCCTACGAGGGCAAGACCGGGTCCGAGTTCGCGGTGGCCGGCTACGACGCAGCCCGCCTGGTCGTCGAGGCGATCAAGGCCGCGGGCGGCGACAAGGAGAAGTTCGATGCCGAGCTCGCCAAGGTCTCCTTCAAGGGACCGCGCGGCCCGCTGCGGCTGGATCCGGCCACCAACAACGTGATCCAGAACATCTACATCTTCGAGAACCGCTACAAGGACGGGGCGGTCGAGCAGGTGGTGCTGGAGACCATTCCCGACGTGCAGGATCCGGTCAACGGCTGCAAGCTCTGAGGAGCGCGAAGCGGACCCTCGTCCAGGCGAGGGTCCCCAAGTGGAGGGCGGGCTAGCACCCGCCCTCTTCTTTACCAGTTAACCCGAAAGGCTTGGGCGTGGTCGGCGACGGTGGCTTCTGGTTCGTTCAACTGCTGAACAGCCTGCAGATGTCGATGCTGCTGTTCCTGCTGTCGGTCGGCCTCAGCGTCATATTCGGGCTTTTGAACTTCGTGAACCTGGCGCACGGCTCGCTCTACGCGCTGGGCGCCTTCATCGGCTACTCGATCGCTGAGGCGACCGGCAGCGTCTGGGCCGCCTTCTTCCTGGCGCCCCTTGCCGTCATGGCCGTGGGCGCGCTGCTCTACGTCACCCTGATCGACCGCCTGCGCAGCGCCGGGCCGATGAACCAGGTGCTGGTGACCTTCGGCCTCATCTTCGTCATCCTCGACGTCACCCGGTTCCTCTGGGGCGTCGATGCGCTGGGCGTGACCGAGGGCGTGCCCTTCAGCGGCCGGGTCGAGCTCTTCGGCGAGATCTACCCGGCCTACCGCCTCTTCATCATAGTGCTGGGCTTCCTGGTCTACGGCCTCCTGCACCTGATCCTGGAGCATACCCGCATCGGCGCGGAGGTGCGCGCCGGCGTCGATGACGCCGAGGTCGCCCGCTGCCTGGGGATCAACGTGGAGCTGACCTTCCTCCTGGTCTTCCTGCTGGGCTGCGCACTGGCAGGCCTGGCCGGCGCGGTCGCGATGCCCGCCTTCTCGGCCACCCTGGGGATGGGCGTCTCCATCCTGGTCCCCACCCTGGTCGTCGTGGTGGTGGGCGGGCTGGGCAGCCTGCGCGGCGCGCTGGTGGGATCGCTGCTCATCGGCACCACCTTGACCTTCGGACGGGTCCTGGTGCCGGAGTTCGCGAGCATCATCATGTATGCCCTCTTGGTCCTGGTGCTGCTGTGGAAGCCCGCCGGGCTCTTCCCGGTCAGGAGCTAGAGCAAGATGCGCTCGCTGATGCTCACGTATCCTGCTGTAGGATTTTGTTTTACAAGCAAATCGTCGTCGCAGATGAGTCCATCTGCTCGGGATTTGCTCTGATGCCAAGCCAGGCCAAGGGCTTTCGCGCCTTCCTCACGCTCGCGACCTTCACGGGCCTGCTGGTCTACTGGCTGACCGCCGACTTCTTCGGCTTCGAGATCCTGGCCGAGATCGCCATCTTCGCCATCCTCGCCATGGCGCTCGACCTCCTGGCCGGCTACGGCGGCCTGGTCTCGCTGGCCCAGGGCGCCCTCTTCGGGATCGGTGCCTATGCCTACGCCTATGCCTCGGCGACGCTCGCCGTCCCGGTGCCGCTGGCCATGCTGCTGGCGGTCCTGGTCTCCGGGCTGATCGCGCTGCTGGCCGGCGCGCTGGCCAGCGGCGTCACCGGCATCTTCTTCATCATGATCACCCTGGCGCTGGGTGAGATGGCGCACGAGTTCTTCTTCAAGAGCCGGCTCTTCGGCGGCGACGACGGCTTCTTCGGCATCCCGCGCCTGGACCTGAGCGGGCTGGGCATCGACCTGATGGATCCGGCGAGCTTCACCCTGCTGCTGCTGCTGGCCATGGCCGCGGTCTTCTTCCTGCTGCGCTGGCTGGTGGCCAGCCCCTTCGGCATCACCCTGGTGGGCATCCACGAGAACAGCCATCGGATGCGGGCGCTGGGCCTGCCGGTCCGGCTCTACAAGACCATGGCCTTCGCGGTCGCCGGCATGGTCTCCGGCTTCGCGGGCACCCTGATCGCCCAGCACACCTCCTTCATCTCGCCCGAGCTGCTGCACTGGACCACCTCCGGCGAGATCCTGGTGATGCTGATCGTGGGTGGTCTTGCGACCCTGGTGGGCCCCATGATCGGCGTGCTGCTGGTCGTGCTGCTGAAGCACTTCCTGGGCGACTACACCGACTACTGGCAGTTCTGGCTGGGCCTGGTGCTGATCGCCGTGGTGCTCTCGGGCCGCAACGGCCTGGTCGGCGCCCTGGAGGAGCTCTGGCTGCGCCTGGTCCTCCGGCGGGAGAAGGGCCATGCTTAGGGCGGAGGGCCTGACCAAGAGCTTCGGCGCGCTCGAGGTGACGCGCGGGGTCTCGCTGCGCGTGCCCGCCGGCGAGCGCCTGGCGATCATCGGGCCCAACGGCGCCGGCAAGACCACCCTCTTCAACTTGCTGGCCGGCGAGCTGCTGCCCAGCGCCGGCGAGATCTATCTGGACGGGCAGCCGGTAACCCGCCTACCGCCCAACCGCAGGGCCCGCCTCGGCCTCGCCCGCTCCTTCCAGAAGAACAATCTCTTCGCCAGGCTGAGCGTGCGCGAGAACCTGCTGCTGGCGGAGCTGGCGCACCGCGGCAAGGCCAGGATCTTCTGGCGGCGCCTGAGCGGCCTCAGGGACTCGCAGGAGCGCGCGGAGGCGATCGCGCGCCAGGTCGGCCTCGAGGAGGCGCTGGAGAGCCCGGTCGCCAGCCTCTCCTACGGCGCCCAACGCCAGCTCGAGATCGGCCTGGCGCTGGCCACCGATCCCCGGGTGCTGCTGCTGGACGAGCCCACCTCGGGCATGAGCCCGGAGGAGACCCAGCGGATGCTCGACCTGGTGAAGGCCCTGCCGCGCGCGCTGGCGGTGGTCATCATCGAGCACGACATGGACATGGTCTTCGGCACCGCCGACCGCATCATGGTGCTGAACTACGGCGAGGTCCTGCTGGAGGGCGCGCCCGAGGAGGTCAGGGCCAGCCGCGCGGTGCAGGCCACCTACCTCGGCGGCGGGGACGCGCCATGCTGACCCTGGAGGGCCTGCACGGCTTCTACGGCCAGAGCCACATCCTGCAGGGCGTCGACCTGGAGGTGCCCGAGGGCAAGGTGGTCGGCCTGCTGGGCCGCAACGGGGCCGGCAAGACCACCACCCTGAAGGCGATCATGGGCGTGGTCGCGACGCGCGGCTCGGTGCGCTGGCAGGGTCGGGAGATCGGCGGTCTCTCGCCGCATCGCATCGCCCGGCTGGGCATCGCCTACATGCCGGAGACGCGCGGCATCTTCCCCTCCCTCTCGGTCCTGGAGAACCTGAGCCTGATCGCCGGCCGCCGGCCCGGCCCCTTCACCCTGGAGCGCGTCTTCGAGCTCTTCCCGCGCCTGCACGAGCGGCGAGCCAACGGCGGCACCCAGCTCTCGGGCGGCGAGCAGCAGATGCTGGCGATCGCCCGCGCGTTGCTCTGGAACCCGGACCTGCTGCTGCTCGACGAGCCGACCGAGGGGCTGGCCCCCATCATCGTCGCCGAGATCCAGCAGCACCTGCACCGGCTGAAGGAGACCGGTATGACGGTGCTGCTGGTCGAGCAGAACTTCCGCTTCGCCACCGAGCTCGCCGACGAGGTCTACGTGCTCGGCCGCGGCCAGGTCCGCTGGCACGGCACCAGTGCGGCGCTGCAGGAGGAAAGCGAGGTCCAGCACCGCTGGCTGGGGGTGTAGGGGCCTGCCCTATAGCGCCGACACGAAGGCGCTCGCCAGGGCCAGCACCCTCTCGCGCTGGTCCCTCTGTGGGGAGTGCCCACAGTCGGGCAGCAGGTGCAGCGCCGTCCTGGCCGGGATCAGGCGCTCGGCCGTATCCACCTGGGCGCGGGTGCCGTACTCGTCGTCCTCGCCCTGGATCAGCAGGGTGGGTACGTGGATCTTCGGCAGGAAGGGCTTCAGGTCCCACTTGCGGAAGTCGGGGTGCAGCCAGGAATCGGCCCAGCCGCGGAAGGCGCAGTCGAGGTTCTCGCCGTGGTAGCGGGCCAGGCGCTCGCGCAGGTCGGTCTCCGCGAAGAGGCGGTTGGTCTCGGTGATCGCGGTGACGCAGATCTCCTCGGTGAAGAAGTGCGGCGCCATGAGGACGAGCCCGGCCAAACGCGGGTCGGGCACGCTTCCGGCATGGACAGCGGCGATGGAGCCGCCGTCGCTGTGGCCGAAGAGGACCAGCCGCTCGCCCGGCAGCTCCGCCAGGAGTGCCGGCAGCGGTCCGCGACCCTCGTCCTCCATATAGGACAGCGGGCGCGGCAGCTCGCAGGGGCTGGAGCCGCCGTAGCCGGTCCGGCTGTAGGCGAAGACGGCAGCGCCGCTGGAGTGCGCCAGCGCCTCTGGAAAGTCGCGCCAGAGGGCGACGCAGCCCAGGCCCTCGTGCAGCAGGACGATCAGCGGCTTCTCCCGGTCGCCGCGGTGATAGCTGTACTCCAGCCGGGCGCCCTCGATCTGGAACTGCCCCCTCCCCTCGGCTAGCTGTGCCATTGCAGGGTCGCCGGCTTGACGGGGTTCTGGAAGTCGCCGCCCTCGGCCTGCACCCGGCGCCACTCGCGCTTGAGGCGCAGGTACCAGCGCTGCAGGGTGTCGGCATCGTTCACCAGCATCATCGGCGGCTCGAAGACGGCCGAGCGGTTCTGCAGGCCGACGATCCACTGGTCCTGCCCCAGGAAGCGGCGGGCCATGAAGGCCAGGAAGGGGCGGATCGTCGAGATCAGCGGGTTGGTCCAATAGAGCAGGTTGATGACCTGCGTGCGCTTCTGGTCGATCGGCGTCATGGCCGTCAGGTTGCAGATGTGGTGCCGGCCGATCCGGATGTGCTCCAGCCGCACGCCGGGCAGGCGGAAGGAGATTTCGGTCGTCGGCTGGCCGCCCAGCAGCTTGTAGACCGCCGTGTTCCCGGCCGGGCGGTGCCGGCTCATGGTGAAGCCCAGCTCGCTCGGCACGTAGTCCTTGGTCTTCAGCCGGAGCGTGGTCGGACGGCGCCAGAAGAGTCCCTCGTGCACATAGGGCGTGTGCGCCGGATCCAGCAGGCCGTAGACGGCGTTGTCCAGGTCGGTCTCGAAGTTCAGCAGGGTCGTGACCTTGGGCGCGCACTCGCCGATCAGCGGGATGGCGGGCGGCGGGCCCGGCGGCTCCAGGTCCGGCCGGCCCAGGTAGATCCAGACATTGCCCTGCAGGTCCCGGCAGGGGAAGCGGCGCACCCTGACCGACTGGGGCTTCAGCCTGGAGTCGTCGGTCTGCGAGGGAATGGCCCGGCACTGCCCGTCGGTGCCGAAGCGCCAGCCGTGGAAGGGACAGCGCACCTCTTCACCGTCGAAGAAGCCGGCCGAGAGCGCCACCCCGCGGTGCGGGCAGAGATCGCGCAGCGCGAAGGGCCGGCCGGCCTTGTCGCGGCCCAGCAGGATCGGCTGCTCCATGAAGATCCGCCCGATCATGCGGCCGGGCTTCAGGGCCTTGCTGGAGGCCGCCATGTACCAGAGGTCGGTCAGATAGCGCTGACTGTCCCACAGCGGCTTGCCTGCCGGTGCATCCAAGCGCCTTGTCCTCTCCGTCTCGCGGCCCCGGCCTATCCGTCAGATGCCGCCCCAATTCGCTATAGCAGGATGCACTCGCCAATGCTCACGCATCCCGCTCTAGCACATTGTTTCAAAAGCAAATCGTCGTCGCAGATGAGTCCATCTGCTCGGGATTTGCTTTAGGTATAGACCGGCGGGTCGGAATCAAGAGCGGGGCATGACGGCGCGCCGCTCTCCGGTCGTTGCCCGCTCCTGCGCCCCAGCGTGTCTTGCCCCCTCTACCCTGCACCTGTCTTCCTTCGGCTTGACCGAAGGATCGGTCGACGCCGGCCAGAAGGGACGGAAGCGCCCTGCCCTTCCGTCAAGGATCTCCAAGCGGAGAGCGGTCCTTCGGTCAAGCCGAAGGACGACAGGAAAAGCGTCTCTGCAGCCGTCCAACGCCTAGTGCGAGAGGATCTGGCTGAGGAAGAGCTTGGTGCGGTCGCTCTGGGGATTATTGAAGAAGGCTTCCGGCTCGTTCTGCTCGATGATCTCGCCGCGATCCATGAAGATGATCCGGTTGGCCACCTTTCGTGCGAAGCCCATCTCGTGGGTGACGCAGAGCATGGTCATGCCGGTCTCGGCGAGCTGCACCATGGTCTCCAGAACCTCGGAGATCATTTCCGGATCCAGCGCCGAGGTCGGCTCGTCGAACAGCATGATGCGCGGGTTCATGCAGAGCGAGCGGGCGATCGCCACGCGCTGCTGCTGGCCGCCGGAGAGCTGGCCCGGATACTTGTCGGCCTGCTCGGGGATCTTCACCTTCTCCAGATACTCCATGGCGATCGCATCGGCCTCGCGCTTGGGCATCTTGCGCACCCAGATGGGTGCCAGGGTGCAGTTCTCCAGCACCGTCAGGTGCGGGAAGAGATTGAAGTGCTGGAAGACCATGCCGACCTCTCGGCGGATCTCCTCGATGCGCTTCAGGTCGTGGGTCAACTCGATCCCGTCGACCAGAATCTGGCCCTTCTGGTGCTCCTCCAGCCGGTTGATGCAGCGGATCATCGTCGACTTGCCGGACCCGGAGGGCCCGCAGATGACGATGCGCTCGCCGCGATGGACTGTGAGGTTGATGTCCTTCAGCACATGGAACTCGCCGTACCACTTGTGCACGGCAACCATCTGGATTGCGACCTCATCGCCGATCGTGACTTCCACCCGACCGCCGTCGCTGATATGGCTCTGGGCCTCGCTCATGGATTAGTGCCTCCGTTCTCGGGGCAGCGGCAGCGCATCACGAGCGCCGCGTGCCGACATTGAGTTTCTTCTCCAGGTAGATCGAATAGCGCGACATGCTGAAGCAGAAGCAGATGTAGATCGCAGCAGCAAAGGCGTAGACCTCGTTCGAAAAACCGATCCAGGCCCCGTCACGCACCGCGGTTCGCACCGACAGCAGCAAATCGAAGAGCCCGATGATCGACACCAGGCTCGTGTCCTTGAAGAGGCCGATGAAGGTGTTGACGATGCTGGGCACGGTGATGCGCAAGGCCTGCGGCATGATCACCAGCCGTGTGGTCTGCCAGTAGCCGTGCCCCATCGCCGCCGCGGCCTCATACTGGCCCTTGGGGATGGCCTGAAGGCCGCCGCGAATGACCTCCGCCATGTAGGCCGACGCGAAGAGCGTCACCATGATCAGGGCCCGGATCACCTTGTCCAGATCCAGCTCCTTGGGAATGAAGAGCGGCAGCATGGTGGAGGCGACGAAGAGGATGGTGATCAGGGGAACGCCTCGGATCGCCTCGATGAAGGCCACCGACAAGATCCGAACCATCGGCATGGTCGATCGACGGCCGAGTGCCAGGACGATACCGATCGGCAACGAACCGACGATGCCCGTCACCCCGATGATCGTGGTCAGCAGCAGGCCGCCCCACAGCGAGGTCGGTACGATCTCCAGGCCGATCGAGGGCATGCCGTAGAGCAGGATCGACGCGATCACCGGGAAGGCGACTGTGAACCAGGCCAGTTGCTTCCGATAGGGCAGTCCCGGCACCAGGATCGGCGCCATGGCGATCACCAGCAGCACGAAGAAGACGTTGGCGCGCCACTGCTGGTCCTGGGGATAGAAGCCGAAGATGAACTGGTTGATGCGTTCCTTGATCACCACCCAGCAGGCGCCGTCGTTGTCCTGCCCCCAGGCCACGATCGGCTCGCTCTGCTCCAGCAGGCTGCGTGCCTGGCCATAGTTCTTGGCCGTGATCGCGGCCTGAACTTCGGCCTGGAGGGCGGTCGGATCGACCTTCTGGGCGATTTCGGCAAAGGCAGGGGGCAGGATGTCCGCTGCCTTGGCGATACGGTTGTTGAGATCACCCAATGCGCTCCCTGCCGCCGACAGGCTGCGGCCGGCCTTGCGCAGGACCACCGGGTCGTCGCTCTCCAGTCCGGCCCAGTCGACCCGTTCGATCACCTCGCCCAGCGACGCCGAGGTCAGGCCCAGATCGCAGAGCCGGCGGTCATGACCGCTGACGATCGAATCGGTTACGCCCCAGGTGAACAGTCCGGTGAAGACCACATAGATCAAATAGATCGACGCAAGGGTCAGGATCGAATTGATCCAGGACGAGAAGAGGCTCTTCCGCATCCAGCCGATGGCACCGGTCGTGCCCGGTGGCGGCGGCAGATCGGGGTGCTGGCCGGCAGGGTAGCTGCGCGTGCTGTCTTCCATGCTCATGGCTCAGCGCTCCACCAGCGCGATGCGCCTGTTGTAGAGGTTCATGGTGAAAGAGATCAGCAACGAGAGCGACAGGTAGACCGCCATCGTCATGCCGATGGCCTCGATCGCCTGTCCGGTCTGGTTGAGGGTCGTGCCTGCCGTCACCGAGACCAGGTCAGGATAGCCGATCGCAACCGCAAGCGACGAGTTCTTGGTGAGATTGAGATACTGGCTGGTCAGGGGCGGGATGATCACCCGCATGGCCTGGGGTATCACCACCAGCCTGAGGGTGCGCCCTTCGTTGAGGCCCAAGGCACTGGAGGCCTCCGTCTGTCCGTAGCTCACGGCCTGAATGCCCGAGCGCACGTTCTCGGCAATGAAGGCAGCCGTATAGATCGTCAAAGCGAACCAGAGCGCAAAGAACTCCGGCGGAACGTTGAAGCCGCCACGGAAGTTAAAACCCTGCAACACCGGGTCTTCGATCGTCACCGGGATGCCGGCAGCGAAGAAGGCAATGAGCGGAAGGCCGAGGATCAAGCCTAAACTGGTGAGGCCGACAGGGAAAATCTGACCGGTCGCCTCCTGCCGCCTGCGCGCCCAGCGCTTCATGATGATGCTGCCGATCAGGCCGACGAGAAGGGCAATCACCACCGCCTGCCAGCCGGGCTCGAGAAGGGGTGAAGGCGACTCGATACCGCGATTGCTCAAGAAGAAGCCGCCGCCAAGATCGAAGGCGTTGCGCACGACCGGCAGTTCCAGGAACAGCGACCACCAAAAGATGATCTGCAGCAGCAAGGGAATATTGCGAACAACCTCGACATAGGTATAGGCCAGCTTGTTCACCAGCCAGTTCCCCGACAGGCGCATCACGCCCATGATGAAGCCCAGAATCGTGGCGGCGATGATGCCCAGAACCGAGACCAGGATCGTATTCAGAAGCCCAACGATGAAGGCATAGCCGTGCGTGTCGGTCTCCTGGTAGGGAATCAAGGTAAAGGACAGCCCGAAGCCAGCTGTGCTGGAGAGGAAATCGAACCCCGATGCGATGCCGCGCTGCGCCAGGTTCACGATGGCGTTGTAGATGAAGAAGGCGATCAGGACGATCACGCCTCCCACGACCAGAAACTGAAAGACGAGGGCACGCTTGCGTTCGTCGTTCCACCAGGCCGTCGTACTACGACCGGCGGTTGTGGCTAGACCGCTGCTGTCCGACACCGAACCGCACTCCTTCCGATCTTATTATTCTTGTTATTCTTGGCGCACGTGGGGCACGGCTGAAGGCTTCTCGACCGAGAATATACCGTCAAGGTCGGTCGAACTGTCGCCGGCTCGCGCGAAACGCTTCCCAACATCCGATGCAGCCATGCCTCGGCAGGGGCCTTACAGTGAGGCCAAAAAGCGGCACCGCCGCGCTCGACGCCCCCTGGTACAGGGAAACGTCAGATCGCGGCGGTCACCGAGCACATGCTTTTCGCTTCGGCTAGCGGAGCGGCGGTGCGTACATCAGGCCGCCGTCGGTCCACAAAGCGTTCAGCCCACGCGTGAGTCCGAGGGGTGTCGTCGGTCCCACGTTCCGATCGAAGGATTCGCTGTAGTTGCCCACCTGCGCGACGATCCGAACGGCCCAGTCGTTGTCCAGCTTCAGCATCGGACCCAGGTCGCTCTCCGTCCCCAGCAAGCGCTTGATGGAGGGGTCGGTGCTGTTGGCCTTCATGTCCTCGACGTTGCTGGAGTCCACCCCCAGTTCTTCGGCCGCGAGCATGGCGAAATAGGTCCAGCGAATGATGTTGAACCAGATGTCGTCCCCCTGCCGCACGGCAGGTCCAAGCGGCTCCTTGGAGATGATGTCCGGCAGGATCACGTAGGCCGACGGGTTTGCCGCGACCGAGCGCTCGGCGGCGAGGCCGGACGCGTCCGTCGTATAGGCATCGCAACGTCCCTGCTCGAAGGCATTGCGGGTCTCGTCGTTGGTCTCGAACACGACCGACTCGTAGGACATTCCGTGGCGCCGGAAATAGTCGGCCAGGTTGAGTTCCGTGGTGGTGCCGGTCTGCACGCAGATCGTGGCGCCATCCAACTCCCGGGCCGATTGAATGCCCAGATTGGAGTTCACCATGAAGCCCTGGCCGTCGTAGAAGTTCACGCCGACGAAGTTCATGCCAAGCTGCGTATCGCGGCTCAATGTCCAGGTGGTGTTGCGGGCCAGAACATCGCCCTCTCCGGACTGAAGCACCGTGAAGCGCTCTTTGGCCGTGGTGGGGATGAACTCGACCTTGGTCGAATCGCCGAGCACGGCCGCCGCGACCGCACGACAGAAATCGACGTCCAGACCGGTCCAGGTCCCCTTGTCGTCCGCCACCGCGAATCCAGCCAGGCCGGTCGTGACGATGCATTTCAAGGTGCCGCGCTGCTTGACGTCGTCAAGCGTATCAGCCGTTGCGGCCGTCGCCGATAGTGCCAGTGCCGCAGCTGCGAAAGGCACGGCGTTCCAAAGTTTCATGACTCTTGATCCCTGTCCAGTTTTCCAAGCAGGCTTTCTCGCTCCCTCCGTTCGGTGGAGAGCGCTTAGAGTGACGACAATGTAACAGAACATTCCGTCGTGCAAGGGGGACCAGCGGATTCTGCTGCCCCGCAAATTTGGAGTGCACAACCGGCCCCGGACCAGGCAGAAGCAGTTCATGAGCAAGAAGAAGCACGGAGTGAGTACGCGGCTGGCGCACCTGGGCCGCAGCCCCAGGGACCAGTACGGCGCCGTCAATCCGCCGGTGGTGCGGACCTCGACGGTCGTCTTCGACCGGCTGGAGGATTTCGAATCCACCAAGGACCACCGGCAGGAGGGCGGGCGCTACCGCTACGGCCGCCTGGGGACCATCACCACCGCCTCGCTGGAACGCCTGGCGAGCGACCTGGAAGGAGCCGCCGACAGCTTTCTCGTCTCCTCCGGCCTGGCGGCCATCACCGCCGCGCTCATGGCGCTGCTGAAGGCCGGCGATCATCTGCTGATGGTCGACTGCGCCTATCTTCCCACGCGCATGTTTGCCGAGAGAGTCTTGCGCCCCTACGGCGTGGAGGTCGAATACCTCCCCTCCGACTGCGGAATCGAGATCGCGGAGCGCTTTCGCGACAACACCCGGGCGATCTACCTGGAAAGCCCCGGCTCGCTCACCTTCGAGATGCAGGACCTGCGCGGCATCGCGGAACTGGCCCGCGCCCGCGGGATCCGCACGGTGATGGACAACACCTGGGCCTCGCCGCTGGGCTGCAGGCCGCTCCCGCTGGGCATCGACATCTCGCTGCACGCGGCCACCAAGCACTTCGTCGGCCACTCCGACGCCATGCTGGGCATCATCTGCTGCAACGAGGAGACCTGCCCGCAGGTCAACCGCATGGTGCGCGCCCTGGGTCATGTCGCCGGCTCCGAAGAGGCCTATCTTGGCCAGCGGGGCGCGCGCACGCTCTCCATCCGGCTGGAGCGCAGCAGCCAGACGGCGCTCGGGATCTGCCGGTGGCTGCAGCAGCGCCCCGAGGTCGCCCGCGTCTTCTACCCGCCGCTGCCGGAAGACCCCGGCCACGCGCTCTGGCGCCGGGATTTCACCGGCGCCTGCGGCCTCTTCTCCATCGAGCTGGCCCGGCCCCATCCCAAGGCGCGCCTGGCCGCCATGCTGGAGGGCTACGAGCTCTTCAGCATCGGCGCATCCTGGGGCGGTTACGAGAGCCTGGTGCGCACAGAGGTGCCGGTCCGCACCGCCAGACCCTGGCAGGGCGATGCGGCCATCGTGCGCTACAACATCGGCCTGGAGGACGCGGACGACCTGCTGACAGACCTGGAGGCCGGCTTCGCGCGCCTGGAGGATCCTAGCTGAAACGGCCGAGCTACCGCCGGGCCTTCTTCGCGATCTTCCCCGCCGTCTCGCCCCAGCGCGTGACCCCGGGCGCCTCCAGGTCGAAGAGGTCGAGGACGCGCCCGATGGTCTGCGTCACCATCTGGTCCAGGCTTTCCGGAGTCGCGTAGAAGGCCGGCACCGGCGGTGCGATGATTCCGCCCATTTCCGAAACTGCGACCATCGCGCGCAGATGGCCGGTGGTCAGCGGCGTCTCCCGCACCATCAGGACCAGGCGTCGCCGCTCTTTCAGGGTGACGTCGGCGGCCCGCGCGAGGAGCGTCCCGGCCATCCCGCTGGCGATCTCGGCCAGCGACTTCACCGAGCAGGGGGCCACCACCATGCCCATGGTCTTGAAGGAGCCGCTGGCAATCGCCGCCGCCAGGTCCTCGTTTCCGTAGACCCTGTCCGCCAGCCCCTTGACCTCCGCCGCCTTGCGGTCGGTCTCGTGGGCGAGCGTGACCTCAGCCGAGCGGCTCATCACCAGGTGCGATTCGACGGGCAGGCTGCGCAGGACTTCCAGAAGGCGGACGCCGTAGATCGCCCCGCTGGCACCCGAGATGCCGACCACCAGGCGCCGCCGAGGGGGCAGCGCCTCCGCCTCCGAGCTCTCACGCACGCTCCCTGCTCCCTCCGATCCAAGCTATCAACAAGACGACCCTTGGCATCCCTTGCGCCGACGGATTAGCATACCTAGGTCCAAATAGGTCCAACGCTTTCAAGGGAGATTCCAACCTATGACCACCCAGGATCGCGTCACCTCACTGCAAGAACGGCACCACACGCTCGACCATCTGATCAAAGAAGAACAAAGCCGTCCCTCACCCGACGACGGCATGCTGCATGAGCTGAAACGCGAGAAGCTGAAGATCAAGGACCAGATCGCCGCGCTTTCCTAAGCGCTCCCGACAAGGCCGGCAGCGAAGGAAGCAGGGCTCGGCCGCTTCCCTCCGATCGGCACCCGGACATGACGGCCTGCCTGCGACGGGTCGGCCGCCGATGACCGCTGATGGGCTGCCTTCTATTCCGCTCTCCCCTCGGCTAGGCTCGAGATCAAGAGACTTGCAGTCGAGGGGGGAGGCGGAAGGCCCGTGACCGATCCGAAATTCCTGAAGTTCGATAGCCTGGCCCTGCATGCCGGGCAGAGGCCCGATCCGGTGACCGGCGCGCGCGCCGTCCCGATCTACCAGACCACCTCCTACGTCTTCCGCGACACCGAACAGGCCGCCTCGCTCTTCAACCTGGAGCGGGCGGGCCACATCTACAGCCGGATCTCCAACCCCACCGTCGCCGTGATGGAAGAGCGGATCGCCGCCCTGGACCAGGGGGTGGGCGCGCTCGGCACGGCGTCCGGCCACGCCGCGCTCTTCCTGGCGGTGGCTACCCTCATGGGGCAGGGCGCACACATCGTCTCCTCGCGCTCGCTCTACGGCGGGTCGGTCAACCTCTTCCGCCTCACCCTGCCCCGCTTCGGCATCGAGACCACCTTCGTCGACCCGCGCGACCCGGCCGCCTTCAAGGCCGCCATCCGGCCCGAGACGAGGCTCGTCTTCGGCGAGGTCGTGGGAAACCCGGGCATGGAGGTGCTCGACGTCCCGACCATCGCCGAGATCGCGCATGACGCAGGCCTGCCCCTGCTGCTGGACAACACCTTCCTCACGCCCGCGCTCTGCAAGCCCATCAGGCTGGGCGCCGACCTGGTGATGCACTCGGCCACCAAGTGGCTGGGCGGCCACGGGCTCGCGATCGCCGGCGCGCTGGTCGACGGCGGCCGCTTCGACTGGGAAGCGAGCGGCCTCTTCCCCACCATCACCGAGCCCTACGAGGGCTATCACGGCATCGACTTCGCCGAGGAGTTCGGCCCCCAGGCCTTCGTCATGCGCGCCCGTGCGGAGGGGCTGCGCGACTTCGGCGCGATCCTGGCACCGCAGAGCGCCTTCTATATCCTGCAAGGGCTGGAGACCCTGCCGCTGCGCATGGAGCGGCACATGGCCAACACCTACCGTGTGCTGGAGAAGCTGAAGGGCCACCCGGCCGTCGCCTGGATCCTGCATCCCGACCTGCCCGACCATCCCGATCACGCCCTGGCCCGCAAGTTGCTGCCCAAGGGGGCCGGCTCCATCATCGCCTTCGGGGTCAAGGGCGGGCGCAAGGCCGGGGCCAGGTTCATCGAGTCGGTGCAGCTCGCCTCGCACCTGGCCAACGTCGGGGACGCCAAGACCCTGGTGATCCATCCGGCCTCGACCACCCATCAGCAGCTCTCGGCCGAGCAGCTTGCCGCGGCCGGCGTCGGCGAGGACATGATCCGCCTCTCCGTAGGCCTGGAGGACGCGGACGACATCGTCGCCGACCTCGAGCAGGCGCTGCGGATCTCACAGAAGGCCTAGAACCCATGTTTTTGGAGATCGACGGCGAGAAGGTCTACGCCGCGACCGGCGGCCGGGACTTCGATCCGGCCCAGCCCGCCCTCTTCTTCCTGCACGGCGCCGGCATGGACCATTCGGTCTGGGTCCTGCAGACACGCTACTTCGCCCACCGCGGCTTCAGCGTCGTCGCCCCCGACCTGCCCGGCCACGGCCGCTCCGGCGGCGCGGCGCTCGGCGACATCGCCGCCATGGCGGACTGGGTCCTGCGCCTCATGGAGAGCCTCGGCCTGGAGCGCGCGAGCCTGGTCGGCCATTCCATGGGCGCGCTGATCGCCCTCGACTGCGCCGCCCGCCACGGGGAGCGGGTGGAGCGGCTGGCGCTCCTGGGTGCTGCACCGAAGATGCCGGTCCACCCGGACCTGCTGGCGGCGGCCGCGGCCAACGAGCATCGCGCCCTCGGCCTGATCTGCGACTGGGGCCACGGACCCACCGGGCACTATGGCGGCAACCGCGCTCCGGGCCTCTGGCTGATGGGCGGCGGCATCCGCCTGCTCGAGAAGGCCCGCCCCGGCGTCCTCTCCACCGACCTCGAAGCCTGCAACGCCTACCAGGAGGCCGCGCAGCGGGCCCCGGCGGTCACGGCCAGGGCTCTCGTGCTCAGCGGCAGTCAGGACAAGATGACCCCGGCCAGAGCCGGCGCCAAGCTGGCGGAGGCGATCGACGGGGGTAACTTCCGCTGCCTGCCGGGTGCGGGGCACATGATGATGCTGGAGCAGCCGGATGAGACCCTGGACGCGCTGAGAGATTTTCTGATGGCGTCGCAATAGGCGCCACTCCCTTCGACCCTCGGGGTGGTGGCTGCTTGATCCGACGCGGCGCCCCCTGCCACATTGGCGAGAGTCGAGAGAGGGGGAGGATGCCTTGCCAAGCGACGAAGAAGCGGTCGACCGGGAGGCTGTCCCCTCCCCGGAGCGCAGGCAACTGCTGAAGGGCAGCCTGGCGACAGCCACTGCTGCCGGGGCGGGACTTCTGGCGACCGGCGGCGCAAGCGCCCAGTCGGCCGGGCCGAAAGCGCATTCCGACGACTCCTTTCGCATGAAGAAGGTCATCGCCCAACCGGACCTTTTCTATTACCCCGGCGAGGAACTGGCGGAGGACGAGATCCGGGTCTCGGTCATGGGGTCCGGCTGGGGCAACATCGTGCGCCGCCGGCAGGCTGCCTGCTCCATCTTCATCGAGCTGGGCAACGGCGAGTCCTTCGTCTTCGATATGGGCCAAGGCAGCCTAGTGAACTACAACGCCATGCAGGTCCCCTATAGCCGGATGGACAAGGTTTTCGTCTCGCACCTGCACATGGACCATACGACCGACATCCTTCCGCTTTACTGCTTCGGTCCGGCCAGCGGCGACCGCTTCACGCCGCTCAGAATTTGGGGCCCCTCGGGCGACGGGCCCGAGATGGGCATCAAGCACATGATGGAAACGGGCCTGAAGGCCTACACCAGGTGGCACGTGACCTCCTTCCGCACCTGCGTGCCGGGCACCGATCCGGTGACCGGCGCCTACGGGCTGGAGGTGACGGAGCTCGACTACCGCCGCAGCGGCGCCGTCGCCTACCGGGACAAGGACGTCTCCATCAGGCACTGGCCGGCCCTGCACATCATCGACGGCGCCATCGGCTACCGGCTGGACTGGAACGGCATGAGCATCGCCTGGTCGGGCGACAGCAACCCCAGCCACTATTTCGTCGAGAACGCCCAGAACGTCGACCTGATGCTGCACGAAACGGCACCCACGCTGGATCGGCTGATCCAGGCCTCCGGCGCGACCAAGGAGGTGGCGGAGTCCATCATCACCTCTTCCCATACGCCGGCCCGTGCGCTCGGCAAGGTCTTCAGCCTGACCTGGCCGCAGCTGGGCGTCACCCTGCACGCGCCCATCGACCCGCAAGAGATCACGGCCTTCGTGGACGAGGTGCGCAAGCACTGGGACGGCCCCTACCAGATCGCGGAAGACTTCTACGTCTTCAACATCTCGAAGAGCGAGAACACCATTCGCGTCCGCCAGGCAGCAATCAACGAGCGCGCCTGGTCGCCAACCATCGACAAGCCGGCCGGGCCGCCCACCACCTTGAAGCAGTCCGATTTCCGCACCTCGGGCCTCTGGCAGCAGGAGATCAAGGACTATTGAGCGTGGCTCCTGCGGCGCCGATGCCGCTGACGGTCATCGGCGGGTTCCTCGGCTCCGGAAAGACCTCTTTGCTGAACCACATCCTGAGCGGGACCGAAGGCGAGCGGATCGCGGTCCTGGTCAACGACTTCGGCGCACTCAACATCGACGCCAGGCTGATCGTCGCGGTCGAAGGCGAGACGGTCAGCCTCGCCAACGGGTGCATCTGCTGTTCCATTCGCGACGACCTCTTGAGCGAGGTCCTGCGCCTCCTTGCCCTCGAACCGAGGCCGGAGCGGATCGTGATCGAGACCAGCGGCGTCTCGCAACCCATCGCAGTGGCCGAGACCTTCCAGGCCCCCGCGATCCAGGGGCTGGTGGACCTGGATGGGATGATCGGCGTGCTCGACGCCGACCTCCTGCTCGACCCCGAGGCCGGCTACAGCGACCTCGCCTACGATCAGGTCAGGACAGCGGACCTGGTGGTGCTCAACAAGTGCGACCTCGCCCCGCCGGAGCGGCGCACAGCCCTGAAGGAAAGCGTCCGCAGGATCCTGCCGCGCGCGCGCCTCTGGGAGACCAGTTTCGGCAGGGTTCCCCTTGACCTGATCTTCGCCGGTCGCGGCCCCGGCATGGAACGAGCGGCGCAAACACCCCCTGCCCCCCATCCCCACTTTCAATCCTGGGTCCATCGCGATCGGCGGCCGCTGACCTTCACGGCCTTGCAGCGAGCCGTAGAGGCTTTGCCGAGCGAGGTCTACCGCGCCAAGGGGACGGTGCGCCTGGACCTCGCCGGTGGAGAAACGGGAGAGCTGCAGATGACCGGACGGCGTTGCTGGGTCCGCCTGCGCGCGCCCGATCCGGAGGCCTGCACCGAGCTTCTCTTCATCGGCACGCCCGGTGCGATGGACGAGGCCGCGCTTGCGGCACTCTTCGATGCCGCCCATCTGGCTCACCGCCGGCAAGGCGACGAGGGGCACCTCGTTTCCGACCTGCGCTCCTTCTCGGTCCTCTTCGAATGACAGACCGCTCGCTGAGCGTCCTGGCGTCAGGCCTTGCTACTCGTCCAAGAGGCTGACCGAGACGCCCTCGTCGAGTGGCCGTGCCGGCGCCTGCTCCGCCCAGTGGGCGATGAAGGCGCGCAGGAACTGCCCGATGTTGTCCCTGATCGAGCCCTCGTTCGCGAGCTGCAGCCGCTTCACGGCGATGTAGGAGCTGGAGAAGCTGGCCGTGTAGGCCGCCCGGACCGTTTTCTGGAAGAAGACCGCCTCGCTGCGCGCGTCATAGACCGTGTAGTCGACGGTGGAGCGCACGGACATGTCGAACCCGACCAGAGGCTGATCGACCTCCACCAGCTTCGCGGTCAGGAGATAGTCCGCGGCCGCCGGATCGCTGGCCAGCAGCCCGTTGATCTTGAGCGACTGGTCGAGCGCCTGGCGGAACTCCGCCGTTCCCACCTCGGAGGTCCAGAGCGGGTTTGTCGTCTCGCCCCCGGTGACGCTGCCGAGCTGGACCGAGCCCTGGATTCCGGGACTGGCCGCCACCTTCTCCACATCGACCGCCGAGGTGGTCATCTGCGAGACCCTGGCGGGCTCCGCACAGGCGGCCAGGCCCAGTAACGCCAGCGCTGCAGCCAGTAGCCTCATTCTCCCTCTCCCCTCCTGCCCGGTCGACCGCGATCTCCGGATCTGCAATCGAAGGTATGGCTATCGGGGCGAGGTCGGGAAAGCAAGAGGGCGTGGCACTCCCGCCCCGCCGGACCGGCACCGACCCGCGTACACCACCTATTCGAGCTCGCCTGGCTCCAGCACGACATGCGCGATATCGCGCCTGTTGTGGGTGTAGGTCACGTGCAGGCGGCCGTCGGCGGCCTGGATGGCGGCCGGGTAGGAGAACTCGCCGACCTCCTTCTCCAGCAGCGGGCCAGGGCGCCAGCGGCTGCCGTCGTCGGAGAGCAGGATCTGCAAGGGGCTGCGCGCCAGGGCCGAGGGATTGGTCGCCAGCGCGGCGCGCCCGTCCGCCAGGACGACGCCGTCGATGCCGCTGTTGGGGTTCACCAGCTCTGTCCGCTTCAGGGCGGACCAGCTCTCGCCCCCATCCTCGGACCAGCTCTCCCCGACCAGGCCCCTCTGGGTCCGGCAGAGCGCCTGCAGCCGGCCCTCCGGCCAGTGCAGCAAGGTGGGCTGGATCGCAGACAGCCCGGTCGGGTCCGCCAGCGGTGCCGCGTGCAGCCAGCAGTCCTCCCCGACCGAGTAACGCTCGATATGCGCGCTCCAGACCGGGTTCTCGCTGCTGGAGGGGCAGAGCAGGATGCCCGGCTCAATCTCCAGCGCCTTGTTCTTGATCGGACCGAGAAAGGGCTCGGGCAGCGGGCGTGCCGCCGTCCAGGTCTCTCCCCCGTCGGTCGAGAAGACCAGCCTGGTCTCCCAGGTCCGTGGATGCCGGCCGACCCGATAGAAGAGCAGGATACGCTCCCCCGACAGGTGCAGGACGGGGTTCCAGCAGGGGATGCCTTCCAGCTCCTTCGGGATCGGCAGGAGGGTGGGCTTCCCCCACTTCCCCCCCTCGAAGTGCGCGTACCAGATGCGGGTATCGGGCGAGCCCTCGTGCAGCCCGCCGAACCAGGCCGCCATGAGGCCCCCGGGGGTCTCGACGATGGTCGAGGCATGAGCGGATCTGTGAGGTGCATCCTCAAAGACGAAGCGGCGTTCCATTAGATCTCTACCCCGACAACAGCGCGTGCGGGATACTAGGTCAGGGCCTCGCCGCCCGACAAGTCGGCGCAACCAGGCGCAGGAGGCGCGCCTGCCCTCGTCGATCGGGTTTCCGAACTCCATGATCTCCAGCATTGCGTCCCGATAGAGAATGCGTCAGAGTTATTGCCGGGGCGGGACTTTAGCAATCTCAGATCAAATCGTCGACCCTCATGCAACGTTCACTATAATTTTTTTATTATCGATCTACGAGAAAGAGAGCGATGAATCAAGGCTCCACAGATCTGATAGATCGGACAGTTGCACCGGATCAGCTCAGCAATGTTGCGGCTGGACTTAATTGTATGATCCGCCGTGATGAGATTTTCAGAATCAACCATCCCAACTACGACATGCAAGATATCCTTGTAGATAGAATCGAGATCTCTTTTCAACCGTACAACCGCGAGCTAAAAGGCTGCGCATTCGACCTGACAGCCTGATCCAGCTTCCCAAGCACCAGTAATATTCCAGAACTGCAATGGGACCACCTGTCCATGACTGTCTTGATACAAATCATGACCCAGGTTGGTAAGGTCTCTCACAACCTGGCATACCGGGGTACGAAGAACATCGGTGTCGCCTGGAGACGGACCAACCGCATGGATTTCAAGCGCGTGGTGCCGCTGGAGCCCATCCTCATGAGTCCGCCCTGAGAAAGTTGGAAGTGATTGAAATAGGGGGATTCCGGCGCGGATGGAAATAGCGGAGAATGCCAGGAAGGGATGCTTGAGGCGACGATTCCTGGTGTTTTGCGATGAGAAGTTTGAAGCGGCCGCGCGGCGGCAAGGATCTCTTTCGAGAGCGGTTGGATGCCATCATCGATCTGAACCATCCCCTGGTGCGATTGTCGGAGCTGGTGGCCTGGTCTGACTTGGACGAGGCCTTCGGGCGCTTCTACAAGCCGGTCGGCCGGCCGGCGAAGCCGACCCGGCTGATGGTCGGACTGCACTATCTCAAACACACCTACGATCTCTCCGACGAAGAGGTGGTGGCGCGCTGGGTGGAGAACCCCTACTGGCAGTTCTTCTGCGGCTTCGAGTTCTTCCAGCACAGGCTGCCGATCGATCCCTCGCTGATGACCCGCTGGCGCCAGCGGATCGGGCCCGAGGAGATGGAGCGGGTCTTGAAGGCCACGGTCGAGGTGGCGCTGGCGAGCGACACGGTGAAGCCCTCGAGCCTGGAGCGGGTCACGGTCGATACCACGGTGCAAGACAAGGCGATCGCCCACCCGGCCGACAGCCGGCTCTACCTCAAGGCCTTGCAGACCCTGGTGCGCCAGGCCAGGAAGGCCGGCATCAACCTGCGCCAGAGCCACACGCGGCTGGCCAAGAAAGCGGCCACCAAGGCCGGACGCTATGCCCATGCCAAGCAGTACAAGCGCATGCGCCGCGAGCTGAAGCGCTTGCGCACCTATCTGGGGCGGGTCTACCGCGACGTCGGCCGCAAGATCACCGGCGATACCCGGCAAGAGGCCCGCTTCGCCCGCCTCCTGGGCCTGGTAGAGCGCCTGCTGGCCCAGCAGCCCCAAGACAAGGACAAACTCTACAGCCTGCATGCTCCGGAAGTGGTCTGCATTTCCAAAGGCAAGGCGCACAAGCGCTACGAGTTCGGCTGCAAGGTGGGGATCGCGGCAACCAACAGGGAGGGGCTGTTCCTGGCCGCAAAGGCCTTCGCCGGCAATCCCTACGATGGGCACACCCTGGCCGCCACCCTCGCCCAGGCCGAAGCCATGAGCGGCATTGCCGTCGAACGCGCCTATGCCGACAAGGGCTATCGCGGCCACGACTACAAGGGCCAGGCCCGGGTCTTCCTCTCTGGACAGCGACGTGGCCTTACCCCCACGATGAAGCGCGAGCTCAGACGACGAACGGCGATCGAGCCTATGATCGGCCATGCCAAGGCAGACGGCAGGCTGGGCAGGAACTATCTCCTCGGCCTCGAGGGCGACAGGATCAACGCGCTCCTGGCTGCCGCTGGCCACAACCTACGCCTCATCCTCAACAAGCTGAGGCGTCTTCTTGTCCGGATCCTCACGGAACTCCTCGGCGAAATCGCAAAACTCGATACTTGCCGGCACCAACACACCACTCTGAAATCAACCGCTTAAGCGTTTTTCAGGGCAGACTCATGAAGTCGAGCGGACTGGCAAAAGAGCGGAGAGGCCACATCTGGGCCTATTCGCGCTGCAGCTTTCACCACAATGATCATGTCTTCGCCACTGCCGACACGGTGTCCCGCACCTACTCACGGGACTACACCGCTCTGGAAAATAAAAGAAGGCAAAAAGAATAATATGATCTTGGCAGTATTCGAAGTAAACGATCAGTCAAACAGACCCGATAGATCCGAACGACTGACTCGATGCTTAGCGCTGCGCGAATAACGGGAGAAGAATGCGCCCCAAAGGACCGATGCACCGGCGGACCTCTGCATTGGCCGGTCGGGGCCGCCGCCGCGAACGTCGCTTGGGCACTGTCGAGAGGGCGCCAGGTGGCGCCCCCAAGCGACCTATTCGATCTCTACCGCCACGAAGTCGGCGTCGAGGCCCTCCTGGCCCTCCTCGATGTGGACGGCCTTGACGGTGCCGTCGGCCGTGGCCTCGTGCGGCACCTCCATCTTCATCACCTCCATGATGAAGAGGGTGTCGCCGGCCGAGACCTTGTCGCCGGGCTTCACCATCACCTTCCACATGTTCCCGGCCGTCTGGGTGCGGATTTCCTCTGCCATCTCTCTGTCCTTCCTATTGGCGAGTGGTCTTGCTCTCCTGGGCCCTCTGGCAGGCGCGCCAGAGGGTTTCCGCGGTGAGCGGCATGTCGAGATCGGTCACGCCCAGCGGGCGCAGGGCGTCCAGCACCCCGCTGGTCACCGCGGCCGGCCCCGCGATCGCGCCGGCCTCGCCGCAGCCCTTCACGCCCAAGGGGTTGTTGCGGCAGGGTGATTCCACGGAATCGATCGTCATGGCGGGCAGGTCGTCGGCGCGCGGCATGGCGTAGTCCATGAAGGAGCCGGTCAGCAGCTGGCCGCTCTCGGGATCGAAGCGGCAGTGTTCCAGCAGCGCCTGGCCCACGCCCTGCGCCAGCCCGCCCTGGATCTGGCCGGCGACCACCAGGGGGTTCACCTGGATGCCGAAGTCGTCGATCGCCATCAGCGAGACCACCTCGGTCCGCCCGGTCTCGGGGTCCACCTCCACCTCGGCGAAGTGGCAGCCGAAGGGATAGGTGAAGTCGGGCGGCTCGAAATAGCTGGTCTCGTCCAGCCCCGGCTCCAGCTTGTCCAGCGGGAAGTCGTGCGGGTTGTAGGCGGCGCCCACCACAGCCATGAAGTCGACCGAGAGATCGGTCCCCTCTACCGTGAACCTGCCGTCCTCGAAGACCACGTCGGCGACCGCCGCCTCCATCAGGTGGGCGGCGATGGTCTTGCCCTTGGCGACCACCTTGTCCAGCGAGAGCTTCAGGGCAGAGCCGCCGACCGCCAGCGAGCGCGAGCCGTAGGTGCCGATTCCGTAGGGCACCCGGTCGGTGTCGCCGTGCACGATCTGCACGCGGTCCATGTCGACGCCCAGGCTGTCGGCAACGAGCTGGGCATAGACCGTCTCGTGCCCCTGGCCGTGGGTGTGGCTGCCGGTGAGAACGGTGATCGAGCCGGTGGGATTGACCCTGACCTGCGCCACCTCGTACTGGCCGGCGCCGCCGCCCTCCTCCTTCAGCATCTTCGAGGGGCCCATGCCGCAGGCCTCCAGGTAGAAGGCGAAACCGAAGCCGCGCAGGCGGCCGCGGCCGGCCGCCTCCTCGCGGCGGGCCGGAAAGCCCTCGTAGTCGGCGATCGCCATGGCCTTCTCCAGCAGGCCGTGGAAGTCGCCCACGTCATAGGTCCACAGCAGCGGCGACTTGTAGGGGAAGGCCTCGGCCGGGATGAAGTTGCGCCGCCGCATCTCCACGCGGTCGATCCCCATCTCCCAGGCGGCCCGGTCCATCAGCCGCTCCAGGACGTAGGTCGCCTCCGGCCGGCCGGCGCCGCGGTAGGCATCGACGGGGCCGGTGTGGGTGAAGACCCCGCGCACCCGGCAGTGCACCGCCCGGGTCTTGTAGGGACCGGGCATGGGGTTGGCGTAGAAGAAGGTCGGAATGGCCGGCGCGAAGGTCGAGAGGTAGGCGCCCATGTTGGCGATGGTGTCGACCTTCAGCGCGGTCACCATCCCCTCCTCGTCCAGCGCCACGGCCGCCTCGGTCACGTGATCGCGGGCATGGGTGTCGCAGAGATAGCTCTCGGTGCGCTCGGCCACCCACTTGACCGGCCGGCCCAGCCGCTGGGCCGCCATCACCACCAGCACCTCCTCGGCGTAGTGGTAGATCTTCATGCCGAAGCCGCCGCCCACGTCCGGCGAGACCACGCGGATCTGCTCTTCCGGGATCTTCAGGGTGGCGACCGAGAGCAGCACCCGGATGATGTGCGGGTTCTGGTTGGAGGTGTAGAGCGTCACCCGCTCGCTCGCCGGGTCGACGTCGCCGATGGTCCCGCGGGTCTCCATCGGCGCAGCGTGGACCCGGTTGTTGACCAGCTTCAGGCGGGTCACGTGGTGCGCCTTCGCGAAGGCCGCCTCCACCGCGGCCGCATCGCCCTTGTGCCAGTCGAAGCAGAGGTTGCCTGCCGCTTCCGGCCAGACCTGGGCCGCATCGGGGCCGACGCTGGCAGCCAGGTCGGTGATGCTGGGGCCGGCCTCGTAGTCGACCCGGATCGCCTCGGCGGCGTCGAGCGCCTGGGCCTTGCTATCGGCCACCACGAAGGCGACGGGATCGCCCACGTGGCGCACGGTCTTGCCGCAGAGCACGGGATGGCCCGGCTGCACCATCTCGCGCCCGTCGTCGAAGTGGACCATCCAGCCGCAGGGCAGGCCGCCCACCTCCGCCGCTTCCAGGTCGGCCGCGGTGAGGATCAGGTGCACCCCCGGCATGGCCTGGGCGTCGGCGATATCCAGGCTTGAGATCGTAGCGTGCGCGTGCGGAGAGCGCAGCACGACGCCCTCCAGCATGCCCGGCAGCTTGATGTCGTCCAGGTAGCGGCCGCGTCCGGTGAGGAAGCGCTTGTCTTCCTTGCGGCGGACGGGCTGACCGATCCAGCTCTTGCCCATGGCCCCGCCCCTACTCGATCGAGGCCTCGGTGCAGGTCTCTTTCATCCTGTGCGCCAGGGCCTGGGCCTCCTCCACGCTGACCGCCTTGAAGTTGTAGGTGTCGCCCGGCTTGGACTGACCCAGCTTCCAGAAGGCGCACTGCGGCACGGTGTAGGGATTGATGAAGCCGCCCATCGAGGGGCCGTCGTTCACCAGGATGATCGGCGTCTGCCCGGCCAGGTTGATGGCGCCGCAGGGATAGCCCTGGTCCAGGATGTTGGAGGGCTCCGAGCCGTGCTCCGGCCCCTTGTCGTAGGCCTTCTCGGAGAAGGTCCACTGCGGTCCGTCGAGCCTGAAGCCGGTGCGGTCCGACTTGCCGGAGAGCTTCCAGTCGGCGCTGAGGAAGCGCTCCTTGCCGGCCTCGTCGATCCAGTCGTCGTTGGGTCCGGCGACGACCTCGACCGTCCAGCGCTTGTCGGTGGCAATCGGCGGGCGGGCGGACTCCTTGACCTTGCGCCCGGCCTTGCCCTTGCCATCGGTGCCGACCGGGACCGACTGGCCCACCTGCAGCGCACGTCCCTCCATACCGCCGACGCCGGCCTTGTGGAAGGTCGCGCGCGCACCCAGCCAGGGCTCGGTGCGGATGCCGCCGGCGACCGCGATGTAGCCGCGCGCGCCGGTCTTGGCGAAGGAGAGCGCCAGGGTCTGGCCGGCCTTCACCGCGACGCTCTCCCACAGCGGCAGGGGCTCGCCGTCCAGCTTCGGCTGCATGTCGCCGCCGGTGATCGCGATGATCCCGTCGCGCTCGAACTCCAGGGTCGGGCCCATGTACTGGCACTCCAGCCCGGCGTCGCCCGGCGCGTTGCCGACCAGGACGTTGGCGAGGCGGAGCGACCAGGAATCCATCGGGCCCGAGGGCGGGAAGCCCTGGTTCCAGAAGCCGTAGCGTCCGGGCCAATCCTGAACGGAGGTCTCAAGTCCCGGCTTGATGACTTTCAGCATGGTTCGAAGAGCCCCCTTCTAGAAACGCTGGCTGGGATCGAGCGTCTCGACCCAGGCCTTGTAGTTGGCCACCGAGAAGCTCTGATACTCGATGATGTTGTACTGGTAGGTGCCCTCTTCGACCTTGCGCTCGATGGCCTCGAACTCCTCGATGGAACAGGGCACGAAGCGGATGCGGTCGGCCGGCTGGAAGAGGCAAATGGAACGCTCGAAGGCGGGAAAGCGCTTCTCGGTATCCCAGATCGGCACCGGCGTGCGGGCGAAGATCTGATAGCCGCCGGGCAGGTGCTCCGGGTAGATCGCGGTCGCCGCCCCGCCCATCCCGACCGTCCCCTTGGGCGTCCAGGTCCTGGGCGGGTTGTACTTGGGCGCGGTCAGCCGCGAGCGCGGATCCAGCGGCATGAGGAAGGGCAGGCCCGGCCAGAAGCCGAGCGAGGCCACCCAGTACTCCGTCCCGGAATGGACCCGCACGAGCTGCTGCACGTCCTCCAGGTCGTTGAGCTCGGCCACGAACTCCGGATCGGTCTTCTTGGGCGTGATCTTGTTGATGTAGTCGGCCACGCACTCCTTGGTCCAGGGATCCAGGTAGACCGTGGGGAAGATGAAGAGGCGGCTGTCCAGCACGATGCTGTCGGAGGGCCCCAGCGAGCCGATCAGCTTGTCCATCTCGCCCTGCAGGTCGGCGAAGGAGATCTCTTCCGGCTCGTAGTGGATCAGCATGGAGGCGAAGCAGGGGGCGGTCTCGATGACGCCCTTGACCTTCTGCTCGGCGATGGCGTCGGCCAGGCCCTGCGCCTTGAAGTTCAGCTCCAAGTTCATCTCGTTGCCGAACTCGATCAGCATGTAGCGATCGCCGCCCGGCAGGTAGCGCGGCTCTTCGTAGATCATGCCTTCCCCTTTCCCTTCCTTGTCCTAAGCCTCTGCCGCCCCAGTCCCGGGGCGTTCGATCCCTGACCCCACGGCCCTAGCCGACCAGGTCGTCCTTGTGCTGCTCGACGAAGGCCGTGTAGCAGTCGCCGGCGCGGAAGGCCGCATGGTCCAGGGTCCGCATCAGAAAGTCCAGATTGGTGACGATCCCCTCCAGCTCGATCGCGCGCAGGGTCTCCAGCGAGCGCTCGATGGCGGCCTCCCGGTCGCTGCCGTGGCAGACCACCTTGGCGATCATGGGATCATAGAAGGGGGTGATCTTGTCGCCCTGGCGCACGCCGCTCTCGATCCGCACCTCCGGCCCGGCCTCCGGGAAGACCAGGGTGGTCAGCGGCCCCGGCTGCGGCAGGAACATCTTCGCCGGGTTCTCGGCATAGAGCCGGCACTCGATGGCATGGCCGCTGGCCCGGATGTTGGCTTGGCTGAGCGAGAGCGCCTCGCCCGCCGCGAGGCGGAGCTGCAGGGCCACCAGATCGACGCCCGTGATCATCTCGCTCACCGGGTGCTCGACCTGGATGCGGGTGTTCATCTCCAGGAAGAAGAACTCGCCGCTCTCGCCGTCGACGACGAACTCCACCGTCCCGGCACCGCGGTAGCGTTCCTGGGCGGCCAGGCGGACCGCCGCGTCTGCCATGGCCTTGCGCGTCTCCGCGGCAAGGCCCGGCGCCGGGCTTTCCTCGACGATCTTCTGGAAGCGCCGCTGGATCGAGCACTCGCGCTCGAAGAGGTGCAGCGCCCTCCCGTCGCCCAGGCCGAAGACCTGGATCTCGATGTGGCGCGCCCGGCGCACGAAGCGCTCGAGGAAGACCGTGCCGTCGCCGAAGGAGCGCGCCGCCATGCCCTGGGTGGCACTCACCACCTTCTCCAGGTCGCCCGGCCCCTCGACCAGGCGCATGCCGATGCCGCCGCCGCCGGCCGAGGCCTTGACCAGCAGGGGATAGCCGACCGTCTCGCCCGCCTCGGCCAGGCCGGCAAGATCGCCCTCGGGGAAGCGCGGGCTGCCGGCGAGGATCGGCACGCCGGCAGACTTGGCCAGCAGCCGGGCACGCTCCTTGTCGCCCATGTCCTCGATGGTGGCCGGCCTGGGGCCCACCCAGGTGAGGCCGGCCGCTTCCACGGCGCGAGCGAAGCCGGCGTTCTCCGCCAGGAAGCCGTAGCCCGGATGCACCGCGTCCGCGCCGGTCTTCCTGGCTGCCTCCAGGATCTTCTCGACCTTGAGATAGCTCTCCGCGGCCTTCGCCGGGCCCAGCAGGCAGGCCTCGTCGGCGCTCTCGACGTGCAGGCTCTCGGCGTCGGCCTCGGAATAGACCGCCACCGTTGCCAGGCCGAGCGACTTGCAGGCCCGGATGACGCGGCAGGCGATCTCGCCGCGATTGGCAATCAGCACCTTCTGCATGGGAACCGCCGACTACTCCGCAGCCTGGGCCATCAGCGGGTCCAGCGCCTCCTTGATGGCGGCCGCCACCGCCACGGCGTTGGGCGTGTCGGAGTGGACGCAGACGCTCTCGCCGCGCACGTCCACCTCCTTGCCGGAGATCGCCGTGGTCTTGCCCTCGGTCACGGCCCGCTTGCAGCGCGCAGCGGTCTCCGCCGGATCGACCGCCGCGTGCTCGCGGGTGATCACGATCCAGCCGTCGTCGTTGTAGTCGAGATCGGCATAGTACTCCGGCACAAAGCTGTGGCCGCGCTTTGGATAGATCGTCTCGTGCAGGGTTCCGGCCATGCCGAAGAGCGGCACCTTGAAGACGTCGGCCGCATCGCAGATCGCCGCTGCCGTGTCCTCCTGCCTGGCCGCCATACCGTAGAGCGAGCCGTGCGGCTTGATGTGGTTGAGGCTCATGCCCTCGGCTTGCAGGAAGCCCACCAGGGCGCCCACCTGGTAGATCAGGCAGTTGGCGAGCTCTTCCCGGCCGATCTTCATCTCGCGCCGGCCGAAGCCCTGGAGGTCGGGCAGCGAGGGGTGCGCCCCCACCTTGACGCCGTGCTTCTTGGCCAGGCGCACGGTGTTGCGCATGTGGTTGAAGTCGGAGGCATGGAAACCGCAGGCCACGTTGGCGACCGTGATGAGCGGCATGATCGCCTCGTCGTCGCCCATCCGATAGAGCCCGAAACCTTCGCCCATATCGCAGTTGATGCTAACAGCCATGGTTCTTCTCCCTATCTGAAAGCCTTCGGGGTTTCTCAGAGTCGTGTCGTCCTGATCCGGTCCAGCACGATGGCCGCGATCAGGACGGCACCCAGAACGATCATCTGGATATAGCCATCGACCTTGATGAGGTTCATGCCGTTGGACAGCACGGTGATGAAGAGCGTGCCGACGACGACCGACTGCACCCCGCCGACGCCGCCGCGCAGCGAGACCCCGCCGATCACCGCAGCCGCGATCGATTCGCCGACCAGGCGGAGGCCACCGCCCAGGTTGGGCTCGCCCGACCCGGTCCGGGCGGTCAGCAGCAGGGCGCCGATGGCGGCAAGCAGGCCGCAGATCACGTAGGCCAGGGTCAGGTAGCGGCGGCTGGGCAGGCCGGCCACCGCGGCCGCGCGCGGGTTAGAGCCCAGGATGTAGAGCGAACGGCCCAGCACGGTGTGGCGCAGCAGCAGGAAGATCCCCAGCCCCACGAGCACGGCATAGACGATCGGCAGGTCGATGCCGAAGAGGCTGCCGGAATAGGCGATCTCGCTGAAGGGCCGCGGCACGTTGAAGACCGGGCGCCCGTCGGAGGCCATGGAGGCCACGCCCAGGCAGATGTTGAGGCTGCCGAGCGTGGTGACGAAGGGATTGACGCGAAGCCAGGAGACGACGACGCCGTTGAAGACGCCGACCGCGGCCCCGAAGGCGAGCCCGGTCAGGATCCCCAGGGTCACCGCCCAGAACATCCCCTGCCCCTCCGGCCCGACCAGGCCGGTCATCACCAGGGCTATCAGCACGCTGACGGCCGAGACGTTGGTGCCGATCGAGAGGTCGAAGCCGCGGGTGATGATCACCACCATCTGCGCGCAGGAGAAGATGAAGAGATAGCTCGCCTGGGTCAGGATGTTGTTGATGTTGGCGAGCGAGATCACCGTGGGCTCGACCGCCGCGAAGCCCAGGAACATCACCACCAGCGCGATCGGCAGCAGGAAGTGGGCGAGGATCACCCGGCTGGTCGGCCGGGCGCTCGGGCTATCGGCCGCGTCAGTCACGCTGCTGCCTCCGCTTGCCGAACTCGTCCAGGGCCACGGCCGAGATCAGGACGACGCCCAGGACCACCACCTGCATCTTGCTATCGATCTTCACCAGGTTCATGGCGTTGGTCAGGATCGAGAGGAAGAGCGCGCTCAGCGCCACCATCTCCGCGCGCCCGATGCCGCCGCGCAGCGAGACGCCGCCGATCACCGCGGCCGCGATCGACTGCAGCATCAGCAGGTCCCCACCCATGGTGGCCTGCCCGGAGCCCAGGCGCGCGGTCGCCAGGATGCCGCTGGTCGAGGCCAGGAGCGAGCAAAGGACATAGGTCAGCACCAGGTAGAAGGAGGTGGAAACGCCGGAGACCATGGCCGCCTGCTGGTTTCCGCCGATGGCGTAGATGTAGCGGCCCAGCAGGGTGCGCCGCTGCACCACGAAGACCAGGGCGACGATCAGGATCGCGACGTAGAAGGTCGCCGGCAGGCCGCGTTCGGAGAAGAGCCCCGGGAACCAGAGCGCCCGGCCGAAGCCCTTCACGAACTCGTCCGGCATGCCGTAGACCGGGATGCCGTTGGTCAGCAGCAGGCCGATCCCGGTGGCGATCCACAGGGTACCCAGGGTCACCATGAAGGGCGAGATCTTCAGGAAGGCGACGCAGAGCCCGTTGATCAGCCCGATGAAGAGCCCGCAGCCCAGCCCCGCCATGACGCCCAGGAAGATGACCAGGCCCACGTCCTCGGGCATGACCACCATCAGAAGCGCCATGGCCTTGGCCATCACCGTGGAGGTCAGGGCGACCAGGGCGCCGACCGAGAGGTCGAAGCCGCCGGTGATCAGCACCAGCATCTGCCCGCAGGCGACGATCGCCAGGAACGAGGTGGACCTCAGGATATTCAGGATGTTGAAGAGCCCGGTGAAGCGCGGCTCGACCAGCGATACCACCACCACGATCAGCACCAGCAGCAGCGGCAGCAGACCCACGGCCATCAGCACGCGCGAGAGGCGCTCCGAGGTCGAAAGGCTGCCGGCAGTGAGGCTGTGATCGCTCATGCGCTCGCCCTCCTCTGCTCGGCGTGCTTGGCCGCCAGCTTCTGGTCGCCCTCGAAGAAGCTCGCCAGCACGTTCTGCTCGCTGATCTGATCGCCGGTCAGTTCCGCCACCATGTGGGCGCGGTGCATGACGTAGACGCGGTTGGAGAGATGCAGCACCTCCGGCAGTTCGGAGGAGACCAGGACGATGGCCGCACCGGCCTCGACCAGTTGCTTCATCAGCTCGTAGACCTCGACCTTGGCGCCGACGTCGATACCCACCGTCGGCTCGTCGAAGAGGAAGACCCTGGTCTCGCGGGTGAGGCCGCGGGCCAGCATCACCTTCTGGCGGTTACCGCCGGAGAGATTGGCCACCACGCGCTCGATGTTCGGGGGCCTGAGCCGAAGCTTGTTGACGATCTCCTGGATCACCCGCTTCTCGCTGGCGCGCTGCAGGATCTTGCGCCGCGCGAACTGCTCGAGGTTCAGGGCTGCCATGGAGGCGTTCTCGCGCACCGGCCGGCTGAGCGCCAGGCCCTCGACCACGCGGTCGGAGGGGAAGTAGCAGAGGCCGCGTGCGAGGCTGGTGCTGGGCCTGGGGTGCTGATAGTCCGCGCCGCCGACCGCGATGCTGCCGGACTCGATGCCTTCCAGCCCGTAGATCGCGCGGATCAGCTCCGACTTGCCGCAACCGACCAGGCCGGCAACGCCGGTGACCTCTCCGGCCCGCGCGTGGAAGTCCACGCCCTCGACTGCGTGGCCCACCGTCGTGAGGCCGCTCACCTGCACCAGGGTCTCGCCCGGCGCGTGGGCGATCTGCGGGAAGAGCACCTCGATCTTCCGTCCGGTCATCAGCTCGACCAGCTCGTTCTCGGTGACGCCCGCCGCGCTCAGGGTCTTGATCAGCCGCCCGTCGCGCAGGACGGTGATGCGGTCGGCGAGTTGCCTGATCTCGCGCATCCGGTGCGAGACGTAAATAATTCCAATGCCTTGGGCGCGAAGCTTGTCGATCAGCTCGAAGAGGCGATAGGTCTCGGTCTCGGTCAGCGAGGCCGTGGGCTCGTCCAGGATCAGCACCCGCAGGTCGGCCATCAGCGCCTTGGCGATCTCCGCCATCTGCTGGTGCGCCCTGGAGAGGTTGCGCACCTTGGCCTTGGGGTCGAGGTCGAAGCCGAGGTCGGCGATGACCTCCTGCGCGCGCTTGCGCATGGCGGCGTTCTGCAGGAAGCCGAAGCGCCGCCGCTCGCGGCCGAGGAAGAGGTTCTCCTCGATGGTCAGATCGGGAACCAGCGAGAACTCCTGGAAGACCGGAGAGATCCCCATGACGCGGGCCCGGTGCGGCGTCAGGTGGCGCTGCTCCTGCCCGTCGAACTCGTAGCGCCCGCCGTCCGGCCCGTAGGTGCCGGAGATCACGTTGATCAGGGTCGACTTGCCGGCGCCGTTCTCGCCGAAGAGGACATGCACCTCGCCGGGGCGGAGCTCGAAGTCCACCTGGTCCAGGGCCAGAACCCCGGGAAAGCGCTTGGAGATGCCGCGCAGGGAGAGAATCGCCGCCCGCTCCCCGCCCCCCGGGTCGCTGGGGCCGCCGTCCGAAAGCACCGCAGTTGCCTGGTCCAAACGCTCGCTCATGCTGTCCCTGAATAGCCCCTTCCAGCAGCCTCTCGGCCCGGCCGCGCACTAGAATGCCCCGAGGCCCCCTCCCCAGAGAAGTAGGATTTTCTTGCCAGCCCCCATCTGATTTTCCGATAGACGGAAAGTGTCAGCCGGGATCCAGTTGCTGGCCGGAAGCCCACGGCTTCGCCGCCCGGGGCGGCTCCAGGCGGGTGCGGCACGACGCCGGGCCGTGCAGTTTTTCCGATAGTGTGCTTCAGTTCCATTCGATTGCGCGATCCCCCTCGACCAGCCGCTGCGGATGCCCCATGTCCTTCAACCTGCGCCACCTCAAGTACTTCGTCGCCACGGCCGAGCTCGGCCGGGTCAGCCAGGCGGCGATGGAGCTCGCGATCTCCCAGTCGGCGGTGACCGCTGCGATCAAGGAGCTGGAGGCCGTGGTCGGCACGGCGCTCTTCCTGCGCTCCTCCTCCGGCATGACCCTGACCGACGCCGGGCGCGAGTTCCTGAACCGGGGCTACGAGATCCTCGCCAAGGTGGAAGAGGCGCTGCAGGTCAGCGAGGGGCGCTCCGTCGTCGGCAGCCTGGCCATCGCCGGCACCTTCACGGTGATCGGCTACTTCCTGCCCTTCCACCTGGAGCGCATCGCCCGCCTGCTGCCCAACCTCGACCTCAAGCTCTTCGAGATGGACCGCCAGTCGATCGAGGAAGCGCTGCTGGCCGGGCGGATCGACATGGCGGTGGTCCTGACCTCCAACATAGTCAATCCGGAGATCGGCAAGGAGACGCTGATCAGCTCGCCGCGGCGCCTCTGGACGCCCAGCAACCACCCGCTGCTGGCGCGCGAGCGGGTGACCCTGGCCGAGGTCGCCGAGGGGCCCTACGTCATGCTGACGGTCGACGAGGCGGCGATCACCGCCATGCGCTACTGGGAGCGAACGCCGCATCGGCCGAAGGTCTTCCTCAGGACGGAATCGATCGAGGCCGTGCGCTCGCTGGTCGCCAACGGCCAGGGCCTCTCGATCCTCTCCGATATGATCTACCGGCCCTGGTCCCTGGAGGGACGCCGGATCGAGGTGGTCGAACTGGCGGAGAGCATCCCGGCGATGGACGTGGGGCTGGTCTGGCGCCGCAACGCCACCTTCACGCCCGCGATGTCGGCCATTCGGAACTACTTCCGCACTCACTTCCGCATTCCGCAAGCGCAGCCCGGCAGGGCGTCCTGAAGGGGTGCCCGACGGGCAGAGCGGGAGGAGCGCTCTCCTCGAAGAGCGCTCCCCCGCCATGGACTACTGCTCGACCGAGTAGACCGGCGTCCAGGTGGCGGGCGCCAGCACCAGGCTCATGTCGATGTTCTCCACCGTCCCCTTCGAGATCATGTCCGGGATCGGCTTGACGAACTCGACCTGCTGCTTGCCCTCGAGCGCACGCACCGCCATGTCGATGGCGACCCGGCCCTCGAGCACGGGGTACTGGGTGGCGAAGCCCAGGATCTCGCCGCGGTTCATGGCATCCAGCATGGCCTGGTTCTCGTAGGAGGACATGATCAGGATCTCGCCCTCGCGGCCGATCTCGGCAACGGCACCGATGGCCGCCTCGGCGGTCGGCGCGGTGCCCCAGATGACGGTCATGTCGGGATAGGCCTGCAGCGCGTCCTGGATAAGCTGAAGCTGCACGGCGACACCCGAATCACCGAACTTCTCGTCCAGGATGGTGATGTTCGAGCCCTCGAGTTCCTTCTTGAAGCCGTCGTTGAAGGCCTCGGCCCAGCCCGAACCGGCAGGGCCCGGGAAGGTCACGGCCGCGGCCTTCTCGCCGCCCACGTACTCCTTCAGGTAGCGCGCGGTCTGATAGCCCATCTTGTCGAACTCGACGTACATCTTGGCAGTCGTCGGCGCGTCGGCGACGGGGTTGACCGTCGAGATCACCGGGATGCCCTTGTCCAGCGCCTCCTGGAACTTCTGCGCCAGGCCGGCCTCGGAGATGGCGCCCACGATGATGGCGTCGAAGCCGCCCGCCATGCAGTCGTCGAACTGCGAGAGCTGGCGCGGCAGGTTGACGTAGCCGCCGGCCTCGTAGAGGGTCATGTTGACCCCCATCCGCTCGGCCTCTTCGACGATGCCATAGGCGACCGCCACCCAGAAGCTGTCCTTCATGTGCGGGAAGAGGACGCAGAGGTTCCAGGGCTTCTCGGCCTTCTCGAGCGGGGAGTAGTCCATCTCGACGTTGGAACCGCTGGAGGCGTTGTAGACCTTGATCGGCCACCACTTGGCGCCGTCCTGTGCCGCTGCACCCGCGGCCAGCCCCAGGCTGGCGACGCAGGCCAGGGCGAAACTCCGTGACAAAACTCGCATCTCTACGCTCCCTGTTGAAGTGGTCGATTCGAAGACCAGTCGCGCGAACGCGCCACGGGGGCACCCCTCCGCCTTCGGTGAACTGCCCGCTTCCCCTCGCTTGGCTCCCCAGGAAGCCGGTTCAGCAGCGCTTTCGACCGAATAGCAGAGACGCGAAAAAGCCCCCTTGGCCTGACCCCAGATTGGATGATATCACATATCTCAGTCAAGTTGCTTTCCACCTAGGCCTCGGGCGCCGGCCGCGTCGGCGGGGCAGGTGTCGTGCTCGCACAGTTTCAGGGAAGGACCGCGCGGTGACCATTACTGCAAGACACAATCTTACCTTGGAAGAGATGGACAAGGAGAGTCTCTTCCACCCTTACACGGCCCTGGCGCAGCACATGCAGACAGGTCCGAAGATAATTACCGAGGGCCAGGGCGTCTACCTCAAGGACGTGAGCGGTCGCCAGTACATCGACGCCCTCGCCGGCCTGTGGTGCGTGAACATCGGCTACGGACGCAAGGAGATCGCCGAGGCCGTCAAGGCGCAGCTGGAACAGCTTCCCTACTACCACTCCTTCGCCTCCATGGGCACCGAGACGCCGGTCCTGGTGGCCGACCGGGTGAAGCAGATGGTCCCCGGCAACATGGCGCGGGTCTTCTTCGGCTGCTCCGGGTCGGACGCCAACGACACGCAGCTCAAGCTGGTCTGGTACTACAACAACCTTCTGGGCCGGCCGGAGAAGCGCAAGATCATCTCGCGCAAGCGCGCCTACCACGGCGTGACCGTGGCAACGGCGAGCCTCACCGGCCTGCCGCTGCTGCACAAGGCCTTCAACCTGCCGATCGAGAACATCCTCCACACCGAGACCCCGCATGCCTACTGGTGCAAGCCCGAGGGAATGAGCGATGCGGAGTTCTCCCGCCATCTGGCCGGCGAGCTGGAGGCCATGATCGAGCGCGAGGGGCCGGAAACGGTCGCCGCCTTCATCGCCGAGCCGGTGATGGGCGCCGGCGGCGTCATCGTCCCGCCGGAGAACTACTTCCAGGAGATCCAGGCCGTCCTGCGCAAGTACGACGTCCTGATGATCGCCGACGAGGTGATCTGCGGCTTCGGGCGGACCGGCAAGATGTTCGGCTCCGAGACCTTCGGCATCGAGCCGGACATGGTCTCCGTCGCCAAGGGCATCACCTCGGGCTACCTGCCGCTCTCCGCCTGCCTGGTCGGCGAGAAGGTCTGGGAGGTGCTGGTGGAGCGCTCCGGCGATCTGGGCGTCTTCGGGCACGGCTACACCTACTCCGCCCATCCCGTCTCCTGCGCGGCCGCCATGGCGAACCTCGACATCCTCGAGGGCGAGAACCTGGTCGGGAACTCCGCCACGGTGGGGGCCTACATGCAGGAGCGACTGCATGCCGCCTTCGACGACCATCCGCAGGTCGGCGAGGTCCGCGGCGTCGGCCTGATCGCGGCCGTGGAGTTCGTGCAGGACAAGGCCGCCAAGACGCGCTTCGACCCCAGCCACAAGGTCGCCGTCAGGATCGGCGCCAAGTGCATGGACCTCGGCTTGATCACACGCGCACTGCCGAACAGCGATGCCGTGGCCTTCTCGCCCCCGCTGATCATCACCCGCGAGGAGGTCGATGCCTGCGTGGAACGCCTGAGCCAGGCGGTCAAGGAGGTCCAGGACGAGCTGGTCGGAGAAGGCGTCGTGCTGGCAGCCTAGGCGCCATGGCCGGGCCGAAGACCCCGGCACCGAAGGCTTCAGGGCCGAAGCCTTCAGGGCCGAAGAACCCAGGGCCGAAGAGCCCTGGGCGCTCGGCCTCGCGTCCCGGCGCGACGGCCTCGGCCCTCTCGGCGGCGCTCAGCACGCCGGTGCTGCAGGTCAGCCGGGAAACCCTGCGCACCAGGGTCTACGATAGCCTCTGCGACGCCCTGATGATGGGGCGCTTCGAGCCGGGCCAGGCGCTCACGGTTCGCGGCCTCGCCGAGGCCTTCGGCGTCAGCCCCACCCCCGTGCGCGAGGCGCTCCAGCGTCTCGCCGCGGCCGGGGCGCTCTCGGCCGAGCCCAACCGCTTCTACCGGGTACCGGTGATCACGCCGGAGACGGTGCAGGACCTGCGCCGCGTCCGCGCCGCCCTGGAGGGCATGGCGGCCGAGGAGGCGGCCAAGACGATCCAGCGCGGCGGCCTGCAGAAGCTGGAGCGCGCCAACGCCAAGATGCTGAAGGCGATCGCCCGGCAGGACGCCAAGGCCTATCTCGCCGCCAACGAGGAGTTCCACTTCATCATCTATCGGGCCGCCGAATCCGACACGCTGCTCCAGATCATCCACGGCCTCTGGCTCAGGATCGGCCCCTCGCTCAACCTGCTGTTCCGAGACATCACCCTGGTCCAAGCGCTCGACGACAACCACAAGGCCGCACTGGAGGCCCTGGCCGCGCGCGACGGGGCCAAGGCGCGCGATGCCATCGTCGCCGACATCCTGGAAGCCGGCGCCTTCCTGGCGGAAACGATGGACGAAGACATCAGGCGTTGAGCATAGCAGGCGAGGAATGAAGTAAAAGCGTTCTCTGAAAGCATTTCTTCGACACTCAATACCTGTAACAAAGCGCAATCCTCTCTCCGGGCAACAGACGGCCGGCCCAGTATCGTCCCACCCGCAACAGGGATTTCCCCCCGGCCTCATGCTCTTGCGAGCCATGGGTGGCCGGCGCATACTTTCCCTCCGACAACAAAGCAAAGCGCAGCGGCGCTGTCGGTCGCACGCGGTCCAGGGTCCGAGGGCGGCCGGCCAGCCCGGCAAGGCGGGAAAGGAGAAGGAGAGGATGACCGTAGAACGCGTTCTCAAGGGCAAGGGCAGCGAGGTCGTCTCGGTGGCGCCCGGCGACGGGGTCGAGAAGGCGGCTCAGATCCTGGCCGAGCGGGGAATCGGTGCGATCCTTGCCATGGACGGGGACCGGATTGCAGGCGTCCTGAGCGAGCGCGACATCGTCCGGGCCATTGCCGCCAGGGGAGCTGCCGCCCTCTCCGAGTCGGTCTCCTCGCTGATGACGGCGAAGGTGATCACCTGCACCGCCTCCGATTCCATCGCGGACGTCATGGCCCTCATGACCGAGAAGCGCATCCGCCACGTCCCCGTGGTCGAGGAGGGAAAGCTCTTGGGCATCGTCTCCATCGGGGACCTGGTGAAGGAGAGGATCGCGCAGACCGAACACGAGGCGGCAGCGCTGCGCGACTACATCTCCACCGGCTGAGCTTTCCCTTGGGGAGACGGCTCCGGCCCGCACCCCCGCCCGGCCGCCCGCTCAAGTATCCCGCTAGGGGCGGCCGGGCGGGGGTGCGGGCCGGAACCGCGTTAATCCGAAGCGCGCTTAGCGCCTGGGTCCGCAGAGCCAGTAGCCGAGCAGTCCCAGCACCAGGAAGGCAGCGATGGTCGCCGCCATGGGAAGCGGTGAGCCGTCGTGCGTGAAGGCGACGATGAAGCCGGAAAGGCTGCCCGCCGCCATCTGCGAGGCCCCAGCGAGCGCCGAGGCCGAGCCTTTCGGCGCCCCCTCGACCGCGGCCAGCATGCACATTGGACCGCTGGCCAGCATGAAGCCGAGCGAGAGGGCGTAGAGCGCCATCCCGCCCATGATCAGCCAGATCTCCTCCAGCCCGAAAGCCACCGGCAGGAAGAGGAGCAGCGCCCCTGCGAGACCTGCCGCCAGCGCCACACGCACGAAGTCGGCCGCCGCCACCCGGTCCGCCAGGCGCCCCACCAGGACGCTGCCGGCCATGTAGGCCACGACGATGATGGCGTGATAGAGGCCATAGGCCTCGGTGGCGATGCCGAAGCGCCGGATCAGCAGGAAGGAGCCCTCGTTCAGGAAGGCGAAGAGCGCACCGAAGGTGAAGGTGAGCGGCAGGAAGTAGCGCAGGTAGGCCCGGTTCCCCAGCAGCGCGGTGTAGGCCCGAAGCATGCGCCGCGGCTTCAGGGCCTCCGGGTTGCGCTCGCCGGTCTCGGGCACGAAGCGCGCCACCAGCCCCAGCACCACCAGGATGGCCAGCGCCAGCAGCAGGAAGTTGGCCTGCCAGCCAAGCGACACGAAGATGACCCCGCCGATCAGCGGGCCCACTGCCGGCACCAGTCCCAGGGCGACGCCGTAGGCGGCCATGACCCGCATGGCCTTGCTGCCCTGGTAGAGGTCGCGAATGATCAGGATGATCACCACCGAGCCGACGCTGGCGGTGAGCCCCTGCCCGATCCGGCCGACGATCAGGGTCTCGATGCTCCCGGCCAGCCCGCAGACCAAGGTGGTGAGGAAGAAGCCCACCATGCCGACCAGCAGCAGGAAGCGCCGGCCGAAGCGGTCGGAGAGCGGCCCGTGCAAGAGCTGGGCGACCGCAAAGGCGGCGATGTTGAGGCTGAGCGTCAGCTGCACCGTCGTGGTGTCGCTGTCGAGCAGCGCCGGCAGGTGCGGCAGGCTCGGCAGGTAGAGGTCGGTCGAGAGGATCGAGACCCCGGTGCAGGCCACCAGCACGACCGGCACCATCCAGAGGGCACCGCGAACCGCGGGCCCGCTCTCGGCCGGTCGAGACTGAGGAGGCGAGGAATCCATATCCGCTCGGTTAGCAGGCCGGGTCGGCGCGACCAAACCCCCTTTTCGGCAGCCCTGCCGTGCGTCCTGCCGCCGCGGCCTCGCCCGAGACCATGACGGAAGCAGCCGGAGGCGCTCGGTCCAGAGCAAGTTGCGCTCGCTGATCCTTACGCAACTCACTCTAGCGCGTTGTTTGGGAAGCAAATCGTCGTCGCAGATGAGTCCATCTGCTCGGGATTCGCTCTATCCCTTCAGTTCCACCTCCACGAAGCAGATCTCGGCGTCGGTCTCGTTGATGACATTATGGGATACGCCGGCCGGCCGGTTGTAGCAGACGCCGGCGACCAGGTCGGCCTGGTTCGCCTTGCCCTCGTCGTCGGTCATGGTGAGGCGTCCGCCGGCGACCGGGACGATGACATAGTCGTACTCGTGGACGTGGTGCCCGGTCTCGCTGCCGGGGGGAAAGCGGTACTGCGTGACCCGGACGCGGTCGGTCTCGATCTGCTGCGTGGCGATCGCCTTGGCTCGTTCCTGCGGCACCTGCCCTACCCTTCTTTCGCTGTCGGGCCTGAAGCCTAGTGCGGATCGTGGCCGCATGGAAACAGTCCGCAGCGCCGGTCCCGCTGCGGCCTACTGGCCTAGCCGTTCGGACACCAGGTCCTCGTAGTGCTGGAGCGTGGCCTCCAGGTCCTGTGCCTGACGCAGGTTGGCATACCAGCGCTCCAGCTCGTCGGTCGAGATCAGGCGCAGGTCGTTGTCGCGCGCCCACTCGTGACCGATCGAACGGCCGAGCGCGCAGAAGCGGGGCACCAGGCCCTGCACCTGCTGGCGGCCGTGCTTCTGCCCCAGATCCTCCACCAGGTCGGGCCAAGCCTCGCCCGGAAAGCAGCCCTCGAACCAGAGCCCGCTGCAGCTCCCCGTCCAGAAGCGGTCGTACCAGAGCCGGTGCAGTTCATCGTCGAAGGAGTGCCCGCCGACCTCGCAGCCGACGGCAAGCAGCATGACCGTCTCTGCCTTGGCGGCGGCCGGCCCGAAGCCCAGCAGCACAAGACCCAACAGTGCTGCGATTGTCGGGCGGCGCCTCATGCTGACTTCGCCTTCCTCTCGGCCCTGCCGGAGACGATGGCATAGACGAAGAGGCCGATCCAGATCAGCATCGCGCGGTAGAAGATCAGGAACAGGATCCCGATCAGCAGGAGCTTCATCGCCCGGTTCAGGGTCGGCCAGTCCAGCGGCCAGGTGACCATGTCGGAGACGCGGCTCATGACCCAGACGATCTTTTTCTCCCTGGTCTCCCCCTTCACGCTCTCCTCGACCGGGTGTCGCTCAATGAAAGCATCTAGGTCGTCGCTCTCTTCCAGGTCGTCGAGGACGTCCTGCTTGGCGCGGCTGGCGACATCGTGGAGTGCGATGATGAGGAGGATGCTGATGATCACGGTCACCAGCGAGAAGATCACCACGGAGATGTAGGCCTGGGTGTCGTTCAGGCCGGGATCCAGGATCCGTTCCAGGGTTTCCGGCGTGCTGGTGATCTGGCCGGAGAGCGAGCCCACGTCCTCGCCGCCCAGGAACTTGCCGACCACCAGGGTGATGTCGCGGAAGGGAGAGAGCAGGTCCCGCGCCATGAAGTCGAAGATGTCCCGGTACTCCTGCGCCCGCAGGAAGAGGTTCTGGATCCGCATGAGATAGAGGACCGCGTAGCCGACGAAGGTGGCGATGATCACGGCCCGGATCGGCGGCCAGAGCAGCTCGAAGCCCCGGCGCAGATCCTTGGAGCGAAGGTTGGGGAGGATCAGCAGCTTGTACTTCCGCCGGCTCAGCTCCTCCATCGTCCAGGCGAAGCAGAAGAGATAGCCGTAGAACATCAGCACCAGCGCCGAGAGGACGGCGGCGACCAGATAGACGTAGCCCGAGAAGACCAGGTTCTCGGAAAGGTCGGCGTAGCGGTAGTGCTGGCGATAGTCCTCCCGGTCGCAGGCGGTCTCGTCGAGGGGGAAGTCGAAGACGCCCCGCAACTCCGTGCGCCGGTCGGCCTTGCAGCCGTAGCGGTAGAGCAGGGTCAGGACCTTCGACGGCGCGTCCGCCTGGGCTTGCCCCTGGGCCTCCCCATAGTGTCGGCTGTAGATCGAGGGGAAGGTCGCCGAGACAGACCAGTCCAGCTCGTTCTCGCGGCTGTCCTCGAAGGGGGCGAGGTCGGCGCCCTGGCAGCGCTCCGCCGGTGTCCAGCCTGCGCGGTCGCAGTCGAGCGGCGTGTAGACGACGCTGTGCCAGTCGTACCACATCACCAGGAAGGTGGCCGCGAAGAGGACGATGCCGCAGCCCAGCGCCCGGCGCCAGATCTTCACCCGGATGAAGCTGACGATGTCGCTTTCCAGGCCCACCTCCTCCTGCGCGTCGTCGCGCCGGCGCAGCATCCCCTTGTCGTGCATGCGCGCGACCGCTTCGGTGAAGAGCTGCGGCACCCGGAAGGCGAAGAAGATCGAGATGGGGAAGAGGATCAGAAGCTGGACCGACCAGTTGAGGGCGGCCAGGAAGCCCACGTTCTTGACGTAGAAGACCTGGCAGCTTGCCGGGAAGGGATCGGCCAGGCAGCCCTGGCCCTGGGCCTTCTGCTGCTCCAGGGTCAGGCTGTTGTCGGAGGCCTGCCCGGACCCGCGCTCGTCGTGCTTTACGTCGACCAGGTAGACGCCTTCCGACAGGCGGATCACCGGCTCCATGCCGAGGCGCCTCAGCCGTTCCTTCTGGATCCGGTCCTCGGCGGTGGTCTGCTCCTGGGTTCCCTTGCCGGCGCTGTAGTTCACGCGATCGCGAAAGCGCCGTACCTCCTCGATCTTGATGGCATCGTCCTGGCGCACCAGAAGCGCGGAATCCATGATGCCGTGGAAGTTCAGGCCCCCCACCCCGTGGAGAAAGACCATGATGAAGGGCAGCACCCCCAGCAGAAAGGCGATTGCCGACATCTTGTATGGCGACTGATGCCAGAAGGCGCGATAGTAGTCCGCCAAACGACTGAAGCGACTTAAGGAAGACGTTGTCTGCATCGTTCTTGCGCCCCCATCTTCCGGATGCTCACGTTCTGCCCGAGCGGAGAACAGGGGGCATCCTGTCACACTGACAGGCATTAGCATGGAACAGCTTACGATAGCGACCTGGAACGTCTTCAACAGATCGCGGTCGCCATCGATGGTAGAGACCCTGACGGGAGATATCCTGGCCTTCCAGGAGCTGACCGCGGCCCACATCGCGCGCCTGGGTTTAGAGCTGGCGACCGCCGAGGATTTCATCGAGGCGGACGAGGTCACCTACCTGGGTCTGAAGTCGCACCTACCCACGCTGGACTGCCGGAGAGTAGCCCTCAACGGGGAGCGCCGGGTCAGCCCCTCCCGGCTGGGACGGAGAATGAAGTGGATCGAGGCGCTCGAGGCCCTGCACCTGGTCTACGAGCTGGAGGGCGAGCCGCTCAGCGTTCTCAACCTGCATCTCTCCTGTGCAGTCGCCATGGAGCAGCGCCGCGAGCAGCTGACCGCCCTCCTGGACGCTGCCGAGCTGGCTCCGCGCGCCGTGATCCTGGGCGACTTCAACAGTTTCGAGCGCTGGTGGACCTGGCCGCTGCTGGCCCCCCTGACGGGCGCCAGGCGCAAGCCTATCGGCTACACCGAAGAGGCAGAGTTGGCCGCCTTCTTCGACACGCGCGGCTTCGCACGCATCGCCAGCGAGCGGCCGACCTTCCCCAGGCTCGGCCTGACCCTGGACCACATTTTCTACCGCGGGCTGACGGCCCTCTCGCACGAGGTCTCGAAGGAGACCTTCGGCTCCGACCATCGCCGGCTGACGGCGCGCTTCCGCATCTGATCGGCACCGCCCGCCCGTCAGGTCAGCGGATGAACTGCTCCACGAAGTCGGCCCCCAGGCCCGTCTCCTCGAAGTGCTTGCGGCACATCTCGATCTTGCTGAAGACGTCCTCGTAGCCCAGCGCCGCGCCCCAGGGGTCGACGTAGTACATGATGCCGTTCACCTGGAAGAAGGTGATCATCTCCTCGACGTCCTCGGGCACCACCAGGGTGTGGGTCTCGCCGGGCGGCTCGAAGACGTAGGAGCCGGTCTCGGCCACCCAGTCGTGCTCCAGGTAGCGCCAGCGGCCCTTCAGCACCAGGCCGTGCACGCCCTGGGGATGGCGGTGGCGCGACAGCACGCCGGCCTTGCGGACGCGCAGGAGGTTCATCCAGTAGCCCTGCGAGCGGTTGAGGCAGAGCGGCCGGAACCAGACGTTGGGCGCCTGGGGAACCCAGAGCCGCTCGTCCTCCGGGATCGCCTGCGGCACCACGATCTCGCTCAGCGCATCGGGCGGGAAGGGCAACTGGTAGGGCATTCTCGCCTGGTCGTCGGGCTTGGCTTCGGGCATCTGAAATCTCCGTTGGTTGGTCAGGAGCGCGATGCGCTCCGGTGGAACCGGTACCGGCCCTCGCCCCCGCCCGGCCGCCCACGGAAGTATCCTGGTAAGGGCGGCCGGGCGGGGGCGAGGACCGGTGCTGTCTAAATCTCAGATCGCGGAGTAACCGCCGTCGACCGTCTGGACGCTGCCGGTGACGAAGCTGGCCTCGGGCGAGAGCAGCCAGGCGGCGAGCTCTCCCACCTCGCGCGGCCGGCCCCAGCGGCCCAGCGGCGTGCGCTCCATGATCTGGCGGTCGCGCTCGGCATTCTCGCGCAGGCCCCGGGTGAGCTCGGTCTCGATCCAGCCGGGCGCCATGGCATTGACCCTGATGCCGGACGCGGCCCAGCGGCCGGCCAGCGCCTTGGTGAGCTGCGCCACCCCGCCCTTGGAGGCGGAATAGGCCGGCACCAGCGGGCCGCCGAAGAAACTCAGCATCGAGGCGGTGTTGACGATGGCGCCGGATGTTGCCTCCAGCAGCGGCTTGCAGGCCAGGCACATCCGCATCGTGCCGATCAGGTTCACCTCGATCACGCGCTGGAAGTTCTCCAGCTCGTATTCGGCCTCGCGCAGGATAATGCCGGCGCAGTTGACCAGGCCCTCCAGCCCCTCCAGGCCGCCGACCAGGCCATCGACGGCCGCCTGGTCGGTGACGTCGAGGCCGACGGCCGTCAGGCCGGGACGCGCCGGGCAGGCCGTGACCTCCGCCTCGCTGACGCCAGTGACCAGAACGGTCCAGCCGCGGTCCAGCAGGGCCTCCGCCACGCCGAAACCGATCCCCCGGGTGCCTCCCGTTACCAGAGCACGCTTCATTGTCTTATCTCCTTGGCCAGGAAGGCGCAGCCGGGGTGCGCCGGGTGGCGTCCATCCGGCTGCCGGTTGAAGGTCAGTTGGTATTCGCCCGGGCGGAGGAAGTCAGCCTGCATGGCCACCCCCGCTCACCAGGGGTTGACCCAGTTGCGCGGCCTCTCGCCGCTCAGCACGCGCAGCACCTCTTCGGCCGCCTTGCGCTGCAGGATCTCCACCGCGGTCTCGGAGTACCAGGCCGCATGGTCGGAGAGGACGAGGTTGGGTGCCGCGAAGAGGGTATGGTCGGCCGCCGGCGGTTCGGTCTCGAAGACGTCCAGGCCCGCGCCGTAGAGCCGGCCGGCGGACAGCGCCTCGGCGAGCGCCAGCTCGTCGACCAGGCCGCCCCGCGAGACATTGACCAGGATGGTCGCCGCCGACATCAGCGCCAGGCGCCGCCGGTCGATGATGTGATGGGTCTCCGGCGTCAGCGGCAGATGCAGCGAGACCAGATCGGCCGCAGCACAGAGCGCGTCCGGCGTGGCGATCTCCACTTCGTGCGCTGCAGCCTCCGTCGGGGTCAGTGCCGGGTCGCTCGCCAGGATGCGGCTGAAGCCCAGCGCCCGGAACTTCGTGGCCGCCTTCCTGGCGATCTTGCCGAAGCCGATGAGGCCCAGGGTGGCGTCGCGCCGGCCTGGTATCGGCTCCGCCTGCCCGACCCCCCAGCGGCCGGCGCGGACCGAGGCATCGCGGGCGAGCAGGCGGCGCGAGACCGCGAGGTAGAGGGCCACCGCCAGCTCGCTCACCTCGTGCTCGGCGCCGTAGTCGGGGACGTTGGCGACATGGATGCCGCGTGCGCGCGCAGCCTCCAGGTCGATGTTGTCGACCCCGACGCCGTAGCGCACCACGGCCCTGAGCGAAGGCGCGGCCCCCAGGACCGCGGCGTCGATAGCACGCTCGCGCACCAGGAGTGCGGCCGGGTCGCAGGCGGCAATAGCGGAAGGAAGGTCGGCCTCCGGGGCGATGGCCTCCACCCTGGCACCAAGCGGTGCCAGGATCGCGCGCTCCAGCACGTAGTCGGCATAGCCGGGCTCGGCCACGCAGACCAGGGGACCGGGCTTTCCGGTCATCGACCTCCCTTCCCTCCTTCCGGCTACTGGTTGCGGTAGCTCTCGACCGCCGCGTCCAGCTTGTTCGGCCAGTCCTCGCCGATCTCCTCGACGATCCACTCGCGCACCGCGGGCTGTGCCTTGGCGCGGAACTGGGCCTTCTGGTCAGGCGTCACCGGGACCACGGTCATGCCCTTCTCGGAGAGGATGGTGGTGGCGTTGGCGTCCTGGGCCGCGGTCATGCCGCGGTGGATCACCTTGGCGATCTCCACGCACTGCTCGACCGCCTTCTTCTCGGCGTCGGTCAGCCCGTTGAAGAAGTCGTCGCTCATCATGTAGGCGTGCCAGGAGAAGACGTGGCCGTCCAAGGTCACGTAGTCCTGATGCTGGTAGAGCGAGGCGTTCAGGATGTTGGTGACGCCGTTCTCCTGGCCGTCGACCACCTTCTGCTGCAGCGCGCCCGGCAGCTCCGGCCAGGGCACCGGCGTCGCGCTGGCGCCCAGGGACTCGACCAGCCTGGTCCAGACCGGGGCCGTCATGACGCGGATCTTCATGCCCTCCATGTCGGCGGGCGTGGCGACGGGCTTCACCGAGTTGGTGAAGTTGCGCACGCCGTTGTCGGCCAGGCCGAAGACGCGGATGCCGGTCTGGCTGCGCATGTCCTCGAAGAGTTCGTCGCCGAAGGGTCCGTCGACGATGGACCAGGCCATGGCCTGGTCGTCGAAGAGGTAGGGCATGGCGAAGACCGCGAAGGGCTTGTAGACGGCCGAGATCGGGCCGTCGTGCACCACGCCCATCTGCACCGTGCCGAGCTGCAGGGCCTCGATGATCTCGGCACCGTTGCCGAGCTGGCTCGCCGGGTAGACCTGCACGTCGATCGAGCCGCCGGTCTTGCCCTCCACGCAGCTCTCGAAGGCGAGTGCTGCCGCATGCTTGGGCGAGCTCAGGTCCGCGGACTGGAAGTGGGCGTACTTCAGCTCCTTGCCGGCCGCCAGGACGGGGCCGGACGCCAGCGCTATGACCGCTGCGGTACTGAGGAACTTTGCGATGGTTCTCATAAGCTTACCTCCCTTAGTTAAGGCTAGTTGGTGAAACCGAACGAGGTGGGGATGGCGGTGCTGATCTCGGGCAAGAGGATGACCAGAAGCAGCACCGCCAGCTCCGCCGCCAGGAGCGGCAGGACCGCGCGCGAGAGGGTCTCCATGCGTAAGCGCCCGACGGTCGCAATGACGAAGAGAACGGGCCCCACGGGGGGCGTGATCATTCCGATCGTCAGGTTCAGGACCAGCATCATGGCGAAGTGCAGCGGGTCGATCCCGAACTGCGCCGCGATGGGCCCCAGCACCGGCGTGAGGATGATCAGCGCCGGAAGGGTGTCGATGAAGAGGCCGCAGACCAGCGCGAAGGCGGCCAGGAGGAAGAGCACCGTCAGGCGGTCCTCTGTGAGCCCCGCCACCCAGGCCGCCAGGCTCTGCGGGATCTGCAGGTAGGTCAGGAGCCAGCCGAAGAGCGAGGCCATGGCCACGATCAGCAGCACGGCCGAGGTCGTGATCGCCGCGCGCACGAAGACGCGGTAGAGCCGGCCGGGCCCCAGTCGCCGCAGCAGGAACCCCAGCAGCAGGGCATAGGCCGAGGCGACGGCGCCCGCCTCCGTCGGGGTGAAGACCCCGCCCAGGATGCCGCCCAGGATGATGAAGGGCATGACCAGCGCCGGCAGCGCCGTCACCATGCTCTCACCCATCTCGGCGAGCGACGCGCGGCTGTCGCGCCCGCGGAAGTCCTGCCGGACCGAGACGATGTGGTTCGTCAGTGCCAGGGCGGCGCCCAGCAGAAGGCCGGGCAGGATGCCGGCGAGGAAGAGCCCCGCCACCGTCACCCGGTTGTCGGAGATGGCATAGACCACCATCAGGATCGAGGGCGGGATGATCGGGCCGATGGTGGCCGTCGCCGCCGAGAGCGCACCGGCGTAGGCGGGCTCGTAGCCGGCCTTGCGCATCATCCGCATGACGATGGCCGAGGGCCCGGCCGCATCGGCCAGTGCCGAGCCGCTGATCCCGGCGAAGAGCATGGAGACCAGGACGTTGACATGCCCCAGCCCGCCGCGGATGTGGCCCACCAGCGCGTTGGCGAAGCGCAGCAGGGCCGCCGTCAGCCCGCAGGCGATCATCAGCTCGGAGGCCAGGATGAAGAAGGGCACCGCCATCAGCGGAAAGGAATCGATCCCGGCGAAGATGCGCTGCATGGCCGCCAGCGGGTTCATCTTGCCCTCGATCAGGATCGCGGCCAGGCCCGAGATCCCCATGGTGAAGGCCACCGGCACGCCCAGCACCAGGCAGAGGACGAAGAGGATGACCAGGCTCTGCGCCACGGCCTATTGCCCCGCCCCGCCGCCCTGCCCTTCCGGCGGGCTCTCCTCCTCTCCGGAGGAGCCGACCTCGAAGTCCCCCGCCACGTAGCGCCGGGCGAAGAACAGCAGGTGCACCAGGAAGAGCGCGGCGCCGATCGGGATCGCCATGTAGGGGATGCCGCGCGAGATCTGCGTGGCCATGGTCTCCTTGTTCCAGCCGAAGTCGACGAAGAGCCAGCCGAACCAGAGCAGGAGGGCCATGAAGGCGCCCATGGCGAGCACGCCTGTCCAGCGGATGGCCGGAGCGAGCGGCCGCGGCAGCAGCTCCAGGAGCATGTCGATGGCCACCAGTCCGCCCTGGCGCAGCGCTAGGCCGGCCGCGGCGAGCGCACCGAAGATCATGAGGAAGCGCGCGGTCTCCTCCGCCCAGGCGAGCGAGCTGCCGAAGCCGTAGCGCAGGACCACGTTCAGGAAGACGATGCAGAAGATCGCCGCCAGCGCCAGCGCGACCAGCGCACGATTGGCCTCGACGAAGATCCGCTCCAGGGAACGCAAAGGTGCCTACCTCCCGGCTGCCGGCGGTCTTGTGCCGCCCTTTCGAGTCTTCTCACATACTGGCATACAGTATGTCAAATACTAAGGTACTGTACGCCACTGGCCACTGCCCTATAGTCGGGGTCAGCCACGGAAGGGAGAAGAAGCAGGTGGAAGGCGGATGGCCTTGCGCATAGAGCGGCCCAGGTCCCTGACGGGACTGGTGACGGACGCGCTGAGGGAGGAGATCGTCTCGGGCGATCTGGAGCCCGGCACGGCCCTCTCGGAGGCCAGGATCGCCGCGCGGCTGGAGGTCAGCCGCACCCCTGTCCGCGAGGCCTTCCAGCGGCTCGAGCTCGAGGGTCTGGTGCACACCGAGCCGCAGCGCGGCACCTACGTCTTCACGCTTGGCCCCAAGCAGCTCTCCGACATCTGCGATCTCCGGGTCTCCCTGGAGACGCGGGCACTGGAGCTATCGCTGGCGCGCGATTCCAAGGGGCTGGCGCGCGGGCTTGGCAAGGTCGTCGCCGAGATGGCCCAGGCCCGCGAGAGGGGCGACGACCGCCGCTACCTCGGGCTCGACACCCGCTTCCACCAGGTGCTCTTCGACCACGCCGACAACGCCTACCTGAACGAGGCTTATCAGACGATCGCCTCCAAGATGGCCGCGCTGCGCAACCGCCTGGGCGACCACCCCGACCACATGGCCAAGTCCTTCGACGAGCACCGCCGCATCGCCGCGCTCGCCGCCGAGGGCAGGCTGGAGGAGGCCCGCGACCTCCTGACCGCCCACATCGGCCGCAAGGAAGGCAGCTACTGGAATCTCTAGAAGCGGAAGGCGGTCCGCATGTGCCGGAGCTGCAGGTCCACCAGCGGGCAGTCGGGGTCGATCAGCTGGTTCACCACGTCGAAGTGGTCGAGGCTTTCGGGCACCGCCAGGTCGGCCGGGTAGCCGAGCGTGCGCCAGAAGGCGGCCATCTCCTCCGACTGGCGGTGGAACTCGGGCGATTCGTCCTTGGCGACGATCAGCAGCAGCGGCGCCTTGCGCTTGTAGCTCTGGCTCAGCGGGCTGTGGCGGGCGACCTGGCCCTTGGTCAGGTGCAGCTTCTCGTTCAGGAAGGAGAGGCGGATCGGCTCCAGGTCGAAGATGCCGCCGATCGCGCAGGCACCCTTCACCAGGTCGGTGGGCAGGTCGCTTCCCCAGGCCAGCCAGTCGGTGGCCAGCAGCATGGCCGCCAGGTGTCCCCCGGCTGAGTGGCCGGCCGCATAGATCCGGTCGCGGTCGTAGCCGTAGTCCTCGGCATTGCGGTAGAGCCAGGCAAGCGCCGCCCGGTTCTGGCGCACGATCTCGTCCATGTCGTGGGCCGGCGCCAGGCCGAAGTTGTTGACGGCGGTGGCGACCCCGTGCGGCCGCAGGCCCTCGGCCACGTAGGAATAGTCGGACTTGTCGAGCGAGTACCAGTAGCCGCCGTGGATGAAGAGATAGAGTGGCGCCCCCGGCTTCTCGGCCGGAAAGATGTCCAGCCGCTCGCTCTCGCTGGTCCCGAAGGGCAGGTCCAGGTAGCGCGGCAACTGGGTCCGCGTCTTGCGGCTCCAGTCGCCCCAGGCCTCGAAGTGCCGGGTGAAGTCGGGAAAACGGGCGCGGTTGTTGTACTGCTCGTCCAGGCCGGCCTGGTCGTAGCCGCGATAGACCTCCACGCTCATGCCCTCATGCCAGCAGGAAGTTCACCATCATGGTGGCCACCTCCTGCGGCCGCTCCAGCGGTGTCCAGTGTCCGCAGCGCCCCAGGATCTCGAGGCCGGAATCCTCCAGCGCATCGGCGACGGCCAGTGCGGCCGCTGGCGGGGCGGTGTTGTCCTCGTCGCCGTTGATCACCAGCGCGGGACAGTCGACCCCGGCCAGGTCGGCCGGGTCGGTCTCGGCGATCGCCTCGCAGGTGGCGGCGTAGCCCTCCGGGTCCTGGCGCATCACCAGCTCGCGTACGAAGGCGGCGACCTCCGGCCGGGCCGCCTTGGTGGCAGCCGAGGTCCCCATCTGCACGGTCGCATCGGCGATCTCGATCATGCCCTCGGCGCGGGCCTTGGCCGCCCGGTCGCGCAGGGCCTTGCGCGCCGGTTCCGGCGGGCCCCGGAAGGCGCCAAGCAGCAGCAGGCTCATCACCCGCTCGGGATGACGGGCCGCCAGGTGCTGGGCGATGATGGAGCCGTAGGAGTGCCCGGCCAGGTGCACCCGCTCCAAGGACATCTCGTCCAGCATCGCCACCAGGTTATCCACCAGGCTCTCGGTCGAGAGGCTGCCGTTCAGCGGCGCGCGCCCGGAGCCCGGCAGCTCCGGGCGGATCACCGTGAAGGTCCGGGCCAGGACCGGGACCTGCGGCATCCAGACATTGCCGGTGCCGCCAAGACCGTGCACCAGGACCAGAGGCTCGCCCGAGCCCGTCACTTCGGCCATGGCGGCCGTTCTCTCTGCCATCGTCCCCTCCTCGCTGTCTGCTTGCCTCGCGGCCGCCCGGCTCGGGCCGGCCGGCGGATCCTACTCCCAAACGGTCGCCAGCTTCTTCACTTCGGTCACCTGACCGGAAAGCTGCTTGCCCGGATGCTTGTAGTAGACGCCGTCCTTCATGATCATCAAGAGGTTGTCGCGGTGCTGCAGCAGCTTCACGTCGGCGACCGGATCGCCCTTGACCAGCAGCAGGTCGGCGAGGAAGCCCTCCTTGACGAGACCGAGGTCGGGCATGTCCATCAGCTCGCCCCCCCACTTTGTGGCCGACATCAGGGCCTCCTTCGGGGTGAAGCCCAGGATGTTCACGAAGTGCTCGATATCGCGGGCGTTGGTGCCGATGGGGTTCCAGGCAAAGCCGTAGTCGCCGCCCGGCAGGATCCTGAGGCCGCGCTTCTTCAAGTCGCCATAGATCTTCGAGGCGTTGTCGAGCATGGTGTACATCTCCATGTACTCGGCAATCTCCGGCGTGACGCCCCAGTCGCGGGCCTCGTGCGCGGTCGTGTAGATGAGGCCGATCGCAGGCGCCAGGAAGATCTTGTCCTTCTGCGCTTCCAGGAGGTCGAAGGTCTCGCCCTCGATGAAGTCGCAGTGATAGATCATGCGGAAACCGTGCTTGAGGGCCATGCGCACCGAGGCATCGGCGCGGGCGTGGCAGGAGAGCCAGCAGTTGCGGTTGTGCGCTTCCTGGGCGGCGGCCGCCACCTCCTCGTCGGTGTAGGAACACTGGCGGCCGAAGCCGGCGCGCACGTAGTTGTCGCCCGAGATGTTGATCTTGATGGTGTCGACGCCCTCGCGGATCATCGTGCGCACGGCCCGGCGCACCTCGTCGGCTCCGTCGGCGATGATCTCGATGCCCTGGTGATGCATGTGGAGCTGGCGCTCGTCGCCCAGCCCGCCGGTCGAGACGATCTCCGGCGAGGCCGCCTTGAAGCGCGGACCCGGAATCTTGCCGGCATTGATGGCGTTGCGGATGACGACCTCGACCCGCCACTTCGAGGAGGCGGCCGAGTAGACCGAGGTGAAGCCGCTATCCAGCATCAGCTTGGCATGCTCGGCGGTGAGGAGCGTGTGCTCTTCCGGCGGCACCTCGCCGATCTCCTTCAGGCGCACCATGTTGGTGTAGGAGATGTGGCCGTGCGCCTCGCAGAGGCCGGGCATCAGGGTGTTGCCGCCTCCGTCGATCACCTCGGCGCCCTCGCGCGAGATGCCGCCGCCCTTGGCCACGGCCTTGATCCGGTTGCCCTCGACCAGGACCTCGGCCGGGAAGAGATCGGTTCCCTCGCCGTCGAAGACTTTCACATTGGTGAAGAGTTGCTGTTGCATACCACGTTCTCCCTGGGTGATTCTTGTTTTGTTCGTAAGCGTTGACCGCTGGTGAGACGTCTGTGAGCGACGCAGTGCCGATGACTTATATATCAGTCTCCGCCACGGCGCCCCGGCTGTCCAGCCCTAAGACCCCGGCCAGCCGTGAGAGCCCGCCTGCCTCCGAGCGCCCGGTCTCCCGGCTCCGGCAGGCGACGTTCCCGAGGTTCGCCTGGAGTATCGCCTATCCGTCGATCTGGTCGTGCGGCGCCAGGCTTCGGGTGTGGATATGCCCGCGGCGACCGATGACGAAGGCACTCTCGCCGACGACCAGGGGGTCGGGCTGGGCGACCAGGCCCGCGTCCTTGTCTGGATAAGGCAGCGACCAGAGGAAATGCCGGATGCAGTTGAGCCTGGCCCGCTTCTTGTCGTCCGACTTGACGATGGTCCAGGGTGCGTCGGCCGTGTCGGTGTAGAAGAACATGGCCTCCTTGGCCTTGGTGTAGTCGTCCCACTTGTCCAGCGACTGGCGATCGACCTTCGAGAGCTTCCAGCGCTTGAGCGGCTGCGCCTCGCGCGCCTGGAAACGGCGGCGCTGCTCCGTTTGAGTCACCGAGAACCAGTACTTGAAGAGGATGATGCCCCCGCGCACGACCATGCGTTCGAACTGCGGCGCCTGGCGCATGAACTCCAGGTACTCATTGGGGGTGCAGAATCCCATCACCCGCTCCACGCCGGCGCGATTGTACCAGGAGCGGTCGAAGAGCACCATCTCGCCGCCAGACGGCAGGTGCGAGACATAGCGCTGAAAGTACCACTGGCTGCGCTCGCGCTCACTCGGCTTGTCGAGGGCCACGACCCTGCAACCACGCGGGTTGAGGTGCTCCGTAAAGCGCTTGATGGTACCGCCCTTGCCGGCGGCGTCCCGACCCTCGAAGAGCAGGACGACCTTTTGCGCCGTGTGCTTCACCCACTCCTGCGCCTTCAGGAGCTCGACCTGAAGCGATGCCTTCTGCTCTTCGTAGGCCTTCGTCGGGATCTTGCGCTTGTAGGGATAGGCACCGTTCTCGAACATCGCCCGGATGGCCTCCGGGTCCTTTCTGAGAGCCGTCAGTTCCTGACCCGGATCCAGCAGGCCTTCGGGAACGAGTTCGACGAAGTCCTCCTTGTCGGAGGCTCCCGGTTCCTTTCCGCTTGCCCTTGCAGACCGCTGCATCCTACTGCCCGCCTGATCGCGTTTCTTTGCCGAGGCGACAAAGGTTACCGCCCTTGGGCGCTAGGAGTCATGCCCCTGCAACCAGCTTTTTTCCAAACCTGGAACAAATCTTCCCTTGCCCGGAGAAAATCCTGAGCAACTGCGTCCGTTCTTACCGGAAATTCACTTTCTGAAACAATGAGATAATAAACAATCTTCAGACGCGAGCCAGCGCAGCGCAGCCTAGTGCCGGAAATGGCGCAGGCCGGTGAAGACCATGGCCAGGCCCGCCTCGTCGGCAGCGGCGATCACCTCGGCGTCGCGCTGCGAGCCGCCGGGCTGGATCACCGCCGTCGCGCCGGCGGCCGCGGCGGCAAGCAGGCCGTCGGGAAAGGGGAAGAAGGCGTCGGAGGCGACGACCGAGCCCTTGGCACCCTCGGCGCCGAAGGCCTCCTCCGCCTTCCAGGCCGCGATCCTGGAGGAGTCCACCCGGCTCATCTGGCCGGCGCCGATACCGACCGTCGCGCGCCCGCGCGCGTAGACGATGGCGTTGGAGCGCACGTGCTTGCAGACGCGGAAGGCGAAGAGCAGGTCGCGCAGCTCCGCCTCGCTGGGCCGGCGCCTGGTGACCAGGGTCAGCCCCTCGGCGGTGACCGCTCCGGCGTCCCGGTCCTGTACCAGGAAGCCGCCGGCCAGCGCCTTGACCACGAGGCCCTCGGCCTCGCCCTCCGGCAGGCCGCCGCTGTCCAGCAGGCGCAGGTTCTGCTTGGCAGAGAGGATCGCCAGGGCCGCCGCGTCGAAGCCGGGGGCGATCACCACCTCGGTGAAGAGCTTGCCCACCCTTTCCGCCGTTGCCGCATCGAGCGGGCGGTTGACCGCGACGATGCCGCCGAAGGCGCTGACGGAGTCGCAGGCGAGGGCTGCGTCGTAGGCGGCCGCCTGGGTCTCGGCCTCGGCCACGCCGCAGGGATTGCCGTGCTTGACGATGACCACGGCGGGATCGCGGAACTCGGCCACGCACTCGAAGGCGGCATCGGCGTCGGCCAGGTTGTTGTAGGAGAGCGCCTTACCCTGCAGCTGCTTCGCGGAAACCGCGCCCGGCTGCGGCGGGCCGCTCTGATAGACGGCCGCCTTCTGGTGCGGGTTCTCGCCGTAGCGCAGGCTGGCCAGGCGCCTGCCCGGCAGGGTGAAGCGCAGCGGAAAGGCCTCGCCCAGCTCCCTCGCCATCCAGCCCGCGATGGCGGCGTCGTAGCCGGCCGTGAGCGCGAAGGCCTTGGCCGCCAGGCGCTTCCTTGTGTCCAGCCCGATGCCCCCGCTGTCGCGCAGCTCCGCCAGCAGCCCCTCGTAGTCGTCGGGGTCGGTCACCACGGCGACGAAGGCGTGGTTCTTGGCAGCCGCGCGCAGCATGGCCGGGCCGCCGACGTCGATCTTCTCGACCAGGGCCTCGCCGCTGCCGCCGGCCGCCAGGGTCTCCTCGAAGGGATAGAGGTTGACCACCAGCAGGTCGATGCCGGCGATCCCCTGCTCCTCCATCGCCGCCAGGTGGTCCTCGCGGTCGCGCCTGGCGAGCAGGCCGCCATGCACCTTGGGGTGCAGGGTCTTGACCCGCCCGTCCATGATCTCCGGGAAGCCGGTGACCGCGCTCACCTCCTCGACTGCGAGGCCGAGCCCGCGCAGGGAGGCCGCCGTGCCGCCGGTCGAGACCAGGGCGACACCCGCCTCCGCCAGGCCCCGGGCGAGGCTCTCCAGGCCGCGTTTGTCGGAGAGGGACAGAAGGGCACGAGCGGGCCGGATAAGCGCGGTCATGGCTGGTCAGGATCCTGGGTTTGCTGTCGAGGAGCTGGCCAAGAAACATGGCCCCCGCCCGCTTGGCAAGCGGCGATGCGCGCAGAGGGGCCATCCGGAACCCGGGCAGCGGGTCAGCGCTTGGTCTGTCCCTCGCGCTGCAGCCACCAGAGGGCCGTGGCCCCTTCCGAATCGAGCTCGCCGTTGAGGACGATCTGCAGGCTGCGGCGCGGATCTTCCGGCTGGCCGAAGTAGATGCTCTGCTCCAGGGCGATCTCCATGTCCTGGGTGCGGAAGCGCCAGCCCTCGCCGCGCGGCAGGCGCAGCAGGCAGGCGCTGCCGCCCTGGATCAGGGTGGCCTGCACGCTGGGATGCAGGTGGAAACGCACGGCATAGGCCAGGCCCGGCGCATCGCCCGTCAGGCGGTCCTCGCCGACCAGGGCCTCGCCGTCCTCGCTGAGTGCCAGCCGGCGGTGGTGCTCGACGCCGAAGAGCGGGAGGTAGCCGTCGTGGCTCATCTCCAGGAGCTGCCCGTCGCGGCGGCAGGTGACCTGGCGCGGCCGCCGGCCCAGCCCGCCGCCGGCCAGCACCTCCGAGGAGTTGCGCTCGGCCAGGGTGACGGTGGAGTGCGCCGCCGTGCCCTTCAAGAGCGGCGCCCACTCCGCATCGTTGTCGAAGGCGCCGCAGTTCACGATCAGGCGCTGGCGACCGGCCGTCACCTCGATCGCCAGGGTCCCGGCCTGGGTCAGGCGGTCGAGGCCCGGTCCCGGCGGCCGGCCGGCGTCGGCCAGGACCGAGAGGCGGCCGGCCTGGAGCCGCTGGAAGCCGCTCTGCGGACCCGAGAGGAGCTGGCGCGGCCGGTTGCTGGCGCGCTGCAGCACCAGATCGACCATCAGGCCTTCCTCCTCGGCCGTCCCGTTGAAGAGCGCCAGCCCGCCGTCGGGGTGCTGCAGCAGCTTCAGCAGCGGCCCCATCTGCTGGATGGCGTCGATCAGCGCCGAGGGCGGCTCGACCTCGGTCAGGTGCAGCCAGGCGCGGATGTCCAGCAGGTCGCGCAGCACGCGGAGCTGGCTGGCCGGCGAGCGCTCCAGGTGCCCGCCGTCCGCCAGCACCTGCTTGGGCAGGATCTTCGACAGCAGCGCGCAGCCCTGCTGCAGGTAGGGGCGTCCCTCGACCAGGCAGGCGCCGCTCACCACCAGGCCCTTGGCCCCGGTGATGAGGGCCGAGCCGGTGAGACCGGCGGGCATGCAGCGGTCCAGGTGCTTGGCCTGGCGCGAGATCGAGCGCAGCAGGCTCTGCCGCAGGGCGACCTCGCCCGAGGAGGCGAAGAACTCGTAGTGCCCCATCAGGTTGGCGATCCGCTCGCCCAGCACCTCGGGCGCCCAGATGGTCCCGGACCAGCGGCGGTGCTGCTGGATCCAGGCCGTCACCAGCTCGCGCGCACGCCGCCGGGCGGCATCGCCGCCATAGGCGCGGAGGTGCCTCAGCCAGGCGAAGCCGTGCAGCTCTGCCAGCGCACCCGGCGGCAGGCGCACCTGGCCGAAGTCGGCCTTGACCGTCGCCTCGATCCCGCCCAGCAGGAAGCGCCCGCGGACGATCTCCTGGCCCTGCTGGGCGTTGCCCGGCCAGGAATCCGGAACGGTCGGACAGCTTCCCCGGGTCGCCGTGCCGCGCAGGCTGAGCTCGTAGAGCGGGAGGCCATAGACCAGGCGGGCCAGCCGGTAGCGCGTGCGCTGCAGGGCAAGCTGCGGCGGCAGCCGCGGCCGCCTGCCCTCCCTGCCCCGCTCGGCCTGGCGCGCCATGCGACCCGCCTCAGCCCTGGCGCAGGCGGGCGATGTTGGCGGCGTAGTGCTCCGGCCCGCCCTTGAAGCTGGCCGTGCCGGCCACGAGAACGTCGGCGCCCGCCGCGATCGCCCGGGGTGCGGTCTCCGCGGTGATGCCGCCGTCGATCTCCAGGTCGATGTCGCGTCCGCTGGCGTCGATGGCCTTCCGCAAGGCCTCCACCTTGGGCAGGACGGAGGGCAGGAAGGCCTGGCCGCCGAAGCCCGGGTTGACGCTCATCACCAGCACCAAATCGACCAGGTCGAGGACCGGCAGGACCAGCTCGACCGGGCTCGCCGGATTGAGGACCAGGCCGGCCTTGGCCTCCTCCTGGCGGATAAGCTGCAGGGTCCGGTGCACATGCGGGCCGGCCTCGGGATGGAAGGAGATGATGTTGGCGCCGGCTGCGGCGAAGGCTGCGACGTAGGGGTCGACCGGTGCGATCATCAGGTGCACGTCGAAGACCTTGGCGCTGTGCGGGCGCAGTGCCTTCACCACCTGCGGCCCGATGGTGATGTTCGGTACGTAGTGCCCGTCCATCACATCGACATGAATGTAGTCGGCGCCGGCGCGGTCGATGGCTTCGACCTCCTCCCCCAGCCTGGCAAAGTCAGCGGAGAGGATGGAGGGAGCGATGCGGATTGCTTTGGCCATGGGGGAGAGGATTAAGCGCCCGGAGGCCGATCAGGCAAGCCGTTCCAGACGTGCCGCATAGAAGCCATCCATTCCGCCCTTCTCGGCCAGGTGCGAGGGCAGGCAGCGCAGGTCGCCGTGCTGGTCGATCAGCCGGGCCTCGCCCGCCAGTTCCTCAGCCGAGAGCGGCCTGCGCCGTAGTTTGGGATCGCGTTCCAGCAGGGCCGCGACCTGGCCGGGCCCCTCCTCCGGCTGCAGCGAGCAGACGGCATAGACCAGCAGGCCGCCGGGCCGCAGCATGGCGGCGGCGGCGTCGAGCAGGTCGGCCTGCACGGGCAGCAGCGAGCCCACCTCCGCCGGCCTGCGCTTGTGGGCGATGTCGGGGTGGCGCCGCAAGGTGCCGGTGGCGCTGCAGGGCGCATCCAGCAGGATCGCGTCCGGCGGAGTCTCGGGGCGCCAGTGCCGCGCGTCCGCGGCCACGAGCTCGGCTTTCAGGCCCGTGCGGTCGAGGTTCTCCCGGACCCGCCCGAGCCTCTCTGCGCTCTGGTCGACCGCGGTGACGGCGGCGCCGGCCGCCGCAAGCTGCAGGGTCTTCCCGCCGGGCGCCGCGCAGAGGTCGAGGGCCTGCTTGCCCTCGAGCCGGCCGAGCAGGCGGACCGGCAGGGCGGCTGCCTGGTCCTGCACCCACCAGGCCCCCTCGCCGAAGCCCGGCAGGCCGGCGGGGTCGCCGGCCCCCGGCGGCAGGCGCAAGGAACCCAGCGTCAGCCGCTCCGCCCCCAGGCGCTCGGCCCAGAGCCCCGGATCACGCGCCGGCGTCAGGTCGAGGGGCGGATCGAGCAGGTGCGCCGATGCGATCGCTTCCGCCTCCGCCGCGCCGAAGGCCTGCTGCCAGCTCTGCCAGAGCCAGTCCGGCGTGTTGATCCTTGCCGCCTCGGCCGGCGGCAGGGGCGTCGAGTCCCGCGACAGGCGGCGCAGCACGGCGTTCGCCAGCCCCTTGAAGCCTGCGAGCTTGCCGCCGAGGAGTGCCACAGAGGTGCCCACGGCCGCATGCGGCGGCGTCTTCAGAAAGAGGATCTGTGCTGCCCCCAGGCGCAGCACCCAGCGCGCGCCCGCGGCCTTGCGCGGCAGCGGGCGCTCCATCAGGCCATCGAGGATGAGGTCCACTTCGGCCAGGCGGCGCAGCAGGGTGGCCACCAGCAGCCGCACGAAGGCACGGTCCCGGCCCGCCAGGGCGCCGAGCCGCCTTTCGGCCGCCAGCGCCTCGTCCCAGGGCTGGCGGCGGTCCACCACCTCTTGCAGGAGATCGAGCGCGATCCGGCGCGCCTGTAGCCCTTCTCCCTCGCGCCCCTGCCCCTCGCGCCCTCGCCTAGCCGCCATGAAACGACGCCGCTATGACCAGGGTCCCCGTTCGCCGTTGCCGCCGCTGGACGGCACGGAGCCGCGGCCCCGGCGTCGGCTGGGCGCCGCCTGTCCCGCCGCCGGCCGCAAGCCGCCGCCCGAGCTTGCCATCTCCTGCAGCCTGGCGATCCGGTTGGCGGTGCTGGGATGGGTCGAGAAGAGGGAATCCATGTTGCGTCCGTGCAGCGGGTTGATGATGAAGAGGTGCGCGGTGGCCGGGTTGCGCTCGGCCTGCTCGTTGTCGATGCGGGCCGCCGTGCCGGAGATCTTCTGCAGCGCCGAGGCGAGCGCCAGGGGCTTGCCGCTGATCTCCGCGCCCCTGCGGTCGGCCTCGTACTCGCGGCTGCGGCTGATCGCCATCTGCACCAGCATCGCCGCCATGGGCGCCAGGATCATGATCAGGATGGTCCCGACGATGCCGAGCCCGTTGTTGCGGTTGCCGCCGAAGAAAAGCGCGAAGTTGGCCAGCATCGCGATCGCGCCGGCCAGGGTCGCGGTGACCGTCATGGTCAGCGTGTCGCGGTGCTGCACATGGCTCAGCTCGTGCGCCATAACGCCCTCGATCTCCTCGAAGGTCAGGCGGTCGATCAGGCCGGTGGTGGCCGCGACCGCCGCGTTCTCCGGGTTGCGCCCCGTGGCGAAGGCGTTGGGCTGGTCCGACTGGATCAGATAGACCTTGGGCATCGGCAGACCGGCACGCTCGGCAAGGCGGCGGACCAGGGCGACGTACTCGGGGGCCTCGCGCTCGCTCACCTCGCGGGCGCCATACATGCGCAGGACCATCTTGTCGCTGTTCCAGTAGGCGAAGACGTTCATGCCGGCGGCGACGACGAAGGCGATCACCATGCCGCCCGTGCCGCCCAGGAGATAGCCGACGCCGACGAAGATCGCCGTCATTAGCGCGAGCAGGAAGGTGGTCCGGGCGTAGTTCATGGGGCATCCGCTGTAGGGGCTGAAACCGAATGAGAGGTAAGGTGCCGGGGCAGGGCCCGCAAGACTTGGCCGGCGCCTCCCCGGCCACTAGATTGAAAGGCATGAAGCTCTTCGTCAGCCACCGACCCAATCCCGCCAAGTCTGTGCCCGAGGCACCGCGCCCGCGCGCCAAGCCCGTCCCGCCCGAGAAGCTGAAGGAGGCCGCCGACAGCCTGAAGGAGGCCGAGAAAGGCGAGGACGGCAAGGTCAAGGAGCTGGGCGGTCCCAGCGGGCCGGAGCCCACCCGCTACGGCGACTGGGAACGCAACGGCATCTGCAGCGACTTCTGAGGCTCGGGCGGGGACCCTTCGTCACGCTTCGGTCTTCAGCTCGGCAAAGACCTTGTTGCTGACGCTCCAGAGCTCGACCCCCTGCTCCACCCGTCCCAGGGTCGCATAGAAGTGCTGCGCCTCGCTGTTGCCGGCCAGCGCCCCCCAGGCGATCCAGGTGCCGCCCTGGGCTGCCGTGTCGCGTGCGATCGCCGCCATGAGCGCGCGCGCAAGCCCGTTGCGGCGCGCCTCGGCCCTCACGTAGAGATCGCACATGAAGGCGCCGCGGGATCCGCTCTCCGTGTCGAACGATAGGGTAAAGAGCGTGAAGCCGACGGCGCGCTCTCCGCGGAGCGCCATGTGCCCCTGCAGCGGGCAATCGGGCCTGGCGAGTTCTTCGCGGATGTCGTCGGGCACGACCAGCGGCGGCGGCGACTTCTCGTGCGCGGAGAGTTCCGCGGCCATGCGGGCGATCTCCTCGGCGTCGCCCTGGGCGATCGGCCGGATCGTGAAATGGCCCAGGTCTGTCGTCATGAAGTCATCTTTCTGAGGCGAGGTGACGGGCACGGGGAGGAAGGGGACGAGATGCGTCCCTTCTCTGGAACGAAAGGGAAACGGGGCTCGATAGCGCGATGGGGGCAAAGAAGGCAAGCGGGACTTCGAAGCGGCCGACCCTGGTCGCCGAGAAGCGCACGACGCGCCCGGCCAAGCCGGCGCCCCGCAAGCCTGCCCAGATCAAGGTCGAGACCAAGGCCAAGACCAAGAGGCCGGCAGGCGGCAAGACGGCGTCCCCAACCGGCCCTGGCGAGGGACGGCGGCCGCGCTGGCTCAGGCTCGCCTTCTGGGGCGCGGGCGCCTTTCTCTGGCTCGCCATCGCCCTGGTCGGGGTCATCCTCTGGTACGGGCAGGACCTGCCGCCCATCGACCGCCTGGGCGAGGACTCCCGCCAGCCCAGCGTCCGCCTGGCCGCGGCCGACGGCTCCATCATCGCCAGCTACGGCGACGTCTATGGCGAACCGCTGACGGTCGCGGAGATGTCGCCCTACCTTCCCCAGGCCGTGATCTCGATCGAGGACCGCCGCTTCCGCGGCCACTACGGGCTGGATCCCATCGGCATCGCCAGGGCCATGGTCACCAACGTCCGGGCCGGCGCCCTGGTCGAGGGCGGATCGACCATCACCCAGCAGCTCGCCAAGAACCTCTTCCTGACGCCCGAGCGCAGCCTGAAGCGCAAGATCCAGGAGGCCCTGCTCTCGGTGCAGCTCGAGCTGCGCTACAGCAAGGACCAGATCCTCACCCTCTACCTGAACCGCGTCTACCTGGGGGCCGGCACCTACGGCGTCGACGCCGCGGCCCGGCGCTATTTCGGAAAGTCGGCGCGCGACGTCACCCTCTACGAGGCCGCCGTTCTGGCCGGTCTCCTGAAGGCGCCCTCCAAGCTCAATCCGACCAACGAGGGCGACCTTGCCGACCGGCGCGCCAAGCTGGTGCTGGACGCCATGGTGGAGACCGGCTTCGTCACGCCGCTGGAGGCCGAGGAGGCCTTCGAGAAGAAGAGCAAGTCCAGGCCGCGGGGCTACGAGCGGGGCCGCTATTTCGGCGACTGGGCGCTGACCCAGGCCCGCGAGACCCTGGGCCGCGTGCGCCGCGACCTTCTGGTGACCACCACGCTCGACCCCGCGATCCAGGCCGTCGCCGAGAAGGCAGTGGCCGAGGTGCTGGCCGAGCAGGGCGCGGAGGCCGGGGCCAGCGAGGCGGCGGCCGTGGTCATGCGCCCCGACGGCGCCATCCTCGCCATGGTCGGCGGCAAGAGCTACCGGCAGAGCCAGTTCAACCGGGCGACCCAGGCGCTGCGCCAGCCCGGCTCCGCCTTCAAGCTCTTCGTCTACCTGGCGGCCCTCGAGAAGGGCCTCGTCCCCGACAGCCGCGTGGTCGACCGCAAGGTGAAGATCGGCGACTGGGAGCCCGGCAACTACGACGGGCGCTTCCGCGGCGAGGTCACGCTGCGCGAGGCCTTCGCCCGCTCGCTGAACTCCGTCGCCGTGCAGTTGATCCAGAAGACCGGTCTGGAGCCGGTCCTGGCCGCCGCCCGGCGCCTGGGGATTACCACCTCGCTGCCGGAGAACCTGGCGATCTCGCTTGGCGCCGGGGAAGTTACCCTGCTGGAGCTGACCGGCGCCTATGCCGCCTTCGCGAACGAGGGCCGCAGCGTCTGGCCCTACGGCATCCGCACCATCGGCGGCACCGAGGGCACCACCCTCTTCCGCCGCCCGGAAGAGGTCTATCACCGCGTGGTCTCGCCCGCGGAGGTCGATGCCATGAACGACCTGATGCACGCCGTCGTCGCCTGGGGCACCGGCAAGCGCGCCGACCCCGGCCGCCCGGCCGCCGGCAAGACCGGCACCAGCCAGGACTTCCGCGACGCCTGGTACATCGGCTTCACCGCCGAGATGGTGGTCGGGGTCTGGGTCGGCAACGACGACGGCACGGCGATGAACAAGGTGAGCGGCGGTCGCCTGCCGGCGGAGATCTGGCGCCGGATCGTCACCGCCGCATTGGAGGGTCAGCCGGCCAAGCCGCTGCCCGGCGGCGGCGCGCCCGCCGCGAGCGACCCGACGCGCAAGCCCAAGCAGAGGGCCCCGCAGGTCGCCCAGCCGAAGCCGGAGCAGAAGCAAGAGAAGAAGGGCTCCGACGACCTGATCGGCAGCATCATCGGCAGCTTCGAGCGGGACCAGGAGACCAAGGTGCCCCTTCCGCGCATGGCAGACCCCAACGCGGACGCCCGCTGATCCACGCTCTGCACAGATTTGCCGCCCACCTCCCGATAGTACAGGAGGTGAGAACCATGCAGATCGAACTGGATAGGGAACAGGCCGCCTACATCCGCCAGCAGGTGGAGAGCGGCACCTTCGACAGCGACGCCGCCGTCATCCGCGAGGCGCTCAGCCTCAAGATGCGCCTCGAGACCCGCCATCCCCGCGTCGAGCCGCACGAGGACCTGGAGGAGCTCTGCTACCTCGAGGCCATGGTGGCCTGCGACGACGCCCGCTACCGCTTCACCGAGGAATGCCGGCACGAGGTGGGCGGGTAGACCATCTATGAGCGCTAGAGATAAGCGCTCGATTCGAGCCGATCGAGAACGGCAACCACCTCTTCCGTCCGGTTGGCCCGGATCAGGTCCATAGCACTCCGGCCGTTCAGCTGCGGATGCTTGGCATTGAGCCAGGCCCGCACCTCGTCATCCGAGTAGTATTCCCTCAGACGACGGATAATCTGCACGACTGGTCTACTGTTCGCTTGTCCCATGGGTCTGCCGCAGAGATCCTTCTGCGCCTAGGAGTGGCAGCCAAGCCCCCCGGCGTCAGTCGTCCCCGCCCTCCTTCATGAAGCCATCGAAGGCATCGAAGCCCGGCACGCCGGCGGCGTAAGTCGCCGTACCCTGCTCGGCCAGTTCCTTGGCTGCGGACAGCAGCCCGCCGTAGGCCTTGCGGGCGAGGCCGGAGCCGAGCGAGATGCGGCGGACCCCCGCCTCCGCCGCCTCTGCGAGCGAGAAGTCCTGGCCCTTGAGGCCGTAGAGCAGGTTCAGCGGACAGGGCAGCGCCTGGCAGAAGCGCTCGATGGTGGGGAGGTCCTTCAGGCCCGGGGCGTAGAGGACCTCGGCCCCCACCTCGGCGAAGGCGGCGAGGCGGTCCAGGGTGTCCTCCAGGTCGGGGCGGCCCTGGATCAGGTTCTCCGCGCGCGCGGTGAGCACGAAGGGACGGTCCAGGCTGCGGACGGCCTCGACGGCGGCGACGATGCGCTCCACCGCCAGGCTCTTCTCGAAGATGGGGTCGTCCCTGCGGCCGGTCGCGTCCTCGATGGAGCAGCCGGCAAGGCCGGCGGCGGCGGCGGCGCGGATGGTCTGGGCGACGGCCTCGGGCGAATCGCCGTAGCCCTTCTCCAGGTCGCCGTTCACCGGCAGCGCGCTGGCGCCCACGATGGCGCGGGCGTGGTCCATGGCCTCCTCGCGGCTGATAGCACCCTGGTTGTCGCGCCGGCCCAGGGTATAGGCATGGCCGGCCGAGGTGGTGGCCAGCGCGGGGAAGCCGAGGCCGGCCAGGATGCGTGCCGAGCCGATGTCCCAGGGATTGGGCATGACGAAGAGGCCGGGGCCTGCGTGAAGGGCCCGGAAGCGCTCTGCCCGCTGTGCAATCTCGTCTCGTTCCATAGCGTTTTCTCCTTGTCCTCCCGGAATGGAGGGACTCTAGCCCGGAACCGCGCGCAGTCGATCCTCCTTGACGCCCGGACGCACCAGATAGCACCAGGCGAGCGCGATGCCGCCGGCGGCGACGCCGATTCCCCCGGCCATCGGCAGGTGCGTGCCGTCGTGGAGCTGCCCGACGGCGATGCCGAGAGAGGCCGCGATCGACATCTGCACGAAGCCCATCAGCGAGGAGGCGGCGCCGGCCATGTGGGGATAGTGGCGCAAGGCCCCGGCGACCGAGTTGGGCATCATGAAGCCCGCGGCGATGAAGAAGAGCGTGGTGGCCAGCACCACGCTCCAGACCGTCAAGACACCGGAGAAGGCCAGGGCAAGCCCGACCGCGGCCGACAGCAGGGCAGAGACCACGCCCAGCGCCATCATGCGGTCGCGCCCCAGGCGCTCGCCATAGCGGCCGGAGATGAAAGTGCCCAGCACGTAGCCCAGGATCACCACGGCGAAGCAGAGGCCGTAGAGCTGGGGGCTGAGCCCCAGGTCGTCGATCAGCAGGAAGGAGGAGCCCGAGATGAAGACGAAGAGGCCGGCATAGCTGAGCGCGGCGATCACCATGTAGCCCAGATAGCTGCGGTGGCGCATCAGCAGGAGGAAGTTGCCGGCGATGCGCAGCGGCCTCAGCGCTGTGGGGTCGGGCTGGCGGTTGGTCTCCGGCAGGCGGAGCTGCACGAAGACGAGGAGCCCCAGGGCGACCAGGGTCAGGGCATGGAAGCTGGAGCGCCAGCCGAAGGCCGTCTCCAGGAAGCCGCCGATGATCGGGCCCACGGCAGGGGCGATCGCCATGGCCGAGCCGACATAGGAGAGGATACGCGCCGAGCGGTCCGCCCCCCAGGCATCGCGCACCACGGCCCGGCCCAGGACCGGACCGGCGCAGATGCCCAGCGACTGCAGCAGCCGGCCGGCCAGTAGTGCCTCCAGCGACCAGGCGAAGGCACAGAATACCGAGGCCGCGAGGAAGATCACCAGGCCGGCCAGCATGACCGGGCGCCGCCCGAAGCGGTCGGAGAGCGGCCCGTAGATCAGCTGGCTGACGGCGAAGCCGACCAGGAAGACCGAGAGGGTGAGCTGCGTCTCGCCGACGCCGGCCTCGAAGGCACGCCCGATCGCCGGCAGCGAGGGCAGGTAGAGATCGGTCGACAGCGGCCCCAGCGACACGCAGAGCGTGACGATGATGGCGACCTCGAGGGTATCGGCCGGCCTCTGGCCTGGCTGCGGCATGCGCTGACGTCTCCGGAGTTTGGACCAGTTGCCGAACGGCACGGGGATGACCCGGTGAGCTTAGACGCGCTAGCATTCGCCCAGAGACGCAAAAAGCAGTGAACGGGAATGACGAGGATGGGTGACGGTCAGGACTTCATGTCGGCCGGCGACTATGGCCGCAGCCTCAGGGGCATGGGCGTGAACCTGCTGGTCGCCGACATGGCCCGCGCCCTGCGCTTCCAGACCGAGGTCCTGGGGCTGGCCCCCGTCTACCACGACAAGAGCTTCGCCGTGCTGCGCCACGGCGGCAGCGAGTGGATGCTGCACGCCGACCACAGCTATCACTCCCACCCCCTGCTGGGACTGGTGGGCGACGGCGCCCTGCGCGGCGCGGGCTGCGAGCTCCGGCTCTACGCGCTGGACCCCGACCTTGCCGAGGCGCGCTGCCGGGCGGCGGGCTTCAGCGTGCTGGCGCCGGCCGCCGACAAGCCGCACGGCCAGCGCGAGGCCTTCCTGGTCGATGCCGACGGCTACGTCTGGGTGCCCGGCGTCCCCATCCCCGACCCGTAGCGCCAGAGCCCGGCACCGTGGCGCTGGAGCCAGCGCTTCGGCCCGGCGACGTCCGGTACCAGCGAACCGCAGAGCCGCCAGAAGGCGGGGCTGTGATCCATGTGGCGCAGGTGGGCAACCTCGTGCGCGGCCACATAGTCCAGTACCTCCGGCGGGGCGAAGATCAGCCGCCAGCAGAAGGAGAGGTCGCCCTTCGGCGAGCAGCTTCCCCAGCGGCTGCGGCTCTCGCGCAGGGTCACCCGGCCGGCACGCAGTCCGCCTGCCGCCGCCTTGGCCCTGACCGCCGCCTTGAAGCGCCGCGCCGCCTCGCTGCGGCAGTGGCTCTCGACCCGCCGCGGCAGGTGCTCCAGGGTGCCGGAGACGCAGAGCAGGCCCGGCTCTCGCCAGACCCCGCGGCGCGCCTCGGGCCTGTGGATGATCTCCTGTTCCTCGCCATAGAGAGGCAGGCGGGTCCCCGGCGCGAAGGGAACGAGAGAAGGCAGTGCCGACCAGCGCCTCAGGATCCAGTCCTCGTTGCGCTTGCAGAAGGCAAGGCCGGTCTCCGGTTCGACGCCGGGAGGCAGCACCAGGCGCAGGCAGCGCTGGGTGTGGTCCATGGTCATGGTGAGCCGCCGGGCCCGCGCGTTCCACTTCAGCCGCAGCGGCACAGTCTGATCGCCGACCTTCACCTCGCTTGGGAACGCGCCTTCCTGCATGGCCCTCCTATAGGCCAGGCTCTCCGCGTTCGCCAAGCGTCGCCTGCGCCGCTGCGGCTTCCTGCGACAGCAGCCAGGCCTTGCGCTCCCGGCCCCAGCGATAGGCCCCCATGTCGCCGTCCCCGCGGGTGACGCGGTGGCAGGGCACCAGGAGGGCGACCGGGTTCCTGGCACACGCGGTCCCGACCGCGCGGGCCGCGCGCGGCGCGCCCGCGGCCTCGGCGACCTCGCCATAGCTGCGGGTCTCGCCCGGCGGGATCGCCAGGAGCTGCTCCCAGACCTGGCGCTGGAAGGCCGTCGCGCGCACGTCCAGCGGCAGCTCCGGGTGGGGAATGGTGCCGGCCAGATAGTCCACCACCTCGTCGATGGCGGGCTTCAGCCAGAGGTCGTCGCGCTCCAGGCTGGCGGCCTTGGGGAACTCCGCCTTCAGGTGGGCGACCATCTGCGCCTCGTCGTCGCCGATCACCAGGAGGCAGATGCCCTTGGCGGTCGCCGCGACCAGCAGCAGACCCAGCGGGGTCTCGGCCAGCGAGTAGGCGATCGCCACCCCCTCCCCGCCCTTGGCATAGGAGGCGGGCGTCATGCCGAAGCGCCGCGCAGCACCCTCGTAGACCCGGCTGGAGGAGCCGTAGCCGGCACCGTAGGTGGCGCCGGCGACGCTCTCGCCCTGCTTCAGCTCCTGGCGGAAGCGATCGGCCCGGCGCTGGTGCAGGTAGGCGCTGGGCGTGATGCCCAGGGTCTTGCGAAAGCTGCGGGTGAGCTGCCAGGGGCTCATCTCCAGCGAGCGCGCCAGCTCGGCCAGGTCCACGGCCTCCTCGGCCTCGATGCGCCGGCAGGCCTCGGAGACTGCGCTCACCCAGCGATCGCCGCTCATCTCGTTCATTCCTCTTCTCCTTCATGCTCGCGTCTTCGCAGCTGCTATCAATCTCGTTGCGAAGCCGAACCGTTTCCCTCAAGCTCGTGAGCATGGATGTAAGGGGCTTGCACTTATGCCGCTATCCGGTCGTTGCAGTCACAGAAGTTTCACAGGCTTGAAAGCCGCAAGACCCATAGACTGCACACTTTCGCTCGGCGCGCGCGGATGCTGTCCGGCGCGATCCACTGCTTACCCACCCCCCGCGCTGAGCACGACCTATCTTCAGGGAGTATCTTTGGATGTTTAAGCGAACTCTGCTCGGAGCGCTCGGCGCTCTCAGCCTGGGCCTGGCCGCAACGGCTGAGGCCCAGACCGAAATCACCTGGTGGCACGCCATGGGCGGCGAGCTGGGCAAGCGCGTCGACAAGATCGCCGCCGACTTCAACGCCACGCAGAGCGACTTCAAGGTGGTCCCGGTCTACAAGGGCTCCTACTCCGAGACGCTCACCGCCGGCATCGCCGCCTTCCGCGCCGGCGAGCAACCGCACGTCATCCAGGTCTTCGAGGTCGGCACGGCCACCATGATGGCCGCCAAGGGCGCCGTCTACCCGGTCTACCAGCTGATGGCCGACACCAAGCAGCCCTTCGATCCGGCCGGCTACCTGCAGGCCGTCATCGGCTACTACACCGACAGCGCGGGGCACATGCTGTCCATGCCCTTCAACAGCTCGACGCCGGTGCTCTTCCGCAACAAGAACGCCTTCGCCGAGGCCGGCCTCGACCCCGAGACCTCGCCCAAGACCTGGTCCGAGATGGAGGAGGTCTCGACCAAGATCTCCGAGTCCGGCGGCGGCGCCTCCTGCGGCTTCACCACCTCCTGGATCTCCTGGATCCAGCTCGAGAACTTCTCGGCCTGGCACGACATCTTCTTCGCCAGCGCGGACGACGGCTTCGCCGGCATGGATGCGCGCCTGCTGCTCACCCAGGAGCTGCCGCTGCGCCACGTCACCAACCTGAACGCCTGGCAGGAGGGCGACAAGTTCAAGTACGGCGGGCGCCGCAGCCAGTCGGCACCGCTCTTCTATTCCGGCGAGTGCGCCATGTTCTTCGGATCCTCGGCGGGCTATGCCGGCATCAAGGCCAACGCCAAGGACTTCGAGTTCGGCGTCGGCATGCTGCCCTACTACGACGACGTGGCGGCCGCTCCGCAGAACTCCATCATCGGCGGTGCCTCGCTCTGGGTCCTGCAGGGTCATCCGGCGGCGGAGTACGAGGGCGTGGGCCAGTTCTTCACCTACCTCTCCTCGCCGGAGGTCCAGGCCTGGTGGCACCAGGAGACCGGCTACCTGCCGATCACCACCGCCGCCTACGAGCTGACCAAGAAGCAGGGCTTCTACGAGAAGAACCCCGGTACCGACACGGCCATCAACCAGATCAACTTCAAGCCGCCGACCGCGGCCTCCAAGGGCCTGAGGCTCGGCAACTTCGTCCAGATCCGCGACGTGATCAACGAAGAGCTGGAAGAGATCTTCAGCGGCAACAAGACCCCCGAAGAGGGTCTCTCCGACGCCGTCGAGCGCGCCAACGATCTGCTGGAACAGTTCCAAGAGGCCAACAGCTAGCTCTCCCGACGGTCCCCCCCGGGGCCCGCGAAGGGTTCCGGGGGACCTCATTTCGTCGGAAGGGATTGCCCAACGAGCCATGGAGAAGCGCGTCTATTTCAGGCACCGCTGGCTGCCCTACTTCCTGGTCGCCCCGCAGATCGCGATCACCCTGATCTTCTTCATCTGGCCGGCACTCGAGGCAATCCACGAGGCCTTCCTCAGAACCTCAGCCTTCGGCACCTCCACCCAGTTCGTCGGTCTCGACAACTTCGCGCGCCTCTTCAGCGACCAGCTCTACTATGCCGCCATCTGGCGGACCCTGCTCTTCAGCTTCGCCGTCGCCTTCCTCTCCATGAGCCTGGCGCTGATCCTGGCAGGCATGGCCGACCGCGTGATCCGCGGGGCCACGGCCTACAAGACCTTCCTCATCTGGCCCTATGCCGTGGCACCCGCGGTTGCCGGCGTGCTGTGGTGGTTCCTCTTCAACCCCACGGTCGGGATCCTCTCCTACATCCTCTTTTCCCTGGGCATCTCCTGGAACCAGTTCCTGAACGGTACCGATGCCATGATCATGGTGATCATCGCGGCCGCCTGGAAACAGATCTCCTACAACTTCCTCTTCTTCCTGGCCGCCATGCAGGCCATTCCGCGCTCCCTGATCGAGGCCGCGGCGATCGACGGCGCCGGCCCGATCCGGCGCTTCTGGACCATCGTCGTGCCGCTGATCTCGCCCACCACCTTCTTCCTGCTGGTGGTGAACCTGGTCTATGCCTTCTTCGACACCTTCGGCACCATCGACGCCACCACCGGCGGCGGCCCCGGCCAGGCCACCACGACCCTGGTCTACAAGGTCTACCAGGATGGCTTCCGCGGGCAGATGCTGGGCAGCTCGGCGGCGCAGTCCGTGGTCCTGATGCTGCTGGTGATCGGGCTCACCATCATCCAGTTCCGCTATGTCGAGCGCAGGGTGCACTACGAATGATCGAGCATCGCCCGGTCAGCACCGCAATCGCGCACGCGACCCTGATTGCCGGCATCCTCTTCGTCGCCCTGCCGCTCTGGATCGCCTTCGTCGCCTCCACGCAGGACCCGGCCGCCCTGATCTCCGGCGTGACCCCGCTGATCCCCGGCGACAGGCTCTTCGAGAACTACGGCGCGATCCTGGGAGAGGGGCTGTCCAGCTCCGGCGCGATCCCGGTCTGGCGTATGCTCTTCAACTCGCTGGTCATGGCGCTGCTGATCGCGGTGGGCAAGATCGCGATCTCGCTGCTTTCGGCCTATGCCGTGGTCTACTTCCGCTTTCCCGGCCGCCAGCTCTGCTTCTGGCTGATCTTCGTCACCCTGATGCTGCCGGTCGAAGTCAGGATCACGCCGACCTACGACGTGGTCGCCAGCCTGGGCCTGCTCAACTCCTTCGCCGGCCTCTCGATCCCGATCATCGCCTCGGCGACGGCGACCTTCCTCTTCCGGCAGTTCTTCATGACCATCCCCGACGAGCTGGTGGAGGCCGCACGCATCGACGGCGCCGGCCCCTGGCGCTTCTTCGTCGACATCCTGCTGCCGCTCTCGCGCACCACCTTGGCCGCCCTCTTCGTCATCCTCTTCATCTACGGCTGGAACCAGTACCTCTGGCCGCTCATCGTCACCACCGACCACAACCTCACCACCATCGTCATGGGCATCCAGCGCATGGTGAACGTCGCCGACCAGGTACCGCAGTGGCAGTCGGTCATGGCGACCGCCGTGCTGGCGCTGCTGCCGCCGGTGGTGGTGGTGCTGGCCATGCAGCGCCTCTTCGTGCGCGGCCTGGTCGAGACCGAGAAGTAGGAGAACCCACCATGGCCGCTATCACCCTGCGCGGTCTGAAGAAGAGCTACGGCAAGACCCCGGTGATCCACGGCATCGAGGTGGAGATCGCCGACGGCGCCTTCGTCGTGATCGTCGGCCCCTCGGGCTGCGGCAAGTCCACCCTGCTGCGTATGGTGGCGGGGCTTGAGGCCATCACCGAAGGCGAGATCGCCATCGGCGAGCGGGTGGTGAACGAGCTGGAGCCCAAGGATCGCGACGTCGCCATGGTCTTCCAGAACTACGCCCTCTATCCGCACATGAGCGTGCGCCAGAACATGGGCTACGGCCTGAAGCTGGCGAAGGTGCCGAAGGCCGAGATCGAGCGGCGCGTCGAGGAGGCAGCCGAGATGCTGCAGCTCCAGGGCCTGCTCGACCGCCGCCCGCGGCAGATGTCCGGCGGCCAGCGCCAGCGCGTCGCCATGGGTCGGGCCATCGTGCGCGATCCTGCCGTCTTCCTCTTCGACGAGCCGCTCTCCAACCTCGATGCCAAGCTGCGCGTGCAGATGCGGCTCGAGATCAAGCGCCTGCAGCGCCGGCTCGCCACCACCGCGCTCTACGTGACCCACGACCAGGTCGAGGCCATGACCCTGGGCGATCTCCTGATCGTCATGAACGCCGGCGTGGCCGAGCAGATCGCAACGCCGCTCGAGGTCTACGAGCGCCCCAGGACGACCTTCGTCGCCGGCTTCATCGGCTCGCCCGCCATGAACTTCCTCGACGCCAGCATCGAGGAGCGGGGCTTCCTGCTGGACCACGGCACCCACCTGACCAGCGAGGGCCTGGATCTCGCCGCAGAGCGCGGGCGCCCCATCACCCTGGGGGTCCGGCCCGAGCATCTCCATCAGGCCCCCGGACAGCCCTCGCTTACCCTGACGGTCGAGATGGTGGAAACCTTGGGTGCGGATACCCTGGCCTACGGTACCGTCGTAGGCGGAGGACCGGCGCTCACCGTACGCTTGTCGGGGAGCCAGCGCATCGCGACCGGCGAGGCCCTACCTCTGGCGATCCGCCCGGACCACCTGCACCTGTTCGATCGCGAAAGCGGAGAGAGGCTCTCCTCTCCTCTTGAGAGGGCGCCGGGCTAAGAAGGCGTCGGGCGGTTACTCCCCCTCCTCCACCACCTCCCACTCGGGGCCCGGATCGAAGACGGTCATGGCGTTGGCGATCTCGAGCGTGTCCTCGCCCAGGTCGCGCTCGTAGACGATGCCGTTCTCGCCGACCATGAAGGTCATGATGCCGGTGTTGTCGTAGGCGGCCGGGAAGGCCAGCAGGGCGTGGCCGGCCAGCATGCGGCCGTTCACCAGGTAGCTCATGGCGCCGCCGGGCGCGTTGGCGCCCTGCTCGGTCAGGATGCGGTAGAAGTAGCCGAGATAGGGGGTGGGGTCCTGGTCCTCGCCGTCGAAGCTGTAGCCGTCGGCGGCCGCCCTTGCCATGAAGTCGCCGACCGGGCTCTCCGGCACGCCCTCCGCGTCGGGCCAGTAGAGGCCGTCGCGCCGGTCGGAGGAACTGATGATGGACTGGGCGAACTCGCGCACGCCGTCGTCGTTGTAGTCGGTCTGGCGGAAGCGCTGCTGCGCCCCGACATAGCCGCGCAGGAGCTCGATCACGTCCAGCTCGTTGCGGCCGATGCGGCGGTCCAGGATCTCTTCCCGCCCCGCCTCGACGTCGAAGGACCAGAGGCCGTCGGCGTTCTTCTTCATGGTGATCGGCACCGGCCACTGGTCGCGGCCGACGTAGAGGGTTGCCGTCTCGCCGTCCTTGTCGATCGCGATGCGGTGCATCTCGTTATAGGACTTCAGGAAATTGCCCCAGATCTCGCGATCCTCCGGCGCCTCGCCGGTCAGGATGACGTCCTCCGCCTCCGGGCCGAAGACGTGAATCAGGGCCTCCCGGTCGCGCGCGTCCAGGGCGTCGATGACCGCCTGGACGGCCGACTGCGGCGACTCGTACTGGGCCGGTGCGGCCTCGGCACCGGCATACGGCAGGTTCCATAGCGCCAGGGCCAGGGCTCCGGCCAGGATGATCCGACCCCTCATGTCTCTCTTCCTCATCGCTTACCGTCTCTTCCCGCGCTTGCCGCGGCTCTTCGACCCGCGGGACTTGCTGGCCGAGGCCTTGCGTCCGCCGCCACCACCCCTCTTCAAGGCCGAGCTGCGCTTCGGCTTGGAGATGGAGGCACGTTGCTTGCCGGAAGGCTTGCCGACGGCCTTCCTGGTCGAGGAGCCCTTCAGGCTGGGCGCAGCCTTCCTGGACTTGGCCTTGCTCACCTTGCCGCGGTTGCTGGCCTTCTTCGCGCTGGAGAGGCTGGCCTTCTTGGGCGCCTGCAGCGCGCTGGCCTTCTTGGAGAGCGACGGCTTGGCCTTGCCCGAGGAGAGGTTCCCCTTGGCCTTGCCCAGGCTAGCCTCGCCGCCGGTGCGCGCCTTCAGCTTCTGATCCAGCTTCGCACGGCTGCCGTCGCGCTGCGGAAGGCTGGCCTTGCCGCCGGTGAGCTTGCCCCGGTCGCCGGCAGCGCCTGCGAGCTTGCCCTCGCCCTTCCTGTCGCGGATCTTGTCGCGGGCCTGGTCCCGACGCTCCTTGTCCGGCTGCCAGCGGCCGTCCTCGCCGATGTCGACGCGATTGCCGTCGAAACGGCCGCGGTCGACATCGATGTTGACGTCCCCGTCGACATTGATCCCGGGGCGCGGATAGAAGGAGCCGTCGTTCCAGTCGACCCGCGGCCCGCGCCAGTAGTCGTCCCAGTCGTCGTCGTCGAAGAGCTCGTTCACCAGCATGCCGGCCCCGAAGGAGAGGAGCCCGGTGGTGATGAGGGCTGCTGCATCGCTGCCGCTGTCATCGCTCTCGACGACCACCGGCTGAACCGCGGCCGGTGCCTGGGTGGTATAGACCTGCTGGGAATCGTAGGTCGGAACGTAGACCACCTCGGGGTCCGCGGGCTCGACCGTGATCACGTCGTCCTCGACCTCGACGGTCTGTGCCTCGTTGCTCTCCAGGTTGCCCATGGCGGCAGCCCGGGCACGCTGGCGCTGAACCGCATCGAAGACGTCGTCGCTCTGCGCCAGCAGGGCGTTGCCCAGGTCCTCGGTGCTGTCCAGCTCCGCGCTCATGGCGTCGATGACGCTGGGGAAGCCGGCGGCCAGGACGGCGACGCTGGGGTCCCAGTCCTCGGCCTCGGTGGCCGTGCCGCGGGCCTCGCCCTCCAGGTCCTCGTTTTCCTCGACCCAGCGTTCCGCCTTCACGATATCCAGCGGGAAGGTCGAGGCCATGAAGACCTGCGCCAGCAGGCTGTCGGGATAGAGCGCGTAGGGCGCGACCAGGGTGTCGAGCTGCTCCTCGGTGAAGAGATCGGCCTCTTCCGCCTCGGCGTCGGCCTCGCTCTCCTCGCCGGCGGGGTCGCTGGCCGCCTCTCCGGAGCTATCGGCCATCTCGGCCTCGCCCTGCTCCGCCGTCTCGTCCTGCGCGCTGGCCGCCTGGGCGCAGACAAGCCCCGAAGCCAAGACGAGGACGAAGGTCCCGCGCAGCAAGAGGCGCCAGAGCCAAGTCCCCTCAGTCATGTCGAAAACTCCTCCCGGCCGTCTAGTTCTCGAGGGCGGCATCTTACTATCCTTCCAGCGCGGGCAGGGTATGCGCAAAGCAACGTGGCCGACAAGAACGAAATTTTTGCGCGGAGGTGACAGACTTTGTATTTGCACGGGCCAGCAGAGTGCAGTATCGAGTCGAATTGACAGAATCGAAGTGTATTAACTGACGACCTTGATGGCAGCCAAGCGCGCTCCAAGAAGGCCCGTTCGCAGTCATGCACGGCCCGAACCGAGCCTCTGCGCAAAGAACGGGATGCCAAGGCCGAGCGATGGGGGCATAGTCGCGAGCATGTCCTTGTCGCGCTCCGGGGCGGTGCGATCGGCGGTCGCCCGCGTCGACTTCCTGGTCATCCCCTTCCTGCTTCTTCTGCTCGGCAGCCTCTGGGGCGCCAGCTTCTCGATCGCCAAGCTGGCGATCGAGGGGGGCGTACCGGTCCTGGGCTATGCCACCTGGCAGGCGCTGGGCTCCGCGCTGGTCCTGCTCTGCGTGCTGCGCCTGAGCGGCGGCCGCCTGCCGCGAAGCTGGACCGTCTGGCGCTTCTGCCTGGTCACCGGCCTGGTGGGGATCTGCATCCCCAACCTGGCCTTCTACATCGTCATCCGCCACCTGCCGGCCGGCCTCATGGCGATCGTCGTCACCACCGCGCCGATCATCACCTACGCTCTGGCCTTGGCCTGGGCGATGGAGCGTCTGAGCCCGCTCAGGAGCCTCGGCATCGCGCTGGGTTTCGTCGGCGCGCTGGTGATCGTCCTGCCCGACAGGAGCCTCCCCGCCGGGCTCGAGCTGATCTGGCTGCTGCTCGCCTTCCTCACCCCCTTCTGCTACGCGCTCTCGAACCTCTACACCGGCCGCTACCGCCCGCCGGGACAGTCGACCCTGGCGCTGGCCTGCGGCATGCTGATCTGCGCCGGCAGCGCCCAGTCGGTCGTCATGCTGACCCTGATCCCGCCCTACCTGCCGCTGCCGCCCTGGAGCCTGGCGGAGGGTGCCCTCTTCGCCCAGATCGCGATCTCGTCGGTCGCCTACGTGATCTATTTCCACATCGTCCAGGCGGCCGGCGCGGTCTACTTCAGCCAGGTCGGCTATATCGTCACCGTGACCGGGATCGTCTGGGGCATGATCTTCTTCGGCGAGCAGCACAGCCCCTGGGTCTATGCCGGCACGGCGCTGATCCTGGGCGGCTTCGCGCTGGTCAACGCCGGCCGGAACAGGGGCAGGTAGCGCCTGCCGGAGGGTCAGCCGTAGAGGATGACCTCGATGGAGACGAGGCCGCTGCCTCCGGCCGGCAGGGTCACGCCGGCCGCGACCAGCAGGGTATCGCTGCCCGAGCCGCCGAAGTAGGCGTAGTTGGTATCGACGTCGACCTGCCTTTCGACCAGGAAGGTATCGTCGCCGCTGCCGCCGAAGAGGGAATCGCCCAGCGACCCGCTGCCGCCGCCCGTCAGCACATCGTCGCCCAGGCCGCCGTAGACAAAGTCGTTACCGGCCTCCCCGCGCGCGATATCGTCGCCACTGCCGCCGAAGAGAAAGTCGCCGCCCCTGCCGCCGTAGAGGCCGTCGCTGCCGCTGTCGCCGAAGATCCGGTCGCGGTCGGCATCGCCGAAGAGGCCGCTGTCCATGCCGAGGCCGCCGTAGATCACGTCGTCCAGCATGCCGCCATAGAAGGCGGAATCGTCCCCCTCTCCGGCGAAGAGCCTGTCCTCCCCCTCCCCGCCCCAGAAGGAGGCGTCCTCGCCGGCATCGCCATAGAGGAGATCGTCGCCGGCGTCGCCCCAGAAGGCGGAATCGTCGCCCTCTCCGCCGAAGAGCGAGTCGCTGTCGTCGCCCCCGTAGAAGTTACGGTCGTCGCCCTCGCCGCCGAAGAGGCTGTCCGACCGGCTGCTTCCGAAGAAGCTGAGGTCGTTCCCCTCGGCGCCGAAGAGGCCGTCCCGGCCGCTGCCGCCAACAAGCCTGGTGTCGTCGCCCTCGCCGCCATAGAGCAGATCGGCTCCCGTAGCGCCAAACAGCGAGACATCGTCACCTTCGCCACCATAGAGGATGTCGCCGCCGCCGTCGCCGAAGAGGCTGACGTCGTCGCCGCTGCCGCCGAACAGGCTGTCGCTCTCGTTGCCGCCGCGGGCCAGGTCCCTGCCGGAGAAGCCGAAGAAGCTGTCCGACCCACTCGCGCCATAAAAGCGTCCAGCATCCTCTTTGCTACCATAGAGAGTATCATCCCCATCCCCGCCGAAGAAATTGCCGTGCTTGGCATAGGCGTGCCCGGCCTCGACGGCAAAGATCGTGTCGTCCCCGTCCCCGCCGATGTAAGCGCCTCGCCTGCCGTAATAGCTTCCGCCGCCTCGGGCATAGAGCGTGTCGTCTCCCTCCCCTCCGTTGAGCGTGCTTTGATAGCCGCTGCCGCTCAGCACGTCGTTTCCCGTCCCACCCCAGAGGGCGATGCCGAGACCCGAGACTTCCCGGTAGTAGGTGACGCCGCCGAAGAGGCTGTCGTCGCCGTCTCCCCCGACCAGGATCTTGCTGCCGCGGGAGGCGCCTATGGTGTCGTCGCCGGAATCGCCGAACAGGGTATCCTGGACTCTCGGGTTCCCGCCTGTGGAATAGAGCCGGTCGGCGCCATCCCCGCCGTAGAGATCGTCCTGCCCCTCGATCCAGTCCGCGCCGCTGTCGCCGAAGAGGTTGCGGATTCCCTGGATCGCGTCGGCGCCCTCGCCGCCGTAGAGGCTGATCTGGCCGTCGATCGAATCGTCCCCATCGCCGCCGAAGATGCGGGCATTCAGCCCGAAGCCGCCGAAGATCAGATCAGCGCCGGAGCCGCCATAATGAAAGCTGTCGTCGCCACCCCCACCGTAGAGGCTGTCGTCACCGCTGCCGCCGTCCAGCCGGTCCGTGCCCTCGCCGCCGTAGAGGCCGTCGCCCAGGTCGCCGCCGTAGAGAAGGTCGTCGCCTTCAGAGCCGTTGAGCAGGTCATAGCCGGTCGCACCGAAGAGGGTGTCCGCGTTGGACCCGCCGTTCAGCAGGTCGTGACCGTTGTCACCATAGAGCAGGTCTACGGCCTTGTCGCCGAAGAGGGTGTCATCGCTCGCCCCGCCGAAGAGCGCGTCGCGGCCCTGGGCGCCGTAGGCCGTGTCGGCATTGCCGCCGCCGAACAGGCTGTCGGTGTCGTGGCCCCCCTCCAGGTGGTCGGACTGGGCGCCGCCGTAGAGGAAGTCCTCGCCGCTGCCGCCGAAGAGGCGGTCCTCGTCGCCGCCGCCCTCCAGGGTATCGCCCTTGCCGGCCCCAACCAACTCGTCCTTGCCATCGCCTCCGAAGATGAGGTCGTCGCTGTTGCCGCCGTAGAGCCTGTCCGCACCGCTGTCGCCGAGGAGCGTGTCCTTATGTGCGCCGCCGAAAGCGATGTCCGCACCGCTGCCGCCGAAGAGCCGATCCGCACTGCTGTCGCCGAAGAGTGAATCCTCGCCGGAGCTGCCTTCCAGCCGGTCGGATCCATTCCCGCCGTACTGCGTGTCGGCCGCAGCGCCGCCGTAGCTGCGGTCGCTGCCGGCGGCTCCGAAGAGGGTGTCGTCCGCGCCCCTGCCGAAGAGCGAGTCGTTGCCCGCAAGGCCATAGAGCTGGTCGGCCAGACTGTTGCCGATCAGGGTGTCCGGTCCGTCGCTTCCAGTGATCTGCACAGAGACTATCCTTTCCCGCCGGGTTTCCCCCTCGAGATCGCGTGTGCGGGTAGGATCACGGCCGATGCCATTCGCCGCGTCCGAACCGACAGCCCCCCTTCGGATCTCGTCGGCCGACCATGCGCCCCACAAAGGGGTGAATCAATCCATCTATTGCCCGCGGCGCGTGTTCGCTCCGCTTGCGGGGAGGAGGCCGGACAGTCGCGATCGGCCCTCAGCCCTCGCCCTGCCCGCCGAGATAGGCGCGAAAGACCTCGGCCAGCCGCTCGGGCGACACACGGTAATCGAACTTCCGCAGGTAGCTGCCGTCTGGCGCCATCAGGTAGATGGCAGTGCCATGGTCCAGGACCCTGAGGCCCGAGGCGTCCTCCCGGGCGGCGCGGTCGTAGGGAACCCGGTAGGCCGCGGCCGCCGCGGCGATGGCCTCGGCCTCGCCGGTGAGGCCGCGAAAGGCCGGGTGAAAGCTCTCCAGGTAGCGGGCGATCTGGGGCCCCTGGTCAACCTCGGGGTCGATGGTGACGAAGAGCGGCTGCAGCCGGGAGGCCTCGGCCTCCTCGAGCAGCCCCACGGCCTCCGACATGGCCTGCATGGCGATGGGACAGGCGTCGTTGCACTGGGTGTAGCCGAAGTAGATCAGCAGGTAGCGCCCACCCAGATCGGTGCTGTCGACCGCGAGGCCGTCCTGGTCGCTCAGGAGGAAGGCGCCGCCCGGCGCGCGCTCCAGCCCGCCGGCCAGACCCTGGCTGCCCTCGCCGGCCTCGCGGCTGCCGCCGCCCAGATACCAGGCGCCCGCCAGTCCGAAGGCAAACGCCAGTGCCAGCGCACCCAGGAGCAGCAGGGCCTGCCGCAGGCGGCGCAAAGGAGTGCTCTAGCTCGCGAGCGCCTGGCGGAAGCCCTCGGCCTGGCTGTTGGCGGCCTGGTTACGCAGCACGATGTCGGCGGCCGAGAGGCGCTTGCCGTAGTAGTAGTTGTTGCGGTCCTGGTCCTCGCCGATCGAGGCGCCCTCGAAGTTCATCCCGGCGTAGAGCCCCTGGGTCTGCGCGAAGGTGTAGACGTCGGCCTCGAAGTCGCCGCTGCTGCCCGCCCCGATCTCCTTGCCGATGGGGCCGATGGCGACCGAGGCGCCGGCCCCCAGCTCGATGTTGTTCTCCAGGATCCGGCCCAGGGCCGCTTCGTGCATGATGACCATCATCACCTGCGAGATCTGCCCGCCGATCTGCAGGCCGATCGAGGCCCCGGCCAGGTGATAGAAGGCCGGATAGCTCCAAACCCCGCCCTTGCGCGCGGAGAGCACGCCGCGGCCGCCCTCCGCACCGATGATGAAGCCGCCTTTCAGGACCGAGGGGAAGACCAGGACCCCGGCCGCGCGGGTCATGTAGTCCTGCAGGTTCTTGTAGTTGCTGGCCGATAGCATGGAGAGCGCGGTGATGCGGGCGCGGTCCACCAGCTCTTCTTCGTCGGTGAGCGCAGCGGCGGGCCGCGCCAGGGTCGAGAGGGCGAGAGCGGCGCCGGCGGACGCCAGCAGGTTGCGCCGACTGGTCATGGTCATCGAAGGACAGTCCTCGTTCAGCGATGTCTTCTACAGCTCCGCGCCGCCCACTAACAGCGAATGACGGCGGCAGGAAGGCACCGCGGGTTTTCTCATCCTCGCACTTGATCCCGGGCGAGTGGCGGTATCAGGATAGCCGGCCCTCGTCCGAGGGCAATGCCCATCCTTCGAACCACGGCCGGAGAGATCCCTTCATGCCAAGACGCGACGCCAGGGTCCTGGTCTTCCAGCATATCGCCTGCGAACACCCGGGCATCTTCCGCGACTTCCTGGCGGAGGACGGCGTCGGCTGGCAGGCGATCGAGCTGGACGAGGGCGAGGCAATCCCGCCGCTCGAGGACTACGACATCCTCTTCGTCATGGGCGGACCCATGGACGTCTGGGAGGTCGGGGACCACCCCTGGCTCGCGCCAGAGATGGCGGCGATCCGGACCTGGGTCAAGGACCTGGGCAAGCCCTATCTCGGGTTCTGTCTCGGCCACCAGCTTCTGGCCCAGTCGCTGGGCGGCAAGGTCGGGCCGGCCAGGCACCCGGAGATCGGCGTCCTGCCGGTCACCCTGACCGAGGCCGGACGCGCGCACCCGCTGCTGGCCGGCCTGCCGGAGAGCCCGACGACGCTGCAGTGGCACTCCGCCGAGGTGCTGGAGGTGCCTGACGGCGCGGAGATCCTGGCCCGCTCGGAGGCCTGCCGGGTGAACGCCCTGGCCGTGGGCGCCTGCGCCTTCGGCGTCCAGTACCACATCGAGATCACCGACCAGACGGTGGGCGAATGGGCGGCGATCCCCGCCTACGCCCAGTCCCTGGAAAAGGCGCTGGGCCCCGGCGCGGTCGCCGGGCTGGACCGTGCGGCCACGGCCGCGCTTCCGGCCATGAACCGGGCCGCCCGGCGCCTCTACGACAACTTCATGGAGATCGCGGTTCCCGGTGATCGCTAGCGCAAAGCCCGAGCAGATGGCCTCATCTGCGGCGACATTCTTTTGAATCAGGGCCCTACTCGTTGCAGTAGATGTCGCCCTTCACCTCGCAAAAGTGGGTCTTGAAGCTGGCGCCGAGCTTCTGGCCCTTGTCGATCACGTAGATGAAGTCGGTCTTCTTCTTGTTCACGCCGCCGTGGCTGCGGCAGAAACTGAAGGCCTTGGCCTTGGCCTCCTCCATCATGGCCTCGCGGTCGGCGCCGCAGTCCTTGCTGTACTGATGGCCCCAGTAGGACTTGGTCTGCTCGGCCAGTGCCGGCCCTGCAAGGCACAGCAGGACCAGGGTTACGACGGCGTGTCTCAAGGCCCCCTCCTCTTCACGATGATCTTACTTCCGGGAGTCTAGCCTTTCACGCGCCGAGCCGTCCAACGAGGGGCCGTCCAACGAGGGGCCGCCCCTCAGCGCGGCCGGTTGACGAGAGCGACGCCCACGCCCGCGATGGCCATGCCCGCCAGTTCCATCCAGCCCAGGGTCTCGCCGAACAGCAGCCAGGCGATGACGGCGGTGCAAGGGGGCACCAGGAAGAAGAGGCTGGAGACCTTGGAGGCGGCTCCGCGCCGCACCATCAGCAGGAAGAGGCCGACGGCTCCGATCGAGAGCGCGATCACCAGCCAGGCCAGCGCGACCAGGAACTCCCAGGTCCACTCGATCCTCGCGTCGGGCTCGAAAAGCAGCACGGCAAGGCCGCTGGTGATGGCGGCGAAGAGGAACTGCAGGCCGTTGCCGCTGATCGGCGGCATGGCCCCCAGCCGGCGCTTCTGATAGAGCACGGCGGCCGTGATGGCGACCAGCGACAGCAGGCAGAGCAGGGTCGCTTCCAGCCCGTTGGCCGAAAGCCCGGCCTTGCGCCAGACCACCAGGGCGACGCCGGTCAGGCCCAGCGCCAGACCCAGCCACTGCACCCGCCCGACCCGCTCTCCCAGCAAGGCGCCCGCCACCGATGCCACCAGGATCGGCTGCAGCGAGACGATCAGCGCCGAGGTGCCGGCCTCCAGCCCCCAGGAGATGGCGACGAAGACGCCACCCAGGTAGACGGTGTGGAGAAGCGTGCCGACCAGGGCCAGATCCGCCAGCAGGCGCCAGCCCTTGGGCAGGCGGTCGCCGCGCAGCCAGGCCCAGGCCAGCAGCAGCGCCGCGGTGACGGCGAAGCGGAGGGCGAGGAACAGCAGGGGCGAGGCGTAGGGCACGCCGAGCTTCGCGCCGATGAAGCCGGTCGACCAGAGCAGCACGAAGAGCGCCGGCATGGCGGCCAGCAGCCAGCCCTCCAGGGCTCCCCTCCTCTTGCTCCGCGGCGTCATGGCGGCAAGCTGCCTCAAGGCCGTCGCCGGCACATCCCCATGCGCCCGCAGCCCTGCCCTGCAATGGTCGCCTTGCCGTCATCACCGCGACGCAGGAAAAGCAGCCTCATTCGGCGTAGAGTGGAACCGCGCATTGATCTGCGCCGGACGCGCCCCACGTCCGGCATGACTGCAACGGAGGAAACGACCGCAATGAGCCTGCCTTTAGCCAAGACGGCGCTCGCCGCCATGACCCTGCTCGCCCTGCCGGGATGGGCGGCTGCCGACGCGCTGGACCTGAAGCGCGTCGCGCTGTCGACCGGCGGCCTGGGCTACTTCGAGTACGAGACGGAGGTGACAGGCAACGCCCGGATCGAGCTCAGCGTGCCGCTGGCGCAGGTCGACGACGTCCTGAAATCGCTGGTGGTCTACGACGACAAGGGCCAGATCGGCACGGTCTCGCTGCCCGGCCGCCAGCCGCTGGCCGAGGTCTTCAAGGGCCTGCCCTTCGACGAGGCCGCCCTCTCCTCCCCGGCCGCCCTGCTGCGCGCGCTGACCGGCGCCGAGATCCGGGTCTCCGGCCCGCAGGAGACCTCGGGCCGCATCCTCTCGGTCGTCACCGAGAGCGAGGAGGACGACCAGGGCCGTGTCTTCGCGCGGACCCGCGTCACCCTGATGGGCGGCGCCGGGATGAGCCAGTTCGTGCTGGAGGACGCGCGCGAGATCGCCTTCGCCGATCCGGCCCTGCAGGCCAGCGTCGGCGCCGCCCTCACCGCCATGGCCAAGCATGGCGAGCGCGACAAGCGGGTGCTGACCTTGAGCGCACCCGGAGAGGGCACGCGCAAGCTGCGCGTCGCCTATGTCGTCGCCGTGCCGCTGTGGAAGACCAGCTATCGCCTGACCCTGCCGGAAGGCGCGGGCCTCGGCGAGGCGGCGCTGCAGGGCTGGGCCGTGCTGGAGAACCAGAGCGGTGAGAGTTGGGAGGAGATCGAGCTCAGCCTGGTCTCCGGCAACCCCGTCGCCTTCCGCCAGGCCCTCTACGAGAGCTACTATCTGGACCGGCCCGAGATCCCGGTGCAGGTGGTCAACCGCATCCTGCCGCCGGTCGACCGCGCCCGCCTGGAGAAGGCAGAGAGCTATGCCAGGGGCCAGGCCAGCGAGGCCGACAGCGTCGTCACCGGCATGCTGCAGGCCTCGCCGCCTCCGGCGCCCCAGGCCGGCATGCCCGCCTCCGCGGGTATCGTCGAGGCCTCGGCGCAGGAGGGCGTCAGCCAGGCGATCTACCGCTTCCCCGATCCCGTCAGCGTCGAGGACGGTCACTCCCTGCTGGTCCCCTTTCTCGACCGGAGCCTGCTGATCGACCGCCTCTCCTTCTACCAGCCGGGCGTCGCCGGGAACCATCCGCTGGCCAGCCTGAAGCTCATGAACAACGGCGACATCAGCTTCCCGCCGGGTCTGGTGACCCTCTACGAGCGCGGCTCGGACGGCCGGGTCTCCTATCTGGGCGATGCCCAGATCGCCCTGCTGCCGCCGGGCGAGAGCCGGCTGGTGAGCTTCGCCCTGGACGGCAAGGTCGACGTCGACATCCGCAACGAGCAGGAGGACAGCATCACCGGCGTCACCCTTACCGACGGCGTGCTGACGATCCGGCAGAAGGAGCGCTGGACCCGCATCTACCGGGTGAAGGGCGCGCCGGACGCCGCCCGCGTCGTGCTGCTGCAGGAGCCGCTGAAGCGCGGCTGGACCCTGCTGGAGCCGGCCGCGGGCGTGGAGGAGACCTCTGAGGGCTACCGCTATCCCCTGCCGCTGGAGGCGGGCGAGACGCGCGAGGTCGCCTTCGTCTTCGAGCGCTCGACCGGCGAGCGCCTGGTGCTGGCCGACCTCGACGAGGAGATGCTGGGCTACCTGCTCGACGCCCGCTTCGTACCCCAGGAGACCAAGCAGAAGCTGGCCGACCTGGTCGCGCTGAAGGCCAAGGTGGCCGAGGCCGAGCGCAACCTCGCCGCCCTGGAGCGCGAGGAGGCGGCGATCGTCACGGATCAGAGCCGCCTGCGCGAGAACCTGGGTGCGGTGCCGAGCGACAGCGACCTCGGGCGCCGCTACCTGCGCCAGCTCTCCGAACAGGAGGATCGGCTGGAGGCCCTGCGGGCGAGCGCCAAGGACGGCATGACGGCCGTCGCGGCGGCAAGGCAGGCGCTCAGGGACTACATCGCCGGCCTCTCCCTCTGAGCAGCAAGGACCGCAGGCGGCTTACGCCTGCGGTCCTTGCCCTGCTGCCCTGTCGCAACGAATCTCGGCCGGTAGCCGAGTTTCCTTATCCGGCCGGCTCGATGATCGTCCTGAAGGACGGACTGGAGCGCTCCACCTTCGGGCGCGCCAGCTTCACCAGCGCCTCCAGATAATCCGTGGAGGGCGGCCTGGCGCCGGGTCCCGAGCGTTCCAGGATCTGCGCGCGGATCGCCCGGCGCTCCTTGGCCGACTGAAAGCGGCGGTGCGAGACCGGCCTGGCGGAGGTGTCGATGGCGTAGCCCGCCTCCTCGAAGGTCCGGTCGATGGCCCCGGTATCGCTGTGGCGCAGCGGCAGGTAGAGCGCCCAGGGCCGACGCCTGGCGGCCTCCAGAACGCGCGAGAAGGTGCGCTCACCGATGTAGCTCATCCCGCCGGTGACCACGATCAGGTCGACATTGCGCAGCAGTGCCGCCTGCTCCGGCGTGAGGTCGCGCTCTTCGAGGTTGGCCGGCACCACGGCGTCGGCAAGGCCAACGGCGCGGCTGTAGTCCAGGGCCTGCCGTGCCACGTCCTGGGCGATCAGCCGGACCCGTTCACCGCTGCGGCGCTGGCGTCGGAACCAGGCTGCATCGGCGGCGATTCGCCTGGCCCCGGCCTTGCGGGCGTCGGAGGTGGCGAAGCGCTGATAGAGGTCGCTGAGGTTGAGACGATGCATGAGAAGCGCAGCGTTGACCCCGTAGCCGGCACAGAGGTCGAGCACGGTGACGGTCTGCAGGCCGCGCCGGCGCCGCAGTGCCTCGACGCAGCGCCGGACGATCGGCTTGGCGCGGCCGGGCGCTGCGTAGTCCAGCGGCTGCAGCGCAGAGAAGTAGGCGGCCGGCGTCGGCTCGTCGTAGATCGCGTTGAAGGAGGCCTTGCCGTCCGGTCTGAGCGAACCCGATCCGGCATCCTCCTTGGTCCCGGTACTGTCGTTCTCCGGGTCGTTCTCACCTGTTGACGTCGGTGCCATCGCGTTCATGCCGCTACCCTCGTGTCCCAGTGATCGACAAGGTCGAGCATCTGCTGCGAGTGCTCAAAGGCATCGGACAGCAGTTCTCTGTAGTAAGCCTCCTCCGCGCTGCGGGCGCCTTCGCGCGCCACGCCCGCCTCTTGCGCCATCCGCTCGATCTCGCCGATCGCGTAGTCGGCCACGCCCGAGCCCTGATCGAACTGCAGCTTGCCGCGCCAGACGATCTCGGGCGGCAGCAGGTCCTCGAAGGCCTTGCGCAGAAGCCACTTCTCGACCCGCTGGCCCTCCACTTCGGTCAGCTTCCAGTCGACCGGCAGCGACAGGCCCAGTGCGATCATCTCGCGGTCCAGGAAGGGAACGCGGGCCTCCAGGCCGTGCGCCATCGACATGCGGTCGACGCGCTGCAGGTTGATGTTGTGCATCCGCGCGATCGAGCTGCGCAGCTCCTCGGCCAGCGCGTCGGGATCGCGGATGTCGCGGTAATAGCTGTAGCCGGCGAAGAGCTCGTCGGCGCCCTCGCCGGTCAGGACCACCTTGACCTCCTCGGCGGCGAAGCGGGACACGAACCAGCAGGGTACGGCGCTGCGGACAAGGTCCTGGTCGAAGGATTCCAGGTGGGCCAGGATCCGCGGCAGCTCCGCCAGTGTCTGGTCCGGCGTGATCACCAGCTCGCGGTGGTCGGAGCCGATGTGCGCCGCCACCTTGCGCGCGGCCAGCAGGTCCGGGCTGCCTTCGAAGCCGACCGCGAAGGTCTTGAGGTCCTCCGTCAGGCGCGATGCGAGCGCGGCGATGATGGAGCTGTCGAGGCCGCCGGAGAGAAGCGCGCCGAAGGGCACGTCGGAGCGCAGGCGCTTGGCCACCGACGATTCCAGGGTCTCGCGCAGGGCCACCAGCGCGTCCTGTAGCCGCCAGCTCTCCGCACGCGCCTGCGGCAGCCTGTAGTAGGGCTCCATCCCGCGGCGGGTGTCGAGGACATGGCCGGCCGGAAACTCCTCGATCGAATCGGCGATGCCGATCAGCGCCTTGATCTCCGAGGCGAAGGCCAGGGCCTCCCCGCGCTTGCCGATGTAGAGGGGCTTGATGCCGATGGGGTCGCGGGCGGCGACCAGGTGCTGCCCGTCCGTCATCACGAAGGCGAACATGCCGTCCAGCCGGTCGACCGCGGCGGGGCCGCCGCGCGCCACGCTGAAGAGGATCGATTCGCTGTCCGAGCCGGACCCGAAGAGGGCATCGGTGAAACCTGCGCGCAGGTTGCGGTCGTTGTAGATCATGCCGTTGGCGACCAGGGTCCAGCCCTCGTCGGCCGACCTCAGCGGCTGCGCGCCGCCCTCGGGATCGATGATCGACAGGCGGCAGTGGCCCAGCATGCCCTGCCCCCTGCCGGTCTCGCTCACCCCGCGGCCGTCCGGTCCGCGATGCGCCTGTGACGCCAGCATGGAGTCGATGACCTGCCGATCGGACGCGCCCCAGAGGGCCGCAATGCCACACATGCAAAAAGCTCCTTCCCCGGAATCCTGCGCTGCAGCTCCGGTCATTTGCGTCGGTTTTATGATAGTGGTGTCGCGTTTTGGCGATTGGACTGTAGCCCGCCCGGCCCGGAAAGGCAATTCGGCCGCGCCGACCCAGCCTCCGGCAGATCCGACGCACCGGACCCGAAGCCCCGGCCAGTTGCGGCGCTGTGCGCTCTTGCGGTCAGATCCGATAACCCACTGTTCTATCGCCAGAATTCAGCCGCGCTTACGAAGCGACGGACGACCGCGCCTTCCGATAAACCTGTCGGATCCGGCTTGGTTCCGCGGTGAAACGCTCCGCGCTTCACGCATGGCTGTTGGAGGCGGTGCCAGACCCTTAGGCTCGCCTGCGCGGAAGAGCGGCTTCCGTGGCCGATCAGCCTTCGGCAGTCCAGACCACCGGAAAGTCCTCGTCGCGCAGGGGCGCACCGTCCTCCAGCACGAGGTCGGGATAGGGCGGCGAGGTCTTGCCGCCGCGCAGGCGATAGCGCACGTCCTCGCCCAGCCAGCGGGTGGAGAAGCCACGCCGCCGATTCGCGGCGGTGTTTCCCGGCGCGCCGTGCAGGGTGAGGAAGTGGAAGGCGAGCGTGTCGCCCGGTTCGAGGTCCCAGGAGCGGATGACATGGGCCGCCGGGTCGGCATCGATGTCGGGCACGGTCTCGTAGGCATCGCCCGCGAAGTCGTAGTTCGAGCCGTCGTCGAAGAGGCGCGGATAGTAGAGCTTGCCCCAGCGGTGGGACCCGGCGACGAAGCGCGGGCAGACGCCTTGCGGCACGGGATCGAGGGCGGTCCAGAGGCTGACAACCTGCTGACCCTCGACGCAGTAGTAGGGCATGTCGTGGTGCCAGGGCGTGATCTTGGTGGTGCCCGGTTCCTTGACCAGCAGGTGCTCGTGGAAAATGCGCACAACCCGCGTCCCCATGAGGGCGGCCGCCGCCGCGGCGGCGGGGCTGTCGCAGATGAAGTCGCGGTACTCCGCAATCCGCTGCCAGTTGCAGTAGTCCTCGAAGAACTCGCCGCTGCCCTTTGCCCGGCGGTGGTCGCTCGCCAGCGGGCTGGGGTCGGCCAGGTTCTTCTCGACGCCGCGCTTCAGGCAGTCCAGCCAATCGGTGAAGAGCCCCCTGAGGCAGACCACGCCCTCGTTGCGATAGGTCGCGCAGACCTGCGCGTCGATCAGGGCTTCCTGAGTATCCTTCACCTGCCGGCCTCCTCCCTCTCGCGGCGCCCCTTCACCGGGTCCGTCCGTAAAAGAGCTCTCGGTTGTACTCCGTCAGCATCACGCCCGGCACCACGGAGTAGCTCAGCACGGCGACCAGGCGCGGCAAGCTGCCTTCAACCGGCGTCACCCGGTGGATCGAGTGGCGACCGCGGAAGAGCACCAGCGCACCCGGCCCCATGGAGAGCCGCCTCACGGCTTCGGAGCGGCCGTCCAGAACCTCTTGCACCGCCCCGTGGTGCGCCTCCCCGGCAGTGCGGATGTTGGGCGCGTACTCGTAGTGACCGCCCGCTTCGGCTGCCTGCAGCATGAGGGTCAGCGCCCACTCCGCGTTGTCGAAGTGCCAGCCGAGCTGCTGACCGCCCTGGAAGACATTGAGGTTGAGCGAGCCCAAAGGGTCGGCAAAGGGGTAGAGCTGCGGCACTCCCAGAAGCGCCGCGACGAAGGCCTGCAGTCCCGCGTCGCGGTAGAGCCCGCGCAGCAGGCTGTCCTCGGGTATCTGGTCGTCGGCCAGGGCACCCAGATCGCTCACCTGCTTGCGGTTCCGCGGATGGTCGGTCGGGAAAGCTTCGTCGCCGGCGTCGAGATAGGGGTTGTGGTCCTTGCGGCAGTAGTAGGCCTCTCCCAGCCGCCCCTGCAGCTCCGCCAGGCAGCGCGCGACCGCATCGGGGCGCAGGAACCCCGGCAGGACACAGGCCCCCTCCTCTTCCAGGGCCTTGCGGCCTGCGGCCACCAGCGTGGCGCCCGGCCCGCCGTCGAGATCGCGGATGGGATAGCGGCCAAGGTCGATGGCATGACCCAGGTCCCGCTCTTCTGCACAAGATCCCATGAGACAAGCTCCCGGTTTCCTCTTCGCCGGCTACTTAGCCGCCAGGACATGCCATGCCGCAAACTCAAAATATGCCGGCCCGACAGGATTCCCCGTCGTCGATGCTGACCCGGCAAGGAGTCGGTGTCGAGCGGTCCCGAGCGACCGAGAGCAAATCCCGAGCAGAAGGAGTCATCTGCGACGACGGTTTGCTTCTAAAACAATGCTCTAGACCCTCGTGCCGCCGGGCAGGGGTTGCGTCAGGGGTGCCTTCTTGTGGTCGGCATCGCCGCTGCGGCGCAGGTGCCGCATGAGGCGCCGCTCGACCTGCTTGAAGACGGCGAAGATCAGCCCGGAAAGGGCCAGGTAGACCAGGCCGGCGAAGATCAGGGTCTCGAAATGCCGGAAGGTGTCGGCGATGACGTCGGTGGCAACCCCCATGAGGTCCAGCAGGGTGACCAGCGAGACCAGCGAGGTCGACTGGAAGAGGAAGACCACCTCGTTGGAATAGGCGGGAAGCGCGATGCGCATGGCCTTGGGGAAGATGATCCGCCGGTAGAGCGTGAAACCGGACATGCCGTAGGCGCGGGCCGCCTCGACCTCGCCCGAGGGCACGCCCAGCATGCCGCCGCGCAGGATCTCGGCGGTGTAGGCGGCGGTGTTGAGGGTTAGGGTGAAGAGGGCGCAGAAATAGGCCTCCCGGAAGCCGCCGCGCCAGAGCCCGATCTCCTGCAGCTCCGGGCGGAACTGCCCGCTGCCGTAGTAGATGAGGAAGAGCTGCACCAGAAGCGGCGTGCCGCGGAAATAGAAGGTGTAGGCCAGGAAGGGATAGTTGACGAAGGGGTTGCGCGAGAGCCGCGCCAGCGCGATGGGCACGGCCAGCAGGAAGCCGATGGCCAGCGAGACGACCGTCAGCTTGAGAGTCAGCCAGGCGCCGCCCATGAGGCGGCAGAAGGAGGGGATGATAGCCCCGCCCTCGCCGAAGACCTCGGCCAGCCCGCCCTGCACCGCCAGGCAGGCCGCCTCGGCCTGGAAACCGATTCCCTGCCAGAGCCACTCCATCGCCACCCCCTAAAGCCGCCGTGCGACGCCGCGCGAGGCGTGCTTCTCGGCGCTGCGGATGACGACGAGCGAGGCGGCGGTGATGGCGAGATAGATGAGCGAGGCGGTGAAGTAGAAGGTGAAGGGCTGGCGCGTGGCGCCCACGCCGATCGAGGTCATGCGCATCAGCTCCGGCAGCTGGATGACGGAGACCAGGGCCGTGGCCTTCAGCAGCACCAGCCAGAGGTTGCCCAGGCCCGGCAGGGCATAGCGCCACATCTGCGGCAGGATGATGCGGCGGAAGGCCAGCGCCCGGTTCATGCCGTAGGCGCTGGCGGCCTCGATCTGACCGCGGTCGACGGCAAGGAAGGCGCCGCGAAAGACCTCGGTCGCGAAGGCGCCGTAGATGGAGCCCAGCGCGATCGTGCCGGTGATGAAGGGATTGAGGTCGATCTGCTCGCGCTTGCCGGTGATCGAGGAGGCCAGGTCCTGCAGGATGATGGTGAAGCCGTAGTAGACCAGGGTGATCAGCACCAGCTCGGGCACGCCGCGCACCACCGTGGTGTAGGCACCCGCCAGGCTGCGGACGACCGCGTTGCTGGAGAGCTTGCCCCAGGCGCCGAAGAGGCCCAGCACCAGGGCGACGGGAAGCGAGGCCAGACCGACCGCGAGCGTGATCTGCACACCGTCCCAGAAGACCCAGCCGTAGCCGCGGAAGTCGAACACGCCCCCGATCGCTCCAAAAACAAAGGGGAGCGCGGCCCTGACCGCGCTCCCCTCTTTCGGCCCGTCCTACTCGACGCCGTAGGCGTCGAACTCGAAGTACTTGTCGTTGATGGCCTTGTAGGTGCCGTCGTCGCGGATCTTGACGATGGCCGCGTTGAAGCCCTCGACCAGCTCCGGCTCGCCCTTGCGGATGGCGATACCGGCACCCTCGCCGTGGTACTTGGGATCGTTATATGACTCTCCGAAGAACTCGCAGCAGTCGCCGCCGTCGACCTTCAGGAAGCCCTCCTGCAGCACCACGGAATCGGCCATCACCAGGTCGACGCGGCCGTTCACCAGGTCGGCGTTGGCCTCGTCCTGCGTGCCGTAGGTCACGACCTCAGCCTTGGGCCAGGTGGCCCGGGCGAAGTCCTCGTGCGTGGTCGAGCCCTGCACGCCGATGCGCAGGCCCTCCAGGCCCGTGCCCGGCGTGATGTCGAACTCGTCGCCCTTCAGCACCACGAAGCGCGCCGGGGTGTTGTAGTACTTTTTGGTGAAGTCCACGACCTCGGCCCGCTTGGGCGTGATCGACATGGAGGCGATGATGGCGTCGTACTTGTCGGCCAGAAGCCCCGGGATGATGCCGTCCCAGTCCTGCACAACGAAGGTGCACTCGTAGTTGGCGGCCTCGCAAAGCGCGTTGGCCATATCCACGTCGAAGCCGACCAGCTTGCCGTCGGTGTCGATGTAGTTGAAGGGTGGGTAGGCCCCCTCGGTGCCGATGCGCACCTTGCGCTTCTCGTCGGCCAGGGCGGCGGTCGCGACCAGGGTCGCCAGGGCGGCGAAGGCCGCAGTCTTCACTAGGGACATGGGATGATCACTCCTCTTCTGCTTGGTTCGGCCGGCACTCAGACCAGCCGGCTCGCCATGAACTGACGGAAACGCCCCGAGCGGGCCGCGGTGAAGACCTCCTCGGGCGGCCCGTCCTCCTCGATCACGCCCTGGTGCAGGAAGATCACGCGGTTGGAGACCTCGCGCGCGAAGCCCATCTCGTGGGTCACCACGATCATGGTCCGTCCTTCCTCGGCCAGGGCGCGCAGCACGCGCATGACCTCGCCGACCAGCTCGGGATCGAGGGCCGACGTGGGCTCGTCGAACAGCAGCGCCTCCGGCTCCATCGCCAGCGCGCGCGCGATGGCCGCGCGCTGCTGCTGGCCGCCGGAGAGCTCGGCGGGGTAGGAATCGAACTTGTCGGCCAGGCCGACCTTGGTCAGATAGCGCTCCGCCCGGGCCCTCGCGTCGGGCTTCGACACCTTCAGCACGTGGACCGGCGCCTCCATGACGTTCTCGATGACCGTCATGTGGCTCCAGAGATTGAACTGCTGGAAGACCATCGAGAGGCGCGAGCGGATGCGGTCCACCTGGTGGCGGTCCACCGGCCTCTGCCCGCCCCCGCCGGCGGTCGGCCGCATCTTCAGCTCCTCGCCGTGGACCACGATGCGGCCCTCGTTGGGAACCTCGAGCAGGTTCATGCAGCGCAGCAGGGTGCTCTTGCCCGATCCAGAGGCGCCCAGCAGCGCGATCACGTCGCCGCGGCGGGCCTCGAGATCGATCCCCTTCAGCACCTCGTTGCTGCCGAACCGCTTGTGCAGATTGGTGACCGAGAGGACGACCTCTCCAGTACCGGACGTGCTCGGCCCGGACTCCTCCGTGACCAGTGTCACCCCTCGACCTCTTTCCTGTTCGTCTTCCCGGGCCCCGGTTTCCTGCGAGCCGGCGCTCTCATTCGCCAGTCACGTTACAGAGAGAGCGCCTGAGCGCAAACCAGAAAGTTGAAGGCCCCCCGCCGGCGCGAACGACCGGAAAGATCAGGCTGGAAGAATCCGGCCTGCAGTCGAGCCTCCTAGAGCCGGGACCACAGGGGAAACCCGGCCAGCTTGGCGTCGTCGTCCGCTAGCGCCGCCTGGTCTTCCACAGGGCCGAGGTCAGCTTCTCGAAGTCGTCCTCCTCGGTATTGAAATAGTGGACCGAGGCGCGGACCATGTCGGGAAGCCCGCGCCGCCTGGCGTCCAGCAAGGTGCTTCCCGGATCGGTGACGGAGACGTTGACGTCCAGGGCGCGCAGGTCGCGCTGCACCTCGGCGGCGCTGCGGTCCGGCACGGTGAAGGTCACGATCCCGCTCTGCACCGCGCCGATGTCCTGGACCTCCAGCTTGGCATACTCGCTCAGGATGAAGCGCAGGCGCCGGGCCAGCCACTGCACGCGCGCCTCGATCGCCTCCATGCCGAGCGCCAGGGCATAGTCGACGGCCACCCCCAGCCCGAGCACCGCGGCCAGGTTGAACTCCCAGTTCTCGAAACGCCTGGCCGAGGGCAGCATCTCGTAGCGGTCCGGCTCGACCCAGTGGGCGGCCAGCAGGTCGAGGTTCAGCGGCACCAGGCGGTCCAGCACGGCTTTGCGCACGTAGAGGAAGCCGGTCCCGCGCGGCCCGCGCAGGTACTTGCGCCCCGTGGCGGACAAGAGGTCGCAGCCCAGGGCCTCGACGTCGAGCTGGATCTGACCGGCCGACTGGCAGGCATCCAGCAGGTAGAGAATGCCGTGCTTGCGGGCGACCCGGCCGATCTCGGCGGCAGGATTGACCAGGCCGCCGTTGGTCGGCACGTGGGTGATTGCGATCAGCCGCACCCGCTCGTCCAGCAGCGCCTCCAGGGCCTCCACGTCGATCTGGCCGCTGGAGTCGCTGGGCGCGACCAGGATCTCGATCCCCAGCCGCTCCCTGGCGCGCAGGAAGTTCAGATAGTTGCTGGCGTACTCCGCCTCGCCCGTGACCAGCCGATCGCCGGGCTTGAAGGGCACGGCGTTGAAGGCGGCGACCCAGGCCATGGTCGCGTTCTCCAGCAGCGCGATCTCGTCGCGGCCGGCGTTCAGGAGCCGGGCGATGGACTCGTAGACCGCCTCGATCCGCTCCTCCGCCTCGGCCTTCGCTTCGTAGCCGCCGATTTCCGATTCCCTGCGGATATGGTCGATTTGTGCTGCTATGACCGGTGCGGGCATCAGGGATGCACCGGCATTGTTGAGATGCACAACGTTTTTGCACCCTGGTGTCTCTTTTCTCAGAGCCGCCACATCCATGGTTTCTCACTCCATGCCACAATTGTTCGTTCGATCAGTGGTTTAGTCGGTTCTGCGCGATCCTGGCAAGCTGCCTCGCATTCGATCAAGTTTTGTGCACTGCCGCATTTCCGAATCTTCCCGACAGCGGATGTCGGATAAAAAAAGTTAGAAAATCATATAGATGGCCGATTTCGCTTGCACTCCGGAGCAAGGTTAAACATATTGTGCAGCGCGGCATAGGCACTTCGGTGCTGCGCCGTACGTCTCTATGGCGTTTCCTCCCTGAACTCGGGCCGTGCCTCGCGCACGGCCCCTTTTTTTTGCTCTGGAGCGGGGAGCCGCCCTACTCGGCAGCGCGGGGGAAGGAGAGTGCGGCGGTGGCCCAGCCGGTCACGTCGCCCAGGATCTCGCCCAGGTCCGAGCGCAGGGCCGGAAAGCCGGCGGAACGCTCCAGGCTCGCCTCGTCCATGTAGAGCGAGCGGGCCAGCTCGATCTGGACGGCATGCACGCCGCGCTCGGGGCGACCGTACTGACGGGTCACGAAGCCGCCGGCATAGGGGCTGTTGTAGGCCACGCGATAGCCCCGGCTGCGGAAGGCCCGGAGGCTGAGCTCCACCAGGGCCGGCGCACCCGAGGCGCCGTGACAGTCGCCCAGCACCACCTGCGGCGCCGGGTCTCCGCCCGGGCCGGGGGCGAGGCTCGGCATGGAATGGCAGTCCAGCAGCACGCAGAAGCCGAAGCGCTGGACCCGCTCGTCGATCAGGCCGCGCAGCGCCCGGTGATAGGGGATGTAGCAGCGCTCCAGCCGTTCCAGGGCCTCCCAGACCGCGAGCTTGCGGCGATAGATGGAACGCCCGTTCGCCACCACGCGCGCGATGGTGCCGAGCCCGGCGGCCACCCGCGGGCTGCGCGCATTGGCATAGTCGGGAAGCTCCTCGTCGAAGAGCAGCGGGTCCAGCTCGTAGGGTTCGCGGTTCACGTCGACGTAGGCGCGGGGGAAGAGCGCGCGGATGGAGACGATGCCCAGATCGGCCGCCCCTGCCGTCAGCTCGTGGACATAGCAGTCCTCCGAGCGTCTCAACTCGTGCGGGGAGAGGCTGGAGGCCTCCAGGAGGTCTTCGGGATAGTGGCTGCCCGAATGCGGCGAGGCCACGACCATCGGCAGGTCGCCGACCCTGGGATAGTCGATCGCGAAGGCTGGGCCTTCCCACATGCGTCCTCGGTCCTCCTGCACGGCAGGTTGAATCTCCCCCGCTTGATACTCCCCGGCGTCGCGCCGGCACAGGCGGCAGCGACACAGCCGCAGCCCGCGGCCCTCCCGGCCCGCGCGGCACGCCGGCGCCGACGATAGCGCAAGGCTGGCTGCGCTGTCAGTCGCTTCGGCATCGCCGGAGAAAAAAAGCGCTTTGCAGCAGGCCCGCAATTGCCTCTTGCAGGGGCAGGCGGGGCGGTGCTACATCCACCGCCCTCGACAGCGGCCGGGCGCGTAGCTCAGCGGGAGAGCACTACGTTGACATCGTAGGGGTCGCTGGTTCAATCCCAGCCGCGCCCACCACCGAGCCCTGTCGAGAGGATCTGCCGTTGCCGGCCCTCTCGGCAAGATGGCCCTCCGCTCCGAAGCAGACTTTCAAGAGATCGGCCTCGCAGGCTGCAGCGAACGAGCCCAAGTCTAGCCGGCGGTGTCATCTGCCTGCTCGCCCTCTCTCAACAGTTCCCGAACGGTTGCAAGTGGCAGGAACATGCGGAGTGGATGGTCTTGCAGCGGTTGGAAGCCGTACTTCGCATAGAGCGCCTTTCGCCTTTCCGTACGAACCGGGTCTCCGCAGTCGAGAACGTCGAGCTTGACGACGGCAATGCCGACGGACTGGGATGCCCGGGCGATCCGCATCAGGGCGTCTGCGAGGAGCAGGTCCCCGATCCCTTCGCCTCTGTAGCGTAGGTCGCGTCCGATCATTGAGATGAAGGCGGCGGGGATCTGGCCATGCGATGGCCGCGTCCTGGCGAACCTCTTCGGCAGGTCCTCGTAGTGCACGGAGTGGGCGTTGATCGAGTAGAATCCCGCCACATCGCCCTCCGGCGACACCATCACGTAGAGTCTGATGTTGTTCGCCTTGAACAGCTTGTTCGCCGTCTTGCGAAAGTAGTTGTCGACCTGGTCGATGCCACAGGAGAAAGCCGACCGATCGTGCCTGTCTTGATCGAACGGCTCGATCCTGTAGCGGGCACGATCCGCACCCGGCATCAGTCAGAATCGACGCTGTCGCGATGTCGTTGAAAGGCCGAACGCAGCGCCTCGTTGGGCGCGGGCGGGTTGTCCAAGGCCGTGAAGAAGGCTTCCTGATCGGCCGGTCCCAGGTCGGTGCGCCTGTGGGCCTCGATGGTCTCCATGGCTGCCCGGTAGGCTGCGCTCATGGTGAAGACGGAGTCGTCCACACCCGACAAGGCCGCCGCTTGCTGGATGGCGCTCTTGATGCGTGGCTTGGTCCTGAAGTTCATCCGGGCGTCGTTCCGCTCGTCAACGACCGCGGCCTCGTCGCGAAAGGGACGCATGGGTCTTTCTCCTCTGAGCTATGCGCAGGTATGTACGTCAACGTGGCGTACGATTCAAGCTGCAGTCCGGCAGGACACGCAAACCGCCCCCTGCCCTCGCCTCCTTGTGATGAACGGTCGGCCGCTCGGGTCTGCCACGGCCGTGGGAATGCGTTAGGGTGGCGGCAGCGCGGCGCCCTGCCCCGGGCCCGCCCCACCTTCGAGGAGTCTGCCCCATGCATTTCTCCCCTGCCCGCTTGCTGGCCGCCGCCCTGCTCTTCAGCCTGCCCGCCCTTCCGGCCCAGGCCGCACCCGAGGTCTACGACGTTGACCCGCGGCACAGTTCCATCGCCTTCAAGACCCACCACCTGGGCTTCTACGACGTCGTCGGCCAGTTCCTGAAAGCCAGCGGCAGCTTCACCTATGACGAGGCCACGCAGGAGCTCTCGAAGCTGGAGGTCTCGATCGATGCCGCGAGCGTCTTCACCAACGACGAGAAGCGCGACCAGCACCTGCGCGGCAAGGACTTCCTCGCCGTCGAGAACCACCCCGCCATCACCTTCGTGATGACCGGGGCCGAGGCCAGGGACGCCACCAGCGGCAGGGTCTCGGGCGAGCTGACCCTGCTGGGGGTGAGCAAGCCCGTGGTCCTGGAGGTCACCCTGAACAAGGCCGGCGACTATCCCTTCGCGGTCGGCGGCAAGATCCCCTACGTGCTGGGCATCACCGCCACCACGACGATCAAGCGCAGCGACTTCGGCATGACCTATGCCGTGGAAAACGGCTGGGTCGGCGACGAGGTCGAGATCCTGATCTCCTTCGAGGCGGTGCGGCGCTAAAGCGGATCGTGGTCGGTTGGAAGCAACCGATCACGTGAATCCGCTTTACAAATCAAATATATAGAGCAGATTCACGCCCCCGAATGGTTCCTTTCGGGACCGATCTGCTCTAGGCCTTTCCTTCACAACCAGAGGAAATCCGTCGCCGTCAGCAGGCCGGCGGCCGTCACGCCGTCGACCAGGAAGGCCTGGTCCGCCTGGCCGTCGCCATCCTGGTCGACCTGCACCTGGCGCGGCCCGGCGAAGCGCGCCTCGGAGTTGCCGGCGCCGGAGAAGGCGGCCGACCCGATATAGGCGAAGCTGCCGACCTCCAGGCCGGTGGCATAGACGATCTTGTCGGCACCGTCGCCAGCGCCCACCACCTCGCCGTCGAAGTCGCGCAGGACCGGTCCGCCGGACCCGCCGCTGCCCAGCAGCCTGCCGTCGAAGAGGAAGCTGTCGGACCCCGATCCGCCAAAGGCGGCGTCGCCGGTCTCCATCCATGCGGTGTCGCTGCCGCTGTCGCCGTCCACCCGGTCGCTGCCGCTGCCGCCATAGAGCAGGTCGTCGCCGTCCCGGCCGCGAATCCGGTCGCTACCGGAAAGCCCCTGGAGCCTGTTGGCGCCGCTGTTGCCCACCACCGAGTTATCCAGGCTGTTGCCCGCCCCGTCGATGTTGCCGAAGCCGCCTTGCAGGCGCAGGTCGTCGATGAAGGCGCTGCCGCCCCCGTCGGGCAGGGTGTAGTCGGTCTCGGCGCGCACCAGGTCCACGCCCTGCGCGTTGAAGTCCTGCACCAGGTCGCCGACGCTGTCGACCACGAAGGTATCGTCGCCCGACCCACCGGTCATGGTGTCCGCACCGCCCCGCCCGTTCAGGATGTCGTCGCCGTCCTGGCCGAGCAGGACGTTCGAGAAGCTGTTGCCGAGAATGGTGTTGTCGAGGTCGTTGCCGGCCAGCCTGGCGGCGCCGGCGGTCACGTTCAGGATCGCCTTCTCGATGAAGCCCTCGCTGCCGGAGGTGAGCGTGAAGCTGGCCGCGTCGGATCGCAGCACGTCGGCGCCGCCGCTCTCCGTCTCCAGCGCCAGGTCGAGGGCGGTGTCGACGAAGAAGGTGTCCGACCCGCTGCCGCCGCTTGCCGTGTCGGCGCCGCTGCGCCCGTTCAGGATGTCCTGGCCGCTTCCTCCGTAGAGGCGGTCGGCCCCGGACCCGCCGCCCAAGGTGTCGTCGCCCTCCGCGCCGTAGCCGCTGTCGTCGCCCGGTGCACCGAAGAGGGTGTCCGCGCCGCTGCCGCCCAGCATGACGTCGTCGCCGGACTGGCCGCGCAGGCCATCCTCGCCGCTGTCCCCCGACAGCAGGTCGCTGCCGCCCTGTCCGCGCAGGTCGTCGCTGCCGTCGCCGCCGTAGATGCCGCTGTCGTTGCCGATACCGGCGTAGACCGTATCGGCGCCGCTGGCGCCGAAGAAGGCGCTGTCCTGTCCGGCGGCGCCGAAGAGGCTGTCGTCCCCGCTGCCGCCGTAGAAGTAGCTGTCGCTCCCGGCACCGCCGAAGAGGCTGTCGGCACCCTCGCCGCCGAAGTGGCTGGCGTCCCGGCCGGGATCGGAAAGCAGGATGTCGCTGCCCGAACCGCCATACTGAATGTCGACGCCGCCGCCGCCGTAGAGGCTGTCGGACCCGCTGCCTCCGAAAAGAAAGTCGTTGCCCGTGCCACCGAAAAGACCGTCGTCGCCGACGCCCCCGCGGACGCTGTCGTCGCCGTGGTCGCCGCGGAGCTCGCTATCGTTCCCGGCACCGCCGTAGAGCAGGTCCGTCCCACTGCCGCCCAGCAGCGCGGTGTCGTCGCCGTCGTCGCCGAAGAGGGCATCGTTGCCCTTGCCGCCCCGAAGGTCGCGATCCTGGCCGCTGCCGCCGGAAAGGCTGTCCGCACCGCTGCCGCCGTAGAGCAGGGCATCGTTCGCGCTGCCGCCGGAGATGCTGTCTGTCCCGCTGCCGCCGAAGAGCCAGGTATCGGTTCCGGGGCCGCCGGTCAGGCGGTCGCTGCCCTGCCGGCCGTAGAGGAAATAGTTCTGCCCGCTGCCCGTGACGATATTATCGAAGCCGCTGTCGCCGTAGGCGCGGTAGTCCAGGCCTGACCCGACGTCGATCAGGTCGTCGCCGCTGCCGCCATAGACCAGAACGTCGCTGCCGCCGGCGCCGTAGAAGCGGTCGGTTCCGTCTCCAAGCTTGCCTGCATCGTTGCCGCTGCCACCGAACAGGCGGTCGTCGCCGCTGCTGCCGAAGAGCCGGTCGTTTCCGCTGAGCCCCTCCAGGCTGTCGTCGCCCTCGATTCCTTCCAGGATGTCGCTATAGAGGGCGCCCACGAGGCTGTCGTTACCGCTGGTGCCGTACAAGCCGTAGGCTTCGATGTCGACGAGGGCGATGTCCGTCGGGCGGCTGGAAACGAGCGAGATGAAGAAGATGTCGGATCCGCTGCCGCCGTCGTAGGTCTCGCCCTGCCCCACCTCTCCCGGGCTGCGTGCGAAGAGGCGGTCGCGGCCCGAGCCGCCGAACACCGTGTCGCTGCCGCTGCCGCCGAAGAGGGTGTCGTTCTGCGCGCCGCCGTAGAGCTTTCCGTCGTCGCCGCTGCCGCCGTAGATGAAGTCGAAGCCGCTGCCGCCCCGGAAGGTCCGGTCGTTGCCCGGCCCTCCGAAGAGCGTGTCGTCGCCGCTCGCTCCATAGACCGCGCGATCGTTGCCGACCCCACCTGAGATCAGGTCGTCGCCGGCACCGCCGTAGAGATAGGTATCGTCGGTGCCGCTGCTGCCGCCGAGCGTGTTGTCGCCGTAGACCAGGTCGTCGCCGTCGCCGCCGTAGAGGCGGCGGTCGTCGCCGCTGCCGCCGAAGAGGCTGTCCTGGCCGCTGTCGCCGTAGAGCCTCCTGTCGCCGTTCGCCCCGCCCTCGATCGTATCGGCACCGCTGCCGCCGAAGAGCGAGGTGTCGCTTCCGCTGCTGCCCATCAGGCTATCGTCGCCGCTGGCCCCGAAGATGTGGCTGTCGGAGCCGTTCAGGCCGATCAAGGTGTCGTTTCCGGAGCCACCATAGAGAATGTCCGACTGGTGCCCGCCGCCGAGGGAGTCGTCGCCCAACCCGCCGAAGAGGGAATCGCTTCCGCTATCGCCCGCGACCCGGTCGTCGCCGTCCCCGCCGAAGGCCCGGTCCGCGCCCGCGGACGCCAGGAGCGAGTCGGCGCCCGAGGCCCCGTAGAGGCGATCTGCGTCGCCGTAGCCGGTGAGGGTGTCGTTGCCACTCAGGCCGTAGATGGTGTCCTTGTTGTTGGTTCCGCCCAGGGTGTCGGGACCGTCGGTTCCGGTCAGAATGGTCATGATCACCTGCTCCCTCTTGCCCGACCGACCCTGAAGTTCGCCCCTTCCAGCCGCTGGCCTCAGGGAGCCTGCGTCGCATTGCCGGCAAGTGTCGCTTGCTGACCTCCGTCCCGCAACCATCTTACCTGGCACGCGCCCTCCTCGGCGGAGAGGGACCGTGACGCGGAGGGATCTGATAAGGACGCCGCAGAAGCTGTTGCACCGCACAAAGGCTGGGGTAGTGTGCAGAGGAAACCTCGATCAGGCGCCTCGGCGTGCCGAAAGAGGCGAAGAGAAGGGAGCAGGAGGCGGCAAGCATGAAGATCGGAGCACCGAAGGAGACCCACGAGGGCGAGGCGCGCGTGGCGCTCACCCCGGACAGTGCGCAGCGGCTGCAGAAACTGGGCTACGACTGTCTCGTCGAGAGCGGTGCGGGGGCCAAGGCCTCGATCTCGGACGAGGCCTACCGCGAGGCCGGCGTGAGCGTGGTCGGAAGCGCTGAGGCGCTCTGGAAGGAGGCCGACGTCGTCCTCAAGGTGCGCGAGCCCACGCTGGACGAGGTCGCGGCAGCGCCCGAGGGCAAGATCCTGATCTCCTTCGTCTGGCCGGCGCAGAACGAAGAGCTCCTGAAGGCGCTGAACGAGAAGAAGCTGTCCGTCCTGGCGATGGACATGGTGCCCCGCATCAGCCGCGCGCAGAAGATGGACGCCCTCTCGTCCATGGCGAACATCGCCGGCTACCGCGCGGTGATCGAGGCCGGCGCCAACTTCGGCCGCTTCTTCACCGGCCAGGTGACGGCGGCCGGCAAGGTGCCGCCGGCCAAGGTGCTGGTGATCGGGGCCGGCGTCGCCGGTCTCTCCGCGATCGGGGCCGCGGTCTCGCTGGGCGCCATCGTGCGCTCCTTCGACGTGCGTCCCGAGGTGGCCGAGCAGATCGAGTCCATGGGTGCGGAGTTCCTCTTCCTGGACTTCGAGGAGAGCGGCGCCGGAGAGGGCGGCTACGCCAAGCCCTCCAGCCCCGAGTTCCGCGAGAAGCAGCTGGAGCTCTTCCGCCAGCAGGCGCCGGAGGTCGATATCGTCATCACCACGGCGCTGATCCCCGGACGCCCGGCCCCCAAGCTCTGGCTCGAGGACATGGTCAAGGCGATGAAGCCGGGCTCCGTCATCGTCGACCTGGCGGCCGAGCGCGGCGGCAACTGCGACCTCACCGTGCCCGACCAGAAGATCGTGACCGACAACGGCGTGACCGTGGTCGGCTTCACCGACTTCCCCTCGCGCATGGCGACCCAGGCCTCCAACCTCTACGCCTCCAACCTGCGCCACATGCTGGACGACCTGACGCCGGAGAAGGATGGCAAGCCGGTCATCGACATGGAGGACGACGTGATCCGCGGCTCCCTGGTCTGCCACCAGGGCGAGATCACCTATCCGCCGCCGCCGCCCAAGGTGAAGGCCATCGCCAAGCAGCCGGCCAGGAAGAAGGAAGCGGAGGAGACGCCCGAACAGAAGAAGGCGCGCGAGCTCGCCGAGTTCAAGAAGCGGGCGAACCGCACCACGGCGATGCTGGCCATCGGCGGCGTCGCGATGCTGCTGGTGGGCTCGGTCGCGCCGGAGAGCTTCATGCAGCACTTCATCGTCTTCGTGCTGGCCTGCTTCGTCGGCTTCCACGTCATCTGGAACGTGGCGCACAGCCTGCACACGCCCCTGATGGCGCTGACCAATGCCATCTCGTCGATCATCATCGTCGGCGCGCTGCTGCAGATCGGATCGGTGAGCGGGATCGTCACGGTGCTGGCCGCACTCTCGGTCCTGATGGCCTCGGTGAACATCTTCGGCGGCTTCCTGGTGACCCGCCGCATGCTCGCCATGTTCCAGAAGAGCTGAGCGAGGGGGGAAAGAAGCAATGAGCATCGGTCTCGTCACTGCCGTCTACGTCGTAGCGGCGATCCTCTTCATCCTCGCGCTCGGCGGTCTCTCCAACCAGGAGAAGGCCAAGCGCGCGATCTACTACGGCATCGCCGGCATGATCCTGGCCGTGGTCGCCACCGTGGCGGCGCCCAAGGTCGGGGCCTACTGGCTGATCGTCATCATGATCGCCATCGGCGGCCTCATCGGCGCCTGGGTCGCCGGCAAGGTGAAGATGACCCAGATGCCCGAGCTGGTGGCCGGCTTCCACAGCCTGGTTGGCCTGGCCGCGGTCTTCATCGGCCTCAACGCCGACGTCGAGATGGGCCGCGCCCTCTCGGCCCTGGCCGAGGGGACGGCGGAGCAGCTGAGCGGCTTCGCCGCCACCATCGCCAAGAAGACTCCGGCCGAGCTCTCCATCCTCAAGGTCGAGCTCTTCCTGGGCATCGTCATCGGTGCGATCACCTTCACCGGCTCCGTGGTCGCCTACGGCAAGCTCTCGGGCAAGATCTCCTCCAAGGCGCTGACCCTGCCCTTCCGCCACCAGATCAACCTGGCGGCCGTCCTGGCCTGCCTGGTGCTGGGTGCCATCTACCTCTCCGGTGCCGGGATCTGGACCATGATCCTGGTCGCCATCATCGCCGGCGCCATCGGCTGGCACCTGATCATGGCGATCGGCGGCGCCGACATGCCGGTCGTGGTCTCCATGCTGAACTCCTACTCCGGCTGGGCCGCGGCCGCGATCGGCTTCACCCTGGGCAACGACCTGCTGATCGTCACCGGGGCGCTGGTCGGCTCCTCGGGTGCGATCCTCTCCTACATCATGTGCCGCGGGATGAACCGCTCCTTCGTCAGCGTCATCCTCGGCGGCTGGGGCGGCGAGACGCAGTCCAGCGGGACCATCGAGGGCGAGATGATCGCGGCCGATGCCGATGCGGTCGCCTCGGCGCTCAACGACGCCGACAAGGTCATCATCGTGCCGGGCTACGGCATGGCGGTGGCGCAGGCCCAGGGCGCGGTCTCCGAACTCACCACCAGGCTGCGGGCCGCCAACAAGAGCGTGCGCTTCGCCATCCACCCCGTCGCCGGCCGCCTGCCGGGGCACATGAACGTCCTGCTGGCCGAGGCCAAGGTGCCCTACGACATCGTCCTGGAGATGGAGGAGATCAACGAGGACTTCCCCGAGACCGACGTGGTGATCGTCATCGGCGCCAACGACATCGTGAACCCGGCCGCACAGGAGGATCCGGGCAGCCCGATCGCAGGCATGCCCGTCCTGGAGGTCTGGAAGGCCCGCCAGGTCTTCGTCTGCAAGCGCGGCCAGGGCACCGGCTACTCCGGGATCGAGAACCCGCTCTTCTTCAAGGAGAACACGCGGATGTACTACGGCGACGCCAGGCAGAGCATGGACAACCTCCTGGGCCAGCTTGGCACCTGAGGCGTCATGTCCGCGCTGGCAGCCGCCACCTTCGGCGAGGAGGGACCGTCGCTGGTCATCCTGCACGGCCTCTTCGGATCGAAGCGGAACTGGACGAGGATCGCCCGCGGGCTGTCCCGGGGCTACCGCGTCCATACCCTGGACCTGCCGAACCACGGGGACTCGGCCTGGACGGAGACCGCGACCTATCCGGCCATGGCGGACGCGGTCCGCGCCTACCTCGACGACGCCGGCATCGAGCGAGCCACCTTGATCGGGCACTCCATGGGCGGCAAGGTGGCCATGACCCTGGCGCTCACCCATCCGGAGCGGCTCGCCCGCCTGATCGTGGTCGATATCGCACCGGTCCCGACCGACAGCACCCACCTGACCCTGATCGATGTCATGCGGGACCTCGATCTCTCCCGCATTACCCGGCGCGGCGAGGCCGAGGCGACGCTGGAGAAGGACATTCCCGACCCTGCGCTACGTGCTTTCCTCATGCAGAACCTGGTCCAGGGGCCCGACGGCTTTCGCTGGCGCGTGAACCTGGATGCGCTGGCCGCCAACCTGGAAACCCTCCAGGCCTTTCCCGAGCCGCTCTTGACGCACAGCTTCGATGGGCCGACCCTCTTCCTGGTCGGTGCGCTGTCGGACTACGTGAAGGCGGAGGACGCCCCGCTGATCGGGCGCCTCTTCCCCGGGGCCGGGATCGTCAGCGTCGAGAACGCCGGGCATTGGCTCCATGCCGAGAACCCGGCCGCTTTCCTGGCCGCAGTGGAGGACTTTCTCGCAGCCTGACCAGGACGAGGAGCCTGCGATGACCGGAGGAACGCAAGAGAGCAAGCCCAACGCCGAGCAGGAGGAGGCCCTGGCGCGCTGGAACGACCTGGCGCAACGCAGCCAGCGGGCGGTGCAGGCCTTTCTCGACCGGCAGAGCGAGCCCGGCGGCTTCCAGCTCGTCGACCAGCAGAGCCTGAGCCAGGCCTTTGGCGACCTGATGGTGCAGATGGCGCAGGATCCCGGACGCCTCTTCCAGGCGCAGATGAAGCTCTGGGAGGACAGCATGGCGCTGTGGCAGGCCATGGGCCGGCGGATGCTGGGCCAGGAAGCCGAGCCCGTAGCCGAGCCCGCCAAGGGCGACCGCCGCTTCAAGGACGGCGCCTGGGACGAGGCGCTGGTCTTCGACTACCTGAAGCAGAGCTACCTCCTGACCAGCAACTGCGTCCGCTCGCTGGTGGAGGAGACCCAGGGCCTCGATCCCCAGACCAAGCGCAAGGTCGACTTCTTCACCCGGCAGTACCTCAGCGCCATGGCCCCCAGCAACTTCGCGGCCACCAACCCCGCGGTGGTGAAGAAGACCATCGACAGCAAGGGCGAGAACCTGGTCCGCGGCCTGGAGCACATGCTGGAGGACCTCGAGGCCGGCCGGGGCCGGCTCAAGATCTCCATGACCGACGAGGCCGGTTTCGAGGTCGGCCGCAACGTCGCCGCCAGCCCCGGGAAGGTGATCTTCCAGAACGACCTCATGCAGCTGATCCAGTACGCGCCGACGACGGAGAAGGTGCACAAGCGCCCCCTGCTCTTCGTCCCGCCCTGGATCAACAAGTTCTACGTCCTGGACCTGCAGCCCAAGAACAGCCTGATCAAGGGGGCCGTCGACCAGGGCCACACGGTCTTCGTCATCTCCTGGGTCAACCCCAGGAAGGAACTGGCCCACAAGGACTTCCAGGACTACATGCTGGACGGCCCGCTGGCGGCCATGCAGGCCATCGAAGCGGCCACGGGCGAGCGCGAGATCAACCTCTTGGGCTTCTGCATCGGCGGCATCCTCTCGGTCGCCACCCTGGCCTACCTCGCCGCCAAGGGCGACAGGCGGGTCCACTCGGCGACCTTCCTCGCCACCATGGTTGACCTCCAGGAGGTCGGCGAGGCCTCGGTCTTCATCGACGAGAAGCAGCTCGCCGCGCTGGAGAAGCATGTCGCCGAGAAGGGCTACCTGGAAGGCCACCACATGGCCGAGATGTTCAACATGATGCGCGAGAACGACCTGATCTGGTCCTTCGTGGTGAACAACTACCTGATGGGCCGCGAGCCCATGGCCTTCGACCTGCTCTACTGGAACAGCGATTCGACCCGGCTGCCGGCGACCATGCTGGCCACATACCTGCGCAGGTTCTATGTCGAGAACGGGCTGATCAAGCCGGGACACCTGGTGCTCGACGGCGAGCCCATCGACATCGGCAAGATCGAGACGCCGAGCTACTTCCTCTGCACCAAGGAGGACCACATCGCCCCCTGGGTCTCCAGCTACCCGGCGGTCCGGGCCTTCGCCGGCCCGGTCAAGTTCGTGCTGGGCGGGTCGGGCCACATCGCCGGCGTGATCAACCCGCCGGCCGCCAACAAGTACTGCTACTGGACCAGCCGCAAGACGCCCGAGACGCCGGAGGAGTGGCTGGCCGGCGCGGAGCGGCACGAGGGCTCCTGGTGGCCGGACTGGCACCGCTGGCTCGCCCGCAAGGGCGGCCCGAAGGTCGACGCCCGCGACCCAGCCGCCGGCGGCCTGGCGCCGATCGAGGACGCGCCCGGCAGCTACGTGCGCGAGCGCGTGAGCGACTGAGCCTCACCCTCAGGCCAGGCTTGGGGCCGCTAGCACCTCCTCCTTGCGGAAGTGCGGCATGACCCGCTCGCAGAAGAGCTCCATCGAGCGCCTTGTGGTCTCAGGCGGCAGGCCGAAACAGGGGCTGAAGATGAAGTGGTCGATACCGGCGTCGCGGTAGGCCTCCAGCTTCGCGATCACCTCGTCGACCGTCCCGAACAGCATGTTCGCCATCACCCGCTCGGGCTGATAGTCCTCGCGGTTGGCGACGGTCTCGAAGTCCACCGCCTCGGGAAAGCCCTCGCTCACCGTGCCGATGTTGCGAAAGAGGTTCTCGAAGTTGCGCCCGTAGTTGATCAGCGCCCTCAGCGGCTTCTCGCTCTCCGCCGGGTCGTCGTAGACGCAGCCGATGCGCAGGGTCGCGTGCTCCAGCCCCTCCGAGCCTGGATTGTCGGCCTGGGCCTGCTGGAACTTCGCGACCAGGTTCTCGACCTCGGCGAAGGGACCTCGCAGCGCCGTCGAGAGGATGTTGCAGCCGTTCTTCATGGCGAAGTCGAAGGTGTTGGGATCGCGTGCGGCGATCCACATGGGCGGGCGCTGCTGTAGCGGCTTGGGCACGCAGGCGGTGGAGGGAAAGGACCAGATCTCGCCCGCGTGCGCATAGTCGCCCTGCCAGAGCCGCTGGACCGCCGGGATGATCTCGCGCAGGTGGCGGCCGCCCTCGCCCTGCGGCATGCCGCCGGCCATGCGGTCGAACTCGTACTGATAGGCACCGCGCCCCAGCCCCAGCTCCAGCCGCCCGCCCGAGATCACGTCGAAGAGCGCGGCCTCGCCGGCCAGCCGGATGGGATGCCAGTAGGGCGCCGCGCAGACCGCGGTGCCCAGCCGGATGCGGCTGGTCTCGGCCGCCCAGTGGGCCAGCAGGACGAAGGGATTGGGCGAGATCGTGAGCTCGATGGTGTGATGCTCGGCAGTCCAGACGATGTCGAAGCCTCCCGCGTCGGCGAGCTTCACAAGCTCCAGGGCCTCGGCCGCAACCGCGCTGACCGAGCGGCTCCTGTCGAAGCGCGCCAGGTTGATGACGACGGAAAACTTCATGGGATCTTTCCCCTCTCCTGCCTGCCCGGGTCTCAGAACGCACCCTTGCAAGCACGATCCGCCGGGGGGCGCAACGACTATCCTTGCGGCCCGATCGGCTCGCTTGCGAGGCCGCGCGCCCGGCCAGGGGGACAGGTCCGACGCAGGGGGTCGCATGCAGGCAAGAGCGGCCTCGACGAAGCCTGCAAACTGCGGCAGCGCAGCCTCCGGCTTCGAAGGGAAGTCCATGTCGCAGCTACAACAGACCTCTGTCGTGACGGCGACATCCCTGGCCCCTGCGCTCTCGCAGCGTCCGCTGGCCGGCATTCTCTACCTGCTGCTGGCGACCACCCTCTTCCCCATCCAGGACGTGATCATCAAGTCCTTCAGCGACCTCTATGCCGTCCACCAGATCGTCTTCCTGCGCAGCCTCTGCGCCATCCCGGTGGTGCTGCTGATCGCGCAGCTCGACGGCAGCCTCCGGCCGCTGCGGCTGGGCTCGATCAAGCTGCAGACCCTGCGGGCGGCCAGCGCCTTCCTCTCCTACACGGTCTACTACATGGCGCTGGCGAGCATCGGGCTGGCCGAGACCGCGGCCATCACCTTCTCCACGCCCATCTTCGTGACCATCCTCGCCCTCTTGTTCCTGGGCGAGAAGATCGGCCTGCAGCGCTGGGGGGCGATCCTGGTGGGCCTGCTGGGCGTGCTCGTCATCGTGCGGCCGGGGCTCGGCGTCTTCGAGCCCGCGGCCCTGCTGGCGCTGCTGGCCGCGATCACCTACGCGGTCTCCATCATCGCCACCCGCAAGCTGGGCGCCAAGGTCAGCGGTGGGGCCATGACCCTCTATGCGCTGGGGCTTTATACCCTGGGCGGCGGCCTCTTCGGGCTGGTCTTCTCGAACCTGCCGCTGGCCTCCCCGCACCCGAGCCTCGCCTTCCTCTTCCGGCCCTGGATCTGGCCCGAGCCCGCGCACTGGCCGCTCTTCGGCGCGCTGGGCCTGATCTCCGGCATCGGCTTCTTCGCGCTCTCCCAGGCCTATCGCCTGGCCGACGCCAGCGTGGTCACGCCCTTCGAGTACACGGTCCTGCCCTGGGCCATCCTCTGGGGCTTCGTCTTCTTCGGCACCCTGCCGGACGGCGCCACCTGGATCGGCCTCTTCCTCATCGTCGCCGCCGGCCTCTTCATTCTCTTCCGCGAGGCGGCGCTGGGGCGGAGGATCGCCGGCAAGAAGGGGCTGGGGATCATGCGGCAGCGCTAGTGGTGAGAATCAGACGGATGGTTCCCATCCATCCGTCTGATTCTCACCACCAAGCAATTGATCTGGTGGGCCGATTCACGCAACGCTTGGGATTCAAGCGTTGCAATCGGACCACTAGCGCGGTAAAATGCCGTAAGCCCAACCAAAGTTAATCAACCAACACATATTTCAAAAACCCCCATCCTAGAACGACTCCGCCAACCCTTCCCCAACGAGAGAAATCTACCAACGTCAATTGTAGAAAAATCTTGAACTCTCCCCCCTCACCCGGCAAGGTTCTCTCCAGCCACACACCTAAACCTAATCCCAGAGAACGATGACGAAACACACGAACCACAACGTCCCATCACGACCATTGCGGCTCACTCTTCTGTCACACGGATCTCACCTATTCACAATAGTAGCCCAAACCTACGAGATAAGGATCTGACAAGGCCAGCTATTACCAGAGTAATAAATCGCAAAAATCCGCCGACCCACTCATGAAAAAATAGAGAACTAGATCTCGCTATGTACAACATTCTACTACACATTGGAATGCCTAAGACCGCTTCCACATCAATTCAAAGGTACCTTTCTACAAACAGAGAAACATTAATAGAAGCAGGATATGCATACTTACGATCATTTGGTTCATCAAACCAGATGGGCCTCTCTTACTACGCAAGAGGGCACATCAAGAACGAAACTGCGCGCCTACAAATGAATAAACAAATTGCAGGCATCGGCGCATCATCTTCCACCGAAGATGTTAGACGTAGCCTACAAATTCGAGCGCAACAGGAAATATAGCAGTTGCCAAAAACAGTTCACTCACTAGTTTTTTCATCAGAACTAATCTTTCGACTGGACAATAACCAAGTTCAAACACTTGCCGAGCTGTTGCATTCTTATGGAAAGAACCTGAAGGTTCTTGTATACCTTAGAGATCAAATTGGATACCTAGAAAGCAGCTATACCACCAGAGTACGTGGAGGACACACGGAATCTCTTAAATCTTACATCCAACAGGAGATAAAGAAATTCTATCTTAACTATAATAACGTATTAGAACAATGGAAGCAAATAATTGGCAGGGACAATCTCATTGTTAGACTTTTCTCACCTGACAGTTTACTTAATGGTAACATTGTAGACGACTTTATACACTCTTTTGATATGCGGCTACCACACACGAACGATAGAGCTATACAAAAAAATGCCTCTATCGACAAAAATATATTGGAACATATCAAAGAAATTTATGAAATAGTCAACCAGAGCACCAATCCTCAATCACGAGTAAATATCTCAAGAGCACTTGAAAGATTTGTTGCAGATAATGATCTATCTGGACAAAAAACTGCAGTAGACCACCAGACAAGAATGTCACTACAAGCATTCTTTGAACACCAAAATACATTACTTTCCTTTTCATATTTTTCTGGAAAAGTACCTTTGTTTCCAATAACGCAACCACAAACAACGCATAACACGCAGACACTACCTCTAGACCTCAAAAGTAAGGAGCTCTGGAAAGTTGCACTAAAGTCGGCTTTGACCCCAACAGAAAAACTGGCAAAGAAAATGAAAAATGTATCATAACCTATTATCTGTTCATTTGCTCCATTTGGAGCAATTCCGGCGTGGAACTAAAACTACCATCGAGTTACATTGGTATGAAGCAATTTCTAAACATCAATAACTTTAAGGTGTTTATCTAACTACGACGCAGGAAAGCCGTAATGACCCAAATCACGCACCAACACACTATCGAAAAGCGTTATGATCGACTAATCATTGTAGGAATGAAGCCCGAAAAGCTTGAGTTCCTTCCTGCAAGAGACAATACAACATTAACTGTTATATCAGATCGGAGAATTCCAGCCCTTGGTCATTTCAAAAATGTTGCAGAGATCGTCCTACTTTTAGAAGATACTGTTAAACCAGAATTAGCGGAACGATCGGAGAAATACCGAAAGCTTCTGCCCACGCTTACGGGATCTGGTCGCGTTCAACTAGCATTTAATAGCCGTCTAAATGTACCATCAAATATAAAAGATTATCTACAGCATATGGAGGGCATAGACTATTTTATTGATATGCCTAACAGTTTACAAAATACTGAAGGACTCTTTAAAGTTGAGTACTCTCTTTATGACATACAGTTTATTCAACAAATAATTACATCTAAAGCTAAAAAAGACGCTGAAGTATGGTTTTGCCATTTCAATGATGAGTTTAACTATATGGAAAAGAACTATCCCGCTTTATTTAAAGATACTTTCACAAATCTAAAACTAGATGGGTATAACCTTCGTCAAAGTAATACCTCTTACAATTTACATGGCCGTTTAAGCGCACTTCGTGAAGTGACCGAAGCTGACTCATATAAATATGCAGTAAGCATAATTGTTCCGGTATATAACTCTGAAAAATATATCAATGATACAATTGGCTCTATATTGCAGCAAACTTTCTCTGATATTGAAATTATTATTATTGACGACGGTTCTACAGACGGCTCTTCCCAAATATTGCGGTCTTTAGCTGGTACTTTCCAAAATATTAAGTATGTTAGACAAAATAACGGTGGTGTATCTTCTGCTCGTAACCTAGGCTTATCTTTAGCCTCTGGAAAATATATAGGCTTTTTGGACAGTGATGATATCCTACCTCCTGATTCAGTTCGGCGTAGAGTAGAATTCCTTGAGAACACCGAGTTCCGAGTGTGCGGAGGCCTGACAGCGATAATAGGTGAGGATGGCGCCAGCCTCAACCTCACGGTAGGGTGGCGTGGTCCGGTGAGCTATGAGAATGTCTATGAGAACCCGTTTCAGCTCTCCACGTTAATGGGTCAAAGCCGTGTTATGAAACGCCAGAGCTTCCGCGTAGGTCAACGATTCGCAGAAGACTGGAGGTATATCGTCGATCTAGTTGCTACCGGAGAGCGAATTGGTTCTTGCGAATCAGAACCTCTTTCTTACTACCGATGGCACGAAAGTTCAACCACTGGCAAGGAGCTCGTCAACCACCTCAATGCGTGCGTTGAGATGTATGACCTCCTTATATCTGCGCACCCCAGGCCGGCACCAGGACAAAACGCTACCGCACTAAACCTAACTTTAGATGAAGAGAAAGCCCGTAATGCATTAGTGGCGAGAGTTCAGAACCTTTGCTTGCACGACGCAGTACGTGCCGAAGAGGCGCTCGATCCCGTCGTTGTAGATATGATGGATAGAGTAGAGTCACCCAACGCTGTGATTAGGAATAGAGCATTTTTTGATAACGCATTCACAAGAGCATACTTATTGCCTAGATTTAGCAACTTACTTTATGAGAAGATTCTTTTTCATTCTTCTACTATTGAAAAGAAACTAGCATGTTTACGGCCGACAACTGCTAATCTGGCGTTTCGACTTTCTCTGAGACAGTATTTAGATCAAATATCTAATCAATAAAATATAAACTATTTCATTCATCACTTAAACGAGTGTTTATTGACGTGTCTATGCTATCGTGCTTAGAGTTTTCAGAAATAAATTTATTTTGCTTAACAATGCATTTAATTAATGCTTCAATATAAGTGACCTCTGTGACAGAGAAATAGTCTGTAATATTAATTCAAAATACCTTATCTGATGTTCTTTTTTCTGCTGTTTCTAGCCGTTCTTCGAATATATTGGAGCTTAAAGAAGACCACTGATCCACTTCTTTCGCATCTGCAATAAAATCTTTAAACATTGCCTTCCATAAAGCTAATGGAACGCTAGGCTTTGGTTGTGAAGTATGGTTTTTACCATGGCCTTTTATGTATTCGTCTATTTTGATATATGGCTTTGGATAGTTTCTGATCCTTCTAGTCCTATTTTTACATTCTCCAAAAAGAGCAACATAGTAATAGTTACATATTGCGAGTTCTGGTAGCGTAAGTGATACATTTTTCTCCTCACGATCGTGTATTATGAAATTTTTTGCTCTAATAACATTCCGAAAAAAATCAGAAACACTGTCTTGATCGTATAGAACTTCCTTATCATAAACAAATAATTCAAAATTATTAAAAGAATTACGCCATTTCTTTAGGCGCTGTGCGTAAAACAGGCTCGTCTTTATAACTTCATAATATTCGATTAAATCACCAGTAAATTGTCCATTCTTTATATGCTGAACGTAGCGAGATAATAAAGCATCGTAGTGAGGCCTTAGGTAGCATACCACTCTGACGTCAGCAGAACTATTTATAAAAAGCTTATTAATTATGCGCTCAACCCTAGCAGGATCACAAGGAGTAAACGATTCTGCGGATAAAATTCCTATACTAGCGCTGGAATTATTGTAGGTATCGGAGAACGGTTTCCACTGTTGTACAATTTGTTCGTCAGTATATGCCTTTTTTTGGGCTATCATGTGAGTTAACTTGTTACAATGTTGAGATGCTCCATAAAAGATGCTTGGCGAATCAAGGTTGTATGCACCATTTCGCAAAACATGTTGTATTGCCGTGGTTCCTGTTTTTGGATCTCCGATATGGACAATTAACTGCTGAACCATTTATTCTTACCTCCCAGTGGCAATGGGTGAGTTGCTGCTTTGCTGCTTCCACTCTGCTATGATCCTAGCGCAGTTTTCGTGCATTACTTGAGTAGGATACTGGTCTTTGAACGGCGATGAATTGCCTGGTTTTGTGAACGATTTTCCTTGTCTGCCCACAACTTCGATATGATAATCGAATAGCTCACTTACTCTGCCAATAAATTGGGAATCAACAAATTGTGGAAATGATAAAGCGACATCCATAAAATTATTTTCATCAAGAAAAGGGCGTTTTTGATCGTAAAATGAAAGTAAAATTACTTTACGATTAAGTTTCTGCACTAGATCTTTGTATTGGATTAGCGCCCAATTTTGGGTTTTCCTAATTTGTTCAATGCATTCAACTGGAGATCTGGTCTCTGAGATAGCTATGAGTAACCGACTAGCTCGGTCCATCGTTAAAACTGGCAGTTGATCGGGCAATTGTTTCGGATTATTTTGAATTATGTGTCTTAATTTTTTCAAAGGGATGCTGTGCTTTTTTGCAAACAGAGCGGAATTGTTATGCTGCTTTAATACTCGTCGCAAGTATTGTTTGTTTTTAACTGTTACGTTATCTAAGGTCAGAAATACACGACGGTTCCTAGCAGGGATATACCAATCACTAGCTCCACCGTCCAACGCACAAAGTTGTATCACAGGAGTTCCAGTGCTATTTTTAAGATATGACATTAAGTCATCGTTCTCTAGAATCGATGTAGGTACACACCCGTTATAACCAATGTTTCGTGAAATTATTCCATACTCTTCTGTTAATATTTCTGTAAATGGTCGACTAACCAATCTACCAAACGTTCGAGCCGAGCCGACAAAATTGAAATCACACGGCTCGGAAGGATCCCACACCGGCCCTCTCATATTTATTAAAAACTGTTTGAATAGTTTATAATCAAAGAACTCGCTATCATTTTTTTGGTAGTCGAGATTTGCTGATCTTAAAGATTTTTCTAGAGGTTCTATTGGTGGCATCTGCGCTACCTTCCGGTCACTATTCTAGAATTTTTGGTGCAGTTGTGTTCGATCTGCGTTGGAGATATAATGTTCATTCTTGCCTCGTTGGTCAAGTGAGGAGCTCATTCGTATTCCCTATTAGACTTTGATGGCTTGCGAAACACTGATGACCATTGTTTAGGCACGGTTGGGCTGGTAGGTCGCGGATCAGGGCAAGCTTCTAAAGCTTGTCCTCGCTGCGCCCCTCCGGGTAGCGCTGCCGGTAGGCGGCAACGGCGTCTTCCATGGTGAGGAAGGTGGCGCCGGCCTGCTCCAGGCCGCGGATCAGGCCTTCCAGCATCTTCATGCGGTGACCGCGGCCGATCACGTGCGGGTGGAAGGTGTAGGTGAGGATGCCCCAGTCGTGGGTCTCGACCATGTAGTGGAAGTCGGCCAGCCAGTTCTCCAGCACCAGGCCGGCGTTCATCAGGCCGGGCTGGATCAGGTTGGGATAGCGCATGTACTCGAAGACCGGAAAGTCGTCGAGGCTCCAGCTTATCGGCATCTCGATCAGGGTCGTGTCGGCGCCGCGCCCGATCGGCTCCAAGAGCTCCACCCGGTCGTTCCGGCGGGCCTGGTAGGGCAGGTAGTCGTGGCCCATGAGGCTGGAATCGTAGAGGAAGCCCTGCTCCAGCATGAGGTCGATGGAGTGCGGGCTGAGGTCCCAGGCGGGCGAGCGGTAGCCGCGGGCCCTGGCGCCGGTCAGGGTCTCGATCGCCGCGTTGCCGCGAAGGAATTCCTCCTCCTCCTCCGCACGGCTGAGGCTGGCGGGGATGCGGTGGGTCCAGCCGTGGTGGCCGATCTCGTGGCCGGCCCCGACCACCTTTGCGACCGAGCGCGGATAGGTCTCGATGGTATGGCCCGGCACGAACCAGGTGGAGGGGATGGAATGGCTGGCGAGCAGCGCCAGGATGCGGTCGGTCGCGACCACGCCGAAGTCGCCGCGCGAGATCATGGTCGGCGTGGTCAAGCCGCGCGAGATCACGGCCGAGGCGTTGTCCTGGTCGAAGGTGAGGCAGGCGATGTGGGTTGGCATGGGCGTCAGTCCAGATCGGAGAGCAGGCCGGCCAGAAGCCGGGCGCGCGGCACCAGGAAGGAGATCAGCAGGTGCTCGCCGTGGGTGTGGGCGCCGGCGCCGCAGACGCCGAGACCGTCCAGGGTGGGGATCTCCAGCGCGCCGGTGAAGTTGCCGTCGCTGCCGCCGCCGAACTGGCCGTGCTCCAGGGTGAAGCCGATCCCCTCGGCGAGGTCGCGCGCCCGCTCGTAGAGCGCCATGGTGCCGGCGTGCGGCTTGAAGAGCGGCCGCTCCGGCCCCTTGATCACCTCCAGGGTGACTTCCGGAATCGGCGAGGCCAGTTCCTCCATCGTGCGGTAGACATGCTGCAGGTTCTCTTCGGTGGAGGCGACGGCCAGCACCTCGGCCCGGCATTCGATGGGCACGACGTTGACCCAGCGGCCGCCCTGGATCACGCCGACGGCGAAGGAGACCAGGCGCTCCATGTCGGTCTGGGCCTCGAGCTGGTCGACCAGCTTCGCCATGGCGCGGATGGCGCTGCGCCCCACCAGGTTGTCCGCACCGGCGTGCGCCGGCCGTCCGCGGGTGACCAGGGTGTAGCGCGCGAAGGCGTGGCGGCCGGTGATGGCGCAGCCCTTGCGCGCCGGCTCCGGCACCAGGACGTAGCTGTGCTTGCGTGCCTCCTCCTCGATCAGGCCGCGCGAGACGGGGCTGCCGACCTCCTCCTCCGGAATGCAGAGGAAGGTCACCGGCAGCTTCGGCGGCAGGCCCGCCTGGCGCAGCTTCTTCATCGCGTAGTAGGCCATGAAGAAGCCGCCCTTCATGTCGAAGACGCCGGGGCCGTAGAGCTTATCACCCTCGACCCGGATCTTCAGCGGCCCCTCGGCGGTGCCGCTGGGGTGCACGGTGTCGAGGTGGCCCAGGATCAGGACCCCACCCTCGGTGGAGCCGTCCTTGCCCGGGAAGCGCGCGCGCAGCGCCGGGGCGAAGTCGGGAGAGAGCGTCAGGGTCTCGGTCTCGGCCCCCAGGTCGGCAAGCTGCCGCTCCACGTGGCCCACCATGACGGCGACCCGTTCGGGCTCGTAGGTCGGGCTCTCGATGCTGGCCCACTCGACGATGCCGTCCAGGATCTCGCGCTCGGAGAAGAGGTTGTGCTGCATTTCGGTCCTAACCCTCGCGGCCCGGCAGGTAGTGGGATTCCAGCCAGCCGCCGTCGACGGCCAGCACCTGGCCGGTGACGAAGCCGGCGTCCTCGGAACAGAGAAAGGCGGCGACGCCGGCGATGTCCTCCGGCCGGCCGACGCGGCCGAGCGGCGTGGCCTCGACTTGCACCCGCCGGTACCAGGCATCGCCCTCGATGCGCCGGCGGGTCATCTCGGTCTCGATCACGCCCGGCGCGATGGCGTTCACCAGGATGCCCTTGGGCGCCAGATCGACGGCTGCCTGGCGGGTGAGCTGCGCCACGCCCGCCTTGGCGACCGAGTAGGCGCAGGAGCCCGGGAAGCCCGTCAGCGCGAAGACCGACGAGATATTGACGATGCGCCCGCCCGGCTGGGCCAGGGCCGGCAGCAGGTCGCGGGAGAGGCGGAAGACGCTGGTGAGGTCGACGGCAAGGAAGCGCTCCCAGTCGGCATCGCTGGTCTGGGCCAGGGTGGTGGCGCCGCCCACGCCGGCATTGTTGACCAGGAAGTCCAGGCGCCGGCCCTTCAGCGCGTCCAGCACCTGCTGCGGCGCGTCGGCGGCGGCGATGTCCAGGGCGAGGCTCTCCGCCGCCTCGGCCTCGCAGTCTGCCGGCAGCCTGTCGACCAGCAGGACCGTAGCGCCCTCGGCCAGCAGGCGCTCGGCCACCGCGCGACCGATGCCGCGGGCGGCACCGGTGACGACCGCCAGCTTGCCCTCGAAACGGCGGCTCATGCTTGGGCCACCTCGGCGGCGGCGGGGAAGCGGCGGGCACCGTCGGGGTCCAGCACCGGCGTGCGCCGCAGGGTACGGCGCGCCGCGGGATCGAAGGGCGTGCGCGCGTGCTGCAGGGCGACATTGTCCCAGAAGACGAAGTCGCCGGGGCGCCAGTGGTGGCGGTAGGCAACCTTGGGATCGGCGATGTATCCGCGCAGGGTGGCGATCAGCGCCTCCTCCTCGGACTCCGGCAGGCCGATGATGCGGGCCGTCGTGTGCTCGCTGATGAAGAGGGCCTTGCGATCATGATCGGGGTCGCTCCAGATCAGCGGATGGATGGCGTGCGGCGCGTCGGCCGGCACGGTCTCCAGGCTGGGCCGGCGGTTGTAGTCGCCGGCGTAGTCGAAGACCTGATAGCTGCTGAGCCCCTCCAGCTTGGCCCTCAGCGCCTCGGGCAGCGCCTCGTAGACCTTGAAGGCGTTGGAGAAGACCGTGTCCCCGCCCTCGTCGGGCACCTCGATGGCATAGAGGCCGATGGCCTTCAGGGGCTCCGCGAAGAAGGTGTTGTCGGAGTGGAAGAAGAGCTCCCCCTGCCCCAGCACGCCGCCCGGCTCCACGTTGGAGACCATGACGCTGTCGCGCTTGCCCTGCGCCGGGTTGCGCCGGGAGATGGGACCGAAGCGGCGGGCGAAGCGGACCTGGTCCTCCTCGCTCAGCGACTGGCCGCGGAAGAGCAGCAGCTGATGGGCCTGGTAGAGGCGCTCGATCTCCCGCCAGACCGCGTCGCTCAGTTCGCCCGAGAGATCGAGCGCAACCTCGACCCCCAGCGCCGGCGACAGCGGTTGCACCGAAAGCTCCGTCATCGAGCCCTCCTTTGAAAGATTTATCCTGGAATTTCACTCTGGTCGGATGGCCTGCGCCTGTCAACGCAAGCAATCGTTGGGGACGCTCGGTGAGTTCGAGATCGCCCATCTCTTCGTGGACGGCATTGCCGAGCGGATCCGGCCTGGCCAGCGGCATGAGCGGGTGCTGGCCGCCTGGGCCTCCACCGTGGAGGGCAAGAAGGTCCTGCTCTCGATGATGGCCGGCTCCAAGGAGGATGGCGAGACGGTCACTGCCTTCTTCCAAGACATGCGCGGCCGTGGGCTGGGCGATCGGCTGCTGGTGACCAGTGACAGGGCGCCTGACGGGGCGCCCGGCATTATCAAGGCGATCGAGACCTGTTTCCCGCGCTCTGCCCGGCGACGCTGCCTGGCTCACCGCATGAGGAACCTGGCTGCCAAGGTGCCCGGAGAGCTCTGGCCGGAGCTCAAGGCACGGGTGCAGGCTGCCTACTAAGTGCGAACGGCGCCAAATGGCGGCCGTCAGAAAGGAGCTCGACCAACTCTACGAGGCCGATACCGGCCTTGCCAAGCCAACCTCAAATTGGGCCGACACCTCACAATTTTCCAGCAAACCTCGGACTTGACCCCGGACGGCCGGCGAGAGTCCCATATCCCTAGGCTCACCCAGCGGACCCAAGTCGCTGTGGCCACTTCCGGGGTGTCATGGGATCTGCTAGAGTAAATCCCGAGCAGATGGACTCAGCTGCGACGACGATTTTCTTAAATAACAGCATCCTAGAGCAAGACGGGTGAGCGTGAGCGAGCGCATCTTGCTCTAGTGATGGGGTCCAAGTTGGGTGTGAGCTGTAAGCTCCGTGCAGAAACGTTCCAAGCTTGAAGGGGAGTGAGGGACAATGGCGCTCATTTTCGGTACCGCCGGGGTGAACAACAGCCTCTCCGGAACGGAACTGGCCGATACCATCTATGGCCTCAGCGGCGACGACATCATCGCTGGCTGGGGCGGTAATGATTACCTTTTCGGCGGCAGCGGCAACGATGACTTTTTTTTCGGCGGCAGCGGCAAAGACATCCTCATCGGCGGCGATGGGGTTGACGATTTGTTCTTCGGAGACAGCGGCAACGATATGCTCTCCGGCGGTAGCGGGCCAGATTTCCGGCTCGATGGAGGCGCGGGTGACGACCAAATCTTCGGCGACAATGGGAACGATGGCGGCCTCGCCGGCCGCGACGGCGACGACACGCTGTTCGGCGGCAACGGGGATGACTACTTCCTCCAGGGAAACAGCGGCAACGATACCCTCTCTGGCGTCAGCGGGAGCGATAGTTCATTCTATGGAGGCGCTGGTAACGATCGCATCTTCGGCGGCAGTGGACCTGATCTCAGGTTCCTCGGCCTAAGCGGCGACGACAGGCTCTACGGCGGCGCCGGCAATGACCAGGCCTTCGTTGGCGACACCGGCGCCGACAACCTCTTCGGTGGCAGTGGAAAAGATATCCTCTTTTCCGGCCTCCATGGCAAGGATGGTCTCTTCGGCGACAGCGGGCATGACTCTTTGTTCTGGGGAGGAAGTGACGCGGACATCCTTTCCGGCGGTGATGGAGACGACGCCTCGTTCTTCGGGGACAGCGGCGACGACAGCCTCATCGGCGGGACTGGGGACGATTACAACTTGTTCGGCCGCAACGGCGACGACAGGGTCATCGGTGGGATCGGGGAAGATTCCTACTTCTACGGCGGCAACGGCGACGACATCCTTTTTGGCGGCAGCGGCAATGACGGTGGTACTTTACTCCTTGGTCCGCTTGGTCCGTCCCGCTTTGGCGGGTTCTTCGGTGACAGCGGTCTCGACAAGCTCTTCGGCGGCAGTGGCCGAGACATCTTTCTCTACGGCGGCAGCGGCGCTGACCGCCTCTACGGAGACGCCGTGGAGGATGGTTTCTTCTATGGAGACAGCGGCGCCGACCAGCTCTTTGGCGGCAAGGGTCGTGACGCCGTCTTCTGGGGCGGCAGCGGCGACGACACCGTCTCCGGCGGCAGTGACAACGATGGATTCTTCCTCGGAGGTCGGGGCTCCGACACCCTTTTCGCCGAGGATGGGGACGATACGTCCTTCTTCGGAGACTATAACAGTGCCGTCGTCGGCGGCGGCGCGGACGTCGTCTTCGGTGGCAGTGGGTCGGATACCAGGTTCTTTGGCGGTGAGTTCGACGATAGCCTTTTCGGCGGATCCGGGGCCGATCTCTCCTTCTTCGGCGGCAACGGCGCCGACACCCTCTACGGAGACGGTGGAAACGATTCCACCATCGCGGGCGCCGAGGGCACCGACAAGGTCTATGGCGGCAGCGGCGACGATTTCTTGCTGTCGGGTGGTTCCGATGCCGACTTCGTAGCCGGCGACAGCGGCAATGATGTCTCGCTGCTCGGTGGCGGCGGCGAGGACACCCTGAGCGGAGGCGCCGGCGACGACACCGGGCTCTTCGGGGGGGCCGATGCAGACAAGCTCAGCGGCGGTGCCGGCGACGACAGCCTGCTGGTGGGCGGGACCGGCCTCGACCGGCTCTATGGCGGGTCCGGTGAGGACGTGGGCCTGTCCGGCGGTTCGGGCCGCGATAAGGCCTTCGGCGGCAGCGGCGCCGACAGCAGCCTCTCCGGCGGGGAGAGCAGCGACAGCCTGCTGGGCGAGGACGGAGACGACGTCAATTTCGCCGGCGACAATGGCAACGACCTGCTAGACGGCGGCGACGGCGACGATAGCTCCCTCCTGGGCGGCAGCGGAGCCGACAGCATCTACGGTGGCTCCGGCGAGGACATCTGGCTCGACGGAGGCTCGGGCCGCGACGAGCTCTATGGCGGAGAGGGGGACGACACCTCCCTCTTCGGCGGCGACCGCAACGACACGCTGTTTGCGGAGGACGGCAACGACTCATTCCTCTTCGGAGGCAGCGGCAGCGACAGGATCTACGGCGGGAGCCTGCAGGATGAGATTTTCTACGGCGGTGCGGGCAACGACAGCCTCTTCGGCGATAGCGGAAGAGACGCTTTCCTTTTCGGCGATGACGGCAACGACAGGCTGTTCGGCGGTAGCGGCACCGACGGGTTCCTGCGCGGAGGCTCCGGGACCGACGCTATCTACGGCGGCAGCAGCGAGGATTCCTTCTTCTACGGCGGAGACGACAGAGACCGCCTGTTCGGCGGAGGCGGAGACGACACCGACCTCACGGGCGGATCCGGATCGGACATCATCTTCGGCGGCAGCGGGGCCGACATCGCTCTCAGCGGTAGTTCGGGGGCCGACAAGATCTTCGGCGACAGCGGCAGAGATGTCCTGCTGAACGGCGGCGATGGAGCCGACACGCTGAGCGGCAAGCAGGGCGACGACGGCACCTTCACCGGCGGCAGCGGCGCCGACACCCTCCTGGGCGGCGGCGGCAGCGACCTCCTTTTCTACGGCGGCCAACAAGCCGACTGGCTCTACGGAGGTGCCTGGCACGACGCCTCCTTCTACGGCGATGAGGGCAACGACAAGCTCTACGGCGACCAGGGCGACGATACCGGTTTCTTTGGCGGGGGCGGCGATGACAGCCTGTTCGGCGGCAGCGGCCAGGATCGCTTCTTCTACGGTGGCTCAGGAAAGGACAGCCTGTCCGGCGGCAGCGGCGACGACTGGCTCTTCGGCGACAGTGGCGCAGACATCATGACCGGCGGTGCCGGCGCCGACAGCCTCCGGGGCGGCAGTGGGGACGATACCTTTTTCGTGGCCAGTCAGGGCGATCTCGCAGCCGGCTATCTCTACGATGGAGGATCGGGCAGCGACATCCTGATTATGGGTGCCGGCGTGACCCTGCCGGGCGGCGGGACTGGCCTGGTTTCCATCGACTATATTCAGTACTGAGGCCGCTTCATCCCACTGTCGGAGAGTCTCCGGCTCACGCCCTGAGCAGCGCGCGTACGATGTCGCCGCCGGCGACCTCGCCCACCACCTGGCCGTCGTCGGCCACCAAGATCGGCTCCTCGGAGGCCAGGAAGGCGCGCATCAGCTCGCGCACCGGGGTCTCGGCCTCGGCCACACGCGGGCCGGCGGGCGATGGCGCGTCGAGCGCGGCGGCCCCGGAGGGCAGCGGCGCCGGGTCGGTCGGGCGCATCACCTCGATCGCGCGGAGCACGTTCAGCGGGTTCATGTGCGCCACGAAATCGGCCACGTAGTCGTCAGCCGGGCGCAGCACGATGTCCTGCGGCGAGCCGGTCTGCACGATGCGGCCGCCCATCATGATGGCGATCTTGTTGCCGATCTTCAGCGCCTCGTCCAGGTCGTGGCTGACGAAGATGATGGTGCGCTTCAGGTTGCCCTGCAGCTCCAGCAGCTCGTCCTGCAGCTTGTTGCGGATCAGCGGGTCCAGCGCCGAGAAGGGCTCGTCCATCAAGAGGATCGGCGCCTCCGTTGCGAAGGCGCGGGCCAGACCCACGCGCTGCTGCATGCCGCCGGAGAGCTCCTGGACCTTGCGGTTGGCCCAGGCCTCCAGGTGGACCAGCTCGAGCTGCTTGGCGGCGCGCTTGCGGCGCTCCTCGGGGCCGACGCCGGCGAGTTCCAGCCCGAAGGAGACGTTGTCCACGACGCTGCGCCAGGGCAGCAGGCCGAACTGCTGGAAGACCATGGCGATGCGCTGGGTGCGCAGGCGGCGCAGGACCTCCGGGCCGGCCTTGGCGACGTCGACCTCGCTCTTGCCGTCGTTCACCCAGACGGCGCCGCGGACCACCGGATTCAGGCCGTTGACCGCGCGCAGCAGGGTGGACTTGCCGGAGCCCGAGAGCCCCATGAGGACGACGATCTCGCCCTCGCCGACGTCCAGGGTGCAGTCGTGCACGCCCAGGACCTGCTGCGTTGCGGCCTGGATCTCCTCGCGGCTCTTCCCCTCGTCCATCAGCGGCAGCGCCGCCTGGGGACGGTCGCCGAAGACGATGTTGACCGCGTCGAAGCGGACGATGGGGGGAGCGCTTGCAGCCTCGCTCATTTACGGCCTCGCTTCTCCGCCCGGAACAGGCGGTCGAGGATGATGGCCACCATCACGATGGCGACCCCGACCTCGAAGCCCTTGGCGATGTTGACCTGGTTCAGCGCGCGCAGGGTCGGCACGCCCAGGCCGTCGGCGCCGACCAGTGCGGCGATCACCACCATCGAGAGCGACAGCATGATGGTCTGCGTCAGGCCGGCCATGATCTGCGGCATGGCGTAGGGCAGCTCCACCTTCCAGAGGAGCTGCGACTTGGTCGCGCCGAAGGCCTGGCCGGCCTCGATCAGCGGCTTGGGCGTCGAGGAGATGCCCAGGTGCGTCAGGCGGATCGGCGCCGGAATGGCGAAGATCACCGTCGCGATCAGGCCGGGCACCATGCCGAGCCCGAAGAGGATCAGCGCCGGGATCAGATAGACGAAGGTGGGTATCGTCTGCATGAGGTCCAGCACCGGCCGCATCGCCGCGAAGAGCCAGGGCCGCCTGGCCGCGGCGATCCCCAGCGGGACCCCCACGCCCATGCAGACCGCCGAGGAGGCCAGCACCAGGGCCAGGGTCTCCGTCGTCTCCTCCCAGTAGCCCTGGTTGACGATCAGCAGGAGACCCAGTGCTGTGAAGAGGCTGAAGGCGATGGAGCGGCGCAGGTACCAGGAGAGCGCCGTCACCAGCGCGATGACCACCAGCGCCGGCGGCCACTGCAGGATCCACAGCAGGGCGGAGATCACCGCGTCCAGGACGCTGGAGAGTCCGTCGAAGAACCAGGCCAGGTTGTTCGTCAGCCAGTCGACGAAGCCCTTCGCCCAGCTACCGATCGGTACCTTCCAGCTCTCAAGCCACTTCATGGCCCTGCCCCTTCCCGCTCTCCCACAAGTTCGCCACAAGGCGCACGCGGCGGGAGGAGTTCACCCCCCCCCTTCCGCGCCCGCCCCTTGCCGGCGGCTACTTCAATTCTTCCTTCATCTCCTCAAGGGCGCTCTCGCCGTCCTCGGTCTTGATGCCGGCAAGCCAGGCGTCGAGGATGCCGGGATTGGCTTCCAGATAGGCTTCCGCCGCATCCTCGGGGTCCTTGCCCTCATCCAGGATCGCCGCCATCAGGGCGTTCTCCATCGGCAGGGTAAAGACGAGGTTCTTCAGCAGGGCATTGACGTTGGGACAGTCCTCGGCAAAGCCCTTGCGCACGTTGGTGTAGACCGTGGCACCGCCGTAGTTCGGACCGAACCAGTCGTCGCCGCCGTCGAGGTAGGCCATCTCGAAGTTGGCGTTCATCGGGTGCGGCTCCCAGCCCAGGAAGACGATGGGCTCTTCCTTGCGCACGGCGCGCGCCACCTGCGAGAGCATGCCCTGCTCGGAGCTCTCGACCACCTCGAAGCCCTTGAGCCCGAAGGCATCCTGGTCGATCATGTCGAGGATCAGGCGGTTGCCGTCGTTGCCGGGCTCGATGCCATAGATCTTGCCGTCGAGCTGGTCCTTGAACTTGGCGATGTCGCCGAAGCTCTTGAGGCCGGCATCGTAGGTATACTTGGGCACCGCCAGGGTGTACTTGGCCCCCTCCAGGTTGACGCCGAGCGAGATCACCGAACCGTCATCCAGATAGGGGCGAACGTCAGCCTCCATGGTCGGCATCCAGTTGCCCAGGAAGACGTCGATGTCGCCGTTCTTCATCGACGCATAGGTCACCGGGACGGACAGCACCTTCACGTCGGTGTCGTAGCCCATCTCCTCCAGCAGCATGGTGGTCATCGCCGTGGTCGCGGTGATATCGGTCCAGCCGACGTCGGAAAAGCGGATGGTCTCGCACTCGGCGAGCGCCGTGCCGGCCGGGATGGTGAGCGCCAAGGCCGCCGCTGCGATTGTCTTGCGTGCTGTCATGGTCGGTGTCTCCTTCACTGCGTGTCGTTCGATTCTTTGAGATAGCAGCACTTGCCTACCTGCCGTCTGGAGCCAGAATTGAGCGGCGGCAGGGTTGAGTCAATCACGAACCTCGACGCCGAAACCCCGGCGGTGGCCAGCATCACCGCCAACGGCTAGACCGATTTCACCTATCGCTATTCGGGCGGCGATAGGCTCTTCGTGGCGTGCATGGTCCGGCGATCTGCGCCAAGCTCACCCTCACGATCTGTCGCTATCGGCTGGAGCTTGCTGCGTAAAAGTGTCAAGGAGAACGCATTCCAATCTCCAAGGATTGCAGCTATCCTGGGTCAGAGCACGGGCTGGGAGCGCCTCATCCTGCCGAGAAGGGAAGCGACGGCATCGCCGCGCGGGCTTCGGCTTCCGCCGTGGCGGGTTTCGTTCCAGCGCACCTCGGTCATGAGCCCCGCAACGGGGGCAGCACTGGGAGACCTGCACCATGGCGACGAGAATTGGCACGTCGGCTGCCGATGTCCTGACCGGAACCAACAACCCCGACTACATCTACGGCCTTTCCGGCGACGACTCGCTCTACGGCAGGGGAAAGCCGGATCTAATCTTCGGCGGTGCCGACAACGACAGCATCTTCGGCCAGTCCGGCGCCGACTCCCTCTACGGCGACAACGGCGACGACAGGATCGAGGGCGACCGGGCCAACGACACCATCCGGGGGCTCGGCGGCAACGACACCCTCTTCGGCAACAGGGACCTCGATCTCCTCTACGGTGGATCGGGCCAGGACCGGCTCTATGGCGGGCACGATCTCGATCAGCTGCGCGGCGGATCGGGTGCCGACATGCTGGACGGCGGCACGGGAACGGACCTGGCGCTGGGCCTTCAAGGGGTCGACACCCTCTTCGGCAATGTCGGGAACGACACGCTCTACGGGGGCGATGACAACGACAGCCTCTACGGCGGCTCGGCCAACGACACGCTCTTCGGTTCAGGCGCAGAGGACTTCCTCTTCGGCGAGGCGGGCGACGACTGGCTGATCGGCGGCGGCGCCGCGGACAGGCTCTACGGCTCCACCGGCCGGGATACCGGCCAGGGCGGCAACGCCGACGACAGCCTCTTCGGCGGCGACGACGTCGACAGGCTCTATGGAGATCAAGGCGCCGATTTTCTCTATGGAGACAGTTCGGACGACCATCTCTTCGGCGGCAGCGGAGAGGACTACCTTTTCGGAGGAGCGCGCGACGACCGCCTCTTCAGCCTCTCCGGTAGCGACACCGTCTATGGAGGGATCGGCGCCGACACGGTCTATTCCAAGGATCAGGACGACCTGCTCTTCGGCGGCAGCGGCGAGGACAAGCTCTACGGCGATTCCGGCGACGACGTGATCTATGGCGGAAGCGGGCAGGACATCATCCAGGGACGCACGGGCGCTGACCTGGTCTGGGCCGGCCAGCACGGCGATCGTGTTAACGGTCGCAACGGGGACGATACCTTGTTCGGCCAAGCCGGCGATGACACCATGCAAGGTTTCAGCGGCACCGATGTGCTCTATGGAGGAAGCGGCCATGATCGTTTGTCAGGCCGTAGCGGCAACGACACGCTGTACGGCGAGGACGACCGCGACACCGTCTTCGCCGGCGATGGAGACGACCGCCTGTTCGGTGGCCTTGGCAACGACACGATCTATGGCAGCACAGGCAACGACCTGCTGGTTGGCGGCAGCGGCGAAGACACCCTGCAAGGCGGCAAGGATAGCGATACCCTGATCGCATCGAGCGGTATCGAACACCTGCGCGGCGAGGACGGCAACGACGTCTTTCGGGTGGTGAGCGTCGCGGACCTGGAGAACGGTGACCGCTTCAACGGCGGCGGCGGAACCGATACGCTGGTAACACCACGCGGCGAGACCTTCCCTGCCGGCGTGACACTGACGTCGATCGAGTACGTGATCTTCTATGGGGCGGGAACCAGCGGGAACGACCCCCTCCTCGGCACCGAGGTAAGCGATATGCTCGCGGGCCGGTCCGGAGACGACAGCTTCCTGGGGCAGAGCAGCGATGATTGGCTCTATGGCGGCGCTGGCGCAGACCTGCTCCATGGAAAGACCGGCTTGGACCGGCTCTTCGGCGGCTCCGACAGCGATGTTCTCTATGGCGACATCGGGGACGACACGCTCTTCGCCGGCTCGGGCCCCGACGACGGCGTCTACGGTGGCGATGGCAGCGACGACCTGCGCGGCCAAAGCGGAGACGACAGCCTGACGGGGGACAGCGGCGCCGACGGCCTGCGCGGTCAGGCCGGCAACGATGCGATGAGCGGAGGCAGCGGTGCTGACACTCTCTTCGGCGCACCGGGCGACGATAGGGGATACGGCGGTCTCGGTTCGGATCGGCTTGGCGGCGGGTCAGGCGCCGACACCATGACCGGAGGCAGCGGCCAGGACGTCCTGAACGGGCGTAGCGGCGTCGATACGGCGATCGGCGGCAGCGGCGACGATACCTTCATCGTCGATTCCCTGCTCGACGCGGTCTGGGAAGCGGCCGACGGCGGCGACGATGTCCTGCGCTCCGATGCGGCGACCTACACGCTGACCAGCGGCAGCGAGGGTTTCATCGAGATGGCGGTGCTGAACGTGGCTGCCGGCGCGGCCAGCCTGGTCGCCAACGACCTCGACAACACCGTCCTCGGCAACAGCTTCGACAACGTCATGCTGGGCGAGAACGGAAACGACATCCTCAATGGCCGAAGCGGGTCGGATACCATGACCGGCGGCTCGGGGGACGACACCTTCGTCGTCGACACCGCAGGCGATCAGTTGCGGGAGTTCAGCGCCCTGGGAGTGGATCTCGTGCGGGCCGAGACGGACTACACGCTCCCCGACGGGGACGGCAGCGCTTTCATCGACAATCTGCGTATGCAGGGCGGCTACGGCAACATCGATGGGACCGGCAACAGCCTGGACAACACCGTCGAGGGCAACAGCGGCTCCAACAGCCTGATGGGGCTGTCCGGCAGCGACCGGATCGTTGGCCGCGACGGGGACGACCTTCTCTACGGTGGCAGCGGTAGCGACCGGGTCGATGGAGGAAGCGGCAACGATACGGCCCTGATAGAGTCAGGCGACGCCGCCTTCGGCGGCACAGGCATGGACCGCTTTCTCTTCAACGGTGACACCCTGGGCAACGGCGGGTCGGGCGGCCCGGTCATCCGCGACTTCGAGGGCCTGCTGGTGGGAGGCGGCGACGGTGAGGACAAGATCGTCTACGCCACGGGCCTCGAGGTCGGCAGCTTCGCCTACATCGGCTCCGCCGCCTTCTCCGGCGGCGGCAACAGCGAGGCACGCTATGCTGGAACCCGCCAGATCCAGGTGGATCAGGACGGCGACGGCGCGGTCGACCAGGCCTTCCTGGTCGACGGCGTCACTGCGGCCAACTTGCTGACCGCAAATGACTTTGTCTGGCTTTGAGCGGCATCTGGCCGGTTCCCGGCAGCCTCCCCCGCGTGAGCGGTCGGCATCGGCCGGCATTTTCCGCGGAAAAGTTTTATAGAGAGCGCGTTCCAATTTCCTAGGATTGCAGCTATCTTGGGCCAAAGCATGGGCTGGGAGCGCCTCATCCTGTCATGAAGGGACGCAGCGGCATCGCCGCAGTGGCATTGCCTTCCGCGGCGGCGGGCCTCGTTCCAACGCACCCCGGCCGATAGCCCCACAAAAGGGGCGCTCCAGGGAGACCTGCACCATGGCGACGCGTATTGGCACGTCGGCTGCCGATGTCCTGACCGGGACAAACAATCCCGACTACATCTACGGCCTTTCCGGCGACGATTCCCTCTACGGCAGGGGAAAGCCGGATCTCGTCTTCGGGGGTGCCGACAACGACAGCATCTTCGGCCAGTCCGGCGCCGATTCCCTCTACGGCGACAACGGCGACGACAGGATCGAGGGCAATCGGGCCAACGACATCATTCGGGGGCTCGGCGGCAACGACACCCTCTTCGGCAACAGGGACATCGATCTTCTCTACGGTGGATCGGGCCAGGACCGGCTCTATGGCGGGCACGATTTCGATCAGCTTCGCGGCGGATCGGGTGCGGACCTTCTGGATGGCGGTACGGGCACGGACGTTGCCCTGGGCCGTGCCGGCGTCGACACGCTCTTCGGCAATGTCGGGAACGACACGCTCTTCGGAGGCAATGACGACGACAGCCTCTACGGCGGCTCGGCCAACGACACGCTCTTCGGTTCGGCTGCAGACGACCTCCTCTTCGGCGACGCGGGCGACGACTGGCTGATCGGCGGCGCCGCCGCGGACACCCTCTACGGCGCCACCGGCCGGGATACCGGCCAGGGCGGCAACGCCGGCGACAGCCTCTTCGGCGGCGACGACGTCGACAGCCTCTACGGCGAGCAGGGCGCCGATTTCCTCTACGGCGACAGTTCCGACGACCAACTCTTCGGCGGCAGCGGAGAGGATTACCTCTTCGGAGGAGCGCGCGACGACCACCTCATGGGCCTCTCCGGCGGCGACACTGCCTATGGAGGGATCGGCGCCGACACGGTCTATACCAAGGACCAGGACGACCTGCTCTACGGCGGCAGCGGCGAGGACAAGCTCTACGGCGATTCCGGCGACGACGTGATCTTCGGAGCGACAGGGCAGGACGACATTCAGGGCCGCAGCGGTGACGACATCGCCTATGGCGGGATGAACGCCGACAGCATTAACGGCCGCAACGGCGACGACCTGCTGTTCGGAGAGAAGGGCGACGATACCCTGCAAGGCTTCAACGGAGACGACAGGGTCTATGGCGCCAGCGGCAGGGATCGCCTCTCGGGTTGGTCCGGAGACGATCTGATCTTCGGCGGCGCGGGCGGCGATACGGTCTTCACCGACAACGGGCACGACCGCGCCTATGGAGCTCTCGCCAATGATACCCTCTACGGCCAGACTGGCAACGATGCTCTCTTCGGTGGCAGCGGTGACGATACCCTAGAGGGTGCACAGAACAACGACACCCTCTTCGCGTCCAGCGGTGTGGACCACCTGCGCGGCCAGCAGGCCAACGATCGCTTCTGGGTTTCCGACCTGGCGGAGATGGAGGCCGGCGACGTTTTCAACGGCGGCAACGGGACCGACACACTGGTCCTGCCACGCGGCGCCTCCATCCCGGACGGCGTGGAGATCACCTCGGTGGAGATCTTCGTTCTCTATGCGGCCGGGACCAGCGGAAACGACACCCTGATCGGCAGCGTGGTGGACGACTGGCTGGATGGCCGCAGCGGGGACGACACGATCCTCGGGCAGAGCAGCGACGACTTCCTCTTCGGCGATGCCGGCGAGGATCTGCTCTACGGCAAGACCGGCCAGGACGTGATCTATGGCGGCTCGGGCAGCGATGTCATCCACGGCACCTTCGGAAACGACCTCATCTCCGGCGACTCGGGCGGCGACAGCGGCCTCTATGGCGGAAACGGGGCGGACAGGATCTTCGGCGGTGCGGGCGACGATAGCCTGATCTTCGGAGCAAACGGGAACGACCTCTTCAACGGAGCCAACGGGGATGACGGCGGGTTCTTCGGCGGTGAGGGCGACGACACCGTCTTCGCCGGCATCGGCGACGACACCGGCATCTACGGCGGCCCCGATCGGGACATCTTGCGCGGCCAGGCCGGCAACGACGAACTGCTGGGCGACAGCGGCAACGACTTCCTGCGCGGCCAGTCCGGCGCGGATACCCTGCTCGGCGCCAGCGGCAGGGACACGCTCTTCGGAGCACCCGGCGACGACCTCGCCTACGGCGGCGAGGGGATGGATAGCCTCGGCGGCGGCTCGGGCGCCGACACCCTGGCCGGCGGAGGCGGTGCGGACATCCTGAACGGCCGCAGCGGGATCGACACGGCCAGCGGCGGCAGCGCCAACGACACAGTCTTCGTGGACACCGAGTTCGACCTCGTGCTGGAATCGGCGGCCGGCGGCGGCGAGGACGTCGTCCGCTCCGACGCCGCGACCTACACGCTCACCAGCGGCAGCGAAGGCTTCATCGAGAAGGCGGTGCTCAACCTGACCGCCGGCGAGGCGAAGCTGGTCGGCAACGACATCACCAACACCCTCGTCGGCAACAGCTTCATCAACGTGATGCTGGGCAAGGACGGGAACGATATTCTGAATGGCCGCAGCGGCGCGGACACCATGACAGGCGGGTCCGGTGACGACACCTTCGTCGTCGACAGCCTGCACGACCGGGTGCGCGAGTTCAGCGCCGATGGCGTGGACCTGGTGCGCGCGGAGGCCGACTTCACCCTGCCCGACGGCGGCGACGACGCCTTCATCGACAACCTGCGCATGCAGGGCGGTTTCGGCAACCTCGACGGTGCCGGCAACAGCCTGGACAACACCGTGGAAGGCAACAGCGGTGCCAACAGCCTCCTGGGGCTCGCCGGCGACGACCGGGTCCGCGGTGCCGAGGGCGACGACTTCCTCTCCGGCGGTAGCGGCAGCGACCGGCTGGATGGAGGCAGCGGCAACGACAGCCTGCTGATGGGCAGCGGCGCCGCGGCCTTCGGCGACAGCGGCATGGACCGCTTCCTCTTCGACGGTGCTGCCCTGGGCAACGGCGGATCGGGCGGGCCCGTGATCCGGGATTTCGAGGGCGCACTGGTCAATGCCGGCGACGGTGAGGACAAGATCGTCTACGCCACGGGCCTCGAGGTCGGCAGCTTCGCCTATATCGGCGACGCCACCTTCTCCGGCGGCGGCAACAGCGAGGCACGCTATGCCGGCACCCGCCAGATCCAGGTGGACGAGGACGGCGACGGCGAGGTCGACCAGGCCTTCCTCGTCGACGGCGTCACCGCGGCCACCCTGCTGACCGCAAATGACTTTGTCTGGCTTTGAGCGGCATCTGGAGCAAAGCCCGAGCAGACGGACTCATCTGCGACGACGATTTGCTCTGGATGCCGCTTGACAGTCCCGGACCCTGCCCTGGGCGGACAGGCAGACTGCCGTCACTCCGGCAGCCCCGCTTTACGCAGACCGTCAGAGAAGGTCGCGAGATCTTGCGGCCGGCGTATCGGCAGATAGTCCGTAAGGTTCGAGATACGGAGGGCCGGATCGAGCTGGCGCAGGTGCTGCATTGCTCGCTGCGCCTCGTCGGTCCGTCCTGCAAGCGCGTGGCTGGCAGCGATGAAGGCCTCCACGATCAGAAAGGTGGGCAAGTCGCGAAACGACTTGGCTGCCCAGGACGAGGCATCGTCGAAGCGCTTGGCGAAGAGATGCGCTGCCGCCATTCCGGCCTGCATGCGGTAGGTCTCGGGATCCAGCGGGCTGAGACGCATGGCCTGCTTGAAGTCCTCGATCGCACCGTCCGAATCGCCCCGCCAGACCCTGACGAATCCGCCGAGGAACCAGGCAGCCGCCAGATTGGGATTGAGCATCTTTGCCCGCTCAAGCAGGGCGAAGCTGCCGTCGAGGTCGCCGGCCAGATGGGAGAGTGCGCTGCCCGCACGTGCAAGGGCGACCGCATCGTCCTTGCCCAGTTCGACGGCGCGCCGGGCCAGTCGTGTCCCCTCGGCAATCTCCCCCGCTCGGTCCTGCATCCAACCGTTGATCTTGCGCCAGAGGTGACACCAGGCCGCCATGCCATAGGCCGGCGCGTACTCCTGATCGAGGTCGATCGCCTTGTAGAAGAGGCGCAGCGCCTCGTCGACCGCCTCCCTGGTGCCAAAGTGCAGGTTTGCCATCGCGCGAAGATAGTAGTCGTAGGCGTCGAGACTTTCGGTTGGCTTGTGCCTGGAGCGCTCGATCTCGGCGCGCTCAAGCTGCGGCGCGATTGCCCCGACGACGTCTGCGGTTATCTGATCCTGCAGCTCAAAGATGTCGTCGACGCTTCCTTCGAACCGCTCCGACCAAAGAGTCACACTGGTCGCGGCATCGATCAGCTGCCCCGTGATCCGAACGCGACCGGCCGCTTTGCGCAGGCTGCCTTCGAGTAGGTAGCGCACCCCGAGCTCCCGGCCCATCTGCTTCTCGTCGACCGCCCGGCCCTTATAGGCGAAGCTCGAGTTCCGTGCGATGACGAACAGCCAGCTTATGCGCGACAGTGCGGCGATGATGTCCTCCACCACGCCATCGACGAAGTAATCCTGAGTAGGATCCCCGCTGAGGTTCAGAAACGGCAAGACGGCAATTGACGGACGATCCGGAAGAGCCAGTGTCCATACAGCCGGCTCAGGGCGCTCGGCAGGATCCGCTCGTGCTGAAGCTGCAGATTCCCGCACGTCGCCCACGAACCGATAGCCCTTGCGGGGCAAGGTGCGAAGCAGGCGTTGTTGCCCGCCGCTGTCTCCGATCGCCTTGCGTACCGCATTGATGTGGCTGGTGAGGGTGGACTCCGAAACGATCCGGCCGCCCCAGACTTCCTTGATCAGGTCATCCTTGGAGACAACGCGCTCACGGTTCCGCAAGAGGTGAAGCAGCAAATCGAACACCTGCGGTCCGACCGCGATCGCCTCGGATCCCCGGGTGAGTTCTCGCCGATCCGGATCAAGCATGTGCTCCCCGAACTCAAGCTTCACGACGGTGCTCCACAACGCGGGCGAGGCCTGCCACGGTCCGAGAAGCTATTGAGACGAAAAGAATCTGGGTGGCTGGGCTGGCCGTGCGACCATCTCGGCAAGGGATGCTAACGCAATCAGGGACAGTTTTGGACAAGAATCCGAGGCAAACTAAAGGTCGATTGGAAGCTTCGCCGCCCCCTGTAGTGCATTCTCCACCCATCAACTGGGATGGAGACACGATTGTCATGATTATCGCAGAGGCAATGACCGCACCGGGGGCCAACGAGCTGGTTCCGTCGCGATACGCGCTGCGGGTCGGCGATATCGACGTGCTGGTGATCAGCGATGGAGTGCTGCCGCTACCGCCCGCGACCCTGGCCACCAACGCCGACCCGGCTGACATGGCGGCCTGGCTGGATGACACGCTCCAGTCGCCGGACGACTTCAACTGGCCGCTGAACGTGGTCGTGGTGCGAAGCGGCGACCGAAACGTGCTCATCGACGCTGGACTGGGCATGGAGTACCCGGACTTTCGGGCCGGGCGCTTGGCCATGCGACTGGACGCTGCCGGCATCGATCCCGCATCCCTGACAGACGTGGTGATCACCCATCTGCACATGGACCACGTTGGCGGACTGCTCGCCGACGGGCTGAGGGGCCGCCTGCGTCCGGACCTGCCGATCCACCTGGCCGCGGCCGAGGCCGAGTTCTGGGAGTCGCCCAGTTTCCCTCCCTTCATGCCGAAGCCAATTCCGGACGCGCTTCAATCGGCCGCCGGGCGGTTCCTGGAGCAGTACCGCAGCCAGTTCCGGCTGTTCGATGTGGAGGCCGAGGTGGCGCCGGGGGTGGTCGTCCGCCGCACCGGCGGCCACACCCCCGGGCACAGCGTGGTCCACCTGGCGTCACGCGGCGACCGCCTGTCTTTCCTCGGCGATTCCGTGTTCCAGAACCATTTTGACCGCCCCAACTGGCACAACGCTTTCGACCACGACCCTGAGGAGGCGGTCCGCGTCCGGGTCCGGCTCTTGCAGGAACTGGCAGCGACCCGCGAACCGCTGGTGGCCGCGCACGTGTCGTTCCCCTTCTGCCGGGTGGCGGTGGCCGGCGACGCCTTTCGTTGGGTACCTGCTGTCTGGGAGTACTGAGAGCTTGCCGCTCGAGATCGATCATCCTCGATCGATCGGCGCATCGGATGGAGAATCCAGGATGAAGATCGTCGTCATCGGTGGCACCGGCCTCATCGGCAGCAAAATCGTGTCGAATATGCGCCGGAACGACCACCAGGCCATCGGGGCGGCGCCCAGTACGGGCGTGAACACCATCGCAGGCCAAGGCCTCGCCGAGGCTCTCGCCGTGCCGTGAAGCCCAGTCCACGCTGCCATCGCACCAACCCAGGAGGAGGCAATGTTCACACGGTTTGTAGGCGGGATTCTTCTCGCGACGCTCGTACTCGCCCCCGCATTGGCACAAGATCACCCGAAGTCGGAGGTCACGGTCGTTTTCGACCGTGCACTACCGAATGTTCCCGGCAAGAGCATGAGAGCTGTTCTCGTCGAGTACGCGCCCGGCGGCGCATCGCCCTCACACAGACATCCGCCCTCCGCCTTCATATACGCGACGGTTCTCGAGGGTGCCGTCCGCAGCAAGGTCAATGACGGTCCCGAACAGGTCTATCGCGCCGGCGAGAGCTTCGTCGAGATGCCTGGCGATCACCACGGCGTCAGTGCGAACGCCAGCGACACCGAACCTGCGAAGCTTCTGGCCGTCTTCGTCGTCGACAGCGCGGAAACCGACCTTGTCATCGACGATGCGCAGTAGCGCGCGATGCGATGATCGGATCGAAGGACAGGTGCGGCATCGCCAGCGGCGAAACCTCGGGCACCCCTCCCGCTCGGATGGAGAGGGGTGTCGCGACAACGGCCGAGTGCACCGGTCCGCGACCGAGTGGTCGCGGCACTTGGGCGGCGACGCACTTCGCGCCTGCGACCGCCGGCCCTGGAAAGAGGGTTTCACGTCCGAACCCACCGGCGAGGAGCGATAGCCGGCCAAGCGGGCGCTAAGCCGGGTCGTAGACGAAATAGGCGGCCACCACCCCGTGATCGCTGCTGGCGGTCTCCTCGTCCTCGACATGGTCGTTCCAGACCTTCATCTCCTTGAAGGACCAGAGCCGGTTTCTGGAATGATCGTAGAACTGCTCCGAGACCAGAACGTGGTCCAGGCTCTCGCGCACGCCGTTGAACGCGTGGGTATAGTAGACGTCGCGCAGCGAGCGGAACTCCTGCAAGGTCCCGGCGGCATAGAGACCGGCGTCGCTCTTGAAGCCGCGTCGGCTGGAGTGGAAGAGGCGATAGCTCGGCTGCTCGCCGATGATCGCAAGCGTGTTGCTGAGCGGCGAATCGTTGAGGTCGCCCAGGACCACCAGGGGCACGTGGGTGTGCTTCAGGATCTCGTTGATGATCACCCGCAGGGCCGCCGCCTCGGCCGTGCGGCGAATGGTGGAGAGCGCGGCGCCCAGCGCGGAGGAGTGCTTGCGCACGGCCTCCAGGTCGCGCTCCTCGCGATCCAGCCTGGTCGGCAGCTTGGACTTCAGGTGCACGCAGAGGACGCGGATCGCCGGCAGGTCGGGATGGTCCTTGTTGCCCAGCTCCAGGTCCAGCACGGTCCTGGCGAAGATGTCGATGTCGACCTGGATCTCGTTGTCCTCGGGATCCCGGCTGCCGCCGCGCTTCTTCAAGACGAAGCCCTCGCCGAAGTTCTTGTGCAGGCGCTTCTGGCGAACCTCCCAGGGGTCCCGCACGGCGGCGGCGACGGCGATGTCGTACCACTCGTCCTTGATGAAGACGAGCTCGTAGGTCTGGTCCAGGCCGGCAGCGGCGAAGGCGTCCGCCAGGCATTTGGCCGACCAGAGCTCCTGAAAGGCGATGACGTCGGCATGGAGCAGTCTCAACTGCGCGGCGGTCCAGCCGATCTTCGCCAGATACTCGGCCTCGCTGTAGGGCTCGCCACGCCAGGCAAGTCCCGGAAGCTGGAGATTGTAGAGGTTGAAGGTCGCGAAGCTGACGTTATCGGACATGCCTTGTTTCTCCTTCTGGTCGGGAAGGTGTGGCAACTGTCGTCGCTTGGGCGAGGCTAACATCCGCAAGGTAGATGCGACAGGTTCAAAAGCCTGCTTGGCCCGCGAAACTTTGGCTTCCGGCCTGCGGTCTTTGCCCGGCGCGAAGCAACCCTGTAGGATCGTTGGACAAGCAAGACCAATAAGATCAGGGGGAAACGCGACGATGGACGAAGCCGACGCCCGCCTTCCGGCCACCAGCTTCTCAAGCGCGGAGATGGGGGCCGTCGCCCACCTCTACCGCGGCGAGGTCTACCGCAGCACGATCTGGCGCACCCGCCTGGACAACACGACGAACTGGTCCGTCGTCACCACCGGCCTCGCCCTCTCGCTCAGCTACAGCAGCCCGGAGGCCTCGCCCCTGCCGATCCTGCTGGTGGGCCTGCTGATCGTCGTTTTCCTGCTGCTGGAGGGCAGGCGCTATCGCTACTTCAACGTCTGGCGCGCGCGCTGCCGCCTGATGGAGACGGAGTTCTACGGGCCCATGCTGCGCGGCGACGGCGTCACCCTGGACGGGAAGTGGAACACCTTGCTTGCCAAGGACTACAGCCGGCCGCGCTTCCACATCAGCTATGCCCGCGCCATCGGCCGCCGGCTGCGCAAGAACTACAGCTACATCCTGGTGATCCACGCCATCGCCTATTTCGGCAAGCTGATCATCCACCCCACGCCGCTGACCTCGCTCGGCGAGCTGGCCGACCGGGCCTCGATCGGCGGCATTCCCGGCACGCTCATTCTCATCTGCGGGGTGCTGTTCCACGGCTCCTGGGTCGCCTTCGCACTGGCGACCTGGCGGATCGAGCTGAAGACGCGCCGGCCGGACCAGTTGATCTCGATCGCCTGAGACCGTCGGCCGGCGTTGCTTTCGGTCGGGCGATGCTCGCGTTTGGCTTGCCCTCCCGCCTGCCTTTCGTGTCATGCTGAGGCGGTCAGGAGAATGGAGGAGGAGGTGACATGCCCAAGGACCTGAACGAGCGCTCGATCATCGTCACCGGCGCCGGGCGCGGCATCGGGGAAGCCATTGCCCAGGGCCTCGCCGCCGAGGGCGCCTGGGTCACCGTCGCCGACATCGACGGGACCAGTGCGGAGAACGTCGCCGCCGCCATCCGCGCCGAGGGCGGCACCGCGATCCCGGCGACGGTCGACGTCTCGCGGCGCGAGAGCGTCGAGGCCATGATCACCGACGCCGTCGAGGAGCACGGCAAGCTGGACGTCATCTTCAACAACGCCGGCATCGCGCAGGTGCGGCCCTTCCTCTCCATCACCGAATCCGACTGGCAGGAGATCATGGACGTGAACGCCATGGGCTGCCTCATCTGCATGCAGGAAGCGATCAAGCAGATGCTGGACCAGGAAGAGGGCGGCAAGATCATCAACACGGCCTCGATCGCCGGCAAGCAGGGCTACGACCCGCTCGCCCACTACTGCGCCAGCAAGTTCGCCGTGGTCGCCCTGACGCAGGCCGCGGCCAGGGCCTTCGGCAGCGAGGGGATCACCGTCAATGCGATCTGCCCCGGCGTGGTCAACACCGAGATGTGGCGCGTGATCGATCGTGGCTACCTGGACGAGGGCCTGACCGAGCGCGAGAACGAGGCCTTCGAGAGCTTCTCGGAGGGCATCCTGCTCGGCCGCCCCTCCGTCGCCCAGGACCTGGTCGGCGTCGCCCTCTTCCTGGCCTCCAGCGATTCCGACTACATGACCGGCCAGACCCTGATCGTCGACGGCGGCATGGTCCTGCAGTAGGGCGGAGGAACCGGCAATCATGGCAAAGCACGAAGGCCTGCTGATGCGCGAGGAGGATTCGCTGCTGCTGGCCGTGGACTTCCAGATCAAGCTGGCCCCGGCCATCCACGAGGGCGCGGCGGCGCTTGCCACGGCCGCCAGGCTGCTGAAGATCGCCAAGATCCTGGGGGTGCCGCGGATCGCGACCGAGCAGTACCCGGCGGGCCTCGGCAACACGCACCCCGACCTCCTCGCCCTGCTCGATCCCGCAGAGGTGCTGGAGAAGCTCAGCTTCTCGGCCGGGCGCGAGGCCACCTTCCTGCGCGCCGTGGCGAAGAGCGGCCGGCGGCAGCTCGTCGTCATGGGCATGGAGGCCCACGTCTGCGTCCTGCAGACGGCGCTGGTGATGTGCGAGAAGGGCTACCGCGTCTTCGTCGTCGCCGATGCCGTGGGCTCGCGCAACCCGGAGAACAAGAGGCTGGGCCTCGAGCGCATGCAGGCCGCCGGCGTCACCCCGGTCAGCAGCGAGATGGTCGCCTTCGAGTGGCTCGGCCGCGCGGCAAGCGAGGAGTTCCGCGAGATCCTGCCGCTGATCAAGTAGGCCTGCTCTCACCCGGCCGCCGGCCGACCTCCCCAGTCTATCGCGCTTTTTCTCCCGTCAACATAGGTCTAGACGAAATAACAAATAGTGGATGCTCTATCGAATCCACTATTCATTATTGTATTTTCTACAATCGGTCATCCGTCCGCAAAGAGAGCGTCACGCAAGTCTTCTTTCTTGAGGGTCGCGGGTAGCAGGTCCGTCTCCCAGCGCAGGGCAGATGGGCCGGCCGCCGCCACGCACCCCTCGGGAATGGAGGCGATTCCACCATGCAGAAGAAGGCGATAGCGACCGCTATTCTTGCGTTCATCCTGATCACTCAGTCCGATGCGGCACGCGCTCTTACCGAAGCCGAACTGATCGCCATCGTTGAAAGACAAAGCCGACAGATCGAGGATCTGAACCGGCGAATCTCCGCCTTGGAACAGCAGGGCCGCCAGCAAACGCGGACGACCAGCCGGCCGGCCACGGTCACGGAGCAGCGGGTGATCGAGGCCGAGCGGAAGGCCGCCGCGGCAGAGGCGCGGGCCGCCGCGGCAGAGGCGCGGGCCGCCGCGGCAGAGGCTCGTGCCGAGGAGGCAATCGAGAAGTCGGACGTCGCGATCGCCAGCACCCAGGACATCGTCACCTCCGGCTCGGACCTCAAGTTCGAGTTCGCGCCGGCGCCAACCCTGAAGGGCAAGGACCCGCAGGGGCGCGACTGGGAGTTCAAGGTGCGCGGGCGCCTCCTCGTCGACGGCGGCTTCCTCGGCGACAAGGACGATCTCTACACCGGCGACAACGCAACCGAGATCCGCGCCGCCCGGCTCGGCGTGGAAGCCAAGTTCTTCGACGGCTTCAAGGTCAAGTTCGAGACCGACTTTGCGAACAACGACGTCGACATCAAGGACGCCTTCCTGGAATACAAGGGCCGCTACACCCAGGCCTTCGGCGAGGGCACGAAGCCGCTCTTCATCCGGGCCGGCCAGTACAAGACGCCGAACTCGCTGGAAGAGCAGACCAGTGCGCGCTTCACCACCTTCATGGAGCGCGCGGCCATCACGGACGCCTTCGATCTCAACCGCCGCGTCGGCCTGGGCACGGGCGCACAGGGCAGCAACTGGGCCCTGCATGCCGGCCTCTTCGGACAGAATGCCGGGGTCTCCGCACCCAGCGAGGGACTGGCCGCCGCCGGACGCGGCTACCTCTTCGACAGCTTCGGCGGCGAGGAGGGAGACGCGAACTTCTTCCATGTCGGCGGTTCGGTTCGCTACCGCGGCTTCAGCAACGACGCCGACAACAACGAGGTGCGCTATCGCCAGCGTCCCTTCTTCCACTTCACCGACAAGCGCAGCGTCAATACGGGCTTCATCGAGAACGCCCGCAGCGACGTCTTCCTCGGCGGCGAGGTCGCCTGGGTGAAGGGTCCCTGGTCGTTCCAGGGAGAGGTCGCCAACACCTTCCTGCAAACGACCGAGGGCGAGGACGCGAACGGCCTCTGGGGCGGCTACGGCAGCCTCAGCTACTTCCTCACCGACGACACGAGAAAATACATCGCAGCCGATGGAGCCTTCGGCCGGGTGGAGGTGAAGAATCCGCTGCAGGACGGCGGCTGGGGCGCCTGGCAGCTCGCCAGCCGCTTCGACTATATTGACCTGAACAGCGGCGTGGCGCGCGGCGGCCAGCAGTACAGCATGATCGGCGGCCTGAACTGGTACCTGGACGACTATGCCCGCGTCATGCTCGACGGCGCCGTCACCCAGGTCTTCAACGCCAAGGGCACCGACGCCGCGGCCATCGGCTCGAACAACACCATCTACGGCGTGGGCGCCCGCGTGCAGGTCGACTGGTAGGGAGAACGGGCGCTCAGTCCTCGCTGCCCACGCCGTGGTGGACATGGAAGAGGTTGTCGGGGTCGTAGCGGCGCTTGACCGCCAGGAGGCGCTCGTAGTGCCGGCCGTAGAAGCTCTCCTGCCAGCCGGGCTCGAAGTAGTCGGCCTCGTTCAGGTAGGCCCCTCCCCCCGGCGTGGCGTCGCGCAGGACCCGAATGGCCGCATTCACGGCCTCGGCCCGCCGCGCGCCCGCCGCCCGGTCCGGCTCGTGGCCGGCCAGGCCCGGATAGCGGGCCTGCTGGGTCGAGGCCACGATCGCCAGGGCCGCCGCCTCGCGCGCCAGCGGGTTCATGCTGGTCGCCTCCTCGCGGGCCAGCACCCGCTCGCTCGCGCCGGCCAGCCCCTTGTTGATGTGCAGGCTGACGCGGGCATGCCGCGAGGCCGCGAAGAGCGCCTCCACCAGCCTCGGCGCCGCCTCCTCCCGGAAGAGCGAGAGCGGGATCCAGCGCGAGCAGTAGCTGTCGATGAACTGCCCGACCTCGCCCTGGTTGGGGCTCCACCAGAAGTGGCCGGGTTCGGCCCCGGCGCGCGCGTCGAGCTGGACGAAGGAGGGCCGGGTCTCCTGCCAGTAGCCGGCATCCCAGTGACGGGAGAAGGGCGTGACCTCGGCCTGGAGGTTCAGGTCCATCCCCGCCTCGGCGAGCGCGCGGCGTAGTGGCTCCCAGACCGCAAGGGCCTCCTCGCGACTCTGGTCCAGGAAGACCAGGAAGACCTCCAGCCGGTTGTCGGGCCGGAGGGCGATCTGCTCGCCCCAGTCGGGGTTGTTGAGTGCTGCGGGATACCAGGCGACCAGGCGGGCCAGAAGCGCGCGGAACCCCTCCGCATCCGCTGCCTGCACGCTGCCGCGCAAGAGGCCGAGGCTGCGCGGCTGCGGGTGGGTCAGGAGCGTGACCTCGCTGACGATGCCGAAGGTCCCGCCGCCTCCCCCGCGCAGGGCCCAGAAGAGGTCGCTGTTCTCCAGGGCGTTGGCGACCCGGATCTGCCCGTCGGCGGTCACCACCTCGTACTGAAGGACGCTGCCGGCACCGCTGCCGAAGCGCTTGGAGAAGCTGCCGAAGCCGCCGCCCTGGATGAAGCCTCCGGCAACGCCGACGCTGGTGCAGCCACCGCCCTGCACGTAGCGGCCCTGCGCGGAGGCCGCCCGGTAGGCCTCGATCCAGCGCGTGCCTGCACCCAGGGTGAGCGCGGGCACGCCTGGGGTTCCCGCAGCGGCGCCGGCGATCCGGAAATCCGGATCGAATGCGACGTCGCGCATGCGGTGAGTCCAGACCAGCAGGGAATCCGCTGCCGAGTTGCGGCCGAGGTAGTCGTGGGCCGCCCCCTTGACCACCAGCCTGACGCCGTGCCTGCGGGCGAAGGCGACGGCTGCTGCGATGTCGCTGGCGCTCTCGGCGGCCACGGCGAAGGGGCTGATCTCCGCCTGCCAGGCATCGAGCCAGCCGTTGGTCTGAAACCCGCCCGGCTGGTCCTGCACGAAAAAGGGGTTCTGCATTGCCTGCAGCATCCGGGTGCAGGCCGGCCCCGCGGGCTCGGCCTCGCAGGCGGCGAGCGGCGAGGTCACCGCGATCAGCCGTCCGCCGACCTCGGCCTCGAGCTCCTTCCAGGCCGCAGGCTCCGGCCAGGCCCCGGCGCCCCGGGCCGCCGGGGCGAAGCCGGCCGACAGCCCCCCTGCCGCAAGGACCGAGACCAGGAGATGACGACGAGACAAGGGCATGGCGGGCTCCTCCCTGACGAGCGCCCCCTATCCTGTTGGGACCCGCTTGTCAAAGGCCAGGCAACCGCCGCGGTGCAGTGACGATGAGAGATGGGGGCGGGTCGAGCCGCCCGCCCCCAAGAAGCAACCTAGCCCTCTAGTTGGTAGCCGATCGGCAGGTCGCGGATGCGCTTGCCGCTGGCGTTGTAGATGGCGTTGGTCAGCGCCGGCAGGAAGGGCGGTACGCCGGGCTCACCCACGCCGGTCGCATGGACCTCGAAGGGGTTCGGGACGATGTGGGTATAGACCTCCATCGGGAAGTTGTCCGCGCGCACCATCTGATAGTCGTGGAAGTTGCTCTGGGCCACGCGGCCGTCTTCGTAGGAGATGTCGCCGAACATCGCCGCCGACATGCCGAAGACGCAAGCCCCCTGCATCTGAGAACGCACCCTTTCCGGGTTGGCCACGAAGCCGCAGTCGACCGCGACGTGCGTCTCGGGCACGGTGACGCTGCCGTCCCCGTCACCTTGGCGAGCAGCCTGCGCCCCAGCCCCCTGCCCTCATGGCCCGGCCGCAGCGCTATGACCTGGACCTCGCCCGTGGAGCGGTCGCCCATGGCAAAGCCGACTGCCTCGCCCTCCCTCTCGCAGATCCAGCCGCGGACGGGACCGCCCATGGCCTCGGCCAGGGAGGCCGGGGTGACGCCGTAGTCCCGGGCCAGCTCCTCCAGGGTGACGGCATTCTCCACGGTGGAGAGCCGCAACGCGAAGGCAGCAGGAAGGTCCGCCTCGGTCATCTCGCGTATGCAGTAGGTCACCCTTCCTCCCGGACGCAGAAGCGACGTTCAGGCGTAGGACACGGCATCGGCGGTCCCGGCCTCCCGGCTGGCCGCGTGCGGCTTGCGGGCCACGAGGAAGACCGCCTTGTTTCGTCCCGGCTGCCACTGCCGCTCGATCTCGAAACCGGCGCCCAGGAGAGAGGATTCCAGCTCCTTCACGGTGAAGATCCTCACCAGCGGGATGAGGCCAAGCGCGCGCCCGAGCGGCGCCACCGCGCGGAACCAGGCCATGCCGTCGCCCAGGCAGGCCGTGCTGCTGACCAGGACGCCGCCCGGCTTCAGCCAGGTGTAGAAGCGCGCCAGCGCGGCCTCGCGATCCTCCAGCAGGTGCAGCAGGCTATGCGCCAGGACGACGTCCAGCGTCCCCTCGGGCAGGGTGAGATCCTCGACCGCGGCCTTCTGAAAGCTCAGGTTCTCCGCCTTGGCGGCCTCTGCCTTGGCTTCGGCGATCGCAAGCATGCCGGCCGAGATATCGACCGCGTGGAGCTGACCGACGAGGGGCGCCAGCGCGATGGCGGTCGTCCCCGTCCCGCATCCCGGTTCCAGCACCCTGGACTCCGGCGTGAGGTAGCCGCGCGTGATCTCAAGCTTCGTCTCGTAGGCAGCCAGGTCGCCGATCGGCTTCCTGGCATAGCGCCGTGCGATCCGGTCCCAGAACCTTGCTGAGGGGGCCATTGCCGTTCTCCATGCCTCGACTGTCGGACGCGGTCCTGTCCTCGCCAGGGGCCTCCCCTACCCAAACGCAGATCAAAGAGGAATTGCCGAAGACCGTTTCTGTGTTATGCAAATATGCATGAACTGGCAGAGCATCTCCTTCGACTGGAACCAGGCGCGCGCCTTTCTGGCCACGGCGGAGGAGGGCTCGCTTTCCGCGGCCGCGCGCGCGCTGGGCCAGACCCAGCCGACCCTCGGCCGCCAGGTCGCGGCGCTGGAGGCGGCCCTGGACGTCGCCCTCTTCGAGCGGGTCGGCCGCTCCCTGGTGCTGACCAAGGCCGGCTTGGAGCTGCTGGAGCACGTGCGCGCCATGGGTGCGGCGGCGGCCGGCGTTTCGCTCGCCGCCTCCGGCCGCGCGCAGGCCGTCGAGGGCCATGTCAGCATCACCGCGACCGACTTCATGTCGACCTACCACCTGCCCGCCGTCCTGCGGCGCCTGCGCGACCTGGCACCGGGCATCGCGGTGGAGGTGATCGCGGTCAATGAGCTGCGCAACCTGCAGCGGCGCGAGGCGGACATCGCCATCCGCCACGCCCGCCCCACGCAGCCCGACCTCATCGCCCGTCGGGTCGGCCTCACCGCCGCGCACTTCTATGCCGCGGCCGACTACCTGGCCAGGCGCGGACGTCCGCAAGGGACCGAGGACCTGGCGGACGCGGACTTCATCGGCGTCGAGCCGCTGGAGCCCATGGCGGCCTACCTCAGGGAACTCGGCCTGCCGATCGAGCGGCGCAACTTCAAGGTGACCGCGACCAGCGGAACCGTGCTGGTGGAACTGGCGCGCCACGGCCTGGGGATCACGGTGCTGACCCGGGAGATGGCCGCCAGGGCCCCGGAGCTGGAGCAGGTTCTGCCCGAGATCGCCCCCATCGAGGTCCCAATCTGGCTGGTCACCCACCGCGAGCTAAACTCCAGCCGACGCATCCGGATCGTCTACGACCTGCTGGCGGAGTCCTTCGCCCCCTCCTGAACAAGGAATTGAGTGGCCCTCTCACGTCCCCTTGAGAGCCCAACCCAAAAGGAGTTGAGCGATTTCAGAGGCTTGTGATTCTGTCTGGTTGCCAAACTGGACGGAGCCAACAATGCCATGGACTGAAACCGCTCGCCGCCACTATGAGCGACGGGCTCGACGCTACGCAAGCGACCTGACGGACGCGGAGTGGGCTCTGATTGCGCCCTTCATGCCGCCGCCTCGCCGCATTGGTCGGCCGAGGACGACGGACTTGCGCGAGGTGATGAACGCGATCTTATACATGGCCTCAAGCGGTTGCCAGTGGGCTCTCTTGCCGAAGGACTTTCCACCGCCCTCGACGGTGCAGCGCTACTTCTACGCCTGGCGCGACAGCGGCATGCTGCGGACCATCCATTTCCACCTTCATGCCGATGCGCGTGAACGAGAAGGCCGAGAGGCCAGCCCGAGCGCCGGTGTGATCGACAGCCAGAGCGTGAAAACCACGGAAAGCGGCGGCCCCCGTGGCTACGACGCAGGCAAGAAAGTCAAAGGCCGCAAGCGCCACATCCTCACCGATACCCTCGGCCTGATGGTTGGTCTGCTCGTGCTCGAAGCAGACGTTCAGGACAGGGACGCTGCACCCAAACTACTCGCTTCCCTCCGCCACTCCTTCCCTTGGCTGCGCCACCTCTTCGCCGACGGTGCCTATGCTGGGCCGAAGCTCGAGGCCGCACTTGCCGAAATCGGCACCTGGAGACTCGAGATCGTCAAACGCTCCGATACTGCAAAAGGCTTCGAGGTCATACCAAGACGATGGGTCGTCGAACGCACCCTTGCCTGGCTCGGCCGATGCCGCAGACTGGCCAAGGACTGGGAAAAATCCATCGCCAGCGCCGAGGCTTGGATCCTCGTTGCTCACATCCGCCTCACCACCAGACGCCTGGCAAGGCCTTGCTCTACCTCATAGAGTTTTGAGTCGGGCTCTTAGGTCGAAATCCTCCTCCGGGAAGTACTTCGCCAGGCGGACGTCGGCGGTCCGGGCGTGGCCCTCCATGCCCTCCAGGCGCGAGATGCGGGCGCAGGCCTGGCCGATGGCGCGATTGGCCTCGCGCGTGGCGCGCTGCCAGGTGACGGTCTTCATGAACTTGCCGACATAGAGGCCGCCGGTGTAGTGCGCCGCCCCCTTTGTCGGCAGCACGTGGTTGGGGCCCGAGACCTTGTCGCCATAGGCCACCGTGGTCTCCTCGCCCAGGAAGAGCGAGCCGTAGTTCGCCAGCTTCTCCAGCCAGAAATCGAGGTCGGCGGCCTGCACCTGCAGGTGCTCCGGCGCCTTCTCATCGGAGACCCGGACCGCCTCGTCCCGGCTCTCGCAGAGGATGATCTCGCCGTAGTCGCGCCAGGCCGCCTCGGCGTTCTTGCGGTTCAGCTCCGGCAGCTCGGCGATGTAGAGGGGGACGAGCTCGGCCACCTTCTGCGCCAGCGCCCGGTCGGTGGCGACCAGCCAGACCGGAGAGTTGTAGCCGTGCTCGGCCTGGCCCACCAGGTCCCAGGCCACGATCGAGGGATCGGCCGCGGCGTCGGCGATCACCAGGCTCTCGGTGGGCCCGGCGAACATGTCGATGCCGACCCGGCCGTAGAGGATGCGCTTGGCCTCGGCCACGAACTGGTTGCCCGGTCCCGCCAGGACCCGCGCCGGCGGGGTGCCGAAGAGCCCGAAGGCCATCGCGGCGATGGCCTGCACCCCGCCCAGGTTCAGGACCGTGTCGGCGCCGCAGATGTCGAAGGCGTAGAGGATGGCGGGGTTGATGCCGGCCCCGGGCCTCGGCGGCGAGCAGGCGGTGACATGGGCGACGCCGGCGACCTTGGCGGTGGTCACCGTCATGACGGCGGAGGCGACATGGCTGTAGCGCCCGCCCGGCGCGTAGCAGCCGGCGGCCGTCACCGGGATGTGCTTCTGTCCGGCGAGCAGGCCCGGCACGACCTCCATCTCCGTTCCGGTCATGCTGGCGAGCTGGGATTCGGCGAAGCGGCGAACGTTGTCGTGGGCGAAGCGGATGTCGTCCTTGAGCTGCTGGCTGACCCTGCCGGCGGCTGCCGCCCGCTCCTCCGGGCCGACCAGGATCTCGCCCGTCCAGCCGTCGAAGGCCTCGGCATAGCGGCGCGCGGCGGCATCGCCGCCCTCCTCGATCTCGCCGAGGATTGCCTCGACTGCCTGGCGCACATCCTTCTCGTCGGCCGACGAGGTCTTGGAGGCCCTCTTCAGATAGTCCATGAACGCATCCCTCTTGCAGACTGCCGCTGGTGGCGGTCGTCATAGAGCAGAAATGTAAGCGCTTGCAAGAGAAATGGAGGGGGTTTCCTCGTCAGGGGTGCTCGCGCCGTCCGCCGGCCGCGGATTGCCGCCGCCGCCAGCCCCAGCCTATAAGGGGCCAGGCCGGGGTCTCTCCTCGGTCCTTCACCGATCGAAAGGCCCCGCCATGCAAAGCGATACCACTGCCCGGATCCGTCCGCGGCGCAGCTTCCTCTTCGTGCCCGGCACCGGCCTCGACCTCTTCCCCAAGGCCGTACGCAGCGGTCCGGACATCGTCTGCATCGACCTGGAGGACGCCGTCGCCCCGCAGGACAAGGCCCGCGCGCGGGAGGACTGCGTCGCCCTGCTTGCCAAGCGCCCCGAGAGCGGCCGCTGCGAGGTGCTGGTGCGGATCAACGGACTGCGCAGCGCGGACGGCCTGGCCGACCTGCTGGCCCTCCTCGAAGGCGGGGGCGCGCCGGACGGCCTGATGCTGCCGAAGGTGAAGGCGGCTGAGGAGGTCCGGCTGCTGGACGAGCTGCTCACCGCCGCCGGCTCCGCGCTGCGCCTGCAGGTGATCATCGAGACCAACGCCGGCCTGGAGGCCTGCCACGAGATCGCCGCCGCCAGCCCGCGCGTCGACTCCCTGCTCTTCGGTGCCGTCGATATGGCGGCGGAGCTGCGCGTGCGGCCGAGCTGGGAGGCCCTGCTCCATGCCCGCAGCCGCTGCGTCCACGCCGCCGCCTCGGCCGAGATCGACCTGATCGACGTGCCCTTCCTCGACCTGGACGACATGGCAGGTCTGGAGCGGGAAGCGAAGGCCGCGCAGGCGCTGGGCATGACCGGCAAGGGCGCGATCCACCCCAAGCAGCTTCCGGTGATCATGGAGACCTTCACCCCGAGCGCGGCCGAGGTCGCCGAGGCGCGCCGCATCGTCGAGGCCTTCGAGGCCGCCGGCACCGGCCTCGTCGTGGTAGACAAGAAGTTGATCGAGAAACCGGTGCTGCGCTCCATGTACCGCATCCTGGCGACAGCGGCGAAAACATAGAGCCGCGTCCCACTCGCCCAACAAGCTGGCGGCGCGCTAGTTGCAGGCTCGCCTCCAGAACCTGGGCGCATGGGAGTACCCACGCCACCGGCGGCAGAAATCGCTATAGCCGAGACAGTGAAATGCGTTAGTGTGCCGCACGGCTACCTTGAAGCCGACAGCGGAGGCAAAGAATGCGTGTGATGGCAAGTGTCGGGAGCATGGCGATCTTAGCCTGCTACCTCTTCTTCTTCGGGGTTGCGCCGGCCGAAGCCGACGAAAAGGCTGCTGAGACGGTGCCGAGCGCTGCCGACGAAGAAGACACGGCAGACCCGGATCAACCGGAAATCGAAGACGCCATGATCGAACTGGCGTTGAAGCCCTGGACCGGCGACTTCGATGCCATGCGCAAGCGCCGCGTCATCCGCGTGCTGGTGGTCAACGACAACGCCTTCTACTTCGTGGACAAGTACCGCCAGCGGGGCGCGACCTACGAACTGATGATGGCCTTCGAGAAGGAACTCAACAAGCGCTACAAGCTGAAGAAGGCCGAGGCGATCCATTTCTTCTTCATCCCGGTCACCAACGACAGGCTTATTTCGGGCGTGGCGGAGGGCCTGGGCGACATCGCCGCCAACAACCTGACGATCACGCCCGAGCGCCAGGAGCTGGTGGACTTCTCCATCCCCTTCACCGATAAGGTCCAGGAGGTCCTGATCAGCAGTCCAGGCTTCCCTGAGGTGACGAACGTGGAGGAGCTGTCCGGCCTGGAGGTCGCGGTGCGCCGCTCCTCCAGCTACTACGAGAGCCTGCAGGCCCTGAACCAGCGCCTGGAGGCCGCGGGCAAGGATCCGGTTCGCATCATCGCAATCGACGAGCGCCTGGACGATGCGACCGTGGTCGAGATGCTCGCCGCCGGGGTCTATCCGGCCGGCGTCATGGAGTCCTACCTGGCCAAGCTCTGGGCGGAGGTGTCGGACAAGCTGGTCGTCCATGAAGAGATCGTGCTCCGCGAGGGCGGCTCCATCGGCTGGGCCTTCCGCAAGGACAGCCCGCTGCTTGCCAAGGAAATCAACGACTTCGTGAAGAGGCACAAGGTCGGCTCGCTCACCACCAACATCCTGATCAAGCGCTACCTGCAGAACCCCAAGTACGTGGAAGAGGCCGTCAGCCCCGAGAAGCAGAAGCGCTTCGAGGCCATGGTGGAGCTCTTCAAGACCTATGGCGAGAAGTACGAGCTCGACTGGCTCCTGCTGATCGCCCAGGGCTATCAGGAATCGGGCCTCGACCAGTCGGTGGTGAGCCCGGTCGGCGCGGTCGGCCTCATGCAGATCCTGCCGAAGACCGCAGCCGGCAACCCGATCAACATCAAGGGCATCGACAAGGCCGACAACAACGTGAATGCAGGGGCCAAGTACCTGCGCTACCTGATCGACGACTACTTCGACGAGCCGGGGATCGACACCCTGAACCGCCATCTCTTCGCCTTCGCCGGCTACAACGCCGGTCCGAACCGGCTGCAGCGCCTGCGCAAGAAGGCGGCCAAGGCGGGGCTGGATCCGAACGTCTGGTTCAACAACGTCGAACTGCTGGTGGCCAAGGAGGTGGGCCGCGAGCCGGTGACCTACGTCGCCAACATCTTCAAGTACTTCGTCACCTACGAGCGAATCAGGCGTCAGCAGGCGGAAGTGGCGGCTGCCGAGCAGCAGGCCGAGCAGTAGCGCCGGGTCAGGCCGCCTGCCTCAGCGCATCGCGGAGCGCGGCGGAGAGGGCCTCCAGGCCGGCCTGGAACTCGGCCATCGGCAGCAGGCCGAAGCCCAGTCGGAAGACCTGCGCTCCGTCGCCGAACCAGCCGCCGGCCCCGAGGCGGACTCCGCGGCGGCTGCAGGCCTCGGCGAAGCGCCGGAGGGCCGCGTCGCCGAAGTGCTGTGGCTTCAGGCGGATGCAGCAGAGGGCGCCGGCATCCGGACGGACCCACTCAACCAGATCGCTCTCGCGGGCGACCCAGGCCTCGGTCCTGGCCAGACCCTCGGCCAGGTGCAGGCGCCGTGCGCCGACGATCGCGTCGCGCTTCTGCAGCAGCTTGAGCGCCAGTGACTCCTCCAGTGCCGGATTGCAGATCACCGTGTTGAACTTGCCGAGCACGAGCTGCTCGCGGAGCGCCTCGTTGCGGGTGACGGCCCAGCCGATCCGCAAGCCCGGCGCGCCGTGGCACTTGGAGAGCGAGCCGGTCACCAGAACCCTGCGGTCCAGGCCGACGGCAGAGGCGGCAACGGCAGCCTCGCCGTAGACGGCGTCGCGGTAGGTCTCGTCGACCAGGAGCACGGCGTCGGGGCAGACCTTTGCCATGCGGTCCAGCACCGACTGCAGCGTTTCGATCGAGATCGCGACACCTGAAGGGTTCTGCGGCGAGGCGAGGCTCACCAGCCGGGTGCCCGGCGAGAGCAGCGCCTCCAGTTCTGCGGGATCCAGGCGATAGCCCTGCTCGAAACCCAGCGGCAGCGCGCGGACCGCCGCACCCGCGGCCTCGAGGCTGCTCAAGGTGTTGGGGAAGATGGGACGGGTGATGACCGCCTCTTCGCCCCGCCCGCAAAGAATGAAGGCGGCCAGGAAGAGCGACTGCATGCCGCCGGCGGTCACCACCTCCTCCTCCGGCGAGACGGCGTGGATCCGCGCCAGGGCGGCGCGAAGCTCCGGATGGCCCTCGGGGCTGCCGTAGGCGAGCGGAAGCGCACCCAGTTCGGCGATCTCGGCCGGGCTCAGCAGTTCGTCCAGGCGCAGGTCGGGGCCCACGCTCTCGGCCAGATCGTAGGTCGGGTGCTCGGCCGTCAGCGACAGGATGTCGTTGTGCGGGAAGCGTCCGGGGATGCGCACCATCGGGGGCCCTCCTTTCCGTCCGGCGAAGCCTCTTTCGGAAAGCCCCGCCAAGGCAGCAGACCCGATCCTCCCGGCGCCCCGGAAGGGATGCAACCCCTTCTTTGTCACCGCTACAACTCCGACCGCGGCCGGCCTTCCCTCGGCGTCCTTGCTTCCTTGCGGGACTTACGGAGGAGACCTCGAGTCAGTGCAGGGAGAAGAGCTGCCTTGCCGGTCTCACCTTGGGCGGCGCGATCAGTTCCCTGCGCCCCACCGTCACCGAGTGCAGCACGGCTTCGATCTCGCGGTGCCAATAGGAGAGGAACTTGTTGAGCCGCGGATAGTGCGGCGCCAGGTCATAGTGTTGCCAGACGAAGGTCTGCAGCAAGCCGGGATGGTCCGGCATGTAATAGAGGATCTCTGCGGTGGCCAGCCGGTAGCCGTTCAACTGTCTGTTCAGACCTCGATCACACTCACTTCCCATCGCTTTCTCAGGGCTCCCGTTCTCTTCCCCCCGGTTTGGCGGCGCCCCCTTGCGTCAGGGACAGCCTTTCCCCGTTGCCGAAAGCCTGGAGCGAATCGCTGGAAGAGATCAAGGGAAAAACGTTCACCTTCAAGATGTTAGCAGCAGATACCAATGGCTGCTAACAACCCGGTCAGGGCAGCGTCCCGGCAGGATCGCTGTTCGACACGCTCTGCACCAGGTGCAGAAAGCTGCGGCGCTGGGCGGCGTCCTGGATGCGGCCATAACTGCGCACCAGGGCCAGAACCTGTGCGTCCTGCAGCTCACCAACCGGCAGGAGGTCGCGCCTGGCCTGCCCGGCCCCGCCCGCCACTCCCGGCAGGCCCTCGAAAAAGAAGTCCACCGTCACCCCCAGCGCCACCGCCAGGCGGTGCAGGCGTTCCGGGGTAAGCTGACTGCTGCCGTTCTCGTACTTCTGGATCTGCTGGAAGGTGACGTTCAGGCTCTCTGCCACCTGCGCCTGGGAAAGCCCCATCAACAGCCGTCGGCCGCGCAGCCTCTCCCCGAGGTGGCGATTCACCGGTACACTACTTTTCGATGCATTCGATGCCTTCGACCCCATGCGAGAACTCCCCTCAATCCGCCGGGTTTCCTCCCTTTGTGGCAAAAGACAGATTACAACGCAAGCGTTCCGTGAAATAGTTTTTCTCGAATTAAGGGCAATGAAAATCCGCTGTCGGCGCACACGGCCGACTTGCGTGCAGGGGAGCGGATCACGCCTGCGGAGGGAAAATCAGACGGCAAGAGCGCTGGACTGGATGACCCTCAGCCCCGGGCGCTGAGGTCCAGCCATTCCTCCTCGCTGAGGACGGTGATGCCCAGGGCTGAGGCCTTGTCCGCCTTCGAGCCCGCATCGGCGCCGACGACGACGAAGTCGGTCCGCTTGGAGACCGAGCCGGCGACCTTGGCGCCCAGGGCCTCGGCACGGGCCTTGGCCTCGCTGCGGGTCATCTGGGTGAGGCTGCCGGTGAAGACCAGGGTCTTGCCGGCTATCGGCGAATCGGCCGTGGCCCTGGCAGCCGCATCCTGAACCTCGAGCAGCGCTTCCAGCCGTTCCAGGACGGCCAGGTTGTGCTCCTCCTGAAAGAAGCGGACGAGGTCGTCGGCGACAGAGACGCCGATCTGGTCGATGTCGCAGAGTGTGGCGAAGGCCTCGCCCACCTCCTCCGGTTTGGTGGCCGCAGGCGCTGCCGCCCGCTCTCCGGCGGCCTGCCGCATCGCCCGGTGCCAGGCCGAAAGGCTCTGGTAGCGGCGGGCCAGCAGCTTGGCCGTCGCCTCCCCCACCTGGCGGATGCCCAGCGCATAGATGAAGCGCTCGAGCGAGATCTGCCGGCGCTCGTCGATGGCGGCGAAGAGGTTCTCGGCCGAGCGCTGCCCCCAGCCCTCCCACTCGGCCAGCGGCGGACCCCCCTGGCCGTCGCGCTCGCTGAGGGTGAAGAGATCGTCGGGCTTCTTGATGAGGCCCTGCTCGAAGAAGGCCTTGATGTGCTTCTCGCCCAGGCCCTCGATATCGAAGGCACCGCGGCTGGCGAAGTGGCGCAGCTTCTCCACCTGCTGATGCGGGCAGGCGAGCTCGCCGCTGCAGCGCGTCACCGCCTCGCCGGGCGCTCGCACCACGGGGCTCTCCAGGCTGCAGGGGCAGTGGGTCGGGAAGCTGTAGGGCTGGCTGCCGGCCGGCCGCTTATCGAGCAGGACCGAGACCACTTGCGGGATCACGTCGCCGGCGCGCTGCACCACCACGCTGTCGCCGACGCGGATGTCCTTGCGCTGGATCTCGTCCTCGTTGTGCAGGGTTGCGCGCGACACGACTACGCCGCCCACCGTCACCGGGGCCAGATGGGCCACCGGCGTCAGCGCGCCTGTGCGTCCAACCTGGATCCTGATCGCCTCCAGGCGGGTGATCGCCTGCTCGGCCGGGAACTTGTGGGCGATGGCCCAGCGCGGCGCCCGGCTGACGAAGCCGAGACGCGCCTGCAGGTCCAGGCGGTCGACCTTGAAGACGACGCCGTCGATGTCGTAGTCCAATTCGGCCCGCTGTTCGGAGATGTCTCGGTAGGCCGTCAGGGCCTCCTCCACGCCCTTGCAGAGGCGCGAGAGCGGGTTCACCGGAAAGCCCCAGGCCTGCAGCTTCTTCAGCGCCTCGTGGTGGCTTCCCCCCAGCACCTCCTCGGCCGGCTGGCTGATCTCGCCCCAGGAATAGGCGAAGAGCCGCAAGGGTCGCCCGGCGGTGATCCTGGCATCGAGCTGGCGCAGGGAGCCGGCGGCGGCATTCCTGGGGTTGGCGAAGACCTTGAGGCCCTGGGCCTCCTGCCGGGCGTTCATCTCGCGGAAGTCGGCCTTGCCCATGTAGACCTCGCCGCGGACCTCCAGGACTTCGGGCGCGGCACCGGTCAAGCGGTCGGGTACCTCCTTCACGCTGCGCAGGTTCGCCGTGATGTCCTCGCCCTCGCTGCCGTCGCCGCGCGTGGCGCCGCGCACGAACTGCCCCGCCTCGTAACGCAGCGAGACCGAGAGGCCGTCGATCTTGGGTTCCGCCACCACGGCCTCGGCGGCCGGGCCGTCCTTGCCCAGGAAGCGGTGCAGCCTGGCGAAGAACTCGCGCAGGTCGTCGTCGCCGAAGGCATTGCCGAGCGAGAGCATCGGCACCCCGTGGCGCACCTTGGCAAAGCCCTGCGAGGCCGGCGCTCCGACCCGCTTGGAGGGGGAGTCGTCGCGAACGAGTTCGGGAAAGCGCGCCTCGATCTCGCGGTTCCGCTTGACCAGGGCGTCGTAGCTGGCGTCGTCGATCTCCGGCGCATCCTCGCCGTGATAGCGCTCGTCGTGATAGCGGATGCTCTCGGCCAGACGCGCCAGCTCCTCGGCCGCGGCGGAGGCCTCCAGATCGGGGACTGGCGTTCGGCTGTGGTCGGTCATGGTTGGCTCTCCAGGAGCTTGGCGGCGGCCAAGCGTGCCTCGGCGGTGATGGTAGCGCCCGCCAGCATGCGCGCAATCTCCTGCTCGCGATCGGCGGCCTGCAGCAGGCTGACCCCGGTCAGGGCCTGCTCGCCCACCGCCCGCTTCTCGACCTTCAGGTGGCGGCTGCCGCGCGCGGCCACCTGCGGGCTGTGGGTGACGACCAGGACCTGGCAGCTCTCGGCCAGGCGAGACAGGCGCGCACCGACGGCATCGGCGGTGGCGCCGCCGATGCCCGCATCGACCTCGTCGAAGACGAGGGTCGCGGCCGAGCCGATCCGCGCCAGCACCACCCGCAAGGCCAGCAGGAAGCGAGCCAGTTCGCCGCCCGAGGCGATCTTGCCGATCGGCCCCGCCTCGGCGCCGGGGTTGGTGGCCACCAGGAACTGCACGCGCTCGGCCCCCTCCGCACCCCAGGCCGCCTCCGGCTGCGGCTCCAGTGCGGTCTCGAAGCGCGCGCGCTCCAGCTTCAGGGGCGCCAGCTCGGCGTTGACCGCAGAGTCCAAGGCCCCTGCCGCCTCGCTCCGCAGCGCCGTGAGGCGCCGGCAGGCCGCACGGAACTCCGCCTCCGCGCTTCCGGCCGCCTGGCGGAGCTCGGCGATCGCGGCCTCGCCGCCTTCCAGGGCCGCCAGGCGCTCGTCGAAGGCGCGGCGCAGGGCCGGCAGGGCGTCGACCTCCACGCCGTGCTTGCGGGCCAGGTCCTTCAGCGCGAAGAAGCGCTCCTCGACCCAGCCCAGCCGCTCGGGGTCGAGCTCGCCGCCGCTGCCCAGGTTGGCGATCTCGCGACCGGCCTCCTCCAGCTCGTTCAGGCTGCGCTCCAGGCTCTCCAGCAGCCCCTGCAGGCGCTCACCCGCCTTGTCGGACACCCGTTCCAGCGCGCGCAAGGCCTGGACCATCAGCGCCTCGGCCTTGCCGCTGCCGAAGAGGCCGCGCTCGGCCTCGGCCAGCGCGTCCAGGATCGCGCCCTGGTGCAGCAGGAGCTGGCGCTCCTCGGCCAGGCGGTCCAGCTCCCCCTCCTCCGGGTTCAGGGCCTCCATCTCCGTCAGCGCGTGACGCAGGGTCTCTTCCTCCGCGCGGGCCTCCTGCAGGCGCGTCTCGGCCGCCTCGAGCCGGCGGAGGGCCTCGCGCCAGGCGGCATGGCCTGCGGCCACCTCCTCGAGCAGGGCACGGGCGCCGCCGAAGGCGTCCAGCAGGGCCGCGTGGCCGCTGCGGTCCAGCAGGCCGCGCTGCTCGAACTGGCCCTGGACCTCGACCAGCAGGTCGCCCAGGCCCCGCAGCAGGGAGACGCTGACCGGCTGGTCGTTGACGAAGGCGCGGCTGCGGCCCTCCGCCGTCAGGACACGCTTCAGGAGCAGGAGGCCGCCCTCGTCCGCCAGGCCCTGGGCTTCCGCCAGCGCAAGCGCGGGATGATCGTCGGGGAGATCGAAGGCCGCGACCACCTGCGACTGCTCGGCGCCGGCGCGCACCAGGCGGCCCTCCGCGCGCGCACCCAGCGCCAGGCCCAGCGCATCCAGCAGGATCGACTTGCCGGCCCCGGTCTCGCCCGTCAGCACGGTCAGGCCTTCCGAGAGATCCAGATCCAGGCGATCGATCAGCACCACGTCGCGAAGGGAGAGCCTGGTCAGCATCGCCGTGCCCCCGCTCGAGGCCGCTAGAAGGGCCAGACTCCGGCGATCCAGGAATCCGGCTGCTCTTCAGGCCGGAGGTCGACGCCGGTCAGCAGATAGTAGCTGTCGGTGTACCACTGGCTGCCCGGATAGTTGTAGCCCAGCACGGCCGCGGTCGCCTGCGCCTCGCGGGTGACGCCCAGCGCCAGGTAGCACTCGACCAGCCGGTGCAGGGCCTCGGGCACGTGGGTGGTTGTCTGGAACTGCGTGATCACCGTGCGGTAGCGGTTGATCGCCGCCAGATAGTCGCCGTGGCGCTGGTAGAAGCGGCCGATCTCCATCTCCTGGCCGGCCAGGTGGTCGACGGCGAGGTCGCGCTTCAGGCGCGCGTCGCGGGCGTACTGGCTGTCGGGATAGCGCCGGATCACCTCTTCCAGCGCGGACCTGGCCTCGCGGGTCATCTGCTGGTCGCGGCGCACGTCGGAGATCTGCTCGTAGTAGCAGAGCGCCTTCAGGTAGTGGGCGTAGGGCGCATCCTTGCTGCCCGGGTGGAGCTGGATGAAGCGGTCGAGCGTGTTGATCGCGTCGTCGTAGTTGTTGTTGAGATAGTAGGCATAGGCGGCCATGAGCTGCGCGCGCGGCGCCCAGACGGAATAGGGATAGAGGCGCTCCACGTCGTCGAAGAGGGCAGCCGCCGGCCGGTAGTCGCCGGCGTTCATGGTGGCGACGGCGCGGTCGTAGAGCTCTTCGACCGAGGCCTCGTTCGGATCGGTGGGGATCAGCTCTTCGTTGCCGCCGCAGGCCGCGAGGCTCGTGGCCAGCAGCAAGACAAGGAGAAGCGGACGCAGCCAACCACCGCGGTCGGCCGTCGGCGTAACGACAGATAACGTCATAAAGGGCGCTCCAAGGGCAGCCGGTGGCGGCAAGGGCCGCAGATCGAGACTCGCATTTGCCTCTATCTAGCACCGCGGCGCGCGCCGAAAAAGCCGAGAGGCCTGCAAAAACCGCGGCCGCACCCGACTCCTTGGCCGCACCCGGGCATCCGAAGGCCGGCCCGACACGGCTTGCCGGCGGCGCAGAGCCGGCCCGGACGGCACCTAGCTGTTCTTGCGCTCGTAGCAGATGATCGAGAGATAGCGTGCCGGCAGCTCGATCAGCTCTTCCGGCCCGTGCGGTGCGTCGGCATCGAAAAAGAGCGAATCGCCCGGCTCCATCACGTAGGTCCGGTCGGAGTGGCGATAGCCCACCCGTCCCTCCAGCATGTGCAGGAACTCGACGCCCGCGTGCTGGAACAGGGGGAAGACGTCCGATTCCTCGGTCAAGGTGATGAGATAGGGCTCGACGGAGAGGCCCTTGCCGGTGCTGTGGCCCAGGAGCTGGTACTGGTGGCCGGCGCGCGTGCCGCGGCGCTCGATGGTGAGCCCCGTGCCGGCCTTGACGAAGGTCGCCTCGCGCGCCTCCTCGAAGCGGCGGAAGAAGGCGGTCACCGGCACCTGCAGGGCGCGCGAGAGGGCCTGCAGGGTCGCAAGCGAGGGCGAGGTGGCACCGTTCTCGATCTTGGAGAGCATGCCGGTGGAGAGCCCCGCAGCGCGCGCGGCCTCGGCCACGGTCATGTCCAGCGCCTGACGGAAGGCCTTGGCCTCGCGCCCGATCGCGACCTCCAGGCTGTTCTCCTGGGCGCCGCTCAGCGCATGCGGATCCTGCTGCCTCTGTGCGGCACCCGCTTCCGTTGCCGCCGCTCCCTTGCTCTTGGCGATGGGGTCTCTCCTGCTGAAAATTCCGTAACTCCTGGTAAAACCCTAGGGCGCAATCGCGCAAAGATCCAGCAGACCTGCGACATAATTTTTTTTAGTCACTCGATACCTCTGCCCACTTTTTCATCATATGCCGCTCCTGGAAGCAGAAATTTCCACCCCCTCCGGCATTCCTGTCGAAAACTCTCAGAAACCACAGCTGTACCCTTGAATAACCTGTGTTCACCCGTCGATTTTCAGAAGAACAAATTGTGGCAATGCTCATTTCCTACTCAAGAACTGCAGCGATCTGCACAATTGGAAGGAGGTTTTGTTTCAGTTTTCCGGTACAACGCGGCGCGCCTGAGGGCTAGAGTGTGCAGAGAGGGCGTGTAGCGGCCGGTAGACTGCGCCGGCTCCCCCACGCCCCGACGATCGGTTTCAGGCGGCGACCCGAAGGAAGGCCCGGGTCGATCCGCCGGACACGGACAAACGGCCTTCTCACACGACGTGACAGCCAACGGGGGTGCCCAGAATGGAAGGAACCAATCTTCAAGCAGCGATAGACATGATGAACACCATCAACATGGAGGTGTACTACTGGTGGTGCACCGCCATCATGGTGATCATTCATGCCGGCTTCCTGGCCTATGAGATGGGAGCCTCGCGCATGAAAAACGCCCTGGCGTCGGGCGTTAAGAACATCCTGGCCTTCGCCTTCCTCATTCCCACCTTCTATCTCTTCGGGTGGTGGATCTACCTGGCCTTCCCGAACGGCTTCGTGCCGGTCGACGCGGCCGACGGACTGCCCTGGGCGCTCGCCATGGGGCCCAACCTGGCGGACAACGCCACCGGCGTCTTCTGGGCGGCCTTCACCCTCTTCGCCGCGACCACGGCCTCGATCATGTCGGGTTCCGTGATCGAGCGCATCCGCGTCAGCGGCTTCATCATCCTGGCCATCCTCCTGGGGTCGGTGGTCTGGATCCTGGGCGCCTCCTGGGGCTGGCATCCGGAGGGCTGGCTCACCACCGAGCTCGGCTTCCACGACTTCGGCGCGGCCGGCTGCGTGCACACCGTCGCGGGCTTCTTCGCATTGGGCGTGCTGATCAACCTCGGCCCGCGAATCGGCCGCTTCAATCCCGACGGCAGCGCCAATCCCATCTTCGGCCACAGCGTGCCCATGACCATCATCGGCCTGATGATGATCATCGTCGGCTTCTTCGGCTTCCTGGGCGGCTGTGCCATCTACATGGGCAGCGAGCAGTGGGTGAACATCTTCGGCCAGCCCATGACGCTCTCCTCCATCGGCTTCAACACGCTGATGGGCTTCGGCGGCGGCATCATCGGTGCCTTCCTGGTCACCCGCGATCCCTTCTGGATGATGTCGGGTGCGCTGGCGGGCATCATCTCGGCAGCCTCGGGCCTGGATATCTACTATCCGCCGCTGGCCTTCCTGATCGGCTTCATCGGCGGCTGCATCATCTACCCGGCCAACGCGCTGATCGAGAAGTTCCGCATCGACGATGCCGTCGGCGCCTTCGCCGTGCACGGCGTGGCCGGCGTCTGGTCGATGGTGGCACTGGGTATCTTCGCTGCCGGCTATCCTCAGGCCAATCCCGACTGGCCCGCGGTGAACTTCGGCGGCATGGTGCTCAGCGCCGTGGTGATGGCAGCCCTCGGCTTCATACCCGGCTACGTGATCTCCCTGGTCCTGAAGGGCGTCGGACTGCTCCGCGTGGGCGGCGAGGCTGAGATCATGGGGCTGGATGCTGCCGAACTGCCGATCCGGCCCTATCCGGAGGCAGGCGTGCCGCAGACCGGCGCCCCGCAGCCCTCTCCCCATCCGGCCGAGTAGACCCGAGATCTCGAGAAAGGAGAAAACACGATGCACTCCGCACCGATCGAAACCTGGGAAGGCGCCGAGGCGATCTTCACCTTTGCCGACAGCCCGGGTGTCATGGCGATCTTCCTGGTCCTGACCGTGGCCGTCGTCGTGGGCGTCATCGCCCAGTCGGTACGCCACGAGAACCACAGCTTCAGGAAGGCAAAGAACGGGCAGTAGGACCCGCGGCGGGGCGGCCTTGCGCCCGCCCCGCCGGAAGCTTGCGCTTGTTCGAACAGGCCCACGAGAATCGGCGGTAGCAGACCGCCTCTTCTCTGGGCTGGCCGGGACAAGCAGCCTATGATCGGCCGCGCCGGGGGATCGTCCCAGGCGCGGCCGTCGTCTGTTCCGGGGGAAGGGTCCATGGACTGGGGAGTCGTCGCGGAGATCTTCGTCTTCTGCCTGATCGGCGGGGTCATCGCCGGGATCGGGGCCGGCCTCTTCGGGCTCGGCGGCGGGCTCACCACGGTACCGATCCTGAACTACCTCCTGCCGCTGGCCGCGGTGCCGGAGGCCATGATGATGCACTGCGCGCTGGCGAGCTCGCTGGTGCTGATCGTGGTCAACACCTCGGCTGCCGCCCACAAGCGCTGGAAAGCGGGCGAACTGGATCTAGGCTTATTGCGCAAGCTGGTGCTGCCCATAGCGCTCGGAGCCGTGGCCGGTGCCGTACTCGCCGACATCGTCTCGAGCTGGGTGCTGCGGATCTTCTTTTTGCTGGTCGTGCTGAACTCCATTCGCAGCAGCCTCCAGGGTATCCTGAAGGCGCGCCAGGCGGAGCGGCAGAAGGAGGAGCAGGCGCAGCAGACGCAGAGGCTGAACCTGGGCTCCGCGCGCCTGATGGCGGGCCTGACCGGGCTTGCCGGTGCCCTGGGCGGCACCGGGGCCGGGACCATCATGGTGCCCTTCCTCAGCCGCGGCGGCCTCACCATGAAAGAGGCCGGCGCGATGGCGGCCGGCCTCTCGGTCGCGATCGGCCTGGTCGGCTCCATCGGCTACATCATCGCCGGCCTGAACGAGAGCGGCATGCCGCCCGGCAGCTTCGGCTATCTCTATCTCCCGGCACTCGCCGGCCTCGCCATCGGCGGCCTGGTCTCCTCGCCCTGGGGCGTGCGCCTCTCGCAGCGCTCGGACGAGGGGCGGCTGCGCTGGATGTTCCTGGCGACGCTCCTGATCATCCTGACGGCGATGCTGCTGAAGATCCTCGGCATCACCTGACCGATGGAGCCCTGGATCCTGGTCCTGGTCGTCGCCGCCTGCGTGGCGGCCGGTGCGCTGGCCGGCCTCTTCACCGGGCTGATCGGCATCGGCGGCGGCTTCACCGTGGTGCCGGTGCTGAACTACCTGCTGCCGCTCGCCCGCATTCCCGACGGGCAGGTCATGCATGTGGCGCTCGCAACCTCGCTCGCGCTCATGATCGTCAACACCGCGAGCGCTGCCTGGTACCGCTGGCGCAGGGGCGATCTCTATCCCCCGCTGCTGGTCCTCCTGGCGGGGCCGGTGATGCTGGGAGCGCTGGCGGGCGCGCTTGCCGCCGGCAGCCTGCCCGACTGGATCCTGCGGCTGGGCTTCGTCGTCTTCATCGCGCTGGTCCTGCTGCGCGGCCTCCAGGGCCTCCTCCGGCCGAAGCCCAGGGTCGAAAGCCGCGGCCGCGGCGAGGGCAGGCTGCCAGCGACCGGGCTGTGGGCCCCCTACTTCTTCCTCACCGGCGCGGTGGGCGCCATGGCGGGCGGCGGGGCTGCGACCCTCACCCTGCCCTTCATGGCCTTCAACCGCTATTCCATCCAGGAGGCTGCCGCCCAGGCCGCGGCGCTGAGCGGCGTCATCGGCCTGGTGGGGGCGGGAACCTACGCCGTGACCGGCAGCGCGCTCGGCGCCACGCCGCCGATGAGCCTGGGCTATCTCTACCTGCCGGCGCTGGCCGGCCTCGTCGTCGGCGGGCAGGTCGGCGTGCCCTGGGGCGTGCGCCTGGCCCGCGGCATGAGCGAGGCGCGCCTCAGGGCCATCTTCCTGGGTTTCCTCCTGGCCGTGCTCGCCGCCATGCTGGCCAAGGTGCTGGGAGCCTGAGCCGCGTGCCGGAGACGGCCGACCCCGGCCTCCTGCGGCGCTTCGGCGTCAGCCGGCCCCGCTTCGTCACGCGGACCGCCCTGGCAAGCCTTTGGCAGGTCGACTGCCCCGACGGCCGTCCGGCCGCGCTGAAGCACTATCGCCAGGGCATGGACGACGAGGCCCCGGGGATCGACCTGCTCGAGGCCTGGGCCGGGCAGTCCGCGGTCGAGGTCTACGCCAGGTCGGAGGAGGCCGTCCTCCTGGAGTGGCTGGAAGGCCCCTCGCTCGGCCAGCTCCTCCGGTCCGGCAAGCGGGCGGAGGCCGACGCGCGGCTCGCCGCCACGGCCAAGGACCTGCATCGCGCCGCGGCGAAGCCCCCGGCCAGCCTCAGGCCGCTCGCCGAGCACTGCGCCGCGCTCTTCACATTGAAGATCGCCCCCGCCTGCCCCACCGACGCCAGGCGCAACTTCGCCCGCTGCCGGGCGCGCGTCAGGGAACTGCTGGGCGCCCCGCGGCAGTCCATCGCCCTGCACGGCGACCTGCATCACGACAACCTGCTGCTGGCCGGGCGCGGCTGCACCGCCATCGATCCCAAGGGCCTCTTCGGCGAGGCCGCCTACGACCTGGCCAATGCCTTCCGCAACCCGCAGGGAGCCGACGCCCTTCTCCTGGACGGCGACCTGCAACGCCGGCGCGCCAGCACCTGGTCGTCCAGCCTCGGCATCGAGCGCGCGCGCCTCCTGGCCTGGGCGGCCGTCCAGGCGGCCCTCTCCATCGCCTGGGACAGCAACGGCGCCGTTGCGGATCACCCAGAGCTCCCCCTGCTCTCGCTGCTGACGGCGCTGGCGGAGGAAGCGAACGGCGCCGCCTCGGCGCCCCCTTAGCTGTTGAAGACGAAATCCGTCGCGGTCAGCGCGGAGGCCAGGGAAACGGTCTCGATCGCCGCGGCGATGTCGAGGGTCCCGTCGCCGTTCAGGTCCACCTCCATCTGGTCCAGCCCGGTGTCGTAGCGCGCCTCGCTGTTCCCGCCGCCGCTGAAGGCGGCCGAGCCGACGTAGGCGAAGACCCCGGTCTCCAGACCGGCGGCAAAGACCAGCTTGTCGGGCGCCGTGGCACCGACCTGCATGTTCGCCCCCTCGAAGTCGAAGAGCAGGATGTCGGCGACCACCGTGCCGTTGCCGAGCGTGGTGCCGGTCTCGTCGCCGTTGAAGCTGAAGCTGTCGGCCCCGGTCCCGCCCCAGGCCGTGTCGTTGTTGTTCAGCAGCAGGTTGTCGTTGCCGCTGACGCCCACGATCAGGTCCTGGACGCCCTCGTCGCCCTGCCCGTTCAGCCAGTCGTCGCCGTCCCCCCCGATCATGACGTCGGCGCCGGAGCGCCCCTGCAGGGTGTCGTCGCCCTGCGCGCCGATCAGCAGGTCGTCGCCCAGGCCGCCGTAGAGGAAGTCGTCGCCGCTGTAGCCAATCAGGCTGTCACCGGCCGAGTTGCCGACCAGGGTCGCACCGCCGGTGTTGGTGAAGAGGGTGCGCGCGACCCCGTCCTTGGCGTTCGACATGACCTCGATGTTCTCGGTCATGGTGAAGTCGTCGACGAAGACGATGATCCGGTCCCAGCCCTCGTCCTCTTCCTCGATCACGTAGTCGGTGGCGTTCTCGACGTAGAAGCGGTCGTCGCCCTTGCCGCCGTACATGATGTTGGTGCCGCCGGCGCCGAAGATGCGGTCGTCCCCGGCACCGCCGGTCAGCTTGTCGAAGTCCGAGCCGCCGAAGAGCTTGTCGTCGCCGCCCTGCCCGGCGAGGTCGTCGTTGTTCTCGCCGCCGAAGATGGAGTCGTTCCCGCTGCCGCCGCGCAGCCCCAGGTCGGCCCCCTCCTCCCCGTAGATACGGTCGACGCCGCTGCCGCCGAAGGCCAGGGAATCCGAGCCCTCGCCGAGGAAGATGCGGTCGGCGAACTTGCCGCCGAAGAACTTGGAATCCTCGCCGTCGCCGCCGTAGAGGGTGTCGTGGCCCGAATCTCCGTAGAAGTTCCGATCTTCGCCGTCGCCGCCATAGAGGCTATCGTTTCCGCTGCCGCCGAAGACCCGCACCTCGCTCCCGGACTGGCCGGCGATGAAGTCGGCCCCGTCGCCGCCGAAAAGGAAACGGTCGAATCCGCTGCCGCCGACCACGACGTCGTCGCCGCTTCCGCCGACCAGCGAGCGGTCGTTGCCGATACCGCCGCTGATGACATCGGGGCCCTCGGCGCCGAAGAAGCGCCTGTCGTCGCCGGTTCCGCCCACCAGAACGTCGGCGCCGTCGTTGCCGAAGAGCCCGTTGTCGTCGCCGTCCTGGCCGTAGAGGCGGTCGTCGCCTCCCAGCCCCGACTGGCGATCGTCGCCGGTCAGGCCAAAGATCGCATCCGCGTCCGAGGTCCCGACCAGCGAATCGTTTCCGCTGGTACCGAAGATAACTGCCATGACGCCCTCCCCTCCCGGCGCCCGCCGCCAGTCTGCGCCGGCTCAGGCGGACAATGAAATTCCCGTTCGGGGCGATGGTACGAAATATTCGACCCTAGGCCAATAGCTTTGGACCCTGAGGCGACGACAACTCCGGGAAAATGGTAGCGCGCTGCGCTCGCAAGGGGATCTTGCGCCGGTGCCGGCAAGAAGCGAATCGAGAACCGGCTCCTAGCCCTGGCTCGCCCCCACCAGGTCGCGGTGGGCGATCTCCAGGTGCTCGCGGACGATCCGGATGGCGTTCTCGGTGTCGCGGGCGCGGATCGCCTCGTAGAGCGCCCGGTGCTGCTCGTTGTACTCGCGCTGGCGGTCGGGCGAGAGCACCTTGTCGCGCATGCGTGCCCACTGGGCATGGCTGCGCACCGAGTTGATCTGCCGGTAGAGCCCGATCATCAGCGGGTTGCGGGTGCACTCCGCCAGGGCCTGGTGGAAGGAGGCGTCGGCGCGGGTGAAGGCCTCGCGGTCGCGCGCGTTGCAGGCCTCCACGTCGGCCAGGGCCTCGGCCATGCGGTCCAGGTCGCGCTGGGTGGCATGGAGGCTTGCCAGGCGCGCCATCTGCGGCTCGATCGCCAGGCGCACCTCGATCAGCTCGATCGGGCTGGTAAGCTCGGCGACGTCGTCCTCTTCGGCGTGCCTGCGGTGGTTGACGAAGGTGCCGCTGCCGACCCGGCGCACCACCAGGTTGCTCTCCTCGAGCTGCTTCAGGGCCTCGCGCACGGTGGAGCGCGAGGCGCCGTAGTGCTGCGCCAGCTCGCGCTCGGCCGGCAGCCGCTCGCGGTAGCCGTAGCTGCCCTCGAGGATGGCGCGGCGGAGCTGGGCGGCGATGGACGCCGCGCCACCGATCGCGCTGGGCAGGCCGCCGCGGGGCCCTTCCGTCTCTCGCTCCTCCATGGTCGGTCCTCTTCTTTCCCTTGCCGGCCAGGGAATCGTCCGGCCAGGACTCTCTATACCAATTTAGACCATTAGTGGTCCATTAAAAAATTTTGGTTCCAATTGGGCTCGGAGTGTGCTGTCATCCCAGACCAGGGGATCGCCCGCTCTCGAAGGCTCTGGCAGGAGCCCGAGGGCGGTCGCCGCGGTCGCGCCCGGGGCTTCGTGAAGAGGGTCCTGGCGGGCCGTTCAAGCCAGGCAAACACTAAGCATGGGAGAGCGAGCGGAATGGCTCAAAAGACCGATCTCGAAGCCTACGTGGAAGCCCCGGGGCGGGCGGACATGGTCAAAGCGGTGCGCAAGAAGATCGACGCGCTGGGCATCGACTACATCTATTACCAGTTCGTCTCGGTCACGGGGCGCATCGTCGGCAAGGGCATTCCCGCCGACCATTGGGAAACCACTGCCGAGCGTGGCTTCCAGCTGGTCTACGGCTCGACCGCCAACCTCTTCCTGAACCGCCACGGCGACTATCTGGGCTACGGCCCCGAGGCCTCGGAGCTGGTCGGCATCCCCGATCCCGACACCTTCTGCCAGCTGCCCTGGGACAAGCGGGTGGCGCGCGTCTTCTGCACCCTCTTCCGCAACCGCGAGGAGCGCGAGGACGCCGGCGCCTTCCTGACCGCCGACTGCCGCGGCAACCTGCGCCGCATCCACGAGGAGTTCCAGAAGAAGCACAACGGCCTGCACATGCGTCACGGCACCGAGCCGGAGATGATGTGGCTGAAGCGCGGCGAGGACGGCAAGCTCACCGGCTACACCAAGCCGAACTGCTATCACATCGACCAGTTCGAGATGCTGCGTCCGGTCTTCCTGCGCTGCATCGAGTACGGCCGCGCGATGGGCTTGGACATGATCCAGGGCGACCATGAGGACGCGCCCGGCCAGCTCGAGCTCAACTTCATGTACGACGACGCGCTCCGCACCGCCGACCGGCTGACCACCTACCGCCAGATCTGCGCCCAGGTGGCCCGCGAGTTCGGCCTGATCGCTTGCTTCATGACCAAGCCCTTCATGAAGGTCTCGGCCTCGGGCTGCCATCACAACGTCTCGCTCTGGTACGGCGGCAAGGACAAGGTGAACAGCCTGGGCAACGAAGAGCTGCCGGGCATGGAGGCCACCTTCTCCTACCGCAAGGGCGGCGAGAACACCTTCATGCCGGACAAGAAGCTGGATCCGCGCAAGCCCGGCCCGATCGGCCTGAAGGCGATCGGCGGGGTGATCGAGCATCTTGGCGCGCTCACCGCCATCGGCTGCTCGACGGTGAACTCCTACCGCCGGCTCTGGGACACGGGCTACTGGGCGCCGGTCTTCGCCGACTGGGGCTATCAGAACCGGACCTGCGGGCTGCGCGTCTCCGCCCCCGGCCGCTTCGAGTACCGCGCGGTCGATTCCATGGTGAACCCCTACCTGATGGCGGGTGCCATCCTGAAGGCCTTCGACGACGGCATCGACCGCGAGCTGGACCCCGGCGAGCCGGAAGAGCGCAACATCTACGCGGCCATGGAGGCCGGCAAGCAGGTCAAGAAGCTGCCGATGAGCCTGGGCGAGGCGCTGGCGCGCCTGGAGAAGGACAAGGTGATCCAGTCGGCCATGCCCGGCGAGATGCTGAAGGTCTTCACCGAGTACAAGCAGGATGAGTGGGAGCGTTTCAACGCCACCGTCACCGATTGGGACGTCGCGACCTATCTCGACTGCCTGCCGTAATCCCCTGTCGGCTCGGGCGCGGGCCAGGAGCCCCGCCCGGGCCGCTTTTTTCCCCTTCGTCCAGCAGAGGAGAGCTTCCCAGCCATGTGCGGAATTGCCGGCCTCATCCACCGAGGCAAGTCGTCGAACATCGGCGCCGAGATGACGGCGATGCTGCGCGCGCTGAAGCACCGCGGACCCGATTCAACCGGGTTTGCGGTCTATGGCGAGCCCAGCCAGACCGACTATGTGATGCGCTTCAAGGTCGCCGAGCAGGAGGACCTGAAGAAGGGCATCGCCATCCACCAGCAGGTGAAGGACCGCCGCAAGGCCGTGGGCGAGCGCCTGGCCGCCATCGGCGCGTCGGTGAGCGAAGAGGCGGAGGCCACGGAGTACGCCTTCCGCTACCGCTTCACCTTCGACGGCGACCTCACCAAGCTGGCCGAGCAGTTGGAGGACATCGAGGGTGTCGAGATCCTCTCCATCGGCCGCGGCCTGGAGCTGATCAAGGACCTGGGCGACGCCGACAAGGTCTCCAGCCAGTACGGCCTGGGCAACTTCTCCGGCACGCACGGCATCGGCCACACCCGTATGGCGACGGAATCGGATGTCGACATCCGCTCGGCCCACCCCTACTGGGCCTATCCCTATTCCGACATCGCCGTGGTGCACAACGGCCAGATCACCAACTACTGGAACAAGCGCCGCGACCTCGAGCGCCGCGGGCACCGCTTCGTCTCCAACTGCGATTCCGAGCTGCTTGCCGTCTACACCGCGGACAACCTGGAGCGCGGCATCAGCCTGGAGGAATCGCTGAAGAAGTCAGTCGAGGAGATCGACGGCGTCTTCACCTACTTCGTCGCCACCAAGGACGAACTGGGCATGGCCAAGGACACCATGGCCGCCAAGCCGCTGGTCCTCTACGAAAGCGACGACGTGGTGGCGATCGCATCCGAAGAGATCGCCATTCGCACGATCTTCCCCGAGGAGATCGACACCTTCGACCCCTACGACGGGGAAGTCCGGGTATGGAAGGCCTAGTAGCAATGCAGCAGGAAGACCGCTCGCATGCCATGGGCATGCACACAGAGCAACTGCGCGGCCGCACGCAGCAGATGTTCTTCGAGCCGGATGCGGACGAGAACTTCGTCTATCCCGACGCCTACGACGTCGACTACAACAAGCGCGCGGAGTTCGACGCCAAGAACCTCTCGACCAAGGAGGTCAACCTCAAGCTCCGCGAGCTGATGAAGTCGGGCCACGGCACCGTCGTCATCAAGAACCCCATGGCACGCCATGCCCTGGGCGTGGGCATCCTGAACCGGCTGAACCTCTACTTCGAGGGCTCGCTCGGCTACTTCGGGGTGGGTGTCATCGACGGCCCCAACGTGCGCGTCTCGGGCCGTGTCGGCTGGTCCTGCGCCGAGAACATGATGGCCGGCACCGTGGTGATCGAGAAGAACGCCGGCTCGCTCTTCGGGGCGGCGATCCGCGGCGGCGACCTGGTCTGCAAGGGCCACGTCGGCGCGCGCACCGGCATCGACATGAAGGGCGGCACCATCATCGTCGGCGGCGACACCGGCGCCTTCTCCGGCTTCATGATGCAGCGCGGCCGCATGGTCGTCTGCGGCAATGCCGGCCACAACCTCGGCGATTCGATGTACGACGGAACCATCTTCGTCGGCGGCGAGGTCAAGTCGCTGGGCGTGGACTGCGTGCCGGCGGAGCTGAGCGAGCTGGATCGCCAGTGGCTGAAGCGCAAGCTCGGCATGTACGACCTGGTGCCGGAGAAGGGCGTCGACCACTTCTCGAAGTACGTCGCCGGCAAGCAACTCTGGAACTACGACAACCTGGAGCCCTCGGAAAAGAAGCTGGTTCTCTAGAGCGGGATGCGTTCGCCTATGCTCACGAATCCCACTCTAGCGCGTTGTTTTAAAAGCAAATCGTCGTCGCAGATGATCCCATCTGCTCGGGATTTGCTCCAGCTTCATCCCGTCCTTCAGCCCTGAACAGGAGCACTAGCATCATGGCCAATCAGCCCCTGCCGGAGGAGCACCGCGAGAAGAAACCCCTGGGGCGCGACCGCTATCGCCTCGGCAACTCCTTCGTCTTCCCGCCGCACGTCATCGACGACATCCACATCAAGTCCGAGCTCGGCCGCTACCGCATGCGCGGCTTCTCGCTCTTCAAGCAGATCCCGCACTGGGACGAGCTCACCTTCCTGCCGGGCACCCTTACCCGCTTCGTGATCGAGGGCTACCGCGAGAAGTGCGAGACCAAGACCGTGCTGGGCCCGGAGTGCAAGAACCCCATGGTTCTCGACATCCCGGTCTACATCACCGGCATGTCCTTCGGCGCGCTCTCCTACGAGGCCAAGATCGCGCTGGCCCGCGGCGCCACCATGGCGGGCTCCGCCACCTGCTCGGGCGAGGGCGGGATGATCCCCGACGAGCGGCGCTACTCGATCAAGTGGTACTACCAGTGCATCCAGAGCCGCTACGGCTTCAACCCGCACCACCTGCGCCTGGCGGATGCCGTCGAGTTCTTCATCGGCCAGGGCTGCAAGGTCGGCCTCGGCGGCCATCTCATGGGCCAGAAGGTGACCGACCAGGTGGCCGAGATGCGCTCGCTGCCCGCCGGCATCGACCAGCGCTCGCCGGCCCGCCACCCCGACTGGCTGGGCCCCGACGACCTGGCGCTGAAGATCGAGGAGGTGCGCGAGGCGACGGACCACCAGATCCCGATCCAGCTGAAGCTGGGGGCGGCGCGCGTCTACGATGACGTCCGCATGGCGGCCAAGACCGGCCCGGACATCATCTACATCGACGGCATGGAGGGCGGCACCGGTGCCGGCCCGCACATCGCGACCGAGGAGACCGGCGTCCCCGGCATCGCCGCGGTCCGCCAGGCCCGCAAGGCGCTGGACGACGTGGGCGCCACCGGCCGGGTCTCGCTCGTCTATGCCGGCGGCATCCGCAACGGCGCCGACATCGCCAAGGCGATCGCGCTGGGTGCCGACGCGGTCGCCATCGGCCACTCCTCGCTGATGGCGCTCAACTGCAACAAGGACATCCCTGAGGCCGACTACCAGGCCGAGATGGGCGTCGAGGCCGGCAGCTGCTACCACTGCCACACCGGGCGCTGCCCGGTGGGCGTCGCCACCCAGGACCGCGAGCTGCGCAAGCGGCTCGACCCCGACGAGGCGGCGGAGCGGGTCTACAACTTCCTCCACACGCTCACCATGGAATGCCAGATGCTGGCCCGTGCCTGCGGCAAGACCAACATCCATTCCCTGGAGCCGGAGGACCTGGCGGCGCTCACCATGGAAGCCTCCGCCCTCGCCGGCGTGCCGCTGGCGGGCACCAACTACACCGTCGGCGTCGACGACTACCACCACCTCTAAGGATCGGGCAGCGCCGCCCTCGCCCCCTGGCGGGCCGAGGACGGGCGCTGCCGGAGAGGAGACAAGATCATGGCAGGAACCTCTTACAAGGGCTCCGAGATCAAGGACATCAACCAGTTCCTGACCGACACCTCGGGCCTGGGCAGCGAGCGCGAGAAGGAGATCGGCCAGCACATCGGCTATCGCTACGACGTCAACCTGTTGCCCGACTACGAGCGCCTCACCCCCTTCCTGAAGAAGTACATGGAGGTGATGGGCTGGGACGACCTCAACTGGCTGGAGGACGTCCACATGGGCTACGAGGAGGGCCGCCCGGCCGTCTTCGACCGCAACATCAACGGCTGGGTCACGATCCCCGAGGGCACCACCCTCCCCGACACCCAGCAGGACCGCGACATGCTGGCCCGCGAGCTTCTGATCAAGTTCCAGATGTCCAAGCGCCACCCCATGGTGGAGCTAAACAAGGCCTACCGGAAGTTCTGAGGCGGGCTTTCGGAACTAGGGAAGGGAAGTCCCTCGGTTGCGAAGGGGGCGAGGCAAAGCGGGGGGGGGGGCGCCGCCGCCTCGCCACGCCTGGAACACAACATCCCTACCGATTTCCCGATGGTAGGTTGAGCGCGAGCCGCTGGCGCAGCGGGGCTTCGCCGTGGTTTTCCTACCGATCTCCCGATGGTAGGTTATCAACATCGGCGACACGACCAACAACTGGGCCGTGGTTTCCCTACCGATTTCCCGATGGTAGGTTGAGGCCGGCGTCAAGTGGCTCTGCGTCCTGGCCGTGGTTTCCCTACCGATTTCCCGATGGTAGGTTGAGGCCGGCGTCAAGTGGCTCTGCGTCCTGGCCGTGGTTTCCCTACCGATTTCCCGATGGTAGGTTCCGGCGCGCGTCGACCCGTCCACTAAGCCGGCCGTGGTTTCCCTACCGATTTCCCGATGGTAGGTTGCTGCCCCACGTCACCTGGCAGCGCGCGGGGCCGTGGTTTCCCTACCGATTTCCCGATGGTAGGTTCCGCAGGTCGGCCGTCACGTCGAGGCTTTCGCCGTGGTTTCCCTACCGATTTCCCGATGGTAGGTTAACAACGGGATCCATATGCTGGAAGGGATGGCCGTGGTTTCCCTACCGATTTCCCGATGGTAGGTTGTCGGAAATGCTCGCCCACGCTTGGGATCAGCCGTGGTTTCCCTACCGATTTCCCGATGGTAGGTTCAGTACGTCGAGCAGGGTGTCGAAGCGATCGCCGTGGTTTCCCTACCGATTTCCCGATGGTAGGTTCCGCGGCGTGACCGAGCAGCCGATTGGCGAGCCGTGGTTTCCCTACCGATTTCCCGATGGTAGGTTTTCACCATGAACCGGGCCAGCGAGGCGACGGCCGTGGTTTCCCTACCGATTTCCCGATGGTAGGTTGACAAGGCCGGCATCAGCCTCATCGCCTTGGCCGTGGTTTCCCTACCGATTTCCCGATGGTAGGTTGGCTTTGCCAGGCCCTGCGTTGACAGCATGGCCGTGGTTTCCCTACCGATTTCCCGATGGTAGGTTCGGCCTGCACACGACGATCACGCCGCGCTTGCCGTGGTTTCCCTACCGATTTCCCGATGGTAGGTTGGCTGGGCGCCATCAAGGCGCGAGGCGAGTGCCGTGGTTTCCCTACCGATTTCCCGATGGTAGGTTCTTGCGGCGCTGGTGGGTACGCGCTTCTCGGCCGTGGTTTCCCTACCGATTTCCCGATGGTAGGTTCTATGAGGGGATCACCGACGAGGATCTTGTGCCGTGGTTTCCCTACCGATTTCCCGATGGTAGGTTTTACTCCTCTGCTAGGCTTCGTCGTGCCAGGCCGTGGTTTCCCTACCGATTTCCCGATGGTAGGTTCGGGGCCTGCGGTGGCCATGCAGCCGCCAAGCCGTGGTTTCCCTACCGATTTCCCGATGGTAGGTTCTTTTCGGCGCAACGCCTTGGTCTAGCTCTGATTTCGGCGCTCTTGCGAGAGCCGAAATCAGAGCAAAGCCAACTGTTGAGAGGCGATCGCTTCATTTTTTGACGCTTTCCCTACCAACAGCTTCATTCTCGCAAACTGCCGTTCCGTAACGGTCAGCGTGCGCACGCTCCCTTTCGAAGGCAAGTGCGAAGTGACCCGAGCAAGGTGCTTCTCGGCCGCCTCCTCGCCGCGCATGACGCGAGCGTAGACCGAATACTGAAGCATCATGAAGCCATCGTCCTTCAAAAAGCTTCGAAAGCGCGTGGCTGCACGCCGCTCGGCCTTCGTACCGACCGGAAGGTCGAAGAAGACGAACATCCACATGTATCGCACCTCCTCGGATTTCATAGCAGGCCATCGGCATCAGCGAACCGCGGTAGAACGAGCCTTGCCGGCAACTGGCCATCGAGAGCACGCTGTAGACCTTCGGCCGCTTTCTCACTTGCAGTGAGCATGGAAACGATCTCTCCTCCGACACGGCAATCGCTCGAGAGAACCGCTGCCATGGCTCGGCGATCGTCGATCGTGAGATCCTCCCTCGGAGAACGATCTGTTGCGCGCTCCCGCGCCAAGGCATCAGTCAGGGGACGAAACGGCTCAATCAGGTCGTCCGCCAGATTGAAGGCGTTGCTGGCACTGGCGTGGTGCAGGCCAAAACACGGCAGGAAACCATAGGCGGTCAGAGCACGGGCGAGCGCAGCACGAATCACTGCATAGCCGTAATTCAGCAGCTTGTTGCGCAGGTCCGAGTCGGCTTCGCGTCTGAAATCCGAAAACAACCTGGCCCAGTACTCCCGCGCTGCACGTGCTTCCACGTTTCCCGGGTCACCAGATCCGACATGGCGCACCATGGCGCGGAGCGCTGCACCGTTCCCTCCACTTCGGTCGAGATGCGCTGCCTGGTTCTCGATCTTTGCGACGACGATGGCTTGCCAGCACCGCTTCTTGAAAGGGGCGGACAACGCTATCTGCTTGGCCGCTATTCGTGCCTGGGAATGATGGGAATGGAAGGGAAGCATCAGGCCATTGGGTGTGTGGCGTGGGTCGGTGGTGATGACGACGATGCCTGCCTCCATACACGCCGACAAAAGCGTTGCAGTCACCTTTGCCTGGCCGGTATCCAGTACAATGTAGGCAATATCTTCAAGCGGCAACCGAACCTCGCCATCTTCCTGGCTCGCTACGAGTTGTCCGTCTTTCAGCGACAGATGAGAGGGCTTGCTTATGTGCACACCTTTCCACGCCATGTCCGAGTTTCCCGATTCACCCTGTGAAGGCCACCCAACCGATCGACCGCGTATTTTTCGAAAGAGCGCAACGTACGGACGCCGATTCCCGTCTTCGAAACTGTTGCGTTTTCATGGGGTGAAATAGAAATAGCGCCAGTAGATCGATTCATGCTTCTGAAATATCCTTCTACTACCTCGCCTTTGGAGGTGATCAATCTTACATATGACATGGACATCAAGGACCACAGGAAATCAAACCCGTCCTCCATGATCGGCCACTCCGCCTCCGGTTTGTAGGCAGACACCGCTCTGTTTGGCGGCACAGCACGACGAACGATGTCTGTCGGATAGATTGGCACGAGAAAAAACTCGCTTTTCCCGGACTGGTGCAATCTTCTAAAGACATCGACCCGGACAATAGCACTTTGATCGACAGCTGCCGGACGGCCATTTTCACCACCGCGATAGAGGGTCACATTGACTTTCGATTTACTGCGGAGCTGTACCTTCCGGATCGGAACGATCCGATTGGGGGTGTCGGTGGGCGAAAGTGGAGGTGCATCCTTCGGCTTTCCGGCTTCGATCCAGGCTCGCAATGATTGAACGACCCTATGATTGCGCTCTGCATCCTTGACCCGGTCGAGATCGGCCAGCTTGAGGTCTGCAACACTCTTCTTCTCGAAGGTCACCTGCTCTCCGTCACGCTCTCGAATCGAGCGAAGTGTCGCTTCATGAGCCTTGCCGCGCGCACGCCGTCTCTCTGCGCGCGCGACAATCCTGTTGTTGACCGGGTCGACCGCAGCAACAGCGTGCAGGGCCTGCTCGCGAAATCCGGGCCAAGGCGGCGTCACACTCTTTGTCAGATCGTACGCGAGGCCCTGCGCTTCGATCTCCTGGACCTCGCGGGTAGCCCGCTGCAGGAGGCTTTCGCTTGTCGCTGCAACCACAATGGCGTCCAGTGCATGATGGCGGTCGTCAGGGATACGCCGTCCACTGTCGTCCTTCTTCAACCACTGTAGCCCCCAAGCGCGGCGCAGCCTGTCGGTCAGTGGGCCGGGGCGCGCAAAGACGCGGCGACGGAGCTTCCCCTTTTCATCGCGGGTGTCAGGTAGAACTTGCCGTAGAGCTTCCGCTAGAAGGCGGCAGGTCCAACGTGTGTCGTTTAGATTGCGGCTGCGGAAGCGTTCCTCCGCCTCCTTGGCGTTCTTCAGCAGCAGGTTGCGCTTCTTCAGTCCCTTGAAGTTGGGGTTCGCCTCGACGCGAGCGGCAAAGTTACGCCACTCCTCCTCCGTTCCGTTCTCCGAGAACCACTCGTAGGGCGTCCGATCCCTCTTGTCCTGATTGGCCTTGGCAAAGCACAGGACCCGGTTGTGGAAGCTATCGTCGCCGAACCGACCCCACGGTAAGGCATGATCTACCTGGATCAGATTGTCGCCCGAGTCAATGAGCGCTGGAGAGATGTAGTTATCTGTGTAGATACAACGACCGCTCTGTAGTTTCCAAAGCTCATATTTCAGAAGATCTTCAGTTCCTGTCCGTACCGGCCGACCAATTTCCCTCTCGAACTCGGCGCGCAGTTTGTCTTTGTCCCTGTTTCGGCGGTCAATGCCACGCTCTATTCGGCTCCTATCCTCAATCGAGCGGCCAATATCACGGGCCAACTCGATGTGAATACGGTCGGGCATCCCGTAGGCTTCAATAACTGACTTCACCTGCTTCAATGCTTCGATCAGCGACTTCCTCGCTGTTGGGCTTCCGATGAGTTCAGGCGAAACCCGTTCTTCCGATAGGAGTATGGCGAGAGCGGCCTTTCCGGTTGCTCCAGTGCTAAAGCTCTGCCTTTCCACACTGTCGGTATGATCGTAGCCCACTTCGACGCACGCCTTGTCGTAGCTTAGACCACGTAGCAGACCCGGAACGATCCCTTGCAATGCCATGGCCGAGAGATGACCTGCCCCTCTGAACTGGTCGAAATCCCCCCGCTCGGATGCCAACAACAGTGCTTCCGCGCATTCCGGTGCCAAACCCGGAATCGTTTCCAGCCCCTCGCGAATCCGCTCGAATTCCCGGCGGAACGCGAGAACGGCCGCGACGGCATCCAGTGTGGAACGCCTTTCCCACATGCTTCGCCAGGCCATTTCGCCCAACACTTCCCAGATTGCCTTGCGCAGTAAGTTGGTTCCTAGCGTCGCCTTTCCGGAACGCGATGCGATGTCTCGCTTTGCTTCGTCTTCGCGCTTGATACCTTCGAAGTGAACGGTTTCGCCAAGCCCCAGCTTCTTTCTTAGTGCTGAGAACGTTAGCCCTTGGGTCGCGCCGAAGTCCGCGGTAGCGCGCATCAGCTCTTCCGGGGTCAATCTTGTTTGAGCACGGCCATCCAGCCGGAGATTGACCAGCCGACTGGCCACGCGAAAGAGTTCGAAGGAGGGGGCATTCTTGGCGCAGCGACGTTCCCCGGATACGAAAGGGCACAACCCGACCCGATCTTCGCTGTCTTGAAGAGGACGCTGGAAAAATGCAGTCTCCAGGAACTTGGCCTCAAGAGCCTCCGTTGCCATGATGTTTCCCAAGTTTCTTTGCGCTGAAAAAATAGTGCACACCTCAGAACGCAAATCATCACGCAAGAGCGAGCGAGAATAATCTCCTTCTCTGTTACGAAATCGACGTTCTTGACCGTCTATGAAAGATTTATCTTCAAGAATCATCTGTGCAGGCGTCTTGTATTTAGCCAGTTTCTCCGCAGTTTCAGCACTAGCTTTGATCATTACCTTCTCATCTTCGAGCGCGTTTGCTGAATCCTGGCCTTTGGCATTGGACTTGAATCCGCGATGGCGCGCGATGTGACCAAGCGCAATTGCGAGCTCGGCGGGTTGAAGGACTCGATGGAGCCCTTCAACCCGCAAGCACCAAGGATCCAAGGTGCGAACGCGACCCTCCTCGAGGTCGGATCGTCGTAGCTTTAGTGCATCCCGATTGCTGTCCGGCAGCAAACCATACGTCACGAATAGGGTCCGGACATCCCGCATGCGCTGCCGTCGGCGACGGATTACCTTTCGCTGTCCTCGATGGGCACGTCGTTCGGCCGCCTTGAGTCTTGCACCGGCCTGTCCCTTCTCTTCAGGCGCATCGAACAGCCAGGTCCCTGACCCTAGGATCTCCCCTCCCTTGTCTTCGATTTCAATGACAGCCCATCCAACTGATGCGATTCCGCCATCTATCCCCAAGAATCTCATGATGCCCTCAAAAAACACATTGACAACGCGCGACGACGCTCACCTATGGCATATGGGAAATCGGTAGGGAAGCCACGGCAAAATGGTTTCTCCATTGAAGGATTACCCCTACCCCTTCGGGGGTGGGGGGATTCCTTTGACGAAGTGCGTAAGGCGTCGCCGCTTGTCGCGATCCGTGTTGCGCAATCCTGGCCAGATTGACGGACGAATGCGACCCGCCCAATCGAGATGAATCGAGCGTTACTCGAAACGGCTAACCGACAGGCGCAGCTGCCGAACCCAGTCGTACTGAGGTCCCGCCCTACCCCCCACCCCCATCTCCCGCGCCGCGATCCCCAGGCCACGCACCCGCCTGGGCGCACGCCGGAACTCTTCGAGCGCTTGCTGCCCTACGCCATTGCGCTCGGCCTCGCGCACCAATGGAGCGCCAAGTTCGCCAGCGTGCTGGCGGCTGCCACGGCCCCGCAATGGAATGTCGGCTCGCGCGCCTTCGACGGCGATTCCTTCGACCACAGCCTGAACGATGCCGTTGCGGAGACCAGCGGGCCTTCCTCCCTGTCCGGCAGTTCGGGCGGCGGCTTCTCGGGCGGCGGCTTCTCGGGCGGTGGCGGGGGCGGCGGAGGCCGGTAGGGCCCAGTCTCGCCCCTGCAAGCCACTCGAGGTCTTCGAGCCGATCGAGGCGGTCTTCAGCGCCGCCCGCAAGCAGGCAGAGAAACAGAAAGTCCGCGACGGTGAGCTGCCCGGCCGGCGTTGCATCGTCTCCCCTGCAGCAGAACGCGGCACCCACCCGCCGACGCGGCGACTCCGCCCTCACAGCAGGAGGAAGTCGCCGCTTGTCAGCTGGTTGGCCAGCGAGAGACCGTCGATGGCAAAGCGAGCATCGGCGCTGCCGTCCCCGTCGGCGTCGATCTCGACCAGGCCTGCGTCCTCGTCGAAGCGCGCCTCCACCTCTCCGCCGCCGGTGAAGATCGACTGGCCGATGTAGTTGAAGAGCGAGCTGCCGGCATTCGCGATGGCGATCTGGTCCTGGTCGGTCCCTGCGTTGAAGACCAGGCCCTCGAAGTCGCCGATGACGATGCCGGCCTCGGTCGCGGACTGCGCGGCGTCGAAGAGGAAGCGGTCGCCGTCCTGCCCGCCGGAGAGCGTATTGCCGTTCTCGATCGCCAGGAGATCGGCACCGCTGCCGCCCTTCAGGTAGTCGAAGCCCTCGCCGCCGTAGAGGCTGTCGTCGCCGTCGCCGCCGATCAGCCGGTCGCGACCGCTGCCGCCGAAGCCCAGGTCCCCGCCGGCCGCACCGAAGAGCGAGTCGGCCTCGCTGCCGCCGTAGAGGAAGTCGGTGCCGCTGCGCCCGAGCAGCCGGTCGATGCCGTCTCCACCGAAGAGGCTGTCGGCGCCGCTGACACCGTTCAGGCGGTCGTCGCCATCGCCGCCGTAGGCCAGGTCGTCGCCCTGGGCACCCCACATGCGATCGCCATCGGAGCCGCCCACCAGCAGGTCGGCACCGCTGCGGCCCAGCAGGGAATCGGCCCCGCTGTCGCCGAAGAGGCTGTCGGTGCCGCTGACGCCGTTCAAGCGGTCGCCGCCATCGCCGCCATAGGCGGTGTCGTCGCCGACCGAGCCCCAGGCCGTGTCGATGCCGGAGCTGCCGTAGAGCAGGTCGTCGCCGGCACCGCCCCAGAGGGTATCCAGACCGCTGTCGCCCTCCAGGCGATCCTCGCCGCTGGCACCGCTCAGCCCGTCGTCTCCGACGCCGCCGTAGAGGGAATCGCCAGCCTCGTTGCCGGTCAGCAGGTCGTCGCCGCTGAAGCCCGAGAGCAGGTTGGCCGCGGTCAAGCCCTCCATCGTGTCGTTGCCGCTGCTGCCGGCGATGGAGAAGAACTCGATCGAGGTGAACTCGACGCCGCTGACCGAGCCCAGGCCGCCGGCGATCTCCAGGGTGTCGCTGCCCGCGCCGCCGTCGTAGGTCTCGCCGGCCGTCAGCTCGGCCGGGTCGAGCACCTGCATGACGTCGTCGCCATCGCCGCCGAAGACGCTGTCGAGGCCGCTGCCGCCGACGAGAGAGGGATCGTCGCCGCCGGCCCCATAGAGCGTGTCGTCGCCGCTGAGGCCATAGAGCCTGTTGGCACCGCCGTCGCCGTGGAGCGTATCGGCACCGCTGGTCCCCTCGTCCCGGGAGGCGAGGGTCAGGGTCACTTCCACATTGGTGACGAGGGCATAGGGAGAGAGCGTGACGTCGGCGCCCAGCACCAGCGTGTCGACGCCGCTGCCGCCGTCGATGGTGGCCATCACGTTGCCGCCCGAAGCAGGATCGATCAGGAAGGTATCCGCACCCGACCCGCCGGCCGCGGTATCGCTCGCCCCCTCGCCGCCGACGATGAGGTCGTCGCCGTCGTTGCCGTAGAGCTTGTCGGCATCGGATCCGCCGTAGAGGCTGTCGTCGCCGCTGCCGCCGAAGAGGTAGTCACTGCCGGCATCGCCCAAGAGCGCATCACGGCCGGAGCTGCCGAAGAGGCTGTCGAAGGCCGCACCGCCCTCGGCCCGATCGTCGCCAAGGCCGCCATAGAGGCTGTCGCTGCCCTCGTCGCCCAGCAGGTGATCCTCGCCGCCGCCGCCGGCAATGAGGTCGGCGCCGCTGGCACCGTCGATCAGGTCGTCGCTAGCGCTGCCGGCCAGGGAATCCTGACCGGAAGTCCCCAGCAGGCCGATGGTCTCGACCGAGACCAGGGAGAGGCCGCTGAGGTCGGCGACGGCCGAGGCCAGCAGCAGGCTGTCGCTGCCGCTGCCGCCGTAGAAGGTCTCGCCGGCGCTGCCGACTGCCTCGCGCTGCCAGAAGACATCGTCGCCGCTATCGCCGCTCAAGACATCGCTGCCCGAACCGCCGTCCAGACGGTCCTCGCCGTCGCCGCCGTAGAGGGCGGAGTCCGCGCCGCTGTCGCCGTAGAGTCGGTCGTCGCCGGCGTCGCCGAAGAGGGAGACATCCTCGCCCTCGCCGCCGTAGAGGCGATCCGCGGCCGCGCCGCCATAGGCGCGCGCGTCGTCGCCGGCGTCGCCGTAGAGGCGATCCTCGCCGCTGCCGCCCTCCAGGCGGTCATCGTCTCCCGCACCGCCGAAGAGGCTGTCGCTGCCGCTCGCCCCGTAGAGCCCGCTGTCGCGGCCGCTGTCGCCGGAGAGCAGATCGTCGGCGGCCCCGCCGAAGAGACCGCCGTCCGCACCGGAGCCGCCATAGAGGCTGTCGTCGCCGGAGAGCCCGACGATCTCATCGATCCCGCCATGCCCCTCGATCTTCTCGCCGGCGCTGCTGCCGAAGAGCGTCTCCTGGCCCTGGTCGGTCCCGACCTGGACGCCGTTCAGCAGGATGAACTCGACCGAGGTGACCGTGACCGAGTTGGGAATGGCGGAGAGGCCGCTTGCCGTCACGACCAGGGTATCGACCCCGGAACCGCCGTCCCAGCGCTCCAGCCCGATCTCGTCGGCATCGCCGATGACCATGAGGTCGTCGCCGGACCCGCCGTAGACGCTGTCGTTGCCGCTGCCGCCCGAGAGCGAAACATCGTCGCCCGCGTCGCCGAAGATGCGGTCAGACCCATCGCCGCCATAGAGGAATGCATCGTCGCCCGAGCCACCGAAGAGGAGATCGTTGGCCGTCCCGCCGGAGAGGTGAGAATCCGAGCCGCTGCCGCCGTAGACAGAGTCGTTGTCGTCGCCGCCGTAGAGGGCCCGGTCGTCGCCAGTTCCTCCGAAGAGGCTATCGCCGCCCTGGCCACCGTCCAGGTTAGTGTCGTCCCCGTCACCGCCGTCGAGCAGGTCATCGCCCTCGCCGCCGAACAGGAACTCTTCCCGGCCGCTGCCGCCGTAGAGCGAGTCGTCGTCGGCGGCGCCGTAGAGGAAGCGATCGTCGCCGCTCCCTCCGAAGACGCGATCGTTGCCCTGGCGGCCGTCAAGCACGGTGTCGTCTCCGTGACCGCCGTCGAGCCGATCGTCGCCGTATCCCCCGAACAGGAAGCTGTCCTGGCCGCTGCCGCCGAAAATGCTGTCGGCGCCGCTGTCCCCGTCGAAGGCCGTGTCCTCGCCGCTTCCCCCGTAGAGCAGGTCCGCGCCGGATCCGCCCGTCAGTTCCCGGTCGTCGCCGGTACCGCCATAGACGAGATCGTCGCCCTCGTTGCCGTTCAACTTGCTGTCGGCGCCATCGCCGCCGAAGAGGACATCGTCGCCGCTGCCGCCGTTCAGGATCAGGTCATCGCCACTCTCGCCCTCGATGGTGTCGGCGCCGCTGTCGCCACCGAGCAGGATCTCGCTTCCGGTGCCGCCAAAGATGGTGTCGTCGCCCGCGCCGCCGGAAATGCTGCTGTCGGCACCCTCGCCGCCGAAGATGACGTCCCTGCCGCTGCCTCCGGACGAGCCGTTGTCCGCGCCGCTTCCGCCGTAGAAGGTGGCATCGCCGGATCCCCCTGAGATCGCCTGCAGGCCGCTGCCGCCGAAGAAGAACTGCTGGGCCTGAACGGCTGACCCGCTGCCGTCCTGGAGCTTCGAGAAGACCGCGCCTGCGCTGGCGTCGTAGATGAAGACGGTCTCGACGTTGGTGATGACGGCGCTGGCCGGCAGGGTCCCGCTGCCGTAGAGGACCAGGGTGTCGACACCGCTGCCGCCGTCCAGGCTCTCGCCGTGGGAAACCTCGGACGCAGCGCCGACGACCAGCGTGTCCCTACCGGACCCTCCGAAGACCCTGTCGACCCCGGCGCCCCCGCGCAGGCCCCGGTCGTCGCCGAGGCCGCCGTATACCGCATCGTCGCCCTCGCCGCCGTAAAGGATGCTGTCGTCGCCAATCCCGCCGAAGACCTCGTCCTGACCGCTGTCGCCGAAGAGGCTGAGGTCGTCGCCGTCGTCGCCTTCGACCCTGTCGTCGCCGGACCCGCCGAAGAGCGAGGTATCCGCCTCGCCGCCGCCGAAGAGGCTATCGCTGCCGCTGTCGCCGAAGAGGGAGAGGTCGCCGCCGGCACCGCCGTAGACCGCGTCCGACCCGCTGCCGCCGTAGAAGCTGTAGTCGGCTGCCGACCCGCCGAAGAGACTGTCGGCACCATCATCGCCGAGGAACCAACGGTCGAAGCCGCTATCCCCATAGATGCGGTCGTCGCCCGCGCCCCCGTCCAGCCAGTACTCGAACCAGAGGCCGCCGAAGATCACGTCGGCGCCGGATCCACCTTCCAGACGGTAGTCGCTGCCATCCCCACCCTTGAGGGTGTCCGAACCGCTGCCCCCCTCCAGTCTGCTGTCCTGATCGGCGCCGCCGTCCAGGGTGTCGTCGCCGGCGCCGCCGGCGAGGATGTAGTCGGAACCATCGCCGCCGTAAACGATATCGTCGCCATCGCCGCCGAACAGCTGGAAATCGCCGCCGGATTCGCCTGCGAGGAGATCCTTGCCGCTGTTGCCCCGCAGGACACTATCGGCCCCAGAGCCACCGAACAGGCTATCCTCGCCTTCGCCACCCCTGAGACCGGAATCAATGCCAAGGCCGCCCAGGATCGTATCGTCTCCGCCGAGACCGTAGAAGTCCCGATCGTTCCCAGCGCCACCGTCAATCCTGTCGTTGCCGCTGTCCCCGGAGAGGAGGAAGTCCGCTCCCGAACCGCCGTAGATCCCATCGTCTTCTCCGCCACCGAAGATTTGGGAATCATCACCGGAACCGGCGTAGATCAGATCCTCGCCGTCGCCGCCCCGCAGCAAGAACTCTTTCCCCTCGCCACCGAAGAGACTGTCGTTGCCGCTATCCCCGCTCAATACAGCGTCATCGCCGGCTCCACCATAAACCCGGTCGTCGCCACTCCCTCCCTCGAGGCCGGAGTCAGCCCCGCTATCGCCGAAGAGCTGGTCGTCACCCTGGCCACCGGAGAGGCGGTCCGACTCGCTGCCGCCGTAGATCTGGAGGTCGTCCCCGCTACCGGCGAAGAGTTGATCATTGCCCAGTCCGCCATAGAAGGACCGATCCGTGCCGGACCCACCATAGATGCGATCGCCCGACTCATCGCCAAAGAGTCCAAGATCGTCGCCCTGTCCGCCGTAGAGCGTATCATAGCTGAAACCGCCATAGAGAAGGCTATCCGCCCCCGATCCACCGAACAGGCTATCGCCGTCGCCACCGCCGATCAGATTGCGGTCGGCCCCGGTTCCGCCGTAAATCACGTCGCTCCCCGAGCCGCCATCCAGGCTCCGGTCGCCACCGGCACCGCCGAACAGGCTGTCATGACCGCTGTCGCCGTAGAGCCTGTCCGCGCCGCTGAGCCCCAGGATAGTGTCGTTCCCGGTCGCACCGAAGATGAAGTCGACATCGCTGGTACCGACCAGGCTGTCCGCCGCGCTGCTGCCGACGCCGGCGACGACGAAGAACTCCACGTCCACCAGCGACAGCAGATCCGGCAGCATAAGGGAGGGATCGGTCACCAGGACGGTATCGCTGCCGCTGCCGCCGTCGAAGAGGTCGCCGTCGACGATCTCGTCGAGATCGCGCACCACCAGGGTATCGTCGCCGTCGCCGCCGAAGACGGTGTCGACGCCCGAGCCGCCGTCCAGGTCGCTGTCGTTGCCCCCTTCTCCCTCGATCGTATCGCTGCCCGTCCCGCCCCAGAGCTCGCTGTCGTTGCCTGTTCCACCCTCGATCAGGTCGTCGCCGGAACCGCCCCAGAGCCGGTAGTCATTGCCATTGAACCCGCGGACGTGGTCGGTACCCGACCCGCCGTAGAGCAGGCTGTCGTCGCCGACCCATCCCTGCACGGAGTCGTCGCCCAACCCGCCCCAGAGGCCGCTGTCGTCGCCGTTGCGGCCGTTGAGCGTATCGTTTCCTGCGCCACCCTCCAGCAGGCTGTCGTCGCCGCTGTCGCCGGAGATATCGTCCTCGCCCGACCCGCCGTAGAGGCCTCTGTCCGCGCCGCTTCCTCCTTCGATGTCGTCGGCTCCGGTCCCTCCGGAGAGCAGACTGTCGTCGCCCGCGCCGCCTTTGACGAGGTCCGCACCGCTGCCGCCGTAGAGGCCGAGGTCGTCGCCGCTGTCGCTGTAGAGAACGTCGGGTCCGCTACCGCCGAACAGGCTCCTGTCCGCACCGCTGCCGCCATAGACGAAGTCCTCGCCCTCCTCGCCGGCGAGACCGTAGTCGTCGCCCGCATCGCCGCTGATCAGGTCGACATAGTCGCCGCCCAGAAGGAAGCTGTCCGCGCCGCTGCCACCGTAGATGAAGTCAAGGCCCTGCTCACCCTGCAGCAGCGAGTCCGCGCCCGATCCGCCCACGATCCAGTCTTCACCGCTGCCCCCGATCAGCCGCCGGTCGTCGCCATCGCCGCCGAAGAGGGAATCCTCGCCGCTGCCGCCGAAAAGGACGCTGTCGTCACCGGCCTCTCCGTTCAGCAGATCGTCGCCGGCCCCACCGGAGAGCGAGAGGTCGTCGCCGGCGCCGCCGAAGAGCGAGTCATGTTCGTCGCCGCCCGAGAGGCTGCGGTCGGCGCCGCTGCCGCCAAAGACCAGGTCGCTGCCGCCCTCGCCGGCCAGGCGGCTGTCCGCGCCGCTGCCGCCGTAGATGCTGTCGTTACTGTCTCCGCCGTAGAGATTGCCGTCGTCGCCGAGGCCTCCGCGCAGCGTATCCACGCCCGTGCCGCCCAGCAGGGCCAGGTCGTCGCCCTCGCCGGCCTCGATCAGATCGGCACCGCTGCCGCCGGCCAGGCTGTTGTCGGCTCCGCTGCCGCCATAGACCAGGTCGTCGCCATCGCCGCCGTAGATCCGGTCCGCCCCGCTATCGCCGGAAAGACCGCTGTCGTGGCCGTCACCGCCATAGATGCTGTCATCGCCGTCACCGCCGTAAAGCGCGCTGTCCGCGCCGCTGTCGCCGGCAAGACGGTCGCCGCTGCTGCCGCCATAGAGCAGGCTGTCCTCGCCACTGCCGCCCGAAAGGCTGTCGGCACCGCTGCCGCCGAAGAGGCTGGCGTCATTCCCCTGGTCCCCGTAGGCGCGATCGGCCCCCTTGCCGCCGAAGAGGCTGACGTCGTTCCCCAGGCCGCCGAAGGCGCGATCGGCGCCGTCGCCGCCGGAGATGACCTCGTCGTCGCCGGACCCGCCGAAGAGCTCGTCATCGCCTCCATCGGCGTAAAGCTTGTCCGCCGCGCTCTCGCCCAGCAGGCTCGCCGAGCCGCCGTAGACGATCAGGGTCTCGGTCAAGGACGAACCCTGCAGCGTCTCGGGGCCGCTGCCGAGGGTCAGGCTGCCGACGGTGATCGCCCGCTGGATCAGGAAGACCTCGATCCCGGTCAGGTCCAGGCCCACCGGCAAGAGCTCGTTGGTCGCCCGAATGTCCAGGGTATCGACGCCCGACCCTCCGTCGAAGAGGTCGCCGGCCTCCAGGTCGGCGATGTCGTTCGCGACGAAGACATCCTGGCCCGAGCCACCGTAGAGGCGGTCGATGCCGGCACCTCCGTTCAGGCCGACATCGTCGCCCGCGCCGCCCCAGATCGTGTCGGTCCCGGACCCGCCGTCCAGGCTGACATCGTTCCCGGCATCGCCTCTGAGGCTGTCGGTCCCACTGCCGCCGTAGAAGCCGCTGTCCTCGCCGGAGCGACCGACAAGCCTGTCGTTTCCGCTGTCCCCGTAAAGACCGGTATCGTCGCCGTCGCCGCTGTAGAGGTTGTCGTGGCCCTTGCCGCCGAACAGGAGGGAATCGTCGCCGGAGCCCGTGGCGATCAGGTCGTTGCCGGTGCCACCGTAGAAGGCGGTGTCCGCCCCGTCGTCGCCATAGATGTAGTCCTGACCGCTGCCACCGAAGAAGGACACATCCCCCCCGGACCCGCCGAAGAGAGTGTCGTTCCGGACCCCGCCGAAGAAATTGCTGTCGTTTCCGTCGTCCCCGCGCAGGGTGTCGATGCCGCTGCCGCCCTGCAGGTTGGAATCGTCGCCCGTGCCCCCGAAGAGCGTGTCCCTGCCGGAGTTGCCCTCAAGACCGACGTCGTCGCCATCGCCGCCGTAGATCCGGTCGTAACCGCTGGCGCCCCGGAGCGCACTATCGTCGCCCTCCTCGCCACGGACCAGGTCGTTGCCGCTGCCCCCGAAGAGGTAGCTATCGGCGCCGCTGCCGCCGATGACGCTGTCGTCACCGTCCTCGCCGAGCAGGGAGCTGTCGGCGCCGCTCGCCCCATAGAGGCGGTCGTTGCCGCTTCCACCCTCAAGTTCGGCATCGTCGCCGCTGCCGCCGAAGAGCCTGTCCTGGCCCGACCCGCCCAGGAGAGAGCGATCCTTGCCGCTTGCGCCATAGACCCGGTCGTCGCCCCGGTCCCCGGCAAGACTCTGATCGTCGCCGCTTTCGCCGAAGACGCTGTCGTTTCCAGAGCCACCGAAGGCGCCGTCGTTCCCGCTCCCGGCAAAGATGCTGTCGGCACCGCTGCCGCCCAGGAGGGAGACATCGTCGTCGTCGCCGCCGTAGAGAAGGTCGTTGCCGCTGCCACCCTCCAGGTTGTCAATGCCCGCACCCCCGTAGAGCCTGTCGGCACCGCTGTTGCCCTTGAGCGCCAGGTCGTCGCCGGCGTCGCCGTAGACCAGGTCGTCGCCCGCCCCGCCGTAGAGGCTGCGGTCGGCGTCATCGCCGCCGAAGATGCGATCCGCACCGGAGCCGCCGTAGAGGGCGGCTTCCTTGCCGCCGCCGCCCTCGATCAGGTCGCTGCCGGTGCCGCCGAAGAAGGAGGTATCGGCGATAGCGCCGCCGAAGAGGCTGTCGTCGCCGCTGCCGCCGTGGAAGACGTGGTCGCTGCCGGAGCCGCCATAGAGGCTGTCGTTCCCGGACTGTCCGTAGAAATAGAAGTCGAGCCCCGATTCCCCGACCAGTCGGTCGTCGCCGTCACCACCGGCGGCAGAGACGTCGTTGCCGGTCGCACCGAAGAGGCTATCGTCGCCCGCCCCGCCCAGGATGAAGGTATCTCTGGAGGAACCGCCATAGACGGTATCCGCACCGGAACCTCCGTCGAGCGAGCGATCGTCCCCCTGGCCGCCTTCGATGATGTCCGCGCCGCTGCCACCGACCAGCAGGCTGTCGTCGCCCTCATCGCCATAGATCCGGTCGTCGCCCGCTCCGCCGTAGGCCCGGTCGCTCCCCAGCCCGCCGGAGAGCGAGCGGTCGCTACCGGGGCCGCCGTAGAGGGCGTCGTCCCCCTGACCGCCGGACAGCAGGGAATCCTCCCCCGACCCGCCGAAGAGCCGGTCGTCGCCGGTGACGCCGTAGAGCCGATCCCTGCCGGAGAGACCCAGCATGGAGTCCGCGCTGTCGGTGCCGAGCAGGCTGTCGTCGCCGCTGCTGCCGGAAATGGTGCCGTTGACGACGATCACCTCGACGTTGGTGACGATCACCCCCAGCGGCAGCGACCCGGCGCTCGCCTGCAGCAGCGTGTCGACGCCGCTGCCGCCGTCGAAGGTCTCGCCGGGCTGCAGTCCGGCCAGGTCGGAGATCAAGATCGCATCATCGCCCGACCCGCCGTAGACCAGATCGAAGCCGCTGCCGCCCGAAAGGCTCTTGTCGTCGCCGGCACCGCCGAACACGCGATCGTCGCCACTGCCGCCAGCCAGGACGCTGTCATCGCCCTGGCCGCCGTAGATATCGTCGCTGCCGTCGCCGCCATAGAGGCTCCGGTCGGCGCCGCTCTGACCCAGCACCACGTCATCGCCGGACCCGCCGTCCAGCAGAACGTCATCGCCGCTGCCGCCATAGAGCGTCTGACTTCCGCTGCCTGCCATGATATTGTCTGCCCCGCTCGCGCCGTAGACCAGGAAACCGGCTCCGCCGGCGGTCCCGGCCTGAAGGCTGTCGTCGCCGGACCCGCCGTAGACCACCCTGATCACGGTCTCGACGTTGGTGTAGGAGAGGCCGGCACGGTAGTCGCTCGCCTCGTAGCGGATCACCAGGGTGTCGCTGCCGGTACCGCCGTCGGCGAACTCGTTCTCGCTCGCCTGGTCGAGGATCAGGTAGTCGGACCCCGACCCGCCGAAGAGGCTGTCGACACCCGCACCGCCGCGCAGCCCACGGTCGTCGCCGTTGCCGCCAACCAGGGAGTCCTCTCCGGATCCGCCGTAGAGGAGGGAGTCGTCGCCCTCACCGCCGTTGACCAGATCATCGCCGCTGCCGCCAAAAAGCGCGCTGTCGTTGCCCTGGCCCGCCGACAAGCCGTCGTTCCCCAGACCGCCATCGAGCGAGACATCGTCGCCGCTGCCGGCGTTCAGGACGTCGTTCCCCCCATCCCCGTAGAGGCCCCGGTCGGCGCCGCTGGCGGTGAAGATGCTGTCGACGCCATCGCCGCCGAAGAGCGACTCCTCCTCGCCGTACTTGGCGTCTCCCTGCGGGATGAGAGCGAACTGGTGGCCGAGGATGGTATCGTCGCCCGCGTCGCCGAAGAACTGGGTTCCCGCCGCATAGAGCGTGTCGGCCCCGCTGCCGCCGAAGAGCGTCTGGTTGGCATCGCCCAGGAGCAGGATCCAGTCGGCGCCGCTGTCGCCGCGGACATCGATGTCCCCGCCCGAGCCGCCGAAGATGAAGTCGTCGCCATCGCCGCCGGCCAGGAAAGACTCCGCGCCGCTGCCGCCGTAGATCGTGTCGTTGCCGTCGCCTCCGGCAGCGATCGAGTCGTCACCCAGACCCAGACTGATGGTGTCGCTACCGCTGTCGCCCAGGACGCGGCTATCGTCGCCCTCTCCACCATAGAGCCGGTCGGCACCGCTCCTGCCGTAGAGGCCCCAATCGTCGCCCAGACCCGCGTCGATAACGTCGTCGCCCCCGTCGCCATAGAGCTTGAAATCCAGGCCGGATCCGGCCTCGATCAGATCGTTGCCATCGCCGCCGTAGTGAAACCTGTCGCTGCCGGTAAAGACTGCGATGGTGTCCGCGTCCGCGCCGCCGAAGAAGTCGAAGTCCACGATCAGGCCGGATGATGTCTCTAGACCTGCCAGGCTATCGCTGCCGCCATCGCCGTAGACGCGGCCCACCACGCCGACGATGCGGTCCGCGCCATCGCCGCCGAATGCCAGGGAATCCGCGCCGCTTCCCCCGTAGATCAGATCGCTCTCGCTGCCGCCATACGCCCTCGCGTTGTTGCCGGAACCGTTGATGATCGTATCGGTTCCATTGCCGCCGAAGGCAAAACTGTTGTCCCCCAGGTCGAGCAAGAGGGTATCGGATCCCTCGCCACCGAAAAGGCTCTGGTCGTTGCCGCTGCCCGCATAGACCCGGTCGTCGCCGTCGCCGCCCAGCAGGGAGATGTCGGCCCCGCTGCCGCCGAAGACGCCGTCGTTGTCCCCACCGCCATCGAGCAAGCTGTCGTCTCCGCTGCCGCCGAAGACGGCATCGTCTCCCGCTTCGCCCCAGAGCGAGCTGTCGGCCCCGCCGTCGCCGAAGAGGCTGTCGTTACCGCTGTCGCCCTGCAGGTGGAAGTCTCCGCCGGAGCCGCCGTAGAGACTGTCGGCCCCATCGCCGCCGAAGAGGAAGTAGTCGCCGCCGCTGTCGCCCTTCACGACGTCGGCGCCGCTGTTGCCGCGCAGGAACCTGTCGACGCCGCTGCCGCCGTAGAGCCGGTCGTCGCCGTCCTGGCCAAGGACGTCGAAGTCTTCGCCGGCGTCTCCGTAGAACGTATCGTTGCCGGTGAGACCCCGGAAACTATCGCCGTCCGCACCGCCATAGGCGAGATCGGCGCCCGAGCCTCCGAAGAGCTTGTCCCCGCCCCTCTCGCCCCAGAGGGTATCGTCGCCGTCGTCGCCGAACAGACTATCCGTCTCGCTGCGGCCAAACATCCGGTCTCGGCCGCTGCCGCCGTAGGCCGTATCGACCCCGCTTCCGCCGTAGAGAACATCGCCGCCGCTTTGGCCGTATAGAGAATCGTTGTCGTCGTCGCCGCTCGCAATGTCGCCGCCGGCCCCACCGAAGAGGGCATCCGGAAGGGAACCGCCGTAGAGACGGTCCGAGGCGCCGCCGCCATAGAGCCAGTCCGATGCCGCACCGCCGTACAGGAAGTCGCTCTCCGACTGGCCATACAGCCGGTCGCCGTTGTTGCCGCCGTGGAGGTCGTCGGCACCGCTGCCGCCGAACAGGGTGTCGTCGGCGTTGTTGCCGAACACGACGTCTATCCCCTGGCCGCCGAAGGCCGTATCGATCCCGCTGCCGGCCAGGATCAGGTCCCCTCCGCTGTCTCCGTACAGCGTCTGACCGTTGTTGCTGCCGTAAATGGTGTCGTCGCCGTCAAGGCCGAAAATCAAATCGGGAACCGTGTCGACCAACGCGGTCCCGGAGAATTCTTTCGCCAAGTCCAAGGTGTCGCCAAAGGGAGTCCCAACCAGCGTAACCATGCAACGCTCCTCACTCTCAGCCCGGGACACGGCGGGGCACAAAAACAAGCTCGAACGATCGCCAGACGGGCACCTCTCCGCGGGACCCGACCGCCAGCCCCAGGAGTCACCTCTCCACCGCGCGGCCCTCGATCGGGCTGACCGCACACCAGGCGAACCCTTCTGGTTCGGGAGCTATTTTCTTCCTACCGCGCGGTTCTACGCATCAACCTTACAAAGAAGCCAGTCTCCAGCCAGCTTTCTAGCTGACAATATTCAAATAATCTCTCTTTGTTAAGATATCTAAAGGTCAGGTCAACCTGACCTTTAGGTTAGGTCGCGATACCTATCCAAAAGGTCAGGTTCGAAGAACTTGTGATAGACTTAAGTTATTGAGGTGTGGGCGTGATGCGTCCACCGCGTGGAAGCGGGTTGCCCGAAGCGCTTAGACCTTTCGCAAAAGGGCCTGCGCCGAACCACGACCGATCGCCGCACAGCCGGAGAGCCGGCCGTGCGTTGCTCGGCAGGAAAGGGGGTGGGGTCCTTTAGGGCGTGTGTCCGGGAAGAAAAGCGCTACTTCCGGTGAGGGGCGGGCGCTGCTATCCGCCGACCGCCATCTCCCGCGCCGCGATCACCAGGCCACGCACCCGCGTGGCGCGCTCCTGGATCGCGTCGACGACGGCGAAGAAGCCGGTCCAGTTGCCCTTCTTGGCCTGGGTGAGCGCCATGGTGAGCAGCGCGCGGGCGCGCGCGTCGGGGTCGACGATGCTGCGGGCCTTGAAGACGGCACCCGGCAGGTCGCCGCTCTCGGCGATGAGCGAGGCCAGGAAGGCGCGGGTGCGGCCGCGCAAGGGCGCGTCCTTGATCAGGCGCGAGGCCGTCAGGGCCTCTTCCTGCAAGCCGACCTCGCCCAGGGTCTCGGCCAGGTTGCTCATGATGCGCGAGGTGGCGTAGTCGTCCGCCGCCTCCTCGCCCAGCTCCTCGACCTCCTCGAAGAGTTCCTCGGCGGCCTCCCTGTCGTCGGCCATCCAGAGTGCCTTGGCGATCGCCAACAGGGCCAGCGCGCGCTCCTGCTCGAAGGCGACCTCGCGGGCGGCGGCCAGCGCCTGCTCGCTGTCGCCGAGCCTGAGATAGCCCTCGACCGCCTGCACCAGGACGCCGTCGCGCGCGACGCCTTCATCCAGTCCGGCCGCCACCTCCATCGCCATTGCGGGGAGGCCGGCCTCGTCCATGGAGGAGGCGAGCGCCACCAGGAGAAACTCTCTGAGGCGCTGGTTCTCGACCGTCGCCGTCGCCTTCAGCGCCTCGGCGAGCAGGTCGCGGGCCCGGCCGGTCTCGCCGCGGCCTGCCGCGACCAGGGCCAGGTCGCGCAGCGCATCGATCCGCCGCTCGGCCTCGCCGATGTCGCGAACCAGCACGAGCGCTGCCTCGGTCTGCCCCGCCTTGGCAAAGGAGACCGCGACCAGCGAATGCGCGCGATCCCGCTGCCGGCCGGGCTGCAGGCGCGTCAAGGTCTCCCTCGCAATCGCAATCTTGCCGCCCTCCGCGGCCTGCTGGGCCAGCGAGGCCAGCGCGCGCTCCCGCCACTCCAGGTCCTGGATCAGCTCGGCAGTCGTCAGCGCCTGCGCCTCCGCGCCCGCCTGGGCCTGTGCCAGCACGATGAAGTGCAGCACATCGATCCGCAGCGCTTCCGAGACCTGGTTCTGGGCAGTGGCCAGCGCCTGGTCGAAGGCACCGCTTCCGGCCTCCGCGCGGGCGATGGCGGCATAGGCGGCATCGCGGTCCTCGGGGGCCTGGATCGCCTCGGCCGTGGTCCTGGCGCCGGCGAGGTCCCCGTCGGCCGCCTGCTGCATGGCGATCAGCAGCCCGGCGTGGTCGCGGTCGAGCGGATCGGGCAGGTCCTTGATGGTGCGGCGCGCCTCGGCCAGGCGTCCGTTGCGGGCGAACTCGGCCACCAGGGTGGAGAGCAGCCGCTCGGCAGCCGCCTTGTCCGCGACACGGGCCAGGACCTCCCTGGCCTCCCGCTCCGCACCGGCGCCGGCCAGCGCCACCGCCAAGTTCATCCAGGCCAGGTCGCGTACCTCCTGGCGGATGATCTCTTCGGTGGTGGCCTGTGCCGCCTTGAAGTCGCCGGCCCGCGCCTGGCCGTTTGCAACCTCCTGCAGCGCCAGGTCGCGCGGCTCCTCTCCGGACATCTCCTTGGCGATGGTCTGCGCCTTGGCGAGCAGCCCCGAGCGGCACTCGGCCTGGGCTCCCTGCTGACAAATACTCAGCACCGGTCCCTGCGCCTCGAGCGGCAAGGCAGCCAGGGCCGAGAGCGAGAGCAACACCGCCGCGCCGATGCCAAGTCTCGCCCGCCATAGAGCGCCAGGGTTCCACCCTTGCAGCATCGCCGTCTCGTTCCCTCGCCTTGCCGGAATGCCTGCAGATGACACCATAGTGGCCGGTGCCCGCAAGCCCTCTAGTCTCTTGCTTTCGAACGACTTGCAACGTGGGGGCTGGCTACCCCATTGTGCAAGGGTCGGGCGTCCATTAGCAGCCAACGAGGAGAAAGCGATGCGTCCCATCCTCCTGTCCCTCACCCTGGTCCTGGGCCTCCTGTCGCCTCCAGCACTGGCCGCCGACGCTGAGCTTCGCGCGGAGATCCTGGAGGCCTACCAGGCCATCAACGAGGCCTTCGAGCTGCAGGACCGTTCGGCCATCGAGGCCCTGACGACGAAGGACCACATCGCCATCACGCCCTACTATGACGGCTGGCAGACGCTGGACTTCCAGCTCGACACCGCTTCCAATCTCATCTTCACGCAAAAGCCCATCTCGGAGATGCAGGTCCGGGCAATCGGCAGCGACGTAGCGCTGCTCTACTTCATCGCCGAGATCGACGGCAGCTTCAAGGGCAAGCCGATCGCGCACAAGGCGGCCGTCACCCTGATCTGGCAGAAGGTCGACGGCAAGTGGCTAGAGCGCCTCTACCAGGAGACGCCGCTGGACTAGAGCGCTCCAATCACTGGTAGAATAGAATCCAGGCTATGCAACCGGATAGATGGGTAACACTTTAGACCGATTGGATAGGTGACACTGTTTGAGGGCCAGCCGCCCTCTTTCGCCCGGACTTGGGCAGGCAAAAAGCGGATGAGGCGTTTGCGCTCAAGATAGAGGATGCCAGGGCAGAGCCGCTTCGGCCATCAAGCCCGGCCGCCGATCGGAGATCTCGACTCTGAACGGGAGGCCTAGACTGGCAGGGCCATGCCTCTCGTTTCCGTCATCATCCCCACCCGGGACCGGGCCTACGTGCTCTGGCGCGCGATCCTCAGCGTCCAGGCCCAGAGCTTCGCGGACTGGGAGCTTCTGGTCGTCGACGATGGCTCCAGGGACGCGACCGCGCGCCTGCTGGAGGAGTTCGACGATCCGCGCATCAGGACCCTCGTCGCGCAAGCGCGCGGCCCCTCTGCCGCGCGCAACAGCGGAGTGAGGGCCAGCAGCGGAGCCTTTCTCGCCTACCTGGATTCCGACAACCGCTGGGATCCCTGCTTTCTTGCGACCATGCTGGAGGCCGCAGCGCAGCGGCCGGGCCTGCTCTGGTACTGCGGACAGCGCGACCGCCGGTGGGAGAGGCGCGAAGCGGGCCCCTGGCTGCTGATCGAAGAGGAGAGGACGCCGCGGCGTCAGTACAGGCTCTCCGACGCGCTGAACTTCAAGGGCCCGGACACCAACTGTCTGCTGCACCGACGCGAAGCCTGGAGCCTGGCCGGCGGCTGGGACGAAGACTGCTGGTGGCTGGAGGACTGGGATTTCTTCCTGCGGGTGATGCTGCAGGCGCCCGAGGCCTGCCACTGGGTCGATGCCATCCTGGTCGACTACCGGCAGGTCTTCGGCGCCGGCGCGGACGGCCTCTGCGCGGAGGCCCGCGAAGACGGCGCGCGCGAGGTCGCCGCCAGGCGCTACCTCCTCGAGAAGTGGCGCCATTGTCTCAGCGCCGGCGCAATCGCCAGGCTCTCGCTGACGCGGCGCGACCTCAGGCCCATGCGGGCCGATCCCGCGGCGCCCTTCTCAGGCGACGATGGGGACGCCGATCACCAGGGGGTGCAGCAGGATGAAGGCGACATAGACTGCCAGGGCCAGGGCGAAGCGCCAGAGGCCGATCCCCGCCAGGTCCAGGCTGGTGCGCCGCTGGAGGATGGCGGCGAAGGGCATGCGGCTGGTGCTGATCGCGATGGGACCCCAGAGCGGCCCCAGGGATTGCGCGCGGCGATAGTCGATGTGGAACATCCCGCCGACCGAGAGGATCAGCAGGCCCAGCATCAGGATGACGGTCGCCAGGTCGCCGTTGGCCAGGAGATGGGCCAGGGCGAAGAAGGTGACGCCGGCCAGAAAGGGATGGCGCGTCACCGAGAGGATGCCGCTGGCCGGCGGCCTGGCATCCTGAACGTCGAGGCGCTGCTCGCCCCCTACCGCCGTCGGCGAGGGTGTGGCCATGCCGATGACGAAGAGTAGCGTGGCCGGCAGCATGACGACCATGGCCAGCGGCCTGGTCCAGAGCGGTGGGTCCCAGAGGGGATAGAAGGGCGCCTTGCCGTAGGACAGCAGCAGCCAGACGAAGGCGACCGCGACCACCAGGGAATAGGCGATGCGAAAGCCGTTTTCGCCCAGCCGTTGGATCAGGACCCGGCGGATGCCGATGCTGGACAGGAGGAAGTGCCCGACGACGAAGGCCACGCTGGCCGCCAAGAGGTCGTTGAAGTCTGCGAACATCCTGCTTCCCTGACGCCGTCTTTCCGGCTTTGGCTGGAGGGCGCGACGCCCCCCTTGGGCGCCCCCTGGCTCGGCCCCTCCGGTTCAGTAAGAGGCTTCGTAGTCCGCGCAGACGGCAGCCATCGACTTCCCGCGAAGGAACTCCAGTTCGCCGCGCTTGTGCTGACAATAGATGGCAGCAAAGGCTTCCGGGAACCACCCCCTGACGGTCGAATTCGCGGCGAAGCGGTCCAGGGCCTCCGGCAGGGTCAGCGGCAGGCGCTGCAGACCCCGCGCCGCCAGTTCCTCCGGCGAGAGGAGCGTCAGGTCGCTGTGCGTGGGCTGCGGCGTCGGCAAGCCCTCCTCGATCCCCTGCACGCCGGCGTGGACGATGGCGGCCAGCGCCAGGTGCGGCGAGGCGGCGGCGTCCGAGGCGCGGTACTCGAAGTTGTACTGCCGGGCGATGGTCTTGGGATCTCGCCCGAAGGTCGGTGAGAGACGCACCGAGGCCTCGCGGTCCTGGGCACCCAGGTTGTTGAAGGCAGCGCTCCAGCGATGCGGCGTGAGGCGCGTGTAGGACACCACCGAGGGCGCCGTCAGGGCCACGATGGAATCGAGGTACTTCAGGATCCCGGCGATGAAGGCGCCGGTGAAGGTCGCCATGCCGTGCTCGGCGTCGGGATCGTAGGTCGCGGGCTTCCCTTCGTCGTCGCGGAAGCTCATGTGGATGTGGACGCCGTTGCCCACGCCTGCCGGATCGCGCAGCGGGGTGAAGCTGGCGCGGTCCTGGCGGCGGGCCGCCGTGCTGCGGACGATCTCGCGCAGGAGCGAGGCCTCGTCGGCCGCCCTGAGCCCGATTGCCGGATCCACGGTGACCTCGTACTGGTCGACGCCGTACTCCTTCATGATGGTATCGGGCTTCAGCCCGCCGGCCCTCAGCGCCGCCACCAGGCTCTCGCAGAAGGACGCCTGGGCCCGGAAGCCCGCCAGGCTGTAGGCATCGCCGTGCGGGCGGGCCGCATCGCGAAGCTGGAACTCATGTTCGAAGGCGACCAGGAGGTCGAGGCCGGCCACGCGCTTCAGGCGGTCCAGGGCGTCGCGCAGGAGGCTGCGCATGCAGAGGAACCAGGGGCGCCCGTCCAGCTCGCGGATGTCGCCGAGGAAGAGGTGATCGGCCGGCCCGCCGTCCTCGAAGTCGACCCGCGCCTCGGCGGCGGGGTCGGGCACCAGGACCACGTCGCCCAGCGCGCCGAAGGGGGTCTCGGCGATCAGGTCGAAGCAGGTGATCTGCACGTTGGTCGGGGTCCAGCCGACCCCCCGCTTCAGACGGCTCTTCAGATCGGCCCGGGGAAAGGCCTTGCCGCGCAGGCGCCCGGCGATATCCGGCGCCCCCACAAAGACGAGTTCCTCGCGAATCACGCTCACATCTCTCCCGATCAATTCGCGACAAGATTGCCGCTTCGTCGCTGCGACGCAAGCCGGCTTCTCTTGCCGCCCCGGGGCGGCTAGTCTCCCCGCCGACATGACGAGCGACTCCTTCATACTTCTCGGGCCGCAGGACCCCGAGCCGGTCGAGGCCCTGGAGGGCCAGGGCCGGACGGACCTGCTGCTGGTCTGCGAGCACGCCGGCCAGCAGATCCCCGCCCGCCTGCAGGGTCTGGGCCTGCCGGCGGAAGAGATGCAGCGCCACATCGCCTGGGACATCGGCGCCGCCGAGGTCACGCGCAGGCTGTCGCGGAGGCTGGGGGCGCCGGCCGTCCTGCAGCGCTACAGCCGCCTGGTGATCGACTGCAACCGGCCGCCTGAGGTGGCCGCCTCCATGCCGAAGGTGAGCGACGGGACCAGGGTGCCCGCCAACCAGGAGATCTCAGAGGCCGAACGCGAGGCCCGCATCGCCGAGATCTTCCGTCCCTTCGAGGCCGAGATAGCAGCAAGGATCGACGCGCGGCCGCCGAGGCTGCTGGCCGACATCCACAGCTTCACACCGGTCATGCAGGACTTCAAGCGGCCCTGGGAGATCGGGCTGCTGTTCAACCGCGACGACGGCGCGGCACGGCGCCTGATGCACGAGCTCCTGGCCCGCCGGCCGGGGATCGTCGCCGCCTTCAACGAGCCCTACCAGGTCAGCGATCTCAGCGACTACACGATCCCGGTCCACGGCGAGAAGTGCGGCCTGCCGCATGTCCTGATCGAGATCCGCAACGACCAGATCGACAGCGACGAGGGCGCCGAGGCCTGGTCCGCGCTGCTCGGCGACTGCTTCACCGCAATGCTGGAGGACTAGGCCTTGACCGACACGACGACGCGCGAGGTTCCCCTCGTGCCAGAACAATCGGCCCTCATCTTCATCGATGTTCAGAACTTCAACGTGACCAGTGCGGGCGGCGAGTACAAGGGCCTGGAGCCGGCCGCGATCGAAGCCAAGTACGGCTGGCACTTCCGGGAGCTGCAGGAGCGCACCATCCCGAAGATGCAGGCCCTGCAGCGCGCCTGCCGGTCGGCCGGGGTGGAGGTGATGTACACCACCATCGAGAGCCTGACCAAGGACGGCCGCGACCGCAGCCTGGACTACAAGATCACCGGCTTCAACGTCCCCAAGGGCAGCTGGGACGGCAAGGTGATCGACGAGATCGCCCCGCTGGAGGACGAGATCGTGCTGCCCAAGACCTCCTCCTCGGTCTTCGTCTCGACCCACATCGACTACATCCTGCGCAATCTCGGCGTCCGCCAGGTCGTGCTCGCCGGCCTGCTGACCGACCAGTGCGTGGAATCGGCGGTGCGGGATGCCTGCGACCTGGGCTACCTGGTGACCCTGGTGACCGACGCCTGCGCGACCCTGACCCAGGAACGCCACGACAACTCGCTGAAGACCATCAGGGGCTACTGCCGGCAGGTCACCACCGACGACCTGGTGGCCGAACTGGGGTCGTGAGGCGCGACGGGTCTCCGGCGCGCCTCCGATCCAGGGACCTCTGACCTAGCCCGGCTGCTTGACGATCCGGAGATAGGGCTTGGGCGCCTTCCAGCCGCCCGGGAAGGCCTTCTCGGCCTCTTCGTTGCTGACCGCCGGCACGATGATCACGTCCTCGCCGTTCTTCCAGTTCACCGGTGTCGCGACCTTGTGCTTGGCGGTGAGCTGCAGCGAATCGATCACCCGCAGCACCTCGTCGAAGTTGCGCCCCGTGCTCATGGGATAGACGATCAAGAGCTTGATCTTCTTGTCCGGGCCGACGACGAAGACGTTGCGCACCGTGGCGTTGTCCATGGCGCTGCGGCCCTCGGCGCTGTCGCCCTCCGTGGCGGGCAGCATGCCGTAGAGCTTGGAGACCTTGAGATCGGTATCCCCGATCATCGGATAGTTGGGCGCCTGGCCCTGGGTCTCCGCGATGTCGGCCGACCAGCCCTTGTGGTTCTCGACCGGATCGACCGAGAGGCCGATCACCTTGACGTTGCGCTTCTCGAATTCCGGCTTGATCCGGGCCATGTAGCCCAGCTCCGTGGTGCAGACCGGCGTGAAGTCCTTGGGATGCGAGAAGAGGACGCCCCAGGAATCCCCCAACCACTCGTGGAACGAGATGGTGCCTTCCGTGGTCTCGGCCGTGAAATCCGGCGCCGTATCGTTAATGCGAAGGGTCATGCGTGACTCCTTATCCGCTGTCGCGGCTATCTGATGTGCCTGTCGTTTCACCCCCTGAGGGCAGCCATCTCCCGATGCTTGCCGCCCCCGGGTGACATCGGGTCGGGACTGGCCCGACCCGGTCTCTAGATGGGAAGCCCGCCCTGGGCGGAAAAGCTTTACCGATGGTACAGGAGCGCAACCGGAGGGCCTTGCCGGGCTCGAGAGATCCGGCGTCCGCCTTTGACCAGCGGCCAAGGCTCGTGTGACCCCAGGTAGCCTTTCTTGCCCGTCCCGGCTCACCTACCTTAGCGGCTTCGGCGATGCGAAGGACAAGGGAGAGACCGGAGAGAATGGCCCGCAGGCTCGTGTCAGGATGCCCCGACAGTAGGCGATTTAACCATGAGAAGCTGGTCGCCGAGTGCCGCGACCTGCCCTGCCTGAAGCAGCTCGTCCCCTGCCGTCTCGGGCGCGATTTCTGGGTCTTCGGCTATGGCTCCCTGATGTGGAACCCCGGCTTTCCCCATGCCGAGGCCCGGCCGGCCCTGCTGCGCGGCTATCACCGGCGCTTCTGCGTCTGGTCGCACAGCTATCGCGGCACGCCGGAATGTCCGGGCCTGGTCCTGGGGCTGGACCGCGGCGGCTCCTGCCAGGGCATGGCCTTCAAGGTGGGGTCGGCGGAGAGCGAGGCGGTGTTGGACTACCTGCACGAACGCGAGATGACCACCCGGGTCTATCACCCCCGCCTGGTCAGGCTGCTGACCGCCGAGGGGCCGGAGCTGGGCCTGGCCTTCGTGGTGAACCGCCATCACGTGCAGTACACCGGTCGGCTGAGCCTGGAAGACACCGCCGAGCTGATCGCCGAGGCCGCCGGCGACCGCGGCGCCTGCTCGGAGTACCTCTGCAACACGGTCCAGAAGCTGGAATCGCTGTCGATCGACCCCGGTGCCCTGCGCCCCCTCCTCCGCCTGGTGAACCAGCGCTGCAGCAGGTAGGACGTCCCGGCTCCGGTGCAGCCGAGCCGCGGGCCTGCGGAACCAATTACCTTGCCGATGATTTGTTAGGGATGACGCGCCGGAGCGGGTAGGCTCCGCTGTCGGCGGCCAATGACAAGAAGATCTCCGGCATGAGGTTCTTTAACAGTTCAAAAGACACCGGGCTCGCCCCGGCCCTTCTGTTTTGGTCGCTGGTTCTGCTGTCTCTTTGCCCCCGGGGGCCGGTCCTGGCGCAGGAAGGGCCTCTCTTCGAGGTAACCGTCCTCAACAGTGGGATAGAGCGCCGTGTGCCGCCGGAGGAACTGGCGACCCCGCAGGCGACCCTCGAATACTTCATGAGCAAGGTCGAGGGCCAGGCCTATGCCCTGGCCGCCGAGACTCTCAACCTCGGCCTGATCCTGCCGGAACTGCAGGCCAGGGAGGGTCCGACCCTGGCGCGGCGCCTGGGCTTCATCCTGCGCAGCGAAGGCATCATCGACTGGCGGCAGGTGCCCGATACCAGAGACGGCGCCATCGACGCCGAGAGCGCAACCGGCAGCGACCGGAGGATCGGCCCCAGGCGCACCATCCTGCTGGGCCAGGTGCGCGTCGACGGCCGCTACGTCCCCATCAACCTCCAACGCTACAAGGCCGAGGGCGAGCCGCCGGTCTGGCTCTTCTCCGACTACACGGTCGAGCACATCGACGAGATCTTCGAGGCCTACGGCCCCGGCTGGCTGGCGCGCCAGATTCCGGACGAGGACCGCTGGAACGCCATGGGCGACGTCGCCTGGTGGGAGGTCGCCTCGCTGGCCGTGCTCTCGCTGCTCGCGGTGATCTGCGGCTTCGCCCTCTACAAGCTCTGCCGTGCAGTTGGCCGGCGCGCGGGGCACAAGAGCGCTTTCGCCTTCGCCGTCGGCAAGAATGCGCTCCTGATCGCCCTGGCTCTCGGCACGATCGTCCTGACCCTCTCGACCAGCCAGACGCTCTACCTCTCGGACTCCTACCTCAGGTACCTCGAAGTCGGCCTGTCGCTGATCGCCTTCGCCGCCACGGTCCTGCTGATCCTGCGGCTGCTCTCGGGAACGATCGACCGCTACGGCGAACGCCTCGTGCTTCGCAGCACCGAGGCCCAGCGCGAGGCCCGCAGCCTGCGCACCAACCTGGCGGTCGCCAAGCGCCTCGTCGTCGTGCTGGCCTTCATCGTCGCGCTCGCCATCAGCCTGCAGTACTTCCAGGTCTTCGACAGCTTCGGCGCCTCCTTCCTGGTCTCCACCGGCGCCATCACCGTCCTGGTGGCGATCGCCGCGCGCCCGATCCTGGGCAACCTGGCCGCGGCCCTGGAGATCGGGACCACCAAGCCGGTCGAGATCGGAGACATCATCGTCTTCCAGGGCGAGTGGGGCGAGGTCAAGGACGTGACCTTCTCCTACACCGTGATCGAGACCTGGACGCAGCGCCGTCTCATCGTGCCCCACAGCAAGCTGCTGGCCGAACCCTTCGAGAACTGGACCAAGAACGAGGAGGCGGTCGGCCGGACCGCCAGCTTCCACGTCGATTTCGACTGCGACCTCGACTTCCTGAAGGAGCGGATCGAGGGCTTCCTCAAGGACGACGAGCGCAGCGTGGACGCGGCGCCCAGGCTCCTGGTCTACGCGCTGCACGAAGACTCGATCGAGCTCATGATCCGGCTGACCGCCAGGAACTCCTCCGACTCCTGGGACCTGCTGATGGACCTGCAGGAAGCCATCGTCCGCCTGCTGCAGTCGGAGGATAGCCGGGCCGCCAAGCCGCGGCGGCGCATCCTGATCGAAGGCGAATCGCCCGCCACCGGCGAGCCAGGCGCCGAGGAGGAAGCGTCAGGCGTAGAGCCGAGGAAGGCGAAGAAACGCGATGGCGGCCCCATGCCCGACGACGACACCCCGGAGCCGGCCGACGGCAGCGGCGGCGAGACCTGAGCCGCCCCCTGCCCTAGGCCTTGGCGTCCCCGGGCGCCCGCGTTTCCAGGCTGAGCGCATGGACCCGGCCCTTCAGCTCCTCGGCCAGGACCTCGTAGACGGCGCGCTGCCTGGCCACCCGGTTCATCTTCGAGAAGGCCTCGCTCACCAGCACCACGTGGAAGTGGCTCTCGCCCGCCGGGTTGTGTCCGGCATGACCGGCGTGCAGGTGGGACTGGTCCTCGATCTCCAGCCGCAGGGGCCGAAAGGCCGCCCGCAGCTTGCTCTCCATGGTCTCGGCAACGCTCACTCTTTCCTCCAATCGTCCTTCACCGGGGGCCAACGATCATCGAGCTCTTCCGATAGCAGATGGGACTGCCGGGTGCGATTGCCATGGACTGTTTCCTCCCCGCCTCCGCGTGCCCGCGCAGGGGCCGGCGCGTCTTGCCTCCCGGGGCGGCGCCTCCCATACTGCTTCTCATGCGCAGAGGCTCACACCCCGACCCCTTGAGGGCGCCGTTCGACAGCGGCCAGCCGGCACCGCGATGCTGCATGCATCCCGGCTGCACGGAAACGGGGGAGTTCCGGGCGCCGATCTCGCGCGACCACCTGGATTGCTACTACTGGTTCTGCCTGGATCACGTGCGGGCCTACAACGCGCGCTGGGACTACTACAGAGGTATGTCCTCAGCGCAGATCGAGGCCCATATGCGTGCAGACCAGACCTGGCACCGCCCCTCCTGGCCCCTGGGCGCGGGCATGGCGATCCACGACCCCCTGGGCCTTTTGGGCAAACAGTCGCACAAAGAGCCGCCTGCCAGGCCGCTCAGCGCGGAGGAAGCGGCACTGGCGGTGCTGGAACTGCCGCTCTATTGCCCCTTTCCGGAGATCAAGGCCCGCTATAAGTCACTGGTCAAGCAGCTGCATCCCGACGCCAACGGCGGCGATCGCGCGGCGGAAGAACGCTTGAAGGAAGTGAACCGGGCCTATAGCACTCTAAAGGCCGCGTACAGCCACACAGTCTAGGAACGTCAGGAAGGCGCCCAGACGACTGCGCCTTTCGCCCGCTCTCGAGCCGGGAGAGAGCAGGCCAAACGATTGCGATTGCGATAGAGAAGGACCAGCCGACCGATGCCCAGCGATTCCATGGTGCAAGACAACCTGCCGCCCAGCCTGCAGCCCGACATCACCCTCTCCGTCCGGCAGACTTTCGGGCTGGACAGCGACATGGAGGTTCCTGGCTTTGCCGAGCGCAACGACTATGTGCCGGACCTCGACGACGCCTACCGCTTCGACCACGACACCACCATGACCATCCTCGCCGGTTTCGCGCACAACCGGCGGGTCATGATCCAGGGCTACCACGGGACCGGCAAGTCGACCCACATCGAGCAGGTGGCGGCCCGGCTGAACTGGCCGCTGGTCCGCGTCAACCTCGACAGCCACGTCAGCCGCATCGACCTGGTCGGCAAGGACGCCATCGTGCTGCGCGACGGGCAGCAGGTGACCGAGTTCCGCGAGGGCCTGCTGCCCTGGGCCCTGCAGCGCCCCGTCGGTGTGGTCTTCGACGAGTACGACGCCGGCCGGCCGGACGTCATGTTCGTGATCCAGCGGGTGCTGGAGTCGGCCGGGCGCCTGACCTTGCTCGACCAGAACAGGGTCATCCGCCCCCATCCGGCCTTCCGCCTCTTCTCCACGGCCAACACCGTGGGCCTGGGCGACACCACCGGCCTCTATCACGGCACCCAGCAGATCAACCAGGGCCAGATGGACCGCTGGAACATCGTCACCACGCTGAACTACCTGCCGCACGACGACGAGGTGAACATCGTGCTGGCCAAGTGCCCGACCTTCGACACCAAGGAGGGCCGCGAGAAGATCTCGGCCATGGTGGCGCTGGCGGACCTGACGCGCTCGGGCTTCATCAACGGCGACCTCTCGACCGTGATGAGCCCCAGGACCTGCATCACCTGGGCGGAGAACGCGGATATCTTCCAGGATCTCTCCTTCGCCTTCCGGGTGACCTTCCTCAACAAGTGCGACGAGACGGAGCGGCCCATCGTCGCCGAGTACTACCAGCGCTGCTTCGGGACGGAGCTTGCCGAGACCGGCGTGCGCACGGTGCTCTCCTAAGGCTCTCCCCAAAGGATCGATCCATCCGCGAAAGGTCGCCATGAACGATCGCGAAAACCCTCTGGAGCGTTTTAAGCGGACGACGGCGGCAACGGTGCGCGCCGTCGCCCGCAAGCCCGACATCACCGTCGCCTTCCATCCCTCCGGGCAGGGCGTCGTCGGCGATGAGGTGAAGCTCTCCCCGCCGCCGCGCGACCTGCCGCACGAAGAGGTCCTGCGCTCGCGCGGCCAGGCCGATTCCAGCGCCTTGAGGCTGCGCCACCACGACCAGTCGGTCCATGCCGGCAGCCGCCCGCAGGACCCCATCGCGCGCGAGGTCTTCGACGTGGTGGAGCAGGCCCGCTGCGAGGCGCTGGGCAGCGCCGCCATGGCGGGTATGGCGATGAACCTGGACGCGGCGATGGAGGAACACTACCACTCGCGCGGCCTGAACCGCATCGCCGATGCCTCCGACGCGCCGATCGCCGAGGCCCTGCGCGCCGTCGTCCGCCAGGCCCTGACCGGGCGCAGCCTGCCGCCCTCGGCCCAGCACGTCGCCGACCTCTGGCGGCCGGTGCTCGATCCCAAGATCCTGCAGGACGTTTCCGATCTTGGCGACCACCTGAAGGACCAGAAGATCTTCGCCCAGATCGCCCGGCGCATGATCCAGCACCTCGAGCTGGAGGACATGATCGACGAGACCGAGGCGGACGATTCCGAGGCCGACAGCGAGGAGCAGGACAACCAGGACGCCCCGGCCGAGAGCCAGGGCGGCGAGCAGGAGGCCGGCGAGGCCCAGGCCAGCGCGGAAGGCCAGGAGGTCGACGTCGCCGAGGCCGAGGGAAGCGAGGATGCCAGTGCCGAGGCCGAGGGCGAGATGACCGCCGGCGGCGGCGAGGAGGAACCGGGCCGTCCCGGGCGCCCGCCGCAGCACGACGACCTCTCCAACAGCCGGCCGGGCGACTTCTACACCGCCTTCACCCAGGACTTCGACGAGGTGGTCTCCGCCCTGGACCTCTGCGACCCGGACGAGCTGACGCGCCTGCGCCTCATGCTGGACCAGCAGCTTGCCCACCTGCAGGGCGTGATCGCGCGCCTGGCCAACCGCATGCAGCGGCGCCTCATGGCCAAGCAGACGCGGGCCTGGGAGTTCAACCTGGAAGAGGGCATCCTCGATACCGCGCGCCTGGCCCGCATCGTCGCCAACCCGACCCACTCGCTCTCCTTCAAGCGCGAGACCGACATCGACTTCCGCGACACCGTGGTGACCCTCCTGATCGACAACTCCGGCTCGATGCGCGGGCGGCCGATCAGCGTGGCGGCGATGAGCGCCGACATCCTGGCCCGCACACTGGAGCGCTGTGCGGTGAAGGTCGAGATCCTGGGCTTCACCACGCGCATGTGGAAGGGCGGCCAGTCGCGCGAGAAGTGGATCGCCGCGGGCAAGCCGGCGCAGCCGGGACGCCTCAACGATTTGCGCCACATCGTCTACAAGGAGGCCGACGCGCCCTGGCGGCGCGCGCGCAAGAACCTGGGCCTGATGCTGCGCGAGGGCATCCTGAAGGAGAACATCGACGGCGAGGCCCTGCTCTGGGCCCACAACCGCCTGATCGCCCGGCCGGAACAGCGTCGGATCATGATGGTGATCTCAGACGGCGCGCCGGTCGACGATTCCACCCTCTCGGTCAACGCCGGAAACTACCTGGAGCGCCACCTGCGCGAGGTCATCGAGATGATCGAGACCCGCAGCCCGGTGGAGCTGATCGCCATCGGCATCGGCCACGACGTCACCCGCTACTATCGCCGGGCCGTCACCATCGTCGATGCCGAGCAGCTGGGCGGCACCATGATGGAGCAACTGGCCTCCCTCTTCGACGAGGAGGACGAGCACCAGCCGAGGCAGGGACGCAGGCGCTTCGCCTGACCCCGGAAGAGGCCGCCTCAGGGGCGAGGGTCCCTCCGGGGTATCGTCCAGTCAGGCATTCCGGGCCGCCTTGTAGCGCGCGATGCTCTCGGCCGGCCAGTGGTCCGCCGCGCGGTAGTATTCCGGCACGGCTGGCAGGTCATCGGGCAGGATGACCCAAGGCCGTTTGGTCGACGTAAAGATGTGAATGTCGGGCACTATCTCCATCGCCGTGTCGAGGGTACCGCTACGCACGAAGGCGATGGCCTCGCCCGCGCCCGCATAGTGGCTCCACAGCGTAACCCCACAGTCGGGGCAGCGGACGAGGATCTGCCCCTTGCCGCTCGCACTCGGCAGGGTCTCGCGGCGCGCTTTGCCTTTCACCAAGACCACGGCACTCGTCTCGATCATGATGTTGACGGCAAATGCGGACCCGGTTTCGCGCTGGCACCAGGTGCAGTGGCAACAGTGCACGATGAGCGGCGCCCTCGTCAGGCTGTAGCGCACCGTCCCACAGGTACAGCCGCCCTCGGCATGGGCGTGGCCGGATCCATTCATCGTTCTTCTCTCGCTCTGTCGCCGCTGCGAACAACCAATCGGTAAGCCCGCAGCTGGCCATGAAGACAACCGACCAGCATCTGGCCGGGTGCCTTCGCTACCGGCTGCCGCCGTCGTGACCCCGCGATAGCATGAGCCGCTCAGTCCAACAAGAAAAGCGGCGGTATCGGCAAGGGATCGTCTAGGGCCGAAGGGGCGCAGGGAACGCCAAGGCATCGCCGGGCCGGAACGGCGGAGGCCCGTCCCTCCCTCCCTTCCGGCAATTGCCACTTCGCCCCGGCGCGCTGTTCCGATAATCTGGGACGACTACCTCTCTCAAGGACACCTTCTGGAAGCGAGGCCATGCTCTTTCGACAGCTCTTCGATTCGACCTCGTCGACCTACACCTACCTGCTGGCCAGCCGCCGCGGCGGCGAGGCCTTGCTGATCGACCCGGTCCTGGAGCAGACCGGCCGCTACCTGAAGCTGCTGGAGGAGCTGGACCTCAAGCTGGTCAAGGTGGTCGATACCCACGTCCATGCCGACCACGTCAGCGCCATGGGCAAGCTGCGCGACGCCACGCGCTGCGTCACCGTGATGGGCGAGGAATCGCCGGTCGACATCGTCTCCATGCGGGTCGCCGACCAGGACCGCCTGACCATCGAGGGGCTGAGCCTGACGGCGCTCCACACACCCGGCCACACCGACGACAGCTACAGCTTCCTGATGGACGACCGCGTCTTCACCGGCGACACCCTGCTGATCCGCGGGACCGGCCGCACCGACTTCCAGAACGGCGACCCCTACGACCAGTACCGCTCTCTCTTCGAGCGGCTGCTGCGGCTGCCGGACCAGACCCTGGTCTACCCGGCGCACGACTACAAGGGCGACACGGTCAGCACGATCGAGGAGGAGCGGTCCTTCAACCCGCGCCTCCAGGTGCGCTCGGCCGAGGAGTACGCCCAGATCATGAACAACCTGAACCTGCCGAACCCCAAGATGATGGACGTGGCGGTGCCGGAGAACCTGAAGCTCGGCCTGCAGCTCGAGGCCCAGCACCGCGTCCCGGCGATCGACGTCGAGGACCTGCTGGCCGCCTGGCCGGAGGTCGGCGCGCGCCTGGTCGATATCCGCGAGGCCGGAGAGCGGCAGCGCCACGGCACGATCCCCGGCTCCCTGCACCTGCCCTACGGCCAGTTCGAGAGCTTCTGCGCCTCCTCCGGACCGCTGGCGGAGATGGCGCGGAACGGCAAGGTGCTGCTCTACTGCGCGGTGGGAGAGCGCTCCACGCTCGCCGTCGAGATCGCCTCGGAGCGCGGCCTGAAGAACATCGCGCACATGCCCGGCGGTTTCCGCGCCTGGCAGGGCAGCGGCGGGGCGGTGGAAGCGGTCGAGTGACGGCGGCGCGCCTGCTCAGCGGCGCCCGCCGGAGAGCTTGACCGCGTCGGGATGCCGGCGCAGCCGCAGCATCGCGAGGATGCCGAGCGCCGGACCGGGCGCCAGCACCAGGAAACTCCAGCGCCAGCCGCCGAGCCAGCCCGCCACCTGCGGCACGAACCAGATCGTGAAGACCGTGATCGCGAAGCCGGCGCCGGTCTGGAAGGCCAGCATGGAGCCGACGTACTTGGGATCGGAGAGCTCCGTGACGGCGGTGGAGAACTGGGCCGAATCGGCCGCCACCGTCAGGCCCCAGAGCAGGACGACCAGCGCGAAGAGCCAGGCCGGGCCGTTGAAGAAGATCCCGATCAGAAGCGCGCAGCTTCCGGAGACGGCCAGCATCAGGGCCGTGGTCAGGCAGCGCCCGATCCGGTCGGACAGCAGGCCGCCGAGCACGCAGCCCGGCGCCCCCAGGGCGATCACGGCGAAAACCAGCAGCGAGGCGTTGCCCTGGAAGACGGGATTGCCGGCGGCGATCGCCGCGCTCGCATAGGCCAGGAGCCAGCCCCACATGGCATAGAGCTCCCACATGTGGCCGAAGTACCCGAGGTTCGCGAGCATGGCCGGCCGGTTGCGCAGGATGTGGCGGACCTGGCGCGGATCGATCCTTGCGCTGGCGAAGGGATAGGGACCGTCCGGCAGCGCCCAGAAATTGATGCCCGCGGAGAGGAGGCAGGCGAGCGAGGAGACCCAGATCACGGCCTCCCAGGGGAACCCCGTCCCCAGGGCGCGCAGGAAGTGCGGGGCGGCGGAGCCCAGGACCAGGGCCCCCACCATGATCCCCAGCGCCAGCCCGCGCTGCGACCTGAACCAGGTGGCCACATACTTCATGGCCGGCGGATAGATGCAGGCCAGCGCCGCCCCGTTCACGATGCGCGCGGCGACCGCGCCCCCGATGCCGGGCTCCAGCAGCAGGGCGGCATTGGCCAGCGCCGCGATCACCGCCGAGACCGCCATCATCTGCTGCAGGCGAAGGACATCGCCCAGCGCCAGCAGGCTGGAGAGGATCGCGCCAGAGACGAAACCGAGCTGCACGGCGTTCGTGAGCCAGCCGGCCTGGTCCAGGCTCAGACCCCAGGCCTGCACGAGATCGGGCGTCACCGCCGTCGCCGAGAACCAGGTGCTGAGCGTCAGGATGACCGAGAGGGCGACCACAGCCAGCGCCGCCCAACGGCCGGAGTTATTCCTCTGCATGGAAGACCCTAGCAAGCTGCGAATGGCAAGGTGTGGGGCTTCATCGCACCGCTTGCCCTGTGACCCGGTTCGGGCACCGGCCCGCCGCACCTCGACCCATTCCCCGCCTCCCTCCAGGTCTGCCCGCCATAGAAAACCGGCCGGCGCTCAGGGCACAAGTACCGCCGCACCCTGGAAGCGCCCGGCGCGCAGGTCCTCGAGCGCGCGGTTGGCTTCGCGCAGGGGATAGGTCGTGGTCTCCGTCACGATGCCGACCCGGGGTGCGATTCCCAGGAAGTCGATCCCGTCCTGGCGGGTGAGGTTGGCGACCGAGAGGAGCTGGCGCTCTTCCCAGAGCAGCGCGTAGGGAAAGGAGGGGATGTCGCTCATGTGGATGCCGGCGCAGACGACCCGCCCGCCCTTGCGCACCGCCCGCAGAGCCGCCGGGACGAGCGCGCCCACCGGCGCGAAGATGATGGCGGCATCGAGCGGCTCGGGCGGAGCCTCACCGGAGCCGCCGGCCCAAACCGCGCCGAGCTGGCGGGCGAAGGCCTGGCTCTCGCGGTCCTCGGGCCGGGTGAAGGCGAAGACCCTGCGCCCCTGCCAGCAGGCCACCTGTGCGATGATGTGGGCGGCGGCGCCGAAACCATAGAGCCCGAGCCGCTTGGCCTCGCCCGCCATCACCAGCGAGCGCCAGCCGATGAGCCCGGCACAGAGCAGCGGCGCCAGCGCGGCATCGTCCCCCTCCTCGCCCAGCGGGAAGGCGAAGCGCGCATCGGCGATCACCGCGGTGGCATAGCCGCCGTCGCGCGAGTAGCCGGTGAACTGCGGCCTGTCGCAGAGGTTCTCCCGCGCGGAGCCACAGTAGCTGCAGGCCCCACAGGTGTGGCCAAGCCAGGGCACGCCGACGCGCTCTCCCAGCCGCAGCGCGCTCACGCCCGGCCCCAGGGCGGCGACGCGCCCGACGATCTCGTGGCCGGGGACGATCGGGACCTGCGGGTCCGGCAGCTCGCCGTCCACCACGTGCAGGTCGGTGCGGCAGACGCCGCAGGCCGCCACCTCGACCAGGACCTCGCCGGCCCCCGGTGCGCGGTCGGGGCGCTCCGTCCAGACCAGCGGCTCTCCGATTCGCTCCAGGACCATGGCCTGCATGACGCTCTCCCGCGACGACGCTCTGCTTCCGGAACTCCCTAACGGGGCTCTCAACCCTCCAGCAGGTTGCGATAGGCGGCGCGGACCTTCTCGCGCACGGCCTTGGGCTGCTCGTCGATCGCCTGGGCCAGCGCCTTGAAGTCCCGCCGCATCCCGTAGAGCTGGTCCAGCAAGGAGAGCACCACGGGCACGGCGTCGTCGTTCAGGTTCATCCGGTCCTTCAGCTCGCACACCAGCCGGACGCGGGCGACGTCGAGCTCGTCGTAGTGCGGCTCGCCCGGCCCCTGGTCGGGCAGGACCCAGCCGTTGCGCACCCAGAGGCGCAGGCGGCGCAGGGTGATCTCCTCGACCTCGGCGACGACCTGGGTCTCGCTTCTCCTCATGACGCGCTCCTCATCTCGCGGCGCGGATCATAGGCGTGGCGCTCGCGCCAGTCGCGCAGGAAGGCTTCCAGCTCGGCATCGGGCTTCTCCGGCAGCACCACCTTCAGCACCACCCTCTGGTCGCCGGCCGGTCGGCCCTTCGGCGAGACGCCGCGGCCCTTGAGACGCAGCACCTTGCCCGTGGAGGCGCCCTTGGGGATCGTCATCTTGACCCGCCCGCCGATGGTCGGCACCTCCACCTTGCCGCCCAGCACCGCCTCGTCCAGGGTGATCGGAAGCTCCACGACGATGTCGTCGCCGTCGCGGGCGAAGACCGGATGCGCGCCGACGGCGATCTCCACCAGCGCATCGCCCGGCGGCCCGCCGCCGATTCCGGGGCCGCCCTTGCCCTTCAGGCGCAAGGTGTCGCCGTCGCGCATGCCGGCCGGGATGGTCAGGTCCAGGGACTTGCCGTCCGGCAGGGTGATGCGGCGCATGGCACCCTGCACGGCATCGAGGAAGTCCACCTCCAGGTGATAGCGCGCATCGCCGCCGCGTGCCCGGAAGCCGCCGCCGGATGCCGAGCGCGCGGCGCGCTCGCCGAAGAGGTCGGAGAAGACCTCCGAGAGGTCGGCGAAGTCCTCGTAGCCGGCGCTGCTGGTGTAGCGGCCCCCCTGGTCGGCATCGGCATAGCGACGGTAGAAATGCTGCTCGGGCCGCTCGGCGCCCGACGCATCGATCTCGCCGCGATCGAAGCGCGCCCGCTGTTCGGCATCGCTCAGCAGGTGGTAGGCGGCCGAGACCTGCTTGAAGCGCTCTTCCGAGGACTTGTCGCCGGGATGCAGGTCGGGATGCAGATCCTTGGCCAGCTTGCGATAGGCCTTGCGGATCTCGGCCTCGGACGCGGTCTTCGCGACACCGAGAATGGCATAGGGGTCGTCGGCCAACTCAGCACTCCTTGCGTGTGGCGTCCTTGCGGTCCCGCCTGAAGGCCGGCACCGGCCGCGAGGATCGCCCGTCTGGCAAACCCTGCCCCCTTTTTCCGATACCTGCTGCCGCCATTCAAGAGGCTCGGAGCGGCCCGGGAGCCGCGCGGCCCCCGGAACGCCGGCCGGATCGGTAGTTCAATCAGTAGTTTGCGATCACCTCCACGTTGGTGATCAGCAGTCCCGCCGGGAGCGTCGCACCGCCGCCGAGCAGGAGCGTATCGACCCCGGCACCGCCGTCGTAGGTCTCGCCGGCCGCGAGATCGCCCTGCGAGGCGACCGTCAGAATGTCGTTGCCGCCGCCGCCGAAGAGCGTGTCGATGCCCGATCCGCCGAAGAGGAAGGAATCGTTGTCGCCGCCGCCGCTCACGTAGTCGGCCCCGCTGCCGCCGTAGAAAAAGGAGTCGCCCCCGGCGCCGCCGACCAGCCGGTCGTCGCCCTGGCCGCCGAACTGAAAGGCATCGTCGCCGGCCCGGCCGGTCATGACATCCGCGCCGCTGCCGCCGGAATTGTAGGAGTCGTCGCCCTCGTCGCCGGCCAGGAAGTCGTTGCCCGCCCCTCCGATCAGCGAATTGTCGCTCCCGCTGCCGCCATAGACCCGGTCGTCGCCCGCGCCACCCGCAAGCGAGATGTCGTAACCGCTGCCGCCGTAGATCCAGTCTTTCGAGGCCCCGCCGAAGAGGCCGTCGTCCCCGCCCGCGCCGCCGAAGAGACGATCGACCGCGAAGCCGCCGAAGAGGCCGTCGTCGCCGCTGCCCCCGAAGAGGAGGTCCGCGCCGTTGTCGCCCCAGATCGCGTCATCGCCGCTATCGCCCATGAGCGAGACGTCGTTGCCGCCGCCGCCGATCAGCGAATCGTCGCCGAGGCCGCCGAAGAGGAGGGCATCGTCACCAGCACCGCCATAGAGACGGTCCTGACCGTTGCCGCCGTAGTGCGCGACGTCGTTGCCGGCGCGGCCGCTCAGGATATCGTCGCCAGCCTCGCCGGCCAGCAAAGAGTCGTTGCCGTTATCGCCAAAGAGGCTGTCGGCGCCCGACCCGCCAACGAGACTGTCGATCCCGGGCCCGCCGTAAAGACTGTCGTTACCGCTCAGGCCATAGAGCCGATCGTTCCCCGTCAGTCCGTAGATCGTGTCGATAGCCTCTGTGCCGCTCAGCGTGTCATTGGTGTCCGGCACCCCGAAAATCACAGCCATCTCGCTCTTCCCCCCTTTTGAGGCGTCCGTCGTAGAGATAGGGTGTGCGGACGCGGTACCGGTTCCTATCATCTTCCCCGGAGGAAACGAAGCCTCGACGCTTGCAGGCCAGTAGTGACCCAGAAGTGATACTGCTACCGCACGGCACAAACTTGTGCACGGCAGACCGTCCAGGCCACTTTCGGCGCGCACGGGATGGGCCCCTTTTCGGTCGACCAGGGCAGGGTACTTCGATCAGTGGCGCTTAGGGACTGCAGGCCGGAGAGATTTCTACCAAAACACGAAATACTCGGGCAGACTGTCTAAAATGACGCGCCTGCGGTCGTCGACGTCATAACTGCGCAGAACGCAGTCTCCTTCGACGCAGAAAAGGGCTGACCTAAGAACGCGAAAGCTCAGCCATCAATCCTCTTGTAGCTGAATCCATGCAGGTACAGGTCCACCCAACAGGGTCTCCATTTGATGGCGGGTAGGAGCGTGGAATTCTTCATGGCGGTGGTGCTGCCACGTGCCGTCCTCAAGCCAATAGACGGTTGTAAAGTCGCGCCGCCCCCCAAATCGGTCCCCCATGCCGCCGTAGAGGCCCTTTTCACCGGCAATCACCCACACAGGGGCCAAATCACTGCGATCCAACGCTGCCAAGAACGCCTCACGATCCACGAGGCCGGCTTGCGGACCGGCGCCTTTCAGAGAAGGGTCACAAAACAGCGTAACTTCATCGGCGTCATCGAAAGTTGCCCGCCGGCCGTCAGACAAATGCAGCCCCATGGCCTGCATCAGCCATGGCGCTGGAAGGGTGACATTGACGGATTGCGCTACGGAAGCGTCGTATGTTCCCCTTTCACAGAGGTACATTGCAACGGTCGGCTTGACCGGCGTGGATGCGCCTTTCACAGCGATTTCAATGTTCTCTTCAAGATCGACCCAACCTGGATGCCACGGGTATTCTCCGAGGTACACGCGGCCAGAGTAGGCATTGATCTTCGGAAGTGCGCTTGGGTCTGTTAGTATGCGCTTCTGAATCTGCCCAAGGATCGGCTTCCACACTGCCTTTTCGACGACAAAGCACGAAACACGGGACCACGTATCACGCTCACTTTCGATAGGAGAGTTACTTGATTGCTCCCGGGAAGAAGCAAACGTGTTGAGAACCAACCAACTCCTTCCGTCGCGAGCGACAACATCAATACACGCACTGGAGTCGATCCAGTCTCTCTCACTATAGAGCCAGCGGACCCTTTCTTCGGTGGACTGCGCCACGAAGTGGGGGCGAATCGGTGCCCACCAGCACTTTTCCTCGAACTCAGTCCAACTATCGCCACGCGTACCGGAGAGCAGCAGGGATGGGTCAATGTTCCTTTGCCTGGCAGAACTCTCCCCATCGTACTTTCCTGGGCATAGATCACCGTACCTCTCGCCTATGAATGCGCAATTGTCAGCCAGACGCGCCCCAAGCTCGTACAGCGCGAGCCATTGATATTTCTTACCGATTCGTTCAACCGTGTGGGTCATCCGATCATTTGAGACTAGCGGCCCTTGATCAAATTCTCCGTGAAGATCTTCCGACCATCCCAGAGCATGGGCACGCCAGCACACCCAGCGGCGTGCCCAGGACAGATCGAAACAAGCGGCGCCATGACCAAAGTACCGGCTGAACATTCCTGTCCGTAGCCAGATCCCGGAGCAACTTCGGAAGTCCTCCCATTGAGATGGTGAGATAGCTGCTCGAAACGCCCTCTGTGCGTCGTCAAAGGCTTCTGTCTCTGCCGTTTTTTCGCCAATCCCTTTCCCAGCGACTGCGGCCTCGCAGACCAGCAGGTGATCAAGTGCAGCCCGTGCTTCAGGTGAGGCTTGGGGCTCGAAGGCCTCACGCCATTGCGTCCATACCTCTTCATCCGTCGGGAGCAGCGTGCATCCGATGGGCGCAGGGCTCCAATCGCTCACATATGGATCGATGACATAGCGGGCGAAGTCCCCGTCCCTGGCGCTAGACGATACGATGGCATCCCGATGGCCGGCAGCACGGCCGCTTGTCCGTCTATATCCATCAACGACCTCGTCCGGCACGTGTTCCAAGGGCCAGGGGCTGCTGTACGGTGGCCGAGCATCGACCGGGTCTAGTCCCTCCGGAAGGCAATCCCGCGCCAGAGCATACTCGACGATTCCCCGCCCATGATCGCGCAACAGAACATTCACGGGAGGCGGGCCAGGATCGAAAAGCAAACCGTGTACATGCGTCACAACTGCGCCAGTCGCATCCGCTGTCCACTGTCCCTGGAGCAAGGCTCCATACACGGCCGCGAGCAGTCGTTCCCTGAGATAGTCATCGTCCACTCCCCAGAATCGGTCCAGCAGAGTACGCACCAAGACAGGGCGTGGAGTCAGAAGGTTAGCCAGAGCCTTGGTGGCGCGGTCCCGGACCAAGCGATGAGATGTGGTCAGCAACCACGTCAGCGTGATGCCAGCCAGCTCGGCCCGGCGATCCTCAACCAGTCCTGCGCCGCTGGTCCAAGCCCAATCGATCAGCGTTTCCACCGGACCGTTTGTCTCTTCGGCAATCTGGGCGATCTCAATCGACCAAATGTTGTCGCGTTCCGGCATCGGCAGGGATAAGAGCCATTCATGCAGGTGCCATGCATTAAAGACGTTGTCCGGTTCGGTAGCGACACTCAAGAGCGTGGGCAGGACTTCGTGCTCACCTAGCAGTTCGCCCACCAAGTCAAGCGTACGCTGCGTGAAGGTCTTCTGATCACGCCAAAGCAGGCTGTGCCTGAACGCCTCACGCACCCACCAAATAGAGTTGTCCGGAGCCAAATCCGGAAGTTCCTTGCCACACAGTTCGGGCAATTGCACTGCCATAGCTTCAAGAACACCCGCGAGGTGGATGCCTCGTTCTCCCGTGACAAGGTCATGCAGCGGACCACCGTCCGCGAATGCCTGCGCCGGTTCATCTGTATCCAGATATGCGTTAAAGAGGTGCGAGGCCAGCACGTGATCGCTAAAGCGCTGAAATGTGAACCGGACAACCTCAACCGTACCGTCGCCGCTAGAGGCATCGCCCCCTGTCCCGGCTTCGACAGTCAGCATACCTTCGCTTTCAAGTTGGGCAAGCACGTCCCGTTCTTTCTCAAGTTGCCTGCCAAACAGCGTGTCGAAGCAAGCGTGCACTGCTTCAACGGGCACCCACTCGTTGCCCGCCTCAATCATCAGGTTCGCTAGGGCTTTGACCGCCTTCGGCACAATCCGGCGTCGTTCCTCCAACCCAAGACGTCTGTTCACTGCCGTCGCGACCGCCGACGTGTAGAAATCGAACAGCGCCGTTGTGCCTAGCACGCCGCGCGGAAACTCCGATAAACCTTGCTTTTCCAGCGCATCGCAACAGGTCTTCAGGAACAGCGGGATCGCGAACTCAGGGGCCGGAAACGGTGCACCAGGCAAGACGAAATGGCGCGCCTTCAGGTATGCGCGAACGTCATCGTTGCCGAACCCTCGGTGCTTAAGGCGTGGAAGTCGGGCTTCGGTCATATCTTCAGGGATGACGACCTGCAGGTACGTGGTGCGACAAGAGACCACCACTGCAATATGGGGAAACCGCTCGATGTCTTGGAGAAACCCGGCTAGCCGACTCTGCCACAGGCGCGTACCATAATTCTCGTTCAACGCATCGATCAGCAGCAAAGCACGCACACCCGAGGCCTCACCTGCCGCATCTAGCGCACCGAGGAATGCCTCCGTGCTCGTGACGGCAGGGAGGTCCAAGCGACGCACAATCTGCGGCCACGGGTCGTCGTTCGCGAAGTGCTGACCCAACAGCATCAGGACCGGACGCTCGTTCGCAATCTGATAGGCGGCGACATCCGCCAGCAGGTGAGATTTGCCGACTCCTCCTTCGCCATGCACCAGCACAGCGCGGTCATTGACATGGGACCAGAGAGGTTCAGTCAGGGCCGCTTGGATGTCCTGCAGCGCGTTGCGCAACTCCCACAATGCATGCTGCAGATGCTCGTGTGCCTCCTTACCTTCCTTCGATCCATCAGTGTCGTCATGAAAACACCAGCCCAATGTGGTTCGAGTTGCGTCGACGGCCTCGTCCAACTTCTGGCTCCACCTTTCTGTTGGCCAAAGCGTGGTCGAGCCGACGTCAGATATGGATACGGCCGCATTCAGGTTCTGTAGGGCTTCTTCGATACCGGTTGGCGTGGGCGTGGCGGCGTGTCCGGCATAAAGGGATAGCTCTTGTAACGCATAGGCGCTCCTCTGCCCAATCTCTTTACGCCAGCGCTCAACCTCTCTGCCCAGCCACGGATCACGCGCCAACCCCAGGATAACTCGGCGGATGTCAAGGCTCACACTCGTTTCAGCTGTATAACGTTGTCCCAAATCAGCCTTGGTACGGTCAAACTGCTTCCGGAACCATTGTGCAGTCATATGCCGAAGATCGAACCAATACAGAAGTCGTCCAGCATATCGAGGATCGTCGCGGGTCAGGCGCTCCCGCAAGTCAGCAGCACTCCATAGCTTGATATCTAGGGAGCGGCCATCTGCCTCCGCTTGAGCGACCCATTTTAGTCGCCACCCATCCCATCTATTAAGGGCTGTACGGACGCCTTCTATTCGCGAGTCGGAAAGATCGATCGGAAGACAGACAACGTACGTATCTAATTTCGGATGCTTTTTGAGCGCTGTTTGTACTGAATCATCCAGATTTCGGATGGCATTATCATCCATTTGCTGATAATACTTAACCTGCCAGCCCATTTCACGGCCATCCGCAAACTGAGTAAAGCACTCGACACCTGCATCGGCGCCCAGTCCCTTGCGGATATGGATGGCATTGGCTGGACGCTGCTCCAAAGCTGCAAGCTGGCAACACAACTCCTCGAATCCATTGGCGCGGTTCCCGCGATGTTCCCGGATGCTCTTGAAGTCGATAGATGGTAGGGACATGGGCAAGGACTTGGGCGATATGTGTGGTGGATTTGGTCGATAGGAAGCAATGAAGCTTACGACAACTCGAACGGGAGTCAAATGGATGATCGTGTGTAGCCCTATCGCTCTGGGCAAACTGTCGGATTTCACACTCTTCCGGCGTCAATGGTCGCTCGGCTATGTTGCAAAACACGGTGCACGAATGCAATCCACTAGGATCGTTCGAAAGTCTTGAATTTTCTGAGAAATTGGAGCGGGCGATGAGATTCGAACTCACGACCCCAACCTTGGCAAGGTTGTGCTCTACCCCTGAGCTACGCCCGCGCTCCGTTGCGAGGAGGGGTGATAGCGGAGAGCCTTTGGCTTTGCAAGGGCTTCTTTCGATGCCGCGGGCGCATGGCCTCGATGCGTTGCCGGGCCGGGGCTTGCGGGGGGCGGAGCCCTGCCGCTAGGGTCGCCGGCCTGAAGGTTGCGGGCCGCACAGAGGGGGGGCGGAATCGGGCGATGGTGGAGCAGGTGACGGATGAGGAGGGGCCGGCGGTCCTGGCCGACGGCAGCCCGGCGACGAGCGAGGCAGAGCTCTTCGCACGCCTGGAGGAACTGGGGATCGCCTGCAGCACGGTCGATCATCCGCCGCTCTACACGGTCGAGGAATCCAAGGCGCTGCGCGGCAGCCTGCCGGGCCACCACGTGAAGAACCTCTTCCTGCGCAACAAGAAGGGCGCCATGTGGCTGGTGACCTGCCTGGAGGACCGCCAGGTCGACCTGAAGCGCCTGGGCGAGGTGCTGAACGCCGGCCGCTTCTCCTTCGGCAGCGCCGAGCGGCTGATGGCGCACCTGGGCGTGCGCCCCGGTGCGGTGACGCCGCTGGCCGTCATCAACGACAAGGCGGGAGCGGTCACCATGGTGCTCGATTCGGCGCTGAGCGACGGCGCGCCGATCAATGCCCACCCGCTGGTCAACCACCGCACCACGACCCTGGGCGGGCGCGACCTCCTGCGCTTCCTCGAAGCCGAGGGGCACGCACCGCGCCTCCTGGACTTCCAGACCCTCTAGGCTCCGCCCGGAGGCTGCACCCCGACCACCGCGCCGGGTCCGCGGCCCTTGCCCCCGGCGGCGGAAGCGTCCATCTAAGCGCAGGAGATTCGAGCCTTGCCGGCTTGGGCAGGCAAACAGCATTGGGGAAGAGTGGAAACGATGGAATTCATGATCGGCGAAGGCCAGGCGGGCGCAGCGGCGACTATCAAGGACTCCAGCACGGCGACCTTCGCCGAGGACGTGATCCAGGCCTCCATGCAGGGTCCGGTGATCGTCGACTTCTGGGCGCCCTGGTGCGGCCCCTGCAAGCAGCTGACGCCGGCGCTGGAGAAGGCCGTCACCGAGGCGCGCGGCGCCGTCACCCTGGTCAAGGTCAACGTCGACGAGAACCAGGCCCTGGCCCAGCAGCTTCGCATCCAGTCGATACCGACGATCTATGCCTTCCTGCAGGGCCGCCCGGTCGACGGCTTCCAGGGCGCCCTGCCGGAGAGCGAGATCAAGGCCTTCGTCAAGCGCCTGATCGAGATGGGTGGCGGCGAGAGCGACAACCCGGTTGAGGCCGCCCTGGAAGAGGCCGAGCAGGCGCTGTCCGGCGGCGACCACGACACCGCGATGGCCATCTACGGCCAGGTGCTGCAGCACGAGCCGGAGAACCTGACCGCGATCGCCGGTCTGCTGAAGGCCCTGATCGCGGCCGGCCAGGCGGAGGAGGCAAAGCAGCAGTTCGACCAGCTTCCCGAAGACATCCAGGCCAAGCCGGAGCTCTCGGCCGTCAAGACGCAGCTCGACCTGCTGAGCGAGAGCGCGAAGGCCAGCGGCCAGGTGGCTGAACTGATGGAGAAAGTGGCCCATTCCCCGGACGACCACGAGACCCGCTTCGCACTCGCCCAGGCGCTCTACGGCGCCGGCAAGAAGGAGGCCGCGGCGAGCGAGCTGCTGGAGATCGTGAAGCGGGACCGGACCTGGAACGAGGACGGCGCGCGCAAGCAGCTGGTGAAGTATTTCGAGGCCTGGGGGCCGACCGACCCCTTGACTTTGAACTCCCGGCGCAAACTCTCATCCCTGTTGTTCTCATAGAGCCGCGCCCCCGGGCGCCTTCAGCGGAGGCCTGATGGCCCGTTCCCCCTTCGACCCCGACTTCGAGCAGCTGCCGGAGACCCTGCCCATCTTTCCCCTGCCCGGCTGCCTGCTGCTGCCGGGCGGACGCCTGCCGCTCAACATCTTCGAGCCGCGCTACCTGGCGATGGTGCGCGATGCGCTGCAGCAGGCGCGGATGATCGGCATGGTGCAGCCGCGCGAGGGCACGAAGGCCGACGGCAGCCCGGAGGTCTACCGGCTGGGCTGCGCCGGGCGGATCACCACCTTCTCCGAGACCGATGACGGGCGCTATCTCATCACCCTGGACGGCCTCGCCCGCTTCCGCGTCGCCGAGGAGCTGGCGCTGGCCGACGGCGGCTACCGCCGGGTCCGGGCGGACTTTTCCGCCTTCCGCGGCGACCTCCAGGAGGAGGAAGCGGAGATCGACCGGGGCAGGCTGCTGACCACCCTGCGCAGCTTCTTCGACCGCCAGGGCATCGACGGCGACTGGGATACCATCCAGAAGACCGGCAACGAGCGCCTGGTGACCTCGCTCGCCATGCTCTGCCCCTTCTCCGCCAGCGAGAAGCAGGCCCTGCTGGAGGCCGCCGACCTGCCGGAACGCGCGGCCTCGATCATCACCATGCTGCAGCTCGCCGCCTACGAGGGCGCCGACGAGTCTGCCGCGCCCCGGCACTGACGAGAAGGCCCCTCGACCATGGCGCTCGACAAGACCCTGCTGCGCATCCTGGTCTGCCCGCAGACCAAGGGACCGCTGGAGTACGACGAGGCCAGGCAGGAGCTGATCAGCCGCAAGGCCGGCCTCGCCTTCCCGATCCGCGACGGCATCCCCATCATGCTGGTGGACGAGGCGCGCCAGCTCGATGACTGAGAGCGAGGCAGGGCCGCGCCCGGCAGGCCAGCGCCACCGCGTCAGCGAGCTGCGCTACTCCAAGGCCGAGAAGCAGCTGAAGGTGAGCTTCGAGGACGGCCAGAGCTTCCTCCTGCCGGCCGAGTACCTCAGGGTCGAGAGCCCCTCGGCCGAGGTCCAGGGCCACAGCCCCAGCCAGAAAACCATCCTGGGCGGACGCCGCCAGGTCGGGATCATGCGTATCGAGCCGGTCGGCAGCTATGCGGTGCGGATCGTCTTCGACGACCTGCACGACACCGGCCTCTATAGCTGGGACTACCTGCGCAAGCTGGGCGAGGAGCAGGAGGAGATCTGGGCGACCTACCTGGAGAACCTGAAGGCCAAAGGCCTCAGCCGCGATCCCTAGGGCGGGAATCTCTGCAAGCAAATCGTCGTCGCAGATGAGTCCATCTGCTCGGGATTTCCTCTCGGCTTCCCCTACCCCGCCTCGTCCTTGAAGGGCCGCGCCAGCAGGCTCTCGACCGCGGCCTCGATGCTGGTCCCCCCGTCCAGGACAGCGGCCACGGCAGCCGCGATCGGCACCTCCTGGCCGTGGCGGGCCGCCAGGCGCACCAGGGCAGCCGCGGTGGCGGTGCCCTCGGCGAGCGCCAGGCCCGGCTCGGCACCGCGGCCCAGCGCCAGGCCGTGGCTGTAGTTGCGCGACTGGGCCGAGGTGCCGGTCAGGATGAGGTCGCCCAGCCCCGCCAGCCCCATCAGGGTCTCCGGCCGGGCACCCAGCGCACGGCCGAGCCGGCTCATCTCGGCGAGCCCGCGGGTCAGCAGCGCCGCCCTGGCGTTCTCGCCGTAGCCGCGCCCGGCGACGATCCCGGCCGCCAGCCCGATCACGTTCTTGGTCGCCCCACCCAGCAGCGCCCCGGTCAGGTCGTCGCTGTAGTAGGGCCGGAAGGTCTGCGAGCCGAGGGCCGCCACCAGCGCCTCGCCGACCTCCCGCTCCTCGCAGGCCAGAGAGATGGCGGCGGGCAGCCCGCGGGCGACCTCGCCTGCGAAGGTCGGCCCCGACAGCGCGGCCCGCGGCCGGCCGGGCAGCGCCTCGGCGACCACGGCGTCCAGCAGCTTGCCGCTCTCGCGCTCGATGCCCTTGGCGCAGATCACGAGGGGCACGCCGGCCGGTGCCACGGCTGCCAGGTCCTGCAGCCGGCCCCGCAGGCTCTGCGCCGGCAGCGCCAGCAGCCAGGCATCGGCCGCGGCCAGTGCCTCCGGCTCGGCCGTTATCGCGACCGCCTCCGGAAGAGCGATCCCGGGAAGTCGCCGCTCGTTCACCCGGCTCTCGGCGATCCGGGCCATCCGCTCGGGGTCCCTTCCCCAGAGGGTCACCCTGCTGCCGGCACGCTCGGCCGCCAAGGCCAGCGCGGTGCCCCAGGCCCCCGCCCCGACAACGGCAATGTGTTCGATCGGCAACGCGCGCTCACTCCTCTAGATGCTGAGGTTGAAAGCCATCGAGATGCGCAGGCCCTGGCCGCTGTAGGGCCGCACCTGGTGCAAGAGCCAGGCCGGGAAGAGCAGCAGCAGGCCGCTGCGCGGCTGCAGGGTCTCGCTGCTGCCGGGCGAGAGGCCCTGCGGCATGGCATAGGCGAGGTGCGGGGCATAGAGCGCGGGGCCGGGGCCGCGCGGGTCCATCATCTCGAAAGCGCCGCCCTGGTCCGGCGAGGCCCCCGCGCCGCCGTCGTCGACGTAGTAGGTTCCGGACCAGAAGGCGCCGGGGTGGCAGTGGAACTCGTTGGCGTCGCCCGGCGCGTTCACGTTGGCCCAGCAGTTGCAGCGCCAGGCGATCCCGGCCGGCTGGCCGTCGCGGCGCACGGTCAGCTTGTCGGCGACGACCCTGGCCGCATCCAGCACCGCCTTGGTGGCCGGCCCACCCCAGGACTCCATGTCCCAGTCCGACTGCCAGCCGCCCAGGTTCGAGGCCTGGACCGAGGGGCCGCCCTGGCGCCGCGCCAGGATCAGGCCGCGCAGGTTGGCATTGATCTGCGCGGCATCGGGCAGGCTGACGGCGGCGACCGGCGTGGGGAAAAGCGCCGAGACCTGGATCTTAAGCTCGCCCTGCATCACCCCACCTCCTCCAGGCTCAGACTCTCCAGCGGCCAGCGCGGGCGCGCCGGCGTCTCCAGCGGGCTCGAGAGCCCGAGCCGTAGGCGCTCCAGCCCGGCCCAGGCGATCATGGCGGCATTGTCGGTACAGAGCCGCGGCGGCGGCGCCACCAGCCGGCTGCCCGCCGCCTCCGCGGTGGCGGCGAGGGCCGAACGCAGGGTTTGGTTGGCCGCGACCCCGCCCGCAATCACCAGCGGGCCGGCCCGGCCGCAGTCCTCGCGAAAGCGCAGGAGCGCACGGCCGGCCCGGTCGGCCAGCACCTCGCCGACTGCGGCCTGGAAGGAGGCCGCGAGGTCGGCCCGCCCCTCCCGGTCCTCCGCGCCCAGGCCTTCGGCCTGGCGCCGCACCGCCGTCTTGAGCCCGGAGAAGGAGAAGTCCAGGTTGTCCTGCCCGACCAGGGGGCGCGGCAGGCCGAAGCGCCCGGGATCGCCCGTCCTGGCGGCTGCCTCCACGGCCGGGCCGCCGGGGTAGCCCAGCCCCAGCAGCTTCGCCGTCTTGTCGAAGGCCTCACCCACGGCGTCGTCCAGGGTGCCGCCGTAGCGCCGGTAGCGCCCCACCCCCTCGACCGCCAGCAACTGGCAGTGCCCGCCGGAGACCAGCAGCAGGAGGTAGGGGAAGTCCAGGGCGTCGGTCAGGCGGACGGTGAGCGCGTGGCCCTCGAGGTGGTTCACCGCCAGGTAGGGCAGGCCGCGCGCGGCGGCCAGCGCCTTGGCCATGACGGCGCCGACGAAGACGCCGCCGATCAGCCCCGGCCCGCTGGTCGCCGCCACGCCGTCCAGATCCGCCATGCTGCGGCCCGCCTCCTCGAGCGCGCGGGCGATCATCGGCGCCAGGTGCTGCAGGTGGGCGCGCGCGGCGATCTCCGGCACCACGCCGCCGAAGGGCCTGTGCTGCTCGATCTGCGAGAGCACCAGGTTCGCCAGGATGCGCCTGTCGTCGTCGACCAGTGCGACGGCGGTCTCGTCGCAGGAGGTCTCGATACCTAGAATCAGCAAGGACGCGCCTTTCACGAAGCCTCGGGGACCGGTCCCCAACAGCACGGCGGGCCGGTTTTCGCTTGTCATCGAAGCGGCGCGAACGGCTAGTCTGGGGGCCATCATGGCCAGCCGGATCCGCGCGGCGACGATCGAACGAGTGCCTACACCTATGAAATCTGAGCCCACGATCCAAGACTTTCCCGCTGCGAGCAGGGCTGCGAGGTGCCGGCCATGAGACCGCTGCGCCTGGGAACCCGCGGCAGCCCGCTCGCCCTGCGCCAGGCAAACGAGACGGCGGCCCGCCTGCGCGCCGCCTGGCCGGAGCTTCTGCCCGAAGAGGCGATCGAGATCGTCGTGGTGCGCACCACAGGCGACCGGGTCCGCGACCGGCCGCTCGCCGATATCGGCGGCAAGGCCCTCTTCGCCAAGGAACTGGAGACGGCGCTTCTCGACGAGACGGTCGACCTGGCCGTCCATTCCCTCAAGGACCTTCCGAGCATCCTGTCGGAAGAGTTTGAACTGACATCGGTTTTGCCCCGCGAGGACCCGCGGGACTGCCTGATCGGCGCGACCCGACTGGGGGAACTGACCCAGGGCCTGGCCAGCCTTCCGCAGGGCAGCCTGGTCGGCACCTGCTCGCCGCGGCGCCAGGCCCAGCTTCTGATGCGCCGCCCCGACCTCTCGATCGTCATGCTGCGCGGCAATGTCGAGACCCGCCTGGCCAAGCTGGAGGGCGGCGCCATGGCGGCGACCCTCCTCGGCTGTGCCGGTCTCAACCGCATGGGCCTCGCGGTCGGCCGCCCGCTGGAGCCCGAAGAGTTCCTGCCGGCCGCGACCCAGGGCACCATCGGCCTGGAGATCCGCAAGGGCGACAGCGCCACGGCACGGCTGGCCGCGGCGATCAAGGATCCCGAGACCTGGCAGCGCTCCTTGGCCGAAAGGGCCTGCCTCGCCGCCCTCGGCGGAAGCTGCCACACGCCGGTCGCCGCGCTCGCCCGGATCGAGGGGGAGCGCCTGAGCCTGGAGTCGCTCTTCCTTCTGCCGGACGGCAGCAAGCCCCTGCGCCAGCAGGTCACCGGCCCGGCCGAGCAGGCCGAGAGCCTGGGCCGGGCGGCCGGCGAGGCCCTGAAGGCGGCCGCAGCCCCCGCGCACCTGGCGCTTCTGGAGGAGTGATGCGCCTGCTGGTCACCCGGCCGCTATCGGAATCGGAGAGTCTTGCAAGCGAACTGACGGCGCTGGGCCACGAGCCCCTCGTCGCGCCGCTGCTGGAAATCGAGCCCGCCGGCCCTGCCGGGGAGGCGCTCTTCGCCGCAATCGACGCCATCGCCCTGACCTCCGGCCGGGCGCTCGCCTTCCTCTCGCCGCCGGCAGCCGCGCTGGCGCTTCCTCTCTTCGCCGTGGGTCCCGCCAGCGCCGCCGCAGCCAGGGAGGCCGGCTTCTCCCGGGTCGAGGAGGCCGCGGGCGACGCCGGGTCCCTGGCGGAATTGCTGCGGCGAAGGCTGGCACCCGGCACGCGGATCCTGCATCCAGGCGGCGTCGACCTGGCGCGCGATCTGGGCGTCCTCCTCGAGGGCAGCGGCCTCACGCTCGAGCGCAGGGTGGTCTATCGCGCCCGGACGCCCGCCCGCCTGCCGGACGCGGCCGCCGCGGCGCTGGCGGACGGCAGCCTGGACGGCGCGCTCTTTTTTTCTCCCAGGACAGCCAAGACCTTTGTTAGGCTCGCCTTGGACTCGGGGCTTGCGGCAAGAACCGCAGCGCTCTCCGCCTTCTGTCTGAGCCCTGCGGTCGCAGCGGGCTTGACCGGCAGCGTCTGGCGAGAGATTCACAGTGCCTCACGGCCGGATCGTGCCGGCATGCTTGAGATCATCGGATCGCGGCCCTGCTAAGGAGGGAGTGAATGGCAACCAACAAGTCCGGCAGAGGCAGGCGCACCACCCCGACCAGCAGCCGCACGCGGCGCAGCCGGCCGCCCGGCACCAAGGCTGCCGGAACGGAGACGCTGAAGGAGACCGCGCAGGCTGAGGAGACGCCAGCCTTCGTTGACAGCGATAGCGACAGCTTCGCCGGTGCCGGCGCCGGCCAGGAGGCCTTCGCCAGCGCCGAGGGCGAGGAGAGCGACGGCCAGTCCACCCTGACCAGCGGGGCGGACGACAGCATGGCAGCAGACGCGGGCGATGCAGAGGCCGGCGGGAAGGCCGAGGACGACCTCGCACCGCCGGGCGCGCATCGCCTGACCGCGGACGATATCCTGAGCGACGACAACCTGGCCGATTCTTCCAGCGCCGACAGCCTCGCGGGCTCGTCGGGCGGCGAGGACCTGATCGAGGGCGGCACCTCCGAACCCCTGATCGAGGTGACCGCCAAGGAGGTGCCGGAGAACGACGACGACGAGGTCCTGGCGAGCCCGCCGGAGGAAGCCACGACCGCCAGCGCGCCGGCAGCCGCCAAGAACGAGGCGGCCCCAAAGAGCGAAGCGGCCAAGGCGGAGAGCGGGTCGAAGAAGTCGGACGAGCCTGCGCCGCGCAGCGGTGGCGGCAGCGGCAGTGGCGGTGGGCGGCAGCCGCCGGCCCTTCCGCCGGCCCCGCCCCCCTCGTCGGGCGGGCGCTCCAACCTCCTCAAGGGAATCGTCGTGGGCGGCGTGCTCGTCGTGCTCGGCTACATCCTGGCCGTCGGGACCAGCGACCTCTGGATGGGCAAGGTGGTCTCGCCCGAGGACTGGAACCAGCAGCAGCAGAAGATCGCCGCGCTGACCAAGTCGCTGGGCGATCTCGAGGCCAAGGTGTCGAGCGTGCCCGCGGACAGCATCGCGGCGCTGGACAGCGGCCAGCAGACGCTCAGCAAGAACGTCGTCGATCTGACCAAGAAGATCGGCGAGGTCGGTGCGCGCGTCGACAAGCTGGCCCAGGACTCCGGCGACGGCACCGCCCAGTCCGAGGCATTGCAGAAGCTGAACGACGAGATCGCCGCGGCCAGGGCGGCCGGCGCCAACCTGCAGAAGCAGCTGGGCGACGCGCTGAAGGCGGCGCAGGAAAAGGTCAGCACGGCACTCGCCGGCGGCAAGTCCGGCCTGGAGAGCCTCGGCAAAGAGCTGAGCGACCTGCAAGCAGAGGCGTCCAAGCGACTGGAAGACCTGGGCAAACGCCTGACGAGCCTGGAGGCCGAGAAGGGTCCCGATCCGGAGGTCGCCAAGCAGATGGAGGAGGTGCGCTCCCAGATCGAGGGGCTGCGCGCCGCCGTCTCCCAGAACGAGACCAAGACCAGCACCATCCTGGCACGTCTGACCACCGATCCCAAGGCGCTGGAGGACAGCGTCAAGGCCCTCCAGACCAAGGCGCAGGGGCTCGCCTCCGACCTCACGGCCCTGGGCGAGAAGGCGAGCAAGGAGGTCTCCGCCCTCGCCGACAGCCTGGGCGGCAAGATCGACCAGGAGGTCGCGAAGCTCGGCACCTCCCTGGCCTCCGCCGACAGCGAGATCAAGGCGCTGGGCGGCAAGGTCGCGGCGCTGGAGAAGAGCGGGCCGGAGCTGCAGCAGGGCCTGGACAGCCTGAAGAAGACGAGCGGCGAGATCGGCCAGCAGCTGACCGCGCTGAAGGACCAGATCGACAGCTTCGCCGGCCAGCTGAACGACAGGATCGATTCCGAGATCCAGGCGGCGCTGGCCAAGGACATGCGCCCCCGTGCGGCGGCACTGGCGCTGGCGACCGCACAGCTCAACGACGCGGTCCAGCAGGGCGGCTCCTTCGAGGGCGCCTTCGAGGCCGTCGAGAAGCTCGCCGGCAGCGCGCCGGAACTGCAGGCGGACCTTGCCAGCCTGAAGCCCCTGGCGACGGCCGGCGTCAGCTCGCCCGGCGGCCTCCTCAGCAGCTTCCGCGCCCAGATCCCGAAGATCCTGGCCGCCGCCGACGGGGAGAGCCAGGATGACGGCGACCTTCTGGACAACGCCTGGGGCGCCGTCTCCAGCCTGGTCGAGGTTCGCCCGGTCGGCGAGATCTCGGGCGAGACGGCCAAGGCCATCGTCGCGCGTGCCGAGCAGCGGCTGCAGGCCGGCAACCTGACCGACGCGGTCAGCGAGGTGGCCAGCCTCAAGGGCGCGGCGGCAACGGCTGCGGCCCCCTGGCTCACCGAGGCCCGGGCCCGCTTGCTGGCGCTGCAGGCCACCGAGAGGTTGCAGCAGACTGCTCTGGCCAGCCTGGCCGCACAGCAGAACTAGCGGGAAGGCCGAACCTATCCATGCTGCGTTTCCTCTTCATCCTCGCCCTCATCGTCGTCGCCGCGATCGTGGCCGCCTGGGTCTCGGCGCGCCCCGGCACGGTCGACCTGGTCTGGCTCGGCTACGAGATCCGGATCGACATGCGCTTCCTGCTGGCGGTCCTGGCGCTTCTGATCCTCATCTACTCCATCGTGCTTCTCATCCTGCGCCGGCTCTGGCGGGGACCGCGCGACCTGCGCGAGGGCTGGCGCAACGCCCGCCGGCGACGCGGCTACCGGGCCCTGACGCAGGGCATGGTGGCGGTCGCCGCAGGCGACCCCGACGAGGCGCGCAGGTGGTCGAAGCGGGCCAGCGACCTGCTGGACAACCCGCCCCTGACCCTGCTGCTCTCCGCCCAGGCGGCGACCCTGGACGGCGACGAGCAGGCGGCAAGGCGCTACTTCAACGTGATGCTGGAGGAGCCGGAGACCCGCTTCCTCGGCCTGCGCGGCCTGGTCCAGCTCTCCCTGCGGCAGGGCGACGAGGAGGCCGCGCTGGAGTACGTGAAGGAGGCCTATGACATCCGCCCCAGCACACCCTGGGTGCTGGATGCCCTCTTCGACCTGGCGGAACGCCGGGGACGGCTGGAGGAGGCCGTGCGCGCGCTGGACGAGGCCAAGCGGCGCAAGGCGCTGCCGCGCGCCGACGTGGACCGCAAGCGGGCCGTCCTGCTCTACGAGGAGGCCTTCAAGGCACAGCAGAACAGGGACCACGGGCGCGCCATCGACAAGGCCAAGCAGGCCCTGAAGCTGGCTCCAGAGCTGGTCCCCGCCGTGGTGCTGATGAGCGACGCCATGGTCGCGGCCGCGCGGCAAAAGGATGCCGAGCGGGCCCTGCGGCGTGCCTGGGCGCTCGCTCCCCACCCAGATCTCTATGGCGCCTGGAAGCGCACCCGGCCCACGGCCGAGCCGCCGGAAGCGCGCAAGAAGGCGCTGCTGCGCCTGGTCTCGGGCCAGCCGGAGCACGTGGAGACCCGCCTGGTCCTCGCCGAGGCGGCCCTGGAGAGCGGCGACTGGGCCGAGAGCCGCAACGAGCTGCAGGCCGCAGAGGACAAGGCGGCCGACGCGCGCGTCGCAGAGCTTCTGGCCCGCCTGGAGCAGGCCGAGCAGGGCGACGAGGCGGCCGCGCGCTCCTGGCTGGAGACGGCGGCCGGACGCCCCGCTGCCCCCTCCTGGTCCTGCCACGTCTGCCAGCACGAGGCGGACAACTGGACGCCGCGCTGCCCGGCCTGCGGGTCCTTCGACAGCCTGCGCTGGCGGGCCGGCAAGCCGCTGCCGGACAGCGGCCTCGCGCTCTCGCCGGTGGACGGCGAGGCCGGCTCCAGCAGCTCCCTCTTCTCTCCGGTCATCGCCGCCGACGAGAAGGCCGAGGAGCAGGCGGAGAAGAAGGCGGAGAAGCCGGAAGCAACGGTCTCCGGGAACGCCAAGGGCGCCGAGGCAGCCTCACCTGCCGGCTCCCCCGCCAATCCCCCGGCTCCGCCACCGCCGGCCCAGGCCAGCGACAAGCAATCCCTGTCCCCGGAGGAAGCGGCTAGACGCGGCGGCTAGCCCGGAGGCGGCGATGCGCTCCGGGATGGCTCCGACGGCCGCGGCGCCCTTGCCTTCCGGCGAGCCTTCGCGGGCGAGCCACCCAGGAGTTTCCCTGTCATGCTCTTGACCATCCCCCAGCTCATCTCCGCCGAGCAGGCCGCCCAGTTGCGCCAGCAGGTCCTGGCAGCCCCCCTGCGCTCGGGTCGGGAGACCGGCAGCGCGCACCTGAAGGACAACCTGCAGGGCGGCGCCAGCGATCCCAGCCTCGCCGCGGCCACCCAGGTCATCGTGCAGGCCCTGTCGCAGAACGTGGACTTCAACGTCTTCGCCCTGCCCAAGACCTACAACCTGATGTTCAACCGCTACGACGGCGGCATGTACTACAAGGCGCACATGGACCAGAGCATCATGTATCCCGGCACGGCGAACATGATGCGCACCGACCTCTCCTTCACCGTCTTCCTGACCGAGCCGCAGGACTACGAGGGCGGCGCCTTCCGGATCGAGACCCCCTACGGCGACAAGGTCTTCAAGGAGCCGGCCGGCACCCTCATCTGCTATCCCTCCGACATGCTGCACGGCGTCGAGCCGGTGACGGGCGGCAGCCGCATCTCGGCCATCGGCTGGATCCACTCGCTGATCCCCGATCCCAAGCAGCGCGAGATCTTCAACGCCTTCGACAAGTTGGGCCACGAGGTACTGGCGGCCCTGCCCGAGCCGGACCGCTTCCGCGACCGCTTCGCCTGGCTGCGCGACAACCTCCTGCGCAGCTGGTGCCGCATCTGATCGCGACCGGGCAGCGGGCGCCGGCGGGCGCCTGGAGCAGGCTACGCTCGCTCATGGTCACGCAAGCCTGCTTCAGCCTGTTGTTTTAGAAGCAAATCGTCGTCGCAGATGAGTCCATCTGCCCGGGATTTGCTCTAGACCCGCCTTTCCAGTCCATAGAACGATACTACGCCGGCAACGGTTCGCCCGCGCGCGAACCCCTGTCCGCGCGCCCTGCCCTATGCCCAGTCGGTGCCTTTGTGTCGACCGGCAGTATACAAAGCTCTTGTTCGGACCGGACGCCCTCGGTATGCTAGCGGTATGCAAGCCAGCCGATCGGATTCACCATGAGCAAGAAGGCAGTCCACGACGCGGCCGCGCCGCGCGAGGAGAGCCTCTACGACCGCATGCGTGCCGAGATTCTCTCCCTGGGGCTGGCGCCCGGAAGCGACCTCGACGAGAAGACCCTGGCGGCCCGCTACGGCGTGTCGCGCACGCCCATCCGCGAGGCCCTGATCCGCCTCTCGGCCGACCGGCTGATCGAGTTCAGCCCCAGCCGCGGCGCCCGCGTCTCCTCGCTGGTGCTGCCCAACCTGCCCCGCTATCTGGAAGCCCTGGACCTGACGCAGCGCGCGCTGGCCCGCATCGGCGCGCTGCGTGCGCTGCCCAGGGACAAGGAGCGGCTGGAAACGGCGCTTGCCGAGTTCGAGGAGGCCAGCCGCGACTTCGATCCCACCGACTATCCGGCGGTGGTCGTCGTCGCCGACAGCGAGGCCGAGGCGCTGCGCGCGATCGGCTTCTGCGCCCACAACGCCTACCTCTACGAGATCTTCGACAAGAGCCTGGTCCTGGGCCAGCGCATGCTGCGCCTGCCCTACGCCTACACGCCCAGCGGCTGCGAGCCGGTGCCCGGCTACGTCAGGACCAGGCTGGACGCGCTGCGCGCCGCCCGCGACGCCATCCACGCAGAGGACGCAGCCGCCTCCGAGGCGCAGCTCCGCGCCTTCCACGGCGCGCTCACCCGGCGCCTCATCGCCTACCTCTCGGAGAACCTGGCGGCCGAGGTCTCGGTCGAGCCGTCAGCTCCCGATCCGTCCGATCTTACCGCGCACTAGATAGAAGGAGATACCAACCATGGCGCGTACCCTTTCCCACGTGACCCGGCTTGCAGCCGGCGCAGCCCTTGCGGTGACGCTGGCAGCGGCCCCGGCGGCGGCCCAGACCGTCGTCAAGCTCGCGCACTCCGAAGCCGAAGGCAATCTGCTCGACAACCCCTACTGGGCCTTCACCGAGGTCTTCGGGCGCGCGCTGGAGAGCGAGAGCAACGGCCGCTACGTCCTGGAGGTCTTTCCCAACAAGCAGCTCGGCGACCTCGAGTCCATGACCGAGCAGACCGCGCGCGGCGTGATCCAGATCGCCGCGGGCGTCAGCGCCGGCCTGCTGGCCAGCTACTATCCCAGCATCCAGATCCTGGAGATGCCCTACAGCTTCCCCAACACGGAGGTCGGCCGCGAGGTGCTGAACGGCCCCTTCGGCGAGGAGCTCTCCGACGCCCTGGCGGCAGAAAGCGGCGTCAGGATCCTCTCCTACCTGCCCTCCGCCTTCCGCAACTTCTCCAACTCGGTGCGGCCGATCCATTCGCCCAAGGACATGGAGGGGCTGAAGATCCGGGTGCAGCCGATTCCGATCCACCTGAAGATCGTGGAATCGCTGGGCGCCTCCGCGACCCCGATCGCCTGGGCCGAGCTCTACAACGCGCTGCAGACCGGCGTGGTCGACGGCCAGGAGAACGCGCCCTACACCATGCTGCTGGCCAACCTGCAGGAGGTGCAGAAGTACTACACCCTGGACGGGCACCTCCTGAACATGCCGATGGTCATCATCAACGAGGACTTCTACAGCGGCCTCAGCGACGAGGATAAGGCGATCTTCCGCTCGGCCGCGCGCCAGGCGAGCTTCGCCATGCTGGGCATCATCAAGGCCAAGGAATCGCAGGACCTGAAGACCATCGCCGAGGCCGGCGTGGAGATCTATCAGCCGACCCGCGAGGAGTTCCAGGCCTTCGTCGAGGCCACCCGCGAGCCGGTGCGCGAGGTGCTGGCCGAGAACGTGGACGCCCAGTGGTTCGAGAAGCTGGACGCCGCCGTGGCCGAGGCCGAGGCGAAGCTGAACAAGTAGCCCGCCAGGCTCTTCCGCAAACCGCCGCCCCGGCCACCAGCCGGGGCGGTGCGCGGAGGCGGTTTCCGGAGTGCAGCCATGCCCGTCGTACTGAAGATCTCGGAGGGGATCGGGGCCGTGACCTCGGCAGTCGCCCGCCTGCTGCTGATCGCGGTGGTGGCCATGCTGGTGACGCAGGTGGTCCTCCGCTTCGGCTTCAACTACTCCCTGCCCTGGCCGGAGGAAGCCTCACGCTACCTGATGATCTGGATCGTCATGCTGGCGGGCTCGCTGCTGGTCAAGGACGACCAGCTCGTCCGTGTCGACTTCTTCGACCATCTCTGGCCCAGCGGCTGGCTGGTCTACCGCAATGCCGTCTTCCGGCTGTTCCTGGCCCTGCTGCTGGGCGTGCTCTTCTGGGAGGGGCTGGACCAGGCGCTCTTCGCCATGCGCCGCACCACCACGGCCCTGCAGATCTCCTGGTTCTGGCCCTACATGGCGGTGCCGACGGGCGCGGCGCTGATGCTGCTGCAGATGCTGGCGCTCACCCTGCGCGAGATCGCCGCCGGCCGGCCGCAGTCCGAGATCGCCGGGCCGAAGGGGGATGCGCAGTGATCAGTTCGATCTTCATCGTCGTCGGCCTGCTGCTGGTGCTGCTGCTCTGCGGCAGCCCGGTGATCTTCGCCATCGGCTTCTCCGCGCTCTCCTACTTCTTCATCGAGCCCGGCATGCTGCCGATGCTGTCGATCGGCGCGCACAAGTTCTTCACCGGCATGGACGTCTTCATCTGGCTGTCGATCCCGCTCTTCATCATCGCCGGCGAGATCATGACCGCCACCAACATGACGGAGCGGCTGCTCAACTTCTCGCGCCTGCTGGTCGGCCGGTTGCGCGGCGGGCTCGCCTACGTCAACGTGGTCGGATCCATGCTGTTCGGCGGCGTCTCCGGCTCCGCGCTGGCCGACATCGCCGCCCTCGGCCCGGTCGAGATCGACATGATGAAGCGCGACGGCTACGACCCCGACTTCTCGGCCGCGCTGACGGTGACCTCCGCGGTCCAGGGCCCGATCATCCCGCCCAGCATCCCGCTGATCATCTTCTCCAGCCTGACCAACACCTCGGTGGCCGCCCTCTTCCTGGCCGGCGCTGTGCCGGGCGTGCTGCTGGGCGTGGGGCTGATGGTGGTGGTCTTCATCCAGGCCAGGCGCCGCGGCTTTCCGGCCAACCCTATCGCCAACCTGACCTTCCTGCGCGCCTTCGCGATCGTCGTGGACGCCTTCTGGGCGCTCTTCATGCCGCTCATCATCATCGGCGGCATCGTCTCCGGCGTCTTCACCGCCACCGAGGCCGCGGCGGTGGCCGTCGCCTATGCCCTGCTGGTCGGCGTCGTCGCCTACCGCAACCTCAGCCTGGCCAAGCTGTGGGAGATACTGGACCGGTCTGCCCGCACCACCGCGTCGATCTACCTGATCGTCGGCTTCGCCACGATCGTGAGCTGGATCCTGGCCAACGAGCGGGTGCCCTCCGAGCTGCAGGACCTGATCGGCGCCACCGGCATGCCGGTCTGGGTGCTGCTGCTGGCGCTGAACCTCTTCTTCCTGATCAACGGGCTGTGGATCGGCGATGCGGTCCAGCTCCTGCTCTTCGCGCCGCTCTTCACGCCGATCCTGGCCCAGCTCGGCGTCGATCCCGTGCACTTCGGCGTCATCATGAGCATGAACGTCATGATCGGCCTGCTGACGCCACCCTACGGGCTCGGACTCTACCTGGGCTCCGCGATCAGCGGCGTACCGCTCGGACGCATCGTCAAGGCCTCGCTGCCCTTCCTTCTCGCCTCCCTCATGGTCCTGCTGCTGGTGACCTACATCCCGGCCATCTCGCTCACCCTTCCCCGCATCTTCGGTTTCGTCGAATAGGAGACTCCCCATGCTTTCCGGCTCCGACATTTCCGGCCTCCTGCCCGCCCTCGTCACCCCCTTCGGCAAGGACGGCAGCCTCGATCTCAAGGCGCTCGAGACCCTGGTCGAGCGCATGTTCCAGGGCGGTGCGGCCGGCGTCGTTCCGCTCGGCGGCACCGGGGAATACACCGCCCTCTCCCCGGCCGAGCGCCGCCAGGTCGCCGAGACCTGCGTCGCCGCCGCCAGGGGGCGCGGGCCGGTGATCGCCGGCGTGCTCCAGCCCGGCTATGCCGAGGCCCTGGCGACGGCGAAGGACCTGAAGGCGGCCGGGGCCGATGCGCTGATGCTGCTGACGCCCTTCTATGCCATCGGCGCGCAGCCCGGCCTGATCGCCTACATCCGCCGCTTCCGCGAGGCCATCGACCTGCCGATCCTGCTCTACGAGATCCCGGCCAGGACCAACGTCAGCCTGGCGCCCGAGACCATCGCCCTGCTGGCCGAGGAAGGCACGGCCGTCGGCATCAAGTTCTCGAACTACGACGTCCCCCGCTTCGCGCGGCTGGCCGGCATGGTCGGCCCCGACTTCGCGCTCTTGGGCGGCGAGGAACCGCTGACCGCCTGCCATGCGATGATGGGCGCGTGCGGCGCGGTCCTGGCGACCGCCAACCTCTTCCCGCGCTTCTGGGCGGAGGTCATCCAGCTCGGCAAGCGGGGCGACTTCGCCGCCGCCTTCGCGCTGCAGATGCAGGCCCAGCCCATGCTGGACGCCGTCTTCGCCGAGGCCAACCCCGGCCCGCTGAAGCAAGCCATGGCGATGATCGGCCATCCCGTCGGCGACGCGCGCCTGCCCCTGCAGCCGCCCTCGCCGGAGACGGTGGCGCTGCTCGAGCGCGCGCTGGCCCCGATGCAGGCCGCCTGGGATCTCGCCCATGCCTGACCAGGCCTCGGCCGATGCGGAGCTGCTGGTCGCGGCACTGAGGGAGCTGGTCGGCGACAGGGGCCTGCGCCTCGGCGCCGAGGCCCTGCCCTTCCTCAAGGACTGGCGCGAGCGCGAGCAGGGCTCGGCGCTGGCCGTGGTGCTGCCGGCCTCGACGCAGGAGGTCTCCGCCGTGATGGCCTTCTGCCGCGAACGGGGCCTCAGCGTGCAGCCCCAGGGCGGCAACACCGGGCTCTGTGCCGGCTCGATCCCCCTGGGCGGGACGCCGGGGATCCTGCTGTCGACGGCGCGCCTGAAGACCATCCGCGAGATGGACACGATCGGCAACGTCGCGGTGGTGGAGGCCGGCGTTACCTTGAGCCATCTGCACGACGAGGCCGAGGCCAGAGGCCGGGTCTTTCCCCTGTCCCTCGGGTCGGAGGGCACCGCCCAGATCGGCGGGCTGCTCTCCACCAACGCCGGCGGCGTGGGTGCGCTGCGCTACGGACCCATCAGGGACCTGACCCTGGGGCTCGAGGCGGTGTTGCCGGACGGCTCGCTGATCCAGCGGCTGGGGGGCCTGCGCAAGGACAACCGCGGCTACGACTGGAAGCACCTGCTGATCGGCGGCGAGGGAACCCTCGGCATCATCACGGCCGCCGCCCTGAAGCTGATGCCCAAGGCCCTGGACCAGGCCCACGCCTGCTGTGCAGTGCCCGACCCCAGGGCGGCCGTAGAGCTCTATGGCCGGCTGCGCGACCGCTTCGACACGGCCGTCCATGCCTGCGAGCTGCTGTCGGGCACGGAGATCGACGTCGCGCTGTCGGAAATCCCGGAGCTGCGCCTGCCCTTCCCGGCGACGCCGGCCTGGTCGATCATCCTCACGCTCGGCGATTCCGATCCGGGCGCCCGGCTCGAGGTGCGGCTGGAGGAGTTCCTGGAGGGCGCGGTCGAGGAAGGCCTGGTCGAGGACGCCGCCCTGCCGAAGAACGCCACCGAGGTCGAGGCGATCTGGCGCCTGCGCCATTCCCTCTCGGAAGCCAACAAGCGCTACGGCCTGGGCCTGGTGTTCGACGTCTCGGTGCGCGTCTCCGACGTCCCGGACTTCATCGAGCGCTCGGCCGCCGCCTCGCGCCGGCTGGCCCCCATGGCGACGCCACTCTTCGTCTGCCACCTGGGCGACGGCAACGTGCACCTGATCTCGATGATCCGGCACGACCGGCGGCCGCCGCCGGAGGCGCTCGAGACACTGGTCGAGGCGCTCTTCGAGGCGGTTCACGACATCGCCGAATCCCTGAACGGCAGCTTCAGCGCCGAGCACGGTATCGGCCGCAAGCTGGTCGCCGAGATGGAGCGCCGCCTGGCCCCGGCCGAGACCCGGATGATGCGGCTGATCAAGCAGGCGCTCGACCCCGAGGGCCGCATGGCGCCGGGCGTGCTCTTCGACCCGGAGACGCTGAAGGCAGGCGAGCGCGGACCCGGCCGGAGGTGACGAGCCCCTTCCACCTCACCGCGCAGGACGACCTCCGCATCCAGGCCCCCCGCCTCGAGGCGCGCGTCTTGGCCCTCTTCATGGCGCTCGGCTGCCCCGAGGAGACGGCTGCGGCCATCGCGAGCCATCTGGTGGCGGCCAACCTGCTGGGGCACGATTCCCACGGCGTCAGCCTGATCCCGCTCTACGTGCGCATGGTCGAGGAGGGCAAGGTCGATCCGCGCCGTCGGGTGGCCCTGCAGTCGCTGGGTCCCAGCCTGCTGGTCGCCGACGCCGGACGCTCCTTCGGCCAGGCGGCGGCCAGGGAGGCCATCGCCGCGGCCGTGGAAGCGACGCGGGAAAGCGGCCTGGCGCTCCTGGCCCTGCGCGACAGCCACCACGTCGGCCGGATCGGCCACTGGGCCGAGCAGTGCGCGGAGGCCGGCTTCGCCTCGCTGCACCTCGTCAACGTCGTCCACTCGCCGCCGGTGGTCGCCCCCTGGGGCGGCGCGGAGCCGCGGTTGCACACCAACCCCTTCTGCATCGGCGTGCCGCGCGCCGACGCCCCGCCGCTGATCCTCGACTTCGCCACCAGCCGCGTCGCCCAGGGCAAGTTCCGGATCGCCGTGGCCCGCGGCACGGAGGTGCCAGAAGGCTACCTGATCGACCACCTGGGCCAGCCCACCCGCGACCCCACCGCCGCCTACGGCTCCGAGACCACGCCGATGGGCGCGCTCCTGCCCTTCGGCGAGCACAAGGGCTTCGGCCTCGGCCTGCTGTGCGACCTGCTGGCGGGCGCCGCTTGCGGGGCGCGCAGTATCCACGAGGAGACCGTGGTCGACGGCATCTACGTGAACAACATGCTGTCGATCGTCTTCGACATGGACCGCTTCGGTGCGCCGGACAGGCGCAACCGGGAGATCGATGCCCTGATCGCCTACGTGCGGAGCTCAGCCGCCAGCGCCGAGGGCCCGGTCCGCCTGCCCGGAGAGGGCGGGCGCGCGCGGCGCGAGGCGCGCCTGGAGCAGGGAATACCCGTCGACCGGGCCACCTGGTCCCTCCTGGTCGAGCAGTTCGACCGCTACGGCGTTTGAACCGCCGCCTTGCCACCGCTGGGAGCCACCGCCAGGGGGTGCCACTAGGCGATTGACGTGCCAGGGCGGCTCGACTAGGGTCCCGCCTCCCGCGCCCCCCTCCAGGGGCGCCGCAGCGCCGTGCCGGTGTAGCTCAGTGGTAGAGCAGGGCTTTCGTAAAGCCAAGGTCGGGAGTTCAAATCTCTCCACCGGCACCATTCTCACGACGCCGCCAGAAGTCCCGCCCAACACCTTGAAGAATAAAGTGGTTTGCGGGACCCAATCCCTCTTTCCCGACAGGGGAGAGGCGCCTCCCCTGGCCAGTTGTAGGATCTGCGGCGAGTGGGGGGATAGCCTGCCCATGATGAGGCGTTAGCGTTCGATCTCTATCTCGAGATGGCCTTTTTGCTGCCGCGGGCGCACTGAAAGTAGAGCAGCCAAGGCTGCCAGCCGGGCTGATCAATACGAAGCCTGCCCTGGGTTCCCGTGGCATGATATCCGGAAACTTACCCGCAAATACCCAAACACCGAAGTTTCTCGCTCCTCGGGTTCAGATCAACTGCGCCCCGTCGAAATCGGAGCGAGCACATTGAGACACGCGCCCGTGGCATCCCGCAGCAGGGACAGGATCGTGGACTCGACGGCCTTGCAGGAGTGCCGGCGCCCGGGCGATCGCCTCCGGTCAGTCGGCGCCCTGGACGATGCAGACCGCGCCGCTCGAGGCGGCGAGGCGCAGCGGCAGGATCGCCTGATAGTCCTCGGAGTGGTAGAAGGTCTCGGCGGCGGCGCGGTCCGCGAAGGCGATCACCACCACGCGCCCGCCGGGCAGCTTGCCCTCCAGCACGTCCGGATCGCCGCCGCGCACGATGAAGCGGCCGCCGAACTTCGCGATCACGTCAGGCGTGCGCGCGGTATAGCGGCTGTAGCCCTCCGGGTCCTTCACCTCGATCTGCGCGATCAGATAGGCAGTCATCTCGTCCCCCTCCCCTAGAGCGGGTCGTGAGCGGTTGGCAACAACCGGTCGCGTGCATCCGCTCTATCAATCAAAGATCTAGAGCAAATTCACACCCCCGAATGATTCCATTCGGGAACGATCTGCTCTAGCCGCCGCTGCCGGCGGTCAGCTCGATTCCAGTCCCCGGTCCAGGGACCCCATGCAGCGGCCCGCGTCGGCCTGGCGGCCTTCGAGGTCGCGGGCCTCGACGTGCACCACCGCACTGCCGCGGGCCTCGTCGTAGAGGAAGACGTCCAGCACGCAGGCCGGGCTCGCATACTGCCAGATCTGGGCGCCGGCCTCGCGGCGGATCCGCTGCGGCTGGCCCAGCGCCTGGTGCACCGCGGTCGCGTTGAGGCCGATCAGCTCCGTCCCGTCGCCCCCGATCCGGTCCGTGCAGGCTGCCAGCGCTGCCGTGACCAGAAGAACCGCACCAGGTCGCCAGGCAGCAGCAGCCATCGTCATCCCCCGTGCGTCATGAGTCTATGTCGCTGGGTGCGACCACCGGGATGTCGTTCTCCGAACCGGGCTCCAGGGCATCGACCTGGCCCGCCAGGCGGCCGCCGGCCTCGATGTAGAGGTCGCGGTAGCGCACCCGGCCGACGACACGGCCGCTCGCGCGGATGAGAAGCTGCTTGGTGACCGTCAGGCTGCCCTCGACCCGGCCCTGGATGTCGGCGACCTCGACCTCGGTGTTGCCGACGAAGGTGCCGCCGTCGCTGATCTCCAGGACCCTGCTGCCGAGGATGTCGGCCTCGACCCGCCCCTCGATCGCGACCTCGTCGGCGTCGCGGATCTCGCCGGAGATGGTGACCGAGGGCGGGATGACCAGCCGCTGGACCGGCTCCTCCTGCGCCATCGTGCTCTTCGGCCCCTTCATCCGCCGTGCCAGGGCAGGCGGCAGCTCTCCTGCGCGGCGCGGTGGTTCGCCGCTGCGCGGAGGAATCGGTGGTCTGCTGTTCATCGCTGAAACCTTGTCCAAGGGGCCCATGCAGCAAGCACATCTGAGCAAGCACGCCGGCCCGAACCGCAGTGTCGGCCGATTCGGGCATCGGACCCAAGTCACATTATCGGACCCTATCCCTGCCCTTTCGGCGAATCCAGCCTCCTATCACTTGTAACTCGGCCCTGGCGATGCGAAGTAATGCTGCAGAGCAACAGGGGTGACGAAACGCCAGGCGCGGCGATAGAAAGCGCGTGGCGGCCTGTTTTTGTGTGCATTGAGCCACGAACGCGCCCCATGGCGATACTGAGGGAAAGATCGAGTGAGCGCACGGAGCTACGATGTCTGCGGCATCGGAAACGCCATCGTGGACGTACTGGCCGCCGCGAAGGACTCCTTCCTGGAGGAGCAGGGCCTCGTCAAGGAGACGATGAGCCTGATCGACGGCCAGCGGGCGGAAGCCCTCTACGCGCTGATGGGTCCCGGCCGCGAGGTCTCGGGCGGATCGGCCGCGAACTCCATGGTGGGCCTGGCCTCGCTGGAATCCAGCGCCGCATTCATCGGCAAGGTGCGCAACGACCAGCTCGGCGGGATCTTCGCGCACGACATCCGCGCCGCCGGCGTCGACTTCCCCACGCGCCCGGCCGACGACGGTCCGCCGACGGCGCGCTGCCTCATCCTGGTGACCCCGGACGGGCAGCGCACCATGAACACCTACCTGGGCGCCTGCGTTGGCCTCGGCCCGGAGGATATCGACGCCGACACCCTGAAGGCCTCCAAGGTGACCTACCTGGAGGGCTATCTCTTCGATCCGCCGGCCGCCAAGGAGGCCTTCCTGAAGGCCGCGAAGCTGGCCCACGAGGCCGGGCGCAAGACCGCCCTCACGCTTTCCGACCCCTTCTGCGTCGAGCGCCACCGCGAAGACTTCCGCCAGCTCATCAAGGGCCACATCGACCTGCTCTTCGCCAACGAGGCGGAGATAAAGTCGCTGGCCGAGAGCGACGACCTGACCGCTGCCATCGACAGCCTGGACGGCAAGCTGGATCTCGCCGTCATCACCCGCAGCGAGAAGGGCGCGATCATCCTGGCCGGCGGCGAGCGGATCGAGGTCAAGGCCTTCCCCGTGTCCCGGGTGGTCGACACCACCGGCGCCGGGGACCTCTTCGCCGCCGGTTTTCTCTCCGGCTACACCAAGGGCAAACCGCTCGCCGACTGCGGCCGCCTGGGCGCGCTCGCCGCGGCGGAGGTCATCAGCCACTTCGGCGCCAGGCCCGAGGTCGATCTCAGCGAGCTCGCCAAGCGAGAGCTCGCCTAAGGAAACGAAATCCATGACTCAAGATCGTCAGGCGCTGCGCAACATCGCCATCATCGCCCACGTCGATCATGGCAAGACCACCCTGGTCGACGAGCTTCTGAAGCAGTCCGGCGCCTACCGCTCCAACCAGCGGGTGGCCGAGCGGGCGATGGACTCGAACGACCTGGAGCGCGAACGCGGGATCACCATCCTGGCCAAGTGTACCTCGGTCGAGTGGCAGGGCACGCGCATCAACATCGTCGACACGCCCGGCCATGCCGACTTCGGCGGCGAGGTGGAGCGGATCCTCTCCATGGTGGACGGCGTGCTGCTGCTGGTCGACGCCTCCGAAGGCCCCATGCCGCAGACCAAGTTCGTGCTGGCCAAGGCGCTGGCCCGCGGTCTCAAGCCCATCGTCGTCATTAACAAGGTCGACAAGCCCGACCAGCGGGCGCAGGAGGTGGAGAGCGAGGTTTTCGACCTCTTCGCCCTGCTCGACGCCACCGAAGAGCAGCTCGACTTCCACTCCCTCTTCGCATCCGCCAAGCATGGCTGGGCCAGCGAGAGCCTGGAGGGCGCCCGCGAGAGCATGGCGCCGCTCTTCGAGCGCATCGTCGCCCACGTGCAGGCGCCGGAAGCCGACGGCGAGGGCCCCTTCGCCATGCTGGCCACCACGCTCGAGGCCGACCCCTACCTGGGACGGGTCCTGACCGGCCGGATCCAGTCGGGTGTCGCCCGGCTGAATGCCCCGGTGCGTGCGCTCGCCGCCGACGGAAGCGTGATCGAGCAGGGGCGGCTCACCAAGCTGCTGGCCTTCCGAGGACTGGAGCGCAAGCCGATCGACGAGGCGGTCGCCGGCGACATCGTCGCCGTCGCCGGACTGACCGAGGCCAACGTCGCCGACACCCTGGCCGCCCCGGAGGTCACCGTCGCGATCCCCTCCCAGCCGGTCGATCCGCCCACCTTGGCCATGACCTTCTCGATCAACGATTCGCCGCTGGCGGGCCGCGAGGGCGACAAGGTTACCAGCCGCATGATCCGCGCCCGGCTGCTCCGCGAATCGGAGGGCAACGTGGCGATCAGGGTGCGCGAGACGGAAGAGAAGGACGCCTTCGAGGTCGCCGGCCGCGGCGAGCTGCAGCTCGGCGTGCTGATCGAGACCATGCGGCGCGAAGGCTACGAGCTGTCGATCAGCCGGCCGCGCGTGGTCTACCGCGAGGGCGACGGCGGCCAGCGCCTGGAGCCGATCGAAGAGGTCGTGGTCGACGTCGACGAGGAATACGCCGGCGTTGTGGTGGAGAAGATCTCGCAGCGCAAGGGCGAGCTCAAGGACCTGCGCCCCTCGGGCGGCGGCAAGCAGCGGCTGACCTTCCATGCCCCCTCGCGCGGTCTCATCGGCTATCACGGAGAGTTCCTGACCGATACCCGCGGCAGCGGCGTGATGAACCGCCTCTTCCACAGCTACGAGCCCTACAAGGGGCCGATCCCGACCAGGCGCGTCGGCGTGCTGATCGCCATCGGCAAGGGCTCTGCCGTTCCCTACGCGCTCTGGAACCTGGAAGAGCGCGGGCAGCTCTTCATCTCCGGCGGCGCCGCTGTCTACGACGGCATGATCATCGGCGAGCACAGCCGCGAGAACGACCTCGAGGTGAACCCGCTGAAGGCCAAGCAGCTCACCAACATCCGCGCGGCGGGCAAGGACGACGCCGTCAAGCTCTCGCCGCCGCGCCAGATGAGCCTGGAGCAGTCCCTGGCCTACATCGCCGACGACGAGCTGGTCGAGGTGACGCCGAAGTCGATCCGCCTGCGCAAGCGCACCCTGGACACCCACCAGCGCAAGAAGGAAAGCCGCTTGCAGAAGGCAGGCTAGCTTTGCCCAGCCTGCAGGAAGCCGCAGCCGGCGTCCTGGCCACCGCCGATGCGCGCGCCAAGGCAGAGGCGGCCCGGGCGCTCAAGCCCCGGTGGGTGGCAGGCGGGCTGCGGCCGGGTCCGTCGCTCGCAGACCTCGGCCGGCCGCAGCGCCCGAAGGCGCCCGAGCTGGTGCCGCCGCGCGCGGTGCCGCGCCGCCGGATCAACAGCGCCCCGGCCGGGCGCATCGCCCTGCTCCATGCCCTGGCGCACATCGAGCTCAACGCCGTCGACCTGGCGGCCGACCTGCTGGCGCGCTTCGGAACGCCCGACCTGCCCGACACCTTCTTCGAGGACTGGCTGACGGTGCTGGACGAGGAGGGCAAGCACTTCCTGCTGCTCTCCGACCGTCTCGGCAGGCTCGGCAGCCACTACGGCGCGCACCCCGCCCACGACGGCCTCTGGGAGGCAGCCGAAGCGACGGCCGGGGACATCCTTGCCCGTCTGGCCGTGGTGCCGCTGGTGCTGGAGGCGCGCGGGCTCGACGTCACCCCGGCCATGATCGACCGCCTGGAGGCGGTCGGGGACCCCGAGAGCGCGGCCGTGCTCCGGGTCATCTATGAAGAGGAGATCGGCCACGTCGCCAGCGGGCGGCGCTGGTTCGCCCGGATCGCGGAGAGCCGCGGCCTCGATCCCTGGCAGGCCTGGCCCGGCCTGGTGCGCCGGCACTTCCGCGGCGCGCTCAAGCCCCCCTTCAACCACGCCGGCCGTGCTGCTGCCGGCCTGCCGCGCAGCGGCTACGAGGGGTTAGCCGGTTAGATCGGTTCCTTGCCGAGCATCCGCCTCAGGGTGCCGTCCCGGTCGATCACATGGTGTTTCAGCGCCGCCAGGACATGGACCACGACGAGCGCGATCAGGATGTTGGCCGTGGTCTCGTGCACCTCCCAGCAGAGACGCGAAATCCACTTGGCCTCGCCCAGGTTCGGCAGTGAGAAGAGCCCGAAGAAGGAGACCGCGTGGCCCGAGGTCGAGGAGCCGATGTAACCCGAGAGCGGCATCACCAGGATCGCGATCAGCAGCAGCCAGTGCACCGCCGTGGCGGCGGTCTTCTGCCAGACCGGCATGCTGCAGACATCCTGGGGAAAACGCCAGATCAGCCGCCAGAGGACCCGCCAGGCACCGAAGATCAGGACGAAGACGCCGATCGACTTGTGCAGATTGAGCAGGAAATTGCCACCCGGACCCGACGAATCGTCGTCCATGGTGAGCCCGATTGCAAGCATAACGATAATCGCCACCGCGATCACCCAGTGATTGAAGATGGAAACCGCTCCGAAACGGGCTCCGCGATCCAGTGCGGCCATGACGACTCCGACTCCCCCTGAAGAACTTGTCCCAAGGCTATTGCCAGATCTGCCAGCCAATCAAGGCATTACCGACTGTGTCCCGTGCAGGACGAGGTAACCGACGAGCGCTACCAGCCCGGTGAGCGTAGCACCCCAGGCCAGATCGACGATCACCAGGGACCACTGCCAGCCCTTGAGAGTGGCCATGTTGGTGGCCTCGTAGGTGCCGTAGGCGATGAGGCCCAGCAGGGCCCCCTTGGCAAGCGCTTCGGGCCAGGAACCCGCCGGCAGGACAGCGAAGTAGCCGATCCCCCCGACGTAGAAGAGATAGAAGCCCGCTGCCACCGCCAGCCGGACCTGGTCGGCCAGCAGGTGGCCGACGTGGCGGTCGAAGAGCGGCTTCATCACCCACTTCAGCCAGAGGGCGTCGATTCCCAGGAAAACCAGCAGCATCGCCAGGTAAGCAGGGATGGTGGCCATCGGCACCTCGCCGTTGCGATCACGTTCAGCGGTCAACTAGGGCAAATCCCGAGGAGAGGGACTCCCCTGCGACGACGAGGTTGCAGGTCCCCGTGCTAGAACATACCCCGAGCAGATTGATCATCTGCGACGACGATTTGCTTTTGTATCAAAAGGCTAGAGCGGGAACCGTGAGCATAAGCGAAGGCGTCCCGCTCTGGCGCCGGCCCGCTGGCCCGGCTACCTGATCGCGTGGAGGACGCGGTTCTCGATGGCGCCGACCAGGGAGCCGTGCTCGGCGGCGGTCACGCGCTTGATTTCCTGCCACTCCTCGTTGGCCATGAAGGCCTCCCAGGCGCGCGTCATGCTGGCCTCGTCCGGCCAGGACAGCAGGTAGACGAAGGCGAGCCCGCCATCGCCGCGGCTCTCCCACATGTGCAAGATCTCGAAGCCCTGCGCACGCATCAGCCTGGCGGCGTGGTCCTGGAAGCGGGCGAGGAAGGCCTCGCGGTTGTGCTCGAAGATCTCGTAGATTCGCAGTTGATGGATCATGATCTGCTCCCCCCGACAAGCAAGATGTCTCTTGGCTGGAGTTCCCGATGAGGCCTAGGCTCAGCGCCGCTTGCAGGGAGGAGAGCCATGCCGCAGGACCTGGTCTTTTATACGCACCCCAACACGCGCGGGCGCATGGTGCGCTGGATGCTGGAAGAGGTCGGCGTTCCCTACGAGACGCGGATCCTCGATTTCTCCACCACCATGAAGGAGGAATCCTATCTGGCGATCAACCCCATGGGCAAGGTTCCCGCCCTCGTCCACGGCGAGACGGTGGTGACCGAAACGGCCGCCATCTGCGCCTACCTGGCCGATGCCTTCCCGGCCGCGGGCCTCGCCCCGGAACCGCAGGACAGGGGCGCCTACTACCGCTGGCTCTTCTTCGCCTCCGGCCCGATGGACGCGGCCTTCACCATCAGCGCGCTGAAGATGGAGGTGCCCGAGGGCCGCGCCGGCATGATGAGCTACGGCGACCTGGATCGCGTGACGCGCAGCCTGGAAAGCGCGCTCTCCGGGCGGGAGTTCGTCGCGGGCCCGCGCTTCTCGACGGCCGACCTCTGCCTGGGCGCGATCATCGCCTGGTGCCTGAACTTCGAGGTGCTGGAGAAGCGCCCCTGCCTGGTGGACTATTCGGACCGCATGATGGCGCGCCCGGCCTGCCAGCGGGCGAAGGCGCTGGACGACGCTGCCAGCGCCGAGCTTGAAGGCAGTCGTTAGGTTAACTGGCCGGGCTAGAGCAAACCCCGAGCAGATGGACTCATCTGCGACGACGGTTTGCTTCTGAAACGCCATGCCAGAGAAAGGTGCGAGACCATGAGCGAGCGCCACTTGCTTTAGACGTGCCTCAGCGCGTCGAAACCGCGCCTTCCGGCGCGAAGCCGTCCTCGATCCTTTCGATCAGGCGGGTCCGGCGCGAGACGCTTTCCGGCAGGGGCAGACCCAGTGCTACCTTGAAGGTGGCCTCGTAGGGACCGACGTAGAGCGCCCGCTGGTCGGCGAAGGCGGTCAGCTTGGCGTCGGGATCGAAGCTGAGGCCAAGGTCCGCCACGACGAAGCCCGGCGCCCGCGGCACGCGGTCGAGGTAGCCTTCGACCGAGAGGCGCCCCAGGGGGCCGGCCGCGCCCTGGAACCGGCCCTCGCGCAGGCTCTCGACCCGAAAGCGCTCTCCCTCCCTGCGGCCGAGGGCGGTCACGAAGGTGCCGGGCGCCGGCGGTGCCGCCTGGCCCATCATCTGCAGCTCCAGTCCCCCGAGGGTCGGCCGATCGGGTGCCTGCCCGGCCTTGACGACGGCGGCGATCACGTCGGGCCCCTGCGTCTCCTCGGGCAGCAGGTCGAGGCGCGATTCCACCACATCCGGTCCGCGCCAGAGCCCGGAGACGGCAACCCTCTGGCCGACCTTCGGACGGAACCGCCTGCCCTTCCAGTCGTAGCGGGGCGCACCGCGCTCCAGCACCACCTCGCTGCCCAGCAGGGTGATGCGCCCCTTCCCCACGGCCTCGACCCGGCCGATCAGAGGGTGGACCAGGCTCAGCGCCCGGGCCTGTAGCGGCCCCGTCCCCGCCGGCGACGCCTCGACGGTCAGGACCTGACCCGGTGCCAGGCGGTCGCGCTCGATCGGGCCGAAGGCATCGCGCAGCACCAGATCCTCGCCGGCAGACAACTGCAGCCCGTTCACGAGAAGCCGCTCGCGGTCCACCAGGGTGCCGACGACCCCGGTGCCGCGCGGCCCGGCCGCCTCCTTCGTCTCGGCAAGCTGCGCGGGCTGGAGACGCGCGCAGGCCGACAGAGAGCTGACCCCCAGTCCCAGCAGCAGGGCTCGTCTCGTGACCTGCAACGACATGGATCCTCGCTCCCCTCGGCCCGGCTCCGCACAGCCGCGGCTGCCCTTCGGTTCCAGATCTCCTCCTTATAGAAACAGCGGCCCGAACGGAAGTGCCCGGCGCCTCGCGTGGCTGCTATGCCCCCGGGATGCTTGCGTGCCGCAAGAGCTTGGTCACAACCTCGCTGGCGGACAAGATCGGGATGGAAGGGGCGATGCGGGTCGAGGCACCAGCCGTTGAGAGGCCCTGGGCTGCCATGGGCCTGCTGCTCCTGGCCCAGCAGGTGATCCCGCTGCTGGATGCCCTGGCCAAGTACCTGACGCAGGACTTCTCGATCTGGCAGGTCGCCTGGGCGCGGTTCGTCTTCCACCTGCTGCCGCTGCTGCCGCTCATCTACTGGCGCCACGGCTGGTCCGCCCTCTTCCGGGTGAAGCAGCCGGGCCTGCAGATGCTGCGCAGCCTCTTCATGGTCGCCGCGACCTGCCTCTTCTTCGGTGCGCTGTCGCGCATTCCCCTGGCCGACGCGGTCGCCCTCATCTTCATCGCACCGCTGGTGATCACGGCGCTGGCGCCGGTGTTCCTGGCGGAGAAGGTCGGGGGGCGGCGCTGGATGGCGGTCGGCTTCGGCTTCCTGGGGGTGATGATCCTGGTGCGCCCCGGCTTCCAGGCGGTGGAGCTTGGCACCTTCCTGGCGCTCGGCTGCGGCTGCGTCTTCGCCGGCTATGCGATCGCCACGCGCCATCTCTCGCTCTCGGCCCCGCCGCTGGTGACCTTGGCCATGACGGCCGTGGTCGGCAGCCTGGTCCTCAGCCTGCTGATGCTGGTCGAAGGCAGCCTCTGGCGCCCGCCCAGCACGCAGGAGTTCGCCCTGCTGGTGATCCTGGGCATGGTGGCGGCACTGGCCCACCTGCTGATGATCCTGGCCTACGAGCGCGCGCCGGCCTCGCTGCTGGCACCCTTCTCCTACACCGAGATCGTCGGCGCCTCGGTCCTGGGCTACCTGGTCTTCCAGCAGTTCCCCGACCTCTACACCTGGATCGGGATCGCCGTCATCGTGGCCGCCGGCATCTACAACGCCTGGCTGGGACAGACCAGATGATCGCTTCTGAATAGCACGGAACCGGCCGCACCCCCGCCCCCTCCCATCAGAAGTGGAAGCGGAGCGTGGCGGCGCCGACGTACTCGGAGCTGTTGTCGCCGAGGAGGGAGTCGAAGCTGCCCTCCAGGGTGAAGCGGCTGCCGAGCTGGCCCTGGAGGGAAGCACCGACCTGCCCGTAGACGCGGTTGTCGGTGTCCTGCAGCGTGAACCAGGGCCCGGCCGTGCCCGCGCCCTGCAGGCGGGCGTTGGTGGAGATGTCGCGGCTGGTGAGGAAGGCCAGCACGCCGGCGCGCGCATTGGCGTTCATCGCCACGTCGAAGACCTCGAAGGTGCTTCTGGCCTCGAGCATGGGATTGGCGGTCACGCTGGTCTTGGCGAAGCCGTCGATGTCCAGCGCATAGGGGTCGCCCCCGCCCTCGTCGTAGGCGCCCTGCCAGAACTGCCAGACGCCCATGTCGAGGTAGGGCTCGAGCTCGATCGCCGGCGTGATCTCGATGGCGTGCGCGACCCTGCCGTGTGCGGCGATCCAGATGTTGGAGGGGTCGGAGTCGGCCTGGGTCGGCGTGTTGCTGTTGGGCGAGAAGAGCGTGCGGGTGGCATCGTAGGTACCGAAGCCGCCGGAGAAGCTGCCGGATAATGTGGTTGCGCCCAGCTCCTTCTTCACCACCGCGCCGGCCTGCACGCGGTGGCCCTCGCCGCTGTAGTCGGTGGCGTTCAGGTTGCTGTGCTCGTAGCTGACGGCAGCACCCAGGATCCAGCCGTCCTCCAGGCGCTGCTGGCCGCCGAACGCGAAGCCGAAGACCGTCTCGTCGTAGGAGGCCGTGTTGGGCTCCTCGCCGCGGGTGTTGTAGACGCCGTAGAAGTCGCTCCAGACGCAGGAGCCCTCGTCGAAATAGAGCGCCACCCCCTCGGCGCCGATCTGGGCGCAGCTGTGCAGCTTGTCGTCGAAGCGCAGGGAGGAGAGCACCGTGGTCTGCGCCGTGGCGAAGATCTCGCCCGGACCCAGCAGGTCGTAGATCTGCTGGAGCTCAGCGTTGGACTGGACGGTGAGAAGGTGGTTCGTCAGCGACTTGACGAAGGCCGTCGAGGAATCCTCCACGGCGGCTGCGGCAGCCGGGGCCCCCTCGACCGTCAGCGCGATGCTTCCGTCCGACGCGCTCGCGCTCGCCGAATTAGCCGAAGAACTCGTGCCCCCCACGGTATCCGTCAGGTTGGAGACGTAGTCGCCGACGCTTTCCTGATTATCGCTGAGGTCGGCGGAGTCCGGCGAATAGTCGACCGTGTAGGTCAGGGTGACGTTCTCCTTGCTGTCCTCGGTGCCGACTGACAGCTCGTAGTCGACGGTCGAGGAATCCTCCACGGAGAGGTTTGAGAGGCTGAAGGTGTTCTCCGTGGAGTTCGCCGTGAAAATGGCGACGCTCCCGCTATCGCCCGTCGAGAGGAGGTTCGTTCCGGTCAGGTTCGGCTCGACCGTGCCGTGGGGCTTGAAGACCGTGCTGTCGTCGTCAACGATCTTGGTGTTCATGAAGGCTATGACGTCCGAGGTGCCATCGCTCTCGCTTTCGCCCATCTCGAGATCGAAGAGAAAGATACCTTCATTACTCTGACCAGAGCTGGATTCGGTGGTGAGTTCTCCGTAGAACTCGGTTGTGATGATGTTGTCCTCCCCGCCGGGCGAGACAGTCCCTTCGTCCAGGTAGAGGACACCGCCTTCGGTCTCGTCGCCCAGCTTGAAGAGCGTTCCGATCTCGAGCACGCCGCCGTTCTTGATGTACATCTCCGTATACTGAGTCATGTCGATCGATCCGAAGATCGTTTCGGTCTGGCGGATGGTCGTGCTGTCCAAGGTGTTGAGAGAGCCGATGGCGACATCGTCGACCGAAGACATGATGATGTCGCCATAGATCTTGAGCTCGACGTCTCCATCGCCGTCGAGAACGAGAATGCCGTAGGAGCCGTCGCCATCCGAAGAGCTCTCGCCGACCGAGATGGTGTAGCCGCTGTAGAGCTCGACCTCGATAGATCCGCTCGAGCCGCTGCCCTCGCTCTGGACCACGACGCCCTGGCCATAGTCTCCGACGGTGATGTCGCCCTTGAGCACCAGATTGACGTCGCCGCTCTTGCTCGAGCCGTCGTCGCCGCTGACGCTCTGGGCGAAGATGCCCATGGAGTAGTCGCCGGTCACGCTGATGGTGTCCGAGACGGTGATCTTGACATCCCCACCGTCGCCGGCGTCGCCGCCGCTGCCGATAATGGCCTCGACATCGGCGCCATAGCTGCCGGCAGCGCCACCGCCGCCACCGACCGACTGGGCCCAGATTCCATGCGCGGCTTCGCCGGTCGTCGTGATGGTGGAGGAGGAGGTAACGGTGACATCACCGCCGTTGCCCCCATCGCCACCGCTGCCCGAATCGACGACACCGAGACCGAAACTGTCGCTGGTGAAGCCGATGCTGGCGAGCTCGGCGTCGCCGGCAACCCCGCCGCCGCCGCCGACCGACTGGGCGAAGATGCCCATGGCGCCAAAGCCTGAGGTGCTGAGGGCATGCGTTGAGCTGACGGTGACATCTCCACCGTCGCTGCCACTGCCGGCATCGCCGCTGACGGTCGCCGTGGTGGTGACGAAACCAAAGCCGTCGCCACCCGTGCCACCGCCGCCACCGACCGACTGCGCGTAGATCGCAGTACCGCTATCGCCGGTCGTCGTGATCTCTTTCTCGTTCAGGACATAGACCAACGCACCGGTGCCGGAGCTCCCGCCCGACCCGCCGACGATAAAGTCCCACGAGGTCAAGAAGGAATCGGCCGAAAGATCGGAAAGGGTCGAGAGCTCCGAATAGTAGTCGTACAACTGATCGATGATGTAGTCCGGCGTGTCCAGGGCGTCGAAGCCGGCCTGGGCGTCGGCGGCCTCGCCCGCGGCCAGGGCCTCGTCGAGCAGGGTGACCCAAGAGATGGAGTTCGAGCCGGCGCTGCCGCCGGTGCCGCCGCCGCCGCCGACCGACTGGGCGAAGATGCCGTAGGAAGCGACGCCTTCGGTCGAGATCTTCCCGGTGTTCGTTATCTGAACTTCGTCGGCGTCGGCACCCGTTCCGCCCGAGCCGCCGATGGCGATATCCAGGCTGAAGCTTCCATTGCTGGTGGAAGAGGTGGATTTGGCAATCTCGACCAGCGAGTACTGGGAAGCAGAGCCGCCATCACCGCCGTTGCCGCCGATGCTCTGGGCGAAGATGCCGGGCGCGCTGTCGCCGACGGTCTCGATGGTTCCCTTGTTCGTCACGTCGACTTCCGCGGCCACGCCGCCGGTGCCGCCCGATCCGCCCACCTCGATGCTGCCGGTCAGGGTGAGGGTTCCGGAGGTTCCAGTCGTGTTGTCGAGCATGACGGTCAGCGCATTGCCGGCAGTACCGCCGTTGCCGCCGATGCTCTGGGCATAGATGCCCGCAGAACTCGACACCGTCGTCGACAGCGTCGCTGTGTTTTCGACGGTCACCATGCCGGCCGTCGAAGAGCCACCGCCGTCGCCGCCGACCGATATGTCCAGAGAGATCGTACCGCTGGTGGAGCTGTCTCCGGTCAGGGCATAGGCCGATCCACCGGTCCCGCCGCTGCCGCCGACCGATTGAGCGAAGATCGCCGATCCCCCGTTGGCCCCGGTGTCGATGTCGGCTTCGTTCGTTACCTGCACCGTGCTGGCGCCACCGCCCGTGCCGCCGCTGCCGCCGATCGCGATCGTTGCGGACGCCGATTTCCCCGACGAAAAGGTGAGCTCGCCTGCGTAGACCGAGCCGCCCTTTCCGCCCGATCCGCCAAGGCTCTGCGCATAGATCCCGTAGGATTCGTAGTCCGCCGTGGAGATCTTGCCCGTGTTCTTGACCGTCACCATGCCGCCGTTGGCACCGCTGCCGCCGCCGCCGCCGATTGAGACACTGCCATCGGCGCTGACCTCGCTGCTGGCATTGATGCCCGCGTTGATCACCATGCCACCGGTGCCTCCGTCGCCGCCCAGCGACTGGGCGAGGATGCCGCTGGCCTCGCTGCCGGAGGTCTGGATTTCGGCCGAACTGGTCACCGACACGTCGCCGCCGGTGCCGCCGGTGCCGCCGTTTCCGCCGATCGCGACGGAGATGCTGTCCATGGTAAGCGCATCCACCGAGATGGCGCCCGAGGTCGAGCCGCCGCCGCTGCCGTTGCTCTGCGCGATGATGCCGATGGCATAGTCGCCGCTGGTGGTGATCGTCCCGCTGTTGGTCACCGTGACGTCGCCGCCGGTGCCGCCGGTGCCGCCCGAACCCGAAGCGCTGGCGGACAGAGAGACAGCGGACAGCGCAGAGGCATCCACGGTGAAGGAGGCGTTGCCGCCGGAATTGGGAATGCTCTGTGCGACGATCCCGTAGCCGGAGGCGCCCTTGGTGATGATATCGGCGGCGTTGGTCACCTTCACGATGCCCGAATCGCCAGCAGCGCCCCCGTCCCCGCCCGAGGCGATGGAGAGGTTCACAGAGGACGAAAGGGACCCCGCGACCGTGGCATAGGCGTTGCCGCCACCGCCGCCGACGCTCTGCGCCAGGACGCCCATGGATCCATCGCCATCCACTTCGATGGTCGTGCCGGACGCGGTCATGACGGTCACGTCGTCGGCGGTGCCACCCTCGCCGCCGCTGCCGCCGCTGGTCAGTGTCAGATTTGCCACGGTGACGCCGTCGATATTGGACGTCCAGCCCGCGTTGCCGCCGCCACCACCCGTGCTCTGCGCAAAGACACCGTAGGAGGCCGCACCGGTCGTCGTGATGTCCCCTTCGGTCGTCACGCTGACCGCGGCCCCGTCGCCGCCGGCGCCGCCCGAGCCGCCGGATGTCATACCCAGGTTCTCGAAGCTCACGACGCTTCCGGAGATGGTCGAACCGGAGTTTCCGCCGCCGCCGCCAACCGACTGGGCGAAGACCGCATGCGCCTGGTCGCCCATGGTCGAGATCGCCTCGTTGAGGGTGATCGTGACCATTCCGCCGTCGCCGCCGGTGCCGCCTGCACCGCCGGTGGTGCTGGTATAGTTCGCGCCGGCCCCGATCACCGCGTCGATGTTCAAGGTGGTACCGACCGAACCGCCGCCGCCGCCGACCGACTGGGCCAGCACACCATGGGCATGATCACCGGAGGTCTCGACGGAGTGGTAGAAGGCGTCGATCGTAACGTCGCCGGCCACGTTGCCGTCGCCGCCGTCCTCGGTCTGGCCGATCGAGGTGTTCATGAGGGCACCGATGGACATGCTATAGCTGTTGCCGCTGTCGCCGCCGCCGCCGCCGATGCTCTGCAGCACGACGCCGCGTGCGCGCTCACCCTCGGTGACGATCGTGCCGGTATCGGTAGTCGCCGCCTTGATCTCGACGGAGGCACCGCTGCCGCCATCGCCACCGCTGCCGCCGACCGACTGCGCGAATTCGATTCCCACCGCAAGCGAGTTCGCACCGCTGCCGCCGCCGCCGCCGACCGACTGCACGAAGATCGCGTTGGCATCGTCTCCGCTCGTCATGATCGTGCTGCTGTCCAGGGTCAGGGTCGCCGTCCCGCCGTCGCCGCCGTCTCCCCCGGACCCGCCGATTGACTTGATGCCGGCGGTCGACTTGGCAACGCCGCCACCGCCGCCGGAGCTGCTCAGAAAGATGGCGTTCGAAGAATCGCCCACGGTCGTCAGGGTGGCCGTCGTCACCGACGCGGTGACGGTCCCGGCCGATCCGCCGGTGCCGCCCGAGCCGCCGATTGCCGTGATACCGTCCGCCGAGCCGCCCGAACCGCCGCCGCCGCCGAAGCTCTGGACATAGACAGCCGATGCGGTGTCGCCGCTCGTCAGGATGGTGACGCCCTCCTCCAGGGTGACCGAGGCGTTGGCACCGTCGCCGCCTGCCGACCCGCTGCCGCCGAGCGACGTCAGGCCGGTGCTGCTGGCGCCCTTGCCGCCCCCGCCGCCGACGGACTGGGCATAGATCCCATCGGCGCCCTGGGCCGTGGTCGTGATCGACGTGCCGGAGACCAGCGTGCCGGTGACATTGCTGGAGGCTCCTCCGCTTTCGCTGCTGGCGCCATAGGTCGCGACCGCATCGCTGTCGGAACCGGCGTCGCCGGCAAAGCCGCCGACGCTTTGCAGCAGGACGCCCGTGCTGTCGACGCCGAAGGTCTTGATGGTGCCCCCGAAGGTCGCCGTGACCGTTCCGGCCGTCCCTCCGGCTGCGCCCCCTCCGCTTCCGCCTGTGTCTCCGCCGCTGGCGGATCCGCCGTCGCCGCCGGTTCCGCCGTAGCTGCGTGCCAGCAGGCCCATCGACAGGTCACTCGTGGTCTCGAAATCGACCGTCTGGACGCTCACCGAGACATTGCCGCCTGCGCCGGCGGCGGCGCCGTCGCCGCCAACGGTCTTGATGCTGTCGCCCGACCCTTTTGCCTCGCCCCCGTCGCCACCGTCGCCGCCGATACTCTCCACCCGGACCGCGGCTATCTGGTCCGTCGAGACGGACGAAGACAGCGTCGTCGTGACGTTGACGGTCACATCGCCGGCATCACCGCCGATACCGCCGTCGCCGCCGTCACGGTTGGTCGCGTCGATGTCATTCCCTTCGGCTTCCCCTCCATCGCCGCCGTCGCCGGCCTCTGTATGTACGTAGAGTGCCTCTCCCGCGGTCCCGGTGAGAGACGTCAGGTCGCCCGACTCGATGGTGACGGTGATGTCGGCGCTGTCACCGCCCGCACCGCCGTCGCCCGCATGCGCCGACTCGGTCGAGGTGGTGACGGCGAGACCGCCGGTCCCGCCGTCGCCTGCGACAACGGAAATGTCCAACCCGTAAAGACCGGAGAAATCGGTCGCGTTCGTGATCGTCACGCTGGTCGTACCGTCGACGCTCCCGCCGGTGCCACCGTCGTCCGCCTCATGATCTGCCGATGCCGCAGCCTTGCCGTCTCCGGCTGTGAAGTCGACCAGGAAGGCAGCACTGCTGTCATCGGAGATCCCGTACTCCGAGGAGCCGTCGAAGGTGATGGTGACGCCCGTGACGTCATTGCCATCGGCACCCGTGCCCGATCCGCTGCCAGGGTCGCTGGTGATCGAGATGGCGCCCGCCGTCGCCGTCAGGTCCTGGAACTGCAAGGTGGTGAAGTCGCCGTCGGAGTTGTCGACGGTAACCCCGCTCGACAGGTCGCCGCTGCAGGTCTCCGTGGTGCTGGAAAGCGTGCAGCCGTCCGCCTCCGCGCTCGCCGGCGCAAGCGCGGCCAACAGTCCGGCCACGAGGCAAAAAGAAAGCAACCCGGATCGCCGGCGCCGGCCGGCTACATGCTCACTTGGTTGAGTCCTAAGAGGTATCGTTTCGGCGGTAGCGAGTGCTGTCGGATGGTCCCAAAGACTTGAAACCCTTGGTGTGCAATAGCCCGATACCCGCATGCACTTGGTCCCCTCTATACCATATGGACCCCCAATCGTTGTCTATGGAATACAAGATTTCCGAGCTTGTCCAGGAGTTCTAGAAATTTTTTGACGTTCAGCGAGAAAACCCGCAAGGGTTGATGTCCTGCCTCGTATTGCCCGCTTGCGAGCCGATACTGATGCAGAAGACTCCCTCTACAGGGGGTGATTACCGGGCGAAGCATGACCTCACGACCGGCGGTAAGGCGCGACTCCGGGAACATCCAAAGCATCGTGGGTAGGCCTTCGCCCGCGATCGTCGGATCGGAGTGGCATTGCAGAGGAGTCGCTCTGCCCTAAGCGTCCGAGGAACTCTCCAGTCCGAGCTTCCGCCGCTTCCAGGTCCTGTAGGCGGCAAAGCTGAGGAAGAGGAAGGCGGCCAGGGCAAAGACCCACATGAGGCCCTTGTAGCCGAAGAGGTCCATGGCGCTGCCGCCGGCAAAGGACCCGCCCACGCCGCCCACCTGGTAGAGCACGACGATGGCGGCGTTCGCGCTGGCCAGCAGGCTCGCATCGAAGCGCTCACCCAGGATCGTCAGCGCCACGGTGTAGATGCCGAGCGAGCAGATGCCCCAGACGATCAGCACCGGCCAGACCAGGAGGCTCTGCCCCATGGTCTCGTTGATCAGCAGGGGCGCCACGAAGAAGACCACACCGAAGCTGATCAGGAGCTTGCGCTTGTCGACGCGGTCGGCCAGCCAGCCGACCGGGAACTGCATCACCAGGTTGGCCACCAGCATGATGGTCAGCGCCATCAGGGCTGTCTCCTCGCTGAGGCCGGCGTCCTGGCCGTAGTTCACCAGGTGAGTGACCGCCGACATGTCGACGAAGCCGGCCATCAGGGCGGCCGCCATCACCAGGGGCGCGATGCGGCAGGCCAGCGCGATGGCGGCCTTGGGCGCGGCCGGCAGGTCCGGCGCCATGCCGCGCGCGGTCCAGATCAGGAAGCCGGCGAAAAGCGTCAGGCCGGCGCAGATCAGGAAAGGCAGACTGCTCTCGCTGCCGGCCACCTGGATCACAACCGGCCCCAGTGCGAAGCCGCCCGAGATCGCCATCATGTAGAAGGCGATGGCTCGCCCGCGCACGCGCTCCGGCGCCATGGCGACGATCCAGACCTCGCTGCCGATCCAGAGGATGGTGCCGAAGAAGCCGATGAGGAAGCGCAGGCCTGCCCAGTACCAGATGTCGGGCCAGACGAGCAGCAGGAAGAGGCAGGTGACCTCGCCCACCACGGCGATCGCCATGGCATTGAAGAAGCCCAGCCGCGAGAAGAGCTTCGGCACCAGGGGCCCCAGCAGGATGGTGGCGGCAAAGGCGGCCGCGCCGTTCAGCCCGATGGCCCAGTTGGGGTGGCCCTGGCGCTCGAGGATGATGGCCATCAGCGGCGGCAGGCAGCCGTAGGTGATGCCGGCCACGCCGGCGCTGAGCGCGATCGCCAGGAGGCCGCGCCAGCGCTCGCCCGTCGAGAGGGTCACAGCCGTCATGTCTCTCGCCTCTTGCCGTGCGCCAGGGCATCCAGCGCGCCCTGCAGGATGTAGGCCGCGGCCATCTTGTCGACCAGTTCGGCGCGCCGGCCCCGCGTCATGTCGGCCTCCTCGACCAGGAAGCGCTCCACCGCCGCGGTCGAGAGCCGCTCGTCCCAGTAGGCGAGCGGCAGGGCGATGCCGCGCTCGGCGATGTTGCGGGCGAACTGGCGTGTCGACTGGCAGCGCGGCCCCTCGCTGCCGTCCATGTTGACCGGCAGACCCAGGACCAGGCCCACCACCTGGCGCTCGCCGATCACCCGCTGCAGTTGTTCCACGTCCTGAAAGAGCTTCTTGCGCCGGATCGTCTCCAGCGGCGAGGCGATGCTCCTGAGGCTGTCGGAGATGGCGAGCCCGATGGTCTTGCTGCCCAGGTCGAGACCCAGCAGCCGGCCGCGGGCCGGCAAGGCCGTCAAAGCGTCAAAGTGATCGCTTGGCATTGCGCCCCCTCCTCGCCATCTCTCTTAACCTTATCTTGCGATTGCCGGTAGCCACGGTGTAGCGTCCGGCCTTCGATTTTCGGAAGCGATCAGGCATAGCATGACTGTTGACAGGAAGACGGTGCGCCACATCGCGCGCCTGGCCCGCATTCGCATCGACGAGGCGGAAGAAGAGACCCTGGCCCAGGAGCTGGGCGGCATCCTGCAGTGGATCGACGCCCTCAAGGCGGTCGATACCGACGGCGTTGAGCCCATGACCTCGGCGGTGGCGACCGAGCTGCACCTGCGCGAGGACGCGGTGAATGACGGCAATGCGCAGGACGCAGTGCTGTCAAACGCGCCGGGCCGCATGGCCGTCTTCTATACCGTGCCCAAGGTGGTGGAGTAGCTGCGATGACCGTCAGCGGACCCATCACCCACCTGACCCTGGCCGAGATGCGCGAGCTCCTGCGCAAGCGCGCCTTCTCCTCGAAGGAGCTGACCCAGGCGCACCTGGAGGCCATGGAGAGCCAGCGCGGCCTCAATGCCTTCATCACCGAGACCGCCGACCGGGCACTCGCCATGGCCGAGGCCGCCGACAAGCGCCTGGCCGACGGCAGCGCCGGCGCGCTGGAGGGCGTGCCGGTCGCGGTCAAGGACCTCTACTGCACCGAGGGCGTGCAGACCACCGCGGGCTCGAAGATCCTGAAAGGCTTCGTGCCGCCTTACGAGTCCAGCGTGACGGCCAGGCTCTGGCAGGCCGGCGCGGTCATGACCGGCAAGCTCAACCTGGACGAGTTCGCCATGGGCTCGTCCAACATGAGCTCGGCCTACGGCCCCGTCGCCAACCCCTGGCAGCGCAAGGGCGACAACCGCGACCTGGTGCCCGGCGGCTCGTCGGGCGGCTCGGCCGCCTCTGTGGCGGCCCGGATCGCCCCGGCCACGCTCGGCACCGACACCGGCGGCTCGATCCGCCAGCCGGCCAGCTTCTGCGGCATCGTCGGCATGAAGCCCAGCTACGGGCGCTGCTCGCGCTGGGGCATCGTCGCCTTCGCCTCCTCGCTGGACCAGGCCGGTCCGCTCTGCCGGACGGTGCGCGACAGCGCCATCGTGCTGGGCACCATCGCCGGATACGACCCCAAGGATTCCACCTCGGTCGACCGCCCGGTGCCGGACTACGAGGCGGCACTCCACAAGGACGTCAAGGGACTGACCATCGGCGTGCCCAAGGAGTACCGCATGCCCGGCCTGTCGCCGGAGATCGAGCGGCTCTGGAAGCGCGGCATGACCTGGCTGGAGGAGCAGGGCGCGCACATCCGCGAGATCTCGCTGCCGCACACCGAGCACGCGCTGCCGACCTACTACATCGTGGCGCCGGCCGAGGCCTCCTCGAACCTCGCCCGCTACGACGGCGTGCGCTATGGCGCTAGGGTTCCCGAGGAGGACCTGACCGGCCTCTACGAGGCCACCCGCGGGACCGGCTTCGGCGCGGAGGTGCGCAGGCGCATCCTGATCGGGACCTACGTGCTCTCCGCCGGCTACTACGATGCCTACTACAACAAGGCCCGGCGCATCCGCAGCCTGATCGCCCGCGACTTCGCCCAGGCCTTCGGCAAGGTCGACGCCATCCTCGCCCCGACCTCGCCGACGGCGGCCTTCGCCCAGGGCGACAAGATGGACGATCCCGTCGCCATGTACCTGAACGACGTCTTCACCGTGCCGGCCAGCCTGGCGGGCCTGCCCGCCATCTCGGTGCCCGCGGGCCTGAGCGACGAGGGCCTGCCGCTGGGCCTGCAGGTGATCGGCAAGGCCTTCGATGAAGAGATGGTCCTGCGCGTCGGCCACGCGCTGGAGACCGCCGCCCACTTCACCCACCAGCCGCAGCGCATCGCAGGGTAACGGCCATGACCGACAAGACGCCGACCAACAAGAACCTGATCGAGGGCAAGACCGGCCCCTGGGAGATGGTGATCGGGCTGGAGGTCCATGCCCAGGTGACCTCGAACTCGAAGCTCTTCTCCGGCGCCGCCACCGACTTCGGGGCCGAGCCCAACAGCCAGGTCTCGCTGGTCGATGCCGCCTTCCCCGGCATGCTGCCGGTGCTGAACCGCGTCTGCGTCGAGCAGGCGGTGCGCACGGGTCTTGGCCTCAATGCGAAGATCAATCTGGAGAGCGTCTTCGAGCGCAAGAACTACTTCTACCCCGACCTGCCGGCCGGCTATCAGATCAGCCAGTACGAGCAGCCCATCGTCGGCGAGGGCGTGATCACCATCGACCTGGAGGACGGCACGACCCGCGAGATCGGGATCGAGCGGCTGCACCTGGAGCAGGATGCCGGCAAGTCGCTGCACGACCAGCATCCCAAGCTGACCTTCATCGACCTCAACCGCTCCGGCGTCGCGCTGATGGAGATCGTCTCCAAGCCGGACCTGCGCTCGGCCGAGGAGGCCGGTGCCTACCTCACCAAGCTGCGCGCCATCCTGCGCTATCTGGGCACCTGCGACGGCAACATGGCCGAGGGCTCGATGCGCGCCGACGTGAACCTCTCGATGCGCCGCCCGGGCGAACCCCTGGGCACCCGCACCGAGACCAAGAACGTGAACTCCATCCGCTTCGTGCAGCAGGCCATCCACTTCGAGGCCCTGCGCCAGATCGAAGTCCTGGAGTCCGGCGGCACCATCGACCAGGAGACCCGCCTCTTCAACGGCATGACCGGCGAGAGCCGCTCGCTGCGCAGCAAGGAAGAGGCGCACGACTACCGCTACTTCCCCGACCCCGATCTGCTGCCGGTGAAGCTGGATCCGGCCATGATCGAGGAGATCCGCGCCTCCCTGCCGGAACTGCCGGACGAGAAGAAGGCCCGCTTCATCGAGAGCTTCGAGTTGAAGCCGATCGACGCCGCCATCCTGGTCGCCGACCAGGAGCGCGCCGACTTCTTCGAGGCCGTGGCCGGCGGGCGCGACGCCAAGCTGGCCTCGACCTGGGTCCTGGGCGACTATTTCGCGGCCCTGAACAAGTCGGGTGTCGGCCTCGGCGAAGCACCGGTCGACGCCGGCAAGCTGGGCGGCCTGATCGACCTCATCGCCGACAAGACCCTCTCGGGCCGCATGGCCAAGGAGGTCTTCGAGGCCATGTGGGAGACCGGCAAGACCGCCGGCGCCATCGTCGACGAGCGCGGCCTGAAGCAGATCACCGACAGCGGCGCCATCGCCGCCGTGGTCGACGAGATCATCGCCGGCAACCCGACCCAGGTAGAGCAGCTGAAGGGCGGCAACATGAAGGTCATGGGCTGGTTCGTCGGCCAGACCATGAAGGCGACCCAGGGCAAGGCCAACCCGGCCATGGTGAACCAGCTCCTGAAGGAGAAGCTGGGGCTGTAGGGGCCCCGCCTCTCCGGCTTCCTGCTCGGGCTTCGGCCCAGCGCCCTCTGGCCTGACTCACACGGTTGTGTCTCGCGCCAATGAAGCAGCCACTACCCGTCATCCCTGGGCCTTGACCCGGGGTTTCAACCATGAGTCACGTGGCTGACCCACGCTCGCCGCAATCGCTGCGTATCACCTTCAAGGAGACGCTGTCCGACCCTGGATGGCCGGGCGCGTCCCGAAGAAAGGGCAAACGCCAAGGAGGACCCCCATGCGCACTCATTTCGGAAGACTGGCGACGGCGCTCGCGCTCGCTCTCCCGCTCGCACTTGCCGCCTGCGACGAGAGCGACCAGCAGGCCGCCGACGAGGAGCTCGACGAGGCGACCCAGTCCGCGAGCGATGCCGGCCAGGACCTGAAGGAGGCCGCGGACTCCGCCGCCGATGCGGTGCAGCAGAAGGCCGAGGACGTGGGCAACCAGGTCGAGCAGAAGGCCGAGGACGTCGGCAACGCGGTCCAGCAGGGCGCCGAGGGCGTGGAGAAGGCCGTCGAGAACTAGAGCAGGATGCGCTCGCTCATGCTCACGCCTCCCGCTCTAGCATTTTGTTTTAGAAAGCAAATCGTCGTCGCAGATGATTCTATCTGCTCGGGTTTTGCTCTAGATGTGAGCTTTCAGGACGTTGGCCATTCGGTCCGGACCGAGGACGACCTGTTGAGGCTCCACATCTGGCGCTTCAGGCCGCCGACAGGGCCCTGAGATCCTCGAAGCGGCGTAAGGATCTGAGCCGGCTGAAGAGTGCGGCTGCGAACGAGAGAAGGAAGCCGCCCGCGACGAGGCCGAGGCCGGTCTCGGGCGAGAAGGCTCCGGTGACCGCACCGCCCAGGAGCGCCCCAAGCGGGCGCATGCCGTAGATCGCGGTCTGGATCACCGCGTTCACCCGGCCCAGCTGGCCGCCGGGCGTCACTAGCTGGCGCACGGAGTTCTGGGCGATGAGCCACATGGCCGGACCGAATCCTAGCACGAAGAAGGCGGCGTATAGCGCCATCACCGACGCGCCGGCCGGGACCAGGGTCAGCGCCAGGAGTGCCAGCGCGGAGCTTCCCGGTCCGAACAGCAGGATGACGTTGGTCGCGATCCGCTGCCCGAAGCGGCCGGCAGTCCAGGATCCCCCGACCGCACCCAGTCCGAAGGCCGCCAGTGCCATGCCGAAAGCACCGGCTTCCGCGCGGTAGACCTGGACGATCAGGGGCACGAGAACGACCAGCAGGGCGAAGAAGGCCAGGTTCCAGAAGAGCGCGCAGAGGAGGATCGGGCGCAGGAGGTCGTGCCGGATGACGAAGCGCCCGCCCTCTGCGATCTGGCGGAGCAGGGGTTCGGCACGCGGCCCTTTCTCAGAGTGGGACGGCAGGCCGCCCGCCGCCAGGAGGGCGCCAAGCGCGCAGAGGGCCGCTGCGGCGAAGATCGGGGCTGCCGTCGCGCTCGTCACCGCCACACCGATCGCAAGCGGAACCAGGAACGAGGCAAGGGCCCGCGGGATTTCGATCGTCGCATTGCCTGCCGCGATCCGCGCCCGCCCGGCGAGCCTGGGTACGATCGAGAGAGCGACCAGCACGAAGAGAACGACGCCGAAGCCGGCGAAGGTAATTGAGAGCGCGAAGACGAGCAGGTCCTCCAGCAGCAGCCCGGCGGCCGCCCCGGCGAGTCCCAGGAAGGAAACGAGGGCAGAGGCCAGGGCCACCTTGCGCTGGTCGCAGCGATCCACGATCAGCCCAAAGGGGATGGAACCCAGCAGGTGCGCCAGTGCCTGGCAGGCGACCAGCAGCCCGATCGTCTCCGCGGAGGCCTCGAAGACCAGGGCTGCGGCAAGCGGAACGGCGACCAGCGCCGACTGATCGGCGATGTGCATACCGAAGGCGGCGAGGCCCAGACGCGTGATGGCTTGCATGCGGTGACTCCGAGACGGCTGTTTCTCTCCAGCTATCCCGCAAGCGCCGGCCCCATCCATCCGCCGCTTGCACCACGCGCGATCGAGCCAGGCTTCAGATCGCCTCCACCCCGCACCAGGAGGCTATGAAGAGGGCCAGGGTCTTGGTCACGCGGCGGACCGATTCCAGGCTGACGCGCTCGTTGAAGCCGTGGATGTTCTCCGAGTAGGGGCCGTAGACCAGGCAGGGAATGCCCTCGTAGATGACGAAGACCCGGCCGTCGAGGTAGCCCGGCGTCACGAAGGACTCCAGGCTCTTGCCGCCGTGCACCTGGGCGTAGGAGGCCGCCAGGGTCGCCTCGGCCTCCGAGCCCTCCTCCAGGATGTAGCCCTTGGCGAAGAAGCCGTTGTAGACGACCTCGGGCGGGTTGTTGGCGAGGAAGGGATTGGCGCGGGCTGCCTCCAGCACCGCGGCCTCGATCTCGGCCGCCGCCTCCTTCGGCTCGACGCCGGGATAGATCGCAGCGCGCACGTCGAGCGTGCACCAGGCCGGCACGCTGGAAGCCCAGTCGCCGCCGGCGATCTTGCCGATGTTGATGTTGATCGGCTTCGCGACCTCCTCGAAGTAGGGGAAGTCGGCCTTGCGCGCGTTCCAGCGCGCCTCCAGCTCCTTCAGCTTCTCGATCACGCCATAGGCGGCCAGGATCGCGTTCGAGCCGGTCCCGGCCTCGCGCACGTGCACCGGCTCGCCGCGGATCTTCACCTGGAACCAGATGACGCCGGTGTTGGCCCGCACCAGCATGTCGTCCTCGGGCTCGGGGATCACCGCCGCCTCGGCACGGTAGCCGCGCAGATGGCAGGCAAGCGCGCCGTTGCCGGTGCACTCCTCCTCCGTCACCGACTGCAGGTAGACCGTGGCCGCCGGCTGCAGGCCGAGGCTGCGCAGCGCGTCCAGCGCATGGATGTTGGCGGCCAGGCCCGCCTTCATGTCGCCCGAGCCGCGCCCGTAGAGCCAGTCGCCCTCCACCACGGGATCGAAGGGCGGCTGGCGCCACATGTCCAGCGGCCCGGTCGGCACCACGTCGATATGGCCGTTCAGCACCAGCGAGCGGCCCTTGGCCTGCCTGGGCGTGTGCGTGCCGACCACGTTGATCGCGTTGTCGTAGGGCACGGCCACGGGAGAGAAGCCGGGGTGGTCCTTCAGGCTCTCGGGGTCCAGGCGCCAGCGGTCCATGGCATAGCCGCGCCCGGCGATGGCCTTGTGCATGAACTCCTGCGCCGTGTGCTCCTGGCCGCGCAGCGAGGGATGGCGGACCAGGTCTCGGGTGAAGGCGACCTGCCCCTCGAAGCCGGCATCGACGGCCTCGACGATGCTGCGGGCGAGATCGGCTGCAAGGGGTGTGGGCGCGGCGTCGGGCATCGGTCGGATCCTTTCTGTCTCGTGGCGCGGCCACTATGCCGTCTGGCGACGCCGCCCGCCAGATGCGCGCTCGATAACTCCAAATCTTCTGTGTACTTAGGCCCGCGAAGCCGGGACCCGGCCGAGATTGCCTCCCCCGGCGCTCCGCCCTACTATCCCACCCAAAGCCAGGCCGCCCAGGGGACGTGAAGAAGTGACAGTTTCTCTTCCTGTTCCCACTGGCACGAGGCTGACTGGAACCTCTTGCCGCGTTCGCTCAGATTTGGAGACCGAGTATGACCTTGAGACTTGCAATCGCAGGCTGCGCCTCCCTTTTCGTGCTGGCGGCCTCCGGTTCCGCCGGGGCGGACAGCATCGAGAAATGCGCGGACGCGAACGCGGCGGCGAGCCCCAGGTGGAACTGCTACGACTTCTACGATCCCAAGATCGAGCACGTCACGATCTACGACGCCAAGCCGTTGGTGACCGGCGAGGATGTCGAGGATATCAAGTCCCGGCTGCTCGACCGCGTGATCGAGAGCCCCCAGAACAAGGTCTTGATGTGCGCCACCAACGAGAAGTCCAACATCAATCCCAACTGCACGGTCGACAAGAAGAATAACCAGCGCGTGGATTGGTACTGGTACCAGTTCAGGGCGCCCAGCATCTACAACCACATGTCGGCGCTGGCCTTCTTCGACGGGGCCTGGTACGCGGCCTGGGGGGCCAACGACAAGCGGACGCCCAACAAGAAGGACGAGAAGGAGCTGAAGAAGAAGGGCGAGATCCCCAAGGATTATCGCATGTTCCCCTCCAACGCGGAGACCGAGGGCCTGGCGGGACAGCGGGTCTACCTCTCGGTCTCGCCGCAGAAGAGCGACAGCGCCGAGGGCCGCCGCGAGGCCTTCAAGACCGGGTGGAGCAACCCCGATTCACCCGACGTGCCGCCCGAGCTCAGCTCCAAGGGCGTGTTCCGCCAGCAGTTGCTGCAGCACCCCGGCAAGCCCTTCGATCCGGTGAAGAACCCGGAGAACCCCGACAACAGGCAGTGGCAGCCGGAACTCCTGGTGGTCGACCTCGACCCCGACCCGGAGAGGGTGCGCAGCGAGCTCTGGGCCTTCTTCACCCAGAACCTCGGCCGCGGCCGGGGCACCTATTTCGGCCGGTTGCAGCATTCCGACCAGAACCCCGATGCCAAGTGGGATGTGCGCAAGCTCGACCTCTCCAAGACCAGCCTCAATCCCAAGAGCGGCTTCGTCTTCGTCTCGGCCAACTCGATCCAGCTCAAGCACCAGTCCGGCGCCACCGCCGACCGCAACGGCTGGGTCCTGGTGCCGGTGACACCGCAGAACGAGACCGACAAGAAGGTCGTGAACGACATCGCCGTCCTCTACACCAAGGACGGCGGCGAGACCTGGGACGCCTTCCCCCGCATCACCCCTGCCCCGCAGTACAATCTCTGGGAGCCGGTGCTGATCGAGCACCCCGTGACCGGCGACCTCTTCCTCTATGTCCGCAATCGCGACAAGCGCGGCACGCCCTCGTCGGAGATGCTGATCTACAGCACCAGCACGGACGGCGGCGAGACCTGGAGCGCGTTCCAGCCCATGCCGCTGGAGGTGCCCTCCCTGCGCTCGCACGCCTTCACCCTGGGCGATCGGATCGTGCTGATCCAGCATGACTTCGAGAACGGCTTCTCCGGCAAGAAGGGCGCGCGCGAGGGCATCAGGACCGGCCGCATCAGCGATGCCGGGCCAAGCGTCGGCTTCGGCAGCACCGAGCGGCTGAACATGGCCCTCTTCTTCAGCCGGACCGGCAAGATCGGCAGCTTCATGCCCGGCATCTCCTTCACCAACGACCAGCTACAGGCGCGCTCGACGGAGAACCAGAGGGGGACCTCCTACCCGCACATGTTCGTCATCGACGATACCCTCTTCACCATGCACACCTCGGCACGGTCGATCCGGGGCGAGATCATCTCTCCGCTGCCGCCGAAGGATACCTACCTGCTGCTGCCGCGCACGGCGGTGGAGATCTACAAGAACGACGACCCCAAGTGGTCCTCCTGCCCGGAGGACGACCCGGCGGTCAACTACAACCGCGACGACCTCTATTCCAGCTCCTACTGCACCTACAAGGCGACGCACAACGAGAACGGCATGGGCTTCCTCACGAAGCAGGCCTCGGTCGGCGTCGAGACCGACACGGCCGACTACGCCGCCGGGCAGGCGCTGCAGTTCCAGTTCGACTTCAGCGGCCTCGAGCCCGACCAGTTCAAGAACGCCAAGCAGCGGATGGCGCTGCTGACCCTCGGCGGGCCCAACGACTATGGCGTGATCGAGGTCGGCCGGCCGAAGTTCGCCGACAAGGTGGTCTACGTGCAGGACGGCAAGGTCCATGTGCTGGGCGACAACAGGTTCTTCGGCCCCAACTTCGGCGAGATCAACGTCATCCTGCACAAGGACGGCGTCACCCTCGCGCTGGAGGGGAACGAGCCCGTGACGGTGCCCAAGCCGATCAAGTGGCAGAAGATCTTCCTGGGGTACGGCTACACGCAGGGCACGCCCTACAAGGAGCACCTCTTCAATCCGGAGGGGGCCTTCCGCTTCCGCAGTGGCCGCGTGAAGTCGCGCATCCTGGAGGGCGCGGAGCTGAAGTCCGCTCTCTCGTCTCTCTAGAGGAGAGAGCGCCGATGGAGACCGAAGAACTCGACATCGCGGAGATCCAGGCAGGTCAGGCGCGCGGAGAGCTGACCGCGGCCGGCCTGTGCCGCGCCTTCCTGGACCGCATAGCGGCCATCGACCATGCCGGCCCCTGCCTGCGCTCGGTGATCGAGACCAACCCCGACGCACTGGAGATCGCCGAGGCGCTGGACCGCGAGCGCCGGGACGTCGGCCCGCGCGGCCCCCTGCACGGCGTGCCGATCCTGCTGAAGGACGCCATCGATACCGGCGACCGCATGACCACCACCGGCGGCTCGCTCGCCATGGTGGGGCACCGGGCGCCCGAAGACGCCTTCGTCGCCGCCCGGCTGCGCCAGGCGGGTGCGGTGCTGCTGGGCAAGACCAACATGAGCGAGTGGGGCTACATGCGCTCGACGCGCGGCTGCAGCGGCTGGTCCAGCCGGGGCGGGCAGACACGCAATCCCTACGTCCTGGACCGCAGCCCCTCGGGCTCCAGCTCCGGATCGGGCGTGGCGGTGGCCGCCAACCTCTGCACCGTGGCCATCGGCGCGGAGGTGGACGGCTCCGTGGTTCGCCCCGCCTCCATCAACGGCATCGTCGGCCTGAAGCCCACCGTCGGCCTGATCGGCCGCTCGGGCATCATGCCGGTCGCCGACCCGCAGGACACGGCCGGCCCCATGGCCCGCAGCGTCGCCGACCTGGCCCGGGTACTGAACGCGCTGACCGGACTGGACGCCCGCGATCCCGCGACCCGGGCCGCCGAGGCGCACCGCGCCCGCGACTACACCGCCTTCCTCGACCCCGCGGCGCTGAAGGGCGCCCGCCTGGGCCTCGCCCGCGACCTGATGGGCGACCACGAGGGCGTCGACCGGATCGTCGAAGAGGCCTGCCGCGTGCTGCGCGAGCTGGGCGCCGAGGTGGTGGATCCGGCCAACGGCAGCGCCGTCCCGCTCTTCGGCAAGGAGGAGATGACCCTCTTCCTCTACGAGATGAAGGCCGGCCTCAACCGCTATCTGGCCGAGCATCCCGGAAGCCCGATGAAGAGCCTGGAAGAGCTCATCGCCTTCAACCGCGCGCACGAAGCCGAGGTCATGCCCTTCTTCAAGCAGGAGCTCTTCGAGATGGTGGCCGCCGCCGGCGGCCTGGAGGAGCCCGCCTATCTGGAAGCCCGCGAGGCCTGCCGGCGCCTCTCGCGCACGGAGGGCATCGACCGCGTGCTGACCGAGCAGGGGCTGGACGCCATCATCGCCCCCACGGACTCGATGCCGGCCTGGTCCATCGACCCGGTCAACGGCGACCGCATCGTCGGCGGCTGTTCCTCGCCGCCGGCCATGGCCGGCTACCCGCACCTGACCGTCCCGGCCGGCTACCTGCATGGCCACCTGCCGGTGGCCCTCTCCTTCTTCTCCACCGCCTGGCAGGAGGCGAAGCTGATCGGCTACGGCTATGCCTTCGAGCAGGCGACGCGCGTGCGCAAAGCCCCGCAGTACCTGCCGACCCTGCCGATCGCGCACTCATGAGGACGGGGAGATTGCTTCGACCTCAAGATGGTGCGATCCGGGAGCAACAATGGGGGCAAAAAGCACTAAGACGTCAAACTCAATGAATTTGACGTCTTGTTTGTGCTTCATTCTTATCAGTACAGCGGGAAGCATTTCGTGAAAATATGAAGTATTTCCTGAAACGTTCGCGCCCCTAGCGCGGTGACCCGGCGCTGTAGCTGAAGGTGAAGCAGGCGCACTGTACGGAAATCCCGCCAACCGGACGGTCGAGGGCCTCGTCGTGCAGGTCACCAGAGAGTGCACCCTTATCCCCTGCGGCCTCGTGATTGTCAAACGTCACGGAGTCCTTGCTCAGAACAGTCTTCAACGTCTTCATTTCTCGCGTCTCCTTAATAATGAGGCGCTTCGTTGCGCCGGTGAAGTGAATGTGGGCGAACAAATTCAGGATTCAATCGCGCCTGGGCAGGATCACGGAATGACCTTACTGCCTCACAATAATCGCCATTTTCGGGAGAAAGCGTGAACCGGGACGGTCAAATGCGGCGACTTGGTGAACCCGCAGATCCACAGTCCGATCGGAAGACGCCCTACCCGGGAGACCGGCCCGACCCGGATCGCATCCGACCTCAGAAGAAGATCGAGAGGCGTCCGGTGCCGCCGTATTCCTGCTGGTTGCCGGCCAGGAGCGCCTGGCCGCCGAGGCTCACCACCGCGCGCTCGTGCACCACGACCTCGAGGCTGAGACCCAAGTCGGCGAAGAGCGGACGGGCCTTGTCGGAGACGAGGTAGCTGGGGCCGCCCCTGCCCACGCCAGTCAGGTTGACGTCGGTGCTACGCTCGCGCCCGCTGACGATCGCCAGCAGGCCGGCCGCGGCGGTCGCATTGGCCTGGGCCCCGAAGATATCGAAGCCGCCGCCGACCTCCAGCATGGGGTTCAGGGTCACCAGGGTCTGATCGAAGGCAGCCACGTCCAGGCCGTAGCTGCCCGCCCCGCTCTCGCTGTAGGCACCCTGCCACTGGTGATCGACGCCGACGTCGAACCAGGGCTTCAGATAGACTTCCTCCGTCACGTCGAAGACTTGCGCCACCCTGGCGTGAGCCGCGATCCAGTTGGTGTCCGGCGAGGACTCGGCGATGGCTGAGCCCATGGGGGTGATGACGCTGCGCGAGAGGTCGTAGCTGCCGATGCCGCCAGAGAAGGACGCCGAGAGGGTCGTCGCCTCTATCTCCTTCTTCACCACGACGCCGCCCTGGAAGCGCGAGCCGTCGCCGCTGAAGTTGTCGTTGGAGAGCGCGCTGTGCTCGTAGCCGAAGGCGAGACCGGCGAAGAAGCCGTCGCCCAGGGCCATCTGCCCGCCCAGGGCAAAGCCGAAGAGGGTCTCGTCGTAGGCGACGGAGTCGCTGGTGCGCTGGCGGTCGATGCCGCCGCCGCTGGCCTGCAGCCAGAGGCAGCTTCCCTGCTGCGTGAAGACGACCTGGCCCCCCTGGCCGCGCTCGGGGCAGGAGTTGAGGCTGTCGGCGAAGCGCAGGCTGGAGAAGAGGGCGGCATCGGAAGGCGCAAAGATCTCGCCCGGCGCGAAGCGGTCGTAGACGTCGACGAGACTGCCGACCTCCCCGGTCTCCAGCAGGTAGGCGGTCAGGCTGTCGATGAAGGCGTAGTCGTCGCTGCCGCCGGCAAGTGCACCCTCGCGCAGGTCTACCAGGGCGTCCACGCTGTCGCCGAAACGGGTGTGGTTGTCGGTGATCCGCGCCTTGGTAGCCGGTGCGATCTTGGTCTGGCTTTCCGCGCTGCCGGTCCAGGGCGTGTAGTCGACCGCATAGCCCAGGCTGATCTCCGTGCCGGCTTGCGCCAGGCTGTAGTCGACCGTCGAGCTGTCGGCCACCGTCAGGCTGTTGGAGCCTATCCCGTTGGCCGAGGAGAGGATGACGAAGCTGCCCTTGTCCCCGGTCTTCGGCAGGCCGCCCTGCGGTGCGGGCTGGACCGCACCGGCGAGCTGCGTCGCCGGACCCTCCGCGATGGTGATGCGGTCGTTGCCTCCGGCAGTGTCGAAGTCGATCAGCAGCAGGCCGCCGGCGGTCTGCACGAAGCTGCCGGAGTAGTCCGAGGTCGCGATCGTGCCGACGGTCCCGGGTGACACCGTGCCGGCATTGGTCAGGACGCCCCCCTCGCCCAGGTTCACCTGCGCGCCCAGCCCGAAGGTCGCGGAGGCGGCGTTGGCTATGGTGATCGGGGCACCCGGCGGGCCGTTGGCCTGGCTCGACTGGCTCAGCACCGACCCGGAAATCGTGCCGTTGTTCTGGACCTTCAGGCTGTAGCCGTTGGTGCGCAGGACATAGTCGTCCGAGGCCGTGCCGAGATGCTGGACCGTGCCGTTGTTGGTGAGGCTGTTGCCGGTCCCGTGGAAGAGCCCGATGGTCTCCGCACCCGCCGCTGCGGTCTGGACCGTGGCGCCCTCGGCGACGGTGATGGCGATCTTGCCGTTGATGTCGCCCTCGCTCTGGGCCAGGATCGCGCGCCCCCCGGCGCCCGAGGCGATGACGTCGTCCTGGATCGTGATGGTGACGTCGCCGGCGACGTCCTTCGAGCCCAGCCGGCCGGTGCTGCTCTGCGCCACGATGGCCTGCGCGCCCTCGCCGGAGACGGTGATGGCGCCCCCGGTCGCGATCTCGATCGACCCGCCGTTGCCGGCATCGCCGGCGCCGCCGGCATAGGTGTTGAGCGTCGAGAGGCTGCCGAGATCGCCGGAGATCGCGGCGATGCCGCCCGACCCGCCGACCGACTGGGCTACGATGCCGTGCGCGCGCTTCCCGGTCGTGGCGATGGGGCCCGCGCCGATCTTGATGTCGCCGCCGTCGCCGCCGCCGCCCGCGGCCTCCTGAATGCCGAGGCCGGCGCCGATGTTGAGATCGAGCCAGGAGTTGGAGAAGGCCCGCTCGATGTCACCGGCCGTGCCGCCGCCGCCGCCCACCGACTGTGCGAAGATCCCGACGCTGCCCTGGCCGCTGGTCGAGATCGCGCCCTGCTGCATGACCTCGACGGCCCCGCCGTCGCCGCCGCCGCTGCCCCGGCCACCCACCGTCAGCAGCGCCCAGAGCCCGCTGGTACCCCCGCCGCCGTTGCCGCCACCGCCGCCGATGGACTGCGCGTGGATGGCGAAGGCATGGTCGCCCTTCGTGGTGAGCCCGCCGCTGCCATCCACGGTGACCTTGCCGCCGGTGCCCGAGGCGCCGGCACTGCCGCCGATCGCCACGCCGACGTCGCCGAAGTTGGGGATGAAGGTGAAGTTGGCCGGCAGGTTGGCGATCGAGTTCGCCGTGTTGTTGTCGGTCCAGCCCTTGATGCCCAGGTCGCCGTCGCCGCCGTTGCCGCCACCGCCGCCGATCGAGTGGGCGACGATGGCATGACCCACCCGGCCGGTGGTGAGGACGGCGCCGTCGTTCGTCACCGAGACGCTGTCGCCGTCGCCGGCCGCACCGCCCTTGCCGCCGATCTCCACGCTCAGCGAGGCGCTGATGTCGGTCGTCTGGTCGTCGCTGCCGCTGTTTGACTTGCAACCATAGCCGGCCCCTCCGGTGAGCGCGCTGCACAGGCCGTCGAAGCTGAAGGAGGTGGAGGATGCGGTGCCGCCGTCGCCGCCGCCGCCGCCGACGCTCATGGCATAGATGGCCTTCGCGCTCTCGCCGGCCGTGGTCAGGCTGGCGCTGTTGGAGAGTACCACCTTGCCGCCGTTACCCGCCGCACCGCCGGAGCCGCCCACCCCGATATCCACCGTTCCGCTGAAGCTGGAGCTGTCATCGGCCAGGGAGGCGCCACCCGGCAGGGGCTCGAAGTTGATGTTCGCCGCCGACCCGCCGCTGCCGCCGCCGCCGCCGATGCTCATCGCCAGGATGGCGCTGGAGCCGCCCTTCTTGGTCTCGATGGCGCCGCTGTTCTTGACGTTGGTCGTACCGGCATCCTGGCCGGACCCACCCGACCCGCCGACGTCTGCGCCCAGGTTGGCGCTCTTGTCGCCCGGTACCGTGGTCACCACGCTATAGGTGGAACCGCCGCGGCCGCCGTTGCCGCCGATCGACTGCGCGGCGATGCCGTCGGCCAGATAGCCGTCGGTCGTGATCGCCGCAGCGTTGTCGACCGAGACCATACCGGCCGTGGCGCCGTCGCCGCCCGCCCCACCGATGTCGACGTTGACGTTCATGGATGCATCCGAACCGTAGGAGAAGTTGCCGCTGTAGACGCTGCCGCCGCTGCCGCCCGACCCGCCGATCGACTGCGCCAGGATGCCCACGGCCCCGAAGTCGGAGGTCGCGATGGTGGAGGAGGTCGTGGTCTCGACGGCCGCTGCGGTCCCGCCCTTGCCGCCGCTGCCGCCGATCGACAGGCTGACCTGGCCGGAGACCTCGCCGCCGGTGAAGCTGCCCTCGGCCGCGAAGCCGCCGTTGCCGCCCGACCCGCCGATCGACTGCGCCAGCAGCCCGAAGGCATGGTGGCTGGCAGTGGTGATAGCACCCTGGCTCTCCGCCGTGACCGCGCCTGCCTTGCCGCCCGCGCCGCCCTCGCCGCCGATGGTCAGGCTGAGGTCCCCCATCGACAGCGCCGAGGCCGAGATCGAGCCCTTGGCGCTGCCGCCGCCGCCGGCGACCGAGCGGGCCTCGACCCCGCTGGAGAGCGAGCCCGCCGTCGTGATCGCCGCCAGGTTGGCGACCGCGACCGTGCCGGCCGCACCGCCCGCGCCGCCCGAACCGCCGACCGAGACGCCGGCCCTCCCGCCCGAGAGCGCCGAGCCCGCCATGACATGCCCGGCGCTGCCGCCGGCCCCGGCGATGCTCTGGGCCAGGATTCCTTCTGAGTGCGCGCCCTTGGTCTCGATGGAGGTGTCGGCCGCCGTCGAGACCGCGACCGCCCCGCCGTCGCCGGCCGAACCGCCGTCGCCGCCGACGCTGACCCCGATCGGCACGCTGCCGGCGAGCGAGCCGGAAACCGTCATGCTGCTGTCGCCGCCGCCGCCGCCGATGCTCATGGCCCTGACGGCGGCGGCGTTGTGACCGGCCGTCGCCACGTCCCCGGCCAAGGTGACCTCGACCTCTCCACCTTTGCCGGCCGATCCACCCTTGCCGCCAACGGAGAGATTCAGCGAATCCATCGAGTTGCCGCTGAAGGCGCCGGTGAAGCCGGACGACCCGCCGCCGCCGCCGACACTCATCGCCGTGACGCCGGAGGAAGAATGCCCAGCCGTCTCGATGCCCTGTACGGCCGCCACCACCCGGGCCCCGTCGCCGCCGGACCCGCCGGATCCGCCGACCGACAGATCGGCCGACATGTTGGAGATCGCCGTGCCGGAGATCGTCGTACCGGAATGGCCTCCACCGCCGCCGATCGACTGGATCAGGAGGCCGTGCGAGACGTCGCCTTCGGTCGAGATCTGGCCCAGCAAGGTCCCGCCGACGTGATCGGCGTCGCCGCCGCCGCCGCCGTCGCCGCCGACCGAGGCCTGCAGCGAGTACTGCGAACTGGCCGCCCCGGACACCGTGGTGCCGGAGGTGCCGCCGCCGCCGCCGACCGACTGGATCGCCACGGCGCTGGCGTTGTGGCCCTGGGTGGCGATCGCATCGGCCCACTTCACGGTCACCAGGCCGCCGTCGCCGCCATCCCCGCCGCGGCCGCCGAGGGCGAGATCGCCGGAAACCTCACTGACGCCGTTCGCTGCAACGGTGGTCCCACCATTGCCGCCGCCGCCGCCGATGGTCTGGACCAGCAGACCGAAGGCGTGATCGCCCTTGGTGGCGATACCGCCGCCGCCGTTCGCGTTGGCCTCTCCCCCGTCGCCGCCACTGCCGCCGGCGCCGCCGATGCTGCCGCCGAGGCTGACGGGCCCGGAGAGGTCGCCGGAGACCGTGGTGCCGGCGTTGCCGCCGCCGCCGCCGATCGACTGCACCAGGGCGGCGACGGAGTGGTCGCCCTCGGTTGAGAGCGCGCTCACCGATTCGATGGAGGCATAGTCTGCCTTGCCGCCGGAGCCGCCGGAGCCGCCGATCGCCAGGCTGAGGTTGACGCCGGAGACGCCGCCGGCCGTCACGTCGGTCCCGGCATTGCCGCCGCCGCCGCCGATCGACTGGACCTGAATCGCGGCCGCGTGGTCGCCGGCCGTCTCGATATCGGCCGCCCCGGTCTGATACTGGGCGATGCCGCCGCGCCCGCCGCCGCCGCCGGAGCCGCTGAAGCCGAGGGAGAGCGAGACCGGACCGCCGGCCGAGAGGCTGACGGCATTGCCGCCGTCACCGCCGCCGCCGCCGATACTCTGCAGGAAGACCCCGCGCGAGCGGTCGCCCCCGGTCGTGATCTTGCGGCCGGCTTCCCCGGTGTCGTTGTAGGTCACGGTGTTGGCGAAGCCGCCCTTGCCGCCGTTGCCGCCCACGGCAAGCGAGAAGCCGGCGGAGAGGCTTGCAGCACTGGAGCCGTGCCCACCGCCACCGCCGATGGACTGCGCTGCCACCGCGTCGGCATCCTTGCCCAGGGTCTGGATGGTCGCCGCATTGTCGATCGTGACCGGCCCGCCGCTGCCGCCGTCGCCGCCGGATCCGCCGATGGCTTCGATTCCGTCGGTGGAGTGCGCGGAGCCGCCGCCGCCGCCGATGCTGGCGGCATAGAGCCCACTGGCGACATCGCCCTTGGTCTCGACCGTTCCCTCCTTCTCCAGCGAGACGGTCACGTTGGAGCCATTGCCGCCGCTTCCGGCCGACCCGCCGAGCGAGATCACGCCCATGGCTCCGCCGCCGTCGCCACCACCGCCGCCGACGCTGACCGCATGGACGGCGCGCGCCAGCATGCCCTCGGTCGCGATCATGGCCCCCTGTCCGATATCCAGGGTGACGTCGAAGCCGCTGCCGCCGGCCGAACCGCTGCCGCCCAGCGCGGCGATGCCTTCGCCTGCACCGCCCCGTCCGCCGCCGCCGCCGACGGACTGAACCTGCACCGCATAGGCGTTCTCCGCCGTGGTCGAGATCGATACCTGATCGGCCAGAGTGACCGAGACCGCCCCGCCGTCGCCGGCGCTCTGGCTGCCTGCTCCGAAGGCGGTGAAGCCGCTGGCGCTGCCGCCGTCACCGCTGAAGCCACCGACGCTCTGGATCAGCATGGCATTGGCGTTCTCCCCGCTGGTCGAGATCGAGCCCAGATAGGTCAGGGTCACGGCCTCGCCGGGCCCGGAGCCCTTGCCGGCCCCGCCGGTCCCCGATCCGAAGGTCGAGTTGGCCGACCCGCCGTTGCCGCCGGCGCCGCCGTAGCTGCGGGCCACCAGCCCCTGGCTGAGAGCGCCGTGGGTGACGATGCTGGCCCAGATATCGGCATCGATGGTTCCGGCCGTACCGCCCTGCCCGCCGTTTCCGCCGCTGGAATCGCCGAAGGTCGCGGAGTTGCCCTCGCCGCCGTCGCCACCGTCGCCGGCGATGCTCTGCAACACCAGGGCATGCTGTTCGGCGAAGGGATTCACGTCGTTCTGAACGGCGATCGAGGCCTCGGCCGAGGCCGATTTGACCGTGATCGAACCGCTGTCGCCGCCATCGCCGGCGTCACCGCCATCGGCATGGTGACTGACGACATCGGTCTTGCCCTCTCCGCCGTCGCCGCCGGCACCACCGAAGCTCTGCGCGAAGACGCCGCCGCTGGACTGCAGCAACAGGATCTCGGCATCGCCCAGAGAGAGGCTCACATCACCACCGGCGCCGCCATCGCCGCCATCGCCGCCGCTGCTGTCGCCGGCTCCGCCGGTGAAGCCGTCGCCACCGGCACCGCCCTCGCCACCCTGCGCATGAACGCGAACATTCGGGGTGACGGTTCCGTCCCCATTGCCGCCATCGGTGCCGATGATGATCTTGCCGCCGCCCAAGAGCACCGCGGCGGTTCCGGAATCGCCGCCGGCGCCGCCGTCGCCGGCGCTCGACGCGCCGGCCGCCTCGCTCTTGGCCTCTCCGCCCGAACCGCCGCGGCCGCCGAAAGACTCGGCGATGATCGTGCTGCCCATGCCGGCCAAGGTGCTGATCTCCGCAGCCTCGACGGTGACCTTGGCGGCGCCGCCCTGACCGCCGCGATTGCCGTCGCCGCCGTGCGTGTTGCCGCCACCATCGACCTTCGCTTCCGCGCCGTCGCCGCCGGCTCCTGCCAGGGACGAAGCGACGGCGCCGTTGGCAGTCAGGTTCACGCCTTGGAAGACTTCGAAGAGGAGATCTGCCTGGGTGATCGCGATGCTGACCGCGCCGGCGTCGCCGCCTATGCCGCCATCGCCACCGAAGGCCGTCCCGACGGTGTCGACCTTGGCCTCGTCACTGGGGCCGGCATCTCCACCGCTGGAAATGCCCAGGATGACGTTACCGCCAACGGACTCGGTGGTGATGGAGAGGTTGCCGGCGTTCACGGAAATAGAGACATCGCCAGCTTTGCCGCCATTCCCCCCGGGATCGGACCGCGCGGTCCCTCCGAACTCCGTGGAGTGATCCCCCGACGATCCATCCCCGGCGCTGGTGATCGCGTTCAGGCCCTTGTAGAAACCGGAGTCGGTCGACGAGAAGAAGATGCCATGAGAGGAGTCGTCGAAGGTTATGGTAACGTCGGATGAGGCAACGCCGGCAATCCCGTTGCCTTGCGAGTCGGGGATCTCGTTGTCCAGGGTGACTGTCCGGCCGACGCTGCGATCGAGATCCTCGACGGCGACGGAGTACCCTTGGCTGTCGAAGGTATCCTTGAAGAAGATGACATCGTCCAGAGTACCGCTGCAGGTATAGGCCCTATTGTCCTGATTGCTGCAGTCCGCAGCGCTGGGACTATCAAGCGCGCTGCCGAGCGAAACAAAAACAAATGCACAAAGGCTAACTGCGATCGTGCGGGCGGCACGGCCGTCGAAAAGGTTCTGCATTGCCCCTCCCCATGCCGGCAGCCGCGGCATCCCGAAAGGACTTGGCGTCTGCCTGGCGACTTCCCGCAGCGAGGATCGGACAATGGCGGTGGGATTGCAAGCTACCCGAGACCGGCACGCTTGCAGGAGGCTAACCTTGCCGGTCTCCCTCCGCCCCGGCCAGGCGCCGCATCTCGGCGAGTGCCGTCTCTGCGAGCTCCGCATCGAGGCTCTCGGCATGGACGACGTAGGCCGGAAGGTCGAACGCCGGTGCCCCGGCAAGCAGGGCGACTCGGCCTGCGGCCAGGTGATCGCTCACCAGCCGCAGCGGGAAGTAGCCGGATCCGCCATGGTCCAGGATGTAGCGCAGGCCCAGCCAGCCGATGTTGGCGGAAAGGCCCGCCGCGGTGAAATCGGGAAAGCTGGCGGCGTGCCTGGCGAAGAACTCCGGCCCCCAGTCGATGTAGAGGTATCCCGCGCCGGATTGAGGCCCCCCGTCGCCGGCCGTCCCCACGAGAACCAGCCGCTCGTCGAAGAGCCGCTCGACCCGGAGCCCCGGCCTGCTCTGGGGCGTGTACATGACCGCCAGGTCGAGCCGTCCCTCGACCAGGCCCTGCATCAGGTCCTCTTCGAAGCCGATCTCCGCCTGCAGGGCGACCTCGGGCAGGCGGGCCCGCATGGCCGCCAGCCAGCCGACGAGGAAGTCCTGCCAGAGCCCCAGCCGTCCGCCGACCTTCAGGGTCGCGCTGAAGTCGCGCGGGATGCCGACTTCGTTGCGGGCCTGCTCCAAGGTCCGGACCAGGGTGGCGGCATGCCTCTGGAAGCGGCGCCCGGCGGGGGTCAGGCTGGTGCCTGCCTTGTTGCGCACGAAGAGGCCGGCGCCCAGCTCCGCCTCCAAGGTCTGGATCCGGGTGCTCACCGTGGACTGGCTCACGTGAAGCCGGTCGGCCGCGCGCAGGAAGCTGCCCTCAGCCACGATCGCCAGGAAGGTCCGCGCCAGTTCCGTGTCCAAGCCTCGTTCCGCCCTGCTGCTCTTTGATCCGAGAATATCGATATTATAATACTATATTATTCGTTTGAAAGAAGCATGATCGCGTGGCTAGATCGAACGCGCGTCCCTGGAGGCGTCCACCGGAAGACAAGCGTCGCGAGGCTCATGAAGCTGCACAGCCTGACAACGCCCCTGTGCGGGCTCCTGGACTGCCGCTACCCGATCCTCCAGGCGGGCATGGGCGGCGTCGCCCGCAGCGGGCTGGTGGCCGCGGTCGCGGAGGCCGGGGGCTACGGTTTCCTGGGCATGGTCCGCGAACCGCCCGCGCTGATCGAGCAAGAGATCGCGGCCGTGCGGCAAGCGACCGACCGGCCCTTCGGCGTCAACCTCATCCCGGCCGCCACCGAGCCTGCACTGCTGGAAGCCCAGCTCGACCTCTGCTTCGAGCGCCGGGTCCATTCCCTCTGCTTCTTCTGGAGCGTCGATGCCCGGGCCGTCGAGAAGGCCAAGGCAGCCGGCTGCCTCGTCCTCTATCAGGTGGGCTCGCTCGCCGATGCGCTTGCCGCGGAGGCGGCGGGCGCGGACATCGTCATCGCGCAGGGCTTCGAGGCCGGCGGCCATGTCCGCGGCAGCCTTTCATCTCTTGTACTCCTGCCGCAGGTTGCCCGCGCCCTCCGGATCCCGGTCGTCGGGTCGGGAGGCTTCGCCGACGGCGAGGGGCTGGCGGCGGCCCTGGCCCTGGGCGCGGTCGGAATCCACTGCGGCACGGCCTTCCTGGCAACGCAGGAATCCTTCGCCCACGACCACCACAAGCAGCGCCTGCTCGCCGCCGGGTCGGAGGACACGGTCTATACCGACGCTTTCGCCATCAACTGGCCGCCCGCCTCGCCGGTGCGGGTGCTGGCCTCGGCCCTGACGGACCGGCTGGGGAGCGACCTTCTGGGCCACGACCCGGAGACCATCGCGCGCGAGGTCGTGGCCGACGAGGCCGGCCGGGCGATCTACCGCTACAGCACGGACTCGCCCCTCAGGAACATGACCGGCGACCTGGAGCAACTGGCGCTCTTTGCCGGCCAGGTCGCCGGCAGCATCGACCGCCTGGCGACGGCAGGCGAGCGCATCGAGGAGATCGTGGCCGGCGCCGAGGCCGCGCTCGCGCGTCTCGCCGGCTTGCAGGAGCGCGTTTCGCCATGAAGGACTGGGACGAGATCAAGCTGTGGCGCCGCACGACCCGGGCCCGGCTGCTGCAGCAGCGCGCGAAGCTGCCCCAGGCCGAACGGCCGAACCTCAGGGCCCTGATCGAGGAGAGGCTGACCGCCGAGGTGCCGGAACTGCGCCATGCCGCGATCGGCTTCTACTGGCCCTTCAAGTCCGAGGTCGATCTGCGCGCCTACCTGCGCGCCTGCCTGAAGCAGGGCGCCGAAGCGGCCCTTCCGGTGGTGGTCGCCAAGCGGGAGGCGCTGGAGTTCTGGGCCTGGCGGCCGCGCAGCAAGCTGGCGCGCGGGATCTGGAACATCCCGGTGCCGGCCGAGCGCTGTCCGGTCCGGCCCAACGCGCTGCTGGTGCCCCTGGTCGGCTTCGATGCGGCCGGCTACCGCCTGGGCTACGGCGGCGGCTACTACGACCGCACCTTGGCCGCCCTCTCGCCCCGCCCGCTCACCATCGGGATCGGCTACGAGTGCGGGCGGCTGGAGACGATCCACCCGCAGCCGCACGACATCCCGCTCGACATGATCGTCACCGAGGCCTGCTGTACCCGCCATCGCTATCGGGGCATGGACCTGAGGCCCGCCCGCCGGGCCGGCATCGACAACGACGGCGGCGAGCCAGGCTTCGCCTCCCCGCCCTGCCTGCAGCACGAGATCGACCCCAGCTACCTGGGCTACCTGAGCGAAACGGAGCTGGCGGCCCTGCTGGCCGATCTGCAGCAGGAGAAGCGGAGCGCCGCGGAGACCCTGGCCTCGGCGCTGGCGCAGGCGGCCGGCGGCGAGGCCAGGGCGCGCCTGCGCGATCTCGCCCTTGACGAGGCGCACAGTGCCACCGTGCTGCAGCGCCAGCAACTCCTGCTGACCGGCAGGACCTGCCCGGCCGCGCCTGCCAACCCAGGCCAGGACGGACCCGGAGAGAGCGACTTGATCGCCTCGCTCGCGCGCCGGCTGGACCTAGGCAGCCAGCGTCTTGACAGGATCCTGCCGCGGGTCCGGGAGGATTTCCTCAGCAGCGCGCTTTCCCTGGTCCGGGACCTGAGCAGGGTCAACCGGGCCCGCTGCGAAGAGTTCCTCTACATCCAGGGTAAGGTCCCCGCTCCGGCCAGTTCCGGAATCCAGCCGGCCCGGACGGAGCGCTAGGGCCAGACGGCGCAGAAGAACTTGCGCACGTAGCCCTCGCTGCGCCAGCCGTTGGGCGCGCCCAGCGGCAGGAAGAAGCTGTCGCCGGCGTGGAAGGTCTGCTCGCCCTCCGGACCGGTCATGGTGACGGAGCCCTCCAGGATGCACATGATCTCGTTACGCTTGGAGGGCGTGATCGGCCGCTCGTAAGCGGTGGCGTCCCAGGTGCCGACCTGGATCTTCTTGTCCGCGCTCTCGTAGACTAGGTGCTGGCGCTGCACCGGCAGCGGGGTGGAGAAGTCGGCCGCGTTGAGGGCGATCTCCTGCAGGCCCTCGGGCGGCCCGTAGGGTTGCGGGCGGGCGACAGCCATCCTGGCCGGGTCGCTCTCGGGGGCTCCGTCGGGCTGGTCCAGGATCAGGAAGAACTTGCGGATGTAGCCGGGCTGCTGCCAGCTGCAGGTGAAGCCCTTGGGCAGGAAGAAGGGCTGGCCGGCGAAGATCGTCTCCTCGTGGCCGGCCTTGTCGACGATGGTGACCTGGCCGTCCAGGACCAGCATGAACTCGTAGACGCTGTAGGGCTCCATCTTGGTGGTCATGGCCGTGCAGTCCCAGGTCCCGACCTGCAGGCCGCCCAGGTCGTGCACCATGACGCCGCGCTGCACCGGCGTACCGCTCGTCAGGGCGTCCGGCGGGATGGGATCCCAGGCCTCCAGTCCCTCGCCGTCGGGCTTGTGGGGGTTCAGTCTGACGACGCGATCGGCCATGGCTCTCCTCCTGCATGCTGTCTGCGCGGCTGCGATCCTGCGCCAAGTGTGGGGGCCAGGTCCAGCAGCCGTCTTGCGGGTCGCGGCAGGGAGGGCTAGGTATGGATCGGGCATGCCGGGATAGCTCAGCTGGTAGAGCAACCGATTTGTAATCGGTAGGTCGTCGGTTCGAGTCCGACCCCCGGCACCACTCCCTTTCCGCGACGGCTTCAGAAGGCGAGCGCGTGGACCTGGTCACCGGCGGCGCCGGATTCATCGGACAGCATCTGGTAGAGGCGCTGGTCGCGCGCGGGCGCAAGCTGCGCGTGCTGGACCTCGCGCCCCCGGCCGCCGCGACCCAGACCATCGCGACCGAGGCGGAGTGGCACCAGGGATCGCTGCTCGACCCGGACCGGCTGGCAGCGGCGCTATCGGGCGTGGAGCGGGTCTTCCACCTGGCCGCCATCCCGCAGTTCTGGTGCCGGGACAAGCAGGCCCAGGAGGCGGTCAACGCCGGCGGGACCAGGGCGCTCCTGGCCGGCGCCGCTGCGGCGGGGGTGCGCCGCGTCGTCCACTGCTCGACCGAGGCGGTCCTGCTGCCGGAGAGCGGCGGCAAGGTGATAGACGGAACCAGGACCCCGCGGCTCGACGCTATGCCGGGCCCCTATACCCGCTCCAAGCTGCTGGCCGAGCAGGCAGCACTCGCCGGCCACCCCTTCGAGGTGGTGGTGGTGAGCCCCACCGCCCCCATCGGGCCGGGAGACCGCGGGCCGACGCCGCCCGGCCGCATGCTGCGCGACCTGCTGGCCGGGCGCTACCCGGCCTACCTGGAGTGCACCCTCAACCTGGTCGACGTGCGCGACGTCGCCGAGGGCCACGTCCTGGCGGCGGAGCGCGGCGTGGCCGGCAAGCGCTACGTCCTGGGCGGCGAGAACCTGGCCTTCTCGGAGCTGCTGGCCCTGCTCGGTCGCCTGTCCGGCAGGCCCATGCCGCGGCGGCGCATCCCCGGATGGCTGGCCCTGGCGAGCGCCGCCGTCGGCACCCTCTATGCCGACCTGGTGAGCGGCCGCATGCCGCCCGCAACGCCCGAGGCGGTCCGCCTGGCGCTGGGCGGCGCCCCCCTCGTCTCCAGCGAGGCGGAGCGCGATCTGGGCTACCGCCCGCGCCCGCTGGAGGAGGCCCTGAGAGAGGTCATCGCGGAGCTCACGCCAGGCGCATAGCTGCAGCGCTTAAGGTGCTGCGACCCGGCGCCGCGCAGCGCTGGACAAGGCCGCCCGCGACCGCGATCTTCGAGCCATGCCTGTCGCCTATCAGCACGAAGCCCGCCCGGTCCCGCTGTCCCTCTGGCGCGGCCTCCATCGCCGCTGCCCGGCCTGCGGCCAGGGCAAGGCTTTCCAGGGCTACCTGAAGCTGGCGGACAACTGCGCGGCCTGCGGCACGCCGCTGGGCCAGATCAGGGCCGACGACTTTCCGCCCTACCTGACCATCTTCCTCGTCGGCCACATCGTCGTGCCCCTGGTCCTGCTGTTCGAGCAGACGGCACCCTGGTCCATGACGGCACAGCTCATTGTCTGGCCGCTGGTCACCCTGGCGCTGAGCCTGCTTTGCCTGCCGCTGATGAAGGGCGCGGTCGTGGGCCTCATGTGGGCACTGCGCCTGCGCGGCGGGGACGAGCAAGCGCTTCCGACCGGAGAGGTCGGCCGCCAGGGCGGATAGATTATCCCGCCGCTTTGAGCCCTGCCAGGTCCGGCAGCGGCCGGGCGCAGGCTGGGTTCGACGCGAGCCTGCCCTCCAGCGACTCCGCGAAGCTCAGCAGCGCCGCCTCGCGCCAGGGGCGGCCCACGATCTGCACGCCGAAGGGCAGGCCGTCCTCGTCCAGGCCCAGCGGCAGGACCACGCTGGGACAGCCGGTGAGAGTGATGGCGTAGGTGATCGCAATCCAGCTGATGTAGGTCTCCAGCGGCTTGCCGTCGATCTGCTCCGGGAAGAGCTGCGTCTTGTCGAAGGGCTGGACCGAGGCCACCGGGCAGATCAGGAAGTCGTACTCCTCGAGGAAGGCCTGGAACCCACGGTAGAGGGTGGCCTGTCCGACCAGGGCGTCGGCCACGTCGGCGGCCGAGCGCTCCAGCCCCAGTGCCACGTTGTTGCGGACGTTGGGGCCAAGCTGCTGCGGGTCCTCCTCGTAGAGCTTGCGATAGCCGGCGAGGAAGCCAACCGCGCGCAGGGTCTCGAAGACCCAGTTGGCGTCCTGCAGGGGCGGGTCGGTGTCCACCGCCTCCTTCAGGAGGGGCGCCATGGCCGCCTTGCGGTCGCGGAAGAGCTTGCGCACGGCCTCGGAGACCGGCGCCACGCCCAGGTCCTCCGAGAAGGCGACCCTGGCGCGCGCGAGGTCGCCGGCCCCTCCCCCCTCGCGCGCGACGGAGGCGAGCGGCCGGGAGAGGGGGTCGCGCGGGTCCTCGCCCGCCATCTGCCAGAGCAGGAGCCTGAGGTCGGCGACGGAGCGCGCCATCGGCCCCTCGACCGAGAGCGGCGCGAAGACCCGCGAGGAGGCGATGTTGGGGACGAGCTGCGGCGTGGGGCGCAGGCCGACGATGCCGCAGTAGGCGGCGGGGGTCCTGAGGCTGCCGCCCAGGTCGGAGCCGGTGGCCAGCGGCACCATGGAGAGCGCGAGCGCGACCGCCGAGCCGCCCGACGAACCCGCGCAGGTCTTGGCCGGATCGAAGGGATTGCCGGTGGCGCCATAGACGGGATTGACCGTGTTGGCGCCGGCGCCGAACTCCGGCGTGTTGGTCTTGCCCGCCACGATGGCCCCGGCCGCGCGCAGCCGCGCAACCAGCGGATCGTCGGCCTCCGGCACGTGGTCCTTGAAGAGCGGCGAGCCGTAGGTCGTGACCAGCCCCTCCGTGTCCATCAGGTCCTTGATGCCGATCGGAAGGCCATGCAGCGGGCCCAGGCGATCGCCGCGCAGGACGGCAGCCTCGGCCTCGCGGGCCGCAGCTTCCGCGCGCGGATCCTGCGCGACGACGGCATTCACCGTGCCGTTGACCTCCTCGATGCGCGCGCGGCAGGCGGCCAGCAGCTCCACCGGGGAGATCTCCTTGTTGCCGATCATGCGGCGCAGGGCGACGGCCGAGAGGTCGCAAAGACTCTCGCTCATGGCTTTCCTCCAGCTCTTCTATACCAGGACCGGATAGTCCAGCCGGCAGGCCAGCCGTTCCATCTCGAGGATCTCCTCATAGGCCCCTTCGGCCAGCCGCGTGAAGCCCGAAAGCAGGAGCGCATCCCTGGCCCCCGCCAGGGCCGGATCGCCAGCCACCTGCATCAGCGCGGCCCGCAAGGCGGCGAGGGTCTCCAAGTCGGCCGAGGCGCGCGTGACGTAGGGCAAGGCGGGCGCATCCTCCGTGCGGCCGAGGATCCGCGTCCCCGCCAGCCGCTCCGGTCGCTCGCGCGCCCAGAGCGCATGGCTGACGCAGTCGATCGTGGCGACATCGGCCGAGCCGGAGGCGACCGCTGCCATCGAGGCCGCGTGCGCCCCGGTCTCGATCACCTCGGCGAAGAAGGGCCGGCCGTGGGCCAGGGGCGCCACGGCCCGGCGCAGGCAGTTGTGGCCCGACTGCGAATCGCGCCCGTTGATGGCCGCGCGCCGGCCGCGCAGGTCGGCCAGGCACTCGGCCGGATCCTCGGCCCGCACGACGACATGGCTGTAGTAGCGCCCGCCGGCGCAGCCGGGAAGGTCGTAGCAGGGTGTGACGACATAGGCGAAGGCATCGGCGAAGCCGGTCATCAGGGGATAGCCGCAGGTCTGGGTGAGCAGCAGGTCCGGGGCCCGCCAGAGCGCCGCCGGGTCCCCGCCGCGCCGGCGCTCTGGATCGGCCAGTCCCTCCGGCAGGGCGGCCGCCACCGCCGCCATCAGGGCATCGCTCGCCCAGGCGATCTCCGGCAGGTCGTACATCGGCAGCGAGAGGGCACCGGGCACGGGCCGCTACTCCTGGATCACGGTCTTCACGCCGGGCAGGCTGCTGCCGGAACCCCGCTCGAAGCGCGGCAGCTCGTCGGTCAGGTGATAGTAGTCGCCCTTGTCGACGAGGAAGACATGCCCGGCCGCCTCGACGCCGCTCGGCTGGTCCAGGCTGCCGCAGGAGACGGCGGTGTAGCTCGCCGCGTCCGGCTTCCAGAAGAGGCTGGCGCCGCAGTCGCGGCAGAAGCCGCGCCTGGCCACCTCCGAGGAGCGGTACCAGGCAAGCGTCTCGCTCTTCTCCAGGTGCAGGTCCGTGTCCTCAACCGAGGTGAAGTAGGCCGGGCCGCCGTGGATCCGCTGGCACATGCTGCAGTGGCAGATCAGGGCCGGCCGCAGCGGGCCGCGGACCTCGTAGCGCAGCGCGCCGCACTGACAACCGCCCCTCTTGGTCTCCTTGCCTTCCCTCATCGCGTCCTCCTCTGGGCCTGCGGTCCGACTGGCCTGGGATACCGCTCACGCAGATCGTCGTCGCAGACTATTCGCTCTGGGCGGGTCCGTCTGCTCGGGACCTGCACTAGCGCGCCTCCATCTCCTCGATCAATCCGTGGATCATCGAGGCAACGGCCGGCGGCTGCACGCGGGCTTCGCGGACCAGTTGATCGAAGTACCGCGACAGGATCCGCACATGCTCCTTGGCGTTCAAGACGAAATACATCGATCCGAAGTAGACGGCCGCCCGCAGCGGGCCAAAGACCGTGAAGGGAACGGAATAGGTCTGCAGCCCGTCGTAGAGGAACCAGCGCAGGGTGGGATAGAGCTCCTCCAGCAGGCCGGCCATGGTCTCGAGCTGCCGGCGCCGCTCCGGCCAGGGCAGGTCGCGATAGATGCCCTCGCCGCGGGCCAGGCCCTCCAGCAGCTGCAGGGAGCTGCACATCTCCATGTCGCGCTCGGGCTGGCGCATGAGCCCCAGCCGCGCCGCGGTGCTGGCGGCCAGCGCCTCGGAGACCTCCGGCGCCAGGTGGCGGTGCTCGTAGCGGATCAGCGCCTCGGACTTCAGCAGGTCCGGCACGCCGCTCGGCACGTAGCGGATGCGATAGCCGAGAGCCTCGTCGTGCCAGCGCTGCAGGCGCTGGTCGATCGGCGAGCCGGCCTCGGTCTCGATCTCCAGCATGCGCTGCACGACCTCGGGGCCCATCAGCCCCTCCTGCGATAGCCCCAGCAGCCAGTCGATCGAGACCTGGGTGGCGCCGGCGATGGCGACGATGGTCTCCGCCCGCGGCAGGCGATCGCGCTCCTCGTCCAGAAGCTGCGAGAGGGTGGAGCGGTCCAGTCCCACCCGCCGCGCGAAGGCCGCCTGGCTCTCGTCGTTCTTCTCCATCACCTCCCGCAGGCGGTTGCGGAAAGTGACGATGGTCTCTCGTTTATCCATTAACACACGAACCCCGCTATCCCACAGCTATGGTGACCATCGTAAACCTGATAAGGAAATCGTTACCAAACGCTGCATGAAGTTACCATCGTATCCTTGCGAAAGCTGCTGTCCTGCGATCACACTCCTGTCATTGGAGGTAACGGTGGAGGGGGTATGACTGTTCCCAGCGTGACACGCGGGCGCCGTCGGCGTCCGATCGAATGGCCGACCCTGGCGCTGATCGCCGGAGTCTACCTGGCCTTCGGGTTGTCGACCTGGTTCCACGACGCGATTCCTCCCTGGCTCTTCGTCCCGTTGGCAATCTACCTGGCCGGCCTCTACGGTAACGTGCAACATGAGGTGATCCATGGCCACCCCACCGGCAGGCGGCGGCTGAACGCGCTCCTGATCTTTCCCTCGATCTGGCTCTGGATTCCCTATCAGACCGCAGCGCGCCTGCACCTGACGCATCACCGCGACCAGAACCTCACCTGTCCGGAGCTGGACCCCGAGAGCTTCTACGTCACGCCCGAGGCCTGGGCGCGGATGGGGCGGGTCGAGCGGGGCCTGCGGGTCGCCATGAACAGCCTGGCGGGGCGCCTGCTGCTCTCGCCGCTGCGCAGCATCTACCTGGTCTGGAGCGACTGGCTGGGACGGCTGGCCAGGGGCGACCGGAGCGACCTCTCGGTCTGGCTCCTGCACCTGCTGGCCATGGCCATCCCGCTGGCCTGGGCCTGCTGGCTCTGCGGGCTGCCGCTCTGGCTCTACCTCCTGGTCTTCGCCTACGGCGGTGCTGCGGTCTCGGCGCTGAGGTCCTTCGCCGAGCACCAGGCGGTGGCGGCGGTGGGCGAGCGCATCTGCGTCGTCGAGTCGAACCTCGTCCTCTCGTTCCTCTTTCTCTTCAACAACCTGCACATCGTGCACCACAAGCACCCGGGGCTCGCCTGGTGGCGCATCCCCAAGCGCTGGAACCTGCAGCGCCGGGCCTATCTGGCGCTGAACGGCGGCTACTACTTCCGTAGCTACGGCGAGCTGCTGCGCCGCTACCTCTTCGTTCCCAAGGAGTGGCCGGTGCATCCCGGCATGCCGCAGAGCGCGTCGCGCGGCCTGGTCTGGCCGCAGGTCAGCCTGCCGGCCGGCAACCTGGCCGGCGCCCCGCACAGCCCCGCGACGCAGAGCGTTCCGGCCAAGCACATGTAGGGGTCAGCCCCCAGGAACCAGCCCCCAGGAACTAACCCTTAGGAGTCAGGATCAACCCTGGCGCCAGGGCAGCTCGCGCGCCTTCCAGCCGCTGACGCGGCCGCGGTGGCCCTGCTCGTCGTGGCCGCCCTCGAAGCCCTCGGCGACGTTGAAGCAGTGCCGGTAGCCCGCGGCCGTCGCCGCCATGGCTGCTGCCTGGCTGCGGCCGCCCGAGCGGCAGATGAAGTAGAGCGGCGCCTCCCGGTCGGGCACCCTGGCGGCCAGTTGCTCGACGAAGTCCTGGTTCACCTCCATGCCGGGGAAGTGCTGCCAGGCCAGCAGCAAGAGCTCCTTGCCGAGCGGCGTCAGGTCGGGAATGCCGACGAAGGCCCACTCCGCCTCGCTGCGCACGTCGATCAGCCGGGCCCCGGGCTCCTTCTCCAGGGAGTCCCAGGTCTCCGATGGGTTCTTGTCGCCGGCATAGCTCATGTCTCGTCGCTCCCTGTCCCGATGCCTGTCTCGGTGCTGCTCACGCTTCGGCCGAGAGGAAGGAGAAGACCTGGACCATGCGGCCGTTCTCCACGCTGTCGCCGAATCCCGGACCGGCGGAGTGCCAGAGCCAAGGCCGGTAGAAGATAGCACGGTTGAAGCGCATGGGTACCGTCATCAGTTCCTCCCAGGCCGTGGGGTCGCGCCCGTCCCGCGCCAGCAGCTCGGCCACGCCGGGCAGCCCCAGCGCCGCGATCTCCTCCTGCCGGGTCGGCGTGCGGTCCAGTCCCAGCGCGCGGTGGCGGTAGAAGGTCGTGCCCCCGCGGCAGTGCTCCGGCAGGCTCAGGTAGCAGACGCCGACCCACCAGAGGTTGGAGGGATCGACATGCACCAGGTAGCGGCTCTCCTCCCCCTCCAGGGTGGCGCGGCAGTAGCCATGGAAGGAGGTCTCCGCCGGATGGCCGCGCAGCGGCTCGCCGACGATGGCCGAGACCGCCTGGTCGAGCGCCGGCGAGACGACCGGCCCCGCACTGTTGCGGCCCGGGAAGGTGCGCGGCCCGCGATGCTCCGGAAAGCCGAGCGAGAGGGCGGCGGAGCGCACCTCCAGCGGGTTGTTGTAGAAGTCCTCGACCACCACCAGCGACCTGTGCATCGCCTGCATCCCTTCCAGCTGTCACCGGCGGGCGATGCTGCCAAAGCCGCGTCTGCGAGGCCAGTGCAGGATGCGCGCAGGGCCCCGGCTGGCGGCTGCGCGTGGCCTCAGGCCTGCTGGAGCTCCGGCAGGTCGTAGCCGGCGGCATAGGTCTCGCGGATGCGCTGCAGGCAGTGGGACCGCTCCATCGGCAGGGGGAAGCGTGCCGGGTCGACCGGGGCGGGGTCGTGCGGCGGCCTGCCCTCGACCATCCAGCGGGCCAGCAGGGCGGCGGAGCCGCCGCCGGTCCCGATGCCCACGGCAAAGCCCGACGCGATCCAGAGGCCCGGATGGCCCGGCAGCGGCCCAACCAGCGGGCTGCCGTCCGGGGTGTAGCAGATCGGGCCGTTGTTCACCTGTTTGATGCCGGCGCCCGCGAAGGCCGGGATGCGCTCCATGACCCTGAGCAGGTGCGGCTCCAGCCGCTCCAGTTCGTTCGGCAGAAGCTCCTGGCCGAAGTCGGGCGGTATGCCCTCGACGCCCCAAAAGGCCGGCTCGCGCTCGTAGACGCCGCAGAGGAAACCCTGGCCCTCCTGGCGCGTGTTCGCGGGCGCGTAGGGGTCGCGCAGGGTCGGCAGCTCCCGCTCCAGGCTCGCGACCTCCGCCACCGCGCCGGTCACCACCTCGTGGTGCTGCAGCGCGTAGAGCGGTAGCGAGAGGCCAAGCGGCTCCAGGAGCTCCCGCGTCCAGAAGGAGGCCGCGACCACCACCTGGTCGGCCCTGACCTCTCCGCTCTCGCATTGCACCAGCCAGCGGCCGCTGCGATCCCTGCTAAGGCCGGTGACCGGCGTCCGGCAGGCGATGGCGGCGCCGCGCGCACGCGCCGCCTTGGCCAGCGCGTGGGTGGTGCCGGAGGGATCGACATGGCCGTCGTCCGGCGTGTGGGCGGCACCGTAGAGCCCCTCGGTCTCGAGCAGGGGGTGCAGGCGTCCGGCCTCCTCCGCGGAGACCACCCGGTAGCCCACGCCGAGCGCCTCGTAGGCGGGCTCGAGGCGGCGATAGGCTTCGAGTTCCCGGGCGCTGGTCGCGAGCCGCAGGCTGCCGGTCCCGTGGAAGCCGATGGCCTGCCCGCTTTCCGCCTCGGCCTCCAGGTAGCAGCGCAGCGAGTCGACATAGAGCCTCGTCAGGTCGGGCCGATGGCCGAAGTGGGTGACGTTGCCGGCGGCATGCCAGGTGGAGCCGGAGGTGAGCTCCAGGCGCTCCAGCAGGAGGCAATCGTTCCACCCCAGTCGGGCCAGCCAGTAGAGCAGGCTGCTGCCCACGATCCCGCCGCCGATGACGACCACCCTGGCTTCGTCTCTCATCGCCCCGCCTCCCCGACGCCAGTCTGCTCTCCTGCCGGCTGCATGGCCTCCTGCGGCAGGCGGATGGGGAAGCGCGCACGAACCAGGGCATCGGCCTCCCTGCTCAGATGTCCCGGATAGTGTTCGGCCAGGGTCTCCGCCACCTGCCGGCGCGCCCGCCGGTAGATGTCGTCCGACCCGCGTTCCTGCCAGACCTGGATCGAGGCGCGATCGGCCAGGCGGGGATAGACGTACTCGCTCTGCATCAAGGCCAGTGTCTGGACGTGCCCCAGGAAGTGCCCCGGCCCGCGCGCCGCCTCGGCGATGACCTCCACCGAGAGGCTCTCCTCGCTGACCTCGATGCCGCGCATGCAGCGGCGGATCGACGAGAGCATCTCGTCGTCGATCACCATGGCCTCTGGCGAGCACCCCATCAGGCTGGCCATCATCCCGGCCGACTCGTAGAGGAAGGTGGGGCCGCTAAGCGCGGTCAGCAGCGTGGTCACTCCCTTCTCGTAGCCGGCCTGATTATCCGGCAGCTTGGAATCCGTCATGCTGGCGGCCGTCCCGCTCGGAAGGTCGTAGAATGTCATGAGCTGGGCGAACGCGGCGCTGAGGAGGGCCTGCTCGCCGCTGCCGCCGGTGAAGGCGCCGGTCCTGAGGTCCGAGACAAAGGGCCAGCCACCGGCGATGACCGGATGGCCGGGGCGCACCAGATTGATCGCGGTCAGCGCGGCCAGGGTCTCGGCGACCACCTGCACCAGGGTTCCGGCCAGGGCCGCAGGCGCGGTGGCGCCAGCCTGCGGTCCCGTCTGGCTGTGGACGGGCATGCCGATCAACGCCGCCTCGGCCGCAACCTCGCAGCTATCGGCCGCGAAGGTCAGCGGCGAGACCACCGTGGTCGCATGCACAGAGAGGAAGGGCCGCCGCCTGAAGGCGCCCTCGCCGCCCAGCACAAGGTCCAGCATCTGCTCGATCTCGCCGACGTGGCCGGGCAAAGTGATGCTGGAGCCAAGATGCTTCGCGGTCCCGGCTGCGGAGACATAGACCGTGTTCAGGTCCAGATCGCGCCAGTCCGCAAGGTCGGTCGCAACGACCGGCCGGGCGAACCACTGGATGTTCGGCAGGCTGTCCGCAAGGCGCGCGAGGTCATAGAGATCGGCCAGGGTCGAGGGCCGGTAGCTCCCCGTACCGGCGTCGAGGATGGAGACCGCCGCGCCGCCGGTTGCGAAGTGGAGCTGCCCGGCCCGCGCCTCGAGGTCGTACCGTGGCCTCTGCCCGTAGAGAGGAAAGTTGCGGCAGGCCCCGGCGATCGTGTCCTCCACCAGGGCCGGCGGGAAGAGCAACCGCCCGCCCGCGTCGAGGCGGCATCCCCTGGCAAGTGCCAGGCCGCAGAGTCTTTCGGTCGGCTGCGCCATGCCCACCCGGTCGAGGACCTCGAGCGCGGCACGATGGATGCGCTCCATGTCCGCCTCGGCCAGCGGTCGGAACTGGCCCCCGGCGATCCCCTCCGGCAGCGGCTGGGGAGCCTCGATCACCCGCTGCAGGCGTGTCCGGCGCCCGCCCCGCTTCTCGACGGATCTCGTGGTCATGACGGTTGTTCCGTATTTTAAAACTTTACTTCCATATTAGGAAATTACTTGACGGATAGGCGGGCTGTCGAGGCAAATCGCAGGGACGCTCACACGACCCGTGACAAGCAGCGGAAGGGAGAAGCGCGTGAACAGCCCCGCGGTCGCGACCGGCAGGTCTGCCGGCTGGTCCTGGCCGAATTCGCTCTGGGTGGCGACCGCCACCGCCGAGCCCGCCACGGCTCCATTGGCAGGCGAAGAGACGGTCGACACCGCCGTCATCGGTGCCGGATTCACCGGATTGCGTGCTGCGCTCTGTCTGGCCGAGGCGGGGCAACGCGTGGCCGTGCTGGAGGCCAGGGCCGTCGGCTGGGGCGCTTCGGGGCGCAACGGCGGCCAGGTCAATCCTCTTCCTCCCCTGAACGGTCCGGAGCGGGTTGCCGAGCTGATCGGGCAGGGACGCCTGGCAGCCTTCGCCGAGGCCACCCTCGGCTCGGCCGACGAGGTCTTCTCGGTCATCCGCCGCTACGCCATCGACTGCGGGGCACGGCAGAACGGCTGGCTGCGGGTGGAGCACTGCGGCAAGGCCAAGCGCGAGGCGCAGGCGATCGCGCGGGCCTGGCAGGACCACGGCGCCGAGATCGAGTTCCTGGAGGGACCGGCCCTGGAGCAGGCGATCGGCACCAGGGCCTACAAGAGCGCCACCCTGATGCCGCGCGGCGGGGCGGTGCAGCCGCTCTCCTATGCCCGCGGTCTGGCCCGCGCAGCCCAGGCGGCGGGCGCCGTCATCTACGGCGATACCCCGGCCCGTGCCCTGAAGAGGTGCGACGGCGGCTGGAAGGTGGGCAGCGACCGTGGCGCCGTTCGGGCCGGGCAGGTTCTCCTCTGCACCAACGGCTACAGCGACGGGCTCTGGCCGGGGCTGGCGCAGTCCGTCATTCCGCTGGTCTCGATCCAGGCAGCCAGCGAACCGCTCTCGGGACCGGAGTACGACGCGATCCTGCCCGGTGGCCGCACCCTGGCCGACACGCGCCGGACCATCCTCTACGGACGGCACGAGCCCGACGGGCGCATCCTCTTCGGCAGTCTGGGCAGCGTCACCGGGCGCGGCGACCCTGCCTTCTTCGATGCCATGCGGCGCCAGGTGGAGCAGGTCTATCCCGGACTGAAGGGCGTGCGCTGGCAGTATCGCTGGGGCGGCCAGATCGCGGTCACCACCGACCACCTGCCGCATCTCCACGAACCCGCCCCGGGCCTGCTCGCGGGCCTGGGCTACAACGGGCGCGGCGTGGCCATGGCGACGGTGATGGGCCGGGTACTGGCGGAACGGGTCCTGGGCAAGGAAGAAGGCGACCTCCCCTTCCCCGTCACCCCGATCTCACCCTTCCCCCTTTACCGCTTCCACCGCCTGGGCGCCGACTGGGTCGCCCGCTGGATGCGCTTCCGCGACAACCGGGAGTTCGGGCAGCCCTGACGCTGGGTCGGGCTCAGGGGGCCAGGGTCAGCGCCTCGATGGGATTGTCGCTGCTGCCGATGATCTCGGAGATTCGCCGCGCCGAGGCCATCAGGGGATCCACCCACTGCAGGATCTGGTCCAGCGAGTGCCGGAAGGCCGGCGCCCAGATGTTGAGCGCCGCGATGGGTTCGCCGACATAGTTGAAGATCGGCGTGGCGATGCCGTTCACGTAGTCGACGTTCTCCCGGTCAGAGGTCGCATAGCCGCGCCGGCGCACCCCCTCCAGCTCCTTCTCGAAGACCTCCCGGCTGGTGATGGTGCGCTCGGTGAAAGGGACGAACTCGTAGCCCTCCAGAAGCGATGCCCTGGCCTTCTCCGGGAGGAAGGCGACCAGCGCCTTCCCGGTCGCGGTCGAATGGAAGGGCTCGCGCGAGCTGGCGGCCTGGACGATGGACCAGTCGTGATAGGACTCGATGGTCCTGACGTAGGCGACGGTGCCGCCCCGCAGGATACCCAGGGTCACGCTCTCCTCGAAACGGCGGTAGAGCGCCTGCATCTCGTCGTAGGCCACCATCTGCAGGTCGTAGCCGCCGCGCGCCTTGCGCGCGAGGTCGAGGAACTTCGGCCCGAGGGTGTAGGCGCGCTCCCGCTCCTCGTACTTGACCATGCGGTGGTCCAGGAGAATGGCCAGGAGCCTGTGGACCGAGCTCTTGTTCAGTCCGCTTGTCTGGACGACCTGCGAGAAGCTCAGCGGCCGGTTGGCACCGCCCAGCACCTCCAGCAGCAAGATTGCCTTGTCGATGATCGAACTGCTCACGCGCCTCTCCCCCTCACTTCGAAAATCGCCTCCAGCCGGACCGATTCCGCTCTCCCCTTGACCCTTCCGGCCAGAACAGGCTAATTTTATATATCAGAACCTTAGTTTTGCAATACAAAACATCGAGCTGAGAACGCTCGACGATCAACCGAATGAACAGGGGACAAGGCATGACCGACAAGAAGCAGATCGACCACTACGCGAGCCTCCTGACCAGGGGGCGCCTGTCGCGGCGCGAGTTCATGGGGCGCAGCCTGGCGCTGGGCGTCAGCCTGCCGGCGGCGACGGCGCTGGCGGGCAAGGCCCTGCAGGCGGCCGAGCCCAAGCCGGGCGGCAGCTTCCGCATGGCGATCGGCGGCGGCGCCACCTCGGACACCTTCGATCCGGCCACCTACTACGAGAGCTACATGCAGACCGTGGGCTACGGGCTGCGCAACTGCCTGGCCGAGATGAACAACGACGACGAACTGGTGCCGGAACTGGCGGAGAGCTGGGAATCCTCGGACGACGCCGCCACCTGGACCATCAAGCTGCGCAAGGGCGTCGAGTTCCACAACGGCAAGACCTTCGACGCCGACGACGCCATCGCCTCGCTGCAGTACCAGATCGGGCCGGACTCCAAGTCGCCGGCCAAGGCGATCCTCAAGTCAATCTCCGATTTGAAGAAGGAGGATGCCCACACCTTCGTCGTGACCCTGTCGGAGGGGAACGTCGGCTTCCCGGCGCTGCTCACCGACTATCACGCCCCGATGATGCCGCTGAAGGACGGAACGCTCGACATCCTGTCCGGCAACGGCACCGGCGCCTACAAGATCAAGAACTTCGAAGCCGGTCAGCGCGCCGAGATGGTGCGGAACCCGAACTACTGGAAGGCGGGCAAGGGTCACTTCGACGAGGTGACGGTGCTCTCCGTCATCGACGTGCCGGCCCGCACCAACGCGCTGGTCACCGGAGAGGTCGATGCCGCCGACCGCATGGACCTGAAGACGCTCCACCTTCTGAAGCGCCACGACAACATCAAGATCGCCGAGCCCTCGGGCTCGCAGTACTACGCCTACGTCTTCATGGTCGACCGCGAGCCCTACACCGATCCCGACGTGCGCCTGGCGCTCAAGTACGCGATCAACCGCGAGGAATGGCTGCGCAAGCTGCTCTACGGGCATGGCTACCTTGGCAACGACAACCCCATCGGCAAGACCTACAAATACTATACGGAGCTGCCGCAGCGCCCCTACGACCTGGACAAGGCCAAGTTCCATCTGAACAAGGCCGGCCTCTCGGAACTGAACGTGAAGCTCTGGGCAGCCGACGCCGCGTTTGCCGGTGCCGTCGACGGCGCGGTGCTCTACAGCGAGAACGCCAAGGGCGCAAACATCAACCTGGAGGTCGTGCGCACCCCCAACGACGGCTACTGGACCAACATCAACCGCGTGAAGCCCTGGAGCGCGACCTACTGGAACCCGCGGGTGACCGAGGACATGATCTTCTCCACCGCCTTCTCCGACGACGCCCCCTGGAACGAGAGCAACTGGAACAACCCGCGCTTCAACGAGCTACTGCGCGCGGCAAGGACCGAGCGCGACGAGGACAAGCGCGCGACGATGTACCATGAGATGCAGCAGCTCTGTACCGACGACTGCGGCAACATCATTCCGGCCTTTGCGAACTATGTCTTCGCGATGAGTGACAAGGTCCAGCACAACCGCCTCGCGGCCTCCTGGGACCTGGACGGCACCAAGTGCCTCGAGCGCTGGTGGTTCGCCTGAGACGCTGACACGGCTCCCTGTCGACGGGGCGGCGCCGCACAGGCGCCGCCCTCTTTTTATGCCGCGCGGCCCAGCGCGAACTCGCCGACCGCCGTCTCGTCCCAGGAATCGAGGCCGCTCGCCTCCTCGAAGACGCGGCTGTCGCCGGCGCCGTTCGCGCAGGCAGCAAGGCCCAGGTCGGTGGCGACCAGGTAGAGCGTCTGGAAGACCACGCCGACGTTCATCAGCGAGGCGCGATAGGCCATGCTCTGGTACTTCCAGGCCATGCGGGGATGGCGCGTGGTCACGATCAGCAGCACCTGCGGCTTGTCGCCGGGAAGGCCCATGGCCTGGCCCGAGCGCGCCAGCAGCTTCTCCGTCTGGGCCTCGGCCGCCCCGCAGGCCAGCAGCTCGTGCGTCTCGCCAATGTAGCGGTAGAGGCCGCGCTCCAGCCCCTCGCAGTTCCAGACCGCGAGATAGAACTGCAGCTCGTGGATGGAGCCGCCCGAGGGATAGGGGCGCTTGATCAGGTCCTGCGGGTCCATGTCCATGCTGCCGGTGGTCCGGGCGACGCGGTAGAGCAGGTCCGAGATCTGCTGCAGGTCGATCGGCCGCTCCGCGTAGTGCCGGATCGAGCGGCGCTCGGCCAGCACCTGCTCGAGCGGACTGCTGGCCTGCGGCTTGGCGTCCGGCAGGGCGATCCGCGGGCCCTCCGGCAGCGCGACGACGGCCGGTGGCGAGGCCGAGACCCCCTTCATCCGGTAGGTGCCGCCCGTGGGCTCGGTCTCCCAGAGGCCGCGGCTGACCTCGTGAAAGAGGCGATCGTGGAACTCCCAGGTCCGGCGCCCCTCGGGCTCTGCCGCCTCGCTCGGCGCGACGAAGCCGGCACGCCGGGCCAGGTCCAGCAAGGCATCGCCGCACGCGGCGCCGGGCACCACGGCCAAAGCGGCCAACCGTGCCGCAGCGTCGGGCGCCAGGGTCATCCGCGCCCGGCTGGCGCCTGATTCGAGGACCGCCTGCCCCGGGTCGCCGCTCCCGCTTGCCGGCAGGCGGCGCAGGTAGGCGAAGCGCGACAGCGAGAGCGGCTCGTCGGAGAGGGCCGAGGCATAGTCCAGATGAAAGGCCGGTGAGAGCGTTTGCAGGGCGGCGATCTCCTGGCCCCCCTCGTAGACGGCCCACTCCAGGACGCGGATCCGCTCCAGGCGGTTCAAGAGATAGGTGAGCTCTGCGCGTTCCGCCTGGCCCAGGCCCTTCGTCAGGCGCTCCAGGCTGGCGCCGGGTGCGGCCAGCAGGAGCAGCGCCTCGGCGACACCCGCCCCTCTCGGCTCCAGTGCCAGTTCGCGCCAGCCGCTCACCTCGACGATCACGGCCTTCCCCGCTGGCCGGCAGGAGGCGACGTCGGGGCTGTAGCGGACGACCCAGGAGGTCTTCTTGTTGCTTGGCATCGGTCCGGTCCCTCTCTCGGCTCACAGGAAGAAGGGGATGGGGTTCAGGTTCTCTTCCGCGGTCGGCCGGTCGATCCAGCCCAGCGACACCGGCAGGTCGTAGAGCCGTCCCGGGGCGAAGCGCGCCCAGAAGTGCCGCAGGCCGGGGACCACCACCCGCGCGGCCGCCAGGTCCAGGTCCGGCCAGGTCAGGTCCATCGCCAGCGGCTCCAGGCCGGCCCGCTCGAGCGCGCCCACGGCGGCCTCCAGGCCCGGCAGGATGCCGCGCTCCGAGAGCTGCGGGAAGTCGGCGGCACCCGTGGCCTGCCCCTCCAGCGGGACCAGATAGGGCTGGTTCTCCAGGGTCGCGCCGCGGTACCAGCGGGCCATGACCGAATCGGCCTCGGGGTCCTCTGCGGCGCTGTCCAGCAAGACGGCGATCTGGTTCACCTCGGTGACGGCCCGCGAGACCGCGATGGAGGCATCGAGGTGCGCGCCCAGGCCGATGAAGATCTTGCCGCCCTCGGCATCGGCCGACAGGGCCGCAACCACCGGGATGCCGAGGTCTGTCCGCAGGTCCAGTGCGTAGAGGGAGCGGCCCATCTCGCGGTAGCTGGCGCGCAGGCCCTGCAGGGCGGGATCGTCGAAGCTGTCGAGGTCGATCGCCGGACGGCGCGCGCGGTTGTACCAGAAGAGGCCGAAGGCATCGCGCTCCACCAGCTCCAGCACGCCCTGCAGCACCGCCTCGCTCAGCACCGCCCCGGAGGCGCAACCGTTGGAGTCGGGCAGGCAGAAGTTGCGCGCCTTGCGGTTCTCGGCGTCGATGTAGTGGAAGTAGGCATAGCGGGTCGGGATCCAGCGCTCGGCGCCGTCGCGCAGCCGGTAGATCGGCGACCACTCGATCCGCTCCTCCGGATCGAAGGGCTCCGGCACCTGGTTGAAGACGTCGTTGACCTGGTTCCAGGCCTCCCGGTCGCGGTACTGCCTGTCGCTGAACTGCAAGGCGCCGCGCGGATCGATCGCCGTCTCCCCCAGCTCCGCCATGGTCGCACGGCGGCGGGTCTCGCGCCCGGTGTAGGTGGTGCAGTAGCGCTCCAGCGCCTCGGCCAGGCAGCTCACCTCGGCCTGGGCCACGCTGGTGCCCTTGCCCGCGGCCGCGCTGGGCCGGCCCAGCACCCGGTTGGCGGCCAGGTTGACCGCGCGCGGCGTCGACTGCCGGGCGGAGACCACCGGCAGGCCCAGCCGCTCGCTGTGGTCTTCCAGGCCGGGCACGACGCCGGTGATCGGGCTGATCAGGCGCGAGAGGCGCTTCCTGGCCTCCTCGGTGTTGAGCACCCGCCAGCCGCCGTCCTGGTGGGCAATGCCACCCTCCTGCGTGAAGTTGGGCAGGGCCGGGACCTGCACCCTGTGGGTCTTGCCGCCCTCGGCCGAGCCGCAGACGGAACAGCAGGGGTCGACCCGCACATAGTGCCGCTCCAGGCCGCCGCTGCGGCTGTCGAAGGAGAGCAGGTGATCTTCCAGTTCCCGCTCGCCGGTCGCCATGCGGGTCAGCGCCAGGCTGGCCTGGGCGCGCGCGAACTCCAGGGTGGCGCGCAGCATGCCGCGTGCGGGCCGGGGCGCGCGGCTGGGATCGGCGATCAGGTTGTCGCCCGGCCGGTGCTCGCCCAGCCAGCGCGACAGGCAGAGCCAGCAGCGCGAACCCTCGGCATCGAAGCGCGGGCTGATCCAGGCCTCGCGGCCGCCGGGCTTCAGCGCGATCCAGGCCTGTCCGGCCCGGCGAACCTCGGCGTTGACGGCGGCCAGGTCCGGCTGCAGCAGGTCGTCGACCAGCACGACCACCAGGCGCGCGTCGCCGGGACCGACCATCGGGAAGCCGGTATCGGCCAGGGTCTCGCGCAGCGCCGCGGCGGCCCCGTCGTTGGCCGCCCTGGTCTGCCCCAGCGCGCGAACCGTGAGGGGCCAGGCAGAGAGAGCGGCGGAGACGGCCTGCGGATCTTCCTCCCACTCGATCCAGAGCGACTGCTGGGCCGTGGGGGCCTTGCCGTAGGAGCGGATGTAGCCGCGCTCGCCCATGTGGTTCAGCGCCTTCACCACCTCCTCGCGCGGGGCCCGGTCGGCCAGCGCGGCGACGATCTCCTCCTCGTCGTAGGCGCCGTTCAGGTAGGGCAGCAGGTGCAGGTAGAGATCGCCGCTGAGGCGGAAGCTGCGCTTCTCCGACAGCAGGAGGATCTGGTTCTTGGCTGCATGGTGGACGGAAAACTGAGGTGAAACCCCGATCGCTGCGTTGTGGCCCATTGCCCTCTTCCTCGCTTCTTGTACGGCTGTATAGGAAGGATCTGGGGAGGGCTTCACGCCGCTTTGAGAGGTCTCCCGACAAGACCCAGCAACGGCCCTATTGCCAGCACAATAGGGAGAATGTGGAGGTTCCCCTCCCCCTAGCTCTGCCCCGCGGCAAGGCGCGCCTGGCGCCCCTCCAGGTGGCGCACGGCGAAGGCCGCGGCCATCCCCAGCAGCGAGAGCAGCAGCAGGATCGACAGGAGGACCAGGGCGGCGGCCTCGCCGCCCACCACGGCGCCCACGACCGAGGTGAGCAGGGCCCCGCAGCCCAGGGTGACGGCGCCCGCCAGGCCCGAGGCGCTGCCGGCCAGCCTGGGCTGGACCGAGAGCGCGCCCGCACTGCAACTGGGCATGGTGAGACCGTTGCCGATGCCGATGAAGACCGTGGCGCCGAAGAAGGCGGCGACATGGACCACGCCGCCGGCGAAGAGGAGCAGGCCGACGGCCAGGCCCGAGGCCGAGACGATCCGCCCGGCCAGCATCATGGTGGTGAGCTGGAAGCGCGCCGCGAGACGCCCGGAGAGGAAGCTGCCGCAGAAGAAGCCGGCGGTGATGGTCCCGAGATAGATGCCCAGGGCCTCGGGCGTCAGCCCCAGGACGGCCACGGCCACCAGCGGCGCGCCGGCGAGGAAGCTGTAGAAGCCGCCGGTGGAAGAGGCCATGCAGAGCGCGTAGCCCCAGAAGCGCGGCTCCGCCAGAAGCTGGGGATAGCTGCGGATCTGCTGCGTCATGGTCGCCGAGCGGTTCCGGTTGGTCTCTCCCAGGTCGACCCAGACCACCAGGAAGGCCAGCAGGCCGGCCGCGGTCAGCAGCGCGAAGTTGGCGCGCCAGCCGAAGTGGCTCTCCAGGAAGCCGCCCAGCACCGGCCCCAGCATCGGCGCGATCGCCATCGCCATGGTGACATAGCCGATGCGGCTGGCCGCCTCGCGCGGCGGGGAGGTGTCGCGGATGACCGCGAGCGAGACAGTCCAGCCGGTGATGACGGCGCCCTGCAGCAGGCGGAAGACGAGGAAGACCCAGATGTCCTCGCTCAAGGTGCAGACCAGCGACGCCGCGATGTAGATGGCAATCGCCGCGAGCATGACCGGCCGCCGTCCGAAGCGGTCGGACAGCGGCCCCGCCAGCAGCATCAGCACCGCCGTCACCCCCAGGTAGCCCGCGATCGCCAGCGCGACCAGGCCGTAGTCGACGCCGAAGTCCGCCGCCATGGACGCCAGCGAGGGCACGAAGAGGTTCAAGGTCAGCACCGAGAAGGCGGTCAGGATGACCAGGGTGAAGAGCCTCGGCGGCGAGGAGGCGGCGAAAAGCATGTCTTTCCCTACGGTGTTTCGGTTTTACGCGGTGCCGGCCCGCACCCCCGCCCGGCCTCCCACGGAAGTATCCTGCACTGGGCGGCCGGGCGGGGGTGCGGGCCGGCGCCGGTTCCACCTGAGCGCACAGCGACGCCGGCCGACGCGCCAAACCCGGACATAAAAAAACCCCCGAGACACTCGGGGGCGCAGGAGGCGACGATGACGCCCGTCACCGACCCTTGCACCCTCCATCAGGGACGACGGTGAACGGAGTCATGGCGGACGGTCTCCTTTGAAATGCAACCGAAGTCAGCTTTGCATCCGCCCCGGTGGCAAGGCAAGTGTCGTGTTGGGCTGCAACTCTTCTCCTGGTTCGTTGGTCGGCTGTTCCCCAGCAACCGACCTTCGCGCCAAGACGCCGCTGCGCCCTACCCCACCCGCTCCTGCCGGCGGACCAGGCGGGCGTAGAGGCCGCCGGCTTCGACCAGCTCGGCATGCTTGCCGGTCTCGACGGCACGGCCGCGCTCGAGGACGACGATGCGGTCGGCCTCGCGCACGGTGGAGAGGCGATGGGCGATCACCACCGTGGTCCGGCCCTGCTGCAGGCGGTCCAGCGCGCTGCGGACCAGGCGCTCGTTCACCGCATCGAGGTGCGAGGTGGCCTCGTCGAGGATCAGCAGCGGGGCGTCCTTCAGGAAGGCGCGTGCGATGGCGACCCGCTGGCGCTGTCCGCCCGAGAGGCTGGCACCGCGCTCGCCGACCAGGGTGGCCAGGCCCTCGGGCAGGGTCTCGACAAGCTCACCCAGGGCTGCGTGCCGCACCGCCGCCTCCAGCTCTTCCCGGCTCGCCTCGGGCTTGGCCATGCGGATGTTGGCCTCGAGGCTGTCGTTGAAGAGGTAGGTGTCCTGCGCCACCAGGGCCACGCGCTCGCGGAGCTGGTCGAGGCCGTAGTCCCTGAGGTCGTGGCCGTCGAGCAGGATGCGGCCCGCCTCGGGATCCCAGAAGCGCATCAGGAGCTGCGCCGTCGTCGTCTTGCCGGCGCCAGAGGGGCCGACCAGTGCCACCGTCTCCCCCGGCCTGGCCTCGAAGGAGACCTCCGCGAGAGCCTGGCGGCTGGTACCCGGGTAGCGGAAGGAGACGGCCTCCACCTGGATGGCGACACCGGCCGCGGGCGCTGCCGGCTCGGCCACGCCGGGCCCGTCGGTCACGGCCGGGCGCTCCGCCTCGACGGCGAAGATCCGCCGGGTCGCGCCCAGGGTGTCGGCCAGCCGCCCGCCGATCTGCGCGATCTCCGACACCGGCAGGAAGGAGGCCAGCGCCAGCAGGGTCAATAGCGGCAAGAGCCCCGGGTCGATGGCGCCCTCGGAAGTCCGGAGCGCGCCCACCGTCACCACCGCCAGGCCGCCCAGCCCCGTCAGCACCTCCAGCAGGGAGTGCTGCGCCGTCAGCTCGCGGAAGAAGGGCAGGCGATAGCGGACATGGCGGTCGGTCAGGCGGTCGAGGTCCTCGGCCCGCCGCCGCTCCTGGCCGTTGGCCACCACCTCGCCCAGGCCCTGCACCGAATCGACGGCATGGGCGGCCAGTTCGCCCGCGGCCTCGCGCGAGCGGGAGCCCAGGCGATCGATGCGCTTGCGCATCAGCAGGGGCGCCAGGCCGACGGCCAGCAGGAAGGGCAGCAGGGCGACCGCCAGCCAGATGTCGGCCCAGGCCAGGGTGGCGAGCACCGCGCTGGGCACCAGGACGGCGACGAAGGCAGGCGCGACCGTGTGGGCGAAGAAGTACTCCACCAGCTCGATGTCCTGGGTGGCCAGCCCCATGAGGTCGCCGGTGCGCCGCCGCACCAGGTAGGCCGGCGCCAGGCTGTCCAGCTTGTCGAAGATGGCGATGCGCATCTCGGCCAGCAGGCGAAAGGCGACGTCGTGCGCCAGCCAGGATTCCGCCCAGTGCAGGATGCCCGCCAGCGGCGCGGCGACGAAGAGCCAGGGCAGCAGGGGCGTGAAGTCGCGCCCCTCCTTCAGGTCCAGGACGATGAGGGCGCTGATCACGCCCACCCCGATATAGGCCAGGACCCGCAGCACGCCGAAGAGGAAGGTCAGGGTCATCCGCTCCTTCCAGGGCTTGATCATGGAGAAGAGGATGGCGACCAGGCGGGCCCAGCCCAGGCCCTCGGCGGCGACGATGCCCTCGGTCGGCGCCCCCAGCACCTGGTGCGCGGGAGGCTCGCCGTCCTCCCCGGCGGCCGCGCGCTCATCGAGGTCCAGCTCGTCGGCCGCAGCGCTGCCGGCGCGCGCCTGCTCCGCCATCAGGTGGGCATAGAGACCCTCGCGCGCCATCAGCTCGCGGTGGCTCCCCTCCTCCACCAGGCGGCCCTCGTCCATCACCAGGATGCGGTCGCAGTCGACCACGCTGGAGAGGCGGTGCGCCAGGATCAGGGTGGTGCGGTCCTGCATCAGGCGGTCGAGCGCTGCCTGGATGGTGGCCTCGTTCTCGGCATCGACGGCCGAGAGCGCCTCGTCGAGCACCAGGATGGGCGCGTCGCGCAGCACCGCGCGGGCGATCGCCACGCGCTGGCGCTGGCCGCCGGAGAGCTTGATCCCCTTCTCGCCGATCTGGGTGTCGTAGCCCTGCGGCAGGCCCTCGATGAAGTCGTGGATGTTGGCCGTGCGGGCGGCCGCGGCTACATCGGAATCGCTGGCGTCGGGACGGCCCAGGCGGATGTTCTCGCCGACCGTCCCGTGGAAGAGGAAGGCGTCCTGCTGCACCACCGCGATCTTCTCGCGGATCGCCTCGAAGGGCAGCGTGCGCAGGTCCTCCCCGCCGATCAGGATGCGGCCCTCGCCCGGATCGTAGAAGCGCAGCAGCAGGCGCACGATGGTCGACTTGCCCACACCCGAGGAGCCGACGACGCCGATCCGCTCGCCCGGCTGCACCTGGAAGCTGAGGTCCCGGTGGGTGATCCGCTTGCTGCCGGGGTAGGAGAATGTCACGCCCTCGAAGGCGAGGCTGGGTGCGAGCTCCGGCAGCGCGCGCGGCCTCGCATCGGCCACCGGCGTCCGGGCGTCGAGCAGGCCGTAGAGCCCCTGCGCCGCCGAGAGGCCGACCATGCCCTCGTGCAGGACCGAGCGCAGGTCGCGCATCGGCCGGTAGATCTCCACGCCGGTCATGAGGATCATCAGCAGTGCGGCCAGCTCCATCGTGCCGGCCTCGACCCGGAAGGCGCCCAGCGCCAGTGCGGCGGCCGCACCGATCGCGATCGAGGCGTCGGTGATGCCGCGTGAGGCCGTGTTGGTCGCCAGCACCCACATGGTGGTGCGGTAGAGGTAGTGGGCGCGCTCCGCCAGCAGGGCGGCACGCTCGCGCGAGCGCCCGAAGGACTTCAGGGTGGCCAGGCCCTGGATCGAATCCAGCAGGTCGGCGGCGAAGGCCCCGTAGGCACCCTGGCGGTCCTTGGCGTTCTGCCAGTCGCGTTTGATCCAGAGCGCCGGCGCGAAGAGCGCGATCAGTGCGAAGACCAGCAGCACCAGCGCCACCGGCAGGTCGAGCCAGGCGACGAAGGCGAAGATCAGGAGAGGTGTCAGCAGGGCGACGCAGAGCTGCGGCAGGTACTTGCCGAAATAGGTCTCGAGCTGCTCCACGCCGTCGATCATCACCAGGGTGAGGTCGCCCGAACGCTTGGAGCCGACGTAGGCCGGCCCCAGCTCGGTCAGCTTCTCGAAGAGGACGCGGCGCAGGTGCTTCTGCACCACGGCCGCCGTCTCGTGCGCGACCATGGCGCGCCACTGCTCGAAGAGACCGCGCAGGATCATGGTGACTGCCACGCCGGCGATCGGCAGGGCCAGGTCGGCCAGGTCGGCACCGGCGAAGACCCTGGCGATCAGCCAGCCCAGCAGCGCCAGGCGGGCCACGCCCAGCGCCATGCCGAAGAGGCCGACGATGACGGCATAGGCGATGCGCCAGCGCACCCCCTTTGTGAAGGCCCAAAGCCGCGGTTCGAGATGCATGTCTTCAGCTCCCCGGTCGGTCAGGATTCAAACGCGTTCCCGGACTCAACGGAGGCATGACACGGGATCCTCTCACACGATCGGTCGTCCAGGCCCGGATAGTCATCACGGTCGGGACCGGCTGGTCGGGAGAGGTGGCTTGCGGCTGCCGGGTCACCCACTCACGAAGGTCGTCACGATGAGGAGAGCCTAGCCCCGTACACGCCCGTTCGTCTTCGGATGTTTTCGAAGGCCTGCTGTAGGAAATTTTACAGGGCCTCGCGCAAAGATCGCGCTACTATGGTCGCATGATCGGCGATTGGGACAATCTCAGAGCCTTCCTGGCACTCGCCGAGGAAGGCAGCCTGACCGCGGCGGCCAAGCGCCTGCGCGTCAGCCATCCGACCGTGTCCAGGCGCATCAAGGTCCTGGAGGAGGAGCTGGGTGCCCGCCTCTTCGACCGCCTGCCCGACCGCTTCCAGCCGACGGAGACGGCGCTGGAGCTGCTGCACGACGTCAAGGAGATGGAGCGCGCCTCGCAGTCCATCGACCGGCGCTCGGCGGGGCTTGCGGGCCAGCACCTTGGCAGCGTGCGCATCTCCGTCGACGAGACCATGGCGGACTTCCTCGTCCGCCACCTCCTGGCCTTGCGCGAGAACCACCGCTGCATCGAGTTCGAGATCACCGTCACCCACATCTCGGCGAACCTTTCCAGGCGCGAGGCCGATCTCCTGATCCGCTCCCGCGTGCCCAACCTCGCCAGCATCGTCGGCCGCAAGCTCGCGACCTTCGCCTTCGCGGTCTACGGCACGCGCCGTTTCGCGCAGCGCTCGGACGGCAGCGCGGAGTCCCTGAAGGCGCTGCCCTGGGTCGGCTTCGACGAGGAGCACACCTACATGCCGGGCCACGCCTGGCAGACCGCCCTGCTCGGCGAGCGGCGGCCCGAGGTGCGCACCAGCGACGGGATCGTGCTGGCCAACGCGATCCGCGGCGGCAACGGCATCGGGGTCCTGCCCTGCTTCCTGGGCGACGGCGACCCGGCCCTGGTCCGCCTGACCCCGATCATCGAGGAGGCCAGCACCGAGCAGTGGCTGCTGGTCCACCAGGACCTCCGACAGGTGCCGCGCATCCGCATCGTCATGGACGCCCTGACCCTGCTCTTCCAGTCCAGCCGCGCCCAGTGCGAGGGGGAGATCCGCAACGAGCCGATGCTGCGCGCCGTCCCCGACCCGGAGCGGGAGGCGGGGTAGGGTCTGGGTGGCGCCACCCTCGCCCCCCCCCCCTCACTGTCGTCCTCCGGCTTGACCGGAGGACCCTTCTCCATTGATTGCGGCGAGCGGGCTACGATCCTCCGGTCAAGCCGGAGGATGACATTTGGGGTGTGATGGGGACGCCGACGGCGAGGCGGTGATGGCGAGAAGGGGTTCCCCGCCATCGACCCGCGTCAAGCCACCGTTTCGCGCCCCTCGCGGCAGACCCTACAGCGCCCGGTCGCGGCAGATCTGGTAGCTGTCCTTCCAGGGGCGCGCGCGTTCGAAGGCGGCGCTGGCGGAGAGGACGTCGGCATCGGCCCAGCGGCGTCCCACGATCTGCAGGCCCACCGGCAGGCCCTCCACCATGCCGGCCGGGATCGAGCAGGCCGGGTGGCCGGTGTAGTTCACCGGATAGGTCAGGCACCAGCCGATCAGGTTGTCCACCGCCTCGCCGTTGATCTCGCTGGGGCCGACGGTGTTGCCGTCGCTGCGGTTCTCGACCGGCAGGCAGGCCAGGGTCGGGGTCACGATGAGGTCGTAGGAGTTCAGCACGCCCTGGATCGCGTCGTAGACCTCGCTGCGCTTCTCCTGGTCCTGGAAGAAGTCGAGGGCAGAGAGCTTGTAGCCCTCGTCGACCCAGTGCAGGTACTCCGGCGGGAAGTCGTCGCGGTTGTCGCCCAGCAGGTCCATGCCGGCGGCCTTGAAGCCCTCGAAGCTGGCGACATTGATCGGGATGATGAGGCGGCACCAGAGGTCGCTCAGCTCCTTCTGGGTGCGCGGCATGCCGACCTTGACCTCCTCCACGGTGGCGCCGGCGTCCTCGAAGCCCTTGAGCGCTGCGCGCACGCAGGCCTCGACGCGCGGGTCCACGGGGAAGATGTCCCAGTCCGGGCTGTAGGCGATCTTCCAGCCCTTGATCGAACGGTGGATCGCGCCGGTGAAGTCCACCTTCTCGTCGATCGAGTAGGGATCGGCCGGGTGATAGCCGGAGAGCGAGGTGAGCGCGAGGGCGGCATCCTCGACCGTGCGGGTGATCGGCCCCTCAAAGAGGAAGGGCGCGTCGCCGGCGAAGGCGTTCGGCCGGGAGATGAAGGGCACGCGGCCGAAGGAGGCCTTGTAGCCGTAGACGCCGCAGAAGGAGGCCGGGATGCGGATCGAGCCGCCGCCGTCCGTCCCCTCGGCCAGCGGTAGCAGGCCGTCGGAGACCGCCGAGGCGCTGCCGCCGGAGGATCCGCCACTGTTCTTGCTGGTGTCGAAGGGCGTCGAGGTCGCCCCGAAGAGGAAGTTGTCGCAGGTCCCGCGCATGCCCATGGTCGGGCTGTTGGTCTTGCCGAGGATGATGGCGCCGGCCTCCTCGATCCGCTCGGCGAAGGCACAGTGGTGCTGGGCCACGTTCTCCTTGAGGGCGCGGATGCCGCCGAAGGTCGCCGGCCAGCCGGGCTTGAAGTCGAAGAGGTCCTTGATCGCCACCGGGACGCCGTGCAGCGGCCCCAGGTCGCTGCCCTTCATGACCGCCTGCTCGGCCTCCTTCGCGGCCGCGCGTGCATCCTCCGCGCCGACGAAGATGAAGGCATTGATGCTGGGATTGCGCGCCTCGATCCGATCCAGGAAGGCATCGATCACCTCGACCGGCGACAGCTGCCGCTGCCGGATCAGCAAGGCGATCTCCGTCGCCGACTTGTAGGCCAACTCGTCACCCAAGCTCATGCTCCACCTCCCTCGATAAAAGAGACATTCACGGTATACCTTACGACGAGACCTCGTCCAGGAAGGCCTCGAGCAGCGGATTGTAGCGCTCCGGCGCTTCCCAGAAGGGGGCGTGTCCGCTGCCCTCGATCATCTGCACCTTGCCGCGCCAGAGATTGGCATAGGCCAGGCTGTCGAAGTAGCTGGCCTCCATGAAGGGCTCGTCGCTGCCCTGGATGATGGCGAGCGGCTGCGGCCAGGAACCGACCACGGTGATCTGGTGCGCCAGGCGGCTGTCGGGATTGAGGAAGTCGGCGAACATCGACTGGCGTGCGCGGCCGTCGCAGCGCTGAACGGCGCCGACGAGGTGGTCCGGGGCGCGCCTGGTCAGGCTGTAGATGAAGCGCGCGAAGGTCTCCACCTGCTCTTCGGTGAAGTGCTCTTGGGCGGCAAACGCGATCTCCGGGATCTGGTTGAAGGCGCGCACGACCTCTTCCGCACCCGGCCCCGAGGGCGGCGTGCCGGTGATGGTCACAGCCTTCACGCCGGGATGGATCTGGGTCAGCTCCAGCGCGATGTGCCCGCCGAGCGACCAGCCCATGACCACCGGCTCGGCCAGACCGAGCGCGCTCAGCAGGTCGGCCGCCGCCTCGGCGTAGGAGGGCATGGTGTAGCTGGCGGCGGGATCGGCCGCATCGGGCGACTCGCCATGGCCCGGCAGATCGAAGGCGAGCAGGCGATAACGGTCCGCCAGGGGGCTATCGAACTGCTTCTCGAAGACCGCGCCGGAGGAGGAGTTGCCGTGGATGAAGAGCACGGCCTGGCCGTCCCTGGCGCCGGTCTCGCGCAGCGCCACGGGCCCGTGGCGCGTCTCGATCATCTGCATGCTCCCTCCCCCATGCCGGCAACCCTGTGATCACATTTCGGACGCTAGCATGGGGGGTCTTGTCTGTGCCAGCACCCAGGGCCGGAATCACTCATCAGACTCGAAGGGGTCGGTCTGGCGGGCAAGGCCCCTGCGCCGGGACATGCAAACTTTGCCGGGCGGTCTCCCTGCCCTTGCACCCGCCCGCCAATCCCCGGTAACTTCAACCCAAGGGACTATCGTTCTGCAATCTTCTGGTATCTGTCTTCCGGCATATGGCCGGGCACTTTGGGGGGAACGGACATGGCGGTGATTTTCGGTGATCCTGGCGTAGACAACAGTCTTACCGGGACCAACCTCGCCGACACGATTTTCGGGATGAGCGGCGACGACAGGGCCTATGGCCTCGCGGGCGGCGACAGCCTCTTCGGCGGCAGCGGCGAGGACGAGGTCTTCCTCGGCGGCGAGGGCGCCGACAGCCTGTTCGGCGACGACGGCACCGACATGCAGTTCTACGGCGGCCTCGACGGCGACCGGCTCTACGGCGGCGAGGGAAGCGACCTCTCCTTCTTCGGCGGCAGCGGGCCGGACAGGCTCTTCGGCGGCAGCGGGCTGGACATCGGCTTCTTCGGCGGCAGCGGCCGCGACCTCGCTTTCGCCGGCAGCGCGGTCGACGGGCTGTTCTACGGCGGCGCCGGCGACGACAGTCTCTATAGCGGCGACGGGGATGATTTCCGCGTCGAGGGAGACGACGGCGACGACAGCCTCTTCGGCGGAAGCGGCAGCGACTTCTCCTTCGCCGGCGGGTCCGGGGCGGACTTCCTGGCCGGCGACAGCGGCGGCGATGCCCACCTCTCGGGCGGCAGCGGGGACGACGTCCTCTCCGGGCGCGAGGGCGACGACGCCCGGCTCTACGGCGACGAGGGGGACGACAGCATCTTCGGCGGCGTCGGGAACGACCTGGCGCTCTACGGAGGCTCCGGCGACGACGCGCTGGCCGCCGGCAACGGCGACGACTACGGCCTCTTCGGCGGCAGCGGGCGCGATAGCCTCGACGGCGGCAAGGCCGACGACAGCGGTCTCTTCGGCGGAGACAAGAACGACTGGATCTACGGCGGCGACGGCGACGACTTCGCGCTCGAGGGCGGCGACGGCCGTGACAAGATCTACGGCGGCAGCGGCGACGACTTCGACCTGACCGGGGGCGCAGGGGACGACTTCCTGGCCGGCGATTCGGGCAGCGACGCCTACCTTACCGGCGGCAGCGGTGACGACGGCCTGTCCGGCCGGGCCGGCGACGACGCCTTCTTCTACGGCGGTAGCGGCGACGACCAGCTCTCGGGCGGCACCGGGATGGACCTCAACTTCTTCGGTGGCCTTGGCGACGACACCCTGCAGCCGGGCGCGGACGACGACGCCCTCCTCTTCGGTGCCAGCGGCGACGACCGCCTGTCCGGCCGGGCCGGCGACGACGACTTCTTCTACGGGGCCAGCGGCGACGACCGGATCGCAGGCGGCATCGGCGACGACAGCCGCTTCTACGGCGGGGGCGGCAACGACTTCATCAATGCGGGCAACGGCGACGATGCCTACCTCTTCGGCGGCACGGGCGTCGACACGATCCTGGGGCACAAGGGCAACGACACCATCAACGTCGCCAGCCACGGCGAGCTTCAGGCCGGCGACTTCTTCGACGGCGGCCTGGGACGGGACACGCTGGTCCTGGCAACGGGCGTGGGCACCCTGCCGGCGGACGTGACCGTGACCAACATCGAGTTCATCATCTACGGGTAAGACGGCATTCGAGCCGGGGTGTTGCGGGGGCGCGAAGGCAAACCCGCGGCACTTCCTTCGCTCAACGCTTCTCCTGCCACTCGCAAACCAGGATCACGCAGCCGGTGACGGTGCGGGAGTTGTGGTGGCTGCCGGGGTCGTAGGTCACCAGGTCGCCGGGACCGATCACCGTGCCGTCGTCGTCGATCAGCTCGCCCTCCAGGATCATGAAGTCCTCGAAGCCCCGGTGGTCGTGGGCGATGGTGACGGCGCCCGGGTCCATGCGCATCAGATAGCAGCCCTGGCCGAGCTCGCGCTTGTAGGAGAGCGGGATGAGGCCGAAGTTGTCCTGCTCCGGCCCGTCCAGGTCATAGGTGCCCCACTGGCGGTCGGACTGGCGGATGATGCGGCGTCCTGCGGCTGGCATGAAGGGTTCTCCTCTTAACGGTCGAGCCAAGCGTAGTAGAGATAGGCGGCTCTCAGATAGAGCTTACGGAAGCCCGGCAGCGGAAAGCGCGGCGCCGGCCCGCGCACGACGGCCGGCAGCAGGTCCTCCTCGCGGTTGGCCCCGCCGATCAGCCGCGCGAGCTGGCGGCCGGCCCAGGGCATGGTGTTAACACCGTTGCCGTGGCAGCCGAAGGCGTAGAAGACGCTCTCGTCCTCCGGCAGGCGCCCGATGGCCGGAGTGAAGTCGCGGGTGAGCGAGACAAGCCCGCGCCAGAAGTGCGTGGTCTCGGCCGCGCGGAAGGCCGGAAAGACCTCGCCCAGGCGGCGTTCCAGCCAGCGCCGCATCGACGCTGCCGCCCGCTCGCTGCCGCCGGCATCGCCGCGCGCGCCGAAGAGCAGGCGACCGTCGGGCAGCAGGCGGTAGTAGAAGAGCAGGTGGCGCAGGTTGAAGAGCGGCGACTGGGTGACGAAGCCCTCCGCCGCCCGCTCCTCCTCCGTCAGCGGCCGGGTCACCACGATGTTGGAGATGGCCGGCAGCATGCGGCCGTCGAACTCCGGCTTCAGGCCCTCGCGCTGGAAGCCGTTGGTGGCCAGGATGACGCGGCGCGCCCGCAGCGAACCGCGCTCGGTTTCCAGGCGGTGGAAGCCGCCTTCCTTGCGCCAGCCGGTCACCAGGCTGTGGCCGTGCAGCCTTGCGCCCTGCCCTGCCGCCGCGCGGGCCAGGCCGGCCAGGAACTTCAGCGGGTGCAGGCCGAAGCCGACCTTCACGTGCAGCGCGCCGAACTGCTCGGTCCCGCGGTGGCCGATCTCGGCGAAGCGCTCGGCGGCGATCACCTCGGTCTCGATGCCGAAGTGGCGGGCGTAGGTCTCCTGCATTGCCGGCAGCGCGGCGGCCGGCTTGGGCGCATGCGCCACCTCGTAGAAGCCCTGGCCCTGGCGGTCGAAGTCGATGGCCTCCTCGCGGCCGAGGCGGTCCACCAGCTCGATGGCCTCGAGCTGGCTTGCGTAGTAGCGCTGCGTCTCCTCCAGGCCGTAGCGACCGATCAGACCCTCGATCCCCAGCTTGTCCGGGGCGAAGCAGCAGAAGCCGCCGTTCCGGCCCGAGGCGCCCCAGCCGATGTGCCCAGCCTCCAGGACGGTGGCCTGGATGCCCTGCTCCTTGGCCAGGTGGTAGGCGGCCGAGAGCCCGGTGTAGCCGCCGCCGATGATGGCGACCTCGGCCTCGGCCTCGCCTTCCAGCGGATCGAAGCCCTCCTGGTCGGGCGGCGCCGAGGCCTCCCACCAGGAGGCAACCGGGCTCGGACGGTAGAGCGCCTCGGGGAAGAGGGTCCTAAGCGGCATCGGGGCTCCAGAGGCCCTCGCGCACGACGTCGGCCTGGGCCCGCTCGATCCCCTGGCGCAGGATGCCGACCATCTCGTCGATCTGCGCCTTGGAGATGATCAGGGGCGGAGACATGACGCACATGTGGTAGATCGGGCGCACGACCAGGCCCAGCTCCTGGCAGTGCTGGTCGATCCGGCTGCCGATCGCCCGGTCGAGCTTCAGCGGCGTCTTGCTCTTGCGGCTGATGGAGCACTCTACGCAGCCCACCAGGCCCACGCCCCGCACCTCGCCGACGATCGGGATCTCCTCCAGCGCGCGCAGCTTCTCCTGGAAGTAGGGCGTGATCTCGCGCACATGCTCGAGGATCCCCTCCTGCTCCATGATCTCCATGTTCTTCAGCGCGACCGCCGAGGCCACGGGATGGCCGGAATAGGTGAAGCCGTTGACGAAGTTGATGCCCTCGAACTCCTCGCCGCTGATCTCCTGGATCAGGCGGTCGGAAAAGAGCGCCGCCCCCATCGGCACGTAGCCGGAGGTCAGGCCCTTGGCGCAGGTGATGATGTCGGGGACGATGCCGAAGACCTCCTCGGAGGCGAACCAGTGGCCCAGCCGACCGAAGGCGGTCACCACCTCGTCGGAGATGTAGATGATGTCGTGCTTGCTGCAGAGCTCGCGGCAGCCCGTCAGGTAGCCCGGCGGCGGCACGATCACCCCGCCCGAGGCCTGGATGGGCTCGGCGATGAAGGCGGCAACCTTGTCCGGGCCCAGTTCCAGGATCTTGTCCTCGAACTCCTTCACCTTGGCGGCCGAAAAGTCCTCGACGCTCATGCCCTCGGGCCGCGTGTAGGGATTGGGCGCGGAGATGCGATGCACGGTATCGGTCATGAAGTCGAAGTAGTTGCGCACGCGGTCCTTGCCGGTGACCGAGGCCGCAAGATAGGTCGAGCCGTGGTAGCCCGCCTCGCGGCAGATGATGTGCTTCTTCTCCGGCCGGCCCTTCACGTTGTTGTAGAACATGACGAAGCGCAGCGCGGTATCGACCGCGGTCGAGCCGCCGGTGGTGAAGGCGACGGTATTGAGGTCGCCGGGCGAGCGCTCTGCCAGGCGGGCGGCCAGGTCGGTGGTCAGCGGATGGTCGAAGTTCCAGGGGCTGTAGTAGGCCATCTTCATGGCCTGGTCGGCCATGGCCTCGGCCAGCTCGCGGCGGCCGTAGCCCACCTGGGTGCACCACATGCCGGCCGGACCGTCAATCAGCTTGTTCCCCTCGCTGTCGTAGACATAGATCCCCTCGGCGTGGCTGAGGAAGCCGCGGCCCTCGCTCGGAAAGCTTCCCATGGCCTCCCAGGGGTGGATCAGGTGCTTCAACTGCTCTTCGGGATTGATGTTTGCGTTCTTCATTTTTCTATCCTTTGCATAGACGAAAAAACTGTCGGTTGGGGGGCGGCGCCGTCAGAACGCTGCCGCGTCTTCGGCTTCCTCCAGCGCGGCGGAAGCAGCCGGCGCCGCTGCGCCGGCCTGCTGCCGCGGCAGGGGAACCACCAGGGCGTCGACCGCGAGGCAGCCCTTGGGGCTGACGATCACCGGGTTGACGTCGATCTCGGCGATGAGATCGCCCAGCGCTTCCGTCATGGCCGAGAGCGCTGCGGCGGCCTCGGCGAAGGCGGCGACGTCGACCGCCGGCTGGCCGCGTACGCCATCGAGGAGAGCGCGCAGCCGCAGGCGGTCGATGCAGTGCCGCGCCCAGGCCGCATCGAAGGGCGGTCTTGCCAGGACCAGGTCCTTCAGCACCTCGGCATGGATCCCGCCCGCGCCGAGCACCAGGGTGCAGCCGAGCTGCGGGTCGCGGGTGACGCCCAGGATCATCTCCACCCCCCTGGGTGCCATGGCCGAGACCAGGACGCGGGGGCCGATGCGCGCGGCGAGGTCGTCGTAGGCAGCGCCCACGTCCTCGGCCAGGTCCAGGTTCAGCAGGACGCCGCCGAGGTCCGACTTGTGGGCGATGCCCGGCTCCGCCGTCTTCAGCGCCACCGGACCGCCGATGGCCGCAGCGCTCGCCACGGCCGCCTCGCGGCTCTCGACCAGGCGGCGCTGGACCGTCGGAAGGCCGAAGTCCTCCAGCAGGGTCAGGCCCTCCGCCTCGTCCATCGGCCCGCCGGCGGCCAGCCTCGCCCGCCAGCGCGCCACCACCGCCGGGTTGGGCTCGGCCGGCAGGCCGGGCGGCTGGAAGTCGCGGTGGTCGGAGAGCGCGCGGACCGCGCGGAGAAGCTGCGGGATGCCGTCCATCACGATGAGGCCGCTGCGCGACAGCGAGACCAGGTCCAGGTTGTTGCCCGTGCCCTGGTGGTTGGCGCAGACCAGGACGGGCTTGCCGCTGACCGCCGCGGCGTGGCGGGCGATCCTCACGTTCGCGCCATTGAGCCCGCCCTCGGGCCCGCGGTCGCAGGCCACGGCGCCGATGGCGGTGTCCGGGTCCTGCATGAGCGCGCCCAGGCAGTCCTTGAAGATCTCCTCGAAGTCGTTGCCCGTGCCCCAGGCATCGCAGGGGTTGACCGGCGGCAGGCCGTATTCCAGGCGCTGCGCGAGGCGCTCCGTCGTCTCGCCGCCGATCTCGGCGAAGCGCACCCCCCTGGCGTGCGCCAGGTCCATCAGCAGCTCGCGCTCGCCGCCGCTGTCGTGGATGGTCGCCAGGCCGCCCGGCCCGAGCCGCCCGATGCGCGAGAAGAGCAGGCTGGTGTAGATCAGCTCGTCCAGGGAATCGACCCGGTGCACGCCGTAGCGCTCGAAGAGGGCCTGGTAGGCGCCGTCGTCGCCGACCATGGCGCCGGAGTGGCTGGTCGCGAGCTTGGCCGACTCCTCGGTGCGGCCGACCTTCAGCATGACCACCGGCACCCGCTGCGCCATGGCCCGCGCCAGGGCCGCCTCGAAGCGCTCTGGATCGCGCGCGGTCTCCATGAAGATGGCCAGGACCTCGGTCGAAGCCTGGCTGAGCGCGAAGTCCATGTAGTCGGCCAGGGTCACCGTCAGCTCCTGGCCGGTGGAGACCACGTAGTTGTAGTCGACCCGCCCCTCGGCATCGACGACGGAGCAGAGCGAGGAGCCGGAGTGGGTGAGGAAGGTGACGTTGCCGGCCCGGTGGTTGGGGCGGGTGTGGTAGCCGCAGGCCCAGAGCCCGACCTCGAAGTTGTAGAAGCCCATGCAGTTGGCGCCGCAGAGCACCAGGCCGGCGTCCCGCGCCTTGGCGGCGATCCGCTCGGGCAGCCGCGGCGCGCTGTCGTCGGGCAGGAAGAGCGAGGAAACCATGGTCCCGGCCCGGGCGCCGACCGCGATGGCCTCGTCCAGCCCGGCCTCGATCGCGGCATTGGGAATGGCGAAGATGACGTGCTCGACCGCTTCCGGCAGCGCGTCCAGCGAGGGGTAGCAGGGCAGGCCCTCGACCGTCTCGTAGCGCGGATTGACCGGGTAGAGATTGCCGCTATAGCCGGCGGTGAGGCACTGGCGCACGAAGGTGTTGCCGACCCGCCCCTCGCGCTGGGAGGCGCCCAGGACCGCGACGGAGGCGGGACGAAGCAAAGGATCGAGGCGGTGAGCGGTCATAGCGGCAGGCTCCGGCAGGCGGGAGTTATTGGACGAATCGCCAACAAGACATGCTTGCCACGACTCCCGCCCGAAACCTGTCCCCGGCGCGACCAGGAGAGTGGCGAAAATCGGCGCATGGCAAGCCTCGCCGCCAGGCCGCCCCTTCCACGCCGCTGCTCGCTCCACCGCCCCAGCATCTCTAGACTCCGCTGCCGCAGCAGCCCTCCTTCCTCAAAACCGCTTGCTGTCCTGTCCGAAGCACTATACATTGGCTAAGCGTTCAGTCAATAGTTCGTTCCGCTCCTGCCGACAATGGACTGCAGGGGCCTGAAGCGCGGAGGAAAAAGACGACCGATGGCCGATGCGGACCTGCAGGACAAGCCGAAGCGACGAACCGAAAGCAAGGAGCTGAGGCGCCAGCAGCTGATCGACAGTACCATCGATTCGATCGCCAAGCGCGGCTTCGCCGAGACCACCCTGGCCGACGTCGCCACCGGCGCCGGGCTATCGCGCGGCATCGTCAACTTCCATTTCGAGAGCAAGGACCAGCTTCTGGTCGAGACCCTACGCTACCTCTCCGAAGAGTACCGCCAGAACTGGCAGAGGTCGCTCGCCCGTGCCGGCGGCAGCGCCATCGAGCGCCTGCTGGCCCTGATCGAGGCCGACTTCGAGCCCGCGGTCTGCAACCGCAAGAAGGTCGCCGTCTGGTACGCCTTCTGGGGCGAGGCCAAGTCGCGGCCGACCTATCTCAAGCTCTGCGCCGACCGGGACGACGCCTATGCCGCGATGATGCAGGCCCTGATGGAAGAGCTGGTGGCCGAGGGCCCCTACCCCGCGGTCACGCCGGAGCTCGCGGTGGACGGCATCGCCGCCATGACCGACGGCCTCTGGCTCGACGTCCTGCTGACGCCCAAGACCGCCGAGCGCAAGCGCGCGATCAAGACCGTCCTGCTCTTCCTCTCCGGCCTCTTCCCCCGCCACCTGGCACCGGACGGATCGGTCAGGGGCTGAGCCCCTTGCGGGAAGGAGCTCAGGCGCCCTTCGCCTGCTTCTCGTAGTCCTCGGCGTCGTACCAGCCGCGCGAGGCCTTCACCTTGAGGTGCGCGTCGCCTCGGCGTAGAAGGAGGCAACGGCCTCCGGTGATTTCGAGTTCCACGCCGCCGTGTAGTCCTGCGCCATCCGGGCAACAGCTTCGGGGTCGATGGGCATCGCGCAAGGTCCTCTCATCTCTGTCGAACAACGAGCAGCGTCCCGGCCAATCGAACGAAGTAGATCAATCGAGCCTTGGCCCGACAAGAGATTCTTTTTCTTGGACTGATGACTGCCTGTCCACCGCCACTGCTGTCCGGTTTAGCTGTTCTTGCTAAATTTGCGCGATCTTCATTCAGTATTTTCTATCATTAATCGTCATGACCGGGCTTGACCCGGTCATCCACGTCGTGCCGCCAGCGCAGAACTCTCCACTTTCGCGATGCCGAACCACGTGGATCCCCGGGTCTTCGCCCGGGGATGACGGCAATGGCTGTGCATAAATGCAAACAACACAACCAGATTCGCTAAACCGGACAGCAGTGGTCCACCCCAACCCTTCAGATCAGCACGACGAGACTGGCCGCCAGCAGGATCGCCAGAAGGAAGGCTTGCCAGCGGTGATCCCGGTAGAAGGGTGTCGCGGCCTCCAGTCCCAGGTCTTCCGGACGAAAGAGGCTCTCAGGCGGCGGCGGCGTTCGCCCCCTGGTCGCGGCAAGGCCCAGGAAGAGGAACGTGGCGGCGAAGAGGGCCAGCGCCATGTAGGTGAAGTGCAGCGCCGGCAGGCCGAGGCCCGACCAGAGGCCCGTCACCTCCTTGGCCAGGAAGAGCGCCAGCCCGAGCCCCAGCCCGGCCAGGAGTGCGGGCGAACCGGCCTCCTTCGGCAGGCGAGGCAGCAGGAGGCCCGCCAGGTAGACGGCGACGATCGCGGGCACCAGGTAGGCGAGCGTGGACTGGAAGTAGGTGAAAAGCGAGCCGAAGCTCTCGATCAGCGGCGCGTAGAGGGCGGCGATCGCCATGAAGAGGCCGGTGGCGACGCGGCCGATCACCAGCAGCCGCTTGCTCGACCACCGGGGGCGAAGGGGGCGCACGAAATCCATGGTGAGCAGCGAGGCGCCGGCGTTCATGGCGCTGTCCAGGCTCGACATGATGGCGGCGACCAGCGCCGTCAGGACCAGGCCCCTGAGGCCCACCGGCAGGAGCTCGAAGGCCAGGGTCGGGAAGGCGCGGTCGGGGTTGTCCAGGTCGGGATAGAGCGCCAGTGCGATCATCCCCGGCATGACCATCAAGAGGACGTTGGGCAGCTTGAGCAGGCCGCCGAAGAGCGCCCCCTTGCGCCCCTCGTCCAGCGAGCGGGCGGCAAGGGCCCGCTGCACGAAGTACTGGTTCATGGTCCAGTAGTAGAAGCCCAGCAGGAGGACGCCGAAGATCCCCGGCCAGGGCAGGAAGGCGTCGTCGGCCGGCCGGAGCAGACGGTTCTGCGCCGGTCCGATCTTGGCCAGCACCGCCTCCCAGCCGCCCGCCGCCTCCAGCCCGACGATCAGGATGAAGCTGGAGCCCAGGATGATCAGCACGGCCTGCAGCGCGTCGGTTATGACCACCGCCTTCAAGCCTCCGAAGAGGGTATAGAGGCCGGCGACTACCGCAAGCGCCGCCGTCGTCTGCCAGAGGCTGAGTGCCGGGAAGAGGGTCGAGATGACGATGCCCCCGGCATAGAGCGCCCCGGCCATGTCGATGAAGAGCAGGGTCGCGAGCGTGAAGAGGGCATAGACCCAGCGCGCCCGCCGGTCGAAGCGCAGCTCCAGGTACTCCGGCACGGTGAAGAGCCGACAGCGCAGGAAGGCCGGCAGCATGACCAGCGCGAAGACGATGAGGACCAGGGTCGCCGTCCACTCGTAGTTGAAGACGACCATGCCCTCGGCGTAGGAGGCCCCGATCAGGCCGACGAAGCTGGCCCCCGACATGTTGGAGGCGAAGAAGGAGAAGCCGATCAGGTACCAGGGCAGCCCGCGCCCGGCCAGGAAGTAGTCCGTGGCGTCGCGCTCGCCACGGCCGACCCAGACGCCCAGCGCCAGTACGAAGACCAGGTAGAAACCGACGACGCCCAGATCGATCGCTGACCAGTCGAGCATGGGAGGAGCCTAGCAGGGCTACCCGGCAATGATGAAGCAGAAGAGCGCGCACACCATGCCACGCGCAAGAATGAGCTAGCGCGACACTTCGCGGCTCTCCTGCAGATGCTGCAGCGAGGCCAGCAGGCGGCCTTCCGGGTCGCTGCCGGGCGGCAGGGCCGAGAGCGGGCAGCTGTTGCCCACCACCACCCAGGAGGTGTTGTTCAGGACCATGTCGCAGCGGGCCAGGCGAAAGCCCTCGCTGGTCTTGATGCAGGTGTGCTCGCCCAGCACGAAGAACTCGCCGTTGCTGCGGCACTTGCAGGTGATCTCGGCAGCGCTGGCTGCAGCCGCGAGCAGAAGCGCGGCGACACTCGACAGCAGAAGGGTCAAGGTCTTCGCCATGGCGCCATTCTCCGCCAAGGCGCGCCCGACATCAAGGGGAGAGGCGTCAGGCCTCGTAGCGCATGGTCCAGAGCGGCGGGCCGAAGACCTGGACCACCAGCTTCGAACCGGAGCTGGCCTCGGTCATGCTGCCGATGTGGGGGCGACCGCCGCTGTAGGAGAAGAGCCAGCCCCGATCGGGAGCCGGACAGGAGAGGCTCAGCAGCGCCTCCTCGCCCGCATCGCCGCGCTGGAAGACGCGGAAGCCGCCGCCTGCGAGAAGCTGGCCCACCTCGTCCACCGGGGTGCCGTCGTCGGCCGTGTTGCGGTGATAGCGGTCGAAACGGCTGTAGTCGGCCCCGGCCTCGGCCAGGTAGACCTGCGGGTAGTCGTAGCCGTGGTTTTCCACCCGGGTCGAGAGCGCGCCGCCGCCCGGCACGGCCTCGCTGCCCCTGGCCTCGCGCACGATCTCCAGCAGTGCTGCCCGCTCGAGGAGGAAGGCCGCCTTGATCTCCTGCATCTCCTCCGGTGTCGGACGCTCCTTGGCCAGCAGCGCGCGGATCCGCTCGGACCGCCCGCTGAGGTCCAGGGGCCAGACCTTGAGACCCAGGTGGGCGACCGCGCGGTTGATGTCAGCCAGGTCGTAAAGGGGCGCCGTGAGAGCGCCAGTCTCGAGCACGAGCCCGCTTGGCGAGGTCCTGATCATGGAGGCTCCGCTATTGCCACTGCCGACTTTGAGGGTAGCGCTACCTCGCCGGTCGACGCCAGTTCTCGGCGGCGGCCTTGCAAGCCTTCGCGCCAGGACTTAATGCAAGGGGCATGAACGACAGCGAGAAACTGCACATCGTCGGCGGCGGTCTCGCCGGCAGCGAGGCGGCCTGGCAGGCGGCCCGCGCCGGCCTCTGCGTGGTGCTGCACGAGATGCGCCCCACCCGCAAGACCGACGCCCACCAGACCGACGGCCTGGCGGAGCTGGTCTGCTCCAACTCCTTCCGTGCCGACGATGCCGAGGCCAGCGCCATCGGCCTGCTGCACGAGGAGATGCGCCGCCTCGATTCCGTGATCATGGCAGCGGCCGACAGGCACAAGGTGCCGGCGGGCGGCGCGCTGGCCGTCGACCGGCATGGCTTCTCCGATGCCGTGACCGCCGCCCTTGGTGCCGAGCCCAATATCGAGATCCGGCGCGAAGAGGTCCCCGGCCTGCCGCCGGAGGACTGGCGCTCGGTCATCCTGGCGACCGGCCCCCTCACCTCCCCCGGCCTCGCCGAGGCGGTGCGCGATCTCACCGGTGCGGAGTATCTGGCCTTCTTCGATGCCATCGCCCCCATCGCGCACCGCGAGACCATCGACATGGAGACCGCCTGGTTCCAGTCCCGCTACGACAAGGAGGGGCCCGGCGGCGGGGTAGCCGACTACATCAACTGCCCCCTGGACCAGGCGCAGTACGAGGCCTTCATCGACGCCCTGCTGGAGGGCGACAAGACCGAGTTCAAGGAGTGGGAGGAGAAGACTCCCTACTTCGAGGGCTGCCTGCCGATCGAGGTGATGGCCGCGCGCGGGCGCGAGACCCTGCGCTTCGGCCCGATGAAGCCGGTCGGCCTCACCGACCCCAGGACCGGCCGGCGCCCGCATGCCGTGGTGCAGCTTCGCCAGGACAACGCGCTGGGCACGCTCTACAACATGGTTGGCTTCCAGACCAAGCTGCGCTACGGCGAGCAGGGCCGGGTCTTCCGCATGATCCCGGGCCTGCAAGAGGCGGAGTTCGCGCGCCTGGGCGGCCTGCACCGCAACACCTTCATCAACTCACCCAGGCTGCTCGACCCCTGGCTGCGCCTGAAGGCCCGCCCGGCGCTGCGCTTCGCCGGCCAGATCACTGGGGTCGAGGGCTATGTCGAGAGCGCCGCCATCGGCCTCATCGCCGGCCGCTTTGCCGCCGCCGAGCAGCAGGGCCGGGCCCTCTCGGCCCCGCCCGAGACCACGGCGCTGGGCTCGCTCATCGCCCACATCACCGGCGGTGCCGACGCCGAGACCTTCCAGCCGATGAACGTCAACTTCGGCCTCTTCCCGCCCCTGCCCGAGAGCCTGCGCGACGCGCGCGGCAAGCGCCTCAAGGGCAAGGCCCGCAAGCCGGCCTACGTGGCGCGCGCCCGCAGCGATTTCGGCGACTGGATGCAGGCGACGAGGGTCGCCGCCTAGACCTCCATCCCCACCGCCGGCTGGACCGCGACCTCGCAGACCTCGACGAAGGTGTCGTTGTAGGCCGGCTGTCCCAGCGGCGACCAGCGGGCCGGGGCCAGGCGGTTGGTCACGGCGTCGCCCTCGGGAGAAGACGACCACCAGCGCTTGCCCTCGACCACCACGCAGCCGGGCACCACGCCGTCTGTGACGCGAAGGCTGGCCACGATCTCGCCTTGGCCGTTCCGGGCGGCGACCCGGACACCTTCGGCCAGGCCAAGCCGTTCGGCGTCGGCAGGGTTCATCTCCAACAGCGGCGCGCCCTGCTGCTTGCTCTGGCGCGGCATGTTGGCGAAGGTCGAGTTCAGCAGGTAGTGCCCCTTGGTGGTGAGCAGCCGTAGGCTCCCCTGGGGCACCTCGCCCGGCAGGCGCGGCGCGTCCGGCCCGGGCAGCCCGCCCGCCAGCCGCAGGACCGGGCCCTTGGAGGCCGGATGCTCGGCCGGCGGCGGCGCCTTCAGCCAGCCCTGCGCCTTCAGGGCCTCCCAGTCGAAGTCCGCCGGCAGGCTGGAGCGCGCGATGGTCTCGTCGTCCTCCAGCAGCGCAGGCTCGCCGAGGCCCATCAGCCGGGCGAGATCGCGTAGGATCGCCGTGTGCGGGCGCGACTCGCCCAAGGGTGCAATCGCCGGGTGGTTCAGCCCGACGTACTGATGGCCCCAGGAGCCCTGGATGTCGAAGTGCTCGAGCTGGGTGGTGGAGGGCAGGACGATGTCGGCGTGGCGGGCCGTGTCGGTCATGCAGTGGTCGATCACGACGGTGAAGAGGTCCTCGCGGCAGAAGCCCTTGCGGACCGTCTCGACGTCGACCTGGTTGACCAGCGGGTTGTGGCCCCAGACCATCAGCCCCTTGACCGGCGGATCGAGCTGCCCGGAGGTCAGGATCTCGCCCAGCCGCGCGCGGTCCAGGCTCCGGCTCTCGCGGGGCAGGAGGTCAGGCCGCTCGGCGGCCTCGTCGTCCACCGTGGGGCCGGTCGCGATGAAGAGCCCGCCGCCCGGCAGGCGCCAGTGGCCGGAGAGGATCGCCAGTGCCGAGAGGCCCCTGACGAAGCCGTCGCCGTCGACGTGCTGCTGCGAGCCGACGCCCGCCCGGATGGTCCCCGGCTTCGCCCGGCCGTAGAGACGGGCGATGCGGAGCACCTCCTCCGCGGCGATTCCGGTGACGGCGGCGACCCGCTCGGGCGTCCAGGCCGCGATCTCGGCGAGGTAGTCCTCCAGGTCGGCCGCCGCGGAGCGGGCATAGTCGAGGTCGGCCATCCCTTCCTCGAGCAGCACCCGGGCGATGCCGGCCGCCAGCACGGCGTCCGTGCCCGGCTTGATGGCGATGTGCTCGTCCGCCTTCAGGGCCGAGCGGGTCCGGCGCGGGTCGATCGCGATCACCCTGGCCCCGCGGCGCTTCTGCGCCTCCGCCAGGGGGTGCCACTGGTGGTGCGCCGAGGTCAGGGGGTTCGACCCCCAGAGCAGGATCAGCTCGCTCTCGGCAATATCTTCGGGGTCGAAGCCCAGGGGGTGGCCCTCGGCCCCGATCGCGATGGCCGGCTGCGAGCAGAGGCTGCCGTGCAGCCGGCTGGCGCCGAGCGCGTGGAAGAGGCGCATGAGCGCGCGGCGCTGCAGCACGCCGGCCGAGCCCATGTCGTGCAGCGGCATCAGCGCCTCGGCGCCGTGGTCCTGGACGATCTTCCCGAACCTGCCGGCGATCTCCCCCAGGGCCTGGTCCCAGGAGATCCGCTCGAAGCGCCCGCTGCCCTTGGCCCCGGTCCGGCGCAGGGGATGCAGCAGGCGGTCGGGCGCGTAGGTCTTGGCCTCGTAGTCGTTGACCTTGGCGCAGAGCACGCCGCGGGTGAAGGGATGCGCCTTCGATCCCACGACCTTGCGCACCCGGCCGTCCTCGACCTCCGCGACCCAGGAACAGCCGTCCTGGCAATCCAACGGGCAGCAGCCTTTCACGTCCCGGCTAGGCATCCGCGCCTCCCTTCCAGTCTTGCTGGAGGAAGGCTATCACAGTTAGCAGGTGCGAAAAGTCTCGAATGACCGGCGCCGGATAGCGGCCGCCGACCGGTGCGCGTTGCTGTCAGTCCGGCCTGGCGCCACTGTAGCGGCTCTCCTCGGTGTAGTAGTCCTCGAAACCGACCCGGCGGCGCAGCTCGGCGAAGTCCAGGATGTTGCGGGCCTGGCCGTCGCCCTTCAGCACCTCCAGCGCCTCCAGCATCGCGCGCATGGCGGCCGACATGAGGGTCAGCGGATAGGCAGCGACCGCGAAGCCGATCTCCTGCAGCTCGGCCGGCGTGGGGATCGGGGTCTCGCCGCCCTCCACCATGTTGGCCATGTGATGGCCCGGAACCTCGCGGCAGATCCGCCGCATCTCCTCGACCGAGCGCGGCGCCTCGACGAAGAGGATGTCGGCGCCGGCCTCCTTGAAGGCCGCCGCACGCGCCAGGGCCTCGTCCAGGCCGTGGCCGTGGCGGGCGTCGGTGCGGGCCAGGATCAGGATGTCGTCGCCCTCGGCGCGGGCGTCGGCGGCCGCCCGGATGCGGTCCACCGCCTCGGCGCGGTCCACCACCAGCTTGCCCTTGGTGTGGCCGCAGCGCTTGGGCGCCACCTGGTCCTCGATCATGACCGCGGCCGCACCGGCGCGCGCGTAGCCCTTGACCGTGCGCTTGACGTTCAGCGCGTTGCCGTAGCCGGTGTCGCCGTCGCAGAGGATCGGGATCGACGTGGCCGCGCAGATGTTGCGCACGGTATCCACCATCTCGCCGTAGGAGATGAGCCCGGTGTCGGGCTGGCCGATGCGGCTGGCCGAGACCGCGAAGCCCGACATGAAGGCGGTGCGGAAGCCCGCCTGCTCGATCAGCTTGGCCGAGAGCGCGTCGGCGCAGGAGGGGGTGACCAGCAGGCGCCCCTCGGCCAAGAGCCGGCGCAGCCTTTCGGCGGGTCCTAGAGGTTCAGAGGCAGCCATAGCACGATGTCCTTGAAGAGCGTGATGATGAGGACCGTGGCCAGCATCAGCAGAAGGAAGGGCCAGACGCCGCGCGCCACCTCGCCCATCTTCGCCTGGCCGACGGCCTGGATTACGTAGAGGTTCAGTCCGACCGGCGGGGTGATCAGCGCGCACTCCACCATGATCACGAAGAAGATGCCGAACCAGATGGGATCGATGCCCACGGCCACAAGGGCGCCGGCCAGCACCGGCACCATGATCAGCATCATCGAGAGCGCCTCCATGAAGAGGCCCATGACCAGCAGCACCAGGGCCACCACCAGGATGAAGAGGCCGGCCGAATCGATGTTCTCGGAGATCAGGTTGGAGATGTCCTGCGGGATGCGCCACAGCGCGATGGCGCGCGCGAAGATCTTGGCCCCGCCGATGATCAGCAGGATCGCGACCGTGGTGCGCATGGAATCGCGCACCGCCTCCAGCAGCCCCCGCCAGGTGAGGGAGCGCAGCACCACGCAGGTGACGAAGAGCGCACCGACGAAGCCGATGGCCGAAGCCTCGGTCGGGGTGAACCAGCCCATGTAGATGCCGGCGATCACCAGGGCCGCCAGCAGCACGGTCGGCAGCGCGCGCAGGCCCGTCTCGCGGCGCACGGCCCAGCCGGCACGCTCGGTTTCCCGCTCGATCCCGGTCACGCGCGCATAGGCCATGGAGAAGAGGATGAAGAGCAGCACCATGACCAGGCCCGGCCCCACGCCGGCCTCGAAGAGGGCCAGCACCGATTCCTCGGTGATGACGCCGTAGACGATGAGGATGATCGAGGGCGGGATCAGGATGCCCAGGGTCCCGCCCGCCGCCAGCAGGCCGAAGACGAAGTGGCGGGGATAGCCGCGCCCGACCATCTCCGGGATCGCCACCGTGCCGATGGTGGCGGCCGTCGCGACGGAGGAGCCGGAGATCGCCGCGAAGATGCCGCAGGAGATCACGGTGGCCACCGCCAGTCCGCCCGGCCAGTGGCCGACCCAGGCCTGCACCGCGGCGAAGAGGTCGCGCCCCACCCCGCCCTTCAGCATGACGTTGGACATCAGCAGGAAGAGCGGGACCGCGATCAGCACGAAGCTGTCCATCGTCGAGAGCAGCCCGGAGGCCGCCATCATCGGCGAGAAGCCGCCGATCAGCAGCAGCAGCAGACCGAGCCCGGCCAGGACGAAGGCGACGGGCACCCCGGTCAGCAGCAGCGCGAAGAGCGCAACCAGGATCAAGACGCTGTCCATCGCTACTCGGCCACCTCCTCGTGGACCGGCAGCGGGGCGCCGCCCAGGGTGCGGATCAGCTCCACCACCGCCTGCAGGGCGAGCAGCAAAAAGGCAATGGGAACAGCCGCTTGCGCCCACCAGTTCGGAAGGTCCATCATCGTGCCCGTGGTGCGGCCCCGCTCCAGCGAGTTGAGCGCGATCGGCGTGCCGTACCAGACGATGGCGGCGGAAAGCGCCAGCACGAAGAGCAGGGCCACCACCCTGGCCGCGCGCCGCCCGCCCTCGCCCAGGCGGTCGGTGACGACGGTGACGCGGATGTGCTTGTCGTGCCGCAGCAGGCTCGCAGCGGCGATGAAGGTAGCCCAGACGAAGACCAGCCGCGAGAGCTCCTCGGCCCAGATGGTGGGCGCGTTGAAGAAATAGCGGGCCGCCACCTCGTAGGCCAGCATCAGGCCGATCGCGAAGAAGGCCCAGCCGGACAGGACGGCCATGAGGTCGGAGAGGCGGTCGATCGGGCGCATGGTGGCAGGCGGCGCTGCGGCCCTGCGGCGGGCCGCAGCGCCTTCGGACCTAGAGCTTCTCCGCCGCCTCCAGGACCTGCTTGCCCATCTCGCCGGAGGTCTTCAGCCACTCCTCGATCACCGGCTCGGAGGCCTTCTTCCACTCGGCGATCTCGGCCTCGGTCGGCTGGTAGACCGTCATGCCGTTCTCCTCGGCCGCCTTGAAGGCCTCGGCCTCGATCGTGCTCATGCGGTTGCGCACGTCGTCCTCGGCCTTGAGCGCGGCCTCCGTGATGACCTTGCGCTGCGCGTCGCTGAGGCCCTGCCAGAAGTCCTCGTTCACCAGCACGATGAACTCGATGTCGGCGTTGTTGGTGACGGTGATGGTGTCCATCACGTCCCAGAGCGAGCGCGACTTGACGCCGGAGACGCCGGTCATGCCGATGTCCACCGTGCCGCGCTGGTAGGCCAGGAACTGCTCGGAGCCGGAGATCAGGGTCGGGACGCCGCCCAGCACCTGGATCCAGGTGCCGAGCGTCTTGCCGAAGACGCGGACCTTCTTGTCCTTGATGTCGGCCGGGGTCTTCAGCGGCCCGCCGTTGGACAGCAGGATCACGCCGCCGTAGGCCTGCCACCAGAGCGGCCGGGCGCCGGTCTCCAGCATGGCCTGGTCCAGGGGCCCGCGCACCGCACTGCCTGGCGCGACGGCCTTGCGCACCTTCTCCTCGCTGTTGAGGACGAAGGGCATGTAGAAGACATCGACGGCCGGGATCTCGCCGACGAAGCGGGTGAGCGAGGCCACCCCCATCTCGATCTGGCCGGAGGCCACCGCCTCGGGCACGTCCTTGTCCTTGAAGAGCTGGGCGGAATCGTAGATCTCCACCGTCATGTCGGAGTTCTTCTCGACCTCCTCCTTGAACAGCAGCAGGTTCTGCCCGAGGTGGCTCTTGAGCGGAAGCTGCAGCGAGATCCGAAGCGTCTCTTCGGCGTTGGAAGCGCCAGCTCCAAGCACGCTGGCGAGGGTGATCGCGGCGGCGCCCGCGAGCGCGGCGATGCGGTGTGACATGTCTCTCTCCCAGATAGGTTGCTTTGGATTTTTCTTGACGGTGTCTGGACCTAAGCGGCTGATTTGCGCCTTGTCAACGTGAGCGAACAAAAGGGCAGACGGATGCAGGAAGCGACCCTCGATCCCACGATCCTCTCGCGCTGGATCGGCAAGAGCGAAGAGACCAGCGACTACCTCTCCGTCAAGCAGGCCCGGCTCATGCAGACCACCATGGACCAGGCCGCGAGCCTGGAAGAGGGCGATCCCCTGCCGCCGCTCTGGCACTGGATCTACTTCCCCGTCGAGGTGCCGCTCGGCGGGCTGGGGCGCGACGGCCACCCCAAGCTCGGCGGGTTCCTGCCGCCCGTCGCCCTGCCGCGGCGCATGTGGGCCGGCGGACGCCTGACCTTCGCGGCCCCCCTGCCCCTGGGCCGGGAGGCGCGCAAGCGCTCCACCATCAAGGCGGTGAACCCCAAGGAGGGGCGCAGCGGTCCCCTCTGCTTCGTCACGGTGGAGCACCGCTATGCCGTCGACGGCAGCGACTGCCTGATCGAGGAGCACGATATCGTCTACCGTGCCGATCCCGCCCCGGACGATCCCAAGCCCGACCCGAAGCAGCCGCCGGAGCAGGGCGCCTGGCGCGAGCGCGTGACGCCGAGCCCGGTGCAGCTCTTCCGCTACTCCGCGCTCACCTTCAACGGCCACCGCATCCACTACGACCGCGACTACTGCCGCGACGTGGAGGGCTACCCGGGCCTGGTCTTTCACGGCCCCCTGACCGGCACCCTGCTGGCGGCACTGGCGGAACGGCGCAAGGGGGCACGGCTGAAGTCGTTCTTCTTCAAAGCCTTGGCGCCCTTGTTTGACGTGGAGCCTTTCACGATCGACGGCCGGCCCGAGGGAGAGGGGGCAGAGCTCTGGGCGGAGACGCCGCAGGGCCACCTGGCCATGACCGCGACGGCGGCCTACGCCTGAGCCCTGCGGAAATCCCGGTAGGCGGAGAGCAGCTCGGCCGGGCACTCGAGCGGCGCGTAGTGGCCTGTCCCCGAGGGCAGCAACACCAGCCCGGCGTCCGGCAGGCTTCTGCGCCAGCCGTCGATCACCGCCTGGCCGCTCAAGGTATCGTCCACGGCGGCGATATAGTGCAGCGGGCAGTCGGCCCGGAGCATGGCGGAGACCAGCGCGCGGGCGCGGCGCTTTCGCTCCAGGAGGTATCCGATGACCTCGGGTACCGCCCGCTGGCCATCGTTGTGGCGCAGCAGGGCCCAGATCGCCTCGAGTTCCTCGCTCGTCGGGGGGTGGGACGGGCCGAAGGCCCTGGTGAGACGGCGCGCGAAGACGGCGAAGGGCTGCCTGGCATAGCGCGCGAGCAGCGGCCCGAGGGGAGAGAGCATCAGGCGCTGCATCGAGGTGAGTTCGCTGACCTCGGGAAAGAGGCTGGCGGTCACGAAGCAGACCGAGGCGAAGTCCTGGCCGTCGGCGAGAAGCTCCTGGGCGATCGTGGCCCCGTAGCCGTGCGCCAGGAGATGGGGTTCCCGCACCCCGCAGTGGGCCAGCAGGTCCGTGACGACGGACCCGAGCCCGGCCAGGCTGTAGTCTTCGCCGGGCCCCTTGTGCGACAAACCCGATCCCGGAAGATCGGGCGCCAGGACCCTGTAGTCCTTCGTCAATTCCCCCCAGATCCGATGGAATCCCCAGGAGGACGTCGGGTAGGCGTGCAGCAGCAAGAGCGGCGGGCCCCGCCCGTCCTCGCGCAGGAAGACGGGTCGGCCGCCGATGTTGAGAAAGCGGCCGGCGTCGTGCCAGGCGGCCACGGCGGGCGGTAGCGCGACACCTGCCGACACCGCCCGCCCCGTCCCGGCTACTCGACCGTCAGCGGGATGGCGCTCGCCACCTCGCCGGTGCCTCGCATCTTGTAGCGCACCTCATACTCGCCCGGCTGGGCCGGCGCGAAGATCGGCAGGGGGCTGCCCTGCGAGGTCCGTGTGGCGGTCAGGGGCTTGGCATCGGCCGCGGCCCCGGCCGGGACGATCTCGATGAAGTCCTCCCAGTTTCCCGGACCGCTCCAGGCGACCTGCAGGGTTCCCCCCGCCTTCACCGCCTTCGGCGCCTCCAGGGTCACCTTGGCGATGTCGATCAGGACCGGGATGGCGGCAAGCGTGCGCTTGGACTGGCCGATGACATAGCGGATCTCGAAGTTGCCCAGGACCTTGGGCACCTTGATGGTCGCCGGATTGCCGCGCCGGGTGTAGGCGTAGGCCAGGTACTTGCCCTCCGGCGCACCGGGTTCAGCCAGCGCGATATAGTCGTTGGCCAGGTTCGGACCCTGCCACTCGACGATGGCCTGGCCTTCCGGCACCACGGTGTTGGTCACCCGCAGGTTCGCCGAGACCGGCGTCAGCGCGATGGTCTCGCTGGCCAGGGTCCGCTTCGACTGGCCCATGACGTAGCGGATCTCGACCTTGCCGACCTGGTCCGGTGCCCTGAGCTTCGCCGGACTGCCTTTCCGGGTATAGGCGTAGGTCAGGTACTTGCCCTCCGGCGCCCCCACCTCGGCGATGGAGATGTAGTCGTTGGGGTTGTTCGGTCCGCTCCAGCTCACCGTGAAGTCGGAGCCGGCCTGGACCTCGGCGGGCGCCTCGACGCTGGCAGCCACGGCCACCAGGGTCACGGGACGGCTCGCCAGGGTGCGCTTGGACTTGCCCACGACGTAGCGAAGCTCGTAGTCGCCCACGGCGTCCGGTGCCCGGAGCTTCACGGGGCTGCCCTTGCGGGAGTAGTCGTAGCTCAGATGGCTGCCCTCGGGCGCGCCGGCCTCGACGATGGTGATGTAGTCGTTCGGGTTGTCGGGCCCCTCCCAGGCCACCTCGAAGGAAGCGCCGGCCGACACCTCGGCCGGAGCCTCCAGGCTGGCCGAGACCGAGACCAGGGTGACGGGAACAGACGCCAAGGTGCGCTTCGACTTGCCCATGACGTAGCGGATCTCGTGTTCGCCCACGGCGTCGGCCGCCACCAGCTTGGCCGGGCTGCCGTGCCGGGTATAGCCGTAGGAGGCGAAACTGCCCTCGGGCGCCCCGGTCTCGACGATGGTGACGAAGTCGCCGGGATTGTCCGGCCCCTCCCAGGTCACCTCGAAGCGCGAGCCGGCCGCCACCTCGGCGGGCGCGGTGAGGCTGGCCTCCACGGCCAGCAGCGTGATCGGACGGCTGGCCAGGGTCGCCTTCGAGCCGCCCAGGACATAGCGGATCTCGTAGGCGCCGAGGGCGTCCGGCGCCTCCAGGGTCAGGGGACTGCCGTGGCGGGTGTACTCGTAGGAGGCGAAGGTCCCTTCCGGCGCACCGGCCTCGACGATGGTGATAAAGTCGTTGCGGTTGTCCGGTCCGTCCCAGGCCACCTCGAAGCGAGAGCCCGCGGCCACCGATTCGGGCGCTTCCAGGGTCGCGCCGACGGCGAAGACGATGATGGGATGGCTGGCGAGCGTCCGCTTCGACTGCCCGACCACGTAGCGCACCTCGTAGTTGCCCAGGGCCTCGGGCGCGCTCAGCGGCGAGGGGCTGCCGTCGCGTGCGTAGGCGAAGCTGGCGTCGCTGCCCTCGGGCGCGCCCGCCTCGACGATGGTGAGGAAGTCGTCCTGATAGCCCGGGCCGGACCAGGCGACCTCGAACTCCCCGCCCGCGGCCACCTCGTAGGGCGCCTCGAGGCTGGCCTCGATCGGCGTCAGGGTGACGGCCGTGCGGCCGATGGGCTTGCCGGTCTTGCCGGAGAGATAGCGCACCTCGTAGGCGCCGAGCCCGTCGGGCGCCCGCACCACCAGCGGATTGCCCTCGCGCACGAAGGCGTGGTTGCCATGCTGGTCCTCGGGCGTTCCCAGCTCGACGATGGTGATGTAGTCGCCCTCGTTGCCGGGGCCTTCCCAGGCCACCTCGAAGTTGGCGCCGGCGGGGATCTCGGCCGGCGCGGCCACAGTCGCGCTCTCTTCCGGCTCCGGCGGCGGGGCCGCCACGGTCTGGGTCAGGGCCTCCGTCAGCTCCGAGGCGTTCGCGGCATCGAGGTAGCGCCCGCCGGTCTCCTCCGCCAGGCAGGCGACCTGCGCCCCCTCGCCTTCCTTCAGGCCGAAGCCGACCACGTGGGCGGTGAAGGCCACGCCGGACTCCTCGAGCGCCCGGCCCAGCGCGCAGGGATCGGCATCGCAGGTCTCCAGCCCGTCGGTGATCAGCACGACGGTAGCCGCATCCTCGGTGTAGCGCAGGGCCTCGGCCGCCTGGCGGACCGCGTCGGTCAGCGGTGTCTTGCCCTTGGGATTCAGCTTGCCGGCCGCCTCGCGGATCTGGCCGGCCGTGCCCGGCCCCGGCGGCACCAGCAGCTCGATATCGCTGCAGACGCCCTTCTTGCGGTGCCCGTAGGCCATGAAGCCGAGGCTCTGATCGGCCGGGATCTCGTCAAGGACGGAGCCCAGGACCTCTCGCGCGATTGTGATCTTGTGGTCGCCCTCGATCTGCGCCCACATCGAGCCGGAGGCATCCAGAACGATGATGGTGTTCTCTGCCGCCGAGGCGCCGCCGGCGAAGGCTGCGATCCCGGCTCCGGTCAGCAAAGCTGCCAAAGACCTCTGCCATCTGGCCATCAGAACCTACTCCCCAATCCTTACTGCCCAACGCAAACTCAACCCCGTACTCCTGCCTAGTAGAAGGTCACGCTGGCCGCAAGGGGGGTTCGGTGCCCTCAGCTTCCCCTGGGTACCGCCGCCGTGCTGCCGCGCAGCGCCAGCGAGACGGGCAGCACCTCGCTCTCCGGCGGCTCGCCGCTTTCGATCCAGGCCAGCAGCTTTTCGGCCGCCAGATGGCCCATCTGGTTGGCCGGGACCCGCAAGGTCGTAAGCTGCGGCGTCAGGTACTGCGAGATCGGCAGGTCGTCGAAGCCGACGATCGACAGCTCGTCCGGTACCGAGACGCCCTGCGCCTGGCACTCGGAGAGAGCGCCGATCGCCTGGATATCGTTGGCGCAGAAGACGGCGGTCGGCCGCAGGCGGTGGTCCAGCATGCGGTGCATGGCCGTGCGTCCCTCGATGAACTCGAAGTCGCGCTCGAAGATCAGCCAGTCGGACGAGGGCACGCCCAGCTCGCGCATCGCCGCCTCGTAGGCCTGGCGCCTGGCGAGCGCCCGGTCGTTGGCGTCGCTGCGCCCGCAGATCAGGCCGATCCGCCGGTGGCCCAGCTCGATCAGGTGTTGCATCGCCATGGCGGCGGCCCGGCCGTTGTCGAAGGCGACGCTGGGGCGCGTGGGGTCGTCGGAGGGCTGCCAGGTCAGCATGAAGGGCAGGCGGTTGCGGCTCAAGGTCTCGTAGAGCCCCGGCGCCCGGCTCGCCCCGGTGAGGATCAGGCCGTCGACGCGGCGCTCCATCAGCCGCCGGATCAGCGCGGCCTCCTGCTCCTCGTCGAACTCGCTGACGCCGACCAGGACGGAGTAGCCCGAGGCCTGGGCGCACTGCTGGATCGCCTGGGTCGAGGAGGCGTAGATCGAGTTGGTGATGGTCGGGATGATCAGGCCCAGGGTCCGCGTGCGCCTGGACGCCAGGCTCATGGCCACACCGTCCATCACGAAGTGGTGGCGGTCGATCGCCTCCATCACCGCCGCCCGGGTCGACTCCGCCACCTTCTCCGGTGCGTTGAGAGCGCGCGAGACCGTGGCCGTGGAGACCTTCGCCTCGCGCGCGATCTCGCGGATGGTGATGCGCCGGCCCTTGCCGCCGGACGCCTCGGGTTCTGCGCCCGCCTTCTCCGCCTGCTGGCGGGGCCGCCTCATGACGCCCCCGGGGCCGGGGAAGGTCCGCAACCCCGGATCATAGAACCAGCATATGAAAACGTTTGCATAAGCCTTTTCACCGCCCCATCGCTCAGCGCACCCTCGCCGCCGTCGGCAGCGAAATCCGGCAGTTTTGAAAGAATATGTCTCATTACCGGCCATAAAGTAAGCTAAATTTGCGGATTGACCGCTGACACGACCCTAGTCTAGCATATGCTCAACAAAAGATCGCCCGCCGGCCCGAGGCTATGCAGGTCGATGTAAACGTTATCATCGGGGAGGAGTGCGAAGCGTGGTGCGCTATCTGAAGCAGGCGACAGCGGCGGCCAAGGCCGAAAGAGCCGCCCCGGAAGTCCGCGTTCGGGAGATGCTTGCCGAGATCCGAAAGGGCGGTGACGAGGTCGTGCGCCGCTTCGCCCGGGAACTGGATCGCTGGGAGGACCAGGACTTCCGCGTCTCCGAGGACCGCATCCAGGAGGTCAGGCGCCAGCTGCCGGAGACCTTCAAGGAGGACTTCCAGCTCTGCAAGGCGAACGTGACGGAGTTCGCCAAGCGCCAGCTCGAGACCCTGACCTCCTTCGAGACCGAGGTCGCGCCCGGCATCGTCATCGGCCAGAAGCACATCCCGGTGAACCGGATCGGCTGCTACGTGCCCGGCGGCAAGTACCCTCTCGTCTCGGCCGCGATCATGAGCGTCGGCACCGCCAGGGTGGCCGGGGTCGGCCACATCGTCGGCTGCGCCCCGCCGCGCGACAAGGAGGGCATCTTCCCCCCCACCCTCTACGGCCTGTCGGAAGCCGGCGCGGACGAGATCTACTGCATCGGCGGGGTGCAGGCGCTGGCCTCGATGGCCTACGGCTGCGTCGGCATGCAGCCGGTCGACATGATCACCGGGCCCGGCAACGCCTTCGTCGCCGAGGCCAAGCGCCAGCTCTACGGCACGGTCGGCATCGACCTGCTGGCCGGGCCGACCGAGGTCTGCGTCATCGCCGACGAGAGCGCGGACCCCTTCGTGGTCGCGACCGACCTGGTCGGGCAGGCCGAGCACGGGCCCGACAGCCCGGCCTGGCTGATCACCACCTCGGAGGAACTGGGCAAGGCCACCATCCTCGAGGTGGAGCGCCAGCTCGAGACCCTGGCGACCCGCGACCTGGCAGGCCCCGCCTGGCGGGACCACGGCGAGGTCATCGTGGTGGCAGACGCCGACGAGGCGATCGCCGTCAGCGACGACTACGCGCCGGAGCACCTGGAGCTGCAGACCGCCGACGACGACTACTATCTGGAGCGTCTGACCAACTACGGCAGCCTCTTCGTCGGCGAGGAGGCGACGGTGGCCTACGGCGACAAGGGGGTCGGCACCAACCACACCCTGCCGACCGGCCGGGCCGGGCGCTACACCGGCGGCCTCTGGGTCGGCAAGTTCATCAAGACGGTCACCTGGCAGCGTCTCGGCAAGGAGGCCAGCCGCAAGATCGCCCGTCCCCTGGCCCGCGTCTGCGAGGTCGAGGGCATGGTCGCGCACGGCATCTCCTGCGACCTGCGCTACGACCGCTACGCGCCGCGCAACGAAGAGGGGGTGATGGACGGCAAGGAGGGATCGTCATGATTTTCTTCTGGGCAGAGACACCCGACGGCTGGGGCATCCCGGGCATCCACGGGCCCTGGGCCGGCGACGAGCTGGACGGCTACGTGCAGAGCGGCGTCTACCTGATCCGCGGGCAGGGCGAGAACCTGCTCATCGATACCGGCAACTGGACCCTCCCGGAACACGCCAACGGCATGGGTGAATTCCTGGTCGAGCTGCTGGACAAGGAAAAGAACGACCTCAAGTACATCGTCATCACCCACTTCCACTACGACCACACCGGCAACGCCAAGATGCTGAAAGAGCGTTACGGCGCCCAGGTGGTGGCCCATCCGGGCGACAAGCCCATCATCGAAGATCCGCTGATCGTCACCCGGCGCGAGAACATCACCCGCTTCGGCGTGACCCCGGAAGAGATGCTGGCCGACTTCAACCTGAAGGAGGGCGAGAGCCTGGGCCTCTCCGACCCGGAGATCATCAAGAAGTACTGGAACTTCCCGGTCGAGGTGGACCTGGACGTGGACGAGGGCGACGTCCTCGAAGTCGGCGGGTTGAAGCTGGAGGTGGTGCACCTGCCGGGTCACTGCCCCGGCCACATCGGTATCTACAACCCGCACAACGGCATCCTCTACTCGGGCGACCTGCTGCACTACCCGACCCCACTGGGCCCCTTCCCCATCGGCGATGCCAAGGCGCACTGGAACTCGATCGAGAAGTGCCTGGCGCTGAAGCCACAGGCGCTGTTCGAGGGACACGGGCTGTCGGCCTATTCGGAGCCCTCGTCGCGCCGCCGCCTCTTGCATATGCGCCAGCAGCAGACCGACACCCGCGAGCGGGTGCTGCACGTGCTGGCCCGCGAGAGCCGGCCGCAGACCACGACCGATCTCGTGCCCGAGGTCATGCCGGTCAAGTCCGAACTGGACTATGCCGTCTCCACCGGCATCGGCATGCGGCGCTGCTATGCCGAGTGCTGCATCCAGACCCACCTGCTGTGGCACATCGACGAGGGCCGCGTCGAACGGGTCCGGGAGAACGATCTCATCAAGTTCGCGGCCACCGCGGCCGGCCGGACCGCCGACGGCGAGAACCAGGAACGCCGCAGGAGCCAGGGCGAACCGGATGGAGAGTGAACAGAGGTAGCGTGGTTTCCAACAAGACAAGACGATAGGGAGGAAAGACCATGACCAAGAAACTGGACCCCAGACACTATCCCGACTTCACCGACCGCCGCGTGGTCGACAAGCACATGGAGCGCCTGGATCTGCACGGCCTCTCGCGCCGCGATTTCCTGGCCTTCGCCTCGGTGAGTGCGGTTGCGGGCGCGACCGCGGCCAGCTTCGGCTTCCCGGGCGTGGCGCTGGCCGACCCCAGCGGCAAGGTGGCCCATCTCATGATGACGGCGCGGCTGGAGTACTGCGTCAACGCCGACGACGGTGCCAACCAGGCCGCCAAGGCCTTCGGCATGGATATGTCGACCGTCGACGGGCAGCTCGATTCGCAGCGCCAGCTCGACCAGTTCGAGCAGCAGATCGCGGCCGGCGCCAAGGCGGTCATGCTGCACGCGCCGGGCGGCGGCTCTATCCGCCGCATCGCCCAGCTCGCCAACGAGAACAAGATCTGGCTGGACAACACCTGGGGCACCTTGCCCTGGTTCACCCCCTTCGAGGCCGGCGACTACTACACCCTCTACGCCGTGCCGGAGGAGTTCTCCGCGCACCGCGGCGTGACCGAGACGGTCTGCCAGGCGGTGATGGACAAGTTCGGCGGCGGCAACATGGTGGGCGTCACCGGGATCGAGGGCAACTCCACCGACCTCATCCGCTCGCGCGGCCGCGATGCCGCCCTTGCCGAGTTCCCGCAGATCACCTTCGCCGGCGAGCTGCCCGGCAAGTGGAACCGCGAGGATTCGCAAAAGGCGATGGAGGACCTGATCTCCCGCCATCCAGACATCCGCGGCGTGGTGGCCCAGAACGACGACGTGGCCGACGGCTGCATCTCCGCGCTGCGCGCGGCGGGCTACCGTCCGGGCGAGGACGTCTTCATCAGCGGTGCGGACGGCACCACCGTGGGTGCGGAGCTGATCGAGGCCGGCCGCATGCTGGCGACCTCCGCCAACGTCCCGCAGTACATGGGCGCGGTGCTGACCGCCAGGCTCTACGACGTCATGAACGGCTGGACGCCGCGTGCACCGGAGCGGCTGATGAACTGGCGCTCGGTCACCATGACCAAGGACAACCTCTCGGCCTATCTGGAGCGCTACGTGAACAACGACGACGTGGCGCCCTTCGACTACGAGAAGATGAGCAAGGTGAAGCATCCCGACGACTGGGATCCCCAGGCCGAGCTCTTCCCCATGGACATCGACCTGGAGTGGGGCGGCATTCCCCAGCCGGACGGCTGGACCTATCCGGAGGCCTACAAGACGGCCCGCGAGAACGGCGAAGCGGAGAAGGTGCGCATGGAGTATGCGCAGCACTACAAGATCGACCTCTTCGGTCCCTCGCCGATGAAACAAGGATGAGGCTCTAGCGCCTTGCCCCCGGGGCCGGGCGCCGGTTCCTCCCAGCCGGCGCCCCGCCCTTTCCGTTCTTGGTGATTCGGAGCAAAGAACCCGAACATGGAGAGCCCTCTCCTCTTCTCCGCTCAAGGCCTGACGAAGCAGTTCGCCGGCATTCCGGTCCTGAGCGACGTGCGCCTCGACGTGCGTGAGGGAGAGGTGGTGAGCCTCGTCGGCGAGAACGGCGCCGGCAAGACCACCCTGCTGAACATCGCCTCCGGCCTGCTGCAGCCCGACGAGGGCAGCCTCAGCTTCGCCGGGGAGGCCATCGCGCCCAAGACCTTCGGCCAGGCCATGAGCCTGGGCATCAGCCGGGTCTTTCAGGAGCAGGCCCTGATCGGCACCCTGCCGGTCTACGAGAACCTGCTGCTCTCGCTGGAGCGGCGCTTCAGCAACGCGGTCGGACTGATGCAGCGCCGGCGCATGATCGCGCTGGCCGAGGCCCTGCTCGAGGAAGCCGGCCTCGGTCTCGACGTGACCCGACCCGCCTCCAACTACAGCTTCTCCCAGCGCCAGTTCATCGAGATCGTGCGGGCCTGCCTGGTCCCGCTGAAGATCCTCGGGATCACGCGGCCGCTGGTCCTGCTGGACGAACCCACGGCCTCGCTGGAGAAGGGCGACGAGGAGCGCTTCTTCCGCCTGATCGAAGCTCTTCGCGGCCAGGTCTCCTTCGTCTTCGTCTCGCACCGGCTGAGCGAGGTGCTGGAGCTGAGCGACCGCGTCTTCGTCCTGAAGGACGGGCGCAACGTGGCCGACATGGCGCCCGAGGAGGCGAACGAGGAACGTCTGCACAGCCTCATGGTCGGCCGCACCCGGATCGCCGACTACTATCAGGAGGCCCGCCAGGCGCCCCGCGCCGAGACGCGCCTGGAGATCTCCGGTCTCGGCGACGGCGCCACCTATCACGACGTGAACCTCTCGCTGAAGGCCGGCGAGGTCCTGGGCGTGGGCGGCCTCGTGGCCTCCGGCAAGGCCGACCTCGGCCGCGGCGTGGCCGGCATCACGCCGCCGCGTACCGGCCAGATCCGCCTGGACCAGGGCCAGGCCCAGCACCCCACCATCCGCCGGCTGATCGGCCAGGGCATCGGCTACGTTCCGGCCGAACGTCTGGCGGAAGGCATGATCCCGGCCTTCTCGCTGGCCTGGAACCTCAGCCTGGCGGGTGGGCAGGACCAGTTCGTGGGCCCGCTCGGCATCTGGCGCAATGCCGCCGAGGTGGCCACGACCGAAGACTTCATCGAGCGCCTGGCGATCCGCGCCCGCGGAGCCGAGGTCCGCTGCTCCACCCTCTCCGGCGGTAACCAGCAGAAGGTCGTGCTGGCCCGCTGGCTCTGCCGCCGTCTCTCCTGCCTGGTGCTGGACAACCCGACGCGCGGCGTCGACGCCGGTGCCAAGGAAGAGATCTACGGCTTCATCCGCAACCTGACCGACGAGGGTGTCTCCATCCTGCTGATCACCGACGACCTGCCGGAGCTGATCGGGCTCTCGGACCGCATCGCCATCATGCACAAGGGCCGCGTCACCGCCGAGGTGCCGGCCCCGGCCGACGCCAAGCCGAGCGAACAGCACCTGGTCGCCCTGATGCTCGCCGCCGAGGGACAAGAAGCGGCATGACGGTGACCGCGAAGGAGAGTCCGCAAGGCGGCCGCGGCCTGGCGCTGGGCGGCACCAACGGCATCTGGCTGCCGATCCTGGTGGTGGTCCTGCTGGGCGGCTTCTTCGCCGTCTCGACGGAAGCCTTCTTCACGCTGCGCAACCTGACCGCGCTCTCGGGCCAGGCCAGCACCCTCTTGATCGCCTGCCTGGGCGCCTCCTTCGTCATCCTGATGGGCTCGATCGACCTCTCGGTGGGCGCGGTCGTGCTGCTGGTCGGCGCGGTGACGGTCAAGCTGCTGAACGCCTGGGACCTGGGACCGGCGGCACCGCTCTTCGCCGTCGCCTTCGGCACCCTGCTGGGGGTGGTGAACGGCGCTGTCTTCGCCTTCGGCCGCATCCCCTCCTTCGTGGTGACCCTGGGCAGTCTTTCGGTCTTCACCGGCGCTGCCTGGGAGATCCTGCAGGGCCGCGCAGTCGGCCATCGCTCGTACGATTTCGAGGAGCTGGCGATCGGCCAGCTGATCCCCTTCGTCCAGAACATCGCGCTCTTCGCGCTGGGGGCCTGGCTGATCCTCTCGTGGGTCGGCTTCAAGACCCGCTTCGGGCGCTACATGTACATCATCGGCGGCGGCGAGGCCGTGGCGCACACGGTCGGCATCCCGGTCCGCCGCTTCAAGATCTATGCCTTCGCGCTCTCCGGCGCCATGGCCGGCTTCGGCGGCGCACTGGCGGTCGCGCGGCTGGGCGCGGCAGGGCCCACCTTGGGCCAGGACCTGCTGCTGAACAGCCTGGCCGCCATCGTGGTCGGCGGCACCTCGCTCTCCGGAGGTGTCGGCGGCGTGCATCGCACCTTGCTGGGTGTGCTGATCATCACCTTCCTGGACAACGGCCTCAACCTCATGGGGGTGAACCAGTATTCGCAGATGATGATCAAGGGGCTGGTGGTGATCGGCGCGGTCCTGGTCGGACAGGATCGCAGCAAGCTCACCGTCATGAAGTGAGAAAAAGCGGAATCAACAGGGAGTGAAAGACATGCACAGAGGTAAGCCCTTGGCCGGCACGCGCCGGCGTTTCCTCCAGACCACGGCCGGCCTGGCCGCCTTCGCGATGACGCCGGGCCTGATCGGCCGGGCCTCCGCGCAGTCGCCCGCGGTGGAGAACATCCACAACGTGGCCGCCGCCAAGGCCAAGGAACTGGCCGGCGGCAAGCCGGTCACGCTCACCATCATGCAGCCCTCGGGCTCGCTGGGGAACGTGAAGCCGGTGGGCGACGCCTTCAAGGAGGCGACCGGCATCGAGGTCAAGTACCTCGAGGTGCCGCTGGGCGAGATCAGCCAGAAGGTGCTGCTGGAGGCGGTCTCCAAGTCCGGCTCCTTCGACATCGCGCTGCCGGCGACCTTCGGCGTCCCGGACCTGGCGGAATCGGGCATCCTGGTGAACCTGGACGACTACGCGCTGAAGTACGAACCGGAGGGCTTCCAGGACGGGTCGCTCTACACCATCGGCGACTACTACAAGGGCAGCCTCTACGGCTACCAGACCGACGGCGACACCTACCTGATGTTCTACAACAAGCCCTGGATGGACGACGAGAAAGAGCAGAAGGGTTTCGCCGACAAGTACGGCTACGCGCTGAAGGTGCCGGACACCTGGGAAGAGCTGGACCAGATGATGGCCTGGTTCCACCGCCCGGACGACGACATGTACGGCGGCGCGCTCTACCGCACCCAGTACTTCATCGCCTGGGAGTGGTGGGGCCGCTTCCACGCCAAGGGCTTCTACCCCTTGAGCGACGACCTGGAGCCGCAGATCAACAACGATGCCGGCGTCGCCGCCCTGGAAGAGCTGGTGGCCGCCACGGCGCACCTCTATCCGGGCGCCAAGTCCAACGGCCTCTTCGAGAACTTCGAGGCCTACGGCGAGGGCAACAAGTTCGCCAACATCGGCTGGGGCGGCACGCAGAAGTACCTGAACTCCGACAAGTCGGACATGAAGGGCAAGACGGTCTACGGTCCCATGCCGGGCGGCAAGCAGGGCGACAGCCTGCTGCGCACGCCCTACTTCAACTGGGGTTGGAACTACGTGGTCTCCTCGGTCGCGCCGAACCCGGAGATCGCCTACCTCTTCACCCTCTATGCCTGCAGCCCGGTCATGTCGACCATCGCGGTGCGCGATCCCGGCGGCTATTTCGACCCCTTCCGCGAGGTCCACTACTCCGACCCGGAGATCGAGCAGGTCTACACGCCGGAGTTCCTGGAGGTCCACAAGGCCTCGATGCGCCACTCCATCCCCGACCTCTACCTCAAGGGTCAGGGCGAGTACTTCGACGAGCTGCGCGTCAACCTGGCGGCCGCCGACAGCGGCACCAAGACGCCCAAGGAGGCGCTGGACGACACCGCCAGCTCCTGGGAGCGCATCACCCGGCGCATGGGCAAGCGCAGCCAGGAGGTGCAGTGGCGCTTCCTCAAGTCGATCTATCCGGCCGACGTGCGCGACAAGCTGAAGTAGCGTTTTAGAGGGGGGAGCGGGCGGCCCGGGGCGCAAGCCTCGGGCCGCCATTTCCGGGGATTTCAGGTATGTCCGATGAGGCCGCGAGGTCGCATGCAGAGGTCGACAGCCCCAGGGCGCACCGGGGGCTGATCCCCTTCAACGTGGCCCTGGTGCTGCCGGCCCAGCTGACGGTCCTCGGCATCGTGCTGGTGCCGACCATCATCGTCATCTGGCTGGCGCTGACCGACTGGCAGCCCACCCAGGCCATTCCCTGGTACGATGCCGAGCTGGTCTGGTACTGGAACTTCTACGACCTCTGGTGGGACGACCGCTTCATCAACGCGGTAATCCGCACCTTCGCCGTAGTCGGGATCGCGATCTCGGTCGAGCTCGCGCTGGCGCTGGGCCTGGCCATGCTGTTCCTCGACGAGTGGCCCTGGCGCAAGATCGCGGTCAGCGTGATCATCCTGCCGATGATGATCATCCCGGTCGATGCCGCCAACGCCTTCTTCATGCTGTTCAACGACCGCGGGCCGATCAACCACCTGATCAGCCTGATCATCGGCGAGCCCTTCACCTTCTCCTGGCTCTCCGACCCGACCTGGGCGATGTTCCCCATCCTGCTCTGCGAGATCTGGCAGTGGACGCCGCTCATGTTCCTGATGGTGCTGACCGGCCTCATGTCGATGCCGCAGAACCAGATCCGCGCAGCCCTGCTGCTGGGCGCCACGCCGGTCAGGATCTTCTTCCGCATCATGCTGCCGTTGCTGACCCCCGTGATCGGGGTGGCCTTGCTGATTCGCGCCATCGAGACCTTCAAGATCTTCGACCCGGTCTACATCATGACCCGCGGCCAGCCCGGCGGGGCGACAGAGACCATCTCCATGTACATGTACAACGGCGCCTTCGTGTACTTCCGCATGGGCTACATCGCGTCTGCCGCGCTCATCGTGCTGGTCCTGGTGATCTCCGTCTGCCTGGCGCTCTCGCGCCCGCTGAAACGGCACAGCTAGCGGGAGGGCGCAAGAGCGATGAATGGCCAACGCAAAGTCAAGGGCGAGGGCTGGAAGACGGCCCTGAAGCGCGGCGCGGTGATCGTCGCCGCGCTCATCTCCTTCCTGCCGATCTTCTGGCTCTTCTCGACCTCGCTGAAGCCCTACGAGCAGTGGGCCGAGTGGCCGCCGGTCTGGATTACCGAGTCCCCCACCCTGCAGAACTACCGCATCGTCTTCTTTCCCGAGGAAGCCCGCGAGGTGGCGGCCGAGCAGGAGGGCTCGCTGGACTACAAGGTCTCCGGCAGCGCCTGGAAGGCCTTCCAGGATTCGGCCATCATCTCGACCCTGGCGACCTTGCTCTCGGTCTGCTTCGGCACCTTGGCCGCCTATTCCATCGTGCGCTTCCGGACGGGAGGCGAGAACTTCCCCTTCCAGTTCCTGACGGTGCGCATGATGCCGCCGATCGCCGTCGTGGTGCCGATGGTGGCGCTCTTCTCGATCCTCAAGCTCACCGACACCTACCTGGGGATGATCCTGGCCTACACGGCCTTCACCCTGCCCTTCTCGATATGGATGATCCGCTCCTTCATCGAGGAGGTGCCGGCGGAGCTGGAGGGAGCTGCCATGGTGCACGGCCTCTCGCAGTTCCGCGCCTTCCTGACCGTCACCCTGCCGCTGGTGAAGGGCGGCATCCTGGCGACCGCCCTCTTCATCTTCATCCTGAACTGGTCGGAGTTCCTTTTCGCCCTGGTGCTGACCTCCGGCAAGGTGACAACCGTCACCCTGCAGGTCGCCAACTACGTCTCCGCCTCCTCCGGCAAGCTCTACGGCGTGCAGGCGGCCATGGGCACGATCTCGACCCTGCCGGTCATCTTCTTCGGCTACATCATCCAGAAGCACCTGGTGCGCGGCCTCACATTCGGCGCGGTCAAGCGATGAGCGAGATCAAGCTGGAACTGAAGAGCCTGAAGAAGCGCTTCGACCGGGTCGAGGCGGTCAAGGACCTCTCGCTCTCGCTGCGCGCCGGAGAGTTCCTCTCGCTGCTGGGCCCCTCCGGCTGCGGCAAGTCCACGACCCTGGCGATGATCGCCGGCTTCGAGATGCCGAGCGAGGGCGACATCCTGGTCGACGGCCGCTCGGTGCTGGAGGTGCCGCCGCACCGGCGGCGCATCGGCCTGGTCTTCCAGGACTATGCCGTCTTCTCGCGCCTGAAGGTGAAGGCCAACCTCTCCTTCGGCCTGGAGGCCCAGGGCGTGGCGCGCGCCGAGCGGCGCCGGCGGGTCGCCGAGATCGCCGAGCGGCTGAACCTCACCGCGATCTTGGAGCGGCGCGCCGGCGGGCTCAACATGAGCGAGATGCAGAGCGTGGCGCTGGCCCGCGTGCTGGTGACCGAGCCGCAGATCCTGCTGCTGGACGAGCCCATGTCCAACCTCGATGCCGCCCTGCGATATTCCCTGCGCAGCGAGCTGAAGCGGATCCAGACGGCGCTCGGCCAGACCGTGCTCTACGTGACCCACGACCAGCTCGAGGCCATCTCGCTCTCCGACCGCATCGCCGTCATGCGGCTGGGCGACCTGCAGCAGATCGGCACGCCGGAGGAGATCTACTCCCGCCCCGCCAACCGCTTCGTGGCCGAGTTCATCGGCGACCCGCCGATCAACCTCATCGCTTGCGAGGTGGCGCGCAGCGGGCCGGGCATCGCGGTGACCACGGCCCTGCACGGCCCCCTGGCCCTGGGCGCGGCCGAGATCGCGCCGGGCCGCCACCTGCTGGGCATCCGCCCGCACGACTTCCGCTTGAGCCGGGAGCCGCTGGCCGAGGGTGCCGAGACCGAGGTCCGGGTGGTCGAGAACCTGGGGGCCGAGCACGTGCTGCACCTGGACTACGGCGGCCGGCAGCTCGTCGCCGCCACCGTGGCGCCGGGCTTCGCCGGCGAGGGCGAGCGCCTCTTCATCGCCCTTCGGCCCGACCGCCTGCACCTCATCGACAGCGGCGACGAGCGGGTGGTCCCCGTCCAGGCTCTGGAGGCCGTCCGATGAGCTGGCTGGAGGTCGAGGGCCTGACCAAGCGCTTCGGCGAGGTTACCGCGCTGCAAGAGATCGACTTCCGGGTCGAGGAGGGCGAGTTCTTCTCGGTCCTGGGGCCGACCAACGCCGGCAAGACCACCCTGCTGCAGACCATCGCCGGCCTGCACCGCCCCGAGGCCGGCAGCATCCGCCTGGCCGGAACCCAGATCCAGTCGCTGGAGCCGCGGGCGCGCGGGGTCAGCATGCTGTTCCAGAACAACGCGCTCTTCCCCACCATGACCGGCTTCGAGAACATCGCCTTCCCCCTGCGCAAGGGCCTGAGGATGGCGGAGCCCGAGGTCGCCACGCGGGTGGGCGAGGTCGCGGAGCTGGTGAAGGTCCCGCACCTGCTGGACCGCCCGCCGCGCACCTATTCCGGCGGCGAGCAGCAGCGCGTCGCGATCGCCCGCGCGCTGGCCGCCCCCAGCAAGCTGCTGGCCCTGGACGAGCCGCTGACCAACCTCGACGCGCGCCTGCGCATCCAGCTTCGCATCGAGTTCCGCACCCTGCACCGGGAGAGCGGGCAGACCATCCTCTATGTCACGCACGACCAGGTCGAGGCCATCTCGCTCTCCGACCGCATGGCCGTGCTGGACGGCGGCGTGATCCAGCAGATCGGGACGCCGCAGGAGATCTACGACCGGCCCGACAACCGCTTCGTCGCCCGCTTCATGGGCATGCCGCCGATGAACCTCCTGCCGGTCACGCTCACCGGTGAGACCGGCGGGCACCGGCTGAAGGGCCGGGGCTTCGAGCTGCCGGTCGCCGGCATAGAGGCGCTTGCGGGCTATCCCTCGCTGCCGAGGGACCTGCAGCTCGGCGTGCGGCCGGAGGCCATCGCCGTCTCGCCGGAGAGCGCGGCCGGCGGCAGCGAGCCGGCGGATCTCGTCTGGGTCGAGCATCTGGGCAGCAAGTCGATCCTGGACCTGACCCTGGCCGGCCAGGCGCTGCGCGCGGTCGTGCCGCCCGACCGGCCGCTGCGCGCCGGCGAGCGGGTTCGCCTTGCCTTCAAGGCCGAGCCGCATCTGCTGTTGGACACCGAAACCGAGCGCTTCTTGCGCTAGGATCGACAGGAAACAACGGGAGGACCAAGATCATGTGCAAGACTCACGGCCTGGCCACCGGACCCGCCGGCGTCGGCGGTGCGCTCCCCGGCCCCTTCGCATACTCGCACTTCTCGAATGACCTGGACCTGGCGGCCACCCGCCCGCTGGAGCAGGTCGTCGCCATGAGCCCGGAGGAGATGGCCAAGGCCTCGCGCCTGGTGAGCGGCATTTACCAGGAGCTGCTGCAGACCGCGGCCAGCCTGGAGGACCCCGGCTACCGCCGCCTCATGACCGAGTGCACGGCCGATCCCAAGGTCACCTTCCTGGAGCTCTACCCCTCCGACCAGGACCGCCGCCGCCTCTTCGACGAGATGGTGAAGCTGGGCTTCTTCAACGCGGGCGACGACCCCGACCACGTCTGGCCCTCGGGGCACATGACGCCGCAGAGCTACCTGACCGCGCCCTCCAGCCACAACGACTTCTACAACGCCCATCCCGGCGGGCTGGCGCTGACCGTGGCCGTCAACATCCGCCTGGCCGACGCCTATACCAGGAACTACCAGCAGGTCTACGGCCTGCCGATCAACCGCGACCTGCCGGTGGCCGCCCTCCTGGTGCACGAGTACCCCAAGGTCTGGCTCTACCAGTGGCTCGACGACGGTTCCTGGCTGGAGGAACCGCGCACGGTCTACGACGACACCTGGCACGCGCACTGCATCTACGTGACCGCCGAGCTGATGCACCGCCGCTTCGACAGCCGCATCGTCATGGCCATGGCGGCCGCCCACCAGCTCTCCATGCTGGACGCCTCGATGGACGGGCGGCGCGTGGTGACCAACTGGATCGGCCACGACCGCGTGGCGCACTTCATCAAGGCCGCCGCCGTCATGGCCCAGGTCGATCCCGTCGACTACGGCCTCCTGGAGCGCAAGGGCGGAAAGATGGTCCTGGCCCCGGTCCCGGCCGAGCAGTGGGTGACCCACCTGGCCGACATGAACTGGCCCTACACCATGGGCGCGGCCCACCTCTACACCTGGCCGCTGCTGCAGCAGGTGGCCAAGGACGACCTCGGCCTCAGCGACGCGGACCTCGGCGGGCGGCCCTTCAACCAGCTCAAGAACTACGTCTGGTCGCAGCTCGGCCAGATCCCGCTCTACGAGATCCTGGTCAGGGAAGGCTTCGAGGCCGCGCGCTCGACCATCACGCGTTTGGTCTCCAAGTAGACGCCTGCTAGGCTCCTCCGCAAAAGCGAGGAGGAGCCCATGAGCGACGAGGACCTCGGCCTGACCCACGTGGCGCTGAAGTGCAGCGACCTGGAGCGCACGGCCGCCTTCTATACCCGCTACGCGGCCATGCGGGTCGTGCACCAGCGCGAGGAGGAGGGCGCCAAGGTCGCCTGGCTGGCCGACGGCACCCGGCCCTTCTGCATCGTCTTCCTGGAGGAAGGCGACGTCGGGCCGCCGCTGGGCCCCTTCGCGCACCTCGGGGTCGCGGTCTCCAGCCGCGAGGCGGTCGACCGCCTGATCGCCGAGGCCGAGCTGGAGGGCGTCACCGTCAAGGGGCCCTTCGACTACGGCCCCCCGGTCGGCTACGGCGCCTTCCTGCTGGACCCCGACGGCCATACCCTGGAGATCTCCTACGGCCAGAAGGTGGCCTACACGATCGAGCAAGCGGGCAGCGCATGACCGAGCGGGCCAGGCCGGAAGACTGGTACCGCGTGCAGCGCCTGAGCGACGGCATCAGCCTGATCGACGAGCCCTTCATCCTGCCCTTCTACCGCTGCAACATCTGGCACCTGCGCGGGCGCGACCGCGACCTCCTGGTCGACAGCGGCATGGGCGTGGTGAGCCTGCGCCGCTGGGTCCCGCAGGTGAGCGAGAAGCCGGTCCTGGCGGTCGCCAGCCACACCCACTTCGACCACATCGGCTGCCACCACGAGTTCGACCAGCGCCTGGTCCACCCGGCCGAGGCCAAGCTGCTGGCCGCACCCGGGCGGAAGGAGACCCTGGCCGACCCCTACGCCAGCGACGAGATCTTCACCCGCCTGCCGCCGCTCCCCTACCGCTCCGAGCGCTATGCCGTCGCCCCGGCGCCGGCCACGCGGCTGATCGAAGACGGCGACATCCTGGACCTGGGCGACCGGCACCTCACGGTCCTGCACCTGCCCGGCCACTCGCCCGGCGGCATCGCCCTCCTCGAGGAGGCCACGGGCATCCTCTTCTCCGGCGACACCCTCTACGACGGGCCCCTGGTCGAGGACTGCTACCACTCCGACCCGGCGGCCTACCTCGCCTCCATGCGCCGCCTTCTGGAGCTGCCGGTCCGCCAGGTCCACGGCGGCCACTTCCCCAGCTTCGACGGCGCGCGCTTCCGCCAGCTCATCGAGGACTGGCTGCGCGAAAAGGAAAGGGCCAGTTAGACCGGCCAGCCTTCCATCCGGTAGGCGCTGTCCCAGAACATCCATTCCAGTCTCGTGCAGCGATGGAAGGCGGTCGCCATCGCCACGACGGTCTGCTGGGCAGCCTCCTCGGCCAGACGGTCGGCGATGGCGATCTGGCGCTCCACCGCGGCGCCAAATTCCTCGCCGGCGTAGGTGTCGATCCAGGCCTGGTAGGGGTTCTCCCCGGCCGCCTCGGCGGCAATCGCCAGGCCCACCTCGCGGTAGACCCAGAAGCAGGGCAGGACCGCGGCCACGGCGACCTCGAAGGCAGCGCCGTGGGCGGTCGCCAGCAGGTAGCTGGTGTAGGCCAGGGTCGCCGGGCTGGGCTCGGCGGCAGCCACCTCCGCCGGGCTCACGCCGAACTGTCCGAGAAAGCCCTCGTGCAGCGCGCGCTCGACCACGATGCAGGTCTCCGCCGCCTTGCTGTATTCCAGGATGAGATCGCTGTCGGGCGCCCGCGCGGCCAGGAGCGCAAGGACGCGGGCATAGTCCTTGAGATAGAGGCTGTCCTGGATCAGGTAGCCCTTGAAGCGCTCGCGCGAGAGCCTGCCTTCCTTCAGCTCCGCATTGAAGGGCATGGCGATCATCGCCTCGCGGATCGGGCGAACCGCGTGCCAGGTGGCGTCCGTGAAACCGGTCATTCCCGAGCCTTTCAAACTCCCAAACCAGAGGAAGCATGTGGGGGCGGAAAGGCCCGACGCCAGTAAACTCCGACGCAAAAAGAAGAAGGGCCGCAACCCGGAGGCTGCGACCCTTTCCTTATCGTGCGGGAAGCGGACTTAGAAGTCCATGCCGCCCATACCGCCCATGCCGCCCATGTCGGGGGCGCCGTGGGAGTGGCTCTCCTTCTTCGGCGCCTCGGCCACCATGGCCTCGGTGGTGATCAGCAGGCCGGCGATCGAGGCCGCGTCCTGCAGTGCGGTGCGCACCACCTTGGTCGGGTCGATGATGCCCTTGGAGACCAGGTCACCGTACTCGCCGGTCTGGGCGTCGTAGCCCCAGTTGGCCTTGGTCGACTCCAGCAGCTTGCCGACCACGACGGAACCGTCGGCACCGGCGTTGTTGGCGATCTGACGGGCCGGCGCCTTCAGCGCGCGACGCACGATCTCGATGCCGACACGCTGGTCGTCGTTCTCGCCCTTGAGGCCGTCGAGCGCCTTGATGGCCGTCAGCAGGGCAACACCGCCACCGGGGACGATGCCCTCCTCGACGGCTGCGCGCGTGGCGTTCATGGCGTCCTCGACGCGGTCCTTGCGCTCCTTCACCTCGACCTCGGTCGCACCGCCGACGCGGATCACGGCGACACCGCCGGAGAGCTTTGCCAGGCGCTCCTGCAGCTTCTCGCGATCGTAGTCCGAGGTGGTCTCCTCGATCTGGTTGCGGATCTGGCCGCAGCGGGCGGCGATCGTCTCCTTGGTGCCGGCGCCGTCGACGATGGTGGTGTCCTCCTTGTTCAGGACCACCTTCTTGGCGTTGCCCAGCATGTCGAGGGTCACGTTCTCGAGCTTGATGCCGAGGTCCTCGCTGATGACCTGGCCGTCGGTCAGGACGGCGATGTCCTCCAGCATGGCCTTGCGGCGATCGCCGAAGCCCGGTGCCTTGACGGCCGCGACCTTGAGGCCGCCGCGCAGCTTGTTGACCACCAGGGTGGCCAGGGCCTCGCCCTCGATGTCCTCGGCGATGATCAGCAGCGGACGGTTCGACTGGACGACGGCCTCCAGCACCGGAAGCAGGCTCTGCAGGCTGGAGAGCTTCTTCTCGTGCAGCAGGATGTAGGGCTCCTCGAGCACCACCCGCATCTTGTCGGAGTCGGTCACGAAGTAGGGCGAGAGGTAGCCGCGGTCGAACTGCATGCCCTCGACCACGTCCAGCTCGGTGTCGAGGCTCTTGGCCTCCTCGACGGTGATCACGCCCTCGTTGCCGACCTTGTCCATCGCCTCGGCGATCATCTTGCCGATGGCGGTGTCGCCGTTGGCGGAGATGGTACCGACCTGGGCGATCTCGCTGTTGGCGGCGATCTTCTTGGAGCGCGACTTGAGGTCGGCGACCACGGCCTCGACGGCGAGGTCGACGCCGCGCTTCAGGTCCATGGGGTTCATGCCGGCGGCAACCGACTTGGAGCCCTCACGCACGATCGACTGGGCCAGCACGGTCGCGGTCGTGGTGCCGTCGCCGGCCAGGTCGTTGGTCTTGCTGGCGACCTCGCGCACCATCTGCGCGCCCATGTTCTCGAACTTGTCGGAGAGCTCGATCTCCTTGGCGACGGTGACGCCGTCCTTGGTGATGCGCGGCGCGCCGAAGGACTTGTCGAGCACGACATTGCGGCCCTTGGGGCCCAGGGTCACCTTCACGGCGTCGGCAAGGATGTCGACACCCCTCAGCATACGCGCGCGGGCGTCGCTGGAAAACTTGACGTCTTTTGCAGCCATTTTCGCTAATCCTCTGATCTAGCGGTGGTAACGGAGAGGGGTCAGGCCGCGGCCTTCGCCGGCTCGGCGTCGGAGAGCACGCCCATGATGTCGCTCTCCTTCATGATCAGCAGCTCTTCGCCGCCGATCTTTACCTCGTTGCCGGACCACTTGCCGAAGAGAACGCGGTCGCCGACGGCGATGTCCAGCGCCACGATCTCGCCCTTCTCGTTGCGGGCACCGGGACCCACGGCCACCACCTCGCCCTGCATGGGCTTTTCCTTGGCGGTGTCGGGGATGATGATGCCACCCGCGGTCTTCTCTTCCTCTTCCAAGCGACGGATGACGACGCGGTCATGCAACGGCCGGAACTTCATCGGGTATCTCCTCCTCAAACGAGAGAGTGTCAGGTCATTGGTTTGTGGTGGATCGGGCCTTGTTAGCACTCCCTTCAGGCGAGTGCTAATCCCTGATCAGCGTTGCAATTAGGGACAGCGCTGCGGCTTGTCAAGACCGAACCGACGGACTTCTGCACAAGTCGGCGAAGGACGCCCCCGCCTAGTCCCTTGCAGGCTTGTCGGCCGCCCTTCATCTTCGCCCCGACGACCATTGCGAAGAGGTAGGAATGAGGGACGATCTGACCAAGCTCCATGCCGCCCGCTTCGGCACGGCCGCGGCGCTCGAGGGGGACAGCCCCTTCCTGCGCCAGATGCTGCAGCGGTGCTCGATCCGGGCCTTTGCCGAGCGACCCGTGCCGGAGGAGCTGCTGCGCGGGGTGCTGGCCGGCGGCCTCTCGGCACCCACAAAGTCCGATCTGCAGCAGGTGAGCGTGATCCGCCTGGGCGCGGAGAAGCAGGCGGCGCTCGCCGCCCTGGTGCCGCAATTCCCCTGGGTGGCAGAGGCCCCCGTCTGCCTCGTGGTCTGCGGCGACGGCCGGCGCATCCGCCGCCTGGCCGAGCACCGCCGGCACCCTTTCGCCAACGAGCACCTCGACAGCTTCATGAACGCCGCGGTGGACGCGGGGATCGTCCTGGTGAGCCTCCTCTACGCCGCCGAGGCGGCCGGGCTCGGCGGCTGCCCGGTGAGCGAGGTGCGCAACCGGATCGCGGAGGTCTCGGCCCTCCTGGAGCTGCCGCCCCATGTCTTTCCCCTGGCCGGCCTCTGCCTCGGCTGGCCGGCCGAGACGCCGGTGCTGCGCCGCCGCCTGCCGCCGGCCGTCACCCTGCACCAGGACCGCTACGAGGACAGGGACCTGCTGGAGGCCGTCGAGACCTACGACCGCGGCAGGGCCGAGGCCGAGCCGGTCCCGCCCGAGCGCCAGCGCCACCACGCCCGCTGGGGCACGAGCGAACCCTACGGCTGGTCGGAGGACCGCACCAGGCAGTATGCCGAGCCCGCACGGGACGACTGGGGTGACTATATCCGCGGCCAGGGCTTCTCGCTGCGTTAGCCCAAGGGCGGTTGGGCTTGATCGGCGCGCAGGCCGCGGCCACAACTGCCGGAGGGGCTTGAAACGGCAAAAGACGATTGGAAGTTCCTTGGCATGAAGGGCCCAACACCGAAAGCAGCGCCGGGAAGGCCCGCCATGCCGGGATCACAGTCGCCTGCACCCGACCAGGGCATGACGCTGCGCCAGGCCCTGGCTACGGCCGACAGGCTGCGGGCCGTCGGGCGGCTGCAGGAGGCGGACGGCCTCTGCCGCGAGATCCTGGCCCGCAATCCGGTGCAGCCCGACGCCATCTTCCTCAGGGGCCTCGTGGCGATCACCGCAAGACAGCCCGATCGCGGGGCCGACCTGATCCGACAGGCGATCGCGATCGACGACCGCAATCCCGAGTACCATGCCAATCTCGGCGCCGCGCTGATGATGCTCGGCCGCAGTACGGAGGGCCTGGCCGCCCTGGAGCGGGCCGTGGCCCTCAATCCAAGGCACCCTCGGGCGAACTACAACCTGGGCCTTGCGCGCCTTTTCGAGAAGAACCTGGACGCGGCCGAGCGGCACCTGGGCCAGGCCGTCGAGGCCGATCCGAACAACATCGAGGCCAAGGTTTCCCTGGCCGTCGCGCTGACCCAGAAGCGCCGCTTCGACCGGGCGGTCCCGCTGCTGCACGAGGTCTTGCAAAGGAATCCGCGGCACGAGCCTGCGCTGCTCAACCTGGGCAATGCCTTTTACGAACAGGAGCGCTACGTCGAGGCCATCCAGGCCTATGAGACGCTGGTCTCGGTCGCGCCGCAGTCGTCGGGCGGGCACTATCACCTGGGCATGGCCTACACCAAGACCGACCGGATCGACGCGGCGATCCAGCACTATCGAAAGTCGATCGCACTCAACCCGAAGGCCTTCGAGCCCCACAACAACCTGGCCGGGCTCCTGCAGCATGTCGGGGAGCGCCAGGAGGCGCTAGAGCACCTGCGGACGGCGGACCGCCTGAACCCCGGCGTCGCGGAGATCCAGGACAACATCGCCAACGCCCTCTATGAGATGGGCCGCAACGAGGAGGCCATCGAGGTCTATCGCGCGATCGACAGCGAGGACCCCCGCTTCATCGAACGCTGTCACGGGGGCATCGTCATCGCGCTGGATGAGCTCGGGCGGTTCGAGGAGTCCCGGCAGACGATCGCCGCGCTGCAGGCCCGCCTGCCGGACTCCGTCGTCCCCATCATGCTGAAGGCGAGCGACGGCTCGACCCGGCTGGAGCCGGACGAGATCGCCCGGGCCAAGGACTACGTGGACCGGCGGCCCGACGACGAGGACGACTTCGTCTGGACCAACCTCTGCTTCGCGCTCGGCAAGGAGTTCGCCCGTATCCAGGCCTATGACGAGGCCTTTCACTACTACGCGCGCGGCAACCGGGCCCGCGACCGGCAGCACGCCTACGAGCCCGAGAAGGACCGCGAGGTGCTGCGCGCCGCCATCGAGACCTACAGTCCCGCTCTCTTCGAGCGGCTGGCGGGGCTGGGCGATCCCTCGGGCCGGCCGGTCTTCATCGTCGGCATGTGGCGGTCCGGGACGACCTTGACCGAGCAGATCCTCGCCTCCCATCCCGACGTGGCCGGCGGCGGGGAGCTGAGAGAGATGGGAAAGGTCGCGCTCGGCATGAGCGAGGCGATCGGGCTCTCCAGGCCCTATCCCCAGTGCATGAGCGACCTCACGCGCGAGGTCGCCCGCACCATGGCCGGCCGGTACCTGGCAGCCCTCGCCGAACTCGACCCCAAGGCACCGAGGGTCACCGACAAGATGCCGATCAACTTCGCCCACCTCGGCCTGATCGCGGTACTCTTCCCCAACGCCCGGATCATTCACTGCCGGCGCGATCCGCGCGACACCTGCCTGTCGATCTTCTTCCAGAGTTTCCGGGGCTTCCATCCCTACTCCTACGACCTCGGGAAGCTGGCCAAGTACTACCGCCTCTACCGGCAGTGGATGGCGCACTGGCGTGCGGCCCTTCCGCTTCCGATGCTGGAGATCGACTACGAGGACACGATCGCCGACCAGGAAGCGGCGAGCCGGCGCCTGCTGGCCTTCTGCGGCCTGGACTGGGACGAGCGCGTGCTGACCTTCCACGAGACCGAACGCGCCGTGAAGACCGCCAGCGTGTGGCAGGTCCGCCAGCCCATCTACGACCGCTCCGTCGGGCGGTGGCGGTCCTACGAACGCCACCTGGAACCCCTGCTGGCAGGCCTGCGGGACCTGCCCGAGTAGGCTATCCTCCTCCCCTCGCGGGCAGCGGCTTTCAGTTCCCGAGTACTCTACGAGCAGCGTTCAGATCGGATGCGCCGCATGGCCGCCGGGGTCTGCGCTATCGTCCTCCGGGCGCGATCACCCGGCAAAAGTGGCCCTTGGACTGCAGGGTCTTGCAGGCGCTCAGCGCCTCGCTCTGCTTGAGGTTGGCGAAACGGGCCTGGTAGCGCGCCGCCCCCGTCCCCTTGGAGCGGGTGATGCGCTGCTGCGAGAAGCCGAGGGAGGAGGTCAGGCGGCGCAGGCTGCGCATCTTCTTGTTGGCGAGGCTGTAGGTGCGGAAGTTGCCGACATGGATGGCATAGGGTCCGCGCGCGGGGCGAGGGGCCGCGCCATAGATGCAGTCGGCCGGCGTCAGCACGGTCGGCGCCTTCTCGCCGTTCACTTCCGGCAGGCTCTCGGAGGGGACCAGCAGCGGCACGCCGCCCTGGGCCTTACGCCGCGGCGCCAGGTCCTCGTCCCTGGCATCGAGGCTCTCGAAGGCGCGCTCCATCAGCCGGGTCGCCTGCAGCCGCCGCTCGTCCTGCGAGCGCGCGCCCAGCACCACGCCGATCACGCGCCGGCCGTCGCGCTCGGCGGAGACCACCAGATTGTAGCCCGATTTGCAGGTGAAGCCCGTCTTCATGCCGTCGGCACCGGCCAGGCTGCTGAGGATCCCGTTGATGTTGCCCAGCCAGGAGGTGCCGTAGTTGAAGCCGCCCCTGCCGAAGATCGCATAGCGCTGCGGCAGGTCCACCAGCAGGGCCCGGGCCAGGATCGCCATGTCGCGCGCCGTGGTCACCTGCTGGTCGTCGGGCAGGCCGTTGGCGTTGACGAAGTGGCTGCGGGTCATCCCCAGGCGCCGGGCCGTCTCCGTCATGCGCTCCGCGAAGCGCTCCTCGCTGCCGGCCACCGCCTCGGCCAGGACCACGGCGGCGTCGTTGGCCGAGCGCAGCAACATGGCCTCGATCGCCTTGCCGACCGTGATCTTGTCACCCTGGGACAAACCCAGCGCCACCTCCGGCTGGGCGCCGGCGGACTTGGAGACCGTGAACTCCTGGTCCCAGTTGAGATAGCCCAGCGCCAGGGCCTCGAAGGCCAGGTAGGCCGTCATCAGCTTGGTTAGCGAGGCCGGATGCCAGAGCCTGTCGGCCTCCTGGGCCTCCAGCACGCGCCCGTCCTCGAAGGAGACGCTGAGCAGCGCCGCCCTGGCCCCGTCGGCCAGGCCGCAGACCAGGAGCACCACCGCCAGGAGCCGCAAGACCGCCGTGCCGCGAAGCTGCATGGCCATGCGCCCTCAGTCCCCCGCAAGGCCGACGGCTTCCGGCTTCCCGGCGGCCGGCGCGTGGCGGCCCATGCGGGTGCGCTGCGGGGTCTGCTTGAACCGCTCGCGGTAGCGCTTGGCGAAGTGCGAGGCGGAGACGAACCCGCAGGCCAGGCCGACCTCGGTGACCGAGAGGCTGGAATGGGACAGCAGCCAGTGCGCGCGCTGCAGGCGCAGCTCGACATAGTGCGCGCGCGGCGTGCAGCCGAGGTAGCGCTGGCAGAGCCGCTCGAGCTGGCGCACGGAGATCTCCGAGAGGTCGGCCAGCTCCGCCGTCGACAGCGGCTCCTCCAGGTTGGCCTCCATGAAGCGGACGGCCTCCAGCAGCTTGGGGTGGCCGACACCGACCCGCTGACGCAGCGCCATGCGCTGCTCGGCCTCCAGGCCGCGGATGCGCTCGTGCAGGAACTGCTCGGCCACCTGCAGGGCCAGGTCGTGACCGTGATCGCGCTCGATCAGGTGCAGCATCATGTCGAGCGAGGCGGTTCCCCCGGCGCAGGTGAAGCGCGTGCGGTCAAGGCAGTAGAGGCCGCTGCGCACCTCGAGGTCCGGGTACATCTCGATCAGGCTCGGCTGGCAGCGCCAGTGGATGGTGCAGGCATAGCCCTCCAGCAGCCCGGCCGCGGCCAAGAGGTGGGTTCCGTCGGAGATGGCGCCGATCCTGGCGCCCAGCCGGTCCTGGCGGCGCAGCCAGGCCATGACGCCCTTGTCGCGGAAGATGTGCGCGTCCAGGCCGCCGCAGACCACCACGCTGTCGTAGCCTGCCTCCTCGTCCGGGCTGCCCTGCGCATTGATCTCGATCCCGCTGGAGCAGGCCAGCGGCGCGCCGTCGGCCGTCACTACCCGCCAGTCGTAGAGCCGGCGGCCGGAGAGTGTGTTCGCCACCCGCAGCGGCTCGACCGCCGCGGTGAAGGCCAGGAGGGCAAAGCGCGGCAGCAGCAGAAAGCCGAAGCGGTTCACCGCCTCCTCCTGCTGCTGCTCGTCCCGATCCTTCGCCATGCGCTCAGACTTTCTCAGACCGGAGCCCGGTCGCGTGCCAGTATCTCGCGTGCGGCGAGGCCGTCGGCCTGCATCTGCGCCATCAGCGCCGGCAGGCCATCGAAGGTCATCTCGCCGCGCAGCCGCTCGACCAGCGCCACACGCAGGTGACGTCCGTAGAGGTCGCCGGAGAAATCGAAGAGATGCGCCTCCAACAGGGGCCGATCGTAGGCGAACATGGGCGAAATGCCCAGATTGGCGACGCCGGGGTGCCAGGTCGGCGCCTCCTCGCTGTCGATGGCAACGCGCACGGCATAGACCCCGTAGGCGGGGCGCAGCGACTCACCCAGGTCGATGTTCGCCGTCGGCATCCCGAGCGCGCGGCCGCGCTTGGCACCGTGCAGGACGCGCCCCTCGATCTCCCAGGCCCGGCCCAGGATGGAGGCGGCCGCCGCCATGTCGCCCGCCTGCAGCAGCTCGCGCAGCCGCGTGGAGGAGAGCGCCTCGCCCCCCTCGCCAACGCGCGCGAGCACGCTGACCTTGAAGCCGTGGCGCTGGCCCAGTTCCGCCAGGAGCTCAGGCGTCCCGCCCCGCTTGGCGCCGAAGAAGAAGTTCTCGCCGACCACCACATGCGCGACGCCCAGCCCCGCGACCAGAACCTCCTCGACGAAGGTCTCGGCCGAAAGACCGTAGAGCGCCGGCTCGAAGCGCAGGAGGTAGACCAGATCGACCCCCAGGTCGCCCAGCGCGCGCAGCTTCGCGTGGAAGGGCGTCAGGCGGAAGGGACCCTGCGCCCGCCCGAAGACCTCTCTGGGATGGGGTTCGAAGGTCATGACCCCGCTGGCGCAGCCCGCAGCGCGCGCCTCGGCCTGCGCGGCGGCGATCACCGCCCGGTGTCCGCGATGCACGCCGTCGAAGTTGCCGATGGCGATGGAGGCACCTCGGGCGCTCTGGGGCAAATCCCTGTAATGACGGTAGAGCCGCATGGGCGGCAAGATGGCCAAAGCCGCGCCCTCAGTCCAGCCTTCCCGCATTCCCGGCCGAGGGCGCTCGCGCTTTTGTCGCGCAAACCAATTTCATACCAATAACAAACCAAAAAGCCCTGGATTTGTTGAATTGGTTCCTCTAGGCTGCTGTCTCACCGCCTCGCAAAGATCACGGGTGCAATGGAGAGCGCCATGGGTGAGACCAGCCAGAGCAGCGACGACTTCCTCCCGAGCCTCGTGCGCCCGCGGTCCTCCCTCGTCCTCCAGCCGGGCCTCTCCCGGCGCCGGCTTGACCGCGAGCTCTACCGCGTGCCCGGCGGCGGCAGCCTGGTCATCGGCCTCGCCGCGGGCGACCGCTTGGAGATCACCGATCCCGAGGGCCTGCAGCCGGGCGAGGTCGCGGCCTTCACGCTCGACGGCAGGCCGGCGCAGGCGCAACTGGGCGCCCGCGACGAGGGGCCGGCCACGGCCCTGCAGACGACCCTCGGCGACGGCAGCGAGAGCGCCGGGCGCAGTGTCGCCGGCCTGGCGCGGCGCGGCATCGCGCTCGCCGCGGCGCGCGGGCAGCGCCTCTTCGGCCAGGAGGGCCCGCCCGGCGCGCAGGCCGTCTTCACCGCAGCCGAGCCCCTGGTGGTCGCCATAACGGCCCCCGGACGCGACATGCCCCCCGAGGAGCAGTGCCCGCCGACCGACCTGCAGGCGGCCGTGACCCGGGCCAGTCCGGTGGCGGCCAACGACCTGCCCCTGCCCGATCCGCTGGCCGACCCGCGCTTCGAGCAGCGGGTCAGGGCGCGGACGGCCGAGGCCTACGAGGTGCGGGCCGGCGACTACATCCAGGTCATCGACGTGGCCGGGCGCGAGTGTTCCGACTTCGGCTGCTTCACCGCCTCGGCGCTGGAGCGCGGCAAGGAATACATGCCGGACATGATCAACACCCGCTCGATCATGGGCTCGATGTACCCCATGCCGGGCCTCTACGATAAGTACTACGACTACAACGCCCAGGCGATGCTGGAGGTGATCCAGGACACGGTCGGGCGGCACGACACCTTCGGCGTGGCCTGTACCGCCAAGTACTATGACGACATGGGCTTTCCGGGCCACGTCAACTGCTCGGAGAACTTCAACCGTGCGCTGGCGCCCTACGGCGTCGAGCCGCGCGCGGCCTGGGCCACGATCAACTTTTTCTACAACACCGCCATCGACGCCCATCACGTCTACTCGCTGGACGAGCCCTGGAGCAGGCCCGGCGACTACGTGCTCATGCGGGCGACCCAGGACCTGGTCTGCTGCTCGTCGGCCTGCCCCGACGACACCACGGCCGCCAACGGCTGGAACCCGACCGACATCCACATCCGGGTCTACGGGCCCGAGACGCTCTTCAAGAAATCGGTGGCCTACCGCATGACGACAGACGCAGCGCCGCGCGAGACCCGCGAGACCGGCTTTCACCCCCGTACCTCCCAGCTCACCCGCCACATGGGCGAGTACCGCGGCTTCTGGCTGCCGAACCACTATCACAATGAGGGACCGGAGGCGGAGTACTGGGCCTGCCGCGAGGCCGCCATCGTCATGGACCTCTCGGCGCTGCGCAAGTTCGAGGTCTTCGGGCCGGATGCCGAGACCCTGCTGCAGACCGCACTCACCCGCAACGTGCGCAAGCTGGCGCAGGGCCAGGTGGTCTACTCCGCCATCTGCTACGAGCACGGCGGCATGATCGACGACGGCACCCTCTTTCGTCTGGGTCCCGACACCTTCCGCTGGATCTGCGGCGACGACTACTGCGGCGTCTGGCTGCGCGAGCTGGCGGAGAAGCTGGGCCTCAAGGCCTGGGTCAAGAGCTCGACCGACCAGATGCACAACCTCTCGGTCCAGGGCCCCAAGAGCCGCGAGATCCTGAGCCAGGTGGTCTGGACCCCCGACGCCCAGCCGGCGATCACCGAGATCGGCTGGTTCCGCTTCCTGGTCGGCCGCATCGGCGACCACAACGGCGTGCCGATCGTGGTCAGCCGCACCGGCTACACCGGCGAACTGGGCTATGAGATCTGGTGCCACCCGCGCGACGGCGTGGCGGTCTGGGACGCGGTGATGGAAGCCGGCAAGCCGCACGGCATGAAGCCGCTCGGCCTGACCGCGCTCGACAGCTTGCGGATCGAGGCCGGCCTCATCTTCTACGGCTACGAGTTCTGCGAGCAGACCGACCCCTTCGAGGCCGGCATCGGCTTCACCGTGCCCTTGAAGTCCAAGGAGGACGACTTCGTCGGCCGCGAGGCGCTGGTCCGGCGCAAGGAGAACCCGCAGAGCAAGCTGGTCGGCCTGGAGCTGGAGGGCAACGACCTGGTAGGCCACGGCGACTGCGTGCACATCGGACGCCCGCAGATCGGCGTGGTGACCAGCGGCACCCGCTCGCCCATCCTGCGCAAGTCGATCGCGCTGGCGCGCCTCGACGTCGCCCATGCCGAGCCCGGCACCGAGGTCGAGGTCGGCAAGCTGGACGGCCACCAGAAGCGCCTGCCGGCCAGAGTGGTCCCCTTCCCCGCCTACGACCCCAAGAAGGAAAAGCCGCGCTCCTGATCCTTCCGCCGGTCCCCACCCGGTCGAATGGCGGGCGATGCCACAGTAGCCAGCGCAGTGAACCGGCCGTCACAGCAGGCTGCCAGATCGCTACCGGCGAGAATGACGTTTTCACTTTTTCCGGCTTGATGCCTTGCGGGAGAAGCTGACAGGCTCCGCGCGCACCGCAGGATCGAGAGCCCTTCCATGACCAAGACCCGCAACGTCCTCTTCCTCGCCGGCGATCAGTGGCGGGCGGATTCCCTGGGGTGCATGGGGCACCCGCTGGTGAAGACGCCGCGGCTCGACCGGCTGGCCGCCGAGGGCACGCTCTTCCGGCGCCACTATGCCAATGCCAGCCCCTGCGCGCCGGCGCGGACCTGCATGCTGACCGGCAGCTACCTCATGACCAACCGCGGGGTGCGCAACGGCACGCCGCTCGACCGCCGCTTCACCAACCTGGCCCTGGAGGCCCGCAAGGCCGGCCTCTTCGCCGCCCTCTTCGGCTACAGCGACACCGGCGAGGATCCACGCGGCCTGGGTCCGGCCGACCCGGAGCTCTGGAACTACGAGGGCGTGATGCGCGGCTTCGAGCCGGGCTGCCGGATCGACGAGTCCCTGCGCTCCTGGCGCGCCCACCTGATCGCCAGGGGCTACGAGGCGGTGCCGGAGAGCTACCGCGGCCTCTTCGAGCCCGCCGACGGCCAGCCCGGGGGACCGTCGCGCTTCCGCCAGGAGGACAGCCTGACGGCCTTCCTGGCCGACCGGGTGATCGATTCCATCCGGGCCAACCGCGACCGCGGCTGGCTGATCTACGTCTCCTTCTGGCACCCGCACCCGCCCTTGCGCCCGCCGGAGCCCTGGCACCGCCTCTACGATCCGGCCGACACGCCGCCGGCAGCAGCAGCCGCCGATCCCGAGCTCCACCCCTTCCACGCCCACTGCCTGGAGAAGGGCGCAGACCTGCCGGAGTACCTGGGCAGCAGCGTCCGGGGCCGGAGCCTGGACGCTGAGACGACCGCCAGGATCCGCGCCAACTACTACGGCCTGATCAGCGAGACCGACCACCATATCGGCCGCCTGCTCGACAGCCTCGAGGAGACCGGCCAGGCGGAGGACACCCTGGTCGTCAGCACCGTCGACCACGGCGAGATGCTGGGCGACCACGGGCTCCTGGGCAAGCAGACCCTCTTCGACCCCGCCTATCACATCCCCCTCATCGTCCGTCAGCCGGGGCAGCCCGGCGGGCGGCAGGTCGAGGCCTTCACCGAGGCCGTGGACCTGATGCCCAGCGTGCTGGACTGGCTGGAGGCCCCAATCCCGGCCCAGTGCGACGGCCGCTCTCTCCTGCCCTTTCTCGCCGGCCGGACCCCAGGGGACTGGCGCCGGGCCGCCTTCTGGGAGCACGACTTCCGCGATGTCGTCGCGCGGACTGCGGAGAGGGCCCTGGATCTGGAGAGCCGCGACTGCAACCTGGCCTGCCTGCGCGGCGAGCGCTTCAAGTACGTCCACTTCGCAGGCCTTCCGCCGCTGCTCTTCGACATGCGCGACGACCCCATGGAAACGCGGAACCTGGCGGCCGATCCGGCCTACCTCGCGACCCGCCTGGAGATGGCCGAGGCCATGCTGGCCCACCGCCAGCGCCACGCCGAGCAGGGCCTGGCGAACCTCGTGATCACGACGGAGGGCCTCAAGGGCGACCGCCAGGCCGCAGGGCTCGGGCGCACGCTTTAGGGGTGAAAGCGGCGCCGGCCCGCACCCCCGCCCGACCGCCCATACCAGGATACTTCCGTGGGCGGTCGGGTGGGGCTGCGGGCCGGTTCCGCGAGAATCCGAAAGGGAATCAGGGGCGGTGTTTTTCGCCCGCTACCGGGATTTGGACTTGGAGAAGCGCCATCTGCCTCCGATATGGACTGACACGAGGCAAAATCTTAGCTGAAAGGTGAAGCAATGGGCAGCGGAGGTCTGCGCTTTCTGGGAGTGGTCCTCTTACTGGTGACCTGCGGCCTGGTCGGGCTGCAGTCCTGCTCTTCCCCCTCCTACGGCCAAACGACGAACGAAGCACCGGTCCGGACAGCGATCGAGGCCCTGCGCTCTTGAGCGAAAAATCGGGAAAGAAGGGCCGCTTCCTGCGCTCGCGCGGGATTTGGCCGATGGCGCTGACCGTGCTGTTCAGCCTGTCCTCGGTCATGCGGCTGCTGCAGGGCGACGTCATCGCCTTCGGCCTGGGCGTGGTCATGACCGTCCTGCTGGGCGCCGGCACCTGGTCCCTGCGCCAGGGCCTCGACCACCAGCGCGGCGAGGGCGGCTTCCCCGGACGCACGCCGGGCGCCATCCTGATCGGGCTCGCGACCGCCGGCATGTCCGCCATGCTGGCCGGCCACGGCTGGCTCGAGGGCATCATCCTGGGGCTGGCCGCCGGGGCCGGGACCGTCATGGCCTACGGCTACGACCTGCCGGGCCAGGGGCTGAAGCGCGCCAGCAAGGCGCCGGCCGATCCCGGCCTCTCAAGCGACGCCGAGCGGCTGATCGCCGAGGCCAAGGCCAAGCGCGACCGCCTGGTCAGCGCACGCCACAAGCTGCAGCTCGGCTCCAGCAGCACCGTGATGGACCAGGTCGGCAAGGTCGCAGCACTGGCCGACGAGATCATCGACGCGGTCGGCCAGGACCGCAAGGAGCTGCGCAGCGCCCGCCGCGCCATGGCCGGCCATATCCTGGGCCAGCGCATCGACCGCGTGGTCGCCCTGACCGACCGGATCATCGAGCGCATCCGGCAGGACCCCCGCGACCTGCGCCGGGCGCGGAAGTTCATGAACGTCTACCTGGACGGCGCCGCCCAGGTCGCGGAGCGGCTGGTGCGCCTGCAGCAGAACGACCGCGCCGCGGCAGCCGAGATGGCGCCGCGCATGGTCGCCCTGCTGGCCGCCATGGAGCGCGCCGCGGAGGAGCTGCACCAGAAGCTGCTGGCCAACGACACCCTGGACCTGGACGTGCAGATGGAGGTGCTGGAACAGCGCATCCAGCGCGAGGGTCTCTCTACCTAAGGAGACAAGAATGAGCGACAAGGCGCCGAAGACGGCCACAACGACCGACGAGCCCATCATCCTGCCGCCGCCGCCCGAGGACATCTCCTCGCAGGAGCTGGAGGCGAGCGCCGTGGTGGCGCTGAAGGACGCGCCGCCCGAGCGCGCCAAGCGCATCACGAGCCTGATGCAGCAGATCGACCTCACCGACAGCGGCTCGATCATGTTCTTCGGCGCCAAGGCACAGGAGGAGGTGACGAACATCTCCGACACCATGCTGGAAGGCGTGCGCAACAAGGATACCGGCCCGGCCGGCGGCGCCCTGAACGACATGGTGGCGACCCTGCGCGGCTTCGACGTCTCCGACATCGATCCCAACGACCAGCCCGGCTTCTTCGGCCGGCTGCTGGGCAAGGTGAAGCCGGCGGCGAAGCTGGTACAGCGCTACGAGTCCGTCCGGGGCCAGATCGACGACATCACCGACCGCCTGGACCGCCACACCACGCAACTGCTGACCGACATCGCCACCTTGGACAAGCTCTACGAGGCCACCCTCAGCTACTTCCACGATCTGGCCGACTACATCGCCGCCGGCGAGGCCAGGCTGCAGGGCCTGGACGAGAAGGAGCTGCCGGCCAAGGAGAAGGAAGCCGAAGGCGGCGAGATGCTGGCGGCCCAGGCGCTGCGCGACCTGCGCCAGGCCCGCGACGACCTGGAGCGGCGCGTCCACGACCTGAAGCTCACCCGCCAGGTGGCCATGCAGGCGCTCCCCTCGATCCGCCTGGTGCAGGAGAACGACAAGAGCCTCACCGCCAAGATCCGCTCCACCGTGACCAACACCGTGCCGCTCTGGCGCCAGCAGCTCGCGATCGCGGTCACGGTCGCGCGCTCGACCGAGGCCGGCCGCACCCTGAAGGAGGCGAGCGACCTCACCAACGAGCTGCTGACCGCTAATGCGGAATCGCTGCGCACGTCGAACAAGGAGATCCGCGAGCAGATCGAGCGCGGCGTCTTCGATATCGACGCCGTCGAGAAGGCCAATGCCAACCTGGTGGCGACCATCGAGGATTCGCTGAGGATCGCCGACGAGGGCAAGGCCAAGCGCGCCGAGGCCGAGCAGCGGCTGGTGGCTTGCGAGGCCAACCTGAAGCAGGCGCTGGCCGCCGCCAAGGCGAAGGCCCAAGGGGTGAAGTCTTAAGAGACCGGTTGCGCGGGGAGTGGGAGATGATCCTCAGGAAACTCTTGGGCGAGTTCATCGATGTCATCGAGTGGACCGACGACAGCCAGAACACCATGGTCTGGCGCTTCGAGCGCTACGGCAACGAGATCAAGAACGAGGCCCAGCTCACGGTCCGCCCCGGGCAGGTGGCGGTCTTCGTCTCCGAGGGCCAGATCGCCGATGTCTTCCCGCCCGGCATGTACACGCTGAAGACCGAGAACCTGCCGATCCTCTCTACCCTGCAGGGCTGGGTCCACGGTTTCCAGAGCCCCTTCAAGGCCGAGGTCTACTTCGTCAACACCAAGCGCTTCGTCGACCTGAAGTGGGGCACCCGCAACCCCGTCATCCTGCGCGATCCCGAGTTCGGCCCGATACGGCTGCGCGCGTTTGGCACCTACGTGATCCGCATCGTCGAGGCCGGCACCTTCATCCGCGAGCTGGTCGGCACCGACAGCCACTTCACCGTCGAGGAGGTGGAGCAGCAGCTGCGCAACCTCATCGTCTCGCGCCTGGGCGTGGTGCTGGGCGAGAGCGGGATCCCGATCCTCGACATGGCGGCCAGCTATGCCGACCTCGGCCGCTTCATCACCAACGCGATCGGTCCGCGCTTCCTGACCTACGGCCTGGAGCTGAGCCAGCTTCTGGTCGAGAACGTCTCCCTGCCGCCGGCGGTGGAGGAAGCGCTCGACAAGCGCAGCCAGATGGGCGTCATCGGCGATCTCAGCCGCTATCAGCAGTTCCAGGCCGCCGAGGCCATGGCCAAGGCGGCGGCCCAGCCCGGCGGTGCCGCCGGCGACGGCCTGGGCATGGCCATGGGCCTCATGATGGCCGGCAAGATGGGCGAGGCCCTGGGTGGCCCCTGGGGCAAGGCGCCGGCCAGCGCCCCGCCCCCGGCTCCCGCCGCCCCGCCGCCCCTGCCCGGCAATGCAAGCTTTCACGTGGCCCTCGACGGCCAGCCGCAGGGGCCCTTTGCGATGGGCCAGCTTCAGGCCATGGCGCAGGGCGGGCACCTGACCGCGGAGACCCTGGTCTGGAGCGAGGGCATGGCGGGCTGGGAGCCCGCCGGCGGTCAGGCGGCGCTGGCAGCCCTCTTCTCCCGCCGGCCCCCGCCCCTGCCGCCGGGGACCTGACAGCGTCATGCGCCTGGGTCCCTGGGGACGGCGCCCGAAGGAAGAGGCCCCGCGCCCGGCACCGCTCGCCGAGGCCGAGGAAGAGCGGGAGCTGCGCTTCGACTGCGAGTCCTGCGGGGCCAGCCTCACCTTCCAGCCCGGCACCACGGAGATCACCTGCGCGCACTGCGGCCACCGCAACGCCATCCCGGACGCCGAGGTCCCGGTCGCCTTCGAGGAGATCGACTACCATGCGACCCTGGCGCGGCTCGAGCAGCATGCCGAGCTGGGCCGGCAGCGCGTGGTCGCCTGCCAGTCCTGCGGTGCGGAGTTCAGCCTGGAGCCCGACAGCCATGCCGGCGCATGCCCCTACTGCGGGTCGGACGTGGTCACCGACACCGGCCGCGACCGGCCGATCAAGCCGGCGGCACTCGCCCCCTTCGCACTGGACCGGGAGCAGGCGCGCCAGGCCCTGCGCGGCTGGCTGAAGCGGCTCTGGTTCGCGCCCTCCGGGCTGGCGAAGTTCGCCAGGCGCGAGGGCGCGCTCACCGGCCTCTACACCCCCTACTGGACCTTCGATGCCGCCAGCGAGAGCCGCTATGTCGGCGACCGCGGAACCTTGATCCAGGTGCCCAGGACCATCCCCGGCAAGGGCGGCCCGAAGACTGTTATGACGACCAAGATCCGCTGGACCCGCGTCTCCGGCCGGGTCGCGCGCCGCTTCGACGACGTGCTGGCCGGCGCCAGCGCGAACCTGCCCCGGGGTTCCCTGCGCGGGCTCGCGCCCTGGCGTCTGGGGGAGCTGGTGGCCTACCGGGAGGACTACCTGGCCGGCTTCCGTAGCGAGGCCTACCAGGTCGAGCTGCCGGAGGGCTTCGAGGACGCCAAGAAGACCATGCAGGGCATCATCAAGGCCGACGTCTGCGCCGACATCGGCGGCCATACCCAGCGCATCCGGCGCCTGGAGACGCGCTACGACGCCATCACCTTCAAGCACGTGCTGCTGCCGGTCTGGATGGCCGCCTACCGCTACCGCGGCAAGGCCTACCAGGTGCTGATCAACGGCCAGACCGGCCGCATCTCCGGCCAGCGCCCCTACAGCGCGATCAAGATCGCCCTCGCGGCCCTGGCGGCCCTCGCACTTCTCGGCGTGGCGCTCTACCTCTTCCAGACCTCGGGGCAGTAGCGGCGCCTTGCGGGGTCACGGCCCCGCCACGGCGTGCAGCTTCGCCGGATTGCGGACCATGTAGAAGGCCTGGATCCGGCCCTCGTCCACGGCGATGGAGAGGCTGTGGTCCAGCGCGCCGTCCAGGTAGACCAGGTACCCGGGCAGGCCGTTGATCTGCCGCTCCTCGACCCTGATCTCGCCGCCCCTGGCCTGCTCCTTGCGCGCCAGGCCGAGGAAGAAGCGCGTGACGTTCTCGGCGCCGACGATCGGCCTCAGGGCCGCCAGCTTGGCGCCGCCGCCGTCCGAGTAGGCGACCACGTCTTCCTTCAGGAGCCGGCGCAGGCCCATGGCATCGCCGCTGTCGAGCGCCTCGAGGAAGCCCTTGAGCAGCGCCCTGTGCTGGGCCGGCGGTGCCGGACGGCCCGGACGATGCTCCGCGACCGCCCGCCTGGCCCGGGCGGCGAGCTGGCGGCAGGCCGCCTCGCTGCGCTCCAGGGTCTCGGCCACCTCCTTGAAGGAGAGATCGAAGACGTCATGCAGCAGGAAGGCAGCGCGTTCCGCGGGCGAGAGGCGCTCCAGGGTGACCAGCAGGGCGAAGGAGAGGTCGTCGGCCAGGGCCACGATCGCCTCCGGAGAAGCGGCGAGCTCCTCCTCGACCGGCTCCGGCAGCCAGGGGCCGACGTAGACCTCGCGCCTGGCCCGCGCCGACTTCGCCCGGTCGAGGCAGAGCCTGGAGACCACGGTCATGAGATAGGCCTCGGCATTGCGTATCGTCGCGGCCGGGGCCTCCAGGACGCGCAGGTAGGCATCCTGGAGGACGTCTTCGGCATCGCTGCGGCTGCCCAGCATGCGGTAGGCCAGCCCCATCAGGCGCGGGCGGCTGGCCTCGAAGCTGGCAGCCAGGCCGGTCATGCCGCGTGCCGGACCACCCGGACCGGGCGGCCGTCGACCTCCACCCGGCGGCAGGCCTTGGCGTAGCCCAGGCCGGCCTTCACCATGGGAAAGAGACGCCCGACCTGCAGGCTGAGCGTGAGGTCGAGGACGCCGGCCTCGCCCCAGGCGGCGGCCACCGCATCGCGCGCCTCGTCCTCCGCCGCGCCGCGTGCCGCAACGGCCGTGGCGAAGCGGTAGGCCAGGCGGGTCGCCTCGCTCATCGCGCCCTCCTCGGCGGAGAGGACGGCGGCCACCTGCTCGGCCTCCATCCCGGCCTCGCGCGCCATCTTGATGACGAGATCCAGGCAGGGCCCGCAGTCCTCGGTGAGCGCGCCGACCAGCTTGGCGGCGAAGGCCGCGTCGACCGGCGCCGCCTCGCGGTGGCGCGACAGTGCGGTCAAGGCCCAGAAGTTCTCGAAGGCAGCCGGCGAGACCCTCAGGATCTGCTCGAGATAGCCGACGTCGTAGTCGTAGTGCTCCGAGAAGGCCCTGAGCGCCTGGATGGGATCCTGTCGTTCCATGAATTCTCTCCTCTTGCGTCGGGAATGACGGCACCGACCGCCGGGCCGTGCGCCCTCGGAAACAAGACGAGCCAGCAGGGCAGAGTGTGACACGGAATCTCACATCGGGGCACAGCAAGAGAGCAGGCGTCTTCGTCCGCCGGCCGCAAAAATCTGCGCCAGGGACCGGAACTTCTGCGTCACCCTCACGTTGTAGGAATGCCGGACCAACGGCACAGGTTATTCAGAACGCGAAAGGACCACAAGTATGCGTAGTCCCCTCTTAGCCACAGTCGCCGCTGCCGCCCTCTTCGCCACGCCGGCGCTGGCTGCTTCCGATACGGCCGAGACCAAGGCCGAAACCGTCACGACGACCAACGCCGCCCAGATGAGCCAGATGGACCAGGAAGCGGTGTTGCAGTGTCAGCAGGATGTCGACGGCTACATCGCCGACAACCGCGACACCATCACCGCCACCAGCACGCGCATGCTCCGCCAGGAGCTGCGGACCCTGCGCGAGGCGGCCTTCACCTTCGCCCGCAGCGGCGACCCGGAAGCCTGCCAGATGGTGCTGGAAGAGATGCACGAGCTGGTCGAGAAGCGCGCCGAGATGCGTGACGAGGCCGCCGCCACGACCGGTGCCGCCACCGGCGAGGAGGTCGATCAGGAGGTTCTCCGCCAGGAGACCGTGGAGCGCTACAAGAACGCGCCCTCGATCGACCAGCTCAAGCTGTCGCTGGCGGCCAGCGACATCATCGACGCCGACGTTGTGGGCGTGAACAGCGAGAGCCTCGGCACGGTCGAGGACGTGATCCTCGACACCGACCAGAAGACGATCAGCTTCGTCCTGATCTCGCACGGCGGGTTCCTCGGCATGGGCGAGGACGTGACCCCGGTTCGCATGGACAGCCTGCGCGTGCTCGAGAACGACAGCCTCACCTTCCTCCTGCCGGTGACCTCCGAGCAGATGGACGAGGCCCCCACCGTCGAGCGCGGCGAGAACGGCTATCCCGTCGTCCGCGACTGGGGCCAGGACGTCGAGGCCTGGTGGAACAAGCACATCGCCGGATAAGTCCCCGGCTAGAGCAAATCCCGAGCAGATGAAATCGTCTGCGGCGACGATTTGCTTCTGAAACACCATGCTAGAGCAAGGTGCGTGCGCATGAGCAAGCGCAACTTGCTCTAGACTTCCGGAAAGACTGCCGGAAAGACTGAACGATCTCCCTGCCCCCCGGGAGTGGGTCCGCGGCTGCAACTGCCGCGGACCCCTTTTTTTGCCCATCTTCGGCGTCGGCCGCGGTCGCCGGCGGAAAGAACTCAGCACTTCCTCAGACGGACCTTGCTTCCTCCTCAAGCGGACCGTGGATCGGATGACCATCTTCCACGCTACGCAGTAACCGCCGCCCCGCATCATGCGGCGCGACAGAGAGAGGGAAGACAACCATGGCCAGCTTAGTTGGAAGCAACGGCCCCGACACCCTGACCGGGACCGATTCCGTCGACACGATCTTCGGCCTCAGCGGCGACGACACGCTTTTCGGTCAGGACGACAAGGACACGCTCTACGGCGCCAGCGGCGACGATTCGCTCTACGGTGCCAGCGGCATAGACCGCCTTTTCGGGGGCGATGGGGACGACTCTCTGGACCTCGGCCAGGACGATATCAACGAGTTCGGTTTCGGCGGGTCGGGCGACGACCACATCGTCACCGTCCGATCCGGCGGCGATGTCATCTACGGAGGGTCCGGCAACGACACCCTGGAGGGGGGCTTCTTCTTCCTGGCCGGCGACGGGGACGACACGATCACCGGCGGCACGAAGCTCAACATCGTGCGCGGCGGCAGCGGCAGCGACTGGATCTACCTAGGGACCGATGCCTCGGACGATACGGCCTACGGCGGCTCGGGCAATGACCGGATAGAGCTCGAGGGCGACGCCTTTTTCGATGTCGCGCAGGGAGATGCGGGCGACGACACCATTTTTGCAGCCGGAAGCTCAACCGATGCCTTCTACGGCGGCAGCGGCGACGATACCCTGGTCGGTCCCTTCTTCGCGCTCGGCGCGGAAGGCGACGACGACATACGCGGCCACAGCGGCCTCAACGTGCTGCACGGAGGCACCGGGAACGACATCCTGCGCGGACTGGAGGGCGACGACAGCCTGAACGGCGGAGACGGCGTCGATACCCTCTTCGGCGGAGACGGCAGCGACACCCTGTCGGGTTTCAGCGCGAACGACCGGTTGGGCGGGGGGTCGGGCAGCGACACCTTGATGGGCATGCTGGGCAGCGACCGCCTGAACGGCGGCAGTGGTTCCGACACCGCGGCGGGCGGCGTGGCCAACGACACCTTCATCGTCGATACCGCAGCCGACGTGGTGCAGGAGACCGCGGGCGGCGGCATGGAAGACGTGATCCGCTCCAACGCGCTCGGCTATACCCTTGCCGGCGGCGCGGATGGCCACGTCGAGCGGGCGAACATCAACGAGGGCGCGGGCGACGCCGACCTGCGCGGCAATGTCTACGACAACACCCTGATCGGAAACTCGGGCAGCAACCGCCTGTTCGGCATGGCTGGCAGCGACGTCCTGAACGGCCGGAGTGCCATCGACACCATGATCGGCGGCGGCGGCGACGACACCATGGTGGTCGACACGGCCGGCGACCAGGTGCGCGAGCAGGCCGGCCAGGGTGTCGACCTGGTCCGCGCCGAGACCAGCTTCACCCTGCCGGACGGCACCGCGACCGCCTTCGTCGAGAACCTGCGCCTGCAGGGCGGCTTCGGCAACCTGGACGGCGGCGGCAACAGCCTGGACAACACCATCCAGGGGAACAGCGGCATGAACGTCCTCTTCGGCTTCTCCGGCGACGATTCCCTGGAGGGCGGCGACGGCTACGACCTGCTTTTCGGTGGCAGCGGGACGGACCGCCTGGAGGGCGAGAGCGGTGCCGACCGGCTGGTCATGGACGAGGCCGAGATCGTCTTCGGCGGGTCGGGCGGCGACTTCTTCCGCTTCGACGGCGCTGCGTTCGGCAGCGGCGGGACCGGCGGGCCCGTGATCCGGGATTTCGACGGTCTCCTCCTGGGCACGGGCAGCGGCGAGGACAAGCTGGTCTACACGGCCGGCCTGGAGGTCGGCAGCTTCGCCTACCTCGGCGACGCCGCCTTCTCCGGCGGCGGCAACTCGGAGGCGCGCTTTGCCGGCACGCGCCAGGTGCAGGTCGACCAAGACGGCGACGGCAGCGTGGACCAGGCCTTCCTGATCGACGGGCTCTCCTCCGCCGGACAGCTCACTGCGACGGACTTCGTCTGGCTTGTCTAATAATCTGATCGGTTCATCTGCTAGGGTGAACTGCCGAGGGAGCGTGGCCACGCTCCCTCGGCGGCGGGGGATGGATCGTTCGTTTGGTAGGCCGCAGAGCGGGCCGTGCTACAGAAGGATCACCCCCGTCTTTTCCACGAGACCTGAACGGATACCAGGGCTTTGGGCCCGCATGACAAGCACAGGGGCTGGAAAAGATGACCGAGGCTACCATCGGCAACGACTTCTCGAAAGATCATTTCGACGCTCATCGCTTACCCGACGGGGCAAGGCGTCGCTTCACCAACGACAAGCGTGGCTATCGCGCCTTTCGGACCTGGCTGAAGGGCTGGAGCATTGTGCGCATTGTCTTCGAGGCCAGCGGCCCTTACACCCTGGCCTTCCAGGAGGCCATGGCAGAGGCCGGTCTGCCCCTGGCCATGGTCAACCCGCGCCAAGCCAGGCGTTTCGCCGAGGCCATCGGCCAGTTGGCCAAGTCCGACCCGGTCGATGCGGCCATGCTGGCCCGCATGGGCGAGCTGCTCAAGCCCAGGCTGACGCCGCCGCCCTGCAAGACCCTGCAGAGCCTGCGCGAACTTGAGACCGCCCGTCGCGGGCTGATCAAGGAACGCACCGCCGCGCGCAACCGGACCCAGAGCAGCAGCTTGCCACTCCTGCGCCGCCAGCAGGTCAAGCGCCTCAAGCTGATCGAAACCCAGCTCGCTGCCATCGACAAGGCCATGCTGGAGATCGTCAAGCAGGATCCGGAGCTGGCAAGACGCTTCCAGATCCTGATCTCCATCCCCGCCATCGGCCAGGTCTCCGCCTTTGCCATCCTTACCACCCTTCCCGAACTCGGCAGCCTCGAGGCTAAACCCTTGACAGCCTTGGCTGGCCTCGCTCCCTTCGTCCGGCAATCGGGGAAATGGAAAGGTAGGGCCAAGATCAAGGGCGGACGCGCTGATCTCAGACGAGCTCTCTACTTGCCGGCTGTCGTCGCCTGCCGCTACAACCCCGACCTCGCCGCCAAGTACGACAAGCTGCGAGCCGCCGGCAAACTGCCCAAAATCGCCATCGTCGCCGTCATGCGAAAGCTCCTCATCCTCGCAAACGCTCTCATCAGGGACGACCGAAACTGGGCGCCAAATCGCCCTTGACCAAGACGGATACCTGTAGAGGCCAGCTTCAAGCCACCGCTTCCTGGTGCCCCTCCGCCTCACGCTTCGACAGGAGGGGCTCCAGGCCCTTGGGCAGGGGTCCGCCGGTCGCCCAGTCGAGAAAGGCGACGCTGTGCAGGATCGGCAGGTCGGTCCCGCCGGCGATCTGCGTCATGCAGCCGATGTTGCCGGTGGCGATGGCTTCCGCCCCGCTGGCCTCCAGGTTCGCCACCTTGCGGTCGCGCAGGCGTCCGGCGATCGCCGGCTGCAGCAGGTTGTAGGTCCCGGCCGAGCCGCAGCAGAGATGCCCCTCCGCCACCTCGCGCACCTCGAAGCCGGCCTGGCGCAGCAGCGCCTTCGGCGGCTCCTTCACCTGCTGGCCGTGCTGCAGCGAGCAGGCGGAGTGGTAGGCAAGCGTGAGGCCGCCCCGCCCGGGCAGCGCCGGCTTCAGGCCGATCTCGCTCATGACCTCGCTCACGTCCTTGGCCAGACCGGAGATCCGCTGTGCGCGGTCTGCCCAGCGCGTGTCCTCGCGCAGCATGAAGCCATAGTCCTTGACCGTGGTGCCGCAGCCCGACGCATTGATCACGATGGCGTCCAGGCCGCCGCGGTCGAGCTCGCGGGTCCAGGCCTCCACGTTGCGCCTGGCGGACGCCAGCGCCGGCGCCTCCTCGCCCATGTGATGGGTCAGCGCCCCGCAGCAGCCCATGCCGCGGGCGACCACCACCTCGACCCCGTGGCGGGTGAGCAGGCGGATCGTCGCCTCGTTGATCTCCGGCGCCAGCACCTGCTGCGCGCAGCCGGTCATCAGCGCCATGCGATAGCGCCGGGGACCCTCGGCCGGAAAGGTCTGCGGACGGTCGGCGGGCGAAGGCGGCGGGATGCTGCCGGGCGCCAGCGACAGCATGGCCCTGGCCCGGCCCTGCAGCAGCCCCTCCGGCACCAGGCCGGCGAAGGGCTTGGCCAGGCGGGCGGCGACCAGGGCCAGGCGGAAGCGGCCGGGATGGGGCAGCAGCCAGGCCAGGAGGCGCCTGAGCCAGCGATCGGCCGCGGGCCGGCGATAGCTCTCCTGGATGTGCTTCCGGGCATGGTCGACCAGGTGCATGTAGTGCACCCCGGACGGACAGGTCGACATGCAGGAGAGGCAGGAAAGGCAGCGGTCGATGTGGGTTACGACCCGCCGGTCGGCGGCGCGGCCGCTCTCCAGCATGTCCTTGATCAGGTAAATGCGTCCGCGCGGGCTATCCAGCTCGTCGCCCAGCAGCACGTAGGTCGGACAGGTCGCCGTGCAGAAACCGCAGTGCACGCAGGCCCGCAGGATCTTCTCCGATTCGCGGACATCGGGGTCGGCCAGTTGCGCCAGCGTGAAGTCGGTCTGCATCGCCCCCTCCCAGTGGTCCGGTAATGCGGAGGCCAGACTGGCAGAGCTCCGTCAGGTCAACAAGAGGTCCCGGGTCTCGCCTTCATGGCGCTCTGGAGTTGTTCTAGCCGAGCCTGTCGCGCAGCGCGTCGTAGACGCGGCCCATCGGCTGCTTGCGGATCGCCTGGAGGGCCTGGCCGCTGGGATCGCGCGTCTGCACTTCCTTGGCCAGATCCTCGAACTTCTGCCGGTAGGCCGTCACCAGGTCGCCGACGCCCGACTCCTGCACCGCCTTGGCCACCTGGTCGCGCGACGAGCGGCGCAGATGCTCCCACAGTACGGCGAAGAAGGCATCCTTCTGGCCGCCGTTGTAGGCCGAGAGGGCGGCGGCATGATCCTGCTCGCTGCGCAGGCCGAAGACCAGGTCGTTCGCCAGCGCATTGAGATCGCGCTTGGTGGCGCCGACCAGCGCCTCCATCTGCGCCAGGGTCTGCGAGCCGGGCGTGCTCGCCGGCCGGGCCTTGGGCTGGGCCGCACTGCCGGTGCCCTTCACGACCGAGAGGTTCGGTTCCTTCGCCGCGGCGGCCGGCTGTGGTGCCGGCCCAGGGGAAGCTGCAGGGGAAGCTGCTGGCGCCGAGGGTGCCGGCGCAGACGCCGCGGGCGGCGGCGCCGCCTTGGCATCGGCCGGCTTGGCATCGGCCGGCTTGGCATCGGCGGCCGCGTCGCGCTGCTTGGCCGCCACGGCGACCTTCTCCAGGGAGGCCATGACCTTCTGCACGTCCTGGCCGCTTCCGGCCGGTGCCTTCGCTGCAGGCGCAGGCGCCGACGGCCGGGGGGCCGGCACGGGCGCGGGCGCGGGGACAGCGGGCTTCGGGGCCGGCACCGCGGCAGCAGCCGCCGGCTTCGGTGCAGGGGCCGCCGGCTTCGGAGCGGGCGCCGGTGCCGGGGCCTTGGGTGCGGGCGCCGGAGCCTTGGGTGCGGGGCTGGCCGGGGCCGGTGCCGCGGCCTTGCCGGGCGCTCCGGCAGCGGCCGGCGGCGCGACGCGCGTCACCAGCGCCCTCAACGAGCGGAGCTCGCGGCGCATCCGGCGCAGCTTCAGGCCGTTACTGATCCAGGTGACGACGATCCAGATCAGGGCCAGGGGCGCGCAGAGCCCGGCAACGATCATGGCCTGCTCGTTCGGCAGCAGGCTCATCAGGTTTGGAAGGCCGACGAACTTGTCCATGTAGAAGGCGGCGGCCGCCAACCATGCGACGGAAAGCAGTAAGCCGATAAAGCCGGAGATCATCGTCGTCTTCTCTCTTCCCCTCGTGACGGGAACACGGCGGCCGCGGACTGCCGGAGGCATGCCGGGCGCAAAGATTCGCAGGACCCTCGCTGGCTTTTACCGCGTCGCTCGGCGTCAGTCCAAGACTTCGCAGTGCTTTCATGCCGCACGCGGTACGGCAAGGGCCGGCCTGACGGCCGCCCTGGCGCCGAGAAGCGGCTCCGCAAGGCCCGAGAGCGTCCTAGCGAGTTGAGCTGCCCGGCGCAAGCGCAAGCGTGCATCGCCGCTGCCCTGGCCGGCAGCAGAGACCTAGCCGCCGGCATAGAGTCGCCCTGGGTTGAGGATCCCCTTGGGGTCGAGAGCGGCCTTGACCCGGCCTGCCAGCTTCGCGGCTTCCGGGGCCTGCGGCAGGAAAGCGGGCAGGGCCGCGCGGTCGGCCGCCTCCGCCCGCACCAGGGTGGCATAGCCGCCCAGGGCCTTAAGTTGCCGCTCCAGGGCCCGCAGGTCGCCATCCCCGTTGCTGTCGGCCAGCCAGAGCAGGCCGCCGCCCCAGTCGAGGTAGAAGTCCTGCGGCGCCACCTTGAGGGCCCGCAAGAAGGCGATCGCGGCCGCCGGCGGCAGGGAGACCCGCCAGATGCGTGCCTGCTTCCGCCCGACCAGGGCGTGGCAGTCCCTGACCTCGCGCCAGAACGCGAGGGAGCGCTTGGCGTGCAGCTCCTCGCCCGGTTCTCCCCACTCCGCGAGCCATGCCGTCAGACCCGCCTGGCGGGCCATGACCGAGGGCTCGGGCCCCTCGAGGCGCAGGGCCGTCACCGATTTCCGCGGGCCCGACACCAGATCGACGCCGCTTTGCGCCGCCAGGGGTTCCGGCAGGTGGGCCGCTGCGGACAGGTCGTAGGCCGATCCCATGGCCCTGGTGAAGAGGGCCGAAGCCTGCTCCGCGGTGAGGCCGTAGTAGAGCAGGCTGCGGGTCTTCTCGGGCCGCGGCAGCACCTTGACCGTGATCTCGGTCAGTGCCGCCAGGGTGCCCTGAGAGCCGCTCAGCAGCTTGCAGAGGTCGTAGCCGGTGACGTTCTTCACCACCCTGCCGCCGGTCTTGAAGCGCGCGCCCTCGCCGTTGACGCCCACCAGCCCCAGGACGTGGTCCCTGGCGGCCCCGGCCCGCGGCCGGCGCGGGCCCGAGAGGTTGCAGGCGACGACGCCGCCCAGGGAGTCCTGGCGCTCCTCGCCGATCTCGCCCGAGAGCAGGGGGTGCAGATCCATCGGCTCGAAGGCCAGCATCTGGTGCTTCTCCTCCAGCAGGGCCTCGATCTCGGCCAGCGGGGTTGCCGCCCCGGCCGAGAGCACAAGCTCTTCGGGCTCGTAGAAGCGCACGCCGGAGAAGGCCTCCAGGCTGACCTCGGCTTCGACCTGCAGGGGACGGCCGTAGCTGCGCTTGGTGCCGCGTCCGATCAGCTCCAGCGGCCTGGTCGCGCTGTTGGCCTCTTCCAGGAGGGCGATCAACTCGCTCTCGTCCTTGGGCGTCAGGCGTTGCATCGCGGGCGCTCTAGAAACGGGGCAGGTCGGGAAAGCGCAGCGCGCCGCGGTGCACGTGCATGCGGCCCAGCTCGGCACAGCGGTGCAGCTCCGGGAAGACCTTGCCGGGGTTGAGCAGTCCGTCCGGGTCGAAGGCGCACTTCACCTTCTGCTGCACGGCCAGATCGGTCTCGTCGAACATCTGCCCCATGAGGTCGCGCTTCTCGACGCCGACGCCATGCTCGCCGGTCAGCACGCCGCCGACCTCCACGCAGAGCGTCAGGATGTCGGCGCCGAAGGCCTCGGCCCGCTCCAGCTCACCCTCCTTGTTCGCATCGTAGAGGATGAGCGGGTGCAGGTTGCCGTCGCCGGCGTGGAAGACGTTGGCCACTCTCAGGCCGTGCTTCTCGCCCATCTCGCGCATGCGCTCCAGCACCAGCGGCAGGGCCTTGCGCGGGATCGTGCCGTCCATGCAGTAGTAGTCGGGGCTGATGCGGCCCACCGCGGGGAAGGCGGCCTTGCGGCCGGCCCAGAACTTCTGCCGCTCGGCCTCGTCCGCCGAGGTGCGCGAGACGGTGGCGCCCTTCTCGGCCGCGATCCGCGCCACCGCGGCGACCAGGTGCTCGACCTCGGCCTCCGGCCCGTCCAGCTCGACGATCAGCAGCGCCTCCACGTCGAGGGGATAGCCGGCCTTGACGAAGGCCTCGGCGGCATGGATGGCGGGCCGGTCCATCATCTCCATCCCGCCCGGGATGATGCCCGCCGCGATGATCGCGCCGACGCAGTCGCCGGCCTGCTCGCTGGAGGGGAAGCCCAGCAGCACCGCCCTGGCGGTGCTGGGCTTGGGCAGGATGCGGACCGTCACCTCGGTCACCACGCCCAGCAGGCCCTCCGACCCGGTCATGAGCCCCAGCAGGTCGTAGCCCGGCTGGTCCATCGCCTTCCCGCCGATCCGCATGACGGTGCCGTCCATCAGCACGATCTCGAGGCCCAGCAGGTTGTTGGTGGTCAGCCCGTACTTCAGGCAGTGCACGCCGCCGGAGTTCTCGGCGACATTGCCGCCGATGGTGCAGGCGATCTGGCTGGAGGGGTCGGGCGCATAGTAGAAACCGGCATCCTGCACCGCATTGGTGATGCCGAGGTTGGTGACGCCGGGCTGCACCACGGCACAGCGGTTGTCGTAGTCGATCTCCAGGACGCGGTTGAACTTGCCCAGCCCCAGGATGATCCCGTCGGCCAGCGGCAGCGCGCCGCCCGAGAGCGAGGTCCCCGCACCGCGCGGCACCACCTTCACGCCCTCGCGCTTGCAGTAGGTCAGGACCTGCGAGACCTGCTCGGTGGTTTCGGGCAGCACCACCAGCAGCGGCGGCTGGCGATAGGCGGTAAGACCGTCAGACTCGTAGGCCTTCAGTTCCACCGGCTGGTCGATGACCCCCTCGCCCAGCACGATGGCGCGCAGGGCGGCCGCCAGCTCGTCGCGTCGGGCGATGACGGCATCGTCGGGCTTGGGCATGACAAGGCTCATCGAAGGCGGTCCTTCTGCTGCCGTGGCTGAACGCCGGTAAAACTGGCAGGCTTCCCGGGGTGTGACAAGCCGGCCCCCGCAAGAGGCGGAGTGATGGCGGCGGCCCCCGCTGCCAGGCTGTCCCGATCACGGCCACGACAAGGAAGCGAGCATGTCACGAGAAATCCAGAGCTATCGAAGCGACGAGGACCGCTGGGAGGCCGCGCTGGCGCGCGACCCGGCGGCCGTGGGGCACTTCTTCGTCGGCGTCGTCACCACGGGCGTCTACTGCAAGCCCTCCTGCCCCGGCCGTCCGAAGCGCCAGAACGTGCGCTTCTTCGACACGGCCGCCGAAGCCCGCGCCGCCGGCCTGCGCGCCTGCAAACGCTGCAAGCCGGAGGGCTAGCGCCGCACCGGCGGGCGGGTCTGCCGCACCCCTTCGTGACTGCGATTCCCGCCCGACACACAGGCTTGCGCATTGACCCTCTGGGCCGCGCCCCCGATTATTGCCCTGGCAAGGATCGCCCCCGCACGCTTGGGGGCTACCCAGGGAGGACGGACAAGCCGATGACGACCTATTTTACCGCGGACCACGAGTGGATCACCGTCGAGGGCGACAAGGCGACGATGGGGATCACCCAGCACGCCTCAGAGCAGCTTGGCGAGGTTGTCTACGTCGAGCTGAAGGAGGTCGGGCAGGACTTCGCCAAGGGCGACGAGATCGGCGTCATCGAGAGCGTGAAGGCGGCCAGCGAGATCTATGCACCGGTCTCAGGATCGGTCCTGGAAGCCAACACCGCGGTGGTCGATGCGCCCAACATGGTGAACGAGGGGCCGGAGACCACGGCCTGGCTCTACAAGATCGCCCTCGCCGATGCCGGTGAGCTGGACGACCTGATGGACGACGCCGCCTACAAGGCCTCCATCGCCGACTAGAGCAGGATGCGTTCACGCATGTTCACGAATCCGGCTCTAGCGTATTGTTTTAAAAGCAAATCTCCGTCGCAGATGAGTCCATCTGCGCAGGCTTTGCTCTAGTCTCTTTTGTTTCGCGGGAGCGCGCGGCGGGCAGAGCCGCGCGCGACCGCCGCGCCGAGGCCGTCTGAGGCTCCCCTGGCCGGGCGGCAAGCGCCACCTGAGGGTTCCCCGGGAGGTCCCAATGACGTTCTCACTGACCGACTATCTTCCCTACGACTTCGCCAACCGCCGCCACATCGGCCCCTCGCCCGGCGAGATGGCCGAGATGCTGGAGACCCTGGGCGTCGAGAGCCTGGATCAGCTCATCGACGAGACCCTGCCGGCCAACATCCGCCGGCACGACAGCCTCGACTGGGGCCGCCCCCTCTCCGAGCGGGAGATGCTCTACCGGATCCGCAAGGTGGCGAAGAAGAACCATGTGGTGACCTCCCTGATCGGCCAGGGCTACTACGCCAGCATGACCCCGCCGGTGATCCAGCGGAACATCTTCGAAAACCCGGCCTGGTACACGGCCTACACCCCCTACCAGCCGGAGATCAGCCAGGGCCGGCTGGAAGCCCTCCTGAACTACCAGACCATGGTCAGCGACCTGACCGGGCTGGAGATCGCCAATGCCTCGCTCTTGGACGAGGCCACCGCCGCCGCCGAGGCCATGGCGATGGCGCACCGCATCTCGAAGTCGAAGTCCAACCTCTTCTTCGTGGACGAGAACTGCCATCCGCAGAACATCGCCGTCATGCAGACCCGTGCTGCGCCGCTGGGCATCGAGGTGACGCTCGGCGACCCCGACAGCGATCTGGACCCGGCCGCGGTCTTCGGCGCGATCTTCCAGTATCCGGGCACCTACGGCCATGTCGTCGACCGCAGCCAGACCATCGCCGAGCTGCACGCCAAGGACGCCATCGCCATCATGATCGCCGATCCGCTGGCGCTGGCCCTGCTGAAGCCGCCGGGCGAGATGGGGGCCGACATCGCGGTCGGCTCCACCCAGCGTTTCGGTGTGCCCAGCGGCTACGGCGGCCCGCATGCGGCCTACATGGCGACCAAGGACTCCCACAAGCGCTCCATGCCAGGCCGCATCGTCGGCGTCTCGATCGACGCGCGCGGCAACAAGGCCTACCGCCTGGCGCTGCAGACTCGCGAGCAGCACATCCGGCGCGAGAAGGCGACCTCCAACGTCTGCACCGCGCAGGCACTGCTCGCGGTCATGGCCTCGATGTACGCCGTCTTCTACGGACCCGAGGGCATCAAGGCGATCGCCCAGCGCATCCACCGCAAGGCCGTCCGCCTCGCCAAGGGCCTGGAGAAGCTGGGCTTCGAGGTGAAGCCCGAGGCCTTCTTCGACACCATCACCATAGAGGTGGGCCCCCTGCAGGGCGTGATCCTGGCCGCTGCGGTCCAGAACGGGGTCAACCTGCGCCGGATCGGCAAGACCCGGATCGGCATCTCTCTGGACGAGAAGACCCGCCCGGACCACATGGAGGCGGTCTGGCGCGCCTTCGGCGGCGACCTGGAAGACGACCTCTCGCAGGACTACCGCCTGCCCAAGGAGGTCCTGCGCGACAGCGAGTACCTCACCCACCCGATCTTCCACATGAACCGTGCGGAAGCGGAGATGACGCGCTACATGCGCCGCCTCGCCGACCGCGATCTGGCCCTGGACCGCGCCATGATCCCGCTGGGCTCCTGCACCATGAAGCTGAACGCCACGGCGGAGATGCTGCCGGTCTCCTGGCGGGAGTTCGCCGAGATCCATCCCTTCGCCCCGGCCGACCAGGTCGAGGGCTACCGCGAGCTGATCGACACCCTCTCCGACAAGCTCTGCCAGATCACCGGCTACGACGCGATCTCCATGCAGCCCAACTCCGGCGCGCAGGGCGAGTACGCCGGCCTGCTGACGATCCGCAGCTATCACCATGCGCGCGGCGACAAGGAGCGCGACGTCTGCCTGATCCCCACCTCGGCGCACGGCACCAACCCGGCCTCGGCCCAGATGGCCGGCATGCGGGTCGTGGTGGTGAAGTCGGCCAAGAACGGCGACATCGACGTCGAGGACTTCCGGGCCAAGGCCGAGCAGCACAGCGCGCGGCTGGCCGCCTGCATGATCACCTATCCCTCGACGCACGGCGTCTTCGAGGAGACGGTCCGCGAGGTCTGCCAGATCACCCACGACCACGGCGGGCAGGTCTACCTGGACGGCGCCAACATGAACGCCATGGTCGGCCTGGTCCAGCCCGGCCAGATCGGCGCCGACGTCAGCCACCTGAACCTGCACAAGACCTTCTGCATCCCGCACGGCGGCGGCGGTCCGGGGATGGGCCCGATCGGGGTCAAGGCCCACCTGGCGCCCTATCTGCCCGGCCATCCGGAGACCGATGGCCGGCCGGGTGCCGTCTCCGCAGCACCCTACGGCTCGCCCTCGATCCTGCCGGTCTCCTGGGCCTACTGCCTGATGATGGGCGGCAGCGGCCTGACGCAGGCATCGCGGGTGGCGATCCTGAACGCCAACTACATCGCCAAGCGCCTCTCCGGCGCCTACGAGGTGCTCTACAAGTCCCCCAGCGGCCGGGTGGCGCACGAGTGCATCATCGACACGCGCCCCCTGGCCGAGCAGGCCGGCGTCAGCGTCGACGACGTCGCCAAGCGGCTGATCGACTGCGGCTTCCACGCGCCCACCATGAGCTGGCCGGTGGCCGGCACCTTGATGATCGAGCCGACCGAATCGGAACCCAAGGCCGAGCTGGACCGTTTCTGCGAGGCCATGCTGGCGATCCGCCGCGAGGCCCAGGATATCGAAGAGGGCCGGATCGACGCGAACAACAATCCCCTGAAGAACGCGCCCCACACGGTGGAGGATCTGGTCGGCGAGTGGGACCGGCCCTATTCGCGCGAGCAGGCCTGCTTCCCGCCCGGCGCCTTCCGGGTCGACAAGTACTGGCCGCCAGTCAACCGCGTCGACAACGCCTATGGGGACCGGCACCTGGTCTGTTCCTGCCCGCCCCTGGAGGACTACGCCCAGGCCGCGGAGTAGGCGCGCGCCGGACAAGGCCGGGGCGGCGCCGAAACAGCAAAGCGATTCGCCGCCGGAACAGCGCCCCGGCGGCTTGGCGGACAGTCTGTATCCGGCTGCTGGCACCGCTCTGCGTACCCTCCTGCGCGCGCGGGTAGGCTGGCTCGCAGCGGCAAGGGATGGAAGGACGGTTCTGCGTGTTCCTCAGCGTGTTCGACGTCTTCAAGATCGGGGTGGGCCCCTCCTCCTCGCACACCATGGGGCCCATGAGCGCCGGCAAGCGCTTCATCGAGATGCTGCGCGCGGGCGAGGAGCGGGTCGAAGGCGCCGGCGAGCCGGCGCGGCTGCGGGCGACGCTCTACGGATCGCTGGCCTTCACCGGCAAGGGGCATGCCAGCGACCGCGCCGTGGCGCTGGGACTCTTGGGCGTGGCGCCGGCGGAGCTCGACCCGGACCGGGCCGAGGAGGACCTGGCGCGCCTTGCCGCCGAGCGACAGCTCCGGCACGAGGGCCTGCCCCCCCTCGCCTTCGACCCGCAAGGCGACATCCTGCTCAACTACGACGGACCCCTGCCCGGCCACGCCAACGGCATGATCCTGGAGGCCCTGGATGACAAGGGCGGCCTGGTGCTGCGCAAGGTCTTCTATTCGATCGGCGGCGGTTTCGTCCTCACCGAGGAGGAGCTTGAGGCCAGCAAGCAAGGGCCGCAGCAGGAGAGCCCGGTCGACTTCCCCTATCCCTTCGCCACGGCCGCAGAGATGCTGCGCCTCTGCCGCCAGACGGGCAAGTCCATCGCCGAGCTGAAACGCGAGAACGAGCTCTGCGTGCGCAGCGCCGAAGAGCTGGACCGGGGCCTGATCGCCATCTGGGAGGCGATGAAGGGCTGCATGGACCGGGGACTGCAGGGCGGCGGCATCCTGCCCGGCGGGCTCAAGGTGCGCCGCCGCGCCGGGGCCATCTACCAGGCGCTGCAGCGCGAGGTCGGCAGGAACGACAGCCAGCCCCACGTCGTCAACGACTGGATCTCGGTCTACGCCATGGCCGTCAACGAGGAGAACGCGGCCGGCGGCCGGGTGGTCACCGCACCCACCAACGGGGCCGCCGGCGTGGTGCCGGCCGTGCTGCGCTACTACCTCGACCACTGCGTGGCCGACCGGAAGGACAAGGTGGACTGCTTCCTGCTAACCGCCGCGGCGATCGGCGGGCTGATCAAGCACAACGCCTCGATCTCGGGGGCCGAGGTCGGCTGTCAGGGCGAGGTCGGGTCGGCCTCGGCGATGGCGGCAGCCGGGCTCTGCGCCGTCCTCGGCGGCTCGCCCGCTCAGGTCGAGAACGCCGCGGAGATCGCGCTGGAGCACCACCTGGGCATGACCTGCGATCCGGCCGGCGGCCTGGTGCAGGTCCCCTGCATCGAACGCAACGGCCTGGGCGCGATCAAGGCGGTCGCCGCCGCATCGCTCGCCTTGCGTGGCGACGGGACACACTTCATGCCGCTCGACAACTGCGTCGAGACCATGCGCCAGACCGGCCTGGAGATGAGCGAGAAGTACAAGGAAACCAGCCTGGGCGGTCTCGCCGTCAACCTGCCGGAGTGTTGATCCGCAGGGCGGTTGCATCGTCCCCGCAGCCCATGCAATGACACTGGCCGCTTGTTCGGGGCCGAGGTCGAAGCCCCCCTTGTCCGTTCCAGACACCGCAGGAGCACTTTCCGTGCGCGTTCAACAGGTTAGACTCCCTCTTCTCTGGATTTTCCTCGTCCTCTCCCTCTCCTTTCTCGGTGCCGAGAGCATCCGGGCACAAGTGCTGGGCGTCACAGAGCCCGCAGGAGCAACGAGCGAGGGCAGCCAGGCCGAGACCGACACGCTCTCGGCCGACAAGGCCCGCTTGCTGGCCGATCTGCTGCGCGACCCTGCGGTCCGCGACGCACTGATCTCGGAGCTGGAGAACGCTGCCCAGAAGGCCGCGACGGCGGTGAGCGACGGCGGCCAGCCGCCCGCATCCGAAGACAGCGGCAGCAGTGCCGCAGAAGCGACCGAGGAAACACCCTCGTTCATCATTAAAATTGCCAAGTTCACTCAAGATGGAGCCGAACGCATCGCAGAGGGCGCTGCGGAGATCTGGGACCGGCTGCTGCGCGCTCCGGAGAATTTCGAAGCCATCTACGGGCTCGACGTAGGCGTCCTCTTGGACGCGCTCTGGGACCTGGCACTGGTGATCGTGATCACCGTCAGCGTCTTCCTGGTGTTGCGCTTCCTCGCTCGCAGGCTGGATCGGGCCCTGGGCAGGATCGCCGGCGAAGTGGGTGTTCTGAGGACGGCCTTCCTCATCGTGGCGCGCGTTGTCATCGACGTCCTGGTGGTGGTCCTGGCCTGGGCCTCCGGCTACCTCCTGACCCTGACCGCCTTCGGCAGCTTCGGCTCCATCGAGGTGCTGCAGACCCTCTACCTCAACGCCTTCCTCATCATCGAACTCTCCAGGGTCGCGCTGCGCGCCCTGCTCTCGCCGACGGCCGGCCAGCTCCGCCTGGTGCCGATCACCGACCACGCGGCCAAGCTGCTCGCCACCTGGCTGGGCGTGGTGATCGAGATCGTGGGCTACGGCAACCTCCTGGTCGTTCCCTACATCAAGTCCAACATCTCCTATTTCGCCGGGGTGAGCGTCTCGGCGCTGCTGTCGCTGATCGCGCTGATCATCCTCTCGGCGCTGGTCCTGGCGAACCGGCGGGACGTCTCCGCCTGGCTCAGCAGCACCATGCGCCTGCAGCCGAAGCACCGCCTGCTCCGCTTTCTGGCGCGCACCTGGCACGTCCCCTGCCTGATCTACCTGGTGATGCTCTGCGTCATGGTGATCACCAATCCGGGCGGCACCTTCCTGCCGGTGATCATCGCCTCGGGCAAGATCCTGGCAGCGATCGTGGTCGGCGCCATGGTGGCCACGATCCTGAAGGCGGTCACGGCCCGCGGCGTGCACCTGCCGCAGTCGATCTCCACACAGCTCCCCCTGCTGGAGACCCGTCTCAACGCCTTCGTGCCCAAGTTCCTCTTCATGGTGCGCTATGTGATCCTGCTGACCGTGATCGCGTTCACGGTGCACACCCTGGAACTGGTCGACGTCGAGGCCTGGCTTTCAAGCCAGGTGGGTGCACATCTGGCCGAGCACCTGATCAGCGTCAGCGCGATCCTCCTGGTCTGCTTCGCCTTCTGGCTGGGCGTCGCGTCCTGGGTCGACTATCGGATCAGCCCTGACGTCGGACGGCCCGCCAGCTCGCGCGAGGCGACGCTGCTCACCTTGGCGCGCAATGCCTTCACCGCCATTCTGGTCGTTTTCGCGCTGATGTTCAGCCTGTCCCATATCGGCATCGACATCGCACCGCTGCTGGCGTCGGCCGGCGTCTTCGGCCTGGCCATCGGCTTCGGCGCGCAGAAGCTGGTGCAGGACGTCATCACCGGCATCTTCATCCAGTTCGAGAACGCGATGAACGTCGGCGACGTGGTCTCCGTCGGCGGGATCACCGGAACGATCGAGCGCCTCACCATCCGCTCGGTCAGCCTGCGCGACCTGGACGGGGTGTTTCACCTGATCCCCTTCTCGTCGATCGACATGGTGTCGAACTACATGCGCGGCTTCGCCTACCATGTGGCCAACATCGGCATCGCCTACCGCGAGAGCATCGACGATGCCAAGCTGGCCATGCACGACGCCTTTGCCGAGATGGTGGCCGATCCCGAGTGGCGCGCGAAGGTGATGGGCGAGCTGGAGTGGTTCGGCCTGACGGCCTTCGGCGACAGCGCCATCAACGTGCGCGGCCGCATCAAGTGCCTGCCCGGAACCCAGTGGGCGGTCGGGCGCCGCTACAACGAGCACATCAAGAAGATCTTCGACGAGCGCAACATCGAGATCCCCTTCCCGCACCAGACGATCTACTTCGGCGAGGACAAGGAGGGCAAGGCGCCGCCCATGCACATGGTCATGGAACGCCGGAAGCGCGGCCGGGGCAAGGACGAGCCGGCCACGGACGAGGGCCTGGCAGAGGCCGAAAAGGACCTGTCAAAGCCCAGCGAGGACGCGCCGAACGACGGGGAGGACTGATAGAAACGATAGGGAGGACCGATAGACCGGTCCCCTCCTTTCCGCTTCACCTCGACCCGGCTGGCCCGGTCCGCCGGGAGCGGACTAAAGAGCCCGCAGCAGGATCGAGGCGTTGACGCCGCCGAAGCCGAAGCCGTTGCAGAGCGCGGCGCGAAGCTGGCGGGCGCGGGCCTTCAGCGGCACGAAGTCCAGGTCCTCCATGCCCTCGTCCGGCCGGTGCATGTTCAGGGTCGGCGGCATCAGGCGATGGCGCAGCGCCATGGTGGTGAAGATGGCCTCCACGCCGCCGGCCGCGCCCAGAAGGTGCCCGATCGCCGACTTGGTCGAGGAGACGGCGATGTCCTTCAGCCGCGAACCGAAGAGGGCGCGCAGGGCCGCGACCTCGCCCTTGTCGCCGATCGGCGTCGAGGTGGCATGGGCGTTGACGTAGCCGATCTCCTCGCCGTCGCTGCCCGCCATCTCCAGGCAGCTCCGCATCGCCTGGACATGCCCCGACCCGTCCTCCGGCCCGGCCGTCAGGTGGAAGGCGTCGGCCGAGGTGCCGTAGCCGGCAAGCTCCACCAGGGGCGTCGCGCCGCGCGCCTCGGCATGCTCCAGGGTTTCCAGCACCACCAGGCCAGAGCCCTCGCCCATGACGAAGCCGTCGCGGTCGCGGTCGAAGGGCCGCGAGGCCTCCGCCGGCGCGTCGTTGCGGGTGGAGAGCGCCCGTGCCGCCGCGAAGCCGCCGATCGACAGGCGATCGATACAGGCCTCCGCACCGCCGGCCAGGACCACGTCGGCCTCGCCCGAGCGCAGCATGCGCATGCCGTCGCCGATGGCCTGCAGGCCGGCCGCGCAGGCGGTCACCGGGGTCCCGATGGGCCCGCGGAAGCCATAACGGATGGAGACGTTCCCGGCTGCCAGGTTCGCCAGGAAGATCGGAACCACGAAGGGCGAGAGCCTGCGATAGCCGCGCTGGTCCAGGGTCACCTTGCTTTCCGTGATGGTCGGAAAGCCGCCGATACCGGTCGCGATGATGGTCGCCGTGCGCGCCTTCTGGCGCTCGTCCTCGGCCTTCCAGCCGGACTGCGCCAGGGCCTCTTCGGCCGCCGCCAGTGCGTAGACGGTGAAGAGGTCGACCTTGCGCCGCTCCTTCGCCGAGACCACGGCATCGATGTCCAAACCGATCGCATCTTCTGCGCGGTCCGGTACCAGGCCGGCCATCTTGGAGGGCAGATCGCCGACCTCGATACGCGTGTTGTACCTGATTCCAGACTGTCCCGCCGTCAGCCGTTCCCAAACCCGGTCGACACCGCACCCGAGCGGCGAGACCAGCCCCATGCCGGTTATCACGATCCGTTTCGACACATGCTCTCCTTCCGGGAACCCCGGTCCGGCGCCTGCCGGGCCCCGCGCCCCCCTCAAGCGGCGATTGCCACTGCCTCAGGTCTGCCGTTACTAGCCGATTTGCCTGCACGAGGCGAGCAATCCGTCGCAGGGTGACGTCAGGCCAGAGCCCCGGGCAAGAGCAAGAGCGCACCTTGCGTCTGGCGCCCCTCCAGGCGTCGATGCGCGGTGCCGGCCTCAGCAAGCGGCAGTTCCATTCCGATGTGGACTCGAAGGAGGCCGCTTTCCAGAGCAGAAAAGAGGTTTCCGCTCATTTGTGCGACCTCGGCTGCCGTTCCGGCGTAGTGCGCATAGTTGGGCCGCGAGAGCCTGGCCGACTTAGCCGCCAGCTTGGCCACGTCATAGGGCTCGATGGCGCCTGCGGCCTGGCCGAAGGACACGATGTGCCCCTTGAGCGCGAGCGCGGCGAAGGAGCGGTCCAGGTTGCCGGCCCCGATGCCGTCGTAGATCACGTCGGCCCCGCGCCCCTGGGTGATCGCCATGACCCGCTCCGCCAGGTCCTCGCCGCCGGTGATGACCTCGACGGCGCCGGAGCGCCGCGCCAGGGCCGCCTTGGCCGGATCGCCGACCGCGGCGATGACCCTTGCCCCCTTGGCCCGGGCCCACTGGCAGATCAGGTGCCCGGCCCCGCCGGCGGCGGCATGGACCAGCACGGTCTCGCCTGCCTCCAGCCTGTGGACCCGGTGCAGCAGGAACTCCGCCGTCATGCCCTTCAGCAGGGCGGCCGCCGCCGTGCGCGATTCGATGGCGTCCGGCAGGGGAACCACGAGCTCCGCCGGAAGGGTCCTGACGGAGGCATAGGCGCCCGGCGGCATGCAGGCGTAGGCCACGCGGTCCCCGGCCTGGAAACCCTGGACCCCGGCGCCGACATCGACCACGCGGCCGGCCGCCTCCACGCCCGGCACCCCGCCGGGCTCGATCAGCGGGAAATAGCCGTTGCGGCAGTAGACGTCGATGAAATTGATCCCCACCGCCTCCTGCTCCAGCCGGATCTCGCCCGGCCCCGGCGGCGGCGCTTGCACCTCCGTCAGCGCGAGGACCTCGGGCCCTCCCAGCTCGCGCAGGACCACCGCCTCGCCCCTGAGGCCCGCCCGGCCCGTCACCGCCGGGGCCGGCAGCGCCTCGGCGGGACGCAGGATCCGGACCCGGCCGGCCGCCGGGCCCTGCGGGCGTGCGAAATGCTGCCGTACGGCACGAAACCCGGCCTCGTAGATCTCCCGCGCGACCAGCCTCTCCAGCTCCGCCTCGCGGCCCGGCGGCGTCTGGAAGCTGCTCCGCCACTCCCAGAAGGTCCGCCGGCCGTCGGTCACCGGCTTCAGCCGCAGGTGGGCCACATAGCCGATCAGCGGCAGCGGGGCGTCGAGGATGCAATAGCTGTAGCCTGGCTCGCTGTCCGACAGCGCCAGAAGCCGCTCGCGCAGCACCGAGCCGTCCGCGAGCGAGAAGCGGCGCACGGCGCCCACCTCGTCGCCGGCGCGGCCGGCCTCGATCCGGCTCTGGGCGATCGTCGGGTGCCAGTCCTCGTGGCCGTTGAAGTCGCGCAGGAGGCGCCAGACCTCTGCCAGCGGCGCGTCGATGATGGTAGAGCGCCGGACGGTGACCATGGCGCCTGCGTCTCCCCTCAGGTTACGAGCGCGAGAAGCGCTCCTTCAGGGCATCGAAACCGCCCTGGAAGACGCCGCCCCCGACGAAGGCGATCAGTTCCTCCTCGCGGGCCGGATCGCAGTCGAACTCGGCCGACCACTCCACGAAGGCGCGGTTCCCGTCGGTGATCGGCGTCACCTTCAGGGTCGCGACGTAGTTCTCCACCCCCATGGGCGAGGAGAGGATCGAGTAGCTGCAGGTGTAGTCGTAGTCGGAGAGGGTCAGCAGCTTCTCGCGGATGTTGCCGCCGTCGCGGGTGTTGAAGTTGCGGATCGCCCCCACCTTGTCGGCCGGCCGGCGGTCCTCGATGCGGCTGTTGGCGATCGCCGGGTGCCAGCTCGGCAGGCCGTTGAAATCGCGGACCAGCGACCAGACCCGCTCCGCCGGGGCCGGGATCACCGAGGAGACGTAGACCTTGGCCATGGCGCTACTGCTTCTCCTTCTTCTCCGGCGTCTCGCCTTCGGAGAGGATCTTGGTGAGCTTGCCCACCTCGCCGCCCTCGATGCCGATCTCGCGCAGAAGCTGGTCCACCAGCGGCGCCTGGGCGCGATAGCGCAGGGCAGAGTTCACCACGTTGTCGGCCAGCGACTCGCTGCTGCCGCCCGAGCCCTCGCCGCCGCCGCCTCCCCGGCCGCCGAGACCGTCGACATGCAGGATCTTGATGCCCTCGATGCGCTCCATCGGCTTCACGCTCTCGCGGATGATGGCGTCCAGCTTGTCGATGAGGCGCAGGCGCATCTCGCTGCCGCGGCTTTCCGGGGTCAGCACGTTGGCCGCCTCGTTCGCCTGGCGCTTGCCCTCGGCCTCGATCTCGTAGCGCAGCTTGGCCGCCAGCGCGCGGATCTTCTCCGCCTCCGCGTCGGCCTCGGCCTGCATGCGGCTGGCCTCGGCCTTGTCGGCAGCGGCCAGCCTCTCGGCCTCGGCGGCGAGCTGGATGGTAAGCGCCTGCTTCTCCGCTTCCTGGCGGGCCTGGATCATCTCGATGGCCTTGCGCCGCTCGGCCACCTCCTTCTCGCGGGCGGTGAAGACCTGCTCTTCGGCCGCGACCGCTAGGGCCCGGGCGTGCTCGGCCTCGGCCTGGGCCTCGGACTGTGCCCTGGAGCGCTCGGCGATGGCGATCGCGCGGTCCTGCTCCGCCAGCTCCAGGGCCTTGCGGCGCTCGACCTCCAGGCGCTGGGTGTCGCGTTCGCGGGCGATGCGCTCCTCGTCCAGGCTGCGTTCCTGGGCGATCCGCATCTTCTCCACTTCGAGCTGGGTGGAGATGCGGGCTTCCTCCGTCTGCCGCTCGCCGGTGGCGCGCTCGCGGGCGATCTCGGCCTGCTGGGCAGCCCGGCGCGCCTCCACCTCGCGCTGCTGCTCGAGGCGTGCGTACTCACTGTCCCGGTCGATCTCGAGCGAGACCTTTTCGGCCTCCAGATTCTTGTTGCGGATCTGGATCAGGGTGTCCTGTTCGATGTCGTTGCGGATCTTCTTGCGCCGCTCGATCTCGTCGGTGAGACGGGTCAAACCCTCGGCGTCGAAGGCGTTGGAGGGGTTGAAGAACTCCATGTTGGTCTGGTCCATGCCGGTGAGCGAGACGCTCTCCAGCTCCAGGCCGTTCAGCAGCAGGCCGGCGGCCACGGCCTCGCGCACCCGCTTCACGTAGTCGCCGCGCTTCTCGTGCATCTCCTCCATGGTGGTCTCGGCCGCAACCGAGCGCAGCGCGTCGACGAACTTGCCCTCGACCAGCTCCTTCAGGCCGTCGGGCTGGAGGGTGCGCCGGCCCAAGGTGCCGGCCGCCGTGGCGACGGCCTCGGCCTCTGCCTTCACCCGGACATAGAACTCCGCCACCACGTCCACGCGCATGCGGTTCTTGGTGATCAGCGCACTCTCGCGCCCGCGGCGCACCTCCAGGCGCAGGGTGTTCATGTTGACCGGCGTGATCTCGTGCACGATCGGCAGCACGAAGGCGCCGCCGTTCATCACCACCTTCTGCCCGCCGAGCCCCGTGCGCACGAAGGATGTCTCCTTCGACGAGCGGCGGTAGAGGCGGTTCATGGCCCAGATGGCCAGGGCCACGACCAAGGCGACCAGGATGATCGCCAGTACGATCCATGCGATGGTTGCTCCCGACATCTCGTCTCTCCCGCTTTTCTGTTGTCCGCTCCCGGTTGACCGCTCCCGGGACCTAGCCCCGACCGATTTCCTTGAAGCGCCTGGTCTGCGCCGTCAGTGCCTGCTCGGTCGGCAGGCGCTCCATCGAGGAGGCGCCATAGAAGCCGTGCACCTCCGGGCAGTGCTTCAGGATGAACTCGGCGTCCTCCGGCATGGCGATGGGGCCGCCGTGCACGAGGACCAGCACGTCGTCGCGCTCCTGGCCGGCGGCCCTGGCCCAGGCGCGGATCGGATCGACGCAGTCTTCCAGGGTCAGCGCCGTCTCCGCGCCGATCGCGCCGCCGGTGGTCAGCCCCATGTGGCAGACGACGATGTCGGCGCCGGCCTTGGTCATGGCCCTGGCGTCGGCCTCGCTGAAGACGTAGGGCGTGGTCAGCAGCTCGGCGCGACGGGCGGCTGCGATCATCTCCACCTCCAGGCCATAGCCCATGCCGGTCTCCTCCAGGTTCGCCCGGAAGGTGCCGTCGATCAGGCCCACGGTCGGGAAGTTCTGCACGCCGGAGAAGCCGAGCCGGATCAGGCGGTCGAGGAAGTGGTCCAGGATGAGGAAGGGGTCGGTGCCGTTGACCCCGGCCAGCACAGGGGTGCGCCTGGTCACCGGCAGGACCTCGCTCGCCATCTCGCAGACGATCTCGTTGGCGTTGCCGTAGGCCAGCAGGCCGGCAAGCGAGCCGCGCCCGGCCATGCGGTAGCGGCCCGAGTTGTAGATCACGATGAGGTCGATGCCGCCGGCCTCCTCGCACTTGGCGCTGAGACCGGTGCCGGCGCCGCCGCCGACGATGGGCTGGCCGCGCTTGGCCATCTCGTGGAAGCGGGTCAGCAGGGCCTGGCGCTCGAACCTCGGCATGGGGTCTCTCCTATCTCTGGCCCTGCATCAGCGCGCGGAACTCCGCCGCCAGGCGTGCTGCAAAGGCCGGGTCGTTGATGTGATGCGGCAGGCGGATCACCTGGCGCGAGGCGGTCTTCCTGAGCGTGCCTTCCAGGCTCTCGAAGAGCGCACGGTCGGCCGCCGGGTCCCAGAAGGGCTGGCCCGGAGCGTCGATGCCGGAGAGCCCGCCCTCGGGGATGAGGAGCCGCAGAGGCCCCTCGCAGCGATTGAGCTTCTCCGCGATCCAGCGGCCCATGGCGGCGTTCTCCTCCGCCGTGGTGCGCATCAGGGTGACCTGCGGGTTGTGGATGTGGAAGAGGCGTCCGGCATACTTCGCCGGCACGCTCTCGCGCGGGCCGAAGTTCACCATGTCCAGCGCGCCCAGCGAGCCGACGTAGGGCAGCCTGCTGCGGATGACCGCGCCCAGGCGATCCTCGCCGGCGGAGAAGACCCCGCCCATGTGCAGGTCGGCGATCTCCGTCGTGGTGACGTCGAGGAAGCCCGAGAGCAGGCCGGAATCGGCCAGCTTCTCCATCGACTGGCCGCCGGTGCCGGTGGCGTGGAAGACCAGGCAGTCGAAGTCCTCTTCCAGGGCGGCGGTCGCCGCCTGCACGCAGGCCGTGGTCAGCCCGAACATGCTGACGCCGATGGCCGGCCGTTCGGCGGCGACCTTGTCGCTGCGGTGGGAGATCATGCCGGCCAGCGCATTGGCGCCGTTGGCCAGCACCTGCTCGGAGATGCGGTTCAAGCCCGAGACGTCCGTCACCGAGTACATCATGCAGATGTCGGCCGGCCCGACGTAGGCGGCGACGTTGCCCGAGGCCACGGTGGAGATCATGACCTTGGGCAGCCCGACCGGCAGCGCGCGCATCGCCGGCGTCGCCAATGCCGTGCCGCCGGAGCCGCCCGCCGAGATGATCCCGCCCAGGTCGCGCCGCTGCGGCAGGAAGCGGGCGAAGGCCTCCGCCATGGCGGTCACCGCGCTGCCGCGATCCTTGGTGAAGACCGCCTCGGCCCCCTTGGGGTGGTGGCGCGCCACGGCCCCCGGCCCGACGTCGGCTGCCGAGGGCCGCTGGCTGGTCGAGAGGTCGACCGTGACCACCGAGAGCCCCTGGCGGCGCAGCAGGTTGGCGATGTAGGTGAGTTCGCGCCCCTTGGTGTCGAAGGTGCCGGCGACATAGGCCGCCCGTCCGACGGTGCGTGCGACCGGGACGGCCGGGCGCTCCAAGGTCGCCGCCGTCGCCTCGGCCGCCGCGCTTTCCGGTGCTGCGTCCGTGTGCAGCGAGGGACGGGAGACCTGGCTCCAGCGCGTCGGCGTGTCCGCGCGGCGGTAGGCGGCCGTGGCGAGGGGCCCCTCCTCCGGCGGCGGTCCCGAGGGTGCCGTCTCGCCGCCCTGCCGGCGGATGCGGAAGACGCGCGGGGCCTCGACCGGGGCCGGCTCCGCCTCCTCCTCGGCATCCGGGTCGATGTCCTCGTCGGCCTGGGTGCCCATGCCGAGCAGGCGCTGCTGCAGCCCCCGGTCGGCGGCAAGCTCACCGGCGGAGAGCTCGCGCACCAGGCGGCCGTTCACCATGATGCCGATCCGCTCCGCCACCTCGGTCGCGACCCCGATGTTCTGCTCGATCAGCAGGATGGCGATGTCGCCCTCCTCCACCAGGCGCCGCAGCAGGGCTTCGAGCTGGCGCACGATGACCGGCGCCAGGCCCTCGGTCGGCTCGTCCATGACCAGCAGGCGTGGGTTGGCCAGCAGCGCCCGGCCGATGGCCAGCATCTGCTGCTCGCCGCCGGAGAGCTGCGCGCCGCCGTTGCCGCGCCGCTCTGCCAGGCGCGGGAAGGCCTCGTAGACGCGGGCCACGGTCCAGCTTCCCTTGCGCCCGGAGCGGGCGGCCAGCCGCAGGTGCTCGTCGACCGAGAGCGAGGGCCAGACCCGGCGCCCCTGCGGCACGTAGCCGACGCCGCGGGCGACGATGGCGTTGGGCGTCAGGCCCAGGATCGACTGCCCGCCCAGCGCGACCCTGCCGCCGCTTGCGGGCGTCATGCCGACGATGGTCCGGCAGAGCGTCGTCTTGCCCATGCCGTTGCGCCCGACGATGGCGAGGATGCCGTGGTCCAGGGTGAGGCCGACGCCCTGCAGGACGTGGGCGTGGCCGTAGTAGACCTGCAGGTCCTCGATCGTGAGGATGGGGGCGTCAGCCATCCGCCCCTCCCAGATAGATGCGCTGCACCTCGGGATCGTTCTGAATCTCTTCGGGGCTGCCCTCCTTGAAGAGGGCGCCGTTGTGCATGACGCTGACCCTGGTGACCACGCGCAGGGCCACGTCCAGGTCATGCTCGATGATGATGTAGCCGATGTGCGCGGGCAGGGCCGTCAGGATCTCGATTAGCTCGCGCCGCTCGACCGGCGAGAGGCCGGCCGCCGGCTCGTCGAAGAGGATAAAGCGCGGTGCGCCGGCCAGCGCCATGCCGATCTCGAGCTGGCGCTGCTGGCCGTGCGCCAGGTCGCCGACCAGGGTCCCGGCATAGGCGTCGAGGTGAACGGCATGCAGCAGTTCCGCCGCACTCTGGCTCGCGGCATCGCGCGAGCCTGCGCGCAGCAGCGAGAAGCGCCGGCGCATCACCCCGCGTGCCGCCATGAAGAGGTTGTCCGTGACGCTGAGGCCGCGGAAGAGAAGGGAGTGCTGGTAGGTCCGCCTGAGGCCGCGCCTGATCCGCTCGTGCGGGGGCAGCGCCGTCACGTCCTCGCCGAAGAAGCGGATGCGCCCCTCGGTCGGCGGAAAGTCGCCGGTGATCGCGTTGAAGAGCGTCGTCTTGCCGGCACCGTTGGCACCCAGCACCGCGCGGCGCTCGCCGGCGGCGATCTCCAGCGAGACGGCGTCCAGGGCCACGAGCGCGCCGAATGTGCGGCTCACCCCCTCCAGGCGGAGGGCATGAGCCGCACCCGCCCGGGCGACGCGATGCTGGCCGTTGCTAGCGCTTTCGGCCATCGCGCGTCCCCCGGGCCTTTCGGCAGAACAGGGTCGATGCCTCTAGGGGCATTCGGGATTGGTGCGCGAGACCGGTCCCAGCTTCAGGAACTCCTCGCGCGGCTCGCCCATGGTCTGATCGACCTGCGGGATCACCTTGATGACCTTGTTGTAGAGCTTGCCGTCTGCGCCCTCCGTCACCTCGGTCAGGAAGATGTCGGCGATGGCCTGGCGGTTCTGGTCGAGCGAGACCATCCCGGTCGGCGTGTCCATCTTCAGGTTCGCAAGCGCGTCGCGGAAGGCCTTCTGGTCGTCGCCCAGGTTGCCGTCCACCTCGTTCAGTGCGGTGACGATCGCCAGCGCGCCGATGTAGTAGCCGTGCGCGAAGAGCGAGGGAGAGGGGAAGCCGTCGGGGAACTTGGTCTGGTAGGCCCCCACGAACTCCTTCCAGCGCGGATCGTCCCAGGTGTCGGCGATGGGGCCGGCCGAGGGCGTCCCGATCAGGTACTCCTTGCCCAGGCGCGCCTGCGAGCCCATCACACTCTGGTCCACGGTGATGGAGCCGCCGATCATCGGCTTGTCGCCGCCGGCCTGCTGGTACTGGGTCAGGAAGTTCACCGCGTCGGCACCGCCCAGCGCCACGTAGATGGCGTCGACCTCGTCGGGGATCGAGGCCACGATGGTCGAGTAGTCCTTGTTGCCGATCGGCACCCAGAACTTCTCCGGCACCGTGCCGCCCATCTTGCAGAACTCCAGCATGAAGCCCTGCACCTGGGAATAGGGGAAGGAATAGTCCTCGGCGACCACGACCGCGCTCTTGTAGCCCTTGTTCTCATAGGCGTAGGTGCCGAGCCCCGCCTGCCACTGCACGCCGTCCGTGGTGAAGCGGAAGAAGTTCTCCGCCGGGTCGCGCAAGGTCGTGTCCTGTGCGGCCGAGGTGCCGTTGACGAAGGTCGTCTGCGGCTGGGTCTTGGCGTAGTCACGCATCGCCAGGCCTTCCGAGCCCGACAGCGGACCCAGCAGGATGTCGACCTTGTCGTCCTCGACCAGTTTCCTGGCAGCCTTCAGCGCGCTGTCCGGCGAGGCGTCGGACGAGCCCTTGATGATCTCCAGCTTCTTGCCGCCGGCGGTCATGCCGGCCTGCTCGAAGGCGAGATCGGCACCGCGCATGGAATCCTCGCCCAGCACCGTGAAGGCGCCTTCCAGGGTAGCCAGCACGCCGATCTTGATGGTGTCGTCCGCGGCGCTGGCAGCGCCCGCGACACCCAGCGACAGGGTCGCGGCCGCCCCCGCCAGAAGTAGACGTCTCGATAGGTTGGTCATGAACCTCATCCTCCCTAAGTTGCCTGGCAGCCGGCCGGGATCGGCCTGGCCGCGTGCCTGTTTTTCTGCGGGCGGCCTGTGCCTTATGGCTGGATGCCCCCGCTGCCGCTCTCGTCGCGGCCTTTGGCCAGAGCGGTCTTCAGCCTGTCCCACAGGCCAAGAAGACCGTCCGGCGAGATCAGGACGACCAGGAGAAAGGCCGCCCCGATGACGGTGTTGAAGCGCTCGCGATCGATCAGGTCGATGGCGAAGTTGTCCAGAAGAACGAAGACCAGGGCGCCCACGAAGGGGCCGATGGGGCGCCGGAGCCCGCCAAGCACGGCGATCACCAGGATGTCCACCATCGGCCCCAGGCCGATCGAGCCCGGCGAGATGCGCCCGTTGAACCAGACGATGAAGATCCCGCCCAGGGCCGCCAGCAGGCCGGCCAGCGCATAGGCCAGGACCCGGTGCAGGGCGACGTTGAAGCCCAGGGCCTCCATGCGTCTCGGGTTGTCGCGGATGGCCTGCAGCGAGAGGCCGAAGGTCGAGCGCTGGCAGTAGACCACGGCGAGGTAGGCCAGCCCGGCGACCGCCAGGGCCAGGTAGTAGAAGGGCATGGGCTCGCGCCAGTCGATGCCGAAGAGGGGCGGCGGCGCCACCCCGGCGAAGCCGTTGAAGCCGTTGAAGATGGCATAGTTCTGCTGCGCGAAGTTGGCGAAGCCGACCCCGATCGCGAGCGTGATCATGATGGTGTAGATGCCCTCGGTGCGCACCGAGACGGCGCCGATCAGGGTGGCCGCGACTACGGCGATGGCGAGCGAGATCGGCAGCACCAGCCACCAGTCCAGGTGCAGGCTGATCGGCGCCGTGCTCTCGCCGAAGATGGCCCACATGTAGCCGGCGATCCCGGCGATGGTGAGCTGCGCCAGGGAGATCATGCCGCCGAGGCCGCCCAGCACCATCAGCGAGAGTGCGACCAGGCCGAGGAAGAGGGTCTGCGCGCCGATCTGCACCGTCCAGAAGGGATCGGCGATGAAGGGATAGAGGACCAGCAGCACCAACAGGCCGCCGTTGCGCAGCCAGGGCCAGGCGCTGCCGCCCTGCCTCTCGCCCAGCCTGTCGGTGATCGCCACCATGCCGCTAGCCCCGCTTGCCCATGATGCCCTGGGGCCGCAAGGCCAGGACGGCGACCATGATGACGTAGGTGTAGACCACGCCGTAGGTGCGCGAGTAGGCGAGCCCGAACTGCTCGGCCATGCCGATAAGGAGCGCGCCGATGGCCGCCCCGGTGATCGAGCCCATGCCGCCGACGATCACCACCACCAGCGAGGCCAGCAGGTAGCGCACGTCCTCGCCCGGCGCGATCGAGAGGAAGGAGCCGCCGATCACCCCGCCGAGCCCGGCCAGCCCCGCCCCGATGGCGAAGGTGAGCGCGAAGACGAGCTGCACGTTGACCCCGGTGGCGGCCAGCATGGCGCGGTCGTCGACACCGGCGCGGATCATCATCCCGACCGCCGTGCGGTTCAGGAAGAGCCAGAGCGCCACCCCGATGACGACGGCGATCAGCAGCACGAAGAGGCGATAGGAGTTGTAGACCTTGACCCAGGGCATGGGGGTCGCGCCGAAGAGGAAGTCGGGAATCGCGAACTGGTAGGTGGTGCCAGACCAGATCGCCAGCATGAGGTCGGCCATGACGATGGAGATGCCGATGGTGACCAGGGTCTGGCGCAGCTCCTCGCCCTCCATGCGCCGCATCACCAGGGTCTGCAGCGCCAGCCCGAAGACCGCGGTGGCGAGGAAGCCCGCCGCCACGCCGACGAACCAGTTGCCGCTCCACTCCGCGACGTCGTAGCCGATGTAGGCGCCCAGGAGTGCGATGGCCCCGTGCGCCAGGTTGACGTTGCGCATCAGGCCGAAGACCAGGGTGAAGCCGCTGGCCACCACGAAGTAGAGGCCCGCCAGGGTGAGGCCGTTCAGGAAGGTCAGCAGGAAGAGCCTGAGGTCGCGCCCGACCTTCTCTTCCATGCCGGCAGCCCCGGCGGCGATGACGGCAGCCAGCAGCAGTCCGGTCAGTCCCCAGAGGATATGGCGCGCGTTGGCGGTCACCGGCCCCCCAATTGCCTGCCCTCGGGTCCCTAGATCGCCACGCGGCCGCGCTCGGCCTGCATGTCCGGTGCGCGGTGGAAGGAGCCGTCCTTCATGACCGCCAGGATGCGCTCGCGGTCCTGCAGGATGCGGATGTTGGACAGCGGGTCGCCGTCCACCAGCAGCAGGTCGGCGAGGTAGCCGGGCTTCACCTGCCCCAGTTCCCCCGGCCGCCCCATGATCTCGCCGCCGTAGCGCGTGGCGGCGATCAGGGCCTCCATCGGGCTCATGCCGACCAGGTCCACCAGGTACTCCAGGTCCTTGGCGTTGGTGCCGTGCGGGATCCAGGCGAAGCCATAGTCGCCGCCGGGCAGCACCTTGATGCCGCGCTTGTGCATCTTGCGCATGGTCTCGGTCGCGATCTCCGCCTCGCGCTTGTACTTCAGCCCCAAAGGTCCCTTGGGATCGACGCCGTACTCGGCCGCCTTGGTCGAGGTCATGATCAGCCAGGCCAGGCCCGGGGCGACGAAGTGGCGGTCCTTGGCCGCCTCCAGCATGTCCAGGGTCTCCTCGTCGGCGAAGGAGGCGTGGTAGATGTTCTGGATCCCGTGGCGGATGCACATCTTGATCGATTCGTTGGAGCGCGCGTGCGCGCAGAGCTTCAGGCCCCGGCGCTTGGCCTCCGAGACGGCCATGGCGACCTCCTCGTCGGTCATCGGCGTCGCCTCCGCCGGCACGCCGGCGATCTCCTCGCCCGAGAGGTTCAGCTTGATGAGGTCGCAGCCGTACTTGATGAAGCGGCGCACCGCGGCCCGCATCTCTTCCGGGCCCGAGATCACCACGCCGAAGGACATCTCGGGAATGTCGATGTGCGGCGGCGCGGTATCGCCGAGGCCGCCCAGGGTCGCGATCTCCTGCGAGTTGGCCAGCATGCGCGGGCCGGGAATGAGGCCGCTGTTGATGGCGTTGCGGATCACCACGTCGAGGCGCGGCTTGGCGGCCGCTGCACCGACCACCGAGGTCCAGCCCATGTCCAGGTAGCGCCTGGCGATCACCGAGGTGAAGAGCGTGTGCTCCTCCGGCGGCATCTGCTGGATCGCCTCCAGGCTCGGCTGGTCGTTCCAGGAGAGGTGCGTGTGCGCCTCCGTCATGCCCGGCATCAGGGTGGCGCCGGCCCCGTCCAGCACCGTCGCCCCGTTGGACGCGGTGGTGCGCGAGCCGCGGCCCACGTGCTTGATGCGGTTGCCCTGGACCAGCACCTCGCCGAGATAGGGATGCTCGCCGCTGCCGTCGAAGATGCGTACATTGGTGAAGAGAACACCGCTCATCGTTCCGTCTCCTTCCTCCTGCGCCCCCGCCTTGCTCTTGTCGTTTCCCCGGGTGCCGGCCTGCTCGATCCCTCTCAGCGCTGCGTGCTCAGGAACTCCTTCAGCAGCCGGTTCACCTCCTCGGCCGCCTCGAAGGTCGTCCAGTGCCCGCAGCGCGGCAGGACGTGCGCGCGCGAGCCCGCGATCTTCGCCGTCAGGCTGCGGGTGACCGAGGGCGGCGCCACGGCATCGTCCTCGCCCGTCACCAGCAAGGTCGGACAGCCGATCGCGGCCGCATCGGCGGCGCTCGCCGCCGCCAGGGCCTCGCAGTTGGCGGCATAGCCCTCGCCGCTCTGCCGCATGATGCTCTCGCGCACGGCGGCCAGGACCGCCGGCTGGCGCTCCTTGGTGGCGCTCGCAGTCGCTGCCTGGACGATGGCGTCGGCGATATCGGCCATGGCCGCCGCCCCGCCCTTGCGCGCCGTCTCGGCCCGGGCCTTCAGGCCGTCGCGGGCCGCCTGGGCCGGCTCGCTGAGCGGGCCGAAGAGCGCCAGGCTCGCCACCAGCTTCGGCGCCCGCAGGGCCAGATGCTGGCAGAGGATGGTGCCCATCGAGTGGCCCAGGAAGTGCGCCCGCGCGATGCCCAGGCCCTCGACCATGGCCAGCACCCGCTCGACCATGAAGTCGATCGTCAGCCGCTCCGGCAGGGGCGAGCGAGCCGAGCCCGGCAGGTCCGGACGCAGGGTGCGAAAGCGGCCGCCGAAGACCGCCATCTGCGGGGTGAAGCTGTTGGAGCTGCCGCCCAGGCCGTGCAGCATGACGACCGCGGGCCCCTCGCCCTCGATCTCCACCGCCATGCGCTCGACGATCCTGGTGGCCAAGGCGAACCCTCCTCAGACGGCGGCGACGGGGTTCGAGAGGCGTCCGATCCCGGCGATCTCCATCTCCACCGCGTCGCCGGCCTTGAGATAGCGCGGCGGGTCGAAGCCGATCCCGACGCCGGCGGGCGTGCCGGTGGCGATGACGTCGCCCGGCAGCAGGGTGATGCCGGCGGAGATCGTGGCGATCAGGGTCGGCACGTCGAAGATGAGCTGCCTGGTGTTGGCATCCTGGCGCAGCTCGCCGTTCACCCAGCAGCGCACCTGGGTGTCATCCAGGTCGATCTCGTCGGCCGTCACCGCAACCGGACCCATGGGGCAGAAGCTGTCCTGCGACTTGCCCAGCAGCCACTGCGAGTGGCGGCCCTGCAGGTCGCGCGCGGTCACGTCGTTCACCAGGGTGTAGCCCCAGACGTGATCCAGCGCGTCGGCCTTGGAGATGCCGCGGCCGGCCCGGCCGATGATGACCGCCAGCTCGACCTCGTAGTCGATGGCCTCGGAGACTGCCGGGTCGATCAGGATCGGCGCCCCCGGCGGCACCACGGTCTCCGGCACCTTGGAGAAGATGATGGGGTGCTCCGGCACCGCGCCGGCCTTGGCCGAGCTGTCGAAGCCGCTGGCCGCGAACTCCTCGGCATGGGCGTGGTAGTTCTTGCCGACGCAGAAGATGTTCCGGCGGGGCCGCGGCACCGGCGCCAGCAGGGTCACCGTCGAAGGATCCAGCTCCCGCCCCGAGAGCCCGGCGGGCCTGCCCTCCAGTTCCCGGTCGATCAGGGCCAGCACGCCATCGGCCGCCTCGGCTGCCTCCAGATCGAAGGGCCGGATGGGCGCCGAATCCGACGCCCACTCGCCCAGCCCGGCGACGCCACCCCTGTCGAAGGCTACGATCCGCATACACGGCCTCCCTGCTCTCGCGGTTCTTGAACCAAAAATGAACCAGCGGTTTTGAGTCACTGTTACACCCTCACGAAGTGGTGTCAACATGCATGAATTTCACACTTGCGCCCCTGCACATCTGGTTCAATACTGGTTTACTATGACCAGTCTGGAAGAACGCCCGCGACGCCTGCACCGCCAGGAAAAGGTGGTGGCGAGCCTGCGCGGGGACATCGCCGAGGGCCGCTATCCGCCCGGCAGCCGCCTGCCGCCGGAGCGCGAGCTCGCCGCGCGCTACTGCATCGCGCGCAACACCCTGCGCCACCTGCTGGAGGAGCTGGCGGGCGAAGGACTGCTGAACCGCCAGGCCGGGCGCGGCACCTTCGTGGCGAAGGAGAAGGCCAACGGCAGGAAGGAGGCCGGCGACCTCTCCAGCCGGCTGCGCGGGGCCAGCCCCGCCGATCTCATGGAGGTGCGGCTGATCATCGAGCCGCAGGTGGCGGCGCTTGCCGCCAGCCGGGCCTCGGCGGAGGACCTGGCGACGATCGAGGAGGCGTTGCGCCGCTCGGTGGCCGCCAAGGGCCTGGCGGAGTTCGAGCACTGGGATGCGCAGCTCCACCTGGCGATCTTCCGGGCGGCCAAGAACGCCCTGCTGCTGGACTACTGCACCGCCATCAACGCGGTGCGCAACGAGCCCGACTGGTACCGCCTGAAGCAGCGCAGCGCCACGCCGGAACGCCGCCTGCGCTACGACCGCGAGCACAGCGACATCGTCATGGCGCTGCGCCAGCGCGACGCCGAGGCGGCAAGGAAAGAGCTCTTCCGCCATCTCTCCGGCATCAGGGACACCCTGGTTTCGCTGGGGGAATAGGCTCGGCTACCGGCAGCTGCGCTTCTGCCCGGAAAAAGCGGCCTGCGACCCTCCCCCTCTGGTGAGGCGGCCGTCTTTCGGCTTAACCTCGCGTCGTAACCGAGCGGGCGGAGCTGAGGATGGGGGTCTCTTGACCGACTACGACATCAGGAGCAAGCCGCAGCAAGCCAGGCACGAGTTCGTCTACTATGCCCTGGCCTTGCTGGTAGGAACCTCTGCCGGCGGGATCGGTGCGGTCTTCCACATCCTGGTCGACCGCCTCTTCGCGCTCTACCGCCATCTCCGCGCAGAAATCGACGACATGGCGATCGAAATCCCCCTCTTCATGGCCATCTCGATGGCACTGGTGGCGCTGGCGCTCTTCCTGACCCGCCGCTTCGCACCGGAGGCCAGCGGCAGCGGCGTGCAGGAGATCGAAGGGGCGCTGGAAGGCGTGCGCGAGGTGCGCTGGCGGCGCGTGCTGCCGGTCAAGTTCGTGGCCGGGGTGCTTGCCCTCGCCTCCGGGCTGGTCCTGGGTCGGGAAGGACCGACCATCCACATGGGCGCGGCCGTGGGGGCGGCAACCTCCGATGCCGTCAGCCTCGACGATACCGAGCGCAAGGGTCTGATCGCGGCCGGCGCCGCGGCCGGGCTGGCGGCCGCCTTCAACGCCCCCCTGGCCGCGATCCTCTTCATCATCGAGGAGACCCGGCGCCAGTTTCCCTACACGCTGAAGACCTACAGCGCGGTCATCATCGCCTCGGCACTCTCCGGCTTCGTGACCGAGGTCATCGCCGGCGTCGGACCGGAGTTGCAGATCGTCGTCCATACCCCGCCGCTGTGGCACTACCCCATCTTCATCGGCCTTGGCCTGCTGCTGGGTGCTGCCGGCGTCCTCTTCAACAAGATCATGCTGGCCAGCCTGAACGGCACCGATGCGCTGACGGAACGCCGGCCCTATCTCTTCCCCATGGTCTTCGCGGCCCTGGTCGGCGCGCTCCTGGTGCTGCTGCCGGAGGCGACCGGCGGCGGCGACGACTTCGTCTACCGCATGCTGCACGGCGAGGAATACACGCTGGCCATGCTGGTGCTGATCCTGATCGTGCGCTCTGTCACCACCTTCGGCAGCTACACCTGCCGCATACCGGGCGGCATCTTCGCGCCCATGCTGGCGCTGGCGACCCTCACAGGCCTCACCGTGGGCACGGTCGTGGCCATGGTGCCCGGCGGCACGCAGCTCGACGCCATCGCCATGGCCATCGCGGCGATGGGCGGGCTCTTCACCGGCACGGTGCGGGCCCCGCTGGTGGGCTGCGTGCTGGTGATGGAGCTCACCGGCTCCTACGACCTGATGCTGCCGGTCATCGTCACCTGCCTGGTGGCGAACCTGACCGCCCATCACCTGCGCGGCGAGCCGATCTACGAGATGCTGCTGGAGCGCACCTTGAGGCTCGCCCGCCAGGCCGTGCCCAAGGACGCGACCGATCCCGACCGCGTGCCGCTGGAACTGGGCATCGGCAAGGAAGAGAGCGGCAAGAAGAAGGACGAGTGACCCGCCGTCAGGCCGCGGCCTCTTCAGCGCAGGCCTCGGCCGAGGCGATGAAGCCGCCGCCCAGCAGCCGCTCCCCGCTGTAGGCCACGGCGGCCTGGCCCGGCGCCACCGCGCCCTGCGGCGAGTGCAGGCGCAGGCAGGCCTCGCCCTCGCCCAGGCTCTCGACCACGGCCGGCGCTGCCTCCTGGCGGGAGCGGAGCTTCACCTCGATCTCCCGGCCCGGCTCCAGGTCCGCCAGCCAGTTGGTCTCGCGCAGGCGCACGCGGTCCTGGCTCAGCGCGGACTCGGGGCCGACCACGACCCGGCGTCCGGCCGCATCCAGGCGCACGACGTAGAGCGGCCCCGGTTCCCGGTCGAGCCCCAGCCCGCGGCGCTGGCCGATGGTGTAGTGGATGATCCCGCGGTGCTCTCCCAGGACGCGGCCGGAGAGGTCGACGATCTCCCCCGCCTCGGCCGCACCCGGCCGCAGCCGCTCGACCAGGGCGGCATAGCGGCCCTCGGGCACGAAGCAGATGTCCTGGCTGTCGGGCTTGTCGGCGACCAGGAGCCCGCGCTCGCCCGCCATGCGCCTCACCTCGCTCTTCGGCAGCCCGCCCAGGGGAAAGCGCAGGAAGTCGAGCTGCGCGCGGGTGGTGGCGAAGAGGAAGTAGCTCTGGTCGCGGCTCTCGTCGCAGGCGCGATGCAGCTCCGCCCCCGCCGGTCCAGCGACCCGGCGCGCATAGTGGCCGGTGACCAGGGCGGCTGCCTCCAGCTCCCGCGCGCTCTCCAGCAGGTCGGCGAACTTGACTTTCTGGTTGCAGCGCACGCAGGGGATCGGCGTCTCGCCGCGCGCGTAGCTCTCGGTAAAGTCGTCGATGACCCGGCGGCGGAAGCGTTCCTCGTAGTCCAGGACATAGTGCGCGAAGCCCAGCCGTGCTGCCACCGCGCGGGCATCGCGGATGTCCTGCCCGGCGCAGCAGCTTCCGGCCTTCCGCACGGCCTGGCCATGGTCGTAGAGCTGCAGGGTCAGCCCCACGACCTCGTAGCCGGCCTCGTGGCAGAGCGCGGCCGCAAGTGCGGAATCGACGCCGCCAGACATGGCGACCGCGATCCGCGCCCCGACGGGCGGGCTGTCCTCTCCGAGCAGCTTGGTCATGGCAGTGGCAATAGGGCGCTCCGGCCGGCAAGACAAGTCCGGGATTGGGCCGGACGCCTGCCAGCCGCACGCATGGCTCTCTCAGCTAGCCTGGCTGCGCGGCAGGTCGGGCTGTTCGGCAGAGGCGACGAAGGGGCGGTCGTGCTCCAGCGCCGGGATGCGCCTGCGGGCGTCCAGGACCTGGGCCGGGTCGATCTCGGCGAGGGTCAGGCCCTCCGCCTCGCCGCCGTCGGCCAGCACCCGGCCCCAGGGATCGACGACCAGGCTGTGGCCGTAGGTCTCCCGCCCGCCGGCGTGGCGGCCGCACTGGGCTGCGGCCAGCAGGTAGCAGCCGGTCTCGATCGCCCGGGCGCGCAGCAGCACCTCCCAGTGGTCGCGGCCGGTTGGCCGGGTGAAGGCGGAGGGGACCGTCAGGAAATCGGCACCGGCCTGCGCCAGGTGCCGGTAGAGATGGGGAAAGCGCATGTCGTAGCAGACCGTGAGGCCGAGCCGCCCCCAGGGCAGGTCGCTGACGACGGCCTGGGTGCCCGGCGCGGTGTAGCTGGATTCCCGGTAGGTCTCGCGCTCGCCCACCGCCGCGTCGAAGAGGTGGATCTTGTCGTAGCGCGCCCGGACCGCGCCCCCGGGATCCAGCAGGTAGCTGCGGTTCCACAGCAGCCCGTTCGGCGCCTTCAGGGTGAGCGAGCCCACCTGCAGCCAGAGGCCGGTCTCCTGCGCCAGCGCCTGGAGGCGCGGCAGCGCCGGATGGCTTTCTTCCGGCTGGGCCTCGCGGAGCACCCGTTCCTTGTCGGGCTGGATCTGGGTGCAGTTCTCGGGCAGGCAGACGAAGGCTGCGCCGGCCGTCTTGGCCTCGCGCACCAGGGGGTCTATCCGATCGAGGTTCTCGTCGATCTCGGGTCCCGCGGTGAGCTGGACCAGGGCGGCTCGGAAGGTCCGCGTCACGCCGCCGACTGCAGGAGAGGATCGAGGCCGCCGCGCGCTTCCAGCTCGAAGAGCTCGTCGCAGCCGCCGATGTGCTTGCCGTCGATGAAGATCTGCGGCACGGAGGTGCGCCCGCCGGCACGCTCGATCATCTCGGAGCGCCGTCCGGGCTGTGCCATCAGGTCATATTCGCTAAAGGCAACGTCTTTCTTTTCCAGCAACTTCTTCGCCCGGTAACAGAAACCGCACAAAAGGCTCGTATAGATTTCAACTTGCGCCATACGTACCGCTCTCCTCCGTTGCCTCCCTGTCATATTGGGTTTCGCGCAAGACGCGGGCAAGGGTCAGGACATCGATCTTTGTCGGTCGGGCGCGTCTCAGGACCTTGGATGCCTCGTCAAGGGTGGCACCCGAGGTCATGACGTCGTCGACCAGGAGAAGATGGCGCCCCTCCAGCCGCTCGGCCGCGCCCGGCGCCAGGGCGAAGGCGCCGGCGAGGTTGCGCCGCCGTGCCTGGCGTGAGAGCCGCCCCTGGCTGGCGGTCGCCTTGACCCGGCGCAGGAGGTCCAGCGCCACCGGCAGGCCGCTCTCCTGCGCCAGCGCCTGGGCCAGCAGGGCCGACTGGTTGAAGCGGCGGCGGAAGAGGCGCCAGCGGTGCAGCGGCACCGGCAGGATCAGCTCCGCCCGCTCCAGGCTGGACCAGCCGGCGACCTGCATCCAGCGTGCGAAGGGTCGGGCCGCCTCGACCCGGTCGCCGTGCTTGAAGGCGAGGATCAGCGGCCGGCTGGCCGCATCGTAGAGCACCGCGGCCCGCGCGCTGTCGAAGAGCGGCGGCTCGCGCAGGCAGCTCGGGCAGAGGGCGCCCTTCCCCTGGTCGAAGGGAAAGGGCAGGCCGCATCGGGTGCAGCAGGGCTCGCCCAGGAAGGTCAGGCCCGACCAGCAGGCAGCACAGAGGGCGGACTGGGCCGGGACCACCAGCCCGCAGCCGAAGCAGCGCGCGGGCAGCAGCGCATCCAGGAGGAAGCGCCCGCCCTTCAAGAGGGGTCTGAGGCCGGGGTGGGCCGGCCTGCCGGCTGGGCGGTCCGCAAGCATGACGCCATTCTGGACCTTCTTCCGCGGGGCTGCCATAGCAAGGACTTCCAAACGAAGCCTTTGAGCGACCATGACATCAGACAGCGGCGCACCGCAGCTCTTCGACCGATCCGCCGTCCGGCGCAACCGCGAGCGGGCGGCGGCCGGCTTTTGCGGCTACGACTTCCTGCTGCGCGAGGTGGGCGCCCGCCTGCTGGAACGGCTGGACGAGACCCTGGGGACCTTTCCCCTGGGCCTGGACCTCGGCTGCCACGGCGGCCTGCTCTCCGACCTGCTGGCCCGGCAGCCGGCGGACGACAGGCGGATCGGGACCCTGCTGCAGTGCGACCTCTCCGCGGCCATGGCGCGCCGCGCCCGGGAGCGGGGTGCGGTCTTCGTCGCCGACGAGGAGTGGCTGCCCTGCCGGGGCGGCAGCCTGGACCTGATCGTCAGCCTCTTCGGCCTGCAGTGGGTGAACGACCTGCCGGGCGTGCTGGCGCAGATCCGCTACGCGCTGAAGCCCGGCGGCCTCTTCCTGGCAGCGCTGCCCGGCGGCTTCACGCTCTCAGCCCTGCGCCAGACCCTGATGCAGGCGGAGAGCGAGACGGCCGGCGGGGTCAGCCCGCGCGTCGCCCCCTTCATCGAGGTGCGCGAGGCCGGCATGCTGCTGCAGCGGGCCGGCTTCCAGCTCCCCATGGCCGATGCGGACTCCCTGCCGGTCGACTATCCGGAGCCACTGGCGCTGTTGCGCGACCTCAGGGGCATGGGCGAGAGCAACGCGCTGGCCGGCCGGCCGCGCGGCTTCCTCAGGCGCGATACCCTGGCGGCCTTCCTGCAGTCCTACCCGCGGCGCCCCGACGGCCGCATCGAGGCGCTGGTGGAGGTCGTCTACCTGACCGGCTGGGCGCCAGAGTAAGCCCCCGGCTGGCCTGTCCAGTGGTGCTTTCTTCTAGTCTTGGGAGAGACCAAGGTCGGCCAGGCCGGCCACGCGCAGGTCCATGGGATCGCGACGCCCGCGGATGGTCCGGCCCGGCAGCAGGCGGAAGCCGGAGAGGAGGTCAGCGCGGCCCTGGCGCTGCACCTTGCGGGCGACGTCCTCGGAGATCACCACGGCGACCTCCTCCTCCTTGGCAAGCTGCTCCAGACGGCTGGCGACGTTCACCGTGTCGCCGGCAGCCGCCAGTTGCGCCTGGCTCTGTCCGCCGAGCTGGGCGATCACCACCGATCCGTCGTGCAGGCCGACGCGCGCGGTGAGAGCCGGCTGCCAGGCATGGAGCCCGGCAATGGCCGTGCGCGCACAGGCAAGGGCCCGGGTGGCATCGTCCTCCTGCGGCTCCGGCAGGCCGAAGATGACCATGGCGCCATCGCCCTGGAACTGCTCGATGACGCCGCCGTGGTCGAGCACGACCCGCTCCAGCAGGCTGTGGTAGTCGACCAGGAAATCGGCGGTGTCGTGCAGGGAGCGCAGCTCGCTCTCGCTGGTGAAGCCGCCGAGGTCGATGAAGAGGATCGCCGCCTCCTGCAGCCGGCGGTCGAAGTCCGGGCGGGCCGCCGCTGCGAGCCGCTCGGCCATCAGCGGCGAGACGTAGCGGGCCAGGTTGCTGCGCTGGCGCTCGGCCTCGGTGCGGCCCGCCCGCTCGACGGCGGTGCGCGCGATGATGCCCAGCAGCGCATTCATCACGATCGCGACCGAGGGCAGCGCCGCGGCGATCCAGATGTGCGCCTGCGCCACCGCCAGCACGCCGAGGCCGAACCAGGCGACCAGCAGCAGCAGCACGGCCGTCAGCGCCAGGCCGATCGGCAGGCAGCGGCCCAGCGCCCAGGCCAGCATGCCCAGGAGGAAGACCGCCACGGCGTCGAACAGCCGGGTCTTGGCCGAGCGCTCGATCGTGCTGCCGTCCAGGAGGTTGGCGCTGCCCGTCGCCAGCAGCTCGACCCCCGGCAGCTCGCTGTCGAAGGCCGTGTGGAAGCGCTCGCCGAGCCCCAGCGCCGTGGCACCGATGACGACGGACTTCCCGGCGAGCGCCCCCGCCGGCAGCTTGCCGTCCAACAGGTCCTGCAGGCTGTAGGTCGTGATGGTCCCCTCGGGCCCATAGGGGTTGAGCGGCAGGGAGAGGTCGATGTCCAGCGGGATCTGCGTCTCGCCGAAGAGCAGGGTCCCGTCCAGCGAGATACCGAGGACGCTGCGGTAGATCCCACGCTGGCGGGACGCCAGCACCAGGGGGAAGGACGGCAGCAGGAAACGGTCGTAGGCGACGGCGGGGTAGAGGTAGGGCGCGACGCCCGAGGAGGGCGTCAGGATCACGTTGACGTGGCCCTCCCTGGCGTTCCGCTGGAAGGGCGGTATGGGCTGCAGCACACCCAGCGCCTTGGGCGGGCGGACGGCGCTGCCGCGCGGGGTCAGGACCACCGAGAAGGCCTCGGCCTCCAGCTCGTCAGGATCGAAGTTCGCCGGTGCTGCCGCCTCCTGGAAGAGCAGCGCCATGCCGAGGACGACGTCGGGATGCTGCCGCAGGGCGGCTTCCAGGGCCCGGTCGCCCTTCGAGAGCCCGTCTCCCGTCTCCTGCGGCTCCCGGTCGATCAGAAGGATGTTGATCCCCAGGCTCTGCGCCCCTGCCTCGAAGGCCTTCCTGACGGCCTCGGCGAGCTGCGAACGCTCCAGCGGCCAGCGGCCGTGCGCCTGCAGGGTCCGCTCGTCGATGGCGAGGATGGCGATCTCGTCGGGCGCCTCTCTCGGGCCCCGGGCCTGCAGGCGCCATTCCAGACTCCGGAACTCGAGGTCGCCGAAGACGAGCTGTCCGCCGCCGAGATAGTAGGTGAGCGCCAGGAAGAGGGCGATCGCCAGGGCCAGGAGGGCGCTCCAGGGGCGGCGCTTCCCGGCCAAGCTCTGCTGCATTCCTCCTCTTTCCTAACTTTTTGCTGCGCGTGCGAACAGACTCTAGCGGTTCGCTTCGTGCTTTGCCAAGCTGGCACCACAAAAGCTTGCCCGGGGGAAAACTTCGGCTAGCCTAGCGGCACTCTCACTGCACCTGGAGGTACGTCATGAAGAGCAACTGGAAGATCGGCCTGCTGCTGGCGACTGGCATCGCAAGCGGCGCGGGGCAGGCCTGGGCTGCCAACGACAGCCTCACCCTGGGCGCGGTGCTGGAGCCGCCGCATCTCGACCCCACGGCCGGGGCTGCCGCCGCCATCGACGAGGTGGTCTACGCCAACGTCTTCGAGGGCCTGACCAGGATCAACCAGAACGGCGAGGTGCTGCCGGCCCTGGCGACAAGCTGGGACATTTCCGACGACGGCCTGACCTACACCTTCCACCTGGCCGACGGCGTGACCTTCCACGACGGCGCCTCCTTCGATGCCGAGGACGTGGTCTTCTCCTTCCAGCGCGCCATGGCCGACGACAGCGTGAACGCCCAGAAGCAGCTCTTCGGCGCCATCGACAAGGTCGAGGCCAAGGACCCGCGGACCGTCGTGGTCACCCTGAAGCAGCCGGCCGGCAACCTGCTGTTCAACCTGGGCTGGGGCGATGCCGTGATCGTCGACGCGGCCTCTGCCGAGGGCAACAAACAGACCCCGACCGGCACCGGTCCCTTCAAGTTCGACCGCTGGGTCAGCGGCGACCGGGTCGAGCTCTCGCGCAACCCCGACTACTGGGGCGAGCCGGTGGCGCTGCAGACCGTCACCATCAAGTTCATTCCCGACCCGGCCGCGGCCGCCGCCGCCGTGCTGTCGGGCGACGTCGATGCCTTCGCCAACTTCCCGGCGGCCGAGCTGGTGCCGCAGTTCGAGTCCGATCCGCGCTTCGCCGTGGTCGTCGGCTCCACCGAAGGCGAGACGATCCTCTCGACCAACAACGCCAAGGCACCCTTCGACAACCTGAAGGTCCGCCAGGCGATCGCGCACGCGCTCGACCGGCAGTCGATCATCGACGGCCTCTTCGGCTACGGCAAGCCGATCGGGACGCACTTCGCGCCGCACCATCCGGCCTATGTCGACCTGGTGGACCGCTATCCCTACGATCCGGAGAAGGCCAAGGCTCTGCTCGCCGAGGCCGGCTACCCCGAGGGCTTCAAGGCCACCCTGAAGCTGCCGCCGCCGCCCTACGCGCGCCGCGGCGGAGAGATCATCGCAGCCCAGCTCGCCGACGTCGGCATCGAGGTCGAGTTGATCCCGGTCGAGTGGGCGCAGTGGCTGGAGCAGGTCTTCCGCAACACCGACTACGACCTCACCATCGTCTCGCACACCGAGCCGATGGACATCGGCATCTACGGCCGCGACAGCTACTACTTCAACTACGACAGCGCGGAGTTCAAGGCCCTGCTGGCGGAGCTCGACGCGACCACCGACCAGGACAAGCGCTACGAGCTGCTGCGCAAGATGCAGACCTTGATCACCGAGGACGCGGTCAACGGCTACCTCTTCCAGCTCGCCAAGCTCGGCATCTGGAACAAGGACTTGGAAGGCCTCTGGCACAACTCGCCGGTGCAGGCCAACGACCTGACCGGCGTCCACTGGAAGGAATGACGCCGGGCGGCGAGACTCACACCGGGAGGCGCACGGCCGGGCCGCGATGAGCGTCTTCCTGGCCAAGCGAGGGCTGGCGCTGGTCGCCACCCTGCTGGTGGCCTCCATCATCGTCTTCCTGGTGATGGAGGTGCTGCCGGGCGATCCGGCGCTGATCATCCTGGGCACCGGCGCCCAGGACGACACCCTGGCGGCGCTCCGCCGGGAGATGGGCCTCGACCGGCCGATGCTGGAGCGCTACCTCTCCTGGATCGGCGGCCTGCTCTCCGGCCAGTGGGGCAACAGCTACACCTACGGCAAGGCGGTGCTGACCCTGATCGGCGAGCGGGTCCTGGTCTCCCTGCCGCTGGCCTGCCTGGCCATCCTGCTTTCGACCGCGATCGCGCTGCCGCTGGGCGTGGCCGCCGCCGCGCGGCACGGGCGCGCCTCCGACACGGCGATCATGGGCTTCGTGCAGCTCGGCGTCGCGGTGCCGAACTTCTGGTTCGCCATGCTCCTGATCCTGCTCTTCGCGGTCAACCTGGGCTGGGTCCCGGCCGGCGGTTTCGCCGGCTGGGATGCGGGTGCCGGGCCCGCCCTGGTCTCCCTCCTGCTGCCGGCGATCGCGCTCGCCCTGCCGCAGGCGGCGATCCTGGCCCGGGTCACCCGCTCGTCGGTCCTGGAGGTGATGAAGGAGGACTATGTCCGCACCGCCCGCGCCAAGGGGCTGACCCGCGGCCAGGCGCTCTGGCGGCACGGGGTGCGCAACGCGCTGATCCCGGTGGTCACCATCATGGGCCTGCAGTTCTCCTTCCTGCTGGCCGGCACCATCATCATCGAGAACGTCTTCTACCTGCCGGGGCTGGGGCGGCTCATGTTCCAGGCGATCGCCCAGCGCGACCTGGTGGTGGTGAAGGACCTGGTGATCCTGCTGGCGGCCAGCGTCATCCTGGTGAACTTCCTGGTGGACCTGAGCTATGCCCTGCTGGATCCGCGCCTGAGGCTCGGCGGCGATGTCCACTAGCCAGCTCGGCGCCTTGCTGCGGCAGGGCGGCAGAAGCCGGGGCTTCGTCATCGGCGGCCTGCTCTCCCTCCTCTTCCTGGCCGTCGCCCTCTTGGCGCTGGTCTGGACCCCCTACTCCGTCTTCGAGATGGCGATGCGCGAGCGCATGCAAGGGCCCAGCGCCGCGCACTGGCTGGGGACCGACCAGTTCGGCCGCGATCTGCTGTCGATGCTGATGGTGGGGGCCAGCAACTCGATCGGCGTCGCCGTCGTCGCGGTGGGGGTGGGGCTGGCCTTCGGCGTGCCGCTGGGCGCGCTGGCCGCCGCCCGGCGCGGCTGGGTGGACGAGGTGGTGATGCGCTTCAACGACTTCGCCTTCGCCTTCCCAGCCCTGCTGTCGGCCGTCATGATCACGGCCATCTTCGGGCCCGGCGGGGTCAACTCGATCATCGCCATCGGCATCTTCAACATCCCCGTCTTCGCGCGCGTCACCCGCGGCGGGGCGCTCACCCTCTGGCGGCGCGAGTACGTGCTGGCGGCGAGGATGGCCGGCAAGGGCGCGGTGCGGATCACCCTCGAGCACATCCTGCCGAACATCGCCTCCTTGCTGATCGTCCAGGGGACCATCCAGTTCGCGCTCGGCATCCTGGCCGAGGCGGGCCTCAGCTACCTGGGGCTCGGCACCCAGCCGCCGCTGCCGAGCTGGGGGAAGATGCTGGCGGAAGCGCAGACCATGCTGTTCCTGGCGCCGCAGCTCGCCATCCTGCCGGGGCTGGCCATCGTGCTGGCGGTGCTGGGCCTCAACCTGCTGGGCGACGGCCTGCGCGATCTCCTGGATCCGCGGCTGAGACGGGCGCGCTGAGCCATGGCGCTGCTCGAGATTGAGGACCTCCGGGTCGAGATCGACACGCCGGCCGGCCCGGCGGCCATCCTGGACGGCATCACGCTGGAGCTGGAGCGGGGCCGCAGCCTGGGCCTGGTCGGCGAGTCCGGCTGCGGCAAGTCGATGACCGCGCTGGCCGTCATGGGCCTGCTGCCCGAGCAGGCGCGCGCCGGCGGCGCCATCCGGCTGGAGGGGCAGAACCTGCTCGCGCTCAACGAGCGCGCGCTCTGCCGCCTGCGCGGCCGCCGCATCGCCATGATCTTCCAGGAGCCGATGACGGCGCTGAACCCGGTGAAGACCATCGGCCAGCAGGTCGCCGAGGGCTTGCGGCGCCACCTGCGCCTCAACCGGGCCGAGGCGGAGCGCCAGGCGGCACGCTGGCTGGACCGGGTCGGCCTGCCCGCCGCCCGCTTCCCGCTCTCGCTCTTCCCCCACCAGCTCTCCGGCGGCCAGCGCCAGCGCGTGCTGGTCGCCGCCGCCATGGCCTGCGGGCCGGAGCTCCTGATCGCCGACGAGCCGACCACCGCGCTCGACGTCACCATCCAGGCGCAGGTGCTGGACCTCATCGCCGGGCTGGTCGAGAGCGAGGGCCTCGCCCTGCTGCTCATCACCCACGACCTGGGCGTGGTGGCCGAGATGGCGGACCAGGTGGCCGTCATGTACTCCGGCCGCATCGTGGAGTCGGGACCGGCCGCCAGGGTCTTCGCGGAGATGGCTCACCCCTACGCCCGCGGCCTCTTCGCCGCCATGCCGCAGGCACCCGGCAGCGCCACCGAAGCCCTGGCGAGGCTGGCCACCATCCCCGGCCGCGTCCCCGACCCGGCCGAGCGGCCGCCCGGCTGCGCCTTCGCCCCGCGCTGCCCCCACCGCCAGCCGGACTGCGTCACCCTGGAGGGCGAGACGGCGCTCTCCTCGGACCACAGGGTGCGCTGTCTCTACCCGCAGCGGGGAGCGCCCCAGCGAGTAATCGAGGGGCCGGGACCATGAGCCCTCCCCTCGTCGAGACGCGCCTTCTCTCCAAGGACTACCTGCTGCCGCGCCAGCGCCTGACCGCACCGCGCCCGCGCCTGCAGGCCCTGATCGAGGTCTCGCTCAGCGTCAGCGGCGGGCAGAGCCTCGGCATCGTCGGCGAGTCGGGCTGCGGGAAGTCGACGCTCGCGCGCCTGTTGACGGCGCTGGACAGCCCCACAGGAGGGCAGGTCCTCTTCGACGGGGAAGACCTCTTTGCGCTCTCCGAGACCCGGTTGCGGCGCCTGCGCCGACGCTTCCAGATGGTCTTCCAGGACCCCTACGGCTCGCTCGACCCGCGCCACCGCATCGGCCGCTCCATCGCCGAGCCGCTGCGCGCGCTCGAAGGCCGCCGGGAGAGCGAGGAGCGGGTGGCCGAGGTGCTGAACGAGGTCGGCCTCAAGCCCGCCGATGCCGGCCGCTATCCGCACGAGTTCTCGGGCGGCCAGCGCCAGCGCATCGCGATTGCCCGGGCCATCGTGACCCGCCCCAGCCTGGTGGTGGCCGACGAGGCGGTCTCCGCGCTCGACGTCTCGGTGCAGGCCCAGATCCTGAACCTCTTCCTCGACCTGCAGCAGAGCCACGGCCTGACCTACCTCTTCATCAGCCACGACCTGGCCGTGGTGCGCCACGTCGCCCAGCAGGTCGCCGTCATGTACCGCGGGCGCGTGGTCGAGAGCGGCACGACCGCCGAGGTCTTCGCCGGGCCAGCCCATCCCTACACCCGCAGCCTGCTGGACGCGGTCCCGCTCCCCGATCCGGCGCGCCGGCGCCGCGGTGGCCGTGCCCAGGCGCAACAGCTCGACAACCCGCTGGACCTGCCCAGAGGCTGCGCCTACGCGCCGCGCTGCCCGCGCGCCAGCGCCAGGTGCAGGGAGAGCGTGCCAGACCTGGAGCGCCTGCAGGGCAGCAGGCGCGCCGCCTGCTACCACCCGCTCGGCTGAGCCCGGCGCGGCCGGTCCCCGACCCTAGAGCGCTGCGCCCTGAGGTGGAATCGGCGGGGGTGCGGGCCGGCGCCGCGTCAGACCGAAACGTTCTACCCGCAGCAGGCGCCGGACTTCGTTTCCGCCTTCGGAATGTCGACCGGTGCCGAATCGCGGCCGTAGGTCGTGATCGCGCCCAGGGTGTGGAAGGTCTCCCACTGCACGCCCGAGGGATCGGCGACCCAGGTCTTGTCGGACACGGCATAGCAGCAGTTGGCGCCCTGCTGCTCGACCGAGGCCGCGCCGGCCGCATGCAGCCGACGGGTGATCTCCTCAAGCTCGTCGGCCGTCTCGGTCTGGATCCCCAGGTGGTCGATCCCCGCGGTCTCGCTGCAGCGCCGCGTCGAGATCGAGAGGTTCACCCGCGGATCCTCCAGCATCCACTTGGCATAGTCCGCCTTGCGCACGCTCGGCTCCGCGTTGAAGAGGGTCGCGTAAAAGCGGATCGACTGCTCGAGGTCGTCGACGTTGAGATTGACGTGCAAACGTTTCACCCTTCTGGCTCCTTCTCTCTCGCCTAGCCCGCCTCGGACTCGGCTGTCCTGGCGGCGGGAAGCTGCAGGCGCAGCACGATGAACCCGACGATGGCGGACACGATCGACCCCATCAGGACGCCCAGGCGCACGGCATTCAGGTGCTCGGGGTCGTCGAAGGCAAGGGTGCCGATGAAAAGCGACATGGTGAAGCCGATGCCGCAGAGACAGGCCACGCCATAGATCTGTTTCCAGTTGATCCCGCTCGGCAGCTTGCAGAGGCCGATCCTGACCCCGAACTGACAGAACAGCATGATGCCGATCTGCTTGCCGACCAGCAGCCCCAGCGCGATGCCCAGAGGCAGCGGGGCAACAACAGCGTCGAGCGACAGTGCGCCCAGCGAGACCCCGGCATTGCAGAAGGCGAACACCGGCAGCACCAGGAAGGCGACCCAGAGGTGCAGCTCGTGCTCCAGATGCTTCAGCGGCGAGGCATGGGCACCGCCCTCCCGGGATTTCAGCGGAATGGTGAAGGCGATCAGGACGCCGGCCAGGGTGGCATGCACCCCCGACTTCAGCACCGCCACCCAGACGACGATGCCGATCAGCACGTAGGGCGTGATCCGGCCGGTCCCCAGCAGGTTGAGCGCGATCAGGAACACGAGCCCGATCCCCGCCACCAGGAGCGAGATCATCGAGACCTCGGCGGTGTAGAAGGCCGCGATGATGACGATGGCGCCCAGGTCGTCGATGATGGCGACCGCCAGCAGGAAGATCTTCAGCGCGATCGGCACGCGCGGCCCCATCAGCGCCAGGATGCCCAGCGCGAAGGCGATGTCGGTGGCGGCCGGGATGGCCCAGCCCTGCAGCGCCACGGGATCCGAGAGGTTGATCAGGGCATAGATCGCGGCCGGGACCGCCATGCCGCCGATCGCGGCGAAGATCGGCAGCGAGGCCCGATCGAAACTGGAGAGCTCGCCCTCGACGATCTCGCGCTTGATCTCCAGGCCAACCAGGAAGAAGAAGACCGCCATCAGGCCGTCGTTGACCCAGAGCAGCAAGGGCTTGGCCAGATCCAGGGGGCCGATCTGGATGGCGAGTGGCAGGTTCAGGAAGCCCTCGTAGACCGGCGCCAGGGCGGTGTTGTTCACCACCATGGCCAGCACGGCCGCCACCATCAGCACCAGCCCGCCGGAAGATTCCTGCTTGAGGAAGTCCTGAATCTGCGCGCCTAGCTTCGGGATCATCTGCTGCTCCTCATCCGGTTGCCCTCCAAACCTACGGCAGTCCGCCCCGAGTTCAAGCAGAGCCCGCAGGCGTACGCCACTTCAGCCCCGGTGGCGAGCTACTCCGCCGCAGCCGCAGCCTTGGAGGGGAAAAGTCGGTCGAGGAAGCCGCGGAACCAGGCGCCCTGCCGCTCGTCGTGCAAGGCGCCCAGACGGTCCTGCTCTTCCCGGCTCTGTGCGCCCGGCTTGTCGTAGGGCGCCCAGGGCGCCTCCTGCCAACGGCGGAACAGGGGATAGGAGGTCTCCGGGTGAAACTGCAGCGCATAGGTGCTCGCGCCGTAGCGGATCGCCTGGTTGCGGTAGGCCTTGCTGGAGGCCAGGAGCTCCGCACCGGGGGGAACCTCGAAGGTGTGGAAATGGGCCTGCGTCACCACCAGGGGCTCCGGCAGGAAATCGCCCCCTGCCTCGGTCGGCCAGATCTCGTAGAAGCCGAACTCGTGGACCGGATCCTCCAGCGGCCCGACCGCGGCCCCCAGGCTGTGGGCGACGATCTGGGCCCCCAGGCAGATACCGAGGATCGGGATGCCGGCCTCGATGGAGGCGCGCGCATAGGCGACTTCGTCCTCGAGCCAGGGATTCTGGTCCACCGTCTCCAGGCCCTGGCCGCCGCCATAGATGACCACGCCGGCCGGGCGCAGTTCCTTCAGCGACTCCAGGCGGTCGCCGGCGAAGGGCCGTCGCCAGAGCAGTTCGGCGCCGCGCGCGGCCAGATGCTGGGCCGCCCGGTCGTCCCCAGGGGAGTGGTTGTGCTCAATCATCATGTAGCGCTGCATGAGAATCGCTCCCTTTTCCCGTGTCCCGACTCCACCTGCCCCAGAATGGTCGCAGTCTCGCCACGCCTTGGTTGGTTTGTCTCGCTGGCATGTCCACAGTTACGACCGATATCCCCTTCTAACAAGAGAAAGGGGACCTTGTGTCATGATGGGGAAAAAGACCATAGGCGTGCAGGCTGGCCCCGCCGTCGCAACGGCGCCGAGCAGCCATCTGGCACGCCTCCTGCGGATGATCGTCGGTGCGAAGCCCGTCGAGAAGAAGGCCAAGAAGCCGCTCGCTGTCGCCCACCTCTACGGACTGCCCAGGCCCGGCGCCGTCTAGCCGGTTTATCTTTCGAGATGGGGCCAAGCGGCGCCCAGCGGGCGGCTTGAAGATTGAGCTTGACCACGCGTCCGGCCCGCGCGTCCAACACGTTGCGCCGGCAACCCTTTCGCGTCACACTCGCCAGGCAGACTGAAGCTGCAGGCGCGAGGCCTCGACTCCCCGGGGCTTCGCTGCGTCTGGAGAGGCTTAGACGTACGATGACAGCCCTGGCCGGCGACCCGCCCTTCCCGTCCGACCTGCCACCGAGCGTGGCGCGAGTCCTGGACGAACCCCGTTTCGATCCCGCACGTCACCTGGCGCTCGAGAAGCCCGGCGAGGTGCTGACGCTCGAGGACTTCGGCTACGATGCCGAGACCAGGGCGGGGAGTCCCTCGCCGGTCGCCGTCGCCGGGCCCTTCCGGGTGCTGTCGGACGAGGGCGTGGCGGTCCTGCAGGAGATCCTGCGCGCGCTCGCCCCCGACGCCGACATCGCAGCCGGCCGGCGGCTTTCCGTCTTCCTGCGCCGCAGCGTGCAGCGCAGCGCCTTCGTGCGCGGCCTCGCCAGCGACCCCAGCCTCCTGCAGCACCTCTCGGAGATCGCGGAGACGCCGCTCTGCCCGCATTCCATCCCCGGCATGCAGTCCTTCGTCAACTTCGCGCCCCAGGAGCTCAGCCGCAGCGTCGATAGCTGGCATGTGGACTCGATCGGCTTCGACGCCGTCATGATGGTGAGCGATCCCGCCAAGCTGACGGGCGGGCGCCTGGAATACTTCCGGGGGACGCGGCGGGAACTGGCCCAGCTTCTGGGCGCCGAGGACGAGCGCCAGCTCGTGCTCGGTTTCGACGCCCCGCTGCCGGCCGAGCGCATCCATCAGGTCTCCTTCCCCGCGGCCGGCCATGCCCTCTTCATGCAGGGCGACCTGGTGTTCCACCGCGCCGCCCCCCTGGCAGCCCCGGCCGAGCGCATCACCCTGGTGGCCGGCCTCCTGGCCCGCGCGCTGGACTTTCCCGACCGCACCAACACCGCCCACATGCAGAACTGGCGCGAGACCGACATCCTGACCGACGCCGCCCGCCACGCTGCCTGGCTTGCCCGCGAGAAGCTCTCCGCCCTCCTGGAGGAGATCGCCTATGCGCCCGGAGACCGCAGGCTGGCGCTGGCCGAGGCGCTGGAGCGTGCGGTCGCGGACGCCACCCGCGTGGCCGCGGAGATGCGCGAGGCCGCCGCCAGAGAGTTCGACAACGACGACCGCAGCCTCAGGTCCGTCTAGCCCCCGAAGCCGAAAGCGCCGACCCTGCGCTGCGACGTCACAGGAGAGCCCGTGACCTGGCGGCCCCCCTGAGGCGGCGCTGTGCCATGGCAATGATGTCGTGAAAACTCTCTTTGGCGGCGAGAGATGCTGTCGATATGCTGGCCGGCGAGCAATGCGGTTTGGCAAGTGAGGGTGGGATGGAAGGCTTTCTGGCACTGGGGTTCTTGATCGGCATGCAGCATGCCCTGGAGGCGGACCACCTGGCGGCGGTCGGCGCCATGGCTGCCGGAAGCAGGGAATCGAAGCGGCGGCTGGCGCTGCGCGGCGCCATCTGGGGGCTGGGCCACACCATCACCCTCTTCGCGATCTGTACCCTGGCGATCCTACTGGGCTTCACGCTGACCGACCGCTGGGCCGCAGCCCTGGAGTTCGGGGTCGGCGTCATGCTGGTCCTGCTGGGTCTCGACGTGCTGCGCCGCGTCTACCTGCAGCGCGTCCACTTCCACGTCCACAGCCACGAGAACGGCAAGCGCCACCTGCACGCCCACAGCCACCAGCAAGCGACCCGGCCGCACGGCGAGGATCCGCACCGGCACGGCCACCCGCAGGGCTTTCCCCTGCGCGCCCTGGCCGTCGGGCTCGTGCACGGCGCGGCCGGCTCCGCAGGGCTGCTGGCGCTGGCCGTTGCGGCCACCCAGAACGTCTGGACCGCGATCGGATACGTCGCCCTCTTCGGGCTGGGCTCGATCCTCGGGATGGCGGTCCTCTCCTATGCCGCCGCCTGGCCCCTGACCCTGGCCGAGCGCCATGCGCGCTGGCTCTACAAGGGCCTCTCGCTGGGCGCCGCCCTGCTGGCGGTCGGTCTGGGCATCGAGGTCATGAGCGAGACCGGCGCGCTGGCCTGGGGACTGGGCTGATGCACTAACTGGGCCTCGCCTGCAGCCTGGTCGTGTTCGTTCCCCCGCAAGCGGCCGGCCGCCCGGTACAAAGCTCTCAAAGCGCCAGGAAGCGGGAAAGCGGATAGCTGAAGGTATCCTCGTGGCACTTCAGTGCATTGAGGACGCCGGAGCCCGAAAACTCGCGCACATCGTACTGGCAGACGCTGACCAGCGGGAAGCGGCGCGCAATATCGTAGTTGTAGCGGACCTCGTAGGCGACCAGTTGCTCCTGAGTCATGCCCTGACGGAGGCACCAGGTCATATCGCCCAGCAGCCGGAAGGAGCGGAGGCCCGAACGGGTCGCCATGACCAGGCTGCGCTCGACGAAGCGGCACATGGCCTCGCCCTCGCCGATGCCCTCGCTCTCTATCAGCTGCCCTTTGGCCCTGGCCTCGGGCACACCGTCCCAGACCGCGCCGATGTGACCGAGGATCTCGTCGCGCACCTCCGGCGTCGCAATCAGGAAACAGCCGTCGCCGTTGCGCAGTCCGTCCGTCAAGAAGGGCACAGACCATTTGAGCCTACCGAGGTCGTTCTCATAGAGCGTGCAGATGTGGTTGCCATACTCGATGGCGATGCCTTCCAGCACGACCTCGGCCGGCCGAATGCTTGCCGGCGCAGCGACTGCGGCGGAGGCCTCGCGGTCCTGCAGGAAAGCCAGAAGATCTCCGCGGCGGAAGCGACGCTCGCGTTTGGCTCCCAGTCGCAGGCACGCAAGCTCACCGGCGTTGGTCCAGCGCCTGAGAGACGCCTCGCTCACCTTCAAGAGGGCTGCTGCCTCCTTGATGTTGAGGAGATCCGAGTTGGGGTCCGCTCCGCTCGCCATTCAAAACCTTCTTGCACGCCTGCCGTACGACAACGCATCCGAATCGATCGAACCCCCCGACCGTGCCAAGGGGATACCACGGCTAGCTAGTAAGGAAGCGGGCGTCGTCGCCGCAAGGCTTTTCTCATCTTCCTATACATTGATATGCATTGATATGAATTGATTGACAATGCTGTCCATCGATCATTAGCCTTCTCCCGCTGCGTACGCCGATTTGAGGGCCCAAGGCTCGGTCCTGGCGGCGTACGCCAAAGGAGGCCGCCGCAACAAGCGGTCGGCATTGAAGGAGACGATCAGCGAACGTCTTCACAAGAGGGAGGAAGAACCGGATGAGCACGATCCTTCGCCTGATGCATCACCCTGCATCCCAGCCCTGCCGCACGGCCCGGCAGTTCCTGTTGGAGAACGACATTCCCTTCGAGGACGAAATCGTCGACATCACGACGAACATCAACGAAAGGCAGGAGTTCAGGGACAAGTATAACCCGACCGGCCAGGTGCCGATCCTCGTCGACGGCGACTTGACCGTTTGGGAGAACGTGGCCATCGGACGCTATCTGAACGAGAAGTTCGACTGCCCGAGCCACTGGTTCGGCGCCAGCCTGGAGGGACGGGCGCGAATCAACCAGTTCGTCCAATGGTATGCCTATACCCTTCGCCTCGGCGGCGGCGCCTTCCACTGGACCATCTTCGCCCCCCTCATCTACGGCAAGGACAAGGATTTCTCGGCCGAACGCAGAAAAGGATACCATGTTCTCTATGAGTCGATGGACCTCTTAGAGAACTACTGGTTAAAGAACGATCCCTATGTCTGCGGCAACGAGATCAGTTACGCGGACCTGGCCGCGTTTCATGAGTTTGTCTCGCACGACGCCGGCTACATCATCCCGGAGAAGGTCTGGAAGAAGCACCCGCGTATCGCCGCCTGGTTCGAGAGGATCTCGGAACGGCCCGCGGCCAAGGCCGTGAGCGAGTGGCAGTACGATGTCGTCCGGAAGGTGCTGTCGGGCGAGATGTCGGTGACCTTCACCAGGCGGACCGCGGTGTTGAAGGGTACCGAAGCGCACGGCGGCCACAATCACGGCATCCCTCACCTGGACGAGAAGCGAGACTTCATTTCCGAGGTCGAGGCCTGATCGCCTCAGCCAGTCGGGCGCGAGAAGTCGAACTCCTCGGCGAAGTGGCAGGCCACCTGGTGCTCCGGCGCGATCTCGCGCCAGGCGGGCACCTCGGCCTTGCAGCGGTCGCGCGCGAAGGGGCAGCGGGTGTGGAAGCGGCAGCCTTCGGGCGCGGCCAGCGGATTGGGGATCTCGCCCTGCAGGCGGATCGGCTCGAAACCGGCGTCGGGGTCGGCCTGGGGGATGGCCGAGAGCAGCGCGTGGGTATAGGGGTGGCGCGGGTGGAAGAAGAGCGAGCGGGTCGGCGCGTACTCCACGAAGGCGCCGACGTAGAGCACCGCCACCCGGTGCGAGATGTGCGCCACCACCGAGAGATCGTGGGCGATGAAGAGGAAAGCCACGCCCATCTCGGCCTGTAGCTCCTTCAAGAGGTTCACGATCTCCGCCTGGATCGAGACGTCCAGGGCAGAAACCGATTCGTCGCAGACCACGAAGTCGGGGCGCGAGACCAGCGCGCGGGCGATGCAGATGCGCTGGCGCTGGCCGCCGGAGAAGGCATGCGGAAAGCGGCGCAGGTGCTCCAGGTTCAGCTTGCAGCGCGCCGCGATCTCGCGCACCCGCGCATCGATCTCCTCGCGGTTGCTCATGATCCCGCCGGCGACCAGGGGCTCGGCGATGATATCGCGCACCGTCATGCGGGGATTGAGCGAGGAATAGGGGTCCTGGAAGACCAGGCTCATGCGCGGCCGGAAGAGGCGCAGCGCCTCGCCGGAGAGGGCCGAGAGCTCGACCGGGCCGGACTTGAAGACCAGGTTCATGCGCTGGCGGAACCTGCGTAGCGCGCTGCCCTCCAGCTCCGCCACGTCGACATCGCCCTCCGGCCCGTGGAAGATCACCTTGCCGGCGGTCGGGTCGATGGCGCGCAGGATGGCGCGGCCGACCGTGGTCTTGCCCGAGCCCGATTCGCCGACCAGGCCCACGGTCTCGCCGCGACGGATGTCGAAGCTGACCTTGTCGACGGCGCGCAGCTCCACCGTGGTGCTGCGGAAGAGGCTCCTGGTCTTGATCGGAAAGCGGACCTCGAGGTCGCGGACCTCGATCAGGGTCTCGGTCATGCGGCACTCCTCCCGCTCTCCCCGTAGAGCCAGCAGCTCACCGATCGGCCGGTGCTCAGATCGGTCCGGCCCGGCAGGCGGCTCTGGCAGAGACCGGCGACGGCCTGCTGGCAGCGCGGGTGGAAGGGACAGCCGCCCGGCCGCTCGGTCGGGCTCGGGATGTCGCCCGGCACCGGCCGCAGCTTGTGGTCCAGGCTGTCGAGGCTGGGGATCGCCTCCAAGAGGCCCTGGGTATAGGGATGCTTGGGGTCGCGGATCACCTCTCTGGCCGGGCCGCGCTCGACGATGGTGCCGAGGTACATGACGGCCACCTCGTCGGCGATCTGGGCGATCACGCCGAGGTCGTGGGTGATGAAGATCATCGCCATGCCCAACTCGCGCTGCAGGCCGTGCATCAGCTCCAGCACCTGGGCCTGGATGGTGACGTCGAGCGCCGTGGTCGGCTCGTCGGCGATCAGGAGCGCGGGACCGGCAGAGAGCGCGAGCGCGATCATGGCCCGCTGGCGCATGCCGCCGGACATCTCGTGGGCATACTGGTCGATGCGGCCCGCCGGGTTGGAGATCCCGACCTTGGCCAGCATCTCGATCGCCTCGGCCCGGGCCTGCCTGGCGCCGAGGCCGCGGTGGAGGCGGATGGCTTCCACCATCTGGTTGCCGATGGTGTAGACCGGGCTGAAGGAGGCCATGGGCTCCTGGAAGATCATGCCGATCTCGCCGCCGCGCAGGCCGCGGAGGGCCCTGGACCCGGTCTTCAACGCCTCGATCTCGATGGTCCGGCCGTCCTTGGCGACGTAGTGCATCCTGGTCTCGGGCGAGAGCCTGGAGGAGCCGGGCAGCAGGCGCATCAGGGCCTTGGTCGAGACCGACTTGCCGGACCCGGACTCGCCCACCAGGCCCAGGGTCTTGCCTCGCTCGACCGTGAAGGCGACCCTCTGCACCGGCGTGACGGTTCCCTCGTCCGTGCGGAAGGAGATCGAGAGGTTCTCGACGGTCAGGATCCGGCTCATCAGCGCGCCTCCGCGTAGGGGTCGGCGGCATCCCTCAGGCCGTCGCCGATCACCGTGAAGGCGAGCACGGCGAGCACCACGAAGCCGGCCGGGATGAAGAGCCAGGGGGTCTGTTCGATGACGCGCACGCTCTGCGCCTCCTGCAGCAGCACGCCCCAGCTCACCGCCGGCGGGCGCAGGCCGAGGCCCACGAAGGAAAGCGCCGTCTCCGAGAGGATCATGTAGGGGAAGGAGATCACCAGGTCGACGATGATGAAGCTGGTGAAGCTGGGCAGCATGTGCTGGGCGATGATGCGCCTGGGCTTGGCGCCGGCCAGCCGCGCCGCCACGACGTAGTCCTCGTTGCGGATCGAGAGGAGCTGCGAGCGGATGCGCCGGGCCAGGGTCGGCCAGCCGAAGAGGCCCAGGATGATTGTCATCGCGAAGTAGACCTGGGTGGTCGACCACTCCTTCGGCATGGCGGCCGCCAGGCCCATGTAGAGCGGGATCACCGGGATCACCCGGATGATCTCGGTCACGCGCTGGATGACGCCGTCGATCAATCCGCCGAAATAGCCGGCGACGCCTCCGATGATCAGTGCCAGCACGAAGGAGATCAGCACGCCCAGCACGCCGATCGAAAGCGAGGTGCGCGTCGCGTAGAGCGTGCGCGAGAAGACGTCGCGGCCCAGGGAATCGGTGCCCCAGAGGTGCAGCTTGCCCTCCCCCTCCAGCCCGAAGAGGTGGGTCCTGGTGGTGAAGAGGCCCAGGATGGTGACCGGCTCGCCCTCGGGGAAGAGGGTGAGATAGAGGCGCGTCTCCGGGTCGGAGACTGAGATGGCGCGCAGTGTGACGGGGTCGCGCTCAGTCTTCACGCCGTGAATGAAGGGGACCCAGGAGCAGCCCTTGTCGTCGCAGAACTGGGGGACCTGCGGGGCGCCGTCCAGGTACTTCGCATCCCGCGTGGTCGGCCCGTAGGGCGCCACGAACTCGGCGAAGAGACCGACCAGCGCCATCAGGATCAGGACCGTGGCCGCCACCATCGCCGCCCGGTGCCGGCGGAAGCGCCACCAGATCAAGGTCCACTGCGAGGCCGAGTAGTACTTGAGAAGGCGCTTGCGCTCCTTCTCCGCCTTGCGCCGCTCCCTGTCGGTCAAGACCCTTCCCGCGCCGCCGGGATCGTCGATCGCGGCCATCGCCTAGCCTCCCAGTTTGATGCGCGGGTCGAGCCACGCGAGCAGGATGTCGGAGACGAGGTTCATGAAGACGATGACGAAGGTCAGCAGCAGCAGGATCGCGCCGGCCACGTACATGTCGAGGTCGAGGTAGGCCTTCAGCAAGAGCTCGCCCAGCTCCGTCAGTCCCAGGACCGCGGCCACGATCGGCAGCTCCGAGAAGATGCGGTTCACGTCGAAGCCGATGGTCGAGACCACCGGGTTGATGGCCAGCCGGGCGGGGTACTTGATCAGGAGCCTGCCCTCCGGCACGCCCCGCGCCCTGGCCGCGGTGACCGAGAGCTTGTTCAATTCGTCCGACATGGTGGCCCGCACGGTTTGCAGCTGGTAGGCCACCGCCGACCAGGCGAGCACGAAGGCCGGCAGCCAGAGATGCTTCACCAGGTCCCAGAACTTGCCCAGCGACCAGGGCGCGCGCTCGTACTGGGACGAGAAGAGCCCGCCGACATCGGCCCCGAACCAGCGGTTGGCGAAGTAGAGCAGGATCAGGGCCAGCAGGAAGTTTGGCAGCGCCAGGCCCAGGTAGGAGAAGACGGTGAGCCCGTAGTCCGCCGCAGAGCCGCGCTTCACCGCGGCATAGATCCCGATCGGGATCGAGACGGCATAGGTGATCATGAGCGTGACGACGAGGATGCCCAGGGTCAGCCAGACCTTGTCGCCGATCACCTTCACGACCGAGGTCTCGAAGGCGAAGGCCTGGCCGAAGTCGCCCCTCAGGACGATCCCGCCGATCCAGTCGAAATAGCGGAAGATCAGCGGCTTATCGAGGCCCAGGTCGACCCGGATGGCCTGGATGTCGGCCTCGGTCACGCTGACGCCGGTGCCGGAATACTTGCGGAAGGCATAGCGGTCGGCGTAGTCGCCGGGCGGCAGTTCCATGATCAGGAAGACCATGAGCGAGACGAAGAACATCGTCACCGCCATGCCCACCAGCCGCTGAAGCGTGAAGCGCAGCATCCCCGAGGCCTTCCCTCTATGCTTTCGGCTTAGGTCCCGCCATAGGATCGAGATCCGAGGTCCGGGGCGTCGCTCGCCCGCCCCGGCCCCGGCACCAAGGAACGAACTAGCCCTTCAGCCACCACTGCTGGGGCCGGTAGGGGTAGGTCCAGTAGTAGTCGTAGGTCTTGGCCGTGATCGGCTTCACGTTTTGCAGGTCGTTGCGGTAGACGAAGGGCGCAACGATGTCGCCGACCGTGCCGATCTTCAGCATGTTGTCGACGTGGATGTCGGCGATCTCCTTGCCGATCCGGTCCGATTCTTCGCTTCCCAGCTCGACCTGGATGAACTGCTGCGACAGCTCCCACAGCTTCTTGATGTCTTCCGGCGGCTCCGTGCCCTCGCTGCCGCCGCTGGTCTTCCAGGCGGCCCAGCCGAAGCCGGTGCCGGGATTGAAGTAGTCGCCGAAGGGCGGCACGAAGGCGGTGACGTCCTGGCTGACGGTGGGGCCGGCGGTGCCGTCGTACTTCCAGACCGTCAGGTCGAGGTCGTTGTTGTTGCCCGACGCGCGGTACTCGTCGGAGGTCACCTCCTTCAGGTCGATGCGCACGCCGACGTTGCTCCAGTAGTCGCGCACCAGCTCCTGCATCTTCACCGGCGCACCCTGCGAGGAGTAGATGAGCTGGATCACCAGCGGCTTGCCGTCGGGGCGCTCGCGCACGCCGTCTCCGTCGCTGTCCTTCAGGCCCATCTCGTCCAGGAGCGACATTGCGGTCTCCGGATCGTGGGCGATGTCGCGGCCCTTGTGCTCTTCGGTGATGAAGGAGACGGTCTTGTGCTCGGCCGGAACGCCCTGCATCGGCGTGCCCTGGCCCAGGTAGACGATCTCGTTGATCTCCTCGCGGTTCAGCGCCAGCGACATGGCCCGGTTGAAGCGCAGGTCGTTGAAGATCCGGGCCAGCACCGGGTCCTTGGCGGTGCGGTTGAAGGAGTAGAAGACGTTCTCGCCGAAGGTCGGCGCGAAGGCCACGGTGTAGCCGCCCCTGCCCTCGTTCTCCTTCAGGAGCGGGAAGTCCTCGAGGAAGATCGCCTGCTGCTTCCAGACCACCTCGCCGTCCATGATCTTCAGGTTCTGCACCTCCTTCTCCGGGACGTAGATCTCGGCGATCTCGGAGATGTAGGGGAGCTGCTGGCCGGCGGTGTCCACCATGTGGAAGTAGGGGTTGGCCACCAGGTAGCGGCCCTCGGAGCTCTCCTCCACCAGGACGTGGCTCTCCAGGGTCGGCAGCACGGCAAGGCCGATGGCGGCGGCCTTCTCTTCGTCCTTCAGCAGCGGCGAGGGCACGTCCTTCCAGTCGGATCCGCCGTAGTAGAAGTCGATGGCCTCGGCCGCCGTCTCGAAGCCCTGGCTCTGGGCCAGGCCCTCGGCGTCGGGATTGTACTTCGCCATGTAGCGGCCGAGCACGTGCTTGGGCTGGAAGGCCTGGCCGTAGTCGACGGCGAAGCGGTTCAGGATGCCGGGGGTGGGCACCGGGAAGCTGAAGCGCACGGTCTGCGCGTCCAGCGCCTCCACCCTGGCCGGCTTGCCGGAGAAGAGCCAGCGGTCCGGCGTCTTCTCGTAGACGTCGGGGTTCAGGATCAGGTCGTTGTGCCAGAAGGCGACGTCCTCGGCCGTGAAGGGCTCGCCGTCGGACCACCTGTGCCCCTCGCGCAGGACGAAGGTGAGCTCGGTGAACTCGGGGTTCCAGGACCAGCTCTTGGCGACGTTCGGCACCAGCGTCTGCAGGTCGTCGGCATAGCGCACCAGGTTGACGTGGCGCGTGGAGAGCAGGTCGGAGGTGCCCGACTCGGTCCCCTTGGAGATGCCGGCCAGTACGCCGCCATACTGGCCGATGCTGTCGTAGGGCGCGACCACCAGGGCCTCGGCCGGAAGGCGCTGGGCCAGCGGCGGCAGCGCGCCGTTGCCGGCGATGCGCGCGTTCAGCGCCTCGATGTCGGGGTTCGCGCTGAGCTCCAGGGTGCAGTCGGCGGCCGACTGGAACTCGGCCAGCTCGAACTGCTGCGGGAACTCGGCCGTCAGCCCCTGCATGTCGGCAACGGTCGCCGTCGGACAGGCGGCAGAGGCAGCGGAGCTCAAGAGAAGGGCGGCAGCGCTGCCGAGAAGCAGGCGCTTGCTGGTGGTGAACATAGTTTCCCCCATGGCAGACTTTGAAGTGCCTCCGGGGGTAGCCCTGCGGGGTGAAGCTTTCTTTACGTCAAGATGAATACTTTGGGTCCGACCGGCGGCCAGGTGCGCATCCGGGGCCCTGCCCTGGCGAGACCGGGCTTGCAGCGCCGCCGCAGCTTGCTCTCCTAGCTTCCCGGAGCCACCACCAGGCAGGGAGAGCCGTGGACGATGCGGAAGTCGCAGGCGGCCCGCGCCTGGGTCTCGGCGAGACCGGACACGCGGCCGCGGTAGAGGCGGTTCTCGCCCTTGACAACCTCCAGGACCTCGACGCTGCCGTTGCCCAGTTCCCGGGTCGCCTCGATCGCCTGCTTGGCGGCGTCATGCGCCGATTCCGAGACCGAGAAGGCGCCGACCTGGATCGCCCAGAGACCGCTGTCGGAGGCCCGCGCCAGGACCGCGGGGGCCGGGGCCGGCGCCGCCTGGGAAGCGGCCGCGGGTGCCGGAGTGGGCGCGGGAGTGGGCGCGGGAGTGGGTACGGGAGCGGCCGGCTTGGCCACGGCGACCTCCTGGACCGGCGCCGCCGCCGCCGTCTGCACCGGCAGGCTCTCGGCGGGCGCGGCCTTGGGCTCCGGCGTTGCCGCCGCCAGGGCCACGGCCGGCGCCGGGGTCAGCAGCGGCTTGACCACGGGTGCCGGGCCGCTGTCGGAGATACGCGGTTGCAGCGCCGGCAGCTTGCCGCCGGCATCGAGCTGGGCGAACTGCTGCTTGGGATGCCCGCTGGCCGCGCTGGGATAGGCGCGGTCGAGCAGCGAGGCGGCCCAGGTGTTGCGCTTGTTGGAGCTGTCGGCGCCGAAGACCACGGCGATCAGGCGGCGCCCGCCGCGCACGGCGGAGACCGAGATGTTGTAGCCGGCGGCCCGGGTATAGCCGGTCTTGATGCCGTCCGCCCCGCCGTAGCTGTAGAGCAGCCGGTTGTGCGAGTTGAACTGCCGGCCCTGGTAGCTGAAGCCCGGGGCCGAGAAATAGTGATAGAAGCGCGGGAAGTCGTAGAGCAGCGCGCGGGAGAGCTTGGCCATGTCGCGCGGCGTGGAAAGCTGGCGATCGTCCGGCAGGCCGGAGGCATTGAAGAAGCTGGTCCGCCACATCCCCAGGCGGCGGGCCATGGCGGTCATCTGGCGCGCGAAGTTGGCCTCGCTGCCGCCCAGGCCCTCGGCCACGACCACGGCCACGTCGTTGCCCGACTTGATCGCCAGCGACCGGATGGCCTGTTCGACGGTGATGGAGCCGCCGGCCTGAACGCCCACCTTGGAGGGAGGCTGTGCTGCGGCGTGCGCGGAGACGGGAAGCGGCGTATCCAGCGAGACGCGCCCCCGCTCGATAGCGTCGAACAAGAGATAGAGCGTCATCATCTTGGTGAGCGAGGCCGGATAGTGCCGGCGGTCCGCCTTCGATTCATAGAGGACAGCACCGGTGACCGCGTCGACGACGATGGCAGCCTTGCGCTCCGAGTTGGCGAGCGCCGCCGTGGTAAGGAAGAGGAGCACCAAGAGGAGCCCCAGCGCGCTCGCACCCGTCAGATACCCCCGAGCCATGACCAGCTCCCTTCTGCCCTTAAGAATCACCTCTAAGATCCTAATAAGGAGCAAACTTTTCTCCGAATCGCAACCCTCAAAAGGCTTGGCGCCCCGGAACCTTGGCAGAATGATGGCGGTGAGGCTTCCGCGCAACAGTTTTGGCGATCTGACTCACAGAGGGACGCCGCGCGGATCGGCATTGACAGACTTCGGCCAGCCAATGTTGCACTGCACAAAAAATCCCTTGACGCCTTGGCGGGTCTTCCCTACATAGCCGGTCATGCTGCACTGCACAAAAGACCGTGCAGCGCAGGAGCACAGGAACATTGCGATGCCGGCGTGAAGTCCAAGACGCCGCCGCAAGGGGAAGAGGAAGCAAATGGCTGTTAAGTCGTCAACGGCACCGGCACGTGCGCGTGGCACCAGAACCACTCATGGAAGGAGCAAGACTATGGTTGCGAATAAGAAGATCGAAGACAGCATCGCCGAGACCCTGAAGCCCGTCGAGGCCGCCGTCAACGTCGGCAAGGAAAGCTTCGAGCAGGCCATGAAGGCCGGCAGCGAGGCCGCCCAGAAGGGCTACGAGCAGTATGTCGCCTTCGCCAAGGACAATGCGGAGAAGCTCTCCGAGCAGCTCTTCAAGAACTACGGCCAGCTGAGCGGCCTCCAGAAGGAGAACGCCGAGGCCGTCATGCAGTCCAGCACCATCTGGCTGAAGGGCTTCGAGACCGTCTCCAAGGAGATGATGGCGCTCACCCAGTCCTCGATGGAGTCCAACATGAACGCCGCCAAGGCGCTGATGGGCGTGAAGACGATCAAGGAAGCGATGGACGTGCAGAGCGGTCTGGCCAAGTCGCACATGGACAAGGTCATGGCCGACAGCACCAAGGTCGCCGAGATGTCCATGGCGGTCGCCAACGAGGCCTTCCAGCCCCTGCAGAGCCGCGTGAACAGCACCATCGAGAGCTTCACCAAGGCGACCGCCGCCTAAGGTCAAGCCCCTTACCCGGCCCCCGCCGCCCGCAAGCGCGAGCGCGGGAGCCGAGCGGCGCCCCTCCCGTGGCGCCGCAAGACCGGAAAGAGGATCCGCCGCCCGCAAGGGCTGCGGATCTTTTTTTGTCCGGACCGGCCCTCCGGCAGGGTCGAGCAAGACCTTCGCTTCGAGGTCCGTCGCGGCGCCCTATAGAGGCCAGCCGCGCCCACTGTCCTCCGGGACCGGTCGAGCGCGCTTTCGATGCATCCGAACGATGCTACGAAATTGACATCGCAAATCGGAAAGGTGAATTCTTTCCCTGAATTCTCGCCGGCGGTCCAACTATAGCACAGCGCCTCTTCGCTGACATCTGCGCAATTTTTGACGGCAACGCTCTATCGAGGCCGTTCGTTTGGTGCTTTCTAATGAACTACTGAAATAAAGTAGCGCAAATTCCCATCTTTAATACAGCATGTTACAAAAATATTGTTTGTGTTGTTTTAAAAACTAATGTAACAACCCGGCCACTGAGTTTTGGGAGGAACTGGGACAGCCGGCCTTCGTGGTCAACTTGCACCTTCAAGGCAAGAACAACGTCGGCATGACCAATGCCGCGAAGGGGGAGGCCGGCCTGAAACCGTGCACAAGGAGGATTAATTAGACTTCCGACCTGACACTGCTCGCAGTTGTCAGGCCTGAGTGGTGTCTTTGATCCAATATTCCCGGAGAGATCCCAAACTCCTAACGGGCAACAGCAGCCAGGTTGGAGTCTGAGAAATGGCAATCTACTTGGGTAACAGCGCGAACAACGTGCTGACGGGCAGCGATGCTGCGGATGTCATGCTGGGTTTCGCCGGCGACGACACGCTCTACGGAGTGAGCGGCAACGACATCGTGAGAGGGCAGGACGACAACGACAGCCTGTTCGGAGGATCCGGCGACGACAGCCTGACCGGTCAGAGTGGCGACGACCGCGCCTACGGAGGACTGGGCAAGGACACCCTGAACGGCGGTTCCGGCAGCGACCTCCTCTTCGGGGGCGATGGCGACGACTTTCTGCGCGGGCGCAGCGGCAGCGACGTGCTCTACGGCGGTGCAGGCAACGACACCTTCCGGGTCGAGGATGCCGGCGATTCCATCGTCGAGGCCGCCGGCGAGGGCACCGACAAGGTGATCGCCAGCGTCGACTTCGACCTCGCGGCCTCGGCCACCAACGTCGAGAACCTGGACGTCATCGGCTCCGCCGTCCGCGGCGCCGGCAACGAACTCGGCAACCTCGTGCGCGGCAACAACACCGACAATACACTCTGGGGCGCCAGCGGCAACGATCGCCTGCTGGGCCGCCTGGGCGACGACGTGGTCTATGGAGGCAGCGGCGACGACAGGGTCAACAGTGCCAGCGGTGACGACACGCTCTTTGGCGACGACGGCGACGATTTCCTGGAGACCAAGGGCGGCCAGGACACCGCGTCGGGTGGATCCGGCAAGGATACCCTGATCGACCAGAGCGGCGATGCCCTCCTCTTCGGCGGTGAGGGCGACGACCAGCTTGCCGGCTTCAGCGGCGCGGATAGCCTCTACGGCGGCTCCGGCGCGGACGTGCTGATCGGCGGGCTGGACGAGACCGCGATCGACACGCTTGTCGGTGGGTCCGGCAACGACACCTTCGTCGTGAAGGGCAACGAGGTCGTCGTCGAGGTAGCCGGCGGCGGCATCGACCTGGAGGTCGCGCTGGCCGACCTTACCCTGGCGACCAACGTGGAGGACTTCCTGGCCCTGGACGAGGACCTCCTGCTGGCTTTCGGCGCGGATGCCGCGATCGACGGCACCGGCAATATTCAGAACAACGTCATGACCGGGAACACCGCGAACAACAGCCTCTACGGCGTGAGCGGGATGGACTGCCTCTACGGTGGCGGCGGCGACGACCACCTGGTCGGTGGATCGGGAACCGACAAGGCCTTCGGCGGCAGCGGCAACGACGTGTTCGCGATCGCCTCGGCCGGCGATGTCGTGGGCCTCGAGACCTACGACGGCGGCAGCGGCACCGACACCCTCTTCCTCGGCAGCGACGTCGACTCTGCCGATCTCAGCCTCACCTCCATCGAGGTCATCTATGGCGGAACCGCCAGCTTCAACACGATCTATGGAACCAGCGGCAACGATTCGCTTCCCGGCACCAGCGGCCGCGACTGGATCTTGGGCCTTCACGGCAACGACAGCCTCATCGGTCTGAGCGGAGACGACGTCGCCTATGGTGCGGCCGGCGACGATCGCATCTTCGGGGGGAACGGCAACGACCGCGCCTTCGGCGGCAGCAACAACGACCGGCTCTACGGTGGAAGCGGAAACGACACCCTCTTCGGCGCGGAGAACAACGACGACCTCTTCGGGCTGTCAGGCAACGATACGCTCTACGGCGGTTCGAACAACGACTCCCTGGTCGGCGGCCAGGGCGATGACGTCCTCTTCGGCGGCAACAACAACGACCGGCTGTTCGGTGGAGACGGCAACGATACCCTATCGGCAGGACTGGGCGGCAACGCCTTCACGGGCGGTACCGGCAGTGACACCTTCGCCTTCGACGGGACCACGCTCAGCGGCCAGGTGGGCAGCATCGCCGACTTCATGCAGCTTCAGGGCGACAAGATCCTGATCCACCTGTCCGGCATTTCGGGCACCTTCATCGGTTCGTCCGCCTTCAACGGGATCGCCGGAGAGGTCCGCTACAACGCCAGCGCCATCGAGGTGGACGTCAACGGCAACGGCAGCGCGAACTTCTCGTTTCAGACGGACGGCATCGGACCGGGGGTCTTCACCTCGGGGGACTTCCTCTTCACCTGACAGGTGAGAGCGGGGGCACGGACGGGGGCGCCTAGCCGGCGCCCCCGCCGTGTTCCAACCGACCCGGGAGACCGATGGACGCGTGCCCGGTCTGCTGCCCCCAACATAGAATAGCGGCTACAGAATATTGTTCTGCCCTTATTTCGTCTCCTTTTTTTACAGGATCGAGCAGGTTCGTTTGTTTCTACCCCCATTGTAGAACTACATTTTATACAACCGATACGAGGCGCAAGGTCTGGAATCCGACGGAACGTCGAGATTTCGCTTGAGGCGCTAGCAGTTCCTGGTGTGACGATCATGTCGTCTCGGACCCAAACCAGCGCAGCACGCCGTCATGCTATGACCGCCTTGTATCCCCGATATCATCGCCACTGATAACTCATTGATTTATTGTGCTTCATTCCGACACCCTCATAGGATACCCGCCTTCCCTGCAGGCCTGCCCACAGGCTCACATCCCTGTGAAGCGGGTAACAGAATCATAAAATAGTTCTTGCCAGCCGGAGCTCCTTCCTGTATCCAGCCCGCGCATACGGATTGGGGAAGTTGGCTTAGTCGATTCTTGTCATCAGACAGGGAGCGGATCTCTGTCTGGACAGAAGAGGTCGCATCGACCACGAACGAGACGTCACCCGTCTCTCTGGTTGTACTGCCGAAAATCCTCAACAACCAATCGGCCTGGCTAGCCTCCTTGCCACCGGGCCTTAAACGAGTGCCTTGGTCTTTTCAATCTCCTCGCTTTCGAGGGGACTCATCCTGCGCGCTTTCAGCGCCAGCAATCAGTAGGACGGAGCAGGTTATATGGCGACTTACACGGGCGGCGGCGCGGGCGACGCGCTGACGGGCAGCGACACGGCTGACCTTCTGCTGGGTTTCAGCGGCGACGATACCCTCTACGGGTTGAGCGGGAACGACGTGGCGCGCGGTCTGGACGGCGACGACAGCCTCTTCGGCGGGTCGGGTAACGACAGCCTGACCGGGCAGGACGGCGACGACCGAGCCTACGGTGGCCTGGGCAAGGACACCCTGAACGGCGGCTCGGGCAGCGACCTGCTCTTCGGGGCCGAGGGTGACGACTTCCTGCGCGGGCGCAGCGGCGCCGACGTGCTCTACGGCGGCATCGGTAACGACACCTTCCGCGTGGACGACGGCAGCGAGGTCATCGTCGAGCAGCCCGGCGAGGGCATCGACAAGGTGATCTCCAACGTCGACTTCGATCTGGCGGCCTCGGGCACCAACGTCGAGAAGCTGGACGTGATCAACACCGCCATCTTCGGCGCGGGCAACGAGCTCGACAACCTGATCCGCGGCAACAACAGCGACAACACGCTCTCCGGCGTCAGCGGTGCGGACCGCCTGCTGGCGCGCCTGGGCGACGACGTGGTCTTCGGTGGCAGCGGCAACGACTTCGTGAACAGCGCCAGGGGCGACGACCGGGTCTACGGCGAGGCCGGTGACGACAACCTCAACACCAAGGCCGGTGCGGACACCGCCTGGGGCGGCGAGGGCAACGACACCATCATCGACGACAGCGGCGACGCGCTGCTCTTCGGAGGCGACGGCGACGACCAGCTTGCCGGCTTCAGCGGTGCTGACACGCTCTACGGCGGGTCCGGTTCCGACACGGTGATCGGCGGCGACGGCGCCACGGTGATCGACACCCTGGGCGGCGGGTCCGGCGACGACGTGCTCGTCGTGGTCGGCGGCGAGGTGCTGATCGAGACGGCCGGCGGCGGCATCGACACGGTCTTCGCGCTGACCGACCTGACCCTGGCGACCAACATCGAGGTCTTCCAGGCGCTCGACGGCGACCTGCTGGCCCAGCTTGCCGTCGGCGAGGACCTGGACGGTGGCGGCAACGCTCAGGACAACCTCATGCTCGGGAACTCGGGCAACAACAGCTTCGAGGGCTCCAGCGGCATGGACTGCCTCTATGGGGCAGGCGGCGACGATACCCTGGTCGGCGGGTCGGGTAACGACAAGGTCTACGGCGGCAGCGGCGACGACATCTTCACGGTCTCCTCCGCCGGCGAGGTGGGCGATATCGAGATCATCAGCGGCGGTAGCGGCACCGACACCCTCTTCCTGGGCGACGACGTCGACACCAACGACCTCAACCTCACCTCCATCGAGTTCGTCTACGGTGGGCTGCCCCCGGCCACGGTCGTCAACAGCATGACCGGCACCAACAACGACGACTCGCTCAACGGCACCAGCGGCGCCGACCTCATCTTCGCACTCAACTCGCAGGACAGGGTCTTCGGCAAGAGCGGCGGCGACACGCTCTACGGCGGCCAGGGCGACGACTCGCTCTTCGGCGGCGGCACCGCAGGCGACGCGCTGGACAGCGGCGACGACAGTCTCTTCGGCGATCAGGGCCAGGACAAGCTCTATGGCCAGGACGGCGACGACCTGCTGGACGGCGGCCAGGGCGACGACAGCCTGCTGGGCGCTCTCGGCGACGACCTGCTGTATGGCGATCAGGGGCAGGACAAGCTCTTCGGTGCCAGCGGTAGCGACGTCGGCTACGGCGGTCAGAACGACGATACCCTGGAGGGCGGTTCCGGTAGCGACACCCTGTTCGGAGACAACAACAACGACAAGCTCTTCGGTGGAGACGGCGACGATACCCTGATCGGCGGCTCCGGCCTGGACAGCCTATCGGGTGGCGCAGGCAGCGACACCTTCGCCTTCGACGGCAATGCGCTGAACGGCCAGCAGGGCGGGATCCAGGACTTCAGCCAGGCCGAGGGCGACAGGATCGCCATCGAGATGCCCGGCGGCAGCGGCAGCTTCATCGGCGGGTCGGGTTTCAACGGCATCGCCGGCGAGGTCAGGGTCAACGGCAACAGCATCGAGGTCGACGCCGACGGCAACGGCAGCGCCGATTTCCGGGTCGGCATCGACGGCATCTCCGCCAGCCAGCTGACCGCCGGGGACTTCCTCTTCAGCTGAGGCCGGATCGTTCCCGGGTGGCCTCATCCGGGAACCTCCCCTGTCCAGACGTCGAGTTCTCAGAATGAGCCGCGGCCGGTGGGTTCCAACCGGCCGCGGCTTTCTTCGATCGGCCGAGGCCGGGGCAGAGCAAGCAAGGGCGCCACAGTGACAGCGCCTTTCCGACCTCTGAGGTTACCTTCCCCGCCTAACGGCTTAAGTCGCTTGATGCAGCGCTTCATGAAGCCAGCAAGCGCGGCAACAAGGCAGCGCAAAGCGGTGCTACTGGAGGACACATCGAGGTTCGGGGGCCGCTTCAGAGGCTGGTGCAAATCCTGAGCCGAGGGCCTAATCTGCGGCGACGATTTCCTTCTAAGAGAATGAGCTGGAGCAGGATGCGTGAGCCTGAACGAAGGCATCCTGTTGGTGCTCGAGAGATCTGGCAGAGAAGAGCCCTCCCCTCCTCGCCTCCGGTTCGGTCAGATCACTGCGGATCGGCCCTGCTCTCATCGGGTGCGGCCCTGCATACCGCGCAAACTTCCCTTCTGGCATGCGAATTTTGCCAGTTTCTCAGCGCCGCTGGCCGCACGCCGAAATGAAATACAGGGAAGACCTTATTGCCCTCCCAAGTTACCGCCCACTCGCTTCGGTTATATTTTATGACATTCGTTTTTTCTAAATTATGCCACTTTTGTCTGAAATAATACCATCATATCTTGCATAATTATTTTGTCATATTTTTGATTTTTAGGTTTATTTTAAAATTAAAATCATTTTTATTACGCATAAATCTTGAATTGTGTCGACATTGTGCTGGAACGAATTTTCTCATATACACTACAACAGTGTTAACAACTGGAATCTTTAAATAACCCTTGCAAATTGATTGGTGAATCTATAAGTATGTCAGCCGGTAGGTGGGTGACGGAACCCACAGGCTCTCGCTCACAAGGACTCTTTGCCACCAGATCGTCGTTCCATCGGACACCCCCCCAAGTGCCAGCAGAGCACACCCGCCAGGGGACTCTCCGGCGGTGTGCCAGAGCAACGCACCCCGACCCACCAAACAACCAATCCCTTGACCTCGGCGCTGGCAGGACCCTGCGTCTTGTGCCGCGCCGGTCGAACGCCAGCCTGTTCTCAACAACCTTCGACATGGAGAGTAAGTACGGAAGATGGTGACTCTATCGGGCAGCAGCGGCAATGACGTGCTGACCGGCTCGGACACGGCAGACATGCTGTGGGGCTTCAGCGGCGACGACAGGCTCTACGGCCTCTCCGGCAAGGACGTAGCCAGGGGCCATGACGGCAATGACAGCCTCTTCGGCGGGTCGGGCGATGATAGCCTGGTCGGACAGGACGGCGACGACCGTCTCTACGGCAGCGACGGCAAGGACACGCTCAACGGCGGATCTGGAAGCGACCTCCTCTTCGGAGGCGACGGCAACGATTTCCTGCGCGGCCGCACGGGCTCCGACACGCTCTACGGCGGCATCGGGAACGACACCTTCCGCGTCGACGACGGCAGCGAGGTCATCGTCGAGCAGGCCGGCGAGGGCATCGACAAGGTGATCTCCAACGTCGACTTCGACCTCTCGGCGGCCGGAACCAACGTCGAGAACCTCGACGTCATCGGCAGCGCCGTCCATGGCGCCGGCAACGAGCTCGCCAATATCATCCGCGGCAACAATGGCGACAACACGCTCACCGGAGCCAGCGGTGCGGACCGCCTGCTGGCACGCCTGGGCGACGACGTGGTCTTCGGAGGCAGCGGCAGCGACTTCGTCAACAGCGCCAGGGGCGACGACAGGGTCTACGGCGGTGCCGGTGACGACACCCTCAACACCAAGGCCGGCGACGACAGCGCCTGGGGTGGCGCGGGCAACGACACCATCATCGACGACAGCGGCGACGCGCTGCTCTTCGGTGGCGACGGCGACGACCAGCTGGCGGGCTTCAGCGGTGCCGACACGCTCTACGGCGGGTCCGGCTCGGACCTGCTGATCGGCGGCGACGGCGCCACGGTGATCGACACCCTGGGCGGCGGGTCCGGCGACGACACCTTCATCGTGGTGGGCGGCGAAGTGCTGATCGAGACGGCCGGCGGCGGCATCGACACGGTCTTCGCGCTGGTCGACCTGACCCTGGCCACCAACATCGAGGTCTTCCAGGCGATCGACGGCGACCTGCTGGCCCAGCTCGCCATCGGCGAGGATCTGGACGGCGGCGGCAACGTCCAGGACAACCTCATGATCGGCAACTCGGGCAACAACAGCCTTGCCGGCTCCAGCGGCATGGACTGCCTCTATGGAGGCGGCGGCAACGATACCCTGGTCGGCGGGTCGGGTAACGACAAGGCCTTCGGCGGCAGCGGCGACGACATCTTCTGGCTCGCCTCGGCCGGCGAACGGGTAGGAACCGAGACCTTCGACGGTGGCAGCGGCAGCGACACGCTCTTCCTCGGCGAGGATGTCGACACCGCCGACCTCAGCCTGACCTCCATCGAGTTCATCTTCGGCGGGCTCCAGCCCGTCACCCTCGTCAACAGCCTGACCGGCACCAACAACGACGACTCGCTCAGCGGCACCAGCGGCCCCGACCTCATCTTCGCGCTGAACGCCCAGGACAGGGTCTACGGCAACAGCGGGAACGACACCCTCTACGGCGGCAACGGCGACGACAGCCTCTTCGGCGGCCACCACGACGACCGGCTCTTCGGAGACAACGGCCAGGACAGGCTCTTCGGCGGCCTGGGCAAGGATAGCTTGTTCGGCGGCGACGGCGACGACAGCCTGCAGGGTGGGCTCGGCGACGATGTCATGACCGGCGGCCAGGGCCAGGACCGGATCTTCGGCGGCAGCGGCAACGACCGCGGATACGGCGGCCAGGGCGACGACTTCATGGAGGGCAACAGCGGGACCGACGTGCTCTTCGGTGGTGACGGCAACGACAAGCTCTACGGTGGTAGCGGCAGAGACACCTTGAGCGGCGGCCAGGGCCAGGACAGCCTTGTGGGCGGCAGCGGCGGCGACAGCTTCGCCTTCGACGGCAACTCCCTCAACGGCCAGCAGGGCAGGATCGTGGACTTCAGCCAGCTTCAGGGCGACAGGATCGTCATCGACATGCCGGGCAACAGCGGCAGCTTCATCGGCGGGTCGGGTTTCAACGGCATCGCCGGCGAGGTCCGCATCAACGGTGCCAACGTCGAGGTCGATACCGACGGCGTCGGCGGTGCCAACTTCAGCTTCCAGATCGGCGGCATCGCGGCCACTGCCCTGACGGGGGCGGACTTCCTCTTCACGTAACAGGAGCCCTGCAACGGGGGTGCCGGGAAGGGGCACCCCCGACTGCCTGGCGACGGGAAGTCCGGACGGCTGGCCGGAGCCAGAACCCGGCAGCCGCAAGGCAGGCGATCAGTCGATGCCGGGCCGTCCCAGCTTGATCCAGCGCTTGATCTCCTTGCCCTTGAAGTCCAATGCCATGGGCGAGCCGACGCCCTGCAGCATGGTGACGTCGTAGAGCTCGACGATGTGGCCCTCGATCCAGAGGTGGTGCTCGATCTGGCCGGTCTTCAGGTTGACCACGACGATGCCGCACTTGGGCAGCATGTCGGCGTCTTCCAGCACCTCGTCGAGCGGCAGACCGCCGAAGGTCTTCATGTCGCGCGGCATGGATACGCCCACCACCGCGTAGTGATCGATGAAGGTGAGCCCCCGGCCATAGCCCGGCAGCAAGGCCACCGGCGTGAAGCGCCAGTCGCCCGGCTCGAGGTAACCCAGCTCGCCGAGCCCTGAGTTGATGACCCAGAGCTTGCCGTCGTGCCAGCGCGGGCTGTGCGGCATGCAGAGCCCGCGGTAGACGATCTCGCTGTCGGCGATCGACATGATGAGGCCGCCGTCGCCGCGCAGCTCGCGCCAGCCGTGGCGCTCGTCGCTCTCGGCAATCGCGCTGATGTAGGCGGCGCGCCCGTCCTTCATCGCCAGGCCGTTCAGGTGGCAGCGGTCCTCCGACTTCAGCTGCGAGATGAAGGGCGGCCGCCAGATCGGCACGAAACTGGCGCTGGGGCTGGTCCGCGCCAGGCAGGAGAAGGCCGTGTTGGCGAAGATGCAGTCGCCCTCGGCGTTGATCGCCAGGTCGTGGGCATCGACGTTGCTGGTCACATAGCCAAGGCGGGGCACGTAGACGCGATCGTAGTGCTTGTGCATCTTGCCGGGCATCAGCAGGTTGTCGAGGCGCCAGATCTGGAAGAGCGTGGCGACCCAGAGGGACTGGCCGTCGCCCCAGAGGCCCAGGCAGCGCTCGAAGCTGGCCTCGTTGATTCGCACCTTGGTGCCCTGCGTGGCGCCGATCAGCAGCAGGCGGCTGGCCTGGTAGGTGCTGAAGGCGATCGAGGCCTTCTGCTCGCGCATCCAGGCGGCAAAGCCCTCCGACGGCGTCACCTTGGAGGACTTGTCCTTCTTGGTCAGATCCTCGCCGCTGCCGTCCGGCTCGGCCGAATCGTAGGAGGACCCCTCGTCGCCCTCCTCGGTGCCGTCCGTACCCTCTTCCGCGTCGGCATCGTCGCGCTCGATGACCTCCGCCTCTTCGGCAGCCTCGTACTTCTCATCCATCGACAAAGTTATCCCCTCTTGCATCCCGCAAGCCGACGCGGCCGGCCTCGTGTCTTCTCACTAGCCTGCCTGAGCGCCGGGCACCAGTCTTCCCTGTCCCAGGCGTTCATCCGGATCGCTTCGGATCTGCGCGCAAGCGGCGCCTCGTGAAGTCGAAACACTCCAACCGCGATCGATCTTCCCATTCTGGAGGCCCGGGCCGGAATCGAACCGACGTACAAGGATTTGCAGTCCTCTGCATAACCACTCTGCCACCGGGCCAAGGGATGGGAACGGTCTGACCGCTCTCTCGCCTGTCGGTGCCGCGGAAAACGCGGCGCAAGACAGCGGCGTCCGAAGTGGCGGACGTTTTAGACCGCCGGACCGCGGCCTGCAAGGGCTCTCTGTCAGGGGGCGCGGGGCCGCCTCCGCGCAGGTCCGAAGCAGGTTAAGCGCCGAAGCGGGGCTCCGGGACGCCGCGCACGCCCAGCTCGTGGATGGCGAAGACGCTTCCGCGCAGCACGCCGTCGTCGGGAAAGCGCGGCAAGGGCGGCTTGGCCATGGAGGTCACGTAGAGGATGTCCATCTCCGGCCCGCCGAAGTTCACGCTGGTGACCTTCTTCACCGGCATCTCGATCACCCGGTCGAGCGTGCCGTCGGGCCGGTGGCGCACCAGCTTTGAATCGTAGACCAGCGCGGTCCACACACAGCCCTCCGCATCGACGGTGGAGCCGTCGGCCGCGCCGCCGCCGCTGGTGTCCATCTTGGCGAAGGTGCGCCGGTTGGAGACCGACCCGGTCTGGATATCGTAGTCGTAGGCCCAGATCTCTCCGGTCCAGGTGTCTGAGAAATAGAAGGTCTTGTCGTCCGGGCTCCAGCAGGGGCCGTTGGAGACGATGATGTCGCGGTCGAGCGTGTGCAGCGTGAAGTCGGGGTCCAGCCGGTAGAGCCTCCCGTTCGGCCCCTCCTCCATGGTGTCCATGGAGCCGGCGACGAAGCGGCCCTGGCGGTCGACCTTGCCGTCATTGATGCGGTTGTTGGGCTTGTCGCTCTCCGGGTCGACGATCAGCTGCGTCTCGCCGGTGCGGAAGTCCAGGGTATGGAAGCCGGTCGCCAGAGAACAGATCGCCCCCTCGCCGTCCTTGCGCAGCGCGATCGAGCCGATCTTGTCGGGCACGTCCCAGGCCCTGACCTCGCGCCCGTCGGCGGTGCAGCGGAAGACGCGGCCGTCGAAGGAATCGATGAAGTAGAGACGTTGCTGGTCCACGTCCCACAGCGGGCCCTCGCCCAGGGTGGTCTTCAGATCGATCAGAACCTCGATGCGCATGGGCCGCTTGCTCCTTGTTCTATGCTAACCGGCGAAGGGCGTCTCGGGGATCCCGGTGACGCCGAGGCCGGTGATGGCGAAGGTCATTCCCGCCTCCCGCTCCGGGTGGTAGCGGCCGGCATGGGGCCGCGCCATGGAGGTGACGAAGGCGATGTCCAGGTCGGGGCCGCCGAAGGCGATCGAGGTTGTCGAGAAGACCGGCAGGCCGACCACCCGGTCCAGCACGCCCTCGGGATCGAACCGCAAGAGCCGGCCGGCGTAGACCTCCGCGCACCAGAGGTAGCCCTCGGAATCGACCGTCGCCCCGTCGGGATAGCCCTGGTAGCCCTCGAAGGAGACGAAGATGCGTCTGCTGCGTACCCTGCCCTCCTCCTGGTCGTAGCCGTAGGCGAAGATCACGCGGCTGCCGGTATCGGCGAAGTAGAGCGTGTTGCCGTCGGGCGAGAAGCAGGGCCCGTTGGAGCAGATGAAGCCGTGGTCCAGCACCGAGACCGCGAGGTGCTTGTCCAGGCTGAAGAGGGTCCCCACGGTGTCGCGTTCCTCGAAATCCATCGAGCCCGCGATGAAGCGGCCCTTGCGATCGGTCTTGCCGTCGTTGAGGCGCGGGCGCAGCTCGCCGGGATGGGTCCGCTCGACGCAGCGCAGCGCGCCGCTCTCGAAATCCAGCAGGAAGAAGCCGGAGCGCAGGGCCACCACCGCACCGCCGCCGCCGACGCGCAGCGCCATGGAGCCCACCGGCTCCGGCAGGTCCCATTTCTTGCGGTCGCCGCCCTTGAGGTCGCAGCGGTAGATCGCCGGCCCGTAGCTGTCGATCCAGTAGAGACGCTCGCCGGCCGCGTCCCACCAGGGCCCCTCGCCCAGGCTGAGGCGTTCGTCGGAGAAGACCTCGATTTTCAGCATGCCACGCTCCTCCCTAATCGCCCAGCGCGCGCTTGGCGCGCCGCTTGTGCGCCGCTAGCGCCATCAGCCGCCGGTCCCGCCAGGCCTGGCGGGCGGCGAGTTTCGATTCCGGCAGGCGCTCGCGCCTGGCCGCCTCGATCTGGTTCATGACCGGTCCGGTCCAGTCGACCCGCTCCAGTGTCGAGGGGTGGATGCGGCTGTAGATCGGCTCGTAGCGCTCGGCATAGTCGCGGATGCCGCCCGGCGCGTTCAGGTCGATGGTCTCGAAGGGGCCCATGAAGGACCAGCGCAGCGCCAGGCCGTCGCGGATGCCCACGTCGACGTCCTCGATCGAGGCGAAGCCTTGCGCCACCAGCCGGAAGGCCTCCTCCAGCAGGGCGCCCTGCATGCGGTTCATGACGAAGCCGTCCAGTTCCCGGCGCATGACGATGGGCGCCATGCCGCAGGCCTCCTGGAAGACACGGGCGCGCTCCACCGTCTCGGGCGCGGTCCAGGGCGCGGGCACCAGCTCGCAGGCCGGCACCAGGTAGGGCGGGTTGATCGGGTGGACGACCAGGCAGCGCGCCTGGCCCACCAGCCCCTCGGTGAAGGCCGAGGGCAGCAGGGCCGAGGTCGAGCTGGCGATCACCGCCTCGCGCTCTGCCAGGCGGTCAAGCTCCTTGAAGACCTCCTGCTTCACCTCCAGCTTCTCGGGCGTGCTTTCCTGCAGGTAGAAGGCGCCGGCAAGCGCCTCCTCCAGGCTCACCGCCAGGGTCATGCGCGCCAGGATCTCCGCGGGCGTCTGCCCCTCCAGCAGGTCCTCCTCCGCCAGTGCCGGCAGCATCTCCTCGGCGAAGGCGAGCGCCGCCCGGGCGGTCCCGGCATCCTGGTCGAAGAGCGCCACCCGGTAGCCGGCGCGGGCGAAGACCAGTGCCCAGGCCCGTCCCACCAGGCCGCTGCCGACACAGGCGACCTTGCCGCCCTTCTTCACCTCGGCCATGTCAGAGCGCCTCCACGTTGCCGTCTACCGGAAAGGACTGGCCGGAGAGGTTACGCCCCATGTCGGAGAGAAGGAAAGCGGCCATGGCGGCCACGTCGGCCTGGGGCGTCATCCGCCGGAGCGAGATGCGCTCCAGGTAGCGCTCGCGCATCTCCTCGTGTCCCATGCCCATCTGCGCGGCGCGCGCGGCGATCACCTTCTCCATCCGGGGGCCCTCGATGATGCCGGGCAGGATCGCGTTCACGCGGATGCCGTCCGGCCCCAGCTCCTTGGCGAGACTCTGGGTCAGTCCGATCACCCCCCACTTGGCCGCCGAATAGGGCGTGCGGTAGGCATAGCCGAAGCGCCCGGCGGCCGAGGACATGTTCACGATCGCCCCACCGCCGGCGGCCTTCAGCAGCGGCACGCCGAAGTGCGCGCAGAGGAACTGCCCGGTGAGCCCGATGTCGAGGCAGCGGCGCCAGTCCTCCGGCCGGATCTCCTCGACCCCGCCGGTGGGGCCCGCGATGCCGGCATTGTTGACCAGCCCGTCGAGGCCCTGCCAGTCGCGCCCAATCTCGGCGAAGAGGCTTTCCAACGCCGGCTCGTCGCTGACGTCGGCCCGGCTCGCCCGGTGACCGGGGTAGGCCGCGGCGAAGTCCTCCAGCGCCGCCTCGGACGTATCGCAGATCCAGACCTTCGCGCCCGAGGCGACCAGCATGTCGGCGATGGTGCGCCCGATGCCGCTGGCCGCCCCGGAAAGGAAGACCCTGAGACCCGGCCGGATCGCCGGGATGGTCCAGTCCTTTGGCTCTGCCGCCATGAGGTTCTTCTCCGCTGTCATGATCGTCGCTCGCGCAGCGCGACCACGGCGCCGAGGACGACGAGGCCGAAGAGGATCGCGCGCATGGCATAGGGCAAGGTGGTTCCGGCCAGCAGGGTCTGCAGGCCGGTGAAGAGCAGCACGCCGCCGACCATGCCGAGATAGCTGCCGCGTCCGCCGGTGATCAGCGTGCCGCCCACCACCACGACCGCGATCGAGGGCAGCAGGTACTCGTCGCCCATGCCGAGGCTGGCCTGGCCGGAGAAGCCGGTCAGCAGGCAGCCGACCAGCGCCGCGCAGAAGCCGGAGAGCATGTAGACCAGGATGATCGTGCGATCGACCTTGATGCCGCTCAGCATGCTCACCCGTTCTCCGTTGCCCAGACCGTAGACCCGGCGCCCGAAAGGCGTGCGCGTCAGCAGCAGGACTGCACCGGCGACGAAGGCCACGACCAGAATCACCACCGGCGTGAATCCGAGAGAGCGATCGGTCATGAACCAGCGCATCAGCGGCGCCGAGAAGCCGGCCGGCGTGCCTTGCGAATAGAGCAGCGCCGCACCCTGCAGGATGCCGTTCATCGCCAAGGTCATGACGATGGGCGAGAGGCCCAGCACCGCGATGCCGATGCCGTTGACCGCCCCGATCAGGGCGCCGATGGCCAGCACCAGGGGCAGCGCGTAGATCAGCGGCCCGTCCTGGCCGTTCAGGATGCCGGTCAGCAGGATGCCGCTGAGCCCGATGGTCCAGGGCACCGAGAGGTCGAGCCCGCCGGTCAGGATGACCGTCCCCTGTCCCAGCGCCAGGATCAGCAGGAAGGTGGAGAGCACCAGCAGCGAGTTGTAGTAGGTCCAGCTGAAGAGCGCGTTGCCCAGGACTACTTCGGTCAGCACGACCGAGATCACGAAGCAGATGTAGGCCGGCAGCGCATAGCGTATGGCCTCGGCGTGGCGCAGGTGGAAGGCCGGCCAGGAGATCGCCTGCCCCGCCTCTACCTGCCCGGGGAGCCGGAAGCGCTGCAGCTTGCGCCCGCCCTGGCGTGGCAGCATGCCGTGGCGCGCGGCCCGGACGCGTTCCAGCGCCTGACGCAGCCAGATCGCCAGGCGCGCATGCCGGCCGAGCGCGCCGGCCAGCACCGCCAGGATCAGGATCAAGCCCTCGGCCACGGTCGAGTAGTAGGCCGAGACATTGAGCACCAGCAGGATGTTGACGACGATCATCAGGATGTAGGCGCCGAAGATGGAACCCACGATCCCGCCCCGGCCGCCGCCCAGCGTGGTGCCGCCGACCACCACCGCGGCGAAGATCTGCAGCAGCATGGGATTGCCGACCAGCGGGTCGCCGGCCCCGGTCATGGCCGAGATGAAGACCCCGGCGAAGCCGTAGCAGGCACCGGCCATCACGTAGACCCAGAAGCGGACCCAGGCGACCCGCACGCCCTGGGCGCGCGCCGCCTCCATGTCCGACCCCACGGCGTAGATGGCGGTGCCGAAGCGCGAGTTCTTCAGCCAGAGCCACAGCAGCACCAGGATCCCGATCAGGACCAGCGGCATGGGCAGCAGCTCCGGCACCGCGTCCTCCGCCAGGGCCTCGGAAAGGCCGTAGGGGATCTGGCCGCCGGGCTTGTCCATCACCAGCAGCGTGATGCCCTCGACGATGAACATGGTGGAGAGCGTCACCACGATAGGCTGCAGGCGCAGCACCGCCACGAAGAAACCGTTGAAGGCCCCGACCAGGGCGCCGATCCCCACGCCCACCAGCGACCAGAGCAGGATGCCGCCGGTCGTGTCGGGCATGTTGCTGGCCAGCACCACGTTCACCAGTGAGACCACGGCACCGGCCGAGAGGTCGAAGCCGCCGGTCAGGATCACCAGGGTCTGGCCGGCCGCCGCCATCGCCAGGGTCGCCCCGCCCGAGGAGAGGAAGCTCACCTCGAAATAGCTCATCGGGCCGAAGCTCAAGACGTCGTTCAGGACCAGGAGCACGACGAAGACGCCGACCGCCACGATGAGCCCGCGATAGCCGGCGAGGCGGAAGCGCAGGCGACCCTGCGTCGGGGCCTGGTCCGAGAGCGCGCTCACTGCGCGGCCTCCTGCATGACGTGGCCGCCCAGTGCTGCGTTGACGATGGCTTCCTCGGTCTGCTCGGCACCGGAGACCTCGGCGGCGACCTCGCCCTTGTAGAGCACCATCACCCGCTCGGCCACGTGCACCAGTTCGGGGATCTCGCTGGAATAGAAGAGGATGGCGCCGCCCGCCTCGACGAAGGCCCGCATCAGGCGGTAGAGCTCCTGCTTGGTACCGACGTCGACCCCGCGCGTCGGGTCGTAGAGCAGCAGCACGCGGCTCTCGGCCAGCAGCCACTTCGCGATGGCGATCTTCTGCTGGTTGCCGCCGGAGAAGGCGCCGGCCCTGGTCCAGAGCGCGCGCTGGTCCACCTGGACCCGCTCGAAGACCGCCGCCACGGCCCGGCGCTCGGCCTTGAGGTCGATCAGTCCGTGCCGCGTGAAGCGCTGGATCACCGGCAGCGAGGCGTTGTGCAGGCCCGAGAGCTTCAGGAAGAGAGCCTCGGTCTTGCGGTCCTCCGGCACCAGCGAGATGCCGATGCGCGCGTCGACGGCATCGGAGGGGGCGTTCAGGCTGACCGCCTTGCCGTCGACATGGATCTGCCCCTCGGTGAGCTCCGCCGCGCCGAAGCAGGAGAGGAAGAGGTCGAGCTGCCCCATGCCCTGAAGGCCGGCGACGCCCAGGACCTCGCCCGCCTTGAGGGAGAAGGAGACGCCGTTCAGCTTGCCGTCGGTCTTGAGGTTGTCGGCCCGCAGGATCTCGTCGGGCGCGACCTCAGAGGGGCGGCGGTCGGGGAAGACCTGGCCGATGGAGCGGCCGACGATCTTGCCGATCACCTCCTCGTCGCTCAGGGCCGCGACCTCGGCGGTCGCGATGTGCTTGCCGTTGCGCAGGATCGTCAGGGTCTCGCAGAAGTCGCGCACCTCGCGCAGGCGGTGGGAGATGAAGACCACCGTGGTGCCGCGCCGGCGCTCGGCCTCGATCAGGTCGCCCAGCCAGTCGACGTCGCGCCCGCTCAGGGTCGAGGTGGGCTCGTCCAGCAGGAGGATCTGGGGCTTGCGGAAGAGCGCGCGGGCGATCTCGATCTTCTGCTTGATCGCGAGGTCCAGGTCGCGGATCTCGTCGGACAGGTCGATCCCGCCGAGTCCGAGTTCGGCGAAGTGGGCCGCCACCTCCCGCGCCGCCGCCCGCCGCCTGGTCAGCCCCAGCAGCCCCTGCGGCGCGTAGGGCAGCAGCATGGCGTCCAGCACGCAGAGGTCCCGGACCAGGGTCATCTCCTGGAAGGCCGTCTGGATGCCCAGGCGGTGGGCTACGCGCGGGCTGGAGATCTTGGCGGCCTTGCCGAAGATGCGGAACTGGCCGCTGTCCTGCATCTCCAGGCCGCTCAGCAGCTTCACCAGGGTGGACTTGCCGGCTCCGTTCTCGCCCAGAAGCGCATGCACGCGCCCGCGGCCGACCTCGAAGGAGACGTCGCTGACGGCGCGGGTGGCGCCGAAGGACTTCTCCACCCCCTCGACGGCGATGGCCGTCTCGACGCCCCCTGCAGCCGCACTATGTGAGGAAGCAACGCTCATCAAGCCTCAATGATCCACCTGTCACGAGGGGACGGCACCGCCACTGGCGGCCCTCTCCCCCGCTTCGGTTCCGACCCTCTGCCGGATCCCGGCAGACGACGGCCGGGCAGAACGAGGCTCGCCCCGCACTGCCCGGCCGTTCAGGCACCCTGCTTAGCGATTAAGGCTCGGGCTGGCCGATCAGGGCCGCGGAGAAACCGACCTCCGGGGTCTCCTCGGAGAAGATCGAGGCGAACCAGCCGGGGTTCGGCACCAGGGACGGCGGGAAGGCGTTGCAGCCCGCCGCCATCTCCTCCCACGAACCCGTCTCGCAGTACTTGACGGTGTCGTTGGTCACGATCGGCAGCGGCAGGACGATCGGGTCGGCGACCTCTCCGCCCTCCAGGACCTTGACCGCGGACTTCAGCGCCAGGGCGCCGGAATAGGGCGGCGAGGCATAGGAGATGCGCGGTGCGCCCAGCGGGCAGTAGGGGCAGTTGCCGCCTTCCACCTCGGTCCCCTGCGGCAGCATCTGGATGCGTCCGCCGTTGGCGCCTTCGCCGGCGCAGGGGATCAGCTGCTCGGGCGTCTTGCCTTCCTCCAGCTGCATGGCGTTGGCGGTGTAGCAGCCGACCTGCATCCAAAGGCCGTCGATCTCGTTCCAGCCGCGCGTGGCCAGGATCTTCGAGAGCTCCGTGCGGGCCACGGCCTGGCTCCACATGCCCACCGACTCCGCGACGATGTTGATGTCGGGATGCTTGTCGAAGACCTCCTTGGCCGCCTTGGTGCGCAGGGTGTCGACCGAGGTGCCCGGCACGCCGGTGATCACCACGATGTCGCCCTTGCCGCCCAGCTGCTCGACCAGCCACTCGGCGGTCACCCGCCCGGCCTCTTCCTGGTCGATGGAGATGTTGTAGGCGCACTCCTCGGTGATCTCCGCATCGTAGGCGAAGACCAGCACGCCCTTGTTGCAGGCGTTCTTGACCACGGAGTTCAGTGCGGTCGGCGAGATCGGGAAGATCACGATGGCGTCCGCGCCCTGCTGCACCATGGCGTTGATCTGCTGGATCTGGCGCTGCGCGTTGGGGCCGGCCACCTGGATCTGCAGGTCGACCTTGTCGGCCATGTCCTTGTGGGCTGCCATGGCCTTGATCATGTTGGCGGCCTCGGCCTGCCAGTCGTTGCCGATGTAGCTCATCGACAGGAAGATCTTGTGCTTGTCGTCGGCTGAGGCTGCTTGCGGTGCCAGGCCGGCCATCAGCCCGAAGGCAAGCGCCGAGCAGGCACCGAGCGTACGCCCGAATAGTCTCATCTCTTTCCTCCCTTTTTTTCTCGGCCGTCCTTTGGAGGACGACGCCTTGATATCCCGCTCGCGGCAGCATAAACCCCGGCGAGGAGGCGGTGCTGCCGCGATACCCGTTGACCCTTCCATACCTTTGATCAAAGATCAATAACCCAGAGGGTGGGTCAGGCGGCGCGCGCGCTCGGCGTCGCCGGCAGGACCCCGCAAGCGTGAAGCCGAGAAGGGAGCGAGCCGGAGGGCGTGGGCGAGAAACTTGAAGGGGCTGCGATCCCGCTGGACCCGGCCCCGCGCGAGACACTGCAGGACCATGTCTACCGCCGGATCAGGGACCTGATCCTGGACGGCGAGATCGCGCCCGGCCGGTCGATCACCATGAAGAGCCTGGCCACGGCCTTCGCCGTCAGCCACATGCCGGTGCGCGAGGCGCTCCACCGCCTGACCGCCGAGCGGGCGCTGACCGTGGTCTCGGGCCGCTCCATGGGCATCCCGCCGCTCTCCGCGAGCCGGCTCGCGGACCTGAAGCGCGTGCGCAGCGAGGTGGAGGGCATGGCGGCGGCCTGGGCGGCCGAGCGCATCGACAGGGCCGGCCTGCTGCGCCTCGCCGAGCTCAACGACAGGCTGGAGGCCGCGGTCGAGAGCAACGACGTCAAGGGCTACCTGCACGCCAACCGGGGCTTCCACTTCGCCGTCTATGCGGCGGCCGGCTCCCCCACCCTGCTCTCGATGATCGAGAGCCTCTGGCTGCAGATCAGCCCCTATTTCAACCTGCTGCACGCGTCGGGCAACTACGTCGAGTCGAACGAGCACCACCGCGCGCTGACCGAGGCCCTGCTCCACCGCGACCCGGAGGCCGCCAGGCGGGCGCTGCAGGGCGATATCGCCGCCGCCGCGAAGGTCCTGGACGGGCTGGTCGATTGATGTTTCCTGGACCCCTGCCTTAGAGCAGATCGGCCCCGAATGGAAACATTCGGGGGCGTAAATCTGCTCTAAATGTTTGATTTCTAGAGCGGATTCACGCGTTCGGTTGTTGCCAACCGATCACGATCCGCTCTAGGGTCGGGCGACCGTCGGAAGGAAAGGCAGGCGCGCAATGGCCGTCACCGGAAGCAGGGAGACCTCCTGGGGCATCGACAACGATTTCGCACGCTTGCATGACGTGCTGCTGGGCCGTCCGGAATACTACCGCTGGACCGATGCGGGGCCGATCAGCCAGCGCACCTTCGCGAACCAGGAGAAGACCGGCGTCGCCCTCGACCTGCAACGGGCCATGGCACAGCACGCCGACATGGTGCGCATCTACGAGGAGAACAGCGTCACCTGCCACTACCTGGATGCCGATCCGGTCCTGCACCGCAACTTCTTCGCCCGCGATTCCAGCGCCATGACGCCCTGGGGCGCCCTGATCTGCCACATGCAGCTCAAGACGCGGCGCGCCGACTACGTGACCGCGATCAGGTTCTACCAGTCGATGGGCATCCCGATCTGGAACTATGCGACCGCCGGCCACTTCGAAGGCGGCGACTTCGTCATCCTGGAGCCCGGCCTGGTGCTGATCGGCTATTGCGGCGAGCGCTCTGAGAAGGCGGGATCGGAACAGGTGGCCGCTTTCGTGCGCGCCGAAGGCTGGGAGGCGCAGGTGGCTCCGATCAGCCGCGAGTTCGTGCACATGGACGGCCTCGTCGTCCCGCTGGCGCCCAAGCTTCTGGTCGCCTGCCTCGATGCCATGGAGGACTGGCTCGTCGACTGGCTGAAGGCCAAGGGCTTCGCGTTCGTCGACGTCGGCTACGCCGAAGCCAAGAACCTGGGTGTCAACCTGGTCGCCCTCGGCAACGACAAGGTGCTCTCCATGAAAGGCAGCGCCAAGCTGAACGCCAAGCTCCGCAGTCTCGGCTTCGAGGTCTACGATCCGGACATGTCCATGTTCACCCTCGGCGGCGGCGGCGTGCACTGCCTCTGCCAGGCGCTGCGACGCGACCCGGCCGCCAAGGGCTAGGAAGCAAGCTTGGTGAAGCGGATGACCCTCTCTCCTTCGGCGTCGAGGAAGTAGAGGCTCCCCTCCTCGAATCGGTAGGAATGGGTCTCGCTGAGCGCCTTCAGAAAGCGCTGCTCCTGTTCCTCGACCGAAGGCAGGCAGGCCTTCTGGGTGACGGCGAGAGGGCCGAAGCTGATGGTGTCGCCTGAGATCTCTGGGGCGCCCACGAAGCGGTTGCAGCCGGCCATCCCTCCGACCTTGCCGTCGCGGGACACCTCCAGCTTGGTCTGGAGGATGTCGATCACCCCCTTCCCCATGATGTCCTCGGCCAGCCAGGTGGCACCCAGAAGCGATTCCTCTGCCGTGGCCGCGCCGCTGGCCAAGGTCAGGAATGTGGCTCCGGCCAGTGCGGACAGAAGCGGTGAGGGTCGTCTTGCGTTCGGATAGGGCATTTCCAGTCCTTTCTTTCCACCCTCTTTGGACCGGCTTCGGGGAGAAACGATGCAGGGCCCATGGCAGAAAGGGGGCCTGGGCGTTGGCGCTTGACTGCAGCGCTCCAGGCTTGGCATGACAGGCGGAACGCCTGGCACGCGTCGCAACAGGGCCATCGCACGTCTCGACAGAGGAGGGACAGGATGGACCAGCACGCGCCCGACGCCGAACTTCCGATCATTGATCTCTACCCGCGCTTCGCCGAGGGCGAACGAGGGCGCCGCGCGCTCGCCGAGGAGATCGGGCGGGCCTGCGAGACCATCGGCTTCTTCTACCTGCGCAGCCACGGCCTCTCGGCCGAGACCATCGCCGCGACCCGGCGCGAGGCGGAGGCCTTCTTCGCACAGCGGGAGGAGGAGAAGCTGGCCGTTGCCCGGCAGCCGGGCGCCTATCGCGGCTACATCGCGCCCATGCGCTTTTCCAGCAACGAGGACGGCTCCAACGTGGTGCGCTACGAGGCCTTCCTGGCGGGTCCGGAGGTGGTAGCCGGCTCCAAGCTGGTCTGGCCCAACCGCTGGCCCGACGCGCCGCCGGGCTTCGCTCCGGCCGTCAGGGCCTACTACCGCGGGGTGACCGAGATCGCCGAGGCGCTGCTGCGCTGCCTGGGCCTGACGCTTGCCGACGACGAGGAGGCCCTGCTGGGCTACTTCCGGCGGCCCATGACCAACATCTCGCTGCTGCACTACTTCCCGCGGCCGGAGGGGATGGAGGAGGATGCCAACAACGGCCACCACGACACCAACTGCATCACCATCCTGCTGCCCAGCCCCATCGGCGGGCTGGAGGTGTTGCGCCGCGACGACCGCTGGGCCGTTGCCGAGCCCCTGCCCGACTGCTTCATCTGCAACATCGGCACCATGCTGGCGCTCTGGTCGGGCGGGCGCTTCCGCTCGACCCGCCACCGGGTGCATCCGCCGCGCGGCCGGGACCGCTTCTCCATCGCCTACTTCGCCTCGCCCGACTGCGAGACCGTGGTCGAGCCCCTGGACCCGGCCAAGCGCAGCGGCGAGCGGCGCCACGCCGGCGAGGAGTTCGCCGCCTTCGTGCGTCAGTTCGACGGAGACTGACCGGCCGGCGGCGTGCTAATGCCGTTTTCGGCTTCGCTTCAGACGCGCGCCAACTCGCACCCCCGCCCGACCGCCCTTCAAGATACTGTCGTGGGCGGTCGGGCGGGGGTGTGGGCCGGCGCCGTGCGAGCAGAACGCCAATCCGACCTCTTAAGACCGAGCGCCACCATGCAAGAGCGTCCCAACACCTTCTTCTGTATCGACGGCCACACCTGCGGCAACCCGGTGCGCCTGGTGGCCGGCGGCGCGCCGCCGCTCGCGGGCGACAGCATGAGCGCGCGCCGCCAGGACTTCCTGGCGCGCTACGACTGGATCCGCACCGGCCTGATGTTCGAGCCGCGCGGGCACGACATGATGTCCGGCTCCTTCCTCTATCCGCCCACCCGCGCCGACTGCGACGTTGGCGTGCTCTTCATCGAGACCTCGGGCTGCCTGCCGATGTGCGGGCACGGCACCATCGGCACGGTCACCTTCGCGCTGGAGCGCGGCCTGGTGCAGCCGAGGACGCCGGGCGTCCTGGCGCTCGACACGCCGGCCGGCCGGGTCGAGGCCCGCTATCAGTGGGACGGCCCCCACATCGCCTGGGTGCGCATCACCAACGTCCCGAGCTTTCTCGCCGCGAGCGGGGTCGAGATCGACTGCCCGGAGCTGGGCCGGCTGACGCTCGACGTCTCCTACGGCGGCAACTTCTACGCCATCATCGAGCCGCAGGAGAACTACGCCGGCCTCGCGGAGATCGCACCCGGCGACATCCTGCGCCTCTCGCCGCAGGTGCGCCGCCTGGTGAACCGGGCGGTCGAGCTGGTCCACCCGGAGGATCCGACCATCCGCGGCGTCAGCCACGTCATGTGGACCGGCAGACCCACCCAGCCGGAGGCCCATGCCCGCAATGCCGTCTTCTACGGGGAGAAGGCGATCGACCGCAGCCCCTGCGGCACCGGCACCTCGGCCCGCATGGCGCAGCTTGCCGCCCGCGGCGAACTGGCGGCCGGCGAGGGCTTCGTCCACGAGAGCATCATCGGCTCGCTCTTCAAGGGGCGGGTGGAGGCAGTGGAGAGCCTGGCCGGGCGTCCCGCGATCCGGCCGTCGGTCGAGGGCTGGGCCCGCATGACCGGCCTCAACACCCTCTTCCTCGACCCGCGCGACCCCTACGTCGAAGGCTTCCAGGTGGTGTGAGGCTGCGCCCCTGCAGTGGAGCGCATCTCTTCTAGACGATACCGACAGGCGGGCGGCGGCGCAGGCCGGTCGAGGCCTGCAGGACCATGGCCGCCAGCAGGACTGCGCCACCGATCAGGGTGGTCCCGGTCGGCGTCTCGTCGAGCAGCACCCAGACCCAGAGCGGCGCCAGCACGACCTCGATCAGCGACAGCAGGGTCGCCTCCGCCGCGGTCAGGCGCCTGGCGCCGGCGGTGAAGAAGATCATGCCGAAGCCGATCTGCAGCGAGCCCATGGAGAGCGCCAGCACCATGTCGTGCAGCGAGATGAAGGGCGACTGGCCCTCGACCAGCACCACGATCAGCGAGACGGTGAAGCCGAAGAAGCCGGCCCAGGCGACGGCCGGCATGGTGTCGCGCACCTTGGCCGCGCGCAGGGTCACGGCGAAGACCGCGAAGCCGCAGGCCGCCACCAGCGAGAGCAGGTTCCCCAGCAGGTCGCCGGCCTCCAGCCCGCTGTGCACCATGATGGCGACGCCGGCCAGGGCGATCAGGCTGGCGATGAGGGTGATGCGCCGGACGGATTCCTTCAGCAGCAGGCGGCCCAGGATGGCGGCCAGCAGCGGGGCGATGCAGATCATCATCACCGCGTTGAAGACCGTGGTGAGCGTCAGGGCCACGATATAGACCATCATCGCGACCGAGAGGCCGGCGCCGGCCAGCGGCCCCTTCCAGCCGAGCGCCTTGATCGCGGGCCAGGGCGAGCCGCCGCTGCGCCAGGCCAGGAAGAGCAGCACGAAGACCAGGGTTCCGCCGGAGCGGTAGATCAGGACCTGCCAGGGACTGGCGGCCTCCATCCACCTGAGGAAGAGACCGCCGAGCGAGAAGCAGACGCCCGCCACCAGCACCAGCATCGCACCGGAGAGGGCGCTTCCCTCGCCGGTCACGGTCTTCACCTGCAGTGCTTCGGACATCCTTCGGGTCCGTCCCTTCTAGGCCCGGTTTCGGGACTCCGGACTCACCTTGACCAGCGTGCGCTTCTGGTTCTCCACAACTGGCCGATCTGACGGCATCGCGCCCCCGGGCGCAAGGGCGCTCCCGCAAGGCTGACACGCGAAAAGGTGGCTTGACCCTGCCGGCTTGCCCCCGCCTCACTGCGGCCCCTAGCGCGAGGGAAGCATGCCGGCCAGTACCGTGACCAAGACAGCGAGCAAGGACACTGGAAGCCAGCCGGAGCCCTGGATGGGATGGCTCGTCTGGGGGCTTGCCGCGCTCTTCTTCCTCTACGGCTTCTTCCAGCGCGTGGCCCCCAGCGTGATGCACGACCACCTGATGGTGGAGTTCGATCTGACCGGGGCCACGGTCGGCAACCTCTCGGCGCTCTACTTCTACACCTACGCCTCGCTGCAGATCCCGGTCGGGCTGATGGTCGACCGCTTCGGCCCGCGGCGCCTGCTTCTGCTGGGGGCCCTCATCTGTGCGGCCGCGACCCTGCTCTTCGCCTGGTCCAGCGATTCCGGCCTCGCGCACATCGCCCGCGGCCTGGTGGGCTTCGGCGCCGGCTTCTCCTTCGTCTGCGCGCTGACCCTGGCCGCCCGCTGGCTGCCGTCGGGGCGCTTCGCGCAGGTCACGGGCCTGCAGATGATGGCCGGCATGATCGGCGGTTTCCTCGCCCAGGCGCCGCTGGCCGCCCTGGTCGAGGAGATCGGCTGGCGCGATGCGCTGGCCGGATCGGCCGTGCTGGGGCTCGCCCTGGCGGCGGCGCTCTGGATCGTGGTCCGCGACTTCCCGCCCGGACCGCGCCCGGCGAAGCTGCCGCCGCAGGGACTGGGCGGCCTGGCGACCAGCCTGGGCGTCGTCCTCAGCCGCCGCCAGAACCTGGTGACCGCGCTGCTCTGTGCCGCCATGACGGCACCGCTGCTCTCCTTCGCGGGCTTCTGGGGGGTCGCCTGGCTGATGCAGACCAAGGGCTACGACAGGCCCGGCGCCGGTGCCGTCGCCTCGCTGCTGCTGCTCGGCTGGGCCCTGGGCTCGCCGATTTCCGGCTGGCTCTCCGACCGGCTCGGCCGGCGCAAGGCGGTGATCCAGTCGGGCTGCCTGATCGCCCTCATCGCGCTCGCCGCCATTCTCTACCTGCCGGGCCTGCCCGCCGTGCTGCTCTGGGTGCTCTTCGTCGTGACGGGGGCTGCTTGCGGCTGCATGTCGGTCGCCTTCGCCCTGGTGCGCGGCTACAACAAGCAGAGCGAGATGGGCGCCACCTTCGGCTTCGTCAACGGCGCGACCACCGCGACCGGGGCCATCTTCCAGCCGCTGATCGGCTGGCTGCTGGACCTCGGCTGGGACGGTCGGTCCGTCGCGGGCGCGCGCGTCTATTCCGCGGCCACCTTCCAGTCCTCGCTCTCGGTGCTGCTGGTCTTCCTGGTCCTGGCGCTTCTCCTCAGCCTGCTGCTGCGTGAAGCACGCGAGGACGCGACTTCGCCATAGGAATTCAACAGGAGATCGCTAGACTGAGCCCCTTGCCGGCAGGGCCTGATCCTTGGACAGAAGCGAGAGGGGGACAAGCATGCGCCGTCATCGCAGGGCGAAGATCGTCGCGACCTTGGGGCCGGCAAGCTCTAGCCCCGAGAGGATACGCGCGCTCTTCATGGCCGGGGCCGATGTCTTCCGCCTGAACTTCTCGCACGGCGAGCAGAAGGAGCAGAAGGCCAGGATCGACATCATCCGCGGCCTGGAGGCGGAGCTGCAGCGGCCGATCGGCGTGCTGGCTGACCTGCAGGGCCCCAAGCTGCGCCTGGGACGCTTCGCGGAGGGCAGGATCGCGCTGAAGCCGGGTGCCGCCTTCCGCCTGGATATGTCGGACCAGCCGGGCGATGAGACCCGCGCGCCGCTGCCCCATCCGGAGATCTTCGCAGCCCTGGACAAGGGGCAGATCCTGCTGCTCGACGACGGCAAGGTCAGCCTGAAGGTCGCCAGGCACGGCGAGGACTTCGCCGACTGCAGGGTGCTGGCCGGCACGACGCTCAGCGACCGCAAGGGCGTGAACGTGCCGGGCGCGGTCCTGCCGATCTCGCCGCTCACCGAGAAGGACCGCTCGGACCTCACTTATGCGCTCGACATCGGCGTCGACTGGATCGCGCTCTCCTTCGTGCAGCGCCCGGAGGACGTGGCCGAGGCGCGGCGGCTGATCCAGGGGCGGGCAGCGCTGCTCAGCAAGATCGAGAAGCCGGCGGCGCTGAACCACCTGGACGAGCTGGTCGAGCTCTCGGACGCGATCATGGTCGCGCGCGGCGATCTTGGCGTGGAGATGCCGCTGCATCACGTGCCGCGCTGGCAGAAGAAGATCGTCCGCAAGTGCCGCCAGATCGGCAAGCCGGTGATCGTCGCCACCCAGATGCTGGAATCCATGGTCTCCGCCCCCATGCCGACCCGCGCCGAGGTCTCCGACGTGGCGACCGCCATCTACGACGGCGCGGATGCGGTCATGCTCTCGGCGGAATCGGCCGCCGGGCAGTACCCGGTCGAGGCGGTCGCCATGATGAACAAGACCATCATCGCCACCGAGCGCGACCGCTTCTTCAAGTCGATCGTGCACGCGCTGAAGATCGACCCCGAGGCGACCGGCCCCGACGCCATCTCCGCCGCGGCAGCGCAGGTGGCGGAGACCATCGGTGCCGGCGCCATCGTCTGCTACACGACCTCGGGCTCGACCGCCAAGCGCGCCGCGCGCGAGCGGCCCAGCGTGCCGATCCTGGTGCTGACGGAGAACCTGGCGACCGCGCGCAGCCTGGCCCTGCTCTGGGGCGCCCACTGCGTGCACACAGGCGACATCCATGATTTCCAGGAGATGGTCAACAAGGCGAGCCAGGCCGCGCTCGACCAGGGCTTCGCCAAGCCGGGCGTGAAGCTGGTGGTGACCGCCGGCGTCCCCTTCGGCACCCCCGGCGCCACAAACGTCCTGCGTATCGCGCGCGTGGAGCGTTAGCTCGGATCGCCGGACCGGGACTCAGCAGCCCGGGTCGGGGTGGAGCGTCAGTTCCGAGATGTCGGCGGCCAGGACGAAATCGCCATAGTCGAAGAGCTGGCGATCGACCACGCCGTTGGTGTAGAGCCGCAGGGTCACCTCGTGCTCGGGCATGAGATCGCGGTTGCTCGCCAGATAGAAGGCGAGGTTGATCTTGTAGTAGGGCACCCCCGACAGGGCCGGCAGATGCGACTGGGCTTCCTGGTAGGGGCCGAGGATCGCCGCCGAGGCCTCCATCAGCGCCTCCGCGCCCTCTTCCGAGCCGTCGAAGATGGGCGCGATGAAGGATGCCTCGCCGGCCTCCGCGGCCTTCAGCACCGCGATCGAATGGGCGGTGGGGAAAAGCGTGCCCTTGGGCAGGTCGATCGTCATCGCCTTGGGCTCGACGAAGTCGGCCGTGCCGGCCCCGCTCAGGTCCAGGACCGCGCGCCCGCGCATGTTCACCGGCGCGAAGTAGGTGGAGCGGTCCTTGACCTGGAAACGCAGGACCCGGCCGTCCTTGGATTCCCAGGAGGAAATGGCCGTGCCGAAGCGCAGTTCCTCGCCCTCGGGGGCGAAAAGACGCACCCGCAGATCCAGCTCCGTCGCCCAGCCGTCGCAGACGTCGGTCCAGTTCAGCACCATCTTGCCGCTCGCGCCCGAGACTGAGTTGGATCCGGAGATCGACACCAGGGCCAGATCGTAGACGGCCTTGTGGGGCGCCACCTGCGCCTCGGCCGAACCGGCGCCGAGCCCCAGGACACCCAGGAAGAGCAGAATGCGGGCAAGGGACATGTTTTGAACTCTCCGACGATGACTGCCCATTAAACTCGAAATGCTGCAGCGCAGCAAGACGCGGGTCCTGCGAGGCGCGCAGGGCACCCCTTGCAAAAAACCAAGCAAGGTGGCGAGAGTGGGGCGAAACCGACCGATGCCTGCCCGTCACCTTCCGCGCGTTGGAGATTGGCAACAAGACACGAAAGGGAGAGCAGCCTTGGCCCCGCGCCTCTTGATCACCAGACCCATGCCCGACGCAGTGCTGGCGCGCGCGAAGGAAAGCTACGCGGTAACCGACAACCAGGAGGACGCCGACTGGGCCTCGCGCGAGCTGGCGGCACGCGCTGCCGGCATGGACGCGATCCTGACCGCGCCCGGCGGCGCCCTGGACCGCAAGGTCATCGCGGCGCTGCCCGAATCGGTCCGCGTGGCGGCGACCTTCTCCGTCGGCCACGACCACATCGACCTGGAGGCCGCCGAGGCGCGCGGCCTCGTCGTCACCAACACGCCCGACGTGCTGACCGACGCCACGGCCGACATCACCCTGCTGTGCATGCTGGGGGCGGCCAGGCGCGCCTGGGAGGCACAGGAGATGCTGCGGCGCGGCGGCTGGACCGGCTGGAGCCCGGTGCAGCTCATGGGGGCCCACCTGGGCGGGCGTCGGCTCGGCATCCTGGGCATGGGTCGGATCGGCCGCGCGGTCGCGACGCGCGCACGGGCCTTCGGCATGACCATCCACTACAGCAATCGCAGCCGCCTGAGCCCGGAGCTGGAGGAAGACGCGATCTACCACGAGACGCCCGAAGCGCTGCTCGCGGTCAGCGACGTGCTCTCGCTCAACGCCCCGGCGACTCCGGAGACCGAGGGCTTCCTCAATGCCGAGCGCATCGCGCTGCTGCCGGAAGGAGCCATCGTGGTGAACACCGGCCGCGGCAACCTGGTGGAGGATGCGGCCCTGATCGCCGCGCTGCGCTCCGGTCGCCTGCTTGCGGCGGGCCTCGACGTCTTCCGCGGCGAGCCGGACATCGACCCCGCCTACCTCACCCTCTCCAACGCCTACCTGCTGCCGCACATGGGCAGCGGCACGGTGGAGACGCGCAACGCCATGGGCTTCTGCTGCCTCGACAACCTGGACGCCTATTTCGCCGGGCGCGAGCCGCCCAACCGGATCGCCTAGGCTCGGCTCGGACTCACGCGGAACCGACCCGCAGGGACAGGCGGGTGCCTTAGCTGTCGAGGAGTGCAGCCTGGCGGTAGAAGAGGGCGGCGCCGGGGTGCAGGGGGGGCATGCCGATGTCGGTCAGCGCCTTGTCGATGTTGATCTGCGGTGCCAGCGGCGCCTCGTTCTCCTGCAGGTATTCGGCCGTCGCCCGGCTCCAGAGCGCGCGGGTGATCTCGTAGATGAGATCGGCCGGCAGATCATCCCTCACCAGCCAGAGAGCACCCACGGACAGGCTGTGGGTGATCGGAATGTGATCGTAGAGCCAGGACTGGATGAGGGCCGGCTGGAAGGGCGGCCGCGCCTCGGCGAAGCGTTGGGCGGCGGCGCCCTCGACCGGCAGCAGGTCGATCAGCCGGTCGCTGGCGAGCGACCTGACGGCATTGGCCGGAACGCCGCTGATCAGGAGAAAGCCATCCAGGCTTCCTTCCCTGAGCTCTCGCGCCGCGGCGACCGCGGAGATGTCCACGACCTTCAACGCCGACTGCTCGACGCCGAGCGCCTGCAGCAAGACCTCGGAATCGCGATAGGTGGCCGACCCCATGGCGCCGAGCGATACCCGCTTGCCGGCGAGGTCGGCCAGCTTGCGGATCCCCCGGCCGCGCCGGACGACGACGTGGAGATATTCCGGGTAGAGATAGGCGATCACCCTGAGGTGCTGCCCCATCTCCAGCGGGATCCCGTCCAGCTCGCCGCTGGCGCAGCGCAACGCCACGTCCGCCTGGCAGAAGGCCGACTCGGCATCGCCCTCCAGCAGGCGATTGAGGTTTTCCAGCGAGCCGGCGCTGGTCTGCGCGACCGCGATCAGCCCGGGAACGCCGCAGACATCGTCGATGTCGCAACCCTGGTTGTTGGTCGGATTGCTGACGGCGGCCGAGATCAAGCTGGCGAGGGGGTAGTACACCCCCCCCGACGAGCCCGAGGTGATGCGAAAGAAGCGGCGCGGCGAGGCCTCGCCGGCCGCCGCACCGTGTCCGGCCGCAGCCAGGCCGATACCGGCCGCGCCCAACAGGAGATCCCGCCGCGAGGGCTGCTTGCCTTTCCTCTGCACGGCGCCCTCCGACCCCGCGACTCTAAAGCAAATCCCGAGCAGATGGAACCATCTGCGACGACGATTTGCTTGTGAAACAACACGCTAGAGCAGGATTCCTGAGCATGGGCGAAGGTATCCTGCTCTAGCCGGTGGCCGCGGCGAGCGCACGGATGCGCTGCACCATGGCGAAGAGGCCGTTGGTCCGGCTGGGAGAGAGATGGCCTTCAAGGTCGAGCCCGCCCAGCAGGCCGCGGGCGTCCACGGCCAGGATCTCCTCCGGCTTCCGGCCGTCGTAGAGGCGCAGCAGGATGGCGAGCAGGCCGCGCACGATGTGGGCGTCGCTGTCGGCGCGGAAGCGCAGCCGCTGGTCGCCATCGCGCTCGGCGACCAGCCAGACCTGGCTGACGCAGCCGTCGACCTTGTTCTCCTTGCTGTGCTCCTCGGGGCTCAGCCCCGGAAGACTGCGCCCCAGCTCGATGACGTAGCGATAGCGCTCTTCCCAGTCGGGCAGGAGTTCGAAGGCCTCCTGCACCTCGGCGAAGTCCTCCGTGACCCCTGCGGGTCTCTGGTCGTCCGGCATGGCTAGCTCTCCTGGGGCCGGTCGATCTCGACCAGCGCCTCGTCTCTCAGCGCCCGGTAGAAGCAGCTCTCGCGGTTGGTATGGCAGGCGGGTCCGGCCTGCTCGACCAGGAGCAGCAGGGTGTCGCCGTCGCAGTCCACCCGCGCCTCCACCAGGCTTTGCACATGGCCCGAGCTCTCGCCCTTGCGCCAGAGCTTCTGGCGCGAGCGCGACCAGTAGCAGACCCGGCCGCTCGCCAGGGTTTCCGCCAGGGACTCGGCGTTCATCCAGGCCATCATCAGCACCCGGCCGCTGCCGGCATCCTGCGCCACCGCAGGCACCAGCCCGCGCTCGTCGAAGGCAACCGCTTTCACAAAGGCCTCGTCGCCGGCCGTCATCCTGCTCCCTTTCCGCCTGCCGTCCTCTCGTCCTAATGTCGGCTGCCCGGCCGCTTTCGGCAAGCACCGGCTTTCCCGTCCGGCCTTCCAGCGGAGGACAGTCCTTCTGGTCGCCTTTCTGAGCCTGCTCCTGCTCGCGCTCGTGATCGAGGCCGCGCTCGGCTATCCGGAGCCGCTCTATGCCGGGATCCGCCATCCCGTGGTCTGGATCGGTGCCCTGATCGCCCGGCTGGACGAGGGAGTCAACCGCGCGCACTTCCGCGAGCGCAGCCGGCGGCTATTCGGTGCGCTCTGCCTGGCCGCGGTACTGGCCGCCGCCATCCTCCCCTGCTGGATCCTGCAGTCGGCGCTGATCGGCTGGCTGCCGCCCCTGGGGCTCGCCCTGCTCGCCCTTGCGGCCAGCAGCCTGCTCGCCCAGCGCAGCCTGGACCGGCACGTCCTCGCCGTGGCCCAAGGCCTGGAACGCGAGGGCCTGGCCGGCGGGCGCAGCGCCGTGGCCCGGGTGGTCGGCCGCGATCCCGACAGCCTGGACGAGGCCGCGGTCTCGCGGGCCGCGATCGAGAGCCTGGCCGAGAACTTCTCCGACGGCGTGGTCGCCCCGGCCCTCTACTGCGCACTGGCGGGCCTGCCGGGCATCGCCGGCTACAAGGCGCTGAACACGGCCGACTCCATGATCGGACACAGGAGCGCGCGCCACCGCGCCTTCGGCTGGGCGGCCGCGCGCTGTGACGACCTGGCGAACCTGCCGGCCTCGCGCCTCAGCGTGCTCTGGATCCTGATCGCCGCCGCCCTGCTGCCGGGCGCCCACCCCGCCGCGGCCTGGCGCGCCGTGCTGCGTGATGCCGGCAAGCACCGCTCGCCCAATGCCGGCTGGCCGGAAGCCGCCTTCGCAGGCGCGCTGGGACTGCGTCTCGCCGGCCCCCGCCGCTATGCGGACGAAGAGGTCGACGACGCCTGGATGGGAGAGGGCCGCGCGGAGGCAGGGGCCGCAGACATCAGGCGCGCGCTCAGCCTCTACCGCCTCGCCGCGGGCGTGCAGCTCCTGGCCGTCGGCCTGCTGCTGCTCGCCGTCATCTAGCCAGACCGAAGAGGCGCTCGCAGTCGATGTGGACCTCCAGGTGCGCGGCCAGCGCGTCCAGGGTCTCCTCCACCCGCTCCTCGTACCGGTAGTCGCTGGCCTCGCCCCCCAACCTCTCGATCCAGGCGGCGCGCTGGCGGTCGTCGGCGAAGAGGCCGTGCGCGTAGCAGCCCGCCACCAGGCCGTCGGCCGAAATGGCGCCGTCCGGCCGGCCGCCCTCCAGCCGCAGCAGCGGGCGCCGGCAGTCGGGCCCCTCGCTGCGGCCGATGTGCATCTCGTAGCCGCGGAAGGGCACCGCGTCGGGCTGGGACCGGCCGCTCACCTCCACCAGGTGCTTGTCGCCGCCGAGGCGCGTGTCGATCTCCAGCAGCCCCAGCCCCTCGGCCTCCGAGGCCGGACCCTCGATGCCCTCGGGGTCGGCGATCGAGCGCCCCAGCATCTGGTAGCCGCCGCAGAGCCCGAGGATGCGCCCGCCCCTGCGCCGGTGCGCCAGCAGGTCCAGGTCCCAGCCCTCGCGGCGCAAGGCGGCCAGGTCGGCGATCGTGGCCTTGGAGCCCGGCAGGATCACCAGCCGGACGTCGCCCGGCAGCGCCTGGCCCGGCCGCAGCAGCAGCAGGTCCACGCCCGGCTCTCCGGCCAGGGGGTCCAGGTCGTCGAAGTTGCTGATCCGGGGCAGCAGCGGCACGGCGATCCGGATGCCGCCCTCCCGGCGCAGTCCCGGGCCGCGCTCGGCCAGGTCCAGCGCGTCCTCCGCCGGCAGGCTGGCGGCCGCCGGAAAGAAGGGGACCAGGCCCAGCCTCTGCCAGCCGGTCATGCGCCCGATCGCCTCCATGCCGGCCTCGAAGAGGGTTGGGTCGCCGCGCATCTTGTTGACCAGGAAGCCGCAGATCATGGCCGCGTCCTCCGGTTCGAGGACGCTTCTCGTGCCGACCAGGCTGGCGATCACGCCGCCGCGGTCGATGTCGCCGATCAGGACCACCGGCACGTCGGCGGCACGCGCGAAGCCCATGTTGGCGATGTCGCCGGCGCGAAGGTTGATCTCAGATGCCGAGCCCGCGCCCTCGACGATCACCAGGTCGTGGGCCGCGCGCAGGCGCCGGAAGCTCTCCAGCACGGCGGGCAGCAGCGCCGTCTTCCGGCTCTGGTAGTCGCGCGCCTGGGCGGTGCCGGCGACCCGGCCCTGGACCACGAGCTGCGCGCCGGTCTCGCTCTGCGGCTTCAGGAGGACGGGGTTCATGTCGGCGCTGGGCTGAAGCCCCGCGGCGCGCGCCTGCAGCGCCTGGGCGCGGCCGATCTCGCCGCCGCCGGGGACCACGGCGGCATTGTTCGACATGTTCTGCGGCTTGAAGGGCGCCACTTTGAAGCCACGCCGGCGGGCCAGGCGGCAGAGCCCGGCCGCCAGCAGCGACTTCCCGACGTTGGAGCCCGTGCCCTGCAGCATGAGGGCGCGACCCTCGGCCATGGCCTAGAACTCGATCCCCTCTTGCGCCTTCACGCCGGCTTTGAAGTGGTGCTTCACCAGGCCCATCTCGGTCACCAGGTCGGCGGCCTCGATCAGGGCCTCCTTGGCGTTGCGCCCGGTCACCGCGACGTGCAGGTCTGGGCGCCGTGCCTGAAGCACGCCCACCACCTCCTCGAGATCGAGGTAGTCGTAGCGCAGCGCGATGTTCAGCTCGTCCAGGATCAGGAGGCTGAGAGCGGGATCCGCCATCATCGCCTGCGCCTTCTCCCAGGCGGCCCGGCAGGCGGCGATGTCGCGCGCCTTGTCCTGCGTCTCCCAGGTGAAGCCCTCGCCCATGGCGTGCCAGCTCACCCTCTCCCCGAAGGCCTCCAGCGCCTTGGCCTCGCCGGTGTCCCAGGCGCCCTTGATGAACTGCACCACGCCGACCCGCCCGCCGCGGCCCAGCATCCGGAGCGCCAGCCCGAAGGCCGCCGTCGACTTGCCCTTGCCGGGGCCCGTGTGGACGATCAGCAGACCCTTCTCCAGGGTCTTGCCGGCGACCTCGGCGTCCTGGACCGCCTTGCGCTTGGCCATCTTGGCCTTGTGGCGCGCGTCTTCCTCCGCGTCGTTCATCGCGTCCTCTCCTTCACCGTCATGGGCAGGCCGGCGACCATGAAGATCACAGAGCCGGCCCCGGCGGCAAGCCGCTGGTGCAGGCGGCCGGCCTCGTCGCGGAAACGCCGGCCCAGCGCGTTCTCCGGGACGATGCCCAGACCCACCTCGTTGCCGACCAGCACCGTCAGGGCCTGCCGCCGGGCCAACGCCGACTCCAGCGCCGCGGTCTCCGACTCGAGATCCGCCTCTGCCAGCAGCAGGTTGGTGAGCCACAGGGTCAGGCAGTCGATCAGCAGCGGCTCTCCCGCCGGCGCCCGCTGCAAGACCTGCGCCAGCGCCAGCGGGGCCTCGAGGGTCCGCCAGCCGGCGCCGCGGCGCTCCCTGTGCTCGGCGATGCGGCGCTGCATCTCCTCGTCGCGAGCCTCGGCGGTGGCGACATAGGTCCAGGGCGGCGGCAGCGCCGTGACCAGCGCTTCGGCGTGGCGGCTCTTGCCCGAGCGGGCGCCGCCGAGGACCAGGGTAACGTCACGATAGGACAAGGCTTTCGGGCTCCCGCACTGCGCCGATTGAACAGACCATGTCGATACCGCGATTGACAGCAACCTATCTCCACCGTCAAGAATAACCGCGACGGTCCTCATCCGGTCGGTCCGGAGGGGTGAAAAGGGAATGTGGTGCCGATGGCGGAGAATTCGCTGCCGTAAGCCACAGCTGCCCCCGCAACTGTGTGCGGTGAGCTGGGTGTCATCAGCCACTGAGTCCGGCCGAACGGGGCCAGGTCTTGGGAAGGCGACATCGAGCAGTGAGCCGCAAGCCAGGAGACCTGCCGTCATACGCGTTCTCGCGGGAAACGTTCTGAGCGGGGTGTCTCGGACGAAGCCAACCGGGCAAGCCTCGACGCTTGGCCGAACTGCAGGCGTTCCCTCGCGAGGACAGGTTGTGGCTTGTTCTTGGGGACAAAAACGATGCTTCTTCGATCTCTCGCACTCGCCTTTGCGGCCCTGCCGCTCACCGCCGCTGCGGCGCTGGCCCACCATCCTATGGGCGGTGGGACGCCCTCGACCTTCGCAGAGGGCCTGCTTTCCGGCATCGGCCACCCCCTGCTGGGCTTTGATCACCTCGCCTTCGTCATCGCCGTCGGCCTGATCGCCGCCAGCCTGCGCAGCCGCATCTCGGTGCTGCTGCCGCTGGCCTACCTGGGCGCCATGGCGCTGGGCCTGCTGCTGCATGTCGGCGGCGTCATCCTGCCGGGCGCGGAGTGGGTCATCGCGATCTCCGTGATCGTGCTGGGCTTCCTGGTGGCACGCGGCCGCAGCCTCGCCCCCGCCGTCCTGGGCGGCCTCTTCGCCGTGGCCGGCCTGTTCCACGGCTTCGCCTTCGCCGAGGCCGTGATCGGTGCGGAAGCGACCCCGATCGTGGCCTACATCGTCGGCCTGGTCGGAACGCAGTACGCCATCGCGCTGGCCGCCTTCGGCGTCGCCCGCTTCCTCGCCGGCAGCGAGGCCGCGAGCAGCCCGATCGGCGTGCGCGTGGCCGGCGGTGTGGTCGCCGGTGTCGGCCTCACCTTCTTCCTGGAAGGGCTGGAGGGTGCCGTCTTCGGTGAGATCGAGAGCGCCGCTGCGCTTGTGAGCCTGCCTGTCTTCGGCTAAGCGAGGACCTTCGGGTCGCGGGGGGCGAGAGGCCTTCCGCGACCCGAAACCTTCCTGACGATCTGGATTCCCCGATGGAACGAACGCTGCTGCGTGTCTGCGTCACCTGCAGGCGCGACCCGACCCGTGAGGTCGCCGAGGAGGAGCGCGACGGCGCACGCTTCCTGCGTGCCGTCGAGGCCGAAGCCGCGGCGCTGGAGAGCGCCGGGATCGAGGTGGAGGAGGTGCGCTGCCTCTCCGGCTGCAAGCGCGCCTGCACCGCGGTGATGGCGGCGGCGGGCAAGTGGACCTACGTGCTCTGCGAGCTGGATCCCGAGACCGACGGGCCGGCCCTGCTGGACTACGCACGGCGCTTTCACAAGAGCGAGAACGGCCAGGTGCCCTGGCGCGAGAGGCCCGAGAGCCTGCGCCGCAAGACCCTGGCCCGCATTCCCCCTTTGGAGCAGCCGCAGGCTGCCAAGAGAAACGAGGCTGCATGACCCCCACCGGCAAGATTCCGACGACCGTCATCACCGGCTTCCTGGGTGCCGGCAAGACCACGCTGGTGCGCCATGTGCTGGAGAACGCGGGCGGCCGGCGGCTGGCCGTCATCGTCAACGAGTTCGGCAGCCTGGGCATCGACGGCGAGATCCTGAAGGGCTGCGGCATCGAGAGCTGCGGCGAGGAGGACATCGTCGAGCTCTCAAACGGCTGCCTCTGCTGCACCGTCGCCGACGACTTCGTCCCGACCATGGAGGCCCTGGTCGGCCGCGCCGACCCGCCGGAGCACATCCTGATCGAGACCTCGGGCCTGGCCCTGCCCAAGCCCCTGCTGAAGGCCTTCGACTGGCCCTCGATCCGCTCCCGGCTGACGGTCGACGGCGTGATCGCGGTGGTCGACGGGCCGGCCGTGGCCGAGGGCCGCTTCGCCGACGATCCCGACCTGGTCGAGCAGCAGCGCCGGGCCGACGAGTCGCTGGACCACGACAACCCGCTGGAGGAGGTCTACGAGGACCAGCTCTCCGCCGCCGACCTGGTGATCGTGAACAAGAGCGACCTCCTGGACGCAACACGCCTGATCGAGGTCCAGGGCCAGGTGAGTGCCAGCCTGCCGCGCGCGGTCAAGGTGGTGAGCGCGCGCGAGGGCGTCGTCGACCTCGCGGTGCTGCTGGGCCTGGGTGCGGCCGCCGAGGACGACCTGGCCTCGCGGCCCTCGCACCACGACGGGCTGGACGACCACGAGCACGACGATTTCGACAGCTTCGTCGTCGACCTGCCGGAGCAGGCGGAGCCCGAGGCTCTGCTGCAGCGGCTGAGAGATACGGTGCAAGTCCATGATATCCTTCGTGTAAAGGGCTTTCTATCCATTGCTGGAAAGCCCATGCGCCTGCTGCTGCACGGGGTCGGTCAGCGCTTCCGCCATCACTACGACCGGCCCTGGCGGGCGGAGGAAGCGCGCGGCAGCCGGCTGGTCGTCATCGGCCGCAGCGGCATGGACAAGGCTGCCATCGCGCGGGCCCTGGCGGGATGATGCGCCATGCATCTCCTGGTCCGTGAGACCCAATCCCTCGACGAGGCGGAACCGGCCGTAGACCTGGAGCAGAGTCCCGCCGACCTGCTGTTCCTCTCCTTCACCGACAGCGACCTGGCCGCCGTGGCCGGAGCGCGCCGGCCGGAGGGGCTGAGCCTGCGCCTCGCCAGCCTGGCGCGCCTGCGCCACCCGCTGTCGGTCGACCTCTACCTCGAGAAGACCGTGCAGGCCTCCAGGTGCGTGGTCCTGCGCATCCTGGGCGGCCTGGACTACTGGCGCTACGGGGCGGAGGAGCTGTCGCGGCTCTGCCGGCAGAAGGGCATCCCGCTGGCCCTGCTGCCGGGCGATTCCCGGCCCGATCCGCGACTGGCCGGCCTCTCCACCCTGCCGACAGAGACCCTGGAGAAGCTCGAGCGCTACTTCCGCGAGGGCGGCAGCGACAACGCCGGCCGCCTGCTGCAGGAGGCTGCCTTCCTGGCCGGCCTCCGCCCCGAGCCTGCGGCCGGGGCCCAGCCCCTGGCGCAGCAGGGCTTCTACGCGCCCGGCGAGGGCGCGGTCTGCAAGCTGCGGCTGCTCGCCCGGCGCAAGAGCGAGCGCCCGCTCGCAGCGCTGGTCTTCTACCGCTCCTACCTCCTGGCCGGCGACCTGGAGGCGATCGACGCCCTGGCGGCCGCCCTGGAAAGCGAGGGCTTCGACGTCTGGCCGCTCTTCGTCGCCAGCCTGAAGACGGCGGAGACCGCCGCCTGGTGCGCGCGCCTGCTGAGAGAGACCGCGCCCAAGGTGGTGGTCAACACGACCGCCTTCTCCGCGCAGCGCGAGGAGAGCGGGGACACGCCCCTGGAGGCGGCCGGCGCGCCGGTGCTGCAGGCCATCCTCGCCGGCTCCGACCAGGCGGCCTGGCGCCGCTCCGACCGCGGGCTGGCGGCGAGCGATCTCGCCATGCAGGTGGTGCTGCCGGAGCTGGATGGCCGGCTGATCGCCGGTGCCGTCTCCTTCAAGGCCAAGAGCCAGGTCAGCGAGGAGCTGGAGTTCGGCACGGTCCGCCACCGGCCCTACCCCGAGGGCCTGGCCGGCGTCGCCGGCCGGGCCGCGGCCTGGGCGCGCCTCGCAGACACGCCCCGCGGCGACCGGCGGCTGGCCCTGGTGCTCTCCGACTATCCCGGCGGCGGCGGGCAGATCGCCCATGCCGTGGGCCTCGACGCCCTGGCCAGCACGGGCGAGATCGCCGCGCAGCTTGCCGGGGCCGGCTATGCCCTGCCGCAGCAGGCTCCGACGTCGCAGCAGCTTGCCAGTGCACTGGAAGGTGAAGGTCCCAAGCCTTTCATTTCGCTGGAACTCTATCGCTCCTGGTGGAATGTCCTCCCGGAGGCTTTCCGGGCCAAGGTGAGCGCCGCCTGGGGGGAGCCCGAGGCCGATGCCGGCCTGCGCGCGGGCCACTTCGAGGCCCGCTGGCTGCGTCACGGCAAGCTGCTGATCGCGGTCCAGCCCGACCGCGGTGACAGCCTGGACCGCAAGGCCAGCTATCACGACCCCGACCAGCCGCCCCGCCATGCCTACATCGCCTTCTACCTCTGGCTCCGCCGGCAGGAGGCGGTCCACGCGATGATCCACCTGGGTACCCACGGCACCCTGGAGTGGCTGCCGGGCAAGGCGGTGGCGCTGTCGGAGAGCTGCGCGACCCAGGTCCTGGTGGGCTCGCTGCCGGTGATCTACCCCTTCATCGTGAACAATCCCGGCGAGGCCGCAGCGGCCAAGCGGCGCCTTTCGGCCGTGGTGCTGGGTCACCTGACGCCGCCGCTGAAGTCGGCCGGCGCACAGGGGCCGCTGGCCGAGCTCGAGCGGCTGGTGGACGAGTACGCCGCCGCCGACGGCCTGGACCAGCGGCGCATGGGCCTGCTGCGCCAGGAGATCCGCCGCCGCGCCGAGGAGACCGGCCTCACCGAGGAGTGCGGCGTCACCCGCGATATGGCGGACGAGGAGGCGCTGGCGCGGCTCGACACCTACCTCTGCGACGTGAAGGATCTGCAGATCCGCGACGGCCTGCATGTCTTCGGGCGGGCCGCCGAGAACGAGCGCGCGGAGCTGCTGGTCGAGGCCCTGCAGCGCGGCAACGCCGGACTCGAGCGGGGCGAGGCCGAGGCGCGCATCGCCGCCTGCGCCCGCGAGGAGCGTCAGGCCCTGCTGGCGGCCCTGGACGGCCGCTTCGTGGCGCCCGGCCCGGCCGGCGCCCCGACGCGCGGGCGGGCGGACGTGCTGCCGACGGGGCGCAACCTCTTCACCGTCGACCCCCGCCAGGTGCCGACCCGCTCCGCCCTCGTGCTGGGCAAGCGCGCCGCGGACGAGCTGGTGCGCCGCCACCTGCAGGAAGAGGGCGACTGGCCGCGCGCCCTGGTGATCGACCTCTGGGGCAGCGCCACCATGCGCACCGGCGGCGACGAATTGGCCATGGCGCTGGCGCTGATCGGCGTCGAGCCGCTGTGGGACGAGGGCTCCGCCAGGGTGAGCGGCTTCGAGGTCCTGCCCCTGGCGCGGCTGGAGCGGCCGCGGGTCGACGTGACCCTGCGCATCTCCGGCCTCTTCCGCGACGTCTTCCAGGCCCAGATCGACCTCTTCGACCGCGCCGTGCAGGCCGTTGCCGAGCGCGACGAGGCCGCCGACATGAACCCCCTGGCCGCCGCCTGCAAGGGCATGGACGGCGAGGCACGCCGGCGGGCGAGCTGGCGGGTCTTCGGCGCCGCCCCCGGCAGCTACGAGGCCGGCGTCACCGGGCTGCTCGACCGCGGTGCCTGGGAGGCCCGAGCCGAGCTCGGCGCCAGCTACCTGGCGGCCGCCGGCTATGCCTACGGCTGCGGCCAGGAGGGAGCCGCAGCCGCCGCCGACTTCGCGGCCAGGGTCGGCGCCGCCGATGCGCTGGTGCACCTGCAGGACCACAGCGAGATCGACATCCTGGAAAGCAGCGCCTTTGCCGCCTTCGAGGGCGGCTTCGCCGCCGCGCAGGAGAGCCTGGGCAAGCAAGGCCGCGTTTACCACACGGACATCTCCGACCCCGAGCGGCCGCAGGCGCGGACCCTGAAGGAGGAACTGGCCCGCGTCGTCCGGGGCCGCGCCGCCAACCCCCTCTGGATCGAGGGGATGATGCGCCACGGCTATCGCGGCGGCGCGGAGATGGCCAAGAGCCTGGACAGCCTCTTCGCCTTCGCCGCCACCAGCGGCCTGCCGCTCAGCCGCCAGTTCGACCTGTTGCACGAGGCGACCCTGGGCAGCCAGACCGTCGACGCCTTCCTGGCCGAGGCCAACCCGGCGGCACGCCAGGCCATGCGCCGCCGCTTCGCAGAGGCGTTGCGGCGGCGCCTCTGGCAGCCGCGCCGCAACGCCGTCGCGGCGGACCTGCTGGACGAGGCACCATGAACGGCCGCGTCAAGGGCTGGTGCCCGAGCCTGCTGAAGCCCATGCAGGCCGCCGACGGCTGGCTGCTGCGCCTGAAGCCGCCGCTCTGCCGGCTGCCGGCGGCGGCAGCCCGCCGGATCGCCGATGCCGCGGTCCGGCTCGGCAACGGCCGGCTGGAGCTGACGCAGCGCGCCGGCCTCCAGCTCCGCGGCTTCGAGGAGGCGGGGATCGAGGTCTTTGCCCGCCTGGCCCTGGACCTGGGGCTGGCTGCCTCCGACCCGGAGGTCGAGGCCCGGCGGAACCTCGTCGCCCCTCCCCTGCTAGGGTTCGATGACAATCTGAACGAGCTCACGCAAGCCATTGCCGAAACACTGGAATCTGCTTTTTTGCAAGATGAGCGCCTGGCGGAGCTACCCGACAAGTTCGGCTTCCTGGTGGACGGCGGCGGACTGCTGCCGCTGGAGGGCGCAGGCGCGGACATCGCGCTCCGCTGCCGGACCGGCCGGATCGAGCTCGGGGGTAGCTGGGCGCTCTCCCTGCCGGTGGAGGCTCTCGCGGATACGGCCCTGGCGCTCGCGGCGGCCTTCGTCCGTTACAGCCGTGGCCGCTACCGGCGCATGCAGGCCCTGCTGGACGCCGAAGGACCCGCCCCTCTCCTGCAGGCTCTCAATCTCTCCGCTGCGGCTTCTCCTCTCGGGACAAGGGAGACCGCTCCACCATCTCCTGGCCTGCACAGGTCGGCGCACCGCCAGCAGGGCGCCGCCCTGGTCTTCTGGCCCTTCGGCGCACTTTCCGCCGAGCAGCTCGCGCAAACGGCCGAGCTGGCCGTCCGTCATGGAGACGGCCTGCTGCGCCTCACCCCCTGGCGCGCGCTGGCGCTTGCCGGCGTGAGCCAGGATGGCTGGCTGGAGCTGCAGCCTCGGCTGCGCGCGCTGGGCGGCCTGGTCGAGGCGCGGGATCCGCTGCTGCGCATCGATGCCTGCCCCGGCCTGGGCGCCTGTCCCGAGGCACGGCAGGACAGCCGTGGCCTGGCAGGAGACCTGGCCCAGACCCTCGCCGAGGCCGGGCCGCGGGTCCACGTCTCCGGCTGCGCCAAGGGCTGCGCGCACCCCGCTGCTGCCGCCCTCACCCTGGTCGGAGAGGAGGAAGGCTGGGCCCTGGTGCGCGACGGGCGGGCGGACGCTCCGCCGCTGCGGCGCAAGCTCCGCCACGAGGAGATTCTGGAACTGGCCCGCCATGCCTGAGCGCTATGACTACATCCGCGACGGCGCGGAGATCTATGCCCGCTCCTTCGCCACGATCCGACGGGAGAGCCGGCTGGAGGGCTTCTCCTTCTGGGAGGAGCGCGTCGCCGTGCGCATGATCCACGCCTGCGGCCAGCCGGAGGTCGCCCAGGACCTGCGCTTCTCGCCGGACTTCGGCGAGCGGGCGCGGGCCGCCCTGGAGGCGGGCGCGGCGATCCTCTGCGACGCCATGATGGTCGCGCACGGCATAACCCGCAGCCGCCTGCCGGCCGACAACGCCGTCCTCTGTACCCTGAAGGAGCCGCAGGTCCCGGACCTCGCGCGCACCATCGGCACCACCCGCACGGCGGCCGCCCTGGAGCTCTGGGGCGAGCGTCTGGCGGGCGCCCTGGTCGTGATCGGCAACGCGCCCACCGCCCTCTTTCACCTGCTGGAGGGGCTGGATCGGGGCTGGCCGAAGCCCGCGGCGATTATCGGCATGCCGGTCGGCTTCGTCGGCGCGGCGGAATCCAAGGAGGCCCTGGCGGAGAGCGGCCTCGTCCCCTTCGCCATCGTGAAGGGCCGCAAGGGCGGCAGCGCCATGGCCGCCGCGGCGGTGAACGCGCTGGCGCAGGAGCGCGAGTGATGGGCGGCAGGCTCTATGGCCTGGGCGTCGGCCCCGGCGACCCGGACCTGCTGACGGTCAAGGCCCTGCGGCTGCTGCAGCAGGTGCCAGTCGTGGCCTACTTCGCGGCTCGCAAGCGGCCGGGCGTCGCCTGCACGATCCTGGAGGGCCTGATCCCCGAGAGCGCCGAGCGGATGCGCCTGGAGTACCCCGTCACCACGGAGATCCCGGTCAGCGACCCGCGTTACGGCGAGGCCATGGGCCGCTTCTACGACGAGGCCGCCGACAGGATCGCGGCCAGGCTCGAGGGAGGCCAGGATGTCGGCCTGATCTGCGAGGGCGATCCCCTCTTCTACGGCTCCTACATGCACGTACACCGCCGGCTCGAGGGCCGCCATCCGATCGAGGTCGTGCCCGGCATCACCGGCATGTCGGGCTGCTGGTCGCGCGCCGGCCTGCCGATGACCTATGGCGACGACGTGCTGACCGTCGTGCCGGGAACCCTGCCGGAGGAGGAACTGGCCCGGCGCATCGCCTGCTGCGACGCCCTGGTGGTGATGAAGCTGGGGCGCAACCTGGCCAAGGTGCGCCGCGTGCTCGAGGCCGCCGGGCTGCTGGAGCGGGCCGTCTATGTCGAGCGCGGCACCTCCGAGGCCGAGGTGCTCCGCCCCCTCGCCGACATGGAGGAGGCCGCGCAGGCCCCCTACTTCTCCATGATCCTGGTGCCGGGTCGGGGGCGCGCACCGTGAGCGGGCGCGTGACCGTGGTCGGCCTGGGGCCGGGCGACCCGGCCCTCACCGCGCCGGCCGTGACCGCGGCGCTGGCCGGGGCCGAGGAGCTGATCGGCTATGAGACCTATCTGGCGCGGGTGCCCGAGCGCGCGGGCCAGCAACGCCACGCCAGCGACAACCGGGTCGAGCTGGAGCGGGCCCGCCACGCGCTGGCCCTGGCCGAAGAGGGCCGCAAGGTCTGCGTCGTCTCCTCCGGCGATCCCGGCGTCTTCGCCATGGCGGCCGCCGTCTTCGAGGCGCTGGAGGGCGGTCCGGCCGCCTGGCGCGCGCTGGAGATCGAGGTGCTGCCCGGGATCTCGGCCATGCAGGCCGCCGCGGCCCGCCTGGGTGCGCCCCTGGGCCATGACTTCTGCGCTCTCTCGCTCTCCGACAACCTGAAGCCCTGGAGCCTTGTCGAGACCCGCCTGCGGGCCGCGGCCTCGGCGGGCTTCGTGCTCTCCTTCTACAACCCGACCTCCAAGGCCCGTCCCTGGCAGCTCGGCCGCGCGTTGGAGATCCTGCGCGAGATCCTGCCGGGCGAGACCCCGGTGATCTTCGCGACCGCGGTCAGCGACGACCGCGAGGCGATCGACGTCGTGCCCCTCGCGGCGGCCGACCCGGCCCGCGCCGACATGCGCACGCTGGTGATGGTGGGAACGGCCGAGACCCGCCTGATCCAGCGGCCCGAGGCCCGCCCCTGGGTCTATACCCCGCGCCGGGCGCCTGCCTCGTGATGGGCGGCCAACCAGGTCAGGGCCGCCTCCGCGCTGGCGAGGCTCTCCACGAAAGGCAGCTCCGGGCGCGCCAGCATGATGACGGGAAGCGCGAGCCGCCGCGCCGCCTCGATCTTCCCGTAGGTGGCGCTGCCGCCGGAGTTCTTGGAGACCAGGATCTCGATCCCGTGCTCGCGCAGCAGCGCCTCCTCGGCCGTGGCGTCGAAGGGCCCTCGCGCGGTGATGACCTCGGCTCGCGGCAGCGGCAGACGGCCGGGGTGGTCGACGCTGCGGATCAGGTAGTCGTGCTGCGGCGCCCGGGCGAAGGCATGCAGCTCCTGGCGTCCCATCGCCAGGAAGACGCGCCTCGGCTCCGGCCCGATGGCGAGCGCAGCCGCCTCGGCATCCGGCACCTCCACCCAGCGATCGCCCGCCTGGCGCGGCCAGGGCGGCCGCCTGAGAGAGAGCAGCGCAACCACGCTCATGGTCGAGGCCTCGACCGCATTCCTGGACATCTGCGCGGCGTAGGGGTGGGTGGCGTCGACCAGAACATCTATCCGCTTTTCAGAGAGATAAGACGCAAGACCTGCCACGCCGCCGAAACCGCCGACGCGGGTCTTCAGCGGAACCGCAGCGGGTTCCTTAGTGCGGCCCGCGAGCGAGAGCGTGGCGTCGAATCGCCCGTCGCTGGCCAGCAGGCGTGCCAGTGCCGCGGCCTCGGTGGTGCCGCCGAGAAGCAGGATCTTCATGTCCACTCCTTAGGGGCCGAAGCGCCCCCGAGGCAAGCCCCGGGAGGCCCGGCATGAGCGATCCCTGGCTCGCGCTCATCGGGATCGGCGAGGCCGGCATGGAGGAGTTGAGCCAGGCTGCGCGCAGCCGGATCGCCGCGGCCGAACTGGTCGTCGGCGGCCGCCGCCACCTGGAACTGGCGGCCCCCCTGATCGCGGGCGAGCGCCTGGCCTGGCCCTCGCCGCTCGACCGGGCCCTGCCGGCGATCCTGGAGCGCCGCGGACGGCCGGTGGCGGTCCTCGCCAGCGGCGATCCCTTCCACTACGGCATCGGCGCACGCCTGGCCGAGAGCGTGCCGGCGACCGAGATCCTCTGCCTGCCCGCGCCCTCGGCCTTCTCGCTGGCCGCCGCCCGCCTGGCCTGGAGCCTGCCCGACCTCGACTGCATCAGCCTCTGCGGCCGGCCGCTGGAGGGCCTGGCGCCCAGCCTGCAGCCCAACCGCCGCCTGCTGGTGCTGAGCGCCGACGAGACCACGCCGGGCAAGGTCGCGGCCTACCTCACCGCCCGCGGCTTCGGCGACAGCCAGATCCACCTGCTGGAGGCCCTGGGCGGGCCGGACGAGCGGCTGCGCCAGACCCGCGCCAAGAACTTCTGGATCGCCGAGGTCAACCGCCTGAACCTCATGGGGATCGAGCTGTCGGCCGCACCCGACGCCCTGGTCCTGCCCGCCGCCACGGGCCTGGACGACGCCTTCTTCGAGACCGACGGGCAGCTCACCAAGCGGGAGGTCAGGGCCGTCACCCTCTCCAGCCTGGCCCCCAGGGCCGGCGAGCTGCTGTGGGACATCGGCTGCGGGTCTGGCTCCATCGCCATCGAGTGGCTGCTGGCCCACCCGGCCAATCGCGCCATCGGCATCGAGCCGAATGAGGCCCGCCGCAACACCGCGCTGGCCAACGCCGCCAGGCTGGGCGTCCCGCGCCTGGAGCTGGCCGCGGGGACGGCACCGGAGGCCCTGGAGTGTCTGCCCGCGCCGGACGCCGTCTTCGTCGGCGGCGGCGGCAGCACGGCCGGCGTGCTGGAGGCGGCCTGGCAGGCCCTGCGGCCCGGCGGGCGCCTGGTGGCCAACGCGGTGACGATCGAGACCGAGAGCGCCCTGGCGTTTCATTTCAATACATTGGGCGGGAGTCTTACCCGGATATCCGTCGAGCGCGCCGAGGGGGTCGGCCGCTTTCATGCCTTCCGGCCGGCGATGACCGTGACCCAGTGGAGCTGCGTGAAGCCATGACGGCGCTCTTCGCGGGCATCGGCTGCCGGCGCGGCTGCAGCGCCGAGGAGATCCTGGAGCTGCTGGCCAGGGCGCTGGAGGCGGCCGGCGCCACCGAGATCGCGGCCCTGGCCACGGCCGAGCAGAAGCGCGGCGAGCCCGGACTGGCAGAGGCAGCCAGCCGCCTCTCCAGGCCCCTGCTCTTCCTCGGGAAGGCGGATCTGGCCGCGCAGGAAAGTGTCCTGCGCAGCCCCTCCCTAGCGGCGAAGCGGGCGCTCGGCCTTCCCTCGGTGGCGGAGGCGGCCGCCCTGGCGGCCGCCGGCGCAGGCGCCCGGCTGCGGCTGGCGCGGGTCAAGTCTGAGCGTGCGACCTGCGCGCTGGCGGAGGCGGCGCCGTGACCGTCCACTTCATCGGTGCCGGGCCGGGTGCGGCCGACCTGCTGACCCTGCGCGGCCGCGACCTCATCGCCGCCTGCCCGCGCTGCCTCTATGCCGGCTCGCTGGTGCCCGAGGCCATCCTGGCCCACTGCCCGCCGGGCGCGCGCATCGTCAACACGGCCCCCATGAGCCTGGAGGAGATCGTCGCCGCGTTCGAGGAGGCCGAGGCCGCGGGGGAGGACGTGGCGCGCCTGCATTCCGGCGACCTCTCGGTCTGGAGCGCGCTCGCCGAGCAGGTGCGTGCCCTCGAGGCGCGCGGCATCGCCTACAGCGTGACCCCGGGCGTCCCGGCCTTCGCCGCCGCGGCTGCGGCGCTGGGCCAGGAGTTCACCCTTCCCGAGGTCGCCCAGTCGCTGGTCCTGACCCGGACCGCGGGGCGCGCCTCGGCCATGCCGGAACGCGAGACCCTGGAAGCCTTCGCCGCCAGCGGCGCAACCCTGGCAGTCCACCTCTCGATCCATGTGGTCGAGAGCGTGGCAGAACGGCTGCTGCCCTTCTACGGGCCGGACTGCCCGGCCGCGGTGGTCTATCGCGCGAGCTGGCCGGACCAGCGGATCCTCAGGGCGCCGCTGGCCGCGATCGCCGGAGAGGTGCGCGCGGCCGGCATAGACCGCACCGCCATCATCCTGGTGGGGCCGGCCCTGGCCGGCCGGGGCGGGCGCAAGAGCGCGCTCTACGATGCCGGCTACCAGCGGCGCTACCGCGGGCGCGACGACAACCCGGCCGCGGCGGAGGGGGGCCAGTGAGCGACCAGAGCCCCCTGCCGGTCGAAGACCGCCACCTCGACCCGCGTCACCGCCGGGTCCAGCAGCGCCTGCGCGGTCGTGGCGGCCGCCTCGGCGACCGCCGCGCCGATCGGCAGGTCCGCCTGCCGGCAGAGCTCCAGCACATGCAGTGCCGAGTTGGCCTCGCGGATGGCCGCGGCCAGGCTCTCCTCGGCGCCCAGCGCCTCGGCCTTGCGGGCCAGCCAGTCCAGGTCGACCTGCCCACGCTTGGAATGCAGGTCGAGCAGCCCCTGTCCCAGCTTGGTCATCTTGGCGAAGCCGCCGGCCACGGTCACGCGAGGCACCGGATGCTGGCGCAGGTACTTCAGCATGCCGCCGACGAAGTCGCCCATGTCGATCAGGGCAGCTTCCGGCAGGCCGTGCAACAGCCGGACCGCGGCCTCGGAGGTGGACCCGGTGGCGCCGGCCAGGTGGACCAGCCCCTCGGCCCGCGCGACGTCGATGCCGCGGTGGATCGAGGCGATCCAGGCCGCGCAGGAATAGGGCACGACGATCCCGGTGGTCCCCAGGATCGAGATGCCGCCCAGGATGCCGAGCCGCGGGTTCCAGGTCTTCGGCGCGAGACGCGCCCCCTCCGGCACGATGATCTCGACCTGCAGGTCCTCCTCGGCGGCGTGCGCGGCCGCGACCTCGGCGATAGCCTGGCGCATCATCCGGCGCGGGACGGGGTTGATCGCGGGCTCGCCGGGCGGCAGCGGCAGACCTGGCTTGGTGATGCGGCCGACGCCCTCGCCGCCGAGGAAGACCACCCCGCTGCCAGATGCACCGGCACGGACCCGCGCCTTGATCAGCGCACCGTGCGTGACGTCGGGGTCGTCGCCGGCGTCTTTCACCACCCCGGCTTCCGCCCAGCCCTCGCCCAGCGCCTCGCAGGCCAGCGCGAAGGCCGGCTGCTGCCCCTGCGGAAGGGTCACGCTGACGGGGTCGGGAAAGCGGCCGGTCAGCAGTGCGGTGAAGGCAGCCTTGGTCGCTGCCGTGGCGCAGGTGCCCGTGGTCCAGCCGCGCCTCAGGGCGCCCTTCTCGTCCGGCTCGCTCATGCTAGAGGTCATAGCCCGGCTGCGGGTGCAGCGACAATCCGCACCGGAGGCCACCCATGAACCGCAGCCTGCCGCCGGGCCTGGTCGTGGCCGCGCCGAAATCGGGATCCGGAAAGACCACGGTCATGCTCGGCCTGCTGAAGGCCTTCGCCGATAGCGGGCTCGCCGTGCAGGCCTTCAAGTGCGGTCCCGACTACATCGACCCGGCCTTCCACGCGCAGGCCACCGGACGGCCCTCCTACAACCTCGATTCCTGGGCCATGCCGCAGGCCATGCTGGCCGAGATCGCGGGCCGAGGCGCGGGCGCCGACCTGGTGCTGATCGAGGCCTCCATGGGCCTCTTCGACGGGGTCGCCAGGACGGGCGCCGTCGGCAACGGCGCCAGCGCCGACATCGCGGCCCTGACCGGCTATCCCGTCCTCCTGGTGCTCGACGTCTCCGGCCAGGCGCAGTCGGCGGCGGCGATCGCGCTCGGCTGCGCCAGCCTGCGCGGCGACATCGCGCTGGCCGGCGTGCTGCTCAACCGTCTCTCCAGCCCGCGCCATCGCCACCTGACAGAGGCGGGCATGGCCGAGGCCGGCATCCCCGTCCTCGGGGCGCTGGGCAAGGACGACGGCCTCGCCCTGCCGGAACGCCACCTCGGCCTGGTGCAGGCCGGCGAGACCCGGGACCTCGACCGCAAGCTGGCGGCCCTGGGCCGGGCCCTGAGCGAAGCCGCCGATCTTTCCGCGATCCGGGCCGCGGCCCGGCCCGGAGCGATCGAGGGCAGCGGAGAGGCCGCCTGGCTGCACCCGCCAGGCCAGCGCATCGCGCTCGCCCGCGACGCCGCCTTCTCCTTCCTCTATCCCCACCACCTGGAGGGCTGGCGCGCCCAGGGCGCCGAGATCCTGCCTTTCTCGCCACTGGCCGACGAGGCGCCGGACCCCTCCTGCGACCTCTGCTGGCTGCCCGGCGGCTACCCGGAGCTGCACCCCGGCCGGCTGGCGGCGAACCGCGTCTTCCTGGAGGGCCTGCGCCGCTTCGCCGGACGCGCGGCCGTGCATGGCGAGTGCGGCGGCTACATGGTCCTGGGCGAAGGCCTGATCGACGCCGAGGGCCGGCGCCACGCCATGGCCGGCCTGCTGGGCCTCACCACCGACTTCTCCAGGCGCAAGATGGCGCTGGGCTACCGGCGGGCCCGCCTGCTGGAGGACTGCGCCCTCGGGCCGGCCGGCAGCCACTTCGCCGGGCACGAGTTCCACTATGCCCGCATCGCCGACCCGGGCGGGGACAGCCCCCTCTTTCACGTTGAGGATGCCAACGGTGCCGTGCTAGGCGACGCCGGCAGCCGGCGCGGCCCGGTCAGCGGTTCCTTTTTTCACCTGGTCGCTCCCCTGGGTGCGGACGGGCCTGCGGTTTGAGAGAAGCAAGACGGATGGATCACCCCCCGAGCCACGAGAGCCAGCGCCTGCCGCAGGACCAGGCGGGCGACCGCATGGCCGCCCTCAGCCGCCTGCCGCTCTTCGTCGACCTGCGCGGGGAGTGCTGCCTGGTGGCCGGCGGCAGCCCGGCTGCCGCCTGGAAGGCGGAGCTGCTCTCGGCCGCGGGAGCAAAGGTCCGGGTCCTGGCCGCCGCGCCGTCGGAGGAGATGCTCACCCTCGCCGCCGCACCGCCGCCCAGCCCCGAGCACGGCAGCATCGAACTCGAGCGGCGCGCCTGGTGCGTGGCCGACCTCGAGGGCACGGCCCTGGCCGTCGGCGCCTTCGACGGCGACGCGGAGGCGCAGCGCTTCCTGGAGCTGGCCAGGTCAAAGGGCACGATCGCGAGCCTGGTTGACCGCGCCGAGGCCTCGGCCGTCACCTTCGGCAGCATCGTCAACCGCTCGCCGCTGGTCATCTCGGTCAACACCGACGGCATCGCCCCGCTCTTCGGCCAGGCCATCCGCGCGCGCATCGAGGCGCTGCTGCCGCAGGGGCTGGCCGGCTGGGCCTCGGCGGCGAAGAGCTGGCGCGAGAAGGTGAAGAGCCGCCTGCCCGGCCGCCCGGCACGCCGCCGCTTCTGGCAGGCCTTCCTCGGCGAGGCCCTGGAGCGGCCCGACGGCCACGGCGACCTGGCGGTCTGGCAGCGCCTGCTGAGCGCCGCCGAGCCGCAGGCCTCGGAATCGCGGCGGGGGCGGGTCACCCTGGTGGGCTCGGGGCCGGGCGATCCCGAGTTCCTGACCCTCCGGGCCCTGCGCGCCCTGCAGTCGGCCGAGGTCATCCTCTACGACGACCTGGTGCATCCGGCCGTCCTCGACCTGGCTCGGCGCGAGGCGCGGACCATCAAGGTGGGCAAGCGCGGCTACGGCCCCTCCTGCAAGCAGGAAGACATCAACGCCCTGCTGCTGGAGCTGGCCGAGCAGGGCCTGGAGGTGGTGCGCCTGAAGGGCGGCGATCCCATGATCTTCGGCCGCGCCGGGGAGGAGCTGGCAGCCGCCCGCGCCGCCGGCATCGCGATCGAGGTGGTGCCCGGCATCACCGCCGCCCAGGGCGCCGCCGCGCGCCTCGGCATCTCGCTGACCCACCGCGACCATGCCCGGCGCCTGCAGTACGTCACCGCCCACGCCAAGAGCGGGCGCCTGCCGCAGGACATCGACTGGCAGGCGCTGGCCGACCCCACGGCGACGACGGTGGTCTACATGCCCAAGCACACGCTGGCCGAGCTGGCGGCCACCGCGATCGCCAGGGGGCTCGATCCGGAAACCCCGGCGATCGCGATGGCGAACGCCACCCGCAGCGACGAGTTCGTGCTCTCCGCCCCCATCGCCGCCCTGCCCGACCGGCTCGCCGGCCAGATGCCCGAGGGGCCCATGCTGGTCCTGATCGGGCGGGTCTACGGCGAGGCGGAGGCCAGGGCGGCCGCACCGGCCCTGGCGGCCGCGCTGAGCGAGGAGTGAAGCACGGAGGTGCTCAGGCGCCCGCCTGCTGAAGTGCCTTCGCGGCAGACTGCAGGCCGGCCAGGACCATCGCCTCGGCGCTCTCCACCCTGGCCTCGCAGCCCTGGGCGGCGAGGGCCCGGCCGTAGGACCGGGCCAGGCGCCCGGCGGCGATGATCCCGACCTGCCCTGCCGTCCAGTAGGGCCGTGCCGCCGCCAGCTCCGTACCGATCAGGTAGCCCGAGAGACGCGAACGCGCCGTCGCGGCGGGAAGCCCCTGCAGCAGGCTCTCGGCCCTGAGGGAGAAGAGCCGGCCGGTGATCTCCTCGGGGCGATCCAGGGCCTCGCCGGCCGCAGGAAGGAATGCGGCCTCGTCCTCGCCCTCTCCTTGCAGGGAGTGGCGCAGGACCGACTGGCCGGCCAGCAGGGCGAAGAGCTCTCCCGTCATGAAGGTGCGGAAAGAGGTCACCTCCCCGCCCCGTACCTCGATCCATTTGCTGTGCGTGCCGGGCAGGCAGAGGCTGCCCTCGAAGTCCGGGTGCCGGGCCAGGAAACCCGTCACCTGTGTCTCCTCCCCGCGCATCACGTCGGCTGGCTCGGCCTGCGCCAGGCCGGGCAGGATGAAGACCTCCAGGCGCTCGTCCGCGGTGGGAACGGCCAGGGGCGCGTCGGGGGCTGCCGGCCTGCAGGGCAGGAAGCGGTAGGGCGCCTCCATCCAGCCCTGGCGCGCGCCGACCATGCCGCAGGCGACGACCCGGGTCGGCCGGCCCTCCTCCAGCCAGGACCCGACGGCTTCCAGCAGGGCCGGCGCGAACTGGTCCGGCTTCAGGCTGTTCATGCCTCTGTCCGACCTGGCCTCGGCTGCGACCCCGCCGGCTCCGATCCGCCAGGCCCGCAGGTTCGAGGTCCCCCAGTCCACCGCGATCCAGTCTCTCTCGGCCATTCGCTCCGCCTCGCTCAACTCATCCCGGGCAACCGCACAGCATGGGGAAGGTATCGCACCCTCCTCTACGAGAGGCCCGCGTGACGATCAACACCTGACGGCAGGAAAAGGTCTTCCTCGGCGGCTAGTCCAGCCAGAGGAAGTCCGTCGCGGTGAGCTGCCCGGCCTCTGAGATGCCGACCGCGCGGAAGGCCTGGTCGGGCGTGCCGTCGCCGTCCCGGTCGACCTGGATCTGCGTCGCACCGGCGAATCGCGCCTCGGAGTTGCCGCCACCGGAGAAGGCCGCCGTCTCGATGTAGGTGAAGCTGCCGACCTCCAGGCCGGAGGCGAAGACGAAGCGGTCGCCCTCACCGAAGTCGCCGATCACCGGACCGCCGTTGCCGGCGACGCCCAGGCTGTCGCCGTTGAAGAAGAAGGAGTCCGCCCCGCTGCCGCCGAAGAGGGAGTCGCCGTTCGCCACGGCCAGCGTGTCGGCGCCGCTGCCGCCCTCCAGGATGTCGTTGCCCAGACCGCCGTAGAGGCCGTCGTCGCCGGCCAGTCCGGCGAGGGAGTCGTCGCCCTCCAGGCCCCGCAAAATATTGGCCGAGGTATTGCCCTGCAGGGCATTGTCCAGCGCGTTGCCGGCGCCGTCGATCGGCCCGAAGTCCTGTTGCAGGCGGAGGTTTTCGACGAAGGCCGTGGCGGTGCCGCTGGGCAGGGTGTAGCTCGCCTCGGCGCGCACCAGATCCGTGCCCTCGCCCGCCAGCTCGTGGACCTGGTCGGCTGCCGTGTCGACCACGAAGGTGTCGTCGCCGGCCCCGCCGAAGAGTTCGTCCGACCCGCTGTTGCCGTTGAGGATGTCGTTCCCGGCTTCTCCGACGAGCCGATTGGCGAAGCTGTTGCCGACCAGGGTGTTGTCGATGGCGTTGCCGGTGAAGTCGGCGTCGCCCGCGCTCTGGTTGATGTTGGCGCGTTCGATGAAGGCCTCGGCCCCCGTGCCCAGGGTGTAGTCGGCCGCGCGCGAGCGCACGACGTCGCCCCCGCCGCCGCCGGCGGTCTCGCGCACCACATCGGCCAGGCTGTCGACGAAGAAGGTATCGCTGCCGCTGCCGCCGACGGCCGTATCGACACCGCTGCCGCCGTCGATCACGTCGATGCCATTGCCGCCGAAGAGCGTGTCGGCGCCGCTGTTGCCGTCCAGCTCGTCCTGGAAGAAGATCCCGAAATTGTCGCCGCCGTAGAGCGTGTCGTCGCCCAGGCGACCGGCCAGGCTATCGCCGCCGCTGCCGCCGAAGAGCTGGTCGTTGCCGGAATCGCCGAACATGCGGTCCTTGCCGCTGTCGCCGTAGAGCTGGCGGTCGTTCCCATCGCCGCCGAAGATGAAGTCGTCGCCCGCGTTGCCGACGAAGAGGGAATCGTCCCCGCTGTCCCCGTCCACTCGGTCCCGGTCCTCACCGCCGAAGAAGGACGCGTCGGCGCCGCTGCCGCCGAAGAAGCTGTTCGGACCGGCTCCACCGAAGAAGGCGAGGTCTATTCCGGCACCGCCGTAGAGACGGTCGCCGCCGGCACCTCCGAACAGGGAACTGTCATCGCCGCTGTCGCCGAGGATCTGATCGGCGCCGCTGTCGCCGAAGAGGCCCCGGTCGGACCCGCTGCCGCCGAAGAGGCTGTCTGCGCCGCTGCCGCCGAACAGGAGCGTGTCGCTGCCGGCACCGCCGTAGAGGGCGTCGTCCGCACCCCGGCCCTCCAGCCGGTCGCTGCCGCTCAATCCGAAGAAGCGGTCGATGAGGCTGTCGCCGCGCAGGCTGTCGTTCCCCGAGGTTCCCAGGCGCACCAACACCTCGATCGAGGAGAGGCTGACGCCCGCCACCAGAGAGGCGCCCTGGCCGAGGAAGAGGGTATCCACCCCGGCGCCGCCGTCGAAGCTGTCGCCCGACTGGATCTCCGCCTGGCTGGCGACGACGAGGAGGTCGTTGTCCGCCCCGCCGTAGAGCGTGTCCTTGCCGAGCCCCCCGTAGAGGGTGTCCGCCCCGGCGTCGCCGAAGACCTGATCGTCGCCGCTGCCGCCCATGACGGCAAAGTCGTCGCCCTTGGCGCCCAGCAGGAAGTCCGCCCCGCTCTCGCCCAGGATCTCGCTGTCGTTGCCGTTGCCGCCCAGGACGACATCGTCCCCGAGCCCGCCGTGAAGGCCCGAGTCCTCGCCGCTGCCGCCGACGATCTCATCGTTCCCGGCACCACCGTAGAGCCCGAGGTCGGCACCGCTGCCGCCATAGAGCCGGTCGATGCCGCCTGCACCCAGCAGCTGGCTGTCGGCCCCGTCCGCACCGAAGAGCAGGTCGTTGCCGCTGCCCCCGGATAGGCCGGTGTCGTCGCCGCCATCACCGTAGATCCGGTCGCTGCCGGAACCGCCTTGCAGATCCCGATCGTTTCCGTCGCCGCCGAAGAGGCTGTCGCCTCCGGCCGCACCGAAGATGCTGGCATCGTCACCGGACTGGGCGAGGAGGGAATCGTCGCCCGCGCCACCGAAAAGCAGCCGATCGTTGCCGCTGTCGGCCGAGACCAGGTCGTCGCCGCTGGCCCCGAAGAGCGAGGCATCGCCGCCATTTCCGCCGTAGAGCTGGTCCGTCCCGGAACCGCCGAAGAGCCGCTGGTCGTCGCCGTCGCCGCCGAAAAGGATGTCGACACCCTCGTTGCCCAGCAGGCGGTCGTCGTTGCCGCTGTCTCCGGCCACCAGGTCGTTGCCGGCGCCCCCCTGCAGGCTGTCAAAGAGGGCGCCGTCGTTCCCGCTGCCGCCGAAGACGCTGTCGTTGCCGCTGCCGCCGTTCATCTCCAGGTCCTGGCCGTCGTCGCCATAGAGCCTGTCGTGCCCGCTGCCCCCGTAGAGCTTGCTGTCGTCGCCGGCCCCGCCGAAGAGGCTGTCCGCCCCGAGGTCGCCGAAGAGGTCGGAATCGTTTCCGCTGTCGCCGCCCAGCGTGTCTGCGCCGCTGTCGCCGAAGAGATCGCTGTCCGCGCCGCTACCGCCGCCGATCACATCGGCGCCGCTGCCGGCAAGGAGAGAGGAATCCTGTCCGTCGTCGCCGAAGAGGCTGTCGTTTCCACTGGCACCGAAGAGGTCGAGGTCGCCGCCCGCGCCGCCATAGATCCGATCGGCCCCGCTGCCGCCGTAGAGGGAACGATCGCCTCCCTGGTCTCCGGACAGTGCATCGTCCCCGAGCCCGCCCAGGAGGCTAAAGTCGCTGCCGGCGCCTCCAGCGACGCTATCATCGCCAGCCCCGCCGAAGAGGCGCTGGTCGCTGCCATCCCCACCATTGAGACTGTCGTTGGCATCGCCGCCATAGAGCAGCCGGTCGTTGCCCGCACCTCCGAAGACCGCGTCGTCGCCGGTCTGACCGAAAACGAGCGAATCGTTCCCCGATCCCCCACCGACGCTGTCATTGCCGTCTCTCCCGACCAGAGTGGCATCGATACCGCTGGCTCCGAACAGCCAGTCGTCGCCGCTGCCGCCATAGAGCGAATTGTCGTTGCCGTCGTCGCCGTAGACCCTATCGTTGCCGCTGTCCCCGAAGAACGTGGCTTCGATCCCGTCGCCGCCGAACAGTAGATCGTTACCGGCGTCGCCGCGCACAAAGGAGTCCGCCCCGCTGCCGCCCATGACCGTGTCGTCGCCGGCGCCGCCCCAGAGGAAGCGATCCGCCCCGCTGCCGCCGTCGACCCTATCGTCCGCCTCCTCTCCCCGGAGGTCCCCATCGTCTCCTGCGCCACCGAGGACCTGGTCGTCGCCGCTACCGCCGAACAGGCGACGGTCGCTTCCGCTGTCCCCGGCAATGAGATCCTCGCCGCTGCCACCGAAAAAGCTGGAGTCGTCGCCGGAGCCGCCGGAGAGACTGTCATCCCCGTCTCCCCCGTCCAGACTGTAGTCAGCACCGGCGTCGCCGCTGAGGCTGTCATCGCCGGCACCGCCCATAACATCGAAGTCGATACCCGAGCCGCCGACGATGTGATCCGCGCCGCTATCGCCGTAGAGTCGCCGGTCGTCGCCACTGCCGGCGTCGATCTCGTCGGCGCCGCTGCCGCCGAAGAAGCTGACGTCGTCTCCCGCGCCGGCATCCAGGCTGTCCTGGCCCTCGCCCCCGTAGAAGGAGGTGTCATCGCCGGCGCCGCCGAACAGATAATCGCCGCCGAGCCCGCCCCTGGCGATCTCGTCCGCCCCGTCGCCGCCGAAGATCTGGTCGTCGCCGGCTTCGCCGATCAGGAAGGAATCCACGCCGCTGCCCGCCTGGAGCGTATCGTTGCCCGTATCGCCGAACAGGAAGGCGTCCGTTCCGCTGCCGCTGTCGACCAGATCGTCGCCAGCGCCGCCATAGAGGTTGCTGTCGGAGCCGAGGGCTGCCTCCACCACATCGTTTCCGCCGTTGCCGAGCAGGAGCGTGTCCTCGCCCGTGCCGCCGAAGATGAGGTCGCGACCGTCACCGCCGTAGAAGGAAGAATCCTTGCCGCTGGCGCCGTAAAGCCTGTCGTCGCCGTCCCCGCCAAAGGCGATATCGTCACCGATGCCACCGAAGGCGACATCCTCGGCGGTGCCACCGAAGAGCTCATCGTCGCCACTGCCGCCGGTCAGCTCGTCATCCCCGCTCTGGCCCAGCAGCAGGTCCCGGCCGCTGCCGCCTTCCAGCGCGCGGTCGTCGCCGGCCCCGCCCGAGAGTGTATCGTCGCCGAGCCCGCCGAAGAGCGCACTGTCGGCGCCGCTGCCGCCCGAGATGCTGTCGGCACCGCTGTCGCCTGAGAGCGAACTGTCCGCACCGCTGCCGCCGAAGAGAGCGTCGTCGCCCGCTCCCCCGCTCAGCAATTCGTCATCGCCGTCCCCGCCTCGGACCGCGTCGTCTCCGTCCTGACCCAGGAGCTGGCGGTCGGCTCCGCTATCGCCGAAGATGAAGTCATTGCCGAAGGCACCGAGGAGCAGGCTGTCGTCTCCACTGCCACCGTAGAGACGGTCGTCTCCGCTCTCGCCGACCAGGACGCTGTCCTTACCGTCGCCGCCGAAGAGCTCGTCCTGGCCGTCGCCGCCCTGTAGCAGCGAGTCCACCCCCGATCCCCCGAAGAGCGAATCCTCACCGCTGTCGCCCGAGAAGCTGATGTCGGAACCGCTGCCGCCAAAGATCAGGTCCGCGTCATCGCCGCCATAGAGACTGGTGTCGGCACCGCTGCCGCCGTAGAGGCTGTCCTCGCCGGAACCGCCGAACAAGAGGCGGTCGTTGCCGCTGCCTCCGAAGAGACCATCCTCGCCGCTGTCGCCCGCGAGAGAAAAGTCGTTGCCGTCGTCGCCGTAGACCCGATCGTCGCCGCCGTTGCCCGAGAAGCTGCCGTCGGTGCCGCTGTCGCCGGAGAGGATGTCGGCACCCGTACCGCCGCTGAGGCCGCGGTCCTGGCCACTGCCTCCGAAGAGGGCATCGTCGCCAGCGCCGCCCGAGAGCAGGCTGTCGTCGTCGTTCTCGCCCAGGACGAGATCGACCCCGCTGCCGCCCTCCAGGGCCTTGTCGTCGCCCTCTCCACCCCTGACGATATCGAACCCGCTGCCGCCGCCGAGGCTGGTGTCGGAGCCGTCGTTGCCGGTGATGCTGTCGTCGCCATCGCCTCCGGAGAAGGAGGCGTCATCGCCCGACCCGCCTGCCAGGCGGTCGCTGCCCGAGTCGCCCGTGAGGCCGCTGTCGTCGCCGCTGGCGCCGGTGATGCGGTCGGCGCCGCTGCCGCCGAAGAGCTGCCTGTCGCCGCCGCGCGCGCCGGTGATGGAGTCATCGCCCGCGCCGCCGTAGATCAGGGAATCGTCGCCCTGGCCGCCGGAGACGAAGTCCTTTCCGCTGCCGGCCCGGATCAGGGAATCGTCTCCCTCCTCGCCCAGGATGTCTTCCTCGCCGCTGCCGCCGTAGAGGCCCAGGTCGTCGCCGAGGCCGCCGAAGAAGGTGTCGTCGCCATCGCCGCCGTAGAGAAGGGAATCCGCTCCCTGGTCGCCGAACAGCAGGTCGTCACCGGCGCCGCCGTAGAGGCCGCTGTCGTCGCCGCTGTCGCCGCTCACCTGATCGCTGCCGCTGCCCCCGTGGAGGCCGGCGTCCCGGCCGCTGTCGCCCAGCAGGATGTCCAGCCCGCTGCCCCCGAAGAAGCTGGAATCGTCGCCGAGCTCCCCCAACAGGATATCGAAACCCTGGCCACCGGCGAGCCCGCTGTCGTCCCCGCCGCCGCCGTAGAGCAGGTCGGAGCCGGTGGCCCCGGAGAGGTCGGAGTCCTTGCCCTCGCCCCCCTTGACGATGTCGGCGCCGGAGCCGCCCGCGAGGCTGCTGTCATCGCCGTCGCCGCCCAGCACGGTGTCGTCGCCCAGACCGCCGAAGATCCCGCGATCGTTGCCGGCGCCGGCCGACAGGCGGTCTTCGCCGCTGCCGCCGAAGTGCGAGGCATCCTCGCCGCCGCCGCCGTTGATCTGGTCGGCCCCGCTGGCGCCGTCGAACGAGGTGTCGCCGCCGTCGTTGCCGCTCAAGCTGTCGTCGCCCAGGCCGCCGAAGAAGTGGCTGTCTCCGCCCGAACCGCCGGACAGCACATCGTCGCCACCGGCTCCGGTAAAGGAGACGTCCTGCCCGCTGTCTCCATAGAGGAAGTCGGCACCGCTCATGCCGCCGGCAGTGTCGGCGCCATCGCCGCCCCAGGCGCGGTCCTCGCCGCTCGCCCCGATCAGCAGGTCGGCGCCTGCGCCGCCGTAGAGGTCGTCGTTGCCCTCTTCGCCGAAGAGGCTGTCGGCGTCGCTGCCGCCATAGAGCAGATCGGCACCGACCCCGCCGTAGATGCTGTCGTTACCGGCGTCGCCGAAAAGGAAACGGTCCGCCCCCTCTCCGCCATAGAGGCTGTCGCGTTGCGCACCGCCGTAGAGATAGCGGTCGTTGGCTTCGCCGCCGGTGATCCGGTCCTCGCCGTCGCCCCCGAAGATCCGGGAGTCGGCGCCAGCCTCCCCGTCCAGGGTGTCCCGTCCGCCGCCGCCGAAGAGGTCGCTGTCGGACCCGCTGCCGCCCGTCACCCGGTCGGTCGACCCGCCGCCGTAGAGGAAGGAATCGGCGCCGCTGCCCCCTGTCAGGGTGTCGGAGCTGAGATCGCCGAAGAGGCTGGCGTCGTGGCCCAGGTTTCCGGCCAGGGTGTCGGCGCCCTCCGCCCCGAAGAGGCCGACGTCGTCGCCCGCCCCGCCGGAGAGGGTGTCGCTGCCGTCGCCGCCCTCCAGGATGCTGTCCGCACCGGAATCGCCGTCGATGCGGTCGTCGCCCGCCGCACCGAAGAGGTTGGTGTCGGCGCCGCTGCCGCCGAAAAGGCTGTCGTCGCCGGCCTCGCCCGCGAGGCTCCGGTCCGCGCCCTCGTCGCCGTAGAGCCTGTCGTTCCCGCGTCCCCCGAAGAGCCCGGAGTCGTTTCCCGCCCCCGCCGAGATGACATCGTCGCCGCTCTGGCCCGACTGGTCGCCCTGCAGGAGAAGGTCGAAGCCGGAGCCGCCGTAGATCAGGTCGTCGCCCTGCTCGCCGTTCAGGAAGGTGTCGCTGCCGCTGCCACCCTCGATGGTGTCCGCTCCCGCCCCGCCGTAGAAGCGCTCGTCATCGCCTTCGCCGCCGTAGAGGCTGTCGTCGTCGCCGCCGCCGATAAGGCTCGTGTCGTCGCCCGCCCCGCCGGCAAGGAGATCGTTCCCGGCGTCGCCGAAGAGGCTGCGGTCGACACCGCTCCCGCCGGCCAGGAAGTCGTCGCCGGAGTCCCCCCTGAGCGCGCTGTCCGACCCGCTTCCGCCGTAGAGCCGGTCGAGACCGGAGTCGCCCGAGAGGTTGGAATCGTTGCCGTCATCGCCGGCGACAAGGTCGTCGCCTGCAAACCCGATCAGGCGATCGTCGTTTCCGCTGCCGCCGTAGAGGGAATCGTCACCGTCCACGCCCAGGGTGACGTCCATGCCGACAAGGAGGTAGTCGTCGCCGCTACCGCCGAAGATCGTGTCGCTTCCAAGGCCGCCGAAGAGCCGGTTCTCCCTGCCGTCGCCGCCGTCGATCAGGTCGTCGCCCACTCCGCCGTAGAAGAAGACGTCGTCGCCCTGGCCGCCGAAGAGCGAATCCGCGCCACTGTCGCCCCCGATCAGCCCGTCGTTGCTCTCACCGCCGTAGAACCTGTCGTCCCCCGACCCTCCGTTGCCATGCTCCGTCCCGGGCCCGCCGAAGATCCTGTCGTCGCCGTCGTTGCCGAGCAGACGATCCCCCCTGCTGCCTCCGAACAGCAGATCGTCGCCGGGGCCGCCCTCTATGGTGTCGCTGCCGCTCCCCCCTGCCAGCGAGATGTCGTCGCCGCTGCCGCCGAAGAGGCTGTCGTCGCCCTCCAGGCCATAGAGCCTGTCATCACCGCTCAGCCCATAGATGCTGTCGACAGCGTTGCTTCCGACCAGCGTGTCATTGACGCCGGTCGTGCCGAAGATGACGGCCATGACCCCAGTCCCCCCCTTGCGATCCGCGCCAGTAACCTAGAGCACTTCAACCATGCATGACGGACGCGGAATAATGAAATATGCCTGATCCTAAACTTTGATCGCGAGAAAGGGCAATCTCTCGATGTGAAATTTCCTGCGGCAGCAGGAAGGCCTGTGGATCACTTGAGGCGCTCTTGAACCGGCGGTCCCTAGGTCGCGGTGTGAATCTTCATCAACGCTTAACCTGGGACCGCCATTCCTCGCGAGGAAGGCCCGCGGACCGTCTCATCGCCGGGGCGACGGAAACGCCTAGCCGCGCACTTGCGGCCGGCCCAGCCGGCCGGATGACTTGATCGCCGCAGCGATCCGCTTCAATCTCGCGGGAAGCAAGACAAGGGGCTACAGGAACGGAAAAGGAGGAGAGCGTGGTAGAGAAGATGAAGCGCAGGGGCTGGTCGCGCACGGAGATGATGGAGCGGGTTGCCCGCTTCGAGGGCCTCGTCGGATTCGACGGTGGCCTGGGCGACAGCCATGTGAAGGGCTGTGAGCGCACGATGTTCAACGTCATCGGCTTCCAGCCGCCGAGCGACGCCAAGGGACAGGTCATGTCGCCCGTCGGCAGCGACGCCTCCAAGACGGCCGCCATCGCGATCTCGGAAGGCTTCAACCTCGGCTACTGCAAGGCCAAGCCCGGCCATGGGCCCCTGATGCACAACCACGATACCAACGAGACCTTCATCCCCATGACCGGCACCTGGCGGTGTAGCTGGGAGAACGAGGCCGGCGAGGTGGAGCATGTCGACCTCGCACCCTACGACGTGATCTCCTTTCCGCCGGGCGTGGCGCGGCGTTTCCAGAACGTGACCGAGGGTGGCGACCCCGAGGCGGAGAACCTCTTGATGTTCGTCATCGGGGGCGACGCGCCGCGGGCCGAGTTCACCGACGAGGCCGTCGAGGAGATGACCCAGGCCGGCGTCTGGCCCGCCCAGGCCGGCTGACACCGCCCCGCCACCGCCCCAAAGCCGCCCGGGCTGCCGTAGTGGCAACGGCGCCCGGGCGATCGCACCTCTGCCAGCTAGGCGGCTTCCGGGAGCTGCCAGACAGAGGGGTAGGCTTCGAGTTCCAGTTGCTCCAGGCGGATCTGCCGGCGGCGGAGCCTTGCTTCGAGGAAGGCCGCTCGCCGCTCCTCGGCCATGGCTCGTGCAAGATGCTGATCAAACGTCTTCTTGCGTCTCACACGAACCCCGACGGCAGACTGGCCATTGCAGCGCATCGACATGATCTGCTCTCCTTCTCAATCACCTCGGGCTAAAGATCGACCCGGACTGTGTGGGGAGAAGGAACGTTTTGTGTCATTCTCGACCTCACCCGGCAGGAAGGCGGCAGCGGATCACAGCGCGTAGCGCGTCAGGGCCGCCTCGTCCCAGGCAAGGCCGAAACCCGGCCGCTCCGCGATCTGGACCTTGCCGTCCGTTACCGTCAGCGGCTCCGCGCGGATGGGGTTGGCCCAGTCGACATACTCGACCCAGTGCGCGGTGGGCGTGACCGCCAGCAGGTGCGCGGAGAGATCGGGGAAGAGGTGGCAGGAGAGCGGGATGCCCTGCGGCTCGGCCATGGCCGCGCAGCGCAGCCAGGCGGTGGGACCGCCGATCTTCATGAGGTCGGGCATGTAGAGGTCGCCGGCGCCGGCCTCCAGCGCCCGGGCGAACTCGCGCGGACTCCAGAAGTTCTCGCCAAGCTGGATCGGGGTGCGGCCCTGGGCACGCAGGCGGGCATGACCGGCCAGGTCGTCGCTGGGCAGGGGCTCCTCGATCCAGGTGAGCCCGGCGTGGTCCAGGGCCAGCACGCGCACCTTGGCCTCGGCCGCGGTCAGGGACTGGTTGTAGTCGGTCATGATGCGGACCTCGCCGCCCACCGCGCGGCGCACGGCCTCGACGACGGCCAGGTCCTCGGTCAGGGTGGGGTAGCCGAGCCGCAGCTTCACCGCAGAGAAGCCCTCGCCGACCAGCTCCTCGGCCTCCTTCGCCGCGGCCGCGGCACCGATGATGCCGAGACCGTTGGAGTTGTAGGCCGGCAGGGCCCGGGACGTACCGCCCAGGAAGCGCGCCAGCGGCAGGTCGGCCATCCGGGCCACGGCGTCCCAGGCGGCCATGTCCACCGCCGCCATCGCCATGGTGACCAGACCGGCTGTCCCCAGCAGCTTGAAACGGGCGGCCAAAAAGCGCTCGATGTCGTGCGGCGCCAGGCTTTGGCCGACGAGGAGGCGTCCGATCTCCTCGATCAGGCGGGCGGTCGGGCCGAGGGCTGCCGGGGTGTAGGTGAAGATGTAGCCCTGGCCATGCGCCCCGGCCTCGCCATGAAGATCGACAGCGATAAGCGGCGCGTGCTCGACCTGCCCGCTGGCCACCACCAGGGGCCGCCGCAAGGGCACCAGCACGGGACGCACCTCGATCGCCTTCAGCCTGTCCCCAGCCGCGGTCATGACATCTATCCTTCCTCAAGCCATCACGAAGAATGGCCGGTCGTGGCGCCTCCGAGCGAGGAGCGCCGACCGGCCTTTGCCTCTCCAAACAGGCCCGCCCCCGGCATCGGACCGGGCAAGGCGGGCGGGGGAGCCGCGTCACGCTCCCCCGGTAGCGAACCGGGCGCTTAGGAGAACCACCAGCGCTCGGAGGCGCGCCAGCCGTCCATGGGATAGTTCCCGGCCACCGCCTCATCGTGCTGCAGCCGCTCGCTGAGGCCCATGATGTTGTTGGCGAAGGACCAGATCAGCGCCCCGCCGTCGTCACGGACGATGGTCTGCATCTCGGCATACATATCGCGGCGCAGGTCCTGATCCAGCTCGGCTCGGGCCTGGATCAGCAGCTCGTTGAAGCGCTCGTTCTTCCAGAAGGTGTCGTTCCAGGCCGCATCGGCGGCATAGGCGGTGGAGAACATCCAGTCCGAGGTCGGACGCCCGCCCCAGTAGCAGGCGCAGAAGGGCCGGTTCATCCAGATCGACGACCAGTAGCCGTCGCTGGAGACCCGCTCGACATTGATGTCGATGCCGGCCTTCTTTGCATGCTCGGAATAGAGCACCGCGGCATCGACGGCGCCGACGTAGGCAGCCTCGGCGGCAGCCAGGTCGACCTGCAGGTTCGAGAGCCCGGCCTGCTGCAGGTGCCACTTGGCCTTGTCGGGGTCGTAGGTGCGCTGCTCCAGCCCGGCGTCGTAGAAGGGATCGTTCGGCCCGATCGGCTGGTCGTTGCCCAAGGTGCCGTGGCCGCGGAGGATCTTGCGCATGAGATCCTCGCGGTCGATCGCGTACTTCAGCGCCAGCCGCACGTTCTTGTCGTCGAAGGGCGGCGTGTCGGTGCGCATCGGGAAGGTATAGTGCAGGTAGCCGGTGTTCTCGAGGATCTTGATCCCGTTCACGCCAGCCAGGCGGTCGACGATCTTCACGTCGACCCGGTCGATGCAGTCGACCTCGCCGGTCTGCAGGGCATTGACCCGCGCGGAGGGATCGAGGATCGCCAGGGCCGAGTACTCGTCGAAGAAGCCCTGCCCTTCCTTCCAGTAGTTCGGGTTGCGGGTCATCTCGACCCGGATGCCGGGCTCGAAGTTCTTCAGCACCATGGGGCCGGTGCCGACGCCGTCCTGCCAGTCCATCTTGCCGTCCTTGGCCGGGAAGATGATCAGGTGGTAGTCGGAGACCAGGTAAGGGAAGTCCGCGCTGCCGGCGTCCAGCGTGAAGACGACCGTCTGGTCGTCGTCCTTCTTCACGTCGGTGATCGAGGTCAGGATGCCGGCCGCACCCGACTTGCTGTCGGGCCCGCGGTGATGGTTGATCGAGGCGACCACGTCGTCGGCGTTCATGGTCTTGCCGTTGTGGAACTCGACCCCCTTGCGCAGCTTGAAGGTCCAGGTCTTGGCGTCGGCGGAGGCTTCCCAGCTCTCGGCCAGCTCCGGCTCCAGATTGCCGTGCTTGTTGATGACGCTGAGGTTGTTGCAGATGGACCAGCCCATGGCGAGGTCGAAGCTGTCGTCGTAGACGGCGGGATCCAGGCTGTCGGTGGTCGATCCTGCGCCGATGCCGATGCGCAGGTGCCCGCCCCGCTTCGGCTCGGCGGCCTTGGCCGAGCCGGTCCAGAGGTTGGCGGCGGCGACCGCACCCACACCGAGGACAGAGGCGCGCTGCATGAAGTCGCGTCGTCCCAGCCGTTCCCTGGCGATGGCCCGGATCAGCAGCTTTTCCTGTCTATCGTCCATGTCTATCTCTCCCGTTTTGCCAGCGGGCGGCAGCCTCCCTGGTAACCGTCCAGCCTGTCACATTCTTCCGGGAATCAAGGACCTAGCGCAAGGCCTCTTGGATGACAGATTCGAGAACATGAAATAACACTACCTACGATATCTATCACACAAATCCTGTTACAAATCCTCTTGCGCGGGAAAAATCCTGTGATAGCCTGTTAGAAATGGCTACCAGGGAGGAGCCGTCGTGCGAGCCGAAATGCGCCGCCAAAAAATGCTGGAGGTCATCCGCAGCCAGTCTTCGGTCTCGGTCGAGGAACTGGCCGTGACCCTGGACGTCAGCAAGATGACGGTGCACCGCGACCTGGATATGCTGAGCCAGCAACGTCTGGTCCGCAAGATTCGCGGCGGCGCGACGATGCAGCCCTCTGTCCTCTTCGAGGCCGACTACGCGCAGCGCGCCCAGCTCAACCGGCAGCAGAAGCAGGCCCTGGCGGAAGCCGCCGCCGAGCTCATCGAACCCGGCATGGCGATCGCGCTGGACGACAGCACGACGGTCGCGACCATCGCCCCCCTGCTGCGCGAGAAGCGGCCGCTGACCGTGCTCACCAACGCGCTGCCCCTGATGGTGGAGCTGGGCGAGATCGAAGAGATCACCGTGATCTCGGTTGGCGGCACCTACGACCGCATCGCGCGGGCCTTCTTCGGCCGGGTGACGGAGGTGGCGATCTCCTCGCTGTGGATCGACCTGGTGATCATGTCGGCCTCGGCCGTGCGCAACTGCACCACCTACTATTTCAACGCCGACATCGCGCGGACCAAGCAGGCCTTCCTCGGCATCGCCGACCGCAAGGTGACGATCATCGATTCCTCCAAGTTCCAGAAGTCCGGCCTGCACAAGTTCGTGCACCTCTCGGCCTTCGACGAGGTCCTGGTCGCCGGTCCGCTGGAGGGCGAGACCGAGGCCATGCTGCGCGAGGAGGCCATCAACTTCCGCCGGGTCGATCAGAACGGCAGGGACGACGCAAGCCAAAGGGAAATCAGACCATGAGCGGCAAGCAGCTGCGCAGCGCAGCCTTCTTCAGCGCCGGGACCGGCCGTTCCTTCTCCATCGCGCTGGACCACGGGATGCAGCTCGGCCCCGTCCCGGGCCTGACCCAGGCGCGCCCCATCATCGAGGCCGCGCTGGAGGTCGGTGCGGAGGGCCTGCTGCTGACCCCGGGCCAGATGGAGCGCAATGCCGACCTCCTGGCGGTCCGCGGGCGCCCGGCCGTCATGCTGCGGATCGACCAGACCAGCATGTGGCGCCAGGGCAGCCCGGCGGGCTATGCCGAGGGGCACACGCGCCAGGTCAGCTCCGTCGAGGATGCGGCCCGGCTGGGGGCGGAGGCCGTCATTACCTTCCTCTTCACCTGCCACCACGACCCGGACCTGGAAAGCCGCTCGGTCGAGATCTGCGGCCGGACCGCGGAGCGCTGCCGCCAGCTCGGCATGGCGCTGGTGGTCGAGCCCATGGCGGCACGCGGGGGCCTGCGCCAGGACCCCTTCACCGCCGAGGCGATCGCCATGAACTGCCGGATCGCGGCGGACCTGGGGGCCGACATCCTGAAGACCGACTGGTCGGGCGACGCCAAGAGCTTCGCCCAGGTGGTGGCCAGCGTGGACGTTCCCGTGCTGCTGGCCGGCGGCGCCTCGCTGGACGACGACAAGAAGGCAAAGGCCATGGTGAAGGAGATCATGGGCAGCGGCGCCAGGGGCCTCGTCTTCGGCCGCAACGTCTTTCAGGCAAGCAACCCCAAGCGCATGATGCGCGAGCTGCAGAAACTAGTACACACGGGATGAATCACGTGTCTCGGACCTCGGGGGACCGGGGGACGGGGATCAAGAAGGGGCGGTTCGCCGTCCGAACTGGAGGGGGGATCACCCTGGCAAGAAGGGACGCCCCCGAGCAAGTGGAGGAAAACATGACGAGACATGAGGCTAGGAAACGCGGCATCTGGCTGTCGGCGGTCGCCGGCCTGGCACTTGCCGTTGCAGGCTCCGCCCAGGCGGAGGAAGAGACCCTGACCTTCGTGTGGCATGCCGGCACCTGCGCGGACGCCATCGTGAAGATCGCCGAGCGCTATCCCGACAAGAACGTCAAGATCGTGCCGGCCCTGGTTCCCTATGGCCCCGAGTGGCACAACAAGATCGCATCGGAGTTCGCGATCAAGGGCGACGGCTTCGACTTCGCCATGTGGGACAGCCAGTCGACGGCGGAGTTCGCCGGCGCCGGCCACGCCTACTCGGTGAACAAGATCTTCGAGGATTCCGATTCGCTCGACGCCTCGCTCTTCCCGCGCGCCTCGCTGGCCCGCTACGGCGAGTACCCCGACAACTCCGGCCAGTTCTGGGGCCTGCCGGTGAACCAGGACGCCTACGGATTCATGTATCGTAAGGACCTCTTTGAGAATCCCGACGAGCAGAAGGCCTTCAAGGAGAAATACGGCTACGACCTGGCGGTGCCGCAGACCTACCAGCAGGCCCGCGACATGGCCGAGTTCTTCACCCGCCCCGACCAGGAGCTCTACGGCTGGGGCCAGATGGGCGGACGCGAGTACGACTTCGCGACCACGGCCTCCAACTCCTTCCTCTGGTCCTTCGGCGGTGAGCTCTACAACCCCGAGACCTTCGAGGTGGAAGGCTATCTGAACTCGCCGGCCTCGGTCGACGGCGTGCAGGCCTATGTCGACATGTTCAAGTTCGGCCCGCCGGGCTCGCAGAACTGGGGCTGGGACGAGGTCAACGCCGCCTGGCAGCAAGGCAAGCTGGCGATGGCCATGCAGTGGTACTACTTCAACGGCTCCAACTCCGATCCCGCCGTCAACCCCTATGCCGAGCAGACCGGCTTCACCAACCTGCCGGGTGCGGTGGGCCGCGACGGCAAGTTCCGCCGCCAGTTCTCTGTCGGCGGCCAGGGCATGGGCATCAACGTCTACTCCAAGAAGATCCCGACCCTGGTCAAGTTCATGGAGTGGTACTTCGAGCCCGAGCAGCAGAAGGAATACGCCGCGGTCTGCCAGACCGGTCTGAAGAGCGTGCTGGAGAGCTCCGAGTGGCAGGACCTCAACAGCTACAACAAGCACTTCGCCGAGGCCCTGAACTACACCAACGACTACTGGCACCTGCCGGAGTATCCGATCCTGCTGGACGAGCTGCAGGACGAGATCTCCAACGCCGTCACCGGCAAGAAGACGGTGCAGGAGGCGCTGGACGATGCGGCACGGCGCAACGAGCGCACCTTGAAGCGCGCCGGCTATGACATCAAGCGCGGGGATTCCTCTCCGGAGGTTCCCGACCAGGTGATTACCCCCGTGGGCAAGGACGAGATCGAAGTCCTGTCCGTCAACTAAGGCCGAAACGGCATCGCCCGGCCGCCAGGTCGGCCGGGCGATCCTTTTTCCCCGGGGAGAACACCGACGGTGCCGAGAGACGACCTCAGCGGCAAGCGAACGGCAGGTGCCGGCGCTGGCACGGCAGACCCCTTGCGGCGCGCGCTGCATTTCCTGCCGCTGGTGCTGCTGCTGTTCTACAGCCTCTACAACATGGGCCCGATCTTCTGGCTGATGATCTCCTCGATCAAGGATCGCCAGGATCTCTTCACCTTCCCCCCGGTCCTGATCTTCGAGCCGAGCTGGGCCGGCTATCAGGCGGTCTTCGGGGTCGGCGAGGCCGCGGGCGCAGCCTCGGCCATCGGCCTCACCCAGGCGCTGGTCAACTCCATCGTCATCTCCGTCTCCGGCACGGTGATCGCGGTCACCCTGGGCACGCTCGCCGGCTATGCCTGCTCGCGCTTCGCCTTCCCGGGGCGCAACGACTTCCTCTTCTTCGTGCTCTCGACCAGGATGCTGCCGCCGGTCGCGGTACTGGTCTTCTACCACATCATGTTCTCTGAGATCGGGCTGGCCGACACCCAGGTAGGGCTGATTCTGATCGCCACCTTCATCAACGTCGGGCTCGCCACCTGGATCATGAAGGGCTTCTTCGACGGCGTCTCGACCGATATCGAGCGGATCGCCATCAACTGCGGCTACTCCCGCTTCTACGCCTTCCGGCGGCTGGTGATCCCGCAGGTGCTGGGTGGCATCGCGGCGACCAGCGGCTTCTGCTTCATCTTCGCCTGGAACGAGTTCGCCTTCGCCTCCATCATCTCAACCACGCAGGCCAAGACCCTGCCGGTCAAGATCGCCTCCGCCATGGGGGCAACGGGGCTGGAGTGGACGCAGATCTGCGCGGCCGGCACCGTGCTGATCGTGCCGGTGGTGATCCTCTTCTACTTCCTGCGCCACTACCTCCTCATGGGGATGACCTTCGGCGTGCTGGGGCGCGCGCGATGAGGGGCGCCGGGCGTTTCGAGCTCTCGGACCGGGCCATCATCTGGCTCTTCCTGGTGCCCTGCCTGCTGCTGCTGATCGGCATGGTGGGCTATCCCTTCGTCTCGCTGATCATCCTCAGCTTCTACCGCTTCTCGATCCTGCGCCCGGCCAGCGGGCAGGAGTACGTCGGCCTGGAAAACTACGACTTCCTGCTGGACGACCCGGAACTCTGGGAGCGCTTCATCTTCACCGGGCAGTTCGTCATCGTCTCGGTCGCCTGCCAGTTCGTGATCGGCATCTTCGTTGCCTATTACCTGCAGAAGAACTTCCGCGGCCGGGACATCATCTTCACCGCGCTGATGATGCCGATGATGGTCTGCCCCATCGTCGTGGGCTTCCTCTGGCGCTACATGTTCAATTCCGAATGGGGCGTGGTGAACTATCTCGCGACCCTGATCGGATCGGACAAGATCGACTGGCTGGGGGTGACCGACAACGCGCTGGTCGCCGTGGTCATCGCCGACACCTGGATGTGGACCCCCTTCGTCATCCTGCTGGCGACGGCGGCCTTCCGCGGCATCCCGCAGGTCATCTACGAGGCGGCCGACATCGACGGCGCCTCGGCCTTCTACCGCTTCACCCGCATCACGCTGCCGATCTCCGCCCCCATCCTCTTCATCGCCCTGCTGCTTCGCATGATCGATTCCTTCAAGCAGTACGACCTCTTCTTCGCCATGACAGGGGGCGGGCCCGGATCGACCACGCAGACCGTCTCCTTCACGCTCGGCAAGGTGGCCTTCAGCTATTTCTATACCGGGGAAGCCTCGGCGCTGGCCGTCATCCTGCTGCTGATCATCATCGGCCTCTCGCTGGTCCTGGTGCGCTACCTCAACCTCCTGAGCGCGAAGGCGCGGGGCTGAGCCATGGCACGCATCTCCATCGACAGCCTCAGCGTCAGCTTCGGCGACTTCCGCGCGGTCGACGACATCTCGCTCGAGATCGAGGACGGCGCCTTCGTCGTCTTCCTCGGCCCCTCGGGCTGCGGCAAGACCACGACCCTGCGCTGCATCGCCGGCCTGCAGGAGGCCGACAGCGGGTCCATCCGCTTCGACGGCGACGAGATCCTGGGGCTCGCCCCCAGCGCGCGCAACGTCGCCATGGTGTTCCAGAGCGTCTCGCTCTACCCGCACCTCACGGTCGCCGGCAACATCGCCTTCCCGCTGAAGGCCCGCGGCGAGCCGCGCCAGACGGTGCGTCGCCAGCTCGACTGGGTGGCCGAGATCCTGGACCTAGGGCCGATCATGAAGAAGCGGCCGGGCGGCCTGCCGCCGGGCGCGCTGCAGCGCGTGGCGCTCGCCCGCGCCATCGTGCGCAAGCCCAACGTCCTGCTGCTGGATGAGCCGCTCTCGGCCGTCGACGAGCAGTTCCGCGAGAACATGCGCTGGGAGCTGGGCCACATCCAGCGCGAGCTGGGGGTCACCACCATCTACGTCACCCACGACCAGCGCGAGGCCATGGCGCTGGCCGACCGCATCGTGCTGATGCGCGACGGCGGGATCGAGCAGTTCGGCGATGCCGACGACCTCTATTTCCGCCCGCAGACGGCCTTCACCGGCTACTTCATCGGCTCTCCCTCGATGAACTTCTTCGCCGCCGGGCTGGAGGGCGGCGAGATCCGCCTGGAGGGCAAGCCGCTGACCGGCCCCGGAACCGAGCCCATGAAGGCGGCACTGGCGGGGCGCCAGGGCTGCCGGCTGGGCATCCGCCCGCAGAACCTGCTGCTGGGCGGCGGGGGCGACCTGCCCCGGTTGGCCGGCGCGGAGGACGTCCTGCCCTTCCAGCAGGGCACCGACCGCCTCTTCTCCTTCAAGCTGGACGAGCGGGTCTTCATCGGCCAGGACCGCTCCGCCGGCGGGCCGGGCGGGATCGGGCTCGACCTCTCGCGCGCCTTCCTCTTCGACGCCGAGGACCGCCGCGTCGATCTCTCCCCCAGCCCGGCGGAGGTGGCCCGGTGAGCTTTCTCGCGATCGAAGACCTGGCCAAGCGCTTCGGCGGCCAGCGCGCGCTCGACGGCCTCTCGCTCGACCTCGCAGAGGGCGAGGTCCTGGCCCTGCTGGGGCCGACGGGCGCGGGCAAGACCACCACGCTTCTCTGCGTCGCCGGGCTGGAGAAGCCGGACCGCGGGCGCATCGCGCTCGCCGGCCAGGACCTGACCGGCACCGCCGCCAACCGGCGCGACGTCGCCATGGTCTTCGAGGGCCTGAACCTCTTCCCCACCCTGACGGTGCGCCAGAACATCACCCTGCCCCTCAGCGCGCCCGGCCGCAAGGTCGAGGAGGGTGAGCTCGAGGCCCGCCTCAAGACCGTGACCGAGCAACTCCGCATCGCCCACCTGATCGAGCGCAAGCCGCAGGGACTGAGCGGCGGCGAGACGCAGCGCGTGGCCCTGGCGCGCGCGCTGGTCCGCCGCTCGTCCCTCTACCTGCTGGACGAACCGCTGAGTGCGCTCGACCTCAAGCTGCGCGAGGACCTGCAGGCGGAGCTGCGCAGCCTGCACGCCCACTACGGCTCCACCCTGCTCTATGCCACCCACGACTTCCACGGGGCCACCGCCATCGCCGACCGCCTGGCCCTGGTCTCGAGAGGCCGGGTGCTGCAGCTCGGCCGCCTGGCCGAGATCATGGCGGAACCGGCAACGGCGGCCGTCGGCCGGCTGATCGGCAGCCCGCACATGGCCTTCCTGAAGGCGGAGCGGCAGGGCGGGGAGATCCGCCTGAAGGGCCAGGGGCCGCGCCTGCCGCTGGCCGCCTTCCGGCCGCGCGGGCCGGTGCCGGACGAGGTCACGGTCGGCGTCTGGCCCGACGACATAGCCCTCCTCTCCCAGGGCGGCTTCGCCGGAGAGATCTACGCCGTGAACCGCCGCGGCATCGACAAGGCCCTGCAGATCGACGGCAGCTTCGGCAGCTTCCGCAAGGCCGTTCCCCTGGAGCTTGCGGCCAGGCAGGGCCAGGCGGTGGCCTTCGACTTCGATCCGGCCCGGGCCTTCCTCTTCGACGACCGCGACGAGAGGCTGCTCAGCCGGGGGCAGGCGGCGGAGGCGATGGCATGAACGAAAAGCTGCACCGGCGCCTCTTCACGCTCCTCTCGGCGGTCATCTTCCTCGCCGTCGCCATGATGATCCAGCCCTTTGCCTTCGACCTCTTCACCTACGGCTTTCCCTTGCTGCTGGTAGGGATCGTCGGCTTTATTCTCCTCGACCACGTACCGACGAAGGCGCCGGAGGGGGACGACTACGATGTTTAAGATGAAGAAGATCCTGAACGACCCCGCTGAGGTCGTGACCGAGATGCTGGACGGCCTGGTGCTGGCCAGCGACGGCGCCCTCCGCCGCCTGCCGGGCCTGGATGCACTGGTGCGCAGCGAGATCCCCGACGACAAGGTGGCACTGCTGATCGGCGGCGGCAGCGGCCACGAGCCCATGTTCCACGGCTTCGTCGGCCACAACATGGCCGACGGTGCCGCCGCCGGCGGCGTCTTCGCCGCCCCCTCGCCCGACCTCATCCTGGAGACCACGAAGGCGGTCCACCGCGGCCGCGGCGTGCTCTACCTCTACGGCAACTACGCCGGCGACAACATGAACTTCGACATCGCTGCCGAGATGGCCGAGGAGGAGGGCATCGAGGTGCGCACCGTGCGCGTCTGGGACGACGTGGCCTCCGCCCCGCCCGAGCAGGTGGAAGAGCGCCGCGGCATCGCCGGCGACGTCTACATGATCAAGGTGGCCGGTGCCGCCGCCGCGAAGCTCGACAGCCTGGAGGCGGTGGAGGCCGTCGCGGTCAAGACCCGCGAGAACCTGCGCAGCCTCGGCGTCGCGGTGCGCGCGGGCTCCATTCCAGAGACCGGCAAGCTCACCTTCGAGCTGCCCGACGACGAGATCGAGATCGGCATGGGCGCGCACGGCGAGGCCGGGGTCCGCCGCCAGAAGCTGACGCCCGCCGACCCGCTTGCGGACCAGATGATGGAGGTGTTGCTGGCCGACATGCCGCTCGCCCGCGGCGACCAGGTGGCGCTGCTCTTCAACAACCTGGGCGCCACCACCTTCATGGAGATGCTGATCGTCAACCGCCGGGTGCGCGCCATCCTGGAAGAGCGCGGCGTCGGGGTCCATCAGACCGACATGGGCGCCTTCATCACCAGCCAGGAGATGGCCGGCTTCTCGATCAGCCTCCTGAAGCTGGACGAGGAGCTGAAGGGCTACCTGGACGCACCCGCCTCCTGCTTCGGCCTGACCCGCTAGCGGGAGTCCGCGACGCCAGGGGTCGGGCGCTGCCATGTACAGGATGAAGAAGATCCTGAACGATCCGGCCCGGGTCGTGACGGAGATGCTGGACGGCCTGGAGCTGGCTTACGGCGGGAGGGTCCGGCGCCTGCCGGGCTTCGACGCGCTGATCCGCAGCGAGATGCCCGAGGGCAAGGTCGCCCTGCTGATCGGCGGCGGCAGCGGCCACGAACCGCTCTTTTCCGGCTACGTCGGTCCGGGTCTTGCCGACGCGGCGGTCAACGGCGGCGTCTTCGCGGCCCCCACGCCCGACAGCATCCTGGAGGCCACCAGGGCCGTCGATCGCGGCCGGGGCGTGCTCTACCTCTACGGCAACTACACCGGCGACGTCATGAACTTCGACATCGCCGCCGAGATGGCGGCCGAGGAAGGGATCGAGGTCAGGAGCGTGCCGATCTGGGACGGCGTCGCCTCCGCCCCGCTGGCGCGCAAGGAGGAACGGCGCGGCCTCGCCGGCGACCTCTACATGATCAAGATCGTGGGCGCCGCGGCCACGCGCCTTCGCAGCCTGGAGGCCGTCGAGGCCCTCGCCGTCAGGGCGCGGGAGAACCTGCGCAGCCTGGGCGTGGCCGTGCGGGCGGGCTCCCTCCCCGAGACCGGCAAGCTCTCCTTCGAACTGCCCGACGACGAGATGGAGATCGGCGTGGGCCTCACCGGCGAGCCGGGGGTCGGCCGGCAGAAGCTGATCGCGGCGGACCCCTTGGCAGACCAGATGATGGAGATCCTGCTGGCCGACATGCCGCTCGGCCGCGGCGAGGAGGTGGCGGTGCTGGTGAACAACCTGGGCGCCACCACCCTGATGGAGATGCTGATCGTCTACCGCCGGCTGCGCACCATTCTGGACAAGCGTGGCGTCACTGTGCACAAGACCGACATGGGCAGCTTCGTCACCTCGCAGGAGATGGCCGGCTTCTCGATCAGCCTCCTGAAGCTGGACGAGGAGCTGAAGGGCTATCTCGGCGCGCCCGCCTCCTCCTTCGCCTGGACCAGCACCTGATGAACGCAGACGAGACCCGCAAGGCCATGATCGCCGTCGCCGAGGCCGTCATCGCCGCCGAACCGCTGCTGACCGACGCCGACCGCGCCATCGGCGACGGCGACCACGGCATCGGCATGCGCCGCGGCTTCCTGGCGGTGAAGGAGAAGCTGGAGGGCGAGACGCCGGAGACGCCGGGCGAGGTCCTCAAGACCACCGGCATGGCGCTGCTTTCCAAGACCGGCGGCGCGGCGGGCGCCGTCTTCGGCAGCTTCTTCCGCTCCGGCGGCCTGGCGCTGGCCGATGCCAAGGAGATCGACGCCGAGGGCTTCCGCAACTTCCTGACGGCCGGCCGGGACGCGGTCATGAAGCGCGGCGGCGCCTCGGAGGGCGACAAGACCATGCTGGACGCGCTCGCCCCGGCGCTCAGCGCCTGCAGCACGGCGACGAGCCTGGCGGATGGCCTGGAATGCGCGGCCGCCGGCGCCAAAGAGGGTGCCGACGCGACCAAGGCCATGGTCGCACGTTTCGGCAAGGCCAAGACCCTGGGCGAGCGCGCGCTGGGTCATCCAGATCCCGGCGCGCTGACCTTCGGAATCATTCTCGAGGCCTGGTGCCGGAAAGCGACGTGAGCGCCCCCGGCCGAGGAGGCTCTCATCTCGGAAGCGGCGTCTTGTCTGCGTCCACTAACGCGCACCGACGCTCTCGTCTTCCGACAGAAACGCCTTTGATGTTTCAGTGAGGCATCCTGTTCTGACTGAACAATGCCGGTTTTGGATGATATCATTGCCTGTGCATCAGCTTTCAATTGGCACTATTTGTTGACAAGAACCGAGTGGCAATGAGAGCCTTGCGCGCTGGCGTTCCGCCTCGGGGAACCAGAACGTCTCCTGTAGAGCCTCCATCGATCGTTGGGGGCGGACTCTAGAGAACAGCGGCTGCGATACCGCGACCGATCGGCAGCGTTCCACTGTGCGCGAACGTCCATAGCGAGCCGATCGAGACCGCCCGGGAGACGGCGACGCTGGCGCGCTTTGACAGGAAGGACCCAGCGAAAGCGTCTTCCTTCAGCCGGGGGGAAAGAGATGGCGATCTATTACGGTACCAGCGGAAACGACAAGCTCTACGGTTCGACCGAGGGCGACACGATCAGCGGCCTCAGCGGCAGTGACCGTCTCTACGGCAACCTTGGCGACGACACCCTCTTCGGCGGCCATGACGGCGACTATCTCCTGATCGGCGGCGGCGGTAACGACACGATCTACGGCGGGGACGGTTCCGAGACCTTTCTCATCGGCGGCGTGGGCGATGATGCCCTATTCGGTGGAGCTTTCAGGGACGTTTACCTGGACGGCGAGAGCGGGGCGGACCGGATCTTCGGCGGCGCGGGAGACGACACCAGCCTCTTCGGGCGAAGCGGCGACGATACGCTCTACGGCGGGAACGACTGGGACGCCGCGATCCGCGGTCATGAGGGCAACGATACCGTCTACGGCGGAGAAGGAACCGACTTCTATGTCTATGGCGGCGAGGGCGACGACCGCCTTTTCGGCGGCATCGGAGCCGACGTCTCCTTCTTCGGCGACAGCGGCGCCGACAGCATCTTCGGCGACGATGGCCCCGACGGCCTGCTGGTGGGCAGGGAGGGGCCGGACAGGATCTACGGCGGTGCCAGCGTCGATCGCAACCTCTACGGCGGGGCGGGCGACGACCTGATCTTCGGCGATGACGGTGACGACACCTTCCTCTTCGGCGGTACCGGCAAGGATACCCTCTTCGGCGGCGCCGGCGGCGATACCACGGTCTATGGGGGCAGCGGCAACGATCTGATCTACGGCGGCTCCGATGCCGACAAGCTGAACGGCGGCCTCGGCAGCGACACCTTGGTAATCGCCAGCCAGGGTGAGCTGGCGGCCGGCGACAGGCTGGACGGCTTCCTGGGCCTGGGCGACAGCGACACCGTGATCCTGCGCGAGGCCGCCCACCTCATCCCGACCGTGACCGTGATCGCCGACAGCGTGCTCAGCTACGGCACCAGCGGCAAGGACTCCATCGACAGCGACAGCCGCCTCGACCTGATCGCCGCCCTCAGCGGCGACGATACCCTGCTGGTGGACAGCCAGGACGATCTGGGCGCCGATCAGACCTTCGACGGGGGGTCCGGCAGCGACACCTTCGCCCTCGTCGGCATGATTTCCGTCCCGGCGGGACTCGTTCTCACCAACATCGAGGTCGAGGCCCGCTACGGCACCAGCGGCGACGACGTCCTGGCCGGCACCTTCCTGCCCAACCTGCTGTTCGGTCTCAGCGGCACCGACACCCTGTTTGACTTCTTCGGCGCCAATCTGGCGATGTTCGGAGGCAGCGGCGACGACAACATCCAGCTCTTGACCGGCAACAACTCCAGCCTCTTCGGCGACGATGGCACCGACGTGATCCTGCTGAGCGACGGTGACGACAGCCTGGCCTACGGGGGATCCGGCAGCGACACCATCTTCGGCGGCAGCGGCAACGACACTGGCCTGCAAGGCGGATCGGGGGTGGACAACCTGCAGGGCGGTGAGGGCGACGACGCGCTCTTGGGCGACGATGCCGACGACCTGCTGTTCGGCAACAGCGGCGACGACAGCCTGCTCGGTGGCAGCGGCAACGATACCCAGTTCGGAGGCGACGGGCTCGACAAGCTCTACGGCGGCAGCGGAAGCGATCGCTTCGATGTCTCCGGCCAGGATCACCTGACGGCGGGCGACAGCTTCGACGGCGGCGGAGGATCCGACATCCTGCTGCTGCAGGGCGTGGCGAGCCTTCCCGACGGCGTGGTCCTGACCAGTATCGAGCTTCTCTTCTGGAGCGGCACCGACGGCGACAACCGCATGACCGGCAGGGAGGTCCCGCTCAACCAGATCAACGGCGGTAGCGGGCGCGACAGGATCTACGGCGCCAGCGGAACCGACAACCTGACGGGCGGGTCCGGCGACGACCATTTCCTCTATGGAGGCGACGGCAACGATTCCCTGCGCGGCGGCTATGGACAGGACAGGCGCCTCTACGGCGGCAGCGGCAGCGATCGGCTGGAGGGAGAAGAGGGCCTGGACACCCGCCTCTTCGGCGACAGCGGCAGCGACCGCATCTTCGGCGGTGACCAGCGAGACGCGCGGCTGGAGGGCGGGGCCGGCGACGATTCCCTCTTCGGCGACGACGGGAACGATATCAGCCTCCTGGGCCAGGGCGAGAACGACACCCTGGCCGGCGGCAGCGGCAGCGACCGCTATTTCTACGGCGGGGTGGACGACGACGACCTCTCCGGCGGCAGTGCGCGCGACCGCGGCTTCTATGGCGACAACGGGTCGGACAGCCTCTTCGGCGATGCCGGCGACGACTCCCGCTTCTTCGGCGGCAGCCTGGCCGACCGCCTTTTCGGAGGCTCCGGCGACGAGCGCGACTTCTTCGGCGGTGCCGGAAACGACCGGATCTATGGCGGGGAGGGCGAAGACCGGCGGATCCACGGCGATGAGGGCGACGACGGCCTTTTCGGCGGCAGCGGCGACGACGGCCTTCTCGGCGACCTGGGCGACGACCACCTGCGCGGTGGCACGGGCGAGGACCGCCTCTTCGGCGGCAGCGGCCGGGATACCCTGGACGGCGATCAGGGCGACGACCGCATGGCCGGCGGCAGCGGCGACGATCTCTTCTATGTCCTCGACCTCGGCGACCATATCGTCGAGGCGGCCGACGGCGGCAGGGACCTCGCCATCGCCTTCGTCAGCGGCTACACCCTGGCAGAGAACGTGGAGGTGCTGCGCAACGCCCAGGACGGGATCCAGCGCAGCCTCACCTCCTCCTCCGGCGGCGCCACCCTGGTCGGCAACTCGGCCGACGACTTGCTGCGCGGCCAGGGCGGCAGCGACAGCCTCTACGGCGGGCTGGGCGACGACGACCTGCGCGGGCTCGACGGCGACGATGTTCTCTTCGGTCGCAGCGGCCAGGACAGCCTGACCGGAGGCAGAGGCAACGACAGCCTGGACGGCGGCGGCGACGCCGATGCCTCCGACCTGGTCTACGGCGGCCTCGGCGACGACTGGATAGCGCTGGGCAATGGCGATAGGGCCTTCGGCGGCACCGGCGACGACCGCTTCAGCTTCGACGGCGACGAGACCGGCGAGACCCTGGGCGGCGGCACGGTGGTCGCCAACCTCGAGATCGGCGACTTCGAGGGGCTGCAATTCGGCGGCGCCACCAGCCGCGACAGCCTGGTCTTCGCAACCGGCCTGGAAAGCGGCAGCTTCACCTACCTCGAATCGGCGGCCTTCGGCGGCGGCGGCAACAGCCAGGCGCGCTTCGATCAGGCGCTGGGGCAGGTCGAGGTCGACAGCGACGGCGACGGCACCCTGGACATGGCCTTCAGCCTGGCCGGCATGACCGCGGCCGACCAGCTGACGGCGAGCGATTTTGTCTGGAACTGACGGCGCTCTTGGGCGCACCCTCTTCCCAGCACGAAGGAGAGGAACATGAAGGCAGCCGTCTTTCGCGGGGTGAAACAGCCCCTCGCAATCGAAGAGGTGTCGGTCTCCAACCCCAAGGCGCACGAGGTGCTGATCAGGACCGCTGCCGTCGGGCTCTGCCACTCTGACCTGCACTTCATGGAGGGCCTCTATCCGACCGAGCAGCCCGCGGTCCTGGGGCATGAGTCCGCCGGCGTGGTGGAAAAGGTGGGCTCGGAAGTCACCTATGTGAAGCCGGGCGATCACGTCATTACTTGCCTCTCGGTCTTCTGCGGGCACTGCGACTTCTGCACCACCGGGCGGCCCTTCAACTGCGGGAACCCCGAGACGGCGCGGAGCGAGGAGGAGGAGCCCCGCCTCTTCCAGGAGGGCGCGCGGGTGCACCAGTTCCTGGACCTCTCCTCCTTCGCCGAGATGATGCTGGTGCACGAGCACGCCCTGGTGAAGGTCCGCCCGGACATGCCGCTGGACCGGGCGGCCCTGATCGGCTGTGCGGTGACGACCGGCTTCGGCGCGGTGATCAACACCGCCGACGTCGAGGTGGGCTCCACCCTGGCCGTGATCGGCTGTGGCGGCGTCGGCCTCTCGGCCATCAACGGTGCGGCGATCGCCGGCGCCGGGCGGATCATCGCCGTCGACATCAACCCGGAGAAGCTGGAGACGGCGCGCCGCTTCGGCGCCACCGACCTGGTCGACGCCTCCGAGGTCGACCCGGTGAAGGCGGTGAAGCAGCTGACCTCGGGCGGGGTCGAGTACTCCTTCGAGGCGCTGGGCCTGAAGCAGACCTCCGAGCAGGCCTTCCGCATGCTGCGCACCGGCGGGGTCGCGACCATCATCGGCATGGTGCCGGTGGGCGTGAAGATCGAGATCAACGCAGCCGACCTGCTGAACGACAAGCGCCTGCAGGGCTGCAACATGGGCTCCAACCACTTTCGGGTGGACATGCCCCGCTATGTCGACTTCTACCTGCGCGGCCTGTTGAAGCTCGACGAGATGGTCTCCAAGCGGATCGCCCTGGAAGAGATCAACGAGGGCTTCGAGGACATGAAGCAGGGCAAGGTCGCCCGCTCCGTCATCGTCTTCGAGCACTGACAGCTTGCAGCGGAACGGATCGTTCTTTGGCGCCCAGTGGGTGCTCAGTCCCAGAGCGTGTGCACACCCCGCTGCCGGGCGCTCCCGGCATCGCCGGGACGGAACTCCCAGTGCCAGAGCTCGCTCTTCACCGTGCGGATGAAGCCGAAGCCGGTCGCGTGGGCGGCGAGCCAGTCGTAGACCGGGTTGCCCGGGCCGCCCCCCACGGGGATATCGAGCGCGGTGCCGTTCTGGTGGTTCGACGATCCCGGCTTGGCCGCCAGGTTGAAGCCCGGCACCCCGGCCTTGAAGTTGTCGAAGAGGTGCTTCTGGGCTGCGAAGGTGCGAAAGCCGCTGTTGATGGCGATGGTCACCCCCGCCTTCCCGGCCTCCGTCACCATGTCGAAATAGGGCCCGGCCATCGCCTCGGTGAGCTTCTCCAGCTCCAGGCGGTTGTCGACGATCAGCACCAGGGTCACCTGCCCGATGAAGCTCCCCTTGCTCCAGGCCGCCGTATCGGCGAACTGCCCCGCGTCCGGCTTCGGCGAGATCTTGCCCAGGGTAACGTTCCGGAACCCACCTTCGAAGTTGGCCGTGCTGGTCCAGCCATAGTCGGTCGAGCCGTCGGCCGCGGCCACGTCGGCGAAGAACTTGTGACTGGCGCCGGTCGGCTCGATGCGCACGGCCTTCACGCGCACCAGCGTGTTCTTCGGGATGAGCTTGAAGTCGCCGACCGTCGCGCCGAGCGGCAAGGCATCGCCCTGCCGGTACTTGAGAAACTGCCAGATGTCGTCCGGGTCGCGCAGACGCGCGTCCGGATCGGTCACGAGAAAGGTCTGGTCCTCGAAGTTCTCATGGACTGACATGCGCGTTCTCCAGCGATTCGCTACGAGCCCCTCTCGCTGGGAGATCATGGACCGATGTCTCCGGCAGTGCCACTCACGAACCATCGCTATCGCCGAACGGTGAACTCCGCCGGATCACCGTTCGCAGTGCCGTCGAACAGGACAAGCACCCGATAGGCACCGTCAGCTTCGGAGAGGACGAGCAAGGTTTCCGCACTGTCGCCCGCCGTGACGCCGGGAAGCCTGCCAAGGTTCTCGGCCGCTCCGCCCTCCTTGCCGCTCCAGAACCAGATCGAGGGCAGGGGCGCCGGTGGCACCCTCTCCTCCCCGCAGGTGAGAGTCTGATCGCCGCGCGCGTCATCGCTGCGGCCTGCGAGGATAAGCAAGCCGTCACCCACCTTGGCGAGGTCGCGTATCCCGACGTTGTCGCCAAGCGCCAGCCTGCTGATCGCGCCGGTGGGAGCGGCATCCTGGAACAGCCCCCCGACCGCGACGTGCAGGATCAGAGCCTGCTCGGCGAGGCAAGGACTGCGCAGCCCCAGCAACAGACTGTCGCCCTCCACCGCGATTCCCTCGATCGTCACCCCGTTGCGATCCAGGGGCTGTTCGGCCTGGGCTTCGAGGCCGTCGGTGTTCCTGATGGTCTCGCGCAGGAGGGCGGTTCTCTCGATTTCCGGGGCAGGCTTGTCGCCATCGACCGTGAAGGTCGGGCGTCCCGTCTCGCCGTCGACCGGAATCCGGAAGAGCATGAAGCGGGAAGCCTGGAGCTTGCCGCTCCGCGAGAGCCCGTGGGAGCCCGTCACATAGAGATAGGCCTGGGAGTCTCCGCCTCTGGCGGGGGCGTAGGCCACCCCCTCGGCATCGATTTCCTTCATCTTCTGGCCATCGACCTTGTCCGGCAAAAGCCTGACGATCTCTCCCGGGACGATCGTTCTCTCTTCGAGGTCGAAGAACTGCGCATACTTCTTCTCGTCGTTAACCGCCAAGCAGTGATTGGTGCTCCCCACGCAGGCAGCGCCGCTCAAGGCTTCCCGGGCCTCGCTGCTCTTGCCGAAATCCGGTTTGACCGACCATTCTTCGGGAGAGCGGATAATCTCGGCCGAGGCGACCGAAGTCGACAGCACGGCCAAAGAAATAAGGCATAATACCCGCCTTAATAGCTACCTCTATCGAGATTCAACCTTTAGCGTTATGCATTGCACGAATTGGCGGGTGTGTCCAGCGTGATCGTCTCTCTGCTGCGACACGAGGAGTCCGCACGGCTCACGCAAGGGGCGAGGCCTTGCAAAGGAAGAGGAGCGGGCGCGTGCATCCAACCTGGAGGAGCAGACCCAGTTTGTGCAAGCCTCCACAACTTCCCTGGCCCCCAGGCTCCGAAGAATGGATCGGCTACAGCCAGAGAAAATCCGTCGCGGTGAGCTGTTCGGCGGCGGACAGGCCCAGGACCTGGAAGACCATCTCGGCGCTGCCGTCGCCGTTGGGGTCGACCTCGACCGTGTCGCCGCCGGCAAAGCGCGCCTCGCTGTTGCCCGAGGCGGAGAAGGCGGCGGTCTCGATGTAGGAGAAGGCGCCCATCTCCAGTCCGGTGGCGAAGACCAGCTTGTCCTCGCCGTTGGCGCCGTTCAGGCTGACGCCGTCGAAGTCTCCGATCTCCAGGACCTCCACGCCGACGTAGAAGCGGAACCAGTCGGCACCCGACCCGCCGTAGGCGACATCGCCATGGCCCAGGGAGAGGGTATCGGCCCCGCTGCCGCCGTAGAAGGCATCCTCGCCCAGGCCGCCGAAGAGGCTGTCGTCGCCGGCACGGCCCTCGAGACTGTCGTCGCCCTGGTTGCCGGCCAGGCGGTTGTCGCCGCTGTTGCCTTGGATGGAGTTGTCCAGGCTGTTTCCGGTCCCGTCGATGTTGCCGAAACCGCCCTGCATACGCAGGTTCTCGATGAAGGCGTCCGACCCGCCGTCCGGCAGGGTGAAGTCGCTCTCGGCGCGCACCAGGTCGGTGCCCTGGCCCGAGAACTCGCGGACCTTGTCGGCCGCCGTGGTGACGATGAAGGTGTCGTCGCCGCTACCGCCGGTCATGTTGTTGGTCCCGCCGCGGCTGTTCAGGCGGTCATTGCCGCTGCGCCCCAGCAGGACGTTCGAGAAGGAGTTGCCGAGCAGGATGTCATCGTTGGCGTTGCCCACCATCTTGGCATCGCCGACCGCGGTGTTGATGTTCACCCGCTCGATCTTGACCTGCGCGGCGTTGCCCAGGGTGTAGTCCTCGGCGTTGGAGCGCAGCACGTCGTCGCCCTGGCCGGAGGCATCGAAGACCTGGTCGCTCTTGCTGTCGACAATGAAGGTATCGTTTCCGGTTCCGCCATAGGCCACGTCGCTGCCGCTGGCCCCGTTCAGCCGATCCTGGCCGCCCCCTCCCCAGAGAGTATCGACGCCGGTGCCGCCGACCATCTGGTCGCTGTCCTCGCCACCGAAGAGGGAATCGTCGTCCGCCCCGCCGAAGAGGCTGTCCTTGCCGCTGTCACCGAAGGCGACGTCGTTTCCGGCATCCCCGCGGACCGCATCGCCGCCGCTGCCGCCGAAGAGGAGCGTGTCGGACCCGCTGCCGCCGCTCACGCTGTCCGCGCCGTCGAAGCCCCTGAGGAAATCGTCAACACCAGAGCCGCCGTCGATCCGGTCGTCGCCGAGCCCGCCGTAGAGTCTGAAGTCGTCACCAGCCCCGCCGTAGAGCCTGTCGTCGCCGCTGCCGGCGTAGAGCAGGGAATCGTCGCCGGACTCGCCAAAGAGCCGGTCGCCGCCGCTGGCGCCGATGAGGCTGAGGTCGATGCCCTCGCCCCCGTAGAGCCGATCGCTGCCGGTACCGCCGAGCAGGGAGGCGTCCTGCCCACCACGGCCGAAGAGCAGGTCGTCGCCATCCCCGCCGCGCAGCACTCTGTCGTCGCCACCGCTGCCGAAGATGCGGTCGTCTCCGCTGGCGCCGTAGAAGCCGGAGTCGTCGCCTGACCCGCCGCCCATGACGTCGTCGCCGCTGAAACCGAGAAAGATACTGTCATCGCCGGAATCGCCGTTCAGGGTGTCGGCGCCGTCGTCTCCGCGCAGGTTGACGTCCTCACCGGGGCCTCCATAGAGGCTGTCGTCGCCGGACCCACCCGACAGGGACCGGTCATCGCCGTCCCCTCCGAAGAGGCGATCCTCCCCGGACGTACCGCCGAGGGCCCAATCGCTGCCGCTGCCGCCCTCGACCAGATCGTCACCTTCGTTGCCGATGAGGAAGGAGTCGGTACCGCTGTCGCCGAAAAGGGAATCCTGCCCGCTGCCACCATAGAAGTAGCTGTCCTCGCCGTCGCCGCCATAGAGCCGGTCGTGCCCCGAACCCAGCCGGTCGCCGCGGAGCTGGGCATCGTCGCCGCTGCCGCCGAAGACGCTATCGTTGCCGGAATCGCCCTCCAGCGAGAGGTCCGCACCGCTGCCGCCGAAGAGACCGTCCGATCCACCGTCGCCGCGCAGGAAGGAGTCGCGGCCGGGGCCGCCGTAGATCCGGTCCTGCCCCTCCCCACCGAAGAAGGAGGCGTCATGCCCGCCATCTCCATAGATCCTGTCGGTCCCGTCCTGCCCGACCAGGTCCTCGTCGGCCCCCAGGCCGCCGAAGATCCGGTCCGACCCGGAGCGGCCAAACAGCAGGCTGTCGGCCCCCCGGCCGCCGTAGATGCGGTCGTTGCCGTCGTAGCCGTTCAGCGTGACGTCGTCGCCGTCGTCGCCGTAGATCCGGTCGTCGCCGAACCATCCGTTCAGGCTGAAGTCGTTCCCCGATCCCCCGAAGAGCCTGTCGTTCTCCGGGTTCCCGTTCATCCTGTCGTCGCCGCTGAGGCCATAGATCGTGTCGTCGGCGTTGGTGCCCAACAGCGAGTTGTTCTCACCCGCTGTTCCAAAGATGACGGCCACGGCGCTGCTCCCTGTCTTCTCTTCCCAAGCCCTCGAGGGCTCGAAATGACCGTAGCGCCTCGGGCCAGGGCGAACCATTGAATTGTGGAATGGACCGGCTCCCGCGCCGAGATGGGACTTTGGTCACGCCACGAAGGTTTCTATTAGTCAACCTGTTAGCCCATCCCCAAGCGAAGAGCTGCCCCGGCCCACGCCAGCATTGCCTTCACTCTTGGGTTGACTGAGGTCCGCCGCCTTCCTGCAATCCGAATAGTCTCCCCGACAGCGTTACCTGCACCTGGGCTCATTCAGAGCCAGAGGAAATCCGTCTCGGTCAGCTGGTCGGCAGCGCTCAAGCCGGCGAGCTGCAGGGTGATGTCGGCACTGCCGTCGCCGTCCCGGTCGACCTCCAGGCCATCGCCGCCGGCGTGGCGCGCCTGGCTCATCCCGGCGCCGGAGAAGGCGGCGCCGTCGATGTAGGAGAAGCTGCCGACCTCCAGCCCGGTCGCGAAGACCAGCCTGTCCTCGCCGCCCGCGCCGTTGAGGCTGACCCCGTCGAAGTCTCCCACCAGCGCGCCGCCGAGATTGGCGCCCACGTCGAACCAATCCTGCCCGGAGCCGCCGAAGGCCGTGTCGCCCAGGCCGAGGTGGATGGTGTCGGCCCCGCTGCCGCCCTCGTAGGTGTCGACCGAGCCGCCGCCGAAGAGGGTATCGTCGCCGCCGCGCCCCTCGATCGTATCCGCGCCCTGGTTGCCGGCCAGCCGGTTGTCGCCCGTGTTGCCCTGGATGGAGTTGTCGAGGCTGTTCCCGGTCCCGTCGATGTTGCCGAAGCCGCCCTGCATCCGCAGATTCTCGAGGAAGGCGTCTGCAGCACCGTCGGGCAGGGTGAAGTCGACCTCGGCCCGGACCAGGTCGACGCCCTGCCCGGAGAGGTCGCGGACCACATCGGTCGCGGTGTCGACCACGAAGGTATCCTCGCCGGAGCCGCCGGAGGCCACGTCGCTGCCGGACTGGCCGTTCAGGACGTCGGCGCCCGAGCGCCCCAGGAGGCCGTTGTCGCCGGAGTTGCCGAGGATCGTGTTGTCCTGCGTGTTGCCGGTGACCTTGGCGTCGCCTGCCTCCCGGTTGATGTTGGCCCGCTCGATATAGGCGCCGCTGGAGAGGGTGAAGTCGGCGGCGTTGGAGCGCAGCACGTCCGAGGCGCCCTCGCCGGCGAGCTCGAAGAGCACGTCGGTGCTGGTGTCGACGATGAAGGTATCGTTCCCGGAACCGCCGTAGGCCACATCGCCACCGCTGGCACCGTTCAGGCGGTCGTTCGAGGAGGAGCCGAAGAGGCTGTCGCGGCCGCTGCCGCCCACCATGCGGTCGGCGCCGATCTCGCCGGCGAGGGTATCGTCGCCGGCTCCGCCGAAGAGGACATCGACGCCGGTGTCTCCGATCAGGAGGTCACCGCCCTCGTCGCCGCGGATCTCGTCGTTCCCGCTGTCGCCCTTGAGGTAGCGGTCGCTGCCGCTGCCGCCGTGGATGGTGTCGGCACCGTCGTTACCGTGCAAGGTCGCGTCGTCTCCGCTGCCGCCGTAGAGCCTGTCGGCGCCCTCGTCGCCGGTGAGCGCGAGGTCGTCGCCGTCATCGCCGTAGATGCGGTCGTCCTCGGACCCGCCGGCCAGCGAGGTATCGTTCCCGTCGCCGCCGAAGATCATGTCCTCGCCGCCGCCCACTATGGCAGAGGTCGGAAGGTAGCCGCCAAAGAGCAGGCTATCGTCGCCGCCACCGCCATAGAGTCTGTCGTCGCCGATCCCGCCCGAGAAGGTCCGGTCGGCGCCTCCCCGGCCGTAGATCAGGTCGTCGTTGGCCCCGCCGTAAAAGGAGGTATCGTCAGCCGCACCGCCGAAGATCGTGTCTTCGCCCTGGTCGCCGAAGAAGTAGAAGTCTTCTCCGTCGCCGCCGACCAGCGTGTCGCCGGCACTGCCGCCGAAGAAGCCACCGTCGGGCCCCGACCCGCCGACCAGCGTGTCGACGGAAGCGCCGCCGTAGAACTCCAGGTCCTCACCAGTGCCTCCGTCCAGCAGGTCCCGGCCGCCGTCGCCATGAAAGCTGCTATCGTTTCCTGTCCCGCCGAAGAGGCTGTCGTCCCCCGAGCCGCCGTAGATGTCGACATCGTAGTCCTCTTCGCCGTAGAAGCGGTCGTCTCCATTGCCGCCATAGACCTGCTCGTCGTTGCCGGTGCCGCCCGAAATGACATCGTTTCCGTTTCCTCCGTAGAGGAATCCATCCGAGCCGCTGCCGCCGTAGATCCGGTCCTGCCCGTCGTAGCCCTGAGGCAGGCTATCGTTGCCCGGGCCACCGTGAATGGAATCGTGTCCACTGCCCCCGCGAAGGTCCACGTCGCCGCCCTCGCCGCCGTAGAGGCTGTCGTTCCCGGAATCGCCGTAGATCAGGATATCGCGGCCGTCCCCGCCGTCGATGCGGTCGTCCCCGGCCCCACCGCCGAGGAAGCTGTCCTCATCGTCGCCGCCCTCGATCTCGTCGTCGCCGGGGCCGCCGTAGAGGCGGGCGTCCTTGCCGTCCGCGGAGAGGATCCTGTCGTCGCCCGAATCCCCGTAGAAGAAGGAATCGTCCCCGGTTCCGCCGTAGAGAAAGTCCCGTCCCGACCCGCCGAAGAAAGCGTAGTCGGCTCCGGACTGACCGCGCAGCACCTCCAGGTCGCCATTCCCGCCGTAGAAGCCGTGATCGTCCCCGGTCTGGCCGTTGAGAAAGTCGCGGCCGTCCCCGCCGAAGAGGCCCATGTCATTCCCGGCATCACCGTAGAGGAAATCGTCGCCGGAGCCCCCGAAGAGCAGGCTGTCGTTGCCCAGGCCCCCGAGGACGGCATCCTCACCGCTTCCGCCCACGAGCGACCGATCGGTCCCATTGGATCCGAAGAGCAGGTCGTCCCCGTCTCCCCCGAAGGCCGAATCGCTGCCACCGTCGCCATAGAGCGTGTCCTCGCCCGACCGACCGAGCAGGACGTCCCTTCCCCCCGCGCCGAAGAGCCTGTCGTCGCCCGAGAGTCCGTCGATCAGGTCGGCGAAGATCCCGCCGGTCAGGCTGTCCGGACCGTCCGTGCCGGTGATGGTCGCCATGCTGTCCTCCCTTGGGTCGCCCTGCGCATAACCGCGCAATATGGCAAGATTCAGGAAGTATAGACAGCTCTTGACCGGATCATCCGGCCGCTTGACTGTGCAAGCGGTGACCCGTTAAGTCGTTACCCCTAAAGCCAAAGAAAATCCGATGACGTTATCTGATTGGCTGCCGTCAGCCCGGTGAGCTGCAGGCTGGAGTCGGCCGCGCCGTCGCCGTTCTGGTCGATCTCGAGCGTGCCGCTGCCGGCGAAGCGTGCCTGGCTGTTGCCGGCGCCCGAGAAGGCGGCGCCGTCGATGTAGGAGAAGCTGCCGACCTCCTGCCCGGTCGCGAAGACCAGCCTGTCCTGGCCGCCCGCGCCGTTGAGGCTGACGCCGTCGAAGTCACCGACCAGCGCGCCGCCCAGGTTGTCGGATACCACGAACCAGTCCTCGCCGCCGCCGCCGAAGGCCGTGTCCTGGAAGCCCAGGTAGATGGTATCGTCCCCGCCGTTGCCCTCCATGCGGTCGGCCGAGCCGCCGCCGAAGAGGGTGTCGTCGCCACCGCGGCCCTCGATGGTATCCTCGCCCTGGTTGCCGGCCAGCCGGTTGTCGCCCGTGTTGCCCTGGATGGTGTTGTCCAGGCTGTTCCCGGTCCCGTCGAGGTTCCCGAAGCCGCCCTGCAGGCGCAGGTTCTCGATGAAGGCGTCCGACCCACCATCGGGCAGGGTGAAGTCGCTCTCGGCGCGCACCAGGTCGGTGCCCTGGCCCGAGAACTCGCGCACCTTGTCGGCCGCCGTGGTCACGATGAAGGTGTCATCGCCGCTGCCGCCCGTCATGTTGTTGGTACCGCCGCGGCTGTTCAGCCGGTCGTTCCCGCTGCGCCCCAGCAGGACATTCGAGAAGGAATTGCCGAGCAGGATGTCGTCGTTGGCGTTGCCCACCATCTTGCCATCGCCGACCGCGGTGTTGACGTTCACCCGCTCGATCACGACTTCCGACGCGGTCCCGAGCGTGTAGTCCTTCGCGTTGGAGCGCAGCACGTCATCACCCTGTCCGGTCCCGTCGAAGATACGGTCGGACGCGGTGTCGATGATGAAGGTGTCGTTGTTGTCGCCGCCGTAGGCGGTATCGCTGCCCGAGGCCCCGTTCAGGCGATCGCGCCCCTGGCCGCCGAAGATCGTGTCGCTGCCGCTGCCGCCGACCAGCTGATCATTGGCATCGCCGCCGTATCCGGTGTCGTCGCCATCCCCGCCTATAAGTCTGTCGGCGCCACTCCCTCCAAGAAGATGGTCATTGCCAGTTTCGCCGCGCAGTTCGTCCTCTCCGCTGTCGCCACGGACCTGGGTATCATGTCCTCCGCCGCCGAAAATCCTGTCCGCCCCGTCGCCGCCGAAGAAGGAGCTATCGGCACCATTGCCGCCGAAGAGGCTATCGTCTCCATCGCCACCGCTGAGGAGCGTATCGATGCCATCGCCACCATAGATCAGATCGACACCCGTGTCGCCGAAGAGCACCCAGTCGTTTCCCGTGCCGCCGAACACCCTGTCCTCGCCCGAGGCACCCTTGAGGAAGCTGTCGTCCCCATCGCCGCCGTAGACGCGATCATCCCCGTCGTCACCGGAGAAGGAGGTCTCGCCGTCGACGGCGTAGCCGCCGTCGTTGCCCTGATCGCCATAGAGCCGGTCGTCACCCGCCCCACCGAAGAGGCCCTCGTCGTCGTCTCCCCGGCCGAAGAGACGATCATCGCCGGAGCCGCCATAGAGCGCGGTGTCGTTGCCACCGCTCCCGAAAAGCGTGTCGTGACCCTTGCCGCCAAAGAGCTTGATGTCATCGCCATCGCCACCGGCGAGGGTATCGTTGGCGCCGCCGCCGAAGATAATGCTGTCGTCGCCGGAGCCGCTGGTCAGGACATCGGCCCCGTCCGCGCCATAGAAGCGCCGATCGGACCCGCTGCCCCCCTCGATGCGATCCGCGCCGCTGTCGCCGAAGAAGAGGCTGTCGTCACCGAGGCCGCCGTAGAGGCTGTCGCTGCCGCTATCGCCGAAGAAGAAGGTATCGGCAGCCGTGTCCCCGAAGACCCTGTCGTCGCCGGCCCGGCCGTAGAAGCGGCCATCGCTGCCGCTGCCGCCATAGAGCAGGTCGCTGCCGCTGTCGCCGAAGAAGGAGAGGTCCTCTCCCTGGGTGCCGTAGAGCGTGTCGCTGCCGCTGCCGCCGAAGAAGGAGACGTCCTCGTCCGGACGCGGATCGTAGCGATGCCCGCCCGCGTCGATGGTGTCGTCGCCCTGGCCACCGAAGAACTCGGCATCGGCGCCGAAACCCGCATAGAGGCTGTCGTTGCCCGAGTCCCCGTAGATAAGGGAATCCTCGCTGTTGTCGGTGTGCAGCCGGTCCTCGCCCGACCCGCCATACCAGTAGGAATGCCGCCCACCCCAGGCGCCGATGAGGTCGTCGCCGTCACCACCGTAGAAGAAGGCGTTGTCCTCGGCATCGCCCGAAATGCGGTCGTTGCCGCCATCGCCATAGAAGAGGGAATCGCTCCCCGACCCGCCATAGATCCTGTCGGCGGCCGAGCCGCCGAAGAAGGCATAGTCCTGTCCGCTATCCCCCGACATCCCGTCGACCCCGCTGCCGCCGAAGAAAGCGTTGTCGTTGCCGAGCCCGCCGAGGAAGCGGTCATGTCCCTCGCCGCCGTAGAAGAGAGCGTCCTGCGAGGAGTCGCCCGAGAGGGTATCGTTGCCGTTTCCACCGAAGAAAAAGCTGTCGAGGTTGGCTCCGCCGAAGATCTGGTCGTCTCCCGGCCCACCGACCAGGCTGACATCGGCCCCGCTGAAGCCGTAGAGGCGATCGTCCCCGCTGCCGCCGATCAGCAGGCTGTCGGCCTCGGAGTGGCCCCAGATGCGGTCGTCACCGGAGCCGCCCAGCAGCGAGGTATCGCTGTCGCCGCCGCCGAAGATGCTGTCCTTTCCATCGCCGCCATAGGCCCTGTCGTGGCCCGTACCGCCGAAGAGCAGGTCGTCGCCCGAACGGCCGAAGAGGCTGTCATTCCCGAAAACGCCATAGAGGCTGTCGTTCCCGGACAGGCCGTCGATGAAGTCGCCGTAGAAGCCCCCCAGGAGGGAGTCAGGACCGTCGGTCCCCGTGATGTTCGCCATGCTAGCCTCCCGACACGAGTTCAGTCACATCTCTCGAACAGCGCCACCGCGGGCACGCCCCTAAAGCCAGAGGAAGTCGCTCTCGGTGAGCTGGTTGGCGGCGGTGAGGCCGGTGAGCTGGAGGTTGGCATCGGCCGCGCCGTCGCCGTTCTGGTCGATCTCCACCGTGTTGCCGCCGGCAAAGCGCGCCTGGCTGTTGCCGGCGCCCGAGAAGGCAGCCCCGTCGATGTAGGAGAAGCTGCCGACCTCCAGCCCGGTCGCGAAGACCAGCCTGTCCTCGCCATTGGCGCCGTTGAGGCTCACCCCGTCGAAGTCGCCGACCAGCGCGCCGCCCAGGTTGGCCGGCACCATGAACCAGTCGGCATCGGCCCCGCCGAAGGCTAGGTCGCCGAAGCCGAGATGGATGGTATCGGCCCCGCTGCCGCCCTCCATGCGGTCGGCCGAGCCGCCGCCGAAGAGGGTGTCGTCGCCGCCGCGGCCCTCGATGGTATCCTCGCCCTGGTTGCCGGCCAGCCGGTTGTCGCCCGTGTTCCCCTGGATCGAATTGTCCAGGCTGTTCCCGGTCCCGTCGAGGTTCCCGAAGCCGCCCTGCATGCGCAGGTTCTCGATGAAACCATCCGACCCGCCATCCGGCAGGGTGAAGTCGCTCTCGGCGCGCACCAGGTCGGTGCCCTGGCCCGCAAACTCCCGGACGTTGTCGGCCGCCGTGGTGACGATGAAGGTGTCGTCGCCGCTGCCGCCGGTCATGTTGTTGCTGCCGCCGCGACTGTTCAGCCGGTCGTTCCCGCTGCGCCCCAGGAGGACGTTCGAGAAGGAGTTGCCCAGGATGATGTCGTCGTTGGCGTTGCCCACCATCTTGCCATCGCCGACCGCAGTGTTGACGTTCACCCGCTCGATCACGACCTCCGACGCGGTGCCCAAGGTGTAGTCCTTGGCGTTGGAGCGCAGCACGTCATCACCCTGTCCGGTCCCGTCGAAGATGCGGTCGGTTTCGGTGTCGATGATGAAGGTGTCGTTGTTGTCGCCGCCGTAGGCCGTGTCCGTTCCCGAAGCCCCGTTCAGGCGGTCGCGGCCCTGGCCGCCGAAGATGGTGTCGCTGCCGCTGCCGCCGACGAACTGGTCGTTGCCGTCGCCACCGTAGGCCGTGTCCCTCCCCTCGGCACCGAAGAGCCGGTCGGCGCCGCTGTCGCCGAATATCCAGTCGTCGCCGCTGTCGCCACGCACCTGGTCGTTGCCGCTGCCCCCTTTCAGCCGATAGTCGCTGCCGCTGCCGCCGCGCACCAGGTCGCTGCCGTCGTCGCCATAGACCCTGCTTTCCATGCCATCGCCGCCGAAGAGGGAGTCGGAGCCGCTGCCGCCGCGCAGGGATGCGTCGTCGCCCTCGCCGCCATAGATGCGGTCCGCGCCGCTGTCGCCGAAGAAGAAACCGTCGCTTCCCGATGCGCCGAACAGCAGGTCGGTTCCCAGGCCGCCATAGGCGGTGACATCCGATCCGCTGCCGCCATAGAAGACATCGCGACCGGTGCCGCCATAGGCCCGCCTGTCGTTGCCGTCGTCGCCGTAGAGCAGGTCGTCGCCGGCATAGCCGCGGAAGATCGAATCGTCGCCGGTTCCCCCGAAGAGCCTGTCGTCGCCGTTGTCGGTGCCGCCGCCCAGCGCCGCATCGTCGCCGTCGCCGCCGAAGGCCAGGTCGTCTCCGTCGCCGCCGAAGAGGGCGTTGTCGTTGCCGGTGCCGGCGAAGGCCGTGTCGCTGCCGCTCCCCCCCTCCAGGCGCCCGTCGTCGCCGTCCGAGCCGTAGATCAGATCGTCGCCCGACTGCCCGTCGAGAGAGAAATCATTGCCCTGGCGCCCGAAGAGCAGGTCATCGCCATCGCCCCCGCGCAGGCTGAGGTCGTTGCCGCGGCCTCCGAAGACCGTGTCCGCGCCCTGGCCGCCGTCGAGATCGCTGTCGTCGCCGTCGCCGCCGGCTATGGTGTCGACGGCGCTGCCGCCAAGGAAGCGGCTATCGTTGCCGGAATCGCCGACCAGCGTGTCGCTTCCCTGGCCGCCGTAGAAGCGGCTGTCCGCGCCGCTGCCCCCTTCCAGGCGGTCGCTGCCCTCCCCTCCCTCGACGAGATAGTCGTCGCCGGCACCCCCATAGACGCTGTCGACCCCGCTGCCGCCGGCGAGCCTGTCGCTGCCGGATCCGCCGAAGACGAGATCGCTGCCGCTGCCGCCAGCCAGCTCGCTGTCGTCGCCGTCCCGGCCATAGATCCGGTCGTCGCCGTTGTAGCCGAGGAAGCGGCGATCCCCGCCGCTGCCGCCGAAGAGCAGGTCGGCGCCAGACCCGCCGAAGAAGCTGGAATCCTCCCCCGAACCGCCGAACAGCGAGTCGGCCCCGGAGGCGCCGAAGAAGGAAATATCGTCGCCCACCCCGGCATAGAGCCTGTCGGCGCCGCTTCCTGCGAAGGCGGTCTCGTCGTCCCCCTCGCCGCCGTAGAGGAGGTCCTTGCCGGAGCTGCCGAAGAGGCCCGTATCGGCGCCCTCGCCGCCGTCGACCAGATCGTCGCCGGCTCCGCCGGAGAGCAGGGTGTCGGCCGCGGAATCGCCATAGACGCGGTCGTCGCCGTCGCCTCCCCAAAGGCTACGATCGGTCCCCGACCCGCCGAAGAGGCGGTCGTCGCCGGCACCGCCGAAGTGCGCCGGGTCGAGGTCGTGGCCGCCGAAGATGCTGTCGTCGCCGCTGCCCCCGTAGAGGGCGCCGTCCAGTCCGGAGGCGCCGAAGATGGAATCGGCGCCCGATCCGCCGAAGAAGAAGGCATCCTGGCCGGAGCCGGCGTAGAGGCGGTCCTCTCCCTCGCCGCCGTAGAAGCGGCTGTCCGGGTCGGTGCCGCCATAGAGCCAGTCGTTGCCGCTGCTGCCGAAGAGGCTGTCGGTCCCCTCCCGTCCCAGCAGGGTATCCTTGCCCGAGAGACCGTAGAGGGTGTCGTTGCCCGCCAGCCCGTCGATCAGGTCGCCGAGGTCGGTCCCCGTCAGGGTGTCGGCCGCATCGGTGCCGGTAATCGTTGCCATCTCTAACCTTGCTTCGCTTCCTATTCGTTCGAGGGGACCCTAGGCGCCCACCCGGTAAGCGTCCAATTGTTTCGGAAGCGGCCTCTACAACCAGAGAAAATCGCTTGATGTCAGTTGGTTAGCAGCCGTCAGGCCGGTCAGTTGGAGGGCGATGTCGGCCGTACCGTCGCCGTCCTGATCGACCTCCAGGGTGTTGCCGCCGGCAAAGCGCGCCTGGCTGTTGCCGGCGCCCGAGAAGGCAGCCCCGTCGATGTAGGAGAAGCTGCCGACCTCCAGCCCGGTCGCGAAGACCAGCCTGTCCTCGCCATTGGCGCCGTTGAGGCTCACCCCATCGAAGTCGCCGACCAGCGCGCCGCCCAGGTTGGCCGGCACCATGAACCAGTCGCCATCGGCCCCGCCGAAGGCTAGGTCGCCGAAGCCGAGATGGATGGTATCGGCCCCGCTGCCGCCCTCCATGCGGTCGGCCGAGCCGCCGCCGAAGAGGGTGTCGTCGCCGCCGCGGCCCTCGAGGCTGTCCGCGCCCTGGTTGCCGGCCAGCCGGTTGTCGCCGCTGTTGCCCTGGATGGTGTTGTCCAGGCTGTTCCCCGTCCCGTCGAGGTTCCCGAAGCCGCCCTGCATGCGCAGGTTCTCGATGAAGGCATCCGACCCGCCGTCCGGAAGGGTGAAGTCGCTCTCGGCGCGCACCAGGTCGGTGCCCTGGCCCGCAAACTCCCGGACGTTGTCGGCCGCCGTGGTGACAATGAAGGTGTCGTCGCCGCTGCCGCCGGTCATGTTGTTGCTGCCGCCGCGACTGTTCAGCCGGTCGTTCCCGCTGCGCCCCAAGAGGACGTTCGAGAAGGAGTTGCCCAGGATGATGTCGTCGTTGGCGTTGCCCACCATCTTGGCATCGCCGACCGCGGTGTTGAGGTTCACCCGCTCGATCACGACCTCCGACGCGGTCCCGAGCGTGTAGTCCTTGGCGTTGGAGCGCAGCACGTCGTCACCCTGTCCGGTCCCGTCGAAGATGCGGTCGGTTTCGGTGTCGATGATGAAGGTGTCGTTGTTGTCGCCGCCGTAGGCCGTATCCGTGCCCGAGGCCCCGTTCAGGCGATCGCGCCCCTGGCCGCCGAAGATCGTGTCGCTGCCGCTGCCGCCGACGATCTGGTCGTTGTCCTCCTCTCCGGAGACCAGGTCCGCCCCGGAGCCGCCGAAGAGGGTGTCGCGCCCGAAGCCTCCCGAGAGGGTGTCGTCGCCGGACTCTCCGCGCAGCGCATCCTTGCCGGAATCGCCGAAAAGGCGGTCGGAGCCCTCGCCTCCGCGCAGGTCGTCCCCGCCGGAGCCTCCGTAGACGAGGTAGTCGTTGCCCGACCCGCCGAAGATGCGGTCGTCCCCATCGCCGCCGTTGAAGCCCGCGTCGAAACCGCTGCCGCCGTAGATGGCGTCCGCACCCGATCCGCCGATCAGGTTCAGCTCTCCGCCATCGCCGCCGAAGATGCTGTCGTCGCCGCTGCGCCCGCTCAGGAACTCGTCGTCGCCGCTGCCCCCCTCGATCCGGTCCGCGCCGTCGCCGCCGTAGATGTTGAACTCCTCGCCGCTGCCGCCGTAGAGCCTGTTGCTGCCGCTGAGCCCGCCGAGGAACTCGTCGTTACCGAGACCGCCGAAGATGCGGTCCGACCCCGACGCGCCGACCAGCCGCGTATCGTCCCCGGAACCGCCATAGATCCTGTCGTTGCCGGCTTCGCCGATGAGCGTCCTCTCGTTGCCACTGTCACCATAGAGGCGGTCCGCTCCCTCGCCGCCGCGCAGGTTCCGGTCGGCTCCCTCGCCGCCGAAGACGCTGTCGTTGCCCGCATCGCCCCGCAGGGAGTAGTCGGACCCGCTGTCTCCCGCGACCAGATCGTCGCCGCTGCCGCCGGCCAGGAAAACGTCCTCGCCCTCTCCGCCATAGACCCTGTCGTCGCCACTGCCGCCCTGGAGCAGAAAATCGTTGCCGACCCGGCCGAAGATCGCGTCGTGACCCTCGTCGCCCCAGAAGGAGATATCGTCGTCGCGGCCGCCAAAGAGGGTGTCGTTCCCCTGCCCGCCGTAGAACGCACCGTCGTAGCCGTCGCCGCCGATCAGGGTATCGCCGGCACTGCCGCCCATGAGGCTGGTGTCGTCGCCGCTGCCCCCCTGCAGGACGTCGGTCCCCTGCCCGCCGTCCAGCGCACGATCGCCGCCGCTGCCGCCGAAGATCTGGTCGCTGCCGGCCCCGCCCTCGAAGCCGGAATCCGACCCGCTGCCGCCGTAGAGGAAGTCCTCGCCCTGATAGCCCTTGAAGAAGGCATCCGTGCCCGAACCACCGAAAATACTGTCGCTGCCGTAACTGCCGTAGAGGAAGCTGTCGTTGCCCCCACCGCCCTCGAGCCGGTCGTCGCCGCTGCCGCCGGTCAGGCTGTAGTCGTTGCCCTCGCCGCCGAAGAGGCTGTCCTTGCCGCTGTTGCCGCTGAGGAAGCGGTCCGACCCACTGCCGCCGAAGAGCCGGTCGTCCCCGCCTTCGCCGAGGAAATTGCGGTCCCCACCGCTGCCCCCGTAGAGCGCGTCCCGGTCCTGGCGGCCGTAGAAGAGGCTGTCGTCCCCGGCCCCACCGAAGAGGGAATCGTCGCCGCTGCCGCCCAGAAGGCTGGTGTCGGCGCCCTCGCCGCCGAAGACGAGGTCGTCGCCGCCGTCCCCGGCAAGGGCGCCGTCCTCACCCGATCCGCCGTAGAGCGCATCGTCGCCGCCGCCGCCGAAGAGGCTGTCCGCGCCGCTCTCGCCGGTGGCGGTATCGCGGCCGCCGTCGCCGAAGAGCCGGTCGTCGCCCTGCTGGCCGCCGATCTCGTCGCTACCGCCGCCGCCGTAGACGCTGTCGTCGCCGGCACCGCCGTAGATCAGCGAGTCGCTCCCGGCATCGCCAAAGACGCCGTCGCTCCCCGATCCGCCGTAGAGCCGGAAGTCGTCGCCCTCGCCGCCCTCCAGCAGGTCGTTTCCGTCGTCGCCGTAGAGGTAGCTGTCGTTTCCCGTCGCCCCGTAGACCCGGTCGTCCTCACCACCGCCGAAGAAAAACTCGTCGTCGCCGGCGTCGCCGTAGAGGAGATCCTCCTGGTTCCCGCCCTGCAGCAGGGAATCGTCGCCGAGGCGACCGCGGATCAGGTCCTTGCCGCTTCCACCATAGAACCAGAAATCGTCTCCTCCTCCCCCGAACAGGCTGTCCTCACCGGATCCGCCGGACAGGAAGTTGTCCACGCCATCGCCGCCGGCGATGCGGTCATTGCCGTCGCCGCCGTAGAGATAGGCGTCAGCACCGGACCCGGCCACCAGGAGGTCATCGCCGCTGCCTCCCTCGAGATAGGAATCGTCACCCGAACCCCCGTAAAGGGAGTCGTTCATCGAATCGCCGAACAGCCTTCGGTCGTCGCCGACGCCCCCGTAGAGGCGGTCGGTCTCATAGTTGCCATAGCTGCCGTCATTGTCTCCGTAGAAGTACCCGTCGTCTCCGGATCCGCCGAACAGCGCGTCGTCCCCCCGGCCGCCGATGAAGCGCTCGTCGTTGCCCGAGCCGCCGTAGATGCGGTCGCTGCCGGCGTTGCCGTAGAAGCTGCGGTCATAGCCTTCGCCGCCGAAGAGCGTGTCGTGACCGACCTGGCCCAGGAACCGATAGTCGTCGCCGCTGCCCCCGTACATGCGGTCGTCGCCGACGAAACCGACCCAGTAGCCGTCGCCTCCCGAGCCGCCGAAGATCGTGTCGGTGCCGCTGCTGCCGGTGAAGCGTGTGTCTTGGCCAAGGCCGCCGAAGAGGGTGTCGTCGCCATCGCCGCCGTCGAAGAGGTGGTCGTCGCCCGAGCCCCCATAGAGGGTGTCATCGCCCAGGCTGCCGTTCAGGATATCGGTCGCACTCAAGCCATAGATGATGTCGGCCTCAGTGGTGCCTAAGAGGGTGTCGGGTCCGTCGGTTCCGGTAATCGCCGCCATTATCACAGGTCCCCGGTCGCCACATTTCAACCGACCCTAACGTCCGCAGGAAGCCGGTACAAGGAAGCATCGAAAAACCCGGCTTTGACCAGGACCCGCGGCCTGCTAGTCTGATCTCAAGGCTTTTCTCCAGAACAATGCTTTACGAAGGCGGTGCAGATGACGGTAGAGACCATGAGTGTCGAGGAAATCGCCGCGGCGGTGCCGGACGGCGCGCTGCTGGGCGTGCCGGCGGACTACTCCGGCGTGCCGATGGCGGTGACCAAGGCGCTGATCGCCCGCGAGGCCAGGGGCCTCAGGCTCTACTGCCTGCCGCTCACCACCCTTCAGGGCGACCTGCTGATCGGTGCCGGCTGTGCGGCGGGAGTCGAGGCGGCGGCCGTGACCCTGGGCGAGTACGGCCTGGCCCCGCGCTTCTCGGCGGCGGTCGAGGAGGGCAGGCTCGCCATGCTCGATTCCACCTGCCCGGCCTTGCATGCCCAGCTCCAGGCGGTCGAGAAGGGCGTGCCCTTCATGCCGCTGCGCGGGCTCATCGGCTCCGACCTGCTGAAGCATCGCGCCGACTGGCGGGTGATCGACAATCCCTTCGAGGCGGCCGGCGATCCCGTCGTGTTGCTGCCGGCCAGGCGGCTCGACGTCACGGTCTTCCACGCGCCGGCCGCCGACCGGGACGGCAACGTCTTCATCGGCCGGCGGCGTGAACTCGCGACCCTGGCCCATGCCTCGGCCCGCGTCTACGTGACCGTGGAGAAGCTGGTGGAAGAGAGCCTGCTGGAGAGCGAGGCCTCTGCCGCCTGTGCATTGCCGGCCTTCTACGTCGAGGGCATTGCCGTGGCCGAAGAGGGCGCCTGGCCCTGCGGCCTCACCGACATCTACCCGCCCGACGGCAAGGAGCTGGCGCGCTACGCCCGCCTGGCCCGGAGCGAGGAGGGCTTCGCCGACTACCTGGAGAGCCTCGGGCTCGCCGCCAGGGCCGCTGCATGAGCGCTGGCAAGGAAGAGCTGCTGATCGGCCTGCTCGCCGACCGGCTGGCCGGCGACCGCCATGTCGCGGTCGGCGCCGCCTCGCCGATCCCCGGAGCCGCGGCCCTGCTGGCCCAGGCGGAGAGCCGGCGGCGCATGCATGTGACCATCCTGCATTCCAGGCGCTTCAACCCCTTCTCGGACGGCTCACGCGAGCTCTTCGACGCCGCAGCGCAGGGCCGGATCGATTCCTTCTTCCTGGGCGGGGTTCAGATCGACGGCCAGGCGAACATCAACCTGGTCGGGATCGGCGACTACCCGCGGATGAAGAAGCGCTTTCCAGGCTCCTTCGGGTCGGCGCTGCTCTACTACGTCGTGCCCAAGGTGATCCTCTTCCGCGAGGAGCACTCGCCGCGCAGCCTGGTCCCCAAGGTGGATTTCGTCTCCGCGCCGGGCAGCAGCGAGCCCGGCGTCTACCGGCCGGGCGGGCCCAGCGCGCTGGTCACCGGCCGGGCGGTCTTCGCCTTCGACCGCGACCGCCGCCGCTTCCGGCTGGAGCAGCTGCACCCCGGCGAGACCCTGGAAGGGGTCAGCGAGGCGACCGGCTTCGACTTCGACCTGGGCAGTCTCACCCAGACCTCGCCGCCGAGCGCGGAGCGCCTGTCCCTCTTGCGCCGCGAGATCGCGCCGAAGGTGGCCGAGTTCTATCCGGAATTCGCTGCGCGGGTCTGGGGACAGGCGCTGGCCGAAAGCGCCTGAACCCGCTTCTGCCCATTGAAGGCGACCCTCGCGGCGCCTACACTGAAGCTATCGGACCTGGAACAAGGAATCGATCGACCGTGCTCTTGAGAAGCCTCGCCTCCATGGCCGTCCGTCGCCTCGCCAGCGATCCGCGGGTGCGCCAGCAGGCCCGCGAGATGGCCGAAACCCACGCCAAGCCCTTCGTGCAGCGCAAGGCCAAGGCCGTGCAGTCTGTCGTACGCGATGCGGAGCCCGGCACCCATCCGGCCCGCCTCGCCGGCCGCGCCGTCCGCCGCCTGATCGACGGGTAGGATCGGCACAGCCGGAAGAACTGCTGGGTGAAAGAGTTTGCCTGTGTGCCGGCAAGGGCACTCAGCCCCCTTTCGCCAAATATTGCCCCACCCTAACGTCATCCTCCGGCTCGACCGGAGGATCTTGTTCTGTCGCCCGACACAGCCGTGCACGGTTCTCCGGTCAAGCCGGAGGACGACACTTCAAGAGTGATGAACAAGACGTCAGGACCGGCCCCGGCGTCCGCCATCAGGCCGTCGCCGCCGCCTCCTCGCCGCGGATCTTGATCGTGACATCGCAGTCGCCGAGCTCCTCGTGGACGCTCCGCTCCAGCGCCAGGCGGCGCCGGTCGACCTCCTCCAGGTGCAGCTCCTTGGGGTAGCCGAGATCCACCTCGACGAACATGTGGCCGCCGGCCCTGCGCGTGCGCACGCCGTGGAAGGTGGCATAGCTGTCGTGGTGCGCCGAGAGCGCCCTGAGGATCGCCAGGTGGGCTGCCTCGTCCAGGCCCTTGTCCAGGATGTCGGGCAGGCCCTCGCGCAGCATGTCGATCGCGGTCACCAGCATGAAGCAGGCGACGAAGATCGCCCCCAGCCCGTCCAGCCAGTGAGCCACCACGGTATCGTAGGTGATGGCGGCTATGGTGAGCGCTACCTGGACCACCACCGAGGAGACCAGCTTCACCCAGCGCGCGCGCATCTGCGAGAGCAGGATGGTGTTGCTCTCGACCTTGGCCGCCTGGCGCATGGCCCACCAGGCGAGGAAGTTCTCGCTGGTGTTGACGGCGGCCACCGAGGCGCCCAGCGCCAGGCCCAGGGGCGAGAGCACCTGCGGATTACCGGTCAGCGCCGAGATTGCAGTCTCCAGGATCAGGCCGCCGCCGACCAGCAGCCCCACGGCTATCCCCAGGTTGGCGAGCTGCTCGATCTTGCCGTGGCCGTACTCGAAGTCGATGAAGCGCCCGCGGTGGATCCGCCACATCGCGACGAAGGAGAAGACCTCCAGGCCCACCATCAGGAAGGTGCGCACCAGCTCTGCCCCCATGGTGAGCGAGCCCGAGCCGATCGCCACCACGGCGATGACCGCGACGATGGTGATGTCGGCCACCAGGGTATAAAAGAGCGCGCGCTCCCTCTGCCGCTCGGCCGCCGTCAGTTTCTCGCTAGCGGACACCGCAGAACGCCCCCTAGAGGCGCAGGCGCGCGAGGAGGACATCGATCAGGCCGATGTCCGGGAAGTCGACGTAAGCTGCATGGCCGACGGGACAGCGCTCCCGGTCCTCGTCCTGAGCCTCCAGCAGCAGCAGGGCCTGGGCGATACCCGGCTCGCGTCCCTTGGCGAGCGCGGCGAGGTCGTCGTCCTTGATCGTGGAGGCGCTGCCGCGGGTCAGGTAGACCGTAGCCACATGGGAGCGCGAGTCTCCCTCGAAGATCACCTGCGCCCTGGTGCCCGGTTTCAACAGGGGAACCTCGGCGTCGGCGACCGGCACGTCGACCAGAAGCTGGGTGCAATCGATCCAGGAGGCGACCGGCATGCCGACATCCACCGCCGCCCCCTCGCCCACGATGGTGCTCCAGAGCATCGCTCCGGGCGGCGCCTTGACATGCCCCTCGGTCAGGTTCTTCAGGTTCGCCTCCTCGGCCGCCGCGCGCGTCTGAGCATTTTCGAGATAGGTTCTGGCCTCGGTATAGCGGTACTGCGCCTCCGCAATCGCCAAATCGAGCTCGTGCAGGGTGCGCGCGCCCCAGTCGGGATCGGTGCCGTCGTCCAGGACGATGGTGCCGATCTCGGCGGCGGAGAGGCGCGTCAGGGCCTTGCGTTCCTCGCTGCGCAGTCCCTTGAGGTGGCGCTCCAGCGCCAGCATGCGCGAGCGCGACTCGTCGAGGTCGGAGAGTGCCGCCGAGCCCGACCTGGCCAGCCGCTCCTTGCGTTCGGTCAGGCGGGTCAGCGCCTCCAGCTCCTTGTCGCCACGCTCCAGCCGGTCGCGCAAGCCGGTCAGCTCCTCGCGGATCTCGGCCATGAAGACGCCGCGGTACTCCTCGAACAGGAGCTCGCGCTCGATCTTCAGCCGGTCCAGCTCCGCCAGATAGGTCTCCGCCGCAGCGACCAGGTTCTCGGCCTCGTCGACGTCGGCCAGCGCGGTCTCGAGCTGGCTGCGGTCGGCCTTGGAATTGCGCACCCGGACGATGCGGCCCTCCTCGGCGATGCGGTCGCCTGGTCTCGGCAGGATCTCCACCACCTCGCCGTAGATCGGCGAGGTCGCAAGGTGGATCCAGGTGGTGACCGCCGCGTCGCGCACCAGGGTCGAGCGCAGGTAGGGGCCCAGCATGAAGCCGATGTAGACGACGAGCGCCAGAATCACGAACCAGGTGATGTAGCGGCCCCGGCCCCGCGCCTTCTTCTTCGTCTCCTCAGCCATCGCTTCCGCCCTGCCCTCCATCCCGCGTGCCGGAAAGGCTATCAGGTCGGCCTCGACCCGTGCAAATTCGCTGGCCGATCAGGTCGTGGAGAGGGGCTTCTGCAGGTAGACGCGCCGGAAGCCGGCCTCGACGCGCCGCTCGACCTCGGTGAAGCCCTCGGCGATGTAGAGGCCGTAGGCCGCCTTCATGACCTCGTTGGTGTAGAGATCGAGGCAGGCGATCCCCCGCCGCCCGGCCTCCTCCTCGGCGAAGGCCAGCAGCCGGCGCGCAAGGCCGCGCCGCCGGGCTTCCGGGGCGACGGCCAGGTTCTCGATATGGAGGAGGTCCCCCTTGGGATAGAGGTGGATGTAGGCGAGCGTCGCCTCGCCCTCCTCCAGGACGTAGAGGCTTCCCGCCCCGGCCGCGGCGGCGAAGTCCGCCACCATCGGCGCCGGCGGCCGTCCGATCTCGGCGACGAAGGGCCGGTAGGCCGCCTCGGCGATGGCCCGGACCCGCGGGACGTCCGCGGGCCCGGCCGGCCGCAGCCGGATCGCTTTCGCCTCGCCGCTCACGCCTTGTCGATCACCGTGGGCCAGGCGAAGCGGCTCTTGTGGATGGCTTCCTCCATCTCTTCGCTGCCGCGCCGGCGGATGATCCGCTCCCAGCGCTTCTGGGCGTTCTCCATGGCCTCCTTGGGCGACTTCTGCCCGGTCAGCATGGCCTGGATCTCCTCGTCGAGCGCATTGTCCAGCGCCGTCTGGCCGGCGAAGTTCAGGGTCGGCGCCGAGCGTCGGATGGTCTCCTGGATCACCGGGACCAGGTAGTCGTGGTAGGTCTCGATCACCAGGGGCTCGTTGAAGTTGGCGACCTGGAAGGGGTCGAAATAGCCGCTGGGATTGCCCGACATCCAGCTGAAGGTCCGGGTCGAGCTCAGCCACTGCAGGAAGAGGTAGGCCGCCTCCGGGTACTGGCTGTTGGAAGAGACGTCGGCGTTGATGTTGTAGTAGATCACCGAGCGGCGGATGAGATCGTCCCCGTAGGCGCGGCCGGGCGGCAGATAGGCGCCCAGCTCTCCGGAGATCGGCGTCGCCTTGGTGCCGTCGGCGTTGATCCGGTCGTTGAACTTCGCGAGGTTCGTGTAGGTCGAGATCTGCCCGGTCAGGCCCTGGCTCATGCCCGAGTAGGCCTCGGCGTAGCCCCAGGAGAGGATGTCCGGGTGCGACCACTGCATCATCGCCAGGTGCTCGGTCGCGCACTTGATGCATTCGTCGCTGTCGAGCCTGGGCTTGGCGTCGTCGTCGAACCAGTAGAAGTTGGGATTGCCCATGCTGGCGAGCCGCCCGTAGAAGATCGAGAGGCCCCAGAAGGGGCTCAGCATGTTGCCGTTGCCGTACATCTTCTGGCCGGTCATGCCGGTCTTGCCGGTTAGGAAGGCGGAGATGGCGTCGCATTCCTCCCAGGTGCGCGGAGGGCCGAGCTGAAAGCCGTTCTGGTCGGCGAAGGCCTTCTGGAACTCCGGGTTTTCGTAGGCCCAGCGGTTGTAGACCCAGGTCTGGAAATCGCCGTCCAGCGAGACCGAGTAGTAGTTGCCCTTGTACTTGTAGAGCAGGTCCTCGATTTCCGGCGTCGGCGTGCCGCGCTCCGGGTCGCCCCAGTCCGGCTTGTACTTTTCGACGAAGTCATTCAGCGGATAGGCGCCGCCGGCCTCGACCAGATCGCCGACGCTGTTCCAGGGATGGGTGTAGATGTCGTAGGCGCCCGAGCCCGTGGTGACGTCCTGCAGTACCTTCTTCCAGATGTCGGTCGAGGAGGCGCCGACGATCTCGAGCCCCACCCCGGTCTCCTTCTCCCAGATCTCCTGCACAGTCGGCGCGCCGGCCGGGAAGGGCTTGGTGAGCTGTCCGATTGCACCGTCGGAGAGCAGGATCGAGATCTTCTCGGGCGTCTTTCCGGCGGCCTTGAGCTGCTTCATGCCCTCGATGGCGCGGCCTTCCGACATCTCGGCGTTGTACTGGAAACGCTCCGCCCCCGGGAAACCCGTCGGGCCGCCGGTCATGCCGGACGCATAGCCCTCGGCCGCGCGCGCCGGTCGGATGTAGCGCGGCATGATCCCCAGCGCCGCCGTCAGGGCGGCCCCGCCGGCGGCAGTCTTCAACGCAGTCCTACGCGAGTAACGCGAACCCATGAGATCTCCTCCCCTTTTGCTTCTTTGCCTTGCCCGCCATCTGCTGGCGCGCGTCCGCTTCGTCGGCCGGCCGGTCCCGATCGGGAACCCGCCGACGAGCGGAAGTGTTGCCCAACCGCAAGCAGGTTGCAAACGCTGCTTTCGATCGATCAACGGCAAAGGGGGATGAGAAGGTGCCGGGTCAGGGAATCTTCCGGTCCAGCCCCCGTGCGATGCGCTTCTCGGGATCGTAGAAGGGCAGCGGCCGGACCTCGCAGGCCTGCCCGCTGCCGTCCGGCTGCTCCAGGGTGAGCTGCCGGCCGGCCCAGTCGCCGGCCTCGAAGAAGCGGACATAGCCGATGCCGCAGGCCAGGTAGGGCGAGACGGCACCCACCGTGACCCGGCCGACCGCCCGCCCGCCGTCCAGCACCCTGGCGTTCATCGCCGGTGCGGCCTCAGCCGAGGTGATGCCGTAGAGCAGGACCTCGCGCCCGGCCTCCAGCAGGGCCTTGCGACCGATGAAGTCACCCTTCTCCAGGTCGATGAAGCGCCCCAGGCCGGCCTGGAAGGGCGTCATGGTCCGGTCCATGTCGGTCTGGTTGTCCAGGATGCCCGCCTCGATACGGCGGATTTCCATGGAACTCGCGCTGGCGAACTCCATGCCCTGCGTGCGCCCGGCCGCGATCAGATGGTCCCAGAGGCGCCGGTGGTCGGTCTTGCGGCCCTGGCTGTAGACCTCGTAGCCCAGCTCTCCCGTCCAGCCCGTCCGCGACACGTAGAGCTCCTGGCCGCCCAGGTCGAAGAAGCCGGAGCGGAAGTAGCCCATGGTCTCGTCGATGGCCCCGCCCGAGGCCGCCTGCATGACGGCCAGCGAGGCCGGCCCCTGGATCTGCAGAACCCGCGAGCCCGGGTCGGAGACGGCGATATCGAAGCCCTCGCTCAGCGCGATCAGCCAGGCCTCCAGCGCGCCGTCGGGCTGCACGTACCAGAAGCGCGTCTCGCCCAGGCGGAAGAGGATGCCGTCCATGAAGACCCCGCCCTGCGGCGTGCAGGCGATGGCGTAGCGGCCGCGCCCCTCCTTCAGGCTGGCGACGGGACAGGCGAAGACCTTCTCCAGGAAGGCCACCACGTCGGGGCCGGAGATCTCGACCGGCCGTTCCGGCACGTCGTAGAGCGCCGCCTTGCGCCTGAGCAGCCAGTACTTCTCGGCCGGATCGTCGCCGTTGAACATGGGATAGAAGCGCCCGGCATAGACGCCGCAGACCATCTCCGCATCGGCGTAGCAGTCGCGGTAGGGCGAGGCCTCGAAGCGCCGCGCGCTGATCCTGAGCGTCTCCTGCCGGTCGGCGTGGACGGAACTGAACATCGGGCGGCACTCCTGCCTTCGCTTACCTTAGTTTTCCTGACAGGTCCTCGTGATGGAACACGGGATCGGGGACAGTTGTTCTCCATATAGCGCCGCTATCGTGAAAAGCCGGAGTCATTTGATCTCCCAAATAAAGTTAGATAATCTAAACTCTATGGCGCCCTGGATTCCCTCCCTCAACGCGCTGCGCGCCTTCGAGAGCGTCGCCCGCCACCTGTCCTACCGCAAGGCCGCCGAGGAGCTGCACGTCACGCCGGCCGCGGTCAAACAGCTCGTGGCCAAGCTGGAGGAGAGCGTGGAGATCCGCCTGCTGGAGCGCGACGGGCGCGGGCTGGTCCTGACGGCGGCGGGTGCCGCGGCGCGCAACCCTCTGGGCGAGGGCTTCCGTGCGCTCGCCGAGGGTGTCGGCGCCATGCGCAGGAGCGAGCTGAAGCAGCGGCTGGTCATCACCAGCGATCCCTCCTTCGCCGCGCTCTGGCTGGTCCCAAGACTGGCGGACTTCAGGAAGCGCCATCCCGCGATCGAGGTCCTGCTCGACTCCTCGCCGCAGATCGCCGATCTGACCCGCGGTGCGGCCGACCTCGCCTTGCGCTTTGCCGTTGCCGCCGAGGAGGACCTGGTCAGCGACAGGCTCTTCGACGAGGCGCTGACCGTCTACTGCGCGCCGGCGCTGGCCGCGGGCGCGCCAGGGCTGAAGCGCGTCGAAGACCTGGCGCGGGTCCCACTGCTGCACTGGGACCTGGGCGAGTTCCCCTGGGCCAGGGCGACCAGGCGCTGGAACGGCTGGCGCCACTGGCTGGCCGCAGTCGGGGCCAGCCAGGTGATGCCGAACGCGGGGCTGGGCTTCACCGACTACAACCTGGCGATCCAGGCCGCGATCGCCGGCCAGGGCGCCATCCTTGGCAGCAGGCCGGTGCTGCGGGATCTGGTCGGCGCCGGCCTGCTGGTGGCCCCGCTCGCCGAGGTCGCCGCCACGGGTCTCGGCTACGACCTGGTCACGACCCGCGCCGCCGCCGCGAGGCCGGAGATCGAGAGCTTCCGAGACTGGATCCTGGCCGAAGCGAAAGGCTGCCAGCCCTGAGGGCGCGCCGGGTGCAGGGCGGCCTCTTGCAGGCTATCGCGCGCCGGCCTGGCGCTCGCGGACGCGCTCGGCGGTCGGGATCGGGGCGATGGCGCCGTAGCCCTCGACGGAGAGCGCGGCGGCCGTCACGGCATAGTGCGCCGCGACTTCGGGCGTATCTCCCGCCAGCAGGCGCGCCAGGAAGGCGCCGTCGAAGCAATCGCCGGCCCCGCTGGCGTCCACGGCCTCGACCCGGAAAGGGGGAATGGCGACACGTCCGGCACCATCGCCCAGAAGCACGCCTTCGTGCCCCAGGGTCAGCGCCACGAGACCGGCGCCGAGATCGATGTAGAAGGAAACCATGTCCTCCGGCTTCTCGAGGCCGGTCAGCAGGCGCGCATCGTCGAGCCCGGGCAGGAAGAAGTCGCAGCGCGCGACCGAGCGGTGGATGACCTCGCGCGCCTGTTCCAGCGGCCAGAGCCGCAGCCGAAGATTGGGGTCGTAGGACACCAGCGTCCCGCCGGCACGCGCCGCCTCGACGGCCGCCTCGCAGGCCGCGCGCGCGGTCCCGCTGATCGCCTGCGAGATCGCGGAGTAGTGCAGGCAGCGGGCCGCTCCGATCGCGGCGCGCGGCAGGCCTTCCGGGGTCATCCGGCTGGCCGCGGACCCGGCACGCCTGTACTCGAAGACATGGCCATCGGCACCGTGGCGGACGAAGTAGAGGCCCGTCGGCGCCCCGGCGTCCCGCTCGACGGTGCCGGTCTCGATGCCTTCGGCGGCCCAGAGCCCCATCAGGTCGTCGCCGAAGCTGTCGGCGCCGACCCGCGTCGCCATGCCGACCCGCGCGCCCTGGCGCGCGGCAGCCACCGCGACGTTGGAGACGTCGCCGCCGAAGCCGTAGAGCCAGCGCCCATCCGGCTGGGCATTGAACTCGACCATCGGCTCGCCGAGGCAGATCAGATCGAGCCGCGAGGGTGCCGGGGCGCCCATGTCTATTCGAAGTAATCCGAGTGGGTCTCTCGAACCTCGGCGATGATGCCGTCCAGGCGGCTCAGATGTTCGCGGGCGACGGCCGTGGCCGCCTCGACCGACCTGTCGCTCAGCGCGCGAGCGAGCTTGCGATGATCTTCCAGGAGGGTCGCCGTTTCGTCCTTCCTGTCGAAGCTCAGCATGCAGAGGCGATCGACCTTCTGCTTGCACTGCTTGATCGTCTCCATGGTCAGGGGACAGCTGCCGAGCTCGCAGATCAGCTTGTGGAATTCATAGTCCAGGGCGTGGAACTTCTCCGAGCGGTCGGCCTCGATTGCTTGCTGCTGCTGGTCCAGGTTTCGCTCCAGGACCCGCGCCTTGTGATCGTCCCAGACGGCGCAAGCGCAACGGATGACCTCCAGCTCGACGGCGAGCCGCACGAAGCGCGCCTGCGCGATACGCTCGATCGAGAAGCCGCGCACCTCGGTCGCCTTCTGGGGTCGGATCAGCAGCAGGTCCAGATTGTTCAGCCGGTTGAAGGCGTCGCGGACGGGCTGGCGCGACACGCCGAAGCGGCGGGCGACCTCGACTTCCGACAGCTTGGTGCCCGGCAACAGCTCCAAGGTCACGATCTCCTCGTGCAGCCGGTCGAACACCTCGTCCGTCGTGGTTCGTCGCTCAACTAGATCAACGGTTTCCAGCATCTCTCGCCTTCGTCTTTCGACCCTTCCTACCAAATCCGGGCGGCTGCGCGAAAGGGATCGAGTGCCTCATGCATCGAGGGGGATCGCCTTCATCGCAACTCACTCGTTCGGCAGGGCTTGACAATACTAGCATACTAGTATCCTGTGCAAGGACAAGTTTGGAACCGCAGCAGCAAGCGCGCCGCCGGGCGCCGCTGGAACGAGAAGAGGGAAGGAATGACGGATTCAGCCGGAAAGGGCCTTGCAGCCACGCTGGCCGGCAAGGTCGCCATCGTCACCGGGGGCGGCCGCGATATCGGCCGGGCCTGTGCCCTGCGCCTGGCCGCGGCGGGAGCCGCGGTCGCCATCAACTATCACAGCTCCGAGGCAGGGGCCGTCAGTGCCGTCGACGAGATTCTGGCCGGGGGCGGCCGGGCGCTCGCCAAGCGGGGGGACATGACCTCCGACGCGGAGGTCTCGGCGCTCGTGGCCGAGACGCTGGAAAAGCTGGGCGGGACGATCGACATCCTGGTCCACGTCACCGGGGGCCTGGTGGCCCGCAAGACGGTGGCCGACATGGAGATCGCCCACTGGAACCAGGTGATGGAGCTGAACGCCACCTCCTTCCTGCGGGCGGTCAAGGCCGTGCTTCCGCATCTCGGCAAGGGGGGCTCGATCGTCGGTCTGGCCAGCCAGGCCGGTCGTGACGGGGGTGGGCCGGGTGCGGTCGCCTACGCGGCCTCCAAGGGCGCGGTGATGACCATGACCCGTGGGCTGGCCAAGGAACTGGGACCGGACATCCGCGTGAACTCCGTCTGCCCGGGAATGATTGACACCGACTTCCACAACACCTTCACCAAGGCCGAGGTGCGCAGCCACGTGGCCAACATCACGCCGCTGAAGCGCGAGGGCAGGTCCGAAGAGGTGGCGAACCTCGTCGCCTTCCTGGCGTCGGACGAGGCGGCCTTCATCACCGGCGCCAATATCGACATCAACGGAGGCCTGATCTTCTCCTGACCGGCCGTCGCCGGCGACACCACAATCATAAACCGAGGGAGGACTAGATGTACCGGAACGTAATCAAGCTGGCACTGGGCGGGGCAGCGGCCCTGGCCCTCATGAGCGGCGCGGCCGCAGCGGCGGAGTGGCGGGGATGGAACATCCACGTCGACGGCTACCCCAACACCGTGGCCATGGACAGGTTCGCCGAGCTCCTGGCCGAGAAGACCGGCGGCGAGATCACCCTGCAGATGTTCCACGGGGGCACGCTGGGCAGCCAGCCCGACGCGATCGAGCAGGTGCGCCTGGGCGGCCTGGAGGTCGGCAACTTCAACCTCGGTCCGATCGGCCCGATCGCACCGGCGGCGAACGTCGTCTCGCTTCCCTTCATCTTCAAGGACGTGCCGCACATGTTCCGCGTCCTGGAGGGCGACGGCGGCCAGATGATCGCCGAGGGGATGGAGGCCAAGGGCCTCGTACCCCTGGCCTGGTACGACGCCGGCGCGCGCTCCTTCTATAATGCCGAGAAGCCGATCAACGCGCCGTCGGACGTTTCCGGTATGAAGGTGCGGGTCATGAACAACGACCTCTATTCGGGCATGATCTCCGAACTCGGCGGCAACCCCTCACCCATGGCCTTCGCGGAGGTCTACCAGGCGCTCAAGACCGGGGTGGTCGACGGCGCCGAGAACAACTGGCCCTCCTACGAGTCGACCGGACATTACGAGGTGGCCGGCTACTACTCCGTCAGCCAGCACCTGATCATCCCCGAATGCCTCTGCATCAACGCCGATGTCTACAACGCCCTGTCGGACGAGATGAAGGCGGCGGTCAAGGAAGCAGCCCTCGAGTCGGCGGAGCTGCAGCGCCAGCTCTGGGCCGAGCGCGAGGCCGCGAGCCGCGAGAAGGTGGAGGCCGCCGGCGTCGCCACGAACGAGATCGCCGACAAGACTCCCTTCCAGGCGGCGATGGCCCCGGTCTACGAGACCTACCTCTCGGAGAATCCCGATCTGCGGCCGCTGGTCGAGCTGATCCAGTCGACCGACTGAGCCTTCCAACTGAGGCAAGGGCTGTGTCCGGCATGGCACGCCGGACGCAGCCCATCGGGAGGCCCGAAATGACCGAGAGGCAAGTTCAGCCGCGCGCGTCAGGCTTCATCAGGAAAATGGATGCCGTCCTGGACGGCATCGCCGCGGTCTGCCGGCTTCTGACCGGCGTCTCGCTGGTCGTTCTCACCGTCATCTTCGGCTGGCTCGTGTTCGGCCGCTACGTCCTGAACGCCACGCCGACCTGGGTCGAGCAGGCCGCCCTACTGCTGGTCATGGTGATCGCCTTCATCGGCGCGGCCGTCGGCGTGCACGAGCACTGGCATCTCTCCGTGACCACCCTGCGCAGCTCCGTGGCGCCGCGCCTGCGGCTGGTCCTCGTGGCCCTGACCGACCTGCTGTTGGCAGGCTTCGGGACGCTGATGCTGTGGTACGGGGCGCAGCTCACGCTGTTCAAGTGGGGGTCGAACATCCCGCTGATCCAGCTGCCGGAGGGCCTGCGGTCGCTGCCGCTGACCGTCGGCGGCGGCCTGATCCTGCTGTTCTCGTTGGGTCACCTGGTGCGTCTCGCGCTGGGCCGCGATCTGCGCAGCGACGTTATCGAGTAGGGAACCTGCATGGGGCTGCTCATTCTTCTCGGCCTGTTCGCGCTTTGCGTCGTCATCGGCGTCCCGGTGGCGCTCTCGCTCGGCATAGCGGCCATCGCGGCCTTCTGGTACGAGGGCCTGCCGCTGATGATCGGATTCCAAAGAATCATCAGCGGAATCAATATCTTCTCTCTGATGGCGATCCCCTTCTTCATCTTCGCCGGAGAGCTGATGTTCCACGGCGGGATCGCCATGCGCCTGGTCAAGTTCGCCGCGGCCGCCGTCGGCGCCGTCCGCGGCGGGCTCGGCATCGTCAACGTCCTCTCCTCCATGCTGTTCGGCGGCATCTCCGGCTCGGCGGTGGCGGACATCTCGGCGCTGGGGTCGATCCTGGTGCCGGTGATGAAGGAGAAGGGCTACGACGCCGACTATGCCGTGAACGTCACGGTCACCTCGTCGATCGCCGGCATCATCATCCCGCCAAGCCACAACATGATCATCTTCGCCATCGCCGCGGGCGGCGGCATCTCGATCTCGAAACTATTCCTCGCCGGGGTCGTGCCGGGCATCCTGATGTGCCTCTGCCTGGCGGTGGCGGCCTATCTCGTGGCGGTGCGGCGCGGCTACCAGGCCGAGCGCTTCCCCGGCTGGACCGTGCTGGGCCTGACCTTCGTCGGCGCGATTCCCGGCCTGGCGACCGCCGTCATCATCGTGGGCGGGGTGCTGTCCGGCGTGTTCACCGTGACCGAATCCGGTGCCTTCGGAACGATCTACGCCTTCCTCGTGACCCTGCTGGTCTACCGCAGCCTATCCTGGAAGAACTTCCGCATCGCCGTCAGGCAGTCTGTCCGGACGACGGCGATGGTGATGATCCTGATCGCCTGCGCCGGCGCCTTCGCCTACATGCTGACCTTCTACAGGGTGCCGGACCGGATGGTCGACCTGCTGACCGGGCTTACCGAGAATCCGATCCTGATCCTGCTGATGATCAACGCGGTGCTGCTGGTGCTGGGGATGATCATGGACATGGCGGCGCTGATCCTGATCTGCACCCCGATCTTCCTGCCGGTCGCCACCAGCCTAGGCATGGACCCGCTGCAGTTCGGCATGATGCTGCTGGTGAACCTGGGCCTCGGCCTCTGCACCCCGCCGGTGGGTTCCTGCCTCTTCGTCGGTTGCGCGGTCGGCAAGCTGCCGATCGAGAAGGCCGTGCGGACGATCTGGCCCTTCTATCTGGCGATCTTCGCCGCGCTGATGATGGTCACCTTCATCCCGGCCATCTCGCTCACGCTGCCACGGCTTCTCGGGTCATAGCCGAGATTCTCCCGGCAGAAGGAATGCTTCGCGCCCTACTCTGAGGCGTCCCAGATAATCCCATCTGCTCGGGACTCGCCCTAGAACTCCCGTGCCGCCTGGAGGTAACGGTGCAGGCGGCGGATCTGGCGGATCCAGCGCGGCGCACCGATGCCCCAGCTCTGCTCGCCCTCGCGGCGCCGGTCGATCAGGCGCTGGATCGCCTCCTCCGGCTCGGCCGGCAGGAGGGTCAGGGTGTCGATGTAGGTGGGATAGAGCAGCAGGGCCGCTGCGATCAGCTCCTGCAGGGTCAGACGGCGGTTACGGCGCTCCACCGTCACCTTGTCGCGCGTCAGGCCCCAGCCGGCATAGAAGGGCACGCCCCAGCAGGTCACCGGCTTCTCGCGCATCAGGGCCTCGAAGCCCGAGAGCGAGGAGATCACCTGGACCTCGTCGGCCTGGTCCATCAGGTCCAGGATCGGTCCCTTCTCCAGGAAGAGGTCGCAGTGGGCGCGCGCCGCGGCGGGATCGAGCCGTCCCTTGCGGTTGCCCGAGATCAGGTCGGGATGCTCCTTGTAGACGATGAAGGCCTCGGGGTTGTCGCGGCGCACGCCGGCCAGCAGGGCCGTGTTGTCCGGCACCGAGACCAGGCCGTAGGTGATGGAGGCGTCCTTCGGCACCTGGCCGGGCACCAGGATGACCCGCCGCCCGGCCGCCTCGGCCCTGAGGTCCGGCAGGTCGGGGTCGGCGATGTTGTACTTGGTGAGCCTGGCCTCGAGGACGGTCCGGCGCAGCCGCTCGGCGCGCTCCAGCAGCGGCGGCGTGAAGTCGGTCTCCAGGATGATCCGCTCCATCCGCGTGGGCCTGGTCGCGTCGTAGTAGAGGCTGAGCTCGTCGATCGAGAGCGAGGCCGGGCGGGTCAGGTCGGAGCCCAGGCCGATGGAGCGCAGGAAACCGTCCTCGACATGCACCAGCGGCCGCTCCTTGGCGGAGAGATCGGCCATCTGCGGGGCGGTCGGCATGCCCCAGACGGCCAGCCGGTCGATCGCCGAGACATCGGCCTTCTCCAGTCCCTCGAAGGAGACGAAGCTGACGTCGCGCGGCGAGGCGGCGAGCGCGCGGCGCATGATGGGCCACTTCCAGCGGGTGAAGCCGACGCAGAGCACCCGGCCGCGCCGCTTGTCCAGGGTGTCGCGCCAGGAGGTCAGGCGGTCGGCCGCCTCCAGGCAGGTCATGGGCCTCGCCGTGATGGGATCGGCGTAGCGGCTGTAGCGCAGGTAGGCCGCCGCGATGAGGTCGAGGAGATCGATCCCCTTGGCCGCTCCCCGCCGCGCCAGCGCCGCCTCGGCCTCGGCGCCGCGCGCCCGGTCGTGCGTCAGGCCCCAGCCGGCATAGAAGGGCACGCCGAAGCACTGCACCTCCTTGCCCGCCATCAGGGCCTCGAAGCCCATGAGGCTGGAAACGACATAGACCTTGTCCACCACCTCGAGCAGCGACCAGGGATTGATCTGCTCGGCCAGCAGCTCGCATCCCTGCGGCAGGTCCTCGGGCCGGAAGTGGGCCGGGCGATGACCGGCCAGGGCATCGGGATGGGTCTTGACCAGCAGGGTGGCGTCGGGGTTCTCGCGCCGCGCCGTCTCCAGCATGGCCCGGAAGGTCTCCGCACCGGCGCAGGCACCGGGAATGGCCTGATCGTTGCCGGCCTGGTCGAGCAGCAGGACCAGCCTCCGCCCACCGCGGGCCAGGTGCGAGAGGTCGCGCAGCGGGGCGTTGTTGTACTTCGAGAGCCTACGGCTCCTGAGCAGGTCCAGGATCTCTCCGGCCTCCTCGCGCTGGCGCTGGGTCCGCCAGATCGGGCAGTCCAGCAGCAGGCCTTCCAGCCGCGAGGGCCGGCGCGCGTCGAAGAAGATGCCCAGGTCGTCGGCCACGACCGAGACCGTAGGCGCGCCGTCGCGCCCCAGCCAGACCGAGCGCAGGAAGCCGTCCTCCAGGGTCCAGAGCGGCAGGCCGCGCTGCCGGGCCAGCCGGGCGGCGATGGCGGCCGAGGGGCGGTGCCCCCAGCCCAGCATCAGGTCCACCGCCGGCGGCCGCCTGAGGAACCCCGGCCGCGCCAGGCAGATGCGCTCCACCTCCGGCAGGAAGCTCGCGAGCTGGGGCATCGCCAGGGTCCGCTTGGAGACCGTGCCGGCAAGCGCGCTGCTGCGGGCGACGCCGAGACGCGGCCCGGCGGCGGAGGCGGAATCGGAAGCTATCGACATCTCTTTCGCGGCTGCAACGGCGGACCCCTCCTCTGCGACCCGGCGGTGCCCCCCGTCAAGCTTCTTGAGGCTGCAAGTCCCTTGGCCGGGCGGCGGCGAACCGCTATTCACCCTGACGAGATGCCGGGAGAGACGCCCATGCCACGCAAGACCCGCTACTCAGCCCTCCGCCTGCTGCGCGAGGGCCTCCGCGACCACAAGGGCTGGGAGCCCGCCTGGCACCAGGCGAAGCCCAAGTCCAGCTACGACGTGGTCATCATCGGGGCCGGCGGTCACGGCCTGGCGACGGCCTACTACCTGGCCAAGCGCCACGGCATCGACAAGGTGGCGGTGATCGACAAGGGCTGGCTCGGCGGCGGCAACACCGGGCGCAACACCACGATCATCCGCTCCAACTACTTCTATCCCGAGAGTGCTGCGCTCTACGACCTGGCGCTCCGGCTTTACGAGGAGCTGGCCGAGGACCTGAACTTCAACATCATGCTGAGCCAGCGCGGCATGATGATCCTGGCGCACTCCGAGGGCGAGCTCGACATGATGACCCGCTCGGCCAACGCCATGCTGCTGAACGGCGTCGACGCGGAGCTGCTGACCCCTGCGGAGGTGCAGCGGCGCCTGCCTCTGCTGGACATGCAGCGCTGGCCGGTCTGGGGGGCGCTGAACCAGCCGCGCGGCGGGATCGCCCGCCACGATGCCGTGGCCTGGGGCTACGCCCGCGCCGCCGACGGGCTGGGGGTGGACATCATCCAGAACTGCGAGGTCACGGACTTCCTGACCGAGGGCGGGCGGGTGGTCGGCGTCGAGACCAGCCGCGGCCGGATCTCGGCCGGACGGGTCGCCATGGCGGCGGCGGGCCATTCCGGCGTGCTGGCCAAGCGTGCCGGCTTTCGCCTGCCGCTCGTCTCCTACTGCCTGCAGGGCATGGTCAGCGAGCCGATCAAGCCGGTGCTGGACACCGTGGTGATGGCGCCCGCGGTCGGGACCTACGTCAGCCAGTCCGACAAGGGCGAGCTGGTCTTCGGCGGCGGCATCGACCGCCAGCCCTCCTACGCCCAGCGCGGCAACTTCCCGACCACCCAGACCATCGTCGCGGGCCTGCTCGCCATGTTCCCCAGCTTCTCGCAGCTCAAGCTGCTGCGCCAGTGGGGCGGCATCGTCGACGTGGCCCCCGATTCCAGCCCGATCCTGGGGCCGAGCCCGCTCGAGGGGCTCTACCTCAACTGCGGCTGGGGCACCGGAGGCTTCAAGGCGATCCCGGCCGGCGGCTACCTGCTGGCCCACCTCCTGGCCAACAGCAGCCACCACCCCATCTCCAGGCCCTTCGACCTGGAGCGCTTCACGACAGGCGCGCTGATCGACGAGGCCGCGGCCGCGGGCATCGCGCACTGAGGCCCGGTCGCGGCCTCGGCGAGCCGGGGGTTCAAACATACAAAACGTTTGCGCAAACGTTTTGGAAGCGCTAATCTGATAGTACTCCCTGCTGGATTTCTCTGCGGCCGGAGATGGCGCTGCCCCCCTGCTTCAGGCAGCGCCGAACGGCCGATCCCGGATGTCCGGCAGCGAGACCGGAGCCGCCGACAACGAAGCGGCCGGAATGACAACAAGACGTCAAGCGGAGGACGGCCATGGATACGCGCGAGGCTCTGCGGAGCCTGGGTGTTGACGATCTCACCGACGACCAGCGGGAGCGCTTCGATCGGGACGGGTTCTTCATCCTGGACGAGGTCTTCACACCGGCGGAATGCCGGGAGATGGGTGCGGCCTTCGACGAGCTCTTGGCCCTCGACGGGGCGGAGGCCGGCATGGAGGTGAGCCTCGAGGGCGAGGACGGCCGGCTCTACAATCCCCAGGAAGGCCGCGAGATGGGGCTGCAGATCGGCTCGACGCGGATCTCCAACATCTTCAACAAGTCGACGGCCTTCGACCGCTGCCTGACCATCGGGCCGCTGCTGGCGGCCTCCGCCCACCTGCTGGGCGAGATCAAGCTGCACGGGGCGAACCTGCGCGAGCCGCACAGGGGCTACGGGCACCAGCCGCTGCATTCCGACGTGCAGAAGCGCTTCAAGGGCGACTGGTGGCTCTCCAACTCGCTGATCATGTTCGACGACATGACCCTGGAGAACGGGCCGACCCGGATCGTGCCGGGCTCGCAGCACTGGCCGGAGCTCAACGTTCCCGGCGAGAACGTCATGCCCTCGGAGGTGACGGACCCCGACCTGCTCGCCTTCGACGCCTACCCGGAGGATTCCTTCGCGCCCTATCCGGGCGAGCTGCTGGTGACCTTGCCGGCCGGCTCCGTCGCCGTCTTCAACTCGAGCTGCTGGCACGGCGGCACCCTGAAGAAGACCGACGCACGGCGGCGCATGCTGCACCTCACCTACACCCGCCGCGACCTGAAGCAGCAACTGCCGCAGCAGGAGCACCTGACGGAAGCGCTCTACCGCCGCCTGAGCCCGGCCCAGCGCTACCTCTTCGACGTGGTCCCGGCCCCGGAGTGGCAGCGGGTCAGCGCCTAACTCCTTTCTGGCTCACAAGGAACCGGCCCGAGCGCGAAGCGCTCCAGGGACACCATTCAGGCGCGCGCGGCCGCCCGGCACATGGCGCTAAGCTTGGCCACGGCCAGATCCGGCGTCAGCAGGCCCAGCCCGCAGTCGGGGGCGACCACCAGGCGGTCGCGGTCGATGTGGCCGAGCGCGCTCCTGATCCGTGCGACGATCTCCTCCTCACTTTCGACCCGGCTGCGTGCGACCGCGACCGCACCGAAGATCACCGTCTTGTTCGGCAGCGCCTCCAGCAGCGAGAGGTCGTTACAGCAGTGCGCGTCCTCGATCGAGATCTGGTCGAAGGCGGCCGCGTCGATGGCCGCGGCAAGGCGGCGATAGCTGCCGGGATCGGCCTTCTTGTAGTCCTCGTCGTCGAGATGCTCGGGATAGCCGCAGCACATGTGGACGATCCGCTCGACCGACGCCGGCAGGCCGTGGAAGCAGCGTTCCAGGCCCTCCATCCCGAAGCCGAGGGCATCCTCGACCTGGCGCGCGAAGAGCGACTCGTCGACCTGGATGTAGCGGCAGCCGGCCTCGGCCAGGGCCAGGACCTCGCGGTTCACCGTGTCCGCCAGGACCCGGTTCAGGCGAGGCCGGTCGTCGTAGTAGCAGTCGGCCACGGTATCCATGATGGTGAGCGGCCCGGGCAGGGTGAACTTGACCGGCCGGCTGGAAAGCGCCTGCGCGGCCTTCCAGTCGTGCACGCCGTAGCCCGGCCGGGCGTGTGAGATCTGGCCGCGGATGGCGGGCAGTTCCGTCTTGTAGGCGCCGTCCCTCAGGACCCGGGTTTCCAGCCTGGCGAAATCGAAGCCCTCCAGGTGCCGGCAGTGATAGTGGATGTAGTTCTCGCGGCGGACCTCACCGTCGGTCGGGATGTCCACGCCCGCCTCGATCTGCGCTGCGAGCACCTCTCCTGCGGCCCGAAGGAAGGCCGGCTCGAAGCGCGCCTCTTCGGAATAGGTCAGCGTCACGGTCGGGTCGTTCATTCCCGTCGACTGGCGGCTGGCGTCGAACCAGTCGCGCACGGGGACATAGTCCGGTTTGGGATAGGATCCGATGGTAGTCGTGGTCAGTCCGGCTGCGCACATGGGGCTGGTGCCTGCTGGTTGCGGAGGGTCCCTTGCATAGCGCAGGATCCCGCGGCGCGGAAGGAGAGCCTGCCCGCCGGCGTCGAGAGCATCATCTAGGGCTGAACGGCAGACGGCTATCCCGCCCTACAGCCACACGAAGTCGCTGGAGGTCAGCAGGTTGGCGGCGGTGACGCCGTCGACCAGGAAGGCCTGGTCGACGTTCCCGTCGCCGTCCTCGTCCACCTGGACCTGGCGGATCCCGGCATAGCGCGCCTCGGAGTTACCGCTGCCGCTGAAGGCCTGGGCACCGATGTAGGCGAAGGAGCCGGTCTCCAGCCCCGTGGCGAAGACCAGCTTGTCCTCGCCGTTGGCGGCGTTCGCCAGCAGGCCGTCGAAATCGCGGATCACCGGGCCGCCGGAGCCGCCGGTGCCCAGCGGCGAACCGCTGAAGAGGAAGTCGTCCTGTCCGGAGCCGCCGAAGGCAATGTCGCCGGTGGCCAGGTGGATCGTATCCGCCCCGCTCTCGCCCTCGAAGCGGTCCGCACCCGGCCCGCCGAAGAGGTCGTCGTTGCCCTCCCCGCCGATCACCGTGTCGTTGCCGCCGAAGCCGCGCAGCACGTTGTCGCCCGTGTTGCCCTCGACGCTGTTGTCGAGGTTGTTGCCGCCGCCGTCGATGTTCCCGGCGCCGCCCTGCAGGCGCAGGTTCTCGATGAAGGCGTCCGCCCCGCCGCTGGGCAGGGTGAAGTCGGCCTCGGCGCGCACCAGGTCGGTGCCCTGGCCGGCGAAGTCGCGGACGTTGTCGGCGGCGGTTGTGACGATGAAGGTGTCGTCGCCGGACCCACCGGTCATGTTGTTGGTCCCGCCGCGGCTGTTCAGGCGGTCGTCGCCGCTGCGCCCCAGCAGGACATTCGAGAAGGAATTGCCGATCAGGATGTCGTCGTTGCCGTTGCCGGCCATCCTGGCAGCGCCCGCTGCCGTGTTGATGTTCACCCGCTCGATCACGACCTCGGACGTCGTCCCCAGCGTGTAGGTGGCCGCGTTGGAGCGCAGCACGTCGTCGCCCTGGCCCACGAAGTCGTAGATCAGGTCGGTCTCTGTATCGATGATGAAGGTGTCGTTGTTGGTGCCGCCGTAGGCCGTGTCGGTACCGGAGGCCCCGTTCAGGCGGTCGCGGTTCTGGTCGCCGAACAGCAGGTCGCTGCCGGTTCCGCCGACAAGCTGGTCGTTCCCGGTGCCGCCGATCAGCAGGTCCTCGTCGTCGCCGCCGAAGAGCGTGTCCTTGCCGCTGTCTCCGTAGAGCCGGTCGTCGCCGTCCTGGCCGCGCATGCGGTCGTTGCCGTCGTCGCCGCGCATGAAGAAGTCGTCGCCGTCGCCGCCGTTGATCACGTCGGCCCCGCTGCCGCCGCGGAAGCCGGTGTCGTGGCCATCGCCGCCGAAGAGGCTGTCGGCGCCGCTGCCGCCGAAGAAGCGGTCGTCCGATCCGCTGTCGCCATAGAGGCGGTCTGTCCCGGTGCCACCGAAGAAGGAGCTGTCGATACCGCTGCCGCCGTAGAGGCGGTCGTTCCCGTCGCCGCCGAAGAAGGAGACATCGTCGCCGGCACCGCCATGCAGGTCGTCGATCCCGCTCTCGCCGAGGAACCTCAGGTCTTCGCCATCGCCGCCGTAGAGGCTGTCGTTGCCGCTGTCCCCCTGGAAGCCCTCGTCGACGCCCGACCCGCCGTAGAGGCCGTCGTTCCCGGTGCCGCCGAAGAAGGAGGTATCCTCGCCGCTGCCGCCGAAGACATGGTCGTTCCCGCGCCCGCCATAGAAGGAGAGATCGTCGCCGTCGCCGCCGAAAAGCGCGTCGGCCTGCGGTCCCTGGGGATTGATCTGGTCCCCGCCCTCGCCGCCCCCGAAAAAGCTGGAATCGTCGCCGCTGGCCCCGTAGAGGCGGTCCTCGCCGTAGCTGCCGAAGAAGCCGCGGTCCGCGCCGCTGTCGGCGAGCAGGCTGTCGGACCCGCTGCCGCCGAAGAAGGCGTAGTCGGCCCCGCTGTTGCCGTAGATCTTGTCGTCGGCGCTGCCGCCGAAGAAGCGGCTGTTGAAGGCGTACTCGCCGAAGAGGAAGTCATTGGCCAGCCCCCCGAAGACGGAACTCGGCGCCACGGTCCCGTCGCTGACGTCGCCGCCGTCGGCATAGATCCGGTCGACGCCGCCATCGCCGAAGAGGAGCTGCGTGCCATGCTGGACGTCGGGGCCGGCACCGCCGTGGATGTTCCCGAAGCCGACCAGCGTGTCGGCGCCGGAACCTCCGTAGATGTAGCGGGCGAAGGCGGTACTGCCGAAGATGCTGTCGTTCCCGTCGCCGCCGAAGAGCTGCCGGTCGTAGTTCGCCAGCAGGGTGTCGTTACCCGACCCGCCGAAGACCAGGCTGTCGAAATGGAAGTCGTCGTCGGTGATCAGCGTGTCGTCGCCGCTTCCCCCCCGGATCAGCGAGTCCGAGCCTTCGCCGCCCGAGATGATGTCGTCGCCTGCAGCACCGTAAAGCGAGGTGTCGTTGCCGCTGAGACCGTCCAGGGTATCGTCACCCGACAGCCCGGAGATCGAGTCTGCCAGAGAGCTACCGGACAGTGAATCGTTGCCGCTGGTGCCGAGGTAGTAAGCCATTGGGTGCCCCTCCATCCCGTCAGCGACCGGCCGCTTGCACGCAAGGGCGGGCCATCGGTCCATTGATATACGCGGAACCACCCGGCCCTTTAAGTCGACCGCTGGTACTGCGCGGAGCTGGAGCTATTGTGATCCTCTGGTGAAAGAACGGCAAGGCTTGTCCGAGTTCAGATCAAAGAATTCCTGTAAGCCTCTGCTTTGCTTGCGATTATCTGACAGGTCCGAGTAGCTGGAGGGCAAGACCTTACCGCAGTTCGGGTCGAAGAGTCCGCTTGGCAGAGAGGCGGCGATCGGGCTAGAGCTTGGCCTGCTGGCAAGCTGTCCGGTACCTCGCAATGGGTCCGACGATGCGGCGCCCTCTCCGTTCCAGACGCAAGGACGCGGTCGATGCAACGCTTTACCTGTCCCCACTGCGGTCTCCGCGACGAGACGGAGTTCCACTACCTGACGGAACCCAAGCCAAGGCCGGGGTCCGATGTGTCGGACGCCGAATGGGGCCAGTACCTCTACTTCCAGAACAACGACAAGGGCACGCACCGCGAACTCTACCGCCATATCTGCGGAACCCTGGTGCTGGTCGAGCGCGATACGCTCACCCACCGTGTCGCGTCCTGCCGGGCCGCCGCGGAGACCGGGGCGTGACCCAGAGCCACCGTCTCGCCAAGGGCGGCGAAATCAACCGCAGGCGCCGCCTCTCCTTCCTCTTCGAGGGCCGGCCCTACGAGGGCTATCAGGGCGACACCCTGGCCTCTGCGCTGGTCGCCAACGGCGTGCGCCTGGTCGGCCGCAGCTTCAAGTACCACCGGCCGCGAGGCCTCTACGCGGCCGGCGCGGAGGAGCCCAACGGCCTTCTGGACGTGACCCTGGGCGAGCGCCACGAGCCCAACGCGCGGGCCACCCTGGTGGACCTGGTGGACGGCATGATCGCGCGCGGCGTCAATGCCGACCCGGACCTGGCGAGGGATCGCCACGCCCGCCTGGACCGCTTCGCCCGCTTCCTTCCGGCCGGCTTCTACTACAAGACCTTCATGCGGCCGAAGTGGGCGGACTACGAGCCGCGCATCCGTGCGCTGGCGGGCCTGGGGCGCCTCGACCCCGGCTCCGTCCTGCCGCCGCAAGAGCTGCGCCACGCCCGCTGCGACGTGCTGATCGTCGGCGCCGGACCGGCCGGCCTCTCCGCCGCGGCAGCGCTCGCATCCAGCGGCCTCTCGGTCTGGCTGGTGGACCTGGAGCGCCGGCTGGGCGGGCAGCTTCTCTGGCGGAAGACGGAGATCGAGGGCAAGGAGGGCCGCCTCTGGGCCGAGGAGGTCGCAGCGGATCTCGAGGCCAAGGGCGTCAAGGTCCTGACCCGCAGCATGGCCGCCGCTTACTACGACCAGAACCGGCTCCTGATCCTCGAGCGCCGGGCCGAGGAGGGGCGCAAGAGTGCCCTGCCGGCTGAGCGCCTCTGGTGCGTCCAGGCCAGCCGCGTGATCCTGGCGACCGGCGCCCTGGAGCGGCCGCTGGTCTTCCCCGACAACGACCGGCCGGGCATCATGAGCGCCTCGGCGGTCGCGGTCTATGCCCGGCGCTACGCGGCGCTGGCCGGCCGCCGCATCCTGGTCGCCACCAACAACGACGACGCCTACGAGACCGCCCTGGTCCTGAAAGAGGCCGGCGCGGAGGTCGCACTCTCCGACCTGCGCAGCACGCCCGCCCAGGCGCTGCTGACCGCGATGGACGAAGCCGGGATCGAGGTCTGCGTCGGCCATCAACCCCTCGAGGTCCAGGGCCGCCTGGCGGTCGAGGGGGTGCGGCTCGGGCGCACCAGCACCTCGGTCGGCGCCAAAAGCGGGGCCGGCGCCACCCTGGGGCGCAGCGTCGACCTGCTCTGCCTCTCCGGCGGCTGGTCGCCCGTCGTGCACCTCTTCTCGCAGTCCGGCGGCAAGCTCCGCTACGATCCCGAGATCACGGGCTTCAGGCCGCGCATCGCGGTCCAGGACGGCGAGTGCATCGGTGCTGCCAACGGCAGCTTCGCGCTGCAGGCCTGCCTCAGCGAAGGCCACCGCGCGGCCACCGCCGCCGCCTACGCCCTGGGCGCCAAGGCGAAGGGAAAGCCCGCGCACGGCCGGGAGCTTCCGCCCTACGGCGGGCGGCAGGTGCAGGCCTTCTGGCGCTCACGGGTCGAGGGTTCGCGGCAGTGGGTCGACTTCCAGAACGACGTGACGGCCAAGGACGTGAGCCTGGCCGCGCGCGAGGGCTATGTCTCGGTCGAGCACCTGAAGCGCTACACCACGCTCGGCATGGCGACCGACCAGGGCAAGACCTCCAACATCAACGGCCTGGCGATCCTCGGCCAGGAGACCAGGCGCGAGCCCGGCGAGGTCGGCACGACGACCTTCCGCCCGCCCTACTCGCCCCTTCCCCTGGCCGCGATCGCCGGCTTCCGGCGCGACAGCCTGGTCGCGCCCTGCCGGCAACTGCCGGCCCTGGCCGCCCACCGGGAAAGCGGGGCCGCCTTCCGCGACTACGGCATCTGGTCGAGACCGGCCTGCTATCCCGGGGAGGGCGAGAGCGAGGCCCAGGCGATCGAGCGCGAGGCGCGGGAGGCGCGCCGCAGCGTCGGCCTGCTCGATGCCTCCAGCTTGGGCAAGATCGCGGTGGTGGGCCCGGACGCCGCGACCTTCGTGAACCGCCTCTACTACAACCGCCTGGACAACCTGAAGCCCGGCCGGCTGCGCTACTGCCTGATGCTGAAGGAGGACGGCGTGGTGCTGGACGACGGCGTGGTGGCACGCCTGTCGGAGGAGCGCTATCTCCTCTCTCCCTCCTCCAGCCACAGCGATCACGTGCTGCATGCGCTGGAGGAGTGGCACCAGGGGGAATGGCCCGACCTCAAGGTTCATTTCCTCGATGAAACACAGGCTTGGGCCACACTCTCCCTCTCCGGTCTCAGGTCGCGGGAGGTCATGGCAGGCCTCGCGACCGACATCGACTGGAGCGATGCGGCCCTGCAGCACATGGCCTTCGCCGAGGGCCGCGTGGAAGGAATCCGGGCCAGGATCGCGCGGGTGAGCTTCACCGGCGAGCGCGGCTACGAGATCTCGGTTCCGGCCCGCTACGGCGCCGCCCTCTGGCGCCACCTGCTGGATCTCGGCAGGCCGGTCGGCATCACGCCCTTCGGCATCGAGACGCTCTCGGTCCTGCGCGCCGAGAAGGGCTTCATCCTGATCGGCCGCGATACCGACGGCACCACCATGCCGCACGACCTGGGCATGCTGGGGCCCCTGAAGAACAAGGAGATCGACTATGTCGGCCGGCGCTCGCTCCGGCTGCCGGAGGCCAGGCGCGCCGACCGCCGCCAGCTTGTCGGCCTGCAGGTCCTGGACCAGGGCGGGCCGCTGGCCAACGGGGCGCACAGCGTGACCACGCGCGAGGGCCGCATGGTCAGCACGGGCTACGTCACCTCCAGCTACATGAGCCCGACCCTGCGGCGCCCCATCGCCCTGGCGCTGCTCGCCGGAGGCCGCGCCCTGCAGGCGGAGGGTGCCAAGGTGGAGGTCTTCCATCTGGGCCAGCGCCGCCCGGCCCGGGTGGTGGCACCCTGCTTCTTCGATCCCAAGGGAGGACGCCTCCATGGCTGAGCTGCTGGCCGAGAGCGTGGCCGCGGGCCTTCCCGAAGCGCCCATCCTCGCCGGCCTCGGGCTCGCGGTGGCCGAGCCTTCCGCGCTCGTCCTGCTCGGCGGAGACGAGCTGGCAGCAGAAGCCTCCAAGCTACTGAACCTGACCAAGATTGCAGCAAAGCCCAAGCCCGGGAACATCAGGGGCAGCGAGCCCATGCTGGTCTGGCAGGGCCACGGCCGCTGGCTGCTCTACTGCCGCCGCAAGGGCGAGCAGCTTCGCGCGCAGCTCCTGGAGGGCCTCGGCGCGGACGCGGCGATGAGCGAGGTGGGCGATGCCTTCTTCGTCGTCGCGATCAAGGGCGCCAAGCTGCGCGACCTGCTGGCCATGGGCACCAGCACCGACTGCTCGCCGGCCGCCCTGCCGGCAGGGAGCAGCGCGGTCCTGCGCTTCGCCGAGCTGCCGGCCACCCTCATCGTGACCGGCGATGAGGAGGCCCTGCTGCTGACGGAGCGGGCCAGCAAGGCCTATGTCTGGACCTGGCTCTGCCGCTCGGCCGCCGCCCTGGCCTAGGCCCCTGACGCGGGCCCTGCCCGATCCCCCGAGCGACTCCGGGGCCGGCGGCCGCTGCAGGCACGGCAGCGGCTCCGTTGGGGGAAAGAGCGCTTCCATCTGTCATCTCCGCCGCCTAAAGCCCGGATTCAAAAGACTCTTGTGGCGGAGCTTCGGAGCGCGCGGGCAGGCGGGCCCCCCGCCTCACGCAACAGCGCCTTGCAAAGCCTTTGGGCTGGCGCTATGCGATGCGGACTGGCGACTGGCCTCGCGCCGCTGAGGAGCGGCTGCAACATACTCTCCGTAGCAGGACTAGAGATTCGACTATGCTTTCGCGTGTCATGGGCATGCTGTCGGCCGACATGGCCATCGATCTGGGAACCGCCAACACCCTGGTTTACGTCAAGGGGCGCGGTATCGTGCTGAACGAACCCTCGGTCGTGGCCATCGCCGAGGGGCGCGGCAAGAAGCAGGTGCTGGCGGTCGGCGACGAGGCCAAGATGATGCTGGGCCGCACGCCCGGGAACATCCAGGCGATCCGCCCCCTGCGCGACGGCGTGATCGCCGATTTCGAGGTGGCGGAGGAGATGATCAAGCATTTCATCCGCAAGGTGCACAACCGCCGCTCCTTCGCCTCGCCCCAGGTCATCGTCTGCGTGCCCTCCGGCTCCACCGCCGTCGAGCGGCGCGCCATCCAGGAATCGGCGGAGAGCGCGGGCGCGCGCCGCGTCTTCCTGATCGAGGAGCCCATGGCGGCGGCGATCGGCGCCGGCCTGCCGGTGACCGAGCCCACCGGCTCCATGGTCGTGGACATCGGCGGCGGCACCACCGAGGTCGCCGTCCTCTCGCTGGGCGGCATCGTCTATTCCCGCTCGGTGCGGGTCGGCGGCGACAAGATGGACGAGGCCATCATCGGCTACATCCGCCGCAACCATAACCTCCTGGTCGGCGAGAGCACGGCCGAGCGGATCAAGAAGGAAACGGGTTCGGCCTGCCCGCCGGAAGACGGCGAGGGCCGGGTCATGGAGATCAAGGGGCGCGACCTGATGAACGGCGTGCCCAAGGAGCTGATCATCACCGAGCACCAGGTCTCGGAATCCCTGGCCGAGCCGGTCGGCGCGATCGTCGAGGCGGTCAAGGTGGCGCTGGAGCACACCGCACCGGAGCTGGCGGCCGACATCGTCGACAAGGGCATCGTGCTCACCGGCGGCGGCGCGCTGCTGGGCAATCTCGATTTCGTCCTGCGGGCCGCGACCGGACTGCCGGTCTCGATCGCCGACGACCCGCTCTCCTGTGTGGCGCTGGGTACCGGACGCTGCCTGGAAGAGATGAAGGTCCTGCGCACCGTGCTGATTTCCATGTATTGAGCCGCAATCCCATTCATCTTCATTAATATGAGCTTGACGCTTGGACGACGCCGCGGGGCTGCGATAGTGTCGAAAGCGAATCGAGACAGTGTCTTGCCGTGACCGCCAGATTGAAACGGTCAAGACACGCGAAGGATAGCTGATCGAGGGTCGAGCCCGCCAATGCAACGGCCATTGTCCGTAGCCCGACTTGCCACCCCTCTCAGGGCCTGGGCCGGCCGCCTGGCCTTCGCCTTCCTGGTCGCTGCGGCCTTCACCCTCATGCTGCTCTCCAAGGCCGACGTGGCCGTGATCGAGCGTGCCCGAACCGCCGTCGACGACGCGGTAGCACCGCTGCTGGAAGCCCTCTCGCGGCCGGTGACGACAGTGAACGGCATCATCGACTATGCCGAAGAGATGGCCGACCTGCGCGCCCAGAACGCCGAGCTCAGGCGGGAGAACGAACGCCTGCTGGCCTGGCAGGCCAGGGCCCTGGAACTGCAGGCCGAGAACCGCCGCCTGGCTGCCCTCCTGAATTTCGTTCCCGACCCCGAGACCCGCAGCGTCAGCGCGCGCATCATCGGCGACCAGGGCGGGGCCTTCGCGCGCTCCCTGCTGCTGAACGCCGGCAGCGCCCAGGGCGTGGGGCGCGGACAGGCCGCCATGACCGGCAACGGCCTGGTCGGGCGCGTGGTCGGCACCGGGGAACGCAGCGCCCGGGTGCTGCTGCTGACCGACATCAACAGCCGCGTCCCCGTCCTGGTCGGCGAGCAGCGCAACCGCGCGGTGCTGGCGGGCGACAACTCACCGGAGCCCCACCTGCTCTATGTCGATCCCGACGTGACCCTGGCGCCGGGAGACTACGTGGTGACCTCCGGCGACGGCGGGGTCTTCCCCAACGGTCTGCCGATCGGCCGGCTCGCCAGGATCGGCGAGGGCAAGGCTGCGGTGCGTCCCTTCGTGGACTGGGACCGGCTGGAGATTCTGCGGCTGATCGACTATGGTTTCGTACGCGATTCGGACCCGGCTGCCACAGGCCCACGCTAGCACAGGCCCACGCAAGACCGGCGAAGAGCGCAACATCCGTCACACGAGGCAGCCCGAACGCCGCATGATCGTCACCGCCCTGCAGAAGATCGACCGCTGGACGCGCATGCTTCTGCCTGGCCTGCTGGCGCTCATCCTGATCCTGATCGGCATGGTGCCGATCCGCCTGGCCGGCCTGACGCAGATCTCGCCCTGGCTGCTGCTGATCCTGGTCTACTTCTGGACGGTCCACCGCCCCGACCTGCTGCCGGTCTGGAGCGTCTTCGCGCTCGGCCTGCTGAGCGACCTGCTGGGCGGCGGGTCGGTGGGGCCCGGCGCCTTCACGCTCCTGCTGATCTATGCGGTCGTGCGAGCCCAGCGGCGCTATATCCTGCCGCATTCCTTCATCGTGCAGTGGATCGTCTTCGCCGTCATCGCCATGCTGGCCGAGGCCCTGCTCTTCCTCAGCCAGATGGTCGCCCTGCGCGAGGTCCTGGCGGTCGAGCCGGCGGCCTTTCAGGCCCTGATGACCATCGCCATATATCCTTGTCTGGCCTGGATCTTCGTGCTGATGCAGCACAGCTTCCTCAGGCAGGCGTGACAGCGGGACGCGACGGGGCATGCCATTTCGCCAGCATAACGAGGAACTGCGCCTTGGACGGAGCCTGACCCGCCGTGCGCTCATCCTCGGCGGCCTGCAGCTCGGCCTCTTCGGCGTCCTCGGCGCACGCCTCTACCAGCTTCAGGTCGTGCAGAAGGACCGCTTCTCGCTGCTCGCCGAGGAGAACCGGGTCAACATGCGCCTGCTGGCGCCGCCGCGTGGACGCATCGTCGACCGCTTCGGCGAGGACCTGGCGACCAACCGGCGCAACTACAAGGTCATGCTGGTGCGCGAGCAGAGCCAGGACCTGGAAGAGACCCTGGCGCTGCTGAAGGCCATCGTGCCCCTTGAGGACAAAGACCGCGAGCGCCTGGCCCGCGACCTGGCCCGCACCCGCGCCTTCGTGCCGGTCATGGTGGCGGAGAACCTGACCTGGGACCAGGTCAGCCAGATCGAGGTCAACGCGCCGGAGCTGCCGGGGATCTCGATCGACGTCGGCGAGACCCGCATCTATCCCTTGCGGGAATCCATGGCGCACATCGTGGGCTACGTCGGGCCGGTCTCCGAGCCGGAGCTCAAGGCCTCGACCGACCCCCTGCTGCAGCTTCCCGACCTGCGCATCGGCAAGAGCGGGATCGAGAAGAACTACGACCCGCGCCTGCGCGGCCGGGCCGGCACCCTGGAGTACGAGGTCAACGCCTACGGCCGCAAGATCCGCGACCTGGCCCGCCAGGAGGGCGAGCCCGGCCGCGACCTGGTGCTGACCGTCGATTCGCGCCTGCAGCGCTTCGCGCACGAGCGCCTGGCCGGCGAGACCGCGGCCTCGGCGGTCATCATGGACATCCACGAGGGCGACGTTCTGGCGCTGGCCTCGGTGCCGACCTTCGACCCCATGAGCTTCGTCCTGGGGCTCTCCGGTGCCGAGTGGAACCGCCTGACGAACGATCCCCTGAAGCCGCTCTCGAACCGCTCGGTCTACGGCCTTTACGCGCCGGGCTCGACCTTCAAGATGCTGGTGGCGCTGGCCGCGCTCGAGGCCGGGATCGGGCCGAACCAGACAGTCTACTGCCCCGGCCACTACAAGCTGGGCAAGTCGCGCTTCCACTGCTGGCGGCGCTGGGGGCACGGCCACAAGGACATGATCGAGGCCCTGCAGCAGTCCTGCGACGTCTACTTCTACGACGTATCGCGGCGCATCGGTATCGAGCGGATCGCCGCCATGGCCAGGAAGCTGGGCCTGGGAGAGCCGACCGGGCTGGACCTGCCCGGCGAGCGCAGCGGCACCATCCCGACCAAGGCCTGGAAGCAGGAACAGCTGGGCCAGCCCTGGCAGATCGGCGAGACCCTGGTCTCGGCCATCGGCCAGGGCTTCGTGCTCTCGACCCCGCTGCAGCTTGCCGTGATGACGGCGCGCATCGCGAACGGCGGCAAGGCGGTGACCCCGCGGCTGCTACGCGGCCTGCGCGACGAGGTCCCCTCGGTGCGCATTACCCACCCGCTGGAGGACCTGGGCATCCCCGAGCAGCACCTGCGGATCGTGCAGGAGGGCATGGACCAGGTGGTGAACTCCAAGCGCGGCACCGCCCGCGGGGCCCGTATCGAGGAAGAGGGCTGGGAAATGGCCGGCAAGACCGGCACCAGCCAGGTGCGCCGCATCACCATGGCCGAGCGCGCGCGCGGCGTCACCAGGAACGAGGACCTGCCCTGGCGGCGCCGCGACCATGCCCTCTTCGTCGCCTTCGCGCCGGTCCAGGCGCCGCGCTATGCCTGTGCCGTGGTGGTGGACCACGGCGGCGGCGGCTCCAAGGCGGCCGCCCCCATCGCCCGCGACCTCCTGATCGAGACCCAGCGCCTGGCGCCGCTGGCAACCCCCGCCCTGCCGCTCGCCGCCTACCGGCGCGACCGGCAGGAAGGCTAGGTCGGCGGCCATGTCCCTCCTGAGCGGCTATCGCGACGAGCCCGGCTTCGGCCTGGGGCAGAAGCTGCTTCAGGTGAACTGGGTGCTGGTGCTGCTGCTCTCCTTGCTGGCCGGCGTCGGCCTGCTGATGCTCTATTCGGCCGGCGGCGGAAGCGCCGACCCCTGGGCCACGCGGCAGGCCATCCGCTTCGGCATCTCGCTGGTCGCCCTCCTGGTGATCGCGGTGGTCGACATCCGAATCTGGTACCGCCTTTCCTATCCCTTCTACGGCGTGGCCCTGCTGCTCCTGGGGGCGGTCGAGGTGGTCGGCACCACCGGCATGGGCGCGCAGCGCTGGATCGACCTCAGGTTCTTCCAGCTGCAGCCCAGCGAGGTCATGAAGATCGCCCTGGTCATGGCGCTGGCGCGCTACTTCCACACCTTGGCGCCGGAGGACACCGGCCGGCCGACGCGGCTGATCGCGCCCCTCCTGATGGTGCTGGTGCCGGTGGGCCTGGTGCTGAAGCAGCCGGACCTCGGCACGGCTGGCATGCTGCTGGTCGCCGGCGGGGCCGTCTTCTTCTATGCCGGCGTGCGCTACTGGATGTTCGCCATCGTGCTGGTCTTGGCGGCGGCTGCCGTGCCGGTGGCCTGGGACCTGCTGCACGACTACCAGCAGGCGCGCATCATGACCTTCCTCGACCCCGAGAGCGACCCCCTGAACAGCGGCTATCACATCCTGCAGTCCAAGATCGCACTGGGCTCCGGCGGCCTCTGGGGCCAGGGCTTCCTGCAGGGCACCCAGAGCCACCTCAGCTTCCTGCCGGAGAAGCAGACCGACTTCATCTTCACCATGCTGGCCGAGGAACTGGGGCTGGTCGGCGCCCTGGGCCTGCTGGTCCTCTACGCCCTGGTGCTGGCCTACGGCTACGCCATCGCCTTCAGTGCGCGCAGCCAGTTCGCGCGCCTGCTGGTGCTGGGGATCACGGTCAACCTCTTCCTCTACGTCTTCATCAACATCGCCATGGTGACCGGCATCGTGCCGGTCGTGGGCGTGCCGCTGCCGCTCATCTCTTACGGCGGCACGGCCATGCTGGCGGTGATGGTCTCCTACGGCCTGGCGATCTCGGCCTATGTCCACCGCGAGACGAAGATCGCCCGCCGCGGCTTCAGCGAGGAGTGAGGCCGGGAGGGGGACATCCCGTCGCCCCAAAAGGTGCTTGCGGCCCGGAGCCCGGCTTGTTATATCCCCCGCTCTCTTGGGCGGGCGCATAGCTCAGTTGGTAGAGCAGCTGACTCTTAATCAGCGGGTCCAAGGTTCGAGTCCTTGTGCGCCCACCAAAGAAATCAATCGGATAATCGACATACTTGAGCCTTTGGATTCCCGAAACTCGATCGGCGAGCGTCGGGTCTGCCGCGACGTGGGATTTGCCTGGCTCGACCCGACCGGCCAAGCGGGTCGTGGCTCTCGAGGGTCGATTGCAGCCGCCTCCAAAGGCATCCAAGGCAGGCTACTCTGCGATGGCATGACCCAGCGCAAAGATTCGGGCTATACTACTGCAAAATTTATCAGTTTTCGATTCCGGAGCGATCCTGATCGCACTGCCGCTCCCTTGGCCTGGCAGCGTCCGACAACCCGCCGACGGAGAGGTCCGAGGCCAGGAGAATGATCGGACCGAAGTGCAGACGGGCGCCTCAACCGAACCGACGGGCGGGCAGGCGCAAGCCGCACCCGCCCGCCGCATCGCACGACCCTACTTCTGCGCCTGCTGCTTCAGGGCGGCGCTGTCGAAGTCGTTGATCTGGCCGATCAGCGACATGTCGATCAGGCTTTCGGGGTCGATCTCGTTGGAGCTGATCTGGCCGCCGGAATAGAGCGCGTCGATCAGGTTCTGGAGAGCCGTCACGTCATACTCCCCCCAGGGCTTGGAGGGGTCGTCGGCATAGATGACGTACTTGCTGAGGCCCGACTTCAGCATCGCCTCCGCCTTGGCCAGGTTCTCCTCCTCCGAGCCCTCGGTCGGCCTCTTGTTCGGGAAGAGGGTCCAGAAGTTCTCCACGCAGGCGCGCGGTGCCGCATCGCAGGCGATCGTCGCCTTCGCCAGGCCGCGCGCCAGCTTCACCAGGGTCTCCTGCTTTTCGGCGATGGAGTCCTCGTGCACCATGAGGCCGTGCGCCGGCAGGGCCCGGTATTTCTCGGGCACCTCGAGCCATCGGATCTCGGTTCCCGTGAGCTGCAGCATGGTGTGCATCATGTCAAAGAGGTTGAGTGCGTCTACCGCGCCGCTGTTCAGCGCGTGGAAGGCCGAGGCGCCGACGCCCACGCCGATCAGCTCGTAGTCCTGGCCGGCGACCATGCCCAGCTCCTCGAACATGGCCTTGGTGATCGGCACGTTCCCGGTAGTCAGCGAGATCACGCCGATCTTCTTGCCGCGCAGGTCCTCCAGCGACTGGATCGGGCTGTCGGCGCGCACCACGAACTCCCAGGGGAAGGCACGGAGGTAGTTGTAGATCAGCTTCACCGGCATCTTGTCCCGCCCGGGCTGGCGCGAGGCGATCAGGATGTCGGGGGCCAGCGCGCCGGCAAGGATGTGCTGGCCGGCGATCTGCGGTAGCACGGTGGCGGAACCGTCGAAGTTCACCACCTCAACGTCCAGCCCCTCCTCGGGGAAGTAGGTGGTCTGGGCCAGATACCAGGCGCCGTAGGTCAGGCTCGGAGGCGATGCCAGTCCGATCGTCAGGCTCTCGTCGGCCTGGCCGGCCTGAGCCCCGAAGAGCATTCCCAGCGACAGGGTCGCCGTAGCAAGTAGACGTCTCACGTAAGTTCCTCCCTTTCAGCGTTGCTTCTCGTTGCCGTGCCACCTGGCACACCTCTCCGCGCGCCCGCAGCCGCCCGCCCTCGGCAGGTCAGCTTTCCGGCCCTTGGGTGCGGATCCCCGACGCAAAGGGGGGTAGCCGCGCGATATCTCCGAACCCGCCCCTACGAGCCCATGGTGTTCTCCTGCACCACCTCGATCTTTCGCCCGTCGGGGTCCTCGATGAAAGCGATCAGGGTCTTGCCGAACTTCACCGGACCGGGCGGCCGCGTGATCGTCACCCCGGCCTCGGCGAAACGCGCGCAGGCGGCGTAGACATCGGGGACGCCGAGGGCCAGATGGCCGAAGGCCTCGCCCAGGTCGTAGGGGTCGGACTGGTCCCAGTTGTAGGTCAGCTCCAGCACCGTCGCCTGGCTCTCGGGGCCGTAACCCAGGAAGACGTTGGTGTAGCGGCCCTCCTCGGACTCGCGTCGGCGCAGCTCGTGCATGCCCAGGGGGCCGGTGTAGAAGCGGATTGCCGAATCCAGGTCCAGGACCCGGATCATGGTGTGCAGAAGGCGATAGTCCTGGCCGTTGGGGCTGGCGTCGGTCATGGGGGATTCCTCGTCTTGGCTGGCGGTCACAGGTCAAGCAGCAGTTTGGCGGTGGACGCGCGCGACACGCAGGGCAGGATCAGCTCGCCCGCCGCGCGCTCCTCCTCGCTGAGGAAGTGGTCGCGGTGCTCCGGCCTTCCCGCGAGCACGCGCGTCAGGCAGGTGCCGCAGACGCCCTGCTCGCAGGAACTGGCGTGCGAGATCCCCTGCCGCACCAGGGCATCGAGCAGGCTCTCTTCTTCCCCGACCCGGAAGGTCAGGCCGCTGCGCGCGAGCGTCACCTCGAACGAGCCTCCCACCTTGGCCGAGGGATCGGGCGAGAAGTCCTCGCGGTGGCGGTGATCCTCGGGCCAGGCCGGCTCTGCGAGGCGCATCGCCAGGTCCATGAAGAGGCGGGGGCCGCAGACATAGAGGTGCCTGCCCGCGCTCCAGTCGGCCAGGGTCTCCCGCAGCGCGGACGCGGTTTCCCCCGGATCGAGGCCCACATGGAGGCGCACCCGCGGGCCCAGGCCTTCGAGGATCTCGGCGAAGCCGGCGTGAACGCGAGAGCGGACGAAGTAGTGCAGCTCCCAGGAACTACCCGCCGCCGCCAGGTGGCGGGCCATGGAGAGCAGCGGCGTGATGCCGATCCCTCCGGCCAGCAGCAGGCTGTGGGTGGCTCCGCCGTGCAGGGCGAAGCTGTTGCGCGGCCCAACGACCCGCGTCCGGCAGCCGACCTCGACCTCGCGGTGCAGGTAATTGGAGACCCGCCCTTCCCGCTTCACCGCAATGCGGAAGAGGGAGGATTCCTCCGGCCCGTTGATCAGCGAGTACTGCCGCACCTCGCCGTCCGGGGCCACGAGGTCGATGTGCGCCCCGGGCGTGAAGCCCGGCAGGCGACGGCCCCCGGTGGCGGCGAGGTCGAAGGAACGGATTTCGGGAGTCTCCATCTCCGTCCTGACGACGCGCAGTTCAAGCATCGCTAACCGCTCGTTCCGCCTCACTCGGAGCCGGGGCCGGCGGAAGCTCCTGCTCGGAGATCCGGCCGATGGCATCGCCGAAGCGGTGATGCATGACCTCCTCGAAGGGCAGGTCGCCCGGCGTCACGATCCCGCCGGCACGCACGCGATAGACGGCGGGCTGGCTCGCCGCCGCCGGCTCGATGCCCTCCTGCAGCTTGCGCGCCGTCTCCAGCATCAGGCGCCTGAACTGGACGACGCCGGCGTCGGTCGGGCCGAGGTTCTCCCGGGTGCGGTCGGCGATCGGGCCCTGGCTGTCCTGGATGCAGGCATCCTGCTCGGAGATGCCTTCGATGCCGGTGAAGTTCTCGTGGCGCTGCCGCTCGCGGTCGATCAGGTAGTCGTTCGCGCGGTTGGCCAAGGGCATCCAGCGCTCGTCCATCCGCGGATAGATGGCCCCGCCGCTGTTGTAGCTCTCGCGCTCCCCCTCGGTCAGCGGCCGCACCGGGTTCCAGGAATAGCAGTAGACCCAGCAGCTCCGGTCGTCGATGGGGACCCAGGTCTGGCCGTGATAGGTCTCGCCCGCCGGCGCGCTCGGCGTGTAGCCGTGGCAGGGCAGCAGGAACTGCGAGACCCGCCAGTAGAGCTCGCCGGCGTCGGCATGCCGCGAGGCGCCGAGGACCAGGCCGGCCTCGTGCCGCTTGATGTTGAACTGCGGGCGGCAGTCGTCGATCATCCACTGCACCTGCCGCTTGCCCAGCGACCTCTCGGCGAAGCCCTTGGTCACCCGCGAGGAGGCGGTCGCCAGGTCGTCGGGCTTGCTGGCGATGGGAATGTGCAGGAAGGAGAAGTGTGCCGTGTCGAGGCCGCCTTCGGCTGCCTGGGCCCAGTTGCAGTCCTGGTACTTCTTCGAGACGAAGCGGTGCGAGTCGGGGACCAGGGCGAACTCCATGTCGGGCAGCTTCGCGCTGCCGCCCTCGGGGCCCATGTAGGCCCACACGAAGCCGCCCCACTCCTGCACCGGATAGGACTTCAGCTTCATCCGCCGGCGAAACCGCTCGTAGCCCTCGTTGCGCGGCAGGGTCGGAACCTCGAGGCATTCGCCATCGAAGGCGAACTTCCAGCCGTGATAGGAGCAGCGCAGTCCGCAGTCCTCGTTGCGGCCGAAGAAGAGGTGCGCGCCGCGATGCGGGCAGCGGGCCTCGATCAGGCCGACGCGGCCCTGGCTGTCGCGGAAGGCGACCAGCTCTTCGCCCAGGAGCTTCACCCGTGCCGGCGGGCAGTCGGGCTCCGGGACTTCCTCGCAGAGCAGCGCCGGAATCCAGAAGCGGCGGAACAGGTCTCCCATGGGGGTACCGGCATCGGTCTGAGTGAGCAGGTCGTTGTCAGCTTTGCTCAGCATCGCACTCTCCGAGGTTCAGTCAGGAAGTTGGTTCGCGCCGGGCGACCAGGCGCCTGGCCAGGCCGTCCGCGGCCGCCACGAACAGCCCCACGTCGGAGCCGACGGCGATCATGCGCGCGCCCATCTCGAGGTAGGCGTCGCAGTCCTTCTCGGCGATCAGGATACCGACCGGCTTCTGCCTGGCCTCCGCGCAGGCGATGCCCTCCCTGATCGCCGCGACGATCTCGGGATGGGTGGGCTGGCCCAAGAGGCCGGACTGGGCGGCGAGGTCGTTCGGTCCGAAGAAGACGACGTCGACCCCCTCCACCTCGCAGATGGCCGGCAGGTTCTCCAGGCCGAGCGGGCTCTCGATCTGCACGGCAAGGCAGATCCGCTCGCGGGCGCTGGCGAAGTAGGCCTTGTCGCGCATGTAGTTGGTCGCGCGGATGCCGCCGGCGATCCCGCGCGTACCGAGGGGCGGATAGCTGACGGCGCGCGCGAGCTGGCGGGCCTGCTCGGCGGTCTCGACGTTGGGCGCCATCAGGCCGTCGACGCCGAGATCGAGGTAGTGCTTGATCGGGGCCGGATCGTGGTTGGCCAGGCGGACCATCGCCGCGGTCCGGCTGGCGGTCAGCATGGCAAGCTGCGGGTGGAGGCTGGCCGGGTGGATCGGCGTGTGCTCGGCGTCGAAGAGGAAGAAGTCGAAGCCGCAACCGGCCAGGAGCTCGCTGACCTGGTAAGAGCCGATCGAGCAGAACATGCCGAACTGGGGCACGCCCGCGTTCAAGGCCTCCTTGAGTGCCTGTCCCTTCAAGTCCAATCCTCCTGATGTCTCAACGAAATCCGTTCTTCCGCTCGCGCAGCGCACCGAAGACCTCGGCCGGCGGCCGGCCCTCCAGGCCGATGACGGCGAGGAAGGCCGCCTCGTCCGCGCGCAGGAAGGGGTTGGTCGAGAGCTCGTCGCCCAGCAGGCCGGGCACGGTCGCATCCCCGGCCCGGCGGAGCGCATCGAAGCTGCGGCTCCGCTCGATCAGGCGCGGGTTGTCGGGGTCCACGGCCAGCGCGAAGCGCGCGTTGGCCTGGGTGTACTCGTGCGCGCAGTAGATCCGGGTCTCCGGCGGGAGGGCGCGCAGCTTCGCGAGCGAGGCCCACATCTGGTCCCAGGTCCCCTCGAAGACCTTGCCGCACCCCAGGATGAAGAGGGTGTCGCCGCAGAAGAGGGCCCGGTCCTCCTCGAACCAGTAGGCGATGTGGCCCTTGGTGTGCCCGGGTATGTCGAAGACCCGGGCGCGGTGCCGGCCGAGCGCGATGCCGTCGCCCTCGCCCAGGGCCAGGTCGATCTCCGGTATGCGCTCGCGGTCGGCGCGCGGGCCGATGATCGTCGCGCCGGTCAGCCGCTTCAGGTCCCGGTTGCCGCCGGTATGGTCGTTGTGGTGGTGCGTGTTCAGCACATGCGTGAGACGCCAGCCGCGAGCCTCCAGCGCCTCCATCACCGGGCCGGCCTCGGCCGGGTCGACGACGGCGGTGGCCTCGCTCTCCGGCTCGTGCACCAGCCAGATGTAGTTGTCCTGGAGCGCCGGCACGCGGAGGATGGTCAGGGGCGTCTGGGGGTCCTGGGGGGTCATGGCATCGCTCCTAGGGCGCCGTCACGGTGCTCTGGGCGGTGCCGCGCTCCCAGAAGATCACCGCGCGCTGCAGCGCCCGGACGATCATGCTGACGGTGACCCCGATGACGGCCAGGCTGATCAGGGCGGCGAACATGACGTTCACCTCCATGCCCACGGAGGCCGACTTGACGATGTAGCCCAGCCCCTTGGAGGAGGCGACGAACTCGCCCACCACGGCGCCGATCAGGCTCAGGACCACGCCGATCTGCAGGCCGGCGAAGATGTGGCTGGCTGCCGCCGGCAGCTTGACCACCAGGAAGGTCCGCAGGCGCGACGCCGAGAAGGCGTGCATCAGGTCCACCAGCGCCGGGCTCGTCTGGCGGATCCCGACCACGGTGTTGATGAAGAGCGGGAAGAAGCAGAGCAGCGCCACCATCACGATCTTCGGCGCCAGGTCGAAGCCCAGCCACACGATCAGGAGCGGCGCCAGGGCAACCTTCGGCATGGACTGCAGCGCCACGAAGTAGGGATAGACGAAGAGCTCGAAGGTACGGCTCTCGGCCAGGATGCCGCCCAGCACGAGCGCCGCGGCCGACCCCAGCGCATAGCCGATGGCCATTGCCTTGAGGGTATAGAGAGCGTGCGGCCAGAAGCTGCCCTCGATATAGGCCCGGTGCAGCGCATCGAGCACCGCGCCCGGGCTCGGCAGCAGGTAGTTCGGTACGGCGAAGAGGTCGATCGCCAGGGTCCAGACGGAGAGCAGCACCAGGAAGGTGATGGTGGGATAGAGGACTGACTTCAGCCGGTCGCTCATCGCTTCGGCCCTTTCGTGAACATGGCCCTCAGCTGGTTGCAGATCTCGACGAAGTCGGGATCCGCCAGGGTCTCGATCGTGCGCGGCCGCGGCAGCTCAATCTCCAGCGAGCGCACGACGCGCCCGGGCCGGTCCGAGAGCACGACGATGCGATCCGACAGGAAGACCGCCTCGGGGATGGAGTGGGTGATGAAGAGCACCGAGCTGGAGGTCGACATCCAGATCCGCTGCAGCTCGTCCATCATGGTCTCGCGGGTCATGGCATCGAGCGCGGCGAAGGGCTCGTCCATCAGGAGGACGGCCGGAGCGTGCACCAGGGCGCGGGCGATGGCGACGCGCTGCTGCATGCCGCCGGAGAGCTCGTTGGGGTAGTGCTTGGAGAAGCCGCTTAGGCCGACCAGCTCGAGCAGCTCCTTGGCGCTCTCCGTGCCTGCCTGGAGGTCCATCTTGAGGTTGCGGATCGGCAGCAGGGTGTTCTCCAGCACCGAGCGCCAGGGCAGCAGGGTCGGCTGCTGGAAGACCACGCCCACGTCCCGTCGCGGTCCGCGGATCGGGGTTCCGTTCAGCCGGATCTCGCCCGAGGTCGGGCGCATGAGGCCGGCGGCCAGCTTCAGCAGGGTGGACTTGCCGCAGCCCGAGGGTCCCAGCACCGAGAGGAAGCTGCTCTGCGGGATGGCGAGAGAAAGGTCCTGCAGCGCGGTGACCGTCCCGCGCCTGGCGCGGTAGGTGACGTTCAGCCTGTCCGCGACCAGGACATCCGCCACCGCCTCCTGCGAGGGCTTGCGGCTGAGCGGCGTGACCGTCGCCATCGACGTGGAGCGGTTTGCCACCGGGTCAGCCCGCGACAGGGCCGCCGCCGCCAGGCCTTGCCATCAGGTTGCTGGCCGGATGGCTGACCGGGAGACCGGCGGGACAGGTGTCCGTCGATCCGCGGCACTGCGCGAACAGCGTCATCGTTCTTCCTTCCCAAAAACGGAGCGCTTCTGTCCGGGGAGTGCCTCTCTTGGCGAGCCCGGCGACGATCCTGGCCGAAGGCTAGCCCCGGCCAATTGAGATAAGAAATATAATTTGTGTCCCGATATGATATGATTTCCCTATTAAATCCCACTGGTTGCAGGAGGCTTCCTTGGACTTCCGCGTGGTCCGGCGTCTGACCTACTTCGTGGCCCTGGCGGAGGAGCTGCACTTCGGGCGCGCGGCCTCGCGCCTGGGCATGTCGCAGCCGCCGCTCAGCCAGCAGATCCAGGCGCTGGAGGCCGAACTAAAGGTGGCGCTGCTGGTGCGGTCCCGGCGCCAGGTGGCGCTCACCGGCGCGGGCCGCGTGCTCTATGCCGAGGCCAAGCGCGTCCTGGCCGAGGTCGAGCGCCTGGAGGTCCTGGCGCAGAGCGCGAAGGGCAGCTCGATCGGCGTGCTGCAGATCGGCTGCTTCACCTCGGCCATGTTCGCCCCCATGCCCCAGATCCTGCGCTCGATCCAGTCGCGCAATCCGGGCCTGGAGATCGTCCTGCGGGAGCTGCGCTCGGGCGAATCGATCGAGTCGGTGAGGCGGGGAGAGATCGATGCCGCGCTGGTCCGGGCCATGTACCCGGGCTCGGGCTTCCTGCACATGCCCGTGATTGTGGACTACCTGACCCTGGCCGTGCCGACCTCGCACCCGCTGGCCGGCACGGAGCTCGTCGGCCTGGAGGAGATCCGCCACGAGAAGGTCGTGCAGTTCGCGCGCTCCGCCAGCCCGGAGTTCTACGACCGGATCATCTCCGCCTGCGCCAGCTATGGCGTGACCTTGAACGTCACCAACCAGGGGGCCACAGTGATGTCGCAGCTTGGCTTCGTCTCCTGCGGCCTGGGCGTGGCCCTGGTGCCCAGCTCCTTCTGCAACCTGGCACTGGACAACGTGGTCTTCGTGCCGCTGCGCCAGAGGGTCTCCTGCGATGCCTCCATGATCTTCAGGAACGAGGAGAGCGGCCAGGCCGTCCAGGCCCTCCTGGCCCCGCACATAGAGGCCGTCCTCAGACGCTCGAACGCGTCCGCTCCGCAAAGTGGTCCTGCCGGGCCCCCGCCCGCCCCCTGAAGCCCGGCCGGCCGCGGGAGATCAGTCCTCGCAGCGTCGCTTGATCTCCCGAAGGATCTCCACGAAGGCTTCGCGGTTCTCCTCGCCGACGATGCCGCCCAGCTTGGCGTCCACGACCTCGACCGACTTGTGCAGGCGTTCGGCGAACTGCCGCCCCTTGTCAGTCAGGTAAATGGCAGAGCTGCGCCGGTCGTTCTCCAGCTTGATACGGGTGATCAACCCACGCTTCGCAAAGTCATTGAGGACCGGCGTCAGCGTGGACTTGTCGCGCGCCGCAGCCTTGCTGAGCGCCGTTTGCGTGATACCGGGATTGTCGCTGATCAGGGCCATCAGGGTGGCATGGCCGGGAAGGATCTTGTGCATCCCCGGCTCCTTGCCCAGTTCCCGGACGAAGAACTGGAAGACGGCATACTGCGCCAGGCGCAAGTTGAAGCTGATCCGGTCGTCCAGGGAGCCATGATTGAGCTCGTCCGATCGCCCGTCCGCCCCGTCCTGCTTCAAATGCGTCGAATCGAGCGCACTCATTCCGCCCTCCGGCTCCTGCGGCACCAATCGCCGCCCTGTCTCAGCCGCTGTCCGCGGGCAAGTATGGGACCCATCACCTGGCCCCGCAACGCTCCGCACCTCGGCAGGAGGATTGCCGACGCAGCGTTCAAGCTCCGCCGCCCTCTCCTCTTGGACGGCGACTTTCCGTGATGTCGTCCAGCAGGCGCTCTCCGGCAGCGCGCATCAGCCCCAGATCGCTGTGCAGGCATACCAGATCATAGCCCAGATCGATCATCTCCGCTGCGTAGTGCGCGGAGTTGACGTTCAAGCCTGCCTTCAGGCCATTTTGCCGGCACGCGGCCAGGAGGGCCCGGTGGGCCTCCATGATGAACCCGTCGCCGCGGTCGAGTTGCGGCTGCCCCCGGCCCGCCGAGAGTGCGAGATCGGAGGGGCCAAGGTAGAGCCCGTCGAGACCCGGCGTCGCCGCGATCTCATCCAGGTTTCGCATCGCCTCGACCGTTTCGATCATTGCCAGGGTCACCGGTGCCTCCCCCGCGGCCAGGAAGGCCTCGATCCCGTGGTAGAAGCGAGACGCCCGGATCGGGCCGAAGCTGCGGATCCCTTCCGGCGCATAGCGGCAGGCCGCAACGAAGCGACGGCATTCGGCTGCCGAGTTGACCAGGGGACAGATGACGCCGATCGCACCGGCGTCCAGCACCTTCATCGCCACCCCTTCATCGTTCCAGGGTATCCGCACCATGGCGCAGGCTCCGCCTGCATCGATCGCCGGCAGCATCGCCACCACGTCGCCATAGCCGATCAGACCATGCTGCATGTCGATCGTGACGACGTCCCAGTCGAGCAGGGCCATCGCCTCGGCGGTCGTCGCGCTGGGTACATAGCACCAACCGCTGACCGCGGCCCGGCCTTCCGCCCAGACGGCTCTCAGCGGATTCCTCGTCTTGTCGGTCATGAGCCACGTCCTTTTCTTGATGGGTCCCGGCAAACTCAGCCAAGGATCAGGTTCGGTAGGAACAGGATGATCTGTGGCACGAACACCATCGCCGCGATCGCCAGGAGCAAGCTGACGAAGAAGGGGATGGTCGCCCAGAAGACTCGCTCCATGCTGAGGCGCGAGACCATCGCGACACCGAACAGAGCGCTGCCGACCGGGGGCGTCATCAGCCCGAGCGTGCAGATGATGCAAAAGAGGACTCCGAAATGAACCGGGTCGATGCCGGCCTGGGCGATCAAAGGAGTCGTCACCGGGATCATCATCAGGATGATCGGCATGGCATCCATGAAGGTGCCGAGCAGCAGGCCGATGAGCAGCAGGATGAAGATGATGGCGAAGGAGCCGAGGCTCGCCGGGTTCAGGGCATCGGCCAGCAGCAGGGGAATGCGCTCCAGCGCGAAGACCCAGCCGTTCACGCCCGACACGGCGACGACCACCATCAGCGCGCCCACCAGGGTCGAGGTCTGGATGATCTCTCTACAGAGGTCTGACCAGGTGAGCCTGCGATAGAGAATGCCCAGCAGGATGACGTAGGCGACGGCGACCACGGCAGCTTCGGTCGGGGTGAAGATGCCGCTGAAGATGCCGCCGATGATCAGCACCGGTGTCACCAGGACGAAGCCCGCGTCCTTGAAGGACTGGATCACCCGTCGGAAGGAGATCGGGTCGCCCACCGGATAGTTCCGCTGCTTGCTAAGGAACCCGACGGCCATCATCAGGCATGATGCAAGCAGCAGGCCCGGCAGCACGCCGCCGATGAAGAGCTTGCCGATCGAGACGCCAGCGACGGAGCCATAGATGATCATCACGATCGACGGCGGGATGATCGGGGCGAGGCAGGCGGCCGAGAGGGTGATCGCCGCGGCAAACTCCGGTGGGTAGCCGCGCTCGCGCATGATGCGGACGGTCATGGTTCCCACGCCCACGGCATCGGCCGTCGCGGACCCGGACATCGCCGAGAACATCATGCTGGCTAGCACCACGACATAGCCGAGGCCGCCACGGATCGCACCGATCAGCGCCTGGGCGAACGCGAAGATGCGCTCGGTCGCGCCGATGCAGTTCATCAGCCGCCCCGCGAGCAGGAACATCGGGATGGCCAGCAGCAGGGAATCGTTCACGCTTGCCACCAAGCGCTGCTGAAAGATCCCAAGCGGGATGCCCGACAGCGCCAGGTACAGGAGCGACGGCGCCCCCAGGGCAACGAAGATCGGCGCACGCAACAACAGCAGGATAACCAGCCCGTAGACCGGCAGCCACGAAACCATCTCTTCCCATCTCCTCCCAGGTCTTGAGTGTGCGGCCCTTGAACGGCCGCTTGGCGATTGCGCTACACGGCGGCTTCACACGGCGGCTTCACACGGCGGCTTCGACGGCCGCCTCCTGCTTCGCAGGCCCCTGTGCGCGTCGCGGCAGGATCATCAGCGTATGGAAGATCATCAGCAGGAAGCCGACCGGCATCGCCCACTGCGCGAAGGCCACGGAGATACCGAGGCTGGGAAACACCTGCAGGCTTCCAGCAAGGGTCCCGCGGACCCCGACCCAGGCGACCACCGCCATGAATGCCAGCGCGACAAGCGCCACCAGCGCCTCAAGCGCCCGCTTTCCGGGAAAATGAAGGTGCTGCATCAGGATGTGGACCGCGAAATGCGCCCCGCCGTGCGTCGCCAGGGCCGCGCCGAGGAAGATCATCCACGGCAGGAGTATCCGCGTCAGCTCCTCGGAGAAGTCGAGCGGCAGCGGCAACCCCGCCCGCGTGGCGATCTGCAAGAGCAGCAGGAGCACCATGGCGAGGGTGGCGGCTACGAGGACAGCCTTCTCCATTCGAACGATGCCGTCCTCGATCCTGCAGAGCGGCTGCGCCAGCGACCAGCTTGGCATGCTTGCCTACCTTTCCCAGGGTGGATGCGAGGGGGGAGCTACTTCGTGGCCTGGATGGCCGCCACCAGGTCCGGACCCAGCTCCTCTGCGTACTTCTTCAGCACCGGCTGGGCCGCCGCACGGAACTCGGCCAGGTCGGGCTCAACGAACTCCACACCCTGTTCCTTCAGGTAGGCCATGTTGTCGTCGATCATGTCGAGGATGTGCTGGCGCTGAAAGCGGGTTGCGTCCGCCACGGCAGCGTCGAAGGCCGCGCGCTGTTCGGGCGTCATCTTCTCGAGAATCGAAGGGTTCACGACCAGGGGCCGGATCAGGAAGAGATGCTTGGTGAAGGAGTAGTAAGTGGCCTGCTCGTAGAACTTCATCACCCGATAGCCGGTCGTATCCTGCTCCGCGGCATCGATGGCACCGGTGGCCAGGCTGGTATAGACCTCGGCATAGGGCATGCCCACCGCCTTCGCCCCCAGAGCGTTGAAGGTGTCGAGATAGACGGGGCTCGGGATCACGCGGACCCTAAGGCCCTGCAGGTCGTCGAGGGACTCGATCAGGCGGTTGCGGGTGAAGACGCTTCTCTCGCCCGCACTCCACCAGGCGATCAGTTCCATCCCGGTGTCCGCTTTCATCGTCTCGGCGATCTCCGCGCCGATGGGGCCATCGAGAACGTGCCAGACCTGATCGTTCTCCAGCTTCAGGAGGTAGGGGATGTCCAGCACGCCCATGGTCGGCGAGAAGGTGGCGATCACCGAGGCCGCAACCGTGGTCATGTCGAGCGCACCCAGGCGAAGCTGCTCGACCAGGTCGGCCTCGCCGCCCAGCTGTCCGCTGGTGTAGACCGTCATGGTCAGCCCCGAATCCCCCGCTTCGAGCTGCTCCTTCATGCGCATGAGCGCAATGGAGGCCGGATCCTCCGGTGGGTTCGCGACGGCCGCTGAGATATCGAGCGCACTGGCTTGCGAGGCGATGCCTCCGGCCATGACCAAGGCAGCGAACATCACGGCACAGGTCTTCATAGCTTACTCCTCCCTTCTCCCGCTTTCGGTACAAGCGGGAAGTTTTTCTACGGAACTTCAGTCGGTTTGCGATAATCGTCCCCAGCCAGCCAGCGGGCTGGCAAGACGATCAGCAACGGCGGGGTTTCCCTCTAGGGGCAAATAGTTGGTATGCCAACCAACAATATGAACCTCGGCGGCGCATTGCAAGAGGCTTTCGCAGCGGCCGGGGCTCGTCACGCTTCGGACCGGCCGGAAGCGCTTCTCTGCTCGCCGATCGCCGGATCACGCGGCGATGAACTCTTGCTCGACGGAGGGAGCCACGTCTTCGACCGTCGTGCGGCGCATGTCCCGAGGATGCATCTCGTCGAAGGGACGCGCGCGATGCATGGTGCAACGATTGTCCCACATGACCAGGTCGCCGACCTTCCAGCGGTGCTCGTAGACGAACTCGCGCTGCGTTGCGTGCTCTATCAGGTCACGCAACAGAACCCGCCCTTCCGGCACCGGCCAATCGAGGATGTGTGACGCGTGCGACGCAAGGTAGAGCGTCCTGCGGCCCGACCCAGGCAGGTAGCGCACCAGCCGCTGCGGAACCGGCGGGAAGGCCGCCTCCTCCTCCGGCGCGTAGTCGTCGAACCCGATCGAACGGCGCGAATACATCAGGTGATGCTGGACGATCAGGCCGGCCAATGCCTGCTTGCTGTCTTCGCTCAAGGCGTCGTAGGCGGCCCTGAGGTCTGCATACTGGGTCTCTCCGCCCTCCGGCGGCACAGCATGGGCATAGAGCAAGGAATACTTCGCCGGCGTCGCCTTGAAGGAACTGTCGGTATGCCAGAGGCGGTTGGCCAGTTCATGCAGACGGCGGCGGTCATCCCTTTGCCTTGGCCGGTTGTCCGCGTCGAGATTGGAGACATCGCCCATCTCAGCCGACTTCAACCTTTGGCGCTGGTCGGTCACCACCTTGGAGGAGGTGGCCGAGACCTCAAGCGGCCCGAAGTTCCGGCTGAAGGCGAGGTGCTGATCGTCGGTCAGTCGCTGTCCGCGAAAGACCATGATGCCGTATCGGTCCATCCCGGCCACGACCTGATCCACCTCGGCCTTCTCCAGAGGCCTGCTCAGGTCAAGGTCTTCCACGACGCCGACGAATGCCGGCGTTGCAGGTACAATGGTGAACATCCTTGGCCCTCCTCGCTGTGGCGCTCTCTCGATCGATCCGACGATCACGATATAATTGGTTTGCCACCCAACTATATCAGCCGTCAAGATGCCTTTTTTGGCTGTCGAGAGCTCCCTTCCTCCCTGTGCGGTCGGGCCAGTCGCGCAGGCCGACGAACCGGGCTGTCCCGCCGAGAGCGTTGATATGGATCCCTGACGCCGAGGCAAGTTGGACTGCCAGGCAGTGGCCCGAAGTGTCCTCAGTCCCGGTACCGCGCGTCGGTGACCCGGTCCGGCCAGACGACGTTGGGATCGAGGTGGCGGTCGGCAGGCGGACGCGGTTCCAGGCAACCCGGCCGCGGTCGAGGCGAGACCTGCTGCGCGGCGCCGCAATCCGCGGCGGGGCGGCCGCGGGCTGCCTTCTCGGCTCGCGCCCGAACGCTTGGGGCGGGAGGGGGCATCGCCTTAGGCAGGGCAACCCCTACGAGCCTGCGAGCCGTACTCATGAGTGGCGCGTCAGGGCTGCCTCCGCCGATCCGTCACTCCGTCTCCACCACCTCGATCGTCGCGCCGATCCGGCCGTCGCGGCCCAGGATCTCGACGCCGGACTCGATCGTCGCCAGCTTGACCAGTCCGGGCGAGTAGCCGAAGTCGCGGTAGAAGATCGCCAGGTTGCCCCAGGGTATATAGTAGGCGATGTCGCCGACGGAGGGGTCGATCCCGGCCGGCGCGTCCTCCGTGTCCAGCCGCCTGGCCAGATCGGCGATCTTCTCGGTCGACGCGTAGTCTTCCAGAGTAACGGTGAGCGGGAGCAGCGAGACGAAGTCCCTGGCCGTCGCGCTGTCCTCCAGCGTTGCCGTCAGGACCGCCCCATCGACCGTGATCTGGATCTTCGCGCCCTCCTCCTGACGGCTTGCGAGCTCCTGGGTCATGCCGGGCCCGGCAGCCACGAACGCGGCGAGAAACACCGCCGCGCCGGTCGCCAGGCTCCATCTTGTACGTCGAGCCATTGCATCCTCTTGAATCTAATCCTTCGGGTCGTCGTCGGTGACGCGACTGCCGGATCGGCGTCCATCTGGTGCCGGCCTCCAGCCATTTCCAGGTCGGAGGGCCCGGACCGGGTTGTCCCGTCGCAGGCCAAGCCCTCCTTCGCGAGAACCCGCTATGACCGGCCGAACTGCGAAGAGTCTTTCTAGGATAGGGCCGCACCGCCGATCGCCTCGGCCAGGTGCCTGATCAGCTCCCGGTCGTCGACGGGTTTGCCGAGGAAGCCTTGCGCACCCCGGTCCAGCGCCCTTCGCCTGGTTTGCTCGTCGGAGTAGGAGGTCAGGAAGAGGATTGGCGGCGGGTGGCCCTGCCGGTTCAGTCGTTCCTGCAACTCCAGTCCGCTCAATCCCGGCATCTTCATGTCCAGGATCATGCAGTCGATGGCTGCGCTCTCGCCGCGTTCCAGAAAGGCCTCGGCTGACTCGAAGAGCCGGCAGCGCAGGCCCAGCGAGGCGATCAGCCCCGCCAGGGCTTCACGCACATCCGCATCGTCGTCGACGACGGCAATCGTGGGTGGCCCGGACAATCCTACGCTACCTTCGTGACTCTTCGCCGAGCGGCCGGAGCGGCCTCGGAGGCTCCATTCTCATCCTCCAGCCGAGGAAGACCATCATACTTTGGTTTGGGGTGCAGTGCTCGGCCTCACCGCTTAGCCAGTTGCTCCGCCATGCGCACCAGGTCTGCCAGCGAGCGCGCCTGCATCTTGCGCATCACGGCTCCGCGATGAAGCTTGACGGTGATCTCGCTGATGCCGAGTTCGCCGGCGACCTGCTTGTTCATCAGCCCCCGGACCACGCCCGCCATGACCTCACGCTCGCGCGGCGTCAGGGTCGCTTCCAGGTCGGCCAGATCCTCGAGCTGGCTCCGCGCCCGTCGCCGGGCCCTGTCGCGCTCCAGGGCGGCGGCCACGGCGTCCAGCATGTCCTGATCGCGGAAGGGCTTTGTCAGGAAGTCGGTCGCGCCGGCCTTCATCGCCTGCACGCTCATGGGGATATCCCCGTGGCCCGTCATGAAGACGATCGGCAGGCTGCTGCCGGTCTTCGCGAGCTGCGCCTGCAGGTCGAGACCGCTGGGCCCCGGAAGCCGGACGTCGAGCACCAGACAGGTGGGGCGGTCCGGCAGGCGCGCCTGCAAGAGCGCTTGCGTCGAGGCGAAGTCCTGCACCTGCAGTCCGACCGAGCGCAGCAGGTCCGAGAGGGCCTCGCGAATGGCCTCGTCGTCGTCCACCACCAGGACCAGGGGGTCGTCGCTTGCCTGCCCCTTCTGCTCGACCATGCCTAGCTCTTCTCCAGCGTCTCGGCGGCAGGCAGGGTAAAGCGAAAGACGGCGCCGCCCTCGGGATGATTGGCGGCCGTCAGCTGCCCCCCGCGGGCTTCGACCAGCGAGCGGCAGATGGCAAGACCCATGCCCATGCCGCCGACTCTAGTGGTAAAGAAGGGCTCGAACAACGCGGGCAGATCCTCCTCGGCGATCCCCTTGCCGCGATCGCGCAGGCTGACGGCCACCTGCCCTTCCGCGGATCGGGCCTCGATCGTGATTTCGGGCTCTCCGGTCCGCGCTTCCTCCATGGCACGCAGGGCGTTCGAGATGAGGTTCACCAGCACCTGCTGCAACTCGACCCGGTCGGCCAGGATCGGGGGCAGGCCGGGGCCCAACTGCTTGGCGAGATGCGTCCGCTGTGCCCCCAGTTCCCGCTCCAGCAGAAGCTCGACCTCCGCCAAGACCTCGCCGAGATCGACCGGCGCGGCTTCCGCTTCGCGCTTCAGCAGCATGCCTCGGATACGCTGGACGATCTCGCTGGCGCGCTTTCCGTCCCGGACGCTGCGCTCGGCCGCCTTGATCGCGGAATCCGGGTCGGGAGGATCGCGGCGCAGCCAGCGCAGGCTGGTCTGCGCGTTCATCACCAGTGCCGCCAGGGGCTGGTTCAGCTCATGGGCGATCGATGCCGAGAGGGCGCCGACGGTCGCCACGCGCGAAGCCCGCGCAAGCTCGCCCTGAGCGGCAGCAAGGGCCTCCTGCATCTCCTCGCGCTGCGTCACGTCGACGACGCTCGCGACCACGCGGTCCAGGGCTTGCGGGTCCTCCGGCAGGTTGAGGCCGAAGAGGATGGTCAGACCGCGCCCATCGGGGCGGATCATCCGTCCCTTGGCCTCCACCCTGCCGTGCCCCTCGAAGACGGCGAGCAGGATCTCGTGAAAGAGAGGCGTTTCGGGATCGACGAAGGGTTCGAAGGGTCCGAGGAAGGCCTCTCTCGAGGTCTCGCCGAAGAGATCGAGGGTGGCCTGGTTGACGTCGACACAGCGGATGAGCCGCGCGCAGTCCCGCAGGAAGCCGGCGTTCGCGCGGGCGTGGGCGGCCAGATCCCGGACACCGCCGGCCCGCAGTTGTGCCAGACGATCGCGCAACGGCGCATGGTCCAGCTCCCAGAGCGAGACGCTGGCGTGCTGAAAGATCCAGCGGTAGCGCTGCTCGCTGAGGGAGAGTGCCCGGTTCGCCTCCACCAGCAGATCCCTCGCCCGCAGATTGCGCAAGAGCAAGGCCGTCGTGATCGCGATTGCCGCCAGGGCCGTCGCACACCTGAGGGTGGTCGAAAGGTCGAGATCCCGGGCATGGACCACGCCAAGCGACAGCAGGGTAAGCAGCGCGCATGCCAGGCTGGCCGCCAGGATACCCGACCGCGACAGGCCCTCCGCCGCCATCAGCAGCGCGATCACATAGAGGACCGCGACGGCACCGCGTACCTCGGTGAAGGTGTCGATGGAGAAGACGAGGACAGCAAGCAAGAGTCCCAGGACGGGCAAGGCCGATGGCCGCTGCCAGACCCACCTGCGCGCCGTGTTCGCGCCAGCCCTGGTCTTCATCCGGCCCTTCCGGCTCCCATGCCCAACTCCGATCGCTCCAGCTCGTCCAAGATAAGGGGTCGTCGTCCCAAGGTCCGATCCCGGCCATACCTATGTATAGTTATCCCTGCTTAAGCTCCATCCTAGCCTTCTGCCATTCGAGAACCACGGCAATGCAGCGCAGCCGCGTGCCCCTGCAGAGCCGGCATAAGGAGGAGCAGAGGTCATGTCCGGTCTCGCAATGGCAGACGACAACTGGGGTGTCGGGGAAGCCGGGCTTCCGCCGGCCGAGTGGAGGGAACCGGTCCAGCGGGCCCGCGGCCGCAGGTGGCGGCGTGGGCTCTATCTGGCAGCCGGTCTTCTGGCCCTGGGAGCGGCCGCACAGGCAGGATGGCTCTACTGGACGGAGTGGCGCTTCCTGGAGTCGACGGACGATGCCTATGTCCAGGCCGACGTCGTAGCCATCAGCGCCCAGGTGAACGGCTATCTGGACAGCGTCCTGGTCGAGGACAACCAGCCGGTGAAGGCCGGCGACGTGCTGGCCACGATCGATCCGCGCCTCTACCGGGAAGCCCTGGAAGAGGCCAGGGGCGAGGTCGCCGAGGCCGAGGCCGACATCGAACGCTACCTTGCGCAGCTTTCCGAGCAGCAGGCGGAGATCGCTCAGGCCGAGGCCACGCTCGAGGCCGACCGTGCCGCCGAGGTCTTCGCCAGCGAGGACAACCGGCGCTACGGCACGCTCGCCAAGGAAGGCTACGGCTCGGTTCAACGTGCCGAGCAAGCCAAGACCCAGAACCAGCGCGCAACGGCGACCGTCGGCAAGGACGAGGCCGCCCTGGATGCAGCCAAGAAGCAGGTCGCCATCCTCGAGGCGAGCCTGAAGCAGGCGCAAGCGACCCTGGTCAGACGGAAGGCCGAGCTGGATCGGGCCAACACGAACCTGGACTACACGATCCTGACCGCACCGGTCGATGGCGTCGTGGGTCACCGCGAGCTGCGCAAGGGCCTCTACGTCTCTTCCGGTCAGCAGCTCCTGGCGGTGGTGCCGCTGCAGGCGACCTACGTGGTCGCCAACTTCAAGGAAACCGAACTGACCGACGTCCGTCCCGGTCAGTCCGCCCGGATCGAAGTCGACAGCTTCCCCGACCTTCCGATCTCAGGCCTGGTGGACAGCCTCGCCCCCGCCAGCGGCCAGCAGTTCGCCCTGCTGCCGCCGGACAATGCCACCGGCAACTTCACCAAGATCGTCCAGCGCATACCGGTCCGGATCGTCTTCGATGCCGACAATCCCCTGGCCGGCAGGCTGGTGCCGGGCATGTCGGTCACCGCGACCATCGACACCCGCAAGCAACCCTGAAGCCCGGCCCCCGCTCCAAGGCGGGCGCGGAAGTGGAGTGATCCCTCATGACCGAGTTCGTGACCACCGAGCTTAGGATGCAGGCCGCAGGCGCACGCGAAGCCGGCGCCCCTCTCAAGACCTGGATCGCCGTCTTCGGCTGCATTCTGGGCGCGCTGATGGCCGTCCTGGATATCCAGATCACCAATTCATCGCTTCCCGACATCGAGGGGGGCATCAGTACCGGCAGCGACAACGGCACCTGGATCTCGACCGCCTACCTGATCGGCGAGATCATCATGATCCCGCTGACGGACTTCTTCTCCAAGGTGTTCGGCATGCGCCGCCTGCTGCTGGGCAACACCGTCCTCTTCCTGCTCTTCTCGATCGGCTGCGCGCTCTCCAGGAGCCTCACCCAGATGATCGTGATGCGGGCCTTCCAGGGCTTCGTCGGCGGGGTGATGATCCCCATGGCCTTCACCATCGTGCTGACCAAGCTGCCGCAAAGACAGCAGCCCACCGGCATCGCCCTCTTTGCACTCACCGCCACGCTGGGTCCCTCGCTCGGGCCCACCCTGGGCGGCTATCTCACCGACCACTACGGCTGGCCCTACATGTTCCTGATCAACCTCGTGCCCGGCTCCATCATGCTGGCTCTGCTGATCCCCACGCTCGAGCGGGCGCCTCTGCGGCTCGGACTGCTGAAGGAGGGAGACTGGCTCGGCATCGTTCCCATGGCGATCGGGCTCGCCTGCCTGCAGACCGTGCTGGACGAAGGGGAGAAGGACGACTGGTTCGGATCTCCCTTGATCGTCCGCCTGTCCCTCGCCGCCGGGATCTTCCTCACCGCCTTCGTCGTCATCGAGCTCAGATCCAAGAATCCGGCGGTCAACCTGCGCCTGCTGGCGCACAGGAACTTCGCGCTGGGGACCTTGGCCACGGCGCTTCTCGGACTGGCGCTCTACGGATCGGTCTACGTACTGCCGAACTATCTGAACCAGGTGGAGGGCTACAATGCCGAGCAGGTCGGTATGGTGCTGGCCTGGGTCGGCCTGCCGCAACTCGCCATCATCCCCTTCGTGCCACGACTGCTGAAGCTGGTCGACGGGCGCGTCTTGGTGTTCGTCGGGCTGGTCGTCTATGGCGTTAGCTGTCTGATGAACGGCTATCTCAGCAGCGACTATTCCGGCGACCAGTTCACGCTGACCAACATCATCCGCGCACTGGGCCAGACCATCGTCCTCACACCGCTGACGGCGATCACCATGGTCGGCATCAAGAAGGAGGACTCAGCGGCTGCATCGGGCATCGTCAACATGATGCGGGCCCTCGGCGGGGCCGTCGGGACAGCGGCCCTGGCAACGATCATCTCAAAGCGCGAGCAGTTCCACTCCAACATCATCGGGCAGGCGGTCAGCGCCTACGACGCCAGGATCCAGGACTTCCTCAAGCAGACGCAGGCCTATTTCCAGGCACAGGGCGAGAACGACCCCGCGCTTGCCTACCACAAGGCGGAGGTCCTGCTCGCCAATATGGTCGCCAAGCAGTCCCTGATCATGGGCTACGCGGATACCTTCCTGGTCCTGGGCGTCATCCTGCTGCTGGCCGCAGGCGTGGTCGTCTTCATGCGGCGGGCGCAGTGACCTTCGGTCCGAGCCGGCACATGATCACAACTGGTGCCAAGCGAGATGCGCCGATCTAGAATCGTACCCGGAGCCTCGGACTGCCGGAGAAGGACGCGGATATGACGGGAGAGACAGTCGACACGCTCGTGGTCGGCGGCGGCCAGGCCGGGATCGCGATGAGCGAGCACCTGAGCGCCTGCGGGATCGAGCACCTGGTGCTGGAGCGCGACCGCATCGCCGAGAGCTGGCGCAGCAGGCGCTGGGACTCGCTGGTGGCCAACGGGCCGGCCTGGCACGACCGCTTTCCGGGCATGGAGTTCCCGGGAACCCACCCCGACGCCTTCCCGACCAAGGAGGGCGTCGCCGACTACCTGGTCGCCTACGCCGAGCGCTTCGAGGCACCCATCCGCACCGGCGTCACGGTGACGAGCGTCGCCAAGAACCGGGGCAAGCCCGGCTTCCTGGTCGAGACCTCCGAAGGCAGGATCGAGGCCGGCAACGTCGTGGCGGCGACGGGCCCCTTCCAGACGCCCATCATCCCGCCGATCGTGCCCGGCGGGGCGGGGCTGACCCAGCTCCACTCGGTGGCCTACAGGAACCCTGGCGCGCTGCCCGCGGGGGCGGTCCTGGTGGTGGGGGCTGGCTCCTCGGGCGTGCAGATCGCCGAGGAGCTGAGGCAGGCGGGCCGCCCGGTCTATCTCTCGGTCGGGCCGCACCACCGCCCGCCGCGCAGCTACCGCCAGCGCGACTACTGCTGGTGGCTGGGCGTGCTGGGCAAGTGGGACCTGGCGACCGTCGATCCGGCGACGGCGCACGTCACGATCGCGGTCAGCGGCGCGCGCGGCGGCTACACGGTCGACTTCCGCGACCTTGCGGCCCGCGGCATCACCCTGGTCGGCATGACGCAGGGTTACGAGGAGGGCGTGCTCAGCTTCGCGGAGGACCTCGCCCGCAACATCGCCGAGGGCGACGCCAACTACCTCTCGGTGCTGAAGGAGGCCGATGCCTACGTCGAGCGCAACGGCCTGGACCTGCCCGCGGAACCCGAGGCCCACAAGATCGGACCCGATCCGGGCTGCGTGACGCAGCCGCTGCGCACGCTCGACCTGGAGAAGGCGGGAGTCTCCACCATCGTCTGGGCGACGGGCTACAAGCTGGATTTCGGCTGGCTGAAGCTCGACGTCTTCGAGCCGGACGGGCGGCCCCGGCACCAGCGCGGCGTCTCCGCCGAGCCCGGCCTCTACTTCCTGGGCCTGCCCTGGCTGTCGCGGCGCGGCTCCTCCTTCATCTGGGGGGTCTGGCACGACGCACGCTACCTTGCCGACCACATCGCGACCATGCGCAACTACAAGCTCTACGACGGCACCGCAGAGCGCATCACCGAAGGCGCCTGACCAGGCAGGCCGCCCGCCCCACGACACGCAGGAGAGACCAGCCCATGGCGCACCAGCGCATCCGGACCTTCAACACCAGGGACACCTATCCCGAGCAGAAGCTCGACAACGACCTCTGCCAGGCCGTGGTCACCCGCGGCGGCCGCACGGTCTACCTGCGCGGCCAGTGCCCGCAGAACCTGGAGGACGCCCGGAACATCGAGAGCCACGACCCGGTCGAGCAGACCCACAAGGTGATGCAGAACATCGGCCAGCTCATCGAGGAGTGCGGCGGGCGGATGGAGCACCTGGTGAAGATCGTGGTCTACATCACCGACATCCGCCACCGCGAGGCCGTCTACCGGACCCTGGGCGAGTACATCAAGGGCGTGCACCCGGTGTCGACCGGCCTGGTGGTCCAGGCGCTGGCCCGGCCGGAGTGGCTGGTGGAGATCGACGGCACCGCGGTGATCCCGGACGAGGAGTGAACCCATGACCTTCTCCATCGTCGCCCGCTGTGCGGAGACCGGGATGTTCGGCGTCGCGGTCTCCTCCTCCTCACCCGCCGTCGCGGCGCGCTGCGCCTACGCGCGGGCCGGCGTCGGGGCCGTCGCCAGCCAGAACGTGACCGACCCCACGCTCGGGCCGCGCGCCCTGGATCTGATGGCGCTGGGGGCGAGCGCGCCCGAAGCGGTCGAGATCCTGCGCCGGACCGGCCGGCACAGCGACTACCGCCAGGTGACCGCCGTCGACGCCGCCGGGCGTTCGGCGATCCATTCCGGCCCCCGGTCGCTCGGCACCTGGTCGGAGGCCCGGGCGAAGAACGTCGCCTGCGGCGGCAACCTGCTGGCAAGCGCCGGTGTCCCCCAGGCCATGGTCGATGCCTTCCTCGCCTCCTCCGGCCCTCTCGGCGACCGGCTGATCGCGGTGATGCGCGCTGCACTGGCCGCCGGCGGCGAGGAAGGACCGGTCCGCTCGGCCGGCCTCAAGCTGGTGCGCGAGGTCGCCTGGCCGGTGGCCGACCTCAGGGTCGACTGGAGCGAGGACTGCCCGATCGAGGGCCTCGCAGCGCTCTGGAAGATCTACAAGCCGCAGCTCGAGGCCTACGTCCAGCGCGCGCTTGATCCCTCGGAGGCTCCGAGCTACGGCGTGCCGGGCGACGAATAGGTCGGGTGTGTCTTGCCGCTTCGCTGCAGTCGGTACCGGCCCGCACCCCCGCCCGACCGCCCTCTAGGATACTGTCGTGGGCGGTCGGGCGGGGGTGCGGGCCGGAACCGTGCGAACACAATATCCTTTAGAGACCTGCCTCCAGCCGATCCAGCAGCCCGGCGAGCATGGCATCGCAGCGCGCCATCTGGTCCAGGGTCACGTACTCGTCCGGCATGTGGCCCTGGGCCATGGAGCCCGGGCCGCAGACCACGGCCTGCAGGCCCAGCCGTTCGCTGAACAGCCCAGCCTCCGTGCCGAAGGCGACCTTGATCGTCCGGTTGGCCCCGGTCAGCGACTTCACGAAGCGCACGACCTCCGCATCGGGTGGGGTGGAGAGGCCGGGATAGGCGTTGACCGTCTCGATCGAGATCGAGGCTTCCGGTGCGACGGCCCGTGCCTTCTCCGCGATGGCGTCGGCCGCCTGGCCCAGCGCCTGCAGGAACTCTTGCGGGTCGTCCTCGGCCAGGTTGCGGATCTCGAACTCCAATTCGCAGCGGTTGGGGACGATGTTGAGCGCGACGCCGCCCTGGATCGTCCCGACATGGAGGGTCGTGTAGGGAATGTCGTAGTCGTCGTCGCCGGCGCCACTTTCGGCCAGGCGGGTCTGCATCGCGCGGATGGCGGCGATGAGGTCGGAGGCCAGGTACACGGCATTGACCGCCAGCGGCGCCAGCGCAGAGTGGCCCTCGCGCCCGATGCAGGTGGCGCGCAGCGCGGTCTTGCCCTTGTGCCCGGTGGCGACCGCCATGGCGGTGGGCTCGCCGACGATGCAGAAGGCGGGGCGCTGCGGTGCTGCCTCCAGCAGCGCGATCAGGCGCCTTACCCCCACGCAGCCGATCTCCTCGTCGTAGGAGAGCGCCAGGTGCAGGGGGGCCTTGAGCTCCCGCCTGGAGGCAGCGGCGGCGGCGGCGAGCGCGCAGGCGACGAAGCCCTTCATGTCGGCCGTCCCCCGGCCGTAGAGCCGCCCCTCCTTGCGGGTGAGACGGAAGGGATCCAGGGTCCAGTCCTGCCCCTCGACCGGCACGACATCGGTATGCCCGGAGAGCATCACCCCCGGCCGGTCCGCCGGACCGACGGTCGCATAGAGGTTGGAGCGCGTGCCGCTCTCGTCTGGAACCAGCAGGCACTCGATCCCGTGATCGGCCAGCAGCGCCCGGACGAAGTCGATCAGCTCCCTGTTGGGCTGCCGGCTGACCGTCGGGAAGGCGACGAGGCGCTCAAGGATGTCGACGCTGTTCATTGCGGGGCTCTCTGCTCGTTCGCTGGACCCCTTCTAATGCAAGCCACCACCGGCGAACAGGCTGAAGATCCCGGCGCTTAGCCTTCGGCATGCCTGCGGATGCGGGCCGCCAGGGCCGCGCCCACGGCCGCCGTCGTCGCCTGGCCGCCCAGGTCGGCGGTGCGGGTCGCGGGGTCGGCCAGCACCGCATCCACGGCGCTCTGCATCGCCGCTCCCGCCGCCAGGAAACGCGACTTCTGCGACTTCCGCCCGAGCCACTCGATCAGCAGTGCGGAGGAGAGGACCAGGCCCAGGGGGTTGGCGATCCCCTTGCCGGCAATATCCGGTGCCGAGCCGTGGCCGGCGTTCGCCGCCGCCCGCTCCTCTCCGGCATTCAGCGAGGCGGCGAGACCCAGGCTGCCGGAGAGCGCGACCGCGAGGTTCGAGAGGATGTCGCCGAACATGTTGGTGATGAGGATGACGCCGAACTTTTCCGGCCGCAGGTAGAGGTCCGCCGCCATGGCGTCGATATCCATCTCGGCGAGCCGCACCGAGGGGAAGCCTTCGGCGACCCGGCGGACCTCCTCCATGAAGAGCCCGTCGGAGACCTGGAGGACATGGCGCTTGCCCACGACGGTGACGGCGCGGCCGCTCTCCTGGGCCTGCTCGAAGGCGACGCGGGCGATCCGGCGGGAGGCCGCCCGCGTGATCTTGCGCACCGAGAGGGCCACGTCCTCGGTCGGCATGAACTCGCCGATCCCACGGAACATGTTGCGGTCCGCATAGAAGCCCTCGGTGTTCTCGCGGACGATGAGGAGGTCGAGGCCCGCCCGCGCGCCCGGCACGCCCGGACGCGACCTGGCCGGACGGATGTTGGCGAAGAGGTCCAAGCGCTTGCGCAGGGTGCCCGGGACGTTCAGCCAGCCGCTCTCGTCCTCGGGATAGGCGGTCATGCCGGCGGGACCCAGCACCAGCCCGTCGGCCGCGAGCGCCGCCTCCAGCACCGCCGGCGGGACGGTCGAACCTTCCCTGGCGTGGGCGGCCACACCCACCTCGCGGGTCTCGAGGCTGAGGTCGAGGCCGAAGACCTCGCTGGCCGCACGCAGGACCTCGGCGCTCACCGCCATGATCTCGGGGCCGATGTCGTCGCCGGGGAGAAGGAGAATGTCCATGCCGTGCCTTCAGATGGTGTTGCCGATTCCGGCGATGGTGAAGCCGCCGTCCACGGCGATCACCTGGCCGGTGATGTAGCCCGCCTCGCGGCTCGCCAGGAAGCGAACGGCGGCGGTGACCTCCCCGGCCGCGCCGTAGCGGCCGAGCGGCACGCGCGCCGCCCAGCTCGCCCGCCGCTCCGCGCTGTGGGCCGTGGCCGAATGCGGGGTCTCGACCGGGCCGGGCGCCACCGCGTTGACGGTGATGCCGCGCGGCGCGAGTTCCACGGCCAGCACCCGGGTCAGGGCGTCGAGCCCGCCCTTCGAGGCCGCGTAGGCCGCCCGCCCGAAGCTGCCCCGGCTGCCCGAGTGGGAGGAGATGTTGACGATCCGCCCCTCCGGTCCGGTCATGTGGGGCAAGGCCGAGCGGATCACGTTGAAGGCCCCCGTCAGGTTGACCTCCAGGACCGAGGTCCAGTCTTGCCGGACCATCTCGGCGAAGGGGCGCGCGCGCACGATGGCCGCGTTGTTCACCACGACGTCGATAGGTGCCGCGAGCCCCTCGAAGGCCGCGGCGAGCCCCTCGGCGTCGGTCACGTCGAGGGCCAGGGGGCGGAAGCCACGGCCCAGCCTATCGGCGGCGGCCTCCAGCCCTGCCGCATCGCAGTCGAGGCCCAGGACCTCGCAGTCCTCCGCCAGGAAGCAGCGGGCGATCTCCAGACCGATACCCCGTGCGGCGCCTGTGACAAGTGCCAGCCTCCCTTCTGCCACGGCTAGCGCCCCAGTCCCGGGATCTCGGCGCGCTCGACCCGGTAGATCACGCCGGTGGCCGACTCGACGATGTGCAGGCTCTCGCCCTTGGGGCCGCCGAAGCAGGCGGAGGTGACCTCCAGGCCCTCGGGCACGTTGATCCGCGCGACCGGCACCCCGATCTCGCTGAAGACCCAGACGCAGCCCAGGCCGCTGTGGCAGACGTAGAGGTTGCCCTCCCCGTCGGCCGCCAGGCCGTCCGGTCCGGTGTGGCCGCCCGAGAGGTGGAGGAAGACATTCACCTTGGAGGTGCTGCCGTCGGGATGCAGCGGCAGGCGCCAGACCTGGTTGGCCCGCGTCACGGCGACGTAGAGGATCCGGCCGTCCGGGCTGAAGGCCATGGCGTTGGGGCTGGGGATGGTGCCTACCAGCAGCTCCATCCTGCCGTCCGGCCGGCGCGCATAGACCCGGCCGGTCGGGTCGTGCATGCCGGTTTGGCCCTGGTCGGTCAGGTAGAGGGTCCCATCGGGCCCCAGCAGGACGTCGTTCAGTCCCTTGAAGCTCTCGCGGCGCAGGCGGGGAAGCACCGGCTCGACCGCACCGGACTGAAGATCGAGGCGCAGCAGGCCCTTGCGGTGGTCGGCGATCCAGACCCCTCCCTCCCCGTCGGCCGCCAGCCCGTTGGGCTCGCCGTCATACTCCGCCACGAGGCTGAAGCAGCCGTCGGCCCCGACCCGGAAGATGCGGCCGAAGGGGATGTCGGCGACCAGCAGCGATCCCCCCTCCTCGGCGATGGGGGATTCCAGGAAGGAGCCCAGGTTCTGGTTCCTCTTGCCGAACCACCAGTCGGAATGGCGGTCGTTGCACTGGAAGCCTTCGGGCAGGCGCGCGAAGGGGCGCGCGGTGATCTCCGGGGGCGCTGCGAACATCAGCGAGGCCCGCCTGCAGTGTGAAAGCTCATACCGTCACCCCCTCCTTGAGCACCGCCCAGATCTGCTGGCGCAACGCCAGGAACTCCGGGCGGGCCTTCATCTCCTCGCTGCGCGGACGACCGAAGGGCACCTCGATGATCCGGTCCACCCGCGCCGGGCGCGGCGTGATCACCGCGATGCGGTCGGCGAGGTAGATCGCCTCCTCGATCGAGTGGGTGACGAAGAGGACGGTCTTCTTCTCCTTCTGCCAGATCTGCAGAAGCTCGTTCTGAAGGATGTCGCGCGTCTGCACGTCCAGCGCGCCGAAGGGCTCGTCCATCAGCAGGATCTCGGGATTGATCGCCAGCGCCCTGGCGAAGCCCGCCCGCTGCTGCATGCCACCGGAGAGCTCGTGCGGGTAAGCCTGCTCGAAGCCGGCCAGGCCGACCAGCTTGATGTAGTGCTGGGCGATCTGGGCCCGCTCCGCCTTGGCGATCCCCTTGGTCTCCAGCCCGAACTCGACGTTGGCGAGCGTGGTGCGCCAGGGGAAGAGATCGAAGCTCTGGAACACCATGCCCCGGCCCTCTCCCCCGACGATCTTCGAGATGTCGCGCCCGTCCATCAGGATCTGGCCGCTGTCGGCGGGGATGAGGCCGTCGATCAGCCGGAGCAAGGTCGACTTGCCGCAACCCGACGGACCGATCACGGCCAGGAACTCCAGATCCTCGATATCCAGCGAGAAGTCGTGCACCGCTTCGACCGGGTTCTTCCCCCGGTCGAAGCTCTTGTACAGGTTCCTGATGGAGAGTTTCGTCGCCATGCGGGCTCAGTCGATCTCGGCCAGCACTTCGGCGATCAGCGCAGTATCGACGACCTTGTTCAGATCGACCGAGCCCTTGATCGCACCGGCGGACTGGTAGATCGGAACCAGCTCCTCGTAGACGGCGAGTTTGTGGTTCATGTCGTCGGGCCAGGTGCCGATATCGACGCCAAGCGCCTGGCGCACCACCTCGACGTCCGCGTCGCCGGCCTCCGCCATGCCGTCCTGCGTGCCGTACTTGCGGTACATCTGGGCATACCAGGCGGCATCGCTGTTGGCCTTGCGGAAGGCCAGGGTCGTGGCCGTCAGCAGCGCCTTGGCGCGCGCCCTGTTCTCGGCGTTCTCGAGCCAGCTTCCCGACACGATCCAGACCTCGCCGAGGAAGGCCTCGTACTCCTTGGCCGGCTCGATCAGCACCTTGAAGTTGCCCATCTGGGCCAACTCCGCGGCCTGGTCGAAGTGCAGCGGCACACCGTCGACCTTGCCGGCGATCAGCGCGCGCATCCGCGAGCCGGAGCCGCCCATGGTGATGAGGTTCACCTTGTCCATGTCCACGCCCTTGGCGGTCATGGGTCCCACCACCATGACGTGGGTGAAGTCCCCCTTGGAGTTGACGGCGATGGTAACGTCGCTCTTCTCCAGGTCCTTCGGCTCGGCGATCTTGTCGGCGTTCACGACGAAGACCAGGCTGGTGTGCATGAAGGCGTTGCCGATGATCTTGAGATCGGCCCCCGCCTCCACCGCACGCAGGGTCGAGATGGCGTCGCCCGCGCCCACGTCGACCTGTCCGGAGAGGATCGACTGGGTGATGGTCTGCAGCTTCGGCACCCGTTCCCATTCCGCGGCCGGCTGGCCGAGCTCCACCAGGATCTCGTTGATCGCCGCCATGTAGGGCACGTGCACGCCCAGGGTGTTGCCCGGCACGGCGATCTTCAGCGGCCCGGTGGCGGCAAGGGCTGGCCCGGCTGCGAAGGGCCCTGCCAGCAGTCCGGCGCCGGCACCGGCCGCCGCCATTCCGAGAAAGTTCCGTCTGTTCAGCATGGTTTCCTCCTCTGCTTCACTCTGCATTTGTCCGCGTCTTGCGGCGCCCGCGGTCCGGGTCTTTGCCCGGATAGCGCCGGCGTTCTGCCTCGCATGGCTCAACCCGCCGCCATCCTGGATTCGTACCAGGGCGCCAGCTTCCGCCCGACCCAGCCGAGACCCATGTTCGCCGCCACGCTGACGAACATGAGCATCACGAGGTAAGAGATCAGGGCGGCCGTGGAGAGGTCCTGTCCGGACTGGAAAATCAGCCTGCCGTAGCCCACCAGCACGAACATCTCGGCCATGACCATGCCCCGGATCGCATGGACCAGCCCCAGCCGCGCGCCGGTGATGAGGTAGGGAAAGAGGGCCGGCAGGACGACCTTGCGATAGATCTCGAAGGGACCGGTCGCAAAGGAGCGGGCCACGTCCAGGACCTTGGGATCGATGCCGCGCGCGCCGTGATAGGTGGTGAGCGTGACGTAGCCGATCGAGGACACGAAGACGATGGCGACGCGAAACTCGAACCCCGTGCCGAACAGCAGGATGAAGATCGGCGCCAGCGCCACCGCCGAGGTGACGACCACCATGCCGATCCAGGGATGCACCAGGGCGTCGATCAGCCGGACCCGGCCCATCATCGCGCCCATCGGCATGCCGATCAGGCAGGCCAGGCCGAAGCCCACCAGCATCTGCCGCAGGGAGCCGACGAGCTCGCTCAGCATCTCGCCCGCGAAGAGAAGGCGGAAGAACTCGAAGACGACGATGGAGGGTGCCGCCAGCAGGTTGTCCCCGACCATCCGGCCCGCCAGCTCCCACAGCAGCAGGAACAGGCCGACGCCGGAGAGGTTGAGGAAGAGGATGCGCGCGCGCGTCATGGCCTCAGCTCCTCACATGCCAGGGCAGCAGCCTGGCCTCGGCCCACTTCACCAGCTCCTGGACGAAGAGGCCGAAGGCGGCGAGCAGGAAGACGACCGACAGCATCGCGGCGCTGTCGAAGAGGGCCGAAGCATCCTCCATGTAGGCGCCAAGATAGACCGTGGCGAAGAAGAGCTCGGCGGCGATCATGCCGTTGACGGCGCGGATCGTCCCGATCCTCAGCGCCGTCATCAGGAAGGGCAGGCTGGCCGGCAGCAGGACCTTGAGGAACATGATCCGGCGGCCGGCGCCGAAGCTGCGCCCGACCTGGATGATGTTCGGCTCGATGTTGCGCGCGCCGGCCGTCACCGTGATCAGGATGTCGAAGACGCACATCACGAAGACCAGCGCCACGCGCGCCTCGAAGAAGACCCCGAACCAGATGATGAGGAAGGGCACGAAGGCGACCGAGGGAATGGCGAAGACCCCCATCACCACGGGATTGAAGAGGTGAAAGACCGTCTCGTTCCGCCCCATGAGCATGCCCAGCGGCACGGCGACGACGAGCGCCAGCAGAAGGCCGAGGAGCATGTGGCGCAGCGAGTAGGCGAAGAGGGTCGGCAGCTCCCCCGACAGGGTCGCGTCGATCAGGTGGCCGAAGACCTGGATGGGAGAGGCGAAGATCACGCCGGGAAGCTGCAGCGCGATCAGCTGCCAGACCCCGAGGCCCAGCAGGACAGAGACTGAGTAGGCAAGCCAACTCTTGCCCAGCAGGTCACGCAGGCTGCGGTCCAGTAGACCCGGTCCGGATCGTGCCGCGAGTGCGCCTCCAGTCTCCGACAATGCCTTTCCTCCCGCGTCCCCTGCTTGGCTGCTGGCCTTCTGGTTGCTTGCTGCCTGCCCGCTTGCTTTAGACAGGCCGATTTTCTATAAAGGACAGGTCAATTGATAAAGGACAGTCCTTTTGATGTCAACGCAGGAGTCTCCGGGCGGAGAGAAGGGCGAGACGGTGCCGACCTACCAGGCCATCCAGACCTACTTCCTCGACCGCATCGTTTCGGGCGAGCTGCCGGTCGGGGCCAAGCTGCCCACCGAGAAGGAGATCGCCCGCCAGTTCGGCACCAGCCGGGCCACGGTGCAGAGCGCGATGTCGCGGCTGGTCTACGAGGGGCGGATCGAGAAGCGCGTCGGCAGCGGCACCTACGTGGCCGATCCCTTCGGCTCCGCCACCATCGACGTCGTCGGCATCCGCTCCTTCGAAGAGGATGCCCAGGTCCGGGGCGAGCGGGTCGACTATCGCCTGCTGTCGGTCTCGCGCGACCCGGCGGTCGGCAATGTCGCGCAGGCGCTCGACGTCACGCCGGGGACCCTGCTGCTCAGCTTCGAGCGCCTGCGCCTCGTCGGCGAGCGGATCATCGGCCTGGAACGGCGCACCATGTGCCCGCAGTTCCCCTCCGACATCTCGCTGGAGGACTTCGACACCTACTCGACCCACGAGCTGGTGGAGCGCCACCTGCCGGGCTCTGTCGGCAAGATGGAGGTCTCGATCCGCGCCGTCCTGGCGGACGACCAGGTGGCCGCAAGGCTGGAGGTCGAGATCGGGGCGCCGCTGCTGCAGCGCGCACACCGCATGATCTCGCGCAAGGGCAGCCCGGTGCTGCTGGGCGAGGCGCTCTACCGCGAGCCCTTCGCGCTGCGCTACACCGCCCACGCGCCGGACCTGGAGTGAGGGCGTGCCGACCTACTGCGCCCATCTGGGGTTCCAGTTCACCGAGCTTGCCCTGCCCGACCGCTTCGCGGCCGCCGCCGACAGCGGCTTCGCGTGGGTCGAGCACCCCTCCCCCTACGGCCTGGGCGTCGCCGCATTTGCCGAGCGCGCCGCAGCGGCCGGCCTCAAGGTCGCGCAGATCGCGGCTCCGGCCGGAGAGGCGTCGCGCGGCGAGAAGGGCTTCGCCTGCCTGCCCGACCGGGAGGAGGCTTTTCAGGCCAGCCTGGTGGAAGGGCTGCGAGCCGCGCGCAGCCTCGGCGCCCGCTACCTGCATCTCATGTCCGGAGTGCTGCCCGAGGAGTGTCGCGGGGAGCGAAGCGGACTGACGGCGCTCTATAGCGCCCGCATCGCCGCGGCGGCCGACCGCGCGGCGCAGGAGGGCCTCTCGATCCTGATCGAGCCGATCGACGATGGCGCGGTGGCCGGCTACTTCATGAACGATCCCTGGTTCGCGCGCGATGTCCTGCGCTCCATCGCCCGGCCGAACGCCTTCCTGCTGCTGGACGTCTTCCATGCGCACAACCGCGGGGTCGATCCCGTCGCCTTCTGGGAGGAGGCCGGCGACCTGGTGGCGCACGTCCAGGTCGCCGATGCGCCGGGCCGGCACGAGCCGGGCAGCGGCACCATAGATTTCGCCCGCTTCTTCTCGCATATAGAGCGGGCCGGCTATGCGGGTCTGATCGGCTGCGAGTACCATCCGCTTGGCGATACGGCAGAGGGTCTCGGCTGGAGAGAGAACTATGCCTGATGCGGGTCCAAGGGTCGCGCTGATCCACGCCACGCCGGTCGCGATCGCGCCCGTCCACCAGGCCTTCGCCGCGCACTGGCCGGAGGCGGCGACCTTCGACCTGCTGGAGAGCGCGCTCTCCCTGGATGCCCAGTCCTATCCGCCGGGGATCGGCGACTTCGACAGCCGCTTCCGGTCGCTCTCGCGCTACGCCAGGGACATCGGCGCCCGGGGCATTCTCTTCACCTGTTCGGCCTTCGGCTCCCATATCGAGGCCGTCGCCCGGGAGCTCGCGCCGCTGCCGGTCCTGAAGCCCAACGAGGCCATGTTCCTGGCCGCGCTCGGCCTGTCGAAGCGCATCGCGATGATCGCCACCTTCGGCCCTTCCGTTCCGGCGATGCAGGCCGAGTTCGAGGCCCTCGCCGCCGAGGTCAATCCCGGCGCGACCCTCTCCGTCGTGCTGGCCGAGGGGGCGCTCGAGGCCTTGCGGGCGGGAGACGGCGAGAGCCATGACGCGCGCTGCGCTGCGGCCGCCCGCGAGATCGCTGGCGCCGAGGTCCTGCTGCTGGCACAGTTCTCGACGGCACGCGCGCAGGCACGGGTGGCCGAGGCGACCGGGCTGCCGACCCTGACCAGCCCCGAGAGCGCCGTCAGACGGCTGCGAGACTGGCTCTCGTAGATCCCTTAGTCGGGTTGGGTTCCGGAAGTACCGGGGAGTTCTCTCGCGAGACCCTGCAGGGTGCCGTCCTCGGGGTTGATCGCCAGAGCCTCCGCCAGGACCCTGCCGGCGGCCTCCTCGCCGCCGGTCACGGCCGCGATCCGGGCCAGCATGACCCAGGCCTCGGTGCGCTGCGGGTCCATGCGCACGACCTCGCGGAAGGCCGCCTGTGCGGAGGGCAGGTTGCGCAGGGTGAGCGCCATGCCGCCGATCTGCAGGTGCGTCTCGGGGAAATCCAGCCGCTGGGCCAGCGAGTTCTGCCACTCGCCCATGGCGAGGCGAAGGTCGGCGGCGATGCGCTCGGGCATGTAGGCGACCGGCGCATCGAGCATCGCCCGGGCCGCGGAGATCCGGACGCTGCGCACGGGATCGGTCAGCAGGCCCAGCAGCCGCGGCACGCGCTCGGGCGGCGGTGCCAGGCGCTGGACGCCCACCGCCGCGGCCCGGACGACCGGGTCCTCGTCCTCCAGCAGGGGGGCCAGCCGCTCCGCCAGATCGGGTCTATCGCTCTGCTCCAGGAGCCAGAGTGCCGTCGCGCGCACGATTCCGGGCCGCTCCCGGTCGAGTGCCAGGTCGGCAAGCTCCCCCGAGGCGGCCCGCGGGTCCCGGCGGCCTTGCGCCAGGGCGACACCGTAGTGGGGACCGCGCTTCTCGCTGTCGGGGTACCACTCCTCCAGCCTTGCGGCCGCCCAGGCCGACGTGCGCTCGTCGTGGCAGTCCGTGCAGGCGTCGGGCGCGCCGGTGGTGGCCGCCAGGTCGGGGCGCGGGATGCGGAAGGAATGGTCGCGCCGGCCGTCGTTGCCCATGTAGGTGCGCTCGATCATGTGGCAGCTCACACACTGGCCGCCCGCAGAGGCCGGGTCGTGGAAGTGATGCGCGCTGCTGTCGTAGTCGGCCTTCGCAAGCGTGGGGAAGCGCGTGTTGCCCGCCGGGCTGTGGCACTGGGTGCAGACGGCATTGCCTTCGGCGACGAGGCGCGCGCCGTGCGGTTCGTGGCAGTCGAGACAGCCCACGCCCCTGGCATACATCTTCGACTGCAGGAAGGAGCCCAGGACATAGACCTCGTCGAGGATCTGGCCGTCGGCGTGGTAGAGGCCCGGCCGCAGCAGGGCCAGGCTGTAGCCATCGTGGTAGGGCGTGCCGGGCGGCGGCGTGCCCCCGAGCAGGGCTTCCCGGCGGGAGTGGCAGCCGGCGCACTGCCCCATCACGGCCTCCCTGTCCGAGAGGTCGAGTGAGAAGCCGTAGGTGCCGGCCGGAAGGTCGTCGGTCGGATGGTCGTGGGTCGGATGGTCATGGGGCGCCGCGCGCTCCTCCAGCCAGGCGAGGTGCTTCGCGCCCGGACCGTGGCAGGCCTCGCAGCCCACGCCCATCTCCGCCTGGGTCGAGGCATAGCCGCGCCCGGTCGGGTCGTAGTTCTTGCGGAAGCCGGTGGCGTGGCAGACGGCGCAGCGGCCGTTCCAGTTCTTGTAGGCGCCGGTCCAGTGCAGCCCGTCGTCCGGCGGCAGGTCCTGGTCGGGATAGAGGTGGAACCAGCCGCCCTTCTCGCTGTCCCAGACGACGTCGAAGCTCTGCAGCCGGCCGGGCTCGGTCTCCAGGAGATACTGCTGCAGGGGCTCCACGCCCACCACGGAGTGGATCGGGTAGTCGGTCTTGCGGCCATCCTTCTCGGTGACGGTCACGCTGTGATTGCCCTCGGCGTCCACCCTGAAGCGGGCCTCCATCCCGTCGTGCTGGAAGCGGCTGTCCGCGAAGTCGGCCAGGATGGTCTCCGGCGAGGGCAGGGTCCAGGCCAGCGCATGATGCGAGCGGGTCCAGTTCTCCGCCTGCTCGGCGTGGCAGGTGCCGCAGACCGCGGATCCCAGGTAGCCCTCCTGCGCCTGGGCGCCGGCCGGCAGACTGGCGAAGAGGGCCAGGGCCAGGAGGGCGGTCGCAAGCTGCAGGATGGCAGGTCGCACGATCACGCTCCTGCGTTGAGCGGAGGCAGGGCAGCGGCGCGCGCGGGCCTGCGGGCAGCGGCGCGCGCATCGGGCAGGGCGGCTGCGATCGCCTGCCAGGCGGCAGCCTCCCCGCCGCCGCCCTCGCGGCCGTAGCGGGCCCGGCCGAGGTCGAGCAGCGCGCCTTCCAGTCCCGGATGCGCACGCGGGTCCCCTCCAGCGACCCGGGCTGCCCAGAGATCGAGCGCGGGGCGCAAGGCAGCATGGTCCCGCCGCGCCACGACGCCCCTGAGCGAGCGGTAGGCAAAGGCTTCGGAGCCCTGCCTGGAGGTCCGCCGCGCCTCGTTCCATCGGCTGAGCGGCGGCAGGGCGCGGCGCAGGAGGAACCAGCCGAGACCCAGCGCCAGCAGTGCCACCAGGCCGGCCAGTGCGAGCCCACGCCAATCGCGCGGCTCTGCGCTTGCCGCGGGCGGGCCCGCCACCGAGATCGCGAAGCCCTCGGCCGAGGCGGTCTCGACCTTCCCGGACTTGAGATTGAACCAGTCCAGGGTCACCGGCGGGACCTCGCCCCCGCCTCCGCCTTCCGCCAGGAAGGTCACGCTCTCGCTGCGCGTGCCGCCGGGCTCGCCGTCTGCGGCGGGGGTCACGACCGGCTCGTCGGGATAGGCCGCCACCCCCTCGATCGCGGCCTCCGGCAGGAGCGGCGGCAGGAACAGGGGGGCCACGCCCTCCACCGTCGCCGTCACGCGGCGGACGACGCTGTCGCCGGCCTTCATCGCTCCGGGCTCGCCCTCGACGTTCTGCTCGAGGGTCAGGGACTCGGCTGCGACGAAGGGGTCGAGCCCCTCCGCGCCCTCGGGGATGACGCCGGTGAAGGCCAGGCCCTCGGTGGCGAGGCGCGCCTGGGCCGGCTGGCCGGTCTCCGGGTCCGACCAGGTGACCAGCACCTCCTGCGGCGGGATCGCGAAGTCGCCCGGCACCATCGGCGAGATGAGGTAGCGCCGGGTGATGCCGGACCAGGTCTCCCGCCCGACCTGCGCGCTGGTCGGCCGGGTGGCCCGCTCCGGCAGGCGGACGAGCAGCTTTGGCGCCTCGAAGCTCGGCCAGACCGGAGGCTGGGGCAGGAAGGTGGGCACCAGCACGGTCAGGCGCAGGGTGAGCGGCTGGCCGGGAATGGTCTCGGTCTCCTCGAAGGCGACCCGCAGGATCGGCTTTCCCGGATCGACTACGGCTTCGGGCTGCTGGCTGTCGGCGGCGGTCTCCTCCGCATCGCCCGGTCCCGCATCGGCCGGCACGGCCTTGCCGGCCTGCTCCTCGCGGATCTCGCGGTTCGTCTTGAACGGCAGCTCGATCCCCTGCGCCAGACAGGCGTAGGTCAGCAGCAGGAGGATCAGCGCGGCACCCGCAAGCCCCCTCATTGCTGCACCTCGCCGTCAGCCGTCTCCGGCCGTGCCGCCTCCAGGGCGAAACGCTGGCGCAGGAAGTCGGCGGTTCGGGTATCCACGGTGTTCATCCACTGCTGCCTGGTGAGCGGGGTCTCGCCCTCGCCCTCCTGCGGCACCTCCATCTCCGTGTCCTGGCCACGGGCCGCCTCGTTGTCGAACACCACCTCGTCGGCACCGATCCCCGCCTCCTCGCCCGTGTCGGACTGCTCGCGCACCCGCTCGACATAGTCGACGATCTCGCGGGCGACGGCCAGGTTTTCGGCGGCACCCGGGTAGTCGGGATCACGCTGCAGCGCCTCTTCGAAGGCCCGGACCCCGTCGCGATAGGAGCGCGACTTGATCAGCGCCATGCCCTGGATGAAGGAGGCCTGGGCGGTCTCGACCCGTTCCAGGACCTCGACCGCGGTCTCGTACTGCCCGTCGCGGTAGAGCGCGTAGCCGCGCCAGAGGGGGTCGACGAAGAGCTCTGCTGCGCGGCCGAAATCGTTGCGCTGGTAGGCCAGCCGCCCCTGCTGATCGGGGGTCAGGAACCAGTCGACTGGCCCTTCCGCGCGCGCCGGCTGGGGCGCCCAGAGCCCCAGAGCCAGCAGGAAGACCGCGGCCCAGCGGACCGTCCAGCCGCGGCGGAAGCAGAGCAGGATCAGCAGGGCCGCCGGCCAGGCGAGCCAGACGCCCCGGTCCTCCCAGGGCTGGTCGGAGTTCTCCAGCAGGGCCTGGCGGTAGGCGGCGTTCAGGCGGCGGTCGAGTTCGCGCACGTCGCTGTCGTCGGGCGTGACCGGAACGACCGGGGCGGAGAGCCCGTCCAGTCCCCGGTCGCGCTGGCCCTGCGGCAGCAGGGAGAGCACCGCGAGCGACCCTGCGGCCGCCTCGAGTGCTGCGAGGTCGGCCGGGTCGAATCCGTCGGCCAGGAAGAGGATCCCGCCCGGCGCGCCCTCGCGCGCCAGCAGGTCCCCGGCGAGCGCGACCGCCTTCGCCGCGTCCGCACCCTTCACCGGCATGACCTCGGGCGAGAGCCCCTCGAGGTAGGGCAGCATGACCGCCGCGTCCTCGGTCATGGGGACCACGACATGGGCGCTGCCGGCGTAGGCGACCAGCGCCGTGCGGGCGCCGGCGCGAAGCGTGAGGAAGTCGCGGAGCTTCTGCTTGCCGCGCTCCAGCCGCGAGGGGGCGAGGTCGCGCTCTTCCATCGAGGGCGTGACCTCGAGCACGACCGCCACCGGGGCAACCTGGGACACCAGGGGATCGGGCGTGCGCGACCAGGTCGGCCCCGCGGCGCCCAGCACCAGCAGGGCCAGTGCGAGCGCCACCCCGTCGATCGGCCGTAGCCGCGACCGGCCGCCCGACCCGAGCGTCAGCGCGGCGCGCAGGTGCGGCGCCAGGCCCTCCTGCGGTGCGTCCCGGCGCCGGCGCGCACGCTGCACGCTCCACCAGAGCCCCGCGATCGCCGGCAGCAGCAGGAGCCAGAGGGGCCGGATGAAGTGAAAGGCCTCAAGGGCCTGCGCGGTCTCGCTCATGCGGCGAGCCTCCGGCGCGCCGCCAGGGCGAGGGCCGCCACGGCCGCGACCCCGATCAGGGCCGCCAGCGCCAGCGGCAGGTGCGACAGCGACACTTTCGGACGGTAGGAGAGGGTCTCCACCTGGCGGGGGGCCAGCCGGTCGATGCCGGCATAAACCTCGCTCAAGGCCGCCTCGTCGGCCGCGAAGAAGTAGGCACCGCCGGTCCTGGTCGCGATACCCTGCAGGGTCTGAAGATCGACCCGGTCCTCGCCGCTGGCATTGGGGTCGCCGACGCCGATGGTGTAGATCTCGACCCCCTCGCCGGCGGCGATCTCGGCGGCATTGACCGGGCTCATGCGGCTCGCCGTGTCGCTGCCGTCGGAGAGCAGGATCAGGAGCCGCTGCTCGATCTCGCTGGTCTCGAAGTTGCGGATCGCCAGCCCGATCGCATCGCCCAGTGCGGTGTGCGGGCCGGCCATGCCGACCTCGGTCCGCTCCAGCAGGGCCACGATGGTGCCCAGATCCTCGGTCAACGGCGCCTGGACGTAGGCCTTGGAGCCGAAGACGATCAGCGCCACGCGGTCGCCCTCGCGGCCCTCCACGAAGCGGCATACCACGTCGCGCACGGCTGCCAGGCGCTGCACCGTCTCCCCGCCGGGGGTGACGAAGTCGCGGGTGTCCATCGAGCCGGAGATGTCGATGGCCAGGATGACGTCGCGTGCGGCCTTGGCGATCTCCACCGGCTCGCCGATCCGTTCCGGCCGGGCCAGCGCCAGCACCACCAAGGCCCAGCAGAGGCCGGCTGCGATGGTCTGGAAGCGGCCGCGCCGCCGCACCACCGAACCCGGGCGCGGCTCGGCCCCGGCGGCCACGACGATGCGGCGGAAGAAGGGGAAGCGAAGCGCCGGGGTCCGCTCCCTGTGCGGCGGAACCAGCCACCATATAAGCAGGGGCAGGGGCAACAGCAGCAGCGCCCAGGGAAAGGCGAGCGAGATCACCGCCCCCTGCCCTTCCCGCTCACCCGGTGCCTGCGCACCCAGCGGACCGCCAGGTCCTTGAGGCCAGGATCGGACGGGACCTGGTGCGCCCGGTAAGGCGCCGTCAGCAGCAGGCTACCCGGCCCCTCGGCGAAGCCCCCGCCGCCGGTTCTATCGAGAAACCTCAGCCAGTCCTGCCCCGTCAGTGCCGCCACCTGCTCGCGCGGCCAGGCGGCGAGAGCGGTGCGCCTCAGGATGGCGGCGATCGCGGCCGGGTCGTCGCCGGCCGCCGCCAGTTCGCCCAGCGCCGCACGGCGGTAGGCATTGGCCCGCCAGCGCCTGAGGGCCCGCCAGGCGAACCAGGCAATCGCCAGGACCAGGAGGACCGCGAGCACAATCCAGCCCGCCGTCTGGGGCGCCAGCGAGACCGGCGGCGGCGTGGGAGGCTCGGCCAGCCGATCCAGCAGGTCGATGAGATTGACGGCCTCTTCGGGTTTTGCCTCCCCGCTCATCTCGGCGCCAGCCCCATCAGCCGCCGGAGCTGCGGCAGGGTCTCCTCGCCGGCTGAGAGCGGCAGGATCGGGATGCCGAGCCGGCGCTGCCAGTCCAGCACCTCGGCCAGCCTGCCCCGGACCATGGACTCCAGGCTGCGGTGGCGCGCGCTGTCCTCGGTATCGATCTCCGCCTGCAGGACGCCGTCGGAGACCACCAGCCGGAGCCCCCGGGGCAGCTCCTGCGCGAAGGGGTCCGTCACCAGGCAGAGCACCAGGTCGTTGCGGCGCGCGAGGCCCGCGACCAGGCGGTAGGTCTCCTCGTCCACCTCGTCGAAGTCGCTGACCACGATGACCAGATGATCCCTGGCCGCGATCCGCGCGACCGCGGCGAGCACGCGGGTCAGCGGCATGGGTTCGACCAGCGGCGCGTCGGCGCGCAGCAGCGCATTGGCGTCGGCCAGCGCGGTCAGGAAGCGGTTGAGGGCGGCACGGCTGCGCTGCGGACGGACCTCGGCGATCTGCTCGTCGCCGAAGACGATGCCGCCGACGCGGTCGCCCTGGTCGAGGATCCGGAAGGCGGCGATCGCGGCTGCTTCCGCCGCGGTGACGGACTTCATGCAGTGCTCCGAGCCGAAGAACATCGACATACGCTGGTCGACCACCAGCAGGGCCGGGCGGTCGCGCTCTTCGGTCATGACCCGGACGTGGGGTTTGCCGGTGCGGGCCGTCACCTTCCAGTCGATCGCGCGCACGTCGTCGCCCGGAAGGTAGTCCCGCAGCTCCTCGAAGTTCAGGCCCCGCCCCCGCAGCCGCGAGGCATGGCGGCCGTTCAGGACGGAACGCGCCGGCTGGCGGGGCAGGAAGCTCAGCCGGCGGGCCTGTCCCTCCAGGGACCTCAGATAGTCCAGCGAGACGCGGATGCGTCGGTCCTCACCCTCCGCACTGGTCTTCGCGGAAAGGGTGCCGGTCCTGAGCCTTGCCGCCCGGTCGCGCATCTCCCTCGTCCCCTATGGCAGGGCCACCTGCTTCATGATCTCGGCCACCACCGCGTCGGGCACCACCCCCTCGCCCTCGGCCTCGTAGCTCAGGCCCAGGCGGTGGCGCAGCACGTCGGGCGCGATGGCGCGAAGGTCCTCAGGATCGACATAGTCGCGTCCCTTCAGCCAGGCATGGGTGCGGCCGCAGCGGTCGAGCGCAAGGCTCGCGCGCGGGCTGGCGCCGACCTCGATCCAGCGCTGCAGGTCCGGCCCCAGGTCCGCCGGGTGGCGCGTGGCATTGACGAGGTCGGCCATGTAGCGCTCCATCGCCTCCGAGACGTGGATGGCGGCGATCTCGCGGCGCGCGGCCAAGACCGCCTCCTGCGGGACCGGGGCCGGCTTTTCCGCTGTCCCTGCCGCCTCGGCAGAAAGGTTGGCCGCGATCTCCTCGCCGCGCACCAGGCGGATCACCTGGACCTCGTCCTCGACCGGGGGATAGGTGATGTTCACATGCATGAGGAAGCGGTCCATCTGCGCCTCGGGCAGCGGATAGGTGCCCTCCTGCTCGATGGGATTCTGGGTCGCCATCACCATGAAGAGCGGCGGCATGGCGTGGGTCTTGCCGGCGACGGTGACCTGCCTTTCCTCCATCGCCTCCAGCAGGGCCGCCTGCACCTTGGCCGGCGCGCGGTTGATCTCGTCGGCCAGGACGATGTTGGCGAAGATCGGTCCCGGCTCGAAGCGGAAGGCGCCCTCGCCCTTGTCGTTGCGGTAGTAGACCTCGGTCCCCGTGACGTCGGAGGGCAGCAGGTCCGGGGTGAACTGGATGCGGCTGAAGTCGCATTCGAGGTTCCGCGCGAGCGCCTTGATCGCGCGGGTCTTGGCAAGGCCGGGCAGGCCCTCGACCAGCAGGTTGCCGTTGGCCAAGAGCCCGATCAGAAGACGCTCGATGACCTCCCGCTGACCGACAATCGCCTTGCCCATGCGCTCTCTCAGCGCGTCGATCTCCGCACGGACATCGAGGGTCCCTGTGGCCGGGTCGCCTGCCTCGTCAGTCGTCATGGAACCGCACCTCGACCCGTTCGTCTGCCGGAAAAGGAGGGGGCGCACCTGCACAGGCGCGCCCCCTTCGCTTACTGCCGCTGGCCGGGCTTGAAGTCATCGCCCCCGAGCTTGCGCATGAGCTCCGCGTTGCGAAGCGTGTTGTAGCCCAGGTTCGAGGCCGTCAGGGAAGATCCCATCTGGTAGGGATAGTCCGCGAAGGTCTCGAAGAAGGCCTTGATGTACTGCTGCACGGGAACGAAGGTCCACATGGTGTTCTCGGCGTACCAGCGCAGGTACATCTCCGACTCCTCCCAGGCCTTCTCGTAGGGGTCGGCCTTCAGGTTGATCACCTTGGGCCAGGCCGTGACATCGCGAACCGCGTCGGAGATGTTCCCCTGCAGGAGGGCGAAATGCACCTTCCAGTCTGCGACGCGCACGGCGTTCAGGTTGCCGCCCTGGTCGAAATAGAAGATCTCGCGCCGCGGGCTCCGGTCAGCCTCGCCGGACAGGAAGGGCAGCATGTTGTAGCCGTCCAGATGGACGCGCCACTCGGTGCCGTTCAGGGTCTTGCCCTGCTTCAGATCCTCGACGAGGTTGTCGTCGCCCACCACGGCACCGAAGGTCGGGAACCAGTCCTCGTGGCTGATGATGTCGTTGATCTTCTGCCCGGGCTCGATCACGCCCGGCCACCTGACCAGCAGCGGGACGCGGAAGCCGCCCTCGAAGGTCGTGCCCTTCTCGCCCTTGAAGGGCGTGGTGCCACCGTCCGGCCAGGACACCGTCTCGGCGCCGTTGTCGGTTGAGTAGATGACGATCGTGCTGTCGGCGATGCCGAGTTCGTCGAGCTTGGCGAGCAACACCCCGACCATGCCGTCGTGTTCCACCATCCCGTCGGGATAGAGGCCGATTCCCGTGACGCCCACCGATTCCGGCTTCAGGTGGGTCCAGACATGCATGCGGGTCGCGTTGAACCAGAGGAAGAAGGGTTTGCCCTCGGCGTGCGACCGCTCAATGAAATCGAGCGCTCCGGCGAGGATCTCCTCGTCGATGGTCTCCATGCGCTTGCGGGTCAGCGGGCCGGTGTCCTCGATGCTGCCGTCGGCAGACGCACGGATGACGCCGCGCGGGCCGAACTTCTCGCGGAAGGCTGCGTCCTTGGGATAGTAGTAGCTCTCCGGCTCTTCCTCGGCATTCAGGTGATAGAGATTTCCGAAGAACTCGTCGAAGCCATGGTTCGTCGGCAGGTGCTTGTCCCGGTCGCCCAGATGGTTCTTGCCGTACTGGCCGGTCGCGTAGCCATGGTCCTTCAGCATGTCGGCGATCGTGGGCGTCCAGTCGGGGATACCGTGATCCGAGCCGGGCATGCCGATCGTCAGCAGGCCGGTGCGGAAGGGATGCTGGCCCAGGATGAAGGAGGCACGACCCGCGGTGCAGGACTGCTGCGCATAGGAATCGGTGAAGAGCGCTCCCTCGGCGGCGATCCGGTCGATGTTGGGGGTCTGGTAGCCCATGACGCCGTGATTGTAGGCGCTGATGTTGTGCACGCCGATATCGTCGCCCCAGATGACCAGGATGTTCGGCTGATCGGCAGGGCTTGCCGCGGCTGCGGTGCCCTGACTGTCCTGCGCCGCGGCGATGCCACCGCTCGCGGCAAGCGCCAGGACCCCCAGGACGGCGGGCCTGAACCTACTAACAATCGACATTGTTTTTCCTCCGTGCCGCACTTTGAAAGACGAGCTTCGACGCGGCAGCAATTTTACACAGGGCTAGTGGCCATAGAAGCCATTGACTGTCCACCGCAACCGCGAAACCGGATCACGTTGCTTGCGCTACGGCAAGGACTTCCAATAGCCAGGGCAACGTCAACTTATGGTCTCGCGCTTGATAGCGAGTGCTGTCGAAGGATGCTTGTCATTTCGTGCCATGCTAGGGTCATGCCATGCAAAAGGGTGCACTCGCGGTCACCACGGCCACCGGAATGGGCCCACTCCCCGAGCTTCTCGCGGAGGCAGCGGGCGACAGGGCCGTGGCGCGCGCCTTCCAGCGGGCCGATCTGCCCCTGAGTCTCGTGGCCGAGAAGCACACGCTCTTGCCGATGGCAGCACTGGTCGATCTCTTCAGCGAGGCCGGCCGCGAAGCCGGCGACCGACTTTTCGGCCTCAAGGTCGGCCTGCAGATGGGGTCCAAGGCCTACGGCCTCTGGATGGACTACGGCCGCGCCGCACCATCCCTGCGCGAGGCCCTGCGGCGGCTGGCGTGGAGCATCACGCTGCACCAGAGCGGCCCGGCGGTCCTCGTGGAGGAGAGAGGCCGGGTCTCGCTCATGACCTACCGCATGCCTGGCTTCCGCCTGGCCGACAAGCGCCAGCATTCCGACCACGTGGTTCCCACGATGATCGATCTCGCACGCCGCTACCTGGGGAAGAACTGGAACCCGGCCTGGATCGAGCTCGACTATCCGGGCGACAGCCAGGCAGGCGTCCTCTCCGATGCCCTGCAGACCGAGCTACGCTTCGGCGGCCGCGCCATCTCCCTGCCGGTCCGGACGGAGGATCTGGACCGCCGCCCCGCCGGCGGCAGTGCTGCCGGCGAGAGCGGTCCGACCGCCCTCGACCTCATCGCACAGCTCGAAAGGCGCGCCTTGCCGCCGATCGTAGCGGCGGTCGAGGCCTGCATCTCGATCCAGCTTCTGGAAGGGCGCGCCGGGATCGACGGGGTGGCGCGGCGCCTGGACACCAGCGTCCGCAGCCTGCAGCGCGCCCTGGACCTGGAAGGCCTCTCCTACCGGGCCTTGCTGGAGAGCTTCCGCATGCGCAAGGCCGCCGAACTCCTCTCAGAGCGCAAGGCTGCGGTCACGGAGGTCGCCTTCGCCCTCGGCTACACCGACCCCGCCAACTTCAGCCGGGCCTTCCGACGCTGGACCGGCCACCCGCCCTCAAGACCACGCGAGGCGCGCTGACGGGTTCCTTGAATAGATAGCCAGGTAGGAGGCTGATCGCCCTCTGTCTGCACAGGAGTGCGCGTGGCACTTACTGTGTCGCCTTTTCATAAGCCGCAATGACCTCATCTCGGGTGGCGATGAACCACTCGGCGCCGGCTCCATCGACCTTCTTGCCCTTGAGCCGGAGCATGCCATGCAACACGCGCTCGAGCGCCCGGCAGTCATGGGTTCTGAAGTGGACCAGCAGTGCCGGCTTGTCGGGCGTACCGGTGCTGATCTGAGCGGCGATGCGGGCCACGGCATCGCCGGTGCAGCTTCCGATCTTCAGGCGATCGGGAGCGCAGCGGTAGCCGTAGGCATAGACAGCCTCATGGCCTTGCCCGATCTCGATGACGTCGCTCGTATCCACGGTATCCTTCAAGGCCGCGACAAGCACCTCTGGATCATCGTCATCCGAGGCCCGTGCGATCGGCAGCCCGGCCGCACGCTGCCGCACGAGGTCGGGGACGTCCTCGCCCTGCGTTACCTCTTCTTCCGTGAAGCCATTCGCGGGCGCGTCCACCAGGACCTCCGCCATCAACTGGATTGCCCGATCCCGCTGTGGGTCGTCCGATGAGGCATAGAAGACGGCGCGCGCCCGACTGAACTTCGCGCGCTGTCCTGCTAGCTTGTTGGCCAAGGCTGCGTCCCCCGGATCACGTGAGGATCGTTCTGCACTCTATGCGCGCAATCCCGATCGACAGCCTCTCAGTCTCTGCAACGTAAGACAAGAGCGCCGACGCTGCATCCCGGATAGGCCGGATGTCGGGGGGCCCGGCCAGGCAGCCCCCCATCGAGCAGAGCAGAAACCGCCCGGGCCGACGCTATCCCTGTCCGGCTGCGGCGCGGCGTTCCTCCTCGATCTGGGCGTCCTCGCCGATCGGCACGCGGCGCAGGACGCGCTTCTCCTTCGGGTCGAAGTCGGTGCGGGCGTGCTGGAGCACGCGGTTGTCCCAGATCACCAGGTCGTGCAGCTGCCAGACATGCTGGTAGATGATCTCCTCGTCGTCGATCGCCTGGAAGAGCTGCTCCAGGACGGCATCGCTCTCCGCCCGCTCCAGCCCCAGGATCTCGTCGGTCATCAGGCGGTTGACCAGCAGGATCGTGCGCCCGGTCTCGGGATGCGGCCAGGCGATGGGATGGATCGCGTTCACGCCGCTGGCGCTGATGGCACCGGCCTCGTAGCGGTCGCTGCCCTGGTTGATCCCATAGTCGTAGATGTTCCGGGCCTCCAGCGTGCCGACGCGCTCCTTCAGCTCCATGGGCAGGCGGTCCCAGGCGAGCGCGGCGTTGGCGAAGAGGGTGTCGCCGCCCTTGGCGGGAATGGCCTCGCCGTAGAGCGCGATCGCCTTCAGCGGGTGCTTGTAGAAGACGTGGTCGGAGTGGAAGAGCAGCGGCCCGGTCGGGAAGGCGCCCTTCTCGTGGGCGTTGGAGATGTGCATGACCTTGCCGCCATGCTTCATGTTCCCGCCCTGGTGCGAGACCTCGCCGAAGACCTCGGCGAAGGCGATCTCCTGCTCGTCGTCCAGTTCCTGGCCGCGAACCAGCAGCAGGTGATGCTCCAGGAAGGCCGCGTGCAGGGCCTCCCGGTCGGCGGCGCCGATGGGCTTGGCGAGGTCCAGGCCAAGCACCTCTACGCCCAGCGGCTTCGAAAGCGGTCGCAGTTCAAAGGTCATCTCGTCCTCCAGGTCGTTCTCGCGCGAATGCCCTCTCGACGAAGGCTGCCCGCGCCTCAGTTGTCCTTCCACTCTTCCTCGCGTACCGCGATGCCCAGCGCGTCGAAGGAGGCCTTCAGGCCCATGACGTCGAAGAGGTGCTTGCCCGCGGCCAGTTCCTTGCGGATCTCCTGCTCGCGCGCCGCGCGCTTCTCGGCGTTCGCCACCGCGGTCGCGAGCGCGCCGCGCGGCACCGCGATAACCCCGTCCCCGTCGGCGACGATCACGTCGCCAGGCCGGACCAGGACGCCGTCGCAGACCATGGGCACGTTGACGGCGCCGGCGCTCTTCTTGTCCGGGTGCGAGGGCGAGATCGCCGTCGACCAGACCGGCGAGCCCAGCTCGGCCAGGGCATCAACGTCGCGGATCGGCCCGTGCACGATGATGCCTGCGATCCCCTTCTTCTTGGCGTAGGTCGCCGCCATCTCGCCCCAGAGGGCGCCGTGCTCGCCGCCGCCGTTGCTCAGCACCAGAACCTGGCCCTTCTCGGCCAGGCGCAGGGCCATGTGCAGCATCAGGTTGTCGCCGGGGTAGTTGAAGGCGGTCACGGCCTGGCCGGCGATGCGCAGGCCCTTGTTGAGCGGGCGCATCCGCGCGCTCATCAGGGCCTTGCGCCCGAAGACGCTGCCGAGACCTTCGTGGAGGTCCGCCACCCCGATCTCGGCGGCGCGCGCGACCAGGGCCGGGTCGATGGAGGGGATCTGCGTGTAGACGACGGGATCGATCATTGGATAGCGGTCTCCAGGGCTTTCGGGTTGAGCAGGGTCTCCGGCCGCTGGCCGCTGAGGTGCTTGGCCACGACCTCGGCGACGCTGAGCGACATGTGGCGCATGCCGGACTGGGTGACGCCGGCGACGTGCGGCGAGAGAACGACGTTGTCCATGGCGAAGAGGGGGTTGTCGCCGGCCGGCGGCTCCTGCTCGAAGACGTCCAGGCCGGCGCCGCGGATGCGGTCCTGCTGCAGCGCCTCGATCAGGGCGGATTCGTCGACCACGCCGCCGCGCGCAGTGTTGATCAGGAAGGCGCCGGGCTTCATGGCCTGCAGCTCCGCCCGGCCGAAGAGGTGGCGCGTGGCGGCGCTGAGCGGCACGTGGATCGTCACCACGTCGGAGCCGGCGGCCAGCTCCTCCAGGCTGGCGCACTTCTCGACCCCGAGGCTCGCCATGGCGGCCTCGTCCAGGGCCGGATCGAAGCCGAGCGCGCGCATCTCGAAGCCCTGGCGGCAGATCTTCGCGACATGGCGGCCGATCGGCCCCAGGCCCACGATCCCCACCGTGCCGAAGGAGAGGTCGTCCAGGACCGTGGTCCAGCGGCAGTCGAAGTTGCCGGCCCTGACCTCCCGGTCGAGGCTCCGGACCTGGCGATAGAGCGCCAGCATCAGGGCGACGGCGCCCTCCGCGACGGAGGTGGCGTTGGCGCCGCCCGGCGTGTTGGCCACCAGGATGCCGCGGCGGGTGGCCTCCTCGACGTCGATGTTGTCCACGCCCGAGCCGTGCTTCACCACCGCGCTGAGCCCGGGGGCCCTGTCGAAGAGGGCGGCGTCGGTCGGGAAGGTGCGCACGACCAGGACCCTGGCCTCGGCGATCGCCGCCGCCCGCCGGTCTGCCGGCAACTCGAAGAGGCAGGTGACCGGAAAGGCCTGCATCAGCTTCTCGATACCGGCCCCGTGCATGGGGTCGGCGATCACCACGGTTTCGCCCGGTGGTGGCGCGCTCTGCGCTGAGGTGTCTTTGTCGGTCACGGGGACCCGGTCCTCCTTCAGTTCCGGAACAGGTTCGGCAGAGCCAGGCTGAGCTCCGGCAGGTAAGTGACCGCCAGCAGCACGGCGATCTGCGCGATCAGCATCGGCCAGAGGAAGCGGACGATGCGTTCCACGCTGACCTTGCTGATGCCGGCGGCGGTGAAGAGCGTGTAGCCGAAGGGCGGGGTTCCCATCCCGATCGCCAGGTTGACCACCACGATGGCGCCGAGATGGATGGGATCCAGTCCGAGCTGGACGCCGATCTGCACCAGCAGGCCGGAGAGGATGATCATGGCGGCGATCGTGTCCATCACGGCGCCCACCAGCAGCAGCAGCAGGTTCAGCAGCAACAGGATCACGATCGGCTGGTCCGAGAAGGCGAGGATCAGCCCGCTGATCCTGGCGGGAAGCTGCTCCAGCGCCACGAGCCACCCGAAGGCCGCCGACATGCCGACGATGAAGATCACCATCGCGGTGGTGCGCATCGCCCGCAGGAAGATGGCCGGCAGGTCCGAGACCTTAAGCTCGCGGTGCAGGAAGATCCCGACCACCAGGCCGTAGAGCACGCCGATGGCTCCGGCCTCGGTCGGCGTGAAGACGCCGCCGTAGATGCCGCCCAGCACGATCACCGGGGCCAGCAGCGCCCAGACCCCCTGCCGCAGCGCGGCGCGGATCTCGCCCCAGCTTGCCGGCGTGGTGTCGACCGCGATGCCGGCCTTGCGCGCATGCAGGTTCGAGACCACGCAGAGGGCGATGCAGCAGAGGAGACCCGGCAGGACGCCCGCCAGGAAGAGGTCGGTGACGGAAACATTGGCGATCACCGCCCAGATCACCATGGGGATCGAGGGCGGGATCATGATCCCGATGGGGCCGTTCGCCGCCGCCAGGGCGGCCGCGAAGCCGCGCTTGTAGCCGTGGCGCTCCATCTCCGGGATCATGATCTTGCCGATCGCCGCGGTGGTCGCCGGCGCCGAGCCGGAGATCGCGCCGAAGAAGGTGGCGGAGATCACGGCCACCATGGCCAGGCCGCCGCGGAAGTGCCGCGCCAGGACCATGGCCAGCACCACCAGGCGCCGCGACAGCCCGCCGGTGTGCATCAGGTCGCCTGCCAGGATGAAGCAGGGAACGGCCAGCAGGGTATAGATGCTGACGCCGGCCATCAGATGCTGCACCAGCACGACGGTATCGATGTCGGCGATCACCAGGGCCAGCAGCACGGCGATCCCGATCGCGAAGGCAAAGGGCATGCCCAGCAGCAGCAGGACCAGCAGCCCCAGGGTCAGCATGAGGTCGAAGCTGGTCATGCCGGCTCTCCGCCTTGCCGGACGTCGGGCGGCTCGGGCTCGGCGCGCTCGGCGAGCGGGCTCTGCGAGAGGAGCCGGGCGACGGCATGGAAGGCGATCAGCCCGCCGGAGACCGGGCCTGCCAGGTAGAGCGCCTGCAGGGGATAGCGGATCGCCGCCGAGGTGTTGCCCCAGGTGAGGTCGACGAAGCGCTCGCCGGCGAAGACCATGAAGACCCCGAAGGCGGCGATCGCGGCCACCACCAGGCGCTCGACGACCTCGTGCGTCTTCGGTCCGAAGAGCCCGACCACCAGGGTCAGGCGGACGTGGAAGTCTTCCCGGACGCCCACGCTGGCCAGCAGCAGCACCACCCAGAGGAACTGGAAGACCGCCAGCTCGCCGGTCCAGGTCAGGGGGTTGTTGACCACGTAGCGGAAGAAGATCTGCAGCAGCAGGCAGAGGATGAAACCAAGGGTCAGGACCAGGCTGACGGCCAGGGTCGCCCGCGCCAGGAGATGGCTTATGCGGTCGAGAAGCCGCGCGAGAGCGGCAAGAGGCCGAAAGGGTGCCCTAGTCATCGCCTGAAACCGTGCCCGTCATCTGGGTTCGCTGCAGAACGAGGGGGGAAGCGGCGCTGGCAGGCGACTGCCGGGCGCAGCCAACCGCTTCCCTGCTCGATCGGAACCGGCTCAGTTCTTGAGCGATGCCATCCATTCGTCCATGAAGTCGGCACCGATCTTCGGACGGTACTCGTCGTAGAGCGGCTGCATCTTCGCCTGGAAGGCCTGGGGATCGCCGACCTGGTTCACCGTCATGCCGTTCTCTTGCAGCTTGGCGATGATGGCCTGCTCCTGCTTGGCGCCGAAGGCGCGCTCGCTGACGCAGGCCGACCTTGCGGCCTCCTTCAGCAAGACCTGCTCGTCCGGGCTCAGCTTGTCGTAGAGCCGCTTGGAGACCATGAGGGGCGTTGCGGTGTAGACGTGCTGCGTCATCGAGAGGTACTCGGTCACCTCGTAGAGCTTGGCCGCGTCGATCACCCAGGTCGGGATCTCCAGGCCGTCGATGGCGCCCTGCTGCATGGCCGTGAAGACATCGCCCCAGGCCATGGGCACGGCGCTGCCGCCGAGGTTGTCGTACATCCCGATGAAGATCGGGCTTTCCATCACCCGGTACTTGACGCCCTCGACGTCGGCCGGCTGGGCCACGGGCTGCTTGTTGTTCAGCATGTTGCGGAAGCCCGACTCGCAGAAGGCGAGACCGACGATCTTCTTCTCGGCCAGGAGGTCGAAGAGCTTGTCGCCCATGGGGCCGTCGAGGGTCTGGTGGGCCTGCTCGCGGCTGGCGTAGAGGAAGGGCAGATCGTTGATCTGGAACTCCGGCACCACGTTGGCGACGATCGAGTTGGTGATGAGCGCGGCATCGACCGTGCCGAGCTGCAGGCCCTGGACCATCTCCTTCTCGTCGCCGAGCTGGCGGTTCGGATAGAGCTGCACCTCGAAGCGGCCGGGCTTGGCCTCTTCCAGGGTCTTCTTGAACTCACGCGCGGCAAAGGCGTAGGCGTCGGTCTCGGCATCGGTCGTGGCCCAGCCGAGCTTGATGGTGACCTGGTCCTCCGCAAGAGCGGGGGTGGCGCTCGCCACGGCAATCCCGGTCGCCAGGGCAATGAGGGCGCGTCTCGTCGTACATACTGCCATCGTATCCTCCCAAGTTTCTTTGCATCTGAGCGGCAGGTTGTATACAATTCCTATCGCAGACATTCCCCTCCGCTGTCAAGCCCAGCGGTCCGAAATTCAGGCTGCGGAAGAAAACCCTTTCAAAATAACGGGATGTCTTGTTCTCTGCCAGAAGTTCCCAGAGGAGAGGAAATGTGCAGACCTTGAAATTGGATGCAAAGCCGGTCGCCTGCGCGGGACCGGACCGTAACCCGCGGCCGCCGCGCACGCCGCTGCCGCCCGGCGCGATCGACTGCCACGCGCATGTCTTCGGTGATCCCGCCCGCTTTCCCTACGCGGAACGGCGCGGCTACACGCCGCCGACCTCCACGACCGAGGACTACCTCGGCATGCTGGACGCGACCGGCCTTACCTACGGCGTGCTGGTCCAGGCCAGCGTCCACGCACAGGACAACAGCTGCCTGCTCGATGCCCTGGCGAGCGCCGGGGGCAGGCTGCGCGGCGTGATCGACCCGGCAGAAAGCGACCTCGAACCCGACCGCCTGGACGCGCTGACCCGGCAGGGCGTCTGCGGGATCCGCATCAACATGCTGTCCCGCGGGGCGGTGTCCGCCGCCGAGCTCGAGGAGATCGCTCGGCGCCTGCAGCCGGTGGGCTGGCACATCGACATCATTCCCGACTCCCTCGACCGGGTGGCCGAGCTGGCGGAGGCCATCCCCTCCCTGCCGGTCGCCGTCGTGATCGAGATGATGGGCCGCATCGGCGCCGGCCAAAGCATCGAGGAGCCCGGCTTCGTCGCGCTCACCCGCCTGGTCGAGGCGGGCGCGGCCTGGGTCAAGCTCTCCCACGGCTATCACATCTCCAAGGCGGGGCCGCCCTACCTGGATAGCCTGCCCTACGCCCATGCGCTGGTCGAGGCCGGCCCCGGACGGCTGGTCTGGGGTTCGGACTGGCCGCACCCCATGGTGGATGGCCCCATGCCGAACGACGGCGCGCTGCTGGACCTGCTGGAGGCCTGGGTGCCCGACCCCGAGCTGCGCCGCCTGGTCCTGGTGGAGAACCCCACCCGGCTCTACGGCTTCACTCAGAACCCCGACCCTTCCCGAGGATAAAGCACCATGGTTGATACGCTCGGTTGGCGCTGCAAGTTCGGCGCCATCACCCCCTCCACCAACACCGTGGTCCAGCCGGAGTACGACGACCTGCGGCCGGTCGGCGTGACCAATCACATCGGGCGCATGCACATCCCCGACGATCCCGTCGCCAGCGACGAGGACTTCAACGAGCTGATCCGGCGCATCGACGTGGCGCTCGAGGAGGCGCTCGAGCGGGTGCTGACCTGCAAGCCCGATCACATCATCCTCGGAATCTCGGCCGAGAGCATCTGGGGCGGCGGCCTGGCGCCCGCCCGCAAGATCGCCAAGAGGGTGAAGGAAAAGGCGGGAGACCTGGGCCTGACCCAGGCGGCCGACGCCCTTCCCGCGGCCCTGAAGGCGCTGGGCGTGAAGCGGCGCATCGCCATCGTCTCGCCCTACTTCCCGGTGGCCGAGGCGCACCTCAGGGAGTTTTCGGAGGCCATCGGCTTCGAGCTGGTGGCGAGCCGCCACCTGGCCTGCAAGAGCCCGACCCTGATCGCGCACGTGAGCGAGGACGAGCTGCGCAGCGCGCTCTGGGAGGTCGACGGCGAGGAGGTCGAGGCCATCGTCCAGTTCGGCGCCAACCTGCCGATGGGCCGCCTGGCCGCCGAGGCGGAACGCTGGCTTTCCAAGCCCGTCATCGCCGTCAACGTCGCGACCTACTGGCATGCCCTGCGCAGCATGAAGATCCGTGACCGGGTGCAGGGCTACGGCGCGCTGATGGCGGAACATTAAGAAGGGTTGATTTGGGCCGGAGGCTACCGGCTTCCGGCCCCGTTCCGCCCCTTTTTCTCCTTGCCGTTGGCCCCGCCGGTCTCGCCGAGGCGCCGTGCCTCCGCCTCGACCACCGCGCGGGCCAGCACCCGGCCGGCCTCGATGTGGGCCGCCATGATTCCCCGCGCCCAGGTGGGGTTTCTCGCGGCGAAGGCCTCCGTCAGTTCGCGGTGATGGCCCATGCTTCGCTCGAGGTCCCTCGGCTGGAAGAGGTTGTAGGAGCGCAGGATGAAGTTGAGGTCGACCAGGTTGGCGGCAATGCGGCTGAGATAGACGTTGCCCGACAGCTCGATGATGGAGGTGTGAAACTGCTTGTTGATCGCGGCGATGCGCATGAGGTCGGGCGGCTCCTTGGCCGCCAGGGCCTCCATCCGCGTGCAGAGCGCCTCCAGCTTCGCGAGGGCGTCCTGCTCGATCGATTGGGCGACGAGCCCGACGGCGAAGCACTCCAGGTCGGCGCGCAGCGCGAAGATCTGATCGATCTCCTCCGCGGTCAGGGCCCGCACCACGGCGCCGTGGTTGCGCTTGAACTCGACCAGCCCGTCGGTTTCCAGGCGCTGCAGGGCCGCGCGCACCGGCGTCCGGCTGACGCCGATCCTGGCCGCAAGCGTGACCTCCGGCAGGTGCTCGCCGGCGCGAAACTTGCCGTCCAGGATCAGCTCCCGCAGCTCGTAGTAGGCGCGCTCACCCGCACTCAAATTGCGGCGAGACGCAATCCATTCCTTGGTTGGATCCGCCACATAGCCCTCATTTCAGTTGCTTAGATAATATTGTATACGATCTTACCCTCCATTCGTAAAGGCAAAGGCACTATGGTCAAGAGGGGGGCGCCGTGGCAGCCTGCGATCCGGACGCGACGCTCGCCAATCCAGGAGTGCTGAGGACAGAAGCGATGAGTGAGGACAGCCCCCTTTCCCTGCACGTGCCGGAACCGGAGTGGCGCCCCGGCGACAAGCCGGACTTCTCGAACGTCAAGATCCCCAAGGCGGGCGAGGTCGGCCGCCCGGAGGTGACCGTGGATCCGAGGGAGATCCGCGATCTGGCCTTCACCATCATCCGGGTGCTGAACCGCGAGGGCGAGGCCGTGGGCCCCTGGGCCGGCAGCCTGGACGACGAGCAGCTGCTGACCGGCCTCAAGCACATGATGACCCTACGCGCCTTCGACCAGCGGATGCTGATGGCGCAGCGCCAGGGAAAGACCTCGTTCTACATGCAGCACCTGGGCGAGGAGGCGATCAGCTGCGCCTTCAAGCTGGCTCTGGGTCCCAAGGACATGAACTTTCCGACCTACCGCCAGGCCGGCCTTCTGATCGCGGGCGGCTATCCCATGATGGATATGATGTGCCAGATCTATTCCAACGCCCGCGATCCGCTGAAGGGCCGGCAGCTTCCGATCATGTACTCCGTGCGCGATCACGGCTTCTTCTCGATCTCGGGCAACCTCGCCACCCAGTACATCCAGGCCGTGGGCTGGGCCATGGCCTCGGCGATCAGCCGCGACACCGCGATCGCGGCGGCCTGGATCGGCGACGGGGCGACGGCCGAGAGCGACTTCCACTCGGCGCTCGTCTTCGCCTCCACCTACCGGGCGCCGGTGGTGCTGAACATCGTCAACAACCAGTGGGCCATCTCGACCTTCCAGGGCATCGCCAAGGGCGGGTCGGGGACCTTCGCCGCGCGCGGGCTGGGCTTCGGAATTCCCTCCCTGCGCGTCGACGGCAACGACTACCTGGCCGTCCATGCCGTCGCCCAGTGGGCGATAGAGCGTGCCCGGCGCAACCTGGGACCCACCATCGTCGAGTACGTGACCTACCGGGCGGGCGGCCATTCCACCTCGGACGACCCCTCGGCCTATCGTCCGAAGGAGGAGAGCGACGCCTGGCCGCTGGGCGACCCGATCCTCAGGCTGAAGGAGCACCTGATCCGGCGCGAGGTCTGGAGCGAGGAGCGCCACGTCCAGGCCGAGGCCGAGATCCTCGACACGGTCGTCGCTGCACAGAAGGAGGCCGAGGCGGTCGGCACCTTGCATACCGGCGAGCACCCCTCGCCGCGCGACATGTTCGAGGACGTCTATGCCGAGATGCCGCCGCACCTGATCCGCCAGCGGCACGAGAAGGGGTTCTGAGCCATGCCCAGGATGACCATGATCGAGGCGATCCAGAACGCCCAGGACATCGCCATGGGCCGGGACGAGAGCGTGGTGGTCTTCGGCGAGGACGTGGGCTACTTCGGCGGCGTCTTCCGCTGCACCGCAGGCCTGCAGCGCAAGTACGGCCCGCAGCGCTGCTTCGACGCGCCGATCAACGAGAGCGGGATCGTAGGGGCTGCGATCGGCATGGCGGCCTATGGCCTGAAGCCCTGCGTGGAGATCCAGTTCGCCGACTACGTCTATCCCGCCTACGACCAGATCGTCTCGGAGGCGGCCCGCCTGCGCTATCGCTCGGCCGGCCAGTTCACCTGTCCGATCGTCATCCGCATGCCGACCGGCGGCGGCATCTACGGCGGCCAGACGCACAGCCAGAGCCCCGAAGCGCTCTTCACCCACGTGACCGGGCTCAAGACCGTCGTCCCCTCGAACCCGGCCGACGCCCGCGGACTGCTGCTCTCCGCCATCGAGGACCCCGACCCCGTCATCTTCCTGGAGCCCAAGCGGATCTACAACGGGCCCTTCGACGGCCACCACGACCAGCCCGTCGTCTCCTGGAAGAAGCACGAGCTGGGCGAGGTGCCGGAGGGCTACGAGACCGTCCCCCTCGGCAAGGCCGCGATCCGGCGCGAGGGCGCCGCCGTCACCGTCCTCGGCTACGGCACCATGGTCCATGTGGCCGAGGCGGCGGCACGCGAGACCGGGATCGACGCGGAGATAATCGACCTGCGCACCCTGCTGCCGCTCGACCTCGAGACGATCGCGGCCTCGGTCAGGAAGACCGGGCGCTGCGTGATCGTCCACGAGGCGACCCTGACCTCGGGCTTCGGTGCGGAGCTGGCGGCCACGGTGCAGTCGGAATGCTTCTACCACCTCGAGGCGCCGATCCGCCGCGTGGCCGGCTGGGACACGCCCTATCCCCATGCCCAGGAATGGGACTACTTCCCCGGCCCGGCCCGGGTCGGCAGCGCGCTCAGCGACGTTCTGGAGGCGTGAGATGGGACTCTACACGATAAAGCTCCCCGACGTCGGCGAAGGCGTCGCCGAGGCCGAGCTGGTCGAGTGGGCGGTCGCCGTCGGCGACCTGGTCAAGGAGGATCAGGTGCTGGCCGCGGTCATGACCGACAAGGCGACCGTGGAGATCCCCTCGCCGGTTGCCGGCAAGATCCTCTGGCTCGGCGGCGAGATCGGCGAGACCCTGACCGTGGGCTCCGAGATCATCCGCATCGAGGTGCAGGGCGAAGGCAACACGGCGGGCGACAAGAAAGCGCCGGCCAAGGAGGCGCCGGCCCCGGCGCCTGCTCCGGCACCCGAGCCTCAGCCGGCGCCCTCTCCCGCGCCGGCGCCGGCTCCGCCCGGCCGCGCAGCGTCGGGGCCTGCGGTTGCGCCGGCGCGAGCGCGCGGCTTCGGCCCGATCAGGCCGGAAGGGGAGAAGCCGCTGGCCCCGCCCTCGGTGCGCCGCCGCGCGCGCGAGTCCGGGGTCGACCTGCGCCAGGTGCCGGGCAGCGATCCGGCCGGGCGCATCACGCACGAGGACCTCGACGCCTTCTTCCAGCAGGACGCCAAGGGCGGTCCTCCCGGCCGCGGCAAGCTTCCCGACAGCTCGGTCAAGGAGGTCCCGGTGATCGGCCTCCGCCGCAGGATCGCCGAGCGGATGGCGCTGGCCAAGCAGCGCATCCCGCACATCACCATCGTCGAGGAGATCGACGTGACGGCGCTGGAGGAGACCCGCGCCCAGCTCAACAACGCCAAGGCGGGCAGCCGCAGCCGGCTGACCCTCCTGCCCTTCCTCATGTGCTCCCTGGTGCGGGCGGCCGCCGACCAGCCGCACCTGAACGCGCACTTCGACGACGACGCGGGCATCGTCCGCCAGTTCGGCGGCGTCCACATCGGCATCGCCACGCAGACGCCCAACGGCCTGATCGTGCCGGTGGTCCGACACTGCGAGGCGCTGGACATCTGGGAGGCGGCGGCCGAGCTGGCGCGGCTGGCGGAGGCCGCGCGCAACGGCACCGCCAAGCGCGAGGAGCTCTCGGGCTCCACCATCACCATCACTTCCCTGGGCCCCCTGGGCGCGCTCGCCACGACGCCGATCATCAACCGCCCCGAGGTCGCCATCGTCGGCGTCAACCGCATGGCCGTGCGGCCGCACTGGGACGGCCACCAGTTCGTCCCGCGCAAGATGATGAACCTGTCGTGCAGCTTCGATCACCGGGTGATCGACGGCTGGGACGCCGCCGTCTTCGTGCAGCGCCTGAAGAGCCTGCTCGAGACCCCGGCAACGATCTTCGTGGAGGGCTAGAGCCTTGAAGGACATGGCGTGCAAGCTTCTGGTCATCGGCGCCGGGCCCGGCGGCTATGTCTGCGCGATCCGTGCCGGCCAGCTCGGCGTCGACACAGTGATCGTCGAGGCGAAGAAGCTGGGCGGGACCTGCCTGAACGTGGGCTGCATCCCCTCCAAGGCGCTGATCCACGCCGCCGAGGAGTTCTACCGCCTGACCCAGTTCGCCGAGCACGCGCCGCTCGGCATCTCCGCCGCCAAGCCGGCCATCGACTACACGCAGACCGTCGCCTGGAAGGACGCCATCGTGACGCGCCTCAACGGCGGCGTCGGAGGCCTCTTGAAGAAGGCCGGCGTCAAGTCGGTAGCGGGCAAGGCCCGCTTCGTCGACGGCAAGACGGTCGAGGTCGAGACCGACATAGGCGCCCAGATCATCCATGCCGAGCAGATCGTCATCGCCACCGGCTCGGCCCCGGTGGAGCTGCCCTTCCTGCCCTTCGGCGGCAGCGTCCTCTCCTCCAGCGAGGCGCTGGCCCTGACCCAGGTGCCGGGCAGGCTCGCCGTGGTCGGCGGGGGCTACATCGGCCTGGAGATCGGCACCGCCTTCGCCAAGCTGGGCGCCAAGGTGACGGTGGTGGAGGCGGCAAGCCGGATCCTGCCGCAGTACGACGCCGAGCTCACCCGGCCGGTCGCCAAGCGGCTGGCGGACCTGGGTGTCGCCGTGCTGACCGGCTCCTCCGCGAGGGGGCTCGCTGACGGCGGAAAGGCGCTGCTGATCGAGACGGACAAGGGCAAGACGAAAAAGATTCCGGCCGACAAGATCCTGGTCACGGTGGGGCGCAGGCCGCTGACCGAGGGCTGGGGGATCGAGGAGCTGGCGCTGGAGATGGACCGCCGCTGCGTGCGCATCGACGAGCGCTGCCAGACCTCGATGCGCGGCGTCTTCGCCATCGGCGACGTGACCGGCGAGCCCATGCTGGCGCACCGGGCCATGGCGCAGGGCGAGATGGTCGCCGGGATCGTCGCCGGCGAGCGGGTGGTCTGGGACAAGCGCGCCATCCCCGCCGTCTGCTTCACCGACCCGGAGGTGGTGACGGCCGGCCTCTCGCCCGAGGAGGCCAAGGCCGCCGGCTTCGAGATCAAGACCGGCAGCTTCCCCTTCCAGGCCAACGGCCGGGCGATGACGACCGAGCGCGAGGAGGGTTTCGTGCGCGTGGTCGCCCGCGCCGACAATCACCTGGTGCTCGGCATCCAGGCCGTCGGCGCCGGCATCTCCGAACTCTCGGCCGCCTTCGCCCTGGCCGTCGAGATGGGCGCGCGGCTGGAGGACATCGCCGGCACGATCCACGCGCACCCGACGCAGAGCGAGGGCCTGCTGGAGGCAGCCCTCCGGACGCTGGGCCACGCCCTTCACATCTGAGGCGGTGGCTTCCGCAGCAGCGCTAAGGGATTTGCCCTACACGCGGACCCAACGATCCTCGATCACAGTCCCCGCCTCGCGCAGGATGACCGAGACCGGACAGCGGACGGCCACCGCCTGCCGCAGGTCCTCGATCTCGGCCTCGTTCGCCGGCGTATCGAGCTTCACCGTCAGCTCGATCCGCGGGAAGGGCACCCGGACTTCCGCCTTGTCGAAGACGCCGCGCGTGTCGAAGTCTGCGGCCAGTTCCATCTCCATGCCGTTGATCTCGATCCCCTTACGCTCGGCCACCATGTTGGTGATGACGTTGGTGCAGGCGAGGAAGGACGACAGCAGGGTCTCCAGCGGGCTGGGCGCCAGGTCCGTGCCGCCGCGCTGGGGCGGCTCGTCGACCAGGATCCGGTGCTTGCGGGCCTTGAGTTCGGTGCGCGCTGCCGTCGCCGCGTGGCCCTGGACACGGATCTTGAAGGTATCGGGCATGGTGAAGGCCATGGGTTCTCTTCCTTTCGCGGGTTCCGGTCGTGATCAGACCGTGAGGTAGCGTTTGACCAGGCTGTCGTCCGCCCTCAGCGCCTCGGGCGAGCCCTCGAACTTCACCTCGCCCTTCTCGAGGATATAGACGCGGTTGGATAGCCGCAGGACGAAGTCGAGGTTCTGCTCGGCCAGGACGATCGAGAGCCCCATCTCGCTAAGCAACGCGATCTGCTCGCGCAGGCTGCGGACGACCAGCGGCGCCAGCCCCTCGGACGGCTCGTCGAGCAGCAGCAGGTCGGGATTGCCCATCAGCGAGCGCGCGATGGTCAGCATCTGCTGCTGGCCGCCGCTGAGGAAACCGCCTTTCCGGGCTTTCATGGTCTCGAGTTCGGGAAAGAGCCGGTAGACGCGGGCCTCGTCCCAGGCCTCGCTTCGAACCTCGCTCCTCCGGCTGCGCCTGGCGATATCCAGATTCTCCCAGACGGTCAGCTCCGGGAAGATCCGCCGGTCCTCCGGCACGAAGCCGATCCCCAACCGGCTTATCTCGTGCGGGGGCAGGCCGGCGATGTCGCGTCCGTCCCAGGAAATGGATCCCGAACGGGGCGGCGTCAGCCCCATGATGGCACGCAAGGTCGTCGTCTTGCCGACGCCGTTGCGGCCGAGCAGGCCGACCACCTCGCCGGGGGCGACGCTCAGCGAGACCCCGAAGAGGACCTGGCTGATCCCATAGGCGGCGTGGATACCGCGGACGGCGAGGTCAGGCATCCTCGGCCTCCCCAAGGTAGATCCGCCGCACCTCGGGATCTTCGCGGACCGCGTCGGGTGTGCCGGTCGCGATGATCTCTCCGTGGTGCAGCACCGAAATGCGGTCGGCGATCGAGAAGACGACCTCCATGTCGTGCTCGGTGAAGAGGAGGGTGAGCGCGCGGGCCTTGGCGATCGCGCCGATCAGGGCCGTCGTGTCCGCCGTCTCCTGCGGCGACATGCCGGCGGTGGGCTCGTCGAGCAGCAGCAGCCTCGGTTCGCTGGCAAGGGCGATCGCCAGTTCCAGTTGCTTCTGCTTGCCATAGGCGAGCAGGCCGGCCGGCTGCTCGGCCTCTTCCTTGAGCCCCACCGAGGCGAGAACCTCGCGGGTCTCGTCCCGATAGAGGCCGGCGGCCCGCCGGAAGAGGTTGAAAGTCATGTTGCGGTCGGCGATCAGCGCCACCTGCACGTTCTCGAAGACGCTGAGGCGCGGATAGATGTTGATCCTCTGGAAGGAACGCGCGATCCCCAGCTTGGCGATGCGGAAGGGTGGCAGGCCGGTGACCGGCCGCTCCAGGAAGCGCACCTCACCGCTGGAGGGCCGCAGGTGGCCGGTGAGGCAGTTGAAGAAGGTCGTCTTGCCGGCGCCGTTGGGGCCGATGACGGCATGCCTCTCACGCTCGGCCAGCGAGAGCGAGACGCCGCTCAGGGCCGTGAAGCCGTCGAAGCTCTTGGAGAGATTGCGGACTTCCAGCATGGCTAGCCGCTCCGCCGCCCGAGCCTGAAGCGTGCCACGCCGACCAGCCCTTCCGGGAAGAAGAAGAGCACCGCCAGCAGGATCGCCGCGAGGACGGTGGGCCAGTATTCGGTAAAGTCGGTGATGAGCCGGTCCAGCACGATCAGCGCGACCGCCCCGATCATCGGCCCGAAGAAGGACCCGACACCGCCCAGTATGGTCATGATCAGAACCTCGGCCGAGGTGCCCCACCAGGCGGACTCGACGAAGACCGCATGATTGAAGAGGGCGAAGAGCGCGCCGGCGACGCCGGCGAAGCTGCCCGAAAGGACGAAGGCGAGATGGTGGACGCGGCGTACCTCGACGCCGATGAATTCGGCGCGCACCCGGTTCTCGCGGGCAGCGACCAGGACCCGGCCGAAGGCGGAGCGTACCACGACCCACAGCAGGAAGGTGGAGACCGCGACGACGGCGAGCGCGAAGTAGTAGAAGGCCGCCGGCTCGTCCAGGAAGGCCGGCACGGCCACCCCGATGAAGCCGGTGTCGCCGCCGGTCACGTCGCTCCACTTGAAGGCCACCGCCCAGACCAGCTGGCCGAATGCCAGGGTCAGCATGGCGAAGTAGATCTGGGTGAGCTTCACGCAGAAGTAGCCGATGACCAGCGCGCAGAGGGCTGCCAGCAGGATCGCCGCCGCGAAGCTGACGACGAAGGGCAGCTCCAGGGTCGTGAGGAAGATCGCACAGGCATAGGCCCCGATCGCGAAGTAGGCCGCATGGCCGAAGGAGATGAGTCCGCCGAAGCCCAGGAGCAGGTTCAGGCTGAGCGCGAAGAGCGCGAAGATGAGGATCTCGGAGACCAGATAGATGGCGTAGCGGCTGCCCGCCAGCGGCAACGCCAGCAGCAGGACAAGTACGAGGAGCAGCACCAACCGGCCGGCCAAGGATGAGGTCATGTCAGCGCGCCTCCGGCCGGCCGAGCAGGCCCCAGGGGCGGACCATCAGGACCACCACCATCATGAGATAGACCAGGACCAGCTCGAAATCCGGGACAAGGAGGACGCCGAAGGCATTGAGAAGACCCAGGATGATGGCGCCCAGGAAGGCGCCCCAGAGACTGCCGAGCCCGCCGATGATCACGATGATGAAGCAGTCGACGATGATCTCCGCATCCATCCCGGCGGTGAGGGAGACCGCAGGGGCTGCCAGCGCACCGCCCAGGCCGGCCAGGGCGGAGCCCGCCACGAAGACCAGCATGTAGATCCGGCCCACGTTGATGCCCAGCGCTTCCAGCATCTCGCGATCCTGCGTCGCCGCCCTGATCAGGCGCCCGGCGCGCGTGCGGTGAACGACGTACCAGAGGCCGATCGCGATCCCCACGCCGACAAGACAGAGGAAGAGGCGATAGGTCGGATAGTAGGAGATCCCCAGGTCCATCGCCCCGTCGAAGCCTGCCGGATAGGAGACCGACAGGATCGAGGTGCCCCAAACTGCCTTGATCAGATCGCCCGCCAGAAGGACCAGCGCGAAGGTGAAGAGCAGCTGGTAGAGATGGTCGCGGCCATAGAGGTGACGCAGCATCAGCCGCTCGATCCCGTAGGCCATGGCGGCCAGAACCAGGGCCGCCACGACGGCGGCGATCCAGAGCGCCCCCGGAACGCCCGCCAGCGCGTTCACCACGGTATAGGTGACGTAGCCGCCAATCATGTAGAAGGCGCCGTGGGCGAAGTTCAGCACCCTCAGCACACCCAGGATCAGGGTCAGGCCGGCCGCGATCACGAAGAGGCTGAGGCCGAGCGACAGCCCGTTCATCAACTGGATGAAGACCAGGACCGGATTATCGAACATGCAAGACTCCGCCGATGGAGCGAAACCCCGGACCTAGCACCCCGCCCGACTGCGGCGGGGTGCCCACGGTCCTAGGTCCGAAGGAGGTTCAGTCCATCAACTCGTCGGCCGGGATGTACTCGACCGGGTTCATGATCTTGGCGGAATAGCCCTCGATGTTGGAGGCGTTCATCTCGCCCCAGAACTGGCCGCGGTTGGCCTGGTGATCGGAGGCGCGCATGGTCTGCTTGCCGATCGGGGTGTCGATGGTCAGCCCCTCCAGTGCGGCGATCACGGCGTCGGTATCGGTCGAGCCCGCCTTCTCGATGCCGGCCGCCAGCCATTCCATCGCCATGTAGCCGGTGATCGGCCAGGACGGTGTGAACGTCTCGCCGGTCGCCGCCTGCAGCTCCTTCACGTAGGCCTGATGCGCCGGCGTGTCGGGGTAGTAGAAGACCTCGTAGGAGTTGGCCCAGATGCCCGACGGCATGTCCGCGCCCATCTCCTGCGATACCTCGGGAGAGCCGATCTCGCCGGCCGAGACGAACTTGAACTGCTCGAAGAAGCCGAAGGGCTTGGCCTGCTTGGCGAAGGCCGGGAAGAGTGCGCCCCAGACCCCGCTGAAGACGCCGTCGCAGCCCGCCCCCATGATCTTGGTGATGTAGGCCGTGTAGTCGGTCGTGCCCTGCTTGGGCCATTCCTGGGCGACGATCTCGGCCTCCGGGCGGATCTTCTTCATGTGCGCGATGAAGGACTCGCTCAGGCTGTGTCCGTAGGAATAGTCCATCAGGATCGTGCAGATCTTGTTCATGCCCAGGCGGTCGGCGATGACGGCGGCCGACTTGCCCTCGGTGTTGCTGTTGGCCGCCGCGCGGAAGACGTATTTATGGAAGTGTTCCGCGTCGGTCATCTTCGTCGTCTTCGGGATGGCGGCGATGTAGATCACCTTCTCCTGCTTGGCGATCTCCGAGATCGCCTGGCCGACAGAAGAACTCACGCCGCCCAAGAGGAACTGCACGCCATCCTTGGAGACCAGGTCGCGCGCCGCGGCCGTTGCCTCGTCGGGCTTGCACTTCGAATCGCGGTGCACGGTGACGATCTTCTTGCCGAGCAGGCCGCCGGCGTCGTTGATCTTCTTCACCATGATCTCGTGGCCCTCGAGGGCGGGCTGGCCGAAGATGATACAGAAGCCGGAGGTCGGGTAGAGCACGCCGACCCTGATTTCCTCCTCCGCCACCGCCGGTGCGGACCAGGCAAGAAGCGAGGCGGCGAGCGCGCCCTTCGCGAGGCACCCAAGAACAGTGATTCGTCCGTTTGGCATGTCATTCCCTCCCGTTTTGCTTGTTGTTCGTTTGCCTTGCGGCTTGGTACGACGGCCGTCGCGGCGGCCGCTCCTCCTCCCTAGAAGAGGATCAGTCCGGGCGTCTTGCTGCGCACCCGGTAGAGCGAGGTGGAGGCGGTGAGGAAGAGGCTCTGCATGTCCGCATCGCCCCAGGCGAAGTTGGCGACGACCTCCGGCACCCGGATGACGCCGAGGCAGGTGGCGTCGGGCGCGAAGACGTGCAGCCCGCCCGGCCCGCAGCAGTAGACGTTGCCCTGCCGGTCGATCTTCAGGCCGTCCGGTGCGCCGGCGCCCTCGCCGGTCACCTCGGCCCAGACCGCGCCGCCGGAAAGCGAACGCTCTCCGCTGACATCGAAGACCCGGATGTGGCCGCGCTCGGTGTCGTTCACGAAGAGTCTGCTCTCGTCCAGCGAGAAGCAGAGGCCGTTGGGCTGGGCGAAGTCGTCCGCCAGCAGGCTGAGCCGGCTGCCGTCGTCCTCCACCCGGTAGACGCCCTGGAAGTCCAGCTCCGTCTCGCGCGGCACGCCGAAGTACTCCAGCCGGCCGTAGGTCGGGTCGGTAAAGTAGATGCCGCCGTCGCTCTTCACCACGATGTCGTTGGGGCTGTTCAGCTCCTTGCCGTCCCAGTGGGTGGCCAGCACCTCGATCGCGCCGTCGTGGCCGGTGCGGGTGACCCGGCTGGTCGCATGCTCGCAGGTGACGATCCGGCCCTTGCGGTCGTAGGCATTGCCGTTGGCCTTGTTGGCGGGCTTGCGGAAGGTCACGACCCCACCGTCCGCGCTCCAGCGGCGCATGTGGTCGCCCGGCATGTCCGAGAAGGTCAGGTGCTTCTCCCCGTGGTGCCAGATCGGCCCCTCGGTGAAGTCGAAGCCGCTGCCGAGCTGCTCCAGCTCGACCGAGTCGCCGACGACCTCGCGGAAGCGGTCGTCGCGGATCTCGACGGTCATTTCCCTGCCCTCAGTTCCTTGACCCGTTTCTGGCCGACGAACCAGTCGGCCTCCGAAACCTCTTCGAAGACCACCCAGACGGCCTCCTTGGGGATGCCGGCGGTGCCCGAGATCGCGTCCACTACCTTCTCGGTGATGGCGGCCTTCTTGCCGACGGGGTCGTCCTCGATAACTTCCTTGACGATGCGAATGTTGACGAAAGGCATGGTCTCAACTCCCTGGAGCCCGTGGTTCGGGGCCAGAAGGCGGGAGGCACGAGCGGCATCCCGTCGGGGCTGGCCCAGCCCGACCTGCATCTTGTTCTCGCGATCTTAGTAGAGGAAGGTGGCGCCATCTGCGGGGCTAGCCGCAGGCGATCTGCGGGAATCCGCACCAAAGACTGCGCGAACCCGCGGTTCGAAGGCCTAGCCTCGGGGCGGCGTGCCGACGCCTCGGAGCCACCTCGCCAGTTCTTCCTCCTCGCGCCTGAGCGCAGCGGCATTCAGGAGACCGCGCGCGAGCGCCAGGGTCACGGCGCGGGTTCGGGTGTTGAAGCTGGCGCCCCAGGGACCGACGGGGATGGCGTTTTGCTCCAGGCCCAGCTTCTCGTAGAGGTGCTGCAGGCGACTCTGGGCACCGCGGGTGGAGATCCCGCGCCGGGCCGCCATCGCCTTGTCGGTGAGCCCCAGCGCCAGGTCGATCAGCACCTCGTATTCCAGGTCCGTCAGGCCTTCACTGCGGTCGACGGAGCGCTGCTGGACGCCGCGCACCTCGCGGTCGATGACGCACTGGTCCTCAAGGAAGACGCCGCGGATGGCGAGGTGCAGGCGGTTCTCCGAGGCCGATTTCAGCACGTAGCCGTAGACCGCCTCGGGCGGCACGATCTTGGCGATGCCGCGCACGTAGGCCTCGTCGGCGTAGTTCGACCAGAAGAGGATGTGGGTGCTGGGCTGCCGGCGCCAGATGTCCTTTGCGGCATCGATGCCGGTGGCCTGCGGCATCTGCAGGTCGAGGATCACCGAATCGGGTACCTGATCGCGCGAGATCTCGATGGCCGCCCGTCCGTCGGCAGCCTCCAGGATCGCGCCGCAGTCCGGCAGGATCGCCTCGACCGTCGACTTGAGAAAGGCGCGGTGGAGCGCGTCGTCCTCGACGATCAAGAGGCGCATGGGTTCGCCCACCCTCAGACCGCCAGCGGCTCTGCGGAGGCACGAGCCACCGCATTGCGTGCCGGCTCGTCCAGGTCAAGCTCGATGCTGACCCGGGTCCCTGGTTCCGGCTGGCGCTTGCGGATCGAGATCCTGGCGGCGATCAGGGCGGCACGTGTCTCCATGTGATCGATCCCGCCGGTCGAGGAGAGGCCGTCACGCTCTATGCCAACCCCGTCGTCCTCCACGGTGAGCCTGAGCAGCCTGCCGCTGCGCTCGATGGCGACCGCGACCCGCCGGGCCCCGGCGTGCCGGACGGCGTTGTTGGTGGCCTCCTGCACGATGCGGTAGAGCGCGGTGCGTATGGTCTCGGTCAGCCCGTCGATCAGGCCGTCGGTACGGTCGCGGACGTCGGCTGCGACGGGCGGATGGGCATCGGCCACGCAGCGCCGGAGGTGCGCGTCGACCGCCTCGGCAAAGCCGAAGAGCTGCAGCACGCCGGGCTTCATGTCCTCGATGATCCCCCGCAGCTCGTCGAGGTAGGTGACCAGGTCCTCCTCGACCGGGGTCAGGTCGCCCGCGCTGATCAGGTCTTGCCCCCTAAGCTGCGCGATCCGCCTGGAGAGCCTGGTCAGATCGGCCAGGGTCTGGTCGTGCAGATCCATGCCGAGGCGCTGGCGTTCGCGCTCCATCCCCTCGGTCAGCCGCAGGGCGCCCACGCGCAGCATCTCTTCGCGCGCCCGCGCCTCGCTCTCGGCCACAGCCGCCTTGCGGGCCTCCTCGCCGCGGGCCAGCGCATAGAGATAGGGCGCCAGCAGGTCCGCGGTATCCTGCAGGATCTCGACCTGATCGCGGTTGTAGGCGCCTGTTTCGTGGCTGGAGATCGAGAGCGAGCCGATGACAGCGCCCTGGACCCGGAGCGAGACCACGATCCGGCTGCGCAGCTCGGCCGAGTAGATCGGCCCGTCGTCGGCGCCCTCGAAATGGAAGCGCTCGTCGGACCAGGCGTCCTCGGTCAGCATGAAGGGGGTCTCGCCGCGCAGCAGGCGGCGGATCGGACTGGTGGCGGTCGGCTTCACCGGATCGGCGAGGTTGCTCCAGGCCGTCAGCAGGCCGACCTCGTAGCAGATCTGGTTACCGCCGGTCATCAGCAGCACGATATCGAGGTGATCGTGGGGGACGAGGTGCTTCAGCTCGTCGCCGATCTTCTCCAGCACCTGCTTGTAATCCATCTGGCCCGCGATCGCGCGCGAGATGGAGAGAAAGCACGAGAGCGCCTTTGAGGGATCGCGAAGCATGGGCGTGACCTAGCACGAAAGAGGGCCGGTGGCGATCCAGGCGCGATGGAAGATCCTCCCGATCGATCAGAAGCGAATGTCGAGGCGGGCGGATCCGGCGTAGGAGCGGGTGTTGCCGGAGAGCAGGGTGTCGGCGGCCAGATTCAGAGAGATGTTCTGGGCCACCGCCATCTCCACGCCGAGCCCCAGATCGGCGAGGAGGGAATCCGCATCGTCCTCGAAAGCGAAGCTGGGGCCGCCGTCCGGCACCCCGACGAAGGTCGCATCGAAGGAGCGGTCGTTGCCGATCAGTCCCAGCACGCCGGCGCGCCCGTAGAGCCGCAGCGGCGCGCCCCTGACGCTGGCGTCGTAGTCCGCCTTCAGGAAGGGATTGAGAATGCCGACCGTCTCCTGGAAGTCGTCGAACCTCATGCCGTAGGGCTCCGCACCGCTCTCGGAATAGCCCGGCCGCCAGAGATGGTAGAGACCGCCGTCGAAGGTCGGCTCCAGGGCCCAGCTATCGAACTGGAAGCGGCGGGCCACGCGCGCATGCCCGGCGACGAAGGTGGTCGTGGGCTTGCTGGTCGCCGACCGCGCCCCGGTGGGGGTTACCAGGCTGCGGGTCAGGTCGTAGTTGCTGGCGCCGCCCGAGACCGAGCCCGAGAAGGTCCAGGCCCCCAGGCCCTTGGAGAGGTAGGCGCCACCCTGGAAGCGGTTGCCGGTGCCCTCCCGCAGGTTCTCGGCGGAGAGCCAGAGCCGCTCGTAGCTGCCGGCGAGGCCCAGGACGAGATCCTCTCCGATCTCGCGTTCGGCGCCCGCGGAGATGCCGAAAGCGGTCTCGGTGTAGGCGCTGGTGTCGGCGTCGCTGTCGCGCTGCAGGGCCGAGCCCTTGAGCCGAACCCAGGCGCAGGACTCCTCATAGACCGCGCTCGCCTTGCCGTCCTCGTCGGGTGAGCGGCAGGACTGCAGGGCATCGGCGAAGGCGATGCTGGCGAAGAGCGTGGCGTCGAGCGGGGCCGCCTGCGCGCTGGGCTCCGTCGCCTCGTAGGTGTCGATCAGCGCGCCCACGTCGTCGATCTGCAGGAGAAAGCCCTCGAAGTCCTCGACCCAGGCATAGTCGGCGTCGGCGGCAATGAGGCTCCCCTCGGCGATGGCCTCGCGCTCGTCGATCCTGGCGCGGATCAGCTCGCTCAAGTAGTCGGTCAGGTGGTCGGTGTTGTCGTCGATCTGCTGGGAAGCGGCCTCCTCGCTGGCCGCGGCGAAGCCGGCGACCTTGTTCCAGGGGGCGAGGTTGACCTCGTAGGCCAGAACGACGGCCGGTTCGCCGTTGTGCTGGCTGTCGCGGATCTCGTAGTTCACCGTGGCCGTGTCCTGGACCGTCAGGCTGTTGGTGATGTCCTGGCCGCTCGTGAGCTCCAGGATCCTGATCTCGCCCGCCGTGCCGCTGGGCACCAGGTTGGTGCCGACCAGGTTCGGGGTCACCTTGCCGCGCAGCAGCGCATCGCCCTCGATGGCGATGAGGTCGCCCGCCGCCGCCTCGCTCGCCGTATCGCCGAGCTGGTGGTCGACCCAGAGCTGGCCCTTGCCGCTGCTGCTGGGGTCCTGCGCGAAACGGCCCTCGGAGCCGAGCACCTCGGCCCGGGAGATGGACCCGATCCCGCCGGCCGACAGGGTGCCCTCGTTCCTAAGGATCGTGCCCTTGCCGAGCCGAGAGACCGGTCCCAGTTCGATCGCACCGCCCGGAAGGTTGTGCAGCAGGCTCGGACCCGACTTGCCCTCGATGGCCAGCGCACCGTGCAGCAGGCCGTGGTTCTCCAGTTCCAGCGAGCCGTCGATCACCTGCACGGCGTAGTGCTCATCCCTGCCCTTCGCGGGACCTTCGTATTTATAGATGGCGCCGCGGTTGACCAGTCGGTTCTCTGCCCCGTCCAGGATCAGTACCGTCGCCCGTCCCTTGGACTCGGTAGAGAGCGTGGCGCCCTCGGCGATGTCGATCAGGATGTCGCCGTTGGTCTTGCCGCCCTCGCTGTGGGCCAGGATGGCGCGCCCGTTCTTGCCGTTGGCGATGATGTCGCCCAGGACGGAGATGGAGACATCGCCGGCAATCGAGTTCTTGCCGCCGGTGCTCTGGGCGATCACGCCGTGCGCGTTGCGACCGTCCACCTCGATCTTGCCGTCGACCGTGACCGAGACCTTGCCGCCGTCCCCGCTGTCGTTGCCGCTGCCGGAGAAGGTCGCCGAAGGAATGGGGCCGGGAGATTCTATGCCGTTGCCGGCGAAGACGCCGCCCGAGCCGCCGACGCTCTGCGCGAAGATGCCGTGCGCATCCTTGCCGCCGGTCTCGATGGAGCCGCTCGTGACCGTTACCGCCCCGCCGTTGCCGCCCTCTCCGGGCTTCGGCGGGATCTGGTTGGCCCCGACGCCGGTGAAGCCGATCCCCATGTTGATATCGAAGCCGACGACGCTGAAGGCCTGCATCACCTCGCCGGCGAGGCCGCCGCCGCCGCCCACGCTCTGGGCGAAGATCCCGGCCGCCGACTCGCCCGAGGTGACGATGGTTCCGCTGTTCTCGATCGAGACCGCGCCGCCCTCGCCGCCGCCGCTGCCGGTGCCGCCGACGGCGATGTTGAAGAAGGCCGGGGTCGCGCCCTTGCCGCCCTGGCCGCCGCCGCCGCCCACGCTCTGCGCCTCGATGCCGAAGCTGTACTCGCCGTGGGTGGTGAGCAGGCCGCTGTTCTTGACGGTGACGGCCTCCGCGTCGCCGGATGCGCCGCCCGACCCGCCGACCGAGACGGTGAGCAAAGAATAGTCGCGAAGCTGCTGCACTGGCGAGGTGTTGCGCAGGGCCTGCAGCAGGGCATCGATCTGCTCCAGGGTCTTCTCGTCGGTGACCGCTTCCAGGCCGGGATTGCCGTTGCCGCCGATGCCTCCGCCACCGCCCACACTCTGGGCGAAGATGGCAGAGCTCTGATCGCCAACGGTGGTGATATCGGCAAGGTTCTCCACCTCCACCGCAGCACCGTCGCCGGCAGCGCCCCCGCCGCCGCCGATATTGACATTGGAGTTGAAGCTGGAAACGAACTCCAGGACGGTCGGCTTCTCGAAGGGGGTATAGGCGCAATCCCAGAGCAGGTTCGAGACAATGAAGCTGCAGGTTCCGGTGAGGAAGACCGACCGGCTGCTGGCCGTTCCGCCATCGCCGCCGCCGCCGCCGATGCTCTGTGCGAAGATGCCGTAAGAGGCGTAGCCGGCCGTCTCTATCGCGCCGACGTTCAGCACCGAGACCGCCTTGCCGTCTCCCGCGGCTCCGCCGCTGCCACCGACGCCGGTATCGACGGTGAAGCGATTTTCGGGCCGGTTCGGATTGAACTGGCCACTCACCGACTGGTAGTCGATAACGCCGGTGAAGGCAGCACCGCCGCTGCCGCCGCCGCCACCGACGCTCTGCGCATAGATCCCCCCCGAATGGCTGGCCACGGTCGTGAGCGCGCCCACATTCGTCACCTTGACGGTACCGGCGTCCATGCCGCCACCGCCGCTGCCGCCGACCGAGGTTGCGACCCGGAAGCCCGCCTCGGGAATCAGGAAGTTATGGTTGTTGACGGCCAGCTTGGAATGCAGGCTGGTGGCACTGCCGCCGGCACCGCCGTTGCCGCCGATCGACTGTGCTCGGATCGCCTCGGCATAGGCACTACCGGTGGTGACGGACCCGAAGTTCTGAACCTCGGTGTTGCCGGCAACCGCCCCGGCACCGCCGGTGCCGCCGATGTCCACCAAGACCTGCAGGCTGAAGTCCTGCGAGCGCGTTCCGCTGGCGGAAAGCGCGTTGCCGCCGTCGCCACCGCTTCCACCCACGCTCTGCGCGAAGAGACCGCGCGAGCGGAAACCCTTCGCCGTCACCGTACCGTCGTTGAAGAGCAGAACGTCGCCGGATTTGCCGCCCTTGCCGCCCGAACCGCCGATGCCGACCTGGACATCGCCGGTGATCTTGCCCACGGTCAGCCCACCGGTCGCAGCGAAGCCGCCGCTTCCGCCGCTGCCGCCGATGCTCTGCGCCAGCAGGGCGGTGGAGTGGTCGCCGGCGGTGTCGACCTGGCCCACGTTTCTCAAGGTCACGTCGTCGGACAGGCCGCCGTTGCCGCCCGCCCTGCCCACGGCGACGCCGACGTTGACGACCGAGAGCGCGGAGGCTGCCACCACACCGGAGGCCTGGCCGCCGCCGCCGCCGATGCTCTGGGCTATGAGCGCCGGCGAGGAGGGGCCCGCCGTGCTGGCATCCCCGATGCTCGAGAGTCTGACCCTGTCGCTCTTGCCGCCGTTCCCGCCGGTCGCCCCGATGCCCACGTTCACACTGGCTGCCGAGAAGCCCGACCCGGACTGGACGAAGCCGCCGTCGCCGCCGGATTTGGAGATGCTCTGGGCCAGGATGGCGCTGCTCTCCGCGCCTTGCGTAGAGATGTCGCCCTGGGAGAAGACCTCGACCCGTCCGGCGTTGCCCGAGGGCCCGCCGCTGCCGCCCACGGCGATGTCGATGTTGCCGGCCCCGAGGACGCTGTCGGCGATGGTGACGCTGCCCGAGCCGCCGCCGCCGCCCACGCTCTGCGCCAGGAGCGCGGTCGCGTCGGCGCCGCGGGTGGAGAGATCGCCGTCGGACTGGACCTTCACCATCTGGGCACTGCCGCCGGCACCGCCCGAACCGCCGATCGAGAGGGCGAGGTTGCCCAGGCTCACTCCGTTGCCGGCGATCACGCTGTAGGACGACCCGCCGCCGCCGCCGACCGACTGTGCGACCAGGGCGCGCGAGCCTTCCCCGGCGGTCTCGACGTCGCTCTCGGCCGTCACCGTGACCTTGCCGGCATTGCCGCCCTCGCCGCCCTTGGCGCCTATGGCGATCGACGCCGAGATCGCCGACAGGCCGCTGCCGGCGATGGTGGTGCCGGAGTTGCCGCCGCCGCCGCCCAGGCTCTGCGCGAAGATGCCATCGGAGGAGCCGCCGGCGGTGCTGATGTCGCCACGCGACTCTGCAGTGACATCTCCGCCGCGGCCGCCGGCACCACCGGTTCCGCCCTGGGTGAGTATGAAGCTGACGATGCTGGACCCGTTGACGGCGACCGCCGAGCCGGCATTGCCGCCGCCGCCGCCCTGCGATACCGCGACCAGGCCGTCCGCTTCGTCGCCCTGGGTCGAGATGTCGGCTCCGGTCTTCACCTCGACGGCGCCGGCGTTGCCCGCCCTGTTGCCGCTGCCGCTGGTGCCCAGCGCGACGCTGAAGATGCCGAGCGCGTTGGTGGCGATCACGTTCCCGCCGTCGCCGCCGCCGCCGCCCAGGCTCTGCGCGAAGAGGCCGCGCGCGAAGTCGCCGGAGGTCGAGAGGCCGTAGCCCTCCGCACCCCCGTCATCGTAGATGACCGCCTTGCCGCTGCCGCCGGGTCCCCCCTTGCCGCCGTAGGCTACGGCGAAGCTCAGGCCAACGCCGACCGCGCTGGAGCCGTCGCCGCCGCCGCCGCCCAGGCTCTGCAGAAAGACGGCATCGGCGTAGTTGCCGCCAGTCGTCACGCTGCCGGTGTTCTCGACGCTGACGCGTCCGCCGGAACCGCCCTTGTCACCCTTGCCGCCGAGGCTGATGACGCCGCTGGTGCTGTGCGCCGAGCCGCCGCCGCCGCCGATGCTCTGGGCCACCAGGCCGTCCGACTGGTCCATCTGGGTCGTGAGCTTCGCCCGGTTCGTCACCTCGACCGCGCCGCCGTCGCCGCCGGCACCGCCGTCGCCACCCATGCTGACCACACCGCGATTGCCTCCGGCATCGCCGCCGCCGCCGCCGACGCTGGAAACGTCCAGGGCCGGGGAATCGCTACCGCCGGTCGAGATGGTCTTGCCCAGGCTCAGCACCTCGACCTCGCCGCCGTCGCCGCCGGCCGACCCCGTGCCGCCCATGGCAACGAAACCGCCGGCGCTCGAGCCCAGGCCGCCGCCGCCGCCCACGCTCTGGATCAGGACGCCGCCCGATTCCCGCGCCTTGGTGGAGATGACCGTCTCTTCCTTCAAGGTGACCGAGACCGCGCCGCCGTCGCCGGCGCTCTCGGAGCTGGCCCCGAAGCCGAGGAAACCGCGGCCGCTGCCGGCGTCGCCGGCGAAACCGCCGATGCTCTGCACGATCACGGCGTTCGCCACGGTCGCCGTGGTGGCGATCTTGCCGCCCAGGGTCACGGTCACCGGACCCGCCGGCCCGGATCCCGCCCCGGCCCCGCCGTTGCCCGAGCCGATGGTCGAGCTGGCATTGCCGCCCGCCCCGCCGGCGCCACCCAGGCTGCGTGCAACCACGGCGTTCGCATTGCCCTTGACCAGCATGTCGGTCACGAGGTTCACCTCGACGCTGCTGCCGCTGCCGCCCTGCCCGCCGCTACCGCCGATGGCGCCGCCGGCAAATGCGGTGGCATCGCCGCCCTTGCCGCCGTCGCCGCCGATGCTCTCGATGCGCAGGCCGGAGGCCCTGAGGCCCTCGATCAGGATCGGTTCGTCGCCGCTCGTGAAGGTCACCTCGCCGCCGTTGCCGCCCTTGGCGCCGTGCCCGCCTCTGGACTTGCTGCCGAAGTTGTTGGTGGCCTTGCCGCCGTCGCCCCCCTTGCCGCCCAGGGACTGCACCAGTATCGCTGCACTCGGGGCGGAGGCGTCCGGGTTGTTGGACTGGAACTCGGAGATGACGAAACCCGAGGTGACGGCCATATCGACGATCACGCCGCGCTTGCCGGGCTTGCCGTCCTCACCGGTCTCGCTGCGCTCCTCGCCGTCTCGTCCGTCGAGGCCATCGGCGACGTAGGCGATGCCATGCCCCTCCGACAGGACGCCGAAGTCCTCGCCGTCGAAGTCGAGCGATCCGAACTCGTCCTGGCCGCCCCTGGTGTCGACAACCCCGATCGCCGGCTTGAACAGGACCTTGCCGCTGTCCGATGGGCCGCTCTCGACATCGCTCGAGAGGTCGAAGAACTCGATGCTGTAGCCCTTCGGCTTGTCGGCGCTCTGGCCGGGGAACACCAGGAAGGGCGTGACATCGCCCGTGCATTCGAACCGAAAGTTCGGGCCGCCGCTCGTTTGGGCGCAACGGGCCTCTGCCCTCTCTGCCAAGGCCAGCGCAACCAGCGCCGGCAGAATTGCCAGGGCCAGGCCTCTCGGTCGGTGTCCCATGGTCTTCGCGATCCCCTTTCGCAGATTGCAATACAGTCTATCGATGCAATCTGGTCAAGTAGGAGATTCTGTCATCCCTTGGAGAATCTGGCTGCCTAGGGCCACGCTCGCCGTCATCGCGCGGCCCCTTCTCGCCGCCGGACGGCCGCACCGCGACGGTCGAAAGGCGCGCGTGGGATCTCCCCCGAGCAACCGGGGCCCATCCAATCTGGAAACTCGAGTTGCAAAGCCAATTCACGCGATCGGTGGTTCCCAAGCGGTCGCGACCCGCTCTAGGCTGCCGCCAGAGGCCGCTTTCGGGCTGGAGCTTGGAGGTCCCCATGAAGAAGATCGCAGTCGCCAACTTCGACAACATGCCGAACCGGAAGCCGCAGTATGCACTGGTGGGCGAGGTCGACCTGGTCGTCCTGCGCCTGGAGGCGGAGGTGGCGGTCTTCTACGGGCGCTGCCTGCACCGCGGCGCGCTGCTGGCGGACGGCTTCGTGCGCGGGAACAACCTCATGTGCGGCGTCCACTACTGGGACTACCGGCTCGATTCGGGGGTTTCCGAGTACAACAATTCGGAGGCACTGCCCCGCTTCAGGGCCTGGGTCGAGGCCGGCTCGGTGATGGTCGACCAGGAGGAGATCGAGAGCTGGGCGCAGAAGAACCCGCAGCCCTTCGACCGCGAGAGCTACCTCGGTCTCTACGCCGACAGCTCCCACGGCACGCCGGAGGAGCCCGACAACGCGCTCATCCAGCGCTATGCGCGCCAGGGACGGGCCAAGGCCGGCCACCATGGCGCGCTGGAGGCCATGGGCGTGCCGCGGACGGAGCTGCCGACCTGGGACGATATCCAGATCCTGACCGCGCAGCTCCACCGGATGCCGCTGCTCGACGAGGACCAGGTCGGCACCGAGGTCACGGTCGGGCCCAACGCACAGAAGCCGCTGCGCCTGGAGATCCCGCTCTTGGTCTCGGACATGAGCTTCGGTGCGCTCTCCGAGCCCGCCAAGGTGGCACTCGCCCGCGGGGCGGAGCTTGCCGGCACCGGGATCTGCTCGGGCGAGGGCGGGATGCTGGCCGAAGAGCAGGCCGAGAACGCCCGCTATTTCTACGAGCTGGCCTCGGCCCGCTTCGGGTTTGCCTGGGAGAAGCTCGACCGGGTCCAGGCCTTTCACTTCAAGGGCGGACAGGGCGCCAAGACCGGCACCGGCGGCCACCTTCCCGGCAACAAGGTGAAGGGCAAGATCGCCGAGGTTCGCGGCCTGGAGGAAGGCCAGGCAGCGGTCTCGCCCGCCCGCTTCCCCGACTGGACGCAGGTCTCAGAGGTCCGCGAGTTCGCCGACCAGGTGCGCGACCGCACCGGCGGCATTCCCATCGGCTACAAGCTCTCCGCCCAGCACATCGAGAAGGACATGGATGCAGCCCTGGAGGTCGGCGTCGACTACATCATCCTGGACGGCCGCGGCGGCGGCACCGGGGCGGCCCCCACCATCTTCCGCGACAACATCTCGGTCCCCACCATCCCCGCCCTGGCCCGGGCGCGCCGCCACCTGGACCGCGCCGGGCGCAGCGACATCACCTTGGTGGTCACCGGCGGCCTGCGCAAGCCGGCCGATTTCGTCAAGGCCCTGGCGCTGGGCGCGGACGCCGTGGCGATCTCCAACGCCGCCATGCAGGCGATCGGCTGCATCGCCATGCGGGCCTGCCACACCAACAACTGCCCGGTCGGAATCGCCACGCAGAAGCCGCACCTGACCAGCCGCCTGCAGGTCGAGACCTCGGCCGAGCGGCTGAAGAACTTTCTCGAGGTCTCGGTCGGTCTCATGCAGGTCATGGCGCGCGCCTGCGGCCACGACCACCTCTCCAAGTTCTCGCTCGAAGACCTGACCACCTGGAAGAAGGACATGGCGAGCCTGGCGGGAATTCCCTACGGGGGCGTGGCGTGACGGAGTACGGCGCCACCGCACGGAGATTCCTCGAGGCCCGGCCCGACGCCGGCCTTGTCTCGCCGCATCCCGCTCCCCACCTGGAGTCAAAGCGTCGATTTCGTCAGCGCACAGCCATTGGAAAGGACAGACGATGAAGCCTAGTCTTGTTGCCCTGCTGGGATCCACTCTCCTGCTGTCGTCGCTCGGCCTTTCGGCTGGTGCGGCCGCGGACGACAGCGAGGCCGTGGAGCTCATGTTCGTGCAGAATGCCGGCGCGATGCACTACGCCGACGGAACCCTGACCCTGGAGGAGGTGAACCCCTCCACCCTCTACTTCGGCGACCGGCCCAGCCGCGTCGTGGGATCGCTCGGCAACGAGGCCTTCGTGGCGGTCTGGAACAGCGGCAAGGACAACTTCGGCGACGACCCGCCGAACGCCGCGCTGGCGCTTTCCTCCGAGCCCGGCAAGGCGCCGGTCATCGTCGAGCTGGTCGAGGTCGCCATGAACGAGGGGAACCTGGTCTACGAGATGCGCATCCTGGACGGCGAGATGCCGGCCGAGAGCGGCCCTGTCACGCTCTTCATCGACCCGCGTTCCTGGGGCGGGACCAGCCTCGGCGCGAACGTCGATCCTGCGACCGACCCTGAGCTGGACCTCGGCAGCGGCCTCAGCATGACCTCGGGCCCCGCCTTCGCCAACATGTCCGAGCCGGAGAGCATGCAGGGCGAGACCTATCCGGGCGGCGGCGGCGGCAGCCGCTGCGGCTCGCACAGCCTCCTGAGCTTCAACATCTGCTTCTGAGGCAAGGCCTAGTCGGGAACGACAAGCGCTTCTCGCTTAACCTGTTCCAGCTCCAGCCCGCCCCCTCGCCCGGCCGTTCACAGCAGTATCTTTCGGTGGGCCGCTGAAAGGCGGGGGATGCGGGGGGCGGCCTTGCTTGATGCCTCGGATGGCGCGCGTTAGGCTCCCGCCCGCTCAGACGTCACCCACGAGGAGGAACCGGAGACATGGCCGAAGAACGCCTGTCCGTTGCCGAGGCTGCCGAACTGGCCGGGGTGGAGGAGTCCATGATCCGCTTCTGGATCGACTTCGCCTACTTCCCCCAGCCGCCCGGAGCGGCAGAGCCCAGCGTGGGACGCCGCGACCTCCAGGGCTTCCTCGAGCGGCGGCGCATGAACGAGCTGCTGACGCGCGCCCACCGCGCGCGGCCCGACCTCGGTTGGCTCTATGCCAGCTGCCCGAGCTGCCAGAGCCTCATGGTGGCGCCGACCAAGCCGCACGGACGCTGGGTCTGCAGCCCGGCCTGCCGCGAGAGCCTGCCCGACCACGAGACGGTCCCCGGCCTCGAAAGCCTGGGCAGCAAGCGCGACGCCGCCTCCGGCCAGCCGCAGCACGGGCCCGCCTGGCTGGTCAATCCCGACTACAGCTTCGACCTGGAGCCGATCCCGGCCAAGGTCACCCTGAAGCTCGGCGGGGTGGTGGTCGGCGAGAGCAGGCGCGCCCGCGTGGCCCTGGAGCAGGGACACTCCGCCCTCTACTACCTGCCGCTGGAAGACTTGCGGATGGAGCACTTCGAGCCCAGCGACTACGGCAGCTACTGCCATTTCAAGGGTTTCGCCGAGTACTGGCACATCGTGGCCGGCGGCGAGCGGCGCGAGAACGCCGCCTGGGCCTATCCCCAGCCCTACGAGGAGACCGCCGATCTGGCGGGCCTGGTGGGCTTCCTCTGGCATGCCATCGATGCCTGGCTGGAGGACGACCGCCCGATCGCGGAGCCGCGCGACATCGACGGGCGTATCGGTCCGAAGAGCACCTTGAAGGCGCTCTACCCCGATCTCGCCGCCGAGTGGCACAAGGAGCGCAACATCAACATGGGCCCCTACGAGGTGCCGCCCTTCTCCAAGCACCGGGTCTGGTGGAAGGACGGCCAGGGGCACGAGTGGCAGCAGCGCATCCGCGACCGCGTGCTGGGCCACCCGCCGCCAGGAGCCTGAAGCGCAAGCCTCAGGCGATGTGCGCGCCCAGCCAGTAGTGGGCCAGCAGCAGGGCAGCGGCGAGCGCCGCCGCATGGACCAGCAGCCAGGGCCACTGGCCGCGGGTCTCGCGCTTCAGCACCAGCCGCAGCAGGACGACGAGCGTCGCGATCAGGGCCGCGGCCAGCGCGAGGAAGCCGGTGACGCCCAGATAGAGGTCCGGATCCGAGCGGTTGGTGCCAACATGGACGATCCAGGCGAAGGCCGCCAGGAAGGCCAGGATCGCGATGGCGTACGGGATGAGCATCCAAAGCGGCAAGAGGCGGGACATCGTCAGCTTTCCCTTGCGGGCAGAGGGCGAACCAGCCGGGATTGCGTCTCTCTGTCAAGCCAATCCTGAAGCCTATCCTATTGACTGCCCCATGGTGCCCTGCCGTACCCTGCGGCCTCTTTCGCCCAGGGGTACAGCGATCCATGCAGGCAGACATCCGCAGCCAAGAGGTCAATCCGGCCAAACTGGCCCTGCTCTATCTGAAGCAGTTCCAGCTCTGCAAGGTGAAGGCGGGCGAGACCATCGCCGTCGTTTCCGACCTGGGAACCCGCCGGGAGTACATCCAGGCGGCCTTCGCCGCCGCCGACGAGTTGGGGGCCGATATCTACGAGATGTGCGTCAACCAGATCCCGGGCTGGACCAAGGTCGGCGTGCCGACCATCGGCAAGTGCAAGGGGACCCTGGAGGCGCTGAAGGCCGTCGACCTGATCCTCATCTTCCACGTGCCGCTCTTCGCGTCCTGGCTGCGCGAGGTGATGCAGGCGGGCGTGCGGGTGCAGATGGTGATCGACGCGCCCGACGACCTGGAACAGCTTCAGTCCCCGCCCGGCCTGAAGGAGGCGCTGCTCTACGCCGACGAGCTCTACAAGGCGACCCGCCAGGTGCATGTGACCAGCAAGGCCGGCACCGACCTGCACTACAGCCGCGGCGAATACCCCACCATGATCCAGTACGGCATGGCCGACGAGCCGGGCCGCTTCGACCACTGGGGCGTCGGCCTCATCCACACCTTCCCCGACGAGGGCAGCAGCCGGGGCCGCGTGGTGATCCAGCCGGGCGACATCGTGATCCTGCCCTACTGCCGCTACGTGGTCGACGAGATCCGCCTGGAGATCGAAGCGGGTCACATCACCAGCATCGAGGGCGGCCTGGACGCGGCCCTGATGCGCGAGTGGCTGAAGGAGGGCGAGGACTTCGAGGGCGACCGCGACCCCTATGCCGTCTCGCATCTCGGCTGGGGCCTGAACCCGCAGTGCCGCTGGGATTCCATCGCGCTCTACGGCGATTCGCCGGAGCGCAGCCGGGCGGCCTCGCGCTGCTTTCCCGGCAACTTCCTCTTCTCCACCGGCCCCAACACCCAGGGCGGCGGCAAGCGCAAGACCCGCGGCCACTACGACGTGCCCATGCGCGCCTGCACCATCGAGCTGGACGGCAAGCGGATCGTTGAGGAGGGCCGCATCATCGACCCCAAGATGATCGTGCCCCGGGTGCCGCGCTAGCCATGCGGATCGAGGGCGCCTTCCCGCTTTCTGCTCCGCGCCCGCAGGTCTGGCGCATGGTCCACGACTGCGAGGTCATGGCCGCCTGCCTGCCCGGCTGCGAGTCCGCCGAGGAGACGGAGCCCGGCCGCTACAGGGTCGTGGTCCAGGTCAAGGTCGGCCCGATCAAGGCCCGCTTCACCCTGCTGGTCGAGATCACCGACGAGGCCCCGCCGGAGCGCCTGGACTGCCGGACCCGCGGCGAGGAGGGCTCGCGCGCCAGCCAGCTTTCGGCCGAGAGCAGCCTGACCTTGCGGGAGGTCTCGGAGCAAGAGACGGAGCTGGCCTATGTCTCCGAGGTCTCGGTGACCGGCCGTCTCGGCAAGTTCGGCCTGGGCGTCATGCGCAAGAAGGCCGACCAGATCGCCGCCGACTTCGTGACCAACCTGCAGGCCCGCCTGACCGCGGAGACGGTCGGCTGATGGCCGCCTACCTGGAGCGTCCGCAGAGCCTGGAGGAAGCACTCGCGATCAAGGCGGAGCGCCCGGGCGCGCTCTTCCTGGCCGGCGGCGCCACCCTGATCGCCATGAAGAACGCCGGCCTGGTCGAGCCCGAGGGCCTGATCGCGCTGGAGGGCATCGAGGATCTGCGCGGCATCCGGCGGGAAGAGGACAGCCGCATCCGCATCGGCGCCATGACCCGGCATCGCGAGACCGCGTCCTCTCCGCTGCTGACCGGCTCGCTGGCGCTGGTGGCCGAGGCCGCCGGCAAGATCGCCAACCCGCCGGTGCGCAACATGGGCACCATGGGCGGCTCGCTCGCCAACGCCGATCCCGGCGCGGACTACCCCGCCGCCCTGGTCGCCGCCGAGGCGGAGCTGGAACTGGTCGGGCCTGAGGGTAGCCGCGTCCTGCCGATCGCCGACTTCTTCCTCGACTGGTACGAAACAGCACTGGAGGAGGGCGAGATCCTGGCCGCCATCCGCCTGCCACGGCCCGAGCCCACGCCCTCCAGCTACCGCAAGCTGGCCAGGGTCTCCGGCGACTATGCCACGGCCTCCTGCGCGCTTGCGCTGACCGCGGACGGCGGCCTGCGCGCCGCCATCGGCGCCTGCGGACCCGCCCCCTTGCGCGCGCCCGAGGCCGAGGCCGCCCTCCACGGCAGGCTCGGCGATCCGGCGGCGGTGACTGCACTGGGCGAGGCGCTGGTCGCGCTCTCCGATCCCATCGACGACGTGCGCGGCAGCGCCGACTACCGCCGCCGCCTGATCCCCCGCCTGCTGGCCTCCGGCCTGGCGGAACTGCTGCAGGAGGCGGCCGCATGAGTGAGACGACCGCCTTTACCCTGGATCTCGACGGCCGCCGCCAGGTCGGCCTGGCGGAGGCCGACGCCACCCTGCTCACCCTGCTGCGCGAGGGTCTGGGGATCACCGGCCCCAAGCGCGGCTGCAACCAGGGGGTTTGCGGGGCCTGCACCGTCATGGTCGAGGGCTGGCCGCAGCGCGCCTGCCTCACCCTGGCCGCGGCCTGCGAGGGCAAGCGGGTCGAGACCCTGGAGGGTCTCCTGGACGACCCGGTGACGGCGAGCCTCGCCAGGCACTTCGCCGAGGGCGGCGCGGTGCAGTGCGGCTTCTGCACCACCGGCATGCTGGTCTCCGCCCGTAAGCTGCTGGAGGAGCAGCCGAAACCTACGAGCGATCAGGTCCGCCGCGCGCTCAGCGGCAACCTCTGCCGCTGCATCGGCTACCGCAAGATCGTCGAGGCCGTGCAGGCCGCCGCGGCGGAGTGCGCGCCATGACCGCCCCGGACGAGGGCGCCGTCGTCGGCCGCTCGCTGCCGAAGCTCGAGAACCTGGATAAGGTGAGCGGCCGGGCGGCCTACATCGCCGACCTCACCCGGCCCCGCATGCTGCAGGGCGCGATCCTGGGCAGCCCCTTCGCCCACGCCCGGATCAGGAGAATATCCGTCGAGGCGGCGCTGGCGGCACCCGGCGTCGTCGCGGTGATCACCGGCGAGGATGTCGGCCCCGGACGCATGGGCCCCTTCATCAAGGACGAGGGCGCCATTGCCCAGGGCAAGGTGCGCTACCTTGGCGAGCCGGTCGCCGCCGTCGCCGCCGAGACCGAGGCCGAGGCCCGCGCGGCCTGCCGCCTGATCGAGGTCGACTACGAGGAGCTGCCGGCCCTGCTCTCCCCGGAGGCGGCGCTGGCGGAAGATGCGCCACCGATCCATGAAAACCTGGCCGACTATGTAAAGATCTTCGACAGCGGGTCTGCGGGCAACCTCTGCTCGCGCAGCCTCTTCGAGGAGGGCGACGTGGAGGCCGCCTGGGCCGACTGCGACCTGGTCGTGGAAGAGACCTACACCACCCAGGCCCAGGCCCATGTCGCCATCGAGCCCTGCGGCGCCCTGGCCGAGGTCGACAGCAGCGGGCGCGTCACCCTCTGGTCGGCCAACCAGTCGGTTTTTCGCGTGCAGGCCAACGTCGCCGAGTCCCTCTCGCTGCCGATGGCGCGGCTGCGCTGCCTGACGCCGCAGGTCGGCGGCGGCTTCGGCATCAAGATGGAGGCCCACGTCCAGCCGATCACCGTCGCGCTGGCGATGAAGGCCCGCCGGCCGGTCAAGCTCATCCTCTCGCGCGAGGAGGACTTCGAGATCACCCGGGCGCGCCACCCCTACAAGATCCGCATGAAGACCGGCGCCCGGAAGGACGGCACCCTCCTCGCGCGCGAGTGCGAGGTCCTGGTCGACTGCGGCGCCTATGCCGACGATTCGCCCGGCGTGCTGGGCTACAGCCTGCTGATGGCGCGCGGGCCCTACCGCATCGCCAACGTCAAGTGCCACGGCCGGCTGGTCTACACCAACAAGCTGCGCTTCGGCGCCTATCGCGGCTTCGGCAACCCCCAGGTCACCTTCGCCGGCGAGCAGCAGATCGACGAGATCGGCCGCCGCCTGGGCCTCGACCCCTTCGAGATCCGCCGCAGGAACATGACGGCCGCGGGCGAGCCCTGGTTCCTGGGCGGCGAGGTCGCCTCCTGCGGGCTGGCCGACTGCCTGGAGAGCGTGGAGAAGGCGGCCCCGCCGCTGGCGCCTGCCCCCAGAGGCAAGCGGCGCGGCCGGGGCCTGGCGATCAACGGGCACATCTCCGGCCTGCTGGGCACCGGCGCCATCGTGCGCATGCTGGAAGACGGCTCCATCGTGCTGAACACCGGCGCCACCGACATCGGCCAGGGCTCCGACACCGTCCTGGCGCAGATCTGCGCGGAGTCCCTCAAGGTCCCGCTCTCCATGGTGAAGGTGGCGAGCCCCGACACCGACGGCTCGCCCTTCAACTGGGGCACCACGGCCAGCCGCGTGACCTACACCACCGGGCGCGCGGTGATCGGGGCGGCCCGGGAGGTCGAGCGCCAGATCAAGGAGCAGGCCGGCGCCATCCTGGAGTGCGCCGCCGACGACCTGGAGCTGCGCTCCGGCGGCCGGGTCGGGGTCCTGGGCTCCGACCGCGAGCTGCCCTTCGCCGCCGTCTCGGGCCGCGCCCACTGGGCGGCCGGCGGGCCGATCATCGGCAGCAACGCGCTGGTCTTCGACGGCAAGACCTTCGACCCCAAGCGCGGCAGCGTGCTGGGTCTCCCCTTCCCCCAGATCGGCGTCTTCAGCTTCATCGCCCTGCTGGTCGACATCGAGGTCGACGAGGCCAGCGGCCAGGTGAGCGTGCTGGAAGCCTGGAGCGCCTGCGACGTGGGCCGTGCGATCAACCCCAAGCTGGTCGAGGTGCAGCTGGAAGGCGGCTTCGTCCAGGGCCTGGGCTTCGCGCTCTTCGAAGAGATGGTCTGGGACGGCCCGCGGCTCGCCAATCCCTCGCTGATGGACTACAAGATCCCGACGGCGCTCGACACGCCCTTCGATATCCACAGTATCCTGATCGAGGCGCCGCAGCCGGAGGGGCCCTTCGGCGCCAAGGGCGTCGGCGAGATCGGCATCAACCCGGTGCCGGCGGCCATCGCCAATGCGCTGGCCCAGGCGCTGGGCAGCCGGTTCAACCACCTGCCGCTGACCGGCGAGCGGGTGCTGGAGCGCTTGATGGAGCAGGAGTCATGAGGCCGGAGGACTATCCCCCGCAGGAGCCCTTCTCGGAGGTGGCCAGGCGCTACCACGAGGCCGTGACGGCGCTCGGCAGCGCGGTCGCCGTCGGCGAGGAGATCCTGCTGGGCGAAGACCCCTACCGCAGCCTGGCGGTCTATCCCGCGTCCGAGCCCGACGGGCGCATCCTGGCCTTCCTGCACGGCGGCGGCTGGACCAACGGCTACAAGGAATGGATGGCCTTCATGGCCCCGGCCTTCAACGCCGCCGGGATCACCTTCGCCAGCCTCGGCTACCGTCTGGCGCCCCAGCACCTCTTCCCAAGTGCCTACGAGGATGCCGCCGCCGGCCTCCTGCGCCTGCGGGCCGAGGCGAAGCGTTTCGGCGCCGACCCCTACCGGCTCTACGTCGGCGGTCACTCGGCCGGCGGGCACTATGCGGCCCTGCTGGCCACGAGGGACGGGTGGTGGCGCGCTGCGGGCCTGGACTGCAATCCGCTGGCCGGCTGCCTGCCGATCTCCGGCGTCTACCGCTTCGGCGAGGGCTCCGGCCTCTCGACCAGGCCGCGCTTCCTGGGCCCGGAGAGCGCCGAGACCGACCGTGACGCCAGCCCGATCGAGGGCATCCGGGACAAGACGCCCTTCTTCATCGCCCACGGCGACCGCGACTTCCCGCACCTGATGGCCCAGGCCGAGGAGATGGAGACGCGCCTGAAGGCGCTCTCCATCCCGGTGGAGCGCCTTGTCGTCGCCGGCGCCGATCACTTCACGGCCAGCACCTGGGCGGGCGATCCGCAGGGGCTCTGGCTGCCGCGTGCCTTGGACTTCATGCATTGAGGGGAGGAACTGAGAGAATGACCCCACGACTGAGCCTGACCCGGCGTCTCGCCCTGACGGCGGCGCTCGCGCTGCCGCTGGCCTGGAGCCTTGCGGCCGAGGCGGCCGATCCGGTGAAGATCGGCTATGCCATCGCCAAGACCGGCCCCTTCGCGCCGATCGCCGATTCCCAGATCAAGGCCTACGACCTCTGGGCCAAGCAGATCGAGGAGCAGGGCGGCCTCGACGTCGCCGGTGAGAAGCGGCCGATCGAGTTCGTCGTCTATGACGACCAGTCCGACTTCGGCAAGATCCCGGGGATCTACGAGAAGCTGATCACCGACGACGAGGTCGACCTGCTTCTCGCCCCCTGGGGCACGCCCTTCCACTTCGCCGTCGCCGGCGTCTTGGAGCGCTATGGCTTCCCCATGGTCGGCAACACGGCGGCCTCGGTGCAGCTCCGCGACCTGGCGCCCGGCAACATCTGGTTCCCGACCTCCGCCATCCCCGACCGCATCGCCGAAGAGCTGGTGAAGCTGCTGATCGCCGAGGGCGTGACCTCGGTCGCGGTCAACACCCTGCAGCTTCCCTTCTCGCAGGAGGTCAAGACCTTCCTGATCCCGGCCCTGCAGAAGGCCGGCATCGAGATCCTGGTGGACGAGGAGTACCCGCCGGGGACCAAGGACATGACCCCGACGCTCACCCAGATCAAGCAGACCGGCCCCGACGCCATCCTGGCGCTGGCCTACCCGCCCGACGCCATCACCTACATGAACCAGGCGCGCGAGCTGGGGGTGACGGCGCCGGTGCAGCTCATCCTGATCGGCCCCTCGGCCTCCTTCTTCCGCGACATGTTCGGGGCCGATCTGGACGGCGTCATGACCGTCGGCCACTGGTCGCCGCAGAAGAGCGACTGGGCCAAGGCCAAGCCCTTCTACGACGCCTATGTCGCGATGTACGGCGAGCGGCCGGACTATCTCGATTCGGCCCTGGCCTACACCTCCCTGGAGATCCTTGAGCAGGCCGTGGCCAAGGCCGGACTGGACCGCGACAAGCTGCGCGAGACCATCGCGAGCGACACCTTCGACACCATCAACGGCCCGGTCCGCTTCGAGGGCGTGTCGAACGCCGAGACGCCGACCATGCTGCTGCAGATCCAGGGCGATAACCTGGAAATCGTCTGGCCGCCCGAGGAGGCGACCCAGCCGGTCAAGGAGAAGGGTCCCTGGAGCCAGTAGTCCGCCGGCGGTTTGGCGGACTGGCGCCGCAGGGTCCGGCAGTCGAATGCAGGATCGTCACCACAGGGCTCGACTTGGGCCAGGCTGCGTCGTGAGTTCGAATGCACAGCTCTTGTTCGTCATCCCCGGGCATGACCCGGGGATCCACGTGGATCGGCATCACGATAGTGGAGAGTTGGGCGCTGGCGGCGCCACGTGGGTGGCCGGGTCAAGCCCGGCCACGACGATTAAAGATAGAGTAAGCCCAAGCCAAGACCGCCTAAAAGCAACCAACAAAGCTCGATTGGCCCGCAGTGGCTCATGCCCACCCGTGACGGCGCGGGGGTGATCGTGACGGAGTCCGGTCTCGTGCCGTGCCCTAGCTGCTGTCGGCGGTCACAGCGCCCCGTCCCTCCCCGCCGCTGACGCCATGGACCTCCTGCTTTCAGGCCAGCTCCTGCTCGCGGCCCTGATCCTGGGGTCGGTCTATGCGCTGGTGGCCATGGGGCTGAACCTGATTTACGGGACCATGCGCCTGCTCAACGTGGCGCACGGCGAGATCCTGATGATCGGCGCCTATGTCGCCTACTGGGCCTTCACCCTGCTCAAGATCGGCCCGCTGGTCTCGCTCTTCGCCGCCATGGCGCTCACCGGCGGGCTCGGCTGGGCGGTCTACCGCTTCCTGGTGCGCGGCCTGCTGGCCAGCGGGCAGCTCATGCAGCGGGTCGAGGCCAACTCCTTGCTCATCTTCTTCGGGCTCTCGATCATCCTGCAGAACCTCGTCTCGCTCGCCTTCACCGCCAACGAGCGGGCCTATCCCTACCTCGACCAGGTGGTCCGCTTCGCCGGGGTCTCGATCGGCGCCGACCGCCTGGCCATCCTTGCGGTCTCCGTCGCCGTCTCGCTGGGCGCCATCGCCTTCTTCCGCTTCTCCATGACGGGGCTCGCGATGCGCGCGCTGATCGAGCAGCGCGAGGCCGCGGCCCTGGTCGGCATCGAGCGCGACCGGGTGAGCCTCTTGGTCTTCGTCCTGGGTTTCGCGCTGGCCGGGCTGGCCGGCGCGCTCATCTCCATGACCGAGCAGATCTCCCCCTTCAGCGGCTTTCCCTTCACCATCGCCGCCTTCGTCGTGATCATCCTGGGCGGGCTCGGCAACCTCTACGGCGGGCTGCTGGGCGCCTTCCTGCTGGCCGGGATCGAGGTCTACGGCGTGGCGCTGACCTCGGCCGCCTACCGCTCCATCCTGGTCTACGGCGTCTTCATCGCGGTCCTGCTGTGGCGGCCGCAGGGCCTCCTGGGCGGCAAGCGTCTCTCATGAGGATCGCCGCCGCCTTCCTCGCAGCACTGGCCCTCGGGCTCGCCTACCCCCATCTGGTCGGCGACTACCTGCTGGGCGTCGGCCTCTCCTTCCTCATGTGGGTGGCGCTGGCGCAGAGCTGGGTGATCCTCTCCGGCATGACCGGCTACATCTCGCTGGGCCATGCCGTCTTCTACGGCCTGGGCGCCTATGTCATGGCACTGCTCTGGACCGTGCTGCCGCTCTGGCTGGCGATCCCGGCGGCCGGGCTCGCGGCCGGCCTGCTGGCGCTCCTGCTGGGCTATCCCTGCCTCAGGGTGCGCGGTCCCTACTTCGTGATCCTCACCTTCGGCGTGGCGGAGTTCGTGAAGTACATCGTCGTCGCCGTCGAGGCCGGGCTCGGCAAGACCGGGCGCCTGCTCTTCGGCGGCCCGCCGCTGGAGACCCTCTTCACCATCATGCTGGTGCTGGCGCTGGCCGCCACCGCGGGCACCTACCTGGTCAGGCGCTCGCGCTTCGGCGTCGCGCTGAGGGCGATCCGCGAGGAGGAGACGGCGGCCGAGACCATCGGCATCTCCGCGGCCAGGGTCAAGGTCGCGGCCTTCCTGCTCTCGGCCCTGGTGCCGGGCATGGTGGGCGCGGTCATGGTGCTGCGCTCCACCTACTTCGAGCCGCTGCAGGTCTTCAGCCCCTTCCTCTCCTTCACCATCGTCACCATGGCGATCATCGGCGGCAGCGACGACGCGCCGGGCCCACTGCTGGGCGCGCTCTTCCTGGTCGGACTGACGGAGCTGCTCTGGGTCAACGCCCCGCAGGTCTACATGATCCTGCTCGGCATCCTGCTGATCGGTTTCGTGCTCTTCCTACCCGACGGCCTGGCCGGCCGCCTGCGCACCCTGTGGCGGAGGGCCCCGCCATGAGCCTGCTGGAGGTCGAGCGGGTGACCCGGCGCTTCGGCGGCGTGACCGCCGTCGACGCGGTGAGCTTCACCGTCGAGGCCGGCGAGATCCTGGGCCTCATGGGGGCCAACGGGGCGGGCAAGACCACGCTCTTCGCCATGATCGCCGGCAACCTCGCCCCCTCGGCCGGCGCGATCCGCCTGGAGGGCCGGCGGATCGACGGCAGGGGGGCGGCGGCGGTCAACCGCCTGGGCATCGCCCGCAGCTTCCAGATCGTGCGCCCCTTCGCCGGCATGAGCGTCGTCGAGAACGTGGCCGCCGCCTGCCTCTACGGGGGCCGCCGCATGAAGAGCCAGGCCGCAGCCCGGCGCGAGGCGCTGGCGATCCTCGAGGCCCTGGGCCTGGCCGAGGCCGCGGAGCGCGGTGCCGGCACCCTGACCCTGGCCCAGCGCAAGCGGCTGGAGATCGCCCGCGCGCTGGGAACCGGCCCGCGCCTCTTGCTGCTGGACGAGGTGCTGGCCGGCCTCACCGCGCGCGAGGTCGAGGAGGCGCTCGCCATGCTCGCGGCCCTGAAGCGCGAGCGCGACCTCACCCTCATCGTCATCGAGCATGTCATGCGGGCCCTGATGCGCCTCAGCGACCGCATCGTGGTGCTGCACCACGGCGCCAAGCTGGCCGAGGGCAGCCCCGAGGCCATCGCCGCCGACCCGAAGGTGGCCGAGGTCTACCTGGGCCAAAGCCAGAGCCAGAACCAGAGCCAGGGCCATGCTTGAGGTCAGGGACCTGGTCGCCGGCTACGGCGAGGTCGAGGTGCTGCACGGCCTGGACCTCTCGGTCGAGGCGGGCGGCATCACCGCGGTGGTCGGCGCCAACGGGGCCGGCAAGACCACGCTCATGCGCACCCTGGCCGGCCTGCTGCCGGTCGGCGCCGGCTCGATCGCGCTGGAGGGCCGGGAGATCGGCGGCCTCAGCGCGGCAGCGCGGCTCGCACAGGGGCTCTGCCTGGTGCCCGAGGGCCGCCTGGTCTTCCCCGCCTTCACGGTCGAGGAGACCCTGAAGATCGGCGCCTACACGCCTGCCGCCCGCAAGGACTGGCGCGCCCGGGCCGAGGCGATGCTCCGCCTCTTCCCGCGCCTGGCCGAGCGCCGCCAGGCCCGCGCCGGCACGCTTTCGGGCGGCGAGCAGCAGATGCTGGCGCTGGCCCGCGGCCTGATGGCTGGACCCCGCCTCCTGCTGCTGGACGAGCCCAGCCTGGGCCTGGCCCCGGTCATGGCCGACTTCCTCTTCGCCCAGATCGCCGCCCTGAGGGCGGAGGGCCTCACCATCCTCCTGGTCGAGCAGAACGTCCAGGCGAGCCTCACCCTGGCCGACCGCGCCTACGTCCTGGAGAACGGCCGCATCGTCGCCGCCGACAGCGGCGCCGCCCTGCTGCGCTCGCCCAAGGTGAGGGAGAGCTTTCTGGGGCTATAAACTCCAGATTTTCTGCGCTCATACACTACTAACTGTGTAGTTTTTCACCAGATCGCGCACCACCATTTCTACTATATGATGCCTAGAAGTAAATCATCAACAGATTTAGCTTTATTCCTCTTAACATCCTTCCTATGAGTTGCCTTAAGTTTGTTATTCATACTCCTGCACCATTTTGGGCTCTTTAGGTCTCTTTTATAGTCAAACTTCTCATCTTCTAATAGATCTTCTATTTCGGCTTCAAGATCAACAATAGTTGTTGATGATATTTCCAAAAACATTTCTACAAACTCCTCCACTTTATTAATATCAAAAAGACTCTTCGAATCATGAAAAACACTCACTCCGATCTTAGATTCCTTGAAAATCTCAGCCACCGCATATGCGAGAAAGTATTTTGTCAGATTGTAATGCCCAAATACTTTATCTTTAAATTCCCCAAGCTGACCCTCTATACTTCTCATAAGACAGCTAATTAATACAACTTTTGAGCCCGTTACATCAGATCGACCAAATATTTTTGAATGTGACTCATCCATAACTTTGTATTTCTGGTGACAGTTCCAAGGTTCTCCAAGGTCTATCGCCAAAATTGCCAAACCTGCATATTCATTTGAGATCGGGTCCTTCCCTTTATTTTCTTCACCTCTCTTCACTTCATAAACAATATTTTTGAAACTTAGATCTGAAATCTCTTTCTTGAGTCTTTGTTGAATTCCATGATTGGATCTTAGATCCCGGGGTTTAATTGCATTCTGATTATTGCTATTTTGAGTAATATTCTCACCTAATTCTGGCACATTTCCTAACGCCACTATTTTTACCAAAATCTTTAGATCTTGTGTAATGCTCCCTTTTGCTTGCAACAATGAGCTCAAACTTTGCGCTCCATTCACAACCACGTAGTTTTTAATTTTTAAAGTATTGCTACTTTCTTCTTCAAATGAATCACATAATATTGTAATACCATTATGATACAAAGGAAAATTTTTGTGCTCCTTTTTATTTCTAATGCTGGATAATAATCCCTTATTGACCTTTGTATTACCTAGTGACAACCTTACATTGAGACTGAATAGTGATCCATCGGATATTCCCTTCAAATGAGTTAACTGAAGGGCGCTTGCTAGAAAGATTCTTGAAAGAACTCCCTCTGATGTCTGATATTTAATTTTTTCGCTATCCGATGTATCAAAATCAAAACTTTCTTGAATTCCAACAGGAGCTGATATACTAATGTATTCATTGCATATCTTGTTTGCATCATAAACAGTTAGATTCTTTATAGAAGATGAATACATTTCTCCATCGTTATTTAGTTGTACATTTGAGCAAAAAATCCCCTGAACATTATAACCCCTAGACAATTTTTCTTTTATCAAATTTCTTGAGAGTGCAGATTTTAGTTCTTGATTTGAGTTTCCGTCATACAGTACTTGCACGCTCTCTTCGCTAGAAAATTGCTCTAAGGTTCCTACAAATTCTTTAATTTCTGTGTCACCCAAAGTTGCCTTCTCTTTTTGTTTAACTTTAGATTGTATCACATATATTTCTTCTAGCACATCATTCACAAGAATACCATCTACACCCTTGTCATGCTTTCTGTCAACACATGCATCGTCTGCATCTTGTGGATCTTGTCGAAATATATTCTCCAAAAACCATTTCAAGAACTGTAACGACTCTGTATGTGCTCGTTTTGCATAGGGCTTTAGGATTCTTCCAGTCAGTTCGGCAAACTTAAGATCATCGATGTCCACTTGCGCCCTCCTATTGGCCTTGCACTCTGCGCCTTTTTCTCTGTCAACTGATGATGCTACACTCTTTATCGTGACGCAATTGAAAGGTTTATCTTTTTTCTCCGGGAGGATCATGGCGGCGCATCGGGAGCGATCACCTCTCTTCCAAGTGTCTGAGCGGACAGTTCAATCCGCCATGAGCTAACACACCCAGATGACGTCACCGCGAACGAGCCCGTGCAACTTAGAGCATCTCTCTGCTCATCTTGCGCCTGTAGAAAAATGCTCGGTCGGCCGCCCTACCCCAGGTTCAGCATGATGGCGATGGCGGCGACCAGCAGCACGATGCCGACGATCTCCAGCCTGGAGGGGTTCTCCTTGAAGCCCCAGCGGGCGATCATGAAGGTGAAGATCATCTCGATCAGCCCAAGCGTGCGGACGTAGGCCACCTGCTGCAAGGTGAAGGCCGTGAACCAGCAGGCCGAGGCGGTGATCCCGGTGATGCCGGCCAGCACCGCCACCTTGCGCGCCTTCCAGACGGCGGTGAGCTGGCCGGGCTCGCGCAAGGCCAGGTAGACGGCGAGGAGGGCGCTCTGGATGATCGCTGACCAGAGCAGCGCGTAGCCGGCCGACATCAGCGGCGAGGGATGCTCCAGGGAGAGCGAGGCGGCACGGAAGGAGACCGCCGAGAGGCCGAACAGCCCTCCCGACAGGATGCCCAGCAGGGCCGGGCGCTCCAGCCAGCCGGTGAGGAAGGCCCGGACCGGATTCGCGCTCTTCTGCAGCGAGAAGAGCATGACCCCGACCGTCCCCAGCACGATGGCCAGCGCACCGGCGGCAGACACGCTCTCGCCCAGGACGACGAGGCCGAAGATCGCCGCCTGCACGACCTCGGTCTTGGAATAGGCGATGCCGACGGCGAAGTTCCTGAGCTTCAGGACCGCCAGCAGCAGAACGGTCGCCAGGGTCTGGGTCAGCGACCCGCAGGTGACCCAGAGCCAGAAGTCCCCCTTGGGCTGCGGCAGGGGATGGCCGAGCGCCAGCAGCAGGATCACGTAGGCCAGCGCGAAGGGCAGGCCGTAGACGAAGCGCGTCATGGTCGCGCCATTGGTGCTGAGCCGTCCGCCCAGGTGCCGCTGCACGGCGGTGCGTACGTTCTGCAGCAGGGCAGCCGCGACGGTGAGCGGTATCCAGAGCCAGATCATGAGCGAAAGCTAGAGCCCGATGACCGCGAGGCTGTCAAAGCCTCAGGCATCCGCGCATGGGAGCCCTTCGCTGGTCAAAGGTCTCGCGCCCGCCGCTCACTTGATCGAGGGGGGCGCTCCGTCCAGGCTGGCCCGCGAACTTGGAAGGAGCAGCCGATGCCAGCAGACCCGGAAGCCTTCACCCTCTGCGTGCCCGATGCCGCGCTCGCCGACCTCAGCCAGCGTCTTTCCTTCGCGCGCTTTCCCGAGCGCACGCCGGGCGAGGCCTGGGCCTACGGCAGCGACGTCGACTACATGCGAGACCTGGTCGACTACTGGAAGGGCCGCTTCGACTGGCGCCGGGCCGAGGCCGCGCTCAACGCCATCCCGCAGTACAAGGTGGCCCTGGACGGGATCGAGCTGCACTACCTGGTCCAGGAGGGCAAGGGCCCCAACCCGGCGCCGCTCCTTCTGCTGCACGGCTGGCCGGGCTCCGTCTTCGAGTTCCTGGAGATCCTGCCCAGGCTGACCGATCCTGCCCGCTTCGGCGGCGACCCGGCCGATGCGCTGACCGTCGTCGCCCCCTCGCTGCCGGGCTTCGGGCTCTCCTTCACGGCGGGTCAGCCGCGCTTCGGCCTGGAGGAGATGGCCGCGACCACGGCCAAGCTGATGCGCGAGGTCCTAGGCTTCCAGCGCTACTTCCTGCAGGGCGGCGACTGGGGCTGCTTCGTCTCCTCGCAGATCGCCTACACGCGGCCGAAAGAGGTACTGGGATTGCATCTGAACCTCCTGCCGCTGCGCCGCGAGCCGGAGATCTTCGACGATCCCAGCGCGGAGACCAGACAGTACCTCGAGGAGCTGAAGCACTGGCTGAAGGAGGAGGTCGGCTACCAGTGGATCCAGGGCACCAGGCCGCAGAGCCTGGCCTATGGCATGACCGACTCGCCCCTGGGTCTGGCCGCCTGGATCGTCGAGAAGTTCCGCGCCTGGTCGGACTGCGACGGCGACGTGGAGAGCGTCTTCACCAAGGACCAGATGCTGGCCAACATCTCGCTCTACTGGTTCACCGGCGCCATCAACTCTTCCTTCTGGCCCTACTATTCCCGCATGCACCGCCCCTGGCCGATTCCTCGGGGCGAGACCATCGGGGTCCCCATGGGCTATGCCGCCTTCCCGAAGGAGATCCTGCGGCCGGCGCGCAAGCATGCGGAGCTGCTCTACAGCGACATCCGGCGCTGGACGGCCATGCCCCGCGGCGGCCACTTCGCCGCCATGGAACAGCCGGCCGCGCTGGCCGAGGAGGTGCTGGCCTTCGCGCGTCCCTTGCGTCCCGCTTGATTCTTCCCCGGCTGCGGTGCGAAGTCTTGCGGCCGCAAACGCCAGGGAGAGACCCGACCCGATGGACGCACTGAGCCTCTTTTCCGCCGACTACCCCGCCGCCCGGGCGAAGTTCCTGGAGGCCGCCCGCTCGGCCGGCGCGAGCCTTCACAGGCACGAGAACCCGGCCGTCGGGCCGGAGGGCAGCCCGCTGACGACGGACGTCGCCGTCCTCGGCCCGGAGGATGCGAAGGTCACCCTGATGGTGACATCCGGCACGCATGGGGCGGAGGGCTTCTTCGGCTCGGCGGTGCAGGTGGCCTGGCTGCGCAGCCGCGGCCTGCAGGCGCTGCCGCCGGACCTCAAGGTGGTCCTGGTCCATGCCATCAACCCCTTCGGCTTCGCCTGGCTCAGGCGCACCAACGAAGACAACATCGACATCAACCGCAACTTCATCGATCACGAGGCCGGGCATCCGGCGAACCCAGGCTACCAGGCCCTGCACGAGGCGATCCTGCCGACCCGCTGGGACGAGGAGAGCCAGCAGGCCTACGAGCAGGCGACAGAGGCCTTCGTCGCCGAGCACGGCCAGCGCGCCCTGGAGGCGGCCATCACCGCAGGCCAGTACAGCCAGAGCGAGGGGCTCTTCTACGGCGGCGAGAAGCCCTGCTGGTCGAACCGCCTGATCCACAGCCTGGCCGAGAAGCACGCCGCGGCCGCGGAGGCGGTGATCTTCATCGACCTGCACACCGGGCTCGGCTCCTGGGGCTACATCGAGACCATCCACCGCCATCCGGCCGGCAGCCCCGGCGAGGACTGGCTGAAGCGCCACTACGGCAGCCATTCGCTGGGCTCCCTGGCGCGCGGCGACAGCGCCTCCACGGCCTCCAGCGAGGGCCTGCTGGAGGTCGGCGTGGCGCGCGCGCTGCCGGGCAAGCGCATCTATGCCTGCGCGCTGGAGGCCGGCACCAGGCCGGTCGCGCAGGTGCTGGGCGCACTGCGCGCCGACAACTGGCTGCACATCCACGGCGACCTGCACTCCCAGCAGGGCAAGGCGATGAAGGCCGCCATGAAGGAGGCCTTCTGCCCGCCGGAGGTGGCCTGGAAGGAACTCGTCCTGCTGCGTTGCCGCCAGATCCTGGACGGAGCCATGGCGGGCGCCGCCGAGGCCTGAGGCCTTGACCCTCCTCCTGATCGGCGGCAGCGGCCAGGTCGGCCGGGCGCTGACGCAGAGGCTCCTGGAGCAGGGCGCCAGGCCGCGGGTGACGACGCGCAGCGCCGAGACGGCCGCGCAGCTGCCGTCAGGCGCCGAGGGCGCGGTGGCGGACCTCGACCGGCCGGAGAGCCTGCGCCCGGCGCTCGAGGGGGTGGAGGCGGTCTTCCTGGCGCTGGCGAACGATCCCGCCGAGATGCACCGCGGCCTCACCGCGCTGGCCGAGTTCCGCGACAGCGGGGTCCGGCGCCTGGTGTTCCTGACCAGCCTGCTGGCGCTCGAGGCGCCCGAGGTGCCCCATGCCGGCGCCAAGCTGCCGGTCGAGGCCGCGATCCGACGCTACGGCTTCGCCTACACCTTCCTCCGGCCCGTCTTCTTCGCCCAGAACGACCTTCCGGCCCGCGACGCGCTGCTGCGGGCCGGCATCTATCCCCACCCGCTGGGACAGCGTCCGGTCCCGCGCGCCGACATCCGCGACGTCGCCGATGCGGGCGCGAGGGCACTGCTGACGGGCAAGGGCGAGGGCGCCTCCGTCACCCTCTCCAGCCCCGAGGCCCCCAACGGCCCCGAGAGTGCGGCCCTCTGGAGCGAGGCCCTGGGCCGCGAGATCGCCTATCCGGGCGACGACCTGGCCGCCTGGGCCGCCGGCATGGAGGGGCTGCTGCCGCCCTGGTTCGTCCGCGACCTGGTCCTGATGTACCGCCACCTGCAGGCGGAAAGCCGCGCCATCGACGAGGCCGAACTGAAAGGCCAGGAAGAGCTGCTCGGCCATCCGCCACGCAGCTACCGCGCCTTCGTCGAGGAGTGCGCTACCGCCTGGCGGAGCTAGAGCAAAGCCTGCGCAGATGGACTCATCTGCGACGACGACTTGCTTTTAAAACAACACGTTAGAGCGGGATACACGAGCATAAGCGAGTGCATCCCGCTCTAGCCGTTCCGGTAGAGGTAGCTGTAGCCGTTGATCGCCGGGACGCCGCCCAGGTGGGCGTAGAGGATGCGCGAGCCTGCGGGGAAGCGGCCCTTCTGAACCAGATCGATCAGGCCCTGCAGCGATTTCCCCTCGTAGACCGGGTCGGTCATCATGCCCTCCAGGCGCGCGCCCAGGCGGATCGCCGCGTTGGTCTCCTCCGAGGGCACGCCGTAGGCCGGGTAGGCATAGCCCTCCTCCAGCACCAGGTCCTCCTCCTCGATCGCGCGCTCGAGGCGGACCAGCGCCGCGGTCTTGCGGGCGATCTCCTGGACCTGGGCGCGGGTCTGCGCGGCCGTGCCGGAGGCGTCGATGCCGATCACCTGGCGCTGGCGCCCGTCCTTGGCGAAGCCGACCAGCATGCCGGCATGGGTCGAGCCGGTCACCGTGCAGACGATGATGGCATCGAAGGCGAAGCCCAGCTCGGCCTCCTGGCGGCGCACCTCCTCGGCAAAGCCGACGTAGCCCAGGCCGCCCAGAGGGTGCACCGAGGCGCCGGCCGGGATGGCGTAGGGCGTCCCGCCGGCCGCGCGCACCTCTTCCAGCGCCTTCTCCCAGCTCTCGCGGATGCCGATGTCGAAGCCGGCCTCGACCAGCTCGACCTTGGCGCCCATCACGCGGCTCATCAGGATGTTGCCGACCCGGTCGTAGACGGCGTCGGGAAAGGGCACCCAGGCCTCCTGCACCAGCCGGCACCTGAGGCCCAGCTTGGCCGCCACCGCGGCGACCTGGCGGGTGTGGTTCGACTGCACCCCTCCGATGGTGACCAGGGTGTCGGCGCCCGAGGCCAGGACGTCGGGCACGATGTACTCCAGCTTGCGCAGCTTGTTGCCGCCGAAGGCAAGGCCCGAGTTGCAGTCCTCGCGCTTGGCAAAGACCTCCACGCCGCCGCCCAGATGGGCGCTCAGCCGCTCCAGCTTCTCGATCGGGGTGGGCCCGAAGGTCAGGGGATAGCGTTCGAAGTCGTCCAGCATTCCAGGCTCCCGCGTTCAGGAAAAGAGAGCCGGAGCATAGGTGATTCTTACCGAAAGGTGCTTTCTAAGTTCATCCCCAGTTTGCTATTTTTGCCTCACTAACTCCCACAACACGAACGCTATATCGCATCTAAGAAGATGAAAATGGAAGATCCTTCCGCACTCGACCGGGTCGACCGCCGCCTCCTCAGGCTGCTGCACGAGGACGGCCGCCTTTCCAATGCCGAACTCGCCAAGCGTGCCGGCCTGAGCCCGGCCTCCTGTCACCGGCGCGTGCGGCGTCTCTTCGAGAGCGGGACCATCCGCAAGGTTCGCGCCGAGGTCGACCCGGCGCGCGTCGATCGCGGCGCCCTGGTCATCGTCGGCGTGGTGCTGGACCGCTCCACGCCGGAGAGCTTCGCCGCCTTCGAGACGGCGGCGAAGGCGCTGAGCGTCGTGCTCGACTGCCACCTGGTGGCCGGCGAGATCGACTACTTCCTGAAGATCCGGGTCCGCGACATGGCCGACTTCAACCGCCTGCACGGCGAGCGCCTTCTCTCCCTGCCGGGCGTGCGCCAGACCCGCACCTTCTTCGTCATGAAAGAGGTGGTCGACAACGCAGCCCTGGATTTCTGAGGGCGCGGCAGGTGCTACCCGCCTCAGGCCGTCTCCTCGAAAAGCTCGCGGCCGATCAGCCAGCGGCGGATCTCGCTGGTGCCCGCACCGATCTCGTAGAGCTTGGCGTCACGTAGCAGGCGGCCGGTGGCGTAGTCGTTGATGTAGCCGTTGCCGCCCAGGCACTGGATCGCCTCCAGCGCCACCTGGGTCGCCTTCTCGGCGGCGTAGAGGATGGCGCCGGCGGCGTCCTTGCGGCTGGTCTGGCCGCGGTCGCAGGCCCTGGCCACGGCATAGACGTAGGCCTTGCAGGCGTTCATCGTGGTGTACATGTCGGCCAGCTTGCCCTGCATGAGCTGGAAGCTGCCGATGGCCTGGCCGAACTGCTTGCGCTCGTGGATGTAGGGCACGACGATGTCCATGGCGGCCTGCATGATGCCGGTGGGACCGGCTGCCAGCACGGCGCGCTCGTAGTCCAGCCCGCTCATAAGGACGTTCACGCCCTTGCCTTCCTGGCCCATGAGGTTCTCTTCCGGCACCTCGCAGTCCTCGAAGACCAGCTCGCCGGTGGGCGAGCCGCGCATGCCGAGCTTGTCCAGCTTCTGGGCCACGGAGAAGCCGGGAAAGTCCTTCTCCAACAGGAAGGTGGAGATGCCGCGCGGGCCGGCCTTGGGGTCGGTCTTGGCATAGATCACCAGGGTGTCGGCCTCGGTGCAGTTGGTGATCCAGAACTTGCGACCGTTCAGGACGTAGCGGTCGCCCTTCTTCTCGGCCCTGGTGGTCATGGAGACCACGTCGGAGCCCGAGCCCGGCTCGCTCATGGCGAGCGCGCCTACGTGCTCGCCCGAGATCAGCTTGGGCAGGTAGCGCTGCTTCTGCGCCTCGTTGCCGTTGCGCGCGATCTGGTTCACGCAGAGGTTGGAGTGGGCGCCGTAAGAGAGGCCGATGGAGCCCGAGGCGCGGCTCACCTCCTCCATCGCCACCACATGCTCCAGGTAGCCGAGGCCGGCCCCGCCGTACTCTTCGGCGACGGTGATGCCGTGCAGGCCCAGGGCCCCCATCTCGGGCCAGAGCTCGCGGGGGAAGCTGTCCTCGCGGTCGATCCGATCGGCCAGGGGGGCGATGCGCTCGGCGGCGAAGGACTGCACGCTGTCGCGCAGCATGTCGGCGGTCTCGCCGAGACCGAAGTCGAACTCGGGCAGGCGGTTGGAAAGCATGGCGATAATCCTCCCTAGATCACGTCCATCTCGTAGCGTTGCCAGACCGGGGCCACGCGGGGCTCGCCGCGCACGGCCTCGGCCAGGGGCGCCAGCCTGGGGAAGCGGCCCGAGCCGGGGGTGGCATTCGGATGCCAGCTCATCAGCATGGCCAGGTAGGTATCCAGGATCGTCAGGCGCTGGCCCAGGAGGAAGGGCCCGGCGATCTCGGCTTCAATCAGATCGGTGTGGCGCTCGAAGGCGGCCAGGGCTGCGGCCTTGACGCTTGCGGCGCCGCCGCGCTCGGCGGTGTAGCGGTCGGGATAGTAGATGCGCAGGTCGTCCTCGTAGAGCTGGGTTGCAGCGAAGACCAGCCAGCGCAGGACCTTGGCCCGCGCCGGATCCTCGATCGCCGGCAGCAGGCCGCTCTCGGAATGCCGGTCGCCGAGGTAGAGGCAGATGGCAGCCGATTCCGTCATCACCTGCCCATCGGGCAGCAGCAGGGTCGGCACCTGGCCACGCGGGTTGATCTTCAGGTAGTCCGCGGCGTGCTGGTCCTTGGCCTCCAGCGACAGCTCGACCGCCTCGTAGTCGAGCCCCGCGGTCTCCAGCATGACGGCGACCGGAAAGGCACCGCTGCGCTTGCTCCAGTAGAGCCGGTAGCGACCCATGGCCTCTGCTTCCTTCTTCATCCCTGTTGCGGCAGTCGTACCAGGGTAGCAATCAGCTTGGCGATCAGCACGGACTTCTCGTCCCGCTCGGCGAAGACCTCGGTCTCGGCGACCACCAGGCGGCGTCCCGGCTTCAGCACGCGGCCCCGCGCAAGGAAGACCGTGCCGGCCGCCGGCGAGAGCAGGTGCAGCCCGAACTCGCTGGTCAGGATCGCCTCCTCCGTGCCGAAGAGGGTGAAGGCGGCATAGCCGGCGGCGGAGTCCGCGATCGTGGTGACGATCCCGGCATGCAGGAAGCCGTTCTGCTGGCAGAGATCCCGGCGGTAGGCCAGCCGGATCTCGACCGCGCCCGGCTCGACCCGCCCCAGCTCCGCGCCGATCAGCGCCATGACGCTCTGCTCGGCGAAGGAATCGCGCACACGCCGGGCGAAAGCGGGGTCCGCGACCTGAAACTCAGCCATGCCCTGCTCTTCCCCTCTTCTCGCCGATTTCCGCCAGCCGCGCGCGGCAGGAGGCGGCGACGCCTTCCAGATCGGACAGGCTGGCGTCGATGTCGGCGCGCTTGGCCAGCAGCTCCGCCCGGCGCACGGCGATCCGCTCCAGCAGCAGGGAGAGCTGCGCGCTCTCGCCCTCGGCGGCGTCGTAGAGACCGATGATCTCGGCGATCTCCGCCAGGCTGAAGCCCAGCCGCTGGCCGCGCAGGATCAGCTTGACCCTCGTGCGTTCGCGCTGGCTGTAGAGACGCTTGCTGCCCTCCCGGAGCGGCTGGATCAGGCCCTCGCTCTCCCAGAAGCGCAGGGTCCGCGCGGTGGTCCCGTACTCCTGCACCAGCTCGGTGATGGTGAAGTGCCCCGTCATCGCGCAACAACTACTTTACGTTTACGTAAACGTCAATCTATTTTCACTGCCGGACGGTCGGCACGGCCGCTCCGAGGAGGCTTGCGCTTTCCATTGCAGGGACCCGGCAGTAGGATCGCGGCCCGACTTTCCCCGCCCAGGACTCCTTCCCATGGTTTCAGCCTTTCCGATCGATGCCGTCCGCGCGCGCTTCCCCGCGCTGGCGGCCAACCCGGCGAGCGTCTTCCTCGACAACCCCGCCGGCACCCAGGTTCCCGACCTGGTGATCGAGGCGGTCGCAGAGGCCTACCGCAGCGCCTGCGCCAATCTGGGCGGGGCCTTTCCCACCACGCTGGCCGCCGGCGCACTGGTCGAGCGCGCGCACGCGCAGGCCGCCCTCTTCTGCGGTGCGGAGACGCCCGAGGAGATCGCCATCGGGGCCTCGATGACGGAGCTCACCTACGCCCTCTCGCGCGCGCTGGCCCGCGGCTTCCGGCCGGGCGACGAGATCCTGGTGACCTCCATGGACCACGAGGCCAACGTCTCGCCCTGGATGCAGGTCGCCAGGGACTTCGGCCTCACCCTCAAGAAGCTCCGCTTCGACCCCGAGAGCTGGCGCATCGAGCCCGCGGCGCTCGAGGCCGCGCTCGGCCCGCGCACCCGAGTGGTGGCCCTCAACTACGCCAGCAACCTCACCGGCGCGATCAACCCGGTGGCGGAGCTCACCCGGATCGCCAAGGAGGCCGGCGCGCTGGTCTATGTCGACGCCGTGCAGGCGGCACCGCACCTCCTGACCGACGTGCAAGCGCTGGGCTGCGATTTCCTGGTCGCCTCGGCCTACAAGTTCTTCGGCCCGCACATCTCCTTCCTCTGGGGCCGCAAGGCGCTGCTGGAGTCCCTCCCGGCCGAACGCCTGCGCTGCGGGCCCGAGGGCCCGGCCGAGAAGTTCGAGCGCGGGACGCCGCAGATCGAGCTGCAGGCCGGCCTCTCGGCCGCCGTCGACTACATGGTCTGGCTGGGGGAGAGCCTCGGCGGTGGCGGCGATCCGCGCAGCGCCCTGGCTGCGGCCTTCGCCGGCGCGCGGACCTACGAGGAAGAGCTGGCACGCAGGCTGATCGACGGCCTGGCCGCGATCCCGGGCATCACCCTCTACGGCCCGGGCGACCTGCAGGCCATGGAGCGGCGGGTCCCCACCGTCTCCATCACCTCGGACCGCAGGAGCTGCCGGGACCTGGCGGCAGGCCTGGCCGCGAGGCAGGTCTACGCCTGGTCCGGGCACAACTACGCCTACGAGATCGCCCAGCAGCTCGAGCTGGACATGACGGACGGCGTCCTGAGGCTCGGCATCGCGCACTACAACACGGAAGCAGAGGTGGACAGGACGCTCGAGGCCCTCGAGTCCCTGGCCGGGTGAGCCGGCGCTACAGCCCGTAGCGGTGCTTGAGGCGCAGCAGCTCAACCAGGGCCGCGTCCCGCCGCTGGACCAGGGTCGCACGGTCCTGCGACTCCAGCTCCTGCTCCAGGCCCTGGACCAGGGCTTCCTTGGTCTCCTCGCTCAGGTGCGGCGTGCCGTGCTCCTTCCAGCGCGCCTCCTGGGTCGGGCCCAGGTGGTCGAGATAGTGGCGGTAGCCGCCGGGGCCGCCGCCCAGATGGTAGATCAGGTGCGGGCCCATCAGCGCCCAGCGCATGCCGGGGCCGTAGGCGATGGCGCGGTCGACGTCCTCGACGCTGGCGATGCCCTCCTGGACTGCGTAGACGGCCTCGCGGTAGAGCGCCGAGGTCAGGCGGTTGGCCAGATGGCCCATCATCTCCTTCTTCACCCGGATGGTGACCCGCTCGATGGCCCGGTAGAAGGCCTCGGCGCGCTCCATGCTGGCCTCGTCGGTCAGCTTCCCCGGCACCAGCTCCACCATGGGCACCAGGTGCGGCGGGTTCATCGGGTGGGCCACCAGGATGCGGCCGGGATGGCTGGCGTGGCGCTGGATGTCGCTCGCCATCAGGGAGGAGGTCGAGGAGGCAATCACCACCTGCTCGCCCAGAACCTCCTCCAGTGCGGCCACCGTCTTCTGCTTGATCTCGATGCGGTCGGGCCCGCATTCCTGCACGAAGGAGGCCTGGCCCAGATCCGCCAGGTCCGTGGTGGCGCGCGTCGGCGGCGGGGTCTCGCTCTTGGCCTCGCCCAGCGCGCGCAGGGCCTCCCAGGCCTCGGCCACGAAGGCCTCCAGCTCGGCCGCACCCTCCGGACGGGGCTCGTAGAGAACGACCTCGTGGCCCCAGGCCAGGAAGAGGCTGGCCCAGCTCTTCCCGATCAGCCCGCCGCCGACGATGCCCACAGTTTCCTTGTCCGTCATGTACTGCCCTTCCTCCTTGGCCATCTTCGTCCAAGAGCAGGCGCGCGCGCCTGCTCCGGCATAGTGTTCTGCAAGCAAATCGTCGTCGCGGGCGAATCCGGCTCCCCGGGATCTGCCCCGCTCTCACGCCCCGCGCGGGAACTCGGCCTCGAAGGCCTCCCTGGTGACGCCCTCGGGCAGCTTGGCGGCCACCTCTTCGTCCACCTCCAGGCCCCAGGTGTTGATCATGCAGCCGAGGATCACGTACATGCCGTGGATCGCCATGACGTCCATGATCTCCTGCGCGGAGTAGTACGCGCTGAGCGTCTCGAGGCTCTCCGGGGAGAGGCCGCGGCGGTCCAGCAGCTCGTCCACCGCCAGCAGCAGCAGCGCCTCCTCCGGCGACCAGCCGGGCGCCGCACCGCCCCCCTTCACCCGCTCGATCTCCTCCAGGGTCAGGCCGCAGGCCATGGCCCGCTCGACATGCGAGCCCCACTCGTACCAGGCCCGCATCCTGATCCCGACCCTGAGGATCACCAGCTCTCCGCGGCGCCGGCCGAGCGCACCGCCCTTGACCGAGTAGTTGCGGAAGTTCCACCAGGCGCCGAGAAGCTCGGGATGGTTGGCCATCAGCCGGTGCACGTTGATCGGCCGGCCCTTCATGTCGGCGACGATCGGTGCCAGCGAGGGGTCCCAGTCCGCCGGATCCAAGGGCCCGGCACTTCTTGCGTCGGTCATCTACTGCGCGCCTCCTTTGCCAGCACATGAGGGTGCCGGCCCATAAGGAACAGGACGGCAAGCCCGGTCAAGCCCGCCGCTTCGCAAGGCCGACCGGCCCCCGGTGCCCCCCCGGCACCCCAACGCGGGCCCGCGAGCACCCTCCTGCGGGGGCGCGGAGGCTCCTCATTCCGGAAAGATGAGACCGGCGTTCTCACACCCTGCACCCCGCGGCTTATCCTTTTTTTGCAAAGACCTGACCTTTTGATCAGGTTGACAATACTGCGCAACAGACTTGTAATGCTTGTCTACAGCGTCGCTCTTGCTCTCCTATCTCCACAAGGGTGGCGTGTAGAGTAGAGGTACCATAGGCGAATTAGAAGCTGTCATTTGGCGACAAACAGACAGCTAGGGATCGCGGGGCATGAGGACCAGCCTTCGCGGTGTCGTACAGACCCTTGAACCGACACCAGCTTCCTCCTTTGGTTCAGGACTGTGCGAATCCTACGGGGGGAGAGGAAGAGCCACCGGTCGACCGCAACGGCCGCGGCCCTTCGCTCCCCCCAACCCTCGTCGCCCCCGTCACTGTACCTGCGGTTCAGCAAGCATAAGCGGCACCGTCGGCGACGCCTGGGCTGGCACTGAGGGACACACATCTAACATACTGCATTGAAGCGCAAATCCGAGTTCCGCGGCCGCCTGGACTGCGGGTAGTGTGGTGTGCGCAGCGCCAGACCCCCATCTAGTCGGCTGTATCGAGGTGCAGACGGGCGACGAGCAAGGCGCCCGCCTGTCCAAGCTCTCGCGGCCCGCGCAGGCCGGCGGCCGGGACCGAGTCCCCGGCGAGGAAGGCCGACAGGCGACGGATCGCTGCCAGGACTGGAAGGAATAGCCAATGCCAAGCGACCGACAGGGAAACCGACTGAATGGAGCCTCGGCAACCGCCGCGGCGCACTACGACCAGGCACTCCATAGCTTCAACATCTACCGCGGCGACCCCGTCGCGGCGATCGAGAAGGCGATCGCCGAGTCGCCCGCGTTCCCCATGGCGCATATCCTGCGGGCCTACCTCATGGGCCTTGCGACCGAGCCGGCCGGCACCGCGGAAGCCAAGGCTTCCCTGGCACGGCTCGAGGCCCTGCCCCTGGACGAGCGCGAGGCCTCGCACGCCGAGGCCCTCGGCCATCTGGTCGCCGGCAACTGGACGGCGGCCGCGCTGGTGCTGGACCGGCACAACGTCCGCTATCCGCACGACCTTCTGGGCCTGCAGTGCGGCCACCTGATGGACTTCTACCGCGCCAATGCGCGCGACCTGCGCGACCGCATCGCCCGGGCGCTGCCGAAGTGGTCGAAGGAGATGCCGGGCTACTCCATCGTGCTGGGCCTCCATTCCTTCGGCCTGGAGGAAGCCGGCGACTACGGACGCGCCGAGGCAGCCGGCCGCGAGGCCCTGGCCCTGCAGCCGCTCGACTGCTGGGCGCATCATGCCGTGGCGCACGTCATGGAGATGCAGGGCCGCGCCCAGGACGGCATCGGCTGGATGATCGCGCGCGAGCCCTACTGGAGCGGCGACGACAACTTCTTCCGGGTCCACAACTGGTGGCACCGGGCGCTCTACCACCTGGATCTGGGCCAGACCGACGAGGCCGAGGCCCTCTACGACGGCCCGGTCCGCTCGGACCGCAGCGAGGTGGCGCTCGATCTGGTCGACGCCTCGGCGCTGCTCTGGCGTCTCCACCTCCTGGGCCGCGAGCAGAGCCATCGCTGGGACGAGGTCGCCCGGACCTGGGAGAACCACGCCGACGGCAAGCTCTATCCCTTCAACGACTGGCACGCCGCCATGGCCTTCCTCGGCAGCGGCCGCGAGGCGGAGGTCGAGCGCTTGCTGGCCACCTACCGCGGCAACGCGCGGGACGAGAGCGAGGTGGCCGCCTGGGCGCGCGAGGTCGGGCTGCCCCTGATCGAGGGCTTCCTCGCCTTCTGGAAGGGCGACTACCAGACCGCGGCGGAGCGGCTTCACCCGGCGCGCTACATCGTCAACCGCTTCGGCGGCAGCCACGCCCAGCGCGACGTCATCGACTGGACCCTGACCGAGGCCGCACTGCGCGGCGGCCTCACCGACCTCTCCGAGGCCCTGGCCAACGAGCGCCTGGCCCTCAAGCCGCACAGCCCGGTCAACCGGAGCTTCCTCGAGCGGTCCCGCAAGAACCCGTCGGGCGATCGCCAGGCGGCCTGACCTGGCCCGATCCGCGGCCGGCGCAGACTAGACTCCGTTCCTGAGAGGGGGATGGGGGTCGGCGAGGCGGCGGGTGCTCGTTGGGCGAGCCCCGCCGCCTCCCACCGGTCAAGCCCGGAAAGACCGGTGCTTACGTGGCCTCCCCGCAGTCCGACTTCGCGCGCTGGAGGTAGAGCTTGCGGTCGAAGTCGGTCAGCGGGTCGTCCTTGGGGTGGGCGTCGGTCAGCATCTTCATCCTGTTCTCGACGCAGGCGGTGATCTCCGGGAAGGCGTCCTGCTGCGCGGCCTCCAGGCGGTCCCGATTGCTGTAGACCAGCAGCGCGATCCCGAGGACCACGATCAGAAGCGCGATCAGGCGGGCGACCATGCTGTCGAGGAATCCCTTGCGTCTGGAAGCGTGCGCCATGGCTGTCACTCCTTCTTGGCGATCGGCAGGTTGGTGAGCAGGTTCTGCGGCTTCATGCGCAGCACCTTGTCGGGCCCCATGGCGAGGCCGAGGTAGACCGGCTTGCCGCGCAGCTCCGGGCTGACCATGCTGCGCTCGCGGAACTCCAGGCGGAAGAGCGCAAGCAGGCGCTGCATCTCCTCCGTCGGCGGCGCCTCGCCCTCGTAGAGTGCGTTCAGAAGCTTCGTCGATTCGGCGTCCAGCCCGACATGCCAGCGCCAGCGCTCGTCGCGGATCGACTGCAGCGGCTGGATCCGGGCCGAAAGGCCGAGCAGGTGGCCGAGCCACATCTCCAGCACCCGCGCGAAGGCGTCTTGCGCTGCCTCCGTGAAGCGAAAGTCGATGGCCATGTCGAAACGGTCGGAGCGCTCCCAGTAGAGCGCCTTGTTCTCCTCGCCGAGGATATCGAGGCTGACCTGCGCCAGCGGCGTCCCGGCCTCCTTCAGCAAGGCCCCCAGGCCGGCGAAGCCGCCGGTCTTGCTGCGCATCTCCACGATCTCCTGGTCGGCCAGCAGCAACTGGCCCTCGTCGGTCGACACGCTCTGCTCGCGGAAGAAGAGCTCCGCTGCACGCAGGCGCCAGGGGTCGCGGTTGCTGTCCAGGATGCCCCGCAGCAGCAGGTGGACGAGCTGGTCGATGAAGACCGGCGGCACCGAGATCTGCTGGCCCGGGGCGAAGAGGCCCAGGTAGGCGGCCTCCAGGCTCCCGGCTGACACCAGCCGGTCACGCCAGCCGAGCACCACCCGATAGTTGTCGGCCGTGTCGCGATCCTGAAAGGCCGCAAGCTCGGCCTCCTCCACCGGACGCAGCGGATCGGCCATCAAGGCCTCGAAGCAGCGCTGCTCGGCCTCGCAGGACTCCTCGATGGGATGGATCTCCGGGCGGGTCAGGTAGGCGCGCAGCAGGTCGGGCGTCACCGCCAGCCAGCCCTCGGGCGTCCTGTGGGTCAGGTGATAGCCGGCGGATTTCCAGAAGTCAGCCATCTTCCACCACGTCCCAGACCCTGGCGTGCGGGGTCTCGCCGGGCGGCTGCACCAGGCGGAAGGCCTCGCGGATGCGCCCCTCCTCGTCGAAACGCCGTTCGACCACGAAGAGGCTGTTGACCGGCTGCCCGCGGCAGAGCTCCAGCGCGAAGCCCAGCTCCTCCTCGGCTGCCGGCAGGGCCGCCGCCAGGTCCGGCGCGCCGTAGCGGGCAACCAGATGCTCCGCCAGCCGCTCGGTCAGCAGTTCGAGTTGCGTCTCCGGGCACTCGCCCACCGAGACGAAGGTGGAGCGCCCGAAGCTCTCGAGCGAGAGGAAGCCGTTGACGAAGGCCTGGCGCTGCTTGCCGACGGGCGGCGCCTCGAGGTCGGCGAAGGCGAAGGCGCCGGAGACCGCCCACTCGTCGGGCCCCGCGGCGCGCTCGAAGACCTGCGCGTCGGAACCGTCGAAGCGGATGGTGCGCGGCAGCCTAGCCATGACGCAGTCTAGCCATGACGCAGTCTAGCCATGACCCTGGGCCCCGCCGGCCGCCCCTAGCAAGGTCCCGGGCTGGACCAGGAGCGTGGTGCCCTCGGCCTCCACCAGGAAAGAGCCGTGCTCGTCCAGACCGATCGGGCGGCCGCTGAGCTGCCTGCCGTCCTGCTGCCAGGAGAAGCGGTCGGCCTTGGGGTCGTGGCGGCCCCACCAGTTCTTGTGCACCTGGCGGAAGCCGCTCTCCTCCCAGGTGTCGATCCAGACCAGCAGGTGGCGCGCGAAGGCCTCCGCCCAGTCGGTCACCGAGAGGTCGACGGCGCCCTCGTTGGCCAGCGTGGTGCGGTCCAGATAGGTGCTGGGCTCCGCCCCCTCCTCGTTCGGTTGCACGCGGGCGGTGAGGCCGATCGCCAGCCAGCGGGGCGCGCCCGTCTCGTCCAGTTCCGGCGCCATGGCCAGGCGCACGCGCCCGACCGCAGCGCCGTTCGCGTGGATCAGGTCCGGCCAGCGGTAGTGGATGGCCAGCTCCGGCGGGGCTATGGCACCCACGGCATCGCCGAAGGCGACCGCCGTCAGGAAGAGCATCTCCCAGCAGCGGCCAGGCTCCACCTCGGGACCCAGGACCACCGCCAGGTCCAGCCTCTCCTGGCTGTCGACCAGGTAGAAGGCGCCGACCTCGGCACGCTCGGCCCGGCAGTCCTCGGCCGCAGCCTCCAGGGCCGTCCGTCCCTCCGGAACGGGCGGCTGGGCGCGCAGCAGGGGCGGCAGGTTCAGGACGTTGGACATGGGCTGCCGCCTCCTCCTAGGCGCCCAGCTTGATTTCCCCGTCGATCCGGTGCTCCAGATCGGTCCCTTCGGCGGTGATCACCGCGCTGACCTTCAGGGTCCCGCTGGTCTGGCCGGCCTCGCGCACGACGCGCTCGATCTCGTGCTGCGAGGTGACGCCGACCTGCTTCAGGAACTTGCGCAGGGAGAGATTGAAGGCCTCGCTCTGGGTTGGGTCGCTCATCTTGTCCGTCTCCTCCGTTGTTCGCCGGTTAGCCAGGCAGATCTAGCCGCCCGGCACCGTCAGTTCCAGGGTCTCTTCGCCGCCGCCGCGCCAGATTGCGAGGGCGAGCGTCGTGCCGGGCTCGGAGAGGGCGATGGCGGTGCGCCAGTCTCCGGGATTCATGATCCTGCGGCCGCCCGCGCGCAGGATGCGGTCCTCCGGCAGGAGCCCGGCGGCGGCCGCGGCGCCCTGCCGGGGTACCCGTGCCACGACCGGACCCAGGGGCCCCTCGGCCTCCGGCGCCAGGGGGGCGAAGAGAAGCTCGACCTGTCCCCAGGCCACCGGCCCGCCGGCCCTCAGGTCGGCCAGGGCAGCCTCGATTAGGGCGGAGGAGGCCGCGAAGTTGATGCCGATGTCGGCATCGGAGTCCTTGGTGAAGATCGCCGACAGCAGACCGACCAGGCGGCCCTCGCCGTCCACCAGGGCGCCGCCGGACATGCCCGGATTGACCGCCGCATCGCTCTGCAGGAAGTCCTCGATGCGGTTGAAGCCGACGCCGGCGCGGTCTCGTGCCGAGAGGACCCCGCAGGTGAGCGTGAGGCCCAGGCCGAAGGCGTTGCCGATCGCGCAGACCGCAGATCCCAGTGCGGGCGCGGGCGCGGGTTCCAGCGGCGGCAGTCTCACCTCGGCGGCGAGGAGCGCCAGGTCGCTGTCGCGGTCGCGGCCCACCAGGCGGGCGGCATAGGCCAGCCCCTCGGCGGTGCGGATGCGGAAGGCCTGAGCATCGCCCAGCACATGGTCGGCGGTGAGGAAGAGCGTTGCCGTCCCCTCCCGGCCGATGGCAACGGCGGAGCCTTCGGGCTCGTCCATGTTGGGCGGCCGGCCGCTCCAGAGCGGCAGGAGGCTGACGACCGAGGGCAGGGCTGCCGCCGGGTCGCCGGCCTGCGCCCAGCCGCCGGGCCACAGCAGGACGAGGAGGGCCAGCCATGCGAGGCCGCGCATCACTCCTCTTCGACGATCCGGGTCTCTTCGCTCGGATCCAGGCGCACCGTGCTGTGGTCGCTGTAGGTCCAGGCGACCGAGGTATCGAAGGAATGAAGAACGAAGTAGGCCCCGACGGAGACCACGACGATCGCGAGGAGGCTGCAAAGAAAGGCTTTCATGCGTAACGGTCACTCCTGCTCCTTGAGGCCCTCGGGGCTTTCCCCTGCGGCTCCGGCTTCGTGCTGCGGCGCCGCCGCGGCCCCGCCCTCTTCCGCGTCCGAAGGGCCGCCGGTCGCGCGCTTCAGAAAGGCGACCAGCGCGTCGCGCCTGGCCGGGTCCTGGATACGCTGGATCGGCATCTTGGTGCCCGGTGTCAGGACGTCGGGCCCGTGGTCGAAGAGCGCAGCGATGGTCTCCTCGTCCCAGATGATATCGGAATCGAGCAGCGCTTGCGAATAGGGATAGCCCGGCAAGGATCCCGCCTGGCGCCCGAAGATGCGGTAGAGCGTCGGGCCCGCCCGGTTGGCATCGTCGGCGGTCAGGGTGTGGCACACGCTGCACTTGCGCTGGAACTCGCGCGCGCCGGGCTCCAGCCCCTCGCCCAGGTGAAAGCGCCTCGGCTGCTCCTTGGGCTCCGGCAGGGCGGCGGGCGGCCCCTCCAGGTCGATCGAGTAGACCTCGTCGTCGAGGCCGGACAGCCAGAGCAGCCGCCCGCCGTCGGCGAAGGCCAGCCCCCAGACCGGTCCGCCGTCGTTGTAGAGCTGCTGGTCCTGCTGCCAGTCCTCGGTCCGCCAGATCACCATCTGCCCGTCACCGGCGCCGGCCGCCAGCAGCCGGCCGTCGGCCGAGAGCGCCAGCGCCATGACCGGCCGCTCGAAGGCGTGCAGCTCGACCGTCTCGCCCTCCTCTGGGACCAGCAGCACCAGGCCGTCCACCGTACCCGCCACCACGCCCTCGTCGAGCGCCGCCACGACATTGATGCCCCAGCCTTGCTCGCGGACAACGCGGTTCGGCACGATCTGCCCCGCTTCGGGCAGGGGAAGCCGCCACACCCGCAGGCTGCCGTCGCCCCCGCCACTGTAGAGCCGGGTGCCGTCCGGCGAGAAGGCGACGCTGTTCACCCGGTCGCGGTTGCCCTCCAGTCGGGCGAGCAGGGTCATGGCCTCCAGGTCGATCAGCAGTACCCGCCGGTCCCACTTGGCGACGGCCGCCAGCCGGCCGTCGGCCGAGACCTCGACGTCCAGGGCCTTGACCGCAGTCTCGCCGAAGCGCGCGATCTGGGCTCCGGTCTCGAGGTCCCAGACGATCGCCGTGCCGTCGTCGGAGACCGAGATCGCCCGCTCTGTGCCGGGGATGAAGGCGACGTCGTTGACGGCGGCGTCGTGCCCGATCAGGCGGTGCAGCACCCGCGCGCGCGTCTCATCCACCTGCCAGTGCATGACGGCATAGTCGAAGGAGGCGGTCATCAGCACCCGCCCCTCCTCGGCGGCCACCACAGACATCACCGGCCCGCCGTGGCCGACCAGGCGATCGGGCTCCGCCCGCACGGCCCCCGCGGCCAGGACGAACGCCAGGCAGACTGCCGTGAAGTGACCTTGCGGCGACATGAGCCGGCTTGAGGATCCTCGTCTGCTCTACTCGGCGGGTTCGGCGAGGCCCTTGCCAATCGCCTTTCCGGGCGCCTTTCCGGGCGCCCGCTGCTCGGCTTCCACCTTCTCGGCCCAGATGCTGTGATGCTCGCGTGCCCAGTTCAGATCTACCTTGCCGCTGCCCATGGCCGCGTAGGCCCCCTCCATGCCGACCGTGCCGATATAGATGTGGGCCAGGATGATGCAGATCATGACGATGGCGACGATGCTGTGCCAGATCTGGTTGAGCTGCTGTTCCATGATCGCCTCGTAGGGCGGCGGCGGCAGGCCCAGGAAGGCCGCCAGGTCGATACCGATCTCCTTCAGGCCCTGGAAGGTCTCGGTGAAGAAGTGGGTCTCGAAGGGGAAGAGCAGCGCCCAGCCGCTGAGCGAGAGCGACAGGCCGCCCACCACGACCGCCCAGAAGATGAGCTTCTGGCCGGCGTTGAACTTGCGCGCCGGCGGATGCACGCCCTTCACCAGCACGCCGCCGCCCATCGCCAGCCACTTGATGTCGGTGAAGGTCGGCAGGTTGTGCAGCACCCACATGAGGAAGACCAGGATCAGCCCGGCCATGAAGGGGAAGGCCACGTAGTTGTGCACCACCTTGCCCCAGATCGTGATCGTGGCGAAGGCCTCCTTTCCGATCAGCGGGATGATGAGGCTGCGGCCGAAGAGCAGGTTGAGCCCCGTCAGCGCCAGCACGATGAAGGAGATCGCCAGCAGCCAGTGGCCGAAGCGCTCAATCCCCTTGAAACGCTCCAGCGTCACGCCGGCCCTGCCGTGCTCTATGCGGACGCGCCCGCGGATCGCGAAGAAGGCGGCCAGCAGAACGATCATGCCGATGAGCGCCCAGCCGCTGTAGACCTGCAGGGGGCCGTTGCGGAAGGCCTGCCACTGCTCGCCGCCGGACTGCACCATCACCCCAGCCTTGGCATCGGGGATGTTCACGCGGCCCTGCTCGCCATGGCGGATCTGGCGCCAGATGTCGGAGTCCGACGAGGTGCCCAGGGTGTCGCCCGGTACCCCGCCGTCGGTCGGACCGGGATCCGGTGCCGCGATGCTCTCGCCCCCGGGCTCCTCGTCCAGCCGGACCGAGCCGCCCTGCGCCAGCACGTCGGCAGAGAAGAGCGAAAGGACCGCCGGCATCGCCAGAGCCAGTACGATCAGAAGCGCGAGGCGGGCGCGCCACCGCCCCCCGGTGGCAGAAGCGACTGAGTCTGTCATGGCATCCCTCTTTCGCATCATCTTCGGACCCCCTCTTCTGCCGCCTTGCCCGCGCCACGGGCGGGACCCGCCGGCTCACAGTTAGGCCCGCTTTCGGCCGGTCTCTGGCCGAGTGGTACGCGGCCGCGGTCGGGTACCTGCCGGGGAATCGCATCACGCCCCCTTGAGAGGAAAGGCCCGGAGCCAAAGCAGACCCGGGCCTCTCCCATCCCCTTTCCCGCCGGGACCGAGGTCCCGCCGGGGAGGCCGAGGCTGCGGCCCGGGCCGGACCGCGAGGACCTTCGGTCATCGCGCTCCAGGCACCCGGGCCGCAGTTCCACCCTCACCCTACGAAGAAGCGCAGCTCAGCTGCCGCCCTTCTGCCCGTAGGCCGTTCCCCAGCCCCAAGCGCCGGAGCCGAAGCCTCTGGCGACGATCCGCTCGCGGTAGATCTGCGAGACGGTGTTGCCGTCGCCGGCCAGCAGCGCCTTGGTCGAGCACATCTCCGCGCAGAGCGGCAGCTTGCCCTCGGCCAGACGGTTGCGGCCGTACTTCTGGAACTCGATCGACGAGTTGTCCGGCTCCGGTCCACCGCCGCAGAAGGTGCACTTGTCCATCTTGCCGCGGGAGCCGAAGTTGCTGGACTGCGGGAACTGCGGCGCGCCGAAGGGGCAGGCATAGAAGCAGTAGCCGCAGCCGATGCAGAGGTCCTTGGAATGCAGCACCACACCGTCGTCGGTCTGGTAGAAGCAGTCGACGGGACAGACCGCCATACAGGGCGCGTCCGAGCAGTGCATGCAGGCGACCGAGATCGAGCGCTCGCCGGGCTCGCCGTCGTTCAGGGTGACGACGCGGCGCCGGTTCACGCCCCAGGGGATCTCGTTCTCGTTCTTGCAGGCCGTGACGCAGGCGTTGCACTCGATGCAGCGTTCCGCGTCACACAAGAATTTCATTCTTGCCATGGTTCACTATCCTCCTTCGGCTCACGCGCGCTCGATGCGGCAGAGCGTGGCCTTGGTTTCCTGCATCTGGGTGACGCTGTCGTAGCCGTAGGTCTGCGCCGTGTTGCAGGCCTCGCCCAGGACATAGGGGTCGGATCCCTTCGGGTACTTGGCCCGCTGATCCTCGCCCTGCCACCAGCCGCCGAAATGGAAGGGCGTGAAGACCACGCCGCGTCCGACACGTGGCGTGAACATCGCCTTGACCAGGATCTTTCCGCCGTCCGGCCCGTAGAGCCAGACCATCTCTCCGTCGCGGACACCCATGGTGTTGCCGTCGGCCGGATTGATCTCGACGAACATCTCCTGCTGCAGCTCTGCCAGCCACTTGTTGGAGCGGGTCTCGTCGCCGCCGCCCTCGTACTCCACCAGACGGCCCGAGGTCATGATCATCGGGTAGGACTCGGTGAAGTCGTTCTTCTGGATGGATTCGTAGAGGGTCGGCACCCGCCAGAAGGTCTTGTCCTGATAGGTCGGATAGTCGGCCACCAGGTCGCGACGCGGGGTGTAGAGCGGTTCTCTGTGGATCGGGATGGGATCCGGGAAGTTCCAGACCACGGTGCGCGCCTTGGCGTTGCCGTAGGGCGCACAGCCGTGCTTGATGGCGACCCGCTGGATCCCGCCGGAGAGATCGACCTTCCAGTTGACGCTGTCGACGTCGTCGCCGCCGATGTTCTGGATCGTGGTCCGCTCCTCGTCCGTGAGGTCGCCGTCCCAGCCCAGCTTGGTCAGCATTCCCATGGTGAACTCGGGATAGCCGTCCCTGATCTCCGAGCCCTCGGGGAAGGAGGATTCGGCCAGCAGGTTCTGGCCGTCGCGCTCCACGCCGAAGCGGGCCCGGAAGCCCATGCCGCCCTCGGCGACCGGGATCGAGGTATCGTAGAGGTTGGCGGACCCGGGATGGCCCATCTCCGCCGTTCCCCAGCAGGGCCAGGGCAGGCCGTAGAACTCGCCGTCGGCCGGGCCGCCGAGCGCACGCAGGCTGGTGCGGTCGAAGGTCTGCTGGTTGGCCATGTGCAACTTCAGGCGTTCCGGCGACTGGCCGGTGTAGCCGATGGTCCACATGCCGCGGTTGAACTCGCGGGTGATGTCCTCGATCAGCGGCTCGTCGCCGTTCACCTCGATGTTCTTGAACATCTCGTCGGCGAAGCCGAGCTTCTTGGCCAGAAGGTAGGCGATCGTGTGGTCCGGCTTCGAGTCGAAGAGCGGCTTGATCACCGTCTCGCGCCACTGCAGGGAGCGGTTGGAGGCCGTCACCGAGCCATAGGTCTCGAACTGCGTCGTCGCCGGCAGCAGGTAGGTGCCGTTCTTCCGGTCCTGCATGACCGCGGTCATGGTCGGGAAGGGATCGATCACCACCAGGATGTCCAGCTTCTCCATCGCCGTCTTCATGTCCGGCAGACGGGTCTGCGAGTTCGGGGCATGGCCCCAGAACACCATGGCACGGGTGTTGTCGGGCTGCTCCAGGTTCTCCTTGGCCTCCAGCACGCCGTCGATCCAGCGCGAGACCGGGATCCCCTTCTCTTCCATCATGAAGCGGTCCTTGCCGTCGGCCGTCTTCATGGTGGCGAAGCGGGCCGCCATGTCCTCGTAGGGAACGTCCCAGACACGTGACCAGTGGCTCCAGGCGCCCTTGGTGAGGCCGTAGTAGCCCGGCAGGGTATCGGCCAGCACGCCAAGATCGGTCGCACCCTGCACGTTGTCGTGGCCGCGGAAGATATTGGTCCCGCCGCCGGCCCGGCCCATGTTGCCCAGTGCCAGCTGCAGGACGCAGTAGGCCCGGGTGTTGTTGTTGCCGTTCGTGTGCTGGGTGCCGCCCATGCACCAGATCACCGTGCCGGGGCGGTTGTTGGACATGGTGCGCGCCACGCGCTTCAGCTGGCTGCCGGGCACGCCGGAGATGCGCTCGACCTCTTCGGGCGAGTACTTGGCGACCTCCTCGCGGATCTGGTCCATGCCCCAAACGCGCTGGCGGATGAACTCCTTGTCCTCCCAGCCGTTGTCGAAGATGTGCCAGAGGATGCCCCAGATGACCGCTACGTCGGTGCCCGGACGGAAGCGCACATACTCGTCGGCGTGCGCGGCCGTGCGGGTGAAGCGCGGGTCGCAGACGATCAGCGGCGCGTTGTTCTCCTCCTTGGCCTTCAGCACGTGCAGCAGCGAGACCGGATGGGCCTCGGCCGGGTTGCCGCCGATGATGAAGATCGAACGGGAGTTGTGGATGTCGTTGTAGGAGTTGGTCATGGCGCCGTAGCCCCAGGTGTTGGCAACACCCGCGACCGTGGTGGAATGACAGATGCGCGCCTGGTGGTCGACGTTGTTCGAGCCCCAGAAGGCGGCGAACTTGCGCACCAGGTAGGATTGCTCGTTGCTGTGCTTGGCCGAGCCCAGCCAGTAGACCGAATCGGGGCCGGAACTCTCGCGGATCTCCAGCAGCTTGTCGCCGATCTCGTCCACGGCCTCGTCCCAGGAAATGCGCGTCCACTTCCCGTCGACCATCTTCATGGGATACTTCAAGCGGCGTTCGCCATGGGCATGCTCGCGGACCGCGGCGCCCTTGGCACAGTGTGCGCCCAGGTTGAAGGGCGAGTCGAAACCGGGCTCCTGCCCGATCCACACGCCGTCCTGGACCTCGGCCATCACGGTGCAGCCCACCGAGCAGTGGGTGCAGACCGACTTCTTCATGGTGGAGTTGGCGTCGATTCCGTTCGTCGCCGCCTCGGCTTCGCGGACCATCCCGCTGCCGAGGCCGCCGGCGGCGGCCAGGCCACCGACTGCAATACCGGACCGCTTGAGGAATGTCCGGCGGTCAACCGCTTGATTCGTCAGCTCTTGGCGGGCAGACGACAAGCGGGGGCCTCTCGCTACCCCGTTTGTCTTCTTCCTGAGCATGGCTGTCTCCCATCTTCATCTCGAGGCGGGTCGGATCCTTGTCGCCGTCCGGCCTCCGATTAACGCGTCTGATCGACGTGGACTCGGCGTTCTGCCTCCCGGGACACGGGGGCTAGAAGCGGGCCGAATCGTAGTAGGACCTGACGTGTTCGGTTTCGGCGTAGCCGCCCTCGGACTTCGCCGGCGCGGCACTGGCCGTGCCCGCGGTCAGGCCGGAGGCCGCCACGGCTGCACCACCAGCGACCGAACCGAGGCCGAGTTTCAGGAACCCGCGCCTGTCCGACCGCCGTTGCGGATCGTCATGTTGTGCCATCGTCTCTATCTCTCCTCCCATATTCACCAATGGCGACCGGGTCGGTCACCCGGTCCGAAAACGGCCAGGCCGTCGCCGGCCGGCCGCAGAGCAATCAAGGCGTCACGTCATGGCGAAGGCCGCGGCGTCGATCTCCATCAGGAGACGACCGATGCGGCCGACCGGCCGGTAGAAGCGCGACGACTGCGCTGTTTCCAGGTCGCGAAAAAAGTGTGAGGCCCAGGGCGCCAGGTGGTCGTCGTAGAAGCGCTGCTGCTGGGCCAGGCCCTTCGCGTCACCGAAACGGCCGGCGATCAGGCCCGCCATGACGTCCAGGATGAAGGCGATGTGGTCCTCGGGCTCCTTCACCTCCGGACCGCGCTCGGCGCCCAGCCGGCGAAGGTCCGCGCGCAGGCGCGCCAGCGGTTTCTCGTTCAGGAACCCGGTCAGATAGTAGGAGGCATAGGGGACCAGCTCGCCGCGGCCCAGGCCGATGAAGAGATCCTGATACTCCTCGGCCACGCTCTGCGGCGTAGCTTCGCCCGCAGCCCTGGCCAGCGCGTCGACCGCAGCGCCGAACTCGCCCTCTTCCCCGCCGCCCCCGGCCAGCAGCCGCAAGGTCGCCTCGTCCGGCGGACCGGCGAGCATCCCCGCCATCAGGCCATAGACCTCGGCCCGATTGCGATCTTCCTCAGCTATTTGCGCAACTTCGCGCGCTTCCATCCCTGACTCGCCCAATAGACCACTTGGTCCGATTATTCCATTTTTGTTACCGGAATGCTCGCCCACTCCTCCCGGTAATGCAACCGAATTCAGTGGTAATGAGAATGATTTGCAGTCTTTTTAATTCAAAATTCATTTACTTGAGAATAAGTCGCATTCTCTGAAATGTCCGCGCAAGGAAGTCATTGTGCCTGGCAGCGAGAGGTTCGCCCGGATGATAGCGGCCCCGGGCCGGGGCGCGCTACTCCATGACGATCTGCGGGCGGCGTTCGCTGGCCAGTTCCTGCTCCTCGGCGATCCTGGCCTGGATCCTGGCCGCGATCTCCTTGTAGAGCCGGGCGTGAGGCCCCTCGGGATCGGCGACCACCACCGGGGTGCCAGAATCGGAGCGCGCCCTGATCTCCATGTGCAGCGGGACAGCGCCCAGGAAGGGCACGCCCAGCCGCACGGCCTCCGCTTCCGCGCCGCCGCTGCCGAAGATGTCGGCCCGCTCGCCGCAGGAGGGGCAGAGGAAGTAGCTCATGTTCTCGACGATGCCCAGCAGCGGCACCTCGACCTTGCGGAACATGTTGAGCCCCTTGCGGGCGTCGATCAGGGCCAGGTCCTGCGGCGTGGAGACGATCACGGCGCCGGCCAGCGGCACCTCCTGGGCCATGGTGAGCTGGGCGTCGCCGGTGCCGGGCGGCATGTCGACCACCAGGACATCGAGGTCGCCCCAGGCCACCTCGCGCAGCATCTGCGCCAGCGCCGACATGACCATGGGGCCGCGCCAGATCATCGGCGTCTCTTCCTCCACGAGGAAGCCCATCGACATGACCTTCAGCCCGTAGCCGTCCAGCGGCTTCAGGATGTTGCCGCCGGTCGGCTCCGGCCGGCCGGTGATCCCCAGCAGGCGCGGCATGGAGGGACCGTAGATGTCGGCGTCCAGGATGCCGACGGCCAGCCCCAGCCCCTGCAGGCCCAGCGCCAGGTTGACCGCCGTGGTCGACTTGCCGACCCCGCCCTTCCCGGAGGCGACGGCGATGATGGCCTTGACCCCCGGCACGCCGGCCTTCTGCTTCGGCGCCTGGCCGGACCCGGCCCGCGCCTGCATCGGCGGCGGCAGGTCGCGCTTCTGCGCTTCGCTCGGCGCCGGCCGCACCGGCCGTGCCTGCGGGCGAGGCTCCCCCGCGCCGGCGTGGGCCGTCAGGACGACGCCGCTGCCGGTGACGCCGGGCAGTGCCCTCACGACCTGCTCGGCCGCCTGGCGCAGCGGCTCCAGCTCGCCGGCGCGCTCGGCTGCGACGGTGATGGAGAAGAAGACCTGGCCCTCCGCGATCGCGATCTCCGAGATCAGGCCGAGATCGACGATGTTGCTCTCGCGATCCGGCCCCTTCACCCGCTTCAGCGCCGCCAGCACGGCTTCCCTGGTCACCTCAGTCATGCCTTGGACCTCTTTGCCGGAATAGCGCTTGCTTCATGCCGCGCGATTGTCATTGCGACCGCCTGCTCTAATCTCTTAGCTCGTGGATGCCAAGGGTCGGCATGCCGGGAGACGGTGAGACCATGATGTTCAGTCGACGCGCGCTGCTCGCAGCCGGCGGGCTGGCGCTGCTGCCGCGCCTGCCGCTGGCGGACGAGCCCATCCATAGCCTGGTGGCCAGCGAGGGAAAGCAGGCTCTCCTGGAAGCGGGAGGCCCCGAGGCGGAGATCTGGGGCTACGAGGGCCGCGCGCCGGGCCCGCTGCTGCGGCTCCGCCAGGGCGAGCGGCTGGTCAGGCGCCTGGAGAACCGCCTGCCGCAAGACACCACGATCCACTGGCACGGCATCCGCAACGAGAACGCCATGGACGGCGTCGCCCACATGACCCAGCACGCGGTGCGGCCAGGCGGCGAGTTCCTCTACAGCTTCGTTCCGCCCGACGCAGGCACCTTCTGGTACCATCCCCACACCGGGCTCTCCTGGGAACAGCTCGCCCGCGGCCTCTACGGCATCCTGATCGTGGAGGAGCGCGAGCCGCCGGACGTCGACCGCGACCTTCTGTTCGTGGCCGACGACTGGCGGCTGACGGAAGCGGGCGGGCTGGACCTGGCGAGCCTCGGCAACGGCCACGACTTCTCGCACGCGGGGCGCCTCGGCAACGTGCTCACCATCAACGGCAAGCCCTACGAGCGCTATGCCGTGGGCGCCGGCGAGCGCATCCGCCTGCGCATGGTCTGCACCGCAAACGCCCGCGTGCTGCATTTCCGCCTGCCCGGAGAGCGAAACTGGCTGATGGCGCTGGATGGCCAGCCGGTGGCCCCGCAGCCGGTCGCCGGGACCCTGACGCTCGCACCCGGCCAGCGCGCAGACCTCATGCTGGACCTGGCCGGAGAGCCCGGCAGCGAGGCGGTGATCCACGAGGTCTCGGGCCAGCCGCTTGCCTGCGCCAGCCTGGTCTACGCAGCGGAGTCTCCCCGGCCGCTGCGCGAAGCGGCGCCCGCGGCCCTGCCGGCCAATCCCCTCCCCGCCCTCGGCACGCCCGAGCGGGAGGTCGACCTGGTGATGGAGGGCGGCGCCATGCGTTTCCTCGCCGAGGCCGACTACGAGGGACAGCGACTGAGCGGCCGGCAGCTCGCCCTGGAGCACGGCCAGTTCTGGTCCATGAACGGCATCGCCGGAATGCCGGCCGCGCCGCTGCTGAGCGCCAGGCGCGGCGAGACCTGGGTCATCCGCATGGTCAACCGCACGGCCTTCGCCCATGTGATGCACATCCACGGCCACCACGTGCAGGAGGTCACCCGCTCCGACGGCCCGCCCGAGGCCGCCTGGCGCGACAGCATCCTGATGCAGCCCGACAGCGAGGTCAGCGTGGCCTTCGTCGCCGACAATCCGGGCCGCTGGATGCTCCACTGCCACATGCTGGAGCACCAGGCCGCCGGCATGCAGACCTGGTTCGAGGTGGCCTAGCAGGCTGCTGAAAAACCCAGTCGCGTTGAGAGGGTAGATGTGATTCCCTTTTGCTGTGGGAAGCAGGAAGGGAAGGCAGGATGCGGGGTCAAGACGATGGCAGCGAGGGTCTGTTTTCCTACGTGAGTTGTGAGGCCCGTGTTCCAAGGGATCATCCGCTGCGTGCCATCCGGGCGCTCGTGGATGAGGCGCTGGAGGTTCTATCGCCGTCGTTTGAGCAGCTCTATTCGAAGACGGGACGTCCATCGATTGCGCCAGAGAAGCTGCTTCGTTCGTTGCTGCTGCAGGCATTCTACACGATCCGCTCGGAGCGGCAGCTGATGGAGCAGTTGGACTACAATCTGCTGTTTCGCTGGTTCGTGGGCCTACCTATGGATGCTCCGGTGTGGGATGCGACGGTGTTCTCGAAGAACCGCGACCGGCTGCTGGAGGGCGATATCGCGCGGCGTTTCTTGTCCGCGGTGATGAACCAGCCACGGGTCAAGACGCTGCTGTCGGAGGAGCACTTTTCGGTCGACGGCACGATGATCGAGGCTTGGGCCTCGATGAAGAGCTTCCGGCCGCGGTCAGGCGATGACGGCACCCCCGGTGATGACGGCACCCCTGGTGATGACGGCACCCCTGGCGCTGGCGGCAGCAGCTCGGGCGGGCGCAACCAGGAACGCAACTTCCGCAAGGAGAAGCGCTCGAACGAGACCCATGCCAGCACCAGCGATCCCCAGGCCCGCCTCTATCGCAAGGGCAATGGCCGGGAGAGCCGGCTGTGCTATCTCGGCCATGTCCTGATGGAGAACCGCAACGGTCTCATCATCGATGCCGAGCTGACCCAGGCCAGCGGCACGGCCGAGCGGGAGGCGGCTTTGGCCATGGTCGAGCGCTATCGCGCGCACAGCAAGAGACGCATCACGCTGGGCGCCGACAAGGCCTACGATGCCCGCCAGTTTGTCAGCGATCTGCGCGCGCGCAAGGTCACGCCCCACATCGCCCGCAACGATCACCTGACCAAGACCGGCAAGCGGCGCACCAGCGCCATCGACGGCCGGACCACCCGCCACCCGGGCTATGCGATCAGCCAGCGCTTGCGAAAGAGGATCGAAGAGCCGATCGGATGGGCCAAGAACGTGGCCGGACTGGCCAAGACCAAGCATCGAGGTAAGGCCCGCGTCGGCTGGTCCTTCCTGCTGGGCGTGGCCGCTGGAAACCTGATCCGACTACCAAAGTTGCTGGCTGCAGCCTAAGCATCACCGCAACAAGGAGTGCAGCCCCACAGACCCCCACCAAAGAAACCATCCGCAGCTCGCTCCGGAAAGCTGACCCATCAACACCAGCCAAAAACTTCCCGAAACGCCCCTCCCGCCGACTTTTTCAGCAGCCTGCTAGAGCAAATCCCGAGCAGATGGACTCATCTGCGACGACGATTTACTTTTAAAAACAAAAGGCTAGAGCGGGATTCGTGAGCATGAGCGAGCGCATCCTGGTCTAGACCATGAGGTGAAAACGGAACCGGCCCGCACCCCCGCCCGGCCGCCCATGCCAGGATACTTCCGGGGGCGGGGGTGCGGGCCGGTTCCGCGCAAAGCCGAAACGCGCCAGAGACGGCTCAGATGGTGTAGCGGACGGCCTGGGCCATGCCGACGGCGAGATGCCAGGCGTTGTGGCAGTGCCAGAACCACTTGCCGGGACGGCCTTCGCCCATGTGATGCACATCCACGGCCACCACGTGCAGGAGGTCACCCGCTCCGACGGCCCGCCCGAGGCCGCCTGGCGCGACAGCATCCTGATGCAGCCCGACAGCGAGGTCAGCGTGGCCTTCGTCGCCGACAATCCGGGCCGCTGGATGCTCCACTGCCACATGCTGGAGCACCAGGCCGCCGGCATGCAGACCTGGTTCGAGGTGGCCTAGAGCAAATCCCGAGCAGATGGACTCATCTGCGACGACGATTTACTTTTAAAAACAAAAGGCTAGAGCGGGATTCGTGAGCATGAGCGAGCGCATCCTGGTCTAGACCATGAGGTGAAAACGGAACCGGCCCGCACCCCCGCCCGGCCGCCCATGCCAGGATACTTCCGGGGGCGGGGGTGCGGGCCGGTTCCGCGCAAAGCCGAAACGCGCCAGAGACGGCTCAGATGGTGTAGCGGACGGCCTGGGCCATGCCGACGGCGAGATGCCAGGCGTTGTGGCAGTGCCAGAACCACTTGCCGGGGTTGTCGGCCAGGAACTCGATCGAGACCTTGCCCTTGGGCGGGACCGAGACCGTGTCGCGCACCGGCGCGGTCGCCGGGTCGCGGCCTTCCGTCAGCACCCGGAAGACATGGCCGTGCAGGTGCATGGGGTGCACCATCGGCGTCTCGTTGACCAGATCGAAGCGCACCACGTCGCCGTAGCTGACGTCGTAGTAGCTCTCCTCGATCGTCACGCCCTTGAACTTGGCGAAGGCCTCGGGCCAGGAGACGCCGTTCATCTGCCAGAGATAGCGTTCCATGTTGCCGGTGAGGTCGATCCTGAAGATCTTGTCCGGCGCCTTCGAGAAGCTGGTCTCGTAGGGCGAGGTCAGGTTCTCGACCTGCAGGGTCGGGCCGCCGAAGGCGGGCCTGGCGCTGTTGACCGCCGGCTCGGCGTCGCTGGCGTGGATGACGCCCAGGGCCTGCTTGTCCAGCCCCAGGCCGGCCGCGTGGATCGTGTGGCTGCTGCCGCTCTCGACCGTGACCAGCACGTCGTAGCGCTGCCCCGTCGCCAGCACCAGGTTCTCCACCTCCATCGGCACGATGGGCTCGCCGTCGGCGGCGATGACCTGCAGGGTCAGCCCGTCGACGGCGACCCGGAAATAGGTCGAGCCGGAGCCGTTGATCAGCCTGAGGCGCAGGCGGCTCCCCGACTTCACCGCCTTGACCCAGGGGTCCTGGTCGGTCTTGCCGTTCAGCATCAGGCCGTCATAGGCCAAATCGGTCGCGAAGGCCGAACCGTCGGGGTTGGCGTAGGGGCTGGTCGCGCCGACGTCCATCCTATCGGTCAAGAGCTCCGCCATCGCCTTCGCCGGCGCCATGTTGATGACGTCGCTCAGGTAGACGGTGATGTCCTCGTCGTATCCGTTGGGCTCTTCCGGATCCTCGATGATGAGAGGGCCCGAAAGACCCTGCTGAAGCTGCAGGCCAACATGGGAGTGGTACCAGTAGCTTCCCGCCTGGCGCAGGCGAAAGCCGTAGAAGATCGCCTCTCCCGGTGCGATGGGCGCCTGGGTCACCTCCGGCACGCCGTCCTGCAGGTTGGGCAGGATCATGCCGTGCCAGTGGAGGGTCGTGGGCTGATCCAGCCCGTTCTCGACCAGGGCCGCGAACTGCTCGCCCTTGGTGAAGCGCAGCTCCGTCCCGGGCCAGGTCCCGTTGGCCAGCAGCGCCGTGGTCTTGGCGCCGAAGGGGCTGATCTCTTTGCTCTCGATGCGCAGGCGGGTCCCCATGGCCGGCCCGGTCGGCATGCCCGGCTTCGTCTCCTCCGCCCAGGCTGCCTGCCTTGCCAGGGGCAGTGCCGCAGAGGCCAGTGGGACTGCAGCCGCATTGCGGAGTAAGGATCGGCGGTCAATCATAGGTGACGGTCTTTCGCGCTGCGCTGATTGGACAAGAGATTGCGTCATGACGCTCGACCCTGGCAAGCGCGGCCCGGGAGCAGCGCCCCCCGAGCGGGCGTCCGAGCCGGATCGCAGTCCCCGGTATCCCGGCCCACCCTCCGCCCGAGGGCTCATCCTCATAACTTCTCAGATATTCCTCAGAAGGCCATTGCAGGCTCCTCAAGCAAGCCGGGCAGGCCGGCTCCAACTCTGTCGGCAGGAACGGCGGCAGCACCGCTGAAGTGCCCGAGCCTCGATCGGGATCGAGGCGACCGCCAAAGCGCGCAGCAGTACCAAGGGTCCTGCGTGCGCAGATCGATGGAGAGCATCATGGCAACAATTTTCGGAGCGAACCTCCAGGACACCATCACCGGAACCGCCCTGGTGGACACGTTGATCGGGCTGACCGGAAACGATCGCCTCATCGGCGGACAGGACAACGACGTGCTGGTCGGCGGCGACGGCGACGACCGCCTCGAGGGAGGCTCGGGCGCCGACTTCCTCTTCGGGGGCACCGACCGCGACACGCTCCTTGCCGGCAGCGGTGTCGACCGCCTCTACGGCGACCAGGGCGTCGACTTCCTATTCGGCGGGGCCGGTAACGATACGGCCTTCGGCCACAGCATGCACGACCTGATCTATGGGGGCGGCGGCAACGACAGCGTCTTCGCAGGCTCCGACCAGGACGTCGTCGCCGGCGGCGAAGGAAACGACCGCATCTATGGCGAGGAGGGTCCCGATCACCTCTTCGGGGGCCTCGGGTACGACAATGTCTTCGGCGGCAGCGGGGACGACTCGCTGACCGGCGGCAGCGCCATCGACGCGGTCTACGGTGGCAGCGGCGACGACGAGATAGGCGACTTCAGCGGGGGCCAGAACCTTCTCTTCGGCGACGACGGCGATGACCGCCTCGCTGCCGGCAGCGGTGACGATACCTTCTACGGTCACAGCGGGGACGACAGCCTTTACGGCGGTACCGGAGAGGATCGGCTGATCGGCGCTCAGGGCGAAGATACCGCTTTCGGCGGCCTCGGGGACGACGATATCGACGGCAAGAGCGGCGACGACCTGCTTTACGGTCTGGGCGGCGACGACACCATGATCGGGGGCTTCGGCCGTGACACCATCGAGGGCGGCGACGACATCGACAGCCTCTACGGCAGTCACGGCGACGACAGCATCGACGGCGGCGCCGGCGACGACGTGATCAACGGGGGCTCCGGCCAGGGCCGGGTCGCCGGCGGCGAGGGCGAAGACTTTCTGGAGGGCGGCACCGACAAGGATTCCCTCTTCGCCGGGCCCGGCGACGACCGGGTCTTCGGCGGCGACGGCAGCGACCGGATGGTGGGTGCCTCGGGCAGCGACATCCTGGACGGAGGCGTCGGCCGGGACCGGCTGAACGGCGGATCGGGCGCCGACACGGCGACCGGCGGGCCCGGCAACGACACCTTCATCGTCGACACCGCGCTGGACGTCGTCCGCGAGCTGGAGGGCGACGGTGTCGCCGACGTGCTGAGGGTCGACGCCTTCGCCTATACCCTGGCGCAGTTCACCGGCGCGAACTTCATCGACCGGGTCAACGCCAATGCCACTGCCGGCGACGCGCTGCTGGGCGGGAACGAGCGCGAAAACACCCTGCTGGGCAACGAAAACCAGAACGACATCATCGGCTTCTCAGGCAACGATATCCTGAACGGCCGCGGCGGCAGCGATTTCCTGTGCGGCGGCAGCGGCGACGATACCTTCGTGGTCGATACCGCGACCGACCAGGTCTTCGAGTACACGGGCCAGGGCATCGACCTGGTGCGGGCCGAGAGCGACTACACGCTGGCCAGCGGAACGGCGACCGGCTTCGTCGAGAACCTGCGCATGCAGGGCGGTTTCGGCAACATCGACGGGCGCGGCAACGACCTCGACAACACCATCTGGGGCAACAGCGGCGACAACCGGCTCTCCGGCAACCAGGGCGCCGACCGGCTGGAGGGCGGGCGCGGTGCCGACATCCTCTTCGGCGGCCTCGACGCCGACCGGCTGGAGGGCGGCAAGGGGCACGACACCCTGAACCTGGGCCAGGACGACGTCGCCTTCGGCGGGTCGGGCAAGGACTGGTTCTTCTTCAACGGCGGCGGGCTGGGCTACGGCGGATCGGGCGGGCCGGTGGTCCGCGATTTCGACGGCCAACTGCTGAACGGTGCTGACGGCGAGGACCTCTTCGTCTTCAAGAGCGGGCTGGAGGCGGGCAGCTTCACCTACGTCGGTGCCGCCGCCTTCTCGGGCAGCGGCGACAGCGAGGCGCGCTTCGCCGGCCCCCGCCAGGTCCAGGTGGACCAGGACGGCGACGGGGCCGTGGACCAGGCCTTCCTGGTGGACGGACTGACCGCCGCCAACCAGCTCACCGAGACCGATTTCTTGTGGCTCTAGAGTAAGGTCACGACTTCCCTCACAGAAGCACGCAGAGACGGGCCCCGGGCCCGTCTCTGTTTTTCTTGGCACAGCGTAAGATCCGAGTTTGTGAGGACCGCTGGGGGCCATCCACAGATAAAATCCAAGTATTCCTCATGTCAGCCCGAGCGGCTCTTCAAGCGGCAGTGCCGACCGGCACCCACCTTCTGACCAGACACAGCCCGGCAAGCGATGACGCAGGCCGGAGACAGGAGACAGGAGGGACCGATGGCTATCATCTCTGGAACTTTCACCGCCGACAGGCTGACCGGCACCGATCAGACCGACACCATCTTCGGCCTGAGCGGCAACGATCGCCTCTATGGCCTCAGCGGTAACGACACGCTCGTCGGCGGCCACGGTAGCGACAATCTCTATGGCGGAAACCACCACGATCGCCTGATCGGCGAGGCGGGCGACGATCTGGCCAAGGGCGGCAGCGGGATCGACCGCCTCTATGGCGGCGATGACGATGACGATCTCCACGGCGAAAGCGCCAACGACTTCCTGTTCGGCGGACTGGATGCCGACCGCCTCTTCGGAGGCGGGGATGCCGATCTGCTCTACGGCGACCAGGGAGACGATGAGATCTATGGGGGCGATGGTAGCGATGCTGCCGCCGGCGGTGCCGGCGATGACAGGATGGAAGGTGGGAACGGCACCGACTCGCTCTTCGGAGGCGGCGACCGCGACACCCTGATAGGCGGCAGCGGAGACGACGACCTCTATGGCGGTTCGGACGACGACAACCTCTTCGGCGGAAGCGGCGACGACCTCATCAGTGACTACGACGGCGGTTCCGACCGCCTCTACGGCGCCGAGGGCGACGACCGGCTGCGCGCGGGCAGCGGCGACGATTCCCTCTTCGGTGCCGAGGGCGACGACAGGCTCGAAGGCGGCGAGAGTGACGACGAGCTGGAGGGTGCCGAGGGCAGCGACCTGCTCTACGGCGGGTCCGGGCACGACCGGGCCGACGGCGGACACGCCTCCGACCGCATCTTCGGCGAGGAGGGCGAGGACACGGTCCTCGGCGCCAACGGTGCCGACCGCCTCTACGGCGGCGACGACCCCGACCGGGTCTTCGGCGGCCGAGGCAACGATATCCTGAACGGCGACGACGACGAGGACAACCTCTTCGGCGGCAGCGATACCGACCGCATCTTCGGCGGAAACGACGACGACCGCCTCGAGGGCGGACAGGGCAACGACTTCCTCTACGGCGAGGACGGCAACGACCGGGCCCTGGGCGATGCCGGCAGGGACAGGTTCTTCGGTGGGTCCGGCTTCGACACCATGACCGGCTCCGGCGGCAAGGACTTCCTGGACGGCGGGTCGGGAAACGACACGGCCTTTGGCGGCAAGGGCAACGACACCTTCGTCGTCGATCAACTGGGCGACAAGGTCTTCGATCACGCCGGCGAGGGCGCCCACGACCTGGTCCTGGTGCAGGCCAAGAGCTACACCCTGGCCAGCAACACGGTGGACAACTTCATCGAGACCATGCAGGCGACCGAAGCAGCCGGCAACGCCTTCCTCGCCGGCAACGAGCGCGACAACGAGATCATCGGCAACGACTTCGTGAACGACATCAGGGGGTCCTCCGGCGACGACATCCTGGACGGGGCCGGGGGTAGCGACTTCCTGCGCGGCGGCTCCGGCGACGACACCTTCCTCGTCGACACCCTCGGCGACCAGGTCTTCGAGTATTCCGGCCAGGGCGAGGACCTGATCGTGACCTCGGTCGACTACACCCTGCCGAGCGTCTCGGCATCGGCCTTCATCGAGAACCTGCGCCTGGCTGCAGATGCGGGCGACCTGAACGGCGCCGGTAACGCCCTGGCGAACACGATCGAGGGCAACAGCGGACACAACCGCCTCTTCGGCGACGGTGGAGAGGACACGCTTCTGGGCGGCAATGGAGCCGATACGCTCTTCGGCGGCGAGGGGTCCGACCGCATGGAGGGAGGTGCGGGAAAGGACACCTTCTACCTCGGCGAGGAGGATCGTGCCTTCGGCGGCCTGGGGAAGGACTGGTTCTTCTTCAATGGCGGCCCGATCGGCAGCGGCGCGCCGGTGATCCGGGACTTCGACGGTGCCTTGCTGAATGAAGCGAACGGGCAGGACCGTTTCGTCTTCGGGGTCGGTCTCGAGACCGGAAGCTTCAGCTACATCGGCTCGAGCGCCTTCTCCGGCAGCGGCAACAGCGAGGCCCGCTACGATGGCCCGCGCCAGCTTCAGGTCGACCGCAACGGTGACGGCGCCGCCGACATCGCAATCCAGGTCGACGGCCTGACCGCGGCCAACCTGCTGACCACGAGCGACTTCATGTGGCTTTAGGGCAGAGCCTGCGCGGATGGTTTCGTCAGCGACGGCGCCCCTCTCCTAAGACATCGTACCGATGCAGGATGCCTGCGCAGAAGCGCGCGCATCCTGCTCTGCTTGAGGGGAGCGAGCCGGCGCTGCCCCTATCGCCTGCCGAAGGCCAAGAACCCCAGGTTCCTGAAGCCCGGCTTGCCGTAGGTGAGCGGCTTGCCCTGCTCGTCCTCGACCTTGCCGCCGGCCGCCCGCAGGACCGCGTGGCCGGCCGCCGAGGCCCACTCGCCGGTGGGCTCCAGGCGGGCGTAGATGTCGGCCTGGCCGGTGGCGAGGAAGCCGAAGACGATCCCGGAGCCGGAGCGGTGGTGCTTGGCGATGCGGTAGCGTGCCTCGGCCGTCAGGTTGCTGGCGTCGCTGCCCTGGTAGCGGTGGGTGAAGAGGATGGCGCCCTCGTCCGGGCAGGCGCGCGCGGCGATCGCCATCGGCGGCTGGTCGGTCTGCGAGAAGGCGGCGCTGCCCGGCCCCGCCCCGCACCAGGTCATGGCCAGCGCCGGCGCATGCACCACGCCGGCGATCGGGACCCCGTCCTGGATCAGGGCGAGGTTCACCGTGAACTCCGCGTTCTGCGTCAGGAACTGGTTGGTCCCGTCCAGCGGATCGACCAGCCAGAAGCGCGACGGCAGCTCGTCCGGCCCGCCGCCCATCACGAAGCTGTCCTCCGAGATCACCGGCACGCCCGGCGTCAGGGAGCCCAGCGCCTCGAGCAGCAGCTCCTCGCTCGCCAGGTCGGCAGAGGTGATCGGCGAGCCGTCGGGCTTCTCCTGCATCTCGAGGACCGAGGAGGAGTCGATGTAGTGGGCCAGGATCTCCTTGCCGGCCCGCTCCGCAAAGAGGCGGAGCACGGCCAGGAGGTCCTGGTCCTCCGCCGTGCCGCCTGCCCTGGCCACGACCTCACAGGCCCCGCATGGCGCGCCAGAGCTTCTCGGGCGTCGCCGGCATGTCGAGATGGCGGACGCCCAGCGGGCCCAGCGCATCGATCAGCGCGTTGATGGAGGCCGGCGGCGCGCCGATGGCACCCGCCTCCCCCGCCCCCTTCACGCCCAGGGGATTGGTCGCGCAGGGCAGATCCTCGACGAAGGTGAGGTCGACCTGGACCACGTCGTCCGCGCGCGGCATGCAGTAGTCCATCCAGGAGCCGGAGACGAGCTGGCCGTTCTCGTCGTAGACCGTGTGCTCGAGCAGCGCCTGGCCCAGGCCCTGGGCGATGCCGCCGTGCACCTGGCCGGCGACCAGCATCGGGTTGACCAGGGTGCCGAAGTCGTCGACCACGGTGTAGCGCAGGATCTCCACCGCGCCGCTGGCCTCGTCCACCTCCAGCTCGCAGACATGGGCGCCGTTGGGATAGGTCAGCGCCTCGGCCTCGTAGTTGCCGGTCTCCTCCAGGGGGCCGGCAAGCTCCTCGGGCGCACGGCCCTCCTCGGCGGCGGCGGCCACCTCGGCGAGGCTGATCCGCCGGTCGGTGCCGACGACGCTGAAGACGCCCTCCTCGAACTCGAGATCGACGGCCGCGGCCTCCAGCAGGTGGCTCGCGATCTTCCGAGCGCGCTCGATCACCTTGTCGCTCGCCCGGTTGATCGAGACGCCGCCCATCAGCAGCGAGCGCGACCCGCCGGTGCCGCCGCCCGCCTTCACGATGTCGCTGTCGCCCTGGATCATCCGCACCTTGGCCGGATCGACTCCCAGCTTGTCGTTCAGGAGCTGCGCATAGGCGGTCAGGTGTCCCTGCCCGTTGGTCTGTGTGCCGACCACCAGGGTGACGCCACCGTCGGCCTCGGCGCGCACCACCGCCTCCTCCGCGCCCAGGCCGCCGCAGGCCTCGATGTAGCAGCCGATGCCGATGCCCAGCCGCTTGCCGCGCCGGACGGCCTCCTCCTTGCGGGCCGCCACGCCCTCCAGGTCGGCACGGCCGGCCGCCTCCTTCAGGATGCGCGGGAAGTCGCCGACATCGTAGATGCGCCCGAGCCCGGTGTCGTAGGGCATGTCCTCGGGCCGGATGAAGTTGAGCTGGCGGATTTCCATGGGGCTGAGGCCCACCACCCGGCCCGCCTCCTCCACCAGGCGCTCCACCAGGTAGGCCGCCTCCGGGCGCCCGGCGCCGCGGTAGGCATCGACCGGCACGGTGTTGGTGAAGACGCACTTCACGTTGGCGAAGATGGCCGGGATCTTGTAGAGGGCCGAGAGCATCGGCGTCGAGGCACCGGTTGGAATGAGCACCCCGAAGTTCGAGAGGTAGGCGCCCATGCTGGCGAGGGTCTTCACCCGCAGGCCGAGGAAGCGCCCGCTCTCGTCCAGGGCCATCTCTGCCGTGGTCACGTGGTCGCGGCCCTGGGTGTCCGAGAGGAAGCTCTCCACCCGCTCCGCGGTCCACTTCACCGGCCGGCCCAGTTGCATGGCGGCGAAGAGCGTCGCGATCATCTCCGGGAAGAGGAAGATCTTCATGCCGAAGCCGCCGCCGACGTCGGGGCAGACCAGGTGCAGCTTCTCCTCCTCGACCCCCAGGACGGCCGCGATCTGCCCGCGCAGGCGGAAGATGCCCTGGTTCGGCGCGGTCAGCGAGACGATGCCGCTCTCAGGATCGTAGTCGGCGAGCGCCGACCGGGGCTCCAGCGCGTTCACCACGACGCGGTTGTTGACCAGGTCCACCCGGGCGACGTGGCTCGCCTTGGCGAAAGCGGCCTCGGTTGCCGCCTCGTCGCCCTGGACCCAGTCGAGGCAGCAGTTGTCCTGCATGCCCTCGTGCACCAGCGGCGCGCCGGGGTCGAGCGCGCGCGCGGTTTCGGCGACCACCGGCAGGTCCTCGTACTCGACCTCGACCAGGTCGGCCGCATCGCGTGCCTGGGCGAGGCTCTCGGCGACGACGAAGGCGACGGGATTGCCGACGTGACGCACCTTGCCGTCGGCCAGCGCCGGATAGGGCGGGTTGATCGTCTGGCTGCCGTCGCGTCCGGCCAGGGGCGCAACGCACTTGATGGTGCCGATCCCTGCGGCCTCCAGGTCGGCGCCCTGGTAGACGGCGAGCACGCCCGGGCTCGCCTTGGCCGCCTCCAGGTCCAACCGGACGACCCTGGCGTGCGCGAGCGGGCTGCGCACCACCACGCCATAGCACTGCCCCTCGACGGAGATGTCGTCGGTATAGCGTCCGGCACCGGTGATCAGACGCTGATCCTCCAGCCGCCGCACGGCCTGGCCCACACCGAACTTTCCCATGCCCGGTCCTCGCTTGCTGTCTCGTCTCGAAGGTTGGCCGGCCGGCTTGCGGCCGCCACCTCGACTCTAGGGTCTGGCGGGCCTCCTGTCGACTCTGCGTGCGCAGCGGGGCCGGCAAGCAGTCTTGCCCCAGGCTCCGCAATGGCGCACCGGACCTCCGGCGCTTGACAAGCGCAGGGGGCCTCGTGCCTCTATGCAGCCGCTGCGGCCGCAGCGCGAAGGACATCGCTTGGGAAGAGAAGAAATGGCGCAAGACACGGCGGGACTGATCAGGGCTTTGCTGAACTCGGGCAAGATATCCGCCGACACGCGCGAGGACCTGGAGGAGTTCCAGCGGGAGATGGCCGAGGGCGCGCTCGACCAGGCCGACAGCAACTACGTGCGCGCGCTGGCCGAGCGCGTCCTGGACGGCACCGAAGTGGGCGCGGCCGAGGAGGAGTGGGAAGAGGACGACGAGGACGGCGAGTGGGAGGCGCTCGAGGAGCGCGCCGAGGCCGCCGAGTCCCGCGTCGCCGAGCTGGAGGCCGAGGTCGAGGCCCTGCAGTCCCGCATCGACTCCCTCGAGGGCGAGCTCGCCACCCTCAAGGGCGCCGGCAACGAGATCTAGCGGGACTGCCGCTTCGTTCGGCCCGGTGTGCCGGGCTGAGGCCAAGTAGGCGAAGGGGCCGCGGCCGATCTAACTTTGACGCCCCTGTCTTCCTTCGGCTTGACCGAAGGATCAGCTGACGTTCGCTAGACGGGACGGAAGCTCCCAGCCCTACAGCCCCCGCGCCGTCCGGGTGATGACCTCGAAGGCGAGCGCCAGGTCCTGTGCTTCGGTGTAGGTCTGTCCGACCTGGAAGCGCAGCACGTAGCGGCCCTCGACCGCGGTCTGGGTGAGATAGATCGCTCCCTCGTCGTTGATCCGGTCGAGCAGGCGCCGGTTGAGCTCGTCCGGGTCGCGGCCGTCGGAGGGGTTGTAGCGGAAGGTGAAGAGCGAGAGCTGCGGCGCCGTCACGATCTCGAAGTCGGGCTCGCGTTCCAGGCGGGCGGCCAGGTCCTGCGACAGGGCTATGTGCCGGCGGATCAGCTGGCGCATGGCCTCGACGCCGTAGCTGCGGATGACGAACCAGAGCTTCAGCGCCCGGAAGCGGCGCCCCAGCGGCACCGACCACTCGGAGAAGTCCAGCACCTCGCCCTGGCCCTGGGTCTCGAGGAAGGTCGGGCGGATCGCCAGGGTTCGCACCAGGCTGGCCGGGTCGCGAACGAAGTGCGCCGAGCAGTCGAAGTTGGTGAAGAGCCACTTGTGCGGATTGAAGACGAAGGAGTCCGCCTGCTCGGCACCGGCCATGAGAGGCCGCAGCTCGGGGCAGATCATGGCGCTGCCGGCCCAGGCGGCGTCGACGTGCAGGTAGAGGCCCTGGCGCCGCGCGACCTCGGCGACCGGCCGGATCTCGTCCGAGGCGCCGGTCGAGGTGCCGCCGAGCACGGCGACGATCCCGGCCGGCAGCAGGCCGGCCGCCCGGTCGGCCTCGATCGCCGCTTCCAGCGCATCGGCCCGCATGGAACGCCTCGGCCCCGCCGTCTCGATCTTCACCAGGTTCTCCTGGCCGATCCCGGCGATCCAGCAGGCCTTGTCGATCGAGGAGTGCGCCTCGGCGGTCGAGTAGATGCGGCAGGCGGGCCCGCCGGCCAGGCCCCGGCGGTTGCCCTCCCAGCCGAGCGCGCGCTCCCGCGCCGTCAGGACCGCGGCCAGGGTGGCGCTGGAGGCGGAGTCCTGGATCACGCCGCGGAAGCCCTCAGGCAGCCCCACCATCTGGCGCAGCCAGTCGATCATCCTGACCTCCAGCTCGGTGGCGGCCGGCGAGGTCTGCCAGAGCATGCACTGGGCCGCAAGCACCGAGGTCAGGAACTCTGCCAGCACCGAGGGCGGGCTGGAGTTGGCGGCGAAGTAGGCGAAGAAGCGCGGGTGCTGCCAGTGCGTCATGCCCGGCAGGACCAGGTCCTGGAAGTCGCGGAACAGGGGCTCGAAGGCACTGCCCTCCTCCGGCGGCGCCTCCGGCAGGCTGTTCAGAAGAGCGCCGGGTGCCGTCTGCGCGCGCACGGGTCGATCGCGGAGGGTCGAGAGGTAGTCCGCCGCCCAGCGTCCGAGCTCGCCGCCCCAGCGTGCCAGCGCGTCGGGCGTCAGTGTCTCGTCCTGCTTCGCCATGCCTTTCGCTCCCTCTCTCGGGCCTCCCTTCACGTAAGCCTGATGCCCGCGAGGAACGCAATCCTTGCACGTCACTTTGGCGAAAATGCTAGTCTTTCCCTCGTGATGCAGTGGTTGCGCGACAGGCGGAAAGGGCCGGGGGGAGGCCGAGGCTCCGGGCGAGCGGACAGGGGGACGACGGTCCTCGCCCTCGTGCTGCTTGCCCTCTTCGGCTGCGCGGCGGCCCAGGCCACCGAGAAGAAGGACGAGGCGGGCAACATCTTCCCGCTGCATGCCGAGATCGTCAGCCACGAGGAGCTGATGGCGATCGCGCTCGATCCCTGGAAGGGCGACCTGGACGGCATGATCGAGCGGCGGATGATCCGCGTCCTGGTGGTCTACGACGACGTCTTTTACTTCATCGACCGCTTCCGCCAGCGCGGCCTCACCTACGAGCTGCTGACCCGCTTCGGCGAGACGATCAACAAGGACTACAAGCTGACGCATGGCGAAGACGTGGACCTGGTCTTCATCCCCGTCGGCCGCGACCGGCTGCTCGCCGACCTGGTGGCCGGGATCGGCGACATCGCGGCCTCGGCCATCACCGTCACGCCGGAGCGCCGGAAGCTGGTGGCCTTCTCCGACCCCCTGGACGACGACGTCAGCGAGGTGCTGGTCGCCGGCAAGGACTTTCCCAAGGTCTCCACCCTGGACGAGCTCTCGGGCAAGGAGGTCGCCGTGCGCCCGCTCTCCAGCTATGCCGCGAGCCTGAAGCATCTGAACCGGCGCCTGAAGGCCGCCGGCAAGAAAGAGGTCAAGGTCATCGCCACCGACGAGAACCTGACCGACGGCGCCATCGCCGGCCTGGTGGCGGCCGGGGTCTATCCGGCCACCGTGATGGACGACATCGAGGCCCCGCTGTGGAAGAAGATCTATCCCGATCTCGTGGTCCACGACGCGATCGCGCTGCGCAAGGGCGGCAAGATCGCCTGGGCCTTCCGCAAGGACAGCCCCAAGCTGGAAAAGGCGATCAACGGCTTCGTGAAGACCCACGCCTGGGGCAGCCTCTTCGCCAACATCCTGATCAAGCGCTACCTCGACAACGTCCGCTTCGTGAAGCACGCGCTCTCCGACGAGGTGAACCAGCGCCTGGACAAGACGGTCGACATCTTCAAGACCTATGCCGACCTCTACCGCTTCGACTGGCTCTTCCTGGTGGCGCAGGCCTACCAGGAATCGCAGCTCGACCAGTCCGTCGTCTCCTCCTCCGGGGCGGTCGGCCTGATGCAGCTTCTGCCCAGCACCGCGGCGGCCCCGCCGATCGCGATCGAGGGCATCCGCAAGGCCGGCCCCAACGTCCACGCCGGGGCGAAGTACATGCGCTTCATCATCGACAGCTACTTCGACGACCCGGCGATCCGGCTGCGCGACCGCCACCTCTTCGCGCTTGCCAGCTACAACGCCGGGCCGAACCGGATCGCATCGCTGCGGCGCCTGGCGCCGAAGATGAACCTCGATCCCAACCGCTGGTTCGGCAACATGGAGGTCGTGGTCGCCCACCACGTCGGAAGGCAGCCGGTCGAGTACGTCGCCAACATCTTCCGCTACTATATCGCCTACAAGCGCAGCGAGCGGCTGCGCGACGCCGAGAGGCTGGCCGAGGATACCGGGGACTAGATCGCCATGCGCCGCACAGGGCCTTGCTCAGGGGATCGGCTTTGTCTCCGGACGGCGCACGGGGAGGGCAACGACGGATCTCTTGAATGCGAACAGGAAGTAGAGGACGAGGGGATATGCAGCAGGACTCCTACGGCTACGCTCTGACCACCCCCAGCACCGAGGCGGCGGCCGCCTACGAGCGCGCGACCCGGAGCTACGTCGCCTGGCGGACCGACACCATGGATCACCTGAAGGCCGCCACTGCAGCCGACCCGGACTTCGCGCTCCCCTTCATCGCCAGGGGCATCCTCATGATCGGCCTGCGCAAGCCCGAGCTGCTGGCGCCGGCAGAGGCCATGCTGGCCGCCGCAAGGAAGGCCCGGCCGCCCGAAAGCGAGCGCGAGCGGCACTACCTCCTGGCGCTGGAGGCCTCGATCGCCGGCCGCCTGACCGAGGCCAACTGCCACTACGAGCAGATCGTGCTGGACCATCCGCACGACCTCTTCGCCCTCCGGCTCTCGCAGTTCGAGCTCTTCTGGATCGGCGAGGTCGCCTGGATGCGCGACATCTCGGAGCGCGCGGCGGCGGCCTGGCAGCCGGAGACCCCCGGGCTCGGCGCCTTCCTGGCGCTGCGCGCCTTCGGACTGGAGGAGACCGGGGCCTATGCCGAGGCCGAGCGCTGCGGCAAGCGGGCCATCGAACTGGACCCGGAAGACCCCTGGGCCGCGCATGCCGTGGCACACGTCCTGATCATGCAGGGCCGGCTGGCCGACGGCATCGCCTGGTGCGAGGGCCTGACCGGCAACTGGGACAAGGCCAACCACATCCGCCATCACAACTGGTGGCACCTGGCGCTCTTCCACACCGAGGCCGGCAACTACGACGAGGCGCGCCGCATCTACGACGAGGTGCTGCGGGACCTCGCCTCGCCGCTGATGCAGGCCGTGCCGGATTTCTACGTGGACATCCAGAACGACGTGGCCCTGCTGCAGCGCCTGGAGCTGCGCGGCCTCGACGTCGGCGAGCGCTGGGGCCCGGTGGCCGATCTCGCGGCCGCCAGGATCGGCAACACCACCAGCCCCTTCACCTCGGCGCACTGCGTGCTGGCGCTGGCGGCCGCCGGGCGCTTCGCCGAGGCCGAAGAGTCCCTGGCCGCCATGCAGAGCTTCGCCGCCGAGGACCGCGGCAGCCTGGGACCGCGCTATGCGCTGGCGGCCAATCCCGCGGGCGAGGCCAGCCTGGCCTACCGCAGCGGCGAGCACGAGCGGGTTCTGGAGATCCTGCTGCCGGCGCGCCGCAACCTCTGGCAGATGGGCGGCAGCCACGCCCAGCGCGACCTCTTCTTCCAGCTCCTGGTGGACTCGGCCTGCCGGCTCGGCCGGAAGGCGGAACTCACCCTCCTCTTCCAGGAGATGCGAGGCGTCGGCCTGGAGCGGCTGGAGGAGCGCTCCAGCTATGCCGCCGCCTGCGCGCTGCTGCAGTAGGAAGCGGCGGCCGGATCGAACGCAGAGCGCGGATTGACAACTCACTTGTCATCATGCACTATGACAAGTGAGTTGTCATAAAGGATCCACCCACGTGACCGAAGAGCAGGCCAAGGCGCTCTACCCGCTGATCGTGACCGTTCGAAAGCTGTTTCACCAGCTGGCTGCGGCCGCCGATAGCCTGCACGGCGGCAGCGGCATCACCGCGGGCATGCGGGGCGTGCTGGAGAGCCTGGGCCGCCACGGCCCCCAGACCGTCCCGGACATGGCAAGGGCGCGCCCGGTCAGCCGCCAGCACATCCAGGGCCTCGTGAATGCCCTGGCCGAGCTGGACCTTGTCGAAACGCTGGAGAATCCGGCCCATCGTCGCTCGCACCTGATCGCGATGACCCCTGCCGGCCGGGCCGCCTTCGATGCCATCCGGTCGCGCGAGGCGGCCGCGCTGGCCGAGACCCCCTTGGCCGCCGCACCGCAGGAACTGGACCAGGCCAACGATCTGCTGCGTCGGCTGGTGCGCACCTTCGAATCGCAACCCTAGCAAGCAAGCCCTGCCGCCACTGGAGAGGAGGACTGAGACATGGCCCCCAACGCACGAGAGACCGCCAAGCGCCGGCTTCACAGGGTCCTGACGAGCCTGGGCGCCTTTGTCTTGATGGTCGTGGGAGCCCACGTCGGCTGGAACCTCTTCGCGCCCGACCTCCTGGGCCTGCCGCGCATGGAGGTGAAAGGCGCGATCGGCCTGGCGCTGCTACTCGCCGTCTTCGCCTGGGCTCTTCGCGCGCCTCGCAGAGCGTGATGACCAGCCACCTGGTCCAGTCGGGCCGGCCTGCGCGGCGGGAGGGACTTGCGGCCTATCTGGTCGGTCAGTTCCGCCGCCCCAGCGGCGTCGCCGGCTGGCTGGCCGGCTGCACCATGGCCCTTCGCTCGTCCAATCGGCGGCGCAATCTCTGGACGCTCCGCCTGGCCGACATCGGACCGTCCGACCGGGTCCTTGAGATCGGCTTCGGACCCGGATTGGCCCTCGCGGCGATCTGCCGACGCCTCGAGGGCGGCCGGGCAGTCGGCTTGGACCATTCCCCGACCATGCTGCGCATGGCAAGCCGCCGCAATCGCGAGGCACTCCGCGCCGGGACGCTGCGCCTGCTGCTCGGTAGCGCGGAGCAGATTGGACCGAGCCAGGATGAGGCCTTGCAGGGGCCCTTCGACTGCATCATCGCCGTCAACGTGGCCTTCTTCTGGAGCGATCCCTCTGCTGTGCTGCGGACACTGGCGGACCGGCTGGCACCCGAGGGCGCCCTCTTCCTCACCTTTCAGCCGCGCCGCACCTGCGGGCAGACGGATCTGGAGAGGCTTGCGGCGCGCTGGTCGCAGATGATGGAGGCGGCGGGGTTGGATGCGCTGGGTTTCGAGGAAGAGACGACTCTCTCCCCGCCGGCCATCTGCGTCTTCGCCCGCAGCCCGGTCACCCGATGACCGATTGTTGTATAACAATAAAAGACGTGACAGTTATTAATCGTCCTTTCTAGCATGGTGTTGGAATCCACGGCTAATCCGAATAGATAAGGAATAGAAAAGTGGCGCTCGCTTCCTTTCCTCGCGAAATCCTGACCTTGGGGCCCTCCGCGCTGGAGCCCCTGCCGCGGCTCAGCCGGGAGCTCGGCGGCGCGGTCGAGATCTGGGCCAAGCGGGAGGACTGCAACAGCGGGCTGGCCTACGGCGGCAACAAGACCCGCAAGCTGGAGTACCTGATCCCCGACGCCCGGGCCAAGGGCTGCGATACCCTGGTCAGCATCGGCGGTATCCAGTCCAACCACACCCGGCAGGTAGCCGCGGTGGCCGCCAAGACCGGCTTTCGCTGCCACCTGATCCAGGGGAGCTGGGTCGACTGGGAGGGGCCGTACTACCACGACATCGGCAACATCCTGCTGAGCCGCATCATGGAGGCCGAGACGGAACTCTCCGAGGAGCCCTTCGGCATCGGCATCAAGGAGAGCTGGGAGGCCGCCCTGGAGGCGCTTCGCGCCGGCGGCGCCAGGCCCTACGCCATCCCGGCCGGCGCCTCCGACCATCCCCTGGGCGGGCTGGGCTTCGCCGCCTTCGCCGAGGAGCTGCTGGAGCAGGAGCGCCAGCTCGGCTTCGCCTTCGACTATCTGGTGACCGCGTCGGGTTCCGGCAGCACCCAGGCCGGGATGGTCGCGGGCCTGGCCAAGGTCGGCCGCGCCCGGTCCGTCATCGGCATCGACATCACCGCCCGGCCCCAGCAGACCCGCGCCGCGGTCATGAAGATCGCCCGGCAGACGGCGGAGCAGATCGGCCTCGGCCGCGAGATCGCCGAGGAAGAGGTGGTGCTGGACGAGGCCTACGCCGCGCCCGCCTACGGCATTCCCAGCGAGGAGACCATCCGGGCGATCCGCCTGGCCGCGCGACTGGAGGGGATGCTGACCGACCCGGTCTACGAGGGCAAGTCCATGCAGGCCCTGATCGACAAGGTGCGCAAGGGCGTCTTCCCGGCGGGCTCCAGGGTGCTCTACGTCCATCTCGGCGGCTCCCCGGCCATCGACGCCTACTGGACGGCGTTTTCCGAGCAGAGGTGACGCTCGACGGCCGCGGGCGGCGGCCGCCGGCTACTTCTTCGCGATGACCCAGACCGCATGCACGATGCCGGGGATGTAGCCCAGCAGGGTGAGGAGGATGTTCAGCCAGAATTGTCCGCCCAGGCCCACCTGCAGGAAGACCCCCAGAGGCGGCAGTAGAATTGCGATGATGATGCGCACCAGGTCCATTGTGCTCTGTCCCTCCGGTCTCGCGGCCGCGGATCGGGCCGCTCACCACCACTAACGGCAGGGCGGGGCAAGAGTTCCGGCATACCGCATGCGGCCGGCGGCCCGGCCCCTGCTTGCCGCGCATGGCACCTGCTTGCCAGTCTTGCGTTGCAAGCATCGGGCCGGAGTGCCAGCCTGCCGGCGGTGAGCGAAGGGAGGACGCCATGACCGACGGACGGGTCGTCTATCTGAATGGAAAGCTGGTGCCGCAGGAGGATGCGACCGTTCACATCCACGACCGCGGCTTCGTCATGGCCGACGGTGTCTTCGACACCCTGCGCACCTTCAAGGGCGAGCTCTTCCGCCTGGAGGAGCACATCGACCGGCTGATCGACAGCCTCTCCTACGTGCGCATCGAATCGGGGATGAGCCGCGCCGACTGGGCGGAGGCCACCGAGAAGGTTGTGGCGGCCAACCGCCCCTCCCTGCCCGAGGGCGAGGACTACTGGGTGACCCAGCGCGTCACCTCCGGCCGCCACTACTATTATAACCCGCCGGCAGAACCGACCGGCCCCACCATCGTCATCGACTGCGTGCCGATCCCCTTCCGCGCCCGCGCCCCCTACTTCGCCCAGGGCGTGGACATGGTGCTGGCGGCCAGGCGCCGCATCCCGCCCGAGGCCCTCTCGCCCAACGCCAAGACCTTGAACTACCTCAACATGATGCTGGCCCAGCGCGAGGTGGAGGCGACCAGCCCCGGCCGCTGGGCGCTGATGGCCGACAAGAACGGCAACCTGGCCGAAGGCGCGGGCTGCAACATCTTCTTCGTGAAGAACGGCAAGGTCCACACCCCCGGGACCGAGTTCGTGCTGGCGGGCATCAGCCGCGCCGTCACCATCGAGCTCTGCGATAAGCTGGGCCTCGAGCTGGTCGAGGGCGATGTCTCCCCGCACCTGGGCGCGACGGCCGACGAGGCCTTCCTCACCTCGACCAGCCTCTGCGTCTGTCCGGTCAAGAGCCTGAACGGCAAGGACTACCCGGCCGGCGTCCCCGGCCCCGTCACCAGGCGCCTGATGGAGGCCTTCTCCGACCTGGTCGGCATGGACTACGCCGGCCAGTACCTCCGCTTCCTCACCAACGAGCCGCCGAGCACGGGGCTTTAATACAGCATCCCATGTGCGCCCAAGACCGCGGCAGCGATGGTCACGGCACTTGCTGCTAGCAACAGCAGGTGGGCGCGCTGCAGGAAGGCGAAGGTGCGCGCGGGCGCTTCGGCCGCGCGGCGGTGCAGCCAGGCGTCCAGGAAGAGCGGCTCTGCGAGGAAGAGCAGCAGGGTGAAGAGCAGCCAGATCAGCACCATGGCGTGCATCCACCAGAAGCCGGGGTCGACGAAGCGCTCCCAGCCCTCCAGCAGGTCCGTCATGTAGAAGCCGCTGAGGCCGACCAGGGTGACCGAGATCCTGGCCTGGAAGGCGAAGCGGCGCTCCAGCGCCTCGAAGAGCGGCATCCGGCGCTCGGGCTCGGCGAAACGGCGGATCGCCGGCAGCACCACCAGGGTGACGAAGGCGAGGCCGCCGATCCAGTGGACCAGCCCCAGGACGTGGAGCGCGCGGGCCAGGGTCAGGCTATCCATGCAGCATCTCCGCCGGCAGCGGCGAGACCCCGATCACCGGCAGGTGCAGGTGCAGCAGGGCGAGGAAGAGAAGGGCCGCGGCCGGCAGCCGGACCGCCAGGGAGGCCGCCGACCAGCCGGCCAGGCGCGTCTGCCCGAGCCGGCCGAAGGGCAGGAAGGGCGCGGAGGCGGCAAGCGCTCTCCACTTCGACGGTCCCAGCGCGCTCTGCCGCCGACGGTCGATCGCCCGGCCGGCCAGGAGGGAGAAGAGCGCGAAGGCACCGAAGAGCGCCACATGCGCGAGGTCGCCGTTGGCGAGCGCGTGCGCTGCGGCCCAGAGTGCCAGCGCCCAGAGCAGCGGATGGCGGGTGATGCCGGCAAGGCCCGGCCTGGCCGGATCGAAACCCTCGCTCCGCCCGCCAAGCGAGAGGGGATTGCGGGCGCCGAGGCCGAGCGCCAGCAGCAGGCAGGCCAGGGGCATGGCGAGGAAGGGCACCCAGCGCTGCCAGGGCGCGGGCGCCCAGAGCTCGACATAGGGCGCGCGCCCGACGGCGGCGACCAGCCAGACCAGCAGGACGAGCGAGAGGGTGGAATAGAGCGCCAGGTAGACGCCCCTGCCCAGGTGCCGGATCAGCCAGGTACGGACGGGCGGCTGCACCGGCAGGCCGTGGCTGACGAGGAAGAGGACCAGGGCCAGGGCGACCTCCCACCAGCCGCTCACGCCTCGCCGGCTCCGGCGGTCTCGGGTGCGCGATGAAAGACGATCCGGCAGCTGAGCGCGCCCCGAGTCTCCACGCGGTGCGCGACCTGCGGCGGGATGGCGAGACTGTCGCCGGCCGTGAGCGAGAGCCGTTCGCCCGCACCCTCCAGCTCGATGTAGTCCAGGGTCCCGGCAAGTATCAGCAGCTTGCCCCAGGTGCCGGCCTTCAGCCGGTGGCTGCGCTGCAGGCTCTCGGGCAGGGTCGCCTCGGTGAAGACCGGCGATTCGGAGTAGGCCTGGAGACCCTCGGGGAGATCAGCCTGCATGGCGCCCTCCCCCGCTCCCCGCCAGCTCCGGCAGGCCGAAGAGGGCGAGCTTCAGGCTGGCGCCGATGCGTTCCGCCCGCTCCATGAAGAAGCGCGCTGCCGGCTCGCCGGGGGCCGTGTCGGCCAGGGTCTGGCGGAAGAGCTCGAGCCAGAGCGCGAAGTGCTCCGGCCTGATCTCCTGGAGGGCCATGTGGGCCGGCACCGGCCTGCCGGAATAGCGGCCGCTGCTCAGCGCCACGGAGGACCAGAAGGCCTTCAGCTTCGCCAGATGTTCCGGCCAGTGCTCGCCGATGACCCCGTCGAAGACCGGCCCCAGAACTTCGTGCGCGCGCACCCGTGCGTAGAAGTTATCGACCAGGACCGAGATGTAGGCCTCGTCGATGCCGAGGGCCTGGGCCTGGGCCTGCTGCGCCAGCCGCCTCTCGCGCGCCGTGACCACCGGTAGCTCCATCACGCAACCTCCTCCAGAAGCAAGTCGGCAAGTGCCGGGTTGCGCCGGACCAGATCCTCCAGGGAGTAGCGGTCCAGCACGGCGAGAAAGGCCTCCGCGGCCTCTCCCAGGACGGACTTCAGGCGGCAGGCCGGCGAGATGAGACAGCGGTTCCGGCCGCCCGGCAGGCACTCGACCAGCGCGAAGTCCGATTCCAGGTGGCGCACCACCGCCCCCAGGTTCACCGTGCGCGCCGGCCGCGCCAGCCGCAGCCCGCCGCCATGACCCCGCAGGCTCTCGACCAGCCCGGCATGCACCAGTTGCTGGGCCACCTTGGTCAGGTGGTTCTTCGAGATCGCGAAGCGCCCCGCGACCTCGCCCAGGGTCACGAGCCCCTCGGCCACCGCCAGGTGGGTCAGCAGGCGCAAGCCGTAGTCGGTCTGCAGGTTCAGCCGCATCGTTCCTCTTTCCATAAACTGGAATATAAGATACTAGTTTATGGTCAGGATGCAAGTCGGCCGCCCCTGACGAATCCGCGCAGGGGTGGCCCGGTCAGGCCGTTTCTAATTCACAGTGGCAAGCAGTGCTTTCGACTTCTCGACGACCACGGCCGGCAGCGGCACGTAGCCCAGATCCTCGGCCATCGTCTGGCCCTGATCCAGCCCCCAGGCGACGAAAGCGTGCAGCCCCTCCTGCACCGCCTTGTCGGCATAGTCCTTGTAGAGCAGCAGCCAGCTATAGGTGACGATCGGGTAGGCATCGGCGCCCTTGGGGTCCGGGATGAGCTGCCGGCCGTCGGCGGGCATCTCGTCGGCCACGGCGCTGAGCGCGGCCGCACCGGAGCTGCCGCTGGGCTCCACGAAGCTGCCGGCGTTGTTCTGGATCGCGGCCATCGGCAGGCCCAGCCGCCTGGCGTAGCCGTACTCGACATAGCCGATGGAATCGTAGCTGATCTTGACCCGCCCGGCGACACCGTCGTTGCCGTAGGCGGTCATGGCGGAGCCCGGCCAGTCCACCAGGGTGCCGATCCCGGGGCCCTCGTCCTTCCAGGCCGGACTGATCGCGCTCAGGTGCGTGGTGAGGGCGGAGGTGGTGCCGCTGCCGTCCCTGCGCACCACGATGGAGATGGTCCTGTCGGGCAGGTCGACCCCGGGATTGTCGGCCTTGATCTTGGGATCGTTCCACTCGGTGATGGCCCCGGAGAAGATGCCGGTCAGGGTATCCCGGCTGAGGCGGAGCCCCTGCTGCAGGCCCTCGACGTTGTAGATGATGACGACCATGCCCGCGGTGGCCGGGACGGAAACGACGCCCTTCTCGACCGCTGCGATCTGCTCGTCCGTCATGATGGCGTCGGAGGCGCCGAAGTCGACCGCCGCCGCGACGAAGCGCCGGACGCCCTCGCCCGAGCCGACCGAATCGTAGCGGACCTCGAGGTCGGGCGCCTGCTCCTTCAGGGCGTCGATCCAGGCATAGTAGAGCGGTGCGGGGAAGGTTGCCCCCGCGCCCTTGAGTTCAACGGCGCCCGCCGACGCGGCACAGCCGAGCACGGCCAGCACGGCCGCGATCCCAAGGCCAAAACGTTTCATCGCGCGCCATCCTCTCAGGTCAGCTGAACTCGCCGCGGACGTATTCCTGGGTCAGTTTCTCCTTGGGGGCCTGGAACACGGCCTCCGTGTCGCCGACCTCAACCAGGTAACCGGTGCGCCCGCCCTTGGAGATGTCGACGGAGAAGAAGGCCGTCGTGTCGGCGACGCGCTGGGCCTGCTGCATGTTGTGGGTGACGATGGCGACCGTGTACTCGTTCTTCAGCTCCAGCATCAGCTCCTCGATGCGGCGCGTGGCGATGGGATCCAGCGCCGAGCAGGGCTCGTCCATCAGGAGGACCGTGGGCTCGGTCGCGATCGCTCGCGCGATGCAGAGCCGCTGCTGCTGGCCGCCGGAGAGCGCCAGGCCGCTCTGCTTCAGCTTGTCCTTCACCTCGTCCCAGAGCCCGGCGCGGCGCAGCGACTTCTCCACCCGCTCCTTGTAGCTGCCCCTGTAGCGGTTGAGCTTCAGGCCGAAGGCGACGTTGTCGAAGATGCTCATGGAGAAGGGATTGGGTTGCTGGAAGACCATGCCGATGTGGCGGCGCACCACCACGGGATCCACGGTGTTCTCGTAGATGTCCTGGCCTAGGAAATCGACCCGCCCCTCCAGCTTGAACTTGGGGATCAGGTCGTTCATGCGGTTGAGGCTGCGCAGGACGGTCGACTTGCCACAGCCCGACGGGCCGATGAAGCCGGTGATCTTGCCCTTCTCGACCTTGATGTGGCTGTCGCGAACGGCCAGGAACTTGCCGTAGTAGACCTTCGAGATATCGGCCGAGATCGCATAGTCTGCGCCCCTGGCCTTGGGGCTGGTCTGCGGTTCCATGACCGCCGCTGTGGCTTGCTTGGACATTGGCTTGAAACCCTCCTTCGGCCGGTCAGACGCGGCGAGAGCCGACGATGCGGCTGAGGACGTTGAAGACGAGAACGATCAGGACGAGAACCAATGAGGCGGCCCAGGCCAGCTCGATCTGATTGTCGAACGGCATGCCCGAGAAGTTGTAGATCAGGATCGAAAGCGAGGCCGTCGGCTCGGTGAAGCTTCCCAGCCAGTAGTTGGAGAAGAGCGCCGTGAAGAGCAGCGGCGCCGACTCGCCCGAGGCCCCGGCGACCGCCAGCATGATGCCGGTCAGGATCCCGGGAAGACCGGTCGGCAGGACCACCTTGAGCGCCACCTGCGTCCTGGTGCAGCCCATGCCGTAGGCCGCGTCCTTCATGCGCTGCGGCACCATGCGGACCGCCTGCTCGGCCGTCAGCATGATGGTGGGCAGCATCAGGACGGCCAGCGCGATTCCGCCGGCAATGGCCGAATAGGTCCCCATCGCCAGCACCAGCCAGGCGTAGACGAAGACGCCCGACAGGATCGAGGGAAAGCCGGTCAGGACCTTGGCGACGAAGCGCGTCCAGTCCGCAAGCCTGCTGTGCGGTGCGATGAACCCGAGGAAGAGGCCGCCCAGGATGCCGAAGGGGATCGCGATGACGGAGGCGATCAGCACCATGACGAGGGTGCCCAGGATGGCATTGCCGAAGCCGCCGCCCATCTCGAAGCCGGCAGGCGGCAGCTCGGTGAAGAGCTCGAGGCTGAGGCGCGCCCCGCCCTGCGTGATCAGCATCCAGAGGACCGAGAACAGCGGGACGGAGGCCAGGATGGCGACGCCCCAGAGGAAAACGGTCAGGATCGTGTTGCGCAGGGTCCTGCGCTCGCCGAAGGAGCGGCGGAGGCTGGGGGTGCCGCTTCCGGGAATGCGCTCGCCCAGCGCGGCGGCCGAGATTTCGTCTGCTCTGCTCATCTGCGCCTCACGTGACCTGCTGCTTGGATGAGAATGCCATGATCAGGGTGCCGAGCACGTTGACCACCAGCGTGATGACCAGGAGGACCACGGCCGCGTACATCAGCGCCTCCTGCTCGATCCGGCCGGCCTCGGGCCAGTTGGAGGCGAGCAGCGATGCCAGGGTGTTGGCCGGCGAGAAGAGCGACCAGCTGATCTGGTTGGAGTTGCCGATCAGCATCGCCAGCGCCATGGTCTCGCCCAGCGCCCGGCCGAAGCCCAGGACCAGCGAGGCGAAGATGCCGCTGGAGGCCGTGGGCAGCATGATCTTCAGGATCGCTTCCCACTTGGTGGTCCCCATGCCGTAGGCGGCTTCCTTGACCTTGTAGGGGATGAGCTGAAAGGCATCCTGGCTGATCGCGGCCACGGTCGGCAGGACCATGATGGCCAGGACGATGACCGCGGGCGCCAGCCCGGGTCCCGCGAGCGAGGTCTCGAAGAGCGGAATGAAGCCCAGGTTGGTGTGCAGCCAGTCCGAGATGGGGCGCAGGGCCGGGATGACGACATAGATGCCCCAGAGGCCGAAGACGACCGAGGGGATCGCCGCCAGCATCTCGACGATGGTCCTGAAGATGCGCGCTATCGAGGCCGGCACGAAGTCCTGGGTCAGAAAGATCGCGACCCCGATGCCGAAGAAACCGGCGATGACCAGGGCCAGAACGGAGGAATAGACCGTGCCCCAGATCTCCGCCAGGATCCCGAACTGCTCGCGCCCTGGGTCCCACACGGCCGAGGTCAGGAAACCCAGCCCGTACTCGCTCATGGCCGGGCTCGCGCGCTCGCCGATCTTGAAGAGGATGTAGGCCAGCAGCGCGATGACGAGGCCGCCACCGACGTAGCAGCTTGTCCTGAACAGGCGATCCATCACGAACTCGCCCTGTGTCGGCTGCTGCGAGATTCTGTAGGGGCTGTCCCCGCTTCGGTCCTGGCTCAAGGTCTTCCCTCTAACACCCGTGAAGCGACCCACCGGCGCGACAGCTGCAAAGCTCCTGTCCGCGCCATGGGCCGGGTGGGGCCGCAAAGACTGCGGCCCCCTTTTCCTGGCATCCGGCAGACCGCTCCTACTGGATCTGCCCGGCGGCCTTGCGCACCTGCTCGATCACGTCGTCGGGCAGCGGCACATAGCCGAACTGATCGGCCATGGCCTGCCCCTTGGTCAGGCCGAACTCGACCATCTCCTTCAGGGCCTTGACGGTCTCCGGATCCTGGCCGGACTTGTAGAACAGCATCCAGGTGAAGGTGGTGATCGGATAGGCGCCCTCGCCCGCGGGGTCGGGGTTGAAGGAGCGCATGTGCGAATCGAACTCGGAATTGGCGAGCGCGGCAGAGCCGCTGTCGCCGCCCGCCGACACGTAGTTGCCGGACTTGTTCTCCAGCAGCGCGAAGGGGGTCTTGGTGAACTTGGCGAAGGCGTACTCGATGTAGCCGATGGAGCCGGGCGTCTGCTTGATCGTCGCGGTCACGCCGTCGTTCTTGGGCGCCTTCACGATCTTGTCGCTGCTCGGCCACTGCACCGTCTTGCCGACACCGGGCCCGTTCTTGAACTCCTCGGAGACGGCCGCGAGGTTGCTTGTGAAGGTGTAGGTGGTCCCGGAGCTGTCGGAGCGGACCACCACCGTGATCGGCGTGTCGGGCAGCTCCACCCCCTCATTGCTCGCCGCGATCTTGGGGTCGTTCCACTTGGTGATCTTGCCGAGGAAGATCTCGGGATAGGCCTCGCGCGAGAGCTTGAGCTCGTCGATACCGGGCAGGTTGAAGGCCAGGACGACCTCGCCGGCCGTCATCGGCAGCAGGACCACGCCCTCCTTGACTTCGGCGATCTCCTCGTCGGTCATGGCGGCGTCGGAGGCGGCGAAGTCCACGACACCGTTGATCAGGTCCTGGATCCCGGCACCGGAGCCCTTGGCCTGATAGTCCACCGTGATGCCGTCCGCCTCGTCGCTGAAGGTCTTGAACCAGGCCGAATAGATCGGATAGGGGAAGCTCGCCCCCGATCCTACCAGCTTGACGTCCGCCTGCGCGCCCGCCGAGACCGTCAGCCCTGCAACCGCAGCCGCCGCAGCAATGATGCGTCCAATCCGAAACATACCGCCTCCTCGTTGTCGTCGTCGCCGGGCCTCCGCCCGTGCCGCCGAGAACCTACGCTTGATTTATGACTCTTAAGTTACCGACCGGGATCGACCCTGTGATGATTGGAACGAGATCCGACTTCTCTTATATTTGCCTCGAGTCTTTTTATTTTGTTGTGGGTCGATGCGTTGATCAGAGCAGTAAAAGAACGGCGCAGGGTCCAGCACCTGGAGGAAAGCGGGCTCAGCCCTGAAGCGGGCATCCAACCATACAAGCGCCCGCTCCAGCGCCCACACGACCTACGATTTCAGGATTTAGTATACAAACGTGTCTGTATCGAAATAATTATCCGAGAATTTGTTCGCGATTATCTTCAGTTTTTCCATTGGAGCCGGGCGGGCGTTTGTGTGCCACAGCCGGGCTCTCCGTGCCTCGCCCCGCAACATTCCCGATCGTGGGCATAGAAAAAAAGCGGCTGCCGGGCCACCCTGCGCGCGAGATTCGAGAAAGGAGCAGCGCCAAGTCTTCTATATGTGTAGATCTATCGGCGGCGATGAACGGGTGAGGCGAAGAATGGCGAGGCTCAACCTTGAGGCCATCGAGAGCGCGCTGGACGGCATGATGGCGGCGGCGAAAGCCAAGCCCGGAGAATGGAAGAAGCTCCATCGGGAGAAGCTCGGCAAGGCCGCCGCCCACCGGCTGCTCGAGGGCTACGCCTACGTCGACAGGCTGCTGGCCGAGGCGGTCGACCCCTTCGCCTACGGCAACTCCGAGCACCTCGTGGAACTCAACCATCTGGTCCTCTGCGGATCCTCGCCGCAGACGCGCCGGGAGTCCGCCGCCCACATCGAGCAGACGGAGAGCTATTTCTACGACAACCGCCTGGGCGGGGTCGGCGACTTCGTCGCCTGGTACACGCGCAACCGCTCGCTCTCGCCGCCGCTGCTGGCAAGCGGAAGCTTCGTCGTCGTGGCCAGCGCACCCCAGCTCTTCATCGAGGGAAACCAGCGGACGGCCACCCTGATCGCCTCTTTTGTCCTGGCGCGCCGGGACCTGCCGCCCCTGGTCGCCACGGCGCAGAATTACGGAAGCCTCTTCCCCCACTTCGCCCAGGCCAAGGCGATCGACCGCTCGAGCTGGCGCGCCTCCATCACGGTGTGGCGCCTGCGGTCCAGGCTCGCCGCCAGCTATCAGCGCACCGCCAACCCGAAGTTTCTTCTCTGAGGGAAGGCGCTCTACCCGGCGGCGGCAGCTCCTCAGGGTTCGGGGTCCCTGGCCTCCAGCGTGAACTGCGGCTTGAAGCGGGCCGGGGCCAGGCTGCCGTCCAGCCGGATGCTGTCGAGCGAGGCGGGATCGACTACCTCGATCAGGGGTCCGGCGTGGCGCACCTCCAGCTTGCCCTCCAGCAGCCGCACGGCCATGTCCACCGCCAGGCGGCCCTGCAGCACGGGATGGTCCGTCGGCGCGGCCAGCACGGTTCCCCGCTTGATGCCGCGGTAGACGCCGTGGGTGAAATAGTCGGCGACCACGCCGATCTCGGCACCCAGGCCGCGTGCGCGCAGCAGACCGATGGCCGCCTCTGCCGTCACCGCGCTGCCGACCAGGTAGTCGGCCTCCGGATGGGCCTCCAGGGCCTCCTCGATCAGGATGTGCTGGATCTCGCGCCCGGTGTCGCCCCACTTGGTGGCCACCACCTCGACCGCGCTGTCGGCCAGGCCGGCGTGGAAGCCGTCCTGCACGAAGCCGACCCAACCCGCGCCCTCGGGCCCGGGGAACCAGACCGCCTTGACCGGCGGGCTGCCGGCCGGGTGGCGGCCCGCCAGGTAGGCGCCGACGGCCCGACCCATCTCGCGCCAGGAGACGCCCGCCATGGCGGCGATGCCGCGCTTGTCGATGTCGTTGACCGCCGCCACCACCGGGACCGGCGAGGCCAGGACCAGGTCGGTCATGCCGTCGAAGGAGACGGTCCCCAGCATGATGACGTCGGCCCCCTCGGCCAGGCAACGCGCGAACTGCTCGCGCTGGCGCGCCAGGTTCGGATAGCCGCCGGCCTCCAGCACCTCGAGCGCGACCCCCAGCCGCCGCGCCTCCTCGACCATGCCGAAGTTGACGCTGAGCCAGTAGGCGTCCTTCAGGTGGGGATAGAGCGCGCAGAGCTTCCAGGGCCGGCTGGCCCGGGCGAGGGGCTGGTAGTCCGCGAGCGTGAGCCGGCCCTCGAAGGAGAGCGGCGGATCGAAGACCGTGACGGCCCAGGGTTCCGGTGCGGCCTCCTCGTCCGCCCGCGCGCCGAGCGCAGCGAGGAGCAGGACCAGGCAGAGAAGCAGACGCGACATGGCGCCAAGGCTACCGGCTTCCCTGCGCCCTGTCCCGCCGGAATCGTGCCGCGCGCGGCCGGGCGCCGGCGCTTTTGCCTGCGCCGCGGGCCATGTAGGATCTCTTTATCATGCGCGGAACCTTCGGGATCGGCGGGCGGCTCTTCCTGGCCTTCCTCGCCATTGCCTTGCTCTCGCTGACCTCGGGTCTGGTCGGCTGGCTCAGCCTGCGCGACATCACCGAGCGCCAGGAGCGCGTCTTCGGCGAGGCCATGCCGGCCATCGCCGCGGCCCAGGCGATCGCCCAGCGCGCCGAGCGCATCGTGGCCCAGGCGCCGCGCCTCACCCGTGCGGAGAGCGACGAGGAACGCACCCGCCAGGCCCAGAGCCTGCTGAGCGAAGGGGAGCGCCTGCAGAGCCTGCTGGACGAGGCCAGCCTGCAGGCCTTCGCCAGGAACGACCTGGGTTTGATCGAAGAGCGGGTCGCCACCTTCACCGGCAACCTGCAGCACCTGAACCGCCTGGTCGAGCAGCGCCTGAAGGACCGCGCGCGGCTCGAGCGCCTCTCCGAGCGGGCGCTGGCAGCCGCGGTCAACATCACCGACCTCTCCGAGACCCTGGTCTCCAACGCCGCCGCCGCGGCCAGCGCGGTCATCTCCAACCTCTACCGCCTGATCGAGGATCCGGCCTTGCGCGAGGAGGCCTACTCCGCGCTCGACCGCCTGATCGAGGAGGACATCTACTCGATGGAGCGCATGTTCGAGCTGCGCCTCCGATCCTCGCAGCTCGGCCTCCTGATCAGCCGCCTGCCGGACGCCGACCGCCGCGAGGCCGTCGCCGCCATCGAGGCGGACTACCGCAAGCAGCTCCGCGTGGTCATCCGCCGTGCCGGCAGCGTGCCCGACCCGGTGCGCCGCGGCCAGGCCACGGCCAATGCCAGGATCCTGGCGCTCGCCGCCGCTCCGCGCTCCGACGGCAACCTCTTCGCCCTGCAGCGGCGCCTGCTGCGGGTGCGCGACAGCCTGACCCTGCTGGCCGAGGAGAACCGCGCGCTTTCCGAAGACCTGGGCCGGGTGGCCGAGCAGCTGGTGGTGACGGCCCAACACTTCTCGCGCGCGGCGGCCGAGCGCGCCGAGAGCTCCGCCAACTTTGCCTTCTACGCCCTGATCGTCGTCTCGCTGGCCAGCCTGCTGCTCTCGGCCGCCATCCTCTGGCTCTACGTGCAGCGCCGCGTGGTGCGCCGCCTGACCGGCATGGCGGCGACCGTGCGCCGGCTGGCCGGCGGCGACTTCGACACGGTGATCCCGGCCGAGGGCCGCGACGAGCTGGCCGACATGGCCCGCGCGCTGGAGGTGCTGAAGACCGAAGGCCTGCGCCGGCGCGAGCTGGAGCAGGAGCGCGAGCGCATCAACGAGGAGCTGCGCCGCCACCGCGAGGAGTTGCAGCAGCTGGTCGCCGAGCGCACCCGGCAGCTCGAAGAGGCCAACAGCCGCCTTACCCAGGAGGCCGCCGACCATGCCACCGCCCGCGAGGCGGCGGAGGCCGCCAACCGCGCCAAGACCGAGTTCCTGGCCACCATGAGCCACGAGATCCGCACGCCGGTCAGCGGTCTCCTGGGCCTTCTGCGCATGGTAAAGGACGAGACGCACGACCCCGAGCAGCGCCAGCAACTCGAACTCGCCAGCGGCGCCGGCGAGACCCTGCTGTCGCTTCTGGGCAACGTGCTGGACTATTCCAAGGTGGAGGCCGGCCACCTGGACCTGGAGCTGATGGACTACGACCTCCAGGGCCTCCTGGACGGCATCGCCCTGCTGTTGCGTCCCACGGCCCAGGGCAAGGGGCTGGACTTCCGGCTGGAGATCGACCCGGACCTGCCGCCGCGCCTCCGCGGCGACCTCGGTAAGATCCGCCAGATCCTCTTCAACCTGGCCGGCAATGCCGTGAAGTTCACCGACCGCGGTGCGGTCACCCTGAGCGCCGGCCATGCCGAGAAGGGGCGGCTGGTCTTCGCGGTCGCCGACAGCGGCCCCGGCATCCCGGCCGAGGCCCAGGAGCGCATCTTCGAGCCCTTCGCGCAGCTCGACCCCTCGATCGCCAGGCAGCATGGTGGCGCCGGCCTGGGCCTGGCCATCTGCCGCCAGCTCACCGCCCTGCTGGAGGGCAGCCTGACCCTTGAGAGCAGCCCCGGCGAGGGCAGCCGCTTCCGCCTCGAGCTGCCCCTGGTCGAGGCCGCGGCGCCCCAGCCCGCAGAGGTGCGCCTGCCGGCCGGCGGCGAGCTCAAGACCGAACGCGGCCGCAAGATCCTGGTCGCCGACGACGATCCCGTCTCGCTGCTGGTGGTGCGCGCCTTCCTGCAGCGCATGGGCCACCGCGTGGCTACCGCCCAGAACGGTGCCGAGGCGCTCTCGCTCATGACCATGGAGAGGCCGGACCTGGTGCTGATGGACATCTCCATGCCGGGCATGGACGGCCTGGAGACCACCCGCCGGATCCGGGCCCTGGCCGACCCGGACCTCAGTCGCCTGCCCGTGGTCGGCATGTCGGCCCATGTCTTCCGCCAGGAGATCGAGGGCCACCTGGCGGCCGGCCTGGACCGCCTGCTGACCAAGCCGGTCTTCCCCGAGAGGCTCTTCGACACCATCGAGACCCTCTTCCGCGAGCCCGGCGAGCCCCAGGCGGCCGAAGCGCTCGCCGAACCGGCCGGGGACGAGGCCGGCCGGTCCGGCAGCCCGATCCTGGACGAGCAGGTGCTGGACGAGGACGCCAGCATGCTGGGCCTCGCCGCCGTCACGCGCATCCTGGAGACCTACCGCAGCGTGCTCCCCAGGCAGCTCGCAGCACTCGAGGACGCGGCTGGCACGGGTGACCCGGCAGCCCTCGCCAAGGCCGCTCATGCCATCAAGAGCGCAGCCGGCGCCGTCGGCGCGTCGCGCCTGGCCCAGCAGGCCGGAACTTGCGAGGAGGCGGCCGAGAGCGGACGGGAGACGGAGGCCTACGGGCTGGCCCGCAGCCTGGCGGCCCTCCACGAGGAGAGCCTAGCCGCGATCGCCCGGCTCTTGCAGCGCCTGCAGATGGCAGCCGAATAGGCGGGTTCCGCGTCGCCGATGCCACTAGTCCTCGGGAGCGAATGATCCTAGGTTACCGTCCGGGATGGACGGGACGTTTGGCGGAGATCGACGGCATGGCTAGAAGTGCGACCGTGACTGAGGCCCTCGCCCTGCTCAGGGCAGGCGACTGGGAGGGCGCGCACCGTCTGGTGCAGTCCGATGCCTCCGCAGAGGCCGCCTGGGTCCACGCCCACTTGCACCGGGTGGAGGGCGATCACTCCAACGCCCGCTACTGGTACGGCCGCGCCGGCCGGCCCGAGGCGACGGGAACGCTCGAGAAGGAGATGGCGGAGCTGAGGGCCGCCTTCGACTAGCGGCAGTCCGAGGCCTTTCGGAACCACTGCTGTCCGGTTAAGGTCGAAATACAACCATTTTACGATGTGTTTAGAATCTTATTCAACTATTAACCGTCGTGGCCGGACTTGATCCGGCCATCCACGTCCTACCGCCCGCGCCCAAGGCCCGAGTAGCTCACTGCCGAGACACGTGGATCCCCGGGTCTTCGCCCGGGGATGACGTTAAGGGTTGTGCAATAATGCAAATATACAACCAATCTCGCTTGAGCGGACAGCGGTGAGGGGACCCTCTCTCTCGGCCTTCACGTTCTTTTTTTGTTCGGGGCCCTTCCTGCAGCGCGCCGCACACCCTATAGTGAGTCCCATGACCGCGAACGTTCTCGACTTCGTCCCCGCCAAGCCGGCCGAGCGCGCGCCCGCCGACTTCACGCTCACCAGCGACTACAAGCCGGCCGGCGATCAGCCGCAGGCCATCGAGGAGCTGATGCGGGGGCTGCAAGATCAGGAGCGCGACCAGGTGCTGCTGGGCGTCACCGGGTCGGGCAAGACCTTCACCATGGCGCACGTGATCCAGCGGCTGGCGCGCCCCACCCTGATCCTGGCGCCGAACAAGACCTTGGCCGCCCAGCTCTACGGAGAGATGAGGTCCTTCTTCCCGGAGAACGCGGTCGAATACTTCGTCAGCTATTACGACTACTACCAGCCCGAGGCCTACGTCCCGCGCTCGGACACCTATGTCGAGAAGGAATCCTCGATCAACGAGCAGATCGACCGCATGCGCCACTCGGCCACCCGCGCGCTCTTCGAGCGCAACGACGTGGTGATCGTGGCCTCGGTCTCCTGCATCTACGGCATCGGCAGCCCGGAGACCTATCAGGCCATGACCCTGCCGCTGCAGGTGGGCGAACGGGTCGACCGCAAGCAGATGACGCGGCGCTTCGTCGAGCTGCACTACAAGCGCAACGACGCCGCCTTCGGGCGCGGCACCTTCCGGGTGCGCGGCGACACGGTGGAGATCTTCCCGGCGCACTACGAGGATCGCGCCTGGCGCATCGTCCTCTTCGGCGACGAGATCGAGCAGCTGGTGGAGTTCGACCCGCTCACCGGCCAGAAGCAGGCCGAGCTGCGCGAGGTGCGGATCTACGCCAACAGCCACTACGTGACCCCGAAGCCGACCCTGGTCCAGGCCGTGCACCAGATCAAGGCCGACCTGAAGCTGCGCCTGGCCGAGTTCCACGAGCAGGGCAAGCTCTTGGAGGCCGAGCGGCTGGAGCAGCGCACCACCTTCGACATCGAGATGATCGAGACCACCGGCTCCTGTGCGGGGATCGAGAACTACTCCCGCTACCTGACCGGCCGCGCACCGGGCGAGCCGCCGCCGACCCTCTTCGAGTACCTGCCGGAGAACGCGCTGCTGATCGTCGACGAGAGCCACGTGACCGTGCCGCAGATCGGCGGCATGTTCCGCGGCGACTTCGCCCGCAAGTCGACGCTCTCCGAGTACGGCTTCCGCCTGCCGTCCGCCATCGACAACCGCCCGCTCAAGTTCGAGGAGTGGGAGGCCATGCGCCCGCAGACGGTCCACGTCTCGGCCACCCCCGGGCCCTGGGAGATGAACCGCACCGGCGGCGTCTTCGTGGAGCAGGTGATCCGGCCGACCGGCCTCATCGACCCCATCTGCATCATCCGCCCGACCGAGAAGCAGGTCGACGACCTGATCGCCGAGTGCCGCGACACCGTGGCGAAGGGCGCCCGGGTGCTGGTCACCACCCTGACCAAGCGCATGGCCGAGGACCTGACGGAGTACCTGCACGAGGCCGGACTCAAGGTGCGCTACATCCACTCCGACGTGGATACCCTGGAGCGCATCGAGATCATCCGCGACCTGCGCCTCGGCGCCTTCGACGTCCTGGTCGGCATCAACCTGCTGCGCGAGGGCCTGGACATCCCCGAGTGCGCGCTGGTCTGCATCCTGGACGCCGACAAGGAGGGCTACCTGCGCAGCCAGACCAGCCTGGTGCAGACCATCGGCCGGGCGGCGCGCAACGTCGAGGGCCGGGTCATCCTCTATGCCGACCGCATGACCAGGAGCCTGACGGCCGCCATCGACGAGACCGAGCGGCGGCGCGAGAAGCAGCAGGCCTACAACGCCGCCCACGGCATCACGCCGGAGAGCGTGAAGAAGCAGATCGGCGACATCCTCTCCTCGGTCTACGAGCGCGACAGCGTGACGGTGGACACCGGCACCGACGCCAGCCTGCACCGGGTCGGCGACAACCTGCAGACCGTGCTGGCCGACCTGGAGGAGAAGATGCGCGAAGCCGCCGCCAACCTGGAGTTCGAGGAGGCAGCCCGCTACCGCGACGAGCTGCGCCGCCTGCAACAGCAGGACCTGGAACTCACCCCCCTGGTCGGCGCCCGCGAGGGCGGCCGCAGCGGCCGCGGCACCACGGGCCTGGGCACCGCCAAGACGCCGAAGCCCAGCCTGGTCGACCAGATCAAGGACGCCGCCGCCCGAAGCCAGTCCGGCCGCGGCCGCAAGCGGCGGACGCGGCGGGGGCCGTGAGGCGGACCCGAAGAAGTGAGGAGGCCTCGCCAGGCGGGAAGTCACTCGCTCCGGCAAGCCGAGAAGCCGTGACCGGCGCTGCTGAACACTGCGGTCTGAGAGAGCGATGAGACGGCGATCATACTCGGCACCGACGACAAGGACTCCCTGAACGGAACCTCGTTCGCCGATCGTACAAGTGGCAGCGATACCCTCGACGAGTACTACCTGGCCGCAAAAGGCAGCGACCGCTTCTTCGGCGATACCCACGACAACGCGCTCTATGGCGGTACCCGCCAGTTCAGATCGACCAGGACGGCGGCGGCGGCGGCACCGACCAGGCTTTCCTGGTCACCGGGGTCACCGGCGCAGGCCTTCTGACCGCGACCGATTTACTGTGGCAGTGACGTCTCGCTGGGAGACCTGCATCCGGGGACGAAACCCGAGCCTGTGGTGAGCGCACCGCAAATACAGCCCGTCGAGGGTCACCTCCACACTTGCGACGGACTCTCCTGTCGAATGCAGGAGATGCCCGGGCTCAGATTGCGTGACGTTCCAACTGGCCGAGGTCGCAGCTCCGCGTGACCTGTTCGCCGCTATCCTCGCGCGCATGGACCGGCTCCGACCACGGCCGGCACCAAGATGACCTGCTCGGGTTCGCACGTAAGAAAAGTGATCACAGGACCAGGGTGCTTGCAAACAACACCTTCGCTGCGTCCGGCCCATACTTGGCCGAACACACGCTTGAAGATCGCGCAATTGCGCATTCACCAGGGCGATTTGGAATCTCCGGTTGTATGGGGACCGAAACACAAGCAGTATGCTTGCCGTGCCTGGTCCACATGAGGAGTCTCGAGTGAATCGAGAGGTGGACGCTCGAAGACAACCTATACAAGAAATAAGAAACGGGGAGACAGAGAGATGGCTGTAATTTTTGGCAGCGCCGGTGAAAACAATAGCCTGTCCGGAACCAGCCTTGCCGACTTGATCTATGGGTTGAGCGGATCGGACCGGATCATCGGGTTTACCGGCGACGACACGCTCTATGGCGGCAGCGGGAAGGACACCGATTTCTTCGGAGGAAACGGAAACGACACATTATACGGCGGGGCCGGCGACGACACCCGCTTCGAGGCCTCGAATGGGAACGACCGCCTCTTCGGCGGCAACGGGAACGACATCAGTTTCTATGGTGGCGCTGGCGACGATGGCCTTTTCGGTGACAACGGACTCGATCGTTCCTTCTACGGAGGAAACAATAACGATTCGATCTATGGCGGCGGAGGCGAGGACGCCTTCCTCTATGGCGATTTTGGCGACGACACAATAGACGGCGGTGCAGCAAACGACACGGCCTTGTACGGCGGCCTCGGTGCAGACGAGCTGCGCGGCGGTGACGGCGACGACACCGGACTCTACGGCGGATCCGATGCCGACAGGATCTTCGGTGGCTCCGGCAACGACACGATGGGTGTCAGCCAGCAGGGGGAGCTGACCGCCGGGGATTCCTTCGACGGTGGGTCCGGGTCGGACACCCTGATCCTGCGCGAAGGGGCCGGTTTCGCCGGCGGCATCTTCTCGACCGGGATCGAGGTGCTGGCGCGCTACGGGACCGGCGGCGCCGACACCTTGACGGGCGACAACCGGATCAACCTGCTGAAGGGTCTGAATGGCGCCGATCGGCTGTACGGCCTCGGCGGCGAGGATAGCCTCGAGGGCGGCAGCGGAAACGACCTTCTCTTTTTTGGAGGTGGAAAAGCCGATTACCTGTTCGGCGGAGCCGGCGACGACTCCTACTTCTATGGGGACGACGGCAACGACAAGATCTTCGGCGGCCTAGGCGACGATGCCTTTCTCTACGGGGGAAGCAGTCCGGATACGATCGACGGCGGCAGCGGTAACGACATCCTGGCGGTCCGCAGTCAAGCGGAACTCGCGGCCGGCGAGACCCTCGATGGCGGTAGCGGGACGGACAGCTTGATCCTGAAGGAGGCGGCCAGCCTGCCGGCCGGTGTCGTCTTCTCCGGCATCGAGTTCGTGCTTCACTACGGGTCCTCGGGCAGCGACAGCCTGGCGAGAGTCGATGGCGTCAATCTGATCTACGGCCTCGACGGCGCCGACCGCCTCTACGGCAGCCAGGGCGACAGCCTTTTTGGTGGCAGCGGCGGCGACAGCCTCTTCGGCGGCGTTGCGGACGATAGCGTCTTCTACGGCAGCAGCGGCAGCGACAGCCTGTTCGGCGGCGACGGGGACGACGGTACCTTCTACGGGGGCAGCGGCAACGACATCCTGGCCGGTGGCAGCGGCACCGATTCAAGCCTCTTCGGCGGCAGCGGCAGCGACCGCCTCCATGGCGGCGCAGGCGGGGATACGTCTCTGCTGGGTGGAGACGGCAGCGACAGCCTCTACGGCGGCGATGGAGAGGACTTCCGTCTTTACGGCGGTAGTCTGCACGACTACCTCAACGGCGGTGCTGGCGCTGACAGCTATCTCTTTGGTGACAGCGGCAACGACAGTATCGTTAGCGGCGATTTAAGCGATTTTTTTGCCTATGGCGGCGACGGGGACGACAGCCTATATGGCGAGTCCGGCCACGATAAATATTTCTATGGTGGCAACGGCAACGATAGCATTTTTGGAGACTACAACGGTGACGGCGAGATTCATGGAGATAGCGGCGACGACCGCCTGGATGGCGGTAACGGACCAGACTTCAGATTCTACGGTGGATCTGGTGTGGACACGCTGCGTGGCGGCGACGGCAATGATAGTCGATTCTTTGGAAGTAACGGCGACGACAGCCTCTACGGCGGAATCGGGATCGACACATTTTTCTCCGGAGATCAAGGCAACGACAGGATATTTGGCGACGACGGAGACGATGCTGGCTTGTACGGCGGGATCGACGACGACCGCATATATGGCGGCAGTGGGGAGGACTCTTACCTCTATGGGGGCTCTGGCGCGGACACTGTGCGCGGCGGCGACAGCGACGATGCCTATCTTGTCGGCGGGTCGGGCTTTGACAAGGTCTACGGCGGTGGCGGTGACGACATCCTTGTGGCGCGAGGACAAGCCGATCTGACTGCGGGAGAGACCTATGACGGTGGGGACGGCACCGACACCTTCGTCCTGGCGCAAGCCGCCACTCTTCTGGCCAGCACGGACCTGACGGGAATCGAGGTTCTGGCCCGCTTCGGCACCTCCCTCGACGATAGCTTGACGGGTGACGAACTGGCCAATCTGCTGAAGGGGCTCGGCGGCTCCGACCGGCTCTACGGGCTCGGCGCGAACGATTCTCTCTACGGTGGCAGCGGGGCCGATTCCAGCCTGTTCGGGGGCAAGGGTGACGACGCCCTCTTCGGTGACCAGGGCAACGACAACCGCCTCTATGGCGACAGCGGCGACGACAGCCTCTACGGCGGAAGCGGGGATGACGCGCTCTTGAACGGCGGCAGCGGCGCCGACAGCTTCTTCGGCGGCAGCGGAGACGATGTCAACGTCAGCGGTGGAAGCGGCGACGACCGCTTCTACGGAGACGATGGCAATGACAACGGGATCTACGGTGGCCGCGGCGACGACATGCTGGCCGGTGGCAGCGGCCAGGACTCCTTCTTTCTAGGGGACGAGGGCGCTGACAGCCTCTACGGTGGCGGCGAGAGTGACGTCACCTTCTACGGTGGAAGTGGTGACGACAGCCTCTATGGCGGTGACGGCGACGATGAGGGCTTCTACGGCGCCAGTGGTGATGACATCCTGGCCGGTGGCAGCGGCGACGATTCCCTTCTCTACGGCGGCAGTCTCGACGACCGTCTCCAAGGCGATTCGGGCATTGACAGCCTTCTCTTTGGCGATAGCGGCAACGATAGTGTTTTTGGCGGCGATGGAAACGATAAATTCTTCTATGGCGGCGCCGGGGACGATAGCCTCTATGGCGGTCTTGGTACTGACTGGTCTTTGTATGGAGGCAGTGGCAACGACAGTATTTTTGGTGACGACGGAGTTGAGAATAGTCTTTTTGGAGACAGTGGTGACGACCGCCTTGATGGTGGCAGTGGGAACGATGCGCGCCTGTTCGGTGGAGCGGATGCGGATACCATACTTGGCGGGAGCGGCAACGATAACCTGATTTATGGAGGCGACGGCGGCGACGACCTCTACGGTGGAGTCGGGAACGACCTCAACTCCTCCGGGGAAGAGGGCAACGACAGGATTTTTGGCGACGACGGAGACGATACGCGCTTGTACGGCGGGGCCGATGACGACCGTCTCTATGGCGGCAGTGGGCAGGACGCCGGTCTCTTCGGCGGCTCCGGCGCGGACACCGTGCACGGCGACGAGGGAGACGATCGCAATCTCTTCGGCGGTAGCGGCCTCGACAAGGTCTACGGCGGCAGCGGTGACGACATCCTCAGGGTGCAGGGGCAAGCCGAGCTGACAGCCGGAGAAACCTATGACGGCGGGTCCGGCACCGATACCTTGATGCTGGAGCAAGGTGCCACTCTGCCGGCCGGCACGGACCTCACGGGAATCGAGGTTCTGTGGCGCCTCGGCACCTCCCTCGACGACAGCTTGACCGGTGACGAGCTGGTCAACCTGCTGAGGGGGCTCAGCGGCTCCGACCGGCTCTACGGGCTCGACGCGAACGATTCTCTCTACGGTGGCAGCGGGACCGATTCCAGCCTGTTCGGAGGCAGCGGCGACGATGCCCTCTTCGGTGACCAGGGCACCGACAGCCGCCTCAATGGCGACAGCGGCGACGACAGTCTCTACGGCGGCGACGCGAGTGACGCTACCTTCTACGGTGGAAGCGGCGGGGACCGCCTCTATGGCGACGATGGCAACGATGGCGGTCTCTATGGCGGCAGCGGCGACGACATCCTGGCCGGTGGTATCGGCAAGGACTCCTTTCTGCAGGGGGACGACGGCGCTGACAGCCTCTACGGCGGCGACGGCGACGATAGCTATCTCTACGGCGGTACCGGGGACGATCGTCTCTTCGGTGGCGAAGAGGGTGACATCAACTTCTACGGTGGAAGCGGCGACGACCGCCTCTATGGCGATGACGGCAACGATGGCGGATTCTACGGCGGCAGCGGCGGCGACATCCTGACCGGCGCCAGCGGCTATGACTTCGTTCTCTACGGGGGCGACGGCGCCGACAGCATCTACGGCGGAGACGGAAACGATGGCTATCTCGCCGGCGAGGCCGGTGACGATCGCCTCTTCGGCGGCAATGGGTCGGATCGCTCGCTCTTCGGCGGCTCCGGCGCCGACTACGTCAATGGTGGTGCCGGCAGTGACGAGCTGCACGGCGACAGCGGTGAGGATGACATCAGGGGGGAAAACGGCAACGACACCCTCTACGGCGGCGACGGCGCCGACCTGCTGGTGGGCGGCGGTGGGACCGACCGGGCCTACGGGGGCAGCGGCGACGATATCTTCCTGGTCTCCGCCCAGTCGGAGATCCTGGCCGGCGAGACCTACGACGGCGGTAGCGGGACCGACACCCTGATCCTGGGAGCCGGCGTCACCCTGCCGGCCGGCGCGGTGGTGACCAATGTCGAGACCATCATCACCCTGGGTGCTGCAACCGACGACGACAGCCTGACCGGCGACAGCGGGGACAACCTGCTCTACGGTGCCAGCGGGGCCGACACCCTCTACGGGGTGAGCGGGGCGGACAGCCTCTACGGCGGGACTGCGGACGATAGCCTCTTCGGCGGCCCGGGTGCCGACCTGCTGCTGGGCGGCAGTGGGCTCGACCGGGCCTTCGGCGGCAGTGGGGACGACACCTTCCTGGTCTCCGCCCAGTCGGAGATCCAGACCGGCGAGACCTACGACGGCGGCAGCGGGACCGATACCCTGATCCTGACGAACGGGGTCACCCTGCCGGCCGGCGTGAACCTGAGCGGCGTCGATGAAGTCAACCTCTACGGCACCAACGGGGCCAATAGCCTGGGCGGCAACGGCGTGGTGAACGTGATCCGCGGCCTCGGCGGTGCCGATGAGCTGCGCGGCTTCGGCGGCGCCGACAGCCTCTACGGCGATACCGGGACCGATACCCTCCTGGGCCTCAACGACAACGACCTTCTCTTCGGCGGCAACAGCGTCGACACGCTCTTCGGCGGGGTCGGGGACGACACCGCCTACGGCGGCATCGCCGGCGACCAGATCGGCGGGGGGACCGGCGCGGACGTGATGTTCGGCGACACCGGTCCCGACAAGCTGAACGGCGGCAGCGGTGCCGATACGGCCTACGGTGGCTCGGGCAACGACACGGTGACCGTCGACACCCTGGGCGACCTGGTGGTGGAGACCGCAGGCGGCGGCATCCGCGACGTGATCCGCTCGGAGCTACCGGACTACACCTTGGGCACCGGCGCCGAGGGCTTCGTCGAGGTCGGCATCATCGTCGACAACGTCGGCAGCGGGGTGCTGGCCGGCAATGCGCTCGACAACCGCCTGCGCGGCAACACGGCGGAGAACACGCTCTACGGGGCGGAGGGCGACGACGTCCTCATCGGCGAACTGGGCGCCGACAGGCTCTTCGGCGGTAGCGGCATCGACCGGCTGCGGGGCGAGTCGGGCGCGGACGTCCTGGCGATGGAAAGCGGCAACCTGGCCTTCGGCGGCAGCGGCGAGGACAGCTTCCTCTTCGACGGCTCGAGCCTGGGGACGGGCGGAAGCGGCGGGCCTACGGTGCGCGACTTCGACGGGCTGCTCTTCGGCAGCGGCTCGGGCGCGGACAAGCTGGTCTTCGCCACCGGGCTGGAGACCGGCAGTTTCGCCTACATCGGCGATACGGCTTTCTCCGCCGGCGGCAACTCCGAGGCCCGCTTCGCCGGCCCTCAGCAGGTTCAGGTGGACCAGGACGGCGACGGGGCGGTGGACCAGGCCTTCAAGGTGACCGGGCTCACGGCCGCGGGCCAGTTGACGGCGACCGACTTCCTTTGGCAGTGACGCCCCGCCGGGAGTATCGCATCCAGGGAGGAAGCCCGAGCCGGCGGTGAGCGCAGCGGATATCCAGCCCGTCGAGGGTCACCTCCACGCTTGCGACGGGCTCTCCTGTCGAATGCGGGAGATGCCGGGGCTCAGGTCAGCGCGGTCGCGCCCGGGAGCGGCCTCACTGCGCGGGAGGCAGTGCCCGCGGGTCGCGCGGCCGCCAGCTGCCGCGCTCGACCTCGCCCAGGAAGTCGTCGAGGAGGCGGTTGAAGAGGGCGGGCTCCTCCAGGTTGATCAGGTGGCCGCAGCCGGGCAGGACGGCGAGCCGGGCGGAGGGCAGCAGGCGCTTCAGCCAGAGGTTCACGTCCAAGGTCGGCTCGTCCTCGTCGCCCACCATCAGCAGCAGCGGCCGGGTCAATCTGCTGCGCAGTTCCTCAGCCACCTCGTAGAGCGAGGGCCGGCCGGCGACCACGGCGCGCAGCAGGTTGGCCGCAGGCTTGGCCGGGTGCTCGCTCATGTGGGCGGCGAAGCGGTGCCAGGCGACCGGGTCCTTGTTCGCAAGCTGCACCCGCGTGGGGCCCAGGCCATAGGCCTCGCCGTCGATGCGGCCGGCCTGCTCGAAGGCCTCGGCCTGCGCCAGGCTCTCGGCCTGGAAGCGGGGACGATCGCTGGTGCCGCTGCCGGCGACGGCGGCGGTGCAGGAGACGACGCGCTCAGGGTGGCGGGCGGCGAGCATCAGCGCGGTATAGCCGCCCATCGAGAGACCGACCACATGCGCCCGCTCGACGCCTGCGGCATCCAGCACCGCCAGCGCATCGGCGGTCGAATAGGCCTGGCCGTAGAGCCCAGGCTCGGCCGGCGCGTCGGAGGGCGGATAGCCGCGCGCCCAGGCGACCAGGCAGCGCCGTCCGCGCGCGAAGTGGCGTACCTGATCCTCCCAGCTACGGCCGTCGCCGCCGAACTCGTGCAGGAAAAGGATCGCCGGCCCCTGGCCCGACTCCTCCCAGTGAATGCGCGCGCCCTCGCCCTGGGCAAGGCTCATGGCCGGTTCCTCCCGCTGCGGTCTTCCTGCGCCGCCCCTGCGGCCGGCATGCTTCCGTCTCCTGGCCGACGAGGCTGCCCTCGCTCGAGGCTGCGATCAAGCGTGCTCTGCCCCTTCGATCGATGAACGCTCTCAAGGCAAGGCGCGTGGTCAGGCAGCGGGCTGGTCTGGGAGCGCCAAAGGGTGAAGACTTGAGCGCTGGAGCAAATCCCGAGCAGATGGAATTATCTGCGACGACGATTTGCTGATGAAACAACATGCCAGAGCAGGATGCATGAGCGTGAGCGAACGGATCCTGCTCTAGAGGGGCATTCTCTTCAGATCGCCTCGAAGACGAACAGGCGGGTCAGCAGGTCGGGCTCGCCGATGGTGTAGGGGCGCCAGCCGCCGCGCTCTTCCTTCAGGCGCCAGCGGCCCTGCTCGGTGAGGCGGTCGATCACGGCGGGGAAACCCTGGTCGCGCCAGAAGCGCTCGATCACGTTGAAGATGACGGGCGCCCCCTTGCGGGCGACGCGGGCGAGCTCCTCCAGGGTCTCGGGCGGGGCGTGGCCGGGACCGAAGGAGCCGATGCAGAGGACACCGGCGAAGCTGGCTTCCGCGAAGTCCAGCGGCTCGCCCAGGACCTGGCGTTTCAGGCCGGCATAGGCGCCACTGCGCTCCGCCACCGCCAGCATCTCCTCCGAGAGATCGATGCCGACGACCTCCTCGTAGCCCAGGATGGCGAGACAGCCGCCGACCAGCCCGGTGCCGCAGCCGGCATCCAGGATCGGGGCCGCGCCCGCCGGGATGTGGCGCGCGGCGAAGGCACTGGCCATGGCCGGCAGGCGGAAGCCCAGGGCCGCATTGTCGGAATCGTAGCTCTTGGCCCAGTCGGCATAAATGGCACCGGCACCGCGCCGCTTGGTCTCCTCATAGACGTCGCCGATGTCTGTCTCGTTCTTGTCGGTCATGGGCCTTCGGCTCCCGGTCGTTCGCTCCCTCGAGCCAACTTGGCACAGAGCCGATCGGCAATGATAGGCCCCGACCTGTCAGAAGCCCGCCCCCTCCTCCGCCAGATAGGCCTCCTCCGCCTCGGTCGAGGCGCGGCCGAGCGCGGCGTTGCGGTGCGGGAAGCGGCCGTAGCGCTGGATGACGACCAGGTGCGCTATCGCCCACTTGACCAGGTCACGGTCCGGCAGCGCGCCGATCAGGGCAACGGAGACGTACTGGTCGGCGAGATCCTCGCTGTGCTCGAAGGGAAGGTAGAGGAAGTGGCGGCGCGCGGGCGCGATCTGCAGGTCCTGGCCGCTGTGCAGCACCTGCCGGGCGACCTGCCGGGCCTTGGCGTCCTGCGCGAAGGCGGCCGGGCTGCCGCGGTTGAGATTGCGCGGCACCTGGTCCAGCAGCAGGATCAGCGCCAGGCTACCCTCGGGCGTCTCCTGCCAGCGGTCGAGCTCGCCCGCCGCCGCCGCCTCGGAGAGGGCCCCGAGCTGGGCACGCACCCGCCCGTCGAAGCTCTCGTCCTTCTCGAACCAGTAGGGCTGGGTCTCGGGCGAGAACCAGAAGCCCAGGCAGTGCTCCACGTGGTCCCTTTCAGACACCGCTCATACCTCCTTCCCGATGCGTCCGGTGACGCTCAAACATGCTGATCGATCAGGATGGGATTGCCGTCGGGGTCGACGACGAGACAGTGCGCGGGGCCGCTGCCCGCCTCGTCGGCCTCCTCCACCAGGGTCAGCCCCTCGGCCTTGAGCCGTCTCTGGATCTCGCGCAGGTCGGTGAAGTCCTCCAGCGGCTGGGCGTCGGCATCCCAGCCCGGATTGAAGGTCAGGGTGTTCTTCTCAAACATGCCCTGGAAGAGGCCGAGCGTACAGCTCGGGCTCTTCAGGATCAGCCATCCCTGCTCCGGATCGCCGCCGAAGACCTCGAACCCCAGCGCCTCGTAGAAAGCCCGCGAGCGGGCCAGATCCTTGACCGAGAGACTGAGGGAAAAATTGCCGAGATCCATCGCGCGCCTCCTCCTGACCAGGGCTCCTACCCGGGCGACCCTGCCCCGAGGAGGCGGCTGCGATCAAGCGCTAAGCGCCGCGGTCCGACCGCCCTCGCCCGGCTCGTAGGCCAGGTTCGCGGCCAGCAGGCGCTCTGTGGCCTCCTGGCTCAAACCCTTGCGACGGGCGTAGTCGGCGACCTGGTCGGCCTCGATGCGGCCGAGCCCGAAGTAGCGGGCCTCGGGGTGGGCGAGATACCAGCCGCTGACCGAGGAGGCCGGCGCCATGGCAAAGCTCTCGGTGAGCGAGACGCCGATCGCCGCCTCCGCGCCCAGCAGATCGAAGAGCGTCGCCTTCTCCGAGTGGTCGGGACAGGCGGGATAGCCCGGTGCCGGGCGGATGCCCTGGTAGCGCTCCTGGATCAGCTCCTCGTTGCTGAGCGTCTCCCCGGCGGCATAGCCCCAGAACTCGCGGCGCACCCGCTCGTGCAGGTGCTCGGCGAAGGCCTCGGCCAGGCGGTCACCCAGCGCCTGCAGCAGGATGGCGGAATAGTCGTCCTCGGCCCGCTTGAAGGCCTCTGCGCGCTCCTGCACGGCGGCACCCGCGCTCACCACGAAGCCGCCGATCCAGTCGCCGACCCCGCCCTCCTTCGGTGCGATGAAGTCGGCAAGCGCCAGGTTCGCCCGCCCCTCGCCGTCGCGGCGCATCTGCTGGCGCAGCGCGTGCATGACGCCGCGGACGCCCTTTCGCGCCTCGTCGGCATAGATCTCCACGTCGTCACCGACCGCATTGGCCGGCCAGAGCCCCAGGACCGCGCGCGGCTTGATCCAGCCCTCCTCGCCGATCCGCTCCAGCATGGCCAGTGCATCCTGGTAGAGCCCGCGCGCCGCCTCGCCGACCTTGGGATCCTCCAGGATCTCCGGGAAGCGGCCGTGCAGGTCCCAGGCCTGGAAGAAGGGCTTCCAGTCGATGCGCTCGATCAGGGGCTCCAGGGGATAGTCGGTGAAGACCTGGCGGCCCGGCAGTGCCGGCCTGGGCGAACCCCCCGCCGACCAGTCGAGGCTGAGGCGGTTGGCGCGCGCCTCGGCGAGCGAGGCACGGGCCGAGCGGCCGCCATCGCCGTGGCGCTCGCGCAGGGCGGCGTAGTCCTTCCCGACCTTGGCCAGGAAGTCGGGCCGCTGGCGATCGCTCAGCAGGGCCGCGGCCACGGAGACGGCGCGCGAGGCGTCGGCGACGTGGACCACCGGGTCGGACCGGCGCGGCGCGATCTTGACGGCGGTATGGGCCCTGCTGGTGGTGGCCCCGCCGATCAGCAGGGGTAGGTCGATCTTCCGCCGCGCCATCTCGCCGGCGACGTTGCGCATCTCCTCCAGGCTGGGCGTGATCAGGCCGGAGAGGCCGATCATGTCGGCCTTCTCGGCGAGCGCGGTCTCCAGGATCTTCTCGCAGGGCACCATCACGCCCAGGTCCACCACCTCGAAGTCGTTGCACTGCAGGACAACGCCGACGATGTTCTTGCCGATGTCGTGGACGTCGCCCTTGACCGTCGCCATGACGATCTTGCCCTTGCTCCGGCGCGGCTGGCCCTCGCTCTCGGCCTCGAGGTAGGGCAGCAGGTAGGCGACGGCCTTCTTCATCACCCGCGCCGACTTCACCACCTGCGGCAGGAACATCTTGCCGGCGCCGAAGAGGTCGCCCACCCGGTTCATGCCGGCCATCAGCGGGCCCTCGATCACGTCCAGCGGACGCTCCAGGGCCTGGCGCGCCTCCTCGGTGTCCTCCTCGACGTAGGTGGCGATCCCCTGCACTAGCGCATGCTCCAGGCGGCTCTCCACCGGCTCCTCCCGCCAGGAAAGGTCGGTCTCGGCCTTGCGTCCCTGGCCGCGGTAGTCCTCGGCGAGCGCCAGCAGGCGCTCGGAGGCCTCGGGATCGCGGTTCAGCAGCACGTCCTCGACCGCCTTGCGCAGCCCCGGCTCCACCTCCTCGTAGACCTCGAGCTGTCCGGCGTTGACGATCCCCATGCCCATCCCGGCCCGGGTCGCGTGGTAGAGGAAGACCGCGTGCATGGCCTCGCGCACGCGGTTGTTGCCGCGGAAGGCGAAGGAGACGTTGGAGAGCCCACCGGAGACCGTGACCTCCGGCATCTCGGCCTTGATCAGGCGCGTGGCCTCGAAGAAGGCGCTGGCATAGTCGTCGTGCTCGGCGATCCCCGTGGCGACCGCGAAGATGTTGGGATCGAAGATGATGTCGGCGGGCGGGAAGCCGACCTCCTCGGTCAGGAGCCGATAGGCGCGCTTGCAGATGGCGAGCTTGCGTTTCGCGGTCTCCGCCTGGCCTTGCTCGTCGAAGGCCATGACCACGACCGCGGCGCCGTAGCGGCGCACCAGGCGCGCCTGGGCGAGAAAGGCCTCCTCGCCCTCCTTCAGGCTGATGGAGTTCACAACGGCCTTGCCCTGCACGCACTTCAGCCCGGCCTCGATCACCGACCACTTGGAGGAATCGATCATGACGGGGACGCGGGCGATGTCGGGTTCGGCGGCGATGAGGTTGAGGAAGCGGGTCATGGCCGCTTCGGACTCCAGCATCCCCTCGTCCATGTTGACGTCAATGATCTGGGCGCCGTTCTCGACCTGGCTGCGGGCGATCTCCAGGGCGGCCTCGTAGTCCTCTTCCAGGATCAGGCGCTTGAAGGCGGCCGACCCGGTGACGTTGGTCCGCTCGCCGACGTTCACGAAGGATGCTGTCATGCTCTGATCTCGAAGGGTTCCAGTCCGGACAGGCGCAGGCGCGGCGGCAGGCTTGGCTGCCGGCGCGGCGCAAGACCGGCGACCGCCTCGGCCAGGGCCGCGATGTGCGCGGGCGTGGTGCCGCAGCAGCCGCCCAGGATGTTCACCAGGCCCTCGCTGGCCCAGTCGCCCAGCTCGCGCGCCATCTCCTCCGGGCCCAGGTCGTAGCCGCCGAAGGCGTTGGGCAGCCCGGCGTTGGGATGGGCCGAGACGCGGGTCTCGGCCGCGCGGGAGAGATCGGCCAGGTGCGGCCGCAGCTCGGCCGGTCCCAGGGCGCAGTTCAGCCCCACCGAGAAGAGCTCGACATGGCTGAGCGAGATCCAGAAGGCCTCCGGCGTCTGGCCCGACAGCGTCCTGCCCGAGCGGTCGGTGATGGTGCCCGAGACCATGAGCGGCAGGTCGCAGCCCTTCCGCTCCATCAGGTCCTGCACGGCGAAGAGCGCGGCGCGGGCATTCAAGGTGTCGAAGACCGTCTCGATCAGCAGCAGGTCGGCACCGCCGTCGATCAGGCCGCTGGCGGCCTCCTCGTAGTTCTCCCTCAGGCCGTCGAAGGTGACGTTGCGGAAGCCGGGGTCGCTGACGTCGGGCGAGAGCGAGGCCGTGCGCGAGGTCGGGCCCAGGACGCCGGCCACGAAGCGCGGACGCTCCGGGGTCTCCCGGCTTGCCGCGTCGGCGGCCCGCCTTGCGACCAGGGTCGCCTGCAGGTTCAGCTCGTAGACATGGGCCTCCAGCCGGTACTCGGCCTGCGAGACCCGACTGGCGTTGAAGGAGTTGGTGGTGACGATGTCGCTGCCGGCGGCGAGATAGCGGCGGTGGATCTCCTCGACCAGATGCGGCTGGGTCAGCGACAGCAGGTCGTTGTTGCCCTTGAGATCGACCGGGTGATCGGCCAGCAGGCTGCCGCGGAAGTCGGCCTCCTCAAGCTCCAGCGCCTGGATCTCCGTGCCCAGCGCGCCGTCCAGCAGCAGAATGCGTTCCTCGGCGGCGGCAAGCAGTGCCTCCCGCCGGCCGGTTAACTCTTGCGACATGACCTGGTCCTATTCGGCGGCCTCGAGGAGGGCGCTCTTGCGGAGGAGGGACGAGGGCGGCGTGACCTCGTCGACCGGCAGCGCGCGCTGCCAGGCGGTCCGCGGGCGCGCCCCGTCCTCGGAGAGGTTCCTGAGCAGGCGATCCAGCTTGGCCGTCTCCTTCGGCGAGGCGCCGCCGCCGATCAGGTTGACCTGCTGCTCCAGCACTGCCGGCAGCAGCCACTCGCCGCGCGAGACCGGGCCGTGGCGATAGGTGATGAGGCCATCGGCCTCCTGCAGGCTGCGCGGCGAGAAGGCCGTGGCACCGGGGCTGTTCTGCAGGAAGATCGGCGCCCGCGAGGAGATTCCGTCGCGCCCGCGCTTGGCGCCCGAGAGGAAGATCTGGGCCCGGCCGGCGGTCGGCAGGATGTCCAGCACGACGCCGTCGGCACCGCCGGCCAGCAGGCCCTCGACCTGCTGCTGCACCGACTGCGAAACCTCCAGCGGCGGCGCCTCCCAGCCCTGGTCGCGCACCACGCCCAACACGAAGCGGCGGCGGCCCTTGCCGGGCAAGCTGTCGACCGCCTCGCAGGCGATCTCGGCGGCGGCATAGTTCAGATAGAAGGCCTCCTCGCCCAGTCCCAGGGGCGCCAGCGAGAGATAGCCCGCGCCCAGGCTGTTGGTGCGGATGACGTCGGCGCCGGCCTGCAGGTAGGCGCGGTGGATCTCGCGCACCCGGTCGGCACGGGTGATGTTCAGGACCTCGAGACAGCCCTCCGCGCCGAAGAGGTCGCGGCCGAGGTCGAGGCTCTTGCTGTCGATCTGCCGGGCGAGCGAGCCGTCGGCCAGCAGGCTTCTCTGGTTCAGGGCATCGATGAGCGTGCGCATGGGTCAGGCTGCCTTTCTCTGGTTGGGCCGGATGCCGAGCCTGCGGCAGGCGGCCAGGGTCTGTTGGGCTTGGTTCATGGTGTAGAAGTGGAAGTGTCCGACACCCTCCTGGGCGAGACGGGCACAAAGATCGGAGGTCGCGCTGGCGGCGATCAGCGCCTGCATCTCGGGGTCCGACTCCAGCCCGTCGAACTGCTCGGCCAGCCAGTTGGGGACGCTGGCACCGCAGCGCTGGGAGAAGCGCACCACGCTCTCGAAGTTGGCGATCGGCATGATCCCGGGCAGGATCGGCTGGGTGATGCCTGCCGCCAGCGCGCGCTCGCGGAAGCGCAGGAAGATCTCGGCGTCGAAGAAGTACTGGCTGATGGCGAAGTCGGCCCCGGCATCGAACTTGCGCTTCAGGTTGTCGAGGTCGGCTTCGGGCGAAGCGGCCTCGGGGTGCACCTCGGGATAGGCGCCGACCGCGATGGAGAAGTCGGAGATGCGCTTCAGCCCCGCCACCAGATCGACCGCGGAGCGATAGCCCTCGGGATGGGGGCGGAAGGGCCCCTGGTCGGGCATGTCGCCGCGGAGTGCCACGATCCGGCGGATGCCGCAGTTGGCCCAAGCCCGCGCGGTCTCGTCGACCGCGGCACGCGACTGGCCGACGGCGGTGAGATGGGCTGCCGGCGGCGGCCCGCCACTGGCGAGGATCCGCTTCAGGACCCGGTCGCTGCGGTCGCGGGTCGAGCCCCCGGCCCCGTAGGTCACCGAGACGAAGGAGGGATCCAGGCTGCTGAGCCGCTGGAAGGCGCGCCAGAAGCGCTCCTCCGCGGGGCCGGGTGCGGCCGGAAAGAACTCGAGCGAGATGCTGGGCACGGTCAGCATGGCATTATCCCCTGGCCTGCCGGAGGTCGTCGCTGTCGTTGGCCGCCGGCCCCAGCGGACGCTCGGCCGACCAGAGGCAGACGGCAAGTGCGCCGCCCTCCAGCCGCCGGTGCTGGCCGGGCGCGAGGCCGGCGGCCTCGAAGAAGCCCGCGACCTTGCCGTCGGTGAAGCCACACCAGCGGTGGGCATGCTCGGCCAGCAACTCCTCGCGGTCGTGCTCGGCGAAGTCGGCGACCACCAGGCGGCCGCCGGGACGCAGCACGCGCGCGGCCTCCGCGATCGCGGCTGCCGGCCGCTCGGCATAGTGCAGGACCATGTGGAGGGTGACGGCGTCGAAGCGCTCTGCGGTGAAGGGCAGCTTCATCATGTCGGCCTGGCGCACCAGGCAGTTTGAGAGGCCCCGGGTCCAGAGGTTGGAGCGTGCGACCAGCAGCATGTCGCGCGAGAGGTCGATGCCGACCGCCTGCTCCACCCCCTCGCCCAGCAGCTCCAGCACGTGGCCGGTGCCGGTGCCGACGTCCAGCAGGTCGCGCACCTCGTTCTCGCTGAGCAGGCTTTTCAGGGCCCGGTCGATCTCCTCCTGGTCGACGTGCAGGCGGCGGATGCGGTCCCAGTTGGCGGCGTTGCGCTTGAAGTAGGCGGCGGCCTTAACCGCCCAGGCGTCCTTGATCGCCTGCAGGCGCTCCAGGTCCAAGGCATGCACGGGATCGTCGGCCGGCATGAGATCGACCAGGATGCGGCCGAGCTGGCTGTTGTTCGCGCCCTCGGTCAGGCGGAAATAGACCCGGCTGCCCTCCTGGTGTCGTTCCAGCAGGTCGGCGTCGACGAGCAGCTTCAGGTGGCGAGACACGCGCGGCTGGCTCTGCCCCAGCACCTCGCAGAGCTCGCTGACGCTGAGCTCGCCATGCGCGCAGAGGCCGAGGATACGCAGCCGTGTCGTCTCCGCCGCCGCGCGCAATCCTTGAAGCAGTTCCTCCATGAACCCGGTTCCCAAATCCGATTATGATATAAACATATCCTTATATCTTGATTCACACAAGAAGGAATCTGCGCTGTCCCCTGGGCGAAATCGCCGAGAAAGTCTTTGGTGTTTCCGGTGAGATAATCTATCTATCGAATGGTAGGTTTTACTCCCGATCGGCGCGACGTCTCACGCCAAGACGCAGGAGAGATCCCGATGAGCGGACCGACAAACGGCGCGAAGAGGAGCGCGGCCAGTCGCCCCGCCGCACCCCGTCCGGCGATCCTCGGGCGGATCGGCGGTACGCCGCTGGTGGAACTCCGCCGGCTGGTGCCGGAGGGGCGAGCGCGGATCCTGCTCAAGCTGGAGGCGGAGAACCCGACCGGCTCGATGAAGGACCGCATGGCGCTGGCGATGATCGAGGCGGCCGAGGCTGACGGGCGGCTCGCACCCGGCCAGCGGGTGGTCGAGTACACCGGCGGCAGCACAGGGGTCTCGCTGGCCCTGGTCGCGGCCGCCAAGGGCTATCCCCTCTCGATCGTGACCTCCGATGCCTTCAGCCTGGAGAAGCGCCGCCACATGACCGCCCTGGGCGCTGAACTCACGATCCTGCCCAGCGAGGGCGGCGGCATGGACGAGGCCCTCACCCGCAAGATGATCGAGGCGGCCGGCCGCATCGCGGAGGCGAGCGGCGCCTTCTGGACCGACCAGCTCAACAACGCCGACCAGCTCCGCGCCTACCACCGCATGGGCCGGGAGATCTGGGACCAGACCGAAGGCAGGATCGAGGCCTTCGTGCAGAGCACCGGCACCGCAGCCTCGGTCCGCGGCGTGGCCGAGAGCCTGCGCTCCTTCAAGAGCGAGGTCCATATCGTCGCCGTCGAGCCCAGCGAGTCCGCCGTGCTGTCCGGCGGCCCCACGGGCACGCACAGGATCGAGGGCGTGGGCGCCGGCTTCGTCGTCCCGCTCTGGGTTCCGGGCGCGGTGGACGAGATCATGACGGTCTCGACCGAGGAGGCCATGGCCGAGGCCCGCCGCCTGGCCAAGCTCGAGGGCATCCTGGCCGGTACCTCCACCGGTGCCAACCTGGTGGCGGCAGGGCGCCTGGCGGAGCGCCTCGGCCCCGGGGCGACCATCGTCACCCTCATGTGCGATTCCGGGATCAAGTACCTCTCCACGGCGCTCTACCGGGAGGGGGCGCAAGCCGAAGCGGTTTGACTAGGCGCTTCGCGAAGCAACCCTGCCGAGGTCCCGCGCCATGTCGACGAAGGCGCGGAATGCCGCCGAGGGATTCTTGCGGCCCGGGTAGTAGAGGCAGAGTGGCGCCGTCGGTGGGGTCCAGTCCTGCAGGACGCGCTTGAGCCGCCCGGCAGCGATGTCGTCTCGCACATCGGCTTCCATGAAGAAGCCGATCCCGGTCCCCTCGAGAACGGCGATCCGGGCAAGCGTGGCCTCGTCCAGCGTGATGGGGCCCTGAACGTCGATCTGGACGGAGTTTCCGTCCTTCTCGAAGTGCCAGCGATAGGGTGCGCCGTCCGGCAGCCGGACGCGGATGCAGGGGTGGCCGAGAAGATCGGGTGGCACCTTGGGGCTTCCCTGCGCCTCGAAGTAGGAAGGCGTGGCGACCACGGCGAAGCTGCGCGGCGCACCGAGTGGAACCGCGATCATGTCGCTCGGCACCAGGTCGGCGGTTCGGACACCCAGGTCGAAGCCTTCGGCGACGATGTCGACGATGCGCCCCTCGGTGACGAGGTCGACATGGACCCGCGGGTAGCGCCGCAGGAAGGCCAGGACGAGCGGCGCCAGTATCTCGCGGGCGCCGCTGGCGAAGGCATTGATGCGCAGGGTTCCCCAGGGCGTCGCCTGCTGCGACCGGGCGGTCGCGATCGCCTCCTGGAGATCGCGGAAGGCCGGCGCCATCTGCTCCACGAAGGTCCGACCGGCAGCGGTCAGCGAGACGCTGCGTGTGGTGCGGTTGAAGAGGCGCACGCCAAGCTGCCGCTCGAGCTTGCCGATCAGGTTGCTGAGCGCCGTTGTCGACAGGCCCAGCTCCAGCGCCGCGGCGCGGAAGCTGCCCCGCTCGGCGATGGCGAGCACCGCCTCGAATTCGACCAGGAGCTGTCGCGACATTGTTCCGCTTTTCGCGATACTACATCCAGATTTGTCCCAGTTATCAGGGGAAGTTTCCAGCCTCATCTTGCTGCCATCGACGCCGGATCGGCCTGCCTGTCCGGCTCTCACGATCGCCAGAGACGGAGACATGACATGCACATCCAGCTTCCCGGACCCATCGCCGCCTACTTCGAAGCCGACCGGAGCAGGAATGCCGAAGCCGTGGCTGACTGTTTCAGCGACGACGCGGTCGTGAAGGACGAGCGGGCGGCGCACAGGGGACGGGACGCGATCCGCCGCTGGAAGGCGGAGGCAGCGACCAGGTTCTCCTATAGCGTCGAGCCCCTCGCGATCGGGAGCGATGGCGGCCGCACGGTGGTGACCGGCCAGGTCGTCGGCGACTTCCCCGGCAGTCCCGTCGACCTTCGTTACTTCTTCGTCTGCGAGGGCGAGAGGATCACCGAACTGGAGATCGTCCCGTGATCCGGTTTGTCCCTTGAATCCAGGCCCGACAGCGCGCTCCTATGCATCCCCCTCGCGCAAGACCCTGCAGTCTCGCCCGGCGAGTTCCCCCGCAGAGCGCAGGAGACCCCGCGCGCTTTCCGCCAGTGCCTCCGCCCGGATGGCCTCCAGTGCATCCGCCTCCCCGGCAAAGGCCGGGGCGAAGGCCGTCAGGAGAAGCTGCACCTCGTCCGCGTGGGCCGTCGCCATAGAATCCCGCAGCTCCTCTTCGATCAGCAGGAGGGAGGGGTCGTCGGCGGCCGGTATCAGGCGGCGGACCAGCAGGAGATCCTCGACCCTGTAGAGCTGCCAGCCGCCCTCGGGCCGGGCACAAAGCAGGTAGTCGCCGGCTGCGCAGACCGGCGCACCCTCGGGGAAGGATTTCGATAGTTCGGCCATCGGTCTCCTCCAATGCTGTCCGGTTAAGGTTCAGGGACAATCATTTTGCGATCTATCTAATAGTTTCTTCACTCATTATCCGTCGTGGCCGGGCTCGACCCGGCCACCCACGTGTCACCGCCAGCGCCCAATGTTCGACGACCTCGTTGCCGATCCACGTGGATCCCCGGGTCTTCGCCCGGGGATGACGTTATGAGGTGTGCATGGATGCAGAAACAACAACCAGTTTCGCTTACCGGACTGCAGTGGTCCTCCCCTAGGGATGACACTCCGCACAGGTGATGGCCTCGGTGAAGTTGCTGCGCACCTTATAGACCGGGGCGCCCTTGTGGGTGATCGGCGTCTCGGCCGGATCGTTGGAGAGCGCCGGTGCGCGCGCCGGGGGCTTGAACCCGGGCCCGGTGCCCGGCCCGTAGACCTGCCGGCGCCCGTTCTTGGAGTAGACGTCGACCGGATCGCCGCCCGAGGCATCGGTGCGGCCGCCGACGATGTGGAAATCGGGCGAGGGCGGCGCCAGCACGTTGCCCTTGCTGTCCTCGATGTGCAGGTCGTATTCCCAGAGCCAGAACTTCACGTCGCCCGGACCGCAGCTTCCGCCGAAGGGCGTCGAGGCGGCGAGGAAGTGCGACGAGATCTCGGAGTAGACCGCCGAGGGCGGCGCGGTGAAGAGGTAGGTCCTGAGCGCCAGGCCGGCACAGTTGTAGGTCTTGAGGTCGGCCTTGGTGTCGTAGCCGGCATAGCTGCTGCAGCTCGTCTGGCGCTGGATCTGCCGCGCGATCCGCCCCTCGCCCTGCTGCACGACGTGGGTCAGCTCGTGCGCCAGCAGGTGCTGGCCGTCGCGGCTCTCGGGCCGGTACTCGGCGCGACCGAAGAAGATGTCGTTGCCCAAGGTGAAGGCGCGCGCGCCCACCTGCTGCGAGACCTCGTTGGCGCCCCGGTCATGATGGATCCGAACGGAGGAGAAGTCGTAGCCGAAGCGGGTCTCCATGAAGTCGCGCGTCCCTGCCGGCAGGGCATCGCCGCCCCCGCTCGCCTGGCGCTGCAGCCTCTGCTCGAAACCCGACGTCAGGGGCCCCGCCTCCCCCGCCGCGCTGCGCTGGATCTCGCCCTCGCTGTCCTCGAGCCCCGCTTCGGCCGGAGGCATGCTGTCCACCATGTCCTCCGGCGAGAGCTCCTTCCGGTAGAACTTCGGCTGCACCGCCCGCGAGATCGGGCGGAGAGGCTCCCGGGGTCCGTCCCCGCCGGCCATGACCGCGTCGGCCATGCGGTCGGCCTCCCGCTCGAAGCGGTCGCCGGGTGCGCTCACCGTCAGCTTCGCCTGCAGCGGCAGGGGCGCATCGTGCAGCACCGCAATCCGGCCGAAGTCGTGCCCGCTTCGCCCCCCGCCCTCAGAAGCCGCCGCAGCCGGCGGCACCCTCCGAGCGTCGCCAATCGCGGACAGAGACCCGCCGCTCTCGCCGCGCATGCTTCGGCCAGAGAGCGCCTTCCCTGCTGCACTCGGCTCCTGAGCTGGCTTCGGTTCCCGGGTGAAGGAATACATCATCAGTCACCTTTACCTGCACGACTAAAAGAACGGCACCAGAATAGCTGCTCTCTTTCAGATATCGACACCTGTCGATCCGACGGTACAGTGTCTTTCTGAAAAAGAATAGCCGCTCACCCAAGATGAGCCAAGCTGCAATTGCTCGGCAGCCAGCCGGCGCCTTTGCCGGTAGGCAACTGCGAAAGGTGACGAGGTAAAGGTTACTCTGTTACCGCTATCCGGCCTACGCAGAGGAGCTGAATCGGAGAGAACCCTCAAGCAACTCTCTGCAAGGGTTTTGCGCGATCGATGCGGGCCCGCTGCTTGGGGCTGTGCATGGCCTCCCACAGGTCGTTCCGCCTCTGCAGGTTCAGCCAGAAATCAGGGCTGTTCCCGAAGACCCGGGCGAGAATGAGGGCCGTCGCTGCCGTTACCCTCCGGCGGCCGTTGCACAGCTCGTTCACATGCTTGCGCTGTACGCCCATGGCCTCGGCCAGCATGGCCTGAGTGAGACCTAGCGGCTGCAGGAACTCCTTGACCAGGATCTCTCCAACCGCCGCCGGTTTGCGCTTCGTCAGGAGCATGGCTCACCTCGCGTCCTAGCTGTAGTCGCCTAGATAGACACGCCACACCCGGGCTGGCTAGCCTCCGTCCGAGACGCCACCCGCCATCGCCTCCCGCTTCGCCCGCCATCCGGCCCGCTCCACCACGTCGCGGTTCACGATGCCCCTGGGCACCTCTCCGCGGCGCCAGGCCAGCACCGCCTCGACGTCGGCGGCGCCGTTGCCGGCGAAGAGCTGGTCGGTCCAGCAGAGCGCGTGCGGGGTGACGATGACCTGGTCCATCCCCAAGAGCGGCTCGTCGGCGGACGGCGGCTCCTGCTCCAGCACGTCGAGGCCGGCGCCGGCGATGGTGCCCTCGCGCAGGGCCTCGGTCAGGGCCTGCTGGTCGACGATGGGGCCGCGCGCGGTGTTGATGAGATAGGCCGTGGGCTTCATCAGGGCCAGGCGCTCTGCATCCACCAGGTGGTAGGTGGCCTCGCTGAGGAAGCAGTTGATCGTCAGGAAGTCGGACTGGCGGAAGACCTCCTCCAGCGGCAGCAGCTCCACGCCCAGGGCCGCGGCCGCGGCCGGGTCGGCGTAGGGGTCGTGGGCGATGAAGCGCAGGCCCAGCGGCGCTGCCAGGCGGAACATCTCGGCGCCGATGTTGCCGAGGCCCAGCGAGCCGAGGGTCCGGCCGACCAGGCCGATGCCGTTGTGCTGGGTCTTCTCGGCCCAGCCCTCGGGGCCGCGGCGGGCCAGGCGGTCCTTCACGAAGAGCTTGCCGGCGAGCGCGAAGAGCAGGGTCAGGATGGAGACCGCGACCGGCCGGCGGACCCCGTCGGGCGTGATCACCAGGGCCACGTCGCGGGCGGTGCAGGCCGCCACGTCGACGTTGTCGTAGCCCACGCCGAAGCGCGCGACCAGGCCCAGGCGGTCGGCCTTCGCCAGGCTCTCGGGCGTCACCCGCGGCGACAGCAGGACCAGGACATCGACCCCGACCAGGGCGTCCGCGGGAACCTCCTTGCAGGGCTCCAGGTAGAAGAACTCGATGTCCGGGCTCTCCTGCAGCGGCGAGAGGTCGAACTCCGGAAAGGCGGGACTGCCGTCGGGGCGCCGGAAGTCGGCGCTGAGGGCGACACGCAGGCGGGACATCCTTCAGCCCTCCTTCACGCCCGATCGAATCCCTTCAAGCCCTTTCGCCACGCCGTCGCCCAGGATCCAGGCGTCGACCCCGTAGGCGATGAAGTCGAAGCCCTGCTTGTGGAAGGCGACCCCGCTCTCGACGTCGGCCACCAGGCGGCCGAGCGAGGTGCCGGTCTTGCGGCAGGCGGCGATCACCCGCTCCACGGCCTCCAGAAACTTCGGATGCTCGAACTCGCCGGCCACCCCCAGCGAGCAGGAGAGGTCGAAGTGGCCGATCCAGAGGCAGTCCACCCCCTCGATCGCGGCGATCTCCTCGGCGTTCTCCACGCCGGCTGCCGTCTCGATCTGCAGGAAGAGGGTGCTGCGCTTGTTGGCCTCGGCCAGCTTCTCCATCGTGGGGCCGGGCCGGTAGCGGTCGTGGGCGGCGCGCAGGATGACGCCGCGCCCGCCGTCGGGCACGTACTTGGTCGCCTGCACGATGGCCTTTGCCTCCTCCGGCGTGCTCACCATCGGCAGCATCACGCCCTCCGCCCCGGCGTCGAAGGCCCGGGCGATGTCCTTGTACTCCCTGGAGGGCACGCGGACGATGGTCGGAAGGTCGGCCGCGCGCATGAAGGCCATGGTCCGCTTCACCGTCTCGATGGAAAAGCCGCTGTGCTCGCTATCCAGCACCGCGAAGTCGCAGCCGGCGTTCTTCAGGATGTAGCCGATGCCCGGCGTGTCGAACTCGATCAGGAAGTGCCCGGCCTTGAGGTCGCGGGTCTTGGTCATGTCCTTCAGCGGATGGCTGCTCATGCTCTGGGTTCCCTGGGCTAGCTCTTGGAAGAGGAAAGACGGAGGACGGCATAGGGCCGCAGCGACAGGCGCGACGGATCGGCCTGCTCGGCCTCGGCGTCGAAAGCATCGGGGTCGGCGGCACAGGCCTCGAAGCGCAGCTCGTCGAGCCGGCAGACCGAGACCCGCGGACCCGGCAGGCCCGCGACCTCGACCTCCTGGTGCTCGCCGGTCAGGTTGGCGAGCCAGAGGTCGAGCCCCGCCTCGCTCTCCACCGCCAGCGCCTGCAGCGCCCTGGGGCTGGAGCTCTCGGCCTGGCGCAGCCCGGCCCCGGAGGCGGCATAGAGCGCGCGCATGACGTGATAGGCGGGATAGAGCCCGCCGGCCTCGTCGTACCAGGGCTGCGGCCAGTCCATCGGATGGTGCACCAGGCCGAAGGGGCCGATGGGCGCGCCCAGGATGACGGAGTCCACCCCGCCCGCGGCCATGCGCGCGCCGTAGCCCAGGTGCCAGGCGGCCCCCAGCAGGCTGCGCTGGCGCGGGTCGTTGCGGGTCATGGTGACCCGGCGGTTGTCGGGGTTGGGCGTGGTCGGCCCGCCGAAGGGGCTGGTCCGGGAGCCGAGGCTGCCCGGCCCCACACGGTATTCCTTCCCGCCCGCCAGTTCCTTCCCCGACGCGATGACGTAGGGGAGCGATTCGAGCGTCTCCGTGAGCGAGCGGTCGTCGGCGGCATGCACGATGGCTGAGGTCGGATGGCAGAGGAAGTCCAGCGCCTCCAGCGGCGGCCGCTTGCGGTTCAGCTCCGTGAAGTAGACGAAGTTGCCGCCGCCCAGCCGCAGGTCGGGGAAGTGCTTGCGGGCGGCTGCGTAGAGCCGGTCGAAGTCTCGCGTGTCCGGGAAGACCGTGCCGGGCATGACAAAACTCATGTCACCCGCCGGCGAGACCGCCAGAGAGGCGGGCCTGGCGCCTGCCGAACGCAGCAGGTCGGCGAAGGCGGCCAGCTCGCTCCCCGGGTCCTTCTCGCCCGGCACCACCAGCTCCACCGCCAGCTCGGTCGAGAGCGCCTCGCTCAGGCTCTGGGCCGCCCGCAGAGCCGGCTCACCGTCGCTGCGGGCGTCGAAGAAGAGGCTGAGGAAGGCCGGCCGCAGCGGCGCCAGCAGGCCGAGCTTACCGAGCGCGGCCTCGGCATGGCCCGCCTCCAGCGCCATGCCGAAGCGCGGCAGCCTCCCGGAAGCCTCGCCCAGGGTCACCCGGATCGCCGCGTCGCTTGCGGCGGCCCCACCGCCCGCAGCGCTCCCCTCCAGGCTGAGGGTCACGGACTGCTCCACCGGCTCGCCCCTGGGCAGGGTGTAGGGGAAGGGATCGGCGAGCGGGCGCACATAGGTCTTGTAGGAGGCGTCGGTCCAGTTGCGCTGGTCCTCCATCTCGAAGGCCTCGCCCTCCATCCGGCAGACCGCCTTCAGGCCCGGCAGCACCTCGTGGGTCAGCGCGCGGATGTTCTCGATCGGCTGTTTGGGGTCGATCAGCTCCGGGAAGCGGGTCTGCACCCTGCTGCCGTCCACGTGCAGCACCTCGACCGGCCGGCCGGCGATGCCCTCGACCCCGTGCAGCACGACGAAGCCGGTGCGGTTGGTGAGGAAGTCGGTCTCAGGCACCCCCACCGCCTCGAAGCTGAGCCGGCCCTCGGCGCTGCCCGCGATCCGGGCCTCATAGGCAAAGCTCTGGCTCTCGTCGCGGCAGCGCGCACGGTAGGTGACGGTGAAGCCCCCCTCCCTGCGGTCGATCGCCAGGTCCTCGATCTCGGCGCCGAAGGTGCCCCAGAGCCTGTCGCGCACGACGTAAGAGATGGCCCGGATGACCTCGCGCCCGCGGTACCGGATGTAGCGCAGGTTGCCGGCATCCAGTTCGGCCGAGAGCTCGCCTGCGACCAGGATCTCCGCGGTCGGGGTGGGCTCCTCCGTGCCGAAGAGCTTGACGGCTTGTGACGGGCTGCTGGTCATGGTCCCACTCCCGGTAGTAACGAGAGCAAATCCCGAGCAGACGGCCTCATCTGCGACGACGATTTGCTTCTAAAACAATGAGCTAGAGAAGGATGCGTGAGCATGAGCGAGCGCATCCTGCTCTAGAGGACCCTGTCGTCCTTCGGGTCGATCAGGATGGCGCGGGCCATATCGACCGCGACCTCGATCGTCTGGCCCCTGCCCTCGACATCGTGCGCCTGCAGCTCGGCCAGCACCTCGGTCCGGCCCAGCTTGAAGGTGGCATAGAGGCGGGTGCCGGTGGGCTGCAGCAGCTCGATCACCACCGGCAGACGGTGGAAGCTGGCGGCACCGCGCGCGCCCGTGATGTGCTCCGGCCTGAGACCCAGCAGCAGCGCACGCCCGGCCTGACCGGAGAGCCGCGCCGCCGCGTCCGGGGCCAGCGGCAGGACCGTCTCGCCGTCGACCTGAAGGCCGAGGTTCTGTCCCTCCCCCACGACCGTCACCGGGATGAGGTTGATCGGCGGCGAGCCCAGGAAGCGGGCGACGAAGCGCGAGGCCGGCTGCTCGAAGAGGGTGAGCGGGGCCCCCTGCTGCTCGATCCGCCCGTCCTTCAGCAGCACGATCCGGTCGGCCAGGGTCATGGCCTCGATCTGGTCGTGGGTCACGTAGACCATGGTCTTGCCGATCTCCTGGTGCAGGCGCTTGATCTCTGCGCGCATCTCGTCGCGGAGCTGCGCGTCCAGGTTCGAGAGCGGCTCGTCGAAGAGGAAGAGGCGCGCGTCGCGCACCACGGCCCGGCCGATGGCGACCCGCTGGCGCTGGCCGCCCGAGAGCTGGCGCGGCAGGCGGTCCAGCAGCGGCTCGATGTCGAGCATGCGCGCCGCCTCGCGCACGCGGGTCCCGATCTCGGCCTTGGGTGCCTTGCGGGCGCGCAGGCCGAAGGCGATGTTCTCGAAGACGTTGAGATAGGGGTAGAGGGCGTAGTTCTGGAAGACCATGGCGATGTTGCGGTCGCGCGGGCGCACGCCGTTCACCGCCTCGCCGCCGATCTCGATCCGGCCCTGGTCGATGTCCTCCAGGCCCGCAATGCAGCGCAACAGCGTGCTCTTGCCGCAACCCGAGGGTCCCACCAGGACGGCGAACTCCCCGTCGGCGATGTCGAGATCGATGCCGCGCACGGCGTGGACCCCGCCATAGTGCTTGTGGATGCCGGAAAGCGTGAGGCGTGCCATGGCTAGCCCTTTACCGCGCCGAGAGAGATGCCGCGCACAAGGTAGCGCTGCAGGAAGGCCACCGCGACGAAGATCGGGACGGTGCCCAGCACGCTCATGGCCGCGATCTTGGCCCAGAAGTTGGACTGCGCGCCGAAGTAGTGGGTGACCTGGACCGGATAGGTGGTGACGTCCGTCCGGGTCATGACCAGCGCGAATATAAAGTCGTTCCAGGCGAAGACGAAGGTGAAGACGGCGGTGGCGAAGAGGCCGTTGCGCACCATGGGAAAGACCACCTTGATCAGGGTCTGCCAGCGCGTGCAGCCGTCGATCAGCGCGCTCTCCTCCAGCTCCTGCGGCACGTCCTCGATGTAGCCGCGCATCATCCAGATGACGTAGGGCAGGTTGAAGGCGGTATAGAGCAGGATCAGCCCGTGATAGGTGTCGATCCAGCCGAGGAAGACGTAGAGCAGGAAGAGCGGGAAGACGATCGCGATCGGCGGGATCATGCGCTGCGAGATGATCCAGACCGCGAGGTTGGACCCGCCGGTCTTGAAGCGCGCCAGGCTGTAGGCGCAGATCGTGCCGAAGAACATGGCGAGCAGGGTCGAGACCGTGGCGACGAAGAGCGAGTTCCAGACCGTCACCGCATCGCCGTCCTTGAAGAGCACGAAGAAATTGTCGAACTGGATCTGGCCGGGATACCAGGCCGGCGGCGAGGAGAAGATCTCCTCCGGCGTCTTGAAGGAGATCGAGAAGAGCCAGTAGATCGGAAAGAGGAAGACCAGGGTCACCGCCAGCGCCACCAGGAAGCGCAGGGCGAGCCTGAGGCCGGGCCGCCTCATCGGTCGAGCTCCATGCGCTTCAGCGCCAGGATGACGACGACCGACAGCAGCACGATCACCAGGAAGGCGATGGCCGCGGTGTAGCTGGTCTCGAACTGGCGGAAGCCCTGGATGTAGGTGTAGATCGAGATGGTCTCGGTCTGCGTGCCGGGGCCGCCCTGGGTCATGGCCCAGACCACGTCGAAGATGCGGAAGAGGTCCAGCCCGCGGATCAGCAGCGCGATCGCCATCACCGGCCAGATCGCCGGCAGCACGATCAGGCGGAAGCTGCGCCAGAAGGAGGCGCCGTCCAGCTCGGCCGCCTCGAGCTGGCTCTTGTCGACGTTGGAGAGCCCGGCCAGCAGGATCAGGAACATGAAGGGCGTCCACTGCCAGACCTCGGCGATCAGGATCGCGGGATAGACCAGGTCCGGCTTGATCACCCAGAGCAGCGGCACCGGCTCGCCCGCGAACCAGCCGATCACCTGGTTGATCGGCCCGTAGCGGTTGTCGAAGAGCAGGCGCCAGGTGGCACCGGCCACCACCGGGGCGATCATGGTGGGCAGCACCAGCAGCGCCACGAAGATCGCCCGGCCCGGCAGGCGCTCCAGGAAGAGATAGGCCATCGCCAGGCCCAGCAGCAGCTCGACCGGCAGTGCTACGGCCATGATGATCACCGTGTGCCAGATCGATTCCCACAGCCGGCTGTCGCGGAAGAGCTGGGCATAGTGCATCAGGCCGTGGAAGGAGGTGTCCTCCTCCAGCATGTTGATGTTCTGGAGGCTGACCACCAGGGTGTAGATCAGCGGGAAGAGCCCGATGAAGAGCAGGATGAAGACCGCGGGCGCGATGATCAGATACTTGAACTCGCGGTCGCCGGCGATACCGCCCTGCCCCCCGATCCCTCTTGCCTGACCAGCCACCTTAGCCCTCATACACTGTCAGTTTCGACTGTAGGTGGACCGCGCCGGGATCGCGCGAGCGCGCTTGCGGCAAGGCAGCGGCGGAGCCCTCGGGGAAGGCTCCGCCGACTGCCGAGCGGTCGCTCTACTTGGGATAGGCGTTGGGCTTGTTGGCCCACTCCAGGTAGGTCTCGCGCTGCTTCTCGACGCCGATGCGGTCGGTCAGCGCGTCCCACTGGGCGGCAGCGTCATTCAGGATCGCCTGGCTGTCCTCACCGGCCCAGAGGCGCGTGATCGCCTGGCGCAGGACCTCCTCGTACTTGTCGGTCTGCAGCACCGAGAGGTCCAGAAGCCCGCTGTTCGCGCCTGCCCGCAGGGTGGTCAGGTAGTCCTTGGCGTCGGGCCAGCGCGAGAGGTACTCGGGATCGGTGAAGTGGCCCTCGCGGAAGGGGTCGCGCAGCGCGTAGGGAAGCTGCACCCGGGCGAGGCTGGTCTCCTCGCTGTTCAGCCACTGGATGAAGAGGTAGGCGGCCTCCTTGTTCTTGCTGCTGGAGGAGACGCCCAGCGAGAAGCCCAGCGCAAGCTGCGGCGTGCCGCCCGGCGGCAGGGCATAGCCCACCTTGTCGGCGATGGTGGATTTCGGGACCCACGAGAGCGCCTCCTCCTCGACGCCGTAGCCCGCGGCCCAGCGGCCAAACGGCGGCCAGGAGATGGTCATGGCGATCTCGCCGGCCAGGAAGGAGGAGAGCGCCTCGACGAAGCCCCAGCTCTCCACGCCCGGCGGCATGAAGGCGTTGTCGGCGCGCATGCCGTCGAAGACCTTGACCCCGATCGCGTCGTTGATCTGGGCCTTCATGGTCTCGGGATCGAAGAACTTGCCCCCCTCGACGCGGAAACGCTCCTGGAACAGGAGCTGGCCGTAGCCGGGCTGGCGGAACTGGCCCGCGCCATAGACCTTGGGCGCCATCTTGGAGGTGATGAAGTCGCCGATCTCGGCATACTCCTCCCAGGTGGCGGGCGGCGCCAGCTCGTAACCGAACTTCTCCTTGAACGCGGCCTTGAGATCCGCGTCGTTGAAGATGTCCTTGCGGTAGTAGAGGATGAAGAGGTCGCCGTCGTCCGGGAAACCGTAGATCTTGCCGTCGACCTTCATCTGGTTGTCGCGATAGGTCGGTGCGATCGACTGCAGCTCGTCGCGGTAGCCGTACTTGTCGACGTAGGCATCCAGCGGCTCCAGCGCGCCGGCGCGCACCAGGTCGGGCATCCAGGTCGGCACCACGTTCAAGGCGTCGTAGGCCCCGGTGCCGGCGCGATGCTCCTGCAGGATCTTGGTGAACATCTCGGCAGTGGGGACCTCGATGACCTTCACCTTGATGCCGGTCAGTTCCTCCCACTTGGGCCCGGAGTAGTTCAGCGGGTCGAGCGACTGCAGACCCGCCTCCCACACAATGGTGATCTCTTCGCCGGCGAACTGCTTGGCGGCCTCTACCGCCGTTTGTGCACCGTTTTGTGCCAGCGCCGGCAGCGATACTGCTCCGGCGGCGGCCAGGACCATGCCGGCGCAGAGTCCACGCACAGCATTCCTAGTCTCAACGAGACGCATCGAGTCCTCCCTCATTTGATTATTTATTAAGGCTTGCGGTACCTTCTGAAAAAAAGTGTGCGAGGGCGGGGGCTTTGGAGTCAAGGCGCTTTCGTCGCAGCAGAGCGGCCTGCGCCAGGCGGGGAGAGCGCAGTCGCCAAGGGCTGCCCGTCTTGGTAGGCTCCCGTTCATTCTCCAAGTCTGGCCGGTCAGTCCCCACCCATGTCCCAGGATCTTCTGATCACGAACGTCCGCCCGATGGCCGGGCCGGCCACCGACCTCCTGATCCGCGGGGGCCGCATCGCCGCGCTCGGCAGCACACCGGAAAGCGAGGGCACGGAGCGCATCGACGGCGCGGGCGCCATCCTGCTGCCGGGCCTGGTCGAGTGCCACACGCACCTCGACAAGTCTCTGCTGGGCATGGACTGGTACCGCAACGAGGGGCGCTCCAGCCTGGCCGACATCATCGAGAACGAGCGGGCCATGCGGCGGAAGCTCGGGATCGACCCCGAGCGCCAGGCTTCCCGCCAGATCGTGGCCTCGCTGGCCCTGGGCACGACCCACATCAGGAGCCACGTGGACGTCGACACCGACCAGGGGCTGGCCGCCGTCGAGGGCGTCCTGGCGGCCCGCGAGGCCTACCGCGCGGTCATGGACGTGGAGCTCGTGGTCTTCCCGCAGAGCGGCCTGCTGGTGAGACCCGGCACCCATGAACTGATGGAAGCGGCCCTGAAGCTGGGGGCCGAGGTCGTCGGCGGCCTCGACCCCGCCGGCTTCGACCGCGACCCCAAGGGCCACCTCGACGCGGTCTTCGGCCTGGCGGAGCGCCACGGCAAGGCGGTCGACATCCACCTGCACGAGCCCGGCGAGCTGGGCGCCTTCTCCACCGAGCTCATCGTCGAGCGCACCCTGGCCCTGGGCATGCAGGGCCGGGTCACGATCAGCCACGCCTTCTGCCTGGGCATGCCCGAAAGCGATCGCGTGGCCTACCTGGTGGAGCTGCTGGCCGGGGCGCAGATCCACATCGCCACCACCGGCCCCGCCGCCTGGCCGGCCCCGCCGGTCAAGCAGCTCCGCCAGGCCGGCGTCACCGTCGCCGCCGGCTCCGACGGCTTGCGCGACCTCTGGAGTCCCTACGGCAACGGCGACATGCTGGAGCGCGCCATGCTCATCGCGCTGCGCAACGACTTCCGCAGCGACGAAGACCTCGAGCTGGCGCTGGAGGCCTGCACCTCCGGCGGCGCGAAGGTCATGGGCCTGGCGGACTACGGCCTGGAGGTCGGCTGCCGCGCCGACCTGGTCCTGGCGCCCGGCAAGACCCCGGCCGACCTCGTCGTGAGCCGCCCGGCGCGCAGGCTGGTCCTCAAGGCCGGCCGCATCGTCGCCCGCGACGGCAAGGCCCTGGTCGAGGCGCCCTGATCGGTCCGGGTAAAGGAGATTTGGAGACTGGCTGGGGCGCCAGGATTCGAACCTGGGATCGCGAGACCAAAACCCGCTGCCTTACCGCTTGGCTACGCCCCATCCGTGAACATATGGCACCTAACCGTGAACATATGGCACCTAAAATTCTTGTTTTTCAATTAGATCTTTGCTACACATTGAACATAGCGCACCACTGAAAACCACCCATACGCATGCGAATCTTGAGACTAAAATGCGACTAACCGACCTTAGTATCCAGAAGCTCAAACCCCGCGACGCAGGGCAGTACACCGTCTTCGACGACCAGCTCCCAGGCTTCGGCATCCGGGTCTCCCAGCGCTCCAAGTCATTCATCGTCATGTACGGCGAAAGCCGCCGCCTCAAAACCCTCGGCAGGTACCCAGCGCTTACGCTGAAAACCGCCCGACGAGACGCGCTTGCCTTCCTCGCAAGCCTCTCCCCGTCAAAGCCACATCTCGCCCGTTTGGACTACTGTGAAGCCTGTGAGCGGTTCCTAGAGGAATGCGCGCACACGCTCAAGCCCAAAACCGTCACGGACTATCGACGGCGCCTGAGCTTCTACGCCTTCCAGAAGCCAATCCAGGAGATCACCCGCCGTGATATCCTAACCAAGCTCCGCGCACTCTCCGGCCAACCCGTCCACCAGAACCACACCTTTGATACGATCTTCACCTTCTTCAATTGGGCGCTCAGGAACGAGCTGGTAGACCGTCATCCGCTCCAGGGCGAGAAAAAGCCCAACCCTAAACGCCACCGCGATCGCGTGCTAACTGAAGATGAGCTGTGCGCAGTCTACAAGCGTGCCGAGGACTACGGCTTTCCCTATGGCCAAATCGTCAGGCTCTTGATCCTGACCGGACAACGCCGAGCTGAGATCACCTGCCTCACCTGGGACCGTGTCGGAGACACCCTGAAGTTTCCGGACACCAAGAATCGGACGGATCACGAGATACCACTCCTACCGATGGCGAGAAAGGTGATCGACAGCATCCCGATGACCGAGCAAGAGCGGAAGCGCGGCGAGCGCACCAGGCATTTCCTTTTCGAGAACATGAAGCCGGTCCCTTTCAGCGCGTTCAGCAAGGCCGCTGTGGAGTTCAACAAGCCGTTGGATGTCGCTCCATACACACTCCACGATCTCCGACGCACCTTTTCATCGACGATGGCGATGCTCGGCGTCCCGCTTCACGTTACGGAGCGCATTCTGAACCACAAGTCGGGAACGATCTCAGGTGTCGCCGCCATTTACAACAGATACTCCTTTGCCCGTGAGATGGAGGAAGCGCTGTCAATCTATGAGGCATATATTTCAAAAATTTTGCAAACTTCATGAATTCCGCTCACTAGACAAATTACTTGAGGCAAACGCAACAAGTAATTTGTAATTTTCTTTCGTATTTCAATAGACGTTTTTGATAATTTTCCTTTTTGATCATGAAATCTATTTTGGTATCTACTATGTACACTAATATGTATAAACGACAAATTTGTCGTCACGTCGCGACAAGACTGTCGTCAGCTGGCGACAAATTTGTCGCCGGCTCTTTGGTCACCGCATGCGCTTCGAACGAACAAGATCCCGGCGCATGGCAGCCAAGTCTGACATGTGATCCTTGTCGAGATGGCGATACTTACCGGTGATGCGGATGACGCGGCTGTCGTCCTGCTTGTGGATCTCGACCGTGACGTAGCCCTTCTCCTTCAGTGCCTTGATGATCCGCTGCGGCTTACGCGCGTTGTTGAAGCCGAACATTTCCATGAAGTGCTCGTTGCTGGCCACACAACCGAAGGCGTTGTCGAGCGAGAAGATCTCGCCCCACATCAGCTTCTCGTCACCGCTGAGCTCGCGGTTGCACCAGATGTCCTTGGGGATGAAGGCCCCCTTGAAGTCGCGCTCATTGGCTGGGATGCGGTCTCGGTTCATGGCATGATTATACAGCATTGATGTCGGCGCCGTCGGCTGCGCTATCCCCTATCGGATCGCTCGTCGCGTCGGCAGCCTGGTGCGGCTGCGACGGTGCGGTAAGCTGGAGCCGGGTTTCGAGCTCGCCGACACGGCGGCTCTTCTCCATCGCCTCCTGCATCAGCTGCGAGCGCTCGTCTCGCAGCATGGTCACGATGTGATCGCGGGCTGACTTATCAATCTTCAAGCTCATCACCTCCTCGCGGAGCTTCGCGATCTCGACCTCCTTCTCCTTCAGTGTGTTCTCGTCAGCAACGCGGGCCGTTCCGGCATCTTCCGTCTCATGCCGGGACGTGACGGAAGTAACCGGCAGCTTCCGGGTCGTTCCGGCTTCTTCCGGAATGTCCCGTGACATGGCGGCAAGCACCTGCTTGCGTTCCTCGATATAGATCCGGGCGCTCTCGCGGCGGATCACATGCTGCTCGCCCTTTATCCCTTGCGTGGTAGTAGCCTCCAACTTGTCGTGGCGGCAGTAACCGCGGATAGCCTCCGGGGAACGGGGAAGGCCAAGCTCGCGGAAATAGACCACCGCCTCATCGACGGTGATCCATTCCTTGTCGGCGAAGAGCGATGGACGGGCATCCGCTTCGTCCCGAGATGTTCCGGCTTCTTCCGGCTGGGTCTGTTCAGTCTCCATAGGTGGTCTGATTGTACCACATTGACCGGCGCGTGATAGGGAAGGGAGAGCAGAATAACTGTCTGATCAGATTGCAGGATTTCGTCAGCGTGGTAGACTATGCGCATGAGCGAGTTGCTTCGACAGATCATCCTCCACGCGCAGACCCTCTCCCCAGAGGAGCAGGAGATCCTGGCGCGGATGATCCCGTCAGAGCGACGGCTGCCGGTGATCGAGCTCTGACGATCATCGCTCGACCCGGTGCCGAACTGCTCGCCATCACCCAACCCTATGTCAGTCACAACCATCGAACTCTACGACGCGCTGCGCGCAGCCGGCGTCAACGAAGAGACCGCACGCACAGCGGCGAAGTCCGTGCTGTCGCGAGAGGAGGCAAAGGACAGCCTCGTGACCAGCTCCGATCTGGAACGAGCGCTGCGCACGCAGACCATGTGGATCGCCGGACTCTTTGTCGGCCAAGTCGCGGTCTTCACCGGTCTCCTGGCGCTCTTCTTTTGATGCCGACGCTCTGGTGTCGCGTAGTGAAAAATCCCCCGCAGACCCTGCGGGGGATTTCGCGTTCAGTACTCGCTGGCGAGCATGATCGTAAGGACGCGTTTGGTGACGGCTGGGTCAGACTTGTCCGGTGAGTGACCGGCCAGATCTCGGTCGTAGTAGTCGATCTTGAAGAACACGCGTTCGCCACGAACGTCGAGCGCACCGAAGTCGTGCTCGTTCCAGGGGTCGTTGTCCTTGTCGAAGGCATCGAAGGCGGCGACCGCCTTCATCACCTCGGAGATGAACTCAAGGCCACCGGCCTGAATGCCGCTGGTGATGACTATCGAGCCATCGCGCGACGCGCCTCTGCGCAACTCGTCGTTGAGCCGCAGGACACGCTCCTCCTGGGATTCACTCTCCGGCCGTTCTTGCGGCTCTGCCGTCGATGTCGCATTTGCGGGATCAGTCCTATTCTGCTTTGTCATCAGTCTCCCTCCTTCAGCCGCGGCCGAACCATTCGGACGCGCCATGCGGGGGAAGACAGGGGAAGAGCGGTACGAGCCTGGTCGAAGCATACCCGACCTCCAAAGGAGCGGGAACTTGACGACTGGCCAAACGCGTGGCGGAGTCCTTGACAGCAGTGCTTGTGAGCAAAGGATGATGGGCAACCTCCCTAGCGTGGTTTTGGATTTGGTCAGAACGGCCACATGGGTAACAGAGCCTACCAGGGACGGCCTGCTGAAGCGGACGGTGCCACGAAATCGTAACCCCAGCTTCGGGCATTAGATCGTGCCAAAAGGGGTTAGTCGACTGAGAGGTTTCGACGATAAGATCTGTTGTCCGGCTGTGAGCAAGCATCTGCGATCGACCGGCCGCGAAACAGAATAACCACCGGCGTCGTTGCTGCCGCTTATACAACCATTGAACGGAGCAGAAACGTTATGCACTTCACAACCAAAATCGGCCTCGCTCTTATCGCGCTTGGAATTCTGTTGCTTGTTGTCGGTTTCGCCAGTCACACCCCCGCGCTCACCCAACTTGCACCACTCGCGATTGCTCTTGGAGTGATCGCTCTTGCCGTCAGGCTTGTCTCTCGGCTGATTGGAAAAGGGCGGCGCGGACGCGGCATGCTGTAAGACGGATCATCCCGCCTCGAGCAAACAGTTTGGTCAAGTGGGCGAACGATCTGGACGAAGGGCGGGCAAACGACGATGACGTGTTCACCCAAATCGGGTGAACACACCGCCCTCCGTAATGCAGCTTTTGATTTTGATCGGACTAGCCAGTATGGGGAAGAGGCAAAGGTGGCTCAACAGAGCCGTGGATCAAGGGTCGCACAATATATGTTTTGCGTCAGCGAACTCAAAAATGGAGACAATTTGCTCATCCAGTGCCAAAAAGAATAGCCCGCGAACGGGCTATTGAAGTTCGATGCTCTCGCACTGGCGTGAGCGCATTAGCTCGGCAATCAGGGCCAACTCATCGGCCGAGACTGTCTCTGTCAGCACGGCGATCGTATTTTCGATCCCGGCTTCGAAGGCCTTCATCGGCGAAAGAACACTGCGCGTGAGGATAAGCTCGCCTTCCCCAATCCGGTGAGCGTTGAATAGATACCTTACGGGATCGAACCCATTCGGGAAGATGACTTTCGGCTCCTGCCCCTCCCCTACCGCGTGACCGCAGTAGGCAACGAGCTGGCCGTCCGAATCGTGGATCGGGATCGCCAGACGCCCTCGCATGATGCCCTTCGGCGCATAGCCAGCGCCAAAGTGTTCCAAGGTCTCAGGCGCGATGCCCAATCCCTTCAAGGCATCATGAGCTGGCTCCAGGTAATTGAGGGGTTTGAGGAGGCGACGCTCCTCGTTCCCCTTTCTCTCGTTGGGAACGTGTCCGGAGCTGGAACCCCTTTTAGGAGAACCGGTCCCGGCAATCCATAGCGCTGCCTCCTTCACGCCGATGCCTTGGACGTGTGCGACGAGGGAGATCACGTCGCCGCCCGTCTCGCTCGGAAAACAGTAGAAAGCAGCCTTTGACGGAGTGATGACAAGTGCACGCTCTCCTCCGCGCTTGCAAGCTGGACAAGGAGCACGGAGCTGATCGCCGTTTGGCTTGGCGGTAAGCCCGAGCCGTTCGCTGACACTTTCGATGGGATGTGCCATTTTGATTTCCCCAAAGTTGATAAAGGTCATCGCGCGCCTCCAATCTAACGTACCCAAAACAATTATACCGAACTTTGGAATATTACCATATATCAAAAGATATCAATATTGTGAAGCATATGCATCAGCATAATACGTCTAGTCATTCAAAAAAATGCTTAGTGCAGAAGCAGTAAAAACAAAAAATTTATAAGTAACGCTCGCGCTTGTTATGGAGTGTTCTCTGGTGTGCTGATTCATATAGAAGTATCAGGACAACTCTTGTATCACTTGCGAACTTTAATTCTCATATTCGAACAGTACGTAGATAAGTTATGCAGGTCGTCACAAGACGTTCAGTGAAGCGTAGAAGGTAAGGTCATTTAATGTAGAAGAAGCTGCCGGCAAGCAACACAGTTCACGCACCAATTGCTTCGTGGTCTGTCAGACATTCAGAATGGTCACGCAGCACCTCCAGAACCCGGCAGTTAGCGGAGCGGCTGCCGCTGCACTCGCGGACCATGCGTTTCAGCTCCGTGCGCAAAGCCTCGAGGCGGGCTATGCGCTGTTCAACCTGTTTAAGCTGGCGGCGCGCGATCGAATCCGCCTCGTCGCACGGCTGGTTGGGATGGTCGCTCAGGTCGAGGAGTTCGCGGATTGCATCTAGCGAAAACCCAAGCTGCCGTGCGTGACGAATAAAGGAGAGCCGATCTAGCTCGGTGTCGCCGTAACGCCGCTGCCCGCCTTCGGTGCGGCTGGGCTCTGGCATCAGCCCGATCTGCTCGTAGTAGCGGATGGTTTGCACTTTCGTTCCAGTCCTCTTCGCGAGGCTGCCGATTGTGAGCATGAGCGCTTCTCCAAATTATCTACAGTCTGTGTAGCTTTTCAGAGGCAAGACTACAAGTCGTAGGTGCTTTTCCCAGGGCGTTGATCTGTAGGACTTGAAACAGGAAAAGGCTTGAACCTCTAGTGGCTAGAGGATGTATGGCTGCCGAACGAAGAAACGATTTCGAGCGGCACGACGTGCGACTTTCCGGTTTTCAGAAGGCATTTTGGGCGCTTGCCGGCCTCGCATTGCTGGGTTTCGCATGGCTTGTGCTTTCGAAGGATGACAGCATCTATCAAGCTTCCGATGCTCAACAACCGGCATTCTACGCCGCCTTCGAGCTGACCGATCATCGGGGCACGGTCCGCACGCAAGAGGACTTCGCGGGGCGCTGGTTGCTGGTCTTCTTCGGGTTCACAAACTGCCCCGACGTTTGTCCCACGACCCTGTCGGAGGTCGCGGCCGTGATGGGCGGCCTCGGGGCGGACGCGGACAAGGTGCAGCCGATCTTCATTTCGCTCGATCCTGAAAGGGATACGCCCGCGGCGCTGGCAGAGTTCGTGCCGCTCTTTGATTCGCGGATTATCGGCTTGACCGGCACGCCCGAGCAAATCGCGGAAACAGCCAAGATCTTCCCGATCTACTACGAGCGGATCGTCGAGGCGGCCGCGCCCGATGGCTATACGATTGGCCATACCTCGCACCTCTTGCTCTTCGATACGACAGCCGGCTTCGCGGACTCCTGGCCTTACGGCACCCCTGCCGAGAAGATCCTTGCCGCCCTAGGGGAGAGGATTTGACTGCCGTGACCCGACTTTCTGGAGAGACGGCTCTGTGCTTGGCCTGGATGATCGCACTCTTTTCCTCTCTCGCTGTATTGTTCATCGGTGAAGTGTTGGGCCAGACGCCTTGTACTCTTTGCTGGTTTCAGCGCGCCTTCATGTTTCCGCTAGGCGTCATCCTTGGTCTCGGGCTCTGGTGGCAGGATCGCCGCGTGGGCCGCTACGGCGTTGCTCTGTCGTTCGGTGGCGGCGCAATCGCGCTGTGGCACTTGGGGCTATATAGCGGCCTGATTCCGGAGCACATCCAGCCCTGCGCCGCAACCAGCGCGTCCTGCACCGATCGAAACCAACTGTTTCTCGGCATTCCGATCCCGCTGATGGCGCTCGTTGCTTTTGTCTTCGTCGGCGTGCTGTCCAATCTGTCGCTCAAGGAGATACCCGAATGAACCGCCGCGGCCTGGTCCTGTCCATTCTCGCGCTCGGCGCTGCAGGTTTCGGTGCTGCCGTGTGGTACGTGCCCCGTTCCACGCCGCTCTCTGATGCCGCCCCTGCCGCCCCTGAGATGACCGAGACACTCGTTCGGCCCTACTCACCCGTCCTTGGCCCCAAGGATGCCCCCGTCACTATCGTCGAGTTCTTTGACCCTGCCTGTGAGGCCTGCCGCGCCTTTCATCCAATTGTAAAGGACATCATGGCGGAGCATGGGGATGCGGTGCGCCTCGTGATCCGTTACACGCCGTTCCATGGAGAGGCTTCGAGAAAAGCGATTCGCCTCCTTGAGGCCGCGCGGATGCAGGGCGTGTTTGAACCGGTGCTGGAGGCTGTGTTGCGCGAGCAGCCCAGATGGACCTCGCACAGGGCTTTGGAACCGGGTCCAATCCTCGGAATCGCCGCGGCAGCCGGGCTCGACGCGGAAGTAGCGCGTGCGCAGATGTTGGCTCCCGATGTCGAGGCGGTTCTCAATCAGGACAGTGCCGATGTCGACGCTGTGGGCGTGCGCCAGACTCCTACCTTCTTCGTCAACGGCAAGCTGCTTGATCCTTTTGGTGAGGCGGAGCTGCGGCGCTTGGTGGCCGCGGAAGTTGCAGTAACGCAGAGCTGAGGCTTCGCATCGACAGAGAACAAGGGAAGATTAACCATGAGGATAGTTTTGACTGGCGCGCTCGCTGCGCTGATGATGGTTGCGGGTTTCTCCGCACCCGTTCTGGCCGAAGCGGAGGATATGGTGGTCGAGGGCGCGTGGTCCCGCGCCTCCATCGGAACCAGCCGTCCCGGCGTTGCCTACATGACGATCCATAACGCCGGCGACGAGGCCGTGAGGTTGATAGGGATTCGTACCGACCTCGCCAAGCGGTCGGAAATCCACCGGTCGTCCATAAATGACCAGGGCGTGAGTTCGATGGAGCCCGCCGGAGAAGTCGAGATCGCGCCGGGCGACACGGTGGCGCTGGAACCAGGCGGGCTTCACGCTATGCTTGTTGGGCTGCAACGGCCCATGGCAGAGGGGAACACATTCTCGCTGACGCTTGTCTTTTCCGATGGTGGCGAGGTGATGGTCGAGGTGCCGATCTTCGGTATAACGGCACGCGGGCCGGGCGGCTGATGCGGCGGCGCCACCTTCTTGGATACGGCATAGCAGGTATCGCCGCACTCGGGCTGACGCTCTTCGTCGGTTGGTGGCAGGTGGCCGGCCCGGGCGCGGCGACGCCGGTTGGGCAACGCCCTCTTTCGTTGTCTGCGATGGCCTTCCGCTTGACCGACCACACGGGCAGTCCGGTCGGCCCCGAAATGCTCATCGGGCGAGCGTCGATGGTGTTCTTCGGCTTTACCTTTTGCCCGGACGTCTGTCCCACGACTCTGTCGGAAATCTCGGGTTGGTTGGATGTCTTGGGCGAAGACGCCGAAGGCCTGAACGTGGTTTTCCTTTCCGTGGACCCCGAGCGCGACACCGTAGAGGTCCTAGCCGGGTATGTTGGCCTCTTTCACCCCATGATCCGCGGTTGGACAGGCTCTACCGACCAGATCGCACGCGCGGCCGAGCAGCTCCGCGTGACCTACGAGAAAGTACCAACCGAGAGCGGCGACTACACGATGAACCACACATCGAGCGTATTCCTGTTCGACACAGCCGGGCAGTTCGTCAGCACCATCGACTACCACGAACCGCGGGAATTCGCAGTGCCAAAGATCCGCCGCGTCCTGCGGAAAAACAGGGAGGCAGCGACTTGAGAATCAGGTTCTGGGCACCGGATGTCGGCCTTGTGACCGCCGCTACGGTCACCGTTTTCGCGTTATTGGGTACCTACTCGAAAGAGCTCGCACCGTCAGCGCTGGCGGCGTCGGCTCATTTCCGAACAACGGCACTATCGAACTTGCCAAAGCATGCCTTTGCGGCCTCGCAAAGCGATACGGCGCCCGACTTCAGGCCACCGGTGCTCTCGGCGGCCACCACTTGGTCGCGCGAGATCGCGCCGGGTGACACGCTTGATGGGGTCCTGACCGAGGCTGGACTTTCCGCTACCGCCCGGGCAGAAGTCGCGCTTGCCATTGCTGCAGAATTCGACTTGCGGCGGCTTCGCCCTGGGCACATTGTTACTGTCGTTTCGACAGCGGAAAGCAGCCCACTCAGCGTGGCACTTGCCATCGACGACGGCGTGCAGATCGAGGCGGTGTTCGGAGAGCAGCTTTCAGCCCGAGTCGTGGTCCCAAACCCCGAGGTCGTCACTCGCGCAGGTGAGACCGTGATCGAAAGTTCGGTGTTCGCCGCGCTCGCCGAGGCAGACATTCCCATCCGTTTCGCGGTCGATCTTGCGCAGATGCTCAGTGGCACAGTGGATTTCCGGCGCGAGCTTGCCGGCGGTGAGACACTCCGTCTTCTGTGGCGCGAGGCGCGAGTCGGAAACGAGACGATCGGCCAGCCTGATCTTTTGTTCGCCGGATTGGAGATCGGGGACTCTTTGTTTGAGGTTGTATGGCCGGACGACGGAAGCGGGCGCGCGACCATCTATGTCAATGGCGAGATGCTTCGTGTCTTTGCCCAGCCAGTCGAGGGCGCGCGTTTGAGCTCGGTGTTCGGCCGGCGCACGCATCCGGTTTTCGGCAGTGTTCGGATGCATACCGGTGTGGACTTCTCCGCCGCACGAGGCACGCCAGTGCAAGCGACGGCCCCCGGAAGGATCACCTACATCGGATGGCGCGGCGGGTATGGCCGGGTCGTCGAGATTGCTCATGGCTCGGACACAGTTACACGCTATGCGCATCTCAGCACCGTCTCCGTTGGTCTCGCCGAAGGCCAGCGAGTGATGGCTGGAGATGTTATTGGCGGTGTCGGCGCGACTGGCACGGTGACCGGTTCCAACCTGCACTACGAAGTTCTGGTTGATGGACGCCCAACCGACCCCCTCTCGGACACGCGTCTTGCTGAAGTGGCTAGGCTCGAGGCCCAGAACAGTGAGGCGCTGGCGCGCCTGAACGACGCCCGCGCGCAGCTCGCCAACGAACTCAGCCGGACCACAGCCGAAAGGATATGATCCATGAACTTGCCTATCTTTAATCTTGCAACCGCTCTCCTGCCTGGCGCGCGAACCATCGCGCAGACAAAGGCAGGATAACGTCCTGGTGAGGCAAGCTCTACTCTTCGAGGATTCGTCGGCGCTCTTCGAACTCCTGCTTGTCGATTTCGCCCTTGGCGAACCGTTCTTTGAGGATGTCCAAAGACGTTCTGCTAGAGGGGTGGTGAGGCGCATTGCTATGACTTGGCCAAGCGAGCCACCGCACCAATAGAACGACCACGATCACGGCAACGGCCAAGAACACGACCATCATGATCGGACCAAAGAACCAGCCTTGCCACCCTCCGTTCCACATATGCGGCCCGTAGGCAAGTGCCTGAGACTGCTGTGCGATCGCCGGCGTCCAAAGAAGCCAGTTCACCACCCCTACCGAAGCCAAGACACCAAGGAGTTCGGACGCGGTCACTGTCCTCATTGCTGCTCCCTTTCCGTTGGAAACCCGGCTCGCATGTAGGTGACGATATTCCAGATTTCGTCTTGCGTTAGAACACCCTTGAATGCGGGCATCGCCGTGTCGAACGCACTTCCACCATCTGAGATTGACCAAAGTAGGTACTCATCAACAGCCATCGGCATCTGAATCATATAGGCAAGCAGTGCCGGCGAAGGTGTGAGCGCGTTCGCCAGTTCGCCATCACCCATTCCTGTCGCGCCATGACAAGATGAACAGTTCTCCTGATAGAGGGCGCGACCTTCGTCAATGGTCTTGGCGTTTTCAGAATTAGGGTTGCGCGCACCTCCATATTCAGTAGGAATTCCCTGATGCATGAAAGTCCAGTGTCGCGCCATCCTTTGCTGCATTCCTGGACCCATTTGGCCCGCACCCCACATGTCGCGCTGCATCCAATCTGGGTTCCACATGTCCCATTGGCCCGGTTGGTGTCCTTGCCCTGGCGTCTGCGCCGAAGCATCCGTCGGCCCCGGCCCGAGCGAGCCTATCGCCAAGAGACTGCCGCTAATGGCGAGGGCCAAAGCGAGTTTGGGTACTTTCATGTCGATCTCCTTGGCCGGGATTCCTCATTTGCGTTCCCTCCACTATGCGGTCGGTCAGGACGGCGATCAAGCCAACGTGCGCCCCTGCAGCGTGTCTATTGGCCGACGCCAAGCCCGCCGAATGTTCCATTGGTGGTATGCCGCTGCAGAGAAGGCTATTTTGGCGAACGTCGATCCCACTTGAGGAGACGAAGTGCGTTGGCGACCACTAGCAGAGAAACCCCCACATCCGCTACGATAGCGCCCCACATGGACGCCACACCGAGAGCGGTCGCGGCAACGAAGGCAGCCTTCGTCACCAGCGACAACCCGATGTTCTGATGGATGACCGACATTGTTCGGCGCGAATGGCTGATGAGCCACGGGACCTTGCTGATGTCATCCGTCATCAGCGCGATGTCCGCGGTCTCGATTGCAGCGTCCGAGCCCACTGCGCCCATGGCGATGCCGTAATGCGCCCGCGCCATCGCGGGGGCGTCGTTGACGCCGTCGCCGATCATCGCCACCACATCGTGGCGGCCCACAAGCTCCTCGATGGCCTTTACCTTGTCCTCAGGGAGTAGCTCGGCCCGGACCTCGTTGATACCGACCTCAGCGGCGACAGCCCGCGCCGTGCGTTCGTTGTCGCCCGTCAGCATGACGATGGTTTTCACGCCATGTTTATAGAGCTGTGCCACGACGCTCCTGGCGTCTGGTCGAATGCTGTCACGCAGCTCTAGCACACCGATAACGCCCGTCTCGTCACCCACCGCCACGAGCGTGTTGCCGGCGCTTTCGATCCGGTCGCGGAGCGCCGACGGAATCTCGTTGCCGAAGCCCTTCTCGGCTGCGAATCGGTCCGAGCCGAGCCACACTGACCGACCCTGCACCCGCCCCTCAAGCCCGCGGCCCGGCACTGTTTTGGTATTTTCTGCGGCGTCCGCTGCGATGCCGACGGTTGCGGCCCGCTCAAGGACGGCGCGCGCGAGCGCGTGCGAGGACCGCACCTCGAGGCTCGCGGCAACTGTTAGGAGATCGCGTTCTAACGCCCCTCCCACTGGATGGGCCGCCGCCACTTCAGGCTCTCCCATAGTGAGCGTTCCAGTCTTGTCCATTGCCAGCGCTGACGTCCGGCCCGGCACTTCGACATAGGCTCCTCCCTTAATGAGCACTCCGGCTCGCGCCGAAGCGGTAAGCGCTGCGACGATTGAGACAGGCGTAGAGATCACCAAAGCGCAGGGGCAGGCTATAACAAGAAGGACCAGCGCATTGTAAAACCAGTAGTTCCACGCTGCGCCGAACGCGAGCGGCGGCACCAAGGCGATGGACACCGCAAGCAGAATCACGATTGGCGTATAGATACGGGCGAACGCCGCAACCCACTGCTCGACCGGCGCACGGCGGGCATGGGCGTCGCCGACCATACGAACAATCTTCGCGAGCACCGTGTCCGACGCGACCTTTGTTGCGCGCACGGTGAGGGTGCCGTCGCCGTTTATGGTGCCGGCATAGACCTCGTCGCCCGGTTCCTTCGGCACCAGCGCACTTTCGCCTGTAATCGGCGCCTGCTGGACGGCGCCGGAGCCTTCCGTCACATCGCCGTCGAGCGGGATTCGGTCTCCGCCGCGCACGATGAAATGGTCACCCAAGGCGACCTCCTCCGCCGGAACATTCGCTTCGCTTCCGTCAGGGCGGATCACCCGCGCTGTGGGCGGCGCAAGGTCAAGAAGCTTGGAGACGGCATTGCGGGCGCGCCCGATACTCCAGCTTTCGAGATACAGCGAGAGCGAAAAGAAGAAGGCGACCGTTGCCGCCTCAAAGAGCTCTCCGAGGCCGATCGCGCCGGCGACGGCGACGACCATCAACAGGTTCATGTCGGGCGAGATCCGCCGGGCCGAATACCATGCTTTGGGCGCCACAAGCCAGACACCAAAAACAATCGCGACCGTGAAGAGCGCTGCCTCGGCAAGCGGCATTGGTGCTTCGCTATGACCTGCGAACAGCCGGAACGCTCCGCCCACGCCGGTCTCAACAATGTGCCAGAGAAAGCCCGCCGCCCAGAAGCCACCGCTGAGCGCGGTGAATCGCCACTGTCGCGCGAGTTGCGCCGCCTGATTATCAGCTGCGCTCTCGGCGGTCCACAACTGGGCGCTCATACCGGTGCTGGCGACCAGCTTTCTGATCTCTTCGTTGGAAATCTCTATCGCGCAATCGGTGATCGTCATCCGTCCATTGATGACATCGAACAGCAAGTTCTCGGAACCGCCAACCTTCGAGCCCACTACCCTGGTCAGGATAGCAACTTCTTCGGCGCAGTCGAGACCCGAGACCCGGAAACTGCGCCCGCCACCTGCCGCCATTTTCTTGGGAGCGATATCTCCACATATCGTGCCGTCGTCGCAACTGGGATCGCCGCGCTCGTGGTGGCGTGCATGACCCTGTGATCTGTAATCTTTACGCTTGTGATCATCGTGATCGTGTAGATTGAGCGGTGAGCTGGACCCATCAGACTGCATGATATGGCCTTCGAATTTGATTGGGCACCTGCAACATAGCTCCTACAGCGACTAGAGCTTCAAGAGGTAAAGTGGATCTTTCGCTTAACGAAGCAGTGTCCCAGGAGTTGGTGTAGGAGGCCGCGCGCGGAGCCACCGGCGCAGCGCAGCGCGCGGCCGATGGTGACGCTAGGCGGTCATCGCCGGTCTTCGGTAGAGGTTCGGGTTAGCAGACCTAGAACCGGAACCGGAGATGACGATGACCGAGGAGAGAATGGCCTTAATCGAGCTGGTAGAAAAGGACGCTGATGGCGACCTGGTTCGCGAGATGCTGGCCTTTGCCGCTGAGCGCATCATGGAGCAAGAGGTGGAGGCGCACACCGGCGCGCCGAAGGGGGTGAGGACAGAGCTGCGCGAGACGCAGCGCAACGGTTATCGGGCGCGCAGCTGGGACACGCGCGCCGGTCGGATCGAGTTGTCAATCCCGAAGCTAAGGAAGGGGAGCTATCTGCCGAGCTTCCTGGAGCCGCGGCGGACGGCGGAGAAGGCGCTGGTCGCTGTGATCCAGGAAGCCTACGTGCACGGTGTTTCGACCCGTGCGGTCGATGACCTGGTGAAAGCCATGGGTGCGGGCGGCATGTCGAAGAGCCAAGTGTCCAGGCTCTGCGCTGAGATCGATGAACGCGTTCAGGCTTTCCTGAGCCGCCCGCTCGAAGGCGCCTGGCCCTACCTCTGGCTGGATGCGACTTATCTCAAGGTCCGAGACAGCGGCAGGATCGTCAGCCGTGCGGCGATAATTGCTGTGGCGGTCAACGAGGATGGTAAGCGCGAAGTGCTGGGCCTCGCGCTTGGGCCTTCGGAGGCCGAGACCTTCTGGACCGACTTCTTACGCAGCCTGGCAGACCGCGGCCTGCGCGGGGTTAAGCTGGTGATCGCTGACGATCACAAGGGCCTGCGGGCCGCAGCGCGCCGGGTATTCAATGCGACCCACCAGAGGTGCCGGGTTCATTGGATGCGCAATGCCTTGGCCCACGCGCCTGCCAAGCAGCGCAGTGCCGTAGCGGCCATGCTGAAGACGATCTTCGCCCAGGAAACCAAGGCTGATGCCATGACCCAGTGGGACGCCGTCGCCGATGCACTGCGCGAGAAGCAGCCCAAGCTCGGCGCCATGATGGATGCCTCGCGCGAGGACGTGCTCGCCTACATGGATTTTCCCAGAGAGCACTGGCCCCAGATCGCCAGTACCAACCCGCTTGAGCGCGTCAACCGAGAGGTCAAGCGGAGGTCGGATGTCGTCGGGATCTTCCCGAACGACCAAGCCGTGATCAGGCTCGTCGGCGCACTGCTCCTGGAGACCAACGATGAGTGGGCTGTCGCCAGGCGCTACATGAGCCTTGAGAGCCTCGCGCGCGTGCTCGATACTCAGAACCGCAGGATGCCCGCTGTGGCATCCTGATCAACCTCGGGCCTCTCCGAGGATCGGCGCTCTTACACCATCTCTTGGGACATCACCCTTAACGAATGCAGACGTCCTGCTGACGTGCACCAGAACTTTCGGACCGAAGGTTGATTGAGAGGCTGCCCTCCTGAGGAGGGCAAGGACGCGCAAGTCACTGTTCGTAGAAGAGCATTTGGTAGCAAAGGCTTATCCTCAAGACTCCGGCGGCACAGAATGTGGTCACAAAGAAAAGCCCTTAAACATAGAACAAAAAGCGAACCACTTGACACAGGGAGAGCCAGCCGTGAGCCAGTTTCCGCGTTCGCTCTTGGAGTTTCAGCCGCTCTCCGCGAGAGTGGAGGACTGTGTCGCCTATCGCGCCCAGCAGCGGCGGCCCGAGGGCTTCGTCTGCCCGGCCTGTGACGGCAGGCGGACCTGGGCACTAGCCACCAAAGCGTTCACCTTCGAGTGTGCCGGGTGCCCCGCAAGTAGACTTCGGTGACTGTCGGCACCGTCATGCACGGCTCCAAGCTTTCGTTCACGGTCTGGATCTAGGCGGCCTATCTGATTGCCACCCACTCCAACGGGATCTCCGCCCTGCAGCTGCAAGAGCATCTGGGCTCGGCTCCTACAAGACCATCTGGCTGCTCTTGGTCAAGCTATGATCATGGGATCTGCCATAACTCCTCGCCTTCCAGGAGAATGTTGACGCCGTACCTTGGTACGGAGTCAACAGGCGAGAAGGCGAGCCGTTGCAACCTGACCAGACCAGCGACATTACCCAGCGCAGCAGGAAAGCTTTGCAACGTCCTTGCCAAAGCCTTGGGCAGCGAGTTTCAGCCCCTCGACGGTAGTGAGGTACGGGAAGATCGTTTCCCCGAGAGCCTTGGCTGTCATGCCATGCTTGATGGCGAGCACGGCGGTCTGGATGCTGTCGGCTCCCTCTGGCGCCAGGATTTGCGCGCCGAGCAGTCGATCGGTTTCAGCGTCCGCCACCAGCTTGATGAGCCCGCGCGTGTCACGCGCCGCAAGCGCCCGCGGTAATTGATCGAGAGGCACGACCGAGGTCTTGGTTGCAGTGCCTTGCGCCTTCGCTTGGGCCTCGGAAAGACCGACCCCGGCAACCTGCGGGTCGGTGAACACGACCCACGGCATGGCACTGTTGTCATAAGCGAGACTGTCGCCGTTCAAGGCATTGAGCGCGGCGAGCTTTGCGCCATAGGCCGCCATGTAGACGAATTGATCGCAGCCGGTCACGTCGCCCGCAGCGTAGACACCAGGCTTCGGCGTGCGCATCCGGTCATCGACGACGATGCCGCCATTCAGGGAAAGCTTCACCCCCGCCTCCTCAAGCCCGAGGCCTGCCGAATTGGGCCTGCGGCCGGTCGCAACGAGAACATACTGCGCCGTGAGGAACTCCGTCCGATCCTCGCGGTCAATGGACAGTTCGACGCCATTTTCAACAGTTTTTATCGCCCGATAAGACAGCCCGGTCAGAACCGAGATCCCGTCGTCCGACAGGTAGCGGGCTAGAGCGTCAGAGATTTCTGGCTCGGCCTCGGGCAGCAGGCGGTTGCGGGTAACGAGGGTGACTTTCGTTCCCACCCGGGCAAACATCTGCGCCAGTTCGCAGCCAATGTAGCCGCCGCCAAGGACCATGAGCGAAGCGGGCCGACCAGTCAGCTCCAGGGCGGTGGTACTTGTGAGATAAGGAACATCCGAGATGCCGGGAATGTCCGGCAGCCCCGGAGAAGACCCCGTCGCCACGATGATCTTGTCCGCAGCGATGGCGGCACCGTCGACAACGACGCCCCGGCCGCTCAGGCGCGCAGTGCCTTCGAGGTAGGCAAGGCCGTTGTACTCGGGCAGCAAGTCGATGTACTTCTTCAGGCGCAGCGTCACGACCAGATCATCCTTAGCCGCGATCAGCCGGCCCCAGTCGGTGACATTCGCCTCGCCCGCAAGGCCCGGAAAACGCCCGGCCGCGCGGGCGCCGTGCAGCGCTTCGGCCGCGCGAATCATGGTCTTGGACGGCACGCAGCCAACATTGACGCAGGTGCCGCCGATCAGCCCATGTCCGACAAGGGCGACATTCGCGCCTTGTTCAGCCGCCGTGATGGCGGCGGAGAAGCCGGCCGATCCGGCACCGATGACGGCCAGGTCGTAGCCATTCTTGCTCTTGTCGTTCGTCGCGCAGCAATCGGACATGTCAGGCACTTTCCTCATTGGGCCGAGTCTCGCTTGACGACCGCGCTGTAGCGCGATGCCGCCGCCACAGGCCAAAGGCGGTCAAGCCGAGGAAGATTGCGAGGGCGGGAAGGAGGACATAATCGATCCAGCCGAGCCAGGCCGATAGGCCGACAGCACCAAGCAGAATGACGAGTGCAGGCGTGAAGCAGCAGACTGCAGCGACAATTGAGCCGACGATGCCGGTCCTGAGGATCGTCACGTCCTTCACCGGACTCAGCCTCTCACCAACGCTGGATATCCGGCATTGGCCGAAGCGGCGGCGATGGCTTCGACGGTCGTTACGGACGAATCGAACACGACGGTCGCCGTTCTGGCATCGAAGTCGACCTCGACTTGTCTCACGCCCTCGACACCCTCCATCGCCTTTCTCACCGTGACGGGACAAAGCGCGCAGGTCATGCCCGGCACGTCAAAGGTGGCGGTCTGTTCGGTCTCCGCCGCCTGCGCCGTCGAAACGAGAACTGACGAGGGTGCCGCAGCAATAAGGGGAAGGCCAGATGCACCGATGGTAAGCAATGCAACAGCGATTAGAAGTTGTTTCATGTCAGTTCTCCTAGTAGAAAAGCGGTGCCCACCAGTTGATCGTCAGTGCTAGAACGACCAGGACAGTCGAAAGCCACAGGGCTGATTTGGTAAGGAGTGTGGATTTGGGACGGGCGCAGAAGGTCCCGACCTCGCAGGCGCGCCGGGCCTTGAAATAGACCTGCCGGAACCCAAGGCCGATGAAGACCAGTGCCACGCCGGCGAAGACCGGCCGGTAGGGCTCCAGCGCCGTGAGATTGCCAATCCAGGCGCCCGATACACCGAGCATCAACAGGACGAGCGGCACGATGCAGCAGGTCGAAGCCAGAATCGCGCCCACGACGCCACCGGCGGCAAACCATCCCTTCTTCCGATCTGCCATTTGCGTCGGCGCGTCGAACGCCACGGTTTCGATTTTCGTCTCGCTCATATGGTTCGCCCTCGAATTTCAGTTGAAGTCAAGGTAATGTCTGTAGTAACTACAGACTCAAGGAGAACTCGAGGAATGGTCGATCACGTTTCCGGGAAGCGGTTGCTGCGCGCCGAGCTGGCAAGGCGCACGGGCTGTAACCTCGAAACCATCCGCTATTACGAGAAGACCGGCATGATGCCCGACCCACCGCGCACGGCGTCGGGTTACCGCGTCTATGACGAAGCACACGTCTCGCGGCTGCGATTCATCCTTCGTGCCCGCGAACTCGGCTTTTCCATAGAGCAGATCCGAGGCCTGCTCGACCTTGTCGATGGCGGCACGCAGACCTGTGCCCAGGTGAAGGAGCGAACGGAGCGGCACCTCGCCGATGTTCGAGCCAGGATCGCGGACCTCAAGCGGATCGAGAAAGTATTGGCGGCGACCGCAGCGAAATGCTCCGGCGAGGACGTACCGGAATGCCCAGTGCTAGAGGCGCTGGCATCGTGATGGCAACACTCGCGATTTATATCGGCGCCGCACTGGCGGAGATTGCCGGCTGCTTTTCCTTTTGGGCTTGGCTACGCTTGGACCGCTCGCCGCTCTGGCTGGTGCCGGGCATGGCCAGCCTTGTCCTCTTTGCTTGGCTTCTCACACGCATAGACAGCGATTTCGCCGGCCGTGCTTATGCGGCCTATGGCGGCATCTATATTGCCGCATCGCTCTTGTGGCTTTGGGTGGCGGAATCCCAACGACCCGACCGCTGGGACGTGACGGGCGCTGCGGTTTGTCTGGTCGGCGCCGCAATCATACTGTGGGGTCCGCGATCCATTTGACGGTTGGAAAGCAAATCGATGGCCAGTGCTGCCGGCCCGCCGAGTTCATGATTCCCCGCAGTCCCAGGTTCCGGCCAGGTCGCGGTAGGCATCGATCAATGGGCGACTTATTGTAGCGGTATCTTCGCGTTCGCTATCCAGTTTCTCCAGTGCTTTGAGCAGGAATTCGGCGATGTCCGGCCGGTCTTGCCGGCAGGCACATCTAAACACGCGGAGAATATCCCGTTCCAACCGCTCGGTATTCGAGGTCATCGTTGTCGCCTCCTTGCTTGAGGTCGAACCTGCGCTATCCAGCGATGGGAAGGTCAAGCCAAAATTTCTTCGACGCCCGTCCTCCGTCAAACTCAGCCGATCGAAGACAGTATTGGAAAGGTCTCCAGGAGCCAGAAGGCGAACGCGGACAGATATCCCGTCATCATGGCGATGCCCATGACGATCAACGCCACTCCCGCCAGCATCCGTAGAACGCGCCCAAGGCCTCCGAAGGCCCTTAACCTGGCAAACAACGTGTCGGTGAACAGCGCAACCAGCAGGAACGGCACGCCAAGGCCCAGCGAATAGATGGTGAGCAGCGCAACACCGTCAGCGAGCGTCGCCGATGCGGCGCCGACCGTCAGGATGGCGCCGAGGATCGGGCCGATGCACGGTGTCCAACCAAAGGCGAAGGCCAAGCCGAGGACATAGGCCGAAACGGTCCGTCCACCGGGCAGATCGAGGTGGAAGCGCGCCTCGCGCATCATCCATGCCGGTCTGATCGTCCCGAGCATGAACAGCCCGAACAGCATTACGATACCACCGCCGACGATATTCAACTCGAACCGGTAACCGAGCAGCAACTGGCCGAGCGCCGACGCGCTGGCTCCAAGGATAACGAACACCGTGGTAAAACCGAGCACGAAGCAGAGGGTCAGGCCGAGCGTCGCACTTCGGGCGACAGCAACCTCACCGGACGGCGAAGCAAGTGTCGACCGGCCGGCGATAAAGGAAACATATCCTGGCACCAACGGTAGCACGCAAGGTGACAGGAACGAAATAATGCCGGCCACGAACGCGCTGAAGATACCGATACTGGAGAGTTCAGGCATTTGGACAAGCTTTCAGAGGCCGCTCTGGCTTCATCGATTCTGATACGTCCGGGCTTGATCGATCAGCCGCTGCATGGTTTGTAGATCGGTGGCGCCACGCAGAATCTCCTCTCCGATGACGAAAGCCGGCGTGCCGTTTATCCGCAGTGCCCGGGCAAGCGCCATGTTGCGGTTAATCTCGGCGTCGATCGCTGGATCGGCCATGTCGGCACGCAGTCGCTCGATATCGAGGCCGATCTGGCCGGCGATCGCCATGACCTGCCCCTCGTCAGCCGCGCCTGAGACCTGCATCATCGCCCTGTGGAACTGCGGGTAGAGATCCTGCGTGCGGGCCGCGAGCGCTGCCCTGGCCGCGAAATCGGAGCTGGGTCCCAAAATGGGGAACTCCTTGTAGACGATTCGTAGTTGGGGATCGTTTTCTTCCGCCGCCGACATGATGGGCGCGACCTGCCGACAATAGGGACAATTGTAGTCGAAAAACTCGACCAAGGTTACGTCGCCTTTCGGGTTGCCGCCGACCGGACTCTCCGTGCTATTGAGCAGTTCGTCACGATGGACTTCCAGAGCTGCTTGCGCTTCCGTGTGCTCCGCTTCGCGCTGTTTCCGCTCAAGGTTCTGTATGGCCTCGACGATGACTTCAGGATTGGCGACCAGATAGTCGCGTACGCGTCGTTCAAATTCGTCCTGCGGCAGGGTCTCCGAAGTGACCGCAAGGGGCTGGTCTGCCCTGAAGCCGGGATCGAGCAGATACCAGGCGCCCGCCGCGATTACAAGCAGCAGGGGCAGGAGAAGAAAGCCGAAGCGGCGCCCCGTGGACCTTGAAAATCGCGTCAATTCCCTACTCCCGTTGTTCAGAACCAGCCTGTCAGCCATTCCCACCTTCGCTATTTGGTAGGCGGCTTTGGCGCATGCGCGTTGTTGATGAGTTGGTTGATGTAGAGTGTCAGATTTGTCTTGCTGAAACTGGAACCATGAAAAATTCCAGCATGCCGACCGTTGCGGTCGATGACATGCGCCATCGGCAACTCTTGGCCGCGGCTGCTAAACGCGGCAAATCGATCCGCCGCAGCGGCAGTTGTCTCGTCGTCCGATGGGATCACGAACCGCCAGTTCGCCTCATTCCACGGCGCGTCGATCGAGGCTGCAACCGCCCCGACCGTTACAAACGTGACCATCTCCTTCATCGGCGAAATATTCACCTGTGCTTGTGCTCCTGCCAGAAGGGCCTGCTGTTTGGCGCATGGACTGTCACAGCTCTGCGGAACAAAACTCAGCACGATGATCTGATCCTGGAACTCGCCGAGGTGCAGGACGTCGCCGCCTGGTTCTTGGACTTCGAGATTGGGCGTGGAAGGGCGATCCACGGTCTCGAAGGCCGGCTCCCGCGCGGTCATCACCTCGTCGATGCGCTCTCCGGGATGATCTGCAAACGCCGGCTGTGGGACCAGCAGGAGGGCCAAGGTCAGCAAGCGCTTCATTCTGCAGCCTCCCGTGGCCCCTCGGCCGCTATTCCAAGCACGGAAACGCCAACAGTAACCTCTCCAGCGTTCTCGAAGCTGAGCGTCATGGGGAATGTCGCGCCCTCTTCAAGCTTTTCATGTAACCCCAGTAGCATCAGATGCATGCCGCCAGGCGCGAGCGTGACCCGTTCCCCTGCCGGCAGGTCGAGCGTTTCGACGTGCTTCATGCGACTTATGTCGCCGTACTTTTCGACTGCGTGAATCATGATCTGCTCGGCGACGGGCGTGCTTGCGCCATTCAGCGTATCGTCCGACGGGCTTTCGATCGTGACATAGGCGGCACCGGGACGGGAGGCGAGGACAGAGGCCCGCGCCCACGCATCCAGAACGCGAACACTCTCCTCCGCGAGGGCGGGTGATGCCATCGCCCAGGCCACTACGACTATTGCAATCAATTTTTTCATCATTGTTTCCCGTTCATTCTTGCAATAACATCGACGGCCATTTCTTTTCCCGACTGTTCACCTACGCGGAAAGCAGTCACAAAGCGGCCTTCCGGCGTCATCAGGTAGATGTGCCCGCCGTGCGCCATCAGGTAGCCATCGGGAGCGGTTTCCTCTTCCACTTTCTCGTAGTAGGCGCGGAAGGATTGGGCGGCCGCGACGATCTCGGCTTCCGATCCGGTCAGACCAACCAGCTTGGGGTGGAAGGCCTGAACATACTCCGCCATCACTTCCGGCGTATCGCGTGTCGGATCGACCGTAATGAAGATCGGTGCAACGTGCTCGACCTCCTCGCCAAAGTGATCCAGCACATTCGCCACGTAGGCGAGCGTGGTCGGGCAAACGTCCGGGCAATGGGTGAAGCCGAAGAACACGAGTTGCCAGCGCCCGAGAAAATCGACCTCGGTAACTTGGTTCCCGTTGTGATCAATCAATGAAAACTCGGTGTTTATTGCGGATTCACCAACGCTAACAGCACTCGGTGGAGCGCGAGAGCCGACCGTCCGCACGAAATAGGCTCCGCCGAGCGCCAATACAGCTACGGCTACCAGGATCCAAAGGCTGAAGCGTATGCGTCTCAGCTGCGTTGTTTTGATAGATGTCATATCAGGCACCCTTCGAAAGGCACCGCCCGAGCACTGCCCGTCGCGATACGGCCTCTCGATTGTCTGGGGACGTTGCTATGCAAGGCTGTGACCGGCCCACCCTCCGGGATGGAGAGCGGGCCGGATTTCGGCGGCTTAGCCATTCGTTCCCGGGGCGTTGTTGTTGTCGGGCGATCTCTCGCGCCACTGCTCGTTGGGCCGTTCAGAACCGTCATGATTTGTGGACTGCATCATTGAGCTACAGTCCTCCATCATCTCGCTCATCTTGCCCATCATGTTCATCATGCCGGAGCCCATCATGGAGCCGCCCGACTCCTCTGAGTCTTGCCCGTAGAGCGCAGGTGCAGCCGCGAGGCTCGCGATGACGATGGAAGCAATGGCAAGCGCTCTTGTCGATTTACGCATGGGTCGGTCTCCTTCCCTTGGAGGGTTGTGGATCGGGGATTGCCAGCACGGGGGCGTCGCCTCTGATTGGCTGTTTGGACGACGCCCGGTCAGGCGGAGCGTCGAGGGCAACCGCCTGTGTGACTGACCCTGCGCCGCCGAGCGTGCTCGGATCGGAATTGCTCGCGGTAGTCGAGCAGGACTTGCCACCTGCGCGGTTCATGCACAGACCGAGGGCACACATGGCAAGACAGGGCAACACACCGATCAGGATCGGCGCGATGTCGGCGGCAGCCAGCCAGCCCCAATTCAAAACCAGGCCGGCCACGATTGCCAGCCCGGCGAGGACGAGCAGGCCGCGGCGGCCGCTCAAGTGGTAACGAAGTGCATAGAACAGATCGCGACCGAGCGAACGGTCTTCTGCATTGGGTTGTTGTGTCGTAGTCATGGATACTCCCTTTCAGTTTTTCAGTTCGAGGTCAGATGGGACTTGAGGAAAGCGATCATCTCGGGCGCATCCCATTCGGCTGAACCAACGAGCCGGCCGAGTTCCCGACCTTCAGCGTCTATGAGGAGCGTCGTTGGCAGCCCCGGCGCTTGGAGGTCGAACGTGGCGCGCATTGAGGAATCGATGTAGAGACCGAGGTGCCGGACGCCGATCTCGGCGTAGAACTTTCGGACCACCTCCGGTCCGGCCCGGTCGACAGAAAGCGGCACGACTTCGAAGCCGGGACCACCCAATTGGGCTTCAAGGGCATCGAGCGTCGGCATTTCCTCGCGACAGGGCACACACCATGTCGCCCAGATGTTGAGTAGCACTGTCCTACCCCTGAAATCGGCGAGGGTGAGCTGTTGACCGTCCCCACCATCAAACTTCACTTCGGAGAGGGGTCGCGGCGCCTCGTGTATGACGAAAGAGCGAGACGATTCCGTCGGGGTCCGTTCGCCGACTTCAGGGGTGCTTGTTGGCGTGCCACCACCGAAATAGCTCACGCCAACCATCGTGATTGCGGCCAGTAGGAGTGTCCCTGCTGCCAGAAATGCAATGATCGATCGCTGTCCTTGCAAGAGACTCCTCATTGGCCGCCCCCTTCGGCGACATCGTCTTCCACCTTACGGCGCAGCGCTTCCACCAGCGGCAGAATGGTCCCGGCAAGCACCTTCTCGTTCACGGGTCCGATGTGCTTGTAGGCGACGCGTCCGTCAGTGCCGATGACGAAGGTCTCAGGTACGCCGTACACACCCCATTCGATTGCCACGCGTCCGCTGAAGTCGGCCCCGGTGCGTGTGTAGGGATCGCCGAGACTGTCCAGCCATCGGGCCGCATCATCAGGCCGGTCCTTGTAGTTCAAGCCGTGCAACGGCACGGTGCCTTGCGCCGCCAGTTCCATGAACAGTGGGTGCTCCTCACGGCAGGCAACGCACCAGGAGGCGAAGACATTGACCAGTGACACCTCGCCCTTGAGATCGGCATTTGATAACCCCAGTGTCCGGCCCTTGACCGGTGGCAGTTCGAACTCGGGTACTGGCTTGCCGATGAGCATGGATGGGAGAATGCTTGGGTCGCGGGTAAGCCCCCAGGCCAATGCAACCGTGGACAGGGCCGCGAGGACAAGCGGCAGGAAAGTCAGGACTTTGCGGTTCCGCATTGGTGCAGTGGGATGTTCCTCGATCCTGCTCATGAACCGCTCCCGTCGCGGGCCGATATTCTGGCCTGCATAACCCGCTGGCGCTCAGGCCAGCTGCTCTTGATAAAGGCGAGCACAGCAGCAATCTGGCCGTCGCTCAGAATGTCCCCGAAGGCCGGCATGTCGCTCTCATAACCTTTGACGACACCTCCTACGCCGAGCTTGGTGATGGCGAACAGGTCCTGGTCCGAGTGGTGCCAGGTGTGACCGCTCTCGTCGTGCGGCGGTGCCGGCATGCGGCCATTCTCCAGCCTGCGTCTCCAGTTCGGTTGCCCCTCGAGGTTTGCGCCGTGGCAGGAGGCACAGTATTCGGCGTAGACCTTCTGGCCGTGTGCGACTTGCTCGGCCGTCACCGGTGCCCCGAGGAACGTCAGCCCGACCGGTACCGCCTGCTCCTCCGCCGAGACGACCCACACGGTCATGCCGAGGCTCAAAGCGAGACCGGCACTTGAGACAAGTCTGACGCGCGTCATGCGGGCCCCCGCAGATACTTGATCAGTGCGGCCACCGACAGGCAGAGCACCGCGATCAACAGCAGAAAGGCAAGTCCACCACCCACCAACATGCCGATCATCGGCCCGCCAATCATTTGGTCCATGCAATCGCCCATCAGCGCGCCTCGCTGGTTTCATCACGCCAGGCCACCACCCAGGCGGCGACCAGCGCGAAGAGAACATGGCCAACGAGCGCGACCCATGTGATGCCGGTGAAATTGAGGAAGGCCGGATTGCCGGCGATCAGATGCGCCATGATGTAGAGCGCAAAGACCCACAGTAGGACGCCGTAAACGGCGGCGGGAACAACCCAGCCAAGAGCTGGTGCGAACGTGCGCGCGACGGGCTGTACGAGCACCATCCAACCTAGCGGATAGGCGACCATCCCCGCGAAATAGTGCAGGAATTCCGCGCCTGGTCTGTAGGTGGCGCCGAACAGCGTCTGGATCACGTTGTTGGCCAGCGGAACCGGCGCGAGGTTGGCGAAGCCCAACATCGGACTGAGGCTCTGGCCGAAGAAGTCGAATGCAACGGTGGCGCAGGCGCCAGCCAACAGCATGGTGACGAGGCCGGACAATCTGAACAGTGCTTGGACGGCGTCCGCGATGGCGGCGCCCAAGGTCGTCTGCCGGTCAGTTGCAGTTTCATTCATCGGAATAGACCTCCACTCCGTTGGATCCGAAGGCGTAGGTCTTTAACGTGCCTGTCTTTGCCGGCGCCATGCCGGGGGCGTTGCCGGGCATGCCCGGCAAGGTGATGCCTGTGATGTCGGGGCGTTCCTCAAGTAAGCGCTCGATGATCTCGGCTGGCACGAGGCCACTGACCACGTAGCCGTCGATCTCGGCCAGGTGGCAACCAAGTCCCTTCTCAGGAACACCGGCCTCGATCGAGCGCTGATCGAAGTTGGCGTCATCAACGCGCGTCACCTTGTAACCGGCACCCTCGAGATAGTCTGCGTAGGCATCGCAGCACCCGCAGCCCGGATCACGGTAGATGGTGATCGCCTTGTTGGCCGAGGCTGCCGCGACGGATGATCCTTGCAGGGGAGCGTTCGCTGAACCCATTGACCAGTAGGCGATGCCTGCAACGGCAACCACGGCGACCAAGGCTGCGGCAATTGTTTTCTTGCTCATGACATTCTCCGTTACGCGCGGGCGAGCGCGGTCCAATTTGCGCCACCATCGTGGCTCTCAACGAGGTCATCGCCGGTGATGGCGACGACATGATCGGCACTGGCGGGATGGACAGCGACGGCCAGCGCGCTTGTCCCTAACTTTTGCGTCCACACTACTCCGGCGTCCTGCGATCCCCAGATGCCCGAAGGCAGCGCGGCGTAAAGCTGAGTGGGCAATGAAGCCGCGCTGACCAATGCGTTGATCGTCTGGCCTTCAGGAAGGGGCGCCTCCGAGGGAGCCGGATTCCCTGAAACAAGCGCATCCATCGCATCACCCGGCTGCACGTCCTGCCAGCGGCAGAAGCAGTCGGGAACCCGGGTGAGACCCAGCTCGGTTCCGGCGTATATCCAGATGCCGCCCATACCTGTTGCCAGATCAACCGAGGCCAATGCCGTCAGATCACGCTCAGCGTCTGCGAGCCACGGTCGGTCGATCGCGAGGGCCCATGATCGACCGGCATCCTCGCTTTTCCATAGGCCGTCCCCGCGAATGGCGGCATAGATGGTATCCGGGTCAGCCGCTGCTACGGTCACTGCTGTTACCGGGGCATCGGGCAAGCCCTGGCTTCTCGCCTTCCAACCGTGCCCTCCATCTTCCGAGAGGGCGACGCCGCCATCCGCAAGACCCGCCGCTATCCAGCCGGGCCGGCCGGGATGCGTCGCAAGCGAGAGGATGCTGCACGCTGCCGGAGCGGACAGCTCTATCCAGCCACCGGCACCATCTTTGCGGGAAAGGGTGTCTTCGGCCAGGATCAACGCATTGCCATCGAAGGCGATTGCGGGACGGGTTGTACCGGGCGCGGCGCGAAGGCTGAGCGGCAGGCCGGCCAGCCCGGTGCCCGCCGCCACCATCGCGCCAAGAAAGACACGTCTGGAAAAACGAGTGGACTGTCTGGGCGTGGTTGTCGTGTTGGTGTCTTTCATGTTCAGCGCGCCTCACAGCGCTCCGTAACGAGATGATCGAGGTCGGCGAGGCTCCGGAAGATCACCGAGAAACGGTCACCGCCCATGCCGGCTCCAAGGATCACGGCGACGCCGGATGGCGGGCCGGTCTCGACGCTGTCGATCTTGAGCCGAATGTTCTTCTCCCAATAGGGCGTTTCCCGCCCGTCGCCGGTGGTGATGAAGTAGCTGTCGCCGCAATGACGGATTGCCGTCACAAGCACTTCTGGCTGCCTGTCCTCAATCGGCTCCGGCGCCCCGGCCCGCAGCCAGCCGGCCGGAATGAGACCTTCGTCGACGACCTTCTCGCCGCCGCTGGGCTGGCCGGCGATTTCAAGGAAGGCGACGAGGTCTGCGCGCGCCCGAGGGTCGTCGATTCCTCGGAACGTCATGTAGGTGTCGGGAATCATGCCCACCGGGTCTTTCAGCCAACCGTCGAGCGCGGTCTCGTTCCAGAAAAAGTCCGCGTCCCGCAGTCCGCTCGAATAGCGGACAAATCCCTCCGCCGTGCCAGCAATGCGCCCCATGAAGCCGTCAAGGCTCGGACCACTGAGATGCAGGCCGGGTTCGAGTGCATGGCAGGCAACACAGGCGCGATAGACCTGTGCGCCACGCGTCACGTCCCCGTCGGCGAGTGCGGCCGAGCTAACCGAAATACCGGCCAGTGCGACGAGGCAGAGTACCTTCCGGCTCATGTCTGCTCCTCCCTCTCGGATACGCGGATGACCCCCATCATCCCGGCGGCCTGGTGCTCGAGGATGTGACAGTGGAACATCCAGTCGCCGGGATTGTCGGCTACGAAGGCGATCTCGACCCTCTCGCGCGGCACCATCAGCACGGTGTCCTGCCACTCGCGGTGCGCGGTAGGCTGCCCGTTCCGCGACAGGACGCGAAAGGAATGCCCGTGCAGGTGGATGGGGTGATGCCAGGCCGTGGCGTTGGTCATTGTCAGGACGTATGTGCGCCCGCGCCGGAGCGTGAGCAGTGGATCCATGACATGACCAGTGGCGGCCTTGCCGTTGATGAACCAGATGCCCTGGCCATGCATCATGTTCATCATGTTACCCATCATGCCGCCGGGGGACCCGTCACCCATGCTGCCGCCCATTTCGGCCATGACCATCTGGCCCATCATGCCACCGTTGAACGTGACCTCGTGTCGGATCGCCTTGCCCATGTCCGGCTCGCCAAGGGGATTGGCCGGCAGTTCCACGGGCCAGTCTGGCGTATCTTCTCTGAGGGCTGTTTCCGAGTAGGCTAGGTCGACCAGCCGGTACTCCATCTCCTGGTAGAACCTGTCCACCACAGTGATCCGGCTTTTCGGCTGGCCCGTCATGTCGAGGATGAGGTCCATGCGCATGGCCGGACCGAGCGTGACGAGCCCGCCCGGCGGCGCATGGGGCACCACGGGTTGGCCGTCGAGAGCGATCACAACCGGCTCGAGATCGGTGAAATCCAACCCGAAGATGCGGGCATTGGCGGCGTTGATCAGGCGCAGCCGGATGCGTTCGCCGGCACGGACGGAAACGCTCTCCGGAATTCGGCCGTTGATGGTGACCGTGTTGCCGACACGGCCGTTGTGCATCATGTCGTGTCGGTTGCCGAAATCGTCGCTTATTGCAGCGAGTCGGGTCAGCCGCCAGTCGTCCAGCACCCAGGTCAAATCGCGGTCGACAAGAACGGACTCGGCTTCCTCGATGATCAACGGTCCGTAGAGACCACGCCCGACCTGCTCGAAGCTGCGCTGGTGCGGGTGGTACCAGAAGGTGCCAGCATCCACAGCGTCGAACTCGTAGGTGAAGGTCTCGCCCGGAGCGATCGGCACCTGGGTCAGATGCGGCACGCCGTCCATGGCGTTGGGCGTGCGCACACCGTGCCAGTGAACCGTGGTTTCCTCGTGGAGGCTGTTGTCGATCACGATGCGCAGGCGGTCGCCCTGGCGGACACGGATTTCCGGGCCGGGCACCGCGTCGTTGTAGGCCCAGACCGACGTGTCTCCGTATTGCTCCGGAACGAGGTGCGTCCGTCCCGGTGCCGCTTTCAACCGGAACTCTTTGACAGGAGCGGCCCGAGCGTTCCGGGGTTCGGAAACCAGAAGCACCGTACTGGCCGCAAGAGATGCAGCGGATGTGAGAAAGGCCCGACGCGTTGGCGTCGGCAAGCGTAAGACCATGATGTCCACCCATTCTGAGAGGGCCCTTAGGCCCGCAGCGCGCCACCTGCGCGAAGCGATGCGGGATCACGGGCGGCCAGGCTGTGACCGCGCATGATTTCAGACGCGACTAGCTGGAACGGAGTCCAGTCGGCGTCAGCTCAGGATGGTGGATCTAGGAGGGTAAGGGTCTGGCGGTCCGGTGCGACCGGTTTCGTCTTGGGGAACCAGGCTTCCAGCAGCTGCCTCGACTTCGGGCAGGCCAAGTGGGCCAGATGGCACAACGGCCAGAACGGGAGCAACACAGACAATGCCGCACGACTGCATATCCTCGCTGCCGTCCGGGCAGTCCTGGCAGTCGCCCATGGCCACGCCATCGATCATGGCAAGCGTCATCTTCGCGCTCATATCAGCGGCCGTCGCAGCTTGTGCGACCGATCCCGACGCGAACGCGGCAAGCGCTATGATCATGAGAACGCGAACGTACCTTGCCATGGCGCCTTGGTTACCCCAGAAGCCTCCGTGCAGTCGATATGCGTTCTGTCGCATCTTCCAGAGCTGTCCACGTGATTATCCGGGAGCTTCATGTTGCATAACAAAGATCTCCGGTCATCTGTCTGCCGGGTCGTGTCCCGAGAGATGGTGTAAGAGTACGGTCCTCAGAGAGGCCAGAAGCTGATCAGGATGCCACAGCGGGCAGCCTGAGTTCCGAGTATCGAGCACGCGCGCGAGGCTCTCAAGGCTCATGTAGCTCGTGGCGGCAGCCCACTCATCGTTGATTTTCAAGGGCAGTGTGCACAATACGGAGCATCCGGCCCAGATCACTTCTTGCCCCTGTCGTTCTGGATCGAGCGATGGTTGGAGTTCATAGCGATGGTTGGAGTTCATAGTGTATCAATCTGAAAATCGGGCTGCACTGCCCGCTCCCATGGTGCTGTTAGCAGATCATGAAGTACCTTCGGAGGCTTGAAGTATCCCCCGAAGGCCTCGGCAGTCCGAAAGAGCATGTAGCTGTTGCCGCGCCCTTTGGACACCTCACCGCAAAGGTCCATCATCTTCTCCATCGTGGCTGCCGTGGTGGTCACGTTCAGCACCAGCATGCCAGCCGTGAGACCGAGGTGATCTTTGTAAAGACCGCGACCAACGTAGTTGCGGTACTGCAGAATGTTCCGCAGATGGCTCTTGCGATTGAAGGTCGAGGTGCGTGATGGCTCGGTCGCTCGATCGGCTTCGACAACGGAGAAACGATAGGCCTTTCCCTGGGGCGTCGCATACTCCAGTCCGAAGAGAGCATCAGGGATGAGGTCGCGGACCTCCTCCTTCCCGGTTACCGCGTTCTCAAAGGGCACCGGATGGCGCAGCGTGGTGCCAGAGCGCGCAAGGATTGCCTCCTGCGGGATGTAGGTCAAAGTGGGATCGGAGAGAGTGGCAATCTCGATCGAGGCGGTGATGGTGCTCACCATGTAGCGGTGCGTCCAGGGGCCGCTTGGAGCCGGCGCATGATCGCTCCAAAGGCCTTGCTCCTTCAGCGCCAACTCGGCCGGCGTGCCGAGTTCGTAGACCAGATCCTGATAGCGCGCATCGAAGGTGCGAAACTGCTGGATCGGGCGCGTGAGATAGGCGCCGCCGTGTGGCGTTCGGTCTTCGTTGAAGAGGTCGGTCAGGCGGTCGCGGGCACGCTTCTCATTGCGGCGGAGATGCTGCGAGAAGGCATGAAGGTAGGTCGAGGACAGCGGCCCATGGCGATGCAAGGCTTGGAACCAGAGAAGATCACGCTCCTGTGGCGTGACCCGCTTGCCCGTCGAAATCGGCCGGATGCGATTGCGGCGCTTCAGAGCATCGTGGCTGCAGGGTTTGGTCACCTCCCGCATTATACCTTGGCCAAGCGCAGATGGCGGCCTCCGGCACTCCCCTTCAACGCCAGCTCCGGCGGTGCTAGGCTCCCTCTTGCCCAGGGCCTTTGTCCAACCCTCGGGGCATCGCGATGCTCCCCAAAATGGAGTGATCGCGATGCGGATCATCGACTGGAAGCAACTGAAGGAGCTTCAGCCCTATTCTCGCCAGCACGTCGCCCGCCTGGAACAGGCAGGAAAGTTCCCCAAGCGGGTCCGTCTCGGCCAGAACCGGGTCGGGTGGGTGTACGACGAGGTGGTGGCCTGGCTCGAAGGTTTGGCCAACAGCCGAGACCACTCGGACTGCTCCGCCTGACGGAGCCGGGGGCCGGCCTTCCACAGCCGGTCCCCGTATTCCAGCGACAGCCCTGGCCGCCACTCCCCTGCCCAACTCCTATGGATACGGTCTATGGAAAGGCCTATGGTTTCCCTATCCATAGGCCGTATCCATAATCGGCGCGCCGCGTGGCGTCACATACCGGCACATTGGCGGGGTGCCGCGCGCCACGACTTCGACCTTCTATCACTGCCGTTCTCTACGGTCTTTTTTCTCCCACCCCACCGCCCCTTAATCGATAAATTCCTGGCCGCATGAACGCCCGACCACCGCCAAATCGTCGCCTTCTTCGTTGACAAGGCGCACGCGGGGCGAGACGATTTCGTACCAAGAACAAGCAACTTCGGGGGGTGTCATGGAACTGAAGATCAAGCGGTCTCAAAGCCAGAGTGGCCTCATGAGCAAGAAGGTCGAGTTTCACGTCAGTGTGCAGCTGGTGCTCACACCGGAGGAGCGGAAGGCTGTCGAGAAATACCGCATCGGCGATGAGGTCGTGTACAACAGCGAGGCCTCTCGCAAACACATCGATGCGAGCCGGTCTTCGCTGTCACGAGGCGGTGTTGGCGGCGTCGTCGGCGGGTTGGTTCGAACCGCGATGGCGGGTCTCTCACTGAACCTCACCATCAACAACCTGACCAACGGCCAGACGGTCACGACAAAGTCGCTCGAAGAGGCGATGGCCGCCGAGGAAGCGGTCCGTGAAGCCTGCGTCGCTGCACTTCAATACATCGGTGTCGCGTCCCTGTTCGACGGCTCAACACAGACGATCCCGATCACGCTCGAATGAGCAAGCAGAACGACGACCTGTTCGGCGACTTCTTAGGCGTGATGCTCGGGGCGGTCGCGCTCGCCATCATCGTGTTGGGAGTGGTTTTCAGCTTCATCCTCATACCGGTGGGGATCGCCGGCTTCGTCGGCTATCGCTATTACATCAACTGGTACAACTCGCCGGAACAGCAAGAGCGACGATCCCGGGAGCACACGCAGGCGCTCTACGAGAAAGTCCGTGCCTTGCGGCCTCCCTTCCCCGACCGCGAACGCTTCATCGAAGAAATCTGCGACGAGGTCCAAACCTCCACGGACTCCGTCAACCGGGCAATGCGCTCTACTTTGGGAACGCTCTTCGACGAGGAAATTTTCGATGGCGGAGTGCCGCCGCCACCGGCGGTCTGCGATTCCAGCGAAGGCGATGCCTATCGCAAGTTCCTATCGATACAGGCGTCTCTGGCGGCCCGAACGGATGCTCCACGGATAGCCCGGCATGCGCTGATCAGCGCTCTGCGCGACTACCTCTCCTTCCTGCCGCGGCCCGCGTTACCGGGCGATCTCGCCTTCGCAACGCCCATCCGGCGGTCTCTGGGCATCAGAGAGCAGGGCCAATGTGTCAATGAGATCTTCGGGGCGGTCTTCGCGGAGGAGGTGGTGCAGGCCAACCTCTTCCAGGCCTTGCGCGATCGCATCGATCGCAATGGCATGGCCCTGGCGCGCGAGCTCAATCCGCGCAACCCGACATTCGTCTATCCGCTGGATTACGACGACGACGACCTGATCGAACGTTTCCTCGGTGGTACGGCCTTCAAACGCCTCTTCGATGCCGACGTTGAGCTTGCGATCTCACAGCGGGATCGCTTCAGCCATCACCACATCCTCGCCGGCAGCGGACACGGCAAGACCCAGACCCTGCAGTACATGATCGCCCGTGACCTCGAGGCGGTCGGTCGCGGCGAGGCGTCGATCATCGTGCTCGATAGCCAGAGGCAGATGATCAAGAACATCACGCGTCTCGCCTGCTTCGGGCCGGGTGGAGCCCTGGAAGGCCGCCTGGTGCTGGTCGATCCGACAGACATTGCCTACCCGGTGGCGCTCTCCCTCTTCGAACTGCCGGATAGCGCCGATCCGGCTGAGGCCGAGCGCATCCGCAATGCCTCGGTCTCGCTTCTCTCCTACGTGCTTGGCGGTCTCCTCTCTGCCGAGATGACCTCGCGGCAGCGCACGCTTTTCGGCTTCTGCATCCGCGCCTGCCTGGTCATTCCGGAGGCCACCATCCTCACCTTCGCCGAGTTGCTGGAGGACCCGAGCCCCTTTGCTCGATACCTGGACCGGCTGACCCCGGTCGCCAAAAAGTTCTTCGCAACGCAGTACGACGAACCGGACTTCAGGCGCGCTCGCGGAGAAGTCGGCCGGCGGCTCTGGTCGATCCTCGAAAACGACACCTTCGTCAGGATGTTCTCCGCGCCGCACTCCAAGCTCGACCTCTACGAGGAGATGAACGCCGGCAAGGTGATCCTGGTCGACACGGCCAAGGGCCACCTGATGGAAGCGGCGCCGATGATCGGCCGCTTCTTTATCGCTATGGCGCTGCAGGCGAGCCAGAGGCGCACCAGCGGCAGGGCGCTGCCGACCTTTTTCTATATCGACGAGGCGCACGAGTACTTCGACGACAATGTGGTCGAGATGCTGGAGCAGGCTCGCAAGAGCAGCATCGGCCTCATCCTCTCGCACCAGTATCTCGGACAGCTGAAGGGCATCCGTGAGGCGGTGATGGCCAACACGGCGGTCAAGTTCGCCGGTGGCATCAGCCACGACGATGCCATGGTGCTGGCCAAGGCGATGTCGACCACGACGGAGGCGATCCGCAGCGAGCCGCCGCTGTCCTTCGTGGCCCAGGTGAAGGGCGGCCCGGCGGCGTCCATCACCATCCCGCTCAAGCACATGGAAAAGATGGAGCGCATGAGCGACGAGGCCTGGGAGGCTGTGCGCGCCGAGATGCGCGAGCGCTACGCGATTGTACCGAAGGCGGCAACGGAACCCGACACAGATCCCGAGGCGGCTTCGGAGCCGGACACGGAAGCGAACGAGCAGGCCCCAGCATCAGAGGCGATGACGAAGGATGAGGAGGCGCCCTCTGTGTCGGACGAGCCGTCTGCACGTGAGCCGGCAGAGCCGGAGACCCTCACCCCTGTATCCGACGCGGAACCAACCAAGCACCAGTTCCGGCCGAGCAAGCCCGAAGATCCTCCCATCCTGGATAACGAACCGTCGCCTGGCCGGAAGCGCCCACCGCCATCCAAGAACTCCCCGGACGAGATTGATCTCTGATCACGAAAACGTGATCGTAACTCGTCAGGGATCGCCGGCGCTCACGCGCGCGCAGGGCTGAACATGGTGCTCCTTGTCCCCTTCGCCGGGCGGCACTATCAGGGCTCCATGCCCTACGACACGCTCGGACGACGCTCTCGCGAAAAGCCACTTTCCAGCGGCCGGCGCGTTCGCGTGACCGATCGTGACCTGCTCTGGTTCCAGATGCTGGAGCGCCACGGACCACTGCCGATCGGATACCTGCATGCCTTCGCCGGAGCGAAGAGCGAGAAAGCCTCGGTTCAGCGCGCCACCCAGCTCTTCCACGAGGCGAAAACGCCGCACGGCGGGCCCTATCTGACGCGCCCGGCCCAGCAATTCCAGACCCTCGACGCCCGCTGTCAGCCGCTGGTCTACGATCTGACCGACTGCGCCCGTGATGCGCTCTGTGAAGCCGGGCTTTCGCACCCGCAGTCCTGGGTCAGGTCATCCCACCACTGGCGGCACGACTTCATGGTAGCTTGCGTGACGGCCTCCATCGACCTGGTCACGCGGAGAACAGACTGGCGCTTCGTCTATCCTGACGAGATCACCAAAGAGACGAGCTTCGAGGTCGGCTACCGTATCGGCAAGCGCGAGATCCCACTGCAGCCGGACCGGATTTTCGGGTTGCGCCACCGGGGCGGCAAGCTGCGGCTCTACGCCCTTGAAGTCGACCGCGGCACCGAGGTCATGCGTGGTAGCCTCGGGCGCAAGACTATCCAGCGCAGTCTGGAGCAATACCGGCTCTTCATCGGCCACGGCCTCTACCGAGAGGCGTTGGGCACCACCGCACCGATGCTCGTCATGCATCTGACCCTGAGTGAAAAGCGGATGAAGCATATGCTGAGCGTGCTGGCTTCGATCAGCGTCGAGGGACGCAACAACTACATGCTCTTCGGCTGGCTGCCGCAGCTCGGTGGTCACCTACGGCCGCCTGACCTGCCAACGGAAGTGCTTGCCAAATGGTGGCATCGAGCAGGGTATCCCGAATTTGATCCCCTATCGGTTTAGTAGGATGATGCAGTCCCAAGCCCGAGCATCACAGAGTTCAAAGTGCTGCAGCAAGCCGCCGTTGGAGCTGACAGATGATCCGCGAAACACGAACTTGATGTATAGGTCAAGTTTTTGACACATCAAGCCCATTTCCTCTCCATCATCCGAGATCTCAACTAAATCGGCGCTCGGCCATGCTTTATCCGTCACTATAATCTTGACAGATATACCATCTCACTGTGCATTTCTATGCATGCTTGCACACTTGTTTGTTTATGCTATGCTATAGGCATTAACAATTTAGACAAAAATTATGAAAACAACAAAGGTGAAAGCAATCGCAAATCTCATTAAAGAGAATGGCGGCACAGCGACATGGGAAGAGATCTATAGTAACATCAACCGCTATTACAAAGGTGCAAAAGAATCAAAGTACTGGCAGGAAGGTCTCCGAGGAGTGGTGTATCGGGAAATCCGCAACGGCCACACCTTCAAGATGGTCGGAAAGGGAGTTGTAGAGCTAAAAGATTAGCATAACGTAGGCAAAAAAAATTATTACAGAAACTATTCGATAATGGACGATTTGTAGCAAAAAGCCCCACAGCGACGTGGGGCTTTCACCTATTGGCGAGAGATGAAGTCTTCGGCGCGGGTGAGTACACGAGCTGCGTTGAGCAGGTCGCCGTGGCCGAGGCTGTCGGTCTCCCTGTACTCCCCGCCGTCCTTGTAGGTACGGGAGAGCTTTACGGAGTAGAACTTCTCGTTCTGCCAGACAGTAGCGGTGACGTAGCCAATGCGAAACTTGGCCGCCGGTTGGTTGCCTTCGGGCATGGTATTCTCCTATGGTTATTTCCACTTAAAGTATAACACGCTTGGTCAGTATAGGAAGGTGCCCGTGCTACACATCGACTTTGTACAGGTCAATGAAGAGCATATCGCCGAGGAGGTTGCAGAGCGCCTCGGCCTCAAGCGCCGGAAGTGCCAGAACCAGCTACGCGGTGAATGTTCGGCATGTGATGTTGCAGGCGACCGCGCGCTCGCCGTCACGCAGGCGACGAATGTCGTCCCGCTCAAACGAGTGGCATAGCCCTCAACTCCCAACGGGGAGCTCTCTCCAAATGTGATGGAGGACCATACCGTGCCTCAACTTCCGCCCACAGACGCAGGCATCGAAGGATACGCCGTCCATGATCGACTGATCTTTGGAGACCTCGATCTGGCGGGATTTCATATTACCCTCGACTAGAACAAATCATGAACATTTATGCTATACTAAAAAATGGTTCAACTGGAGGAGTTCCTTTCCATGACGCTCATGCTTCATTGCGGCGCAGAGGAGGTCGAGTACGACGCTCTTCGCACCCTAGACGTCCCTGCGGCTACGAAGTCGCACGTTCCCATCCCCCACTTTCGTGTGGTGGACATGCTGCGCTACACGCTCGGCTTCTACGGTCACGAGATCACCGAAGAGCACCACGGCGTTACGGAGGACGGCTTGCGCTACTTTGGCCTGCTGTCGCTCAAGAGCGGCTACGGTGACTACGAAGACACGGTTGTGGTTCGCAACAGCCACGACAAGAAGTTCCCCGTCGGTATCGGCTTTGGCGGCCGCGTGTTCTGCTGCGACAATCTCAGCTTTCACGCCGATCACGTCATCAAGCGCCGGCACACCGCGAACGCCAAGCGTGACCTGCCTGGTCTCGTCGGCGAGTTGATCGAACCGCTCACCGAAGAGCGGGAGAAGCAGCACCAGACCTTCCTCACCTACAAGAGGACGGACCTGGGCGACCTGGCGGCCGATCACGCCATCCTTGAGCTGTACCGCCATGGCATCATCAACGTCACGCGGATAGCAGATGTCGTGCGCCAGTGGGAGGAGCCGGAGTACGAGGACTGGGGTGACAGGACGGCCTGGCGGCTCTTCAACACCGTCACGCACTCGCTGGAGGGCAGAATTGCGGAAGCGCCGGCAGTAACCCGTCGGCTCCACAATGTCATCGACAGAGTGTGCCAGCAACTTCAATAACTCAACAGCCCGCATGTTTGTGCGGGCTGATTTTTTACTCCTGTACACCTCTGGAGTTGCCCTCCGATCCACTTGCGGTCAACAAGATTGGGCCGACAGATGGCGCGAAACGAGCCGCATGATCCGCTCTGAAGACCCGCTCTGGCGCTATTGCTCTGACGGCTTACCTTCAATGAAGGTCTCGACCTCCTCCGTTGTAAGTTGGCTATTTCCGTTTGTGTCGGCATGCGCGAAGCTATGGCGCTGCGCTTCCAAGATCTCCTCGAGAGACAGAGTTCCGTTTCCGTCGGCACTCGCGATTGCCATGACGAGTTGCATTGAGTGTCTTGGCATGTCGGAGCCCTCATCTGCCGACCACCCAGCTAGGGATCTTGCATCATTCCCGTTCCGCCGCATTCGAAAAGTGGACCCACTGGCTCAGTCCAAGTTTTGGAAGGTTGTGAGCCGTGATGTTTCTGCGCTTGGGCCTCCATGCCATCGAGCGGTCATTAAGGCGGCTGGGAACCCTGCTTTGGCCCGGTTCATTGACAAATCTGCGCGCAAGTTTTGACAGGCCGTGTGCCTATTCGGTTGGTCCGGCCTTGCGGTAGTAGCCCGCGATATAAGTCTTTTGGGCGTGACCCTTGACCTTCCGGCAGCTGGAAGGTCTATCTAAGTCGGGTTCAACGAACTTGATGGTGGACGACGCCAATGAGTACAGACTCAAGAACCGATACGGTGCCAACCTTGACCGGCCGCTGCCACGCTATGCACAATCCTGCTCCCCGTGGCGGCGAAACGCTTGCACAAGAGCCCAATGGCAGGATCTACACCTGCCCCATGCACCCGGAGATCGAGCAAATCGGGGCAGGCGACTGCCCGATCTGCGGCATGGCTCTCGAACCGAAGGGTGTACCGACTGGCGAAGCAGGCGTTAGCCCGGAACTCCAGGACTTTCGCCGGCGTCTCTGGTTCGCGATTCCTCTCAGTCTATCGGTCCTTGTGCTCGAAATGGGGGAGCATCTTGGCGTTTCCTTTCGGCACTGGTTGACCGCCGAAGGTTTCGTCTGGCTGCAGCTTGCCCTATCGACGCCCGTTGTCGTGTGGATCTCCGCCCCCTTCTTCAAGCGTGGATGGGCTTCGCTGCAGAGTGGCAACCTGAACATGTGGACCTTGATCTCCTTGGGGACGGGGGCCGCTTACCTCTTTAGTCTTGTCGCCACCTTCCTGCCGGGGCTTTTCCCCGAGAGCTTGCGCGGGCATGACGGATTTCCGCCTGTCTACTATGAAGCAGCAGCGGTCATTCTAACCTTGGTGCTTGTCGGTCAGGTCATGGAACTGGCAGCACGAGAACGCACCGGCGATGCAATCCGTGCCCTGTTGAACCTCGCGCCCAAGACCGCCCGTCGGGTGACAGACCACGGTGACGAAGACATACCCCTCGACGCCGTCGAGGTGGGTGACCGGCTCCGGGTTCGGCCGGGCGAGAGCGTGCCGGTGGATGGGGTTCTCCTCGAAGGACGTTCGGCCGTAGACGAGAGCATGATTACCGGGGAGAGCGTGCCGCTCGAGAAGACCGTGGGCGAGGCGGTCACTGGCGGCACCTTGAACAAGTCTGGTTCTTTCGTCATGCGCGCCGACAAGATCGGTGCCGATACGATGCTATCGAGAATCGTCGAGATGGTAGCCAAGGCTCAGCGCAGCCGGGCGCCAATTCAAGCGCTGGCCGACCGGGTGGCAGGCTACTTTGTCCCCGCGGTCATCGTCATCGCACTGGTCTCGCTCGGGCTTTGGCTGGCATTCGGCCCCTCCCCGGCCTTTTCCTATGGTCTCGTGGCTGCGGTCAGCGTCCTCATCATCGCCTGCCCCTGTGCGCTCGGGCTCGCAACGCCGATGTCAATTATGGTCGCCACCGGACGCGGCGCCACTGCAGGCGTCTTGATCCGTGACGCGGAAGCACTGGAACGCTTCGCGAAGGTCGAGGCGCTGGTCGTCGACAAGACAGGCACCCTAACGGAAGGCAAACCAGCACTCACGGATGTCATCGTTGCTGACGATCTGAGCGAAGCAGACTTGTTGGTCGCGGCGGGCTCTCTCGAGCGAGGCTCCGAACATCCTCTGGCGGAAGCGATCATGCAGGGAGCTATCGATCGCGGCATAGAGTTGGTCGCAACGGAGGATTTCGAGGCAATCACCGGGAAGGGCGTCAAGGGGCGTGTCGCGGGACACGCTGTGGCACTCGGGAACCTTGCCATGATGAAGGACTGTTCGGTCGAGGTGGGGCCGCTCGTGGAAACCGCCGACGCGCTGCGGGCTGAGGGCAAGACTGTCATGTTTGTCGCCCTTGACGGAACGATCGGTGGTTTGGTGGCTGTTGCTGATCAGATCAAGGGCACGACTGCCGAGGCGATCAAAGCCCTACAGCACGCAGGGCTCCGCATTGTCATGGCGACCGGCGACAATCGCAGAACCGCAGAAGCCGTCGCCACGAAGCTGGGCATCACCGAGATCCATGCGGAGATCGACCCGGAAGGAAAGTCGGACCTCATTGCCAGCTTGCGGCGCGAGGGCCTGAGGGTGGCCATGGCCGGTGACGGCGTAAACGATGCGCCGGCACTGGCGGCTGCCGACGTCGGCATAGCCATGGGGGCCGGTGCAGACGTTGCCGTCGAGAGTGCGGGTTTCACCCTGGTCAAGGGCGATCTCAACGCGATCCTGCGGGCGCGACGGCTGGCGCAGGGCACGATGCGCAACATCCGGGAAAACCTCTTCTTCGCCTTCGTCTACAACGCCGCCGGGGTGCCCATTGCCGCAGGCATCCTGTATCCCTTCTTCGGCATACTTCTTTCGCCCATCATCGCCGCTGCAGCGATGAGCCTGTCCTCGGTCTCGGTCATCGGAAATGCACTCCGGCTGCGGAAGATAAATCTCTGAAGTAGAAAGAGAGGGCCCACATGATGAACATCGGAGATGTTGCACGACGTAGCGGCTTGCCGGCAAAAACGATCCGATACTACGAGGACATCGGTCTGGTTTCTGCCCCTCGCAGCCCCAACGGCTATCGACATTTCACGGTGGCCGACCTTCACAAGCTGACGTTCCTTGCAAGAGCGAGGTCGTTAGGCTTTTCCGTCAATGATTGTCGAGCACTCCTCGCGCTCTACGAAGACCGTACCAGGAACAGCGCCGACGTCAAACGACTGGCTGGCGCACACCTTGTCCGCATCGACAAGAAGATCGCGGAGCTGCAGGCAATGCGAGATACTCTCGCCAATCTCGTCGAATCTTGCAGCGGGGATGACAGACCCGAATGCCCTATTCTCGACGATCTCGCTCAAGATAGTTTGGCACGATCCACATGAAGCGTTCCGTCATCATTGCGGCTGGGATTGCCGTTCTCGCTGTCGGCTTTGGAACCTGGTAGTTCGTGGGGCCGATGCACAGAACCATGGTCGGCGAGGCTTACCACGCGGGGATTGATGTGCCGCGGTTAACCGCTTCAGCGCAAGCCGGAGAAGCCCTCTTCCAGGAAAACTGTTCAGCCTGTCATGGCCGAAACGCTACCGGAACGGACAAGGGTCCGCCTCTCGTTCATAAGATCTACGAGCCGGGCCACCACGGCGATACGGCCTTCCTGATGGCAGCACGGAACGGCGTGCGGGCCCATCATTGGCGCTTCGGCGACATGCCGCCCGTGCCTGGCGTGTCCGAGGAGGACGTGTCAAACATCGTGAGCTACGTCCGAGAGATTCAGCAAGCCAATGGGATCGAATAGGCTCGTCAGGTTTGATCGCAGGGCTCAATTCCCTGCGAGGTGGTGCAGGATAGGCGAGGTAGAGCCTTGTCCTGGCAGTGCAAGATCATCATAATTGCTCCTGTGGTGGCTGCGATCGCGGCTATTGACCTTCCAGCTACCGGAAGGTTTATATTGGTGGTTATGAAGCGGATTTTGGCGTTCACCCTCTTGGTGCTCCTCTCGGTCGCTCCCTTTGCGAGCGGACACGCTATGATTCATGATGGTGCCAGCCTCCATCAGAACGCTGGCGAATCGGCTCACCACGCCGACGCAGACTGCACAGATGGAGGCTGCGATGGCCGCGACTCATTGATGTGCTGTGCTGCCCTAGCCGCATTCTGCAATCCGCTGGCGATCGCTGAGGACGAGGGCCCCCTGGCGTTTCGTCCCGGGTCACGCACGAAACTTTCTTGCCCTGATGTAACCCTGCACGGCCTCAAGCCGGAAGCCGAAACTCCCCCTCCTCGAGTCTGAGAGCAACTTACACCGAACCTATCTCGAGGCACCGCTGCTCCTCCATCGCAGAGGAGAGCGCTGACCTTTAGCTCTCAGATCGAAGAGGTCTTCAGATGAAATCCACAGTTTCCGCGCGGGTCGCAGTGGCCGCGCTTGTCGCCCTATTGCCGCTTTCAGCCGCATCCCTGGCAATTGCAGACGCCGGCCACGGCGGCGATGTCGGCAAACCGGGCAGCAAACCATCCCGTACCGTCAACGTGACCATGTACGACAACTACTATGAGCCGGAGAGCATCGTCGTGAACGCCGGCGAGACGGTTCGTTTCATGGTGTCGAACAAAGGCCAATTGGTCCACGAGTTCAACATCGGCTCGCCGGACATGCACCGTGCCCATCAGGACGAGATGCAAATGATGGCAGACCACGGTGTGCTCATGGGGACGTACATCGACAAGACGGCTGCCAAGGCAATGCAGGCCTCGATGGGCCACGGCATGCACAACGATCCCAACAGCATACTTCTGGAGCCAGGAAAGACCGGAGAGGTGATCTGGACCTTCCCCACTTCGGGTGTCCTTGAAGCCGCCTGCAATGTGCCCGGTCACTACGAGGCCGGAATGGTCGGCGAGTTCCTCATTTCCAAGTGACGCGGTGGTGCGGCGGCCCTCTCGTGGGTCGCCGCCCGCTCCACCAGAAGGATCCAGACATGGCGATTCCCTCATTCGACCGGGCCGCCCTCGGCCTTACCCTTGTTCTCCTAGCCCTGGCCCCGGTAGCGGCAACGGCTGAGGTCTACACACTCACCGTCGACCGGGTCACGATCGACAGCGGCGAGTTCCGCAAGAGCGGCATTGGCTTCAATGGAGCCTCTCCCGGTCCCGTCCTCCGCTTCCGAGAGGGCGAAGACGTCACCATCAAGGTCACCAACAACCTATCCGAATCGACATCCGTTCACTGGCACGGCCTGATCCTGCCCTTCGAACAGGATGGCGTGCCAGGGATCAGCTACCCCGGCATCGCGCCGGGCGAGACCTTTACCTACCGCTTTCCCATCGTGCAGAGCGGCACCTACTGGTTCCACAGTCATACCGGTTTCCAGGAACCGGACGGCGCGTACGGAGCCATCATCATAGAACCGAAAGACCGCGAACCCTTCCGCTATGACCGCGAGTACGTGGTTCAACTGGCCGACGCCCATCCGCACTCCGGCAACCGGATCTTCCGGAACCTGAAGATGATGCCGGACTACTACAATCGCAAACAGCGTACGCTGCTGGATTTCTTCGATGACGTGGATGAGAAGGGCTTGGACTCGACCGTCTCGGACCGAATGGCCTGGGGCAATATGCGGATGATGCCGACGGACATCGAAGACCTGCAAGGTTTCGTTCCACTGATCAACGGCAAGGGTCCTGAACAGAACTGGACCGGGCTGTTTGAACCGGGTGAACGGATTCGCCTGCGTTTCATCAACTCTTCGGCCATGACCTATTTCGACGTCCGTATCCCGGGACTGGAGATGACCGTGGTGCAGGCGGACGGCAACAACGTCCAGCCGGTCAAGGTCGACGAGTTTCGGATCGCTGTCGCCGAGACCTACGATGTGATCGTCCGACCACGCGAAGATCAGGCCTATACGATTTTTGCCGAATCCATGGGCCGAACGGCCTATGCGCGCGGCACCTTGGCGCCCCGAATGGGTATGACCGGGGAGGTGCCGGAGCTGCGGGAAGATCCGCTTCTCACCATGGCTGACATGGGCATGGCGCACGGCGATCACGCCGGCATGGATATGGGTTCAATGTCTGGCGGCACCACCCACACCATGCCGGACGGCACCGTGATGCAGGGAGCGATGCCGGGCGGCACCCACACAATGCCGGACGGTACCGAGATGAAAGGCGGAATGGATCCCAGCGACCATGCAGGAATGCAGATGCCCGCGTCCGATTCTTTCTACGCAGCGGGCAGCGGCCTAATGCCGACGGCGGCGAACGGTGGAAAATTTCTCTCCTACAACGACCTCAAGGCTCAGAAGCCTCTCTATCCGGAACGGGCGCCCACTCGGGAGATCGAGCTGCGCCTGACCGGCAACATGGAACGCTACATCTGGTCGATGAACGGCGTGAAATTCTCCGATGCCGAACCCATCCGGCTCAAGTACGGCGAGCGGGTCCGCATCAAGTTCGCCAACGAAACCATGATGAGCCACCCCATGCACCTCCACGGCATGTGGTCAATTCTTGACACCGGCAGCGGCCAGTGGAACCCGATCAAGCATGTGGTCAGCGTGTCGCCCGGGACCACCGTCTACATGGAGACAGAGGTCGACGCACCAGGCCAGTGGGCTTTCCACTGCCATCTCTCCTACCACGCCGAGGCCGGAATGTTCCGCAAGGTGGTGGTAGAGGGCGGCCCAAGCAGCAAGCAAGCGGAGCTCTCCGCTGCCAGCGGAGGGTAAGGCGGTGCGAATTTGGCAAAAGCGCCTCGTCATGGCTGCACTACTGCTGCTGCCGGCGGACCAAGCGTCAGCGGAAGAACCTCTGCTGTGGGGCTTTCGGGCACAACAATTCGAGTATCGGGTCAATCCGAACGACAATCTTCTCGCCTGGGACTTCGGTGCCTTCGTGGGTCAAGATGAACTGCGTTTCGTATGGCGTAGCGAGGCTGAGTATCTGATCGACGATGGGGCCTTCGAGCGGCTGGAGAACCAGTTTCGCCTGCAGACCCCGATCTCCGATTTCTTCGATGCGGTTGCCGGCGTCAGGGTCGACACGCCGGATGGGCCAAATCGTGTCTTTGGCGTTCTGGGCGTGCATGGTTTGGCACCGCAGTGGTTCGAGGTCGACGTCGACCTCTTTGTTTCCGAAGATCCCGTGTTTCGCTTCGAGGGAGAATACGAACTCTTGATCACAAACCGGATCACCTTGATCCCCGACATCGAGTTCGATCTGCCCTTCACCGACGATCCGGAACGCGGGATCAGCGCCCTGGGTCCGCGGTTGGAAACTGGAGCCAGGGTGAGCTACGACCTCGTCGACCGGCTGATATCACCCTACATCGGCGTCAACTACGAAAGGGTCTTTGCCGGCACGGCGGATATGGCACGGCTGGAGGGCGAAGACGTCGATGGCGTCTTTTTCGTCGTCGGGACTCGAATCTTGTTCTGAGTGTTCGCCTCCTCTTGTGGACCAGGCAATCCCAAGAGGAGGCACCACACGAACTCGATGCTTCTCCACCTGCCAAGCTCAACCATGAAGTATGTTCGGACACTCGAGTCAGGCATGCTCCGGGATTCATCCGAAGAGATGCTGGAAAATGGGAGAACTAGACAATGAAGATGGTATTCAATCCCCGCGGGCGGTTGCTCTTCGCGATCGTGGCCCTAACAATTCTGTTGTGGCAGACCTCCGCAGATCTCGCAGCACATGAGAATTCAGAGATTCTCACAGGGGTCGACGTCGCCGGAGCAACTGCCAAAAGTGCGCGAGCGGGAGAAGATACCACAGTCCACTTTGCCCTTGAGAACTTAAGCGGAACGGACCTCATGTTGGTTGGCGCAAGATCGGAAGTGGCGTCTAAAGGAGCGCTCGTGCTCAGTGTCCCCGGTCTACCGCCTGAAGATGTGGACGTCTTCATGATCCTGGATCAAGAAAGTCTTGATTTTGGATCCTCGCACATCAGAATTGAACTTAGAGGATTGCAACAAGACTTGCTCGACGGAGACGTGGCATCAATGGAGCTGCTTTTTCGACAGGGAACTGTCCCGCTACGCATGGATGTTCATGGCAAGACTCTTCACTAGCTTGCCACATCTCACCTATATACTCCTGTGCTCTTGAATACGAAGGTCCGAAGTTACCTTTATTAGTGAGGTATTATGACAAGCATCGAACAGCAATACAAGAAAGAAAGCATTACGCTGACGAGCGCAGTCTCGATGGGCACCGGAGTTATGATTGGTGCGGGTATCTTCGCGCTGACGGGTCAGATCGCACAGCTTGCCGGTCCCTGGTTCCCCTTGTCATTCTTGGCGGGTGCCGTAGTGACCGGCTTCAGCGCCTACACCTACATCAAGATGGCGAGCGCCTATCCTTCTGCCGGAGGCATCGCCATGATTCTCCAAAGGGTCTACGGCCCTGGAGCGGTAGCGGCGGCAGCTTCCCTTCTGATGGCGCTGTCGATGGTGATCAATGAGAGTCTGGTCGCGCGGACATTCGGAAGCTACGCAATTCGCCCTTTCGGACTGCAAGACGACAGCTGGTTGGTTCCCGTTTTGGCTGTCGGCCTCATCGTCGTCGCCTTTCTCGTCAACATCTCGGGGAACCGCTCGGTCGGTCTGCTCTCGCTCCTGATGGCGTTGCTCAAGATCGGCGGCATCGCGATCTTCGCCATCGCAGCCCTCTGGGTCGGCGGATTTTCCTTCCAACCTGTCCAAAGTACCACCAGCGAAACAGCCATTGCCGGTTTCGCCGCCTCGATCGCGCTTTCCATCCTTGCATTCAAGGGATTCACCACGATCACCAACAGCGGCGCTGAGATCGTGGAACCCCATCGCAATGTTGGCCGCGCAATTGTCATTTCCGTAGCGATCTGCGTTGTCGTCTATCTGCTCGTGGCCTTCGCTGTCGGCTCCAGCCTCTCGCTGGAAGAGATCGTAGCGGCTAGGGACTACTCCCTGGCCCGGGCAGCCGAACCGACACTCGGACGCTATGGCTTCTACCTGACGGTTGCGCTCGCCCTGACGGCGACCGCTTCGGGCCTACTCGCGAGCGTCTTTGCCGTCTCCCGCATGTTGGCCATGCTGACGGACATGAAGATGATCCCCCATAGCCACTTCGGGATGCCTGGTCGAGTCCGGGACCATACATTGGTCTACACCGTCGTGATCGCGGCTGTTCTGGCGGCTTTCTTCGACCTTGGTCGGATCGCCTCTCTGGGTGCGTTCTTCTACCTTGTGATGGATTTCCTGATCCATTTTGGTGTCTACCGGAGCGAGCGCCGAGCGATTGGCGCGCGAGGTTGGATGCTCGTGACAGCCATGATTTTGGATTTGATTGTGCTCGGGTATTTTGTAGCACTGAAACTTGAGACCGATCCGCTCATTGTTGGCATTGCAGTTGCCTCGATATTGGCCGTGTTCCTTTTTGAAAGACTGTATCTGCGGCAATGGACCGGGGCGCGCACGCGTACTGAATGATAGTTTTCAAATAGATTCTGGGATAACATTATGACATACGATGAAATCATACTTCACCACTTCTTGTGTTGAATTTTGTAAAACTACTACACTAGAGAAAACCAAAATATTTTAGGAATAACTATTTAAACTAATGCTTCATTTATAGGAATTCTCTGTTAAAGCAATACTATTGTTATGAACAGATCGTACTATTCCAATATTGTGTGCAATCTTGATCCTTTCAACCTCGATTTTGGCGTTATCCATCATTGCTTTCGGGGATTTTTCTTAACGATAAGAAATAAATACCATAGTTCATAAGCATTAGATCCAATTTAGCACAATTTTCACTGAAATCGATCAAATTTTGCATTCATTTGTTGCGAAAGTCGACTGTGCTCGCGCGCTAGAATAAAACGTTCAATCTTATGATCAATTCGGAACGGATCACCGGCATAGTGCTGATGGCAGCGGTTCCGGATCCTGGCCGGTGCACTGGTGAACGTAGGGGCGGAGATCTCAGGCATGACCATCCGATGCGTGTGCAGGCCTACACGAGCGTAGGCCGTATAGGGTGGCAACTCGCAGAGCGTATCGTCGTCCCGCTTCAAACGAAACTCCGGCTCTATCAATGGGGCGTCTAGTGCGCCTATCCGGAAAGCGACAATAGTGCCGGTCGAACCGATCAGGGCCGCACGAAGTCTGCGTGGTAGCTGCTCGAGGTACTGGTTTGCAAGCACCAGCGAGACGCCGAATTTTCGGATCCCTGAGAGCATCTCTGAAAGCGTGCCTGGCGCGAAGTGATGGCATTCGTCGGCATAGATGTGAAATGGCCGGCGGTCGTTTCCCCGGGAGAGGGCGGCCAAGTGCAGTTGGCTCATCAGCAGCGACCCGACTAGCGCCGATTTCTCCACGCCGAGTTCACCTTGCGGCAGGGCCACAATCAGCACCTTGCCCTCCTTCAGAATTGATGAGAGATCGATCGCAGACTTCGGTTGTCCGATCATCCGACGCACGGACGGGTCGGCGACCAGGGCACCCAGCTTGTTCAGGGTCGACAGCGTGCGCTCGCGCCGCTCGCGCTCGGTCATGTGCCGCTCGAACTCGATGGCCCAGAACTCGCTGATCAGCGGATCATCGATATGTGCGATGACGCGCTTCCGATAGGTAGCATCGGTCAGGAGGAACTTCAGGCCGAGCAGGGTACCACCGGGCATGTCCATCATCGCCCTCGCTCCGTTGAAGAGCATCTGGTCGAGCACCGGTGTCGCCATCTCCTCGTAGCCCCAAGCCGCCTTGATCCCCTCAGTGAGCGCTGAGGCGACGAAAGCCTTTCTCTCGTTGGGAACCCGGCAGAAGGGATTGAAGCCGATGCAGAGCTCGGAAGGGTTCAGGTAGATGACGTCCGCGCGTCTGGCACGCGGAACGTGTCGCAGGATCTCCTCGGCGGCCTCACCGTGCGGATCGAAGAAGGCCAGCCCCTCGCCGGCGAGAAGGTCGTCGATCGCCCAACGGACCAGCGCCGTCGACTTCCCCACCCCGGTTTTGCCGATTACCCAGGTATGAGAAAAGCGCCGGTCGTTCATGACCGATCGCAGGCGGTAGTGCCGCAAGGCGGTATCGTACTGTCTTTCGAGACCCAGGTTCATGATCGGCGATGGCGGCGCGCCAAGCGTCCACGCATGCCTCTTGCGGTGGGAGGAGCGCGGGGCGTGTCGCGTCGCCGTCAACGAATGAACTGTCCTCCCCCATTATACCGGCTTGCCGGCCGCGGTCTCCTGCCGCCGGGGGAGCCTGCGACCCCGGTCGGAGCCGTGGTGGCCTGGCTCCTGCAGGGAACGGCCCCGCCCACAGTCGTCTGGCCGGAGGGCCATGACTTCACCTGTCTCACCCCCGAGCGCGTGTCAAAGACATCGCGGTCGCGTGGGCGGACCCGTGCCGTCCTTTAAGGCGGCATGAGACAGGTGAAGTCATGGCGGGACGCCTGACGACTGTGGTGTGGAATAGGTCGAACCGTAGCCCTATCTTGGGAACTGGTGACGCTCCGATATGGGGATACAGGCGGCACATCGCCCGGAGGGTCGTGGCCGCACCAGAGAGAACCCGTCGGGGCGTACTTGAGCTCGCTTGCAGACATAACGGTCAGACTGTTAATCTCGTCGGCTATTGACAGATTTGCCGTCTCATTGCATGCTAGTAAATGGCCTTGCATTATTCTATCTTAGCGTTAAGATGTGACTATACAAGTTTAATACATGAATATGAACAAGAGAACATATGAAGCATTGAAGCGATTTCTTGCAGAACTGGGAGGTGTAGAAGGTGATGAGGTCTTTTCTTCACAGGGATGGGACTTGAACCCCGAGAAAGCTTACTTGTTTGATGACCTCCAGCGAGTGTACGGTTGGATCGACCGAGTTGCCATTGATGAAAAATAGAAAGAGCAAGAGAGACATTGTTAGGTTTGATCGACCCCTATTATGGATACAAAAGAAGCTGGCCGGCGAGGCGGAAAGGCGCGGGCGAGCAAGATGACGCAAGAACAACGATCTGCCCACGCCAAGAACATGGTCAAAGCACGAGAGGCCAAAAAGCAAGCCCCATCCTGAGATGGGGCTTTCGCCTGTTGGCGAGAGGTTAGGTCGTCGGCTCTGGCGAGAGCCCGCGCAGAAACTCCGCGGCCTGGGACGCTTTTGCAGCGGCCGCAAAGATGGCCCGGTTGTCGTCCTGCAAGAGCGCGATCCAGTGCTCGATGTAAGATGCGTGACGCAACTCCCCGGTGATGCCGAGGTGAGCGCAGAGGAAGGCTGCGGTCAGCTCCGCCACCAGCTCTTCGGCGGCATAGGAGCGGCTGCCGAATCGGCCGGTGAGATCCCGGTCGAGGCGGCTCTTGTGGCCGCTCCAGTGACCGAGCTCATGCAGCACCGTGGCGTAGTAACCCCCGGCATCTACGAAGGCCCGAAAAGGCGGAACGGCGATGTAGTCGAGCGCCGGGACGTAGTGCGCGCTGTCACCGCCATGCCGCAGATCGGCACCGCTCGCCTGGATGAGGTGCTCGGCTTTGTTCTCCCGTTCCTCGGCTCGCTCCTCCGTCGGATGTTCCTCCGTCGGTAGCCCGTCGATCTGCTCGACGTTGAAGACGGTGAAGGTACGCAGCATGCGTATCGTCTTCTCCTCGTCGTCATCCTCGACGGTCAGCGGTTTCGAGAAGACCACCGTGGTGCCCTTCTCGCCTTTTCGCACGACAGCATTCATCGCACGTGCCTGGCGAAACGTCATCCAGGCGTTGCGGACAAAGCCGCGTGCTTCGCGCTGACACCAGAGGATCAACACATTGATGCCGGAGTAACTCCGCTGCGTGGCGGCGTTGACCGGGATCAAGCCACCGGCACTGCCAGTCTCCCAGGGCCTGATCCAGGGCGGCGTCCCTTCCTCAAGGGCCTTTACGATATCATCCGTCACCGCCTGGTAGAGATCACCGATCTTCATCAGATCAACTCCGCCAGCACCAGGGCGGAGACGAGCGTGTTGGTTCCACAGGCCTCGCACCAGCCCTCGTCCTGATCGGGTTCCAGATCCGCCGTGTAGTCGCAATGCGGGTTCATGCAGATCGCCGGACACACAGAGTCCAAGCTACAAGCAGCAATGAAGGCGAACTCGTCGTCATATCCTTCGGACTGCTGGAGTGCAGTGAGTTTGGCCGCTCTGATCGCGGCATGCGATCGTTTCATGATGATGGCTCCTCAGTTCCAACACGGCAGAATTGCTGTGCTGGAAGAAGGAGCCATCTGTCACAAGAACGTGGACGTCATTGGCAGCCACTAATCCAAGTCAAATAAATGTACAGCTTTGCATGTAGAAATATTCTATAACTTCTACTGTTTATTGAATATTTCAAAACTAAGTGAACGGACACAAATATTTAATACTATGTCGGTGCTCCTGAGACTCTATCAAGGCAAAGTGCAATGACAAGAATCAAATGGTAAGATTGAGAACAAAACACGAACATATTGATATTGATCGTTGAACATGACCGCCTTCCCGAGATGGTTCCAAATTGGCATCATCCCCACCAACCGGGCACCCCTAGGTGTTGCCTGGCGCATGACACCTTCTATGTCAGCGGTCTGAAGGGGGACGGGTCTACCAGCAGACCGCGATCGACACTTGCTCAAAGAACGGATTGCCAAACTCTACAATGACAAGACCGCGGTGACCGCCATCAAATCGAGGCAGCAGCCGATGGTCATTGGCCGCCTGCCTTTGTCGAATTTGATGCAGATGGCCTTGGTATCGCCCTACGACGGCCTACTGACACCCTGGCGAGGAACGCGACAGCAGAGTGTCTCCCCACCTTCAGCGTCGACGCCCGATTGGCTCTCCCGCGATCCCAGTGACTTGCGACTAAAGTGCGACTGGAAATTATTATATCATTGAATTTAAACGAAAAATTCTATTGGCATTTCTCTACCAAAACCCGCTGCCTTACCACTTGGCCACGCCCCACCGCTTCGAGGACCCGGCAGGTCCGTCGCGAGGTGGCGGACCCTAGCCCCCGGGGGCTGGGGCTTGCAAGCCTCTCAATCGATGCCGCGCAGCAGCTCCGCGATCTCGGAGAACTGCGGGGCGAGCGGGCTGCTCTTGCGCCAGACCATCCCGACGGTGCGTTTCGGGCCGGGGTCCGGTAGCCGCGCGACCGCCACTGCCGCCGAGCGGGTCTCGACCGACACGGCCATCTCGGGGATGAGGGTGACGCCGATCCCCGCCCCCACCAGCTGTACCAGGGTGGAAAGGCTGGTGCCCTCGACGATGTCGCGCGCGGCGGCCGAGGGGGCCCCGCAATAGGAGAGCGCCTGGTCGCGGAAGCAATGCCCCTCCTCCAGCAGCAGCAGGCGCATCTGGGCCAGCCCCCTGGCGTCGGGGACGGGCTTGGCGGCTTCCGCTAGCGGGCGGACCAGCACGAAGGCTTCCTCGAAAAGCGGCTCCTCGTGCAGCGCTGCCTCCGAGACCGGCAGGGCGACGATGGCGAAGTCCAGCTCGCCGTTGCCCAGGTAGCGGATGAGCGTCTGCGTGATCGCCTCCTTCGGGCGCAGGTCGAGCGTGGGGTTCTGCGCACCCAGAGCTGCCAGGAGGCGGGGCAGCAGGTAGGGGGCGATGGTCGGAATGACCCCGATCCTGAGCCGGCCGCCGAGCGGTCCCTGCGCGGCGCGGGCGAGATCCTCGAGGTCCTCGACGGCGCGCAAGATGTCGCGAACGCGCTCCGCCAGCGCCTCGCCCAGGCTGGTCAGCCGGATCTGGCGGGCGTCGCGCTCGATCAGCGGCGCATCCAGCAGGGCCTCCAGGTCCCTGATCTGGATCGAGAGCGCGGGCTGGGAGATGGCGCAGGCCGCCGCCGCCCGCCCGAAATGACGGTGCCGCGCGATGGCCTCGAAGTAGCGCAGGTGCTTCATGGTGAGGGCATTCATAGGTTCAGCTTATCACAGCGATAGGGAATTCAAAATTCCAGCTATGAGAAACTTTGCTATTATCTGAGACAGCAGAGGGCGCGGACATCTGCCCGGCCTGCCGGCCGGCCTCATCCATCCGAGAGTGGTTCGCGCCGCAGCGGGTTCGCTGTCCGACAGCCCCCAAGGTCCTGACGAGAGGAGACGCGGGATGAACGTTGCAAACAAGCCGAGCGGCAAGTGTCCGGTGATGCACGGCGGAAACACCGCCATGGGATCGAACGTCATGAGTTGGTGGCCCAATGCCCTCAACCTCGACATCCTGCATCAGCACGACAGCAAGACCAACCCGATGGGCAAGGACTTCAACTACCGGGAGGAGTTGAAGAGCCTCGACGTCGCGGCGCTCAAGGCCGACCTCCATGCCCTGATGACCGACAGCCAGTCCTGGTGGCCGGCGGACTGGGGTCACTACGGCGGACTGATGATCCGCATGGCCTGGCACGCGGCGGGCTCCTACCGCCTGGCCGACGGCCGCGGCGGCGGGGCTACCGGCAACCAGCGTTTCGCGCCGCTGAACTCCTGGCCCGACAACGTCAGCCTGGACAAGGCGCGCCGCCTGCTCTGGCCGATCAAGAAGAAGTACGGCAACAAGCTGAGCTGGGCCGACCTCATCATCCTGGCCGGCAACATCGCTTATGAGTCCATGGGGCTGAAGACCTTCGGCTTCGGCTTCGGGCGCGAGGACATCTGGCATCCCGAGAAGGACACCTACTGGGGCGCGGAGAAGGAGTGGCTGGCCCCCTCGGACGGGCGCTACGAGGATGTCGGCAACCCGGCTTCGATGGAGAACCCCCTGGCCGCGGTGCAGATGGGCCTGATCTACGTGAACCCGGAGGGCGTCAACGGCCAGCCGGACCCGCTGAAGACGGCCGCCCAGGTGCGCGAGACCTTCGCGCGCATGGCGATGAACGACGAGGAGACCGTGGCGCTCACCGCCGGCGGCCACTCGGTCGGCAAGTGCCACGGCAACGGCGACGCCGGTGCCTTGGGCCCGGAGCCGGAGGGCGCCGGACCGGAGATGCAGGGCATGGGCTGGGCCAATCCCAACATGCAGGGTCTGGCCAGCCACGCCGTGACCTCGGGCATCGAGGGCGCCTGGACCTCCAGGCCCACGGTCTTCGACATGGGCTACTTCGAGATGCTCTTCGGCCACGAGTGGGAGCTGCGCAGGTCCCCGGCGGGCGCCCAGCAGTGGGAGCCGGTCGCGATCGACGAGGCCGACCGGCCGCTGGATGCCAGCGACCCCTCGATCCGCCACAACCCGATCATGACCGACGCCGACATGGCGATGAAGGTGGACCCGACCTATAGCGAGATCTGCCACAGGTTCATGGCCGATCCGGAACTCTTCCGGGATGCCTTCGCGCGGGCCTGGTTCAAGCTGACCCACCGCGACATGGGCCCCAAGGCCTGCTACCTCGGCCCCGACGTGCCCGAGGAGGACCTGATCTGGCAGGATCCCGTTCCGGCGGGCTCCACCGCCTACGACGTTGGGGCGGTCAAATCGAAGATCGCGGCCTCCGGCCTCTCGCTGTCCGACATGGTCTCGACCGCCTGGGACAGCGCCAGGACCTATCGCGGGTCCGACAAGCGCGGCGGCGCCAACGGCGCGCGCATCCGCCTGGCCCCGCAGAAGGACTGGGAGGGCAACGAGCCGGCCCGCCTGACGAAGGTCCTCTCGGTACTGGGGCCGATCGCGCGAGACAGCGGCGCCTCGCTGGCGGACGTGATCGTGCTGGCCGGCAACGTCGGCCTGGAGCAGGCGATCAAGGCAGCCGGCTTCGACGTGACGGTTCCCTTCGCGCCGGGCCGGGGCGATGCCAGCGACGAGATGACGGACGCCGACAGCTTCGACGTGATGGAGCCGCTGGCCGACGGCTACCGCAACTGGCTGAAGCAGGACTATGTCGTCAGCCCCGAGGAGCTGATGCTGGACCGCAGCCAGCTCATGGGCCTGACCGCCAGGGAGATGACGGTCCTGGTCGGCGGCATGCGGGCGATGGGCACCAACCACGGCGGCACCAAGCACGGCGTCTTCACCGACCGCGAGGGTGCGCTCACCACCGACTTCTTCGTCAACCTGACCGACATGGCCAATAGCTGGACCCCGGCGGGCGAGGACCTCTACGAGATCCGCGACCGCAAGACCGGCCAGGTCAAGTGGACGGCGACCCGGATGGACCTGGTCTTCGGCTCCAACTCGGTCCTGCGCGCCTACGCCGAGGTCTACGCCCAGGACGACAACGCCCGGAAGTTCGTCGAGGACTTCGTGGCGGCCTGGACCAAGGTGATGAACGCCGACCGCTTCGATCTCTTGGCGTAAGGGTGCTCGGGCCACCCCCGCAGCTCTGCGGGGGTGGCCCCTGCCTCAAACCTGGGGCAGGCCGGCTGCCGCCCCGCGTGGGGGCGCCAGGAGCGCGGCGGCCTCACCGAGGAAGCGCAGGGTGAGACCCAGGCCGTCGGTGAGGAACTCCTCCCAGAGAGAGACCTCCGTCAGCGGCCGGACCGCGAGCTGGGCTTCCGCCTGATCGCCCAGCGGGGCAAGCGTGCTGCCGAACTTCTGGGCGATATGCTGCATTCTGGGATTGTCGATCAGGCAGATCATGGTGAGCGAGGCGGCGCCGCGGTTGCGGGCCAAGGTGAGCGCGCGGCCGAAGAGCTGGGTGCCGATGCCCCGGTCCTGCCAGCCGTGCTCGACGCTGATCGCCAGCTCCGCGGCACCGCCGGTCGGGGTGTCGAGCCAGAGCTCGGCAGCACCCCGCAGCACGCCCTCCTCGAAACAGCCGATCACCACCGCCCGCATCCAGTTCAGCTCCCGGCAGTGGCGGGCGATGATCTCCGCGCTGACGCCGCCAGAAAAGCGCATCAGGCGATCGGCCGGCTCCAGGCGCAAGAGGTGCTCCTCCAGCCGCCAGGCCTCGAAGGGCAGTAGTTTCGAATAGACGCGCATCAGCTCCTCCGGAAGTTCCATCTCCCGAAAACCCTCGCGCGTTTCGCTCCCGTCGGACGGATCTCTTTGAACGCCGGGTCGACTCATGCTGCATTGCAACAAGAGAAGAACAGCGACGCTATCCAATCAAAATAGGGCTCTCCTGCCTCAATCGCATTGGATATGTTGCAATGCAGCATGTGTGCTCGCTGCTGCGAACGGAAATCCCGCAGCAGGTCAAGACCCCTGTGCGCACGAGGCACAAGAGAGCGGGTCTTCCTGCGGAGCGACGAGCGCGAGGCGCTCTGCGGCCCGCCGGCCCGACCAAGCGGACCGCCCGCGGTCTTGCAAAGCCGAGCCTCCTCGCTGAAGCTTCCCCTCTCTGCAACGCAGGGAGACTGCAGGTGTCCGACGAGGAGAGCTTCGACCCGGTCGACCGTGCGGGCGAGCGCGCGCAGATCGGCCTCGGCCGCGGCGACTTCGCCCGGCAGCTCGCCGCCGCCCTGGTCGACCAGGGCAGCGGGCTCAGCCGCGGCGTCGTGATCGGTCTCACCGGCCCCTGGGGTTCGGGCAAGAGCACCGTTGTGGGGGCCGTCGCAAGCTCGCTGGAACAGCAAAGCGCCGTCGTGGTCCGTTTCAACCCCTGGCTCATCTCCGGCCGCGACGACCTGATCGCAGCCTTCTTCACGGAGCTGGCCGCCGCGCTGTCGGAAGCGAAGGAGGCGGACCTCTCGCGCGAGTTCGCCGAGAAGGCCAGGCGGGCCATCGAGCTGGTCGCCAGGTACGGACGCGCGCTGATCAAGCGCGGTGCCGAGCAGGGCATGAACATCATCCTGCCGGGTTCGGGCCAGGTCGCCGGAGACATCGCCGATGCGATCCTGTCGGCCGGAGGCGACGCCGCGCGGCCGCTGGACAAGACCCTGCAGGCCCGCCGGGACGAGCTGCGCGAGGCGCTGGCCTCGCTGGGCAAGCCGGTGGTCGTGGTGATCGACGAGCTCGACCGGGTCGAGGACGCCGAGGTGCGCACGGCGGCCCAGCTGGTGAAGGCCGTGGCCGACTTCCCGGCGATCTCCTACCTGCTGGCCTACGACCGCGACCGCGTGCTCGAGGCGCTCGGCGGCCTGGAGGGCAAGGAGCGCGGGGCCTCCTACCTCGAGAAGATCGTGCAGTACGAGGTCTCGATCCCGGTCGCCTTCGCCGAGGAACTGAAGGAGCTGGCCTTTGCCGGGCTCGCGGAACTCTTCGGCCGCCGGACCGTCGCGCTGCCGCCCGGGTGGGAAGAATCCCCGCTGCTGGACGAGCTGATGACCCTCGCCTTCGAGCGGGGCCTGCTGGAGACGCCGCGCGACGTGAAGCGATGGATCGGCCAGTACGACGTGCTGGAGCCCATGGTGCGCGACGAGGTCCACTGGGCCGACGTCCTCGCCTTCGCGATGCTGGAATCGAAGCACCCGGAGGTCGCCACGGTGCTGCGCAGCATCCCCGGCGGCGATGTCGGCGGATGGATCGCACCGCACCCGCAAGGCAACGACCCCGAACAGGCCTGCGAGCAGCTCTTTCAGCGCAACGGATGGACCTACAGTTCGGAAAGTCCCCTCGTCCTCCTCTTTCAGTGGCTGTTCCCGGCGCTGAGGGGCGGCAGCGAGGCGCGCTGGAGCGAGGCGGAACGCCACCACCCGGACCGCCTGTACCGTTGGCGCGCGAACCTGACGCTCGCCCGGCGGGGACGGCCGCCCGGGATCGCCGCCAGGGAGCAGGCCGAGGACTTCCTGGAGGCGAACCTGGAGGAAGCCTGGGTGAGCGTCTCGCATCCGCTCAGATCCAGCGACTACGGCATCGCCGCGTCGCGCTTCTACGACGTCTGGAAGAGCGCCTCCTTCGACCGCGACAGGGACGCGGCCTGCTGGCGCGGCGCCATCGCCCTGCTGGCCGCCGTCGACAAGAGGCCGCTGAGCGCGGTCGAACTGGTCTACGACATCATCGAGGGCCACGCCGGCGGCCTGCTGGATGTCCTGCTGTCGCGCTTCAGCAACGAGTTCCTGAGCGCGGAGGTCATCACGGCAAGCCTTGCCGAGCAACCGCATCTGGCAGGGTCCGCCTCGGCCGACTTCGCCGCGCGAGCCGCGCGGAGACTGCGCGACCTCTACAGAATCGACGACACCGCCGATCTTCAGTACGGCGAGCTCGAGACCCTGATCGCCGGGCTCGAGGAGCATGCGCGCGCGGTCTACGGCTCCGGCGCGATCCAGGGCGCCGGCACCACCTACCACCTCGGCGCCGAACGCCATCTGGAATCTTCCTATCCGGACTGGATGCTGCTGGACTCCCAGTCACTCGATGTGTCCGGCGTCTTTCGGTCGAATGCGAACAACCACGCCTTCACCGCCAGGATGGCGAGGGTGCTGTTCAACAGGTTCAACAGGTCCGAGGCACCCCTCCTTCGCTCCGGCGACGGCAGCCTAGCCTTCGCGAACTTCGGCCAGCAATGGATGCTCGATCTTTTCAGGGACCGCGATCTCATCGCGGAGGGGCTGGACGAGTGCGACCGCCCTCTGTTCCTGGAGAGCGTCGGAATCGCCACCGCCCGCTACGAGAAGGCGGTGCGAAAGCTGAACAAACAATAGTCGTTGGCTGACGGGGCCCGGCAGCGCCGGGAACGGTCACGCCGCCGCGCGTCACCGGCGGGTTCTGGGAGACCTGGCCTGCGGCTGAACCAACGGCAGGCGGCGCGGCACCGGCGAGGACTGAACGATCGCCGTGTTGGTCATGGCGTAGGGGATGATCTCGTCGATCACCGCCTCGAGGTCCTCCATGCAGGCGAGGTGCGCACGCGCAAGGAAGCAGTCCTCGCCCGTCACCCGGTCGCACTCGACCACCTCCGGCATCTGCTGGAGCAGCGCCAGGACATGCCCGAGCTGGCCCGGCAGCGGACGGATCCTGATCCAGGCCGTCAGCGCCAGGCCCAGGGCCTGGGGATCGACCGACAGGGTGTAGCCGCGGATCACGCCGGCCTCCTCCAGGCGCTTGATCCGCTCGGCTACCGAGGGGGGCGACAGACCCACCCTGCGCGCGAGCGCCGCCAGGCTGAGGCGCGCATTCTTGATCAGGGCCTCCAGAAGCTTCGCATCGAGCGGATCCAAGGGCGTGTTTTCGATTCTTCGGCCAACCATGCGCTATCGTCTTCTCTTCCAAGGAAAAATCTGCCTTTCTCCGATGTATAGCTATTCTTGTTCCTGCTGTCTCCCGCGATCCTGAGGCAACCCTGATCAGCCGCCAGGAGAGAGGAGAGAAGAGACATGCGTTTCACCCGCCTCGCCCAGCGTGTGCCGCCGCACAGCTGGTTTGCCGTCAGCGCGGTCTTCCACTACCTGGGCCCGGCCTTCGCGGTGCTGCTCTTTCCGGCCGTCGGGGTCCTGGGCGTGGCCTGGATCCGGATCGCCTCGGCGGCACTACTCCTCCTGCCGCTCTCCCGGCCCTGGCGGGGGTACAAGACCTGGGATCGGGAGGACCGGCTCCTCCTGCTCGGGCTCGGCGCCTGCCTGGCAGCGATGAACTCGTCCTTCTACCTGGCCCTCGACCGCCTGCCGATGAGCTTGGTCGCGGCCATCGAGTTCGTGGGCATCGTCGCCCTGGCGCTCTTCGGGCTGTGCAGCCGGCGCAACCTGCTGGCACTGGCGCTCACCGTCCTCGGTGTCCTGCTCCTGATCGAGGTTACCTGGTCGGACGACCTGATCGGTCTCGGCTGGGCCATTGCCAACGCCCTGCTCTTCGTTCTCTACGTGCTGCTGGGACACCGTCTCGCTGCCAAGGGCGCAAGCCACGGGGTGGAGGCCCTGGGCGCGGCCATGGCCGTGGCCCTTCTCTTCGCCCTGCCGCTGGGTGCCGGCGAAGTGCTGGCCATCCTCGACCGGCCGCTGCTGCTCCTGGCGGGTGCGGGCGTCGGGCTCTGCTCCTCGGTCATCCCCTATGTTTGCGACCAGCTCGCGATGTCGCGCCTGCCGCGGGCGAGCTTCGCGCTGCTCCTGAGCCTCCTGCCGGCGACGGCGACAGTGATCGCGGCCCTGGTCCTGGCTCAGCTACCGAGCATACGGGACCTCGCGGGCATTGCCCTGGTGATGCTGGGCGTCGCGCTCCACCGGCCGGCGAAGAGCCGGAACGAGCCATCGGCTGGCGGTCGGCGGGGTGAACCCGCCTGACCGGATCGATTTCAGGCACCGGTCGCGATGGCCTTCTTGGGGTCGTAGAAGGGCTTCTCCACCACCGTGGCCTTCACCGGCCCCTTGGCGGCCTCGACATCGAGGGTCTCGCCGAGCCTGGTCTTTTCAACGGAAACCATTGCCAGCGCGATGTTCTGTTCGAGACGCGGCGAATAGACGGCCGAGGTTACCTTGCCGACCCTGTCGCCATCTGCGCTGATCGGCCAGAAGGCGGTGTTCGGGCCGGCCAGGCGCGGACCATCGAGACGAAGCCCGACCTGCTTGCGGGAGACGCCCCTGTCCCGGATAGCGCGCAGGGCGTCTTTGCCGATGAAATCTGCCGCCATGTCCAGAGTGACCAAGCGGTCCAGGCCCAATTCGTAGGGATTGGTGTGGATGTCGGCGTCGGCGTGATAGGAGAGCATCCCGCCCTCGATCCTGCGTATGGTGGAGGTATGACCGGCCTTCAGGCCGAAGGGCCGGCCTGCGGCCATGATCCTTTCCCACAGCTCATCGCCGCGCGACCCGTCCCGCAGGTAGAGCTCATAGCCCAGTTCGCTGGACCAGCCGGTGCGCGATACGACGAGCGGAATGCCGGACAGATCCATCTCGCGCAGCCAGTAATAGCGCAAGCTCATAACAGACTCGCCGAAGAGCGCCGTCATCACCTCGCCCGATCTCGGCCCTTGTAGCTGCAAGGGGGACACGTCGGGCTCGTGAATGGTGACATCCAGTCCGCTGTGCACGGCGACGCCCTGTGCCCACAGAAGAATGTCGCTGTCCGCCAGGGATATCCAAAAGTGATTCTCCGCCAGACGCAGCAGGACCGGGTCATTCAGGATGCCGCCTTCGGCATTGGTCATCAGGATATACTTGCACTGCCCCACCGCCATCTTGGACAGATCGCGGGGCGTCAGCATCTGGACGAAGGCCGCTGCGTCTGGCCCGGTGACTTCGACCTGCCGCTCGACTGCGACATCGCAGAGGATCGCGTCGGTTACCAGGTTCCAGAAATTCTGTTCCGGATCGCCGAAATCACGCGGGATATACATGTGGTTATAGACCGAGAAGGCCTGCGCGCCCCAGCGTACCGTTGCATCGAAGTAGGGAGACTTCCGGATCTGCGTTCCAAAGCCGAACTTGTCCGTATTGAGTGCCGCTGTCATTTACCGAGACCTTTCCGCCCGCCCGATCAGGGCCGGCAGGATCAGAAAGACCGAGAAGAGGACGGAGGCGAGCGCCAGCATGAGGAGGAGGCCCATGCTGGCCGTGCCCGGATGGTCCGACATCGACAGCGCCCCGAAGGAGGCGAGCGTGGTGAGCGCCGAGACCAGCACCGCGCGCGGGGTCGCATTGTCCAGCAGCGGCAGCCCCGGCGCCTCGCGCCAGCGCACCACCAGGTGCAGGCCGCTGTCGATGCCGAGACCGAAGAGGAGCGGCAGGACGATCACGTTGGCGAAGTTGATGGGAATGCCCGCCAGCACCGCCAGCCCGCCGCAGTAGAGCGTCGCCAGGACCAGCGGCAGCAGGGCCGCCAGGCTGTCCACCACGCGCCGCAGCACCGCGAAGACCAGGGCTGCGACCAGGACGAAGGCCAGCACGCTGGCCTCGGTGAAGGCCTCGATCACGGCGCGGCCGGCCTCGACGATGGTGACGGCCTCGCCGGTGACCGGCGGCCAGACCTCCTGCACCGCGGTGACGAAGGCCTCGCGCGCATGGGGGTCGCGCAGGTCGCGCTTCGGCCGGACCACCACCAGGGCCGCTCCGTTCTCGGCCAGGTAGCGGCTGGAGAGGCTGATCGGAAGCTCGCCCAGGGTCACCGGCCCCGCGGTCAGGGCGGCACGGAGGTTGGCCAGTTCCTGCGGCAGGTCGCCCAGCAAGGCTGCTTCCAGGTCCGGCAGGCGTTCCGGCGTCTCCAGGAAGAGGGCGAGCGCGGCGGAGAGCCCGGAGGCCTCGCCGATCAGCGCGTCGGGTGCGTTGCGCAGCCCCGCGACCAGGGCGCCCATGGCGGCCAGGCGCTGCTCGTCGTCCGGTGGCGGCGCCGGCGGTGCCGGGTTGATGAGGGGCGCCAGCAGGAAGCTGGCATCGCCGAGCTGGTAGAGCTTCTCGTCCTGGTTCTTCGGCACGAAGCTCGCCAGGGTGACCGCGGAATCCACCTCCGGCAGCTTGCGGAAGCGCTCGGCCAGCCGCTTGGCCTCCTCGAGATTGGGCAGCAGGGCCTCGGCCCGGTAAAAGCCGGCGCGCGAATCGTTCAGGATGTCGCTGAGCGCCCTGACCGAGGGCGAGTCCTGGTCGCGCAGGCTGAGCGGATCGTTGTCGAAGGTGAGGCGGGTGACCAGGAGGCCGCTCGCCACGGCCAGGAGGCCGGCAAGGACCAGCACCCAGACCCGCCGGCGCGCCAGCAGGCGCTCCAGGCGGGCGGCGTGGCGTCCGAAGTCGGCCTTGAGCGGCGGGACCTTCAGGAGGATGAAGGTGGCCGGCAGCAGGGCGAAGCAGAGGAAGAGCGCGATCGCGATCCCGCCGGCCGAGATGATTCCCAGCTCCGCCAGCCCGATGTACTCGGTCGGCAGGAAGGCCAGGAAGGCGATGGCCGAGCTCAGCGCACAGAGCCAGAGCGCCGGCGCCTGCACCCGCGCGGCGGTGGCGGCCGCCAGCGGCAGCTTCTTGCCCGCAGCGCGGTACTCTTCGATCCGCAGCAGGGAGTGGATGGCATAGTCCACCGAGAGCCCGATGAAGAGCACGGCGAAGGCCACCGAGAGGATGTTCAGCCGGCCCACGACCAGGGTCGCGAAGCCGGCCGTCATGGCCAGCCCCAGGACCAGGAGGAAGCCGACGCAGAGCGCTGCGCGCCCTGAGCCCAGCCCCGCCCAGAGGATCAGGCCGACCAGCGCGAAGGAGAGCAGGCCGATGCCGGCGATGTTGCCGCGGATCGAGCGCAGCTCGTCGGCGCGCAAAGCGGGCTTGCCCGTAAGCCCGACCGTGATCCCGTCCGCCGCAAAGCCCAGCTCCTCCGCGGCCTGGTGCACCGCATCCATCGCGGCCCGGGCCGGCGAGAGGCTGGCATAGTTCAGGGCCGGCTGGGCCAGGACGATGCGCAGGCCCTCTCCCTGAATCTCGCCCTCTTCGGCGAGCAGCGAGCGCCAGGAGAGCAGGGCGGGCTTGCCGGCGGCCACGGCCTCGGCGACGCGCGCCATCTGCACCATGGCCGGCACCAGGTCGCCCAACTGTTCGCCCTGGCCGGACTTCAAGGCCAGCAGCAGGACGTCGGAGAGGCCGACCAGCGAGGGGTCGGCCGCCAGGGTTCCCAGCAGGCCCTGGGCCGAGGCCAGGTGGTCGATCTGCTCCGCCAGCTCGTCGGAGGTGAGATAGAGCAGGCCATGCTGGCGCAGGAAGGGGTCGCCCTCGGGGTAGAAGACGTTCTCGAAGAGTTCCGGCCGCGCGCTCATCCAGGTCGAAAGCGTCTGGGCTGCGCGGTCGGCGACGGCGCTGCTCGGCCCCCGGATCACGACCACCAGGGTCTGCCCCTGCGCCGGAAAGGCGTTCGTTACCTCGCTCGAGGCCTTACGGAAGGGCAGGTCGGGCGACAGCATGTCCTCGGTCGAGGTGTCGATCTTGAGCCAGGCCAGGGAGAGCCAGAGGGCGCCAGCAGCGACCAGGGTCAGGACGGCCAGGGTCACCCAGGGCCTGAGGCAGGCAAGGCGGACCAGGCCGGCGCTGACCCCGCCGAAGAAGGCGGCGATCCGGCCCTGCTCTTCGAACCCGGCCACCGCGCGCTAGTCCCGCCCGAGGGGAGCGGCCAGCACCCAGGGCGCGAAGCCCTCGCGCCGCGCGCGCTCGCCCGCGGCATTCGCCGCCTCGGCCTCGGCGAAGAGCGCGAAGCAGGTGGCGCCGCTGCCCGAGAGTGCGGCGACCAGGGCGCCCTCGAGGCGCCGCAGCCGCTCCAGCAAGGCCGGAATCGCCGGGCAGAGGCGGCTGGCGGCCGGGCAGAGGTCGTTGCCGGCCGCCTCGACGAAGCCTGCCAGCGCCGCAGCCGATGCGAAGCCCGCTTCCGGCAGGTCCAGGGGGTCGGAGAAGGCGCCCTCGCGGGCGGCGAAGACGGCGGGCGTGGCCAGGGCCTCGCCGGGATTGGCGAGCAGCAGCCAGGCCTGCGGCAGGGGCGCCACCGGCAGCAGGGTCTCGCCGACCCCGCGCACCAGGGTCGGGCGCCCGGCCAGACAGACCGGCAGGTCGGCCCCCAGGCCGAGGCCCAGGGACGCCAGATCGACCCTGCCCGCCTCCAGCGCCCAGAGATCCGCGATCGCCAGCAGCGCCGCGGCCGCGTCGGCCGAACCGCCGCCGATGCCCGAGGCGACCGGCAGCTTCTTCTCCAGGTGCAGGGCCAGTCGCGGCTCTCGCCCCAGGGCTGCGGCCAGGCTGCGGGCCGCGCGCAGGACGAGGTTGTCGCCCTCGCCCTCCAGCCCGGCGGCGAAGGGACCGGAAAGGGTGAGGCCCAGCGCATCGGCTGGCCGGACCCAGAGCCGATCGCCTGCCTCGGCGAAGACGACGAGGCTGTCCAGCAGGTGGTAGCCGGCCTGGGGCCCACCCGCCGGCCGGCGGCCCACCACCCTCAGCGAGAGGTTGATCTTGGCCCGGGCCAAACGGCCGTCCGCAGCCAACATGATCGGATCAGAGCGTGTCGCCGGCGCTCTCGGCGGGAGGTTCGGCCGCGGCGGCGGGCGGCGGCAGTCCCTCCAGCAGCTTCTTCTCGACCTCCCCCGGCTCGATGTCGGGATCCTCGCCCAGCGAGAGGGTGCGCTGCCACTGGACGATGGCCTCGCGCTTGCGCCCGACGCGCCAGTAGGCGTCGCCCAGATGGTCGTTGATCACGGCCTGGCCCGGCTCCAGCTCGGCCGCCCGCTCGAGATGGGTGACGGCACCGTCGTAGTCGCCGAGCTGGTAGAGGGCCCAGCCGAGGGAATCGACGATGTAGCCGTCGCGCGGCCGGAGCTCGACCGCGCGCTCCAGCATGCCGCGCGCCTCGGCCAGGTTCTCGCGCCGCTCGACCCAGGAATAGCCGAGGTAGTTCAGCACCTGAGGCTGCTCGGGCTGCAGGCGCAGTGCCTCCTGGAAGTCCGCCTCTGCCGCGTCCCAGTGGCCCGAGCGCTCGTTCGAGATGCCGCGGAAGTAGTAGAGCAGCCAGTCGCGCGACTGCGGTTCGCCGTTGCGCTCGACCGCCTCGTCATAGGCCGCCAGCGACTCGTCGAAGCGCCGTTCCCAGCGCAGCATGTTGCCCAGGCGCAGCAGCGGTTCGGGATCGTCCTTCATCTCCGAGGCGATGTTCTCGTAGGCGCCCTGGGCCTCGTCGATCCGCTTGGCGGCGGCCAGGGCGTCGGCGCGCGCGAGTGCCGCCACCACCCGGTGCCTGGGATTGTCCAGAAGCCGCTCGTAGCCCGCCACGGCCTCGTCGTGGCGCTCCATGCGCGACAGCACCTCGCTCAGGAGCAGGATGGCGGCACTGCTGTCGGGGGCAATGAAGCCGGCCAGGCGGGCTTCCTGGAGCGCCAGCTCTCCGGGCGCTTCGTCCGCCAGGGCCGCGCCGATCTGCAGGAAGACCTCGCTCATGCCCGCACGGGTATCGGGAACGATGGCCGCCAGCGCCTGGCCGGGTTCCAGGGCGGCGATCTCGTCCCTGACCGCCAGCAGGGTCGCGTTGCCGCGGCCCGCGGCGATCTGCTCGTCGATCAGCGCCAGCGCGGCCTCGGTGTCGCCGGCGCGCGCCATGTAGTTGCTGGCCAGGAGGACGGCACGACCGCTCGGCGGGCCGCCGCCCTCCAGGATCTTGCGATAGGCCTCGCCGGCCTCCGGCTTGCCGGCCACGTCCAGCAGCAGGGCCTTGTGCAGGTCATGGAGAGTCTCCAGGCCGCGCCGCTCGCCCATGGGCGCCAGGATCTCCAGCGCGGTCTCGATCCCCTCTGCGGGAAGATGGGCCCAGGCGTCCAGCAGGCGCCGGCGGGTCTCGGAGAGGTTGCCGTCCGGCAGGTAGGTCAGGCGCTCGCTCGCGGCCTGCCAGTCCCCCGCCCTTGCGGCCTCGGCGAAGAGCAGCAGCAAGGCGGGCTCGCTGGCCTCGGGGTCGAGCGACACCAGGGTGTGGGCGACCAGCAGGCCGTCCTCCAGGCGTCCCGCCGAGATCGCGGCCCGGAGCGCCGGCCCCAGCACCTCGTGCACCGGTTCGACCCGCCCTGCGAGCTCCAGCAAGTAGTCGGCCGAGGCCGCCGCATCGCCGCGCAGCCCGGCGATGACGCCGGCGAAGTAGGGACCGATGACCGGCGCCTCTTCACCAACCTGAACGTCGCTTTCAACCTGCTCTGCGGCGAGGGCAGCAGGACTCAGTGCTCCTCCGGAAAGGGCGTAAGCCAGGGCTAGAACCGCGAGGGAGCGGATAGAGCGCATGCTACCTCCATGAGCCTTGCGTGATAGAGCGCCACCGGGCGAGGCTCGACATGAGCGCTGATCGGCAATCGACGGACTCCTGCCCGTCTGTGCCCGGCAGACCGTTCTTCGAGATACCTTCTTGCCTTTTCCCGTCACGGATGCCAAGCGGCCTCGCTGATCACATGTTCGGGTAGTTCGGCCCGCCGCCCCCCTCGGGCGTCACCCAGACTATGTTCTGGGTGGGATCCTTGATGTCGCATGTCTTGCAGTGGACGCAGTTCTGCGCGTTGATCTGCAAGCGCGGGCCGCTGTCCTCCTCCACGATCTCGTAGACCCCGGCGGGACAGTAGCGCTGGGCCGGCTCGTCGTAGCGCTTCAGGTTCACCTCGACCGGAACCGAGGGGTCCTTCAGCGTCAGGTGGGCCGGCTGGTCCTCCTCGTGGTTGGTGTTCGACAGGAAGACGCTCGAGAGCTTGTCGAAGCTGACCACACCGTCGGGCTTGGGATAGGCGATCTTCGGCATCTGGTCGGCCGGCTTCAGGCACTCGTGGTCGGCGTGGCGGTGGTGGAAGGTCCAGGGCGCCTTGCCGCCCAGGACCTTCATGTCGAAGCCGCCGATGGCCATGCCGATCCGCATGCCGAAGCGGGCGGCCGCCGGGCGCAGGTTGCGGGCGCGGTAGAGCTCGTCGTAGACCCAGGACTTGCGGTAGGCCTCGGGGTAGGCGGTGAGCTCGGCGGGACGGTTGTCGCCCTCGGCCAGAGCCGCCACCACGGCCTCGGCCGCCATCATGCCGGTCTTCATGGCCGTGTGGCTGCCCTTGATCTTGGGCACGTTCAGGAAGCCGGCAGCGCAGCCGATCAGGGCGCCGCCGGGGAAGACCAGCTTGGGAACCGACTGCAGGCCGCCCTCGTTCAGCGCGCGCGCGCCGTAGGAGAGGCGCTTGCCGCCCTCCAGCATGGGCCGGATGCTGGGGTGGGTCTTGAAGCGCTGGAACTCGTCGAAGGGCGAGAGGTGCGGGTTCTGGTAGTCCAGGGCGATGACGTAGCCGACGTAGGCCTGGTTGTTGTCCAGGTGATAGATGAAGGAGCCGCCCCAGGTCTGGTTCGTCATCGGCCAGCCGGCCGTGTGCATCACCAGGCCTTCCTGGTGCTTGGCCGGGTCCAGCTCCCACAGCTCCTTGATGCCGATCCCGTAGGTCTGCGGGTCCGCCCCCTCGCGCAGCTTGAACCGGGCCTCGAGCTGCTTGCTGAGCGAGCCGCGGCAGCCCTCCGCGAAGAAGGTGTAGGTCGCCCGCAGCTCCATGCCCGGCGTGTACTCGGCCTTCTTCTCGCCGTCCTTGCCGATGCCCATGTCGCCGGTCGCCACCCCGGTCACCCGGCCGCTGTCGTCGAAGAGGATCTCCGCCGCGGCGAAACCGGGATAGATCTCGACGCCCAGACCCTCGGCCTGCTCGGCCAGCCAGCGGCAGAGGTTGCCCAGGGAGATGATGTAGTTGCCGTGGTTGTGCGTCTGCGGCGGCAGCATCCAGATCGGCACGCTGCGCGCGCCGGTCTCGCTCAGCAGCAGAAAGCGCTCGTCCTTCACCGGAACGGTGACCGGCGCCCCCTGCTCCTTCCAGTCGGGGAAGAGCTCGTCGAGGGCGCGGGGTTCCAGCACGGCGCCCGAGAGGATGTGGGCGCCGACCTCGGAGCCCTTCTCCAGGACGCAGACCGAGATCTCCTGGCCCTTCTCCGCAGCCACCTGTTTCGCCCGGATCGCCGCGCCCAGACCGGCCGGTCCGGCGCCAACGATGACCAGGTCGTACTCCATATATTCGCGTTCCATCAGCCCTAACCCCGACGTCCGACAGTCACTCCCAGGCTCGCTCCCAGCCCAATCGCGTCTCGAGCGGGCCGCATGGCGCGGCCCTGACCAGGCTACATAACCGCCCCGGCTGCGCGAGCATAGACCCGCTGCGACCTTGCGTCCAAGAAAGCGGGAAGAAGGGGGCCGGAATCGCTCGAAAGCGGCATTTCCTTGCCCGCCGGCCTGCACTATCTCATGATCCGGGATGGACGAGACGAGCAAGCGACAGGCCCTGCTGGAGAGTCTGGCCTGGCAGGTGGAGATGGGCGCGGACGAGGCCCTGAGCGAGACCGCGCGCGACCGTTTCGCCGAGCCCGCCCCTGCAGCCAGCGCGCCGCCGCCTCGGAGAGAGGCTGCCAGGCCCTCGGCACCGTCGCCCGCACCGCCGCCCGCACCGCTGGTCGGCCCGCTGGTCGGCCCTGGCGAGGTGCAGGCCTCGGCCCGGGAGATGGCGCAGGCGGCAGGGGACCTCGCGGCCCTGCGCGCGGCCCTGGAAGCCTTCGAGGGCTGCGAGCTGAAGGCCACGGCCAGCAACCTGGTCTTCGCCGACGGCAACCCCGAGAGCCGCATCATGCTGATCGGCGAGGCGCCGGGCCGTGACGAGGATCGCCAGGGGCTGCCCTTCGTCGGCGTCTCGGGTCAGCTTCTCGACCTCATGCTGGACTCCATCGGCCTCGACCGGAGCAAGGCCTACATCTCCAACATCCTCTTCTGGAGGCCGCCCGGCAACCGGACCCCGACGCCGGCGGAGATCGCCGCCTGCCTGCCCTTCGTCGAACGGCACATCGAACTGGTCCGGCCCAGCCACCTGCTGCTGCTCGGCGGCCTTTCGGCCAAGACCCTGATGGGGCGCAGCGAGGGCATCACACGCCTGCGTGGAATCTGGTCGGACCTTTCTTTCGGAAAACTAGAATCTCCTATTCCGGCGCTGGCCACCCTGCACCCTGCCTACCTGCTTCGCCAGCCGGCGCAGAAGCGCTTGGCATGGCGTGATTTTTTGAGTTTTCGCCGGGCTTTGGACGACGCGGGGCTGTCAAGGGAATCGGACGCCTAGCTGTTATGTCCGGGCCGATGCGGCTTGGAAATTGACCCAGGCCGTGGCTTTCTTTAGGCAAAAATGTGAAGATTGAAGATCGCTGGTCATCGCGGGGGGATGCGATGAAACGAATGAGGCTCTGCTTCACGCTTGCCTGCGTGTTCTTGGGTGCCGGCGGCGTGGTGACTTCGGTCCAGGCGGAGAGCCAAGACGGCTTGGCGGCGCAAGTTGGACCCAGCGTCGAACTGGACTCGCGCGGACTACCGCGGGTCTTGGAGGATGGCGACGTCTCTCTCTACCGGCGCATCTTTGCGCTGCAGGAGGAGGGACGCTTCGACGAGGCAGACAGGCTGGCGGGCTCGATCAGGGACCGCCGGCTGATGGGCCATGTCCAGGCGCAGCGCTACCTCCACCCCACGGCCTATCGCTCCAACTTCTACGAGCTCTCGGTCTGGCTCGAGCGCTATGGCGACCATCCCTATGCCGAGCGCATCTACAGGCTGGCCCGCCGGCGCCAACCCGGCGATGCCGAACCGCCGCGCGCGCCGCTGCTGGTCCCGGCCAACATCGGCGGCCAGATGGTCGGCAACAGCTCGTTCTACCGCTCACCCGAGGCGCGCACCCCGGCCCAGTCCAACAGGGTCCTCGGCTTCGAGCGCAAGCTGTCCAAGCTGATCCGCGGGGGCGAGCTGGAGCAGGCCGAGAAGGCGCTCTCCGAGGACGAGGACCGGGAGTTCCTCGACACCGGCGAGCTGGACCAGCTCCAGGGCTCCATCGCGCAGGCCTGGTACTTCGAGAAGGACTACAAGCGGGCCTACGACCTTGCCGCCGCCGCGGCGTCGCGCTCCGGCGACCTGGTGCCGGTCACGCACTGGTTCGCCGGCCTCTCGGCCTGGCGGCTCGGCAGGTGGGACCGCGCCTCCCAGCACTTCGGCGAGGTGGCGAAGAGCCCGCAGGCCTCGCCCTGGCTGGCGGCCGGCGGGGCCTACTGGGCCTCGCGGGCGGAGCTGCGCCGGCGCGACCCCAAGTCCATGAGCCGCTGGCTGAAGCTGGCCGCGGACTACCCGCGCACCTTCTACGGCCTGATCGCGCGCGAGGCGCTGGGCATGCGCACGACCTTCGACTTCAGCGGCCTGGACCTCACCCGCGGCGAGGTCCAGAACCTGGTGGCCTCGCCCTCGGGCGGGCGGGCGCTGGCGCTCTTGCAGGTGGGCGAGAGCGAGCGCGCCCGCGACGAGCTGCTGCTGGTCGGCGACTGGCGGCACGGCAACCTGGGGGAGCTGATGGTGGCCCTGGCCAGCAGGGCGAAGCTGCCCCAGCTCTCCTTCACCCTGGCCCACCAGTTGAGCGACCTGCGCGGCCTGGCCCGCAGCGGCCGGCCGCTGCTGGCGGCGCTCTATCCGCTGCCGGCCTGGCAGCCGAACGGCGGCTTCGCCGTCGACCGGGCCCTGATCTACGCCGTCATGCGCCAGGAATCGGCCTTCGACCCGACCGCCGTCAGCCATGCCGGCGCGCGGGGCCTGATGCAGCTCATGCCGAAGACGGCCAGCTACATCGCCGACGATCCGGGTCTGAAGGGCAGCCGGCGCGACAACCTGCACGATCCTGGCCTGAACCTGCGGCTGGGCCAGGACTACCTCGTCCACCTGATGTCGCTGGAGCAGGTGGGCGACCATCTCTTCCGGCTGCTGGCGGCCTACAATGCGGGGCCGGGGAACCTCTCGCGCTGGCGCGAGGAGGCCGACGCCGAGGAGGACCCGCTGCTCTTTATCGAGAGCCTGCCTTACGGCGAGACCCGCGCCTACATCGAGAAGGTGCTGGCCAACTACTGGATCTACCGCAAGCGCCTGGGCCAGGAGACGCCCTCGCTCACCGAGATCGCCAACGGCGACTGGCCGCGCTACCGCCAGCAGGAAGGCGGACGCCGGCAGGCCTGGGTCCCAGAACCCTGAAAGCCCTGCCCTAAAAGGCTGCGATGACTTTCCACCGGCGAGAGCCCATCTTGTGAAAGGGCCGGCGGGGCCGCAGCGTCCTGCGGCCGCCATGCGATGACGAGGAGCACCTTTGAGCCATGCCAGGCATTGACGAGAACCGCGCCTTCCTGGCGGTCAACATCGCCGTCCTGACCATTTCCGACAGCCGCGACCTGGCGAGCGACCGCTCCGGCGACCGCCTGGCGGAGATGATCGAGCGTGACGGCCACCGCCTGGTCCGGCGCGACATCCTGCGCGACGACGCCGAGGCCATCGCCGCGCGCCTGAGGGCCCTGATCGCCGATCCGGAAGTCGACGTGGTCATCACCACCGGCGGGACCGGCGTCACCGGCCGCGACGTGACGCCGGAGGCCTTCGAGGCCGTGCTGGAGAAGAAGATCGAGGGCTTCGGCGAGCTCTTCCGCTGGCTCTCCTTCCAGAAGATCGGCACCTCGACCATCCAGAGCCGGGCGCTCGGCGGCGTCGCCCAGGGCACCTACCTCTTCGCGCTCCCCGGCTCTCCCGGTGCGGTGAAGGACGGCTGGGAGGAGATCCTGCGCTGGCAGCTCGACGCCCGCTTCAGGCCCTGCAACCTGGTCGAGCTGATGCCCCGCCTGAAGGAACACCTGCCGGCCTAGAGCCTTTCGGATTCACACGGCGCCGGCCCGCACCCCCGCCCGGCCGCCCAACGAAAGTATCCTGAACTGGGCGGCCGGGCGGGGGTGCGGGCCGGCGCCGTTTCCAGCCGAGCGCGAAGCACTCTAGGCGCTCCGTTCCGGAGCTGTTCCGCGAATCGGAGTTATACAGGATCTAGTGGGCCCAGAATCGGGCTCACCTATCAGGGCTTCCGGCACCCCACTTTTGTTCCCCAACCACAGATTTTGTTCTTTTTTTGTTCCCAGTCCTGGCCTAATCTGTCTCCATGAGCAGTCAGGAACCAGAGGGCGAGGGTCGGCCGGTGCCGCGCAAGGGTCGCGGCGCCGTCACCAACCGCAGCGGACGCTTCGAGGCGGAGGCGCGCGAGGCCTTCGACGACGGCTGGGAATCGGCCGCCGAAGCGCTTCCCGGGTCCGAAAGGACGCAGGTCGGCGTCGACAAGGCCCGCAGGGTCATCGCCCGAAACGAGAGCCCCGACCTGGGCTTCGACCGCTCGATCAATCCCTATCGCGGCTGCGAGCACGGCTGCGTCTACTGCTTCGCCAGGCCGAGTCACGCCTATCTTGGCCTCTCCCCGGGGCTGGACTTCGAGACGCGGCTCTTCGCCAAGCCCGATGCGGCCTTGGCCCTGCGGTCCGAACTGGCGAACCCGCGCTACCGGCCGGAGACCCTGGTGCTGGGCGCCAACACCGACCCCTACCAGCCGGTCGAGCGGCGCATGCAGATCACCCGGCAGATCCTCGCGGTGCTGGCCGAGGCCAAGCACCCCTGCTGCATCGTCTCCAAGTCGGACCTGATCCTACGCGACCTCGACCTGCTGGCGCCCATGGCGGCGGAGCGGCTGGTCTCGGTGATGATCTCGGTCACCACCCTGGATCGCGACCTCGCCCGGTGGATGGAGCCCAGGGCCGCTGCCCCCAAGCGCCGCCTGGCGGCGATCGAGGGTCTGGCCAGGGCCGGCGTCCCGGTCGGCACGCTCTTCGCCCCGGTCATTCCCGCGATCAACGATGCCGAGCTGGATGCCGTCCTGGCCGCTGCCAGGGACGCCGGGGCGCGGCGGGCCGGCTATGTCCTGCTGCGCCTGCCCCTGGAACTGAAGGGCCTCTTCGAGGAGTGGCTGGAGGCGCACTATCCCGATCGCAAGAAGCGTGTCCTGGACCTCTTGCGCCAGGCCCGCGGCGGCCGCCTCTACGACAGCCGCTTCGGCTATCGCCAGCGCGGCACCGGCCCGCAGGCCGAGATCCTGGCCGTGCGCTTCCGCGCCGCCTGCCGCCGCCTGGGCCTGGGGCAGGAGCGCGATTTCGACCTGGAGACCAGGCTCTTCCGGGCCCCCGCCCTCGACGACCGCCAACTGGCCCTGTTCTGAGGGACCTGGCGGCGGCCGCGGATGCATCGGGGCCGCCTCACCGGATCGGAGCCGCGGAACGGTTCTCCTCTCGACTCGAAAAAAGTTATACGATTATTAGTTGAAATCCAGACGGAAGTTTGAGGGACGCGCAATCGTTACGCTGTCGACAAACAGCAGCGGGTAACGTAGGTTTCACGTGCAATCACGGCAGCGTGAACTTAACCGCTTACAGGTAGCCGACTCAATCAGAAAGGGCATGACGGATTTTGCCAGCCCGATGGTTGCCAAAACTGCCGCAATCTCGCACTTTTCCGCCACTTTCAAGCCTTTGGTTGTCGCTCTCTTCAGTGCCATCAATCAGGAGGAAGTGACATGAGCACTGGTACCAACCTCGATCCCCTGGTCCTCGAGGCCAGCATCGAAACCCTCTCTGCGCCACCGGCAGGAGGCGGCGACCAGCCGGCCGCAGCGACCCAGGGGGGAGGCCAGGGTGGGGGCGGCCAGGGCGGTCAGGGCCAACCGGAACCGATCCAGGTGCGCCCCATAGACGGTAGCGGCAGCAACGCAAGCGAGAGCGACTGGGGTGCGGCCGGTCAGACTCTGCTGCGCCTGGGCCCTGCCGCCTATGACGACGGGCTGGGCGCGATGGTGACCGACCGCCCGGAGCCCAGGACCATCTCCAACGAGGTGGTCCAGCAGGACGAGGAGATGCCGAGCAGCTTCGGCGTCAGCAACTTCCTCTGGGCCTGGGGCCAGTTCATCGACCACGACCTCGACCTGACCGAGGCCGGCGAGACGGAGTTCGCTCCCATCGTCGTGCCCGTGGGCGACCCCTGGTTCGACCCGGACGGGACCGGCGGCGCCTTCGTCCCCTTCACCCGCGTCGATCCGCTGGACGGCAGCGGCATCACGAGCCCGCGCGCCTACGAGAACCAGATCACTTCCTTCCTGGACGCCAGCATGGTCTACGGCTCCGACGCCGAGACGGCCGCCGCCCTGCGCGACGGCGGGGGGCGCCTGCTGATCGGCGACGACGGCATGCTGCCGCTCGCCGACGAGAGCAACCTGCTGGCCGGCGACGTGCGCGCAGCCGAGAACGTGGCACTGAGTTCGCTGCACACGCTCTTCGTGCGCGAGCACAACCGCTGGGTCGAAATCCTGGAGGAGGAGCACCCGGGCTGGAGCGACGACGACCTCTACCATGCCGCCCGCCAGCGCGTGGAAGCCGAGATCCAGGCGATCACCTTCAACGACTTCCTGCCCGTCCTGGTGGGCGAGCAGGCAATCGCGGCCTACCAGGGCTATGACGAGACGGTGAACCCCGGCATCTCGGTCGAGTTCTCCACGGCCGCCTACCGCTTCGGGCACTCGCTGCTGTCTGCCACCATCGAGCAGCAGAACGAGGACGGGTCCACCGTCGCCGAGGGCGACCTGGCGCTGCGCGATGCCTTCTTCAACCCCGCCGCGCTCGCCGAGACCGGGATCGACCCCATCCTCCGCGGGCTGGCCAGCAGCAAGGCGCAGGAGCTGGACCCGCAGGTGGTCGAGGACGTGCGCTCCTTCCTCTTCGGCCAGCCCGGAGCCGGCGGCCTGGACCTGGCGGCGATCAACATCCAGCGCGGCCGCGACCTGGGCGTCCCCTCCTACAACGACCTGCGCGAGGCGCTGGGGCTCGAGCGGGCGGAGGACTTCTCCGACATCACCTCGAACGCCGAGCGCGCCCAGGCCCTGGCATCGGTCTACGGCGAGGTCGACCTGGTCGACGCCTGGGTCGGCGGCCTGGCCGAGGATCCGGCCGGCGGCCTGCTGGGCGAGACCTTCGCGCTGATCGTGATCGACCAGTTCGAGCGCCTGCGCGACGGCGATCCCTACTGGAGCGAGGCCGGCGGCCTCGGGCAGAAGGAGCTGGAGGCCCTCTGGGAGACCGGCCTTGCCGACATCATCGAGGCCAACAGCGGCGTCGGCACCATCCAGGACAACATCTTCTTCGCCTACGAGCGCATGAGCGGCGATGCCGAGGCCAACGAGATGGTCGGCGACGCCGGGAGCCTGCTCATGCTGGGCTTCGAGGGCAACGACATCCTCATGGGCATGCGCGGCGACGACCAGATCGACGGGGGCGCCAACCGCGACCGCCTGAAGGGCGGCGCCGGCGACGACGTCCTCGACGGTGGAGCCGGGATCGACCGCCTGATCGGAGGCCGCGGCGACGATCTGCTGGAAGGCGGCCTGGGCAAGGACCTCTTCGTCTTCTCGCTGAAGTCCGACCACGACAGAGTCGTGGACTTCGAGGAGCGTGACAGCATCCGCATCATGGACGCGGACGAGCACTTCGACCTGAAGAAGGCCCTGGTCCAGCAGGGCGACGACGTCCTGCTGACGATCTCCGAAGAGGCCAGCGTGCTCTTCGAGGACATGACCAAGGACGAGCTCCTGGCCGCCACCATGCTGTTCGGGTGAGGCCTCGCCTCAGCGCGCTTGGCTGCCCTCCCCTGCTTCGCCGATAGTAGGGCGCATAAGGTGAGGAGGGCAGCTCATGCGCATTGCGGAGATCCATGTCTACGGGAAGGAACTGCCGATCGTCGGCGGTCCCTACACCATGTCGCTCATCACCCTGCATGCGGTGGATACCACGCTCGTCAAGCTCGTGGCCGAGGACGGGACCTTCGGCTGGGGCGAGACGGCACCGGCCGGGCCCACCTATCAGCCGCAGCACGCGCTGGGGGCGAGGGCCGCGATCGTGGAGATGGCGCCAGGGCTGATCGGGCAGTCCCTGCTCACCCCCCTCCTCCTGCGCCGGCGGATGGACGGCCTGCTGGAGGGGCACAACTACGCCAAGGCGGCGCTCGAGGTGGCGGCGATGGACCTCTTGGGCAAGCACCGTGGCGCCAGGCTCTGCGACCTGCTGGGCGGGGCGGCGCAGGAGCGGCTGCCGGCCTACTACGCCACCGGCATCGGCGAGCCGGAGGAGATCGCGCGGCTCTCGGAGGAGAAAGTGGCCGAGGGCTATCCGCGGATCCAGGTCAAGGTCGGCGGCAGGGAGGTCGCCACCGACATCGCCGTGGTGCGCAAGGTCTGGGAGCGGGTGGGCACGCGCGCCCAGCTCGTCGTCGACACCAACCGCGGCATGACCGCCAGCCAGGCGCTCCGCCTCAGCCTCGCCTGCCGCGAGATCCCCTTCGTCTTCGAGCAGCCCTGCAACACCATGGAAGAGGTGGCCGCCATCCGCGCGCAGGTCGCCCATCCGATCATCCTGGACGAGAACACCGAGAGCCTGGCCGACGTGCTGCGCGCCATCGCGATGGGAGTCTGCGACGGCTTCGGGCTGAAGATGACGCGGCTGGGCGGCATCGGCGCCATGACGACGGTGCGCGACATCTGCCATGCGCGCTCCATGCCGCACACGGTGGAGGATAGCTGGGGCGGCGACATGGTGGCGGCCGCCGTGCTGCATATCGGTGCCACCGTCGACCCCCGCCTGCTGGAGGCCGTCTGGACCGCCGGCAACTACATTCAGGGGACCTACGACCCCGAGAACGGCATCGCCGTGGAGGGCGGGCACTTCCGGGTGCCGCAGGGACCGGGCCTGGGCGTGGTGCCCGACGAGAGCCTCTTCGGGGCGCCGCTCGCCTCCTTCGGCTGAGCCGGGCCGAGCCCCTCCTAGCCCCCCAGGATTTCGTCGGTCGTCGGGGTCTGGGCGTAGGCGAAGCCGAGCGCGGACATGTAGGCCGCGTGCACCTGGGCGGAGGGGATGACCTTGCCGTTGAACTCCAGGTCGCGGGTGGCGCAGGCGTCCTGCGCCACGGTGCAGGCATAGCCGAAGTCCTTGGCCGCGCGGGTCACCGCGTCGATGCACATGTGGCTCATGGCCCCGCAGATCAGCAGCTCTTCGGCCCCGGCCGCCTCCAGGATCTGCTTGAGGTCGGTCCCCTGGAAGGCGTTGACCGCATGCTTCAGGACCTTGGTCTCGCCGGAGAGCGGCAGCACCTTCTCGTGGATCTGCGCACCCGTCGTTCCGGGGGCGAAGAAGGGCGCATCGGCCGACTGGAACTCGTGGTGCACATGGACCACCGTATCGCCCGCCGACCGCGCGGCCGCCAGCAGCCGGGCCGCGTTGTCGGCGGCCTGCTCCATCCCGTCCAGGGTCCAGCGGCCGCCCGGGAAATAGTCGTTCTGGATATCGATGGTCACCAGGGCGCGCTTGGTCATGGCTTGGTCTCCTCCTCCGCGTCTGACAGGGTGCTGGACAGGATAGGAGAAGCGCCGCTATCCGTCACCTGGCGGATTGATGCTCAGACGGGCGGAAGGAGGAGTGAGCAATGGTCACGCGGCCCTACCCGGAGCTCATGGCGCGCTACAATCAGTGGATGAACGAGAAGGTCTATTCGGCCGCCGGCGGCCTGAGCGATGCGGAGCTGCGCCGGGACCGCGGCGCCTTCTTCGGCTCGATCCTGGGCACGCTGAACCACCTGCTGGTCGCCGACACCATCTGGCTGAAGCGCTTCGCCGCCCATCCCGGGAGCCCGCAGGCCATCCGCTTCGTCAGGGAGCGCCCCGATCCGGCCGCGCTGGACCAGGTCCTCCACGAGGACCTGGCAAGCCTCCGGCAAGAGCGCCGCGTCCTGGACGAGGCGATCCTGGAGTGGGCGCGAGACCTCGACGCCGAGACCCTTGCGGGAACGCTGGACTATCGCAACACGAAGGGCGAGCCCTTCACCGACAGCTTCCTCAACCTCGTCCAGCACTTCTTCAACCACCAGACCCACCACCGCGGGCAGGTGACCACCCTGCTCTCGCAGGCGGGCCTCAATGTCGGCAGCACCGACCTCCTGGTGCTGATCCGGAACTGACCCCTCGCCTCACAGCGGCAGCTCCAGCAGGGGCAGGGTGCGTCCGGGAATGGAGCCCGAGGGCGCCCTGCCGATCGGCACGGCGCCCATCCTGCGGTAGAAGGGCTCCGCATCGGGATCGGCCTCGATCGTCATGCGCCGCGCCGCCAGGCGCCGGCCCTCCGCGACCGCCCAGGCGAAGAGCGCCGCGCCGTGGCCGCGCCCCATCCTGCCGGGCTCCACGAAGAGCTTGAGCAGGTCGCAGTCCCCCGCCTCGACCTCGACCTGGACCAGGCCCACGACTTCACCCGCCTCCTCGCCGACGGCGAGCGACGTCCCGGCCAGGTCCGCCGGCGTCAAGGTCAGCTCCTCCCGGCAGGCCGCCATGAAGTCCTCGTCGTAGCCCCAGTGCGCCTTGGAGCGCAGGCAGAGGGTCGAGAGGGCGGGAAGTTCGGCCTCGCTTGCGTCGCGGATCTTCATCTGGAGGCCTCCAATCAATCGCACGGGGTCTCCCCTATGTGGCTGAGGGAGAGGCCCCGCTCAAGTCTGCGATGGCTTCCTCCCGCAGCGGGGAGGGTCCGCTACTCGGCCGCCTGCGAGGCCTCGGCGCCCGGATTGATGTTCTGGTTCAGCCGGAAGAGGTTCTCGGGATCGTACTTCTGCTTCAGCGCCACCAGGCGCTCGTAGTTGGCAGCCCCGAAGCTGGTCCGCAGCAGCTCCTGGCCCTCCTCGCCCCAGCCGGCGAAGTTCAGGTAGGCGCGGCCGTTGGAGTGATGCTTCATGTCCGCCCAGAAACGGCGCGCCCAGGAGAGGTTGGTCTCGTCGTCCGCCCGCTCTTCCCAGATCGCATCGACGCTCAGCATCCAGCCCATGTCGCGCGGGCCGAAGGCCGTCTCCGCCGCCCCGGCGCGGGCGGTCGCAGCACCCAGGAACCAGACCGAACAGAGCGAGAGGTCGGAGGGCCTGTCCGCGGCACGCGGCGCGATCTCGTCGATCATCGCGTCGTCCAGGCCGTTCAGGTAGACCGACTTGAAGTAGGCGCGATGGGCCCCCTTCGGGAAGAGCCCGTCGAAGAGGCTCTGCACCTCGCAATAGGGCATGAGGCCGGAGAAATCCAAGAGCGGCTCGGCCAGCTCGCGCAGCGGCTGGACGGCCTTCTCGCCCTCCTCGGCCGGCCCGGCCCAGACCCCGGCCAGGGTCATGACCTTCTCGTTCCAGGCTTCCTCGGGGTAGTCCGGATCCTCGGGGATGGTGGAGAACTCGACGATGGTCCCGCCGATCTCGTCGGGCGCGCTTTCCATGAAGTCGCGCCAGCCGCGCATCACCTTGGCGGCGTCGGCCGCCCGGTAGATCGGCGCCAGGAACATGACGGTCGGCCCGACCGGATGCACCTGGAACTCGAAGGAGGTGACGACGCCGAAGTTCCCGCCGCCGCCGCGGACGGCCCAGAAGAGATCGGCGTTCTCCCACTCGCTGGCGGTGCGAAGCTGGCCGTCGGCGGTCACGATCTCGACCGAAACCAGGTTGTCGAGGCTGAGGCCGTACTTGCCGCGCAGCCAGCCGAGCCCGCCGGAGAGGGTGAGCCCGGCAACCCCGGTCGCAGAGACCACCCCGCCGGGCGTGGCCAGCCCGTGCACCTGCGCCTCGCGGTCGAAGTCGCCCCAGGTGGCACCGCCCTGGACCCGGGCGCGCCGCAACCTGGGATCGACATGCACCGACCTCATGGCCGAGAGGTCGATCAAGAGGCCGCCGTCGCAGGACCCGCTGCCTGCCGAGTTGTGGCCGCCGCAGCGCACGGCGAGCAGAAGCCCCTTGTCGCGTGCGAAGTCGACCGCCGCGATGACGTCCGCAGTCCCGCTGCAGCGGGCGATCACCGCCGGCCGCTTGTCGAACATGCCGTTCCAGATGAGCCTCGCGGTATCGTAGATCTCGCTGTCCGGCGTCAGGACCTCGCCTCTCATGGCGGCCCTGAAATCTTCGATCTCTTCCGCCGGGAGGGAAGAGGCTGTGGGGTTCTTGTCGGTCATGTCTTGTTGCTCCGATGCTCTGGTGTCGTTCCACGAAAGATGTTCTGGAGGTTATCGGTGGACACCTGCGGCTGTAAGAGGCGTAATGGAGCGAACCGGGGCGAATCTGACAGCGCTGCGAGGTTTTTTTGCCATGGCGAAGAGTGAGACGGCGAAACCGCGGGTCTGCCTGCTGGCCTCGGCCCAGACCTCCCCCTCGGTCCTCTACGGTCTCTACGACGTGCTCAGCACGGCCGGCGCCATTTACGGCGAGGTGACGAAGGGGGTGACTGGCGACGAGGTGCTGGAGGTCAGGATCGTGGCCGCCACCGCCGAGCCCTTCCGCTGCTTCGGCAACGTCATGGTCGAGCCTCACCTCGGCATCGACGCGGTTGAGGAGGCCGCCTTCGTCATCGTCTGCGACATGTACACGCCCATCGACACCCCGCCGAAGGGCGTCTACGAGCGGGAGATCGCCTGGCTGCGGCGCGTCCATGCCCGCGGCGCCATGCTGGGCTCGGTCTGTTCCGGATCCCTGGTGCTGGCCGAGGCCGGCCTGCTGGAAGGGCAGAAGGCGGCAGGACACTGGGCCTATCGCGACCTCTTCCTGAAGCACTATCCGAACGTGAAGCTGGCGCTGGGCGAGATCCTCTGCTTTGCCGGCGAGCGGGAGCGGATCGTGACTGCCGGCGGCGTCACCGCCTGGCAGGAGCTCGCCCTCTACGTCATCGCCCGGCTCTGCGGGGCCGAGCACGCGATCGAGGCGGCCAAGATCCACATCCTGACGGGCCATTCCGACGGGCAGCTCCCCTACGCCGTCTTCACCCACCGGGTCGGGCACGACGACGCGCTGGTCGGCGATTGCCAGAACTGGATCGCCGAGCACTACGCCAACCCCAGCCCCGTGGCGACCGTCACCGAACGCTCCGGACTGAAGCCCAGGACCTTCGCACGCCGTTTCAAGGCCGCCACCGGCTACCAGCCGATCGAGTACGTCCAGGCGATCCGCATCGAGGAGGCCAAGAAGCTGCTGGAGGCCAACTACTCCAACGTGGAGGATATCGGCCACCTGGTCGGCTACGACGACCCCACCTTCTTCCGCCGCCTCTTCAAGCGCCAGGTCGGCATGACGCCGGCTGCCTACCGCAAGAAGTTCACCAGGATCTCCGCAACCGCCTTTCGCCAGTCCGCCTGACAGCCGGCCTATCGCTCCGCTGGAGCCAACCCCGTTTTCCGGCGAGTCGCGGATAGATTGCCTTGAGCCCCGTCAGGGCTTTCCTTGTTTACCACCGCCCTCCGGCCACATAAGGTGCGGTTGCGACGCCACATAGACCTTCGGCAGAGAGCTGCGTGCCGCACGGCCTGGCCGCCGGGGCAAGACCCGGTCCTGCTGCGCTGTCACCGGCTTGTTTGTGACACCTCGGCTGGCTTGAATGAACAAACCTTTGAAAGCAAGAGCACTGGCGGCTTTCCGCGCGAAGGACTTCGCGAACGCGAAGACGCTCTTGGAGGAAGTCCAGCAGCAGGCCCCCGGGGATATCAGGGTTCATCGCGCACTGGCCGTCACCAACCTCAGGCTGGGGCACCTGCTGGAGGCCTGGGAGCAGGCCGAACAGGCCGCCGGGCAGGCCGAACCGAAGGACGAGGAGATCGCGCTGCTCCAGCAGCGCATCCTGCTGCGCGTGGTCAAGAACAACCTGAAGGCCCGCGATCTCTCCCTGACCCGCGAGAGCCTCGCGGCCCTCTTCAGCCTGGCGAAGAAGGGCCCCTCGGAGATCCCCCCGGTCTTCCGCATCCTGCACGCCGCCTTCAAGGGACGGCCGCTCGACCGGCTCTGCAGCCGGCACCCCCCGGCGGTCGCGCTGGAGGCCTTTACCAGGATACAGGGCATGTCGCCCCCGCTGGCGCGCGCCATCGGCACGGCCGGCGCCGCGGCGCATCCGGACAGCGAGGAGATCGCACTGGCCCTGGCGAGGCTCGACCTTGTCGAAGGGCTCGACATGGCCGCCAACAGCGACAAGCTCCTGAACCAGGCCCGCAAGACGGGAGACATCGCGCTCCTGATGGCGGTCTTCGCCGTGGCCAGGAACAGCGAGCAGCCGGTCGCGACGACGGTCATCGCCGACCTCAAGTCCGCCTTTCAGCAGGTAGAGCAGCCGGGGTCCGACCCGGACCAGGTGACGGCTGCCCTGCGGGCGGCCTGCAGCTTCAAGGACCCCGCCCGCGCCAGGCAGCTCTTCGAGACGCTCGACCCCGCCTCGGACGCGCGCAGCAAGGTCCTTCCGGAGTTCGCCCAGGCGGAAGCGGACCTGATCGACGTCTCGGAGGGGCTGAGCCAGGCCAATGGGAGGTTCTGGGGCGAGATCGCCGCCGCGGCCGATCCCCTGGCCGCGGCCCGCGCCGCGCTCCGCAAGGCCGATCTGGCCGTACTGGTACCCTTCGGCCGGCCGCGCAGGATCGGCGACAGCAGGGAGGACGGCGACCAGCTGCTGTGCCTCAGGACCATCGAGCATGCCGCCAGCCTGCTGCAAGCGCAGGGGACCTTCCCGGAATATCATCTCTGGCCCTGGGCCCCATCGGTGCACCCGCCGCGGGCCGGCAGCACAAAAGTGCTGGCCTACCACACCTTTGCGGAAGAGGGCGACAGCGGCCTCATCGTGCACAAGGGCTCCTACCTGCCCGGGTTCTGCACGATCGACCGGCAGGGCTTCGCCGGCTGGTCGTCGCATGCCCGGCTCACTCGGGAGGAGATCCTGCGCCAGGCTGCGGCCAAGCCGGAGAGGGATGCCTACCTGGGGGCGATCAGGGAGCGCTACGTCGCGAGCGGGGTCACGAAGTACGAACAGCCCCAGGCGCTCGCGCTACCGGACGCGGGCTACCTCCTGCTCGCGACGCAGGTCCTGGACGACAGCGTGCAGCGCCTGGCGCGGATCGACCAGCTGACCCTGGCGCGCAGCGTGATCGACTGGGCCGGCCGGAAGGGTCGCCCGCTGGTGATCAAGCGGCACCCCCGCTGCCGGGACCACCGGATGACGAGGCTGCTGTCCGAACCGCTTCCGGCCAACGTCCAGGTGATCGAGGCCCCCATCCACGACCTCCTCCAGGGGGCAGGCGCCGTCATCGTCGCCAACTCGGGCGTCGGCTTCGAGGCCCTCCTGCACCGCTTGGCGGTGATCACGGCCGGCGGGTCGGACTACGAGGTCGCGACCCGGCCGGTCGTCGACCAGGAGAGCCTGGTCCAGGCTCTGGAGCAGGCCGATGCGGCGGTGGACGAGGACTTCATCGACAGCTTCCTGCAGGTCTACCTTCAGAAGATCCTCGTCGACACCACGGTGCCCGGCGCGCTCGAGAGCCGCCTCGAGGCCGCCTTGCGCAACGCAGGCTGGATCTAGAGCGGGATGCGTTCGCCTACGCTCACAAATCCCGCTCTAGCAGGTTGTTCTAAAAGCAAATCGTCGTCGCAGACGATTCCACCTGCTTGGGATTTGCTCTAGCGTTTCGCATCTCGGGTGGAGCCGGCTCCGGCCCGCGCACCCGCGGCGGAGGGCGATTCTGCAGGACGACCATTGTCAGGTCCTCCGTCTCTCCGATAAGGGATCTGGGCCGGACCCCTTTTCTACCCGCCGATCGGTCGCCCTGCGGGATGGAGGTCCGGTAAGAATGGCTTATCGCGGATGCAGGCACGAGGCGCGCCGCTTGCGGTAGGGGGCCTGGAGGAGAGCCTGCACATGGTCCAAGACACGGCTGGAACCCTGGAGCGGAAATCCAGCGGCGGGATCCTCTTCATCGTTCTCGCGATGATGGCGATCTCGGTGAACGACGTGCTGATCAAGCTGCTGTCGGGCGACTACCCGCTGCACCAGATGGTCTTCATCCGCTCGATGATCGGCATCTGCTTCTCGCTGGTGATGGTCCAGGTGGAGGGCGGGCTTTCGATCCTGCGCACCCGCAGGCCCTTCCTGCACGCCCTGCGCTGCCTGCTGATCGTGGTCGCCAACCTCACCTACTTCACCGCCCTTGCCGCGGTCTCCCTGGCAGAGGCGACGGCGCTCTTCTACATCGCGCCCCTCATGATCACGCTGCTGTCGATCCCCTTCCTCGGCGAGAAGGTCGGCCCCTTCAGGCTGGGGGCGGTCACCGTCGGCTTCCTCGGCGCGCTGATCATGCTGGAGCCCTGGAAGGATTCGGACGAGCGCACGGTCAGCCTCCTGGTCCTGATCCTGCCGCTGGTGGCGGCGAGCGCCTATGCCGTCAACCAGATCCTGACCCGCAAGCTGGGCGCCTTCAGCAAGGCCTCGGCCATGGCGGTCTATATCCAGTTCACCTTCATCCTGGTCTCCCTGGCCTTCTTCGCGGTCGCCGGCGGCGGCGGCTTCGCCTCGGCCAGCGAGAACCCCAGCGTCCAGTTCCTCCTGCGCGCCTGGGTCTGGCCCGACGGGAACGACATCTACTTCTTCCTGCTGCTCGGCGCCAACTCGGCGATCGTCGGCTACGGCATGTCCCAGGCCTACCGCCTGACCGATGCGGCCACGGTCGCCCCCTTCGAGTACACCGGCCTGCCGCTGGCCATCCTCTGGGGCTGGTTCGTCTGGGGAGACCTGCCCGGCTCCAGCGTGTGGATCGGGATCGTGCTGATCATGGGCTCCGGCCTCTTCGTCTTCCTGCGCGAGCGGCAGAGAAAGCGCGCGCCGGCCAGCGCGGCCCGCGTGCCTCGCCGCTATTGAAGGGCTCCGCGGTCCTCCGCCTCTCCCCTTTCGGAGAGCCACTCCGGCAGTGCAGCTATCGACGGCAGGCGGTCCGTGGGCCGGATCTCGGGATGATCCTCGTCGCGCGGGCTGTACTTTCCCGTCTTGACCTGCAGCGCCTTCAGCCCCGCCGAGAGCGCGCCGCCGATGTCGGCTTCGATGTCGTCGCCCACCATGACGGCCTCGCCCGGCTGCACGTCCATGTCGTCCAGTGCACTTCGAAAGAAGGCCCTGGCCGGCTTGCCGACGACAAGAGCCTCCTTGGCGGTCGCGTACTCGAGCGCCGCAACGAAAGGGCCGAGATCCAGCGCCAGCGCGTCGCCGCGCCGACAGAAGCGGTTGCGGTGCAGGGCCACCAGGCACGCGCCCTCATGCAGCATCCGAAAGATGCCGTCGAGGCGTTCCCAGGTGAAGCCCTTGTGCAGATCCCCCATGACGACGGCCTGCGGTGCCTCTTCCACCAGGTCGAAGCCCTCAAGGTCCTCCGCCAGGCCCGGCGGTGCGGCAAGATGCAGGCGCCGGCAGGCCCCTTGCCTCAGCAGGCGGGCTGCTGCGAGCGCCGGCGTAAAGACCTGATCCGGCTCCACCTCGAAGCCCATGGCCACAAGGCGATGGACGATCTCCCGGCGCGGCCGTGTGGTGGTGTTGGTGAGGAAACGGATTGCCAGCCCTCGACCGCGCAACTGGCCGACGGCCTCGATCGCACCGGCAACTCCCTCGCCCTCGTGGTAAAGAACGCCCTGCAGGTCGAGAAGCACGCCGCGAAATGTCATGAGCACCTCCTCGTCCCGCTGTCCCGACCTGCTTCTCGACCATACCCGAAGGCGGCCCCGCTGTCGTCGCTCGGCAACCTCTTTGACAGCTCGGACCGGAACGAGGTTTTCACGATAGTGCCCCGGAGAGGTCGACAGCAAATCAGGCTCATCCAAGTGACCGCTGCGGGGCCTCCACCAACCCGGACCGCTCCGCTGCCGCGCCCGGCCCGGTCCTAGGCCAGCTGCTTCGCATAGAGCACCCAGTCCGAGCCTTCGTAGCTCCAGCCCTCCTTGACGATCTGCGCGCGTGCGATCTCGCCGAACCCGAAGCCTTCGTAGAGCCGACGGGCCGGGTTGATATCGCCGGTAATCAGGCTGAGCTGTGCGTGGCCGGCTGCCCTCGCCTTGCTTTCGGCCAGCCTGAGAAGCGTCGTTGCCGCCCCCTGTCCGCGCGCGTGGGGAAGGGTTGCCAGCACGTTCACGTACCAGCTCGGCACCACGCGGTTCTCCAGTTCAAGCAGCGGACGGAAGAGCGGCGGTGCGCCCGCGATCTCCTCCGCCGCGCTGACCGCGGTCAGCGGATAGGAGACCAGGGCCGAGACCACCGCGCCCTCCTGGCGGATCACGTCGGCCTTGGCGTAGGAGAAGGCCCCCTCCGCGCGCCGGGCGCGCCGGCGGCCCACGGCCATTGCGTCCTCGCCCTCCTCGGCCATCGCCTCCCAGACGACGAGCGGCAGGCCGTCGCCGGCAAGCACCACAAGGTCGGCCAGGACCGCAGCATCCTCGCGGCGGGCGGGTTCGTGAGGCAGGTTCGTCATCATCAGCGTCATACTGTGCCCCCCGAGCGGCCACGACCGCGAGGCCGGGGTGCCGCTCCAACTGGTTCGGGATCGTTTCAGGCCGCAGACTGCCAGGCACCCTGCATGGCCATGCAGCCGACGTGGCGGTGGTCGGTACCGCAGCAGCCACCAAGCACGCGGAGGTTGGGCAGCAGCCGCAGGAGATCCCCGTTCAGCCGACCGAGCTCGACCGGGTCGCCGTCGTCCAGGCTCTCGGCGGCGTCGAGCTCGGCATGGCTCAGCCGCGAGGCATTGGAGCGGATGCCGCCGATCCGCCGGATCCAGGACTGCCCCCCTTCCAGGACTTCTCGGAAGTGGTCCGGATGGGCGCAGTTGATCATGTAGTAGAGGGGTGCCGCATCGCTCTGCGAATCCACCTCCGCGATCGCCTCGCCCAGGGACTGGCCGGACGGCAGGCGGCCGTCGGTCTCCAGGGTGAAGGCGATGGCGATGGGACAGGCGATCTCGCTGGCCGCCGTGGCGATGCCGGCAGCCTCGGCGGCATGGGTCAGGGTCATCGCCGTGATCATGTCGACGCCGGCACGGGCCAGCGCGCGGACCTGGGGCATGTGGAGCAGGACGGCCTCCTCCGCCTTGAGGTGCCTGTCGGGCGCGTAGGCGTCACCGGCCGGCCCGACCAGCCCGTTCAGCACGATCGGCAGGGCCTCCGTCTCGTGCCTGCTCCTGACCTCCTGCACGAAGTCGACTGCACGGGCGTTGGTCGCCAAGGTTCGCGCCAGGTCCTGCCCGAGCGGACCCGCCCAGGCGGCTCCGGCGCGCCAGGTCGGCGCGTCCAGTACGAAGCCGCGCCCGCTTTCCCGGGCGATGGTGATGTAGTGCTCGAAGTAGTCCCGCAGCGCCTGCCGGCCCGCCGCCGTGTCCAGCAGCACGGCAGCCGAGAAACAGGGCAGATCGAACCCCTTTTCGAAGACCATCGTGGTCTCCAGCCCCCCGTCGGCCAGATAGAAGCGGGCGGTCTCTTTCAATCCGTCGATACGCATGGCGTCTCTCCTCGTTTGCGTCACGCAAGGAGAGATGGGGAGAGAGGCCTTGCCGTTTGGAGTGCGTGCATGGTACAGAACCGAACGAAAAAAGTTCCATCTTTTTCAATAACTTGTTTTGGAAGCGCCTGCGAACTTTCGGTTTCAAGGCCTTGAGGTGGACTTGCAGTACAGGGATCCTTGCCAGCGATGGACGGAAAGCCGGACACCAGGACGCTCATTCTAGACATCGCGGAAAAGGCGGTGCTCGAGAAGGGCTTCGAGGCGACCTCGATCGAGGAGATCGCGGCGGCAGCCGAGATCTCGCGCAGCGGCTTCTTCTACCACTTCCGGGACAAGAACGCGCTGGCCCGGGCCATGCTGGAGCGCTACATCGCCAACGAGGACCGGCTCTACGACGAGCTCTTCGCCCGCGCCCGCGAGCTGCACGACGATCCCCTGCACGCCATGCTGATCGGCCTGAAGCTGCTGGCGGAGATGCTGGAGGACATGCCCAACGGCCATCCCGGCTGCATCATCGCGGCGACCGCCTATCAGGACCGCCTCTTCGACCGCGGCGTGCGCGAGCTGAACCGCCAGGCGATCCTCGCCTGGCGCCGGCGCTTCCGCTCCATGTTCGAGGAGATCGCCGCGGTCCACCCGCCGCGTCAGCCGGTCGACCTCGATGCGCTGGGCGACATGGTCTCCGGCGTGGTCGAGGGCGGCCTCATCCTGCAGCGCGCGCTCGGCGAGACCGCCACGGTCGCCGCCCAGATCCTGCTGTTCCGCAGCTACGTGACCCTGCTCTTCGCACCGCGGGTGGGGTAGCGGCAGAGCCGTACTCACGACGCTACCCGCACTTCTCATGCCGCTCAACATCCTCGGAAAGTTAATCATGGCCCACTGGCCGCGACTCACTTTCTCAATGCTTTAGCACAATAAGAACTGCTTCAATCTGGTGTACGAGAATGCCTCACTTCACCCCACTGTTCGCAAACTTTCTCGGCTGGCTCAATGTACACCGGCCATGTGTTTTTACTATGCCACTCTCCTCTAATGTTGTCATATCTCTGTTCTAATCTGTGGAAATCATGTATGTTCCCTGCTGCCCTATCAACTACTTCACCATCTGGACCACGCACGATCCATATCTGTGGAGTTCTTGAAACTGTCTCTATGGAAAATTGAGAGAATGACCAGTCTCTCCATTCATTATTGAAAATCTGCCTTTGTTCTTGAGCCCTATCTATTATTGAATTCAGTACATATCTCTCAGACTGGTTGACTTTTCGAATTCTTTCCTGCACGATATGAATCTGCAAACCAACCGCGACAAGCCATAGATGATGCCCATGCACCCCACATGCCTTGAATGCCGAACATAGCTCTCCCGCTTTCATGGTACAATAAGAAAGTCTATCATTGCTCGGAGATTTAAGATAATAACTCCATTCTGTGCTTAACGCATCAAGGCTAACCCTTGCTCTATTTAATTCATGCTCCCCTATTGCTTTTTTTATTACATTTTCTACTGATCTAATTGTATCTTCCATAAGCCTCTCTAAATCAATGCTACTATCACCCCCATCTCCAAACAAGCTTTCCATTATTCTACCGCCCAGCCAGCTCAGAGCACCGGCCGCCAGCTGCTCAGCAACCCATACAGCCACTACTGCGCTTTCGATACTCTGAAAATCTCTCACTCGGGTAGCCGGCATATCACTCCGATAAGTTTCAAATAGATCCTCTGCCCTCTTTGATGCTTGAAGTTTTTCATGGTCAAATTTTCCGTTAATCTCTCTGATTGAATTACTCATAGTGCTCTCCTTTCTTTACTTCTCTACTTCTAGCTTCGCTCATTCATGAGACAGACAAGTCTTTGGACTCGGCTTTTAAGCATTCCATTTTTTCTGAAGGTACTTAAAGGTTATTCCCAAAAGCACCTCTTCTGGTTCAACCGGGTCTTTCTGTCGGATGCTACCTAAGTCGACGAAAGCCCTCTAGGCCATTCTAGATGAGCAGAATGTCAGGTCGCGCGACGAGCAACATCACCCATTTGGTGTATGGCCGATCACATGGCGCAGACGCTCAACCAGTCGGACGATGTCGCTTTGACGGCGGGATTCGGTCTTCAGGAGGACGGTCTTCACTTGCGTGCGTACCGTGTGCAGAGAGGTCTGACGCACTTCGGCAATCTCCTTCGGCGTGAGGCCCTGCGCCAGTAGGAGAGCGATGTCCGCCTCCGCCCGGCTCAACCGGTGCGTGGTCCGCAAGGTGGGCATGAGGGCCTCGTCTCGCGGCAGGGGGGAGACCGTCAGCAGCAATGCGGGCTCTCGAAACTCGAAGAGCTGGTCGAAGGGATCGAAGAGGTAGTCCTTCGGGGTGTAAGTCGCCGTCTGGCAGTGGTAACGGACGCGGCCAAAGGCGTCTTGCAGAGGGAAATGCAGCGATGTTGCATGCTGACCGCCGCCCAGTGCGCGCAGGCCACGAGCGAGCATAGCAGAGGCAGCGGGATCAACAAAGTGAAAGCGCCCCACGAAGTCCACCCGGGCGATCTCCCCCGCAGCCAAAACTGACTCGCCCGTGGCATTAGAGAAAATGAGGCGCCTGCGCGCGCCCAGGGCGAAGACGGCTGTCCCCCCGGCGACGGAACCATCCAGGGTGTCGAGTTGAAAGCGTGCGCTCTCGATGCTGCGGCTGATCTCGATCGCCTTCTGCAGGTGTGGGGTCAGCATCTGCAACAAAGTTAGATAATAGGCCTCGTAGGCCTCCTGATCCCGGTAGCGATAGGTAACGCCCAGGCAGAAGAAGCGGTGGTCGTCCTTGAAGAGGACCGTGCCACCGCCGACGCTCAGATCCTCCTGCGGCAGGAGCCAGTCGTTGTAGAACTCGGTTTTCTTGAGGCTGCTCCGGGCAAGGTATGTGTCGCTTGAGCAAGCAACGCCGATCTCTGACTTGAGGATTCCTTCGGCGAAGACGTTCATGGCGCCGTAGTGCTGTTCATAGGATTCCAGAAACTCAGGGGCGAAGCCGGTGCACAACAGCGGAATGCTGATCTTGGCCTTCAGATCATGGCCGAGAAAGGAGCCGTTGCCTTGCGCAATCTTAAAGGAGAAAGCCTCAAGAAATTCCCGCCAGCGCGCCTGGTCGAGGGCTGCAGCATAGAGCAGCGCCGTCAGCGACCGAAAGGTCTCCAGGTCGACTCTGGGATCCTTCATGCCCTGTCCCCCAGTACCAAGGGACACAGTCTAGCATAAGAAAGTGCTGCCGCAAGTTGTTGAAGCCGGGTTGCTCCCGCCCCGATGCTTGCATGACTAGAGCAAGAGTAGCAGCGCCCAAGTCCGACCCTACGCAACCCCGACCGCCGCCTCCAGCGCCTGGCGGTCGAGGGCGTCGAGCTGGGCCAGGGCGTCGCGCTCTTCCTCCAGGATGCGGGCGAAGAGCTTGCGCTTGGTCTCCCGGCGCAGGCTCTCCAGGCCGGCGCGGTCGGTCGTGGGGCCGGAGGCCGCGGCGATCAGCAGGTCGACCAGGCGTTCGGCGCCGTCGAGGCGGCCCCAGATCAGGTCGTGGATGCGGGCCTTGCGGTCGAGGAAGCCGGCGAAGGCGCCCAGCTTGTCGGACTTCAGCTCCTTTGCCCGCAAGGTGAGGTTGTCCAGCGGTGAGATGCGCAGGGTGCGGATCGCACAGAGCTCGTCGATGCCGGCCAGGTCCATGATGGGGAAGGCGGTGAGATCGACGAAGGGGAAGGTGACGAAGCTCTCGGCGATGGCAGCAAAGGCGGTGTCGCCCAGGGCCTGCATGGCCTGGTCCAGCAGGGCCTTTTGGGCCTCGGCCACCTGCCGGAACTGCTGGGCCAGGGCCTCGTAGACCTGCCGGATCGCCCCGCCGTGCAGCACCAGGAAGGCCGAGGGGTCGAAACGGTTCTCGCTGATGAGGCCCTCGATCAGCTCATGGCCGGCGCCTTCTCCCAGCACCTGGCGCAGCTTCTCCTGCAGGCCCTCGGCATCGTCCAGGCTGCGCTCGTAGGCGTGGAGGGAGTCGGCCAGGCTCCGCTTGAAGGCATCCAGCTCCGCACGCGGAACCGACGGGTCGGCGTAAAGGAGGTTTGCGGCGCGAACCAACCAGCGCAGCCGCTGCATGCGGAAGCGGACGTCGAAGTTCTTCAGGAACTCACGGGCCGCATCGGCCGCAGGCGCATCGCCCCCCCTCGGCAGCACGCCCTCGGCGACCAGCATGGCCTCGATCAGGCGGCGCACGAAGAAGGCGTGGCGCGAGGGATAGGGATAGGACAGCGCCTGGCAGACCCGCTCCGCCAGTTCGCGGCCCGCCCGGCGCAGCTTGAGGGCCTGGTAGGCGGGATAGCCGAGGGCCGCGGCGGCGAAGGCGTTGGTCGCCTTGCGCCAGTCCTCCAGCGACTCGCGGGCGACCGGCCAGGTCAGGGCCGGAACGGCCTTTTGGCCGGCCTCCTCGGCCGCCGCGATCTGTCCGGGGCGGGCGGCATCCAGGGCCTCCAGGATGCGGGTCACGGCGCGGTTGCGGTCGTCGAGGTTGCGCAGGTCGGCCAGGATCGGCTCGTGCCGGAAGAGGCCGAAGAGGCCGGTCAGGACCTGGCGCGTGCTGGGCATCGCCTCGGACGGATGGTCCAGGACGTCGGTCTTGGGGCTGGGCTCGATGAAGATGAGGCTGCGGTAGACCTCGCGGTCGGCCGGCTTGCGCTCGATCGCCTGGGCGACATGGCTGAAGGGGCGGTTGTCCAGCACGCCGCCGTCGACCATCCAGGCCCGCTCGGCCGGGAAGCCGGCCAGGCTGTGCTCGGGCAGGTGCCGGCGGGCGAAGGCCGCACTGCCGCCCTGGGGCAGCGGGAAGCCCTGCTTTCGATAGGCCGCCTCGATGTCCGCGCCGGTGATCGGCGCGAAGGCCCCGGGGAAGCCGGCGGTCCGCCTGGAGGCGTAGGTCAGCCCGAAGTCGTCCTCGAACCCGGCCCCGTTCGGCCGCTTGCGGAAGTGCGACCAGTCGGCATGGCTGCGCTCGTAGAGCGGCTCGGGGTGGAAGTCGGTCGAGACCGGCAGGTGCCGGGGCCAGCCGCTGAGGTCCGTGCCGGTCAGGAAGAGATCGAAGCTGCCGCGCGGCGGCATGAGGCTCCGTTCTCCATTGCGTCCCATGTCGTGGAAGGTCCTGGCGATCAGCTCGGCGAAGACGTCGCCCTTCAAGGGCGTCGCCTTGCCGTCCTTGCTGGTGATCACGCGGTAGGTCTGGTCGCGCACCCAGGCCCAGTCCAGCCCCGGCAGGCCTTCGATCTTGTCGCGCAAGGACTTCAACGAAGAGACCAGGTTCACCACCAGCCCCAGGGTCTTGCGCTGGAACCAGGGCATGGAGTCCGCCGTGTCGTCCTTCAAAATCGCGATGTCGGCCTGGTCGATCCAGACGTCGCGCAGAACCGCCGCGTCACCGCCCTCGGTGATTGCCTTGCCAAGCACCGCCCCGTTGAGCCCGCCGGCCGAGGTCCCGGCGACGGCGTCGACGACGACCCTCAGCGCATCGGTGTCCTCCCGTGTCTCCAACTCTCCCAGTAACTCCAGATAGAGAGGGGCGGTGGACTCCAGACCGGCGGTTCCCTGGTTCGCGGCCTTGGAGGCCTGCAGCACCCGCCAGATCTCGCTGACGATCCCGTTCATATAGACGGCAAGCGAGACGCCTCCATAGAGGACGAGGCCGATACGCAGTTCCTTTTCCGGGCGATCGCTCATGGGTCGTCTCCCCTCGACACCGACGGGCAAGCATACAACCGAAAAGCAAGACTGTCGATAGCAGGCGCGGAGAAGTCGTCAGATCTCCTTCGGGCTCAAGGCCGACAAAAAGCAATCATTAGTAGCAAAATGGCGGTCGGGCGTGATCCACGTGCCGGCTGATCCGACACGGCCGAGCCGGGGCTCGGGCAGCGGACCAGCGAGCAGGTGCTCCAGAAGCTCCAAGGGAGCGAAAGCCCTGGACCTGGCTCCGCCAGACGTCAGGGTCCCTGATCGTCACCACGAGGCCTCCGACCTGCGCCTCCTACCATGAAAGGAGATCGCCATCGGACTGGGCGAAGCCGCCGCGACCGTCGTCGAGGCGCGCACGGGCTGGCGGGATCGGCAGCCCTGAGGCTGGCCCATTTGAAGTGGACCCGGAAACGGTGGCCCCGGCCAGGTGCCAACGGCACCCCTGTCGGGGCGAGCACCGCTATGCTGCACGGGCCGAAGAGGGATAGACCAGGGGTTCGCCGTTGGGTCGCGTCTCGAGCAAGGCGTGGATGGAGGCGTCGCTGGTCCCCGCTTCGATCTCGTCGGTCCAGACCATGAAGTATTTCAACTGATAGCCCCCGAAGGAGGTGATCATGGCGACGTCGGCGGCATCCGATCCGCGCACCATCAGGATGCGTCCGATCCGGGGCGTGTTGTAGCGAGCGTCGAAGGTGAACCACTGTCCGTCGAGAAACGCCTCGAACCAGGCGCAGAAGTCACCCGGGCCGGCACTGGGGACGCCAATGTCGCCCAGGTATCCACTGGCATAGCGCGCCGGTATGTTCATCGCCCGGCAGAGCGCGATCGCCAGATGCGCGAAATCCCGGCAGACCCCCGTCTTCTCCAGGAACACCTGTGACGCGGTCTTGTCCGCGCGACCGAACTGGTAACCGAAGGTGACATGCTCATGGACGAAATCGACGATCGACTGAACCCTGCCCCACCCGTCCGGTGAGTTCGAGAAGAGGTCCCAGGCCTGTTCCACCAGGTTGTCGCTGTCGCAGTATCGGCTTGCCATGAGGTGACAGAGGACGCTGTCGGGCAGGTCTTCTATCGGGATCTGACGCGCCGAGGGCTGCTGGGCGTCCGGGGCGCCATCGATTTCGATCGCGCAGTCCGACCAGAGCTTCAACGGCCCCTCTGGCGCGACGATGCGGGTGATCCGATTCCCGAAGCGGTCGAGGTAGGTGGAGGTGACACAAGGCGCCGAGGTGCGAACGACATCCCGGCCAATCAGCCGGCCGCCGTTCTGGCTGTGCGTCGACAAGGAAAGAAGCATGGGCACGGGCGCCGTGCTCTCCATGTCGATTTCGAATCCAAAGCGGATGAGCATTCGGATATCCTTGTTTTCCTGGCAGCTTGCGGCGATGGTTCGTCTTCGACCAACCCTATCGAGCGCACCGGCATAAACGCATCGATCCTGGAAAGGTTCCGATGTCCAGCACGATTCGCATCCTGCACAGAACCGAGTATCTCTATCGCCGCCCGGTCGTGTTCAACCCGCACAGGCTCATGCTCAGACCGCGCGACGCGCACGATCTCTGGGTGGACGACGCCTTTCTCACGATCAGCCCGAGAGCCACCTTGCGGTGGTTCTTCGACACCTTCGGAAACTCGCTCGCCGAGGCGACCTTTCACGAGACCTCGGACCGTCTGCTCATCGAGAGCGAGTTGTTGCTGCGCCGCTATGCGACGGACCATCGGTTCCGGCAGCCGGGTTCTCATGTCTGTCCCTATCCCTTCGCCTATTCCGATGACGAAGCGCGCGATCTGTCGCCCTATCTCGGCCTGCAGAATCCTGGCGAGGAAACCGTACTGGACACATGGCTGGCGCAGCATCATGTCGAGCGATCGGGGCAGGCCTTTCAATTCTTGCGGAACTTGAGCGATGCGATCCACCGCAGCCTCGGCTATTCGGCCCGCGAGGCAATGGGCACGCAGACGGCAGCCGAGACGATCGCGAAGGGCATGGGAACCTGCCGGGACTTTGCCTTCCTCTTTATGGAGGCCTCGCGCCGTTTCGGCTTCGCCGCACGCTTCGTCACCGGATACCTCAACTCTGGGGGAGAGGGGCCGGACTCCTTCGTGGGCGGGGGGGCGACCCACGCCTGGGCGGACGTCTTCGTTCCCGGCGAAGGCTGGATCGAGTTCGATCCGACCAATAGCATCACTGCGGGGAGCGCATTGATTCGCGTGGCCACCACACGCAAACCCTCTCAGGCCTCACCGGTATCGGGCAGCTTCATCGGCGCCAGTAGGGAATATCTGGGCCTGACCGTTTCGGTCGATGTGGTCCGTGCAGAGCTTCCCTCGTCGATCTGAGGGCAGCTTGTCTTCGCATCGCATGACGGCCGCGCAGGCTCATCGTACCCTCCTTCTCCCAGCAAGCTCTCGCCGGTGTATCCGGAGGCAGGCACCCGTTGATAGACACCGCAAATGCGACCCGGTAATAGGGAAGACGGATCAAAGGAACGGCCAGTCCTTCCACGGCTCGTCCTGATCTCTTCGCCCGCTGGAACGAGGCCCCGCCATGGTGAACCGCTCGGTGAGAACAGGCATCCCAGAGATCGGCCGCCTTCCCGGCGCCTGGACCGGTGACGCACTCCGCCGCGACGACAACTGGATCATGAGGTGGAGCCCTGCGGAGCTGGAGGGGCTGGATGCAGCCCTGGAAGCCAGCGAGGCCAAGGGCGGCGCCTGGCAGGATCTCGACAGGAGCGGCTTTCCCCTGACCCCGGCGCTGGAAGAGAAGCTGGAGCGGATCGCCTTCGAGCTCGAGGAGGGGCGCGGGGTGGTGAAGATCGTGGGGCTGCCGGTCGCGCGCTACGGGCGCGAGGAGGTCAAGCGGCTCTGGTTCGGGCTGGCGCAGCACCTGGGGCGGCCGCTCTTCCAGGACAGCCGCGGGCAGCTCATGCGGGAGATCAAGAACGAGGGCGGGGACCTGGGCGGCCGCCACGGACGGATCCTGGCAGGCGACGGCGGCAGCGAGTTCCTCTCCTCCAAGGCGCGCACCTACAGCCCGGGCCAGCTTCGCTACCACACCGACCGCTGCGACGTGGTGGGGCTGCTCTGCCTGGGGCAGGCCAAGACCGGCGGGCTCAGCAAGATCGCCAGCACGCTGGCCGTGCACAACGCCATCCTGGAGCGCCGACCCGACCTGCTAGAACTGCTCTACCGGCCCTACCCGCGCTCCCGGCTGGGCGAGGAGGAGGGCGGCGAGGGCGCGACCTACGACCTGCCGGTCTTCGGGGTGCGCGACGGCAAGCTCACCAGCCACTACTCGCGGACCTACATCGAGGCCGCGCAGATGCTGCCCGAAGCCAGGAAGCTGACCGACCGGCAGTGGGAGGCCCTCGATCTCCTGGCCCAGGTCGCCGACGAGCTCAGCTACGCCATGCGGCTGGAACCCGGGGACATCCAGCTCATCAACAGCCACGTCACCTATCACGCGCGCGACGCCTTCGAGGACGCGCCGGACGAGGGCTTCACCCGGCTGCTGCTCCGGGTCTGGCTCGCCATGCCCAACAGCCGCGCCCTGCCGGACGATCACCGCGTGCTCTGGCGCCAGGTCGAGGCAGGCGCGCTGCGCGGCGGCATCGGCCAGGACCGGGTCGCCTGAGCCGCCGCCTCACGGCCGCGCCTTCTCGGTGATCCGCGTCAGGCAGCAGCCCGTCTTGCCCGGCGCCCAGAGCTCGAGCTCGTAGTCGAAGCCCGCCGTCTCCAGGACGGCTTCGTCGAAGGCCGAGGCGCAGTAGAGCAGGGTGCAGACCTCCTCGTCGCTGCAGCCGGCCTCGAACCAGGAGTCCCGCAGCGGACAGGCCATCATCTGCACCTCCAGGCAGGTCTCGTCGAGCCGCCTGATGTCGGCGGCATAGGTGGTCCCGTCGTCGGGCGACCTGGCATAGCTATCGGCCATGCCGGCGAAGTCGCGCGGGGCGTGGCAGGCAAGCCCCTGGCCGACCTCGCGTCCGTGCGCGCCGCTCGCAGCGCGCATCACAGCGATCGCCTCCTCCCGGCCGAAGCGGGACGAGAGCTCCCGGAAGACCGCGAGATAGATCCTGCCGCGCATCTTGATGGCGTCGCTAAGCTGGGTGCTGGCTTCTGTCCGGGTCATGTCTTGGTCCCCTCACTCTCTGGCTGGTGGATGGAGCGGGATCGCAAAGGCGCCGTCCCGCTGCTCTTCGACCCGGACCCTAGGAGCGGGGCCGGCAGGCCGGCAAAGCAGAAAAACTCTCTTCCAGGCTTAGAAAAAGTGATGCTACATGGGCGGAGAGAGCGACCGGCGCCGAGGATGCGATGAGCCACAGACTGCCGAGCCTGAACGGCCTGCGCGCCTTCGAGGCCGCCGCCCGGCACCTGAGCTTCAGGCTGGCCGCCGAAGAGCTCGGGGTCACCGCCGGCGCCGTCAGCCAGCAAGTCAAGAAGCTGGAGGCGAGCCTGGGCATCGCCCTCTTTCGCCGCCTGCCGCAAGGTCTCCTGCTGACGCGGGAGGGCGAAGCCTATCACCCGGGGGTCTCGCGCGCCTTCGAGGAGCTGACCGCGGCGACCGAGGCGGTGGCGCCGGACGTGAACACGAGGAAGTTCGCCCTCGGCCTCAGCCCGCAGGTGGCAGGCCTCCTGCCCGACGACTGGCCGCGGCAGTCACCGGCCTTGCGCCGCTTCGTCCGGGAGACCCGGATCGCCGACGACCTGGAACTGATCCTCGACAACCAGCTCGACTGCATGGTTCGAGCGGGGGGCGCCTCCTTCGTCGGCCTGAGCGCAGTCCCACTGTCCAGGGCACCCGGATCCGACGGCGGAGAGGTCCGCTTCATCTGCCGCAACGGCTTGATCAACTGCAGGCAGTCCCAGGCGATCGTCGAGGATCTCAAGGCCCATCTGGGCTAGGGGTTCCCACTCTCGAGCGGCGGCGCACCTTCCGAACCAGGCAGGAACCAGCGTGGAGTATCCAGCGTGAAGATCTTCTTCGATGTCGACGGCGTGATCGTCCACGGCTGGAACGCCGAGGCCGGCCGGCACGGGTCCTGGGACGAAAGGCTCGAGGAGGATCTGGGCATCGGCCGCGAGGCCCTGCAGCGCGCCCTCTTCCGGCCCGGCCCGGGTGAGAGCGAATCGCCGATGGGCGCCTGTCTCAGGGGCGCGCGCGACCTGAAGGAGGTGCTGGCCCGGATCCTGCCGGGGCTCGGCCACCGCGGGAGCGTCGAGGGTTTCCTCGACTACTGGTTCCGCAGGGATGCCTACCTGGACCGGGAGGTGCTGGAGGTCGCCGCCAGGATCAAGGCCTGCGAGGGGACGGCGCTCTACCTGGCGACCGGCCAGGAGCACCACCGTGCGGCCTACCTCTGGAACGCGCTCGGCCTCAGCCAGCGCTTCGACGCGATCTACTACAGCGCGGGCCTGGGGGCCCCGAAGGACAGCCCCGACTTCTTCGCCGGGATCAACAGGGAATTGGCCATCCGCCCGGACGAGCGGCCCCTCTTCTTCGACGACCGGGAGAAGATCGTGGCGCGTGCGCGCGCCGCCGGCTGGGACGCCCGCCTCTTCCGCTCGGTGGAGGACCTCCTGCAGAACGAGCGGCTGGCGCGCCTTCTCGACGGTCGGGGGGAATAGGGCGAGGAGGTGTTCGAGGAGCCGGGTTGCTGCGAAGAGGGATGGCACGGCCTTCGGAGTTCACCCTGCCAGAGCGGCAGCTCAACCACCGGAACGCCCAGTCCGCGCCGGCGCCTCAGAACAGGAAGTATCGCTGCGCCATCGGGAGCACGACCGCCGGCTCGCAGGTCAGGAGTTCGCCGTCGGCGCGGACCTCGTAGGTCTGGGGGTCGACCTCCATCACCGGCAGCGCGTCGTTCAGCACCATGTCGCGCTTGCCGATCCCGCGCGTACCGGCGATCGGAAGCAATGGGCGGCTGAGACCGAGGCGGCCGGCCAGGTCGGAGGCGAGGCCCGCCTGGCTCACGAAGGTGACCGAGCGCTCCACCAGCGAGCGCCCGAAGCTCGCGAACATCGGCCGGTAGTGCTCGGGCTGCGGCGAGGGGATGGAGGCGTTGGGATCGCCCATGACGGCGGCCGCGATCGCGCCGCCCTTCAGCACCAGGTCCGGCTTCACCCCGAAGAAGGCCGGGTTCCAGATCACCAGGTCGGCGAGCTTGCCGACCTCCAGCGAGCCGACGTGGGCGGCCACGCCCTGGATGATGGCCGGATTGATGGTGTACTTGGCGATGTAGCGCCGGCAGCGCAGGTTGTCGTTGTCGCCGTTCTCGCCCGGCAGGGATCCGCGCTGGCGCTTCATCTTGTCGGCGGTCTGCCAGGTGCGGATGATCAGCTCGCCGACCCGGCCCATGGCCTGGCTGTCGGAGGCCATGGCGGAGAAGGCACCCAGGTCGTGCAGGATGTCCTCCGCGGCGATGGTCTCCTTCCTGATGCGGCTCTCGGCGAAGGCCACGTCCTCGGGGATGCGCGGGTTCAGGTGATGGCAGACCATGAGCATGTCGAGATGCTCGTCCAGGGTGTTCACCGTGTAGGGCCGCGTCGGGTTGGTCGAGGACGGCAGCACGTTGGGCTCGCCGCAGAGCTTGATGATGTCGGGGGCATGCCCGCCGCCGGCACCCTCGGTGTGAAAGGCGTGGATGGTGCGCCCCTTCATGGCCGCCCGCGAGGTCTCCACGAAACCCGACTCGTTCAAGGTATCGGTGTGAATCATGACCTGCACGTCCCAGGCATCGCCCACCGCCAGAGCGCAGTCGATGACCGCCGGCGTGGTGCCCCAGTCCTCATGCAGCTTGAGACCGCAGGCGCCGGCTTCCACCTGCTCTTCCAAGGCCCGTGGCAGACTGGCGTTACCCTTGCCGTAGAAGCCGAGGTTCATGGGAAAGGCCTCGGCCGCGCGCATCATCTCGCCCAGATGCCAGGCACCGGGCGTGCAGGTGGTGGCATTGGTGCCGGTCGCAGGGCCGGTGCCGCCGCCCATGATGGTGGTGATGCCGGAATTCAGGGCCTCGTCGATCTGCTGGGGACAGATGAAGTGGACGTGGACGTCGAGCCCGCCTGCGGTGACGATCTTGCCCTCGGCGGCAATGGCCTCGGTCGAGGGGCCGACGACGATGTCGACGCCGGGCTGGGTGTCGGGGTTGCCGGCCTTGCCGATGGCGACGATGCGGCCGTCCTTCAGGCCGATGTCGGCCTTGATCACGCCCCAGTGGTCGAGGATCACCGCGTTGGTGATGACCGTGTCCACCGCGCCCTCGGCCCGGGTCGCCTGCGACTGGCCCATGCCGTCGCGGATCACCTTGCCGCCGCCGAAGGTCACCTCCTCGCCGTAGACCGTGCGGTCCTCCTCCACCTCGATGAAGAGCTCGGTGTCGGCCAGGCGGACCTTGTCGCCCACCGTGGGCCCGTAGAGACCGGCATAGGCGCCGCGCGAGAGACGATAGGTCATGCGCCGCCCCCCGGAGTCCCGTCCAGCGGCCCCATGACCGCCTGGGTGAAGCCGATCACCCGGCGCGCACCGCCGAAGGCGACCAGGGTCACCTCGCGGCTGTTGCCCGGCTCGAAGCGCACCGCGGTGCCGGCCGGGATGTTGAGGCGCATGCCCCTTGCGGCCGTCCGGTCGAACTGCAGCGCCGCATTGGTCTCGAAGAAGTGGTAGTGGCTGCCGACCTGCACCGGCCGGTCGCCGCTATTGGTGACCACCAGGGTGACGGTGGGACGGCCGGCATTGATCTCGAGCTCGCCGTCCCGGGTGATGACTTCGCCTGGAACCATCGCGCAATCCTAACGAATGGGGTCGTGGACGGTGACCAGCTTGGTCCCGTCCGGGAAGGTGGCTTCCACCTGCACCTCGTGGATCATCTCGGGCACGCCGTGCATGACCTGGTCGCGGGTCAGCACCGTGGCGCCGCTGGCCATCAGCTCGGCGACGCTGGCGCCGTCACGCGCGCCCTCGACGACATGGTCGGTGATCAGCGCCACCGCCTCGGGATGGTTCAGCTTCACGCCGCGCTCCAGGCGCCGGCGGGCAACCTGGGCCGCCATGGCGATCAAGAGCTTGTCGCGCTCGCGGGGTGTCAGTCGCAATCGCCCCTCCTTCCTCTCTTGTCCCGAGGCCTCTCTTGTCCCGTGTGAAGGCTAGCCGGCAATTGCGGCCCCGGGCTAGAGCGCTATGGGCGGGCCGCAGGTGCCGAGACCTTGTGACGCTTCCCAGGAGGCGCGTAAGGCCGCGCCCTCGCCCTCGAAGCGCTCCTCCAGCAGGGTCATGGAGAGGATGCGGTCGCAGCGGAAGTTCCGGAAGTCCCGGCGCAGCTCGCACCAGGCGCTCATGACCACGACCTCGACGAAATAGGTGATCGCGATGGGCCGGACGCGCCGCTCGCTGATCTCGGCCCCGGCATCGGCATAGACCAGCAGCAACTTGCGCTCCTCACCGATCGCGCGCCTGAGGTCGGCCAGGTCCACCCGTTCCGGCGGCGGGGCGCCGCAGGCCGAGACGCGCAGGCTGTCGAGGGCGCAGATGGCCTCGATCTTGGAGAGCACGCGCGCCGCCGCCTCGTTCAGGCTGCGGTCCCCGGTGCGCGCCAGGAGGCTCATGCCGACCTGGATCGCCTGCAGCTCCTCGCTGTCGAAGTTGAGCGGCGGCAGGTCGTAGCCGGGCCGCATGATGTAGCCGATCCCCGCCTCGCCCGCGATCGGCACGCGCATGGCCTGCAGTGCTGCCATGTCGCGATAGACCGTGCGCGCGGAGACCTCCAGGCGGGCCGCCATGGCCTCGGCCGTCAGTGGCGCGGGGGCCCGGCGCAGCAACTGGATGATCTCGAACAGGCGGTCGGCACGGCGCATCGCTCGTCTCCTCTCTGGCCCGACCGAGCATAGGGCAAGCCTCCTGACACTATGCTGTCAGCAGCGTCGCGATAGAAGCCTTCCCAACCTCGAGAGGAGCTTCGGAGATGGCGCATACGCTCAGTCTCGGGCCGCGCGGCGCCGGTGTCGGCGAGCATGGCCTCGGCGTGTTCCTGCTGGTGACCTCGGCGGTCGTCTTCAGCACGACGGGCCTCTTCACCAAGGGGGTCGCGGCGGATTCCTGGAGCGTCATCTTCTGGCGCGGCCTCTCGGCCAGCCTGATGACCCTGGTCTACCTGGGCCTGCGCGGCCGGCTGCGCCTGGAGTTCGCCGCCATGGGGACCAGCGGCTGGACGGTGGCGGCGATCGGTGCGGCCGGGACCGCGGCCTACATCCCCGCGCTCAAGATCACCTCGATCGCCAACGTCACCCTGATCTACGCGGCCGTGCCGCTGCTGGCCGCGGGCCTCGCCTGGGCCTGGATCGGCGAGCGTCCGACGCGCCGCGTCGCGCTCTGCTGTCTTGCCGCCTTCCTGGGCGTGCTGGTGATCGTGCAGGGCTCGCTCGGCAGGCCGGAGCTGCTGGGCGACCTCCTGGCCATCGCCATGACGGTGAGCCTCGCCATCATCCTGGTCATCTATCGGCGCCGGCCGGAGACGCCGGCGGGCCTGCCCTCCGTCTTCATGTCGCTCTTCCTCCTGCCACCGGCCCTGCTGCTGGCGGAGCCCTTCACGATCGCGGCCGAAGAGATCTGGATCCTGGCGGGCTTCGGGCTGGTCTTCGCGCTCTCCTCCGTCACCCTGGCGGAGGGGGCGCGCCGCGTGCCGGCCGCCGAGGCGGCCCTGCTCTCCTCCCTGGAGACACCGCTGGCACCGCTCTGGGCCTGGCTCCTGCTGGCCGACCTGCCGCCGCCCGTCACCTGGATCGGCGGGCTGCTGATCATGGCCGCAGTCCTTCTCTCCCAGCGCAAGCGATAGGAGCGGCCCATGCCGACAGCCGGACGCCTCACCCCGCCGCTGCGCCGCTTCATCGAGCGGCAGAGGCTCTTCTTCGTGGCCACGGCCGCGCCCACGGGCCGGATCAACCTCTCGCCCAAGGGAATGGACACGCTTCGGGTCGTAGACGCGAACCTCATCCGCTGGATGAACCTCACCGGCAGCGGCAACGAGACCGCGGCCCACGTCGCCGAGAGCCCGCGCATGACCTTGATGTTCTGCGCCTTCGAGGGCGAGCCCCTGATCGTCAGGATCTATGGCGCGGCGCGGGTCCTGCACCCGCACGATCCCGCCTGGGAGCCGGCGGTCTCCGCCTTCCCCGCCATGGCCGGGCAGCGCAATCTCTTCGATCTCGCCATCGACCTGGTGCAGACCTCCTGCGGCACCGGGGTGCCGGTCATGCCGGTCCAGCGCGAGCGGGGTCCCGACGAGCTGCTGCCCTACTATGCCGCCATGAGCGCGGAGCAACTCCAGGCCTACTGGGAGCGCAAGAACCGCCTCAGCCTCGACGGCCGGAAGACCGGCATCTGCCCTTCGTAAAAAGCGCTGTCCCTCGCCGCCGCCAGTCCCTATCGCTTGGATGACAAGGGAGGGCGCATGGCCAGCGAACGCAGGCAAGGGACGAGAAAGCCGATCTTCTACGGCTGGTACGTGATCGCGATCGCCTTCGTGACCCTGGGCGTGGCGATCGTCGCACGCACCTCCTTCTCCCTGCTCTTCCCCGAGATCCTGGCGGAGTTCGACTGGCCGAGGAACGTGACCGCCGGCGCCTTCTCGCTGGGCTTCCTGGTCTCCACCGCCATGCTGCCGTTGATCGGCCTCTTGATGGACCGCAGCGGGCCCAGGCTCATCATCCCGCTTGGCGCCCTCCTGGTGGTCGCGGGCTTCCTGCTGGTGACCCTGATCGACAGCCCCTGGGGCTTCTACGCGACCATGGGGCTACTGGTGATCAACGGCTCCATGGCGATGAGCTACATCGTGCACTCCATGTTCCTGCCGGCCTGGTTCGTGCGCAACCGGGGGCTGGCGATCGGCATCGCCTTCTCCGGCGTGGGCGTGGGCGGCTACGTCCTGATGCCGATCATCCAGGACCTGATCGACGATCACGGCTGGCGCACGGCCTGCCTCGCCATGGCCGGCATGGTGCTGGCCACCATCCCGCTGAACGCGCTCTTCCAGCGGGCCAGCCCGCAGTCCATGGGCCTGGAGCCCGACGGCGGGCCGGCGCCCGGCCGGGCGGACCGGCCGGCCCCCGACCCCGTGGTCGACCGCGCCTGGGTGGAGACCGACTGGACCCTGCGCCGGGCCATGCGGACCGCCCGCTTCTGGTGGATCTTCGTCGGCTTCTTCTCGGCCCTCTTCGCCTGGTACTCGATCCAGGCGCACCAGACCCAGTTCCTGATCGGACAGGGCTTCGACAGCGCCACGGCGGCGGAGGCCCTGGGGCTGGTCATGCTCTTCGGGATCGCGGGGCAGATCACGATCGGCTGGCTCTCCGACCGGCTGGGCCGCGAGATCGCCTGGTCGCTCTCGATGCTGGGCTTCGCGCTCTGCTACCTGACCCTGGCGATGATGTACCAGAACCCGGCCTCCTGGCTGCTCTACGCCATGATCGCCGTCCAGGGTCTGCTGGGCTACGGCCTGGCCGCGCTCTTCGGCGCGGTCATGACGGAGATCTTCGGCGGCCGGCAGATCGCCCGGATCGTGGCGGTGCTCTCGCTCTCGGGCAACATCGGCGCGGCGGTGGGAGTCTGGTTCCTGGGCGCCGTCCACGACGCCACCGGCAGCTACCTCATCGGCTTCTGGGTCTGCCTGGGCTTCACCCTGGTCTCCACCGCCTGCATCTGGCTGGCCGCCCCCCGGCGCGTGCGGCTGGTGGTGGGACAGGCGGCGCGGAAACAGCGCACCGCATAGCGTTCGCCGATACGACAGGCGGGCGCGCAGAGGCAGCTCGGCGCGAGCCAGAGGCCGAATGGCAGGTCGTGGCACGCTCTCCACCACGAACTCTATTGTCATTCTCCGACTTGATCGGAGAATCCCTTTCACCCTGTCCGACAGGACGCACAAAGGTCCTCCGATCAAGTCGGAGGACGACAGTCTGGTTGGCGGGAGCGTGAGTGGGGAGGCGGTGCTACCCCCCTACTCCGCCGCGTCGCCGAAGCTCTCCTCGCCCAGTACCCAGTCGGGGCGGACGTAGTGGCAGGTGTAGCCGTGCGGGATGCGCTGCAGGTAGTCCTGGTGCACCGGTTCCGCCTCCCAGAAGGCCCTGGCGGGGGCGACCTCGGTCACCACGCGGCCGGGCCAGCGGCCAGAGGCGTCGACCGCGCGGATCACCGCCTCCGCCGTCTCCTTCTGGCGCTGGTCGGCGTAGAAGATGGCGGAGCGGTACTGCGTGCCGCGGTCGTTGCCCTGGCGGTCGAGCGTGCTGGGATCGTGGATCTGGAAGAAGAACTCCAGCAGCCGGCGATAGGTCAGCCTGGCCGGGTCGAAGACGATCTCGATGGCCTCGGCGTGGCCGGAGCGGCCGGTGCAGATGTCCCTGTAGGTCGGGTTCTCGATCTCGCCGCCGGCATAGCCCACGCGGGTGGAGATCACGCCGGGAACCCGGCGGATCAGATCCTGCATGCCCCAGAAGCAGCCGCCGGCCAGTACCGCCGTCTCGCTCATGTCGCGCTCTCCTCCTCGAAATGTTTCAGGTAGTCGCCGTAGCCGGCGGCCTCCAGTTGCTCCTTGGGTATGAAACGCAGGGAAGCGGAGTTGATGCAATAGCGCAGGCCCTCCGGGCCTGGCCCGTCGGGAAAGACGTGGCCCAGGTGGGAATCGCCGTCGCGAGAGCGCACCTCGGTGCGCACCATGCCATGGCTGCGGTCGGACTTCTCGATCACGCGCTCGGGCTCCAGCGGCTTGGTGAAGCTGGGCCAGCCGCAGTGCGAGTGGAACTTCTCGCGCGAGGTGAAAAGCGGTTCGCCGCTGACGATATCGACGTAGAGACCCTCGCGGGAATCGTCCCAGTACTCGTTGCGGAAGGGCGGCTCGGTCGCATCCTGCTGGGTCACGGCGTATTGCACGCGGTTCAGCTTTGCAATCGCCGCTTCTGTTTTCTGATAGGTCTTGGCGGACATCACGCTCCTCAAGAAGTTGTTTGTTACATACTACACGAAATAGGGTGTACATGCCTTGTTGTCCACGGGCCGGGCTGGATTTCTTTACAGTCTTCACGCTAAGGTGCGCGCCCGGCTTGTTGCTGCGATGACCGTCGCGTTCATCCTGACCCTGGATATAGGCGCAGCCGGGTGTGAAACCGAGGTTCATGACTGGAGGACAAGCATGAAGAAGCAACGCGCATCCGGCTCCGGGGCGATGCTGGCGGGCTGCGCCACGGCGCTCGCGCTGGCGCTGGGTCTGGCGAGCCTGCCGGCCGGCGCCCAGGAGGCCGCCAAGCCGAACATCCTGATCATCTGGGGCGACGACATCGGGATGACCAACGTCAGCGCCTATGGCCGCGGCATCATGGGCTATCACACGCCGAACATCGACCGCGTGGCGCGCGAGGGTCTGCTGTTCACAGACTACTACGGCGAGCAGAGCTGCACCGCGGGCCGCGCCTCCTTCATCACCGGGCAGAGCGTCTTCCGCACCGGCCTCTCCAAGGTTGGCCTGCCGGGCGCGGAAGCCGGCATGCAGGTAGAGGACCCGACGATCGCCGGGCTCTTGAAGGCCGTGGGCTACTCCACCGGCCAGTTCGGCAAGAACCACCTGGGCGACCGCGACGAGCACCTGCCCACGAACCACGGTTTCGACGAGTTCTTCGGGAACCTCTACCACCTGAACGCGGAGGAGGAGCCGGAGAACGAGGACTATCCCAAGAACCCCGAGTTCCGGGAGCGTTTCGGACCGCGCGGCGTGATCAAGTCGTCCGCCGACGGCGAGGTCCAGGACACCGGACCCCTTACCAAGAAGCGCATGGAGACGGTCGACGACGAGACCGTGGCCGCGGCCATCGACTTCATCGAGCGCCAGCACGCCCAGGGCAAGCCCTTCTTCGTCTGGTGGAACGGGACGCGCATGCATTTCCGCACGCACGTGAAGGAAGAGCTGGACGGCATCTCCGGCCAGGACGAGTACTCCGACGGCATGGTGGAGCACGACCGCCACGTCGGCCAGCTGCTGGACACGCTCGACCGGCTGGGCATCGCCGAGAACACCCTGGTCTTCTACTCGACCGACAACGGGCCGCACATGAACACCTGGCCCGATGCGGCCACCACCCCCTTCCGCGGCGAGAAGAACACCAACTGGGAAGGCGGCTGGCGGGTGCCGGCGCTGGTGCGCTGGCCCGGCAAGATCGAGCCGGGCACGATCAGCAACGCCATCGTCCACCACATGGACTGGCTGCCCACGCTGCTCGCCATCGCGGGCGAGCCGGACATCAAGCAGCGGCTGCTCGAGGGCGGCGTGGAGGCCATCGGCCGGACCTACAAGGTCCACCTCGACGGCTACAACATGGTGCCCTATTTCACCGGCAAGACCGACCAGGATCCGCGCAAGGAGATCTTCTACTTCTCCGACGACGGCGACCTCACCGCGCTGCGCTATGAAGACTGGAAGCTGATCTTCATGGAGCAGAAGGCCGAGCACGGCTTCCGCGCCTGGATGGAGCCCTTCATCCCGCTGCGCGTGCCGCTGATCTTGAACCTGCGCCGCGATCCCTTCGAGCGGGCGGTCTACTCCAACTCCTACTACGACTGGATGCTGGACCGCGCCTACGTGCTGGTCCCCGCCCAGGCCTACGTGGCGAAGTTCCTGGAGACCTTCATCGACTATCCGCCGCGTCAGAAGGCGGCCAGCTTCAGCCTGGACCAGGTGATGGAGAAGATGGAAGCAGGCATGAACTCCAACTGACGCCTGCGCTCACATAAACCTACTCTCGATGCGATGCCTCGGCCGCCCGGCCGGGGCATCGCGCAATTTGCGGGCGGTGCTCTCCGGGACTATTGCGCTTCCGGACCGTCCGTCCCGATCTCCCGGCCGATTGCAAGCGCTTTCGTGGAGAGTTCCCGCAGGGCTGCCATCTGCTGCGGCTTCCTTGACAGGAGCGGTCCCGCTTCGGCCTCATGCCAGGGATCAGGCTTCGCCTTTCTGTCATGCCTTCGCGAGGTCGGTCCCGACTCCCACAACAAGAACCGGGGCAAGCCGGCGTCCTTCGCAACAAGAGGAAAGCCGTTTCATGTTGTACGGTGTCCACAGCATCCAACTTATGATGCTGGAGCCTTTGAACCTCGCTGCCGAAACCGGCCAGATGCTCCTGGCCCCCCTGACACAGACATCCCTTCCGGCCCGCACCCTGCATGCCAGCCTCGAGCTGGTGGGCCGGGTCACCCGCCACTACGGCAAGCCCGAGTTCGGCCTGGACGTCGAGCCGGAGACGATGGTGGAGAAGGCCTTCTGCCGCCTGCTGCGGTTTTCGGCCAGGCCCGAGGCCGAACCGGGCCGGCGCTTCCTGCTGATAGCGCCGCTCTCCGGGCACCACGCCACGCTTCTCCGCCACACGGTCGACGCCTTCCTCGACCGGGGCGAGGTCTGGCTGACCGACTGGACCGACGCGGCCGAGGTGCCCTTCGGCGCCGGCAGCTTCGGCCTCGACGACTTCACCGACTATCTCATGGACTTCATGGTCAGGGTCTCCGGCGAGCGGAGCGACCGCGGCTTCCATGCCGTGGCCGTCTGCCAGCCCGGCCCGGCGCTGGTCGCCGCCGTCTCGCTCATGACGCAGAGTGCCATCGGCTACCGCCCCTCGGCCATGACCCTGATCTCGGCGCCGATGGATGTCGAGGCCGCGCCCTCGGAGGTCACGCGCCTCTCGCGCAGCCACGACATCTCCTGGTTCAAGCGCAACGTCATCCACACCGTGCCCTTCTCGCGCGCCGGTGCCGGGCGCAGCGTCTATCCTGGCTTCCTGCAGCTCGCCAGCTTCATGGCGATGGACCCCGAACGCCACGCCGAGAAGCACCTGACCCTCTTCTTCGACCGCATCTCGGGCCAGCACGAGGCCGCGCAGAAGACCGTCGAGTTCTATGACGAGTACTGGTCGGCACTGGACATGGACGCGGCCTTTTATCTCGACACCATCGAGCGGGTCTTCCAGAAGCGCGAGCTGGCGCTGGGCGTCGCCACCTGGCGCGGACGGTCGGTCGAGCCGGCGGCGATCACCGACGTGCCGCTGCAGACCATCGAGGGGGAGAAGGACGACATCTGCGCGCCCGGCCAGACCGAGGCGGCCCACGCCATCCTGACCGGCCTGTCGGCAGACCAGCGCGACCACCATGTGGAACCGGGAGTCGGACACTACGGCGGCTTCGCCGGCGGCCGCTTCCGCCGCAACATCCTGCCGCGCATCATGGACTTCGCGGAGCGCCACGCTCCCAAGGAATAGGGGCTTCGGTTCGGCACGGTGCCGGCCCGCTCCCCCTCCCGACCGCCCACGAGAGTATCCTATAGGGCGGCCGGGAGGGGGAGCGGGCCGGCGCCGCCTGAGCGACGCGACTGCCCTCAGCTTCCGATGGCGGCGCCCTCCTCGAAGAGCGCGTCGATCTCCTCCGGCCAGTAGCCGATCGCGGAGAGCACCTCGCGGGTGTGCTCTCCCAGCAGGGGTGCCGGCCGCGCGACCTCGCCGGGCGTGTGGGAGAAGGTGATGGGCAGCCCCAGGGCCTTCGTGGCGCCTGCCCTGGGGTGCTCGGTCTCGACGATCATGCCGCGGGCGATGGCCTGGGGATCCTGGTGCATCTCGCCGACGCTCAGCACCGGCCCGGCCGGCAGGCCCCCGGCCTCCAGCCGCTCCAGCCACTCCGCTGTCGGGCGCTCCCGGAAGCGGGCGTTCAGGGCCTCGACCAGGGCCGGCAGGTGCTCCATCCGCCCCTCATTGGCCAGGAAGCGGGGGTCCTGTCCCAGCTCCGGCGCCTCGAGGATGGCGATCAGACGCTCCCAGTTCTTCTGGTTGGCGGCACCGATGTTGATCCAGCCGTCGGCCGTCTCGAAGGACTGGTAGGGCGCGTTCAGGGGATGAGCGGAGCCCATGGGCTCGGGCGACACGCCGGTGGCGAAGGCGATGGCCGACTGCCAGTAGGTGTGCGTGATCGCCGCCTCGAAGAGGGAGGTATCCACCACCTGGCCATCGCCCGTCTGGTTGCGGTGGTTGAGCGCCGCCACGACGCCGAGCGCTGCCAGGATGCCCGCGGTGATGTCGGAGACCGGGGCGCCAACCTTGACCGGCGGCCGGTCCGGCCCCTCGCCGGTGATCGACATGAGGCCCGACATGCCCTGCGCGATGAGGTCGAAGCCGCCGCGCTCGGCATAGGGGCCGGTGCGCCCGAAGCCGGAGACCGAGCAGTAGATCAGGCCGCGGTTCTCCTTGCGCAGGCTCTGGTAGCCGAGACCCAGCTTCTCCATCGTGCCCTTGCGATAGTTCTCCACCACCACGTCCGAGCGCTTCAGCAGGCGGCGCAGCGCCTTCACCGCCGAATCCTTCTTCAGGTCGAGGCAGACGCCGCGCTTGTTGCGGTTCATCATGAGGAAGGCGGCGGACTCGCCCTGGATGTCGGGTGGCAGGCTGCGGCGCGTGTCGTCTCCGCTGGGCTTCTCGACCTTGATCACGTCGGCGCCCATGTCGGCCAGCATCATGCCGCAGACCGGCCCGGCCATGATGTGCGCCAGTTCCACGACCTTGAGACCGGCAAGCGGCCCCCCGTTCTTTTCAGCCACGCCCTTAGCGCCCCTTCCAGTTCGGTCGCCTCTTCCCCAGGAAGGCTTCCAACCCCTCTTTGAAGTCCTCGCTGAGGTAGCAAAGCTGGATCAGGTCGCGGTCGTCAAGCTGGCTGCCGGCCTCGCGCAGGCGCCGCAAGCCCTCCTTGGTGGCCCTCAGGGTGAGCGGCGCATGGCCGGCCAGGGTCTCGGCCAGGCTCTTCGCGCGGGCCAGGACCGCCGCGCGGTCCTCCAGCACCTCCATCACCAGGCCGGCCGCCAGGGCCTCGTCTGCGCCCAGCAGCCGGGCGGTGAAGACCAGTTCGCGGACCCGCGCCTGGCCGACGATGGCGCTGAGCCGCGCCAGGCTGTTGAGCGAGAGGCAGTTGCCCAGGGTCCGCGCGATGGGAAAGCCGAAGCGCAGGTCCTCGGCGCAGATCCTGAGGTCGCAGGCGGCCGCGATCCCGGCGCCGCCGCCGGTGCAGGCACCGGAGATCGCCGCCAAGGTGGGGATCGGGCAGCGCTCCACGGCGCTCAGCACGCGGTCGATCCTGGCCTCGTAGGTCAGCGCGTCCTCGGCCGTCTCGAAGCTGCGGAACTGCGAGATGTCGGTGCCCGCGGCAAAAGCCTTGTCGCCCGCGCCCATCACGACCAGGGCCTTGACCGAGCCGTCCTCCGGCATCTCGCTGCAGATCCGCGCCAGGCCCTCGTACATGGCGAAGGTCAGCGCGTTGCGGGCGGCGGGCCGGTTCAAGGTGACCCAGCCGATGCCCTCCTCCACGCGGTAGATGAGTTCGCCTTCTTGCTCTGCGCTCATGGAAGCTCCTTGTCCGGGAAAGGGGGTCCCCTCTCCGCCGTCATCGGTAGAAGAGGTCGACCAGGATCATCGGGATCTGCGGCACGTAAGTGCAGAGCAGGAGCACCGTCAAGAGCACGGCGATGAAGTAGATGTTGACCTTGGAGACCTGCCAGATGTTGGCACGCGCGATGGAGCAGGCGGTGATCAGCACGCTGGCGACCGGCGGGGTCTGCTGGCCGATCGCCAGGTTCAGGGTGACAACCAGGCCGAAGTGCACCGGGTCGATGCCGGCGGCCTGGATCAGCGGGACCACGATCGGCACCACCAGGATGATCGCCGCGGCCGAGTGCAGGAAGAAGCCGATGATCAGGAAGAAGACGTTCAGGATCGCCAGGATCACATAGCGATTGTCCGTCAGCGACAGCATCTGCTGGGCCAGTTCCTGCGGCAGCTGGGCCCGGGTGAGGAAGCCGCCCATCAGCACCGAGGCCGCGACCAGCAGCATGACGATGGCCGTCTGCATGCCGCCGTCCAGCATGGCCCGGCGCATCTGCTTCAGGTCGAATTCCCGGTACCAGAGCCCGACCGCCAGGGCCGCGACCACGGCAAGCCCCGCTGCCTCGGTCGCGGTGACGAAGCCGCCGAAGATCCCGCCCAGGATGATGACCGGAAGCGCGAAGGTCGGCAGCGCCTGCCAGAAGGTTTCCTTCACCCTTGCGACGTTGAACATCTCCTCGCGCGGCAGGTTGTAGCGCCGGGCGAAGAGGTAGGCGACGAACATCAGCCCCGCCCCGCCCAGCAGCCCCGGGATGAAGCCGGCGACGAAGAGCTGCTCCACGCTGGTGTTGGCCGAGACCGCGTAGAGGATCATGGGGATGGAGGGCGGAATGATGATCGCCAGCGAGGCCGAGGAGGAGGTGATCGCCGCCGCGAAGGGCGCGCTGTAGCCGCGCTTCTTCATCTGCGGGATCATGACCGATCCCAGCGCCGCGACGTCTGCCACCGCAGAGCCCGAGATCTCCGCGAAGAAGAGCGAGACGCCGATGTTCACCATGGCGAGCCCGCCGCGCACGAAGCCGATCAGGGCGGCGATGAAGTTGATCAGCCGGTCGGTGATCCCGCCGGCGTTCATGATGGCGCCGGCCAGCACGAACATGGGGATGGCGATCAGCGAGAACTTGGTGGAGCCGTCGTACATATCGAGCGCGACGGTCACCAGGCTGTCCAGCCCCTCGGTCGCCACCAGCCCGATGATTCCGGAGATGGCGAGCGCGACCGCGATCGGCACGTTCACGCAGATCATCGCCACCAGGGCGAGGAACATCACCAGGATCAGCATGGCTCAGGCCTGCTCCTCGTGGATCTCGGGATGCTCCAGCGACTGTCCGGCCGCCGTCACCCGCCAGTAGTCGGGCAGGCTCACCAGCTCGGCCAGGATGAAGAGCGCCGCGCCGATGGGGATGACCGACTGGGTGAGTTGCACCGGGACCCAGGTGAGCGACACCAGCGCATCGCCCTCCAGGACCTCCAGCACTTGCATGCCGGTCCAGCCCAGGATCACGAAGAAGCCGAGCACCAGGATCTCGGCCGCCACCACCGCGACCATCCGGATCGGCATGGGAATGGCAAGAAGGACGGAATCGAAGCCGATGTGGCGGCGCTTCAGGGCCGCCAGGGCCGCGGCATAGTAGGTGATCCAGGAAAGCTGGATGGCCGCCACCTCATCGTACCAGGAGAGCGATTCGCCGGCGAAGCGGAAGCAGATGGCGACGACCACCACGACGGTGAGGGACACCATCAGCAGGATCGTGATCCATTCCAAGAGCCATTCGAAGCCGCGCTTGAGCAGGCTCAGCATGCCGGTCGGGTCCTGTCGGGCTGGGGTGTGCTGCGTGGAGCGAAGACAAGAAGGGCGTCGTCTCGGGGCTCACCCGGCCGACGACGCCCCATGGAAGACTATGAGCCCTTGGCCAGGCCCTGGACGGTCTCGACCAGCGCGGCCCCGCCTTCGACCTCGCCCGAGAACTCCTCGTAGATCGGTGCCGAGGCCTTGATGAAGGCCTCCTTGTCGGCCTCGTTGACCTCGACGCCGGCATCCTTGATCACCTGCAGCAGCTCTTCCTCGAGCCGGGCCGCCGTCTCGTAGACGAAGGCCTGGGTCTCTGCCGCACAGGTCGTCAGCTTCGCCTGCACGTCCTCCGGCAGCTTCGCGAAGTTCTTGTCGGAGACCAGGACGTAGGCCGGCGTGTAGACGTGGCCGGTGATGGAGAGATAGTCCTGCACCTCCTGGAACTTGGCAGACGCGATCTGCGCGTAGGGGTTCTCCTGGCCGTCGATCACGCCGGTCTGGAGCGCGGTGAAGACCTCGGAGAAGGCCATCGGCGTCGGGTTGGCGCCGTAGAGCTGGAACATCTTCACCCGCCAGGCGCCCTTGGGCGTGCGCAGCTTGATGCCCTCGAGGTCGGAGGGGGTGTTGATCGGGCGCGTGTTGTTGGTGATGTGGCGGAAGCCGTTCTCCCACACGCCGATGATGCGGTAGCCCTTCTCCTTGACCGCCGGCTGCAGGGTGCTCTCGAGGATGGCGTCCTGCACCCGCTTCATGTGCTCGCGGTCCTGGATGATGTAGGGCATCTCGAAGACGCCGAACTCGTCCGCGACCGAGGACATGACCGAAGAGGGCAGCGAGAAGTCGACCTGGCCCAGCTTCAGCTTCTGCAGCAATTCGTTGTCCTTGCCGAGCTGCGAGGAGCCGAAGACCTGTACCTCGCCGGCATCGCCCAGGGCCTCGTTGGAGCAGCGGGCGAACTCTTCCGCGCTCAGCGCGAAGAGCGAGCCGGGCGCGCCGACATGCCCGAACTTGAGGGTCAGCTTCTCGGCCTGGGCGGTGCCGCCGAGAGCCACCAGGGCCGCGCCTGCGGCCAGAATCATCGTCAGTTTCATCGTCATCCTCCCTGTCTATCCTTGTCTCCAGGTCCCCTTGGCCGGGGCTTCTTAAGACTTCTTGGGGGTCAGGCGGCCGTCACTGTGCCGCCTCGCTCTCCGAAGCTTGATCGCGTCCGCTCAAATAGTCGAGCGCGGCCTGCGTGCCGCCGCGCCGGTAGGGGACGCCCGCCAGCTCGAGACCCATCTCGACGCCGGAGAGGGTGCCCATCAGCATGAGGTCGTTGAAGTCGCCCAGGTGGCCGATGCGGAAGACCTTCCCGGCGAGCTTCGAGAGCCCGTTGCCGAGCGACATGTTGAAGTTCTCCAGCACGGTCGCGCGATAGCGGTCGGCATCGTGGCCCTCGGGCATGAGGACGGCCGTCAGCGAGCCGGAGAAGTGCCGCGGGTTCCGGCAGAGAACCTCCAGGCCCCAGGCCCTCACCGCACGCCGCGTGGCCTCGGCATGGCGGCGGTGGCGGGCGAAGACCTCTTCCAGCCCCTCCTCGTGCAGCATGTCGATGGCCTCGGCCAGGCCGTAGAGCAGGTTGGTCGCCGGAGTATAGGGGAAGTAGCCCTTGGCGTTGGGCGTCTCCATCTCCTCCCAGGACCAGTAGGAGCGCTGGAGCCCGGCCGACTTGCCGGCGGCCAGCGCCTTTTCGCTCACCGCGTTGAAGGAGAGCCCCGGCGGCAGCATCAGTCCCTTCTGCGAGCCGGCGACCGTGACGTCCACGCCCCACTCGTCGTGCCGGTAGTCGATCGAGGCCAGCGAGGAGATGGTGTCGACCATCAGGAGCGCGCCGTGGCCGGCGGCGTCCATCGCCCGGCGCACCTCGTCGACCCGCGTGGTGCTGCCGGTCGAGGTCTCGTTGTGGACCACGCAGACGGCCTTGATCGCACCGGCGCTGTCGGCGCGCAGGCGCTCCTCGATGACCGCGGGGTCGGCGCCGGCGCGCCAGTCGCCGCCGATGAACTCGGGCTTCAGGCCCAGGCGCTGGGCCATCTCCTTCCAGAGGGTGGCGAAGTGGCCGGTCTCGTACATGAGCACCCGGTCGCCGGGCGAGAGCGTGTTCACCAGTGCGGCCTCCCAGGCACCGGTGCCGGAGGCGGGATAGATCACGACCCGCCCCTCGGTGCGGAAGACGGAGCGCATGCCGGCCAGCACCTTCTGGCCCAGCTCGGCGAAGGCGGGCCCGCGGTGATCCATGGTCGGCAGGTCCATGGCGCGCAGGACGCGGTCGGGGACGTTGGTCGGCCCCGGAATCTGGAGAAAGTGTCGCCCCGCTGCTACCATGACGTCCGTCCCAATCTTTCGCCCGGCCGCAAGGCCGCTGGCCAAGCCGTCTTCTGATCGCGGCCCGCCGGACCATCGAGAGGATGTCCTTTGGGCGCCGGCGGGCTTCTTGTTATCCTGTCGGCTTGCCGGAACCGCCTTCCGGTATTATGAATAATGCATTCAAAATGCAAGCCTCTTTGTCCGGTGCGGCGAACACGCGATCCGGCCCTTGAACCTGGAGGAACCGCCGGTGCCAGAGCTGTCCGAACGCCTCTCAGCCGCGATCGAGGGAGAGGTCCTCTTCGATCGCTTCTCGAGGGGACGTTACGCGACCGACGCCTCGATTTACCAGATCTTTCCGCTGGGGGTCGTGGTCCCCAGGCGCTTCTCCGACGTGGAGGCCACCCTGGAGATCGCCCGCGAGGCCGGCGTGCCGGTCCTGCCGCGCGGCGGCGGTACCTCGCAGTGCGGCCAGACCGTGAACCAGGCCATCGTGATCGACCTCTCCAAGCACCTGAACCGCTTGCTCGAGGTCGACCGGGAGGCTGGGCTGGCGACGGTGGAGCCGGGCATGGTCCTCGACCAGCTCAACGCCGCGCTCCGGCCGCAGGGGCTCTGGTTCCCGGTCGATGTCTCCACCTCCTCGCGCGCCACCATCGGCGGGATGGCCGCCAACAACTCCTGCGGCTCGCGCTCGATCCGCTACGGGACGATGCGCAACAACGTGGAGGCGCTGGACTGCCTGCTGGCCGACGGCAGCCGGGTGCGCTTCGGGCCCACGCCGCGCGATCTGGGCGGCATCAACCGGCCGGACGAGACCGGCGCCCTCTTCCGCGACCTCCTGGACCTGGGCGCACGCGAGGCCGAAGAGATCGGGACCCGCTTCCCCGACCTGATGCGCCGCGTCGGCGGCTACAACATCGACGCCCTGGTGCCGAACGGAGAGGGCAACAACCTGGCCCACCTGCTGGTGGGATCGGAGGGCACGCTCGCCGTCACGGAGAGAGCCCAGCTCCGGCTCTCGCCGCTGCCGGCCAACAAGGTGCTGGGCGTCTGCCACTTCCCGACCTTCCGCCAGGCGATGGAGGCACCGCAGCACATCGTGAAGCTGGATCCCACCGCGGTGGAGCTGGTCGACCGGACCATGATCGAGCTGTCGCGCGCCAACCCCCTCTTCCGCGATACGGTCGACCGCTTCGTGCGCGGCGAGCCGCAGGCCCTGCTGCTGGTCGAGTTCGCCGAGCCCGACCAGGCGGAGAACCTGCGCCGCCTGGAGGCCCTGGTGGCGCTGATGGCGGACCTGGGTTTCGCCTGGGGCGATCCCGGCAAGCACGACGGCGGCGTGGTCGAGGCCCGCGAGCCCTCCTTCCAATCGGCCATCTGGGAGGTTCGCAAGCAGGGCCTCAACATCATGATGTCGATGAAGGGAGAGGGCAAACCCGTCTCCTTCGTCGAGGACTGCGCGGTGCGCCTGGAAGACCTCGCCGACTACACCGGCCGCCTGACAGACATCTTCCGCAAGCACGACACCGACGGCACCTGGTATGCCCACGCCTCGGTCGGCACCCTGCACGTGCGTCCCGTCCTGAACCTGAAGCAGGAGAAGGACGTGAAGGCCATGCGCGCCATCGCCGAGGAGTGCTTCGCGATGGTGCGGGAGTACAAGGGCTCGCACTCCGGCGAGCATGGCGACGGGATCGTGCGCTCGGAGTTCCACGAGCCCATGTTCGGCGTCCGCATGGTCCAGTCCTTCGGCTGGGTGAAGCGGCGCTTCGATCCCGAGGGCCTGCTCAATCCGGGCCGCATCGTCGATCCGCCAAAGATGGACGATCGCCGCCTCTTCCGCTATCCGCCGGACTACCGCGTCCCCGACTTCCAGACGCACTTCGACTGGTCGGTCTGGGGCGGGGCCGGCGGCGGTTTCCAGGGCGCGGTCGAGATGTGCAACAACAACGGCGCCTGCCGCAAGCTGGGCGACGGGGTGATGTGCCCCTCCTACCGGGTGACCCGGAACGAGCGCGACCTGGTGCGCGGCCGCGCCAACAGCCTGCGCCTGGCGATCTCCGGACAGCTCGGGCCGGAGGCCTTCGCGTCGGACGAGATGGCCGAGACCATGAAGCTCTGCGTCTCCTGCAAGGGCTGCAAGCGCGAGTGCCCGACCGGGGTCGACATGGCCCGGATGAAGATCGAGGTGCTGGCGCGCCGGGCAGAGACCAGGGGCCTCAGCGCCCGCGACCGCCTGATCGCTGAGCTGCCGCGCTATGCGCCGCTGGCCTCGCGCCTCTCCTGGCTCGCCAACCTGCAGGATCGCCTGCCGGGGCTGCCCCGCCTGCGCGAGCGGCTGCTCGGCCTCAGCGCCAGGCGCAGCCTGCCGCGCTGGCACGCTAGGCCCTTCCGCCCGGCGCCCCTCGGGGTGGCGGAGCCCGAGGCGCTGCTCTTCGCCGACTGCTTCAACCGCTATTTCGAGCCGGAGAACCTGGAGGCGGCGGCGGCCCTCCTCACCCGCAACGAGACGCCCTTCGAGCACGCGGCCCCTGAGCGCGGCAGGCCGCTCTGCTGCGGGCGCACCTACCTGGCCGCCGGTCTGGTGGAGGAGGCCAAGGCCGAGATGCGCCGGACCATCGCCGCGATCAAGCCCGTCATCGCCCGCGGCGCGGCGGTCGTCGGGCTCGAGCCCTCCTGCCTGCTGACCTTCCGCGACGAGGCGCCGGCCCTGCTGCCGGGCGAGTGGAGCGCCGAGGAGGGCGCCAGGGTCCTGCTCTTCGAGGAGTGGCTCGTCGAGCAGAAGGAGAAGGACAGGCTGCGCGTGGCGCTGGCGCCGATCGATGCCAAGCGCGCGCTGCTGCACGGGCACTGCCATCAGAAGGCGATGAACGCGCTCTCGCCGGTGCAGAAGAGCCTGGGGCTGATCCCGGAACTCGCGGTCGAGGTGATCCCCTCCTCCTGCTGCGGCATGGCCGGCGCCTTCGGCTACCAGGCGGAGACCCTGGAAACCTCCCTGGCCATGGCCGAGCTCAGCCTGCTGCCCGCGGTGCGCAAGGCGGGCGCCGACAGCGCACTGGTGGCGGACGGCACCTCCTGCCGCCATCAGATCCTGGACGGGGCCGGCAGGAATGCACAGCATGTGGTGGTTTTATTGCGTCGATCGAGCGATAATGCCCTAAACTAGCCTTGCGCAGTTTCCCGGCCCCCTGGTCAGGCCGGTTTTTCGCGTGAGCAAAGAGGGGAGGCAAAGCCAGCGATGCCCGAGTCAGCCGTCCTACCGATCCGCCGCCGGTCGCTGCACGACGAGCTGGTCGAACGCCTGCGCCTCCTGATCATCGAAGGCGACCTGGCCCCCGGCAGCAAGATCTCGGAGAAGGACCTGAGCGACCTCTTCGCCGTGTCGCGCACGCCGCTGCGCGAGGCGCTGAAGGTGCTGGCCAGGGAAGGGCTGGTCGAGCTCTCGCCCAACCGCGGCGCCTCGGTCGCGGCCCTGACCCTGGAGGACCTCGAGGAGGCCTTTCCGGTGATGGGTGCCTTGGAGGCGCTGTCGGGCGAGCTTGCCTGCCGCTTCATCACGGCGCGAGAGCTGGCGGCCGTCGAGCGCCAGCACGCGGCCATGCTGGAAGCCTACGAGCAGCGCGATATGCCCAACTATTTCAAGTACAACCAGGCCATTCATCAGGCGATTCTCGAGGCCGCGCGCAACCCGACCCTGAGCCAGATGCAGGGCGGCCTCGCCGGCCGCATCCGCCGCGCCCGCTACATGGCGAACATGTCCGACGACCGCTGGGCCAAGGCCGTGGAGGAGCACGAGGCGATCCTCCAGGCCCTGCAGGCCCGCGACGGCGACCGCCTGGCCAAGATCCTGAAGCAGCACCTCTCCAACAAGCTGGAGACGGTGCGCGAGCACCTCAGGGAAACGCTGCCGCTGGTGTCGCGCGCGGGCGGCCGGGCCTAAGATCAGGCGGGCTCCTCTACCACCTTGGTCCAGACCGCCAGCTCGTTGCCGCTGGGATCGAGAAAGTGGAAGCGGCGGCCGCCGGGGAAAGAGTGGGTCTCCAGGATCGTCGCGCCAGCCTCCCTTACGGCCCTTTCGGCTTAGGTCAGATCGTCGCTGTAGAGGACGACCAGCGCACCGCCGCGCGGCGGCGGCGCCTCGCTGCGCCGGAAGCCGCCCTCCAGGCCGGCATCGGAGAAGGCCAGATAGTCCGGCCCCCAGTCCTCGAAGGACCAGCCGAAGGCCCTGCCGTAAAACGCCCTGGTCTCGGAGAGGTCCCTCGCCGGGAGCTCGAGATAGTCGATGCGCATGGGCGCCCCCTTTCTGTACATGGTTTGTTCTCTTATGCCATGCCCATGGCAGGGCGTATAGAGGAAAAGCCATCAGAGTGAGCTTAAGAAACTAAATCAATTTAATTCAATATCTTAAACTCTGCTTCTCATTCTCTCTCCAAGTGGATCGAAGGCCGCCGCTCTCTGTGCGGTGGCCGCAAAGAGCTCGCCGGCGATGTCGAGGCTCACGCGCGCGCCCGCGGCGAGGGCCGCAGGCAGGTAGGCCAGCGCCACCGGCCGCCCCACCCGGTAGCCGAAAGCGGCCGAGGTGGTCTGCCCCACCCGCTCCCGGCCGAGCAGCACCGGCTCGCCGCCCAGGGGCACCGCAGCCGGGTCTTCCAGGACCAGGGTCGTCATGCGCCGCTCCACTGGCCGCTCGCGCCGGCGCAGGAGGGCCTCGCGACCGAGGAAGTCGCTGTCCCAGGCCAGCGCGAAGTCGAGGCCCGCCTCCAGCGGCGTCACGTCCTCGTCCAGGTCGTGGCCCAAGGAGAGGTAGCGCTTCTCGATCCGCATGGCGGTCTGGGCATAGAGGCCGGCCGGCAGGGCACCGCGCTCCAGCAGGGCATGGCAGAGCGCCGGGGCATCGCCGCTGCTGCAGGCGATCTCGAACCCGGCCTCGCCGACATAGGAGAGCCGCGCCGCACGGACCGCGACGCCGGCCAGTTCGGCCTCCGCGTGGCGGAAGTAGCCAAGGTCGGCCAACGCCCCGCCGCCGAGGCCGGTCAGGATCGCCTGGGCCTCGGGGCCCATCACGCCCAGCACCGCCAGAGCCTCGGTCTCGTCCTCGATCGCGACCCGCTCCTCCGCGCCCCTGTGGCGCTCCAGCCAGGCCAGGTCGCGGCGGATGGAGCCGGTGCCGACGGTCAGCCGATAGTCCTCGGACCCCAGGCGCAGTGCGGTGAGGTCGCTCTGGAACCCGCCCCTCTCCGTCAGCATGGCGGTGTAGATCGCACGGCCCGGCGGCCGGCGCATGTTGTTGGCGCAGACCCGGTTAAGAAATACTTCTGCATCAGGGCCTTGCACCCTGATCTTGCCGAAGGTGGAGAGATCGAAGACCGCCGCCCCCTGGTGCGCCGCCTGCACCTCGCGCCCGACCGCCTCGAACCAGTCGGGGCGGCCGAAGCGCAGGGCCGGCGCATGCTCGCAGCCGAAGAAGAGCGGCCGTTCCCAGCCGTAGACCTGCCCGGTCCAGGCCTTGGCCTCGGACCAGAGGGACTGCAGCGGCAGGCGGCGCAGGTTCCGGGCGCTGGCGTAGGCCCGCCCCGGATAGCTGATCTCGTAGTGCTTGCCCAGCACCTCCGGCGCCCGCTCGGCCAGCAGGGCCAGGTCGTTGACGCAGTCGGGGAAGCGCTTGGGGTCGGCCTCGTGCAGGTCCACCGGCATGTGCCCCTCGACGATGGCATGGGCCAGCGCCATGCCCGCCCCGCCGCCGCTCGCCACGCCCACCGAGTTCATGCCGCAGCCGAGGAAGCAGCCGCGCGTCTCGGCCGCCTCGCCCAGCAGGAAGCTGCCGTCGAAGGTGAAGCTCTCGGGCCCGTTCAGCAGCATGCGCACCTCGGCCGTCTCCAGTGCCGGCACGCGGTTGAGGGCCGCCAGCATCATCGGCTCGAAGTGGTCCCAGTCTTCCGGCAGAAGCTGGAAGGCGAAGTCCTCGCCCAGGGCGGCCGGATCCAGCGGCTTGCCGAGCGGCTCGAAGCAGCCGACCAGCAGACCTTGCGCCTCGTCGCGGATGTAGAGGCCGGCGTCGTGATCGGAGAGGGTCGGCAGGTTGCCCTCGATCCCCGGCACGGCCCGGGTCAGCAGGTAGAAGTGCTCGCAGGCCGTCAGCGGCACACCGACGCCCGCCAGGGCCGCCACCCGCCGGCTCCAGAGCCCGCAGCAGATCGCGATGGCATCGCAGCGCAGGTCGCCGCGCGTGGTGCGCAGGCCGACCACCCGCCGGTCGCGCGTCTCGATGCCCAGGACCGCGGTCTGCTCGAAGATCCGCGCCCCGCGGCTGCGCGCGCCCTTCACCAGGGCCGCACAGAGGTCGGAGGGCGAGACCCGCCCGTCCTCCGGCGACCAGACCGCGCCGATCACGTCGTCGGCCTTCATCAGGGGCCAGCGCTCCTTCGCCTCGCGCGGCGCGATCGAGCGCGCCTGGAGGCCGAAGAGGCGGGACAGGGCCTCCTGGCGCTTCACATGGGTCAGGCGGTCCTGGCTGGTGGCGATCGAGAGCGAGCCCTTGTTGATCCAGCCGGTCGCCTGCCCGGTCTCCTCTTCCAGGCGGCCGTAGAGCCCGATCGAGTAGCGGATGAGATCGGTCAGGTTGCGGGTGGAGCGCAGGGCGCGCACCTGGGCCGCCGAGTGCCAGGTCGTGCCGCTGGTCAGGCTGTTGCGCTCCAGCAGCACGGCATCGGTGATGCCCAGCGCGGCCAGGTGATAGAGCGTGGAGCACCCCATCACCCCGCCGCCGATCACCACCACCGAGGCCGCGGCGGGAAGAGCCTCTTCGTTCCTGTCGTTCATGGTCTCGTTCTCGCTTGCCTCGAGGGTCGCCGGCGGTAGCGGCCCCGCTCTCCGCTCCTGTCATGCTCGGCCCCTGGTTCGCCGGAGCGCCAGGAGGAGGGCCCATCACAGGCCGTCGCCAGCCTTTGTGCAAGGCCACTCTGCGCGCGGGGCCGGGCGGAGGCGCCAAAGAAGGCTTGACCGCCACGGTCGGCGCTTCCCACTTTGTGACGATGGCCATCACCTCACCCTCCGCAGCAGGCGCATGACCGCGACCTGGAGAGGCGGCGAGCTAGCCGCCGCCGCACAGGATGCACTTGCGGAGGCCGCCCCGCGCGACGATTTCCTGGCGGCGCTGCGGCGCGTGCCGGAACCGGTGACGGTCGTGGCGACCGACGGGCCTGCCGGCCCCGGCGCGGTGACCGTGACCGCCTTCAGCTCGGTCTCGGCCGATCCGCCGACCATCGTCATCTGCCTGCAGAGCAAGGGCAGCGCCGCCGCCGCGGTCATCGACAACGCCCGCTTCACGGTCAACTTCCTGAGCGAGGCCGACCGCAGCCTGGCGGAGCTCTGCGCCGGTCACGGCGGCAGCGATCACGCCGCCCGCCTGGCCGACCCCGGCTGGTTCCTCGGCCCCGACTCCCTGCCGCACTGGAGGGCGGCCATCGCGCACCTCACCTGCCGCCTGATCGAGGCCGTCGAGATCGGCAGCCACCGCGTCCTGGTCGCCCGGGTCACCGCCGCCGGACCGGGTCCCGGCAAGGAGGCGCTGCTCTACCGCGGCCGTGCCTACCACGCCATGGGCGGGAAGATCGGGAGCAAGATGTAAGGGGGAGTCCGACAGTGCGTCTCAGCTCCCCTATCAGCCTTCCCGTGTCTCCATTTTTTCAGTCATCCTCCGGCTTGACCGGAGGATCTCGCGACACCCTCGCGGCAACGGGGAGAGGGATCCTCCGGTCATGCCGGAGGATGACTAAGAAAGGAAGCTCCCCCTACCCCTCCCTGGCGATCGGCTGTGGCTGGTCCGCCGGGGTCGCGATCTTACGGCGCAGGCGGTCGCCCGGCAGCAGGTGCCAGCGCCGAAGAAGGCCGGGCAAGCCGCTGAGATCCAAGCAGAAAGGCAGATAGGGGTTGGGCCGGCTCATGGCGTAGAGCGCGACCCTTCGGCCCGGTGCCTTGCTGACCGCGCGGCAGTGGAAACCGAAGGTGTCGGCGACCACCAGCGTGTTGGCCCTGACCGCCAGCGGCCGCGCCGGCGGCAAGCCCAGGCGCGCCAGCGGCAGCGAACCCAGCCGGAAGGAGCCCCTGCGGTCCTCCGGATCGCCGCTCTCTCCGCGCGAGGCCAGGATGCTCATGCGGCGCTGCCAGGCCAGGCGCCGGCGGGTCAGGCGATGGGAGCCCGGCACGTAGACGAAGGGCCCGGCGTCGGCCGGGACGTCGTCCAGATAGAACCAGGCCTTCATCGAGGAATAGAAGCTGTCGATGTGCAGGTCGTTCTGCGGATCGCGCGCCGCCGGCTCGATCTGGCTGAAGACCGACTGCACCGAGAGCAGCGGCCTGACCCGGAAGGCCGCGACATAGTCCAGGGGAGCGCGCCAGGCCGGGCTCTTCAGCAACCGAGCGACCTGAGGCAGGGCCACCAGGACCCTGGGGTCGAGGCGCAGGTGGCGGGTGAGCGCGTCGCCCTCCTGGTGCTCGACCACGGGATGGCGTGCGCTCAGCACCTCCTCGCGCAGGGCCGTAAAGTCCGCGGCCGGCAGCAGGTCCTCGATGACGAGAAAGCCGTCGCGGGCGAAGGCGGCGCGCTGCTCGGGATTCAAGAGATGCGCGGAGCGCCGGCGCCGGCGCTCCGCCCGCCTGGCCGCCAGGCGCACGCGCCAGGCATGCAGGCCGCGCCGGTTGAGCCCCGGACTGCCGATCACGGGGTTCCCGGCAAAGGACTTGGCGCCGCTCATCACCTGCAAGAGCCAGACGGGCAGCAGGAGCCAGCGCAGGGCAGAGGGCATGCGGGGCCTCCCTCGAGTGTCTCAGGACAGTGCTGCCTACGCCGACCGCCAGCCGGCGACAAGGCGCCCGGTGACGCGGCGGCACCGAGGCCGGCGGTCCGGTGCCGACCGCACGGCCGATGCCACACCTCCTTGCCGGCTCGTGCGACTCCGCGTTACAGATTGCCCCTGTTCCCTATTTGTTCGAAGAGTTGCTCGATGCCCCCACTCAAGCCGGATCGCCGCCCTTCAGGCGCCCGTCACGATTCCTCGCTGCCGGAATGGGCGGTGGAGAAGATGGCACGGCGGCGCGGCCGGCGCCACGCCTTCGATAGACTGGAGCCCGCCAGGACCGCACTCGTCGTGATCGACCTGATGGAGAGCGTCATCGCCAGCACACCCTGTGCCGCCTCCATCGTCGCGCCGGTCGCACGGCTGGCGGCCTCGCTGCGCGCGCTCGGCGGCACGGTGGCCTGGGTGCGCCCCGCCCCCCTGCCGGCCGCGAGCCCGAACCTGGAGGCGCTCTGGGGAAGCGATCACCTCCGCAAGCACGTCGCGCAGACGGCGGAGGGCCATGCCGGCAAGGAGCTGGCGGCAGGTCTCGATCCCGAGCCCGGCGATCTCCTCGTCGAGAAGGCCGCCTACAGTGCCTTCTTTCCCGGCAGGTGCCGGCTGCCGGAACTGCTGCAGGCCCGCGGGGTCGACACGGTGATCGTCACCGGGGTACTCACCAACATCTGCTGCGAGAGCTCCGCCAGGGACGCGGCCACCTTGGGCTTCCGCGTGGTGATGGTGGCGGACGCCAATGCCGCCAGAAGCGACGAGGAGCACCGCGCCGCCCTCTACAACATCCTGCGCAACTTCGGCGACGTCAGGATGACCGAGGAGCTGATCGCCGACCTCACCCGCCGGGCTGGCCGAAAGCACGCCGGGGCGGCTATGTAAGGAGGCCAGCCGCTCGTAGGAAACCCAGTCGTGAAGCGCCTCCTGATCGTGGCCCATGCCCCCTCCCCCAACACGCTTGCCATGCGCGAGGCCGTGGAGCGCGGGGCCCGCCATCCCGAGATCGAGGGCGTCGAGGTCCGGGTCTCGGCCCCGCTGGAGACCGGCCCCGACGCGGTCAAGGCGGCCGACGGCCTGATCCTGGGCACGACCGAGAACCTGGGCTACATGAGCGGCGCCCTGAAGGACTTCTTCGACCGCATCTACTACCCCTGCCTGGAAGAGACGCAAGGCCGCCCCTACGCCCTCTACATCCGCGCCGGCAACGACGGAAGCGGCACGAGGACCGCCGTCGAGCGCATCGTCACCGGCCTGCGCTGGCGCGCCGTCCAGGAACCGCTGATCTGCCGCGGCGCGTGGCAGGCGCGCTTCCTCGAGCAGTGCGAGGAGGTGGGGATGGCACTGGCTGCGGGGCTGGAGGCCGGGGTGTTCTAACCCCTGTTCCGTAACCGATCACGACTACCCGCTGGCCATCGCAATGATCTCGTCGATAAGTTCGTTGGTTCGAGGTGTGCTTGGAGATTTCAGGTTTGGCAAATTTTTAATAAGAATTAGTTTCTGGTCTTCAGATGCGAAAGGCACGGCGCCAAGCACTGAAAGAAGGGCGTTGAATCGGCCCTCTTCCGAGTAACCCATCGCCTGTTCCAGAGCGATGTCAATCGATCGTGGATCACCCAAATCATAGAGGAACTCACTTGCATAGATTCGGATGGTCCGATCATTGTCGGCTGCCGCATCCACGAGAATCCGTATCTGGTCGTCATCGATCTGTTCAATCACAACCTCTCTATTCTCCTTGTTGTCGCGGAGCATGGTCGACAGAGCTACGACGATACCGAGCCTCTTGCGATAGGTTTGGCCCTCGATCGTCAGTTCGCCGATCAAAGGCGTCACGACCGCATGTCCGAATGAAGCCAGATCGGCTCTCGCATTGCGGCGTACGCGACTTATGTCCGACTCTAGTTTCTCCACAAGTCCTTGGACTTTGTAGCCCTGTTCTACGCTCAACTGGTCGTTTGGGTCTTCCGCCCTAGCGGATCCAACGAAAACGTTCGCAAACTGCCCCAGTTGCCCACTCTTGAATCCCGCCCTTCCTCCGGCATGGTCACCTTCGAAGCTGCGGCAAGGCCCAACCTCGTTTGCTATTGCCTTGCCTGATTTGTTGTAGATCCTAGGTGGATCGCTTTCCTGTTCGGACGGCTGGAACGTCCATTCTATAGTTTTGCCCGACGCAAGGAATGGTCTCAGTTCATCAGCACTAATACATTCGAATAGGTACTCAATATCATCATTCATTGTAATAAAAACACTAACATTATCTCTCTTAATTTCATTTCCAAAAAGTATAAAATCATGTGTTTTATGATCCTCTCGATACCCGCCAAAGTATTTTTCATCTCCAATGAGATCTACTGAAGCTTCACTTAGTCTACCTTGAATCTTTAACAACAAATACCGATCATCAAGATTAGACACAACAATAAGGAATAGTGATATAACAATAGCAGCAGATCCGCCGACAGTAATACCTTGCACTGGTATCGATACACTTGCCGTAGAACCAAAAGCGCCCAGAACCACTCCCAACCCGGCACATAGCACCAATACGGAAACAAAGAAATTTACCAAGGAGAATGCCAAAGATAATCCGCTTAAAGCAACCAAAATCAATCCAACAACAATACCATAATGAAAAATGGCGCCAATTCTTCTATTCGATTGGCTGTGATCAGGTTCATTATTAATACTTGGCATTCTAGAACCTCCTCAAAACCAGGCGTGAGAAGCTCACCGGGAACCTGGCACCCAGCGCCCACTCTCACGAACTCCCTGAAGGATCTTCTCAAACAACTGTTCCGACCATGCTCCCTTAGCCACAGCGTCAACGCGCCATGTTCTTTCAAACCAAATCCAACCCCTATGGGCCGGCAACGAGCCTCTCGTTCCGCAATCTGGCAGAACCTTGGATTCTTACCGTGCCGTAGAAACGCGGTCATCCAGTTGAAGGTCACTCTATCTAAAATGAATTTACCTGTCAAGTTTCACAACTTTTGATTCAGTGTTGCAAGACCAGAAGGTTTTGCGCACGATGCAAGGAAGCGTCGAACTTCCAACCGAACGCGGGTAGATTACGCCGTCCGATGGACCCAAGGCACGGCAAGAGATCTGAACCAGCTACTGGAGTCACAGTCTCAACAGCGGCGTAATGTGCCTGACGTCAAGAGCTAGGGATAGAACGCGTATACCAGCTCAAGCCGCCGCCATCGCCGCTTCGATCGCCGCCAGGGCCTCGGCGGCCTTGGCAGCCTCGGGGCCGCCCGCCTGCGCCATGTCCGGGCGGCCGCCGCCGCCCTTGCCGCCCAGGGCCGCCGCCCCGGCGCGCACCAGGCCCACCGCATCCAGGCGGTCGGTCAGGTCCTGGGTGACGCCGACGACCAGGGAGGCCTTGCCGTCGTTGGTCGCGACCAGCGCCACCACGCCCGACCCCACCTGGCGCTTCAGCTCGTCGGCCAGGGGCTTCAGGTCCTTGGCCGGCATATCGGGAAGCAGCTTGGCGATAAGCGCCACGCCGCCGACCGCGCGCTGCTCGGACGGCGCCCCGGCTGTGCCGCCGGCCGCCAGCTTGCGGCGCAGCTCGCCCACCTCGCGCTCGAGCTTGCGGCGCTCGTCGAGGAGCTGGGCCACGCGGCCCGGCAGGTCGGCCGGCGCGGCCTTCATCACCGCGGCGGTCTCGGCCAGCAGGGCCTCCTGCTCCTCGGCATAGGCAACCGCGGTCTCGCCGGTGACGGCCTCGATGCGGCGCACGCCGGCCGCCAGCGCGCCCTCGCCGGTGATCTTGAAGAAGCCGATGTCGCCGGTGTTGGCCACATGGGTCCCGCCGCAGAGCTCCAAGGAGTAGGGCTTGGAGGGGTCCTCCGGGTCCGTGCCGCCCATCTCGAGCACGCGCACCTCCTCGCCGTACTTCTCGCCGAAGAGCGCCATGGCGCCGGCCTCGACCGCCTCCTCGGGCTGCATCAAGGTGGTGACGACCGGGGTGTTTCCGCGGATGCGCTCGTTCACCTCCTGCTCGACGATGCGGAGGTCCTCCGCCGTCAGCGGGGTGGGCTGCGAGATGTCGAAGCGCAGGCGGCCGGGCGCCACCAGCGAGCCCTTCTGCGTCACATGCCGGCCCAGGCGGCGGCGCAGGGCTGCGTGCAGCAGGTGGGTCGCCGAGTGTGCACCGCGCAGGCGGGCGCGCCGCTCGTCCGCCACCCGGAGCTCCACCGTATCGCCGCGCCTGATCTGCCCGTCGGTCACCTCGCCCAGATGCACCCAGAGGTCGCCCAGGCGCCGCTGCGTGTCGGTGACCTGGACCTCCCCGCCCTCGGCGGAGAAGATCAGGCCGCTGTCGCCCTGCTGGCCGCCGGCCTCGCCGTAGAAGGGTGTCTGGTTGACGATGATCGCGACCCGCTGGCCGGTCTCGGCGCTCTCCACCTCCGCGCCATCGACCACCAGGGCTTGGACCACGCCCTCGGCCATCTCGGTGGCGTAGCCCAGGAACTCGCTGGCCCCGCAGCGCTCGCGCAGGTCGAACCAGAGGCTCTCCGTCGCCGCCTCGCCGGACCCGGACCAGGCAGCCCGCGCGGCCGCCTTCTGCCGTGCCATGGCAGCATCGAAGCCGGCCTGGTCGACCCGGCGCCCCTGGCCGCGCAGGATGTCCTGCGTCAGGTCGAGCGGGAATCCGAAGGTGTCGTAGAGCTTGAAGGCCGTCTCGCCGTCCAGCGCCTCGCCCTCGCCCAGCTTGCCGGTCGCCTCCTCCAGCAGGCGCAGGCCGCGGCCGAGAGTCTCGCGGAAGCGGGTCTCCTCCAGCTTCAGGGTCTCGCGGATCAGCGCCTCGGCGCGCACCAGTTCCGGGAAGGCCTGGCCCATGGCCGAGACCAGGGCCGGCACCAGGCGGTGGATCAGCGGATCCTTCACGCCCAGCTTGTGGGCATGGCGCATGGCCCGGCGCATGATCCGCCGCAGCACGTAGCCCCGCCCCTCGTTGGCCGGCATGACGCCGTCGGCCAGGAGGAAGGAGGAGGCCCTGAGATGATCGGCGATCACCCGGTGCGAGACGCCGTGGCTGCCCTCCGGGGCCACCCCGCTGGCCTCGGCCGAAGCCTCGATCAGGCCGCGCATCAGGTCGATGTCGTAGTTGTCATGCTTGCCCTGCAGGACGGCGGCGATGCGCTCCAGCCCCATGCCGGTGTCGATCGAGGGGCGCGGCAGGTTCACGCGCTCCTCCCTGGTCACCTGCTCGTACTGCATGAAGACCAGGTTCCAGATCTCGATGAAGCGGTCGCCGTCCTCGTCCGGGCTGCCCGGCGGGCCGCCCTGGATGTGGGGACCGTGGTCGTAGAAGATCTCCGAGCAGGGGCCGCAGGGGCCGGTGTCGCCCATGGCCCAGAAGTTGTCCGAGGTGGCGATGCGGATGATGCGCTCGTCCGGCAGGCCGGCGATCTTGCGCCAGAGCGCCGCCGCCTCCTCGTCCTCGGAATAGACCGTCACCAGCAGGCGCTCGCGGTCGAGGCCCATCTCCTTCGTCACCAGGTTCCAGGCCAGCTCGATCGCGCGGTCCTTGAAGTAGTCGCCGAAGGAGAAGTTCCCCAGCATCTCGAAGAAGGTGTGGTGGCGGGCGGTGTAGCCCACGTTCTCCAGGTCGTTGTGCTTGCCGCCGGCGCGCACGCACTTCTGCGAGGTCACCGCGCGGGCATAGTCGCGCTGCTCCTGGCCGGTGAAGACGTTCTTGAACTGGACCATGCCCGCGTTGGTGAAGAGCAGCGAGGGGTCGTTGCGCGGCACCAGGGGCGAGGAGCTCACGACCTCGTGCCCCGCGTCGCGGAAATAGTCCAGGAACTGGCGTCGAATCTCGTTCGTGGTCGGCATGGCTGTCACGTTTTGCGTCTGGCTTGTCGCTAAGGAGGCCTATATCTCGCCCTTTCCGCCGCCGCCGACAAGCGCCTCAGTGAGCAGGGCTTCCATCCGCGGCCGGCAGAGCGGCGAAAAGGTCACAGAAAAAGCAGTCTGTCCCTCACGTTGCGGGCTGGCCGACGCGAGCGAGTTAGGCTACACCGACGTTCATGACGTTCCGACCTCTCCCCTTGCGTCCGCTACGCCGCGCGTTCGCCGGTCTGGCGACGGCCCTCGCAATCGGACTGACCGCATCGGCTGGCCTGGCTCAGGACCAGGCCCAGCCGGAGAACCAACTGGGCCCCAAGTTCCAGGACTGGCAGATCGTCTGTCAGTCGACGGAGCCGCCGACCTGCGGTGCCGTGCAGGAGGTGCGCACCGGAGACGATCGCCTGGCGCTCTGGTCCGCCTTCGGGTTCTTCCGCCCGGAAAGCCCCATGATCCTGCTGCTGCGGCTGCCCTACGGCCTGACCGATCCGCCCAGCACCTTCCGCGTCGCCGCCGGCATCAGCATGTCGATCGACGGGAACGAGGTGGCCAAGGTGCCGATCGAGGTCTGCGGCCCCAACATCTGCCAGTCCGGCATCGTGATGAACGACCAGCTGATCGCGGCCATGAAGGCCGGCGGACAGCTCACTATCTCGCTGCAGCTCGGCAACGGCGCCAAGGCCGACATGGCGGTGTCGCTCTCCGGCTTCACCGCCGCGCACGGCGAGCTCACCAAATCCAAGAAATAGCGCGCTTCACAGACCGGTCAGGACGACGGGGCGGCAGCGGGTCTGCCGCCCCTTCCGTTTGTCTTGGGCGCTTCGCGCTCGGGCGGGGTCGGCGGGGGCTCGGGCCGGTTCCGCGTAAAGCCGAGACCCTCTAGGCCGCAGCCAGCCGCCGCAGCGGCCGGTCGAGAAGGCCCGGCTTGCTCTCGAAGGCGCCCCCCACGAGCTGCAGGTTGGGGAAGCGCGCCCTGAGGGCCGCCGGCGTGTCCTGGCCGCGGGACTGCAGTCCCAGGCCCTGCTCGCCGTGGTCCGGCTGCTGCAGCATGGGACCGGCCACCCGCACCCCACGCACCCGCGCCGCCGCCTGGCCGGTACCGGCCAGCGCGCGCTCGGCGGCGACGAGATCCCGGCAGTCCAGACCGTAGAAGAGCGGCCGGGCATCCTGGGGCACCGCGTCGTCGATCATGGCGACGGCCTCGTCCAGCGGCCTTCCGCAGGCCATCCGGCCCCAGCGGTCGACCGCGAGGTAGACCAGGATCGGACGCTCCATCGCGGCTGCCGCCATGGTGAGGCCGATGGCTTCCGCCACCGTCGGCATGGCCGAGGCGACGATCAGGTCGACGCCCGCGGCCGCCAGGATCTCCACCTGCTCGAAGTGGTGGAGCAGCGCCTCCTCGCGCGTCACCTCCGCGCCGCGCAGCGCAGATCCGGGGCCGACCGCACCGCCCAGCCGCACGAAGCCGCCGGCCGGATCGAAGAAGTCGCGTAGCTGCGAGACGAAGGCCACGGCCTGGCGGTTCAGTGCCATGGGATCCTGCCGGCCGAGGCCGAGTGCGGAGATCCAGGTCCGGCTGGCACGCGCGGTCGGCGATTCCAGCAGCATGCCGCTGCCCAGACCGCGCGCCAGGCGCAGGTAGGGGCAGTAGAAGTTGACCAGCGCCTCCTCGCCCACCGGATCGCTCAGCAGGCAGGCAGCGGCGGGTCCGGCCAGTTCGAACGGACCGCAGAGCCCTCGCGCCCCATCGGGGGCGTTATGGGTGATGACAAGAGAGTCTTGTCCCAAGGGCAGCGTCTCTTGCTTGTGCAACATCGTTCCTAGGCTCCATGCTTTGGGGGGCATCCCTACGGCCTAGCAGATGAGGGGCCAATCCCCGGCGTTCCAGAGAACCTATGGAACAGCAGCAGCCGGGAGGGGAAAATCTATCATTGTCAATAGAATGGCCGCAAAGGGCGATGCCCCGAGAAGGGTCCTGACGGCGCGGCCTGCACCTGTGGTACAGTCCAGCCCTTCGATTCGCGCGAGGAGAGCCATGCCGCAGGGCGTCGAAAGAGAGAGTTCGGAGACCCGCGAGCGGCTGCTGGACGCCGCCGAATCCGCCATCCTGGAAAAGGGCTTCGGGGCGACCTCGATCGACGAGCTGATCGCCGCCGTCGGCATAACCAAGAGCGGATTTTTCTATCATTTCAAGGGCAAGGGCGCGCTGGCCCAGGCGCTCCTCGTGCGTTACCTCGAGCGCGAGCGCATCCTCCTGGACAGCATCTTCAGCCGGGCCGACCAGCTGCACGACGACCCGCTGCACGCCTTCCTGATCGGGCTCAAGATGCTGGCGGAGATGCTGGAGGACCTGCCGGGCGGCAACCCCGGCTGCCTGATGGCCGCCTACTGCTATCAGGACCAGCTCTTCAACCGCGAGGTGCGCGACCTGCACCGCAGCGCCGTTCTGGCCTGGCGGGAGCGCTTCGCGGCGCGCTTCGCCTCCATCGCGCGCCATCATCCGCCCAAGCAGCGGGTCGCGCCCGAGGACCTGGCCGACATGCTCTGCGCGCTGGTCGACGGCGGCATGATCATCGGCAAGGCGGTGAACGACGACGGCCTGCTGTCGCGCCAGCTTCTGCTCTATCGAGACATGGTCAGGCGCCTCTTCGAGGGCGACCCGGCCTGAGAGGATCCCGCTTGCCGCGCCGCCTCCGCCCGGCGGGCGCGGCCGGGCCCCCTTTTTCCGAACAATCGGCCCGCAAACGACCCGACCTAGTCGTGTCTTCGCAAGTAACGGCCTCTCCCCTGCCCTAGCGTCTTGCGATTGGAAGCGTCATGGCAGGCGGAGGTCGGCATGGCCATTGCGGCGAATACTGTACTCGAGGCCCCCGCGCGGCTTGCAAGGCCGCCCGTGGACATGGATGCCGTGCATGGCTATCGCCTGGGCAGGCTGCGCCAGGCGATGCGCGAGCGCGAGGTCGCACTCTGCGTGCTGGCCAATCCGGTGAGCCAGCGCTACGCCTCGGACCACTGCCAGTTCTCGATCTTCCAGACCCGCATGCCCTTCTGCTACCTGCTGGTGCCGGTCGAGGGACCGCTGGTGATGCACGGCACCTACATGAACAGCCGATCGCAGATCCACGCCTTCCGCCCGGCCAGGTACCGCAACCTCTTCGACGCGGGCCTCGACCTCACCGAGCAGGGCCGCAACCTGGCCGGCGAGGTCCGCAGCTTCCTGGAGGAGGTCGGCCTCGACGAGAGCTATCCCAAGGTGGCCTTCGACCGCCTGAACCCCAGCGCCGCGGCGGCCCTGATGCAGGCGGGCTTCCAGCTTGCCGACGCCGAGACCCTGGTCGAGAGCGCGCGCATCATCAAGTCGCCCGACGAGATCGCGCTCATGCGCTACTCGATCGCGGTCGGGGAAGCCGGGATGCGGGCGATGGAGAAGGCCCTCGAACCCGGCATCACCGAGAACGAGCTGCTCTCGCACCTGCACCGCACCAACATCGCCCTCGACGGAGAGTGGTTCGAATGCCGGATCCTGGCGTCGGGCCATCGCACCAACCCCTGGTACCGCGAGGCCAGCGACAAGGTGATCGAGGCGGGCGAACTGGTCGCCTTCGACACCGACATGGTGGGCCCCTACGGCTACTGCACGGACATCTCGCGCACCTGGCTCTGCGGCGAGGGCGCGCCCAGCGCGGAGCAGAAGGCGCTCTACCGCCATGCCTACGACGAGGTGCACCACAACATGGAGCTGCTGCAGCCGGGCCGCAGCTTCCTGGAGGTCAGCCGCCGCGCCTTCACCAGGCGCAGCGACTGCATCGCCCACCGCTACACCTGCCTGACCCATGGGGTCGGCATGACCGACGAGTATCCCAAGGTCCCCTACCAGGAGGACTGGGAGGACTGCGGCTACGACGGCGAGATCCAGCCCGGCATGGTCTTCAGCGTCGAGAGCTTCACCGGTTCGGACCGCGGCGGCGAGGGCGTGAAGCTGGAAGAGATGGTGGAGATCACCGAAACCGGCCCGCTGCTCCTCTCCAGCTATCCCTTCGACGATCGCCTGCTGGGCTGAGGCCTGCTGCGCCTTCCGGGTTACGGGAGGCGCCGCCCCAGGAGCTCAAGCAGCCCAAGACGCGATGACGCCACGTCGAATCGCTACGGTACCCGAGGGCCAACCGGTTCGGCTCCTCCTCCCACGCAAGGAACCTTGGCCAATCGATTACCTGCATCAGTACGTACAAAATTAATCTGATTCAATCTATTAAGCTTCAGTTTGGGAGTATGCGCCAGCTCTTGCTGGCTTGCTATTGCACGACGATTCACTAAACTTGTCTCACGCCAATCACGCGATCATCCCCCGGAGGAAAACGGAGCATGGAAATAGGTTTCATCGGCCTCGGATTCATGGGCGCCAACATGGCCCTGCAGCTGCAGAAGACGGGGCACCGGCTCACCGTCTTCGACCTGGATCGCGGCAAGGCGGCCGAGCTGGAGGCGAAGGGCGCCGCCTTCGCCGAGAGCGCCGCGGACTGCGCCGGGCGGGCCGAGATCCTGGTCACCTCCCTGCCCGGACCGCCGCAGGTGACGGCGGTGATGGAGACCGCCGGCGCACTGGCAGCACTGCGCGAGGGTGCGCTCTGGATCGACATGACGACGAACGACGCCACCCTGCTGGAGCGACTGGCCGAGACCGCGAGCCGGAACGGCGTCGCCCTGGTCGACGCACCGGTGACCGGCGCCGTCGACGGTGCGCGGCGCGGAGAGCTCACCATCTTCGCCGGCGGCAGGCCCGAGGACCTGGCACGCGCGCGGCCCCTGCTGGAGGCCATGGGCCGGGTGATCGACTGCGGGCCGCTGGGCACCGGCAATGCGGTCAAGTTGGTCACCAACTTCCTCTGGTTCACCCATGCCGCGGTGATCGGCGAGGGCCTGATGCTGGGCAAGCAGGCCGGCGTCGCGCTCGACGTCCTCTGGGAGGCGATCAAGGATTCCGTCGGGGATTCCTTCGTCGCGCGCCACGACGCCCCCTCGATCTTCGCCGGCCACTACGACCCCTCATTCACCCTCGACCTCTGCGTGAAGGACCTCGGCCTCATCAAGGCCCTGGCCGAGCGGGGCAAGGTGCCGCTGCCGGTCGGCGAGGCCGCGTCCCGGCGCTTCGACCTCGCCCGCGAGACCTACGGCGGCGGCAAGGGCGAGCTGCACGTGGCCAAGCTGATCGAGGACGCGGCCGGCAGCGACCTGCGGCTCGCCGGCGACTGGCCGGTCCACTGGGAGGCCTGAGCGGAAGGGCCGCCCCTCCGGGCCGGGGTCAGGGCCGCAGGCGCGAGCCCATCGCCGCGCGCACCAGTGCCTGGGCCTCCTCCGGCGTGAAGCCCTCGTCGACCTGCGCGCGCTGGACCCGCAGGCCCTGGAGCAGGGCTGCCGCCTCCTCGGCGAGACGGCGGGCCCCCTCGCGTGGCAGCAGGGCCTGGGCCTCCCGACGCAGCGCACGGGCGAGCAGGCGGTCGTTCAGCCGCTCCAGGCGGGCCATTGCGGGACTGTGGGAGGCCTGGGCCTGGAAGTGCAGCCAGGCCCGGCAGAGGTCGACGCGGAAGACGGCGGGCGAGAGATTGGCCTCCAGCAGGGCCAGGAAGCGGGCTCCGGGATCCTCGAGGCCCGCCGTGCGGCGGCGTTGCTCTGCCTGCACGCGCCCGACGATGTGACGCATGGTGGCGGCGAAGAGCCCCTCCTTGTCGCCGAAATAGCGGTAGAGGTTGGCGCCGGTGAAGCCGGCGGCGGCGGCGATCTGGCTGACGGTCGCCTCCATCAGGCCCCGCTCGTTGACGGTGGCGATGGTGGCCTCGATCAGCTGCAGGCGGCGCTCCTCGCGCCTCGCCTGGCGGCGCCCGCCCGTCACGCCTCCTCCTCCAGCCGGCGGTCGAGATAGTCCAGCACCATCCGGCAGGCGGCCTGCGGGTCGACCTCCTGGCCGCGCTGCGCCCGGCGGACCCAGAGGCCGTCGACCATGGCGACGATCTCGTGCGCCAGGCCCTGCACGCGCTGCGGCGCCACGAGATGGCGCAGGCCCTCCTGCAGGTTGGCGCGGAAGCGGGTGGCATTGATCTGCTCCAGCCGGGCGAGGCGCTGCTGGTGCGGGGTCTGCGCCCAGAAGTGCAGCCAGACCCGACAGATCTCCGGCCGGAATAGCGGCTCGGCCAGGTTGGTGCGGATGACCGCGCGCACGCGCTCCAGCGGACCCTCGGCCCGGGTGAGCTGCTCGACCATGGAATCGTGGATGTCGCCGAGAAGGGCGCGCATCGTCGCCTCCAGCAGGCCTTCCTTGCCGCCGAAGTGATAGTGGATGTTACCGGCGGAGAGCCCGCTCTCCTGCGCAATGCGCGCGACCGTGGCGTCGTGGTAGCCGAACTTGTAGATCGTCTGGGCCGCCGCCTCGATCAGCTGCTGCCGGCCGAGGTCTCCCGATCGCGCCCTCGCCACCATTGCCCGTCCCGCTACCAGCCCGCCGGACCCGGAGCGTTGCCCGCCCGGGCCCCGTCTCGCAGGGTCGCTCGCCACAAGCTGGTAGCGGCCGGGATTCTCAGGGTCAAGCCCGCCCGGGCTGCGGCCAGGGCCTCAGCCCGCCGTCGCCGGCCGCGTGCGCGGACCATAGACCGTCTCGTTGACGCCGGGATCGCCTATCACGCCGGGGTGGTCCTCGTAGACGAATACCGACATGAGCCGGAGCCTGTCGCCCGCCACCTCTGTCACGCGGTGCAGCGAGTTGCAGCCGCGGAAGAGCACCAGGGCGCCCGGATCGCGCGGCACGACCTTCAGGCGCGAGCGGTCGCCCTTCAACACCTTCGCGACCTCCTCCGGCATGGGGTCCTCCTGCGTGCGGGTGTTGGGCACGATCTCGAACTCACCGCCGGCCTCCGCCGACTGCAGCATCAGGGTCATGGTGAAGGGGCTGGTCGAATCGAAGTGCCAGGCGGAGGAGTCGCCGGCCTCGTAGCAGACCACGTTCACCGGCTGGAAGGGATCCTCGCTGGGATAGAGCGCCTCGGCACCCACCACCTCCTCGATGAAGGCGATCATCTTCGGCCAGAAGTACATGGTCTTGATCGGGATGGTCTCCGCCAGGATGTCGTGCGCGATCATCCGGTAGGAGGCATCGAAGAAGATGTTCGAGGGATGGTCGGCCGGCTTGCTGGGGTCGCCCTTCTTGTAGAGGTAGCAGGTGCGGTAGGAGCGGTTGCGGTAGCCCTGCTCGAAGACCTCATGGACCTCCTCGATCGTCCGCTTCAGCGCGGTCTCGGTCAGGAAGTTCGGCAGCACGCAGTACTGCTTGCTGTCGAGGTCGCGGCGCAGCGCGCGCACCAGCTCCGCACGGCGCGGGTCGCCGGGGTCGGCAATCGGCCAAGCGTCGAGGTTGACCACCTCCTCAGGCTTCATCGGCTCAAGCGTCATCGGTGCCTCCTGGCTGTCAGACTGAACTGGTAGGGGACGGGGCGGCCTGCCGGCGCCCGGGAAGCAGGACGGCGGCGCCGGCATCCGGCAGCACGCCCACCCGCGCGCCAGGCTCGAAGACCTCCTGGGCGCGCTCGAGATCGTTGGCATGGAAGACGCTGAGCGGCCGGTCGAGGCCCGGCAGCTCGAGCTGGTAGAGCGTGCGGTTGCCGAAGTAGGTGCATTCGCGCACCGCGAAACCGGGGGCGTCCTTCGCCTCGCGCACCAGCGCCAGCCGCTCGGGGCGGAGCGCCAGGGTCACCGCCTCGCCCTCGCCCGGCGCGCTCGTGCCCGGCGGCACCGCCAGCGCACCGAAGCCCGGCACCTCGACCGTGACCCGCTCGCCGGTCGAGAGGACGCGCCCGGGCAGGAAGTTCATCTCGCCGACGAACTCGGCGACGTCGTGGCTGTTCGGCCGCTCGTAGAGCTCGCGCGGGGTCGAGCACTGCAGGATCCGGCCGGCCTTCATCACCGCGATGCGGTCGGAGAGCGTCAGCGCTTCCTCCTGGTCGTGGGTGACCAGCAGGAAGGTGATGCCGACCTCGCGCTGCAGGCGGCGGAGCTCGATCTGCATGTTCTCGCGCAGCTTCTTGTCGAGCGCCGCCAGCGGCTCGTCCAGCAGCAGCACCTTGGGCTTCAGCACCAGCGCGCGGGCCAGTGCTACCCGCTGCTGCTGGCCGCCGGAGAGCTGGTCCGGGCGGCGGTCGGCGAAGCCCGGCAGGCGGATCATTTCCAGCAGCCGCTCGGCCTCCTTGCGCCGCTCGGCCTCCGAGAGGCCGCGCCGCTTCAGCCCGTAGGCGATGTTCTCGCCGACCGTCAGGTGCGGGAAGATGGCGTAGCTCTGGAACACCATGTTGGTCGGCCGGCGGTAGGGCGGCAGGCGGGTGACGTCCCTGCCGTCGATCAGGATCTGCCCCGCCGAGGGCACCTCCAGCCCGCCGATCATGCGCAGAAGCGTGGTCTTGCCGCAGCCCGACGGCCCCAGGAGCGAGAAGAACTCGCCGCTGCCGACCGCAAGGTCGGTCGCGGTCACCGCCGTCACCTGGCCGAAGCGCTTCTCGATGTGGCGGATTTCGATAAAGGCGTCTGACATTCAGGCCTCCTCGGCGGCGCGTGCCGGCCGGTAGCGGCCGCGGCGGCGCAGAAGCTGCGAGCCGACCACGGCGAGGATGGAGAAGAGGATCACCAGGGTCGCCAGGGCCAGGACCAGCGGCAGCTTGTCCGGGAAGCGCATCTGGCTCCACATGTAGACCGGCAGGGTCGGCGAGTTGCTGGAGAGGAAGAAGGCCAGGATGAACTCGTCGAAGGAGACCGTGAAGGTCAGCATCAGGCTGGAGCAGATGCCGGGCCAGGCGAGCGGCAGGGTGATGCGGAAGAAGGTCCTGACCGGCGGCTCGCCGAGGTCCATCGAGGCCTGCTCCAGGTCGGCGCTCAGCCCCTGGAACTGCGAGAGCATCACGCCGTAGGCGAAGGGCGTGCAGAAGAGGCAGTGCGCCAGCGCGACGGTGCCGAGCGAGAGCGGCACGCCCGAGAGCGAGAAGGCCGAGAGCAGCGCCACGCCGATCACCACGGTCGGCAGCGCGATCGGCAGCAGCAAGGCGAGGCTGATCGCCTGCCGGCCGGGGAACCGCATGCGCACGACGGCCAGCGCCGCCAGGGTGGCCGAGGCGGTCGACCAGACCGAGGCGATGACGGCCACGATCAGCGAGTTCTCCAGCGCGTTCAGCAGCCCCTCGGCATCGGCCAGACGGGCGAACCACTCCAGCGTGAAGCCGCGCCAGGGGAAGGAGATGTAGACCGAATCGTGGAAGGCGAAGAGCGGGATGAAGGCGATCGGCAGGTAGAGGAACAGCAGGTAGAGGACCACGTAGGCCTTGCGGGTGCGCCTCATCGGAAGGCCCTCACCAGGCGGAGCGAGGCGAGCACGAAGAGGCAGGCGATGAGGCTGGCCACCAGCATGGTGGCAATCGAGAGCGCGCTGCCCAGCGGGATGTTGTTCGAGGCGCCGAACTGCATGGCGATGTAGACGCCGATCATGATGCCGCTGGGCCCGCCGATGAGCTGCGGCGTCACGTAGTCCCCGAAGGTCGGGATGAAGATCAGCACGAAGGCGGCGAAGACGCCCGGCAGCGACAGCGGCAGGGTGACGCGCAGGAAGCTGCGGATCGGCCCGTCGCCGAGGTCGCCGGCCATCTGGATCAGCGAGCGGTCCATGCGCTGCAGGGCGACGAAGATCGGCAGGATGGCGAAGGGCGCCCAGGCATGCGCCAGGGCGATGGCGACGGAGGTCGGGTTGTAGAGCAGGAACTCCAGCGGCTCGGAGATGAGGCCCAGGCCCTCGAGGCCGCTGTTCACCACCCCCTTGTAGCCCAGGATCAGCTTCCAGGAGAGCACGCGCAGCAGGTAGCTGATCCAGGACGGCAGGGTCAGCATGATCAGCCAGAAGAGGCGGTTGCGGCTGACGTCGAAGGCGACGAAGTAGGCCACCGGATAGGCCAGCAGCACCGAGACCAGCGAGACCACGGTGGCGATGCCGGCCGAGCGCAGCATCAGCTTGTGGACCGCCGGGCTCTCCAGCACCTGCTGGTAGCTGGCCAGCGAGAAGCCGAAGTCGAACTGCAGGTAGTTCTGCGTCCCGAAGGAGGCGACGGCCAGGAGGGCCAGACAGCCGGCGAGCGCCAGAAGCACCGTGACGATGACGGGGGAGAGCAGCAGGTAGGCGCCGGCCGTCTGGGAGCGGAGCATCAGTCGCGCACCTCCAGCGACCGGTCGATGAAAGCCTCGCAGAGGCCGATCGCGCGCTCGCGCGAGACCACCTGGTCGTCGATCGAGAGTTCCAGCCAGAGGCCGTCGATGAGCGCGATGTAGCCGATCGCGGCGCTCTCGGCGTCGATCTCGCGGCCCAGTTCCGCCGCCGCCTCGGCGAAGAGCTGGATCATGCGCTGGGTGTAGTCCCTGTAGAGTGCGCGGTTGACCTCGCGCACCGGCTTGGAGAAGCGGATGTCGTGCCAGAAGGCGAGGAAGGCGTGGCGCTGCGTGGCGGTGCAGATCGAGGGGGAGAAGATCGCGGCCGGCATGGCCCTGAGGCGGGCGTAGGTGCTGTCCCCGGCCTTGGCCTGCAGCTTCTGGACCTTGCGCGTCAGGTCCGAGAAGAGATGGCGGAAGGCCGCCGCCATCAGGTCGTCCTTGCTCTCGTAGTAGTGGGTCAGCAGGCCGTGCGAGATCCCCGCGGCGGTGCAGATCTTACGCACCGTCGTGTGTGCCACGCCGTGCTTGGCCAGCGAGGCGATGGTGGCCTCGATCAGGGCCGTGCGGCGGAACTCCTGGATCTCCGGGTGGGTGCGCGGCCTGGCGGCGGGCTTCATCTCGACCTCGTAGGCTGCGGCGCGTGGCCGGCGGCCCTGCTCCTGTAAGGGGGGAGCGGGCGCGTCCCATGATTGGGGCCGCGCCCGGATCCTCTAGAGCAAATCCCGAGCAGATGGACTCATCTGCGACGACGATTTGCTCTTCAAGCACCCTGCTAGAGCGGGATTCGTGAGCATGAGCGAACGTATCCCGCTCTAGTGGTGCGAAGCTGCGGAACGCCTGCCAAGCAAGCGTCCCATTCGGACCGCTAGGAGATCTTCACCTCGTCGAAGACCGCCTGGTACTTCTGCCGGACCTCCGGGTTGATCTGCTTCTGGAAGCGGGAGGTCGCCAGCACGGTGCCGGGATCGGTGATGCCCAGTTCCTGCAGGCGCTCGTCCGACACCATGGCGTAGGCCTTCTCGTTGCCGCTGCCGTAGCCGTAGGCGTTGATGAGGAAGGCGCCGACCTCCGGCGTCATGTAGGCGTTGATGTACTCGTAGGCGAGATCCTCGGAGCCCGGGTGGTCCTTGTAGAGCACCAGCCCGTCGGTCCAGGTGATGATCCCCTCCTTGGGCTTCAGCATCGCCATGTCGATGCCCTGCTTGCGCAGGAGGGCGACCGAGGCGTTCCAGCCGTAGGCCGCGACGATCTCGCCGTTGGCGAAGGCCTGCTCCATGTCGGTCTGGCTGTTCCAATAGAAGCGCGCCAGGGGCTTCTGCTCGAGCAGCGCCTCGCGCGTCTTGGCGAGCTCCTCGTCGGTCATGTTCCAGGGGTCTGCAGCGCCGGTGTAGAGGCCGCCGACGATCAGGAGGCCCTCCACCGCGTCGCGCGGCGCGAGGCGGTCGGCATAGGCCTGGTTCCACAGCACGCCCCAACTCTCTTCCTCCGGCTGGATCAGGTCCTGCCGGTAGATGACCGAGCTGTTGCCCCAGCTGAAGGGCGCGATCCACTGCTTGCCGTCGACGTTCTCGATCTGCTTGAGCTCGGGGAAGAAGTCGTCCCAGTGGGTCAGCCGGCTGGTGTCGATCGGCTGGATCAGGCCGGCGTCGCGCAGCTTGCCGACCATGAAGCTGGTGTGGTGCGTCAGGTCCGGCTTGAAGCCGGCCATGACCTTCTGGAAGCCCTCCTCGTCCGAGCCCATCAGGCTGAAGCTGGGCTTGCCGTGCTGGGCATAGTAGGTGGGCGCCAGCTCCTCGATGTCGTAGCCGGACCAGGACTGGATCAAGAGATCCTCGGCGGCCGCGGCACGACGGCCGAGCGCAGGCATGGCGACGACGCCGACGCCCACCGCTGCCATGGACTGCAAGAGCCGACGCCGGCTCACCCGGCCGTCCCTGACGGCACGCACGATATCTCTGGAAATCTCCCCTTTCATCGACAGCACTCCCTTCCGGTTATCGTTGACGGGTCGTTCCGGAGCATAGCGAAACTTGGACGCCTGTCCAATAAAAATTGGTCAGCCGGTCAACTTTTTTGGAAAGAAGAGGCAGCCGGCGAGCGCAGCGAAGCGGGCCCGGCGGGGAGAATCCGATCCCTCAGCTTTCCGGGCCGCCGCCCCGCGTGGCGGTCCAGGCGGCGGCGCGGTAGAGCAACGCGGCGACGGCCAGCAGCAGGGCGGAGAACCAGAGCGCGGCCGCGGTGCTGCCGGCGAGGTCGACCAGCCAGCCGGCCATCGCGGGGAAGAGGAAGAAGCCGCAGTAGAAGAGCATGAAGTAGAGGCCGTAGCCGGCGGCGAGGTCGCGGCTGGGCAGCAGCCGCTGCAGCATCCCGGTGAAGGGCGCGGCCGGCTGGCCCCAGAAGAGCCCCAGCAGCGCGGCCATGACCAGGGGCAGCGGGCCGACGATCATCAGGACCGTCATCACGGCCGAACCCAGGATGCCAAGGTAGATCGGCGTGCGCGCGCCCGAGGCGCGGTCGGCCAGCCAGCCGCCGAGCGGGGTGCCGAGGAGGCTGAACCAGATCACCAGGCTGGCCGCGGTCCCGGCCTCGGCGAGCGCCATGCCGCGGCCGGTGAGGAAGGGCGGCGCGAAGCTGAGGACCACGATACCGCCGGCGGTGTAGGAGGCGAAGGCGGCCCCCAGCAGCAGGGCGAGCCAGCGGCTGCGCGGCGCCAGGTTCAGCGACCAGGGCAGCGCCGGCACGGCGGCCTTGCGCGGCATCTCCGGCACGAAGAGGCGGACGGCCAGCGCGGAGGCCAGGGTGAGGCCGCTGACCAGCCAGAAGGGCAGGCGCCAGTCGCCGGAGGAGGCCAGGATCGGGATGGTGGCGGCCGCCAGCCCCAGGCCGACGGCCCAGGAGGTCATGACCACGGAGATGGCGCGGTTGTAGGCCCTGCCCTCGAAGCGCTCGGCCGTCAGGCGCAGGAAGGCGATGTTCAGGAGGATGCCGCCGGTGCCGCCCAGCAGGCGCGCTGCCGCAGCCCACCAGAAGGCCTCCGCGACCACCAGCCCCAGGCTGCCCGCCGCCATCAGCAAGAGGCCCCAGAGGCCGATGCGGCGGTAGCCGAAGCGCGCGCAGAGCAGCGAGCCTGGCAGGGCCAGCACCACGCCCGGCGCCAGGAAGAGGCCGATCAGCAGGCCGATCCGCGAGTAGCTGTAGCCCAGGTCGGCGATCAGGAAGGGCGCGAGCGAGGCGATGAGCTGTAGCTGCAGGCCCATGCAGAAGCGGCCGAAGCAGAGGGCGGCGATGACGGGCCACTGCCGCCCCGCCTGGTGGTCGCCGGGCATCGCCGCCGCCGGGCGCTAAGGCCCCCTCGCTACTCGACGATCGTGTGCAGGTGCTCCTCGGCCAAGGTCGGGGTCAGGATCGCCTTCAGGCCGCGCAGGATCGAGGCCGCCACCAGCAGGCCGAAGGAGATCGGCAGGAAGTAGCGGCTGGGCCAGATCTCGATCAGGGCATAGCCCATCACCACCTCGCGCGAGGCCGTCGCCTTCAGGGCGTCGAACCAGGACTGATAGGCGAATAGGCCGAAGAAGAGGGCCGTCACCAGGGTGGAGAAGACGAAGGAGAAACGCCGGAGGACGACCGGCAGCTTCAGGTAGAGCACCTCGACCGTGATGTGGTTGTCCTTCAGCTCCATGTAGGCCAGCGGCAGGCAGACGGCGGCCACCATATAGTAGAAGGACACGATCTCGGTCGTGCCGTAGACCGGGTGGGTGAAGAGCAACCGGCCGATCACGTCGGCGGTGACGTGGACGGCCATCAGGATCAGCGCGATGGTGCCGAACACCAGCAGGATCCGGGCCAGCCAGGTCAGGCAGCGCTCCACCCAGTCGAGCGCGACCGCTCTTCCGCTCATCGGCTCGCTCACCGTCGTCCCTCCGCCCCGGGCTCTCTTCGCCACGGCATCGCTGCGCCCTCGCCCGCCTGCACCATTTCAACTCGACTCCCTGACCGATCGCTTGCTAGTTTGAAATATCTGAGCGATTGTTTCAATATCTTTCGCCATAGGGACAGCGGGAAAAGGCGCCGGCGACGGCGGGCCCGCCCGTCCCTGCCGCGCGAAGGAACCGAGGAAGGGACCCCAGGATTGAGTGCCGCACTGCTGCAAGAGCTTACACTCCGTGGACAGACGCTACCGAACCGAATCGTCATCTCGCCGATGCAGCAATACATGGCCGGTCGCGACGGCATGGCCCGCGACTGGCACTTCGTACACCTCTCCAAGATGGCCGTGGGCGGTGCCGGCACGGTCTTCACCGAGGCGCTGGCGATCGAGCCCGACGCGCGCGTCACCTATCACGACCTGGGTGTGTGGAGCGACGATCATATCGAGGGGCTGAAGCGGATCGCGGGCGGCATCGCCGACAACGGCGCCATCCCGGCGACCCAGCTTATCCACGCCGGGCGCAAGGCCAGCGTGGCGCCGCCCTATCACGGCTTCGAGCCGCTGAACCAGAGCGACGAGGCCGAGAGGGGCGAGGCGCCCTGGCCGGTGGTCTCCGCCTCCGCGCTTGCCGCCAACCCGGGCTGGCCGGTACCGCGCGCGCTCGCCATCGAGGAGATCAAGCGCCTGGTGGAGCGTTTCGCGGTCTGTACGAGGCGCGTGCGCAAGGCCGGTTTCCTGGCGCTCGACATGCATGCCGCGCACGGCTACCTGCTGCACTCCTTCCTCTCGCCGCTCTCCAACGAGCGTGACGACGACTACGGCGGCGACCTTTCCGGACGGATGCGCCTGGCGCTCGAGGTCGCGGACGCCGTGCGCTCCGAGTGGCCGGCCGAGCTGCCCTTCTTCTACCGCCTCTCCTGCATCGACGATGCCGAGGGCGGCTGGACCCTGGACGACAGCGTCGCGCTGTCGCGGGCCCTGAAGGAGCACGGCGTCGACGTGATCGACTGCTCTTCGGGCGGCCTGGGTCGGCGCACCACGCCGCTGATCATCCCGCGCGAACCCGGCTACCAGGTGCCCTACGCCGCCCGCATACGGCGCGAGGCGGGCCTGCCGACCATGGCGGTCGGGCTGATCATGGACCCGCAGCATGCCAACGCGATCGTCGAGGCCGGGGACGCCGACCTGATCGCGATCGGCCGCGAGGCGCTGAACAACCCCAACTGGGGCGTCCATGCGCGCGTGGCGCTCACCGGCATCGAGGCCTACGAGAGCGACTGGCCCAAGGCCTACGGCTGGTGGCTGTTCCGCCGCGCCAAGGCACTGGAGGCCTCCGCCCGCGCCAAGGCGAGCTAGGGAGGCAAGGAAGTGGACCTCCGCCTCGGCGGAGACAGGAGAGTGATCGGCATCCAAGCGGTCGTGCCGGTCTCGTCAGGATCCCGCGTGATCCGTTGCATCTGAATAGGGAGAAAGAGCGCATGCTACAGAAACTGATGGTGTCCGCGGCGGTCGCGGTCACCTGCACCGCGGCGAGCCAGGCGGTGGCGGAGACCTATTCCGCCAACAACTTCCTCGACGCCTCGCACCCCTTCTCGGTCGAGAACTACACCAACTGGGCGGAAGCGGTGAAAGAGCGCACCGGCGGCGACGTCGAGTTCGACGTCTTCCTGGGCGGCGTCCTGCTGGGCGGGCGCGCCTCGCTGTCGGGGACCGGCGACGGGGTGGCGCAGGTGGCCTATCACGCCGGCACCTACACGCCTTCGGAGCTGCCGATCACCAACATCATCTCCGAGCTGGCCTTCCTGACCGACAACTTCTATGCGCTGGCGGCGGCCTCCACGATCATGTCCTTCACCCATCCGGCCCTGCTGGAAGAGTACAAGAAGAACAACGTGGTCTTCGGCGGCGGCTACGGCACGCCGATCTACTACCTGATCTGCCGGACGCCGATCCGCAACGCGGCCGACCTGGAAGGCAAGCGCATCCGCATGCCGGGCGGCATCTGGGACCGCTGGGGCAGCGCCATGGGCGCGGTCTCGGTCAACGTGCCCTCCTCCGAGATCTACACCGGCCTCGACCGCGGCACCCTGGACTGCGGCGTGAACCCCCTGGATTCGCTGCTCTCGCGCAGCTACTGGGACGTTGCCAAGTACGTGCCGATGATCCCGCTGGGGTCCTACTACTCCGGGCCGATGTGGGCCTATAACAAGGAGTTCTGGCAGAACCTGACCGAAGAGCAGCGCGCCGTCCTGCTGGAGGAGGCCGGTGCGGCCTTCATCCGCTCGGCCGAGCTCTACCTGCAGAACACCGCCGAGGCCCAGGAGCTGGGTGCGGCCGAGCACGGGATGGAGTTCATCGAGGTCGATCCCGCGCTGATGGAGAAGCACAAGGCCTTCGTCGAGGCGGACTCCGCCAACCTGGTGCAGCTCGCCCAAGAGCGCTACGGCGTCAGCGAGGAACTGGCGGTCGACCTGGTCGACACCTTCAAGGCCCTGGTGGCGGAGTGGGAGACCAAGCTGGCCGGGATCGACCTGAGCGATCAGGAGGCCCTGACCAACCTCTTCGTCGAAGACATCTACAAGAAGGTCGATACCTCGACCTACGGCGTTAACTAAACCAGGAAGCTGGTATAGCGGCCGCCTTGCCTCCAGAAGCGGGGGCGAGGCGGCCAGCCGCTCAATAGAAGGGCGGAGAGGTCACCCAGACGACCCGTGTCATGACCTTGCCGTTGTTCTTGGAACGGTGCGGCAGGTCGCTGGCGAAGCGGAAGGAATCGCCCTTCTCCAGGTGGAAGTGGCGCTCGGCCACCCAGAGGTCCATCTCGCCTTCCAGCAGCAGCCCGCACTCTTCGCCCTCGTGGGCGTAGGTGTCGCTGCCGGTGCTGCCGCCCGGTTCGATGTTGACGATCAGCATCTGCAGGGCACCGGTGAGATCGGGCGTGATCAGCTCCTTCACCAGCAGCTTGTGCGGCAGCTCCAGCAGCCGGCCGGCGCCCTGGCGCACGACGACGTCGCGCTCCTCGCGCGGCGGCAGCTTGCCGTCGTTGAAGAACCAGAGCGGCGAGACGCCGACCGCCTTGGAGAGCGCCTGCAGCGAGCGCAGCGAGGGCGAGGAGGTGCCCCGCTCGATCTGGCTCAAGAGTCCGATCGAGAGACCCGAGGCGTCGGAGAGCTGCTTCAGGGACATGCGCTTGGCCTTGCGCAGGCTGTGCACCTGCCGGCCGACCCAGAGGTCGGAGTCCTCGCCTATCTCGGCGACGAACCTCTGCTGGACGCTCTTCAGGTTCTCGGTGTCGGTTTGCGGATCGGGTGGGGAGTCTGATGTCGGCATCGCTGAGCTTTAGGCCAAAAAAGTGAAATCTTCGTTTGCAAAGTTCACTCCCATTTCATACGCTTTTTCCGACGGGCCCGGCAAGGACCAAGGATCATCGCCACAAAGTTGAGTTCGCTAGAGCCGGGTCGGCCGAGGCGCCCGGCCGGCGGTGCTTGCTGCTTGTTCCGCCGCGCCGCCGAGGTTGCCGCGGGCTGCCGGTCCGTCACCGCGTGGGGTGAGAGAGAAAGAGGTTTCTGGTAATGGATCGCGTTGAGGTCGGCTTGGCCGGGATCGGTGTCCTGCTGCTCCTTCTGGCCCTCAGGGTGCCGATCGGCGTCGGCCTTGGAATCGTTGCCTTCTTCGGGGTGATGATCGTCACCAACCTCAACGTTTCCTTCGGCCTTCTCAGCAACGTCCCCTACGAGTTCATCGGCGACTGGTCGCTCTCGGCCGTGCCGATGTTCATGTTCATGGGCTTCCTCGCGACCGAGATGAAGCTGACCAGCACGCTCTTCGGGGCCATGCGCGTCCTGCTGGCCGGCCTGCCCGGAAGCCTGGCGGTGTCCGCCGTGTCGGCCTGCGCCCTCTTCGCCGCCGCGTCGGGCTCCTCCGTCGCCACCTCGGCTTCGATGAGCCGCATCGCGGTGCCGGAGATGCTGAAGCGCGGCTATGACCCGGGACTGGCAGCCGGCTCCGTCGCCTCGGCCGGGACCCTGGGCTCGCTGATACCGCCCTCGATCCTGATGGTGATCTTCGGCATCTTCGCCGAGGTCTCGATCGGCAAGCTCTTCGCCGCCGGCATCCTGCCGGGAATCCTCTCGGCCGCGATGTTCTGCGCGATGATCATGGTGCGCGTGAAGGCGAGCCCGAAGCTGGCGCCCGAGATGCTGGAGCGTCCGAGCGCCTCCGAGCGCCTGCTGGCGCTGCGCCAGATCTGGCCGCTGCCGATCCTGGTCTTCGGCGTGCTGGGCGGGATCTACACCGGCATCTTCACGCCGACCGAGGCCGGCGCGGTGGGCTCCGGCCTCACCGTGCTGATCGCGCTGGCCCAGCGCCAGTTCACCCTGGGCGGTGCCTGGGTCGCGGCCAGGCAGGCGGTGGAGGGCACGGCCTCGATCTTCATCATCGCCGTCGGCGCCGGGCTCTTCGCGCGCTTCATGGCGCTGACCGGGGTGCCCGATCACCTGGCCCAGGTCTTCCTCTCGGAGGGCGCCTCGCCGCTGCTGCTGATCCTGCAGTTCTCGATCCTCTTCCTGATCCTGGGCTGCTTCATCGACTCCATCGGCATCATGCTGCTGACCCTGCCCATCGTCCTGCCGCTGCTGCGCGAGGCCGACGTCGACCTCATCTGGTTCGGGGTCCTGGTGATCAAGCTTCTGGAGATCGGCCTGGTCACGCCGCCGGTGGGCCTCAACGTCTTCGTGATGAAGTCCTCGCTGGGGAACCTGGTCACGCTCTCGCAGGTCTTCCGCGGCGTCTTCTGGTTCATCGCCATCGACCTGGTGACGCTCGCCATCCTGATCGCCTTCCCGGAGATCTCGACCTGGCTGCCCTCGATGATGCTGTGAGCCGGTCCCAAAGCGTTTCAAGAAACAGATCTTTTCTAGAAGGAGCAGAGAATGCGCGTAGGTGTTGAGGTCGGCGGAACCTTCACCGATCTGGTGGCAGTGGGCGGGGGACGCATCGTCGTCACCAAGGTGCCCAGCACGCCGCACAGCCCTGACATCGGTGCCCTCAATGCCTTGAAGGAGGCCAAGCTGGGCCTGGAGCAGGTGCTCGACCTGGGGCATGGCTCGACGGTCGCCACCAATGCCGTTCTGGAGCGCAAGGGCGCCAAGATCGCCTTCGTCACCACCGAGGGCTTCCGCGACATCCTCTTCCTGCAGCGCCACGACCGCCGCAGCATCTACGACATCGGCTACCAGAAGCCGGAGCCGGTCATGGCGCGGCGCGACTGCTTCGAGGTCGCCGGGCGGACCCTGGCGGACGGCAGCGTCACCGAAGAGCTGGACGAGGACGCGATCAAGCAGCGCCTGATACCGGCCCTGGCCGCCGGCGGCTACGAATCGGTCGCCATCTGCCTCCTGAACGCCTACGCGAACCCCGACCAGGAGACGCGCCTGGCAGCCCTCATCGAGACCGAGCTGCCCGGCATGCTGGTCACCCGGTCGAGCGAGGTCGTGCGGGTCTTCCGCGAGTACGAGCGGGCCTCGACCACCGCGCTTTCGGCCTACGTGCAGCCGGTGATCGACCGCTACCTGGGGCGCTTCGAGCAGGCGCTGAAGGGCGAGGGCTTCGGCGGCCACCTGACGGTGATGCAGTCGAACGGCGGCCGCCTGCCCGCCTCCGCCATGCGGCGCAGCTCGATCACGGCGCTCTTCTCCGGCCCCGCGGCCGGCGTCGTGGGGGCCGCGCGCCAGGCCGGCAAGTCGGGGATGGAGAACCTCATCACCTTCGACATGGGCGGCACCTCGACCGACGTCTGCCTGGTCGAGAAGGGGCGCCCGGCGCTCACCATGGAGACCGAGATCGGCGGCCTGCCGGTCATGACCCCGGTGCTCGACATCGTCACCGTGGGCGGCGGCGGCGGCTCCATCGCCTGGATCGACGATGGCGGCATGCTGCGGGTCGGCCCGCAGAGCGCCGGCGCCGACCCCGGCCCGGCCTGCTACGGCTTCGGTGGCAAGCTGCCGACGGTCACCGACGCGCAGGTGGTGCGCGGCGCGGTGCGCCCGGAGGCCTTCCTGGGCGGGCGCATGAAGATCGACGTGGAGGCCGCCCGCGCGGCCATGGTGCCCATCGCCAAGCACTTCGGCATGTCGATCGACGAGACCGCGGAGAGCGTGGTCAGGCTGGTCAACTCCAACATCGTGCGCGCCATCCAGCTGGTCTCGACCGAGCGCGGGCGCGACCCGCGCGACTACGTGCTGCTGCCCTTCGGCGGCGGCGGGCCGCTGCATGCCGCCTCGATCGCGGAGGAACTGGGCATCGGAACGATCTGCGTGCCGCCCAACGCCGGCGTTATCTCGGCCTACGGGCTGCTGGCCTCGGACTTCGTCAAGTTCGCCAGCCGCACTCAGAAGATGGCGATGGAGGTCGGCCCCAGCGAAGGTGCGGACATCTTCCGGACCCTGCGCGACGAGCTGCTGGCCGAGTTCGGCGAGATGGGCCTGCCCACGGATTCCCTGGTCTTCACCTTCACCGCCGACATGCGCTTCGTCGGCCAGGCCTTCGAACTGGGCGTGGAGCTGCCGGCCGAGAAGCTGGACCGCCTCAAGGTCGAGGACTTCCGCAAGGGCTTCGAAGAGGCGCACTACCGCATGTTCTACCATGCCGCCGGCGCCAACCGGCCGATCGAGATCGTGTCGCTGCGCGTCGGTGCCACCTTCCCCGCCGAATCGATTCCGGATATGGATGAGAGCGGCGAGAGCGATCGCGATCCGGTCGACCATCCGCTGTTCGATGCCGGCCGCTGGGCCGACTGCCAGCACCTGGCGAACGGCGCCCTGAAGCCCGGAGCGAAGATCGACCGCCTGACCATCATCGAGGGCAGCACCGCGACGACGCTCGTTCCCACCGGCTGGACGGCCGAACTGGACAGTGCCTCCAACCTCATCATGAAGAGGAGCTAAGCCTATGAAGATCAGCGCACTCGACTATGCCGTGATCAGCCAGGGGCTGCAGGCCGCCGCGCGCGAGATGGGCGTCAAGCTGATCCGCTCGGCCTACTCCACCATCCTGCGCGAGGCGCGCGACGGCTCGGCCGCCCTGCTCGACGCCAAGGGCCGCACCATCGCCCAGGCCGAGCTGATCCCCATGCAGCTCGGCACCATCGACGCCATCGTGCAGCCCTGCCTGGAGCTCTTCCCGCCGGAGACCCTGAAGGAAGGCGACTTCCTGATCAACAACCACCCCTATCACGGCGGCCAGCACCTGCAGGACGTCTTCATCTTCAACCCGGTCTTCTTCGAAGGCGAGCTGATCGGCTTCGGCGCCAGCGTCGCCCACCACCTGGACCTCGGCGGCGGCAGCGCCGGCCTCAACCCCCTGGCCTCCGACGTCTACCAGGAGGGCATCCTGATCCCGCCGTCCAAGTACTCGATGGAGCGGGACTGGAACGGCGGCCCCTTCGAGCGCCTGATCGCCGCCAACATCCGCGTGCCGATCCAGACCATCGGCGACTTCAACGCGCAGTTCGCCGCCAACTTCATGGGCGGCGGGCGCATGAAGGAACTCTGTGCCAAGCACGGCATCGAGGCGGTGCGCGAGACCATGGAAGAGATGCTGAACTATGCCGAGCGGCGGGTCCGCGCCGCCATCCAGGAGGTGCCCGACGGCGTCTACCACGGCGAGGACTGCATCGACGACGCCGGCTTCGACGGCGACGACCCGGTCTGGATCCGCGCCCAGGTGACGGTCAAGGGCGACAGCGTCGACATCGACTTCAAGGGCAGCGACGCGCAGGTCTCCAGCAACATCAACTGCCCCTTCGCCTCGACCCAGTCGGTCGCGCTCTCGGCCATCAAGGTGGCGCTCACCGGCTCCGACGTGCCCTTCAATTCAGGCCTCCGGCGGCCGATCACCTTCGCCGCCCCCTACGGCTGCATCCTGAACCCCAAGCCGCCGGCACCGGTGCGCGCGCGCATGATCTCCGCCTACCGCGCCTACGACGCCATCATGAAGGCGCTGGCCCAGGCGGTGCCGGAGCGGGTGACGGCCATGGGCTTCGACTGCACCACCATCGCCTGCCTCTCGCACCACGACGACCGCGGCTTCGCCGTGCACATCGAGCCCTACGGCGGCGGCTTCGGCGGCGGCTTCGACCGCGACGGCTGCGATGCGATCGACAACCAGCTCTCCAACTGCGCCAACACGCCGGTCGAGGCCCTGGACGCGGGCTACGACTTCTTCCGCATCCGCTCCTACGCCATGGTGCCCGATTCCTTCGGCCATGGCCGCCACCGCGGCGGCGCGGGCTTCCTGCGCAGCTACGAGATCCTGAAGGACGGGGCGCAGTTCGCGATCTACTCCGACCATCACAAGTTCGCCGCCTCCGGGCTCTTCGGCGGCAGCGACGGCACGCTCGGCTACTGCCACGTGATGCGTGGCGGCGAGACCATCGTCGTGGGCTCCAAGAACCTGGTGCCGCTGAAGAAGGGCGACATCGTCGAGATCTTCTGCGGCGGCGGCGGCGGCTACGGCGACCCGCGCGAGCGCAGCGCCGAGGACGTCGCCGAGGATGTCGCCGAAGGCCTGCTGACGCCGGAGGAGGCGGCCCGCCACTACAGCCTGGCGACGGCGGCCGAGTAACCGCCTTGCGCGGCATCCTCTGGGCCGATACGGCGGCCGAGGCCGCGCCGGTCACCCAGCCGCTCGCCGGCGAGGCCGACTGTTCCGTCGCCGTGATCGGCGGCGGCTTCGCCGGCCTCTCGGCGGCCCTGCACCTGGCCGAGGCAGGCAGCGACTGCCGCCTGCTGGAATCCGGGCGCATCGGCGCCGGCGCCTCGGGGCGCAACAACGGGCAGGTGATCCCCGGGCTGAAGCTCGGACCCGACGCGCTCGAGGCGCGCTACGGCGACCAGGGCGCGGCCGTGGTGGAGACCTCCTCCGGCGCGGCCGATCTGGTCTTCGGCCTGATCGAGCGCCACGCCATCGCCTGCGAGCCGGAGCGCCGGGGCTGGCTGCGCGCCGCGCAGAGCAGCGCGGCGTTGCGGCAGGTGGAGGAACAGGCCCGCCAGTGGCAGGCGCGCGGCGCGCCGGTGGACCTGCTCGACGCCAAGGAGACCGCAGTGGCGCTGGGCAGCGACGCCTACCACGGCGGCCTGATCGACCGGCGTGCCGGTCGTCTACAGCCGCTCTCCTACTGCCGGGGCCTGGCCCGGGCGGCCCGGGAGGCCGGCGCCGTCCTGCACGAGGAAAGCCCGGTGCAGTCGCTGGATCGGCAGGGCGGCCGCTGGCTGCTGCGGACGCCGCAGGGCCTGCTGCGTGCCGATGCCGTGGTGATGGCGGTCGGCGCCTACGGAGAGACACTCTGGCCCGGCTGGAGCCGCGGCTTCATCACCGTGCAGTCGATGCAGCTCGCCTCGGCGCCGCTCTCCTCCAACCTGCGCGCCGGCGTCCTGCCCGGCGCGTCCGCCATGTCGGACAGCAAGAAGCTTGCCACGGCGCTGCGCCTCGATGCCGAGGGGCGGCTCTGCATCGCCGGCCGCGGACCGCTGAACGGCCGGATCGATGCCGGCGTGCGGCGCCAGCTCACCCGCAGCGCGGTCCGCCTCTTCCCCGCCCTGGCGGACACGGCCTGGACCCACGCCTGGCCCGGCCGCATCGCCATCACCCTGGATTCCCTGCCGCGTCTCACCTCTCCCGCACCGGGTCTGGCCGCCATCGTCGGCTTCAATGGCCGCGGCGTCGCCATGGCGACGGCGCTGGGACGGGCCGCCGCCGACCACCTGCTGGGCCGCCCCGCCGGCTTTCCCCTGGTCCCCGCTCCGCCGGTGCCGCTGCACCGCCTGCGCCGCCCCCTGCTGGCGGCCGCCATCGCCTACTACCGCCTGCGCGACGCCGCCGGGCTGGCGAGCCGCTGAGGCGGGGTAAGGTCTCTCGGACAAACCGCAATGCTGTCAGGTTCAGGTCTATAGGCAACCAATTTGTGATCTATTTAGAATCTTCTTCAACCATTAACCGTCATGGCCGGACTTGATCCGGCCATCCACGCCTTACCGCCGGCGCCCAAGGCCCGAGTAGCGCGCTGCCGAGCCACGTGGATCCCCGGGTCTTCGCCCGGGGATGACGTTAAGGGTTGTGCATGGGTGCAGTTTAAACAACCGGTTTCGCTAAACCGGACAGCAATGGACAATCCGCACCCATGACAGGGACGAAGGGACCGGGATAGGCTGCCGGCCGGCGCCGGAGACCCGGCCAATCCCATGAGCGACGGGAAGGAAAGGAGAGCCCCCTGATGCAGGCCGAAGCGATGATCAGCACCCCGCAGCCCGAGGCCAGCGAGACCGGCGTCGAGATCCTCCGCCGCGGCGGCAACGCTGTCGACGCCGCCATCGCCACGGCCCTGGTCCAGGGCGTCGTCGACCCGCAGATGTGCGGCATCGCCGGCTTCGGCAGCATGCAGATCTACATGCCCGCCAAGGGCTTCCACGGCTTCATCGACTTCCACGGCAAGACCCCGGCCGCCGCCACCCCCGACATGTGGGAGCACCTGATCGAGGGCGAGGCACGCGACGGCTTCGGCTTCGTCCTCAAGGGGCGGGTGAACGATGCCGGATACCAGTCGATCACCGTGCCGGGCAGCCTGAAGGCCTATTTCGAGGCGCAGACGACGCACGGCCTGATGGACTGGGCCGACATCGTCCAGCCGGCCATCGACCATGCCGAGGCCGGCGTGGTCATCCGCCCGCACGTCCACTACTTCTGGACCGTCGAGGACAGCATGGGCCGGGTGAACACCGACGAGCGCCTGGCGCTCACCCCCTCCGGCCGGCGCATCTACTTCCATCCCGACGGCCGCCTGAAGCGGCCCGGCGAGCGGCTGGACAACCCCGACATGGCCCGGACCCTGCGGCTCATCGCCAGGGAGGGGGCGGAGGTCTTCTACGAGGGCGAGATCGCGGAGATCATCGACGCCGACATGAAGGCCAACGGCGGCCTGCTCTCTGCCGCCGACCTCAAGGCCTACAGGACCACCCACACGGAGCCCCTGCGCGGCCGCTTCCGCGGCTACGAGATCGCCTCCAACCACCCGCCGGGCGGCGGCATCATGCTGATCGAAATGCTGCAGATCCTGGAAGCCTTCGACCTCAAGGCCATGGGCCACAACTCCGCGGCCTACCTGCGCACGGTCTGCGAGGCCATGAAGCGGGCGACCTCCGACAAGGACAACTTCGTCGGCGATCCCGCCTTCTTCGACGTCCCGGTCGAGCGCCTGACCGATCCGGCCTACGCGCGCGAGCAGGCCCGCCTGATCGAGGCCGGCGAGGTGGCCCATGTGGAGCGCCACGGCGGCGGCTTCGACGAGTCCAAGAACACCACGCAGATCTCGGTGGCCGACGCCGCCGGCAACATCGTCTCCATGACCCACTCGCTGGGCATGCCGTCGGGCATCATCACCGAGGGCCTGGGCTTCATGTACAACGGCTGCATGGGGGTCTTCGACCCGCGGCCGGGCCGGGCGGGCTCGATCGCGCCGGGCAAGGCGCGCTTCAGCTCGGTCTGCCCGACCATCGCCTTCAAGGAGGGCAGCCCTCACCTGGTGATCGGCGCCCCGGGCGGCACCCAGATCGCCATGGGCGTCCTGCTGGCCACCCTGAACGTGCTGGAGTTCGACATGCCGATCGTCGAGGCCATCGTCGCCCCGCGCTTCTCGGCCACCAGCGACATCATCGACGTGAGCAACCGCATCCCCCGCTTCGTGACCCGCGAGCTGGAGGCACAGGGCTACAAGGTGGCGCGCAGCCACGAGAGCTACGGCTTCGCCGCCGTGCACGGCCTGAAGCGCCACCCCGACGGCACCTGGTCGGGCGGCGCCGACCCGGGCCACGACGGCATGGCCTTGGGTGTGTAGGCCCTAGAGCGTTTCGGTTTTGCGCGGCACCGGCCCGCACCCCCGCCCGGCCGCCCACTCAAGTATCCTGCTATGGGCGGCCGGGCGGGGGTGCGGGCCGGTGCCGATTACACCTGAGCGAAAAGTGTCCTAGAGCAAATCCCGAGCAGATGGAATCATCTGCGACGACGATTTGCTTTTGAAACAACACGCTAGAGCAAGGTGCGTGAGCATGAGCGAGCGCAACTTGCTCTAGCGGGCGCTCACGTCTCTTCCAGCAGGATCGAGTGCTTGGCCGCCCAGCGCAGGGTGACGGCGCTGCCGGGCGGCAGCATCTCGGACTCCCGGTTCTGGTGGAAGACCGTGAGGTCGACGCCGCCGGCGCGCACCTGGTAGGTGATGGAAGCGCCCATGTAGATCGGCTGCACGATCTCCGCCGCAAGGCTGTTGGCCGCCTCGGCCCCGCCGGCGGCCGTCGTGCCGGCGGGCTCCAGGGTGAACTTTTCCGGCCGGACGGTGAGCGTGACGGCGCTGCCCTCCGGCGGCAGAGGGTCCAGGGTGTGGACGGTCTGGCCGTCGTCGAGGCGCAGGCTGCCGCCCGCTCCATTGCGCGAGGCCACGCGGCCGGGGAGGAAGTTGGTGGCGCCCAGGAAGGCCGCGGCGAAGGCCGTGCGCGGGCGCTCGTAGACCTCGCCGGGCCGGCCGACCTGCACGATCTCGCCCTCGCGGAAGATGGCGATGCGGTCGGAGAGGGTCAGCGCCTCCTCCTGGTCGTGGGTGACGAAGACCGTCGTGGTGCCGACCTCGCGCTGGATCTGGCGCAGCTCCACCTGCATCTGCTGGCGCAGGTTCTTGTCCAGCGCGCCCAGCGGCTCGTCCAGCAGGAGCACCCGCGGGTTCGACACCAGGGCGCGGGCAAGGGCCACGCGCTGCTGCTGGCCGCCGGAGAGCTGGCGCGGCCGGCGCTCGCCGTAGCCGGCGAGCTGCACCATCTCCAGGACCGCCGCGACGCGCCTGGCGATCTCCTCCCGGCCGGTGCGGCGCACCGAGAGGGAGAAGGCGATGTTGTCGAAGACCGACATGTGCGGGAAGAGCGCGTAGCTCTGGAAGACCATGCCGATGTCGCGGCGGTGGGTGGGGATGCGGCTGACGTCCGCCCCGTCGATCAGGATCTGGCCGCCCTCCGGCTCGACGAAGCCGGCGATCGAGCGCAGCAGGGTCGTCTTGCCGCTGCCGCTCGGCCCCAGCAGCCCGAAGAACTCCCCGTCGGCCAGGTCCAGCGAGACCCGGTCGAGCGCCACGACCGTGCCGTAGCGCTTCGAGACCTCGCGGATCTCCACGCCGCTCACTTGACGCCCCCGAAGCGGTAGAAGCGCGATACCAGCAGCAGCAGCACCATCGAGACGACGATGATGATGGTGGAGATCGCGTTGATCTCGGGCGTGAAGCCCTTGCGGATGGAGGCGTAGATCTCGACGGGCAAGGTGGTCACTCCGGGCGGAGAGAGGAAGTAGGAGGTCACGAACTGGTCGAAGGAGATGCCGAAGGCGAAGAGGGCGGCCGCGGCGACGCCGGGGGCGATCACCGGCAGGGTGACGCGGAAGAAGCTCTGCCAGGGCGTAGCGCCCAGGGTCGCGGCCGCCTCCTCCAGCTCCGGCCCGAAGCTGTAGAGGCGCGCGCCGACCACGATGATGACGTAGGGCAGCGAGAGGGCGACGTGCGCCAGCAGCATGGCGTGCAGGCCACGCCCGATGCCGGCGTAGTAGAAGAAGATCAGCATGGAGGTGGCCAGGATCAGCCAGGGCACCGCCATCGGCGGGAACAGCAGCAGCTGCAGCACGGCATGGCTGCGCACCCGGTAGCGCGCCAGCGCCAGCGCCGCCATGGTGCCGATCACCGTGGCGACGAGGGTGTTGGCCAGCGCCAGCAGCACGCTGTTGCGGCCGGCGCGCCAGAGGGTCTCGTTCTCGCTCAGCTGGTCGAACCAGACCAGGCTGAAGCGGAAGGGCAGCTCGTAGTTGCGCGATTCGTTGAAGCCCATGGCCATCATCACTGCGATCGGCAGGTAGATAAAGACCAGGAGGCAGGCCAGGTAGCCGTAGCCGAAGACTCTGCTGCGCTTGCCCATCGCGTTCAGGCCAGCCGCAGTCGGTTGCGCATGAAGGGATAGGCGACGGCGAAGATCAGCAGCACGATCGCCAGCAGGATGAAGGAGAGCGCTGCGCCCAGGGGCCAGTTGAAGACCTCGGTGAACTGGTCCTCGATCACCGTGCCCAGCATGATCGACTGCCGTCCGCCCAGGATGCGCGGCTCCATGAAGGCGCCGACCACCGGCACGAAGATCAGCACTACGCCCACCAGCAGGCCCGGCAGGCTGAGCGGCAGGATGATGCGCCGGAAGATGGTGAGGCTGGAGGCGCCGAGGCTGCGCCCCGCCTCGATCAGGTCGTCGTCGATGGCCTGGAGCGAGATGTAGCAGGTGAGGATCATGTAGGGCACGAAGGAGTGCACCAGGCCGACCACGATGGCAGGATAGCTGTAAAGGATGCCGATCGAGGGCGCGCCCGGAATCACCGCCTGGATCGCCTGATCGACGATGCCGTTGTTCCGCAGCACCATGGTCCAGGCGAAGATCCGGATCAGCGCGTTGCTCCAGAAGGGCAGGACCACCAGCAGCAGGATGGCCTCGCGCCAGCGCCCGCGCACGCTGCGCGCCAGGATGAGGGCGGCGGGATAGCCGATCAGCACGCAGAAGAGCGTGACGTGGACGCCCAGCATGACCGAGCGCCAGGTGAGGAAGTGGTAGAAGTCGCGGTCGAAGTACTGCGCGTACTGCTTCAGCGAGAGCTCCGGCTCGACCGTGCCGAAGGGCATCTTCGAGAGGAAGCTGAAGTAGAACATCATGGCCAGCGGCAGGACCACGGTCACCGCGAGCCAGAGATAGGAGGGGGTGGTCAGGCCGAGGGACACCCAAGCACGTCTAGGTCTGGCCAAGGCTCGCCTCCCACCCCTTTCTCGTCACCTGCCAGCTCCTGCCCACCGCTCAGAGGCTGTTGCCCAGGGCCTTGCGTTCCGCCTCTGCCTTGGCATGGCGGACGGCGACCAGGTCGCGCGCAAGCTCTCGCTGCGCGGCCAGCCTCTCGGCCGGCAGCAGGGCCAGCTTTGCGGCAGCGGCCTCATCGAGGCCGGCCAGCGCGCCGCAGAGCCCCGCCGCCATGCAAGCGATGGTGTCGGCGTCGCGCCCGAAGTTGGCACCCAGGACGGCCGCCGTCCAGGGATCGCCCTCGGCCAGCAGGACGATGGCCAGGGTTGCCGGCACCGTCTCGCGGCTGTCGCAGATGACGGCCCTGCGGAAGCGGGCGTGATAGGCCGCGCGGAAGTTCTTGTAGTCGCCGCTGGCCCGCGCCAGCGAGAGCGCCTCCTCGATCAGTTCGCGCATCTCCCTGCCGCTCCAGGGCCGGATGCTGGCGAGCGCGGCCTCCAGGACCCCCTCCAGGCTGGCGCCGGGAGAGAGCGCGGCGGCCATTGCCGCCCCGACCGCGCCGGCGGCATCCTGGCAGAAGCCGAGCTCACCCACGTGCAGCAGGCTCGCCAGCTCTGCCGCCTGAGCGGCCGCGGCGCGGGGATTGCCGGCATTGACGATCGCCACCGGCGCGATCGACATGGCCGTGGTGGAGCTGGGCATGGTGCCGGCGGCGAGCGACCTGGGCGGATAGCCGCGCCTCAGCTTCTCGGCCGCGTGCAGCACCGAGGGGAAGAAGCGCTCCTGCTTGTCGCCGAATATGCTCTCGCGGTGGCGTCGCCACTGCTCGGCCCAGTCATCGGCATTGGCGAAGCCGCCGGTCTCGATGACCGCGGCCGCCAGCAGGTCGCGCATGATGGTGTCGTCGGTGCCGTCGCCCTGGAAGCTCTCGACCCAGCCGAAGCGCCGCTCGATCTCCTCGGGCTCCAGCAGTTCGGTCGGCGAGCCCATGGCATCGCCGACGACCCCGAAGGCCAGGCAGGCGAGCGCGTGACGCTCCAGCGCCGACAGCCCCTCGGCCAGCGCTGCTCCGTCCGAGGCTGCCCCTACCGAGGCTGCAAGAGGGGACCCTTTCGAGGTCCCCTCCGGCACGCGGTTCCGATCCATCTGTGGTTTATTGGGCGTAATAGGCCTTGGTCTCCTGCCAGAGATCGAGATAGGCCTGCCGCTGCTCGTCGGAGAGCGGGCCCTTGAAGTTGATGCGGCCCAGGTTCTCCGGCTGGCCCAGCACCTGGCGCGTCAGCGAGCTTTCCGGCAGGGCATCCAGCGCCGCGGCGTTGGCCGAGACGGGGGCGCCGCCGGCCGCGACCCAGCCGGCATAGAAATCCTGGCTGATCATGTAGTCGATGAAGGCATAGGCCGCCGACTCGTGCGGCGCGTCGGTCGCCAAGGACATGCCGTCACGGAAGCCGATGGCTCCCTCCTCCGCCACGAAGTAGCTGACCGGCAGGTTGTCCTCGACCACGGCCTTGTCGGTGCTGCTGGTCCAGAAGATGGAGAGGTCGCATTCCTTCGCGGCCACCAGCTTGCGCCACTCGTCCTCGGACTTCCAGAAGGCCTTGATCTGCGGCTTCAGCGCCCGCAGCTTCTCGCCGATCGCCTCCAGGTCGTCGGGCGCATCGGGGTTCTGCCCCAAGGCCAGCGCGGCGAAGCGGACCGAATCCTCCGGGTTGTCGCGCCAGCAGACGCGGTTGGCGTAGGCCGGATCCCAGAGCACCTCGAGCGAGGTCGGCGCCTCCTTGAAGACCTCGGTGTCGTAGGTGACCGAGGTGCCGCCCCAGATCCAGGCAACCGCGTAGACCTTGCCGTCGATGATGAGCTGCGGGGAATCGCGCATGTCCGGGAAGAGGCTCGCGAAGTTCGAGACCTTGGCGGTGTCGATCGGCTGGATCAGCCCCTCCTCGGCGGCCTTGCCGACGAAGGCGGCGTTCAGCACCACCACGTCGTAGTAGCCCGGGTTGGTCCGGAGCTTGGCGAAGACCTCCGGGTAGGAGGTGATGTAGTCGTGGACCACCTTCGCCCCGGTCTCCTTCTCGAAGGCGGCGACGGCCCAGTCGCCATCGGTGCCCCAGCCCTTCCAGTTCAGCACACGCACCTCTTCGTCGGCCGCGTTCGCGGCGCCAACGAGGCCCAGAGCGGTCAAACCGACCGCCATTCCCGCCAACTGCCGTCTTGTCGTCTTCCAGCCTTGCATCGCCTCGCCCTCCTGTCGGATCAGGTCTTCAAAGGATCTTGCGCACGCCCCCGGTGCCGGGTCGATCACCTTGCCTTGCAAGCCCCGCCAGGCCAGGCATGCGGTTCATATTAGCGCTTACACTAGAGGCGCAAAATGGCGGCGTCAACCCGCTTCCGTTCGGCTCCGGTTTCCCGCACTCAAGTCTAATATGTTGAAATTTCGTTATATTTTTCCGAATGATGTTGCGATCATTGCAATTTTCCACTGGAAGCGCTTTCTCCTCTGCCTTGACAGACGCCGCTCCTGCCGCGATGCTGGACCGAAGGATTGTCCGAACAACGGGCGGACTCTGCCTGAACGAGCGACACAAAGCGGCCCGGAGTGGCCGGCAAGCGGGGTGAGGATGCTGTGAGCAGGATTGAAAGTGTAAGCGCATCCACCGTCCGTGTGCCGCTCGACGCACCCACCTCCTTCTCGACCAGGCGCGTGCTGGCGCGCGAGTACGCGCTGGTGCGCGTGCGCGGCGACGACGGTGTCGAGGGCATCGGCTTCTGCTACGGCGGGGACAACGCAGGGGGGCTGGTCACCAAGGCTGTGGTCGACCTTCTGGCCCCGCTCCTGCTGGGAGAGGACTGCCATGCCGTGGAGCGGCACTGGCAGACCCTCTACCAGGTCGCCCTGCTGCAGGGCCGGGCGGGCGCGGTCATGCGCGGGATCTCGATCCTGGACACCGCGCTCTGGGACCGCAACGCGCGCGCCGCCGGCCTGCCGCTCTACAAGTACCTGGGCGCCTACAGCACCGAGACCGTGCCCGCCTACGCCAGCGGCGGCTACTACCTCGACGGCAAGACGGCGGAGATGCTGGGCGAGGAGATGGCGGGCTACGTCCGCATGGGCTTCCGCGCCGTCAAGATGAAGGTCGGCAGCAGGGACGAGCGCTTCGAGGAAGACCGCATCCGCTGCGCGCGCGAGGCGATCGGCCCCGACGTGCTGCTGATGCTGGACGCCAACAACGCCTGGTCGGACCTGCCGACCGCGAGGCGCTTCATGCGGCTCTACGAGCCCTACGATCCCTACTGGATCGAGGAGCCCTTCAGCCCCGACGACATCGACAACCACGCCCGCCTGGCGGCGGCGACCCCGGTCACGGTGGCGACCGGCGAGATCGAGGCCGGCCGCTGGCGCTTCAAGCACCTGCTGGAGCAGGAGGGGGCCGCCATCCTGCAGACCGATGCCGCGGTCTGCGGCGGCATCAGCGAGTGGCGCCGCATCGCCGCGACCGCGGCCAGCTTCGGCGTCCCGGTCTGGCCGCACTGGTTCCACGACCTGCACATCCACCTGGTGGCCTCGATCCCCAATGCCGGCTCGGTGGAGTTCTTCCCCGACAGCGCGGTCCTGAACTTCCGCCGCCTCATCAACCGCCAGCTCGAGGTGCGCGACGGCGACCTCGTGCTGCCGCAGACCCCGGGCCTGGGCTTCGACTTCGACGAGCAGGCCGTCTCGGCCTTTGCGCCGGAGCCCTGGCAGCGCGTCGAGCATCCCGGCGGGTCCGGCGGCGGGGCATGAGGGTCCTGATCACCGGTGCGGCCGGTGGCATCGGCCGCGTCCTGAGGCAGGGCCTGGCCGGCCGCTACGACCTCCTGCGCCTGGGCGATATCCAGCCCCAGGCCCCGGCCGGCGCGGGCGAGGAGTGCATCCCCCTGGACCTCGGCGCGCCCGAGGCGCTGCGCGCCGCCTGCGAGGGCGTCGACTGCGTCGTCCACCTGGCGGCGATCCCGGTGGAGCCGGAGCAAGAGGCCTGGGCGCAGATCCTGCCCAACAACATCGTCGGCACCTACAACCTCTTCGAGGCGGCGCGGCTGGCCGGCGTCCGGCGCGTCGTCTTCGCCTCCTCCAACCACGTGGTGGGGTTCCTCAGGCGTGAAAAGGTGGCTGACGCCGGGGCCGAGGCCAGGCCCGACAGCTACTACGGCGTCAGCAAGGTCTTCGGCGAGGGGCTGGGCCGGCTCTATGCCGACAAGCACGCGATGAGCGTCGCCTGCCTGCGCATCGGCTCCTTCCGCGAGCGCCCGGAAGACCCGCGCCAGCTCGCCACCTGGATCAGCCACCGCGACACCGTCCAGCTCTTCCGCCGCTGCATCGAGGCGCCGGACTTCGACTTCCTGGTGGCCTACGGCATCTCCGACAACGCCCGCAGCTTCTGGAGCAACGCCGGGCTGGAGTGGCTCGGCTACCGGCCGGAGGACCGGGCCGAGGACCATGCCGAGCGGCTTGCCGGCGCGGAGGCGGAGGATGCAGTCTCGCGGCAGTTCCACGGCGGATCCTTCTGCGCCATGAACTTCACCGGCGACACGGACCGCATTCGCTGACGGCGGCCTGACATGGACGAGACGACATCCAAGCCGAAGAGAGAGCGGGCGCCGCGTCGTCATTCCAACCGCGTGCGCGTCGCCGACGTCGCGCTGGCGGCCGGCGTCTCCGGCGCCACGGTCTCGCGCGCCCTCAACCGCACCGGCCCGGTCAGCGAGGACATCCGCCGGCGGATCGAGCAGGCCGTGGTCGAGCTGGGCTATGTCCCCAACGGCGCCGCCCGCGCGCTGGCCTCGCAGCGTGCCCATGCCATCGCCGCGGTCGTGCCGACCCTGGAGAACATGAACTTCGCGATCACCGCGGAGGCCGCTCAGCGCCGGGCGGTGGAGGCCGGCTACAACTTCCTGGTGGCGAGCACGGCCTACAGCCCGGAACGGGAGGCCGAGCACATCCAGTCGCTGGTGGCGCACGGCGTCGACGGCATCGTCCTGGTCGGCGCCAGGCGCGACCCGGAGGTCCTGCACTTCCTCCGGTCCAGGCGCGTGCCCTTCGTGGCGACCTGGACCCTGGCGGGCGACGACACGCCCAGCGTCGGCTTCGACAACGCCGAGGCGGCGCGCCGGCTGGCCAACCACCTGCTCGACCTGGGGCACCGGCAGATCGGCGTCATCGCGGGGCTCACCAAGAACAACGACCGCGCCGCCGCCCGCCTGGAGGGCGTGCGCCGCGCGCTTGAGGACCGGGGCCTGGCCCTGCCGCGGGAGATGCTGATCGAACGTCCCTACCGCATCGCCGAGGGACAGTTCGGCCTGCGCGCGCTGCTGGCGACGGCGCCGCGCCCGACGGCGGTCATCTGCGGCAACGACCAGCTTGCCTTCGGCGCCCTCATCGAGTGCGGGCGCCAGGGCATGGCCGTGCCCCGGGAGATCTCGATCGTGGGCTTCGACGACCTGGAGTTCGCCGGCCAGATCGAGCCCTCGCTCACGACCATGCACGTGCCGGCCGAGGAGATCGGCCTGCGCGCCGCGGAGTACCTGCTGGCCACGATCAACGGCCAGCCGGCCTCCGCCACGACGGAGGTGCCGGTCAGCCTGATCGTGCGCGAGAGCAGCGCGCCGCCGCCCGAGGCGGGCGGGATGGGCCGGCCGGACGACAGGGCGGCAGACCGTACCAAGACGAGGGCGACGGCATGATCTCCGCGCCGGACGACCGCGGCCCCTGGACCGCGCCCTGGCCGAAAGGCATGCTTGAGCCATGTTCGCCGCACCGCCCGACATAGAGACCCGCGTCTTCGCCCGCATCCCCGACCGCTTCCGCACGCGCGGGCGCCAGTCGGTCTGGATCGAGGCGCAGCGCGGCGGCCTGCCGGCCGACAGCTTCCTCGAGGGCCCCTCCTTCGACCGCGCCGGCAACCTCTACGTGGTCGACGTCCCCTGGGGCCACATCTACCGCATCTCCCCGGCCGGCGAGGTGGAGCTGGTCTGCGACTACGACGGCGAGCCCAACGGCCTCAAGATCCATCGCGACGGCCACATCTTCGTGGCCGACTTCCGCCACGGCGTCCTGCTGCTGGACCCCGACAGCGGGGCGGTGACGCCGCTGGTCGACCGCATGGGGGTGGAGCGCTTCAAGGGGGTGAACGACCTGGTCTTCGCCTCCAACGGCGATCTCTACTTCACCGACCAGGGCCACAGCGGGCTGCACGACCCCTCGGGGCGGGTCTACCGCTGGACCGCCGCGGGGGCGCTGGAGATCGTGCTGCAGGGGATCCCCAGCCCGAACGGACTGGCCTTCTCGCCCGACGAGGCCACGCTCTATGTCAACGTGACCCGCGACAATGCCGTCTGGCGCGTGCCCTTCCTGCGCCCCGGCCTGCACTCCGGCCTGCCCTACAAGGTAGGCGCCTTCATCCGCCTCTCCGGCGGCACCGGGCCGGACGGCCTGGCGGTCGACGAGGAAGGCGGCCTGGCGGTCGCGCACATCGGCCTCGGCTGCGTCTGGCTCTTCGACCAGTTCGGCGAGCCCACAGCCCGCATCCGCTCCTGCGCTGGGCGGGCGACGACCAACCTCGCCTTCGGCGGTCCCGGCCGGCGCCAGCTCTTCATCACCGAGGGCGACACCGGCCAGGTGCTGGTAGCGGACGTGCCGGTCGCCGGCCTCCCGCTCTATTCCCACGGCTGAGGCCCGGCCCTTGTCCCCGCGCCCCCTCATCATCGACACCGACCCCGGCAAGGACGACGCCGTCGCCATCCTGCTGGCGCTCGCGGCACCCGAGGCCCTCGAGGTCCGCATGATGAGCGCAGCCGCCGGCAACGTCGACCTGGCGCGGACCACGGCCAACATCCTGCGCCTCTGCGAGGTCATGGGCCGCGACGACATCCCCGTCCACGCCGGCTGCCCGCGCCCCATCCTGCAGGCGCTCAAGGTGCTGCCGGACCTGCACGGCGACGACGGCCTCGGCGGCGCCAGGCTGCCGCCGCCCGGCCGCAAGCCCTCGGCGCTGCACGCGGTGCCGGCGCTGATCGAGACGATCCGGCAGGCGCCGGAGCCGGTGACCCTGGCCTGCATCGCGCCGCTCACCAACCTGGCGCTCGCCCTCATCATGGCGCCCGACATCGCCGGGCGGATCGGCGAGGTCGTCATCATGGGCGGCTCCTTCTCGCGCGGCAACATCACGCCCTATGCCAGCTACAACATCTACAGCGACCCCGAGGCCGCCCACGTCGTCCTGCAGTGCGGCGCGCCCATCACCCTGATCGGGCTGGACGTCACCCGCAGGACCATGCCGACGCCCGAGTGGTGCGCGGAGCTGCGCGCGAGCGGGGCGCCGGCGGCGATCGTGGTGGCCGACCTCTGGGACGACCCCACCGTCTTCATGAACGACGCCTGCATCATCGCCCACCTGCTTGAGCCGGGCTTGCTGCGGCGCGAGAAGCGGCGGGTGGAGATCGAGCTGAACGATCCCGTCCAGCTCGGCCGCACCCGGGCGGTCGAGGGCGACAGCAACGTCGACGCGGCCCTCGACATCGACATCGAGGGCTTCTTCGCCCTGCTGCTGGACCGCCTCTCGCGCCGCTAGGGCGTTTCGGCTTTACCCGGAACCGGCCCGCAAGCCGCCTCCCGCAGACAAATTGTGAACACTGAATCACCGCTCATTTTTTGTTGACGCGCCTTCTCTCCCGGACCGATATTGCTGCCGAAGCAACCAGTGCCACGCGACGCAACAAGTGGCGGGCGGCAGGCCCCCGAGCGGCCTGGAGGGAATGGAGACCCATGCAGAAAGACCCCATCGCGATCACGGTCGAGAAGCGGATCGCAACGCTCACCATCGACCGGCCCGAGACCCTGAACGCCATCGACATGGCGACCATGCAGGCCATGCACGCGGCCCTCGACAGGGTGGAGAAGGACCCCGAGGTGCGGGTCGTCGTCTTCACCGGATCGGGGCGCGCCTTCGTCGCCGGCGGCGACATCGCCGACCTCAACTCCCGCCAGGGCCTGCCCCACTACCAGGAGTTCGCCGAGGACATCCACCGCCTCTTCCGGCGCATCGAGACGCTGGACAAGCCGACCATCGGCGCGGTCAACGGCTTCGCGCTGGGCGGTGGGACCGAGCTCCTGCTGGCGCTCGACATCCGCATCCTCTCCGACAAGGCGAAGCTGGGCCTGCCGGAGATCACCTTGGGCCTCTTCCCCGGCGCCGGCGGCACCCAGCGGATCGTCCGCCAGCTTCCGCTCTGCCGGGCGAAGGAAATCATGTTTACCGGAGACATGATTACGGCGGAGGAAGCCGTGGCGGTCGGCCTGGCCAACCGCGTGGTGCCGCACGAGCGCCTGATGGAAGAGACCATGGCGACGGCGCTGAAGATCGCCGACAAGTCGCCGCTGGTCCTGAAGCTCCTGAAGCGCACCGTGACCGACGGCGCCGACATGCCGCTCTCGGCGGCGATCCGGCACGAGCAGGCGATGATCGGCCTGGTGCTCGATTCCGCCGACGCTCACGAGGGCTGCAGCGCCTTCCTGGAGAAGCGCAAGGCCACCTTCGAGGGCGCCTGAAGGCCCTTCGAGAGTACCCTGAACCGCCACCCAGCCTCCCGGAGAGCCCAGATGGACTTCGCCCTCACCGAAGAGCAGCGCATGATCGTCGAGACCGCCCGCAAGGTGGGCGAGGACTTCGGCCCCGACTACTGGCGCGCCAAGGACGCAGCCAAGGAGTACCCGGCTGAGTGCTGGCAGGCGATCTGCGCGGCCGGCCTTTCCGGCGCCATGCTGCCGGAGGAGCACGGCGGCGGCGGGCTCGGCATGGTCGACACGGCCCTCATCATCGAGGAGCTCTGCGCCGCGGGCGCCGGCTCCACCCTGGCGCAGATCTTCATGCTGAACCCCATCTTCGGCGGGGTGGCCATCTCCAAGTACGGCAGCGAGGCCATGAAGCGGGACTGGCTGCCGAAGCTCTGCAGCGGGGAGATGTCCTTCTGCATGGCGCTGACCGAGCCCGACGCCGGCTCCAACAGCCTGGAGGTGCGCACCACCGCCAAGGCCGACGGCAACGGCTGGCGCCTCAACGGCCGCAAGATCTGGATCACCGGCGTGCCGCAGTCCCACAAGATGCTGGTGGTGGCCCGCACCACCCCGGTCGGCGAGGCGCCCAAGCGCACCCAGGGCATCAGCCTCTTCATGATCGACACCGAGCGCGAGGGCCTGAGCCACACGGCGATCGACAAGCTGGGCACCAATACCCTGACCTCCTCCTCCATCTTCTTCGACGACGTGCGGGTCGAGGGTGAAGAGCTGATCGGCAGCCTGGACGGCGGCTGGTACCAGCTCCTGGACGTGCTCAACACCGAGCGCATCGTCACCACCGCCGGCCTCATCGGCACCGGCCGCCTGGCGATCAGGCTGGGCGTGGACTACGCCAAGGAGCGCAAGGTTTTCAACGACCGCCCGATCGGCTCCTACCAGGCGATCCAGTTCCCCCTGGCCCAGCACTGGGCCGAGCTGGAAGCGGCGAAGCTCCTGAACCTCAAGGCCGCCTGGCTCTTCGACAACGGCGAGCCCTTCGGCTCCGAGAGCAATGCCGCCAAGCTGATCGCCAGCCAGGCGGCCTCGGCGGTCTCCGAGCAGTCGATGCAGACCATGGGCGGCATGGGCTTCTCCAAAGAGATGCATGTCGAGCGGCTCTGGCGCGACGCCCGCCTCTTCCGCTTCGCCCCGATCTCGGAGGAGATGATCCTGAACTACATCTCGATCGCGAACCTGGGCCTGCCCCGTTCCTACTGACGGGCGGGACGAGGCCGGGAGGGTCCTGGGGAGGACGCCATGCACAACCTGACCAGCCACCTGGAGTTCCACGCCCGCGTGAGGCCGGAGGCGGAGGCGCTGGTCTACCGCGACCTCAGGATCGGCTGGGCCGAGCTGCGAGCGCGCGTGCTGGCGATCGCACAGGGCCTGGAGCGGCAGGGCGTCGGTCCCGACAGCATCGTCGCTCTGGGCATGAAGAACAGCGCCGCCTTCGTGGAGCTGCTCTATGCCATCAGCCACCTGGGCGCGGTGGCCCTGCCTGTGAACTACCGCCTCTCGGCCGGGGAGGTCGCCTACATCGTCGGTCACGCCGGCGCCTCCCTCTTCCTTGTGGACGAGGAGCTGCAGGCACTGGCGGCGGAGAGCGCGATCCCGCTTCTCGTGCTGGACGGCGAGGCCCAGGCCGACAGCCGCCGGCTCTTCCCCGGCGCCGACGGCAGCGCCGCCCTGCAGCCGCGGAGGGCCGCCGACCTGCTGCGGCTCATGTACACCTCCGGCACCACCGACCGGCCCAAGGGCGTCACCATCACCTACGAGGCCTTCTACTGGAAGAACATCGCGCACGCCATGGCGCTGGGTCTTGGGCCTGCGGACCGGCTCTGCGTCGTGGGGCCACTCTATCACGTCGGCGGCTGCGAGCTGCCGGGCCTGGCCGTGCACATGATGGGCGGCGCCCTGGTGGTCTTACGCGACTACGAGCCCGCCGCGGTGATGGCCACGGTCGAGGCCGAGGCGATCACCGGCATCTGGCTGCCCCCGGTCATGACCAACGGCATCCTGGCGCTGGACGGCCTGGACCGCTGGAGGGTCGACAGCCTGAAGTGGTGCGTGGCCGGCGGCGAGAAGACGCCGGAGAGCCGCATCCGCGAGTTCGTCGAGGTCTTCCCCAACGCCCGCTACATCGACGCCTTCGGCATGACCGAGACGGTCTCGGGCGACACCTTGATGGAGCCGGGCCGGGAGAGCGAGAAGATCGGCTCCGTCGGCCGGCCCGTCGCCTACCTCGAGGTCGAGATCCGCGATGACGAGGGCCGGCGCTTGCCGGCCGGAAGCGAGGGCGAGATCTGCCTCAGCGGCCCCAAGGTCACGAAGAGCTACTGGAAGGACCCGGAACGGACCGCGGCCGCCCTCTGGCCCGACGGCTTCCTGCGCTCCGGCGACGTCGGCTACCTGGACGAGGAGGGCTTCCTCTACCTCACAGACCGCAAGAAGGACATGATCATCTCCGGCGGCGAGAACATCGCCTCCTCCGAGGTCGAGCGCGTGCTCTACGAACTGCCGCAGGTGCTGGAGGCAGCGGTGGTCGCGAGGCCCGACGCCAGGTGGGGCGAGGTGCCGGTCGCGGTGGTGGTGCCGCGCCCCGGCCAGAGCCTCGACTACGAGACCCTGCGGGCCCACTGCCGCCGCCACCTGGCCGGCTTCAAGTGCCCCAAGGATCTGGTGCTGATGGAGGCTCTGCCCCGCAACCCGTCGGGCAAGGTGCTGAAGCGGGTGCTGCGAGACCGGATCGGGCAATCGGGATAGATCTCCGTAGACCCGGGTGGGGTCGGCGCGCGTCAGGTGTTTCCGTAGGCTAGACCGCGACAGATCACGAAACCAGGCCATGCGGGCGGCCGATAACTGTTCCGAATGCGACCAGAAACGAAGACCTGGACAAAGTTCTTGTAGAATCCGGTCGACCCGCGCGCGAAGAGAGAGAAAGATTTCACTCGAACGCTTCGCCTAAATTCCAATTACAGTGTTGGCAGGGCGAATTTTGTCCCATACTATGCCGTTGCACCCAGTTGGGGTGGCATCAGGGGCGCGAAAAAACGTGGGTACTCTTGCTCGCTGGGGCCATCGGCCCAAGCCTGCAGCTCTCCTGTTGTGCGGCAATCGTTACACGATCTTACACCGGAAATTCAAATAATTAAGAAGAGGGGCGCAGAAATGGGACTCTACGTCGGCACGGCAGGCGACAACAGCACACTGACCGGCAGCGACGGACCCGACCGGATCTATGGCCTCAGTGGTACCGACTCGCTGTATGGCCTTTCCGGGAACGACACGCTCTTTGGCGGAAGCGGGGAAGACAAGTTCGATGGTGGGTCCGGTGACGACAGCCTCTGGGGCGATGCCGGGGATGACAGCAGCCTTATCGGACTCGACGGCAATGACAGCCTGTGGGGCGGCAGCGGCAAGGACTCCATTCTCGTCGGAGTGAGCGGCGACGACTTTCTTTCGGGCGACAGTGGGAACGACTTCCGCTTTTACGGAGCCACCGGCGACGACAGGATTTACGGCGGTGACGGGGATGACACACGCTTTTTTGCAGGACTCGGCAATGACCGCCTCTACGGCGGCAGCGGGAACGACTCCCACTTCTATGCACAATCCGGAAACGACAGCCTCTTCGGTGGTACCGGGGACGACTACGACCTCCGCGGGGACGACGGCGACGACACCCTCTTCGGGGGCAGCGGGGACGACACCTACCTCGATGGAGGCAACGGCGACGACACCCTCTTCGGCGACAGCGGCGACGACTTGCTCTTCGGGGACCACGGCGCGGACGAGATCAGGGGCGGGGAGGGTCACGACAGTGTCAGGGGAGGCCTGGGCGATGACATCCTCCTGGTCGCGAGTCAGGCCGAACTGACCGCAGGCGAGTATTTCGACGGCGGCCCCGACAACGACACCCTGATCCTCGCCGAGGCTGCAAGCCTGGTTGGAGGGGACACGCTCACCAGCATCGAGGTCTTGGCCCGCTACGGGACCAGCGGCAACGACGCGCTGACCGGGGACGATCGGATCAACGTGCTGCGGGGGCTCAGCGGCGCAGACAGCCTCTATGGGCTCGACGACGGCGATTCCCTTTTCGGAGGCAGCGGCAACGACCGGGCCCTCTCCGGTGGCAGCGGTAACGACACGCTGTGGGGCGGACCGGGGAACGATTATTACCTCAACGCCAACAGTGGCAATGACATCGTCTTCGGTGACGACGGCAACGATACCGTACTCGACGAAGGAAAGTACGGCCCGGGATTCGGCGACGACCGAGTCTACGGGGGCAGCGGCAACGACACCCTCTTGACCGGACGCGGATCGGACACGGCTTTCGGAGGCTCCGGGGACGATAGAATCGTCTCCTGGGGAGGAAACAATACTTTCTACGGCGGCAGCGGGCATGACTATGGCCGGGACGACGGAACCGTCGCGGGCGGGAACGGCGACATCTGGTTTGGCGGTAGTGGCAATGATGTCTTTGAGAACATTTTGCTTTTCTACGGCGCCGGCGACGACAGGCTCTATGGCGATGCGGGTGCCGACCGGCTGCGCGGCGGGAGCGATTCCGACAGTCTCTTCGGGGGCGAGGGCATGGACAGCCTCTTTGGCGGGGACAATGCCGACAGCCTGGCCGGCGGCAGCGATTCCGACAACCTCTCGGGCGACAGCGGTGCCGACTTCCTTTTCGGCGACGAGGGCGCTGACCGGATCAGGGGGGGAGCAGGTCTGGACCGGGCCTATGGTGGCGCAGAAGACGATATCTTCACGGTGGCCTCGCAGGCCGAGATCGAGACCGGCGAGACTTACGACGGCGGCAGCGGCACCGACACGCTCATCCTGGAGGAGGGTGCCAGCCTGCCGGCGGGCACCGAGCTCACCTCCATCGAGGTACTGATCCGCTGCGGGACCAGCGGCAACGACACGCTGACCGGCGACGACCGGATCAACGTCCTGAAGGGGCTGAGCGGCGCCGACCGGCTCTACGGTCTGGGCGAGGACGACACGCTCTACGGTGGTAGCGGCAGTGATACGAGCCTCATCGGAGGCGATGGCAACGACAGCATCTCTGGCGGCACAGGTATTGACTCCTTCTTCTATGGAGGCAGCGGCAACGACAGCCTCTGGGGCGGCAGCGGGGATGACGCGATCCTCTCTGGTGGCGACGGCAACGACAGCCTCTCGGGCGACAGCGGCAACGACTCCTTCTTCTCCGGCGGCAGCGGCGACGACAGTCTGTCGGGCGGCAGCGGCGACGACTCGATCCTCTCCGGCGACAGCGGCGACGACAGCCTCTCGGGCGGTGCCGGGAACGACTCCTTCTTCTCTGGAGGCAGCGGCAAGGACAGCCTCTGGGGCGGCAGCGGTATCGACTTCTCTTTCTTAGGCGACAGCGGCGACGACAGCCTCTCCGGGGACGAAGGAAACGACATGGCCTTCTACGGAGGCGGCGGCGACGACAGCCTCTCGGGCGGCAGCGGGATGGACGCTGGCTTCTACGGAGGCAGCGGCGGCGACAGCCTCTCCGGTGGCAGCGGAGCCGACATTTTTTTCTTCGGCGGCAGCGGCACTGACAGTCTATCGGGCGGCGAGGGGAAAGACTCCAGTCTCTTCGGAGACAGTGGTGCCGACAGCCTCTGGGGTGGCAGTGGGGATGATCGTAACCTCTACGGAGGCGCGGGCGACGACAACCTCTCGGGCGATGGCGGAGACGACTTGGTCTTTCGTGGTGGCAGCGGCACCGACAGCCTCTCGGGCGGCAGCGGGAGTGACTCCTTCTTCTACGGAGGCAGCGGCGCGGACGTTCTATCGGGCGGAAGCGAGAGCGACGCCTTCCTCTACGGAGAGAGTGGAAACGACAGCCTCTCGGGCGACGATGGAAACGATAGCTTCTTCTACGGCGACAGCGGCGACGACAGCCTCTCGGGTGACAACGGGAGCGATGGCTTCTTCTTTGGAGGTAGCGGCGCCGACACGCTCCATGGCGGCAGCGGGAGTGACTCGGATCTCTTCGGAGACAGCGGCAACGACAGCCTCTCGGGCGACAGCGGGAATGACGGCCAGTTCTTCGGTGGCAGCGGCAGCGACAGCCTCTCGGGCGGCAGCGGGAGTGACGCCGTCTTCTTCGGCGGCAACGACGACGACCGCCTCTCGGGCGGCGGCGGAGACGACCGCGTCTTCCACGGAGGCAGCGGCAGCGACAGCCTCTCGGGCGACGAGGGAGACGACTCCTTCTTCCTTGGAGAGAGCGGCAACGACAGCCTCTCCGGCGGCAGCGGAGACGACCTGGTCTTCTATGGAGGCGGCGGCGACGACAGCCTATCGGGCGACAGCGGCAGCGATGGCTTCTTCTTTGGAAGCAGCGGCAAGGATGTGCTCTTCGGCGGCGCGGGCGACGACACTAACCTCTATGGCGGTGCGGGCGACGACCGGATCGTGGGGGCCATGGGTGACGACAGCCTGCTGGCCGGAGGTTCCGGATCGGACCGTATCCTGGGCAACGCCGGCGCGGACAGCGACCTTCGCGGCGAGGCCGGCAGCGACACCCTGGAGGGCGGCGGCGGCAGCGACTCGTCCCTCTTCGGCGGCAGCGGCGATGACACGGTCTACGGCGGCTTCGCGCGCGACGCCTCCTTGATGGGGGAGAGCGGCGACGACAGCCTTCACGGCGACACTGGCCGCGATTCCTACTTCTACGGCGGGCTGGGGGCCGACCGGATCTTCGGCGGCTCTGCGGCCGACGAATCTCTCTTCGGCGGCAGTGGGGACGACAGCGTCTTCGGCGGCCGGGGTCAGGATGCAGGCCTTGTCGGAGACACCGGCAACGATACGCTCTCCGGCGGCTCGGGCCTCGACTCCTTCTTCTACGGCGCCAGCGGCAACGACCGGGTCGAGGGCGGGAGTGGCGCCGATTGCTCGCTCTACGGCGGCAGCGGGGCCGATACGGTCTCGGGCGGCGACGGCGACGACTGCGGGCTTGCCGGTGGAGCCGGGATCGATGCTGTCTTCGGCGGCAACGGCGACGACACCATGCTGGTCGCGAGCCAGGGCGACCTCCTGGCCGGCGAGACCTATGACGGCGGCAGCGGGACCGACACCCTCTTCCTGCTGTCGGAGACCGGCGGCGGCGCCGTGACCGTCCCTGCCGGGGCGGTCCTGACCTCGATCGAGCGGATCCTCGCGGTGCAGGTCGGGACCTCGGGCGTGGACAAGCTGGTCGGCACCTCCTTCGTCGACGTGCTCTACGGCGAGAGCGGCCAGGACCGGCTCTACGGCCTGCAGGACGACGACGGGCCCTTCTTCGGGGGCGCCAACAACGACCATCTCTTCGGCGGCGAGGGCGACGACACCTCGCTCTACGGCGACGACAATGCCGACAAGATCTATGGCGGCAGCGGCGAGGATGCCGGCCTCTTCGGCGGCGAGGGCACCGACAGCCTCTTCGGCGGAACGGGCGGCGATTCCTTCCTCTACGGCGATGCGGGGCGCGACCTGATCGAGGGGGGCTCGGGCGATGACAGCCTGCTGGCCGGCGGCCAGGGTCCCGACCAGGTCTTCGGTGGGGAGGGGAACGACGTCAAGCTCTACGGCGGCGAGGGACCGGACGACCTCTACGGCGGCGATGGCGACGATTACCTGCTCTACGGCGGGTCCGGCAGCGACCGGCTCGTTGGCAACCTGGGCGACGACGGCTTCTTCTTCGGGGGCAGCGGCCAGGACACGCTCATGGGCAGCGGCGGCAACGATTCCTTCCTCTTCGGCGGATCGGGAGACGACCTGGTGCGCGGCGGGCGCGGCGATGACTTCGCGCTCTTCGGCGACAGCGGGGCGGACCTGCTGAGCGGCGAGAGCGGTGCGGACGCGCTCTACGGCGAGGCCGACGAGGACAGGCTCTACGGCGGGGCCGGGCTCGACAGCCTCTTCGGGGGCTCGGGCGCCGACAGCCTGGTGGTGGTGAGCCAGGCCGAGATCCAGGCCGGCGAGACCTACGACGGCGGCAGCGGCCTCGACACCCTCGTCCTCGGCCCCGGCGTCTCGCTGCCCGCAGGCGTGCTGGTCACCAACATCGAGGCCATCCTCTACGGCTGAGGCAGACTCAGCCCGCTGCCGGCCGCAGGCCCCCGTAGGCAGCCCAAGGGGTCGCCGCCAGGAAGCCGGCGTCGACCGGCAGGGTAACGCCGGTGATGGCCGAGGCGCGCTCGGAGGCGAGGAAGACCACGGCCTGGGCGATCTCCTCGGCCCGCACCAGGCGGCCGAGCGCCGCCGAGGCGGTCAGCGCGCCCTCCTGCAGGGCCTGCAGCTCCAGCCCGCGCTGCAGGGCCGGGGTCTCGGTGAAACCGGGCGCCACGGAGTTCACGCGCACTCCGGCCGGCCCCCACTCGCCGGCGAGGCAGAGGCTGAGATGCGCGATCGCGGCCTTGGCGGGCCCGTAGGAGTGCAGCGGCCCGGAGGTGAGGCCGGCGACCGAGGAGATGGTGACGATGCTGCCCTGCCTCCGCGCCGCCATGCGGCTGCCCGCGGCACGGCAGCAGGCATAGGTGCCGCGCAGATGCACCTTCTGGACCAGATCCCACTCCTTCCAGCCGAGATCTCCCGGCGGCAGCATCCGCTGCAGGATGCCAGCACAGGTGACCAGCACGGCGATCGGCCCCCGCTCGGCCTCGATCCGCTCCACGGCGGCCTCGACCGCCGTCTCGTCGCCCACGTCGAAGGCCTCCCAGCCGGCCCCGAGCCTCGCGGCCTCGGCCTCCAGGGCCTCGCGGTTGCGGTCGGCCAGAACCACGGCGGCGCCCTCGGCCCGCAGCGCCTCGGCTACCGCGAGGCCGATGCCGCTGGCGCCGCCGGTCACCAGCGCAACCCTGTCCTTCAGCCCGGAGTCCATCGCGCCGCTCCCCCCTCTCCCTGTCATTTAATGAACAGTGAATCACTGCTCATTTTAGATTGACTCACCTTTCCCCGCCACATCAAAATCGCCGGAAATTCCCGTGGAGGAATGGCGCGGAACCGAAGGTGGGGTCGGGCGGCCGCTTTACCCCAGACCCGCGCACAAGGGAGAGGAACGAGCCATGTCCCTGGTACAGAGATTCGCCGAGTTCGTCTGCGGCCTCAGCATGGAGAGCCTGCCGGACGAGGTGCGCGAACGGGCCCGAATCTGCCTCTTGAACGGCTACGGCGTGGGGCTCGGCTGCCACAACACGCCCTATGGTCCGGTCGCGCGCAAGGCGGTGCTGGCGATGGAGGGCGAGCAGGCTCAGGGGGCCAGCCTGCTGGGCGACGGGCGCAAGACCACCATGGCCGGCGCCATCCTGGCCAACGCCGCGCTCTTCCACGGCCGCGCGCAGGAGGATGCCTCGGGCGCCGCCCACTTCGGCACCGAGCTGATCCCGTTGGCCACCGCCATGGTCGAGGCCCGCGGCTATCCGCTGGACCGCCTGCTGCCCGCACTGGTTGCCGGCTACGAGATCGGCGGGCTCCTGGAGGAGGCCTTTGCCGGCAAGACGACGCCGGCGGGCCTGCGCTCCTCCACCATCTACGGGCCCATCGCCTGCGCGGCACTGGCCGCCCGCCTGATGGCGCTCTCGGTCGAGGAGACCGCCGCGGCCATGGCGCTCGCCTGTTCCGTGACCGGCGGCAACCTGCAGTCCTTCGCCGAGGGCACCGACGAGTGGCGCTATCAGGTCGGCATGGTCGCGCGCAGCGGCCTGGTGGCGGCCGAGCTGGCGGCCGCCGGCGCGGTGACGGCCCCCCTGGCGGTCGAGGGCAAGGCCGGCCTGATCCGGACCATGGCGCGGGTCGAGCCCGATGCCGCCGCGCTCGCCGCCGGGCTGGGCCGCGACTGGAAGATCCACCGCGTCGCCTTCAAGCCCTTCCCGGTCTGCGCCTTCAACCAGTCGCCGGTGACCGCGGCCCTCAAGCTGCGCGAGAAGGCCGGTGCCGGGGCCGCCTACAGCCGGGTGCGGGTGCGCATGAACCCCTACGAGACCGGCTATGCCGGCATGGACGCGGTGGGGCCCTTCTCCACCATCTCCGGCACCCTGATGAGCATCCCCTTCTGCATCGCCAGCACCCTGCTCTACGGCGCGCCCACGATGCAGCACATGACCGCCTACGACGACCCTGGGGTGAAAGGCCTGGTGGAGCGGGTCGAGCTGCTGTCCGACGAGGGCGTCAGCATTCTCTGCTGCGTGATCGAGGCCGAGCTGGAGGACGGGCGGCGGCTGGTCGAGGACCTGATCATGACCGCCAGGGACTATGCCTACGGCTGGGAGGAGACGGCGGCGCTCGCCCGCCGCATCGGCGCCGAGTCCGGCGTGCCCGAGGGTGCCTACGACGCGCTGGAGGCCTTCTGCCGCGACCTGCCCGGCGGCAGCATCGAACAGGTGATCGGCGCCTTCCGCCAGCTCGAGAGCGTCAGGGCGGCGGCGGAATAGCGCCCCGCCGACCAGCCCAAAGCCCATGGCCAGCGCCGAGAAAACCAAGACGGGACGTCCGCCCCGCCGGACCCGGGAGGAAAAGGCCCGGGAGACGCACCTGCGCATCCTCGAGGCGACGGCCCGGGTGGTCGGCGAGGACGGCTATGCCGACGCCTCGATCAGCAAGATCACGCGGCTCGCCGGCATCGCCCAGGGCACCTTCTACAACTATTTCCAGAACCGCCAGCAGGTCTTCGACGCGCTGCTGCCCTTCATGGGCCAGCAGATGCTGGACTTTATCCGCAAGGCCGTCCCGGCGGGGCTCAAGGGTGCCGCCCGCGAGGAGGCGCGGCTCGCCGCCTTCTTCGCCTATGTCAACGAGCACCCGGTCTTCTACCGCATCCTCTACGAGGCCGAGGTCTTCGCGCCCGAGGCCCACCGCAGGCACTTCCGCATCCTGGTCAAGGGCTATCGCAGCGCCCTCAGGCGCGCCAGCGAGCGCGGCGAGATCGTGGGCTACAGCGACGAGGAGCTGGAGGCGGTGATCTACGTGCTCCTCGCCGGCCGCGCCTACCTCGCCATGCACTACGTCCGCGGGCACGCCAATGCCAACGAGGAGGTGCCGCAGCACGTGCTCCGCGCCTACGGCAAGCTCATGTCCCGGGGGCTCTTCGTGAAGTAGCGCGGACTCAGCCTCCGCAGGGAGCACCCTCTTCCTGCTGGAACAGGCATCCCTGGCAGGCTACATTCAATCTATGACCATCAAGCTGACCGCAAAACAGGAGGCCCTCGTGCGAGAGGCCATCGACTCTGGGCTGGTCTCTTCCGCGGAGGAGTTCGTCTCGGACGCGCTGCGCAATCAGCGTGATGAGCTGGCTCACAAGGCTGCGCTCAGGGAGTGGTTGCGGGATGTCGTCGTCCCGGGACACCAAGCCTACCTGAACGATCCCTCGACGGGGCGCACGCTGGACCAGATACGCGCCGAGCTGCTTGACGAGTAAGTGAAGGTCATCTTCACACAACAGGCACGTCACGACCTCAGGAGCCTGAAAACCTACATCGCCAACCGATCCTACCCGTCACGCGCACAGACCTACATCGCCAGGCTTATCGACTACTGTGAAGGGCTTTCCAGCTTTCCTCGTCGCGGTACGAGCCATGACGACATTCTGCCCGGCTTGCGGACGGTGGCCTTCGAGCGGCGCGTGACCATAGCCTTCACGATCATGCCTAACAGCGTTGTCATCCAGGGCGTGTTCTACGGTGGTCGCGACTGGCAGCAGAGTATGCGGCAAGACTAGACCTGGCTGGATCGCACTTGCCCGCTCGCTAGATCGCCAAATAGCGCCTGGTCACCTCTTCGTTGGCGCGCAGTTCCTGGATGGTGCCGCGGTAGACGATGGCGCCCTTGTCGATGACGGCGGCGTCCTCGGAGATGCCGAGGCAGAAGTGCATGTTCTGCTCGGCCAGCACGATGGTGACGCCCATGCTGCGCAGCTTCTGGATCAGCTCGCCGATCGCCTGCACGATGATCGGCGCCAGCCCCTCGGAGGGCTCGTCCAGCAGCAGGATCTCGGGATTGCCCATGAGCGTGCGGGCGATCGAGAGCATCTGCTGCTCTCCGCCCGACAGAAGGCCGGCGCGCCGGTCCTTCATCTCGGCCAGGATCGGGAAGACCTGGTAGATGGTCTCGCGGTTCCAGTCGCTCTCGCCCTCGGGGCCCGCCTTGGCGCCGATCATGAGGTTGTCGTCGACCGAGTGGAAGGGGAAGACCTGGCGGTCCTCCGGCACGTAGCCGATCCCGGCCATGGCGACGCGGTAGGGCTTCTTGCCGGTCACGTCCTGGCCCTTGACGGTGATGCGGCCCTTGCGCGGCGGCGCGATGCCGGCGATGGCCTTCATGGTGGTGCTCTTGCCGGCACCGTTGCGGCCGAGGAGAGCCAGGGTCCGCCCCGGCGTCACCTCCAGGCTCACGTCGAAGAGGATCTTCGAGGCGCCGTAGTAGACGTCGATGCCCTCGACGCTCAGGCCAGCCTCGCTCATAGCGGTTCCGCCTCCTGTCCCAGATAGGCCTCGATCACCTCCGGGTGGCCCCGGATCTCGTCGGCCGTGCCCTGGGCGATGATCGCGCCATAACGCAGCACGTGGATCGTCTGGGCGACCTCGAAGACGATGTCCATGTCGTGCTCGATGAAGATGAGGGTCATGTCGCCCAGCTCCCAGAGGCGGCGGACCGTGCCGATCATCTGCCAGCGCTCTTCCGGTCCCATGCCGGCGGTGGGCTCGTCCAGCAGCAGGACCTTGGGCTCCAGGGCCAGCGCCAGGCCGATGTCGAGCAGCTTCTGGTCGCCGTGCGAGATGTTGGCGGAGAGCAGGCGCGCCACCCCGCCCATGCCCAGGGTCTCGATCAGCTCCTCGGTGCGCGCCTTGACCGTGGGCGGCGGGAAGGCCTGGAAGAGATGTTCCGAATAGTGCTGGTGGGAGGAGACGGCCGCCATCAGCGACTGCTCGACCGTCAGCGAGGGGAAGATGCTGGCCACCTGGAAGGCCCGGCCGACGCCACGGCGCACGATCTCGGTCGGGTGGCGCCCGGCGATGTTCTCCTCCTGCAGCAGGATGCGCCCGCTGGTCGGCACCAGATGGCCGGTGACCAGGTTGAAGAGCGTCGTCTTGCCGGCACCGTTGGGCCCGATCACCGCCGAGAGCGAGCCCTCGGGGAAGTCCATGGTGACGTCGTTGGTCGCGACCACGCCGCCGAAGTTCTTGACCAGGTGTTCGATACGCAGCATGGCAGCCTATCCCTGTCGTGCCCTGACGCCGCCGTAGGGCGCCCAGGAACCGGCACAGTAGAAACCGGCGTCGACCGGAAGCGCGATCCCGGTGATGGCCGCCGCCTCGTCCGAGGCGAGGAAGGCCACGGCCCGGCCGATTTCCTCGGGCTCGACCATCCGCCCCAGCGTCGCATTGTCCATCAGCAGCGCGGGATCGCGCTGGCCCCGGTCGATCTGGTCCTGCAGCGCCGGGGTGCGGGTGTAGCCGGGCTCAACTGCGTTGATGCGCAGGCCGGCGCGGCCCCACTCGGCCGCCAGGTTGGCGGTCATGTTCGTCACCGCCGCCTTGGCCGGCGCGTAGGCGTGCAGCGGCACCGAGCGCCCGGCCGTGACCGAGCTGATGGTGACGATCGCGCCGCGCCGGCGGGGCAGCATGTGGCGGGCGAAGGCGCGGCAGGAGAGATAGGTGCCACGCTGGTTGATGGCATAGACGCGGTCGTAGAGCTCCATCGGCAGCTCCTCCGGCGGCAGCGGCGGCTGCACGATACCGGCAGAGGTCACCAGGATCTCGGTCGGGCCGACCTCGCGCTCAACCCGCTCCGCCAGGGCCTCGACCGAGTCCTCCTCGCGGACGTCGACCGCGATCGCCACGCCCTCCAGTTCCTCCGCCAGTGCCTCGGCGGAGGCCTCGTTCACGTCGGCGATCACCAGCCTGGCCCCGCGGGCGGCCATGACGCGCGCGCAGGCCGCGCCGATGCCGCTGGCACCGCCGGTCACCACGGCCACACGGCCTTCAAGCGATCCGACCCGCTCGTCCATGGCGCGCCCTCCTACTCCCCGCCCCGGCTGTTGCGGTTCTCGCCGGCCAGGCGGGCCTGCTGCCGGTCGCTCACCCAGTCCTTGATGAAGTCCAGGATGCCGCGCCTGAGGCCCAGCACCACCAGCAGGATCACGATGCCGATGACGATGTCGCTGTGCGTGGTCAGCGCCTGCACCTGGTCGTTCAGCAGCCTGAGCAGGGCCGCGCCCAGCACCGGCCCCAGGAAGACCGTGACGCCGCCCAGCATGATCATGAAGATCGCCTCGCCCGACTGCGCCCAGAAGGCCCACTCGGGATAGGCGCCGGAGGTGAAGAGGGCGAGCACCACGCCGCCGACGCCGGCGATGGTGGCGGCCACCACGAAGGAGATCAGCTTCACCCGGAAGACGTTGATGCCCAGGAAGGCCGCGCGCTGCGGGTTGTCGCGCACCATGCGCAGGCTGTAGCCGAAGGGGCTCTCGGTCACGACCCGCAGCACCAAGAGGCAGAGCGTGAAGAGGATCGCGCAGACGACGAAGCGGTCGTGCTGGTTCGCCAGGTCGATGCCCAGGAAGGTCGGCCGCGGGATGCCGCCCATCAGGCCCTGGTCGCCGCCGGTGAGATCGACCCAGGAGATGATCACGCTGTAGAGGAACATCTGGAAGGCCAGGGTGAGGAAGGCGAAGTAGATCTCGCTCAGGCGCACGCAGATGGCGCCGATCACCAGGGCATAGAGCGCGGTGCCGACCAGCGCCGCCAGGAAGGCGACCGGCACCGAGAGGCCGCCCAGCCCCAGGGTGAAGCCCTCCCACTGCAGCAGCAGGCCGAAGGTGTAGCCGCCGAAGGCGAAGAAGGCGGCATGGCCGAAGGAGACCAGCCCGGTGAAGCCGATCAGCAGGTTCAGCGACATGGCCAAGAGGCCGTAGGCGAAGAGCGAGGTCAGAAAGTCCCGCGGCCAGGGATGCTGGATCAAAAGGCCGACGGCCAGCATGGCCACCAGCGCGACGCAGGCGATCGCCAGGTCGCGCCGGAACTCCCGCAAGAGCTTCATCGCATGGTCCCCCTGCCGAAGAGACCGGTCGGTCGGAAGATCAGCACCAAGGCCATCATGAGGAACATCGCGCCGTCGACGAAGAGCGGGAAGCCGACGCTGCCGACCGCGCGCGTGAGGCCCAGCACCAGGGCGGCCAGGAAGGCGCCGACGATGGAGCCCATGCCGCCGATCACGGTGACAATGAAGCTCTCCACCAGGATGCCGAAGCCCATGCCGGGGGTGAGCGAGCGCACCGGGGCGGCCAGCGCGCCGGCGATGCCGGCCAGCGCACAGCCGAAGCCGAAGAGCAGCGCGAAATAGAGCGGCACGCGGATGCCCAGTACTGAGACCATCGAGGGGTTGATGGCGGCCGCGCGCACGACCTTGCCGAATCGCGTCTTCTCGACAACCAGCAGGGCAACCAGGCCGATGACCAGCGTCACCCCCACCATGAAGAGATAGAAGGGCGGCACGAAGCCGCCGGCGACCCTGAGCGGCGGCAGGCGGAACTCGTCTGGCACGCCCATCGCCAGGTACTCAGCCCCCCAGATCAGCTTCACGATGTCGTCGCCGATCAGGATGAAGGCATAGCAGACCAGAAGCTGCATCAGCAGGTTCTGGCCGTAGACCCGGCTCATGATCAGCCGTTCGAAGACGATCCCGCAGAGGCCGGCGCCGATCGCGCCCACGATGGCCGCCAGGAAGTAGTTCCCGGTCAGCACGTAGGCCGTATAGGCGAAGTAGGCGCCGAACATGTAGAAGACGCCGTGCGCGAAGTTGATGACGTGCAGCACCCCGAAGATCAGGGTCACGCCGGAGGCGACCAGGAACAGCAGCATGCCGATGATCAGGCCGCTGGTCAGCTGATTGACCAGGCAGGCCGAGGTGGAGGCGCAGGTCAGAAGGGCATCGACATCGATCATCGGCAAGGAACCCTAGGCAGAGGCCGATCATCGGGCGCTCCGCGGGAGGCTGCAACAGGAAAGGAAGGCCGGGGCGGCACGTCTGGCCGCCCCGGCGATCGGACGGGAACGGCGATCAGGTGTAGCCGTTCTTCTTCTTCCACTCGGCCTCGTACTTGTAGATCTCGTCCCAGCTGCTCTCCTCAAAGTTCTCGACGAAGGGCTCCTTGGGGACGGTGATGCCGTAGCCGACCATGTAGTTGACCAGCGTGTTGTCCTCCGAACGCATGGTCATGGTCCCGCCGACGCCGAAGGGCGAGTCGAGCTTGCGGCCGTTGGTGGCCTCGGCCAGCTTCTCGGCATCGGTGTTGCCGCCGGTCTCCTTCAAGGCCTCGATGATGAAGCGCATCCCAGAGTCATTCTGCCAGGACCAGTTCGTCGGCAGGACGGTGTTGGCCGCCCTGAAGGCCTCGTACCAGGCGTGGTTTGCTTCGCTGTTCGGAACGTCCTTGTTGTAGCGGCTACCACTGCGAATGCCGGACGGCAGGTTCTTCACCGCCTCCAGCACCGGATAGTCGCCCAGGTTGACGGCAAAGGCGGTGAACTGATCGAAGAGGCCATAGAGGCTGGCCTGGTCGATGAAGGCCACCAGGTCGCCGCCCCAGAGCGCGGAGTAGACCGCGTCCGGCTGGGCGTTCAGCAGGGCCGTGATGTTCTCGGTGTAGTCCGGCTGGAAGAGCTTCGGCCAGGTCTGCTCGATGATCTCGATGTCCGGCGCAAAGAGCTTCACGTACTCCATGAACTCTTCGGTGTTGGCCCGGCCGTAGGCGTAGTCGGGCGAGCAGGTGGCCCAGCGCTTCAGGCCCTTCTCCTTCGCGACCTTGGAGGCATAGAGTCCGCCGCCGACAGCGTCGTGAATGCCCTGACGGGCGCAGCGGAAAACCCAGGCGACCTGGTTCTTCGGGTCGGCGGTCAGGCTGGAGGTCTCCGAAACCGTGTGGATACAGTAGCGCTTGATGTCGCGCACCGTCTCGTTAACGGCGAAGCTGGCGCCCGAGGCCTCGGCATTGAGGATGATCTCGCAGCCCTCGTTGTTGACGAGGTCGCGGGTCATGCGGGCGGCCTCGTCCGGCTTGCCCTTGGAATCGCGGGTGACCAGCTCCAGCTTGCGGCCCTCGATGCCGCCGGCCTCGTTGATCGCGTTCACCTGCATCTGCGCTCCGGCGAGCGCGGTCTCGCCAAGAATGGCGACGCGGCCGGAGAAGATCGAGGGGAAGCCGATCTTGACCGGCGTGTTGGCCGCCTTGAGGATGTTCGGGAAACCGGTCACACCGACCGCGGCGACGGCTGCACCGGCAGCGGCGCCCTTCAGCACACTACGCCGAGCAATGTCCCGGCGCATAAGCGAGTCCTTCTTCTTCATAGCGTTCCTCACTGTCTTGATTTGCCGCCCGGCAAGGGGCTGCATCCAGGCTAACGGCCCCGGGGAGTTGCCTGCAACAGGGTCTCCTGGGGCTCTTTCTCTCGCCGTCGAGTGTGCTAAGAGCGTGACGGCCCTGTCAACGGAATTATGAACCGTGACTCATGTTTCATCTTGAATTCGCAAGACCAGGCTGACGAAGGGTCCAATCGACCTCCTCAGCACGCCAGTCACCGCTCTTGGGGCAGGAACGCAGCCGGCCCACGGAGCTGGCTTTACAGGGAAATCGCGGCTCTCGTATCCTGTACACATGAGCCAGACGATGGAGATCCCGGCCCGCAAGGGCAAGGCGCAGCGCCTCCGGCAGGGCCAGAGCGTGCGCGTCATCAACACCTTTGGAAGCCAGGTCGTCGACACCTGGGCCTTCGCCGCGGAGGATCCGAGCGAGGTCATGTCGATGGAGCACAGCCGGGCCGCCTGCCGCAAGCTCCTGCCCGCCCTGGGCGAGGCCTTCGTGACCAACCGCCGGCGGCCGATCCTCACCTACCTCGCCGACGATTCGCCGGGCGTCCACGACGGGCTGATCGCGGCCTGCGACCCCTACCGCTATCGCCAGCTCGGGCACGAGGGGCCGCACGACAACTGCACGGAGAATCTCGCGGCTGCCCTGGCTGAGCTGGAACTGGTGCCGCCGGAGGTGCCCTGCCCGCTCAACCTCTTCATGAACATTCCCGTCTCTGGGGGCAGCGCACTGGCCTGGGACCCGCCGGCCTCCCGGCCCGGCGATGCCGTCACGCTGCGCGCGGAGATGGACTGCATCGTGGTCTTCTCGGCCTGCCCGATGGACATCCTGCCGATCAACGGCGAGGGCCGCCAGCCGACCGCCGCGCACTACCAGGTGATCTAGCTTTCGGGTGGCCGTCGCCTGGCTTCTGTCGGCCCCCTCTCCCCTAGTCCCGCTCGACCCGGTTCAGGATGGCCTGGCCGGCCGTGAGCCGATGCAGGTTCTCGCAGAGAATATCGAGCACGCCGTGCACGTAGGTCTCGGGATCGTCACAGGAGACATGCGGCGTGATGATGAGGCCCGGGGCATCCCAGAGGGGCGAGTCCTCAGGCAGCGGCTCCGGCGTCGTCACGTCGATGACGGCACCTCCGAGCCGGCCGCCCTCCATCGCCTCGAGCAGCGCCTCCTGATCCACCAGCCCACCACGCCCGACGTTGATGAAGCCGGCACCCGGCTTCATGCGCGCGAAGAGGTTGCGGTCCATCATGCCGCGGGTCTCCGCGCTCAGCGGCGTTGCCAGGGCGACGAAATCCATCTCGGGCAGCAGCGCCTCCGCCTCGGCGCGCGTGACGACGTGGGCGAAGGGTTCGCAGGGCACCGCTCTGCGCCGGACGCCGACCGCTTCGATGCCGAGCGCGACCGCCGCCTCGGCGATCGCCTTGCCGAGACCGCCGGTGCCGAAGATCATGGCCTTGCGTCCCCGCACCAGCGGGGTCGATTCGGGCTTCCACTCGTGGCGGCGCTGGGCGGTGAAGAAGCGCGGCACGCCGGTGTGCAGCATGATGAAGGCCATGGTCGCCCACTCGCGCAGCTTCGGGGCATGTACGCCGCTGGCGGTCGAGAGCTCGACCGCGTCGGGCAGCCAGTCGAGCGGATACAGGTGATCGTAGCCGGCTGAACTAAGCTGGATCAGCCTGAGCGGCCCGGCATTGTCCCGCACGGCATCTCTCGGCACCGACGACCCGATCAGGACGTCGGCGGCGGCAACCCGGTCCCGCAGGTCGCCCGCCTCGACAGGACAGATTGAGAAGTCGATCGCCGGCAGCGGCCGCGCGCAACGGGCGATCGCGGCCTCGATGCGGGCGGGGGTGACGCTGAATTCCTCGGAGTGCTCCGTCGGACGCATTGCCAGCAGACGGAGCGGAGAGTGCTCTGTGGTCATAGCCGATATTACCGCGGATCGGGCGGGAGGGAAGCCTTCAGGCCTCTTGCGGCCAGGCAAGGTCTGTGCACAGTATACAGCGATGCCTCGCGACGCAACGGAGCCCTGCCTCGATGAATTCCGTCACCTCGACCTCTACCCTCTCCAGCCCCCTCGGCGGGGTTGAGACCGCGCCTGGAACGACGAAACCCCTGGGCCCGCGCCAGGTGGCCCTCTTCGAGCGCGACGGCTTCGTCGTCGTCCCGGGTTTCTTCGCGCCGGAAGAGATTGCGCCGCTGCAGGAGGCCTGCACAAAGGACCCCACCATCGGACGGCGGCTGCGCGCGGTGGCCGACAGCGACGGCAACGTGCAGGAGGTCATCGGCTGGACCCTGGAGTCCGACGACTATGTCGGCATCGTCCCCCGCCTGGCGCGCCTGATCGAGGGCTCGGCGGCGCTGCTCGGCAAGCCGGTCTACCACTGGCACTCCAAGCTCTCGATGAAGCAGCCGCACAGCGCCGGGCGCTGGGACTGGCACCAGGACTACCCCTTCTGGTACCAGGAGGGCTGCCTGAGGCCCGACATGCTGACCTGCATGATCGCGGTCGACCCGATCACCGTCGCCAACGGCTGCGTGACCCTGGTCCGCGGATCGCATCTCGCGGGACGGATTGACCATGTCCAGGCCGGCCCCGCCATGGCCTGCGAGCCCAGGCGGCTGGAACTGCTGCGCCAGCAGCTTGAAACCGTGCCGGTCGAGCTCGCCCCGGGCGATGCCTGCTTCTTTCACGGCAACACGCTGCACGCCTCGGGCCCGAACCTCTCCGAGACCCCGCGCACCATCCTGCACTGTTCCTACAACGCCATCGAGAACTCCCCCTTCCTGCCGGGCAACGAGGTGCACGAGTACCGGCCCTTCGAGGTGGTGCCCGACGATGCGATCCTGGCAGGGCGCTGGCGGTCGGTCTTCGACAACCACGTCTTCAATCCCACCACCGGCGGGCGCAAGGGCGGGAAGAACGGCTACGGCTACACCATGATCGTGCGCGACTGAGTTGCGGGCCGGCGGAGGTCCGGCTCCAGAGACGCAACGAGAGACGCAACGAGAGACGCAACCAGAGAGAAGTTAAGAGAAGGCAGCCGGTATGGGTTTGATGAACAGCCAGGACTATCGCCGCAGCCTCGCCGACGGCCGGCAGGTGTGGCTGAGCGGCGAGAAGGTGGAGAGGGTTGCCGAGCATCCGGCCTTCCGGCCGATGGTCGAGGCGGTGTCGCGGATCTACGACCTGCACAACGATCCCGACCACCGTGATCTCATGACCTTCGCGCTGCCGGAGGGCGGTCGCGGCTCGCGCTTCTACAAGATCCCGGAGAACCGGGAGGATCTGTCCCTCAGGCGCCGGATGATGGGCCGCATCCTGGAGCAGGTCTGCCCGACCATGGACCGCTTCGGCGACGAGACCGTGACGCCGCTCTTCGTGCTGAAGGACCGGGCCGACCTGCTCGACCGCTTCGACCGGCGCTATGCCCGGAACGCCGATGCCTGGCTCGCGCGCCTGCAGCGCGAGAACCTCTTCATGACGAGCGGCAACACCGATCCCAAGGGCGACCGCTCCAAGCAGCCCTTCGAGCAGGAGGACCCGGACCTCTACCTCCGCGTGGTGGAGGAGACCGACGCCGGCATCGTCATCAGCGGCGCCAAGTTCGAGACCGGATCCGCCTACGCCCACGTCGCCTTCATCAAGCCGACGGTCGGCGCCTGGATCCCGGAGAACCGCGACTATGCCGTCTCCTGCATCGTCGCGCTGAACAGCCCGGGCGTGCGCCACATCTGCCGCATGCCGCAGTACCCCGGCGGTGCGGCGCGGGCCGACGACTTCGCCTTCCCGCTGACCGGGGGCTTCGACGAGGTCGACACGCTGATCGTCTTCGACCGGGTCCTGGTGCCCTGGGAGGACGTGATCTTCAGCCGCGAGCCGGAGCTGGCCGCGCTGATGCGCAGCGAGTTCGCGCGCTGGGCGGCCCAGGGCTTCCTCGCGCGCTCGCTGGCGAAGGCCGAGCTGCTGGTGGGCGCCGCACTGCTGGTGGCCGAGCAGTCCGGCACGGCCAAGATCCCCGCCGTGCGCTCCAAGATCAGCCAGATGATGATGCACCGGAAGGCCATCGAGTCCTTCCTGCTGGCCGCCGAGATGGAGTGCGAGACCACGACCTCGGGCTACGTCATGCCCAACCAGGCGATCCAGAACGCCGGGCGGGTCTTCTGCTCGCAGACCTACAACCAGATCGTCCACCTGCTGCGCGAGGTCATCGGCGGCCAGCCGGTCATGCTGCCGGACCGGGCGATGCTCGGCGACCCGGTCAGCCGCGCCGACGTGATGAAGTACTTCCGGGCCGGCGAGCACGACGCGGAGACGCGGATCCGGGCAATGCACCTGGCGCGCGAGCTCAGCGCCTCTGCCTACGCCGGCCGCGCCCAGGCCTACCAGCTCTTCGCCGAGACGCCGCTCTTCGCCCAGGAGGCCGCGCTCTACGCCACCTACGACCGCGAGCACGCGCTGGAGCTGGCACGACGGATGGCCGGCATCGCGCCGGATAAGGACGAGGTTCCGAAAGCGACGCGGCAAAAGGCTCTTGCAGGGGCGGTCTCATGAGGAAAGCGGCATCCGACGGCTGGCGGCTGGAGACCGCCAAGACCACCTCGGAGCGCGCCTACGAGCGCCTGCGCCAGGCCATCCTGAACGGCGACCTGGCCGCCGGCGAGCGCCTGACCGAGGTGGCCATCGCCGAGCTGCTGGACGTCAGCCGCACGCCGGTGCGCGACGCCTTCGCACGCCTCGCCCACGACGGACTGGTGCAGAGCGGCAAGAACGGCGGCATCGAGGTCGTCGACCCCAGCCTCGAGGTCCACGACATCTACTACATCCGCCAGTCGCTCGAGGGCTGCGCGGCACGGCTGGCGGCGATGCGCGCCAGCGAGAATGAGGTCGCCGAGATCCTCCGCCTCGCCGAAGCCAGCCAGGCCGAGCCGGTCGGCAACGTGAAGGAGCGCGCCCGGCTGAACAGCGCCTTCCACCTGACCATCTCCGAGGCCTCGCAGGCGCCGCGCCTGCAGCGCCTGATCAACGACTACCGCGAGATCTTCGCCAGCCCCCAGGTGCTCGGCCGCCTAAGCTCCGAAGAGACCCGCAAGGCGCTGGACGATCACCGGATGATCGCCATGGCCATCCGGGCGCGCGATCCCGACATGGCGGAGCTTGCCATGCGCAACCACCTGCAGGGGGCTTACGAGCGTCTGCTGGGAGAGGCCGAGCCGGACGCCGGCGAGCGTCCGCGCTCTTGAGCGGGCCGGATCGGACGGCGCCCGGGTGGGTCGGATCCGTGCGAGTCCAACTTCCCCTAGACGGCGCCGGGGTCCAGGGCCCAGGTCCGGCAGGTCTCGGCCAGGGGCTGCCAGTCCCGCCACAGGGCTTCCAGGTCCTCGAGCGGCTGGGTGGAGCGGTCGATCCTGAGGTCGCTGTAGGGGAAGGATTCCTCGCCGACCGTCACCAGCGCGGCAGACGCGAGCGCCTTGACCTCGCCGCCGGCGGCAGCACCGGCCTGCAGGGCAGCGATCAGGCGCGCTTCCAGCGGTCCCGCAGAGGCGGCGAAGCCCGCGACCACGGCCGCCGGGACTCCCGTGTCCGCCAGGATGTTTCCCAGCGCCAGGCTGCCCTCGCCCCTGCCCTCGCCCCTGGCCTCGGCATGGAGACCGCTGCAGCGCGACCCGTGATAGCTGGCGATCCGTCCCTGGGCGTCGATCACGCCCACCTGGCGCCAGGCGGGATGGGTGGTCGCGGCGATCACCTCTTCCAGCGCCGCCTCCACCGACCCGCCGCCGGCCAGCGCCGCCAGCAGGCGGGGACCGATGGTCGGGTCGGTCCGGTTCTGGGTCGCCACCACGCCGACCCGGCCGCGCGCGAAGGCGCAGCGTGCGCCCACGGCCAGGCTGGAGCTGGTGACCGCCAAGCCCATCCGGCCGCTCTCGGCGCAGCGCGCCAGGATCGAGAAAGTCATTCCGCCGGCCCCCCGCCGCGCCAACCCTTGCTCGGAGCAGACTAGATGGAAGTGAAGGACCCGCCTACCCGTCAGATCGAGATGCAGAGCGAAGCGGAGCTCCGCGAGAACCTGGCCGCGGTCTACCGCCTGCTGGCGCTCTTCGGGATGGACGACCTGATCTATACCCACGCCTCGGCCAGGATCCCCAGCGAAGAGGCCTTCCTGATCAATCCCTATGGCCATCTCTTCAGCGAGATCACGCCCTCGAACCTGATCAAGATCGACTTTCGCGGCAATCCGGTCGGCTCTAAGAGCAAGTCCGCCAACGCCGCGGGCTTCGTGATCCACAGCGCCATCCTGAAGGACCGGCCGGACATCGGCTGCGTGGTCCACACCCACACCCGCTCCGGCGTGGCGATCTCCTGCCTGCAGGAGGGCCTGCTGCCGATCAACCAGTTCGCCATCGAGTTCCACGGGCGGGTCGGCTATCACGACTACGAGGGGATCGCCTTCAACCTGGACGAGGGCCCCCGCCTGCACCGCGACATCGAGGGCAAGGTGGCGCTGGTGCTGCGCAATCACGGCCTGCTGACGGTGGGCGCCACGATCCCCGCCGCCTTCTATCTGATGTACTACCTGGAGCAGTCCTGCCGGGTGCAGATGGATGTGCTGGCCAGCGGCCGGCCCTTCGTCGAGCCGCCGGCCCCGCTGGTCGAACGGACCAGCCGGCAGTTCACCAGCGCCACCGATCCGGCGAGCACGGGCCACCGCATGTGGCCGGCCCTGCTGCGCAAGCTGGACCGCGAGGATCCGGGCTGGCGGGGCTGACCGGGGCCAGGCCACGAAGAGGGAAGAAGATGCCAAGCTCGACGCCCTTCGGCGAGGACCGGGCCGCCGTCCTGCACGCCCTCCTGCAGGACAGGACCGAACGGATGCTGGAGCTGCTCTCGGAGCTGGTGAACCTGGACTCCGGCTCCTACGGCGCAGCCGACGTCGACCGCGTCGGCGCGCGCCTGGCGGCGGAATGGCGGACGCTTGGCTTCCAGGAAGAACGGCGGCCGGTCGCCGAGCGGGGCGACCTGCGCCTGCTGCGGCGCCGCTTCGGCGGGCGCGGCCGGCTGCTGATCCTGGGGCACCTGGATACCGTCTGGCCGGCCGGGACCGCGGCGGCCTGGCCCTTCTCGCGCGACGAGACCCATGCCTACGGGCCGGGCGTCGGCGACATGAAAGGTGGGCTGGTGATGGCGCTCTTCGCCGTCGCCGCGCTGATCGAGAGCGGCTTCGACGCCCTGGGAGAGATCGCCTGCCTCTTCGTCCCCGACGAGGAACTGGGCTCGCCGCGCACGCGGGCCGAGATCGAGGCGGAGGCCGCGCGGTCGGACTGGACCCTGGTGCTGGAGCCGGCCCGCCCGAACGGCGCGGTGGTGGTCGGCCGGGGCGCGGTGGGCGCCATGGTGATCCGGGCCGCGGGCCGCAGTGCCCATGCGGCGGTGAACCCGGAGGAAGGCCGCAGCGCGCTCCGGCCGCTCGCGGGCCTGGTGGCCCCTCTGGAGAGCCTGAGCGACCAGGCGGCGGGGCGGATCGTGACCGTCGGCATCCTGCGGGCCGGGGCGGCCCGCCAGGTCGTGCCGGACGCGGCCGAGATGCATGTGGACCTCCGGGCCGCAGCACCCGAGGACGCGGACCGTCTGGTCGAGGCCATCCACGATCTCGTCCGCCGGGCCGCGGACGCGCACCGCGACATCGAGCTCGCAATCGAGGGCGGCATGACCAGGCCCGTCTTTCCCCGCGAGCGGGGCGAGGCGCTGCATGCGCTCTACCGCAGGGAGGCGGAGAGGCTCGGCCTCTCGGCCCCGGCGGTGACCACCCGCGGCGGCTCGGACGGCAGCTTCGGCGCCGCCCAGGGCTGCCCCACGCTCGACGGCCTGGGACCGGTCTGCTTCGACACCTGCAGCCGGCGCGAGCGCATCGTGATCGCGAGCCTGGCCGAGCGCGGCGCCCTCTTCGCCGCCCTCGCCAGCCGCCTGCCGGGCGAGGGCCCGAGCAGGACTTGAGTCCTCGCCCGGCGCCCTCAAGCGCCGGTTCCGACTCAGTCGAAGGCGCTCCCTGCACGCCACGTAAAAATAATTGCAAAATGGACTAGACTGGTCTAGTATATATCCTATGACCCTATCCTCTCATGACCCTGAGCGCTTTTGGACCGTTGCCGAAGCCAAAGCACGGCTGTCTGAGCTGCTGCGCCTGGCCTCTAACGAGGGTCCGCAGCGCATCGGCCAGCGGAAACGCTATGTGGTGGTGTCGGAAGAGGAATGGGAGAAGCATACGCGCCCGCGATTGCCGCTTGGACGGTGGCTGGTGCAGCGTGTGCCGCGTGGTGAGGAACTGACGCTGCCGGATCGGACCGATCCGCCGCGCGTGGCTCCGTTCGAGGATTCGGAGGAGCGGTGACGGGAGCGCTGATCGATACCAATGTCGTTTCGGAGCTGACCCGTCCGCAGCCTGATGCGCATGTCGTGACCTACCTATCCGGCCTTGTGGAGGGTTGGTTGTCGGCGATCACGCTCCATGAACTGGCTTACGGGATTCGCCGGCATCCCTCCGGAGCACGGCGAAACCTGCTGTCGGCGCGGGTAGCGGAACTTTCCGCTTCCTATGGTGACCGGGTGCTGAGCGTCGATCAGGCGGTTGCCGAGCATGCGGCGCGCTACCGGGTGGCGGCCGAACGGGCTGGCCGGGTACTGCACCTGGCCGATGCTTTGATCGCAGGGACAGCGGCCGCCCATGGGCTGGTGCTTGCCACACGGAACGTGTCGGATTTTGACTGGTCGGATGTAGCCGTGGTGAATCCCTGGTTGCCGCAGATTGACGAGTAAAGGAGTAATCACTCTTTTACTCATCGTCGCATGCTCTACCCCACCGGCTGCCGCCCGACGGCACCTCGCTGCGCCGCGCGCCTCCCGATACGCAGAACTCCGCGAACCTGACCTGAGAGATGCCGACTGACATCACAAACTCACGCTCAGCCGTAGGGGCCAGGCTGTCCGAATGCCCCGGAATACGCAAGAAGGGTCACAAATAGCGCTGGACACAGCCATCGTTTCTACGTTGAGTGCAAAAAACCGATCCTCATGGTTTGCCGAAAAGCAACTTTGGAGATCGACGGATCAACCTGCGCAGGTATTCGGTTTCAAGAACCGAGGCTTGCTTAGAGAGGAGAATTTCGCTGATTTTGTGCTCTTCGATCCAGACGAGATCAATGATCTCGCTCGTTTCGAAACACCGTGTAAAGCTTCATGCGGTATCGAGCTGGTAGCTGTGAATGAGCAGATTGCTTTTCGACGTGGTAAAGCTACCGATGCACGCTACGGCCGCATGTTGAGCCGCGTGACGTACCAGAACCAGTACGTCAGAAACGGTCCTGATTGAGCGGTCCGACGCCCTCTTGCGGGCGGCGCACGACAAGAGAGAAAGGCCCAAGACAGTGCCCGATTATAGCAAGGTCTTTGCAATTATTGCCGAATCCGAGAATCCCGACCAGCTTCGACAGTTCATGGAGAACGCCAGGCGGTTGGAGGCCGACGATGTCTACGAGGCCGCCTTTCGCCGGCTGGCCGAAATTCTTCCCGAGGACGCGCCCGAACCCATCGCTCGGGATTTTTGGCGGTCGATCCATGCTCTCGAAGAGCGCCTGCGCGAGGAACGCGGCAAGACAGTCCGGCTATCGCGCACGCGCAGGAAGATCGACCGCGTCGGCGTCGAGAAGACGCTGGCCGACCTGGCGCTCAGCAGCACGCCCTCGGACGGCTTCGACATGCTGCTGGAAAGGGGCATGGCGGACCTGACGGCCGAGGCTGTCGTCCTGCGCCACCAGGAGCAGTTCGAGGAGGAGGTCGTGGCGGCCGCCAAGGACCGCCTCGCCTCTGCCGGTGTCGCCCCGGAGAGCCTCTCGTCGGACTGAAAGGCGCGTTACCCGAAGCGCTGCAGGTAGTCCTCGGCCAGGCGGCAGGTGTCGCGCGTGAAGTCCGGGCCGATCGCGCGGGCGAAGTCGAGGTGCTGGCGCTGGTAGCCGACCCACCCCATCAGCTGCAGGCGCCGCAGCATGATGAAGGTCGGGATCTCCGCCTCGAGGTCCATGGGCAGCGGTGAGACCGCGTGGTAGCCCTCCAGCCAGGCGGCGACCAGATCGCCCGCATCCGGACGCTCCTCGAGGAAGCTGAGCGCACCGGCGAGATCGAAGAGATACCAGCCCATCCCGCAGTCGTCGAAGTCGATGATGGCCGTGGTGTCCTCCCGGACCAGGAGGTTGGCAAGCCTGAGGTCGGCGTGGATCAGGCCGAATCGCTCGCGGTCGCGCGCAAGCCCGGCGAGGCGCCGGCGCAGGATCCGGTCGAGACGGGTCAGCAGCGCCAGCCGCTCCGGGTCGAGCCCCACCCCGTCCTGCCAGCGCCCCCACCCCAGGCGGTCGTCGAGGATCGCCTCCGGGGTCCAGTCGTGCCTCAGGAAGGCCTCCGGCGGGGTCCAGGTCCTGGCGTGCGCGTGTAGACGCGCCGACAGGCCCCCCAGCCGGCGGAACCCCGGCAGCAGCTCCTCCTCCGGCGGCTCGACCCCCGGAAGGAAGCTGTAGACCGCCGCGTGGCGCGGCCGGTCCAGGTCGGGCGCCGAGAGAGTCTGCACCAGCGCGCCGTCGCGCGCGGTCATGACCGCCGGCACGGGAACATCCGTCTCCCTGCCCAGCGCCATGATCCAGAGCAGCTCGGAGGCGATGGAGGGCGCGGTGTGATAGGCGAGCCGGCCGGAGTTGACCCGCATGACGTAACGCTCGGCGCGCTCGGGATCCTCGATCAGGTAGACCTTGTTCTCCGACTCGCTCAGCAGGGAAAGCCGGGTTCTCTGCGACAGGGGATAGTGCTGCAGCGCTTTGCAGGCTTCCCGTTCTATTGCTTGCGACAGGCTCTCGTGCACGACTGTCCCTCGGATCCGGCAAGGCTCTCCGTCCTTGCATAGCGTCCGCCGACCGGTTTGGCAGCGGAAAAGGCCTCCCGTTGGCGCAGCAGCGAAGACCTCAGCCACCCGAACCGGGTTCTCCCACGTTCAGCGACATCACTTCCCGGCTTGCATGGAGAGAGAGCTTTACCAGAGCTTCGCGCACGCGCGCTTCTTGTGGCGTTCGAGCACAATGAGGAGCGCACCTCGCAAGGGGCAGCGTTCTGACCTAAAAGTGCAGATTGAGCTTGGCCGCGCCGATGTACTCGTAGCTGCTGTCGCTAAGCAGGGTGCCGAAGCTCGCCTCCGTGGTGATGTTCCGGGTGATCTGCCCCTTGAGCGCTGCGCCGATCTGGCCGTAGATCCTGTTGCCGTCGTCCTGGATGCCGAACCAGGGGCCATCGGGGCCCACGCCGTGGAAGCGTGCTTGGGAGGAGATCTGACGATTGGTCAGGAAGCCCAGTACGCCGGCACGCATGCTGGCATCAAGCGGCACCCCGCCGACATCGAAGGCGGTCTGAACCTCGACCATCGGGTTGGCGGTCACCGAGGTCTTGCTGAAGGACTGGTACTCCAAGGCATAGAGGCTGCTGCTGCTCTCGTCGTAGGCGCCCTGCCAGAACTGCCACACGCCGACATCGAAGTAGGGCTTTATCTGGATAGCTTCAGTGGCTTCGAAGCTGTGGGAAACCCGTCCGTGTGCAGCGATCCAGTAGTTGGAGGGGCTGGAATCGGCCTCTACCGGCGCGCTGATCCCGTTATAGACGGTGCGGGTCGAATCATAGGTGCCGAAGCCGCCGGAGAAGGACCCGGCGAGCGTCGTGGCGCCGAACTCCTTCTTCACCACCGCACCGGCCTGCACCCGGTGTCCCTTGCCGGTGAAGTCGTTGGCGGTGAGGTGGGATCTTTCGTAGCTGACGGCACCGCCGAGGATCCAGTCGCTCTCCAGGCGCTGCTGCCCGCCGAAGGCGAAGCCGAAGACCGTCTCGTCGTAGGCCGCCGCATTGGGGTTCTCGGCCCGCGTGCTGTAGACGCCGTAGAAATCTCCCCACAGGCAGGAGCCCTCGTCGAAAAAGACGGCTGCCCCATCGGATTCGATCTGCGGACAGCTATGCAGCTTGTTGGAGAAGCGCAGCGAGGAGAGGGTCGTCGTCTGTGCCGTGGCGAAGACCTCTCCGGGAGCCAGAAGGTCATAGATGGTCTTCAGTTCCCCGACCGTCTTCACGTTGAGGAGCTGATTGGTCAGCTCGATAATGAAGCCGTTCGTGCCGCTCACAGGCGCCGCAGCGGCAGCGAGAGGCGTTGCCGAGGAATCAGAGGCTGCGGTCTCGGAGGTCGAAGCCGTGCTTGAGCTTGAGTCCGAGCCGGCGAGCGTCGAGACGTAGTCGCCGACGCTGCTCTGGTTCAGGCTCAGGTCCGTGGAATCCGGTGTGTAGTCCACGATGTAGAAGAGCGTGGCGTTGAAGCCGTCGTCGTCGGCCCCGGTCATCACGCTGTAAGTGACCGTCGAGGTGCTCTCTACTGTGAGAAACGATTCGACCACCGCCCCGGACCCGTCTGCGGAGGCGATGACGACGCTGCCGGCCTCGCCGCTGCTCAGGGTATTGGTGCCGACCAGATTGACCTCGACCTCACCCACGAGTTCCTGCGTGTCGTCATAGAGGAGATTGATCCGGTCGGCCGTGCCGTCGCTCTCGCTGGCGCCCATTTCGAGGTCGATCAGGAACACGGTGGAAGCAGTACCGTTAGGTGTTACGATCGCCGTGATGTCGGTGGTGGCAATGGTGCCTTCGCCGCCGGGCGAGAGCGTGCCGCCGCCCAGGTAGAGGTAGCCGGGCGTATCCACCTCGGCCCCCAGGTTCACCTCCGAACCGCTCTCCAGCAGGCCGCCGGTCGACAGAAACAGATTGGCGGCATAGTCAGTGGAGACCGAGCCGTGGAGGGTGCCGAAGAGCTCTATCGTGGTGCTGCCGGAGTTCATGGTCTGGACGGCATAGCTGTCGATGTCGCTCATCTCGATCGTGCCGTCGAGCGAAAGGGTCGCATCGCCCGATCCCCCGAGCACCAGAATGCCGTAGGCGCTGTCGTCGCCAGAGCCGCTGCCGGCCGAAATGGTGGAGCCGGTCTGCAGGTTGACCGTCACCGTGTCGGACGACTTGTAGCCATCGCTCTGGACGACGACGCCGCGTCCGTCGGTTCCGGTGGCGGTGATGTCGGCGAGGACGTCGACCTGGACGGTCGCACTGGTGCTGTCCTTGTAGTCGCCGCTGACGCTCTGGGCGAAGACGCCGACCGACGTGTCGCCGGTCACGGAGATCGCATCGCCCACCTCGACATAGACCGTGCCGCCGTCGCCGGAAGCGCCGCCACTGCCGGTGACGCTGACCACGCTCGTCGCGCTGGTGCCCGAAGCGCCTCCACTGCCGCCGACCGACTGTGCCCAGATGCCGTGGCCCATTTCACCGGTGGTGGTGATGGGTGCCGTTGTCTCGACTTGGATCGCGCCGCCGTCGCCGCCCTTGCCGCCGTCGCCCGAGTCGGACACGCCAAGGCCGAAGGTGTCGGGGACGATGTACTTGAAGGCGAGTTCCACGTCGCCTGCCGTGCCGCCGCCACCGCCGACCGACTGGGCGAAGATACCCATGGCCCCGATGCCTGAGGTCATGATCTCTCCACTGGAGGTGACGGTCACATCGCCGCCATCGCTACCGCTGCCGGCATCGCCGCTGATATTGATCTGGCTGACCTCAGACCCGGTGCCGTCGCCGCCGTTCCCGCCGCCGCCGCCGACCGACTGGGCGAAGATGGCCGTTCCGCTATCGCCCGTCGTGGTGATCTCGGCCTCGTTGTCGACGGTCACGCTCGATCCGGCGCCGGCAGTCCCGCCGGAGCCGCCGACGTCGACCTGCCAGGACGTCAGCAACGACTGGACGGTGGTGTCCTTCAGCGACTTGATCGAGGAGAAGGTGTTGTAGAGGTTCTCCCCGACAGTCTCGAAGGTCGCCAGATCTTCTTCGAAGGCCGATTCCGCGTCGCTGCTGTCGCCGGAGTCGATCGCGTCCTCGATTGCATCGATGAAGGCGGAAGAGTTGATGCTGCCGTTGCCGCCGTTCCCGCCGCCGCCGCCGACCGACTGGGCGAAGATGCCATAGGAGGCAATGCCGGCGGTTGAAATCGTGTCGGTGTTCTTAACCTGGACCCAGTCGGCATCGCCGCCGCTGCCGCCGGTGCCGCCCACCGCGATCGACGCCGAGAAGCTGGAGTTGCCCTGGTCGCTGCTGGAATCGGCGATCGAGGCGAAGGTGAAGGCGGAGGCCTCGCCGCCATCGCCGCCGCCGCCGCCGACCGACTGGGCATAGATGCCGTAGGAGACATCGCCGTTGGTGGTGATGGTGGAATCGTTTTCGACATAGACGGTGTTGGCGAGGCCGCCGTCTCCGCCGCTGCCGCCGACGTTGATCGAGCTGGTTATGGTGACGGTGCCGCCGCCGCTACCGCTGGTGCGATCCATCAATATGGTGCCGGCCGCCCCGCCGCTGCCGCCGTTGCCGCCCACGCTTTGCGCCAGGATGCCGTGCGAGGCGCCGTACATGGTTTCCAGGACGCCACTATTGTAGACCTCGATGAAGCCGGCGGTCGAGGACCCGCCGCCCGATCCGCCGACCGTCACGTCCATGGCGACGCTGCCGTCGCTCGAGGAATCGGCGGTGACGGTAAAGCTCGAGCCACCGCTGCCGCCGCTGCCGCCCACCGACTGGGCGAAGATCGCACCGGCCCCGTAGCCCTGGGTGGTGATCTTGCCGGAGTTCGTGACCCCGACGTTGCCCGAGCCCCCGCCATCGCCGCCGTCGCCGCCGATCGAGACCTGCGTGGTGACGCTGGACCCCGAAGAGAAGGAGAGCACGCCGGAATAGACCGAGCCACCATTGCCGCCCGAGCCGCCGATGCTTTGCGCGACGATGCCGAAGGCCTCGTAATCGGAGGTCGAGAGGGTGCCACTGTTGGTGACGGAGACGGTGCCGCCGGTGGCGCCGCTGCCGCCGGTCCCGCCGATGTTCACCTGGGCATCCAGGCTTACCTCGCTGCCGCTGTTGAAGCCGCCGTCGACCACCAGGCCGCCGTTGCCGCCGCTGCCGCCCTGCGCCTGGGCGAGGATCGCCGTCGCGTAGGCGCCCTCAGTCTTCACCTCTGCCGTGTTCTGGACCTCGGCGGCGTAGCTCGAACCGCCGGTGCCGCCGTTGCCGCCCACCGCCACGGAGATGCTGTTGGTGCTGAACAGATCGGCCGAGACGCTGCCCGAGGCCGTGCCGCCGCCGCTGCCGTTGGCTTGCGCCAGGATGCCGATCGCGTTGTCGCCGCTGGTCGAAATGGTGGCGTAGTTGAAAACCTCGACATAGCCGCTGTCGCCGCCGTCGCCGCCCGAGCCGGACACGTTGAAGCTGAGACTGTCGGAGGCGAACAGCGAGGCATCCACGGTGAAACCGCTGCTGCCGCCCGAGTTGGGGACGCTCTGGGCGAAGATGCCGTAACCGGTGTCGCCTTGCGTGGTGATCTCCGCATAGTTGGTGACCACCACGTTGCCGGAGTCCCCGGCGCCGCCGCCGTCGCCGCCGACATTGAAGCTGAAGTCGTAGCTCCCGGAATCGATGTCGCCCGAGACGGTGGCGTCGGTGTCGCCACCGCTGCCGCCGACGCTCTGCGCCTTGATACCGACCGAGGTGTCGCCCTCGACCTTGATCGTGGTACCGGAGGCGGTGGTCACGGTGACGTCGCCGGCGGTGCCGCCATCGCCGCCGTCGCCGCCGGTGGTAAGGCTCACGGCGGTTTCGTTGATGCCGTCTATGGTCGAGGTCCAGCCTGCCGTGCCGCCGCCGCCACCGATACTTTGGGCCAGGATGCCGTGAGAGGCCGAGCCGCCGGTGGCAAGATTGCCGCTGGTGCTGACGGTCACCGTATCGCCGTTGCCGCCGGAGCCGCCGGAGCCGCCGACCGTCATGTTCAGGGTGCCGAAGGCAACGGCGCTGCCGGCGAGTGTAGTTCCCGAGTTGCCGCCGCCGCCGCCGACCGACTGGGCGAAGACCGCATCGGCCTTGTCGCCGCCGGTGGTGACATCCTCCTCCAGGGTGACGCTGACGGTGCCGGCGTCGCCGCCGGTCCCGGCGGAACCGCCGACGGTATAGCCGATCGAAGCGCCGTCGCCGATTTCGACAGTGTAGTTGATTGAAGTACCGACCGACCCGCCGCCACCGCCGACCGACTGGGCGAGCACGCCATGGGCATGATCGCCCGAGGTTTGGACGGAGTGGTAGAACTCTTTGATGGTGACGTCGCCGGCAGTGTTGCCGTCGCCGGAGTCACCGGACTGGCCGATCGAGATATCCAGGGCGAATCCCGCGGAATAGCTGAGGTCATTGCCGCTGCCGCCGCCGCCGCCGCCGATGCTCTGGGCGACGACGCCGCGCGATCGGTCCTCGGTGGTGACGATCGTCCCGGTCGTGGTGGTGTCCGCCTCGATCGTGATGTCGTCGCCGCTGCCGCCGCTGCCGCCGCTGCCGCCGATCGACTGCGTGAACTCCACCCCCACCGAGACCGCACTCGCGCCGCTGCCGCCGCCGCCGCCGACGGACTGCACGAAGATCGCGTCCGAATCCTCGCCGGTCGTCTTGATCGTGCTCGCGTCGAGGGTCAGCTGCACCGTGCTGCCGCTACCGCCGTCGCCGCCGGAGCCGCCGACGGAGACCAGTCCTACGGTCGAGTACGCGAGGCCGCCGCCGCCGCCCGAGCTGTTGAGGATGACTGCATTGGAGGCGGCGCCACTGGTGGAGAGGGTCGCCGTATCGATGGTCGCGGTGACCTTGCCGGCATCGCCGCCCGATCCGGCGGAGCCGCCGATCGCCACCAGCCCCTCCGACGAGCCGCCCGAGCCGCCGCCGCCGCCGAAGCTCTGGACGAAGAAGGCCGGCGCGGTGTCGCCCTCGGTGGTAATCTGGACGCCGCTCTCCAGGCTGGCGTCGACCTCGCCGCCGTCGCCGCCGGCAGAGCCCGAGCCGCCGAGCGAGACCAGGCCGGTATCGTCGGAGCCCTTGCCGCCGCCGCCGCCGACCGACTGCGCATAGAACCCGGCGGCCCCCTCGCCGCTGGTCTTGATGATGCTGCCGCTGACCAGGGTGCCGGATATCTTGCCGGCCTCGCCGCCGCTCTCGGAACTGGCGCCATAGGTGATCAGGTCGCTGGCCGAGCCGGCGTCGCCGGCGAAGCCGCCCACGCTCTGCATCAGGATGCCGCTGGCATCGGTGCCCGAGGTCTCGATGCTTCCTTCGAATGTGAGGGTGACCGCCCCGCCGACGCCGCCCGCGGCACCGCCGCCGCCGCTGCCGCTGTAGCCGCTTGTGGAACTGCCGCCGTCGCCGCCGGCCCCGCCGTAGCTGCGAACCAGGATGCCGAGCGAGGAATCCGTCGTCGTCTTGATGGTCGCCGTGCTGAAGTCCAGGGTGACGGTGCCGCCGGCCCCGCCCGCACCGCCATCGCCGCCATTGACGGTCTCCGAGGAGCTGGAGCCGCTGGCATCGCCGCCGTCGCCGCCCTGACCGCCCAGGCTTTCCAGGCGGATGGCCGAAATGTTCTCGGTCGCGACGGTCGCGGAGGCCGTGGTGGTGATCGTAACCTCCACGTAGTCGACATCGCCGCCATCGCCGCCGTCGCCGCCATGCACGTTGGTCGAAGTGAGGTCTTCACCCTTGCCTTCGCCGCCGTCGCCGCCGTCGCCGGCCTGGGCATGCATGTAGATCAGCTCTCCCGAGATGGAGGTAAACGACGTCAGATCACCGGAATCCGCGGTGATCGAGCCGCCGCCGCCGTTGCCGCCGTCGCCGCCGTCGCCGCCGTGCGCCGCGTCGAAGACGGTTGTCTTGCCTTCGCCGCCCGTGCCGCCGTCGCCGCCCTGCTGGGACCAGTCGATGCCGGTTACGCCGGTGACGTCGGTCGTGTCCGTGAATGTCAGGCTCGACTCGCCTCCGGCCCCGCCGCCGTCGCCGCCGTCGTCCGCCGTCCCGTCGTTGGAATCGGCTGATGACCCGTCGCCTGCGGCATAGTCGAGGGTGAAGGCGCTGCCCGTCGAACTGTCTATGCCGTAGGCGGAGGAACCGTCGAAGGAGATGGCGATGGTCGAGGTGCCGGCACCGTCGTCGCCGCTTCCAGACGCGGCGTCCTGAATGTTCTCGATCTCCAGCGAGCCGGTGTCCGCAGTCAGGTCTTTGAAGACGAGCTCCCCGAAATCGTCGTTGGAGGCGTCTATGGTGAGGCCGCCGCTCAGGTCGCCGGTGCAGGTCACGGTGTTGCTCGACAGGGGACAGTCGGCCCGCGCCGTGTGAGGCAGCAGGCCAAGCACCAGTGTGGAGGCCAGCCACAGGCCCGTCCAGACCCGGAACCGCCGATAGCCGCTGGCCCCGGCAAGAGGTGCGATCTCTCCGTCCGCCCTTCCTGGTAAGGGATCTGCCGAAATGGAATTCTCTTTAGGACTGCCTCTATGCGGCCCCAGACACCCAACTCCGGCGTCTCGTCGCATGAGAAGAGCGTGCCAATTCATGATAGCGCTGCTCCCGGCCTTGAGAAGCGACCCGATCGGAACGTTACAAGACTAACACCCGGAGTGAGCGAAAGGAGGCCTCCTAGACCCGGACTGCAATTGCAGATCCGGACACTAGCTTTCACTGATCCTGTCTCCGGCCTTCACTGGTCCCGATTCACGCCCTCTCAGACTGTATCATCCCCACCCTGATCACAGCATGCGGTGGTCGATTAGTCCGGTCAAGGCAGAACTGGTGTTGCGTAGGGAGCGCGTGAGTTGGCCGAATTGTTCGGCGCGACCAGGCCGGTTCCAGAACGCATTCCAAGAGTGCGGCTCTTGGTGCCGCCACGGCCGATCTCAAGAGCGGGTGAGGACCGAAGCCAGCATCCGACGCAGCGCCAGGGTCTCCACCTCCGCGCCCTCCGCCCCTTGAGGCTCGGCCGTGGCGAACTGCCGGCTGTCGTACTCCAGGCGCATGATCTCGCTCGCGCGGCCCTTCGCCAGCAGACGATCCAGCGCCGCCAGCGCCACCGCGCGAGTGCCGGCACCAGCATCGGGAGGCGGCCCGTCTTTCGAAGCCAGCGCCTCGATCACCAGGACCCGGCCACGCGCCTTGACCACGCGCAAGGCCTCGCCGAGGGCGGCCTCCACCGCCTCGGCGGAGAGGTGCTGCAGACTGTCGACCAGGATCGCGCCGTCGAAGGTCTCGTCGTCGAAGGGAAGCTGCGTGAGGGCGCAACAGTGGAGACTGGCTTCGGGAAAGCGCGTCCGGGCGAGCCACAGGGCGGTCTCGTCGGCATCGACCCCCACGGCGACCGCGCCGCGCTTGAGGAGGGTGCCGACCAGGCTGCCGCTGCCGCAGCCGACATCGAGCAGGCGCTTTCCGATCAGCGGGGCAAAGATCTGGGTGATGAGCTGCGTGTTGCTTCGGATGTCGGACGCGAGCAGCACTTCACCCCTCCCTTAGCGCGACCGCCAGCGTCCCGCAGGCTCGCCGGCGACCCTGCGGGGCGGCGCGCGCATCAGTAGGACCTCGGCATGCCCAGGACATGCTCGGAGAGGTAGCTGAGGATGAGGTTGGTCGAGATCGGCGCCACCTGGTAGAGCCGGGTCTCGCGGAACTTGCGCTCGACGTCGTACTCCTCGGCGAAGCCGAAGCCGCCGTGGGTCTGCAGGCAAGCCTCCGCCGCGGCCCAGGAGGCATCGGCGGCCAGCAGCTTCGCCATGTTCGCCTGCTCGCCGCAGTTCTCGCCTTCCTCGAAGCGCCGGGCCGCGTCGTGCACCATCAGCTCGGCCGCGCGCATCTGGGCATAGGCGCGCGCGATGGGAAACTGCACGCCCTGGTTCTGGCCGATCGGGCGGCCGAAGACGACCCGCTCGTTGGCGTAGCTGCGCGCCTTCTCGATGAACCACTTGGCGTCGCCGATGCACTCCGCCGCGATCAGGATGCGCTCCGCGTTCATGCCCGAGAGGATGTAGCGGAAGCCCTTGCCCTCCTCGCCGATCAGGTTCTCGGCCGGGACCTCAACGTTGTCGAAATAGACCTCCGTCGTGGAGTGGTTCATCATCGCCCGGATCGGGCGGATGGTCAGCCCCTTGCCGAGTGCCGCCTTCATGTCCAGCAGGAAGACGGAGAGCCCCTCGGTGCGCTTCTCCACCCTGTCCTTCGGCGTGGTGCGCGCCAGCAGGAGCATGAGGTCGGAATGCTCCGCGCGGGAGGTCCAGATCTTCTGTCCGTTGACGATGTAGCGCTCGCCCTCCTTGCGGGCGACGGTCCGGATCGAGGTGGTGTCGGTGCCGCTGGTGGGCTCGGTCACGCCGAAGGCCTGGAGGCGCAGCTCGCCCGAGGCGATGCCGGGAAGGTAGCGCTGCTTCTGCGCCTCGCTGCCGTGCCGCAGCAGCGCGCCCATGATGTACATCTGCGCATGGCAGGCGCTGCCGTTGCAGCCGGCCCGCTGGACCTCTTCCAGGATCGCCGCCGCCGCGGAGAGCGGCAGGCCGGCGCCGCCGTAGTCTTCCGGGATCAGGGCGGCCAGATAGCCCGCCTCGGTCAGCGCCTCGACGAAGGCGCTGGGATAGGCGGACTCGCGGTCGAGCTCGCGCCAGTATTCTCCGGGGAAACGCGCACAGAGCTTGGCGATTTCCGCGCGAATCTCCGGATGATCGTCCGCTTGCCCGAAAAGTTCCATGCGTCCACCTGTGCCGTCACTCGCCGCATCGTTTCAGCTTCCAGGCAGGCCAGCAAATACAAGCTCAGCCTAGGGGCCATACAGAGGCGCTATAACCGCCCGGCTGACTTCGGGAAGCCGCAAGACCGCGGTCGCCAGCTACTAGCGCCCGGGCATTCCACTCATCGCATTGCGGGTCTCGAGGGATAGCAGGAAGTCGGCCAGCGGCTCGGCGGCGGCACCCAGCACGGGCTCGGCCAGGCCGCGGAACTTGGTCCTGAGCGCGGCCTCGTCGGGGAAGGTCTCGGGCTCGCCCGAGGGTGCGGCGACGCGCAGGTCGAAGGCGCCGGCGCTGGTCTCGGCCTTGAGGGTCGCGCCGAAGGGATGGACCAGGCCCTCCAGGCTCTCGTCGCGCACGACCTCGACGCGGTCGGCCAGCTCGTCCAGCCGGCGCTCGCCCAGCCGGGCGTAGTCGTCCCAGCCGAAACTGCCCTGGTCGGCCATCACGGCGGCGACGAAGGGCATGGAGAACTGGCCGTCGACCACGCTGCGCGCCCGGCGCTTGGCCTCCAGGGGGTTTGCCGTCAAGACGATGCCGTTCTTGTGCAGGCCGATGGTGATCCTGCGGAAGTCCTCTCCGGTCAGCCCCTTCTCGCCGCGAAGCCGCTTCAGGCCGTCGAGGGCCGCATGGGTGTAGCGGCAGCTCGGATAGGGCTTCATCGCGATCCGCTCGGTCTCCCAGACCCGGCCCAGGTCGGCCACGGCCTTCGCCGGATCGGCCGCATCGGAATACCCCTTGAGGAAGCCGTGCTCGCCCTCGATCGGCTCGGCCGCACCCTGGAAGCCGTGGCGCGCCAGGGTCGCGGCCATGACGCCGTTCATGGCCGCCTGGCCCACCTGCCAGCGCTTGTTCCAGGCACCGTTCGCCAGGAACTGCAGTGAGCCGGCGGCCTGCGATCCCGAGACCCCGAAGGCGGTGGCGATGCCGGCCGCATCGAGGCCGTAGAGCTTGCCGGCCGCCGCCGCCGCACCGAAGGTTCCGGCGGTCGCGGTCGGATGGAAGCCGCGGGCGTAGTGGCTGGTCGGGTCCAATGCCATGCCCAGGCGGCAGCAGACCTCGTAGCCGGCGATCACGGCGGTCAGGATCTCCCGCCCGCTGGCGCCGACCGCCTCGCCCACGGCCAGGGCCGCCGGCACCACGGGCGCGGAGGGATGCAGCGAGCTGTCGGCGTGGGTGTCGTCGAAATCGAGGGAGTGGCCCAGCATGCCGCTGACCAGTGCGGCCACCGGCGGCGCGAAGCCCCGGTCCAGGCCCGGCACCCGGCAGGGCCCGGGTCCGTCCAGGCCCATGGTCTGGAGGGCGGCGAGCAGGCTCGGCGTCGAGTCCGCCTCGGCGCCGCCGCGCACGATGCTGCCGACGAGATCGAGGATCAGCGCCTTGGCGCGCTCCAGCGCGGGCTCGGGCAGCGCCTCGAAGCTGAGCCCCGCGACGAAGCCGGAAAGTGTCCCTGTCACCGCCACCTTGCCGTTGCCGCTCATCGCTTCCTCCTTCCAAGGGACTGGAAACCGGATCTTGCAGGCGGAGGGCCGGCCGCCGAGTGCGGCGCCGGCAATGCCGGGGCGCGCCTCGCCTGCCGCTTCTTCCACCTGGCGTCCGTTGACATGCCCCCATAGCTTTGCTGAGATCGGCCGGCTTGCCCAAGACAAAAAATTTCGGACGGCGATAGCGAAAAGTGATCGTCGCGACCGCTGCAAGCCCCCGGGGAGGGACGGCGTGGACATCAGACAACTGCGCTACTTCGTGGCGATCGTCGAGGCGAAGTCCTTCTCACGGGCCGCGCAGACCCTGCATGTCGCGCAGCCCGCGCTCAGCCTGCACGTCCGCAACATGGAGGCCGATCTCGGCATCGAGCTGCTGTCGCGCACGCCGCAGGGCGTCGCCCCGACCGAGGCCGGCGTCCTGCTGCTGCAGCGCGCGCGCGACCTCATCGCCGACTTCGAGAACGCGCTGCTGGAGGTCCGCCACTACAAGAGCGAGGCGGCAGGCGAGGTGCACCTGGGCCTGCCCGGCACGGTGGCCGAGCTGCTGGCCGTCCCGCTTATTCTCAACACCCGCGAGCGCTTTCCCAAGATCCGACTGAAGATCGCCGAGGCGATGAGCGGCTTCGTCCTGGAATGGCTGCACGAGGGGCGGATCGACCTGGGCGTGCTCTACCTGCCGATCTCCGAGCGCGGCCTGCGCTCGACGGCGATCGCGACCGAGCAGCTCTATCTCTTCGCACCGGCCAACTTCGAGCTCTCCGACCTGCCGGAGCCCGGCACCGCCGTCGGCTTCTCCTCGATCGTGGAGCTGCCGCTGATCCTGCCCGGCCCCAGCCACGGCCTGCGCGCGCTGATCGACGCCGAGGTGGAAAAGCTGGACCTCGACCTCTCGACCGTGATCGACGTCAACTCCTACAAGGCCATCATCGCCCTGGTGCACCGCCGCCAGGGCTTCTCCATCCTGCCGGCCAACTCGATCGCCCGCGACGTGGCGGCGGGCTCGCTCGCGGCCTGGCCCATCGGCAAGCCGCCCTTCGGCCGCACCCTGCACATGGTGCAGCCCTTCGACCGGCCGATGAGCCGGGCGGCCAGCGCCGTCATGGAGCTCTGCGGCGAGACCCTCTCCGACCTCATCGCCTCCAAGCAGTGGCTGATCAGGCTGGAGGCGGAAGAAGAGCGCGCACCCCCCAAGATCGCCCGCGTCCTGGCGAGCTGACCCGGAGCCTGGAGAGGGCCCGTCCCGGAACCTGTTCCCCTCCCTCGCGTTAGACCTGAGAGGCGGTCACCGCGAGGAAGGAAGCCCCGATGATACCCCGAAATGGCTCTGCTCTGTCTGGAACGGCGGCGGCCCTGCTTGTCGCCGGAGGTCTCCTGCTCAGTCCGGGATCGGCGGCTGCGGCGGAGGAAACCTGCCTGGCGCGCGTGCAGGCGCTGGCCGAGGACCACGATCTCTCGGCAGATCCCGCCGAGTCCAAGGACATCATCGAGCCCCAGACCACCGACGATGCCATGGTCGTGGACGTGCCGCCGGCCGAGGATTCCGGAATGCCGACCGCACCGGACATCACCCCGGAGTCGGAAGAGGCTCCTGGAACCGGCGCCCTCAGCGCCGCCGACCGCCTGGCTCTCGAGACCCTGCTGACGGCCGCGCAGGCGGCCGCCGAGCGGGGCGAGACCGCCGAGTGCAAGCAAAGGCTGCAAGAGGCGCGAAGCTTCCTCGACTGAGGAGCCTAGCGCCTGGCGACACGCTCCAGGAAGGTGGAGAAGAGCTTGGGCCGCTTCGTCCTGAAGCTAGGGGTCTCGTCGTCGAAGCGCAGCCGCACTTCGGCCGCCTCCGTCAGGATCGAGAGGCGCGCCTGATAGGCCAGCCACCAGACCACGAAGACGCCGATCAGCCAGAAGGAGAGCTGCCAGACCCAGAGCGAGGGCAGGCCCAGCGGCGGCGCGGCCTCGCTGAAGAGCGGCTCGGAGAAGAACCAGTTGCCGAGGATGGCACCGGGGCCGAGCGCGAAGAAGGTCCAGATCAGGATCAGGGACCACATGGCGCCCCGCAAGGCCGGACCGGCGGAGGCCTGGCGGTGGTGGGCGCGGAAGACGTCGTGCAGCCGGTCGCGCCGGCCCCGGTCCGGGACCCTGAGGGTGAAGATCGAGACCAGCAGGCAGGCGGCGAAGTTGAAGACCAGGCCCCAGGCGGCCGAGTGAACCGTCAGCGGCCAGCGGCCCCAGGGCAGCTCGACGAAGAGCCCTTCGAAGAGGATGAGGCCCAGCGGCTCCGTCATGAAGACCAGCAGGATGCCGAAGATGAGGCCGGTCAGCACCGCGCCGCGGCTGATCCAGCGGACCCAGCAGAGGCCCAGCACGGCGGGCAGGAGCTGCACCGAGAGCGGCAAGGCGATGCTGCCCAGCACCTCGACCGGGAGGCTCGCGAAGCCCGCCAGAAGCGCCATCAGAAGATAGATCGCCGCGAGCGAGATCCGGGTCGCCAGGCGGCGCTCGACCGGGGTCATCTCCGGCAGGATGAAGCGGCCCAGAAGCTCGATCACGAAGAGGCTCGCGCCCGACTGCGCGAAGAAGGCGACGGGGATCTGCAGAGCGGCGACCAGCAGCAGCGCCAGCCCCGCGGCGAAGACGCCGTCGAGGTCCAGGAACTGCCGGAAGAGCGCGCCATAGGAGACGCGCCCCTCGGCCAGCGCCGCCGGGTCGGCCAGCGCCAGGCCGAGGCCGATCAGCGGGGTCAGCAGCAGCAGCGCGCCCACCCCCAGACCGGCGGTCATCCAGACCTGGCCGAAGGCGAAACCGCCGCCGCGCCCGGTCGAGATCCCGAGGAAGACGAAGCCCGGGCTGACGACGATCCCGACCAGTGCGAGCCCGGCCGAGAGGAGAGCCGTGGTGGTCCAGATGCCCCCGGCCGTGGGCTCCTTGCCGACGCCGGCGGAATACTGCATCACGCCCGGAATGTCGCTCGCCGACACACCGGGCAACGCCGGGACCTGGCCCTGCATCGCCGCCAGCCAGTCGAAGGCCAGGCTGCCGACCCCGCCGACGAAGACCATCAGCACCAGCAGCAGGAGCGAGAGCGCGGCGATCGTGTAGACCGTGGCGCGCCAGCCGCCGATGACGCCGCCCAGGAAGAGGAAGAAGGCGCTCGCCCAGAGCGCCGTCATCTGCCCGATGCCGCCCTGGGTCGCGGTCTCGATCAAGAGGCCCAGCCGCGCCAGGCTCTGCGCCGCGAAGGGGATGGTGAAGAGGAACAGCAGGATCAGCAGCAGCACCCGGAGCGCGGTCGAGCCGTAGTAGGCCCCCAGCAGGTCGCCCAGGGTCTTGAGCCCGGTGATCCGCGCCGCCAGCCACAGCCGCTTCTGCACCAGCACGCTGGCAAGCGCGGCCAGGACGATGCCCAGGCCGAGGTGGTTGTACTGGAAGTGGAAGAGAGCGCTCAGCAGGTAGTGGTCGTAGAGCCCCATGCCGGCCAGCACGACCCCGGTCCCGGCGAAGACGAAGCACCAGCCGGGCAGGCTGCAGCCGCCGTCCAGATAGTCCTCCGCACGGCTCCGCTGCCGTGCCGTCAGGGTGGCGATGTAGATCTGGTAGGCGAAGAAGAAGCCCAGTACGGCGATCAGCAGCGCGGTCATCGGCGAGGCCTATCCCTCATCGGCCGCCGGGCGGCGTCGGGCTTCTGGGCCGGAAGTCGCGGATCACGTCGAAGGCCTCGAAGGTGCGGCGCAGCCCCTGCTGGGTCACCAGGTAGAAGAGGACCGCCGCAGCCAGGAAGAAGAACCCCAGGCCGATCGGCAGGAAGAGCGCCTCTGCCCGCCCGGACCCGAAGAGCAGCGCCAGGAGAAAGGCCAGCAGGCCCAAGACGTAGACCACCAGCCCCAGGGCCAGCTCGCGGGCGCTGAAGAGGCTGGTATAGACCGCGTTCACGATCACATGGCCGACGAAGCCGGCGAAGACGAGGCCGAAGGCGCCGGCGACGATCCAGCCGTTCTCTTGGCGGTAGCCGAAGAGGAAGAGCAGCAGGGCGACGAAGCCCAGCGGCAGCCAGACAGCCATGACCAGCGCATGGCGGTCCAGCGACCGCTCCGCCGCCTGCTCCCTGCCCTCGTCTGCCTCGATCCTCGCCACGCGCTCCTCCAGGTCCAAGCTCCCTCAGGTGCTGAGCTACTTGTCGTCGCCGCCGCCCTTGCCGCCCTCGCCGAAGTTGCGGAAGGACATGCCGCCGGCGCTGCCGATGTGCTCCAGCGGCAGGCCCAGGTCCTTCATCAGCCCGTCCACGAAGGCAATCTGGGTGCGGTACTTCATGGCCGAGTTGACGATCCGGTCGGTCATGTTGGCGCTGCCGCCTCCCGACCCGCCGCCCTCGCCGCCGCCGCCTCCGCCACCGGCCAGCTCCGAGGGGCTGTTCACTCCGGGCAGGCCGTCGACCTGCAGAATCTTGATCGATTCGATCCGCTCCATCGGGCGCACGGTCTCGCGGATGATCGAGGGCAGGGACTTCACCAGGTTCTCGTAGATGGCGCTGCGGCGGCTCTCGTCGTTGCGCATATTCTCCGCCTCGTTCAGCTTGCGCGCGCCCTCGGCATCCTTCTCGTAGCGCACTTCGGCGGCATTGGCCTCGGCGACCTCCGCCCGCGCGCGCTCCTCCGCCGCGGCACGCTCGGCCTCGGCGTGGCTGGTGATGCGAAGCGCCTCGCGCTCGGTCTGGGCGCTGGCCTGCAGCAGCTCGATCCGCTTGGCCCGGTCGGCGGCCTCCAGCGCCTGCACGCTGACGACCTCTTCCTGCAGCTTGGCCACGGCCTTCTCCGCCTTGACCGCCTCGGCCCTGGTGACGGCCTCCTCGATCGACTTGTTGATGACGGCGATCAGGCGCTCCTTGTCGACGATCTCGACCTCCTTGCGCTGCTCGATCTCGAAGCGCTCGACGTAGTTGCGGGCGGCGACCCGCATCTCCTCGATGTCGCGCTGGGCGATGATCTGGGCGTCCTCGGTCTCGCGGAAGGCGCTGGTGTGGGCCAGCTTGATCTTCTGGCTCTTGTCGATCTCCAGGCGCTCCAGCTCCTCGCTGCGGCGCACCCGCTCCTGGTCCACCGCATAGCGCCGGGTGATGGAGGCGCGCTCCTCTTCGGCCGAGGCCATCTCGCTCGAGATGCGCAGCTCCTTCGCCTTCTCCACCGAGAGCAGTTCCACGGCGTTGCTGGTCTCGATTCGGCTGGCCTCGACCTCGCGGGTCTTGGCCTGGCGCGTGGTGTCGACCTCCGCGGTGGCGGTGACCTCGATGATGTCGATGTCGTGCTTGCGGCGGATCTCGGTCTCGCGCACCCGGTGCTGGTTCTCGATCCGCTCCGAGGCGATCTCCTGCTCGTTCAGGATGCGCTGCGTCTCCAGGGCCTTGGCCGTGTTGATCGCCTGCAGCTCGTTCTCCTCGCGGCGACGGATCTCCAGGATGCGGACCGCGTTGTCGGAATCGATGCGCGCCTCCTCGACGGCCCGCTCCTTGGCGATGCGGATGCGCTCGGACTCCTCCTCGGCGCGCACCTTGGCGGTCTGGATGGAGATGGCAGCGGTCGAGCGCTCCTCCTCGATCTCGGCCTGCTGCAGGGCCTTGCGGCGCTCCACGTCGCGGGCCTGCTCCAGGCGCGCGTACTCGAGATCGCGGTCGATCTCGATGGCGCGCTGCTCGGCCTCGAAGTCGCGCTGCTTGATGGCGATCCTGGTCTCGTTCTCGATCTGGTTGCGCAGCTTGCGCCGGGCCTCGATCTGCTCGGTGAGCTGCGTCAGGCCCTCGGCGTCGAAGGCGTTCTGCGGGTCGAAGGCCGCGATGCTCGACTGGTTCAGCGAGGTCAGCGAGGCGTTCTCCAGCTCCAGGCCGTTGCGGGCGAGAGTCGTCGCCACCAGCTCCGACACGCGCTTGACGTAGTCCAGCCGGTTGACGTGGATCTCCTCCATCGTGAGGCTGGCCGCGACCGCCGACATGGCATCGACCAGCCGGCCCTGGATCACCTCCTTCAGCCGGTCCGGGTCGCCGATGCGCTCGCCCAGGGTGCGGGCCGCAGTCGAGACCCCCTCCTCCGTCGGCACCACCCGGACATCGAACTCCGTCACCACGTCGATGCGCATCTTGTTGGAGGTGATGAGCGAATGCTCGCCTGCGCGCCGGATCTCCAGCGGCACGGCATTCATGTTCACCTGCGTCACGTTGTGGATGATCGGGATGACGAAGGCGCCGCCGCCCATCACCACCTTCTCGCCGCCGAGCCCGGTTCGCACGAAGCTCTGGTGCTTGGAGGAATGGCGATAGAGCCAGTGCAGCAGGTAGACGCCGACTGCGATGACGATCGTCAGCAGGATCAGGATGGCAATTGCGTCTGCTCCGGTCATGGGTCAGGTCCTCATGGGCAGGAAGGTTTGCCGGTCGGCGATCGGTGCTGGCATGGGTCAGTACCGCTCCTTGCCGGCGACGGAGAGAAGGATGAGCGCGACGGCGATCACGTTGACCAGGTCGGCCAGGGTGTAGAGCACGACGACGCCGGCGCTGTGCCCGGTGCCGATCACCAGGTCGACGAAGTGCAGGATGGGATAGAGGGCCCAGCCGATGGTCAGGATCAGCCGGCTCCAGAAGTAGCCGAGGCGGATCGGCCGCGAGGCCTTGCGCACCGCCTCGTTCATGGCGCCGAAGTAGAGCTCGCCCAGGATGTAGAGCCAGAAGGCGATCGACAGCAGCGCCCCCAGGGTCGGGTTGAAGATCTCGGCATCGCCCAGGAAGCGGCTGAAGACCATCAGGATGGCGGCCACGACGCTGCGCCAGAAGACGCCGACCGGGACCGGGCCCGAGCACCTGGCGTAGAAGTAGAGGGCCGCCACCAGGGCCGGCTGGGCCACGTACCAGCCGACGTAGCGCGGCCCGGCGCTGAGCTGGCCGTTGGCCTCCCAGATCGCCAGCGACTGGAAGCTGCAGAAGCTGGTCGCCAGCAGCGCCGTCGTCGAGAGCGCCACCGTCACCCGCCAGCGGTCCGAGGTCCAGGTGAGGCCGAGCGCCGAGAGGGCCGCCGTTGCCAGGGTCGCCACGGCCACGACCGACAGCGACATGGTGACGATGTCACTCGACATGAAGAGCGTTTGGACCATGCCCTCTCCCTCTAGACTTGCGCCCGGATGTGGGCCGAACGGCTGTAGAGCGCGACCATTGGCAGGATCAGCAGCCCGAAGATGAACTGCTGCCACTCGTAGGCGAGACCGATGCCGATGAGGAACGTGCTCAGGACCTGGAGGACCAGGACGCCGATGATGGTGAACCAGTAGCCGCCGTAGCCGCCGGCGAGCGAGGTGCCCCCGATCACCACCGCGGCAAGCGTGGTGAAGAGGTAGGGGTCGCCAACGCCGATGAAGCCGCCGCCCGACCAGCCCAGCAGCAGGCAGCCGGTGGCGGCCGCGAAGAAGCCGCTGATGATGTAAGCGATCAGCCAGTAGCGCAGCTCGGAGATGCCGATCAGCCTGGCCGAGCGGCGGTTGCCGCCCAGCGCGTAGATGTTGCGCCCGTAGGCGGTGAGGCGCAGCGCCACGATCACCAGGACCGACATCACGATCCAGATGGCGATCACCGGCGGCACGCCCATCCCGAAGAGGCGCCCGTTCATGGCCGCCAGGTTGCGCAGCCACTCCGGCACGGTGCCCATGACGTTGCCGGCCTGGGCCGAGCCGATGCTGGTGAGGATCTGCACCAGCCCGGCGATTGCGAAGCCCATGCCCAGGGTCACGATCAGCACCTGACCCTGCAGGCGGTAGGACAGCAGTCCGTTCACCAGCCCCAGCCCGGCCCCGATCAGCAGCACGAAGATGGTCGCGATCCAGGGCGGCACCCCCAGGCTGATCAGGAACATGAGGCCGATGTTGGAGGCGCCGATGACGAAGGGAATGGAGAGATCGAGGCCGCCGAGCAGGGCCACCATGGTCTGGCCGATGGAGGCCAGCCCCAGGAAGGCGGCAAAGAGCAGGATGGCCTTGATGCTGGGACCGGAGAGAAAGCCCTCGATGGTGAAGGCGCTGATCACCAGCAAGGCGACCAGGATGATGAGGCCGATGAAGGCGCTGCGCCCCTGCGCGAAGAGGCCCGAGACCTTGAAGGCGAAGAGCAGGATCAGCTCCAGCACCAGGAAGGCCAGCAGGTTGGTGAGCGAGCGGAAGTCGGGCACCGTCGCGGTCACGATCAGGTAGACCAGCAGCAAGAGCGCCATGGAAAGCACCATGACGCGGTTGTTCTTCCACCAGCTCTGCTGCTCCGAGGGCTCCTCCTCCTGGGCGCCGGCGACTGCCGGGCTGGCCGCGAAGCGGCTCTCGAAGGCAATCGCGATCGCGTTCAGGAGCCAGAGGAAGACCGCGACCGAGATGATCGTGTAGAGGATGACGAGCTGGGCGGCCAGGCCCTCGGCGAAGCCCAGCCCGAAGCCGACGGCGGCCACCACCACCGCCAGCGCGATATTCACCCACATCAGCACCGGCGAGCGCGGCATCGGCAGCGGCAGGCGCCGGAGGCCCGCCCTCTCCTCGCCGCTGCCGGTCATCTCGCTCATTGCCCTGCCTCCGCCGGCGGGCTGGCGGGCGCCTCCGACCCGCCCGCCCAGGGCAGGGTCACGAAGAGCAGCAGGATGAGGGCGCCGATGCAGGCATAGAGGAAGACGCCCAGGCGCCGCGAGCGCGCCTCAGCGACGCTCATCCTTGCGGTCAGGGTCGCCAGCACCAGCACCACGACGGCGGCGAAGGCCAGCTTCTGGACCGGGCTGAAGAGCGGCCCCGCAGCACCACCACCCAGGCCCGGGTCCTGCGGCGGCGGCAGCAGGAAGTAGCGCTCGGCCAGAGGCCCGCCGCCGCCCAGGGTCTCGACCAGGCCCGCGCCGGCGACGTAGCTCTCGAAGGTCGAGACCTGCAGCATGACGCCGGCCACCCCCAGCCCCAGCACGACGAAGGCGGCATAGGGCGAGATGAAGGAGATGTGGCGGCCGATCACCGGCACCAGCAGGGTCAGCAGCAGCGAGAGCACCAGGATCAGCCCGTAGAAGAGCTGGGTGATGAAGGACTGGATCGCCCCGAAGTCGAAGGTCGAGAGGACATAGCCGATGAGGAAGAGGTTGACCGCGCCCAGCAAGGCCCCCGTCACCGAGCCGCGGCCGCCCGAGAGCGAGACCCCGCCCAGCACCAGAGCCGTCACCGCGGTCAGGGTCATGGTGGTCCCCTGGCTGGGATCACCCGAGGCGATGAGGGCGGTGTAGGCGATGGCGCCCAGCCCGACATAGAGCCCGGAGATGACGTGCGCGCCGATGCGCACCAGGTAGATGCGCACGCCGCTGGTATAGGCGGCGCGCTCGTCGTAGCCCATCATCCGGAGGTTGTTGTAGAAGGAGGTGGTGGTGAAGAGCAGCCAGCCGCCCGTCGCGACCACCAGGATCAGCAGGATCGGCGAGAAGATGGTGTTGCCCAGGCCCCAGTCCATCATCCACTGCGGGGCGATGCCGCCCGGCCGCGGCTGGATCACCAGGTTGATGCCCGAGAGCGCCAGGAAGCCGGAGAGGGCGACGATGATGGGCTGCACCCGCACGTAGATGATGATCAGCGCGAAGAGAAGCTGGTAGGCGACCCCGATCGCCAGCGCCACCAGGAAGATCCCGATCGGCGAGGTGACCAGTTCCTGCCCGTTCAACTGGATGACCGAGACGTTGATGAAGGCCAGCAGCGGGCCCACCGCCAGGTCGGTGGTCCCGCGTCCGGCGATCGCGGTCGCCATCAGGGCATAAGTGGCGAGGATCAGGGGGGCTGCCACGATGATGGCCGAGCCGAAGCCGGAGAGCGTCACCAGGCTGGGGCCGCGGATCGCCGCCGTGGCCAGCAGGACGGCCATCAGCACGATCGGCACCAGCAGGTAGGTGTTGTCGCTCTCGCTTCGCCCGGTCATCGATTAGCCCGCTGCTCTTCCTCGCGCGGCCGGCCTCAGAGGTCGATCACGCGGCGGTCAGGCTGACGCAGGCTGCGTCCGGGCTGGCCGCGCTCCTCGCGCGCAAAGCCGCTGGGACCGGCCTTGCCGCCCGCCCGCCTGCCCGGATCGTTCTGGACGATCTTCTTCAGGACCGGCGCGATCACCTCCTTGAACTTCTCCGGGTCCTCGGAGGTCGGGAAGTGGCCGCCGCTGAAGATGGTGCACTCGGAGTTCTTGACCTTCTCGGCCGTGCGCTCGGTCATCTCCGGCGTGCAGGCGAAGTCGTACTCGCCGGTCAGGAAGTAGATCGGCAGGCGGCCGGAGATCTTGTGCACCTTGTCGCGGAAGTCGCTGTCGACGCTGTAGTAGTAGAGATCGCCCTTGAAGATGCCGGGCCCGCCCTGGGCGTAGTACCACCAGGTCTCGTGCCGGTACTCGTCCGGCGATTCCGGGGACATTAGGCCGAAGACCGAGGTCGCCACCGCCTCGCCGCCGTGGATGTGCGGGTGGTGCAGCGGGTCGATCCACCAGCCCGGCGAGTGGTCGCAGGCCTCCAGCGCGATCAGGGCCGAGAACTCGTTCTCGAAGCGCAGCGCCAGCTCCAGGCAGATGTTGCCGCCCATGGACTGCCCCATGACCACCGGCTTCTCCAGCTCCAGCGCGCGCGCGAAGGCGACGATGAACTCGGAATAGAACTTGGCGGTCAGCTTGTACTCGTCCTCCATCAGGTAGAAGTCGGACGGCGGGATCGACTTGCCGTGCCAGGGCATGTCGAAGGCGATCACCCGGAAGTTCTTGGTGATGTCCGGATCGCAGAGCTGGTGGCGGTACTGGCGCCCGTCGGTGCCGGCGGTGTGCAGGCAGATCATCGGGATGCCCTCGCCCACCTCCTCGTAGTAGGTGCGGTAGGTCTTGCCCTCGCACTGGATATAGACGTAGCGGCCGACGATGGGATCGTGGGTGTTCATCTCTTCTCTCCTCTCTCGCGGCCTAGACGCTGCGCATCAGCGCCAGCATGCGGGTGAGCGCACGGACGTTCTGCCAGAAGGGCAGGGTGTTGCCCTCGATCACCATGTTCTTGTGCAGGGGATGGGCCATGGCCCAGATGTCGTTGAACATGGGCGGCGGGATCTGCTGGCAGAACTTGGACCAGGAGCTGGAGGGCGCCTTCAGGCCGAACTCGTAGCCGAAGTTGTTCGGCGTCAGCCCCTCCGAGATGCGCCTGATCTTGCCGCCCTGCATCTCGATCAGGTACTCGCGCTCGTCGATGCCGATCAGGAAGCGGCTGTTGAAGAAGCGTCCGATGACGGGAAGGATGCGGTCGTCGTTGACGATCCGCGCCCAGCGCTCGATCCACTCCATGTCGAAGGTCTTGCGGCTGTTGAAGGTGGTGCTCACGCTTGTCTCCTGACTGTCCTATTGCCGGGATGCCTGGGCCTAGGCGGGAAGCGGTTGTCGGGCCGGGCCGTAGACCGCGACGAGGGTGGCGGAGGCGATCGCGACGGGCATGACGGCGGCGTAGAAGTCCGCCAGGTCTCCGTCGGGATCGATGTCCAGGCGATCGCTCTTCAACGCATAGAGGGTGAAGACATAGCGATGCGCCCTGTCCGGCGGCCAGGGACCGCCGTAACCGCGGCCGAAGCCGGGGATCTTGAAGGTGATGAAGTCCGAGTTGAGCTCGCGCGCGCCCTGCGGCAGCGCGCCGGCGCCGCTGGCCCCCTCGGCCAGCCCGCGCGCTTCGGCCGGGATGTCGTGCACCAGCCAGTGCGCGAAAGAGCGGGGAAAGCCGAACTCCTCCGGCAGGTCCGGGTCGGTCACCGCGAGCGCGAAGCTGCGCGTGCCCTCGGGCACCCCGCTCCAGGCCAGCGGCGGGGAGATGCTGCTCTCCTCGGCGAAGCGATCGGGAATGCGCCCTCCCGCCTCGATCGCCGGGCTGGTGAGGCCGAAGGGTTCGGCCAGGACCGCCGGGGCCGAAGCATCCTGGCCCGGGTCGCGTGAGGGCCGGGCGAGCTTGACCGGCCGGGGCATCGGACGCCCCTCCTCGGCGGCCGGCGGCGGCGCCGTCGGGCCCGTCTCTTCCTCCGCCGCCTCCGCCTCGCCGTCGAAGACCGCGCCGCTGCGCCGTCCGAAAGTCGCGTTCAGGATGACGTTGGTGTCGAAGGGCGGCTCGAAGTCCTGGAAGATGGCACCGTTGCGGAAGACGTGGACGCGGGTGCAGAGGTCGAGGAACTCTTCGATCTCCGAGGAGAGGAAGACGACGGCACGGCCCGCCGCCGCGTAGTCCTTCAGGTTGCGGTAGAGGTCCAGCTTGGCGCCGACGTCGATGCCGCGCGCCGGGTCGTTCAGCACCAGCACCCTGGGCTTCTCGGCGAAGGCCCGCGCGATCAGCACCTTCTGCTGATTGCCGCCCGAAAGCGAGGTGATGACGTTGTCGCGGCTGCCCCGCTTGACGCGCAGCTTGGCGGTCTCCCAGTCGAAGACCGGCCCCAGCTTGGCCTTGTTGATGAGGTTGAGAGCGCCGCCGGCCCGGTATTCCCGGTAGACCGGCAGCACCAGGTTCTCGAAGATGGAGAGGTTGGGAAAGATCCCCTCCTTCTTGCGGTCGCCGCTGACGTAGCTCACGTGGTTCTCGCGCGCCGAATGGAGGTCGGCGACCTCCTGCTCGCCCTTGCCGGTGGAGACCGTGATCCGGCCCGCGACCAGCGGCGAGACTCCGGCCAGCGCGCGCACGAAGTCGGCCTGCCCCTGCCCGTCGAGCCCGGTCACGCCGATGATCTCGCCCGGATAGAGGCGGAAGTCGATGGCGCCGCCGTCGTGCCAGACCCGCCCCTTCTCCACGCGCATCACCGGGCGGTCGTCCTGGCGCGTCGGCACCGCGACCTTGCTGCTCGCCGCCTCGCGCTGAGGACCTGCGATCAGCTCGAAGACCCTGTGCTCGGTGATCTCCTCGCGGTCCAGGCTGCCGACGTCGCTGCCGTCGCGCAGCACCGTCGCGCGGTCGGCGATCCGCACCAATTCCGCGATGCGGTGGGTCACGATCATGATCGAGGTGCCGCCGGCCTTGAGCTGGCGCAGCTTGGCGAAGAGGCGTTCGGTCGATTCGTAGTCCAGCGCCGCAGAGCTCTCGTCCAGGATCAGGAGCTTGGGCTCGGACAGCATGCCCCGGCCGATGGTCACCCACTGCTTCAGGCTCAGCGGCAGGCTGCCGACCTTGAGAGAGAGGTCGAGGTCGAAGCCCAGCAGCTCGCGCATCAGGCGGCCGGCGCGCTCGATCTTCTCCTCGCGGTTCAGGCTGGAGCCGAAGAGCGTGTCGGAGCCGAGATAGAGGTTGTCCAGCACCGAGCAGCCGTCGGCCACCAGCACCTCCTGGTAGACGTTGGCGATGCCGAGCTGGCGTGCCTCGACCGGCGTGCCCGCCGCCCGCCCCATTACGGAGACCTGGCCGCTATCCGGAATGAGCACGCCCGAGACCACCTTGGCGAGCGTGCTCTTGCCGGACCCGTTGCCGCCGATGATGGCGTGGACCTCGCCCGCATAGGCCTTCAGGTTGCAGTTGGCCAGCGCCACCGTCGGTCCGAAGGTCTTGCGCACCGAGGAGAGTTCTACCGTCACTCTGGCCATCTTGGATCCTCAAGAGGGCCGCGCGGCGGCCGGACCCGGGGCCCGGCCGCCTTCGGCATCGCTCACTGACCGTGCTTGCTGGCGTCGTAGGCCTCGGGGTCGGCCGGCCGGAGGAAGAACTGGTCGAGGTAGTCCTTACCCGCCCACTCTTCGATCGGCACGTTGTACCAGCCGTCGTCGTTGAGGTTGCAGTCCTCGGGCACGACCGCCTTCAGTTCCTCGAAGGACATGACATGCGGCTTGGTCAGGATCGATTCGACCTTGGGACCCTGGCCCTGCAGCGTACGCATCATGATGTTCCAGTTCATCTCGAAGTCGGAACCCGGCGGCCAGGCATGGATGGCGCCCGAGATGAAGTCGGGGTTCTTGCGCCAGTAGCAGAGCGCGCCAAGTTCGCCGCCGACCGTCACCGGCACCATCTCGCGCCCGCTCTGCTCCAGCGCGCGCAAGGCGCCCAGCTCGGAGGCGGACTGGATGATCACGCCGGCGAGCGGCTGGGGATGGGTCGCCAGCCAGCGCTGGATCTCGGCCTGGGCCACCTGGTCGGTCCACATGCCGGCGACCGTGCCCGCGACCTCGATGTCGGGATGCTTCTCCAGCGCCATGCGGATACCCAGGTCCTGGGAATCGGAGGCAGAGGCGCCGGGGATGCCCTCGACGATCAGGACCTTGCCCTTGCCGCCGATCTCGTTCGCCATCCACTCGCCCATCATCTCGCCGCCGACCACGAAGTTGGCCGAGGAGTTGACCGCGTAGGGCGAGGTCAGATAGCCGACCGCGGAGAAGGTCGGCACCCCGCGCTCGTGGGCCCACTGCACCGTGGGATTGAGCGCCGTGGGGTTGGAGCAGCAGACGATGATCGCATCCACGCCCTGGTCGACGAGCTGGCGCATCTGCTGGATCTGGGTCGAATCGTTCAGGTTCGACTGGGTGATCACCACCTCGGAGATCAGGCCCAGCTCCTTCCACTTCGGGATGATCGTCTCCTGCAGCCGCTTCATCACGTCGGCGCGCCAGGTGTTGCCGGCGTAAGAGCTGGCATAGCCGATCTTCCAGGGCGGCGGGTTCTTCGCGACCCAGTCCCGATAGGCGCTGGGCCCGACCGGCTGCGCCGGGTCGAGCATGTCGGGATTGTAGAGGGTCTCCTGGATCTCCTGCGGCAGCTCGTCCACGCCCTCGGCGAGCGCGGGGCCGGCGAAGAGGATCGCGGCCGCAAGCACGCTCGCCTGCAACCCCATTGTTCTCGAAATCGTCATGGTTCACTCCCCGATTGGGTCAGAGCACGATTGTCACGGCTGTTCGCTGGGTTTCTGCGTCCCTTGACCCGGAGTATCGGACAGCGCTCAGGCACCCGGAAATACTGATTTTGGATGCGGGACATAGCCAATTGTTATTGGCGAGGGCACCCGGTCAGTAGATGACCGGTTCCTCCACCGGCGGGCCGAAGCCGGTCTTCAGGAAGTCGAAGTCGCAGCCCTTGTCGGCCTGCTCGATGTGGCTGAGGAAGAGGTGCCCGTAGCCGCGGGCATAGCGCGGCGGCGGCGCCTGCCATTGGGCCCGGCGGCGGGCCAGTTCCGCCTCGCCCACGCGCATGTCGAGGCGCCTGCCGGGCACGTCGACCTCCACCAGGTCGCCGGTTCTGAGCAGCGCCAGCGGCCCACCGACGAAGGCCTCGGGTGCGCAGTGCAGGATGCAGGCTCCATAGGCCGTGCCCGACATGCGGGCATCCGACAGCCGGACCATGTCGCGGTGCCCCTGCTTCAGGAGCGCCTTGGGCATCGGCAGCATGCCCCACTCCGGCATGCCCGGCCCGCCCTGGGGGCCGGCGTTGCGCAGGACCAGGACCGTGTCGGGCGAGATGTCCAGGGTCTCGTCGTTGACGATCGCCTTCAGCTCCTCGTAGCTGTCGGCGACCAGCGCCGGGCCGCTGTGGCGATGGAAGCGGGGGTCGCAGGCGGCCGGCTTGATGACCGCGCCGTCGGGCGCGAGATTGCCCTTCAGGACGGCCAGCGAGCCCTCGTGGTAGAGCGGGTTGGCGAGCGGCCGGATCACGTCCTCGTCGTAGACCCTGGCCCCCTCCAGGGTCTCGCCCAGCGGCTTGCCGGAGACCGTCAGGCAGGAGAGCTCCAGCTTCTCCTTGAGCTGCGCCATCAGGGCGCGCAGGCCGCCGGCGTAGAAGAAGTCCTCCATCAGGTAGGTCGTGCCGGAGGGCCGGATGTTGGCGATCACCGGGATCTCGCGGCCGATGCGGTCGAGGTCGTCCAGCTCCAGCGGCACGCCCGCCCGGCGCGCCATGGCGATCAGGTGGATGACGGCGTTGGTCGAGCAGCCCGTGGCCATGGCGACGATCGTCGCGTTGCGCACCGCCGCCGGGGTCACGACCAGATCGGGGGTCAGGTCCTCCCAGACCATCTCGACGATCCGCCGGCCGGCGGCGGCGCTCATGCGCTGGTGGTTGGCGTCGGCCGCGGGGATCGAGGAGGCGCCCGGCAGGCAGAGCCCCAGCGCCTCGGCGATCGCGGTCATGGTCGAGGCCGTGCCCATGGTCATGCAGTGGCCGTAGGAGCGGGCGATGCCACCCTCGACGCCCAGCCACTCCTCCTTGCCGATGGTGCCGGCGCGGCGCTCGTCCCAGTACTTGAAGGCGTCGGTGCCCGAGCCCAGGACCTTGCCGGCGTAGTTGCCGCGCAGCATCGGCCCGGCCGGCAGGTAGACGAAGGGCAGGCCCATGGAGAGCGCGCCCATCACCAGGCCCGGCGTGGTCTTGTCGCAACCGCCCATCAGCACCGCGCCGTCGACCGGGTGCGAGCGCAGCAGCTCTTCGGTCTCCATCGCCAGCAGGTTGCGGTAGAGCATGGTGGTGGGCTTGACGAAGTTCTCCGAGAGCGAGAGCGCCGGCAGCTCGATCGGGAAGCCGCCCGCCTGCAGCACGCCGCGCTTCACCCACTCCACCCGGTCCTTGAAGTGGGCATGGCAGGGCTGGATGTCGGACCAGGTGTTGATGACCGCGATCGCCGGCCGCCCCTCCCAGTCCTCGGGCCCGTAGCCCATCTGCATGACGCGCGAGCGATGGCCGAAGGAGCGGAAGTCGTCCGGCGCCATCCAGCGCGCGCTGCGCAGCTCTTCGTAGGTCTTCTTGCGGGCTTTCGGCATGGGGGCGGCTCGGAAAGGCTTCAGGGACCGCCATCCTAGCCGCAAGCCGGAGCGTCGCGCCACCGCCAGCACCGCGGCGGCCGGCGTGCAGGCAATGCGGTTTTCAAAGCCGCAAGCAGGCCCTATCTTCCTGCTGGAAGCAAAGGTGCTCACACCCCACAATTTTGGAGACCCAGGCCCCATGGCAGCCCCAGGACTCACCCCCGAGGAGCTGGCGACCTATCGCAAGGACGGTCAGATCATCCCCCGCTTCCGGCTCTCCGACTCCCTGCTGGAGGAGCTGCGCGGGGCGGCGGCCGACCTGGTCGCCGCCCGGCCCGACCTGCCGCCGGAGTTCATTCCCCTGCCGCACGTGCCCAAGGACGACAGCGCCGAGGCCAGGGAGCTGGCCGGCCGCTTCCTCGATCTCGCCCACCGGCCCGAGATCCTGGACCTGATCGAGAGCGTGATCGGCCCCGACATCGTCTTCTGGACGGCGGCCCTCTTCTGCAAGCCCGGCGCGCTGGGCAAGCCCATCCCCTGGCACCAGGACGGCATCTACTGGCCGCTGAAGCCGATGGCCAGCGTCACCGTCTGGATCGCGCTCGATCCGGCCAGGGCGGACAACGGCTGCCTGACGGTCATCCCCGGCTCGCACCTCCAGGGCTTCCTGGACCACGAGACCAGCGAGAAGGACGGCATGGTGCTGAACACCGAGATCGCGGAGAACCGCATCGACCTCGGCAAGGCGCGCTACGTGGAGCTGGAGCCGGGCGAGGTCTCGCTGCATGACGCCTTCATCGTCCACGGCTCGGCCGCCAACACCTCCGGTCGCCGCCGGGCCGGCCTCACCCTGCGCTACATGCCGGCCACCACCCTCTACGACCGCAAGCAGTCCATGGCGACGGGTTCCAACACCGTCTCGCTGGAGTTCGCCAAGCGTCCGATCTGGCTGGTCCGCGGCCAGGACCGCGCCGGCAACGACTACACGGTCGGCCACTGGGAGCAGAGCGTCCCATCGGCCTGAGGACGAGGGGAGGAAGCGCGCCCCTCAAGGCCTATAGCTGAAACCACTCTGCCCCAAGAGCGGCGGCAGCAGGCGTTGCACCCGCTCGACCCAGCGGCAGAGCAGCGGGCGGGTCCGGCGGGGGTCGATCAGGTCGTGGACGGCGAAGTCCTCGGCGCGCGGGAAGGGCGACTGCTTGGCGGCCAGCGCCTCCTCCAGCTCGCGGCGCCTGGCCTCGGGGTCGGGCGCCGCCGCGATCTCACGGTGATAGGCGACCGCCACCCCGCCCTCGACCGGGAGCGGGCCGGTCTCCGCCGAGGGCCAGGCCAGCAGGTAGCCGCCGGGGCCGTAGTGGGCCGCCTGCGCCACGCCGAAGGAGCGGCGCACCATGACGGTGGCCCAGGGAACCCGGCTCATCACCGCGGTCAGGACCGCGTTGGTCCCGTGGCGGATCGTGGCCTCCTGCTCGGCCTTGAGGCCGATCATGAAGCCGGGCTCGTCGACGAAGCTGACGATCGGCAGGTGGAAGCAGTCGCAGAGCTCGATGAAGCGGCGCACCTTCTGGGCGCCGTCGGCGGTCATGGCGCCGGCGAGGAAGCGGCCGTCGTTGGCCCAGACCCCCACGGCATGGCCGTTCAGGCGTGCAAGCCCGGTGATCTGGCCGCGGCCGTAGCCGCCGCCGATCTCGAAGAAGCTCTCGCGGTCCAGGATCATGGCAAGCGCCGCGCGCATGTCGAAGGCATGGCGGCGCCCGCGCGGCACGATCGCGGCCAGCCCCTCCTCGCAGCGCTCGACGGGATCGTCGGCAGGGCGGATCTCCGGCAGCTCCCAGACGTTGGCCGGCAGGTAGCCCAGGAAGCGGCGGATCTGGGCGAAGGCGGCGGGCTCGTCGTCGGCGGCGTTGTCGACCGTGCCGTTGCGCGCGTGGACGGCGGCCCCGCCCAGCTCCTCCTTGCTCTTCTTCTCGCCCAGCGCACGCTGGACCACGGCGGGGCCGGCCACCAGGATCTGCGAGGTCTCGCGCGTCATGACCGAGAAGTGCGAGGCCGCCAGGCGGGCGGCGGGCATGCCTGCGACCGCCCCCAGCGCGGCCGCCGCCACCGGTACGCTCGCCAGGGTCTGGGCCACGGAGCGGAAGCGCGGCGGGTCGTAGACCGGCGAGGCGAGGCTGCGGCCGGTGCCCCCCACGCTGCCGCCCGCGCCCTCGTGCAGCCGGATCAGGGGGACGCGGTACTCCAGCGCCAGCTGCTCGCTGTAGACGCTCTTGCGCAGGCCCGCGGGCGAGGGCGAGCCGCCCTTGATCGTGAAGTCCTCGCCGCCGACGACGCAGAGCCGCCCCTCGACCCGCCCGAAGCCCAGCACGTAGTTGGCCGGCGTCAGGCTGCCGTCCTCCTCCAGCGAGCCGGCGATGGGTCCCACCTCGTCGAAGGAACCCGGATCCAGCAGGGCCTCGATCCGCTCGCGGACGGTCAGCCGCCCCTTCTCGTGCTGGCGGGCCACCGCCGCGGGCCCGCCCTGCGCCTGTGCCAAGCGGCGGCGGCGCCCGATCTCCTCGATCTCGTCCTCATAGCTCATGGTACGAGCTTAGCACCTGTGCTCGAGATTGCCCGGTGCTAAGAGTCCTAGCGACGACGGTCACCCTGACGACAGCGGGAGCCTTCCGGCCATGAGCGAGACGAGGGGCGAGCGGCCGCAAGGCCAGGCCACGCCGAGGACGCTGCGCAAGGCGCGGCACATCCTGGACAACTACTATATCGGGCCGGCCCGCGACCCCGAGGTGCTGGAGATCTGGGCCTACAGCGACCGCTTCAGCTACCTGCCCGGCGAGACCCTGCACCTCCACGTCAGCACCACCGCCGAGCGCTACGACATCGAGATCGGCCGCGACGGGCAGCGCTACGAAGCCCTCCTGCGCCTCGAGGGGCTGACCGGCGTTCACCACGAGACACCGCAGGACTGCTCCGTCGTGGGCTGCGGCTGGCCGGTGACCCAGGAGATCCCGATCCCCGCCGACTGGCAGCCGGGCGGCTACCTCATCACGCTACGCGGCCACCGCGGCGAGGAGAGGGTCGAGGAGCATCACCTGATCCTGCTGCGCCGGGGCCGGACGCAGGCGCCGCTGCTGCTGGTCTGCGCGACCGGGACCTGGGTTGCCTACAACTGCTGGGGCGGCTCCAACGCCTACGACGGCATCGCCGGGCCCGAGGGGCGCAGCTTCTCGCCGGTGCTCTCCCTGGAGCGGCCCTGGACCAGGGGCTTCTGCAAGCTGCCGGAGGGGGCGCCCAGGACCCTGCGCGAACGGCCGCCCAGGCCCGGCGAGATGGTGCGCTATCCCTACATGGAATGGGCCTATGCCTACGGCTATTCCAAGAAGTACGCCTCGGCCGGCTGGGCCAGCTACGAGCGCCACTTCGCGCGCTGGGCGGAGGCGGCCGGCTATCGCTTCGACCTTGCCGCGCTGCATGACCTGGAGGCGGATCCCGGCCTGCTGGAGGGCTATCGCTGCGCGGTCTTCGTCGGCCACGACGAGTACTGGAGCCGCCCGATGCGCGAGGCCGTCGACCGCTGGATCGAGGCCGGCGGCCGGGCCGCGCGCTTCGCCGGCAACTTCCTCTGGCAGGTCCGCATGGAGGAGGAGGGCCGCCGCCAGGTCTGCTACAAGTATGTCGCGACCGAGCGGGACCCGGTGATGGGTAGCGACTGCCAGCACCTGCTGACCTCGGCCTGGGAGGTGCCGGAGATCGGCTGGCCGGGTGCGGCGACCTTCGGCGCCAATGCCCTGAAGGGGGTCTATGCCGGGCTCGGCAACTGCGTCGGCCGGGGCAGCGGCGGCTTCGTGGTCTACCGCCCGCAGCACTGGGCGCTGGCCGGCACCGAGCTCGGCTACGGCGACGTGCTGGGCGCGGGCTCGCGCATCTACGGCTACGAGGTCGACGGTCTGGACTACGTGATCCGCGACGGCCTGCCCTACCCCACCGGCAGCGACGGCGCCGGCCCGGAGCTCGAGATCATCGCGCTCGGCCTCGGCACCAACGAGGAGGCCGACCACGGCATCTGGGGCGAAACGCTCTACATCGGCTCGGAGGACTGCGCCTGGAAGGCCCGCGCCCTCTACGGCGCGGTCACGCCGGAGACCATGGACAAGGCGACCCGCGGCAACGGCGTGATGATCCACTGGCCGCGCGGCAGGGGCGAGGTCTTCAACGCCGCCACCTGCGAGTGGGTCATGGGCCTGACCCGGCGCGACCCGCAGGTGGAGCGAATCACCCGCAACGTGCTCGACCGCTTCCTCGGCAAGGACTGAGCGGGGGCGCCCCTCTCATCGCTGTTGCGGGCGCCAGGCCGCTTCCGCTCAGTTCGGCTCCAGTGCCTTCCAGGTGTTCGGACCGACGATCCCGTCGGGCACCAGGCCCAGACTGCGCTGGAACTGGCGGACCGCCGCCTCCGTGTTGGGGCCGAAGATGCCGTCCGCCGTGATGCCGATCCTCTGCTGGATCTTCACCACCAGGTCGCCCTCGGCCCCGCGGCGCAGGGTCGGCCGGTCGCGCTCGTCGACGGCAGGGATCAGCACCGGGGCCGGCGCGGTCCCGCCGAGGATCGCCTGCACGTCCGCCCTGAAGTCGTCCATGCCGTAGCCCTCGTTGAAGGCCGGGTCGGGCTTGCGGCCGGCGGGCAGGGCATACTCCTTGTGGCCGCAGCACATGCTGGAATCCGCCCCGATCTGCTTCAGGATCGCGGCCACGCCCCTGCGGTAGGCATCCATCTGCACCTCGGGCCAGAGTTCGCCCTTCGGGTGCGGCGGCTTCCGCCCGGTGTTCTCCGCCTCGATCCCGATGAAGCTGGTGTTCCCGCTGGTCACGCCCTGCCAGTTGCCCTTGCCGGCATGGTTGGCCCGGCCCGCGCCGACCACGAAGAAGGTGCCGTCGCGGCCGAGGCAGAGCTGGGAGAGCGGGCCCGGCAGATCGCTCCGCCCGTTGGTGACGATGCCGAGGCTCGGCATGTTGCCGCTGAGCGGGCCGGCCGTGTGATGGCACATGACCCCCTTCACGGGGCCGAAGTTAGCCTTGCCGCGCGTCTTCCAGCCGGGCTGTTCGGCCACCTTCAGGCCGGCTTCCTTCAGGACGCTGGGCAACCAGAGCAACGGTAAGGGCATGTCAGGCCACTCCCCCTTCGCTTGCCGGCAGGTCTTCATCCGTCACGGCATGATAGTCGTCGAGCTCGAGGTCGCAGCCATCGCGCTCGTCGCCCTCTCCTTCTATGGCGACGCCGCCGCCGGCCGCCGGCAAATCGCCATCGGCCGTCGCCGCCTCCTCCGAGAAGGGCAGGCTGCAGCCATCGGCGCCCTCTTCGTCGATCTCGTCCTTGTCGGCCATCCGCCCGCGCCTCCTCTCGACCGCCCCCGAAACACTAATACTCCCAATAGATGCACTCGCTATATACTATCTAATCTATAATACCATCGACAGAATCTCCAGTCAACGGCACAGAGATATGAGACAACAGATCGGATTTGATCGGTCACGCAGAGTAACGATTAAAGAAATATGTAAATAAGAACCGGCTGCAGGGCAGAGGTTCGGGCCGTAGCACCGCCCTCTCACCGCCGGCCCGCGGAGACGCCGCCGTCCACCATGTAGACGCCGCCGGTGCAGTAGCTGCTCTCCGCGGAGGCCAGGAAGAGCATCACCCTGGCAACCTCCTCCGGGCGGCCGTAGCGGCCCAGGGGGATGGCGGCCGCCAGCGGCTGAACCTCGGCCTCTCCGGCGCCGTAGCCCTGCTCCAGCCTGGCGATCATGGCGGTCTCGGTCGGCGCGGGATTGACCGCGTTGACCCGGATCCCCCTGGCCGCCCCTTCGACAGCCGCCGTGCGCATGAGGCCGATCACGGCGTGCTTGGAGCAGGTGTAGGGGCCGAGCCCGGCGAGCGCCCGGATACCGGCCGTCGAGGAGGTGACGACGATGGAGCCGCCCTTCGCCTCCATCGCCGGCATGATGTGCTTCAGCCCCAGCCAGACGCCGCGGACATTGACGGCCATCACCCGCTCGAAGTCCTCATCGCTCTGCTCGACGAGGGGGGCGACCCGGCCCTCGATGCCGGCGTTCAGCAGGGCCGCTTCGAGGCCCCCGAAGCGCTCCAGGCTCCGCGCCACGCAATCCTTGACCGCAGCACCCTCGGCCATGTCGGCAACCGCGACCTCGACCCGCTCGTGCCCCAGCTCGTCGGCCAGAGCCTCGAGCCCGCTCCGGTCCAGGTCCGCCAGGGTGAGCCTCGCGCCCTCGGCGGCGAAGAGCCTGGCCGCGGCCCGGCCGATGCCGCCGGCAGCGCCAGTGATCATTGCAACTTTGCCGTCCAGCCGTCCCATCGCCCCCTCCGCCGATTGCGACCCAAGCCTACTCTCGCATCCCCTCCGCCGTCGGCAAGAGATTGCATTTCGAGGTCGAGAGCACGAGGTGCAGTCCCTCCGCGCGGAAGTCCAGATCCACCTCGCCGCCCAGTTCCGCGGTCAGCGCGCCCTTCAGCAGCAGGGAGCCGAAGCCGCTGTGCGTCGGCGGCCGGACGGCAGGGCCGCCGTGCTCCTGCCACGACAGCCGGAAGGTGCCGTCGGCATCCGGCGCGACCGACCAATCCACGGCGACCGCTCCCGTCTCGTTGGAGAGGGCGCCGTACTTGGTCGCGTTGGTGGCCAGCTCGTGCATGGCGAGAGAGATGGAGACCGCCTGCCTCGAACCGATCTTGACGGGCGGTCCGGCGAGGGCGATACGCCCGCCGTCCTGCATGTGCGGCCCGAGCGCCGCCCTGATCACGGTCTCGAGCCAGCCCTCGGTCGCCGCGCCCGCCGCCAGGGCGTCCTGCGCGGCTGCGAAGGCGCAGAGCCGCGCCTGGTAGGCCGCGATGGCTTCCGGCCCTGCCGCCTCGCGGAGGGTCTGGTTCGCCACCGCGCCGACCATCGACAGCATGTTCCGGACCCTGTGCTGCAGCTCCCGGTTCAGCATGACGAGCTGCTCTTCGGCCAGGACATGCGCGCTCACGTCCTGTCCTTCCACGAAGATCCCGGAGACCGAACCGTCGGCCTCGACGATCGGCTGGAAGACGAAATCGAGGTAGAGGCTTCTCGTGGCGCCTTCTTCGGGTCCCTTCAAGCTGACTGGGGTGCGGCGCCCCACGTGGGGCTTGCCGGTCCTGAGCACCTCGTCCAGGAGCCGGATGAAGCCCTGGCCCTCGACCTCCGGCAGGCCCTCCAGCACGGTGCGGCCGATCACGTCGCGGTCGCCGATCAACCGGCGATAGGCGGCGTTGGTCAGCTCGAAGACGTGATCGGGTCCGCGCAGGACGGCGATGAATCCCGGTGCAGCCTCGAACTGCTGCGCCATCCGGCTGTTCCTGCTCTGCAGCTCCTCGGTCAGGAGGTGCTGCTCGGTGACGTCGGTGCAGACCACCAGCACGCCGCCGACCTTGCCGTCCAGGTCAATCGGAGAATAGCCGTAGGTCCACCAGACCTCCTTCAAGCCGCCGTGGCGGTTGATCGGCACCATCTGGTGCTCGTTCCAGGTGGCGCCCTTGCCGGCCATGACCTGCTCGATCTGGGGGCCGATGATCGGCCAGATGCTGGCCCAGCACTCCCGCCCCCTGGCACCCAGCGCGGCCGGATGCATCTCCGGCCCCATGGTCTGCCGGTAGCCGTCGTTGTAGAACTGGATGAGCTCTTCGCCCCACCAGATGAACATGGGATGCTGCGTGTTGAGCACCAGCCGGACGGTGAGGCGCAGGCTCTGCGGCCAGCTTTCCGGCGGCCCGACCGGCGTGCTCGCCCAATCGTGGGCGCGCATGAGCTCGCCCATCTCGCCGCCGCCCGCGAGGAAATCGGGAACCGCCGCGGTCTGGTTACCCGGCTTTCGGCTGGTACTGCCGTTCATCAAGAAACCCATAGGCTTCGCACGCACGGGCGCTGAGTTGCTACGAGCCGCCCTGCTGCCGCCCGGCGCAACGGTTGCGATCTGGCGGTAGCCTAGCGGGTCGAGAGCAAGCCTGCCAGCCGTGCATTCTCACGACCGGCGATCAGGGCGATGGCTTCCCCGACAGCGGCCGAGGCCGCAGAGGCCGCTCCTAGACCACCAGGTGCCCGCGCACCTGCTCCTCGTGCATGTCCTTGGCCGCCCCCTCCAGCACGATCTCGCCGCGGTCCATGACGTAGAAGCGGTCGGCCAGATCGCGGGCGAACTCGAAGTACTGTTCGACCAGCAGGATCGCCATGTCGCCGCGCTTGCGCAGGAAGTCGATGGCACGGCCGATGTCCTTGATGATGGAGGGCTGGATGCCCTCCGTCGGCTCGTCCAGCACCAAGAGCCTGGGGCGCATCACCAGCGCGCGGCCGATGGCAAGCTGCTGCTGCTGCCCGCCGGAGAGGTCGCCGCCGCGGCGCCCCAGCATCTCGGAGAGCACGGGGAAGAGCTCGAAGACCTCGTCGGGGACCTTGCGCTGGGCGCGCGGCAGGGCGGGAAAGCCGGTCTGCAGGTTCTCGCGCACGGTCAGCAGGGGAAAGATCTCGCGCCCCTGCGGCACCGAGGCGATGCCCGAGCGCGCCCGCGTCTCCGGCCTGAGGCTGCGGCCGGCGCGTGCGATCTCCTTGCCGTCCCAGACGATGCGGCCGCCGGAGACCGGCTGGCGCCCGACGATGGCGCGCAGGAGCGAGGTCTTGCCCACGCCGTTGCGGCCCAGGAGGGTCGTCACCTCACCGGTCCTGGCCTCCAGGTCGATGCGGTGCAGCGCCTGTGCGGCGCCGTAGTGCAGGTCGAGCTTTTCCACCGAGAGCATGGCTCAGCGTCCCAGATAGACCTCCACCACCTCGGGGTGGTGGGTCAGGTGGTCGATGGAGCCCTCGGCCAGCACGCGGCCCTGGTGCAGGACCGTCACCTTGCAGTCGAGCGCCCGCACGAACTCCATGTCGTGCTCCACCACGACGACGGAATGCTTGCCGGCGATCTCCTTCAGGAGCGCCGCGGTGCGATGGGTCTCGGCGTCGGTCATGCCGGCCGCCGGCTCGTCGACCAGCAGCAGCGAGGGGTCCTGGGCCAGCAGCATGGCGATCTCCAGCCACTGCTTCTGGCCGTGCGAGAGGGCGCCGGCCAGCTCGCGGCGCCGGCTGGAGAGCTGCACCAGCTCCAGGAGCTCGTCGATCTTGCGCTGCTTGGCGGCAGAGGCACGGGCGAAGAGGGTGTCGAAGACGCCGCGCCCGTCCTTCAGCGCCAGCACCATGTTGTCTTCCACCGTGTGGGTCTCGAAGACCGTGGGCTTCTGGAACTTGCGGCCGATGCCCAGGCGCGCGGAGCCGGCCTCGTCCACCTTGGTGAGGTCCACCCGCCCCTCCCAGAGGACGTCGCCGCGGTCCGGCTTGGTGCGGCCGGTGACGATGTCCATCATGGTGGTCTTGCCGGCCCCGTTCGGGCCGATGACGGCACGCAGCTCGCCGCGGTCGATCGCGAAGGAGAGCCCGTTGATCGCCTTGAAGCCGTCGAAGGTCTTGGAGACGTCGTCCAGGTAGAGCTGGCTCTCGGTGGTCGCCGGATGCATGGCCCCTACTCCGCCGGCTGCAGCAGCCTGGGACGCCGCAGCGGCCAGCCCTTCTGCCGCGGCCCCAGCAGGCCCAGGACGCCCTGCGGCATCAAGAGGGTCACCATGACGAAGAGCCCGCCGAGCGCGAAGAGCCAGAGCTCCGGCAGCCAGCCGGTCAGCAGGGTCTTGGCGGCCGAGACCAGCACCGCGCCCAGGGCCGCACCGGCCAAGGTGCCGCGCCCGCCCAGCGCCACCCAGACCACGATCTCGATGGAGTTGGCCGGCGAGAACTCGCCCGGATTGATGATGCCCACCTGCGGCGTGTAGAGCAGGCCGGCGATCCCCGCCAGCACGGCCGAGAGCACGAAGACGAAGAGCTTGTAGCCCTCGACCCGGTAGCCGAGGAAGCGCGTGCGGTCCTCCGCGTCGCGCACCGCGATCAGCACCTTGCCCAGCTTCGAGGTGGTGACCAGCCGGCCGACGATGTAGCCGAAGGCAAGCGCCAGCGCCGAGATCACGAAGAGGCCGGCCCGCGTGGTGTTGGACTGCAGGTCGAAGCCCAGCACGTCCTTGAAGTCGGTCAGGCCGTTGTTGCCGCCGAAGCCCATCTCGTTGCGGAAGAAGGCCAGCATCAGGGCATAGGTCAGCGCCTGGGTGATGATCGAGAGGTAGACGCCGGTCACCCGGCTGCGGAAGGCGAACCAGCCGAAGACGAAGGCGAGCAGGCCCGGCACCACCATCGCCATGATCAGCGCGAAGAGGAAGGAATCGAAGCCCAGCCAGAACCAGGGCAGCTCGTCCCAGTTCAGGAAGACCATGAAGTCCGGCAGCACGGGGTCGCCGTAGACGCCGCGCGGCCCGATCTCGCGCATGAGGTGCATGCCCATGGCATAGCCGCCGAGCGCGAAGAAGGCGCCGTGGCCGAGGCTGAGGATGCCGCAGTAGCCCCAGACCAGGTCCAGCGCCACGGCCAGGAGCGCATAGCAGAGGTACTTGCCGAAGAGCGAGACGGCGAAGCTGGAGAGATAGAGCCCGCTGCCGGGCGTCGCCGCCAGGTTCGCCAGCGGCACCGCCACGGTGACGACGAAGAGGATGCCCAGGAAGATGAGCGAGCGGCGGTCGAGGAGAGCGGTCATGGAGTGGAGGCCTCGACGGCGCGGCCGCGCAGCGCGAAGAGGCCGCGCGGGCGCTTCTGGATGAAGAGGATGATGAAGACCAGCACCAGGATCTTGGCCAAGACGGCGCCGGCCATGGGCTCCAGGAACTTGTTGGCCACGCCCAGGGTGAAGGCCCCGGCCAGCGCCCCGAAGAGGTTGCCGACGCCGCCGAAGACCACGACCATGAAGCTGTCGATGGTGTAGGACTGGCCGAGGTTGGGCGAGACGTTGTCGATCTGGCTGAGCGCCACGCCCGCGAGACCGGCGATCCCCGCCCCCAGGCCGAAGGTCATGGCATCGACCCAGCCGGTGCGGATGCCCATGTTGGCGGCCATGGCGCGGTTCTGCGTCACCGCGCGCATCTGCAGGCCGAGCGAGGTGCGCCTCAGCACCAGCAGCAGGGTCGAGAAGACCAGGAGCGCGAAGATCAGGATCCAGAAGCGGTTGTAGGTGATGGTGAGCTGGCCCAGCTCGAAGGCACCGGACATCCAGTCGGGATTGCCGACCTCGCGGTTGTTCGGCCCGAAGAGGCTGCGCACCGCCTGCTGCAGCGCCAGGCTGACGCCCCAGGTGGCCAGCAGGGTCTCCAGCGGCCGGCCGTAGAGATAGCGCACGATGCCGCGCTCGATGGCGATGCCGACCAGGCCGACGCCGAGGAAGGCCAGCGGGGCTGCGATCATGAGCGACCACTCGAAGAGCTCCGGCGCGGAGTTCCTGATCGTCTCCTGGACCACGAAGGTCGTGTAGGCGCCCAGCATCACCAGTTCGCCGTGCGCCATGTTGATCACGCCCATGACGCCGAAGGTGATGGCCAGCCCGATCGCCGCCAGCAGCAGGACGGAGCCCAGCGACAGGCCGTACCAGACGTCCTGCACGTTGCGCCAGAGCGCGCGGGTCTCCTCGATCGAGGCGCGGGCCTCCTGGGCCGCTGCGGCCACGTCGGGATCCTCGGCGCCCGCGAGCTGCGCCAGCAGGGAATAGGCCTCGGGGTTGTCGCTCTCGGCGATGGTGCCCACGGCCGCCAGGCGCTCGGAGGGGGCGGTGTCGGGCGCGGTGGCGAGGATGGCGGCCTTGGCCTGCTCCAGCGCCTCCTTGACTTTCGCGTCCTGCTCCTCGCCGAGCGCTGCCTCGACGGCGGGCAGCACCGCGGGATCGCGGCTCTTGAAGACCGCCTCGGCCGCGGCCCGGCGCACGGCGACATCGGGACTGCGCAGGGTGAGACCGCCCAGGGTGGCATCGATCTGGCGGCGGATCGCGTTGTTCACCGTGATCTTGCTGGCCTGGCGCGTCTTGATCTCGCCCAGCGCCTCGCCGGTGAAGGGGTCCGAGATCAGGAGGTCGCGTCCCTGGCGTGCGCCGATGACCAGGCTGTCGTCTTCCTTCAGGAAGTAGAGGTCGCCCTCGCCGAGCGCCTCCAGAACCCGTGCTGCGGCCGGATCGCCGGTCGCTGCGATCCGGTCGATCACCCGGGACTTGGCAGCGAAGTCCTTGGTGTCGAGCCCCTGGGCGATCTCTCGAAGCTGCTGCTCGTCCGCAGAGAGGGGGTGCGGAAGCGCCAGCAGCAGCAAGAGACCGGCCAGCAGCAGGAGCGGCAGGCGGGTCTGGAGGCGCAAGGCGAGAGGCAAGGACATGGAGGGGGCGTTCATCCGGCCGGCCCCCGCGGTCCCCGCGCAGGCGGGGGAAGGTCCGGGTGGGGAGAGCCAGCCCTCCCCACCCGGTCCGGCCGCGGAAGCCCGGCCGCCTTTCCTTAGGAGCCCTTACCGCCGCAGCGGCCGGTCTCGCTGTTGAAGTTTCCGCAGTTGAGCGGCTTGCGCCAGTCGGAGATCAGCGCCTTGGAGTCCGGCAGGAAGTCGGACCAGGCGTCGCCCACCACCAGGCCGGGCGTCTCGTAGACGATGGCGAACTGGCCGTCGTCCTGGATCTCGCCGATCAGCACGGGCTTGGTGATGTGGTGGTTCGGCATCATCGCCGAGTAGCCGCCCGAGAGGTTGGGGACGCTGACGCCGACGATGGCATCGATCACCGCATCGGGATCGGTGGTGCCGGCCTTCTCGACCGCCTTCACCCACATGTTGAAGCCGATGTAGGTGGCCTCCATGGGATCGTTGGTCACCCGGTTCTCGTCGCCGATGAAGGCGATCCAGTCGTCGATGAAGGTATCGTTGGCCTCACCCTCGACCGACATGAAGTAGTTCCAGGCGGCCAGGTGGCCGACCAGGGGCTTGGTGTCGATGCCGGCCAGCTCCTCCTCGCCGACGGAGAAGGCGACGACGGGGATGTCGGTGGCGGCGATGCCCTGGTTGCCCAGCTCCTTATAGAAGGGCACGTTGGCGTCGCCGTTGATGGTGGAGACCACCGCGGTCTTCTTGCCGGCCGAGCCGAAGGCCTTGATGTCGGCGACGATGGTCTGCCAGTCGGAGTGACCGAAGGGCGTGTAGTTGATCATGATGTCGTCTTCGGCCACGCCGGAATCCTTGAGGTAGGTCTCCAGGATCTTGTTGGTCGTGCGCGGATAGACGTAGTCGGTGCCCGCCAGCACCCAGCGCTCGACGCCCTGGTCGGCCAGGTAGTCGACGGCCGGGATGGCCTGCTGGTTCGGCGCGGCGCCGGTGTAGAAGACGTTACGCTGCGATTCTTCGCCCTCGTACTGGACGGGGTAGAACAGCAGGCCGTTCAGTTCCTCGAAGACCGGCAGGACCGACTTGCGCGAGACCGAGGTCCAGCAGCCGAAGACCACGGCCACCTTGTCGACCTCGATGAGCTCGCGCGCCTTCTCGGCGAAGAGCGGCCAGTTGGAGGCGGGGTCGACGACCACGGCCTCCAGCTTCTTGCCCAGAAGCCCGCCCTTCTCGTTCTGTTTCTCGATCATCATCAAGACCGCGTCTTTCAGCGTGGTCTCGGAGATCGCCATGGTGCCGGACAGCGAATGGAGGACACCCACCTTGATGGTGTCCTGGGCCTGGGCGGCACCCGCCCAGCCGGTCGCTGCGGCCAGAGCCAAAGCAGCTAGTCTCAATTTCATAGATCTCCCCTTGGGGACACCGGCCAGCCGACCGGCCGCTCCGCGCACCGACCGGTCGGTCGGCGTGCGGAGCGGCCGGTCTCCTTGCACTTTCCAGGTGCTGCGGCCTAGTGTTCCTCTGCAGCTAACGTTGCACCCACGCGCGGGGGCAGGTGTCACGGCCAAGTTAGCCTGCCTCCGCGCAACTTCTCGTCGCCCGCAAGGGGCCCCCCAGACCGCAGGACCTGCTCCCAGGACCGGCCAACGGCGTAGCGACGTTACGACCATGTTGCAGGTGCGAAGAGGCTGTCAAGCGAAGAAGATCGAATTTTAGTCACAATCGGTGTTTGCCTATTTTATCGGCACCGAAGAGGGGCGAGATGGCGAATTGTAGGGCATCCGCTCACTGGCGCAGCAGTCTGCAGGGAAGCGAGACAGACCATCGGCCCCCGAGGCTTGACCCCTCACCAGAGTTATCATATTTGATAACTCAAAGAATGCGGTGGAAGATCAGTCTCTACAGCAGCAAGGTGGAGGTGCTCGACGATGACTGACAGGCCGACGTTCAGCGATTTCAGGGAGAAGGCTCTGAAGAACCCGGAGGTTGGGGCCGCCCACGAGGAGACGGCCGCCGTGTTCGCCATGAAGCGAGAGATGATCGCCCTGCGCAAGGCCGCGGGCAAGACCCAGGAAGAGATGGCGACCCTCCTCGGCACCAAGAAGAGCAACATCTCTCGGCTGGAAAGCGTGAGCAGCAGCGTCTCTCCCCGCCTGTCGACGGTGGAAGACTATGCACGGGCTCTCGGGTTTCGCGCGAAGGTGACGTTTGAGCCGATGACCCAAACGCGCTGATTTGGTCCGATCAAACACAGTACGCAGGCCCCAGCTTTCGCACATCCTTTCCGACTGAAGCCATGTTCACCTATACCGGTCACAGTGTTTCAGATTGGTAAAAAATGCACAGAAAATCCAAATTAGCACCCTCGAGTCCAACTCGAGTGCACAGTAAAACGTGGAAAATATGGGCGTGCGCATACTTTGTTCATAAGCTCCCAGTACATCCATTGGGTCAGCGGCTTAGTGACTTCTGACGGAACATCATACACATACCTTTGCAAACCTGACATAACTTCAGTCTTTTGATAGGCACGATTAAACTCAGACGCAAGATAATCATATATTCCCCAGCGAATATTGTTCAAAAAGCACGCAATTGTTGTCGAATGATACAAAAATAAACCTCTTTGAAAAAACTCTTGAAAATCAGGAATAACAAGATAAGCTTGATTTTTGTCAATTTTAATCTGATTATCTAACAATATTCTCTGTATTTCTTCTGCAACTCGGTCAAGGCGCGTTAAGTTATGCTTAGTAGCTGTTCCACAAATCTTGAGGTAAGTCATTCGCCGAACGCTGACAGCGTCATTGCGATCGATAGAAGGCAGCCACACCGAGTCAATCCTGGTACACTCATCCAGCCAATTGGCGGACGCGCGAAGTGGCTTCGCCAATGACTCCGAATCCTGCCCGAGGATAGGGGCATCGGCGACGGCTCTAAGAAGACCGAGGTAGGTCTCCCCGAGACTGCCTTTTACATTGGGTGTAGCAAGACCCACAGCATCCCGTTTTGGCAACGAAAGAAAATCTGCGAGAATAACTAGAAAAATATTGCTCGATTCTTCCGTCCTAAAACGCAGTTGTACTTCTGTAGTTTTCGGCTCATTTTCAAAGAGTGCATAATTTACCATCAAATCTACGAGACCCCAAACGGCGGAAAGAACCAAAACCTCTTTATCTAAGGCGGAGTAATTTTCGGCTCCCATTGCAAGACTGCGCCCTTGTCGCCATGCCAAGTCCATATAACCGAACTCGTACGATCGATAGGTTAAGCATATACTAGGAGTAACGGGCAGAGCCAACCGCCGCCTTGTCGCCCACGGCATCACAGCTTGTCACCGCCACCGCGCTCTTTCCCCGCGCCCGCCGCCCCTCCGCTGGCATAGTGCAGCTCCGGTCATCATCACCCAGGAGCGAGCCCATGGCGGCGCTGTCGGTTCTCGATCTCGTCCGCGTCACTGAGGAAACGGACGCACGCCAGGCGCTGCACAATGCGCGGGACCTGGCGGCGCAGGCGGAAGGCTGGGGCTACCGGCGCTTCTGGGTGGCGGAGCATCACAACTTTCCCTCCATCGCCAGTGCTGCGACCTCGGTCGTGATCGCGCATATCGCAGGCGGGACCAAGACCATCCGGGTAGGGGCCGGCGGGATCATGCTGCCGAACCATGCGCCCTTGGTGATCGCCGAGCAGTTCGGGACCCTGGCGCAGCTCTTTCCGGGCCGCATCGACCTCGGCCTTGGGCGCGCGCCGGGGACCGACCAGCGGACCTGGCAGGCGCTGCGCCGCTCGCCCCAGGCGCCCGAGCAGTTCCCCCAAGACGTGGTGGAGCTGCAGGCCTATCTCTCGGCCGAGGCCGCGGGCTATCCGATCCAGGCGGTGCCGGCGGCAGGGACCGAGGTGCCGCTCTGGATCCTGGGCTCCAGCCACTTCGGCGCCGTGCTGGCGGCGGAGCTTGGCCTGCCCTACGCCTTCGCCTCGCACTTCGCGCCGGAGCACCTGATGAGCGCGCTGGAGATCTACCGCAGCCGCTTCAAGCCCTCGGCCCAGCTCCGGCAGCCCTACGCCATGGTGGGGGTCAACATCATCGCCGCAGACAGCGACAGTGAGGCGCGCCGGCTGGCAACCACGCAGCAGATGTCCTTTACTAACATCGTCCGCGGCGCCCGCGGGCTCGGCAAGCCGCCGATCGACGACATCGAGAGCTACTGGACGCCCATGGAGAAGGCCCGGGTCATGCAGATGCTGGAACGCTCGATCGTCGGATCGCCCGCCACCGTCGGCCAGGGCATCCGGGCGCTCCTCGCCGAGACCGGGGCGCAGGAGCTGATCGTCGTCTCCGACGTCTACGAGCACCAGCGCCGCCTGCGCTCCTTCGAGCTGATCGCCGGGGCCGCGCCGCAGCCCATTGCCGCGGCATGACGGCAGGGGCATGACGGCAGGGGGGCGGAAAAGGCAGCACCGCAAGCGGGGCGGGGCGATGGCGCTCACCCCCCGGCACGTCGAGCTCAGCCTCAGGCCGGAACCGGACCATGGGCCCGCCCCCAACCGCACCCCCATCGGCGAGGAAGAGCTGGAGGCGCTGGCCAGACGGCTGGATGCGGAGTGCGGCAGCGATCCGCTCTGGGTCTTCGCCTACGGCTCGCTCATCTGGAAGCCCGACTTCGAGGAGATCGGCCGGCTGCGCGCCACCGCCTACGGCTGGCACCGCTCCTTCTGCCTCACCATGAACCGCTGGCGCGGCTCGCCGGAGCAGATCGGCCTGATGCTGGCGCTGCTGCCCGGCGGGCGCTGCGACGGCATCATCGTCCGCCTGCCCGAGGCCGAGCGCGTGCAGCAGTTCAAGCGCCTGATCCTGCGCGAGATCCCCTTCCGGGAGTTCCGCGAGATGGTGCGCTGGATCCATGTCCACACGCCCGAGGGCCGCAAGCGCGCCCTTGTCTTCTGGGCCGGCCCCAGGGGCGAGCGGGTGATCGGCAAGCGGCCGCTGGAGGAGGTCGCCTGGATCCTGGCGCGCGCCTGCGGCCACATCGGCTCCTGCGCGGAATACCTCTACAACACCGTCTCCCACCTGGACGAGTTCGGCATCCGCGACCGCAACCTCTGGCGCCTGCAGGAGCTGGTGGCCAGGGAGATCGCCCAGATCCACCGCCTGCCCTCCGAGGGGGAGGGGTAGCGGCGGCTCGGGGGTGGGTCGCGCGACGGGTCGCTGGATTGGGGGGTGGTGGTGGGGGGCGTTTCCACCCAGTTGGGAGCGTTTACACCCAGGCCCAGTACCGTCATCCTCCGGCTTGACCGGAGGATCTCTAACCGCTTGGAATCATTTATGAAAATCCGAACACTCCCGTCCGTTCCGCCGGATGTCGCGAGATCCTCCGGTCAAGCCGGAGGATGACGAAACAGGGGGATGGCGTTTGAGAGGATGGCGGTTGAGAGGAGAGCGCTTGAGGGAATGTTATTTGAGGGGACGGCGCATGAAGGGATGACACTTGAGGGGATGGCGCTCGAGACGATGACGCTTGAGGGATTGGCGGTTCGGGCGCCACCGCAAACCATTGCCGCGTCATCCTTCGGCTCGACCGAAGGATCGGTCGACCTTGGGCAGAGGAAGCGGAACCGCTCTGCCCTACGCCAAGAGTCTCCGCACGGAGAGCGGTCCTTCGGTCGAGCCGAAGGACGACAGCGGGGGGACCCCTACCCCCCGAACGCGGCTGCCAGGGCGGCCTGGGCCCTGGCGATCCCCACCTCGTCGATGGAGTGCTGCAGGCCGGGCCTGAGGACCAGCTCCACCGGCACCGAGAGGGACTTCAGCACCGAGGCCGCGCTTTCGGAGGCCTGGTAGGGCACGACGGGGTCGCCCTGGCCGTGGACCAGCAGGACCGGCGGGTGCGATGCGATCTCCGGGCCCAGGTGCTGGCCGCCCAGCAGCGCGCCGGAGAAGCCCACGATCTGGGCCAGGGCCTGCTTGCGCCGCAGGCCGACGTGCAGCGCCAGCATGGTGCCCTGGCTGAAGCCGACCAGGGCCAGGGCCTCGGGCGGCAGGCCCTGGCGCTCCAGCTCCTCGTCCAGGAAGGCGTCGACCAGGGAGGCCGCGAGGCGCAGACCGGCCAGCATCTGCTCCTCGCTGCGGTCCATCAGGCTGAACCACTGCAGGCCGGCGGGATTGGCCTCGCAGGGGTAGGGCGCGTTGGGCGAGACGAAGGCCGTGTCCGGCAGGCCGCGGCCCAGGTAGGGCGCGAGCCCGATCAGGTCGTCGCCATTGGCGCCCCAGCCGTGCAGCAGGACGACAAGGGACTTGGCCTGGCCGCTGGCGGCCGGCTGGCGGGGGCCGTCGAGGGCCAGTGCATCGGTCATGGGAATCCTCTCTTGCTGCGTCAGGCGGCGTCGGGGACGCCCTTGGTGGTGGAGTACTCCCAATGCAGCACCTCGCCCGGCCGGGCAAGGGGATGGATCGCGTGCGCCGCCGCGGCCGCCTCGGCGAAGCCGGTCAGGATCAGCTTCAGCTTGTGGGGATAGTGCACGATGTCGCCGATGGCGAAGATGCCGGGCACGTTGGTCTCGCAGGTCGTGGGCTCCACGGTGACGTGGTTCTTGTCCAGGTTCAGGCCCCAGTCGGCGATCGGGCCGAGGTTCATGGAGAGGCCGAAGAAGGGCAGCAGGCAGTCGCAGTCGAGCGCGCGGGTCTCGCCCTCCAGGGTGGCGACGATCACCTGCCGCAGGGTCTCGCCGTCGCCCTCCAGGCCGGCGAGCTGATAGGGGATCACCTTCTCGATCGGCCCGCCCGGCCGGGCCAGGGATTCCATCTTCGCCACGGTGTCGGGCGCCCCGCGGAAGCGCGGGCGGCGGTGCACCAGGTAGATCTTCTTCGCCACCTCGGCCAGCGAGACCGCCCAGTCCAGCGCCGAATCGCCGCCGCCGGCGATCACCAGGGTGCGGTCGCGGAAGTCCTCGCGCCGGCGCACCATGTAGCAGACGCCGCTTCCCGCGGGCCCGTTCTCGTAGTGCTCGATGCCCTCCAGCGGCGGGCGGTTCGGCCCGAAGGCGCCGGCGCCGGCGGCGATGACCACGGCGTGGGCCGCGATCCTCTCGCCGGCCGAGGTCGCAACCTCCCACAGCCCCTCATCGTTGCGGGCAAGACCCGTCGCCTGCTGGCCCAGGTGATAGACCGGCTCGAAGGGGGCAGCCTGCTCCTGCAGGCGCTCGACCAGGTCGCCGGCCAGGATCTCGGGATAGGCCGGGATGTCGAAGATCGGCTTTTCCGGATAGAGCGCCGCACACTGCCCGCCGGCCATGTCCAGGCTGTCGATCACATGCACCTTGAGCTTCAGCATTCCCAGCTCGAATATGGAGAAGAGCCCCACCGGACCTGCGCCGATGACCACCACATCCGTCTTCTGAACCGCGTCCGCCATCGTCCCAACGCTCCCCGGGCAACTGCCCTTCACTTGCGGTTTTTCCCTGCGCTTCGCCCGTGCTTGGCAAAACGCCGTTCTGCCCGGTAAGACAGGCAGCGATGATGCTAGAAGCCGCTTGCCCGCTTGACTGTCTTCTGCCCGACGCAGATGCGACCGAGGCGCTCGCCCGGCGCCTTGCGCCACTCTTGAGCGGCGGCGACGTGATCCTTTTGACGGGGGACTTGGGCAGCGGCAAGACTTCTTTCGCCCGCGCCCTCATCCGCGCCCTGCCCGCCGCCGACGAAAGCGACTGCAGCGCCGAGGAGGTGCCGAGCCCGACCTTCACCCTGGTCCAGGTCTACGAGCGCCGGGTGGCGCCGGTCTGGCACTTCGACCTCTACCGCCTCTCCGCCGCCGAGGAGGTCTACGAGCTGGGCTGGGAGGAGGCCCTGGGCGAGGCGATCCTGCTGGTCGAATGGCCGGAGCGGCTGGGCGGTCTGACGCCGGAGGGGGCGCTGACGATCGGCTTTACCTTCGAGGGCGAGGGACGGCGCGCCACGCTCGACGGCGGCCCCGGCTGGCAGGCGCGCCTGGCCCGGATCGCCGGCTGGGAGCCCCGGCGGTGAACCAGGAGGCGCGCGGCGCGCAGCGCCAGGCCTTTCTTGCCGAAGCGGGCTGGGAGCGGGCCGAGCGCCGGCTGCTGGCGGCCGATGCCTCCTTCCGCCACTACGACCGCCTCGAGGGGCGCAAGGGGACGGCGGTCCTGATGGACGCGCCGCCGGACCGGGAGCCGGTCGCGCCCTTCCTCGCCGTGGCCGCGATCCTGCACGACCTGGGCCTCTCGGCCCCGCGCATCCTGGCAGCGGACGCAAGCCAGGGCTTCGTCCTGCTGGAGGACTTCGGCGACAGGACCTTCACCCAGATGCTGGCCGGCGGCACCGGCGAGACCGGACTCTACGGCCTGGCGCTGGACGTGCTGATCGAGCTGCAGCGGCGCTGGCGACCGGAGCTGGGGCAAGGCCTGCCGCCCTACGACATGGAGCGCCTGCTGGCCGAGGCGCGCCTGCTGGTCGACTGGTTCCTGCCGGCCATCAGGGGGGTGCCGACGCCGCCCGCGGCGGTGGAGAGCTACCTTGCGGCCTGGCGCGCCTGCCTGGAGGAGGTGGCCGGCCTGCGCGAGGTCCTGGTCCTGCGCGACTATCACGTCGACAACCTCATGCTGCTGCCCGGGCGCAACGGTACCGCCGCCTGCGGGCTGCTGGACTTCCAGGACGCCCTGGTCGGCGCCGCCGTCTACGACCTCGTCTCGCTGCTGGAGGACGCGCGCCGCGACCTGGGCCCGGGCCTGGCTGAGACCATGCTGCGGCGCTGGCAAGAGGCGCTGCCCGACCGCGACCCCGAGGCCGACCGGCGGCACTACGCCTGCCTGGGCGCGCAGCGCAGCGCCAAGATCGCCGGCATCTTCACGCGCCTGGACCGCCGCGACGGCAAGTCCCGCTACCTGGCCCACCTGCCGCGCGTGCTGCGCCTGATCGCCGGCGACCTGCAGCACCCGGCGCTGGCCCCCGTCGCGGCCTGGTTCGACGAACACCTGCCCCTCGAAGATCCGGTCCTGCCCGGTCCGGCGCCCGGCCGCGGGGTGCCGGGCATGGACGTCCCGCAGAAGGAAAGAGCCGAAGGGTGAGCCAGAAGACCACGACCGCCCTGCCCAAGCGCGCCATGGTGCTTGCGGCCGGCGAGGGCCGCCGCATGCGCCCGCTCACCGAGAGCCTGCCGAAGCCCCTGATCGAACTGCAGGGCCGCAGCATGATCGACCGCATCCTCGACAGGCTGGCCGAGGCCGGGGTCGAGGAGGCGGTGGTGAACCTGCATCACCTGGGCCACCTGCTGCGCGACCACCTGCAGGGGCGCAAGGCGCCGCGGATCGTCTTCTCCGAGGAGGAGGAATTGCTGGAGACCGGCGGCGGGGTGACCAAGGCGCTGCCGCTGCTGGGCGAGGAGCCCTTCTTCGTGGTGAACGGCGACATCCACTGGCTGGACGGCACCCGCTCCGCCTTCGTGCGCCTGGCCGAACGCTGGCAGCCGGATAAGATGGACGCCCTGCTGCTGCTGCAGCCGACGGTCTTGGCCCACGGCTACCGGGGATCGGGCGACTTCTGCATGGATCCCTGCGGCCGGCTGAGCTACCGGGCCGAGCGAGAGCAAGCGCCCTTCGTGCTGGCCGGCGTGCAGATCCTCCACCCGCGCTTCTTCGAGGGCTGCAAGGTGGAGGCCTTTCCGCTTCTCCCGCTCTACCTGAAGGCGGCCGAGGCCGGGCGCCTCTACGGCGTGCGCCACGAGGGCGAGTGGTTCCACGTCGGCACGCCCGACGACCTCAAAGAGAGCGAGGCCATCCTGGAGTGGATGGGCTTCCAAGCCGAGCGGCAATGAGGGCGGCGGCCGACAGGGTCTTCACCATCCCGGCCGGCAATGCCTTTGTCGACTGCCTCGCCCGCGGCCTGCTGCGGCAGAGCGACGGCGATCCCCTGGCGCTCTCCGCCATGCTGGTGCTGCTGCCCAACCGGCGCGCCGCCAGGTCCTTGACCGAGGCTTTCCTGCGCCTGGGCGAGGGGGCACCGCAGCTGCTGCCGCGCATGGTGCCGCTGGGCGACCTCGACGCCGAGGAGCTGCTGCTGGAAGGCGGCGGCAGCCTGGGCGCGGCGGAAGACCTGGCGCTGGCCCCCGCGATCGGCGAGCCGCGGCGCACCGCCCTCCTCTCCCGCCTGGTCATCGCCTGGCTCAGGGCCCGCGGGACGGCGCTCTCCTCGGCCGGGGTGATCCGCCTGGCGCGCGACCTGGGGCGCCTGATCGACGAGGCCGAGACGGCCGAGATCGACTGGAACAGGCTCGACGAGATCGTGCCGCAGGAACTGGCCGCGCACTGGCAGACGACGCGCGACTTCCTGCGCATCGTGACCGAGGCCTGGCCCGGGATCGAGGCCGAGGGCGGACACCTGGGTCCCGCCGCCCGCCGCCGGCTGCTGCTGGACGCGCAGGCAGCGCTCTGGAGCCGCCGGCCGCCGGACCACCCCGTGATCGCCGCCGGCTCCACCGGCAGCATCCCGGCCGTGGCACGCCTGCTGGCCGCGGTGGCCGCGCTGCCGCAGGGCCAGCTTGTGCTGCCGGGGCTGGACCAGAACCCGACCCACGAGCTCTGGCAGGCGATCCGCCGGGACCCCAGCCACCCGCAGCAGGGGCTGGCCCGCCTGCTGGAGCGCCTGGAGCTTTCGCCCAGGGAGGTCACGCTCTGGCCCGAGGCCCTGCCGGAGAGCCCCGCCGCCGGTCTGGTCAACCTGGCCCTGCGCCCGGCGCCGGAGACGGAGAGCTGGCGCGACCTCGCGGCCGGCGCCGGCGAGCGCCGGCAGCGGAGCTGGCAGCGCGCCCTGGCAGGCATCACCTGGTACGATTGCGCCGACCCGCGCCAGGAGGCGAGCCTGATCGCCCTGCTGCTGCGCCGCAACCTGGAGCAGCCGGGCAAGACCGCGGCCCTGGTCACGCCGGACCGCGCGCTGGCGCGACGGGTGGCGGCAGAGCTCGGCCGCTGGGACATCGAGATCGATGATTCCGCCGGCCGTCCCCTGCTGCAGAGCCCGCCGCTGGTCTTCCTGCGGCTGCTGGCCCGGGTCCTGGCCGAGGAGCTGGCGGCCGAGCCGCTGCTGGCGCTCCTGAAGCATCCCTTCGCCCACGCCGGCCTGGAGCGGGGGAGGCTCGCCGCCGGCGCCCGCGAGCTGGAGCGCCACCTGCTGCGCGGCCCGCGTGCGGAGCCGGGTTTCGCCGGCCTTCGGGAGGCCCTCGGGCGGCGCGCCGGGCGGCGTCCCGCGATGCCGAGCGGCCTGACGGACAGGCTGGAGCGGCTCTTCGCCCGCCTGGAAGAGCGTCTGGCACCGCTGCTGGCCTTGTCCGGCAGCGGCGAGGTTGGCTTCGACGAGCTGCTGGACGCGCTGCTGCAAGCGGCCGAGGCCCTGGCCGAGGGCGGCGGGACCGGCGGCGCCGAGCGCCTCTGGGCGGAGGAGGCCGGCGAGGCCGCGGCGGAGGCCCTGATCGAGCTGCGCGCTGCGGCGCCGGAGCTGCCCGCCCTCAAGCCGGCAGAGCTACCTGCCTTCCTGGAGAGCCTGCTGGAGGGTGCGGTGCTGCGCCCGCGCTACGGCGCGCACCCCAGGCTCTTTCTCTGGGGGCCCCTGGAGGCCCGCTTGCAGAGCGCCGACCTCCTGATCCTCGGCAGCCTGAACGAGGGCGCCTGGCCGAAGGTGGCCGACCCGGGTCCCTGGCTCAGCCGGCCGATGCGGGCGGAGCTGGGCCTGCCGCCGCCGGAGCGCCGCATCGGCCAGTCGGCCCACGACATGGTCCAGGCCCTGGCCGCAGGCGAGGTGGTGCTGACCCGCGCCCTGAAGCAGGAGGGCGCCCCCACCCTGCCGGCCCGCTGGCTCTCCCGCCTGGAGGCGCTCTGCAAGGTCCTGGGCCTGGAAGGCGACCTCAGGCGCCCCGCCGCGGAGGCCGCGCAGTGGGTCGCCGAGCTGGACCGGCCCGAGGCCGTCCGCCCCTGCCAGCCGCCCGCCCCCCGTCCGCCGCTGGCCGCGCGGCCACGGCAGCTCTCGGTCACCCGGATCGAGGCCTGGATGCGCAATCCCTACGCCATCTTCGCCGGCTCCATCCTGAAGCTCGAGAAGCTGGACGAGATCGCCGAGGAGCCGGGACCCGCCGAGCGCGGCCAGCTCATCCACGCGGTGCTGGAGTCCTTCGTCAAGGCCTACCCGCAGGCGCTCCCCCAGGACGGGGAGGCTGCACTGCAAGCGATCGCGGCGGAGGCGATCCGTACCTCCGGCCTGCCCCTTCCGCAGCAGCAGCTCTGGCAGCCGCGCCTGGCCCGGCTGCTCGCCTGGTACCTCGAGCTGGAGGCCGAGCGGCGTCCGGACTGCCGGGAGGTGGCCGCGGAGCTCTCGGGCGCGCTCGAGTTGACGGGGCCCGCCGGCGCCTTCCGCCTCACGGCCAAGGCCGACCGTCTGGAGCTGGGCCTGGACGGGCGACTGACCCTGGTCGACTACAAGACCGGCTCGCTGCCCACGCTGCTGGACGTGGGCCTGGGCCTGGCACCGCAGCTTCCCCTGGAGGGCGCCATCGCCAGGGCCGGCGGCTTCGCCGGCCTGGCGGCCGCCCCGCTGGCGAGCCTGGAGCTCTGGAAGCTCGCCGGCGGCCAGACCCTGGGGACGACCCTGGACCTCTCGGGCGGCAAGAACCCCGACGCCGAGACCCTGGCGGAGCAGGCCCAGGCCGGGCTGCAGGACCTGGTCGCCGCCTTCGACCGGCCGGAGACGCCCTACCTGGCGCATCCCCGCCCCTGGGCGGCGCCGCGCTTCGACGACTACCGCCATCTCGCCAGGGTGGACGAGTGGTCCGGGGATTCGGGGGGCGAGTCATGAGCGATGCTCTGCGCGACGCGACCCTGAAGCAGCGCCATGCCCTGGACCCCAGGGCCACGATCTGGGTCGAGGCCTCGGCCGGCAGCGGCAAGACCAAGGTGCTGGTGGACCGCTGCCTGCGCCTGCTGCTGGACGGCACCGCGCCGCAGCGCCTGCTCTGCATCACTTTCACCAAGGCGGCCGCCAGCGAGATGGCCAACCGCCTGATGCAGGCCCTGCAGGGCTGGGCGGCGATGGCGCCGGCAAAACTGGAGGAGAGCCTCGACGGGCTGCTGGGCCGCCATCCCACGGAGCAGGAGAGCGCGCGCGCCCGCAGCCTCCTGGCCGGCGTCCTCGACACGCCGGGCGGGCTCAAGGTGCAGACCCTGCACGGCTTCTGCCAGTCGGTGCTCAGCCGCTTCCCGCTGGAGGCCGGGGTCAGCCCTGGCTTCCATGCCCTAGACGAGCGCAGCGCGGCCGAGCTGCTGGCCGCAGCGCAGGGCGACCTGCTGGCGGCAGCCGCGCGGGACCGGACCCTGGCGGATGCCCTGGAAGAGATCCTGGTCGCCGGCGGCGAGGAGGGCCTGACCCACCTCCAGGCGCTGATCGCGGGCGAGCGGGACCGTCTCATTCCCCTGCTGGAGACGGGGCACCTACCGCCCCTCATGCGGCTCGCGGCCTTCCTGTCGCTCGACCCCGACTGCGAGCCCGAGGCCCTCCTGGCCGAGGGACTGGACGATGCCTCCCTGCCCTCCAAGGCGGAGCTGGGACTGATCAGGACCGCGCTGCAGTCCGGTTCAAAGCGGGAGCAGGAGAACGCCGTAAAGCTGGAGACCTTCCTCAACGCGCCCTCCGGGGAGCGCGTCTCGCTCTACAAGGGCTACGCCTCGCTCTTCCTCGCCAACAGCGGCCTCAAGCGGGGCGCGAAGAAGCGGCTGCTCACCAAGGCGGCGGCGGAGGCCCTGCCCGAGGCGCTTGCCGTCATGGAGAGCGAAGCCGAAAGGCTGCTGGCGCTGGAGGAACGCGAGATCGCGGCCCGCTGCCTGAAGCTCTCAGCGGCGACCCTGCGGCTGGCCGAGGCGCTGCTGGCCTTCTACAAGGCCCGCAAGCAGGCCGCCGGCGCGCTCGACTACCAGGACATGCTGCAGCTCACCAACGACCTGCTGCAGCGCAAGGGCGCGGCCGCCTGGGTGCTCTACAAGCTGGACGGCGGTCTCTCGCACGTGATGATCGACGAGGCGCAGGACACCTCGCCCCTGCAGTGGCGCATCCTCAAGACCCTGACCGAGGAGTTCTACGGCGGCGAGAGTGCTGCCGGCGAAAGGGAGGAGGCGACCCGCAGCGTCTTCGCGGTCGGCGACGCCAAGCAGTCGATCTATCGCTTTCAGGGCGCCGACCCGGCCGGCTTTCACCAGGCTGCCAGGCACTTCGAAGCGCGCGCCACCGCCGCCCGCCTTCCCTTCGCCCGCGTGCCGCTGACCCACTCCTTCCGCTCGGTGCCCGCGGTGCTGGCCGCCGTCGATGCCGTCTTCACCGAGGCACCGGCCCTCACCGAGGCGTCCTACCCGGCGCACTTTGCGGTGCGCCAGGGCGCCGGCGGCCTGGCCGCCCTGGACCCGCGGCACCTGCCCGCCGAGGCCGAGCAGGACGAGCCCTGGCTGGCGCCGCTGTCCCAGAGGCCGGCGAACAACCCCGCCGTCGCCCTGGCCGAAACCCTGGCCCAGCGGATCGAGCTGTGGCTGGGTGACCGGGAGGCGCGCAGGCCGGGCGGCGAGGCCTGGCTCGAGGACCGCGGGCGGCCGATCGAGGCCGGCGACATCCTGATCCTGGTGCGCCGGCGCGACCGTCTCTTCCACGCGCTGGCGCGCGCCCTGGAGCGCCGCGGCCTGCCGATCGCCGGCATCGACCGCATGCTGCTGAGCGGGCAACTGGCGGTCCAGGACATGACCGCGCTGGTGCAGGTCCTGCTGCTCCCGGACGACGACCTCGGCCTCGCGACCGTTCTCAAGGGCCCGCTCTACGGCCTCGACGACGAGAGCCTCTTCCGTCTGGCCTACGACCGCTCCGGCAGCCTCTGGGCGGAGCTGCTAGCGCGACGGGAGGAGGAGCCCTCTTGGCAGGCGGCCGCCGAGGAGCTCCAGGCCCTGCGCGAGTGCGTCGACTTCCTACCGCCCTTCGAGCTCTTCTCCCAGATCCTGGGCGCCCGGCGAGGGCGCCGCAGGATCGCCGCCAGGCTCGGCGAGGAGAGCAACGATCCGCTGGACGAGTTCCTCGCGCTCGCCCTGACCTACGAGGAGGAGCACGCCCCCTCGCTGCAGGGCTTCCTGAGCTGGCTCACCCGCAGTGAGGTCGCGGTCAAGCGGGACATGGAAGAGGCCGGCCGCAAGATCAGGCTGATGACCGTCCACGGCGCCAAGGGCCTGCAGGCGCCGGTCGTCATCCTGCCGGACACGGACCGCCGCCGGACCAGGACCGAGCCCTACCTCCTGGACGACGGCGAGAAGATCCTGCTGCGCCGGGTGGAGGGCTGCGAGCGGGTTCCGGCCATCGGCGCATCGGCCGGACGCCAGAAGGAGGTCGCCGCGGCCGAGGAGCGCCGCCTGCTCTATGTCGCCATGACGCGGGCCGAGGACCGTCTCTACCTGATGGGCTACGGCGACAAGCAGGATGTGCCGGAGGGCTGCTGGTACGACCTGCTGCAGCAGGGGATGCAGGCGCTCTCCGGCGGGCAGTCCGACCTGCCCATCGTCTACCGCGTTGCGCAGACGAGCGCCGCGCAAGGTGAGGAGAAGCGGGCCGAGGCCAGGCCCTCCCCCCTGCCCGACTGGGCCCGGCAGCCACCGCCGCCGGAGCCGGAGCCGACGCGGCCCTTGTCTCCCTCCCGACCCGGCCTGCCGGACCCGCCGGTGCTCTCGCCGCTCACTCCGGGGCTGGCTCCGGGCCTCTCGCGCGGCCGGCTGGTGCATCGCCTGCTGCAGCTCCTGCCCGACCTTCCGCAGGAAGCGCGCGCGCCGGCCGCCGCTCGGTTCCTCGCCCAGCCGGCGCTGGGCCTGTCGCCCGACCGGCAGCGCGAGATCGCGGAAGAGACCCTGGCCGTCCTCTCCGCCCCGGACGCCGCCCCGCTCTTCGGGCCGGGCAGCCGGGCCGAGGTGCCGCTGGTGGGGCTGGTCGGCAGCAGGCGCATCGCGGGCCAGGTCGACCGCCTGGCCGTCACCGCCGATTCGGTCCTGCTGGTCGACTACAAGACCAGCAGGCCCGCACCGCTCGATCCCGACCGCGTGCCGCGGGTCTACCTGCAGCAGCTCGCCGCCTACGCCCTGCTGCTGTGCGGCCTCTACCCCGACCGGACGCTGCGCTGCTACCTGCTCTGGACCGAGCAAGCCAGGCTGATGCACATCAGCGATGCCCGGCTAGAACAAGCCAATCCCTTGACCCAAAGCCCGGGGCATTCCTAGATACGGCTTCAGATCGAACCCAACCTCCGCGTTTGCGGTTTCAGGGAAAGCGACAGATGAGCATCAACAAGGTAACCGACACCTCTTTCGACGATGACGTCCTGAAGGCCGAGCATCCCGTCCTGGTGGACTTCTGGGCAGAGTGGTGCGGCCCCTGCCGTGCCATCGCGCCGGCGCTGGAGGATCTGGCACAGGAGATGACCGGCCGGGTCAGCATCGCCAAGCTGAACATCGACGAGAACCCCAAGACCCCCAGCCAGTACGGCGTCCGTGCGATCCCGACCCTCATGATCTTCAAGGACGGGCAGGTCGCCGCCACCAAGCTGGGCGCGGTCAGCAAGTCCCAGCTCCAGCAGTGGGTCGAGTCGGTCGTCTGAGGTACTAGAGCAAGTTGCGCTCGCTCATGCTCACGCAGCTTGCTCTAGCGTGTTGTTTTAAAAGCAAATCGTCGTCGCAGATGGGTCCATCTGCTCGGGATTTGCTCTAGCAATCTATCAGCGCGGGGACCCGGTCTGCTCGGGGCCGGCTCCAGGTCCAGCGTAGTGGCGCCCGGCTACTGAGACGCTTCGGCCGGGCAGTTCGCGAAAGTCCCCGCGATCCCTTTCAGTTCTGCAGCGGTCCTGTCCACCGCGCGGTCGACCAGCGCGGTCGGTTCGGAGAGGAAAGCCTCGAGCCGCCCGCGCGTGTCGGCCATGCGCCCGTCGATGCGGTCGAGCTTGCCGGTGAGCTCCTCCATGGCCTGCAGGGTCATGGTGTCGGCCTGGACGCTCTTCGAGGAAAGGTCGGCGCGCAGCGCCGCCATCTCGGCCGTCATCGCCGAGATCTCGCTGCGCAGCCCCTCGACCTGGGTCAGGTTCTGGCCGACATGGCCGGTGACGGCCTCGACTTCCTGGGCAAGCTGCCAGGCAAAGTAGAGGCAGATCGCCACCAGAATGAGCGTCGCGTTGATCAGCGCCAGCAGCAGGTTCCCGATCGTCCGCCCAAGCCTCGATCCCGTCTCGCTCATCACCGATCTCCACTTGTAAAACGGCTTGCTAGAGCGCTTCGCGCTCTAGCTCAAGGGTATGACGTCGACGGCGACCGAGAGCTGATGCTCGCCGCCGCCCACCACGAAGCCGGTGATCGGGCTGACGTCGCCGTAGTCCCGGCCCCAGGCCAGGGTCACATGCTCCTCGCCGACCAGCAGATCGTTGGTCGGGTCGGCATCGATCCAGCCCAACCCCGGACACCAGGCCGAGATCCAGGCATGCGAGGCGTCCGCACCGATACGGCGCGGCTGGCCCTCGGGCGGATGGGTCAGCAGGTAACCGCTGACGTAACGTGCGGCCAGGCCCAGCGCGCGCAGGCAGGCGATCTCCAGATGCGCGAAGTCCTGGCAGACCCCCTGCTTCTTGCGGATCACCTCGCTCACCGGGGTGTAGATGTCGGTGACGCCGCCCTTGTAGGTGAAGTCGCGGTAGATCGTCCGGGTGAGCGCCACCAGCCCCTCCAGGAAGGGGCGGCCCGGCATCATCACCGCGCGCGCCATGGCCAGGACCTCCTCGCCGAGGAGCACGTGCGGCGAGCCGAAGACGAACTCCTGGGCGTCGAGCACCTCGCCCTTGCTCGCCCCCTCGAGCTCGGCGGCCACGCGCTCCCAGGGCGGGCTCTCGGCCGGCCGGCGTTCCGGCGGCGCCGTGACCTCGACCAGAGAGGAGGACTTCACCGCCAGGCGGTTGTGCGGCTCCTGCACGGTCATGTCGGCGACCCAGTTGCCGAAATAGTCCTGGCGCTCCTCGAAGACGATGGGGTTGGGCTCCACGGCGATGCGCTCCTCGATCACGCTCTGTCGCTCGCAGGTGCGTGGGCGCAGGTGCAGGTGGTGCTGCGACAGCGCCACCTTCGCCGCGTAGGTGAAGGTCGAGCGATGCTTGACGGCGTAGCGCATGGGACCGGGACCTAGAGCAAAGCCCGAGCAGATGGACTCATCTGCGACGACGTTTTGCTTTTGAACCAACAGGCTAGAGCGGGGTTCGTGAGCATGAGCGAACGCATCCTGCTCTAGAGCGGCCCGACGCCGGATACGCGGGTCTCCAGCGCGTGGTTGAAGTAGGTCTCGGTCAGCTCGTCCGAGATGGCCTCCAGGCCCATCGTGGTCTCCGCCAGGAGCTCCGCCAGGGCCGTCTCGGGCTCCTTGGCCAGAAGGAAGACATCGGCCAGGCGCAGGCGGGCGGAAAGCCTTATGGTCTGCTGCTCGCCGACCGAGAGGCGCTCGGAGGCCCGCGAGCTCTGCGGCAGCGCGCGCAGATGGTCGGCGACCCAGCTCACCTGGTAGATCACCGAGCGCGGGTTGTTTTCCTCCAAGAGCAGCAGGTCGAGGAGCGGAGCAAGCTGCGCCTCCGACTTGTAGCGCCAGCTGTAGGTCATGAGGCTGTCGGCCAGCTCCAGCAGCAGTTCCAGCCCGCCCTCGCGCTCGGCCTCCCCCTCCCCGGCGACGGCGCTGAGCGCGCGCGTCGTCTGCCATCCGCGCTCCAGCCGCCGCCCGATGTCCAGGAAGTGCCAGCCGAAGTCGCGGGTCATGTTCTCCATCATCATGCCGTTCAGGGCCGAGAGATGGTCGACCAGTTCCTGCAGCAGGCGCTGCAGCCAGGCCTGCCCGTAGCCGGGCAGCTTCACCTGGGCCAGGGGCGTGCCGAGCAGCTTTTGCAGGTGGTCCCAGGTGTCCCTCGAGAAGCGCTCGCGCAGCGCCGTGCTGAGACGGCTCAGGTCCCCGAGCAGGCTGACCAGGTCGTCGGGACAATCGGGGTCGGCGAAAAAGAGCGCCGGATCGCGCAGGAAGACCGAGGCGCCGCCCAGCCGGAAGCGTTCGGCACCCTCCGGCGAGACATGCTGCAGGGCCTCGAGGAGCTCCATGACGCGGCCCGGCGTCACCAGATCGCTGCCGGCCCGCTGCGCGCCGGCGATCCGCAGGACGAAGGAGCGCAGCAGGCGCACCGCACCTTCCAGCCGCTCCAGATAGCGGCCGAACCAGAAGAGGTTGTCGGCCGTGCGGCTCGGCAGTTCCCGGCCGCTGCGGCGCAGCGCCACCACCTCACGCACCGTGGGTAGCATCGAGACGGCCTCGACCGGGCCTTCCGACAGTACCCAGGCGTCCTTCGTGATGTCGCTCTCGTGACTGATCGGCAGGCTGGCCGCCCCCTCGGGCCGGACCCTCGCCAGGCCGCCCGGCATGGCGCGATAGCCCCCGGCGGTCGCCGCCAGGTAGACGCGCAGTGTCATGGGCACGGCTTCCAGCCCGCCCGCCTCGGTCCAGCGCGGCGCGGTGGAGGCGGCCGGAAGCGCCCGCCCGACGAAGTCGTGGGGGCGGATCGCGATCGCGCGCTCCAGGGCTGCGCGTTCTTTCGTACCCGCCTCGGTCATCGCATAGGCGTCGTCGACGCCGCCCAGGATGGCCCTCGACTTGGTGAGATCGCGCACCGCCAGGCCGTCGAGGTTCTCCAGGACACTCCGGCGCCCCGCCTCGCTTCCGCACCACCAGGTCGGCACGCTCTCCAGGGCCAGGCTCTCGCCCAGCAGGACCTCCGCCAGCTTCGGCATGTAGCTGAGCAAGGCCTCGCTCTGCACCAGGCCGCTGCCGATGGCGTTGGCGAGCGCGACATGCCCCCCGCGGACCGCGCGCAGCAGGCCCGGGACGCCGAAGCCGAAGGTCGAGAGCTCCAGCGGATCCATGGCGCTGCTCTCGGCCTGCCGCACCATGAGGTCGACCGGCTTCAGGCCCTCGACCGACTTGAGGTAGAGGCGGTCGCCGCGGATCGTGAGGTCGGACCCCTCGACCACGTTGTAGCCCAGGTACTGCGCCAGATAGGCATGCTCGAAGTAGCTCTCGCGCTGGGTCGCGGTGGAGAGCACCACCACCAGCGGCTCCTCGTGGCGCGACAGCGAGAGGAAGTTCTCGGAGAAGCCGCGGAAGAAGCCGGCCAGGCGCTCGACGTTCATGTCGGCGAAGAGCTTCGGCAGGGCACGCGAGACGGCGATGCGGTTCTCCAGGGCATAGCCGCTGCCGCTGGGCGCCTCGCTGCGGTCGCCGACCACCAGCCAGTGCCCGTCGTGCCCGCGCACCAGGTCGAAGGCCAGGAGATGCAGCCAGGTGCCGCCCGGCGCGGCAATACCATAGCAGGGACGGCAGAAGTAGGGATTGGAATGGACCAGGGCGGCGGGCAGGTGCCCCTCGGCGATCAGGCGCTGCGGCCCGTAGAGGTCCTCGGTGACCGCGTTCAAGAGCTGGGCGCGCTGGATCAGCGCGGTCTCGAGTGCGCGCCACTCCTCCGCTGCGATCAGCACCGGCAGCAGGTCGAGCTGCCAGGGGCGCAGCGTCTCCTCGGCGACATCCTGGGCCACGTAGGAAAGGCCGTTCTCGGTCAAGGTCCGCTCGGCCGAGCGGTAGGCCTGCTCGCGCTCCGTCCTGTCCGAGGCGGCCAGGCGGTCGATGTAGGCGCGCCAGTGCGGACGGATCTGTCCCCTGGCGTCGACAAGCTCGTCGTAGTGGCCCGGCCGCGGCCGATAGCCGGCGAGAAGCCGGGTGCGCTCGGCATCGTCGCCCATCGCGATCAAGGGCTCAGACATAGGCCGTCTTCCCCACGAACGGTGCCCCCACTCCAAGCGCTGCCAGTGGCAGCGCGCCAATCCCAAAGCAGGGCGCGGCACCCGGCTGTCACGACAGACCGGCGCGCTCACCCTTCAGTTCGAAGAGTACCTGGGTGCCGAAACCGCGCACCTCTTCCTCACCGTGCTCTTCCAGCAGAAAGCCGTCGCCAAGCTGAAGCGCCATGTCCTCGTTGGTCAGGATCTGCATGGGATCCGCCAGGGATTCCAGCCGCGCGGCCAGGTTCACCCCCGGCCCGAAGACATCGTAGACATACTTCTGCACGCCGACCAGAGATCCGATCAGCGACCCGCTGGCGATTCCCACCCGGCAGAGCCATTTGTGCGGATGGGACTCGTTGCGCCGGTTGAGGTAGCGCCGCATCCGGAGCGCCACCTTGGCGATGTTGGCAGGGTGGTCCGGCGTGGCCTCGGGCATGCCGGAGACCGCCAGGTAGGCATCGCCGATGGTCTTGATGCGCTCGCAGCCGAAGAGTTCGACGATGCGGTCGAAGGCGGTGAAGATGTCGTTGAGCTCGGCCACGGTGCTGCTGGGATCGCGTGCGATCGCCATCTCGGTGAAGCCGACGAAGTCCAGCAGCAGGACCGAGGCGGAATCGAAGCGCTGCGGCGTCGCCGTTCCGAAGCTCTTCATCTCCTCGTAGACCGGCCGCGGCATGAGGTTCAGCAAGAGCTTCTCGACCCGCTCCTTCTCCTTGGCCAGGTCGCGGGCATGCTTCTCCGCCATGCGGGAATAGGAATCCAGCATGTACTCGGCCTGACGCTGCTTGGAGAGATCGCGGACCTCGACCACCAGCATCGCCTCTCCGTCCAGGTCCTCCGCGCGCATCTCGACGCCCAGCGGATGCTTGCGCTGGCCGACCTGGACCTCGACCTCGTAGGTGAAGGGCCGCTTGTCGCCCAGCCGCTTGCGCGCGCGCTCGATATCGAAGGCAGGCATGCGTCGGTCGAGCAGGCCGCCGTCCTCGTCGGTGGGCGGGAACCACTTGAAGAAGCGGGCGTTCTCGAAGCGCACCTCCCAAGTCTCGGCGTCCGCCAGGCAGACGCCGATGCGCAGCGACTGCAGCGCCTCGCGCAGGGCCGCGGGCTCGGCCGGGTTGGCGATCTCGCTCATGCAGGAGCCTAGGCGTCGGGCGAAACGATCAGGCCCTCGCGCTGGGCGAAGGCCTCCAGGGTCTCGGCGATGTCGCTGTCGGAGAAATCATGGTCTTCCAGCGCCTCCTCCAGCAGGGCCGCCGCCTCCAAGAACTCACCGTGGCTGATGCCCAGGTTGGAATGGACCTTGCGCAGGGTGTCGTCGGTGATGCTGACCGGCCCGCCCATGATCTGGGCGATGAACTTGGTCTGATGGTCGACCAGGCGCGCCATGTCGATGTGCGCGAAGTAGCCCTGAAGCTGCTCGGATTCCAGCACCTTGTCGTAGAAGTCGGACACCACCCGGCGTACGTTCTGAAAACCGCCGCACCGCTCGAACACGCTCTGTACCATCGGCCCCGCCCACGTCTTTCTTACCTTACGTACTTTTATCTCATGCCGCCGAGTCCAAGACAAGCAGAGCCACAACCTCTCTTGGTATGACGGCAAGAGCGCGCGGCAGGCCCCTGTCGTGCGCTCTTGCACAAAAAAAGAGGGGGACGGCTCTCCGCCGACCCCCTTTCGAGTGAACGCAGGGGAGTTCCCCGCGCTGGAGGACTCTTTGGCCCCGGCCGTCGCGGCGCTGCCACCCGTGAGGAGCGAACCCGGGTGGCAGCGGCCGCGAGGGCCCCGGCGCTTACCCGATGGAGTGCGCGCCCTGGCCGAACTCGGGGTAGGCCTCCTGGCCCAGCTCCGACTTGTCCAGTCCGACCGCCTCTTCCTCTTCGTCGGCCCTGATGCCGATGGTCGCCTTCAGGATCAGCCAGACGATGGCCGAGGTGATGAAGGTGAAGGCGCCGATCGAGGCGATGCCGACGATCTGGGCGACGAAGTCGCCGTCGTCGAAGATCGCAACCGCCAGGGTGCCCCAGATGCCGGCGATCAGGTGGACCGAGATGGCGCCGACGACGTCGTCGATCTTCAGCCGGTCGAAGATCGGGACCGCGAAGACCACCAGGGCGCCGCCGATGCCGCCGACCACGATCGCGACCATGGAGTGCTGGAGGTCGGGGTTGGCGGTGATCGCCACCAGGCCGCCGATGGCTCCGTTGAGCGCCATGGTCAGGTCGATCTTGCCGTAGATCGCCTGGGTCAGGAGGATCGCCACGACCACGCCGCCGCAGGCCGCGAGGTTGGTGTTGGCGAAGACGATCGACATGTTGGCCGCATTGGCCGCGGTGCCGAGCGCCAGCTCGGAGCCGCCGTTGAACCCGAACCAGCCGAGCCAGAGGATGAAGGTGCCGAGCGTGGCGAGCGGAAGGTTCGCACCCGGCATGGCCTGCATCTTGCCGTCGGGCAGGTACTTACCCTTGCGCGGGCCCAGGATGATCGCACCGGCCAGTGCCGCCCAGCCGCCGACCGAGTGGACGATGGTGGAGCCGGCGAAGTCGGAGAAGCCACCGCCGATGTTGTTCAGCCAGCCGCCGCCCCAGGTCCAGGATCCCTGGATCGGATAGATGATGCCGGTCAGGACCACGACGAAGATCAGGAAGGGCCAGATCCGGATGCGCTCGGCCAGGGTCCCCGACACGATCGAGGCGGCCGTGGCGACGAAGACCACCTGGAAGAACCAGTCGGACATGACCGAGTAGCCGTTGCCGGTCACCGCCGCGATCATCTCCTGCGACTTCTCCTCGGCGCCGATCAGAATGGCTTCGGAATCGCCCAGGTTATAGAAGATCGAGAAGCTGCCGATCCAGCCGCCGTCCACGTCGGCGTACATCAGGCTGTAGCCGATCAGGTAGTACATGATGCAAGCGATGGAGAAGAGCGCGATGTTCTTCAGGCAGATGGAGGCCGTGTTCTTGGTACGCACCAGGCCGGATTCCAGCATGGCGAAGCCGGCCGCCATCCACATCACCAGTGCACCGCACATGAGGAAGGAGAAGGTATTGAGGACGAACTCCATCTCCGCCTTGTCCGCGAATTCCTGCGCCAAGGCAGGCAGAGGCACGGCGAGGAGGCTGAGGATGCCGGCCATCATAAAGAGGTTTTTGGGCTTCATTTCTATCTTGTTCTCCCGATACCGCCGCAAGGCCCCCCGCCGATCCCGATCGGGTGTGGCGACCTGCGAGCTGTCAGTTGAGGGTGAGGCTGACCTCCGGCTTCTAGAGTGCCGCCTTGTCGGTCTCGCCGGTGCGGATGCGCATGGCGCTGGCAAGATCGAAGGTGAAGATCTTGCCGTCGCCGATCCGCCCGGTGCCGGCGGCCTGACGAATCGCCTCGACAACGCGCTCTGCCATGTCGGCATCGACCGCGACCTCGATCTTTGTCTTGGGCAGGAAATGGACCGCGTACTCGGCGCCGCGATAGATCTCCGTCTGGCCCTTCTGCCGGCCATAGCCCTTCACTTCCGTTACCGTCATGCCCTCGATGCCCAAGGCGGAGAGCGCTTCACGCACGGCCTCCAGCTTGAAGGGCTTGATAACGGCCATAACCATTTTCATGCTCTTGCTTCCTTCCCATTCCGTTGACGGCCACGCTTTGCAACGGCGGCGATCATCCTTGGAGAAGCAAGAAGCGTGCCAGCTTGAGAATCCGGTCCCTCAGCCGCTGGATGCTGCGATGCAACAAGATGAAAAAGACGGCAATCGCCCTCTTTTTCATCACAATGGTCCAATTTGCCTGTTTTTTGATCAGATCGGCGGCCACCATGCGACACGAGAAGGGCTTGCGCAGACACCACCGCCGGTCTGACCCTGGCGTTATGACCAGACTTGATGCAGAGGTAGCGATCGTCGGCGGCGGGCTGATCGGTCTCAGCCTGGCCGCAGCGCTGGGCAGCGTGGGGCTGGATACCCTGCTGCTGGACGCGCGCGAGGTCGAGGAAGGCCTGCTGCCCACCTTCGACGGGCGCGCCTCTGCCATCGCAAGAGGCAGCAGCCGGATCCTCGAGACGCTGGGGGTGTGGGATCTCTGCCGCCCCGGCGCGGCGCCGATCCTCGACATCCGCGTTTCCGACGGCCGGCCGGGCGAGGCGGCCTCTCCCTTCTTCCTGCACTACGCGCTGGAAGACCTGGACGAGGAAGGCGCGGCGCCGGGCGAGGGCCAGCCGATGGGCCACATCGTCGAGAACCGTTTCCTGCGCCATGCGCTGCTGCAGCGGGTGGCGGCCCTGCCCTCGGTCCGCATCCTCGCCCCGGCCCTGGTGCAGCGCCACGAGCCGGGGCGGGCCTGCTCCCTTCTCACCCTCGAAGACGGCCGGCAGATCCGCGCCGCCCTGGTGGTCGCCGCCGAGGGCCAGCGCTCGGGCCTGCGCGAGGCCGCAGGTATCCCCGTCGCGCGCTGGTCCTATCCCCAGGTCGGCATCGTCGCCACCCTGGCGCACGAAGAGGACCATCTCGGCACCGCCCACGAGTGCTTCCTGCCCGACGGCCCCTTCGCCGTCCTGCCGCTGAACGACGACGAGGCGGACGGCCATCACCGCTCGTCGCTCGTCTGGACCGCGCGGGCCGACCAGCGCGAGCGGATCATGGCCCTGGACGGGCCCGGCTTCGCCGAGGCCTGCCAGCGCCGCTTCGGCGGTTCCCTCGGCCGCTTCGAGCAGTTGGGCGGGCGCTTCGCCTATCCCCTCTCCCTGCTGCTGGCCGCCCGCTTCCACGGGCCCCGCCTGGCCCTGGTGGGAGAGAGCGCGCACGCCATGCACCCCATCGCCGGCCAGGGCCTGAACCTGGGCCTGCGCGACGTCGCAGCACTCTCCGAGGTGCTGGTGGATGCCCGGCGCCTGGGCCTGGACCCCGGCACGCCGGACGTCCTGGAGCGCTACACCCGCTGGCGGCGCTTCGACAGCGTGACCCTCTGCCTGGTCACCGACAGCCTGAACCGCCTCTTCTCGAACGACATCGCGCCTGTGCGCCTCGCCCGCGACCTGGGGCTGGCGGCGGTCGACCGCGCCGCCCCCCTGAAGCGCTTCTTCATGCGCCACGCCATGGGCGTGACGGGCAAGCTGCCCCGCCTCAGCCGCGGCGAGTCCCTCTGAGAGAGAAACACGAGCCTTCGGACTCGTCGTTCCGCCTGGCCAGCAATCCTTTGACCCGGCGCCCCTCACCCAACGGCGCACTGACAATTCATCAAAAGTTTATTGTTATCCGGATAGCCAGGACATAAAATTTCCCTGCGCAGTTGCGTAGCTGGAGGTTGCGAGAACAAGAGGATATCGGCGTCCCGTCCTGCAGGCGGCCGGGTGAGTGAAGGGGAGATCGGCGGTGACGGTTATCTACGGGACGGCTGGCGAGAACAACTCGCTCTACGGCAGCGGCAATCCCGACCGGATCTTCGGTCTCTCGGGCGACGACTACCTCGTGGGCAAGGGCGCCGATGACACGCTTTACGGCGGCAGCGGGACAGATACGCTTGAAGGCCGGAACAACGACGACACGCTCTTCGGCAGCGACTACCCGGATGTCTTGTACGGGGGCACCAACAGCGATCAGATCTTCGGCGGCCTCGGTCCGGACAGCATCTTCGGCGGGGTGGGTTCCGACGCCAGTCTCATCGGGGGGTCGGGGGCCGACACCATCTATGGGGGCTTCGGAAACGACGCCACGCTGTTCGGCGATACCGGCTCCGACACCATCTACGGCGGGTCCAGCAGCGACACCCGGATTCGCGGGGGCGACGACGACGACCTGCTCTTCGGGGAAGGCGGCGACGACAGCCTCGTCGACGGGGGCAGCGGCGACGACGTGATCCGCGGGCGCGGCGGACAGGACATGTTCCTGCAGGGCGGCACCGGCGCGGATACGGTCTATGGCGGCGACGACAGCGACGATTTCCTGACCGGCGACGATGGAGATGACACCATCCGGGGGAACGCCGGGAATGACCGCCACCTCTACGGGGACGACGGCGACGACGTCATCGGCGGCGGCGACGGCAACGACCACTATCTCTTCGGCGGGCTGGGCAACGACCTGATCTATGGCGACGACGCCAAGCAGTCGGATTTCCTCCAGGGCCTCTTCAATGGAGACAGCGGGCTCGACGGCGTCTTTGGGGGATCGGGCGTCGACGTAGAGCTGTTGGGAGGCAGCGGGGACGACAGCATCTACGGCGGAGACGCCAACGACGTTTTCCTCTACGGCGGATTCCTCAAGAATGATCCCTTGCGGGATTCAGGCGCCGATTCCCTCTTTGGCGGAAAGGGCGACGACTCCTACATCTTCGGCAAGGGCGGCGACGACTACCTGTCCGGCGGCAATGGGCAGGACGAGTGGCTCTATGGCGACACGGGCTCGGACACGATCTATGGCGGGGAATCGCAGGACAAGCGGATCTTCGGCGGCGAAGGCGACGATCTGATCCGCGGCGGCGGCGGCGGTGACCGCACGCTCTTGGGCGATCAGGGCGACGACACGATAAGCGGCGACAGCGGCACCGACCGGGGCCTCTTCGGCGGGCCGGACAACGACACGCTCTCCGGCGGCAAGGGCGCGGATACCCTCTACGGAGACTACGGCAATGACGTGATCGCAGTCGGCTCTCTGGACGAGTTGGTCAATGGCGACAGCTATTTCGGCGTCGCCGGCTACGATACGATCCGCTTCTATGGGGACCTGCCCGCCCGGGACGAGTTGCCGAACTTCTATCTTTTCGGGGTGCAGGTCTGGGAAGCCGTCGGCGACGATCTGGATAACCTGATCTACGGCAACACCGCCATCGACCGCGATCTCTTCGTCGCTAATCACCTCTACGGCGCCAGCGGCAGCGACACCATCTTCGGCTCCGATCCAGGCGAGAAGACCAGTGAGGTTTTCGACACCATTTTCGGCGGCAGCGGCGAGGATGCGCTGCTCGACGGCCGGAGCGGTACGGACACGATCTGGGGCGACGAGGGGCAGGACCGCGGCCTCCTGGGCGGGTCCGGCACCGATGCCGTCTTCGGCGGCAAGGACGACGACAGCCTGCTCTACGGCGGCGAAGGTGACGACAAGGTCTCGGGTGCCAACGGCAACGACAGCGGCCTCTACGGAGGCAGCGGCGCCGACCTGATCTACGGCGGGCAGGGCGACGACACCGGCCTCTACGGCGGCACTCAGGACGACATAGTGAACGGGGCAGACGGTGCGGACAGCCTGCTGTGGGGCGGACTCGGCGACGACACCATCCGGGGCGGCCAGGGGGCCGACCGTTCGCTCGACGGCGGCAAGGGTATCGACCTGCTCTACGGGCAGAGCGCCAACGATCTCCTCTTCGGAGGCAGCGATGCGGACCTGCTTTTCGGCGGCCATGCCGACGATACGCTCTACGGTGGCGGCGGCTACGACAGGGCCTACGGGGGATTCGGAGACGACACCCTCTTCGGGCTGACCGGCGAGGATACCCTGCGCGGCGGTCACGGGATGGACCGCCTCTACGGCCAGCACAGCGACGACAGCCTCTTCGGCGCGACCGGCGACGACACGGCCTACGGCGGTACCGGCGTCGACCTCATTGTCGGCGGCACCGGCCAGGACCTGCTCTTCGGAGACGCAGGCAACGATCTCCTGAGCGGCGGCAGCGGCGTGGACACGGTCTACGGCGGCTCCGGCAGCGACACGGTCACCGTGGATACCTCGGCAGACGTGGTGCGCGAGGCGGGCGACCTGGGGGCGGCCGACGTGCTGCGCTCGGAGGCGGCCGCCTACACCTTGGCCAGCGGCAGCGGCAGCGACATCGAGCGGGCCATCGTGGCCGATGGGGCCGGCCCCGGAGACCTGGTCGGCAACGCGTTCGTGAACACGCTTCTGGGCAACACGGAGTCCAACTCTCTCGCCGGCGAAGCAGGCGACGACGTGGTGAACGGGAAGAGCGGCAGCGATTGGGAGGCCGGGGGCCTGGGCAACGACACCCTCGTCGTCGACACCCAGGGCGACCGGGTGATCGAGTTCGCCGGCGAGGGCACCGACCTGGTGCGCGCCCAGGCCGACTACACGCTGCCCGGCGGCGATGCCTCGGCCTTCGTCGAGAACCTGCGCATGCAGGCGAACTTCGGACCCTTGAACGGTGCCGGCAACGGGCTGGGCAACGTGATCAACGGCAACAGCTCGGACAATGTCCTGGCCGGGCTGGCCGGCGCCGACCGTCTCTTCGGGAACGACGGGGACGACACTCTCTTTGGCGGCAGCGGGCAGGACCAGCTCCGCGGGCGCAGCGGTGACGACCTGCTGGCGATGGAGAGCGGCAACCGGCTCTTCGGCGAATCCGGGGGCGACAGCTTCTTCTTCGACGGCAGCACGCTCACCCAGGGCGCCGGCCAGCCAATCGTGCGCGACTTCGACGGGGTGAGCCTGGGGGCGGGTAATGGCGAGGACAAGCTGGTCTTCGCCACCGGGCTGGAGGTGGGCGCCTTTGCCTACATCGGATCCGCCGCCTTCAGCGCGTCGGGCAACAGCGAGGCCCGCTTCCACGCCAACCGCGAGGTCGAGGTCGACCAGAACGGCGACGGGGTCGCAGATCAGGCCTTCCTGCTGGACGGCCTCAGCCAGGCAGACCTGCTGACCGCAAGCGATTTCTTGTGGCTATAGGATGACTACTCTCGGAAAGGCGGGCTCGAAATGGTCCTTCGAACCAATCTCTTTGGACCGGGAGGCGATGAAGGCGAGGTAGATCCTCTTGCGGGGGAGACGATGCGATGGCGGTGAAGTACGGCACGGCCGGCGAGAACAACACGATTCACGGCGGCGACAATCCGGATACGATCTTCGGTCTTTCCGGAGACGACAAGATCGTGAGTTACAACGGCGACGACACCCTCTTTGGCGGCAGCGGGAACGATGAACTCAAGGGCTACGCTGACGACGACCGCCTCTTCGGTTCTGCCGGCGAGGACATCTTGCGGGGCGCGACCAACAGCGATCGGCTCTACGGCGGCCGAGACGATGACACGCTGCTCGCCGGTGCCGGCTCGGACACGACCCTCTTCGGCGGGTCCGGAGACGACTACATCCAAGGCGGCTATGGCAACGACGTGAGCCTCTCCGGGGACACCGGCGACGACAGGGTCTACGGCGGGTCGAGCGGCGATACCTGGTTCTTCGGCGGAATCGGAAACGACACGCTTTTCGGCGCCGACGGCGACGACAGCTTGTTCTTCGGGGGAACCGGGGACGACACCCTTCGCGGGCGCGACGGCAGCGACAGATATCTTTACGGCGGGTCCGGAGACGACTCCATTCTCGGTGGCGGAGACAACGACAATTGGCTGAGAGGGGGGTACGGAAACGACTTTCTCTACGGCGACAACGGGAACGATCAGTTTCTCTACGGTGGATCCGGCAACGATGTTGTCATGGGCGGCAGCCAGATCGACTTCAACCTCTTCGGCGATACCGGCAACGATCTGATATTCGGCGGTCCCAACTACGACAGCAGCAGGCTGGAAGGCGGGTTCTGGGGCGGCAGCGGTTCGGACGGCCTCTACGGAGATACGGGCCGCGACTATTACCTCGCCGGCGAGAGCGGGGACGACAGCGTTTTCGGCGGCGACTACAACGACCACTACCTCTATGGCGGCTTCTCCCGCATCTTTGGTATGACCGATTCCGGCTCGGACTCGATTTACGGTGGTGAGGGTAACGACACCTTCCTTGATGGCGGCAGCGGCGACGACACCGTCTCCGGCGACGACGGGCAGGATCGCCAGCTCTATGGCGGTGCGGGCGACGACAGCGTCTTCGGCGGAAGCTCGCAAGACACCCGGCTGTTCGGGGATGTCGGCGAAGACCTGATCGAGGGCGGGGACGGCAGCGACACCTCCCTCTTCGGCGGTGCGGACAACGACAGCATCTACGGCGGGGACGGCGACGACCGCAGCATCTTCGGCGGAGACGGGGACGATACCCTTTCGGGCGGCAGCGGTACCGACCGCCTGTACGGAGGCACCGGCAACGACGTCTTTGCCGTCCTCTCCCTCGACGAGCTGAAGAGCAGCGACGTCTATTCCGGCATCTATGGGACCAACACGATCCGCTTCTTCGGCGATCTGCCACCCGCTGAGTCCCTGCCAGACGCCACCCTCTTCTTGGTCCAGGTCCTGGAGGTCATCGGCGACGATCAGGCGAACCTGATCTACGGCAACACCGCGATCGGCGCCGGTCTCTTTATCTCCAACCGCCTCTATGGTGCCAGCGGTAGCGATACGATCGTCGGCTCCGACCCGACATTCGAGACGGCGACAACCGACACCCTCTTCGGCGGTAGCGGCGACGATGCCCTGCTGGATGGCCGCGGCGGGGCCGACACGCTCTGGGGCGACGACGGCCAGGATCGCAGCCTCTTCGGGGGCTCCAGCAACGACAGCCTCTTCGGCGGCAACGGGAACGACAGCCTGCTCTACGGCGGCGATGGCGACGACAAGCTCACGGGCGCAAACGACAACGACAGCGGCCTCTTCGGCGACAGCGGCGCCGACCTGATCTACGGCGGGCAAGGCGACGACACCGGCCTCTACGGCGGCACCCTGAACGACACCCTGGTCGGCGCGAACGGGGCCGACACCGGCCTCTTCGGGGGACAGGGCGATGACATCATCCGCGGCGGACAGGGTGCGGACCGCAGCCTCGACGGCGGCAGGGACAGCGACACCCTCTACGGCCAGAGCGCCAACGACCTCCTCTATGGTGGCAGTGACGCCGACCTCCTCTTCGGCGGCCATGCCGACGATACGCTCTACGGTGGCGGCGGCTACGACACCGCCTACGGGGGATTCGGAGACGACACCCTCTTCGGGCTGACTGGCGAGGATACCCTGCGCGGCGGTCACGGGGCAGACCGCCTCTACGGCCAGCACAGCGACGACAGCCTCTTCGGCGCGACAGGCGACGACGCGGCTTACGGCGGTACCGGCGTCGACCTCATTGTCGGCGGCACCGGCCGGGACCTGCTCTTCGGGGATGCCGGTAACGATCTCCTGAGCGGTGGCAGCGGCGTGGACACGGTCTACGGCGGCTCCGGCAGCGACACGGTCACCGTGGATACCTCGGCAGACGTGGTGCGCGAGGCGGGCGACCTGGGGGCGGCCGACGTGCTGCGCTCGGAGGCGGCCGCCTACACCTTGGCCAGCGGCAGCGGCAGCGACATCGAGCGGGCCATCGTGGCCGATGGGGCCGGCCCCGGAGACCTGGTCGGCAACGAGTTCGTGAACACCCTGCTGGGCAATACGGAGTCCAACAGCCTGGCCGGCCAGGCGGGCAACGACGTGGTGAACGGGAAGAGCGGCAGCGACGAGCTGGCCGGGGGCCTGGGTAACGATACCCTGGTGGTGGATACCCAGGGCGACCGGGTGATCGAGTTCGCCGGCGAGGGCACCGACCTGGTGCGTGCCCAGGCCGACTACACGCTGCCCGACGGCGATGCCTCGGCCTTCGTCGAGAACCTGCGCATGCAGGCGAACTTCGGGCCCTTGAACGGTGCCGGCAACGGGCTGGACAACGTGATCAACGGCAACAGCTCGGACAACATCCTGGCCGGGCTGGCCGGGGCCGACCGCCTCTTCGGGAACGACGGGGACGACAGCCTCTATGGCGGCAGCGGGCAGGACCAGCTCCGCGGGCGCAGCGGCGACGACGTGCTGGCGATGGAGAGCGGCAATCGGCTCTTCGGCGAGTCCGGCGGCGACAGCTTCTTCTTCGACGGCAGCACGCTGACCCCCGACGAGATCGGCGCGCCCATCGTGCGCGACTTCGACGGGGTGAGCCTGGGGGCGGGCAACGGCGAGGACAAGCTGGTCTTCGCCACCGGGCTGGAGGTGGGTGCCTTCGCCTACATCGGCTCCGCCGCCTTCAACGGCGCGGGCAACAGCGAGGCCCGCTTCCACGCCAACCGCGAGGTCGAGGTCGACCAGAACGGCGACGGGGTCGCAGATCAGGCCTTCCTGCTGGACGGCCTCAGCCAGGCAGACCTGCTGACCGCAAGCGATTTCGTCTGGCTCTAGCCGGTACTGCGCCTGCCGGGGACAGCGGCAAGCGCTTGCGGGGCCCGGACCGCTCTACGCCCCTCAGCGCCGCGCCAGGATAACGCCGCCGGCCAGCAAGACCGCGCCGCCCGCGAGGCTGAGCGGGCTCGGCACCTGCTGGAGGGCGAGCCAGCCCAAGAGGCCGGCGAAGATGAGGCGCGAATACTCCACCGGACCCACCAGCGACACCGGGGCCAGCGCGCAGGCCCGAATGTAGCAGAACTGCCCCAGGAGCCCGAGGGGCCCCAGCAGGAGAAAGGGCAGCAGGTCGAGCAATGGCACGGCCTTCCAGGTCAGGATCACCGGAACCGCCAGCAGCAGGACCGCGATGGCGTTGATGTGCAGCATGATCACCATCGGCCGGTCCTGGCGGGCGAGCACGCGGGTGAGCAGGGCCTCGGTGCCGAAGCAAAGCGCGGCGATGCCCGCCACCCCGAGGCCCACCCAGTAGAGCTGCTGGGCCGCTCCGCCCGCCTGCCCGGAGCTGAAGGCTCCCTGCCCCAGGACCACGACAAGCGCGCCCACGACCAGCAGCAGGGAGCCAAGCCAGTGCAGGGGCGCCAGGCGCTCCTTCAACACGATGAGGCCGAGGAAGATCGCGATCACCCCATCCAGCAGCTCGACCGCGGTGGCATCGATGTAGGGCACCCAGAGCGGCGCTTGCAGGGCGGCCGCGCCGCCACCGACACCGAGCAGGGTGCGCAGGATCTGCAGGCGCCAGAGCCGGCTCCGGTAGTCCGCGAGCTTGCGCCCTCTCGCCAGGACCAGCAGGAAGAGGATCAGGAAGCCGCCGAGAAAGCGCAGGAACTGAAGCTGGATCACCGGAATCTCGTCGCCGCTCAGCTTCTCCGAGGCGAAGATGACGGTGAAGATCGCGGTTTCCGCCAGCACGAAGAGGACGGCGGAGAGCTCGTCGCGCCGCCGCGCCGCTTCGGGGTGGTCGTCGGCGGCCTCGCTCACGCCGCCGCTCTCAGGCAACCGTCGGGTCGTGGCGGATCAGGGTGGCGTTCTCGACGCTGCGCCCCGTCAGCCCGCGGATGAAGCCCCAGTGCGAGACCACCAGGGTCTCCGGCCAGTCCTCGCGACCGGCCGCCTGCAGGCGAAAGCGGCGGCAGCGCTGCAGCAGCTCCTGGTCCGTCTCGTCGGGATAGGGCCACCAGACCTCGTCCAGGTGGCTGAAGTCGACCTTCGGAAAGCGTTCGGCGAGCCGGCTGCGCGGCGAGCCGATGTCGCAGACGAAGAAGGCGCGCTCGCAGACCAGAAGCTCCACCTCGACCGTCAGGTCCAGGGCCTCGGCCAGGATCTCGGCCGTCTCCAGCGCACGCCAGTAGGGCGAGGAGATGAGCCGGGTCACCTGCGGCCTGTCCGCGACCAAGCGCCTCGCCGCCTCGCGGATCTGGCGGCGTCCCTCGTCGGTCAGTTCGGGGTCGACGATGCCGGGATCGACCCGCGTGCGGGAAAAGTGCTTGTTGAAGAGCGATTGTCCGTGACGGATCAGCAGCATGCCGCAAGCCCCGAAAAAGGATGGAAGTCCGACCTCCGACCGGGCCTCAGCATAACGCAAAGCGGGCGCCCGGGCCTCACCCTTGCGCTTGCTCTTTGGTCGGTGGAGGCCTATCTAGCCAGTTAGACAAAGGAAAGCGACCGCGACGGCCCAAAGGATGCTAGGGTCAGGCGGTCACAGGGACGGAAGCGCGATCCGCCCCGCTGTCAACAACCTCCAGATCTCGGCCCGAGAGCCGAACCATGGGGTAGAGGCTTGCAGTATCTTGATCTCATTCTCTTGGCCGTGATTGCGGGTTTCATCATCTTGCGCCTTCGCAGCCATCTGGGGCGCCGCACCGGCCATCAGGAGCAGCTCGACCCCTTTGCGCAGCAGCGCCGCGAGCGCGCCGAGCGCGAGGCCGGCGAAGAGCGCGTGCTGCGCTTCCCGGAACGCAAGGAGGAAGCCAAGGCCCAGGCCGAGGACGAGCGCCTGCCCGATATCGGGCGCGACGACGTGCCCAGCCACACCGTTCCGGTGGGCAAGGGGCTGGCCGACATCAAGGCCGCCGATCCCAGCTTCGACGAGAAGGAGTTCGCTTCGGGCGCACGCATGGCCTTCGAGATGATCCTGAACGCCTATGCCGGAGGCGACCTCAAGACCCTGCGTCCGCTGCTCGCCAACGAGGTCTTCGAAGAGTTCGCAGGCGCCATCCGCACCCGCGAGGAGGCCGGGGAGGTCCTGGAGACCACCCTGGTGGGCGTGACCGAGGCCGAGATCGTCGAGGCCGAGCTACAGGGCAAGACCGCTTTCGTCACCATGCGGTTCCGCTCGGAGCAGATCAACCTGCTGCGCGATGCCAAGGGTCAGCTTCTGGAGGGCGGCGAGCAGAACGTCGAAGAGATCACCGATCTCTGGACCTTCGCGCGCAACACCCGCAGCCGCGACCCCAACTGGACCCTGGTCGCCACCGACACGCCCGAGGAGTAGGTTCGGGGCGAGTAGGCTCGGGGAAGGCCCCTTCCGGCACCCTCCCCTCCACCTCCGCTTACCAGCGCACCATCCCGGCGTCGGCCACCAGGCACTGGCCGGTGATCCATTCCGCCTCTTCCGAGGCCAGGAAGGCGACCGCCGGCACGATCAGCTTGGGCACGCCCTTGCCCTTGATCGCCTGCAGCATCTCGACGAAGCCGAAGGCCTCCTTGTGCGGGCTTTCCTGCACGCCCTCGGTGTCGATCAGGCCGGGCGCCACCGCGTTCGCCGTGATCGCATGGGCGCCCAGTTCGGTTGCCAGCGCGCGCGTGAAGGTCAGCACCCCGCCCTTGGCGGCGACGTAGTGGGCCATGTTGGGCGTGCCGGCAAAGAGCGAGTTCGATGCGATGTTGACGATCCGCCCGTAGCCCCCCTTGCGCATCAGGTCGGAGCCCGCGCGGCACATGAGGAAGAGGCCGTCCAGGTTCACCCGGACCACGCGCCGCCACTCCTCGAAGGTGAGCTCGTCCCAGGGGACGAAGGGCACGATGGCGCCGGCGTTGACCTGCACCTCCAGCTTGCCGCAGCGCTCTTCCACATTGCGGTGCAGGGCCGCCACCTGATCGGGATCGCCGATGTCGCAGGCGACCGCGAAGGCGCCGCCGCCCAGCGCCTTGGCCGTGGCCTCCGCGCCCTCGCCATCGATATCGACGGCGACGACCGTCGCCCCCTCTTCCACCAGGCGCTCCGCGATGGCGCGGCCCAGACCTCTCGCCGCGCCGCTCACCATGGCGACCCGTCCTTGGAAACGCTGCATCTTCTAGCCTCTCTTGCTCTGCTCTCTCATAAGGTGGTGGCGGCCGCGATGGTGGCCATGACGGCCCCCTGGCCTGCGGCCACGTTCAGGTGCTTGCCGCAGGCGGCCATGGCACCGGCGAGCGCCGTCACCGCCACGCTGGCATAGATGGGCCAGGCGACCGGGCCCATGTGGCCGACGCGAACCAGCTTGCCCTTGGTCTCGGCGACCCCGCTGGAGAAGACGACGCCGTAAAGCCTGCGGGCCGCGGCCAGCAGCTTCTCGTCCTCGATGCCGTCGGGCAGCTTCACCGCCGTGCAGGTGGGTGCCGAGATCGACTCCCGCGCCGCCCAGAGCTCCAGCCCCAGCGCGTGCAGGCCGGCACGGAAGGCGCGCGCGGTCAGCGCATGGCGTGCCCAGACGGCCTCCGGTCCCTCCTCGAGATAGCCGGAGATTGCGGCATCCAGGCCGTTCATGGCCGCGACCGAGGGCGTGAAGGGGAAGGGCTCACTCCGCTTCCAGGCATCCTTCCAGTCCAGCAGGCTCAGGATCGAGGCGCGCGGCGCCTTGGGATTGGCCTCCATGTGCGCCCAGGCGCGCTCGCTCACCGCCAGGACCGACAGGCTGGGCGGACCGCCCAGGCACTTGCCGGGCCCGGTGATGAAGATGTCGGCCTCGCAGTCCCGGGGATGGATCTTCATGCCGGCAAAGGAAGAGACGGCGTCGACGATCAGCAGCGCATCGTTGGCGCGCACGATCCGCCCGATCTCCTCGACCGGGTTGATGGTGCCCGAGGGCGTGTCGTGGTGGACGACGGAGACCACCTTGATCTCCGGATGGGCGCGGAAGGCCGCTTCCACCGCAGCCGGGTCGATGGCCTCGTTGTAGGGCACCTCGATCTCCTCGACCCTTTTGGCATGGCGGGCCGCCCAGTAGCCGAAGCCCTTGCCGTAGACCCCGGAGGCGAGGTTCAGGACCACGTCCTCCGGCCCGATCAGGGAGGCTGCCGCCGCCTCGATCGCCGGCGCCGGCTCGCACTGCAGGACGAGCGCAGGCGCCTCGACCTCCAGCGCCCTGGCGCAGCGCTTGCAGGTCAGCTCGAAAGCCTCCTGGAAATAGGGATCATAGTCGTAGTGGACCGTGGCGCTCATGCCCCGGAGCACCCGGGGGTAGCAGGCGACGGGCCCGGCCGACAGGGTGATGACGGGCTCTTTTTCTGTCGCGGTCAGGTCGGCGGACATGGAGGCTCTCTCTCCTCTAGGGGCTGCTTTGCTGCCGGCAAGTCTGCCACATTGCGGTGATGAACCAAGCAGACTTCCTGATCGTGGGCGCCGGCAGTGCGGGCTGCGTGCTGGCCGCCCGCCTCAGCGAGGATCCCGCCTGCAGCGTGGTCCTGCTGGAAGCCGGAGGGGCCGCCGAGGACCCCGACATCGCCCGTCCGCTGGCCTGGCCCTCCCTGCAGGGCCGCCCCATCGACTGGAACTACGAGACCCTGCCGCAGCCGCACAGCGCCGGGCGGCGCCACGCCTGGGCGCGCGGCCGCGTGCTCGGCGGCTCCAGCGCCATCAATGCCATGGCGCATGTGCGCGGCCACCCGGAGGACTTCGACCGCTGGGACCTCGAGGGCTGGCGCTTCGCCGACCTCCTGCCCTACTTCAAGCGCATGGAGGACTGGCCGGGCGGCGCCGACGCCTGGCACGGCAGCGGCGGTCCGGTCGCGCTGATGCAGCCGGCCGAACCGCATCCCATCACCCAGGCCTACCGTGCGGCCGCCGAGGCCGAGGGGCTGACGCCGATCGACGAGCACAACGGTCCGGAGATGATGGGGCCCACCCTGAACAGCCTGACCATCGCCGGCGGGCGCCGGCAGAGCGCCGCCGACGCCTACCTGACGGCCGAGGTGCTGGCGCGCCCCAACCTCACCCTCCTGCTGGAGAGCCCGGTCCATCGCCTGCTCTTCGAGGGGCGGCGCTGCAGCGGCCTGCTCTGCCAGGACGGCCGCCGCCTCGAGGCCGGATCGGGCGTCCTTCTGGCCGCGGGCGCGATCGGCTCTCCGCACCTGCTGCTGCTGTCGGGCATCGGTCCGGCGGCAGAACTCGCGGCACTGGGCATCCCGGTGGTGCAGGACCTGCCGGGCGTGGGCCGCAACCTGCACGACCACCTGCTCTCCGGCAGCAACCTCTATGCCGCCAGCCGGCCGGTGCCGGACTCCAGGGCCCAGCGCTCGGAATCGCTGCTCTACATCGACGGCGGGCGGCCGGGCGCGGCGCCGGACCTCGTTCTGGCCTGTGTCATCGCGGCGGTGACGACGGAGGCCTTCCTGCCGCCGGAACGGCCCGCCTTCAGCATCATGTTCGGCTTCACCCGGCCGGAGAGCCGCGGCACGATCAGGCTGGCCAGCGCCGATCCCCGCCAGGCCCCGCTGATCGACCCCAACTACCTGGCAGCGGAGGCCGACCTCGCGGTCTACCACCAGGCGCTCGACTGGGCACAGCGCATCGGTCATGCGCCCGCGCTTGCGGACTGGGTGGGCGAGGAGCTTCTGCCGGGCCCGGCCTGTCGCACGACGCGCCAGCGCAGCGCCTTCCTCGGCAGGGCCGCCCACACCCACCATCACCCCGTCGGCACCTGCCGCATGGGCAGGGGCCCCGATGCCGTCGTCGCGCCGGAGGACCTCGGCGTGCAGGGGCTGGAGGGGCTCCACGTCATCGACGGCTCGGTCCTGCCGGAGATCACCAGCGGTCCCTGCAACGCCTCGATCCTGGCGATCGCCGAGCGCGGCGCCGACCTGCTGGCCGGCAGGCCAGCGCTCCCGCCAGAGGACCCGAGGCGCCGGGGCTAGGGTCACGTCACCAGCCGTCCCTTGCCGACCCGCGGCCGCGGCCGCCCGCCGTCGCTTGCCGCCATGATCACCAGGACCTCGCGCGGGCGCGGCGCATCGGCGACGAAGAGGGTCATGGTGTCCAGCTCGTTGAAGGACCAGGTCTCGTCCTTGTGCGCCAGCGGGACGTCGATCGCCGTCCCGGCCGAGGCCACCTTGGTGATCGAGGGGATGAGGTTCTCGCCGCCGCCGACGGCAGCCCGCATGGGCTTGCCCAGGGTGGGGTGCAGGAGGGCCGCGGCGTGCTCCACGTCGCCCTCGAGGCCGACGATGGCCGCCTTGCCGTAGGCCAGCGGCGGCCGCGAGAGCTGGGCCACGACCTGCGGCATGTACTGCTCGCCCAGTTGAAGGGCGATGTCGAAGAGCGGCGAGAGGTCCTCGACGAAGCGGCCGGCGAAGGGGTTCTCGATCACGATCAGCGCGGCGGCATTCACCACCGGCGGATCGGCTGCCTCGCCGGCCTCGCTGAAGACCGTCTCCTTCAGGATTTGCACCTTGCGCGGGGTCATGACTCTCGGCACTCCTGCGGTGGAACGTGACGGCAATAGGAAACTGCCATGCCAGCCGGATCAAGGCTCTCGCCCTTGCTGGCCCTCCTGCTTGTCCTGCTGCCCGCGACCGCCGCCGCGGAGCAGGCGCTCAGGGTCGAGATCGGCAACCGCGGCCCGGAAGCGCTGCGCTGCCAGTGGCAGCTCGCGCACTGGATGACGGCCGCGGCCGCTCGGCTCGAGGCCGGGCAATCCGCGAGCCTCGAGGTCTGGCGCGAGGAGGACGGCGCGCTCTTCCTGCGCCGCCAGGGGGAAGCGCGTCCCTTCCATATCGAGGCGCTGACCTGCGGACCCGATGCCGACTTCGGCCGGCAGGGCCGCTCGGTCGCGCTGTCGATCCTGCGCCGCGGCGAGAGCGAGGCGCTGGCGGTGACCTGCAGCACGGCCGCCGCAGCCGGCTGCCTGGCCGAGGCTGCGCCCTGACGACCCGCCTTGCAGTCCGATGCCACCCTTGCTTCCCCCCCCTCCAGACGATGAACCAAAGGCTAGCAGCGGCCGCTGTGACTGGCAATTGCCGGGCGGACCCTGGAACCATTCGGGCAGAATGGTCTCGACCGCGCCCGCTTGCTACCCCTAGCATGCAGCGGCAAAGCTTTGCAGTGGAGCGGTTCTGAGGCAGGTTGACCGAAGCCGGCAGTGGCGAGCCTGGTCCGGACAGCGCGTGACAAGAGGAAGAACCGTTGCGAACCTTTGCGATCCAAAGAGACGGGAACGCGACCCCATGACGGAGCGGATCGGCCGGATTCTCGCCTGGGTCGACCGCCTGGCGCGTGCCGGCCTGGGCCTGGCCCTGATCGCCATGGTGCTGCTGAACGTGGTCAACGCCGCCGGCCGCTACCTGGTCGGCCGCTCGCTGGCCGGTGCCGACGAGATCCTGCTCTACGCCATGATCTGGCTGGTCTTCCTCGGGCTCATCCTGGTGACCGCCGAGGGCCGCCACCTGCGCCTCGACCTGCTGGAGCGAGCGCTGCCCCGGCGTGCCGCGGGCCTGCAGCGCCTGCTGAGCGATCTGCTGGTGGCCCTGCTCTGCGGCTTCCTGGCGAGCCAGTCCTGGGCGGTCTTCGAGCGGCTGGATAGCATCGGCCAGACCTCGATGGCCGCCGGCCTGCCGATGGCCTGGGTGCATGGCGGCCTGCTGATCGGCCTGGCGGCCACGGCCCTGGTCGCCGGGCTGCAGGCGCTGCTCAGGCTCTACAGGCTCATCGCCGGGGCCGCGGCATGACCTGGCTGCTGCTGGTCCTGCCGCTGGCCCTCTTCCTGCTGGGCGCGCCGATCTTCGCGCTGCTGCTGACGGCCGCCAGCCTGACCCTGCTGACCCAGCTGCCGATGCCGCCGATCGCGCTCCACCAGGTGCTCTTCGGCGGCATCGACAAGTATGCCCTGCTCGCCGTGCCCTTCTTCGTCTTCGCCGGGGAGCTGATGAACCGCGGCGGCATCGCCGAGCGCCTGGTCGACTGGGTGCTGACCCTGACGGGGCGCCTGCCCGGCAGCCTGGGCATCGCCACCGTGGGCACCTCCACCCTGATGGGCGCGGTCTCCGGCTCCAGCCCGGCGACGGTCGCAGCGGTGGGCCGCAGCCTCTACCCCAGCCTGATCGAGCGCGGCTATTCGGAGCGCTTCTCGCTGGGCCTGATCGCCTCCTCCGGCTCGATCGCCATCGTCGTGCCGCCCTCGATCGCCATGATCCTCTATGGCGCCAGTGCCGAGCAGTCGATTCCGAAGCTCTTTCAGGCCGGGCTGCTGCCGGGCCTGCTGATCGCGCTCCTGATGGCGCTCTACATCCTGGCCTGGGCGAGGGGGCGCAGCCTGGGCGACCGCGGCGCCTTCAGCCTGGCCGCCTTCGCGCTGGCCAGCCGGCGGGCCTGGGCGGCGCTGCTGATGCCAGTCGTGGTCCTGGCCGGCATCTATCTCGGCTGGTTCTCGCCGACGGAAGCCGGCGGCGTCGCCTGCCTCTACGCCCTCCTGGCCGCGACCCTGCTCTATCGCAGCCTCTCCTGGCGCGGGGTGCTGGAGGCAGCCGGCGAGGCGGCGATCCTGACCGCCCAGATCCTTGTCATCGTGGCCGCCGCCGGGGTCTTCTCCTGGATCCTGACGGTGCGCGGCATCCCGCAGAGCCTGGTGCAGGCGATCGTCGCGCTGGAGCTCTCGCCGCCGCTCTTCCTGCTGCTGGTGAACCTGCTGCTGCTCGCCATCGGCTGCCTCCTGGATCCGACCTCGGCGATCCTGGTGCTGACGCCGCTGCTGCTGCCCGTGGTGCTGCACCTGGGCATCGACCCGATCCACTTCGGTATCGTCATGACGGTGAACCTCTCGATCGGGATGTTCACGCCGCCCTTCGGGCTCAACCTCTTCGTCGCCCAGTCGGTGCTCTCGCCCGATCTTGCCGCGATCTACCGCGGCATCCTGCCCTTCCTCGCCATCCAGCTCGTGGCACTGGCCGCGGTGACCTACCTTCCCGTGCTTTCCCTGCTACTCTTGTGACCTCGAAAGGAGCCCAAGCCCATGTCCCTTCTCTCCAAGACCTTCCGGCCGGCCGCGATCGCGCTTGCCGCCGGCCTTCTCCTGGCCCAGGCCCCCGGCGCCAGGGCGGAGGTGGTGATGAAGCTCGCCAGCGCCACCATCAACGACGTGCAGCACGAGTGGCAGAAGACCTTCGCCGAGGAGCTGAAGAAGCGGGTCGGGGACGCGGTCAAGGTCGAGATCTATCCGGCAAGCCAGCTCGGCACCATCCCGCGCATGCTGGAGGGCGTGCTCTTCGGCACCATTGAATCCTTCATCACGCCCACCTCCTTCCTTGTCGGCACCGAGCCCAAGTTCGAGATCTTCGACGTGCCGGCCCTCTTCGCCTCGCCTGAGCAGGTGGGCGGCGTGCTGCACGACCCCGAGTACCGCAAGCACCTGGAGACCATGGGCTTGGAGAAGGGCTTCCGCGTCATCGGCGCGATCTACAACAGCCCGATCCTGCTGCTCTCCACCAAGCCGGTGACGGACCTGGCGGGTTTCGAGGGCCTGAAGGTGCGCACCTTCGCCAGCCCGCTGCAGATCAAGCCGCTGGAATCGATCGGTGCCAACCCCCTGCCGCTGCCGCTGAGCGAGGTGGTCCCCGCGCTCCAGTCGGGCAACATCGACGCCATGCTGGCCGGCATGCCGATCCTGGTCGCCTTCAAGTTCTATGACGTCGCGAAGTACGTGACCGACCTCAGGCTCTCAATCGTGGTCTCGGTGAACGTGGTGAGCGAGCCCTGGTTCCAGCAGCAGACCCCGGAGGTGCAGGAGGCCATCCGCGAGGCCGGCTGGGCCGCGGCCGAGGCGGTGCTGCCCTTCGGCATCGCCAACGTCGAGCGCACGAACAAGGTCTGGACCGAGAAGGGCGGCGAGATCATCGAGCTGCCGGCCGACCAGCACGGCCAGATGCTGGAGGACTTCCGCGCCATCGGCATCGAGATCATCAAGGCCAAGCCCGCCGTGGCCGAAGAGCTGGACCTGCTGGAAGAGGTCATCCAGGCGACGCCCGCCAACTGACCCTCTGCCGTCAGCGGCTACCCTACGAAACTTGCTTTCGTAGGGTAGCGGTGCCTAGACTGCGGCATGCCGGACCTATCCCTCAGCCTGCAGACGACCTACCAGGATCTGGTGGAAGCGCACCGCATGCAGGCCGTGGCGGAGATCGACGGCACGCCGCTGCTCAAGCGGCAGGGTGAGCGGGCCTTCTGGTACCATCGCAAGCGCGTCGGCGACCGCATCGTCGACCGCTACATCGGTCCCGACACGCCGGACCTGAAAGCGAGAATCGAGGCCGCGCGGGGAGCGGCCGAGACGCGGGCCGCCTTCGTGCGCCGCTGCTCGCGGCTGGTCGCGCAGCTTCGCGCCGGCGGCCTGCCCGCTCTCGACCGCACGACCGGAAAGGTGCTGAACGCGCTCGCCAAGGTCGGCACCTTCCGCCTGGGCGCAACCCTGATCGGGACCCATGCCTTCCGGCTCTATGCGGCGGAGCTCGGCGAACGCCCCGAAGCGTCGCTCGGCGTCACGGAGGACCTCGACATCGCTTCCTTCGAGGCCCTGTCGCTGGCGATCGGCGACCAGGTCGACCCGAGCTTGCAGGACACCTTTCGCGACCTCGCTCTGGAACCGGTCGGCGGTCTCGATCCGCGGCACAAGCCGACACGCTGGCGCCTGCCGGGCGGCGGCATCTCCATCGATTTCCTGGCGCCGCGCATGCAGGACAGGCGGGACATCGTCCCCCTGGCAGCGCTCGGCGTCCATGCCCAGACAGTCTCCTATCTCAACTATCTGATCGCGGAACCGATCCTGGCCGTCGCCCTCTACCGCGAGGGCGTGGCGGTCCAGATCCCCAAGCCGGAGCGCTATGCGATCCACAAGCTGATCCTTGCCGGAGAACGGCGGGCTTCGGATGCGGCCAAGGCGCAGAAGGATCGCGCCCAGGCCAACTGGCTGATCGCAATCCTGGCCGAGGACAGGCCGGGCGAACTGGCCGAAGCGCTCGAGAACGCCGAGAGCCGGGGGCCGAAGTGGCGTGACGCCCTGGCATCCGAACGCGCCGGGAACGCGACGGCACGCAGGCTTCTAGCCTCGCTTCCCACCTGAGGGGAGAGGCGGAACCGTCAACAAAGGCGAGAGAGGAATCAGGGCCCTCTTCGACATAAGATGTGGGGAAAATACCCCTGACTCTCTCACAAGGGCATCGCGGTGGCTATCTGAAAACCTGCCGTGCCGAGGGGCCTCTGTGCTAGAAGTGAGAGGTCGCACCTGAGCCATCGCCCCGTCGTCCGCAAGGAGCCGAGACCGCCTTCATGAGAGAGCTCGACGCCCGCATCGAAGCCAAGCGCGAGGACCTGGTCGCGCTGACCCAGGACCTGATCCGCATCCCGACCGTCAATCCGCCCGGCGATGCCTATGTCCCCTGCGCCGAGTTCATCGGCAATCGGCTGCGCCAGCGCGGCTTCGAGGTTCTCTACATCCGCGGCGAGGGCAGCCCGGGCGATTCGGCCCGCTATCCCCGGACCAATGTCATCGCCCGCATCGAGGGCAGGCGGCCGGGGCCTTGCGTTCATTTCAACAGCCACATCGACGTGGTCGCGACCGGCGAGGGCTGGACGGAAGATCCCTTTGCCGGAACGGTCAAAGACGGCAAGGTCTATGGCCGCGGCGCCTGCGACATGAAGGGCGGACTGGCCGCCTCCATCATCGCGGTCGAGAGCCTGCTGGAGATGGGTCTGGACTGGCCGGGGGCGCTGGAGATCTCCGGCACGGTGGACGAGGAGACCGGCGGCTACGGCGGTGTCGCCTACCTGGCCAAGCAGGGCTACTTCTCGCGGCCGCGCGTCGACCAGGTGATCATCCCCGAACCGCTCAACCCCGACCGCATCTGCCTCGGCCACCGCGGCGTCTGGTGGGCGGAGATCGAGACCTTCGGGCACATCTCGCACGGCTCCATGCCCTTCCTCGGCGACTGCGCGGTGCGCCACATGGGGGCGGTGATGGAGCGCTTCGAGCGCGACCTCTTCCCTGCCCTCGCCGCCAAGCGGACCGAGATGCCGGTGGTGCCGGAGGGCGCCAAGCAATCGACCATGAACATCAACTCGATCCACGGCGGTCTGGACGACAGCTTCGAGGGCCTGCCCTCGGCCCTGGTCCCCGATAGCTGCCGGATGGTGATCGACCGCCGCTACCTGATCGAGGAGAGCTACGACGAGGTCAAGGGCGAGGTGGTGGAGATCCTGGAAGGCCTGAAGCGGGATCGCCCCAAGTTCGACTATGCCCTGAAAGAGCTCTGGACCGTCGGCCCGACCATGACCGAGCGCAACGCCCCGGTGGTCCAGGCCGTGGCCGCGGCGATCCAGCAGGTCCTGGGCAAGCCGGCCGACTATGTGGTCTCGCCCGGCACCTACGACCAGAAGCATGTGGCCCGCATCGGCTACCTGCACGACTGTATCGCCTACGGCCCCGGGATCCTCGACCTCGCCCACCAGCCGGACGAGTTCGTCGGCATCGACGACATGGTCACCTCGGCCAAGGTGATGGCGGCCGCGGCCATGACCCTGCTCGGCGTTGAGGCCGGGCGCTGAGACCGGACGACGGGGCCCGAGACCTCAGAAGTCGATCGAGATCTCCATTCCGAAGACCAGAGCGTTTGGAATGCCCTCACCCGCGGGGTTGATCACGTACTGGATGTCCGGCGTCACGTAGAGCCAGGGTGCGTACTGGAAGCGGTAGTTGGCCTCCAGGGCCAGTTCATAGCTCTGGTCGTCCAGGCGGTCGCTGAAGAGGCCGTAGTAGAGGGCAAAGGCGGCGATGTCGTCCGGGCGCCCGGCCGAGAGTCCCTTGTAGTAGGCACCGCCGTAGGCGGCGAAGGGCACCGGGTTGATGCTCTGGTCGGGGCCGAAGGTGAGGGTCGTCCAGGCCGTCAGCCCGCGGTCGCTGCCCTCCTCCTGGCGATGGACCAGCTGCTCGCCCAGCAGGTAGATCCCGTAGTTTCCCTTCTCCTTGCGCGACAGGTCATCGAGCTCCGCGTAGTTGCTGGTGTCGTAGTAGCCGCCGAGGGCATAGCGGCCGGGAAGACCGCCCTTGGTCAGACCCTTGTCGGGCGTGTAGCCGACCTCCGCCAGGGTGAGGAAGCCGCCCCCCGGACCCAGCCGGAAGTCGGCGCCGTACTTGTCCGGCGCCTCGGCTTCGGGATTGGCGTTGTAGACGCCGGCAGAGGCATAGAAGGCCTCGCCGGGGGTCAGCGTGACGCTGGTGCCCCACTCGGCGAAGGGCGGCGTTGTGAAGGAGGGGACGTTGATCAGGATGCTGGTCGGGTTGTCGTTCACGGCACCGCTGACATAGTACTGGTAGCTATCCAGCACGGCGAAGACGTCGCCGCTGGCAAGGCGCCCCAGGGTGACGGTGAGCGCCTGGTCGAAGAGTTCCTGGCGAAGGTAGGCCTGGTTCAGCCTCAGGCCGTCGCCGTTGAAGACCTGGGCCACGTCGAAGAGGTTGCCGATGTCCTCTGCGGAGAGGTCGCGTCCCTGCTCCGATGACGCCGAGACGAAGGCGCTGAGCCCCTCGATGCCGGCCAAGACCTCGAGGTCGACATCGAAGGTCAGCGTCCAGGCGCCGGCGTAGGCGGCCGACTGGCTGATCCCGCCGACCGGGTTCGTCATCAGGTCGGTGGTGAAGTTGAGGGCGGGGGTGACACCAGCCTTCTCGATCTCCGCGCGCAGCCCGCCCCAGTCGCCGGTCGCCGTCTCCTGCGAGAACCAGGCGGGCAGCGCCTCCTCGGCCGAGGCCGGGGAGAGGAGACAGGCGTTCGCAAGGACCGCTACGCCCATTGCGCACCACGGCAGGATGCCCCGCCTCGCTCCTCCGCCTTCCCAGATCACCGCCAACCGCACCTCTCGCGTTCTTTGGACGAGCCTGGAGGGGTTCTCGCGTCGATCCGCCTTCCCAGCCTCAAGAGGTTGCACAGGTCACACACGCCGGGTGGGCAAAAAGCAACAGAAAGCATGAGGCAGGATTCAGATGCGAATTCAAATCAGTTGCACTCGCATGTCAAGCTTGGCATCTTCGACGGATAAGCTTTTGGGGCAAGATCGACGGGGGCGAGGGGAATGCAGGACTGCGATCGCAGCGAGACGCTGAACGCACTGCTGAACGGCGAGCTGCGTGCCGCGCACCTCTACTGGCAGGCCGGCGCCTGGTGCAACGACCACCGACTGGATGGCTGCGCGGACTTCCTGATCGCCCATGCCGACGAAGAGCTGATGCACATGCGGCGCCTGCTGCGTTTCATGCTGGACAACGACTGTTCCGTCGCCATCGCCGACCACGCGGCCCCCGAGATCGGGACCGAGACGGTCCTGGACCTCTTCAAGCTGATCCTGGGGCACGAGGGCAAGGTGACGGAGGCGATCGGCTCTGCCGTGCGCGACGCCCAGGCCGCCGGCGACCACGGCACCTTCGAGTTCCTGCAGTGGTTCGTCATGGAGCAGCGCGGCGAGATGAAGCTCTTCCGGCACATCGTTGAGCGGATAGAGCTCATCGGCGAGGGCCCGCACAGCCTCTATCTGGTGGACCAGGAGGTTGCCGCCATCGCCAGCAAGGCCGGCGACACCCAGACCGCGGCCCCCGTGGCGTGACCCCCCGGCTCGCAGACGGCGGCGAGGCCTTGCGTCTTCTCGACCTGGACCTCCATGTCCCCGCGGTCGTGGAGGGCGTCGAGGCCGGCACCTTCGGCGAGATCTTCCTGAAGCGACTGGAGGCGATGGGCCTGGTGCCGGGCAAGGAGGTGCGCGTGCTGCGGCGGGCCTGGTTCGGCGGCCCGCTCGTCGTCCGCGTCGGCATGACCACGGAAGTGGCGATTCGCAGGGCCGAAGCCACGCAAGTGCGCCTTCGCCGTCACTCGTGAAGCGCTGCGCCCGGCCATGACCGCAGCCCTTGCCGACGGCGAACGGGCCGGCCTGCCAGCGACGAAGCCCAGGGTCGCCCTGATCGGGCAGCCCAACACCGGCAAGTCGATGCTGTTCAACCGGATCACCGGTGCGGGCGCACATGTCGGCAACTGGCCCGGCATCACCGTCGATCTGGCGCAGGCCGAGGTCGCGCTCGGCGGCAGGAGGGTGGAGTTCGTCGACCTGCCGGGCCTTTACGATCTCGACGGCTACTCCGATGACGAGAAGGTGGTCAGGACATTCCTCGAGGAGAACGATCTGGACCTCGTGGTCCTTATCCTCAACGCCTCGCAGATCGACCGGCAGATCCGCATGCCGCTGCAGATGAAGGCCCTGGGGGTCGAGGCCGTGGTCATGCTGAACATGGCCGACGAGGCCCGCAAGGCCGGCATCAAGTTCGACACGCTGGAGCTTTCGATCCGGCTGGGCATGCCGGTCTTCCTGGTCTCGGCCAAGTACGGCGAGGGCTTCGAGACGGCCATGGCCGGCCTGACCAGGGCGCTGGAGAAGCGGCAGGGCGAGCCGCCCGGCCGGGCCGACTACGCAAGCCTCCACCACCATCCGATCGACCAGACGGCCATGGAGGAGGTCCTCAAGGATGCCGTCGCCTATCCGGACGAGAAGCCGGCCACGCTCAGCGAGAAGCTGGACCGCGTGCTGCTGCACCCGGTCTTCGGCCTGCCGCTCTTCTTCCTCGTGATGCTCGCCATCTTCTACCTGATCTGGTCGATCGGCCTGCCCTCTCAGGACTGGGTCGGCGACATCACCGACTGGATCCAGGCAGCCCTGCTGGAGCCGGCCCTGGCCTGGGCACCCAGGTGGCTGCATTCCATCCTGATCGACGGGATCTGGCTGGGCGTGGCGACGGTGGCCTCCTTCGTGCCCCTGATCGTCCTCTTCTTCTTCTGCATGGCCGCCGTCGAGGACAGCGGCTATCTGGCCCGCGCGGCCTACCTGATGGATGCCTTCATGCGCAGGCTGGGCCTCGACGGCCGGGCCTTCGTCATGCAGATGATGGGGTTCGGTTGCAACGTGCCGGCGCTCATGGGCACCAGGGTGATGCGCTCCCGGCCGCTGCGCCTGCTCTCCATGCTGATCATCCCGCTGTCGCTCTGCTCGGCGCGCCTGGCGGTCTTCGTCTTCATCATCGCCGCCACCTTCCCCGCGCACCTGGGCCCCCTGGTGCTCTTCTCCTTCTATGTCATCAGCTTCGTCGCGGCCTTCCTGGCGGCCGCCGTCTTCAGCCGCTCCAAGCAGTTCAAGTCGAACGAGCCCTTCGTCTTGGAGATGCCGCCCTACCGCACGCCGACCCTGCGCCAGGTGCTGCTGCGCGGCTGGGGCGAGATGCATCACTTCCTGCATCGCGCCACCAACTTCATCATCGTGGGCTGCGTCGCCGTCTGGTTCTTGACCAGCTTTCCCGTCGGGGCGAGCGGGCTCAACACCTGGGGCGGAGAGCTGGGCGAACTGCTGTCGCCGGTGATGGAGCCGATCGGCATCAACGCCTATCTCACCCTGGCGCTGATCTTCGGCTTCATCGCCAAGGAGATCGTCATCGGCTCGCTCTCGACCATCTATGCCCTGAACGCCGATGCGGTGGCCCACAAGATCGCGATCACAGTGGATCCCGTGCAGGCCTACAGCTTCTGCCTCTTCTGCCTGCTCTACACCCCCTGCCTCACCACCATCGCCACGGTCCGCGGCGAGACCAAGTCCTGGGGCTTCACCAGCTTCTCTCTGGTCTTCTCGCTCCTCTACGCCTGGGTCGTCAGCCTGATCTTCTATCAGGGCGCCCGCGCGCTCGGCTTCTAGAGCAGGATGCGCTCGCTCATGCTCGCTCATCCTACTCTAGCTCATTGTTTTAGAAGCAAATCGTCGTCGCAGATGCTTCCAGCTACTCGGGATTTGCTCTAGCGATGGCAGGCAGCCCGACCTTCCTCTCCCGCTGGGCGCTCTGGCTGGCCATCGCCGGCCTGCTGGCGGTCCTGGCGCTGGCCAGCAGCAACTGGCTGGGCTATGCCGGTGCCGCCGCCCGCCTGGACCAGCGCTATGCGGAGGTCCGCGCGTTCATCGCCGCGGGCGACTGGAAGCAGGCCAACTCGGCGCTGTCCGAGATCATGCTGCTGGCCAGCGGCCGCGAGAGCGAGGGCTGGTTCGATCCGGACGCGATCGAGCGCTTTCCCTGCAGCGACCTCGCCTATATCGAGTTGCTCTACGCGCGCGGCTCCAGCGGTCGCTTCGGCTTCGAGGCACAGCTCTCGGTCTGGCAGGGGCTGAGCGGCAGCGACGGAGAGCGCTTCCTGGCCTTTGCCGAAGCGGTCGGCTGGCGTCAGGGGGACCGCTGGCTCCCCTACGAGGAGCTGGGCTTCGGGGAGGCCGCGCCGCGCGGCCACCTGCCGGCCTTCTATCCCGAGCCGGGCATGCGCTCTCCCTTCAAGACCCGGAAGGGAGCACCGGAAGAGCGCGCCGCCCTGCAGCTCCTCCTGGACGAGCGCTTCAAGACCTGCCTGCTGCTCCCCTGAACGGGCCGCCCCGGCGGTCCTGCCGGCCGAAGGTCAGTCCTCCGCGGAGCCGTTCTCCTGTTCGCGCAGGGCTTCGTGAAAGCGCTTCCGGATATCCTTCAGGTCGACCGTGGGTTCGGGGATCTGCGGGTTCATATCCTCCAGGCACTCGCGCAGGATTCGGGCGATGATCACGTTGCGCGCCCACTTGTGGTTCGCCGGGATGACGAACCAGGGCGCCTCGTCGGTCGAGCAGCGGCTCAGGGCCTCCTCGAAGGCGCGAATGTAGTCGTCCCAGAACTCGCGCTCGGTGTAGTCGGCCTCGCTGATCTTCCAGTGCTTCTCGGGGTCGCTGAGACGCTTCTCGAAGCGCTCGAGCTGCTCCTCCTTGCTGATGTGCAGGAAGAACTTCAGGATCTTGGTCCCGCGGTCCGCCAGCAGGCGCTCGAAGGCGTTGATCAGGCTATAGCGCTCGCGCCAGACCGGCTCCGGCACCAGGTTCTTCACGCGGACGATCAGCACGTCCTCGTAGTGCGAGCGGTTGAAGACCGTGATCTGACCCTGACAGGGCGTATGCAGGTGAATGCGCCAGAGGAAGTCGTGATCCAGCTCGTGGCTGGTCGGTTCCTTGAAGGCCTGCACGCGGCAGCCTTGCGGGTTGATGCCGCTGAAGACATGGCGGATGGCGCCGTCCTTGCCCGCAGCGTCGGGCCCCTGCAGGCAGGCCAGGAGGGCGCACTTCCCCTCCGCGTAGAGGCGGTACTGCAGACCCTCCAGCTTCGCCTTCTCGGCGGCCAGGAGATCGTCCGCATCCGATTTCTTGATATCCGCCGTATCGCCGGGATCGACGTCCGCCAGCGATACCTCCGTCCCCGGCCGCACCCGATAGCGGTCGTAGTAGCGCATGAGCCTTCCACCTCCGGGGCGGAAGGCTCCGGCAGTCACACCCTAGTTGTCAAGGAAGCTGCGCAGTTTGCGGCTGCGGCTGGGGTGCTTCAGCTTGCGCAGGGCCTTGGCCTCGATCTGGCGGATGCGCTCGCGGGTGACGTTGAACTGCTGGCCCACCTCTTCCAGGGTGTGGTCGGTGTTCATGCCGATGCCGAAGCGCATGCGCAGCACCCGCTCCTCGCGCGCCGTCAGGGTGGCCAGCACCCGGGTCGTGGTCTCGCGCAGGTTCGACTGGATGGCGGCGTCGAGCGGCAGGACCGCATTCTTGTCCTCGATGAAGTCGCCGAGGTGGGAATCCTCCTCGTCGCCGATCGGGGTCTCGAGGCTGATCGGCTCCTTGGCGATCTTCAGTACCTTGCGCACCTTCTCCAGCGGCATGACCAGGCGCTCGGCCAGCTCCTCCGGCGTCGGTTCGCGGCCGATCTCGTGCAGCATCTGGCGGCTGGTGCGCACCAGCTTGTTGATGGTCTCGATCATATGCACGGGAATGCGGATGGTGCGCGCCTGGTCGGCGATCGAGCGCGTGATGGCCTGACGGATCCACCAGGTGGCGTAGGTCGAGAACTTGTAGCCGCGGCGGTACTCGAACTTGTCCACCGCCTTCATCAGGCCGATGTTGCCCTCCTGGATCAGGTCCAGGAACTGCAGGCCGCGGTTGGTGTACTTCTTGGCGATGGAGATCACCAGGCGCAGGTTGGCCTCGACCATCTCGGTCTTGGCCCGGCTCGCCTCGCGCTCGCCGCTCTTGACGGTGTTGGTGATGCGGCGGAACTCGCCGATGGGCAGGCCCACCTGCTCGCTGACGCCCTGGATCTCCTCGCGCACCCGCAAGACCTCGTCGGCGTGGCGCTCGGCCAGGCGCGTCCAGCCGCGCCCCGGCAGGTCGCGCACCGATCCCAGCCAGTTCGGGTCGAGTTCGGAGCCCTGGTAGTACTTGAGGAAGACGGCGCGCGGCACGCCGCAGCTCTCCGCTAGGCGCATCAGGCGGCCTTCCAGGACCATCAGGGTCTTGGAGAAGCTGTAGAGCTGCTCCAGCAGGGCGTCGATGCGGCCGTTGTTGAAGCGGACCGACTTCATGTGCTGCACCATCTCCTGGCGCAGGCCCTCGTAGCGATCCTCGGTCGCGTTCTCGACCTCCTCGCCGCTGGTCATGGCGGCCAGGCGCTCTTCCTGGACGGCCATGAGATCGCGGTAGCAGACCGCGATTGCGTCCAGCCGCTCCAGCACCTGAGGCAGGAGCTGCTGCTCCATCGCCGAGAGGGAAAGCGCGTTCTCCTCGTCGTCGTTGCTGTCATCGCTGTCGTCGCTCGAGTCTTCCGCGCCGCTCTCCTCCGGCTTGGCTGCGGCCGCACCGTTGCCGGACCCGTTCGCGGCCCCGTTGGCCGCGCCGTTGCCCGACCCGTTGGTGCCGCCCTGCTGGGCACCCTTGGCCTCGCCCTCACCCTCTTCGCCGTCGGGTCCGGCGCCGTAGGTGGCATCGAGGTCGATGATGTCGCGCAGCAGGATCTCCTGGTCCATCAGGGCCTGGCGCCAGTGCAGCAGCGCGTGGATGGTGAGCGGGCTCTCGCAGAGGCCGGAGATCATCTTCTCGCGGCCGGCCTCGATTCGCTTGGCAATCGCGATCTCGCCCTCGCGGGACAAGAGCTCGACCGAGCCCATCTCGCGCAGGTACATGCGCACCGGATCGTCGGTGCGCCCGACCTCCTCGTCGCTGACGTTGCCCGAGGCGTTGGAGCTCTCCTCTTCCTCTTCGGCGGCGCCGTTCTGCTTGTTGGAGTCCTCTTCTTCCTGCTCTTCGCCCTCGACGACGGTGATTCCCATCTCGGACAGCATGGCCAGCGTGTCTTCGATCTGCTCGGCCGAGACCTGCTCCTGCGGCAGGGCCTGGTTGATCTCGTCGAGCGAGACGTAGCCGCGCTCCTTTGCCTTGGCGACCATCTTCTTGACCGCCGCCACGGTGGCGTCGATCAAGGCTCCGTCCATCGCCTCTTCGCTGTTGGTGGTCTGCGCTTCGCCTTGTTTGCTCGCCATCGCGTCCTCACAACCGCCTTATACAATCGGCCGTCCGGCGTCAGAATTCCGCCGTTTCGACCTACATCTGGTGTCTGATCACTCTCCTGCCCACAGGCAGGCTCTTCACAGTGCCCCGCTGTGCTTTCCCCGTCACTGCCCCCGGGCTAGGCCTCACGGCATAGCCAACGCCAACAGCCGCCTGTCGGCGGCTTCGAAATCCCGTTTGGCTGCTTCCAAACCTGCCAGAGTTTCTTCGTTGATATCCTCTGCAACCCGTGCTTCCGCTTCGCGGATCGCATCTGCGGCACGTGCTCTGGCAAAGTCGGCAAGCAATGTCTCCAACATGCGCTCGACCTGGTCTTCCGGCGCCTCGGGGCGAGCCGCAGCGCAAAGCGCATAGACGGCGGCGGTCAGGACCTGGTCGATCAGTGCGCCGTATCCCAAGCTGGTCAACTGGCGACGCAGGGACCCGCTGTCAAGCTCTGGCACCGCCGCGAGACAATCTATTGCACTCGCCTTGAAGCGTTCCAGGTCCAGCATCGCAAAGCGGTGGGCCGCGAGTTCTTCCAGCCGCTGGGTGGCCTGCTGGGGATGGTTGATGAGGATCGCCAGGACTTCGCGTTCCTGGCGGCGGCGCTGGCCTTCGGGCTCCGGCTTGCTGAACTGCTGCCTCTGTCCGCCACGCGTCGGCAGCCCGCGCCTAGTCGGACCGGCGCTCCTGGTCCCCCGGCGGGTCTCGTAGAAACGGTCCATGAGGAAGCTGCGATAGCTTTCCTGGACGCTGGATTGCGCGATGCGGCCGGCCGCGGCCAGCAGCTCGTCCTTGAGCGCGGCCCAGCGTTCGGGCGTGGCGGGCGCCGCCGCGCCCAGCGCCTGGCGCCAGAGCATCTCGGCCAGCGGCAGGCTCGCAGCCAGCCGGGTCTCGAGCGCCGCCCTTCCGCCGGCTCGCACCAGGCTGTCCGGGTCCTCGCCCTCCGGCAGGAAGGCGAAGCGCACGGACTTGCCCGGCTTCAGCAGCGGCAGGGCGCGTTCGATCACACGGGCCGCCGCCCGGCGGCCGGCGGCATCGCCGTCCAGGCAGATCACCGGCTCGTCGGCCAGGCGCCAGGCCAGCTCGAGCTGGCCCTCCGTCACGGCCGTGCCCAGCGGGGCCACCGCGCCGCCGAGCCCGGCCTGGGCGAGCGCGATCACGTCCATGTAGCCCTCCACCAGCAGCAGGCGCTGCTCCTCGCCCTGCAGGGCCTCCTGGGCCGGCTTCAGGTTGTAGAGCAGCTCGCCCTTGTGGAAGAGGCCGTTGTCGGGCGAGTTGAGGTACTTGGGGCCTCCCCCCTCGCCCAGCCTGCGGCCGCCGAAGGCCACCACGCGGCCGCGGCGGTCTGCGATGGGAAAGACGACCCGGTCGAAGAAGTATTCCTTGAGACGCCCGCCCGCCTCGTCGCGCTTGACCAGCCCCGCCTCGACGAGCTGGGCCTCCTCGATCCCCTGCCGCTTCAGGCTCTCGGCCAGGAAGCCTCGCTGGTTCGGGGCGAAGCCCAGCCGGAAGCGCTGGATGCTGTCCCGCGTGAGGCCGCGGTTGGCGAGGTAGCGGCGGGCCTCGCCCCCGGCCTCGCCCCTAAGGCAGCGCTCGAAGAGCGACGCGGCCGCCTCCACCACCTCCAGCAGGTTCGTGCGCCTTTCGGCGGCCGCCCTGGCCTCGGGCGTCGGCCGCGGCACCTCCAGTCCGGCCTCGCCTGCCAGCCGCTCCACCGCATCGTGGAAGCTCAGCCCCTCGCTCTGCATGACGAAGGAGAAGGCGTCGCCATGCGCGCCGCAGCCGAAGCAGTGGTAGAAGCCCTTGGCCTCGTTCACGGTGAAGGAGGGCGTCTTCTCGTTGTGGAAGGGACAGAGGCCTTGGAACTCGCGCCCCTTGCGCTGCAGGCGCACGCGCCGCCCGATCAGGGCGGCAAGTCCGACCCGGGCACGCAGCTCGTCTAGAAAGGCCTGTGGCAGGGACATGCGCCAGTTCTCAATTCCCGATGCGGACGCCGGGGGTCGCTTCCGCGATCCTCCCGTCTCGCGCCCCAGGATAGACCAGGGCAAGCCTGCGCGCACGCGCAACGGGCCTCTGCCCGCTTACTCCCCCGCAGGATACTGCTGTCAGGCCAGGCGGCGCTTGACCATGCCGCTTGCCTTGGCGAAGTCCATCTTGCCCGGGAACCGCTCCTTCAGGGCCGCCATCACCCGGCCCATGTCCTTGATCGAGTCGGCCTCAAGTTCCTTCATCGCCGATTCGACGGCCTGCTCGGTCTCTTTCTCGTCCATCATCTGCGGCAGGAAGCGCGAGATCACATCGATCTCCTCCTGCTCCTGCTGCGCCAGGTCGCCGCGCTGGCCCTTCTCGTAGGCGGCGATCGATTCGCGGCGCTGCTTCACCATCTTCTGAAGCATCTCCAGGATGGACTCGTCGCTCACGCCGTCGTTCTCGCCGCGCCCGCGCGCAGCGATGTCCCTGTCCTTCAAGGCGGCCAGGATCAGTCTAATCGTCGAGACGCCACGCTTGTCCTGGCCTTTCAGGGCTTCCTTCAAGGCACCGTTCAAACGATCACGCAACATAGGCGAACTCCCGCATTCACTCGCTCGCCCTGTCATCTGCGGCAGCCACGCCCGACAGGACGGCGCGCACACTACCGCGACAGGATTCGAAGCGCACCCCCCCACTTGCAATCTTCTCCGGTTGCAAACTTATCCGGGCTCCCATGACTTGTCGCGGAGAGCGCGAAGCCCTAATACCTCTGCTAACGACAGACCGCTGCGCTCGCCGGCCTGCCGGTCGACGTGCAAGCTTGCCAAGGGGTGGGCGGGCACGGGGGACCGGCCGGCCTCGGGACGCCACAGGACCAGAGGGCCACTTCCGCCGATGACCCGAGATCAACAAACGGCCGCCACGACCAGCGGGCCGTCTATCGTTGTGCGCCCCGAAGGCGCCACCGCCTGCCTGGTGCTGGGCGACGGCAGTCACTTCTGGGGCCAGGGGATCGGCGCCGCCGGCCGGGCCGCCGGCGAGGTCTGCTTCAACACCTCCATGACCGGCTACCAGGAGATCCTGACCGACCCCTCCTATGCTGGCCAGATCATCACCTTCACCTTCCCCCATGTCGGCAACGTCGGCACCAACGACGAGGATCTGGAGTCCAAGACGCCGGTCGCGCGCGGCCTGGTCCTGCGCGCGCTGCCGGGCGCGCCCTCGAACTGGCGCCAGCGCGACGCGCTGGAAAGCTGGCTCCGGCGGATGGGGATGGTCGGGCTCGCCGGGCTTGACACCCGTGCGCTGACACGGCGGATCCGCGACGGCGGCCCGCCGAACGCGGTCATCTGCCATGCCCCCGACGGCCGCTTCGACCTGGAAGGTCTGGCCGAGGAGGCCGCTGCCTGGCCCGGCCTGGAAGGCATGGACCTCGCCCGGGAGGTCACCACCGGCCAGACCTATCGCTGGGACGAGACGGCCTGGGCCTGGCCCGAGGGCTACGGCCGGCAGGAGGCGCCGCGCCACAGGGTCGTGGCCATCGACTACGGCGCCAAGCAGAACATCCTGCGCATGCTGGCCAGCGCCGGCTGCGCCGTCACCGTCGTGCCGGCGACCGCGACCGCCGAGGAGATCCTGGCCCACGAGCCCGACGGCATTTTCCTCTCGAACGGACCGGGCGATCCGGCTGCGACCGGGCTCTACGCCCTGCCGACCATCCGCAGCCTGATCGAGACCGGCAAGCCGCTCTTCGGCATCTGCCTCGGCCACCAGCTTCTGGCCCTGGCGCTGGGGGCGAAGACGAAGAAGATGCAGCGCGGCCATCGCGGCGCCAACCAGCCGGTCCAGGACCTGGACAGCGGCCGCGTCGAGATCACCAGCCAGAACCACGGCTTCGTCGTCGATGCGGGCAGCCTGCCACCGGGCGTGGTGGAGACCCATCGCTCGCTCTTCGACGGCAGCAACGAGGGCCTCAAGGTCGAGGGTAAGCCGATCTTCTCGGTCCAGCATCACCCGGAAGCCTCGCCCGGACCGCAGGACAGCCAGCACCTCTTCCAGCGCTTCGTCGGCCTGATGGATGCGGGGAGCTAGAGCAAGATGCTCACGCACCTTGCACCAGCGCCTTGTTTTGAAAGCAAATCGTCGTCGCAGATGAGTCCATCTGCTCGGGATTTGCTCTGGCGGGATGCAGCCGTGAGCAGGGTGTCTTTCTCAAACGAGCCGGCCGGGTGGCATCCGCTGCGATGCGGCGTCCGCGTCGCGCTCTAGGATGTTGAATTTCAGACCCGGGGTCGGAGGTCCGGCAGCCCAGCCAGACCCTGACCCGGTCTTGCAAGCAGGAACTGGATAAGGCCGTCCATGCCAAAAAGAAACGACCTGAAATCGATCATGATCATCGGGGCGGGACCCATCGTCATCGGCCAGGCCTGCGAGTTCGACTATTCCGGCGCCCAGGCCTGCAAGGCGCTGAAGGAAGAGGGCTACCGGGTGATCCTGGTGAACTCCAATCCAGCCACGATCATGACCGACCCGGGCCTGGCGGACGCGACCTACATCGAGCCGATCACGCTCGACTGCGTTGCCAGCATCCTGCGCAAGGAGCGCCCCGATGCGCTGCTGCCCACCATGGGCGGCCAGACCGCGCTGAACGTCGGCATGGCGCTTGCCAAGGACGGCATCCTGGACGAACTGGGCGTCGAGATGATCGGCGCCAAGGCCGACGTGATCGACAAGGCCGAGGACCGAGAGCGCTTCCGTGCCGCCATGGAGAAGATCGGCATCCGCTCGCCGCGCGCGCGCATGGTGGAGAGCTACGAGGATGCGCTGGAAGCACTGGACCTGGTCGGTCTGCCGGCCGTCATTCGCCCCTCCTTCACCCTGGGCGGCACCGGCGGCGGCATCGCCTATAACCTGGACGAGTTCAGCGAGATCGTGCGCGGCGGCCTGGCGGCCTCGCCGGTCGGCTCCGTCCTGGTCGAGCAGTCGGTGTTGGGCTGGAAGGAATTCGAGATGGAGGTGGTCCGCGACCAGGCGGACAACTGCATCATCGTCTGCTCGATCGAGAACGTGGATCCCATGGGCATCCACACGGGCGATTCGGTGACCGTGGCGCCGGCGCTGACGCTCACCGACAAGGAGTACCAGCTGCTGCGCAACGCCTCGCTCGCCTGCCTGCGCGAGATCGGCGTCGATACCGGCGGCTCCAACGTGCAGTTCGCGATCAACCCGGCCGACGGCGAGATCGTGGTGATCGAGATGAACCCGCGCGTCTCGCGCTCCTCGGCGCTGGCCTCCAAGGCGACCGGCTTCCCCATCGCCAAGGTCGCCGCCAAGCTGGCCGTTGGCTATCGCCTGGACGAGCTGCAGAATGACATCACCAAGGTGACCCCGGCGTCCTTCGAGCCGACCATCGACTACATCGTCGTCAAGATGCCGCGCTTCACCTTCGAGAAGTTCAAGGGGGCCGAGCCCCTGCTCACCACCTCGATGAAGTCGGTGGGCGAGGCCATGGCCATCGGCCGGACCTTCCCCGAGGCCATGCAGAAGGCCCTGCGCTCGCTGGAGACCGGCTACGCCGGCCTGGACGAGGTCGAGATCCCCGATGCGATCAGGGACGACGGCTCGGTCGATCGCGACGCCGTCTCCGCCCGCCTGGCGCTTCCCATGCCCGACCGCATCCTGACCATCGCCCAGGCCTTCCGGCTGGGCCTGACCCTGGAAGAGATCGCCGCGGTGACGGCCTTCGACCCCTGGTTCCTCGGCCACATCGAGGCGCTGGTCGGCGAGGAGGAGGCCATCGGCAAGCGCGGTCTGCCGGGCGATGCGGTGGGACTGCGCCGCCTGAAGGGGCTCGGCTTCTCCGACGAGCGCCTGGCGAAGCTGGCCGGGATCGGGCAGGAGGCGGTGGCGGCGCGGCGGCGCTCGCTGGGCGTGCAGCCGGTCTTCAAGCGCATCGACACCTGTGCCGCCGAGTTCGCCTCCGACACCTCCTACATGTACTCCACCTACGAGGGCGACGGGGTCTTCGAGCCCGAGTGCGAGGCCGATCCCAGCCAGCGCGACAAGATAATGATCCTGGGCGGCGGGCCCAACCGCATCGGCCAGGGGATCGAGTTCGACTACTGCTGCGTCCATGCCGCCTACGCGCTGAAGGAGGCCGGCTACGAGACCATCATGGTCAACTGCAACCCGGAGACCGTCTCGACCGACTACGACACCTCCGACCGCCTCTATTTCGAGCCCCTGACCGACGAGGACGTGATCGAGATCGCGCGGCGCGAGCAGCAGGCCGGCACCCTGAAGGGCGTCATCGTGCAGTACGGCGGCCAGACCCCGCTGAAGCTGGCAGCGGCCCTGGAGGCCGCCGAGATCCCGATCCTGGGGACGCCGGTCGAGGCCATCGACCTGGCCGAGGACCGCGAGCGCTTCCAGCAGCTGATCGAGCGGCTGGGGCTGAAGCAGCCGCCGAACGGGACTGCGACCTCGCTGAGCCAGGCCCGCAGCATCGCCGAGCGGATCGGCTACCCCGTGCTGCTGCGGCCCTCCTACGTCCTGGGCGGGCGCGCCATGGAGATCGTCCACGACGTGGCGCAGCTCGAAGAGTACATGGAGACCGCGGTCAAGATCTCGGGCAAGTCCCCGGTCCTGGTCGACGGCTATCTGAGAGACGCCATCGAGGTGGATGTCGATGCCCTGGCGGATGGCGAGAGCGTGCGCATCGCCGGCATCATGGAGCACATCGAGGAAGCCGGCATCCACTCCGGCGATTCGGCCTGCGCGCTGCCGCCCTTCTCGCTCAGCCAGCAGGCGCTGGAAGAGATCGAGCGCCAGACCGAGGCCCTGGCCAAGGGCCTGGGCGTGCGCGGCCTGATGAACATCCAGTACGCCGTGCGCGACGGCGAGATCTTCATCCTGGAGGTCAACCCGCGGGCCAGCCGCACGGTCCCCTTCGTCGCCAAGGCGATCGGCCACCCGGTGGCGAAGATCGCCGCGCGCGTGATGGCCGGCGAGCGCCTGGCCGACCTGGTGCCCGAGCGCCTGGGAACCGGCGGCCACGTGGCGGTGAAGGAGGCGGTCTTCCCCTTCGCCCGCTTCCCCGGCGTCGACGTGGTCCTGGGCCCGGAGATGAAGTCGACCGGCGAGGTCATGGGCCTGGACCGCGACTTCCCCAGCGCCTTCCTGAAGTCGCAGCTCGGCGCCGGGACCGATCTCCCGGCCAGCGGTGCGGTCTTCGTCTCGGTCAAGGACGGCGACAAGGAGGCCGTGCTGGGTCTGGCCAGGCAGCTTGTCGCGCTCGGCTTCACCCTGGTCGCGACCAGCGGCACCGCGCGGGCTCTGGAGGCGGCCGGACTGGAGGTCACGGCCGTCAAGAAGGTGCGCGAGGGACGCCCCCACATCGTCGACCGCATGCGCTCGGACGGGATCCAGCTGGTGATCAACACCAGCGAGGGCGCCAAGTCGATCGCCGATTCCTTCTCCATCCGCCGGCAGGCGCTGATGGACCGGATTCCCTACTATACCACCGTGCGTGGCGCACAGGCCGCGATCCTCGCCCTCAAGGCCCGCGAGAGCGGAGCGCTTGAAGTCCATCCCCTGCAATCCTACTTTGTTGGGCTGTCCTGACGGCCGCTCAAGCGCCGAACGCCATTCCGGACAAGGCTCTCACCCCCGACCGAGTGCTAGCGCCACCCCCTCTGCCGGGCGGTTCGGCAGGGGCAGGGGCCGCTGAAGTGCCGGGGCGGGCGGTTTTCGAGCGGCTTGTCGAACGGCAAAAAATAGGGTCAGAATTATCAACTGTGCCTTCCAGCGACAAGGGAGCGGTGAAAGGGTCCCTTCCATGAGCGATAAGTTTCCCATGACGTCAGAGGGTTTCCATTTGCTGGAAACCGAGCTCAAGCACTTGAAGTCGGTCGAGCGGCCGGCGGTCGTGAAGGCGATCGCCGAGGCGCGCGAGCACGGCGACCTCTCGGAGAACGCGGAGTACCACGCCGCCCGCGAACGCCAGAGCTTTATCGAGGGCCGTGTCGCCGAACTGGAAGACAAGATGGCCCGGGCCGAAATCATCGACGTCAGCAAGCTTTCGGGAGACACGGTCAAGTTCGGCGCCACGGTCACCGTGGTCGACGAGGACACCGACGAGGAAGCGACCTACCAGATCGTGGGCGAGTTGGAGGCCGACGTGGCCAAGGGCCGCCTGGCCATCACCGCCCCGATCTCGCGCGCGCTGATCGGCAAGCAGATCGGCGACAGCGTCGAGGTGCATACGCCCAAGGGCGAGAAGGCCTACGAGATCGTGAAGGTGCAGTTCAACTAGGGGGGTATCGCGCAAGGGTGGATCGGCTGCGGGCGGGCTTGCGGGCCACTTCCGCGGGCATCCGAAGCGCTCCGCGGAAATCGCCCGGCGCAACTCTCGTGACCGAAGGAAGCGTTGCGCTCCGGCCCCTTCGGCGCTTACCTCGCAAGGCCGGCGCGTGTTGCCGGGGACGTACGAGGGGAAGCAAGCCGATGTTCTACGAGACCGCCGCCAAGAATCACGGCCTGCCGCACAACCCCTTCAAGTCCTGCGTCGTGCCCCGGCCGATCGGCTGGTTCACCACGCTGGACGGCGACGGCCGGGTCAACCTGGCGCCCTACAGCTTCTTCAATGCCGTGGCCGATGACCCGCCGATGGTGATGTTCGCTGCCAACGGGGTGAAGGCCGAAGATGCCTCGGCCAAGGATTCCGTCACCAACGTCGAGGAGACTGGCGAGTTCGTCGCAAACCTCGTCACCTGGGAGCTGCGCAAAGAGATGGTGCTGACCTCGGCCCCGCTGGCGCGCGGCGAAGCGGAGAGTGACTTCGCCGGCCTGGAACTCGTGCCCTCGCGCATGGTGGCCCCGCCGCGGGTGGCCGCTGCCCCGATCCACCTGGAATGCCGGCTGTGGAAGATCCTGGAGCTGCCCAGCGGAACGCCCGGCCAGCGCAACACCATGGTGATCGGCGAGGTCGTGGGTATTCACATCGACGATGCGATCCTGGTCGACGGGTTGGTCGATCTCACCCTGGTGAACCCCGTCGCCCGCCTGGGATACCTGCAGTACACCTCGGTCGAGATGACCTTCGACCTTAAGAGACCGCCGGGGGGCGGCGGTTCGTCCTGACCCTCCAGAGGGGATGACCGCATGAAAGCAAGAACCGCGCTGTTCGCGCTCTCCGCCCTGCTGGTCCCGCCGGGCCTGGCGGCAGCAGAAACCTCGAGCGAGGCCTTCCGGCTGATCGACGCCCGCCTCGAACTGATGCAGCCGGTCGCTGCCTGGAAGGACGCCCGCGGCGTCGCCGTCGAAGACAGGGAGCGCGAGGCGGTGGTGCTGGAAAAGGCCGTTGCCGCCGCCGAGGAGAGCGGGATCGCGCCGGACACGGCGGCCGCCTTCTTCCGCGCCCAGATCGAAGCCGCAAAGGAGATCCAGGTCTGCTGGATCGAGCGCTGGACCAGCGGAGAGGCCGTCCGGCCCGGCGAGGTCCCCGATCTCAAGGAGGAGATCCGGCCGCAGCTGATCCAGATCGGCGCAGAGCTGCTTGCCGCGGTCAGGGAGCGTCTCGGCTCCGGCGCGCCCTTCCTCGCCGAAGAGCTGCCGGCGTTCCGGGCCGCGGTCGAGGTCGACTGCCTGACGGAGGAAACCCGGGACGGACTCTTCGAGGCGCTGACGCGGATGACCCTGGCCGGGAACGGCGGTTAGACAGGGCCGCCCTATTCCGCCTGCCGGCCCGTTTCCGGATCGATCGGCACGCCGGGCTCTTCCTTGGCGGTGCGGATCACCTGGATGGTCTGCACCGTGGTGACGTGCGGTGCCGAGGTCAGCATCTGCGTCAGCTCGTTCTCGTGCTGGGTGTTGCGCGCGACCAGACGGATTACGAAGTCGTGCGGGCCGCGGGCCATGTGGCACTCCCGGACCTCCGGCCTGGCGCGCATGGCCTGCTCGAAGGCCTGCAGCACGCTCTCCGCCTGGCTGTCGAGACCCACCAGCGCGAAGAAGGTCACCTCATAGCCGAGCGCGGCGGCATTGACCCTGGCGTGGTAGCCCTCGATGAAACCGCTCTGCTCCAGGGTGCGCAGCCGCCTGAGGCAGGGCGGCGCGGAGATCCCGGCCCGCCGGGCAAGGTCCACGTTGGTCATGCGCCCGTCCTGCTGCAAATCCGACAGGATGCGCAGGTCGACGCGGTCCAACTTGCTGCGTCGCATACCTCTTCTTCTCCGCTGTCTCGGCGGGCCCGGCAAGCCACCTGGCGCCCCCCGCCTTCAAGCAATATTATTTCATCGAGAGGGCGGCGAGCAAGAGATTCCTGCCCGGCGGACCGGCGCAGCCGGGCCGCCGGCCGGCTCCGCTCGCGAGACCGTGCGGCCGGCGAGGCTTGCCGCCGCGGCGAAGGAGCGGCACAGTCCAGCCATGCTGCAGCTGCAACAGGGTCCGCTGTGCTGGGCGGTCTCCGACGACAAGGCCGGCAATATCATCCAGGCCATGGGGCTGGCGGAGGCCCTGGGTCTGCAGCCGACCTTGAAGCGGATCAAGCCCAACCCACCGCTCTCCTGGCTGCCGCCGCAGCTCTGCCCCGACAGCCTGGCCCTGCTGGGAAACCGCGACCCCAGCAACCTGGTCCCGCCCTGGCCGGACCTTGCCATCGGCGTGGGCCGCAAGGCCGTGCGCCCGCTGCTCGCCCTGCGCGCCGCCAGCCAGAAGGCCGGCTCCGCGCGCCCCACGCTCATCGTGCAGGTCCAGCGTCCGACCCTGCCGGCCGCGCGCTTCGATCTGGTGATCGTGCCGCGGCACGACGGCCTCAGCGGCGCCAACGTGATCCAGATGCTGGGCTCGCTGCACCGGGTCACCCGCCAGCGCCTGGCGGAGGCCAGGGAGGCTTTTCAGCCCGCCTTCTCCGGCCTGCCGGAGCGGCGGCTGGCGATCCTGCTCGGCGGCCGCAACAAGGTGCACCGCTTCGACGCCGACCAGGCCCACGCGCTGGGCCGCAGCCTGGCCGAGCTGGCCCGCCAGCACGGTCTTGGCCTGATGATCACCCCCTCCAGGCGCAGCGATCCGCGGGTGACGGCAGCACTGCTGAGCGAGCTGGAGGGGATCCCGCACAGCTGCTGGGACGAGCGGGGCGAGAACCCCTACTACGCCATCCTGGCCGGCGCCGAGGCCGCGGTCGTCACCGAGGATTCCGTGAACATGGTGACCGAGGCGGCGGCCGCCGGCCTGCCGGTCCTGGTCGTGAGCCTGCGCGGCGGTTCGGCCAAGTTCGAGCGCTTTCACAAGGAGATGCGCGAGGCCGGCCTGACCCGTCCCTTCGACGGCCGCCTCGACCTCTGGACGCCGCCGCCCTTCGACGAGATGCCGGGACTGGCCCGCCAGGTGGCCGAACGCCTCGCGCTCCCCTTCGAGGAACTCTGCCGGGCCACGGCCTAAGGCGCTTTGGTTTTACGCGGACCGGCCCGCACCCCAGCCCACTCAAGCAGCCTGCTATGGGCGGTCGGGCGAGGGTGCGGGCCGGCGCCGGTTCTACCTGAGCGCGAAGCGCTCCCGAGCGCCGACTTGCCAGGGCGCAGCGAACCGCCTATCTGGCTCTAGTGGATCTTCCCAGACATGAAGCGAGGCTGGCGCCCATGACCGACACCCTGCATTCCCGCGTGCTGATCGTGGGCTCCGGCGCCGCCGGCCTGACCGCGGCGATCTACGCCGCGCGCGCCAACCTGAAGCCGCGCGTGGTGGAGGGGCTGCAGCCGGGCGGCCAGATGACCATCACCACGGACGTCGAGAACTATCCGGGCTTTGCCGATCCCATCCAGGGGCCCTGGCTGATGGAGCAGATGCGCGCGCAGGCCGTCAACGTCGGCACGGCCTTCGAGACCGACCTGATCCAGTCCGTCGACTTCTCCGCCCGTCCCTTCCACCTGACCGGCGACAGCGGGCGCGTCTACAGCGCCGACAGCGTCGTGGTGGCCACGGGCGCGCAAGCGCGCTGGCTGGGCCTGACCTCGGAGCAGCACTTCAACGGCCGCGGCGTCTCCGCCTGCGCCACCTGCGACGGCTTCTTCTATCGCGACAAGGACGTGGCGGTGGTCGGCGGCGGCAACACCGCGGTCGAGGAGGCCCTCTATCTGGCCCAGATCTGCAGCTCGGTCACGCTGATCCACCGCCGCGACCGGCTGCGGGCGGAGAAGATCGGCCAGGACCGGCTGATGGCCAACCCGAAGATCTCGGTCATCTGGAACGCCGTGGTGGACGAGGTGCTGGGCGGCAGCGGCCCGATGGACGGCGTGACCGGGCTCAGGCTGAAGGACAGCGAGACGCAGGAGACCCGCGAGATCGAGGTGGAAGGCCTCTTCGTCGCGATCGGCCACGATCCCGCCACCGAGGTCTTCAAGGGTGCCCTGGAGATGGACCCCGCGGGCTACCTGCTGGCCAAGCCGAACTCGACCAAGACCAACGTCCCGGGGGTCTTCGCGGCCGGCGACTGCGTGGACAAGGTCTTCCGCCAGGCCGTCACAGCCGCCGGCATGGGCTGCATGGCAGCTCTGGAGGCCGATCGCTGGCTCGGCGAGGAGGCCCACCGCCTCGCCGACGCGGCAGAATAGGGGCGCCTAACCCTACTACACTGTGACATCTTTGACTCGCTCTGTGCCATTAAAGCCGAAACGCAACAAAGCTGCGTGCCGACGCGGCAATTTCTGCGATAAGATGGTGAAAAGCGGATGTGTCGGGTGGACGAACCATGGCGATGGATTGGGACAAGCTGAGGATTTTTCATGCCGTTGCGGAGGCGGGCAGCTTCACGCACGCCGGCGAACAGCTGAACCTGAGCCAATCTGCCGTCTCGCGCCAGATCAGCGGTCTGGAAGAAAGCCTCAATGTGCCGCTCTTCCACCGCCACGCCCGCGGCCTCATCCTCACCGAACAGGGCGAACTGCTCTATCGCACGGCCCATGAGGTCTTCGGCAAGCTCGCCATGATCGAGGCGCAGCTGACCGAGAGCAAGGACCGCCCCAAGGGGCCGCTGAAGGTCACGACCACGGTCGCCTTCGGCTCCACCTGGCTGGCGCCCAGGATCAAGGACTTCATGGATCTCTACCCCGAGATCGAACTGCATCTGATCCTGGCCGACCGCGAGCTCGACCTCTCGATGCGCGAGGCCGACGTCGCCGTGCGCATGACGCCGCCGCGCCAGGCCGACCTGATCCAGCGCCACCTCATCACGGTGCATATCCAGGCCTATGCCTCGTCGGAGTACCTGAAGCGCCACGGGCCGGTGAACTCCGTGGAAGACCTCGACCGCCACCGCCTGATCGTCTACGGCGACGACGAGCGCCCGCCGGTTCCCGACGCCAACTGGCTCTTGTACATCGGCCGGCGCGGCAGCGGCCCGCGCAAGCCGGCGCTCTGCCTGAACAACGTCTACGGAATCCTGCAAGCAGTGATGGCAGGCTCGGGCATCGCGGCCCTGCCGGAGTTCATGGTCGGCAAGCAGAGCGACCTGGTGCGCGTGCTGCCCGACATCGAGGGCCCGCAGATCGACAGTTACTTCGTCTATTCCGAAGAACTGCGGGCAACCAAACGGATCGCGGTTTTCCGCGACTTCCTCTTGCGGAAGGTGAACGAGAGCAACTTTTAGAGCGCGGGAAAAGGCCCCGAGAGGCCCGGAGTCGCAGCCCAAAACACCGAGGGAACCGACCTGTTGGAGCAAGGGAGTTGAGGGGGTAACACACTGACGCATAGGGCCTTTTCCGGACCATGCAGAGGTCGCATACCTCCCGTGAGATAACACCGATGGACCAAATCGTTTGCCCTGCCTATCTGTTCTCTTGTGATTGCTGCACTGCACAGGCACGCAGCATTCAGCGAGTTTCCCGGGCCTCCCCCCGGGAATCCAGGGCCCACCGAGGTGGGTCCTACGTCTCCCAGACGTGAAGCCTCCCTGTTCAACTTGCCGGGAAGTCTTAGACTTCCCGGCATTTTCTTTTGCCGCTCGCTGACGGTTTCTTCTGCTTGTCAAACCATACTTTACGCATTGTGCGTCTCGCCGGCCGACTACAGCGCCACTGACGCGCGGGTCTTGCGTTGCGCCGGACGACTCCGGCAGCGCACGATCGCTGCGGCGCTCCCAGTTCAAATCAGGTAGCAGGCTGCCCGGGAAAGCAGGCAAAGGTAGATCTGCGTCCTTCCCCACCCGGACTTGCTGTGGGCGATCGGCTCAAGGTCGGTGGCCCACCGAGAAGATATTGTCCCTACCCCACTATGGCCACTGCACGCCCTGCCGGTTCAGCACGACGGAGTAGAGCCCCGTGGTGGCGGTGATGAAGAGCCGGTGCTTGGCCCGCCCGCCGAAGCAGACGTTGGAGACCACCTCCGGCACCAGGATCTTCCCCAGCAGCCTGCCGTCGGGGGAGATGCAGTGGACGCCGTCGCCGGCCGAGGTCCAGATGTTGCCGTCGCTGTCGAGGCGGAAACCGTCGCTCATGCCGACGTCGACCACGTGGAAGACATCGCCGCCCGAGAGCCCGCCCTTCCCGTCATGCTCGAAGACGCGGATGTGCTTCCTCGCCTCGCTGTCGCCCAGGCGCCCGGTGTCGGCCACGTAGAGACGGCTCTCGTCGGGCGAGAAGGCCAGGCCGTTGGGACAGGCGAAGTCGGTCAGCACGGCCTCCAGCGAACCGCTCGCAGGCTCGAAGCGGTAGACGTTGCAGGAGAGCTCCTCCTCACCCCGGAAGCCCTCGTAGTCGCTGGCGATGCCGTAGTGGGGATCGGTGAACCAGATGGAATCGTCGGAGGCCACAACCACGTCGTTGGGCGAGTTCAGGCGCTTGCCCTGGTAGTTGTCGGCGATGACCGTGATGCTGCCGTCCCATTCCGTGCGGGTCACCCGCCGCGTGCCGTGCTCGCAGGAGACCAGGCGCCCCTGGCGGTCGCGCGTGTGGCCGTTGGTGTAGTTCGACGGCTGGCGGTAGACCGTGATCCCGTCGTCGGGGGTCCAGCGCAGCATGCGGTTGTTGGGGATGTCGGAGAAGAGCAGGCAGTTGGCATCGCCGAACCAGACCGGCCCTTCCGCCCAGTCGAAGCCTGACGCCAGGTGCTTCAGCGGTGCATTGCTGAGGACGTAGGTGGCGAAGACCGGGTCGTGGATTTCGAAGGTCATGAGCCGGAGCTTCCCCAAAAACCGGCCGCAGGTCCAGTAGGCTCGAGCGAAGGGTCCGTCCTAGCCGAAGCGGATCTGCGTCTTCATCGCGCGGCTGCGGTCGCCGGCGATCTCGAAGGCCTCGCGGGCGCGCTCCAGCGGGAAGCTGTGGCTGATCAGCGGGCCGACCTGGACCAGACCCTTGCGCATCAGTTCCACGGCCAGCGCGAATTCCTCGTGGAAGCGGAAGGATCCGCGCAGCTCCAGCTCCTTCGCGGTGATCTGCATCATCGGCAGGGTCATGTCGCCCCCGAGACCAAGCTGCAGGACGATGCCGCGCGGTCTCAGCGCCGTGATCGCCGCGCCCAGCGCCTGCGCCGAGCCGGAGCACTCGTAGAGCAGGTCGAAGCTCCCCTTGTCCGCGCCATAGGGCGCCAGCGCGTCCGGGTCCTTCGAGGCGTCGAGGCAGAGATCGGCGCCGGCCTGCTTGGCGTGGGCGAGCGCGTTCTCGGCCAGGTCGAGGGCCACGATCTCCGCCGCGCCGGCACGCCTGGCCGCGACGATGGCCAGAGATCCGATCGGCCCGCAGCCGGTCACCAGCACGCGCTTGCCCAGAAGCTCGCCGGCCCGCCGCGTCGCGTGCAGGGCGACGGAGAAGGGCTCGGCCATGGCGGCTTCGCCGGGGCTCAGGCCCTCGGCCGGAACGCACTGCCGCGCATCGACCGTCAGGCTCTGGCTGAAGGCGCCCTGGATGTGCGGGAAGGGCATGGCGGAGCCGTAGAAGCGCATGTCGAGGCAGTGGTTGTGCAGCCCCTCCCGGCAGAAGCGGCAGGCTCCGCAGGGCCGCGAGGGCGAGATGGCCACGAGCTGGCCGACCTCGAGCCCCTCGACGCCTGCGCCCAGGCGCGCGACATGGCCGGAGACCTCATGCCCCAGGATCATCGGCTCGCGCAGCCGCACGCTGCCGAAGCCGCCGTGGTTGAGGTAGTGGAGATCCGATCCGCAGATCCCGCCGACGGCCGTGGTCACCTGCACCTCGCCGGGGCCGGGTGCCTGCTCCGCCCGCTCTTCGATGCGCAGATCCTGCGCCGCATGCACGACAAGCGCCTTCATGGCCGTTCTCCCGCTGTACCGCCCGTCCCGGAGATGTTATCGATAACAGATAGAACGGCCTGCAAGGAAAGTCGAGCGGCCGGGAAAGGACGGCCTGGTGACAGCGACAGCGACGCTCTTCGATCTGACCGGCAAGCGGGCCCTGGTCACGGGATCCTCCCAGGGCATCGGCCTGACCCTGGCCCGGGGACTGGCCGGCGCCGGCGCCCGGGTGATCGTGAACGGCCGCGATCCCGCCAAACTGGCCAAGGCGGCGGGCGCGCTCAGCGACGATGGCGCCGAGGTCGAGGAGCTTCCCTTCGATGTCTGCGACCACGCCGCGGTCCGGCGGGCCGTGGACGGCTACGAGGAGCGCCGCGGCGCCATCGACATCCTGGTGAACAACGCCGGCATGCAGCACCGCGGCCCCCTGGAGGACTTCGAAGCCGAGGCCTTCGAGCGCCTGCTGCGCACCAACGTCTCCAGCGTCTTCAACGTCGGCCAGGCCGTCGCCCGCCACATGATCGCGCGCGGCGCCGGCAAGATCGTCAACATCGCCTCGGTGCAGAGCGCCCTGGCACGGCCGGGGATCGCGCCCTACACCGCCTCCAAGGGGGCCGTCGCCAACCTGACCAAGGGCATGGCGACCGACTGGGCCCGCTACGGCCTGCAGGTGAACGCCATCGCGCCCGGCTATTTCGACACGCCGCTGAACGCCGCCCTGGTGGCCGATCCCGACTTCTCGGCCTGGGTCGCCAGGCGCACGCCGGCCGGCCGCTGGGGCAGGCTGGAAGAGCTGGTCGGCGCCTGCATCTTCCTGGCTTCGCCCGCCTCCAGCTTCGTGCAGGGCCATGTGCTCTACGTCGACGGCGGCATCACCGCCTGCCTCTAGCATGGACGACCGCTCCACCAGGCTCTTCGTCGTCATGGGGGTCGCCGGCTGCGGCAAGTCGACGGTCGGCGAGGCCCTGGCCCGCAGCCTGGGCGGGCAGTTCCTGGAGGGCGATGCCTTCCACCCGCCCGGCAACATCGAGAAGATGAGCAGGGGAGAGGCGCTGACCGATGCGGACCGCTGGCCCTGGCTCACCCGCTTCGCCCGGGAGATGGCGGCCAGGCCGGGGATCGTCGTGGGGGGCTGTTCCGCCCTCAAGCGCAGCTACCGCGATCTCATCGCCGCGGAGGCGGGAGAGCGCGTCACCTTCGTCCACCTCAAGGGCTCGCGCCAGCTCATCGCCGAGAGGATGGCCGCGCGCAGCGGCCATTTCATGCCGCTGTCGCTGCTCGACAGCCAGTTCGCCGCCCTGCAGGTCCCGGGCCCCGACGAGCAGGCGGTCTCGGTCGAAATCGCCGGCAGCACGGCAGAGATCCTCTCGGCGATCCTGGAGGCACTGGAAGGAGAAGAGGAATGAGCAGCGCAGTTAGCCTGATCGGCGTCGGCGTGATGGGCACCGCCATCGGCACCCGGCTGCTGGAGACCGGCAGCCGCCTCGCCGTCTATGACCGCAATCCTCCGAAGCGGGCGGTCCTGGCCGCCAGGGGCGCCGTGGACGCCGGCAGCGCAGCCGAGGCCGCCGCCGGATCGGACGCGGTCATCCTCTCCCTCAACTCGGCGGCGATCGTGCGCCAGGCCGTCTTCGGCGAGGCCGGCGTGGCCGAGGCTGCCCCCGCGGGCGCCCTCATCATCGACATGTCCTCGATCGACCCGGCCTCCACCAAGGCGCTGGCCGCGGAGGCACAGCAGCGGGGACTGCGCTGGCTGGACTGCCCGCTGTCGGGCGGTGCGCCCAAGGCGCTGCTGGGCCAGCTCACGGTGATGGCCGGCGGCAGCCCGGAGGACTTCGAGGCCGCCAAGCCGGTCATGGGGCGGCTCTGCGCCAACTACACCCTGATGGGGCCCAGCGGCGCCGGGCAAACCACCAAGCTGATCAACCAGGTGCTCTGCGCCCTCAACTTCCTGGCGGTCGCCGAGGCCACGCGGCTGGCGATGGATGCCGGCGTCGATGCCGAGGCCATCCCCGGTGCGCTGAAGGGCGGCCGCGCGGATTCGGCGATCCTGCAGGAGTACATGGCCAAGATGGCACGCGGGGACGAGAGCCCAAGCGGCCGGATCGACAACATGGTGAAGGACCTGAACGGCGTGCAGGACCTGGCCAGGGCGACCGGCACCGCCATGCCGATGACGGCCCTCTGCGCGGAGATTCACCGCCTGATGGTCGCGGCCGGCCTGGGTGGGGCCGACAACGCCGCCCTGCTGCGCTTCTTCCAGGGGCCGGCCGCGGCAGCGAAGGGTTAAAGCAGAATGCACTCGCTCATGCTCACGCATCCCGCTCTAGCATGTTGTTTTAAAAGTAAATCGTCGTCGCAGATGAGTCCGTCTGCTCGGGATTTGCTCTAGGTCAAGGAGGACCATGGCGGTGACCAGCCCGAGGCGCACCCCGACCATGGCCGACGTGGCCCACCTGGCCGGCGTCTCGCCGATGACGGTCTCGCGCGCCTTCAAGGCCGATTCGCCGGTGAAGGAGGAGACCCGGCGCAAGATCCGCGCCGCGGCGGAGAGCCTGGGCTACGTCCTCGACAGCACGGCCGCGGGCCTCTCCTCGCGCAAGACCGGCTTCGTGGCCGCGACCATCCCCTCGATCAACAACGCCAACTTCGCCGACACCCTGCGCGGCCTGACGGAAGGCCTGCGCGAGACCGGACTGCAGATCCTGCTGGGCTACACCGACTACGACCTGGCCGAGGAGGAGCGCCTGATCGAGCAGTTGCTGCGCCGGCGCCCGGAAGCCGTCGTGGTCACCGGCGGGGCGCACAGCCCGCGTTGCCGCCGGCTGCTGACCGACGCCGCGGTTCCGGTCGTCGAGATCTGGGACCGGCCGCAGACGCCGCTCGGGCAGGTCGTCGGCTTCTCCAACGCCGAGGCCGCCAGCCTGATGGTCGACCACTTCGCCCAGCAGGGCTATTCCCGCATCGGCTTCATCGGCGGCGACAGCTCGCGCGACACCCGCGGCCTCGATCGCCGCCGCGGCTTCCGGGAGGCCCTGCGTGCGCGCGGCCTCTCCGACGAGCGCGTGCTCGCCTACGGCCTGCCGCCGATCACCATGCGCGAGGGTGCGGAGGCGCTGGCGGCCCTCTGCGAGCGCTGGCCGGACACCGACGCCGTCATGTGCGTCTCCGATCTCTCCGCCTTCGGTGCCCTCAGCCAGTGCCAGCGCCTGGGCCTCCGCGTGCCCGAGGACATCGCCATCGCCGGCTTCGGCGCCTACGACATTTCAGAGCACGCCAACCCGCCCATCACCACGATCGACGTCCAGGCCCGCGAGATCGGCCGCCGGACGGCCGCACTGATCCTGCGCCTGCTGCAGGGAGGCGGCCGCGACGAGCAACCGGCCAGGGTCGAGATCGAACCCCGCCTGCTGGTCCGGGCCAGCAGCATTCGAAAGCGATAGCGCGGCGCGACCAGCCGAAGGTTTCCCGGTACTGGATCGCTGCAAGGCTGCTCCCCACCCTTTGGCCTTGCCAGACGGGCCGCGAGCGGGATGATCGGAGCTGCAATCGGATTTCGGGAGACGTCGAGGATGGCATTGAAAAGCCTGGTCATGGAGTTCGGCATGGGGACCGACCTGCGGGGCGGCGACTACACCAAGGCGGCCAAGCGGGCGGTGGACGACGCCATCCGGCGCAATGCCGTCTCCGTCGCCGACGCCTTCGGCCGCCCGCGCGAGGAGATGGTCGTCAAGGTGCGGATCGGGGTCGCCCAGCCGGACAAGGTCGACAAGGCGGCCGTCGCCTCGGTCCTGCCCTACGGCAAGGTCGAGGTGGTCGTGAAGCGCGGCGGCCTCGATATCCCGCACGAGAGCGGAGCGGACGTGACGATCATGGCCAATGCCACGGTGACGGTCTTCCTCGACCTCGCCGACCGGGCCGCCTAGAGAGGGGATGAGTGCCATGAGCGATGCACCCAAGACGCCGACCAGGATCATCCTCGAGATGGGGGCCGGCACGGCCCTCTACAGCAACGACTACACCAAGGCCGCCAAGCGGGCCGTGCAGCAGGCCCTCTATCACTCCTCGCTGGTGCTCTTCCGCACCCTGGAACTCGACCCCAAGAGCATGCAGATCGAGCTGATCCTGGGCGCCCAGCGGCCCGAGGCGATCGCTCTGGACGAGGTCGCGGCCAGCCTGCCCTACGGCGAGGTCACGGCCAGGGCCGAGCTCGGCGGGCTGGACACCCTGGACGAGAGCAGCGGCCTCAAGTCGGTCACCGTCAATGCCGCCATCCTGGTGCGGGTGCCTCTTTAGAGGAGCCACCACCTCTTCTTGGCGCCCCCGTCCGAAAAGGCGTCGCCTGGAGTAAAATCCTTTTCGCGAAGCACAAGAACTATGCGGAAGATGTCGGGGACCCACCCGATGCAACAAGCTGCAGAGTTCTGAGCCATGGAGCGACTGAAGGAAGAGACCCTGCGCGCGGTCAGCCGCGAACTGGCTTGCCACGACTGGACCCGGGCCGAGCTGGCGGAACTGGTGGCGCCCAGGTTCGGCGTGATCACCGGCTTTCAGGATCTTCTCGATGCCCTGGAGCAGCTCCGCCAGCTCGATCTGGGCCTGATCCCGCCGGCCCAGGGCATCCAGCCGCCCGAGGTCGGCGATGCGTGACGAGGCTCTGGCCTTCTCCCCGGTCGGCGACCTGCTCGGCCTCCTGCGGGAGGGCAAGACCAGCGCCGAGGCCCTGGCGACACTCTTCCTCGACCGCGCGAAATCCCTGAACGCGCGCGCCCGTGCGCTCACCCTCTCGACGCCGCAAGCAGCGCTCGACGCCGCCAGGGCCTGCGATCAGGCCCTGAAGCGCGGCGAGACGCCGGAGCCCCTCACGGGCATTCCCTTCGTCTCCAAGGACATGATCGACGTCGCCGGAACCCCCACCTCGGCCGGGGCAAGGGGCTTTGCCGAGGAGCCGGCCCTGGGCGATGCCACCGTGGTTGCCAGGCTGCGCGCGGCCGGCGCCATCAGCATCGGCAAGGCCAACCTCCACGCCTTCGCCTACGGCGCCACCGGGGACAACCGCGACTACGGCACCTCGGTCAACGCCTACGACGAGACCCGCCTGGCCGGCGGGTCGAGCAGCGGATCGGCGGCTGCCGTGGCCTTCGGCCTGGCGCCCGCCGCTCTGGGAACCGACACCGGCGGCTCGGTGCGGGTGCCCGCGGCGCTCTCCGGCCTGGTCGGGCTCAAGCCCACCTACGGGCGGGTCTCCTGCCGCGGCGTCCTGCCCTTCTGCTGGTCCCTCGACCATGTCGGCTGGATCGTGCGCAGGGTGCGCGACGCCGCCCTGCTGCTGCAGGTGGCGGCCGGCTACGACTCCGAAGATCCGGCCAGCGTCAACACGCCGGTCGGCGACTACCTCGGCGGGCTTCAGGACATACCGGACCTGGCCGGCCTGACCATCGGCGTGCCGCGCGCCTTCTTCTTCGAGCGCGCCGAGCCGGAGATCCTGGCCGCGGCCGAAGCGGCGCTGCGCTGCCTCGAGCGCGCCGGCGCCCGCCTGCTCGAGGTCCGCATGCCCGACATGACGGCAGCAAGGTCGGTGGCGCTGACCATACAGATGCCCGAGGCCTTGAGCGTGCACGGCACCAGGCTTGCGACCCATCCCGGGAGCTACAGCGAGGACTTCCGCGCCGGCCTGGGCCTGGCCCAGTTCATCCTCGCCGACCACTACATCCGCGCCCGGCGCATGATGTCCCACTACCGACGCGAGACCGAGGGGGTCCTCCAGCAGGTCGACGCGCTGCTGACGCCCGCCGTCCCCATCGCCGCACCCAAGCTGGGAACCGCCCTGGTCGAGGTCGAGGGCGTCAAGGAGCCCCTGGGCAACGCCGTCACCCGCTACCTGACCTTCTTCAACATGACCGGCCACCCGGCGCTCACCCTGCCCAGCGGTCTCAACGGGCTGGGGCTTCCCATGGCGGTGCAGATCGTCGGCCGCTACTTCGACGAGGCCAAGGTCTTCCGGATCGCGGCTGCGATCGAGGCAGACGAGCGCTTCCGCCTGCCGCTGCCGAAGCTCTGACCCTAGGAAGACCTGCCCTTAAAGCCTTTCAGCGACCCTGAATCGCCGCCGAGAAGGCGGCTTCGCCACCCGCATCGCGCAGCGCCGGCAGGCTGACGCAGAAGGTGGAGCCCACCTCGCTCGACCGCTCCAGCGTGATGGTGCCGCCGAAGGAGCGCACGATCTGTGCGGAGATGGCGAGCCCCAGGCCGCTACCCTTGGCCTGGCCGGCGCGCTCGCGCCAGCCGCGGGCGAACTTGGTGAAGAGGCGGTCCTGCTCGGCCGGCGGCACGCCGGGTCCGTTGTCGCTGACGCGGATCTCGACCTGCCCCTCGGCCAGGCTGAGACTGCCGCGCACGAAGGGCTCCGGCGCAGTGTTGAACTTGATGGCGTTCGACAGGAGGTTGAGCAGCACCTGCTTCAGGCGGTCGGGGTCGGCTTGCACCCAGCCCGCGCCCGCCGCCTCGCCCGCCACATCGATCGTAAGCGCCACGCCCAGCCGTTCCGAGAGGCCGGTCATGGTGGCCGCGGCGTCCGTCAGGATCGCACCGGCGTCGACCGGGCCCAGATTCCACTCCATCTGGTTGCGCTCCATGCGGCCCAGGTCGAGGATCTCGTCCAGCAGGCGGGTCAGGCGCTCGCTCTCCTCGTGGATGATCGCGATGAAGCGCCGGCTGCGCTCGGGATCCAGGTCCTGCCGCTCGTTCAGGAGCTCGGCGAAGGAGCGGATCGAGGTCATCGGCGTGCGTAGCTCGTGGCTGACCCGGCTGAGGAAATCGTCCTTCATCTCGTCGAGCTGGGTCAGCTTCTCGTTGGCGGCACGCAGCTGCTCGGCGGTGCGGCGCAGCTCCTCCGACTTGCGCTCCAGCTCGCGGCTGTGCTCGATCGCCTGCTGCGTCTCTTCCAAGAGCGCCATCACCGTGGTGACGCTGAGCGCCTCTCCCTTGGCGATGCGCGAGACCATGAGCCGGGCCGAGGCAGCGCCGATGCCGCCGGCGAGCTGCCGCTCGACCAGGCCGATCAGCTGCGGGTCGGGCAGGGGCGATTGCCCGGCGCGCCCCTGCAGCAGGGCCTGCTCGCGAAAGAGGCTCTGGGTGCGAACGGGTCCCAGCACGGCGCGCGCCAGGTTGAAGAGGTCCTCGACCCGGGCCGAGCGCGGCAGTGCCGGCAGGGCGGCATCGCCACCGCGCCGGAAGACATCGACGAAGAGCGCCGACTGAAGCCGCTCGATCGGTGTCTGGTCGGTGACCACGGAGACGGCCAGGTAGGCCAGGCTGTTCAGCAGCACGCTCCAGAAGACGGCATGCACCAGCGGGTCCCAGCCCTCTGCACCGAAGAGCGCCGTCGGCTTCAGGATGGCGATGCCCCAGGGTCCCTCCTCCACCAGGCCGCCCATGTCCCAGGCCAGCGCGAAGGAGGGCACCAGCAGGCAGTAGAGCCAGAGCGCGACGCCGACCGTGAGACCGGCGAAGGCGCCCGCCTTGGTCGCGTTGCGCCAGAACATGCCGCCGATCAGGGCCGGCAGGAACTGCGCCACGCCGACGAAGGAGATGAGGCCGATCGAGGCGAGCGGCACGGAGGCCGAGGATTCGCGGTAGTAGAGGAACCCGAGCGCCAGGATGAAGACGATCGACAGGCGGCGGATCAGCAGCAGGGTCCCGGAGATGTCACCGCGCGCGCCGCCCTGCAGCATGTTCGCGCGCAGCAGGAGCGGCGTCACCAGATGATTGGAGATCATGATCGAGAGCGCGATGGAGGCGACGATGACCATGGAGGTCGCCGCCGACAGGCCGCCGATGAAGGCCAGGATGGCCAGCCCATGGTCGCCGGCCGCCAACGGCAGGGTCAGCACGAAGAGGTCGGGGTTCGCCGTTTCCGGCAGGGTGGTGAGGCCGGCCAGGGCGATCGGCACCACGAAGAGGCAGATGAGAAAGAGGTAGAGCGGGAAGAGCCAGGCCGCGGTCGCCAGTTGCCGCTCGTCGCGGTTCTCGACGATGGCGACCTGGAACTGCCGGGGCAGGCAGATGATGGCCGCCGCGGAAAGGAAGGTGATGGCGATCCAGCGCTGCTCGTAGCCCTCCTGGAAGCTGTAGAGGCGTTGCACCGCGGCATGCCAGTCGGCGTCGCGGAAGGCCCCCAGCCCGTCGCCCAGCCCCAGGGCAACGCTGACGCCCACGGCGATGACGGCGAAGAGCTTCACGACCGATTCGAAGGCGATGGCCGAGACCACGCCGGGATGGCTCTCGTCGGCGCCCAGGTTGCGGGTGCCGAAGAGGATGACGAAGATCGCCAGCACCACGGCCACCCAGAAGCCGTTGTCGGCCAGGAGGGCGAGGCTCGCCGTCGCCCCGGCACCCACTTCCTCCCGGCTGAGGGCATTGAAGGAGGTGGCGACGGCTTTAAGCTGCAAGGCGATGTAGGGAGTAATTCCGATGATCGCGATCACCGTTATGAAGGCCGAGAGCGCGGAAGACTTGCCGTAGCGCGCCGAGATGAAGTCGGCGATGGAGGTGATCTGCTGGTCCTTGGTGATCCTGACTAGCTTGCGCAGCAAGAGCCACCAGGCCATGAAGACCAGGGTCGGACCCAGGTAGATGGTGATGAACTCCAGCCCGCTGCGGGCGGCCGAACCGACCGCGCCGTAGAAGGTCCAGGAGGTGCAGTAGACCGCGAGCGAGAGGGTGTAGACCAGCGGCGAGTTGATGAAGCGGGCCTTCCCCCGCTCCACCGCCTTGTCGGTCAGGTAGGCGATGAGAAAGAGCAGCAGGAGATAGCTGCCACCGATCAGGAGAATGACGCTCGGGGTCAGCATGGCGGGGCCCTACTCCTGCCCCTCCTCGCCATCGCGCGCACGCTGCAGGCGCCGGGCCGCGAGCCCGGTCAGCAGGATGCCGACCAGCCAGATCGCGAAGAGATAGACCAGCAGCAGCGGCAGGCCGAAGAGATAGCGGCCCACGTCGAAGAAATCGAGGATCGGCGGCATGAAGAGAAGCAGGCCGACGAAGGGCAGGATCCAGCTCAGATCCCCGGCCTTGCTCGAGGCTTCCCGCAGCCGCTCTCCCGGTCCCGGCTGGCTCATGGCCCCCTCCCCGTCAGCGCACCGGGCGCGCCTGCTTCAGCAGCAGGCCGACGCGCTGCAGCAGATCCTTGTTGCCGAAGGGCTTGGTCACGAAGTCGTCGGCGCCCAGCTCCATCATCCGCTGCCGGTCGACCGCCTGCCCCTTGGCCGTCAGCACCATGACCGGCAGGGACCTGGAGGCCGGCGCCGCCCGCAGCTTGGCCAGCACCTCGAAACCGCTGGTTGTCGGGATCATCGCGTCCAGGATCAGAAGGTCGGGATCCAGGCGCGCCACCTCGGCCAGGGCCTCCTCGCCATCGCCCACCGCATGCACCTCGTAGCCCTCGTGGCCCAAGAGAAACTGCAAGGACTCGACGATAAAAGGCTCATCCTCGGCGATGAGAATTCTCCTGGCCATGGCCATCTCCCTGCCCCCATCGCCGTCCCCTCTTTCCCTCTTCACCCGGGTAAGCGCGGCGTCTTTGCGGCATACTGCCGCTTCTTCATGCGTTCTGCAAAGCCGTATCGGCGTCCTGGAACAGCGGATCCCTGGGGACCAGCGCCTCGTGAGCACGCTGCTGGCAGCCGTCGCGCCGGCAGGAGCGGCACTCGAACCCCACCTCGGTCCCCCTCTCGTTGCCGCGCCCTCCGTAGAGGTCGCCGTAGACCAGGCGGTCGAGCTGCGCTGCCTCGCATCCCAGCATGACGCTGAACTGGGCCGGCGGGCGTCCGTAGCCGTTCCACCCCCGGGCCGAGGCCTGGGCGACGAAGAGATAGCGCGCACCGTCCGGCATCAGCGCAAGCTGGGTCACCGTGCGCCCCGGCGTGGCGAAGGCCGCGTAGACCGGCCAGAGCGGGCAGGCCCCGCCGAAGCGCGGCATGCGCAAGCCCGGAAGGCTGTAGCGCTTCGAGATGTTCCCCGCCGGATCGCTCCTGAGGAAGGCGAAGGGAACGCCCTCCGCACCGCTGCGCCGCAGGGTGACAAGGCGATGGGCCACCTGCTCGAAGCTGGCACCGAACGCCAGCGCCAGGCGGTCGACGTCATAGCGCACCTGTTCCGCCGCCTCGAGAAAGGAATCGTAGGGAAAGAGCAGCGCCGCGGCCGCATAGCGGACGAGGGCGTGCTTGCAGCGCTCGCGCGCCGCCGCACTGGTGAGCCGCTCGTCGTCCACCAGGCTCTCCAGCAGGCGCTCGAGCTCTTCGGCGACCACGTGGCGGGCGATGAGGAAGCGGCGGCTGGCCTCCGGCAGCGCTGTGGCGGCCGCCCCCTCGCAGAGCCCGGCCAGCGCGTCCGAGCGCAGCCGCTCGCCCAGCGAGGAGAACCACTGGTGGCTGCCCTCGTCGCTGCCGCCGGAGAGCTTTCGCCTGATCGACCCCACCCCCTCTTCCAGCGCCGCGAAGTGGTTGCGGTGGTCCATGATGAAGTCCTCGACCTCTTTGGCCGGCGAACTGGAGGGCAGCCGGCTGTCGCTGCCCTCCAGCATGTCGATCATGCTGCGCGCGCTGCGCCCCAGGCTGTCGCTCTCGGCCGCGATGATCCGGGCGAAGCGCTGGCGCTCGGCATCGCCCAGGCCCTCGAAGTCCTGCAGGATCTCCGAGAAGGAGCGGATCGAGGTGATGCGGGTCAGGATCTGGTGCGAGAGATCGCGCAGGCTGGGGTCTCGGCTCACCCGCTCGGACAGCGCGACCGCGGTGTCGGTGGCGTCCTGCAGACTGCGGTGGACGCGGACCATGGTCTTGGCCCACTCCGGGAAGCGGCTGACGAAGCTGCCGATCCGGCCCTCGTCCCGGTCGGGCGCCGCCAGGCCGCGCGCGAGCTCCAGCATCTCCTGGTAGAGGCGCGTGTCCTCGACCGCGTTCAGCTCCGCGAGCGGCATCTCCAGGGCCTTGGCGATGCGCCGAAGCAGCGCCCCGCCGATCATGCGCTTGTCGTGCTCGATCAGGTTCATGTAGGCGCCGGAGATCTCGACCTGCTGGGCCAGCGCGCGCTGGGTCAGACCCAGGGCACGGCGGCGCTCCGCAATCCGCGCGCCGATCGGCACTCTCGTCATTCCAACCGCTCCTCCCCCTGCCTGCCTGCGCCCCTTAAGGGGCCTTGCCTGCCTGCCGCAGGTCCGTGCTTTGTTAATAAATTAACAGAGCAGGCCGCGCAGGAGAAGAAAATTTACCGGAATTAGCAGGTGGGCTGATGGTTTGTTGCGCGGCTGCGTGGGCGGACGCTTAGTGAAATCTGTACGAGAGCCGGGGAAAGAGGTGCGGATGAGCCGTGCCCATCCGCGGTTCCCAGACGGGAGGAAAATTCATGACGTTTTCGGGTAAGCGCTTTTCTCGCCGCGGGCTGCTCAAGGGCGGTGCCCTGCTGGGCGGTGCTGCGGCCGTCGGTCCGACGGTTTTCGTACGCCATGCCTGGGCCGACAAGGCCATCGGCAACTACCCGGTCAACGGACCGGTCGTGAAGTTCGGCTTCAACGTCCCGCAGACCGGGGCCTACGCCGACGAGGGTGCGGACGAGCTGCGGGCCTACAAGCTGGCGGTCAAGCACCTGAACGAGGGCGGCGGCATGCTGGAGACCCTGAAGCCCTCCTCGCTGAAGGGCAACGGCGTTCTCGGCAAGAAGGTCGAGTACGTCGAGGGCGACACCCAGACCAACCCGGACGCGGCGCGCACCTCGGCCCGGCGCATGATCGAGCGCGACGGTGTCATCATGTTCTCCGGCGGCTCCTCCTCGGCCACCGCTATCGCCCAGCAGTACCTGGCCCAGGACATGGGCATCATCTTCATGTGCGGCCTGACCCACTCCAACGACACCACCGGCAAGGACCGCCGCCGCTACGGCTTCCGGCAGTTCTTCAATGCCTACATGTCCGGACTGGCGCTGGGTCCGATCCTGGCCGAGAACTACGGCAAGGACCGCAACGCCTTCCACCTGACCGCCGACTACACCTGGGGCCACACCCAGTACGAGTCCATCAAGCAGTCGACCGAGGGCCAGGGCTGGACGACGGTCAACAACATCATGACCCCGCTGGGAACCACGGACTACTCGCAGTTCCTGACCGCGGTTCTGAACTCCGACGCCGACGTGCTGGTCCTGAACCACTACGGCAAGGACATGAACAACTCCCTGACCCAGGCGGTCCAGTTCGGCATGCGCGAGCTGCAGAAGAACGGCAAGACCATGGAGATCGTGGTGCCGCTCTACTCGCGTCTCATGGCCCAGGGTGCCGGTCCTGCCAACATCGACAACGTCTTCGGCACCACCAACTGGAACTGGACCCTGGACAACCTGGGCAGCGCGGTCTTCGTCAAGTCCTTCGAGACGGAGTACGGTTTCCCGCCCTCGCAGGCAGCCCACACCTGCTACACCCAGACCCTGCTCTATGCCAACGCCTGCGAGATGGCCGGCACCTTCTATCCGCCGGAAGTCATCAAGGCGCTGGAAGGCTTCGAGTACGAGGGCACCGGCTACTCCGGAAAGTCCCTCTACCGCGCCGGAGACCACCAGTCCTTCCACGAGGTCCTGGTGGTGAAGGGCAAGGGCCCCGACGAAAAGAAGGGCGACTACGATCTGCTCGAGATCGTCAAGATCGTGCCGCGTGCCCAGATCGAGTACCCGGTGGATACCTTCCCCGGCGAGCTGGGCCCCTACGAGCCGGCTTAGCCCTCGGTCCGTCGAGGTGGAGGGTCCGCACGTCCTGCGGACCCTCCGCCGCTTTCGGCCAAACGGGATGGCGAGGGGAACGCGGGTTCGACATAGGCCCGACGTCAGGGTGAAGCAATGGATGTCAATGCGGTTTTCCTACAGACTCTCACGGGTCTACAGCTCGGTGCGATCTATGCCTTGATCGCCCTGGGCCTGACCTTGATTTTCGGAACCTTGAACGTCGTCAACTTCGCACATGGCGCCCTTTACATGATCGCGGCCTATCTCGCCGTGGTCATAGCCGGCCAGGTCGATTTCATCGTGGCGATCTTCCTTGTTCCCGTCATCCTCTTCGGTGTCGGCATCGTGCTGGAACGCGGGCTGATACGCTACTTCTACGACCGTCCCCACACCGACCAGATCCTCGTCACCTTTGGCCTGGCGATCGTGATCGAAGAGCTGCTGAAGTGGTTCTTCGGCGCCAACAACATACCCTTCCCGCTGCCGGACTGGGGCGGAGGCGTCGCCTTCCTGCACGAGTATCTGCCCTTCCTGGACGGCTTCGTGGTCTTCCCCAAGTGGCGGCTGATCCTGATCGTGGTGTCTTTCATCACGGTGGCGGCGCTCTTCTCCCTGCTGCAGTTCACGCGCTTCGGGCTGGTGGTGCGCGCGGGAATGCGGGACCCGCAGATGCTGCGCTTCCTGGGGATCAACATCACCCAGCGCTTCGCGATCGTCTTCGGACTGGGCGCACTGATCGCGGGCGTTGCCGGCATCTTCGGCGGGCCGATCACCCAGGTCAGCCCCAGCGTCGGCATGCAGCTTCTGGTCCCCTCCTTCCTGGTGGTCGTGATCGGCGGCATGGGATCCCTCTCCGGCGCCCTTCTGGCCGCCATCCTGCTGGGCATGGCGCTCAGCTTCACGGCCACGATCGCCTCCCTGCAACAGATCATCGTCTACCTGGTCGCCGTCGTCGTCCTCCTGGTTCGGCCGCGTGGTCTCCTGGGTAAGAAGGGGGTCGCTGAGTAATGTTCGAAAGAGAAACCCGCAATCGCGACTTCCTGGTTCTGGGCGGCTTTGCGATCGTCGTCCTCACCCTGCCCTGGTGGCTGACCGCCATCGGCGGCTACGAGGCGCTGGCCACCAAGATCGTCATCTGGGCGCTCTTCGCCCTCGGCTTCGACATCCTGCTGGGCTTCACCAGCTATCTGTCCTTCGGCCACGCCGCCTTCTTCGGCGTCTCGGCCTACACCACGGGCCTGATGCTGAAGCACGTCTCGGCGGAGATCATCCCGGCGATGGCCGTCAGCTTCGTGGTCATGCTGGTCTGCGCCCTGATCATCGGCTTCCTGACCCTGCGGCGCTCGGGCATCTACTTCGCCATCCTGACCCTGGCCTTTGCCGAGATGATGCATGCCGCAGCGCTATCCTCCATGTTCCAGGAGTGGACCGGCGGGGACAACGGCCTGACGATGGATACCCAGCCGGTTCTCTTCGGCATCAAGATGGAGGGCCTGAACGTCTTCTTCTTCTGTGCCTTGATCCTGATCGTCGGTTTCTTCGTCGCCCGGCAGATCAAGCGCTCCACCTTCGGTCTCATGCTGCGCTCGATCAAGGAGAACCCCATGCGGCTGGAGTACACCGGCGTGAACGTGCAGGCCTACAAGATGATGGCCTTCCTGATCAGCGCCATGTACGCCGGCCTGGCGGGCTCTCTCATGGTGGTCTACGAGCCCTACGTGGCCACCAAGTTCCTCAACTGGACGACCTCGGGCGAGGTGGTGATCATGTCGGTGATCGGCGGTGTCAACACGCTGATCGGCCCGATGATCGGCGCCACCTTCATGCTCTACTTCGAAAACGTGATCCAAGCCTTCATCGGCGAGCAGTGGAAGCTGGTTCTGGGCGCAGTCTTCGTCCTGATCGTGATCTTCCTGCCCGGCGGCTTCATGCAAGGCTTCAACAAGCTGCAGAAGGCCTTCGGCGGCAGGTCGCAGGCGCGACGCCAGAACGTCTCGGACGATCCCGAACGGGCGAGCGAGATCTACGACCGCAAGAACACCGCCGACCAGCTCTCCGACTGACTCCAGCCGATCCGCAAGGGAACCGGAAACCATGGAAGCACAACCCATCCTCGAGGTGCGCGGGGTCAGCAAGAGCTTCGGCGGACTGAAGGCCCTGAGCGACGTCAACCTGACGATCGCGGAAGGCTCCACCCACGCCATCATCGGCCCCAACGGCGCCGGCAAGTCGACCCTGCTGAACTGCCTGATCGGCCTCTTGCACGTCGACGAGGGGAGCGTGACCTTCGCCGGCAAGCCGCTGAAGGGGGTCAAGCCCTACGAGATCATCCAGCGCGGGATCGCCCGGGTCTTCCAGACCCCGCAGATCTTTCCCGGCATGACGCTTCTGGAGAACGTCGCGATCGCGGCGCTCGCCAAGCAGGACGGGAAGTTCAAGGTGAACCCGCAGGTCACCCTGAACGCCAGCCACCCGGCGATGAAGGAGGCCGAGTACAACCTGCAGCGCGTCGGCCTGCAGGACTTCCGGCACGAGGATGCCGAGCACCTCTCGCGCGGCGACAAGCGTCGCCTGGAGCTGGCCATCTGCCTGGCGGCCCACGCCCGGCTTCTGCTGCTGGACGAGCCGACCGCGGGCATGTCGCGCCACGACACCAACAGCACCATCGACCTGCTGAAGGACATCGCCGAATCGGGCATCACCAAGGTGGTGATCGAGCACGACATGCACGTCGTCTTCTCGCTGGCGGAGCGCATCACCGTGCTTGCGCAAGGCACGGTCATCGCCGAAGGCAGGCCGGACGAGGTGCGCGGGAACCCGAAGGTCAGGGAAGCCTATCTGGGAGGGGCACATTGATGAGCGCGACCCAAGCAGCATCCGCCCTCACCGGCGCCGCCGAAGAGGCCTACTTCGCCTGCAAGAACGTCGAATCCTATTACGGCGAGAGCTACATCGTCCAGGGCGTCACCTTCGAGGTGAACGAGAGGGAGATCGTCGCACTGCTGGGCCGCAACGGTGCCGGCAAGACCTCCACCTTGCGCACCATCGCGCGGGCGCACGAGCCGCACCTGACTTCGGGCGAGATCTGGCTGATGGGCAAGCCCGTGCACAAGATGCGCGGCTTCGAGGCCGCCCGGGCCGGCATCCAGCTGGTGCCCGAGGACCGGCGCATCATCCCCGGCATCACCGTGGAGGAGAACCTGATCCTGGCCCAGATCGCCGAGCCGCTGGGCTGGCCGCTGGAGCGGATCTACCAGTCCTTCCCGCGCCTGGCCGAACGGCGCAAGCAGGAGGCGACCACCATGTCCGGCGGCGAGCAGCAGATGCTGGCGGTAGCGCGCGCGCTTGCCCGCGACATCAAGCTCTTGCTGCTGGACGAGCCCTACGAGGGCCTGGCGCCGGTGATCGTGGAAGAGATCGAGCGCATCATGGAGGAGGTGAAGTCGATGGGCATCACCACCATCATCGTCGAGCAGAACGCCATGGCAGCCCTCAGGATCGCCGATTCCGCCATCATCCTGGACATGGGCGAGGTGGTCTTCCGCGGCAGCGCCCAGGAGGTCCTGGACAATGCCGAGCTGCGCGAGGAGTACCTCGCGGTCTGAAGACTTGAAGGCAAACGGACCGGCCCCTCCCCGTTGGCAGACCGAAGGAGGGGCCGGACCGCAGTGAGGCGCCCTCGCGGAAGGCGCTGCGCTGGCGGCAGGGAGGTTAGGCCGTCACGCAGTCGCGGGGGCGCCGACCGGCAAAGAAGTCCTCGATGTTCTCGACGACGCGCAGCCCCAGGCCCTCGCGGTCCGGGACGCTGCGCGCAAGGTGCGGGCTCAGGACTGCGGTCGGACAGGCCTTGAGCTGCGACAGCACCTCGGCCTCGCCGTCGTAGGCGTCCAGGGCCGCGCCCGCGATGGTGTCGAACCAGAGCGCATGCAAGAGCGCCTGACCCTCCACCACCTCGCCGCGGGCGGTGTTGATCAGGAAGGCCCCGGGCTTCATCAGGTCGAGGCGCCTGGCGTCGATCAGGTGCCGGTTGGCCCGATCCGCGCTGCAGTGCAGGCTGAGGAAATCCGCCTCGGCCGCCACATCGTCGATCGAACCCAGTTGAACCGCCCCCTTGCGGGCCAGACAGGCCGGATCGATGGGCCGAGGATCGTAGACCGCGACCCTCATGCCGAAGCCCCAGCGCGCCCGCATGGCAACCTGATGGCCGACCCGGCCGAAACCGATGAGGCCCAGCGTCTTGCCGGCAAGACCGGACCCGGTGAGGCTGCTGGGCGCCCAGTCGTTGCCGGGCAGGAGGCCGTACCCCGGCGCCTGCAGGCTGGCCGCCTGCCTTGCCACCTGCACCATCAGCATGAGGGTCAGGTCGGCCGTGCAGTTGCTGAGCTCGTCGGGCGTGTTGGTGACGGTGATGCCCTGCTGTCGGGCAGCTTCCAGATCGATGTGGCCCTCGCCGAAACCAGAGTTGGCCACCAGGCGGGCGCGCGGGCGCCGGGCCAGCACCGCGGCGTCGATCTGGTCGTGCACGCCCGGCAGCACCGCATCGGCGCTGGCGAAGAGATCGCTCAGCTCGCTGCCCGAGAGCGCGCGGTCGCTGCGTGCGAAGGTCACCTCGAAGCGCTCGGCGAGCGCCGCCTCGACGGCCGCCGGCCAGCGGCTGGTCACCACCACCTTGGGTCTTGCCATGTCACTCTCCTCCCGTTGACGCCGCACTCAGGCGGCCTGCTTGAGCGCACCGGCCACGGTGACGCCGATCTCGGACGGCGAGGGCGCGATCGCGACGCCGACCTCGCGCAGGATTTCCACCTTCTCGCTGGCGCTCTCGCCGAAAGCCTGGATGATGGCGCCGGCATGGCCCATGCGGCGGCCCTTGGGCGCGCTCAGGCCCGCGACGTAGGCGACGACCGGCTTGGTCATGTGGTCGCGCACGAACTCCGCCGCCTCGGCCTCCTGCGGGCCGCCGATCTCGCCGATCATCGTCACCGCGCGGGTGTCGGGGTCGGCCTCGAAGAGCTCCAGGATGTCCTTGAAGGAGCTGCCGTTGATCGGATCGCCGCCGATGCCCACGGAGGTGGAGATGCCGATGCCCAGTTCCTTCATCTGCGAGGCCGCCTCGTAGCCCAAGGTGCCGGAGCGGCTGACCACGCCGACCTGGCCGGAGAGGTAGATGTGCGGCGGCATGATGCCGAGCTGCGCCTTGCCCGGGCTGATCAGCCCGGCGCAGTTGGGGCCGACCAGACGCATGCGCCTCTCCTGGCGATAGCGCCGCATGTAGCGCTTCACCCGGATCATGTCCTGGGCCGGAATACCGTCGGTGATGGCCGCACAGAGCCGGATGCCGCTGTCGGCGGCCTCCATGATGGCGTCAGCGGCGAAGGGCGGCGGCACGAAGACGATGCTGGCAGTGGCGCCAGTGGCCTCCACGGCATCGCGCACCGTGTCGAAGACCGGGCGGCCTGCGACCTCGCTGCCGCCCTTGCCGGGCGACACGCCGCCGACGACGTTGGTGCCGTAGGCGATCATCTCCTGGGTATGGAAGGCGGCGATGCGGCCGGTGATGCCCTGGACCAGGACCGGGGTGCTGCGATCGATCAGGATGCTCATGATGCGATGGCCTTGGAACGCGGGCGCTTGCTGTTGGTCCAGGCCGCGACGACGCGCTGGGCGGCCTCGGCCAGGGTGTTGGCGCGGATGATGGGCAGGCCCGAGGCGGCCAGGATCCGCCGCCCCTCCTCGACGTTGGTGCCGGAGAGGCGAACCACCACTGGCAGGTCGATGGGCTGCTTCTCCAGCGCCTGGACGATGCCCTCGGCGACCCAGTCGCAGCGGTTGATGCCGGCGAAGATGTTGACCAGGATCGCCTCGACCTTCTTGTCGGAGACCACCAGCCGGAAGGCCTTGGCCACCCGGTCCGGCGTGGCGCCGCCGCCGATGTCGAGGAAGTTGGCGGGCTCGCCGCCGGCCAGCTTGATCATGTCCATGGTCGCCATGGCGAGGCCCGCGCCGTTGACCACGCAGCCGATGGCGCCCTCGAGGCCGACGTAGTTCAGCCCGCGGTCCATGGCCCGGGTCTCGCGCGAATCCTCCTGCGACTTGTCGCGCAGCTCGGAGATCTGCGGGCGCCGGAAGAGCGCGTTGTCGTCGAAGGTCATCTTGGCGTCCAGCGCCAGCAGGTGCTCGTCCTCGGTCACCACCAGCGGGTTGATCTCGACCATGGTGGCGTCGAGCTCGGAGAAGGCGCGGTAGCAGTCCTGGATGAGGTTGGCGCACTTCTGCACCACACCCGGCGGCAGCTTCATGCGGAAGGCGATCTCGCGGGCCTGGAAGGCCTGCATGCCGACCGCCGGCTCGACGACGGCGCGCACGATGGTCTCCGGCGCCCGCTCGGCGATCTCCTCCACCTCCATGCCGCCGGCCGAGGAGGCCACGACCATGACCCGCTCGCTCTTGCGGTCCAGCACCAGCCCCAGATAGAGCTCGCTCGCCGCCTTGATGCCCTCCTCGACATAGACGCGGTAGACGCCCTTGCCGCGCGGGCCGGTCTGCTGCGTCACCAGGTGCAGCCCGAAGAGGCCGTCGGCGGCCTCCTCCACCGCATGCTCGCTGTCGCAGATCTTGACGCCGCCCGCCTTGCCGCGGCCGCCGGCATGCACCTGCGCCTTGACGACCCAGGTCGTGCCGCCGATCTCGCGGGCCCGGTAGGCCGCCTGCTCGGGGCTGTAGGCGAGGCCGCCCCTGGGGATCGGCACGCCGAAACCCGCCAGGATCTCCTTCGCCTGATACTCGTGAATGTCCATGGCCTTTGCTCCGACGTTCGCCGCCGTCTTGTTGTCCGGCTGTGAGGCTACTCGGCCGCTTCGCGCAGGCTGGAGGCCGGGCCGGTGGCGTAGAAGTAGTCCACCGCCGCGCCGACGCCGGCACCGCTGCGGAAGGGCAGCCCGATGTCGCGCAGAACCAGCTCGACGCTGCCCAGCGCGCTCATCACCATCAGCTCGTTCAGGTCGCCCAGGTGGCCGATGCGGAAGACCTTGCCGGCGACCTTGCTAAGCCCCAGGCCGAGCGAAAGCTGATAGTGCTTGTAGGCATGGCGCACCAGGGCCGAAGAGTCGAAACCCTCGGGCAGGCAGACGGCGCTCACCGTGTCGGAGTACCACTTGCGCTCTCTGGCACAGAGTTCCAGGCCCCAAGCGTGAACCGCATTGCGCACACCCTCGGCCAGGCGGTAGTGGCGCTGGAAGACGTTCTCCAGCCCCTCCTCCAGCAGCATGTCGACGGAGGTGCGAAGGCCGCGCAGCAGGTGGGTCGGCGGGGTGTAGGGGAAGTAGCCGTCCTTGTTGGTCCGGGCCATGTCGGCGAAGGAGAAGTAGCAGCGGGGCAGGCCCGCATCGGTCGCAGCCGCCAGGGCCTTCGGGCTGACGCAGAGGATGGCCAGGCCGGCCGGCAGCATGAAGCCCTTCTGCGAACCGGCGACGGCGATGTCGACGCCCCACTGGTCCATGCGGAAGTCGATGCTGGCGATCGAGCTGACGCCGTCCACGTAGAGCAGCGCCGGATGGTCGGCCGCATCCAGCGCCGCGCGCACGCCGGCAACGTCGCTGGTGACGCCGGTGGCGGTCTCATTGTGGCAGACCAGGACCGCCTTGATCTCCCTGCCCCTGTCGGCTGCCAGCTTCTCGGCGAAGATCTCCAGCGGGACGCCCTCGCCCCAGGCGACATCGACCACCTCGACGTCGAGGCCGTGGCGCTGGCAGAGGTCGACCCAGAGATGGGAGAACTGGCCGAAGCGGGCCATCAGCACCTTGTCGCCCGGCGACAGCGTGTTGGTGACGGCCGCTTCCCAGCCACCCGTGCCGGACGAGGGAAAGAGGAAGATCTCCCCCGCCTCGGACTGGAAGACCTTCTTCAGATCGCGGAACAGCGGCAGGGTAAAGTCCGGCAGGTCGGGCGCGCGCATGTCCTCCATCGGGCCGTCGATCGAGCGGCGGACGCGGTCGGGAACGTTGGTCGGACCGGGAATGAAGAGACCACGAATACCAGGCATCGGCGTTTCTCCCCTTGAGGACTGCGCTCCAGCGGCGCATCCGCGTTGGCGTTTCTCGAACCGGCCGGGCCGACTTGCTTCGCCAATGACCCTTGGGCACCTCGAGAGCCAGATTTGCGCCAAGACGCGATCAGTCACAACGTCCGAAGGCCCTGCTTTCGAGTATCCAAAAGGGTTGGAAATTTCCCACCCTTCCGGATAGTATCAGCGGAAATCGGCGAGAAGTGACCTACCCGAAAGGGTGGGATCACTGGTAGGAGACCCGAGCGTGCCCAGCGACAAGGCAGCCTCTCAGGCGGCGATCGAGATCGCGCTTGCGGACGCCAATCCCCTGATGCTGACGGCACTCTCGGAGGTGATCTACCGCGACAGCCGCTTCAGCCTGGTGCTGACGGCCAAGTCGGCGGAGGGCCTGCTGCAGGGCATCTCGCGGGTGCCGGTGCGCGTCGCGGTGGTCGACTGGGACCTGCCGGGGCTGGGGACCGAGCAGCTTATCGGCCTGCTACGCGGCATGGAGGAGGGCCCGCGCGTGGTCGCCTATGCCAAGCGCGGTAACCCCGACACGCCGAAGCGCGCCATGGCAGCCGGCGCCGCCGGCCTGGCCTTCGACGACGAGCCGCCCGAGCGCCTGCTGGATACCATCGCCGCCGTCGCGGCCGGGCAGATGGTCTTTCCCTACCTCGACGTGCGCGAATTGGACCGGGACCCGCTGCGCAGCCTGACCCACCGCGAGGAGGCGCTGCTGGAGGCCCTGGCCAAGGGCATGACCAACAAGGAGCTGTCGGAGGCGCTGGGCATCACCGTCAACACGGTGAAGTTCCACCTGCGCAATCTCTTCGACAAGCTCTCGGTCAGAACCCGCGGCCAGGCGATCGCGCTCTACTACGCCGCCAACACGCGGCCGAGATAGGCATTCCTGCTGTCGCCCGGAAGGCGTCCTAGAGCAAATCCCGAGCAGATAGGGTCATCTGCGACGACGATTTGCTTCTGAAACAACACGCTAGAGCAGGGTGCGTGAGCATGAGCGAGCGCATTCTGCTCTAGAAGAGCTCCTGCAGGATGCCCTTCTCGCGCTCGATGACGATGGGCGTATCGCCGGTGGTGACCGGCTGGCCCAGAGCCTGGGTCTCGCGGATGCGGTCGGCCTCGGCGCCGGCGTCGACGATGTCGCCCTTGGGATCCGGCTCTTTCCAGAAGACCAGGGTCTCGACGAAGTCGCTGTTCTCGGTGTTGATGGTCTGCGTCTCGTCGTCCACGACCTGGCGGATGTTGGCCTGGGTGCTGTTGGCGCCGGCGTCGCTCAGGAAGGCCTGGTCGGGAACCGCCTGACCGTTCTGGGTGCTCGGATCGACCCGCCCGTCGCGCCCGAAGACGGCGACGCGCGCCTGGTCGGTGGGGTTGCCCGCCTGCGGCCTGGCAGCGCCCGGCGCCGGCGGGCGCAGGTTATAGTCCGGCGGGATGGCGAGCGGCGCATTGGCCACCACGCGAAACTCGTCGGGGGAGGTCTTGTCCAGGCCGATCTCCTCGCGGATCTGCTGGCAGGCCCCGAGACCAACGACGAGGGCACCGACCAGTCCGAAGCGAAGCAGGCCGGCACTCCCTGTCACAATCCAATCCTTTGACGCTCCCATGGCCCGAACTTACCCTTTCTCCGCATTCCCCATAGCCTACATGCGGGCGCCCAATGTTATGCAAAGAGCGCTCGCGCCGCCAGACGTTTAGCGGCCGAGGATGGCTATTTTGTGGTTTTGCCGCTGGCAAACAAGCTGTCGTAGAGCAGCAGGGCCACGCCGATCACGATCCCGCTGTCGGCGACGTTGAAGGCGGGCCAGTGGTAGCCGGAGAGGTGGAAGTCGAGGAAGTCCACCACCGCGCCGTGCACCAGGCGGTCGATCAGGTTGCCGAAGGCGCCGCCGATGATCATCCCGGCCGCCACCAGCGGCAAGACCCGGTGCTGATGGCGCACCCAGAAGTAGACACCGATGGCGATCAGCAGGGCGATCCCGGCGAGAACATAGGGCCCCAGGCTCCAGTCGCTGGAGAAGAGACCGAAGCTGACGCCGCGATTGTAGGCCAGGACCAGGCTGAAGAAGCCGGTCACCTCGATGATCCGCGGCGGATCCATGACCAGCTTCAGGATCACCCACTTGCTCGCCTGGTCCAGGACGAGGACCAGCAGCGCGATCATGGCAACCGGGCGCAGCATCGCCTCAGCTCAGGACCCGCAAGGCGAACCCGCCATTCACGCCGCGGCCTCCCGGTCGAGGCGCTCCACGGCATCGCCGCAGCGCTGGCAGAGGTCCGGATAGTCCTCACGTTCGCCGACCTCGGTCAGGACCTGCCAGCAGCGCTGGCACTTCTCGCCCTCCGCGGCGGCCACGACGACGGCCACGCCTGGCACCTCCGGCAGGCGGAAGGCCTCGGCCGGTCCGGACCCGCTTTCCAGCAGGGCGCCCGAGGTGATGGCGATCTCCGACAGCTCGACCGAGGCGACCAGCCGGCGCAGCGCCTCCTCCTCGATGAAGACCCGCGGGGCTGCCTGCAGGGCCGAGCCCAGGCGCTTCTCCGAGCGCTCCAGCTCCAGCGCCCCGGTCATGACCCGGCGCACCGCCCTGATCTTCTCCCAGCGCGCCGCAAGATCCTGATCCTGCCAGCCGGCGGGGATCTCGGGGTAGGTGCGCATGTGGACGCTGGCCTCCGGGCCGCTGCCGCGCGCCCACCAGGCCTCCTCCGCCGTGAAGCAGAGGATCGGCGCCAGCCAGGCCGTCAGGCAGGAGAAGAGCCGGTCCATCACCGTGCGGCAGGCGCGCCGGCGCAGCGCGCTCGGCGCATCGCAGTAGAGCGCGTCCTTGCGGATGTCGAAATAGAAGGCGGAGAGGTCCAGCGCGCAGAAGTCGTGCACCGCCCGGTTGATCCGGTTGAGGTCGAAGTCGGCCACGGCCTGGCGCACCAGGCGGTCCAGCTCCCAGAGGCGGTGCAGGATCAGGCGCTCCAGCTCCGGCATCTCGGCCGGTTCGACCTTCTCGGCCTCGGTGAAGCCGTCCAGCGCGCCCAGGAGGTAGCGCAGCGTGTTGCGCAGGCGGCGATAGGCGTCGACCTGGAACTTCAGGATGTCGGGACCGATCCTCTGGTCCTCGACATAGTCGGTGGAGGTCACCCAGAGCCGCAGGATGTCGGCGCCGGACTGCGCGATGATGGAGGCCGGATCGATGCCGGTGCCCGCCGACTTCGACATCTTGTGGCCCTGCTCGGTCAGGGTGAAGCCGTGGGTCAGGACCGCATCGAAGGGCGCGCGCCCGCGCGTGCCGCAGGATTCCAGCAGCGAGGTGTGGAACCAGCCGCGGTGCTGGTCGGTGCCCTCCAGGTAGAGATCGGCCGGCCACTTCAGCTCCGGGCGGGTCTCCAGCACGTAGGCGTGGGTGGAGCCGGAATCGAACCAGACCTCGACCACGTCCTGGATCTGCTCGTAGTCGTCGACGGCGTAGTCGTTGCCGAGCCACCGCTCCGGCGGCGAGACGAACCAGGCATCGCCGCCCTCCTTCTCGAAGGCCTCGGCCACGCGATCGATGACCTTCTGGTCGCGCAGCGGCTCGCCCGTCTCCTTGTGCACGAAGATCGGGAGTGGCACGCCCCAGAGCCGCTGGCGCGAGACGCACCAGTCCGGCCGCTGCTCGATCATCGAGCGGAGGCGGCGATAGCCCTGCGGCGGCACGAAGCGGGTGCGGTCGAGCGAGGCCAGGGCCTTGTCGCGCAGGTCGTTGGTCTCCATGGAGATGAACCACTGCGGCGTGTTGCGGAAGATCAGCGGTGCCTTGGAGCGCCAGGAGTGCGGATAGCTGTGGCGCAGCTTGCCCCGCTGCAGGAGGCCGCCCACCGCCTCGATGGCGGCGATCACCTTGCCGTTGGCGTCGCCCGGCTTGCCGTCCTGGTCGTAGACGACCGCGCCGGCGAAGAGCGGGACGTTCGGCAGGTAGTGGCCGGCGGAATCCACCGTGTGCGGCACCTCCAGCCCGCTGGCGCGGCCCAGTTCCCAGTCGTCCTGGCCGTGACCGGGCGCGATGTGCACGAAGCCGGTGCCCTGGTCCATGGTGACGAAGTCGCCGGCCAGCAGCGGCACCGGGAAGCCGTAGCCGCCCTGCGCCTCGCCATGCTGCGCGAGCGGATGGGCGGCGATGGTCCCTGCCAGGCTGGCGCCGGGAAAGGTCTCGACCACCTTGGCCTCGAAGGCGCAGTCGCGCTGCACCGCCTCGGCCAGCTCGGCCCCGACCAGCAGGCGTTCGCCGAGCTCGGCACGGCTGCCCTCGCCCAGGGCCGTCACCTCGAGCAGTTGGTAGTCGCTGTCGCTGTCGTAGGCGATGGCGCGGTTGCCCGGCAGGGTCCAGGGCGTGGTCGTCCAGATCGCCACCTTGGCCCCCTCCAGGGCAGCCAGCGGGCTCTCGGTCACGGGGAAGCGGACCCAGACCGTGATCGAGGTGTGGTCGGCATACTCGACCTCGGCATCGGCCAGCGCGGTCTTCTCCACCACCGACCAGAGCACCGGCTTGGCGCCGGCATAGAGCCCGCCGCCGATCAGGAACTTGCCGATCTCGCGCACGATCTGCGCCTCGGCGGGAAAGGCCATGGTGGTGTAGGGGTGCTCCCAGTCGCCCAGCACGCCCAGGCGCTTGAACTCTTCGGTCTGCACGCCCACCCAGTGCTCGGCAAAGGCGCGGCACTCGCGGCGGAACTCCACCCGGTCGACCGCGTCCTTGTCCTTGCCTTCCTTGCGGTAGCGCTCTTCCACCTTCCACTCGATGGGCAGGCCGTGACAGTCCCAGCCGGGCACATAGTGGGCGTTCTTGCCCAGCATCTGCTGGCTGCGGTTGATCATGTCCTTCAGCGTCTTGTTGAGCGCGTGGCCCATGTGCAGGTGGCCGTTCGCGTAGGGCGGGCCGTCATGCAGGATGAAGCGCTCGCGGTCGGCGGACTGGCGGCGCAGCTCGTCGAACAGCCCCATCTCCTCCCAGCGGGCCAGGATCTCCGGCTCGCGCTGCGGCAGGCCGGCGCGCATGGGAAAGCTCGTGCGGGGCAGGAGCACGGTGCCCTTGTAGTCGCGTTGCTCCGTGGTCTCGGCGGTCATGACTGGACTCTGATCTCGAAAAAAACAGGCCTTGAAGAGGCGGCCGGCACCCTCGCGTGCGAAGCCACGCCTCTCAAAGGCTCGCGATCCTAGTCGGCGGTCACCTGCGGTCAAGCACTAGACGTGCATGGCAGCATGACCGGGCCCGTGCTCCCTGCCGGCTTCCCCCGCCTGACCTGCCGGTCCCCGGGGGGCGTTGGGAGCCGTCAGGCCGCCTCGGCGGCGCTGGCCCCGGCCGGAACCAGAAGCTGAGCCTCGCCGTCGACCACCACGGTCTCGCCGACGCTGCAGCGCGTCGTCAGGGTCACGCGGCGGCGCTCGCGGTCGACCGCGGTGACGGTCACCTTGGCCTCGACCGTGTCGCCGATCTTGACCGGGGCGCGGAACTTCAGGTTCTGCGAGAGGTAAATACAGCCGGCTCCGGGCAGCTTGGTACCGAGGGCAGTGGAGATGAAGGCGGCCGAGAGCATGCCGTGCGCGATGCGGCCCTTGAAGACCGTGGTCTCGGCATAGGCCTGGTCGAGATGGACCGGATTATGGTCGCCGGAGAGGTCGGCGAAAGCCACGATATCGTCTTCTGACACTGTCTTAACGAAGCTCGCGGTCATCCCGACGGTGATGTCGTCTATGGTGTGCCCGCTGGCGTAGGCTGCTTCGGTCATACCGGATTTTCCCCTCGATTATCTCTATAGACTCCCTGACGCAGTGCAGCATTCGCCCTGCGCAAATCGTTACTAGACAAGGCAAAAGGGGGTCGCAAGGAATTTCGCACCTGCGATACGGCAGTGCGGAAGTTCGCGGCCGGCGCGACGCCGGCGGTACACTGTGTCGTCAAGGTCGTGGACCGCCGGGAAATGAAAAGGTCACGGAAATCCCGTTGCGTCGCACCGCACTTCGTGATCCCATGCGCCAACATCAGTCGGGAACGCGCGCTCCCGGTCACGACCGTCCCTCTCACGAAGACAGGAGAACCCCTTGGCGGCCCTGGCTTTTTACGAGGTCGTCTGCCACGGAACGCCCGTATTCGGCGGGTCGCTATGGTACTACACACGAAGGTTGGGGTAGATGTCAGGTCGTTCTTCTGGTGGTTGGCAAGAGCCCTCTGAGCGTGAGGTCGTTGCCGAGGTCAAGTGGTACAACCCCACGAAGGGGTTTGGTTTCGTACAGCTGAGCGACGGTTCGCCGGACGCCTTCCTGCATGTGTCGGTCGTCGAGCAGACGGGCCGTCAGGATCTTCCCGACGGAACGCGGATCGTCTGCGACCTTGCGGAGGGGCGAAAGGGCCGACAGGTCGCCTTCATTCACCGCATCGAGCAGCTTGGAACCGGCAGCGATCGCGCACCCCGGGACGGCGGCTTCAGCCGTGGCGGCGGCGGCGGTGGAGGCGGCGGCGGTGGAGGCGGTTACGCACCGCGCCAGGGCGGCGGATACGGCGAGCAGCAGGGCGAGGGCACGACGGTCGACGGGACCGTCAAGTTCTTCGACCAGGGCAAGGGCTACGGCTTCATCGCGCCCGACGACGGCGGCAAGGACGTCTTCGTCTCCGCCCGCACGCTGGGCCGTGTCGGGCTGACCGCCCTGGACAGCGATCAGCGCGTCCGCATGGTCGTCCGCATGGGGCAGAAGGGCCCCATGGCCGACAGCGTGGAGCCGATCTAGCCGGCTCCCCACCAGGGTGAACCAGGCCGGGCGGTAGCCGGACTACCGCCTCTCTCTGCTGGCGCCTGACAGGCGGCGGGTCCGATCGCAAGGGCGCGCCGACCCGGCTTGCGTCAAAAGGCCGCGAACCGCCACAGCATTGCTCCGACCAGCCAGGCCGCGGCTTCCGCAGGGGGGCGAAACTGCCCCCCCTCCAGGGGCCTGAACGCCTTCAGCACCGCGCTTCCCGCCGGAGGTCCGGCAGGCAGGGCTCAGCGGTCGCCGACATGCACCACCAGCTTGCCCAGGTTCTTGCCCTGCAGGAGGCCGACGAAGGCCTCGGGGGCAGCCTCCAGGCCCTCCACGACATCCTCGCGATACTTCAGGCTGCCGTCCGCCACCCAGGCTTCCAGGTTCTGGTCGGCCTCTGCATGGAGGTGCGCCAGATCCCAGACGATGAAACCGCGGAAGGTCAGGCGCCGGCGCAGGATCGCCCCCAGCATGGCCGGCAGCCGGTCCGGCCCGTCGGGCAGGCTGGTGTCGTTGTAGTGGGAGATGATCCCGCAGACGGGAATGCGCGCGAAGTCGTTCAGCAGCGGGAAGACGGCCGAGAAGACCCGTCCGCCCACGTTCTCGAAGTAGACGTCGATCCCCTCCGGGCAGGCCGCCGCCAGCTTCTCCTCGAGGTCCGGGGCGCGATGGTCGACGCAGGCGTCGAAGCCGAACTCCTCAGTCACGATCCGGCACTTCTCGGCCCCGCCGGCCACGCCGACGGCGCGCAGGCCCTGCCTCTTGGCGAGCTGGCCGACCACGGAGCCGACGGCGCCCGATGCCGCCGCCACCACCAGGGTCTCGCCGGCCTTGGGCTTGCCGATCTCCTTCAGGCCGCAGTAGGCGGTCTGGCCGGGCATGCCGAGGATGCCGAGGCGCGTCGACAGCGGGGCGGCCTCGGGGTCGACCTTCTTCAGGGCCTTGGCGTGCACCGTCCAGTGGCTCTGCCAGCCGCCCATGGCGACGACGACATCGCCCGCTTCCAGTCCGGGCGCCTTGGAGCGCTCCACCACGCCCACCGTCCCGGCGGTCATGACCTCGCCGATCTCGACCGGCTTGGCGTAGGACTTGGCAGCACTCATGCGCCCGCGCATGTAGGGATCGAGCGAGAGGTAGAGCGTGCGGCAGGCCACCTGGCCGTCGGCCGGCTCCTGCAGCGCCACCTCCTCGAGGCGGAAGTTATCCTTGGTGGGGGCTCCCTCCGGGCGCGAAGCCAGAACCCAGCGCTTGTTCACGTCGCTCACGGCAGATGATCCTTCCATTGAGGCCGATTCTTCGGGCCAGACCCTGGCAGAGGCCCGCCCTGCGGATCAAGCGCTCCGGGATCGCTGCGCTTGTGAAATCTCGGACGCCTCGGCGTCCATCCAGGCCGGCGGCCTGCCGTCCGCCAGGTCGGCCAGCAGCCCCCCCGCCTCGTCGAGGACGTCGCGGGCGGCCTTCAGGTCGCGCAGGTTCTTGAGATAGCCGTGCAGGACCCCCTCCTCCCGGCGCAGGTGGGCCGGGACGCCGGCCAGGGCCAGCGCCGATGCCAGCGCCCGGCTGTCGTCGTCGAGCGGGTCCAGGGTCAGGGTCAGCAGGTAGCTGGGCGGAAGTCCCGCGAGGTCGGCCCGCAGGATGTCGAAGCGGGGATCCTCGCGCAGGGACCGCCGGCAGTAGGCGTTCTTGTAGAACTCGCGCTCGACGTCCGAGAGGCCGTCCAGCGCGCTTCCGTAGAGCCGCTGGGAATAGGAATCGTCCAGCCCGAAGGCGCCGTAGAACAGCAGCAGCAGGTCCGGCTGCGCCAGGCCGCGGTCCTTCTGTTCCAGGCAGGCGCCGAGGCAGAGATGAGCCCCGGCGGAGTCCCCGCCGTAGGCGAGGAAGCGGGGGTCGCGGTCGCGTCCCCGGCTCACCTCGTCCAGGCGCTCGACCAGGCCCACCACCTCTTCGATCTGGCGCGGGAAGCGCACCTCCGGGGCCAGGCTGTAGTCGACGCCCAGCACGGCCCAGCCGCTGGCCTTGCAGAGGTGGCGCATGATGCAGTCGTGGGTATCGAGGTTGCCGAGCACGTAGCCGCCGCCGTGCAGGTAGACCAGCCAGGGCCTCGGGCTGCCGGGGGCCGGGTGATAGAGCCTGAGCGGCAGGCGCGCCTGGCCACAGTCGAGACTGAAATCCTCGACGCGAGCAATCGTGACCGGGTCGGCGTTCCAATAGGCATTGGCTTCGTTGTATGCTTTACGCATACGCGGCAGAGGGTGGCCGTTGGCGACTGCGGGTGGATTGGCCTCCGCCAAGCTCTCGCTCTTGCGCACAACGGCTTGCATCTCCTTGGAGAGGAGCGGCCAGACGTCGATCTTACGCATGCTGTTCACTCTATTTCGCAAAGCGTCCAATCTGCCCAAGGCGGGCAGCGCTACCCCAAGAGGTCTAGTGCAAGCCAGCCTGGTCCCGCAAGGCGCTGCTGCCCTCGGGCAGGCCAGCCTGCTCGGCGCTGCCCTGCTGCATCTGGGCGCCTCCAGCCTGCTCTTCATGCCCTGGCCGCGCGACGCCGGCGAGGTGGAGATCTACCCGGTCGACCTCATCTTTGCAGAACGCCCGGTGGAACAGCCGGCGACCGACCAGATCGCCTCGCTGGTGGAGAGCCTGGAAAGCGACGCCGGCGCCATCGCGGAGACCAGCGACGACGCGGAACTCGAGGCCGAACCGGCGCCGCCGCTGGAGGTGCCGCCGGCGAAGCCGGTACGGCGGGTCGACCTGCCGGAGCTGGTGCCCGCCGCCCCGCTCTCCCCCCAGGCCCAGTTCGCGCGCGAGCAGGGCTACCTCGCCCAGGTCGCCCGGCGCCTGGAAGATGTCAAGCGCTACTCGAGCGCGCTGGTGGGACGAACCAGCGGCGGCACGGCGAAGGTCGGCTTCGTCGTGGATGCCGAGGGCCAGGTGCAGGCCTCCTGGCTGATCGCCTCGTCCGGCAACGCCCTGCTCGACCGCGAGGCGCTGGCGCTGCTGCAGCGCGCCTCGCCCTTCGACCCCCTTCCCCTGGATCTCGGCAAGGAACAACTGGTGGTCCGGCAGGACATCCGCTTCGGCAACCCTTGAGCCCCGGCGCGCGGAGGATCCGGGGGGCCGGGTTCCAGGCCGATCCTCGCCGAGCGCGCCCTTGATTTCTCTCCGCCCACCGATCACATTTTGAGAGCTGTCCGGTGCCGCCAACCATGGGCCGGACAGGGTGGCCTCGGCAGGAGGTCACCGCATTGACGCTTGCTTGCTGCATGAGGAGCGTTCGGCTTGTGACAAGAGTGTCTCTCTTCTCTTCGCCTTTCGTCCTGGGCTTCGAGCCCTTCGAAAAGGCCATCGATCGCATCTCGAAAGCAGCAGCCGACGGCTACCCGCCCTACAACGTCGAAGAACGCGGCGAGGGGCGGTTCCGGATCACCATCGCCGTGGCCGGCTTCGCGATGAGCGACCTTGCCGTCCAGATGGAGGGCAACCAGTTGCTCATCCGCGGCAAGCAGAGTGAGCAGGAGGAAAGGGTCTACCTGCACCGGGGCATCGCCGCCCGCCAGTTCCAGCGCAGCTTCGTGCTGGCCGAGGGCATCGAGGTGACCGGCGCGACGCTGGAATCCGGCCTGCTGCATGTGGATCTGGAGCGTCCGAAGGTGGAGCCGGAGATACGCTCCATCGCGATCAAGGCGGACTGACCGGGCTGCCGAGATGACGAAGCGTGAAGGGTTGCCGCCGACTGCGGGACCCGTTTGATAAGGAGATGACGGTCATGTACGACGTCAAGACGATCCGCGAGATCACCAAGCAGGATCTGGCAGCCCTCGGGTTGGGCCAGGTCGCCTACGTCCGCTCGGTCGTGATCGACGGCAGCCCCGCCTTCGCGGTGCACGCCGCCAACGGGCAGACCCTGGGCGCCCTCGCCTCCGACGCGGCAGCCCAGATGGCCATCCGCCAGAACGACCTGGAGCCCGTCTCTCTCCACTGACGCGAGGACGCCGTCGGCAAACGAGATCGCAGGCCCTTGCGGCCTGCGATCCCTACGTCGTCTGAGTTTGGAGCCTTTCGGCTCTACGCGGGCCGGCGCCGAATTCTACCCGAGCGCGAAGCGCTCTAAGCCGCGTGGCTGGCAGGAACGTTGGTCAGCAGGGCGTAGAGGGCGTCGCTGTTGCCCGCACCGCGCAGCTTCTCGCAGAAGCTGCGGTCGCGCAGCAGGCGCGAGGCCTGGGCCAGGGCCTTCAGATGGTCCGCCCCGGCCGACTGCGGCGCCAGCAGCACGCAGAGCAGGTCCACCGGCTGCTCGTCGATGGAATCGAAGTCGATCGGGTCGTCCAGGCGTGCGAAGAGCAGGTGCAGGCGCTTGAGCTTGGGCAGCTTGCCGTGCGGAATCGCCACACCGTGGCCGACGCCGGTGGTCCCCAGACGCTCGCGCACCAGCAGCACCTCGAAGATCTCGCGCTCAGCCTCGCCGGTCACCGCCGCCGCGCGCCGCGAGAGCTCCTGCAGCGCCTGCTTCTTGCTCGAGACTCGCAGCCCGGCGATCACACCCTCCGGTGACAACAGGTCCGCCATATTCATGAAAAGCTAACCCCAACAGCGGTTAAAAGGAGGCGTCTCGCCCGCACCCTGTTCAAATCGAGAGCGGGCGCCGCTACGCCCAACGCAGGTTCGGCTATGGTTCCAGAGGCTCTATCGGTCACCCTTGGCCGATGTTCTGAGGATCGACCCAACCGATTGTACCATCATTTCGGCGATAGACCATGTTCAAGCCGCCGTGCGCCTTGTTCTTGAACATCAGCGCCGGCTCCTGCATCAGGTCCAGACGCATCACCGCCTCGCTCACCGTCAGGAGGCCGATCCGGGCCGCCAGTTCGGCGATCACCGGCGGGGCCTCGGAACCCTCTGATTCAGAGGGGATATCGCCGTCATCCTCGCTCTCACCCGGCTGCAGGACAAAGGCCGAGGTGGCAAGGACCTCGACCGGCGACTTGTGGTGGTCGCGCAGCCGCCGCTTATTTCGCCGCAGGCGCTTCGAGAGGTGCTCGGCCGCGGAATCGAAGGCGGGATAGGGATCGTGCCCGCTGCCGTCGGCGAACATTTCCACATGTTTACCCACATGCGCGTTGATGGTCGTGCGATAGCCCGAGGCCTCTCGCGCCACGGTCACGCTGACCTCGATCGCGTCGCCGAAGTACTTGTCCAGGGTATGGGTGAGCTTGTCTTCGATGTGCTGGCGAAAGGCGTCGCCAACGTCCATCTGCTTGCCGGTGACCGTTAACTGCATGGTCTGCTGCGGTTTTCTCGTTCCATAGGATGTATATGGTGAGCCTGCCATGGAGTTTCCGCCTCTTTCTGAGACGCTCCGGCGGTGGCGAAGCGCGGAAGCTAGCCATGCCTCCGGAGCCTGTCAAGCGTAGCACAACCCCCTTTCTTTGCGACGGCAATCTGGCGCGCTCTGGCAAAAGTGATCCACAGGAATCCCCACCGCCCGGGCGCTTCGCGCCGGTCCGCTGCGGGCCAGAACCCGGTCAGCGGAGCTGGTTCAGGCGGCGCCGGTCGGAGGCCGAGGGGATGCGCAGGAGGTCGCGGTACTTGGCCACCGTGCGGCGCGCCACCGGCAGGCCGCTGGCCGAGAGGCTCTCGGCCAGGGCGGCATCGCTGAGAGGCCTGCTGCGGGACTCGGCTTCGACCAGTTCGCGCAGCCGTTCCCGCGCGGCGGCGGCGCTGACCTCGCCGGCCTCGCCCAGGGCCTGGCTGAAGAAGCGCTTCAGCGGCTCCGTCCCGCGCGGGGAATTCAGGTACTTGTTGGCGACGACGCGGCTGATGGTGGCCTCCGAGAGATCGAGGACCTCCGCCAGGTTGCGCCGGGTCAGCGGCTTGAGCGCGGCCGGCCCCTGGGAGAAGTAGTGCCCCTGCCGGTCCAGGATGGCGCGCCCGACGGCCAGGAGCGTCTCGAAGCGTCGCGCCAGGGCGCGCCTCAGCCAGGCCACCTCCTGCGCCTGTTCGGAAAGGTAGCTGCGCTCGTCCTTGCTGCGCAGCCGCGGCAGCAGGCTGCGCTGGGTGTCGCGATCGAGCCTGATCCTGGGGACGGTCTCCGGATTGACCGCGACCTGCCAGTCGCCTCTCGGCCCGCGGTAGACCAGCAGGTCGGGGATCAGCGGCACCACCGGCGAGACCCCGAAGGAAAGGCCCGGCTTGGGGTCGAGGCGCCTGAGTTCCGCCAGGCCCTGCTCCACCGCATCGACCGGAAGGTCCAGCTTGGCCGCGAGCCCGCCGACGCCGAGCGTCGGAAGGCAGTCCAGGGCGGCAAGCAGTGCCTGAAAGAAGCCATCGAGCCGGCCCCTGGCGGCCAGTTGCAGGGCCAGGCACTCGCGCAGGTCCCGGGCGAAGAGCCCGGAGGGCTCCAGCCCCTGCAGGCGGGCGAGCACGCTGCGGCAGGTCGCTTCGTCGGTGCCGCTGTCGGCTGCGACCTCCGCCGTGGTGATGCCAAGGTAGCCGGCCTCGTCCAGCTCCTCGATGAAGCGCGCGGCGATCCTGGCCTCTCTCCGGCCTGAGAAGATCAGCGCTGCCTGCTCCAGCAGATGCGCGGAAAGCGAGGGCGCCGCCGCCACCCGCTCCGCCAGAAGGTCCACGCCGGCAGAGGCTCTCTGCGTCCGCTCGGAAGAAGCGGGTCCCTCCAGCACCTCCAGCAAGGGGTTCTCCTCCGCCTTCCTGGCGACGAAGGCGTCGAGGTCCTGCACGGAGAGCTGCAGGAGCTGGATCGAGGCCCTGAGGGCCGGCGTCAGGGCCAGGCTCTGTGTCTGCGTTACGCTGAGGCGGGGCTGAAGGACCATCTCTCCGGCTGGCTTCCTGGTTGCTGCCAGGAGGCTAGAGCAATTTCCGGGCCGAGGAAATCATCTGCGGCAAGGTCCTGCGTGAGCGCTTCGCGCTCGGGTGGAAACGGCACCAGCCCGCATCCGAAAAGCTCTCGGAGAGACAAGGAGCGAGCGCGCAGCGGACCTTAGAGAGAGAACTTCTCGCCCAGGTAGACGCGGCGCACGTCCTCGCTGGCGACGATCTCTTCCGGCTCGCCCTCCATCAGGACCTGGCCGCCGTGGATGATGTAGGCGCGGTCGATGATCTCCAGGGTGTCGCGGACGTTGTGGTCGGTGATCAGCACGCCGATCCCGCGGTGCTTCAGGTGCGAGACCAGGTCGCGGATCTCCGCCACCGCGATGGGATCGATGCCGGCCAGCGGCTCGTCCAGCAGCATGAAGGCCGGCCGCGAGGCCAGTGCGCGCGCGATCTCCACCCGGCGCCGCTCGCCGCCGGAGAGGGCCAGGGCTGGCGTGCGGCGCAGGTGGGTGATCGAGAACTCGGCCAGCAGCTCGTCGAGCATGGCCTCGCGGTCCGCGCGGTCGGGTTCCACCACCTCCAGGACGGCGCGGATATTCTTCTCCACCGTCAGGCCGCGGAAGATCGAGGCCTCCTGCGGCAGGTAACCGATCCCCAGCCTGGCGCGGCGATACATGGGAAGGTCGGTGATGTCCTGGCCGTCCAGCGTGACCCAGCCGTAGTCGGGGCGCAGCAGGCCGGTGATGATGTAGAAGCAGGTGGTCTTGCCCGCGCCGTTCGGCCCCAGCAGGCCCACGGCCTCGCCGCGCCGCAGGTTCAGGGAGATCGAGCGCAGCACCGGCCGCTTGCGGAAGGACTTGCCCAGTTCCACGGCCGCCAGGCCCGGGTTGTCGGCCACCACCGAGAGGTGGCTCTGCTGGTTACTCGCATCCATCGCCGGGCGCTTCCGATCGACTGTTGGGCACCAACAGGCCCGACACACGCCCGCCCTTCAGGGTGGAAATGCCGGTCTTCAGGTCGACCTCGGCCTTGCTGCCGTTGAGCTGGTTCTGGCCGCGGGTGATGCGCACGTTACCGTCCAGGTTTGCTTGCTGTTCGGCCACGAGATAGCGACCCTGATCGGCAGCAACATACTCGCAGGGCGTCAGGACTTCCACGTTGTCGATGGCATCGACCACCTCGAGGCTCTTGCCGTCCGGCGCGAAGGTGGCGCTCAGCACGTCGGCGCGCACGATGTTGCTGGTGCCCTTGGCCCGGTCGAAGCGCTCCACCTGCGCACTCCCGCGGGCGACGGCGAGCCGCTCGGAGGGTCGATACTCCAGGCTGTCCCGGGCAGTCACCACGTCGTCGCCCGATTCCAGCTTCAGGCCCTCGCCCGTCATCCGCATGACGTCGTTGGGCACGTCGTAGGTCCCGCGCTGGCCGTAGACCCGGGTGTCGGGCGAGATGATCTGCACGTTGCCCACCGCCTCGATCCGGGTGATATCGCCGCCGTCGCCCTCGCCGCGGTAGCGGGCCTGCAGGACGTCGGCGCGCAGGGTGACGTCGCCCTGGCGCGCCACGGCATTGCCGCGGGCCACGTAGACCTTCTCCTCACGGCGCCACTCGATGCCGTCGTCGGCGAAGATCTCCAGGGGCTTGTCCTGGGAACCGAAACCCGGTGCCTGCGTCTGTGCCGAGGCCCCCGTCGTCATGAGGGCAGCGGACAGGCCAGCGGACAGGGCAGCGGACAGGACGGCCGCCAGCACTGGGCCCAGCGGTCGGGACGGCCTCGGCCGTTGCACCGGCCGCACTAGGCCCCGCCCCCCTTCGGTATCAGCTTGATCCGCGAGCGCCCCTTCAACTCGACGACCTTGCCGTCGTCAGTGATCCGCATGCCCTGGCCCTGCATCTCGCCCCGCGGCCCCTGGCCTTCGACCTCGGAATCGCTGTCGATGACGCCGCTCTCCAGCATGACCTCGACGGCCTCGGTCCTGAGCTCGTAGCCGTCGTCCTGGAAGAGGTTGACCGCCCCCTCCAGCTCCAGCCGCTCTTCGAGGCGGTAGTACCGGCCGCCGTCCGCCGAGATCGCCACCCAGCGGCCGCTCTTCAGGGTCACGTCGGCGGCCGGCTTGTCCAGGAAGACCAAGGTTCCCTCTTCGTCGAGCTGGTTGGCGCGCTCGGCGGTCAGGGTGTAGGGCTGGCCCTTCTTGTCCAGGCCGTCGAAGCGCGGCCGGATCATGGTCAGCTCCTCCACCGCGCTTGCCGGCAGCGAGGAGGCCTCGAGCCCGATGATCTGCGGGTTGGGCACCAGGTCACGCCACATGACGACGGCGAGCAGGAGCACGAGGGAGGCCGCCGGCAGTGCCAGGCGCAGCAGCCGCACGGCCAGGGAATAGACGTTGCCCCGCGACCAGCGCGGCGGTGCTCTGCGCGCGCGGGCCGTGCGCGCGCCCAGTCTCTGCTCTCGGGCAGCCGTCCAGGTCAAGCCGCACCCCCTAGGCCACGCCGGCCCGCAGGCAGTCGTAGAGCTGGATCACGCCGGTGGGCTTGCCCTCGTCGACCACGAAGAGCGTGGTGATCTTGAAGTCGTCCATGACCCGCAGCGCCTCGGCCGCCAGCGCGCGCGAGGAGATGGTCTTGGGCGAGGCCGTCATCAGGTCGCGGACCGTCTTGCCCAGCAGGGCGGGTCCCATGTGGCGGCGCAGGTCGCCGTCGGTGATGATGCCGATCAGCGCGCCCTCGGGGTCGACGATCCCGATGCAGCCGAAGTGCTTGGCCGACATGACGAGGATGGCCTCACTCATGCTGATGTCGGGCCCGCAGAGCGGCAGGCGGTCCTCGCCGTGCATCAGGTCGGCCACCCGCAGCAGCTTGACCCCCAGCGAGCCGCCGGGATGCAGGACCTGAAAGTCCTCCTCGGAGAAGCCGTGCCGCTCCAGCAGAGCGACGGCGAGCGCGTCGCCCAGCGCCAGCATCATGGTGGTGGAGGTCGTCGGCGCCAGGCCCAGCGGGCAGGCCTCGGGTGCCGCCGCCAGGGTCAGGCAGATGTCGGAGCGCTCGGCAAGCTGGCTCTCGGCGCGGCTGGTGACCGCGATCAGCGGGATCTGAAAGCGGCGGGTGTAGGCCACGATGTCGCTGAGCTCGACCGTGTTGCCGGAGTTGGAGAGCGCGATCACCGCATCGTCCCTGGCGACCATGCCGAGGTCGCCGTGGCTGGCTTCCCCCGGGTGCACGAAAAGCGCGGGCGTGCCGGTCGAGGCCAGGGTCGCTGCCATTTTGCGCGCCACATGGCCGCTCTTGCCCATGCCGGTCACGATCACCCGGCCGGAGACGCGGGCCAGGACCTCGACCGCCTCGACGAAGGCCTGGTCCAGCCCCTGGGCCAGGCTGTCGATCGCCTCGGCCTCCAGGCGCAGCACGCGCTTGGCGGAACTCAGCGCCCGTTCGGCATTGCGGGGGTCGACGGCGGCCGCCTGCTTCAACTCGCTCAAGGACTTCTCTCCGATTGCGTCGGGCGAACCCTTCCCGAGGGGCGGTCCCGATCCGGCGACTCCAAGGTTATCCATTCTACGCCCTAGTGCGCCAATATATCTACCTCGGCCCAGCCCAGCAGGTCCAAGCGCGCACGGGTCGGCAGGAAGTCGAAGACGGCCTGCGCCAGGTCGCGCCTTCCTTCCCGTACCAGCATCTCATCTAGACGCTCTTTCAGCGCATGCAAGTAGAGGACGTCGGAAGCAGCGTAGCGGAGCTGCTCGTCGCTGAGCGAATCGGCGCCCCAGTCGGAGGACTGCTGCTGCTTGGAGAGATCCAGTCCCAGCAGCTCCCGGCAGAGGTCCTTCAGCCCGTGGCGGTCGGTATAGGTGCGCACCAGCTTGGAGGCCACCTTGGTGCAGTAGACCGGCTGCGGCCAGGCGCCCAGGCCCTGGCCGATGGCGGCGATGTCGAAGCGGGCGTAGTGGAAGAGCTTGATGACCTCGGGATCTCGCATCAGCGCGGCCAGCCTCGGCGCCTCGCGCTGGCCCTTGGCGATTCGGACCAGGTGCGCCTCGCCGTCGCCGCCGGAGAGCTGGACCAGACAGAGGCGGTCGCGCGGCATGACCAGCCCCATGGTCTCGCTGTCGACTGCGACCAGCGGCCCCAGCTCCAGGCCGGCCGGCAGATCGCCCTCGTGGAAATGATAGCTCAAGATCGGTCTCCAGATGGTAGTCTCACTGCCGCCGCGGCCAGGAACGACGAGCGGTCGGCGGGCCGGCGGGCACCCGGCCCGAGGTGCAAACGCTTGGTGCAGACGCTTGTCGCTGGGCCTGATCACTTGGTATAGGGCAGAGCAGCTCAGCACGCGAGAGGTAGCCGTCATGGCCCCCAAGATCATCACCCTGTTCGGCGGATCTGGATTCCTGGGCCGCTATCTCGTGCGCCACCTGGCGCGCCAGGGCCACGTGCTGAGAATCGCGGTGCGCCACCCCGAGCAGGCGGCCTTCCTGAAGCCCCTGGGCGACGTCGGCCAGATCACCCCGATCCCGGCCAGCGTGCTACACGAAGAGAGCGTGCGGCAGGCGGTGCGCGGTTCGGATGCCGTGGTGAACTTCGTCGGCATCCTCTACGAGCGCGGCCGGATGACCTTCCAGGCCGTCCACGTCGAGGGCGCCCGGCGGGTGGCGGCAGCCGCGGCCGAGGCGGGGGCCTCCGCCCTGGTCCATGTCTCCGCGATCGGCGCGGATGCCGGCGCCCCGGCCCGCTATGCCAAGAGCAAGGCGGCCGGCGAGACCGCCGTCTTCAGCGCCTTCCCCAAGGCCACCGTGATCCGCCCCAGCATCGTCATCGGGCCGGAGGACGACTTCTTCAACCGCTTCGCCGCCATGGCGCGGCTCTCGCCCGTGCTGCCGCTGATCGGCGGCGGCAAGACCCGCTTCCAGCCGGTCTACGTGGGCGACGTGGCCGCCGCGATCGCCAAGGTCCTGCTGACACCGGGCCACGGCGGGAAGCTCTACGAGCTGGGCGGGCCGCAGGTCTACAGCTTCAGGGAGCTGATGGAGCTGCTGCTGGCCGAGATCGCGCGCAAGCGCATACTGGCGAACCTTCCGGTCGGCGTCGCCAGGTTCAAGGCCCGCTTCCTGGAGCTGCTGCCCGAGCCGCCGCTCACCCGCGACCAGATCATGATGCTGCAGAAGGACAACGTGGTCGCCTCCGAGGCCCAGGGCTTCAAGGCACTCGGCATCGAGCCGCAGGCCATCGAGGCCATCCTGCCGACCTATCTGGACCAGTACCGCCGCGGCGGCCGCTTCTCGCTACAGCACCGGGCCACCGGGTCGTGAGGGGTTAGGTCTAGCAGACCACGCCTGAACGTCGTCCTCTCACAGCCCGCTGTCGTCCTTCGGCTTGACCGAAGGACCGGCTTCCGCCCGGAGAACCTTGTCGGAGGGCCGGGCGCTTCCCACTCGGCTGCCCAACGTCGACCGATCCTTCGGTCAAGCCGAAGGATGACGGGATGGTTAGAGCAAGATACGCTAGCCCGGATTTCTCAAACAGTCTTTGAGGATGCAGCGTGATGGTGGCTAGGTGAGGTTGGTCCAGGCAAGGTTGGTGATGTCTGAATGAGGTCGAGCGGTCTGTCCCGTCGATTGACGGCTGGGTCGGTTGATCACTGTTCCTCTGTAGTGGAAGGGAAGGATTAGTCGAGCCGCTCAGGCCGCGGCGATGGCTAATCGCCGGTGAGCAGCGGCGAATTCGGTCTGGTAAGGGAAGGCCGAAGGCATGGCGAGCTTGATCCGTCTGGCGCTGATGCGCACCCGGGCGGCGATCTTCAGGAGCTTGTTTCGGATCCGCCCGCAGGAGGCCTTGGCGAAGCGCGTGTTCACCAAGCCGATGCGGCGCAAGGCGCAGAGCAGCAGGTAGGCCATCGAGGCGAACCAGAGTCTGAGTTGGTTGGCGCGCATGGTGTGAGCCGAGGTGCGGTCTGCGAAGAGGTCGAGTTGGCACTCCTTGATGCGGTTCTCCATCTCGCCACGCGCGCAGTAGAGCTGTTCGTAGAGGCGGCGCGCCTTGACGTCGTGGCGGGCCAGCGAGGTCACCACGAAGCGTGGGTTGCTCCCGTCGGGCCGGCCCGGCATCCACTCGGCCTTGCCGACCACCCGTCGCTGGCAGCTCCAGCTGTCCAGGGTGGTCCACAGGAAGTCCTTGTAGCGCCGCGCCGGGCGGCGTTTGGTCTCGGCCTGGCTGCGTGCTGTCGCCAGTTCGGCCTCGATCTCGGCCACCAGCCGGGCGTTGCGTTGCAGGCCGAAGAGGTAGTCGACCCTGTTGGCCTCACACCAGGCCATCAGTGCCTCGCGGGCGAAGCCCGCATCGGCGCGTAGCAGGATGCGCACCTCGGGCCAGTGCTGGCGGATCTGCGCCACGATCCTGGCAATCTCCTCGACCGCCCCGGCGGCGGCATCGATGTTCGAGCGCCTGAGCTTGGCAGCAAGCAGGTGGCGGCCGCAGAAGACGTAGAGCGGCAGGTAGCAGTAGCAGTCGTAATAGCCGTGGAAGAAGCGGCCCTCCTGGTTGCCGTGCAGTGGGTCGTCGGTTGCATCCAGGTCGAGAACGATCTGTGCTGGCGGCTGCGGCTGTGCCTCGAGGAAGAGGCTCACGAAGAGCGCCTCGATCGCCGCTGCCTCATAGCTGATCTTGTGGTAGAGCGTCGGCAGGGCGCTGCTCAGTTCCAGCCGGTTCAGCGTCGACTTGCCGGCCAGCGGGGCGCAGTCCCGCCGCCGCGCATGCAGCTTGCCGGCCAGCACCGCCATCACCGGATCGAAGCGCAGGTGATCGTGGTCTTCCAGGTCCTCATAGCCCAGCGCGATGCCGAACACCCGCTGGCCGACCAGCGTGCCCACCTGATGCTCGATCAGCGAGGGCTCGCGATGATCGACGAAGCAACCGGCGAAGCGCTCGATCACGCCAATCGCTTTGTCCGTGGCGCCCAGCAGCAGCGCTCCCGCGTCCGAACTCGCCAGACCGGCATCGAACGCTGCCTCCACACGCCGTCCTTCCACGGGTGCAAAACCAAACAGATCCGGGTTACACTCTGTCGGCATCGGGGAACTCCTCTATCCTGGGTTAACTCCTTGTTCGCACAAGAATTTTCCCAGATTCAGAGCCCCGATGCATCCCTAGTTTGAGAAATTCGGGCTAGCGCATTGTTTTAGAAGCAAATCGTCGTCCCCGATGGTTCCACCTGCTCGGGATCTGCTCTAAGCCGGCGGATAGCACCCCGCCAGCCTGGCGCGCTGGACCACCAGGGCCAGCACGGCGTCGACCATCGGCGTCTCGACCCCGGCGATGTCGCCCAGCTCGGCGACCGCGGCGACCAGGGCGTCGATCTCCATGGCGCGGCCCAGCTCCAGGTCCTGCAGCATGGAGGTCTTGTGCGCGCCGACGTCGGCGGCCCAGCCGATGCGCGTCTCCACGTCGACGCTGAAGCGCACGTCCAGCGCCTCGCCCACCGCCTTGCCTTCGGTCATCATGGCCGCGGCGACGGCGTGGACGCCGGGGTCGGCCGCCATCTGCTCGAGCGTGGCCCCGGTCAGGGCCGAGAGCGGGTTGAAGGAGAGGTTGCCCCAGAGCTTCAGCCAGATGTCGTCGCGGATGCGCGGCCGCACCGGCGCCTTGAAGCCGGCCTGGGTCAGGGCCTTGGAGAGCGCCTGGGACCGCTGGCTCTTGCTGCCGTCGGGCTCGCCCAGCATGAAGCGGTTGCCGTAGACGTGACGCACGACGCCCGGACGCTCGATCTCGGCGGCGGGATAGACCACACAGCCGAGGCAGCGCTCGGGGGCGATCAGCGTCCAGAGGCGCCCGCCGGGGTCGACGCTGTCGATGGTGCTGCCGTCGTGGGGCCCGCCCTGGGCATGGAAGTACCACCAGGGAATCCCGTTCTGCGCCGTCACCACGCAGGTTTCCGACCCCAGCAGCGGTTGCATGGGCTCGGCGATGGCGGCCACGCTGGAGGCCTTCAAGGTGATCAGCACGTAGTCCTGCGGGCCCGCCTCGGCCGGGTCCTCGACCGCCTGGACCGGCAGGCTGCGCTCGCCCTCCTCGCCGATCAGGGTCAGCCCCTTCTCGCGCATCGCCGCCAGGTGCGGGCCGCGCGCGATCAGCGTCACCTCCGCACCGGCATCGGCCAGGTGGAAGCCCAGGAGGCCGCCGATGGCGCCGGCGCCGTAGATCGCGATCTTCATGGACGCCCCCCCTAGACCAGGCCCAGGCGCTGGGCCAGGCCGATGCGCTGCAGCTTGCCGGTGGCGCCCTTGGGGATCTCCTCGAGGAAGACCACCTTGCGCGGCACCTTGAAGTCGGCCAGGCGGCCGGCCGCGAAATCGCGCAGCGCGCGCTCGTCGAGGCTCTGCCCCTCGGCAAGCACGACGGCGGCCGCGACCTCCTCGCCCAGCTTGTCGTGCGGCATGGCGAAGGTGACGGCCTGGGCGACGGCCGGGTGGTCCAGCAGGATCTCGTCGACCTCGCGCGGGGAGATCTTCTCGCCGCCGCGGTTGATGATCTCCTTCAGGCGGCCGGTGATGGTGAGGAAGCCGTCGGCGTCGAAGCTGCCCTGGTCGCCGGTGCGGAACCAGGGGCCGCCCGCATCCGGCAGGAAGCTCTCGGCATTGGCCTTGGGATTGCTCTCGTAGCCGGCGGTGACGTTGGGACCGCGGATGACGACCTCGCCGATGACGCCCGGGTTCGAGACGCGCTCGCCCGCCTCGGTCAGCAGCATGACCTCCGGCCCCGCCGGACGGCCGACCGATCCGGCCTTGCGCAGGCCCGGCGGCAGCTCGTTGCTGGCCATCTGGTGGCTCGCCTCGGTCATGCCGTAGGACTCGATCACCGGGCAGTCGAAGAGCGCTTCCACGGCCTGCATGATCTGCGGCGGCAGCGAGGCCGAGGAGGAGCGGACGAAGCGCAGGCCGGCCGCCTTGGCCGCGTCTGGCTGGCGCTGGCCGCGGGAGAGGATCGCCTGGTGCATGGTCGGCACGGCGGTGTACCAGCTGGGCTTGGCCTCCTCCAGCCAGGCCATGAAGCGAAGCGCGTTGAAGCCGGGCGTGCAGAAGATCGAGCCGCCGCTGTAGAGCGAGGAGAGCACCGCGGCGATCAGACCGTGGATGTGGAAGAGCGGCATGACGTTGAGGCAGCGGTCGGACGCGCCCAGCCCCAGGGTCCCGGAGATATGTTTGGCGGAGGCCAGCAGGTTGGCGTGGGTCAGGGGGACGATCTTGGGGCGCGAGGTCGTGCCGGAGGTGTGGAGGATGAGTGCGACGTCCTCCGCCGCGGCGGCCTCGCCACCGGCACCCGCACCGTTGCCGACCGCCAGCTCGAAGCTGCCGGCGGGCGCCCCCTCGGGCACCGTCAGTTCCAGGATGCGGATGCCGCGCTCACGCGCCACCTCTGCGGCCGGGCTGTCGGAACCGGCCGGCAGCACCAGGGCCTTGGCGCCCAGGTCGTCCAGGTAGAAGGCGAACTCTTCCGCCCGGTAGGCGGGGTTCAGCGGACAGGTGGTGGCGCTGGCGGCGATGGACACGAAGGCCGCGGCCATCTCCGGGCCGTTCGGCAGGACGATCGCCACACGGTCGCCGCGCCCGAGGCCTGCTGCGGTCAGGCTGGCGCGGCAGCGGGCTGCCAACTCGGCAAGGCCCCGGTGGCTCAGGGGCAGGCGATCGGGAGCCGTCAGCGCCGGCGCATCGCTGCTGTTGGCAGTCAGTAGCGCGTCCAGGCTGGCTGACGGCAGCGACAGGGTCTGGGACATCTCTCTGGTCACTCTCGGCAGTTCTTCCAAGGACGCAGGTCCCGCACGCGGCGGGCCCGCCTTGCTCACAAGGCTGGCCGGACCTCGGCGTCAAGGTCCGGCCAGCGTCGGGAAGAAACTGCGTCGAAGCGCGCGGCTGCGTCTAGTTCTTTTTCGTCTCGGAGACCTTGGCCGCCCCGGCCTTCCGCGTCCTGGAGGGAGCGGGACTGCGGCGCCTGGCGGCCGGCGCCTTGGCAGCCGAGGCCGGCTTGGGGGCCTCGCTGCGTGGCGGTTTGGCCGGTGCCGGCTTCGGTGCCGGGGTAGAGGCTGCCGGCGTATCGGCGGCGGCCTCCTTCGGAGCGTCATGCTTCGGAGACTCGGCCTTGGGAGGCTCTGCCTTTGGCGTTTCTGCCTTCGGAGGCTCAGCCTTGGCGGGCTCTGCCTTGGCAGGCGGGGTTTGGCTGTTCGCCGGCGCGGGTGGCGGCGCGGCTTCCGCCTGCGGCTTAGGCGCTGCCGGTTTCGGCAAGTCGGCCTCGGGTTTCCTGACCATGCTTTGCAGCTCGGCCTTGAGGCTCTGCACCTCTGCTTTCAGGCGAACGAGATCGGCCTGATCCTTCTCGGCCTTCGCCTTGGCCGCTGCGCTCTCCCCGGGCGACGGTGCGGCGGCAACCGGGGATTGGGGGACCGGGGATTGGGGGACCGGGGATTGGGGGACCGGGGATTGGGCAGCAGGGGATGGCGCGGCCGACTTGCCGGCAGGCGCGCCCGCGCCTTTGCCGCCGGCGAAGGGCGACCAGACGCGCATGGCCTGCTCGAAGAAGGCCATGTTCTGCTTGCGCATATCCTCCAGATTACCGAAGGGGAAGAGATTCCCCATGGCATCCTGCATGGCGCCGCGCATCCGCTCCTGGTTCTCGGCGAAGTTCTGGATCATGTGCTCCAGGTACTGCGGGACCATCCAGCGCATGTTGTCGCCATAGAAGGCGATCAACTGGCGCAGGAAGGCGATGGGCAGCAGGTTCTCGCCCTTGGCCTCCTCTTCGACGATGATCTGGGTCAGCACGCTGCGCGTGATGTCCTCTCCGCTCTTCGCGTCATAGACCACGAAGTCCACGCCTTCCTGGGTCAGACGCGCCAGGTGATCGAGCGTGACGTAGGAGCTGGTCGCCGTGTTGTAGAGCCGCCGGTTGGCGTACTTCTTTACGACGATCCGCGCGTCGTCGCCCTGTTCCGCTGCAGTCAATATCTCGACCTCGACGATTTCGGAGGGGGTTCAAGCCATTGCGGGCATATTGTGCAGCGCAGCGCACCCTGTCAATCGCCGTGCCTGTCCGCAGAGGCATCTCTTCCCAAGATGGGCATTTGCCAAGCCAGCCGCAATCTGCTGCATTGCGGCAGGATCGGAAGCCGAAGACGCGACTGGACATGAGCGGAGACCGCGAAGAGGCCGAGGAAGCCGCCGCCGCGCTGGCGGGGCGTTATCTGGACGCCTGGGAAGAGGCCCTGCTGGCGGCGATGGGCGATCCGGCCCTTGCACACGAACTGATTTGCGCGTTGATGCTTCCCTCCGAAGGCGAGGGGGGAGAGGCGGCCGGCAAGGCCGCCTGGAGCGCTGCCTGGCAGGCCCTCGCGCAGGAGGGCCTGGAGGGCGGCGGCAGGAGCGAGCCCGCGGCCGGTGAAAGCAAGAGGCCAGGTGGAAAGAGTGCCGGAAGAAGCGACCGCAAAGCGCGACCAGAGCGAGACCCAGCGCCGGGGCCCGCGGCCCCTGGCGCTCCACCTGGCGACCGCGGCGGGCGTCTGGCAGAGCTCGAGGCTCGCATTGCCGCTCTTGAGGCGGCGCTCGCAGCCGGCGGAGGGCAGCGCGACCCTGGCGAGGCTCGCGGCGCTGGCGCCGGAGCTGAAGAGCCAGGACCCGGAGCGGCTGGAACTCGCCCTGACGAGAGAGATCGCTAGACGCGCCGAATCCCTGACCGCCGGCATCGAGGCCTATCGCCGTCATCCCCACCGCCGCCAGGGTTCCGGGGCGAGCCTCGCCTGGCAGGAGGGAACGACGCGGCTCTGGGACTTCGCACCGGGTTCAACCGGCCGGCCCTTGCTCCTCGTCCCCTCGCTCATCAACCGTGCCTACATCCTGGATCTCGACCGGCGCAACAGCCTCTGCCACTGGCTGGCCGAGCAGGGCTTCCGGCCCTTCCTGGTCGACTGGGACAGCCCGGCCGAGGAGGAACGCGGCTTCACCCTGACCGACTACATCGCCGGGCGCCTGATCGCCATCCTGGAGCTTGTCGAGAGGGAGGGCAGCGGGCGGCCGGTGGCCATCGGCTATTGCCTGGGCGGCCTCTTCGCCCTGGGGCTGGCCGAGCTGGCGGCCGACCGCCTCTCGGGCCTGGCGCTGCTCGCCACCCCCTGGGACTTCCACGCCGACCTTTCGGTGGCGCCGAGCCAGCTACGGCTGGCGGCGCTGACCGCCGCCCCCTTCATCGACAGCCAGGGCGTGCTGCCGACCGACGGCGTCCAGGCGCTCTTCTATGCCCTGGACCCCTGGCTGGCGGTCCGCAAGTTCCAGGGCTTCGCCGGCCGCGAGCAGGAGGGCACCGCGGCCAGGGCCTTCGTCGCCCTGGAAGACTGGCTGAACGACGGCGTGCCGCTGGCCGGTCCCGTCGCCCGCGAACTGCTGGTCGGCTGGTATGCGGAGAACCGACCGCAGCGCGGCCTCTGGCGCCTGGCCGGCCGCCAGGTGGATCCCGGCCGGCTCACCCTCGACTGCCTGCTCTTCGTCCCGCAGGCCGACCGGATCGTGCCGCCGGCCAGCGCGCTCGCCTTGACAGCCCTGCTGCCCAGGGCCCAGGTTCGCCGCCCGTCGGCAGGCCACATCGGCATGATCGTCGGGCGCAATGCCAAGCGCGGCCTCTGGCAGCCGCTGGCGGACTGGGCGGCGAGCCTACCCGGTTAGAGGCGCCGCCCTGCGGTCTTGACATGGATCATGGCCCCGGGAAGCCTGGGCTTGTTCAATTGCTGCACCGCACCAAAATAGGTTTCACGGGATTTGCGGGACCGAGGCGTTCTATACTGCCGGTCCCAGGGTTAGCGGTTACGCAGGTCATCCAAGGAGGAATCGAGCCATGAGCGAAGTTGTGATTGTCAGTGCCGCCCGGACCCCGGTCGGAAGCTTCAGCGGAGCCTTCGCCAACCAGGCGGCCTCGGAGCTCGGCTCGATCGCCATCGCGGAGGCGCTGAACCGCGCCAAGGTCGAGGGCGGTGAGGTCGACGAGGTGCTCTTCGGCCAGGTGCTGACGGCCAACACCGGCCAGAACCCGGCACGTCAGGCGGCCATGGGCGCCGGCATCCCCAAGGAGACGACCGCCGTTCAGGTGAACCAGCTCTGCGGGTCGGGCCTGCGCACGGTGGCGATGGGCTTTCAGGCGATCAAGGTGGGCGACGCCGACATCATCGTCGCCGGCGGCCAGGAGTCGATGAGCCAGGCCCCGCATGCCATGCACCTGCGCGCCGGCACCAAGATGGGCGACAGCAAGATGGTGGACACCATGATCAAGGATGGCCTCTGGGACGCCTTCAACGGCTATCACATGGGCGTCACGGCAGAGAACATCGCCCGCCAGTGGCAGCTCACCCGCGACGAGCAGGACGCCTTCGCCGCCACCAGCCAGAACCGCGCCGAGGCCGCGCAGAAGGCCGGCAAGTTCGAGGCCGAGATCGCGCCGGTCACCGTGAAGTCCCGCAAGTCCGAAGTCGTGGTCAAGGACGACGAGTATCCCAAGCACGGCACCACGACCGATACCCTGGCGAAGCTGCGCCCGGCCTTCGACAAGGAAGGCACGGTGACCGCGGGCAACGCCAGCGGCATCAACGACGGCGCCGCCGCCCTGGTGCTGATGAGCGCCGAGGAGGCCTCCAAGCGCGGCCTCACGCCGCTCGGCCGGATCGCCAGCTGGGCCACCTGCGGCGTCGACCCCGCGATCATGGGCACCGGGCCGATCCCGGCGTCGCGCAAGGCCCTGAAGAAGGCCGGCTGGAGCGTCGAGGATCTCGACCTGATCGAGGCCAACGAGGCCTTCGCCGCCCAGTCGCTGGCCGTGGTCAAGGACCTGGGACTTGACCCCGAGAAGGTGAACGTGAACGGCGGCGCCATCGCGCTGGGCCACCCGATCGGCGCCTCGGGCGCCCGCGTCCTCGTGACCCTGCTGCACGAGATGCAGCGCCGCGATTCGAAGAAGGGCCTGGCGACGCTCTGCATCGGCGGCGGCATGGGCATCGCCCTCTGCGTGGAGCGCTAGGGCGGTCCGACCGTCGACAGCAAGGGCCGGTTCCCATCGGGACGCCGGCCCCGCGCTGCAGCGCTGTGAGAGAAGGCGGGGTCCGGACCGCTTGCCGGACCGGCCCTGCGACCTCAAGCGCAACAAGCCGTGATTGAGAGGGCCGCTTCCCAGGAAGCGGCCCTTTCCGCTGGCGAGGACTCTTGCGCCTATGTCATGGTGGGCCGATTCTTGCGGCGGGAGCACGTACCGCGACCCTTGCTTGTGGTAGGGAGAGGAGCCCTTGCTCAGAATGCGCCAGATCTCGCTCGTCCTGCTCGTTCTCTTTCTGCTTTCCCCGCCGGTGACAGCCGCCGGCGAGAACGTGGAGAGCAAGGCCAGCGCGCTCATCGCCGGGCAGGGTTTTCCGGCAAGCGACGTCGGCTACCTTCTCTTCGATCTCAGCGACGGCAGCATCCTGGCCGAACAGAACGCCGACCGCAGCTATATCCCGGCCTCGCTGCAGAAGGTCCCGACCGTGCTCTACGGGCTGGACAGGCTGGGACCCTGGCACCGTTTCTCCACGCAGCTTCTGGCGCAGGGCAAGATCGTCAACGGGCGCCTGGTGGGCGACCTCTATCTCAAGGGCGGCGGCGACCCCTTCCTCGCCAACGAGGACCTGCTGGAACTGATCTCGCAGCTTCATGCGGCAGGCGTGCGCGAGGTCGCGGGCCGCTTCATCTATGACGAGAGCGCGCTTCCCAGCCTGACCGAGCTGAACCCGACCCAGCCGCGGGCGGTCAGCTACAACCCCGGCCTCTCGGCGCTCAGCCTCAACTTCAACATCCTGGAGCTGGCCTGGACCCGCGAACCGGGAAGCGGGGCGCTGGCCGCCGGCGCGATCAGCAAGTCGGAGGCGACGGAGGTCCCTGCAGACACGATCTCCATCGCCATGCTGCCGGCCTCGCGCGGCAAGTCCGTGCCCTACCTGCCCTCCATCGGACCGGAGGGCGAGAGCTGGTACCTCTCGCCGGAGTTGCCCAACAAGGGCCAGGCGCGCGTGCCGGTGAAGCTGCCGGCGCTCAATGCCGCCAGGATCTTCCGCAAGCTGGCGCTGATGCAGGGCCTCTCCCTACCGGTCCCGCAGGCCGGTATCACGCCGCCGGGCGCACAGCCCCTGGGCCAGCACCAGTCGCGCCCGCTGGTCGAGGTGGCGAAGCTGGTCCTGCGCTATTCCAACAACCTCTCCGCGGAACTGGTGGCCCTGCTGGCCAGCGCGCAGGGCCAGGCGCCGGTGACCAGCCTGCAGGAGAGCGGGCAGCGCATCGCCGCCTGGCTGCGCCAGCGCGTGCCGCAGGGCGACTGGCGCGGGCTCCTGCTGGAGAACGGGTCGGGGCTTTCGTCGCTGTCGCGCATGACGGCCAGGCAGATGGCCACCGTCCTCTTCTACGGCTACAGCCTGCATCGCCAGGGCCTCGACGTGCCCAACCTCATGGCAAAACCGCGCTGGCGCAAGACCTTGCGCGCCCTTCAGAAGAAACACGGTCAGCAGATCGACGTTCACGGCAAGACCGGAACGATCTATTTCTCGCGGGCCTATGCCGGCTACCTCGACACCAAGGGCGGCCGCAAGGTCGGCTTCGCCCTCTTCATCTCTGACATGGATCAACGCAGCCGCTACGATCAGACGCTAAACGTCGACCATGTCGTCGCCCCCCTGGGTGCCGGGGAATGGATGAAGCGGGCCAAGACGCTGGAGCGCGAGCTGGTTTCTCTCTGGCTCCTGGCATTTTAGTCGCATAGCCCGAATTCCTCTCCGCGGTCGCTTGGCGGCGAGGGGCGCAGATGCTTTCATGATGACCCTCGCTGCCAGAAGGCGGCGGGCATGACACAAGAATGGAGGGCCTAGAGATGGGACGGCTGGCGTTGGTTACCGGCGGAACACGCGGAATCGGAGCCGAGATTTCCAAAGAGCTGAAGGCGGCGGGCAATACGGTCGTTGCCAACTACGGCGGAAACGACGAGGCGGCGAAGAAATTCACGGCCGAGACCGGGATCGAGACCAAGAAGTTCGACGTCGGCAGCTTCGATGCCGTCAAGACCGCCATCGAGGAAATCACCGCCGCCCACGGCCCGATAGAGATCGTGGTGAACAACGCCGGGATCACGCGCGATGCCACCCTGCACCGCATGAACCACGACAACTGGCAGGCCGTCATCGATACCAATCTCGGCTCCTGCTTCAATGTCTGCCGCAATGTCATTGATTCGATGCGTGAAAAGAAGTTCGGCCGCATCGTGAACATCGGCTCGATCAACGGCCAGGCCGGCCAGATCGGCCAGGTCAACTATGCCGCCGCCAAGTCCGGCATCCACGGCTTCACCAAGGCGCTGGCGCAGGAGACGGCGCGCCTGGGCATCACCGTCAACGCGGTGGCCCCCGGCTATGTCGACACCGACATGGTGCGCGCCGTGCCGCCGGAGATCCTGGAGAAGATCATCGCCAAGATCCCGGTCCAGCGTCTCGGCAAGGCCGAGGACATCGCCCGCACCGTGCTCTTCCTTGTGGCCGACGAGGCGAGCTTCATCACCGGTTCCACCGTCTCGGTGAACGGCGGCCAGCACATGTACTGAACCCCGGCGCCTGCAGACGCCGCGCCCGGCAGGCTGCCGGGCGGACAAGGGTCACGGATCGCCCGCTCTGGCGCTGGAGCGGGCGGTCTTATTTTTGTGAGGGGAGCACGGACAGGCCATGACCGCGGGGAGCGACACCAAGGCAACTCTGGTCGGCGGCCTGGCGGTCCTGCTCTGGTCGCTCCTGGCCCTCTTCACGGTCGGCGCGGAGGCACTGCCGCGCTTTCAGCTGCTGGCCATGACCTTCGCCGTGGCCTTCTTCGCCTCGATCGGCTTCCTGCTGCGCGGCGGCTGGCGGGCGCTCGCCGTCCTGCGCCAGCCCCTCGGCGCCTGGGCCCTGGGCGTCGCCGGACTCTTCGGCTACCACCTCTTCTACTTTCTGGCCCTGGCCCACGCGCCGGCGGTCGAGGCCTCGCTGATCGCCTACCTCTGGCCGCTCTTCATCGTCCTCTTCTCGGCCCTGCTGCCGGGCGCGGGGCTCAGGTGGTTCCACCTGCTGGGCGCGCTGCTGGGCTTCCTGGGTGCGGTCCTGCTGGTCACCGACGGCCGGCTCGAGTTCGAGCCCGCCTACTGGCTGGGCTATGCCGCGGCCGCCGTCTGTGCGCTCACCTGGTCTGGCTACTCCGTGCTCAACCGGCGCTATGCCGGGGTGCCGACCGAGGTGGTGGCCGGCTTCTGCGGCGCTGTCGCCCTTCTCGCCGGCCTCTGCCATGTCGCCTTCGAGACCACGGTCATGCCCGGCGGCACGGCCTGGCTCGCGGTCCTGGGCCTGGGTCTCGGGCCCGTCGGCTTCGCCTTCTTCTTCTGGGACTACGGCACCAAGCGCGGAAACCTGCCCCTGCTGGGCGCGCTGTCCTACGCTGCGCCGCTCTTCTCCACCCTGATCCTGGTTGCGACCGGACTGGCGGAATCGCGGCTAAGCCTCTGGCTGGCTTGCCTCCTGATCGTCGGCGGTGCCGCCCTGGCAGCGAAGGACCTGCTGTTCGGCAGCAGGAGGTAGCTGGGCCTCTAGAGCTGATTTTGTTCGCTTACGCTCACGAATCCCGCTCTAGAATGCTGTTTTGAAAGCAAATCGTCGTCGCAGATGAGTCCATCTGCTCGGGCTTTGCTCTAGCCCGCCTGTCCCTCGGGGAGCGGATGCCAGCCGGGGGCGGCCAGCTCGAAGCCCTCAAACTGGAAGGCGGGGGCGACGGTGCAGCCGACCAGGGTCCAGGCACCAAGGCTCTCGGCCGACTGCCAAGCGTCCTTTGGTACCACGTAGTTCAGGTGCTGACCGACGCTCGGATCGTTGCCCAGGTGATGCGAGGTCACCTCGGGCCCGCCCTCGTGGATGCTGAGCACCAGGGGCGCGCCGCCGTACCAGTGCCAGATCTCCACGGCATCGACCTTGTGCCAGTGCGAGACCTCGCCCAGCTGCAGCAGGAAATAGATCTGGCTGACGGCCGCGCGCTCTCCCTCCGCGGCCGGTGCGCGGTAGGTCTCGACATAGTGACCGCCCTCGGGATGGGCCAGCATCCCATAGCGTTCGATCAGCGCCTGCGCCTCGCTCTCGCTCACCGGCTCCTGGCTCACTTCGGCTGCGAGGGCTGGGTCTGGGCGACGGAGGGGCGCTCAAGCATGGTGGCGTACCAGGCTGTCAGGGCCGGGCGCTCGTTGCGCCAGCCGATGTCGGGAAAGCGGAAATCGAGATAGCCCAAGGCGGAGGCCAGGGTGAGCTCGCCGATGGTCGGCTCCTCGGCCAGTTCGCCGGCGGCCGCCGCGCGCTCGATCACGTCGAGGGTCTTCGCGATCTTGCCGTTCTGCCGGTCGATCCAGCCTTCCCACTGGTAGTCCTTGGGCCGGCGGAGCTGCTCGATGATGCGGGCGACGGCCGCCTCCAGCACGCCGTCCGCCAGGGAATGCAGGCGCAGCGCGCGCCAGCGCTCGGCGGGATCCTCCGGGAAGAGCTTGCGGCCCTCGTGCAGGCTGTCGAGGTATTCGCAGACGAGAGCGGAGCCCGCAAAGACGCTGCCGTCGGCGGCCACGAGGGCCGGCACCTTGCCCAGCGGATTGGTGTCGGGCAGCGGGTCCTCGGGGTTCCAGGGGTCGCTCGGCACCAGTTTCAGGCGGCCGGTCAGGCCGGCTTCCAGGGCCACCATCATGGCCTTGCGGACGAAGGGGCTGGTCGGGCTGTGGGTCAGCTTGATCACGTGCGGGGGATCCTTATCAAAACCTGTCCTTGCGTCCGCGGACCTCCGCGAAGACCGTGACGGGGTCGTCGTTCTGCATGCCGATGGCGGCCGCCAGTTCGGGGCTGTCGGCGCGCAGGAAGGGGTTGGTCTCCTTCTCCTCGCCCATCAGCGAGGGCACGGTGCGCTCTCCGCGCTTGCGCGCGGCGATCACGGCCGCGCCCCGGTCCATCAGCGCGCGGTTGGTGATCTCCACCGTCCGGGCGAAGGCGAAGTTCGCCTCGGTATACTCGTGGGCGCAGTAGACGCGGGTCTCGTCCGGCAGCGCGCGCAGCTTCTTCAGAGAGGGCCACATCTGCGCCGGCGTCCCTTCGATGAGCCGCCCGCAGCCCAGCGCGAAGATGGTGTCGCCGCAGAAGAGCGCGTTGGACTCCGGGAACCAGTAGGCTATGTGCCCCGAGGTGTGGCCCGGCACGAAGAAGACCTGGGCCTCCGCCCGGCCGAGCATGACCCGGTCGCCGTCCCCCACCTCTTCGGCGATGCCGGGAATGCGCGCGCGGTCGGCCCTGGCGCCGACGACGTGGCAGCCGGTGGCCTCTATGATCTCGCGGTTGCCGCCGACGTGGTCGCCGTGGTGGTGGGTGTTGAGGATATGGGTGATGCGCCATCCCAGGCGCTCCGCCTCGGCCAGCACCGGCTTGGCGACGGCCGGGTCGACGACCCCGGTTGCGCGGCTTTCGGGCTCGTGCAGCAGGTAGACGTAGTTGTCCTGCAGCACGGGGATCTGATGGATCTGTAGCTGGCTCATGACGGGGCGCAAGCTAGCACGTGCGCGCCCAGGACGAAAAGCGCAACGGCGACGACCCAACGGCAAAAGAGCCGTGCTAATCTGGCGAGCATGTGGACCGATGTCGTCGACCTGCAGAACTTCTACGCCACACCGCTGGGCCTGGCCGCGCGCAACCTGCTGCGCCAGGCCCTGCGCCGGACCTGGCCCAGCCTCAAGGGCCTGCGCCTGGCCAGCTACGGCTACGGCAATCCCTACCTCTCCCCCTACCGAGCCGAGGTCGGCTCGCTGGTCTCGCTCATGCCCTCTGCGCAGGGGGCGACCGCCTGGCCGGAAGAGGGCAACAACCTGGGCTGCCTGGTAGAGGAGGACTGCTTTCCCCTGCCCGACCTCTCGCTCGACCGGCTGATCATGGTGCACGCACTGGAGCATGCCTCGCGCCCCGGAAGTCTGCTGCGCGAGGCCTGGCGCGTGCTCGAGGCCGAGGGGCGGCTGCTGCTGATCGTTCCCAACCGGCGCGGCCTCTGGGCCCGGGTCGACCGCACGCCCTTCGGCTGGGGCCAGCCCTTCAGCCGCGCACAGGTCACCCAGTTCCTGAACGACATGCTCTTCGAACAACTGAGCGCCGAGCGCGTCCTCTTCCTGCCGCCCACCGAGCGCCTCTGGCTGCAGCGCTCGGCCGTCGCCTGGGAGCGCGTGGGCGCCCGCTGCTTCCCGCGTTTCGGCGGGCTTCTGGTGATCGAGGCCCGCAAGCGGCTGATCGCCCCCGGGCTCGCCTCCTCCGCGATGGCCCGCCGGCGCGTCATCCCGGTCCTGCCGGGCCTGACGCGCCGCCCGAACAATGCCCCCTCTCCCGCCAAGGGCAGCGAGCGCCGGGACAAACCGACGGTGGGAGATCCGACCCGAAGCCAGGTATAGCCCCGCGCCGGTAAACCTAGTTCAGCAGCTTCAGCTCGTAGACCTTGCCCCAGTAGGGCGCTTCGCTGACCTCGTCCACGGCCATGACGAAGATGCTGTCGCCGTCCGCGGAGAAGGCCAGGTTCGGCGCTGCCGGCGAGGGCACGTCGTGCGCCTCGACGAAGGCGCCGGACGGATCGACGACGACGATGCGGCCCAGCGAATACTGGCCGATATAGAGGTTGCCGGCCGGTCCGATCTTCAGGCCGTCGGGATAGGCGTCGACGCCCGATGCCGGGTCCACGTTGCGGATCACCGCGAAGCTGCGCCGGTCGCTCAGGCTGCCGTCGCCCTGCACCGCGAAGGTAATGACCCGCCCGGCCTCGCTCTCGGCCACGTAGAGCAGCTTGCTGTCGGGGGAGAGGGCGACCCCGTTGGGGTAGTGCATGTCGTCCGCGACGGCCACCAGCCCGCCCTCGGCGTCGAGGCGGTAGATCTTGCCGACGATGGGCGCGCTCTCCCAGGGGCCAGAGGCCGAGACGTAGAGCCCGCCCTTGCCGTCCGAGGTGGCGTCGTTCGGCCCCAGCAGCCCCTTGCCCTCGCTGTCCTTGTCGATGGTGGTGGCGGTCTTGCCGTCCTTGGTCAGAGTCACCAGGGTGCCGGAATCGTAGCAGGTGACGAGGAAGCCCTCGCCATAGACGACGATGGCGGAAGGTCCGCAGCCCTCCTGCTCCCAGAAGAGGGCGTTCTCCTTGCCGTCCCAGGTCATCACCTTGCTGTCGCCGTACTGGACGTAATAGAGCGTCCCGTCGACCACGACCGGTCCTTCCGGAAAGGCGCTCTTCGGGTTGATCACGAGGGGTTCCTGCGCCCAGGCCGCCGCGGCGAGCGGCAGTAGTGCCAGTGACGTCATCATAGCCAGCAGACGCTTCGGCATTGTCATCTCCCTTCCCTGTCGCTTTTGTCAGCGCGCAAGGGTCGCAAAGCCGAGCAAGACTGTCGAGTGATGCTTTCGTTGGTGCGATCGGCGCCGGCCCGCACCCCCGCCCCACGGAAGTATCCTGGCATGGGCGGCCGGGCGGGGGTACGGGCCGGTAGCACGCTAGAGCAAATCCCGAGCAGATGAAATCATCTGCGACGACGATTTGCTTTTAAAACAACATGCTAGAGCGGGGTTCGTGAGCATAGGCGAACGCATCCTGCTCTAGACTGAAGTATTCTAGCGCCTGGAGAGCAGGAAGAGGCCGATCTCGCCGAAGAAGTTGGCGTGGCGCTTGGAGACGATGGGACGCGGCCGGCTGTGGGAATCCAGTGCGATCGCCTTCTCCACCTCGATGCCCAGTCCGTCGGTCAGGTTCAGGAAGTCGCGAATCGTACAGAGGTGGATGTTGTCAGTCGCATACCAGGGCTTGTTCAGGCTCGAGGTCACCGGCATCTGGCCGCGCAGCAGGAGGTGCATGCGCACCCGCCAGTAGCCGAAGTTGGCGAAGGAGACGATGGCGGAGCGGCCGATCCTGACGAGCTGGAGCAGCACCTGGTCGGGCGCGCGCGTGGCCGGCAGGGTGCGCGACAGCACCACGACGTCGAAGGAGAGATCGGGATAGTGGTCGAGGTCGCGGTCGGCGTCCCCCTGGATGACGGAGAGGCCGCGGCGCACGCTGGCGTTGACCCCGCTCTGCGAGAGCTCCAGCCCGCGGCCCACGACCCCCTTCTCGCGCACCAGCGCTTCCAGGAGGGCCCCGTCCTCGCAGCCGATGTCGAGCACGCGGGCGCCCTCGTCAATCATCGAGGCGACCAGCCTGAGGTCAGGGCGCAGGCCTGCCAGCAGTCCCCCCTCCCCTTCGGTCACGAGATGCGATCCTCGTCCGGGTCGGGCAGGCCGGCGTCGTCCCGCAGTTCGGCGGTCGGCACCCCGGCCTGAAGGGCCAGGGCATTGAGGAAGGCATGCACGGTCTCCAGGAATTCCGGCTCGTTCAGCAGGAAGGAGTCGTGCCCGCGGTCGGTCTCGATCTCGAAGAAGGAGACGTCGGCGCCCGCCCCGCTCAGCGCCTGGACGATGGCCCTGCTCTCCGAGGTGGGGAAGAGCCAGTCGCTGCTGAAGGAGGCCAGGCAGAAGCGCACCGGCGAGTCCTTGAAGGCATTGGCCAGGGAGCCGCCGTGATCGGCCGCCAGGTCGAAATAGTCCATCGCCCGGGTGATGTAGAGATAGCTGTTGGCATCGAAGCGGTCGACGAACGTGGAGCCCTGGTAGCGCAGGTAGCTCTCGACCTGGAAGTCGGCGTCGAAGCCGAAGGTCAGCGCCTTGCGGTCCTGCAGGCGGCGCCCGAACTTGGAATAGAGCGCGGGCTCGGAAAGGTAGGTCACGTGCGCGACCATGCGGGCCACGGCGAGGCCCCGGCGCGGCGACTTCCCCTGCTCCAGGTAGCGCCCGCCCGACCAGTCGGGATCGGCCATGATGGCCTGGCGCCCGATCTCGTCGAAGGCGATGTTCTGCGTGGTGTGGCGGGCCGAGGTCGCGATCGGCAGGGCTGCCTGCAGGCGGTCGGGATAGGCACTGGCAAGCTGCAGGGTCAGCATGCCGCCCATCGAGCCGCCGATGGCGCAGAGCAGGCGCTCGATGCCCAGGTGGTCCAGCAGCAGCACCTGCGCGCGCACCATGTCGGCGATGGTGATCACCGGGAAGTCCAGGGCCCAGGGCCGTCCCGTCCGGGGATCGACCTCGACAGGCCCGGTGGAGCCCAGGCAGCCGCCCAGCACGTTCGCGCAGATCACGAAGAAGCGGTCGGTGTCAATCGGCCGGCCCGGCCCGACCATCAGGTTCCACCAGCCCGGCCTGCCGGTCAAGGGGTGGGTCTCGGCCACGAACTGGTCGCCGGTCAGGGCATGGAAGACCAGGACGGCGTTGCTCTTCTCGGCGTTCAGGCTGCCGTAGGTCTGATAGGCGACGGTCAGGTGGTCCAGGCGCGTCCCGCTGTCGAGCGCGAGGCAGCCGGGCTCGGCCACGACCAGGCAGTGGCCAGGCAAGCTGCTTGCCGAGTCGGCGGCGTGACTGTGCGTGGCAGACACCATGGGGACCGATCATTCCCTTGCACCGGCGGGGCCCCTCGCCACCGCAGTGAAAAAGGGCCAGATCACCTAGCTAGGGAGTGCTATGGTCGGCTGTCAACGCTTGGCGCACGCAAGGCTGTGCATCGCCACGAGACAGGCTTTGCTTTTGCCGGCGCGGACGACTAATCCTCTCAGCTCTCGATTCACCCCTGATTCCAGACTCGGCGATGGACAGCAAACTGAACTCCCTGGCGAAGCTGCGCCTTGAAATCGATTCCGTGGACGATGCCCTGCACGATCTGCTGATGCAGCGCAGCCGTCTGGTGGAGCAGGTGACCAGCGCCAAGGGGCGCTCTGCCTCGCTGCGCCCGGCGCGCGAGGCACTGATCCTGCGCCGCCTGGTCAAGCGCCACGAGGGCGGTTTTCCCCGGCCCGTCGTCGCCCGCATCTGGCGCGAGATCATTGCCGCCAGCACGGCCCAGCAGGGCCACTTCGCCCTGGCCGTCCTGGGGGAGCCGGCGGCCAGCGGCCTGGCCGAGATCGGCCGCGGCCACTTCGGCGCGCTGACGCCGCTCTCGCAGGTGGGGACCGCGGCCGGTGTGGTGCGCGCGGTCAGCGACGGCTCGGCGACGGTGGGCCTGCTGCCCTGGCCCACGGTCGATGATAGCCACCCCTGGTGGGGCCTCATAGCGCAGGAGGGGGCCAAGGTCCCCCGCATCGTCGCCCGCCTGCCCTTCGTGCAGGGAAGCCCACCGACCGAAGAAGCCCTGGCCATCAGCCTGGCCCCGAACGAGCCGACCGGCGCCGATAGCTCCTTCCTGGTGGTGCAGTGCGACGGAGAGATGTCGCGCGGCGCCCTGAAGGACCGCCTGGACAACGCCGGGCTCGTCTCCTCCGAGATCTTCAGCCATCCCGACAAGGCGGAATACAGTCACCTGGTGCATGTCTCCGGCTATGTCGACCAGGAAGCGCCGGCCTTCCAGCAGCTCCTGGCGCGCGACACCGGCATCGCCAAGGTCCTCTCGCTGGGCAGCTACGCCCTGCCGCTGACCGCCAAGGACCTGGGCGGCCCCTGATCGGCGCGCCAAGGCCCCGCGGCCGCGAGAGCCGACGCGAGCCCCCAAGCAAGAGCCCCGACAAGAGAGAGCCTCGTGCCATGACCTCACCGACCAAGAACCCACAGCCGCGCCCGGGAATCCTCGAGATCCAGCCCTATGTCGGCGGCAAGGCCAAGGCCGAGGGCGCCAACCGCGCGATCCGCCTGGCGTCGAACGAGAACCCGCTGGGTGCCAGCCCGGCCGCGGTCGCCGCCTACCGGGAGGCCGCCGACAGCCTGAACCGCTATCCCGACGGCGGCGCCCAGGCCCTGCGCCAGGCCATCGGCCGGGCCGAGGGCCTGGAGCCTGAGCGCCTGGTCTGCGGCGCGGGGTCGGACGAGCTGATCCAGCTTCTGGTCCGCGGCTATGTCGGCCCGGGCGACGAGGTGCTCTACAGCCAGCACGGCTTCCTGGTCTATCCCCTGGCGACCCTGGCGGCCGGCGCGAAGCCGGTGACCGCGCCGGAAACCGACCTGCGCGCCGATGTCGACGCGCTGCTGGCCGGGGTGAGCGAGCGCACGCGCATCGTCTTCCTGGCGAACCCCAACAACCCGACCGGGACCTATCTCGGCGCCCGCGAGTTGGAGCGGCTGCACGCCGGCCTGCCCGACGACGTGCTGCTGGCACTGGACGCCGCCTATGCGGAGTACGTCGGGGCCGAGGACTACGAGGCCGGCGCCGCCCTGGTCGCCCGGACCCGGAACACGGTCATGCTGCGCACCTTCTCGAAGATCCACGGCCTCGCCGCCCTCAGGCTCGGCTGGTGCTACGGCCCGGCCCCGGTCGTCGACGTGCTGAACCGCATCCGCGGCCCCTTCAACGTCAGCGCGCCGGCGCTGGCGGCCGGGCTGGCCGCGATCGAGGACCGCGAACATGTCGCCAGGTCCGTTGCCCACAACGCCAAGCAGCTTGCCAGCTTCCGCGAGGCGGTGCTGGCGCTGGGCCTGGAGGCCCCGCCGTCTGCCGGGAACTTCCTGCTGGTGCGCTTCCCCGATCCCGCCAAGCCGGCCAAGGAGGCGGAGGCCTGGCTCGCCGGCGAGGGCGTGCTCGCGCGCGGCATGGCGGGCTACGGGCTGCCGGACTGCCTGCGCATCACCATCGGCCTCGAGGAAGACATGGCGGCCGTGATCGAGAGCCTGCGCGACTTCCTGCGCTAGCGCAGGACTTCGGACAAGGTCGACTGCATCGGGATCGGCGCGAGGACGACATAGTCGTGCGCGAAGCCGGTCCGCAACCACCGAGAGGCGCGCGGCGGGTCAGACCTCTTCCAGCTCCTGCCGCCTGGGCGCACGGATGCGGCCGGCCAGGCTGCGGATCAGCACGTAGAAGACCGGGGTGAAGATCAGGCCGAAGAAGGTCACCCCCAGCATGCCGAAGAAGACCGTGGCGCCCAGCACCTGGCGCATCTCGGCGCCCGCACCGCTGGCGATCAGCAACGGCACGACGCCCAGGATGAAGGCGAAGGAGGTCATGATGATGGGGCGCAGGCGCAGGCGCGCCGCCTCCACCGCGGCCTCCACGCAGTTCATCCCCTGCTCTTCCAGCTGGCGCGCGAACTCCACGATCAGAATCGCGTTCTTCGACGCCAGCCCGATCAGCACGATGAAGCCGATCTGCGCCAGGATGTCGTTCGCATAGCCCAGCCAGCCGAGCCCGGCGACCGCCGAGAGCAGGCACATGGGCACGATCAGGACGATGGCGAAGGGAAGCGACCAGCTCTCGTACTGGGCGGCCAGAAAGAGGAAGACGAAGAGCACCGAGAGCGGGAAGATGATGTACTCCATGCCGCTGGCCAGCGACTCCTGGTAGGAGAGCTCGGTCCACTCGAAGGCGAAGCCGAAGGGCAGCACGCTGTTGGCGATCTGGGTCATGAGCTGCAGGCTCTGGCCGCTGGAGACGCCCGGCACGGTGCTGCCCTGCACCGCCGCCGAGGGATAGAGGTTGTAGCGTGCGACCCGGTCCGGACCGGAATCGTACTTGAAGGTAACCAGCGACCCCAGAGGCACCGGGACCCCATCGGTCGAGACCGTGCGTATGCGGGCGATGTCGGCCTCGTTCATCCGGAAGCTGCCGTCAGCCTGTGCCGTCACGCGGTAGGTGCGCCCGAAGAGATTGAAATCGTTTACGAACGAGGATCCGAGATAGGTCTCGATGGCCTCGAAGACCTTGGCCACCTCAACCTTCAGCTTGCGCGCCTTGGCCCGGTCCAGATCGACGAAGAGGCGGGGCGTGCCGACCTGGAAGGGGGTGAAGACGCCGATCAGCCGCGGGTCGCCGTTGGCAGCGGCCGCCACCTCCCAGGCCGCGGCGGCAAGCGCGTCGGGGCCACGGTTGCGGCGGTCCTCGATCATCATCTTGAAGCCGCCGGCGGTGCCGACGCCGCGAACCGGCGGCGGCGGGATGGTGAAGACCTGGGCGTCCATGACCTGGCCCATGGAGCCGTAGGTCATGCCGACGATGGCATCGGCGCTCAAGCCCTGGGCCTGGCGCTCGGCGTAGGGCTTCAGGGTCGAGAAGACGACGCCGGCGTTGGAGGCGTTGGTGAAGGTCGCACCGCTGAAGCCGGAGAAGACCACGGTGTTGGCGATGCCGGGCGTCGCCTCCAGGATCTTCTCCACCTGCTTGGTCGCCCGGTCGGTCCGCTCCAGCGAGGCGCCCGGCGGCAGCTGCACGATGGTGATGAGATAGCCCTGGTCCTGACTGGGGATGAAGCCACCGGGGACCTGCATGAAGACCCAGACCGTGAGCCCGATCAGGGCGCCGTAGATCAGCATCATCGCCAGTCCCAGGCGGACGACCCAGCCGACGAAGCGGGCATAGAAGCGGGTGAGGCCATCGAAGGCGGCGTTGAAGGCGCGGAAGAAGTAGGTGAAGGGGTTCCAGCGGCGCCCGGCGCCACCGTTGGAGTGGGGCTTCAGGAGGAGCGCCGAGAGCGCCGGGCTCAGGGTGAGCGAACAGAAGGCCGAGAGAATGGTCGCCACCGCGATGGTGAGCGCGAACTGCCGGTAGAACTGACCGGAGATGCCCTCGATGAAGGCCGTCGGCACGAAGACCGCCACTAGCACGAGCGTGATCGAGATGATGGCGGTCCCGACCTCGCGCATGGACTTGTGCGCCGCCTCGCGCGGCCCCAGGCCCGCCTGCAGGTTGCGCTCGATGTTCTCCACCACGACGATCGCGTCGTCGACGACGATGCCGACGGAGAGCACCAAGCCGAAGAGGGTGAGCGTGTTGATGGAAAAGCCGAGGGCGGCCATGATCGCGAAGGTGCCGATCAGCGAGACCGGGATCGCGACGATGGGAATGATCGAGGCACGCCAGGTCTGCAGGAAGACCAGCACCACCAGGACGACCAGCGCCACGGCCTCGAAGATGGTCTTGATCAGCTCCGTAATGGATTCGGAGATGAACTCGGTCGGGTTGTAGACCACCTCGTAGTTGAGGCCTTCCGGGAACTCGCGGGCCAGCCTCTTCATCGTGTCCAGGACGACGTCCGCCGTCTCCAGCGCGTTGGAGCCGGGGCGCTGGAAGATCGCCAGCGCGACGGCCGGAGCACTGTTGAGGTAGGAGTTGGTGACGTAGGACTGTGCCCCCAGCTCGATCCGCGCCACGTCGCCCAGGCGGACGATGCGGCCGTCGGCGGTCGCCTTCACGACGATCGCCTCGAACTGCTCCGGCTCGCTCAGGCGGCCCTGCAGGATGATCCCGGTGTGGAAGGCGGCCGGATGGGGCACCGGCGGCTCGCCCAGCACGCCGCCCGCAACCTGGACGTTCTGCTGGCGGATGGCGGTCAGGACCTCGCCGGCCGAGAGGTTCAGTGCGGCCATGCGGTCGGGGTCGAGCCAGACCCGCATGGAGTACTCGCGCGCACCGAAGAGCTGCACCTGCCCCACCCCGTCGATGCGCTGCAGCACGTCGCGGATCTGCAGCAGGCCGTAGTTGGAGATGTAGAGCTGGTCCAGGCTCTCGTCGGGCGAGCGCAGGTGCACCACCATCATGAGGTCGGGCGAGGACTTCTGCGTCACGATCCCCAGGCGGCGGACCTCTTCCGGCACCCGCGGCTCGGCGATGGCCACGCGGTTCTGGACCAGCACCTGGGCATCGTCCAGGTCGGTGCCGATGGCGAAGGTGATGGTGATCCGCAGCTGGCCCGTGCTGGTCGACTGCGAGAGCATGTAGAGCATGTCGTCGACGCCGTTCAGCTCCTGCTCGATCGGCGTCGCCACGGTGTTGGCCACAGTCTCGGCATCCGCGCCTGGGTAGTTGGCGGAGACGACGATAGTGGGCGGCGCGATCTCGGGATACTGCGCCACCGGCAGCGCCAGGTAGGAGACGGTCCCGACGATCACGACGATGATCGAGAGGACCGAGGCGAAGACCGGACGCTCGATGAAGAAGCTGGGCAGGTTCATTGATTGAGGGTTCCGGGGTCGATCGTACCCTCCATCGGCGTCACCGGGCTGCCCGGCCGCACCCGCAGGAGACCCTCGATGATGACCTGGTCGTCGGGCTCGAGGCCCTTGGAGATTACGCGAAGATCGCCGCGCCGCTCGCCCAGGGTGACGCGCCGGTAGGCCGGGACGTTGTCCTCGCCCATAACGTAGACGAACTTGTAGGACTGGTCGGTGCCGATGGCCGCCTCAGGCACCAGCAGGGCATCGTAGGGTGCACTGCCCAGCAGGCGCAGTCGACCGAAAAGCCCCGGCGTGAAGAGGTCGGCCGTGTTGTCGAAGATGGCCCGCCCGGTGATCGTGCCGCTCTCGCTGTCCACCCGGTTCTCGACGAAGTCCATCGTGCCCTCGTGCGGCCAGCCCGCCTCGTCGCCGAGCTGGACCTGCACCGGGTTCGGCGTGTCGCGCGACAGGGGCCGGCGCCCTTCGGCTGCCAGGCGGGTGTAGCGCAGCAAGGCGCTCTCGTCGGCCTCGAAGTAGAAGTAGATCGGCGAGGTGGAGAGCACGGTCGTCAGCAGGGTGTCGTCGGCGCGCACCAGGTTGCCCCGGCTCACCAGCCGCCGGCTGATCCGACCCTTCAGCGGTGAGGTGATCTGGGTGTAGGCGAGGTCCAGGTTGGCCGCATCGAGCTCCGCCTCGGCGACGGCGATCGCCGCCTCGGCATTGACTCGCGCCTCTATCCGCTCGTCATAGACCGAGCGGGAGATGTTGCCCCGGTTCAGAAGCTGGCTGGCGCGCTTCAGTTCGGCCTCCGCGAGTGCAAGCCTCGCTTCGGCCTCCTTGACGTTGGCCTCCGCCCGCCGGGCGGCAATCAGAAAAGGGCGCTGATCGATGACGAAGAGAAGGGCGCCCTCTTCGACAACTTGGCCGTCCTGAAAGTCGATCGACTGCAGGTAGCCGCTGACCCGCGAGCGGACCTCGACCTCGTCGATCGCCTCGAAACGCCCGGTGTAGATGTCCCAGTCGACGACCTCGCGCTGCAGCGGCTTTGAGACCATGACGCTGGGCGGCGGCGGCAGGACGGCCTCGGCTCCGCCCGGCTCTTCGCCGCAGGCCGAGAGCGACAGCAGGCTGCCAAGCAGCAGGAACCGAATACCCCAGGCACAGACCCGCCCCATCGCGCGCTCCCTATCGCCAGCCCCATGACCCGCACCATCATGTAGGCAGAGCAACTAAGTGTATGCGCGCTCTTCGTCGCGGTAGTGCCGCCGCGTCAAGGATCTCGGTCGCAAAAGGACGGAGCCGGCTCCTGGGCGGGCCTCAGGTACCGGCCGTCTCCAGGGCATCGCGGCGCGTGCGGGCCGTGTCCGGCCGCGGCAGGGCCACCTCGATCTCGAGGGTCGAGAGATCGCCGTCCTGCTCCAGCTTGACGACCGCCTGCTCCGGGTCGATCGAGACGTAGCGCGCGACCACGTCCATGATCTCGCGCTGCAGCCGCGGCAGGAAGTCGTCGCCGTTGACGCTGATCCGCTCATGCGCCAGCACGATCTGCAGGCGGTCGCGTGCGGTCTCGGCGGAGACCTTCTCCTTCTTGCGGGATCGGAAGAACGAGATAATGCTCATGCTGCACCTCTGAACCAGCGCTTCAGCAATCCGCGCCGCTCCTGTTCGATGAACTTCATCTCGACCTCCTTGCCAAGGAAGCGCGAGACAGCGTCCTTGTAGGCTTGGGCGACGTTGGACTTCTCGTCCAGGATCACCGGCAGCCCGATGTTGGAGCACTTCAGGACCACCTCGCTCTCCGGGATCACGCCCAGGAGCGGGATGGCCAGGATCTCCTGCACGTCCTGGACCGTCAGCATCTCGCCGTTGGCGACCCGGCCGGCGGCGTAGCGGGTGAGCAGCAGGTGCTCCTTGACCGGCGTCTCGCCGTCCTCCGCCCGCTTCGAGCGGCTGGCGATCACGCCCAGGATGCGGTCGGAATCGCGGACGCTGGAGATCTCGGGGTTGGTCACGACGATGGCGTGGTCGGCGTAGTAGAGAGCCGAGAGCGCGCCCTTCTCGATGCCGGCCGGGCTGTCGCAGACGATGTACTCGAACTCTTCGCCCAGCTCCTCCAGAACTGCGCCGATCCCCTCTTTGGTCAGAGCCTCCTTGTCCCGGGTCTGGGAGGCGGCAAGCGTGTAGAGGTTGCCGATGCGCTTGTCGCGGATGAGGGCCTGGCGGAGCTGCGCCTCGCCCTGGATCACGTTGATCAGATCGAAGACCACCCGACGCTCGCAGCCCATGATCAGATCGAGGTTGCGCAGTCCGACATCGAAGTCGATCACGACGGTCTTGGCACCGGTCTGGGCCAGCCCCGCCGCAAGCGAGGCGCTCGTCGTCGTCTTGCCGACCCCGCCCTTCCCAGACGTTACCACGATCACTGTTGCCATGAAGGTTACCTCCTCTTGCTTGGGTCGGCGCCGCTAGAGCAAAGCCCGAGCAGATGCACTCATCTGCGACGACGATTTGCTTTTAAAACAACGTACTAGAGCAGGGTTCGTGAGCCGGAGCGAGCGCATCCTGCTCTAGTTCCCCATGACCCGGAAATGGAACGACCTCTCCTCGAAGCTGACCTCGACCGCCCGTTTCACGAAGGCCCGATCAATGTCGTCGTGCATGGTGTAGAACCCCGCGACCGCCAGGAGCTCCGGGTCGAGGGAGAGGGCGAAGATCCGCGCGTCCTCGTTGCCGTTGGCACCGGCGATGGCGCGTCCCTTGAGGGCGCCGTAGACGTGGATGTTGCCGTCGGCGATGACCTCCGCGCCGGGGTTGACGGTCGCGGTGACGATCAGGTCGGCGCCGCCGTCGGCATAGATCTCGGTGCCGGCCCGGACCGGCCGGGTGATCAGCAGGCTGGGCTTGCGCCCCTGCTCCGCCGGCGCCGCCTCCTCGGCTGCCGCTGCGTTGCTGTTGGAGGGCGGAGGCGGCTCCGGCTCCCGGGGCACCGCTTGCGGCTTGGCATCGAGGATCAGGCTGCGCTGCGTCCCTTTCGGGATGACCGGAAGGCCCAGCGCCGCGCCCTGCGTCTGCCAGTCCTCTGGACCGGCGAGGATGCCGATGGGGTGCAGGTTGAGGCGCTGCAGGCCGGCGACCAGCCCCGGCAGGTCGATCTCCTGCTCCTCCGCCACGCCGGGGGCCAGTCCCAGGATGATCGGCGCCTGCCAGAGGAAGGCCGGCGCCTTGATCAGCAGGCGTTGTAGCTGCGGCAGGACCAAGTCCCGCTCGGTCGCATGCAGCTCCAGCACCACCAGGGACACGTTGGTGCCGCGAATCCTGAAGGCGTGGGGGGAAGCAGCGGACTCGCTGGTCTGGGCTAGGGTCATGGATCGGGCGTCTCTGGCCTGGGCCGCATCGGCAATCACCCTTGGGGGTCGGGGCTCAATGATCGCGGCAGGATAACGACTTCCCCCCGAGTCGAAGGGGGGCCGCTAGCACCGGCCTGTGGACATTTTCGCCGCGGGCGGTACCCGGTGGTGGGCCGGCCCCGGCGCTACTGCGTGGCGGCGACCAGGCGGTCGGCCAGGCGCCCGATCAGGCTGTGCAGCAGGACGGTGAAGAGGGCGAGCACCACCAGGGCGGCGAAGAGCAGGTCGATCTTGGCCCGCCCGCTGGCCAGCAGCATGAGGTGGCCCAGGCCCTGGCTCGCCCCCACCCACTCGCCGATGACCGCGCCGATGGGCGCATAGACGGCGGCCAGCCTGAGGCCCGAGGCATAGGCCGGCAGGGCCGCCGGCACGCGCAGGCAGAAGAGCACCCGGTCGGCCCTGGCCCCCATGGTGCGGGCCAGGTCCAGGAGACCGGGATCGGTGCGCCGGAGCCCGTCGTAGAAGGTCGAGGCGACGGGGAAGTAGATGATCAGCACGGCCATCAGGATCTTCGACCAGATGCCGTAGCCGAACCAGAGGGTCAGCAGCGGTGCCAGCGCGAAGACCGGCACGGCCTGGCTGAAGACCAGGACCGGCAGCAGGAAGCGTCGTGCCAGCGCAGAGACCATCAGGTGCAGCGCCGTCGCCGCCCCCAGGAGAGAGCCCAGGAGCAGGCCGATCAGCACCTCGGCGATGGTGACCAGCGCCTCTTCGGCGATCAGCGCACGGTGCTGGAAGAGGGCCTCGGCCACCCGGATGGGCCCCGGCAGGATGAAGTGCTGCACCCCGGTCAGCCAGACCAGGAGCTGCCAGCCGGCGAGCGCGACGGCAAGCGTCAGGAGGCCGTCGGTCAGGCGCCTCACGCCGCCCGCCCCTCCCGGCGGCCCCGGCGCAGGCGCTCCAGCAGGGCGGCCTGGGCGTGCCAGGTCTCGTCGCTGTCGGTGCGGCGCAGCGGCTGGCTCTCGGGCACGGCCGCCTCCTGCAGGCCATCGGGCATCAGGAGGTAGATGCGGTGGCCCAGCCGCACCGCCTCGGCCGGGTCGTGGGTCACCAGCAGGACCGTGCGGCCGGTCAGGGTCTCGAAGGCCAGCTCCTGCATGTCGGCCCGGGTCGCGGCGTCCAGCGCCGAGAAGGGCTCGTCCAGCAGCGCCACCGGGCGGTCCTCCATGAGGGTGCGGGCCAGGGCCGCGCGCTGGCGCATGCCGCCGGAGAGCGCGCGGGGCCGCTTGTGCGTGTGGGCGGCGAGCCCCACCCGCTCGATCAGCCGCCCGGCGCGGGCACGGTCGGGCCGCTCGCCGCGCAGCCGCGCCCCCAGCAGGACCCCGCCCTCGACGTCCAGCCAGGGCGGCAGCAGGTCCGACTGGGCCATGTAGGAGACCCGGCCTTCCAGCGGCAGGCCGTCGTCGGCTTCGATCGTACCCCGGAAGGAGCCGCCGGTCGCCAGCCCCGCGATCAGGCGCAGGACCGTGGACTTGCCCACGCCCGACGGCCCCAGCAGGCAGGTCCAGCGGCCCGGCGCGAGGGTGAGCGACAGCGCCTCGAAGAGGGCCTGGCCCTCCAGCAGGAAGCTGCCCCCGAAGGCAATGCCCGGCGCGGCCGCGCGCGCGCTGCCGCTCACGGCGTCTCCAGCTGAACCGCCAGGTCGCTCACCGGCCTGACGGCCTCGATCAGACCCGCCTCCTTCAGCATGGCCTCGAAGCGCCGGTAGCGGCCGGCGTCCAGCGTGGCGGGCCTGAGCGCGAAGCGCGGGATGGTGTCGACCCAAGCCAGCGCGTTCAGCTCGTCCTGCAGCGCGCTCGAGGTGGCGGAGAAGATCTCCCAGCTCTCCTTGGGGTGATTGACGATGTACTGGGTCGCCGTCTCGGTGGCGAAGAGGAAGCGCGCGATGACCGCCTCGTCCATGGTCTCGGGGTTGGCGACGTAGATCAGCTCGTCATAGGCCGGAACGCCTTCCTCCTCGACGTAGAAACAGCGCCCGGGCTCGCCCTCGATCGCCATCTGGTTCAGCTCGAAGTTCCGGTAGGCGCCGATCACCGCATCGACCTGGCCCGACATGAGCGCCGGGGAGAGCGAGAAGTTGACGTTGACCAGTTCCACGTCCCTCAGCGCCAACCCGTGCCGCTCCAGGATGACGCCCAGCAGCGCCTCCTCGACGCCGGAGACCGAGTAGCCGATCTTCTTGCCCTTGAGGTCGGCGATCGACTGGATCGGCCCCTCCTTCAGCACCAGCAGGCAGTTCAGCGGCGTGGCGACCAGGGTGCCGACCCGCTTCAGCGGCAGGCCCTCGGCCACCTGCAGGTGGAGCTGCGGCTGGTAGGAGATCGCCAGGTCCGCCTTGCCGGCCGCCGCCAGCTTCGGCGGGTCGTTGGGATCGGCCGGCGCGATGATCTCGACCTCCAGGTCCTGGTCGGCGAAGTAGCCCTTCTCCTGGGCGATGATGATCGGCCCGTGGTCGGGATTGACGAACCAGTCGAGGATGATGGTGAGTTTGTCGGCCGCCTGGCCGGGTGCGGTCGAGACCGCGAGGGCGATGAGGCCGGCCAGGAGACCCACGCCCCTGCGCCGCCAAGCCCCGTTGCTGTCAGTCGTCATGTCTTCACTCCCAAGCGCTGTCCGGCTCGGGCGGGGCTCAAGCGTCGCGAGGTCTTGCTTGGTGAGCACTCCGTTCCCTTCGCCGGCGTTATCCGGATCAGGTTCCATGGGTTGGCGTCATCCGCCTCTCAGCCGCTAAGCACCCCAACGGTGAGCCAGACATTAGGCCGGAAGTCCGCTCCTGGCAATGACCGGCTTGGTAACGACTCAAGTGGGCCGACAGGCTTGCCGACTGGCCCTACTTTTCCGCTATGAAGGACAAGCGCGACAGCCCGGGACAAGCGGCCTTGCTCAGAACGTCACTCTTCCCCGCCCTGCTGGCGGTCCTGCTGGCCTCCGCGGCGGCCGCCCAGGAAGGAAAGCCCGACCTGGCGGAGGAGGTCGGCAAGCGGTCCGACGCCTTTGCGACCATTGCCGGCGGCTGGTGGCTGGAGCGGCGCTGCGGCTTCCTGGAGGAGGACGAGGCCCGCGCCTTCGAGACCCTGACGGCAGAGATCACCGGGGCCATGCGCTTGGCCTACGGCATCGACTGGACGCACCGCCTGCAGCGGGCGGCGAAGGCGGCGACCGAGACGGTCCCCTGCAGCGAGTCGGCCCGCGCCCTGGTCCAGGCAACCAGCCAGATGGCAGTCGAGCTGAACCGCGACCTCGGCGGCGAGGACTACGACCCCGAGACCTCCTACCGCCGCTACCTGGAGGAGCGGCTCTTCGGCATCGCCGCCGCCCTGGGTCTGGCAGAGCGCTGCGGCTACGGCCCGGAGGCGGCCCGGCAGGACTTCGCGACCCTCTTCCGGCGCCTGGGCGACCGCCTGGCGCGGGACTGGCAGAGCCCCGGCCTGACCGGCAGCCTGGAGAGCGCCAGGCGCAAGGTCGAGGAGGCCGGAACCCCGGCCTGCAGCGATCGCAACCACATGGCCGTGCTCTCGTCGCTGCAGGACGCAAGGGTGCTGGGCGTCCAGTTCGGCCTCTGGTCGCAGGAGGGCGGCCTCGTCGACTAGCGGTTCTTGCGTTGACACGGCGCCCGCTTCTGAGAGGATGGCTGCAATAACAGCAATAACAAAGGGGGGCGGAGACGGGAAACGCATGCCAAAGGCGATCCGGCTCTACGTACGCAGCGTCGACTGGTTCAATAGGATCGTCGGCAGGCTGGTCATGTACCTGATCTTCGCGATGGGCGGCATCCTGCTCTACTCGGCGATCTCGCGGTCGGTCTTCAACATGCCGCTGATCTGGATCGTCGAGATGGCGCAGTTCACCCTGGCGGCCTACTATCTGCTCGGCGGCAGCTATTCCATGCAGATGGGCTCACACGTCCGCATGGACCTGGTCTATGCCCGCTGGCAGCCGAAGACGCGGGCGGCCATGGACGTCTTCACCGTCCTCTTCCTGATCTTCTACCTGGTCATCCTGCTGCTCGGCGGCCTCAGCAGCACCCAGTACGCGCTGGAGTACGGGCAGAAGAACTACTCCTCCTGGGCCCCGCCCCTGGCGCCAATCAAGATCATCATGACCTTCGGCATCTTCATGATGCTGCTGCAAGCCATCTCCATGTTCTTCAAGGACCTGGCCAAGGCGCGCGGCAAGGAGCTCTAGGATGAGCTACGACCTGATCGCGCTGCTCATGTTCTCCACCATGATGCTGATGCTGCTGACCGGGCAGCGGGTCTTCGGCGCCATCGGCTTCGTGGCGGCGGCGGCCGCCCTCCTGCTGTGGGGCGACGGCGGCTTCGAGATGCCCTTCAACGCCGCCTTCGTGCTGTTCAACTGGTACCCGCTGCTGACCCTGCCGCTCTTCATCTACATGGGCTACATGCTGTCGGAATCGGGCATCGCCAGCGACCTCTACCGCATGTTCCACGTCTGGATGGGCCCCATGCCCGGCGGGCTCGCGGTCGGCACCATCGGCCTCATGGTGGCGATCTCGGCGATGAACGGGCTCTCGGTCGCCGGCATGGCGATCGGCGCCTCCATCGCGCTGCCGGAGCTGCTGCGCCGCGGCTACGACAAGATCATGGTGACCGGCGTGGTGCAGGCCGGCAGCACTTTGGGCATCCTGGTGCCACCCAGCGTGGTGCTGGTGCTCTACGGCATGATCGCGCGCCAGCCGGTGGGCAAGCTCTGGCTGGCCGGCGTCTTCCCGGGCCTGCTGCTGGCCAGCCTCTTCATCGCCTACATCGTCATCCGCTGCTGGCTGCAGCCACGCCTGGGACCGCCGCTGCCGAAGGAAGAGCGCGACATGCCCTTCCTGGAGAAGCTGGCACTGCTGCGCGCCGGGCTGCTGCCGCTCTTCATCTTCTTCGCCATGACCGGCCTCTTCCTGCTGGGCGTGACCAGCCTGGTCGAGAGCTCGGCGGTGGGGGCTGGGGCCGCCACCCTGGCCGCGCTCGTCAAGCGCCGCCTCAGCCGCCAGGTGCTGGAGGACACGGTCCGCAAGACCCTCGGGGTCTCCTGCATGTTCATGTGGATCATCCTGGCCGCCCTCTGCTTCGGCGCGGTCTTCGACGGCCTGGGCGCGGTCAAGGCGATCGAGAGCCTCTTCGTCGAGAAGTGGGAGATGGGCCCCTGGGAAATCCTCATCATGATGCAGCTCTCCTACATCGTGATGGGCATGTTCCTGGACGACACCGCCATGCTGGTGATCGTGGCCCCGCTCTACGTGCCGCTGGTGATGGCGCTGGGCTTCGACCCGGTCTGGTACGGCGTGCTCTACACCATCACCGTGCAGATCGCCTACATGACGCCGCCCTTCGGCTACAACCTCTTCCTCATGCGCGCCATGGCGCCGCCGGAGATCTCTCTGGCCGACATCTATCGCTCCATCCTTCCTTTCGTCCTGGTGATGACCCTCGGGCTCGCCCTGGTGATCGCCTTCCCTCAGATCGCGCTCTGGCTGCCGGAGGTCTACTACGCTCGCTAGGACGAGGGCGCGGTCCGGGTCGGCACTTAAACAAGCAGAAGAAAAAAGTGGAGGACAAGACGGTGAACGAGAGACGGAAATTCCTGAAGACCGCGGGTGCTGCGACAGTGGCGGCGGGGGCCGGCGCGCTGGCGGCACCGGCCGTGCATGCGCAGTCCAAGATCCAGTGGCGCCTGCAGACCTATGCCGGCCCGGCGCTGGCCGAGCATGTGATCAAGCCCTCGATCGACGCCTTCAACAAGGCGGCCAACGGCGAGATGGAGATCGAGCTCTTCTTCGCCGACCAGCTGGTGCCCACGGGCGAGCTCTTCCGCGCCATGCAGCGCGGCACCATCGACGCGGTGCAGTCCGACGACGATTCCATCGCCGCCCCGGTCGACGTCGCCGTCTTCGGCGGCTACTTCCCCTTCGCCTCGCGCTACAGCCTGGACGTGCCGGTGCTCTTCAACAACTACGGCCTGAAGGAGATCTGGGAAGAGGCCTACGGCGAGGTCGAGGGCGTGACCTGGCTCTCCGCCGGCGCCTGGGACCCCTGCAACTTCGCCACCGTGGAGCCGATCCGCAGCCTGAAGGACCTGGAGGGCAAGCGGGTCTTCACCTTCCCCACCGCCGGCCGCTTCCTCAGCCGCTTCGGCGTGGTGCCCGTCACCCTGCCCTGGGAGGACGTCGAGGTGGCGATCCAGACGGGAGAGCTCGACGGCATCTCCTGGTCGGGCATCACCGAGGACTATACCGTCGGCTGGGCGGACGTCACCAACTACTACCTCACCAACAACATCTCCGGCGCCTGGGCCGGCTCCTATTTCGTCAACTCGGAGCGCTGGGGCGAGCTGCCGGAGCATCTGAAGACCCTCTACCGGCTCTGCATCGACCAGTCGCACTACTACCGGCAGTACTGGTACTGGTGGGGCGAGGCGCACTACCGCACCACCGGCGGCAAGCTGGAGCTGACCTCCATCCCCGAGGAGGAGTGGAAGACGGTGGAAGAGGAGGCGATGAAGTTCTGGGACGAGATCGCCGCCGAGAGCCCGCGCAACGCCAAGGTGGTGCAGATCCTGAAGGACTACCGCGCCACCATGATCGAGGCCGGCCCGCCCTACCGCTACGCCAAGTAGGCAGAGCGCAAGCCCGACCCCTCCCGGCTCCCTGCCGGGAGGGGCTTCCACCGCTCACGACGCTCCGAGCGCGAGGACGAGCGGCACCAGGACGATGGTCAGGACCGCGTTCAGGATCATGCCGAGGCTGGCGAAGCTCCCGGTCGTCTCGGAGATCTGGAAGGCGCGTGCCGTGCCGATGGCATGCGAGGCGACGCCGAGCGCGAAGCCCCTGGCCCGCTCGTCCCTGATGTCGAAGGCATCGAGCAGCGCCGGGCCGAACATGGCGCCGAAGATGCCGGTCGAGATCACCACCACCGCGGTCAGCCCGGCAGCGCCGCCGAGCCCCTCGGAGATCTGGACCGCGACGGCCGCGGTCGTCGACTTGGGCGCCAGGGTCGCCAGCACGCTCTCCTCCGCTCCCAGGAGACCCGGCAGGAAAAGCGCGGTCGCGAGTGCCACCAGCGAGCCCGCCACGAGGCAGAGGGCCAGCGCACCGCCGGCCTCGAACAGCAGCCGGGCCTGGCGGCAGAGCGGAACCGCCAGCAGCACGATCATGATCCCCAGCGCCTCGTTCATGAGCGAGGTCTGGTCAAGGTAGCGCTCGTAGCTCATGCCGGTCGCGAGCAGAAGGCCCGCTACCAGCAGGGTCGCAACCAGCACCGGATGCAGGAGGGCCGGCGAGCCCAGGCGCCGCCAGGCCGCGGCCGCCAGCCAGTAGGCCGCGACGGTCGCCGCGATGGCGAAGACGGGGTGGGTTTCGATCTGTTGCAGGATCTGGATCATGACGTGCGCACTTTGCGGAAGGCGACCAGCAGGCTCTGGGCCGCCAGGCCGGTGACCAGGATGGTCGCGGCCGTGCTGAGCGTGATGGCGACCGCCACATGCAGCCAGGCGCGCGCGAGCAGGTCGCCGTTGACCACGACCGCCACGGCGGCCGGGACGAAGAAGAGCGGGAAGACCGGCGAGAGCGTGTCGAAGAGCCGGCAGGTCTCGCGGTCCGGGCCGCCGCGCAGCGCGAAGCAGCCGGTCAGCACCAGGAGCCCGACGATCGAGCCCGGAACCGGCAGGCCCGCGATGTCCACGAGCGTGTCGCCGATCAGCGAGAGCGCGAGAAGGATGGAGATCGTCCTGATCATGTTGGCCTCGTTGCATGTCGCGAGGGTCACTTGCGTTCCTGACGCCGGCCGCTGCCAGAGCAAGTTGCGCTCGCTCATGCTCACGCACCTTGCTCTAGCGTGTTGTTCTAGAAGCAAATCGTCGTCGCAGATCAGTCCATCTGCTCGGGATTTGCTCTAGCGGCGACGTCTAGGTCAGTATCCGGGACAACGATAGGTGGCGCCATCGGCCAGTTGCCCTATTTTGCCTACTGCACCTGCAGTATTTGTCGGCTAGTGCAGGCGGTGAGCGGCTGGGGAGAAAGCCGGACCCGGTCCCGGCATCTTCCCGCAGGCCGGAGCGGCTTTTTCGTCGCGCGTGCCGCAGCCGGACTCCCTGTCCACAGGCCTTTGTTCTATATTTGTTCGCATGACCGAGGAGGGGAAGAAAGCAGGCTGGCAGCGGCTGGCCGCCGTCGAGGAGATCGCCCGGGCGCTCTGCCGCGCATCGGGCGCGCCGCACGGCCTGATCCAGGCGCACCTGGAGGCCATCGAGTCCGGCGAAGCGGAACGGATCGAGACCACCAAGATGGCACTGATCCGGGCGCTTCCCGGCCTGAAGCGGAAAACGCCCAGCATGTAGCATAGCAGTTTGCCCCTTTTGCGAGTCGATTCTGATGGTGTAGCATCTATTGATCGCATGATGAATTTCATTGGCTAGGGGGGAACCATGACCGACAATCGACCCGACTTCCTGAAGACCTGCGACCGCGCCCGCCTGTTTCCGGTTCTCGCAGAGACATCCAAGGAAGGACGCGCCACTTCGATTCTGCTGGCCTGCATTTCGTTTGTCAGGGAGTTCGCAGACCTCCTGCTTTCATCCTTGGGAAGAAAGGTAGGCTCTCGAGCGCGTGTAGCCTGTTACACTGAGATTGTCTTCAAAGCATCCTCTAGCGAAGGGAAACTTCGACCAGATGGCTTGATTGTTGTCACAATTGGGGAACGGAAGTGGTGCGCTCTCATCGAGAGTAAAATCGGAAACTCCAGACTCGAAAACGAACAAGTAGAATCCTATCTTCGCCTGGCTCGAGAGAATGAAATTGATGCAATAATCACCGTATCCAATGAATTTGCGACGCAACCTACACATCACCCCTTGACTATTTCCGGAAAATTACTAAATAAAGTCAAACTTTACCATTGGTCATGGATGTATCTGCTAACACAAGCAGACCTCCTCTTAACAACAAACAGCATAGAGGACAAAGATCAACACCTAATCCTGGAAGAGTTCAAACGTTTCCTAACACATTCAAGCACCGGAGTCAGCGGCTTTACGACGATGCCGGCGGCCTGGAGCGATCTGGTTCAAACCGTGAGTGCTGGCGGTCAGATTAGTGCCAAAGCCGAAGCCGTGGCTGAGGTCGTCCAAGCCTGGCATATGGAGATCCGTGACCTAGCTTTAATTCTCTCCCGCCAACTTGGTGTAAACGCAAGCGTGAGGCTGTCTCGGGCCGAAGCCAAAGATAGTGCACAACGCCTGCGCAACGATGCAAAACGGCTTCAAGAGAACCAAAGCATGGACGCGCAAATACTAGTGCCAGGCGCGGCCGCAGCATTAGAAATCCAGGCCGACCTCCGCGGCAGAACTATTTTGATCTCGATGCGCTTGAGAGCGCCGGAAGACCGAAAGAGCACCAAAGCACGCGTCAATTGGCTCCTACGCCAACTACCCGCCATAGAAGGAGATTACTACCTACGCCTACATTGGCCAGGGAGAGGTGGTTTCACCCAACATAGCCTCGCACAATTGCGTGAAGCTCCAGATCGAGCACAGAAAGAGCGCCCTAATTTGGCAGTTCACTCTTTTGATGTCTGCTTGATTAGATCAGCGAGTACCCGGTTTGGCCAGCGCAAAAATTTCATTCAAGACTTGGAAGACCTGGTACCTACTTTCTACAAGACTATTGGGGAGAATCTGAAACCGTGGCAAGCCCCTGCACCCAAGGTTAGAAGAGGGCGCGACGAAGCGGAAGACGTGACACCTGAGGCGCTGGCAGACTCAAATGAAGTTTCTCGCGATCATGCCGAGGCCGTCCCTGACGAGTCCGGCGAGCGCTAATACCTTGTTAATCTCGAAGGTCCGATTACAAAGACTGAATATCGGCAAACTGCATGCCGCCGGCCTCCGAGTTCCTCGCAATGGAGATCCACTGGCGAGATCGTTGACGGCTGCGTGAAGTACCACCTTCGAAAGTTCGGAGACAACGGACAGCCAGGCAGGAAGCGCGCCTCGGAAGACATGACCACTATGGGTATCGAAAGAAAGTTTTTGTTCGCCACGAGGCGGTTGTGGCATCATTGGCCTTTACAGCAAATTCAGGTAACGCCTGGATCGGGCTAGGCAATCTGTCGGGAGGAAGAGAGTGGCAAGCATCGTAGGGACCAACGGCAACGACAGCCTGACCGGCACCAACCAGTTCGACCAGATCTACGGGCTCGCCGGCGACGATACCCTCTACGGCCTCGGCGCCACCGACCATCTCTTCGGCGCCAAGGGTCAGGATACGCTCTATGGTTCCAGCGGGCGCGACACGATTAGCGGCGGGCTGGGTAACGACGTCGCCTTCGGGGCGGGCGCGGACGACAGGCTGCAAGGGGACTCCGGGACCGACACGCTCTTCGGCGGCACCGGGAACGACAGCGTGGACGGCGGCTTCGGTCCGGGCAGGCTCGACGGGGGCAGCGGGGCCGACATCGTCAACATGCTGCGCTGGGACGAGACCATCGATCTGGTGCTGACCAGCAGCGGGACCGGCAATGCCTTCATCAACGACGGCCCCGGTGGGACGACCGGCAGCGAGATCTTCTCCGCCGAGACCCTGACCTTCCAGGCCGGCGATGGCAACGACACGGTCTTCGGCGGCGCCGAAAGAAACTATGTCGGCGGGCGCGCGGGCGACGACCTCGCCTTCGGTGCCAGCGGCGCCGACACGCTCTCGGACCGCACCGGCGCGGACCGCCTCTACGGCGGGTCGGGGGCCGACTTCCTGCGTGGCGGCAGCGGCGACGACCTGCTCGACCTGGGCGGCTCCAGCAGCTCCAACCAGGGACTGGGCCAGGAGGGCGACGACACCATCCTGGCGAGCGGCAGCGGCGGCGCCATCGTCATCGGCGGCCTCGGCGACGACAGCCTCTACGGAGCCGGCAACGCCAACGGCGACGCGGGCGACGACATCGTCAGGGGAAACAGCGGCAGCAACTTCCTGCGCGGTGGCACCGGAAACGACCGGCTCTATGCCGAGGACGGCCTGGACAACCTCCGCGGCGGCCTGGGCGACGACACGCTATTCGGCGGGTCCGGCGACGACATGCTGAGGGGCGAGAAGGGTGTCGATACCCTGGACGGGGGCAGCGGGACGGACCGGGGAGAGATCGACAAGCGCGGCCACGCCGACGACCTGGTCTTCGTGCTGACCACGGGCGGCAACGGCTTCGTCAATGACGGCGCCGGTGGGGACACCGGCAGCGAGATCTTCTCCATCGAGGACCTGACGATCGAGGGCGGCGACGGCGACGATACCCTGACCTCCGCCGAGGGCGGAGACCGCTTCGACGCCAACAGGGGCAACGACCTGGCCTACGGCGCCTCGGGCGAGGACAGCTTCTACGGCGGCAGCGGCCGGGACCGGCTCTACTCCGGCTCCGGCAGGGATTGGGTGAACGGAGGCTCGGGCAACGACATCATCGACCTCGGCGCCAACTCGGACTTCTTCACCGAGCGCGCGGCAGGGGCCGCGGGCGACGACTACATCAGGGCGGACCGGGACGGCGCGGCCAAGCTCTACGGCGACGACGGCGACGACATCCTGCTGGGCGGCAAGCGCCTGGAGGGCCAGGACGGCGACGACACGCTCCACGCCGGCAGCGGCGAGGACAGCGCCACCGGCGGTCGGGGCGACGACCGGGTGAGCGGCGATCAGGGCGACGACAAGCTGGATGGAGACAGCGGGAACGACCTCCTCTTCGGGGGCAGCGGCGACGACACGCTCGACCCCGGTTCCGGGATCGACATCATCGTCGGCGGCTCCGGCGTCGATCTGGTGCTGATGTCGCGGCGGCATCTGGACCAGGACCTGACCCTGGACATGCGCGGGACCTCCGCGGCCCTCCTGAACGACGGGGCCGGCGGGCGGCTGGGCAGCGAGTTGCTCTCGGTCGACCGGCTGGACTTCACGGCGGGCGTCGGCGACGACCTCCTGGGCGGCGGCTCGCTGGGCGACAGCCTCGATGCGCGCAGCGGCGACGACACGCTGAAGGGCTACAGCGGTGCCGACCGCCTCTTCGGCCGCAACGGCGACGACGTCATCTACGGCGGCAGCGGCGCCGACAGCGCGGTTGGCGGCGACGGCGACGACCGCATCTACCTGGTGGCGGACGACACCAAGGACCGCGCGCGCGGCGACAGCGGCTCCGACCGGATCACCGCCCAGGCCTCGGGCGACGACGCCCTCTACGGCGACGAGGGCACCGACCGGATCTACGGCGGCAGTTTCCTGCGCGGGGGATCGGGCAACGACCGCCTGGACAGCAGCTTCGGCAGGGACAACCTGGACGGAAACTCGGGCAAGGACACGCTCTACGGCGGCCAGGGCGAGGACTTCATGGAGGGGGGCCTGGGCGACGATTTCCTCTTCGGCGGGCAGGACGGCGACCGCATGGCGGGAGGGAGCGGCAACGACCGGATCTTCATGAACAGCGGCGATTCGGCCTTCGGCGGGTCCGGCAGCGACCAGTTCCGCTTCAGCGCAACGAAGCTGGGCCCCGGCGGGTCGGGCGGCCCGGTGATCCGCGACTTCGACGGGGTGCTGGCGAATGCGGCCAACGGCGAGGACAAGCTGGTCTTCGCCGCCGGCCTGGAGACCGGCAGCTTCGCCTACATCGGGGCGGCGACCTTCTCCGGCAGCGGCAACTCCGAGGCGCATTTCGACGGCAAGCGCCAGATCCAGGTCGACCAGAACGGCGACGGCGCTGTCGACCAGGCCTTCCTGGTCGACGGGGTCACCGCCCCCGACCTGCTGACCGCTTCGGACTTCGTCTGGTTGTAGGGCCCGAAAACAGGGGAGGCCGTCGCGGTTCGACGACGGCTCCCCCGGTAAGTTCCCAAGCGGCTCAGCCGGCCTTCACGGCGATCCGCTGGGCATCCGGCTTGGTCTCGGCGGTCTTCGGCAGGGTGACGGTCAAGACACCCTGCTTGAAGCTGGCCTCGATCCTGTCGGCCGCGACGTTCTCCGGCAGCGCGAAGGCGCGGCGGTAGGAGCCGAAGCGGCGCTCGGTCAGGTGGTAGTCCTTCTTCTTCTCCGACCTCTCCTCCTTCTTCTCGCCGGTGATGGTCAGCATCCCGCGGTCCAGGTTCACCTCGATGTCCTTCTCCTCCATGCCCGGCAGCTCGAGGGCGATCTCGTAGGCCCCCTCGTGCTCGGAGATGTCGGTCGCCGGACGTGCCGCGGGCACTGTGCCGCGGGCAGCCGGGGCCGGGAGGTCGAACCAGCGCCGCGCCGCGCCGAAGGGCCAGCCCTGGTCGAAGCTCTCGAAGAAGCGGTCGATCTCGTTCCTGAAGCTGGCCATGGGATGGGCCGGCTCGTTCGCCACGACCTTGCCGGCGGATCCAGAGGCCTTTGTCACCTTGTTCATAACAGCACCCTCCTATCGGTTTCGCTTTCGAGGGAGATGTGGTGAATTTTTGAGCAAGTTGAAGTGATCTGGATCAAATCTAGGCAATTCCCGAGTCCTGGACCCGCAGCCGGCCGAACCTCTGCCTCCGGCCGCAAGCGCCGGCGCCCACCCTCCCCGCCTTGAAAGCGGCGGTCCCGGAAGACAAGTACTGGCTTTCCAATCGGACGGTTGGGCAACGCAGAGTTTTGCGGCGACCGGCCAGAGCGCCAATCGTGAGCTATCGAAAGGATGGGTGACATGCTGCGCCTCGCTCGACGGACTTTGCCTGCATCCAGGCGGCTGCTTTTGACCCTCTCCATCGCCTGCCTCGCCGCGACCCTCGCCGTTCCGGCGAGCAAGGCCTTCGAGCCGCGCGAGATCGAGGTCACGCGGCTGGACGCGGCGGAAACGCAAGGCCTGGGATGGGATCCCGCGGCCCTCGACAGGCTGGTCCGCTACGTGACGACGCTGAGCGCCGACAGCTTCATGATCGTCACCGAGGGAGAGCTGGTGGCTGCGGTCGGCGCCCTCGACGAGCTCCACAGCCTTCACTCCCTGCGCAAGGCCCTCCTGAGTGCGGTGATCGGGCAGCACCTCGGTTCTGGGCCCGGCGAGATTGCCCTGGAGGCGACGCTCGAGGAACTGGGGATCGACGATGCGCCTCAGCCGCTGACGCAACTGCAAAAGCAGGCAACAGTGCAGGACCTGCTCAGGAGCCGCTCGGGCATCAACCATCCGGCAGCCGCCGGCGGTGGCCTCACCGCCGACAAGGACCGTCGTCTCGGCAAGGAGGAGAACGAGCCGGGCAAGATCTGGGCCTACAACAACTGGGACTACAACGCACTCACCACGATCTTCGAGCAGGTGACGGGTCTCACCGTGGCGGAGGCCTTTGCAAGCGCCATCGCCGGGCCGATCGGCCTGCAGGACTTCTCGGCGGATCACGTCAGCTACATCCGCTCGCCCGAGCTCTCGCGGCATGGCGCCGCCATGTTTGCCATGTCCGCCCGCGACCTCGCCCGCTTCGGCCAGCTCTACCTCGATCGGGGACTGGTCGGGGACAAGGCGGTCCTGCCTGCCGCCTGGGTGGATCGCATCACGGAAGACTACAGCGAGACCGGCCTCGGCGGCCTGCGCAGCGGGCATGGGTATCTCTGGTGGTTTCCCGGACCCGAAACCGGCCTGCCGCCCGGAAGCTTCTTCGGCTGGGGTCTTGGCCAGCAGAGCCTCTTCGTCCTACCGCAGTGGCAGACGGTGATCGTCTATCAGTCGGACACGACGCAGTTCCTGGAGCGCTGGCTGGCCTTGCAGGAGAAGGGGGTCGGCGGCGATGCGGCAGCCGAAGAGATCGTCCTCTCCTGTTTCTCCCCCGAGGCTGCAAAGACGGAGTACTGCCGCGAAGACCGCTTCACGACCGGCCGCGAGATCGAGAAGCTGATCGCACTCCTCGCGGCTGCAAGGCTTTGACGGGACCGGGAGAGAATCAACCCGCCGAAATGGCGCCCCGCCGACGAAATGGTGGTGCTGGAGGCTGTGGATCTATGGAAAGGTTAGGTGTGGCGTCCTTAGAAGGAGATAGTTCGAACACTCTGTTTGAAACGCTGGCCGATTGGAACAGCGTTTTGGAACAGATCGACCGCCGTACACCGCCGCCGCCATAAGCGGCTTCCGCCCAAAGGGGCGGGCCAACACACGACACTTCATCCATTGCAGAATTTCTGCCGCAACTCAGCCGGGTTGCGGCCTTTTCCATTGTGGGAGACAGAATGAACCCGAACGACCGCCAGCCAGCAACGAAGCCTTTCTCGCTGCGCCTGACGCCCGAAGAGCGCCAGGAGCTTGAGAGACGGGCCGCTGGCATGCCGGTCGGCACCTATGCCCGGAAAGTCCTCCTGGAGAGCGGCCAACGGGCACGGCAACGGCGCGGGCGATATCCGATCCAGGACCGGCAGGCCCTGGCGCAGGTCCTGGCCCGCTTGGGTCAGAGCCAACTGGCGCAGAGCCTCGATGAAATCTCACGCGCCGCCGGTCTTGGCGCATTGCCGATCACCCCGAAAACTGAAGCTCTCCTAGCTCAGGCCGCCTGCGATATCGCCGCGATCAAGGCCTTGCTCATGAATGCGCTGGGAATCCGGGAGTCATGATCCTGGTCGCGAGCCAGCGCGGCGGAGCGAAGCAACTCGGACTCCATCTGTTGAAGACCGAGGACAACGAACAGGTCGAACTGCATGAGATCAGGGGATTCGTCTCTGACACCGTCGTCGGCGCGCTGAAGGAGGCGCAGGCGATCAGCCAAGGCACACGCTGCAAGCAGTTCCTCTTTTCCGTATCCCTCAACCCGCCTGAGCATGAGCGCGTGCCGGTTTCGGTTTTCGAAGCTGCCATTCACGAGATCGAAGAGCGCAACGGCCTGAGTGGCCAGCCGCGCGTTGTGGTCTTCCACGAGAAGAACGGGCGCAGGCACGCGCACTGCGTCTGGTCACGCATCGACGCCGACACCATGACGGCGGTGAACCTGCCATTCTTCAAACGCAAGCTCCAGGACATCGCCCGCGAGATTTATCTTGAACAGGATTGGCGGATGCCGCGCGGCCTGGTCCGGGGCCAGCGCGCCAATCCCCGCAACTTCACCCTGGCCGAATGGCAGCAGGCCAAGCGCATGGGCCAAGAGGCTCGCGACCTGAAAGCCATGATCCAGGATTGCTGGGCGATCTCCGATTCCCGCGGCGCATTCGAACAGGCCTTGAGCGAAAGAGGCATGATCCTCGCCAGAGGCGACAGGCGCGGCCATGTGGCCGTGACCCATGACGACGAAGTGCTCTCGATTGCCCGCTATGCCGGAAAGAAATCCAAGGAGGTGTACGCCAAGCTGGGCGACGCAACGGCCTTGCTTTCCGTAGCCGATGCCAAGGCCGCACTGGCCAAAGACATGCGTGCCGCCTTCAAACGCCATGCGCGGGCTGTGCAGGCAGAAAAGGACAGGGACTTGAAAGACTGGGAGCGCCGCCGCGCTGCAATGGTTCAGCGCCACCGGCAAGACCGAAGTGCGCTCCATAGGCAGCAACAGCAGCGGGAGGCGGATGCCAGGCGCCTGCGATCAGCGCTATTAAACAAGGGCTTACGCGACCTCTGGCAGCGCATCACCGGCACCCATGCAAAGATTCGGCGTCAGAATGTGCAGGAGGCTCAGGCAGAGCGTGACCGCGATCAAGGTGAGCGCCAGCAGATGATAGAGCGGCAACTTCAGGAACGCCGCGCCCTGCAATGGGACTTGCGGCAGTTAAGATTGGGCCACGACCGCACGCTTCAGCGCTTGCGGCAGGACCGGAACCAGATCACCGCGCGTCTATCCGCAGAAGAAGCCAGCGCCAAAGCACGGCGGACCCGGCGGGTCTATCCCGAACCGGAACCCTAAACAGAGTCCCTATGACCGCCTTGCGGCCTTTCGGCTGTGAAACCGGCTCATGGCCTCCTGCGCCAGGTTCAGCTGCAAGGGATCATCGGTCACGTCCATCCCGCCACTTTCCCGCAGCTCCACCATGTAGTTCACGACGCGCCCCAGAGCGTCGGGAAGTTCCAGCCCTTCCTCAGCGCTGCAATCAAGCGTAGCCTGTAGAATATTATCTTCCGTTGAGCCATATTCATAGGCAATCAGCCGATCATACCAAGACCACACAAGCCGATAGGCTTCAATTCGGCGCGTTTCTCCTTCAGGAAAGGTCAGAGAACGGACAGCCGTCCGAAACAATTCTTCATTTTCACGATCAACAAGATACGTCAGCATAGATTAAATCTACTCCATTTCCCCGCACCCTCGCAAACAATAGGGCTCATGCATCTGATTTCTCTTGCAAACTTGAGCGTGCCCGTCCATGCCGTTCCAGAGTTTTCGACGGCACGCATCGCGGTATCACCTACGTGATCTGGAGAAGGTCACCCGCATCCGCTGTGATCAGTCTGCGCCTATCACTGATTCGCCAGAGCGCAGAAACCGGCCCGACAAAACGAACCGCAAGATGTGTGCTGTATGACAGCACCATCTTGGCTCACTGCGCTGCGCTTGTTCGGCAAGGGGGCCCGCTGCGCGCCCCCGTTGCATCCCCCCGGCTGTTGACGCTCGTAGAGACTTCATGGACAATGGGACGTGTCACCGTTACCTCATTACCTGGACGGAGTCTCCAAGCTCCGCTTGAAACCCCCATGGCTCACCCGAGGCGCCAACCGTGGGCCGGTCGGATGCGACTTACGGCTTTGCCGCTGGACTACAAGGAAATGCGGCTCCTGCAGAGCTCGCGCAAGAAGTAGAGAAACCCACTTCCATACCAACAGCGAACACCCTATATTGTATTATGATTATTGAAGGTCGGTATCTGGATGAAGTGCTGCGAAAACTCTACGGCGAGCTTTCCAGGAGCACCGATACGTTCAGCGCTAGCAAAGGCAAGGGCCTGGATCTTCTTGGGCCCACTGTCATTCTTAAAGAACCACGTGCCAGAGTTAGCGCCACCGCTACCCGCGGGCGCTTGATTTCTGCACTTGCAGAATTTTGCTGGTACATGAGTGGGAGCGCCGATCTGGAGTTTATTCGCTTTTATCTAGAAGATTACCCGCCCAAAGCCGCCGTCGGCGAGATTGAGGAGGCTTATGGCCCTCGCCTGATCGGGACGGGACAATTTGGGCGCTCGTTCAACCAGATTGATAGGGCAATTGATCGACTTCGAAAAAAGCCCGACACGCGGCGTGCGGTGATCTCCATTCTTGAAGCGAGCGATCTCGAACCCGACCGAACGGAAGCCCCATGCACGACTGCACTACAGTTCATCCGTAGACGTGAGCATTTGCACATGGTTGCAATGATGCGATCTAATGATGCGTATTTGGGATTCCCTCATGATGTGTTCTGCTTTACGATGATTCAGGAACTGGTCGCTCGTTCCCTCGGCATTCGAGTAGGCGAGTATCATCATTTTGCGACGAGCCTGCATCTCTATGAGCAAGACCTTCGAAAAGCATCCCACTATCTCGACGAAGGGTTTCAAAACCCTACGTTCGCGATGCCCAAGATGCCGCCGGGATGCCAGCGCAAGAACCTTCAAGCTTTCCTCGACACCGAGAAATTGATAAGAGTTGGAGAAATACAATTAGCAGACCAGATAAAATTACCTGATTATTGGCATGATCTTGCTCTTATTCTTCTTAGATATGCAGACACAAAAAATAGGCGAGGAATGACGATTCTTGAGAAGAACTTTTCGCAGATAAGGAATCAATTCTACAAAAACTTTTTTATCAAACGTCCGAAGATCCTGCCAAAACCCCTAGAAGGGCTGATGGTTCAAGACAGACTTGATTTAGGTGATTTTGATGTTGATCAAAACTAGGGACCGAACAAAGTCTGATGAACTTGCAAACCACCTTGATACATTTTCTAGTGACGAGTTCGCGCTTGTGGGTATACGAGGAGTTGAGCGAAGAGCAGTCTTGATTGCTCAACTGATCGATAGCATTCGACGAGTCGAGTACATCCGTCTTAAGTCGCTTAGAGCCAGGTCAGCGAGCCTTCACACTCCATACTCAGGAAGCTTTGAGCCTCTTGGCGGAGCAGCCGCTCTGCACAAGACGGGTCAGACGGATGATGCCTATTGGCTGGTCTACCTTGCCACGCATTTTGGTAAGCACAAAGTTGATGGCTGGAACCTGACCGAGGACTTTTATGGGAGGTTTGGGCAAGGTGGTGTCTGGGACTGGGATGCCGCGAGTCAGAAGCCGCATGCAATTTCAGAGTGGCTAGAGACGATCTATCCAGTTGATACTAGTGCGGGCCGCTCGCGGCGATTCGGCAATCACCGGAAATTTGAAACCCTGAAGCCTGGACCAAGGGGTACGGGCCATGCGGTGGCAACCTACATCCGATGGGTTGCCAAGTACGGGTCTCATGAGGGTCTGATATGTAACGCACAAAAGCAGGTAGGACAAAACCCAAAGGATGTCTATTCCTACCTTTACAGGGACCTTGATAAGGTCGCCAAACTTGGGCGGCTCGGGAAGTTCGATCTGCTGTGCAATCTGTGCAATTTGCAGATCGCTCCGATCTTTGCCGATAAGGCATACATCGCTGGTTCGACCGGACCGCTTGCCGGAGCCAGACTGCTATTTGGTATTGGCCTCACTGTTCGCGAATTGGACAGAGCCTGTGCAGAGCTGGCAGAGCACCTCAATGTCAGCCCGCAAGTGATCGAAGACGCTCTATGCAATTGGCAAAAAAGCCCAGACAGATATCGCCATTTTCGCGGTTAGCTGGTCCAGCGGAAGCGGCGTTTTAGATGCTGCATTTGATTGAAGCGTATGATCCCTTCATGTTGAAGTTGCCCAACTATTAGTCCGGGTGCGATGCCAACCTTTTTTGCAAAGTTGATTATCGGAAAGCGTGCCCCCCCCAGCGAGAGCAACTCTTCACGATACGGCATGGGGACGATGACTTGAGCCGCGTACTCATCCGCTTCCCGTTCGCTCTTATCTTCTGTCAGCTCTGGGTCTTCAACAATTGGAATTTTGTCGTAGTGAAGCAGTAAATGCGCGATTTCATGAAATAAGCTAAACCAAAACTGATCATCCGACAAATAGCGAAAGCTGAGCTGGATGTGCGGGGTACCATTATCCAGAATTCTGACAGCACCGCTTGCTGAACACTTTTTCGGCGCTCTTACAATCGCAAACTTTACTCCAGACGCCGCCAACATTTTCTTGAGTTTGGGTAAGAACAGTGCCGGACTCTTGTACCATGTCAGACGTCTAAAATGAGAAATCTGATCTTTAAGTACGTCCGGCGACCAATCCCTTACCTCATTCTCCTGAACTTCAATCTCTCCTTGGCGAAGCCAGGCTGTTGTTGCGACTTCGCACGAGGCGTATGCTCTAGAGCTTCGATAGGCTGCGTGTTGGAAAGCATTCTGATATCGGCCCTGCCACTGAGCAAGCGATGACACGCCAAAAAACGTCAAACAATCCGCAACTTGCTCCTCCTTTGTTAGCCTCTTTTTGATCCAGCCAAACTTTTGCATATCACTTAGTGGAAGCCTGCTGACTAGCTCTCCCAAGCTCGTAACGGTGACGTTCTCAGGCGGTGCTATGCTTGCTCGATAGTCATGCTCCCTTGAGAGCCAGAAAGTCTGTGACGCACCCAAGGCACCAGCCAACTGGGTCGCTAAGCTCGGATCGATTTCATGAGCACCATCCAGAATTCTCTGCGCCACAGCTGCGGTTCGACCGATATGACGAGCAAAATCTTCGACCGTCAGTTCGCGCTCTTCAAGGATGCTCAGAATGGTATGTCCGGGTGGGGACATCCAATCGGGTTTCTCCAAGAGTCCGTCATTTGACATCGTTGATTCCCATCATCTTGACCCGCCCGACCGTCGACCAGTCGTACAAGTTGCCGTCGTCGCCAGTGGGATAGTTTGGTGCCATGATTAACGAGAGGACATCGGGAACAACAAGCGTACACAGGTTTCCGACGATGGAGATCTGTCCTAAAGGCAGCTCATACACATTGCTCGCTGCCTGAATGTCAGAATGCCGCGCCTGCAAAGAAATTGCCGCCTCCTCTCCCAGATACTTTATAGCAGTGGCAGAGCGAAAGCAAATTTCCTGAAGCAGTTCGGTATTGTATGAGATCAACACCTAACCCTCACTTGTCATCTCAATATTCTCTAATTTGTGAACGCTCCAACGTCAAGCTCCCTTTTCTCTTATCTTCGGTCCTGCAATCCAAATGGGTTCGGAGCGCACAATAACTTCTAGCGGTGAGGGGATCGCAAAAAAGGAACTTGGCTCTGTGTCGAGGCGCAAGACCTTAGGGGCCAGCCCCTCGGCGCGCTTCAGGAGAAATAGGCGGTCTCCCGAGGCTCCGCGTTCGCCTCTGGCTCACTTGTGCGCCCGCCGTCGATTTATCCTTCCGCTTGCACACCCCGTTCTCGCCGAAGGGCAGGGTTGCAGGGCAACCCCTGTCCAATTCTAAGGAGGGAGCATGAGGGATGATGCCGCGCATTGAAACCGCTATCACCGCCAGCATCAGAAATGGCTGGACAACTTCGGCATTTTGTACGATCATAAGTTGCATATCGGCACATTTGTATCTGTTTCAAGCAGGCCGCGTTGCGCCTGTCCGCCCGCCTTTCACCCAACTGCGCGGGCCGTGCCGTCTTCAATCACCAACCAGGAAAGGAAAGCTATTGCCGCTGCGCCTGCGCGCGCGGACGAAAGGACCCTTTGCGTCAAACCATGCCTGCCGACCTCGACAAGTACCGCCCCTATCTGGACAGGCTCCATCTGGATGGGGCACAGCAGGCGGCGCTTTTCCACAGCCTCTGGGACATCATGGAGAGCTTTGCCGACCGGGCTTTCGGACTGCATCCGGTGCAGCAGGTTCCGGCCATGGAGAACGCAGCAGATTCACCCGCGAAGGCGCTTCCGGTAAACTGGACGGCAACACAGGCATTCGAGCAGGCAGCAGGAACACCCCGGCGCCGGAAAGGCAGGACCCATGACCAGAACTAAGGACCAGGAGGCCGTCGTCTATTGCCGCGTCTCCAGCGCCAAGCAGGTACGCGAAGGCCATGGGCTCGGCTCACAGGACACCCGCTGCCGGGAGTACGCCGCGCACAAGGGCTATGCCGTGGTCCAGAGCTTTCATGACGAAGGCGTCTCCGGTGGCCTCATCGACCGCCCCGGCATGCAGGCCATGCTGGCCTTCCTCAGGAAACACCGGAAGCACCGTGAGCATGTTGTCATCATCGACGATATCAGCCGCCTGGCCCGCGATCTTGAGGCGCATATCCGACTGCGCACGGAAATCGGGGCCGCTGGCGGCAAGCTGGAGTCGCCCTCCATCGAGTTCGGCGAGGACTCCGACAGCGTCCTGATCGAAAACCTGCTTGCCAGCGTCTCACAGCACCAGCGCCAGAAGAATGCCGAGCAGACCCGCAACCGCATGCGCGCCAGGGCCAGCAACGGCTATTGGGTGTTCCAGCCGCCTGTCGGCTATCGCTTCGAGCGGGTCAACGGTCACGGCAAGATGCTGGTGCGCGACGAGCCGCTGGCCTCCATTGTGACGCAAGCCCTGGAAGGCTTTGCGTCTGGGCGCTTCGAAACCCAGGCCAAGGTGAAGCGCTTTCTGGAATCGCACCCGGAGTACCCCAAGACCGCCAAGGGCGATGTACGCAACCAGCATGTCGCCGACATGCTGGGCCGTCAGCTCTATGCGGGCTACATGGCCTTGCCCGACTGGAATCTGCCGCTGCGCAAGGCCCAGCATGAACCGCTGATCAGTCTTGAGACCCATGAACGCATTCAGGAGCGCTTGACGGAAGGGGCCAAGGCCCCGGCGCGCCCGGACCTCAATGCCGACTTCCCCTTGCGCGGGTTCATCCTCTGCAACGACTGCAACAAGCCGCTCACGGCCTGCTGGTCTCAGGGCAAGGCGAAGAAGTACCCCTACTATCTCTGTCCGACCAAGGGCTGCGCCAGCTACCGCAAGTCTATTGCGCGGGAGACGCTGGAGGGCGAGTTCGAAGCGCTCCTGCACCGCCTGCGGCCATCAGAGGCCCTGTTCAGGCTCGCCAAGGCCATGCTCAGCGATCTCTGGGATATCCGGCTGACGCAGGCGGCGGACTCCGCCAAGGCGCTCAAGGGCAAGCTGGCGCGCATCGAGAAGCAGAGCGACCAGCTCCTCGACAGGGTCGTCGAAGCCAGCAGCCTGTCCGTCGTGCAGGCCTACGAAACCAGGATTGCCAAGCTGGAGCGCGAGAAGGCGCTATTACGCGAAAAGCTCTTCAGCACGGCCAAACCGCTGCACAGCTTCGAGAAAACCTTCGAGCACGCCATGAGCTTTTTCGCAAACCCCTGGAAAATATGGGCTTCCGGTGAACTTGACCTCAAAAGAACGGTGCTCAGACTGGCCTTTGCCGAGCGTCTACCCTACTGCCGAAACGAGGGACTTCGAACACCGGCAATCGCCGCGCCTTTCAAGACCTTAGGCGATATTCACAGCGGTTTGTGTGGAATGGCGTCCCCTAGGGGATTCGAACCCCTGTTGCCGCCGTGAGAGGGCGGTGTCCTAGGCCTCTAGACGAAGGGGACCCGGCGCGAGAGGCGCTATATAGCGAGAGCCGGCCGGCCACGCAAGGGTGTCAACGCGCACCCGCGGCGAATTCCTCTGCGGTGATGCGATAGAAGACATGCGGCCGCAGCCGGTGGCCCACCTCCAACCAGGGGTGGTCGAAGTCCAGGGCCGGATCGTGGGTCATGCCGATGCGCCGCATCACCGCCTGCGAGCGCTGGTTGGGGATCGCGGTGAAGGAGACCACCTGGCTCAATCCCAGCTCCTCGAAGCCGTAGGCGAGCGCGCGCCGGGCGGCCTCGCTGGCGTAGCCCTTGCCCCAGGCCCAGACCGGCAGGCGCCAGGCGATCTCGACGGCAGGCGTGAAGTCGGCCTCGAAACGGACCGGCGAGAGGCCGACATAGCCGGCGAAGCGCGCGTCCCCCTTGATCTCCAGCACCAGGTAGCCCAGGCCCTCGCGCTCCAGGCGCTGCTGGCTCTTCACCGCGAGCGCATCGGACTGCTCGCGGCTGTAGGGCGCGGGGAAGTGCTCCATCACCTTGGGGTCGGCGTTCATCTCGGCGAAGGCGTCCAGGTCGTCGGGCCGCCAGCCGCGCAGGCGCGTCCGCTCGGTCTCCAGCTCGATCATCGCCGCCTCCTCTTGTCCGCCAGGCGGCAGGGGCTTAGCGGCAAGCGCCGGGCGGGGTCAAGCGGCGCGCACGACGTAGGCGCGGATCGGGGCCTCGACCGGCTCGCCGTAGCGCTCTGCGATGGTCTTGGCCGCGGCCTCGGTGATGGGGTCCAGGCGGCCGGGATCGCGCGCCTCGATCTCGCCGCGCAGGGGGGTGCACTGGACGAAGGCGAAGGCGGCCGCCTGCGCGGTCTCGGCCCGGCTCACCTCCTCCCTGGGCTCGATCTCGATCTCGCGGAAGCCGGCCTGCTCGAGGTCCCGACGCACGACCTCGGGGTCGAAGTAGCCATAGGGCGTGCGCTTCAGGAAGAGCGGCGGGTCGTCGGGGAAGGCCGCGCAGGCCGCCTCGGTCGCGAGCTCGGCGATGGGGCTGGTCTCCAGCCGGTCCCAGGTGTTGAAGAGGAAGGGCCGGCCGGGCTTCAGCACCCGGCGGATCTCGCGATAGGCGGCGACCTTGTCGGGGAAGAACATGACGGTGTACTGGCAGAGCGCCAGGTCGAAGGCCCCCTCCTCGAAGGGCAGCGCGGAGGCGTCCGCCGTCTGCCAGGCGATCTCCGGGTGGTCTCCCAGGATGCGCCGGGCCTCTTCCAGCATGGCGGCGTTGAGGTCGGTGGCGAGAAGCCGCTGGTTCCTGGCCAGGCCCGCCGCCAGGGCACGGGTCAGGACCCCGGTGCCGCAGCCGATCTCCAGGATCGACCCGGGTGCGGCAGCCAGGGCCCGCCCCGCCAGATCCTCGGCATAGTCCCGGAAGATGAGCGGCACCAGGAAGCGCTCGTAGAGCTCCGGAATCCGACCGGTGAAGGCGATGTCGCCCGGCTGTAAAGCCATTTCGGGCCTCCCTCGTCCTTGACTGACAGGAGATCATGACACTGCCGTGCCCGGCCCGGTAGCAGTTCCGGAGGCTCAGGCAGCGCGCACGACGAAGGCGCGCATGGGGGCGGCCACCGGCTCGCCGTGGCGCTGGGCGATGATCCCGGCTGCGGCCTGCGTTATCGGGTCCAGCTTCGCGGGATCGCGGGCCGCGATCTCGGCGCGCAGCGGCGTGCCCTGCAGTAGCGCGAAGGCGGCCTCATGGGCCGTCGCGGCCCGGCTGGTCATCTCGTGCGTCTCGATCTCGATCTCGCGGAAACCGGCGGCGGTCAGGTCGTCTCGGATGACCGCGTGGTCGAAATAGCCGTGCGGCACGCGGTCGGGGAAGTCCGGCGGGTCCTCGGGGAAGGCGCTGCAGGCGGCCCGGGTCACGATGTCCACCAGCGCGTTGGCGGCCATCCGGTCCCAGGTGGTGAAGAGGAAGGGCGCGCCCGGCTTCAGCACGCGGCGCGCCTCGCGGAAGGCGGCGCGCTTGTCGGGGAAGAACATGACGGCGAACTGGCTGTAGGCCAGGTCGAAGAGCCGGTCCTCGAAGGGCAGCGCCTGGGCATCGGCCGTCTGCCAAGCGAGCGCGGGCTGGTCGCCCAGGCGGCGGCGCGCCTCGGCCAGCATCTCGGGGTTGAGGTCGCTCGCGGTCAGGCGCTGGCCGGCCGTCAGCCCCGCCGCCACGCGCCGGGTCACGACGCCGGTGCCGCAGCCCAGTTCCAGCAGCGTCCGGGGCGTCTCGGCCAGGACCTTGCGTGCCAGGAGCGCTGCATAGGGCTCGAAGATCAGCGGCACCACGTGGCGTTCGTAGAGCTCCGGGATCGGTCCGGAGAAGGCATCGTCGCGGGTGGGGTTGGCCATGGCCGGCCTCCGTCGTCGAGGTGCAGGTCCGAGAGGATGCCGCTCCCTGCAGCCACCGTAAACACTGGCGGCCACTGGACTGCCCAGAGCACTCCAGACTGGCGCTGCTCCGGCCCGCACCCCCGTCCGGCCGCCCATAGCATGATACTAGAGAGGGCGGCCGGGCGGGGGTGCGGGCCGGAGCCGCCTCCAACCGAGCGCGAAGGACTCTAATCCGCGACGGCGATCCGCAGGTAGTTGTCGCCGAGAATCCCGCCGACCTCCGCGCGCGAGAAACCGCGCGCCTCCAGGGCCCGGACCAGGTCGGCCAGGTCCTCCGGCTGGACGAAGTCCCAGGGCGGCGGCGGGTAGCCGCGCGGCCAGCGCTCCGGCGCGCGGCGGTAGAAGCCGTAGTCGCTGCCCTCCAGGTACATGAAGTCCAGACCGAGGCCCAGGTGCTCCGGCCCCACCAGGTCGGCCATGTGGGCCAGGTGGCGGCTCATGGCCTCGGGGATGTCGCAGGCGCCCTCGGCCAGGAAGAAGCCGACGCCGTTGACCCCGATCCAGCCGCCGCGGGCAGCGCAGGCCTTGATCTGCTCGTCGGTGATGTTGCGCTCGTGCTCGAAGAGCGCGCGGGCGTTGGAGTGGGAGAAGAGCGGCCTCTGCCCGCTGAGTTCGATGGCCTCCAGCGAGGTGCGCTCACCGCAGTGGGTGAGGTCGAGGACCAGGCCGGCCTCGTCCATGGCCCGGACCGCCCGCCGGCCCAGCGCCGAGAGGCCGGCGTTGGCCGGCTCGTGGCAGCCGTCGGCCGCCAGGTTGCGCTCGTTGTAGGCCAGCAGCGCCCGGGTGACGCCCAGGGCCCGGAAGGGCTCGATCAGGGCGAGGTCGCCCAGGATCGGCGTCGTCGTCTGGAAGTGGAAGGAGACCGAGAGCCGCCCGGCGCGCTTGGCGGCGCGCAGGCCGGCCCGGTCGCAGGCGAGCTCCAGGTGCTCCGCCGCCGCGACCGCCGCACGCAGGGAAGCCAGGGTCGAGAGCGCCGCCGTCGCGCTGTCGCGTCCGGCCGCGGCCGTCAGGGAGACATGGTCGAAGCCGGAGGCATGGAAGCGGGCCAGGGTGGCCGCCAGGTCGGCGCCCGGCGGCAGGAAGGTCTCGGTCCAGGGGAGCGTACTGTCGGCGACGATGCACTCCGCCAGCCAGGGCCGCTCCTCACGCCAATCGCCTGCCATCGCCACCCACCATCCCAGAAATCAACTATAATAGATAATCTCTGATTCTGGAGTGAGGGTCAAGAGCAGGAGGATGGCCCGCCGGGCGCGTCCTCTCCCCGCCGCCGGCTCCCTCGCCAGGCAGCGGAGCCTGCGCGGTGGGGCGCTTCGGACGAGCGGGCTCCGCTTCGAGGCCGAGTGGCCCCGGCCCTAGAGTAAATCCCGAGCAGATGGACCCATCTGCGACGACGATTTGCTTCTGAATCCACGTGCTGGAGCAAGCTGCGTGAGCATGAGCGAACGCAACTTGCCCTAGCTTGCCGTCTCCACCAGGAAGGTTTCGATAGCCTCGTTGACGGGCTCCCGGTTGGTGACCGGGGACATGTGCCCGCCGTGCGGGATCTCGACGAAGCGCCTGCCCGTCATCCGCTCCAGCAGAAGGTCCACGACCCGGCGCGCCGCCAGGGTCGTGTCGGCCGCCCGTATCACCAGGGTCGGCCAGGGAAGTGCGCGATAGTCGTCGAGGCGGGTGGTGGCATCGAAGGCGCCGGGCCACTCCCTCGTGACCTTGGCCATGGTCCCGGCGACCGCGGCGCGGCGGTCCTCCGGCATGGCCTCCCAGGCGGCCCGGCCCATCCAGTAGTGGATGAAGCCCTCCGCCGCCTCCAGCGGCTTCCCCGCGGCGACGGCGGCGGTCTGCCTCTCCCTGACCGCCGCGATCTCCGCGAAGGCCTCGCGCTCGCCCGCCTCCGCCAGCAGGTGGAAACAGACCGGTTCGATCAGGGTGAGCGAGCGCAGGAGGTCGGGACGCTCGATCGCCAGCTTGGCCGACAGCAACCCGCCGTAGGAATGGCCGACCAGGTGGACAGGCCCGCCGGCGGCAGCGACCAGGCCGCGCAGGAGTGCTGCGTCCTCCTCGAACCCCTGGACGGCCGGGCCGTCCTGCGGACCTGCATAGCCGCTGAGATCCGGCGCGACGACCTGGAAGCGTGAGGACAGGCGCTCCGACAGGGCCCGCCACTGGCGGCCGGCACTGGCGCTGCTGTGGACCAGCACCGCTGTTTCGTAAGGGCGTTCCATGGTCGAGGTCGCTCGCGTCGGTTTCCTGACGGCAGGGTATCCTGCGACGGCACGAGCGGGATAGCCGTTTCGGGCTGTCGTCCAGCCGGCCCAACCGCCAGATCATAGACTCCCTTCCATTGCTTCCCCTCTCGGTACGGCAGGGGGCTTGCGGAGCGATGCGAGTGCTGTCTTCTCTCACCTCGCGACACCGCCGGCAGGAGGGGGCAGAGGTGACAGCCACAACCAACGGGAAGAAGCCGAACAGCCGCCTGGGACTGGCGGCCTGGGCGCTCTACGACATGGCCAACTCCGCCTTTCCCACCGTCATCGTGACCTTCGTCTTCGCCGCCTACTTCGCCAAGGCCGTGGCCGAGAACGAGACCAGGGGGACGGAGCTCTGGGGCATGGCCATGGCGATCTCCGGCGTCGCGGTGGCCCTGCTGGCGCCGCTCTTCGGCGCCATCGCCGACCGCGGCGGGCCGCGCAAGCCCTGGATCGGCGGCTTCACCGCGATCTGCCTGGCGAGCGGTGCGGGCCTCTGGTTCGTCACGCCCGAACAGAGTTCCGTCGCGCTGGCCCTGATCCTGGCCGGCCTGGCCAACGCCGCCTTCGAGTTCGGGCAGGTCTTCTACAACTCCATGCTGCCGGACCTGGCCTCGGCGGAGCGGATCGGCCGCATCTCCGGCTGGGCCTGGGGCCTGGGCTACGTCGGCGGCCTGCTCTGCCTTGCCATCACGCTCTTCGTCTTCATCCAGCCGGCAACGCCGCCCTTCGGCCTGGACAAGGAAACGCAGGAGCAGATCCGCATCGTGGGCCCCTTCGTCGCGCTCTGGTATCTCGTCTTCGCCTGGCCCCTCTTCCTCTTCACCCCCGACCGGCCGAAGAAGGCCAAGTCGCCCGGCAACGCGATCCGCGATAGCGTGCGAGAACTGATCGGCACCCTGAAGGGCCTGAAGCAGCGGCCCTGGATCATCCGCTTCCTGATCGCGCGCCTGCTCTATATCGACGGACTGGCGACGCTCTTCGCCTTCGGCGGGCTCTATGCCGCGGGGACCTTCGGCATGTCGGTGGAGGAGATCCTGGCCTTCGGCGTGCTGCTGAACGTGACCGCGGGGCTGGGTGCCTTCCTCTTCGGCTGGATCGACGACCGCTTCGGCGCCAAGCCCACCATCGAGGTCTCGCTGCTCTGCCTCATCGTGCTGGGGACCGCCATCCTGCTGGCCGAGGGCGCCATCTGGTTCTGGATCCTGGGGGCCGCCATCGGCATCTTCGTGGGCCCGGTCCAGTCCTCCTCACGCTCGCTGATGGCGCGCCTGGCACCGAAGGAGCAGATGACCCAGATGTTCGGGCTCTTCGCGCTCTCGGGCAAGGTCACGGCCTTCATCGGCCCGGCCTTCGTGGCCGGCCTGACGGCGATCAGCGGCAGCCAGCGGGTCGGCATGAGCATCATCATCGTGCTCTTCCTGCTAGGCCTCTTGCTGCTGCGCCCGCTGCGGGTCGGCACGACGGAGGAGGCAGCTCCCTGAAGGTATGGGCGGCGGGCCGGCCACGCGCTACACTCGCGCCAGCAAAGGGAGGAGACGCCATGAAGGTCGAGCTTGCCTATGGCCGCAGCAGCATAGAGGTCGCCCTGCCGGAGGGGGCCCGGCCGACCGTCATCCGCAAGCCCCGCTTCCCCGCCCCGCCGCCGGCCGCGGAGGTGATCGCCAAGGCCTTCGACAAGCCGATCGGCAGCGGCCGGCCGGAGGAGATCGCGCGCGGCAAGAAGAGCGCCTGCATCCTGATCTGCGACATCACCCGCCCGGTGCCGAACGGGAGCTTCCTGCAGCCGCTGATCCGCCGCCTGATGGGCGCCGGGATCCCGGCCGAGGCCATCACCGTGCTGGTCGCCACCGGCCTGCACCGCCCGAACGAGGGCGCGGAGCTGGCCGAGCTGGTGGGCGATCCCTGGGTGCAGGAGACCGTCACGGTGGTGAACCACTTCGCCCGGCGCGAGGAGGACCACGTCGACCTCGGTGTCACCGCCACCCGGCAGACGCCGGTGAAGCTGGACCGCCGCTTCGTCGAGGCGGAGGTCAAGATCTCGACCGGCCTGGTCGAGCCGCACTTCATGGCCGGCTGGTCCGGCGGCCGCAAGGTGATCGCGCCCGGCGTCGCGCACCACGAGACCATCCGCACCTTCCACAGCGCCCGCTTTATGGAGGACCCGGCCGCCATCCAGTGCAACCTGGCGGGAAACCCGCTGCACGAGGAGCAGCTGGAGATCGTCGGCATGCTGGGGCCGGTCTATGCCCTCAACACCGTGCTGGACGACGAGCGCCGCCTGGTCCATGCCACCTTCGGCGAGGTCATCGCCAGCCACCTCAGCGCCGTCGACTTCGTGCGCACCTTCTGCGAGATCGGGGTGGGGCGGCGCTTCAAGACCGTGCTCACCTCCTCGGCCGGCTATCCCCTGGACCAGACCTACTATCAGACGGTGAAGGGCATGGTGACGCCGATCGACATCCTGGAGCCGGGCGGCACCCTGATCGTCGCCTCGCAGTGCGGCGAGGGCTTCGGGTCCAGCCACTTCCGCGCGGCCCAGCAGCGCCTGATCGAGATGGGCCCGGACAGCTTCCTCGACAGCCTGCTGGCCAAGCGCCTGGCCGACGTCGACGAGTGGCAGACCGAGATGCAGCTGAAGCCCATGCGCAAGGGCTCGATCCTGCTCTTTGCGCCGGGGCTCTCGGACGAGGATCACGCGCTGACCGGGGTCGAGCGGACGGATGACCTGGAAGCCGCGATCGCCGCCAGCCTCGGCCGGCACGGCGACGCCGCGCTCGCGGTGATCCCGGAGGGTCCCTACGTCGTGCCCCTCTCCAGGCAGGCAAGCGGGGACCAGAGCCCTTCGTGAGCCTGCACCTCCACCTCGAGCCGATCGGCGGGCTGGCCGGCGACATGTTCGCTGCCGCCCTGCTGGATTGCCTGCCCCATCTCTGGGAGCCGCTGCAGGAGGACCTGGCGCGCGCCGGCCTGCTGGAGGAGGTGACGGTCGCGCACGAGGAGCAGCGCGTGAACGGCTTCGCCGCCCGCGCCTTCACCGTCCGCCCGCGGCACGAGAGGCCCAACCCGACCCGCCACTACGGCGCCATCAAGGCCTGGCTCGGCAGCTCCGCGCTCGACCCGGCGGTGCTGACGGTTGCGCTCGCCATCTTCGACCGCCTCGCGGAGGCCGAGGGCAGGGTGCATGGCTGTCCGCCGGACGAGGTCCACTTCCACGAGCTGGCGGACTGGGACTCCCTGGCCGACATCGTGGCCGCCGCCAGCCTGATCCAGCGCTCCGGCATCGCCTCCTGGTCCTGCGGCAGCCTGCCGATGGGACGCGGCAGGGTCGGGAGCGCGCACGGCCCCATCCCCCTCCCCGCCCCTGCCGTCACCCACCTGCTGGAGGGCTTCCAGCTGCACGACGACGGGCTCCCGGGCGAGCGGGTAACGCCGACGGGGGCCGCCATCCTGCGCCACCTGATGGCCGGGAACGAGACCCCGCGGCCGCCCGGCCGCCTGCAGGGCAAGGGCGCCGGCTGCGGCACCAGGCGCTTTCCGGGCCTGGCGAACCTGCTGCACGCCCTCGTGATCGAGACTGTGGAGGGGGCCGCGCCCGACCGCGACCGCATCGCCGTCATCGCCTTCGAGGTCGACGACATGACGCCGGAGGCGCTGGCCACGGGGCTCGACCGCCTGCGCCTGGCCGAGGGCGTGCGCGACGTCGGCTATCAGCTCCGCCACGGCAAGAAGGGGCGCAGCCAGTTCGCCGTCCAGGTCCTGGCCAGCCCCGAGCGGGCCGAGACCGTGGCCGCGCTCTGCTTCCTGGAGACCAGCACCCTGGGGCTGCGCCTCGAGGTCGCCACCCGGCTGATCCTGAAGCGGCGCCACGAGACGGTCGAGATCGGGTCCGACAGCCTGCCGCTGAAGCGGGCACTGCGCCCGGACGGCAGCGAGACCGCCAAGGTCGAGGCCGATGCGCTGGCCGGCCAGAAGAGCCACCACCGCCGCGAAGCCCTGGCCGCCGAGGCCAGCCGGCGCGCGCTGCCGGGAGAGCGGGATGACTGACGCGCTGGAGCGCCTGGAGCGCCTGCTGGCGGGCGAGCGGAGGCTCGCCGTCGCGGTCAGCGGCGGCGTCGACAGCCTGACCCTGGCCTGGGTCGCGGGCGCGCTGCCGGGCCTCTCGCTGCTGGCCCTCCATGCCGTCTCCCCGGCCGTGCCCCAGGAGGCGACGGCGCGGGTCCGCCGCCATGCCGAGCGGGCCGGGTGGGAGCTCCGCATCCTCGATGCCGGCGAGCAGTCCGACCCCGACTACCTGCGCAACCCCGTGGACCGCTGCTTCTTCTGCAAGAAGAACCTCTACCGGCGCATGGGCGAGGTGACCGACGCCGTCCTGGCCTCCGGCACCAACCTCGACGATCTCGGCGACTTCCGCCCCGGCCTCCTCGCAGCCGAGCGCGCCCGGGTGCGCCATCCCTACGTCGAGGCCGGGATCGACAAGGCGGGCGTGCGGGCGATCGCCAGGCACCTCGGCCTTGCCGACATCGCCGCGCTGCCGGCCCAGCCCTGCCTCGCCAGCCGCGTGGAGACCGGGATCCCCATCGACGCCGGCGATCTCGCCTTCATCGACCGCGTCGAACGCGCGGTGGCGGCCCTGACCGGCCCCGGCGACATCCGCTGCCGGGTGACGGCGGCCGGCGTTCGCCTGGAGCTGCCGGAGGCGCTGTCGCGCGGCAGGGAGGAGGCTTTGGACGGACTGCTCGCAGAGCTCTGCCGCGACGCCGGTCGCCGCTATGCCGGACGTCGGGCCTACCGGCGCGGCAGCGCCTTTCTGCAGGACGGGACGGACCAGTCGGCGGCATGACGCGGGACCTGCGTTTCGACTGGGACCGCGAGGCCCGCACCCTGGTGCCAGAGGCGGTCCTGGCGGAGGGCAAGCAGGCCGACCAGATCCTGGCCGCCCTGGCCGAGGCCCGCGCGCGGCGGGCTCCCCTGCTGATCACCCGGCTGGACCCGCAGGTGCACGACCTCCTTGCCCATGCGGGCGACTTCGCACTCGACTACGACGCCCTCTCCCGCACCGCCGTCTTCGGCGAGCCCCAGCCGGCCGAGGGTCCGGCCCGCGTTGCCATCCTCAGCGCCGGGCAGGCCGACCTTCCGGTGGCGCGCGAGGCCGAGCGCTGTCTCGCCTTCTTCGGGCTCGCCAGCAGCCGCTATGCCGATGTCGGCGTGGCCGGCCTCTGGCGCCTGCTTGAACTGCGGGACGAGCTTGCCGCCTACCGCCTGCTGATCGTCGCCGCCGGCATGGAAGGCGCCATCTTCAGCGTGGTGGCGGGCCTGGTCTCCGCCCCCGTCATCGCGGTCCCGACCTCGGTGGGCTACGGCGTCGCCCAGGGCGGTGACCTCGCCCTGAGAAGCGCTCTTGCGAGCTGTGCGCCGGGCGTGGTGACGGTCAACATCGACAACGGCTTCGGTGCCGCCGCGGCCGCCAGGAAGATCCTCTCCATCGGTTAGGACGTGAGGACCGCCAATCCCTCAACTCCACTGCCGCAACCCCTGGTGCAGAAAAAGCCCGAGATAGGTCCCGGAATCCCGCTACAGCCGTGCTAGACTGCCGAAAGGTCTGTCGCCACAGCAAGGATGGCTGGGAGAGTCTCGGCGTCGGGAAGAGGGGCCAGGCCGGGCAACTGGGAGGAAGAGGACGATGGCGGTACGCTATGGCAGCGCCGGCAGCAACGACACCATTTCCGGCGGCGGCAACGCCGATACCATCTTCGGTCTCAGCGGCAACGACAAGCTCTCAGGCGAGGGCGACAGCGACAGCCTCTTCGGCGGCAGCGGTAGCGACAGCCTCTACGGGAACAACTCCGGCGACCGGCTCTACGGCCAGGAAGGCGACGACAGCGCCCACGGCAACGACGGGACCGACCGCCTCTACGGCGCCAGCGGCTCCGACAGCCTCTTCGGCGGCGGCGGCAGCGACCTCTCGCTGATCGGCGGTACCGGAAACGACCGGCTCTATGGCGGATCGGGGGAGGATCGCCGCCTCTACGGGGGCAGCGGCGACGACAGCGTCCAGGGCAACCACCAGGCCGACAGCTACCTCTTCGGCGACAGCGGCGGCGACAGCCTCTTCGGCGGTGACGGCAGCGACAGCCTGCTCTACGGCGGCCTCGGCGACGACAGCATCCGAGGGGATTCGGCGACCGACTCCCTGCTCTTCGGGGGCAGCGGCAGCGACCGGATCGAGAGTGCCGGCGACCACGACCGTTCGTTCCACGGCGACAGCGGGTCGGACAGCCTCTACGGCGGCGGAGGAAACGACGCCTACCTCTACGGTGACGCCGGCGACGACGAGATCCGGGGCGGCGACGACAACGACAGGCACCTCTTCGGCGGCAGCGGCGCCGACAGCCTCTACGGCGACAACGGGACCGACAGCCTGCTCTACGGCGGCAGCGGCGCGGACAGCCTGCGCGGCATGAACGCCAGCGACACCAGCCTCTTCGGCGGCAGCGGCGACGACAGGGTCTTCGGCGGCGGCGACCGCGATAGCCTCCTCTACGGCGACAGCGGCTCGGACGGGATCTACGGCGGCGACAACCCCGACCGCTCGCTCTTCGGCGGCGACCAGGACGACAGCCTCTTCGGTGGAGAGAACGACGACATCTTCCTCTACGGGGGAGCAGGCAACGATTCCCTCTATGGCGGACCCGGAAACGACGTGACGGTCCTGGGGGGTGCCGGCGACGACCTGCTGTCGGGCGGCAGCGGCGCCGACTCGCTCTACGGCGAGGCCGGCAACGACAGCTTCCTGGTGGGCAGCCCCGGCGAGGCCATGAACATACCGGGCCTCGACTTCTTCTTCGGCGGCACCGGCGTCGACACCCTGATCCTGGCGGAAGCGGCGACCCTGGATTCCGGGATCTACCTCTCGTCGGTGGAAGAGCTCGAGCGCAGCGGCACCAGCGGCGACGACAGCCTGGAGGCGACCGGCGGCTTCTCGCAGTATTTCCTGCGCGGGCTCAGCGGCAGCGACAGGCTGACCGGCTCTTTCCGGGACGACCTGCTCTACGCCGGCAGCGGCGCGGACAGCGAGAACCTCGGCCTCAGCGGCGCCGACACCTTCTTCGGCGGCGAGGGCGACGATTTCCGCAACTTCGGCGGCTCCGGCGACGACCTGCTCTTCGGCGGCAGCGGGGTCGAGGACCTGCTGTCCGGCGGCACCGGGGCGGACAGGGTCTATGGCGACAGCGGCGGCGACAGCCTGCTCGACGGGGAGAGCGGCGACGACAGCGTCTTCGGCGGGACCGGCGCGGACTCGCTGCTCTTCGGGACCCACGGCGACGACCGGCTCTACGGCGGCTCCGGCGACGAGGTGCGCCTGCACGGCGGCAGCGGCGCGGACTCCCTGCGCGGCGATGCGGGCAACGACACCTCGCTCTACGGGGCGACGGGGATCGACACGCTCTGGGGCGGCAGCGGGGCGGACATCGAGCTGCTGGGCGAGGACGGCAAGGACAGGCTCTTCGGCGGCAGCGGCGCCGACAGCGCGCTCTACGGGGGCAGCGGCGACGACGCGCTGGAGGCCGGCCCCGGCGAGGACCGCGGGCTCTATGGCGAGAGCGGTGCCGATCTTGTGGTCGGCGGTGCCGGGGACGACGCCGGGCTCTTCGGAGGCCTGGGCAGGGACCTCCTCTTCGGGGCGGAGGGGGCGGACAGCAGCCTGCTGGGCGGCAGCCAGCGCGACCTCATCGGCGGCGGCGACGGCGACGACAGCCTGCTCGAGGGCGAGACCGGGCATGATCGCATCAGTGGGGACAGCGGGACCGATGCCGGGCTCTTCGGCGGCAGCGGCCGGGACCGCCTGTTCGGTGGCAGCGGTGCCGATTCCCTGCTCGACGGGGGCAGCGGTCACGACGGGCTCTTCGGCGGCGAGGGCGCGGATGCCTCCCTCTACGGGGGCAGCGGCGACGACCGGGTGGACGGCGACAGCGGCGCGGACGCCTGGCTCTTCGGCGGCAGCGGGCTGGACTTCCTGGGCGCGGGCAGCGGCAGGGATTCCTATCTCTTCGGCGGCACCGGCGCCGATGTCCTCTCCGGGCGCGCAGGCGAGGACGCGGGTTTCTACGGGGGCCAGGCCGAGGACCGCTTCTTCGGCGCCAGCGGGGCCGACTCGCTCTTCTTCGGCGGTGCCGGCGACGACGTCCTCTACGGCGGCCAGGACGACGACCGCTCCCTCATGGGCGAGAGCGGCAGCGACGGCCTCTTCGGCGACAATCAGAACGACCTTCTCTTCGGCGGTAGCAGCGCCGACAGCCTCTATGGCGGCTTCGGGAACGACACGCTCTACGGTGACGCTGGGAACGAGGCTGCGATGAACGGCGGCGCCTCGCAGGACACGCTCTATGGCGGCGCCGGCGGCGATTTCTCCCTGACCGGCGGCAGCGGCGTGGACAGCCTCTTCGGTGGCAGCGGGGACGATTCCTTCCTCTTCGGCGGATCGGCGAGGGACCTCCTCCTCGGCGACAGCGGCAGCGATGCGAACTTCTACGGCGGCCTGGGCGACGACAGGATCTCGGGCCGGGAGGGCGACGACAGCCTCTTCTTCGGCGATTCGGGCAGCGACCGGATCCTGGGCGGCGGCGGCGCGGACCTCGGCCTCTACGGGGGCTCGGGCGCCGACACGCTCTACGGCGACAACGGCGACGACGGCTTCCTCGCGGGCGGCGGCGGCCAGGACAGCCTCTTCGGCGGCAGCGGCGACGACCTGCTCGTGGCCGCGACACAGGGCGACCTCGAGAACGGCGACACGCTCGACGGAGGAAGCGGCACCGACACCCTGCTGCTGGGCCAGGGGGTCACCCTCCCCGCCGGTGCTCTCGTAACCGGCATCGAGGTTATCCAGACGGCGACGGATCCCATGGCACTCTACCTCTAGAGCAAGCTGCGCTCGCTCATGCTCACGCACCTTTCTCTATCGTTTTGTTTAGAAGCAAATCGTCGTCGCAGATGAGTCCATCTGCTCGGGATTTGCTCTAGCTCCGGGCCCCTAGCGCCAAACCGCAGGCCGAAGCACTCTCTAACAAGTATCACTCGTTGCCCAATCCATACCGCGTTGGTAGAGTGCGGCCGGAGAGCGGGAGGCGCCGCTGCTGGAGGGCTCAATCATGGCAGTGCACTACGGGTCGGCTGGTGAGAACAACTCCATATCGGGCGGAGGCAATCCCGATACGATCTTCGGGCTGAGCGGCAACGATTCGCTCTATGGCGAGGGCGACGGCGACAGCCTCTATGGGGGCAGCGGCGCCGACCATCTGCATGGTGGGGACAGCAGCGATACCCTCGCCGGTCAGGCGGGCGACGACACGGCGTACGGCGGCGACGGCACCGACAGCATTTCCGGCGCAACCGGTGCGGATAGCCTTTTCGGCAACGATGACGACGACTTCTCCCTCTTCGGTGGGTCGGGCAGCGACAGGATCTACGGCGGCACGGGGAACGATCGCCATCTCGACGGCGGCGCCGGCGACGACAGGATCTTCGGCAACAACGGCACCGACAGCAGCGTCAGCGGCAACAGCGGCGACGACTACCTTTCGGGCGACGATGGGGACGACACCTTCTTCTTCGGCGGCAGTGCAAACGACGTGCTCCACGGGGGCAGCGGAAACGACAGCAGCTTCTTCGGCGGCAGCGGCGAAGACGTGATCGACGGCGGCGACGGCGACGACAGCTTTCTTTTTGGCGACTCCGGCGACGACACGCTTTACGGCGGAACCGGGACCGACAGCTACCTCTACGGCGGCGCGGACGGCGACGATATCATCCTGGGGGGAAACGGCGACGATCGTCGCTTCTACGCCTACGCCGGCGATGACACCTTTTTCGGCGGCGACGGCGACGACCGCTTCATGCGCCCGGGTACGGGCAGCGACAGCGTCTACGGCGGCAGCGGCGACGACATCTACCTCTGGGGCCAGTCGGGCGATGATCTGCTGGCCGGCGGCAGCGGCTCCGACGGCCTCTACGGAGAAGGCGGCAGCGACACCATCCTGGTCCGCAACCAGGAGGAACTGAAGGGCAAGGAATACTTCTTCGGTGGCAGCGACACCGACAGCCTGGTGCTCCAGCAGGCAGCCTATCTCGTCACCGGGGTCGAGCTGAGCTCTATCGAGGTGCTGGAGCGCCAGGGAACCAGCGGCAGCGACAGCCTGGCCGCCGAGGGCGGCTTCTCGCGCTACATCCTGAAGGGACTCTCGGGCAGCGATATGCTGACCGGCTCCAGCACGGCCGACAGCCTCTACGGCGGTCCCGGCGACGACACCTACCTCTATGCCGGCTCTCAGGTCGACAGTCTGTACGGGGGCGAGGGCGACGATTGGCTGCTCTACGGAGGAAGCGGAAACGACACCATCTTCGGCGACAGCGGAGGCGACTACGCGCTCGCCGGCAACGACGGCGATGACAGCCTATTCGGCGGAAGCGGGTCGGATGCGAGCTTGCTCGGCGACGACGGCGATGACAGCGTCTTCGGCGGAAGCGGGTCGGATGTGAGCCTGCTGGGCGGCAAGGGATACGACCGCCTCTACGGCGGTTCCGGCAACGACACCTACCTCTATGCCGGCTCTCAGGTCGACGGTCTCTACGGGGGCGAGGGCGACGATTCGCTGCTCTACGGAGGCAGCGGAAACGATACCATCTTCGGCGACAGCGGAGGCGACTACGCGCTCACCGGCAACGACGGCGACGACAGCGTCTTCGGCGGAAGCGGGTCGGATGTGAGCCTGCTGGGCAACAGCGGATACGACCGCCTCTACGGCGACGGCGGCAGTGACACGCGCCTGGAGGGCGGCAGCGGAATCGACCTCGTCTTCGGTGGCGACGGCAATGACCACGCGCATTGGGGAGACGACGGCAACGACCGCCTCTACGGCGGCAGCGGCAATGACACTGGTTTCAACGGCGGCAGTGGAGCCGACCTTATCTACGGAGGGACCGGCGCGGAGGGAACGCTCTACGGCGGCAGCGGCGACGACACCATCTTTTCGGGCCTTGACCGCGACTACCGCCTCTTCGGCAGTAACGGTGACGACCTCGTCTACGGCGGCGATGGCAACGACCTCGGGCTCTACGGGGGAGCGGACAACGACAGCGTGTTCGGTGGCAGCGGCGACGACACAGCTCTCGGGGGCGACAACGGCGACGATTGGCTCTCGGCCGGCAACGGCAACGACTTGGGTCTGTTCGGTGGAGTCGGCGACGACACGCTCGAAGCCGGAGACGGCGCGGATGCCTTCCTGTTTGGCACAGTGGGAGATGACATCATCTTTGGCGGCAACGGCCCGGACTATGGCCTCTTTGGAGCGAGCGGCGCGGACCTGGTCTACGGCGGTGAGGGCGACGATGTCTCGCTCAGCGGAGGCAACGGCCAGGACCTCGTCTTCGGCGGCAGCGGCAAGGATGCCATGCTTTTCGGTGCGGAGGGACGGGACAGACTCTTCGGTGGTACCGGCGACGATGTCAGCCTGGCCGGCGGTGCCGACCGAGATCTGGTCTACGGCGGCGACGGGGACGACCGCTTCCTCAAGGGGCTGGCCGGCCATGACCGGGTCTTCGGCGGCAGCGGGGCCGATTTCCAGCTCCTGGGCCAGGACGGGAGGGACTGGCTCTTCGGCGGCAGCGGCGACGACAACACCATGATCGGCGGCCTGGGCCGCGACCATCTCTTCGGCGGCGACGGCGACGACTCCCTGCTGCTGGGCCAGAGCGGAAACGACCATATCGAGGGAGACTCCGGTATCGATGCCTTCCTCTTCGGCGGTTACGGTCATGACTTCGTCGCCGGCGGCAGCGGCGCCGACTACGCACTCTATGGTGACGAGGGCAAGGACGGCCTCTCCGGCCGCGCCGGGGAGGACGAGCGTCTCTTCGGCGGTGCCGACGACGACACGCTGCACGGCGGCCTCGACGATGATGTTTCCTTCTTCGGCGGCGTCGGCGACGACAGCATCTACGGCGGCCAAGGCAACGACCGCAGCCTGATGGGCGACAGCGGCCAGGACTTGCTGGAAGGCAACAACGACAACGATCTCCTCTACGGCGGTAGCGGCGAGGACAGCCTCTATGGCGGCTATGGGAATGATACCCTCTTCGGCGACGACGACAGCGATGCCGCGCTCTTCGGCGGGGAATCCCAGGACTTGATCTATGGCGGCAGCGGCCGCGATTCCCTGCTCTTCGGCGACAGCGGCAACGACTCGGTGATGGGCGGCGACGCCGGCGACCTCTTCCTCTACGGGGGCTCGGGCAGCGACCGTGTCAGCGGCGACAGCGGCGACGATTCCGTCCTGATGGGCGGATCGGGCGACGACCGCGTGACCGGACTGGGCGGCCTCGACGTCACGCTGATGGGCGAGGAGGGCGACGACAGCATCTTCGGCGGCAACGGCGACGATACCGCCCTCTACGGCGGCTCCGGCAGCGACTACATCGAGGGTGGCAGCGGAGACGACCTCTTCCTGGCCGGCGGCACCGGCCAGGACACCCTCCTCGGCAACGGCGGCGACGACCTGATGGTGGTGCGCGACCAGGCCGAGATCGAGGCCGGCGACACCTTTGACGGCGGCGGCGGTTCAGACACCCTGCTGCTGGCCGAGGGCGTCACCCTCCCGGCCGGCGCCGACCTCATCTCCATCGAGACCGTCATGACCGCGACCGACCCGCTGGCGCTCTATAGTTAAGATCAGGACGACAGCCTGTCGCTCAGGCGCGGAAGACCTGCTTGTCGGTGCCCTGGTAGAGGGCGGCGGCCAGGCGTCCGACGGCGTCGGCATGGGCGGCCATGGCGGCCTCGTCGCAGTCGTGGGCGGGCGCGGGCTCCAGGTCGTAGTAGCCGAAGCGGTCCTCGCCGCGCACCAGGGTCGCCGAATCGCGCACCAGGGTCTGGCGCACGGAGGGCGGCAGGTAGCGGATGGCGAAGCCGATGCGGCGGTCCTTGCTGCGGTTGGGCTGCGAGGCGTGCGCCAGCTTGACGTGGTGCAGGGACATCTGGCCCAGGTGCATCGGCATGGACTGCGCCTGGGTCTCGTCGACCTCCACCGCGATCTCCTGCCCGCGCGAGAGCAGGTTGTTCTCGTGGTAGGTGTCGCGGTGGTCCATCTGCGGCCAGAGATGGCTGCCGGGGATCACCTGCATCGGCCCGGTCTCGGGCGTCACCTCGGAGAGCGCGACCCAGGCCGTCACCACGTCGTCCTTGTCGAGCCCCCAGTAGGTCGCGTCCTGGTGCCAGGAGACGTAGCCGGCGGTCTCGGCCTCCTTGATGAAGAAGCCGGAGCTCCAGCAGAGGATGTCCGGGCCCAGCAGGTCCTCGACCGCATCGAGGACCCTGGGGTTGCGCACCAGGTCGCGCGCCCAGGTGAAGATCAGGTGCACCTTGTGGCGCAGGTTGGACGCGATGGGCCCGCCGTTCGCGGCCTCGAAGGTCTCCAGCGCCGCACGGCAGCGGCCGGCCTCCTCGCGCGAGAGCGCCGGCAGCGGAAAGAGATAGCCGTCCTTCCAGAATTGCTCGATCTGTCCTTGCGAAAGGGCCTTGCCCACGGCCGATACTCCTTGGCTGTTCCAGTGGCACTATAGCAGGCCTTGCCAGCTTGGGCAGACCCTTCCAGGCAGGTGGGCAAGTGACAGCGGGTGCGCTTGACCGCCTCCCTCCAAAGAGCCAGGCTCGCCCGATCCGACGATGCCAGCCCAGGGGACAAAAAATGCCTGCGAAAAGGATTAAACACCTGGCCGGGATCGGCCTGGATCGCGTGGCCGCGGCGGCGGGAAGCGACCTTGAGGTTCTGCGCCTGGAGAACCTGGATACCGACATCCCCGTTCCGGTCGTGGCCCTGGCGGAGAGCCGGCGTGCGCTGGAGGACGATGCCTGTAACTCCTGGCTGCCGCTCACGGGCCGGCGGGAGTTGCGCGAGGCCGTGGCCGCGCGGCTGACGCAGCAAACTGGCCTCGACCACGATCCCGACACGCAGGTGGTCATCACCTGCGGGGGCATGGAAGGTCTCCTGAACGTCCTGCTGGGCCTCACCGACCCGGGCGAGGAGGTGATCGTCACCGATCCCACCTACGCCGGCATGATCAACCGGGTGCGTCTGGCGGGCGCGGTGCCGCGCTTCGTCCCCTTCCGGCCGGTGGGCGGCGCCTGGCGGCTGGACTTGGAGCGGCTGGCCGCGGCGGTCAGCGACAAGACCCGGGCGCTCTTCGTCATGAACCCCTCCATGCCCTCCGGCGCCGTGCTGAGCGAGGAGGAGTGGGAGGCGCTGGCGGAACTCTGCCGGCGCCACGACCTCTGGCTGCTCTACAACGCGGCCATGGAGCGGATCCTCTACGACGGACGCCCCTACCGCCATCCGGCAGCCCTGGACGGCATGGCGGAGCGCACCGTGACCGTGGGCTCTGCCTCGAAGGAATACCGCATGATCGGCTGGAAGGTCGGCTGGATGGCGGGCCCGCGGCAGGCAATGGAGGGGCTTGCCAAGGTCCACATCTACAACACCGCCGATCCGGTCGGCATCGCCCAGACCGCCGTCGCCAAGGCGATGACGGCAAGCGATGTAGAGAACGGTGTCGGCGCCGCCGTGGCGGAATGGCAGGCCCGGCGCGACCTCATCGTGGAAGAACTCAAGGACTTCAGCATGATCCCGGCGGCAGGCGGCTGGTCGATGCTGCTGGACGTCGGTGCGCTCGGCCTCGGCTCGGTGGAGGCCTCCGGGCGGCTGCTGGACAGGGGCAAGATCGCCGCGACCTACATGCGCGACTGGGGTCACGAGAACGGCGACCGCTACGTCAGGCTGGTCTTCAGCAACGAACCGCTGGAGCGCCTCGGCGGGATCGGAGAGCGGGTGCGCCGCGCGCTGGGCTGAAGCCTATCCCTTACGTCCCCAGGCCGTCCCCGCCAGCACCGAGCCGCCGACGAAAGCGCCCGCCCGCGGATCCTCCGCGATGCGCAGGCACTCGTTCCACTTCGCCTGGCGCTCCGAGCGGGTGATGGAGCCGACCTTGAGCTGGCCCGCACCCAGCCCGATCGAAAGATGCGATATGGAAACATCTTCCGTTTCGCCCGAGCGTGCGGAGACGACGGCGCGGTAGCCGGCGCGCTCGGCGGTCAGCAGGGTCTCGACGCTCTCGCTGACCGTGCCGGCCTGGTTCATCTTGATGAGCACCGCGTTGCAGGCGCCCTCGGCGGCGGCCTCCTCGACCAGGCTAGCGTTGGTCACCAGGTAGTCGTCGCCGATGATCTGCACGCGATCGCCGAAGGCCTCGGTGAAGGCGCGCATGCCCGCGCGGTCGTCCTCGGCCAGGGGGTCCTCGATCGAGGCGATGGGATAGCGCTCCAGCCAGCCGCCCAGCAGGTCGATCATGCCCTCGCTGTCGAGCGCGCGGTCCTCCAGCGCCAGGCGGTAGCGCCCTTTCTCGCCGAACTCGGAGGCGGCGATGTCGAGCGAGATCACCACCCGCTCGCCCGGCGTCTCGCCGGCCAGCTCGATCGCCCGCATCAGGGTCTCCAGCGCCTCCTCGTTGCTGTCGAAGAGGGGCCACCAGCCGCCCTCGTCGGCGACGCCGGCCCGCCGCCCCCTCTCCGCCATCAGCGACCCGGCGGCCGCGTGGATCTCGGCGGTCACCTCCAGCGCCTCGTCGAAGCTGGCGGCCCCCGGCACCATCACCATGAAGTCCTGCACGTCGATCCGGCGGCCGGCATGGGCGCCCCCGCCGAAGATCTGGATCTCCGGCAGGGGGATGGAGGGCTGCCGCCCGTAGAGCTCCGCCAGGTAGAGCCAGAGCGGCCGGCCCGCCTGCGCGGCCGCGGCATGCAGCAGGGCGAGCGAGGTCGCGACCATGGCATTGCCGCCCAGCCGCGACTTCAGCGGAGTCCCGTCCAGCTCGATCATCGCCGCATCGGCGCCCGCCTGGTCGCGCACGTCGCGGCCCATGAGCGCCGGGGCGATGACCTCTGCGACCGAGGCCAGGGCCTTCCTGACGTCCCTGCCCTGCAGGCGCTCGCCGCCGTCGCGCAGATCCAGCGCCTCGCGGCTGCCGCGCGAGGCCCCGGCGGGCGCGATGGCGCGGCCCAGCGCGCCGCCGGCGAGCCCGACCTCGGCCTCCAGGGTCGGCAGGCCGCGGCTGTCCCAGACCCGGCGGGCCCGGAGGGTCTCGATCTCGAAGTCGGACAAGGCGTCAGCTCCCTTTGTTCACAGCGGCGACCAGGCCGGCGAGGCTCGGTGGCGGGGCGGCGATCAGCGGCAGCGCCACAGCGCGGACGGCATCCTGCCCGGCCCGGGAGAGATACTCGACCGGCGACTTGCCGTCGACGCGGGCCAGCATCAATGCGGGCAGCAGGGCGGCCACCCGCGCCTCCAGCGCCGCCGGCTCCTCCCAGACGATATGCCCCCGGTAGCCCTCCCAGAAGCGCAGCAGCTCGCCGAACAGCCCCTCGCGCGATCCCGGCAGGTGGAAGGCCTTCAGGACCAGGTGGTTGAGGCAGAAGGCGAGATCGAAGGCCGGATCGCCCAGGGTCGCGCACTCGGCGTCCAGGATCAGCGGCGCGCCGGCACGGAAGAAGATGTTCTTGGGGCTGACGTCGCCGTGCACCAGCACGGCCTCGGCCCGGTAGAGGCCCTCCGCCAGCCTTTCCAGGACCGGCTTCAGTCCCGGATGCCGCTCTGCGGTGAAGAGCAGGTAGGGCTCGATCCTGATCGCGTGGAAGTCGTCGCGGTTCTCGAAGGGCGCGCGCTCGAAGCCCGGCGTCGCCGAGGCCGCATGGATGCGGCCCAGCAGCCCGGCCACGGCCGCCGCCTCGCCACGCACGGGCCGGCTCTCCAGCAGCGCCTCTTTCCAGAGGTAGATCCCCTCCCCTTCCAGGAACTCCATGGCAAAGCCGTGCAGTCTCTCCGAGCGCCCATAGAGCCGGGGCGCCGAGTCCGGGGCGACCCCGCCGGCCACCTCGAGCCAGGCGTACTCCGCGCGGTTCCGATGCACCGGCGCCCGCCAATCGGCCGCGACCCGCAGCTTGGGCAGCGCAAACTTCACGCAGAGCTTCCGGCCCGGCAGCACGACGGCGGCGATGTCGGAAGCCACGCCGCCGGTCAGCGGCCGGACCGCCTGGACGTCGTCAGGCGTACCCAGACCCAGCTCGGCGATCAGGCTGGCGCAGCGTTCTTCCAGTGCGGTCTTCGACTTCTGCATGGGCAGGAGATAGCAACTGCGGGACGATCCGGCGACAGCCAAAGGCCGCTCAGCCCTGCACCGCTTCCTCCCCCTGCAACACTTCCAGGAAGGCCTCGCCGTACTGCTCCAGCTTGGCGGCCCCCACGCCGTGGATGCGCCCGAGCGCGGCCTCGTCCTGCGGCCTCTCCGCGGCCATCTCGAGGAGCGAGCGGTCCGGGAAGATGACGTAGGCCGGCACCGCGCGCTCCTGCGCCAGGCGGCGGCGCAGGTCCTTCAGCCGCTCGAAGAGGGCGCGGCCCGGCTCGTCCAGCTCGGCCGCGACGGCGCGGCTGGGGGCCTTGCGGGCCTTGCCGCCGCCTGCCGCCCGCTCCAGCGTGTCCTTGCGCAGGCTGACGCTCTCCTCGCCGCGCAGGACCGCCCTGCCCTTCTCGGTGATGGTCCAGCGGCCGTACTCGCTCATGTCCATGCCGACCACGCCCATGGCGTAGAGCTGGCGGCCGATGCCCTGCCACTCGCGCCGGCTGAACTCCTTGCCCACGCCGAAGGTCTTGAGGCGGTCGTGGCCGAACTTCTTCACGGTCTCGCTCTCCTCGCCCAGCAGGATGGCAATCAGGTGGCCGATGCCGAAGCGCTGGCCGCTGCGGGCAATCGCCGAGAGGAACTTCTGCGCGGCGATGGTGCCGTCGACCTGGGTGACCTCGGTCTCGCAGAGGTCGCAGTTGCCGCAGGGCTCGATGCTCTCGCCGAAGTAGGCCAGCAGGGTCTGGCGCCGGCAGCGCGGCGCCTCGCAGAGGGCGACCAGCAGGTTGAGCCGCTGGCGCTCCACCCGCTTCTGCTCGTCGGAGGCCTCGCTCTCGTCGATCTGCAGGTTGCGCAGGCGGATGTCGTCGAAGCCGTAGAGGGTCAGGCTGTCGGCCGGCAGTCCGTCGCGCCCGGCACGCCCGATCTCCTGGTAGTAGGCCTCGATCGACTTCGGCAGGGCGGCATGGGCGACGAAGCGCACGTCGGGCTTGTCGATTCCCATGCCGAAGGCCACGGTGGCCGCCATCACCAGCCCGTCCTCCTGCAGGAAGCGGTCCTGGTTCTCGGCACGAACGGCCGCATCGAGGCCGGCGTGATAGGGCAAGGCCGGGCGCCCCTCCCGGCAGAAGTGGTCGGCCAGCTCCTCGCTCTGCCGGCGGGTCGCGCAGTAGACGATCCCGCTCTCGCCGGCATGGCGGGCCATGAAGTCGAGAAGCTGGCGCTTGGGCGTCTGCTTGGGCCGCATCGCCAGGCGGATGTTGGGCCGGTCGAAGCCCTCGACGAAGAGCCTTGGCGGCCTGGCGAAGAGCTTGGCCAGGATGTCGTTGCGGGTGGCGGCATCGGCGGTGGCCGTCAGTGCCAGGACCGGCGCGCCGCCCAGCTTCTCGCGCGCCTCGCCCAGGATCAGGTACTCCGGCCGAAAGTCGTGGCCCCACTGCGAGATGCAGTGCGCCTCGTCGACCGCCAGCAGGGCCACGCCGCAGCCGGCCAGCCGCTCCAGCACCTCGGGCCGCATCAGCCGCTCCGGGGCGACGTAGAGCAGCTTGAGTTCGCCGCGCTCGGCCTCCTCAAGCAGATAGCGGTTCTCGGCCGGGTCGTTCGCCGAGGAGAGGCTGGCCGCGGCGATCCCCAGGTCGCGGAGCTGGGTCACCTGATCGCGCATGAGGGCGATCAGCGGCGAGACCACCAGGGTGAGGCCGGGCCGCAGCAGCGCCGGGAGCTGGTAGCAGAGCGACTTGCCGCTGCCGGTCGGCATGACGGCCAGGACCTCCTGCCCGGCCAGCACGGCCGCAATGACCTCCGCCTGGCCGCTGCGGAAATCCTCGAAACCGAAGACCTCCCCCAGCGTCCGGCGCGCCTCCTCCAGTGCCACCATGCCATCTCCCGCGCTTGGCCCAAGAACCCTAGCAGAGCCGGCAGTCTTGCCGGAAGGCGCCCGAGTCCTCGCAAGGATATGAAGAGGCGTCAGGCGTCCGCGGGGCCACTCGTCGCCAGGTTAGCATTCGTGCTCTAAGCGCAGATGGGCTATATCTGATTCCGCCTCCGAAGCGATGGGGATAAGGGAGGAGAGGGCCATGGCGGCAGGCATCATCATGGGTGTCGAGATCTATGCCTGGATCGGGCTGGCGGTCGCGGCGGTCTTCCTGCTGTGGGGAGTGGAGCGGGTGGTGCCGGCCGCGCGCGGCGCCTATGTCTTCCGGCCCCTGGCGATTCCCGGCGTGGTGCTGCTCTGGCCGCTGGTGCTCTGGCGCTGGTGGCGGCTGGAACGCGGCGGCGGGCCCTGGCAGGCCCGGCACGCGCCGCCCCGGCGGCTGCAGGACGGGCTCGCGCTCTGCTTCGCGGTCGCGATCCCGGCGATCCTGGTCGCCGCCCTGCTGCTGCGCCAGGACGGCCCCTTCGAGCGGCCGGCCATCAAGCTCTCCGAGCCCGCCGCGGACGAGGGAGCCAGCCAATGAGCGCCCGCTTCGTGCCGGTCATCTGGCAGCGCAGCAAGATCGTCTACGACATCGTGCTGGCGCTGGCCGTGGTCTTCTACATCACCGCCTTCCTGACCCTGGCACCCTATCTGCAGGACCCGACCCGGCCTGTGGACGGGGCCATCGTCAACATGCGGGCCTTCGGAAGCTGCGCCTTCCTGATGCTGACCGTGATCCTCTGCATCGGGCCGCTGGCGAGGCTGGACCGGCGCTTCATGCCGCTGCTCTACAACCGCCGCCACTTCGGCGTCATGACCTGCATCGTGGCGCTGACCCACCTGGCCTACGTGCTGGGCTGGTACTACGACTTCAGCCCGACGCCGCGCCTGCTGGCGCTCCTGACCGCCAACGATGCCGTCGGCCAGGCGCTGGGCTTTCCCTTCGAGTTCTTCGGCCTCTTCACCCTGCTGGTCCTGTTGATCCTGGCCAGCACCAGCCACGACTTCTGGCTGAGCTTCCTCTCGGCGCCGCTGTGGAAGCGCCTGCACCTCCTGATCTATCCGGCCTATGTCTCACTGGTGCTGCACGTGGCCCTGGGCTACCTGCAGGACGTGGACAATCCGGGCTTCGCGCTGGTGGCCTGCGGCGGCGCGCTGCTGGTCGCAGGCCTGCACGTCGCGGCCGCCCGCCAGCCCAGGGAGCGGGTCGAGAGCGCGGACGCGGACTGGGTGCCGGTCTGCGCGGTCGAGGAGATCCCCGACAAGCGGGCCCGCGTGGTGCGCCTGGGCCCGGCCGAGAGGGCCGCGGTCTTCCGCTACGACGGCAAGCTCTCCGCGCTCTCGCACGCCTGCGCGCACCAGAACGGGCCGCTGGGCGAGGGCCGCATCGTCTATGGCTGCGTCACCTGCCCCTGGCACGGCTTCCAGTACCGGCCGGCCGACGGCTGCTCGCCCCCGCCCTACACCGAGAAGGTCCCCACCTACCGGCTGAAGCTGGAGGGCCGGCAGGTGCTGATCGACCGGCGCGCCAACCCGCCGGGCACCTACGTCGAGCCGCTGGCGATCCCGGAGCAGGCGTCATGACGGAGGCGAGGCCCGATCCCTTCTTCCTGGGCTGGTCGAAGAAGCTGCCCAAGGGCCTGAAGCGCTTCGTGCCGCTGCTGGCGGTGGCGCTGGTCCTGCTCTTCGGCGGTGCCGGCTTCCTGGTGGGCGCGACGCAGAACGACCCGGGCGACGGCGCCTTTCGCTGGGACCTGGGCCGGCAGGAGCTGACCGCGGTCCTGATGGCCGAGCCCTACCCCGTGCTCTTCGTCGTCGAGAGCCAGCACTATCGCCCCGGCACGCCCATCCTGCTGTCGGGCAACGGCAAGCGCGGCGTCCAGGAGCGCGCTGCCCCCCTGCAAGGCCGGCTCGTCCAGGCAGCGGGCTTTCCCATCGTGCGCGGGTCGCTGCAGGCGATGCAGCTTGCCGGCGGCGAGGCCGGCCTGAAGGCGGCCGCCGGGGCCGAGGCCGACATGGGCCTGCCCGAGGCCAGGTCGCTCGGCACCTGGCGGCTCAGCGGCGAGATCTGCGACGGCAAGTGCTATGCCGGTGCCATGCGGCCGGGCCAGGGCCTAGCGCACAAGGCCTGCGCCAACCTCTGCCTGATCGGCGGGGTGCCGCCGGTCTTCGTCTCGACCGGACCGGTGGAGGGTGAGAGCTTCTTCCTGATGGCCGGCCCCGACGGGGGGCCGATTCCGGAGCGCCTGCTCGACAGCACCGCGGTCCTGGTACAGCTCGAGGGAGAGGTCGTGCGCCGCGGCGCGCTCCTGATCTTCCAGGTCGATCCCGAGAGCCTGGAGGTGCTGTGAGATGACGGGGAGGCATCTCCTGGGATTGGTGGGCGTCCTCCTGCTTAGCGGCTTGATCTGGTTGGGTTATGAAGAGATCGACCTGCTGGGCGGGAGCTTTATTTGGCCCTACCGCTATCTTCTCCTTGCTCTTGCCGCATTCTCGGTTCTAACTGCTATCGAGCGGCTGGTCCATTTCCTCGAAAACAAGAAGTAGCGTCGATACCAGACCGCGGGTCGTCGATGGAGACGGTGCGCGATGGATCGGTTTGGCAGTGGCTGGGACCGCGGATCGGTGCCTGACGGCACCGCGCAAGCGCCTTGTAGTGTCCCCTTTCAGCCCGTTTTCGGAGACGGGCTATGGTAACCTTGACCGGAAGCGTCCTCAATGACTCGCTGGTCGGTTCTGACGACGCCGATACCCTGATCGGCCTTTCCGGGAACGACAGCCTCTACGGCCTCGGGGGCCGCGACGCCCTCTACGGTTCGGACCAGGATGACGCGCTCTTCGGGGGCGACGACAACGATACCCTCTTCGGCGACAGCGGCAGCGACAGCCTCTTCGGCAATTCCGGCGATGACACGATATTCTGCAACGACGGCGACGACAGGGTCTACGGCGGTCCCGGCAAGGACGTCATGCTGGGCGAAATCGGAAACGATACGATTTTCGGTGGAGCCGGAAACGACTACTCGAACAGCGGCAAGGGAAACGACCGCTTCTACGGCGGCAAAGGCAATGATCACGTCAAAGCCCAGAGCGGCGACGACATCCTGAAAGGCGACGAGGGCGACGATAGTCTCTACGGCGAAGACGGCAGCGACAGCCTCTACGGTGGCAGCGGCTTCGACATCATGTTCGGAGGTGACGGCAACGATCTGCTTGTCGGGGCCAGCGGTTACCAGTTCTTGATCGGAGGGGACGGGGACGATGTCATTCGCTCCTTGGGAAGCGCCAACTTTTTGATTGGAGCAAGCGGGACCGATACGATTTACGGGGGCAGAGGGAAAGACGGAGCATCGGGCGGTTCGGGAAACGATTCGGTGTTCGGCGGCAGCGGTCCCGACTATTTCTTTCTGGGGTTCGACGACACAACGCCGAGCGACATCAACGACGGTGGGTCCGGGCGGGACACCTTGTTCATCGCCGGTCACGACCGCTTTGGCCTCCCGCAAACCAACTTCGAACAGTTCATTATCTACGCCCTGTCGGGCGCCATTGCGCTGCACGGCGCGGCATACAACGACAAACTCATCGGCAGTTACGGCGGCGACGAACTGCGCGGCTACGGAGGCGATGACAGCCTTGACGGGAAAAGTGGGCTCGACAGGATCTTCGGCGACACCGGCAGAGACCGGCTTTTCGGCCTTTCCGGGAACGACAGCCTCATCGGCGGTAACGGCGACGATACCGCGAGCGGTCACGACGACCAGGATACGATTCTCGGCGGCAGCGGGAGAGACTTCCTGGATGGCGGTGAAGGCTATGACTACCTGAATGGAGGAAGTGGAACAGACACTGCAATAGGTGGCAGCGGCAATGATACTTTCGTGGTCGACCGCAAGTCGGATGTCGTGTGGGAGTTCATCGGAAGCGGCAGCAGCGACCTGGTCCGGTCCAACGCGGCCGATTTCACCCTGACCGGCGGCCCCCTGGGCGGCATCGAGATCCTGCAGATCCTCTCCACCGCACGCACTGCCAACGCGACCGGCAACGCTGAAGACAACACCCTCATCGGCAACAGCTTTCGCAATACACTGTCAGGCCTCTCCGGCAACGACGTCTTGTTTGGCGGCCTGGGTAACGATGTCATGGAGGGTGGCAGCGGCGACGACACCTTCTTCGTCGATCGCACCCTCGGCCAGGTCGTCGAGCTGGCGGGCGGCGGCGACGACAAGGTCGTCGCGACTGTCAATTTCACCCTGGCCTTCAATGTCGAAAGACTGCAGCTCGCCACCGGGTCCGCGGCTCTCAAGGGCGAGGGCAACGCGCTTGGCAACGAGATCGTGGGCAACAGCGTGAAGAACTCGCTCACCGGCAAGAGCGGCCACGACCGCCTCTTCGGAGAGGGCGGGGTCGACGTTCTCCGCGGAAACGAGGGCAACGACCGCGCCTATGGCGGCAGCAGCGCCGATACGCTTTTCGGAGGCGACGGAGTGGACCGGCTCTTCGGCGGCGCCCATGTCGACCGCTTGTTCGGCGGCACGGGCACCGACACGCTCTTCGGCGGCGATGGCAACGACACCCTGGACGGTGCTCTAGACGGGAAGGCGAAGGACCGCCTCTTCGGCGGCAGCGGTCTAGACTGGCTCCTGATGGGCAACAGCGACACCGGTTTCGGCGGGTCCGGCAGAGATCGCTTCATCATGGATGGCGACGAGGTCGGTAACGCCATGGGGTCCGGTGGCCCTCGGCTGGGGGACTTTGCCGGCGTGCGCCTGAACATCGCCGCCGACAACGACACCATCGTCTTCGCCACCGGTCTTGAGACCGGTGCCTTCGCCTATGTCGCCAATCAGGCCTTCCACGCCGCAGGCAATAGCGAGATCCGGCACGCCGGCGGCGGCCAGATCCAGGTGGATACGGACGGGAACGGCAGCGCAGACCTCACCTTCCGCATCGAGGGTATGAGCCAGGGCGGACAGCTAACGGCCACGGACTTCTTGTGGTTGTAGGCGGTGGCGATGAGCCCCACGAGCGGCCCTAGCCGACCGCTGGGCAACGACCTTGCTAACCCTCGCGCCGGCAGGCGGGGAGGCGCACGATGGCCGCTGCGCCTGGATAGCTCATCTGTTGGCCAGCCTGGCAGAATCGCTAACCTGTCCTTGTTCTCGCCTCTTTCTTGCGCCTAACTGGCGGCAAGCAGCCCCGGCGCATGGCTGAGGCGAGCAGATGAAACGACCGCCGGCTTGAGAGAACCGCCGGCCGACGCGCAGAGTGAGCCGACCGCGCGAACGACAGGACGGCAGCCAGACCCTCTTGCCCCGCGGTCGACCCGCCCTGCGTGCAGGGAAGAGGGAGAGTGCCGATGGTGATGCTTTTCGGTTCCGCGGGCGACGACTCCCTGGTTGGCACCAGCATGGCCGACCTGCTGGCGGGTCTCTCCGGGAACGACAGCCTCTACGGTCTCTCCGGCGACGACATCCTCGACGGCGCCGACAACGACGACCGAATCTTCGGGGGTGGGGGCGACGATTCCCTTTTCGGCGACAGCGGCAACGATACGCTCTTCGGCAGCTCCGGCAACGACAGCCTGGACGCGAACCTCGGCAACGATCGGGTCTACGGCGGCGCAGGCGCGGATAGGATCTACGGCGGATCGGGTGACGATAGCGTCTTCGGCGGGGGTGGACCCGATCTTGCCGAGCTGGACAGCGGCAACGACCGCTTCTACGGCAACATCGGCGACGACACCGCCTTCGCCGATGCGGGCAGCGACCTGCTCGTGGGCGGCGACGGGGCGGACATCCTGGCCGGCGAGGACGGCAGCGACGGCCTCTTCGGGGGCAGCGGCTTCGACTCCATCGGCGGAGGCCACGGCAACGACTACATCCTGGATCTCAGCGGTGCGAACTTCCTGAACGGAGGCAGCGGCGACGACATCATCCACGCCAACGGCTATGCCAACTTCCTGACCGGAGCGAGCGGCAACGACACGATCTACGGGGGCAGCGGCCAGGAGATCATGGGCGGGGAGGACGGGGTCGACTCGGTCTTCGGCGGCAGCGGCCCCGACCAGATCTTCATCAACTTCGACGATGCCAATCCGACCGATATCAACGACGGAGGGTCGGGCATCGACGTGCTCGGGATCGCCGGCGGCGGCGTCTCCGGGGTGCAGCACACCAATTTCGAGACCTTCTTCATAATCGGCACGTCAGGCGACGACACCCTGGACGGGTCGTCCCTGACCGACCTGATGCTCGGCTATTTCGGGTCGGACGTGCTGGCCGGCTACGGCGGGGACGACAGCCTGGACGGCGGCTCCGGCGACGACACCGCGGTCGGCGACAAGGGTCGGGACCTCATGCTGGGAGCCAGCGGCGACGACCTTCTGATCGGCGGAGACGGCAACGATACCGCCAGCGGCCGGGAGGACGACGACAAGTTCGTCGGAGGCAAGGGCAGCGACTTCATGGACGGCGACTGGGGCAACGACTTCATGAACGGCGGCCCGGGAGCCGATACGGCGCTAGGGGGAAGCGGCGACGATACCTTCGTGATCGACACCAAGGCGGACCTGGTCTGGGACTTCGTCGGCAGCGGGTCGAACGACCTGATCCGCTCCAACGCGGCCGACTACACCATGACCGAGGGGCCGCTGGGCGGGGTCGAGCGTCTGGAGATCATGGTGGCCGCCAAGACCGCCAATGCTGCCGGCAATGCGGAGGACAACGCCCTCTATGGCAACAACTTCCGCAACACGCTGGCCGGTCTCTCCGGCGACGACCTGCTGGACGGAGGCTCCGGCAACGACGTCATGATCGGGGGCAGCGGCGACGACACCGCCTATGTCTATCAGCCCCTGGACGAGCTGATCGAGAGCGCGGGAGGGGGCGAGGATCTGGTCGTCGCCGGCCTCGACCACGCGCTCGGCTTCCATGTCGAGCGGCTGCAGTTGGCCTGGGGCGCCGGCCAGCTGGACGGCACGGGCAATGCGCTGGACAACGAGATGGTCGGCAACAGCGTGATGAACAGGCTGTCGGGTGAATCGGGGAAGGATACCCTCTTCGGCGAGGGCGGCAGCGACAGTCTGCTCGGCAACGACGGCAACGACGATCTCTTCGGGGGCAGCAGCAAGGACAGGCTGCTCGGGGGCCAGGGGGCCGACGAACTCTTCGGCGGCGCCCATGCGGACAGCTTGAACGGCGGCCTGGGTCCGGACGATCTCTTCGGCGGCGAGCAGGACGACAACCTGAGCGGCGGCGTGGACGGCGGGTCGGTGGACCGCCTCTTCGGCGACACCGGCAACGACCAGATGAGCCTCGGCAACATGGACCGCGCCTTCGGCGGCACGGGCTCGGACCGCTTCGTGCTGGGCGGGGACGAGGTGGGCGACGGCAATGGCTCGGGGGGACCGGTGCTGGAGGACTTCGCCGGCGTGCGTCTGAACACGGCCGCGGACAACGACCTGATCGTCTTCGCCGCCGGTCTGGAGACCGGTTCCTTCGCCTACATCGCCGGCCAGTCCTTCCACGCCGGCGGCAATAGCGAGGCCCGCCATGCCGGCGGCGGCCAGATCCAGGTGGACAGCGACGGCGACGGCTCTGCCGACCTCGCCTTCCGGATCGAGGGCATGAGCCAGGCCGGACAGCTCACCGCCACCGACTTCCTCTGGCTCTAGGCGCCAGCCCCATGAAATCGCTCGAAAAACGGAAGAGCAAGGGACCCTCTCCAACTTACCCTTGCACTTTTGCTCCTCCTGCCTCTTACTGGCAGACGGCGGGCGAAGTCCTTGAACAAGACGAACGGCAGAACCGGTTACCGGGCAGGGACCAGGGATTACCCGCTGTTCGGGGCCTGACGGGCAGAGCGAGATCGGGGATCTCGGGCGCGCGGCGCCGAGCCTCTCAAGGGGAACACAAGGGAGCCGGCCGATGGTGATGCTCTACGGCAACTCGACGAACGACTCGCTGGGCGGCACCAGCGGGGCCGATTTCCTGGCGGGACTGACGGGCAACGACACCCTCTACGGCCTCTCGGGAGACGACATACAGTTCGGCGCCGACCAGTCGGACACGCTCTACGGCGGCGGCGGCCTGGACGATCTCTTCGGCGGATCGGGCGACGACTCCCTGTTCGGCAGTTCCGGCGACGATTACCTCTACGGCCAGGACGGGAACGATCGCCTCCAGGGAGGCAGCGGAAAGGACCTGCTTTACGGGGACTATGGCGACGACCTGCTTCGCGGCGGGCCGGGACAGGATGGGCTCTACGGCGGCATTGCCAACGATACGCTTTTCGGCGGTCGGGGCATGGACATTGCGGCCGGTGGTCCGGCCTCCGACACGCTCTATGGGGGCAGCGGCGAGGATCTGCTGTCGGGAGACAGCAGCAACGACGTAATTTTTGGCGGTTCGGGCAACGACTTTGTTGGCGGAGGCGCCGTTGACGATACCATCTACGGCGGTAGCGGTAGCGATACCCAGCTTGGGGGCGAGGGAAACGACTACATCGTGGACCGCAGCGGCAAGGACTTTCTGGTCGGCGATGACGGAGCCGACCGCCTCGTCAGCGGCAACAACCCCGCATTTCTGATCGGACAGAGCGGTGACGACACGATCTATGGCGGCGCTGGTGGCAGCACCATCAGCGGCGGAACGGGGAACGATAGCGTCTTCGGCGGCAGCGGCAGCGATGGCGTCTACGTCGGGCCTTTCGATGTCGATCCCTCCGAGATCAACGACGGCGGGTCCGGTGAAGACCTCCTCGTCATCGTAGACGGCGGGGTTTCCTCCGTTCCGAACACCAACTTCGAGGTCTTCGTGCTCTTAGGGCTTTCCGGCGACAACACGCTGGATGGAAGCCAGTTCAACGACACGATGTATGGAGGGGGCGGCAATGACAGCCTCTACGGCTACGGCGGCGCCGACAGCCTGGCCGGGGGCGAAGGCGACGACATTGCGCGCGGCGACAAGGGCTTCGACCGCCTGTTCGGCGACCAGGGGGACGACACGCTCTTCGGCGGCGACGGCAGCGACACGGCGAGCGGACGCTACGGCAACGACCGCATGGCCGGCGGCCTCGGAGATGATTTTCAAGATGGCGGCCTCGGCGACGACTTCCTGAACGGAGGCCCCGGTGCAGACACCGCGATCGGCGGTAGCGGCGACGATACCTTTGTCGTGGACCGCGAGGCCGACCGCGTCTGGGAGTTCCTGGGCAGCGGGTCGAACGACCTGATCCGCTCCAACGCCACCGACTACACCCTGACCTCCGGCCTGCTGGGCGGGATCGAGCGCCTGGAGATCATGGTGGCCGCCAAGACCGCCAATGCTGCCGGCAATGCGGAGGACAACACCCTCATTGGCAACAACTTCCGCAACACGCTGGCCGGTCTCTCCGGCGACGACCTGCTGGACGGAGGCTCCGGCAACGACGTCATGATCGGGGGCAGCGGCGACGACACGGCCTATGTCTGTCAGCCCCTGGACGAGCTGATCGAGAGCGCGGGAGGGGGCGAGGATCTGGTCGTCGCCGGCCTCGACCACGCGCTCGGCTTCCATGTCGAGCGGCTGCAGTTGGCCTGGGGCGCCGGCCAGCTAGACGGCACGGGCAACGCCCTGGACAACGAGATGGTCGGCAACAGCGTGATGAACAGGCTGTCGGGTGAATCGGGGAAGGATACCCTCTTCGGCGAGGGCGGCAGCGACAGTCTGCTCGGCAACGACGGCAACGACGATCTCTTCGGGGGCAGCAGCAAGGATAGGCTGCTCGGGGGCCAGGGGGCCGACGAACTCTTCGGCGGCGCCCATGCGGACAGCTTGAACGGCGGCCTGGGTCCGGACGATCTCTTCGGCGGCGAGCAGGACGACAACCTGAGCGGCGGCGTGGACGGCGGGTCGGTGGACCGCCTGTTCGGCGACACCGGCAACGACCAGATGAGCCTCGGCAACACGGACCGCGCCTTCGGCGGCACGGGCTCGGACCGCTTCGTGCTGGGCGGGGACGAGGTGGGCGACGGCAATGGCTCCGGCGGGCCGGTGCTGGAGGACTTCGCCGGCGTGCGTCTGAACACGGCCGCGGACAACGACCTGATCGTCTTCGCCGCCGGTCTGGAGACCGGCTCCTTCGCCTACATCGCCGGCCAGTCCTTCCACGCCGGCGGCAATAGCGAGGCCCGGCATGCCGGCGGCGGCCAGATCCAGGTCGATACCGACGGCGACGGCTCTGCCGACCTCGCCTTCCGGATCGACGGCATGAGCCAGGCCGGACAGCTCACCGCCACGGACTTCCTCTGGCTCTAGAATCGTAAGGCGCAGTAGCTGCCGGTGGAGGGCGACCGGCCTACCCGCAAGCGCGGAAGAAGGGGGGCTGCAATCGCTTTTTGCAAAAACCTACCTTGTCCTTGCTCTTGCCGCTTTCCTGCTTCTAACTGGGAGACTGGTGATCGGCTCCCACGCTGAGGCGAGCCCTGCTGCATGGATCGGCTGGAAGGCTGGCTGCCTACAAGGCCGACCGGACCGGGAAGGCCAGGCGCGCAGCGCCGGTCTCTCGCCGTACCGGCGGGGAGCTGCAACGCCAGGGGATGTTCTAGGGGATTCTCTATGGTCATGCTTTTCGGGGGAGCGCTCGACGACTCCCTTGCCGGCTCCAGCGGCGACGATCTTCTGCTCGGCAATGCCGGAAGCGATTCCCTCTACGGCCTCTCGGGGGTCGATTCGCTCGACGGGGGAAGCGGCGCCGATTCCCTCTTCGGCGGCAGCGATCTCGATACCCTTCTGGGCCACAGCGGCGACGACAGGATCTACGGCCAGGGCGGCAACGACGTGGTCTTCGCCGATCTCGGTGCCGACTTCATCGAAGGTGGCGGCGGCAAGGACCTGCTCTACGGCGACGACGGCGACGACAGCCTCATCGGCGGCGGCGGGGACGATTTCCTGCTGGCAGGCAGCGGCAACGACAGGGTCTTCGGAGAGAGCGGCGCCGATTCCGTCTCGGCCGACAGCGGCAACGACCTGGTGAGCGGCGGCAGCGGCGGAGACACCGCCGTCGGCGAAGAGGGTAACGATAGCCTCTACGGCGAAGACGGCGACGACTACCTGCTGGGCGGCCAGGGAACCGACAAAGTTTACGGCGGGACCGGTGCTGACCGCATGCGCGGCGAATCCGGCGACGACGTCCTGGCCGGCCATGACGGCGCAGACCTCATGCTGGGCGACAGCGGGAACGACAGCATCTTTGGAGGCAGCGGCAGCGATACCATCCTCGGCGACGTCGGTATCGACAAGGTCTACGGCGGTTCCGGCGCCGACGCCATCTCGACGCGGGTCGCCTACTCGAACCCCAACGACGTCAACGACGGCGGCGAGGGCCTGGACACGCTCGTCATCGTCGGAGGCGGCGTTTCCTCGGTCCCGCAAACCAACTTCGAAGCCTTCTTCATCATCGGCCTCTCGCCCTCCGAGACCCTGGACGGCAGCTCCTATCCAGACGTGATCACCGGCTATCACGGCGACGACAGCCTGCTGGGCTATGGCGGCGACGACACCTTGGCGGCCGGGTCCGGCAAGGACCTCGCCCGCGGCGGCGAGGGCGACGACCGCATCTTCGGCCAGTCCGGCGACGACATGCTCTTCGGCGGCGGGGGAAGCGATACGGCGAGGGCCGGCTACGGCGACGACCGCATGGTGGGCGGCAGCGGGGCCGACTTCCTAGACGGAGAGGACGAGGACGATTTCCTGAACGGCGGCAGCGGTGCCGACACGGCGCTGGGCGGCAGCGGCGACGACACCTTCGTGATCGACACCGCCACGGACGTCGTCTGGGACTTCGTGGGCAGCGGGTCGAACGACCTGATCCGCTCCAACGCGGCCGACTACACCATGACCGGCGGGCCGCTGGGCGGGGTGGAGGCGCTGCAGATCCTCTCGGCCGCAAAGACCGCCAATGCGGCCGGCAATGAGCAGGACAACAGCCTCACCGGCAACTCCTTCCGCAACACCCTCTCGGGTCTTTCCGGGGCCGACGTGCTGGACGGGGCGCAGGGCAACGACGTCATGGTCGGGGGCAGCGGCGACGACACGGCCTTCGTCGACCGGACCCTCGATTCCGTGATCGAGGCGGCGGGCGGCGGCGACGACCTGGTGGTGGCCGCCGTGGACTACAGCCTGGGCTTCCACCTCGACCGCCTGCAGCTCGCCCCCGGTGCCGGGATGATCGACGGCACGGGCAACGCGCTGGACAACGAGATCCGGGGCAACGCGGTCAAGAACAAGCTCTCGGGGGAATCCGGGAACGACCTTCTCTTCGGCGAGGACGGTGCCGACAATCTCCTGGGCCGGGACGGCAAGGACCTGCTCTACGGGGGCAGCAGCAAGGACCGGCTGCTGGGCGGCGGCGGGGTGGATGAACTCTTCGGCGGCGCGCATGTGGACAGCCTCAACGGCGGCTCGGGGCCCGACGTCCTCTTCGGCGGCGACGGCGACGACAGCCTGAGCGGCGGCGGGGACGGCGATGCGACCGACCGGGTCTACGGCGGCAGCGGGGCGGACCAGATCAGCCTGGGCAACGAGGACCGCGCCTTCGGCGGCTCCGGCCAGGACCGCTTCGTGCTGGGCGGCGACGAGGTGGGCGACGGCAATGGGTCCGGCGGGGCGGTGCTGGAGGACTTTGCCGGCCTGCGCCTCAACACCGCCGCGGACAACGACCTGATCGTCTTCGCGGCGGGGCTGGAGACCGGGGCCTTCGCCTACATCGCCGGGCAGTCCTTCCATGCCGGGGGCGTGAGCGAGGTCCGGCATGCCGGCGGCGGCCAGATCCAGGTGGACAGCGACGGCGACGGCTCCGCCGACCTCGCCTTCAGGATCGAGGGCATGAGCCAGGCCGGACAGCTCACCGCCACCGACTTCCTCTGGCTCTAGCGCGAGCGGCCGGCGGCACGGAAGGGGCAGGAGAGAGGCAGTCAGACAGTGAAGCGGTCGAGGGACCGCAGTGGTCCGACAAGGAGGCAACGCCATGGTTGCGATTTTCGGGACGACCTTCAACGACACGCTGACCGGCAGCGATCTGGCCGACATCATTTCCGGAAAGCTCGGCAACGACACGCTCCTCGGCCTCAGCAGCGCCGATACGCTGCTCGGTGACAGCGGTTATGACGATCTCTTCGGCGCCTCCGGTGACGATAGCCTCACCGGCGGCAGTGGAAACGATGAGGTTCTCGGGGAAGACGGGAACGATCAGGCAGAGGGCGGTCTCGGCTTCGACCGCGTCTTCGGCGGCAAGGGCGCCGACTTCGTCCGCGGCAACGATGCGGACGACACCATCTACGGCGACGGCGGTCATGACACCGTCTGGGGAGACGAGGGCGACGACCGGATCTACGGCGGTACCGGGAACGATTTGCTCGCCGGCTGGACAGGCGACGACACCATAAGGGGCGAGAACGGCGCCGACTTCATCCTGGCCATCCACGGCATGGACACGGCCTTCGGCGGCAGCGGGGACGACAGCATCCGCGGCCAGAGCGGCGACGACAGCATCTTCGGGGACAGCGGGGCCGACCGCGGCTTCGCCGATAGCGGAACCGACAGCGCCTGGGGCGGCCAGGGCGACGACTACCTGAGCGGCGGCCAGGGCGACGACCGGGTCTACGGCGACGAGGGGAACGACACGCTCTCCCCCGGCAGCGGCATCGACAAGCTCTTCGGCGGCAGCGGAGACGACACCGTCACCCTCTACGGAGACCAGGGCGGCGCCGGCGACACGCTCGACGGCGGCTCGGGCTTCGACAAGCTGCGGCTCGCGCTGGAGGCGACCCTGGGCGGCTTCCTCATCACCAACTTCGAGGCGGTGCAGATCTTCGGCGTCGCGGCGGGAGAGACCCTCTACGGCACCAACCTGCTGGACACCATCCAGGGCTTCGGCGGCGACGACGACGTGCGCGGCTACGCCGACAGGGATACCCTGCAGGGCGATCAGGGCAACGACCAGGTGCGCGGCCAGGGCGGCGACGACCTGCTGGTCGGCGGCACCGGCGTCGATTCCCTCTTCGGCGGCCCCGGCGACGACACCATCTTCGCCAACAGCCTGGCCGACAAGGCCTTCGGCCACAGCGGAAAGGATCTCCTCTACGGCGGTCAGGGGAACGATGTCCTGGACGGCGGCAGCGGGTCCGACCGTATGACCGGAGGACTCAGCAACGACACCTTCGTCGTCGACACCGCCACCGACGAGGTGCGCGAACTGGACAAGGAGGGCGGAGCCGACGTCATCCGCTCCAAGGCGGTTGACTTCACGCTCTCGTCCGATGCCTTCGGCTTCGTCGAGAGCCTCAACATCGAACAGGCGGCCGGCGCCGCCGACATCAGCGGCAACCAGCAGGATAACGTGCTGCTCGGCAATGCCTTCGCCAACAGCCTGGCCGGAGGCTCCGGCGACGACGTGCTCAACGGAAAATCCGGCGTCGACACGCTTAACGGCGGCAGCGGCCGGGACACCTTCGTCGTCGACCTCAGCAGCGACCAGATCGTCGAGGCGGCCGGCGGCGGCAGCGACCTGGTGCGCGCGTCGGACGACTACACCCTGGGCTTCCATGCCGACGACCTGCGCCTGGAGCCCGGCGCCGGCGGCCTCAAGGGACGCGGCAACGCGCTGGACAACAAGATAGAGGGCAACACCGCCAGCAACTCCCTCTCCGGGCAGAGCGGGGACGACAGCCTCTATGGCGAGGCCGGCGCCGACACCCTGCGCGGCAACGACCATGCCGACCTGCTCTACGGCGGCAGCGGTCAGGACCTCCTCTTCGGCGGCGCGGGGAACGACAGCCTGGACGGCAATGCCAACAACGATGTCCTGAACGGCGGCGACGGCGCTGACGACCTGCACGGCGGTGCCGGAAACGACACCCTGATCGGTGCGGTCGACGGCAGCGACGTTGACATCCTACGCGGCCAAGCCGGCGACGACAGCCTCTCCCTGGGCAACGCCGACACCGCCATCGGCGGCGCCGGGCAGGACGCCTTCATCCTGGGTGGCGACGAGGTCGGCAACGGCAACGGGTCCGGCGGCCCGCTGATCCAGGACTTCAGCGGCATGAAGCTGAACTCCGCGGCCGAGAACGACAGCCTGGTCTTCGCCATGGGCCTGGAGACCGGCAGCTTCGACTACCGCGGCGGCAACGCCTTCTCGGGCAACGGCAACAGCGAGGCGCGCCACGCCGGCCAGGGCCAGATCCAGGTCGACAGCAACGGCGACGGCTCCGCCGACCTCTTCTTCCAGGTCAACGGCATGAGCCAGGCAGGCCAGCTCACCGCCACCGACTTCCTATGGCTCTGATCGCTCGCGACAGTGCCTCCACCGGAATGGCTGCTGCGTCTGGAGCAAACCGCGAGCGGATGGACTTCATCTGCAACATCCATCGCCTAGCCTTCATGGCGGCACAGCGGCCGTCGGCCACCAAGCAGGAGATAGAGAATGAACCCGACTTCCGTGCACTGGTTCGAGATCCCCGTGCGCGACCTCGCCAAGGCCAAGGCCTTCTACGCCGCGGTTCTGAACTACGGCTTCAGGGAGATGACAGGGCCCGAGGGCAGCATCCAGACCTTCCTCAACGGAGAGAAGATGGTGGGCGCCCTGACCGAGAGTAAGCACGGCAATCCCGGGGGCCGGGGGATCGATCTCTACCTGGACGCCGGCGGCGACATCGAGGGCTGCCTGGCCAGGGCCGAGGTCAAGGGCGGCAAGGTCGCCCTACCCAAGACCTCGATCGGCGAGTACGGCGAGATTGCCCAGTTCCTCGATCCCGACGGCAACTGCGTCGGTCTGCACAGCCTGTAGAGTCCGGCCCCGCGGGCTGGAGGGCTTGGGAGTCGTTCCCTCGGGGCGCTCGCTGCACTAGAATGGGATGCACTCGCTCATGCTCACACACCCCGCTCTAGTGCGTTGTTCTAATAGCAAATCGTCGTCGCAGATGATTCCATCTGCTCGGGATTTGCACTAGACTGTCTCCATGGCGAGCGAGCGTAGCGACTATGAGGGCGAGGCCGGCTGCTGGACGCTCTGGCGACGTCTGCCCAGGGCCGGCCTGCTGCCCTTTGTCCTGAAGATCCAGGGCTATCGGGAGAGCGGTGGCGGCCGCCTCGTCCGCGACGAGCTTCCCGGCGCCTTCCTGCCCCTGATCCTCGTGCTTGGGCCCGGCTTCGAGCTGGCGGACAGCAGCCGGGCGAGCGGCTGGCGCCGGCTGGAGGGCAGCTTCACCGCGGGCCTGCACAGCCGTCCCGCCAGGGTTGCCTCGCAAGGCCGGTCTATCTGCCTGCAGGCCAACCTGACGCCGCTGGGCGCGCGCCGCTTCTTCCGGCTCGATCTCGACAGCCTGACCGATCGGGTCGAAAGCCTCGACAGCGTGGCACCGGAGCTGGCCTCTGAGCTGGAGGGCCGGCTGCTGGACTGCCCCTCGTGGGAGCAACGCCTGGAGCTCTTCGAGCAGGCCCTGGCCGAGCGGATCCTGGGAGTGGCCGGCGGCGACCCGCGGGTGGCCAGGGCACACGGTATCATCGCGGCCAGGCAGGGACAGGTCGCGATCGGCGCCCTGGCCGATCAGCTCGGCGTCAGCCGCAAGCACCTGAACGCCCTCTTCAAGCGCGAGGTCGGCCTCTCGCCGAAACGCTTCGCCAGCACGCTGCGCTTCGCCGCCGCCGTCGAGGTTCTCTCCCAGCCCCTCGGACGGCCGCCCAGCCTGGCCGCCCTGGCCGCCGACTGCGGCTATGCCGACCAGGCGCACTTCACGCGCGACTTCAAGGCCTTCACCGGCGAGACCCCGCAGGCCCTGCGCCGGCGCATCCTGCCGGACCGCCAGGGCATCCTGGCCCCCGCCGAGGCCTGATCCCGACACAAAAGCGCTGTCCCCGGGACCGCTGCAAGAAGCGGAGTTCGCGACCCGTCCAACCCAAGCATGAAGGCGCCCGCGATCAAGCCAACGGGAGACTGTCATGCGACTCAAGGGAAAGACCATCATCGTCACCGGCGCCAGTTCCGGTATCGGGGCCGCCTCCGCACTGCTCTTCGCGGCGGAGGGCGCCTCCGTCGTCCTGGGCGCCCGGCGCGAGGACCGCCTGCGCGGGCTCTGCGAGCAGATCCGGGAAACGGGAGGGCAAGCCGACTGCCTTGCCGGCGACGTGCGCGAGGAGAGCTATGCCGAGGCGCTCGTCGCCCTCGCCGAGGAGCGCTTCGGCGGACTGGACGGCGCGCTCAACAACGCCGGCATGATGGGCGAGACCGTCGCTGCCCAGGAGATGAGCGCCGCCAACTGGAGAGAGGTGATCGAGACCAACCTCACCAGCGCCTTCTTCTCCGCCAAGTACCAGGTGAGGGCGATGGAGCGTGGCGAGTCCGGCTCGATCGTCTTCACCTCCTCCTTCGTCGGCCACCGCATCGGCTTCCCGGGCATGGCCGCCTATGCGGCCTCGAAGGCGGGCCTGGTCGGGCTGACCCAGGTCCTGGCCGCCGAGCTGGGACCGAAGGGCATCCGGGTGAACGCGCTGCTGCCGGGCGGCACCGCGACCGAGATGGCCGGCGACGATTCCGAGCGCCTGGAGTTCGTCCGCGGCCTGCACGCCCTGAAACGGATGGCCGAGCCCGAAGAGATCGCCGGCGCCGCCCTCTTCCTGCTTTCCAACGATGCCTCCTTCGTGACCGGAAGCGCCCTCCTGGCCGACGGCGGCAACTCGATCAACAAGACCTGAGCCTGGTCCGCGGCAGGAAGGGGCGCGATCAGGTAACAAAGGATCAAGACCGGCCGCCTGCGCCCCGGCAGACTGCGCCCAGCTTCACGGAGATCAGGAGAGAGACGATGAACAGCCGAGTCATTCCCACGCTGCGCTATGCCGATGCCCCCGCCATGATGGACTGGGTCTGCAAGGTCTTCGGTTTCGAGCGCCATCTGGTCGTCGAGGACGGCAAGGGCGGCATCGCCCACAGCCAGCTTACCCTCGGCAGTGGCATGATCATGCTGGGCAGCGCCCGCGACGACGACTTCGGCCGGCTGCAGAGCACCGCCGCCGCACTCGGCGGCAACAGCCAGAGCCCCTACCTCATCGTCGACGACGTGGACGCGGTCGCCCGGCGTGCCAAGGAGGGCGGCGCGGAGATCCTGCGCGAACCGACGGACGAGCCCTATGGCGGCCGCGGCTGCTCGCTGCGCGACCCCGAGGGCTACCTCTGGAACATCGGCAGCTACGACCCCTGGGCGGACACGGAAGCCAAGTAGCGAGGAGACCGCGAGGGCCTGGCAGCCTATCGCTCACTGCACGATAGGCTGCGCCAGGATCCAGAGGCTGAGCATGGTGAGCCCCGTCATGAAGGCCATCATGGGAAGCTGCGAGCGGACGGCGAGAGCACGGTCGCCGAGCAGGGCCACGGCCTGGCGATGGGCGACGACGACGGAGAGCCCATGGCCCACCACCAGGGCCGTCACGGCAATCCACCAGACCTGCTTGGCGGTGATGACTCCGATGTCGATCCCGGCGCGGCGGCCCTCCAGGAGGCTCCACCCCAGCGCGAAGGGATCGGCCAGGGTCGGCACGACAAGTTGGCCGGCCAGCAGCAGGTAGGAGATGTAGTGCGCCAGGTGATAGGCCACCGCGATCGGCAGCAGCGAGCCGGCGAAGGCAAGGGCGAAGGTGCCGGCGCCCAGCCGCCACCCGACGGCGAGCGCCATGGCCAGGCTCAGGAGCCAGTAGGCCAGAAGCGAGAGGGCGAGCGTCGCCAGGAGCCCCAGAGTCTGGAGCAGCTTCAGGAGGTCGAAACCCGCCTCGCGCAGCAGCAGGAGGCCGGGCCGCAGGGTCTTCGACGCCCCGACGAAGTCCAGGATCGAGGCCCAGAGCGGCGTCTCCGAGAGGCCGTCGAAGAGAACGATCGCGATCAGTGCAACGACGAAGACCGCGGCCGAAGCCCGAAGCGGGACCGGCTCGCCGAGCCTTGCGGCAGGCAGCGCGAGAACCAGCCGGTCCGGAGGCTCCGGCGAAAGCGGTGCCATCCGGCCCAGGAGGCTGAAGAGCTGGCCCAGCGGGTCGGCCCGGCTGAACCAGGCACGGCCGAAGACGAGCCCGCCCAGCAGGCTGCCGGCCGCATAGACGAGGATCAGGATGCCCAGCGCACGCGGATCCTCGGACCAGTCGGAAACCAGCTCGACCCAGGAGATTGCCAGCAGTCCTGCGACAGCGATCCAGCCCGCCCAGGGAGGCAGGACCGCGGGCGGGTCCTCGGCGTTCCTGCCCAGAAGCCGGCAGAGAACAAGAGCGAGGCCCCGAAAGGGATCGAGTGCGGCCCAGCAGTCGACCAGCAGGGCCGAGAGCAGGAAGAAGCCGACCCACCACAGCACCCAGACCATGACGGTGGCGAAGTTGTCCGTTGGCAGCGCGGGCCCGAGGAAGGCGGCCAGCAGGACAAGCGCCAGGGTCAGGAGACCCAGCGTCCTGAAGGAGACCGCAAGGATGAGCCCCAGCCGTCTCGGCAGAGCAACGTCCAGAGCCAGGGGACGCTGCCTTGTTTCGCGCAGGAAGAGGAAGGAGCCCAGGAAGGACAGTGCCACCGCGGCGCCCGCCGCCGCCAGATAGAATCCAAGCGGCAGCGGAAGGTCGTAGCGCTGGCCGAAGGCGTGAGCCGCGGCCGGTCCAGGCCGGAGCGCCAGAGACGCGGCCAGGACGGCGACCGAGGCGGCCGGCAAGCACTTGCCCGGAGGAAAGCTCACTCCGGCAGAATTTCCAGGTAAGCCAGCGCTGCCTCCTCCCGGCCCAGGAGGTCGTCCGCTCCATGGGCCACCAGGGCGAAGCGGCCGCTGTGCAGGGCCTCGAAGACGAAGACTGCCGGCGCCCCCGGTGCCGCCACCGCCATGAGATCGTAGCCGTGCAGGTGCAGCTCGATCGCCTCTGCCGTGCGCACTTCGAGACGCAGGCTCTCGCCCTGGGAGATCGAGAGAGTCGGTGGAGGCATCTCCGAGGAAAGGTCCAGGATCAGCTCCCGTCCCTGCCAGGGTTCGGGTCCGGTGAGCGCGACCTCGCTGGCGATAGCCGCATCGCCGTTGGCCCAGGCCCGGTGGAGGTTGTCGTTCAGGCTGACCCTGACCTCATTCTCGCCCGGCCCGAGGAGCGCCATCGGCAGGTGCACCCAGGGCCCATAGAGACGACCGATCTTCTTCCCGTTGACGTAGAGGTGGGCATGGCCCTCGACGGCCAGGCTCTCCTGGTCGATCTTCTCCGGCGAGAAGCGGAAGTTCGTGACCAGGAGGTGCAGGTTGTAGCCGCTGAGCGAGTCGGGGATGACTTCGAGGGCGAGCGAGGGGGGCGGCACTCCGTCGGGCACCGGGCGGAGCAGGTCATGGGCATGACCGCCGTGCTGCCCACCCTCCGCCAGCGCCGTTCCGCCGAGTGCCAGGGCTGCGGCCGCCCCCAGAAGCGCCCGAAGGTATGGAGACCCTGCCATCCTGCCCCCCTCTCGCATCGTCCGAAGCCCCACCGCTCCCCGGATGTCGCTCTAGTGCCCGGCCAGGGCGTTCCACTCCGGCAGCAGCACGATGGAGTTGGGATTGAGGCCCGCATCCTTCAGGCTGTTCATCTCGGCCAGGATGGCGCCGGTCTCGAGGTCGACCACCGTCACCGAGCCATCGCTCATCTTCGGCAGGTTCAGGAAGGAGTTCTGCACGAAGCCGAGCTTGTGGTCCTTGGTGATGCCGACGTGATGGGCACCCCCGGCGGTCGGCACGGAGACCAGGAGCTTGGGTGACAGCACGTCCTCGCTCGTGTCGAAGATGTGCAGGTGCCCAGGTGCCGAGGTGGTCACCAGGAGACGGCTCCCCTCCTCGTTGAAATAGATCTCCAGAGGCACGCCCGCCTCGACGCTTTGGAAGTCGAAGATCTCCCGGGGCTCGAAGGTCTCGGCCGCCGGATCCCATACCAGGGCCCAGAGCGCATGGCCGAACATGTTGGTCACCAGGGCGATCGGCGTCTCCTGGCCGGGTGCGAAGAGGATCTCGACCGGTGCCTCGCCCGAGGGCGAGGGTAGCTCCGACATCTTGATCTCGCCCAACGGCTCGAGCGTGCTGGCCTTCACGACCGATACGGTCTCGGCCGGGCTCGAGAGGTCGGGCGTGATGGTGCTGGTCACCAGGACCCGGTCGATGGCGCTGTTGACCGCAAGACCATGCGGATAGGTGCCCGGCAGAGCGATCTCGCCGATCAGGCTGTCGTCCTCGACCCGGCCGACGTAGACGTTGGCCGAGGCCATGCAGGTGAGATACCAGCGCTCGTTCGCCTCGTCGAAGATGACATCCTCCGCGAACTTGCAGTTGGGCACTTCGATGGTCCGGATGCGGTAAGGATTCTGGGTCATGTCGATGACCTGCAGCGCCGGCTCCATCAGCGAGGTCACGTAGGCCTTGCGCATGCTGCGGTCATAGAAGATGTGATGGGTGACCGAGGAGGGATCGAGCGGAATGTCGGACAGAATCTTCCCGAAAGTTGCGCTTTCCGGATCGACGTCAATGATCGCGATCCCTTCACGACGCACGGCATCGCCGGAAAGCTTCAACGATTTCAGCTCTTCGGCCGGCTTACTCTCGTAGTTCATCATCGCCAGGATTTCACTCTGCGCTGGCGCAGAAAGTACCAATCCAAAACCAATCAAACCCATCATAGCCAAGCTACGCATGGAGACTCCTCCTCCGATTATTTATCCTATAGAGTGCGACAAAGCCTGCTTCGAATCAAGTGGACCCATAGTACAGTGAACAAAGCTGACGCCACCGGACCGGCTATTACAAAATCAACCGATAGATGTGTTAAGAGAGGGATGAGAATCCCACTTGGCGGTAGCAGGCCATCGACCCCGCGCGACCCGCCTGCCCCGAAGGCATCCGGGCCGCCAGCCGGTTCGATGGAGGGAGCGGGTGTTGTGTCCTAAGAGGAAGGCTCCCAGCAGTAGGCCTCGATCGGGACCTGGCGGCCCTTGACGGCGATCTCGCCGACGGAGCGGAAGTCGCCGGGGGCGCCGGCGGCCTTCCAGGTGGCCTGGCAGGCCAGGACGCCGGTGCCGCACTGCTTGTTGGCGTCCTCCAGGCGCTGGGCCATGTTCACCGTGTCGCCGTAGACGGTGTAGCTGCGCTGGCTGCCGCCGATGTTGCCGGCGGCGAGCGGGCCGCTGGCGAGCCCGATACGCAGCTTGAAGAGCTGGCCGTCGTAGCTCGTCGTCGCGCTGGCATCTTGCAGCGCCTTGGCGGCGGCGATGGCGTCCACCGCGGGCCGCTCGCGCCCGCGCGGCAGGCCGAAGGTCGCGAGCATGGCGTCGCCCGCGTAGCTGAGCGCAGTTCCTCCGTGGTCCGAAACGATGGCGGCCGCATCGGAGAAGAAGCCGTCGAGGGCCGCCATGACCGCCGGCGGCTGGCGTCCCTCCGAGAAGGCGGTGAAGCCCTCGATGTCGAGGTAGAGCACCGTCGCCTCCTGGACCCTGGGCTTCAGGGCATCGGGTTCGGCCAGGATCTCGGCGGCCACGTCCCTCGGCACGAAGTGTCCGAAGACCTCCTCGGCCCGATGCCGGCGCTGTTCGGCCTCGGCGAAGGCCAGCACCGCGCGGCGCGCCCGGCCGACCGCCAGGGCCAGGACCACCGCCGATCCCAGCAGGACGAAGCTTTCCTGCAGGCGGATCGCCCAGTTGATGAAGTCGACGCTCTGGACCAGCTCCAGGTAGGTCGCGGCATCGGTATCCGGGCCCAGCTCGCCCCAGGAGCGCAGCTGCTCCTGCTCTCCGGCGATCACGGCGATCAGGATCCAGAGGCCCAGGGTCAGGGCCGCGCCGGTGAAGAGGACCAGGCCCGGCATCAGCGAGAGGGCGGTCACGGCCAGCAGGAGAAAGAGCAGGCTGGTGCCGTAGGCGCGGAAGATCAGGATCTTCGGCACCGGCTCCCCCTCTACCAGGGGGGCGAGGCAGGCCACCAAGGTCAGGGCCCCGATGTCGAGCGCGAAGAGCGCGTAGCGATGCCAGCGCCGTTCGAACGACGTGCCGAGCGCCAGGAAGACCAGCAGCCCGGCCGCAAAGGAGGCCAGCGCCAGCAGGCAGCCTGTCGGGTTGCCGTGGATGGTGAAGTAGTAGAACTGCCAGAAGAAGATCGTGGCCAGCAGCAGGCTGCGCCCGACCAGCAGGAGCCTGAAGCCCCCGCGCTCGGCCTTCTCCAGCACCTGCCCGGCCTCGTCCGGCAAGGCCCCGTCGCCCGCGCGCGCGAAGAGGGGGCGTAGGACAGAAATCAAGAAGGGGCTGGCGTCTGTTGCTTGGGACATGGAGGCTACCATCCTCTGTTTCGCTCCCAGGCGTCAGACAACCGGTGGGCACGCTCAGGACACAGTGGGAAGGTAGTGCCCGGCCGAGAGGGTTCCAGGGCCAGGGCTCTTCTCTCGACTCCGGCCCCTCGTCTGTGCTGTCACTGGTCCCTTGTTCGGCGCCCTGCCGGTGCCGCCCGACGGTCGTGAGCCGGGAGGATGAGGGAGACCCGAGAAGCTAGCGCCATGGCATCCTTTCGCTTTCTCCACGCCGCCGACATCCACCTGGACAGCCCCCTGAAGGGGCTTGCCGGCCAGGAGGGTGCGGCAGCCGAGACGATCAGGACGGCGACGCGGGAAGCCTTCGAAGGGCTTGCGGGTCTCGCCATCGACGAGAGGGTCGCCTTTCTCGTGCTCGCCGGCGACATCTATGACGGCGACTGGCGCGACTACAAGACGGGCCTCTTCTTCACGGCGCAGATGGGGCGTCTCAGGGCGGCCGGCATCCCGGTCTTCCTTCTGCACGGCAATCACGATGCCGAGAGCCAGATCACCAGGCGCCTGGACCTGCCGGACAACGTCCGGGTCTTCCCGGCCCGCAAAGCCGCGACCTTCCGGCTCGAGGAGGCAGCGGTCGCGCTCCACGGCCAGAGCTTCCGCCAGCGCGATGTCACCGACAACCTGGTGCCGGCCTACCCGGCCCCCCTGCCGGGCCAATTCAACATCGGCGTGCTGCACAGCGGGCTCGGCGGCATGGGCGGCCATGCCAACTACGCGCCCTGCACGCTCAATGAGCTGGTGAACAAGGGCTACGACTACTGGGCCCTGGGCCATGTGCACGGGGCCGAGGTCCTGCACGAGCGGCCCCACGTGGTCTTTCCCGGCAACCTGCAGGGCCGCCACGTGCGTGAGACCGGCCCCAAGGGCGCCTGCCTGGTCACCGTCGAAGAGGGCGCGGTGGCCTCCCTGGACCGGGTCGCCTGCGACGTGGTGCGCTGGAGTGTGCTGACGGTGTCCCTGGAGGGCGCGGCCAGCCTGGGCGCCGTCGTGGATCGCCTGCGCGAGGCACTGGAGGCCGCCGTGGCCGAGGAAGCCGACGGCAGGCTGCTGGCCTGCCGCCTGCGGCTGGAAGGCCGGACCGATCTGCACGGGGAGCTGCTGGCCGGCGCCGACCACCTGCTGGCCGAGGCACGCAATTGCGCGCTGGGCCTGGGCGAGGAGGTCGCCTGGATCGAGAAGCTGATCCTGGCCACGCAGGCGCCGCTCGACCCTGAGCGCCTTGCCGAGCGTGAAGACGCCCTGGGTGCGCTGCAGCGCATGCTGCAGGAGGCGAGCAGCGACGAGACCTTGCTGCAGCGGATCCAAGAGGACATCGGCGAACTGGTCCGCCGCCTGCCGCACGAGACGCGGACCGAGAGCGAGGACGCGGTCCTGCGCGCGGCGGCCGAGGGCGATCTTCCGGCCCTCATCGCCGCGGTCGCGCCTGACCTCGCCGCGCGCCTGACCGCGGGGGAGGACTGAGCCTTGCGGCTGGAACGGCTGGACCTCCTTCGCTACGGGCACTTCACGGAGCGCTCGTTCGATCTGCCTGCAGCAGACCCAGACTTCCACATCCTCTTCGGCCCGAACGAGGCCGGCAAGTCGACCGCGCTCGCCGCCATCGAGGATCTGCTGTTCGGCGTGCCGATGCAGTCGCCCTACGGCTTCCTGCACGACTATTCCAGCATGCGCGTCGGCGCGCTCCTCGCCGCCGAGGGGGCGAGCCTGGAGGTGATGCGGCGCAAGGGCAACAAAGATACCCTGCTGGACCCGGAAGGCTCCCCGCTGCCCGGCGGCGAGGCGGCCCTGCGGCCCTACCTGGCGGGCGCCGACCGCGCCTTCTTCGAGCGCATGTTCAGCCTCGACCACCAGCGGCTGCGCAGCGGCGGGCGGGAGATCCTGGAGGCCAAGGACGACGTCGGCCAGATGCTCTTCTCCGCCGGGTCGGGGATCGCCGGGCTGCGGCCGCTGCTGACGGCGCTGACCGAAGAGGCCGACGGCCTCTGGGCGCCGCGGCGCGCCGAGAAGCGCCGCTTCTACATGGCCGACGACAAGCGCAAGCTGGCGGAAGCCAGCCTGCGCGAGCAGACCCTGACCGCGAGCAAGTGGCAGGAGGCGAAGCGCGGCAGGGAGGAGGCCGAGGCCGCCTACGACAGGCTCGCCGAGGAGATCAGGGAGAAGGCGGCCGAGCTCGGCCGCCTCGACCGCATCCGCCGCACCTTTCGCGACCTGCGAAGGCGCCAGGAGCTGGAAGAGGAGCTGGGCGCCCTGGAGGGGGCGGTTCCGCTGCCCGAGGACGCGGCGGCGGTTCTGGCGGAGGCCGAACGCGAGGACAGCCTGGCGGCCGCGCGCCGGACGACCCTGCAGGAGAAGCTGCAGCAGGCCGAGGAGACCCTGGAGACACTGACCTTCGACGAGCGGCTTATCCGACAGGCCGAGGAGATCCGGCGCATTGCCGAGCGGGGCATCGAGGTCAGAAGCGGGAAGACGGACCTGCCGAAGCGCGAGGCGGAGCTGGCAAGCGCCGAAGGCAAGCTGCGCGCCGACGCCGGGAAGCTGGGCTGGGGCGAGGAGGACGCCGCCGCCCTGGCCGCCCGCATCCCGCCCCAGGGCAAGCTGCGGGCCGTTCGCGACCTGCTGTCCCGCCGCGGCAAGCTGGAGTCCCAGGCCGAGAGCGCCAAGGCCCGCCTTGAGGAGGCCCGCGAGACCCTCGAGGAGCTGGAGCGGCAGCTTAAGGCAGCGGAGCCTCCCCTCGAGGTCTCCAGGCTCGCCGCCGCCATCCGTGCCCTGCGCGAGCAGGGCGATCTCTCGGGCCGAGTGCGCAACGCCGGCAAGGCCCTGAAGGCGGCGGAGGGGCGCGTCGACCGCAGGCTGAAAGCCCTCCGGCCCGCCGTCGCCGAGGAGGGCCTGCTGACCGGCATGGCGCTGCCGACCCGCGCGGAGGTGCAGGCCCACCGGGAGCGCGAGCAGGACTGGGGCCGGCGTCTGCTGGCAGTTGGGCAGCAGGTCCAGACCCACAGGCAGGGCAGAGACGCCGCGCAGGCCGCCTTCGACCGGCGGGTGCGGGAGGAGAAGCTGATCACGCCGGACGACCTGGAGGCCGCCCGCAAGAAGCGGGACGGCCTCTGGGCCCAGGCGAAGACCGCGCCGATGGAAGGCGGTGCCCTGCCCGACGAGCTGGCGCGCGATTTCGAGGCGGCGGTGACAGAGGCCGACTCCCTGGCGGACCGGCGCTTCGACCAGGCCGAGGCAGCCGGCCAGCTCGTGGAGATCAAGCGCAAGATCGGAGAGCTGGAGACGCTGCTCGCCCAGGAGGAGGAAAACGAGAACAACCTCGCCGAAGAAGGCAAGAAGCTGGCAGCAGACTGGCGCGGGATCTGGGCGGGGGCGCCCTTCGAGCCGCTGGCGGCCGAGGCGATGCTGGCCTGGCTCGCCGACCGGGAGCAGGTGCTGGAGGAGATCGAGGCGCGCGAGATGGCGCGCAGCGACTGGACCTCTCTCGAGAGCGAGGAGCGCGAGGCCAAGGAGGGTCTGCTGACCGAGCTGGCAGCCGTCTCTCTCGACATCGTCGCGCTGCGCAACGACAGCCTGCCCGTCGTCATCGAGCGCGCAGCGGAAGCCCAGCAGCGCGAGGAGGCCAAGGCAGGGCGCAGGGACAAGCTCGAAACCGATGCCGAGAAGGCGAGACGGGAGGTCTCACGCCAGGAGCGGCAGAGCGCCGAGGCGGGCAATGCGCTCGAGGCCTGGCGGCGGGACTGGACGAGCGCGCTTGCAGGGCTCGGGCTGGCCGCAGAGACGGCGCTGGATGCGGTCGAACCGTCGCTCGATCTGATCGAGGAGCTGCGCCAGACCGACGAGAGGATCCGCACGCTCCGCCACGACCGCATCGACAAGATCAAGAAGGACCTGGCCGGCTTCGAGCGGGCTGTCGGAGAACTGGCCGCAGGCCTGGCGGACGACCTGGCCGGCCTGCCGGCCGAAGCGGCGATCGCAAGGCTGGTCGAACGCCTGGGCGAGGCGGAGGAGACCCGTAAGCGCCGCAAGTCCGCGGGCGCGGAGGCCGAAACCCTGAAGGGGGAGATCGGGACCCTCGACCAGGAAGTCCGCGAGCGCGCCGCCTCGCTTGCGCACCTGATGGACCTGGCCGGCGTGGCCAATACCGCCGCGCTGAAAGAGGCCATCGCGCTCTCGGACCGGCAGCGCGCGCTGCGTGACGAGGCGGCTCGCCTGGAGGAGCACCTGCGCCAGGACGGGGACGGCCTCTCGCCCGAAGACCTGGCCGCCGAGTGCCGGGACGTCGAGATCGACGAGATCGCCGCCACGGCCGACTCTGTCAAGCTGGAGCTGGCCGCGCTGAGAGCGCAGGAGCACGAGGCCATCGAGGCACGCGCCGAAGCGCGCCGGGCCTTCCAGGCCATCGGCGGCGACGCGGCCGCCGCCCGGGCCGAGGCCGAGCGCCAGGAAGCCCTGGCCGAGATGGGCGAGGTGGCCGAGCGCTATGTCCGGGTGAAGACCTCGGCCATCCTGCTGCAGTGGGCGATCGATCGCTACCGGCGAGAGAAGCAGGCCCCGCTGCTGAAGCGCGCATCGGCCCTCTTCATCGCCATGACCGGCGGCTCCTTCGCCGGCCTGGAGGTCGCCTTCGACGCGCAGGACAGGGCGGCACTGACCGGGGTCCGGCCCGGTGGCACGCCCGTCGCCGTCTCGGGCATGAGCAGCGGCACGGCCGACCAGCTCTACCTGGCACTCAGGATCGCGGCCATCGAGGACTATCTGGAGCGCGCGGCTGCCCTGCCCTTCGTCGCCGACGACCTCTTCATCAACTTCGACGATGCCCGCGCGGCGGCCGGCCTCCGGCTGCTGCAGGAGCTCGGCCGCAAGACCCAGGTGCTGTTCTTCACCCACCACCGGCATCTGGTCGACATCGCCAGAGAGACCCTCGGCGCCTCGGTCAACGTGGTCGGCCTGTCCGGCGAACGGATGTCCGCGGGCTAACGTTGCCGATTGACTTCCGCTCCTGCTCTCGTGACTATTCGGCAGGGGGTTTCAGCGGACACCCCGTGAGGCTAAGGCTCAAGATTCGCGACGAGCGCGCTCTGTCACCGGTAACCCGGGACGCTAGCGCCGTTGTCTTTCGCGAGATTGAGGAACCGAAATGCCTGCCCCTAACGAAATCACCGTTGCGAAACTGCTGCGTCTGGTCGGCACGCCCGAATGTCCGGTGATCGTGGACATCTCCATCGATCCCGACTTCGAGGCCGATCCCTTCCTGATCCCAGGGTCATTCAGGTACCCGCATCATGACCGCCGCGGTCTGCTCGACCGTCTGCGCGGCCGCCGTTGCGTGGTGACCTGCCAGAAGGGAATCAAGCTCAGCCAGGGCCTGGTGGCCTGGCTGCGCTGCGAAGGGATCGAGGCGGAGTACCTGTCGGGAGGGATGTATGCCTGGCGCGATGCGGAAGGCGCCCTCAGGGTCCCGGCCGCGTCCGTCCCCGAAGCGGTCGACGGCGCGACCCTGTGGGTGTCGCGCCACCGCCCGAAGATCGACCGTCTGGCCTGTCCCTGGTTGATCCGCCGCTTCGTCGATCCCGACGCCCGCTTCCTCTTCGTCTCGCCATCCGAGGTGGAGGGTGTCGCGCAAAGGTACGGCGCGACGCCTTTCGACATCGACGGCGTGCGCTTCTCCCATCGCGGCGAGCAGTGCAGCTTCGATACCATGCTGGCGGAGTTCGCCCTGCAGTCCGAAGCGCTGCTCAGGATGGCACAGGTCGTGCGGGCGGCGGACACCAACAGGCACGAGGATGCGCCCCAGGCTGCCGGCCTGCTCGCCATCTCGGTCGGACTGTCACGGCAGTTCAGCGACGACCTGAGGCAGCTGGAAGCCGGCATGGTGGTCTACGACGCCCTCTACCGCTGGGCGCGAGACGGCTTCGAGGAGGGTCACGACTGGCCCGGAACGCACCCGGCATCCCGATCGGTCGCCCCATGACTACGCCCAAAGACCTCCAGCTTCCGCGAGGCCATCCAACGCTGCGGGAAGCGATCCCGGTCTGGACAAGGATCGGCTTCCTGTCCTTCGGCGGACCGGCCGGGCAGATCGCGCTCATGCACAAGGAGATCGTCGAGCTCAGGGGCTGGCTTTCCGAGAGGCAGTTCCTGAACGCCCTGTCGTTCTGCATGCTTCTTCCCGGACCCGAGGCGATGCAGCTGGCCACCTACGCCGGGTGGCGCCTGCACGGCACGCGCGGCGGGCTGATCGCGGGGCTTCTCTTCGTCCTGCCGGGAGCGGCCTGCATTCTCTTGCTGGCCGCTCTCTACACCCTCTTCGGCAGGCTGCCCGTCGCCCAGGCGCTCTTCCTCGGAGTCAAGGCCGCGGTCCTCGTCATCGTGGTCGAGGCGCTCTGGCGAGTGTCGAAGCGCGCACTGAAAGGAGGCGAACACTGGGCCATCGCCGGGCTGGCCTTTCTGGCTCTCTTCTTCTTTGCCGCGCCCTATCCGCTCGTAGTCGCCGCTGCAGCGCTCTGGGGCCTTGCGCGGGGAGGCCGGCGAACGGTGGTCGGCGGTGTCGAGAGCGCTGCCGGCACGGGGACGTTCGAGCGGGCGGCAGCGCCCGTCTCGTTGCGCGCCACGGCTGGGACCGTTCTGTTCTGGCTCGCGCTCTGGTGGGCACCGATCGCCGCCCTGGACCTGCTAATCCCCGGCAGCGTCTTCGGCGACATCGCCAGGTTCTTCTCGGTCCTTGCCACGGTGACCTTCGGCGGCGCCTACGCCGTCCTGGCCTACATGGCGCAGGAAGCCGTCAGCGTCTACGGCTGGCTGACGGCGCCCGAGATGGCGGATGCGCTCGGTCTCGCCGAGACAACGCCGGGTCCGCTCATCCTGGTGACCGAGTTCGTGGGCTTCCTGGCCGCGGCGCGCGATGGCGGGGGTGCAGCGGATCTTCTGATGGGAGCCGCTGGGGCGGCCCTGACGCTCTGGGTCACCTTCGTCCCCTGCTTTCTATGGATCTTCGCTGCCGCCCCCTACGTCGAACGGCTTCTGGCCCAGCCCCGGCTGAAGGCCGCGCTGGAGGCCATCACCGCCGCCGTGGTGGGCGTGATCCTCAACCTCTCGATCTGGTTCGCGCTGCAGGTCGCCTTCCGCGAGGTCTCCCAGCAGTCCATCGGCCCCTTCACGACCTGGGTCCCCGAGTTTGCAAGCCTCGACTGGCGGGTTCCGGTGCTCGCAGCGGTCGCCGGATACCTCCTGCTCTGGAGGCATACTGGCATGGTGCGCACCCTGGCTGCCTCAGCGGCTCTGGGTTTCGCGCTGGACAGCCTGAGCGGAGGGTAAGCGAAGGAGGAACGCTCAGGCGTCTCGATGCGCCGATATGGCCGGCGGGCTTCGGTCAAACAGTCGACCTCTGGCCGAAGCCTGCGCGTTCGCGCGGCTCGACCTCGACGATCTCAAGGTCCGATACCTGCGCCATGGGGGGCCCGCGGCGCAGCCGGGCCAGCATCTCCGCGACCGCCTCTTCCGGCCCTTCGAGCAGCAGCTCCACACGCCCGTCGCGGCGGTTGCGGACCCAGCCGGCGAGGCCCAGCGCCTCGGCCTCCCGGCAGGTCCAGCCGCGGAACCAGACGCCCTGGACGCGGCCACTGACCTGGACGTGGCGGGCAATGGCGCTCACCGGGGGCGGGGTCCCGCCTCGCGCCCCCAGACGAAGAGGGCTTCGCTCGCCAGGTCGGCGGCGCGCCTGGCCATGCGCTCCCACTCGGGCCCGCGCAGCCACTGGTCCTCCATGGTGATCGCCGGCGCCCCCTTCTGCTCGTGCATCAGCTTGTTCCTGAGGCCGCGCAGCCAGGCCTGGTCCTCGCCGCGGGTGTTCTGAGGGAAGCCGCTGTGGAAGGCCTGGGCATCGACGATGGCGCCGGCCAGGATCACCACCGCCGCCCAGCCGCCGCTGCAGAAGGCGCGCTGCAGCTCCACCATCAGGGCCGCCGCCTGCTCCGACAGGCGCCCGGCACCGCCGGCGGCATAGCGCTCCTCGCAAGCGGCCAGCCAGTCGCGCCGCTCGTCCCACAGGGCCTCGCTCGGGCGTTCGATCAGCTCCAGCACAGCCGCCCCTGCCCCTTGCCTCCGGCTACTCGAACTCGACGATGGCCTGGTCGACGGAGAGGCTCTGGCCGGGTTCGCAGTGCAGGGTCTTAACCGTGCCGTCGGCCGTGGCGCGCAGCACGTTCTCCATCTTCATGGCCTCGACCACGGCCAGCTCCTCGCCGGCCTTGACGCTCTGCCCGACCTCGACGGCGATCGAGACCAGCAGGCCGGGCATGGGCGACAGCAGGAAGCGGGAGAGATCGGGCGGTGCCTTGATCGGCATGAGGCGCAGGCGCTGTGCCGCGGCCGGCAGCAGCACCAGGGCCTCGATCGACGCCCCGGCATGGGTGAAGATCCAGCGCGGTCCCTTGCGGTCGACCTGGATCACCTTGGTGACGCCGTCGATCTGGGCGTGCAGCAGCGGATCGCCCGGCTGCCAGGCGCTCTCTATTGTGCCGTCGCCCAGGGCGCAGGTGACCGAGAAGCCGCTGGAGTGCGGCTGCAGGCGCACCGGATGCTCGCTGCGCGCCTCCGCACCCTCGATCGCGACCACCCAGTCGTCCAGGTTGCGGGGCCGCGGGTTCACCTGGCCGGAAATCTGTCCCTCGCGCTCGGCCATGCGCCGGCCCACCATCGCGGCTGCCAGTACCAGGCTGCGCAGGGTCTCGCCGTCGGGCTCGCCCATGCGATAGCCCTCGGGGAACTCCTCGGCGATGAAGTTGGTGGTCATGCGGCCGGCGCGGAAGCGGGGGTGGCGCACCAGTGCCGTCAGGAAGGCGGCGTTGTGGTTGATGCCGCGGATGTAATAGGCGTCCAGCGCGGCCGACAGGCTGTCGGCCGCAGCCTCGCGGGTCGGGCCGTAGCCGATCAGCTTGGCGATCATGGGGTCGTAGTAGATCGAGATCTCCGAGCCCTCGGTGACGCCGCTGTCGATCCGCACCGTCGGCCCCTCGGCCGGCGGGATGTAGCGCGCCAGGCGGCCGATGGAGGGCAGGAAGTTGCGCGCCGGATCCTCCGCGTAGACCCGCGCCTCCACCGCCCAGCCCTCGATCCCGATGTCCTGCTGGTCCAGGCTCAGCGCCTCGCCCGCCGCCACGCGGATCATCCACTCGACCAGGTCGATCCCGGTGATCAGCTCCGTCACCGGGTGTTCCACCTGCAGGCGGGTGTTCATCTCCAGAAAGTAGAAGTTCTTGTCCTTGTCGACGATGAACTCCACCGTCCCGGCGGAGTGGTAGTCGACCGCCTTGGCCAGGGCCACGGCCTGGGCGCCCATGGCCGCGCGCGTCTCGGGGTCGAGGAAGGGAGAGGGCGCCTCTTCCAGGACCTTCTGGTGGCGGCGCTGGATCGAGCACTCGCGCTCGTTCAGGTGGATGACCTTGCCGTGCTTGTCGCCCAGCACCTGGATCTCGATGTGCCGCGGCTCCTCGACGAACTTCTCGATGAAGACGCGGTCGTCGCCGAAGCTGGATCGCGCCTCGTTCTGGGCGGAACGGAAGCCCTCGCGGGCCTCCTCGTCGCTCCTGGCGATGCGCATGCCCTTGCCGCCACCGCCGGCCGAGGCCTTGATCATGACCGGGTAGCCGATCTCGCGGGCGATGCCGACGGCGCGCTCGGCGTCGGGGATGGCGTCCAGGTGGCCCGGCACGGAGGAGACCTTGGCCTCCTGAGCCAGCTTCTTCGACGCGATCTTGTCGCCCATGGCTTCGATGGCGCCGACCGGGGGACCGATGAAGACGATGCCCTCGGCCTCCAGCGCGCGGGCGAAGTCGGCCTTCTCCGAAAGGAAGCCGAAGCCCGGATGGACGGCCTGGGCGCCGGTCTGCTTGCAGGCCTCGATGATGCGGTCCGCGCGCAGGTAGCTCTCGGCCGAGGGTGCAGGCCCGATGGCCACGGCCTCGTCCGCCATGGCAACGGCCAGGCTGTCGGCATCGGCATCGGAATAGACCGCGACGGTCGCGATGCCCAGCCGCCGGCAGCTCTTGATCACACGGCAGGCGATCTCGCCGCGGTTCGCGATTAGAATCTTGTCGAAGAGGGGCATGGCCGTCTCTCGTTCCCTTCAGGCGGGCCGCAGCCCCTCAGAGCGGAATGTTGTCGTGCTTCTTCCAGGGATTGGAAAGCTGCTTGTTGCGCAGCATGCGCAGCGCCGTGCCCACCCGGCGGCGGGTGCCGTGCGGCATGATCACGTCGTCGATGAAGCCGCGCGAGGCAGCCACGAAGGGGTTGGCGAACTTGCGCCGGTACTCTTCCGTGCGGGCCTCGATCTTGGCCGGATCGTCGGCATCGGCGCGGAAGATGATCTCCACCGCCCCCTTGGGGCCCATGACCGCGATCTCGGCCGTGGGCCAGGCATAGTTCACGTCGCCGCGCAGGTGCTTCGACGACATGACGTCGTAGGCCCCGCCATAGGCCTTGCGGGTGATCACCGTCACCTTGGGAACCGTGGCCTCGGCATAGGCGAAGAGCAGCTTCGCGCCGTGCTTGATGATGCCGCCGTACTCCTGCGCGGTTCCCGGCAGGAAGCCCGGCACGTCGACCAGGGTGACGAGGGGGATTCCGAAGCAGTCGCAGAAGCGCACGAAGCGGGCGGCCTTGCGCGCCGAATCGATGTCCAGGCAGCCGGCCAGCACCAGCGGCTGGTTGGCGACCACACCCACCGTATGCCCCTCGATCCGCCCGAAGCCGGTCAGGATGTTGGCGGCGAAGTCCGGCTGCAGCTCGAAGAAATCGCCCTCGTCCAGCAGGCGGTGGATCACCTCCTTCATGTCGTAGGGCTTGTTCGGATTGGCCGGGACCAGGCTGTCCAGCGCATACTCCTCGCGCAGGATGGTATCGCTGGTGGGCCGCTCAGGCGCCGGCTCGCGGTTGCTGGCCGGCAGGAAGTCGATGAAGCGGCGCAGCTCCAGGATCGCCTCGACGTCGTTCTCGAAGGCAAGGTCGGCCACGCCGGACCGGCTGGCATGGGTCTGGGCCCCGCCCAGCTCTTCGTGCGTCACCTGCTCGTGGGTCACGGTGCGCACCACGTCGGGGCCGGTCACGAACATGTAGGAGCTGTCCTTCACCATGAAGATGAAGTCGGTCATGGCCGGCGAATAGACCGCCCCGCCGGCGCAAGGCCCCATGATCAGCGAGACCTGCGGCACCACGCCGGAGGCCAGCACGTTGCGCTGGAAGACCTCGGCATAACCGGCGAGCGAGGCCACGCCCTCCTGGATGCGGGCGCCGCCGGAATCGTTCAGGCCGATGACGGGCGCCCCCAGCTTCATCGCCTGGTCCATGACGTTGCAGATCTTCTCGGCATGGGTCTCCGACAGCGCCCCGCCGAAGACGGTAAAGTCCTGGCTGAAGACGAAGACCAGCCGTCCGTTCACCGTGCCCTGCCCGGTCACCACGCCATCGCCGGTGATCGAGGTCTTCTCCATGCCGAAGTCGGTGCAGCGATGCTCGACGAACATGCCCCACTCCTCGAAGGAGCCCTCGTCGAGGAAGAGTTCAACGCGTTCCCTGGCCGTCAGCTTCCCCTTGGCGTGCTGGGCGTCCTTGCGTCGCTGGCCGCCGCCCTCCCGGGCGCTGGCGCGCCGCCGCTCCAACTCTTCGATAATCTCGCTCACGCCGGACTTTTCCCTTCGCACCACGATTTTCGTGAGGCTGGATAGCATGGCACCGCTGACAATCCAACAAGAGCGGGCTCCGGCCGAGGCGCCGCTCCGCCGGCCCGTCAGGCCCGGCTGCAGCGCGCCCCGGCCCCGACCCGGAGAAGGCGCAGGAAGCGCTCCGCGGCCAGCAGGTCGGCCTGGCGCAGGGCGCGGCGGCGGCTGGCCTCCGCATCTTCGCCCCACTGCTCGAGCTGGAAGCTCTCCTCCAGCTCCGCGCGCTCGAAGGCCCCGGCCGCATCCAGCTCCCGCTCCAGCAGGGCCAGGCCCAGCACCAGCGACCCGGTGATCCCGACGGCCTGGGAGACGGCGGTCAGCGCGAAGTCGTCCAGCTCTTCCAGGCGCCTGCGCAGCGACCGCAGGCTTGTGTCGGGCTGCTCGATGGAGAGGATGCCGCTGGTCACCGAGAGCGGTGCGTCGTAGGTGAGAGCCGCCCAGTCCAGCAGCGGCTGCCAGAGAGACTGCTGGCGCTGGCGCAGCAGCGCTGGCCGCTCGGCGCGATAGCAGAGAAGGTCGGTGCCGGCGAAGGCCGCGGTCTCCCCGAGGATGCGGTCACGCTGCCGGCCGGTCTGGTCGATCGCGGTGCAGGCAAGCTGGGTCAGCGGCATGGAGTGGGGCTTGATCTCCCCCCCCTGCGCCTGCCACTCCTCCGACACGGCCTCGGCAAGCTGCAGGCTCGGCAGGTCGAGCGCCAGATTGGCGGGAGTCCTGACCGGGCGGCCGTCCAGCAGGACCTGGTGCCCCGGTCCGGCCGGGCGCAGCGACACCTCCTTGTAAAAGCGCTTCATCGTCTCTCTGTTGGTTCGGGTTGGTGACTCGAGGCCCGTCCGGCTGTCCGAGGCCCGCGCGGCAGACGCGTTCTCGGCCCCAACTGCCGGCGACCCCCTCTAGTTTCCGAAGAGGCTCTCCACGCCCTTGACGGCATCCTTGACGCCGCGGCCGACGGCACTGCCGGCCTCCCCTACCCCCTCGCCGACAGCCTCGCCGACGGACTCCGCCGTGCCGGCCGCCCCCTCCAGGAGACCGGTCGCCGCATCGCCCCCCTTCTGGGTCCAGCGTGCCACCAGCGAGGCCATGCCGCCGCTCGACTCGATGGACTTGACCGCGGCGATGCAGGCCTCCTTCGGGTCGTTCAGCTTGCGCAGCTCGACGTTCAGCAGGTCGCCGGCCAGCAGGGGCGGGAAGAACACCATGCCGGCGACCTCGGCCGCCCCCATGACGGTGCCGGCCGGGTCGGGCAGAATCGTCGGGTCGGAGATCGAGCCGGTCACGCGCACGGGCACCACCAGGTCGGACAGGCTGACGCCGCGCCCCTTGGTGTCGACATAGAGGTCCAGGTCCTCGCGCAGGATATCGACCTTGCCGGAGATCGTGCTGACGAAGGCATCGCCGGCGAGCGCGGTCGCCTCGCTGCGGCCGGTCCCGCCGTACCAGATGAGGTCGCTCACCACGCAGGTCAGGGTCAGGGAATTGCTGCCGCCGAAGAGCGGCGAGAAGATCCCGGTGAGGCCGCTGCCCATGAAGGCGAGGAAGCTCTCGTGCACGACCGTGTCGGACGAGACGGCCCGCGTGCGGCCGCGCATCGAGGAGACCACGGACCGCAGGGTCTCGCCTTCGCCCTTCAGGTCCAGGTTGACGTCCAGGTGGCCGCTGAGGGGCAGGCCCAGGGCCTTCCCGTAGTCCATGCCCTCCACCTTGCCCTTCACCTCGACCTTCGTGGGCGTCTGTTCGCGGTCCAGGGTGACCGTCCCGTCGAAGCGGCCGCCCGCATCGGTGAAGGCCAGCGGTGCCAGGGTGAGCTTGCGATCCTCCAGCTCCAGCTTGGTCTTGAGGCCCTCGAGCCAGCCGCCTTCCGGCAGGCGGAGTTCGGTGACCTCCAGGTCCAGGGAGGCATCGGCCAGGTCCAGCAGGGCCACCGGTAGCGCAACGTCCGGCACCAGCTGGGCCCGCTGCGGGGCCAGCTCCCAGGGCCCGACCAGGACCTGGCCCGGTTCCAGCCGCTTGGCGGTCAGGCGTCCGCTGAGCTTCGGGCGGCTCTCGCCTCCGGTCAGTGTCAACTCTCCGGAGAGATCGCTCTCGGCCAGCGTGGCTGAGAGGTCCTTCAGGCTGACGGTCTTCGGGCCGGCCTCCACCTTCACGTCGAGCGCGAGCGGACCGACAGGCGGCAGCGTCTTCCCCAGCAGTGGGGAGAGGTTCTCCAGGCTCTTGGCCTTGACGCTGAGCGAGAAGCGAACGCCGTCGCGCCCCTCGGTGGTGCCGTCGAGCTTGAGGTCGCTGTCGCCGACGTTGCCCTGCAGGAAGAAGGGGAAGCGGTCCTCGACCAGCATCTGGCGCATGGAGCCGAGCTGGAAGAAGAGCTCGAAGGCCTCCCGGTCGAGCCGGCCCTTCATGTCTCCGGACACGGCCTCGTCGAGCCCTCCAGCGCCGGCGTTCAGGCTTTCCAACTCGATCTCGCGCGCCGCCCGGTGGGGCGCCAGGTGCAGCCTCACCTTGGCCTTCTGGACCGCGATCTCCTTGAAGGACGGCAGGGTATCGTCCTGCGAGAGGCCGCCCTTCTCCACCGCGGCGAACTGCCAGTTGCCCTGCCCTTCGGCATTGCGTTCCAGGTCCAGGCTGGGCTCGATGAGGGCCAGCCTCTCGATGGCGATCTCGTCGGAGAGCAGCGGCAGCAGCGCGAGCTGCAGCTCCAGGCGTTTCACATGCGCGAGCGGCCTCTTGGCGGCCCAGGGGGCGTTGGCGAGGGTGACCTCCTCCATGACGATCGCCGGCGAGAGGGAGATCTCCATCTTCACGTCGCCGGCAATCTCCAGCTTGCGGCCGGTCGCCTTCTCCGTTTGGGTCTCGATGAGGGCCTTCAGATCCTCGACCGGATAGCTGGAGAGCGCCACGTAGCCGGCCACCAGGACCGCGACGATCAGGGCGAAGAGACCGATCAGGATCCACTTCAGAAGTCTCATTCGAGCCCTCTCCTTCTCGGGCAAGCTATCGGGCGAGCTTGCCGATCCTCGTCAGAATAGGGGGCCAGCCGGTCGTTTCCAACCGCTTGCGACGCGCCTCAGGCCCCGCGCGCTTCGAGCTGCACCCTCGCAGCCGGTACCCGGTCCAGATCGAGGCCCAGGATCTCACAGGCTTCCAGGAAGGCCGGCGGCGGCGGCGCCTCGATCCGCAGGGTCGTTCCCTCGTCGGGGTGCGGCACCGCAAGCTCCGCAGCGTGTAGCATGAGCGCGCCAGGCAGGTCCGTCGGTTCTTTCGTCGCGCCGTACTTGCCGTCGCCCAGGATCGGGTGGCCGATGGCCGCCAGGTGCGCCCTGATCTGGTGCGTCCGCCCGGTCAGGGGAGCGACGACCAGAAGGCTGGCGCGGCGGCCGGCAAGGTCCGCCGTGGCATAGACGGTCTCGGCCTCCTGCCCCTCGGGGTCGCTCGCCATGCGCTCGCGTCCCTCGCCGCCTTGCTTGCCGAGCGGTCTGTCGATCACGCCGGCCCTGCGCTTGGGCACGCCCTGGACCAGGGCGAAGTAGAGCTTGCGCGCCGCGCGCGTCCGGAAGGCCTCTGCCAGGCTGCGCGCGGCCGAGGCGCGCTTGGCCATCAGCAGGACGCCGCTGGTATCGCGATCCAGCCTGTGCACCAGGCGCGGAGGCGGCGCCCCCTCGGGCACCAGGGCGGCGGCCAGACGGTCCAGCGAGTGGCGCTGGCCGCTGCCGCCCTGGACCGCGAGGCCGGCCGGCTTGTTGAGCGCCAGCACCCAGGCGTCCTCGTAGAGGATCGCGTCCCGAAGTGCGGCGAGGAGCTTGGGATCGGTTGCTGTGGGCGCGGCCTGCGCTTCGGCCGCATCGCGGAACTGGGGCGGCAGGCGCACCTCCTGGCCCTCGCCCAGGCGCAGGTCGGCCTTCGCCCGGCTGCCGTCGACACGAATCTGACCGCTGCGCAGCAGCCGCTGAATCAAGGCCTGCGGTACGGCCGGATAGTGCCTGCGCAGCCAGCGGTCCAGGCGCTGTCCTGCGCCCTCGGAATCGACCGCGTGGTGTTGCGTGGCCTTGGCGCTCATCTCCCGTTCCTTCGGAAAGACCGGGCCTTCGGAAAGACCGGGGACCTTGGTGGCACGTCGCAGTGCGACATGCTAGCCTTAAGATAGAGGAAGCGGCGGAATGACGAGCAAGGGTCTCCGGGGAGACAGCGGCACAGGGAGCAGAGGGAAGGACGGGAGCGTGCCGGTGGCGGGCGCCGTCAGCGGCGATCTGCGTCCCGGTCTCTTCGAGTCCATCAGGAACTTCGCGCTCGAGCTCTTCACGCTCTCCGACAAGGAGGACCTCTACTGGTACGTGGCGCGCGAGGTAGTCGGGAACCTGGGTTTCGACGACTGCGTGATCTACGACCTGGACCGCAGCCGCGGACTGCTGGTGCAAGTGGCTGCGATCGGCACCAAGAACCCGGCAGGGAAGGTTATCTCCAACCGTCTCGAGATCCCGCTGGGCCAGGGTATCACGGGATCGGCCGCCGTCCTGGGCCAGACCGTGAATGTCGACAACATCGCAGAGGATCCGCGCTACATCCTCGACATGGAGCAGGCCGGCTCTGAAATCTGCGTGCCGCTGCTGATCGACGGTGAGGTGGTCGGCGTGATCGACTGCGAGGCCCCGGAACCGGGCAGCTTCGGGGAGAGCGAGCAGGAGCTTCTGACCAGCGTCGCCGCCATGACCAGCGCCAAGCTGAAGCTGCTGTCGGAAGCCGAGGACGCGGAGACCAGGAACCAGGAACTCTACGACATAAACCAACGGCTGCTGGCGGAGATCGACGCAAGGCGGGTGGCCGAGGATGCGGTCCAGACCCGGAACGTCTGGCTGCGCGCCATCCTGGAGAACGCGCCGATCGAGATCGTTCTCAAGGATCGCGAGGGTCGGATCATGGCCATCAGCGACAATGTCGCCAGAGAGCAGGCAAGCGAGGCCAAGGACTGCCTGGGCAAGACGACCGAGGCCTTCGTCCCCGCCGAGGTCGCGGCCATCTACATGCAGGCCGACCAGCGCGTGGTGACGGACGGCAAGCCGATCCAGCAGCGGGTGATCGAAGAGTGGGAGGGCCGCAGGCGCCATTTCCTGAACGAGAAGTTTCCCCTGCGCGACGATTCCGGAGAGATCATCGGCGTCTGCAGCATCACCTCGGACATGACGGAGCTGATGGATGCCGAAGATCGTCTGCACCACGCGCAGAAGCTGGAGGCGATCGGGCAGCTGACCGGTGGGATCGCCCATGACGTCAACAACCTGCTCGCCGTCATCCAGGGCAACGCGGAGCTGCTGCAGGACGACGGCGGCAAGGGCGGCGACTATCTCGCCGCGATCATCCAGGCGACGGAGCGCGGCTCGGACCTGACGCAGCACCTCCTGGCCTTTGCCCGCCAGCAGCCCCTCAGCCCGCAGCCGATCCGGATCGACGCCCTGGTGCGGGCGGCGACGGCGCTTCTGAAGCGCACCCTGGGCCCCGCCATCCAGGTCGAGCTTGATCTCCCTGCCGGCATCTGGACCACCACGGTCGACCCCGGGCAGGTGGAGAACGTCATCCTCAACCTGGCGCTGAACGCCCGCGACGCCATGGCCGAGCACGGACAGCTCGTCATCGCCTGCTCCAACTGCCGGCTCCAGGGGGACGAGTTCGAGCAGGAGGACGGCCCCGTGAGCGGGGACTTCGTCTGCCTGGAGGTCACCGACAACGGCTGCGGCATGGCACCGGGCACGCTGGAACGCGCCTTCGAACCCTTCTTCACGACCAAGGAGGTCGGCAAGGGAAGCGGGCTCGGCCTCTCCATGGTCTACGGTTTCGCCAAGCAGTCCGGTGGCCACGTGACCATCGCCAGCAACGAGGCCAGAGGAACGAAGGTGCGGCTCTATCTCCCACGCTCGAGGGGCCGCCCGGTGCTGCCGCATCGCGAGACGGCGGAACCGACGCCAGGCGGCAGGGGCGAGCGGATCCTGGTGGTCGACGACGAAGCGGAAATCCGCGCGCTGTCGGAACGCCTGCTGACCGGCCTGGACTACACGGTTACCGTCGTGGCCGACGCCTCCGCGGCCCTGGCCGCGATACGCACCGACGGGCCCTTCGACCTGCTGCTGAGCGATGTCCTGCTGGGAGAGAACAGGACCGGAAGGGATCTGGCTGAGGCTATCCGCGAGATCCAGCCCGCGATCGCCGTCGTTTTCATGTCGGGCTATCCAGCCAGCCTCGAGGAGACGCCGGCCGACAGCCTCTACCTGAGGAAGCCCTTCCGGAGGGGCGAACTGGCAGCGGCCCTGCGCGACGCCCTGGACCGCGAGGATCGCAGCCCGGAACGAACCGCCGTCTGACCCCTGCCTAAACCGAGGGGCGCAGAAGCCAGAGCATCAGGAAGACGCCGCCCACGCAGAGCGCGACGGACGAGAGGGCATAGAAGAGCGCCAGGAAATGCTGGTTGCGCTCGACCAGGAGAACGACCTCCAGCGAGAAGGTCGAGAAGGTGGTGAAGCCGCCGAGCAGGCCGGTCGTGAGGAAGGCCCTGATGTGCGGGTCGCGCAGCTCGAAACGCAGCATCAAGGCAATGAAGCTGCCCATCAGCAGGGCACCCAGGATGTTCGCCGCGTAGGTCCCCCAGGGATAGCCGCTGCCGAGCCAACGGGTCATCGCGACCCCGAGCAGATGGCGAAAGGCGGCACCGAGACCGCCCCCCGCCGCGACCGCGGCCAGGGTCACGAGATGAACCTGCATCGATCTCTCCTCCGCCGCTCGGCCGCTCTCTGCAGACGATCCCGGCCGGACCGAATGATCCGACCGCAATCGCCTCTATTCTCGAACGTCAGGGACGAGGCGGGCAAGAAGGCGTTTCGTCCGGTCCTGGTAGCTCTTCCTCTGCACAAGGACGAAACGACCCGGCGCACAATAGAAGAAGGCCCCGTCTGCTTGCCAGCGGGGCCTCTCCGGACAGCAGGACCTTGAAACGAGGCCCGCTCAGGCCGCTTCGCGCTCGCTGGCACTGGCGAGCCAGGCCAGGCACTGGTCGACGCCCATCTGATAGACGCCGATGCGCCCCAGTTCCAGCAGCGATTCCTCGCTGGCGTTGGAAATGGCGTCGCTGACGAGCACCACGCGGAAGTCCCGCGCGCCCGCCTCGTAGATGGTCGCCCGTCCGCTGGTGGTGAAGTTGAAGCCGCAGATCACCAGGGTGTTGACGCCGAGCGCGCCCAGATGCGCCTCGAGGCCGGTGCCGTGGAAGGCACCCCAGCGCGGACGGTACATGGCCCATTCCCGCTCCGCCAGGTCCTGGAACTCGCCGGCCATGAGGGCCTCGTGAGCCAGGCGCGGCGCGCCTTTGGGGGCGATATCGGCCGCCAGTTCGGCGCCTTTCGTGCCCGGCATCAGTACGCGCAGGCCCTCTTCGACCATCTGGCGGCGGCAGATATCGACGTTGGAGCCGTCCGGGCGATAGAGCCGGACGCAGTGCACGATCGGCAGTTCATAGTCGCGGAAGCCCTTGACCATCCGCTGCACCTGCGCCCTGGCAGCCTGCATGCCCGCCGTTCTCAAGGGGGAATCCGGTTGCAGGAAGTCCACCTGCGCATTGATCGTCAACAAGGCGGCATGCCCGCGTTGGGGTGCCGTGTAATCCCGCGTCGGACCGGATTCCATGATGGCTCCTTCGGTGATCGTGTGGGGGAACTAAGGGCTCCAAGGAATACGCCATACTTGTATCGCTACAAGTGACGGCCACTCATGGCAGCCGCGCATCTGCTGCATTCCCTGCATTTTCAGGCCTCTCGCCGGCCGCTGTGGCCTCCGATGCAGGGGGTGCCGCAGTGGGGGACCGGCACGAGCCAGCTAGAGCAAATCCCGAGCAGAGGGAATCATCTGCGACGACGATTTGCTTCCAAAACAAAACGCTAGAGTAGGGTGCGTGAGCATGAGCGAGCGCAACTTGCTCTAGCTCTCCGGCTCCCCGCGCTGGTCGCGCAGACGCTGCCAGTAGGCCAGGCGCTTGGCCAGGTCGCGCTCGAAGCCGCGCTCCACCGGGCGGTAGAAGCGCTGCCGCTCCATGCCCTCGGGGAAGTAGTTCTGGCCGGAGAAGGCGTCGGGGGCATCATGGTCGTAGGCATAGCCGCGGCCGTAGCCCAGGTCCTTCATGAGGCGCGTCGGCGCGTTCAGGATGTGCGCCGGGGGCGCCAGCGACCCGGTCTCCTTCGCCGCCCGCATGGCCGCGCCGAAGGCGGTGTAGGCCGCGTTCGACTTGGGCGCACAGCCCAGATAGATCACGGCCTGGGCCAGGGCCAGGTCGCCTTCCGGGCTGCCCAGCCGCTCGTAGCTCTCCCAGGCCGTCAGGGTCTGGGTCACGGCCTCCGGGTCGGCGAGGCCGACGTCCTCGACCGCGAAGCGCAGCAGCCGGCGGGCGATGTAGCGGGGGTCCTCGCCGCCGTCCAGCATGCGCGCCAGCCAGTAGAGGGCGGCGTCGCAGTCGGACCCGCGGAGCGACTTGTGCAGGGCGGAGATGAGGTTGTAGTGGCCCTCCTGGCTCTTGTCGTAGAGCGGCGCGCGCTTCTGCGTCACCTTCAGAAGGGCTGCCTCGTCCAGCGGGGCCTCGCCGCTCTGCTGGAACAGCACCTCGCAGAGGTTCAGGAGATAGCGGCCGTCGCCGTCGGCCATGGCGAGAAGCTGGCTGCGCGCACCCGCCGTCAGCGGCAGCGTCTTGCCTTCCGCCGCCTCGGCCCGCGCGGCCAGGGCCTCCAGCGCCGTGCTGTCCAGGCGCTTCAGGACCAGCACCTGGCAGCGGGACAGCAGGGCCGCGTTCAGCTCGAAGGAGGGGTTCTCGGTGGTCGCGCCGACCAGCACCACCGTGCCGTCCTCGACGTAGGGCAGGAAGCCGTCCTGCTGGGCGCGGTTGAAGCGATGGATCTCGTCGATGAAGAGCAGCGTCCCCTGCCCGCCCGCCCGGCGCTGGCGCGCACGCTCGAAGACCTTGCGCAAGTCGGCCACGCCGGAGAAGACGGCCGAGAGGGGCTCGAAGGCCAGGTCCGAGACCTGCGCCAGCAGCCGCGCGATGGTGGTCTTGCCGCATCCGGGCGGCCCCCAGAGGATGACCGACGTGAGCCGCCCGCTCGCCACCATCCGGCCCAGCGGCGCCTCGGGGGCCAGCAGGTCCTCCTGCCCCACCACCGTCTCCAGGCTCTCGGGCCGCAGACGGTCGGCCAGGGGCCGCGGTGCCAGGGAATCGAAAAGCCCGGCCATCGCTGCGGCGGGCCCCGCCTAGCGCCGGACGTCGATGCGGCGCAGGGCGCCGCGCCGCTCGATCACCAGGGCCCAGTGCTCGACGGGTTGCGAGAGGCGCTCTTCCAGGTGGTCGGCGATGGTCACCTCCCAGCCGTTCAGCTCGCGCAGGATGTCGCCCGGACGGAAGCCGAAGCGCCTTGCCGTGGAGTTCCGCGGCACATCGAGCACCACCACGCCGTCCCAGACGTCCTCGAGGCCGAAGCGCTCCGCCAAGGCCGGGGAGAGGTCGCCGATGACCGCGCCGGCCAGCGGCTGCTTGCCGGCCAGCCGGCGCGGAGAGAGGGGCGGCGTCTCGGGCGGCTCTTCCAGCCGCATGACCAGGGTCAAGGTCTCGCTCTTGCGGCGGACCTCCAGGCTGGCCTCCTTGCCGATGCCGACGGTCGCCAGGCGGAAGCGCAGCGCACGCTCGTCCAGCACGCGGTAGCCTTCGACGCTCAGGATGACGTCGCCCGCCTGCAGGCCGGCCTCGGCGGCCGGCCCCTCGGGGTGCAGGCGTTCCACCACGACGCCGCCGGGCCGGTCGAGGCGCAGCGACTGGGCCAGCTCGGCCGTCACGGTGGCGCCGCGAAAGCCGTGCCAGGGCCGCGCGATCTCGTCGCCCATCTCGGCGGAATCGATGACCGTGCGCACCATGTTGGAGGGGATGGCGAAGCCGATCCCGACGGAGCCGCCGCTGCGCGAGTAGATCGCGGTGTTGATCCCGACCAGGCGGCCGTCGGTTGTCACCAGCGCCCCGCCGGAGTTGCCGGGGTTGATCGCGGCATCGGTCTGGATGAAGAAGGAGTAGTCGGAGACGCCGACCTGCGTGCGCGCGAGCGCGGAGACGATGCCCAGGGTGACGGTCTGGCCGACGCCGAAGGGGTTGCCCACCGCCATCACCAGGTCGCCCACCTCCAGGTCGTCGGAATCGCCCAGGCTGAGGAAGGGCAGCGATTCCTCGACGTCGATCTTCAGCACCGCCAGGTCGGTGCTCTGGTCGGTCAGGACCAGTTCGGCCGGGAAGCGGCGCAGATCGGCCAGCGCGACGGTGATCTCCTCGGCGCCGCGGATCACGTGATAGTTGGTGACGATCAGCCCGTCGGCGGCCACCAGCACGCCGGAGCCCAGCGCGGTCGTGGGCTCCTGCGGCCGGCCGAAGCCGGGACCGAAGTCGCGGCCGAAGAATTCGCGCAGGATGGGATCGTCGAAGAGCGGCGAGCGCTTGCTCTGCGGGGCGGTGGTGTAGACGTTGACCACGGCCGGTGAGACCAGCTTCGCCAGCGGCGCGAAGGTGAGCTGCACCTCGGCCAGCGAGTCGGGAACCTTGATCTCCTGCGCCCGGCCCGTCGGCCACGGGGCGACAGACAGGACCACCGACAGGAGACAGAAACAAAGGCCGAGCAGGCCCACCCGTCCCTTGCGGACCAGACGGCGGAACCTCTCGGCCTTCTCTGGCATAGGCGGAACCGGACTAGGCGACCGGCATGCCCACGTCTTCTTCCTCGGTGACCTCGGGCTTCGGCCCGGAATCCAGGCCCTTGGCCTCGAGATCGCGGTCCACCAGCTCGATCACCGCCATGGGGGCCATGTCGCCGTAGCGGAAACCGGCCTTCAGGACCCGCGTGTAGCCGCCGGCGCGGTTGCGGTAGCGCTCCGCCAGGCCGTCGAAGAGCTTGCTCGTCAGGGCGTCGTCGCGCAGGACGGCGAAGACCTGCCGGCGGGCGTGCAGGTCGCCGCGCTTGCCGAGCGTGATCAGCTTGTCGACCACCGGGCTCAGTTCCTTGGCCTTGGGCAGCGTGGTGGTGATCTGCTCGTGCTTCAAGAGCGCCGCTGCCATGTTGGCGAAGAGCGCCTTGCGGTGCGAGGGGGTACGGCCCAGCTTGCGGCCGGATTTACGATGACGCATGGCTTCGATCCTTTCCTGACGTCAGGGTCTCGCGCGCGAGACCGATAGCGACCGGGTCGGAACCGCGGGCCCTCCTCGGCCCATGAACCCCAACCCTGCGGGCAACCCTCGCCCGACTTCGATGGCTTCCCCGGAGACCTAGTAGGGCTCTTCCAGCTTCTTCGCCATCTCTTCGATGTTGTCCGGCGGCCAGCTGGTGATCTCCATGCCCAGGTGCAGGCCCATCTGGCTCAGCACCTCCTTGATCTCGTTCAAGGACTTGCGGCCGAAGTTAGGCGTGCGCAGCATCTCCGCCTCGGTCTTCTGAACGAGATCGCCGATGTAGACGATGTTGTCGTTCTTCAGGCAGTTGGCCGAGCGCACGGAGAGCTCCAGCTCGTCCACCTTGCGCAGGAGATTGCGGTTGAAGGGGACCTCCGAGGTCTCCTCGCGCACCTCGCGGGTCTGCGGCTCCTCGAAGTTGATGAAGAGGCGCAGCTGGTCCTGCAGGATGCGTGCGGCCAGCGCCACCGCGTCCTCCGGCGAGATCGCGCCGTTGGTCTCCAGGTCCATGGTCAGCTTGTCGTAGTCGGTGACCTGGCCGACGCGGCTGTTGTCGACCTTGTAGGCGACCTTGCGGACCGGCGAGAAGACGGCGTCGACCGGGATCAGGCCGATGGGGGCATCCTCCGGGCGGTTCTGGGCGCTGGAGACATAGCCCTTTCCGTTGGAGACGGTCATCTCCATGTCGAGGCGGGCGCCGTCGTCCAGGGTGCAGAGCACCAGGCCGGGGTTCATCACCTCGATGTCATGCGGGGTCTCGATCATCTTGGCGGTGACCTCACCGGGCCCCTCGGCCCTGAGGCGCATGCGCTTCGGCCCGTCGCCATACATCCTGAGCGCGATTTCCTTGATGTTGAGGACGATGTCGGTCACGTCCTCGCGCACGCCGGGGATCGAGGAAAACTCATGCAGCACGCCGTCGATCTGCACCGCGGTCACGGCAGCACCCTGCAGGGAGGACAGCAGCACCCGCCGCAGGGCATTGCCCAAGGTCAGGCCGAAGCCCCGCTCCAGGGGCTCGGCGACGACCTTCGCGAAGCGCTGCGGGTCATGTCCGGGATTCACTTCCAGCTTGTTCGGCTTGATCAGCGCTGTCCAGTTGGTCTGCAACACGACAAACCCTTTCTCTCGTCTGCTGTGGCAAGGAAATGACGCCACAAATCCGTAATATCTATTCCCGCAATCGATTGGGCCGCCCGGGATCACCCTCTGGAATGACCCCAAGGGAACACCCCGGGATCACACCCCGCGCACGGTCCGGGGCGCGAAACCCGCTCCTAGACGCGACGGCGCTTGGGCGGGCGGCACCCGTTGTGCGGAATCGGGGTCACGTCGCGGATGGCGGTAATTTGAAACCCCACCGACTGCAGCGCCCGCAGCGCCGACTCGCGGCCCGACCCGGGTCCCTTAACGTTCACCTCCAGGGTCCGCATGCCGTGCTCCTGCGCCTTGCGGCCGGCATCCTCGGCGGCGACCTGCGCGGCGTAGGGGGTCGACTTGCGCGATCCCTTGAAGCCCTGCGAGCCGGACGACGACCAGGAGATCGCATTGCCCTGCACGTCGGTGATGGTGATCGTGGTGTTGTTGAAACTGGCGTTCACGTGGGCGACGCCGTTGGTGATGTTCTTCTTCTCGCGGCGACGGACGCGCGTCTGGGCTGGCTTTGCCATGTCTGCTTTCTCGGTCCCTTGTCTCTGTGCTGATCCGGGCAGCGACTACTTCTTCTTGCCGGCGATCGGCTTGGCCGGGCCCTTGCGGGTCCGCGCGTTGGTGTGGGTGCGCTGGCCGCGGACCGGCAGGCCCTTGCGGTGGCGCAGGCCCCGGTAGCAGCCGAGGTCCATCAGCCGCTTGATGTTCATTGCGACATCACGACGCAGGTCGCCCTCGACCAGGTAGTCACGGTCGATGGTCTCGCGGATCCGCACGACCTCGTCGTCGGTCAGCTGGTTGACCCGCCGCTCCTGGGCGATTCCCACCTTCTCACAGATCTCGCGCGCCTTGTGCGCACCGATACCGTGAATGTAGCGCAACGCGATCTCCACCCGCTTTTGCGTCGGGATGTTCACACCTGCAATACGAGCCACCTGCTCAATCTCCTTGCACAAAGTCCGCGCCGGGGCGCCACCGAACCCAGGGCCGCAGCCCGGCTAACACTCGCCAAGGGGAACACGGGGCTCGTCCAAACGGGCCCGCGTCGCCCTGGTTCTGTTCTGCAACGCAAGGCCCCCGTCCAGGCTGTGCCGCCTGCCCGAGCCCTGCTCCTGCCGGCGCCACGAAGGTGTGCGCCCGCACCAAAAATGCGGCTCACAAAGCTGTGAACCGTCCAACGCCTCAGGCCCGGTCGCCACAACGCCGGGGAGCGCGGAGTATAGGGCCGCCTAGCCGCCTGTCAATGGCAAAGCAACAGCCACGAGGCCGCGGCCTGCCTACAGGCCGTGCCGCCCTCGTCCACTACACCTCTCCCCTCCAGGGACTCCTTCCCGGGGCTCACTCATCGAGCAGGGCGGCGATCTTAGCCGTGACCTCCTCGATCGACTTCGTGCCGTCGATCACATGCAGCTTCCCGACCTTCTCGTAGTAGGGAATGATCGGTGCGGTCTGCTCGTGATAGACGGCCAGACGCTTCTTCAAGGTCTCGACATTGTCGTCGCTGCGGGCCCCGCCGCTCTCCCGCGCACGCGTCTCGATGCGGTTGAAGAGCTCTTCGTCGGGGACGCGGACCTCGATCACGGCGTCCAAGGACATATTGTGGTGATGCAGCATCTGGGCAAGCCCCTCGGCCTGCCGCACGGTGCGCGGGAAGCCGTCGAGGATCACGCCCTTGGAGCAGTCGGGCTGCGCCATGCGGTGGGCGATCATCTCCAGCATCAGGGCGTCGGGCATCAGCTTGCCCTCGTCCATGATGGACTTGGCCTCCCGGCCCAGCGCGCTGCCGGAAGCCACCTCGGCGCGCAGCATGTCACCGGTCGAGAGCTGCTTGTAGCCGCGCAGGTCTTCCAGAATCTTGGCCTGCGTTCCCTTGCCGGCTCCTGGCGGGCCCAAAAGGATGATGTTCATGTCTCTCCCCCGTCTCTCGTCCTGCCGAGGACCCGCGCCGGCGCCAGGCGTCCGGCACGGGCGCTGCCTCAGCGGCGGCCCTTCAGCCGCGATTTCTTGATCAGGCCTTCGTACTGCTGGGCCAGGAGGTGCGAATGGATCTGCCCCACGGTGTCCATCGTCACCGAGACGATGATGAGGAGGCTGGTGCCGCCGAAGTAGAGCGGAACCGTCGGATACTGTACCCGGATGAACTCCGGCAGCAGGCAGACGCCTGCCAGGTAGAGGGCTCCGACGGCCACCAGGCGGTTGGTGACGTACTCGATGTAGTCGGCCGTGTTCTTTCCGGGCCGCAAGCCCGGCACGAAGCCGCCGTACTTCCTCAGGTTCTCCGCCGTGTCGTTCGGGTTGAACACGATGGAGGTATAGAAGAAGGCGAAGAAGATGATCATGCCGGCGTAGAGCAGCATGTAGAGCGGCTGGCCCGGACCCAGGTAGGAGGTCACGTAGGAGAGCCAGCCCGGCCCCCCGCTGCCCGAGAAGTTCGCGACCGTCAGCGGCATCAGCAGCAGCGAGGAGGCGAAGATCGGCGGGATGACGCCGGCGGGGTTGAGCCTGAGCGGCAGGTGCGAGGATTCGCCCCCGAACATGCGGTTGCCCATCTGGCGCTTGGGATACTGCACCACGATGCGGCGCTGCGCGCGCTCCATGAAGACGACGAAGGCTACGACGCCCACCGACATGGCGATGATCACAAGGGTGACCAGGCTGGAGCCCACCGGCGAGGAGGAGAAGCCGCCGCTGCCCCCCAGCTCGAAGAGCTGCGCGATCGCAAGGGGCATGTTGGCGACGATGCCGGAGAAGATGATCAGCGAGATGCCGTTGCCGACGCCGCGCTGCGTGATCTGCTCGCCCAGCCACATGAGGAAGACCGTGCCGCCGGTCAGGGTGATGACGGTCGAGAGGCGGAAGAAGATGCCCGGTTCGATGACCACGCTGCCGAGGCCGCTGGTCGTACTCTCCAGCCCGACCGCGATGCCGTAGGCCTGGGCCGCGGCCAGGACGACCGTGCCGTAGCGCGTGTACTGGTTGATCTTCTTGCGGCCCGACTCGCCCTCCTTCTTGAGGGCGGAGAGCTTCGGCGAGACCGCGGTCATCAGCTGCATGATGATGGCGGCCGAGATATAGGGCATGATGTTGAGCGCAAAGATCGTCATGCGCTCGAGCGCACCGCCCGAGAAGAGGTTGAACATGCCCAGCACGCCACTGGAGACCTGGCTATAGGCCTCTGCGAAGGCGGCTGTGTCGATGCCGGGGATCGGGATGTAGGTGCCCAGGCGATAGATCACCAGGGCGCCAAGGGTAAAGAGCAGACGCTTCTTCAGCTCCGTGGCCTTGCCGAAGGCCGACAGGCTGAAATTGGCGGCTAGCTGTTCAGCGGCAGATGCCATGTCCTCTCCTCAAGGGCCTTCGTCTCGCGCCCGCTAGGGGCGGCCGTCCGCGCTCTTCGCGCTCGGGCCTCAACTGCCCCATCCCCTGCCCCGGCTTTCCCGCCGGGGCGAGATGACGTGCCGCTGTCGGCCTCAGGCCGGATCGGACGCCTTCTCCGCGTCACCGGCCGGGGCCTTGGCCAGAACGGTGACCGTGCCGCCGGCCGCTTCCACCGCCTTCACGGCAGCCGCGGTCGCGCCGGTGACCACCAGATCTAGCTTGGTGTTCAAACTGCCGCTTGCCAAGAGCCGCACACCGTCGCGTGACTTCTTGAACACACCGGCCTTCACTAGGGCCGCGGCGTCGACGGGCTGGCCGGCATCGAGCCGGCCGGCGTCCACCGCGCGCTGCAGGCGCGCCAGGGTCACCTCGGCGTAGCGGGCCCGGAAGGGCTTGTTGAAGCCGCGCTTGGGCAGGCGCATGTGCAGCGGCATCTGGCCGCCCTCGAAGCCGTTGATCGACGACCCCGAGCGCGCCTTGGCGCCCTTGTGGCCGCGGCTGGAGGTCTTGCCCATGCCGGAGCCGATACCGCGGCCGACGCGGCGCCGCGGACGGCGCGCACCGGCATTGTCTGCAATCTCGTTGAGGCGCATCACTCGTTTCCTACTCTTCCGGCCCTAAACTTCCGGGCGCCCGGTCGGGCGCCGGCGGCGCGCTACTCGCCTTCCACCCGGACCAGGTGGGAGATCTTGTTGATCATGCCGCGCACGGCCGGCGTGTCCTCCAGCTCGCGCGTGCGGTTTATCCTGTAGAGACCCAGACCCTTCAGGGTCGCGTGCTGATCCTGGGTCCGTCCGATCGGACTGCGGATCTGGGTCACCTTCAAGGTTTTTGCTTCGGCCTTCGCCATCATGCCTGCTCCTGCGCCTCGGCGGCCTCGCCGCTGTCGCGGCGGCCGAGCACCTCGGAGACCTTCAGGCCGCGGCGCTGCGCCACCATGCGCGGGCTGGCACAGTTCTTCAGCCCGGCGAAGGTCGCCTTGATCATATTGTGCGGGTTCTGCGTGCCCAGCGACTTGGCCACGACGTCCTGGACGCCCAGGGCCTCGAAGACGGCACGCATCGGGCCGCCGGCGATGATCCCCGTACCGGGCTCGGCAGAGCGCATGATCACGCGCCCGGCGCCATAGTGGCCCTGGCTGTCGTGATGCAGGGTCCGGCCCTCGCGCAGCGGCACGCGGACCATGCCGCGCTTGGCCTGCTCGGTCGCCTTGCGGATCGCCTCGGGCACCTCGCGCGCCTTGCCGTGGCCATGGCCGACGCGGCCCTTGCCGTCGCCGACCACGACGATGGCGGCGAAGCCGAAGCGCCGGCCGCCCTTGACCACCTTGGCGACGCGATTGATGCCGACCAGCTTCTCGATCAGTTCCGGCTCGTCGTTATCGCGATCACGATCGCGGGACCTGCGGTCCTCTCGCGGTGCTCGTGCCATCTTCTCTCCAGTTCCGATCCGTTAGAAGTCCAGGCCGCCCTCGCGGGCGCCCTCGGCCAGCGCCTTGACGCGGCCATGATAGGGATAGCGGCCGCGGTCGAAGACCACCTGCGTGACGCCGGCCGCCTTTGCGCGCTCTGCCACCAGCTTGCCTACGGCCTCGGCGGCGGCGCGGTCCGCACCCTTCGCCCGCTCGGCACGCAGGCCGGCATCCAGGCTGGAGGCGGCGGCCAGGGTCACGCCCTTGCTGTCGTCGATGACCTGGGCATAGATGTGCTGCGAAGAGCGGAATACCGACAGCCGCGGCCGGCCGCCCGAGCGCCGGCGCAGTTGAAAGCGCGAGCGCTCCTGGCGGCGCTTATGAAGCTCTTTGTTGGTCAGCATGGCCTTACTTCTTCTTGCCTTCCTTGCGGCGGATCTGCTCCGTCGAGTAGCGCACGCCCTTGCCCTTGTAGGGCTCGGGCGGACGATAGCCGCGGATCTTGGCGCAAACCTGGCCGACCTGCTGCTTGTCGGCGCCGGTGACCTCGATCTGCGTCGGCCTCTCGCACTTCATGGTGATCCCCTCGGGGATCGGAAAGTTGATGTCGTGGCTGAAGCCGAGCTGCAGGTTCAGGGTCTTCCCCTGCACCGCGGCGCGGTAGCCGACACCGGTGATCTCCAAGACCTTGGTGAAGCCGCTGGAAACGCCCGTCACCATGTTGGCGATGTTGGCGCGCGTCGTGCCCCAGAGCGCCCGTGCCTTGGTCGAGTCGTTCACCGGCCGCACCCGGATCTCATCGCCCTCGCGCACGACCTCGACCTCATCCGGCAAGGAATAGTCGAACTTGCCGAGCTTTCCCTTGACCGAGATCTGGCCCTCGGCGATGGCGATATCGACGCCGCTTGGAACCGCGACCGGATTGCTGCCCACGCGTGACATGCTACTTCATCTCCCTCCTGCTGCCGCCGGTCTCAGTAGACGCGGCAGAGGATCTCTCCGCCCACATTCTGCACCCGGGCCTCGTGATCCGACAGGACGCCGCGCGGCGTCGAGAGGATCTGGATGCCCAGGCCGTTGTAGAAGCGCGGCAGATCCGCGATCTTCGAATAGACCCGGCGGCCCGGCTTGGAGACGCGGGCGATCTCGCGAATGACGGGCTCGCCCTCGTGGTACTTCAGCTCGATCTCCACCATCGTGCGCGGGCCTTCCTGATAGCGGCTGTAGTCGCGGATGTAACCCTCGCGCTTCAGCACCTCCAGCACGTTGGCGTGCAGCTTGGAGGCCGGGGCCGCAATCTTGCCTCTTCCGATACGCTGCCCGTTACGAATGCGGGTCAGCAGGTCCCCAAGGGGATCATTCAACGACATGGTCCGGGCCACTCCCTTCCCTGAACTTACCAGCTCGACTTGGTCACGCCGGGCACAAGACCCTGCGAGGCCAGCTCTCGAAGCGCGATGCGCGAGAGCGCGAACTTGCGATAATAGCCGCGCGGCCGCCCGGAGATGATGCAGCGGTTGCGGATCCGAACCTTGGAGCCGTTGCGCGGCATCTCGGCCAGCTTGAGATAGGCCTGGAAGCGTTCCTCAGGCGAGGCGTCGCGGTCGCGGGCCTCGGCCTTCAGGCGCTGGCGGCGCGGCTCGCTGCTCTTGGCCAGCTTGCGGCGGCGCTTGTCCTTCTCGACTGCAGACTTCTTGGCCATCAGCTCGTCCTCTCTCTGGCGTGGAACGGAACGTCGAACTCGCGCAGGAGCTCCCTGGCTTCCTCGTCCGTCTTCGCCGTTGTACAAATCACGATGTCCATGCCGCGAATGGTGTCGACCTTGTCGTAGTCGATCTCGGCAAAGACGATCTGCTCTTTCAGACCCATCGCGTAGTTCCCGCGTCCGTCGAAGGACTTGGGCGAGACCCCGCGGAAATCGCGCACACGCGGCAGGGCCACGGTGACCAGGCGATCCAGGAACTCGTACATCCGCGTGCGCCGCAAGGTCACCTTGCAGCCGATGGGCATGCCCTCGCGCAGCTTGAAGGTGGCGATCGAGGTCCTGGCGCGGGTCACGACGGGCTTCTGACCGGCGATCAGGGTCATGTCGTTGACCGCTGCCTGCAGGCGCTTGGAATCCTGCACGGCATCGCCCACACCCATGTTGATCACGATCTTCTCGAGCCGCGGCACCTCGTGCAGGTTGCTGTAGCGCTCGCCGCCGAGCAGCTTCGGGCGGATCTCGTTTTCGTATCGCTCTTGAAAGCGGGGCTTCATCGTCTTGGCCCTTCGTCTTGCGACTAGCTGTCGATCGCGACGCCGGAACGGCGCGCGACGCGAATCTTGCGGCCGTGCTCGTCGGTGCGATAGCCGACGCGGGTCGGGCGATCGCTTTCCGGATCGATCAGGGCCACGTTGGAGATGTGAAGCGGCGCCTCGCGCTCGATGATCCCGCCGGGATCGCGCGGGGTCTGGCGCTGATGGCGCTTCACCACGTTCGCACCGGCAACGACGACCCGCGATTCGCTGGGCCGCACCTGCAGCACCTCGCCACGCAGGCCCTTGTCCTTGCCGGAGATGACGACCACCTGGTCGCCCTTCTTTATCTTTGCCATGATTCTAACCTGCGCCTCGCCGTTAGAGGACTTCCGGCGCCAAGGACACGATCTTCATGTAGCGCCGGGCGCGCAGCTCGCGCGTGACCGGGCCGAAGATGCGGGTACCGATTGGCTCGCCCTGCTTGTTGATCAAAACAGCCGCATTGCGATCGAAACGGATCACCGTCCCGTCGTTGCGCTTGATGTCCTTGGCGGTGCGCACCACCACCGCGCGGTGCACGTCGCCCTTCTTCACGCGGCCACGCGGAATGGCTTCCTTGACCGAGACGACGATGACGTCGCCGATGCCGGCATACTTGCGCTTGGAGCCACCCAGCACCTTGATGCACTGAACGCGGCGCGCACCGGAGTTGTCGGCGACCTCGAGGTTGCTCTGCATTTGAATCATGGATCGCTCCTCGGCGACGGTAACGACTGGACCGGGTCAGAAACCCGGGCGCAAGCCGTCAGCCGGCCGCCTCCTCCTTGTCCGCCAACACGCGCCAGGACTTGGTCTTGGACAGCGGCCGACACTCCTCGATCTGCACCGTATCGCCCAGCTTGAAGGCATTGGCCTCGTCGTGGGCGTGGTAGCGCTTGGAGCGGCGGATGAACTTCTTGTACAGCGGGTGGCGCACGCGACGTTCGACCAAGACGGTAACCGTCTTGTCCATCTTATCGCTGACCACCAGACCCTGAAGCACGCGGCGCGGCATCGTTTCTAATACTCCGTCGAACTAACCCTGCAGCTTAGCGCTGAGGATGGTCTTGGCGCGCGCGATCTCGCGGCGGACCTGCCGCACGCGCGCCGTGTTTTCTAACTGACCCGAAGCCTGCTGAAAGCGCAGGTTGAAGGCCTCTTTGCGCAACTGGACGAGCGCGTCTTTCAGCTCGTCCGGCGTCTTGGCGCGCAGCTCTTCCGGCGTCATGATCTCTAGCCCTCCTCACCGCCTATGCGGGCAATGAACTTGGTGCTGATCGGCAGCTTGGCGCCGGCCAGGCGGAAAGCCTCTTCGGCCACCTCGCGGCTGACGCCGTCCAGCTCGAACAGCACCCGGCCCGGCTTGACCCTCGCGGCCCACCATTCCGGCGTGCCCTTGCCCGATCCCATGCGGACTTCGGCCGGCTTGGAGCTGACCGGCACGTCCGGGAACACGCGGATCCACAGCTTTCCGATACGGCGCATGTGGCGGGTGATCGAGCGGCGGGCCGCCTCGATCTGCCGGGCCGACAGGCGGCCCGGCTCCTGTGCCTTCAGGCCGTAGGAGCCGAAAGTGAGCTCGGTCCCGCCCTTGGCGACGCCATGGATGCGGCCCTTGTGCTGCTTTCGATACTTGGTGCGCTTCGGCTGCAACATGACCTAGTTCTCCGCTCCGCGCCGCTGGCGGCGCGGTTCCCTGTCGCGACCGCCGCCACCGGGGCCGCCGCTCTGAAGTTCGGCCATGCGGCGCTCCTGGGCGGTGGGATCGTGGGCCAGAATCTCGCCCTTGAAGATCCAGACCTTCACACCGCAGGTGCCGTAGGTGGTCTTCGCCGTCGCCTCGCCGTAGTCGATGTCGGCGCGCAGGGTGTGCAGGGGCACGCGGCCCTCGCGGTACCACTCCATGCGCGCGATCTCGGCTCCGCCCAGACGGCCGCCGCAGTTGATGCGGATGCCCTCGGCGCCCAGGCGCATGGCATTCTGCAGCGCCCGCTTCATGGCCCGGCGGAAGGAGACCCGCCGCTCGAGCTGCTGGGCGATGTTCTCGGCCACCAGGGTGGCGTCGATCTCGGGCTTGCGGACCTCGACGATGTTCAGCGCGACGTCGCCGCCGGCCAGCTGCTGCAGCTCGCCGCGCAGCTTCTCGATGTCCGCCCCCTTCTTGCCGATCACCACGCCGGGACGCGCCGAATAAAGCGTCACTCGGGCCCGCTTGGCCGGCCGCTCGATGATGATGCGCGAGAGCCCGGCCGACTTCAGCTTCGGATGCTCGTGCAGGAACTTCCTGATCTTCAGATCCTCGGCCAGCATCTTCGCGTAGCCGCCGTCTGCATACCAACGGCTGTCCCACGTGCGGTTGATGCCCAGGCGCAAGCCGATGGGGTTTACTTTGTGACCCATGGTCTCTTCTCGTGCTCCCCTAGTCCCAGGCCGCGTCTGCGGCTTCGCGAACGACCACCGTAAGCCTGCTCCAGGGCTTCAGGATGCGCGCGCCACGTCCACGTGCACGGGCACGGAAACGCTTCATGGTGAAGGATTTGCCGACATAGGCCTCGGCCACCACCAGACGATCGACGTCGAGCTGATGGTTGTTCTCGGCGTTGGCGATGGCCGACTGCAGGGCCTTGCGCACGTCGCCGGCGATGCGTCGCTTGGAGAAAGCGAGCTCGGCGAGCGCGCGCTCGGCCTTCATGCCCCGGATCTGCTGGCAGACCAGGTTCAGCTTCTGCGGCGAGACCCGGAGATTACGGGTCATGGCCTTCGCCTCGTTCTCGGCACGCATGTCCGGTGCCTTGGGCTTACCCATCAGACTCGTCCTCCTAGCGCCGCCGGGCCTTCTTGTCGGCCACGTGGCCATGAAAGGTCCGGCTCGGCGAGAACTCGCCGAACTTGTGACCCACCATGTTCTCGGTGACCAAGACCGGCAGGAATTTCTGGCCGTTGTAGACGCCGAAGGTCAGGCCGACGAACTGCGGCATGATGGTCGAGCGTCGCGACCAGGTCTTGATGATCTCGTTGCGGCCCGATCCGCGCGACGCCTCTGCCTTCTTCAGCAGATAGCCATCGACGAAAGGACCCTTCCAGACAGAGCGTGCCATTTCAGCGGCCCCTTACCGTTTCTTCTTTGCGCTTGCACGGCGCACGATCAGCTTGTCCGTCCGCTTGTTGGAGCGGGTGCGGAAGCCCTTGGCGAGCTGGCCCCAGGGGCTGACCGGCTGGCGGCCGCCCTTGGTGCGGCCCTCGCCGCCGCCCAGCGGATGGTCGACCGGGTTCATGGCGGTGCCGCGCACGGTCGGGCGGATGCCCCGCCAGCGCTTGCGCCCGGCCTTGCCCAGCGACTGGTTCATGTGGTCGGCGTTGGAGACCGCACCGACGGTCGCCATGCACTCCTGGCGCGCCATGCGCACCTCGCCCGAGGCCAGCCGAAGCAGGGCATAGCCCTGGTCGCGACCGACGAGCTGCACGTAGGTGCCGGCCGAGCGCGCGATCTGGCCGCCCTTGCCGATCTTCATCTCGACGTTGTGGATGATCGTGCCGATCGGCATGCCCGAAAGCGGCATGGCGTTGCCCGGCTTCACATCCACCTTGGCGCCGGCCACCACCGTGTCGCCCGGCGCCATGCGCTGCGGGGCCAGGATGTAGGCACGCTCGCCGTCCTCGTACTCGATCAGGGCGATGAAGGCGGTCCGGTTGGGATCGTACTCCAGGCGCTCGACCGTGGCGGGCACGTCCCACTTGCGGCGCTTGAAGTCGATCACGCGATAACGCTGCTTGTGACCACCGCCGCGATGACGCACGGCGATGTGGCCCTGGTTGTCGCGACCGCCGGACTTCTTCTTGCCCTCGGTCAGGCTCTTTTCCGGCTTGCCCTTCCAGAGATCGCTGCGGTCGACGAGGACCAGCTCGCGAAGTCCGGGGGTAATCGGATTGAATGACTTTAAGGCCATACCCTAGATCCCCGTGGTAATGTCGATCTGCTGACCCTCGGCGAGGGTCACGTAGGCCTTCTTGGTGGCGACCCGCCGGCCCAGCCGGCCGCGGAAGCGCTTGACCTTGCCGTCGTTCCTGAGGGTGTTCACGGCCGACACCTTGACCTTGAAGAGCCCCTCGACGGCGGCCTTGATCTCGGGCTTGCTGGCGTCCAGCGGCACCATGAAGACCACTTGGTTGTACTGCGAGGCCAGGGTCGACTTCTCGGTCACCACCGGACGGCGCACCAGTTCGTACATGCGCTCGTTGGAGACCTTGGTCGCCGCGGACCGGCGTGCGTATTTCCAGCTCATTTCAGGCGCGCCTCCAGGGCCGCGACGGCATCGCGGGTCAGCACCAGGGTATCCCGGCGCAGGATGTCCCGGACGTTGGCGCCCTGCTGCGGCAGCACGTCCATCAGCGGGATGTTGCGCGCGGCACGGGCGAAGCCCTCATCCAGGTCGGCTCCGTCGATCACCAGCACCGAGCTCCAGCCGAAGGCCGCGAGCTTGGCGCTCAACACCTTGGTCTTGGCCTCGTCCAGCTTGGCCTGGTCCAGGATCACCAGCTGTCCTCCGGCGGCCTTGACCGACAGTGCGGTCTTCAGCGCCAGGCGGCGGAATTTCTTGGTCAGATCGTGCTCGTGGCTGCGCACGACGGGACCGTGCGCCTTGCCGCCGCCGCGACGCTGCGGCGTGCGGGCGTTACCCATGCGGGCGTTGCCGGTGCCCTTCTGACGGAAGAGCTTCTTGGTCGAGCCCGCGACCTCGCCGCGGCCCTTGCTCTTGTGCGTACCCTGGCGGCGCTTGGCCATCTGCCAGTGCACAGCACGCGCCAGGATGTCGGCCCGCGCGGGCAGCGCGAAGACCTCGTCGGCGAGATCGATCTCGCCGGCCGCTTCCTGGTCCAGGGTGTGAACCTGTAGCTTCATGTCACGCGCCGTCCTTCTGCTCGCCGTCGTCCGCAGCCGGGGTCTCGGCCGCGGGAGCCTCGACGGCCTCTTCCGCGCCGCTCTCCTGTGCGGTCTCTTCGCTGGCTTCCTGGGCCCTGAGCGCTGCCGGGAAGGGCAGATCGGCAAGGCCCGTGCCCTTCACCGCGTCGCTCACCAGCACCCAGCCCTGCTCCGCTCCGGGCACCGCGCCCTTGAGGAAGATCAGGCCGCGCGCCTCATCGGTGCCGACCACCGTCAGGTTCTGCTTGGTCACGCGCTCGTCGCCCATGTGGCCGGCCATCTTCTTGTTCTTGAAGACCTTGCCGGGATCCTGGCGCTGACCGGTGGAGCCGTGCGAGCGGTGGGACACGGACACGCCGTGGGTCGCGCGCAGGCCGCCGAAGTTGTGACGCTTCATCGCGCCGGCGAAGCCCTTGCCCTTGCTGGTACCCACGACATCGACCTTCTGACCGGCCAGGAAGTGACCGACCAGAATCTCGGCGCCCGGATCCAAGAGGGCGTCCTCGCTGACACGGAACTCCGCCAGCTTGCGCTTCGGCTCCACCTTCGCCTTGGCGAAGTGCCCGCGCTGCGGCTGGGTGGTGTTCTTCACCTTGGCCTTGCCGACACCCAGCTGCACGGCGGTGTAGCCGTCGGTCTCCTGCCGGCGGACAGCCACCACCTGACAGCCTTCGACCTTCAGCACGGTCACCGGCACATGCTCACCCTGCGGGGTGAAGATGCGGGTCATGCCCAGTTTCTGCGCGATCAATCCGGTCCGCATCGCCCTAGCCCTTGAGCTTGATCTCGACGTCGACGCCGGCAGCCAGGTCGAGCTTCATCAAAGCATCGACGGTCTGCGGCGTCGGGTCGACGATATCCAGGAGCCGCTTGTGCGTGCGCATCTCGAACTGCTCGCGGCTCTTCTTATCGACGTGCGGAGAGCGGTTCACGGTGAACCGTTCGATCCGCGTGGGAAGCGGAATCGGGCCGCGGATCTGCGCACCGGTCCGCTTGGCGGTCGACACGATCTCGTGCGTCGACTGGTCCAGCACCCGGTGATCGAAGGCCTTGAGCCTGATTCGTATGTTTTGGCTGTCCATTGACTTGGCTTTTCAGATGCGAAGCGCCCCGGCTTTTCTGGGGCTTGGCCTTGGAAGGCCGGGGCGCCCTGCTACTCTGTCCCTTCTATATCCGCCTAGGCGGCGATCTTGGTTACGACGCCGGCGCCGACGGTCCTGCCGCCCTCGCGGATGGCGAAGCGCAGGCCCTCGTCCATGGCGATCGGTGCGATCAGCTCCACCTCGATGGTGGTGTTGTCGCCCGGCATCACCATCTCGGTGCCTTCCGCCAGCTGCACCACCCCGGTCACGTCCGTCGTGCGGAAGTAGAACTGCGGGCGGTAGTTGGTGAAGAAGGGCGTGTGGCGCCCGCCCTCCTCCTTCGTCAGGATATAGCACTCCGCGGTGAACTTCGTGTGCGGCGTGATCGACTTGGGGTGCGCCAGAACCTGACCGCGCTCCACATCCTCGCGACCGATGCCGCGCAGCAGCGCGCCGATGTTGTCGCCCGCCTCGCCCTGGTCCAGGAGCTTGCGGAACATCTCCACGCCCGTCACCGTCGTCTTGCGCGTGTCCTTCAGGCCGACGATCTCGATCTCCTCGCCCACCTTCACCACACCGCGCTCCACGCGCCCCGTCACCACCGTCCCGCGGCCCGAGATCGAGAAGACGTCCTCGATCGGCATCAGGAAGGGCATGTCCTTCGGACGCTCGGGCTGCGGAATGTAGCTGTCCACCGCCGCCATCAGCTCCAGAACCGCCTCTTTGCCCAGCTTCTCGTCGCTGTCCTCCAGCGCCGCCAGGGCCGAGCCCTTCACGATCGGGATGTCGTCGCCCGGGAAGTCGTAGCTCGACAGCAGCTCGCGAACCTCGAGCTCCACCAGCTCCAAGAGCTCCTCGTCGTCCACCTGGTCGCACTTGTTCAGGAAGACCACGATCGCGGGAACGCCGACCTGGCGCGCCAGCAGGATGTGCTCGCGCGTCTGCGGCATCGGGCCGTCGGCCGCCGAGACCACCAGGATCGCACCGTCCATCTGCGCTGCACCGGTGATCATGTTCTTCACGTAGTCCGCGTGACCGGGGCAGTCCACGTGCGCGTAGTGACGGGCCTCCGTCTCGTACTCCACGTGCGCCGTCGAGATCGTGATCCCGCGCGCCTTCTCCTCCGGCGCCTTGTCGATCTGGTCGTAGGCCGTGAAGCTCGCGCCCCCCGTCTCCGCCAATACCTTCGTGATCGCTGCCGTCAGCGACGTCTTGCCATGATCCACATGACCGATCGTCCCGATGTTGCAGTGCGGCTTCGTCCGCTCGAACTTTGACTTGGACATCTCAACTTCTCTCCGATAACTGGCGGCGTTTGGCGCCTTGCTCCCTCGATCAGACCCTTAGGCCAGCTTGGCCTTGACCTCGTCGGCGACGGCCTGCGGCACGCGCTCGTAGTGGTCGAAGTGCATGGTGTACTGCGCTCGGCCCTGGCTCATGGAGCGCAGGTTGTTCACGTAGCCGAACATGTTGGCCAGCGGCACCATGGCGTTCACCACCTGGGCGTTGCCGCGACCTTCCATACCCTGCACCTGTCCGCGCCGGCTGTTCAGATCGCCGATGATGTCGCCCATGTACTCGTCCGGGGTCACCACCTCGACCTTCATCATCGGCTCCAGCAGGACCGGGCCGCACTTGACGATGCCCTCGCGGAAGGCCGCACGGCTGGCGATCTCGAAGGCCAGCACGCTGGAGTCCACGTCGTGGTAGGCGCCGTCGACCAGGGTCGCCTTGAAGTCGATCAGCGGGAAGCCGGCGATGGTGCCGGTGTCGCGGGCCGAGTTCAGCCCCTTCTCGACGCCGGGGATGTATTCCTTCGGCACGTTGCCGCCGACGATCTTGTTCTCGAACTGAAAGCCCTCACCCGCCTCGAGCGGCTCGAAGACCAGCTTCACGCGGGCGAACTGGCCCGAACCGCCGGTCTGCTTCTTGTGGGTGTAGTCGATCTCGCCGGTCCGGCTGATGGTCTCGCGGTAGGCCACCTGCGGCGCGCCCACCTTGGCCTCGACCTTGAACTCGCGCTTCATGCGGTCGACGATGATCTCCAGGTGCAGCTCGCCCATGCCCTTGATCACGGTCTGGCCGCTCTCCTGGTCGGTGGTGACGCGGAAGGAGGGGTCCTCCTGCGCCAGGCGCTGCAGGGCGAGGCCCATCTTCTCCATGTCGGCCTTGGAGTTCGGCTCGACCGCCACCTCGATGACGGGATCGGGGAACTCCATGCGCTCCAGCACCACAGCGTTCGCGGAATCGCTCAAGGTGTCCCCGGTGGTCAGCGACTTCATGCCGGCGAAGGCGACGATGTCGCCTGCGAAGGCCTCTTCGATGTCCTCGCGGTTGTTGGCGTGCATCAGCAGCATGCGGCCGACCCGCTCGCGGCTCTCCTTCACCGTGTTCATCACGCTCGCGCCCTTGGTCACCTTGCCCGAGTAGATGCGCGCGAAGGTGAGCGAGCCCATGAAGGGATCCGACATGATCTTGAAGGCGAGCGCGGCGAAGGGCTCATCGTCGGAGCTCTTGCGGACGATCTCCTCCTCCGTGCCCATCTTCACGCCGCGGATGGCCGGCACCTCGGTCGGCGAGGGCAGATAGTCGACGACGGCGTCGAGCAGCGGCTGCACGCCCTTGTTCTTGAAGGCCGACCCGCAGAGCACCGGCACGAAGGCCAGCGCGCAGGTGCCCTTGCGGATGCACTTGCGCAGCACCTCCTCGCTGGGCTCCTCGCCCTCGAGGTAAGACTCCATGGCATCGTCGTCCTGCTCGACGGCAAGCTCGACCATCTTGGAGCGCCACTCGGCGGCCTCGTCGGCCAAGTCGGCGGGGATGTCGCGGTACTCGAACTCCGCGCCCAGCGTCTCGGCCTTCCAGACGATGGCCTGCATCCGGATCAGGTCGACCACGCCGATGAAGTCGGCCTCGACGCCGATCGGAAGCTGCGTCACCAGTGGTGTCGCGCCCAGCCGGTCGGTGATCATGTCGACGCAACGCATGTAGTTGGCGCCCATGCGGTCCATCTTGTTGACGAAGCACATGCGCGGCACGCGGTACTTGTCGGCCTGGCGCCAGACCGTCTCGGACTGCGGCTCGACGCCGGCAACCGAATCGAACACGGCGACCGCACCGTCCAGCACGCGCAGCGAGCGCTCGACCTCGATGGTGAAGTCGACGTGGCCGGGGGTGTCGATGATGTTGATGCGATGCTTGGTGCCGAAGCGCTCCCAGAAAGTCGTGGTCGCCGCCGAGGTGATGGTGATCCCCCGCTCCTGCTCCTGCTCCATCCAGTCCATGGTGGCATTGCCGTCATGGACCTCGCCGATCTTATGGGACCGGCCGGTGTAGTAGAGGATGCGCTCGGTGGTCGTGGTCTTACCGGCATCGATGTGGGCCATGATGCCGATATTGCGATAGCGCTCGAGCGGATATGTGCGGGGCATGGTGGTGTCTCGATTTCCGGAAGTGAGGCGTTACCAGCGGTAGTGCGAAAAGGCGCGGTTGGCCTCGGCCATGCGGTGCGTGTCCTCACGCTTCTTCACCGCAGAGCCGCGGTTGTTGGCCGCGTCCATGAGTTCGTTGGCCAGGCGATCCACCATGGTGTACTCGCTGCGCGCCGCCGAGGCCTTGATCAGCCAGCGAATGGCCAAGGCCTGCGCCCTCTCGGCACGCACCTCGACCGGCACCTGGTAGGTGGCACCGCCGACGCGGCGCGAGCGCACCTCGACCTCGGGCTTCACGTTGTTCAGCGCCTCGTGGAAGAGCTTGACCGGATCGGCCTTGGCGCGGGTCTCGACGCGATCGAAGGCGCCGTAGACGATGCCCTCGGCGACCGACTTCTTGCCGGCGCGCATGAGGTTGTTCATGAACTTGGTGAGCACGATATCGCCGAACTTCGCGTCCGGCAGGATCTCGCGCTTCTCGGCCTTGCGACGACGAGACATGATTGCCCGCTCCTAAGCTTACTTCGGCCGCTTGGCGCCGTACTTCGACCGGCGCTGGCGGCGATCGCGCACGCCCTGGGTGTCCAGGGTGCCGCGGATGATGTGGTAGCGAACGCCCGGCAGGTCCTTCACGCGGCCGCCTCGGATCATGACGACCGAGTGCTCCTGCAGGTTATGGCCTTCGCCGGGAATGTAGCTGGTCACCTCGAACCCGTTGGTGAGGCGCACACGGGCAACCTTACGCAAGGCCGAGTTCGGCTTCTTCGGCGTCGTGGTGTAGACGCGCGTGCAGACGCCACGCTTCTGCGGGCAGGCCTGCATGGCCGGGACCTTGTTGCGGGCCTTGATCGCCTTGCGCGGCGTCCGGATCAACTGATTGATCGTCGGCATGCTCTCTTCTCTATCACCCTAGCTTCGAGGCAAGGGCCGCTGACCCGGCCGCCATGCGGCGGCCCGATCTGCGACCCGAATTCTTGCGGTATAACGGCAAACGACGCCGCAAGAACCCTACCGCCTGGGCTCTCGGGCGTTCTATGGCAACGGCGGTATCCGCCTAGGGACCAATCCGCGCCGCCGGTCTTCGTATCGTTCCCGGGTCTCTCAGGTACTGGCGCGCCTATACGCCCGTGATCCGAGACGGGACCCCGTCGGGAGAGCGCGCATACTATGGATGCGCCCGATGGCCGTCAAGGAGTTCTTCGCGCCCCTCGCGCCACCGTTCCAACGGGCTGCAAGACAGATGGTTGCGGGCCCCGCCGGGGACCCTTGCCGATGCTGCAGGTGGGGTCCATAAGAACTGCATGGCAGCTTTGCTTCTCGAAAGGCGACCGACGATGAAGTGCAAACGGTCCTGCCGGTCGAGGCCAGCCGGCGGTAGCGCTTCTGCCGGCCGGCGGGCGCGCCTCGCCGCGGGCTTGAGCGGTTTCCTCTTCGCACTCACCCTGGGAGGACTTGCCATGGCCAGCGACGCCGAGGTTGTGGACGTGCGGATAACCCCGGACGGCCCCTCCAGCTATCGTTTCGACGTGACCGTGCGCCATCCCGACACCGGCTGGGATGCCTATGCGGACCGCTGGGAGGTCCTGGACCCGGAGGGCAACAGCCTGGGCGTCAGGGTGCTGGCCCACCCCCACGTCAACGAGCAGCCCTTCACCCGCTCGCTGGGCGGCGTCGCCATCCCCGAGGGCGTCGAAGAGGTCACCGTGCGTGCGCGCGACTCGGTGGACGGCTGGGGCGAGCGGACGATGACCGTCAAGGTCCCGCGCTGAGCGGGGCCTCGGACGGCCGCGAGAGCGCGGCCTGCTGGATCTGGGATTCCCCGGACGGCAGCGCGAAGCGGGCCAGCAGGAGCGCGTTCCGATCGCTGTCCTGCGCGGCCTCGGCCGGCAGCGGTGCCTTGCACTGGCCGATCGCCTTCCAGAAGCCGCCGACGGTGCATTCCTGCAGCCAGCCGTCGAAGCAGACGGTCGAACCCAAGGGATAGGTCCGGCCCGCGAACTTACAGTTCGCCCAGGCCGTGTTCGCCCCCAGCGTCATGACGCAGAGCGATAGGAAGAGCACGCTCCTCATGCCTCACCGCTCCCTTCTTGCTGTCTTGTCCGGCCAAGCCGGGCTCATGATCTTTCCCGGTCAAGCCGGGCTCTCGGCAGAGCGGGTCACTGCCCCGAACGATCTCCATCCGGATCGAACCGCATCAGGCTAGACGCCTCGGGCGGCAGGCTCAAGTGAACTCGGAGGACAGCCTCCTCGCGCTGGTCGCCTCAGGCGAGGGCCACCTCCAGGCCCGCCATCGGCGGGTCGCCCTCCTGCATGGCGTAGGGCTCGCGGCCCAGCACGCGCCGCACCAGGGGCACGAAGTCTGCCAGCGGCCGGGTGGGGTAGTCCGGGTCGAAGGCGGTCTGGTCCCAGCGCTCGCAGAAGGTGGCGCAGGCCTCGTAGTAGGGATGGTCGCGGTACTTGTCGCGCGCGTTCCGGTCGAGGTCGAGGTGGTGCCAGAAATAGTAGCCCTGGAAGATGCCGTGCTTCTGGACCACCCAGTGGGTCTTGCGGCTGACATAGGGCTTGAGGATCGAGGCGGCGAACTCCGCATGGTCGTCCGGGGCCACGAGATCGCCGATGTCGTGCAGCAGGGCGGCCACGATCCACTCCTCGTCGGCCCCGTCGTTCCAGGCCCGCGTGGCCGTCTGCAGGGAGTGCTCGAGCCGGCTGATCTTGTAGCCGGCTTCCGGCAGGCCGGTCGCCTCCAGCAGGGCCAGGACCGACTCGACGTGGTAGCGCGCCTTGGTCTCCTCGTGGATGCCCATCAGGAAGTCGTATTCCTCGCGCGTGCCGTCGATCATGTGGCGAAAGCTGACTGTCTTCATGGCTGGCTGCCTTCCTCTCGGGATTGGTTCACCTGCACTAGGGCTTGAGGGCCGGCGGGCCCTCCCAGGCCGGCGGCTTGAGCTGGCTCTGGTCGCCGTCCAGGTAGGCGTTCAGGGCCTTCTCGAGCTGGGAGATGGGTGTCTCCCAGTTCTCCGCCTCGCGCACGCGGAAGAGCCGCAGGCTGTCGTACCAGGGCGTATCCTCGCGCTGCAGCAGCCAGCGCCAGTCCGGCACGTGGGGCAGGATGACCCAGGCCGGAACCCCGATCGCGCCCGCCACATGGACCGTGGTGTTGTCGATCGAGACCACCAGGTCGCAGCCGGCGACCTGATCGGCGAAGGCGCCCAGATCGGCCACGGGATCGACGTCGTCGTGGAAGATCTCGATCCCGGTCTTCTCCGTCAGCTCCTTGCGCTCTTCCTCGGTGTCGCCGTACTGCAGGTCGATCAGGCGCACGCCCGGCCGGTAGCAGAGCTTCGCCAGACGCTCCAGGGTCAGGCTGCGCTTGCGGCCCGTGGTCCCCTTGCTCTTCCAGGAGATGCCGATGACGAAGTCGTCCTCGGGGCGCTTGTAGACGCGCGGCGACTTGGCCTCCAGGTAGGCCTTGCGGTGGGGAATGGAGTCGACCCGCGTGTTGAAGAGCCTGAGCAGGTGGCCCATCGGCACGTGCTTGTCGAAGGGCGGCAGGTTGATGCCGGCGATGCTGGCGTGCGGCCGGACCAGGATGCGCGGCCAGTGCCGGAAGGAATGCTGCAGCCACTCCTTCAGCGAGGGCTGCACCTCGATCACGATCTCCGCACTGGGATGGCGCTCCGACACCATGGGCACGTAGCGGCAGAACTGCACGGTGTCGCCGACGCCCTGCTCCAGGTGGATCAGCAGGATCTTGTTGCCGATCTTCTCGCCGTTCCAGTAGGGCACGGTGAAGGGCCTGAGCGAGGCCTTGAACTCCGGCGTGCCCCAGCGCGATTCATAGCGCTCCAGCCCCACGGCATAGTCGCCGATCAGCAGGCGCGCGTGCGCCTCGTTCCACTTCGGGGTCGGGTTGTTGGGGGCCACGGCCTGCGCCTGGGCCTGGCGGTTCAGCGCCTCTTCGACGAAGCCCGATTCCTTCAGCGCCACGCCCCAGTTGGACAGCACCTCCGGCTCGTCGGGATAGATCTTCGCCAGCTCCGCGCAGTTGTCCATGGCGGCGCGCACCCGCCCGCGCGCCAGCAGGACGACGGCCAGGTTGGTGTAGCCCTCCTTGCCCAGCGGATTGACCTCGATCGCCTTCCGGGCCGCCTCTTCGGCCTCCTCGGGCCGCTCCAGCTTCAAGAGCGCCTGCGCGCGGTTGGCATGGGCACGGGAATAGTCGGGGCGCAGCTCGACGGCCTTGTCGTAGGCCTTCAGCGCCTCCTCGTGCTTGTTCTTCTGCGCGAGCGCCTGGCCCAGGTTGTTGTAGCCCTCGGGCATCTCGGGCTTGATCGCGATGCCCTTCTCGGCGGCCTTCACCGCCTCGTCCAGCAGGTTCTGCGACTTGGCGACGGCCGAGAGGTTGAGCCAGGCCTCGGCCCAGTCGGGCTTGGCCTTGATGCAGCGCCGGTAGGCGATCACGGCCGCGCCCTTGTCGTTGCAGGCGTCCGCGGCCACGGCGAAGTGGAAAAGGATGTGCGGATTGCAGTCTTCGCGCTTGACGAAGGGCTTGGCCGCCTGGGCCACCTCGCGGTAGCGGCCGGCCTTGTTCAGGGCCGCACACATCATGCGGCCGGCGTCCATGTCGTTCGGATTTTCTTGCAGGCGCGCCTTGGCGATGGCGAGGTTCTCCTGCCAGTGGCGCTTCTTCTCGATCTTGACGTTGGCGTCGGTATCGACGGCGACGTCTATCACCCCTTCGTTCAACGGCTCTGCTCCCTCGTCTTCCTTGCCTCTCGGCCCCCGTCCCTCACGCAGCATCCTTGGCAGCAAGGCGCTCGCGCACGGCATCCCATAGCTCCGGCAGCATCAGCTCCCAGTCGCCGGCTAGGGTCTGCCGGAAGAGCCTGGCGGTGGGATACCAGGGGCTGTCCTCGCGTTCCAGCAGCCAGGGCCAGCGCGGCGGATGCGGCAGCACGATCCAGGTCTCCTTGCCGAGCGCGGCCGAGAGGTGCGCGACCGGCGAATCGACCGAGACGATGAGATCGCAGCCGGCGATGACGTCGCTCCAGGGGCCCAGTGCCGTGCCCTCGGCCACCCCCTTGGGGTTCTGCACCGCGATGCCCTCGGTGCGTGTCAGGTGCTGGCACTCCGTTTCCGTGTCGCCGTGCTGCAGGTTGATCAGGCGGATCCCCGGGTGCTGCAGGTTGCGCGCCAGCTTCGCCAGCGGCACGGAATAGCGCTTGCCCGCCTCCGGATCGTCGCTGCGCCAGGAGAAGCCGATCGTCATCTCGTTCTCCGGCGCCAGCTTCTTGGGCGCCTTGGCATAGAGGTAGGCCTTGGCGGCGGGGATGTTGTTCACGTTGGTCTGGGTGCGACTGGGGGCGGAGAGCAGCGGCAGGCTGAGATCGGCCTGGACGCCAGCGACCCCGCCCTCGGAGGCGGCCACGACCTGCAGGCGGTCCACCCGCGAGAAGCTGCGCCCGATCAGCTCCCTGGCGTCGGGCGGCACCTCCAGGATCACCCGCGCCTGCGGGTAGCGGCGCAGGATCACCGGCGCGTAGCGGCAGAACTGCAAGGATTCCGCCAGCCCGCCCTCGTGACGCAACAGCAGGGTCTGGCTGGTGAGCGGGCTGCCGTCCCAGAGCGGCGGCTGGCCGCCGGACACCTTCCCGGCCAGGTCCAGCCGCGACTCGAAGTTGGCGAAGCCCGGCGGCAGCTTGCCCGCGAGCAACTGGATCTCGCCCAGGAGGCACTTGGCCGCCGCGTCCTCCTTGTCGCTCCGCAGCGTCTGCTCGCACAGCTTTCGGGCCTGTTCGATCTCTCCCGACTCGAAGGCCTTGCGCGCCTCTTCCAGGCTGTCCCCCGCCTCGCTCATGCTGTCGCCTACTCCTCAGATGCCTCGCGCCAGAGATGGCCATCACTGGGCTATGGGGTCAAGCCCGCAGGTTGGCCCGCGGTTCGGGCCCGCTCGGGCGCCCAGGGCCGGATAGGGCCGGAAAGGGCCTTGCCTAGCGGCGCGGCCGGCGGCGCCGGCGGCCCTCCTGGTCGCCCTCGCCCATCGGCTGCGCGCGCTTGGGCGCCGGCAGGGTCACAACCTTGGAGAGTTCCGGGAAGGGATCGCTTGCGTGCGGCATCGACATGGCGGCGACGAAGTGGTCCTGGAAGCGCGGCTCCACCGCCGTCTCGATCTTCTCGACGCGGCGGACCACGGCTTCGATCTCGTCGCGCGCCGACTGGTTCAGGAGCGCGATGCGGGCCCCGGTGGAGGCCGAGTTGCCGGCCGGGTGCACCCGGTCCAGGCGGCAGTCGGGGATCATGCCCAGCACCATGGCGTACTTGACGTCGATGTGGCTGCCAAACGCGCCGGCCAGCATGATGCGCTCCACCCGGTCCACGCCCAGCCGGTCCATCAGCAGGCGGATCCCCGCGTAGAGCGCGGCCTTGGCGAGCTGGATCGCGCGCACGTCGTTCTGGGTGATGCGGATCTCCGGCTCGCCCTCGCGCAGCAGGTAGGCGAAGGTCCTGCCGTCCTGCTGGACCCGCGCGCTCTTCGCCGCCATGGACCCGTCGACCGTGCCGTCGGTGGCGAGGATCCCGGTCAGGTACATCTCGGCGATCGCCTCGATGATGCCCGATCCGCAGATGCCGGTGATCCCGGTGCGCCTGGTCTCCGCCGCGAAGCCCTCCTCGTCCGACCAGAGGTCGCAGCCGATGACCTTGAAGCGCGGCTCCAGGGTGTCGGGGTCGATACGAACGCGCTCGATGGCGCCGGGTGCCGCACGCTGCCCGCCCGAGATCTGCGCGCCCTCGAAGGCCGGACCCGTCGGCGAGGAGCAGGCCAAGAGCCGCTCCTTGTTGCCCAGCACGATCTCGGCATTGGTGCCGACGTCGACCAGCAAGGTGATCTCGTCGCGCAGGTGCGGCGTCTCGGAGAGGATGCAGCCGGCGGTGTCGGCGCCGACGTGGCCGGCGATGCAGGGCAGCAGGTAGACCCGCGCGTTCTCGCCGACCTTGATGTTCAGCTCCGAGGCCCAGAGGGTGAGGCCCGAGTTCAGGGCCAGCGCGAAGGGTGCGCCGCCCAGCTCCGTCGGATCGATGCCCAGCAGCAGGTGATGCATGATGGGATTGCCGACGAAGGTCATGTTCAGGATGAGGTGCCGGTCGATGCCGGCCTGGCTTGAGACCTCGTCCACCAGGTTGTTCACCGCCTCGCGCACGACCCGGGTCATCTCCTGGTCGCCGCCGGGGTTCATCATCACGTAGGACACGCGGCTCATCAGGTCTTCGCCGAAGCGGATCTGCGGGTTCATCAGGCCGGCCGAGGCGATGACCTCTCCGGTGTGAAGATCGCAGAGGTGGGCGGCGATCGTGGTCGAGCCGATATCGACGGCCACGCCGTAGACCCGGTCGACGAAGCCCGGCCAGACCGCGGAGATCACCTGCCCCCGGTGGACGGCGACCGTGACCTTCCACTCCCCTTCCCGCAGCGCCTTCTGCAGCTTCTGCAGCATGGCGAGGTCGTACTCGAGCTTGCTCTCCACGCCCCACTCGCGGTCCAGCGCCGCATGCAGGCGCTCCACGTCGCCCGAGGGGTGGTGCATGTCCGGCTCTTCCACCTCGACGTAGTAGAGGCGGATCGCGGGGTCGAGCTTGATGTTGCGGACCTCGGCGCGCTTGCGCACGACCTGGCGGTAGACCTGGCTGTCGGGCGGCACGTCGATGACGGCATCGCCCAGGAGACGCATCTGGCAGGAAAGGCGGCGGCCGGCCTTCAGGCCCTTCTTGCGGTCGAAGCGGACCTCGACCTCGTTCTGCGGCGAGAGGTGCTCGGCGCGGCTGACGATGCCGTGCTTGGCGAACTCCCCCTCGCTGATCAGGCACTGGCAGCGCCCGCAGATGCCGCGGCCGCCGCAGACCGTATCGATATCGACGCCCAGGCTGCGGGCGGCCTTGAGCACCGGCGTGCCGACCTGGAAACGCCCGCGGCGCCCCGAGGGCGTAAAGACGACAAGCGCCGTGGCCTGATCGGCCTCGGCCTCCCTGGCGGCTTTGGGATCGACCGCCTCGTTCATCCCTTCCCCCATGCTGGACCCGGTTGACGACGCTGGCTCTCGAGTCTGCCTACCGCAGCCCGCGCCGGTCCAAAGGTAGTTTGCCGTCTAGGCGCCGCCTGCACGGCGCCGGCGGCGCTCGCCACGCTCGCCCCGCGCACCGGCCGCCGCCTCGCCTTCCGGCTGAGGCTCACGATACTTCCTGATCCACGCCCGGCAATCGCGATCGCGATGCATGAGAACATCGGACGCACGGATGCAGCCCATGTCCTCTTCGTGCAGCGGGTTCATGATGGCCGAGGTCATGCCGAAGCCCGAGGCCATGGCCAGGAACACGCCGTTCATGACGCGCCGGTTCGGCAGCCCGAAGGAGATGTTGGAGGCGCCGCAGGTGGTGTTGACGTCCAGTTCCCTGTGCAGCCGGTTCAGCAGGTGGAAGACCTGCTTGCCCGCGGTCCCCATGGCGCCGATCGGCATCACCAGCGGGTCGACCACCACGTCGTCCTTGGGAATGCCGTGGTCCTGGGCGCGCTCGACGATCCTCTTGGCGACCTCGAAGCGGACGTCGGGGTCTTCGGAGATGCCGGTCTCGTCGTTGGAGATCGCCACCACGGCCGCACCGTACTTCTTGATCAGCGGCAGGACGGCTTCCAGCCGCTCCTCCTCGCCGGTGACGGAGTTCACCAGCGGCTTGCCCTCGTAGACCTCCAGGCCACGCTCCAGGGCTGCGACGATGGAGCTGTCGATCGAGAGCGGCACGTCCACCAGCGACTGCACCAGCTTGATCGACTGGGCCAGGATCGCCGGCTCGTCGGCCAGCGGGATGCCGGCGTTCACGTCCAGCATGGCGGCACCGCCGGCGACCTGGGCCAGGGCGTCCTGCTCGACCGTCGAGTAGTCGCCGGCCGCCATCTCCGCGGCCAGCTTCTTGCGGCCGGTCGGATTGATGCGCTCTCCGATCACACAGAAGGGCTGATCGTAGCCGATCACCACCGTCTTCTTCTTCGACGACACCACCGTGCGCGCCATCTCACCCGTCCCCTTCGAACCGCTGTGGCCTCAATCATAAGGGCCGCAGAATCGCGCCACGCGCGTTCGGCGGCCCCTGATCGACATCTCCTGTCACCCTGCAGCCTTGCGCGCCCTCCAGCCTCGCGGCTGACTGAAAAGCGACGCGGATTGTTCGAGACGCGCAATCCTGCCCCTTAGCGAGCCCGGTCCCACGGTACCCCCTTGCCCGCCTTGGCAGGCGCGCCCGCTTGGGCTAGAGGAGTCCGGACCCGTCACTGCTCCGGCCCGCATCGCCATGACACGCCGACTGATCTCTTCCGGTTCCAGCTTTGAAGACCTTGCCGGCTACAGCCGCGCGGTGGTCGATCCCCCCTTCGTCTTCGTCTCCGGCACCACCGGTTTCGACTACAGGGCCGGGACCATCTCCGACGACCCGGCAGAGCAGGTGGCGCAGTGCTTCCAGAACATCGAGGCCGCGCTGAGCGAGGCCGGCGCAGGGCTCGCCGACATCGTGCGTATCGTCGTCTACCTCGCCAGGCGCGCCGACTTCGAGGTGGTCGCGCCGGCGCTGGGGGCAAAGCTGGGGAAGATCCGCCCGGCCAACACGACGGTGCTCGCCGAGCTGGTCGACCCCCGCATGCTGGTCGAGATCGAGGTCACCGCCCTCCTCCGCAACAGTCGTACTTGAAGGGGATCACCATGCCCAAGAACGCAAGTTCCGCCGCAGCGGCCCTGGTTGCCGCCAGCCTTCTTGCCGCCAGCCTTCTTGCCGCCCCGGCCGCGGCCAGTGAACTCATCCCTGCCGAGTGCGCGCCCTTGGTCGGGACCTTCGTCACCAAGAACAGCCTGCCGGACGGCAAGGGCGGCACGCTCCGCACCCGCAGCCTGATCTCGCTCACCAACGGCGGCCATGCCTTTCGCAGCGATTCCGATCAGAACAGCGGCCTCGATCAGCTCAGCTTCGGCGACAGCCAGGGCGCCTGGCGTTGCCTGGGCAAGGAGGGAGAGTCGCTGAAGCTGACGGCCCGGATGATCAACTTCAGCTATCCCGCGAGCATCAACCAGCAAACCGCAATCGCCAGGATCGACTACCGCGGCACCTACGACCCGGCCGAGGGGACGCTGCGCCTGGTGGGCGAACTCTCCTTCTTGACCGTGGATTCCGATCCCGATACGGCCAAGCCGGCGTTCGAGTCCGTCCAGGTCGAGGTCACCGGCTACAAGATCGTGGCTCCCCAGTAGAGCGCGCGGGCGCTCCACCCGGTGCGGATCGCGCTCAACGGGATTTCAGGACCTGCGTTGGTCCTGACGCCGACCTGCTCTAACCGATGTCGCGGTCCAGCTTGAAGCCCTTGCCCTCCAGGGTGAAGGCACCGTCCAGCACGGCATAGCTCCAGGCCGCCGAGCGGCGCATGCCGCCCAGCGGATACATATGGACCTGAGAGATGCCGCACTTGGGGTCCTTCGCCTTGTAGGCGGCGAGCTCGCGCACGAGCTGGTCGGGGGCGTTGACGGTCAGCAGCCGGGTCACCTGGCGGGCCTGCTTGGTGAGGAAGCGGATGGAGTTTCCGACACCGCTGGACTTGGCGAACTGGATCAGGGTCTTGAGCGTCGCCAGCCCCGGCACCCCCAGGTGGATCGGCAGGCGGTTGCCCTCGGCCTGGATCTTGCGGTCCCAGGCGATGATCGGGGCCGATTCGAAGCAGAACTGCGTGCAGATATAGACCGAGGCAGCGGTCCGCTCGGCGAAGCCGTTCTTCCACTTGAGCGCGGCGGCGATATCGGCGTCGGAGATGTCGGGGCTGCCCTCGGGATGCCCGGCGACCCCGATCGAGGTGATGCCGTGCTTGTCGAAGAGCCCGGTCTCCAGCAGCGCCATGGAGCTCTCGAAGGGGCCCAGGGGCCGGTCGACGCCGCCGGCCAGCGCCACCACCTTGGTCACCCCGGCCTCGCCGACGATGCGCGCCAGATAGTCCTCGAAGGCCTGGCGGCTGGGGACCGAGCGGGCGGCGAAGTGGGGGGCGGGCTCGAAGCCCTCGTCGCGCAGGCGCCTGGCCACCTGGATCGTGTCCGCGAAGTCCGATCCGGGCAGGAAGGTCACGGCCACCATGGTGCCTGGCCTCAGGTGCTCGCGATAGTCGGGGGTCTTCGCCGCCGAGCCCGGGGTGGTCTCGATGGTGAAATCCCGCATGAGGTCGATGATCTGCTGTTTCTCGTTCGCGGCCGTGTTCATGGTGCTTGGCGATCCTTGTCGGAAAGCGGCCGTCGACGGCCTGGCGTTCTCTCTTCCCTGCGCTTGCAGACTAGTCCTGGGGCGTGTCGAGGCCGCCCTGCGCGACCAGGCCTTTCAGGCGCTCATCGGTGTAGTCGGCTTCCAGGCGCTCGGCGGCGGCCTTGGCTTCGGCCTCCAGGTCCTCGCCGCAGGCGACGGGATCCGCGCGGCGCCAGTGCGCCAGGTAGGAATCGGTGTCGCGCAGCTTGGCCCGCATGGCGGCACGGTCGATCGCCTTCTCGAAGCGTTCGGTCAGCTGGATCTTGGCGGTCTTGCGCCCGGCCTTGGCGATGACCTGCGCCGGGATATCGCGCCAGTAGACGGTAATTAGCTGCGCCACGGGGGACCTGCCCTTTCTCTGTCTCTGTCGTGCTGCGCCAGGGGCCCGGTCAGGCCGCGGCCTCTGCGAGGAAGCGTTCCAGGTCGCCCATGCCGGTGAAGACCCGCTCGTAGTCCAGCCCCAGTCTCTCCGCCGCCGCCTCCGCCAGGCGGTCGAGCGCCGGGTCCTCCTGCTGGGCCAGGTAGACCAGGCGGGTGTAGTGGCCGAAATAGCTCTCCAGCAGCTCCGGGTGGCGGTCGATCCAGAGCCCCTGGATGATCAGGCGCTCGAAGTGGCGGGCCAGATAGTCGGTGAGGTAGAAGCAGGTCGGATCTTCGAAGTGCGCGCTATTGAAGGCCTCGACCCCGCGGTAGAAGGCATAGCAGTGGTCGCCGCCGATCCGCGTCGCGCCCTCTTCCTCCAGCACCCGGTCCAGGAGGCCGCCGGTCCCGCAGTCGCCGTAGACCACGAAGATCCGCCGGTAGCCCTCGCGGCGTCCCTTCCGGATCTTCTCGCGCACGCCCTCGGGAATGAGCTCCGGCCGGTTGTGCCAGATCGCGGGCAGGCAGGTGATGGAGACGCGATCCCAGCCGTTGGCCTTGACCACGGCGACGATCTCGCGCGCCAGGGCCCCGCAGCCGACGATAAGGGTCTTCTCCGCCGCCATGGCCGACCCCCTCTGGACCGGCGCCTAGGCGCCGCCGGCGCGCTGCTGGTTGTGGCGGCGCGCGACGTACTCCTTGGCCGTCTCCACCGCGACCGCGGCGTCGCGGCAGTAGGCATCGGCGCCGATCGCCTCGGCGAAGGCCTCGTTCAGCGGCGCCCCGCCGACCAGCACCACGTACTCCTCGCGGATGCCGTTCTCCTTCATCGCGTCGATCACGACCTTCATGTAGGGCATGGTCGTGGTCAGCAGCGCCGACATGCCGAGGATGTCCGGCTCGTGCTCTTCCAGCGCATTCAGATAGTTCTCGACCGGATTGTTGATGCCGAGGTCGATCACGTCGAAGCCCGCACCTTCCATCATCATGGAGACCAGATTCTTGCCGATATCGTGGATGTCGCCCTTGACCGTGCCGATCACCATCTTGCCCTGCTTGGGCGCGCCGGTCTCGGCCAAGAGCGGGCGCAGGATGAACATGCCGCCTTTCATGGCGTTGGCGGCCAGCAGCACCTCCGGCACGAAGAGGATGCCGTCGCGGAAGTCGATGCCGACGATGCGCATGCCCTCGACCAGCGCCTTGGTCAGGACGTCGTAGGGAACCCAGCCGCGCCCCAGCAGGATATGGACGGCTTCTTCGATCTCTTCCTTCAGTCCGTCGTAGAGGTCGTCATGCATCTGCTTGACCAGCTCGTCGTCGTCGAGGCTGTTCAGGTCCAGATCGTCCTCGTCTTCCTCGGCCATGCCTTTCCTTGCTCCCTAGTACGGCGGGGGGTCCCACGCCGGGGACAGCCTCGCACAAGACCAATGTAACACCACTTCCCGAAAGGGCGCTCGGCAAGAGCCATCGCCTTCTGAACTGCGGCGCAGTCTCGCTGTATCGGCCCCGAAAGATCGGCTTTCCTCCGACCTTGCCTGGCTGAATTGCGACAGAGGCGACATGCGGCGACGCATAAGCCTTATGCAGTTTATCCGGTCCATGAGGCAAGGCCTCCACGGAAAAAGGGCAGTCCGCCGCCTCGGCCTTTAGTCGGCGTAGGCCTGCGCCGGCACCCCGCGTTCGCGGCGCGGCGTGTGTCCGAAGAAATCGCGGTAGCACTTGGAGAAGTGCGAGGCCGAGACGAAGCCGCAGGCGAGCGCCACGTCGATGATGCTCATGTCGGTCTGCAGCAGCAGCAGGCGCGCCCGGTTCAGGCGCAGCTCCAGGTAGTAGCGCGCCGGCGAGCGGTTCAGGTACTTGCGGAAGAGGCGTTCGAGCTGCCGCGCGGAGAGCTGCGCGTGGGCGGCCAGGCTGGTGCGGCTCATCGGCTCCTCAAGGTTGTTCTCCATCAGGGCGATGATGGAGAGCAGCTTGGGATGGCGCACGCCCAGGCGGGCCGGCAGGCTCATGCGCTGGTGGTCGTGGGAATCGCGGATCCGCTCGTGCATGAACTGGTCGGCGACCTTGGCCGCCAGCTCGTGGCCGTGCTGGCTGCCGATGAGGTTCAGCATGAGGTCGATGACCGCCGTGCCGCCCGCGCAGGTGAAGCGGCCGCGGTCGATCTCGAAGAGCTCGGTGGAGATGTCGATTTCGGGATAGGCCTCGACGAAGCCTGCCAGGTTCTCCCAGTGGATGGTGCAGCGATAGCCGTCCAGCAGGCCCGCCTTGGCCAGCAGCAGGGAACCGGTGCAGAGCGCACCGATGTCCTTGCCGCGCCGGCTCTGCGTCCGCAGCCAGGCAAGCAGCCGGCGATCGGCCGCGAGCGCCGGGTCGGCTCCGCCGCACACGACGATGACATCGGCCAGTTCGCCCTTGGCGAGGTCGCCGCTGGAGGCCACCTCCATGCCGTTCGATGCCCGCACGGCGTTGCCGTCGACGGAGACCAGCGACCAGCTGTAAAGCGTCTTCCCGCTGGCACGATTGGCCAGGCGCAAGGCTTCAATCGCACCCACCAGGGCAATCTGCGTCGCCTGCGGCACCAGCACGAAAGCCACGTGATAGGGTAGTGTGCGGGGCGCTTCACCGAACAAGGGCGCAATCCCTTACTGACGCATCGTTGCCCAGGAGGCGCCATGCAATCGAGCCGGCTGGGCCCTCCTCGGGCTTGCAGCAGCGGGTTGGACGCCTTTGTCGCAGAATCATAAAATCTTGGCGCCAATCCGCAAGCCCTTAGACTCAGCCTGATGCCCTTTCCGGGCTTGCTGGCGCGATTTCCGGCGATTTCGGGCCGAAGAAGCGGGTGGGCTTGCCCCAGGGCGCCCGAAGCGACAGAGTCACCGTTGCGAGACAGCAGGCATTTTTCGCAGGCATCCGAGCCGTCCGGACCAAGACCGGGCCGGAGGGGCCGGCCGTAACCCGAGGCAGGTGGTCGATGAAACAGCGCTATTCCCTTGCCAACCTGGTGAAGAACGCCTTCAGCCATCATGAGCGCTGGCCGGAAGCCCTGCCCTCGGCCGAGCCCAAGGACGAGTACGACGTCGTGATCGTGGGCGGCGGCGGCCACGGCCTGGCGACGGCCTACTACCTCGCCAAGGAGCTGAAGATCACGCGGGTCGCCGTGGTCGAGCGCGGCTGGATCGGCGGCGGCAACACCGGCCGCAACACCACCATCGTGCGCTCCAACTATCTCTGGGACCAGTCGGCCGGCCTCTACGAGCATGCGCTGAAGCTCTGGGAGAACCTCTCTCACGAGCTGAACTACAACGTCATGTTCTCGCAGCGCGGCGTCTTGAACCTGGCGCACAACGAGCACGACCTGCGCGAGCTCTCGCGGCGGGTCAACGCCAACCGGCTGAACGGCATCGATTCCGTTTTCCTCGACGCCCAGGGCGTAAAGGACTTCTGCCCGGTGATCGATCTGCGCGCGAAGGGTCGCTATCCGGTGCTGGGGGCCAGCCTGCAGCGGCGCGGCGGCACCGCGCGGCACGACGCCGTCGCCTGGGGCTATGCCAGGGCCGCGGCAGAGCTGGGCGTCGACATCGTGCAGAACTGCCCGGTCGAGGGTTTCGAGATCAAGGAGGGCCGCGTCGTCGCCGTGAAGACCGGCCGCGGGCGCATCGCCGCCAAGAAGGTCGGCATCGTCGCCGCCGGCCATTCCAGCGTGCTGGCGCAGATGGCCGGGGTGCAGCTACCGCTCCAGTCGCTGCCGCTGCAGGCGCTGGTCAGCGAGCCGGTGAAGCCCACCATCAACTGCGTGGTGATGTCCAACGCCGTCCACGCCTACGTCAGCCAGTCCGACAAGGGCGAGCTGGTGATCGGCGCCGGCGTCGACCACTATATCGGCTACGGCCAGCGCGGCTCCATCCATGTGACCGAGGAGACCCTGGCGGCGATCTGCGAGCTCTTCCCGCTCTTCCGCCGGATGCGCATGCTGCGCATGTGGGGCGGCATCGTCGACGTCTGCCCCGATGCCAGCCCGATCATCTCCAAGACCCCGGTGGCGGGGCTCTTCATCAACTGCGGCTGGGGCACCGGCGGCTTCAAGGCGACGCCCGGCTCGGGCCATGTCTTCGCCCACACCATCGCCCGCGACGAGCCGCACCCCCTGGCCGAGCCCTTCCGACTGGACCGCTTCATCACCGGATTCACCATCGACGAGCACGGTGCCGCGGCGGTCGCGCACTGATCCCGTCGGGCAAGACGCGAGAGACGAGCCATGCTGCTGATTGACTGTCCCTACTGCGGACCGCGCCCCGAGATCGAGTTCGGCTACGGCGGCGAGGCGCACCTGGCCCGCCCGGAGAACCCGGAGGCTCTCAGCGACGAGGAGTGGGCGGCCTATGTCTACTGGCGCAAGAACACCAAGGGGGTGTTCCACGAGCGCTGGGTCCACAGCCACGGCTGCCGGCGCTGGTTCAACGCCATCCGCGACACGGTGAGCTATCGCATCCTGGCGGTCTACGAGCAGGGGGCCAAGGCCCCGGCCGTCGAGACCAAGACCTACGTCTAGCAAGGGCGGGAACAGCGAGACATGCAGCCTTTTCGCCTGACCGACGGCGGCCTGATCGACCGCAGCCGCCCGCTCCGCTTCCAGTTCGACGGCCATCGCTACGGCGGCTATGCGGGCGACACCATCGCCTCCGCGCTGCTCGCCAACGGGGTGCACCTGGTGGGGCGCAGCTTCAAGTACCACCGGCCGCGCGGCATCGTCTCCGCCGGGGTGGAGGAGCCCAACGCCCTTTTCCAGGTCGGCAACGATCCCCGGACCGAGCCCAACATCAAGGGCACGATCGCCGAGCTGGTCGACGGCATGACTCTGCAGTCGCAGAACGCCTGGCCCTCGCCCGGCTTCGACCTGGGCGCGATCAACGCCCGCCTCTCGAAGTTCCTGCCGTCCGGCTTCTACTACAAGACCTTCATGGGCCCCGGCAAAGGCACCCGGGCCTGGATGTTCTACGAGCACTTCATCCGCAAGGCCGCGGGTCTGGGACACGCCCCCACCAAGCCCGACCCCGACCCCTACGACAAGAGCTTCGCGCACACAGACATCCTGGTGGTGGGCGGCGGGCCCGCAGGGCTGGCCGCAGCACTCGGCGCCGGGCGCAGCGGTGCGCGCGTGCTGCTGGTCGAGATGGATTCCCGGCTGGGCGGCTCGCTGCTGAACGATCCCGGGCTGGAGATCGGGGGCGAGGCCGCGCTCGACTGGCTGGCCAAGGCCGAGGCGGAGCTGGAGAGCCTGGCCAACGTCACGGTCATGACCCGGACGGTCTGCTTTGCCGCCTACGACCACAACTTCTTCGCCCTCTGGGAGAACCTCTCCGATCACCTGACCCTGAAGGAGCGGCCGGCGCACCAGCCGCGCCACCGCCTCTGGAAGCTGCGCACCAGGCAGGCGATCTTCGCCGCCGGGGCCATCGAGCGGCCGCTGATCTTCCGCGACAACGACCGCCCCGGCTCCCTGCTGGCTGGCGCGGCCGCGACCTATCTCGGCCGCTATGCCGTGCGTGCCGGCAAGCGCGCCGTCCTGGTCACCAACAACGACAGCGCCTACCGCACGGCGATCGCGCTGGCCGACGGCGGCATCGAGGTGGCGGCCGTGGCCGACCTGCGCGAGACCCCGCAGGGCCACTGGACCATGGCGGCGCAGAGGCGCGGCCTCAGGATCCTGGCCGGCCAGGGCGTCTTCGCAGCGCTCGGCGGCAAGCGGGTCCAGGGCGCGCTGGTCGACCAGATCGCGAGCGACGGCAAGGCGCTGGGCGGCAAGCGCGAGGAGATCGCCTGCGACCTGCTGCTGAACGCCGGCGGCTGGACCCCCAGCGTCCACCTGCACAGCCAGTCCAAGGGCAAGCTGGTCTGGGAGGAAGAGGGCCAGTTCTTCCGCCCCGGCGAGACCGGCCAGCCGGGCCAGCGCTCTGCCGGCGCCGGCAACGGCACCTTCGGTCTCGGCGCCGTCCTGGCCGAGGGGCATGCCGCCGCGGCCGCCGCCGCGGAGGAGCTGGGCAAGGGCGGCAAGACCGGCGAGGCGCCGACGGCCGCGAGCCACGGCTTCCTGCCGCTGCGCCGGCTCTGGCTGATCCCGGCCGACAAGCCCCTGGGGCACAAGGGCAAGCACTTCGTCGACCAGCAGAACGACGTCACCGCCGCGGACCTGCAGCTAGCCCTGCGCGAGGGCTATCGCTCGATCGAGCACCTGAAGCGCTACACGACGACCGGCATGGCGACCGACCAGGGCAAGACCTCCAACGTCAACGCGCTGACCCTGGTGGCCGAGACCCTGGCCAAGCCGATCCCCGAGGTCGGCACGACCACCTTCCGGCCGCCCTACACCCCGGTCTCCTTCGGCGCCTGGATGGGCCGCGACGTCGGCGCCCTGCTGGACCCCCTGCGCAAGACCCCCATGGACCCCTGGCAGGAGGCGAACGGCGCGGTCTTCGAGAACGTCGGCCAGTGGCGGCGCGCCTGGTACTATCCCGAGCCCGGCGAGACCATGGAGGCCGCGGTCCGGCGCGAGTGCCTGGCCGTGCGCGAGGCCGTGGGCATGCTGGATGCCTCCACCCTGGGCAAGATCGATATCCAGGGGCCCGATGCCGCCGAGTTCCTGAACCGCATCTACACCAACGCCTGGTCGAAGCTGGGCGTCGGGCGCTGCCGCTACGGCCTGATGCTGGGCGAGGACGGCATGGTGATGGACGACGGCGTCACCGCCCGGCTGGGCGAGAGCCACTACCTGATGCACACGACCAGCGGCAACGCCGCCCAGGTGCTGGCGCACCTGGAGGAGTACCTGCAGACCGAGTGGCCCGAGCTCAAGGTCTTCCTCACCTCCGTCACCGAACAGTGGGCGACCTGCCAGATTGCCGGACCCTATGCGCGCGAGCTGCTGGCCGAGCTGGCGCCCGACCTCGACCTCTCGGCCGAGGCCTTCCCGCACATGAGCGTCAAGCCCGGCCTGGTCGCCGGCCGCAAGGCCCGCGTCTTCCGCGTCTCCTTCACCGGCGAGGCCTCCTTCGAGGTGAGCGTGCCAAGCTCCTACGGGCTGGGTATCTGGGAGGCGCTGATGCGGACCGGCGCCAAGTACGGCATCGCCCCCTTCGGCACCGAGGCCATGCACGTGCTGCGCGCCGAGAAGGGCTTCATCATCGTCGGCCAGGAGACCGACGGCTCGGTCAATCCGCTAGACCTCGGCATGGACTGGATCGTCTCCAAGACCAAGGACTTCGTCGGCAAGCGCTCGCTCACCCGCGCCGACATGTCCAAGCCCGACCGCAAGCAGCTTGTCGGCCTGCTGACGGCGGCGCCGGAACGGGTGCTGCCGGAAGGCGCGCAGCTGGTGGTGAAGCCCGGGGAGGAACGCCCGCTGCCGATGCTGGGCCACGTGACCTCCAGCTACTGGAGCCCGGCCCTGGGCCGCTCGATCGCCATGGCGCTGGTGAAGGGCGGGCGGGCCCGCAAGGGCCAGACGATCTTCTCGCCCCAGGAGGACGGCGAGGTCGTCGCCTGCGAGGTGGTCGATCCGGTCTTCTACGACAAGGAAGGGAGCCGCCTCAGTGTCTGAGTTCCAGCGTCAGGGGCCGCTCGACGGCCTTTCCCTCCAGCAGCGCGCGGTGTCCGGGCTCGGCGAGGCCGGGGTCGGCATCGGTGCGCGCCGCTTCGTCAGTGCGATCAACCTGCGCGCCCGGCGCGACGATGCCGCCGCCAGGGACGCGCTCACCCTCGCGGTCGGCATGGCCCTGCCGGCCACCTGCGAGACGGCGGTGCGGGGCGACCGCCTCCTGCTGGGCCTGGGCCCCGACGAGTGGCTGCTGGTGGGCCCCGACGGCCAGGGACTGGCCCAGGACCTGGACGAGATGCTGGGCGAGGCCTTCGTCGGCGTGACGGACGTCTCGGACAACTACGTAACGCTCGTCCTGGAAGGCCCCCGGGTGCTGGAGCTGCTGGCCAAGGGCGTGCCGATCGACCTGCACCCGGATGTCTTTCCGCCCGGCCGCTGCGCCCAGACCCTGATGTCCAAGGCCGAGGTCATCCTCTATCGCGGCCGCGACGAGGAGGCCGGGACCTACACGCTGCTCTGCCGCCCTTCCTTCGCGCAGTACGTCTTCGCCTGGCTGGAGGACGCCGCCCAGGAGTACGGCCTCGCCATCATCGACCGCTAGAGCAAGTTGCGCTCGCTCATGCTCACGCATCCTGATCTAGCTCGTTGTTTTGGACGCAAATCGTCGTCGCAGATGAGTCCATCTGCTCGGGATTTGCTCTAGGCGGCGCAGGCAGGAAGGGGGCGACCCTGCCCCCTTCCAAGCACACGAGACTACAACCAGAGAAAGTCAGTCGCCGTCAGCAGGTTGGCGGCCGTGACGCCGTCGAGCAGGAAGGCCTGGTCGGCCTGGCCGTCGCCGTCCTGGTCCACCTGGATCTGCCGCGGCCCGGCGAAGCGCGCCTCCGAACTGCCGCCGCCAGAGAAGGCTGCCGCGCCGATATAGGCGAAGCTGCCGGTCTCCAGGCCGGTGGCGAAGACCAGCTTGTCCTCACCATTGGCCCCGTTCGCCAGCACGCCGTCGAAGTCCCGGATCACCGGGCCGCCGGAGCCGCCGGCTCCCAGCGACCCGCCGTCGAAGAGGAAGGCGTCGCTGCCCGACCCGCCGAAGGCCGCATCGCCCGACTGCAGCCTGATCGTGTCGGAACCGCTGCCGCCCTCCAGCCGGTCGTCCCCGGCACCGCCGTCCAGGATGTCGTCGCCCGCGCCACCCGCCAGCGAATCGTCCCCATCCAGGCCTTCCAGCAGGTTGTCGCCGCTGTTGCCCTCGATCCGGTTGGCAAGCGCGTTGCCGGCCCCGGCGAGGTTGCCGAAGCCGCCCTGCAGCCGCAGGTTCTCGACGAAGCCTTCGCTGCCGCCCGGCAGGGTGAAGTCGCTTTCGGCCCGCACCAGGTCGGTGCCGTTGCCGGCGAACTCCCGCAGGAGGTCGGCGGAGGTCGCGACGATGAAGGTGTCGTCGCCGCTGCCCCCCATCAGCGTGTTGCTGCCGCCGCCGCCGTTCAGGCGGTCGGCACCGCTCCTGCCCAGCAGCACGTTGGAGAAGGAGTTGCCGAGCAGGATCTCGTCGTTCGCATTGCCGACCAGCTTGGCCGCGCCGGCTCCTGTGTTGACGTTCGCCCGCTCGACCGAGACCTCGCTCGCCGTGCCGAGCGTGTAGCGCAGCGCGTTGGAGCGCAGCACATCGCTGCCCTCGCCCGCGCCGTCGAAGATGAGGTCGCTCTCTCGGTCGACGATGAAGGTGTCGTCGTTGGCTCCTCCATAGGCCGTGTCGCTGCCCGATCCCCCGTTCAGACGGTCCCGGCCCTCGCCGCCGAACAGCAGGTCGCTGCCGCTGCCGCCCACCATCCGGTCGGCACCCTCGCCGCCGTAGAGGCTGTCCTCCTCCGCGCCGCCGAAGAGGGCATCGGCCGCGCTGTTGCCCCTGAGGGTGTCGTCCCCGGTCAGGCCCTTCAAGCTGTCGTCGCCGGAATCGCCGGAGACCCGCCGTCCCCCGAATACCAGGTCGCTGCCCTGGCCGCCGTAAACCAGGTCCTGGCCGGAGCTGTTCGCCCTCAGGCTGTCGTCGCCGCTGAGGCCGAAGAGGGCGTTGATGCCCTGCACGGCCCCGGAGAAGTCGATGAGGTCGTCGCCGTCGCCACCGAAGCCGTAGGCCCGCCCCGACCTGTCGAAGAGCGTATCGTTGCCGCTTCCGCCGCGCAGGATGTCGTTGCCCGATTGCCCGTTCAGGTGATCGTCGCCGTCGTGCCCGTAGATGCGGTCGTTGCCGATGCCACCGCCTATGGAATCGCTGCCCGACCCGCTGTCCATGGTCATGGCCTCGAAGCCGACCAGGCTGCTGCCGGTGGTGCCGCCGGGACCGTCGGGAAGCCAGTGCACGCCGCCGGCGCTGAGGTTCAGGGTGACCGCGACATCCACGCCGCTGAGGTCGAGCACGGCGGTATCCCACCCGCTGCCGCCGTCCATCCGATTGCGGCCGTCGGAGCCGTCGACCCGGTCGTTGCCAGAGCCACCGAAGAGACTGTCGTCCCCCCTGCCGCCGGACAGGGAGTCGTTGCCACGGCCCCCGTAGATCTTGTCGTCGTGGGCATCGCCATAGAGGAAGTCCGCGCCGCTTTCTCCGAAGATGAGATCCTTCCCCGAGCCGCCGGTGAGGAAACCGCCGCCGTAGAGGCGGTCGCTGCCGTCCTCACCGTGAAGCTGCGCATTGCCCGACGAGGTCGCGATCAGGGTGTCGGCGCCGGTTCCGCCGCGCAGGTCGTCGCCGTCGAGGACGCCGAAAGCCACGATCAGGTCATTTCCCGACCCGCCGCGAGCATAGAGCAGGACTTGGGTCGAGGAAGTGTCGTAGATGCGGTCGTCGTTGGCGCCGCCGTCGAGGCGGGCGACGCCGCTGATCGCGTAGAGCAGATCCGCACCCGACCCGCCGAAGGCCCGGTCGTCGCCGGAGGTGTCGTAGATGCGGTCGTCACCGCTGTCGCCGGAGAGCTGGTCGTCGCCGCTGCCGCCCCGCAGCCGGTCGTCGCCCTCGCCGGACCGCAGCGTGACGCTGCCGATGGAGAAGAGCTGGCTGCCGGTGCTTCCGCCGGCGCCGTCGTTCAGGAAGGCCGTGCCATTGCCCAGGTCGAAGACCAGGTCGTTGCTGCGGTCCTGACGGTAGAGGCGCGCGGTATCGTCGCCCGGTCCGCCGTAGAGGAAGTCGACGCCGCTGGGCGCGGAGAAGAAGCTGTCCTCGCCGGTGCCGCCGAAGAGGCGGTCGTCGCCGGCACCGCCCCAGAGGAGGTCACCGCCGCTGCCGCCGTAGGCGGTATCCTTTCCGCTATCGCCGCGGATGCGGTCGGTGCCCAGGCCGCCGTAGATGGTATCATCGCCCTCGCCGCCCCGCTGGTCGTCGCCGCCGTAGAGCCGGTCGTCGCCCTCGCCGCCGTAGAGATCGTGCAGCCCCGCACCGGCCTCCAGGATATCGTCCCCCTCGTCACCGCGTCCCACGCCGAAGCTGTCGCTGCCGGTCCAGATCAGGATATCCTTGCCGCTGCCGCCGTAGAGGTAGCCGCGGCCCGCGTTGCTGACCAAGAGGTCCGACCCGCTGTCGCCGCGCACGACGTCGTTGCCGCTGTCACCGTAGAGCCTGTCGTCACCGGCCCCGCCGGACGAGTAATCGTTCTGATCGCCGCCGAAGTGGGTGTCGTCGCCATCGCCACCGAAGCCCAGGTCGTTCCGGGAGCCGCCGTAGCTCAGGTCCTTGCCACTGCCGCCATAGATCGAGTCGCCGCCGGAGAGCCCGGTCAGGGTATCGTCCCCGCTCAGCCCATAGATCTGATCGGACGATTCCGTGCCGGTCAGGGTGTCGTTCAGATCGCTGCCCGAAAAGACGGACATGATGCGCTTCTCCCTTTGTCAGTGTTCTTGTTCGCAGACTCTGAGCAGACTCCGGGCAGGGGGACTCACCTGCACCGGGACTCTGCCAGAACAATCATTGAGTGAGAACGCTGCAAGGAAGCAACGTGGGCGCGCAGCGTTCTGGCAAGAAAAGGGAACCACGGCGACGCCAAAAGCGGAATGGAGAAAATCGCCTGGCCGACGCCCCGCTTGGCGGCCCCTTTCCTTCCTCCCTTACCGGACGCGGTTCCTCTGCAGGGCGCCAGGGCACACGCGACAAGGCGGCCCGCGCCATTCATGGCCGCCGGCCTCAGTGCTCGCCCGGGCGCGGCAGACTGTCGCGGCGATGTGAGGCAGGACGAAGGCCGGCTCCTGACCGTGACGTCGGTCAGAAAGTGGCCAGCCGCCCTCCTGTCCTACAGACCGCATGAGTGCCAAAAAAGTGATCGGCGAAAGCATCTTTAGGTAGAAGAGTGGAGGGAGAGGAAGGGAGCGCCTCTGCTCCCTTCCCGCCCCACCTCGGGCTATAACCAGAGGAAGTCGGTTGCCGTCAGCAGGTTGGCGGCCGTGACGCCGTCGAGCAGGAAGGCCTGGTCGGCGACCCCGTCGCCGTCCTGGTCGACCTGGATCTGCCGCGGCCCGGCGAAGCGCGCCTCCGAACTGCCGCCGCCGGAGAAGGCTGCCGCGCCGATATAGGCGAAGCTGCCGGTCTCCAGGCCGGTGGCGAAGACCAGCTTGTCCGCGCCGTTGGCCCCGTTCGCCAGCACGCCGTCGAAGTCCCGGATGACCGGACCGCCGGAGCCGCCGGCTCCCAGCGACCCGCCGTCGAAGAGGAAGGCGTCGCTGCCCGATCCCCCGAAGGCCGCATCGCCCGACTGCAGCCTGATCGTGTCGGAACCGCTGCCGCCCTCCAGCCGGTCGTCCCCGGCACCGCCCTCCAGGATGTCGTCGCCCGCGCCACCCGTCAGCGAGTCGTCCCCGCCCAGGCCTTCCAGCAGGTTGTCGCCGCTGTTGCCCTCGATCCGGTTGGCAAGCGCGTTGCCGGCCCCGGCGAGGTTGCCGAAGCCGCCCTGCAGCCGCAGGTTCTCGACGAAGCCTTCGCTGCCGCCCGGCAGGGTGAAGTCGCTCTCTGCCCGCACCAGGTCGGTGCCGTTGCCGGCGAACTCCCGCAGGAGGTCGGCGGAGGTCGCGACGATGAAGGTGTCGTCGCCGCTGCCGCCCATCAGCGTGTTGCTGCCTCCGCCGCCGTTCAGGCGGTCGGCACCGCTCTTGCCCAGCAGCACGTTGGAGAAGGAGTTGCCGAGCAGGATCTCGTCGTTCGCATTGCCGACCAGCTTGGCCGCGCCGGCTCCTGTGTTGACGTTCGCCCGCTCGACCGAGACCTCGCTCGCCGTGCCGAGCGTGTAGCGCAGCGCGTTGGAGCGCAGCACGTCGCTGCCCTCGCCCGCGCCGTCGAAGATGAGGTCGCTCTCTCGGTCCACGATGAAGGTGTCGTCGTTGGCTCCTCCGTAGGCCGTGTCGCTGCCTGAGCCCCCGTTCAGACGGTCCCGGCCCTCGCCGCCGAACAGCAGGTCGCTGCCGCTGCCGCCCACCATCCGGTCGGCACCCTCGCCGCCGTAGAGGCTGTCCTCATCCGCGCCGCCGAAGAGGACGTCCTTGTCCTCGTTGCCATGAAGCTCGTCGTCTCCGGTGAGGCCGCGCAGGGTATCGTTGCCGTAGCCACCGCTCTGCTGGCGCCCGCCGAAGAGACTGTCTGTTCCCGTGTCGCCCTGCAGGATGTCGGTGCCGGACGAGTTCCCGAAGAGGCTGTCCGAACCGCTCTGGCCGAAGAGGGCATTGATCCCGTCGTTAGCCTGGGAGAAGTCCATGAAGTCGTCGCCCTCGCCGCCGAAACCGTAGGCATGACCCGACTCGTCCAGCAGGCGATCGTTCCCGGTACCGCCGCGCAGGACATCCCGGTCGGAACCACCGCTCAGGGTGTCGTCGTTCTCACGCCCGTAGATGCTGTCGTTGCCGATACCGCCGGTGATGACATCCTGGCCGGACCCGCCGCGGAAGGTGATCTCCTCGAAATCGACCAGGCTGCTGCCGGTGGAGCCGCCCGGGCCGTCGGGAAGGTACTGCACGCCGGCCTGGCCGAGGTCCAGGACGACATCGCTGTCGACGCCGGTCAGGTCCAGGATCACGGCGTCGAGACCACTGCCGCCGTCCATCGCGTTGATGCCGCTGCGCCCGTCGACCTGATCGTCGCCGGAGGCACCATCGAGCCTGTCGTCGCCGCTGCCGCCGAACAGCCGGTCGCTGCCCTGGCCCCCGTAGAGGCCATCGTCGCCGTCGCCTCCATAGAGGCTATCGGCGAAGGTGGCGCCGTAGACGAGGTCCTCGCCGGAGCCGCCGAACCCGGCATTGCCGCCGAAGAGACCGTCCGCGCCGCTGCCGCCGAAGAGGCGCGCATTGCCTGAGGAGGTCGCGATCAGGCTGTCGTCGCCGTGGCTGCCGCGCAGGAAGTCTTCGTCCAGCACGCCGAAGGCCTCGATCCGGTCGTCCCCGGATCCCCCCTGCCCGTAGAACTTCGACGTCGTCGCGCTGTCGTAGAGACGATCCTCGCCGTCTCCGCCGAACTGGCGTTCCAGGCCGCTGACGGCATAGAGAAGATCGTCGCCTGAGCCGCCGAAAGCGGAATCGTCGCCGGAAGAGCCGTAGATGCGGTCGCTGCTGCCTCCCCCGTAGAAGCGGTCGCTGCCGCTGCTGCCCGTCAGGCGGTCCGAGCCTTCCCCGGCGCTCAGAATGAGGTTCTCGATGGAGACGAGCTGGCTGCCGCTGCCGCCGCCCGGCCCGTCGTTGAGGACGGCATTGCCGTTGCCGAGATCGAAGGTCAGATCATTGCTGCGGTCCTGGCGCAGGACCCGCGCCGTGTCGTTCCCCTCCCCGCCGTCGATCAGGTCGATGCCGCTCGGCGCGGAGACGAGGCTGTCGGCTCCGCTGCCGCCGAAGAGCGAGTCGTCGTCGGCCCCGCCGAAGAGGACATCGTTTCCGGTCCCCCCGTAGAGACTGTCGGCGCCGCTGTCGCCCAGCAGGCGGTCCGAATTGTCGAGCCCCCGCAAAGTGTCGTCGCCGTCGCCGCCCACCTGCGAGTTGCCGCCGTAGAGGCGGTCGTCGCCGCCACCGCCATATAGATTGTGGATGCGGTTGCCGGGTACATCCAGCAGGTCGTCGCCGCCACCGCCGAAGCCGATACCGAAGCTGTCGCTGCCTGTCCAGATCAGGCTATCGGACCCACCTTCGCCATAGAGATAGCCCCGGCCCGCGTCATTGATGACCGTGTCGTCGCCCTCGCCGCCCCGCAGGCGGTCGTATCCGCTGCCGCCGAACAAGACGTCTCCCCCGGTGAGACCGGACAGCGTATCCGACCCGCTGAGACCGAGGATGGTATCCGCCGCGCTGGTTCCGTCCAGCGTGTCGTTCAGTTCCGTACCCGAGATGACAGCCATACTGCGCTTCCTCCTGCTTCCTTCTTGTCGTAGGTTTCCAACCTAACGGTTTCACATCGGGCAGCAGATCGGAACGGCAAAATCCTCCCCAGCGGTTTCTCCGTCTCGCGCGATGGCGTTGAGAGAGCAATTTTTTATTATCAATCAATAGATTAATAAAATTCACTATCACATCCGCTTTTTCGGGCCGACCTCAAGGTCATGGAAAGCATGCTACCCTTGCGTGCTTAATTGATTTCGACTCGCAACAAAGACGCCCGCTCTAGGTGAAAGCTAGCCGGCGCACGCCCCTGCAGCAGGTGCGGGGCGCGCGGAACCCGGCGACGGCGGAGAGCGGCCCGGCCCCTCGGGGCCCGCTCCCGCCAAGACCTGGGTGGCGGTGTCGTCATAGCCAGACAAAGTCGGCAGCGGTCAGAAGATTGGCCGCCGTCAGGCCGTTGATCAGGAAGGCCATGTCCACCGAACCGTCGCCGTCCTGGTCGATCTGGACCTGGCGCGGCCCGGCATAGCGGGCCTCGGAGTTGCCGCCGCCGGTGAAGGTCCCTGCCCCGATGTAGGCGAAGCTGCCGCTCTCCAGCCCGGTGGCGAAGACCAGCTTGTCCTGGCCGTTGGCCGCGTTCACCAGGAGGCCGTCGAAGTCCCGGATCGTCGGTCCGCCCGAGCCGTCCACGCCGAGGGTTCCGCCGTTGAAGCGGAAGAGATCGCTGCCCGACCCGCCGAAAGCGACGTCGCCCGTATCCATGAGGATCGTGTCGGACCCGCTTCCGCCTTCCATGCGGTCGGCATCGGCCCCGCCGAAAAGCTGGTCGGCACCGTCCGCACCGACCAGGGTGTCGGCACCGTCCAGCCCCCGCAGGACGTTGTCGCCCGTGTTGCCGTCCAGCCTGTTGTCCAGCTCGTTGCCGGCTCCCCTTATGTTGCCGAAGCCGCCCTGCAGCCGCAGGTTCTCGATGAAGGCGGTTGCCGTGCCTGTCGGCAAGGTGAAGCTCTTCTCCGCGCGCACAAGGTCGGTGCCGTGGCCAGCGAACTCGCGCACCTGGTCGGCACTGGTCGTCACCACGAAGGTGTCGTCGCCGCTGCCGCCGGTCATGGTGTTGGTGCCGCCGCGGCTGTTCAGGCGGTCGTCGCCGCTGCGCCCCAGCAGGACGTTGGAGAAGGAGTTGCCGATGATGATGTCGTCGGCGTCGTTACCCACCATCTTGGCATTGCCGGCCGCGGTGTTGATGTTCACCCGCTCGACCAGGATCTCGCTCGCGGTGCCCAGGGTAAAGTCGGCGGCGTTGGACCGCAGGACGTCGTCGCCCTGCCCTGTCCCGTCGAACAGACGGTCCGTCCTGGTGTCGACGATGAAGGTGTCGTTGTTGGCCCCGCCATAGGCCGTATCCGTCCCGGAGGCGCCGTTCAGGCGGTCCCGATTGTTGCCGCCGAAGAGGGTGTCGCTGCCGGTGCCGCCGATAAGCTGATCGTTCGCGGTGCCGCCATAGAGCCGGTCGTTTCCAGTTCCGCCGAAGAGGGTATCCAGTCCCAGGCCTCCCACCTGGCGATCGTCGCCGTCCTGTCCCCTCAGCGCGTCGTTGCCGGCACCGCCGAAGAGGGAATCGAGGCCGTCCAGACCGTTGATCTCGTCGTTGCCGCTGAGACCGTAGATGGTGTCGCCCGCCCCCGACCCGTTCAGCACGTCGTGCCCGCTGGAGCCGATCCGGATCGTGTGTTCCACCCCGGTGACGACCTTGCCTGCAGAAAGCTCGCCGCCGGTCACCAGGGCAAGCGTATCGTCGCCGTTGCCGCCGTCGATTGTGCCGATGCCGCTCTCGCCCAGGCCGACGAGGATGAGATCGTTCCCCTCCTCGCCTAGCTGGTGGAAGTTCGCTCCGGAGCCGCCGGCGATGGTATCGTTGCCATTGCCACCATAGACTCGATCCGGACCGGAGCCACCGTAGAGACGGTCAGCCCCGTCTCCGCCTTGGAGTTCGTCGAGGCCGATCCCGCCGTAGGCCTTATCGTTGGCGGATGCGCCCCAAAGGACATCGTTGCCGGTCTTGCCCACCAGGAAGTCCTGCCCGGACCCGCCGGACTGAAAGTCGCCGCCATAGATGCGGTCGGCACCATTGTCGCCGTAGAGATCGTCCAGGCCTGAACTGACCCCGAAGATGGTATCCGCGCCCGCGCCGCCCTCGCCCCGATTGTAGGTTGACGAGGACTTCGAAAACTCCATTACATCGTCGCCCGCTCCGCCGAAACCAAAGGCACGATCCGCCTCATCGATAAGAGTATCGTTCCCAGAACCGCCAGCGAGATAGTCGTCTCCCGACGCTCCGCTCAGCGTATCGTCGCCAGAAAGCCCTTCCAGATCATCGCTGGCCGATGCACCGGTGACCACGTCATCGGCGTTCCCTCCCCTAAAGATCAGCCGCTCAAAGTTGATCAGGCTGGTGCCGGTGGTGCCTCCCGGCCCATTGAGGATGTACTGGACGCCGCTCAAGCCGAGGTTCAGCGAGACAGCGAAGTCCGCTCCAGCGAAATCCAGGCTTATGCTGTCGATACCACTACCGCCGTCCAGATGGTCGATACCACTGAAGCTCGGCATTGTGTCACTTCCGGAACCACCGAAGAGAGTATCGACGCCGGAACCGCCGCGCAGCGTGTCGTCCCCCTCGCCGCCAAAGAGCGTATCGTCTCCGCCCCGGCCGTTCAGACGATCGTTTCCGGTCCCGGTGTAAACCAGGTCGTTGCCCTGATCCCCGTAGCCCCAGTCGCCGCCGAAGAGGGTGTCATCGCCGGTACCGCCGTAGAGGTTGGCATTCCCCGACGAGGTGGCGCTGACCGTGTCCTCTCCGTCGTCGCCGAACAGAACGTCGTCGTCGGCAACCCCGAAGGCGATAAGGGTATCCTTGCCCTCGCCGCCGAAGGCAGCGACCCGTACCGAAGCGGCGCTGCTGTCGTAGATTCGGTCGTTACCATGGTTTCCATAAAAGAGGTCGAACCCACTGCGTGCATAGAGTCGGTCGTTCCCCGATCCCCCGAAGAGGTAGTCGGTGCCCGAGGACCCGTAGAGACGATCGAGTTTGCTTGCACCGAAGAGCCGGTCGCTAGCGCTACCGCCGGTCAGGCGATCGGCGCCCGAGCCCGCGAAGAACTGTACGCGTTCGATCGAGACAAGCTGGCTGCCAGTGGTGCCGCCGGGACCGTCATTGACGAAGGTCGTGCCGTTGCCCAGGTTGAAGACCAGATTGTCACCCCGGTCGATACGGAAAATACGGGCGAGATCGTTGCCCTGTCCTCCATCGATCAGATCGATCCCACTGATGTCAGAGACCAGAACATCCAGGCCCGATCCCCCAAACATACTGTTGCTGTTGCGGTGTCCGTAGAGGTAATCGCTCCCAGATCCGCCATAGAGACTATCATTGCCCTGCTCACCGTAAAGGCGGTCGTCGCCTTCGTCTCCGAACATCCGGTCGCCTGCACTGCCGCCGAACTGGCTGTCCTTGCCGCTGCCGCCGAAGAGCGTATCGACCCCGCCCACGCCGAAGAGGGTGTCCACGCCGCTCAGCCCGAAAATCGTGTCGGTTGCGTTGGTTCCAGTAAGAGTGTCGCCCAGGTCGCTTCCCGTTATCGCCGCCATGATGATGCCCCCCATGCCGCATCGGCCTGCGACAGGGGTCGCAGGATGCTCTTGTTACTGTGGCATAGGCGTCGACAAAAGAAAACAGGATTCCTTTTAGCGCGGAGAAACAACTAGTTCCCCATTCTTTACTCTAAAAGAGGCCTCAACCCTTGGGAAGGCATCCCCTTCTTGTTGACCACGCGCATTAGCGGCACCCATCCCAAGACCCAAACAGCAAGGGCGCCCTGCCGCGCGAAGCCGCAGGACGCCCCTGGTCAGGCAATGCGTGAGGAACGCCTGGGCCGCCGCCCCGTCGCGGGGGCCGGACGGCCGGCGTTCAGCCGCTACTGGTTGTCCTTCTTGATCTGGTCGTAGAGGAAGCCGCCGGCACCGCCGACCGCGGCACCGATGCCCGCACCGGCACCGGGGCTGCCGGCAAACGCGCCGATCACCGCGCCGGTTGCGGCACCTACGCCGGCGCCGACGCCGGTGCGCGCTGCCGTACTGCTGTCCACGTTCTGGCATCCGGCCAGGGTAAGACCGCCGGCCGCCACCAACACGATTGCACCTTTTCTGATCATCGTCGTCACTCCTTGATTGTCTCTCGTCCGGCCGGGGCTAGCAGGGGTACTTCGCGCGGATCGCCTGGATCAGGCCGCTCAGTGCGGGTATGTTACCGGAGTCGGGGTTGGCCGCCGCCCAGTCGATCAGCAGGGTCCGCGCCTCCTCGCGCGAGATTTCGCCATCCGTGCAGATCGTGGGGCTGAAGTCGAAGCGCGGGTCGGCGACCAGGGCGTCGTAGAACTGGTCGATTCCCGCGATCCAGCCATAGCAGAAGCCGATCGCGTACTGACCCCTGGCACCGGTCTCGGGCGCCGAGCAGAGCTTGACCACCGAGGCGACGGTCTGCCCCTGGAAATCATCGTCGACCAGCTCCTGCGCAGCGACCGGTGCCGACAGGAACGCGGCCGCGGCCAGCAGGCATGCAACTCTTCTCATTCTTCTCTCCTCAATCGCTCTTCCCTGGCGCTCTTCCTGGGGCTCTTCCTGGGGCGAACGCCTTGTCGTCCGGACCGGATTCAGCCTGACGGGCCAGGCTGGAGACCGGCATCCCGAGCGACAGTCTGCCTCAAGGCGGTCACACGAGACCAGACCTTTCCTTTTCCCGCACAAGAGCTTGGCCCCTGCTGGGGACAGATCGGGGCCAAAGCCCACTGGATTGCCGGTCCGTAGAGTGAAACTATATGAAGCCTAGTTTGTTCCATCCCCTGTTCACCGTCCGTCGGAGCAGCCCCCTGGCATGAGCGGCAGCATCACCATTCGCGGCGCCCGCGAGCACAATCTCAAGAACGTCTCGCTGGAGCTGCCGCGCCACGAGCTGGTCGTGATCACAGGCCTTTCCGGCTCCGGCAAGTCCTCGCTCGCCTTCGACACGATCTACGCCGAGGGGCAGCGGCGCTACGTCGAGAGCCTCTCGGCCTATGCCCGGCAGTTCCTGGAGCTGATGCAGAAGCCGGATGTCGATTCGATCGAGGGCCTCTCGCCGGCGATCTCGATCGAGCAGAAGACCACCTCGAAGAACCCCCGCTCGACCGTGGCGACGGTGACCGAGATCTACGACTACATGCGCCTGCTCTGGGCGCGGGTCGGAGTCCCCTACTCGCCCGCCACGGGGCTTCCGATCGAGAGCCAGACCGTGAGCCAGATGGTGGACCGCGTGATGGAGCTGCCGGAAGGCAGCCGCCTCTACCTGCTGGCACCCATCGTGCGCGGCCGTAAGGGCGAGTACCGGAAGGAGCTGGCGGAGCTGATGAAGCGCGGCTTCCAGCGGGTGAAGATCGACGGCGAGATCCACGAGATCGCGGAAGCCCCCGCGCTGGACAAGAAGCGCAAGCATGACATCGAGGTGGTGGTCGACCGCCTGGTCCTGCGCGCCGGGCTGGAGCAGCGGCTGGCCGATTCCTTCGAGACCGCGCTGGAGCTGGCCGACGGCCTTGCCTTCACCGAGGATGCCGACAGCGGCGAGCGGCTGACCTTCTCGGCGAAGTTCGCCTGCCCGGTCTCCGGCTTCACCATCGAGGAGATCGAGCCCAGGCTCTTCTCCTTCAACTCGCCGCACGGCGCCTGCCCGGTCTGCGACGGCCTGGGGCTCACCACCTATTTCGACGCCGGCCTGGTGGTGCCCGACGAGGAGCTCAGCCTGAAGGCCGGCGCGATCGCGCCCTGGGCCAAGTCCACCTCGCCCTTCTACCAGCAGACCCTGGAGAACCTGGCGCGGCACCGGAAGTTCTCTCTGACCACACCCTGGCGCAAGCTGCCTGAGGAAGCCCGGGACCTGATCCTCTTCGGGTCGGGCGGCAAGGCGATCCCCATGCGCTACGACGACGGGCTGCGCAGCTACGAGACCAAGAAGGCCTTCGAGGGCGTGATCCCCAACATGCAGCGCCGCATGCGCGAGACCGACAGCGACTGGGTGCGCGAGGAGCTCTCGAAGTACCAGGGCGAGCGGGCCTGCGAGACCTGCAACGGCGACCGCCTCCGGCCCGAGGCGCTGGCGGTGAAGATCGCCGAGCGCTCGATCAGCGAGTCCAGCCGGCTGTCGGTCGCGGCCGCGCTTTCCTGGTTCGACGGGCTGGAGGACAAGCTGACGGCCAAGCAGCGCGAGATCGCCCAGCGCATCCTGAAGGAGATCAACGACCGCCTGCGCTTCCTGGACGACGTGGGCCTCGACTACCTCACCCTCTCGCGCGCCTCGGCCACCCTCTCGGGCGGCGAGAGCCAGCGCATCCGCCTGGCCTCGCAGATCGGCTCGGGGCTCACCGGCGTGCTCTACGTGCTGGACGAGCCCTCGATCGGCCTGCACCAGCGCGACAACGCCCGCCTGCTGGAGACCCTGAAGCGGCTGCGCGACCTCGACAACACGGTGATCGTGGTCGAGCACGACGAGGACGCCATCCGCTCGGCCGACTTCCTGGTGGACATGGGGCCCGGCGCCGGCGTGCACGGCGGCGAGGTCGTGGCCATCGGCAAGCCGGACGAGGTCATGGCCAACCCGGCCAGCCTGACCGCGCAGTACCTCACGGGCGTGAAGCAGATCCCGGTGCCGCGCCTGCGCCGCCAGGGTCATCCCAAGCAGAGCCTGGCGGTGAAGGGGGCGGCAGCCCACAACCTGAAGCGGGTCAGCGCCGAGATCCCGCTGGGCACCTTCACCTGCGTCACCGGCGTCTCGGGCTCCGGCAAGTCGACCCTGATCATCGAGACGCTCTATCGCGCGCTCGCCAAGCAGCTGAACGGTGCGCGCGCCCAGGCGGCAGAGCACGAGTCCATCGAGGGCGTGGCCTTCCTCGACAAGGTGATCGACATCGACCAGTCGCCGATCGGACGCACGCCGCGCTCCAACCCGGCGACCTACACCGGCGCCTTCACCCCGATCCGCGACTGGTTCGCCGGCCTGCCCGAGGCCAAGGAGCGCGGCTACAAGCCGGGCCGCTTCTCCTTCAACGTGAAGGGTGGGCGCTGCGAGGCCTGCCAGGGCGACGGCGTGATCAAGATCGAGATGCACTTCCTGCCCGACGTCTATGTCGAGTGCGACGTCTGCAAGGGCCAGCGCTACAACCGCGAGACCCTGGAGGTGAAGTTCCGCGGCCGCTCCATCGCCGAGGTCCTGGACATGACGGTCGAGGAGGGCGTGAAGCTCTTCCACGCCGTCCCCTCGATCCGCGGCAAGCTGGAGACCCTGGAGCGGGTGGGGCTCGGCTACATCAAGGTGGGCCAGCCCGCGACCACGCTTTCCGGCGGCGAGGCGCAGCGCGTGAAGCTGGCCAAGGAGCTCTCCAAGCGCGCCACCGGCCGCACGATCTACATCCTGGACGAGCCCACCACGGGCCTGCATTTCGAGGACGTGCGCAAGCTCTTGGAGGTGCTGCAGGCCCTGGTCGAGCAGGGCAACACCGTGCTGGTGATCGAACACAACCTGGAGGTCATCAAGACCGCCGACTGGGTCATCGACCTGGGCCCCGAGGGCGGCGACGGCGGCGGCGAGATCGTGGTCGCCGGCACGCCGGAAGAGGTGGCGGCCGAGAAGCGGAGCTACACCGGCCAGTTCCTGGCACCCTACCTGCTGGGGCCCTACGAGAAGCAGAGGGCGTGAGGGGGTAGCGTTTCACCCCCAGGGGGTCTGAAAGCCGCCATGGATTGTAGCGCGTTGCGCTACATGCTACAGCTCCCTATCTATGATCAGGTCGTTCAAGCACCGCGGACTGCGACGGCTCTACGAGCAGGCAGACGGGCGGAAGCTGCCACCGGAACTGCTCTCCCGGACCGAGGAGATCCTGGCCTTGCTCGACGTCGCTGCGACGGTCAGGGACATGGACCTGCCGCACTTCCGGCTGCACCCGCTTAAGGGCGAACGGTCGGGGCTGTGGGCCGTCACTGTCCGGGCGAACTGGCGTATCGTCTTCCGCTTCGACGGCGAACCCGAGGAAGTCGACTTCCTCGACTATCATTGACCGGGAAGGAGGTCCCATGCCGATGAAGAACCCGCCCCATCCGGGCCGCCTCGTCAAGTCGGCGCTCGACGACCTGGGTGTCTCCATCGCGCAGGCCGCCGATGCACTTAAGGTGTCGCGGTCCCAGCTCAACCGCGTGATCAGCGGTGGCAGCGCCTTGTCGCCGGAGATGGCGATCAGGCTGGAGTATGCGATCGGAAGCAGTGCCGATGCCTGGTTGCGCCTGCAGGCAGCCTATGACGCCGCTCAGGTGCGCGACCGTGCCCCCGAAATCGTCAAGGGACTGCACCGCCTGGCAGTGCCGGAAAGGCTTGGAACAGACCAATAGATGTTAGCGGCTGATCCGTGGGCAAGACCTACAAAATTGTTTACGTCCGACGATACCTGCACGGCATCCAAATAAAAATGGACAGAACAGCAATTATATCAGCGCTGGAGGCTGCAATTATAGTCATTCCAATCTTATGCGCTCCAATATTATTTTTGTTCATAAATCAGAAGATATTTGAGTTTGTTAGCAGAAGTAAGAATAGAATGGATCTAAAATTCTCAGTTTTCTTATGTACGATAGAGGTTCTTGCGGCTGTGTCCGCAATCAGTCATCTGTCAGGTTAGCACCCAAGCGCGTCGTGGCTTTGGGAAAAAACTGGCGGCCTGAGCCAACTCAAGCAGCCTCGCTTGCTCTCTCCCGCTCCTGCAGCAGGGAGAGAAAGGCGCGGTGGGCGCTGGAGGACTGCTGCTCGCGGTGGCGCAGGACCAGGGTCTCGACCCAGCCCTCGCCGCCCGGCAGGGCATGGAGGGCGAGACGGCCCTCCCGGGCGAGCGGCTCGACCAGGGCGCGCGGCAGGAGGGAGACGGCGAGGCCGGCGGCGACGGCGGCGTAGATGGCCTCCAGGCTGCCGAACTCCAGGCAGGGGACCTGGGTGCGGCCGTGGCGCGCCAGCAGCGCCTCCAGGCGCTGGCGGTAGGAGCAGCCGCGGCGCAGGACTGCGACCTTGGGCGCGCGGGCCAGCAGGCTCTCCAGTGAGGCCCGCCGCGCCGGGGCCGCCAGCAGCACCAGCTCCTCGCGATAGGCGCTCTCCTTGACCAAGCTCGGCTCGCTCACCGGGCCGCAGACCAGGGCCAGCTCGATCTCGCGGGCCAGCACGCCGGCCACCAACTCCTGCGAGGTGCCGGTCACCAGGGTGAGGTCGACCTCCGGGCAGGCGGCGGCGAAGTCCACCAGCAAGGGCGCCAGGTGGATGGCAGCCGTGCTCTCCAGGCCGCCCAGGGTGAAGGGGCCCCTAGGCGTGCCGTCGTCGAGGGCGGCCTGGCGCGCCTCGACCAGAAGCTGGCGCACGCGGGCGGCATAGGGCAGCAGGCGCCGGCCGGCCGGGGTCAGGGCGACGCCGCGGGCATGGCGGCTGAAGAGGCTGGTGCCCAGGTCGGACTCGAGCTGGCGGATCCGGGCGGTCACGTTGGACTGCACCGTGCCCAGCTCGCCCGCCGCCCGGCTCATCCCGCCCAGCCGCGCCACCGCCTCGAATACTCTCAGATCGGATGCGTCCATGAAGCGACTTCTCCTGATCCTCGCACCCGCCAGTCTGGGCGCCGATGCGAGCTCGGCGCAAGCCACAAGCGCGCAGCGATGCCCTGCGCCGCCAAGGTCAGGCAGACCTGAGGGCCAGGAAGACGGCGATCCAGTGGCAGACGACGGCGGCGAGGACGAAGAGGTGCCAGATAGCATTGTGGAAGCGCAGGCCCTTGGCCAGGTAAAAGGCGACCCCGGTTGTGAAGAGCCCACCGCCTACCATCAGGAGGACCAGAACGGTAGTGCTGACAGCCGCCTCCAGCGAGGGGAAGACCAGAACCACGCTCCAGCCCATGACCAGGCAGAGTGTGAGCGTGGTCTTGTCGACCCGCTTCGGCAGGACGAGCGAGAGAAGCACGCCGATCACGGCCAGGCACCAGATGAAGGCCAGGATCCCCAGCCCCAGAGTGCTCTGGAACTTGACCAGCGCGAAGGGCGTGTAGGTCCCGGCGATCATGACGAAGATGCCGGAGTGGTCGAGGCGCCTCAGGATCCGCTTGGGCCCGGGCGACTGGACGGCGTTGTAGGCCGTCGAGAAGCCGAGCATCCAGAGCAGGCCCAGCGAATAGAGCAGCGCCGACACCAGCTTCGCCGGATCCCCCAGGGAGTTGGTCGCGAAAAGCAACAGGGGGACGGCAGAGAAGGCCCAGACGAGTCCGAGCAGGTGGACGGCCAGATCGACCCTGCGTTCGCTCTGTGTATAGTTCGGAAAAAAACCGTACGACGTCATGGCTTCCAAGCGGTGATCTCCGAGCTGCCCGCGGCGATTTTGGCAAGCGAGGACGAGAGTCGCAAGACGGCAGCGACCGAGGGCAATTCTACTATTTCGAGTGGCCTGCCTTGATGCGGGTGCCGCGCAGGGCTGCCAGCAGGCCGTGCAGGGTCCTCACCTCCTGCTCGCTGGGCTCAGCACGGGTGAAGAGCGTTTTCAGGTTGCGCAGCATGTGCGGCTTCTGCTCGGGCGTACGGAAGAAGCCCTCCTGGTCCAATGCCAGCTCCAGGCGCTCCAGGAAGCCCGTCAGTTCCTCCTTCGTTGCCGGCGGAGAGCCGCCGCGGTGCAGGCGCAGCGGCTCGCTCTCGTCGCCCGCCTGCCACCATTCGTAGCCCAGCACCAGCACCGCCTGGGCCAGGTTCAGCGAGGAGTGCGCCGGGTTCAGCGGCACCGAGACCAGGACGTCGGCGATGGCCAGCTCGTCGCTCTCGATGCCGGTGCGCTCCGGGCCGAACAGCAAGCCCGTCTTCTCCCCGCGCCCGGCCAGCGCGCGCAGCTCGCGGGCGGCCTGCCGCGGCGTCGCCACCCACTTGGCCATCTCGCGGTTGCGGGCCGTCGTCGCGTAGAGCCGCTGCAGGTCGCCGACGGCCGCCTTCAGGCTGTCGAAAGCCTCGGCGCGCTCCAGGATCTCCTCGGCGCCAGAGGCCATGCGCCGGGCGCGCAGGCCGGTCCAGTCGTCGCGCGGTGCGACCAGGCGCAGGCGCTCCAGCCCGCAGTTCATCATGGCCCGCGCCACGCCGCCGATGTTCTCGCCGAGCTGCGGGCGGATCAGGACGACGACGGGTGCAGGGGCGTCACCCGGCATCGTGGAAGAGTTTCCAGGCGATCGCGTCGGAAAGCGCGAGGAAGGAGGCGTCGATGATGTTGGGCGAGACGCCCACGGTGACCCAGCGCCGGCCCTTGGAGTCGGCGCTCTCGATCATCACGCGGGTCACGGCCTCGGTCCCGGCCTCCGGGGTCAGGATCCGCACCTTGTAGTCGGTGAGCCGCATGTCGGAGAGCACGGCGTAGTGCGGCACCAGGGCCTTGCGCAGCGCCAGGTCGAGCGCGTTCACCGGTCCGTTGCCGGTGGCGACGGTCATCAGGGCCTTGCCGCCGACCTCCAGGGTCACCGTCGCCTCGGACTCCGTCACCAGCGCGCCCTTGGCGTTGAAGCGCCGGTCGTCCATCACCCGGAAGCGTTCCAGGGTGAAGTAGCTCGGCACCTCATCCAGCAGGCGGCGCGCCAGCAGCTCGAAGGAAGCGGGCGCACCGTCGTAGGCATAGCCCTCGTATTCCTTGGCCTTGACCTCCTCGACCAGGCGGCCGGCCAGCTTGGCCTCGCCCAGGGCCTGCGGGTCGATGCCCAGTTCCTCCAGCCGGGCGACGATGTTGGAGCGGCCGGCCTGGTCGGAGACCACGATGTGGCGATGGTTGCCCACCAGTTCCGGCTCGATGTGCTCGTAGCTCTTCGGGTCCTTGGCCACGGCAGAGACGTGGAGGCCGCCCTTGTGGGCGAAGGCGTTGGCGCCGACGTAGGGCTGGCTCGGCGTGGCGTTGCGGTTCAGGCGCTCGTCCAGCAGGTGCGAGACGGAACTGAGCTGCCGGAGGCCGGCCGCATCGATCCCGGTCTCGTAGCCGGTCTTCAGCGCCAGCGAGGGGATAAGCGAGATGAGGTTGGCGTTGCCGCAGCGCTCGCCCAGCCCGTTGATCGTGCCCTGCACCATGCGCGCGCCGCTGTCGATGGCCGCAAGCGAGCAGGCGACGGCGTTCTCCGTGTCGTTGTGGCAGTGGATGCCGAGCTTCGGCTCGGGCAGGGCCGCGCGCACGGCGGCGACGATCCGGGCGACCTCTCCCGGCAGGGTCCCGCCGTTGGTGTCGCAGAGCGTGAGCCAGACAGCGCCCGCCTCCGCCGCGGTCCGGAGGCAGGCCAGCGCATAGTCCCGGTTGGCCTTGAAGCCGTCGAAGAAGTGCTCGGCGTCGAACTGCGCCTCCTCCTTGCGGCGGACCGCCAGCGCCAGGGAATCGCCGATCATGGCAAGGTTCTCTTCCAGGCTGGTCTGCAGGGCCAGGTCCACATGGAAATCCCAGGTCTTGCCGACCAGACAGGCGACCGGTGCGGGCGCGCCCAGGACGACGCTCAGGCCCGGATCGTTCTCCGGGCTGCGGCCGGGCCGGCGGGTCATGCCGAAGGCGACGATGCGGCCGCGCCTGGTCTCCGGCAGGGCGGCGAAGAAGCTGTCGTCGGTGGGGTTGGCGCCGGGCCAGCCGCCCTCGATGTAATCGACGCCCAGCCGGTCGAGAGAGACCGCAATCGCCCGCTTGTCGGCGGCGGAGAAGTCGACGCCCTGGGTCTGGGCCCCGTCGCGCAGGGTGGAATCGAAGAGATAGACGCGCTTGTCGTTCTGCATGGTTCTATGCCCGCCGCCAGGTGGTGCCACCCGGCCCATCCTCCAGTTCGATGCCCCGCGCCTTCAGCCCGTCGCGAATCTCGTCCGCCCGTGCGAAGTCCCTGGCCTTGCGGGCGGCCTGGCGCTCGGCGATCAGGGCCTCGATCTCCGCGCCCTCGTCGGCGCTGCCGCCCTGGAACCAGGCTTCCGGGTCGGCTTCCAGCAGACCCAGCAAGGCCGCCCCGGCCTTGAGCTCCGCCGCGGCCTCCGCCTCGCCCAGGTAGACCCGGTTGGCCAGAGCATGCAGTGCCGCCAGCGCTTTGGGCGTGTTCAGGTCGTCTTCCAATGCCTCCAGCACGGCCGCGGGAGGCGGCACCTGGGCCAGGCCCCGCCCCCTCAGCGCGCCGTAGAAGCGGTCGAGCTGCGCCCTCGCCTCACCGAGCTTGCCGCGGGTGACGTCGAGCGGCTGACGGTAGTGGCCGGAGAGCAGGGCCAACCGGATCGCCTCGCCGGCATGCCCCTCCTCCAGGAGCTCGCGCACCGTCAGGAAGTTGCCAAGCGACTTCGACATCTTCTCGCCGTCGACCACGACGTAGCCGTTGTGCATCCAGACCTTCGCCATGGTCGCCGTGCCGTGGGCGCAGCGGCTCTGCGCGATCTCGTTCTCGTGGTGGGGAAAGATGAGGTCGAGCCCGCCGCCGTGAATGTCGAAGACCGGACCCAGGTGCTTCCAGGCCATGGCCGAGCACTCGATGTGCCAGCCGGGCCGGCCGCGGCCCCAGGGGCTCTCCCAGCCGGGCTGCGTCTCGTCCGAGGGCTTCCAGAGCACGAAATCCATGGGGTCGCGCTTGTAGGGGGCGACGTCGATGCGCGCACCGGCCAGCAGCTCCTCCACGTCGCGGCGCGAGAGCCGGCCGTAGTCGTCGAAGCTGGCCACCGCGAAGAGCACGTGGCCCTCGGCAGCGTAGGCATGGCCCTTCTCGATCAGGCCCTCGATCAGCGCGATCATCTCGGGGATGGTGCCTGTGGCGCGCGGCTCCACCGTCGGCGGCAGGGCGCGGAGGGCCGCCATGTCGTCGTGGAAGGCCCTGGTCGTGCGCTCCGTCACCTGCTGGATGGTCTCGCCCGAGGCATCGGCGGCGGCCATGATCTTGTCGTCGACGTCGGTGATGTTGCGCGCGTAGGTCACCTGCGCTGCGCCGTGCCGGTGCCGCAGCAGGCGGAAGAGCACGTCGAAGACCACCACCGGGCGCGCGTTGCCGATGTGGGCGAAGTCATAGACCGTGGGGCCGCAGACATAGAGGCGCACCCGCTCGGGGTCCAGCGGTCGGAAGTCCTCGGTCGCCCGGGTGAGCGTGTTGTACAGCCGCAAGCTCATGCCTCTTCTCCAGCCAGGCGGGCCAGAACCCGCGTGCGGGGCAGGAGAGGTAGCAAGGCCGCCATCTCCGGTCCAGAGCGGCGCGCAGTCAGCGCCAGGCGCAGCGGCAGAAAGAGCGCCTTGCCCTTGCGCCCGCTGGCCCGGCCCAGGGCCTGGGTCCACTGCCGCCAGGTGGTCTCGTCCCAGGGCTCCTCGGGCAGCAGCTCCGCCGCCTGGGCGAGGAAGTCCGGCTCTTCGCTTTGGCCGCGGATCGTGCCGTCGCGCACCGCGAGCCAGTGCGGCAGGTCCGCGAGGCTCTCCAGGTTGCCCTGCACTGCCAGCCAGAGCGCCGGATCGAGAGCGGGAAAGCGCGCCTTGACCGCCGAAAAGGGCAGCCCGTGGACCAGCCTGGCATTGAGCCGCCGCAGCTCCTCCTCGTCGAAGCGGGCCGGTGCCCGGCCGAAGGCCCCGATCTCGAAGTCCGCGGTCAGGGCGGCGAGGTCGGCCAGCGGCTCCACCGGCCTGCCGGTGCCCAGCCCGGCCAGGTAACAGTTGACCGCCATGGCCTCCAGCCCGCTCTCGCGCAGAGCCTCCAGGCTGAGCGAGCCCAGCCGCTTGGAGAGGCCCTTGCCGGCCGCGTCGACCAGCAGCGGAAAGTGCCCGAAGACCGGGACCGCACCGCCCAGCGCCTCGATCAGGGCGATCTGGGCGGCCGTGTTGGCCACATGGTCCTCGCCGCGCAGGACATGGGTCACGCCCATCTCCACGTCGTCGACCACCGAGGCCAGGGTATAGAGGATGCGCCCGTCCTCGCGCAGCAGCACCGGGTCGGAGAGGGAGTCGGAGGGGAAGCGCTGCTCGCCGCGCACCAGGTCCTGCCAGGCGATCACCCGGTCGGGCAGCTGCAGGCGCCAGTGCGGCCGCCTGCCCTCGCCCTCCAGGGTCCGGCGCTCGCCGGCGCCGAGGTAGAGGGCGGCACGGTCGTAGCGCGGCGGTCGGCCGGCCGCGCGCTGCGCTGCGCGCTTGGCCGCCAGCTCCTCTGCGGTTTCGTAGCAGGGATAGAGGAAGCCCTCGTCCTGCAGGCGCCGGACGGCGGCGTCGTAGCGCGCCTGCCGCTCGCTCTGGCGGGCGCGCAGGTCCCAGGTGAGCCCGAGCCAGGTGAGATCGGCCTCGATGGCGGCGACATGGGTCTCCTCGGAGCGCTCCCGGTCGGTGTCGTCGAGGCGCAGGAGAAAGCGGCCGCCGGTCTTGCTGGCGAAGAGCCGGTTGATCAGCGCGACACGGGCATTGCCGACATGCAGGCGGCCCGTCGGGCTGGGTGCGAAACGAACCAGGGTCATGGGTGTCACTCGAATGGCTGAAAGGACGGAGCGGCTGGGCTCCGTCAGGCCATGGGCGCGCGGAACCCGTTGGTAATGGGGTAGCGGCGGTCCCGAGACAAGGACCGCCTGGTAATCTTGGTGCCCGGACAGGATTGGCGGCGCTTGTATTCGGCCCGGTCCAGTAGGCTCCAGACCTGCAGGACGGTCGCGCGGCTGTGGCCCTCCTCGACCAGGCTGTCGAGCGAGGCCTCGCGCTCGATCAGGCCGGAGAGGATGGCATCCAAGGTGTCGTAGTCCGGCAGGCTGTCCTGGTCGGTCTGGTCGGGCCTGAGCTCTGCGCTGGGTGCCTTGGTCAGGATGCGCTCGGGGATGACGCGACCTTCGGGCCCCAGCCCCATCGCCGGCTTGGCCTGATTGCGCCAGCGCGAGATCTGGTAGACCTCGGTCTTGTAGACGTCCTTCAGCGGGTTGAAGCCGCCGCACATGTCGCCGTAGAGCGTGGCGTAGCCGACGCTCATCTCCGACTTGTTGCCGGTCGACAGCACCATGGGGCCCAGCTTGTTGGAGATCGCCATCAGGGTCAGGCCCCGGGCGCGCGACTGCATGTTTTCTTCCGCGATCCCGGCCGGCAGTCCGTTGAAGAGCGGCGCCAGCATACCCTCGAAGGCCTCCATGGCCGGTTCGATACGCAGCTCGTCGTGGCGGATCCCCAGCAGGCTAGCGCACTCCGCGGCGTCCTCCAGGCTGTCGCCGCTGGTATAGGGGGAGGGCATCATGACCGCCCAGACCCGGTCCGCGCCGAGCGCATCGACGGCGATCGCCGCAGAGATCGCCGAATCGATTCCGCCGGAGAGGCCGAGGACCACACCGGGAAAACCGTTCTTGTTGACGTAGTCCCTGAGGCCCAGGGTGAGCGCGCTGTAGAGTGTCTCGCTCTCGCCCGGCAGGCCGGCCTGCTCGCCCTCTTCGAAGCGCCAGCCCTCCGCGCCGCGGACCAGGGTGAGGAAGCCCACCTTGGACTGGAAGGCCGGCATCTGCAGCGCCAGGGAATAGTCGGCATTCAGCGCGAAGGAGGCGCCGTCGAAGCAGAGCTCGTCCTGCCCGCCCACCTGGTTCAGGTAGGCGATCGGCAGCCCGGTCTCGGCGATGCGCGCCGAGACGATCTGCAGGCGGGTGTCGACCTTGCCGCGCTCGTAGGGGCTGCCGTTCGGCACCAGCAGGATCTCGGCACCGGTCTCCTGCAGGGTCTCGGCCACGTCGGGGAACCAGACGTCCTCGCAGATCGGCACGCCCAGGCGCAGGCCGCGCACCATGATCGGACCCGGCATCTCGCCGGCGCGGAAGACCCGCACCTCGTCGAAGACGCCGTAGTTCGGCAGCTCCACCTTGTCGCGCCTGGTGACGATGCGGCCCTCGTCGAGGTAGAGGACGGCGTTGGTCACCGCGCCGCGTAGGCTCTCGGGCGCGGTGTGGCTCCACTCCTCCTTGCCCTCGAACCAGGGCGTGCTCAGCAGCACCGCCGGCCCGCCGTCGGCCGTGTCGGCCGCCAGCTCTTCGGCGGCCTGGTGCAGGGCGGCCAGCAGATCGGGCTTGAGCACCAGGTCCTCGGGCGGATAGCCGGAGAGCGCCAGCTCGCTGGTCAGCAGCACCTCGGCCCCCCCGGCCGCCGCCTCGGCGCGCGCCCGGCGGATCAATTCGAGGTTACCGGCGACGTCGCCCACGGTGGGGTTGAGCTGCGCCAAGGCAAGGGTCAGGCGATCACGGCGATCCATCGGACCTATTTACGCTGCAGCGCAACAGGCGGCAAGAGCGATGCACGGCCACCTTGTAAGCTGGCCTCAAAAGCGTACCTTTCTAGCAGGCTCAGGCGGTGCGGGTTGGGACGCACCTCCCGGCGGCTTCCACCAGGTATCGTTAAAGAGCAGATGAACTACGCCCTCACCAGCAGCGATCCCCGTTTCCTGCCGCTCGTCCAGGAGCTGACCGACCTGGGTCAGACCGCCCCGGACGTCGCAGGGCTGGTGCAGGGATACAACAACAGGTTGCTGCAGCTGGGCCTGCCGCTGGACCGGGCCACCGTCAACCTGGCGACGCTCCACTCCGAGCGGATCGGCACCAGCCGCATCTGGCGCCCGCGCCAGGAGGTGATCGAGACCCACTTCGGCTTCGGCACGCGCAGCGACCCCATCTTCCTCAACAGCCCGGTCCGCCTGGCCGAGGAGAGCGAGCAGCCGATCGAGCTCTGGCCGCAGAAGGAAGATCAGCCGGACTTCAACATCCTGCCCGACCTCCGGAAGGAGGGGATCCGGCACTATGTGATCTACCCCATCTTCCTGTCCGACGGCACAGTCAGCGCGGCCAGCTTCGCGACCAAGGCCGACCCCGGTTTCGACCCGCGCGACCAGTCCCTGCTCGAGGCCCTGCTGCCGCTCTACACGCGCGTACTGGAGATCAAGAACCTGCGCCGCATGATCGAAGAGATCCTGAAGATCTACGTCGGGCGCGAGCCGGGGGCGCAGATCCTGCACGGCAACACCAAGCGCGGCCAGTTCTCGCGCATCTCGGCGGCCATGCTGCTGGGCGACCTCCGGCACTTCACGGAGCTCTCCAACCGCCTGCCGGAACGCAAGCTGGTGGCCCTGCTGAACGCCTTCTTCGACTGCCTGGTGCCGCCCATCGTCGAGCAGGGCGGCGAGGTCTTGAAGTTCATCGGCGATGCCGTGCTGGCGATCTTCCCGCAGCCCGACGGCATGGCCAAGATCAAGAGCCCGCGCGAGCGGGCGCTGACCGCCGCCATGAAGGGTCTCGAGAACCTGGCCGCCCTCAACGGCACCCTGGGCGAGGACCCGGCCATCCTGGAGGCCGGGATCGCCCTGCACCTGGGCCGGGTCACCTTCGGCAACGTCGGCTCCGTCGAGCGCCTGGACTTCACCGCCATCGGGCCGGACGTCAACCTGGTGGCGCGCCTCGCCTCGCTCTGCAGCGAACTGAACCAGTCGATCCTGCTGTCGGAGCGTTTCGCCAAGGGGCTGGACCTGCCGATGAAGGACCTGGGCCCGCACCGGCTGAAGGGCTTCGTGCATAGAGAGCGGGTCTTCACCCTGGTCGGGCCCCTCGCCCTGCAGCCCGCAGAAGCCCCCTCAGAAGCCCCCGCAGACGCCCCCGCAGACGCCACGGAGGCCGCACCCGAGGACGAGATCCGCCCGAACGCCTGACCGGGCTGGCTGCGCACCCGGCTTCACGCCTTGGCGCGGCACCAGAAGCGGTACATCGAGAGGAAGGTCTCCGGCGCGTCGGCCTCGAAGCGGTCCCAGAGCGCGAGATCGCTTTCCGCCGCCGGGTCGGGATGGCGCTCGCGGAAGCTGCGCCGGACCTCCGGGTCCAGCAGCTCGAAGCCGACGAAGGAGAGGTCGAGCGCCTCCAGCATGCGGCCGATCTCCGGCAGGGTGAAGTCGGTCTCCTGTCCGTGGAAGAGGAGATCGCGCAGACCGTCCAGGTCGAAGGCGTCGGTGCAGCGCAGGACGAAGGCGAGGGCTTCCTCGCTCGGCGCCAGTCGCAGCAGGTCGGCGCGCGCCTGACGCAGGCGCGGGTAGTCGGCCGAGGCGGGATCGGCCCCCAGCAGGCGCCGCGCCTCCGCCAGGGGCGCACGGGCCCGGCGGCTGTAGAGCGCGATGCGCATGTAGCCGCCCGGGGCCAGCAGGCTCCGAAGCTGCCGCCAGCCGGCCAGCGGATCTTCCAGGTGGTGCAGCACGCCGAAGGACTCGATGAGGGGAAAGCGCTCCTCCAGGCTGCCGAGCGAGAGGATGTCCGCCTGGGCGAAGCTGACGTTGGAGATGCCGAGGGCTGCCGCCCGCTCCTGGCCATAGGCGATCGCGGTCCTGGCGAGGTCCACCGCCAGCACCTCCGCGCCGGCGAAGCGGCAGGCGCTGCGCACCGGCTGCTCGCCGGCCCCGCAGCCGGCGACCAGGATCGGCAGCGGCCGGGGGTCGATCAGGGCCTCCTCGGGAAGCCAGGGGAAGAGCGCCTTGAGGATGACGGGCAGCGGCCTGGGCTCGGTCAGGTTGGTCCCCAGCCAGCGGGCGTAGGGATTGTCCTCGTAGTGCGCCCGCACGGCCTCGGAGACGCCCTCCGCGATCGGGGTGATGCAGGGCAGCGCCTCGGCCATCGCCTTTCGGCGGCGGGGCGCCTGCAGCAGGCGGTCGTGCACCTCGGCCAGCAGCGGGGAGGCACCGGCGGGAAGGCCCGGGGCCGGCCCGCTCGAGGGCAGACGCCGATAGCAGGCCAGCACCAGGGTGCGCGGATCGAGCTCGGGCGACGGCGAGGCCTGCCAGTCGCGCTCCAGCGCCGCCACGGCGGCCGTCTCCGCCTCGCTCTCCAGCCAGGCATGGCTGCAGAGGTCGGCCTGTGCAGCCAGCGCCGCCAGCGGCTCGAGCGCGGGGGAGAGCAGGCCGGGCGGCATGCCCGGCCGGCCCAGGGAGCTGAAGGCCAGCCTGCGCAGCGCCGTCAGCAGCCCTTCGATGGGCAGCGTCGTCTGCAGGGCGCGCACCAGGAGCCAGAGCCAGAGCGGCTCTACCAGGAACTCCTGGGCGGCCGGCTCGCGAAGGCTCGCCGGCAGGGCCATGGGATCGGGGTTCTGCGCCGCCGCCATCAGGCCGGTGAAGCCGGGGTTGGCCCGCAGGGCGGAGAGCGCGGGCTGCACGACGTCCAGCGGACTGACATTGTCGGCCCGCAGCAGGGCGACCAGACAGGCGCGCACCGCCGCATCCGCACCCGCAAGGTCGACCCCCTGCAGGGCGCGCGCCAGGGTCTGGCGATGAACGCGCGTCGATTGCGCCTGCATGGCCTGGAAATGCAGGGGCAGCGCCTCGCGCCTGTGGCCGGCCCGCTCCAGCGCCAGCGCCATGCGGTGCGGCAGGCTGGCATCTCCCGGCGCAGCCCCGCAGGCCTGGCGGTAGGCCTCGCTCGATCTGGCCAGGTCGCCGGCAGCGAGTGCTGCGAAGGCTTGCTGCAGGGCGGCCTCCCCAGCCGGCGGAAGCGCGCTCTCGTGTCTTTGCATGGCGGGAGAAAAGCAAGCAGGGCCCGCTTTGGCAAGCGCCGATGGCGCCGCCAAGAGCCCCGCTCGAAGGCAGGGGTCAGGGCGCCCGGCCACGCGCGGCCGGGCACCCGTCCCTGTCAGGCGACGGCCGCGTCGGACCGGGTTTCGCTGCGACGAGCCTCGTTCAGGTTCTCGGCGATCAAGAAGGCCAGCTCCAGGGCCTGGCTGGCGTTGAGGCGCGGATCGCAGTGCGTGTGGTAGCGGTCCGCCAGGGTCGCATCGTTGATCTCCTGGGCACCGCCGGTGCACTCCGTCACATCCTTGCCGGTCATCTCGACATGCACGCCGCCGGGATGCGCACCCTCGGCCCGCATCACGTCGAAGAAGCCCTCGACCTCGGCCAGGATCCGCTCGAAGGGGCGGGTCTTGAAGCCGCTCGACGACTTGATCGTGTTGCCGTGCATGGGATCGCAGGACCAGATCACCTTGCGCCCCGCCTTCTTCACCGCGCGGACCAGCTTCGGCAGAGCGGTCTCCACCTTGTCCGAACCCATGCGGCTGATCAGCGTCAGGCGTCCCGGCTCGTTCTCAGGGTCCAGGCGGTCGATCAGGCGCAGAAGGTCGTCCGGCTCCAGGGTCGGGCCGCACTTCATCCCGATGGGGTTCTTGATGCCGCGCATGAACTCGACATGGGCGCCGTCCAGCTCGCGGGTGCGCTCGCCGATCCAGATCAGGTGCGCCGAGCAGTCGTACCACTGGCCGGTCAGGCTGTCGTTGCGGGTCAGCGCCTCCTCGTACCACAGCAGCAGGGCCTCGTGGCTGGTGTAGAAGCTGGTCTCTCGCAACTGCGGCACGCTCTCGGCGGTCAGCCCGCAGGCCGACATGAAGGCCACGGCCTCGTCGATCCGCTTGGCCATGTCCTCGTAGCGCGCGCCCTGCGGCGAGTCGGCGACGAAGCTCATGTTCCACTGGTGCACCTTGTGCAGGTCGGCGAAACCGCCGCTTGCGAAGGCGCGCAGCAGGTTCAGGCTGGAGGCCGACTGGTGGTAGGCCTTGAGCATCCTCATGGGATCGGGCTCGCGCGCCGCCGCCTCGAAGGCGATGTCGTTCACGATGTCGCCGCGATAGCTCGGCAGCGAGACCCCGTCCACCGTCTCGTTCGGTGCCGAACGCGGCTTGGCGAACTGGCCCGCCATGCGGCCGACCTTCACCACCGGGCAGGAGGCGCCGAAGGTCAGCGCCACCGCCATCTGCAGCAGCACGCGGAAGGTGTCGCGGATGGTGTTGGCATGAAACTCGGCAAAGGATTCGGCGCAATCGCCACCCTGCAGCAGAAAGGCCTTGCCCTCGGCAACGCGCGCAAGCTCGCTCTTCAGCCGGCGTGCCTCGCCTGCAAAAACGAGCGGCGGCTGCGAGGCCAGCTCATGTTCCACCTGTTGCAGGGCCGACTGGTCGTTGTAGACCGGCACCTGCTTGATCTCCTTGCCCCGCCATGACTGGGGCTTCCAGCTCTCCGCCATCTCTTCAGTCTCTTGTTCTGGCTGTGATGCGTCATCTCTGCAGGCGCGAGCTCCTGCAGGAGGCCGGGCAACTTATAGCCCTGCGCCGTAAAAATCCACAAGCGCCTTACAACCGGGCTCCGCTCGGCCGCTAGGGCCTTTCGGATTCACACGGCGCCGGCCCGCACCCCCGCCCGGCCTCCCATAGCAGGATACTTCCGTGGGGTGGCCGGGCGGGGGTGCGGGCCGGCGCCGATTCCACAGAGCGCAGAGCGCTCTAGGCAGTCCCGGCGCCCTTGAGCTGCTGCAGGAAAGCGGCGTAGCGCTCCTCGCCCTGCGCGCCGCTCAGGAGGTAGCGGCCCTGGAAGACCATCGCCGGCACGCCCTGGATGCCGCGCTCCAGCCAGAAGCGCTCCAGGTCGCGCACGGCCTGGGCAAAGCGGCCGTCTTCCAGCACCGCGCGGGCCTCGTCCGCGTCGAGGCCGGCCCTTTCGGCGGCAGCGACCAGCACCTCCGGGTCGTCGACGACCTCGCGCCGCTGGAAGTAGCTCTCGAAGAGGGCGGTCTTCAGCGCGTTCGCCCGCCCCGCCTCGCCGGCCCAGTGCAGCAACTGATGCGCCCGGAAGGTGTTCCAGATCCGCATGCCCTCGAAGTAGTCCATCGGGAAGTCCAGCCCGGCGCCCAGCTCGCTCAGCCGCGCGCGGGCCGCCTGGCTCTGCTCCGGCGTGGAGCCGTACTTCTCCGCGACATGCTCCTTGAGGTCCTGGCCCTCGCTGCCCATGCCCGGGTTCAATTCGAAGGGATGCCAGTGGATCTCGGCCTCCTGGCCCCTCGCCTCCAACGCGCGCCGGAGCTGGCGATAGCCGATGACGCACCAGGGGCAGACCACGTCCGAGACGATGTCCACCCTGATGGCGGCGCCCTCCGGCCTACTCTTTTCCTCTGGCATGGCGATCGCCCTCCCTTGTCTAGAGCAGGATTCGTTCGCTTATGCTCACGAATCTCGCTCTGGGGTGTTGTTTTAAAAGCAAATCGTCGTCGCAGATGATTCCATCTGTTCGGGATTTGCTCTAGCTCTTGGGAACGCCGAAGTCGCCCAAGAGGATGCAGGTCGTGCTGCCGTGCGCCAGCAGGCGCCCCTCGGCATCGAAGACCTTGCCCTCCGCCGTCGCCGTGCGGCGGCCGAAGTGGAGCACCCGGCCTTCGCCCGCAATCTCGCCGGAATCGCCATTGAGCGCGCGCACGATGTTCACCTTGTACTCCAAGGTGGTGTAGCCGCTGCCGGCGGGACAGCGGGTCCAGACGGCGCAGCCCATGCAGGAATCCAGCAGCAGCCCGAAGATGCCGCCATGCAGCCCGCCGACGGGATTGCAGAGAAAGGGGCTGGGCTGCAGTCGGAAGAGGGCGCGCCCGGCCTCGACCTCGGCCACCCGCATGCCGATGTGGTCGCCCAGCGGCAGCGGCTCCTTGCCCGACACCAGGTGGCTCAGGAACTCCAGCCCGCTGCGCCCCGCGGCCAGCTCGGCCAGGTGCCTGAGCTGGGCCCGCGCCGCCTCGGCCGTCATGCTACCCATCGCCGTCCTACTCCGCCGCCTGGCGCTCGGGATCGGGCAGGCGTCCGCGCATGGTGACGAACTCCTCCGCCGAGGTCGGGTGGATGCCCACGGTCGCATCGAAGTCGCGCTTGGTCGCGCCCGCCTTGATGGCGACCGCGATGCCCTGCAGCATCTCCGGCGTGTCCAGCCCGACCATGTGCACGCCCACCACCTTCTGGCTGGCACGCTCGACCACGAGCTTCATCATGGTCTTCTCCTGGTTGCCGGAGAGCGTGTGGCGCATCGGCCGGAAGCTGGAGCGGTAGATGTCGAGCGCGCCCAGCCGCTCGCGCGCCTCGGCCTCGGTGAGGCCGACCGAGGCGACCGGCGGCTGGCTGAAGACGGCCGAGGGGATGTTGGTGTGATCCATCGGCGTCGGCTCGCCCAGGAAGAGGGTGCGGCTGAGCGCCATGGCCTCGGCGATGGCGACGGGGGTCAGCGCCACGCGGTCGGTCAGGTCGCCGAGCGCGAAGATGGAGGGCACGTTGGTGCGCGAGAAGGCATCGACCTTGACGGCACCGGACTGGCTCAGTGCCACGCCGGCCTCCTCCAGGCCCAGGCCCTCGATGTTCGGCGCGCGCCCGGTGGCATAGACCACGGCGTCGAAGGCCTCGCGGCTGCCGTCGGAGTAGGTGACCTCCAGGCCGTCGTTGGTCTTCTCCGTCTTCTCGATGATCTGGTTGAAGATTAGGCGGATGCCCTTCTTGGCAAGCTCCTCGCCCAGCAGCGCGCGCACGTCCTCGTCGAAGCCGCGCAGCAGCTTGGGTCCGCGGTAGATCAGCGTGGTCTCGGCGCCCAGGCCGTTAAAGATGCCGGCGAACTCGACCGAGATGTAGCCGCCGCCGGCCATCAGCACCTTCTTCGGCATCTCCGGCAGGAAGAAGAGGTCGTCGGAGACGAGGCCCAGCTCGTTGCCCGGCTCCGAGGGCCGGGTCGGCTTGCCGCCGGTCGCGACCACGATGCGCTCGGCCGTGACGGTCTTGCCGCCGACCGAGACGGTATGCGGGTCCAGCAGGACCGCGCGGTCCTCGTGCAGGGTCACCCCGGCATTGGCCAGCAGCTTGCCGTAGACCCCGTTCAGGCGGGCGATCTCGGCATCCTTGTTGGCGATCAGCCTGGACCAGTCGAACTCGGTCTCGCCGACGCGCCAGCCGTAGCCCGCGGCGTCGTGGAAGTCCTCGCGGAAGTGGGCGGCGAAGACCATCAGCTTCTTCGGCACGCAGCCGACGTTCACGCAGGTGCCGCCGAGCCAGCGCTCTTCGGCCACCGCGACCTTCGCCCCGTAGCCGGCCGACATGCGGGCCATCCGCACGCCGGCCGAGCCGGCGCCGATCACATAGAGGTCGTAGTCGTAGGCGCTCATGTCTCGGCACTCCTTGTCCAACGGGTTAGGTGGTCAGGCAGTACCGCTGCTTTTAGGTCCCCGCGAGCAAAGCGCCTGCGACGGCAGATAACAGGACGACGAGCCAGGGCGGTACCCGCCAGCCCTCTAACAGCAGCAGGGCGACGGCGGCAATGGCAAAGTCCCGCGGCCCCTCCACCCCGCCGAGGAAGACCGGATCGTAGAGGGCGGCCAGCAGCAGTCCGACCACGGCGGCGTTCACACCGCCCATCGCTGCCCTGACCGACCGGCGCCGGCGCAGCAGCTGCCAGAACGGCAGGGCCGCAAAGACCAGCAGGAAGGAGGGAAGGAAGATCGCGACGAGGGCCAGCACCGCGCCGAGAATCCCGTTGGGCTCCGGCCCCATGCTGGCGCCGAGGTAGGCGGAGAAGGTGAGCAGCGGCCCCGGAATCGCCTGCGCCGCCCCGTAGCCGGCCAGGAAGTCCGCCTGGCTGATCCAGCCCGGATCCACGACCGAGGATTCCAACAGCGGCAGGACCACGTGGCCGCCGCCGAAGATGAGCGAGCCCGAGCGGTAGAAGGCCGAGACCAGCGCCAGGGCCTGGTCGGGGAAGATCCAGGCCAGCAGCGGCAAGAGCCCGAGCAGCAGGAGGAAGACCAGGAAGCAGACGAGGCCCACCCGGCGCCCGATCGGCACGGCAAGCGCGCCTGTTTCCTCCCGCTCTTCCCGGTCGCGATAGAGCAGCAGCCCGGCCGCCGCCCCGACCGCCATAGCGAGGATCTGCTCCCAGGGGCTGTCCCAGAAGAGCAGCAGAGCGGTGACGCCCAGCGCCAGGCTGAGGCTCTTGCGGTCCGGCGTCAGGCTGCGGGCCATGCTCCAGACCGCCTGCGCCACCACCGCGACCGCGGCCAGCTTCAGGCCGTGCACCCAGCCGGTGCCGAAGGCCCCCTCGAGGCTGGAGAGGCTGTAGGCGAAGGCGACCAGCAGGATGGCCGAGGGCAGGGTGAAGCCGGTCCAGGCGGCAAGCGCGCCCAGCGGCCCGGCGCGCGCCAGCCCGATGCCCAGGCCGACCTGGCTGGAAGCCGGCCCCGGCAGGAACTGGCAGAGCGCGATCAGCTCGGCGAAGGCCTGCTCGTCGAGCCAGCGCCGCTTCTCGACGATGGCGCGGCGGAAATAGCCCAGATGCGCCACGGGCCCACCGAAAGAGGTGAGCCCGAGCTTCAGAAAGACGATCAGGACCTCGAGGGCGGAGCCTCTCTGTGCCACACCCCCGAGATCCCTTCAGGCCGGCTCAGACGCCACCCATGCAGAGGTACTTGACCTCGAGGTAGTCCTCGATGCCGTACTTCGAGCCCTCGCGGCCGATGCCGCTCTCCTTGACACCGCCGAAGGGGGCGACCTCGGTCGAGATGATGCCGGTGTTGATGCCGACGATACCGGTCTCCAGCCCCTCGCCAACGCGCCAGACGCGGCCCAGGTCGCGGGCATAGAAGTAGGCGGCCAGGCCGAAGACCGTGTCGTTGGCCATGGCGATGCCCTCTTCCTCGGAGGAGAACTTGAAGAGCGGCGCCACCGGGCCGAAGGTCTCCTCGTAGGTCACCTTCATGTCGGTGGTGACCCCGGTCAGAACGGTCGGCTGGTAGAAGGTGCCGCCAAGCTCGCTGCGCGCGCCGCCGGCAACCACGGCCGCCCCCTTGGAGACGGCGTCGGCGACGTGCTCTTCCACCTTCTCCAGCGCCTGGGCGTCGATCAGCGGACCGACGGAGACGCCCTCTTCCATGCCGGGACCCACCTTCATGGCCTTCACCTTGGCCGCCAGCTTCTCGGAGAAGGCATCGTAGACGCCCGCCTGCACCAGGATGCGGTTGGCGCAGACGCAGGTCTGTCCGGTGTTGCGGAACTTCGACATCATCGCGCCCTCGACCGCGGCGTCGAGGTCGGCGTCGTCGAAGACCAGGAAGGGCGCGTTGCCGCCCAGCTCCATCGAGGTCTTCTTCACCGTGCCCGCGCACTGCTCCAGCAGGATCTTGCCGACCTCGGTGGAACCGGTGAAGGTGAGCTTGCGCACGATGGGGTTGGAGGTCATCTCGCCGCCGATGGCGCCCGACGAGCCGGTGACGACCGAGAGGATGCCGGCGGGGATGCCCGCCCGCTCGGCCAGCTCGCAGAGCGCCAGCGCGGAGAAGGGCGTCGCCGTCGCGGGCTTGATCACCATGGGGCAGCCGGCGGCCAGGGCCGGGCCGGCCTTCCGGGTGATCATGGCGTTGGGGAAGTTCCAGGGGGTGATCGCCGCGGTGACGCCGATCGGCTGCTTGATCACCACGATGCGCTTGTCGCTCTGGTGCTGGGGAATGACGTCGCCGTAGATGCGCTTGCCTTCCTCGGCGAACCACTCGATGAAGGAGGCACCGTAGGCGATCTCGCCCTTGGCCTCGGCCAGCGGCTTGCCCTGCTCCAGGGTCATGAGCTTGCCGAGGTCGTCCTGGTTGGCCAGCATCAGGTCGAACCAGCGGCGCAGCACCTGCGAGCGCTCCTTGGCGGTCTTGGCGCGCCAGGCCGGCCAGGCCTTCTCGGCCGCCTCGATGGCGCGGCGGGTCTCGGCCGCGCCCATCTTGGGCACGCTGCCCAGGACCGAGCCGTCCGCCGGATTGGTCACCTCGATGGTCTCGCCGCTGTCGGCATCCTGCCACTTGCCATTGATGTAGCACTGCTGGCGGAACAGGCTCATGTCCTTGAGATCTGGCGTGCTTGCGGCTTTATCCTGCAGCTGTGCGGACATGGGGTTCCTCCTTCATTTCACGCTGTCGCTGGGTCCAGGGGGCCCCCCGCCCCTTCACGCAGGCGGCCAGGGAGACCACATTGTCGCTACAAATAGAGAATTGAATGCGCCTTGGCTAGCGTCGGCTAGCGGGTTTTGCAGACACGAACGGATGGAAGACAGCGGAGCCTTCAGCAACATGCCTTCTCGTATCATCACCGCAGCGTCGCTGGCAGCGGCGCTCGTCCTCGCCGCCGGCGTCGCGCTCGCCGGCCCAGGCCGCGGCGAAGGATGGCTTTCCAGCAAGAGCGAAATCGAAGCGGCCGTCAGCGATGCGACGCACCTTCGCAGCCGCGTCGACGGCAGCGACGAGGTCGAGTACCACAGCGCCGACGGCAAGGTGGCCTACCTCTGGGACGGCTGCCTCTGGTCCGGCACCTGGTGGGTGGAGGAAGAGGCGCTCTGCTATGCCTATCCCAGCCTCTCCGGCGATGCGGCGCACTGCTTCTACCTGCGCAAAGGTCCGGCCGGGCTCGAATACTGGTCGGTCGACGAGGAGAGCGCCAACCAGCCGCTCGCCTGGGTCAAGAGCAAGCTGGCCGGCAACGCCCGCGAGCTGGCGATGAACTCCGGCGGACGCTGCCAGGACATCTGATGCCCCGCTCCCGCTACCTTCTCGCCCCCTGCCTCGCCGCCCTCCTCTTCGCCGCACCGCTCGCGGCCGAAGAGACCAAGCCCCAATCCGCGGATCGGACCGCTGATCAGGCAGAGGAGCCCGGAGAGCAGGCCGCAACGCCGCTCGAGGAGCGCGAGGACCAGCGGGTCACCGGCATCGAGAAGCTGGAAGAACTGGTCCGCGACCGCACCCACTACCGCACCCGCTCCGACGGCTCCTTCGAGGTGGAATACCACAGCAAGGAGGGCATCAGCGCCTACGTCTGGGAGGGCTGCGTGATTCGCGGCGAGTGGTGGGCGACGCCGGAGGAGATCTGCTTCTTCTACCCCGACAACGACCTGCAGGGGCCGCACTGCTTCTTCATCGAAGAGGGCGAGAACGGCCTGGAGTTCTGGTGGAGCGGCAATCCCTTCGCCACCGAGCCCACCGCCACCACGGTGCGCGACGTCCAGGGCAACAGCGAGCACCTGCCGCTTGGCGTCAATGGGGAGTGCCTGATCTCCTAGGCTCCTGATCGGCCAGGGCCGCTTGCAGGGCCTCCGCCGTCTCCCGAAAGAGCTCGGGTCGCCGGGTCGCCGTAGCCAGCACCATGGCTCCCTGCAGGGCCGCGATCGCTTCCGGCGGCCGCGGTGCCGCCGCGCCTTCGAGCGCCCTTTCGGTCCAGTTCAGCAGGTCCGTGAAGAAGCGGGCCACCGCCTCGGCGACCGGCGAGGGCAGGTCCCGGCTCTCGGCCCCCAGCACGCAGCAGAGGCAGTTCAGCTCCTCCTCGAAGAGCGCGTGAGCATAGCCGTCGCAGAGCCGCTTCAGGCGGTCGGCGGGCGTCTCTGCCGGGTCGTCGGGCGCCCCGAGGAAAGCCTGCAGCCGCTCGGCATAGCGCCGCACCACCGCCGCGCCGAGATCGCGCTTCTGCGGGAAGTGATAGTGCACGCTGGCGGACTTGATCCCGATCGCCGCCGCGATCTCGCGGAAGGAGATGGCATCGTAGCCGCCCGAGCGCATGTGCGCCTCCGCCACGGCCAGGATCTCTTCGCGCCGCTCCTCACCCTTCATCATGTCCCCGTTATCTATCGGAAGGTAGGCATTGACAAGGCCCCGTCCTTCCGCCAAAACCTACCTATCGATAGATATAGGAGTGCAGCTCATGAAGATCTACGAGTACAAGGGCTTCCCCAATCCGGCGCGGGTGCGCATCGCGCTGGCCGAGAAGGATCTGGTCGACCGGGTGGCCTTCGTGCAGGTCGACGTCCCCGGCGGGGCGCACCGGAAGCCCGACTTCCTGGCGATCAATCCCTCGGGCACCGTGCCGGTGCTCGAACTGGACGACGGGACCCACATCTCGGAATGCACGGCGATCATCGAGTACCTCGATCACGTCAAGGGCAGGCCCAGCCTGACCGGCGAGGGCGCCCGGGAAAGAGCGCAGGTGCACATGGTCCAGCGCAAGATCGAAGCCGGCTTCACCGATGCGCTGGCGACCTACTTCCACCAGGCAACCGAGGGGCTGGGGCCGGAGATCGAGGGTCCGCAGAACAAGAGCTGGGGCGAGAGGCAGAAGGCGCTGGCGGAAAGGACGCTCGCCTGGATGGAGGGGCAGCTCGATGGCCGGCCCTTCCTGGCGGGCGAGCGCTTCACCGTGGCCGACATCACGGCGATGGCCGGCTTTCGCTTCGCCCAGATCCTCGGCTTGGAATTGCCGGAAAGCTGTCCGAGACTGCGGGACTGGCACGAGCGCGTGTCCGCGAGGCCGAGCGCGGCCTTGGCGGCCTGACCGGGCCCGCTTGGCGGCAGGGAGGAACGAGAGCGATGGAGATCAATGCCGACTTTTCCAAGCGGGTGCTTGTCCACGCGGCCGACCTGCCCTGGAAGGCCTCGCCCATGGCGGGCGTCAGCCGGCGCATGCTGGACCGGATCGGCGAGGAGGTGGCGCGCGCCACCTCCATCGTCCGCTACGAGCCCGGCAGCCACTTCTCCCCCCATGTCCACGGCGGCGGCGAGGAGTTCCTGGTGCTCGACGGGGTCTTCGAGGACGAGCACGGACGCTTCCCCGCCGGCGCCTACATCAGGAACCCGCCGACGTCGCGCCACACGCCGGGGTCGGAGCCCGGCTGCGTCCTGCTGGTGAAGCTCTGGCAGTTCGACCTCGAGGACCGCAGCCACGTGCGCATCGACACGACCAAGATCGGCGCCGTGCCCGACCGCAACCGCCCGGGGGTCTCGGTCACGCCCCTCTTCAAGGATTCGCAAGAAGACGTACGGATCGAGAGCTGGGAGCCGGGCGCGCAGGTCCCGCTCGACGCCGGCGGCGGGCTGGAGCTCTTCGTCCTGGAGGGCGGCCTGGAGGAAGGCGGCACGCAGCTAGGCCCGCAGTCCTGGCTGCGCCTGCCGCCCGCCAGCCGGAGCTCGGCGATCGCCGGCCCGGCCGGTGCCAGGCTCTGGATCAAGTCCGGCCACCTGCGCAGGGTCTCGGCACCCCGGCCCACCTGAAGAGCATCCCGCCCGGCTGCTTCCCGGTTGACGGGGTGCGTGGGCGGGAATAGTCATGCGGCATGCTGATCGACCCGCCGCTGAAGCCCCTCTCCATGATGATGCCGCTGTTCCAACCGGAAGCGGCAAGCGTCGATCCGTGACCTGACCGGATCGCCGAGAGCAGAGCCAGCCGCTTCATCCTGAGGCGGCTTTTTTCATCCCCGGACCGCCTCGTGCCCTTCGAGGTGTCCAGAGATGCAAGACAGACCCCACCGCTACGTCACCACCGCCATTCCCTACGTCAACGCCCGGCCGCACGTCGGCTTCGCCCTGGAGGCAACCCAGGCGGACGTGCTCGCTCGCTTCTACCGGATGCGGGGGGACGCCGTGAGGCTGCAGGCCGGCAGCGACGAGAACAGCATCAAGAACGTGCAGGCCGCCGAGCAGGCCGGCCTGCCGGTCCGGCAGTTCGTCGACGGCAACGCGGCGCAGTTCCTGGCGCTGGAAGAGGTTCTGGGCCTCTCGCTCGACGACTTCGTTCGCACCAGCGCCGAGGCGCGCCACCGCCGCGGGGTGGAGCGCCTCTGGGCCGCCTGCGACGCACGCGGCGACATCTACAGGCGCGCCTACCGGGGCCTCTACTGCACCGGCTGCGAGCAGTTCTACAGGCCGGCCGACCTGCCGGGCGGCCTCTGCCCCGAGCACGGCACCGAGCCGGAGGAGATCGCGGAGGAGAACTGGTTCTTCCGCCTCTCACGCTACAACGACCGGCTGCGCGAGCTCTATGCCCGGCAGGCCATCGCCATCGTACCGTCGACGCGCCGCAACGAGGTCCTGGCCTGGATCGACGCCGGCCTGGAGGACTTCAGCATCTCGCGCAGCGCCGGACGGGCGCGCGGCTGGGGCATCCCGGTCCCCGGCGATCCAGGCCAGGTGATCTACGTCTGGTTCGATGCCCTGGCCAACTACATCACGGCACTGGGCTACGGCAGCGACGCCGGGGCCTTCCGCCGCTACTGGCTCGACGCCGCCTCGCGCGAGCACGTCATCGGCAAGGGCATCTCGCGCTTCCATGCGGTCTACTGGCCGACGATGCTGCTGTCGGCCGGCCTGCCCCTGCCGACCCGGATCCTGATCCACGGCTACGTGACGGCCGGGGGCCGCAAGATCGGCAAGTCCACCGGCAACGCGGTCGACCCGGTCCCGCTGGCAGCCGCCTACGGCAGGGACGCCCTGCGCTATGTCCTGCTGCGCCACATCCGTCCGACCGAGGACGGCGACTTCACCCGCGAGGGCCTCCGGCGGGCCTACGAGTCCGAGCTGGCCGGCCAGCTCGGCAACCTCGCGCACCGCGTTCTCAGCATGATCGAGCGCTACTGTGCGGGAGAGATCCCCGCCCCACCGCAGGGCCTGGCGGACCAGGACCGCCTCCTCGCCGCGTCTGCAGGATTGCAGCAGAGGGTGGCGGAGCAGCTCGCGGCCTTCGCCTTCGACCGGGCCCTGGAGGCCATCTGGTCGCTCGTCGGCGAGGCCAACCGCTACGTGACCGAGGAGGCGCCCTGGGCGCTGGCCAAGGAAGCCGCCGCCAGAGACGAGCCGGCGCGCGCGGCCGCCTGCCGGGCGAAGCTGAACGGCGTCCTTTTCAGCCTTTCCGCGGCCCTTGCCGAGATCGCCCGCTGCCTGACGCCGCTGCTCCCCGACACGGCGGACAGGCTGCGGCGGAAGCTGGGGGTCGGCCGGGGGATCGACCGGGAGACCGCGAGCCTGGTGGGTTGCCGGGTCGAGCGGGGGACGCCGCTCTTTCCGAGCTTGCATGAGGCGCCGTAGGTGGGCCTCAGGGCCCGGAGGCATGGGGCAGCGCGGCCAGGGTGGCATCGAGCCACTCCAGGGTCACGCGCAGCCTTGCGAGATCGCGCAGCTCCGGATGCACCAGGGTCCAGACCTCGCGCCAGAGGCAGGGCGGGCCGCAGGGCGCGATGCCGACTTCGTTCCGGAGCAGGTCGAGGGGCAGCAGGGCCTTGCCCAGCCCCGCCCGGACCGCCTGGACCAGCGCCTCGCCGTCGTTGACCCGCAGGCCCGCCAGGGCCTCGCCGCGGCGCGCCGCCTCCGCGGCGACCCAGCGCGCCTGCGGCAGGGCGGCCATGGCACCGCCATAGGTCACCCAGGGCAGATCGGCGGCCGATCCGGCAGCCCGGCAGGGCGCATAGGCGAGGCGGCCGGCGCGGCGCGCGATCGCCTGCGGCTCGCCCTCCGGCCGGGCGAGCCGCAGCGCGATGTCGACCTCGCGCCGCATCACGCTGAGGACGCTGGGCTCGGCGATCAGCTCCAGCTCCAGCCCCTCTTGCGGGCCCAGCAGGGCCGGCAGCGCCGGGACCAGAAGCCGGTTGGCCAGCAGCGGCACGGCGGTGAGGCGCACCAGCCCGGCAGGGCTGCGGTTCTCTCCGGCCAGGCTCGCCTCGGCCCGGTCGATCGCCGTCTCCGCCAGTTCCAGCCCCTGCAGCAGCGAGAGGCCGGCGGGTGTCGGCACCAGCCCTGCCCTGCTCCGCTCGAAGAGCCTGGCGTCCAGCCGCCGGCTCAGCCTCCGGTAGCGGCGCAGCACGGTCGATTCATTGACGCCCAGGCGCCGTGCCGCGCCGGCGAAGCTCCCGCAGCGGGCGAGCGCCAGCAGGACGCGCAGATCGTCCCAGTTGGCATCCTGCATTCTTGCATCCCGTCTTGGCATTTTCCTCGGTTTCACCCGCAGAAATGCAAGCCTAGTCTGGCCCGACACCCACTGCCAAGGAGGCGATCATGCTCTACGCACTCTTCTTCGAGGACAATCCGGACAAGGCGGAGGAACGCCGCCGGCTGATGCCCCGGCATCTGGCCTTCCTGGAGGACCACGCCGGCGAGATCCTGGCGGCCGGGCCGCTGCACGATGGTCTATCGGGGACCGCGGCGGGCGGTCTCTGGCTGGTCGAAGCCGAGAACCCGGAGCGGGTCGAGGAGCTGATCCGCGCCGACCCCTTCTTCCCGACGGGCCTGCGCAGGTCCTGGCGCACTCTCGCCTGGACCCGGGTCTTCGCCGACGGCCGACGACTACCGGCGCCCTGACCGCCCGGGCCCGAAGTGGACCTCGCGTACAGTTGCCGACCTCATCCGAACTCTGCGCTAATCTTCGCAGTATCAGCCGAGAGGCTGTACTATCCTTGTAGACTCTTCGTGTCCTTTCACCTGGATTGGGAGTTCAAGAAATGAAGATGCGTCAGCAGATGATGGTCGATCGCGTGCGGGAACTGCTTCCTGCGGAGAAGGCATCACAGTTGGACGGCGAACGGCTGATCGAATTCCTGAGAGACGAGTACGAGGAGGTGGAGAACAGGGGAATTATACAGGGAACGCAAGAGCTTGTCTTCAATGTCGAAGGAAGCCAACTGCGCCTCAACAAGGACCCGAAGTCCGACGAGATCGTGTCGCTCACGACCCTGCTGCGCACGCCGCCCCAGTGCCCGAACCCGCGCCCGCTGGGACCGATCCGCTCCACGGGCACCGCCACGGGCTTCTCGCTGCTGATGCCCGCCACCCGCATCATCGCCTACCAGCGGGCGGGCTGGGACTTCCAGAACCTGCGCGCGGCGATCTGCCAGTCCTGCCAGCCGCCCTGCACCTGCCGCGAGGACCTGAACCCGGTCTTCGAGGCAGCGCTGGTCGACAGCGACCTCTTCGGGCTGCCCATCATCACCACCGTGATCGTCAGCTTCTCCGCCTTCTACGAGTGCGTCTGAGGCGGGGTTGCAGCCGCACTCAGCGCGGTGTGTGAAGTTCCATCTGGCGCCGGATCTCCGCCTCGTCCCTGGGCTTGGTCGGGGTGGTCTTCACTGGGGTGGTCTTAACCGGTGGCGTCTTAACCTTGACCGAGCTGGCCGGGATCTTCTGGAATGTCTGGGGCTTGGCAACCTGGGGCGGCGGGGCAGCGCACTCGACGGAGCCCAGGGTCACCGTGTCCCAGCGGGCATGGATGTTGTAGGGATTGCCCAGGTAGCCATAGAGCTCGAACCACTTGAAATCGTAGTAGTCATAGAGCGTCCACTGGACCGAGCACTCGAACTTCGCCCGCTGGCGGCCGCCGCCCAGCGGCTGCGGCGGGCCGATCTTGCCGCGCGCTTCCCACCAGAGGTAGAAGCGGGAGAGCGAGAGGCGGATGTGGGTCATGCCGATGTCCGCCGTCATGAGCTCGTTGCCGCCGTCTTCGAAGGTCACGACCTCTGCAGGCTTCAGCCTGGAACAGAGCACTTTCGCCCGGCTGCGCAGCTCCTCGTCGACGCGGCGATCGAAGTCGACGATGTCGGAGATGCCGCGCACGGCCTTCAGGAAGGCACCGCCGAGCACCAGCCACTCGGCCGACTTGCCGTTCTTCCAGGTCCAGGAGGGATGGCGGCAGTAGATGTCGAAGAGCCGCACATGGGCCGTGCGGCTCCAGATCCCGCTGCCGTCGTAGACCAGACCCCAGTCGCGGGAGGCCTGCGGGATGCGCGGCGGCGGATTGCGCTCCGGTGAGAAGTTGACGTGGCGGGTCACGGCAGGCCCTCGTCGTCGCCACCGTCCTGCGGAGAGTACATCCGCTCCAGCAACGACCGCACGCGCGCGATCTCCGCCTCGGCCTCAGGCCCCCGTTCGCGCGTTCGCTTCTGCGGCGGGCCTTCCGGCTCGTCGGCCTCGAAAGGCGGCGCTTCGGGAAGGTCGCCCGAAGACAGGGCCTCGGCAAGAAGCGCGTCATCGTCGCTGGTCCTGTCCCTGCCGAGTGACGGCTCTGCCCGGTCGTTCGCTCTAGGCACTGGCGGCAGAGCGTCATCCGCTGCCGCTCGCCGGCCAAGAATCTGGAGATCCGCCAGGCTGCGGCCGGCGAAGCCGCGCAGGCCCGGGCTCCAGTGCCGGACCGCGGAGAGGTCCACCGTCGCATCGGCCAGGTAGCGTGGAGCCCCCCTTGGAGGCTCGGCCGTGCTGCCCGTCCATGGCTCGGCGGGCGCTGCTCCGCTCCGCTCCAGGGCCTGGCGGAACCCTCGCCAGCTCTCTCGGTCCAGGGAAAGTCCGTTCGGCGAGGCCTCGTCCCGCTCGTCAGGATCGCTCATGGCCGGGTCAGCCGCAGAGGGCCGCGGGGTCGCCCGGGATCGTCGCGTTCCTGACGACGGCGAGCGCCGAGGCGTTCCCGAGCGCCAGCCCCACGGGCATGGTGACGTGATAGGCGGTGGAGACGCCGTCGGGATGGATGGTCGAGCGGGTGACGAACATGCTGTCGCCCAGCGCGGCGGGGTAGAGCCCGTGCAACTGCTCCTCCCCCAGGACCATGAACCAGATGCTGGTGGAAAGGGCGGGGTCGAAGCCGTCGGCAGTGCGCGCCTCTTCCGGGGAGAGCGGGCCGCACCCGGACCCCGACCCCGGGGTCTCGGTCCGGTTCAGGTCGTTGACGAAGACCGGGGCGCCATCGAAGGTGAGCACCTTCTCCGCGCGCGTGCCCGCGCTCGGGGATGGAAAGCTGTGCTCCTCGTACTGCGGCGCCAGTGCGCGAACCCAGTGGGCGGCATGGATGGCACGCTTGCCGATGCCGCTGGTGAAGGCCACGGCCCCGCGGCCGTCGTTGGCACGAACGCGGTCCTTCGCCAGATCCAGCGCCTCCAGGGTGAGGGCCGCGCCCTTCAGATCGATGACGTTGGAGGGATCGACCAGGCGGTCGAGGCCATCGAACTCCCGCCCATCGGATGCCGTCCCATCGCCCGCCTCGAACAGCCGCCAGAACTGATAGACCAGTTCGCGGATCGCCAGGGCCATCTGGACCGCCGTCTGGTCGTTCACGTCGGAGGAAAAGACGTCCTGGCTGGCATAGGGAATCCGAAAGCCGGTCGCCAGCTCGGCCAGGCCGGCAACCCGGCCGGGATGCAGGGGCGAGCGTGTCTTGTCCGGGATGGAGCCCTCGAAGCCGACCCCGCCGCCCAGAGCGAGGGGCCCGGTATTGGCATAGCGCAGCTCGTGCCCCGCCAGGCCGTAGAAGGGAAAGACATGGGCCAGCTGGATGCGATAGGGAAAGGCCTCGATCAGCCACCTGGCGAGGACATCGTTGGACAGCTGGCGTGCGGCCTTGCCATCGGTGGCCATGGTCATTCCCCCCGGAAGCGAACGCGGCCCGGACATCGAGCGTGGAGATCCCTCCACCTCTTTGAAGGGATGAACTATAGCGCGAAGCTGCAACAGAGGCGAGTCCGCAGCCTCCGTCGATCACGAAGATGTTTGGATCACCATCGAAAGCTTCTTGTTGTCACTTGATCACAGCAAGTCGTCGTTGCGAGGTGGATACTCTGGGCCCATTCCGGCGAACCTTGGCAACCGGGCGTCTCTTGGGGCCTAGAACTCGATCTCCAGTTCCGAGATCTCGTCCGGTTCGGCCTTGGCTCCCTCGATCCAGGCCTGCATCAGGGGCCAGTCGAGAATGTGCTGGCAGTAGGCGGCCTGGTCGGCCTCCATCTCGACGTCATAGGTGCGGAAGCGGGTGCAGACCGGCGCATACATGGCATCGGCCATGGAGAGCGCACCGAAGAGGTAGGGCCCGCCGTAGCGCTCCAGGCACTCGCTCCAGATGGTGCGGATACGCTCCACGTCGGGCCTGGCACCGGTGAAGATCTTGAAGTTCGGCAGGTGCGCCTTGAGGTTCATCGGCAGGGCGGAGCGCAGGTTGTAGAAGCCCGAGTGGATCTCGCCGGAGACGGCCCGGCAGTGCGCGCGGGTGGCCCGGTCGGCCGGCAGGAGCCCTGCCTCGGGCGCGATCTCGGCCAGATACTCGGCAATCGCGAGCGTGTCCCAGACCGTGACCTCGCCGTGGGTCAGCCGCGGGACCAGGACGGAAGGCGAGAGCAGCAGCAGCTCCAGGCGGCTGTCGGGATCGTCCGGCGCCACCCGTTCCTCGACGATATCCAGGCCGGCCATCCGGCAGAGCAGCCAGCCGCGAAGCGACCAGGAGGAGTAGTTCTTCGACGAGATCGTCAGGGTCGCTTGCGTCATGCCAAACAACTGCCTCCGGGTCGCTTCGGTCGCACGGACACATTTATCTCGCAGTGCAGCATAGAATGCACTAGCGTTTTCAAAGGTCGGGACTGCATGCCGCGGGAGGCGCTGGGAGAATGCTCTATCATGCCTATCAGATGCAGGATGACATGGTGGCGCCGCTGCGCTGGCTGGCCGGCTGGGCTCGCGCGCTGGAGTGGCCGGCGGCCCTCGGCCCCACGCCCCAGCAGGACAAGGGGCTCGCTGCGCTCCTCGAGATGGTGCAGCGCTTCCGGCTGACCCATCACCGCCCCGACTTCTCCATCGCCAAGGTCCGCAGCGGCAAGCACGAGGTGGCGGTCCGCGAGGAGGTCGTGCTGGACCTGCCCTTCGGCAAGCTGCTGCGCTTCGCCAAGGACGAGGCCGCCCCCCAGCCGCGAGTGCTGGTCGTCGCCCCGCTCTCGGGGCACTTCTCGACCCTGCTGCGCGACACGGTCGCCACCCTGCTGCGCGACCACGAGGTCTTCATCACCGACTGGGTCAATGCCCGCGACGTGCCGCTGCAGGCCGGCCGCTTCGGCGTCGACGACTACACCGACTACCTGATCGCCTTCCTGGAGAAGATCGGCCCCGACGCGCACGTGCTGGCGGTCTGCCAGCCCTGCGTCCAGACCCTGGCGGCGGTCTCCGTCATGGCCGAGGACCGCAACCCGGCGACGCCGCTCTCCATGACCCTGATGGCCGGCCCGATCGACACCAGCGAGAGCCCGACCGTGGTGAACCGGCTGGCGTGCGAGAAGCCGCTTTCCTGGTTCGAGAACCAGGTGACGGCGCGGGTACCCTTCCGCTTCCCCGGTGCCGGGCGGCGGGTCTACCCGGGTTTCGTGCAGCTCACCGCCTTCATGACCATGAACATGGACCGGCACCGCGAGGCCCATCGCCGCCTCTACCGCCACCTCGCCGCCGCCGAGACGGCGGAGGCCGAGAGGATCAAGGCCTTCTACGACGAGTACTTCTCGGTCCTGGACCTGACCGCGGAGTTCTACCTGGAGACCATCGGCCGGATCTTCCAGCGCAACGAGCTCGCCAGCGGCGAGTACCGCCACCGCGGCCGCAGGGTCGACCCGGCCGCCATCCGCCGGACGGCGTTGCTGACGGTCGAGGGCGGCCGCGACGACATCTGTGCGATCGGCCAGACCGCCGCGGCGCACGACCTCTGCAGCGCGCTCCGCCCGCACCTGAAGCGCCACCACCTGCAGGCCAACGTCGGCCACTACGGCGTCTTCGCGGGCAAGCGCTGGGAACAGCAGATCTACCCGGTGGTGCGCAACCTGATCCTCTCTATAGTCTGCCCTGAAAAACGCTTAAGCGGTTGATTTCAGAGTGGTGTGTTGGTGCCGGCAAGTATCGAGTTTTGCGATTTCGCCGAGGAGTTCCGTGAGGATCCGGACAAGAAGACGCCTCAGCTTGTTGAGGATGAGGCGTAGGTTGTGGCCAGCGGCAGCCAGGAGCGCGTTGATCCTGTCGCCCTCGAGGCCGAGGAGATAGTTCCTGCCCAGCCTGCCGTCTGCCTTGGCATGGCCGATCATAGGCTCGATCGCCGTTCGTCGTCTGAGCTCGCGCTTCATCGTGGGGGTAAGGCCACGTCGCTGTCCAGAGAGGAAGACCCGGGCCTGGCCCTTGTAGTCGTGGCCGCGATAGCCCTTGTCGGCATAGGCGCGTTCGACGGCAATGCCGCTCATGGCTTCGGCCTGGGCGAGGGTGGCGGCCAGGGTGTGCCCATCGTAGGGATTGCCGGCGAAGGCCTTTGCGGCCAGGAACAGCCCCTCCCTGTTGGTTGCCGCGATCCCCACCTTGCAGCCGAACTCGTAGCGCTTGTGCGCCTTGCCTTTGGAAATGCAGACCACTTCCGGAGCATGCAGGCTGTAGAGTTTGTCCTTGTCTTGGGGCTGCTGGGCCAGCAGGCGCTCTACCAGGCCCAGGAGGCGGGCGAAGCGGGCCTCTTGCCGGGTATCGCCGGTGATCTTGCGGCCGACGTCGCGGTAGACCCGCCCCAGATAGGTGCGCAAGCGCTTCAGCTCGCGGCGCATGCGCTTGTACTGCTTGGCATGGGCATAGCGTCCGGCCTTGGTGGCCGCTTTCTTGGCCAGCCGCGTGTGGCTCTGGCGCAGGTTGATGCCGGCCTTCCTGGCCTGGCGCACCAGGGTCTGCAAGGCCTTGAGGTAGAGCCGGCTGTCGGCCGGGTGGGCGATCGCCTTGTCTTGCACCGTGGTATCGACCGTGACCCGCTCCAGGCTCGAGGGCTTCACCGTGTCGCTCGCCAGCGCCACCTCGACCGTGGCCTTCAAGACCCGCTCCATCTCCTCGGGCCCGATCCGCTGGCGCCAGCGGGTCATCAGCGAGGGATCGATCGGCAGCCTGTGCTGGAAGAACTCGAAGCCGCAGAAGAACTGCCAGTAGGGGTTCTCCACCCAGCGCGCCACCACCTCTTCGTCGGAGAGATCGTAGGTGTGTTTGAGATAGTGCAGTCCGACCATCAGCCGGGTCGGCTTCGCCGGCCGGCCGACCGGCTTGTAGAAGCGCCCGAAGGCCTCGTCCAAGTCAGACCAGGCCACCAGCTCCGACAATCGCACCAGGGGATGGTTCAGATCGATGATGGCATCCAACCGCTCTCGAAAGAGATCCTTGCCGCCGCGCGGCCGCTTCAAACTTCTCATCGCAAAACACCAGGAATCGTCGCCTCAAGCATCCCTTCCTGGCATTCTCCGCTATTTCCATCCGCGCCGGAATCCCCCTATTTCAATCACTTCCAACTTTCTCAGGGCGGACTCTATAGAGTAGGCGCCCTCGAGCTCGGATCGGTTTCAGAAGTAATCGCCGAAGAAAGTAAGGTCGTCGCCGATCAGGTTGACGCCCAGGAGGTCGACGGGCCGGTAGAGCGTGCCCGAATCCACGCCTGCGTCGGGATCGTTGGCCTCGGTGATGAGGTCGACCTCGTTCTCCCGGACGATGGAGTTGCGCAGGCTCATGATCCCCGTGCCCTCGACCGGCGCGCCGGTGCCGTCGTCGAGCGCCGCATTCTCGATGCCGCGGTCGTTGTCCAGGACCAGCAGCTTCTTGGCCGTGGCCAGGCCGAAGTTGGTGAGGGCGGCATCGAAGGCGGAGCGGGTTCCGGCGATCAGCGAATTGCTGATGTGGAGCACGCCCGCGCTGAAGTTGAGGATCGCACCGGACGCGAAGGCACTGTTGTCGATGAACTGCGAGCGCTCGATCTCCAGCGCGCCGTTGTTGAAGATGGCGCCGCCGGTTCCGATGTCGTCGAGCTGGATCTCGCCCTCGGGAAGTGCGCCGGCCTGATTGCCGACGAAGCTCGAGCGCTCGATGGTGGTCGTCCCGAAGTTCGCCAGGGCGCCGCCGTCGTCCGCCGCGGCGTTGGCCCCCGGAATTCCTGCCTTGTTGCCCGTGAAGTCGCTTCTTACGATCCGCGCTTCCTCGTTGGGGCTGACGTAGACCGCGCCGCCGTCATGGCCGGAGAGATTGCCGACGAAGCGCGTGTTCTGGACCTCGAGGATCGCCCCGCCCTCCGGCGTGAAGAGGGAGACGGCGCCACCGTCCGTGATCGCGACATTGCCGCCGACCAGGCTCTTCTGGATCGAGACCTCGGCCGCCCCCTTGACCAGGAGGGCCCCGCCATCGCCCACGTCGTCGCCGTCGGCGAGCGCGCTGCCGCCCGTCAGGATCAGGTTCTTGAGCTGCACGTCGCCGCCGCTGACGACGAAGAGGTTGACGTTGTCGTCCAGGAAGTCCGAAGCGCCGAGGTCGAACGCACTGAGGTCGGTAAGTTCATAGTCCTGCCTCGGCCCAAGTCCCTGCACCGAGTCCGAGGTCGAAAAGAGGGGGTCGTCGCCCTCCACATCGCCGGAAATCGTGACCTTGCGGCCGTTGACCAGGCCGTTGATCGTCACCTCGGCGGAGACCTCGATCGGTGCCTCGAGGACGAGCTTGCCGCTGTCGCCGCCGACGTTGAAGACCGTCTTGTCGAAACGGATGACCGTGGGCCCCGCCGGATTGCTCTCCGCCTCCATCACCGCTTCCCTGAGCGAGGTCAGGCCATCCGCCGGGTCCACGATATCGTCCGGTGTATCGACGACCGCCTTCTCCGGCCTGGAAGGCGCCTCGTCCAGGTAGCGGGAAAGCTCACGTAGCCAGTATCCAAACATGCCGATACATCCTTTCCTTCCCGCCCGATCGATTCACGTCAGGCAGACACACCAGAAGAGGAATGCCGCGCGCCTGGTGTGAGGCAGCGGCCGCAGATCCGACACCGGCTGGGCGCGGGCTAGGGACATTGACCAGCCAAGGTCAGCGGCCGCCGACACCCGGTGGTGCGCACTACAGTCGGATCGCCGCCCGCAAGGCAGCGGCGGCGTACGATGGCGGTCAGCGCGGCGAGGCTTTCCGGCCTCCACATGAGGGCCAGGTGGGGTACGGCGACCCTCTCCACACTCAGCTCGGGCGAGATCGCCTGCCACCGCCCGACGCAGTCTTCGCCCCAGTCCTCGCTGTCGGAGGCCTGGACCAGGACCGTCCGCGCGGCATGGTGCGGCGGACGGTGCCGGCGGTGCATCGCGTCCATGCAGTGCCCGACCTGCACCATGCGCACCATCATCGCGTAGGACAGCTTGCGTGCTGCGCCGGGACTGACGGCCTCGCGCTCGACCAGGGGCTGGATCAGGCCCCGCAAGCGCTGCTCGCCGGTCATCGCGTCGAACTCCGGGAGGCGGTCGGGGGCCAGGTAGCAGTACTTCTCGCGCACGAAGCCATCGAAGTCCGGCAAAGGCGTCCTCTCCGCGCTCAGGGCCTCCGCCGAAACGTGGGAATCGACGGCGCAGAGGCTCGACACCGGCCGGCCCCTGCGGGCGAGTTCCAGGCTGAGGAGCGGCGCCACGACGCCGCCGAAGGACCAGCCCAGCAGGTGCAAGGGCCTGCCGTCCAGCTCCGCACAGATGCGCTCGGCATAGAGCGAGATCATCCGCTTAAGGTCGGTCAGGGGCGTCTCGCCGGGGTTCAGGCCGCGCCCCTGCAAGGCGTAGACCTTGGCATGGCCTTTGAGGCCTTGCGCCAGCTTGCGAAAGACCGTGCCGAAGCCGGAAACCGGGTGCACGCAGACGAGGTTCGGGCGCGGGCCACCGGCAGAAGCGGCAGGCTCGAAGCGGATCAGCGGATCGTAGATGCGATCGGCATTCCCCACGATCCAGGCGGCCAGGTCCTCGAGCGACAGGATGCGGTTCAAGCTGTTCGCGGGAAGCACCATGTTTCGCCGCTGCGCCATCAGGTCGAAGAGCCGGCTCTTGTCCCTGGCGGAGAGGAGCCCCCCTTGCCCCGGGCTGTCGGCCCGCCTGCGCCGAAGAAGAGATTCCAGCCAGGCGGTGGTTTCCTCGATCGTCGACGGCATCGCGGGGGTGGCTCCGGACAGCGAATCAGATACAAGATTCACTGACACCGCGCAGCAACCAGCGTCAACCTGTCCAAAGGGTCAGGTTTGCTTGTTTTTTAACAACAACGCGACACTATGCCCGGAGAATAGACTGATCTAGGCAGTAATTGAGCATAACAACTATTTGATGCGAGCGCTCCAGGTCGCGCTATTCTCCCTCGTAGATCGGGCCGAACCCATAAAGATCTAGCCGGCGTCGTAGTCGATCGGCGTCTTGTGCCAGCCCTCGGCGTGGCGCGCCCAGTAGGTCTCGCGCAGGCGGGCCGAGATCGGGCCCGGGCGGTCGTTGCCCTTGATGCGCCCGTCGATGCGCGAAACCGGCATGACGCCGCCGGCCGTGGTCGAGGTGAAGACCTCGTCGGCCTCGCGCAGCTCCTCGGCCTTGAGCGGCCTGATCTCCCTGGGAATGCCCAGGTCGTCGCAGAGCTCGAAGACGCTGAGGCGGGTCACCCCCTCCAGCGCGCCGCGGTCGGGGCTGACCATCCTGCCGTCGATCACGGCGAAGACGTTGAATCCCGGCCCCTCGGTCACGTAGCCCTCGAGGTCCAGCAGCACGCAGGCATCCGCGCCGGCGTCCTCTGCCTCGAACTGCCCGCGGATCAGGTCGCCCCAGTGGTAGTTCTTGATCGTGGGATCGACGCAGGCGCTGGGGATGCGCGGCGTCTGCGCGACGATCAGGTGGGCGCCGCGCGCCTGCACCTCGGGCGACATGACGTCGACCCAGGGGATGGCGTAGGCCAGGAAGCGGTTGGTCAGCAGGCTGGGCTTGCGCGGCTGGCCGGGCAAGGGGACGCCGCGCGTGGTCACCACGGCGACGTAGGCCTCGCGCAGGTCGGCCTTGCGCACGCACTCGGCCAGGATCTCCGCCACCTCCTCCTTGGAATGGGGGATCGACATGCGCAGGCCCGCCATCGAGCGCCAGAAGCGGTCCAGGTGGTCCTGCAGGCGGAAGAAGCCGCCGTCCCAGACGTGGACCACGTCATAGGTCACGTCGGACTTGTTGAAGCCCCAGTCCAGGACCGAGACCGTCATCTCGGCGATCGGCTTGAAGGTCCCGTCGGAAAAGCCGCAGCCCCCGGCATAGGGATTGGCAAGCGCGCTCTGCGCACGGTCGATCACCTCGGACATCCGCCACCTCCTTCTCGCTGTCGGCGCTGAAGTCTAACCCAGCGCGGGGGACAGAGTTAAGCCGATCTCACGACTGCCGCTTGGAGAAGACCGCGAGCGCCACCTTGGGCTTGAAGGGCCAGTAGATCTCGGCGTTGCGGGTGATCCCGGCGGGGCGGAAGATCAGGATCAGCAGCAGGACCAGGCCCAGGCCCACCTCGGCGGAGCTGGAGGGCAGGTCGAGCAGGACCCCGCCGATATCGAAGCCGGCTTCGAACTTGCGCAGGAACTCGATCAGGAAGGAGATCACCAGGGTCCCGACCACGGCGCCCGAGAGGCTCTGCATGCCGCCCACCACCAGCATCGAAAGCGTGATGAAGGTCATCGGCAGGTAGAAGGTGTCGACCGTCAGCAGCCCCAGGAAGTGGCCGTAGAGCCCGCCGGCCATGCCACAGAAGAAGGCCGAGATGGTGAAGGCGATGAGCCGCTGCAGGGTCACGTTGACGCCCGAGGCCTTGGCCGCCACCTCGTCCTCGCGGCTGGCCCTGAGCGCCAGCCCGAAGCGCGAGCGCGCGTAGAGGAAGGCGGCCAGCATGGTGACCAGCGAGAAGACCAGCCCCACCCAGGGCGTGGTGGTGACGGGAATGCCGACCAGCGAGGACTGCCCGGCGGTCCAGCTGCTCCACTGCAGGTAAAAGGAATAGAAGCTCATGAAGAGCGCGAAGGTGCCGATGGAGGCGACGATCCCCGACAGCCGCATCAGCGCGATGCCGCTGAGGAAGGCGACCAGCGCCGCCACGCCCCCGCCCAGCACCGTCGCCAGGATCCAGTGGTGCGCGTTCGCCAGCAGGTAGCCGGGCAGACCGGGGACGAAGATGTCCTTCGTCATGGGGTCCATGGTCTGCCAGGCGGTGGCATAGGCCCCGATCATCATGAAGCCGATGTGGCCGAAGGAGATGATGCCGGAGTTGCCGATGAAGATGTAGAGCGAGACCACGATGACCATGCGGATCAGCGCCTCGGTCAGGGACTGGCTGACGATGCGGTCGCCGATCAGCTGGATCGCGACGACGACCAGGCTGAGGCCCAGGCTCAGGACGATGAGCGGCCAGAACTCACGGAAGAGTTCGCCGGCGGGGGATTTCGGCTCCATCTAGACACGCTCCTTGGCAGAGCGCGATACCACCAGCCCCTGCGGTCTCAAGAGCAGGATGACGATCACGATCGCGAACACGAAGACGTCGCGGAAGACGCGATACTCCGAGGGCAGGAAGGTCTGCATCAGGATGCTGACCGCCCCCACCGCGAAGCCGCCGACGACAGCGCCCACCAGGCTTCCCATGCCGCCGATCACCGTGGCGATGAAGGCGAAGAGCATCAGCGGCAGGCCCATGCGGAAGTCCAGGATCCCGGTCTGCACCACGAAGAGCATGGAGACGGCAGCCGCCAGCATACCGCTGATCGCCACCGCCAGCATGATGACCCGGTTGGCCCGCACCCCCAGCATGCGGGCCATGCGGAAGTCCTCGGCGGCCGCGCGCATGTGGATCCCGTACTTGGTGCGGGTGAGGAAGAGCACCAGCGTCACCAGCAGGATCAGGGTGGCGGAAATGATGATGAGCTGAAGCTGCGGCACGTTCACGCCGGGCATGATCTGCACGCCGGCACTCAGATCGGACCACATGCCGACCGCCTTGGGGCGCCCGCTGTAGATCATGATGATGAGGTTCTGCAGGATGAAGCCCAGCGCGAAGGAGCCGATCATCAGGGTCGCCGGCGAGGCCGAGCGCAGCGGCCGGAAGACCGCCACCTCCGAGATCAGCGCCACCACCACCACGATCGCGACGACGCAGGGAATGAGCACGATGGCCGGGAAGTCGCCGATGAAGAGCGTGGCCTCGGTCGCGGCCGAGGGGATGATCAGCGCATAGGCGCCGATGGTGATGAAGTCGCCGTGGGCGAAGTTGATGAGCTTCAGCACGCCGAAGAGGAGCCCGATGCCGAGCGCTGCCAGGGCATAGAAGCTGCCGAGCGTCAGGGCGTCGATGATGACCTGGATCGCGTATGCCATCTAGAACTCCACCTTCCCCGGCTTGGTGAACCCGAAATAGGCCTGATGCACGGCATGGCCGTCCTGCAGCTCGGCCGCGTCGCCGCGTAGCTGGATCTCGCCGCTGCGCAGCACGTAGATCGTGTGCGCCGCCTTCAGCGCGCGCTCGGCGCTCTGCTCCACGATCAGGAGGGTGAGCCCGCGCGAGCGCTGCAGGTCCACCAGCACCTCGTAGACCCGGTCGACGATCTTGGGCGCCAGGCCCAGCGAGGGCTCGTCGATGGTCATGAGGCGCGGGCTGGTCATCAGCGAGCGGCCGATCGCCAGCATCTGCTGCTCGCCGCCCGACAACTTTCCGGCCGACTGCTTGCGCCGCTCGCCCAGGATCGGGAAGGTCTCCAGCACCCGGTTGAAGTCCTTGCGGATGTTCTCCTTGTCCTTGCGCACGGCGGCGCCGACCTCGAGGTTCTCCTCCACCGTCAGCGCGGTGAAGATGTGCCGCCCCTCCGGCACCTGCGAGATGCCGAGTTCCGCCACCTCCTCCGGCCGCAAGCCGCCGATCGGACGGCCATCGAAGGAGATCGAGCCCTGGGTCGGCTTCAGCACCGCCGAGATGGACAGCAAGGTGGTCGACTTGCCGGCCCCGTTGGGGCCGACGATGCAGGCGATCTCGCCCTCCTCCACGGCGATCGACACGCCCCTGAGGGCGGCGAGCCGGCCGTAGTGAACGTGCAGATCAGAGACTTCCAGCAGCATGGCTCAGCCCTTGCCCAGGTAGGCTTCAATGACGGCCGGGTTGTTCTGCACCTCTTCGGGCGTCCCGTTGGCGATGGTGCGGCCGCTGTCGAGCACGTGGATCCGGGCGCAGACCCCCATGACCACCCGCATGTTGTGCTCGATCAGGATGACGCCGCAGCCGTGGCGCTTGGGCAGGTCCTTCACCAGGCCCATGAGGTCGTCGCACTCGAGGTCGGACATGCCGGCCGCCGGCTCGTCCAGCAGCATGAACTTGGGCTGCAGCATCAGCGCCCTTGCGATACCCACCCGCCGCTCGTCGGTATAGGGCAGGGCGCCGGCCACCACGTCGGCGCGGTCGGCGAGCCCGATCCAGTCGAGCAGTTCCAGGGCCTCGCGCCGGGCACTGCCGCGCGGCAGCCCCAGGCCGACGCCGGCCACCTCCACGTTCTCCAGCACCGACATGTCGCGGAAGAGGCGCCCGGCCTGGAAGGTCCGGGCGACGCCATGACGGCGCAGCCAGTGGGGCTTCATGCCGGCGACCGAGCGCCCCTCGAGGAGGACGTCGCCCTCGCTCGGCGCCTGGAACCCGGTCATGACGTTGACCAGGGTGGTCTTGCCTGCCCCGTTCGGACCGATCAGTCCCACGATCTCGCTGGGATGGACCTGCTCGTCGACCTTGTCGATGGCGGTCAGACCCTCGAACCGGACGGTCACCCCGCGCGCTTCGAGCGTCGCACCCAACGCCTGAACCTCGCCCCTCTCTTCAACCTCCATCCGCGCTCTTTCTTTGCAACGCTGGCCAGCTACAGTAGAGTCGGCGCGCGTCTGTTGAACCTATGCTTGCCGCGGATCCCCCCAAACGCCTTCCTTGTTGCCCCGATAATCCGTGACGCTGCTCAAAAATCAAGCTGCATAAGCGCGCGGGTCAAAGGCCGGGCACCCCCCTGGCGTTTGCAGCTTGTGGCCCGGCACCGAGTGCTGGCAATGTGATGTGTGATCACACTTGGATAGCATCCGGTTGCAGTGCCCGGCCGGATTCGCACGGCTTGCGAGGCAGTGCCGCAAAGAGGGGGCGGGCCGGGACATTGGGCGTGCTTGCACGAGAAACGTTTCTCGTTACCATGCCCGCCTGATCGCGCCCCACCGGGCCGGTCGGCCAGGCAGCTCGACCGGTCCGCTCGACCAAGGGCAACGAGACCAAAGGCAACGACAAGAGCGGACGACGAGCACTCAGAGGAAGCGCGTGCTGGAGACAAGCCAGGCGCCACTTTTGAACAGGAGGACGGGAGAACAGATGAAGATTACAACGATTGCGGCATTCGCCGGCGCGCTCGGCGCCGCGATGCTGCCCCTTCACGCGACCGCGGCAGACGAGGACGAGGTGGTGGTCGGCTTTGCCGCCTCCTACTCCGGCTGGATGCAGGCCTATAGCGAGCCCTCGACGAACGCGGCCCTCATCGCCATCGAAGACATCAACGAGAAGGGCGGCCTTCTCGGCAAGAAGCTGGTGGCGGTCAAGGCCGACGCCAAGACCGACCGCGTGGAAGGCGCCAAGGCAGGGCAGCAGGTGCTGAACGAGGGCGCGCAAATGGTCGCAGTGGACTGCGACTACGACTACGGCGCACCGGCAGCGCTCGCCGCCAAGAACGCCAACAAGATCGCCATCTTCCTCTGCGCGGAGAGCGTGCTGGCCGGCATCCAGGGCGTCGGCCGCAACGCCTTCTCCTCCTCGGTCCTGGCTGCCGTCCAGGGGGCCACCATCGCCGAGTGGGGTGCCGAGGTGAAGGGCTGGAAGACGGCCTACATCCTGCTCGACACCTCGATCGAGTACAACAAGGGCATCTGCTACGGCTTCGACTGGATGTGGCGCGAGAAGCTGGGGCTGGAGATCCTGGGGCATGACGTCTACCAGAACTCCGACGCCTCCATCGCCTCGCAGATCACCCGGATCAAGAACCTGCCCGAGCAGCCTGACCTCATCATCAGCTGCTCCTACGTGCCGGGCGGTGCCAGTGCGCTGCGCCAGATCCGTGCGGCCGGCATCGAGAGCGCGCTCGCCGGCGGCAGTTCGATGAGCGGCACCTACTGGCTCGATTCCGTGCCGAACCTCAGCGGCCACTACGTGACCGAGCAGGCCTCGATCTACGGCGACGATCCGCGCCCGGAGGTGGAGGCGTTCAACAAGAAGTACGAGGAGCGCTTCGGCGAGCGGCCGAACAGCCAGTACACCTATCCCGGCTACCTGGTGGTCGAGATGTGGGCACGCGCCGTCGAGAAGGCCGGGACCTTCGACACCGATGCGGTGATCGAGGCGATGGAGACCTTCAAGGACGAGCCCTTCCTGATCGGCACGCGGACCTTCACGCCGCAGCTCCATCACCAGAACTACGCCCCCTACCTGATCGTCGAGACCACCGACGGAAAGCCGGCGGTGGCGGGTGAGCACACCATCTCCGAGCCGGTCCCGATGGATGTCCTCTTCGGCAAGCGCTACGAGTACATCGCACGCTAAAGAGAGGGCGTTCGGGAAAGTGCCCAGTCGAGCGGGTTTGCGGCTTCGGGAAGGCCATGGCGACGTGGTCCCGGCGGCAAACCCGCTCCATCGTTCCGGGGTGCCTCGCGCTCCGGCCCCGGCCTGCCGCGGAGGTGGCGGCAGGCCCGGCCGGTCCCCCGGCACCGTCGAGCCCTGGTAGAGGAGAGAGGGGATGCAGCTCGCTGACCTTGCCGGCAAGGTGGCCCTGGTCACCGGAGGATCCCAGGGCATCGGCGCGGAGCTGTCGAAGGCGCTGGCGGCGGCAGGCGCCAAGGTCGCCGTCGTCAACCGCGCCAACCGCGAGACCGCCCGTACCCTGGTTTCCGAGATCGAGGACTTCGAGGGCGAGGCCAGGGCCTTCCAGGCCGACCTGACCAAGGTCGCGGAGATCGACCGGGTGGTGGCCGAGGTCGCCGCCGCCTTCGGCGCGGTCGACATCCTGGTGAACAACGCCGGCATTTTCGAACCGAGACCGATCGAGGAGACCGACGAGGCCTGCTGGGACCGCCAGGTGGACCTCAACCTCAAGGCCTGCTTCTTCCTGGTGCGCGCCGTGGTCGGCGGCATGAAGGCCAAGGGCGCCGGCAAGATCATCAACGTCAGCTCCATCGCCGGCGAGGGCGGCTTTCCCAACTCCGCCGCCTACTGCGCCTCCAAGGGCGGGGTCCACAACCTCACCAAGGCGCTCTGCCTGGAGCTGGCACCCTTCGGCATCAACGTGAACGCGATTGCGCCCGGCAACATCGAGACCCCGATGAACGCGGCGCTGAGAGCCGACCCGGACTGGTGCGCCAAGATGCGCGAGCGCACGCCCACCGGGCAGGACTTCCTGCCCGCCCAGGACATGGCGGCGGCCGTGGTCTTCCTGGCCTCGGAGGAGGCCCGTGCGGTCCATGGCGTGATCCTACCGGTCGATGCCGGCTGGCGGGCCTGGTAGCGGTTGGCGGTTAGAGCAGCGAGGATTAAGAGCCCATGACGACGGATACGGCCACGCAAAGCAAGATCGACGCCGTTCAGCTGGCGATCCTGAACAACCGGCTGGAGGGCATCGCCCGCAAGATGGCGAACACCCTGCTGCGCACCGGCCGCTCGGGCGTGCTGAACATCGCGCGGGACTTCTCCTGCTGCATCATCACCGCCGACAACAAGCTGCTGGCCACCGCCGAGAGCCTGCCGATCCACGTGCTGAGCGGGCCGGACCTCATGGCCCAGTCGATGCAGGCCTTCCACCCGGAGGTCAGGAAGGGCGACGCCTTCCTGCACAACTCGCCCTACCACGGCTGCTCGCATCCGGCCGACCACACCCTCTTGGTGCCGGTGATGGACGGCGAGGGCCGGCACCGCTTCACCGTGCTGGCCAAGGCGCACCAGGCCGACTGCGGCAACTCCCAGCCGACCACCTACATGGGCAACGCCCGCGACGTCTACGAGGAGGGCGCGCTGATCTTCCCGGCGGTGAAGGTGCAGGAGGACTACAAGAACATCGGCGACGTGATCCGCATGTGCATGCTGAGGATCCGGGTGCCGCAGCAGTGGTGGGGCGACTATCTGGCGATGGTCGGCGCGGCGCGCATCGGCGAGCGCGAGCTTCTGGCGCTGGCGGACGAGATCGGCTGGGACGCGCTGGACGACTTCACCGGGCAGTGGTTCGACTACTCCGAGAGCCGCATGGCCAACGCGCTCTCGAAGATCCCCAGCGGCGAGACGCGCTGGACCAGCCGCCACGATCCCGTGCCGGGCACGCCGGAGGACGGCGTTCCAATCAACGTCAAGGTGACGGTGGACAGCGAGAACGCCCGGGTCACCGTCGACCTGACCGACAACATGGATGCGCTACCCTGCGGCCTCAATCTCTCCGAGGCCTGCGCACGGACCGCGGCGATGATCGGCGTCTTCAACTCGATCGACCCGACGGTGCCGAAGAATGCCGGGGCCTTCCGGCGGCTCGACATCCGCCTGCGCGAGAACGCGGTCTGCGGGATCCCCAAGCATCCCACAAGCTGCTCGGTCGCCACGACCAACATCGCCGACCGCGTGGCCAACGGCGTCCAGGCCGCCATGGCCGAGCTGCATGCCGGCATCGGCATGGCGGAATCGGGGGCGATCCTGCCGGCCTCCATCGGCGTGGTGTCGGGCTTCGATCCCAAGACCAAGGAGCCCTACGTCAACCAGCTCTTCCTCGCCATGACCGGCGGGGCGGGCGCGCCGACGGCCGATGCCTGGCTCACCCTGGGGCATGTCGGCAACGCCGGCCTCTGCTACCAGGACAGCATCGAGCTGGACGAGCTGCGCCAGCCGCTGCACGTGAGCCAGCGCCGCTTCATCGCCGATTCCGAAGGGGCGGGGAAGAGCAAGGGCGGGGCCGGCATGCTGGTCGAGTTCGGGCCGACGCGCGGCACCATGGAGGTCGCCTTCGTCAGCGACGGCACCAGCAACCCGGCCCGCGGGGTGCGCGGCGGCGGCCTGGGGGGCCCCGCCTACCAGGGCGTGCGCGGTGCAGACGGCAAGGTGACGCCGACCGCCAACTGCGCCGTCGTGCCGCTGAAGGCGGGAGAGACCATCGTCTCGCACTGCTGCGGCGGCGGGGGCTACGGCGACCCGAAGGAACGCGACCCGGCGCGCGTCGCCCACGACGTGAAGGAAGGCTGGGTGACGCCCGAGCGGGCGCGGAGGGTCTACGCCGTGGCGCTGGCCGCCGACGGCAGCGTGGACCGGGCCGAGACGCAAAGACTGCGGTCGTCCTGACGCCCAGCCCTAGGCACCATCCGCCACGCAGGATCCGACAGAGGGGAGAAGCATGCGTTTTGCAGTCGATACCGGCGGCACCTTCACCGATCTCGTGGTGGAACGTGACGACGGCACCATCGCCATGTTCAAGGCCGCCACCACGCCCGACGATCCCATCACCGGCGTGCTGGACAGCCTGCAGGTGGCTGCCGACGCCTTCGGGATGGAGCTGAGCGCGCTGCTGGGTGCTGGCAGCACCTTCATCCACGGCACCACCCGGGCGATCAACGCGATCATCACCGGCGACACCGCCAGGACGGCCTTCCTGACCACCGGCGGACATCCCGACATCCTGGTGCTGCGCGAGGGCGGGCGCAAAGAGGTCTTCAACTTCACCGTCCCCTTCCCCGAGCCCTACGTGCCCCGCTCGCTCACCTTCGAGCTGCCGGAGCGCATCGGCTCCGAAGGCCAGGTGATCCAGCCGCTCGACGAGGCCGCGGTCCTCAAGGTGATCGAGCGCCTCAGCGCGCTGAAGGTCGAGGCGGTGGCGGTCTGCCTGCTCTGGTCCATCATCAACCCGGCGCACGAGCAGCGCGTGGCGGAGCTGCTGGAGGAGCACCTGCCCGGCGTGCCGGTCTCCCTCTCGCACGCGCTGAACCCCTCGCTCAGGGAGTACCGCCGCGCCTCCTCGACCGCGATCGACGCCTCGCTCAAGCCCCTGATGGGGCAGTACATGCGCAACCTCTCGGCCAGACTGGCCGACGCGGGCTACGGCGGCCGCGTGCTGATCGTCACCTCCTCGGCCGGCGTGATCGACGCGGCGGACGCCGCGGCCGAACCCATTCACCTGATCAACTCCGGCCCCTCCATGGCGCCGGTCGCCGGGCGCTACTTCGCCGAGCTGGACGCCCAGGCCGAGACCGCCATCGTGGCCGACACCGGCGGCACCACCTACGACCTCAGCCTGGTGCGCCGCGGCCGCATCCCCTGGACCCGCGAGACCTGGGTCGGCGAGGAGTATCGCGGCCACATGACGGGCTTCCCCTCGGTCGGCGTGCGCTCCATCGGGGCCGGCGGCGGGTCCATGGCCTGGATCGACGACGGCGGGCTGCTGCATGTCGGGCCGCAGTCGGCCGGGGCCGTCCCCGGCCCGGTCGCCTACGGCCGCGGCGGCGAGATACCGACCCTGACGGATGCCTGCCTGGTGCTGGGCTACATCGACCCGGTCTACTTCCTGGGTGGCAGCATGCAGCTCGACAGCGCCGCCGCGCGCGAGGCGGTCGGCCGCCACGTCGCCCAGCCCCTGGGCCTCAGCCTGGAAGAGGCGGCGCTGGCCATCGTCAAGATCGCGACCGAGAACATGGTGCAGGCGATCATGGACATCACCGTCAACCAGGGCATCGACCCGCAGCATGCCGTGCTGATCGGCGGCGGCGGGGCGGCCGGGCTGAACTCGGACATGATCGCCCAACGGCTGAACTGCGCCCAGGTGGTGATCCCCGAGGTGGGTGCCGCCCTGAGTGCAGCCGGCGCCCTCATGTCGGAGCTGACGCAACTCTACCGGGCGACCCACTTCACCACCAGCGACGCCTTCGACCGCGAGGGGGTGAATGGCGTGCTGGCCGATCTGGAGCGGCGCGCACGGGACTTCATCGCCGGTCCCGGTGCCGGCTCCGTCGAGCAGAGCATCGAGTTCATCGCGGAGGCCCGCTACCCGCACCAGGTCTGGGAGATCGAGGTGCCGCTGTCGGTCGGCCGCTTCGAGGGCGAGGAGGCCGTGCGCGACCTGGTGCAGGACTTCCACAAGACCCACGAGGAGGTCTTCGCCATCAAGGACCCAGAGTCCGAGATCGAGGTCATCGGCTGGTCGGCGCGGGTCAGCTGCCGCCTGCGCGACGCGCCGCTACCCGCACTGACCCAGGCGGGCGGCCCCGGCACGGCAGCGGAGGACCGCCAGGCCTACTTCGACGGCACCGGCTGGCAGACCGCCAAGGTGCGCGCCTTCGAGGATCTGACCGTCAACGGCAAGCTGGCGGGACCGGCCATCATCGAGAACTCCTTCACCACCGTGGTGGTCGATCCCGGCTCCAGCGTGCATCGCACCGCCAGCGGCAGTCTCGTCATCACCCGTGGCTAGGGCGCAATGCGCTCGCCCATGCTCATCCATCGCGCCCTAGCACGTTGTTTTGGACGCAAATCGTCGTCGCAGATGGTTCCCTCTGCTCGGGATTTGCTGTAGCCCGCCAGAAAGAAAGGCCCCCTGTCATGTCCGAGAGCCTGGAAGCCCGTGTCGATCGCCTGGAATCGATCGAGGCGATCAAGAAGCTGAAGCACGTCTACATGCAGCACTGCGACCTCGGCTATCCGCCGGACCTGCTGGGGCCGCTCTTCGTCGACGAGGCCGTGTGGACCAGCGCCGTCTTCGGCCATCACGCCGGACGCAAGGCCATCGAGGACTTCTTCGGCGGCATCTCGGCCCAGATCGTCTTCGCCGCCCACCTGGCGATGAACTTCATCATCGACGTGGAGGGGGACCGGGCGAGCGGCCAGTGGCGCATCCTGATGCCCTGCACCATGGTGGAGGAGGGCCGGCAGGTCAGCCGCTGGATCCTGGGCGACTACGACGAGCGCTACCTCCGGCAGGACGGCGTCTGGCGCTTCGAGAAGATCGACTTCCTGGTGAACTTCAACGTGCCCTCGCTGGAAAGCTGGGCCGGCAAGGAAAGCGTACGGGACGCCTGACATGGCCAGAAACAGCCTCTTCTCATCTTTGGAACTGCGCGGTCTCACCCTGAAGAACCGCATCGTCGTCTCGCCCATGTGCCAGTACACCGCCGTGGGCGGCATGCTGAACGACTGGCACGTGACGCACCTGAACCAGTTCGCCATGGGCGGATCGGGCCTGGTCATCGTCGAGGCGACCGGGATCACCGAGAACGGGCGCATCACCTATGGCGACAGCGGCCTCTGGTCCGATGCGCACATGGAGCCCATGCGCCCCGTCGTCGAGCAGGTGAAGGCGCGCGGCGCGGCGATCGGCATCCAGCTCGCCCACGCCGGCCGCAAGGCCAGCATCTCGCGCCCCTGGGAGGGCGACTGCCCGCTCAGCCCCCGCGAGATCGCCAAGGGCGAGGTGCCCTGGGAGACCGTGGCCCCCAGCGCCATCCCCTTCGACGAGGGCTGGATCGTCCCGCAGGAGCTGAGCATCCAGGGCATCGCCGGGATCATCCAGGCCTGGTGCGATGCGACGCGGCGCGCCGAGCAGCTCGGCTTCGACATGGTGGAGATCCACAGCGCCCACGGCTATCTCAGCCACTCCTTCCTCTCGCCGCTCTCCAACCGGCGGACCGACCGCTACGGCGGCAGCCGCGAGAACCGCATGCGCTTCACCCTGGAGCTGGCCGAGGCGGTGCGCGCGGTCTGGCCGGCGGAAAAACCCCTCTTCCTCCGCCAGTCCTGCGTCGACGGCAAGAAGGACGGCTGGGGAATCGAGGATGCGGTGGCGCTGTCGAAGGAGCTGAAGCGCCTGGGGGTCGATGCCATCGACTGCTCCTCGGGCGGCATCGCCGGCTACGGCGAGAACTCCCTGCCGCGCTCGACCCCGGGCTACCAGGTGGCCTACGCCGCACAGATCCGCGCGCAGGCGCAGATCCCGACCATGGCGGTGGGCCTGATCACCCAGCCGGCGCAGGCGGAGACCATCCTGAGGTCAGGCTCCGCCGACCTGATCGCGCTCGGCCGGGAGCTGCTGTTCGAGCCCTACTGGCCGCGCCACGCAGCCCTGGACCTGGGCGAACCCGATGCCTTCGCCGACTGGCCGGTCCAATACGGCCATTGGCTTGGCCTGCGCGCCAAGGGTATGTTCGGCGGCCGCGCAGGCGACGCCGACACGGAAAACCTGAGGAGGGAAGCGAGATGAGCCAGGACGAGGCACGCAAGACCGAGGGGCGCGGGCGCCTCTATGAATCGGTCGTCGATACCATCGGCAACACGCCGGCGATCCGGGTGAACAACCTGGCACCGGAAGGCGTCCGGCTCTACGTCAAGGCCGAGTTCTTCAACCCGGCCTCCTCGGTCAAGGACCGCCTGGCCATCAGCATCATCGAGGAGGCAGAGCGCAACGGCCAGCTTCGCCCCGGCCAGACCGTGGTGGAGGCCACCAGCGGCAACACCGGGATCGGGCTGGCCATGGTCTGTGCGGCCAAGGGTTATCCCCTGGTGGTCACCATGGCCGACAGCTTCTCCATCGAGCGGCGCAAGCTGATGCGCTTCCTGGGCGCCAAGGTGGTGCTGACGCCCAGGACCGCCAAGGGCTTCGGCATGTACCAGAAGGCCAAGGAGCTGGCAGAGGCCAACGGCTGGTTCCTGGCCCGCCAGTTCGAGACCGAGGCCAACGCCAAGATCCACGAGAACACCACGGCGCGCGAGATCCTGGCCGACTTCGCCGGCGAGCGACTGGACTATCTGGTCACCGGCTACGGCACCGGCGGCACGCTCTCCGGCGTCGGCCGCGTGCTGCGCAGGGAGCGCCCGGAGACCAAGATCATCCTGAGCGAGCCCGCCAACGCGGCCCTGGTCAACAGCGGCCAGGCCCAGGAGCGCACGGCCGAGGGCGAGCCGGCGGCAAGCCACCCCGCCTTCGAGCCGCACCCGATCCAGGGCTGGACCCCCGATTTCATCCCCCTGGTGCTGCAGGAGTCGATCGACCGCCGCTACTACGACGAGCTGGTCCCGATCGCCGGTGCCGTCGGCATGGAGTGGTCGCGCAAGCTGGCCCAGCAGGAGGGGATCTTCACCGGCGTCTCCGGCGGCTCCACCTTCGGCGTGGCCATGCAGTACGCCGAGAAGGCGGAGCCCGGCACGGTCATCCTGGCCATGCTGCCCGACACCGGCGAGCGCTACCTCTCCTCCCCCCTCTTCGAGGGCATCCCGGAAGACATGTCGGTCGAGGAGCGCGAGCTCTCGCTCTCCACGCCGGGCTTCCACATGCCGAGTGCCTAGGAGCAAATCCCGAGCAGATGGACTCATCTGCGACGACGATTTGCTTTTAATCTGCATTGCCCAGGTGGGATTGAGGTTGCGCCGCTCATGAGGCTGATGCGTGTATACATATCATGTTGTTGTGGCGACTAAATCGAGGTCCTCATGGCGCACCTGGTGGGTGAATCGTTAGAGGGGCCTCTGCGTGTCGATTTCGACCGTCGCTTGAAGCTGGAGTTCCATGGATCGAAGGTAACCTCTGACGGTGGGCTCCTCGCCTTTCGGGAATTTGACGACGCCCTCAGTCTGACGGAAACGGCGGCCTGCGTGCTGGAAGACGGTCGTCGTGGCAGGAACGGCTGGCACGCCATGGAATCTGTCCCGGCCCGACGAGCGGATTGTCGCCTTCTACAATGGACGCGGCACGTCGGAACAGCACATCAGGGAAGGCAGAACGCGATCCGTTAGACAAGGCTGTCCTGCCGGAGCTTCAAAGCCAACGCGGTTCGGCTTCAGCTTCATGCCCTAGCCTACAATCTGGGCAACTTAATGCGCACGCTGGCATTGCCAGAGCTGGTTGGCCACTGGTCGCTGACGACGCTATGCGAGAATCTGGTGAAGATCGGAGCGAAGGTGGTGAGGAATGGGCGCTACGTCACCTTCCAACTGGCGGAAGTCTCCGTCTCGTGCGCTCTGTTCGTCGACATCCTCGATCGGTTCGACCGCCTGCGACCACGGCCAGTGCCGACATGACATCGCCAGGGCTGTCCCGTCATGCTGCCGATCGCAGCACCAGTGCGCCAGGAAGCAATGCGTTCGGCCTGTCCAGCCCCCGAGTGGGCGGACGGGCGGACGACGCTCGCGAAACCGCGCGTTCTCTGGTGCCGTATGGCTGCGCCGGTTGCGCTCGACCCAAGCCTCAGGTAACCTCTGCGTCACAAGTTAGCGGCGCTTGGGCAACGTCGGCTCAAACTCGTCTCACTATGATGGATTTGAGAGGCTTGTTTCAAGAGGTAGCTTTAAGAGATTTTCCGTTGTATCAGTGAGCACGGCAAGCGCTTCCGCCCTGTTCTCGCAAGAATGGTTGCTTTTGCGAGCCTTGATCCCACTGCCCGAAATGCGCATCATGCACCTTGCAGCACGGTGCTGCAAGGTGCACCAGGGCCGCCATGACATCCAAGAACCGTACAACTGTGAACTTGCCGGACGATGAGCACCTAGCGCTTGAAGCCCTGGCTGCGCGGTCGAAGGTCTCGAAATCTTGGATTGTGCGGCATGCGATCTGTGAATTGCTTGAGCGGTCAGCCCGTGACGAGCTTCAGTTGCCTCTCCCGCTTCTGGGTCAGAGGGGAGGGGGAAAGAAGTGAGCTTGCCGGATCAGAAATCGCCAACAATGACCACGCTGTATGCGAATCTCAAGAAAGACCGACCTGCCTGGATCAACGAAGAAGAGCTTCGGAAGGGTTGGCTGAAGCACATAGAAAACGATTTGAGAATCACGTTTCATGCGGAGAGGGGTCGCAACGATGCCTCGTACAATCAAGTAATAATCGAGTTTAAGGGACCGGGATTCTTCAAAGGAAGCACGAGATCTGCCTCCTTTGTTGAGGCTATTTATGATCGACTTTTCAAGTATATCAAATCTCGCTCTAAGTCCGAAGAGATTCCGGAAGAGGACTATATTGGAATTGCTATAGACGGCGATCATGTCTGCTTTGCTTTCATGAAGGCAGGTACGATTACTCACCGCAATCTTCTGCCGTTTAACGAGGCTTCCGTCGATCTGGTCGCGCAGGCTTGCTTTGATTCAAAGCGCCGCGCTGTGACCGCGAGCAATCTGGTCGAAGACTTCGGCCACAAAGCCGAAATCGGCCATTCCATGATGGCGAGCCTGGTGCGCCAACTTGAGCAGCAGCTTACAGCGCCCGGCAACAACAAAATAAAGCTCCTGTTCGAAGAATGGCGGACTTTGTTTGGTCAGGTCGCCGATCTTTCGGCCGCGCAAGCCGCTGAGATTCGCAGACACATTCCCTTCTCTCCTAATCTACCCGTGAGTAATACAGTCGCGGCCGCCCTGTTCGCGATCCACACTTACAACGCTTTCGTCATGAAGCTGCTCGCTGCGGAGATCGTCGCGCAGTACAACCTCACGGCCTATCCGGATTTCTGTGAGCATCTGCTTGGGCTTGATGATGACCAACTCTTGGACCTCCTAGATCAGGAAGTGGAGAGGGGTGCATTCTTTGAAGCCGCGCGGATCGTGGGTTTCGTCGAAGAGGCAGTGTTCTCGTGGTACGTAGATCGGAGCATCCCTGCGGCTGATCGGGCCGCGACCTGCTCAGCTATCCGGCCACTGTTAACGCAGCTCGCCCTTTACCGCATGGATGACCTCAGCGCGGCGCGTTCACACGATGTACTGAAGTCCTTCTATCAGGCGCTGGTGCCAGAAACCCTTCGAAAGGCTCTCGGGGAGTTCTACACGCCGGACTGGCTGGCGGATGTTGCTTGCGATCGGTCTGAAGTTGCTGATTGGAGCGCGGTGCGGGCGCTCGACCCGACCTGCGGCTCCGGCTCCTTCTTGCTTGAGGTTATCCGGCGGAAAAGAGACCTCGCGGACCAAGCCGGGCTCTCGCCCGCCGACACGTTGACCCGCGTGCTGGATGAGGTGTGGGGATTTGACCTCAACCCCCTCGCTGTTCAAGCGGCGCGTACCAACTTCCTGATTGCCATTGCCGATTTGGTCGCGCTCGCGGGCATCGAAGTCGAGCTGCCGGTCTTGTTAGCAGACGCCGTTTATTCACCGGCTCACTCGCCTACGGCTGGGCAGGAATTTGTCGAGTACGGGATCGGTAGCGCCCAAGCCGATCTCAACATCCTGCTGCCGGCGGCACTCGCATTTGATCGGCGACGGCTCGACGACGCCTTTTCGATCATGGCTGAGGCTGTTCACGAAGGACAGGAATACTCCGAAGTAGAGCAACTTCTTGTGGGAGCTGGGATCATTTCGGCGAAAGAGGCCGATCGGTGGGGCGACGCTCTCGGATCAACCTATGGGCAGGTTCTGGAACTTCACCGCAAATCGTGGAACGGAGTCTGGTTCCGCATCGTGCGTAATTTCTTCTGGTCAGCCGTTGCCGGACAGTTTGATATCGTAATCGGCAATCCACCGTGGGTCCGATGGTCGAACCTGCCAGAACTCTATCGGCAACGAATCAAGCCAACGTGCGAGCAATACACAATCTTCTCGGAGACCCCCTATCACGGAGGAAATGAACTCGATATCTCCGGCATGATTACGTACACCGTCGCTGACAAATGGCTAAAAGCCAGTGGCGTTTTAACATTCGTAATCACGCAAACGCACTTCCAATCTCCTTCGTCGCAGGGATTCAGAAGCTTCCGCATCAATGAAGACTACAATCTTGTCCCGGAACGCATCGACGATCTGAAGAAGCTCAAGCCCTTTCCCAAGGTTGCCAACAAGACGGCGATCATGCGCTTGCGCAAAGTGGATCGAGAGATAAAGGCAACGTTCCCCGTGCCATACGCCATTTGGGAGAAGAACACCGGGGAATCCGCATCAATTCCAGAGGGGCTGACCAAAACTGCGGTTCTGGCACGAGTTCAGCAACATGCATGGGAGGCGAACCCTGTTAACGGTGGCAATTCTCCGTGGGCAATTCTGCCGCCTGGCAGGTTTGCGGACATGGCAAGCTTGCAGGGACAGAGCGATTGGGTAAGCGGGCGGAAGGGTGTGACGGCCGACCTCAATGGCGTGTACATGGTCCGCATCGTCGATCAGAACGCCGCGACCGGCCTGGTCCAGGTCGAAACGCGTCCAGAGGCCGGAAAAACTGATATTGGACCAGCACGACGCTTTTGGATCGAGCCGGACTTGCTCTATCCGCTGCTGAAGGGAGCCAGTGACTTCTCCGCATGCGACGTGCATGTGAAGGATCAGCTTTGTATTATGGTGCCAAATAAGGGTATCACTGGCGCTGAATACAAAGCGGCAGAGGCGAGCGTATCCAAGCTCAAGCACACAAAGAAGTTCCTAAACCACTATAAGTCACTTCTGGAACGTCGATCGACCTACAGACTTCGCCAGAAGGGCGCACCATATTTTGCGGTGTACAACACCGGATCATATACCTTTGCCCCGTTTAAGGTCGTTTGGGCGGAACTATCGACAACCTTTGAGGCTGCGGTGTTCACAAGCTCCACCGTTCCCCTCATCGGGGCGCGTCCTTATGTGCCGGATCACAAGGTATACTTTGCCGACTTTGTCTCAGAGGATACGGCAAATTTCGTCTGTGGGATTCTTAACTCCACTCTCGTGAAGGAGTACATCGAGAGCCACACAATCCAGATTCAGGTGAGCAACATTTTTAAACACCTAAGCATACCTCGGTATAATCCTAAGGATGCGGCGCACAAGCAACTCGCTGCCCTCTCCAGAAGTGCCCATGCCGCGAAGTCACAAAAAGTCCGTCAGGATTTGCTTGACGAGATGGACATCGTGGCGGAACAAATCCTGGCGGCATGAGAACCGCCCTCACTCTCTCAAAGAAGGTGAGCTGGCGCGCGACCGCCACGCGCTGCTTCCACGTTCAAGAACTGCGAGATGCGTCGTCGGTGACCGGACACCTGCGTCCGCAATTGGCGAAGCGGTTCCGAAACAGGTGTGCGTAGCCCATTTCACCGCTCATCGCGCCCGGCTTCCGCAATGACACAAGGACCCGAAGCCGAGAACGCGTTGAGGGCGGCGCCGAAACGCCCTAATACCAGCGGCAACCGTGTCTGACTCCTTGGGGATTTCCGACGCGGGCTGAGGTGTGATTCAAGGGAGGCGAAGGAGGATCGCCATGCCAGGAGGAATAGAGCTTCGAGACGACTACGAGGCAGGGCAGCTTCGGAAGCTGGCGAAGCGCTACCGAGATGCGCGTCAGATCTGCCGCCTACTGGCTTTGGCGGCGGTCTACGAGGGTAAGAGCCGAGCTGAGGCGGCGAGGATCGGCGGGATGGACCGTCAGACGCTGCGGGACTGGGTACATCGCTTCAATGCTGAAGGTCCGGAGGGCCTGACGAACCGAGCTGGGGCCGGACGCTCTCGTCGTTTGTCTCCTGAGCAGATGCGAGAGCTGGCTGCGATCGTGGAGGCTGGCCCCGATCCTACAGTCGACGGTGTGGTACGCTGGCGTCGGATTGACCTGCAGCGGGTCATCGAAGAGCGTTTCGGGGTCGTCTATAGCGAGCGGGCCGTCTCCGATTTGCTGAAGGTTCTGTCGTTCTCCTATATCAGCGGGCGCCCGCAGCATCCTGCTCAGGATGAGCAAATGCTGGAGGGATTTAAAAAAATTTCTCGCGCACGCTGGCAGCCCACATAGGCCATCTGCCCAAGACCATGCCGATCGAGATCTGGTTCCAAGACGAAGCCAGGATCGGACAGAAGAATGGGCGCACGCGCATCTGGGCCAAGACCGGGACACGTCCGCGCCTGCCGGCCGACCAGCGCTATGACAATGCCTACATCTTTGGAGCCATCTGCCCGCAGCGCGGCACCGGGGCCGCCCTCGTCTTGCCAAGGGCCAATACCGAGGCCATGCAGATGCACCTGGACGAGATCAGCCGCCATGTCGCCAAGGGTGCGCACGCTGTCCTTCTCATGGATCGCGCCCCTTGGCATGAGACCGACAAGCTCAAGCTACCCGAGAACCTCACCATCATCCTGCTGCCCTCCAGATCTCCGGAGCTGAACTCGGCCGAGAACATCTGGCAGTTCCTCAGACAGAACTGGCTCTCCAACCGCGTCTTCGACACCTATGAGGCCGTCGTCGATGCCGCTTGTGAGGCTTGGAACAGACTGCTCAACCTGCCAGACAAGATCACCTCCATCGGATCAAGGCAGTGGGCTCTCTCCGCCCTCATCGGTCGATGATTCCTGCCGCTGGTATAAGCTTGTCGGTGACCGGCCATATGGGAAATGCCGGCACAAGTCAAAAAGCTAGAGCAGGATGCCTGCGCATCCTGCTCTATCTGCCCAGAGCCTCGAGGCCCTCTTCGAAAGCAGCGAGGACGGCTTCGGCCTGGTCCCCATCCAGCACCAACGGGGGCCGGATCTTGACGACGTTGCCATCCGGGCCCTCGGTGCCGACCAGGACGCCGCGCTCGCGCATGGCCTCGACCAGGGCCTTGGCGAGCGCGGGGGCCGGGCGTCCCTCCTCGACCAGGTCGGCACCCAGCAGGAAGCCCTGCCCGCGTACCTCGCCGACGACGGGGTGGCGGACGGCAATCTCTTCGAGCCCGACCTTCAGCGCCCTGCCGACCACGCGCGCGTTCTCCTGCAGTCCCTCCTCCTCCAGGCAGTCGAGCACGGCCAGGCCGGCGGCGCAGGCGACGGGATTTCCGCCCATCGAGGAGAAGAAGTAGAACCTGTCGCTGAAGGCCTGGGCGACGGCCTCGCTCGTCACCGTCACCGCCATGGGAAAGCCGTTGCCGATGGCCTTACCCATGGTGACGATGTCGGGCACCAGGCCCTCCTGCTGGAAGCGCCACATGGAAAGGCCGCTGCGCCCGAAGCCGGCCTGCACCTCGTCGGCGATGAAGAGGCCGCCGGCGGCGCGCACCCGGCGGACCGCCTCCGGCAGGTAGCCAGGCGGCAGGTCCAGGACGCCGTTGTTGGTGAGGCCCATGTCCACGATCAGGCCCGCCACCCCCTGGCCCGACTCCTGCAGTGCGGCAATCCCCCGGTCGAGGCTGTCGAGCGCCCGCCGGGTCTCCGCCTCCGGGTCGCGGTCGGCGCTGCGGAAGGGATAGGGCGCGTGGATGCGGGCGAGGAAGGGAGGATCGGGCTCGCCGCGCACCAGGCCGGAGGGTGAGAGGCGGGCGACCAGGTCGGTCACGCCGTGGTAGGCGCCCTCCATCACCAGTGCGCCCTTGGCGCCGCTCGCCGCCCAGGCCATGCGCCAGGCGACGTCGTTGGCCTCGCTGCCCGAGGAGAGGAAGAGGCAGCGGGATAGCCCCTGCGGCAGGGTCGCGGTCAGGCGCTCGGCATAGTCCACCATGCTGTCGTAGAGATAGCGGGTGTTGATGTTCAGCCGCTCGGCCTGCCGGGCCATCGCGTTCACCACCCGCGGATGGCAGTGCCCGACATGCGGCACGTTGTTGTAGGCGTCGATGTAGCGGCGCCCCTGGCTGTCGGTCAGAATCACCCCGCGGCCGGAGACCAGGTGCAGGGGCTCGCGGTAGAAGTGCTCGTAGGCCTGCGCGGTCACCTTGCGCCGGCGGGCGAAGAGGTCACCCTGCCCGCTGGGCAGGTGCAGCGCGCGCTGCAGCTCGCGGGTGACGGCGCCGGTGCCCCTGGTCTCCAGGAACTCGAGCGCGACGAGCTCCGCCTCCAGCGCCGCCTCGTCGACCGGGCCCAGCAGCCCGCCGGCGATGATCAGCGCCACGCTGGCGATACGCAGCGCCACCAGGTCGGCCAGAATCGCGACCTCGGCCTCCTCCAGGCGCTGGACGGAGTCGTAGCCCAGGACCAGCGCCGTCAGGGTCGCCTTACGGTCCTTGGACTTCAGCAGCATGTCGGCCGCCGCCAGGGCCGGCTCGAAGACCAGCGGCTGGTGCATCATGTCGCCGAAGTCGATCAGGCCGGCCATGCGCTCCGGCGCCGAGGGCTCGGCCAGGGCGTTGTCCAGAGTGGCGTCCATGTGGATGAGCTGGGCGCGCAGGGGCGCCAGCGCCGGCAGGATCGCGTCCTCCGCCCGGTCCAGCACGCGCGCCAGAAGCGCCCGCCGGTCGCGCCCCTCCAGCCGCTCGAGGGCGAAGCGCAGGCGGGGGGCCTGCTGCAGGTCCCAGGGCAGGTCCGGCTTGGCTGCAGGATGGTAGAAGCCCGCCAGCCCGCGGTCGAGACGGGCGAGATAGGCTCCAAGCGCATGGTCGAGCGCGGGGCTGCGGTCGAGGTCGCGGAAGGCGCGTCCCGGCAGGAAGCTCAGCAGGCGGGCAAGACTCCGCTTGCCGCCGCCGAGCTCCAGTGCCTCCAGGTCCCGGCCGGAAAGCCCGGCCCGGACCCGCGGCAGGGGAAGCGCCGGATCGACCGCCTCCAGGTGGCGCAGGGCAGCGACCTGGAGCGCCAGGTGGCCCGGCTCCTCGTCGGCGGCGGCCAGCTTCAGCACCCACTGGCTGCCGTCCTCCGGCTCCACCAGGAAATTGAGGTCGCGCTCGCCGGAGAGCGGCGTCAGCCGCCCGGCAAGACCGAAGCGCTGCGACAGGAAGGCGGCGGCTTCATCCTCGCCCAGCACCGGCGGTGCCGGCAGCGAGGGCCTCATCCCGCAGCCCCCGGGGCCTTGCGGTGTCGCAGTTCGGAGATCAGGACGCCCGCCGCCATCAGCGCCAGCGCGAGCCAGGTGTAGACTCCGGCCGCCTCGCCGAAGAAGAGGGCGGCCCAGCCGATCGCCGCCACCACCATGAGGTAGTTGAACTGGGCGAAGAAGGTGGGGCCGTAGCGGTTCACGATCTCGGCGAAGAGCACGATGAAGACGGCATTGACGGCGGCAGCCCCCAGGGTGGGCAGCAGGGTGTCCAGGTTCGTCGGCGCATAGATCGGTCCGATGATCAGCATCAGCGGCAGGATCGAGAGTGCTGCGCCCAGGAGGAAGCCCGCCCCCATGACGGTAGAGGTGGTGGCGGGCGGCCGCAGCACCGCGGCCGAAACGTTGGCGATTGCGAGAAAGAGCGGGATGATCAGGGTCAGCAGGAACCAGGGAAGCTGGGCTGCGGTGATGCCGGCCTCTTCCGGGGCCAGCACCAGGGCGACGCCGGCGAACCCCAATGCGATCCCGATCAGCCCGAAGACCGAGAAGCGATCCAGGCGCAGGATCACCGACAGGGCGTAGGTGCAGGTCGGCGAGAGCGCGAAGGCCAACGGAAGCAGGCTTGCCGGAAGGTGCGCGCTGACCAGGGTGACCAGCGCCATGGTCAGGCCGAAACCGAAACCTCCCACCACCAGATAGGCCCGAAGGTAGGCCCAGCGGAAGCTGACGCCCGACCCCTTCAGCGCCGAGAGCAGCCAGAGTGCCAGGCCTCCGAGCCCGGTCTGCCAGAAGGCGTTCCCGAACTCTGGCGCACCGGCCTCTGCCGCCAGACGATTCAGCGGTATCAGCAGTGCATAGATCGCCGCCGCCAGCACCAGCATGCCGATCGGCACCACGCCCAAGGTCTTGGTCATCCGTCCCCTCCTCTGCCTCGGCGCCGGATCCCGATCCCGCGCCGGCACTCTATAGCCGAGGTCTATAGCCGAGACGAAGATCCCTTGCACTCCGTCCCGCTTTGTGGGTGACTCGATGCCACGACAAGCCCGCATTAGCGGAGGCCCTCGGGGGATGGCACAGACCTTCTCGACCTTAGACCAGCCGGCCGATCGCCAGATCGCCTGGTGGCAAGAGGTGCTGAGCGACATCTACTACAACCTTGAGGTGGTGAGCGGCCACAGCGACGGCCTGCGCGGCAGAATCGTCGACGAGACCTTCGACGGGCTCGGCATCTCGCGCTTCGCCGCGGACAACCAGCGTGTGCTCCGCACCAGCCAGCGCATCGCGGCCGACAACGACGACTACCTGGTCCTGGTCTTCCCGCGGCGCGAACAGCTCTACTTCAGCCACGCCGGCAGGAACGGCTTCGTGGAGCCCGGCGGCTACGTCATGGTGCAGACCAGGTCCTTCTACGAGCTGACCTGCCCTGACTCCTTCGAGAACCTGACCGTCAAGGTGCCGGCCGAGAGGCTGCGCCGGCGCCTCCCCTTCGCCGAGGACCACTGCGCCTGCGCCTTTCCCAACGACCGGCGCATGGCCGGCATCGTCGCCGACTTCGCCGAGTGGATGATGGAGCGCCGCCGCGACATGCCAGAGGCGATCGCACAGCAGATGAGCGGCCAGCTTGAAGAGCTGATCGTCGCCCTGCTCGATTCGGAGGTCGATCGGGCCGAGAGTTTCGGTCGGCCGGGCGTGGCGCAGCTTCGCCGCCGCATCGAGGCCTATACCCGCGACCACATCTTCGACCCCGATCTCAGCGCCAAGAGCGTCGCCGAGAGCTTCGGCATCTCGACCAGCTACCTGCACCGCCTCTTCCGCTCCGCCGATCTCTCCTTCTGGCACTGGGTGCTGGGCAACCGCCTGCAGCGGGCCTACGAGCGCCTGACCCATCCCAACTACGCCCACTGCACCATCGCCGAGATCGCCTATGCCAGCGGATTCTCCCATCAGGCGCACTTCTCGACCATGTTCCGGCGCCGCTACGGCATCGCCCCGCGCGAGGCGCAGAACCTGGCCAGGGGGAAGGCCGGACTGGCCGCCTGGGCGGTGCACGTGAGCTAGACCGGGGGAGACGCCCCCTTGGTTCACGATTCCGAAAGTCTTTGTGGTCTCCTGCGAAAGACCGCGGGGCCGGGCTTGCGGTTTCATCGCCTCTAGCCGGGCGGCTTTTCGGATAGGTCCCGGGCGCGGGCGCGTCGCGCGCTGCCCGGTTGCTGCGACGAGGCCAGACGGGAGGCCAAGCTGGAGGACCAGACGGCATGTACCAGATCAATCCCAAGGACAAGCACCTGGTTGAGGAGTTCCGGAACAACCCGATCGGGCTGCACAGCGCCGATCTGCAGAAACTCCTCAATGTCTTTCGCGGTGCGGCGATGGACGGCAAGTACGTCCTGGTCTGCACCAAACCCCACGAAGAGTGGGTGCTGGCGCAACTGCCCAAGGGGCGGGGCGGCAAGCTGCACGTTCACCACAATCGCGTCTTCACCTCCATCGAAGAAGCGGAGTGGGAAGTCTTCAAGATGCGGTGGAAGCACCACACCGGCGAAACCCTCGACGATTGAGGTGGAGATCAGGCCGTGAAAAAGATCCTTGGCTACAGCGACGAGATCAGCGTCTATCCGGGCGAGACCATCGCCTTCATGGTGTCCAGCGAAGAGGGCAAGGACTATGAAGCGTCGCTCGTCCAGATCATCCATGGCGATACCTCGCCAGATGGTCCGGGCCTGAAGCTGCGCCCCGTCGCCAGCCCCGTCGACGGCAGCTACGAGGGCCGGCGCCAGGAACTGCTGGCCGGCTCCTACGTCGTGGTCGACGACAACATCCACTTCTCCGGCCTCGGCTCCTTCACCGTCCAGGCGATGATCTGGCCGACCACGCCGGAGCGCGGCGCCCAGGCGCTGGTCTCGCGCTGGGACGAGGAGAGCGGGTCGGGCTTCATCCTCGGCATCGACGAAAAGGGTTGCCTGGCCTTCACCCTCGGCGACGGCAAGGGCAAGGTCGAGAGCGTGAGTTCGGGCAAGCCGCTGGTCGCGCGCGAATGGTACCTGGCCGCCGCCAGCTACGACGCCGACAAGGGCGAGGTCCACCTGGTCCAGGATCCGGTCCAGGACCACGGCATGACCGACGACGACAGCGAGGTCACCAAGGCCGTCTCGGTGAAGCCGGGCGACCCCGCCCGCCCACTGATGATGGCCGCGAGCTATGCCGGCATGGAAGGCCGTCGCATCCGCACCAAGGCCCACTACAACGGCAAGATCGACAGCCCAGCCCTGGTCTCCGGCCTGCTGGACCGCCAGCAGATGGACCGCCTCCTGGCAGGGACCACGCCGGCGGTGGAGCGCCGCCGCGTGATCGCGCGCTGGGATTTCTCCGACGGGATCACCACCGACGAGATCCGCGACGCCAGCCCCAACCGCCTGCACGGCGTGACGGTGAACATGCCGGTGCGCGCGATGAAGGGCTACAACTGGACCGGCACGGAGATGTGCTGGCGCCACGCCCCCAAGGAATACGGCGCCATCCACTTCCACGACGACGACGTCTACGACGCCGCCTGGGACGTGGACATCACGCTCACCGTCCCGGACGACCTGAAGAGCGGCCTCTATGCGCTGCGCGTCGGCTACGACGAGCACGAGGACTACATGCCCTTCGTGGTCAAGGCCAAGCGCGGGACCGGCAAGGGCAAGGCCGTCTTCCTGGTGCCCACCGGCAGCTACATGGCCTACGCCAACGAGCACATGCCGACCGACGCACCGCTGGCCCAGCTTCTGACCGGACAGCTCTCGGTGCTCTCGCCGCACGACGTCTTCCTGCTGGAGAACCGGAACTACGGCGCCTCCTGCTACGACACCCACTCCGACGGCAGCGGGGTCTGCTATTCCTCGCGCCTGCGTCCGATCCTCAACATGCGCCCCAACTACCAGTCCTGGCTGGGAGGGGCCGGCTCCTCGCTCTGGCAGTTCAATGCCGACACCCACATCATCGACTGGCTGGACGCCATCGGCGTCGACTGCGACTTCGTCGCCGACGAAGATCTGCACTACGAGGGCCTGGCGGCGATCGAGGACTATTCCGTGGTCCTGACGGGATCGCACCCGGAGTACCACTCGCTGCAGATGTGGGACGCCATGGAGGCCTTCAAGAACGCCGGCGGGCGCCTCATGTACCTGGGCGCCAACGGCTGGTACTGGCGGATCGCCTACCACCAGACCCGGCCCGGCATCATGGAGGTGCGGCGCGCCGAGGACGGCATCCGCGCCTGGGCGGCCGAACCCGGCGAGTACTACCACTCCTTCACCGGCGAGTACGGCGGCCTCTGGCGGCGCAACGCCAGACCGACGCAGATGATGGCCGGCACCGGCTTCACCGCGCAGGGCTTCGACGTCTCCTCCTACTACCGCCGCCAGCCCGACGCCGACAACCCGCGCGCAGCCTTCATCATGGAGGGCATCGACGAGGAGATCATCGGCGATTTCGGCCTGATCGGCGGCGGTGCCGCGGGCCTGGAGCTGGACCGTGCCGACCGTCTTCTGGGCACGCCGCCCAACGCCCTGGTGCTGGCCTCCTCCGAGGACCACACGGACATCTACCTCGTGGTCTGCGAGGAGATCCTGATCAACTACCCGGGCCTGGGCGGGCAGGAAAACCCTCTGGTCCGCGCCGACATCGTCTTCTACGAGCTGGCCTCGGGCGGGGCGGTCTTCGCCACCAGCTCGATCGCCTGGGGCGGCAGCCTCTCGCACAACAACTATGACAACAACGTCGCGCGGATGACCGGTAACGTCCTGAAGCGCTTCATGGATCCCACCCCCTTCTGAGCCGAGGAGAGCGAGCGGGGTATGTCACGTGCCACCGGGAATCCCCGATAGGCGGCCCGCAACGGCGGCCATGCGGCGCAGGGCGCCAAGGCGGCTTGACCGCGGGCGCCGCGATGCCTACCGTTTGCGGGCTTTTGTGATCACATATGCCGTCGATCGCCGGGGGATCTCGACAGAGCGTCGAGAGGGGCTTCCAAGGAATCGACCAAGGCTGCGGACAAGCGGCCGGAACGACAGGGAAACGTGGGCGCCATCGGCCATGGCCTGCAGCAAGACGCGGGCCGGGGCCGAAGCGGTGTCATTGAGAGGGCTTGGCCCGATCCGTTTGCTAGGCCAACGTTGAAGAGGGAGCAGTCAAAGCATGTTCAAGAAGCGTGACAACACCGTGGCGCCGGACGCCCCGCAGGCAAGCCGCCGGAAGTTCCTGACCGCAAGCGCGGCAGGCGTCGGCGCCGCCGCCATGCTGGCCGGCCTCAATCGCGACGCCAAGGCCCAGAGCGGCGACCCGATCCCGGTCGGCGCAGCACTTCCGATCAGCGGCTTCGCCGCCGCCGACGGCATCGAGTTCAGGCGCGGCCTGGAGATGGCCGTCTCGGAGATCAACGAGAACGGCGGCATCCTCGGCCGGCCCATCGAGCTCTTCATCGAAGACTCCAAGGAGATGGGCGTCGAGCTGACCAGCCAGGCCATGCAGCGCCTCATCGACCTGAACGAGGTGCATGCCGTCATCAACGGCTACAACGTCGGCACCACCTCGATCGAGATGGACGTCGCGGCCGAGAACGACATCATCCTGGTGCACTACAACACCGCCATCACCGCGGTGCAGAAGTTCCAGTCCGATCCGGCGCTCTACTACGGTTCCTTCATGGGCGACCCGCCGGAGTACTACTACGGTCCGGGCTTCCTGCTCTTCCTGAAGAGCCTGGAGGAACAGGGCCTCTGGACCCCGCCGAACCGCAAGCTGGCGCTGATCCCCTCGGCCAACGAGTACTCGATCATCATCGCCAACGCCATCCGCGACCAGGCGGCCGAGTACGGCTTCGAGGTCTCGCTCTACGAGACCGTGCCCTACCCGAACAACCAGTGGGGACCGATCATCGCCTCGATCCAGCAGGATCCGCCGGCCGCGATCGCCATCACCCACTTCCTGCCCCAGGACCTGGCGCAGTTCATGCAGCAGTTCGTGCCGAACCCGACGCCCAGCCTGGTCTACATGCAGTACGGCCCCTCGCTGCCGGCCTTCCGCGAGATCGGCGGCGAGGCGGTCAACGGGGTGATCTACTCCACCGTCATCGGTGCCATTCCCGACGAGTTCGGCCTGCCCTACCGGCAGAAGTACGCCGAGCTCTACGGCAAGGAAGCCGCCTTCAACATCGGCTCCCAGACCTACGACGGCATGTGGCACTACGCGCTGGGTTCGGCGATCGCCGGCGGCACCGGGGAGCCCTTCAACAAGGAGCAGAACCAGAAGGTCGCCTCGGCCATGCGCAACCTGATCTACCGCGGCCAGAACGGCACCTGCCGTTTCGACGTCGACGGTCAGTACGCCTACTGCTATCCGACGCAGATCAAGGACCCCTCGCTCGGCATGCCGCACCAGTTCCTGCAGCACCAGGACTACCGCGAGCAGCCGCTCCTGATCGCGCCGCCGCTCTATGCCGTGGCACCCTTCAAGATGCCGCCGTGGATCGGCTAGGCACGGCCTAGAGCGAGACGCCAAGGTCCTCTTGCGACCGGGGGGAGCCGCCAGACCGGCGGCTCCCCCACCCCCTTCCCCACGATCCGAGGAGAGCCCCGCCACTGTGAGCATGCTGGTCTGTCAATCGGTCACCAAACGCTTCGGCGCGCTCGCCGCCGTGGAGGACCTGAGCTTCGAGGTCGAACCGGGGCTCGTCCTGGGGATCGGTGGCCCCAACGGGGCCGGCAAGACCACACTCTTCGACGTGATCTCCGGACTGCAGCCGCTGACCTCCGGACAGGTCCTGCTGGACGGGACCGACATCTCGAAATCCGCGGCCGACCGCATCTGCCACCTGGGCCTGGCGCGGACCTTTCAGCTCAATGCCGGGTTCGATTCCATGACCGGGCGAGAGAATGTCCAGGTGGCGGCCTACTTCGGCCGGCACAACCGCCTCTTCCCCGGACTGCGCCTCGGCAAGGAGACCAAGCGACTGACCGAGGAGGCCCTGGACCTGGTCGGCATGCGCGAGCGCGCGGAGTTGCCGGTGGTCAGCGCGCCGGTCCTGGACCGCAAGCTGCTGATGATCGCCGGCGCCCTGGTGACCGAGCCCAAGCTCTTGCTGATGGACGAGCCGGTCGGCGGCCTGACACCCCATGAGATCGACGAGGTCGAGGCCGTGGTCGAGCGCGTGGTGCAGGAGAAGAAACTCACCATCATCCTGATCGAGCATGTGATGCGCTTCCTCATGCGCCTCTCGGACCGCGTGCTGATCATGCATCACGGCTCCAAGCTCTTCGAAGGCCTGCCGAAGGAGGTCTCGGAGAATGCCGACGTGATCGAGGTCTACCTGGGCAAGGGCGCCAAGGACCGCCGCAAGACCTGGTTCGAGGAGAACAAGGCAGAGGAGGGCGCGACATCATGAGCGCGACGCTGCTCGCGATCAGCGACCTCGCCTCGGGCTACAAGGGGCGCGACGTCCTGCACGGCCTCTCCTTCGAGATTGCCGAGGGCAGCCTCATCACCCTCATCGGCCCCAACGGCCACGGCAAGTCCACCCTGCTGCGCACCATCTCCGGGCTGCTGCGTCCGCGGCGCGGCGAGATCCTCCTGGGCGAGGCCTCGATCGCCGGGCTTCCGGCCGAGAAGATCGCCGCGCTGGGCGTGATCCAGGTGCCGCAGGGCGACATGCTCTTCCCCGAGATGACGGTGCGCGAGAACCTGCTGATGGGGGCCTACCTCGAGAACGACCGCAGCACCATCCAGCGGCGCCTGGACGAGGTCCATGCCATCCTGCCCCGGCTCTCGGAGCGCAGCAAGCAGATGGCCAGCACGCTCTCGGGCGGCGAACGGCGCATGGTCGGCATCGGTCGCGGCCTGATGGCCGGCGGACGCCTCCTGATGCTGGACGAGCCCTCGCTCGGCCTGGCGCCCATCATCATCGACCAGATCTACCAGGTGATCACCGACCTCAAGGATTCCGGGCGCACCATCCTGCTGGTGGAGGAGAACCCCATGCGGGTCGAGGATCTGGCCGACCAGGTCCACCTGCTGGACAACGGGCACATCGTCTGGAGCGGCGCCGGCCACGAGCTCAGCGAACGCTCGGAGCTCCTGGAGACCTACCTTGGCGGCTAGCGCGTTTCGCGCCTGAAGAACAGAGGAGACCGAAGGCACACAATGGATGTCTTACCCTACATCCTGGTCACCGCCGTCACCGTGGGGGCCATGTACTCCCTGGCGACCTTGGGCCTCTCCCTGGTCTGGGGCGCCATGGGCATGCTGAACATGGCGCACGGCGCGCTCCTGACCCTCGGCGGCTACGCCGCCTACTCCGCCGTCACCGCCGCCGGCCTGCCCTGGCCCTTCGGCTTTCTCTTCGCCATCGTCGTCGGGGCCTTCATCGGCGCCCTGCTCTATTTCAGCCTGGTGCGCTTCATGCTGGGCAGCCCGGCCTTCGAGACCAACATCATCATCGCCACCGTCGGCATCGCCATCGCGCTGGAGAACGTCATCCTGCTGATCTACGGCGGCCAGCCCCTGGGACAGCCGGTCAGCCTCTCCGGCATGACCAGGATCGGGCAGGTGCCGGTCGCGCTGCAGAATATCCTGATCGTGGTGCTCTCGGTGCTGATCATGCTGCTGGTGGCCTTCACCCTGCGCACCAGCAAGATCGGCCGCGCGATCCGCGCCACCGCGCAGAACCGCGAGGCGGCCCGCCTCATGGGCGTTCCCGCCCGCTCCATCTACCTGCAGGTGCTGGCCATCTCCGGCGCCCTGGCGGCGGTCTCGGGCGTGCTGCTCTCCTCCATCACCCAGCTCTCCCCGCCGCTGGGCAACGATCCCATGCTGAAGGCCTTCATCATGTGCGTCGTAGCCGGCCTGGGCAACGTGCCCGGAAGCGTGCTGGCGGCCTTTGTCCTGGCCCTGGTCGAGGCCTGCACCCAGTTCTACCTGGGTGCGCGCTGGGGCCTTCCCGTCCTGCTGTTCCTGGTGATCCTGGCCCTGATCTGGCGCCCCTACGGCGTCTTCGGCCGGGCCCAGGTCACCCGGCTCTAGGGGCGGGCCATGCGCAGCCACACCAGCCGCGACCTCGTCGTCGCCTTCCTCTTCCTGGCGCTCTTCGTAGCCCTGCCCTTCCTGCTGCCGGGGCGCTACTACCTGGGCCAGATCATCCTCGTCTTCTTCTATGCGATCGTCGCCTCGCAGTGGAACCTGGTGTTCGGCATGGCCGGCATCTTCTCGCTGGCGCAGATGGCGCTTTTCGCCTTCGGCGCCTATGCGACGGCAATGCTGGGATTCTATCTGGAATGGAGCGTCTGGCTGGCCATGCCGGTGGCAGGCCTGGCGACCATCCTGGTCTCGATCCTGGTGGGGCTCGCCTGCCTGCGGCTCACCGGAGCCTACGTCGCCCTGCTGACCCTGGCGATCGCCCAGGTCATGTACTTCCTGATCGTGACCGACACGGAATGCTATGTGATGGAGGGGGTGCGCTGCCGGCAGTTCACCGGCGGGGCGGTCGGCTTCTCCCAGTTCGGGGACCTCGGCACGCGTCAGGTCCTGCGCGGTGACTGGCTGATCGGAAACTATTTCATCGTGCTGGCCTTGCTGGTCATCTCGATGCTCTTCACCTACGTCATCGTCAGGAGCCCCATGGGGCTCGCCTTCCGGGCGCTCAGGGACAACCCCGGCTATGCCACCTCGCGCGGGATCAGCCGCTTCAAGTACCAGCTTCTGGTCTTCGGCCTCTCGGCCTTCTTCACCGGTGTCGCCGGCGGCCTCTGGGCCAGCCACTTCCGCGCCATCGGCCCCAACGTGCTGGGCCTCTCGCTGATGCTCTTCGTCCTGGCGATGATCGTGGTCGGCGGCGTCGGCCGCTTCTGGGGCGCGCTGGTGGGGGCCATCCTGCTGGTGGCGGCCGACGAGGTGATGCGCGAGTTCGGCGAGTTCCGGACCCTCGGCCTCGGCCTCATCCTCGCCTTCTTCGTGGTGGCCATGCCCGGCGGCATCCTGGGCCTGCTGGACGCCGGTCTCGCGCGCCTACGCCCGAGACCGGCGAGGCCAGAGGAGAGCTGAGGCAAGGCTCGCGCCCGGCGGGACCGTGGGTCCGCGCCGGGCACGAGAGGGTGCTTGGAAGCGCCTAGGCCGCCTTCAACTCCGGCAGCGTGGTCGCCACCCACTGGTCGGCCGGCTTGCGCACCTCGGCCTGGTAGGCATCTACCAGGGCGTGGCAGACGCGGCCGGGGTTGTAGTGGCGGCCCTCGATCTCGCCGACCGGGGTCACCTCGGCCGCAGTCCCGGTCAGGAAGACCTCGCTTGCCTTGTCCAGGTCCTCGAGCGTGATCTGGCGCTCGATCACCTCGAAGCCCTCGCGCCGCGCCAGCGCGATCACGGTGCGCCGGGTGATCCCGTTCAGGAAGCAGTCGGGGACCGGCGTGTGGATCGCGCCGTCGATCACCAGGAAGACGTTGGCGCCGGTCGCCTCGGCGACCAGGCCGCGGTGGTCCAGCATCAGGGCGTCCTGATAGCCCTTCCGCTCGGCCTCGTGCTTGGAGAGCGTGCAGATCATGTAGAGCCCGGCCGCCTTCGACTGCGTCGGTGCGCACTCGGGCGCCGGCCGCCGCCAGGGCGCCATGGATAGGCGGATGCCCTTGACCTTGAGCTCGGGCGAGAAGTAGGCCGGCCACTCCCAGGCGGCGATGGCCACGTTGATCCTGGTCGACTGGGCCGAGACCCCCATCATCTCGCTGCCGCGCCAGGCGACCGGACGCAGGTAGGCATCGATCAGCTTGTTGGCCTCCAGCACCGCGTCGGCGGCCGCGTCGATCTCCTCGACGCTGTAGGGCAGGACCATGTCCAGGATCTCGGCCGAGCGCTTCAGGCGCTCGTGGTGCTCGTGTCCCTTGAAGATGACGCCGCCATAGGCGCGCTCGCCCTCAAAGACGCTGGAGGCATAGTGCATCGCGTGCGAGAGAACATGCAGCCGTGCCTCGGTCCAGGGGACCAGGGCCCCGTTCATCCAGATGACCCCGGGGCGGTTATCGAAAGTTTGGGTCGCCATATCGGTTCCGTTCCAAGCCAGTTTGCGCTATCCGAACTGCCAGGACGCCCTCACCCACCTCGGCGGAGGGGACGACGGCCTGATTCTTGACCGTTAGTGCCTTGTAATTAGGCGCTTTCGGCCCGAGACGCAATTTTATTGCGTTTTCGGTGAGGTTATGATAACGATGGGATGCAATATCAGTCAACATGGCTGACGTATCGCATAGCAGATCTGCGGCATGGTCGATTTAAAATCGGGCGCCAATCCGCTGTTCCTGCGCGAGGAGGAGCTGCGCCGCGGCATCGAGCTGATGTTCTATGCCTACCGGGAGTTCACCTCGGAGCCGGACCGCATCCTCGCCGAGATCGGGTTCGGGCGTGCCCACCATCGCGCCATCTACTTCATCGGCCGCTATCCGGGCATCACCATCAGCGAGCTGCTGGAGATCCTGCGCATCACCAAGCAGAGCCTCTCGCGCGTGCTGAGCCAGCTTCTGGAGCAGGGCTACGTCAAGCAGACCCGCGGCAAGCGCGATCAGCGCCAGCGCCTGCTCACCCTGACGGAGAGCGGCCGGGCCCTGGAGGAGCGGCTGACCGACACCCAGCGCCAGCGCTTCGCGGCGGCCTACAAGCACGCCGGTGCGGAGGCCGTGGCCGGTTTCCGCGCCGTGCTCTCCGGGATCATGGACGCCGACGACCTCGAGCGGATGGAGCGCTCGCTTCCCAAGCCCGGGCAGGAGGAGAGCCAGGTGGGCACGGCCGGCGGCGCGGCGGAGCTCAGGTCCGCCAAGACCGGCCGGTGAGAGGACCTTCCGAGCCGGCCGAGAGGGCCCGCCCCTCCCGATCCTCGATCCGGGCGCGCCGCGACGGCCCGCTCCTCGGCGGGACCTGAGGCCATGGCCGAGGCGGAGGCCCACATTCTGGTGGTCGACGACGACCAGCGTCTCTGCGAGCTCCTGACCCGCTATCTGGCGGCCGAGGGCTTCACCGTCACGACCGCCGGCGACGCCGAGGCCGCCGAGCTTCGCCTCGCAGCCTTCTCCTTCGACCTCTTGATCCTCGACATCATGCTGCCGGGGGCGAGCGGTCTCGACCTGGCGCGCAAGCTGCGCAGCACCAGCCGCGTCCCGATCCTCCTGCTCTCCGCCAAGGGCGAGCCGAACGACCGCATCCAGGGTCTTCAGGTCGGCGCCGACGACTATCTCGCCAAGCCCTTCGAGCCGAGAGAACTGGTGCTGAGGATCAACGCCATCCTGCGCCGCGCCAGACCCGAGCCGCCGGTTGAGACGCGCCAGCTTCGCTTCGGAGATTTCGCCTTCGACACCGAGCGCTGCAGCCTCACCCAGGGCGGCCGGCCGGTGCACCTGACCGAGACCGAGAGCGCGCTGCTGCAGCTTCTGGCCGAGCGTGTGGGCGAGCCCGTGAGCCGCGAGGACCTCGCCGGCACCAGCGAGAGCGGCAACCTGCGCGCGGTCGACGTGCAGATGACCCGCCTGCGCCGCAAGGTGGAAAGCGACCCCCGCTTTCCGCGCTACCTGCAAACCGTCCGCGGGACAGGCTATATCTTGGTCGTTGACTGACCGTCGCGATCGAGGACGACGCCCGCGTGCGCATCCGCATACCCCTCTTCGACGACCTGCCCTGGCATCTGGTGAAGCGCTTCCTGCCGCGCAGCCTGCTCGGCCGCTCGCTGCTGATCATCGTGGTGCCGATGATCCTGCTCCAGGTCTCGGCGACCTGGTTCTTCTTCGACCGCCACTACGACGTCATCACCAAGCGCCTGGCACAGGGCCTGGCCGGCGGCCTGGCGACCGTCATCGCCATCCTGGAGGAAGAGCGCAGCAGCCGCGACCGCGACAACCTGATCTACCTGGCCGAACGCTCGCTCGAGTTCTCGATCCTCTTCCAGGAGGGCGTGCGCCTGCCCGAGGATATCCAGCCGCGGGTGGAAAGCCTGCTGGACCGGCACCTGGCGAACGCCATCGCCGCCCGGATCTCGCACCCCTTCACCATGGATACCGAGAGCATGCCCAGCTATGTCGAGATACTGGTCTCGCTGCCCGACGGCGTGCTGCGCGTCCTGGTGAAGCGCAAGCAGCTCTTCAGCGACACGACCTACATCTTCGTGGTCTGGATCGTCGGCTCCTCGATCGTCCTCTCGCTTGTCGCCTTCATCTTCATGCGCAACCAGGTGCGCCCGATCCGGCGCCTGGCCAAGGCCGCCGACGCCTTCGGCCGCGGCCGCGACGTCACCGACTTCCGCATCGAGGGGGCGAGCGAGGTACGCCAGGCGGCCGCCGCCTTCCTGGAGATGCGCTCGCGGATCAAGCGGCAGATCACCCAGCGCACGGCGATGCTGGCCGGCGTCAGCCACGACCTGCGCACCCCGCTGACCCGCATGAACCTGGAGCTCGCCATGGCCCCCCAGGGCCGCATGCGCGAGGGCCTGATCACCGACGTCTCCGAGATGGAGCACATGATCGACGCCTACCTCTCCTTCGCGCGCGGCGAGGAGGGCGAGCAGATGGTCGAGACCGACCTCTCGGCCCTGCTCGGCGAGGTGGTGGAGCAGGCCCGGCGCGGCGGCGGCAGTGTCGGCCTCAGCGCCAAGGAGCCGGCGGTCATGCTGCTGCGGCCTGCCGCCATCCGCCGTGCGCTGAACAACCTGCTGGAGAATGCCATCCGCCATGGCCGCCACGTCTCCGCCAGCCTGCAGGCCGGGCAGAACCGTGTGGATGTCCTGATCGACGACGACGGGCCCGGCGTTCCAGCGGCCCAGCGCGACCTCGTCTTCCGAGCCTTTCACCGCCTGGAGCCGGGCCGCGACCCCAACCGCGGGGGAGCCGGCCTCGGCCTCACGATCGCACGCGACATCGCCCGCAGCCACGGCGGCGACGTCACCCTCGAGGACTCGCCCCTGGGCGGCCTGCGCGCTGTCCTCAGACTGCCCCGCTAGCCGCGCCCGGACGTCGCGAGCGGCCTGGCCGACCGCTGCCCCGCAGAGTATCCAGAGGTTTTCGGGTAGCGAAGAGGTACAGAAATAGCGGTAATTGATTACGCCTTTCTTTTCCCACGCGCGGAAAGGACAATTTTGACTTGGAGAGCAACTAGCAGCGCCTTAATGCCGCACTATAGAGGGCGCTGCGACCCCTCCGGACGATCCAAAGATTTAAGCACTAAGCAGCAGATTTCAAACGACTATCCGCTAATTCACCCCTAAATGGCAGGGAATTTAAGAACATCTCCTCGTAGGTGCCGTTGGCCCTGCAACACTGGTTTTGACCTGGATCATCGCAACCAGGACCACTAGAATGCAGCAGAATGCGATACTGTCTATGAGAGAGTGACGTATGGACCGCAAGCTCCGGGGTCTGCCCTGCACTTCATCCGACCGGCAACCGATCCAAGGACAGTCCGCCATCGAAACCTCGAAATGACCAGACACACCGACCGCAGGCTTGACGATCTCCCGCCGAGGCTGATCCGCCAAGCTCTTGCACCATCATGGGAAACTGCCCGATGCTCGAGCGTCGTGCGCCATGATCGAACCGGCGGCGTGGACCTCGCCAACTCCAGAGTGTTGGACCAGCCGCCGCCTCTCCGGGGTTTATCCCTGATGACTCTGTAGTGATGGCAAGTATGACCCGACAGGAACAGAGAAGTCATGATGGCGTAGAGATGCGGGATGTCAGCACGCCCGACGGAGAGGGGACGGGCAGCGGGACTTCGGCAAGTAACCGCGCCGCTGCGAGCCCACCCGACACGGCCGGCGCGTCCCCAGCACGCAAGCGCGCGAAGCGACCGGACCCGGGTCGAGCGGAGGGGGCGAGAACCGTGGTCCATTTTGCAAACCTGCTGCTTTCGAGCTCCGTCAGCGAGGGCGACAAGAACATCTCCTTCGCGAGCCTGATCGGCCCGCCCCATTTCAGAGAGACCAGCCTGGACGACATCCTCAGCGGTGCTGTCAGGGGCTATTTCGTGGTGCCGCTGCTGGGATCGCAGGACGACGTCAACGACGTGATCGAGCGGCTTCCCGCTCCCTCTCTGGAACTGCTGCAGCGCCGTGCGGCGGGCCTGATCATCGACAACTCGAGGGAGGGCCGGAAGTATCAGGAAGAACGCCTCTCGGCCTGGCACCAGGCCATCCGTTCCGCCGGCGTTCCCGCAAGCCGCGTTTGCTACGTCACCCAGAACCGGGAGCTTCCGCAGCGTTACGCTGACTGGTGCGCGGAGAACCAGGTCGCCGACCGGGTCGCCATCCTCAACTACGACTACTATATCAAGCACTTTATCTCCGCATCCTGGGGTGGGCCGGGCGACTCGAAACGCGCCTTCAAGGAAAAGCTCGCGCAGTTCGAGGCGCGAAGCGCGATAGAAAAGAAGTTCCTCTGTCTTAATTTCAAGCCCCGCCCCTGGCGCGTCGCCCTGTTGACGCGCCTGTTGCGCGACGAGCTCTGGGACGATGGCCTGGTGTCTTTCGGAGGACTGGAGTCGGATATCGCGCAGTCGACGAATAACTCGTACATCTGGAAGAAGGGCGGCCCGATCGACCACTTCAAGAAGCTGCGAATCTCCAGTGAAACGGTGGATTTCGTGCCGAACCTCGTGGACAAGGGGGCGATCTTCTTCGATACGCAGGGCAACGAGGAGGTCGCCTTCGGGCGCCAGCGAACCCACGACATCAAGTCGGACATTTTCCTGAGAACAGGGTTCTCCCTGGTCACGGAAACCGAGATGGCGCCCTACAAGCTCCGGGTGACGGAGAAGCCCTTCAAGGCGCTGGCCAATTTCCACCCCGTGATCCTCTTCGGCAACTTCAAAGCCCTGACGGTTCTGAAGGACCTCGGGTTCCAGACCTTCTCGAAATGGATCGACGAATCCTACGACGACATCGCCTATCCGGAGGAGAGATTCCGGGCGGCCTACACGGCCTTCCTGGATTTCAAGGAACGCTCGGACGACTTGATCCTGAACGACGAGGAGTTCCGCGCGGTTCTCATCCACAACGCCCGAACCGCCATGGTTGACCTGCGCGCGCACTACAGCGCCAATCTCGACGCGGAGCTGCAGGCGACGATCGCCGCCTCGGTTCCGATCGAAGCCGAGGCACCGCCGGAAGCCAGTGAGACCGTCTCCGTGATCGAGAAGCAGATGAGAGCAAGGCGGAAAGGCACCCAGGGATACAAAGCGGCCCAGTCTCCTGCCCAGTCTCCTGCCCCGGCACTCGCTCTGGTGCCGCCGCTTCAGGCACCGCCGATTGAAGCAGTTCCGACACAGGCCCATGCTGTTGAGACCGGGCCAGGTCAAAGCGATCCGGGAGAGGAGCCCTCGGGTCTGCCCCAGCCCGCTTCGGAGGCTGCAGGACCCGGCCGTCGCTCCGCCGCAGTGCCAGGCTGGTACAGCAGTGCGGAGTTGCTGCGCGATGGTCAGGACGAGGTCCTCGCCGTGGTCTTCGAGCGCGCGGCCTCCGGCGAACCGGTGCCGTCGGCGGTTCGCAAGGTGACCAGCAAGGCCAACCAGATCGCCAGCACCATCCGCCAGCACCTGGCCAGCCACCCCGACAAGAAGCTCTGGCTGGATCTCCTCGTCTCTTCCAGCCGCTCCGGCGCGGTCGGTGCGAACCCCGATCCCGAGACGGCGCTCGACAGCCTTCGGAACCTCGAGGGCATGATCCTGAAGGCCACCCGGCCGCTGCGGCAGCGCTACGTCGAGCGCCTGTTCGGCGCCCTTCTCCTCGTGTGCGTCGTGGCGCTGGCCATCTTCGCCTATACCGACTTCTTCGCGTCCAGCGGCCGCTGCACCTCCCAGATCACCACCTCCATCTCCTGCGCCGAGGTCCTCGCCTATGTCCTGATGCAGTCGATGACGGTCGTCGGGCTGGCGCTCGGCGTTTTCTTCATCGGGGCGGCACAGAACCGGCTGGGCTCGCTCAAGGCGCTCGTCCACTTCGACCCGAAGGGGTTCAGTTTCCGCACGCTCCTGCTCTATGTCTGGGTCGTGGCCTCGGCAGTCCAGGCCCTGATTCTCCTCGATGTCCTGTCCTTCGGCGTCGCCGGAGAGAACTTCGAGACCCTGATCGAGGAGCCCGCCCTGGGCGTCCTCTTCGGCCTGATCGTCGCCCTGCTGGTCGAGCTGGTGACCAACAGACAGACGAGGTCGCTGAGCGAGGAGGCGCTCTGAGCGGGGCCCTTGCCCGGGAACGGCCGGGCCGCCCCCCCCGGGCGGACGATCGGCTTGGCCGGCACGCCGGCGTCCGGGAATCGAAAAGCCAGTTCTGATTTATGAAATCCATCAGATAACAGGCGGAATCTACTGAGTTTCTCAGCAAAGAGGGTTCAGGGTTTCTCTGGCGTGCAAGCTGCCCCTGGGGTTACCCTCCCTTGCGAGAGTGGGTGCGCTCGGGCCTTGCGAGAAAGGCCGCGTTTCGATGCAGCAGCGACGGATGGAGAAGCAGCCATGGCCGGTTCGGTGTTCAAGAAGATCGGTGAGGTCGTCGAGGGCTTCACGACGCTCGAGGTCACGACGCGGATCGTCGAGGGCCCGCAGCGGGAGATCAAGACCAAGGTGAACGTCGTCACCGGCGATGCCGAGTTCACCATCCACCAGGACTTCCTGCCCGATCCGGTGAAGCTGGCCGCCCTGCACGAGCGCCAGGTCGCCGAGTCCCGGGAGATCATCTCCTCGACGATCCGGGCCCTGGCCGAACTGGGCGAGCGGGTCGGCGACAAGGTCGAGAGCTACCTGCAGAGCGAGTAAGGCACCCAGCCCATGGCGGACACCGGCGAGGCGGGTTCCGGTCTCGTTGCCAACCTGACCAAGCTCGAAATCAACACCATCATCAAGGACAACCTGACCGCCCGCAAGATGCCCGACGTCGGCAACGCCATCCTCGACGTCGCCCTCACCTATGCCTGGGAACTGCACGAGCGGGGCTTCGACATCGACGCCTGGTTCGCCGACCCGCTGCTGCAGGACGTGGAGGACCGGCCGCTCGAGCTGCGTCGCGCGGACCTGCAAGAGCTGGAGAGCGCGCTGGGCGAGGTGGCGAAGCGGCGCCTGGAGGCCATGACCGCCGACCACGCGCCCCTACGCCGCGAGGATGACAGCTTCGACGATTCCTGCATCACGCTGAGCGCCAAGACCTTCATCGCGCTGCGCTGGGCCGCCTGGGTCTTGGGCCAGCATCCCGGGGTCCACGCGCAGCAGCGGGTCATCCTGGACCGGGTCCGTAAGAACAGCGACCAGATGAAGAACCTGGTCCTGCGCCTCTACGGGGCGCCGAACTTCGAGGCCGTCTACCGCTGCAACCGGAACAGCCTGAACAAGATCGACAGGCCCGGACGCAGCCAGGCGCGCGACGCCCTGCTGCTGGAACCGGGCGACATGACCCTGCTGCGCAAGACCTGGGAGATCGGCGTCCAGGAGGTGGTGGCGCAGACGGTGATCGACCTCGACGGCGACAGCATCACCTACATCGCCAGGCGCTACTCGGCGCCGAGCTGGGGCCACATGCTGGAGGTGCACCGCCTCGGCGTCAGCTCCGCCGTGGGCTACTGGAGCGGCCTCATGGAGGCCATGCGCCGCTTCGTGACCGACCTTGCCTCCATCGCCCTCGGCAGCGGCGGCAACCGGAAATGAGCCTCTCCGACAGGCTGGCGAGAGCCCTGCGCGCGCTCCTGGAGAGGCTCGGCGCCGACGCCCTGTTCCGGGCCGCCGCCGACGGCGGCCTCGTGGTGGCCACCTCCAGGGGCGGGGCGGTCATGCTGCGCTCCGTCATCCAGCTCGACGGCGACATCATCACCTTCGTGCGCGAGGACCTGCCGCGCGACGCGGCCCTGGCGGCGGCTCATTTCGAGCGCGTCGGCCGCAGCCTGAAAGAGCTGATCGCGAGCGTGAACCGCCTGCTGGCAGGCCTCATCGCGCTCCCGACGGGCGTGCTGGTCGCCGCCACCCTGCCGGACGCGCTGGCCGGAGAGGCGGCCGCCTGGATCGCCCTGCTGGCCGAGATCCTGGCCGCGGTCGGCGGGATCCTCCTCCCGCAGCCGCGCAGGCTGCTGTCGCGCCTGCTGGTCGGCCCCCTGCTGCGCTGGCTGCTGCGCGCCCGCGGGCGCGACCTCATCGCCTTTGCGGCGGGCCGCCTGAAAGGATAGTCGTGCTGCTTCCCGCCTAGAGGGCGCGCCGCAGCAGCTCCGCTCCGGCACCCAGGGCGCGCAGCTTGCCGGCGGCCACGTCGCGCGACAGGGGTGCCATGCCGCAGTTGGTGCAGGCCTGGATCTGCGCGGCATCGACATAGCCCGAGGCCTCGCGCAGGGTGCCGGCCACCTCTTCTGCCGATTCGACCCGGTCGCTGGCGACGTCCACCGCGCCCACCAGGACCTGCTTGTCCTTCAGGTGGCCGATCAGCGACATGGGCACCTTGGAGCCCGCGCACTCGAGCGAGATCTGGTCGACCTTGCTGGCGTTCAGCGCCGGGAAGATCTCCTCGTACTGGCGCCACTCCGAGCCCAGCGTCTCCTTCCAGGTGATGTTCGCCTCGATGCCGTAGCCATAGCAGATGTGGACCGCGACCTTGCAGGAGAGGCCCTGGGCCGCGCGCTCCAGGGCGGCGATGCCCCACTCCTTCACCTCGTCCATGAAGACGTTGAAGGCGGGCTCGTCGAACTGGATCACGTCGACCCCCGCCGCCTCCAGCTCGCGCGCCTCCTGGTTCAGCAGCTCCGCGAAGGCCATCGCCATGTCGGCACGGCGTCCGTAGTGCGCATCGGCGATGGTGTCGCAGATCGTCATGGGTCCCGGCAGGGTGAACTTCATCTGCCGGTCGGTGTAGCCGCGCAGGAAGCGCGCCTCCTCGACATGGACCGGCGCCGGCCGGCTGAGCGCCGAGGTTACCGTCGGCACCTCGACGACGTAGCGGTCGGCGCGGATACCCATCTTGGTCTTGCGCTGCCAGTCGATCCCCTGGATCCGCTCCAGAAAGCCATGCACGAAGTGGACGCGGAACTGCTCGCCCTCGGAGACGATGTCGAGGCCGGCGGCCTCCTGCTCCTTCAGCCAGACCAGTGCGGCGTCCTGCTTGCCGCGCAGCAGCGCCTCGCCCTCCAGCTTCCAGGGCGCCCAGAGCTTCTCGGGCTCTGCCAGCCAGGCAGGCTTGGGCAGGCTTCCGGCGAGCGTGGTCTCGAACATGGTCTCTCCTCCCGCGACAGCTTTTGCGGCAAGTCTGCCGTCCGGGGCCGCGTCTTGCCAGCGCTAATGAGAGGGGCCGGCCGGGAAGCGATCAGTCGCGCGGCGCGTACTTGGCCAGAATGCGCTGCAGGGTGCGACGGTGCATGCGCAGGCGGCGCGCGGTCTCCGAGACGTTGCGATTGCACTGCTCGTAGACACGCTGGATGTGCTCCCAGCGCACGCGGTCGGCCGTCATCGGCAGTTCCGGCGGCGGCGGCGCGTCCTCGTCGCCCTGCTTCAGGGCGGCCAGGATCTGGTCGGCGTCGGCGGGCTTCGGCAGGTAGTCGACCGCGCCCAGCTTCACCGCGGCCACGGCGGTCGCGATGTTGCCGTAGCCGGTCAGAATGATGGCCTTTGCATTGGGCCGCAGCTCGTGCAGGCGCTTGACCACGTCCAGCCCGCTGCCGTCACCCAGGCGCAGGTCGACGACCGCGTAGGGGGGCGGGCTTCCTTCCACCGCGGCGATTCCGTCCGCCACGCTGTTCGCCATGGACACGGCGAAGCCCCGCTTCTCCATCGCTTGTGCCAACCTGTTGCAGAGGCGCTCATCGTCGTCCACCAGCAGCAGGTTCTGATTTGTATTCATGCCACTCCTTCCTGATCTACAGGAGAAAACTGGTCCAACTGCCATGAAATGGCAACCTCCGCTCCGCCGCCAACTGCATTGCGAAACTGTATTGACGCGCCGCCGTGGCCCAGAAGCGTCTTAGCGATAAAGATTCCCAGGCCCATGTGCGCGGCCGGACCTGCGGATTCGTCGCGCGGGTCGGGCCGGTCGCTGGAGAGGTAGGGTTCGCCCAGCCGGTCCAGCAAGGCCGGCTCGAATCCCGGTCCGTCGTCGGCAATCACCACGGTCAGCAGGCGCCCGGTCCAGCGGCAGGTCACCATCACCCGGCTCTCGGCGAACTGCACGGCGTTCTGCAACAGCGTGCCCAGTCCGTGCAGCAGTGCCGGGTCGCGGGGCAGCAGCGGCATGGGCTCCTCGCCCGCGGCCTGGAAGCGGATCTCCACCTCTTCGCGGTGCTGCGGGTCGGCGGCCAGTTCCAGCAGGGTCATGACCGGGAGCAGGTTATAGGCCTCGCCGCTGTCCGGCGCCGGCCGGTGCGCCATCTCGGCCAGCAGTTCGGCGCAGCGGTCCACCTCGTCGGCCAGGAGGTCCAGGTCCTCGCGCCACTCCGAGTCGGGCGGGACCTCGCGCTGCAGCTCCTTCGCCACCAGCTTGACCGTGCTGAGGGGCGAGCCCAGCTCATGCGCGACGGCGGCCGCCAGACCGCCGAGCGAGGCCAGCTGCTGCTCGCGGGCCAGCGCCGCCTGGGTTGCCGCCAGGGCCTGGCCCACGGCCCGGCCCTCGGAGGCGAGCGAGGCGACGTAGACGGCGATGAAGACCGTCGCCAGCACGAGGCCGGCCCAGATGCTGCCCATGAAGAGCGGGTCCAGATGCAGGCTGCCCTCGAACCAGGGAAGCGGCCGGTGCCAGACGGCCAGGAGGGTCTCCAGGAGCACCGCAACGGCGGCCAGGATCGCGGTCGAGCGCGCGGAGAGGGTGGAGGCCGAGACCGTCACCGGCGCCAGGATCAGGACCGCGAAGGGATTGGAGAGGCCGCCGGTCAGGTAGAGCAGGCCGCCCAGCTGCAGCAGGTCGAAGGCCAGCAGCCGGGCCGCCGCGGCCTCGTGCAGCCAGAGCCCGCGGCCGACCAGCCTGGGCGTCGCCAGGTTGAGCAGGACCGAGGCCAGGACCAGCAGCAGCAGCGGGACCAGCGGCAGCGAGAGGTTCAGCCAGTACTCGGCGACGAAGAGGGCGACGGCCTGCCCGGCGATCGCGATCCAGCGGATAAGGGTCAGGGTGCGGCGCCGGATCGGCCCCTCGCCGCCCGCCATCTCGAAGAGGCCCACCCGCCCCTTCAGAGCGGGCGTCGGGCTGTCGGCTTCAAGCTGTCCCAGTGTCGTTCCGATCAGGCCGCCTGGAGCGACCCCTGATCCCTGTTCCAGGCTCGCTCCATGCGCCGCTGCCGCGCCTTCAGAAGGAAGAAGGCTAGACGCGCGCTTGCCCTGGCAAGGCTGCTGTTGGGTTTCAGACCCGCTGCCTTGAACGACATGGAGATCGCCCGGTCCATGTGTTCAGGCCCGTAGAGGCGATAGACGCGCAGGAGGTAGTCGCGGCCGTGCATCTCGCGGCTGTAGGGCCTGGAGAGGTCCCCGTTGGCCGCGTAGTTCGCATAGGCCAGCTCGTCGTCCTCGGTCTCCTGAACCCGGCCCGCGGCGATCATGAGGCGCCGCATGCGGCTGATGCGGTCTTCGTCCAGATAGCGTTTCAGATGCACGTAGAAGAACTTGTAGTGGCGGAACTCGTCGGCCGCGATCCGCGCGCAGATCTGCTTCAGCACCGGCTCTTCCGTCGCCCGGCCGAAGGCCATGTAGAAGGAGGAGGTGCCGACCTCCACGATGCAGCGCGAGATCAGCTCGCCGGCCCGGCTGCCGCGCACGGAGCCTGCGACGTCCCGCGGCAGCGAGAAGCCCTGCCGGAAACGCTCGACAGCACCCTCGAAGTCGTAGTCCGGATCGATGGCCTGCGCCCAGCGGCCGAGCGCCATGCCGTGCAGGACTTCCTCTTCGGCCCACTGGTTGATCGCCTCGCGGAAGCCTTCGTCGGCGGGGAAAACCTTATGCAGATAGGCCGCATAGTCGCGCGCGTTGAACTCCACCAACGCGGCGGCCTTGACGGTCTTGAGATGGTCAAGCTCGACCCTGCCGGAATCCAACTGGTCCCAGGGCAACCGATCGATCCAGGTCTCTTTCATAACGTCTGTACCCTCCGGCTGTATCGCGACCCAGCGCGGAATCCTACCTCTCGCGAATCAGCTGGAAGCAGGAGAATCCCTTTCTCCCCTTCATGGCGCTATAGCATAATTTAGCAATCGGCCGCCCGAAGCGCCAGTCTGTGTGGTACGATTTGCGATGTGCGGCTCTCGTGCAACAGTGCCGCCGGAAGTCCGCAGAGCGCCGGGCAGCGAACGGCAGCGAGGGGGCGGTCAAAAAAATCTGCGGCGGCACCGGGGGCGCCGCCATCTTCAACTTAATTCAAAGCCTTCAGCTTTGCCGTCTCGATCTCGATTCGGCGCTGAATATGTGCCTTCTCGGTATCGTCCCTGGCGTCCAGCAGATCGTCCTTGGCGTCCTTCAGGGCCTGCTCGACCGCGGCGCGGTCGACCTTCTCCAGACGGACGGCCTCCTCGACCAGGACCGTCAGGCGCTTGGGCGTCACCTCGGCGAATCCGCCGGCGACGAAGATGCGCTCGCGGATCCGCTTGGATTCGTAGACCGCCAGCACGCCGGTGCGCACCGTCGTGATCATGGGGGCGTGGCGCGGCAGAACACCGTAGTCGCCATCGCCGCCTGGGACGGTGACCATCTCGGCCGCCTCGGAGAGGATGATCTCTTCCGGGGCGACCAGTTCGAACTGGAATGTCTCTGCCATCGCGTCTGATCCCGCCTCGCCGACCCGTTAGGCCGCTTCCGCGGCCAGCTTCTTGGCCTTCTCGACCGCCGTCTCGATGGTGCCGACCATGTAGAAGGCGGCCTCCGGCAGGTGGTCGTACTCGCCGGCACAGATGCCCTTGAAACCGCGGATGGTGTCTTCCAGCGGCACCTGCACGCCGGGGAAGCCGGTGAAGACCTGGGCCACGTCGAAGGGCTGCGAGAGGAAGCGCTGGATCTTACGGGCCCGCGCCACGGTCAGCTTGTCCTCTTCCGAGAGCTCGTCCATGCCGAGAATGGCGATGATGTCCTGCAGCGACTTGTAGGACTGCAGGATCTCCTGCACCCGGCGCGCGGTCTCGTAGTGCTCTTCGCCCACCACCTGGGGATCCAGGATGCGGCTGTTGGAGTCCAGCGGATCGACGGCCGGATAGATGCCGAGCTCCGCGATCTGGCGCGACAGCACCGTGGTGGCGTCCAGATGGGAGAAGGAGGTGGCAGGCGCCGGGTCGGTCAGGTCGTCGGCCGGCACATAGATGGCCTGCACCGAGGTGATCGAGCCCTTCTTGGTCGAGGTGATCCGCTCCTGCAGCGCGCCCATGTCGGTCGCCAAGGTCGGCTGGTAGCCCACCGCTGAGGGAATGCGGCCCAGCAGCGCCGAGACCTCGGAGCCCGCCTGGGTGAAGCGGAAGATGTTGTCCACGAAGAAGAGCACGTCCTGGCCCTCCTCGTCGCGGAAGTACTCGGCCAGGGTCAGGCCCGAGAGGCCGACGCGCGCACGCGCGCCCGGCGGCTCGTTCATCTGGCCGAAGACCAGCGCCACCTTGGAGTTGTCGCCCTCCAGGTCGATGATGCCGCTGTCCACCATCTCGTGGTAGAGGTCGTTGCCCTCGCGGGTCCGCTCGCCCACGCCGGCGAAGACCGAGTAGCCGCCGTGCGTCTTGGCGATGTTGTTGATCAGCTCCTGGATCAGCACGGTCTTGCCCACGCCGGCACCGCCGAAGAGGCCGATCTTGCCGCCCTTGGCGTAGGGCGCCAGCAGGTCCACGACCTTGATGCCGGTGATCAGGATCTCGGCCTCGGTCGACTGCTCGCTGAACTCCGGCGCCGGGCGATGAATCGGCGACTTGAAGAGGCCCTCGACCGGCCCGCGCTCGTCGATCGGCTCACCGATCACGTTCAGGATGCGCCCCAGGGTCTTGGGTCCGACGGGCACGGCGATGGGATCGCCGGTGTCGGAGACCTTCTGACCGCGGGTGAGGCCCTCCGTCGAATCCATGGCGATCGTGCGAACGCTGTTTTCGCCCAGGTGCTGCGCCACTTCCAGGACCAGGCGGTTGCCGTGGTTGTCGGTCTCCAGGGCGTTCAGAATCGGCGGCAGCTCGCCGTCGAAGTGGACGTCGACAACCGGACCCATGACCTGGGTGATGCGGCCTGTGACGTTTCTCTGCTCGCTCATCCTTCTTGTCCTCGCTTCTGGTCTCGTCTGCCTCGCCTCAAGCCGCGCTCTGCATGGCTTCCTTGGCGGAGACGATCTCGATCAGTTCCTTGGTAATGATGGCCTGGCGCGTACGGTTGTAGGTGAGCGTCAGACGGTCGATCATGTCGCCGGCGTTGCGGGTCGCATTGTCCATCGCGGTCATGCGCGCACCCTGCTCGCTGGCGTTGTTCTCCAGGACGGCCTTGTAGAGCTGCACCGCCAGGTTGCGCGGGAGCAACTCGGCGAGAATGGCCTCCTCCTCCGGTTCGTAGTCGTAGACGGCGCCCTTGTTCTCGTCTTCCTCGGGGCTTTCCGCTTCGGCGGTCTCGGCGGCCTCGACGTGGAAGGGGACGAGCTGCTGCTGGGTCACGATCTGGCTGATCGCCGACTTGAACCGCGCATAGACCAGGGTACAGACATCGAACTCGCCGGCCTCGAACATCTGGGTGACGCGCTCTGAGATGGCGGCGGCCTTGTCGAAGGAGGGCCGCGGGCGATTGACATCTTCCACCGTCTCGACGATGGCGGCGCCGTGATCGCGGCGAAGCTGGTCGCGCCCCTTGCGCCCGACGCAAAGGATCTTGACGGTCTTCCCCTGCCGCTGCAGCTCGGCGATCATCCGCCTGGCCTCGCGCACGATGGAGGAGTTGAAGCCGCCGCACAGACCCCGGTCGGAGGTGGCGACCACCAGCAGGTGGGTTTGGGTCTCACCCGTGCCCGACAGCAGCTTCGGCATCCCCGGCTGGCCGGCAACGGAGGCCGACAGGCGCCTGAGGATGCTCTCCATATGCTCGGCATAGGGACGCGCCGCCTCGGCCTGCTCCTGCGCACGGCGCAGCTTGGCCGCGGCCACCATCTTCATGGCCGAGGTGATCTTCCGGGTCGCCTTGACGCTGTTGATGCGAACACGAAGGTCCTTGAGGCTTGGCATACGCCCGCTCCGTTCTCTTAACCGTTCGTGCTAGGCGACATAGGCTTCGGCAAAGGCCTTGAGCAGCTTGCCCAGCTTCTCTTCCGTCGCCTCGTCCATCGCGCTCTTCTCGCGGATGGAGGCCAGGATCTCCTTGCCGCTGCCGCGCAGGTCGGCCAGCAGCTTCTTCTCGAAGTCGGAGACCTTGTTGGTAGGCACCTTGTCCAGGTAGCCGTTGACGCCGGCATAGATCACGCAGACCTGCTCTTCCATCGGCAGCGGCTGGAACTGCGGCTGCTTCAGAAGCTGGGTCAGGCGCGCACCGCGGGCCAGCAAGCGCTGGGTCGAGGCGTCCAGGTCGGAGGCGAACTGCGCGAAGGCCTCCATCTCGCGGTACTGCGCCAGTTCCAGCTTGATGGAGCCCGCGACCTTCTTCATCGCCTTGGTCTGCGCGGCGGAACCCACGCGCGAGACGGAGATGCCGACGTTCAGCGCCGGGCGAATGCCGCGGTAGAAGAGGTTGGTCTCCAGGAAGATCTGGCCGTCGGTGATCGAGATCACGTTGGTCGGGATATAGGCCGAAACGTCGCCGGCCTGGGTCTCGATGACCGGCAGCGCGGTCAGCGAGCCGCCACCGTGGGCATCGCTCATCTTCGCCGCACGCTCGAGCAGGCGGGAATGCAGGTAGAAGACGTCGCCCGGAAAGGCCTCGCGCCCCGGCGGGCGGCGCAGCAGCAGCGACATCTGGCGATAGGAGACGGCCTGCTTTGAGAGGTCGTCGTAGGCGATCACGGCATGCATGCCGTTGTCGCGGAAGAACTCTCCCATGGCGCAGCCGGTGTAGGGCGCCAGGAACTGCAGCGGCGCCGGATCGGAGGCCGTGGCGGCCACGACGATGGAGTACTCGAGCGCGCCCTGGTCCTCCAGGACCTTCACGAACTGGGCGACGGTGGAGCGCTTCTGGCCGACGGCGACGTAGATGCAGTAGAGCTTCTTCTTCTCGTCGTCGCCCTGGTTCACGTGCTTCTGGTTGATGAAGGTGTCCAGCACGATGGCGGACTTGCCGGTCTGGCGGTCGCCGATGATGAGCTCGCGCTGGCCGCGGCCGATCGGGATGAGCGCGTCGATTGCCTTGAGACCGGTCTGCATCGGCTCGCTCACCGACTGGCGCGGGATGATGCCCGGCGCCTTCACCTCGACGCGGCGCCGCTCGTCGCTCTCGATCGGGCCCTTGCCGTCCAGCGGGTTGCCCAGCGCGTCCACGACGCGGCCCAGAAGGCCCCGGCCCACCGGAACGTCGACGATGTCGCCGGTCCGCTTGACCACGTCGCCCTCGCGGATGGCCCGGTCGTCGCCGAAGATCACGATACCGACGTTGTCGGTCTCGAGGTTCAGGGTCATGCCGCGCACGCCGCTGTCGAACTCGACCATCTCGCCGGCCTGGACGTTGTCCAGTCCGTAAACGCGTGCCACGCCGTCGCCGACCGACAGCACCTGACCGACCTCGGAAACGTCCGCTTCGGTGCCGAAGCCCTCGATTTGCTGCTTCAGGATTGCGGAAATTTCCGCAGCGCGGATGTCCATGGCCTTATGCCCCCTTCATCGCCTGCTGGAGTTTCATGAGCTTGGTCTTCAGCGAGGCGTCGACCATGCGACTGCCGACCCGGACCACCAGCCCGCCCAAGAGATCGGCGTCGACCGCCGATTCCACCGTAACCTTGCTGCCCACGGCCCGACGCAGGGCCTCGGTCAGCGCTTTCGTCTGTTCGTCGTTCAGCGGCCGCGCGGAGGTCACCTTGGCGGTCACCTCGCCGCGCTTGCGCGCCAGTTCGGCCAGATAGGCCTCGATCATGTCCGCGAGCGCGAAGAGGCGACGGTTGTGCGCCACCACCAGAACGAACTTGCGCGTCAGCTCGCCAATGCCGGCCTTCTCCAGAACCGCGCCGATGGCGCTCTCCTGCTGGGCGCGCCCGAAAAGCGGGCTGCGCAGCAGGCGGCGCAGATCGTCGCTCTCTGCGATCATGGTCCTGATATCGCGCAGATCGTCTGCAACCGGATCCAAGGAGCCCTGCTCTTCCGCCAACTCCAGCAGCGCCAGGGCATAGCGTCCGGCGACCCCGCCTACTCCTCCCTGAACGCTTTCGCTTTCGCTTGCCACCGTCAGTGCGCCCCCACTCTACTTGCGACGTAAGATGGCCCTGAAGGCCGGAATCGATCTTTCGCCACTTCGGTCTATCCCGGGCAGCAGCAACGAGGACGAGCTCTCCGCGGAGGCGCCTCGCTATCTGATCACCCGGGTGCCCGGTCCTTGCTGCAGCGCGAAAGATCCGGCGAAATTGCGGATCGGTTCGTAACATAGGGTCTGGGGCCTTGCAAGCCGTGACCCGGCGCCGCAGGGCAGCTCCGCCAAGCCTTCGCGACCACCTTGTAATGCCCTGTCGGAGGCTGAGCGGAGGGCTCCACTCTATCCGCCTGGAATCATGCGATTGTCACCCTTTCGACCTGGCAGGAAGCCACAGCGATTGCACAGTTGTTTTGCGTAGTATGGGGTCACTGGCGGCGGGGCCCGGGAACGACTGTTCCGGGGTGCCGCGCGCTACAGGAAGGACTGTGGATCGACGTCAACGGCGAGGCGCACGGCGGCAGGCAGGCGCAGGCCCTCGAGCCAGGATCCCACCACGCTCTGCAAGAGGCGTCCCCTGGGCCCCTGCACCAGAAAGCGCCGGCGGTGACGGCCGCGCAGGACCGCCAGGGGGGCGGGCGCGGGCCCCAGGATCCGCACGCCCGCCTGCCGCGGCGCACGGCGCGCCAGCGCGGCCGCCGCGGCATCGGCCTGGTCCGGGTCGGGTGCCGAGACGATAAGCGCGATCAGCCGGCCATAGGGCGGCAGCCCGGCCTGCCGCCGCGCGCGGCCCTCGGCCTCCAGGAAGGCCTCGCGGTCCTGGTCCGCCAGGGCCTGCATCACGGGATGCTCGGGATCGCTGGTCTGGATCATGGCGCACCCCGGCCGCTCGGCCCGTCCGGCCCGCCCGGCAACTTGCTGGAGTAGCTGGAAGGAGCGCTCGCCGGCCCTGAGGTCGCCGCCCGCCAGCCCCAGGTCGCCGTCGACCACGCCCACCAGGGTGAGGTCGGGAAAGTGATGCCCCTTGGCCACGAGCTGGGTTCCGATCAAGAGGTCGATCTCGTGCTCCTCGACCGCACGCACCAGGGCCGTGGCGTCGCTCGGCACCGCCAGGAGGTCGCTCGAGAGGACGGCCCGCCGCGCCTCTGGGAAGAGGGCGGCCGCCTCCTCCGCCAGCCGTTCCACGCCGGGACCGCAGGCGGCCAGGCTGTCCTCGCTGCCGCACTCCGGGCAGCGGTCGGGCAGTGGCACGGCATAGCCGCAGTGGTGGCACTGCAGCCGGCCGGCCAGGCGATGCTCCACCATCCAGGTGCTGCAGTGCCGGCATTGCAGGCGGTGGCCGCAGTGCCGGCAGAGGGTGAGCGGCGCATAGCCCCGCCGGTTCAGGAAGAGCAGCACCTGCTCGCCCCGCGCCAGGGTCTCCGCCACGGCCTCGCGCAGCGGCGGCGACAGCCAGGACTGGCCCAGCCCCTCGATCGGCGGCGGCGCGTGGCGGCGAAGGTCGATCAGTTCCGCCTTGGGCAGCTCGGCCGCGCCGTGCCGCTTGGGCAGATGCTCCACGGCATAGCGTCCGGCCGCGACGTTGGCGAGGCTCTCCAGCGAGGGCGTGGCCGAGGCCAGGATCACCGGGATCTCGCCCAGCCTGGCACGGGCCACGGCCATGTCGCGGGCATGGTAGATCACCCCCTCCTCCTGCTTGTAGGCGGCCTCGTGCTCCTCGTCGACGACGATGAGCCCCAGGTCGCGGAAGGGCAGGAAGAGGGCGGAGCGCGCGCCGACCACCAGCCGCAGCTCGCCGTCGGCGACTCCGCGCCAGGACCGCCGCCGCAGCCCCTGGCCCAGCTCCGAATGCCAGGCCCCCGGCGGTGCGGCGAAGCGCCGTTCGAAGCGCTCCAGGATCTGGGCCGAGAGCGCGATCTCAGGCAGCAGCACCAGGACCTGCTTGCCCGCCGCCAGGGTCGCGGCAACGGCCTCCAGGTAGACCTCCGTCTTGCCGGCGCCGGTCACGCCGTCCAGCAGGGTGACGGAGAAGCCCTTGCCGCTGCGCGCGACCAGGCGCCCGGCCGCGGCGGACTGCTCCGGCGAGAGCGGCGGTCCGGGCTGCGCTGCGTCGGGGATCGGAAAGGGCCGGTCGGGCAGCAGCACGGGCTCCAGCAGGCCGGCCTCGGCCAGGCCCTTCACCACCGCCGGGCTCACCCCCGCTTCGGCCGCCAGCAGGCTGCCGGGCCGGGCCAGGCCGTCGCGTGCGACCTCCAGCACCCGCTGGCGCGCGGCGGTGGTCCGGAGCCCCTGGAGGCGGTCCTCGGCCTCCGCCGCCAGCCGCCACGCGCGGCGCGGCTTGCTGGGCTGGCCCAGCCCGCTGCTGGAGAGCAGCATCCTCAGCACCGCGCCGGGCGGCGCCATGACGTAGTCCGCCACCCAGTCGACGAAGCGCCGGCTGACCGCGGGCACCCGCCGGTCGCCGACCAGCGCGCTGATCGAGCGCAGCCGCTTGGCGTCCAGGCTTCCGCCCGGGCCCCAGACCACGCCCAGCACCTCGCGGCCGCCCAGGGGGACGCGGACGACGGAACCCTCTTGCACCTCCAGCCCCTCAGGCACCAGATAGTCGTAGGCGCCGCTCAAGGGGAGCGGCAGCAGAACGGCACAGCGGGCTGCTGCGCCGCCGCGGACCGGGGTCCCCTCATCGGCAAGTGCTTGGGTAGGACCGCCGCCCGGCCCTTGGGCAGCGCTGGCTTTCTCAACGGACATGACCTAGGCTCTAGGCCGACTTTGCCGTCTGAAGCGTCGCCTTGCAGGTCCAGCTTGGCCGACGCGGGGACAAAGGAGGATCTTGTACGGCATGAAGTTTTTTATCGACACGGCCGACGTGGCCGAGATCAAGTCGCTGGCTTCCACCGGCCTGGTCGACGGCGTCACCACGAACCCTTCACTGGTGGCCAAGACCGGTCGCTCCTTCATTCAGGTGGTGGAAGAGATCTGCGGCATCGTCGATGGCCCGGTCTCTGCAGAGGTCGCCGCGACGGACCACGAGACCATGCTCGCCGAAGGGCGCCTGCTCGCGCAAGTGGCGCCGAACGTGGCCGTCAAGGTGCCGCTGACCCCGGACGGCCTGAAGACCTGCAAGGTCCTCTCAGACGAGGGGACGCCGGTCAACGTCACTCTCTGCTTCTCGGCCGGCCAGGCGATCCTGGCGGCCAAGGCCGGCGCAACCTTCATCTCCCCCTTCGTCGGCCGCCTGGACGACGTGGGTCAGGACGGCATGGCGCTGATCGCGGAGATCGTGGAGATCTACGCGAACTATCCCCAGATAAGGACCGAGGTGCTGGTCGCCTCCGTGCGCGGGACCAAGCACGTGGTCGAGGCGGCCCGTCTGGGCGCCGATGTCGCCACCGTGCCACCGGCGGTGCTGCGCCAGCTCTTCGCCCACCCCCTGACCGACAAGGGGCTGGCCGCCTTCCTGGCCGACTGGGAGAAGAGCGGACAGACGATCCTGCCGGGCAGGGAAGCGGCCGAGTAGCGGGGAAACGGGAAGCGGCTATCGTGAGCGACAACCAGAGCAAACCCCTGGCGGAACGCACGGCGGCCCTGAGCGCCGACGAGGTGGCGCGCTTCCTGCGCCGCAACCCCGACTTCCTGCTGGCGCGCCCCGACCTCTGCGAGGCCATCCTGCCGGAGCTGGACGGCGGCGAGGGCGTGATCGACCTGCGCGCCGCCCTGCTCGACCGCGCCCGCGGCGCCAACGAGCAGCTTCGCCGCGAGATCGCCCGCCTGGCCGACACCACCCGCGCGCTGCAGTCCGAGCAGGGCCGCGTGCTCGCCGCCGCGCGCGCGCTCCTGGCCGCGGACAACTTCGAGGCCATGGTCGCCAAGGTGGGTCAGGACCTGCCGAGCCTGCTGCAGGTCGACGTCGTCGCCCTGGCGGTCGAGCAGCGCGACGAGGCGCTCTGCGAGAAGCGCCGCCCCACCCGCCTGCACGGCCTGGTCCAGCTGGCACCGGGCACGGTCGACCGCCTGCTGGGTCCCAAGACGGACATAGCATTGCCAGACCAGGGCCCCGGCACGCCGGAGGTCTTCGGAGCCGGCGCCGGGCTGGTGCGGGCGGAGGCCCTGATGCGGGTGGTCGTCAGCGATAAGACACCGCCGGCCCTGCTGGGCCTGGGCTCGCGCGACCCGGAGCGCTTCTGCCTGGGACGTGCCACCGAGGCCGGCGGCAGGGCCCTGCTGCTCTTCCTGGCCGCCACCCTGGGCGAGTTGGTGCGCACCTGGCTCGTCCTGCCGCGCTAGACCAAGTTGCGCTCGCTCATGCTCACGCACCTTGCTCTAGCACTTCGTTTTAGAAGCAAATCGTCGTCGCAGATGAATCCATCTGCTCGGGATTTGCTTTAGGTCCCCACTGGTGAGCGACTGGACCTTCACCGCCGCAAGCGACCTGAGGCCGGCAATCGCCGACTGGCTGTCCTGGCTCGAGAGCGAGAAGCGGGTCTCGGCGCACACCCTGGATGCCTACTCCCGCGACCTTGCGGCCTTCCTTTCCTTCCTGGCCGAGCATCGCGGCGGCGCGGTCGATATCGCCGGCCTGGAGTCCCTGGTGCTGCGCGACTTCCGGGCCTGGCTGGCGGCGCGCGCGGGCCGCGGGCTTTCCAATGCCTCCAGCGCCAGGGCGCTCTCGGTGGTGCGCAACTTCTACCGCTGGGGCGAGCGCCAGGGTCGCTTCGAGAACAGCCAGATCGCCGCCCTGCGCACGCCAAAGACGGGCAGGGCGCTGCCCAAGGCGCTGACCGCGCCCGACGCCCAGGACCTGGTCGCAGCGCCCGCGCCGTCAGAGCAGCCGGCCTGGATCCTGGCCCGCGACCACGCCGTGCTGCTGCTGCTCTATGGCGCCGGCCTGCGGATCGGCGAGGCGCTGGGCCTGACTGCGAGCGACCTGCCGCGGGACCCGGAGATGCCGCTCAGGATCACCGGCAAGGGCGGCAAGACCCGCATGGTGCCCCTGCTGCCCGAGGTCCGCCGGGCACTCGACGACTACCGTGCGCGCGCCCCCTTCGCCCCGGAGCCGGAGGAGCCGCTGTTCCGCGGCCTGCGCGGCGGCCCGCTGAGCCCGAGGATCGTGCAGCTCCTGATCCAGAACCTGCGCCGCGGCCTGGGCCTGCCGGAGAGCACCACGCCGCACGCTTTGCGCCACTCCTTCGCCACGCACCTGCTGGCCGCCGGCGCCGACCTGCGCGGCATCCAGGAGCTGCTGGGCCATGCCTCCCTCTCGACCACCCAGCGCTACACCGCCGTCGATCCCTCCGGCCTGCTGAAGGCCTACCAGGCGCACCCGAGAGCCAAGCGCGCCGGTTCGGCCTGAGGCCCGGTCACCGCCGCGTATGGGAAGCAGCCGGTTTCAGTCGGGCAGGTAGCGACGCTTGGCCTCCGGGTCGCCACGCTCGACCGGCAGGGCGGCGAGCTCCTCCCAGAGGCCTTCGGGCAGTCTCATTGCCGCCCAGTCGTGCGTCATGGCCACCTGCTGCGAGCGGCCCACCCCGCAGAGCGTCGTCGCGATGCGCGGGTCGCGGAGCGAGAACTGCAGGGCCACGGCACCGGGCGCGACGCCGTGGCGGGCACAGGTCTCCTCGATGCGCCGGACCTGTTCGAGCGTGGCGGGATCCGGCTCCTGGTAGACGAAGGGCGCCCCGCTGGCGCTGCCCCGCACCAGGAGTCCGCTGGCGTAGGGGGCGGCATTGATGACGGCGATCCCGCGCGCGACCGCCTCGTCGATCATGGCCTCGGCGTTGCGGTTCACCAGGGTGAAGCGGTTGTGGGTGATGAGGGCGTCGAAGTCCCAGCGCTGCAGCAGCGGCCGCATGGTCTCGACCTTGCCGGCCGCCAGGCCGACGGCCCCGGCCCAGCCCTCCTTTTTCATGCGGAAGAGTGCGTCCAGGGCCCCGCCGCGCCGGGTGACCTCGTCAAGCCTGGAGACGTATTCGGGGTCGTGCAGGTGCAGGAGGTCGAACCGCTCAACGCCGAGCGCTCGCAGGCTCCCTTCCATCGAGCGGCGGGCCTGGTCCGCGTCGAAGCCGCCCGTCTCCATGTCGCGATCGAGCTTCGTCGAGAGGACGAAGCCTTGCGGCAGACCGCCGGCTTCCGCGAGAGCCCGGCCGAGCCTCTCCTCGCTGCGCCCGGAGCCGTAGTTGCGCGACGAATCGATCAGGACCGGCGGCCCCGAGAGGATGGCCCGCAGGGTCTCCCGCGCCTCGGCCTCGTCCACCGAGTAGCCGTAGGTCCGGGGCATGTCGCCCAGGGCCGTGGTGCCGAAGCCGAGCCTGGGCAGAACAATCGATGTCTTGGCCATGCCTCTCCCCGTCGCGTTCGAAGGTCCCCCAGCATCGGCGATCTCCTCGTGCCTGGCCAGCATGGGGTTCCCTCGTGCCGCCACCGCCTAGGGCGACGAACTGCGCGCGGCCGTGGCGGACTACCTCGCTCTCCTGGAAGGAAGACTGACATGACCTCGCTCGCGAGCAGTCCGTCGCGGCACTCATCGTCCGCTTGGCAGTCCTCCGGGTGGGACGGGGCGGAAGGCTGGAACGTCTGGAACCGAGAGGTGGCGGCGCGGCCCACCCCGGACCGCGCCGCCGCCAACAGACCCTACTTGGGCGTCACTTCGAGCGCGATCGCCTCGGTGTAGGTGATGCGCACGACATCGCCCGGCTGGACGCCCGCGAAGAGCGCCTGCAGCTCCGGTCCCTCGATGGCGACCAGACGGTTGTAGCCGTCGGGGCCCTCGACCAGTGCCAGGTTGGTGGAGCTGTCGTAGGAGAGGACCTTGGCGGTCATGGTCACCTGGTCGACCTGGGCGCCGGCCGGCAGCGTGCCCGGTACCGCCCGCGCGGTCACCTGCTCGACGTCCAGACCCGGCTGCATGCCGGGCGCATCCTCGACGCTGATCGCCAGGGCCTCGAGGTAGCGGATCGTCACGATGTCGCCGGGCTGCACCAGATCGAGGTTGTGGACCTCCGGCGGAACCTTCAGGACCCGGGTGTAGGTGCCACCGGGAAGCTGCAGGATCATCAGACGGTTCGGAACGTCCAGCGCCGCGATCTGGGTGGTGATGACCGCCTCGTCGGCCAGCATGTCGGTGCGATCCGGAGTTGGCGGGGGAGCCTCGCCGCTCGTGGCACAGGCCGCAACGCTCAGCGCAAGCCCAACAATGGCCAACCGTAAAAACCCGAAAGAACGTGTCATCTGTCTTCCCTTCTCACTGTCGAGAGCGCATATTTTGCTCGGGGTTCCTCGGATGAGTACCTCAAGTGCATAGTGTCGTCGCATTTGTCGAAGTTCAATCGGTAACTCGTGCGCCCGGCGCCGACGATTGTCGGAAGCAAGAACGAAACTCCTGCAAACGGCCCTGCAGGCCGCAATCGACAAGATCCCCTGTAAAGTTTGACCATGGGGGCGTAGCCTGCGCTGCGCTCACATGATGGCGGCAGTTGCGGATTCTCCGCTTGGCAAAGAGGAAAGAGTTTTTTGTCAGTCACACTGTCTTGCTTACACGATGGACCCACTGCAATACGAGGGGTCACTGGAGGAGGAAAGATGATGGAGAGAGACTTGCGGCCAACCGCCGGCAACGGGAGGTGCAGGCTTGGTGCCTTGGCCCCGGCTATTGCGGTCGCGCTCTGCACGCTTACTGCGGAGGCTTGGTCGGCGGAAACCGCCAACGCCGGCAAGCCCAATATCCTACTGATCGTCGGCGACGATGTCGGCTATGGGGACCTCGGTCCCTATCTTGGCGGCAAGGGTCGCGGCATGCCGACACCGAACCTGGACGAGCTTGCAGCCGATGGCATGATGTTCACCTCTTTCTACGCACAGCCGAGTTGCACACCCGGCCGGGCGGCGATCCAGACCGGACGGATTCCGAACCGCAGCGGCATGACAACAGTCGCCTTTCAGGGACAGGGGGGCGGATTACCGGCGGCCGAGTGGACCCTGGCCTCGGTTCTAAAGGAGGCCGGCTACCAGACCTACTTCACCGGGAAATGGCACCTCGGGGAATCCGACTACGCCCTGCCGAACGCACAGGGCTACGACGAGATGAAGTACACCTTCCTCTACCACCTCAATGCCTACACCTACCCCGATCCCAACTGGTTCCCGGACATGCCGCAGTCTCTGCGCGAGATGTTCCAGAAGGTGACCAAGGGCTCGCTGTCCGGCAAGGCCGGCGAGAAGCCTGTCGAAGACTTCAAGGTGAGCGGCGAATACGAGGACACGCCCGACAAAGGCGTCGTCGGTATCCCCTTTCTCGATGCCTATGTGGAGAAGGCCGCGCTGGAATTCCTGGACAAGGCCAAGGAGTCCGAGGCCCCCTTCTTCATCAGCGTGAACTTCATGAAGGTGCACCAGCCCAACCTTCCGGCGCCAGAGTTCAAGCACAAGTCCTTGTCGAAGACCAACTTCGCGGACTCGATCGTCGAACTCGATGCGCGCGTCGGCAACCTATTGAAAAAGCTGGATGACCTTGGGTTCAGCGACAACACGGTGGTCTTCTTTACGACGGACAACGGCGCCTGGCAGGACGTCTACCCGGATTCCGGTTACACCCCCTTTCGCGGCACCAAGGGCACGGTGCGCGAGGGCGGCAACCGCGTTCCGGCCTTCGTGCGCTGGCCCGGCAAGATCGCGCCATATTCGAAGAACGACGACATCCTGGGCGGTCTCGACCTGATGGCGACCTTCGCCAAGCTGGCGGGCATCGAGCTGCCGAAGAACGATCGGGAGGGCGCACCCATTATCTTCGACAGCTACGACATGTCCCCGGTTTGGCTCGGAACCGGCGATTCGGACCGCAAGTTCTGGTTCTACTTCACCGAGAACGAGCTCTCGCCCGGTGCCATCCGGGCCGCCCAGTACAAGGTGGTCTACAACCTGCGCGGCGACGACGGCGCATCGACCGGCGGCCTAGCCGTGGACTCGAACCTCGGCTGGAAGGGCCCGGACAAGTATGTCGCCACCGTGCCGCAGGTCTTCGACCTCTGGCAGGACCCGCAGGAGCGCTACGACATCTTCATGAACAATTTCACGGAGCACACCTGGGCACTGGTCCCGGCCAACGCGGCAACGCAGAAACTGATGAAGAGCTACGTCGACTATCCGCCCAGGCCCCTGCAGAGCGAGACCTACACCGGTCCCATCACCTTGAGCCGCTACCAGAACTTCATGCAGGTGCGCGAGGCGCTGAAGAAGGACGGCTTCAGCCTGCCCTTGCCCACGGGCAACTGATCGTCGCGAAAGTCGGCCCACATCCCCACCCGACAGAAACACTATCCAGGTCGGGTGGGGTCCGAGCCGACGCCGACCGACGCGAAGCGGCAAGACACACCTGCCCTCACCAGCGCGCTTTGCCATAGCGTCCGGCCCCTCGTTGTTGTCTCATGTCACTATGAAAGACACTTCTGAGAGGAGGAGGTCGATGGACGATCAGGCACCCAAGGACCACAGGATCGCCGACGAGGAGACCCTGAGGGCGAAGTTTCCGCCGAAGTCGCCGCTGGCGAACCGCAAGGTGGTGACCGCGCTCGACATCTACTGCCGGGCCTTCATCCAGCGATCGCCCTTCCTCTGCCTGGGGACGCAGAGCGCCGAGGGCAAGGCGGACGTCAGCCCGCGCGGCGACCCGCCCGGCTTCGTTCAGGTGCTGGACGAGCGGCGCCTGGCCATCCCCGACCGGCCCGGCAACAACCGGCTGGACAGCCTCTCCAACATCATCGCCAACCCGGCCGTGGGCCTCATCTTCATGATCCCCGGCTTCGAGGACACGCTGCGCATCAACGGCCGGGCCTATCTCAGCGACGAGCCGGCGCTGCTGGCGAGCATGGCGGTGAACGGCCGTGCGCCCAGCCTCGCCATCGTGGTCGAGGTGGAGGAGGCCTTCCTGCACTGCGCCAAGGCCTTCAAGCGCTCCAAGCTCTGGCAGCCCGCGAGCCTGCAGGACCGCAAGGCGCTACCCAGCCTGACCCGCATGATCCTGGCCCAGGCCGGCGAGAAGGAGATGCCGGAGGAGGAGCTGCAGCGCCTGGACGAGCGGCTGGAGAACCACTACCGGACCGGCCTCTACTGAACGCGACCTCCCGCATCGCAGAGGGCCGCCATGCATCTCGACATCAGGTCGCGAAGCAGGCGACCCGATGGCCCGGCGCCACCTCCAGCATGACCCTGGAGCTGCCGGCACTACCCTGAGAGTCGAAACTGTAGCCCTGCGGCGCCTCGGCCCGCCGGGCCAGGGGCTTGGCCAGGCGATAGCCCTCGCCGCTGCGCTCCAGGGCCGGCACGGCCTCCAGCAGCGCCAGGGTGTAGGGGTGGCGCGGCGCGGCGAGCAGCGCCTCGGCCGGCCCCTCCTCCACCACGCGGCCGCGATAGAGCACCATCACGCGGTCGGCGATCTCCTTCACCACGCCCAGGTCGTGACTGATGAAGAGGAAGCTGAAGCCGTGCTCGGCCTGCAGGCGCTTCATCAGGTCCAGGATCTGCGCCTGGATGGTCATGTCGAGTGCCGAGACCGGCTCGTCGGCGACGATCACCCTGGGGCGCATGGCGATCGCGCGCGCGATCGAGACGCGCTGGCGCTGGCCGCCCGACAGCTCGTGCGGGAAGCGCCCGGCGTAGTCGCCGCCGAGCCCCACCTCCTCCAGGACCTCCCGCGCGCGCCGGCGCCGCTCGCGCCCGGTCAGCTCCGGCAGGTGGCGCAGCCCCTCGCCGACGATGTCGCCCAGGCGCATGCGCGGGTCGAGCGATGAGAAGGGATCCTGGAAGACGATCTGCAGGTCCCGGCTCATGGCGACGCTCCCCTGCCGCGTGGCCGGCAGCTCCCGGCCGGCGAAGCGCAGCCGCCCCTCGTCGGCCGCCACCAGGCCCAGGAGGTAGCGGCCCAAGGTCGTCTTGCCGGAGCCGGACTCGCCGACCAGCGCCAGGGTCTCGCCGGGTGCGAGCTGCAGGCTGACGCCCGCGACCGCCGCCGTGCGCCGCTCCGGCGACCAGGGCCAGGCCTTGCGCTCGGGATAGGAGACCGAGAGGCCATCCAGGCTGAGCAGCGGCTCTCCGGGAGGCCGCTTCGCCGGCCCGCCCGCGCGCTCCTGCAGCCCCGGCAGCGCGGCCAGCAGGGCGCGGGTGTAGTCGTGGCGGGGCCGCAGCAGCACCTCTTCCGTCGTGCCGTCTTCGACGATGCGGCCCTTGCGCATGACCGCCACGCGCTGGGCATAGCTGGCAACGACTCCGAGGTCGTGGGTGATCAGCAGGACCGAGGTGCCGAAGGCGCGGGTGACGGAGACCATGATGTCCAGCACCTGCTTCTGGATCAGCACGTCGAGCGCCGTGGTCGGCTCGTCGGCCAGCAGCAGGTCGGGCTGCAGCATCATGACCGAGGCCAGCATGATGCGCTGGCGCATGCCGCCGGAGAACTCGTGCGGATAGCGGGCGAGCGCGCGCTCCGGCTCGGCGATCTGCACCCTGGCCAGCATCTCGATGCTGGCGCGCCGGATTTCCGGGCGGGAGAGGCCGGTGTGCAGCACCATCGCCTCGGCCATCTGCCGGCCGATGGTGAGCGAGGGGTTGAGCGAGACCATGGGCTCCTGGAAGATCATGCCGATCTCGGCACCGCGCAGCCGGCGGAGCTGGCGTTCCTCGAGCCCGACGAGATCGCGGCCCTTGAAGCGGATGGCACCGCCGGTGACCCGCAGCGGCGGCGGCAGGAGGCCGATCATGGCCCTGGCCGCCATGGTCTTGCCCGAACCCGACTCGCCCACCAGCGCCAGGATCTCGCCGGGCCTCACCTCCAGCGCCACCCCGTCTACCACCGAGACCTCGTCGCGGCCGGCGGGAAAGCCGACGGTGAGGTCGCGGACCTGCAGCAGCGGCTCTTGCCCGAGAGCCGTCATTGCAGGCTGCTCATGCGCGGGTCGAAGCGGTCGCGCAGCGCATCGCCGAAGAGGTTGACGCCCAGCAGGGTGATCGAGATCGCCAGGCCCGGAAAGAGCCCCAGCCAGAAGGCGCGATTGATGTACTGCCGGCTGTCGGCCAGCATGCCGCCCCAGCTCGCCTCCGGCGGCGGTACGCCCAGGCCGAGGAAGCTCAGCGCACTCTCCGACAGCAGGGCGAAGGCGAAGAGCGCCGTGCCCAGCACCGTCAGCGGCCCCACGCAGTTGGGCACGACGTGGCGCAGCAGGGTGTAGAGGGCGCCGTTGCCCATGGCCGCCGAGGCCTCGACGTACTCCCGCTTCCGAATCGAGAGCACCTGGCCGCGGACCACGCGCACCACCGAGGGCGTGTAGGCGATCCCCAGCGCCAGGACCACGCCGTACTTGTCGGGCCCCAGCACCGCCATGATGCCGAGCGCCAGCATCAAGCCCGGAAAGGCGAGCAGCGCATCCACCAGCGCCATCGCCAGGCGGTCCAGCAACCCGCCGAAGAAGCCGATCACCGCGCCCACCAGGACGCCGACGCCCAGCGCGAAGGCCGTCGTCATGGCGGAGACGGAGAGGCTGACCCCGGCGCCTTTCAGGAGGCGGCTGAAGACGTCGCGGCCGAAGTGATCGGTGCCCATCAGGTGCTCGGGCGAGGGCGGCGCCAGGCGATCGCGGATCGAGAGGGTGAGCGGGTCGTAGGGCGTGTAGAACTCGCCGATGAGGGCGGCCAGGCCCACGGTCACCATGATGGTGACGCCGACCAGTGCGTTGGGGCGCGAGAGCTGGCGCCAGACCCCGCGCATCAGAAGCTGACCCTGGGGTCGAGCACGGGGTAGAGCAGGTCGACGATCAGGTTCACCGCCACGTAGATGACGGCCACCAGCAGCAGGCAGCCCTGCACGACGGGATAGTCCCGCGCGTAGATCGCATCCACCAGGAAGCGGCCGAGCCCCGGCAGCGAGAAGACCGATTCGATCACCACGGCGCCGCCCAGCAGGGACCCGATGATGAGACCCAGCAAGGTCATGGTGGGCGCGAAGGCGTTCTTCAGCACGTGGCGCAGCATCACCGTGGTCTCGCTCAGCCCCTTGGCGCGCGCGTGGGTCACGTACTCCAGGCGCAGGACCTCGATGGTGCTGGAGCGGGTCATGCGCAGGATCGTCGCCATCTCGACGATCACCAGGGCGGCCACCGGCATCACCAGGTAGAGCAGCCCGCCGCCCAGGTCCGCGAAGGGCGAGACATAGCCGACCGTCGGCAGCCACTGCAGCCAGACGCCGAAGACGACGATGAGGATCAGGCCGGCCCAGAAGCTGGGGATCGACAGGCCCACGATCGCGACCAGGACGATGGTGTAGTCGGTCAGGCTGTTCTGCGCCCAGGCGGCGACGAGCCCGGCCGGGACCGCGATCAGGGCCGAGAGCAGGATGGCCAGCACCACCACCTGGGCGGTGACGGCGAAGCGGCGCAGCATGCCCTCCAGCACCGGCTCCCCGGTCATCAGCGAGGTGCCGAGATCGCCCTGCAGCAGGTCGCCGACCCAGAGCAGGAACTGCTCGTGATAGGGAAGGTCGAGGCCGAGGCGCGTGCGGAGCTGCTCCAGCGCCTCGGGGTTCTCGATGCCCAGCATCATGGCCGCCGGATCGCCCGGCACCACCCGCATGAGGATGAAGACCAGCAGGGCAACCAGCACCAGGGTCGGCACCGCCAGAACGATGCGCTTCAGCGCATAGGCCCACATCCGGCGCGTCCCCTTCTCAAAGCGGTGGCGGCAAGCGGCCGGGGGGCGCCGCAAGCGCCCCCCGAGCGCGACTCCTGTTGCGGGCTACTGGCTGAGCCAGACGCCCCAGAACCGCGGCTTGTTGGAGGCCCAGAGGGTGTAGCCCTCGACCCCCGGAGCGACCGCATGGGCCAGGGCATCGTTGTAGAGGCCGTAGATCGGAATGTCCTTGGCCATCAAGCGATGGATCTGCTCGAACAGGGCCTTGCGCTCGGCCGGGTCCAGGCTCTGGGCGGCCTTGTCGACCAGCGCGATGGCCTCGTCGCTCTCCCACTGGTACCAGCCGCCGTTCTCCTTCTTGCCGACGAAGGTGTTGTACATGAGCGCCGGATCGAGCCGGGCGGAGTAGCCGAAGGAGGAGAGCTGGAACTTGGTCTCGAAGTAGTTCTCGAGCTGCGTCGCCCAGTCCAGCACCTCCAGCTCCACGTTCAGCCCCGCCGCCTGCAGCATCGCCTGGATGATGACGGCGTTGTCGAACATGTCCTGGTACTTCTTGTTGGTCTGCATCTTGATGACCTGGCCGTCGTAGCCCGCCTCCGCGAGCAGGGCCTTGGCCTGGTCCAGGTCGTAGGCCGGCCAGTCGGCGTGGGCCTCGCTGCGATAGGCGCTGGGCTCCGGCACCGCCGAGGGGTTGGGGCCGACCAGGCCGAAGCTCGCCGCCTCGGCGATCTGGTCGAGGTCGAGCGCATGCGCGATGGCCTGGCGGACCTTTACGTCGGAAAGCACGGGGTCGTTGCTGTTGATCAGGAGGGTCGACCAGGTGAAGCCCTGCACGGTCTGCACGTCGATCCCGCGCTCGCGCACCTCCTCGACCGCGCTGGGGGCGAGGCCGGGCACCACGCCGATGTCGCCGGCATAGAGGCCGGCCAGCTCGACCGCCGATTCGGGCGTCACCAGGAACTTGATCTCATCGAGATAGGGCACGCGACCGCCGGCATAGCCGTCGCGCGGCTCCTGGCGGGGCTTGTAGCCCTCGAAGCGCTCCAGCAGGACGTACTCGCCGGGGCGCCACTCCTTGATGGTGTAGGGACCGGTCCCGATCGGGGCGGCCCAGTTCCCCTCGGCGTCCAGCGAGTCGGGGTGCAGGACCACGGGCGAGCACTGGATGTTGGCGAGGTGGATCAGGAAGAGCGCGGAGGGCTCGGCCAGGGTGAAGCGCACATGGCCGTCGTCCAGGGCTTCCACCGACTCGACCTTGGCGCCGCGGTTGCCGTCATAGTAGCGCAGGCAGGCCCAGGCGGTGTCGGGGTTCAAGAGCCGGTCCCAGCTCCACTTGACCTCGGCCGCCGTCACCGGTGCGCCGTTGTGGAAGGTGGCGTCGGGGCGTAGGGCGAAGGTGTAGGTCTTGCCGTCCTCCGACACCTCCCAGGAATCGGCCAGCAGCGGCGCGATGCCCATGTCCTCGCTGTGCGCCACCAGGGTCTCGACCACGTGGTGCAGCACGGAATCCGTGTTGGCGTCACGGTCGATGCCGGGGTTGGTGCTGCGAATGTCGGCATTGAGCGCGACCACGAGCTGCCCGCCCTGCTTGGGCGTCTCGGCAACGGCGGTTAGCGTCATTCCGGTAAGGGCGGCCGCGATCGCGCCGCCCAACAGTCCTGCTTTGAAGTTCATTCTCGGTCTCCCACAGCCACGGCTCCGTCAGTGGGTTCGTTTCCCACCCTTTGCTTTGCGGCATCCACGGCGAGGGAGCCGGCCACGCCGGCCGCTTGTATGGCCTTCAGTCGTAGAGGCGGTACTCCGTGTAGTGCGCGCCCTCGTAGGGGGCCGGTGCCGCCCAGAGGATGCGGTCGGTCACGTCCATCAGGATGGTCGCCACGGTCGAATGCTCCCCGCCGCGCTCTCCGGGTGCGGGCGAGCGGCAGACCGCGCGCGGCGCCCCGAAGCGATCGGCGAAGGCCGCCTTCAGGTCCTCCAGGGTGATCCGGCCCCGGCGCCTGCCCAGGTAGCGGGCCACCCGGCGCTCTCGCAGCAGCGAGTCTGGCGAACGCTCGACCCCCAGGTCGCGGATGCGCGCGCGGGCCGAGAAGGAGCGGAAGTGGTTGGCATGCACCAGCAGATCCTCTTCCGGCAGGTCCCAGAAGACCTCCTGCGGCGTCGTCTCCAGGTCGACCGCCTCGCCCTCCACGTGGCTCAGCATCATGTTGTTGGCGAAGGAGCGCGGGGCCTGCATGACCTCGCGCATGGCCCGCGACAGGCTGGTCGCCTCCAGCACGTGGCGGCGCACCAGCGGGATCGGGACCGCGCCTTCGACCGGCGTCTGCTCGCACTCCAGGAAGTTGCCGGTGAGCGCGACGCCGTGGCTGTTCAGGCCGGCCCGGGCCACCACGCCCGCCTCGCAGAAGGTCATCAGTCGGCCGCGCTCGCCCAGATCGATGCGCAGCACCAGGGCGGAGCCCACGCAGTCGTCGAGCCAGTCCCAGTTCTGCCCGTGCAGGAGGTGACCGTCGGCGCTGATGTCCGGCAGGACCACCGCGCCGGTGCAGGCGTCGTCCAGGGTCTCCTTCTCGGCGACCTCGGAGCCGCGGCCGAACAGCAGCTCGGTCCTGGCATTGAGCGCGACGATGTCCTCGACCGGCCGCTCCGCCCCCTCGGCGATGCCGCGGATCTCCTCCGCCAGCACCGCGTCATAGGCCTCCAGCCGCGGCAGGAAGGCCCGGGCGCGCTCCTGGACCGTGCTCCAGGCGACCTCTGCCGTGGCGAAGGCGGCCTGATAGATCGTGACGCTGACGGCGATGCGCCCGGCCGCCTGACGCCCGTACTGGCGGCCGCGTTCCAGCGGCGAGCCGGAAACGGAGACGAGGGGAAAGGCCTCTCGCACTCCGCCGCTCTTTCCGTCGTTCGCCGGGCTGTTGCTCACTGGGCAGCCTCCCGGCTGCCGCGGCGCTCGGCCAGCACCGCGGCGAAGAAAGCCTTCACCGGCGCCAGCACCTTGCTGCCGTCGTGTCCAGCGCCCGCCACCTTGTCGTGGCGCACGGCGATCCCCTGGCGCTCGAAGCTCGCCTTCAGCGCCAGCATGCGGTCCTGCCGGTCGCGGCCGGCGAGGTCGGCGCCCTCCATCCACCAGGCGTCCTTCGGCGTGATGGTGATCTCCCAGGTTTCCCTGTCCTCTTCGCCGATCACCATCTGCACCGGCACCGACCGCATGGCCTCGGGGTTGAGGGCCTTGCCGAAGCGCTCTTCGAAGTCGCGCACGCCGACCCAATAGTCGTGGTTCTCGTCGAACAGCGTGACGACGCCCGGCGCGCCGATGGAGACGCCCAGAAGACGCTCGGGGTGCAGGTAGAAGAAGCGATGCGAGAAGTGGCCGCCTCCGGAGAAGCCGTAGAGCAGGAAGCGCTCCCCCTCCAGGCGGTAGCGCGCGGCGACCTCGTCGACCATCGCCAGCAGGACGGCGTCGTAGTGCAGAGCGCCGGCACGCAGCAGCTTGTAGGAGGAAAGCTCGTAGGGCTCGGTGATGCCGCAGGGAAAGAGCGGCGCCAGGACGATGCAGTCGTTGGCCTCGGCGAAGTCGGCGAAGGCATCGCGATAGGCCGCCATCCCGCGTTCCGTCCCATGCACGATCACCGCCAGGGCATAGGCCTTGCTGCCGGCCTCCTCGTAACCCTTCGGGACGTAGAGGCAGTAGGGGAAGCGCTGATCCAGCTGGCAGGCATAGGTGGTGGTGCGCCCGAAGTCGTAGATCGTGAGCTTCTGTCCCTGTCCAGGCTTCGACGGCATGGATCCTCCTCCGCAGCGACTCTGGAGTGTATTTTGCACTATCAAAAGACAGCGTCAACGGTGAATTGTTTTTTTCCGCTGGAAAGGACAGAGTGGCTGCATGTCATCGGCCGCTTCCCCCGCCCAGTCGAGCGCGTCCGCGCAAGAGGCAGCGCTGACCCGCCTGCAGTCCGATCTGGTGGCGCGCATCGTCGCCGAGATAAAGAACCAGCAGCCGCCGCCCGGCGAGCGCTTCACCGAGCTGGGCCTCGCCAATCGCTTCGGCGTCTCGCGCTCGCCGGTGCGCGAGGCGCTCCGCCACCTGGCCGACCGCGGGGTCCTGCGCTTCGAAGAGAAGCGCGGCTTCTTTCTCGACTGCAGGCCGGAGAAGATCGGCGAGCACCTGAAGGGCCTGACCCCCTCGCCGGAGGAGGAGCTCTACGGCCGCATCGTCGGCGACCGCATGCGCCGCCGCAGCGGCGACAGCTTCACCGCGTCGGAGTTCATGCGCCGCTACGACTGCAACAGGCCGCTGCTCTTGCGCGTCCTCTCGCGCCTGACCGAGGAGGGGATCATCCGCGCGGGCCGGGGCCACGCCTGGTCCTTCGTCGCGCTCTTGGACGACGAGGAGGCGGTGAAAGAGAGCTACCGGCTGCGGCTGGTGCTGGAGCCCGCCGGCCTGCTGGAGCCGACCCTGGCCCTCGACCGGCCGGCGCTGGAGAAGAGCCTGGAGGTCCACCGCCAGGTCATCGCCAGCGGGGCCAGGGCGCTGACCGGCCAGAAGATGTTCGAGATCAATGCGGAGTTCCACGAGCTGCTGGCCCGCTGCTCGGGCAACCGCTTCATGCTGCAGAACATGCAGCACCAGAACCGCATGCGCAGGCTGAACGAGTACTCCGCCTTCCGCGACCGAGAGCGGATGCTGCTCTCCTGCCGGGAGCACAGCGCCATCCTGGAGGCGCTGCTGGAGGGGGAGACGGCGCGCGCCGCAGAGCTCTTAAGGGCGCACCTGCAGGACGCGGTGGACTACGTCCCCTGATGGGCCACGAGGGCCTTCCCTACTTCCGCCCCAGCCCCAGCCTTGCCGTCACGCCGCTGCGCTCCAGCAGGCGGCGCCACCAGTCCTCGTTGGCGAGGTACCAGTCGACGGTCTGCGCCAGGCCTTCCTCGAAGCTGCGCGAGGGCTTCCAGCCCAGCTCGCCGCGGATCTTGGAGGAATCGATCGCGTAGCGGAAATCGTGGCCCGGGCGGTCCTGGACGAAGGTGATCAGCCGGTCGTGCGGCGCCTTGTCGGGCCGGCGCTGGTCCAGGGCGCTGCAGATCTCGCGCACCAGGTCGATGTTGCGCTTCTGCGCGTCGGCGCCGATGTTGTAGGTCTCGCCGTCGCCGCCGCGCTCGATCACGTCCAGGAGGCCGTCGGCATGGTCCTCCACGTGGATCCAGTCGCGGATGTTCTCACCCTTGCCGTAGACCGGGATGGTCTTGTCGTGCAGCGCGCTCAGGATCACGACCGGCAGCAGCTTCTCGGGGAACTGGTAGGGCCCGTAGTTGTTCGAGCAGTTGGTCAGCACGATCGGCAGGCCATAGGTGGAATGCCAGGCCCGCACCAGGTGGTCGGAGGAGGCCTTGGACGAAGAATAGGGGCTGCGCGGATCGTAGGCCGTGGTCTCCGTGAAGAGGCCCTCCGGCCCCAGCGAGCCGTAGACCTCGTCGGTGGAGACGTGGTGGAAGCGGAAGGCCCGGCGCCGCTCGTCGGAGAGCGTGTTCCAGTAGCCGCGCGAGGCTTCCAGCAGGGTATAGGTGCCGATGACGTTGGTCTCGATGAAAGCGGCCGGGCCGTCGATCGAGCGGTCGACGTGGCTCTCGGCGGCCAGGTGCATGATGGCGTCCGGCTGGTGCTCGGTGAAGATCACGTCCATGTGGTGTCGGTCGCAGATGTCGGCCTTGACGAAGCTGTAGGCGTCCAGGCGGCTGACGTCGGCGAGGTTGGCCGGATTGGCCGCGTAGGTCAGCTTGTCGACGTTGACGACCTCGTGCCCGCGCCCGATGGCCTGGCGCACCACGGCAGACCCAATAAACCCACAACCACCGGTTACTATCAGTCTCATACGGCTCTTTCCTGATCTGGCAGCCTGCTGCGCGCCCAGGTCAAAGGCGGGCTCGACGAGGCGCGTTACTCACACGTTGAGGGGGGGATTGCAATAGACCGGCAATTGCGCTCACGCAGACGCATAGTCGAAGGGCGACTGGAAGCCCTCGAAACCGGGCGCGGCCGCGTCCTTGTCGGAGAGCGAGGCCTCGGCGGGGTCGATGCCCCAGTCGATTGCCAGCAGCGGGTCGTCGAAGCGCACCGCCCCGTCGCAGTCCGGCGCATAGAAGCTGTCGACCTTGTAGGTGACGTCGGTGTCGGGGACCAGGGTGACGAAGCCGTGCAGGAAGCCGCGCGGGACCAGAAGCTGCTCTCCCCCCTCGGCGGTGAGCTTCGCCGAGACCCACTTGCCGTAGGTCGGAGAGCCGCGGCGGATGTCGACCGCCACGTCCAGGATGGCACCGCGCACCACGCGGACCAGCTTCGACTGCGCGCTGGGCGGCGACTGGAAGTGCAGGCCCCTGACCGTGCCGGCCTTGGCCGAGTAGGAGTGGTTGTCCTGCACGAAGGTGAGATCGATCCCGGCCTCGGCCAGGCGGCGCTGGTTCCAGGTCTCGGCGAAGTGGCCGCGCGAATCGGCAAAGCGCCTGGGCACCAGGCGGATCACCTCTTCGATCGCCAGTCTCGTGATTTCCATGAACCCGACCTCTTCAGCCCTAACCCGCGGCGCAGAACCCCTCCGCCAGATGTCTAGCCGACCGGTAGGTGCATTGACAGCCGCGCACTTGGCCGCATCATTGCCTGTCAGATTGTCCGGCTCACTGTCCGGGCGGCGACTTCAACTGGAGGCGCTGGTGGCGGATATCGCAGCTGTCGCAGCTTTCCACGGCCGGAGGATCCTCGCGCTCGAACCAGACGAAGGCGGCAAGCGCCGCCAGGGCGGCCGTTAGAGAAAGGATGAGAATGCCTCGCCTCGCCATCAGCGCCTGCCGGCGGCCGCAGCCGCCCTTGGCCCTGCGTCGGGGGTGGTGAGCTTGGCTCTGCGCGCGGCCTGGGGCACGCTGCTTCTCCTCTCGGTCCTGCTGTCCGCCCTGGCGCCGCAGCGCGCGGCCGCCGAGGGCGCCGAGGGCACACGGCCCGTCAGCATGGAACTGGTGCTGCTGATCGACGTCTCCGCCAGCGTCGATTCTGCCGAGTACGCCCTGCAGGCGCAAGGCCTGGCCGCGGCCTTCGCCAGCCGGCCGGTGCGCGAGGCGATCGCAGCCACCAGCGGCGGGCTCGCGATCGCGGTGGTCCAGTGGGCCGACAAGGAGAACCAGCGCAAGGCCATCGACTGGACCCTGATCGAGAGCGAGCGCGATGCCCAAGGCTTCGCCCTCGGCCTGGCCGCGATGCCGAGGCTGATCGACGGCGGCCACACGGCCGTCGGCAATGCCCTGACCCGGGGCCTGGCCGAACTGGAAGGCAATGGCTTCGCCGGCCTGCGCCGGGTGATCGACCTCTCCGGCGACGGCCGGACCAACGACGGCCGGCCACTGCGCGGTGCCCGGCGCGAGGTCCTGGAGCGCGGGATCACCATCAACGGCCTGGCGATCCTGAACGAGCTGCCGCTGCTGGCGGGCTTCTTCCGGGACCACCTGATCGGCGGCGAGGGCGCCTTCGTCGTGACCGCCGCCGACTACGCGGATTTCGAGCGCGCGATGACCGAGAAGCTGCTGCGGGAGATCGGCAGCATGCCGCTCGCGGGCCAGAGCCGCCGCCCCTTCCCCCAGCAGGCCAGCCGCCCCGGCAGCCCTTGAGCCGCGGCGTCAGTCCGGCAGTCCTGCAACATTGGCTTGCTGCCCTCCGATCATTGTCCTTGGCAAGAACCGCCAAATTTGGTCGGATAGTCAGAAGCCTTCAGGCCGCCTGCGGCCGCAGGCTCAAATCCAACGGCTCGGATGCGGCCAACGCGACCGGGACTACGAACAGAGAGGTCAGCACATGACGAAAGAAACCAAAATCTGCGCGAACATGGTCAAGGACAAGATAGCGGAGGGCAAGCTCTCCCGCCGGCAGTTCACCGCCCTCCTGGGTGCCGCCGGCATCGGCCTTGCGACCGTGCCCATGCGCCCGCGCCTGGCCAGTGCGGCCAGCACCGACGTCACCTACTTCACCTGGGGCGGCTACGACATCCCCGAGCTCTTCCAGCCCTACATCGCCAAGCACGGCGGCCCTCCGGGCTTCTCCGCTTTCGGAGGCACGGAAGAGGCGCTGACGAAGCTGCTGGGCGGCTACGTTGCCGATGTGGCGCACCCCTGCAACTCCTCGATTCCGCGCTGGATGGCTTCCGGCCTCTGGCAGCCGATCGACACCGCCAAGCTCTCCAACTGGCCGGACGTCATTCCCGCGCTCACCAAGCTCCAGGGCGCGAACAAGGACGGCCAGACCTTTTTCGTCCCCTTCGACTGGGGCCAGACCTCCATCACCTACCGCACCGACATGGTCGACTGGGAGGGCAAGGAGGAGTCCTGGGGCCTGCTCTGGGACCCCCGCTATTCCGGCCAGCTCGGCGTCATCGCCTCGGCCGGCGACACCTGGTGGTGCGCGGCGATCTACGGCGGCGTTCCCTTCACCGAGATGGACAGCGACGCCAACTACGAGAAGGTGGCCGGCCTGCTGCGCGAACAGCGCCCGCTGATCCGCGAGTACACCGACGACATGACCACGCTGGAGCAGATGCTGGCCTCGGGCGAGCTGGTCGCGGCCATGACCTGGAACAGCTCTCCGGTCGAGCTGAAGAAGCAGGACATTCCCGTCAAGTTCGCCAATCCCAAGGAAGGTGCGCTCACCTGGGTTTGCGGAATGATGCTGCATAAGGATTCCAAGAACGTCGACATGGCGCTCGACATCATCGATTCGCTGCTGAGCACCGAGACCGGCCACTTCCTGATCGACGACTACGGCTACGGCCACTCCAACATCAAGTCCTTCGCGACCGTCACGCCCGAGCGGCTGGACGAACTTGGCCTCTCGACCAATCCGGAAGACGTGCTGGCGGCCGGCAAGTTCCAGGTGCCCTTGCCGGAGGCCTTCACCTCCAAGATGAACGAGACCTTCGAAGAGATTAAGGCAGGCTTCTAGAGGGCCCACCTTGATTGAGCCAGGCCCGGCACGACGGCGCGGCAAGCGTCGTTGCGCCGGGCCGCCCCCTTTTCGAGGACCAGGCCAGTGATCGATCGTACGATCTCCTTGGAGACTGCCGCCTCCAATTCCGGGACCTTCAGAGGACGCCTCTACGCCAAGATCGTCGGCAGCGAACCGATCCGCGGGCTGATCCTCCTCTCGCCCACCCTGCTGGTCATGCTGCTGGCCATGTGCGTGCCCTTCGCACTGATGGTCCTCTTCAGCTTCTGGACCCAGCACACCTTCGAGTTCGACACCACCTTCACCCTGAACAACTACGAATCGGTCTTCACCCGCGAGATCTACAGCACCCTCTTCCTGCGCTCGCTGGCGATCTCCGGGTCCTGCACGGTGGTGACGGTGCTGCTGGCCTATCCCATGGCCTACTACGTCGCCTTCCACGTCCGACGGCACAAGATGATCTGGATCATCATGATGACCCTGCCGTTCTGGACCAGCTATCTGCTGCGGATCTTCTGCTGGAAGATCATCCTGGGCTACAACGGCGTGATAAATTCGGGTCTGGAAGGCATGGGGCTGATCTCAGAGCCGCTCTCCTTCCTGCTCTATAGCCCCACCGCCGTGGTGGTCACCCTGACCCACGCCTGGGCCGCCTTCGCGATCCTGCCGATCTACGTGTCGCTGGAGAAGATCGACCGCTCGCTGCTGGAGGCAGCCACCGACCTGGGCGACGGACCGGTCAAGCGCTTCATCGGCGTGACCCTGCCGCTCTCGCTGCCCGGCGTGATCGCCGCCACCCTGCTGATCTTCGTGCCCACCGTCGGCGACTTCGTGACGCCCAACCTGGTCGGCGGCCCCGACGGCCTGATGATCGCCAACATCGTGCAGGCCCAGTTCGGACGCATCAACAACTGGCCCATGGGCGCAGCCCTCTCGATCAGCAGCATGGTGATCATCGCCATCATCGCGCTCACCTACATGTGGCTGGCCAACAGGGTCACCGGGAGAACCGCATGAGCGAGGTTTCCTACATCGACCGGCCGAACCGGCCGCTCCACCTCTACGCGCTGGCCTATCTCGCCTTTCTCTACATCCCGGTGCTGTTCCTGCCGCTCTTCTCCTTCAACAACAGCACCTACATCGCCTTCCCCCTGAAGGGCTTCACCACCGAGTGGTACGAGAAGATGCTGGTCGACCAGGCCATGATGACGGCCCTGGTCAACTCGCTGGAGGTCGGCGGCATCGCCGCGGCAGCGGCCACCCTGCTCGGCATCTTCGGTGCCAAGGCGGTCACGCGCTATCGCATACCGGGCAAGAAGCCCATGGTCTTCGTGATCATGCTGCCGCTGGTGGTGCCCGGCATCCTCTTGGGCGTGGCGCTGCTGATCACCTTGAACCAGGCCGGCTTCGAACTCTCGCTGGCCACCATCACCATCGGCCACGTGCTGATCTGCGTGCCCTTCGCCATGGCGACCCTGATCCCCCGCTTCGAGGGCTTCGACAAGTCGATGGAGGAGGCCTCCGCAGACCTCGGCGCGAACGCCTGGTGGACCTTCTGGCGGGTCACCTTTCCCATGGTCCTGCCGGGCATCGTCGCCAGCCTCCTGCTCTGCTTCACCATCTCCTTCGACGAGTTCATCATCGCCTTCATGCTGGCCGGCAACGAGGCGACCCTGCCGATCCACATCTTCAGCCAGCTTCGCTTCCCCGCCCGCCTCCCGCCGGTCCTGGCGCTGGGAGCGACCATCATGGCGGTTTCCTTCTTCGTCGTCTTCTTCGCACAGTGGCTGTCGCGGCGCGGCGTCAGCAGCCAGCAGCTAGCTCCGGAGGCATGAGCATGGATTCGAGGCAGCCGTACCTAAAGATCGACAGGGTCGCGAAGCACTTCGGCTCGGTCGTCGCCGTCGACAACGTCTCGATCGACATCGCCTCGGGCGAGTTCTTCTCGCTCCTGGGCGCGTCCGGTTGCGGCAAGACCACCCTGCTGCGCCTGCTGGCGGGCTTCGAATCGCCGACCGCCGGCGAGATCTACGTGGACGGGGCCCCCATGTCGCAGGTGCCGCCGCACAAGCGGCCCACCAACATGGTGTTCCAGAACTACGCGATCTTTCCGCACCTCAACGTCAACAACAACCTGGCCTACGGCCTGCGCTTCGACAAGATCGAGAAGAGCGAGATGAAGCGCCGGATCGACGAGGCCCTGGCGATGGTGCAGCTCTCCGGCTACGGCGAACGCAAGTCGAACGAGCTCTCCGGCGGCCAGCGACAGCGCGTCGCCCTGGCCCGCGCGCTGATCAAGCGGCCGAAGGTGCTGCTGCTGGACGAACCGCTGGGGGCGCTGGACAAGAAGCTGCGCGAGGGCATGCAGCTCGAACTGCGCGCGCTGCAGGAGGCGATCGGCATCACCTTCATCTTCGTCACCCACGACCAGGAGGAGGCGCTGACCCTCTCCGACCGCGTGGCGGTCATGGCCAGGGGCCAGGTCCTGCAGATCGCCGCCCCGAAAGAGCTCTATGCCAAGCCCGATTCCGTGGAGGTCGCCGACTTCATCGGGCAGATGAACTTCATGGACGCGACCGTGGTGGAGGCGAAGGAGGGCCGTGCGGTCCTGGAGACCGCCGGTCTCGGCCGCGTGACGGCCGCGACCTCCAAGAGCTTCGTGCAGGACGGCCGCCCGGTGGTGGTGGCGATCCGGCCCGAGCAGCTACGCCTCAGCCCCGAGGCGCCGGAGGGCCGCCCGGCGGTCCGGGGCCGGATGAAGACGGCCTCCTACCTGGGCGACCGCAGCCACATCTACGTCTCGGTCGACAACAGGGCAGAGCCTCTCGCCGTCTCCGCACAGGAGGGTATGCTGGAAGGCGGCGGTCCCGAGCGCGGCGGCGAGGTCTACCTGAGCTGGCCGGAGGACGCCGTCCTGGTCCTGCCGCCTGGCGGGAGCGCCGGTTAGGCGCTTCGGCGCCTTCTAAAGACCGGCAGGTTCCTGCTGCGTGACGCAGTGGATCCCGCCGCCGTTCTCGTAGATGCGGTCGACCTCCAGCGTCACCACGCGCCTGCCGGGGTAGAGCGCCTCGAAGGTCTGAACGGCCCTGGCATCGGACTTGCGGTCGCCGAACTCGGGCGTGTAGAGCGCGCCGTTGCCGACGTAGTAGTTGGCGTAGCCTGCGAAGAAGTCGGCCTCCTTGGAGCGCCAGCGCTCGGCCCAGGGCAACTCCACGATCTCGAAGCGCCGACCGCGCGCGTCCTCGCTCTGCTTCAGGATCGCCAGGGACTCGTCGTAGGCCTCGCCCCACTCCGAGCTGTCGCCCTCGATGCCGCTCATCAAGAGGACGCCGGGGCGCACAACGCGGACGACGCCATCGATGTGGCCGTCCGTGATCTCCTTGCCGGGGATGCCGGGTAGCCAGATCACCCGCTCCACGCCCAGCAAAGACTTCAGGGAGGCCTCGATCTCCTGCCGCGACTTCCCGGGGTTTCGGTTCTCGTTGACCCAGCAGCTATCCGTCAGGATCAGGGTACCCTCGCCGTCGAACTCGATCCCGCCGCCCTCGCCGACGACGTCGGCGAGGATGCGGCGGCAGCCCTTGTGGGCGGCGACGGCGCCGGCGACCTTCCCGTCCAGGCGATGGGCCTGCTTGCCGCCCCAGCCGTTGAAGTTGAAGTCGACCAGCGCCTTTTCGCCGGCCCCCTTCGCGACGAAGACCGGCCCGCTGTCACGCGCCCACATGTCGTCGGTGGCGATGTCGACGAGGCGCACCTTCGGCCCGCAGAGCTTCGCCGCCCGCTCGTGCAGGGCGGTCTCCGCCAGCATCCAGACCGGCTCCTGCTCGGCGATCGCGGCCGCCAGCCGGCCCAGGGTCTCCTGCACCGCCTCGTAGTAGCCGGGCCCCCGCGCCGCCCGCTGGTAGATCGAGGCCGTCGAGGGCCAGCACATCCAGGTACCGCTGTGCGGGGCCTCCTCGGCGGGCGCGACGAAGGGCTGTGTGGTGCTGTCTGTCATTGATTCGCTGCCCGCCGCAAACACCACGCTGTCGTCCTTCGGCTCGACCGAAGGACCGCTTTCCATCCGGAGATTGCCGACGGAGGGCCGGGCTACTCCGCCCCTCCTGTCAATCGTCGACAGATCCTGCGGTCAAGCCGCAGGATGACGGGGAGGAAGGTGTCGGCGAGCGGGCTCTACCAAGCCCCTGCCGCAACCTCCCGCCTTGCGCGTCCTTAGGCCGACAGCACCCGGGTCAGCGCACCGTCGACCGCGGCCACGATCTCGTCGATGTCCGACTTGGTGGCGATGAAGCCGGGGCTAAAGCAGAGCGTGTTGTTGAGGCCGGTGATCGAGCGGTTGGTGGCGCCGATCAGGACCGCCGCGTTCTGCACGCAGTCGGCCACGACGGCCTGGACCATGGCCTCGGGCAGGGCCTCCTTGGTCTCGCGGTCGGCGACCAGTTCGGCGCCCTGGAAGAGGCCCTTGCCGCGCACCTCGCCGATGACGGGGTGCTTGGACTTCAGGCCCTCAAGCTGCTCCTGCAGGTAGGCGCCCTTCTTCTGCACGTTCTCCAAGAGCCCCTCCTCCTCGATCACCTCGAGGTTCTTCAGGGCCGCGGCCGGGCCAGCGGTGCAGCCGCCGAAGGTGGAGATGTCCCGGAAGTAGTTCATGTAGTCGTTGGGATCGCTCTTGAACTCGTTGAAGACCGCCTCGGTCGTCACCGTGCAGGAGATCGCGGCATAGCCCGAGGCCACGCCCTTGGCCATGGTCACGATGTCGGGCTGGACGCCGAAGTTCTGATAGCCGAACCAGGTGCCGGTGCGGCCGACGCCGCAGACCACCTCGTCGATGATCAGCAACACCTCGTACTTCTTGCAGATCTCCTGGACGCGCTCCCAGTAGCCCTTGGGCGGGACGATGACGCCGCCGCCGGCGGTGATGGGCTCCAGGATCAGGCCGCCGACCGTATCCGCGCCCTCGCGCAGGATGACCTCCTCGATGGCGTTGGCGGCGCGCACCCCATAGTCCTCGACCTCGCCCCACTGGGAGCGATACTCCAGGCAGTGCGGGACCTCGACGAAGCCCGGCGTGAAGGGGCCGTACTGCGTCTTGCGCTCTTCCTGGCCGCCGGAGCTCAGCGCCGTGATGGTGGTGCCGTGGTAGTCGCGCTCGCGGTAGAGGATCTTGTGCTTCTTGCCGCCGTACTTGTTGTGCGCGATCTGGCGGACGATCTTGTAGGCCTTCTCGTTCGCCTCGGAGCCGGAGTTGGAGTAGTAGACCCGGCTCATGCCCGGCATCTTGGAGATCAGCCGCTCGGCGAACTGCGCGCCGGGAATGGTGCCGGCAGCACCGGCGAAGTAGGGCAGCTTGACCAGCTGCTCGCGCACCGCATCGGCGATCTCTGCACGGCCGTAGCCGACGTTGACGGTCCAGACGCCGCCGGAGGTCGCATCCAGGTGCTCGCGCCCCGCCGCGTTCCACACGCGCAGGCCCTTGCCCTCGATGATGATCAGCGGATCGACCGTCTCGTACTTCTTGTGCTGGCTCAGGTGATGCCAGACGCGCGCGCGGTCGGCCTCGATGATTTCCCGGTAGTCGTTCTTCGGCGTCTGCAAATTCATGGCTGCTACTCCCTGCGGCGGGCCCCTCGAAAGGCGCCACTATCGCAGGCTGGGCTTGCTCCGCAAAGCGCAATCCGGTTCTCCCGGATATGCAATGACCTGGGGGCGTCGGCCGCGCTATCCCCCTGGGCCCCTCCTGCGCTACACAGAGGCGCAAAGGCAAACGCAGGGGAGGTCGCGATCGTGGCAAGGCCGAAGATGCCGGATGAGGGCTGTTTCGTGGGGCGCGTCTGGTGCCCGGAGCTGGAGGGACCGGCGCTGGTGACCCTGCGCGAAGGCAAGGTGCTGGACATCACCGACGCCGAGGCGCCGACCTTGAGCGCGCTGCTCGAGCTGGAGGATCCGGCCGGCTGGGTCAAAGAGGCAAAGGCTAGGCCTCTTTGCAGCCTGGAGGCGCTCTTCGCCGAGTCCGAGACCGCCGAGGCCTCACCCGGCCGGCGCCACCTGCTGGCGCCGCCGGACCTGCAGGCGATCAAGGCCTGCGGGGTCACCTTCGCCAGTTCCATGGTGGAACGGGTGATCGAGGAGCGCGCCGGCGGCGACCTCTCCAAGGCCAAGGCGGTGCGCGAGAAGATCGGTGGCCTGGTGGGCGCCAGCCTGCGCGACCTGGTGCCGGGCTCGCCCGAGGCCGCCAAGGTGAAGGCCGCGCTGATCGAGGAGGGGCTCTGGTCGCAGTATCTCGAGGTTGGAATCGGTCCCGATGCGGAGGTCTTCACCAAGGCCCCGCCCATGGCCGCGGTCGGCTGGGGGGCGCCGGTGGGCCTGCACCCCATCTCGTCGTGGAACAACCCGGAACCGGAGATCGTGCTGGCGGTCAACAGCCGGGCCGAGGTCAAGGGTGCGAGCATCGGCAACGACGTGAACCTGCGCGACGTGGAGGGGCGCTCGGCCCTCCTCCTGGGCAAGGCCAAGGACAACAACGCCTCCTGCGCGATCGGCCCCTTCGTACGCCTCTTCGACGAGACCTACGGGATCGAGGCCGTGCGCCGGGCGGAACTGGACCTGACGGTCGAGGGCAAGGAGGGCTATCTCCTCACCGGCAAGAGCTCGATGCGCGAGATCAGCCGCGATCCCCTGGACCTTGTGGCCCAGACCTGCGCGCGTCACCACCAGTATCCCGACGGCTTCTTCCTCTTCCTGGGCACCCTCTTCGCCCCCACCCAGGACCGCGACACGCCGGGCGAGGGCTTCACCCACAAGGTGGGCGACCGGGTCACCATCGCCACGGCCGAGCTGGGCGCGCTGGTGAACGAGGTCCGCCTCTCCACCGACTGCCAGCCCTGGACCTTCGGCAGCGGCGCCCTGATGCGCAACCTGGCCAGGCGCGGGCTGCTGTAGGCCTGGGGGCTCAGAGCCAGACGAAATCGGTGGCGGTCAGCAGGTTGGCGGCCGTCACCCCGTCCATCAGGAAGGCCTGGTCGACCGCGCCGTCGCCGTCCTCGTCGACCTGGATCTGGCGGGGACCGTCGAAGCGCGCCTCCGAGTTGCCGCCGCCGGAGAAGGCGGACGAGCCGATGTAGGCGAAGGTCCCCGCCTCCAGCCCGGTGGCGAAGACCAGCTTGTCCTCTCCGTTGGCGCCGTTCGCCGAAATCCCGTCGAAGTCGCGGATGATCGGCCCGCCGGATCCGCCGTAGCCCAGATTTCCACCGTTGAACAGGAAAGTATCCATACCGGATCCGCCAAACAGGATGTCGTCCTGCCCGACGTTCAGCGTATCGGCACCGCTCTCGCCCTCCTGACGGTCGGCGCCGGCGCCGCCGAAGATACGATCGTCGCCCTCGCCGCCGACCAGGGTGTCGTCCCCCTGGTTGCCGGAGAGCTGGTTGTCGCCGCTGTTGCCCTCGATGGTGTTGGCCAGGTCGTTGCCGCGACCGTTGATGTTGCCGAAGCCGCCCTGCATGCGCAGGTTCTCGACGAAGGCATCTGTAGCGCTGCTGGGAAGGGTGAAGTCGACCTCGGCGCGCACCAGATCGGTTCCCTGGCCGGCCAGTTCGCGCACCACATCGGCCGCCGTCGTCACGATGAAGGTGTCGTCGCCGCTGCCCCCGGTCATGCGGTTGGTGCCGCCGCGGCTGTTCAGGCGGTCGGCCCCGCTACGCCCCAGCAAGGCGTTCGAGAAGGGATTGCCGACCAGGATCTCGTCGTTGTCGTTGCCGATCGCCCTGGCATCGCCCGCGGCGGTGTTGATGTTCACCCGCTCGATCACGACCTCGGACGAGGTGCCGAGCTCGTAGTCCTTGGCGTTGGAGCGCAGCACGTCGTCGCCCTGGCCAACCCCGTCGTAGACCAGGTCCGACTGGGAAAAGACGATGAAGGTGTCGTTGTTGTTGCCGCCGTAGGCGGTATCGGCCCCGCTGCCGCCGTTCAGACGGTCGCGGCCCTGGCTACCGAAGAGGATATCGTCGCCGCTGCCGCCCACCATCTGGTCGTTGCCGTCGTCGCCCTCCAGGGTATCGAGTCCGACCGCGCCGAAGAGGGTGTCGCGACCGCTGTCGCCGACCTGCGTGTCGTCGCCGTCCTCGCCGCGCAGCACATCGTCGCCGCTGCCGCCGACCAGGCTATCGTTCCCACTGCCGCCACGTGCCACGTCCTCGCCGTGGCCACCCCTCAGGATGTCGCCGACCGTGCCGCCTTCCAGGAAATCCGCACCGCTGTCGCCATAAAGGAAATCGAAGCCCTCGCCGCCGTAGAGGGAGTCGTCGCCGCTGCCGCCGCTCATCAGGTAGTCGTTGCCGCTGCCGCCGAAGATGCTGTCGTCGCCGTCGGCGCCGAAGACGCTGAACTCCGTCCCGCTGCCGCCGAAGATGCCGTCCTTGCCGGACCCGCCGTAGAGGGCAAGCTCGCTACCAGCTCCGCCATAGAGCTTGTCCGCGCCGCTGCCGCCGAAGAAATAGCGGTCGCCGCCATCGCCGCCGTCCAGGGTGTCGTCGCCGGCCTGGCCCAGCAGGTGGAAGTCCTGGCCCTGCCCGCCATAGGCCTTGTCGGCACCGCTGCCGCCGACCAGGCTGCGGTCGTCGCCGCTGCCGCCATAGACGAGGTCGTCATCGGACCCACCGAAGAAGTCGGAGTCCGCACCGCTTTCGCCCCTCAGCACGTCCTCACCGGCGTCGCCGATCAGCAGGCTGTCGTTGCCCACTCCTCCGTAGATCCTGTCCTTACCGGAATCGCCGCGCAGGAAGCCGTCGTCGCCCGCCCCGCCATAGATCCTGTCCTCGCCGTCGCCGCCGACCAGGAAGTAGTCGGCGCCGTCCTCTCCGCGGAGGGTGTCGTCCCCGCTGCCGCCGAAGAGGTTGGTGTCGTCCCCGCTGCCGCCCTCCACGATGTCGGTGCCGTCATAGCCGTGCAGACCGTAGTCCTTGCCCGAGCCCCCCCAGACATTGTCGCTCCCGGACCCGCCATAGAGATCGGCATCGTCGCCGTCGCCGCCGAAGACGTTGTCCGCGGCCGATCCGCCGAAGAGCCAGGAATCCGCACCGCTGCCGCCATAGACAAGATCCCCACCCAGCGCCCCGAACAGACCGTAGTCGTCGCCGGTGCGCGCCAGCAGCAGATCGTTGCCGCTGCCGCCGTCCAGATAGGTGTCGTTGCCGGTACCGCTCTCGATCCTATCGTCACCACTGCCGCCGTAGAGGTAGACGTCGTCGCCCTCGCCGCCGAAGACGCTGTCGGCCCCCTCGTCGCCGACGAGCCGGCTGTCATTTCCGCCCAATCCCGCCAGCACATCGTCGCCGGAACCGCCATAGAGCGAGTAGTCCCGCTCGTCGGAGGCGCCACCGGAGACGAGATCGTTGCCGGCGTCGCCGAAGAGGGCCTTGTCTCCCCCGCTGTCGCCGAAGATGGTGTCGTCGCCCGCCCCACCGAAGAAGGACTGGTCGTTCCCGCTGTTGCCGCGCAGGGTGTCGACCCCGGAGCCTCCCAGAAAGGTGAGGTCGGTTCCCAGGCCGCCGTACATCCTATCCGTGCCGCTGCCGCCGAAGACGATCCGGTCGTTGCCGTCGCCGCCGGAGATGGTGTCGTCCCCCCCGTCCCCGTGGAGAGAGGCATCCCGCCCGCTGCCACCGAAGACGCTGTCGGCGCCATCACCGCCATAGAGGAAGGTGTCATTTCCGCTATCGCCGAAGACGCTGTCGGTGCCGCTGTCGCCCTTCAGCGCAAAGTCGTATCCATCACCGCCCCAGACCGTATCCTTGCCGCTGCCCCCCCAGAGAATCACGTCCACGCCGCTGAGACCGATCACCCGGTCGTCGCCGTCACCGCCGTAAAGCTGGTCGCCGCCGGAATCGCCGCTCACCCGATCCGCACCGCTGTTACCCTTCAGGACCAGATCAATCCCCACACCGCCAAACAGGGAGTCGTTTCCGCTGCCGCCAACGAGATTGGCGTCGCTGCCCGATCCACCGAAGACGAAATCGTCACCATCTCCGCCGTAGAGGCTGGTGTCGTAGCCCTCGCCGCCGCCAACGAAGTCGGAGCCGCTGTCGCCGAACAGCGCGGTGTCGTCACCCTCCGCGCCGAAGACCGAGTCCTTGCCGCTGCCGCCGAAGAGGGAAAAGTCGTACTGGACGCCACCGAAGACGAAGTCGTCGCCGAGACCACCGAAGAGCAGGCCGTCGTTAGCCCCATCACCGTTGAGGAGGTCGTTCCCCTCACCGCCGTAGAATCTGCCGTCGAAACCCGTCGCGCCGTAGATGACATCGCTGCCGGCACCGCCGAAGAGGTAGGCGTCGAAACCGGAACCAGCCAGGATCCAATCGTTACCGCTGCCGCCCACAAGCGCCTGGTCGTCCTCGTCGCCGCCATAGATCCGGTCGCTGCCGCTACCGCCGAAAGCGGCATCGCGCCCGCTTCCTCCATAGAGCGAGTCGTCGCCTAGCAATCCATAGAGCCGGTCGTGACCGCTCAAGCCATAGATGGTGTCGGTCCCGTTCGTGCCGGTCAGGCTCTGGTTCAAGCCCGGCGTCCCGAAAATCACCGCCATGTCGTTCCCCTATCCCTCCAAGGACCCCGACACGACTGCGGCTCTGCCCCCCGGTCGCGCTGACGTCGATTGTCGTTAGCGTCTGCGAATAGTTCTACCCACTTCCCGCCAGATAGCAATTCACGTTTTGCTTTTTCGACTTTCTTATTACGATACCCCCTTTTAGTGGAAGAATGAAACAAGAGAATCGATGGGCTTTTTTTGGTCATATTTTCTTAACATGCTATTGTTTTAATTAGAATATTGTCGGCGTAAAGAGGCCGCGCCTCCGATTGGAGGCACCCGCCTTTTGCCCCCTGGGCCGCAAGATCTTCGGCAAGCGCAACCCATGGGATCGTCGGTGGGGGCGCGCAGAGAGCTTTCCAGTCCCCGTCCTGGACGATCGGGACCGAGAGTTTCGTGGCGGCCAGTCCTCAGAGCCACACGAAGTCGCTGGCGGTCAGCAGGTTGGCGGCCGTCACCCCGTCCAACAGGAAGGCCTGGTCGACCGCGCCGTCGCCGTCCTCGTCCACCTGGATCTGGCGCGGGCCGGCGAAGCGCGCCTCCGAGTTGCCGCCGCCCGAAAAGACGGCAGCGCCGATGCAGGCGAAGGCTCCCACCTCCAGCCCGGTGGCAAAGACCAGCTTGTCCTCGCCGTTGGCCCCGTTCGCCGAGATGCCGTCGAAGTCGCGAATGACCGGCCCGCCTGTGCCGCCGCTGCCGAGCGGCGCGCCGCTGAAGACGAAGGCGTCGGCGCCGGAGCCTCCGAAGGCCACGTCACCCGTCGCCAGGTGCAGGCTGTCGGCACCGCTCTCGCCCTCCAAGCGGTCGCCTCCCGAACCGCCGAAGAGCCTGTCGTCGCCCTCCCCGCCCTGGATCAGGTCGTCGCCGAGCAGACCGCTCAAGCTGTTGTCGCCGCTGTTGCCCTCGATGGTGTTGTCCAGGTCGTTGCCACGTCCGTTGATGTTGCCGAAGCCCCCCTGCATGCGCAGGTTCTCGATGAAGGCATCGGTTCCGCCGTTGGGAAGGGTGAAGCCGACCTCGGCGCGGACCAGATCGGTTCCCTGGCCGGACAGCTCGCGCACGACATCGGCCGCCGTCGTCACGATGAAGGTATCGTCGCCGCTGCCCCCGGTCATCCTGTTGGTTCCGCCGCGGCTGTTCAGGCGGTCGGCCCCGCTGCGCCCCAGCAAAGCGTTCGAGAAGGGATTGCCGACCAGGATCTCGTCGTTGTCATTGCCGATCGCCCTGGCATCGCCCGCGGCGGTGTTGATGTTCACGCGCTCGATCACGACCTCGGACCCAGTCCCCAGGGTATAGTCCTTGGCGTTGGAGCGCAGGACATCATCGCCCTGGCCGGTGCCATCGTAGATCAGATCCACCTGGGAAAAGACGATGAAGGTGTCGTTGTTGTTGCCGCCGTAGGCGGTGTCGGCACCGCTGCCACCGTTCAGGCGATCACGCCCCTGCCCGCCGAAGAGGATATCGCTGCCGCTGCCGCCCACCATCTGGTCGTTGCCGTCGTCCCCCTCCAGGGTATCGAGTCCGACCGCGCCGAAGAGGGTGTCGCGGCCGCTGTCGCCAGCCTGCGTATCGTCGCCCTCCTCGCCGCGCAGCACATCATCGCCGCTGCCGCCGACCAGGCTATCGTTCCCACTGCCGCCTCGTGCGACGTCCTCGCCGTGGCCACCCCTCAGGATGTCGCCGACCGTGCCGCCTTCCAGGAAATCCGCGCCGCTGTCGCCATAGAGGAAATCGAAGCCGCCGCCGCCGTAGAGGGAATCCTCGCCGCTGCCGCCGCTTATGTAATAGTCGTTGCCGCTGCCACCATAGAGGCTGTCGTCGCCATCGGCGCCGGCGACCTTGAACTCCGTCCCGCTGCCGCCGAAGATGCCGTCCTTGCCGGACCCGCCGTAAAGATACAGGTCGTTACCGGCACCACCGTAGAGCTTGTCCGCACCGCTGCCGCCGAAGAAGCTACGGTCGGCGCCCGCACCGCCCTCCAGGCTATCGTCGCCAGCCTCGCCCAGCAGGTAGAAGTCGGCACCCTGTCCGCCGAAGATCCTGTCGCTGCCGCTGCCCCCAGTCAGGCTCAGATCGTCGCCACTGTCGCCATAGACCGCGTCGTCGCCCTGGCCAGCGAAGAGACTCGTATCGGCGCCACTCCCGCCAAAGAGCTTGTCCTCGCCGGACCCACCGATCAGCAAGCTGTCGTTTCCCCGGTCTCCGAAGAGAAAGTCTTTTCCGGAATCGCCACGCAGGAGGCCGTCGTCATCGTCCCCGCCGTAAACTCTGTCCTGACCATTCCCACCGATCAGGAAGTAGTCGGCACCCTGCTGCCCGCGGATGGTATCGTCGCCGTCGCCGCCGAAGAGGCTGCTGTCGTCGCCGCTACCGGCCTCCAAGATGTCGACGCCGTCATAGCCCTTGAGGTTCTCGTCGGCGCCCGAACCGCCCCGGACGACGTCCGTTCCAGATCCGCCATAGAGGTCGCGATCGGCGCCGTCGCCGCCGAAGAGGTTGTCGGCACCCGAACCCCCATAGAGGGCCAAGTCCTCGCCGCTGCCGCCATAGATCAGGTCCACCCCCAGCGCCCCGAACAGGCCGCGATCATCCCCGGTCCGCGCGAGCAGCAGATCGTCGCCGCTGCCGCCGTCCAGGTAGGTGTCGTTGCCGCTGCCGCTCTCGATGCGATCCGCGCCACTGCCACCGTAGAGGTAGACATCGTCGCCGTCGCCGCCGAAGACGCTGTCGTTCCCGTCATCGCCGACGAACCGGCTGTCGTCGCCGCCCAATCCGGCCAGCACATCGTCGCCGGAACCGCCGTAGAGCGAGTAGTCCCTCTCATCCGAAAAGCCGCCGAAGACGCCATCGTCGCCGCTATTGCCGAAGAGAGCCTTGTCGCCGCCGCTGTCGCCAAAGATCGTGTCGTCGCCCAACCCGCCGAAGAAGGACTGATCGTTGCCGCTGCCACCGCGCAGGGTGTCGGCCCCGGCGCCTCCAAAGAAGGTGAGGTCGCTCCCCAGGCCGCCGTAGAGGCTGTCGTCGCCGGAGAAGCCAAAGGCGATCCGGTCGTTGCCGGCGCCCCCGAAGATGCTGTCGTTCCCGGCGGGGCCGGAACTGATGTTTCCGCCGTCCCCGAAGAAGTAGGTGTCCTGTCCACTGCCGCCGAAGATGCCGTCGTTCCTGCCGCCTCCGGCAAGGCTTGTGTCATTGCCGCTGTCACCGAAAACGAGATCGTTCTGATCTTCGCCCCGGAGAATTGTGTCGTCGCCATCACCGCCGTAGAGACGATCAAGTTCCTCCCAGCCAATAAGTGAGACGTCGTGTCCTGACCCACCGAAGATAACATTATTGCCGTAATCAGAAAAGTAGCCGACGCCGTTCACACCGCCCCGGAGAATATAGTCATTGCCGGACCCGCCGAAGATGGTGTCGTTGCCGTTCTCACCTGAAAGAAAAGAGTCATCACCGTCGCCGCCAAAAATCCAGTCGCTCCCGTTGCCGCCTTGGACGATATCGCGCCCGCTTCCCCCGAAGAGCGTGTCGCCGCCCCCGTTCCCCTGATAAATGGCATCCCCATTGATATAGTCATCTCCGCTCAAGCCATAGATTGTGTCGGCCACGCTCGTGCCGTGCAGCTGGCTGTTGACGCCCGTCGTACCGAAGATGATGGCCATCGCGCTCCCCCTTACCCCTCAAGGCCCCCGACACGACCGCGGCTCCGTCTCCCGGTCGCGCTGACGTCATTTTCGGTGCTACTGCAAAGAATATTACGTGATTCCAAGGGCAAGGCAATTGATTCAGTTTTTTTCAGTTCTCTTGCTCCAGAGTCTTCTTAAAGTGGAATTATTATACGGACAATCGTGCGGTTGTTTTTGTCAAAATCTTTGGAGGTTGCATTGTTTTCATTGCTAATTTCTGAGCTGCAAGCAAATCCTACCCCATCGAGACAGCCCTCGCTTGCACTTCATGGCCCGCAGGACCCATGGCGCGATGCAACCCATGGCATAGAAGCCACGGAGGGTGCGGCCAGGCCAGTGGTCCCTGCCTGAGGCCCACCGGACCGAGATGATGGTTCGAGGCCTCTCAGAGCCACACGAAGTCGGTCGTGGTCAGCAGGTTGGCGGCGGTGAAGCCGGAGACGGCGACCACCAGATCGGCGACCGCGTCGCCGTTGCGGTCGACCTCCAGGGTCTCGGAACCGGCAAAGCGCGCTTCCGAGTTGCCGCCCCCGGAGAAGACGGCACCGTCGATATAGGTGAAGCTGCCGCTCTCCAGCCCGGTCTTGAAGGTGAACCTGTCCTCGCCGTTGGCCCCGTTCAGGCTGACCCCGTCGAAGTCGCGCACGATCTGCGTACCCAGCGACAGGTCGCTGGTGAAGAGGAAGCGGTCTTCGCCCGATCCGCCGAAGGCCGCATCGTCCTTGCCCATGTTCAAGGTGTCGGCCCCGCTCTCGCCGCGGAAGAGGTCAGCCCCCTGGCCGCCGAAGAGAATGTCGTCGCCCGCACCGCCCTCGATGGTGTCGTCGCCCTGGTTGCCGGCCAGGCGATTGTCGCCGCTGTTGCCTTCGACCCTGTTGTCGAGGTTGTTTCCAGTGCCGTCGATGTCGCCCTTGCCGCCCTGCATCCTGAGGTCCTCGACAAAGGCGTAGGCGGTGCCGCTGGGCAGGGTATAGTCCACCTCGGCACGCACGAGGTCGTGGCCTTGACCCGCCAGTTCGCGGACCTGGTCCCCGGTCGTCCTGACCACGAAGGTATCCTCACCGGATCCGCCCAGGAGTCTGTCGGAACCGGCGCCGCCGGTCAGGATATCCGCACCCGATTTTCCGAAGAGGCGGTTGTTGGCGCTGTTCCCGATCAGGGTGTTGGCGCATTCGTTTCCACGTAGCACGCCATTGCCCGCCGCACTGTTGAGGTTGACGCGCTCGGTAAAGCCCGTCACCCCGCCTGAGAGCGAAAAGTCCGCCGCGTTGGAGCGGAGGACATCCTCGCTGCCGGCCCCGGAGATCTCCAGGATGACGTCACCGCTGTTGTCGACGATGAAGGTGTCGTTACCCTGACCGCCCGACATGGTGTCGGCGCCGCTGCCGCCATTCAAGCGATCTTGCCCATTGCCACCGAAGAGGGTATCCGCGCCGCTGCCCCCGACCAGGCGGTCGTTGCCCTCGCCACCGTAGACCCTGTCGGCATCGTCTCCGGCCAGCAGCAGATCGGCGCCGCTCTCCCCGAAGAGGCGGTCCTCGCCTTCCCGGCTGCGCCCGACGTCATCGCCATCGTCACCGAATAGCAGCGTGCCGCCCTCCAGGGTGTCGTCACCGCTCCCCCCACCCAGAACATGGCCAGCCTGGCCCAGGGCGAGGATCGTATCGTCGCCGTCGTCGCCGCGCGCGTCCGAGGCTATGACATCGCCGTCGATATAGAGTCGATCGGCGCCGTAACCGCCGTAGAGGCTGTTGTCGCCACTGCCTGTCTCCAGCCTATCGCTGCCGTAACCACCATAGAGAAGATTGTCTCCACCACGACCATCGAGACTGTCATCCCCTTCGCCGCCGTCAAGCGTCTCGTCGAGATCGCTGCGGTTGCCGCCAATGACGGTATCGGCGCCCGATCCCCCTTCGAAGTTCGCAAGAGCCTCGATAGAGACGATCCGGCTGCCGGTGCTGCCGCCGGGTCCATCGAGAAGCCGGTTCTCTGAGGTTCTGAGATCCAAGACCTGATCGCTCGCCAGCGCGCTCAGATCGAGAGAGAGCCGATCGAGCCCACTTCCTCCGTAAAGGGCAACCTGCCCGCTTTCCACCAGGAAGGTATCCCGACCGCGGCCGCCGAAGAGGAGATCGTTGCCACCGCCCGAGACGATGAAATCGTCGCCGCTCTGACCGTAGAGCGTGTCGTCGCCCGCACCGCCGAAGAGCAGCCTGCCGCCATAGATCCGATCGTTGCCCAGGTCACCACTGAGGAAGGCGCCGCTCGAGCCGACCGAGACGATGATGTCGTTGCCGCTGTCACCCTGGCCGAAGGCCTGGGCCGGCGCCACAGCCGAGCCGCCGTCGATGAAGATGTAGTCGGCCCCGCTGCCGCCATAGGCCTTGATGCTGTCCGCCCCGCTGCTGCCGAAGACGTAGAGATAGTCGTCACCCTCTTCGCCGACTGCACGGCGACCGCCGCTGCCGCTGACGAGACGGTCGTTTCCCGATCCACCATAGAGCGTATCGGCCCCCTCATTGCCATAGATCGTGTCGCTTCCGCTCAATCCCGACAGGCGATCGTTGAAGCTGCTACCGAAAAGAAGATCGGGGGCACTCGTGCCATATTGAGTAACCATTTTTTCATTCCTAAATTTAAGATACTTACAACCAAAAGAACTTGGATCATACCACGCGTTAGGTGTTGTTTTTCTGAATACCACCGTAATCAATACGTAGATATTAGCAAGGGATGAAAGTGAGGAACCACAGGTGAGAGCGATCGGTCGCTCGGCAAGCCTCGGAGCCAGGCGGGCTCGTCGGCGGCGAGCGGGGCTCCCTATCAGGGCAGCAGGATGGCCTGCAGAAGGAGGAAGATCACGACGGTGGCACCCCCGGCGATCGGCACTGTCAGGATCCAGGAGACGAAGATCTTGCCGAGGATCTTCATGTTGATGTCGCCCCTGCCCTCGGCGAAGCCGGTGCCGGTGATGGCACCCACGGCGGCATGCGAGGAGGAGACCGGCAGACCGAGTTGCGAGGCGCCCATCACCGTCGTGGCGATGGTGAAGTCGGCTGCAAAGCCGCGCACGTTGTCCAGCTTGGTGATGGAGTTACCGACCGTCTTGATGACCCGCCCGCCGACGATGCCGATGCCGGCGGCGATGCCCGCCCCGCCCACGATCAGGACCCAGAGCGGGACCGCGGCGTCCGCTGGGATGTAGCCCTCCTTGGCCAGCAGGTAGATCGCCAGCACCGGCCCGAAGGCGTTGGCCACGTCGTTGGCACCGTGCGCCAGCGAGATGTAGCCCGAGGTGAAGATCTGCAGGCGCCGGAAGGACTCCTGCACCGACTCCTCGGGCTGGAACTCCCGGACGAAGTGGCGGTCGACAAGCATGCGGTAACCCAGGATGTAGACGATCAGGGCCGAGACGACGGCCAGGAGGCCCATCTCGAAGAGGCTCGCCTCCAGTTGCGGGAAGACCTCCTCGGAGAGGAAGAGGACCACGATGATCGCGACCAGGGCCATCCAGAGCGGCACGATCTCCAGGATGCGCCTGGCGGCCTTGGCGCCGCTGCCCAGCGACCCGCGGATGATCCGGGCGAGGCCGAAGGCGATGGCGCCGGCGACGAAGGGCGTCGCCACCCAGCCGACCACGATGATGCCGATGATGTCCCACTGCACGATCGACCAGCCCGCCGCGATGATCCCGAAACCGGCGATGGCGCCGACGATGGTGTGGGTGGAGGAGACCGGCAGCCCCATGAGCGTCGCCCCCAGCACGAAGAGGCCGGAGGTCAGCAGGGCCGCGAACATGCCGACCGCGAAGACATGCCCGTCGGTGATCCCCGCGGGGTCGATGATCCCCTTGGCCACCGTCGAGGTGACGGCGGCCCCCAGGAAGGCCGCGCCCACGAAGTTGGCGATCCCGGCGATGAAGATCGCCTGGCGCAGGGTGATCGCCTTGGCCCCCACGGCAGAGGCCATGGAGTTCGCCGCATCGTTGCCGCCCAGCGCGAAGGCCATCAGCACCGCACCCAGCAGCGCGGCATAGAAGAGAAAGTCCAGCAGTTCCAAGGTCATCCCCCCTTCTCACCGGCTGCAATCCTAGGCGGAGATCGGCGGGGCGGCCACAACGTCACAAATATTTCATCTTTCTCTACGGCAGTTGCATCTTGCCTCCTTCAAGCAATGGCCGCTGACATTCAGACGTATAGACAAATTGACTGCGGCCTTCGTGAATAAAAGAAAAGACGCCACACCGGATGGCGTGACGTCTTTTCCGACTATCCGGCTGCCGCGCGGTCAGACGCGGCCGGAGCTGTTATGGAAGGCCGTTACTGGACGGAGGTGGTCTCCAGCATGAAGCGGCCCATGGGGTTCTGGAAGAAGTCGTCGACCTTGGCGCGCGAGGCGTTGCGGAAGGGGCTGTAGTAGAGACCCAGCCAGTTCACATCCTCCTGCGCCTGCTTCTGCAGGTCGAAGTACATCTGCTTGCGCTTTTCCGGGTCGGTCTCGACCCGCGCGGCCTTCACCAGCGCCACGACGTCGGGGTTGTTGTAGCGGGTGTAGTAGGACAGCACGTCGGGATCGGAGCCGTCGAGCACGAAGCCGGTCTTCTGGTCCGGGTCGATCACGTCGTTGGTCCAGTAGTTGGTCGAGATGTCGTAGGTGCCCTCGACGATGGTGTCCCAGGCCTGCCCGGCCTCCTGCTTGACGATGTTAACGTCGATGCCGGCCTTGGCGAACTGGTCCTGCACCAGGACGGCGATCTGCTCGTAGTTCGCATCGCCGGCCTGCACGACCATCTCCAGGGTGAGGTCGTCGACGCCGGCCTCCTTCAGCAGCGCCTTGGCCTCTTCCAGGTCCATCGCATAGCGGGGGTTGTCGGGGTTGTAGTACATGCCGCCGGCGGGGATGTAGGAGTTGGCCGGCGTGCCGTAGCCGAAGGTCACGGCCTTGATGATGGCATCCAGGTCGATCGCCTTGGCCAGCGCCTTGCGCACCCGGACGTCGTCCAGCGGCTCGTTCTCATGGTTGATCAGGATGTGGTCCATGCGGCTCGAGGGGTCGAGGTGGACGTTGATCTCGGGGTTCTGCTCAAGCTCGGCGATGCGGTTGAAGGGCACGAAGATCATGGCGTCGATCTCGCCGGCCTGGAGCTGCAGGATGCGGGTGTTGTCGTTGGGGATGTAGATCCACTCGACCCCGGCCAGCTTGGGCAGGCCCTCCTCCCAGTAGTGCTCGTTCGCCTCCAGGATGATGCGGTCGCCGCGGCGCCAGTCGGCCAGGCGGAAGGCGCCGGCCCCGACCGGCTTTTCGGAGAAGGCCTCGTAGTCGCCGGTCACCGCCGCCTCCGGCAGGATCGCGGCGGCGAAGAGCGCCAGGATCGAGAGGAAGGGCGTGGTCGGCTCCGCCAGGGTGAAGACCACGGTCCGGTCGTCGGGCGTGGCGATGTCGGTGATCACGCCGAACATGGAGCCGAAGACCGAGCCCTCGTCGTCGCGCAGCCGCTCGATGGAGAACTTGACGTCGCTGGCCTTGACCGGCGAGCCGTCGGAGAACTTGGCGTTCTCGCGCAGGGTGAAGCTGTAGGTCTTGCCGTCCTCGGAGACGGTCCAGCTCTCGGCCAGGTCGGGCTCGATGCCGGTCGCCTCGCGGGTGTTGCGCACCAGCTGGGCGTTGATGTTGTTCAAGACCCAGACGTCGGCGTTCTGGCTGACCAGGATCGGGTCCATGAAGACGCTGTCCTGATCGCGGCCGATCTTCAGGACCCCTTCGGCTGCGAAGGCCGATCCCGTTCCCACGAGGAGCGCGACCGCGACCCCGCAGAGTGTTCTTCCTATTGCCATTCCTGGTCTCCCTTGGTTGCTGTGACGATTGCCTCTCTCAAGCCTGCTTCTTCCCTGTTCCCGTCGCACGCGGCTAGGACGCCCTTGCGACCTCCGGTACCGCCGACAGGAGCCGGCGCGTGTAGTCGTGTCTCGGCCGTTCGAAGATCTCCTCGACCGATCCGGTTTCGACCAGCTCGCCCCGCTGCATCACGGCGATCCGCTGGCAGAGGTGGCGGACGACGGCCAGGTCATGCGAGATGAACAGCATCGTCAGTCCGCGCGACTGACGCAAGTGCAGCAGAAGATTCAGGATCTGCGCCTGGATGGTGACGTCGAGCGCCGAGGTCGGCTCGTCGGCCAGCAGCAGCTCCGGCTCCATGGCGAGCGCACGCGCGATGCCGACCCGCTGGCACTGGCCGCCGGAGAGCTGGTGCGGTCTGCGCCCGGCCAGCTCGCCGTCCATGCCCACCTCATGCAGCAGCCGGTCGATCCTGGCCGGGATCTCCTCGCGCGGGCAGAGGCCGTGCACCCTCAGCGGCTCGGCCAGGGTCTGGGCCACGCTCATCTTCGGATTGAGCGAGGTCAGCGGGTCCTGGAAGATCATCTGCACCTTGCGGCGCCAGTCCTGGCCGCCGCGCGCCTGGGGATCGAAGGGCCTCCCCTCCAGGCGGATCTCGCCGCCGCTGGGCGACACCAGGCCCACCACCGAGCGCGCGAGCGTGCTCTTGCCCGACCCGCTCTCCCCCACCAGGCCCAGGGCTTCGCCGCGTCTCAGGCTGAGGCTCACGTCCCTGACCGCGACGAAGGCCTCGGCCGGCTTGCGCAGCAGGAAGTCGGCGAAGCCGCGCCGCCCCGGGAAGCGGACCGCCAGCTCCGAGACCTCCAGGATGGAGGCGCCCGGCTCGGCGACCGGAACCGGCTTGCCGGCGCGCTCCTCCTGGCCCTCCAGCGGGAAGTACTGCCCCGGCGGGATCAGGCCCGGCTGGGAGCCCAGGAGCTTCTTCGTGTAGGCATGCTGCGGCCGGCCGATGACCTGCTGCACCGGGCCCGCCTCGACGATGCGTCCCCGCTCCATCACCACCACGCGCTCGCAGAAGTCGGCCACCAGCCCCAGGTCGTGGCTGATGAACACGATGGCGAGCCCGCGCGAGCGCTGCAGGTCGCGCAGCAGGCCGATGATCTGGGCCTGGACGGTGACGTCGAGCGCCGTGGTCGGCTCGTCGGCGATCAGGATCGCCGGGTCGCAGGAGAGCGCAGCCGCGATCATCGCGCGCTGGCGCATGCCGCCGGAGAGCTCGTGCGGGAAGGCGTCCACCTGGCGATGGGGATGAGAGAAGCCGACCTCCTCCAGCAGGGCGATGGCGCGCTTGCGGGCGGCCTGGCGGTCCATGTCGCGGTGCAGCCGGAGGCCGAGCGCGATCTGCTCGCCGATGCGCATCACGGGGTCCAGGTGCGTGGTCGGGTTCTGGAAGACCATGCCGATACGCCCGCCGCGCACCTCGGTCAGCGCCGCGGGCGGCAGGTGCAGCAGGTCCTGGCCCTCGAAGAGGACCTCGCCCCTGGGCACGCGCGAGACGCCGGCCGGCAGGAGGGAGATGAGCGCACGGCTGGTCACCGTCTTGCCCGAGCCGCTCTCGCCGACGATGCCAAGGACCTCGCCCTCCGCCAGGTCGAAGCCGACCTCCATCACCACCGGACGCCAGGCCTGCTCGACGGCGAACTCGACCGTGAGGTCGCGGACCGACAAGAGCGGCGCCGTCATTCCCTGGTCCCCAGAAGCTGCGCCAGGCCGTCCGCCGAAAGCGAGAGGCCGAGGCCCAGAAGCACGATGGCGAGGCCGGGGAAGAGGCAGATCCACCAGGCGCTCGCCAGGAACTGCTGGCCCTCGGCGATCATGACGCCCCACTCCGCCGCCGGCGGCTGCGCGCCGAGGCCCAGGTAGCTGAGCGAGGCGCCGAGCAGGATCACCAGCACCATGTCGGTCATGGCGAAGACCAGGGCGGGCGAGATCGCGTTCGGCAGCAGGTGGCGCAACATGATGCGCGCATTGGAATAGCCCAGCACCCGGGCCGCGCCCACGAAGTCGCTCTTCTTCAGGATCAGCACCTGGGCGCGGGTGAGCCGCGCATAGGAGACCCAGCCCACCAGGGCCAAAGCGATGTAGAGCGAGATCAGGCCCGGCCCCAGGATCGAGATGATGGCGATCACGAGCACGAAGAAGGGAAAGGCGATGGTGACCTCGAGGATGCGCATCAGGACCGTGTCGACCAGGCCGCCGAAGTAGCCCGAGAGCAGCCCGATGACGTTGCCGATGAGGAAGGGGAAGAGCACGCCGAAGAGGCCGATCTGCAGGTCGATGCGCGCGCCGTAGAGAATGCGCGAGAGGATGTCGCGGCCGTAGTTGTCGGTGCCCAGCAGGTGCTGGCCGCCGGGCGGCGCGAGCGCGTTCTGGACGTCCTGCTCGATCGGCGAGAAGGGCGCTACCAGGTCGGCCGCGAGCGCCAGGAGGACCCAGGCGCCGGTCACCGCCAGGCCCGCGACCAGGGTCACCGGCAGGCCGCCGATCCGGCTGGCTCTCAGCTGGCGGGCGATGGCCAGGCTCACAGCTCTATCCTGGGGTCGAGGGCGACGTTCACCACGTCGACCAGGAAGTTGGTGCAGATGATCCCGAGCGCGAAGAAGAGGGTCACCCCCTGCACCAGCAGGTAGTCGCGCGAGAAGATCGAGGCGACCATGAGCTGGCCCATGCCCGGTATGGAGAAGACCGTCTCCACCACCACCGTGCCGCCGATCAGCCAGGAGAAGGCGACCCCCAGCAAGTTCACCGTCGGCACCAGGGAGTTCGGCAGCACATGGCGGAAGAAGAGCGCGCCCTCGCGCATACCCTTGGCGCGGGCGGCCTGCACGTAGTCCGCCTGCATCTGCTCGATCAGGGTGGCGCGCAGGTTGCGCGTCAGCACCGGCGCCAGGGCGACGGCGATGGTCAGCGCCGGCAGGAAGAGGTGGTGCAGGTGCTCGAGGAAGCCCTCGCCGTAGCCCGAGACCGGGAACCAGCCGAGCCCCACGGAGAAGAGCATGATCAGGATGATGCCCAGCCAGAAGGCCGGCAGGCCCAGGCCCGCGGTGCAGAACATGCGCACCAGGTGGTCCGGCCAGCGCAGCTGGTTGCGCGCCGCCAGGATCGCCAGCCCCATGGCGAGCGCGATGGAAAGAAGCAGGGCGTAGGCCAGCAGGAAGAGGGTCGGCGCCAGGCGCTCGGTGATCACCTCCAGGACCGGGATGCGGTAGATGATGGAGCGGCCCATCTCGCCCTGGACCAGGTTCCAGAGAAAGTAGACGTACTGCAGCAGGATCGGCTCATCGAGGCCGTACTGCTCGCGCACGGCGGCGATGATGCTGGGCTTGGCCCGCGGTCCCAGCAGGACGCGCACGGGATCGCCGGGGATCGAACGGACCAGGACGAAGGTGATGATGCTGACGCCGAGCAGGACCGGGATGGTCTGCAGGGGGCGGTGGAGAACGAACTTGAAGCGGCCCATCTTCCTCTAGCCGCGCTGCGCGTCCAGAAACGCGAGCAGGGTCTCGAAGTAGGCGTCGGGCTCTTCGTAGAAAGGCATGTGCGAGGCGTTCTTGAAGACCTTGATGCGGGAGTCCGGCAGGGCCTGGTGCATGCGCATGGAGCAGGCCGGCGTCAGCTCGTCGTGCAGCCCGCAGAGGACCAGGCTCGGCACCTCGATGCGGTGCATCTCGGCCAGGCGCGACCAGTCCTTGTAGTTGCCGGTGAAGGTGAACTCGTTGGGGCCCTGCATGGTGCCGTAGACCGCCATGTTCCAGTCGTCGAGCGAGCGCCGCAGCGGCGCCGGCCAGTCGTCCAGCCGGCAGACGTGGCGATAGTTCAGCAGGGTGACGGCCGCCTCGTAGGCCGGATGATCCAGGCTGCCCGCGGCCTCGTGGCGCTGCATCATCTCCACCGTCTCCGCCCCCAGGGCCTCGCGCAGGCGGTTCAGCTCCGAGACCAGGTGCGGGATGTCGCCGGCCCCGTCGGCCAGGACCAGGGACTTGGCACGGCCGGGGAAGGTCAGCAGGTAGTCGCTGGCGAGGAAGGTGCCCCAGGAATGCCCCAGCAGGTGCATCTTCGGCAGGTCCAGCGCCTTCACCAGTTGTTCCAGCTCCAGCACGTAGCGCCCGACGGTCCAGAGCGACCTATCGTCGGGCTTGTCCGAACGCCCGCAGCCGAGCTGGTCGTAGGCGATGATGCAGTAGCCTCGGTCGGCGAGCCAGGCGTGCGGCTGGGCGAGGTAGTCGCAGGGCAGGCCGGGCCCGCCGTTGAGGCAGAGCAGCACCTCTTCGCCGCTGCCCCAGCGATAGGCGGCGAGCTTGTAGCCGCCTTCGATCTCGATCTCCAGGGTCTCGTCGGCCGCGCGCTCGTCCCACATGGCAGGCGCCCTAGGCGTGGGCTGCGAGGAAGGCCGAGAGCGCGGTGTCGTAGGCCAGGGGCTCTTCGTAGAAGGGCATGTGCGAGGAGTTCTTGAAGACCTTCAGCTCCGCATTGGGCAGGGCGTGCAGCATCCGCATGGCGCAGGCCGGGCCCAGCTCGTCGTGCATGCCGACGGTGATGAAGGCGGGGCAGGTGATGCGGTGCATCCGGTCCAGCCGCTGCCAGTCCTTGAGGTTGCCGATGTAGAGAAACTCGTTAGGGCCCTGCATGGTGCCGTAGACGTCCATGTTCCAGTCGTCCAGCGAGGCGTTGATCGGCGCGGGCCAGTCGTCCAGGCGGCAGACGTGGCGGTAGTTCAGGAGCGTGACCGCGGCCTGGTACTCGGGGTGGTCCAGGCTGCCCTCCGCCTCGTGGCGCTGCATCATCGCCACCGTCTCGGAGCCCAGGGCCTCGCGCAGGCGGTTCAGCTCGCCGATCAGGTGGGGCATGTCCCCGCAGGTGTTCTCCAGGATCAGGGTCTGCAGGTTCTCGGGATAGGTGATCGCGTACTCGATCCCCAGCCAGCCGCCCCAGGAGTGGCCCAGCAGGTTGACCTTGCCGAGGTTCAGGGTCCGGCGCACGCACTCCAGCTCCTCGACGTAGCGCCCGATCTGCCAGAGCGACTTGTCCTTGGGCTTATCGGCCCGCCCGCAGCCGAGCTGGTCGAAGGCCAGCACGCGGTAGCCCTTGTCGGCGAAGGGGGCGTGCGGTGCGCGCAGGTAGTCGCAGGGCAGGCCCGGACCGCCGTTGACGCAGAGCAGCACCTTGTCCCCCGAGCCGAAATCGTCGACCACCACCTTGTAGCCGCCCTCGATCTCGACCTCGTGCGTCCGATCGGGCTTGCGTTCGTCCCACATGAGCCAGCTCCAGTCTCTTCTACTGCCATCGCCCGCGCGAGCGCGCGCCTTCCCGCAACGAGGGGAAGCCTAACAAGTCTTCCTGTCAGGAAAAAACCTGAAACGCCACGGGTGGCGTGCGGCAGAATGCGTCGGCCGAGCTGCGGCGGCGCCTGGGTTCAGGCCCGTCCCACGCACCAGGGGTCGGGCTGCATGTCTGTCGAGGGCCCGGCCTGATCCGGATTGGGGAAGCGCGCCTTGAAGGTGAAGGCATGGCGGCTGGGACCGTAGCGTTCGAGCTGCCAGAGCTTGCCGAGGGCCTCGTCGATCGAGGGGCGATGCCCGGCCGGCACCCACCAGAGCGCCATGTAGGCGCCCTCGAAACGCTGAAAGAACTCCCGCCGGCGGGCCATCACCGGCGTGTGCTGGCTGCGGTAGACGAAATCGAAGAGCGCCTCCGCGTCACGCCAGACCGAGAGGTTGACGATCAGCAGGGGATCGGGCGTGGGCTGCAGCGCGGTCGCATTGCCGGCCTCGGTCTGCAGCCGCCAGACGAAACCGGGCGTGGTGTCCGCCAGCGCATTGATGCGGTCGAGATTGTCGAAGAAGTCCTGCACCCTGGGGTCGCCCTCGGGCGCCACCAGCCGCCCGATGTTCACCTGCGCCAGTTCCCAGTCCATCCTGCTGCTCCCTCTTGCTGTCCGGTTCGGCCCCGACGGGGTCGGCCGGGGGGCCGGTTGACCCGGCCCCCCTGACCACGGATCGGAAACCGCGGGTCAGAACATGACACGCGCGCCGGCGACGAAGAAGACGCCGTCCACGTCCTCGCCCTCGAAACGGGCGAGGTCGGCCGTGCCCGCAAAGACCCTCTCGTAGTTGACACCTATGTAGGGAGACAAGAGCCGATCCACGAGGTCGTAGCTCACCCTGGCCCCTGCCTCCAGCCTGGGACCGAGCGCACTGATGCCGCGCTCGGGATCGTCGGTGAAGGGCAGGTCGAACTCCAGGTTCGGGATGAGAATGATGCGGTTGGTGATCAGCAGCTCATACTCGCCCTCGAGACGGACGACGGGGTCCTCGGAGATGAAGAGGTCGACGTCTACCTCGAACCACTGGGGCGCCAGGCCGTGCAGCCCGACGACGCCGAAGATCTGGTTCGGTCCGTCGGGCGTGTCCACGCGGATTCCGGCCACGCCGTCGAAGAAGTCGGTGATGGGGATCTGGATGCGCGCCTGGTTCTCCAGGCGTTCGAAGGCCTTGTCCTCCAGCACGTACTCCGCCTCGCTGCGCCAGACGAACTTCACCTCGTCGCTGCCCACGAAGGCATCGAAGTCCCAGGCGAAGAGCTGGTCGTTCGGATTGACGCGGTACTCGAGCTGCTCGGCCTGGAATCCCCACAGCAGGGGCTCTGCGGCCGCCCCGCCGGGCAGGGACAGTCCCAGGCTCACCGCCAGGGCCGCGGCTGTCGGCCATCCATTCAGCTTCATGGGATCAGCCTCCACCCGCGGCGGAGAGCGCCGCCTGCTTGCCGCCCGGCCCGCCCTCGACCACGACCATGCGGAACATGCCGGCCTCGGCGTGGTAGGAGAGATGGCAGTGGAAGGCCCACTTGCCCGGCGCATCGACCTCGGTCTCCATGTAGAGCGTCGTGCCCGGCGCCACGCTGACGACGTGCTTGATCGGGTTCCACTTGCCGTTGCCGTTGTCCAGGATCGACCACATGCCGTGCAGGTGCATGGGGTGGGACATCATGGTCTCGTTGACGAACTTGAAGCGGACCCGCTCGCCGTAGGTCAGCCTGATGGGATCAGCGTCGGAATACTTCACCCCGTTCACCGACCAGATGTAGCGCTCCATGTTGCCGGTCAGGCGGAGCTCGATCTCGCGGGTCGCGGCCCGGTGCTCGTAAAGCGGCTTCTGCGCCTTGAGGTCCGCGTAGGAGAGGAACTTCCCTCCGTCGGCGGCCTCAGGCGTGAGCCCGCTGCCGGGTGCATAGAAGCCGCCGTCCGCCGCTTTTCCGCCGCCATGGGCGCTGTGGTCCATGCCACCCTGCATGACGGTGCCGTCCGGCATGACGTGCGCGCCTGCAGGCGCCGTCCCGGGCATGGTCCCTTGCATGATCGTCCCGTCCGGCATGACGTGCGACCCGGCCGGGGCCTGCCCGGGCATGGTCCCCTGCATGACCGTCCCGTCCGGCATGACGTGCGAGCCCTCCGGCATGCTGCCGTGGTCCATGGAGCCGTGGTCGCCGTGCGCCATGCCCATGTCCGCCATGGTCAGCAGCGGATCGTCCCGCAAGCCGGGCACCTCCGCCGCCATGCCCTGCCGCGGCGCCAGGGTGCCGCGCGCGAAGGCGGTGCGCCCCATGGATTCGGCGAAGATGGTGAAGGCCTTGTCTTCCCGCGGCTGGACGATGACGTCGTAGGTCTCCGCCACGGCGATGCGGAACTCGCTCACCTTGACCGGCTGGACGTTGTTGCCGTCGGCCTGCACCACGACCATCTCCAGGCCCGGAATGCGCACGTCGAAGTAGGTCATGGCCGAGGAGTTGATGAAGCGCAGCCGGATGCGCTCCCCCGGTTCGAAGAGCCCGGTCCAGTTCCCGTCCGGCCCCTTGCCGTTGATCAGGGGCACGAAGCCCTGCAGGTCCTCGATATCCGTCGGCATCATGCGCATGTCCCCCCAGGCCATGCGGTCCGAAACGGTGTCGCCCAGCCCCTTCTCCTCGACGTCGCCGAAGAAGTCGAGCAGGGTCCGCTGCTTGCGGTTGTAGTAGTCGGGCGACATCTTCAGGTTCCGGAAGATGCGGTGGCCCGAGTGGGGATGTGCGTCGGTGAACTGGACCACGTACTCGCGGTCGTAGCGGAAGGGCTCGCGCTCCTTGGGCTCGATCACGATGGCGCCGTAGGCCCCGTCGGGCTCCTGGAAGTCGGTGTGGCTGTGAAACCAGTAGGTCCCGCTCTGCACGATGGGGAAGCGGTAGGTGAAGGTCTCGCCCGGGGCGATGCCCGGATAGCTGATGCCGGGCACACCGTCCTGCTGAAAGGGCAGGATCAGGCCGTGCCAGTGAACCGATGTCGACTCCGAGAGGTTGTTGGTGACCTTGATCGTCACCTCCTCCCCCTCCTGGAAGCGCAGTACCGGACCGGGCGAGCGGCCGTTGTAGCCGATCCCCTTCCGGGTGAACTCGCCCGTGTCGATGGTCACCCGGTCGACCGTCAGGCTGTACTCGCCGGCCTGCGCGGCCGGGACCAGCATCATGGCAAGCCCGAAGCCGAGCCCGCAGGCCCGCAGAATCTTCCGTGTTGTCATCTCTTGGATCCTCTTGGTCCTGAGATCGGGCGCTGCGGGGGATGGCCCCCGACAGCGCCCGAGGTCGTCAGTTCAAGGAAAAGTGGCCGACCATGCCGGTCTCGTAATGGCCCGGCACGTTGCACGCGAACTCGAGCGTCCCGGACCGCGGGAAGGTCCAGACGATCTCGGCCGACTGCCCCGGCTCCAGCAGCACGCTGTTGGGCTCGTCGTGCATCCCGTGCCCCATGCTCGCCTGCATCGCCTCGGCCGCCTGTCGGTCGATGCGAGAGGGCAGGAGGACGCCGTGATCCACCATCATGGCCATCTCCTCCTGGTGGGCACGATGGGCCTCAGGCGTCGCGATGGCGAACTCGTGGACGAACTCGCCCCGGTTCATGATCTTGAAGCGGAGCGTCTGGCCCGCTTTCACCGCAATCGACTCCGGTTCGTAGTAATTGGTCCGCCCTGAGAAAGTTGGAAGTGATTGAAATAGGGGGATTCCGGCGCGGATGGAAATAGCGGAGAATGCCAGGAAGGGATGCTTGAGGCGACGATTCCTGGTGTTTTGCGATGAGAAGTTTGAAGCGGCCGCGCGGCGGCAAGGATCTCTTTCGAGAGCGGTTGGATGCCATCATCGATCTGAACCATCCCCTGGTGCGATTGTCGGAGCTGGTGGCCTGGTCTGACTTGGACGAGGCCTTCGGGCGCTTCTACAAGCCGGTCGGCCGGCCGGCGAAGCCGACCCGGCTGATGGTCGGACTGCACTATCTCAAACACACCTACGATCTCTCCGACGAAGAGGTGGTGGCGCGCTGGGTGGAGAACCCCTACTGGCAGTTCTTCTGCGGCTTCGAGTTCTTCCAGCACAGGCTGCCGATCGATCCCTCGCTGATGACCCGCTGGCGCCAGCGGATCGGGCCCGAGGAGATGGAGCGGGTCTTGAAGGCCACGGTCGAGGTGGCGCTGGCGAGCGACACGGTGAAGCCCTCGAGCCTGGAGCGGGTCACGGTCGATACCACGGTGCAAGACAAGGCGATCGCCCACCCGGCCGACAGCCGGCTCTACCTCAAGGCCTTGCAGACCCTGGTGCGCCAGGCCAGGAAGGCCGGCATCAACCTGCGCCAGAGCCACACGCGGCTGGCCAAGAAAGCGGCCACCAAGGCCGGACGCTATGCCCATGCCAAGCAGTACAAGCGCATGCGCCGCGAGCTGAAGCGCTTGCGCACCTATCTGGGGCGGGTCTACCGCGACGTCGGCCGCAAGATCACCGGCGATACCCGGCAAGAGGCCCGCTTCGCCCGCCTCCTGGGCCTGGTAGAGCGCCTGCTGGCCCAGCAGCCCCAAGACAAGGACAAACTCTACAGCCTGCATGCTCCGGAAGTGGTCTGCATTTCCAAAGGCAAGGCGCACAAGCGCTACGAGTTCGGCTGCAAGGTGGGGATCGCGGCAACCAACAGGGAGGGGCTGTTCCTGGCCGCAAAGGCCTTCGCCGGCAATCCCTACGATGGGCACACCCTGGCCGCCACCCTCGCCCAGGCCGAAGCCATGAGCGGCATTGCCGTCGAACGCGCCTATGCCGACAAGGGCTATCGCGGCCACGACTACAAGGGCCAGGCCCGGGTCTTCCTCTCTGGACAGCGACGTGGCCTTACCCCCACGATGAAGCGCGAGCTCAGACGACGAACGGCGATCGAGCCTATGATCGGCCATGCCAAGGCAGACGGCAGGCTGGGCAGGAACTATCTCCTCGGCCTCGAGGGCGACAGGATCAACGCGCTCCTGGCTGCCGCTGGCCACAACCTACGCCTCATCCTCAACAAGCTGAGGCGTCTTCTTGTCCGGATCCTCACGGAACTCCTCGGCGAAATCGCAAAACTCGATACTTGCCGGCACCAACACACCACTCTGAAATCAACCGCTTAAGCGTTTTTCAGGGCAGACTAATTGTCGTACATCTCGACGGCGACCGTCGCCGAGACATCGGCAGCGCGGCCGGGCGATCCCATGGCGTCGTGGTGGCTATGGCCGCTGCCGTCCGCGAGCAGCGGCGAGGGGGCCACGAGGGCGGCCGTAAGGGCTGTCAGAAGACAGCGCAGGTGAACCTTCTGCATAGGGTTTTCCTCGTTTTCTCTGGATAGGAAGGTCGGACCGCCTTTTGCTCACCCGTGGCGGGGAGCGACGGCCGACAGGGCGCTATCCTGGGAAACGGGGAGGCGGCAGCTCGGCTTCCGGCATGCGGCCGGGCAAGGATTCGTCGTTCAGCTCGAAACGGATCGTGGCGACTGCAAGCGGTGCTTCGCTTTCCTGCAGGCGCGCCAGTGCCGAGGCACCGCTGCAGTGTCCGACCAGCATGGCACAGCAGAGGCCGTGGCCCTGCGGCATCCCGCGGTCGTCGTCGGCGCAATCGCCATGAGCGCCACCGGCAGCATGGTGGGAGATGTGGTCCTGCCCCAGCGCGCCCGTCTGCCCGGCCATCACCGGGACGAGGATCACGGCCATGATGGCCAGCGCCGAGAGAAGGAGTCTCATGCTCCTCCTCTATGGCCGGATGCAAGGCAGGTCAAGCGGCATTACCTGGCGATGACCGAAAGGTTCCACCCGGTCGCAGTCCGACCCTAGGCCTCCGCGTCCTGCGTCTTCTTCCCGCCCAGCTTCGCCGCCAGGGCTGCCTCCAGGAAGTCGTCGAGGTCGCCGTCCAGCACGCCCTGGGCGTTGCCCTTCTCCACTCCTGTGCGCAGGTCCTTGACCATCTGGTAGGGCTGCAGGACGTAGGAGCGGATCTGGTGGCCCCAGCCGATGTCGGTCTTGCCGGCGGCCTCGGCCTCGGCCTCGGCCTCGCGCTTCCTCAATTCGTGCTCGTAGAGCCTGGCGCGCAGCATCTTCCAGGCGCTGGCCCGGTTCTTGTGCTGCGAGCGCTCGGACTGGCACTGCACCACGATGTTGGTCGGCAGGTGGGTCAGGCGCACGGCCGAATCGGTCTTGTTGATGTGCTGGCCGCCCGCACCCGACGCACGGTAGGTATCGACGCGCACGTCCTTGTCCAGGATGTCGATCTCGATCTCGTCCTCGACCTCGGGATAGGTCCAGACCGAGGCGAAGGAGGTGTGGCGCCTGGACTGCGAATCGAAGGGCGAGATGCGCACCAGGCGGTGCACGCCGGCCTCTCCCTTCAGCCAGCCGAAGGCATTGTGTCCCTTGATCAGGATCGAGGCGGACTTGAGGCCGGCCTCTTCGCCGACGCTCTCCTCCATCATCTCGGTCTTATAGCCGTGGTGCTCGGCCCAGCGGCTGTACATGCGCAGCAGGATCTCCGCCCAGTCCTGCGCCTCGGTCCCGCCGGCGCCGGCGTTGACCTCGAGGTAGCAGTTGTTGGCATCGGCCTCGCCCGACAGCAGGCTTTCGAGCTGCGCCTTTTCCAGGCGGGTCTGCAGGCGGGCGATGTCGCGCTCGGCCTCGGCGAGGGTCTCCTCGTCCTCCTCGGCCTCGCCCAGTTCCAAGAGGGTCAGGCTGTCGGCAAGCTGCGCCTCCAGCTCGCGCTGGCGCTCGATGCGGCGCGTGAGGTCGTTGCGCTTGCGCATCACCTCCTGCGCGCGCTTGGGGTCGTTCCAGATCTCGGGATCGGCGGCCTGCTCCTCGAGCGCCTCCAGTTCCTTCAGCGCGGCATCCCAGTCAAAGATGCCTCCTTAGCAGGTCCAGGGCCTGCTTGATGGCCTCCACCTGCTGCATCACTTCCGCCTTCATCCCGAAAACCTACCCCTTGCTCTTCTCAGGCTCGCACTCGCGCCCCGTCAGAGGTATTGCCGCGGCGGCCCTTCGTAAAGCCCCAAATTGCAGTTCCAGGGCCAGGCCGCCTAGCCCTCGGCCCGAAAGTACCGCCTCCGCAAGGCCTTCTCCAGCTCTACGATCACCAGCATGACCGCGCCTACCGCCATTACCGCGAGCCCGTCCGTGAAGGCCACTGCCCGGGTCTCGAAGACCGCTTGCAGGGGCGGCATGTAGGTGAAGGCGAACTGGGCCAGGATGACGGCGCCGACCCCCAGCAGCACCGCGCGGGTACCGAGCACACCCTGCCAGGTGATGGAGGGCCCGTGCACGTAGCGCACGCTGAAAAGATAGAAGATCTCCATCACCACGAGGGTGTTCACCACCAGGGTTCGCCCCTCTTCGAGGGGCAGGCCGCGCGCTTGCGCCCAGAAGAAGATTGCGAAGGCTCCGGCCACGAAGAGCAACGACACGAAGAGCACGCGCCAGACCAAGTCGCCGGTCAGGATCGCCCGGTCGGGGCGTCGCGGCGGCCGGCGCATGGTCCCCGGCTCGGTCGGTTCGAAGGCGAAGGTGAGACCCAGCGCCACCGCGGTCACCATGTTGACCCAGAGGATCTGGACCGGCGTCACCGGCAGGGCGAGGCCGAAGACGATGGCGACCAGAAGGGTCATGGCCTCTCCGCCGCTGGTCGGCAGGGTCCAGACGATCGCCTTCATCAGGTTGTCGTAGACCGTCCGCCCCTCGCGCACCGCAGCCACGATCGACGAGAAGTTGTCGTCGGCCAGCACCATCTCCGAAGCCTGCTTGGCCGCCTCTGTCCCCTTGAGCCCCATGGCGACGCCGACATCGGCGCGCTTCAGTGCCGGGGCGTCGTTCACGCCGTCACCGGTCATGGCGACGGTCTTGCCCTCGGCCTGCAGCGCCTCGACCAGGCGCAGTTTGTGCTCCGGAGTGGTTCGGGCGAAGATATCCGTCGTCCGCACCGCCTCGCGGAACCCGGCCTCGTCGAGGCCGTCCAGATCCCGCCCGGTGAGGACACTTGGCCGCTCGGCGAGGCCGAGCTGACGGCCGATCTCGCCGGCCGTGACGCCGTGGTCGCCGGTGATCATGACGACGCGCACCCCGGCCTCACGGCACTCGCCCAGCGCGTCCCGCACCTCCGCGCGCGGCGGATCGATGAAGCCGACGCAGCCGAGAAGGACGCTGCCCCCTTCCAGATCCGAGTGATCGAGGCTCGCTTGGCCGCGCCCCGCCGGCTTGGATGCAAAGGCGAGCACCCGCTGACCGCGAGCTGCCAAGTCTTCCGCCGCCCGGTGCCAGGCCCGGCGATCGATCGGCCGGCTGCCCTCGGCCGTCCGCTCCTGTGAGCAGAGGTCGAAGATACGCTCCGGTGCACCCTTGATCAGGATGAGGTCGTCGCCCGCTTCGCCTTCCTGAAGGGTCGCCATGTAGCGCTGCTCTGCTTCGAAGGGAATCTCGTGCCGCCGCCGGTGCTCTCCGCGCAGACGATCGACGTCGAGCCCCGCCTTGATGGCGAGCGCCACCAGCGCGCCTTCCATGGGATCGCCGTTGCAGATCCAGGCCTCGCCGCTCTTCCGGATCTCCGCGTCGTTGCAGAGCGCGGCGGTGCGGCAGAGATCCATGACGAGGCGGTCGCTCGCCGGCTCCAGGGTACCGGAGTGCCCCCGGATCTCACCCTCGGGTTCGTAGCCGACACCGTCGATCTCGAAGCTGCCCTCGGCCGTGATCAAGCTGCTGGCCAGCATCTCATTGCGGGTCAGTGTTCCCGTCTTGTCGGTGCAGATCACGGAGACGGCGCCCAGGGTCTCGACCGCGGGCAGGCGGCGGATGATCGCGTGGCGCCCGGCCATCCGCTGCACGCCGATCGCCAAGGTGATCGTCATGATGGCCGGCAGGCCCTCCGGGATCGCCGCCACGGCCAGACCGACCACGGCCATGAAGGCCTGGTCCGGCGGCATCCCGAAGACGAGACCGGCGTAGGCGAAGACAGCAACCGAGACGCCGAGGATAACGACCGTCAGCTGCCGCGCGAAGCCGGCCATCTGGCGGACCAGCGGTGTCTGCAGGGTCTCGACCCTGGCCAGCAGGCCGCTGATCCGGCCAAGCTCGCTCTGCTGGCCCGTCCCGACTGCGAGCCCCACGCCCCGACCGGCGGTCACGACGGTGCCCGAGAAGGCCATCGAGCTGCGGTCGCCGAGGGCGGCCTCCGCCGGCACGGCTTGCACCTGCTTGTGCACCGGCACCGATTCACCGGTCAGTATCGCCTCGTCCACCTGAAGATTGCGCGTCTCCAGCAGCCGAAGGTCGGCCGGAATGCGATCGCCCGCCTCGACCAGGACGACGTCGCCGCGAACGATCTCCTCAGCCGCCACGCTCGTCCGCGACCCGTCGCGCAGCACTGCTGCCTGCGGGTCGATCATGCCCTTGATGGCCTCCAGCGCCCGTTGCGCCCGGCCTTCCTGTATGAAGCCGATCACCGCGTTGGCGAGCACCACCCCCAGGATGACGAGGGCGTCCACCAGATGGCCGAGCGTGAAGGAGATCGCTGCCGAGCCCAGCAGGACATAGATCAGCAGGTTGTGAAACTGCAGGGCGAAGCGGCGAAAGGCACTGGGTCCGGGCGCTTCGGGCAGGCGGTTCGGGCCCTCTTCCGCCAGGCGGCGCCCTGCCTCCTCGGACGAAAGACCCCGCTCGCAGGAGCCTAGCCGTTCGAGAGCAGCCGCAGCCTCGCTCGCGTACCAGGGCTCCTGTCCGGCTGCCGTCCCCGCCATGTCGCTCCCTTCGGACAGAATTCTAGAGCAAATCCCGAGCAGATGGAATCATCTGCGACGACGATTTGCTTTTAAAACAACACGCTAGAGCAGGATGCGTGAGCATGAGCGAGCGCAACCTGCTCTAGAGGTCGCCGTAAGGGGTGAGGATCGTCCGGCGAGCCGGGCGGATCACTGCATGCGCACCGGCACCCAGCAAGGCGACACGATGCCCTCGGCGCCAGCGACGCGCCAGCATGCCGATAGGCAGAGCCCATCCGGTGGGCACTCATGAAGTCTCCGATGGCCCGGCCCGTTTCGGGACCAAACATTAGGACAGAAGATCGTCGGAACTAATAGAGACCGGGCACGCCCAGGGTCGTCACCGATTCCTGCGTCGGCGTGTAGTCGACCTCGCCGGAGTAATAGGTGTCAGGGCCGGTGCCGGGCTTGAAGGCCTCGTTGATCACGCGCCCGCCCTCGTCCGAGGCACGCTGGCCAGTGTCCAGCGAGATCTTGATGAAGACCGTGTCGCGCGGCGCCTGGAAGTCCTTCTCCGGCCGGCCCTTCGTCGCGGCCTTCATGAAGTCGCCGAAGATCGGCGCGGCCACGGTGGAGCCGGTGTCTGAGCGCCCGAGGGTCCGCGGCTGATCGAAGCCGACGAAGACGCCTGCCACCAGGTCGGGCGTGAAGCCGATGAACCAGACATCGAAGTTGTCGTTGGTCGTGCCCGTCTTGCCCCCGGCCGGGCGTCCGATCGAGGCCCGTCCGGCGCCGGTGCCGCGCTGGATCACACCCTGCAGGATCGAGGTCATCTGGTAGGCCGTGATGGGGTCGGTCACCTGCTCGCGGTCGTCGGCCAGCACGGGCACCTCCTGGCCCTGCCAGGCGACCTGGGTGCAGGCCTGGCAGCCGCGGGGGTCGTGCCGGTAGATCAGCTTGCCGTAGCGGTCTTGCACGCGGTCGATCAGGGTCGGCTCAATCTTCTTGCCGCCGTTCACGATCATCGCATAGCCGGTCACCATGCGCAGCAGGGTGGTCTCGGCCGAGCCCAGTGCTGTGGAGAGCACCTGCGGCATGTCGTCGATGACGCCGAACCTGTTGGCGTACTCAGCGACCTTGGCCATGCCGACCGAGCGGGCCAGGCGCACCGTCATGAGGTTGCGCGACTTCTCGACGCCGACGCGCAGCGGCGTCGGGCCGTAGTAGCGCCCGGAGTAGTTCTTGGGCCGCCACATCGGCAGGCCCGGCCCCTGGCTGATCTCGATCGGGGCGTCGTGGACGATCGAGGCCGGGGTATAGCCGTTGTCCAGGGCCGCCATGTAGACGAAGGGCTTGAAGGAGGAGCCCGGCTGGCGCTGGGCCTGGCTCGCACGGTTGAACTCGCTCTCCTTGAAGGACCAGCCCCCGGTCATCGCCAGCACACGGCCGGTGTGCGGATCCATGGCGACCAGCGCACCTTCGACGTTGGGCACCTGGCGGAGCGCGTAGTTGTTGTCGTCGTTGTAGGCCTGGCCGCCGGGGGTCTCGCTGGTGTGCTCGACATAGACGACGTCGCCGCGGTCCAGCACGTCGGAGGGCCTGCCGGGCTTGCCGCCGACCCGCTGGTCCGGCAGCCAGGGCCGCGCCCATTCCACCTCGGGGCGCGGGATGACGCCGGTGCGCCCGTCGGCCAGCCCGATCAGGGCCTCGCTCTTCCCCGCCGAGGGGTCAAGGACGACGGCAAGCTCCCAGTTCTTGGTGAGCTCGATCTGGGGCAGCGGGTCCACGTCCAGCAGGGCCAGGCTCTCCTGCCATGCCGAGGCCTCCGCCAGCACGGGCTCCGGCGGCAGCGGCCGCTGGGCCTCGGGGCTGCCGCGGCGGCGGAAGTTGGTCTGCTTCTCCCGCGCCGCCTCGCGCTTGTCGGCCAGCTCCGTGAAGTCGATCTCGTTCTCGACGAAGCGATAGAGGGGACCGCGGTAGCCGTGGCGCCGGTCGTAGCGGATCAGCCCGCGCCGCAGGGTCTCATCGGCGATGGCCTGCAGGTGGGGGTCCAGGGTGGTGTGCACCACCAGTCCGCCCTCGTAGAGGCCCTTGTCGCCGAACTGCTTCTTGATGGCGCGCCGCACGTCCTCGGTGAAGTAGTCGGCATCTACCCTCTGCGCCTCCTCGCGCGGCGTCACCACCAGGCTCTCGGCGCGCGCCGTCGCGACCTCGTCTTCCCCGGCCCAGCCGTTGGCGGCCATGCGCGACAGCACCCAGTTGCGCCGGGTGATCGCCGCCGCCTTGCGCCGGATGGGATGATAGTTCTCCGGCGCCTTCGGCAGGGCCGCCAGGTAGGCCGCCTCGCCGAGCGTGAGCTCGCCCAGGGTCTTGTTGAAGTAGTTCTGGGCCGCCGCCACCACGCCGTAGTTGCCCATGCCGAGGTAGATCTGGTTCAGATAGAGTTCGAGAATCTGGTCCTTGGTCAGGGTCTGCTCGATGCGGAAGGCCAGGATCGCCTCCTCGATCTTGCGGCCGACCGAGACCTTGTTGTTCAGGAAGAAGTTCTTCGCCACCTGCTGGGTGATGGTCGAGGCGCCCTCGGGCCTGAGGCCCTTCAGGATCACCCGGTCGAAGTTGGTGTAGGCCGCGCGCGCGATACCGAAGATGTCGACCCCGGGATGGCTATAGAAGCTCTTGTCCTCGGCCGCCAGGAAGGCCTCGACCAGGCGTTCCGGCACCTCCTCGATCGGCACGAAGACGCGCCGCTCCAGCGCGAACTCCTGCATCATGCGCCCGTCGCCGGCATGCACCCGGGTCACCATCGGCGGCGCATAGTCCAGGAGCTCGTCGGGCTCCGGCACGTTGCTGCCGTAGACGTAATAGGCATACATCGCCCCGCCCGCGACTATGAGCACCGCCAGCAAGGCCATGCCCAGCAAGGAACGGAAGATGACCACCAAGAACTTCATCCAACCCTCTCGACGCCCTCGGACCGATAGCTGGGATCCCGAAACCTGGGGTCACGGGCGGCCTTCCTGCTTCCGACTGCGGTCAGAGCAAAGCTTAAACCAAGTGGCGCAAGCGGTGCGCCGACCCGCGATCGATCACTAAGGATACCCGGTCACTAGATTAGCTTCATGGCAATGGTAAGGCTAGCCGCGGCGATGCAGGACCGCCGGCTGTGACCCCGCTGCAACGTTCACACAGCCGTGATCGAAAGCGAGGGAACCCGCAGGACCCAGCCGCACTGCAGGCCGGACAAACTTTGTCATAGCAAGGGGTTAGCTGCGGTTCACCGCTTCCTGCCAGTGGAAGAAGCTGTCCAGGGCGCTGACGATGGCCTTGGCGATCTTCTGGCGGTGAGACTTCTTGCGCAGCAGGCGCTCTTCCGAGGGATTCGAGAGATAGCCGATCTCCAGCAGGACGGAAGGCACCGTGGGGGATTTCAGCACGCGGAAGCCCGCGAAGCGGTGGGTGTTGCGCAGCAGCGTGGTTTCCTTGCCGAGTTCGCCCACCAGGCGGTTGGCGTAGTTCTTGGAGAGGTTCATGGTCTCGCGGCGCATGAGGTCGCCCAGGATATGCGCGACCTGGTCGACGCTGGCCGCACCGGCCACCGCGTCGGCGCCGTTCTCTTTCGCCGCCAGGGCCGCGGCACCGGCGTCGGAGTCGGCCCCGCTCTCCGAGAGCGTGAAGACGCTGGCGCCCTTGATGTCCCGCTTGGCGTGGATGTTGGCGTGCAGCGAGATGAAGAGGTCGGCCTGCACCCGCTCGGCCTTGGCATAGCGCTCGGCCAGCGGCAGGAAGATGTCGCGGTCGCGGGTCAGCATCACGCGGTAGCGCCCGCTGCGCTTCAGCGCATCGGCCAGGGTCTTGGCGAAGGCCAGCGTGATGTCCTTCTCCTGCGCGCCGGAAACGCTGATGGCCCCGGGGTCGACGCCGCCGTGGCCGGCATCGATGACGATGAGCGGGCGGGTGTCCTGCACCGGGATGGCCGTGCCCGTGTCGCTGTAGACCGCCTTCGGCAGGGGCTTCTCGGAGGAGATCGCCTTGCGGGCCTCCTTGGCGAGGAAGCTCGCCTCGTCGGTCTTGGCGACATCGAAGTAGAGGCGGTGCAGGCCCTTGTCGTTGGGCGGCAGGACGGCAGCGCGCAGGACCTCCACCGGCCCGTCCAGATCGAAGACCAGGCGCGAGAGGCCCGGCGCGAAGAGGCCCGAGCGCAGGGCATTGACCATCGGCAGGGTCGGCTTCTTCGAGGCCGGCAGCTTGAAGTTCACCTCCGGCAGGTCGACCACCAGGCGCGGCGGATTGGGCAGCGTGAAGATGCTGTAGGGCAGCGGCTCGCTGAGATCGAGGACGAAGCGCGTGAACTCTGCATGCTGCCCGTGGCGCGGCGCCTCGACACTCGGTTTGGCGTAGGCGGACCCCGCAGCCAGAACCAAGATCAAAACTATGTGCAGCCAGAAACGTTGCATTCCGCGAGAGCCACTTCCAAAGGAATCGACCGGTCCAGAAACGAGTCGACGAACTGCAGCCGTACGTAGGGGACGCACGACTCAAAGCCTGCTCTGCTGCCCTAGATCTACGACTCCACACAAAAAAGCAAGCCCAAAACACTCATATTCCCTGACTTATCGCCTTTGTGTGCCTTTTCGACAAGGCCGGAGGCGAGGCCAAGGGCCGGCCAGGAGCCCGCGTACCAAGGACGCATGCCAGTCACGCAGGGCAGCGACGATCAAACGCTTGATCCAACTCACCTTGGCGGCATAGATTTCTAATCAGGTTACAAACCGCTGTGTTGCGGAAAACCGGATCAGGCCACCGGAGAACAGCCCGTGGCGTTTGCCGGATCGCACGCGCGGACAACCGCAATGGCCGAGCAGACTGCCGACTTGGCGTGAACTGCTCATTCCGGGTATGCGGCTGAGCCAAGCCCGTCCGATTGAGAGGTCTTTCTCTACAGCGCGGCTGTCGGGAAAGCACCCGCGAGGCTTGGTTTCCCGCCGCTCCCTTTCGAGGTGAGTCGTACGAGGTTTGGTGTTCCATGCAGAATCTAATGAGACCGAAAGGCATGGCACCGATCTCCACTCGCCAATCCGCAATGGATTTCGCCTCGCGCGCGGCCTGCTTGGCGCTGCGCGACGGCGCACTGGAGTTCCCTTTGCATGAAGAAGCTTATGCTGATCGACGCGAGCGACCCGGCCGAGACCCGGGTCGTCGTCTCAAAAGATGATCGCGTAGAGGAGTTCGACCGAGAAATCGGAAGCCATGCCCAGATAAAGGGCAATATCTACCTGGCCAAGGTCACGAGGGTCGAGCCCTCCCTGCAGGCCGCCTTCGTCGACTACGGCGGCAACCGCCACGGATTTCTTCCCTTCAGCGAGATCCACCCCGACTACTACCGCATCCCGATCGCCGATCGCGAGGCGCTGCTGGCCGAAGAGGCCGCCATCAAGGCCGCCGTCGACGTCGACGACGAGGAGGACGACGAAGAGGACGAGGAGGAAGAGCGTTCCTCCCGCTCCTCCTCCAGAAGAGGCAGGAACGACCGCAGAAAGCGTTCCGGCCGCGGTTCCGGGGAGCCCAAGACGGAGGCCGCCGAGAGCGAGGAAGCCGCCGAGCCGGAGGCCGGGGACGCGCTGAGCGAGTCGCAGGTCGAGGAGCCCCTGTCCGCGGAGGCCTCCGACCAGGACGTGGCCGCGGGCGAGGAGCCCACGATCGAGACGGAAGACGGCCCGGACAGCGAGGAGAGCAGCACCGCGGAGGACGCGGAGGGCGAGCCCGAGGAGCCGGGCCTTTCCCCCGAGAGCGGCAGCGACCGCAGCCTGCCCATGACGGCCAAGAGCGGCGACCAGCTCAGTGCCACGCCCCAGGAAGCCGAGAAGGAAGCCGAGAAGGAAGCCGGGCAGGCCGCAGAGGAAGAGGCGGACGCCGGCTCGACCGAGGACGCTGGGGCTGCCCGGAAGGAAGCCGAGGCCTCGCAGGACGAAGGCGACGCCGCCCCGCCGCGCGCGGAGGATGCGGGCGAGCCGGTCCGGGAGGATGCCCCACAGGAGCCTGCCCAAGAGACTTCCGGCAACGAGCCGGCGGACGAAGAGGCTGACGAGGAAGCCGAGGCTGCCTCCGGCGAGGAGAGGCCCGAGACGACGGCAGAGGCCGCTGCGGAGGAGGACTCGGATTCCGAGGTCGAGCGGGAAGGCGCTGCCGAGGCCGCGGATGACGAGACCGAGGACGACGAGACCGAGGACGACGAAACCGCTGAGGCCGACGCCAAGGAAGAGACGGGCGCAGCAGCCGGCAGCTCCTCGCGTCGCAGCCGCTCCAGGCGCGGCGGCCGCCGCTCCAGCCGCAGCCGCCAGAGCCGCGGCCAGGCACGCGACGACAAGGACTCCCCGAAGGAGAAGGAGGCCTCCGCGAGCGAGACCGAGCGGGCCGAGGAGACCGAGGGGCGCGACGTCATCGAGGAGATCGAGCAAGAGACCCAGGTCGACACGCTGGACGGCGACGAGATCGAGGATGCCGCCCGCCGGCGCGCCAAGCTGCTGCGCCGCTACAAGATCCAGGAGGTCATCAAGCGCGGCCAGATCATGCTGGTCCAGGTCTCCAAGGAAGAGCGCGGCAACAAGGGCGCGGCGCTCACCACCTACCTCTCGCTTCCGGGGCGCTACTGCGTGCTCATGCCGAACACCGCGCGCGGCGGAGGCATCAGCCGCAAGATCGGCTCCAGCAGCGACCGCAAGCGCCTGAAGCAGGTGCTGAGCGACCTGGAGATCCCCGAGGGCATGGCGGTCATCGTCCGCACCGCGGGCAGCGAGCGCAGCCGCACCGAGATCCGCCGGGACTACGACTACCTGATCCGCCTCTGGGGCGAGATCCGCGAGAGCACGCTGAAGGCCAAGGCGCCCGACCTCATCTACGAGGAAGGCAACATCATCAAGCGTGCGATCCGCGACCTCTACACCAGCGACATGCAGGAGATCCTGGTCGAGGGCGAGGAGGGCTACAAGGCGGCCAAGGCCTTCATGCGCAACCTCATGCCCAGCCACGCGCGCAAGGTCCAGCTCTACAAGGAGCGCAGCCTGCCGCTGTTCCAGAAGCACAAGGTGGAGACACAGCTGGGCGGCATGTTCCTGCCCGAGGTGCAGCTCCGTTCCGGCGGCTATCTGGTGATCAACGTGACCGAGGCCCTGGTGGCCATCGACGTGAACTCCGGCCGGGCGACGCGCGAGAGGCACATCGAGGAAACCGCGCTGAAGACGAACCTCGAGGCGGCTGACGAGGTGGCCCAGCAGCTCCGGCTGCGCGACCTGGCAGGCCTCATCGTGATCGACTTCATCGACATGGAGGAGAACCGCCACAACCGCGAGGTGGAACGGCGCCTGAAGGAGGCCATGAAGGCTGACCGGGCCCGCATCCAGCTCGGCCGCATCAGTCCCTTCGGTCTGCTCGAGCTCTCGCGCCAGCGCCTGCGGCCGAGCCTGGTGGAAACCGCCATGATGACCTGTCCGCACTGCAGCGGAACGGGACGCCTCTACTCGCCCGAGACGGCCGCCATGACCCTGCTGCGGGCGATCGTCGAGGAAGGCGGGCGGCGCTATGGCGGCGAGCTGGTGGTCACCGTGCCGACCGCCGTCGCGCTCTACCTCCTGAACAACAAGCGCGAGCAGCTTGCAGTCGAGGAAGAGCGTTTCGGCCTCACGATCCGGGTGGAGGTGGACGACAGCCTCAGCGGCCTGCAGCACCGCATGGAGCGGATCGGCGGCTCCAAGCGGCCGCCGCAGCGCAGCGAGGCCAGGAGCGAGGTGCGCGAGGAGCCGGAAGAGGAGCCGGTCGAAGAGGTCGCCGAGGAGGAGGAGGCCGAAGAGGCCGCCGAGGAGACCCAGGCCAAGGACGAGGAGCGCGGAGAGGGCGATTCCCGCAGGCGCCGCCGTCGGGGCAAGCGTGGCGGACGGCGCCGCAGCCGGCGCTCCGGCGACGAGGAGCGCAGCGAGGAGCGGGCTGCCGAGGACGAGTCCGGGGGCGGAGACGACGACAGCCGCCAGGAGGAGCCGGAGACGGCCGGCGAGGAGCCGCAGGCGGCCGAGGAGGACCGGCAGGAGGAAGCTGGCGAAGCTGCCGAGCAGGCTAGGCCAACGCAGGCCAACGGCCAGGACAGCACCGAGGAGGCCGAAGAGGCTGCCGACGAGGCGGCGCCGGAAGCGGCGCCCGAGGCCGAAGAGGAGGCCCCGAAGGCCGAAGCCGAGGCGGACGCCGAAGCTGGGGACGAGGGCGAGGCCGCCGAAGCGCCGGAGCGGGCCTCGAACATGGCGGTGATAACGACCCCCGATCCCGAGCGGCCCAAGCGCCAGGGCTGGTGGAACCGCTTCGTCCGCTGAGCCGGGGAACAAGGAGTCACGAACGTCTTAGATGGCGCCGCATCCATGGATGCGGCGCCACGCCCGGTCAGCGCAGGGAACCGCTGGGTTCGTCGATGTTCGAGGAGTCGCCGTCGCTCGAGCCGTCCGTGATGGTCTCGACCAGCGAGCGCAGGACCGGCGGGGTGATGGCCGAGAGGGGGTTGACGGTGACGCGCGGATCGCGCAGCGATCCCTCGACATCGTAGCTGACGGCGAAGAGCCCCTGATCCTCGCCCCCGGTGATGACCGAGCCCAGCACTGGGATCTTGTCGAGGAAGCTGTTGATGGCATAGGCCGGAACCACCTTGCCCTCGAGATCGATGCTGTCGGCGCTGACATCCAGCGTTCCGCTGGCGAGGATGCCCAGCGCCGATCCGACGGCACGAAGCTGCTTGCTGTAGAAGCGGTCGTCGTTGATGGCCAGGTCGCCGACCAGCTTGTCGAAGTTGACCCCCGGCCCGGACAGCGCGTCTTCGATCCCGGTCAGCCCGGCCACCATGATCACCCGCAGCGCCGAGGGCACCTCGTTCAGGTGGAAGGGGCCGACATCCAGGTTCCCGCGCATCGCGCCCTTCGGCTGGCTGGGGGTGGTCTGCCCGCGCCAGGTGAGCCGGCCGCCGCGGATGTAGTCGCCGAGGCCCAGCGCCCGCAGCATGGCGCCGGTGTCGGCCAGCGAGAGGCTGCCGCGCTGCCCGCCGTCGGGCAGCGGCTGCAGCGCCAGGGCCACCTGCCCTGCCGCGCGTCCACCGGTGAAGAGCGTGCCGGCAAGCTCGATTGCGAAGCTGGTCTGCGTATCGTCCACGGTCGCCGAGACGTTGCGGAGCTCACCGTCCGGCAGGATCACGCGCTCGAGGTTCTTGATCGTGACGAGGGCCTTCGGCGGGGCATTGGCCTCGTCCAGCTTCTCCTTCGTCTCCTGCAGCGGGTTGTCGCCGCGCTCGATCCAGGGCCGCGCATCCAAGGTGCCGCCCCCCACGGAGACCTCCAGTTGCGACGACTGCTGGTCGATGCGCACGTCGGTCAGATCGAACTGCCTGAAGCGCACCCGCGCCATGCGGGCGGACCGCAGCTTGCCGTCGGAATCGAAGGCGACCGACCCGGCGAAGTCCCCGCTGGGGCCGGTCACGTTCAGACGGTCGACAGCGGTCACAATGCCGTCATCGAGCACGATCTCGCCCTCCGCCCGGCCGGGCACGCCGGCAGGCTTGCTCCAGTCGCTGACGGGCGGTGAGACGCTGGTCCGGGTGATGTCGGCATTCACGTCGACGGTCAGGCGGCCGCTGGGGTTGCCCTTGACCTCGAAGCTGCCGGCCAGGGACCCGCCCAGGATGCCCTCCAGCGCCGGCGCCAGGGCGACGATCGTGCTGGCCTTGATATCGTCCCCGCGGCCCTTGAGGACGAGACTTCCGTCGTAGTCCTGGACATAGCTCGTCTCCACCCGGCTGCCTGCGATCTCCGCCTCGCCGTCGAGGGTCAGGCGATCCAGGGTGCTGCTCAAGGACAGAGACGGCGAGGCGATGTCCTGGCCCAGGACCACGTCGCGCATCAGCACGTCGCGGAAGTTTCCCTTGGCGGTGAGGCGCATGTCCTTGCTGTCGAGGTCGTTCAGCAGGGGGAAGCCCATGGTGACGTCGAGGCTGCCCCTGCCCTTCGCCCCCTTGATGTCGATGCCGGCCTTCGACAGCAGCCCCAGGGGCGGCTGATCCAGGATCGCCAGCATGTCTGAGAGCGTTCCTGATACCGGCATCTCGATCAGGATGTTGGGGTCGTCGCCGGCCAGTTCCGCCAGGGTGACCGTCCCCGGCCCCAGCGCCAGCCCCTCCGACTGACCCTGGCGGACCTCGAAGACCATCTGATCGCCGGTGACCTTGGTCCTGCCGGTCAGCTTCGTCATCGGCGGCATGGGCCGCAGGTAGTGCAGCGTCAGGTCCTCGAAGTCGAAGCTGCCGGACAGGGTCTCGTACTCCGCCCCGGCAGCGCTCAGCCGCAAGTCCAAGGCGGCGGCGAGGTTCTGCACCGTCCCTTCGGTGATGTTCTGGGTCACCCACTCGTGGGCGCTGGCCCCGTAGACGGCGGGCCAGAGCCAGTCTAGCTGCTCGACGGCGAAGGGACTGGCCTGCGCCGTCATCTTCAGGTCCCAGGCAGCCTCCCCCTCTTCCTTGAGGCTGAAGGTGGTTGCGATCTCCGGACCGGGATCCTCGGCCGTGCCGGTCTTCAGGCGCGCGTCGTAGATCGACAGGGTCCTGGCGGCCAGGTTCGCGCGGCCGTTGATGACGCCGCCCGAGACCGCGACCGGCGGCAGGGCATCGAAGGCCGGGCGCAGCAGGCCGCGGCCCACCGCAAGCTCGAAGTCGACGAAGAAGATCTTGCCCTGGTCCCCCAGGGTCGCGGAAACATCGCCGCTGAGCTCGCTGGTCAGCACGGTCAGGCCCTGCACCTGCGGCAGGAGGGCGGAGAGGGTCGCGAGATCGAGCTCGTCGATCTGGCCGGCAAGGTCGAGGGTGGCGGTCCTGGTGTCGTAGACGAAGGCCAGGTCGGCCTGCGCCCGGTCGGTTCCGAAGGGCAGGCCGACGTCGATCTCGCCGCTCAGGCCATGCTCGTCGCGACGCAGGACGATGGTCTCGGCCGGCAGGCTCCAGTTGATGCCCAGCACCCGATCGTCAACCAGGATGCGGGCCCGCCGCAGGGAGATGGTGCGCAGGTCCTTGATCGGCCCGAGCCCGCCGCCCTTCAGCAGCGCGTCGATGGCCGAGAGGGCGACCTCGCCGCCGGTCTGGCCCGAGGCGCCGGGGTTGGTCAGGCTCGGCGTCCTCGGCTGGTCCTGGGCGGCCTTGGGCCGCGGGCTGGAGCCCTTGGCCTGGAACAGCAGGACCTCGAAGCGTCCGTCCGTATTGCGCCGGACCGTCAGGCGGGCGCCGATCATCTCGATCCGGGTTACCTCGACCTTGCCCTCCAGCAGGCGGCCGAACGAGAAGTCGATGTTGGCCAGCGGCAGGGCGAAGGAGCGCTCGCCCGCCGCATCGTCGACCGTGAGGCCCGTGACCTGCAGCTCGAGGCTCTGGCGTTTCTCGTCCCAGACCAGGCGCGTGCCGGTGATCTGGGCGCTGGCGCCGGCCTGGTCCTGGGCGTCGAAGGCCTCGACCAGGACCGGCGTCAGGAAGTCCAGCGACAGCGGCCCCTCGACCAGGCGCCAGAAGAGAAACCCGCAGACCACCAGCAGCAGGGCGATCACGCCGATCAGGATCTCGATCGTCAGTGCAAAGACCCGGACGAAGCGACTGCGCGGCCGGTGCGCCCGGAAACGCAGCCGGCGCGGAGAGCGAGCGGCTTGACCGGCTCTGCCCCGCGCCGCAGGCTGGTCGTCCCCAGACGAGGCCTTCGATGTCGCTCTTCCCAGATTCACCACAGCTCTCGTTACCAAGACCCTTCCAGAACGAAGAAGCCCAACTCGGCTTCGAAAGGTGGGAGGAACGCCTCCAGGCTCTCGGCGACGCCGCTCGCCCCTTGCAAGAGACTACGGCAGCAGAGGGGCCGCGTCGTCTACTGGCTGGGATTTTTTCGCATTCGCCCTTCCTGACCGACTGCCTTCTGAAGGAGGCGGAGCTCTTCGGCCGCCTGGTCGAGGAAGGACCCGATCCGATCTTCGCCGAGATCCAGGCCGCGATGCGAGAGCGGCCCGAGGCCGAGGAGCGAACGGCGGTCATGCGCCGCCTGCGCCGCATCCGCCGTCAGGCCGCCATGACCATAGCCCTGGCCGACCTGACGCAGCGCTGGGACCTGGACCGGGTGACCGGGGCCCTGAGCGACCTGGCCATCGGCCTGCTGGGCGCCGCCTTCGAGTTCCTGCTGCTGGATGCCGCCAGGCGCAAGCAGGTGGAACTCGCCGACCCCGCCCGGCCGTCGCGGGCCTGCGGCTTCGTGGCCCTGGGGATGGGGAAGCTGGGCGCCAGGGAGCTGAACTTCTCGTCCGACATCGACCTCATCGTGATCTACGACCCCAAGCGCTTCCCCTCGACGGCGCGGCAGGGGCCCGACGCGCTGGCGCAGAGGATGACGCGCGACCTGGTGGCGATCCTGAGCGAGCGCACGGCTGACGGCTACTGCTTCCGCGTCGATCTGAGGCTGCGTCCCGACCCCGGCGCCACGCCGCTTGCCGTGCCGCTCAACGCAGCGCTCGCCTACTACGAGAGCATGGGCCAGAACTGGGAGCGCGCCGCCATGATCAAGGCGCGGCCGGTGATGGGCGAGCTGGAGCTCGGCAGGGCCTTCCTGAAGGAGATCCGACCCTTCATCTGGCGCCGCAGCCTGGACTTCCTGGCGATCCAGGACATCCACGCCATCAAGCACCAGATCTACGCCGCCAAGGGCGGCAGCGTCGTGGCGATCGAGGGTCACAACATCAAGCTGGGCCGCGGCGGCATCCGCGAGATCGAGTTCTACGCCCAGACCCAGCAACTGATCTGGGGCGGGCGCGAACCCGCCCTGCGCTGCAACCGCACCATCGAGGCCCTGCATGCGCTCGCCGGGGCGGGCCTGATCCCCCGGAAGGTCGCGGAGGACCTGGAGAAGAGCTACGGCTTCCTGCGGCAGGTCGAGCACCGCCTGCAGATGGTGGCCGACCAGCAGACCCACAGCCTGCCCGAGGACAAGGAGGGGGTGGCCAGGCTTGCCGCCTTCCTGGGCTATCCCGGCAGCGCCCTCTTCCGCAGCGACCTGCTGCTGCACCTGCACCGGGTCGAGGACTACTACGCCCGCCTCTTCGAGGAGGACATCGAGACCAAGTCGGTGCCCGCCGAGAAGTTCAACCTGGTCTTCACCGGCGACACCCCCGGACCCGATACCGTCGCCACCCTCAGCGACTTCGGTTTCGAGGATCCAGAGCGGGTCTTCAGCATCGTGCGTTCCTGGCATCACGGCCGCTACCGCGCGACCCGCAGCACCGCGACGCGCGAGCGGCTGACCCTGCTGATGCCGCGCCTCCTGAAGGCGCTCGCCTCCAGCGCCGACCCCGATGCCGCGCTCACCGGCTTCGACACCTTCCTGGCCGGGCTGCCGGCCGGGATGCACCTCTTCACCCTGCTGACCTCGAACCCGCAGCTCATGGATCTGCTGGCCGCGGTGATGGGAACCTCGCCGGCGCTGGCCAAGCACCTGGCCAGACGGCCCTCGCTGATCGACACCATGCTGTCGCCCGACTTCTTCGAGACCCTGCCCAAGCGCGAGACCCTGCAGGCCGAGTTCGAGGAGCAACTGGATTCCGCGCGCTCCTTCGAGGAGGAACTGGACCTCCTGCGCCGCAGCGTGCACGACCGCAACTTCCAGGCCGGCGTGCAGATGCTGCTGGGGCTGGCCAGCGAGGAGACCCTGGCCAGACGGCTGAGCGACATCGCGGACGCGGCCCTCGCCGTCATTCTAGCGCGGGTGGAGGTGGAATTCGCCCGGCGCTACGGCCGGATTGCGCAGGGCAGCTTCGCGATCGTCGAACTGGGCAAGCTGGGCAGCCGCGAGATGACCTTCACCTCGGACCTGGACCTGGTCTTCGTCTACGAGGTCCCCGAGGGCACGCTCGGCTCCGACGGCGAGAAGTCGCTGGACCCGACCACCTACTTCGCCCGCTTCTCGCAGCGCATCGTCAACGCGATCACCGCCCCCACGGCGGAGGGAACGCTCTACGCCATCGACATGCGCCTCAGGCCCGCCGGGAACGCCGGCCCGATCGCCACCAGCCTGGCCGGCTTCGAGCGCTACCACCGCGAGGAAGCCTGGGCCTGGGAGCATATGGCGCTGACGCGCGCAAGGGTGATCTCGACCGACCCTGCCTTCAGGGACAAGGTCTATCGCTCGGTCGAGGCTTGCATCCGCCAGCCCCGCGACCCCGGCAAGCTGCTGGACGAGGTCGCCTCAATGCGGCGGCGCCTGGCCCGGGACAAGCCGCCGCAGGGGCCCTGGGACCTGAAAATGCGCCCGGGCGGCCTGATCGACTGCGAGTTCCTGGCGCAGTACTGGCAGCTCGCCTTCAGCGCGGAGCATCCCGAGATCCTCCGGGGCTCCACCTACGAGGTCTTCATGGCAATCGGCGAAGCGGGCCTGGTCGACCGGGACCAGGCCGAGGAGCTGGCCGGCTGCGTGCGCTTCCTGCGCCGCCTGCAGGCCTATATCCGCCTCACCCTGGGCGATGACCGCGCCGCGGCCGACCTGGCGAGCGCACCGCAAGCCATCAAGCAGGGCATGGTCAAGGTCTGCGACGCTCTTGACTTCGGCTGGCTTCGGGACACCTTGGAAGAGGTCACGACGGTCGCATCGGGCTGCATGGAGCGCTACATACTCGAACCGGCGCAAGCAGCCGAGGCAGACAAGGACAGCCTTGAGGAGGAGAGAGGATGACCACCCAGATCGGAACACCCGCACCCGACTTCACCATGCCCACCGACGGGGGCGGCTCGGTCAGCCTGAGCGCGCTCAAGGGCAAGAACGTCATCCTCTACTTCTACCCCAAGGACGACACGCCCGGCTGCACCAAGGAGGCCTGCGGCTTCCGCGACAACCTCTCCGCCTTCGAGGGCGCCGATGCCGTGGTGATCGGCGTCTCCAAGGACTCGGTCGACAAGCACGACCAGTTCAAGGCCAAGTACGACCTGCCCTTCACCCTGGCCAGCGACAGCGACGGTTCGGTCTGCGAGGCCTACGGCACCTGGGTGCAGCGCTCGATGTACGGCCGGACCTTCATGGGGATCGACCGCTCCACCTTCCTGATCGACGGCAAGGGCGTGCTCCGCCAGGAATGGCGCAAGGTCAAGGTGCCGGGCCACGTGGAAGAGGTCTTGCAGGCCGCGAAGGACCTCTGAGGCGCTTCGCGCCTGGCTGGAAACGGCTCCGGCCCGCACCCCCTCCCGGCCGCCCCCGGAAGTATCCTGCTATGGGCGGCCGGGAGGGGGTGCGGGCCGGTTCCGCGTAGAACCGAAACGCTCCACGCCCGGCGGCGAGTCAGCCGCCTAGTCCGCTTCCGACTTACAGCTCTGCGCACCCTCGGCGGCCAGGCAGCGCACCTGCGCGGCACCGGACTGGTCGAAGAAGGTGATGGGCGTGCCGGGCTTGCCGCGCTCGATGAGGCCGTAGCCGAATCCCTGGTAGCCGAAGAGCGCTCCGGCGACGCCGTAGCCGACCTCGAGATCCTCGTGGAAGCCGCGCGGCGTCGCGTAGAGGGCCGAGCCGCCGTTGCCGACGGTGATCTGGATGGGATCGTCGGCCGTGCTCACCACCTGGCCGAAGTGCAGGTCGCCGGCGATCACCGCCGAGACCAGCCGGGGCAGCATGTCGGCGAAGGCCTCGCGCTGCAGGGTCTCCAAGGTGCCCATGGCATTGCGGTCCATCGCTCTGTTGCCATAGCCCCAGAGCGGCGCATGGGTCAGGACCCAGGCCTCCCGGTCGAGCCACAGCAAAACCGCCAGGACCTGGTCGCGCATCGCCCGGAAGCGGTCCCAGGTATAGTCGGCGCGGTCGCGTGTCGAGCTGTCCAGGACCGCTATCTGCAGGTCCTCGAAGCTCAGCACGTAGGGCGGATAGTAGTTGTCGCAGAGCAGGGGCCGCTCCATCGGCGCGGCGGAGAGATAGCGCAGATAGCCGAGCCAGGCGCGGCCGCACTTCTCGTGGTCGCCGCGGACGAAGACGAAGGGATGCGCGCTCAGCATCGGCTGGGCCGGCGCAAAGAAGTCGGCCTCCCAGGTCGCCCAGTTCGTGCCGTGGACCGACCCGCAGAGCTCCGGGTCCGGGCAGGCCATCTCCCGGTAGTGATAGTCGCCCAGGTGGATCGCCAGATCGGCCTCGACGCCGGCCAGCGAGGCCGCAACCTCGGCGAAGGGCCAGTCCTGGCCCAGCATGCAGTACTGGATGGGGCGGTTCTGGCGCAGGCGGCAACCGGTATCGCCCACCAGCAGGATGCGCTGTGGATCGTTGGGGCTGAGCGGGAAGACGCGCTCGTCGAGGACCGCCATGTGCACGCGCCGGTCGCTCTCGTAGACGCAGACGCTGTTGGGAAAGGCCTCGGTCGGCCCGGCGCGCCGGCGCATCTGGCGCGGCGTCCCGTCGACCGTCATCTCCGGGCAGATCTCGTCCGTCACCACGGCGCGGAAGCTCTGCAGCCCGCCCTCGATCGGCATGGTCCAGGTGTAGAGCACCTCCGTCCGCGCCGCGGCGCTCCAGAGCACTCCGGCAAGGATTAGCAGCCAGAACCTCAAACCCCGTTCCCTCCTCCTCGCAGCGTTCCTCCGCCCTATCGCGTTGTCCTTGAAGCAAATCGTCGTCGCAGATGATTCCATCTGCTCGGGATTTGCTTTAGCCCTCGTCGGCCGCTTCCAGGATGCCGGTAGGCTTGCCGTCCAGGCTCACCCGGTTGCGCCGTTCCCAGTAGTTCCTGACGCCGGCCTCGCCCTTCGACTGGGCCCATTCGAGCAGGGTGTTGCGCTGTCCGAGGAACTCGTAGCGCGGCACCGCGAAGCCGCAGGAGGTCATGGCCATCTCGACCTCGACGTCGAAGATCTGCCTGGAGCCCGGCATCTCCGGGAAGAGCGCCAGCAGCTCCGCCCAGTCGCGGTCGCGCGGATGCACCGCCCGGGCGTTGCCGTAGACGCGCAGGATCAGCGGCTTCTGCGTAAAGGAGCACCACATGAGCGAGAGGCGCGGGCACTCCAGCAGGTGCGCCGCCGTCTCGTTCTCCGATCCGGTGAGGTTGAGCCAGACGATCCGCTGCGGCGCGAGGACCCGGAGCGAATCCATGCCCTTGGGAGAGAGCGAGACGCGGCCCTCCGGCGCCGCCGTGGCGACGAAGAACATCTGCTGCGCGCCGATGAAGGCCTGCAGGGTCCCGTCGATCTCGGTGAACTTGCCCATCTTCGCTCCTCTCCTCCCGCCGCGGCGGTAGAGTGAAACGACAAGAGGGGAGAGTTCAACCCGCGACTATTGCAGGACTCCTGCCCGCTGGTGCGTGTTCGCTAGAAGCCCGGGCGTTTTCTCAAGAGCTCGACCCCCAAGAGGTGGCCTGCACGTTCCGATTTGGTCGTCAGGTAGTTCAGGTTGTGCTCGTTGACCGTGCCGAGGAGCGGCCTGCGGTCGGCGACCTCGATCCCGCAGTCTTCCAGTGCGCGGATCTTGTCGGGGTTGTTGGTCATCACCGCGACCCTGGAGATGCCCAGCAGTTCCAGCATCCGGCCGGCCATCGCGTAGCTGCGCTCGTCGGCACCGTAGCCGAGGATGGCGTCGGACTCGACCGTGTCGTAGCCGCGGCTCTGCAGGTCGTAGGCCCGCATCTTGCTGCGCAGGCCGGTCCCGCGCCCCTCCTGATCGAGGTAGAGCAGGACGCCGCCGCCGGCCTGCATCATGGTGGTCACCGCATCGCGCAGCTGCTGGCCGCAATCGCACTTGAGGCTGCCGAAGAGGTCGCCGGTGAGGCAGGCGGAATGCAGACGCAGCAGGCTGGGCTCTCCGGGCGCCGGCTTGCCGACGACCACGGCCACCTGGTCGCGCAGCCCGTCGCCGCCGCGGAAGACGACGAACTCCACGTCGGTGCCGGCTTCCAGCGGCACCGGGGCGCGCGAGGCGATCCTGATGCTGCGCGTGGCATCGATCGAGTAGCTGTCGACGGCGGCGCGCCTGACCGTCAGGAGCGAGCCCGGCAGGCGTTCCGGGCGCGGCCTTGCGACCAGGGCGGCGGGCAGCTGCTGGCTCAGCTTCACCAGCCGCATGGCGCTGCGGTCCAGCAGGCCGGCCGGCCGGCTGGGCGGCAGCGGAAAGGGACCGGTGTCGGCCACGAGCCGGTGGATCTCTTCCAGGCTGGCCGCCGTCACCTCGATACGCTGGGCCGCCGGCACGCTGCGGCCGAGCGACTGCAGCCGGGGGGCGGCGAGAACCAGGCCCAGGTCCGCGGCCGAGGCGCGGAAGGCCTCCAGCAGCGCTGCGTCGACGATCTCCGCTGCGGCGACCAACCGCAGCTCCTGCCCGTCGCGCAGGACCACCGGCCTGGCAGCGCGCAGCTCCGCTATGGCACGGTCGACGGAAAGCTCCGTGTCGGCTCCCAGTATTTCGGTCCAGGTCTCGGTCGCGATGTCATCGCGCATCAGCTGCTCACTCCTCGCTGCTATGCTGACCGCCCCATTCCCCAGGGTTGAGTGCCATGCCGCAGACAGACTCTCCGTTTCCGCCGCCACCCTGGACCAGGGAAGCCTGGTCTGAGGTGCTCGGTTACGCGCTGTCCCAAGGCGACACCACTGCCCTTCCCGATACAAGTCTCTCCCGCCTCTATCACCCACTTATGATAGCCCGTAAGAACGAAAGCCCCATTGTGCTGGGTCAATTGGGGCAGTCTTTGGACGGACGGATCGCCACCGAAAGCGGGCATTCCCACTACATCAACGGCCCGGCGGCACTGGTCCATCTGCATTGTCTGCGCGCGCTCGCCGATGCCGTCGTCGTCGGCGTCGGCACGGCGCTGGCCGACGACCCGCAACTGACCGTCCGCCATGTCGAGGGGCCAAATCCGGCGCGCGTCGTGATCGACCCCAGGGGCCGCCTGCCGGCCGCGGCGCGCTGCTGGCAGGACGACGGCGCCAGGCGTATCCTGGTCCACTGCGGCGAGGCCAGCCCGCCCCCCGGTGTCGAGGGCCTGGCGATCCGGCCCGAGGCCGAGGGCCTCGCCCCCGCCCGCATCGTCGCGGCCCTGGCCGGGCTGGGACTGACCCGCCTGCTGATCGAGGGCGGCGCCACCACCGTCTCGCGCTTCCTGGCCGCAGGCTGCCTCGACCGGCTGCACATCCTGACCGGGCCGCTGATCATCGGCTCCGGCATAGCCGGGATCGCACTGCCGGCGATCGAGCGCCTGGACCGGGCGCTGCGCCCGCAGGTCCAGATCGCGCCGCTGCCGGGCGGCGACTGTCTCTTTGACTGCGCACTGCATCGAGATCTCTAGGCAGCCTCCGGCCAGCTTGCGAGCAGGTCCCGATGCCCGACGGAGAGCCTTCGGCAGGCCGAGAGGTGGCTCTCGCGCCAGTCGTGCACCGCGTCGCGCGGCAGCAGTCCGGTCTCCAGCACCGCCTCGGCGTGCCCCTCGATGACCCTCCCGGTCAGAGCCGCGTCGTCCGCGCCCAGGTGCCAGCTACTGTCGCCCTCCAGGACCTCGGCTCCCAGGGCGGCGAGCGCGGCCGCGAGCAGCGCCTGTGCGCTGGGGCCCGCGGCGACCCCGCCCAGGCCCTTGTCGCTGCGCTGGTGCGCGCCGAAGGCGAGTGCCACCGCCCGGTCCAGAGGGTGCGCCGGCTCGGCCTCCAGGCTTCCGCTGTAGGTGAGGCTGGCGTAGAGGGGGCGCCGGTCGGCCGCGAGAGCCCGGGCCAGGCGTCCGAGCCAGGCCGGCCCCGCCAGATCGAAGAGCGCCGAGGTGGCGACGAGGTCCGCCCCTTCGAGACAGGTCTCGAGCTCCTCGTTCAGGTCGCGCTCCTCCAGATGGACGAGGATCTCGCGACCCGCCCTGGTCAGGGCAAGACCGCTCCCGCACTCCCGGACCTCGTCCGCCCAGGCGCGCAGGCCCTCGTCGGCGGCCTTCAGGTTGTCGGGATCGGCATCGAGCAAGCGCCACTCCTGTCGCTGGGCCAGTTCCGGCGCCAGGGCCCGAAGAAGCGATCCGGAGCCGGCGCCGAGTTCACAGATCGTTGTACGCCCCGTCGCGGCAAAACGATTACGCAACCAGGCCAAGAGTTTGCGATCGCGCGACCGGCGGTCGACCGCCTCGCGCAGGCTGAGCCACTCCGGCGTGAAGTCGCTCATCGGGCGGCCACGCCCTGCAGGGCCCCCACCACCGCCGCGGCCGTGTCGGACCAGGCCGGCAGGCGCTGTCCCGCGCGCCAGGCGGCTGCGGCCTTCCGTTCCAGGAGACCGCGCTCCGTCAGCAGGCGGCGCAGGCCCGCGGCCAGGTCCGAGACCGCGCCCGCGGGAACGAAGAGGGCGGCCTCGGCCGGAACGGTGTCGGGCACCGCCCCGGTCGGACAGGCGACGATCGGGAGGCCGTGCGCCAGGGCCTCGGCGAAGGCCATGCCGTAGCCCTCGTAGTGGCTGGGCAGCACGAAGAGGTCCGCCGTGGCATAGGCCCGGGCCAGCTCCTCCTCGCTCATCTCGCCGGTGAGATCGACGCGGCCTGCGAGGTCGTGGGAGGCGATCAGCTCCTTCACCCTCGCCACCGCGCGGGGATCGCGGCTGTCGCTTCCCACCAGGCGGCAGGTCCAGGCGAGATCCTTTAGCTCCGCCAGCGCCTGCAGCAGTACGTCCTGCCCCTTGCGGGCGCTGATCGTCCCCACCGAGAGGAGACAGGGCTCTGGGCCCGCTCCGCGCGCAGGCTCTTGCGGCCGGCGCGTGCCGGGAAGCGCCACGGTGATCTTCGCCTCCGGCACGCCATAGCCGCGGACCAGCTCGCGCGCCGTCTCGGGGCTGGTCACGATCACGGCCTCGCAGGCGGCCAAGGCGGCCACCTCGCTCGCTCTCAGCACTGCCGCCCGCTCGGGCGGGACCCCGGTCTCCAGCGCCAGGGGATGGTGCACCAGGGCCACCCAGCGCCCCCGCTGCTCGGCCAGCAGCCAGTCCGGGAAGGTCCCGAAGGCCAGGCCGTCGACCAGGAACAGGCGCCCGTCCGGCACCTCCCGGAAGGCCCGGCCGGTGGCGGTCAGGTCCTCCGCGCCGGGCTCGGGAAAGGAGCCCGGTAGCTGGAGGTGGTCCAACCGCCAGCCCTGCAGCGGCAGGGCTGCGAGCAAGTTCCGGGCGTAGGCGTAGCCGCCGGTCGGGCTCGAGAGGTCGCCCGGGATCGCGAAGCTGGCCGTGGGCACTGGCGTCAGCCGCCCACCGGACCTTCGTACCAGGCCTTGGCGACGTGCGACTCGTTCAGGGTGACGCGCAGGCTGTCGATGCCCTTGGCCGACGGCCCCAGCTTGCCCTGCTGGATCTCGGCGGCCATCGCGTTGAAGATGTGCTTGGCCAGGACCTCGGTGGTGGAATCGCGGCCCTTGAAGGGCTCCATCTCGTCGAGGTTGGTGTAGTTGATCGGCTCCAGCACCCGCTTCAGGGCATCGAGCGCCAGGCCGATGTCGACGACGATGTTGTTCTCGTCCAGCTCGGCACGGAAGAAGGTCATGTCGACCACGTAGGTGGCCCCGTGCAGGCGCTGGGCCGGGCCGAAGACCTCTCCGGCGAGGCTGTGGGCCACCATGATGTGGTCGCGGACTTCCACTGCGAACATAGCGTTTCCTTTCGGTTTCACAGGATCTGAAGGGGTCTTTGCGGGTTACGGCGAGGGATAGCGGATGAGCGGCAGGAAGCCCCGGGCGCGCGGGTCCAGGACCTCGCTCAGGCGATCGGGCACCTCGGCGAAGGGGATCTCCTCTCCAAGCAGCAGGTCGAAGCGCGGATCGGTCAGCAGGTCCAGGGCCTTGGCCAGGCGCCGCCGGTTGCTCCAGCGTGCCGCGCGTGGCGCCGCCACCCGTCCCACTTGCGATGAGATAAGGCGCAGACGGTTGGAATGGAAGGCGCCGCCCAGCGGCAGCGAGACCGCCCGGTCGCCGAACCAGCTCGCCTCCACCACGCGCGCCTCCGGTCCCGCCGCGGCCAGTGCCGCCTGCAGGCCGGCCTCGCTGGCGCTGGTGTGAAGGACGAGGTCCTGGTCGGTTGGCGCATCGGCAGGCGAGGCGAAGCGCGCGCCCAGGGCCTCGGCCGTGGCGGCGCGCTCCGGCAGCAGGTCGCAGACCGTGACCTCGCTGCCGGGCAGGGCCGAGGCGAGACCGGCGAGCAGCATGCCCAGCACGCCGCCGCCGAGGATCAGGATGCGCTCGCCCGGCGCCGCCTCGCCGTCCCAGAGGACGTTCAGCGCGGTCTCCATGTTCGCGGCCAGCGCCGCGCGCCTGGCCGGCAGGCCCGGCGGAAGCGGCAGGGCCCAGGTGCTTGCGACCACCTGGCGCAGCTGGTGCGGTGCCAGCAGGAAGACCCTGCGCCCGCGCAGCGCCTCCGGGCCCTCCTCGACCTCGCCGACAAGCTGATAGCCGTACTTCACCGGGAAGGGGAAATCGCCCTCCTGCAGCGGCGCGCGCATGCGCTGCCACTCGCTTTCGGGAACGAAACCGTGAAAGACCAGCCGCTCCGTCCCCCGCGAGAGGCCCGAGTAGAGCGCCCTGACGAGAACGTGATCGGGACCCGGCGCGTGCAACGTCTCGTCGCGGAGCACAGCCTGCCCCGGTGCCACGTACCACAGTGCAGATGTCGTAGGCCGGGTCATGGCCGCTCCTCCAGCCTTGCTCGCGCCCCTGTCACACAGAGGTGAGAGATCCAGAGCCGATAGCCGTCACTATAATGCGGTAACGAGTGCCGCAGGAAGTATGGGGTCATACGCTGATGTCGTTGCAGATTGATACGCAGGGAAGCGGGACGCTTGAGGGGCTGAGGCAAGGGGTCGCGCGGACGGCAGCCCCCTACAGCCGCCGCCGCTGGTTCGTCTTCGCCCTGAACCTGGCGAGCGTCGCCCTGCTGACCGCGCTGATGGTGCGCATCCTGGCGAGCGGCGGCTGGACCTGGGCCGAGCCCTTCATGCTGGTCGGCTTCGCGCTGACCCTGCCGTGGTTGTCGATCGGCTTCTGGAACGCGCTGATCGGCCTGGTCCTGCGCCTGGCGCTGCGCGACCCGGCCCGCTATCTGACCCCGGCGCTGGGGCGCATCGACGGCAAGGAGGCCATCGTCTACCGCACCGCGATGGCGATGGCGGTGCGCAACGAGGAGGCCGGCGCGGTCGTGCGCCGCCTGGAGGCCATGCAGGCCGACCTCGTCGCCCGGGGCGTGGGCGAGCACTTCGACTTTCACCTGCTGAGCGACAGCAACCAGCCGGACGCGATCGCCGAGGAGGAGGCCGCGGTCGCCGCCTGGCGCGATCGCTCGGCACGGCCCGATCGCATCTTCTACCGCCGGCGCACGGACAATGCCGGCTTCAAGGCCGGCAACGTCCGCGAGTTCGTGGACCGCTGCGGCGACGACTACGACCTCTTCATCCCGCTGGACGCCGACAGCTTCCTCTCCGCCAAGGCGATCCTGCGCCTCGTCCGGGTGATGCAGGTCAGCCCCGAGATCGGCCTGCTGCAGGGCCTGGTGGTCGGCATGCCGGCCAAGACCCTCTTCGCCCGCGCCTTCCAGTTCGGCATGCGCCACGGCATGCGCTCCTACACCGCCGGCAGCGCCTGGTGGCACGGCGAGTGCGGGCCCTTCTGGGGCCACAACGCCGCCATCCGCATCGCCGCCTTCCGCGACCACTGCAAGCTGCCGTTGCTGCCCGGCAAGCCGCCGCTCGGTGGCCACATCCTCAGCCACGACCAGGTCGAGGCCGCCATGATGCGGGCCGCCGGCTACGAGGTCAGGGTGATCTGCGAGGAGGACGAGAGCTGGGAGGAGAACCCGCCGGCCCTGCCCGACTTCATCAAGCGCGACCTGCGCTGGTGCCAGGGCAACATGCAGTACTGGCGGCTGCTCGGCCTGCCGGGCCTGAAGCCCACCAGCAGGGTGCAGCTTGCGCTCGCCATCCTCATGTACCTGGGTGCGCCCGGCTGGATGCTCTTCATCGGCGGCGGCGCGGTCCATGCCTGGCTCTATGCCAGCGCCGCCGGCGACGGCGGCCCGCCCTTCCCGCTCGCGTTGGGCATGCTGCTCTTCGCCGTGGTCATGGTGATGGCGCTGATGCCGAAGATCATCGGCGTCGTCGACATCCTGATCAGCCGCCGCTCGCGCCGTCGCTACGGCGGAAGCGCCAGGGTCGCCGTCGGTGCGCTGAGCGAGTTCCTCTTCTCCACCCTACTGACCCCGGTCGTGGCCGTGGCCCAGACCCGCTTCCTGATCGGGCTGGCGTTCGGCAAGCGCATCGCCTGGGACGCGCAGCGGCGGCAGGGCTACGGGCTCACCTGGCGGGAGGCCTGGCGCGGGCTCTGGCTGCAGAGCGTCCTGGGGCTGACACTCCTCACCTGCCTCATCTACTCCGCGCCGGCCGTGGTGCCCTGGGCCTCACCCCTGCTGGCGGCCTTCCTGGGCTCCACGCTCTTCGCGGTCTGGACCGCAGCGCCGCTGCCCAGCCGGCTCAGCCGCTGGCTGGGTCTCTGGGACATTCCCGAGGACCGCGAGCGCTCTCTGGCGCTCGCCAGCCTGGAGGGGCCCGCCCCCGCCCCCGCCCCACGGCTGGCCGCAGCCTGACGGCTGCGACCTGACGGGGGCACCGTAACGCGGCTGTCAAACTTTGCCCGCCGGCTGTCAAGCCTGCCTGGCGACTTGCGTTGACGATCCTATCGGTGCTGCACTGCAGTGTGCCCTGTCCCCCTCGCATGTCCGGCAGGAAGACCGGCAGGGGACGGGCCGACCGATCGAGCAAGAACAGGAGGCAGACATGATTGGCCGTAGATCAATGCTCAAGGGGACCGCCGGCCTCGCCGCTGCGGGTCTCATGGGCTTCCCGTCGCTGTCGCAGGCCGCGCGCGACGACCAGCTGAACATCCTCTGCTGGGAGGGCTACAACACCGACGAGGTGCTGGATCCCTTCCGCGACATGCACCCCGGCGCCACGGTGCGGGCGGAGAGCGGTACCTCCGACCCCGACATGATCAACAAGCTGCGCGCCGGCGAGACCAAGGTCTGGGACCTGATCAACGTCAACCAGCCCTGGGCGCAGAACCAGCTCTATCCCGAGGGTCTCATCAAGCCGCTCGACAAGGCGCGCTTCGAGCCCTTCTTCGAGACCCTGCTGCCGGAGTTCCAGGGCCCCTACCCCCTGGCCCTGGACAAGAGCGGCAAGGACCTGATCGGCATCGTCCAGCGCTTCGGTCCCTTCAGCTTCGTGGTCAACACCGACAAGATCAGCCGCGAGATGGCCGAGGACCAGGGCTACAAGCTGTTCCTCGATCCGGCGATGAAGGACCGCTACGGCGTCCTGACCTACGACAACTGGAATATCATGCACATGTGCATGACCGCCGACCTCAATCCCTTCGAGAAGCTGGACGACCCGCAACTGGCGAAGTTCGATACCGCAGCTAAGAAGATCTTCGGCGGATCGAAGCTGCTGACCGACGATCTGGTCGCGATGAACACGGCGCTCATCAACGGCGAGATCGACGCCTATTTTACCGGCGGCACCTACACCGCCTCCCCCGCCCGCTTCGACGGCCAGACCCAGGTCCGCGGCATCACGCCGAAGTCCGGCCCGGTCGGCGGCAAGGGCGGCGTGGTCTGGGTCGAGGTGACCTCGCTGGTCAACAACCCCGACCCCTCCAGCCTGGCAGCCGACTTCCTTGCCTACGTCCAGGGCCCGGAAGCCAGCAAGAAGGTGGCCTTCGCCGAGGGGACCTACAATCCGGTCGCCCAGATGGGCAGCAAGGATGTGCTGGATCTCTTCGACTCGGACGAGTTGGATGCCATCCAGTGGGATTCGCTAACGGAAGAGATGAGCCGCTCGGTCGACTATCAAATCGTCGCCTCCTACGATAGGTTGAGCGAGATCTATAACGCCGCAAGACGCGGCTAGGCTCTCACTTCGACGGGAGAGGACGGTTCCATGACCCGGTCTTCTCCCGTCGTCCTCTTTTTCATGACGGAGATCCCATGGGGAGCAGCCTTTGATGGCATCGCAGGTCGTTCTGCGTCTCGAGGGAGTGACCAAGCGCTTCGGTAGCTTTACCGCACTCGACAACATCACCCTGGACATTGCCGACGGCGAGTTTTTGACCATCGTCGGGCCCTCGGGCAGCGGCAAGACCACGATGATCCGCCTGCTGGTCGGCATGGATGCCCCGACCGACGGAGAGATCTACCTCTCCGGCGAGCGCATCACTCACGTGCCCGCCAACAAGCGCCCCACCTGCATGGTCTTCCAGTCCCTCGCGCTCTTCCCGCACCGGACGGTCGGCCAGAACATCGAGTTCCCGCTGAAGATCAAGGGCGTGGCCCCGGCCGAGCGGCGCAGGCGCGCCCTGGAGCTGCTGCAGCTCCTGCGCCTGCCGGCCGACTACTACTCCAAGGGCGTCATGCAGTGCTCCGGCGGCGAGCGACAGCGTGTGGCGCTGGCCCGCGCGCTGGCCTTCGATCCCGAGATCCTCTTCTTCGATGAGCCGCTCTCGGCCCTGGACTACCGCCTGCGCAAGACCCTGGAGAAGGAGCTGAAGGACCTGCACCGGCGGACCGGCAAGACCTTCGTCTACATCACCCACAGCCTGGAAGAGGCCATGGTGATGTCGGACCGCATCGCCATCATGCGCGCCGGCAGCATCGTCCAGCTCGGCACCGCCGAAGAAATCTACAACACCCCCGGCAGCCGCTTCGTCGCTGAGTTCATGGGCGAGGTCAATCTTTTCGAGGTCGTCGGCACCGGTGCGGGCGGCTTCGAGGCGCGCTCGGTCGAGATGCGCGCCGAGAGCGCCAGGCTGGAGCTCGCGGAGGGCGAGAGAGCGACCCTGATGGTGCGGCCGGAGCACGTGCGCTTCCTGGCCGAGGGCGAGACGGCCGACTGCAGCCTGGCCGGCGAGCTGCACAACGACTTCGTGCTGGGCTCGCGCATCCACTACGAGGTGGGGCTGGCCGACGGCCGCACGGTCACCGTCGAGCAGGTCGGCGAAGCGCACCTGAAGGGCCGCTACGGCGACAGGGTCGCCCTGGGTTTCGACCTCGACCGCTGCCACCTGATCCGCGAGGCCTAGCCGGAATGGAGCGGATCGAGGAACGACAGGGACTGCTCTCGGCGCTGCCGATCCTGGTGATCATGGGGCTGATCTTCCTGGCGCCGCTCCTGGTCGTGGCGGCCTTCGCCTTCATGCCGCCCAAGGTCTTCGACCTGGCCCACATGCCCTCCTTCGAGAGCTACCGGGTCTTCATCGAGCAGGGCTACTACGGCTCTCTCTTCTGGTCGCTGGGCATGGCCCTGGCGGCGACGGTGATCCTCTTCCTGGTCTGCTACCCGCTGGCCTACGGCATGGCCAAGGTCTTCAAGCGCTTCACCCTGGTGATCACGGTCGCCGTGGTGGTCACCCTCTTCGTCTCGGAGAACATCCGCCTCTTCGGCTGGGTGCTCACCCTGATGAAGGGCGGCATGCTGCTGGGCTACCTCAAGGCCTGGACCGGGCTGGAGCTGGACGGCCTGCTCTACAACGTGCCGATCATCGTGCTGGGCCTGGCCTACGCCTATTTCCCCTTCATGCTCTTCCCGCTGGCGCAGGGCATCTCCATGGTGCCCGACGACGTGCGCCAGGCGGCCAGCGACCTCGGCGCGTCGCGCATGCGCATCCTCTGGGAGATCGACCTGCCGCTCGCCATGCCCGGCATCATGGTGGGCTCGCTGCTGACCTTCGTGCTGGCGGCGGGCGCCATGGCCGAATCGAAGCTGCTGGGCGGGCAGGCGGTCATCGTCATGGCCGACGAGATCGAGACCGCCTTCACCTACGGCCAGAACTGGCCGCTGGGGTCGGCGCTGGCTCTCATCCTGATCCTCATCATCGGGGCGCTGGCGATCTTCGCGCTGTCGCGCATCGACCTCGACGGCATCATGGGGCGGAGGCGCTAGGGGCCATGCCGCACAAGCCGCTCACCCGCGCGGGCCTCCTGATCTACGGCATCCTCACTCTGGTGGTGCTCTACGTGCCGATCGCCGCGGTCACCTTCGCCTCCTTCTCCAAGGCGCGCTACCTGACCTTCCCGATCCGCCGCTACACCACCGAGTGGTATCCAAAGGCCCTGGAATCCTCCACCGTGACGGCCCTGATCTCCACCTCGCTCAAGGTGGCGCTGATCGTCATGCTGGTCTCGGTCGTGGTCGGCTTCTTCGGGGCGCTGGCCTTCGCGCGCTACCGCTGGCGCTTCCGCGGCGTCTTCCAGAAGTTCGTGCTGCTGCCGATCTTCTTTCCGCAGACCGTGCTGGGCCTGGCGCTTCTCATGTGGTTCAACGCCATCGGCGTGATCCCGACCTGGCAGACCGCGGTGGTGGCCCACCTGGTCTGGATCGCCCCCATCGCGACCCTGGTGATCGCGATCCGCGCCTACAGCTTCGATCCGGCCCTGGAAGAGGCCGCCCGCGACATGGGCGCCAGCTACTGGCAGATCCTGCGCGAGATCACGCTGCCCCTGCTGTGGCCGGGCGTGGTCTCGGCCGGGCTCTTCGCCTTCCTGCTGTCCTGGGGCAACTTCCCGCTTTCGCTCTTCACCACGGGGGCGGATCTCACCCTGCCGGAGTGGCTCTACGCCAAGATGGTATCGGGCTACTCGCCGCTTGTGCCCTCGGTCGGCAGCCTGACCGTCCTGATGTCGGCGCTGCTGATCCTGATCGGACTGCTCTTCGTCTGGTGGTCGGGCCGGCGCCGCAAGGCGATGCTGAGCGGGACCCAGGAAAGCTGACCTTCACCAACGACCACAGGGAGACTGGAACTATGCTGACTTCCATCAAGGACCGCGCCGTCATTGTCACCGGCGGCAGCAAGGGCATCGGCAAGGGCATCGCCCGCGTATTCGCGCGCCAGGGTGCCAAGGTCATGATCGGCGCCCGCGGCGAGGAGGCCGCCAAGGCCACGGTCGCGGAGTTCGCGGCCGAGGGCTGGACCGCCGACTACCGCCTGACCGACGTGACCGACATGGGCGCGATCGAGGCCCTGGTCGCCGACACCGAGAAGGCCTTCGGCGGCCTCGACATCCTCTGCGCCAACGCCGGCATCTTCCCGCAGTCCAAGATCCTGGACATGAGCCCGGAGGAGTGGGACCTGGTGCTGAGCACCAACCTGAAGAGCAGCTTCCTCTCGGTGAAGGCCGCCATCCCGGCCATGCAGCGCCGCGGCAAGGGCCGCGTCATCCTCACCTCCTCCATCACCGGGCCGGTCACCGGCTTTCCCGGCTGGACCCACTACGGCGCCTCCAAGTCGGGCCAGCTCGGCTTCCTCAGGACCGCGGCGATCGAGCTTGCCAAGTACAACATCACCATCAACGCGGTGATGCCGGGCAACATCAAGACCGAGGGCCTGGACGGCCTGGGCGCGGACTATCTGGCCACCATGGCCGCCTCGATCCCGCTGAAGCGCCTGGGCGACGTCGAGGACATCGGCAATGCCGCCCTCTACTTCGCCTCGGACGAGGCCGGCTACGTCACCGGCCAGACCATCATCGTGGACGGCGGCCAGATCCTGCCGGAGAGCCTGGAGGCCCTGGACGAGGCCTAGGCCTCGCTCGGAGCCCAGCAAGCGAGAAGCGGAAACGAGCCAATGAGCGAGCACGCGCTGCGACAGCAAGACCGGGACCGAGAGGCGCTCAGTCACGACGAGCTGGTGGCCCGCCTGGGCCGCCTGGCTGAGGCCTCACTGCCCAGGTGGGGCATCGACGCCAGGACCCCGGCCACCCTGGTCAACCTCTCCGAGAACGCCACCTACCGGGTCGACCTGCCCGAGGGACCGCCCAGGATCCTGCGCATCCACCGCGAGGACTATCACACCAAGAACGCGATCGGCTGCGAGCTGGCCTGGCTGGCCGCCCTGCGCGCGGACGGCGGCGTGATCACGCCGCCGGTGGTGCCGGGCCTGGACGGCGAGGAGATCCAGACCGGGATCTCGCCGGAGCTGCCGCTACCGCGGCACATGGTGCTCTTCGAGTTCCTGGAGGGCGAGGAACCGGAGGAGAGCCAGGACCTGATCGGCCCCTTCGAGACTCTGGGCGAGATCTCCGCCAAGCTGCACATCCACGCCCGAAGCTGGCAGCGCCCGCCCAACTTCGAGCGCCTGACCTGGGACTACGAGCACATGCTGGGCGACAAGCCCAACTGGGGCGACTGGCGTGCGGCCCCGGCCATGGACGCCGCGGCGCTGAAGATCCTGGAGCGCCAGGATGCCGTGATCCGCGAGCGCCTCAAGGCCTTCGGCAAGGGACCCACGCGTTACGGCCTGGTCCACGCCGACCTCAGGCTCGCCAACCTGCTGATCCACGGCCAGTCGGTCAGGGTGATCGACTTCGACGACTGCGGCTTCGGCTGGAACCTCTACGACTTCGCAACCGCCGTCTCCTTCTTCGAGGAGAGCCCGCAGGTGCCGGAGCTGGCCGCCTCCTGGGCCAAGGGCTATCGCCGCCACCTGCCGCTGCCGGCCGAGGAGGAGGCGGAGATGATGACCTTCGTCGTGCTGCGCCGCATGGTGCTGCTGGCCTGGATCGGCTCGCACAGCGAGACCGACCTGGCGAAGGAGCAGGGACCGGCCTACACGCGCGATTCCTGCACCCTGGCCGAACGCTATCTTGAGGTCTTCGGCTAGAGCACAAGACGCTCGCTCATGCTCACGTCTCGTGCTCTAGCTCATTGTTTTGAAAGCAAATCGTCGTCGCAGATGATGACATCTGCTCGGGATTTGCTCTAGGCTGTGCTGATGTTGGAGGGCGGCCGCCTGTCAAGTCCGCCCTGCCCCCTGTCAAGCGCAGTGCCGTCGTGTCAGGCTTCTATCCGGAAAGGCAACGTGGGGAACCCCAGCGGTGAGTCTTGAGAAAGAGGAATTCCTGGAACGGTCCAAGACCTTCTGGAATCCGGCCAAGACACAGGACTGGCAGGACATGGAGGTCGATCTGGTGATCGACCGGCGCGAGGGCTATTGCCTCTACGACATGGACGGCCAGCGCCTGATCGACCTGCACCTGAACGGCGGCACCTACAACCTGGGCCACCGCCACCCGGAGCTGGTGGAGGTGCTGAACCAGGCGACCAAGCACTTCGACATGGGCAACCACCACTTCCCCTCGCTGGCCCGCACGGCGCTGGCCGAGGCCCTGGCCGCCTGCACGCCGGGCGACCTGCAGTACACCGCCTACGGCTCGGGCGGTGGGGAAGCCATCGACATCGCCATCAAGTCGGCCCGCAACGCCACCCAGAAGCGCAAGATCGTCTCCATCATCCGCGCCTACCACGGCCACACGGGCCTTGCGGTCAAGGCCGGTGCCGAGCGCTTCTCCAAGCTCTTCCTCTCCGAAGACCGCGAGGGAGAGTTCGTCCAGGTCCCCTTCAACGACCTGGATGCCATGGAGGACGCATTGAGGGGCCGCGACGTGGCCGCCGTCCTGATGGAGACCATCCCGGCGACCTACGGCTTTCCCATGCCGGACGAGGGCTACCTGCCCACGGTGAAGAAGCTCTGCGAGCGCTACGACGCGCTCTACATCGCCGACGAGGTGCAGACCGGCCTCATGCGCTGCGGCACCCTCTGGGGGATCACCCGCTACGGCGTGGAGCCCGACATCCTGGTCACCGGCAAGGGCATCTCCGGCGGCATCTACCCGATCGCCTGCACGGTCCTGACCGAGCGCAGCGGCAAGTGGCTGAAGCAGGACGGCTTCGGCCACATCTCCACCATGGGCGGGGCGGAGCTGGGCTGCATCGTCGCCATGAAGGTGCTGGAGATCACCCAGCGCCCGCAGGTGGCGCTGATGGTGCGCTACATCTCCGACTTCCTGCGCGCGGGCCTGGACCAGATCCGCGACCTCTACCCCGACTTCTTCATCGGCATCCGCCAGCACGGCGTGGTCATGGGATTGGAGTTCAACCACCCCGAGGGCGCCAAGCCGGTGATGAAGAACCTCTACCGCAACGGCGTCTGGGCGATCTTCTCCACCCTCGATCCGCGGGTGCTGCAGTTCAAGCCGGGCATCCTGCTCTCGCAGTCCATGTGCGAGGAGGTGCTGGCGCGCGTGGAGGTCGCCATCGGCGCCGCGCGCGAAGAGGTCATGGGCAAGGGATCGCGAAGGGGAAGATGATGGACCCTCAGATCCGCAACCTGATCGACATCGATGCCTCCCCGGCCGCCCTGCGTTCGAAGGCGGACATCCTCCTGGAGCAGGCGCGCTGGGCAGCCCAGGTCTTCCAGCGCTACGACCGCGCGACCACGCTCGAGATCGCCGAGGCCGTGGCCCGCGTCGCGCACGAGAAGGCGGCCGAGTACGGCGAGCGCGCGGTGGCCGAGACCGGCTTCGGCGTCGCCAAGCACAAGCGACTGAAGAACGAGCTCTCCAGCCTGCCGCTGGTCGACCACTACCGCGACTGGGACTTCGTGAACCCGCAGATCCGCGAGCGCGAGAAGATCGTCGAGATCCCGCGCCCGGCCGGGGTGATCTTCGCGCTGGCGCCCTCGACCAACCCCATCGCGACGGTCTACTTCAAGATCCTCTCGGCCCTGATGACGCGCAACGCCATCATCGTGAGCCCGCACCCGGCCGCCCGCGAGGTCTCGCTGGACGCGATCAACACCCTGGCGGCCGCCGCCGAGGCGGCCGGCGCACCGACGGCTGCGATCCAGGCCGTGGAGCAGCCGAGCCTGCCGCTGATCGACGAGTTCATGCGCTCGCCCAAGACCGACGTGATCCTGGCGACCGGGGGCAGCGCCATGGTGCGCGCCGCCTACTCTTCGGCCAATCCGGCGATCGGCGTCGGGCCCGGCAACGCGCCGGTCTTCGTCGACGCCAGTGCCGACCTCAGCCAGGCCGCGGGCCACATCGTCGAGAGCAAGTCCTTCGACAACTCGATCCTCTGCACCAACGAATCCGTCCTCATCACCCTGGCCGAGGTCGAGCAGGCGCTGCTGCGCGAGATGAAGAAGGCGGGCGCGCATCTCTGCAGTCCCGAGGAGACCCAGGCGCTGCGCCGCCTGCTGTTCCACGAGCGCGGCTTCAACGTCGAGACCCTGGGCCGCGATGCCACCTGGATCGCCGAGCAGGCCGGCATCAAGGTCCCTGCCAAGACCCGGATCCTGCTGGCGCCGATCCAGCTCATCGGCCTGGACGAGCCGCTCTCGCGCGAGAAGCTCTGCCCGGTGCTGGGCTTCTACGTCGCCCGCAACAAGGACCAGGCGCTGACCCAGGCGCGCCAGCTCCTGCGCTTCGGCGGCGCCGGGCACTCGGCGGCGATCCACGCCAGGGACCAGGCCACGATCCTCGACTACGCCACCGCGGTCGAGGTCTACCGCGTCGTGGTGAACGCCCCCTGCAGCCAGGGTGCCGCCGGCTTCGCCACGCACCTCTCGCCCAGCTTCACCATCGGCACCGGCTTCTACGGCCGCTCGTCGGTCGGCGAGAACATCGGACCGCAGCACCTGGTGAGCTGGACCCGGGTCGCCTGGAACAAGGAGAGCGGCGAGGCCCTGGACCCCGCCCTGCTCTCGCGCCTGCATCATCCGGGCCCGCTGCCCGAGGCGCCCTCCGACGGCGTGCCCGGCAAGACCCGCCCGCGCCACCGGCCGCCGGCCGCCCCGGCGCCGGCCTCCGACAACAACCTGCGCGAAGAGATCCGGCGTATCATCGCCGAAGAGCTGCGCGCGGCGCTCAAGGGATAGGGACGAGCACGATCCATGGCCGAACTGCGCTCCTTCCTCTTTCTCGACCGCCTGCAGCCGCAGACGCTCTGCTACATGGCGACCTGGATGCGGGGCAACCTGCCCCGCGCCAACGTCGCCGCCCAGATCGTCGAGGTGGCGCCGGGCCTGGACATCGAGGCGCTGACCGACGTCGCGGTGAAGCACGCCGAGGTGCAGGCCGGCATCCTGGTCGTCGAGCGGCAGTTCGGCTATCTCGAGTTCCACTCGCGCTCCACCTCGCTGCTGAAGGCCTCGGCCGAGGCGGTGCTGGACCACCTGGGGGCGCGGGCCGAGGACGCGACGCGCCCGACCATCCTGGCTTCCCGGATCGTGACCCGCGTCGACCACCAGCACGCCTTCCTCATCAACCGCAACAAGCTGGGCTCCATGCTGCTGGGCGGCGATTCGCTCTACGTCATGGAGATGCAGCCGGCCTCCTACGCGGTCATTGCCGCCAACGAGGCCGAGAAGGCGGCCAACATCAAGCTGGTCGACTACCGCATGATCGGCGCCACCGGGCGGCTCTACCTGGCCGGCCGCGAGGACGAGGTGCGCAATGCCCGCGACGCCGCGGAATCCGCCCTGATCCAGCTAGGCGCGGGCTAGGTCATGGACGGCGAGATCCGCAGCCTGATCCGCCAGGTGCTGGCCGAGGAGCTGGCGAAGCTCCGGCCCGCAGCCAATGCGCCCAGGCGCGAGGAAGAGGTGCGCATCGCCGGCGACGAGGACCTGCAGCGCTTCGTGCGCCGGCTGCTGCGCATGAGCGCGGACGAGGCGACCCGCCGGGCGATCGAGGAGGGCCGGCTGGTCTTCCGCCTGGGTTCGGGCAGCACCGCCCCGGCGAGCCGCGCCGGCAGCAGCGGCAGCGCCGGCCGGCCGGCGGCGGCCAGCCAGCGGATCGACAAGGGCTTCGTCTCCGAGCGCCAGGTCGACGCGCTGCCGGCGGACACCAAGGTCCTGCAGATAGGCAAGGCCGTACGCCTCACGCCGCTGGGCCGCGACCGCCTGCGCCAGCGCGGGATCGCAATCGAGAGGAGCGAGCGATGATCAAGGGACGCGTGGTCGGCCGGGTCTGGTCGACGCGGCGCATCGGCAGCCTGCCCCAGGGGGCGCTGCTCGAGGTCGAGCTGGAGAACGGCTCCCGCCTCGTCGCCTTCGACCCGCTGGGCTGCGGCAGCGGCGAGACCGTGCTGATCACCCAGGGTTCGGTCGCCGCCGCCTTCTTCGAGAAGGTGAAGGCGCCGGTCGATGCGCTGATCATCGGCTCCATCGACGAGACGGCATGACTTTCCGGGGGCAGAGAGAGGCCCCCTTGATACCTAGACCCCAGATAGACCCCAAGATCCGAGGAGTTTGAGAACAATGGCGAACCAAGCAATCGGGATGATCGAGACCAAGGGTTTCGTGGCAGCGCTGGCCGCAGCCGATGCCATGGTCAAGGCCGCAAACGTCTCCATCGTGGCACGCGAGGAGGTCGGCGACGGCCTGGTCTCGGTCGTGATCCGCGGCGACGTCGGCGCGGTCAAGGCCGCGACCGAGGCCGGCGTCGAGGTCGCGAGCCAGGTCGGCGAGCTGGTCTCGGTGCACGTGATCCCGCGCCCGCACCCCGACCTCGCCAAGCACTTCGCGTCCGCCGGCGCCGAGTAAGCGGCCGGGGCCGGCCCCATGGCCAAAGAGACCAGAGTGAGAGCGACGAGAGCGCGCAAGACCGAAAGCGCCGCGCCCAAGGCGGAGCTCAGGGTCTACCTGCCGATCGAGAGCCTGCAGCCGCAGTTCGCTGCCTACCTCTCGACCCCCTTGCGCGCGCGCGGCTACCCGCCGCTGGAGGGCGACCACAGCCTGATCATCGAGGTGGCCCCGGCGCTCGCCATCCACCGCGTGGTCGACCTGGCGCTGAAGGCGGGCGGCGACCTGGAGCCCGGCATCCTCTTCACCGAGCGGCAGTTCGGGGTGCTGGAGCTGCACAGCGCCGATGCCGGGGCCCTGACCGCGGCCGGCACGGCGGTGCTGGAGGGGATCGGTGCCAAGGCCGGCGACCAGCTTGCCCCCAAGACCCTCTACACCGACATCATCGAGGACCTGGCCGACCGCCACGCCATTATCCTGAACCGCACGCGCGAGGCCTCGATGATCCTGCCGGGGCAGTCGCTCCTGGTCTACGAGATGGCGCCCGCCCTCTTCGCCGCAGTTGCCGCGAACGAGGCCGAGAAGGCAGCGCCCGAAATCACGCTCGTAGACGTGCAGATGATCGGCGCCTCGGGCCGCGTCTTCCTGGCCGGGCGCCCGGCGGAGCTGCGCGCGGCCCAGGCCCGCATCGCCAAGACGCTCGAGGAGGTCGAAGGCCGAACGGGGTAGTTGTTTTGCCGCTTCGCTTCAGTCGGCTCCAGCCCGCTCCCCCGCCCGACCGCCCATCTAGGATACTGTCGTGGGCGGTCGGGCGGGGGAGCGGGCTGGAGCCGCGGCAAGGCAAGATCTTCTTGGAACAAGAAGGAGGGCAAGGATGACGGCAGGCTCCAATCGCTGGCGACGCTTTGCCGACTGGGACGAACGCCCGCTGCGCCTCGACAACTTCGCGGTCGAGGATGCCGCCAGCGGCTTCGCCGCCTTCTCCTCGCCGCAGGACCCGAAACCCGCCGTCGCCATCGAAGGCGGGCGCGTCACCATGATGGACGGCGTGGCTGAGGCCGATTTCGACATGATCGACCTCTTCATCGCCCGCTATCACCTGGACCCCTCCGTCGCCGAGGAGGCCATGGCGGTCCCGGCCGAAGAGCTGGCCGCCATGCTGGTCGACCCCAAGGTGCCCAGGGCCGAGCTGGTGCGCCTGGCGCACGGCCTGACGCCGGCCCGCCTGGCCGAGGTGGTGGCCCACCTCTCGGCGCTGGAGATCGCCTTCTCCTATTCCAAGATGCGGGCCCGCAAGACGCCCGGCAACCAGGGCCACGTGACCAACGCCAAGGACGATCCGCTGCAGCTCGCCGCCGACGCCGCCACCGCGGTCGCGCTGGGATTCGACGAGATCGAGACCACCATGCGGGTCTCGCGCAACGCCTGGTCGAACGCGCTGGCCTGCTGCGTGGGCGCGGCGGTGGGGCGCTGGGGCACCCTCTTCCAGTGCTCCAGCGAGGAGGCGGAGGAGCTGAAGATCGGCATGGCCGGCTTCACCTCCTATGCCGAGACGGTCTCGGTCTACGGCACCGAGAAGGCCTTCGTCGACGGCGACGACACGCCCTGGTCCAAGGCCTTCCTGGCAGCGGCCTACGCCTCGCGCGGGATCAAGATGCGCTGCACCTCGGGTGCTGCGGCAGAGCTCCTGATGGGCTTCCACGAGGCCAAGTCCCTGCTCTACCTGGAGACCCGCTGCCTCTGCCTGCAGCGCGCCATGGGCGTGCAGGGCACCCAGAACGGCGGCATCGACGGTGCGCCCTTGACCGCCTCCATCCCCGGCGGCATGCGCGAGCTGATGGCCGAGAACCTGATCGCGGTCTGGCTCGACCTGGAGTGCGCGTCCGGCAACGACGCGCGTCCGACGGAATCGGAGATCCGGGTGGGTGCGAAGATCATCCCCTACGTGCTGGCCGGCTCCGACCTCATCTGCTCGGGCATGGGTTCGATCCTGAAGTACGACAACTCCTTCAATCCCTCGCTGCTGAACGGCGAGGAGATCGAGGACTACCTGGTCCTGCAGCGCGATTTCGAGGCCGACGGCGCGCTGACGCCCCTGAAGGAGAGCCAGGTCATGGACCTGCGCCGGCGCGCGCTGGACGCGCTGACGGCGGTCTTCGAAGAGCTGGAGCTGGGGACCCCCAACGCCGCCATGAAGGAGAGCGTGGCCCAGGCCTCCGGCTCGGCCGAGACCGAGAGCTACACGGCCGGCCAGGTCTCCAGGATCTCCGAGGCCATCGAGACGCGCGGCATCACCGTGGTCGACGTGATCCGCGCGCTGGCCGGGCGCGGCTTCCGCGAGGAGGCGGAGCACCTCTTGAACCTGGTGCGCCTTCGGGTCTCCGGCGACTACCTCCAGACCTCTGCCCTGGTGCGCGAGGGCCGGATCCTCTCGGCCATCAACGACCCCAACGACTACAGCGGCCCCGGCAGCGGCTATCGCATGAGCGAGGCGCGCCGGCAGGAGATCAATGCCATCCGCGACGTGCTGGACCGCGAGAGCGTGCTGCGCGACGCCGCCCGCTTCAAGAAGGACGAGGCCGGCCGCATCCGCTACCGCGAACTGGGCGAGGCCGGAGCCGGCAGCGACGCCGCCGAGGTGGTGATCGGCCTCAGCCCGGCCTTCGGCGAGAAACTCTACCGCAGCCTTGCCGGCCATTCGCTCGCCGAGGTGCTGGCCGCCCTGAAGGGGGGCATCGAGGCCGCCGGCGGCGTTGCGCGGATCCTGCGCTTCCGCCACACGGCCGACACCTCCTTCCTGGGCCTCTCGGCGGCCAGCCTGGCGGGCTCCGGCGTGGGGATCGGCATCCAGGCCAAGGGCACCGCCGTCATCCACCGCAAGGACCGCCTGCCGCACAACAACCTGGAGCTCTTCTCCAACGCCCCCATCACCAGCCTCGAGCACTACCGCCGCTTCGGCGAGAACGCGGCCCGCTATGCCCGCGGCGAGGACCCGGAACCGGTGGTGGTGCCGACCCGTGGCGAGGCCCTGGGCGCGCGCTTCCACGCGCGCGTCGCGCTCATCTACGCGATCGAGACGGAGATGACCGAGGCCGGCGCCGCCCCGCTCGAGATCGAGGCCACCTGGCTGGAGGCCCCCCGGTCATGAGCGCGAAGAAGCCCGGCATCGCCGACTACCCCCTGGCCGAGCGCCGCCCCGACCTGGTGAAGAGCGCCAGGGGCCAGCCGCTGGACGCGCTGACCCTGGACGCCCTGGAGGCCGGCCGCATCGGCATGGAGGACCTGCGCATCACGCCCGAGGCGCTGCGCCAGCAGGCCGCCATCGCCCGCGACGCCGGCCGCGCCACCCTGGCCCAGAACTTCGAGCGCGCCGCCGAACTGGTCGCCGTCCCGCAGGAGCTCATCATGCAGGCCTACGAGCTGCTGCGCCCCGGCCGCGCCAAGGACAAGGCGCAACTGCTGGCCATGGCCGCCCGCCTGCGCGACGACTACGGCGCCGCGACCATGGCGGGCTTTCTGGAGGAGGCGGCGGAGGTCTACGAGAAGCGGGGGCTGTTTACGTATAGGTTTTGAGGAGCAGTCCCTCTGGAGCGCCTCCTCATCACGTCGTAAATGGTCACGGCCACTTCGCGAGGTACGGCTCAGCCTGAGCCCCCTTTTTGCTCCTTTCCGGCCACGCGCTCCAGGTCCCGAGCCAATTTGGCGTGCGGCATCAGGAATGACGCGAGTTCTGCAGTAACGTCTGCAAGGGATCCCGGATCAATTGCGACATCCTCGACAAAGGCCTGCCATTGCCGCTGCTTCTGTCCATCAGCAGCAAATGCCGGTGTTAGCGAGTCGGGAGGCTCGGTCGGTATCGCTGTGCCGCGCCGTGCAAATGTTGCTGCGAGCGCTTGTGCAAGCCTGCCATCATCGAAGTTGAACGAGTGGCTGAGAACCCAGATGTCGTAGAAATCCTTCATCCGGCTGTTCGCGCGTCCCAAGGCCACCATGGCCTGGAACTTCTCCGCGATGACCGTCTCGCGCGCATAACCGCGCAGTCTTGGGGCAGGGAAATCGAGCAAGACCGGGTAGTCGAGCACTTCGGTCCCAGGCTCCAGCGCGTCGCCAAAGCCGATATCAATAGTCAGACCGATCCGGGCGCCCCCGACCGAGGCGACGGTGCGCAAGCGAAGACCGCCGTACTCGACCTCTTCGCGAATGCGCTCGGCGCGCAAACCATCTGGATCGAAGGCAACGCCATCTTCGGCTTCCTGGGAGAGGATCTGCTGGAAGATTGCCAGCATCGCGCCAGCGCTCGAATCGCCAAAGCCCGACAGATCGAGATCGCGCGTACCGCGGTGCGGGTCGTCGAACCAGCTCATCATCAGCATAGCGCCTTTCAGGACGAAGCGGTCTGCATAGGGCGAGCGGCTGAGCCGGAACAGCAGCCGCTCCAGGGCAAAGCGCGTGAGCACGAGATCGAAGCTTTGCCCCTTCGCCTTCGAGAGCTTGAGAAGGCGGGCGCGCACGGAGGCGCCGAGGTTCTTGATTTGCCTAGCCATTGGCGGTCAGCGCCTCAAGGTAGGGGCGGACGACCGTGCCGACCCCGCCAGCCTCCGCAGCCCTCGCGATCTCCGCTGGGGTGGCCTTGCGGTGGCGCAGGGCTTCCTGCAGCCCCTCCAGGGCGACAGCGAGGCCGATCTTGCCGCGATGCCGGAAACAGTCGGCGAGGGTTTTGGCCACGCCGAACACCTTGACCGGTACGCCCTCGATCACGTGAACCTCCACGCCGCCGACGAGCAGATCCTCAGCAAAGCGAAGGACGCGTATCGGCATATCGCCAGGCTTCGGCGTCCAGTCGTTTCGCCCGATCGCAATCCACACCCTTTTCGGAAGCTGATCCGTCAGTCCGTGAAACGCGAGTGCGGACACGAGGCAGATCACGCCCTTGGGGAAACGCTTCGCCGCCTCGGCCAGGCTGTGGTTGGCGTCGAGTTCGGCATCGGGAAGCTGATAGAGTCCCCGCGCGAGGCGGATCACCTGGCCATCCCGTACCATCCGGGCGAGCGTTGCGGCGCTCACACCCGCTAGTCTCAGCTCAGCAAGGCGCAGCATACCGTGCGTCTGGAGGAGATCGCGGGCGATCTCGCGCTGGGGTCGGGCTTCACGCATCGATACCTTTTCTCACACCCTGACATCCATAGTGTGAGAATTTGTATCATATGCGAGGGCGGAGCGAAAGCTGAGGCGGCGATCCGTGAACGGCAGGCTGTCGCGCTACAGCCACACAAAGTCCGTCGCCGTCATGAGGGTCGCAGCCGTGACCCCATCGACCAGGAAGGCCTGGTCGGTCGCGCCGTCGCCGTCGCGGTCCACCTGGAGCTGGCGCGGGCCGGCATAGCGGGCCTCGGAACTGCCGCCACCGGTGAAGGCCTCAGCGCCGATGAAGGAGAAGGCGCCCACCTCCAGCCCGGTGGCGAAGACCAGCTTGTCGGTGCCCTCGGCCGCGTTGGCCAGCACCCCGTCGAAGTCGCGAATGACGGGGCCGCCCAGCCCCGCCTCGCCCAGGAGGCCTCCGCTGAAGAGGAAGGCGTCGCCGCCGGAGCCGCCGAAGGCGATGTCGGCGCGCCCGATCGCCAGGCTGTCGGCACCGCTGCCGCCCTCCATGCGGTCGCCGTCCAGCCCGCCGAAAAGGCTGTCGTCGCCGGCCCCGCCGATCAGCCGGTCCGCGCCCTGGAGCCCTGACAGGCGGTTGTCACCGCTGTTGCCCTCCAGGGTGTTCTCGAGCGAATTGCCGGTTCCGTCGATGTTGCCGAAGCCGCCCTGCAGGCGCAGGTTCTCGACGAAGGCGTCGGCGGCCCCGCCCGGCAGGGTGAAGTCGGTCTCGGCGCGCACCAGGTCCACCCCCTGGCCGGAGAACTCGCGGATGCGGTCGGCCGCGGTCATCACCACGAAGGTGTCCTCGCCGCTGCCGCCCGCCAGGGTGTCGGCCCCGCCGCGGCCGTTCAGCCGGTCGGCACCGCTCTTGCCCAGGAGGACGTTGGAGAAGGCGTTGCCGAGCAGGATCTCGTCGTTGCCGTTGCCGACCAGCTTGGCGGCACCCGCGCCCGTGTTGACGTTGGCCCGCTCGATCGCGACCTCCGCAGCCGTGCCCAGCGTGTAGCGCGGCGCGTTGGAGCGCAGCACGTCCTCGCCCTCGCCGGGCCCGTCGAAGATCAGGTCGATCTCGCTGTGGACGATGAAGGTGTCGTTGTTGGCCCCGCCGAAGGCGGTATCGCTGCCGGAGCCGCCGTTGAGGCGGTCGCGGTTGGCCCCGCCGAAGAGGTGGTCGCTGCCGGAGCCCCCCACGATCCGGTCGTTGGCCGTCCCGCCGAAGAAGAGGTCCTGGCCCTGCCCGCCGAAGAGGAGGTCGGCGAAGCTGCCGCCGAAGAGCCGGTCCGCGCCGCTCTCCCCACGCAGGTTGTCGGCCCCCGCCCCGCCGTAGCCCCGGTCCTCTCCCGAGCGACCGAAGAAGAGGTGGTCGCCGCTCTCGCCGAAGAAGAAGTCGCTCCAGGTCCCGCCGGAGACGCTGTCCTTGCCGCTGCTGCCCAGGTGGATGATGGTCTCGACGTTGGTCAGGGTGACGTCCGGCGGCAGGGTCGCGCCGCCGCCCAGGATCAGGGTGTCGCTGCCGGGACCGCCGTCGAAGAAGTTCCCCCCGACGAGTTCGCCCTGGCTCAGGACCACGAAGCTGTCGTCGCCCGTGCCGCCGAAGAGGCTGTCCTTCCCGGAGCCGCCGAAGAGCGTGTCTTTCCCGCTGTTCCCACTGATGTAGTCGGCCCCCGACCCGCCGAAGAGGCGGTCGTCGCCCAAGTCTCCCTCGACACCGTCCTCACCCGGACCGCCGTAGAGCGTGTCGGCCTCCTCGCCACCGTAGAGCCGGTCGTCGCCCGAGCCGCCGAAGAAGAGGTCCATGCCGTTATAGGGCGTGTGGAAGTCGCTCAGCGTATCGTTGCCGCTGCCCCCGTAGGCCGTGTCGTCGCCGGCGCTTCCGTAGGCATGGTCGTCGCCCAGCCCACCGAAGAGCAGGTCGACGCCGCTGTCGCCGGTCAGGCTGTCGTGGCCCTGGTCGCCGAAGAGCCGGTCCTTCCCGCTGCCCCCGAAGAGCTCGTCGTCGGCCGTGGCGCCGAAGAGGCTGTCGGCGCCCTCGCCGCCGTAGGCCCAGTCGTACCCGGAGCTGCCGGTGAGCGTGTCGAAACCGCTGCCGCCATAGAGGGAGTCGTCCCCATCGTCGCCGATCAGGCGGTCGGCGCCCGATCCTCCGAAAATGCGGTCGTTGCCCGAGGTGTTGTATTCATAGTTGTAGTTGTCGCCGCGCAGGGTGTCGGCCCCAAGGCCGCCGTAGAGCGTATCCTCGCCGTCCAGCCCCTTGGCCGTATCGTCGCCGCTGCCGCCGAAGATGAGATCCTGGCCGGAGTTGCCGTAGGCGCGGTCGTCGCCGTCTTCGCCCTCCAGGCGATCGGCCCCCTCGCCCCCGAAGAGGAGGTCGGAATCGTCGCCGCCCTGCAGCCTGTCGAAGCCGCTGTCGCCGTAGAGCGAGTCGCTGCCGTCCTTCCCGTAGAGGCTATCGTCGCCCGAAAACCCCCAGATGAGATCGTCCAGGAAGGAGCCGAAGAGCGTATCGGACAGGTTGCTGCCCGTTATGGTGCTGATCGCCATGCGGTCCCATCGGTGTCACCGGACCCATGATCTATAGCCAGAGGAAATCGCCGGACGTCAAGAGGCCGGCGGCGGTGACGCCGTTCACCAGGAAGGCCTGGTCGAGGTTGCCGTCACCGTCCCGGTCGACCTCGATCTGCCGCTTGCCGGCGTAACGCGCCTCGGAGTTGCCGCCGCCGGAGAAGGCGGCCGTGCCGATGTAGGCGAAGGAGCCGGTCTCCAGGCCAGTGGCGAAGACCAGCTTGTCCTCGCCGTTGGCGGCGTTCGCCAGAAGCCCGTCGAAGTCCTGGAGCAGGGGCCGGCCGGTGCCGCCGACGGCCAGGGTCGAACCGTCGAAGAAGAAGCTGTCGCCGCCCGATCCGCCGAAGAGGCGGTTGCCGCTCTGCATCGCCAGCAGATCCTCGCCCGACTGGCCGAAGAGGCGGTCGAACCCGGAGCCGCCGAAGAGGCTGTCGGCCCCCAACTCGCCGATCAGGACGTCCCCGCCCTCCTCGCCGTAGAGCGCGTTCTCCGCGGTGTTGCCGCGCAGGCGGTTGTCCAGCGCGTTGGCGACGAAGGCGCCGGGCCCCACGTCGTCCACGACGATGCCGACCTCGACGAAGGCATCGGCGCCGGTGCCCAGCGTGTAGTCCGCCAGCTCGGAGCGGATCACGTCGCGGACGCCCCCGCCGGCGCTCTCGATCACCAGGTCGCCCGTGTCGTCCACCGTGACCGTGTCGTTGCCCGAGCCCCCGTGGGCCGTGTCGGCTCCGCTGCCGCCGTTCAGCTTGTCGGGACCCGACCCGCCGAAGAGGCTGTCCGACCCGCTGCCGCCGCCGAGCTGGTCGAGCGCCAGGCCGCCGTAGCCGGTATCGTCACCCGCACCGCCGAAGAGCGTGTCGACGCTGTTGCCGCCGTAGAGGACGTCGTCGTCGTTCAGGCCCAGCAGGGTGTCGGCCCCGGTGTCGCCATGGAGGCTGTCGTCGCCGCCGAAGCCGCGGAGCTGGTCGGCACCGCCCAGGCCGCGAATCACATTCATCACGCCGTTGCCGCCCAGGCTGTTGGCGCCGTTGGTGCCGTAGAGGTTCACCGCCTCGATTCCGTTGAGCGCCACAGCGCCCGGCAGGGTGACGCCGTTCTCCAGGGTCAGGGTATCGCTGCCGCTGCCGCCATCGTAGATCTCGCCGGCCAGGATCTCCGCCTGGTGATCGGCCAGGAAGTGGTCCTCTCCGCTGCCGCCGAACAGGAAATCCAGGCCGCTGTCGCCGATCAGGCTGTCCGCCCCGGACCCTCCATAGAGCGAATCGTCGCCGCTGTCGCCGACCAGGGTCTCGTCGTCCGGCGGGAGATAGGAGCTGACCTCTTCGATGGAGATCAGCACAGCGCCCGCCGGCAGGGTCACGCCGAGGCCCAGCAGCAGGGTGTCGCTGCCGCTGCCGCCGTCATAGGTCTCGCCGCTCTGGATCTCGAGCTGGCTGGAGACGACGAAGAGGTCGTCGCCGCTGTCGCCGTGCAGGCTGTCGATCCCGAGGCCGCCGTAGAGGCGGTCCTTGCCGTCGCCTCCGAAAAGACCCCCGTCGTCGCCGCTCCCCCCGTAGAGCAGGTCATCGCCGCCGTCTCCGTAGAGGAGCATGTCGTTGCCGCTGTCGCCCGCAAGGGTGTCCGCCTCGTCGCCGCCCCAGAGGCCGCTATCGTCTCCCACGCCGCCGAAGACCGCATCGCTGCCGGCATCGCCAAAGAGACTGGTGTCGCTATCGGTGCCGCCGCGAACCACATCGGCACCGTCGCCACCGAACAGCAGGCTGTCCGCGCCGTCTCCTCCGTCCACGATGTCGTCGTCTTCATCGCCAGAGAGGTCGGCGTCGGCGCCGGTGCCGCCGTAGAGCGAATCCTTGCCGCTGCCGCCGCTGAGGTCCGCATCGCCGCCCTCGCCGCCATAGATCGCGTCATCGCCGGTACCGCCCAGCAGGCTCACGTCGTCGCCACCCTCGCCATGGAGACTGTCGGCGCCGGATCCTCCGTAGAGCGAGTCGGACGCGTTTCCGCCGTCGATCCGGTCGTCGCCCTCGCCGCCGAAAGCCCCGTCCTGCCCTTCGCCGCCGTAGAGACTGTCGCCCTCTTGGCCGCCGTAGAGCAGGTCGTTGCCGCCCTCGCCCCACAGCGTATCGACGCCCGTGTCCCCCTCCAGCCGGTCCGCATCGTCGCCGCCATCGAGGTCGTCGTCGCCGCTGCCGCCGAAGAGGCTGTCCGCCCCGGCGCCGCCGAAGATCTCCCTGTCCGAACCCGCACCCCCGTAGATCGAATCGGCGCCCGTTGCGCCGAAGACGAAGCTGTCGTCGCCGTTGGTCCCGATCAGCGAATCGTTCCCGCTGCTTCCCACGAAGTAGATCAGCTCGACGGAGGCCAGCCCCACGCCGCCAGGCAGGGTGGCCCCGTCCTTCAGGACGAGCGTGTCGCTGCCGGCACCGCCGAAGAGACTGTTGCCGCTCACCAGCTCGCCCTGGCTCCTGACCACGAAGACGTCGTCGCCCTCTTCGCCATTCACCGTATCGCTGCCGCTGCCGCCATAGAGCGTGTCCATCCCGGTGCCGCCGGAAAGGCTGTCGGCGCCCGAGCCACCGTAGAGCGTATCGGCCCCGTCGCCGCCGAAGATCTTATCGTCCCCGCTGGCGCCGTAGAGGCTGTCCGCATAGTTGGTGCCGAAGAGCTCCTGGTCGTCGGTGGCGGAACCGAAGATGACCAGTTCGACCGACACGAGCGTGGCACCGCCCGGCAGGGCGACGCCGGACCCCAGAATCAGGGTATCGGTGCCGGCGCCGCCGTAGAAGCTGTCGCCGCTGCCGGTCTCGAAACCGGCCTTCAGCAGGTCGTCTTGGGTCAGAACCAGGAAGACATCGTCGCCGTTGTCGCCATAGACCCTGTCGTAGCCTATGGCGCCCTGGATGGTATCGGACCCGTTGCCACCGAAGACCTTGTAGTCGCCGCCTTCGCCGGCATAGATGCGGTCGTTGCCGTCACCGCCCAGCAAAGAGGTATCGCCGCCGTCGCCGGCGTAGATCAGATCGTTTCCGGAACCGCCGGAGAGCAGGGTATCGGTGTTCAAGCCGCCAAAGAGGGTGTCGTTACCGCTGCCGCCGGCCAGGTTGTAGTCGTCGCCGGTGGCACCGAAGATCGTGTCGGCGCCGTTCCCCTCGTAGAAATGGGAGTCGTCGCCGGCGTCGGCATTCAGGGTGTCCTTTCCGTCTCCGCCGAACAGGTGGTCGTCCGGTTCTTCGCCGCCGTCCACCGCGTCGTCGCCGGCGCCGCCATAGAGGAAGCGGTCGGCGCCTTTCTCGCCGAGGACGACGTCCGAACCGCTGCCGCCGTAGAGCAGGGAATCCTTGTCCGGGCCGCCGAAGATTCCGTCATCGCCGCTGCCGCCGAATAGCAGGCTGTCCTCGCCCTCGTCGCCCTTGATGACGTCATCGAGGTAGGCACCCAGCGCCAGGCTTTGCCCGGGAAGGAGATCGCCATAGAAGCGCTTGTCGGTCCCGGTCCCGCCGTAGAGGCTGTCTGCGCCGTCACCGCCCACCAGGGTCTGGTCGGGCCCCTCGCCGCCGAAGAGGCTGTCGGCTCCGGCATCGCCGAAGAAGAGGGAGTCGGTCTGCACGCCCCCCCTTGATCTCATCGTCGCCGTCACCGCCGAAGAGGTCGTGGTCGTTCCCCGATTCCCCGCGGATCAGGTCATTGCCCGTGTCGCCGAACAGCTCGCTGTCGTCGTTGCCGCCCCCTTCGATCGTGTCTGCGCCCTCGCCGCCGAAAAAGCTCCTGTCCAGTCCGCTGCCGCCATAGAGCCTGTCGACGCCCGACCCGCCCCTCAGGTTCAGATCGTCGCCGTCGCCGCCGAACACGAGGTCGCTGCCGCTATCGCCGAAGAGGGAGATGTCTATTCCGATGCCCCCCCCTGATATCGTCGTCGCCGCCGCCGCCGAGGAGCGACTGATCATCCCCGGTGCCGCCATAGAGCGAGTCGTTCCCCCCGTCGCCGAAGAGACTGTCGATACCATTGGCGCCGAAGAGCGTGTCGCTGCCGGGGCCGCCGAACAGCGTGTCGCTGTCCTGCTTGCCGTCGAGGATGTCGTCTCCCGTAAATCCGAAGCCGGTGTCCGGATTGCCCCCGCCGTCGAGACTATCGTTGCCGCTGGTCCCCGTGAGCGTCGCCATCTCTCCCTCCCCACAAATCCGATAGCAAAACAACTGTCAGACACTATCGATACTATATTTGTCAGGCGATGGCTACCTGTCCAAAGGGTCAGGTGGTTCAGCTTCGCGGAATCGTCCGAAGTCTGTCGTAATGGTACAGAATTATTATAGGATTTCTGTGCGGCAGGCGGGAGAGCTTGAAATTCGACGCGGTTCGGAGCCGATACTGACAGGCGACCCGGCCAGGGCGATGAGGCCTGCCGGACGGGGTCATGGGCGCCTCCGTTCTCCTGGCAGGGTTGGCACCAGGCCCTTCTTCTCTGTCCCGCCGCCCGCCAGAGCAGGTCGCGCTCGCTCATGGTCACGCATCCTGCTCTAGCATGTTGTTTCAGAAGCAAATCGTCGTCGCAGATGATTCCCTCTGCCAGGGATTTTCTCTAGCCTGGCGAAGACCGGCAGCCTGGGCATGGCATTCCGGCCGGGAGGGGCGCAGCGGCGGCGGCAGGAGGTGGCCATGCATGAGGGACAGGAGACGAAGCCCGACCGGACGGGGCTGGGGATCGCGCTGATCCTGGCCTCGGTCCTGACCATGGCCTTCGCCGATGCCCTGGTGAAGCTGGTGAGCGCGGAGCTGACGCTCTGGCAGATCTTCGTCGCCCGCTCGCTCTTCGCGCTGCCCATCCTGCTCGCGGTCGCGCTCTCGACCGGCCAGGCCGTGCGGTCGCGGGCCGCGCCCTGGGTCCTGCTGCGCAGCCTGCTGCTGGTGCTCACCTGGCTCGCCTTCTATGCCTCGCTGCCGGTGCTCAGCCTCTCGGTGGCGGCGGTGGCGGTCTACACCAACCCCATCATCACGGCCCTGCTCTCGGCCCTGCTGCTGGGCGAGCGGGTGGGCGGCCGGCAGTGGGCCGCTGTGCTGCTGGGCTTCCTCGGCGTGGTCGCGATCCTGCGCCCCGGCAGCGAGGCCTTCTCCTGGTTCGCCCTGCTGCCGCTGCTGGCGGCCGCGCTCTATGCCATGGCCATGGTGCTGACGCGCTCCAAGTGCCGCCAGGAGGCGCCCTTCGCGCTCGCCCTCTCGCTGCACGGCGGCTTCCTCCTCGCCGGCCTCCTCGCCACCGGCCTGCTGGCGGTCCTGGACCTCGGCCTGGAGGTCCGGGCCCTCTTTCCCTTCCTCCTGGACGGCTGGCAGGACATGGGCCTCGAGGGCTGGGGTCTGATGGCGCTGCTGGGCCTGCTCTCCGCGGCCTATTCCTTCGGGGTGGCACGGGCCTACCAGATCGCGCCGCCGCCGATCGTCGCCACCTTCGACTACGGCTATCTCGCCTCCGCTGCCCTCTGGGGCCTGCTCTTCTTCGCCGAGGTGCCGGATCTGGCGACCCTGGGCGGCATGGTCCTGATCACCGCAGCCGGCCTTCTGGTTGCCGCACCGCGCCGCGGTCGCGCGACAGAGCAGCGCCAGCGAAAGGAAAGAAAACAGCTTTCTTGATCTATTTTTCCGATCATGTACTATTTTTGTATGATCTGAACCAAGAAACAACAGCTTTTAGAAGAAAATCGGTTGTCTGGTCCAAAGGATATCTATATGATCGTTCGTACAGATAACTTCACGACCGTGGAAGGGGAACCACCATGGCTGCGATCATCGGTTTGTCTGGGCCCGACACGCTATCTGCGACCACTGCCACTAACACCCTCGAGGGCCTATCCGGAAACGACCTGCTCTTCGGCAGCAGCATCGCCGACACGATCTTCGGCGGCTTCGCCAACGACACCGCCTACGGCGGCGATGGCGACGACTTCTTCTACGGCGCCGGCGGTCACGATACGGCCTTTGGCGGCAATGGCGACGACACCCTGATCGCCGCCACCGGTGAGAAGCGCTTCTTCGGTGGTTCCGGAAACGACTACCTGCGGGCCGGCGTATGGGGGCCCACCGATCCCGATGCATTCTACGGCGGATCGGGTCACGATACCCTGATCGCTGCCATCCTCGAGGGTTTCTTCGGCGGCGACGGCGACGACGCACTCGAAGTAACGGGAAACATCGGTCAGACCTTCCTCTATGGCGGCAGTGGCGACGACCTGATCGACGGCAACCACGTTCTGACCTCGGTGTTCGGCGGTAGCGGGGATGACAGCATCATAGCCACCAACCGGCTCCGCGACGCCTTCGGCGGCGACGGGGACGATAGCCTTCTCCTCACCCGGCAACTCTATTCCTCCGGCCAGGGGTTGTTCGGCGGGTCGGGCGACGACCTGATCCAACTCAAGGGCGGATATGTTCAGTCGCTGTTCGGCGGGTCGGGAGCGGACGAGATCGTCGGCGGCCAGAAAGACGAGTCACGCTTCTACGGCGATGCCGGCGACGACCTCATCTTCGGCGGCTCCGGCATCGACCACACGCTCTTCGGCGGCACCGGCACCGACGTGATCTACGGCGGCGCGGGCGGAGACCGCTTTCTCGCCGGCGCCAGCATGGTCGACGCCGTGCGCGCCGGCGGGGGAGCCGACGCCCTCGTGGACGGAGGCATCGAGGGCGATTGGCTCTTCGGCGGATCGGGTGACGACTTCCTTCTGGCCGGCGGCGGCGGCGACGATCTGATCTACGGCGGCAGCGGAGGAGACCAGCATCTCTGGGGCGAGGGCGGCAGGGACTTCATCCTGGGCGAGGATGGCGACGACCGGCAGCTCTATGGCGGGTTGGGCGACGACGACCTGACCGGCGGACGCGGCGACGACTCCCTGCTCTTCGCTCAGTCCGGCGACGACGGCGTTTCCGGCCAGCAAGGCGACGACAGCTTCCTCTACGGCGGCAGCGGTGCTGACTACATTGCAGGCGGCGGCGGCCGGGACGGCGGGCTCTTCGGGGGAGACGGCAACGACCAGGTCAGGGGGCAGGGCGGGAATGACCTGGGTCTCTATGGCGACCTGGGCGACGACCTCCTGCTCGGCAACCGGGGCCACGACGCTTCCCTCTTCGGCGGCAGCGGCGCGGACCGGCTATCGGGCGACAACGGGAACGACACCGACCTCTACGGCGGGTCCGGCGACGACAGCGTCTACGGCGGCGCGGGTAACGACGTCCTTTCCGGCGATGAAGGAAGCGACAGCCTCTTCGGCGGCAGCGGTTCGGATCTCCTGCTGGTGGGCGCCGGAGCGGAGCTGGGAAGCGCGGAGATCTTCGACGGCGGTTCGGGCAGCGACACCCTGCAGCTCTCGGCCGGCCTCACGCTGCCCGGTGACGCGACCCTGCTCTCGATCGAGGCGATCCTCTACGGATAGTTCGCCCCCTCGGCCCGGAACAAGACCTCGGGCCCAACCTCGGAGAAGGAGGGCCGGCCAAGCTGGCCCAGGGCCCGGGTGAGCTCGCTCTCCAGGATGTCGTAGGCGCGCCGGCAGCCGGCGGCCCCGCCGGCACCCGCACCATAGGCGAAGGGCCGCCCGGCCAGCGCGAAGGAGGCGCCGAGCGCCCGCGCCCGGATCGCGTCGGCGCCGCGCCGCAGGCCGCCGTCGATCAGCACCTCCGCGCGCCCGGCGACCGCCGCCGCGACCTCCGGCAGGGCCTCGAGCGAGGCGGGCCCGTAGTCGATCTGCCGGCCGCCGTGGTTGGAGACCAGGATGCCGTCGCAGCCCATCTCGACCGCGCGCGCGGCGTCGCGCCCATCCTGCACGCCCTTCAGCACCAGGGCGCCCTTCCAGCGCTCGCGGACGCGCGGCAGGTCTGCCCAGGAAAAGCTGTCGGAGATCATCTTGCGCTGGAAGTCCGCCAGGCTGCCGCCGCCCGCGGAGGGGTCGTAGCCCGGCAGAACGTTGGCGAAGCGCGGCGGACCGGCCCGCCAGGTGGCGAGCGACCAGCGCGGGTGGGTGACGAGGTCCCAGGCGATCCTGGGCGTCAGCCGGAAGGGTATCTGCAGGCCGTTGCGGGTATCGCGGTCGCGCTTGCCGGGCTTCACCGTGTCGACCGTGACCAGCAGCACCCGGTAGCCGGCGGCCTCCGCCCGGTCCAGGAGCTGGCCGACGAAGGCCCGGTCGACCGAGACGTAGATCTGGAACCAGGCGTGACCCTCGGCCGCCTCCGCCAGGCTCTCCAGGTCGGTCGAGGCCGCCGTGCTGACGGTGAGCGGCATGCGCGTCTCGGCTGCCAGGCGTGCCATGGCGAGGTCGGTGCCGGGCCAGGCCGTGTTGAGGAAACCCACAGGCGCCATGCCGAAGGGAACGCCGTAGCTCTGGCCGAAGAGCCGTGTCTCGGTGGAGATCGCGGAGACGTCGACCAGGCTGCGGGGCCGCAGCACCAGCTCTTCGAAGGCGGCGCGGTTGCGGGCGAGATTGCGCTCGGACTCCGCGCCGCCGTCGATGAAGTCGAAGGCGAAGCGCGGCAGGCGGCGCCGGGCCAGCAGCCGCAGGTCGTCGATGGAGGCGGCTCTCTCGAGCATGGGGGAACCCGCCCCCGGCCGGCGCCTAGAGCAGCGCTTCGACCACGCGGTCCGGCGGCGTGTGGCCGTCGGCGAAGGTCTTGATGTTGATGATGACCTTCTCGCCCATGTCGAGCCGCCCCTCCAGGGTGGCCGAGCCCATGTGCGGCAGCAGCACCACGTTGTCGAGGCGCAGGAGCTTGGGGTTGACCGCGGGCTCGTGTTCGAAGACGTCGAGGCCGGCGCCGGCCAGTTCCCCGGCCGAGAGCATGCGGGTCAGCGCATTCTCGTCGATCACCTCGCCGCGGCTGGTGTTCACCACCACGGCATGCGGCTGCAGGAGCTTCAGCCGGCGGGCCGAGAGCAGGTGGTAGGTGGCCGGCGTGTGCGGACAGTTGACCGAGATGAAGTCCATGCGGCTCAGCATCTGGTCGAGGCTCTCCCAGTAGGTCGCCTCCAGCTCCTGCTCGATGTCCTCATGCACGCGGCGCCGGTTGTGGTAGTGCACCGAGAGGCCGAAGCCGCGGGCCCGGCGCGCCACGGCCTGGCCGATGCGGCCCATGCCGATGATGCCCAGGCGCTTGCCCCAGATCCGGTGGCCCAGCATGGAGGTCGGCGACCAGCCGCCCCAGCGGCCCGAGCGCATGACCCGCTCGCCCTCGGCCAGGCGCCGCGGCACCGAGAGCAGCAGGGCCATGGTCATGTCGGCCGTGTCCTCGGTGAGCACCCCCGGCGTGTTGGTCACGGTGATGCCGCGCTGGCGGGCGGTCTTCAGGTCGATGTGGTCGACGCCGGTGCCGAAAGAGGCGACCAGGCGCAGCTGCGGACCGGCCTGCGAGAGCACGCCCGCATCGATCCGATCGGTGACCGTCGGCACCAGCACCTCGGCCTCCTTGACCGCCTGCGCCAGCTGCTGCTGGGTCATGGGCTCGTCGTCGAGATTGAGCTTGCAGTTGAAGAGCTCCATCATCCGCGTTTCGATGACATCGGGCAGACGACGAGTGACGATGACACGCGGCTTGGCTTTGCTTGGCATGGACGCTTTCCTGCTTACTTTCTCGCTGGCACATCCTCCTGGCACTTCCTCGCTGAAATGCCGACCGGACAGGCGTTTGCCATAGCAGCCCGCCGCCTCTCCTGTCCAGCGGACCGGGCGGCTCCGGCGGCTCTCGGCAGCGGACCGGGCGAGACCAAATGGACGCAGTGCGCCGACAAAGCCGCCGCCGGACCTGCGCGCCCGCACTCCGGGCCTTGACGGATCGGGTCCGCTTGGGCCATCGGCTAGACCCATGCGCAGGCATCTGGCAGCACTTCTGATCGCGATCTCCTCGGGCCTCTGGCTTGCCGGTACGTGGTTTGCCAGCACGTGGTTTGCCAGCACGCCGGCCTCGGCCCAGGGCGAGGAGGCACAGCAGCAGGCCAGCACGGTCGAGGAACCCCGGCGCGGGCCCAGCGGCCTGCCGCTGCCGCGCTTCGTCTCGCTGCGCAGCAACGAGGTCAACCTGCGCACCGGACCGGGCGTGCGCTATCCCATCGACTGGGTCTACCAGCGCGAGGGCCTGCCCATGCAGGTGATCGACGAGTTCGAGGCCTGGCGGCGCGTGCGCGACCGCGACGGCACGGTGGGCTGGGTGCACCAGTCGATGCTGAGCGGCAGGCGCAACGTGATCGTGCTGGGCGACGTGCAGGCCCTGAAGGACGATCCCTCCGCCACCGCCGGCACCCTGGCCTACCTGGAGCCGGGCTTCCTCGCCAGCCTGAACGTCTGCCCGGAGCTCTGGTGCCAGATCACCGCCGAGGGACCGGAGGGCCAGCGCTATCGCGGCTGGCTGCAGCGCGACACGCTCTGGGGCATCCTCGAGGGCGAGGCGGTCGAGTAGCGCCGCCGGAACCGGGGTCGAGTTACCTTCCAGAACGCTAGGGCAGGATGCGTTCGCTCATGCTCATGGACCCTGCTCTAGCCTATTGTTTTAAAAGCAAATCGTCGTCGCAGATGAGTCCATCCGCTCGGGATTTGCTCTAGACGATCTCGATGCGCAGCTCTCTACCGACCGCGCGCGCTGCCTTGATGATCGTGTCCAGGCGGATCTTGTCGTTGTCCGGGTCCAGGATCCGATCCAGCTGACTGCGGCTCGTCTGCATCGCCTTGGCCATCTGGTTCTTGCTCAGCCGCTGCTTCTCCATCGCCTGCAGCAACTGCCAGGCCAGGACGCGCTTGATCGCTGCGGCGTTGGCCTCCTCCAGCATGCCTTCTTCCTTCAGAAAGGATTCGAAGGACGACCCGATACGCCCCTTGGCATCCGTCATGCACTCAACTCCTTCAAACGTCTGACTGCGAGGTCCAGGTCCGCTTTCGGCGTCTTCTGCGTCTTCTTCACGAAGGCATGCAGCAAGACCATCTCATCACCAACCACTGCTACGATCACGCGGGCGATCCGGCCGTCGGAAATGTTGGAGCGGATCTCAAGGAGGCCGCGCCCTAGCGACCGACACAACGGCATGCCCACCGGCCAGCCAAACTCGGCGGTGGCTATGTCGTGGCCAACCACGCGACGGTCCTGAGCGTCTAGAGCAAATCCCGAGCAGATAGGGTCATCTGCGACGACGATTTGCTTCTGAAACAACACGCTAGAGCAGGGTGCGTGAGCATGAGCGAGCGCATTCTGCTCTAGTCCCTTGAGCCACTCCCTGACGGGCTCGTTCCCACCCGCGGTGGCATAGAAAGACGCCGGAAGCTTCTTCAGTGGCACTCCTGTACCTCACGCGATACAGTCTGTACCACAGACGGTACAGGGCCGTCAATTCTCAAGAGACAGCTTCAACCGGCTACTAGGCTCCGGTTGCAGCGACAGACCTCACGGAAAGGGATAGAAGTCGAGCGCGAGGTGGCCGGCGACTGGGTCGCGGCGGGCGGCGGCCGGGCTGTCGTGCACGATGGCGAAGCCGCTGTCGCCCGCGTGCTGCATCAGGGCCAGGCCCTCGGCGCGGTCGGCGCCCTCGATCGTCGGCAGGTCGAGCACGCGCTCCAGGCGGCTGCGTTCCACCAGGGTGGGGCGCGCGCTCACCAGGGCCTCGGGCCAGCGGTAGAGCCGGAAGGGCCCGTCCAGGTCCATGGTCGGCCCGGCCAGGATGATCAGGTCCTCGCCCAGCAGGGTGAGGTCGCGGATGCCCATGCCATCGAGGTCCAGGAAGTGCTTGAGGTAGAACTCGCCCTCCGAGCCCAGGCGCCTGAGGTCCAGCAGCCCCTCCTCCGCCCCGGCCGTGCTCAGCTCCAAGACCACCGCCCAGCCGCGCAGGACCGGGCCGCGCAGGCCGAGGAAGAGCCGCTCTCCGGTGATCGCCAGACCCTCGGCGTCGAAGCCGTTCTCCTTCGAGGGCACCGCCATGAAGGGGCCCAGATGCGGGTCGCGCCGAAGCTGCTTCACCAGGCGGCTGCGCTTGCGCCCGATCCTGACCAGGGCACCTGCCTTCTCGCCGCCCCGGCCGGGCGCCAGGGTCCAGTCGCCCGCGCCGGCCTCGACCAGTGGCAGGCGCGCCAGCACCTGGCGGCTGGGCGACTGGTCGACCTCCGACAGCCGCTCGATGGCGGCCTCCGGGTCCTGCGCGCCGCCCCCGACCTTGCGCCGGACGGCGGCATGCGAGCCCATGATCCAGAGGCAGTCGTCGGCCAGCGCCAGGCTTTCCAGGTCCAGCTCCGCCTCGGGGTCCGGCAGGTCGAGGAAGGTGGGTAGATGGAGGCGCCGGTGGTCGGAATAGCTGCCGTCCGGCTGCAGGCTGAGCTGGTCGAGGACATTGCCCTCGTCGCTGACCAGCCAGAGGCTGCGCCCCTGCGCGGCGATGCCGGAGAAGTCGTGGAAGAAGGGCTCGCTGCCCGGCGTCTCGCTGCCGTAGTCGCCGAAGGAGAGGTGGATTGGACGGGGCTTCATGGCGACGGCTGCGACCGGTTTCCTGGAGAGACATGCCTCGGGAAGACATGATCGGCCAGCGGCCCCGATCCTGCAAGTGACGACTCTGCGACGCCCGCCGGCAAGGTCTCTTGCAGAACGCTGTGCGCTTGCCCTTGCCTCTTGACCGCACTTCTTGCAGCGCGCATCTTGGGGCCATGAGGAATCAGTGCTTGGCAGTCTTGCGAATTAGCCACCCGGCGCTCGTCTGAGCGACCGGGAACACCTGCTTTTTTGCAAGCCACTCGACTGCCACGTCCCTTCGGGAGCTGTATTCCCATGGTTAGCCACACCTTCGAACGGCCGCTCGACCGGCCGCAACCCGCTGTTTCCTGCTACTGCGTGGAGGGCGAGGCCGATCCCGGCCTGCTGCCGCGCGTGCTGGAGCTCTTCGCCAAGCGCGGCCTGGTGCCCGAGCGCTTCTTCGCCCAGCCCAGCCGGCACGGCAGCGCGGGCCTGATGATCGACCTGCAGGTCCGCGGCTTCTCCGCCGCCGAGCGCGAGCTGGTGGCCTCCTGCCTGCGCCAGATCCCGCTCGTCTGGACCGTGCTGACCTCGGAGAAGGTCAGCGCATGAGCCTGCTGGAGCGCGTCCGTGTCGTCCTGCGCTGGGATCCCAAGGCCTATCGCCCGCTCTTCATCGAGGGGCGGCGCATGGGCTGGGTCACCCACGACCTGGCCCGGCGCCTGGCCGACTTCCCGAAAGAGATCCTGCAGCGCGACGGGCGCCTCAGCCTGAACCCGACCATCGCCGGCTACAACGCACGCAGCGCCTTCATGGCGGAGCTGAACGAGGCGCTGGCCGAGAGCGGGCACAGCCGTCCGGCCCGCGGCGAGCTCTTCCCGGTCTTGCGCGACTGGCAGGAGGTGCCGCTGCTGGCGATCGACCGGGCGCTGGTGCCGGTCCTGGGCCTCAGGTCCTTCGGCATCCACATGAACGGCTTCCTGCGTCGGCGCGACGGCCTGCACATGTGGATCGGCCGGCGCGCGCTCGACAAGCCGACCGCGCCCGGCAAGCTGGACCACATGGTGGCCGGCGGCCAGCCGCTCGGCCTCTCGCCGCTCGAGAACGCGATCAAGGAGAGCGCCGAGGAGGCCTCGATCCCCGAGACCCTGGCGCGCCAGGCCCGGCCGACCGGCCTCATCAGCTACCGCTGCCGCTTCACCGACGGCCAGCGCGACGACATCCTCTGGTGCTACGACCTCGAGGTGCCGGAGGGCTTCAACCCCAAGCCCAGCGACGACGAGGTCGACCACTTCATGCTCTGGCCGATCGAGGAGGTCCGCCGGCGCCTGGAAGAGACCGAGGACTTCAAGTTCAACGTCGCCCTGGTGATCATCGACTTCCTGATCCGCCACGGCCTGCTGGGGCCGGAGGATCCCGGCTACCAGGAGATCCAGCACTGCATGAGGAGCGGCGGCGCCTGAGGCTCCGACGGCGCACCCGGCAGACAGCGACATTCTGACCGGAAGCGGAGGGCGGACGGCAGAGGAGCCTCGACAAGCCGCGCCGCCTCGCGCAGATGCTCTCCTTTCAGGTTCGGCGGCACGGCAGCGAGGGCTTAAGCTCATGTCCATGGAAGCGGACTACGTGATCGTGGGCTCCGGCTCGGCCGGATCGGCCCTGGCAGCCCGGCTGAGCGAGGAGGGGCGCTTTTCCGTGCTCGTGCTCGAGTACGGCGGCTCCGACCGCGGGCCGCTGATCCAGATGCCGGGCGCGCTTAGCTATCCCATGAACATGCCGCGCTACGACTGGGGCTATCGCTCCGAGCCGGAGCCGCACCTGGGCGGACGTCGGCTCGCCTGCCCGCGCGGCAAGGTGATCGGCGGCTCCTCCTCGATCAACGGCATGGTCTACGTGCGCGGCAATGCCGGCGACTTCGACTTCTGGGAGGAGAGCGGCGCCAAGGGCTGGGGCTACGCCGACGTCAGCCCCTATTACGACCGCATGGAATCCTGGCACGCCTGCGGCCAGGGCGGCGATCCGGAGTGGCGCGGCACGGCGGGCCCGCTGCACGTCACCCGCGGCAAGCGCGACAACCCGCTGCACGCCGCCTTCGTCGAGGCCGGGCGCCAGGCCGGCTTCGAGCTGACCGACGACTACAACGGCGAGAAGCAGGAGGGCTTCGGGCCGATGGAGCAGACGGTCTGGAAGGGCCGGCGCTGGTCGGCCGCTAATGCCTACCTGAAGCCCAGCCTCTCGCGGCAGAATCTAGACCTGGTCCGCTGCCTCGCCCGCAGGGTGGTGATCGAGGAGGGCCGCGCGGTCGCCGTCGAGGTCTCGCGCGGCGGACGCATCGAGCAGGTGCGCGCGCGCCGCGAGGTGATCCTCGCCGCCAGCTCGATCAACTCGCCCAAGCTCCTGCTGCTCTCCGGCATCGGGCCGGCCCGGCACCTGGCCGAGCACGGCATCGCGGTCGTCGCCGACCGTCCGGGCGTCGGCCGGAACCTGCAGGACCACCTGGAGCTCTACATCCAGCAGGCCTGCACCCAGCCCATCACCCTCTTCAAGCACTGGAACCTCTTCGGCAAGGCGCTGGTCGGGCTGGAGTGGATGCTGAGGCACAGCGGACCCGGCGCCTCCAACCAGTTCGAGAGCGCGGCCTTCCTGCGCTCCAAGCCCGGCGTCGACTATCCCGACATCCAGTACCACTTCCTGCCGATCGCCGTGCGCTACGACGGCAAGGCGGCCGCCGAGGGGCACGGCTTCCAGGCCCATGTCGGACCCATGCGCTCGCCCTCGCGCGGCGCGGTCACCCTGAGCTCGGCCGATCCCGACCAGCCGCCGAAGATCCTCTTCAACTACATGAGCACCGCCCAGGACTGGGCCGACTTCCGCCACTGCATCCGCCTCACCCGCGAGATCTTCGCGCAAGAGGCCTTCGCCCCCTACCGCGGCCGGGAGATCCAGCCGGGCGAGGCCGTCCGGAGCGACGAGGAGCTGGACGGCTTCATCCGCGAGCATGTGGAGAGCGCCTATCACCCCTGTGGCACCTGCAAGATGGGGGCGGCGGACGACCCCATGGCGGTGGTCGATCCCGAGACCCGGGTGATCGGCGTCGAGGGCCTGAGGGTCGCCGACAGCTCGATCTTCCCGCGCATCACCAACGGCAACCTGAACGGGCCCTCCATCATGGTGGGCGAGAAGGCGAGCGACCACATCCTGGGCCGCGACCTGCTGCCCCGCTCCAACCGCCGGCCGTGGGTCAGCCCCAGGTGGCAGACCTCGGACCGTTAGCGCACACCCCCGAGCGGATGGACAGATCCGCGACGGCGATCTCTTTCTAAGAGGGGCACGCTACGCCTTCTCGAAGAACTTCTTGAAGATCGCCTGGGCTTCGGGCGAGCGCAGACATTCACCGAAGGCGACGAACTCGCGGTCGATCGCGGCCTTGACAGCGGGGCCGCGGGCGGCCAGCAGCATGCGCTTGGCGCTGCGGAGCGCCAGGCGGGGCTTGGCGGCGAGACCGCGCGCGCGCCCGGCGACGTAGGCGTCGAGCTCGTCGGCCGGCAGGACGGAATTCACCAGGCCCAGGGCCTTGGCGTAGGTCGCGTCCATCTCCTCGCCGGCCAGCAGCATCTCTGAGGCCGCGCGCGCGCCGATCGCCTGCGGCAGCAATAGCGAGCTCGCGCCCTCCACGGAGAGGCCGAGGTCGATGAAGGGGGTGCGGAAGACCGCGGTCTCGGAGGCATAGACGAAGTCGCAGTGCAGCAGCGCCGTGGTGCCGATGCCGATCGCCAGCCCGCCGACGCTGCCGATCAGCACCGCCTCGCAGGTCGAGAGCGACTGGAGGAGGCGCATGCCGCCGGAGGGCCGGCCCGCGTCCGGCTCGGCCGCGCGCGCCTGGAAATCGCGCAGGTCGTTGCCGGCGGTGAAGATGCCGCCCCTGCCGCGCAGCACGACCACGCCCACGCTCGTGTCGGCGCTGGCCTCCGCGATCGCCTCGGCCAGCGCGTGGTACATGTCGCGGGTCAGCGCGTTCTTCTTCTCCGGCCGGTCGATGGTCAGCGTCAGCACGCCCTCCTCGCGGTCGGCCAGGATATGGGGAACCAGTTCCGGCATCTTTTCCGTCCCTCACTTGACAGCCTTGCGGCCGCACGGGTCTTTTCGGCGAGCCCCGGTGTCGCGAGGCGACCATAGCCGTCGCCCCCCTGTCGAGCAAAGGGTGGGTGAGCGAAAGGGCGGATGAGCGAAGTCTTGAAGCAAGGAAAGGAAAGCTGGATGCGCGCAGTGCTGTGCAAGACCCTCGGCGAGCCCGAGGACCTGGTCGTGGAAGAGGTCGCGCCGCGTCCGCTGGAGGCCGGCGAGCTGCGCATCAAGACCATGGCCTGCGGCGTCAACTTCCCCGACACGCTCATCATCGCCGGCAAGTACCAGTACAAGCCCGAGCTGCCCTTCTCTCCCGGCGGAGAGGTCTCGGGCGAGATCACCGAGCTGGGCCCCGGGGTCGAGAACTGGTCGCCCGGCGATGCCGTGATCGCCATGACCGGCTGGGGCGGTTTCGCCGAGGAGGTGATCACCACGCCGGACCGCCTGCTAAGGAAGCCCGACAGCATGGACGCCGTGACCGCGGCCGGCTTCGGCCTGACCTACGGCACCTCCTATCACGCCCTGGTGCAGCGCGCGGCGCTGGCGCCCGGCGAGACCCTGCTGGTGCTGGGCGCGGCCGGCGGCGTCGGCCTGGCCGCGGTGGAGATCGGCAAGGCGCTGGGCGCGCGGGTGATCGCCGCGGCCAGCAGCGCCGAGAAGCTGGCGGTCGCGGTGGAGCACGGTGCCGACGAGACCATCGACTACGGCAAGGAGTCCCTGAAGGAGGCGACCAAGGCGCTGACCGACGGCAAGGGTGCGGACGTGATCTACGACCCGGTCGGCGGCGACCTCTTCGACGAGGCGACGCGCGCCATCAACTGGAAGGGCAGGCTCCTGGTGGTGGGCTTCGCCAGCGGGCGCATTCCCAAGCTGCCGGCCAACCTGGCGCTGCTCAAGGGCTCCTCGGTGGTCGGCGTCTTCTGGGGCGACTTCGCCCGGCGCGAGCCGGAGGTCAACGCCGAGAATTTCCGCCAGCTCTTCGACCTGCACGCCAGGGGCAAGATCAAGCCCCTGATCAGCAAGACCTACCCCCTGGAGGAGGCCGGCGAGGCCCTGCGCACCTTCATCGAGCGCCGCGCCGTCGGCAAGCTGGTCCTGACCGTATAGGCCTAGAGACGGCGCGACAGCCGGGACAGGGCGGTGCTGCGCCCTGCCCCGGCCCGCCGCGGATCAGCGCGCCCCGATCCGCCGGACCTCGCCGTCGAAGGTGGGCACGGTCAGCACGAAGGGATCGGTGCGATAGCAGAGCGCCTGCTCCTCCAGGACGCCGATGGCGATCTCCTCCCCCATCCGCAGGCTGTCGTAGTAGTCGGTGAAGTAGTGGACGCCCGCCATGTTGCGGGCGATGGAGATGTTGGCGGCCAGCTTGTTCAGCTCTCCCTCCAGGGTGAGGAAGGGTCCGCCCGTCTCGGCCACCAGGTCCGAGCCGTCAGAGTTGGGCACGTAGGCGAGCGACGTGTCACCCGGCTTACGATGGCAAAAGCGCTCGAGCGTCTCTCCATCGTCGTCCCGACGGACCAGGACGGTACTTGTATCGAAGAAGGCCTTCAGGATTGTGACGCAGGCCCCGGCCACCGTTGCATGCCCGGCACCGTAGGAGGGATGCATCGGCGACCCCTCGCTGAAGGCCATCGGCAGGTACTTGGTACCACCGTTCGCCTTGCACACGGCATCGACGCTGGGCTGGATCGAGGCCTCAAGGCTCTGGAACAGGGTGCCGACACCGGGAAACATCGCCTCAATGTCGGCCGCGCGCTCGATCCGGCCCGCCAGCGCCTCGGGCCTGAGCCGCAAGTGGGTATTGAACTTCTGGAAGCGCACGGCCTTCAAGGCACGCGTCGCCACCTCGGTGACCAGGGTCAGGATGTGCGGCCCGCCATAGAGGGCAAAACCTTGAGCCTGGCGCTTGAAGTCTCCATGCGTACCGTTGGCACGCACATGGAACAGACCAGCCTGGCCGGAAAGATTACCGAAGCCCGGATCGAAAGGCGCCTTGATGCCGAGCAGGATCAGACAGGCGTTGAGATAGGCCTGATAGAGCGCGTCAACATGCACGAAGGTTGCCATGTCGCGCGGCGTGGAGATGAACCGGCGGGGTGCATCCTCGTCGAATGCGGTAGGTGCAGGATCGCAGCCCCGCTGCACCGCCAGCCATGAGTCGCGGTCTGTCATGTAGTTGGTCTTGCAGGCCACGGGAACGCGCTGGTCGATCTGATTGGCTCCGTACTCGATCAAGCCGTCCGGCGTCAGGGTACCTTTGGAGGTGTGGACGGTCTTTCCCGGTACCGTCCTGCTGCCGAGCAGCATGAACTGAGACAGGTAGGGCCCAACCTCCACACCGATGCCTGAGCCTCGGAAAACCGTCTGTTCGTCGACATCGCCGCCAGCATCGGTCTTGCGAGGCCGCCCCTTCCCTTCGGCGGGTCGGTAGGCATACCCATTGAGGTGGCAGATGCTCGAGAGCACCGCCGCATTGCCGGCACCGGCGCGAAGCGCGGTCAGGGGTTCGTCACGGATCAGCGCCAGCTCATAGACCTCGGCCATTTCATAGGCGAGTTCGTCCGATCCGAGCGCGGGCGCAGGAGCCATGGTAACGGCCTGCGCGTCGGGACCCTGCAAATCGTAGACGAGGCCTGCGGTCGGCGCTTCCCATTTACAGCGTCCGTCGCAGTCGGTCGCCACCGGCACGTTGAAGCTGAAGCGTTCGATGTAGCCTTCGTCGATCGCATTCCGGAAGGCCTCGAAATCGCGCCGGTCCGGGATCAAGCCGGTCGCGCCGTTGTGCGGCAGACCCTTGGTGAAGCTCATGCAATAGTTGGCGTGCGCGTAGCGCTGTTCGTCCCCATTGCCCCGATGTTCGCGATGGGGCCGCGCCCTGGCGAGTTCGGCTGCCTCGACCCGCAGGTCGTAGGCCTTCTGTCGTCGGTCTCCGGTCATGTCTCCCCTCCTTGTTGGCCTGATCCCGGATGGCAGCGGGGTTAGCTGTCCTGCCGGCCGCAGCGGCAAGGCTGCCACAGCCTTTCATTGCAGCAATGCATCCCCTCTACCCTGCTTTGCCCGCCTATTATAGGCTGTTCTTTATTTAGAATAATTCTTGTTCAAATCAAAATCAACCTAAAGTTTTATACGGGCAGGCGCGGCGGCGGACCGCAAGGACCAGCGGGGAGAGGCAGCGAAGGTGGCACCGGCCAAGCCCACTGTTTCCGCCGTTTGGCTTGGGCTAGACTTCGCTCCACCCCGACCCCGCGAGAGGACGCGCGACATGCAGAAGACCCTGGCTGACACCCTGCGGCTGGCCTCCGCCGACAACCATGCCTTCACCAGCTACCGCAGCCGCCAGGGCGTGGGCGAGCCCAGGGCCGGGCTGGTCGTCATGCAGGAGATCTTCGGGGTGAACCGCCATATCCGGGCGACCGCCGACCGTTTCGCCGAGTCCGGCCTGCTGGTGCTGGCGCCTGCCGCCTTCGACCGCATCGAGCCGGGCATTGAGCTCACCTACCAGGAAGACGGCATCGCCCGCGGCCGCGAGCTGAAGGCGAAGGTCCCCTATGACCAGGCGACCGAGGACGTGGCGGCCTGCGTCGACTGGCTGAAGCGCCAGGGGCTCAAGGTCGGCGTGATCGGCTTCTGCTGGGGCGGAGACCTGGCCTTCCTCTCGGCCCGCCTGCCAGGAGTATCGGCCAGCGTCGCCTTCTACGGCGGCGGCATCGGCAACCTGGCGGCCGACAACCCGCCGCGTGCGCCGCTGCAGATGCACTTCGGCCTGGAGGACGCGGCGATCCCCGAGAGCGCGCGCCAGAAGGCCTATGCCGCCGCCCCCGAGGCCGAGGTCTTCGAGTACCCGGCCGGCCACGGCTTCTGCTGCGACGAGCGCGGCAGCTACCATGCCGAGGCCGCCGCCGCGTCGTGGGAGCGCGCACGCGCCTTCTTCGCACGGCACCTGGGCGCCTGAGCGGCGCCGAACAGTCCCGTGAGCGCCGACTACCTGCAGCTCTACGCCGGCCTGGAGGGTCTTTCGGAGAGGGCGGTCGCCGTGCTGCCGCTGGGCGCGGTCGAGACGCACGGACCGCACCTGCCGCTGGGCACCGACACGCTGATCGCCGAGGGGCTGCTGGACCTGGCGCTGGGCGACTGGGCGGGGGCACCGCCGGGCCTGCTGCGCCTGCCCGCCCTCTGGCTGGGCGCGTCCGGAGAGCACGACCAGGGCCGCGGCACCCTGGCGCTGGAGGCCGAGGCGACAATCGCCGCGATCCAGGCAATCGGCGGACAGCTCGCCGGGGCCGGCATCGGGCGGCTGCTGCTCTTCAACGCCCACGGCGGCAACATCGCCGCCGGCCAGATCGCCGCCCTCAACCTGCGCCGCCGCCATGGCATGCTGGTGGCCGCCGCCCACTGGCTGGATTTCGGCCTGCCCGGGGCACTGGACTGTCCCACCCCGCCGGAGGTCGATGTGCACGGCGGCTGGCTGGAGACCTCACTGATGCTGCACCTCCGGCCGGAAAGCGTGCGCGGCCAGTACGGCGAAGCGCGCCCGGCGCAAGCGCCCGGTCCCAGCCTCTTCCCGGCGGGCCCCATAGCCTGGGGCTGGCGCACCGGCGACCTCTCGGGCGCGACCTGGGTCGGGGATCCGCAGCAGGCCGATCGGGAAAGCGGCCGCCTGATCGCCGCGCAGGTGACGCGAGGGCTGCGCCAACTCCTGATCGAGCTGTCGGCCGCCGTTTGGCCGCCTGCCTGAGGAGCAGCAGCTCGCAGCGGACGCCAGCAAGCCGGAATCCAATCGCGTTCGAAAGGAGTCATTCGGGAACTTCGATCTGCGCTATTCGTATCTCCTAGGGCGGCTTCGCACGAACGGTCGATCCCGACCGATCCCGATCCGCCCGGCAAACGCCACGGGAGCGAGACATGCATAGAATCACGTACCATCTGACCGCGGCCGCGGTGGCGGCCGGCGTCCTCGTCGCGGGCCCCAGCGCTGCCGAGGAGCTGAGGGCACGATCCGAACTGCGCGACGCCGACGGCAAGACCGTCGCCATGGTCGCGCTGGCCCAGACCCCCTCCGGCATCGTCCACCTGACGGCCGAGTTCGACGGCCTGCCGCCGGGCGAGCACGCCTTCCACATCCACACCAACGGGACCTGCGCGCCGGACTTCAAGGCGGCCGGCGGCCACTACGCGCCCGCCGATCACGCGCATGGCATCGGCGACGCCAAGGGTCCGCACGCGGGCGACATGCCCAACATCCACGTGCCGGAGAACGGCATGCTGACCATCGAGTACTTCCTCGATTCGGTGACCCTGGAGGAGGGCAAGGAGGGCTCGCTCTTCAAGGAGGGCGGCACCGCCTTCATCGTGCACGACGGTGTCGACGACTACATCTCGCAGCCGGCGGGCGATGCCGGCAACCGCATCGCCTGCGGGGTCATCGAGAAGGCCAGTTGATCAGCAGGACGCCGGCGACCGCGGCGGCAAGGCCCAGGGCGATGGGTGGAGAGAAGCTCTCGCCCAGCACCAGGATGCCCAGCAGCACGCTGATGCCGGAGCGCAGGTAGCTCTGGCTGGTGACGCCGATCGACCCCAGGGTGCGGACCAGGCGGAAGTAGATCACCAGGGCACCCGCGGTGCAGAAGATGCCGAGCGCCGCGACTGCCAGGAGCGACTCGAGGGAGGGGGCGAGCCGCCAGGGCGCCTCGAGCAGCAGGCTGGCCGGCAGCAGGACGGCGGCGGACCAGAGCATGGCGCTCGCCGCCGTCACGCTCGGCGGCAGGCCGGCGAAGCGCCGGCCGAAGATTGCCGCCAGGGCATAGAGGAAGGCTGCGAAGAGCACGGCAAGCTGCGCCAGGACCTCCCGGCCCAGGCCCTCCAGCACGTCCGGGCCCACGATCAGCACGACCCCGCAGACGCCGAGAAGGGCGCCGGCAAGCCGCCGCGGCGACAGGCTCTCGTGCCGGGTGACCGTGAGCGTGAGGAAGAAGACGAAGATCGGCGAGGTCGAATTCAGGACTCCGGCCAGGCCGCTCTCCACGTACTGCTGTCCCCAGGCGAGCAGGGTCCAGGCGCCGAAGCTGTTCAGGAAGGCCTGCAGGCCGAGCGCCAGCCAGGTGCGCCCCTCTACCGGCAGGCGGTGGCCCTGCCGGATCACCAGGCCCATCAGCAGCAGCGCTGCGATCGTCACCCTGACCGCGATCAGGGTGACCGGCGGGATGGTCTCGACCGCCACCCGGATGAAGAGGTAGGAGGATCCCCAGAGGAGCGCGAGCAGGGCCAGCAGGGAAAGCTCTACCGCTAGACTCTTAGACGTTGTGTCTGACACGCGCGCTCCGCCAGCCTTTCGATCACCTGTCCAGATAGCGCTGCGAAGGAGCCCAATGATACGGCAACGGCCGTAGCGTCCTCAGCCCTCGTCGGAGGAGTGGGGATGCCTGGGCAGGTCGTCGTCCAGCTCGACCCAGGGCACCTTCTCGGCGTGATGCACGTGGAAGTCCGGACGGAAGTCCGAAGAGTCCAGCAAGGTCGCCGCATAGAGATGGATCTCGCCCGGGAAGGCCTCGCTCTCGTAGGCGATCGGCGTGCCGCAGGTGTCGCAGAAGGAGCGCGCGACGCCGGGCGAGGAGCGGAAGACCTTCGGCGGCCGGCCGGTGTAGCGGAAGGTCTCCCGCGCCACCCCCATGAAGGTCGTGAAGGCGGAGGCCGTCGCCCGCCGGCAGCTCTCGCAGTGGCAGTGCCCGCGCCAGAGCTCCTGCCCCTCGTAGGCATAGGTCACGGCACCGCACAGGCACCGGCCTTCCCTGGGTTGTTGCTCAGCCATGCCGACGGTCTCCTTGCAGTGAACCTGGCCAGCTTAACCCTATATCCGGGTGCAAGAGGTCGCATTGCTGCAACCCAGGCCACGCGAAGGAAGGGCTGGTCAGGGCGACCCGCGACGCGGCAGGCTGTCGGCCTCGACAGCACCATCCGGGAGGTCGCAGATGATTCTGATCGGACAGTACGATTCCCCCTTCGTGCGCCGCGTGGCCATCGCGCTCAGGCTCTATGGCCTGCCCTTCGAGCACCGCCCCTGGTCGACCTTCGGCGACGCCGACAAGATCGCCCCCTTCAATCCGCTGATGCGGGTGCCGAGCCTGGTGCTGAGCGAGGGTGTGACCCTGGTCGAGAGCGCCGCCATCCTGGACTACCTGGACGATCTGGTGGGCGAGGACCAGGCCATGATCGCCGCGCGCGGGCCCGAGCGCCGTGCCGCGCTCCGCGTCGCCGCGCTGGCGACGGGGGTGGGCGACAAGGCCGTCAGCCTCTTCTACGAGGGGATCCTGCGCAAGGAGGCCTCCGAGGTCTGGGTCGCCCGCTGCCGGCGCCAGATCCTCTCGGTCCTGGAGCTGCTGGAGAGCGAGTTCGGCAGCGCCAGCTACTGGTTCGGCGAGAGCCCCGGCCATGCCGACATCGCGGTCGCCTGTATCCTGCGCTTCCTCTCCGAGGCCCACCCCGACCTGCTGGCCGAGGCGAACAGCCCGAAGCTGAAGGCGCTGGCCGCGCGCCTGGAGGCGCTGCCCGCCTTCCAGGAGATCCAGCAGCCGCTCTCCGGCCCCTCCGGAGACTAGAACCGACCCGGCCACTGCCCTTGCGGCGCTGGGCCGGACATGGTTTCTATCCGGGCAGTCGTCCGGGGGGCCCGTAGTTCAGTGGTCAGAACGCGCCGCTCATAACGGTGTTGTCGCAGGTTCGAATCCTGCCGGGCCCACCATCGCCGGGCACTCCGTCGGCAGTGCAGCGCGTGGAGAAGAAGGGGGGAAGGGCGCCGTGTCCAAGGCCAAGGCCTCCCTCACCGTCGCGGCCCTCGGCATCGTCTTCGGCGACATCGGCACCTCGCCGCTCTACTCCTTTCGCGAGGCCGCGACGGCCGCCGGCCACGCCCACCCCGAGGCGCAGATCTTCGGGGTGCTCTCGCTCATCGTCTGGACCATCACGCTCTCCGTCTCCTTCAAGTACGTCGGGCTGGTCCTGCGGGTGAACAACGACGGCGAAGGCGGCATCCTGGCGCTCTCCACCCTCTTGAACCTGCACCAGCGCAGCGACCCGCGCAGCCGCTTCCTGCTGCTCTTCGCGCTGCTGGGGGCGGCCATGCTCTTCGGCGACGGGGTGATCACGCCGGCGATCTCTGTCTTGAGCGCTGTCGAGGGCCTGGAGATCGCGGCGCCTGCAATCGACCACTTCGTCGTGCCGCTCACCGTCGTGATCCTGCTGGCGCTCTTCGCCCTGCAGAAGGCCGGCACGCACCGCATCGGCAAGCTCTTCGGGCCGACCATGTTCGCCTGGTTCCTCGTGCTGGGGCTGCTGGGCGCCTTCTCGGTGATCCAGCACCCCAGGATCCTCTGGGCGGTCGACCCCCACCACGGCATCTGGCTGCTGTTCAACCACCCGGACCACGCCGCCCTCATCCTGGCCGCCGTCTTCCTCACCATCACCGGCGGCGAGGCGCTCTATGCCGACCTCGGCGCCTTCGGCCGGCCGGCGATCGCGCGGGCCTGGTTCCTGGTCGCCATGCCGGGCCTGCTGCTGAACTACTTCGGCCAGGGCGCCCTGCTGCTGGCCGAGCCGGAGGCCATCAGGAACCCCTTCTTCCTGCTGGCGCCGGAGGTCCTGCGCCTGCCCCTGGTGGTGCTGGCGGCCTTCGCCACCGTCATCGCCTCGCAGGCCGTCATCACCGGCGTCTTCGCGCTGACCCGCCAGGCCATGCAGGTCGACCTCCTGGTCAAGCTCAGGGTGATCCACACCGCCGAAGAGCACGAGACCCATGTCTACCTGCCGGCGGTCAACTGGCTGCTGGCGGTCCTCTCGATCGCGGCCGTGCTGGGCTTCCGCTCGTCCGACAACCTGGCCGACGCCTACGGCATGGCCGTGGCGACCGCGATGATCACCACCACCCTGCTCTTCGTCGCCGTCCTCATCGAGCGCAGGCAGCTGCACAAGGCCGCCGCCTGGGGCATCGGCCTCCTGCTGCTGACCATCGACCTCGTCTACTTCATCCCCAACCTCACCAAGCTGGAGACCGGCGGCTGGCTGCCGCTCTCGCTGGCCACGGTGGCGATGATCGTCATGCTGTCCTGGCGGGCCGGCCTGGCCCGCAGCCTGCAGGCGCGCCACCGCAGCGCGGACCGGCTCGGCAGCTATGCGCTGGCCCTGCAGAAGCGCGACGCCACGGTGGAGCGCTGGGGCGTCTTCCTGACCCGGGGCGGCGACTTCATCCCCGAGCCGCTGGCCAACATGGACCGCCTGCTGGGTACGGTCTTCACCGGCCTGATCATGACCTCCGTGCGCGTCTCCGGCCGGCCGCGGGTGCCCCCCGAGGAGCGCATCGTCAGCCACTGGATCGGCGAGCGGGTGCTGCGGCTGGAGGTGCATGTCGGCTACATGCAGTCGGTCTCGCTGCCCTCGCTGATCGGGCCGGCGCTGCAGCAGGAGGGCCTGAACTCGGAGGAGCTGGTCTATGTCGTGGGCCACGAGCGCCCGCTGCCGCCGCGCCGCTGGCGCCGCCCGCAGGACCTGCTGCTCAGCCTCTACTGCATCCTGGTGCGCAATGCCGAGCGCCGCAACGACAGCTTCGACCTGCCGCCGCGCCGCACCCTGATGGTCGGCTACTCGATGCCTCTGGACGAGTGAACCGCCGGAAGGCCGCGCTCAGAGGAGGCCGCCGCGCAAGGCCGGCGCCAGGCAGCGCGCCAGGGCGGGCCTGATGCCGGCGCCTCCGGCCAGCAGCGGGTGGTCCTCCAGGCCATCGGCGGCCTGAAGCCCGCCCGCGGTGACGGCCACACCGGCGAGGCCGGCGGCGGCCACGGCCTCCAGGGTCGCGCCGTCATAGCTGCCGGGGCCGCCGAAGGGCACGCCGAAGAGCCGGCTCTTGGGCTGCGGGAAGTGCGAGAGGGCCTCCGAGGCGGTCACGACCTCCTGGCGTTGCGCCGCGTCCGACAGCCCTGACATCACCAGGTGGCGGTGGCTGTGATTGCCCAGGGTGACGCCCGGCAGCGACAGGGCCGCGACCTCGCCGGGCGTGACGAAGTCCTGCTGCTGCCCGCTCCCGGGCTCGAAGGCGCGCAGCAGGCGGGCGATCTCGGCGGGCGGCACCCGCCGGGGGTCCTTGCTGTCCTTGTAGAGCCGGCCCGGCCGGATACGCTCCGCCAGCGCCGGCGCCTCGGCGGCGAGGAAGCCGCGGAAGGCGGCTTCCTGCCCGCGCGCCAGGAGGCCGGTCACCTGGCGGCGCCAGTAGGGCTCGCCGGCCAGCACGGCAGTCATCAGGAACCAGGTCGCCGGCAGCCCGCGCGCCGCGGCCAGCGGCAGGGCGACCTCGGCGATGCTGCGGTGGTTGTCGTCGAAGGTGAGGGCCGCCAGCCCCGTCAGGGCCTCGCCGGCGGCCTGGCGCGCGCCCAGCTCGTCCAGAGGCACCACGCGGTAGTGCGCCGCGAGCCAGCCCAGGACACGGTCCAGCTCTTCGGGCGTGACCGCATCCTTGTAGCCGGTCGCTTGCGGGCTGCCGATGGCATGGAAGACGAGAACGAGGGAGGCGGGGTGCATGCGGCAAGCCTAGAGCAAATCCGCGCCGGCCGGAATTCGCCTTTCGAGCGCGTGCGAGCTCAGTGCAGGGAGAAGACGATGGGCACCGCCAGCGAGATGCGCCCCGCGTTGGCCGGCGGCTGCGGCATGGGGCTCGCCCGCTTCAGCAGGGCCACGACCTCGTCGTCCAGGCGGTCGTGACCGGAGGAGTTGAGGATCCGGTGGCCCAGCACGCGGCCCTGGCCGTCGAGCGTGAACTGCAGGGTGACCGTGCCCTCCTCGCCCCGACGCCGCGAGCTGTGCGGATAGCGCTTGTGGCGTTCCAGCCAGGCCGCGACCTGGCTGGCGTAGTTGTTGACGTCGGCCGAGCTGGGATCGGCACCGCGGCCGGCCGCCCCCTGACCGCCCGCGCCGGGCCGGCCGGCCTGCCGGTCCCCGCCGCCCTCGGCACTCTGCCCGCTGCCGGGTTGCTGGACCTGCTGGCCGGCGACCTCGGTCTCGGCGTCGCGCGCCGCCTGGATCTCGGCCTCCTCGCGCTTCGGCTCCTCGGACTTCTTCGTCTGGGCGGGCGCCGGCTTGGCAGGCTCGCGCTTGGCAACCTGGGGGCGCGGCACCTGCGGCAGCTCGACCTCGCGGCTGGGCTTGCTCGGCGGGACCGCCAGGGCCTCCTTGGCCTCCAGTGCTTCCGCTTCGGGCTGGAGCAGGGCCATCTGCATCTGGCTCTCCCCCTCTTCCTGCGTCTCCAGCAGCTCCGCAGCGGCGGTGAGCGGCGTCAGGGTCGCCGGGTCGATGATGTCCAGTTCGCTCGGCTGCACCGTCAGGAGGTCCGCCGGTTCCGCGGGCGCCGCTTCGGCCTCCAGGGGCCGCAGCTCGGCCACCTGCTCGACCGGCCGTTCCGTTTCCAGGTCGCTCGGATCCATCACCTGGAAGTCGGTCGGAAGGACCGTCTCGAGCTCCGGCGCGTCGGCGACCTCGGACTCCAGGGGCTCTGCGGCTTGAACCTCCTCAGGCGCCGCGGTCTCGATCTCTTCCGGCTGCACGGCTTCCATCTCGGCCTGTTCGAGCGGCTCCGCGGTCTCCATCTCCGCCGCCTCCTGCGCCTGCAGGCTCGCGGCTTCGACCGGCTCGGCCTCTTCTTCCGGCAAGGCCTGCAGCAGGGCCTCCGTCGGGTCGGCGGCCTCGAAGCCCCGGAGCTCCGGCGGCTCCGGAACGGCGACCTCCTCCTGTGGCGCCTCGGCGAGGCTGGGCGCGGCCTTGGGCGGTGGCAAGGCCGAGGGCACGGCCGCCTCCTCGAGCCGGGTCGGATTCGTCTCGCTGGCCGGCGGAGGCGGCGGCGGCGAGGCGGCCGGGAGCGTCTCCGCAGGCTCGAGGGGCGCTTCCTCCGGCGGCGGGGCAGCCGCGCGCTCGGGCGAGGGCTTCGGCTGCAGGGCGGCCACCGCTTCGGCCTCGGACTCCAGCGGCTGTAGGTCGCTCGGCTGTAGCGGCAGGACCTCCTCGGGCAGGTCGGCCGGGTCCATGCGGGCGAGCTCCGGCTGCGCCTCCGGCAGGCTCGGCACCTCCTCGAGGACGGGCTCCAGGGCCGCCTCCAGGGGTTCGAGCGTGGCCTCGGCGCTCGCGAGCGGTGCGGCGCTCAGGGGGACTGCGGCCGGCATCTGCATGACCGACACCTCGCCCTCCCCCATGCCGCCGCCACCAGCCGATCCGCCGCCGCCGCCACCGCCCAGCTGCAGGTCGCGGACGGAGAGGCTGGCGACCAGAAGCAGGACGATCGCGCCATGCACGCAGACCGAGAGACCGATTCCTCCAAAGCGCGACCAGCCCCCCTCGGGACTGATCGTACGAGCCGGCGAATCGGAGGGGGTGACCCCCGCCAGTGATACCGCAGTCATGATGCTGTCTTGGAACCGGCTGCTACTTGAAGAAGACGATGTCCGTCCGGTTCTCCAGCCCGACCAGCGCGATGCAGCCGAGGTCGCTGCCCGCCGCCCCGCTGCAGGCCGAGATGTCGTTCAGCAGCAGGCTGCCGAGGTCCTGGCAGGAGAGGTCCGGGACGTCGAGCTGCTTCAGGCTGGTCTTGCCGGCCGGCAGCGGCCCCGCCTCGACGGTGAAGCGGCGGTCGATGATGGCTTCGCGGTTGAAGAAGACCAGGTCGAGGGTCAGGCGCTCGAAGGCGTCGGGGCGCTTGTTGCGGAAGAGAAGATAGAGCCGGCAGGCCTCCGCCAGCGGCTGGATCCGGTTGAGCTCCAGGACCACCTGGGCAGGCGTCTCCTGCGCCTCCCCCCCCTTCGTTTCCTCCGCCACAGCAGCGCCGCCGGCCAGCCCGAGCAGTAGGCTAAGCGACAGCATCAACGCACAGGGTCGCATTGGCATCCTCCATTTCCGCGATAGGCAAGCGATGGAGGGAGAATGTGCAGATTATGTTTGCAATTGCAAGTCACTCGCATTATCAAAGTGGTAGGCAGAGCAAGGAGTTGACAGCCGTGCATGAGACAAAGCTTAGCCAGACCATGACGAGGCCACCGGAACCCCCGGTTCGGGAAACCAGCAGCAACGTGCTCTTCTCGGGGGCCAGAGAGCTGCTCATCCGCCATTCGGGAGAGCTCTACCGCCTGAGGCGCACCGCCAAGGGGGGGCTGATCCTCACCAAATAGCCGGCGCGGTCAAACGCCGCGCCCTTCCTTTTCCGCTCGCCCCGCAAGACCGCCCAGCGGTCGACGCCCGCCAGCCTTTCACCATCGCCCAGGCAGCCTCCGCAAGTTTCCCGGAGAGGCCTGCACGATGAATCGACAGCAAGAGGGCGAAGGCCGAACTGGTCTGGCTTCGCCCCCGTTTTGAACGTGTGAGGGGGTCGATGAGGGGTTCGAGGTTCGGGGCGCGCGACCGGCGCGCAAGCGCGTATTGCGGCAGGTTGGCTGAATGGGCCATTCCGGCAGCGGTTCTGGTTCTTCTCCTGGCCGCACCCGCCGCAGCACAGCAGGTGACACCGGCGGAGGAGGAAGAGGAAGCCAACCAGCTGATCACGCCGGCGGAGGATGAAGAGGACGCCGGCGCGCCCACGGTCCAGACCCTGGGCCCGGCCGTCCAGACCCGGGCCATCACCGTGACCGCGACCACCAATCCCATCACGACCTTCAACTATCCCGGCTCCGTCACGGTGATCGACCAGGAGGAGATCATCCGCAAGATCCCCTCCACCCCGGCCGATATCCTGAACGACGTGCCCAACGTCGTCTTCACCGGCGGGCCGCGCCGGACGGGCGAGATCCCGGTCATCCGCGGGTTTTCTGGCCAGGACGTCATCGTCCTGCTGGACGGCACGCGCCAGGACTTCATCTCCGGTCACGACGGCCGCTTCTTCATCGATCCGCAGCTGATCGAGACGGTGGAGGTGGTGCGCGGCGCCAGTTCCGCGCTCTACGGCAACGGCGGTCTTGGCGGCGTCATCGAGATGCGCACCAAGAGCGCGTCGGATTTCCTGGCACCGGGCGAGCGCTACGGCGTCTCCACCGCCTTCGGCGGCCAGACCGGCAACGAGGAGCTCTCGGCCAGCGTCTCCCTCTTCGCCCAGCCGATCGACCAGGTGGAGTTGCTGGGCAGCTTCGTGGTGCGCGATTCGGGCAACATCGCGCTTGGCGGCGGCGGCACCTTGGCCTCCGACGACAACATCATCTCCGGCCTGGTGAAGGGGAGCTACGCCGAGGGCCCGCACTTCGTCGAGGCCTCCTGGCAGCGCTTCCACGATTCCGCAACCGAGCCCAACAACGGCCAGGGCGTGGGCGGAATCGACCTGGTCGACAAGGACATCACCGCCCAGACCTCGCAGGTCTATTATGCCTTCTCGCCGGACAACGACTGGATCGATTTCGAGGGCCGCGTCTACTACGTGGACTCCTCCGTCGACGAGCTGCGCCTCGACAACAGCGGCCTCGGTCCCAGCGGCGAGACGGTGAAGCGCGACCTCAACACCATCGGGCTGCGCCTGCAGAACGATTCGGTGGTCCAGCCGCTGGAGGACACGGCGGTCGTCTTCACCTACGGGCTGGAATACTTCCGGGACCACCAGGACGGCGCCAGCGCGTCTGGCGAGCGCGAGGGCGTGCCGGACGCCACCCAGAACAACTTCGGCGCCTTCATCCAGGCCGAGATCACGCTCACCGAGCCCTTCGGCATCCCCGGCGAGTTCCTGATCATCCCGGGCGGCCGCTTCGACTACTTCGGCTCCAGCAGCGACATCGACAACGACCAGACCGACCAGCGCTTCTCGCCCAAGATCGGCGTCACCTACAACCCGGTCCCCTGGTTCATGGTCTACGGCAGCTATGCCGAGGCCTTCTCCGCCCCCAACATCAACGACCTCTACCTGACCGGCGTCCACTTCGAGATCCCGCTGGGCTTCACCACCATCGTCAACCGCTTCGTGCCCAACCCGGACCTGAAGCCGGAGACGGCCCGCACCTGGGAAGCGGGGCTGGGCTTCCAGTTCGACAGCGTGCTGCTGGAGAACGACTATGCCGAGTTCAAGGGCGGCTACTTCCGCACCAACGCCGACAACCTGATCGCGCTCGACGTCAACCAGCCCGCGCCCTTCGTCGACTGCAATCCCTTCATTCCCGGCGCCTGCGACGGCACGACGACGGTCGAGAACATCTCCAGCGCCCTCCTCCAGGGCTCGGAGATCGAGGCGGTCTACGACAGCCGCTACTTCCGCTCCTCCGTCGCCTACTCGATCATCCGCGGCAAGGATCTCGATACCGGAGAGCAAGCCGGCACCCTGCAGCCGGACCGGGTGACCTTCAACCTGCTGGGCAAGATCGAGCCGCTGAACCTCTTCCCCGGCTATCGCATGACCCATGCGGCGGCCTTCGAGTCCGACGATCCCGCCGACTACCGCGCCCCCTACACCCTGCACGACCTCTACATGATCTGGGCGCCGGGGCCCGAGACGCCCCTGAACGGCCTGCAGTTCGCCCTGGGCGTCGACAACGTCACCAACGAGCAATACTCGACCGTGTTCACCGGCGCGGACGAGATGGGCCGCAACTTCAAGGCCCTGATCTCCTACAACCTCACCTTCTGAAGGCAAGGGAACAGCATGCAGCCGCAAAGCCCCACTCGTCCCCTCACCCCAGCCCGCGTCTTGAGGCCTGCTCTCCCTGGCCTCCTCGGCGCACTCGCTTGCCTGGTCGCTGCGGGTGCAACGGCCGAGCCGCCGGCCAGCATCGTCTCGGTCGGCGGGTCGGTCACCGAGGTGCTCTACGAGCTCGGCCTGCAGGACCGTATCGTGGCCGTGGACAGCACCTCGCTCTATCCGCTCGAGGCGCAGTCCCTGCCCAACGTCGGCTATGTCCGGGCGCTCGCCGCCGAGCCGATCATCGCCATGAAGGCAGAGCTGGTGCTGGCCGAGGCCGACGCCGGCCCGCCGGCCGTCCTGCAGCAGATGCGCGACGCCGGCCTCGCCGTGCAGATGATTCCCGACGAGGCCTCGCCCGAGGGCGTGGCCGCCAAGATCCGTGCGGTCGCAGCGGCCACGGACTCGGCCGAGCGGGGAGAGAGCCTCGCCCTGGCGACCGACAGCGCCTTCGCCGCGCTGGCCGAGCGCCGTGCCGGCCTTGCCGAGCAGCCCAAGGTCCTCTTCCTGCTCTCGCACAGCGGCACGCCGCTGGCGGCCGGGCGGGGAACCTCGGCCGATGCCGTCATCGCCCTGGCGGGCGGGCAGAACGCGGCCTCGGGTTTCGAGGGCTACAAGCCGCTCTCGCCGGAAATGGCGGTCACCCTTGAGCCCGACGTGCTGGTCCTGACCGACCAGGGGGTCGCGGCCCTCGGCGGTCTCGAGAGGGTCAAGGACGACCCGGCCCTGGCGCTCCTGCCCGCAGTCGAGGCGGGGCGCGTCTACTCCTTCGATGCCCTGCTGCTCCTGGGCTTCGGCCCGCGGACGCCAGAGGTCGCCGCCGACCTGATGGCGAAGATGCACGCGCCGGCAGCGACCGCCGCCGACTAGTCCCCGACGCGCGGTCAAGGTCCGGGAGGTGGCGTACACCGCCAAGCTCGCCCCTGGCGTGGAGAGCCTGCCGGGAGAGAGACGGCGCAGGAAGCGGCAGCTTTGTACCGCCGCGATCCTGCTCGTCTTCCTGCTGGCGAGCCTGCTGTCCATCGCCCTGGGGGCCGTCCCCGTCACCCTGGCAGCGGTCTGGGACAGCCTGCAGGGCTTCCTCGGCCTGGCGGAGCCGAACCCGACCACCGCCACCGAGCGCGCCGTCCTCTACTCGATCCGGCTGCCGCGCGTCGCGCTGGCCATACTGGTGGGGGCTGGGCTTGCCGTCTCCGGCGCCGCGCTGCAGGGCCTCTTCCGCAATCCCCTGGCCGATCCGGGCCTCGTCGGCGTGGCCGGCGGTGCCGCCCTGGCCGCGGTGGCGACCATCGTCTTCGGCCAGGCCCTGGCGATCGCGAGCCTGCCGCAGCTTCGCCCCTTCCTGCTGCCCATCGCCGCCTTCCTCGGCGGTCTCGCCGTCACCACCCTGCTGCAGCGCATGGCGCGGCGCGGCGGGCGGACTGACGTCGCCACCCTGCTGCTGGCCGGCATCGCGGTGAACGCCATCACCGCCGCGGCCATCGGCTTCCTGCTCTTCGTCGCTGACGACCAGCAGCTCCGTAGCATCACGCTGTGGACCCTGGGTAGCCTGGCCGGGCGGCCCTGGTCGGCGGTCCTGCCGGCCGCGCCGGTGATCCTGCTGGGCGTCGGCGCGCTGCTGCTGATGGCGCGCCCACTGAACGCCCTCCTGCTGGGCGAGCAGGAGGCCTACCATCTGGGTATCGCCGTCGAGCCGGTGAAGCGCCGTCTGGTCCTGGCGGTGGCCGCGGCGACCGGAGCCGCCGTGGCGGTCAGCGGCATGATCGGCTTCGTCGGCCTGGTGGTGCCGCACCTGATCCGCCTGCTGCTCGGGGCCGACCACCGCTACGTCCTGCCGCTCTCCGCCGTCGGCGGGGCCAGCCTGATGCTGATCGCCGATCTGGCGGCCCGCCACGTGGTGCTGCCCGCGGAGCTACCGATCGGGATCCTGACCTCGCTCTTCGGCGGCCCCTTCTTCCTCTGGCTGCTGCTGCGCCGCCGCCGGAGGCTGCTGGATGCTTGAGGCAAGGAGCCTCGGCGTCCGGGCCGGGTCCGCGACCCTGCTGGAGGGGATCGACCTCGCCCTTGCGCCCGGCCGGCTGCTGGTGCTGCTGGGCCCCAACGGCGCCGGCAAGTCGACCCTGCTGAAATGCCTCTCCGGCTCCGCCAGGCCCAGCGCGGGCGAGGTCCGCCTGGACAGCAGGCCGCTCGCGCACTGGCCGCAGGCGGCGCTGGCCAGGCGGCGGGCGGTCCTCTCGCAGACGCTGCCGCAGGCCGACTTCGCCTTCACGGCGGGCGAGCTGGTGGGACTGGGCCGCACGCCCCACCTGGGCGTGGCGGAGGCCAGACCGCAGGCAGAGGTGGTCCGCCTGGCGCTGCAAGAGGCCGGGGCCTGGCACCTGGTCGAGCGCGACGTCGCCACCCTCTCCGGCGGCGAGCGGCAGCGCGTCGACCTCGCCCGCGTGCTGGCCCAGATCTGGGAGGCGCAGCCGCCGGCCGATCCGGGCTACCTGCTGCTGGACGAGCCCACCAGCGGCCTCGACCTGGTGCAGCAGGGCCGCATCCTGGCACTCGCGCGCCGCTATGCCGGCAACGGCTACGGCGTGCTCGCCATCGTGCACGACCTGACCGCCGCCCTGGAGCAGGCCGACGAGGCCCTGCTGCTGGCGCAGGGCCGGGCGGTGGCGCAGGGCCCGGTCGAGCAGGTGCTGACCGAGGCCAACCTCGCCGCGGCCTACGGCGCGCCCTTCCAGCTCACCCGCCTGGAGGGCAGCCGGCGCCGCGCGATCCTGCCCGCTCAGCACTGAGCAGGGTTGCCGCTTCCGGGCTTGACGGCAGCAGCGCTGCGGCTAGGATCGCCCGCCGCTCCCCCTATCCAGCGCCTCACGTCCCGCGCTCCCGTTGCAGGAAGGCAGTGCCCATGGCCAGCTATCAGTTCATCTATCAAATGAGCCACCTCTCCAAGACCTTCCCCGGTGGCAAGCAGGTCCTGAAGGACATCAACCTGAACTTCCTGCCCGGCGCCAAGATCGGCGTGCTGGGGCTGAACGGCGCCGGCAAGTCGACCCTGATGAAGATCATGGCCGGCATCGAGACCGAGTACACGGGCGAGGCCTTCGCCGCCAAGGGCGTGCGGGTGGGCTACCTCTCGCAGGAGCCGGAACTGGATCCGGAGAAGGACGTGCTCGGTAACGTGCTGGAGGGCGTGGCAGAGACCAAGGCGCTGCTCGACCGCTTCGAGGCCGTCTCGGCCGCCTTCGGCGACGAGGACGCCGACTTCGACGCGCTGATCGCCGAGCAGGGCGAACTGCAGGAGAAGATCGAGACCCTGGACGCCTGGGACCTGGACCGCAAGGTCGAGATCGCCATGGACGCGCTGCGCTGTCCGCCGGGCGAGGCCGACGTGGCCAAGCTCTCGGGCGGCGAGCGGCGCCGCGTCGCACTCTGCCGCCTGCTGCTCTCCAAGCCCGACATGCTGCTGCTGGACGAGCCCACCAACCACCTGGACGCCGAATCGGTCGCCTGGCTGGAGCGCTTCCTGGAGGAGTATCCCTCCACCGTCATCTGCGTGACCCACGACCGCTACTTCCTGGACAACGTCGCCGGCTGGATCCTGGAGCTGGAGCGCGGCCGCGGCCTGCCCTTCGAGGGCAACTACTCCTCCTGGCTGGAGCAGAAGCGCCGCCGTCTGGCGCAAGAGGAGAAGGAAGAGAGCGCCAGGCAGCGCGAGCTGGCGCACGAGCTGGAGTGGGTGCGCCAGGGCCCCAAGGCGCGCCAGGCCAAGTCCAAGGCGCGCCTCAAGGCCTATGAGGACCTGCTGCGCGCCGAGCAGGAGAAGGCGCCCGAGCCCGGCAAGATCGTGATCCCGCCGGCGCCGCGCCTGGGCGACCTGGTGATCGAGGCCCAGGACCTGCGCAAGGGCTTTGGCAACCACCTGTTGATCGACGATCTGAGCTTCAAGGTGCCCAAGGGCGCCATCGTCGGCATCATCGGCCCGAACGGGGCCGGCAAGACCACGCTCTTCCGCATGATCGTCGGCCAGGAAGAACCGAACGGCGGCAGCCTGCGCGTCGGCGACACCGTGGTGCTCGGCTATGTCGACCAGAGCCGCGACGCGCTCGATGGCAAGAAGACGGTCTGGGAGGAGATCTCCGAGGGCCAGGAGATCATCGTCATGGGCAAGCGCGAGGTGCCGAGCCGCGCCTATGTCGGCGCCTTCAACTTCAAGGGTCCCGACCAGCAGAAGAAGGTGACCCAGCTCTCCGGCGGCGAGCGCAACCGCGTGCACCTGGCGAAGATGCTGAAGTCCGGCGCCAACGTGCTGATGCTGGACGAGCCGACCAACGATCTCGACGTCGATACCCTGCGCTCTCTGGAAGAGGCGATCTCGGAGTTCTCCGGCTGCGTGCTGGTCACCAGCCACGACCGCTGGTTCCTGGACCGCCTGGCCACCCACATCATCGCCTTCGAGGGCGACAGCCGGGTGGTCTGGTTCGAGGGCAACTACCAGGACTACGAGGCCGACCGCCACCGCCGCCTTGGCGCCGAGGCCGACCAGCCCCACCGCATCAAGTACAAGCCGCTGGAGCGCTAGAGCAGGATGCGTTCGCCTATGCTCACGTATCCTACGCTAGCCTGTTGTTTTAACAGCAAATCGTCGTCGCAGATGAGTCCATCTGCTCGGGATTTGCTCTAGTGGTCCGATCGCAACGCTTGAATCTCAAGCGTTGCGTGAATCGGCCCACCAGATCAAGTGCTTGGTGGCGAGAGGGGAGCGCGGGATCGGCCCGTACCCCCCACTCGGCAAACCCAACCGGGACATCCGGGCTTTCCCTGGACGCCGCGACCTGCTATCCCTCTATTCACCTTTTGTTCCAGGCAAAGCGGGCAGAGCGACCGTCATGCGCGATGCGGCCTTCACCGCGGACTCCCCACTGCTGGCGATGGCACCGGGCCAGCGCCTGGCGCGCGGCGTGACCCGCATGCTGTCGGCCGAGGGCTGGTCGGTGCTGAGCGAGGTGACCCTGAAGAACGGCCGGCGCGCCGACCTGCTGGCGCTCAGCGACAAGGGCGACTTCCTGCTGGTCGAGGTGAAGTCCTCGCTGGCGGACTATCGCACCGACGGCAAGTGGCCGGACTACCTGCCCTTCTGCGACCGTTTCAGCTTTGCGGTGCCGCAGGACTTCCCGCTGGAGGTCCTGCCGCCCGAGCCCGGCATCCTGATCGCCGACCCCTTCGGCGCGGTGGAGCTGCGCCCGCCGCCGGAGGCCCGCCTGGCCGCGGCCCGCCGCCGTGCCCTGCAGACCCGTTTCGCCCGCCTCGCCGCCCAGCGCCTGCTGACCCTGACCGACCCGGCCGCGCGCAGCCTCGCCTTCGACCTCTGAAGCCCTGCACCCGGGGCCGGGGCGCCCGCTCATTTCCGCATTGTGGATCGGGGGCGGGATTGCTAGTCTCCGCGCCCTGCCAGACCGGCAGCCGCCGTGGCACCAGGGACCCGTAGCTCAGCTGGATAGAGCGCTGCCCTCCGAAGGCAGAGGTCGAAGGTTCGAATCCTTTCGGGTCCGCCAGCTCCTCCAAGACCAATTCCGGACATTGACCGATCATGGGAGCCTGACCGGGCTGGCGCTTGTGGGGAGGCCTCTCTCAATCGCGTCGGCGCCGACCTTGTCGGCCTTCCCTTGCGCGGGCTTCTCCGCTTGCACCCGCCCCCTTTGGCGGCAATGATCGCAGTAACGGTGGCTGACGCCTTCGGTTCCGGCCGAAACGCGCGCGCCGTCGTCCCCGTGCAGTTCCCTCCCGACCTTTCGTCCCTCTTCGACCTCGCGTTCTTCGGCCCGGCGCCATAATGACAAGGAGTTTGCCATGCCTTTCGTTGCGACTGAGGATGGTGTCGACATCTTCTACAAGGACTGGGGTCCGAAGGACGCCCAGCCCATCGTGTTCCATCACGGCTGGCCGCTCAGCGCCGACGACTGGGATGCGCAGATGCTGTTCTTCCTGCAGCAGGGCTACCGCGTCGTCGCCCACGACCGGCGGGGCCACGGCCGCTCGGCCCAGGTGTCCGACGGGCACGACATGGACCACTACGCCGCCGACGCCTTCGCCGTGGCCGAGGCGCTGGATCTGCGCCAAGCGGTCCACATCGGCCACTCCACCGGCGGCGGCGAGGCCGCCCGCTATGTCGCCCGGTTCGGCGCACCCGCCGGCCGCGTCGCCAAGGCCGTCCTGGTCTCCGCCGTGCCGCCGCTCATGGTCAAGACCGAGGCCAATCCCGAGGGAACGCCGCTCGAGGTCTTCGACGGCTTTCGCGCCGCCCTGGCGGCCAACCGCGCCCAGTTCTTCCTAGATGTCCCGAGCGGGCCCTTCTACGGCTTCAACCGCGCGGGCGCCACGCCCCTGCCCGGCGTCATCCAGAACTGGTGGCGACAGGGCATGATGGGCAGCGCCAAGGCGCACTACGAGGGCATCAAGGCCTTCTCCGAGACCGACCAGAGCGAGGATCTACGAGCGATCGCACTGCCGACCCTGGTCCTGCACGGAGAGGACGACCAGGTCGTCCCCATCGGGGCTTCCGCGCGGAAATCCATCCGGCTCCTGCAGAACGGCACGCTCAAGACCTACCCGGGCTTCTCGCACGGCATGCTCACCGTCAATGCCGAGGTCCTGAACGCCGACCTGCTCGCCTTCATCCGCGCGTGACCCCGTCGGGTCGGGATTGTGGGGAGCCGGGCATGGCCGATCGGCGGGCGTTCTGGATCGCGATCGCCGCCTGGTCGGCGAAGAGCTGGGCCAGTTCCAGCGCGCGCTCGTTGAAGGGGTGCATCCTGGTCCGGTAGACCGTGAAGGCGCCGATCAGGCGGTCGGCGGAGAGCATGGGGATCGCCGCGAAGGACCGCGCCCTGCCGAGGTCCGCGGTGGCGATCCGGAGCGCTGCGCGGCTGCGGTAGACCTCCTCGCCGCGGACGTCGGCGATGTTGACGCTCTGCAGGCTGCTCGCGACCCGACCGAGCCCGGTCTCGGGATCCACCCGGAAGGTCCCCTGCTCGGCAAGCCAGCGGCCGAAGGCCGGCGCGATGTTCTGCGCGCGCATGGCGCTGAAGCGCAGGTCGCCGTGGTAGTCGAAGAGGATGCCGAACTCCGCCTCGCAGATCTCCAGCGCGTGGTTCAGGACGGCGTCGATGACGGCGTCCAGACGGTCCCCCTGCTGGCTGATGATCCGCAGCACCTGGGCCAGGATGCGCTCGCGCCGGACCGCCTCGTCGAGCTCCAGCGCGAGCTCGGCGACCAGGGCCGCGCTCTCCCGGGCGCCGCGGGGCCCCGCCGGCGGGCCGCCGTGCAGGGCCTGGACCAGCTCCAGCTTCGAGGTCACCTCGAGCTTGCGGTAGACCGTCCGCAGATGGGTGCGCACCGTCGCCGGAGAGAGGTTCAGGCTGCGCGCGATCTCCTTGTAGCTCTGGCCCTCGGCATAGGCCTCCGCGACCTCCCGCTCCCGGTTGCTCAGCGCTTCGGCCTGGTCGTCCATTGAGCTCACGCAAGGTCTCCCGCGTCGGTCTCGAATGCGCGTTGGCTTGCACCCCCGCCGATGCCGCAGGCAGACTACCGCATCTGTTCCGAAAACATACTGCACTTGATCGATGGCCGCCGCACCCGCGGGCCCCTAGGCTTCGCTCACCTGCCGCAGGAGACGCGGCCAACCCTATCGGGAGAGACGAACGTGACGATCCAACAGACCGCCCGAGACTTCTTCGAGGCCTGCGAGACCGGCGGGGGCTGGGAGGCCTGCCAGGCCTGGTGCCACGGCGATGCGACCTTCGCCTGCCAGGCGGACGCCCTGGCCGACACCAAGACCCTGGCCGCCTATGCCGACTGGATGAAGGGGCTGCTGGGCCCCATCCCCGACGGCCGCTACGAGCTGAAGGCCTTCGCCGCCGACGAGGCGCGCAACACCGTCGTTGCCGCGGCTGTGTTCCACGGCACCAACAGCGGAGAAGGCGGACCGGTCGCACCGACGGGCAAGACCGTCGCCAGCGACTACGTCTACTTCATCGAGTTCGACGGCCCCAAGATCCGGCACATGACCAAGGTCTGGAACGACCTCCCGGCCCTCCGCGCCCTCGGCTGGGCATAGCGCGCAGGCGAAAGGCCGCCCTCCCGCACCCGGCCCCGGCCGGGTGCGGGCTTCCGCCCCGCGTCGGCGACGGTCTCGTGGTCGACCTCAACCGGTCACCACCCGCTGCCGCTGCTCGCCCAGCCCCTCGATCGCTGCGGTCATGCGGTTGCCGGCGGCGAGGTAGCGCGGCGGTTTCTGGCCCATGCCGACGCCGGCAGGGGTGCCGGTGGCGATGAGGTCGCCGGGCTGCAGGCTCATGAAGCGGCTGAGGTAGGCGATGATCTGGTCGATCTTGAAGATCATGGTCGCCGAAGTACCGTCTTGGTAGGCCCTGCCGTCGACCTCCAGGCGCATCGCGAGCGCCTGCGGGTCGGCCACGGCATCGGCGGTGACCAGCCAGGGGCCGAGCGGGCAAAAGCTGTCGGCCGACTTGCCCTTGGTCCACTGGCCGCCGCGCTCGAGCTGGAAGGCGCGTTCGGAGACATCGTTGACGATGCAGTAGCCGGCGATGACGGAGCGCGCCTGGGCCTCCTCCAGGTAGCTTGCGGGCTTGCCGATGACCACGCCCAGCTCGACCTCCCAGTCGGTCTTCTGCGAGCCGCGCGGCAGGACCAGGTCGTCGTAGGGGCCGCAGAGGGAACTCGGCGCCTTCATGAAGACGATGGGCTCGGCCGGCGCGGCCATCTCCGCCTCGGCCGCGTGGTCGGCGTAGTTGAGGCCGATGCAGAGGATCTTGCCCGGCCGCGCCAGGCAGGGCCCGATTCGCGGCTCGCCCGGCACCAGCGGCAAGGTGGCGGGGTCGAGCGCACGCAGGCGCTCGATCAGGCCGTCGGCGAAGACCTCGGGGACGAAGTCAGGAACCTGGCCCGAGAGGTCGCGCAGGCGGCCCTCGTCATCCAGCAGGCCGGGCTTCTCCCGGCCCGCCTCTCCGAAGCGCAGCAAGCGCATGGGCAACACTCCCTTTTGCAGTCAGATTTCGAGAAGGATCTTGCCGCTGCTCCGGCCGCTCTCCAGGCGCTGCTGGGCGGCGGCGGCCTCTTCCAGCGGGAAGCAGCGGTCGACCGCCACCTGGAGGCGGCCCTGGCCGTGGAGCGCGAAGACCTCGGAGGCCCTGAGCTCGGCCTCCTCGGCATTGCGGCGATAGTGGGCCAGGTGCGGGCGGGTGAAGAAGACGGAGCCGGCCTCGGCCAGCGCCATGGGGGTGACGGACTCGACGGGACCCGAGCTGGCGCCGAAGAGAACCAGGGTTCCGCGCAGCTTGAGGGCGGCCAGACTCTTCTCCCAGGTGGCCTTCCCGACCGAGTCGTAGACCACGTCGACGCCCTCGCCGCCGGTCGCCGCGCGGGCCCGCGCGACCAGGTCCTCCTCGCGGTAGAGCACCGTCTCGTCGGCGCCGAGCGCCGCCACCGCGGCCGCCTTCTCCCGGCTGCCGACCGAGGCCACGACCCGGGCGCCGCGCGCCTTGGCGAGCTGCAGCAGCAGGCGCCCGACCCCGCCGGCAGCCGCATGCACCAGCGCCGTCATGCCCGGCTGCAGCGGAAAGAGCGAGGTAGTGAGATAGTGCGCGGTGGCGCCCTGCAGCATCAGAGCCGCGGCCTCCTTGAGGTCGCAGCCGGCCGGCAGGGAGACCACCTTCGCCTCCTCCACCGCCACCAGCTCGGCATAGCCGCCGCGGCCGAGGCAGTAGCCGACCTTCTGGCCCAGCGCGAAGCGAGAGGCGCCCGGGCCCAAGCCCGGGCCAAATCCAACAACCTCGCCCACCCCCTCGAAGCCCAGCCGGAAGGGGGGCTGGGTGCCGTAGGTGTGCTGGCCGTGATAGAGGCCGGTGCGCTGGTAGATGTCGGCGAAGTTGACCCCGGCATAGGCCTGCCGGATCAGGACCTCGCCCGGCCCGGCTTGCGGCTCCGGCACCTCGTCGAGCCGCAGGACCTCCGGCCCGCCGTAGCGGGTGACGACGATGGCACGCATTGTCCTGCTCCTGTTGTCCTGCTCCTGTTGTCCTGCTCCTGGGGCTCAGCGGTGCATCCGCCGGCCCTGCACCTGGGTGCGGTGCATCACCCGCCGGGACTCCTCGGCGAAGGCGTCGCGCCGGTGCATGGTGGAGCGGTCGTCCCAGAAGATGACGTCGCCGGCCTGCCAGACCTGGACCCAGCAGTTGGCGGGGTCGCGGGTGTGGGCCCAGAGACGGTCCAGCACCTCTTCGCTCTCCTTCAGCGGCAGGCCGGGGATGTAGGCGTTGCGCCTCCGGCCCAGCAGCAGCGTGCGCCGGCCGGTCTCCGGGTGCAGGGGGGCCAGCGGGTGGATGGCGCCCAGTACCTCGCGCGGATCGTCCAGCGGCCGGAAGCCCTTGCGCAGCTCGCCGGCACTGTTGCGGCTGGCGTCGTGCTTGCAGCTATGGGTGTCGGCGATCTCCTTCAGGTCCGCCGGCAGGGTCTCATAGGCGCGGTACATGTTGAGGAAGCCGGTGTTGCCGCCCTCGGCCGGGACTTCCAGCGCGTAGAGGCAGCTGAACTTCGGCGGCTCGTCGTTGTAGGACATGTCGGTGTGCCACTCCGACTCGTAGGAGCCGAGGTTGCCGATGGCCTTGCCGTTCTCGACCACGTTGGAGATGACGCTGACCTCGGGATAGTCGGGCAGGTCGCGCTCGCCGGTGACAGTGATGGGCGCCAGGTCCAGGGTGCCGAAGCGGCGGCTGAACTCGACAAGCTGCGGGTCGCTCAGCCGCTGGCCGCGGAAGCGCAGCACCAGGTGATCGCGGTAGGCCTGGACGATGGCCTCGTAGTCCTCGTCCGACAGCGGCTGGGAGAGGTCGATGCCGCCGACGTCGGCGCCCAGCGCCGCGCCGGTCGGGGTGACCTTGATTCGATTGTCGAAACGGTCCGTCACGTCGTCCTCCTGTGGTGGCGCCGCGGGGGCGCGAAGTGGCGGTGGATGGCCGCCTCCAGGCTGTCGCGCTCGACCGCGGTCGCGGCCAGCGGCGGCAGCACCATGAGGGGGCCCTGCATGACCGGCGGCTCGCGGGTGAGGCGCAGCGGCGTCTTGAGGAAGCCGTTCATCTCGCCGGCGGTCGCAAGTCCGCCGGCCCGGCAGACCAGGGCCTCGTGCAGGCAGCCCAGGTCGCTGGCGATGCCGTTGCCGACGACCAGCTTCAGGCCGGCCTCGCTCGCCAGCCGCATCTGCCGCAGCAGGCCCTTGGCCCCGCCGGCCTTGCTCAGCTTCAGCTTGACCGCGCCGACGCCGGGAAGGCGGCCGGCACGACGGATGTCGTCGTCGTCGTAGATCGACTCGTCCAGCATCAGCGGCAGCGGGCTCGCGGCGGCGACCGCGGCCAGCCCCTCCCAGTCGTGGGCCGGCAGGGGCTGCTCGAAGACCTCCAGCGCGTCGGCCGGCACGCCGCGGGCGAAGCGGGTCGCCGAATCGCGGTCGTAGCCCTGGTTGGCGTCGACGCGGAGGATCGCCCGGCCGGCCAGGGCCTCGGCCAAGGCGCGGATGCGGCGAATGTCGCTCTCCACCTCGTAGCCGATCTTGGCCTTCAGGGTGCGATAGCCCCGGCCCGCGAGCTCGAGCGCCATCTCGGCAGCCGCGCGCTCGTCCAGGCTGTTGACGATCGCCAGCAGCTCCAGGCTCTGCGGCTCCTGGCTGCGCAGGGCTGGCAGGCCTTCGAGATCCTCGAGCGCCTCGGTGAGGGTGCTGACCAGGAAGGCAAAGGCGGCGAAGTCCGCCTGCAGGCCGGCCGCCGCCTCCGAGGGCGTGCGGCCCTCTAGGTCCGCGAACAGGCTCTGCGCCCGCTCCCAGAAGCCCTCCGGCGTCTCTGGCGAATAGCCGGCGACGGGGCAGCCCTCACCCCAGCCGACGTGGCCGGCCTCGTCCTCCAGGCGCACCACCATGGCGTCGAAGGCGGCCACCCGGCCGGTCGCGGTCTCGTAGGGCGTCTCCAGCGGCAGCTTCAGCCAGAAGACCTCTGCTCCAACCAGGGCGGCCTCGGTTGGGACAGCGGGATCGGCGCTCATGCCGGCGTCTCCTTCTCGGCCTCGCCGGCCCGGCGGCGCTGGCGGAAGCCCCGGATCAGGGGCAGGAAGAAAGTGACCAGGGTCAGCAGCAGGATGACCGCCGTGATGGGCCGCTGCAGGAAGACCAGGAAGCCGTCGTTGGAGGCGATCAGCGAGCGGCGGAAGTTCTCCTCGATCAGCCCGCCCAGCACGATCGCCAGCACGATGGGCACCACCGACAGGCCGGCACGCCGCAGCAGGAAGCCGAAGAGGCCGAGGCCGATCGCCATGTAGACGTCGAAGACGTTGGAGCGGACGCTGAAGGCCCCCACCACCGAGAGCGTCAGGATGGTCATGACGATGAAGGGCTTGGGCATCTGTACGAGCCGCACCCAGAAGCCCACCCCGACGATGCCGAAGACCAGCATGACGAGGTTGGCCGCGCCGAAGCAGAGGAAGAGGAAATAGACCAGCGCCTGCTCGTTGACGAAGATGCTGGGCCCCGGGGTGACGCCATGCAGCAGCAGCGCGCCCAGCAGCACCGCCGCCGTCGCCGAGCCCGGGATGCCGAAGGCCAGCAGCGGCACCATGGCCGAGCTGACGGTGGAGTTGTTGCTGGATTCCGCCGCGGCCAGCCCCTCGTAGGAACCCTTGCCGAAGAGCTCCGGGTGGCGCGCGAAGCGGCGCCCCTCGTTGTAACCGATCCAGTTGGCCGCCGCCGCACCCACCGCCGGTAGGGCACCGAGGACAGAGCCGACCACCGAGCCGATGGCAATCGGACGCCCGATGGTGCGCAGTACCTTGGCGTCCATCGAGAAGGCGAAGAGGCCGGGCTTGAAGATCTGGCGTTTCGTGTCCTCGCGGTCGAAGAGGAGCGAGAGCGCCTCGGAGACGGCGAAGAGGCCGATCAGGGCCGGCACGTAGGGGATGCCCTCGATCAGGTTGACGTTGCCGAAGGTGAAGCGCGGGAAGCCGGTGAAGGGATCGATGCCGACCGTGGTCAGCAGCAGGCCGAAGATGGCCAGCACGAAGCCGCTGAGCAGCATGCCCTCGACCAGGCTGGCGATGATGGCGACCCCCAGGAGGCCCAGCGCGAAGTACTCCGGCGGGCCGAAGTTGAGGGCGAAGTGGGCCAGCGGGACCGCCAGGAAGACCAGCGCCAGGGTGCCGATCAGCCCGCCGATCACCGAGGCGGTGATGGAGATGCTGAGCGCCCGGTCGAGCTCGCCGCGCTGGGTCAGCTTGTAGCCGTCCAACGCGGTCGCCGCCGAGGCCGGCGTCCCCGGAATGCCGATGGTGCAGGCGGTGATCGAGCCGGAATAGGTGGCGGCGGTGTAGAGCCCGACCAGCACCGCCAGCGCCACCTCGGTCGAGAGCGCGTAGGTGGCGGAGACCAGCAGCGCCGTGCCCGAGGTCGCATCCAGTCCCGGCGTCACGCCGAAGCACATGCCGATGCCGACGCCGATCACCAGCGCCACCAGCACGTCGAGATGCAGCAGGAGCTGCAGCCCGGAGACGAAACCTTCGATCAGCATGAAAGCCTACCTACATCTCGCCGATCGGGATCAGCAGGACCTGATCGAACAGCACCCAGAGGATGGCCGGCAGGGCAAGGCTGAAGAGGCCGTTCGCCAGCAGCCGGCGCGATCCGCTGAGCCAGAGGCCGACGAAGAGGGCCACGGGCAGCACGTAGAAGAAGCCGAACTGGCTTGCCGCGTAGACCGCCGCTGAGAGGAGGAGCACGCAGCCCACCGCCAGACCCACGTCGCCGAACCTGGTCCACCTGATCCGGCGGCGCGATATCACCACGTCCGCCAGGATCAGCGCGATCATCACGCCGGCCAGCCACAGGGGAAAGACCGCCGGGCCGATGTCGCGCGGCGACTGCGGCCCGGGAAAGGCCTGCGCCTGGTAGAGCACGAGGACCGCCAGCCCGAAGAGGGCGACGTAGACGACGTGGGTCAGCGGCAGCATGGCCCCGGCCCTATTCCTCGATCATCTTCAGCTTGATCAGGGTGGCGCGGTCGCTCTCCGCCTGGCCGTTCAGCATCTCCTGGAACTCCGCCAGGCTCATGGTGCCGGCAAGGGTGGAGCTCTTGGTCAGGTACTCCTGGAAACCCTCGCTCTTCACCGCCTTGTCGATCACGGCATAGAGCTGCTCGGCGACCTCGTCGGGGATGTCTTTGTCGGCGATGATGCCGCGCCAGTGATAGCGGGCGATGTCATAGCCCTCCTCGCGCAGGGTCGGCACCTCCGGGTGGGCGTCGACGCGCTCCTCGGCGGTGATGGCGATCACCTCCGTCGGCTCCTTGAAGCGGCCGTAGACGCTGATGTTGCTCATCGCCGCCTCCAGGTCGCCGGCCATGACCGCGGCGATCGCGTCGCTGCCGCTGTTGTAGGGGACCCAGACCACCTCGACCCCGGCGGCATCGGCCAGCGCCAGGGTGGTGAGCTGATGCGGCGAGCCGGTGCCGTAGCCGCCGATCCTGATCTCGCCCGGCCGCGCCTTCATGTCGGCCACCAGGTCCTCCAGGCTGCCGTAGTTCCCGTCCCGCTTCACGTAGAGGGCAAAGGGATCGAGCTGGATGCGGTAGATCGGCTTGAAGTCGCGCCAGTCGTGCGCGGCCCCCGGAAGCTGCAGGATCGCGGTGATCCCGGTGCCGTCGTTCATGATGGTGTAGCCGTCGGCCGGCTGGCCCTTGAGATAGGCCATGGCCACCTGGCCGCTGCCGCCCGGCCGGCTCTCGACGACGAAGGGCTGGCCGCCCGCCGCCTCCAGCTCTTCGGCCAGCACCCGCAGCATGACGTCCTGCGGCGCGCCGACGGCCGAGCCGTGCACGATCTTGACGGGCTTGCTGGGAAACTCGTCAGCCGCGGCCGGCTGGACCAGGGCAAGGGCCGCGGCGGCGGCCGCCGCCAGGCCGAGAATCTCTCTACGACGCATCATGACACTCCTCCTCGATGACCGCCCGTCTCTTGGCTCGATGCAGGCGGGATTTGTCTTTCAAACGATAACTATCGAGTTTGTCGGACGTCAACAATTTTATCGATAAAACTTGTCTTCACCGAGAAAAGCGAGAATGATTGGTCCGAATGCGGGGGAATCTGGCAAGCTGGTGCCGGGAAGAGGTGCGCCGCCGCCAGTGCGACCTGCCGAGCGTGCGACCTGCCGAGCGTGCGACCTGCCGGGCGCCTGACAGAGGGACCGAGGACGAGAGACGAGTGCGATGCTGGTTGACGGGGATGACAAGCAGGCCGCGAAGACCCTGACCGACCTGGTCTACATCCAGATCCGGGAAGACATCCTGAGCGGGGCCCTGGAGCCAGGCTCGCGGCTGCGCGTGGAACCCCTGAAGCAGCGCTACGGCATGGGTGCGAGCCCCATTCGCGAGGCCCTCACCCGCCTCAGCGGCGACGGCCTGGTCGACATGGAGGGCCGCCGCGGCTTCACCGTGGCCGAGATCTCGCTCAGCGAGCTAACCGACATCACCGAGACCCGGGCGATGATCGAGACCGAGACCCTGCGCTGCTCGATCGAGATGGCGGCCGCCAGCGGCGAGGGCGACCGCTGGGAGGCGGGCGTGGTGGCGAGCTTCCACCGCCTGTCGAAACTGGACGCCCAGGTCGCCGCGGAGGGCCCCACGCCGGAGTGGGAGGTGCGCCACCGCGAGTTCCACGAAGCGCTGGTGGCCGCCTGCCCCTACGGCCGCCTGCAGCACTTCCGCCGTAATCTCTTCGACCAGAGCGAGCGCTACCGCCGTCTCTCGATGGTCTCGCACGCGGTCGAGCGAGATGTGCCAGGCGAGCATCGCGGCGTCATGGAGGCGGCGCTGGCCTACGATGCGGAGAAGGCCTGCAGCCTGCTGGCCCAGCACATCCGCAAGACCGGCGCCATCGTCGCCGTGGCCGTCGGCGGCCCGGCCGGCGCGACGGTCGGACGCGCGGAGGTGGAGTGAGCCCCGCAGGCGCGGCCTGACCGCATCGGCTCGCCTCGGCCGGTTCCGGAGACCGGGACAACCTCAAGAGCCCGGCGGCGAGGGCCGCGACAGGACGAAGGCCGCCGCACCCGTCAGTGCCACGGCCTGGACCGCGAGGACGGTCGGGTCGACCTCCAGGACAAGCGACAGGGCGAAGACCGCCGCCATGGAGGCGACGCCGACGATCTTGGCGCGCCGGCTGATGGCGCCGTGGCGCCGCCAGTCCCTGATCATCGGGCCGAAGAGACGGTGGCGCCGGAGCCAGTTGTGCCAGCGATCGGAGGAGCGGGAAAAGGCGAAGGCCGCAAGCAGGACGAAGGGGGTGGTCGGCAGCAACGGCAGGACCACGCCGAGGACCGCCAGTAGCAGCGCCACGATGCCGAAAGAGAACCAGAGCGCACGCCGAGGGGTCATCTCCTTGCGTCCCGCCTACCGCTGCAACCGGACCTGCCGGCGATCATAGAGCGTCTCAATGTTACGCGGAACCGGCCCGCACCCCCGCCCGGCCGCCCACGGAAGTATCCTGCTATAGGCGGCCGGGCAGGGGTGCGGGCCGGAGCCGATTTCACCTGAGCGCGAAGCGTTCTAACACCAGCAGCGCCTATCCGGTCCCGCTCAAGGCCTCCGGCTTTTCCTCCGACTGCGCCTCCGGGCTCGGCATGGTCTGGAAGTGCTTGAAGGCGACCTCGGTCGATTCGGCGATGTGCTGCGACATGAGCTGCTCGGCCCGGGCGCCGTCGCCGGCCTCGATCGCCTTCAGGATCTCGCCGTGCTGGCGGCAGACGCTCTTCACCCGCCGGGCGGTGTACTTGTAGCGCGAGCGGTGGGTCACCGTGACCGCCAGCACCTGGCGCACCACGGTCAGCAGAAGCTGGTTGCCGGCTGCGGCCGCCACCGCCTCGTGGAAGGCGAAGTCCGCCTGCGCCTGGTCCTGGGCGCTGCCGGAATCGCCCAGGCGCTGCTGGGCGGCCAGGGCGTCCGCGGCCTTGTCGATCTGCGCCTTGTCGCCATGCTCGGCGGCCGAGCGTGCCGAGTGTGCCTCCAGCAGGCGGCGCAGGGCATAGATCTGGGCGATGTCGCTCTCGGTCACATGGCGGACGCGGGCGCACTGGTTGGGCGCAAGCTCGACCAGGCCCTCGCCCTGGAGCGTGAAGAGCGCCTCGCGGATCGGCGTGCGGCTGACCTGCAGCTCCTCCGCCAGGCGTCGCTCGCGGAGCTGCTGGCCGGGGCTCAGGATGCCGGCGAGAATGGCCTTGCGGAGCACATGGGCGATCCCCTCGCTGGTGCGCGTGGCGAGCGGGCCGCTCGCCAGATCGGCCAAGAGATCGGACATGGCATTCCTTTCCGTCCCCGTTTCCAAGGCTTCCGAAGCCCAGGTCGCCCGGAGCGTTCGCGGCCGCGCGCACGCGCTGCCGCCTTCCCTCTAGGCCCTGTCAGTCAAAGCAATTTGCCGTCGCGGGACTTGCCGCCCGCCTGGGACTGCTCTAGCGCAAGCGCCGGTCGCCGCACCACGCAAAAATATAGAGCGGCAGGCCCGGCCCATCCATTGGGATGCCCCCCGGCCCTCTCCATCTGGTGCCCCGCTTCCGGACCCGCAAGCATCCGTCAGGAAGGGCGCGCCGCGGCTGCCCGCACCTCCGGCGCGAGGCCGAGCAGCAGCGCCCGGCTGCCGGCGAGCTCGCGCCGCGCCTTCAGGTCGATCGTGGTCTCGCCGGCCGAATCGAGGGCCCGCGAGGCGGTCTCGTAGAGCGGCAAGGCCGGGCCGATCGCCACCGGGGGGCGGATCCGCTCCACCATGTAGGTCAGCTTCTCGCGCGCGCCCTCGACGCTGTAGCGGCCGGTCTTCACCCACTCCACGACCAGCCAGTCGTAGGTCTCCAGGAAGGAGAGGGAGTCGGCCGCCTGCAGGAAGTCGGCCTCCCAGCCGCCGCCGATCTCGTGGCGCAGGACCAGGCGCCGGACCCGGCGGATGAAGGCCTCGTCGGGCAGGGGCTTGCGGGCGCGCAGCCACTCCTCGACGATATCGGCCGAGCGGATCGAGTGCGCGAAGAGGTAGTCGGGGTCGTCGAAGCCGTTCTGCGGCGTGCTGGTGGGACCGCCCGGAAAGTGGCGTTCGGCATCGTGCACCAGGGCGGCGAACTTGAGCTCGGGCGAGGCCTCCGGGCAGAGCCGCATCGACCAGACGCGCGCACAGAGCAGGTGCTCCAGCTGGTAGAAGCCGTCCAGCCACTCCACCGCCGCCGCCTCCAGCGGGCTGAGGCCGGTGTTGGCATAGCGGCCGACGATCTGCTGTTCCATGCCTGCAACTCCCTTCCAGGCCCGCAAGGCCGCTAAGGTACCGTGAGAGGTTCCGCTGCCGCGGCCGCTTTGCCCGCGCGCCCTTCCGCCGCCTGCAGGGCGCGCCAGACACGTTCCGGCGTCAGCGGCAGGGCGGAGATCTCCACACCCCGGTCCTGCAGGGCGTCGCAGACGGCGTTGGTGACCGCCGCGGCCGGCGGGATCGTGCCCACCTCGCCCACCCCGCGGACGCCGAAAGTGGTGACCGGCGAGGGCACCTCGGTGTGCAGCAGCTCGATCGGCGGCACGTCGGCCATGGCCGGCACGAAGTAGTCGAGCATGGAGCCGCTGGTGAGCTGGCCGTTCTCCGGGTCGTAGCGCAGCTCCTCGGCCAGCGCGGCCCCCAGTCCCTGGACCAGGGCGCCGCGCACCTGCCCCTCGACCAGCAGCGGGTTCACCGCCGGGCCGCAGTCGTGCGCCATGACGAAGCGCTCGACCGAGAACTCCCCGCTGGCCGGATCGACCGCCACCACGGCGGCCGCGGTGCCGAAGGAGAAGGCAGCGGCCTGCGGCTCGAAGTGCGCGCTGGCCTCCAGGCCGGGCGCCTCCCCCTCGGGGATACCCTGGCCGACGATGGCCCGGTCGAAGACCTCCGCCAGCGCGATGCGCCGGGCAGGATCGGCGCTGACGCGCACCGCGCCTCCGGCGATCTCCAGCTCCGAGGGATCGGCCTCCAGAACATGGGCGGCCAGGCGCAGGGTCTTGGCCTTCAGCGCCTCCGCCGCCTCGCTGATGGCGCCGGCGGCCGCGATCAGGGTGCGCGAGGCAAAGGCGCCGGTGTTCAGGGGCGAGGTCGCGGTGTCGCCGTGATGCAGGTGGACCGCCTCGTAGTCGATGCCCAGAACCTCCGCGCAGATCTGCGCGAAGACCGTCTCGCTGCCCTGGCCGAAGGTGGAGACGCCGCTGTAGAGGTCGATGCTGCCGGAGCGGTTGGCGCGCAGGGTGACGCTCTCGTGCGCGCCGAAGCGCGAGCCGCGGTTGGCCAGGAAGCGCGCGCTGGCATAGCCGGTGCGCTCGACGAAGGAGGCGAGACCGATGCCGACCAGCCGGCCGTCCGGGCGCGCCACCCGCGGCCGCTTGCGGTGGGCGCCGTAGTCCACCGCGTCGGCCGCCATCTCCAGGGTCTTGAGATAATCGCCGCTGTCGTAGACCGCGCGGCTCGGCGTCTGCCAGGGCAGGTCCTCCGGCCGCAGCATGTTCTGGCGCCGCAGCTCCAGCGGGTCCCTGCCGAGCGTCCGGGCCAGACGGTCGACCATCACCTCCAGCGCGAAGTTGACCTCCGGCTGGCCGTAGCCGCGGTAGGCGCCGATCGGGGTCTTGTTGGTCAGGACAACGCGCCGCTCGACCGCCGCGTCAGCGACCTTGTAGGGGCCGGTGAAGACCACGCTGGAAAGCTGGGCGGAGCCGAAGGAGGAGTTCCAGCCGCCGAGATCCGTCACGTAGCGGTTGGTGATCGCGACCATCCGGCCCGTCCTGTCGGCGCCGATCGCGAAGTCGTGGTGCGATTCGCGCCCGTGCGTGCTGGCGCGGAAGTACTCCATGCGGTCCTCGATCCACTTGACCGGACGGCAGAGCGAGATCGCGTGCAGGGCTGCCAGCAGGTCCTCGGGATAGAGCCCCAGCTTCATGCCGAAGCCGCCGCCGACATCGGAGGCGACCACGCGGATGGCGCCCTCGTCGAGGCGCAGCGACTGGGCGAACTGCTTGCGCGCCAGGTGCGGCACCTGGGTCGAGGAGACGACCTCCAGCTCGCCCGCGCCCGGCCGCCAGGTGGCCAGGATGCCACGCGGCTCGATCGAGAGGGGGGCGACGCGGTTGACGTAAAAGCGGTCCTCGACCCGGACCTCGGCCGCGGCCATCCGCTCCTCCGGCTCGCCCGCGCGGTCCTGGTTGGAGGCCAGCAGGTTGGTCTCGAGCGCGTCCGGGTGCAGCAGCGGTGCGCCTTCCGCCAGGGCCTCCAGGGCATCGCTCACGTGGGGGAGCGGCTCGTAGTCGATCTCGATCAGGTCTAGCGCATCCTCGGCGAGCGCGCGGCTGGTCGCGACCACGCTGACCACCGGCTGGCCCTCGTAGAGCGCGCGCTCCTGGGCCAGCGCATAGAAGGGCAGCGCCGGGGCCCCCGGAACCGGCCGCAGCACCGTCAGGGGGTCGCTGCGCTCCTTGACCTCCGCAGCGGTCAGGACCTGCTTGACCCCCGGTAGGGCGCGCGCCTGCGTGACGTCGACCGCGCGGATCGCGGCGTGCGGGAAGGGGCAGCGGCCGACCGCCATCTCCAGCTGGTGGGTGAAGGAGACATCGTCGGCGAAGCGCCCGTCGCCGCGCAGCAGGCGTGCATCCTCCTTGCGCGGCAGCGAGCGGCCGAGCAGGCGGGGCCGCGGTTCGTTGCGGCCGTCTGTTGCGGTTCCTTCCTCCGGCGGTTTCGAGGATTCCTTCATCGAACCGCCTCCAGAGTGGCGTCGTGCTCCTTCAGGTAGTCCTCCACCGCGCTGAGGATCCCCTCGTAGCCGGTGCAGCGGCAGAGCACGCCGCTCAGCTCGTCGCGAAGCTCCTCGCGGGTGAAGCTGCGGTCCATGGCCTTCAGGCTGGTCGCCAGCATCAGGAAGCCGGCGGTGCAGTAGCCGCACTGCAGGGCATGGTGGCGCTGAAAGGCGCCCTGCAGCCGGTTCAGGCCGCCGCCCTCGGCCAGCGATTCCACCGTGCGGACCTCGGTCCCGTCGAGCTGGACCGCGAGCAGCAGGCAGGACTTCAGGGCCTGGCCGTCGACCAGGATGGTGCAGGCGCCGCAGACCCCCTGCTCGCAGCCGATGTGCGTGCCGGTCAGGCCCAGGCGCTGGCGCAGGAAGTCGGCCGCATGCATGCGCACCGGAGCCGGCGCCGTCACCTCCTCGCCGTTCAGCCTGAAGGCGATCTCCACCTCGTTCGCGCTCAAGGTCCCTCTCCCGCTCGCCCGCAGCCGTGCCTAGCGCCGCGAGGCCGGCCGCATCTCCTTCACCACCACGTCGCCGTCGATCACGATCGGCTCGTCGTCGAGGAAGAGCGAGCAGCCGCGCAGGGGGATGTCCAGGTGGCAGGGGCTGTCGTTGGGACCGCCCAGCTCGTTGTTGGGGCCGGAGGAGAAGAGCACGTTGCCGTAGAAGGACCGCAGCTCCATGCCGATACCGCCGGGGAAGTGGGTGAGCCCGTGCCAGTGCGCACGCTCGTCGAGGCCCCAGCCGATGTGGGAGATGGCATAGCCCCGCGGGTCGGCGAAGGAATCCATGTAGGACTTGATCAGCTCGGCATCGAGCGCGCCGCGAATGTCCAGGATCTGCCCCTTCTCGATGGTGTAGGTGACGGGGCTCTGGACGTAGCTGTTGAAGGGCAGGACCACGTCGCCGGGCGCCAGCACGAGCTGGCCGTCGACCCCGTCGTCCGCCGCACCGGTGAAGACGAAGGCGGCCGGCCAGTGGTCCCAGCGGCCGGGCTCGTCGGTATAGCCGTACTCGCTGATGGTGGGATAGCAGCCGATCTTGTAGGTGAGGTCGGTGCCGTGCTTGCTGGTGACCCGCAGGACCTTGGCCTTGGCGAGAAGCTCCGCCCCCACCTCGACGCGCTCGCGCAGCTCGCGGGTCGGGAAGAGCCGCTCCAGCAGCGAGGCCGGCTCGATCGCGGTCAGCACCCGGGTGCCCGAGGCCTGGATGTCCATCTGCTCCTTGCTGAACAGCATGAAGATCAGGTCGACCACCATGTCCGACTGCTTCAGCGCCTCCACGGCCTCCGGGGTGGCCGAGAGCGGCGTGACGCCGACGTCCCAGTTGCCGGAGCCGTCGCCCTTCGGCGGCATGCGCATGTGATAGGTCTTGGCCCCCAGGTCGCGCGCGGCACCCAGGAAGGCGTCGGCATAGTCCAGCCTCTCGTGCCCTTCGGAGAGGACGGTGATCAGTTCGCCTTCGTGAACGCCGCAGAGCTCCAGCTCCGCACGGCACAACTCGTAAAGCCTCTGCTGGTCCATCGCTCAGGTCTCCTGCATCGCGTCTCGGTCACGTCCGGGCGGCGGCCAGCAAGGGCAGCACGACCTCCATGAAACCGGCATAGTTGTCCCAGGGAATCATGTGGCCGGCCGCGGGGACCGAGACGATCGGCACGGCCGGATTGGCGGCCGCCAGCTCGGCCTCCGCCGCGGGCGGGACAACAGGGCTCTCCCCACCGCGGATCAAGGTCGCCGGCCGGGTCACCCGCCGCCAGTAGGTGAAGAAGTCCTCCTCGTGGAAGCCGGCGTAGGTCTCCAGCACCGCGGTCTCGTCGCAGCTCGGCAGGACCTCGATGCGCAGCGCCAGCTCGCGCTCCGGCCACTTGGGATAGAAGCGGCGCACCGCGTCCAAGGTGGTGCCGCGCTTGGCCTCGCGAAGCTGGGCCAGGAAGGACTCGCGGCTGGTCGGGTAGGGATCGCGGCCGGGACCGGAGACCGGCGGATCCACCAGCAGCAGCAGGCCGTGGTCCTCCGGGGCATGCAGCACGCCATAGGCGGCCGCGATCCGGGCCCCCAGCGAGTGGCCGAGGATCGCCGGCCGCTCCAGGCCGAGCGCCTCCGCCAGGCCGGCCACGTCGGCGGCATAGTCGGTGATGCGATAGCTCCCGGCAGGCGGCACCTCGCTCTCGCCGCGCCCGCGCAGGTCGGGCACCACCACGTGGAAGCCCTGCTCGGCGATGGGCCGGGCGACGAAGTCCGCCGTCGCCGCGGGGCTGGTGATGCCCGGCAGCATCACGACCGAGGCCTGCCCCGCCTCGCCGTACTCCAGGACACGGTGCTCGATCCCGTTGGCCCTGACCTTTCGCGAGCGGCCGGCTATCGTCGTATCCATGCGGTCAGTCCCTTTCTGCCGGCTGTTGCATCACAGTTCCCACCATCATTGGCCCGCGCACTGCCAGAGGATGATCAGCCCAACCAGGGTCGCGGTCCCGCTGAGGATGGCGGCGGCCTTGGTCCAGAGGTCGCTCGCCACCACCGTGGGTACCGCCGCACCCGCGGCCGTGGAACCGATCCCTGTCGCCGGCCGAGGCGAGGCCGCCTGCACCTGCGCGGGAGCCTTCTCGGGCTGTGCTGCATCGCCGCCGGACAGCGCCCGCTCCAGGTTCTGCGCGAACGCCGCCGTCACCTTCTCGGCCTGGCGGTCGATCACCTTGTGCGCGACCGAGCCCAGGACCCCGGCCAGGACGGCTTCGCCCTCGACCAGGACCTGCGTGGCGCCCGCGCGCGGCTGCAGGAGGACCAGGTTGCTGGCGCGGAAGCTGCCCATGGCACCGCGCACCGCCTTGCCGGTCGAGGTGAAGGCGATCCGCTCGCCGGCGACCTTCTCGGTGATTTTCACCCTGGCCTCGAAGGTGGCCGACAGCGGCCCCAGCTTCTGGCTGGCGCGCAGGTCGAAGCGATCCCCGTCGAGCGCCGTCACCTCTTCGACGCCGGGAATGCAGGAGGCCACCTGCTCCGGCCGCTCGAAGAAGGCCCAGAGCCGGTCGGCGGGCTGGGCGATGGAGAACTCTTGGCGGAACTTCATCTCTTCCTCGCTGTTGGACGCCTCAGCCCTGGGCGGAGGAACTGAGGTCCCTCAGCACCCGGCCGACATAGAGGCCAACCAGGTGCCTGCGGTAGTCGGCCGACCCCCTGACGTCGCTCGGCGGGTCGATGGCCGCGACCGCCGCCTCGGCCGCAGCCGCGATCTCCTCCTCCGCCAGGGTGCCGCCCTCCAGCAGCCGCATCGCCGCCTCGGCCAGAAGCGGCGTCTCGTCGACGCCGCCGAGGCCCAGCCGCAGGCCACGCCAGCGGCCCTCGGCCGTCCGGTCGCCGGCGGCCGCGACCGAGACGAGCGCGAAGTCGTTGTGGCGCCGGCAGACCTCGTGGAAGCTCCAGTGGCCGGGATGCCTGGGGAAGGCGATCTCGGTCAGGATCTCGTCGAAGGCGAGGCGCGCGGCATAGGCGCCCTCGTAAAGCGCGGTCATGGGGATCGTCCGGGTTCCCTGCGGCCCCCTCACCTCGACGCTCGCGTCCAGCACCAGGCAGGCCAGCGGCATCTCGCCGGTCGGGTCGCCCTGCACCAGGCTGCCGCCGATGGTGCCGCGGTTGCGCACCTGGCGGTCGCCGATGTGGCGCACCATGGTCTTGACCAGCGGCAGGCGCTCGCCGACCAGGGGGTCGCTCTCCAGGCGGGCGTAGCGCACCAGCGCGCCCACCCGGGTCGCCTCGCCCTCGGCCCGGATCTCGGCCAGTTCCGAGAGCCCGTTCACGTCGACCAGGGCGGTGGGGCGCCAGAGCCTCAGGTTCATCATCGGCACCAGGCTCTGACCGCCCGCCAGCACGCGCGCGCCGCCGCCGTAGTCCTCGAGATAGCCCAGCGCCTCGGCCAGGTTGCCGGCGCGGTGATAGATGAAATCGGCCGCCTTCACGAGCCGCTCCTCCCACCCGGCGAGCCGCCCGAGAGGCGGACGCCGGAGAGGCGCGAGAGCACATGACCCACCGGCGAGCGCTGCTCGGCGACCACGCTCTTCGCCGGACGCCGGCTCCAGACCGTCTCCGGGCGGACCTGCAGAACGCGGATCGCCCCGTCGGCCGCGACTGCCCACTCGATATCTTGCGGCGCGCCGCGATGCTGCTCGATCCGCTTGGCGAGCCTCGCCAGTTCCACCAGTTCGGGGTCGCTGACGCAGGGCCTCTCGCGGCGCTCGGCAGGCACCGGGACCAGGCCCACCGCGCCCGCGGCGGGATCGAAGCGGTACTCTTCGTCCTGGACCGCCAGCTTGCGGCGGACGATCTCGAAGGTCACCTTGTCGAGCGCGAACTGGCAGGGGGTGACGTCGCCCTTGACCACGCCCTCGCCCAGCCCCCAGCAGGCCTCGAGCGCGATCTTGGAGCGGTCTCCGTTCAGCGGGTCCAGGGTGAACATGACCCCGGCGGCGCGTGCCTCGACCATCTGCTGCACGCCGACGCAGATGGCGAAGTCGCCCTTGGCCACCAGCGCCTCGCCGTCCTGCCGGTAAGAGAGCACGGTCTCGGCATAGAGGCTGGCCCAGCAGGCGCGCATGTTCTCCAGCACCGCATCGGCGCCGGCGATCCAGAGGTAGGTGTCGTACTGGCCGGCGAAGCTGGCGCCCTCCAGGTCTTCCGATTCGCCGCTGGAGCGGACGGCCACCGGCACCTCGGGCAGTCCCGTCTTCTCTTCGAGCGCCGCGTAGGCGGCCCTGATCTCGGCCTCCAGGGCGGCCGGCAGCGGCTTCTCACGGATCGCCTCGACCAGGCCGGCGGCCCGACCCTTCAACGCCGAGGCCGGCAGCGAGGCCGCATCCCGGCGCACGGCCTCCGCCTCGGCCACCAGCCCCGCCTCCGCCATGAAGGCGCGGTAGGCGGCCGTGGTGATGCCGAAGCCGGGCGGCACGGAGAAGGCGGCTTGCGTCATCTCGGCGAGGCTCGCGAACTTGCCGCCCAGGGTGCGGTTTCCGGCCGCTGTCGCGTCGTCCAGCCAGAGGATGGTGGGCGCGTCTGCCATCAGGCGGCCGTCTCCAGAACCCGCACGACTCCCTCGTAGCCGTCGACCTCGACCAGGTCGCCGTTGCGGATCGTGGCGGTCGCGAAGCCCACCCCGCAGACCGCCGGCAGCCCGTACTCGCGCGAGATGATCGCGGTGTGCGCCATCATCCCGCCGACGTCGGAGACCGCGGCGGCGATGTGCGGGAAGACCGGCGCCCAGCTCGGTGCGGTGATGCGGCAGACCAGCACCTCGCCGTCCTGGACCTCGTAGAGCTCCTCGCTGTCGGTGATGACGCGCGCACGGCCCTGGGCCTTGCCGGCGGACGCGGCGACGCCGCGCAGCACGCCGGTGGACTGATTGGGATCGACGCCCAGCCACTCCTGCACCGTGTCCTCGGTGATGCCCCACAGCATGATGGTCAGCGGCTCGGTGATGTTCTCCGGCGGTGCGCCCAGGGCCGGCGGCGGGGTCCACTTGGCCAGCGCGTCGCGCAGGCGCCGGCGCTTCTCGACCACGGGCCGCCAGTAGATCTCGCCGCGGGACTGAGAGCCGGTCGCCCAGCCGATCAGGAGGTCGTAGAGCGCGTCGTAGACCTCGTGGCGGTGCAGGTAGAAGATGCTCTCCTCGTCGTCGAAGAAGTTGCGCTGGACGAAGAGGCGCCCCAGCTCGCGCACCTTCTCCCAGAAGATCGAGTGGTGCCAGTGCTCCACGAAGAAGTTGTGGTCCTCGACGAAGGGGAAGACCTTGGTGGTGAGCCCGATCAGGCCGTCGAAGGCGGCCCGGTCGTCGTCGGTCTGCAAGAGCGAGCGGTACTCCTCGCGCACCTTGGCGCGGCGTTCGGTGATCTGGTCCAGCGGACGGCGGATCCCCTCGCCTTTCTTCAAAGCCGCGACATGCCCGCGAAGCGCCTTCAGCGGCAGGCGCAGGTCGGTCATCCAGACCGGATCGGCATGGGTGTAGCCCACCCCGGTCGAGAACCAGAACCAGGGGTCCTTGGCCTTCTCGAAGGCCTCGAGCCAGCGCTGGCCGCCCTCGGCCTTGCCCATCGCGGCGAAGAGCGCCTCGGCCTTCTCGTTCTCGAGGACGAGATCGCCCAGGCCCAGCTCCATCGCCAGCTCGGCCAGGCCGCGCAGCTCGTCGTCCGGGCGGAACAGCATGATGTCGATGCCGCAGACCATGTTCGAGATCGACTGGTCGGTGATGCCCGGGAAGGCCTGCTTGCAGAACTCACGGAAGGTCAGGTAGGCGCCGTAGCCGAGGTTCAGCATCTCGAAATGGTAGGAGCCCATCTCGAACATGTTCTCCAGCAGGCGGTTGTAGCTGGAGAGGAGGTCGTGGCTGGAATAGACGCCGCGGTGGGTGAAGACCTGGGCCTCGGGCACCAGGTCGGGCAGCGGGTCGAAGGAGATCTCCTTCAGCCGCCCGATGCAGTCCTTGGCCTTCTTCTCCCAGTTGGCGTAGATCTCGTCCCAGTTCTCGAAATAGTAGCCCGCGCGTTTCTCGAAGTGCGCGTTCCTGGCAGCGATCTCGTCGGGGTCGGTCACCGGGTTGGGGCTGACGTAGATGTAGCCGTTGATCAGCCGCTGGTCGATGCCCAGCGCCACCGGGATCGGCCAGACGCGGGTGCACATCTGGCTGGCGGCCACCCACCAGTTCTCGGTCATGATGGTGTCGAAGGGATAGAGCGGCTCGGGATTGTGCATCCCGTCGAAGAACCAGAACTTGCCCTCTTCCAGTTCGCGCCGTTCAGGGCTGATCAGAGCATAGTAGGGATAGAGCTCTTCCCAGCCTTCCGCGCCCTCGGGCGTCGGCAGATCGAAGGGGCTGGTAAAGCGCGTGTTCATTCCCTCTGCCTTCTTCGCCTCGGCCACGCTCGCACTCGTCTCGCTCATCGTCGCTTACCTTCCTCACCGGCGGCCGGACCGGCGCCACGTTCAGCGCCTAACCGACCAGGGGTCTCGACCAGCTGCCTCCCGGCATAGCTCCTGCCCGTCCTGCAGAACAGCGCTTCGCACTCTCCCGCCCCTCCGAGCCTCCCTGCCGAAGCCGCCGTCCGCGCCCCCGCGAACCTTCGCCGAAGATCCAAGAGCAGACTAGCATTTCGGCTCAAGATGGTATACCGGTATACCATTCGCTAAGAAACCTGTCCAGGAACAAGGAGGCAATTCGATGCACAAGACTACCCTGGCCGTCTGCGTGAGCGCGGGCCTGCTGACCGCGGGCTTCTCTGCCCAGGCAGCCGACGACTGGACGCTGTCGGTGAAGAACCGCACGCCGGCCTTCGATCCGAACGGAACCTGGGAAGAGGTGGTCTACACGCCGCTGCCCGCCTCTGAGGTGACCAAGAAGTGGGACATCTGCGTCCTCTTCCCGCACACCAAGGACCCCTATTACATCGCCATGACCTACGGCGCGGTGAAAGAGGCCGAGGCCAAGGGCCTGTCGATGACCGTGTCGGCCGCCGGCGGCTACACCGAGCTCGCGCAGCAGATCTCGCAGCTCGAGGACTGCATCACCCGCGGTGCCGACGGCGTCATGATGGTCGCCATCTCGGCGACCGGCCTGAACCGGACCATCGCGCGCGCCGCCGAGGCCGGCATCCCGATCGTGCTGACCGGCGGCGACGTCGATTCCACCGACATCGCGGCCAAGGCGCTGGGCCAGTACGTCGATGCCGGGCGCCTGGTCGGCGAGTACCTGAACGGGATCGCCCCTCCGGGCTCCGAGACGGTGAAGGTGCTCTGGATGGCCGGGCCCGAGGGTCCGCGCTGGGCGCGCGACGCCGCCGACGGCTTCTCCGCCGCCGTCGAGGGTAATGACTCCGTCGAGGTCGTGAAGATGATCTGGGGCGATTCCGGCAAGGCAACCCAGATCCCGCTGATCGAGGACGCGCTGCAGGCCTATCCCGACATCGACTACATCGGCGGCATCGCGCCGGCGATCGAGGGTGCGGTCCAGGTGCTGAAGGAGAAGAACCGCGAGGACATCAAGCTGCTGTCCTTCTACATCACGCCCGAGACCGAGAAGGCCGTGCGCAGCGGCGAGGTCATGGGCGTGGTGACCGACTTCACCGCCGCCCAGGCCCGCGTCTCCATCGACCAGCTTGTGCGTATCCTGGAAGGCAAGGACCCGATGGTCGACCTGGAGCCGGGCTTCATGATGATCGATTCCTCCATCGTGGAGACCTACGACCGCGACCTCTCGCTGGCACCCGACGGCTGGGAGCCCTACTTCAGCGTCGAGTAGGCGGCAGCCCCGACCTCTCCCGGTTCCAAAGGCCGCCCTCGGGAGCGGGATGCGTGCGCGGACGCGCGCGCATCCCCCACCCGGCGGGCCGGCCGGACGGGACGGAGAGCCAGCAGAAAGACCGACACCCGCAAGGACCGAAGAGGGGCAGCATGCAGCCGCAAGGGCGTCGACGTCCTGACATCCCCCCCTATCCCGGCCGCCCGGCATGACCCGGAGCGCCGCGCTCGCGCAGCAGCCGGCAGCCGCCGGTGAGGGGCCGCGAGGCGAAGCCGGTCGCGCGGGAGAGGAGGCCCGCGTCCTGCTGGAAGCCCGGGGTCTCAGCAAGACCTTTCCCGGCGTCAGGGCGCTCGCCGACATGGACTTCGACCTCAACGCGGGCGAGGTGCATATCCTCTTCGGCGAGAACGGGGCGGGCAAGTCCACCCTGATCAACATCCTTGCAGGCGCGCACAGGCCCAGCGGGGGCAAGGTCTTGCTGGAAGGCCGGCCCCTGCAGCTCCACTCGGTGCACGACGCGCGGGCGGCGGGCATCGCCGCCGTCTTCCAGGAGTTCAGCCTGGCGCCCGACCTCACGGTGGAGGAGAACCTCTTCCTGGGTGCCGAGATCACCGGCTTGGGCTTCCTCAACAAGCGAGAGATGCGCCGCCGCGCCCGGGCCGCGCTGGACGAGCTGGGCTTCGCGCTGAACCCGCGCGCGCTCGTCGGCAGCCTGGCCCGCGCCGAGCAGCAGATGGTCGAGATCGCCAAGGCCATGCTGACCCGCCCGCGGGTGATGATCTTCGACGAGCCCACGGCCTCGCTGACCGAGGCGGAGACCCGCCAGCTCTTCCGGCTGATCCGGCGGATCAAGCAGGACGGGGTGGGGATCGTCTACATCACCCACCGCATGGGCGAGGTGCAGGAGATCGGCGACCGGGTCACCGTCATGCGCAACGGCGAGCACATCGCGACCCTGGCGGCAGGCGCAGCCGACAAGACCCAGCTCGTGGAGCTGATGACCGGGCGCAGCTTCGGCGACTTCTATCCCAGGATCTCCTTCGCCCCGGGCGAGGCACTCTTGAGCGTCGAGGGGCTGGCGACCCAGGACCGCCGCGTCCGGGACGCCTCCTTCGAGCTGCGCGCCGGCGAGATCGTCGGCCTGGCAGGCCTGGTGGGCTGCGGCAAGTCGGAGATCGGACGGGCCTGCTTCGGCCTGGAGCGGCTGGCCGCGGGGCGCATCGCCTTCCTCGGCGAGGCGGTGGAGCGGCCGAGCCCCAAGCACCTGCTGGAGCGCGGGCTGACCTACGTGCCCAGCGACCGTATCCGCGAAGGCCTGCTGATGCAGCGCCCGGTCCGCGAGAACCTCTCGCTCTCGGCCCTGACCAGGCCGCAGCTCTCGCGCTGGGGCTTTCTGCAGCGCCACCGCGAGAGCCGCTTCACCCAGGAGCTCGGCACCCGCATGGGCGTCACCCCGCTCAGCCTGGAGCGCAGCGTCGCGGCCTATTCGGGCGGCAACAAGCAGAAGGTCCTGCTTGGCCGGGCGCTGGCCTCGCCCATGCGGGTGCTGATCCTCGACGAGCCGACCATCGGCATCGACGTCGGCGCCAAGGCGGAGATCTACCGGCTGCTGGCGGGCCTGGTGGAGAGCGGCGTCGGCATCCTGCTGATCAGCTCCGACCTGCCGGAGGTCCTGAGCCTCTCGGCCCGGGTCTACGTCGTCCATGACGGGCAGATCGCCGACTGCCTCACCGGCGATCGCATCAACGAGGAAGCGGCACTCGCCGGCTTCTTCGGCAAGGGATAGGCACAGGATGACCCACACCACCTCCGACCCCCATCGCGGTTCCTTCGACCTCAACCGGGTCATGGCGGCCGTCGGCATGATCCCGGTGATCGTGGTCCTCTGCGTCGCCTTCTTCGGCATCCTGGAGCCGCGCTTCCTCTCCGAGGCCAACCTCTTCAACCTGACCCGCCAGTCCAGCTACCTGATGATCGCCTGCATGGCGCAGATGCTGATCATCCTGACCGGCGGCCTGGACCTCTCCGTCGGCTCCGGCGTGGCCTTGGTCAGCGTTGTCTGCGCCAAGACCATGACGGCCGTCGCCGGGGACGATCCCGAGGCCGCCGGCTCGGCAATCTCTCTGGGCGTGCTGGCCGGCCTGGGGACCGGGCTGGCGCTCGGGATCTTCAACGGCATCGGGGTCGCGATCTTCAAGGTGACGCCCTTCGTCATGACCCTGGGCAGCTTCTCCATGGCGCTGGGGCTGGCGCTCTTCATCTCCGGCGGCTACTCCATCGCAGGCCTGCCCACCGCCTTCGGCGACGTCTTCGCCTACTCCAGCCTCGCCGGTATCCCGGTGCCGATCGTCTATACCGCCGGCCTGGCGGTCCTGCTCTACCTGCTGCTCAACTGGTCCAGGATGGGCCGCTATCTCTACGCGCTGGGCAGCAACCTGCAGGCGGCCCGCCTCTCGGGCGTCGCCACCAACCTCTACCTGATCGCGGCCTACTCGCTCTCCGGCCTCATCGTCGGCCTCTGCGGGGTGATGATGACGGCGCGCACGGAGAGCGGCGAGGCGACGCTCGGCGGGGCCGAGCTGGTGCTGAAGGCGATTGCCGGCTGCATCATCGGCGGGGTCGCGCTCTCCGGCGGCAAGGGGCTCTTACGCAACGTCATCCTGGGCGCCTTCTTCATCACAGCGCTCTCCAACGGCATGAACCTCCTGCGGGTGAACAGCTACCTGCAGACCTTCATCATCGGTGCAGTCCTGATCGCCGCCATCGCACTGGACCAGCTTCGCCTGCGCCTGTCGGGGGGACGTTAGCTGTTGCGCTCTGCCGCCAACCGCCCCACAAATCCCTCCTATCCGGTAGGCAAGCGCGAGAGGTCTTCATGCCCCAGCCCCAGATCCAGTATTCCATCGTCGTCCAGGACAAGGCCCTGCGAGTCGTTCAGTGGGGCCTCGAGGGGCCGGCGATTCTCCTGCTGCACGGGCTGGCGTCCCGGGCGGAGGTCTGGCGGCGCTTCGCGCTCCTGCTGGCCGACCAGGGCTACCGCTGCCTGGCGATCGACACTCCGGGCCACGGTCTCTCCTGGAAGGGCGCGGATTTCGACTACACCGCGGCCGGGCACGCGGCACTCCTGGAAGCGGTGATCGATGCGCTGGGCGAGGACCGGGTCGATGTCGTCGCCTCCTCCCTCGGCGGCCTCCATGCCTCCGCCCTGGCCGCACGCACGCCGGAACGGCTGAACACCCTCACCCTGGTCAGCAGCGTCGGCCTCAAGGCCATGACCGACGAGCAGCGCGACTGGGCCGCCAACACCCTCTCGGACATGAGCCGGGACGCCATCGCGCAGCGCTTCCAGCAGTCCGTCGGCGACCCGGCCCTCTTCGACCGCACCTACATCGAAGAGACCTACCTGATGAACAACTCGCCCGGCGCGGCGGAGGCCTGGCAGGCCATCGCGGCCTACTTCAAGGGCAGTATCAACGACGACCTGCAGACCGCGGGCCTGGCGGCCCTGGACGGCAGGCTGCCGATCCTCCTGCTCTGGGGCCGCGACGACCCCATCGTCCCCTACGAGGCCGGCTTCGAGGCCGTGAAGGCGATTCCCGGCGCCGTGCTGGCCGGCATCGCCGAGACCAAGCACCTGCCGCAGATCGAGCGTCCGGCCATCTCCGTCCAGCAGGTCCTGCGCCTGGTCCGCCAGGATCCGGCCCTGAAGTTCCCCAAGGCGCGCCCGGAGCCGGCGGTGGACGTCGTGCGGCACGAGGACGTCGAGGGTTAGGGCAAGTCCCGGCCCGCCAAGGCAGGGCCGGGTAGCCCGATATAGTCAGTCGGTCTCGGGAGAGGCGGCCGGCGCGGCCGGATCCTCCGTCCATTCCAGCACCGGCTTCTCGCGCCAGGCGAAGCGGACCAGGTGGTCTTCGACCACCGCCCTGGTGCGCCGCAAACCCATGTCGGTCTCACTCTCGCAGCGCAGGTGAAGCGCCCCGTCGCGCGCCTCCATCGTGCAGCGCCCGAAGGGAAAGTCCGCAGCTCCGGCCTCGGGGCCATAGGCGACGGCGACCTTGTGCGCGAAGTGCTTGAAGAGCTGTTGCAGGTAACGCGAGGCGCGCTCCGTCACGACATGCGTGGTGGCGGCTGGCATGGGGAGTCTCCGTTCGGTGGGAAGGGCTTTCGGCAGGGGCGCGTGGATCAGAACTGCAGGGTTCCGAAGATCAGGAAGGAGCGTCCCGGGGCGTAGACCGGTTCGACCAGGCGCTCGGGCAGGGCATAGACGCTGCCGCGCGGGACGTACTGCTGGTTCAGCAGGTTGCGCACGTCGAAGCTGAGGGTGAAGTGCGGGGCCACTTCGACCGGAGTCCAGGTCGAGTAGAGGTTGACGAGCTGGTAACCCTCCTGCGGCAGGAACCCGGCCCCGATGAAGCCCTCGTCGTCGTAGTCGAAGGTGATCTCGCTCGACACGCCGAAGGCCAGGCCCCAGTCCGGGATGGCATAGCCGGCCTCGAGCGCCAGGATGTCGCCGACCGAGGTGCCCACGTTCGACCCGTCGATCGGATTGGCCACCCGGTCGCCGAAAGTCACGTCGGTGTGGTTGAAGGAGCCGCTGACGAAGGCCTCTTCGTAGTCGAAGCGAGCGAAGATGTTGTAGCCCTGCGAGGTCAGATCCTCGCCGTTCACCCTGACGGCATAGACCGGGAAGTTGTCGTAGTTGTAGGCGACGGGGTTGTTGATCTGGGTCCTGAACCAGTTGCCGCCGAACTGGAATCCGCGCCAGGCGTATGTGGCGCCGGCCGTGATGTTGTGCGAGGTGCTGGGCTTCAGGTCGTCCGAGTAGATGTAGGTGGCCGCGTGGAAGAGCGCGGTTTCCGCCTGCTCGAGGCCGCCGAAGACGTAGGAATAGCCGGCATTGACCCAGAAGCCGTCGAAGAGCTGATAGGCCGCGGAGATGTTGGGCGAGGCCCCCACGTTGCCGAAGGTCTGCTCGTCGACCGACTTGTAGGACTGGAAGTCCAGCCGGACGCCGGTCGAGATCAGCAGGTCCTCGATGGGCTCGACCCGCCCCTGGACGTAGCCGCCGACGTCGTAGATCGTCTCGGAGACGCTGTCGTCGAAGGCGAAGCGGTCGACCGTGACGTGGGTGTGGTAGAAGTCGATGCCGGTGGTCGCCGTGCCGAAGTCGAAGGCGAAGGTGTTCTCCAGCTTGCCGCCGATCTCATCGTTGTAGGAATTGAAGGCGCCGGCCGGCCGCTGGAAGTTGTTGTCGTCCGGACGCTCCAGCACGTTCCTGTTGTAGTAGAACTGGACGACCGGGTCGAAGAGGTTGGTCGGCTGGGTGGTGGTGTAGGTCGCCGTCGTGGTCAGGCGCTTGGCGGTGTTCCCGTTCAGCAAGGGCTGCGACAGCAGGTTGAGGTTCGGCCTCAGCTTGCGGTCGGCGCTGTCGTGATAGAACTCTCCGGTGGCGACGAAGCGGTTGCCCGTCTGGGTCTCGTAGCCGAGCTTGGCCAGGCCGCTGTAGAGGTTCTCCTCCGTCCCGCTTTCCCGCTCGCCGTCGCCGTCCTTGTAGTCGGTGCCCTGCGCCCGGTCGAAGATCCCCATCAGCTCCCAGCCCTCCGACTGGCCGTAGGCCGAGGCCGAGACGCGGTAGGTGCGCGAGTTGGTCTCGTAGCCTCCGATCACGGTGGCGCCCAGGTTCTTGCCCGGCAGCAGCAGGTCGGAGGGGTCCTTGGTGGTCACCTGGATCGCACCGGCAAGGGCACCGGGACCGGCGTCGGCGGGTGCGACGCCTTCCTCCACGTCGATCGTCTTCAGGAAGAAGGGGCTTAGCCCGAAGTCGCCGTTGTGGTGCCACACTGTGTTCTGCTGGCGCGCGCCGTCGATCTGCACGTTCAGCTTGGTCTGATCGATGCCGTTCACGAAGATGCGCTGGTTGGCCGGACCGCCGCTGGAGACCGTCACCGAGGGTGTGGTGTCGAAGATCTGGCTGAGATCCTGGGGATTGCGCCGCTGGATGTCGTCCGAGGTGATCGAGACCTTGGGGCCCAGCCCGGTCCCAGACCAGAGCTCCTCTTGAATGACCACGGTCTGGACTTGAATGACCTCCTCCTCCGCGTCTTCCTCTTCGGCCCGGAGGTCCGGGGCGCAGGACGGCATTAGGGCGGTGGCAAGCAATAGCGAAGAGACGATGCGGCGCGGCTGCATTCAGGTTCGATCCCAGCTCATCGCCCCCGGTCAGCACGGGAGCTGTCGGTTCGGTTGGTGAGGCTTCGGAGGCTGGGTCGCGGGGCCGCTGCCGCTCCGTTTCAAGTTTCCTGCTGACTTCTGTCCAACTCTCATATATCAACCCTGCTGAAGCCGGAATATGCGAATGATTTGCAATCGCGCCAAAAGCCTTTGCAATCCAACCACATCCCTTGGCGAGGCGCGGTGCATCGGCGCAAAGCATCGAGCAGTCGAGGGGCAGACACGGAGCTGGAGGGTATGGTCGAAGCCGCACGGCAAGAAACGAGCCTGCCAGGTCTGAGGGACTGCTTGCGCCTGGGCGAGTGCCGCGGCGTCAAGCTGCCCATCCCCGATCCCAGGCCGACGCAGCAGATCCTCAGGGGCCGCAACGCCTTCGTGACGATCCGAGACGGCCTCACCCTGCACTATTCCGATTCGGAGGCTCTGGAGGATTTTCAGGTCGACGTCGAATGCGGCCCGCAGCTCACCATCGGCCTCTACCTCAAGGGGGCGACCGACGCCTCCATCGGCCGCTTCCACTTTCCCATGCCCCACGTCGACCCAGGCGGCGGCGGCTGGCACCCCGTGGGAACGCTCCTGGCGCAGTCGGAGCCGGAGCGCTTCGTCCGGAAGGCGCGCAAGGGCGAGCGCTTCCGCAAGGTGACCGTCTCCATCTCGCCGGCCTGGCTGGAGAGCGCGCGCCACTGCGGCAAGGAGGACATGGCAGCGATCAGGCGCTTCGCCGGCACGCACATGGCCTCGCGGGTCTGGGTGCCGAGCCAGCGCGCCATGGCCCGGGCCCTGCAGATCATCCATGCGCCCGACATGCCACTTTACCTGCGCGGCCTCTACCTGGAGAGCCGCGTCCTGGAACTGGTGGTCGAGGCCTTCGAAGGCTGCTTCCCCACCTCCGGGAGCCAGGGCTCAGAGGCCCTGCGTCCGCTCGACCTGCAGCGGCTGGAGCGGGTCGAGGCCTACCTGGAGCGCAGCCCGCAGGGACCGACGACGATCGAAGTCCTGGCGCAACAAGCGCGCACCAGCCCCAACACCCTGCAGCGCCTCTTCCACAGCCGCTACGGCATGTCGGTCCACCACTTCGTGCGCGCCAAGCGCCTGCACCAGGCCCGCCGGGCGATGGAGAAGGACGGCGCCTCCATCGGCGAGGCCTCCTACATCGCCGGCTACAGCAACCCCGCCAACTTCTCGACCGCCTTCAAGAAGCACTTCGGGCTCTCGCCCAGCGAGCTGCAGTTCGTTCGCTGAGACCGGCCCAACGCCCTCTTTCCCTTCCCAGCCCAAGGAGCGAGACCATGCGCCCCCTGCTTCGCCTGACCCTCATTGCGCTCCTGGCGCAGGCCCCGCTCGCTGCTGTCGCTTTCGCCGAAGAACTCGTCGTGGAGACCGCGCGGGGGCCCGTCACGCTCTCCGCCAGGCCCGAGCGGATCGTCGTCTACGACATCGACGCCATGGACAGCCTGGACGCCCTGGGGGTCACTCTGGCCGGCGTGCCGAGGCCCCACTTCCTGGAGAGCCTGGACGCGGCGGCGGCCAGGGCCACGCCGGTCGGCGGGGTCTTCGAGCCCGACTACGAGGCCCTGGCCAAGCTCGACCCCGACCTCATCGTCATCGGCAAGCGCACGGCCCGGCATGCCGACACGCTCGGCCGGATCGGCCCGGTGATCGACATGTCGGTCTGGGGCGACGACCATCTGCAGCAGGTGCTGGACCGCCTCGCGGCCTATGGCGCCATGACCGGGCGGGAGGAACGGGCCGCCGCGCTGGCGGAGGCGCTGGAGAGCAAGCTGGCGCTCGCCCGCCAGGCCGTCGCCGGCAAGGGCGATGCGCTGATCATCCTGACCAACGGGCCGAAGATCTCGGCCTTCGGCGCGGGCTCGCGCTTCGGATGGCTGCACCAGTCCCTGGGCCTGCCCGAGGCGCGCGCAGGCCTGGAGAGTTCCACGCACGGCGAGGCCGTCTCCTTCGAGTTCATCGCCGAGATCGATCCGGACTGGCTTCTGGTGATCGACAGGGGGGCGGCCATCGGCGAGGCGGGCGCCGGGGCCGCCGCCACCCTCGACAACGCCCTGGTCGCGGGGACCAAGGCCTGGCGGACGGGACAGGTGATCTACCTTCCCGCAAGCCGGATCTACGTCGCCTCCGGCGGCGTCCGCTCGGTCTCTTCGATCCTGGACCAGGTGACGGCCGCCTTCAACGGCAGCTCCTGACGTCGCCCCGGCGCAAGCGGTCTCTCCGGGCCCCCGATGGGCAAGGCCTACCTGCTGATCCTGGCAGCGCTGCTGGCACTCTCGATGCTCAGCCTCTTCATCGGGGTGGCCGCGGTCGACCCGGGCGATCTGATAGGCGACCCCCAGGCACTGGAGCTGCTGCTGCTCAGCCGCCTGCCAAGGACGCTTGCCTGCCTGCTGGCGGGCGCCAGCCTGGCGGTCGCCGGCGTCATCATCCAGCTCATGGTCCGCAACCGCTTCGTCGGCCCCGGGACCATGGGCACCAGCGAGGCCGCCATGCTGGGGCTCCTTGCGGTGAGCCTGCTGGCGCCCGGCCTCGATCTGGTCGCGAAGATGCTGGTGGCAGCCCTGGCGGCCATCGCCGGCACCGCCGGCTTCCTCCTGCTGGCCCGCCGTCTGCCGCCGAGCCAGCCGCTGATGGGACTGATCTACAGCGGCATCATCGCCGCGCTCGGCACCTTCATCGCCTATCAGGCGGACATGATCCAGTTCCTGGCCGTCTGGATGACGGGAGAGTTCTCCGGCATCCTCGCCGGGCGCTACGAGCTCTTGTGGCTGGCGGGCGCGATCGCGCTCCTGGCCTACCTGGCCGCCGATCATCTCACCCTGGTCGGCCTCGGCAGGGCGGCCAGCCTCAGCCTCGGCCTGAACTACGGCCAGACCTTGCTGATGGGACTGCTCGCCGTCTCGCTGGTGGTGGCCCTCGTGGTGGTCACGGTCGGCATCCTGCCCTTCGTGGGGCTCGTGGTGCCCAACATCGTCGCGCGCGTCCTGGGCGACAGGCTGCGCGCCACCCTGCCGGTCGTCGCCGGCACCGGGGCCGGCCTGGTGCTTGCCTGCGATGTCCTGGGCCGGGTCCTGCGCCATCCCTACGAGATCCCGGCCGGGACGCTCTTCGGCGTCGTCGGCGCAGCACTCTTCCTCTGGCTGCTGCTCTCCGGTCGCCGCCATGCCGGATAGGCGGCTCGCGGTCCTGCTGGCGCTGCTCCTGGCGGCCAGCGGCCTCTTTCTCCTCTGGGGGCTGGAGGACCGGACCGGGTTCATCCTGGAGCTGAGGGCGGTGAAGCTGGGCAGTCTTCTCGTCGTCGGGGCGGCGATCGGCGTCTCCACCGTGGTCTTCCAGACGATCAGCGGCAACCGCATCCTCACGCCGGCGATCATGGGTTTCGACACCCTCTTCCTGCTGATGCAGGCCCTGCTGGTCTTCGTCTTCGGCGGCTTCGGCTACGCCAGCCTCGAGGGGCCGGGCAAGTTCCTGGTCGAATCGGCCGTCATGGTTCTGGCGGCTCTGGCGCTCTTCGCCTTCCTCCTGAAGCGCGGCCGCTACGACATGCAGCGCCTGATCCTGGCCGGGATGATCTTCGGCGTGCTCTTCCGCTCGCTCGCCGAGTTCCTGCAGCGCATCATCGACCCCTCGGAGTTCGCCACGGTGCAGGGCGCGATGTTCGCCAGCTTCACCGCCGTGGACCCGCGCGAGCTGGCGGTCGCGGCCCTGGCCTCGCTCACCGCCTTCGCGCTGCTGGGCCGCCTCGCCGGCGCGCTCGACGTGGTGGGGCTTGGCCGGGAGACGGCGATCGGGCTGGGCCTCGACTACGAGCGCCTGGTCGCCTTCCTGATCGGCCTGGTCGCGGTGCTGGTTGCGGTCTCCACCGCGCTGGTCGGGCCCATCACCTTCCTGGGCCTGCTGGTCTCCAGCTTCGCCCACGCGCTGGTGCGCAGCCACCGCCACGCGCTGCTGCTGCCGGCCGCCGGGATCCTCTCGGCCCTCGTCCTGGTCGCCGGCCAAGCGCTCTTCGAGCGCCTGCTGCAGCTCCAGTCGACCCTCTCGGTGATCATCGAGGGCTTCGGCGGCCTCTTCTTTCTGTATCTGGTCCTGAGGGGGAGCGCGCGATGATCGCCATCGCCGGGATCGGCCACCGGATCGGCGGGCGCGCGATCCTCCACGAGGTCTCGCTGGAGCTTCCGGGCCCCGGGATCACCGCCGTGATCGGCCCGAACGGTGCCGGCAAGTCGACGCTGCTCAACCTGATCGCCCGCCTGCTGACGCTGCAGCGGGGCCGCATCGAGATCGACGGTCTGGACCTCGCCCGCACGCCCTCCAAGGACCTTGCATTGAAGCTCTCGATCGTGGCCCAGCAGCTCGGCATCGCGAGCCGGCTCCGCGTCGGCGACCTGGTGGCCTTCGGGCGCTGGCCGCACCACCGTGGCCGCGCCGGCGCGGCGGACCGGGCGGCGACCGAGGAGGCCATGGCGGCCTTCGACCTGAAGGACCTCCGCGACCGCTTCCTCGACGAGCTCTCGGGCGGCGAGCGCCAGCGGGCCTTCGTCGCCATGGCCTTCGCCCAGAGCACGGACTGGCTGCTGCTGGACGAGCCGCTGAACAACCTCGACATGAGCCACGCGCGCGCGCTGATGGAGCGCCTGCATGCCATCAGCCGCCCCGAGGCCGCGGCCCCCAAGGGCGTGGTCCTGGTCGTCCACGACATCAACTACGCCGCCGCCTGGGCCGACCACATCGTCGGCATGAAGGCGGGCCGGGTCTTCCTCGCAGGCCCGCCCGGCAAGGTCCTGACCCAGCCCCTGCTCTCCGGGCTCTTCGACATGGAGATCCGGGTCCGCTGGATCGACGGACGCCCGCTGATCCTGCACTACGGGTGAGGCGGACCCTCTGTCTCTAGTCCTTGACGAAGAGCTTGCGCGGATAGTCGGCGAGACACTCGGCCGGGGCCCCGTCGCGCACCAGCAGGGTCTCGGTGATCTCCAGGCCCCAGTCGCCGGTCCAGATCGCCGGCATGAAGTGGAAGGTCATGCCGGGCTGGAGCACCGTCTCGTCGGAGGGCCGGATCGAGAAGGTTCGCTCGCCCCAGTCCGGGGGGTAGGAGAGCCCGATCGGATAGCCGCAGCGTCCCTCCCGCTCGATGCCGCGCTTCTTCAGGACGGCGTAGAAGGCCCGCGCCACGTCGCCCGCCGCGTTGCCCGCGCGGGCCGCCTCCAGGCCGTCGGCGATCCCCTCCAGGACGGCATCCTCGGCCGCCTGCATGTCCTTCGGCGGCCTCCCCAGGTAGACGGTCCGGCAGAGCGGGGCGTGATAGCGCCGGTAGCAGCCGGCGAGCTCGAAGAAGGTGCCTTGACCGCTCTCCAGCTCACGGTCGTCCCAGGTCAGGTGGGCGGCCGAGGCATCCTTGCCCGTCGGCAGCAGGGGGACGATCGCCGGATAGTCGCCGCCGAAGCGGCCCCCGGCATCCTCCCCGCCGATCAGGGAGGTGCGGTAGATCTCGGCAACCAGCTCGTTCTTGCGCAGGCCGGGCCGCATCATCTCGAAGACCTTTGCATGCATCTTCTCGACGATGCGCGCGGCCCGGCGCATGTAGCCGATCTCGGTCTCCGACTTCACCGCCCGGCACCAGTTGACCAGGGCCGTCGCATCGGCGATGGCGCCCTCGTGGCCCGCCTTCAGCACCTCGTGCGCGCGGGCGGAGTAGTAGTAGTTCTCCATCTCCACCCCGAGCGTGAGGCCGGACCAGCCGCGCTCGGCGATGAGGCGCGCCAGATGCTGCATGGCATGGCGCTGGGTCGACATGACGTAGTCGTCGGAGTAGCCGGCGATGTTCTCCGGATCCATGTAGCAGGTTCTGAGCGCCCCCTTGGCGTCCATGGCGCGCCCCCAGAAGATCGGGTCGCCCGTCGGTCCCACCAGGACCGCCTGGTGGACGTAGAAGGACCAGCCGTCGTAGCCGGTCAGCCAGGCCATGTTCGAGGGATCGGAGCAGAGCAGCAGCTCGATTCCGGCCTTTGCCATCGCCTTTCGGGTCTTGCTCAGGCGGTCGGCATACTCCGACCGCGCGAAGGGCAGATTGACGTCCGGCATCTCCAGCACTCCCTTTCACGTCTTGTTCGCCGCAGGCGATCGAGACACAGACCCGGCCGGCCCGGTATCCCATTTGCGACATTGCCGCCAGGCGGGAGCATACGGTCGCGAAGAGAGGCGGGCAACGGCGAGCGGGCGGGGCGGCCCGCAAAGAGGAAGCGCCGCCGCAGGTCAGAACCCACGACGGCGCCGGATGAGCGATCGCTTGCCGAGGGGCGGCTCGGGTCCGCCTCCTCGGTCTTCACCCTGCGCTGCGATCAGGCGAGGCCCACGAGCGACAGGACGGCGATGATGACAACGATCACACCAATCAACCAAAAGATACTGTGCATTTTTCTTCACCTCTTCTTTTTCATGGCCGCGACGTTCCCGATCGATCCGATGATAACCTCATCCTTCAAGGACGCTGCCGATACATCGGACTGACCTATATTACGTCGCCGTGGGGGAGAGCATGCCTGCTCTCTGGTGATGACGCCCTCAGCCCTCTCCCTTCTCGACGATATTTCCGATCGTCTTGAGGCGAGCCGCGCAGTCGGCGCCCTGGTCCTGCTCCATGCGGGCCTCGAGCACCTTGAGCTGCTGCTCGGCGGACATGAGGGCCGTGCTGGAGGGATTGTCCTTCAGACCGCTCTCGACCCTCTTCTTCAGGTCCGCGATCTGCCCGCTGCAGTCCTTCCCGCTCTCCGCGCCGGCCGAGCCGGCAGAAGCCGCTTTCTCGCTCGACCCTGTCGCGGAAGCCTGGGCGTCGTTGCCGGCTTCCGGCTGCTTGCCCTCGGTCGACTGCCCGCCCGTGGCCTGCTGACCGGACGAGGCGGAGGCCGTCTTTGCCGAAGCCTGCTGGCCCGTCTCCTTCGCAGCGCCCGGCTGGGCCTGGTCGGAGGTCCGCCCCAGATCGGCGGAGACCTGCTCGAGCTGCGTGCCGATGGCGGCGAGCTGCGTGGTCATCTGCTGAAGGTGGGTCAGCACCTTCTCGTTGTAGGCGGCGGCCTGCTGGTCGCCGGGCTTTGCCTTGCGCACCTCCTGGAGCTGCTCTTCCTGCTCTGCGATGCGCTGCTGCAGCGTCTCGATTTCCTTCTTCAGCTCGGCCGAGGTCTCCTGCTCGCCAGGCTCCTCGGCAGTGCCCGCCGTCGCGGCCATCTCCGTGCCGTCCTCGGCGATCGTGGCCGACGCCTCGCCGGAGCCGGGCCTGGCGGCGATGGCCTGGGAGATGGTCGAGGTACCGGGCTGGTCCTCCCAGTAGGGACGGACGTCGTAGTAGGAGTGCACGGCGATGGCCCAGGAGCGCTCGCGCAGGGGGCTGCGGTCGCTGCGGTCGAAGCGCGGCGCGTTCTCCAGCTTGGCCTGGGGGATGTTCAGCAGGATCTCTTCCTTGTCGGAGGCGTAGCGGGCCAGACCCCAGGGGATCGCGAAGACGTCCTCGCCCATGCCGAGGAAGCCGCCGTGCTCCACCACAAGGTAAGCGATGCGCCCGGTCAGCGGATCGACGAGCACGTCCTCCACCTCGCCCAGGTCCTCGCCCTGGGCATTGGTGACCGGCCAGTCCTCCAGCGAGTCCACATCGACCACCTGCGGCGCCACGGCGCTCTCCAGCAGCACGTCGGCGCGCGAGATCACCCGCAGGCAGGCGGACTGGTCGCCGGCATCGTAGAGCTCCTGCGCGACGCCGGTGATGTTCGTCAGGCCGGCCTTCTCCTCGTCGGTGAGCGCCTGGCCGTTGCTTCCGATCACCGCCTCGTCGTAGCGCTGCTGGAAGGCCTTGATCCGCTCCGGGCATTCCTCCGCGAAGGCGGCCTGCACCCCGCCGATCGACAAGACCAGGACGGTGCTGGCCATTAACCCTTTGCGCATTTCTTGTTCTCCTGTCTCGCCAGAAATCTCGGTGTTTGAGACCAATGGAACGCCAGCGAGGATGAAAGGTTCCCGAGAAGTGGCGCTGGCCTGGCGTCGGCGGTGCGACCTAGACGTTGATCCTGCGCCAGCGCGCCTCGGCAAAGGAGTAGGCAGAGAAGGCGATCAGACCGAGCCCTAGAGCCGCCAGCAGGAGAGAGCCAAGCGGCAGGTCCTGTACCGCGTTCAGGGCATCCTTGAGCCCGGGATGGTCTTCCGCGTCGTCGCCGGCGGTGAAGAAGCGAACGAAGAGGATGGCCGAAATGACCGCGAAAACGAGACCCCTGGAGACCAAACCCACGATACAGATCGGATGCAGGAAGGCCATCGTCCGGTCATCGGCGTCGAGATGGTCCTCATACTTCCGCCTGAGCGCCTTCCACCAGTGCGCCAGTGCCACCCCGGCGAAGACGAGGGCCAGTCCGAGCGAGATCCAGCGCTTGGCGACGATCCCCTCCAGGGCCCCGGCCAGGTCCCCCTCTCCGCCGCCGCCACCGCTGAAGACGCCGAGCAGGGAGAGCGAGTAGAGGGCCAGCGCCGAGTAACTGAGCGCACTGGCCAGCAGGCCGATCCGCACGGCCAGCCCCTTTGGCCCCCAGCCATGGTCGTCGGTGTCGAGGAGGGACTGAACCAGGCGCCAGACGACATAGCCGGCCAGGCCGACGATCAGGAGCCAGACGAGAAGACTGCCGAAGGGCTGGTCCATCACCTTCTGCAGCGCGCCCTCGGCGTCGGTCTTCGATCCCGAACCCAGCGCCGCCAGGACGGCGAAGAGACCGATGATCGCATAAATCAAGCCGCGGGCCGAATAGCCGGCGCGGGCAAGCGGTACAACCCAGCGTTTCGAAGGCGTCATTCCTGCGAACCCATCAATCAATCGAAGTGTCAAAAGAAGCGAAGTACAGAAGGGCAAACGGTTCACGGACCCAAAGGTTCCAGCCAAGTAGCGGAACGGACTGCCACCCTCGCGCGCCCGACAGGGGCTTGCGGGACCGGGTCGCCCCATGGTCTATCGTCGCCTGGGCCCTTCGGCCGAATAACCGGTCCGGCAACCCACGAAACGCATGAGGCCTAGATGATCGCTTGCACTGCCGTTCGTTCGGGCATCCGGTGACCCGCCCGCTCTCCGATGCCGCCGTCAAGCGCAGCCTGGGCCGCAGCGTCTCCGATCACGGCGCCGGCGAGATCGACATGCGGGCGCTACGCGGCTACCGCCTGGCGCGCCTGCAGGAGGAGCTGAGGCGCCTCGAGGTCGCCGGCATCCTGCTGGCCGATCCGGTGAACATCCGCTACGCGACCGGCATCCGCAACATGCAGAACTGGTCATTCCATTCCACCTTCCGCCAGGCCTTCGTGCCGAGCGAGGGCAAGGCCGTCGCCTTCGAGTATCGCGGCTCCGAGCATCTGGGCGCCGGCCTGGAGACGGTGGCCGAGGTTCGGCCGGCAACGCCGCTTTTCCGCGCCGGGCTCAGCGGCGGCGAGGCCGATCCCAGGGTCGCAAGCTGGGCCGCGGAGATCGCCGCGCTGGCGCGGGCCGGCGGCGGCAGCCGCCTGGCGATCGACCGCCACGTCGACCACTTCAGCGCCGAGGCGCTCGGCGCCGCCGGCCTCAGCCTCGTGCCGGGCGCCAGGGCGCTCTCCCTCGCCCAGAGCATCAAGAGCCGGGAGGAGATCCTCTGCCTCTCGGCCTCGATCGCCGTTGCCGAGGCCGCCCTGCACCGCCTGCGCCAGGCGATCGAGCCGGGCCTCAGCGAGATCGAGCTCTGGTCGATCCTGGAGGCGACCAACGTCTCGCTGGGCGGGGAGTACATGGACACCCGCCTGCTCTCCTCGGGCGGGCGGACCAATCCCTGGTACCAGGAGGCGACCGACCGCCTGGTGCGCCCGGGCGACATCGTCGCGGTCGACACCGACATGATCGGCCCCTTCGGCTACGACGCCGACATCTCGCGCAGCTTCTACTGCGGCCCCGGGCGGCCGAGCGGCATCCAGCAGGACCTCTACCGCTATGCCTGGGAGCAGCTGCACCACAACCTGGACCTGGTGCGGCCCGGCATGGAGTTCGCCGAGCTCTCGCTCGCCTCCTACCAGCTTCCGGAGCGCTACCGGGCGCAGGAGATGGCCATGGTGTGGCACGGCGTCGGTCTCTACGGCCAGTGGCCGACCATCGTCGCCAGGCGCTTCTACGACGAGGCGCTGAGCGACCGGGGCCAGGTCCTGCCCGGCATGACGCTCTGCTGCGAGAGCTACGTCGGTGCCGAAGACGGCGCCGAAGGAGTCAAGCTGGAGCAGATGCTGCTGGTGACCGAGGGCGGGGTGGAACTCCTGAACTCCTTCCCCTTCGAAGAAGACCTGCTGGGACGGGAGCTGTAGAGGGCGTCGGTATGGCGCGGCGCCTGCCCCTCAGGCAAACATCGCCTTCGCGCCTTCCAGCCGGGACCTGCAGTCCTCGACCATGCGGGAGATGAGTTCAGCGCAGGTCGGGATGTCGTCGATCAGCCCGCAGACCTGGCTGGCCCAGACCAGCCCGCCGTCGACATCGCCCGATTCCAGGGTGGCCCGGCCCCTGGCACCGGCGACCAGGTGGTGGATGTCCTCGAACTTGGCGCCGCCGGGCCGCGTCTCGATGGAGATCACCTCGTCAGAGATCGCGTTCTTCAGCACGCGGCCGGTGTTGCGCAGGGTCCGGAAGATGAGGTTGGTGTCGCGCTCGCCGGCCTCGACCAGCGCCTGCTTGATCCGCTCGTGGATCGGCGCCTCCTGCGTCGCGCAGAAGCGGGTGCCCATGTTGACCCCCTCCGCGCCCAGCGCCAGGGCTGCGGCCATGGTGCGTCCGTCGCCGATGCCGCCCGAGGCGATCAGCGGGATCTTCACCTCCCTTGCGGCGGCGGCGAAGAGGATCAGCCCGCCGACGTCGTCCTCGCCCGGATGGCCGGCCGCCTCGAAGCCGTCGATCGAGATGGCGTCGACCCCGTAGCGCTCGGCGGACAGTGCATGGCGGACCGAGGTGCACTTGTGCACCACCGTGATCCCTGCCGGCTTCGTCTTCTGGATGAAGGTCTTCGGACTGTTGCCCGCGGTCTCCAGGATCTTGATGCCGCTCTCGACGATAGCCTGCAGGTACTCGTCGTAGGGCGGCGGCTTGGCCGTAGGCAGTATGGTGAGGTTGACGCCGAAGGGGCGGTTGGTCATGGAGCGGCAGCGCTCGATCTCCTGGGTCAGCGCCTCCGGCGTGGGCTGGGTGAGCGCGGTCAGGATGCCGAGACCGCCGGCATTGGAGACCGCCGAGGCCAGCTCGGCGCGGCCGACCCACTGCATGCCGCCCTGGATGATGGGGAACTCGATCCCCAGAAGCTCCGTCACGCGCGTCTTCATGCTCACTCCTTGGTCCACTGTCGTTCTACCGCTTCGCACCGGCCCTCTCCCCCTCCCGGCCACCCACGCCAGTATCCTACCGGGTGGCAGGCACCAGGAAGCCCAGCTCCTCGCGGATCACCCGCTTCAGCACCTTGCCGTTGGCGTTGCGCGGCAGCGGCCTGCCCAGGAAGCTGTAGCTCTCCGGGCACTGATAGTCGGCGAGCTGCCGGGCGCAGTGGGCGGCGAGATCCGCCTCCTCGACCGCGCCGGCTGCCGCCGAGATCACGGCATGCACCCGCTCGCCCAGGATGGGGCAGGGTTTGGCCACCACGGCCACCTCGCCGACGCCCGGCACGGCCATCAGGATGCTCTCGACCTCGGAGCTGAAGACCTTGTAGCCACCGCGGTTGATCATGTCCTTCTTGCGGTCGTGGACGTAGAGGAAGCCCTCCTCGTCCATCGATCCGATGTCGCCCGACTTCCAGAAGCCGGCGGCGAAACCGCTGCTTGTGGCCTCGGGATTGTTCCAGTAGCCGGGCACGACCATGGCGCCGCGATGCCAGAGCTCGCCCTGCTCGCCGCGCGGCAGCTCCCGGCCCGCCTCGTCCATCACCAGGGTCTCGACGCCGGGAAGCGGCAGGCCGACGCTGTCGGGCCTCTCGGCCGTCCGCTCCGAGGGCATCATGGCCACCGGCGAGGACGTCTCGGTGGCGCCGTAGCAGTTCATCAGGCCGAGCTGCGGCAGCGCCTCCGCCAGGCGGCGGATCGTCGGTGCGGGCATCGGCGCGCCGCCATAGCCGCCGATCCGCCAGCAGGAGAGGTCGAGCGCCGCGGGATCGGCCTTGTGCAGGCAGAGCGCGTACATGGCCGGCACCAGGATGGTGAAGTTCATCCGCTCGCGCGCCGCCAGTTCCAGGAAGGAGGGGGCGTCGAAGCTGCGGGCGACCACGATGGCCCCGCCGATTCCGACGGCGGTGTGGATGCCGGCGATGAGGCCGGTCACATGGCTCATGGGGACCACCACGATGGTCCGATCGCCCGGGCCCAGCGCCATCTTCACCCGGTAGGTGGTCGCCGAGTGGATGATTCCCAGGCCGGTCAGCATCGCGCCCTTGGGCTTTCCCGTGGTGCCGGAGGTGTAGAGGATGGTCGCCACCTCCTCCTCGTCCACGGCCACGGCCTCCGCGATGGCCGGGCCGCCCCGCAGGGCCTCGTAGTCCTCGAAGCCCTCGGCCGGCCCGGTGGCGATGCGGTGGGTGAGCGCCGGGGTCTCGGCCGGCGGCGGCAGCAGGGCCGCCGCCTCGCCCTCGGCCACCAGCAGGCGGCAGCCGGAATCGGTGATGGCATGCAGCAGGCCCGGCGTCTGTTCGCGCAGGTTGAGCGGCACCAGGACCGCCCCCAGCCGGGCGACGGCATAGGTCAGGGCGACGAAGGGAAGGCCGTTGCCCAGCAGCAGGGCCACGCGGTCGCCACGGCCGACACCGCGCGCCGCGAGCCCGCCGGCGAGCCGCGCCACCTCGCCATCCAGTTCGCCGTAGGTGAGGCGCTGCTCGCCCGAGACCACGGCTTCGGCACCGGGGCTGGCAGCCACGGCGGCGGCCAGCAGGGCATGCAGGTTGGCCGCCCGCTCGAGATAGCAGGCGACCACCCGATCGCCGAAGTGCCGCTCGCTTCGCAGCATCACGTCGCCTCTCCAGTCATCCGTCCCTCCCCTCTAGCCTAGCGCAGAGGCAAGGGACAGGGTGAGAGTGCTTGTCGCGCCTGACGCTCGAAGGAAAGAGCCCCATGCCTCGCCTTCACAGGGGGGTGGCAAGGTAGGGCGCCCCCGGTTTCTCGGGATCCAGGCGGACCAGCGTGACGGGCGTGGCGATCGGCAGACGGTCCCTGCTCAGCGCCATCACGCGGACGCCCGGGAAGTCGTCGAGGACCGCCAGCACCAGCCCGTAAGGCGGCGGCCCGATGGCGGAGTCGAGCGGTGCGCGGTGCACCAGGGTGGTGGCCCAGACCACGCCGCGCCCCAGCGAGGTCCGGGTCGCCACCGCGTCGGACCCGCAGCGCGGGCAGAAGCCGCGCCGTGCCAGCCAGGCCGCACCGCAGCCGCAGGCCTCGAGCTCGATCGCCCCGCTGCCGGTCATGCCGCGGCCTCCAGCACCAGCGAGACATGGGAGGAGAGCACGCCGCCGTCGGCATGCACGAAGCCCAGCCGCGGCCGTTCGGCCAGCTGCACCGGCGAGACCCCGCGGAGCTGGCGCGCCACCTCCACGAAGTGCGCCATGCCGCCGGCCACACCCGAGTGGCCGTAGGAGAGCAGGCCCCCGTGCGGGTTGAGCGGCAGGCCGCCGTCCAGGTCGAAGCGCCCGGCCGCCGCGTCCAGCGGCGCCTGCCCCCGGGCCGAGATGCCCAGGGCCTCCAGCAGGGCCGCCAGCGTCACGGTGAAGCTGTCGTAGATGCCGAGCGCCTGCATCTCCTCCATGCGCCGTCCGGCCTGGGCCAGGGCCCGCGCCGCGGCCTCGCCCGCGCCCTCGGCGATGTCGTCGGGCGCGGTCGAGATGTGCTGGTGGGTGTGCGCCTGCCCGCCGCCCGCGATGCGCACGACCGCTCCGCCAGCCTCCCCCTCGCGGCCGACGAGGACCGCGGCGGCGCCGTCGGAGATGGGACAGCAGTCGAGCTGCTTCAGCGGCTCGGCAATCGGCTTGGAGGCCATCACGCGGGCGATGTCGATCGGCTCAACCAGGTGCGCGCCCGGATAGGCCGCAGCGTGACGGCGCATCAGCACCGAGAGCCAGGCCAGCTCCTCCTCGCTGCGGCCGGTCTCGGCCAGGTAGCGCGAGGCCAGGAGGGCGTAGTAGGCCGGCACCGAGGCGCCGTTCGGCACCTCGTGCAGCGGATCGCCGACCTGCGCCAGGGTCTGGATCGTCTGGTCCCGGCTCTGCCCGCTGAGGCGGTTCTCGCCGGCGACCACCAGCACCCGGGAGGCCACCCCGCCGGCGACCAGCTGCCGGGCGAGATCGATCAGCGCGAGCCCGGTGGCACCGCCGACCTGCACGCCGTGGGCGTAGTGCGGGCGCAAGCCGAAGTGCTCCGCGAAGAGGGTCGCCGGCATGAGGTGCGGCAGGGTGGTGGCATAGCCCACCAGCAGGCCGTCGACCGCATCGCGCGCAACCCCGGCGTCCGCGAGCGCGGCCGCAGCCGCCTCGCTCATCAGGTCGAGGGCGGTCAGGGGCCCCCGCCGACCGAAGGCGGTCAGGCCGAGGCCCAGCACCGCCGCCCGGGTCACGGCTCCTCGCTTTCAGCGGAGGCCAGGCTCGCCCTGACGGCAAGCTGCCCCGCCTCGTTCTCCACGCTGCCCTTGAGGCTTCCCCGCACCTCTCCGGGTCCGAGCCGCGCGATCGCACGCTCGCCGACGCCGACCGGCGCGGTGAAGCGGAGAGAGATGCGCGTGCCGACCAGATCCTCGCCGGCCCGCAGCTCCGCCAGTGCGCGCCACAGCAGGGTGAGGGTCAGGGTGCCATGCAGGATGCGCTTGCCGAAAGCGCTCTCCGCGGCGAAGGCCTCGTCCATGTGGATGGGGTTGAAGTCGCCGGTGAGCCTGGCGTAGGCGGCGATCTCCGCCTCGCCCAGGCGGCGCTCGAGGAGCAGTTCGTCGTCCTTTGCCATGCCCTGCTCCTACGCGGCCCAGATCAGGGTCAGCCGGCAGTCGAGGACATGCCGCGCACCGGCCCGCTGCAGCACGCCGAAGTCCACCCAGCGGCGCCCCTTGCGCTCTTCCTTCTTGAGGCAGCGCACCTCCATGGTCAGGGTCTCCCCCAGACGGGCCTCGCCCCTCACCTCGATCTCCATCCCGGCATGGACGTTCCCCGGCGGTCTGGGAGTGACGCTCTGCAGGTAGCCGCGCATGACCAGGGCCACCAGGAAGCCCAGCGGCAGGCGTCCCTCCGCGTCGGGCGGCATCTCCGGCTCGATCTCGGCCCAGGCCGCCGCCAGTTCCGCATCGACGGCGATCTCGGCCTGCCCCAGGGCACTGTCCGGGCGGAAGTCATCGAAGGTGAGCGCTCGGGTCACGGCCGGCGTCCTCACGCGCGGATGATCCGCTTGGCCTTGTGCAGGCTGCGGGGCAGGCTGCCGGCGGCCACGGCCTCGACCTGGGCGCCGACCGAGAGCTGCTGCTTGATCCGCTCCTGCAGGCGCCCGGCAAAGTCGGGCGGGGCCTCGGGTGCGACCTCGACCACCAGCGCCAGGCGGTTGAGCGAGCCGGTCACGGGATCGCTCTCGGCCCTGTCGAGCCGGATCTGATACTCGCCGGTCGCACCGGGCATGGAGCGCACCACCTCCTCGACGGCGGTGGGGAAGACGTTGACCCCGCGCACGATCAGCATGTCGTCGGCGCGGCCGAGCACGCCGCCCTCGAGCCGGGCATGGGTCCTGCCGCCCGCCCCCTCGACCCGGCGGCGCACCACCATGTCGCCGGTCCACCAGCGCAGCAGCGGACAGGCCTCCTTGTCCAGGTGGCTGAGCACCAGCACGCCCGGCCGGCCGTCCTCCACCGGCGCCCTGGTCTCGGGATCCAGCACCTCGGCATAGAGGAAGTCCTCGGCGAGCGCCGGACCCAGGCCGTCGCCGACGTCCCAGGCGATGGGCTGAAACTCCAGCGAGCCGTAGCAGTCCGAGACCTCGGCCGACCAGGCTTCGGCGAGGGCCTGGCGGGTCGCCGGCACGCTGGCGCCCGGCTCACCCCCGAGGCCGACCAGCCTGACCGGGGAGTCCCGCAGGTCGCGTCCCTCCTCGCGAGCCACCTCCGCCAGGTGGGCCATGAAGGAGGGCGTGCCGATGACGGCATCGACCTGGAAGCGGTAGAGGGTCTCCACCTGCCGCTTGCTCTCCAGGTTGCCGGCCGGGATCACCAGGGCGCCGATGCGTTCCGCGGCATAGGTCGCCCCCAGGCCGCCGACGAACCAGGAATAGCCGAACATGCACTGGAAGCGGTCGCCGGCCCGCAAGCCCTGGGCATAGAGGTAGCGCGCATAGAGGTCGGCCCAGCGCGCCAGGTCGGCCGCCGTCCAGTAGTTGGGCGTCGGCTGTCCGGTGGTGCCGGAAGAGAAGTGCACCCGCGCCATCGCTTCCGGCGGTGCTGCCAGCAGGTCGGAGAGCGCAGGGGCTGGCCGCAGGGCCTGGCGGTAGTCCTCCTTGCCGGTCAGCGGCAGGCGGGCCAGGTCGGCCAGGCTCGCGAGGTCGCCGGGGCGGAAGCCGCAGTCGCGAAAAAGCCTGGCGTAGTGGGGGCTCGCGTCGGCCAGGCGCGCGACCTGCGCCTGCAGCCGCTCGAGCTGGTGCGCCTCCAGCCGGTCGCGCGACCAGGTCTCGCGCTCGTCCCAGACGCCCTCGCGGAAGGGTCCGTCACCCCGCATCGCCGCCGCCCTTGCAGGCGCCGCGAACGACGAAGTCGGCAAGGGTCGCGGCGATGCGCGCGCGGTCCTCCGCGCCGCTGCCCAGCTCCGGCCGGTACCAGAGCGTCAGCCAGTTGAGCGCGCCCAGGACCGGCTTGGTCATGAGGCGCGGCGGCCCCTCGGCGAAGCGCCCCTCGGCCATGCCGTCTTCCAGTACCTGGGCGAAGAGGGCCTCGTAGGCGTCGCGCAGCTCGACCACCTTGTCGATCACCGTGTTGGGACGGGTCGCCCGGCTGGAGATCAGCGGCTTTTCCAGCCCCTGGATGGAAACCTTCTGGTAGGCGAAATTCTCCATCACCGCGCAGGCGTGGCGGTGCGCCATGGCATGCAGCCGCTCGACCGGGGGACTGCCGCCCTCCGCGATCGGCCGCACGGCCTCCAGCATGATGGTCATGGCCCGCAGGTGGACGTCGAGGAAGAGGTCGATCTTGGAGCGGTAGTAGTGATAGACGCGCCCCTTGGTGGCGCTCAGCCGGTCGGCCACGTCGTCGATCGTCGCGCCGCTGAAGCCGTACTCCATGAAGGACTGGGCCGCCGCGTCCAGGATATCGGCGCGGCCGGTCGTGCCGGTGCCCGGACGGCCCATGCTGGTCTCGGTCTCGACCGAACTCATCTCTCCCCCCCTTCAGGCGGGCCGAGCCCGCTCCGCGCCCGGCTCTTCGAGCCAGGCCTGTGCCTCCTCCTTCACCGCGCGTGCCAGCACGAGGCGTTGGATTTCCGAGGTCCCCTCGTAGATCTCCAGGATCTTCTGGTCCCGGTAGAGCCTTTCGGCGACGGTCGGCTTAACGTAGCCGAAACCGCCCCAGATCTGTACAGCGGCGTCGGCCGCGCGGTGTGCGGCCTCGGAGGTGAAGAGCTTCGCCATGGCGCCGAGGTTGGCCACGTTCTCGCCCCGGTCGTAGGCGGCCGCCGCCTCGTAGAGCATCATGCGCGCCGCCGAGATCTCGGTCGCCATGTCGGCCAGCTTGAAGCCGATGCCCTGGTTGTCGGCGATGAGGCTGCCGAAGGTCTTGCGCTGGACCGCCCGGCTGGCCGCCTCGCGATAGGCGGCGAGCGCCAGGCCCGTGGACTGCGCGGAGACCATGACGCGGCCGACGTTGAGGGTCTGGAAGGCCAGCTTCAGGGCCCGGTTCTCCTCGCCTACCATGGCGTCTGCCGGCACCCAGGTGTCGAGCACCAGGTTCGAGGTCATGGTGCCGCGGATGCCCATCTTGTCGGACAGTTCGGTCACCTCGACGCCCTCGCTCTCCTTATCGACGACGAAGGCGGTGATGCCGCGCCCGCGGGCGGCCGGGTCGGTCTTGGCGAAGACGACGTAGTAGCGCGCGGCGCCGCCGTTGCCGATCCAGTACTTCTCGCCCCTGATGCGCCAGCCCTCGCCCTCGCGCACCGCCGCGGTCTCGATGGCGGCGGCATCGGACCCGGTGGAGCGCTCGGAGAGGGCGAAGGAGGTGGCGGTGCCCTCCGCCAGGGCCTTGAGATAGCGCTTCTTCTGCTCCGGCCTGCCGGCCAGAAGGATGGGGAAGGCGCCGAGCTGATAGGCGCAGAGGATGGCCGCGGTGGAGGCGCAGGCCCGGCCCACGGCCTCGGTCACGGCCACGGCGGTGGTCAGGCTGGCGCCCTGCCCGCCCTCCGCGGTCGGCAGGAAGAGCCCGGCAAGCCCGGAGGCCGCCAGGCGCTCGACCGTTTCCCAGGGATAGCGCTGCTCGCGGTCCAGTTCGGCCGCCAGGGGACGGAAGTGCTCTTCCGCCAGGGCCGCCGCGCGGTCCCGCCAGGACCGCGAGGCCTCGTCCAGCCGCGGCTCCCAGATCACGCCCATCGGGCGCGTCCCCTTGCCTTGCCGAGGCTCTCCCCCATCTCGCTCTCCCTGCGTTGCTTTCTTTTGGTTCTGGCATGACGAACCTACGCCGTAGTACGGTCCAGGGTCAAGCCGGCCCGGACAGCGCCGCAACGGTCCTCCCCAGCGGCAGACGGCGCTGTAGGATGGCCATCCACGCAGAGGGAGGAAAGACCCGTGAACTTCGAGCTCACCCAGGACCAGAAGGCGCTGCAGGAAACGGCCCGCCGCTTCGCCGAGAGCGAGCTGCCGGCGCTGGCGGAACGCTGCGAGGCGGAGAACGCACCGGTTCCCGCCGAGATGCTCGCCCGCTATGCCGAGATGGGCTTCCTCGGGATCAACACGCCGGAGGAGCTGGGCGGCCTCGGCCTGGGTCACCTGGAGGCGCTGATCGTCCTGGAGGAGTTCGCCAAGGTCTCCAGCGCCGTCGCCTTCCCCGTCTTCGAGTGCTGCGTCGGCCCGGTGCGCATCGTCGAGCGCTACGGCAGCCCGGAGCTCAGCCGGCGCGTGGTCTCGGAGGCCGCGGCGGGACGGATGCTGGTCGCCATCTCCATGTCGGAGGCCGATGCCGGCACGGCGCTGACCGACCTCAAGACCACGGCCAGGCGCAAGGGCGACCGCCTGGTCCTGAACGGCAGCAAGCGCTGGTGCTCCGGCGCCGGCCACTCGCAGGGCTACGTCCTCTTCTGCCGTCTGTCGGACGCACCGGGGGCCAAGGGCATCGGCGCCGTCTTCGTCGAGAAGGGGACGCCCGGCTTCTCCTTCGGTCCGGCGGAGAGCCTCATGGGCTTCCGCGGCATCCCCAGCGCCGACATGCTCTTCGAGGACTGCGAGGTCCCGGCCGAGAACCTGCTGGTCGAGGCCGGCGACTTCGCCAAGCTGATGGGCGCCTTCAATCTGGAGCGCTGCGGCAACGCCACCATGTGCCTCGGCCTGGCCGCGGGCGCCTTGGACCAGGCGACGGCCTACGTGCAGGAGCGCCAGGCCTTCGGCAAGCCGGTGGTCGATTTCCAGGCCGTGCAGCTACGCCTGGCCGACATGAAGCTGAAGGTCGAGGCCTCGCGCCTGCTGATCCACCGCGCCGCCGCCACCGCGGGCCACGACTTCCCCTCGGTGATGGACGCCTCGCTCGCCAAGTGCTTCGCCAACGAGATGGTGCGCGAGGCCGTGGGCAACGGGCTGCAGCTCATGGGCGGCTACGGCTATCACAAGGACTACGGCATGGAGCGGCGCTTCCGCGATGCCTGGGGCTGGGGCATCGCCGGCGGCACCATCGACGTGCAGAAGACCAACATCGCCGCGGCCCAGATCGGCCGGCGCTTCAACCAGCGGGCAACTTGAGCGGTTGCTTCAGCAGGCAAGCGCCGGGGACGCCTCGCGCGCGGCCAGCTCCCTGACGGCGAGATAGGCCTCGTTCACCGCCTCGCCGATGCGGCGGATGTCGGCCGCATCGCCGATGACGGCATGGGGGACGGACCTTTCGGCCAGCAGCCCGGCCAGATCGCTGCCGGGATCGCGGCCCTGGGCCAGGAAGACGGCGGTCGCAGGTACCTCCCGCTCCAAGCCCTCGGGTCCGCCGAGGCGCACCCGCTCGGGACCGATCGACAGCAGGTGGGTCTCGGCCAGCACGGTGATCCGGGGGTTGGCGGCGATGGCCTCCAGCAGGCGGCGGCGGTAGACGAACTCCGCCGCGCGCGCCATCAGCTTCGCCGGCGAGCGGGTGACCAGCAGCACCGCAAGCCCGCGCGCTGCCAGCAGTTCCGCCGTCTCGCAGCCGGTCTCGCCGCCACCATAGACGACCACCGGCCCCTCGGCCGGCAGCGCCGCGGCCTCGAGATCCTCCATCAGCAGGTCGTAGGCCTGGTGCACCTGCGCCAGATCGGCCCCGGGGATCGGCATGTCCCGCGTGCGCGCGCCGGTCGCCAGGACGACGAAGGCGGGATCGAGCGACGACAGTGCGGCCGCGTCGAGCCTGGTCCCGGTCCGCACCTCGACGCCGGAGCCGGAAAGCTGCCGCTTCAGGTAGTCGAGGTACCAGAAGAGCTTGTCCTTGCCCGGCGGCAGCGCCGAGGCGACCAGCCCGCCGCCCAGCCGCCCGCGCGCCTCGTAGAGCGTCACCCGGAAGCCGCAGCCGGCCAGCAGCAGGGCCGCGGCCATGCCGCCCGGCCCACCGCCGACGGCAAGCGCCGGCCGTCCGGCGCCGAAGAGCGGCAGCGGCGGGTCCAGCTCGCGGCCGACGCGGGGGTTCTCGGCGCAGCCCACCGGCAGCTTCCGGCCCAGGCGGTCGATGCACCAGTTGCAGGAGGTGCAAGGCCGGATCGCCGCGCCGCGCCCGGCCCTGGCCTTGGCCGGCCAGTCCGGGTCGACCAGGATGGCACGGGCAAGCGCGATCAGGTCGCAGTCGCCTCGGGCCAGGGCCGCCTCGGCCATCTCCGGCTTGCGGATCACGCCGACGCCGATCACCGGGACGCCGACGCGCCGGCGGATGCGGCGGGCCAACGGCAGGCGCCAGCCCTCGGGCGTGGAGATGGGGTCGACGTTGGTATCCAGCCGCTCGGCCACGCCGGTGGAGACGTGGAGCGCATCGGCGCCGGCCTCGACCAGGGCCGGCGCCAGGCGCTCGCTCGCGGCGATGGTGAGGCCGCCCTCCACGAACTCCTCGGCCGAGAGGCGGTAGATCAGCGGCACGGCAGGGCCGATCCTGGCCTTCACCGCCCGGATCACCGCTGTGGGGAAGGCCAGGCGCCGCTGCTCGTCCCCGCCCCAGGCGTCGTCCCGGCAGTTGGTGAAGGGCGAGAGGAACTGCCCCAGCAGGTAGCCGTGCGCACCGTGCAGCTCGATCGCCTCGTAGCCGGCGGCCATCGCCAGACCGGCCGCGCGTGCGAAGGCCTCGACCAGCTCCCCGATCTCGCCGCTTTCCAGCGCGCGCGGGCGGGTCCGGAACATCCAGGATTCCACGGCGCTGGGCGCCACCGGCTGGCGGCCGCCCAGGATCTTCGGGCTGGTCTGGCGGCCGGCGTGGTGCAGCTGCAGGCAGGCACGCGCGCCGGCCGCCCGGATCGCCTCGGCCAGGCGCGCATGGCCCGAGAGGAGATGGGGCGAATCGAGCGAGAGCTGCGGCGTGGAGCCCAGACCCTCGGCGCGCTCCACACAGGTGAACTCGACCGTGACCATGGCCGCCCCGCCGCGCGCCCGCTCGCGGTAGTAAGCGACCAGCTCCGGCGTCACGCTGCCGTCGGCCGCCGCCAGGTTGGTCTCCATCGCCGCCATGACGACCCGGTTCTCCAGACTGAGACCGGCCAGGGCGAGCGGGGAGAAGAGCAGCGGGTAGGCCGCTACTTCCTGCCGTGCCGCAGCTGCTGGTCCCGCCACGTCTAGAGCAAATCCCGAGCAGATGGACTCATCTGCGACGACGATTTGCTTCTAAAACAATGCGCTTGAGGGGGATGGGTGAGCATGAGCGAGCGCATCCCCCTCTAGCGGCCTTTGAAGCTGGGGGTCCGCTTGGCGAGGAAGGCCTCGCGGGCCTCACCGTGGTCGGCGCTCTGCATCAGCGCCGACTGCTGGCCCACCTCCTCGGCCAGCACCTGGTCCAGCGGCCCCGGCAGGCGGGCGAAGGCGGCCTTGGCGGCGGCCACCGCGAGCGGGGCGGCGGCGGCGAAGAGGGCCGCCTCGGCGAGCGCCGTCTCCAGGGCCCGGCCGGGCTCCGCCAGGCGGTCGGCCAGGCCGATGGCCACGGCCTCCTCGCCGCCCAGCACCTCCGAGAGCATGGCCAGCCGCTTGGCCCGGCCGAGGCCGATGCGGGCCGGCACCGACCAGAGCATGCCGAGGTCGGGCATCAGCCCCACCTTGCCGAAGGCGGCGCCGAAGCGCGCATCCCTGGCGGCGACGCAGCAGTCGGCCGCCGCGGCCAGCGAGAGGCCGCCGCCGAAGGCCGCCCCCTCCACCGCGGCGATCACCGCCTTGGGCCCCTCGGCCAGCAGGCGCACCAGGCGGTGGCCGGCCATCAGCCGGTGCCGCGCATAGAGCGGCTCTCCCGGCCGCATCGACTTGAGGTCGCCGCCGGCGCAGAAGCTGCCGCCGGCGCCCGTCAGCACGATCGCACGGGTGGTGCTGTCCGCCATCAGCGGGTCGAGGCAGTCCAGCAGGGCGTTGCGCATCTTGGGCGTCAGCGCATTGCGGTTCTCGGGCGTGGCGAGCGTGACCACCGCCACCGTGTCCCTCATCTCCAGCGAAATCGGCTTTTCGCTCATGCGCTTCGCTCCCTTCTTGGAGCGCGTTGCGCTCCGGTGAACTCGGTGCCGGCCCGCACCCCCGCCCGTCCGCCCTTAACCTGCCACCAGCTCCGGCAGCCACATGACGATGCCCGGGAAGACGATCAGCAGGGTGATGGTGATGGCGTCCATGGCGACGAACCAGGCGATGCCCCGGAAGATGGTGTGGGTGGGCACCTGGTCGCCGACGATGCCCTTGACCACGAAGACGTTGAGCCCGACCGGCGGCGTTATGAATCCCACCTCCAGGAACTTGGCCATCAGGATGCCGAACCAGATCAGGTTGATCTGCTGCGCCTCCAGGACCGGCAGCAGGATCGGGATGGTCAGCAGCATGATGCCGATGGGGTCGAGCAGCATGCCCAGCAGCACCAGCGCCAGCGAGATCAGCAGGATCACCTCCAGCTGCGAGTAGCCGGCCTCGCCCACGAAGTCGGCCAGGATCTCGGTCACGCCCGAGAGCGCGAAGAAGCGGGTCAAGAGCTGTGCGCCGATGGCGATCACGAAGATGGCCGCGGTCGAGTGCAGGGTCTCGACCACCGCCAGCTTGAAGACCTTCCAGGTGAGCGTGCGCTTCAGGATCGCGATCAGGAGCGACAGGGCCGCACCCACCGCGCCCGCCTCGGTCGGCGTGAAGGCGCCGCTGAAGAGGCCGCCGAAGACGCCGACGATCAGCAGCATCACCGGCCAGGTCTCGCGCACCGCCCAGAGCCGCTGCGAGAAGGTCACCTGCTCGCGCACGCTGGGCGCCAGCTTCGGGTTGGCCTTGGCCCGCAGGTACACCATCAGCGCGTACATGGCCGCCGTCAGCAGGCCGGGCAGCACGCCGCCCAGGAAGAGCTTGCCGATCGGCTGTTCGACGAAGATGCCGTAGATGATCAGCAGGATGCTGGGTGGAATCATGGAGCCGATGGTGCCGGCCGCCGCCACCGTGCCGGTTGCCAGGCCCTTGTCGTAGCCGACCTTCAGCATCTCCGGCACCGCGATACGGCCCATCGCGGCCGTGCAGGCGAGGCTGGAGCCGGTGACGGCGGCGAAGAGGGCGGAGCCCTTGATGGTGGCGATGGAAAGCCCGCCCGGCAGCCAGGAGAGCCAGAGCCTGGCCAGCCGGAAGAGCCCCTCGGTCAGGCCCGCGTGATAGCAGAAGTAGCCCATCAGCAGGAACATGGGGATGGAGCTCAAGGCCCAGTGGGCGGTGAAGTCGTAGGGGATCTCCGAGACCATGCCCAGCGCCGCGCGGGGGCCCAGGATGGCATAGATGCCGCCGACCGAGACCACGCTCAGCGCGACGCCGATCGGCACCCTGAGGAAGATCAGCAGCAGCAGGGCGGCGATGCCGATCCCGCCAATGGCTTCGGAGCTGAGCTCCATCACTGGTGCGCCGCCTCGCCCGAACCCTCGCGCTCGGGATCGAGCTCGGGACGGACGATCGAGGCGAGGCTGCGGACCAGCTTCAGCGCCAGCAGGGCCACCATCAGGCCCCCGCCGATCGGCACCAGGAAGCGGCTGGGCCAGATCTCGAGGGAATAGCTCCCCATGATGAACTCGCCCACCTCGAACTTGCGCCAGGCCTGCTCCCAGCCGGTCTGCATCAGCAGCCAGAAGAAGAAGAGGGCGAGGCCATAGGCCAGGAGGTCCAGCAGGCGGCGGGCGAGGCGCGGCAGGTGGCTGTAGATCAGCTCCACGTGGATGTGCCCGTTGGCGCGCTCGACGGCGGCAATCGGCAGGAAGACGACCGCCACCATGTAGTAGTTGGAGACCATCTCCAGGGTGACCGGCACCGGTGCCGACAGGAAGTACTTGCCGGCCACATCGAGCGTCACCTGCGCCATCATCAGGACCAGCGCCACCCCGCCCACGAGCATCAGCAGCGCGGCCAGGAAGGAGATCGCCCGCTGCAACCAGACCATCAGCTGCGCTCTTCGGCCATGCGGTCGACCTCGGCCTGCGCCTGCTGGCGCAGCTTGCCGCGCTGGATCTTCATGCCATTGGCGCTCTGCGTGATGGGAAAGGCCTCGACCACGAAGCAGCGGAAGGGCACCTTGAAGCGGGCGAGGCGCCCCTCGCAGTGGGCGATGAGCTCCGCCTCGCGCAGCGCCTTGCCGGGTCGGAGGGTGACGAAGGCGACCGCACGGGCCTTGGCGCCCGCACCCGATCCATCGGTCACACCCACGACCTGGCAGCCCTCGACCGCCGGATGGGTCAGGATGTGCGCCTCGATCTCCTGCGGGTTGACCAGGAAGTTGCCCAGCCGCAGCGCGTCGCCCATGCGGTTCAGGAAGTAGAAGCCGCCGTCCTCGGTCAGGCTGCAGAGGTCGCCGGTCTTCAGGAAGCGGTCCTCGGTGAAGGTGGCACGCGAGGCCTCGGGATTGGCGTAGTAGCCGATCATGACGCTGGGTGCCCTGATCTCCAGCTCGCCGTTCTCGCCCGGTGCCAGCAAGCGTCCCGTCCCGCGGTCGCGCACCCTGATCTCGGCCTGCGGCGCGCAGGGGATGCCGCCGCCCTGCTTGCGCCGGCCGGCGTCTGCCCCGGGGGGCTGGAAGGAAAAGAGCGCCATGCACTCGCTCATCCCGTAGACCCCGACCGCCGTCAGGCCGGCCGCCTCGGCACGCTCCACCACGTCGTCCAGCGCCGGGTTGAAGCGGGCATAGCCGAAGAGCCTGAGGCCGGGGTAGGGCCGCGCGCCCTCGCCCGCCGCCAGCAGGCGGTCCAGCATGTCGTCCGAACCGTTGGTGTGGGTGACGCGGTGCCGCCGGATGAGCGCAGCGGTCTCCGCGGCATCGAAGACCGGCAGCAGGACGGAGGGGCTGCCGCCCGCCAAGGCGCCCCAGATCTGGGCGAAGCCGAAGACACCGCAGAAGGGCACGGCCTGCAGGATCACCGCGTCCTCGGCGTCGTAGCCGAAGGCCCGGGCCACGTCCTGGCCGTGGCGGGCGATGGTCGCCTGGTTGTGCAGCACGAACTTGGGGCCGCTGGTGGTGCCCGAGGTGGTGAAGATCTTGCAGGGGCTCTCCGGCCGGGCGCGGCTTTCGGCCAGCGGCGGCTGTGCTGCCAGCCAGTCGTAGCCGTGGATCCGGGCCCCCGCGACCGGGGCCGCTCCCTCCGTCCCCTCCAGGGCGATCACGCTCTCCAGGTGCTGGAGCGCTGCCGGATCGACCGCCTGCAGGATCCCCTGGAAATCGATGCCCTTGAAACCCGGCCAGAAGGCCAGGACCTTGGATCCGGTGCGGCCGACGATGTCGGCGACCTCGACCGAGCGAAAGCGGGTGTTCACCGCCACGCAGATGGCGCCCAGGTGACAGCAGGCGAGGAAGAGCTCCAGGTAGGCCGGGACGTTCGGCAGCCAGACCGCCACCCGGTCGCCCTCGCCGACGCCCAGCGCGGCGAGCCCGCCGGCGACCCGGCGCGCGCGGCCTTCGAGCTGCGCGAAGGTGAGGATCTCCTCCCCGTGGATCAGGGCGGCGGCCGAGCCCTCCTGCTGCGCCAGCAGGTCCGGCACGCTGGGCCCGCGGCCGGCCGCCTCTTCGGCAATAGCGGTGAGAAGGTCAGGCGTGCCTCGCACGTCGCCCACCGGCAGCTCTCCCTGTTCCAACGATGTCACGTGGCAGACACCTTGCCACCACGCTACCGAGTAGTATGATCCCGGTCAACTCCGCCGGAGGCGCCGGTCTCCTGCCTGCGGGAGCGGTGCCTGTGGCAGCTTTGTCGGGAGAAGGAAAAGCCATGAAAGACGAGGTCCGAGCGTGAACGGCGGCGGCGAGGCCGAGGCCGGGCAAGGCCCCGAGGCGACCTTTCAGGCCTATCTCGCCGAGGGCCGCTTCATGCTGCAGCGCAGCCGCTCCAGCGGCCGCTTCTGCTTCTATCCCCGCGCGCTGGAACCGGAAAGCGGGGCCGACGACCTGGAGTGGGTCGAGGCCTCGGGCGGCGGCACGGTCTATTCCGCGACGGTCATCCGGCAGCGGCCGGAGAAGGGCGGCGACCACAACGTGGTGCTGGTCGACCTCGACGAGGGGCCGCGGATGATGAGCCGCGTGGTCGGGATCGCGCCCGACGCGGTCGCGATCGGCATGAAGGTCCGGGCCGAGATCGGCGAGCTCGAGGGCCGCCCAGCCATCCTCTTCCGCCCGGCCTGAGGGCCTGCAGTCACACCACCATCGGGGGTCTTTCATGACACATCCACTGCGCGGGGCCACGGCCGTGGTCGGGGTCGGCCACGGCGGCTTCGGCGAGGCGCCGGGCCGCACGCCGCTCGAGATCATGGCAGAGGCGGTGAAGGCCGCGCTCGACGACGCCGGGCTGCAGCTCTCCCAGGTCGACGGTCTTTTCGCCGGGTCCTCGGCCCATCTCATGGCGAGCCTAACCTATGCGGAGTACCTCGGGATCCAGCCGCGGTACTCCGACGGCAGCATGATCGGCGGCTCCAGCTTCGTCGCGCACACGCTTTACGCCAGCCTGGCACTGCAGGCCGGCCTCTGCGACGTGGCGCTGATCTGCTACGGCAGCAACCAGCGCACCGCCAGCGGCCGCCTGGTCTCCATGTCGGAGCCGCAGCCGCACGAGCAGATCTATGGCCCCCGCTACCCCATCAGCTCCTACGCGCTGGCCGCCGCGCGGCACATGTACCAGTACGGCACCACGCGCCGGCAGCTCGCCGAGGTCGCGGTGGCCGCAAGGCAGTGGGCGGCGATGAACCCCGAGGCCTTCGCCCGCGAGCCCCTGACCCTGGACGAGGTGCTGGCCTCGCGCATGGTCTCGGATCCCTTGAGCAAGCTCGACTGCTGCCTGGTGACCGACGGCGGCGGTGCGGTGATCATGACCCGTGCGGAGGAGGCCAAGGACTTTCCCCGGCCGCCGGTCTACTTCCTGGGCGCCGGCATGGCCCACTTCCACCGCCAGATCACGCAGCTTCCGGACCTGACGGTGACCGCGGCCAGCGCGTCGGGGCCGCGCGCCTTCGAGATGGCCGGCCTCTCGCCCGCCGAGGTCGACGTGCTGGAGCTCTACGACGCCTTCACCATCAACACACTCCTCTTCCTGGAGGACCTGGGCTTCTGCCCCAAGGGCGAGGGCGGCGCCTTCGTCGAGGGGGGCGCCATCGCCCCAGGTGGCAGCCTGCCGGTCAACACCAACGGCGGCGGCCTCTCCTGCGTGCACCCCGGCATGTACGGCATCTTCACGGTGATCGAGGCGGTGCGCCAGCTACGCGGCGCCTGCGGCGAACGCCAGGTGGAGGGCGCCGAGGTGGCGCTGGCGCACGGCAACGGCGGCGTGCTCTCCAGCCAGGTGACCAGCCTCTTCGGCACGGCCTCCACACTCTAACCTCCCTATGCCCTTCGACCGAGACCGGCTGCTGGCCTACCAGATCCCCACCATCGAGGAGGATCTGAGCGACCGCGATCTCATCCTCTACGCGCTGGGCTGCGGTATCGGGCTGGACCCGGCGGACGAGGCGGCGCTCCGCTTCGTCTGGGAGGAGGGGCTGGCGATGCTGCCGAGCATGGCCAGCATCCTGGCCCATCCCGGCCTCTGGATGGCCGACCCCGCCCTCGGCATCGACTGGCGGAGGCTGCTTCACGGCGAGCAGGGCTTCCGCCTCCACGCTCCCCTGCCGACCGCCGGGCGGGTGACCGGCCGAAGCCGTATCCTCGACATCATCGACCGCGGCCCCGGCAAGGGTGCCCTGATCTATCAGGCGCGCGAGATCCACGACGCGGAGGGCCGGCATCTCGCCACCGCCACCATCACCACCTTCGCCCGCGGCGACGGCGGCTGCGGCGGCCCGGAGAAGCCAACGCCGAAGCCGCATGCCCTGCCGCAGCGTCCGGCCGACCGCCGCCTGGCCCTGCCGACCGGTCCGCAGACCCACCTGATCTACCGCCTGCTGGGCGACCGGCACCCGGTGCATGTCGACCCCGCCTTCGCCCGCGGGCTCGGCTTCGAGGGGCCGATCCTCGCCGGCCTCTGCAGCTTCGGCAATGCCGGCTACGCCCTGCTGAAGGCGGTGGCACCCGAACCCGCGCGCCTGGTCGCCATGTCCGGCCGCTTCTCCGCCCCCGCCTACCCCGGCGAGACCCTGGTGACCGAGATCTGGGACGAGGGCGAAGGACGCTACGGCTACCGCACCCAGGCGGAGGGGAGCGGCAGGGTGGTGATCGACAACGGCAGCGCCGAGATCGCGCCGGGCTGAGGAGCGGCGGACCCGCTCAGACCGTGGCGACCGGCGTCGCCGGAGAGCCCACCGCACCCGGCAGGTTCAGCGGCGGCGCGGTCAGCAGGAAGCGCGAGCGTCCGGCGGCGCGGAGATGCCCGGCCAGATCGCTCAGCCACCAGAGCTCGCCCAGGTGGATCCCGAGCTTGAAGAGGCAGAGCTCGTGCAGGGGCAGGGCCGCGCAGTCGCCCTCGCCGGGGCTGGCGGGATAGGCCTCCACGGCATAGTTGTCCGCCACCAGGACGGCGAGCCCGCTGTCGCGCACCCAGTCCTGCAGGCGCCGGTCGCGGCCGTCGAGGACGGCGCAGCTACCGTGCAGGCGCTCCGGGTCCGGCCTGCCGCCCATCTCGCGCACCACGCGGGCGAAGCCGGTGTGCAGGCAGACCATGTCGCCCGGCTCCACCGCCAGACCGTCGGCCTTCATGATGGCCTCCAGTTCCTCCTGGCCGACCAGGCTGCGCGCCTCGCCCAGGTGGGCGGCGAGGTCGATCAGGACGGCCCGGCCCTGCACGCAGCGCTCGGCCATGACCTGGATGCCCAGCCGCTCCGCCCGCGGCCCCTCGAAGGGCGGTGTCGCCGGGTCGGCGGGCGCCAGCACCTCGCGGCCGGCGCGCCAGCCGTTGTAGTAGACCGCCTCCGCCTCGCCGTCGCCGTCCGCATCGAAGCGCCCGCCGACGTGCGAGAGCGCGTCCCACTGCGTCGAGTACTGCGTGTGCAGCAACACGGCGTCGTCCGAGACGACGTCGGTGAACTGCGCCTGCTCGCGCGCCAGGGGGAAGTTGTAGTTGGCCGCGCCGTGACGCTCGGTGGCGAAGAGCCGTGGCGGGTGCCGGCGCTGGTTGAGCGCGTTCCCGCCCGGCAGGTCGAGCGGCAGCGAGAGGCAGAAGGTGCGTCCCTCCTTGACCTCCCGCAAGCCCTTCAGGACCTGCTCGGGTCCCAGCAGGTTGAGCCGCCCCGCCTCGTCGTCGGGGCCGAAGTCTCCCCAGTTCGACCCCTCGGGTCGCCTGGCCCACCTGGGTGCCGTCATGCGCGTCTCCTTCGGGCCGCCCGGCCCCGTTCTCAGAAGAGTTTCATCAGGGCCACGTGGTCGCCCAGCGGCTCCGGTGCGCCCTCGTAGACGATCTCGCCCGTCTTCAGCACCAGCGCGCGCTGGGCGATCGGCAGCGAGAGCTGCACGTTCTGCTCGACGATCAGGATGGAGACGCCGAGCTTGCCGTTGATGGTGACCACGGCCTGCATCACCCGCTCGACCAGGTTGGGCGCAAGGCCGATCGAGGGCTCGTCCAGCAGCATGACCTTGGGCTCGTGCATCAGCGCCATGCCGATCGCCAGCATCTGCTGCTGGCCGCCGGAGAGCGTGCCCGCGATCTGGCCGCGCCGCTCCTTCAGGATGGGGAAGAGCTCGAAGACCCGCTCCTTGCGGCCCTCCAGCAGGTCGCTGCGGCGCTCCACGAAGCCGCCAAGCGCCAGGTTGTCCGCGACCGAGAGGGTGCGGAAGACGCCGTGGCCCTGCGGCACGTAGGCCAGCCCGCCGGCCACGTTCTCGGCCGGCTTGCGGCCGGTAATCTCCTCGCCGCGATAGAAGACCTGCCCGCCCTGCGCGCGCCCCAGCCCGAAGAGCGTGCGCAGCAGCGTCGTCTTGCCCGCACCGTTGTGGCCCAGCATCAGCAGGATCTCGCCCTCGCCCAGCGCCAGGTCCACGCCGCGCACCACCTGCTTGCGGCCGTAGCCGGCGGAGAGGCCGCGCGCCTCCAGGATCGCTGCCGCCGCGCTCATCGGAAGTAACGCTCCGCCAGATCGGGATCGGCCATCAGCGCCTCCGGCTTGCCGACCGCCATGGCATGGCCCTCATCGAGGTAATAGACCACGCTGCAGAGTTCCTTGATGACGTCGAGGTTGTGCTCGATGATGCAGACGGTCCGGCCGCTCTCGGCCAGCTTGCGCATCACCGGGAAGATCTCCTGCAAGGTGGTGGCGTCAAGGCCGGAGAGGGGCTCGTCGAACAGCAGCACCTCGGCCCCGCTCGCCAGCAGGCGGGCCACGACCAGCAGCTTCTCCTCGGCATAGGAGAGGTTCTCGGCGGTCTCCTGCGGCTTCTCCTCGAGGCCGACGAAGGCCAGGATCTCCTGCGCGCGGCGGAGGTTGCGGGCCTCCTGCCGGCGCACCTCCAGCGGCCGGAAGTAGACCGACAGGATGTTGTCGCCGGCCTGGTCGGGCAGCGCCACCAGCACGTTCTCCAGCACCGTCATCTTGGTGAAGAGCCGCAGGTCCTGGAAGGAGCGGGCAACCCCAGCACGGGCCAGGCGGTGCGGCTTCAGGCCTGCGATGGAGCGCCCGTCCAACAGGATCTCGCCGCCGGTCGGCCGGAGGAAGCCGGTCAGTAGGTTGAAGGCCGTGGTCTTGCCGGCGCCGTTGGGCCCGATCAGGCCGGTGATGGTGCCGGGCTCCAGGCGGATGTCCAGCCCGTCGATGGCGACGATCCCGCCGAAGCGCTTCACCAGCCCCCTACCTTCGACGACACGGCCCTCGCCGACCGTGCTGGCCGCGGCAGCCGAAGAGGCGTCCGCTGCTTCCTCGCCCGTTCCAACGGCCTTGGGCAGGCGCGCCTGGGTCCGGCGCTCGCCGAAGAGACCCTGCGGCCGGAAGATCAGGATCAGGACCATGACCAGGCCGTAGAGCACCAGTCGGGACTTGTCGGCGATATCGACCGGCAGCTCGATGAACTTCAAGAGCTCCGGCAGGATCACCAGCAGGGCCGCGCCGACCACCGATCCGATCAGGTTGCCGGCACCGCCCAGGATCACCATGGCCAGGATGTAGATGGTCTCCTCGATCAGGAAGCTGTCGGCACCGACATAGTTGAAGTAGCGGGCGAAGAGCGAGCCGGCGACGCCCGAGAGTCCGGCGGAGACGGCGAAGACCACGACCTTCATCGCCACCACGTCCTTGCCGATGGAGACGGTCGCGCTCTCGTTCTCGCGCATCGCCCTCAAGGAGCGGCCGAAGGGAGAGGTCGCCAGGCGCCAGGCGACCCAGAAGCAGACCAGCGCCACCAGGGCCGCTATCGGCAGGAAGAGCCCGGGGCTGTTGAGGGAGTGGCCGAAGAAGGAATAGTTGGGAACGCCGCTGATGCCGTCGGTCCCGCCGGTCAGGCCGGTCCAGTTGAGCGCCACCTCGACCAGGATGATCTGGAAGGCCAGGGTCACCACGACCAGATAGTCGCCGGCGATACGAAGCGCCGGCAGCGCCAGCAGCGCGCCGATCGCAGCCCCCACCGCGGCGCTGGCGATCAGCGGCAGCGGGAAGGGCAGGCCCAGGTCCACCAGCAGGATCGCGGTTGTGTAGGCGCCGAGCCCGTAAAAGGCCGCCTGCGACAGGGCGAAGAGCCCGGCAAAGCCGATCAGCAGGTTGAAGGAGGTGGCCAGGATCGCATAGAGGCAGACCATGACCGCGATGTGGAAGAGATAGTCCAAGCCGCTATCCCTTCCCTAGAGCCGCCGGCCGAAGATGCCCTGTGGGCGCGCGACGAGGATGAGGAAGAGGACGACGAAGGCGATGGAGCTCTGCCACTCGGTCGGAATCTTCCAGAGCCCCAGGCTCTCGACCATGCCGAGCGCCAACCCGCCGGCGACCGAGCCGCGGATCGAGCCGATGCCGCCCACCACCACCGAGACGAAGGCCATGAAGACGGCGATGAAGCCCATGTGCGCGGTCGCGCCGTCCTTCAGGAGGATCAGGACCGCCGCCACGGCGGAGAGCGCCGAGCCGATGGCGAAGACGGCGATGGCGATGCGCCTGGTGTCGATGCCGATCACCTCGGCCATCTCCGGGTCGTCGGTCATGGCGACGATGGCCTTGCCGAAGCGCGCGTACTTGAGGAAGGCGAAGAGGGCGCCGCCCAGGACCACCAGGCTGGCGACCTGCCAGAGGTGGATCGAGGTGAAGAAGACCGGCCCCAGGAAGAAGACGTCGTAGCTCACCTCCTCGACCACCTTGTTGCCGGCCCCGAAGATGATGCCGAGCAGGTTCTCAAGCAGGATGAAGAGGCCGAGCGAGGTGATCAGCACGACCAGCCCCGGCGCGCCGCGCTGCTGGATCGGGCGGTAGACCAGCAGGAAGCAGGCGATCCCCAGCAGGCAGGCCACCAGCACGGCGAAGAGCGCCGCCAGCGGCAGCGGGATGCCGATGGAACTGGCCCACCAGGCGCCATAGGCGGCGCAGGCGAAGATCGGCCCGTAGGCGAAGTGCACGATCTTCGTGGTGGCGAAGATCAGCCCGAAGCCCACGCCCAGCAGCGCGTAGTAGCAGCCGTTGGTGAGGCCGTTGAAGAGAAGCTGAAGGAAGAGATCCATACCCGCCGTCCACGCCAGGGTCGCTCACACGGGAGACGGCGGAGGGCGCCGGCGAGAGGGTACCGCCGGCGCCGCCCGCCCTCCGGCTACTTGATCTCGATGTACTCCTTGAAGACGCCCTTGCCCTCGGCGTCGACCTCGAAGAGGGCCACCCGCTTCTTGGCGACGCCGTTGTCCTGGAAGGTCATCTTGCCGCCGTAGACGCTCTCGAAGATCGGGTCCTCGCGCAGCAGCTTGGCCAGGACGTCGCCCTCGACCGGCAGGCCCTGGGCCTTGGCCCGACGCATCAGCTCGGCGATCACGTAGACGCCCTCGTAGTAGTTGGCGGCGTAGAACTCCGGCTCCTCGCCGTAGCGCTCCTGGTAGCCCTTGGCGAACTTCTCCGACAGCGGCTCGCCCGAGGGGGTGAAGTAGTCGGAGGTGTACTGGTAGCCGGGGGCGTACTTGCCGGCCAGCTTGGCGATCTCGTCGTTGTACTCGATGCCGATGATCGGCTGGTCCATGCCGAACTCGCGCGCCCGCTTGATGGCGAGGCCGGGGTCGGGGCTGAAGAGCCAGAGGCCCAGCACGTCGGCGCCGGAGTTCCGGATCTTGGCCATCTGGGTATCGATGTTGGTGGCGCCGACCTCCATGAACTCGGTCGCCACGATCTCGCCGCCCAGGTCGCCTGTCCAGTAGGGATCGACCGCGGCGATCACGCTCTCGCCGGCGTCGGACTTCCAGGCGAGCTGCGCCATCTTGCTCTTGCCGAGCTGGTTCGCCCGCGTCGCCGCCGCACGGCCCAGGTCGGAGGCAAGCGAGCGGTTGTGGAAGAGGTACTTGGAAGCTCCCACCAGCGCCGAGGAGACGCCGCCGCCGTTCAGCAGGAAGATCCCCTGCTCGTCGGCGATGGGCGAGATGGCCAGGGTCGGCGGCGAGAAGGAGGTCAGCACCGCCTGGATGTCGTGCAGGTTGATCAGGCGGTTGACCGCGGCCACGCCCTCCTTGGCGACGCCGCTCTTGTGGTCCTCGATGACGGCCTCCAGGGGCACGCCGTCGATGCCGCCCTCGGCATTGATCTCCTCGACCGCCTGCAGGACCGCCTGCGACATGACCTTGCCGTACCAGTTGGCCTTGCCGCTCATCGCCAGGATGGCGCCGATCTTGTAGCTCTCCGGCTGGTCCTGGGCCGCAACCGGCCCGCCGAGACCGGACGCCACCGCCAGCGCCAGGGCGCCGGCCGCTACAGACTGAAAGACTCGTCCCATGCTTTCCTCCCGTTGATTGCAAAGTCTGACCCCGGGCCGCCACGCGCTCTTGTTCCGTCTGTCCGGCGACCCCTCTCGGCTTTCTCAACCTCTCGTGCCTGGTCTCCCTCTAGTTCGGAGTCTCGATCGGCAGGCCCAGGAGGGCGCGCCGGCGCAGCCAGAGGCTGGGGCGGTAGCGGTCCTCGCCGGTGATCGCCTGCAGCTGCTGCATGATGGTGTGCGTCGTCGCCGGGCCCAGGTCGGCCGCCATCTCGAAGGGGCCCTGCGGATAGTTCAGGCCCAGCCGCACGGCGAGATCGATCTCCTCCGGCCGGGCAAGCTCGATCTCGGCCATGTAGCAGCCGAGGTTGGCGATGAAGGCGCGCATGCGCTGGGCGACGAAGCCCGGCGAGTCGGCGATCAGGGTCGCCTTGCGGCCGCTGGCGACCACCGCCGCGGCCACGGCCTCGCGTGCGGCGGGATCGGCCCCCGGCGCCGTCATCAGGGTGACGCGCTTCTCCGTCCCGGCCGAGAGGTCGAGCGCGACCAGCCGGCGGAAGTCGGCCCCGCTGCGCAGCGCGAAGGCGGTGGCATCCTCGCCCAGGGGGTAGCCCAGGATCGGGCTCTTGCCGTCGTCCTTGTCCAGGATACGAAGGCCGAGTGCTGCCGCCAGCTCCGCCAGTGCCGGCTGCTCCTCTGCCAGCGAGACCTGCGTGGCCGCGGGCCCCTCGGGCCGGTGGTCGGCCTCGCCCGTCTCCACCATCTTGCCGTCGGCGCCGTAGTCGTAGTGGCCGCGGCCGGTCTTGCGGCCATAGCGCCCGGCCTCGTAGAGCAGCTTGTGGCGGGGCGAGGTGGCGATCCGCGGATCGTCCATGTAGCCCTCGAAGACGATCATCGAGACCGGGAAGTTCACGTCGATCCCGGTGAGGTCCATCAGCTCGAAGGGCCCCATGCGGAAGCCGCAGCAGTCGCGCAGGATCGCGTCGATCTTGGCCGGCGAGGCGACGCACTCGTGCTGCATGCGCAGGCCCTCCGTCGTGAAGGCGCGGCCGGCGAAGTTCACCAGGAAGCCCGGCATGTCCTTCACCTGCACCGGCTCGCGGGTCATGCGCCGGCCCAGGTCGGCCAGCCGGTCGCAGACCGCCTGCTGCGTATCGGGCCCCTTGATCACCTCGACCAGCTTCATTAGCGGGACGGGGTTGAAGAAGTGCATGCCGGCAACCCGGCCCGGCCGCTTGCAGGCGCGCGCGATCGCACCGATGGGAATGGAGGAGGTGTTGGTGGCGAGGATCGCCGTCTCGCCCACGGCCGCCTCGAGCGCGGCGAAGACCGCCTTCTTGACCTCGATCTTCTCGACCACCGCCTCGATCACGGCATCGCAGGGGGCGAAGTCGGAGAGCGCGTCGGCGAGGACCAGATTCTCCTGCATCGCCGCCGAGTCCCCTGCCGTCAGGCGCCCCTTCTCCACCAGCCGTTCGAGACGCGAGACGATCTTCTCGCGCCCGGCGGCGGCCGCGCCTGCGCCGGCGTCGAAAAGCAGGGTGCGCATGCCGCCCATGACCGAGACCTGCGCGATGCCCTGGCCCATCGCCCCGAGGCCGACGATCCCGACGCAGTAGTCCGGGCTTTCGACCGCCCGCATCCTCCATCCTCCCCAGTAGGTTTTCCTAAGCATAGAGCGCTCCCCCCGGCTTGGCTAGAGCCTCGTGCAGGAGATCGCCTGCGCCGGGCTGTTCTCAGCGTAGTTGCAGCAGGACCAGCAGCCAGGCGGCGAGGAGGAGGTAAGCGAGCAGGCTGTAGAGGCCGTTCCATCGCCAGGTCATGTCGAAGGGCGAGAGGCCGGTCATCCGCGAGATGATCAGCGCGCCGGCGGCGAAGGGCGAGGCGGTGAGAGAGATGGCCCAGCCACCGGCCATGGCGATCACCATCAGGTCGGGGGGCAGGGGCAGGGGATCCAGGCCGCCCAGCGCGCTGCCGATAAAGACAACCATAACGATGGCCGTCAGCGCCACCTGCGTCGCCAGGATGATGACCGCGGGAAGCAGGATCAGGAGCAGCGCCGGCGGCAGGACCTCCGGCGAGGCGACGGCCGCGACGAGGTCGCCGGGGACCAGCGCCGCCAGCATGATGCCGATGTAGCCCGCGGTCGAGAGGGTGAGCGCTTCCGGCGAGGAGGCCGGCACCGCCCGTCCGACGATGCCGACCGCCCGCCTGGCGGTGGCCCCGGCAGCGACCCGCCAGCCGTGACCCCTGCTCTGCCGGTAGATCCAGGCGAGAGTGAGGATCGGCGAGGCCAGCATGAGGGCCGGCACCGTCTCCACGCCGGTCAGCAGGCGGATGGCCGCCGCCAGCCCGATCAGGCTCGCACTGACCAGCGCGAAGTCGCGGAAGGCAGTCCGCGGCGCCGGGTCCCGCCCGTAGACCGGCGCCTTGCCCTCGCGCTGCAGCCGCCGGCGCACCCTGAGCCAGCGCAGCCGGTCCTCGGTCCAGCCCAGGGTGAGGCAGAGCGCGGCGAGCCCGAGCCCGGCCAGCAGGACCAGCAGCGTGTCCGTGGCGGGAAAGAGCGAGATCAGGATCGCCTGGGTCACCGTCGTTGGCGCCCAGACGATGGCCACGGCGAAGCCGCGGACCAGCGCGCTCATCTGCCGGCGTTCCTTGATGGCGGCGATCCAGTCCGGGTCGCCCGCCTCGCGACCGGCCCGCACGCCGGCCTGCACCAGCGGGCTCAGGAGACTGAGGGAGCCGAAGTTCAGCAGCACGGTCAGAATATGCGCCCCGCCGGCGATCGCACTGTAGCGGCGCCCCGGAGGCTGGCGGGTGAGGTAGCGCCCGCAGGCGATCACCGCGGGCGAGGAGGCCGCAGCCTCCTTCAAGACGCCCAGCAGCAGCATGAAGGCGGCGAGGAAACTCGCCTGCTCCAGGGCGCGGTGCACGGTGGCCGGCGCATCGCTGCCGAAGAGGAACTCCAGAAGGGTGAGCGCGACGGCCACCGACAGCAGCAGCCGCTCGCGCAGGCGGAACAAACCCTGGCCGGCGACGCAGAAGCCGAGATAGGCAGCGATCGCCAGCCAGCCGGGCGCGGCCACATGGGCGTAGTGCTGGACCATGGCCCCGACCGCGACCGCCGAGAGCAGGCCCGCCACCAGGCGTCTGACCGCCGGCGAGACCGTTCGCCTGTCGCCGCCGCTCAGGGGGTCCGGTGCTTCTCGGCGGGGTGGCATGGGGTCCTTCCTTCGCCCGGAAATCTCGGGTGGCCTCGGGCGCGCAGGGTCGCGGCGCGCGCCTGTCCACAGCGACCAGCCTAGCGCGTCTGGGCCGCACTGCGCGCCTGGACAAGCTGTCGTCCTACGCGGCAGTATGTCCACTCCAAGCGGCACGGGCCTGGGGCTGCCGAGAGGGCAGGACCCCGGCCCGAAGGACCGCGTAGACAGGGAGAAGAGGAAAGACGTCATGGAAGGCTTCAATCGCCTGGCGCGCGCCGGTGTCGCCGCCGCCGCACTCGCTTTCGTTTCGACCGCCGCACTGGCGGAGACCGACATCACCGCCTCGCTCTGGGTCAGCCCCAAGCATCCGGTCTCTGTCGGCGGCTACGACCCCTTGATCGAGAAGCTGAAGGCCGATCCGGAGTACAACGTGAAGTACTTCCAGGGCGGTGCGCTCCTGGGCGCCAAGCCGACCCTGTCGGGCGTGCGCGACGGCATTGCCGACGTGGGCATGATGGCCATGACCTACTTCCCGGCCGAGTTCCCCAACGCCCAGCTCGTCGCCGACATGGGGCTCTCCACGCCCTCGAACCTGGCCGCCATGATGGCGGCGAGCGAGTACAACCTGCTGCACTGTCAGGAGTGCCTGGACGAGTACCTGGCGCAGAACATCGTCTACACCGGCACCTACTCCACCTCCCCCTACTCCATCATCTCCAAGGAGCCGATCCGCAGCGTCGAGGACCTGAAGGGCAAGAAGATGCGGGTTCCGGGCTCGCTCTGGTCGCGCTGGGCGCAGGCCGTGGGCGGCGTCGAGGTCAACGTGCCCTCCAGCGAGATGTACGAGGGCCTGGACAAGGGCGCGCTCGACATCGCCATCCAGGCGCCGGGCGCGCTGCGCTCCTACAGCCTCTGGGACACGGCCAAGTACGTGAACCGGCTGAACCTCGGCACCTACCACTCGCTCTCGCTCCTGTCCTTCAACCGCGACACCTGGAAGGAGCTGACCGACGCCCAGCGGCGGATGTTGCTGAACGAGGCGGCCCGCGCCGGGCTGGACGCCACGCTGGAATACACCAAGGCCGACGACGAGGTGCTGGCCCTGGTCGGCGAGCACGGCGTGGAGGTGATCGAGCCCTCGCAAGCGATGCGGGATCACAAGGCGGCCTTCGTCGAGGGCGACGTCGCCGTCATCGTCGAGGACGCGACCAACAGGCACGGCATCGCCGACGCTGAGGCCAAGGTGGCCAAGCTGCAGGAACTGATCGCCAAGTGGGACACGATCATCAACGAGGTCGGCCCCACCAACCGCGACGCCCTGCTGGAGCGCTTCCAGGCGGAGGTCTACGACAAGCTCCCGGACAGCTACGGGACCTGACGCGAGACGGCGCGCACAGGCAAGCAAGAGGCCGAGGCCGGGCGACGGTGCCTGGCTTCGGCCCTGCTATAGCGGCGGAAAGGGAGCCGGCCCGCGCGCACGCTCGTAGGCCAGCGCCAGGCGCAGGAGGCCCAGGTCGTCGTGGCGGCGTCCAACGAGCTGCAGCCCGGCCGGGAGGCCCTCCGGCGTCAGGCCGCAGAAGAGTGAGACCGCCGGCTGCTCGGTCAGGTTGAAGAGCAGGGTGTTGGTGAAGGGAGCGAAGATCGAGTGGCCCTCCGGTGCCGGCAGCTCGGCCGCGAAGGGGACCATCGGCGCCGTCGGCAGGGCCAGGAAGTCGTAGGCGCCAATCAGCGCCAGGGTCTTCTCGCGCAGGGCCTGAGTGGCCAGGAACTGCCGGTAGTGGTCGAGGCCGCTGAAACCGGCGGCCGGTGCCGCCCAGCCCGTGATCACCGCGGCGGCCTGCCGTTCTTCCTCCGAGAGGAGCTGCAGCTCGTGGAAGGGCCTCAGGCGGTAGAAGTCCTCCAGCACCGCCACCTCGTCGGCCGCGAAGGGCGTCTCCAGCGGCTCCACCCGGCAGCCCAGGGCCTCCAGCAGCCTGAGGGCGCCCTCGACCGTGGCGGTGACCGCGGGATCGGGCTCCGGGCCGAAGCCCAGGCCGGCCAGGTAGCCGATGCGCAGCTCCCCTGTCTCTCCCTCCAGGACCGTCTCGTAGCTGACGGCCTCGTAGGGCAGGGCCGCGAAGTCGCGCTGGTCCGGCCGGGCGATGGTGCTGAGCAGCAGGGCCAGGTCCTCGACGTCGCGCGCCAGGGGCCCTGCGACGGCGGCGGGGCTGGAGTTGGGATAGAAGGGGACCCGCCCGTAGCTCGGCTTCAGGCCGGCGAGGCCGCAGAAGCCGGCCGGCAGGCGGATCGAGCCCACGATGTCGGTGCCCACCGCGACCGGCACCAGGCCGGCCGCGACCGCCGCCGCGGAGCCGGAGCTGGAGCCGCCGCTGGTCCGCGCCGGGTTCCAGGGGTTGCGGGTCGGGCCGAACTGCGAGCTGTAGCCGCTGCCCATCATGCCGAGGTCGCACATGGTGGTCTTGCCGAGCAGCAGCGCGCCCTCCTCGCGCAGGCGCGCAACCGCGGGCGCGTCGCTCTCCGGCGTCACCGGCCGGCGCCCCAGGGCGGCGGTGCCGCGATAGACCGGTACGCCGCGCAGCAGCAGGCCGTCCTTCACCAGGGTCGGCACCCCGTCCAGGGGCCCGGCCGGAGCACCGCTCTCCCAGCGCTCCTCGGAGCGGCGCGCCTGGGTCAGCGCGCCCTCCACATCGAGAAAGGTCACCGCGTTGAGCGCCGGATTGCTCTCCTCGATCGCCGCGAGGGCGGCTTCGGCGACATCGACCGGCGAGAGGCTGCGGTCGCGATAGGCGGCACGCAGGTCACGGGCGGAAAGCCTGCGGTAGTCGGCGACGGAGAGTCCGGTCATTGCTATCCTATCCGTAAACGAGTGTCGGGAGCCATAGCGAGATCTCCGGCAGGTAGGTGATGGCGACCAGCATGGCGATCAGCAGCAGGATGAAGGGCGAGACGCCGCGGATCGCCTCCGAGATCGGTGCGCCCGAGATCCCGGTCAGCACGTAGAGGTTCAGGCCCACCGGTGGCGTTATCATGGCGATCTCCATGTTGATCGTCAGCACGATGGCGAAATGGATGGGGCTGATGCCCAGCGGTCCCAGCATCGGCAGCAGGATCGGCAGGGTGATCAGCAGGATCGAGGCCACCTCCAGGAACATGCCCAGCACGAACATGATGGCATTGATGATCAGCAGGAACTGCCAGGCGCTGAGCCCGGCCTCGCCGATCAGCTTGACCGCGCGCGCCGGCAGGCCCGATTCCGTGATCCAGTGGCCGAAGGCGAGGGCGACGGCGACGATGACGATGATCGCCGCCGCGTTGCCCAGCCCCCTGGCGGTCACCGCCAGGATCTGGCCGGGCTTGATCGTCCGGTAGAAGCCGACGCTGACCACCAGCGCCGCCACCGCCGAGAGCGCGGCCGCCTCCGAGACCGTGGTCAGCCCGCCGTAGATGCAGACGGCGATGATCACCGGGATGCTGAGGGCCGGCAGGGCGCGCAGGTTCACCCGGATGAAGCTGCTGCGGTCGATCGGGTCGCCCTTGGCCAGCCCGCGGCGCCGCGCCTGGTAGAGCACCCAGGCGGTGAAGAGGCCGGCCACCAGGATGCCCGGCACCACGCCGGCCAGGAAGAGGCGCGGCACCGATTCGTCGGCGATGATGGCGAAGAGGATCAGCGGCAGGCTGGGCGGGATGAGGATCCCGAGAGTGCCCGAGGCGCCGATCAGACCCAGCGCGAAGGGGCGGTCGTAGCCGCGCGCGATCATCGCGGGAATGAGGATCGTCCCCATCGCCAGGCAGGTGGCGATGGAGGAGCCGCAGATCGCCGCGAAGAGGACGCAGGCGAAGACCGCGACCACGCCCAGCGAGCCGCGGATGCGGCCGAGCCAGGCCCCGGCCATGTCCACCAGGGCGGCGGCGATGCCGCCCCGCTCCATGTAGGTGGCGGCCATCACGAAGAAGGGGATCGCCAGCAGGACCGGCGCGTTCACCTCGTCGATGATCTTCTGCGCCAGCGCCACCAAGGGCTGCCCGTCGAGCAGGAAGCCCAGCGAGGAGGTGAGGCCCAGCACGACGAAGATCGGCATACCGATGGCCAGGCCGACGAAGAAGAGCAGCGGCACCAGCGCGGTCATGACCCGCCGCCCTCCCCCGCCTCGCGGGCCGGCAACTCGGCCAGGACCAGCAGCCGCCAGAGCACCAGGAGATAGCGCAGCCCCATCAGCAGGCCGCCCACCGGCAGGGCCAGGTAGTAGATCCACAAGGGGAAGCTGAGCCCGGTCTGGCTGCGCTCGTCGATCAGCAGGGAGAAGTCCACCACCTGCCAGCCGTACCAGACCAGGATCGCGCAGAAGCCAAGGGCCGCCGAGGCGTTGACCACCTCCAGGAGCCGGACCGCCCGCGGCGAGAGGCGGCGCAGGAAGAGGTCGGCACGGATGTGGCCGTCGCCGGTGACACGGGCCGCACAGGCGATCATGGCCGCCCAGACGAAGAGGTAGACCACGATCTCCTCGCTGCCGCCGGCCACCAGGGAGGGGAAGGCATAGCGCGCGACGATCTGGAAGAGCGCGACCGACAGCATGCAGAGGCCGAGAAGCCCGATCAGCCAGGTCTCCACCCGCCGCAAGGCCAGGCCCAGGGCGGCGCCCGCCCTCGCCTTGGTGGGAGTTGGTTTGGCGGGGGACTGCGCCTGCTGCGCGGTCCCCCGTCCCTCTTCCGGTTCACGCATCGCCGGCTACTACTGCGCCGACTGCACCTCGACGATGATCTCGGAGATCCTCGGGTCGACGTTGAGGGACTCCACCGCCTCGGCTTCCCGCGGGGCGAGCTGCTGGCGCAGCTGCTCGATGTCCTCGGGGCTGGGCGCGTGCACGGTGATGCCGTTCTCTGCCAGCACCGCGCGCCACTTCTCCTCGCTGCCGCGGATGCGGTCGAGGAACATCGGCAGCATCTCTTCCCAGGTGTCGGCCATCAGGGCCTGCAGGTCCGGCGGCAGGCCGTCCCACCAGGCCTTGTTCACCAGCAGCACCTGGTAGAGACGCGAGTTGTTGTCCTCGAAGGCGTAGGTCACGCCGGAATCCCAGAGCTTGCCGCTGGCCACGGTGTTGTGGGTACTGACCAGCGCATCGACCGTGCCCTGGGTCAGCGCCAGGGCCACGTCCGGCCAGGGGATGACCACCGGCGTCGCCCCCTTGGAGCTGATCTGGAGCGACTGCATGGCGCTGCCGGGATGGCGTACCCGCAGACCCTCGAGGTCGGAGAAGACCAGGATCTCCTTGTCGGTCGCGTAGGTGTGCAGCGGCTCCAGCTCGTGCCAGCGGCCGACGACGTGGGCGCGCAGCTTGCTCTCGAGCTGCTCGTTGATCATCTGGCCGACCTCGCCGTCCACCACCTGGCGCGCCTTGTCGGTGGAGATGCCGAAGAAGCTGGGCAGGCCCGGAAAGTCGAGGTCGGAGACGATGCCCGAGAGGGTCCAGGTTCCCGGAAAGGCCAGGTCGACGCTGCCCTGCGCCAGGGCCTTGCCGACATCGCGGTCGCGGTAGAGCTGGGCGGAGTGAAAGAGTTCCGGCTTGATGCGCCCGTTGGAGCGCTTCTCGATCTCCTCCAGGTACTCGGCCAGATGGGCCGTGCGGCTGGTGGTCATGTTGGTATCGACCGAGGCCTTGAGCTCGTAGACCTCGTCCGCAGCCGAGGCCGGCTGCCAGGCACCCAGGCCGAGAGTCAGGGCAGCGGCGAGCGTCGCAGCCGTCAGTGAATGCTTTAACATTTTTCGTGCCTCCCAAAGACCAGTTCGCTGCGCAGGATCGCAGCAGGACGCCCCGGCACCTCCCTTTGGGTCCTTCTTAATTCCCTTCCCGGCCGGGCACCGCAAAGGGCGCCGGATCGAGAAAGCGTCGAAGGACGTTCTCGCTTATGCGCGAGACGTTGTTGTCGTAGTCCGCGTGGCTGAGGCTGCCGCACCAGGCGATCGACCCGGTGGTGAAGACGGCGCCGCCGCCAGGGGTCTCGAAGAACACCATGTCGGCGGCGATCCGCCGGTTGGTGGGGCCGGTGACGTTGGGGATCATGATGCTGACCTCCTCGTTCACCAGGCGGAAGGATTCCGAGTGCGGCTCGGAGGTGGCGAGCACCAGGGCGTGGGCCGGGGTGCCGAGAGCGGGGTCGGCGCGGTCGATCTCGACACCGGCGGCCCCGCCCCCTTGCAGGCCGAAGTCGCCGATCGCCTCCTCCGCGCCGATGCCCTCGAAGACGAAGGCCGCACGCGGATCGAAGCTGCCGGGTTCGCGCCGATAGGCACTGGAGACGTCGAAGCCCTCGGCCACGAAGCCGACGCCCTGGATTGACTGCGGCGGCCGCCCCTGGGCCCGCCAGAGACCGCCGCGCTTGCCGTCGAAGCTCTGGAAGTCCTCGCCGGGCGCGGTCTCCCAGGTGCGGATCGCCGGGCCGCTGCGCCTGACCTCGATGACGTTCTCCAGCTCCCGGTGGTGCGCGATGCGCCAGTAGAAGCCGTTGCCGCCCATGACCATCAGCCGGCCGCCGAGGTCCGAGTAGGCCTTGGCCGCGTCCCACATGGCGGTCGACCAGTATTCCGAGTGGGTCGGCGTCATCACCGTCCGGTAGCGCCGGAGCAGCGCCAGGCCCTCACGGTGCAGGTCGTCGTCGGTGATCAGGTCGTAGGCGATCGCCCTGGCTTCCAGCCAGTCCAGCAGGTGGGTATCGGCGTTGAACTCGCGCAGGCCCGAACCCGCGCCGCCGAAGGAGCTGATGAAGCCCGGGCGCATGTTGAGGATCGGCCGGTAGAGAGAGGAGTAGCAGACCCCGCTGCCGTCGGAATGGACGTCGTAGAGCGAGGGTCCCCACTCCGGATGCTCGTCGATCAGCAGGTTGGCCTCGTGCAGCACGATGACCCGGCTGGAGAGCAGCTCGGCGATGTCGAAGGGCAGGGGGTTCAGATTGGCGTAGGCGAGCCAGGTGGCGCTGGAGGCCAGCACCGCCAGCTCCGCCGTCGCCCGGCCGCGCGGCGGGCGCACGACGAAGGGAATGCGGTCCTCCTTGCCACCGCCGGTGAGACGGCAGGCGTAGAGGCCGCTCTTCAGGTCGGCCGGAAGGCGCAGCTCCAGGGTCGGCTCCCAGCCGGCGTCGTAGACGTCGTCATCGTGGAAGTGGATGGCGGCGAAGCGCGCCGGGTCCTTGACCCAGCTCGCGTGCTCCGGCTGCCAGTCCGATCCCGTCATGCCCCGGGTCGGCAGGTTGACGGTGCGTCCGTGCAGGCGGTTCTGCGAGAGGTCGGGCACGGAGAGCCCCGGGATGTCCTGCGAGAAGTCCCAGGCGCCGACGATGTCGGGCAGCAGCGCGGGCGGCAGGCTGTCGGCGCGAAGCTGCTCCATCTCCGCCGGCTCCAGCAGCCGCTTGCAGAGCCGCGGGCGTTCGATCTTGCCGTTGTAGTGGCCCCCGACCAGGGTGCGCCCGCGCTCCTGGCCCTCATACCAGCCGGCCATCACCAGCGGCAGGTCGGCGAGATCCAGGGATCCGAGGCTGAAGTCGGCCTCGGCCGTGGCGGCCTCGCCGCCGGCCAGCGGCCGCTGGATGAGACGGGCCCTGCCTGTCCCGGCATCGTAACCGGCGGCGACCAGATACCAGTGCCGCATCTCCAGCGGACGGCCGCTGGAGAGGCTCTGCCGCCGTCCCTCGCCATCGCCCAAGATGAGGGAGAGCGCGCCGGTCTCGTCGATGACCAGGCCGAAGCCCCGTTCCGCCTGACCGTCCCAGCAGGTCAGCAGCCCCTGCCGCCCCTTCTCCGGCGTCGTCGGCCAGATCACCGCCTGCAGGAAGAAGCTCTCCAGCCCGCCGATCAGCGGATGGGTGTCCACCAGCAGGTGCGAGCCGGCGTGGCAGATCTGCTCGGCCACGGGATAGGAGGGCGCGAGTTCCAGAGGCACCACCGTCTCGCTGAAACCCGGCCCCTGCGGGTTGAGATCGCCGCAGCGCGTCCGCACCAGGGCCGCCTCGACCGCGGTCGCGCAGTTGCTCGAGGCCATCACCCGCAGGCTCTCTCCCGGAGCCAGCGAGATCCTGTCGGCATAGCCGGTGAGGTAGTCGCGCGCCATGGCTCAGACCGGCTCCTCGCCCATCAGCGCCAGCCAGCGCCGCCGGTAGATGTCGCGCTCGGCCTCGGCCAGGTCGCTGTAGCGGACCTCTGGGTGGAGCACCACGGGGTCGCCGCGCCGGCCGGTGAGCTCCGCCAGCAGCCAGCTCTTGTGTGGCTCCTCGGCGACCAGGACGTACTTGCCCGGCACCGGCGCGCCACGCATGTAGAGCAGGACGAGCTGCAGGTTGGGGCTGTGCTTGCCGACCGGGCTTGCGGCGAACTCGCGGTAGAGCTCTTCGGCGCTGCTGGGCAGCGCGGCGATGGCCCGGCGCTCCGCCTCCAGGCGTGCCTTCTCGTCCATCAGATGACCCCCTTGCCCTGCAGGGCCTCGAAGGCCTCGTCGCTGAGGCCCAGCAGGCCGCAGAGGACCTCGCGGTTGGCGCTGCCGAGTGCCGGTCCCAGGTGGTCCACCCGGCCGGGCGTGGCCGATAGGCGCGGGAAGCAGTTGGGCACCACCACCTCGCCCAGAAGCTCGTCGGCGACGCGGAGCAGGTCCTCGCGTGCCTCGAGGTGCGGGTCCTCGAAGATGTCCTCGATCGCGTTGACCGCCGCGCAGGGCACCTCTCCGGCGACGCAGACGGCGATCACCTCGTCGCGCCCGTGCCCGCCGACCCACGCGCCGACCAGCCCGTCGATATAGGCGCTCTCGGTGATGCGGCGGGCGGCCTTGGCGTAGGTCTCTGCCGTCGCCAGTTCCGGCCGCTCCATGATGTCGGTCAGCCGCTTCCACATCTTGTCGTTGGTGCAGGCAATCGCGACCCAGTGCCCGTCCGCGGTCTGGAAGTGGCCGTGCGGGCAGGCGTTCGAGGTGCCGAGACCCAGCCGCCCGCGGGTCACGCCCCGGCCGGCATAAGCCGGCACCAGCTCGTCGAGGATCCGCAGGATCGGCTCGTAGAGCGCCAGGTCGACGATCTGGCCGAGGCCGGAGTTCTCGCGCTCGCGCAGCGCCATCATCACACCGACCACGCCGTAGAGGCCGGAGATGTAGTCAGCCAAGGAGGTGGAGCCGGGCGTCAGCGGCGGCCCGCCCGGCATGCCGGTCAGGTGCGCCAGCCCGCCGAAGGCATGGGCGATGCGCGCGAAGCCGGGCCGAGCGCTGTAGGGTCCGGTCTGCCCGTAGCCGGAGATACGCAGCACCACGAGCCCCGGGTTCAGGGCCTGCAGCTCGTCCGGCCCCAGGCCCCAGCGCTCCAGGGTGCCGGGACGGAAGTTCTCGCAGAGGACATCGGCCTCGGCGACGAGGCGTCGGAAGAGCTCCGCCCCCTCCCCCTGCCTCAGGTCCAGGGTCACGGACTTCTTGTTGCGCGCCTCGCTGAGCCAGCAGAAGGTGTCGCCGCGCGCCGTCTGGGTGCCGAAGTTCCGCAGGGGATCGCCGCCGGCGGGCTGCTCGACCTTGATCACCTCGGCGCCGAACTCGCCGAGGATCGAGGCCGTGAAGGGCGCGGCGATGAAGGTGGCCGCGTCGACCACACGAATATTCGCAAGAGGCAGGCGTCGTTCCACGGTCTCGCTCACCAAGTACTCGCCCCCTTATCCGGCCGGCATGACTTCACCGACGGCCCGCCGCCGACCCGATCCGGGGCGCAGCAGGCCCGGCCCAGTACGAGGGCCGTGCCGAGGCTGGCGAAAATCCCCTATGGGCGCAATCAGAGAAATCTTCTAGCTTTAGAGCAATTCGGTATAGCCAAGGATCCGACCATGGACGTCCGCCAGTTGCGCTACTTCGTGAAGATCGCCGAATGCGGCAGTTTCTCCCGGGCGGCGCTGGAGCTGAACGTGGCCCAGCCGGCGCTGAGCCAGCACGTGGCCAACGTCGAGGCGGAGCTCGGCGTGCAGCTTCTGCGCCGGAGCACCAAGGGGGTCACCCTGACCGAGTGCGGCGAGACCCTGCTGGGCCATGCCGAGGCGATCCTGCGCCAGTTCGACAATGCCGCCAGGGCGGTGCGCAACCAGGCGAGCGACCCCGAGGGCACGGTCTCTGTCGGCCTGCCCAGCAGCGTCTCGCTGGTGATGGCCGTGCCGCTGCTGATGGAGGTGGAGCGGCGCTTCACCAACGTGCATGTCCAGATCATCGAGAACCACAGCGGCTATCTGCTGGAGTGGGTGAAGTCCGGGCGCATCGACCTGGCGATCCTCTTCGATGCCGAGGAATCGCCCTCGGTCCACCTGCGGCCGCTGATGGAAGAGGACCTCTGCTTCATCTCCCCCGCCCACGAGGAGGCGGCACCCGAGGAGATCCCCTTCCACGACCTGGCGCGCTTTCCCTTGGTGCTGACCGGGACCGCGCACGGCCTGCGGAAGCTGGTAGAGAGCAAGGCCAGCGAGGCCAGGATCGAGCTCACCATCAAGACCGAGCTGGACGCGCTGGCGGCGATCAAGGAGGTCGTGGCTTCCGGCTACGGCTATTCCATCCTGCCCTGGCCCGCGGTGGTGCGCGAGTGCCAGAGCGGCCTGCTGCGGGCCCAGCGCGTGGTCGAGCCCACGATCACCAGGCGGGTCCAGCTCGCCAGCAGCGGCGACTGGCCGGCCATGCTGGCGGCCGTGCGCGTCAGCAAGCTGCTGCGGGAGCTGATGGTGGACCTGGTGAAGCGCGATCACTGGCGCGGACGCTTCTATGCGGGATAGGTGCCGAAAGGGCGACCTCCATAGAAAAATCTTATCTCACTATTCAATTTTGCGGGCTTGTGGGTCGCCGCATTCCGCTCTTAGGCTTTTACTTTGAAGGTAGAGGACAAGGCACCGCCGGAAGCCGGCAACGGCCGCAAGAAGGGCCGGATCGAGACAGCTCGTGCCGCCTCGCCGCCATGCTTTCTGGAATCAGCGAACAGGGGAAGCAAGACCATGCCCGTGCAAGACGAGAGAACCCGAGGGAAACAGAGCCGCCGCACGCTCCTGGCGCTTGCGGCCGTGGGCCTGGCGTCGGCCGGGCTGGCGGCCGCGCCGGCAGGCGCGGCGGACAAGACCGTCGTGATGGCCGTGCTGGGCGCCTTCGCCGGCCCCTTCGCAGCCGACGCGGTGGAGGGCTACAACGGCGCCCTGCTGGCGGCCGAGGAGATCAACAAGAACGGCGGCGTCGACGGCTTCACCTTCGAGGTGGAGAAATTCGACACCAAGGACATGACGCCCGACAACGTGCTCTCCGCCGTCGAGCGTCTGAAGGCGACCGAGAACCTGGGCGCCATCGTGACGCCCTTCGGCAGCCTCTCGGGCTTCGAGATGGACTACGTGGCCGAGATCGGCGTGCCCTACATGGTCGCCGCCAACTCGAACCAGTACCGCTCGATCATCTCCCAGGACCCGGAGAAGTACAGCAACGTCTGGAGCCTGGCGCCCTCCTACGACGCCTACCAGACCGAGCTGCCGGTCGTGATCGAGGAGATGATCAAGAAGGGCACCTTCGCGCCGAAGGAGAAGACCCTGGCGATCATCGGCTCCGACAACCCCTACAGCATGCCGATCTTCGAAGGCCTGAAGAAGAGCATGGGCGAGTACGGCTGGACCATCACCTTCGAGGACGTGGTGCCGCCGGTGGAGATCAACGACTGGCGCGTGATCCTCTCCAAGATCCGCGAGAACCCGCCGGCCGTGATCGTCAACACCGAGGCCTCGTCCTCCAACGCCGCCAGCTTCATGAACCAGTTCATGGAGGATCCCACCGACTCGCTGCTCTTCATCCAGTACGCACCCTCGGTGCCGGAGTTCGTGGAGCTGACCCGCGAGAACTCGACCGGTGTCCTCTACAACATGCTGGGCGGGCCGATCAGCGATCGCGTGAGCGAGCGCACGGCGGAGATCGGCAAGAAGTACGTCGACGAATACGGCTACGACAGCAGCATCTACGGCTACATCTGCTACGAGATGGTCTATCTCTATGCCGATGTCCTGAAGAAGGTCGGCAACCCCTCGGACTATGCTGCCATCTCGGCAGAGCTGGCCAAGACCGACAAGGAGATGGTCCACGGCCGGGTCAAGTTCGATCCCAAGACGCACCTCTCGCTGCAGGGCGGCGATTACCTGCCGATCCAGTTCTATCAGATCTGGGAGGGCGACCGCCTGACGATCTATCCGGAGAAGTACGCAACGGGCGCCGCCCAGCTGCCGCCATGGATGGCCGAGTGATCGACAAGAGCTGCCGGCAAGGCGATACTCTCCGGTGGTAGGAAACGGGGCGCTCCCCTTCGGTGGTGCGCCCCGGGTCCGTCGGGTGGGCGATCCTGGGGTGCGGCGCCGTGGCTGACATGCTGGTTGTGGAGAAGGTGACCAAGACCTTCGGCGCGCTGCGTGCCGTGGACGAGGTCTCCTTCACCGTCGCCGAGGGCGAGGTCCTGGGCATTGCCGGACCCAACGGCAGCGGCAAGAGCACCCTCTTCAACACCCTGACCGGGATTCCCTACCGCGCGGATGCCGGCCGCATCACCTTTCTCGGCCAGCGGATCGACCGCCTGCGCCCGCACCGGATCGCGCGCAGCGGCATCGCGCGCACCTTCCAGACCGAGACCGACTTCGAGAGCCTGGCAGCACTCGACAACGTCTTGATCCCGCTGGTTGCAGCCGGCATCGGCGAGGGGCATGGCGAGCGCGTGGCGCTGGCGGAAGAGGCCTGCCGCCTGGTGGGACTGGAGGGCGACCCCGAGCGGCCGGCGAGCGAACTCTCGGTCTTCGACCGCAAGCTGCTGATGCTGGCGAGCGCCATGGCGCTGAGACCGAAGCTCCTCCTGCTCGACGAGCCGGCATCGGGCCTCTCGCGCCCGGAGGTGCAGCAGACCACCGACCTGATCCGCCGCATCAACGCCGCAGGCACCACCGTGCTGCTGATCGAGCATGTGATCCCGCTCCTGCTGTCGGTCTCGAACCGGCTGATCGTGCTGAACTTCGGCCGGCTGCTGGCCGAGGGCGAGCCCGCGGCCGTGATTCGCGATCCCCAGGTGATCGAGGCCTACATCGGTTCCGGACTGGACGATGACAGCGCCGCTGCTTGAGGTCCGGGAACTCTCCACCGGCTACGGCCGCACGCCCGTCCTGCACGGCATCTCGATCGAGCTGGGCAGCCACCGGCGCATCGGCCTGATCGGGCCCAACGGCCACGGCAAGACCACCTTGCTGCGTGCGGTCTCGGGCCTGATCCGTCCCTGGGCCGGCGACATCCTGCTGGAGGGCCGCTCGATCGCCCGGGCGGCACCGGCCGAGATCGTGGGCGAAGGCCTGATCCACGTGCCGCAGGCCAACGCGCTCTTCCCCTACATGACCGTGGCCGAGAACCTGGCGCTGGGGGCCTATGCCAAGCGCGCGTGGGCCCGGCGCGCGGAGACCCTGGAGCGGGTCTATGCCCTCTTCCCGCGCCTTGCCGAACGGCGCCGCCAGGACTGCCGCACCCTGAGCGGCGGCGAGCGCCAGATGGTCTCGATCGGCGCGGCACTGATGGCGCAGCCCCGCATCCTGCTGCTGGACGAGCCGACCCTGGGGCTCTCGCCGAAGCTGAAGGCGGAGCTCTGTGCCGCCATCGAGGGCATCACCGAGAGCGGCGTTCCGACCATCCTGGTCGAGCAGGACATCGCCTTCCTGCTGCGGCTGACCGACTACTTCTACCTGGTCCACCAGGGCCAGGTGTCGGCCGAGTTCCGCTCCGACGACCACCGCGACCACAAGCACATCATGGACCGCTACCTTGGACTGGATTGACGCGATCGTCTCCGCCGCCCAGCCGATCCTGGTGAGCGGCATCGTGCTGGCCTCGCTCTACGCGCTGATGGCGACCGGCCTGGCGCTGGTGTGGAACACGCTGGGGATCTTCAACTTCTCGCACGGGGTCTTCATGACCCTGGGCGCCTACATCGCCTGGCAGTTCGCCGACGGCCGGGGCTTCGGCTTCGGGCTCTCCGCCGGGATCGCGGTCGCGGTCGCAGCCCTCGCCGGGCTGGGCGTGCTCTTCAACCGGGTCCTGATCGCGCCCTTCCTCGGCCGCAAGGACATCGTGCTGGTCGCTGTCATGACCACGCTGGCCGGCGCCTTCTTCCTGGAGAACAGCGCGCTTCTCACCTGGGGGCCGCGCATCAAGCAGCTCGAGCGGATCGTGCCCGGCCGGGCGAAGATCCTGGATACCGCGATCTCCAGCCACGAGCTTCTGATCATCGTGCTGGCGCCGCTGGTGCTGGTCGGTCTCTGGGCCTTCCTCAAGTGGACCAGGCCGGGTTCCGCGATCCGGGCGGTCGCGCAGAACCAGGATTCGGCCCTGCTGCTGGGAATCCGGGTGGAGGCCGTCTACTCGCTGGCTTTCGCCATCTCGGCGGCGCTGGCGGGCGGCGCCGGCGTGCTGCTGGGGGCGATCCGCTTCGTTACGCCGACCATGGGGACCGAGCCCCTGCTGAAGGCCTTCATCGTGGTCATCCTCGGCGGTCTCGGCAGCTTCGGCGGCACCATCCTCTCGGCCTACCTGATCGGCTTCATGGAGGCGCTCTCCACCTTCCTGATCGGCGCCTACTGGACCCAGGCCGCGCTCTTCGGCCTCTTCATCCTGATCCTGGTGGCCCTGCCGCGCGGCCTGATGGGCCGCGAGTGAGCATGCAGCGTTCCTCCCTCATCTGGGCCGCCGTGGTGGTCCTGCTGGCGATCTTCCCGCTGGTCAACCACGACAGCTACCTGCGCCACATCGCCATCGTGGCCCTACTCTATGCCTCGCTGGTGTCGAGCTGGAACCTGACCCTGGGCATCGCCGGCCTCTTCAACTTCGGGCACATGGCCTTCTTCGCCATCGGCGCCTATGCCGCGGCGATCCTGACCAAGACCTTCGGGCTGTCGCCCTGGATCGGCATCCCCGCTGCGATCGCCAGCTCGCTGGTCGCCAGCATCGTGGTCTGCCTGCCGGTCCTCAGGCTGAAGGGCATCTACGTGGTGCTGGTCACCTTCGCCTTCGGCCAGCTCTGCTACCAGGTGGTGCTGAACCAGCGCGACATCACCGGCGGCACCTTCGGCATCGTCTCGATCCCGCCGCTGGAACTCTTCGGCTTCTCCTTCGCGGAGAACCTGAACCTCGGCTACTACTACAGCGCCCTCATGCTGCTGGTTCTCTCCACCGCCTATGTCCGCTCTCTCGTCGCCTCGGACTTCGGCCGCACCGTGGTGGCGCTGCGCGACAACGAGCCCTATGCCGTCAGCCGCGGGGTCGCCGCGGCCCGGATACGGGTCCAGATCTTCGCCGCCAGCGCGCTCTTTCCGGGCGCGGTGGGCGCCTTCTATGCCTACTACGTGCGCTCTGCCAGCCCCGACCTCTTCGGCTTCTCGCTGATCACCCTGGGCCTCAGCATGCTGCTGGTCGGCGGTATCGGCACGGTCTGGGGCCCGCTGATCGGGGCGGCCACCCTGACCGTGGTCTCCGAGGCCATGGCCGACCTGGGCCCGGGCCGCTACCTGGTGATCGCGGCCATGATCGTCTGCGTCCTGCGCTTCTTCCCCGGCGGCCTCGCCGGAGCGGGAGAGCCGCTCTCCCACCTGCTCGACCGCCTGCGCCAGAGGAGGCCCGTCGCCCGAAGCTAGCCGCCACCCGCTTCTCCCCGCCCGAGGGAACAAAACTTGCGGCGAAGGGTTAGGGAGAGTGGAGCGAACGGGTGGCGAACCTAGTGGGGACGAGACGAAGAGCCTGCCGTAACGGCCGAAATGCGCGAGTCCTCGCCCTCGGGCTCGCGCTACCGCTCGCCGGCTGCGACAGCCCGCAATCCACCTTCCTGAACGCCGGCAGCCAGAGCGAGAGCGTCACCACCCTCTTCCTGGTCATGGCATCGGGGGCCGTGGTCGTCTGGTGCCTGGTCATGGGCGTGGCCATCGCAGCCGCGCTCGGACGCTCGGGCAGGCCTTCCGGCCGGAGGGTCAACCTCTTCATCATCGGCGGCGGCATCGTCTTCCCGACCCTGGTCCTGGCAGCCCTCCTGGCGGCGGGCCTCCAGCTTCTGCCCTCCTGGCAGGAGGACCCCGGGCGCCTGACGATCAGGGTCCACGGCGAGCAGTGGTGGTGGCGGGTCCTCTACAAGCCGGCCGACGGCCCCGAGGTCGTCTCCGCCAACGAGATCCACCTTCCCGCCGGCCAGGAGGTCGAGTTCCTGCTGACCAGCGCCGACGTCATCCATTCCTTCTGGATCCCGGCCATCGGCGGGAAGATGGACATGATCCCCGGGCGCGAGAACCGCCTGCTGCTGGAGGCGACGAAGCCGGGAGTCTACCGCGGCGTCTGCGCCGAGTACTGCGGGACCTCGCACGCGCTCATGGCCTTCTCCGCCGTGGTGCAGGAGCCGGAGGACTTCGCGGCCTGGCTGGCCGACCGCGCGCAGCCGGCCGCCAGAGACGAGACCTCGCCCGGTGCCGCGCTCTTCCTCGAGTCCGGCTGCGGCGCCTGCCACCGGGTGGCCGGCCTGGTGGAGAAGGGGGAGGTCGGGCCCGACCTCACGCACTTCGGCAGCCGGCTGACGCTCGCCGCCGGGATCGCCGAGAACACGCGCGAGAACCTGGTGCGCTGGATCGCCGATCCCGCCGCCATGAAGCCGGCGGCTGAGATGCCAGCCTACCGCATGCTGCCGGCAGAGGAGCTCGGCCGGATCGCCGACTTCCTGCTGGGGCTGAAATAGGAATCCGTCATGACCAATCGCACGGCCGAGACAGAGACGGATGACCTCGCGCGCAGGCGGGCGCAGGAGGAACGCCTGACCGCTGCCTGGGCGACCCCGAAGGGCTGGCGCTACTGGTCGGCGGTCAACAACTCCGAGGTCGGCCTCTGGTACACCATCACGGCCTTCTGTTTCATGCTCTTCGCCGGCGTGCTGGGCCTGCTGATCCGCGCGCAGCTCATGGTGCCGGACAACGACCTCCTGTCGGCCGAGACCTATAACCAGGTCTTCACCCTGCACGGCACGGCCATGATGTTCCTCTTCGCCGTGCCGATCTTCGAGGCGGTGGCGATCCTGCTGCTGCCGGCGCTGATGGGCGCGCGCGACCTGCCCTTCCCGCGGCTCTCGGCCTTCGGCTACTGGTGCTTCCTGATCGGCGGCCTCTTCGTCTGCGGCTCGATCTTCTTCGATGCGGCCCCCAGCGGCGGCTGGTTCATGTACCCGCCGCTGACGACCGAGCAGGGCGGCATCGGCGTCGACATCTGGCTATTGGGTCTCAGCTTCATCGAGGTGGCCTCCATCGCGGCTGCGGTCGAGCTGATCGTCGGCGTCCTCAAGTGCCGCCCGCCCGGCATGCACCTCAACCTGACACCGCTCTACGGCTGGTACGTGCTGATCGTCGGCGGCATGATCCTCTTCGCCTTCCCGCCGCTGATCGCCGGCGACTTCCTCTTCGAGATGGAGCGGGCCTTCGACTGGCCCTTCTTCGACGTGAAGCGCGGCGGCGACCCGCTGCTGTGGCAGCACCTCTTCTGGATCTTCGGGCACCCGGAGGTCTACATCGTCTTCCTGCCCTCGATCGCCATGCTGGCCATGCTGGTGCCGACCTTCGCCCAGCGGCCCATCGCGGGCTACTCCTGGATCGTGCTCTCCGCACTCGGCACCGGCTTCCTTAGCTTCGGCCTCTGGGTGCACCACATGTTCACGACCGGCCTGCCCTCGATCTCGCTGGGCTTCTTCTCGGCGGCCTCCGAGGCGGTCGCGATCCCGACCGGCATCCAGATCTTCGTCTTCGTCGCCACCTTGATGCTGGGCAAGGTCGTCCGCTCGGTCCCCATGCTGTTCGCCATGGGGGCGCTGGCGATCTTCGTCGCCGGCGGGCTCACCGGCGTCATGGTGGCCGTCGCCCCCTTCGATTTCCAGGCGCACGACAGCTACTTCATCGTCGCCCACCTGCACTACACGCTCTTCGGCGGCATGCTCTTCCCGCTGATCGCGGGCATCCACTACTACTTCCCCATCGCCACCGGCTACATGCTGTCCCGGCGGCTGGGCATCTGGTCCTTCTGGCTGATGTTCGCGGGTTTCAACATCTGCTTCCTGCCGATGCACCTGACCGGACTGATGGGCATGCCCCGGCGGATCTTCACCTATCCCGACAACCTCGCCTGGAACGATCTGAACCTGATCTCCACGCTCGGCGCCTTCCTCTTCGCGGCGGGCTTCCTGGTCTTCGTCTACGACGCGGTCAGGCCGAAGCGGCAGGCGGACCGGGCCAAGCGCAATCCCTGGAACGGCGGCACGGTCGAGTGGCTGTTGGAGATGCCGCCCAAGCCCTGGGGCTCGCGCACGGTCCCCCAGATCGAGAGCCGCTATCCCCTGTGGGACGATCCCGACTTCCTGCGCAAGTACGACGAGGGCCGCTTCTACCTCGCCGACGCCGAGGAGGGGCGGCGCGAGACGGTGATCACCTCGGTGCTGGATGCCAAGCCGATCCAGTGCCTGCGGGTCGCCGGTCCCACCTGGATCACCCATGCCGCCGCGGTCACCCTGGCCGGCGTCTTCGTCTTCGCGACCTTCCACTGGTGGACGGCGACCGCGCTCTCCGCCGCCGCCTCGCTGGCCGCCATCCTCTACTGGCTATGGACCGGCACCGCCGAGCGCACGGAGAAGGAGGCGAAGGACATCGGCATGGGGGTGACCGTGCCGCTCTACCTCTCGGGCGTCCGATCGACCGGCTGGTGGGCCATGTTCATCACCATGACCGGCGACCTGACGGCCTTCCTCGGCGTCGTCTTCGGCTATTTCTTCTTCTGGACCGTGCAGGAGGCCTTCCCGCCACCCGGCGCGAGCGGACCGGGCTGGCTCTGGCCCCTCCTCTCCGCCCTGCTCTTCTGCGGCTCCTGGGCGCTGACCGTGGCGGCAAGGAACTGGAACCGCGCCGGCGGCGTCGGTCGCGCGCGGCTGGCGCTGGCGACCGCCCCCCTGCTCGCCGCGGGCGGCGCCGCGGCGCTGACGGCCGGCCCCTTCGCGCATGCCATGGACCCGACCGAGCATTCCTATCAGGCCATCGTCTGGGCCCTGGTGCTCTGGGCCGGCGCCCACGCCTTCGCCGGGATCGTCATGCAGCTCTACTGCCTGGCCGGCAGCCTCGCCGGCCGGCTGACGCCGAAGCACGACGCGGACATCTGCAACGTCGCGCTCTACTGGCACTTCATGGGCTTTACCGTCCTGGTCACGACGCTCGTCATCGGAGGCTTCCCGCTGGTGGCATGAACGACAGGATCGAACAGGAGGCCGCACGCGAGACCGGAGAGGGCACCGACCTCTGGCGGGTCATCCTGGCGCCCAGCATCTGGGCCGCCCACTTCCTGGTCTGCTACGTCGCCGCCGCGGTCTACTGCGAGAAGGCGGGGCGCCCGGCCGAGCTCTGGCCGGTGCAGCTCATCGTCGGCGCCGTCACCTTGGCGGCCATGGGCGGCATCGCGCTCATCTTCCGCTCGCTCTGGAAGGTGCGCGGCCTCTCCACCGTCAACGACAACTACAACTTCGCCGGCAACGATCCCGAAGAGCGGCACCGCTTCCTGTCGCACGTCTCGCTGATGCTCTGCGTGCTCTCCATGGTCGCCATCCTCTACGTCGCGATCCCGGCCTTCCTGCTGGGGAGCTGCCGGTGAGACGGCACCTCGCCACCCTGGCCGGGCTCGCGGTGCTGGCCGCGGCCTGGACCGGGCCGCTTCCGGACCTGGTGCCGCGCAGCTTCGCGGCGCACATGACCCTGCACATGGCCGTGGTTGCCCTGGCAGCGCCCCTTCTGGCGTTCGGGCTCTGCCGGGACCTGGGCCGGAACCTGGCCGGCCGGCGCTGGGCGGCCTTCCTCTTCGCCTCGCCCCTCGTGGCGAGCCTGGTCGACCTGGTGGTGATCTGGGGCTGGCATGCGCCGCTCGCCCACGAGGCGGCACGCCGCGGCGGCCTGGGGCTGGTGGCGGAGCAGGCGAGCTTCCTCGCCGCCGGACTCCTGCTCTGGCTCTCCGTGCTCTCGCCGCTGGGCGGCCCGCAGGCGAGGCTTGCCGGCGCCGCAGCGCTTCTCTTCACCTCGATGCACATGACCCTGCTCGGCGTCCTGATCAGCCTGGCCGAGACGCCGATCTGCCGGGCGCCGTCGGGCGAGGCGCCGCTGTTCGGCCTCTCGGTGATGGAGGACCAGCAGAGCGGCGGCCTGCTGATGCTGGCCGTCGGCGGCGCGGTCTACCTCCTCGCCGGTCTCGGCCTGGTCGCCGGGCTCCTGACCCGGCCGGGAGAAGCCGCAGGGGGCCGCGCATGAGGATCCAGCTCCGCCACCTCGTCTACGGGCTCGCCGCCCTCCTCGTCATCGGCGGGGGCATCTTCTGGTTCGGCCTGATCAACATCGGCGCCAGCACCGGCCACTGGCAGGTCACGGACTGGCTCCTGCACACGGCGATGCGCCGCTCGGTCCAGGCCAGGGTCGGCGAGGAGACGCCCGAGGGCTATCCCACCCCGGCCATGATCCGGCGCGGCGCCGGCCACTTCGAGAGCGGCTGCGCCCCCTGCCACGGCAGCCCGCTGGCCGAGCGCTCCGCGGTGGTCCTGGCCATGACGCCGGAACCGCCGGCGCTGGCCCCGCGCATCGCGAACTGGGAGAGCGGCGCGCTCTTCTGGATCGTGAAGCACGGGGTCAAGTTCACCGGCATGCCGGCCTGGCCGGTGCAGGACCGCGACGACGAGGTCTGGTCGGTCGTGGCCTTCCTGGAAGCCCTGCCGGGCCTCTCCGCAGAAGACTACCGCCGGCTCGCTTTCGGACCGGCGGAGGCTGCCCGCGATCTCTCCATCCTCTCGGCGCCGCCGCTTGCCGACTGCGCGCGCTGTCACGGGGTCGGCGGACTGGGCGACAGCGACGGCGCCTTCCCGCGCCTCGACATCCAGGGCGAGATCTACCTCAGGGAGGCGCTGGAGGCCTATGCCGCAAGGCAGCGTTCCAGCGGGATCATGCAGGCCGCGGTCGCGGGCCTCGGGGAAGCGGAGCTGGCGGCCCTGGCGAGACACTACGCCGGAGGGGACGGCGAACCGCCGGACCTGCGGCAGACCGCAGAGACCGCGCTGCTCGAGCGCGGCCGGCAGATCGCCCGGCAGGGCATCGCGGCCGACAACGTGGGCGCGTGTTCCGGCTGCCACGGCCGGACCCGGCCCGAGTTTCCCCGGCTGGCCGGCCAGCACCGGAACTACCTGGAACAGCAGCTTCGCCTCTTTGCCGGGGATGAGGACGAGAAGGAACGCGGCGGGGGCCGCTTCTCGGAGCTGATGAGCATGGCGACCCACGCGCTGACGGAGGCGGACATCCGCGCCGTTTCCGCCTGGTACGCCACGCGCCCGCCTGCCGCCCCGGAGGACTGAAGACCGGAGGACTGAAGACCGCCTGGGGCCAGGCCACCGGCCCCCTCTATGCAGGAGGAGCGGACCGGGGTGCCCGGCCCGCCCCCTACTCAGCTCAGGCGACGCGCTGCCAGCCGAACTCCCGCGCCTTGCCGAAGAGGTCGTACTCGTTGGCCTCCTCGGGGGTCAGGTTCTCCAGGCTCTCCTGGGTCACGGCATAGGCGCTGTTGATGACGAAGCGCGGCGCCGGGCGCCCGGCCAGGTACTCGTGCGCGAAGTAGGCGCTGTAGTAGGCCTCCTGGAAGAAAGACTGGGCGACGGTGTAGACGAACTGCGTGCCGGCCTTGATGTACTCGAAGGCCTGGACGCCGCCGTCGATGCCGGTCACGAACATATCGTCACGGCCGGCCGAGCGCATCGCCAGGGTGGCCTCGATCGCGGCACCGTCCCAGGAGGCCCAGATCGCATTCATGTCGGGGTGCGCGGTCAGCATGTTGTCGACCGCATCGCGCGCGGTCACCTTCAGGGTCGCATCGAAGGGCCACTCGGCCACCACCTCGATGTCCGGGAAGTCGCGGAGAGTGAACTCCATGCCCATGGTCCGGGTGGCCCAGCCCTCGTTCAGCGGCAGGGTGATGATGCCGATCTTGCCCTTGCCGCCCAGCCGCTCGGCCAGGTAGCGGGCCGAGACCTTGCCCATGCCGAAGCCGTCGTGGATCGAGGTCGAGATGACCGTCGTGCCGGGCACGTAGGAGTTGGTGCAGAAGGTCGGCGTGCCGGACGCGACCGCCGCGGCCACGGCGTTGGAGACGCCGGCCGGATCGGTCGGCAGCACGATCAGCGCATCGACGCCGGAGGCCACCATGGTGGCGATCTGGTCGGACTGCTTCTTCACGTCGTAGTTCGCCTCGACGATCGTCGCCTCGCCGCCGAGCTCTTCCATCGCCGTCTCGTAGCCGGCGATGAGGTGCTGGTAGGCGTCCAGCCCGGAGAAGGGAATCGAGATCCCGAAGCGATAGTCGCTGGGCGACTTGTTCTGCGCCTTGGCCAGCTTGGGCAGGCCCATGGCCGCGGCTGCGCCAAGCATCGCGCCGCCGCCGAGCAGCAGCCGGCGGTCGAGGTTGATCGCGTCTTGCTTGTCTTTCTTGGTCAGATCGTCGGACATCGGTTCCTCCCGGATGGTTTGTCCAGCACCGCTCACCGTCTTTTGCTCGCCTATTAGTGGCGACACATTTTCGGTGAGCAAGAATTTTTTTAGTGAGGCGATATTACGCAGCCCGCCAGGTGGCGTCAATACGCCATCGGCCGGCCTTGCCGTACCCGCCATAGCGCCGCCAACGACGAGGCGACCAGTGTGAGGGGATCAGTGCGAGGCGTAGCCCCCGTCGACGTTGATCGACTGCCCCACGATATGGGGGGCGGTGGCCAGAAAGACGACGATCTGGCCCATGTCCTCGGGCGTCTGCGGCTCGCCCTGCGGCAGCAGCGTCTCGACGAAGCGCTCCCAGGCCGCCTGGGTGCTCTCCCCCTCCTCCTTCCAGAGCGTGGCCAGGCCCTTGGAGCCCATCCACATGTCGGTCCCGACCAGGCCGGGGCAGATCGCGTTGATGGTCACCTTCTGGCGCGCATATTCCTTGGCGATGGAGTTGGTGAAGCCGACCACCGCGAACTTGGAGGCACAGTAGTGCGACAGGCCCGGGAAGCCGATCTTGCCGGCGACCGAGGCCAGGTTGACGATCGCGCCGCCGCCCCTGGAGGCCATCAGCGGCGCCTCGGCCTTGCAGCAGAGGAAGACGCTCTTGACGTTGGTCGTCATGACGCGGTCCCACTCGTCTTCCGTCAGGTTCTCGAGCTCCTCGGCACCGACGACGCCGGCGTTGTTGACCGCGACGTCCAGCCCGCCGAACTCGCGGACGGCGGTCTCGACCATGGCCGCGACCTGGTCGGCCTTGGTGACGTCGGTCGCCACGGCCACGGCCCGGCCGCCGGCATCCCGGAAGGCGCCGGCGACGGCCTCGGCACTCTCGCCGTTGATGTCCGCCACGACCATGGCGGCCCCTTCCCGCGCCAGGCATTCGGCGATGCCCTTGCCGATCCCCCGGCCCGCGCCCGTCACGAGCGCGACCTTGCCTTCCAGCTTCATGTTGCGGTTCTCCGTCTGATCGCCACAGCGGACCTCCGGTCCGCTGGCGGGCGTTCTCCCTCGATCGGTCTTAGGCTTGACCCTTCGTACCCAGGGCGGCGTTGATGGGTGCTGGGCACATGAATTCCATTAGGGGGAAGGAAATCTTGCTTGTCAACAAACCTTCCGGGAGTAGAAACTAGGCGCGAACAACCTGGGAAAGGCGCGGGGGAGAGGGGGCTTTTCGCAGAGCCCTGCGCGACCGCCAAGGGGTACATTGCAGGGCCGATCCCGCCGGGCGGAAAGTGCCTTGACTGAGCGCCTTGCCCTTCGCCATAGTCTTTGTCAGTGAGTAAAAATATTGGCTGGCGGAATAATCTTCGCGGCCGGAAACAAAAAGACGGGAGGAAGGGCCGCTATGGTCCAGCGACTGACGACGCGCGACGCGCAGCCAGCCAGACGGCGCTAGTTCGCATGGCCGCCTCTTCGCACAGGAGGCAGGACGAGGGGGCGCCTGCCCTCCCCGGCAGCCTCGGGCAGCCGGCGCGCGCCCAGTCCGGGCCGCATGGTCGGGTGCTGCGCCTCCCCTCCGGGCGGGAAGGATAGGGGCGTGGCCGACATCCTCCGCATGACCGGAATCACCAAGCACTTCGGGTCGGTCACCGCCCTGAAGGACGTGGACTTCGATGTCGCGCGCGGCGAGATCCACGCGCTCCTCGGCGTCAACGGTGCCGGCAAATCGACCCTGGTCAAGATCATCTCCGGCCTCTATGTCGCCGACCAGGGCCGGATCGAGATCGAGGGGACGGCGCGGACCATCCAGTCGCCGCGCGACGCCATCGCCTGCGGCATCGCCACGGTGCAGCAGCACCCCGAGCTGGTCGGCAGCCTGTCGGGCTACGAGAACATCTTCCTCGGCCAGGAGGGCACGCGCCACGGCCTCTTCGACCGGGTCAACCGCCGGGCGATGCGCGAGCGCGCGCAGAAACTGCTGGAACGCTTCCCGATCCAGATCGACCTCTCGACCAAGATCAGCCGCATGGAGAGCGTGGAGCGCGAGACCGTCGCCATCCTCCATGCCCTGAAGCAGGACCACATAAAGCTGCTGATCCTGGACGAACCCACCTCGACCCTGACCTATCGCGAGGCGGAGAAGCTCTTCGAGGTCATGCGCGCGCTGAAGAGGTCCGGCATCGGCATCATCTACATCACCCACCGCCTGCAGGAGGTCTTCGAGATCGCCGATCGGGTGACCATCTTCCGGGACGGCCGCAAGGTCGCCTCGCTGGCGACCGCGGAGAAGGAGCACGATCAGGCCAGTATCTCCAGGCTGATGCTGCAGGAGGAGGTGGGCGCGCTCTATCCGCCCAAGCGGGCCGAGAGCGAGGTCTCGGGAGCGCCCGCGCTCGAGGTCCGCGGCCTCAGGGTCGAGGGGGCGCTGGACGGCATCGACCTCAGCTTGCGGCGCGGCGAGATCGTTGGCGGCTTCGGCCTCGTCGGTTCCGGCATCGAGGCGCTGGCGATGACCCTCTTCGGCGCGCGCAGGCCCGACGCCGGAGAGATCCTGCGCGACGGCCGGCCGCTGGCCCTGAGGGACCCCAAGGACGCCCTGCGCAACGGCATCTTCCTGGTGCCCGGCGACCGCAAGACCGAGGGCCTCACGCTGACCAAGGACGTCACCTTCAACGCCACCCTGGCGAACCTGGATCGCGCCTCCTTCTTCGCCGGCCTGCTGCGCCGGCGGCGCAACGAGGCGACTGTCGGCGGGATCCTGGAGCGGCTGGAACTCAGGCCACCGCAGCTCTGGCGCAAGGCCGCGGAGTTCAGCGGCGGCAACCAGCAGAAGGTCGTGCTGGCCAAGGGGCTCTTCCGCCAGGCGGAGATCTACATCTTCGTGGAGCCCACCATCGGCGTCGACATCGGCGCCCGCACCAAGCTCTACGCCCTGATCCGGGAGCTGAGCGAGACCGCCGCCGTCCTCCTGCTGTCGTCGGACTTCGACGAGGTCTTCGGCGTCTCGGACCGCATGTTCGCGCTCTACCGGGGGCGCATGTCTATAGCGCCGTCGCGAAGGCTGGACCGTGCCGAACTGCTGTCGGGCGGGCTGATGGGAAGCCGCCAATGATCAGGGAAGCTCTTCGCCCGCTGCTCGGCCGCATAGCCGCCCTGGCCGCGATCGTCCTGGCGATCGCGGTGGTGTTCCAGATTCTGGCGCCGGCCTATCTCTCCGAGCGCAACATGCTGGCCATCCTGAAGCAGATGTCGGTCAACGGCATCGTCTCGATCGGCCTGACCTTCGTCATCGTGCTGCGCAAGTTCGATCTCTCGCTGGCCGGGGTCGCCTCCTTCTGCGCCATGACCCTGGGCTTCCTCCTGGCGGTGACCAACAGCCTCGCCGCCTCGGTGCTGGGCTGTATCGCCATGGGCGCCTTCTGCGGCGCGATCTCCGGCACCCTCATCGGCAAGCTGCGCCTGCCCGACGTGGTGACCACCATCGCCATCGGCTCGATCGCCTATGGCATGGGCTTCGTCTACAGCGGCGGCAAGCAGTTCTCGCGGAACTTCTTCTCGACCGGCATCCTCGACATCAACGACGGCAAGCTCCTCGTCGTGCCGATGCCGGTGGTCATCCTGCTGGTGGTTGCCATCGTCGCCTTCGTGGTCCTGCACCGCTCGCGCTTCGGCCAGTCCTTCTATGCGGTCGGCGAGAATCCCCTCTCGGCGCGGCTCTCGGGCGTCCCCGTCCGCCTCTACCTCGGCCTGGGGTTCGTCATCTGCGGCGCGCTGGTCGGCACCGCGATGGTCCTGAACGTCGCCTCGGTCGGTGCGACCTACGTCAACACCGGCAACCGCATCCTGCTGCCCTCCTACACCGCCGTCTACCTCGGCGCCGCCCTCTTCGGCACACCGACGATCCTGGCGACGCTCGCCGGCGCCTTTCTCATGTCCATGCTGCTGAACGGCTTCACCATCCTCAGCGTGCCCTACTACTACAGCGATGCGATCGTCAGCTTCATCCTGATCTCCGCGATCGCGATCTTCAGCCCGCAGACCCTGACCTGGCTCGCCCGCTCTCTCCGGCTGGTCGGGGGGCGGCAGAAGCCCTTGCGGGGGGTCCGCTGATGTCGGGCCTGACCCTGCCGCAGTCCTCCAGCAGGTCCGGCTTCGGCGACCTGCTGCTGACCTACGGCCTGCCCTGCGTGCTGCTGCTGATCGTGGTGGTCTTCGCGGTCATCACGCCGGTCTTCGTCTCGGCCGACAACATCGCCAGCACGATCCGCTCGGCCAGCATCGCCGGCTTCATGTTCTTAGGCCTCACCTGGGTCTTCGCGGTGGGCGAGATCGACGTCAGCTTCGTCTCGGTCGCGGCCCTGGCCAACATGATCATTGCCGGCATGGTGTCGACGGGCTTCTCGTGGGAGGTCTCCTGCCTGGTGGGATTCGCGGTGGGCTCGCTGGTCGGCGTGGTCAACGGGCTGCTCGTGGCCTACCTGGGCCTGCCCTCGCTGGTGACGACCATCGCGATCGGCGGGATCGCCTCGGCGCTGGCCGCCTCCATCGGCGAGGGCTACTCCATCTCGATTCCCCGCACCGAGACCTTGGCCTTCATCACCGAGACCCGTTTCGGGCCGATCCCGCTGCTGGCCCCGCTCTGCGGCCTGGCCTTCCTCGTCGCCTGGTACCTGCAGGAAAGGCTGACCTTGGGCCACTACATCTACGCCATCGCCGAGAACCGCGAGGCGGTGGTGGAGGCCGGCGTGCCGGTGCGCCGCATCGTCTGCCTGCTCTTCGTCTTCGCCGCCATCTGCTCCAGCTTCGGCGGGGTGCTGCTGACCCTGGAGCTCACCTCCGGCCAGCCCTCCATCGCCAGCTCCTTCTTCCTCGACGGGCTGACCGCCGTCCTGCTGGGCGGAATCATGCTGAAGCTGGGCAAGCCCAACGTCGTCGGCACCCTGGTCAGCGTCCTGGTGCTGGCCGCCCTGGTGCGCGGCGGCGCGCTTCTCGGCTGGCAGGATTCCGTGTTCCAGATCATCAAGGGCGCCCTGCTGCTGAGCGGCGTCACGGTGATCATCTGGAGCAACGCGGAACGGGACTGACGGCCAGGACCCTGGAAGAGGAGAGAGGCCCGTAACCCGCGCGGTCCCTTGACTTCGGTACAGCCCTGCATCAATGTCATTCATCAAGAATTCTTCTCAATAAGTGAATTTTGATGGAACAGGGTCTCGACAACAAGAGCGTACTCTCCAAGCTCGCGACCATCCTCGATGCCTTCGGAGAACCGCCGCACCGCTACACCTTCACCGAGATCTCCGAGAGGACGGAGGTCTCCAAGGCCAGCGTCTACCGGCTGATGGCACAGCTCGTGGAGGTCGGATTCCTCGAGCGGGACGGGGCCGGCAAGACCTACGGCCTGGGCCGGCGCCTGACGCGCCTCCTGCACTTCAACCTGCGCAAGGACGTGCTGGACGCGGTCTTCGGACCGGAGCTGCAGAACGTCGCCGACCGGGTGGCGGAGGCCTGCTTCGCCGCGAGGCTGAGCGGAAACGACGTGGAGATCTTCGCCGTACAGGGGCCCTCCGGCCGCAACAGCTCCTACCTGCATCCGGGCCTGGGGGTCCGCCCGCTGCACGCCTGCCCCTCGGCCAAGTGCATCCTGGCCTACCAGAGCGCGGAGAGCGTGACCCGCCTGCTGGAAGCCAACCTGCCCAGCATCGCAGCCCCCTCGACGGTCGACCCGCAGGCCATCGCGAAAGAGCTGGAGAAGGTGAGGCGCCTGGGCTTTGCGGAGTGCGACGAGGAGATCGAGGAGGCGGTCTACTCCATCGCCTGCCCGGTCTTCCTGGAGGAGACCGGGGTCATCTATTCCGTCGGGGTGATGGCGCTGAAGACCAGGGTCTCACCGGACCGGATCGACGCCATCCGCGAAGAGCTGACCAAGGCCAGCGCCCGGATCTCCGAGCTGCTCGGCACGCAGGGCCTCGGGGGCCAGCCCGGAACCGACTGATCGAGAGGAGACGCGCGATGGCACGAGGTGCGAGGCAGGCGGGAGAGGCACGGTGGCGATGAGGCGCGCGCAGACCTTCGAGCAGGCAGCCCAGATGGCGAGCGACGAGGCATGACCGCGACCTTGAGAGAGAAGTTCGACCCGACCGGGCGCCTCGCCCTGGTCACCGGCGCCGGCCTACAAGGCCTCGAAGGCGGGCGTCCACATCCTGACCAAGACCCTGCCGCCGGCTAGAGCAGATCCCGAGCAGATGGAATCATCTGCGACGACGATTTGCTTTTAAAACAACATGCTAGAGCGGGGTTCGTGAGCACAGGCGAACGCATCCTGCTCTAGGTGACCGGTGCCGTGCTGGCGGTGGACGGGGGCTACACCTGCTGGTAGCCCCCGGGGTCGAACCCCGCCGCTACTTGCAGGTAAAGCCGCCATCCACCGGCAGGGCGACGCCGGTGACGTAGGAGGCCTCGTCCGACGCCAGCCAGAGCACGGCATTGGCGGCCTCCTCGGGCCGGCAGAAGCGCCCCATGGGGATGAGCTGGCGCATCTTGCGCTCGTTCTCCTCGGCCTCCTTGGGGTCGCCGCTGCGGCCGGTGAAGCCGCGCAGCATGGGGGTCTCCGCCAGTCCCGGACAGACCACGTTAACCCGCACGTTCTCCGGCGCGAAGCTCTGGGCCAGCGACTTGGTCAGGCCGACCACCGCGAACTTGGCGGTGGAGTAGACCGGGCTGAACATCGAGCCCACCAGCCCCGACACCGAGGCGGTGAAGATGATGGAGCCGCCGCCGCGCTTGCGCATGAAGCCGATGACCTCGCCGGCGGCGAGCGCGGCGGAGCGGACGTTGAGCGCCATGGCCTCCTCGTAGGCCGCGATATCCAGGTCCTCGATCCCGGCCGGGCCGGGAATCCCGGCATGCGCCCAGAGCGCGTCGATCCCGCCGAGCCGCTCTCCGGCCTCGCGAATGCTGCTTCGGGCGCCCTCGACGGTCGCCAGGTCGGCCTTGACCGTCTCGATGCTGTGGCCCTTGGCGCGCGCGCTCTCCGCCAGCGCCGCCAGGCCCTCGGCATTGATGTCGACGGCAGCCACCCGCGCGCCCTCGCGCAGGAAGAGCTCCACGCCGGCACGTCCCATCCCAGATGCGGCCGCCGTCACGACCACCAGTTTGTCTTTCATGCGCATTTGCTGTCCCCTGAAGCGTTCCGAGAAAGGCAGCTTGCAATGCCGCCGAAAATTCTTGTTCAAGAATTTATCATTCCAATGTGGGAACTTTTTTGTCAAGCTTCCGGCAGGCCCGGCGGTGATACAGCCCCTCGATCGCCGGCGGTCTTCAGGAGCCCGATCACCATGCCGGTCAAGCAAGCAGCCAATGTCCTGGACCTTCTGGAATTCTTCGCCGAGCGGCGCCACCCGGCGAGACTGGCGGAGATCTCCGATGCGCTGGCCTGGCCGCGGTCGAGCACCTTCAACCTGGTCGGAACCCTCGTCGACAAGGGCTACCTCTACGAGCCGAGCCGGCGCGGCGGCTACTATCCGAGCCCGCGCTGGCAGTCGGTGATCCAGGCGGTCGGCCAGGGCGACCCCCTGCCCGACCTGCTGCCCGCGGTCGTGCGCGCGATCAGGACTGCGACGGGCGAGACCACCGCCGTCGGCTCGGCCTCCGGCACCGCGGTCACCTTCGTCGAGGTGGCCGAGTCCGATCAGCCCATCCGCTACTTCGCCAGGGTCGGCGACCAGGTGCCGGTGCATGCCAGTTCGGTCGGCCGGGCCATCCTGGCGCAGATGAGCCCGCAGGAGCGCAAAGCCATCTACCGGAAGCTGGCTTTCGAGCGCTACGGCCCCACCACGCCCACGAGCAAGGCCGAGATCGAGGACGAGCTTGTGGCGGCGGCGGAACGCGGATACCACCAGTCCAACTCCGAGTACGTGGCCGACCTCGCCGGCGTCTCCTTTGCGCTTGCCCTGCCGCCGCGGCGCCTGGCGCTGGTGGTCGCCGGGCCGGTGTCGCGCTGCCTGGACCGGCGGGCCGAGATCGCGCGGAGCATGCGCGAGGTCATGGAGCGCTTCGGGCTCTGTCGGTGAGGGAGGCAAGGCTTTGCTGGATCTTCTGAAGAACGTGCGCGTCCTCGACCTCTCCACCGTCGTGCTCGGGCCGATGGCGACCCAGATCCTCGCCGATTTCGGCGCCGACGTGATCAAGGTGGAGACGCCCTCGGGCGATCTCGCGCGCGCGGCCGGGGCCGCCTCCGCCGAGGGCATGAGCGCCGTCTTCGCCAACAACAACCGCAACAAGCGCAGCGTCGTCCTCGATCTCAAGAAGGATGCGGCCAAGGCGGCGCTCGAGGCCCTGGTGCGCGGTGCCGACGTCTTCCTGCACAACGTGCGGCCGCGGGCGATCGAGCGCCTGGGTTTCGGCCCGGAGCGGGTGCTGGAGCTCAACCCCTCGATCGTCTACGTCGCCGCCGTGGGCTTCGGCAGTGCGGGGCCCTACGTCGGTCGGCCGGCCTACGACGACGTGATCCAGGCAGCCTCGGGCTTCGCCGCCCTGCCGCAGGAGATCGGCCAACCGCCGAGCTACGCGCCCAGTATCGTCGCCGACAAGGTGACGGCCCTCTACACGGTACAGGCCGTCCTCGCCGGCCTGCTGCGGCGGCAGAGCAGCGGCCGCGGCCTGCAGGTCGAGGTCCCCATGTACGAGAGCCTGGTCTCCTTCGTCATGAACGAGCACCTGGGCGCTGCCACCTTCGCCGGGGAGGGCGCACCCGGCTACTCGCGGCTATTGAACCCGAACCGGCGGCCCTACCGCACCGCCGACGGCTGGCTCGCGGTCCTGCCCTACAGCCGCGAGCAGTGGGCCCGGGTGCTGGAGGAGTTCGGGCGCGCGGACCTGGCAGGTGCGGACTGGCTTGCCTCCAACGCGCAGCGGAGCGCCCGCGTGGCGGAGCTCTACGGCATCCTCGCCGACAACCTGCCCGCCCGCAGCACCGAGGCCTGGGTCGAGACCTTCCAGCGGCTCGACGTGCCCCATGCCCGCGTCGCCACCCTGGGGTCGCTGCTGTCGGACCCCCATCTCGAGGCCGTGGGCTTCTTCGAGCCGAGCGACGGCCTGGCGGAGCGCGTCCGCTCGGTGGCCCAGCCGATCGCCTTCCACGGCGTCCCGGAAGAGCACGACCGGCCGCCCCCGCGCCTGGGCGCCCACACCCGCGAGGTGCTGGCCGAAGCCGGGCTGTCGCCCGCTGATATCGACGCGCTCGCCGCCGACTGAGGCCTCCGCCGCCCCACATTCCTGCAGGGTCGCTGTGCCGATTAACCTCTGGACCCTGCCCGGCGGCGGTGCGAAATCTAGGGGGACAGGCTGAGCAAAGGGAGGATCTGCCATGCAGGAGCTATCGCATTTCATCAATGGCAAGCGGGTGAAGGGGTCGTCCGGACGCTTCGCCGATGTCTTCAATCCCGCGACCGGCGAGGTGGCCGCCAAGGTCCCGCTGGCCTCCAAGGAGGAGCTGGACGCAGCCGTCGCCCAGGCAGCCGAAGCGCAGCCGGCCTGGGCCGCCGTCAACCCGCAGCGGCGCGCGCGCGTGCTGATGGAGTTCGTCCGCCTGCTCAACCGCGACATGGACAAGCTGGCAGAGGCGCTGAGCCACGAGCACGGCAAGACCCTGCCCGACGCGCGCGGCGACGTGCAGCGCGGCCTGGAGGTCGCCGAGTTCTGCATCGGCGCACCGCACCTGCTGAAGGGCGAGTACAGCGAGAGCGCCGGCAAGGGCATCGACCTCTATTCCATGCGCCAGGCGCTCGGCGTGGTCGCCGGCATCACCCCCTTCAACTTCCCGGCCATGATCCCGATGTGGAAGTTCTGTCCGGCCATCGCCTGCGGCAACGCCTTCATCCTGAAGCCCTCCGAGCGCGATCCCTCGGTGCCGCTGATGCTGGCCGAGCTGATGCAGGAGGCCGGCCTGCCCGACGGAATCCTGCAGGTGGTGAACGGCGACAAGGAAGCGGTGGACGCCATCCTCGACAACCCCACCATCATGGGCGTGGGTTTCGTCGGCTCCACGCCGATCGCCGAGTACATCTATTCCCGCGGCTGCGCCAACGGCAAGCGCGTCCAGTGCTTCGGCGGCGCCAAGAACCACATGATCGTCATGCCCGACGCCGACCTTGACCAGGCCGCCGACGCGCTGCTCGGATCGGGCTACGGCGCGGCCGGCGAGCGCTGCATGGCAATCTCGGTCGCGGTCCCCGTGGGCGAGCAGACCGCCGACCAGCTGATCGAGAAGCTGATGCCGCGGATCGAGGGGCTGAAGGTCGGCCCCTACACCGCCGGCGACGACGTGGACTACGGGCCGCTGGTGACCGCAGCCGCCAAGGAGCGGGTGCTGGGGTTGGTGAACTCGGGCGTCGAGCAGGGTGCCGAGCTGGTGGTCGATTCCCGCGATTTCTCGCTGCAGGGCTACGAGAAGGGCTTCTTCGTGGGGCCGCACCTCTTCGACCGGGTCACCCGCGACATGGAGATCTACAAGCAGGAGATCTTCGGGCCGGTGCTCTCGACCGTGCGCGCGCAGAACTACGAGGAGGCGCTCTCCTACGCCATGGACCACGAGTACGGCAACGGCACGGCGATCTTCACCCGCGACGGCGACACCGCCCGCGACTTCGCCCAGCGCATCAACATCGGCATGGTCGGCATCAACGTGCCGATCCCCGTGCCGCTGGCCTATCACACCTTCGGCGGCTGGAAGAAGTCGGGCTTCGGCGATCTGAACCAGCACGGGCCGGATGCCTTCCGCTTCTACACCCGCACCAAGACCGTCACCGCCCGCTGGCCGTCGGGCATCAAGGAGGGCGGCGAGTTCAGCATCCCGGTCATGGAGTAGAGCTTAGCCCTGCCGGGCAGATACCCTCGGGGAGCGGGATGCGGGGACGCACCCCGCTCCTCACGCAAGCGAAGAGAAGGGGCGAGAGGTGACAGACCAGCCGGGTTCCAGAACCAGGGTGACGACCAGCCACTGGGGCGCCTTCGAGGTGGTGACGGAGGGCGAGCGCATCGTCGCCACCAGGCCCTTCGCCCACGACCCCGCCCCCACCCGGATCCCCGAAATCCTGCCCGCGGCCGTGCACCACCGGAACCGGGTTGCGCGCCCCTCGATCCGCCGCGGCTGGCTGGAGAGCCGGGACCGCAAGGGCCGCGGCAGCGAGCCCTTCGTCGAGCTGCCCTGGGACGAGGCCCTGGACATCGCCGCGGCCGAGCTGGAGCGGGTGCGGCGCGAGCACGGCAACAGCGCGATCTTCGGCGGCTCCTACGGCTGGGCCTCGGCCGGGCGCTTCCACCACGCGCTGAGCCAGGTCCACCGCTTCCTCAACACCATCGGCGGCTACGTCGCCTCCTTCGGCAGCTACTCCACCGGCTGTGCGCAGGCGATCATGCCGCACGTCTTCGGCGTGCACTTCCTGAAATTCACCTACGGCTCGCAGGAGAGCTGGCAGGACATCGCCGACCATACCGAGACCCTGGTCATGTTCGGGGGCATCAACCCCAAGAACTCGCAGGTCAGCATGGGCGGAATCACCGAACACGAAACGGCCTCCTGGTTCGAGCGCTTCCTGGCCGGCGGCATGCGCTGCATCAATATCGGCCCGCAGCGCAGCGATGCGCCGGCCGGCTGCGAGTGGATCCCCGTGCGCCCGGCATCGGACACCGCGCTGATGCTGGCGCTGGCCTATGTCCTCGAGACCGAGGGCCTGACCGACCGCGCCTTCATCGAGCGCTACACCACCGGCTTCGAGCGCTTCCTGCCCTACCTTCTGGGCGAGAGCGACGGCCAGCCGAAGACGCCGGAGTGGGCCGGCCCCCTGACCGGGGTGGCGCCGGAGACGATCCGTGCGCTGGCGCGCCGCATGGGCACGACCAGGACCATGATCACCGTCGCCTGGTCGCTGCAGCGCGGCGAGCATGGCGAGCAGCCCTACTGGATGTCCGCCGTGCTTGCCTCGATGCTGGGCCAGATCGGCCTGCCCGGCCGCGGCATCGGCTACGGCTACGGCGCCATCGGCGGCATCGGGAAGTCCTTCCTGCGCATGCGCGGGATGACCCTGGACCAGGGGCAGAACCCGGTGCAGGAGGTGATCCCCGTCGCCCGCATCGCCGACATGCTGCTGAACCCGGGCCGGGACTACGACTTCAACGGCCGGCGCGGGCCCTATCCCGACATCCGCCTGATCTACTGGGCCGGCGGCAATCCCTTCCACCACCACCAGGACCTGAACCGCCTGAACCAGGCCTGGAAGCAGCCCGAGACGGTCATCGTCAACGAGCCCTGGTGGACCGCGACGGCCAAGCGGGCGGACATCGTCTTCCCGACCACCACGCCCTACGAGCGCGAGGACATCGGCCGCTCGGACCTCGACGACTATCTCTTCCACATGCCGCAGCTGATCCCGCCGGTCGGCGCGGCGCGCAACGACTACGACATCTTCTCCGGCCTGGCGCGCCGGATGGGGGTCGGCGAGGCCTTCACCGAGGGGCGCGAGACGGAGGACTGGCTGCGGTACCTCTACGAGGACTATCGCCAGCAGGCGCGCGAACAGGACCTGGAGGTTCCGGACTTCGACCAGCTGCGGGAACGGAACTGGGTGAAGCTGCCGATCCGGCCCGCCACCTCGCCCAAGTCCTTCCTCGGCCTCTTCCGCGACGACCCGGAGGGGGCCGCGCTCTCGACCCCTTCGGGCCGGATCGAGATCTTCTCCGAAACGGTCGAGGGTTTCGGCTACGCCGACTGCCACGGCCATCCGATCTGGCTGCCGCCGCAGGAGTGGCTGGGCAATGCCACCGAAGAGGCCCCGCTGCACCTCGTCTCGCCGCAGCCCGGCGACAAGCTGCACAGCCAGCTCGAGTGCGCGCTCGCCGACGTCGAGGGCCAGCGCCCGGCGACCCTGGTGATCAATCCCGAGGACGCCGAGGCGCGGGCGATCGCCAGCGGAGAGCTGGTCCGCGTCTTCAATGCCCGCGGCGCCTGCCGGGCCCGCGCCCTGGTCTCGGAGGACATCAACCGCGGCGTCGTGGCCCTGCCCACGGGGGCCTGGTACGGCGATTCCAGCGGCAACATCGACCCCGACGGGAACCCCAACGTCCTGACCCGCGACGTCGGCACCTCGCGCCTGGGCCAGGGCTGCAGCGCCCACACGGCCCTCGTGAACGTCGCCCCCCTGGGTTAGCCGGGGATCACAGGGTCGGGCGAGTGGCTTTCCGGGGCGAACGCCTTTACCGATGAGTCGGGCGGCTCCTATGATCGCACTCGCTATGCAGTCAGCGAAGTATTGCTGTCTCACGCTCCCGCCACGATCGGACGCGATGCCACGCTGACCGGGCCGGGCTGCGGACTGGTGCAGGGATGCTGACATCGTATCGGATGGACTACGACTTCCGGGTGAGCCCGCCGGCGGCCCGCTATGTCGAGGCAGCCGGCACGGTGGTGACGGCGCGCTTTCCTGACAGAATCCGAGTGATTGACACCCTACATAGGCAACCTATCATGAAGTTAAGCGATATGATACCATGGGGAGTTTTATATTTAGGATCAACGATGACAGTCGCTAATTTATTTCTTGTATTTACGCCTATTCATTGGAAATTGGAGCGACATTTTTATGGAGTTCCGGACCAATATTACCCAGAGATTGGATGGGCATTCGTATTTCCAGTCAGCGCGACCGTACTCATTTTAGGAATCGTCCTGGTCTTGACACGCCCGAAGAACAAGTAGCCAGCTATTCCACCTGCGCCGGCAGCCAGAGCACGATCTCCGGCACGAGGTAGATCAGCACCAGGAAGGCCAGGATAACGCAGACGAAGGGGAAGACCCCGTAGACGATCTCGCGCAGGGGCACCGCCTGGCCCACCCCGCGCAGGATGAAGAGCACGATCCCCACCGGCGGGGTCACCAGGCCCAGCTCGATCATGATCACCAGGAAGACGCCGAACCAGAGCGGGTCCAGGCCCAGCGACACGATGATGGGCACGGTGACCGGGATGGTCATCAGCATCATCGAGATCGATTCGATGAACATGCCGAGCAGGATGTAGATCAGGGTGATGACCAGCATCACCACCCAGGGCGAGAGCTCGGCCGCCTCGACCACGCTGACCAGGCTGCGCGGGATCCGCAGGAAGTCGAAGACCCAGCTCATGATCGCCGCACCGACGACGATCATCAGCAGGAAGGAGGTGATGCGCACCGTCTCCATCGCGGTCTCGTAGAGCGCGCGCCAGGTCAGCATGCGCCGGGCCAGGCAGATCAGCAGGGAGGCGAAGGCACCGACCCCGCCGGCCTCGCTGGGGGTTGCCACGCCGGCGTAGAGCGAGCCCAGCACCACCAGGATGATGAAGACGAAGGGCAGGACCGCGATCGAGCCGCGGATCTTCTGGCGCAGGGTATAGGCGTCGCCGCGCGGCGTCGCCGAGGGCCGCACCGCCGACCAGATGCCGACCCCGCCCATGAACCCGAGGCTGAGCAGGATCCCCGGGATCACCCCGGCGACGAAGAGCTGGGTCACCGGCACGCCGGCCGTGGTGCCGTAGATGATCATGGCGATGGAGGGCGGGATCAGGATTCCGAGCGTGGCCCCGGCGGCGACCACGCCGTAGGTGAGCCGCGTGCTGTAGCCGCGCGCGATCATCTCCGGGCAGGCAACCTTGCCCATGGTGGCCGCGGTCGCCAGCGACGAGCCGGAGACGGCGGCGAAGACCGCGGAGGCGCCGACCGTGGCATGGGCGACGCCGCCGGGCGTGCGCCCGAACCAGCGGGTCAGCGCATCGAACATCTCGCGGCTGACGCCGCTGCGGATCAGCAGCGCGCCCATCAGCACGAACATCGGCACGGCGGTCAGCGTGAAGGTGTTGACGCTGTTCCACGAGCGCTCCGCCAGCAGCGAGAGCTGCGGCATCGGCAGCAGGAAGAGCAGCCCGAAGAGCCCCACGATCCCCAGGGTCACCGCCACGCGCACCCCCACCGCCAGCAGGCCGAAGAGGGTCGCGACCAGCAACAGGCTCACCAGCGGCAGGGGGCCGCCCTTGGCCTGCCAGTAGACCAGGCCCAGCCCGCCCAGGAAGGCGCCGAGCAGGAGTGCCATCCGCCAGCCGTGCAGCGCCAGGCAGCCGGCCAGGCCCGCCGCCAGGATCGCCGCCGAGCCCGCGTCGATGCGCAGCTTCGCGACCTTGACCGGATAGGGTCCCAGCGCGGCTAGCAGCACGATCAGGGCCACCAGCCCGAGGGCGACCAGGACCTGGGTCCGCCGCCCGCGCGCGCTCGCGCGCATCAGGTCGGCCAGGATCGCCCAGACGAAGGCCAGATAGCCCAGGCTGACGGCCAGCTCCGGGATCCACTGCGGGGTCCCCAAGAGGCCCCAGTCGCGGGTGTCGTTCAGGTACTCCTGCACGTTGAAGGAGGCCATCTGCCAGCCGGCGAAGAGCACGAAGAGCACTCCCAGCCAGTTGGCGAAGATCTCCCAGTGCCGCCGCTTCGCCGGCGTCAAGCGCGACAGCAGCAGCTCGACCCGCACATGGTCTTCCCGGCGCTGCGCCTCGGCCAGCCCCAGGAAGGTCATGCCCACCAGGATGTAGGTCGCGATGTCGCTGCCCCAGTAGGTCGGCTCGTTGAAGACGTAGCGGGAGAAGACCTCGTAGCAAACCACGGCGGTCATGACCAACAGCGCCAGCGCGCTGAGCACGCCCGTGCCCCGGGAAACCCCGTCGATCAGCCTGACCACCGGCGTGCGCGCGCCCGCCGCGGGACTGCCGGAAGGCTCCGCCGCCAGCTCTCCAGCCATCTCCACCTCACCTCCCACTCTTCGAATGCTCGACCGCGCGGCAGGCCCCCGCCGCCGATGTGGACGCTAACACCGGCCTTCCGCTGTTGCAAAGAGACTGTATGATTGTATGATCCGGACTGCACGGCGGAACTGGCGCAAACATGGCACGGGACGGCCGGCATCAGAGTGGCCAGATGCAACGGAATCTGGCTGTCGCGGCAGTATCGGGAGGATTTCAGATGTTAGCGCTAACAAGGACGGCCGCTTCGGGCCGCATCCGGGGGATGATGAAACTGACGGCCGGGGCCGCGGTGCTCGCGGCCTGCGTCGGTGCAGCCGGCGAGCGGGCCGGCGCGCAGGACTTCGACCTGACCATGGGCATCCTGCCGGCACCCAACTCGCTCTACCTGGAGATGATGGAGCAGGTGCCGGAGCGCGTGGAACGCGCCACCGGCGGCAAGGTCAAGGTCACGCTCAACGATTCGCTGGTCGGCGGCACCCAGATCACCGCCGCCGTGCGCGACGGCCGCGTGCCCATGTCGGGCGCGCTGCACACCTACCTGGCAGCCGAGGCCCCGCGCATGGGCGTCTTCAACCTGCCGGGCCTGGTGAACAACATGGCCGAGTACACCTACCTCTGCGAATCCTTCTGGTGTGCCGACGTCGAGAAGCTCTGGCTGGACAAGTGGAACGCGGTGGCCCTGGCCGAGGGCGCCTGGTGCAGCCAGGCCCTCTTCTCCAAGGAGCCGATCCACACGCTCGAGGACTTCAAGGGCAAGAAGCTGCGCGTCCACAATCCGCAGACCGCCTCGCTGGTCGAGGCGCTGGGCGGCAAGCCCGCGCCGCTCCCGCTGTCCGAGGTGCCGCCGGCCCTGGAGCGCGGCGTCATCGACGGCCTCTTCACCTCCACCTGCTACGGCAACGGCCAGGAGTACTGGCGCCAGGCGCCCAACGTGCAGAACTGGAAGATCGGCCCGATCACCGGCTGGGTGATCATCGTCAACAAGGACATCTGGGAAGAGATCCCGCAGGACCTTCGCGACGCCATCATGGTGGAGATGGACGCCCTGGAGCACGAGGCGCTCTATAACTTCTACGCCCACGTGGACGAGGCCGTGGCCGAGATGAAGGAGAACGGCATCGAGCTCTGGACCGCACCCCAGTCCGAGGTCGACCGGGTGACGGCACCGGAGTACTCCCAGGCCGCCTACCAGTCCTTCTACGACCGCGCCAAGGAGGTCGGCTTCGACGGCGAGGCCTACGTCAAGCGCGCCCGCGAGGCATTGGGCAAGTAGCAGCGAGCGGCGGCGGCTCCCCAGCCGGGGGCCGCCGCCCACGACCTGGAACCCGAAAGGCCGGAAGGCAGGGAGCGAGCGGGACCGTGATCGACAAGGACGTCTTCGACAAGGGACTGGAGCAGCGCAAGGCCACGCTGGGCGCCGAGTACGTGGAGAAGAACCTGGCCGCCGCGGACGGCCTGACCCGGCCCTTCCAGGAGGCCATGACGCAGTGGTGCTGGGGCTTCGGCTGGGGCGACGACTCGATCGACGCCAAGACGCGCAGCCTGATGAACCTGACCATGCTGGGTGCGCTGGGACGCCTGCACGAGTGGGAGACCCACTGCCGCGGGGCGCTCAACAACGGGGTGAGCCCGGAGCAGATCCGCGCCGCCGTGCATGTGGTGGCCATCTACTGCGGCGTGCCAATGGGACTGGAATGCTTCCGCGTCGCCCGCAAGGTGCTGGACGAACGGGGCCTGACCCTGTCGTAGGCGCAACTCGTGACAAGCGTGGAACACAGGCAGGGGCCGGAATCCGAGGCCTCGGCAAGCCTGGCCGATTTCGTCGCCGGCTCCACCTGGGAGAGCCTGCCCGACGAGGTACGGCACGCGGCCAGGCGGTCGCTGCTGAACTACTTCGCGGTGGCCCTGGCGGGGTCGCGCGACATCGCGATCGAGACCGCGGTCGCCACCCTGAGCGCCTTTTCCGGGCCGCCGCAGGCGAGCCTCGTCGGCCGGGCGGAGCGGGTCGATGCGCCGCTGGCGGCCCTCCTCAATGGCGCGGCGGCGAACGTCCACGACTTCGACGATACCCACCTGCGCACCGTGATCCACCCGACGGCACCGGTGGCCCCGGCGCTGCTGGCGCTGGCCGAGATCCGGCCGGTCAGCGGACGGGCGCTGCTGGAGGCCCTGGCGCTCGGCATCGAGGCCACCTGCCGCATCGGCAATGCAGTGACGCCGGAGCACTACCGGCGCGGCTGGCACATCACCGCAAGCTGCGGCGTCTTCGGTGCCGCCCTGGCCGCGGGCAAGCTGCTGGGGCTGGACCGCCGGCGGCTTCTCTGGGCGCTGGGCATCGCCTCGGCCCAGGCGGGCGGCCTGGTCGAGACCCTGGGCTTCATGGCCAAGAGCTTCGGCGTCGGCAGCGCTGCGCGCAACGGCCTGCTGGCGGCCCTGCTGGCGGAGCGGGGCTTCGACGGCCCGCCGCACCCGCTCGAGGGCCCGCGCGGCTTCTTCGCCATCGGCGGCGAGGCGGCCCGGCTGGAGGAGGTGACCGGGGACCTGGGCCGGCGCTGGGAGGCGCTGAAGAACATCCACAAGCCCTACCCCTGCGGCATCGTCCTCAATGCCGTGATCGACGGCTGCCTGGCCCTGCGGGCCCGCGGACCGCTTGAGGCGGAGGCGATCCGCGCGATCACCATCTTCGGCCATCCGCTGCTTCGCCAGCGCGCCGATCGGCCCGCCGTGACCAGCGGCCGGGAGGCACAGGTGAGCGCCCAGCATGCCGTCGCCGCCTGCCTTCTCTGGGGTGCGGCCGGGCTCGACCAGTTCAGCGATGCGGCCGTGGCCGACCCGGCCCTGGCAGCGCTGAAAGCCTGCGTCCGGATCGAGGAGGAGGAGCGGCCCGTCGCCAGCGTCAGGATCCTGGTCGAGCGTGCCGACGGCAGCAGCGAGGCCCTGACGGTCGAGAGCGCGCGCGGCACGGACGAGCTGCCGCTCACCGATACCGAGATCGAGGCGAAGCTGCGGTCACTGGCGGCCTGGCGGGCGCGGGAAGCGATCCCGCAGAGCGAGGCGCTGATCGAGGCGGTCTGGGCTCTGGACAAGGCGCCGGAGGCGGCCTCCCTGATGGCCCTGGCGATCCCGGCCTGAGCCGGGGCTCTCTCAGCTCGCCGACCAGGCCAGGTCGACCGGCAGGCTGGCGCCGGTGATGTCGCTGCCGGCCGGCCCGCAGAGGAAGACCATCATGGCCGCCACGCTGGCGGGCTCTATGAAGCGCCCGGCCGGCTGCTTGCCGGTCAGGAAGCGCGCCGTCGCCGCCTCCTCGCTGAGGCCCTCCTCGCTGACCATCCGGGCCAGGGTCTTGCCGCTGTGGGTGGTGTTGACCGAGCCGGGGCAGACCGCGTTGCAGGTGATGCCGGACTGGACGGTCTCCAGCGCCACCGCGCGGGTCAGCCCGATCAGCGCCGTCTTCGTGGTGATGTAGCTGGCGCGGTCGGCGGCGGCGAAGAGGCCGTAGACCGACGAGACGTTGATGATGCGCCCCCAGCCGCGCCGGCGCATGCCGGGTAGCGCGCAGCGGATGGTGTGGAAGGCGGAGGAGAGGTTGACCGAGAGTGCGCGGTCCCAGTCTTCCGGCCGCGTCTCCTCGATCGGTCCGAAGACGCGGGTGACGGCGTTGTTCACCAGGATGTCGACGCCGCCGAAGCGCGCCTCGGTCTCGGCCACCAGCCGCTCGACGGCGGCGCAGGCACCGACGTCGGCGTCGCTCGCCAGAACCTCGACCCCGTGCGCGGCCCGCAGCCCCTCGGCCTTCTCCTCCAGCGCCGCCCGGCCCTCGACGCCGTTCAGCACGACCCGGCAGCCCTCCGCCGCGAAGGCCTCGGCGGCGGCATAGCCGATCCCCGCCGAGGAGCCGGTGATCAGCGCCGTCCTTCCCTTCAGCACGAGGGGAACCCCCTACGGCAGCCTGTCGGACCCTGCCGGCCCCTCGCCCGCGAAGACAGCTTACGCACCCGGCCCCCCTCTCGTCGCATCTTGTGATAGCGTTAACATAAACCATCGCAGAAAGGCCTGGCAAGGCCGAGCCGCGGCCCCTCAGGTGCTCTCGCGCTGGATGATGTCGAAGCCCAGGTCCTTTTCCACCACGGCCGTCGTCTTGCCTTCCAGCCGTTCCAGCAGGATGGCGGCGGCGTGCTCGCCGATCTCGCGCCGCGGCAGGCGCAGCGAGGTGACGGTCGGGGTCATGTGCTGGAGGATGTCGAGGTCGTCGAAGCTGGCGATCGCCAGATCCTCCGGCACGCGCCAGCCCCGGCGCTGGCACTCGAAGGCGGCGCCGATGGCCAGCACGTCACCGGCGAAGAAAACGGCGTCCGGCCGCGGCCGCAGGTTCATCAGCTTCAGGAGGGCCTCGCGCCCCGCCTCCAGGCCCGATGCCGCCTCCAGGATCAGGTCCGGCCTTGCGGGGTGATCGCGGTTCTCCAGCGCGGCCAGGTAGCCGCGGCGGCGCTCGCGCGCCCGGTCGTTGCGCTCGGTCTCCAGGGAGACGAAGGCGATCTCCCGGTAGCCGCGCCGCAGCAGGTAGCGGGTCATGGCCTTGGAGGCCTCGTAGTTCGAGTAGCTGACGGCGATGTCCAGCGGGTCGCGCGCGAGGTCGCCGGTCTCGACCACCGGCACCCTGGCGCCCGCGATCAGGCGGCGGGCGCGCGGGCTGTGCGTGGTGTTGTGCAGCACCATGCCGCTCACCCGCTGCTCCAGGAAGGCGGCGATCAGCCTCTCCTCCTCTTCGATCGCCTGCCCGCTCTCGGCGATCAGCAGGTGGTGGGCGGCCTCGGCCAGTACCTCCGCCGTCGCCTGGATGGTCTCCGCGAAGAGCGAGTTCCGGATCGAGGGGACGATGATCCCGACCACGTTCGAGCGGCTGGAGGCCAGGCTGCCCGCCAGGCGGTTCGGCAGATAGCCCACCTGCTCCACCGCCTCGAGGATCCTGCGCCGGGTCTCCTCCGACACCTTCTCGGGCTGGCGCAGCGCCCGCGAGACCGTCATGGGCGAGACCTCGGCATAGCGCGCGACATCGCTCATGCGGACGCGGTGGGCCGTCTGTCGTTCCGTGTTCTTCGGCATCCCCTGTCCTAACCGCCCCGCCCAACTGTCCCGAAAGCCCTCTCGACCGTCAAGCGAGGCCGGGCAGTTTTGGCTTTCAGGCGTCGGTCACCGATGGTAACGGTAACATAGATTGCCGCCTTGCGATAGGCAAGAGACCCGAGGAAGCTGACGGAGGATTCGGGTGGCAGAAGAACCACCGCTCGGCCCCGCCAAAGGAGACAACACGTGAGCCAGGACAGCTACGAGATCTACGCCGTCAAGTACGCCCACCACGACCGGCCGGCCCGGGACAACTTCCTCGGCGGGGACCCGCACGACGTCAACATGCCGCTCGACTACTTCGTCTGGGCGGTGGTGGGCGAGGAGCGCAGCTTCGTCGTCGACATGGGCTTCGACGAGGCGATGGGAAAGCAGCGCGGCCGCCAGTTCTGCCAGCCGCCGGAGGCCGGCCTGAAGGCCATCGGCATCGAGGCGGACAAGGTCTCGGACGTGATCATCACCCACATGCACTATGACCACGCCGGCAACCACGGCCTCTTCCCCAATGCGCGCTTCCACCTGCAGGACCGCGAGATGGCCTACTGCACCGGGCGCTGCATGTGCCACCCGACCCTGTCGCACGCCTACGAGGCGGAGGACGTGGCGGTCATGCTGCGGCGGGTCTTCCAGGGCCGGGTCGCCTTCCACGACGGCGATTCCGAGGTGGCGCCGGGCATCAGCGTGCACCTGATGGGCGGCCACACCAACGGCCTGCAGGTGGTCCGCGTGCGCACCCGGCGCGGCTGGGTGGTTCTGGCCTCCGACGCCTCGCACCTCTATGCCAACATCGGCCAGGCGCGCCCCTTCCCCGTGGTCTACAACGTGGGCGACATGCTGGAGGCCTACGGCAAGATCAGGCGCCTGGCCGACAGCGAGGCACACATCGTCCCGGGCCACGACCCCGACGTCCTGAAGCGCTACCCGGCGGCCGCCGGCGGGCTGGAGGACTGGATCGTCAGGCTGGACGCCGATCCCAAGAGCGGCGGCTGAGAGGAGGCAGGAATGAAGAGGCTGGAGGGCAAGGCCGCGGTCGTGACCGGCGGCGGCATGGGCATCGGACGCGCCATCGCGCTGGCCTTCGCGGCCGAGGGCGCCAGGGTCGGCATCCTCGATATCGACGGTGCGGCAGCCGAGGAGGCCGCCGCGGCCGCCGGCGGGCTGGGCTACGCCTGCGACGTCTCGGACCGCGGGCAGGTGGTCCGGGCCATCGACGACTTCGCCGCCCAGGCTGGCCGCCTGGACATCCTGGTCAACAACGCGGTCGCCTTTCACTACGCGCCCATGGTGGAGATGCCGCCGGAGACGATCGACCGGATGCTGGACGTCGGCATCAAGGGTACCTTCTGGGCCCTGCAGGCGGCCACGCCCCACCTGGTCGCCTGCGGCGGCGGTGCCGCGGTGATCAACCTCTCCTCGGTGGCGGTCTCCTTCGCGATCAAGAACGCCGCCGTCTACAGCTCGATCAAGGGCGCGATCGATTCCCTGACGCGCCAGCAGGCGGGCGAACTGGGCCCCATGGGCGTCAGGGTCAATGCCCTGGCACCCGGGCCGGTCGCCACCCCCGGCGCCTCCAGCGTGATCACCGACGAGGGCTGGGATGCGCGCCGGTCCCGCACCCCGCTGCAGCGCCTGACCAGCGCCGAGGACGTCGCCGGGGCCGCGGTCTTCCTGGCCTCGGCGGAGGCGCAGGCCATCGCCGGCGTCACCCTGAAGGTCGACGGCGGCATCAGCATCGCCGGTCCTTGACGCCCGGCAGGAACTCCTCACACTGGCACGATGAAGGAAGGCACGGCAGGCTGCCAGCCACCCAGCAGAAGGACAGGATCGTGAGCAGTAGCGAGAATGAGCAGCGGGTTCCCGGGTACTGCGCGCTTTGCACCTCGCGCTGCGGCTGTATCTCCGTCGTCCGCGACGGGCGCTTCGTGGCGCTGGAGGCGAACCCGGAGCATCCGACCGGCCGCGCGCTCTGCAGCAAGGGCCGCGCCGCCCCGGAACTGGTCTACCATGAGGAGCGGCTGCTCCATCCCCTGCGGCGCACCCGGCCCAAGGGCGACCCGGACCCGGGCTGGGAGAAGATCGGCTGGGACGAGGCCCTGGACCGCGTGGCCGAGGAACTGCGCCGGCTGGCGGCCGAGAGCGGCCCGGAGAGCGTCGCCTTCGGCATCACCACGCCCTCGGGCACCGGGCTGCAGGACGCCTATCCCTGGGTCGAGCGGCTGCGCCACGCCTACGGCAGCCCCAACGCGGTTTTCGGGACCGAGATCTGCAACTTCCACCGCGACGACATCTTCGCCCTGACCTTCGGCCGGGCCACGCCGCTGCCGGACCTCGCCAAGGCCGACTGCATCCTGCTGTGGGGCCACAATCCCAGCACCTCCTGGCTCGCCCTGGCCACGCGGGTGGCCGAGGCCAAGGCGCGCGGCGCCCGGCTGATCGTGGTCGACCCGCGGCGCGAGGGCCTGGCGGCCAAGGCCGACGCCTGGCTGCGCGTGCGCCCGGGCAGCGACGGCGCCCTGGCGCTGGGACTGGCGAACCTCCTGATCGAGGGCGGGCACTACGACGCGGACTTCCTGCGCACCTGGTCCAACGCCCCCTTCCTGGTGAACCAGCGCGAGGGCAGGCTGCTGCGCGGCGACGACCTGCAGGAGGCCGGCGATCCGGCGCAGCGCGTCGTCATCGACGAGGCCAGCGGCGAGGCCCGCCTCTACGATCCCTCACGCGGGCAGTGGGTAGGCGCGGCGGAGCTGCAGCCGGCGCTGACCGGCAGCTTCGAGGTCCGTGACCGCCAGGGGGGGACGATCGCCTGCCGGACCGTCTTCGACCACTACGCGGAGCTCTGCCGGGCCTACCCGCCCGAGCGGGTGGAAGAGCTGACCTGGGTTCCCGCCGCTGCACTTCGCGAGGCGGCAAGGGAGATTGCCGAGGCAGGGACTCTCGCGCTCTACACCTGGTCGGGCGTCAGCCAGCAGACCAACGCCAGCCAGACCTCGCGCGCCATCGCGCTGCTCTACGCGCTGACAGGCAGCTTCGACGCGCCCGGCGGGAACGTCGTGCGCGAGGGCCTGGCGGTCGCCGACGTGACCGGCCGGGACCTGCTGGACCCCGCCCAGGCGGCCAAGGCGATCGGCCTTGCCGCCAGGCCGCTGGGCCCGCAGGCCCAGGGCTGGGTCACGACCGACGACCTCTATCGCGCCATCCTGGAGGGCGAGCCCTACCCCGTCCGGGGCCTGGTCAGCTTCGGCACCAACATCCTGCTGTCGCATGCCGACGGTGCCCGGGGCCGGCAGGCGCTGGCCGCCCTGGACTTTGCGGTCCACGTCGACATGTTCATGACGCCCTCGGCGGAACAGGCCGACATCGTGCTCCCGGTCAACACACCCTGGGAGCGCGAGGGGCTCTGCACCGGCTTCGGCGTCGACGAGGAGGCCGCCGCCTTCGTCCAGCTCCGCCCGGCGGTGATCGCGTCTCGCGGCGAGTCGAGGAGCGACCACTGGATCGTGACCGAACTCGCCAGGCGCCTGGGGCTCGGCAACCGCTTCTGGGGCGGAGAGATCGACTCCGGATACCGGGCGCAGCTCGCCCCCTCCCCGGTCTCGCTGGAGGAGCTGCGCCGCCAACCGCAGGGAATCGCACTGCCGGCGAAGACCCGCCACCGCAAGTACGCCCTCAAGGAAGAGGGCCGGCCCGCCGGCTTCGCCACCCCCTCGCGCCGGGTCGAGATCTATTCCGAGCGCCTGCAGGAGATCGGCCAGGACCCGCTGCCCCACTTCGTCGAGCCTGCCGTCGGACCGCTCAGCCGGCCCGATCTCGCGGGCCGCTTTCCGCTGGTCCTGACCTCGGCCAAGTCGATCCACTACTGTCACAGCCAGCATCGCGGCCTGCCCTCCCTCAGGCGGCACGAGCCCGATCCCCTGGTCGAGATCCATCCCGAGACGGCGGCCGCGCGCGGCATCGCCGACGGCGACTGGCTTCACCTGACCACGCCGCACGGCCAGATCCGCGCCAGGGCACGCTTCCGGCCTCAACTGGACCGGCGGGTGGTCAGCGCGACCGCCGGCTGGTGGCAGGGCTGCGCGGAGCTCGGCCTGACCGCGATCGAGGCCATCGGTCCCGAGAGCGCCAACCTGAACGCGGCCATCGGCGAGGAGAGCAGCGACCCGATCAGCGGCTCCGTGCCGCTACGCTCCTACCTCTGCGAGGTGAGTGCGCTCTAGGATCGATTTGGGTTCACGCGGAGCCGGCCCGCACCCGACAACGGAGCGCCTTAGGTCTCCCTTGCCAGCCAGGGCGGCAGCTCGAAGGGGGCGTCCGCATAGGGTTCAGGGGCGATGAGCGCGCGCTCCTGGTCGGCGCCGCGCACCTGGTAGAAGAAGTGCGGCATTCCAAGCGAGGGGTCGTGGGTGGCGTCGGGATAGGGGACGGCGGCCTGCCACTTGGGATGATAGCGCACGGTTCCCGAAACGCTGCGGTAGACCGTCTTCAAGAGCTGCTTGGCGACCCGCCGGTTCTGCTCGAAGGCTCCCGGCCCGCCGGAGCCTCCGGCCAGGGCGGCCGCCATCGCGAAGTGATGCAGCGAGGTATAGGGCTGGCAGCCGACCTCCGGGGTCGACGCGCTGCCGAAGCGGCCCTTGTAGGCGGCGGAGAAGCGCTGGCCCATCTCGTCCCTGGGCAGGCCGATCATGGTGCCGACGATGACGCCCTTGCCCCGGTCGCCGACGATGTCGGTGAAGGTCTTGTGCAGGGCGCCGTACTGCAGGTAGAGCAGGCTGGGCACGGGATCCTGCATGAACTGAAGCTGAAAGCGGGCCAGATCGCCGGCATAGAACTCGGTGTTGGCCAGCACCGCGGGATCGAGCGCCCGGATCTCGTCCAGGACCGGATGCCAGCCCTCCCGCGGGCACTGGATGACCTTGGGGCCGAAGACGCAGTCCCAGCCGAACTGGCGTGCGGCACTGCCCATGGCGTTGGCGATCACCACGCTGTAAGGCTTGGCCCCGGAGATGACCGCGATGCGGTTGTTCCGCGGCTGCCACTGGCCGCTGTCGCGCAGCCAGGAGATGAACTTGATGAAGCCCTGGCCGTACCAGTACTCGGCCGGATCGCCCATGAAGCAGCCGAAATAGCGCTCCGGGTTGCTCATGACCGTGTCGTGGTGCTGCAGCAGGGTGTTGTGATGGATGTAGAGGATGCCGGCGTCGGCGATGGGCTCGTACTCGGCGTTCTGCGGGCCGATGTTGTAGCCGTTGATGACGGCATGGACGCCGTGGTCGCCGATCAGGGTCCGCGCCGCCCGCACCACCTCGGCGGCGCTCTGCCGGCCGGTATCGAGGAAGATCGGGCGCACCGGCCGCCCCAGGATGCCGCCCTCCTGGTTCAGCTCTTCGGCGGCCAGGATGACGCCGTTGCGGAACTCCTTGCCGTCGGCCGAGGAGGGGCCCGTCAGGGGCACCATGCTGCCGATCGGTATCTCCTCCGCCGCCATCACCGCCCCTGCCGGTCAGGTCGCCGGCCGGTTCGCGCGCGCGAGGCTTTGCCGGGCGGGATCAAACATGCAGCTCCTGGACCAGTTCCGGCTCGTAGAGAATGTTGTGCATCATCACGCGCAGGCTGGGCGGGCTGACCGGCTTTATCAGGACGGGAAAGCCCTGCCGCTTGATCCGCTCGATCAGCTCCGGGTTGGTGTCGGCCGTCACCACGATGGCCGGGCAGGGTTTCTCCAGGCTGTCGTTGATCTTGCCGACGATGTCGGTGCCCTGCAGGCCGCCGCGCAGGCGATAGTCGGTGATGATGAGGTCGGGCTCGCGCTCCAGGGTGGCGAGTGCTGCGCTGACGCCCTCCAGGTTCTCGATCGAGAGGACCTGCATGCCCCAGCGCTCCAGCAGGCTCACCAGCGCGTCGCGGAGGATGCCGTCGTCCTCCAGGACCACCGCCGAGAGGCCGGCGAACTCTCCGCCCACCCGCTCGGAGATCTCGGGCTCGCCCATGTCGCTGTGCCAGATGTTGCCGATGGGAACCCTGACCGAGAAGACCGAGCCCTTGCCCGGCGTGCTCCGGACCGCGATCTCGTGCCCCAGCATGTCGGCCAGCCGCTTGGAGATGTTGAGGCCGAGGCCCAGGCTGTGCTTGCGGTGCACCTGGCTCTCCGAGATGCGGTAGAATTCCTCGAAGATGGCCTCCTGGAACTCTTCGGGGATGCCGCAGCCGCTGTCCCAGACCTCGATCGTCACCGCCTTGTCGCCGCGCCGGCAGCCGACCACGACGCCGCCGGTCTCGGTGTAGCGCAGGGCGTTGCCGACGAAGTTGCTGACGATCCGCTCCAGCAGGTTGCGGTCGCTCTTCAGCGCGCAGGCCGAGGGCACGATCCGGAAGCTCAGCCCCTTGTCCTGGGCCTGGTGGGCGAACTGCAGGCGCACGCGGTCGAAGAGGGTGGAGACCTGGAAGGTCGAGACCTTGGGCTCGATCTTGCCGGCATCGAGCTGCCCGATGTTCAGGAGCGCGCCCAGCAGGTCCTCCATGATGGAAACGGAGACGTCCATGGCGTGCAGCAGCTCTTCGCGCTCTTCCTCCTCCTCGGCGGCCATGCAGTTGTAGATGAGGATCTTGAGCGCGGCCAGGGGCTGGCGCAGGTCGTGGTTGGCGGCCCGCAGGAAGCGCGACTTGGTCTGGTCCGAGGCCGCCGCCGTATCGCGCGCCTTCTCTAGCGCCCGCTCGGTCCGGCGCGCACCGCTGACGTCGTGGAAGCTGGTGAGGCTGCCGGCCTCGCCGAGCGCGCGGCGCTCGACCCGGACGGAGGAGCCGTCGGTGAAGAGGTACTCGCTGGTCTCGCCGTTGCGCGCGGCCTTGTGCTCCTCTTCCAGCCAGTCGCGCCGCGACAGGGGCGTGACCAGCAGGGCGGAGCCGGCCAGGAGCTTCAGGAACTCGCCCTGGGCCATCCCCTCGGCCGGCTGCGGCTGCAGCGGGGCGAAGCGGTCGAGGAAGGCCCTGTTGCAGAGCGCCAGTCGGTCGGCCTCGTCCCAGAGCGCCATGCCGACGTCGATCGCGTCGAAGCCGGCCTCCAGGAAGGCCTGGCGCCGCGTCGTCTCCTCCCCGATGCCGGCAGCGCCCATCCCCGCTAGTCCGCCCTGCTGAGCGTCTGGATGTTCTCCAGGGCGTAGCGCACCGCCGCCTCGCGGGTCGAGAGGCGCAGCTTCTTCATCGCGTTGCCCAGGTGCACCCGGACGGTCTGCCGGCTGATGGCCAGGCGCTCGGCGATCTCGGAAAGGCCGGTGCCGCGTCCCAGCAGCACCAGGATCTCGCGCTCCCGCCCGGTCAGCAGGTCAGACGGCGCCTCCGCGGCCGCCCGCGGTGCCGCCGGCTGGGCGATGGCCGGGGGCTGGGAGATCCCCTGCGCGATGATCTCGCGCGGGAAGGCCACCTCGCCGGAGATGACGCGGATCAGCGCGCGGCGGATCTCTTCCGAGCTCGCCGACTTGGGGATGTAGCCGATGACCCCGTGCGCGATCGCGTTCAGCACGTACTCCGGGTCCTCGTGGATCGAGACCACGACGATCGGGATCGCGGGGTACCTGGAGCGCAGCAGCTTCAGGCCCTCGAACTCGCCGAAACCCGGCATGATCAGGTCGATCAGCATCAGGCCGATGTCGGGCGAGCGCTCCAGCAGGTCGAGGGCGTCGTTGAAGCTGGCCGCCTCGACGATGGTGTTGTTCTTGTCCAGGCTCTTGGCAACCTGCTTCAGGGATTCGCGCACGACCCAGTGATCGTCGGCGATCAGGATCCTCATCGGCTTCGCGGCGGCCGGCTCTGCCTCCGCCTGCGCTGCCTCGGCCGTGTCGCTCTTCGCCTTCTTCATGGTTTCGCTTCTGCCAGTGACCTTGTGGTGTGCCTGTCTTCTACGGCGGGCCCGACCGTCATAGCAACACGTCCTCCTCGCAAAGGCAGCCCGCCGCTGCCCACCTGCGCCTCCCGGCTGCCGCAGCGGGAGCTGGGGGGCCGGGCGCCTGTCCACCCGGACTCTATGCAGATCTAACCGCACAGACGGATTTAAGTCTAGATGAAACGTTAAGTTCCTGCCTAGCCTCGTCTACCAGATTGTCCTGATGCCTCAAATCTGGGCGCAGGCCTTAGGCAAACGCACAACAAACGGTCATCTTCTTCGTCTCCCCCGTCTGGCAAGAAATCTCGGCGAGAAGGCTCATTGACAGCACAGAATCCAAGCGATAACGTCTAGACAGAAATATAGCGAAATCGATAAGATTGTGCTGTCGTACTGCAGGGGCGAGTCCGCCGTCGTCTAGAGGACGCTGTCGGATCGGACGCCTCGGGCTTAAACGGACGGAGGCTTTGAAATGACGAAAAAGGTACCGGCGCCAGGCGCCAGCGGTTTGGGAGGCATCGCTTCCAGGAAGATCAGCCGGCGGACGGCGGTGAAGACGCTCGGCGTGGGCGGCGCCTCGGCCGCCCTGGTGGGTCTTGGCGCACCGGCCATCGTGCAGGGCAAGTCCGACAAGATCGTGCTGGGTCTGCCCTCCTCACTGTCGACGCCCTACGGCGTGGCCGACGACACCGACCACCTGAACGGCACCACGCTTGCGATGGAAGAGATCAACGCGGCCGGCGGCGTCGGCGGGCGCGAGATCGAGATCTTCGTGGTCGACGTCGACAAGCTGTCGCCGGAGAGCTGCCGCCAGGCCATCGCCGCCTGCATCGACAGGAAGGTGCACGGCATCTCGAACTCTTTCCTCTTCGCCCCCATCCCGGCGATGGACGAGTCGGCGAAGTACAAGTGCCCCTACCTCAACGGCAACACCCAGCGCGCCGCGACGGAGCACTACAAGTCCAACCCGGAGAAGTACAGCCACGTGCTGCAGACCGACCCCTCGGAGGTCAACTACGGCTGGACCCTGCCGCTGCTGCTGGAGCGCATGGAAGAGCAGCAGGGTTGGAAGCCGAAGAACCGCAAGGTCCACATCGTCTCTGAGCAGGTGGGCTACAACCAGACCATCCTGAAGGCCGCGCGCGAGGCCTTCCCGAACTCGACCTTCGAGCTCGCCGCCATGACCGACATCCAGTACCCGGTGAACGACTGGAGCCCCGTCATCCGCCAGCTCAAGGAGGTCGACGCCGGTGCCATCATGATCAACCACTGGGTGGCGGCCGAGTATGCGGCCTTCTGCCGGCAGTTCCGCTCCGACCCGGTCGAGGACGCCCTGGTCTACCTGCAGTACGGCCCCTCGCAGCCGGAGTTCCTGGAGCTCGGCGGCCGCGCCACGGAAGGCTTCTGCTGGTCCACCGTGCTGGGCGTCTACGGCGACGAGACCGGCCAGGACTTCCGCAAGAAGTACCTGGAGCGCTTCCCCCAGTACGAGGGCAACATGGGGCTGGTCTACACCGGCAACGGCTACGACATCCTGCACTACCTCGCCCGCGCCTGGGAGGCGACCGGCGACCCCGAGGACTTTGCCGCCAACGTCGCCTGGATCCGCAACAACCCCTATCGGGGCGTCTGCGGCATGATGAACATGAACAACGAGTTCCAGGAGGCCCTGCACTATCCCGACAACGGCTTCGGCAACCAGGCGGACGAGCTGGAGAAGGGCATGAGCCAGCTCTTCGTGCAGGTCCAGGAGGGCGAGCACAAGATCATCTGGCCGAACGAGATCGCCGAATCCTCGCTGCAGCCGGCCCCCTGGTGGAGCTGACGGCGGAGAGCGCGGGGCCCTCGCCGATGCTCGCACATCCTGCCGGGGCTTCGCTCTAGCAATGGGAAGCGTGACGCGACCAGAAGCGCCACCGGTCTTCTCGTGCCAGAACCTCTCGCTCGACCTGGGCGGGCGAGAGGTTCTGCGCGACATCGGCTTCGAGCTGCGTGCCGGCGAGGTCCTGGGGATCATCGGCCCGAACGGGGCCGGCAAGACCAGCCTGCTGGAGATCCTCTCCGGCCGCTACGTTCCGAAGACCGGCAAGGTCCTCTTCAAGGGTGAAGATATATCCGGAAGGCGCCTTTTCGAGCGCTCCCGGCTGGGGATCGGGCGCACCTATCAGACGCCGATCGTCTGCGAAGAGCTGACCGTCGGCGAGACCTTCAAGGCCGCCCGCCAGGCCTACAAGCCCTATCTCACCCGCTTCGATGCGGAGTATGCCGCGGCCCTGGTCCACTTCAGGACCCAGGAGAGCGCGGCCAACGCCGGCCTGAAGACCTTCGAGCGGCGCAAGCTGCTGCTCTCCTGCCTGCTGATGCGCCAGCCTGAAGTCCTGCTGATGGACGAGCCAGCGGCGGGCCTCATCAATTCCGAGATCGACGAGATCGATCACATCCTGCGCATGCTGTCGAAGGAGATGAACATCGCCGTGGTGATCGTCGAGCACCGCATGGAGCTGCTCGATTCCATCGCCGACAGCGTGATCGTCATGGACGCCGGCGAGATCATCGCCAAGGGCGACATGCAGGAGGTCATCGATTCGCCGGCGGTCCGCGCCGCCTACTTCGAGACGGCCTGACGGGCGCGAGGGGGGGCGAGGCCGACCATGGCGGAAATCTTGAATGTCGAGGGGCTCTCGGCCGGCTACGGGCCGCTCCGCGTGCTGCACGACCTCGATCTCGTCATCAACGCGGGCGAGCGGGTCGGCATCGTCGGCCTGAACGGGCACGGCAAGACCACGCTCTTCTACGCCATCGCCGGGCTCACCGGCTGGCAGCGCGGTTCGATCCTGCTGGACGGCAAGCAGATCGGACGGACGCGCAGCCAGGGGCCGGGTCGCTACACCCACCGCATCGTGCGCCAGGGCCTGGCAATCATGCCGCAGGGCGACGAGATCTTTAACGGCCTGACGGTCGAGGAGCACCTCGACAGCGGCGCCTTCACGCGCGAGGCCTGGCGCACCCGCAAGGAGCGCAAGGCGCGCGTGCTGGATATCTTCGAACCCCTGCGCAAGCTGATGAAGACGCCGGTCGGGCGCCTGTCCGGCGGCGAGCGGCGCATGGTTTCCATCGGCCGCGGCCTCATGACCGATGCCAAGCTCTACCTGGCCGACGAGCCCTCGCTGGGCCTGGCGCCGAAGATCGGCCTCGGCGTGATGGAGGCCCTGCTGTCGATCGAGCTGGAAGGCAGCGCGATGCTGATCGCCGAGCAGAACGTGGCCCTGCTGGAGCGTCGGGTCGACCGGGTGATCGGCATGCACGCGGGCAAGCTGAAGGGCGAAGCCTCCGCCGCCAGCCGGCTCTCCCTGACATAGGACCAAGACCGCACGCGATGGACCTCAGCTTCATTCTCATCAATGCGATCGTCGTCGCCTGCATCTACGGCCTGGTCGCCGTGGCGATCTCCATCACCTGGTCCAGCCTGGGGCTGATCAACCTGGGCTACGGCTTCGTCTTCTCCTTCGCCGGCTTCGGCGCCTACCTCTTCGACCGCATGGTCTCGGATTCGCCCGTCCTGGTCGCCTCGGCGGGCATCCTGACCGGCGCGCTCGGCGGGGTCATCATCTGCCTCCTGGTCTTCATTCCGCTCCACGACAAGCCCTACTTCACCACCCGCGGCATGATCGCGACCCTGGCGATCAGCCTGATCGGCTCGCAGGCCCTGCTGATGCACTTCGGCCCCAGGCCGAAGAACCTGCCCGAGCTCTTCGGCTACTGGCAGGTGAACCTTGGCGACGTGGTGGTGACCTCCGACAAGATCGGCGTCGTCGTCTGCTCCATCGTCATGCTCGCCATCGTCGTCTTCTGGATGCGCGGCAGCCGGCGCGGGCTGGAGATACGCGCCATGATGATGAACCCGCACGCGGCCTCCATCGTCGGCATCGGGGTCAGGAGCACCGGCTTCTACGTCATGGCCATGACCGGTGCGATGGCGGGGCTGGCCGCGGTGCTGCTGTCGCAGACCTACTACATCGGCCCCTTCAGCGGCATCACGCCCCTGATCAAGGGCGTCTCCATCGCGTTGCTGGGCGGGCTGGGCTCGGTCCAGGGGGCGGTCATCGCCGCGGTCATCCTGGGCTTCGCCGAGGCGCTGACCTCGCGCTTCCTGGGCGGGCAGTACGTCCTCATCACCCAGTTCCTGCTGATCATCTGCATCCTGATCGTCCGGCCGCGAGGCATCTCTGGTCTGCTTGACAAGGCACGCGAGCAATGAGCGAAGACGAGGGCAAGAGCCCCTACATCTGGCGCAATCCCCTGGCGGCCTGGGATGCCGCGGGCGGCAACCACGAGGTGCCCTCGATCCGCGTGCCGGACCCGCGCTCGACCTGGGACGAGACCCGCGCCTACAAGGTCCCGCTCTACAAGGTCGGCCGCCTCAAGCACTTCCACATCTGGCCGGCGCACGGCGGCCGCCTCTGGAAGCGCCTGCGCTGGTGGCCCACCCGGCGCTATCCCCTGCACATCAAGGGCCTCTACAACCGCAAGACCCTTAAGGCCGAGAAGAAGATCCAGGACCGCCGGCCGATCTACTGGGCCGTCTGCCTGCTCTTCCTGGCGCTGGCGCCGCTCTTCTTCCCCGACAGCATGCGCAACACCCTGCTGACCGCGGGCGCCACCTTCGGGATCTTCGCCGCCATCAACGTCTGCTGGACCCTGATCCTGGGGACCGCCAGCATCTTCTCGCTCGCGAGCTATGCCGTCGTCGGCGTGGCCGCCTTCATCACCTCCTACCTCTCGATCAACTACGGGCTGCCCTGGTTCTACCTGCCCGGAATCGGCCTGGCGCTGGGCTTCGTCATGGGCGGCATCATCGCCGCGCCCGCACTCCGCCTGGACGGCTTCTACTACGCGCTCCTGACCCTGGGCCTGAACGAGCTCTGCCGCGTCTTCTTCACCACCTCCAAGGCTTTCGGCTCGGCATCGGGCGGGCTCTACGGCGGCTCCACCTACATCTCCGATTCCTGGTCGCCGGAGGTCCAGTCGCTGGCCTCCTACTACGGGCCCTTCCTGCTGCTGCTGGCCGCCCTGCTGCTGTTCCGCTTCATCGCCGGCAAGCGCCTGGGGCGGATCCTGCGCATGGCGCCCGAGAAGCGCGAGGCCTTCGCCGAGGCCTGCGGCGTCGACTACAAGCGCGCCCGCGTCACCATCTTCCTGATCTCGTCGGGCGCGCTGGGGTTCATCGGCGGCTTCTACGCCACGCACTACAGCGGCGTCGGCTTCTCGATCTTCAGCTTCGATACGGTCCTGCTGGGCCTGGCGATGCTGGCGATCGGCGGCATCGGCAGGGCGGAGGGCGCGGTGCTCGGGACCTTCGTGGTGGTCGCGCTGGACCAGGTGCTGATCGAGTGGGGGCCGATCCGCCACTTCATGATCGGCGCCATCATGCTCTTCGCGGTGCTCTTCCTGAACCAGGGCTACTTCGGCATCAAGAAGCAGTTCAACGCCTGGCGCGACAAGAAGCGCGGCGAGTGGCGCTCGTCCAGGACCGAGAAGGGCGGCGAGGCGCTGCCGGAGGAAGCCACCGAGATCGAGGACAAGGACCAGCTCTACCATCGCCGCTACGACAAGATGCAGCGCGATTACCTGAAGCGCCTGGTCTCGCCCGAGGTCATCGAAGAGCACAAGCGCAAGCCGCTCGGCCAGCACAGCGAGGCGCTGGAACGCCTGCTGCTCTACTTCCGCCGTGCGCCGATGGACGACAAGTACGCGCTGCACCGCGCCGGACCCGAGGGCCCCTACAAGATCATCGCGTTTTCCGGCGCGCGCGGGGTGGCGCCGCGCGTGGTGGACGACCGCGAGTACCGGACCGTCGAGGAGGCCTATCACGGGGTCTTCATGCGGCGTGTCCACGACCTTCTCGAATCCTGAGGCCGGCGATGGCTGTTGCGGCAAGAAACGGGGGCTGAGCGGAGCGATGGAGACCTCATCCGATCCGTGGCAGGACGCGGACCTCCACGTCTACGAGCACTTCAACGCCAAGACGCGGATCTACCTGAAGAGCGTCCTCGACGACGCGCTGATCGAGGAGCACCGCAGGCGGCCGGTCGGCCGGCACAGCGAGCCGCTGGAGCGCCTGCTCGCCTATTTCCGGCGCCTGCCGCTGGACCAGCAGTACGCGGTCAAGCGCGAGGCGGGCGGGGGCTTCCGGATCGTCAGGCTGTCGGGCCGGCGGGGGGTGGCGCCCGCAACCCTGGACGAGACCCGGCACGAGACGCTGGAGGAGGCCTACCACGCGATCTTCCTGCGCCAGATCGACGACATGATGGAAAAGAAGTAGCATGGCCGAGCAGAAAATCTTCGCGTACGCCGACAAGATCTCGGTGATGCCGGGCGAGGAGATCGCCTTCCACGTCAACGCGGACGGTGCGGACAAGGCCGACGCCCAGCTCGTCCGCCTGATCCACGGCGACAACCACGAGGCGGGACCCGGCTATCTGGAAGAGGAGATCGACCACCCGATCAACGGCGCCTGGTCGGTCAAGAAGCAGTTCACGCAGGTCGGCAACTACTTCGAGGTCGAGGACCCGGAGCGGAAGACCCGCATCGACGGCCCGCTGTCGATGTTCTGCCACCTCTGGCCGACCCTGCCGCGCCACGGCGCGCGGCAGACCATCATGGGCCGCTTCGACTGCAGGACCAACCACGGCTATGCGCTGGGGATCAGCCCCGAGGGCTACCTGGAGTTCTGGGTCGGCGACGGCAAGGAGGTCGACTACGTCACCGCGGAGCTGCCGCTGCTGCCCAAGGTCTGGTACTTCGTCGGGGTGACCTACGACCCGGCATCGGGCCGGGTCACGCTCTACCAGGAGGGCGTGCTCAACCGCTACAACTCCCGCATCGGGCCGGTGGTGCCCTACGAGTTCCGCTCGCACATCCAGACGACCTTCCGCTTCCGCCCGGACAACCGCGAGGACATCCCCTTCCTGATCGGCGGCGCGCTCGATTCGCACGTCCTGCGGGGCGACTTCGTGAACGACCTCCTGGCCGGGAAGATCGACCGCCCCTGCCTCTGCAAGCGCCTGCTGACCCGCGAGGAGCTGGCCGCCTGCCAGCAGGGTGCCAGGCCGCCCGAGGATGCCATTCTCGCCTACTGGGACACGACCGAGGGCTACAGCGACCGCGGGATCGGCTGGACCCTGGCCGACACCGGCCCGCAGGGCCTCCACGCCCGGGGGGTCAACCATCCGGTCCGGGGCATGACCGGCTGGAACTGGAACGGGCGAGACGACAGCTACCGCCTGGCACCCAAGCAGTACGGCGGGATCGAGCTCCACCCCGACGCGGTGACCGACTGCCGCTGGGAGGAGACCAACCGCATGCAGATCCCCGAGGGCCTGAAGAGCGGGATCTATGCGGTGCGCCTGCGCATCGGCCCCGGGGTCGGCATCGCCGAGGAGTACATCGTCTTCGTGGTCCGCCCCAAGAAACCGACTGCGGCCCTCTGCTTCCTGGTGCCGACCGCCAGCTACCTCGCCTACGCCAACGAGGGCCTCAGCTTCGATGCCCAGATCATCCAGCCGATGACGGGCCAGCCCCCGGTCGTCAGCGATCTCGACATCGAGACCTACGAGACGCGCGAGTTCGGCCTTTCGACCTACGACAGCTTCGAGGACGGCGCCGGCGTCTGCTTCAGCTCCTACCGGCGCCCGATCTTCAACATGCGCCCCAAGTACCGCATGTCGAGCATGAACGTCACCTGGCAGTTCCCGGCCGACCTCTCGATCGTCGCCTGGATCGAGAAGCAGGGCTACGACTGCGACTTCATCACCGACGAGGACCTGCACCGCGACGGGCTCGCGGCGCTCAAGCCCTACCGCTGCGTCATGACGGGAACCCACCCGGAGTACGTCTCCGAGCCCATGCTCGACGCCCAGGAAGACTTCGTGCGCGGCGGCGGCCGCCTGATCTACATGGGCGGCAACGGCTATTACTGGTGCGTCGGCTTCGACCCCGACGACCCGGCCTGCATGGAGGTCCGCAAGCTCGATTCCGGCATGCGCGCCTGGGCCGGCAAGCCGGGCGAGGACTACCTGCAGACCACCGGCGAGAAGAGCGGCCTCTGGCGCAACCGCGGGCGCGCGCCGCAGAAGCTGACCGGCGTCGGTTTCATCGCCGAGGGCTTCGAGACGGCCATGCCCTACCGCAAGATGCCCGACGCCTACCACCGCACGGTCTCCTGGATCACCGAGGGGATCGAGGACGAGATCATCGGCGACGCGGGCCTGGCCTACGGCGCGGCCGCCGGGATCGAGCTGGACCGCTACGACCTCAGCCTCGGCACGCCGCCGCACACCAAGATCATCGCCTCCTCGGGCGGCCACTCGGACAACTACGTCCTGGTGACGGAGGAGCTGCTCTACGCCTACGCCGGCCTCGTGGGCTCGCTCGACTACCGGATTCGGGGCGACATCACCTACTTCACGGCACCCAACAACGGCGCCGTGCTCAGCACCGGGTCGATCGGTTTCGGCCAGGCCCTGCCGGCCAACGGCTTCGACAACACAGCCTCCAAGCTTCTCGCCAACGTCGTGGACGCCTTCATCAAGGAAGGCCCCCTGCCCGGCGGCGCCTGGACGGTCGAGGAAAAGCAATGGCGGTGAGGAGCGGGGCCCGCGCCAACGGCGCGACCTAGCAGGCTGCTGAAAAACCCAGTCGCGTTGAGAGGGTAGATGTGATTCCCTTTTGTTGTGGGAAGCAGGAAGGGAAGGCAGGATGCGGGGTCAAGACGATGGCAGCGAGGGTCTGTTTTCCTACGTGAGTTGTGAGGCCCGTGTTCCAAGGGATCATCCGCTGCGTGCCATCCGGGCGCTCGTGGATGAGGCGCTGGAGGTTCTATCGCCGTCGTTTGAGCAGCTCTATTCGAAGACGGGACGTCCATCGATTGCGCCAGAGAAGCTGCTTCGTTCGTTGCTGCTGCAGGCATTCTACACGATCCGCTCGGAGCGGCAGCTGATGGAGCAGTTGGACTACAATCTGCTGTTTCGCTGGTTCGTGGGCCTACCTATGGATGCTCCGGTGTGGGATGCGACGGTGTTCTCGAAGAACCGCGACCGGCTGCTGGAGGGCGATATCGCGCGGCGTTTCTTGTCCGCGGTGATGAACCAGCCACGGGTCAAGACGCTGCTGTCGGAGGAGCACTTTTCGGTCGACGGCACGATGATCGAGGCTTGGGCCTCGATGAAGAGCTTCCGGCCGCGGTCAGGCGATGACGGCACCCCCGGTGATGACGGCACCCCCGGTGATGACGGCACCCCTGGCGCTGGCGGCAGCAGCTCGGGCGGGCGCAACCAGGAACGCAACTTCCGCAAGGAGAAGCGCTCGAACGAGACCCATGCCAGCACCAGCGATCCCCAGGCCCGCCTCTATCGCAAGGGCAATGGCCGGGAGAGCCGGCTGTGCTATCTCGGCCATGTCTTGATGGAGAACCGCAACGGTCTCATCATCGATGCCGAGCTGACCCAGGCCAGCGGCACGGCCGAGCGGGAGGCGGCTTTGGCCATGGTCGAGCGCTATCGCGCGCACAGCAAGAGACGCATCACGCTGGGCGCCGACAAGGCCTACGATGCCCGCCAGTTTGTCAGCGATCTGCGCGCGCGCAAGGTCACGCCCCACATCGCCCGCAACGATCACCTGACCAAGACCGGCAAGCGGCGCACCAGCGCCATCGACGGCCGGACCACCCGCCACCCGGGCTATGCGATCAGCCAGCGCTTGCGAAAGAGGATCGAAGAGCCGATCGGATGGGCCAAGAGCGTGGCCGGACTGGCCAAGACCAAGCATCGAGGTAAGGCCCGCGTCGGCTGGTCCTTCCTGCTGGGCGTGGCCGCTGGAAACCTGATCCGACTACCAAACCTGCTGGCTGCAGCCTAAGCATCACCGCAACAAGGAGTGCAGCCCCACAGACCCCCACCAAAGAAACCATCCGCAGCTCGCTCCGGAAAGCTGACCCATCAACACCAGCCAAAAACTTCCCGAAACGCCCCTCCCGCCGACTTTTTCAGCAGCCTGCTAGAGCAAATCCCGAGCAGATGGAATCATCTGCGACGACGATTTGCTTTTGAAACAACACGCTAGAGCAAGGTGCGTGAGCATGAGCGAGCGCAACTTGCTCTAGACCGCCGATAGTCTTGAAGGATCGAAGTGCTCGGACGGCGACGCCGGCGGATCGAGCACAGACCCCAGCTCCCAAAGAGTCCCTTCACGTCCCGACCGGATAGTCATCCGATGCCTTGGCATCGCCGAGGTAAGGGCGACGCGCCGGGCGTCCCTCGCGGACAAGCCAAGCTTGATCTCTGCCAATGATTGCCGCACCATCCCCAGAGGAAGCGCATTTCGAGCATCTGGTATTGGAATCCGGGGACCGAATGGATGCCTGTATACTTTGGTTCTGCCTCCACGAACGACAGGATTTACGGATCGACACTGGCCGATGTGATTTATGGCCTGAGCGGCACCGACCGTCTCGTCGGAGAGCGGCTCACCGGATCCGGAGCCGACGACACGCTCTTCGGCGGATCGGGCAGGGACAGCCTTGCCGGCTACGATGGGTACGACACGCTCTATGGAGGAGACGGCGACGACCGGCGCCTGTTCGGCGGGGGTGAGGCGGATCTCGTTTTCGGCGGTCTCGGCGTGGATACCTCGCTGGGAGGGAGCAGCGGGGACGATGCTCTCTACGGCGGTTCCGGCACAGATTCCTTCCTGTTCGGCGGCGAGGACAACGATAGGGTTTTCGGAGGCTCCGGAGACGATGTCCGCCTCTTCGGCGGCTCCGGCGACGATCGGATTTTCGGGGGCGACGGGGACGACAACCTGGTCTACCCCGGGGCGGGCAACGATACGATTTTCGGCGGCGGCGGCGCCGATCGGCTCGGGGCGACCGGCCCCTTCTCCAGAAGTGGAAGCGGGAACAACGTTTTCTACGGCGGTGACGGCAACGACCTGGGGGTAGCCGGAACCAGTGGTCGCGACACGATCTTCGGCGACGGGGGCGACGACGCGCGACTGCGCGGCAACGGGCACAATGATGTCGTTTTCGGTGGGCAGGGCGACGACTACTCGCTCAAGGGCGGCGGGTCGAGCGACACCATTTTCGGCGGACCCGGCAACGATTACTGGCTTTTCGGCGACGCGGCCTCGGACACGCTCTATGGCGGCGATGGCGTTGACTGGCTCTTCGGTGGCGAGGGCGACGACACCTTCGTGATCCGCGATCAGGAAGAGCTGACGCAGGGCGAGATCATCGATGGCGGCAGCGGCGTCGATGCACTCTTTCTTCTGGCCGGATCGACGCTTCCACCGGGTGTCTCGCTCTATAGCGTGGAGAGGATCGTCAGCCTGGCCGCCACGCAGTACGGCTCCAGCGGGAACGACCTCCTCTTCGGCGACTCGAATGCCAACGCCCTTGTGGGGCTCAGCGGGGTAGACCGGATCTACGGGCTCGGAGCCGACGACTTCCTCTTCGGCGGCGCCGGCGACGACAGCAAGCTCTACGGCGGCAGCGGTCAAGACGCGATCTACGGCGGCAGCGGCTCCGATGGCCCCGTAGACGGCGGCAGCGGCAACGATAACCTTTTCGACGATTCCGGAGAAGACAGCCTGAGAGGCGGCGATGGCGACGACAGGATCGATGGCGGGGCGGGATCGGATACCGCAGAAGGCGGCAGTGGCAGCGACACCCTCGTCGTCGACACCGAAACGGATCTGGTGCTGGAGAAGGCAGGCGAGGGCGCGGCCGACCTGGTGATCTCCCGGCTTGACGACTACACCCTGCCCTTCGGCACCGACGGGGAGGTAGAGAACGGCGCCCTGGCCGAGCCGGCAGGCGATGCGACGCTCGTCGGAAACGCCTTGAACAACAGCCTCCAGGGGAACAGCGGCGACAACCTACTGGAGGGGGGCAGCGGTGCCGACTACCTCAACGGAGAGGAGGGCGCCGACACGCTGGTCGGCGGATCTGGCGACGACACCTTTCTCCAAAGCAATGGTCCGAACGTCCTGATCGAACTGGCAGACGGCGGAAGTGACACGATCCAGACGCCACGCAATATTGTACAGCCTCTTTTTTCAGCTATAGAGAACATCGTCATATCCAATCCCACATTCAATAACCCATCGTATCGAGAGAGAACCGCTGTTGGGAACAGCGCCGCCAACACGATTATCGGAAGCGGGTCATCGCGCGATCACCTTTTCGGCGAGGACAATGACGACAGGCTGTTCGGCGGCAGCCATCCGGACACGCTGGCTGGCGGACAGGGCATCGACCTCCTCTACGGCGGGTCATCCAACGACCGTCTACTTTCTGGCGACCACGGATCCGATAGCCTTTTCGGCGACGAGGGTGCGGACGCGAGCTTTTTCGGCGGGAACGGGCGCGATCTTCTCTTCGGCGGACGGGGCGCCGACAGTTCCCTCTTCGGGTCCAGCGGGACCGACAGGGTCTACGGCGGCGAAGACGATGACAGACGCCTGTTCGGGGGCAGCGGCAATGACCGTGTCTACGGCGACGACGGCGACGATAGGTCCCTCTACGGCGGGCCCGGAACAGATCGGGTCTTCGGCGGCAGCGGCAAGGACACGCTCATCGTCAGCGGCGGGGAGCGAGTTGCCGGCGGCTCGGGCGACGACCTCTTCTACGTGGATACCCAGACGGATCTGATGATCGAGACGGCAGCAGGCGGCTTCGACGCCCTGCGCTCCGACGCCCCGGCCTACACCCTGATGGGAGGAAGCGAGGGCCATGTCGAGCGCGCCCGGATCAACGAGGAAGCCGGCAACGCCACCCTGGGCGGCAACGAGTTCGCAAACACCCTGACCGGCAACTCCGCCGACAACCTGCTCTCCGGCTTTTCCGGCGGCGACACCCTGAACGGCCGCAGTGGTCAGGACACTATGATTGGCGGTTCCGGCGACGATACCTTCGTCGTCGATACCAGCGGCGACCGGCTGCAGGAGCTCGCGGGCGAGGGTACGGACCTGGTTCGCGCCGAGATCGACTTCACCCTGCCGGATGCGACCGCCTCCGCCTTTTTCGAGAACCTGCGCCTGCAGCAGGGGTCGGAGGCCCTGCGGGCGGTGGGCAACAGCCTGGAGAACACGGTCTGGGGCAACACGGCGGACAACGTCCTGCGCGGCAACCAGGGCGTCGACAAGCTGCTGGGCCAGGAGGGCGACGACCTGATCTTCGGCGGCAGGGACCGCGACCGGATGGAGGGCGGCAGCGGTGCCGATACCCTGGTGATCGGCAAGGACGATCGTGCGGTCGGCGGCTCCGGCCAGGACTGGTTCTTCTTCCGCAAGGCCACCCTGGCAATGGGCAGCGGCGCACAGGCCATCCTCGACTTCGACGGCGTCTCGGCCAACGGCGCCAACGGCGAGGACAAGCTGGTCTTCGCCACCGGCCTGGAAATCGGCAGTTTCGCCTACGTTGGCGAGGCCGTCTTCTCGTCTGCCGGCATGAGCGAGGCCCGCTTCGCCGGACCGAACCAGGTCGCCATCGACCGGGACGGCGACGGAACGAGCGATATCGCGTTGCGCCTCACGGGCCTGAGCAGCGCCGACCAGATCACGGACGCCGACTTCCTCTGGCTATAGCAGCTTCGTCGCCCTCCTCGTGCAGGACGCCGGCCTCGCGGAGCGCGCGGATCCGAACTTCGGGGATGCCCCAGGCGCCGAGGGCCGAGGGCTGCGAGCGGACGGCGGCGCCGGCGGGCAGCGAGACCTTGCCCGGAGTCTCGGAGAAGCGCGGTGCCGGGCTCGGCTGGACCACACCGTCGATCTCGGTGAAGACCCGGCGTGAGCTGTTGCGCGGGTCCAGGGCCGCCTCCGCCGGGGAGAGGACCGCGGTGACGCAGCCGTCGCTGTCGCGGAAGAGCCGGTCCCAGTGGTCGCGCGGCCGGGTCGCGAAGAGCTCTGCCAGGGTCCGGGTGCAGTAGGCCTCGTCCTCCGGCCGGGCGCCGGCGAAGCGCGGATCGTCCGAGAGGCCCAGGCGTTCCAGGAGCACGCGGCGGAAGGCCGGCTCGATCGCCCCGACGGCCACCGCCTCTCCATCGGCGCAGAGATAGGTCCGGTAGAAGTGGCGCCCGCCGTCCAACACGTTGCGGCCAGCGGGGGTCTCGTGCTGGCCGACCGCGGCCAAGGCTGCGAGCAGGGTATAGAGGCTGGCGGTGCCGTCAACGATGTTGCAGTCCACCACCTGGCCGCGGCCCTCGGCCCTTGCGCGCAGCACCGCCGAGAGCAGGCCCACCACCGCGAAGAGCGCGCCGCCGGCCATGTCGCCCACCAGCGGCGGCAGGCCGACCGGAGGCTTGCCGTCGCGGCCGAAGAGCGAGAGGGCGCCCGAAAGCCCGATGTAGTTCAGGTCGTGCCCGGCCATCATCGCCATCGGGCCCTCCTGGCCCCAGCCGGTGACGCGGACATAGGCCAGGGCCGGGTTGGCGGCCAGGCAGGGCTCCGGCCCCAGCCCCAGGCGCTCCATCACGCCCGGCCGGTAGCCCTCGATCAGGGCGTCGGCCCCGCCGGCCAGCTCCAGGAGGAGATCGCGGCCGGCCTCGGCCTTCAGGTCCAGGCGGAGCAGCGGGCGCGAGCGGTAGAAGACCGCGGCGGCCGCCATGGCCGAGAAGTCGAGCTTGGGGTCGGGGGCGGGATAGCCGCTGGGGCGATCGATGCGGATCACCTGGGCGCCCAGGTCGGCCAGCAGCATGCCGGCATAGGGAACCGGCCCGATGCCGGTCATCTCGAGGATCTTCACGCCGTTCAGCGGCCCGCCGCGCTCAGCCACGGCCGGCGCCCTCGAAGGCGATCTGATAGAAGCGGTCGGCCATCTCGGCGACACCGACGCCGGGCGGCAGGCGCCACTCCAGGGTCCAGTTCATCATCCCGAAGATGGCGAACTTCAGGGTCTCCAGGTCGACCGCGGGGTCCAGCTCGCCGGCCGCGCGCGCGGCCTGGAAGAGCTCCGTCCAGACCGCCTCGTAGTCGCTGCGAACGCCGCGCAGCCGGCGCCTGATGTCCTTCGGCACGTGGACGAAGCAGCGGATATGGGCCGAGCCATAGTCGCTCTTGTCGTGCAGCGCCTCCAGGTGGACCTCCATGGCGATCTTGATCCGCTCCATGGCCGAGGCGGCACCCGCCCCGGCCAGCGCCTCGCGCACCCGGGCGTCGACCATCACGACGCCCTCGGTCAGCACGGTCTCGACCAGCGCGTCCTTGCTCTCGAAGTGGTAGTAGAGGCTGCCGGCCTTGCGCTCGCAGGCCTCGGCGATGTCGCGCAGCGAGGTGGCGCCATAGCCCTTCTCGACCAGGAGGCGCGCGGTGCGGTCGAGGATCATCCGGCGCGAGATGTCCCGCGCCTTGGGCGCCGATCGGCCGGACTTCAGGGCCTCTGCCATGTCCTTGCTTCCCGCTTGCCTGAGCGGCCTCTGCCATACTCCGAAGCGCCGCCGGGCCACAAGGGCGGCCGGCCGCTTCCCCCGCTTCGTTGTCTCCCCTTCGGCACGGGCACAGGGTCCGGGAAACCGGCTAACTGGCGAGACAAATCCCTTCTAACCCTTTTCTTTCAACAGTTTGTACCGGATCGTCAGTAGGGTTACCGAAGAATCACGGAGGTTATTGACGGGAAACTCTCTCCGGAATTATAACAAGCGTTAGATAGATGAGGACGCCGCCTCCATGTGGAATGACGTGATCCCGGATCGCAGCGAGCAGCAGGCCTTGAAGCGCAAGGCCATCATCCGCGCTGCCGCCGGCGTCTTCTCCCGGCGCGGCAGCCACGGGGCGACCCTGGACGACGTCGCGACCCGGCTCGGGGTCTCGAAGCCGGCGCTCTATCGCTACGTTTCCAACAAGAACGACCTGATCCTGGCCTGCCACGAAGAGGCGCTGGAGATCGCCGACCGCGCGCTCACCAAGGGCGAGAACGAGGGGCGCTGCGGCCTGGACAAGATCCGCATCGGCCTGCGCTGCTACCTGGTCGAGATGATGGCGGAGCTGGGCGTACCGGCCCTCATCCTGGAGGAGAACGCGCTGCAGGGCGAGGCGGCAGAGGCGAACTACGCCAACCGCGATGCCTACGAGCAGCGCATGCGCAGCCTGGTGGCGGAGGGCCAGCGCGACGGCTCGATCGTCATGGCCGAACCGAAGATCGCCGTCTTCATGCTGCTGGGCACCATCCACTGGCTGGCCAAGTGGTACCGCGACGACGGCGCCTGGGATGCAGAGCAGGTGGCCGACGCCATCGTCGAGCTGGCGACCCGCGCGCTGGACAGCGCCCCGGCCGCCGGCCTCACCGCAGAGCTTCACAAGAAGCCGGGCAGCAACGCGGCCCTCAGTGCCGCAGCAACAGGGAGCCAAGCATGAACTTCGACCTCAGCCCCCAGCAGAAAGAGCTGCAGGACTCCATCCACGCCTTCGCCCAGGCCGAGATCGCGCCGCAGGCGGAGGAGCTCGACCGCGAGGGCGTGTTTCCCGTCGAGCTCTTCAAGCGCGTCGGCGAGATGGGGGTGATGGCGATCCCCTTCCCCGAGGAGCTGGGCGGCCTGGGCCTCGGGGTCTTCGAATCGGTCCTGGCGATCGAGGCCCTGGCGCGGGCGGACCAGTCCATCGCGGTCTCGACCATGGTCTCCATGGCGACCGGCCTCACCGTGGCACGCTTCGGCAGCGAGGAGCAGAAGCGGACCTGGCTGCCGGAGATCGTCTCCGGCCAGAAGATCTGCTCCATCGCCGGCACCGAGCCCGACGCCGGCTCCGACACCGGCGGCTTCAAGACCCGGGCGACGCAGCTCGGCAACGGGCAGTGGTCGCTCTCGGGCGAGAAGGCCTTCATCACCAATGCCGGGACGCCGATCTCGCTCTTCACCTTGATCCTCGCCATCACCTCGCCCAAGGAGGCCGAGCGCAAGAAGTTCTCGCTCTTCCTGGTGCCGAACGAGGCCAAGGGCTATTCCCGCGGCAAGGGCTACAGCAAGATGGGCTGGCGCAGCTCCGACACCCGCCAGCTCTTCCTCGACGACTGCCAGCTCGGCGAGGACGCCATCGTCGGCGAGCTGCACGGCGGGCGTCACCTGCTGCACAGGGGCTACCAGGCGGCCCGCATCTGGCTGGCGGCCTGCTCGCTGGGTCTGGCCCAGGCCAGCCTCGACCACGCCATCGCCTATGCCAAGGAGCGCCAGGCCTTCGGCGGCCCGATCGGCAACCGCCAGCTCGTGCAGCAGATGATCGCGCAGATGGCGCTGAAGGTGGATACCGCGCGGCTGCTGACCTACCGCGCCGCCTGGCAGATCGACCAGGGGATCGACGACCTGGGCGCGCTCTCGATGGCCAAGCTGGCCGCGACCGAGATCGGCAGCGAGGTGGCGAACCTCGCCGTCCAGGTGCACGGCGGCTGGGGCTTCATGGACGACTGCCCGCCGTCGCGCTACCTGCGCGACAACCGCATCTGCACCATCGGCGACGGCTCCAGCCAGATCCAGACCCTTCTGATCGCGCGCTCCTGCGGGCTGGACGTCGACTTCACCTGAGGCCGCCCACAAGAGCGGCCCGGGACGTGACCAGGGAGGAACCATGGCCCCAGAGAACGGGACCATACTGGAGGCACGCGAGATCTCTCTGCGCTTCGGGGCGGTAGAGGCACTGCGATCGGTCTCCCTCGCCTTCCGGGCGGGAGCGATCCATGCCCTGATCGGGCCGAACGGCGCCGGCAAGTCGAGCCTGCTGAACTGTCTGTCGGGCTTCTACCGGCCCAATTCGGGCGCGGTGCTCTTCGAGGGCCGCGACCTCGCCCGGGTGCGCCCGCCGGAGCGCGCGGCCATGGGGATCGCGCGGACCTTCCAGGGCATCCAGACCTATCCCTCGATGACGGCGCGCGAGAACATCCTGACCGGCTTTCACGCCCGCATGCGCGGCGGGATCCTGGCCGGCCTCTTCCGCACCCCCGGCCACGTCCGCCAGGAGGAGGCCTTCGCCGCCAAGGCCGAGGAGATCATCGACTTCCTGGAGCTGGAGGAGGCGCGTCACAGCGTCGTGGGCGACATGTCCTACGGCCTGCGCAAGCGGGTGGACCTCGGCCGCGCCCTGGCCCTGGGCCCGAAGATCCTCATCATGGACGAGCCCATGGCCGGCATGAGCCCGGAGGAGAAGGGCGATCTCGCCCGCTTCGTCCTGGATATCCGCGACCACTTCGCCATCCCCGTGGTGCTGGTCGAGCACGACATGGACGTGGTCATGGACATCTCCGACCGCGTCACCGTGCTGGAGTTCGGGCAGGTGATCGCCGAGGGCACGCCGGCCGAGATCGGCGCCGACCAGCGCGTGATCGCCGCCTACCTGGGCAGCGACGGCAGCGAGGGTGCGGCCGCATGAGCGCCCGCCGGCTGAAGGCCCGGCAGGTGACCCTGCCACGCTCCTCGCGCGGGCAGACCCTGCCGCAGCTCCTGCGCGACAACGCCCGAACAATGGGCGAGGCCACCGCGATCTGCTCCAAGCGCGCCGGTCTCTGGCGCTCCATGAGCTGGTCCGAGCTCTTCGATCGGGTCTGCCGCACGGCCGCGGCCTTCGAGGCGCTGGGCCTGGAAAAGGGCCAGGTCGTCTGCCTCATCAGCGAGAACCGCGAGGAGGCCTGGATCACCCAGATGGCGACGATCAGCCTGGGCGCGGTGGCGACCAGCGTCTATCCCGACGCCTCGGCCGAGGAGCTGGGCTACGTCCTGCAGTCCTCCGGCGCCCGCTTCGCGCTGGGCGAGGACCAGGAGCAGGTGGACAAGATCCTGGCCTGCCCCGGTGCCGCGCCGGGCCTGCAGCGCATCCTCTTCGTCGAGCCGAACGGCCTCTGGGACTATGCCGACCCCCGCCTGCTGGCGTTGTCAAAAGCCGAGGCCGAGGCGCCGCCGGCGGAGGCCGCAGCAGAGCGCATCGACGAGGCAGACCAGCAGGACGTCGCGGTCTACTGCTACACCTCCGGCACGACCGGCAAGCCGAAGGCGGCGATGCTGAACCACGCCTTCATCCTGGATAACGCCTACCGCCTGATGGGCGGGCTCGATATCCGGCCGGGCGGCAAGTACCTCTCCTACATCTCGCCTGCCTGGGCGGCCGAGCAGTTCATGGGCATCGCCCTGCCGATGCTGGCGCCCTTGGTGCTGCACTTCGCCGAGAAGCCGGAGACGGTGCAGGCCGACCTGCGCGAGGTCGGGCCCGACTTCCTGATGTTCACGCCCCGCCAGTGGGAGATGCAGGCCTCCGACGTCGAGGCGCGCATGATGGATGCGCCGGCCTGGCGCCAGGGCCTCTACCGCTGGGGCCTGGCCAGGGGCCGGGACCGCGTCGAGGGCAGGGGCGGCGCCCTGCAGCGCGGCCTGGTCTGGCCGCTGGCCGACCAGCTCGTCCTGAAGGGTGTGCGCGACCTGCTGGGGCTGACCCGGGCCAAGGCGGTGCTCTCGGGCGGTTCCGGCCTCTCGGCGGAGCTCTTCGGACGCTTCCGGGCCTTCGGCGTGCCGCTGGGCAACCTCTACGGCAGCTCGGAGCTGGGGCTGATCTCCACCCACGGGCCCCGGGACAGGAACCCCGAGACCATGGGCAGCCTGATGCCCTCCGACCCGGCCATCTCCGAGCCGATGGAGGCCTGGGTCGACGAGGAGGGCCAGCTTCGCCTCGACGTGCTGGCCTTCTCGGGCTACCTGGGCGACGCGGAGGCCACGGAGGAGATGGGCAGCCGCGAGAGCGGCTTCAGGACCGGCGACGCGGTGCGCATCGACGAGCGGGGCGAGCTCATCTTCCTCGACCGCGTGAAGGACCTGCGCAGGCTCTCGACCGGCGAGAGCTATCCGCCGCAGTTCCTGGAGAACCACCTGCGCGCGGCGGCGATGGTGCGCGATGCCATCGTCATCGGCGGGGCCGACCGCGACCGGGTGATGGCGCTCGTCAACATCGACATGGAGATCGCCGGGCGCTTCGCCGAGCGCGAGGGCCTGGCCTTCGGCACCTTCTCCGAGCTCAGCCAGCTCGCCCCGGTGCGCGCCGAGATCGCCCGCACGGTCCGCGGCGTCAACGCCATCGTCGACAGCGGCGCGCGCATCGCCGCCTTCGCCAACCTGCCCAAGGAGCTGGACGCCGACGAGGAGGAGCTCACCCGCTCGCGCAAGCTGCGCCGCGGCGCCATCGAGGCGAAGTACGCCGCCCTCATCGAGGGGCTCTACGGCGGCGCCGAGAGCGTTCCGATCGAGATCGACGTGACCTACCAGGACGGCCGCAAGAGCCGCCTCAAGGCCGAGGTGGCGATGAACCGCATGGAGGAAGCCGGATGATCGGACTGATCCAGATCCTGATCGAAGGCGCGATGGTGGGCCTGGTCTACGGGCTGGTGGCCATCTCCTTCGTGGTCATCTGCCGCGCCTCCAAGATCATCAACCTGGCCCAGGGCGAGGTGCTGGTCTTCGGTGCCTTCCTGCTGTGGACCTTCACCGAGGGCGCGCGGGGCCTGGGCTTCGAGATCCCCCTGCCGATCGCGCTGGTCCTGACCGCCCTTGCCTGCACGCTCTTCGGCGTGGTCATCGAGCGCACGATCTTCCGCCCGCTGATCGGGCAGTCGGCCTTCACCATCTTCATGGCCGGCATCGCGCTCCTGATCCTGCTGCGCGGGCTGGCCCAGCTCATCTGGGGCGCGCAGACCCGCTCGGCCCCGGTGATCCTGCCGGAGGGCGCCATCACCATCGGGCCCTTCCTGGTCAACACCCGGCTTCTGATCGGCGCCGTTTTCACCCTCGCGCTGGCCCAGGCGCTGCACCTCTTCTTCACCCGCTCGCGCCTGGGCTTGCGGCTGGCGGCCGTGGCCGAGGACCACACGACCGCACTGTCGCTGGGCGTCTCGGTCCGCCAGGCGATCGCCGTTGCCTGGGTGCTGGGCACCATCGTCGCGACCGCCGCGGCGGTGGTCCTGCTCTCCGGCTCCATCCTCTCCCTGGACGTGGCGACGATCGGCTTCAAGGCCCTGCCGGTGGCCCTGCTGGGCGGGCTGGAGAGCGTGCGCGGGGCACCGCTGGCCGGGCTCATCATCGGCATCCTGGAGGCGCTGGCCTCGGCCTATCTCGACCCGATCACCAACGGCGCGGCCTCGGGCGTGCTGCCCTACGCGGTGATGATCGGGGTCCTGCTGGTCCGACCCTACGGCCTCTTCGGCTGGCGCAAGATCGAGAGGCTCTGACCCATGCGACCCACCGGCATCTGGTACAAGAGCTACGCCGCCGAGGCCGCGGTCCTCGAGACCACGCGCTCCAGGCTGTGGCTGCTCGTGCTGCTGCTCGCCCTGGCGGCCCTGCCGCTGGCGGCCGGCCCCTGGCTGCTGGGCGAGATGACCCACCTCTTCATCACCCTGATCGCGGTCTACGGGCTCTATGTCACCGTCGGCCTCGCCGGGCAGATCAACATCGCCCAGTCCGCCTTCGTCGGCATCGGCGCCTTCAGCGCGGCCAAGCTCTCCGGCATGGGCCTGCCCTTCTTCCTGGTGATCCCCCTGGCGGCACTGGTGACCGCGGTCATCTCGGTCTTCTTCGCCCTGCCGACGGCGCGGGTGAAGGGCTTCTACCTGGCGCTCACCACCCTGGCCGCGCAGGTGATGTTCCCGATCATCATCCTGGCGCTGCCCATGTCGTGGCTGGGCGGCCTGGTCGGCATGCCGGTGGTCGCACCCGATCTCTTCGGCCTCAACCTCGGCACGCCCACCGGCTTCTACTACCTGGCCCTGGTGCTGGCGGGGCTGGCCACCTGGTGCGGCTTCAACCTGCCCCGCTCGCGGATCGGCCGGGCCTTCCGCGCGGTGCGCGACAACGACACGGCGGCCGGCGTCATGGGCATCCCCGTCACCCGCATCAAGATCGAGGCCTTCTTCGCGGGCGCGCTCTTCGCCGGCGTCGCGGGCGCCATGACCGGCTACTTCCTGCAGTTCGTGACGGTCTCCAGCTTCACGCTCTTCGCCTCGGTCTGGTACCTCGGCATGCTGATCGTGGGCGGCATCCACTCGCCGCTGGGACCGATCCTGGGCGTCCTCTTCATCACCCTCATCCAGGAGGGCCTGCACACCGCCGCCAACGCCATGCTGCAGTCGGGCGGCGGAGTCGGCGGCGGCGAGGTCTTCGCGCTGAGCTCCGTGGTGCTCGCGCTCTGCATCTTGCTTGCCCTCATCTTCGAGCCCAGGGGTCTCGCCCATCTCTGGCGCACCACCATGACCGCATTCCGGCTCTGGCCCTTTCCCAGAAACTGACCCGAGAAACCAACCATGCGCCGGACAACAGAGGGGCAGCAGCACGCCCCGCCATCCAAGGGAGGAAACCCGATGACCTTGAAGACGACATTGCTGGCGGGCGCCCTGGCGCTCGGCCTCTCCGGCCCGGCCTGGGCCGAGACCTACACCATGACCGCGAGCGCGGACTATTCCGGCCCCTTCGCCGACGTGATGCCCGACGCCATGGCCGGGCTGAAGGCCGTCGTCGACTACTGGAACGGCGAGGTCGGCAAGGACCTGGGCGTCGAGGTCGAGCTGAAGATCTACGACATGCGCTACGACAGCGCCGTCGTGGCCAAGACCTGGCCGGCGATCCTCAGCTCCGACCAGCCGATCATGCACCTGGGCTTCGGCTCGCCGGACCTCGTCACCCTGATGGGCCGCCTGCCCAACGACAAGGTGCCGATGATCCTGGGCACCGCGATGGTCGGCCTGGTCTGGAAGCCCGACGGCTGGCACTTCTCCATCCGCCCGACCTACAGCCACGAGTTCGCCGGCCTCTTCTCGCACCTGCAGGAAGAGAAGGGCGGGCCGCTGAAGATCGCGGCGATCTCGACCCAGAACCAGGCGGGCTTCGTCGACCAGGTGAACGGGGTCAAGAAGCTGGCCGAGCAGTATCCCGACCGCTTCGCCGTCACCTCCACCCAGTGGGCCGAGACCTCGCCGGTCTCGTTGACCGCGCAGGTCCGCGCAGCACTGGCCGACCAGCCCGACGTGCTGCTGGTTGGCGGCACCACGGCACAGGTCATCGCCGCGGCCAAGGCGATGGACGAGCTGGGCACGCGCGTGCCGATCGTCGCCTCGACGCACAACGGCCTGACCGAGGTGGCCAAGGGCATCGCGCTGGAGGACCTCGAGGGCTCCTATTCCGCCTTCAGCTTCGCCGCACCCGAGAAGGAGGATCTGCCGATCCGCGCCGTCTTCGAGGAGCACAAGACCGACGGCAACTGGGGCCTCATCACCGCCCAGGCGGCAGCGCAGGCGATCCTGGCGCTCCGGGTGCTGGAGAACGCGATCGCCGATGTCGGGGCCGAGAACGTGAACGGACAGGCCATGTACGACGCCCTGATGGCGCACGAGTACAGCGAGGAGCAGCTACTGGGTGCCCTGCCGACCCTGGACTACGACAGCTCCGCGCCCTTCCCGATCGGCGAGATCAAGGCCACCGCCGAGGTCGTGAAGGACGGCAAGATCGTCGCCGTCAGTTCCGACTGGTTCGAGGTGCCCGCCCTCGAGAAGTGGTAAGACCATGAGCCTGACCCTCGCCAACGTCGATGTCGTCTATGGCGGCGTGATCCAGGTCCTCCGCTCGGCCAACATCGAGGTGCGCGAGGGTCAGATGGTGGTGCTTCTCGGCGCGAACGGCGCCGGGAAGACCACCACGCTCAGGGCCATCTCCAGCCTGCTGCATGCCGACCAGGGCTCGGTCACCGCCGGCACGATCACCTATAGGGACCGCAACATCACCAACGCCGACCCCTCCGAGATCGTGAAGGCCGGGATCGTGCAGGTGCTGGAGGGCCGCAAGGTGCTGGAGCACCTGAGCGTCCAGCAAAACCTGATGGTCGGCGCCCACCTGCGCAGCGACCGCGCCGGGGTGAAGGAGGACCTGGAGAAGGTCTTCCACTACTTCCCGGCCCTTCCGGACCTCTTGGGCCGCACGGCCGGCTATCTCTCGGGCGGCGAGATGCAGATGGTGCTGATCGGCCGCGCCCTGATGGCCCGGCCGAGCCTGCTGATCCTGGACGAGCCCTCCATGGGCCTGGCGCCGATCCTGACCCAGCACCTCTTCGAGACCATCGGGCGGATCAAGCGCGAGCAGGGCCTGACGGTCCTGCTGGTCGAGCAGAACGCCCGCTCGGCGATCGCGCAGTGCGACTACGGCTACATCATGGACGGCGGGCGCATCGTCCTGCACGGCAGCCGCGACCAGTTGCAGGGCAACCAGGACGTCCAGGAGTTCTATCTCGGCCTCTCCGGCGCGTCGGAACGCAGGAGCTACCGCGAGGTCAAGCACTACCGCCGCCGCAAGAGGTGGCTGGGATGACCGACCGCCTCGCCCTCCTCGCCCGGCGAACTTCCGAGGCCTGCCGGCGCGCACCGGCGCTTGCCGCCCGCCTCTCTGCAGCCGGCCTGGCACCGGACGACCTTGCCCGGCCGGGCGGGCTGGACCGCCTGCCGGTCCTGAAGAAGGAGGAGCTGATCGCGCTTCAGGCAGCCGACCCGCCCTTCGCCGGCTTCCTCGCCTGCGGGATGGAGGAGGTCGCACAGGTCTTCGCCTCCCCCGGCCCGATCTTCGAGCCGCTGCTGCGCGGCCAGGAGGCCTACGGCTTCGACGCCATGTTCCGCGCGGCCGGGCTCGGCCCCGGCGACCTGGCGCTCAACGCCTGGTCCTACCACCTGGTGCCCGCCGGCCTGGTCTTCGGCGCCGGCGCGCAGGCGGTGGGCGCGGCCGTGATCCCCTCCGGGCCCGGCCAGACCGAGCTGCAGGTGCAGCTGATCGCGACCGCGGGCGTCACCGCCTTCCTCGGCTCCACCGCCTACTTCGAGACCGTCGCCGCGGCCTATGCCGCGACCCACGGCGGGACCAAGGGCCGCTGGTCGCTGACCCGCGCCTTCCTGGGCGGCGAGCCCGGCGACTGGATGGGAAAGCGGCGCCGCCTGGAAGGGGCGCACGGCATCACCACGCACGGCTGCTACGGCACCGCGGACCTGGGCCTCGTCGGCTACGAGGTGGCCGGCCTTCCCGGCTACGCCACCCATCCGGAGCGGCTGGTGCAGATCTGCGACCCGGCCGGCGGCAGCCCCCTGCCCGCCGGAGAAGCCGGCGAGGTCGTCGTCTCCACCCTGGCCCGCGGCTGGCCGATGGTCCGCTTCGGCACCGGCGACCTCGCCCGCGCCCTGGAGATGGCCGGGGACGGCTTCGTCGCCCGCATGAGCGGGATCGAGGGCCGCGTCGGTGCCGGGGTGAAGGTGAAGGAGATCTTCCTCTACCCCGTACAGGCCCGGCACCTGGCCGAGAGGCTGGGCGCGTCGGAGGCCAGGATCAGGATCACCCGCGCGGGCGGGCGCGACCGCATCGCCATCGAGCTGACGGGCACGCCTGTCGCAGAGGATGCGGTGCGCGAGGCCTTCTTCGCGCTCGCCCGCCTTAAACCCGACCGGATCGACTGGGTCCGGCGCTTCACCATCGAAACCGCCCTGGAGGATGCCCGTGACTTCTGACGTCGCTGCTGTGAAAGAGGCACCGCATGGCGCGGCTTGAGACGGCGATCGACCCGCAATCGGAGGATTTCCGGCAGCGCGCCGCGGCCTACGAGGCCCTGATCTCCGACCTGGGGGACAAGCTGGCCTGGGCGCGGGCGGGCGGCGGCGAGAAGATGCTGGCCCGCCACCGGGCGCGCAACAAGATCCCGGTGCGCGACCGTATCGACCTGCTGATCGACCCCGGAACGGCCTTCCTGGAGCTGACGCCGCTGGCCGGCTGGGGCCTCTACGACGGCAAGCTCGCGGCGGCCGGGATCGTCACCGGCATCGCCACGGTGCGCGGCACCGCCTGCATGATCATCGCCAACGATGTCACGGTGAAGGGCGGCTCCTTCCACCGCGAGACCGTGAAGAAGCACATCCGAGCCCAGGAGATCGCCGCCGAGAACCGCCTGCCGGTCCTCTACCTTGTCGACTGCGGCGGCGCCAATCTCAACCAGCTCGAAGAGGTCTTCTACGACGAGAACCACTTCGGCGGCACCTTCCACCGGCAGTGCCGCATGTCGGCGGCAGGCATCCCGCAGCTTGCCGCCGTCTTCGGCGAGTGCACGGCCGGCGGCGCCTACATCCCCGCCCTCTGCGACGAGTTCATCATGGTCGAAGGCGCCGCCTCGATTCATCTGGGCGGACCGCAGATCGTGAAGGCGGCGATCTCGGAGGTGGTGGACCGGCACGACCTCGGCGGGGCCAGGCTCCACTCCCACCGCTCGGGCGTCTCGGACCACATCGTGCCCGACGAGTATGCGGCGCTGGGACGGCTGCGCGACATGGTCGGAAGCCTCGCCTATGCCCAGCCCTTCGTCGGGAATCGCGGCGAGGCGCGGCAGCCGCTCCTCGATGCAGCGGAGATCCCGGGCATCGTCGGCACCGACCTCTCGCGCCCCTTCGACCAGCGCCAGATCATCGCTCGCATCGTGGACGCGAGCGAGTTCCACGAGTTCAAGCCGGAATGGGGCGAGACCCTCGTCTGCGGCACCGCCCGCCTCGAGGGCTTCCCGCTGGGGATCATCGCCAACAACGGCGTGCTCTTCTCCGAGGCCTGCCTCAAGGCCACGCACTTCATCGAGCTCTGCGACCAGCGCGGCCACCCGATCCTCTTCCTGCAGAACACCACCGGCTTCATGGTGGGGCGCGAGGCGGAGCTGGGCGGCATCTCTAAGCACTCGGCCAAGCTGGTCTACGCCATGTCGAATACCCGCGTTCCGCGCCTCACCCTGGTGACCGGCGGGTCCTACGGCGCCGGCAACTACGGCATGTCGGGCCGCGGGTTCCGGCCGCACTTCCTGTTCATGTGGCCCAATGCGAGGCTCGGCGGCATGAACCCCGATGTGGGCTCTTCGGTGCTGATGGACCTCAGGCGCGCCTCGATCAGCCAGGGTGAGGCCGACGAGGCGGAGCTGGCCCGGCACGAGGCGAAGCTGCGGGCCATGTTCGAGGAGAAGTCCGACCCCTACTTCTGCACCGCCCGCGTCTTCGACGACGGCATCATCGACCCGCGCGACACGCGCCGGGTCCTGGGGCTCTGCCTCGCCGTCGTCTCGATGCGCCCCGAGCGCCGCGATCCGCGGCCGGTCTACAGGATGTAGGCCGTGAGCGATTTCCTGACCGCCCCGCACCCGATCCGCTCCGTCCTGATCGCCAACCGCGGCGAGATCGCCTGCCGCATCATCGCGACCTGCCGCCGCCTCGGCCTGCGCGCGATCGCTGTCTATTCGGAAGCCGACGCCGGCGCGCGCCATGTCCGCCTGGCGGACGAGGCCCACCCGATCGGCGGCGCCCCGGCGGCCGAGAGCTACCTTGCCATCGGGAAGCTGCTCGAGGCCGCCCGCAAGAGCGGCGCCGACGCCATCCATCCGGGCTACGGCTTCCTCTCGGAGAACGCCGGCTTCGTGCGGGCGGTGGAGGACGCCGGGCTGCTCTTCGTCGGCCCCTCGTCGCGCGCCGTGGAGGCCATGGGCTCGAAGATCGCCGCCCGCCGGATCGCCCGGGAGGCCGGCCTGCCGGTGGTGCCGGGCTTCGAGGGGCAGGAGGTCTCAGACGCCGACTTCCGGGAGGCGGCGGAGCGCATCGGCTACCCAGTCCTGGTCAAGGCCAGCGCCGGCGGCGGCGGGCGCGGGATGCGCCGGGTCATGGCGGCCGAGGAGCTGGCGCCGGCGCTGCAGTCGGCCCGCGCCGAGGCCGCCGCGGCCTTCGGCGACGCGACGCTCTTCCTGGAGAAGCTGATCGCCGAGCCGCGCCACCTCGAGGTCCAGGTCTTCGGCGACGGCAAGGGGGGTGCGCTGCACTTCCACGAGCGCGACTGCTCGGTCCAGCGCAACCACCAGAAGGTGATCGAGGAGGCCCCGGCGCCGCGGCTTGCCGAAGGGGTGCGCGAGCTGCTCTTCGCGCATGCCACCAGACTCGCCGCCGCGATCGACTACGCCGGCGCCGGTACGGTTGAGTTCGTCATGCAGGCAGGCGAGGAAAGCCCCTATTTCCTGGAGATGAACACCCGCCTCCAGGTCGAGCATCCCGTGACCGAGGCGATCTGCGGCGTCGACCTGGTGGAATGGCAGCTCCGTCAGGCGGCGGGCCTGCCCCTGCCTCTGACGCAGGCGCAGATCCGGCCCAGGGGCCACGCCATTGAGGTCCGCGTGAATGCCGAGCGCCCCGAGGCCGGCTTCCTGCCCGACAGCGGACCCCTCGACCTGCTGTCGGTGCCGGACAAGCTGCGCTTCGACAGCGGCTTCGAGGCAGGGGACAGGGTCGCGAGCCACTACGATTCCCTGCTGGCAAAGCTGATCGCCTACGGTCCCGACCGCGAGACGGCACGCCGGCGCCTGATCGCCGGGATCGACGGCACGGCGGTCGCGGGCGTCGGCACCAACCTCGGCTTCCTGCGCGACTGCCTGACCGCGCCAGCCTTCGCCGAGGGCCGGGCGACCACCGGCTTCCTGCAGGAGAGCTTCCCGGAGGGCTGGCAGCCCGACCCGGAGAGGCTGCTCCACCTGCGGGGCCTGGCCGCGCTTGCCGCGATCCGGGGCGGAGAGGATCCCCAGGCCCGCTGCGACGGCTTCCGCGTCGGCGGCCACCGGACCCCGGGCCGCGCCCCGCTCTACCTCGAAGACGACTACGGCAGCACGGAGCTGACCCTGACCCTGGGCCCGGAGCCCGAGGTCGGCGACGCCGAGAGGAGGCTGCGGCTCGACCGCCAGCCGCTCCTGATTTCGAGGGAGGGCGCCTGCACCCTCGCCGCGTTGGAGGGCCTGACGCTGCGCGCGACCGTCCGCCCCCTGGCCGAGGCCCGCATGGAGAACCGCGCGGGTCCGGCTCGGGAAGGCGTCATAGCGGCCCCGCTGACCGGCCTGGTCACCGAGGTCCGCGTGCGCGAAGGTGCGCGGGTGAGGCAGGGCGAGACCCTGGTCGTCATGGAGGCGATGAAGCTGGTCCATGCGCTGACCGCGCCCTTCGACGGCAAGGTGGCGAAGCTCTCCGCCAGGACCGGCGAGACCATGCCGGCGAAATCCATCCTGATCGAACTTGAGGAAGACGAAGAATGAGCGGTCTCTGGTACGAGGAATTCGAGGAAGGCATGGTGTTCGACCACGCCTGGACACGCACCATCACCGAGACCGACAACCGCTGGTTCTCGCTGCTGACGATGAACCCGCAGCCCCTCCACATCGACGCCCATGCCGCGGCCAAGTCGGTCTGGGGCAAGCCGCTGGTGAACTCGCTCTTCACGCTGGCCTGCATGGTCGGCATGACCGTGAACGACACGACCTTCGGGACGACCTTGGCCAACCTCGGCATGACCGACGTCACCTTCCCGCACCCCCTCTTCGAGGGCGACACCATCAAGATCAAGACCACGGTGGTCGCCAAGCGGGAGAGCAAGTCCAGGCCCGGCGAGGGCATCGTGACCCTGCGCCACGAGTGCTTCAACCAGGACGGCACGCTCTGCGGAAGCTGCGAGCGTGCGGCCCTCATGATGAAGCGGCCGGCCGATGCCTGATCTCTCCGGACAGCGCATCCTGATCGTCGGCGGCACGGCCGGGATCGGCTACGCCTGCGCCGAGGCCATGCAGGCCGCCGGGGCCGCCGCGATCGCGCTGGCCGGCCGGAACGAGGCGCGGGGCCGCGCCGCCGCCGAACGGCTGGGCGCCCTCTACGTCCGGGGCGATGCGGCGGATCCGGGCGATGCGGAGCGCATCGTGCAGCAGGCGGCGGAGGCCATGGGCGGGCTGGACGGCCTGCTGTCGGGTGCCGGCGGCGATCCCATGCCGCGCCTGCTGAAGGACATCCCCCTGGCCGAGCTCATGGACGACGTGACCGGCGTCCTGGCCCCCGTGGTCCTGCCGGCCCGCGCCGCCTACGACGTCATGGCCCGGCAGGGTCACGGGGCGATCCTGCTGATCGCCTCGGACGCCGGCAAGCTCGCCACGCCGGGCGAGAGCGCGATCGGCGGCGCCATGGCCGGGATCGCCATGTTCGCCCGCGCCATGGCCATCGAGGTCAAGCGCCAGGGCATCCGGGTCAACACCCTGACCCCCTCCATCGTCCGCGGCACGCCGCTCTACGACAAGCTGATGGAGGACCCCTTCTCCCGCAAGCTCTTCGGCAAGGCGGAAACCATGGCGCATCTCGGGGTCGCGGAGCCGCAGGATATCGCCCACCTCGCGGCCTTCCTCCTGAGCCGCGAGGCTGCGAAAATCACCGGACAGACCATCTCGGTCACCGGCGGGATCTCGGCCATCTGACCGGCCTGCGGCCGAAACGCTGACGCCCTGTGAAGCGATAGAGAGGACTTCGACCATGCAGCCCCGTTCCTGGCTCTTCGTTCCGGGCGACGACAGCAGAAAGCTGGAGAAATCGCCCGGCACCGGCGCCGACGCACTGATCCTCGATCTCGAGGACTCGGTCTCTCCCGCCCACAAGGACGCCGCGCGCGAGACCGCGGCAGGGGCGCTCCGCCGCCCGGCGCCGATGCCGCGCTGGGTGCGCGTCAACGCACTGGACACGGGGCGCACGGCAGGCGACGTGGCGGCCACCCTGCCGGCGGGCGCGGCGGGCTTCGTCCTGCCCAAGTGCGAGGGCCGCGAGGACATCGAGGCTCTCTCCGCCATGATCGCCGAGGCGGGCGGCGGCGAGGAGATCGGCATCCTGGTGATCGCCACGGAGACGGCGGGCGCGGTCAGGGGCCTCCTCACCTCCGACTGGCGCCATCCGCGCCTGGTCGGGATGGCCTGGGGCGGCGAGGACCTGGCGGCCGACCTGGGCGTCTCCTCGAACCGCGACGAGACGGGTGCCTACCGCTCGCCCTTCCGCTTCGCGCGCGACGCCATGCTCTTCGCCGCCAAGGCCGCGGGCGTGACGGCCGTCGATTCGGTCTTTATCGACCTCCGCGACCCCGAGGGGTTGGCGGCGGAGGCAGGCGAGGCGGCGGCGGTCGGCTTCGGTGCCAAGCTCGCAATCCACCCCGGCCAGATCGAGGCCATCCACCGCGCCTTCACGCCGGGCGAGGCCCAGGTCGCCTGGGCCCGCCGGGTGCTGCAGGCGATGGAAGAGGCCCGCGGCGGGGTCGCGCAGCTCGACGGCCGGATGGTCGACGAGCCCCACCTGAAGTCCGCCAGGGCGATCCTCGCGCGGCTCCCCGCCGCCTGAAGGCGAAGACCTCGGGACCGAGGCCCCAACCTCAGCCCAGTGCGATGGCCAGGACGAAGAGGACCGTTGCGCCGGTGGAGGCCAGGGTGCGGAGGTGGTTCCAGCGCGTCCAATGGAGGAGATAGCGGTCCCAGATACCGGTGGGATCGCCCTCGGCGGCTGCCCCAGCTTCCAGCGCCTTGTTGAGGGGCACGTTGCAGAGGGCGGTCACCAGGAACATGCCGGCGAAGTAGATAAGACCACCGGCGAGCATGGCCGCCGCGCCCGGCGACTCCCAGCGGACCGCCGCCAGCACCGCCAGCGCAAGCCCGGCCAGGGTGGTTCCCCAGAAGAGCGGCATGAAGAGCGTTGCCAGGATCGTCCGGTTGATCGCGGTCATGGCGGCGACGGCCTGGGCCCTGTCGATGCGGGCGAAGGCCGGCATGATGACCACGGAGAAGGCGAAGTAGAGCCCGGCGATCAGGCCGCAGCCGATGGCCGCGAACCAGAGCAGCACCTCGACGAGCGTCGTCATCGCGCGCTCCCATGAACGACAGGACGCCGGGTCGCCCGGACCACGCTATGGTCCTTGTCGGCCGTCTCTACCTTCGGCTCAGGATGGAGGTCGGGCATTGGCAAGTATCCCGGATGATTCGTCCGCCTCGTGCAGATGAAGGATCGATCGTCGGAAAGCAAGGGAGCCGGTGGGCGCTGCGGATTGTCGATCAGGATTCCAAGAGCCTTCTCACTGCTCTTCGGTTAACGTCAAGATACAATCAATTTGCGATTTATTTTATATTTTATTCAATTATTATCTGTCATGGCCGAACTTGATCCACTGCTGTCCGGTATAGCGCTTCTGGTTGTGTTGTTTGCATCTATGCACAACCATTACCGTCATCCCCGGGCGAAGACCCGGGGATCCACGTGGCTCGGCATCACGAAAGTGGAGTGTTCTACGCTGGCGGCACGACGTGGATGACCGGGTCAAGCCCGGTCACGACGATTAATGATAGAAAATACTGAATGAAGATCGCGCAAACTTAGCAGGAATAGCTAAACCGGGCAGCAGTGGACTTGATCCAGCCATCCACACGGCTCCACCAGCGCCCAAAGTTGGGGAACTTACATGCCGTTCCACGTGGATCCCCGGGTCTTCGCCCGGGGATGACGCACAAGGGTTGTGCAGAGGCGCAGTCAATACAATCTAGTTTGCTAAACCGGACAGCAGTGGGTCTTCGCCCGGGGATGACGTTAAGGGTTGTGCGTGGATGCGAATAACACAACCAGTTTCGCTCAACCGGACAGCAGTGGAGCCTGTCAAAGCGCCGTCACCCGGACCGCTTCCCAGAGCTCCGGGTAGCGGGTCACGATCCCGAAGTCGTCGACCTCCAGCAGCGCGCGATAGCCGTGCGAGGGCGAGGCATAGGCCAGCGTCGTCACCGTTTCCCGCCGGTAGCTCTGTTTCAGGGGCTTGAGGCGTCGGTCGGAGACATCGAACCACAGGGCCGTGGTTCCGACCTCCAGGCCGTCTTGCAGGCCGAGCCGCCGGATCGCATTGGTGTTGCTGGCCGGCGTGAAGCCGAGATCGATGTCCAGCAGGCCGGAAAGGCCATCGAGCGGGTGACCGTCTGCGCTCCAACGGCCGTCGGGCAGGCCCTGCAGGTCCAGCGAGACGGAAGCGCTTCCGATCCAACCCCTCACGCTCGCAGAGAGGCTGCTCCAGTCTTGCCGGCAGCAGAGACGGTAGGAGAGCTCGGCTATCTCGGAGCCTTCCGCAAAGAGGGCCGTGCCCTCGATCGTCCATCTCTCCCCATCGAAGAGATAGCGGCAGGCGTCGGCCCCCTCGCTATCCAGCCGCTTCCAGAGAACTGAGCGCCCCTTCATTCTTCTCCCCGCGCCGCTTCGTGAATTCTGCCTTGCGTCCGCCGCCTATCCGCGCAGACCGACCACCATTGCCACGCACCCGCCACCCAGCAAAGAGCTTTACCAGCTTGAATGTTTTTCGAACAAGAATTAGAAAAATGCAAAGTAGGAGGGAGGAGGCAGATGGAGAAGAGCCGCCTGGCAATCGTGGTGGGGGGATCGCGCGGAATCGGACGTGCGGTCTCGGAGGCCCTCTCCGCGTCGCACCGCGCGATCGGCATCCTCTACCGCGCCAACGAGAGCGCTGCCGAGGAAACAGCAGCCCTCGTCCGGGCGGCCGGCGCGGAAGCGCTTCTCCTGCAGGCGGACGTTCGCGATACCGCGGCGATGGCGCAGGCGATCGAGGGGGCGGCTGCCTCCTGCGGCGGCCTCGATACCCTGGTCCACACGGCCGGGGGGAATGCCGGCTGGAAGCCCCTGCGCGAGCTGGATTCGGAGGAGTGGACCTCCCTGATCGACACGGACCTCAACGGCTTCTTCAATGCAGCAAGCGCGGCGCTCAGGATCATGCACCGCCAGCAGCAGGGCTGTATCGTGGCAGTGACCTCCATCGCCGCGCGCTCGGCGACGCCGGGGTCGGCGCAGACCGCCGCCGCGAAGGCGGGGGTGGAGGCGATGATCCGCGTGATCGCCAAGGAAGAGGGGCGCAACGGGATCCGCGCCAATGCCGTCTCGGTGGGCCTGACCGACACCGACATGGGACGCGACGCCGTCCGGCACTGGGGCGAGAAGATGACCGGCAAGATCCTGGCCCAGGCCGCACTCCCCCGCATGGGCACGCCGGAGGAGGTCGCCTCGGTCGTCGCCTTCTTCGCCTCGCCGGCGGCGCGCTACGTGACGGGTCGGGTGCTGGCCGCGGACGGCGGACAGTTCCTCAGCGCATGAGGAGGCAACGTCCATGACGCCGGCCTTCGAAGAATACCGGATCGGTAGCCAGTTCGGCCTGACGGAGGAGCAGGCCCAGCTCTGCAGCCTTGCGAGCGACTATTTCCAGGGGACGCTGCACCCGCTGCAGGCTCGCATGGACGACGAGGACTGGTGGCCGGCGGAGACCTTCTGGGCGGTCGCCGCCATGGGCTATCTGGGCACCACGGTCCCGCCGGACTACGGCGGCCAGGGCCTCGACTACCTCTCCTCCGGCCTCATCTGCGAGGTCATGGCATACTGGAACCCCGCCTTCGCCTTCAGCTGGCTCAACGCCGACAACCTCGTGATCGACAACCTCTACCGCAACGGCAGCGAGGAGCAGCGCCGGCGCTTCCTTCCAGGCCTCTGTTCCGGTGCCCTGATCGGCGCGCTGGGCATGACCGAGCCGGGTGCCGGGTCCGATGCCCTCGGTTCCATGAAGACCAGGGCGCGGCGCGAGGGCAAGGGCTACGTCATCGACGGCACCAAGATCTACATCACCAACGGCCCGATCGCCGACCTGGTGCTGACCTACGCCCGGACCAGCACCGAGCTGGGCCGGAACAAGGGCATCTCGGCCTTCCTGGTCGAGAAGGACTTCGCTGGCTTCAAGGTCGCCCAGCAGCTGGACAAGATGGGCTTCCGCGGCAGCCCGATCGGCGAGCTGGTCTACGAGGACTGCCGGGTGCCGCCGGAGAGCCTGCTGGGCCAGGAGAACCGCGGGCACATCATCATGCACTCCGGCCTGGACCTGGAGCGCGTCATGTCCGCGATGCTCTGCATCGGGCCGGCCCGCCGCGCCCTCGACCTCGCCATCGACCACGCGCAGCTCCGAGAGCAGTTCGGCAAGCCCATCGCCTCCTTCCAGATGATCCAGGCCAAGCTGGCCGAGATGTACGTGGCCCTGGAGGTCGCCCGGACCTTCGTCTACCGCGTGCTCGACACCTGCGCCAGCACGAGCGGAGCGGACTACGGCCGCGGCAGCGTCCACAGGCTCGCCGCCGCGGCCCTCTTCAATGCCGCCGCTGCCGCCAAGTTCGTCATCGACGAGGCCGTGCAGATCCACGGCGGCGCCGGCTACATGCGCGACACCGAGATCAACCGGCTCTACCGCACGACGAAGGTCATGGAGATCGCCGCCGGCTCGCAGGAGATCCGGCGCCTCATCATCGCGGGCGACCTGCTGAAGGGCTCGGCCGGCCGTGGGTAGAAGTCCGGCCAAAGGTATCGCGGACGCGACTGCAGCCAAGGCGTCCGGCTCGCGCAAGCCGACGAAGGCCGAGATCTCGCGCGAGCGGGTCATCGCGGCTGCGGCCGGCGTCTTCTCCGAGCGCGGCTATTCCGGCGCCACCATGCGCAACATCGCCGAGGCGGCGGGCCTGCGGGCGGGATCGATCTACTATCACTATCCCTCGAAGGAGCTCCTGATCGAGGCGGTGCTCGACATGGGCATCCACAACGTCTCGACCTCGGTCTACAACGCCATCGCCGCGATCGCCCCGGGCTCGAGCTACGCCGACCGGATCCGCGCGGCCATCGCCGCGCACCTGGCGAGCATCCTGAAGTTCGGCGCCTATGCCTCCGCCTCCCGGCACCTGCTGGCCCAGGTGCCGCTCGAGGCCCGCCGGAAGCACCTGCTGCGGCGCCGCGCCTATGAGGACTTCTGGCTGAAGCTGCTGGAATCGGCCCAGGCCGCGGGCGAACTGCGTGGCGATGCCGACCTGAGGCTGGCCCGGAACTTCATCCTGGGCGGCCTGAACGCCGCGCTGGACTGGTACCGGCCGACCGGCAAGCCGGTGGAGGAACTGGCGGCGGAGTTCACCCGCATGATCGAAGCCGGCCTGCTGGCGCAGCCCCTGCCGCCCAGCGACGGCAGCGGCAACAGCCGATAGGGCGAGGCTCAGCAGCCCTTGAAGCTGGGACGCCGCTTCTCCCGGAAGGCCGCGATGGCCTCTCCATGGTCCTGCGTCAGCCCGGAGCGCTCCTCCGCGGCGAGCCCGGCGTCCATCATCGCCGCGGCAAGCTGCTTCAGGCCGATGTTGATCGTCGCCTTGGTCGAGCGGACCGCGACGCCGGCGCCGCGCGCGAGCTTCCTCGCCCACTTGTCGACCCGCTCGTCCAGCTCCTCGGCCGGGACCGAGAAGTTGATCAGCCCCAGCGCAGCCGCCTCCGGGGCGGTCAGGAAATCCCCGCTCAGGAGGTACTGCTTGGCACGGGCATAGCCGATGAGCTGCGGCCAGATGACGGCACCGCCGTCGCCCGCGGTCAGACCGGCCAGCACATGGGGATCGCCGATCCGCGCGGTCTCCGCCGCGACGATGATGTCCGAGAAGAGCGCGACGGTGGCGCCCAGCCCCATGGCATCGCCGTTCATCCGGCAGATGACGGGCTTGTCGCAGTCCAGCAGGGAGGTGATCAGCCGCTTGCCCTCGTGCAGGGTCGCGGCGAAGCCTGCCGGGTCGGCGCGGCAGTCCTCCAGGAAGTCCAGATCGCCGCCCGCGCTGAAGGCCCTGCCCGCCCCGGTCAGGATGACGACCTCCGACTCACGGTCGGCGGAGATGTCGACGAAGAGACGCGAGAGCTCGCTGTGCATCGGCCCGTTGAAGGCGTTCAGCTTCTCGGGACGGTTCAGGGTCACGCGCAGGATGGTCTCCTCGCGTTCGAAGGTGATGTGCTGGTAGCTGGTGAACATGCGCTCTCTTTCGTTGATAGCTTGCGTCCGGGACGCCCTTCGTCAGGAGGGACGCTCGCGCAGGAGGAACTTCTGCACCTTGCCCATGGCGTTGCGCGGCAGGGCCTCGAGGGTCTCGACGTAGCGGGGCACCTTGAAGTTCGCCATGTTCTCCCGGCACCAGGCGATGAAGGCCTCCGCCTCCAGGTCCTGGCCCTCGCGCGGCACGATGAAGGCCTTGGCCACCTCGCCCAGCCGCTGGTCGGGCACGCCGATGACCGCGGCCTCGCCGACCGCGGGGTGCTGGCCCATGATCGCCTCGATCTCGGCCGGATAGCAGTTGAAGCCGCCGACGATGAACATGTCCTTCTTGCGGTCGGTGACGGTCAGGTAGCCGGCCTGGTCGATCACGCCGATGTCGCCGGTCCTGAGCCAGCCGTCGTCGGTGAAGGCTGCCGCCGTCGCCTCCGGATCGTCGAAGTAGCCCGCCGTCACGTTCGCGCCGCGCGCCTGGATCTCTCCGGGCTCGCCGCGGGGGACCTCGCGGTCGTCCCGGTCGACGCAGCGCATCTCCATGCCGTCGACCAGCTGGCCGGCGGTGGTGGAGATCCGTTCGACGCCGTCCTCGCGGCGGGTCATGGTGACCAGCGCCGTGGTCTCGGTCAGGCCATAGGCGGTCAGCACGATGTCGACGCCGACCTGTTCCCTCAGCTTTCGGACCAGGGCCGGGGAGATCATGTTGCCGCCCAGGACGATGCTGCGCAGCGAGGAGAGGTCGCGCCCTTCCCTCTCGTTCAGGTCCAGGAGAGAGGTGAAGATGGTGGGTGGGCCGCCCATCAGGGTGATCCGCTCGCGCTCGATCGTCTCCAGCGCCTCGTGCACGTCGAAGACCGGGACCGGGTAGATCGCGGCACCCTTCAGGATCGAGACCACGACGCCGGCCTTGAAGCCGAAGGAATGGAACATCGGCGCGACGATCAGGTAGCGGTCGCCCGCCTGCATGCCGGCGCGCCCGGCGTAGAAGAGATAGGCCCGGACGATCTGCCGGTGGCTCAGCATCGCGCCCTTGGGAAAGCCCGTCGTCCCCGAGGTGAAGATGACCTCGGCGAGATCCTCGGGCGCGATGGCCTGCGCCTGGCGCAGGGTCTCCTCCGCCTCGTCGCTTGCAACAGCATCGAGCGCCGCGCTCCAGGCCGCATCGGGGCCGCCGGCGGCCATGACCGCCTCCAGTGCGGGCAGCGCCAGCGCTTCGGCCTCGGCCGCGTAGTCCCTGCCGAGGAAGTCCCGGGAGGCCAGCATCAGCCGGGCGCCCGACTTCTTCAGGATGTAGTCCGCTTCCCTGGGTTTCAGGCGGGTGTTGACCGGGACCATGACGGCGCCGATGCAGGCAGCACCCAGGGCGGCCTCCACCCACTCCGGCCCGTTCGGCATCCAGATCGCGACGCGGTCGCCCTTTCCCACTCCCCGGCTCCGCAGCACCGCACCCGCGCGGAGCACCCGGTCCTTGAGCTCGGCGTAGGTGATGCGCCTGCCGCCGGCGACCAGCGCGGCGGAGTCGCCGTGGGCCTCGCTGGACGCGAGAAGCGCTGCGGGTATCGTCGGCGGCGGCTGCGCCATCGCCCAAAAGCTCCCCCCACTTTGCGCCGGCAACGGAGCGCGGCGGCCTTGTTCTATGCAGAAATTATTACAGCCGTTCGAATAATCCTGTCAAACGCGGGGCCGAGGCCTTTTCAGGCTCCAACGGCTCGTACCACCCATAATGCGCGTGCCCCGGGGCTGGTCCATCGCAGGTTACGAACAGGCGTTAGAAAATCGTAAGCGCCCCGAGGGGTCGCCGGTCGCAGCGCAGACAGAGGCTTCAGGCAGGCTCCTGCAGAAATGTCAGGACTTCCTGCGCCACGAGGTCGGAGGCCTCCACCAGGATGGAATGCTTCAGACGCGGCAGGATGACCAGCCGGGAGTTGGCGATCTCGCGGTGCATGAGGCGCGCCATGCGCGTGTTGGAGCCGATGTCGTGCTCGCCGGTCAGCACCAGGGTCTTGTGCCGGATCTCCTTCAGGCGCGGGGCGTTCTCGCCGAGGCCGAAGACCCGGTAGGCCTCCATGTAGGACTCCTTGTCGTTGGCGATCAGCTCCTTGATGCGGGCCTCGATCCGCTCTGGGTGGGCGGCCACGAACTCCGGCGTGAACCAGCGCTCCCGCGCGGCACCGGTGACGGCGACGATGCCCTGGTCGCGGATCACGGCCAGGCGGTCGACCACCTTGGCGCGCTCCTCGTCGCTGCGCCCGGCGACGGCCGAGAGCAGCGCCAGGCGGTCCACCCGCTCCGGCCAGTCCAGTGCCAGGGTCTGGCCGATCAGGCCGCCGAGCGAGAAGCCGACGATATGGGCCCTGGCGAAGCCGTGGCGGTCGAGCACCCCCACCAGGTCGGCGGAGAAGCGCTCCAGCGAGTAGGTCTCATGCAGGAGAGGCGATTTGCCATGGCCCCTGAGGTCGGCCCGCATCACGGTGAAGTAGGGGCTCAGTCGCGGCACCACCGCATCCCAGGAGCCAAGGTCGGCGCCGACGCCGTGGATCAGCAGCACCGGGGGACCCTCGCCCTCGATCACGCTGTGGAGGTCGCTGGGGGCAGGAAGGTCGGTCCGCATGCTATCGTGTTCCGCTGCTCGGTTGTGCATCCTGTAGGATCGTCATACGGCATACTCTCAGACCGGATGCTTGGCCAGGCCCGGAAAGGGGCCTATCTAAGAGGAGCGCCCTTCGATCGCCCGGGCGCGGTTGCTTGGGGAGGCCTGCTTGGCACCGACGGACATGTCCCTGCGGGTGGAGCCCGAAACGCAGATCCTGCGCGACCGGACGACCACCACCCTGCGAAACGCCATCCTGAACCAGCACTTCCGCCCCGGCGAGAGGCTCGTCGAGCGCCGGCTCTGCGAGGAGACCGGCGTCAGCCGCACCTGCGTGCGCGAGGCGCTGCGCCACCTGGAAGCCGAGGGCCTGGTGGTCAGGGAGGCCAACAAGGGCATGTTCGTCGCCAAGGTCGGCGAGGAGGAGGCCAGGCAGATCTACGAGGTGCGCGAACTGCTGGAGGCCGGGATGGCCCGCCACTTCGTCGAGCGGGCGAGCGAGAGCCAGCTTGCCGACCTGGTCGCCGCTGCCGGAGAGATCCGGGCCACGATCTTCGGCGGCGACACCAAGGCCTACGTCGCCGCCCTCGACGCCTTCACCGAGGCGCTCATGGCCGGCGGCGACAACGAGGTCGCGCGCGAGCTGCACAAGCGCCTGCGGGCCAGGATCACCTTCCTGCGCTCGCTGACCTCGCGCACCATGCAGGAGAGCGCCAAGCACGAGTCCTTGGCCGCGGTACAGCGCATCGCCGAGGCCCTCCAGGCCCGCGACGCCGATGCGGCCGAGGCGAGCTGCCGATCCTACGTGCGCCGCTCGGCCGGGGTCGCGATCGCCCTGCTGCGCAAGCAGGCGGCCGACGAAGGCTAGAGCAAATCCCGAGCAGATGGAATCATCTGCGACGACCATTTGCTTCCAAAACAATACGCTAGAGCAAATCCCGAGCAGATGAATTCATCTGCGACGACGATTTGCTGTTAAAACAACAGGCTAGAGCAGGATGCGTGAGCATGAGCGAGCGCAACCTGCTCTAGAGTAAGGTGCGTGAGCATATGCGAGCGCAACTTGCTCTAGCGCCCGGCCTGAAAGAAACGACAAGGCCCGGATCGCTCCGGGCCTTGCGGTCGCTGGGCAGGCCGGTCTCGCCTACTCGGCCTTCCAGACGTTGTAGAAGCGCGGGATCTGGTCCGGCGTCCACTGGAAGCCCATGACGTCGTCGCGCATGGCGGCGTACTCCACCGAGAAGTAGACCGGCACGTAGGGCAGGTCCTCCAGCAGGATCTTCTGGACCTCCTGGTAGAGGGCCAGGCGCTTGTCCTGGTCGAAGGTGGCGGCCGCCTCCGCCAGCAGCGCGTCCACCCGCTCGTTCTTGTAGCCGGTGGAGTTGGCATAGCCGGTGCTGGCGAAGAGGATGGAGAGCAGCCCGTCCGGATCGGGACGCTGGGTCCAGCGCATCGGCGTGAAGTTGATCGCCTTCTCGACCACGCGCGAGTACCACTCCTTCTGCGCCACGGGTACGAGCTGCACCTCCAGGCCGACCGCGGTCAGCTGCTCGGCGGCAAGCTGGTTGAGCTGGCGCAGGATGCTGTCCTCGGGCGTCGCCAGCTCGATGACGAAGCCCTCGGGCAGGTTCGCCTCGGCCAGCAGCGCCTTGGCCTTCTCCGGGTCGTAGGCATAGCCCTGCAGGTCGTCCGCAAACCACCAGAGGCTGGGGGGTACCGGCCCGTCGGAGACGATGGCGTCGCCCTCCATGGTGATCTTGTTCATGCGCTCTCGGTCGAGTGCGTAGGCGATGGCCTTGCGCAGCTTGGGATTGTTGAAGGGCTCGCGGTCCCACTGCCACTGGAAGGAGTACCAGCGCCCGACCGTTATGGGATCGAGCTTGATCTCCGGCTGGTCGCGGATCTGCTGCACGTCCTTGGGCGAGAGGCTGTCGACGAAGTCCACCTCGTCGGTGATCAGGCGCTGCACGCCGACGATGGCGCCGGCGATGTCGCTGAAGACCACCTTGTCCAGGTAGGGCAGGCCCTCTTCCCAGTAGTCGGGATTGCGCTCCACCACGATGCGGGTTCCGGGCGACCACTCCTTGAAGACGAAGGGGCCGGTGCCGACCGGGTTGCGGCCGAAGTCGGCGCCGAACTTCTGAGCCGCGGTCGGGGAGGCCATGAAGCCCGGACGCTCGGCCAGGAGGCTGAGGAAGGGGGCGAAGGGCTCCACCATGTGGATCGCGACGGTGTGGTCGTCCACCACCTCGACGCTCTCGACCACGCCGACGAGCTGCTTGCGCTGCGGGGAATCCACCGCCTCGTCCATCCGCTGGTCGATGTTCCACTTGACCGCCTCGGCATTGAAGGGGGTGCCGTCGTGGAAGCTCACGCCCTGGCGCAGGTGCAGCACGATCTTCTTGCCGCCGTCGACGATGTCCCAGCTCTCCGCCAGCTCGGGATTGAGTGAGAAGTCGGGGCCCATGCGCAGGAGCGTGTTGTAGACCAGGTAGAGGATCTGGCGCTCGGTGAACTGGATCGAGTGCATGGGGTCGAAGGTCTTGGAATCGCCCCGGAAGCCGACCGTGAGGGTGCCGCCCTGGCGCGGCTCCTCGGCCTGCGTCGGCGCTGCGGCCAAGGCGGCGAGGCACAGGGTGGCTGCCACCGCCAGGCTGGTCAGCAGGGTACCGGATCTAGGTCTCGTCATTGCTGTTCTCCCAGTCTCGCCTCTTCGAGCCGCAGCCGAGGGCGGCGGCCTCCTGTAGGTACTTTTTTTCGTCATACAGTATACCATCATATCATATCAGCGAGAGGACTGCCCGCGCAAGGCCGCTCGGGACCCGCCCTAGCGGCCCGCGCCACCGGGGTCGGTCCCGGGGTGGTCCGGCAGGTCGTCGCGGATGCAGGCCATCTGCTGACCCGGTGCCACGCTGCGCAGCACCGGCAAGTCCTCGGCGCAGGCCGGCAGGGCAAAGGGGCAGCGGGTGCGGAAGACGCAGCCCGAGGGCGGGTCGGAGGGGCTGGGCAGCTCGCCCTTCAGGATGATGCGGCCCCCGGCCCCCCGCTTCCGGCTGGAGAGTGCCGAGGACAGCAGGGCGCGGGTATAGGGATGGCGCGGGCGCGTGCAGATGGCCGAGGCCGGGCCCAGCTCCATCAGCTTGCCCAGGTAGACCACGGCGATGCGGTCGGAGAGGTATTCCATCACCGCCAGGTCGTGCGAGATGAAGAGCATGGAGAGCCGGAGGCGCTGCTTCAGGTCGTTCAGCAGCGCCACGATCTGCGCCTGGATCGAGACGTCGAGGGCCGAGACCGGCTCGTCCGCCACCACCAGGCGCGGGCCCACCGCCAGCGCGCGGGCGATCACCACCCGCTGGCGCTGTCCGCCGGAGAGCTCCTGCGGGCGCCGGCGCAGGAAGTCGGGCGAGAGCGCCACGGTCTCCAGCAGCTCCGCCGAGCGCTCCCGCTGCGCCCGCCTGCCGCGCACCAGGCCCTGCAGGCGCAGCGGCTCGGCCAGCACGGACTCGATGGTCATGCGCGGGTTCAGGGCGCCGTAGGGGTCCTGGAAGATCATCTGGGCCTGGCGTCGGAAGGCCCTAAGGCCCCGCGGGCCCAGCGCGCGAAGGTCGCTGCCGGCGAAGGTGATGCGGCCGTCTGTGGGCTCGATCAGGCGCAGCACGCTGCGCCCCAGGGTCGACTTGCCGGAACCCGACTCGCCGCAAATGCCCAGCACCTCCTGCGTGGCGAGGCTGAAGGAGATGCCGTCGACGGCACGGATCTCGGCCTTGGTCCGGGACAGCAGGCCGCCCCTGAGCGAGAACCAGGTCCTGAGGCCCTCGACTTCCAGCAGGGTCTCGCTCATGCGTCGGCCATCCCGCGCCAGTGCAGGCAGCGCACCAGGCGGTCCGGGGCTGCCGCCTCCAGCGCCGGGCGCGTGCCGCTGCAGTCGACCCGGGCCAGAGGACAGCGTGGCTGGAAGGCGCAGCCGGGCGGCAGGTCCAGGGGGTTCGGCGGGTTGCCGGCGATCGGCTCCAGGCGGTAGCCGGGGACCAAGGAGCAGCCGATCTCGGGGATCGCCTCGAAGAGCGCGCGGGTGTAGGGCATGAGCGGCCGCTCGAAGAGCGCCTCGACCGGTGCGGCCTCGACGATCTGGCCGGCATACATGACCAGGGCGCGGTCGGCGATCTCGGCGACCAGGCCCAGGTCGTGGGTGATGAAGAGGATCGCCATTCCGGTGCTCTGCTGCAGGCGGCGCAGCAGGTCGACGATCTGCGCCTGGATGGTGACGTCCAGCGCCGTGGTCGGCTCGTCGGCGATCAGCAATGCCGGACCGCAGGCCAGCGCGATGGCGATCATGACCCGCTGGCGCATTCCGCCGGAGATCTGGTGCGGGTAGCTGTCCAGCAGGGCCTCGGGATTGGGCAGGCCCAGCTCTTCGAGCAGCCTGCGCGCCTCCGCTTCGGCCTGCCCGGCCGGGAGGGTGCGGTGCTGACGGATCGCCTCCACGATCTGCTTGCCGATCGACACGATCGGGTTGAGGGAGGACATGGGCTCCTGGAAGATCATGGAGATCTCGTTGCCGCGCAAGCGCCGGAGCTGGCGGTCGGAGAGGCCGAGCAAATCCTGGCGCCGGCCGCTCTTGCCGGTGAAGGCGATCTCGCCCTCGACCCGCGCGCCGGCCTCGAAGCGCAGCAGGCCCATGATGGCCTGGCCCAGGGTGGACTTGCCGGAACCCGACTCCCCCACCAGGGCCACGATCTCGCCCGGCGCGATCGAGAGCTCGGCGCCGCGCACGGCCGGGACGTCGCCCTTGCGGCCGGTGAAGGTGACCGAGAGGTTGCAGATCTCCAGCATCACTCGACGCTCGATCCGACCAGATAGAAGCCCAGCACGGTGAAGGTCACGGCGGCGCCCGGGGCCAGGCTCATGGTCGGGTTGATCACGAGATACTGGAAGCCCTCGCGCACCATGCCGCCCCAGTCGGGAAGCGGCGGCGGCACGCCGAGGCCCAGGAAGGAGAGGCTGGCCGAGGTGAAGATCGCGAAGGAGACGGTGATGGCGAACTGGGCGGCCACGATGCGCAGGATGTTGGGCAGGATGTGGCGGCAGATGATCCAGGTGCTGCCGCCGCCCAGCGCGCGGGCGGCCTCGACGAAGACCTGCTCGCGGATCGCCAGGACCTGGCCGCGCACCAGGCGCGCCATGGTCGGCCACATGACGAAGCCCAGCACCAGCATGACGTTGACCAACGTGGCGCCGACCATGGCGGTCAGGATCAGCGCCAGCACCAGGCCCGGCAGGGCGATGAAGAGATCGATGAACTGCACCAGCGCCAGGTCGGTGCGCCCACCGACGTAGCCGGCGAAGAGCCCCACCGTGGTCCCCAGCAGGGCCGCGACGAAGGCGGCGCCGATGCCCACGCTCAAGGAGGTGCGCGCCCCGTACAGCATCCTCGCGTAGGTGTCGCGGCCCAGCTCGTCGGTGCCCAGCCAGTGCGCGCCGCCGGGTGCGGCCAGGAAGTCGATGCCCGACTTGATGGGGTCGTGCTGGGTCAGCCAGGGCGCGAAGATCGCGGCGAGCGCGACGAGGAGAATGATGGCCAGGCCGGCGAGGAGGCGGATGGACAAGGCTTGGCTCCCCCGAGGCTCAGCTCAGCCGGATCTGCGGGTTGACGAGGGTGTAGAGGATGTCCGCCACCAGGTTCATCAGCATGACGCCCACGATGATCAGCATGCCGATCGCCAGCATGATCGGGAAGTCGCGGGTGCCGATCGACTCGACGAAGAGACGGCCCATGCCGGGGATCGAGAAGACCGTCTCGGTCACCACCGCGCCGCCCACGAGCTGGCCCAGCGAGAGGCTGGCATAGGTGATCACCGGCAGGATGGCGTTGGGCATGGCGTGCGCGAAGGCGACCCGCCCCTCCGAGAGGCCCTTGGCGCGCGCTACCTTGATGAAGAGCTGGCCCATGACGGTGCGGAACTCGGCCTGGTAGACCATGGAAAAGGCACCGAAGTAGAAGGCCGCCAGGGTCACCACCGGCATGATCAGGTGCCTGAAGTGCGCCAGCGCGCCGTCCGACCAGGGGACCCAGCCAGTGGTCGGCAGCCAGCGCAGCTCCACCGAGAAGATGTAGATCAGGCTGATGCCGATCATGAAGTTCGGCACGGTGATGCCGATCACGCTGAGCCCGCCGGCGAAGGTCCGGGTCGCCCTGCGGGCGAAGGGCAGGCTGTTCAGCACGACCGCGGCCAGCATGGCCAGCGCGATCGACCAGCCGGCGAGCTCCAGGGTCACCGGCAGGCGCGGCCAGACGGCGTCGCCCACCGGCAGGTTCATGGTGTAGGAGCGGCCGAGATCGCCGCCCAGCGCCTTGCCGATCCAGTCCAGGTACTGCTCCGGCACCGGGCGGTCGAACCCGAAGCGCTCGTTCAGCGCCTGGATCGCCTCGGGCGAGGCCTCCTCGCCCAGCATCATGCCGGCCGGACTGCCCAGAAGGCTCGCCACACCGGCGAAGAGCAGGAAGGTCAGCAGCAGGATGTTCGGGATCATCAGCAGCAGCCGGCGAACCACCAGGGCGATCATGAGACCAGACGCTCCCCCTCGCCAAGGCGTCCCTCCAGGCGGCACCACTTCTCCGCCCTGCACGCGGTTCGCTTTCTCTCCCGGCAGGTCAACCCGGTCCCTTGCCCCTTGCAAGCCCTAGCATCTTGTAATATGGTATACATTAATACAAAGCCCTGTAAAGCGTGACCGGAGCAGGCGTATGAAGTTCGGCATTTCCCTCAACGTACATGATCCGGCGCGCCAGCGCCCCTACCACCAACTCCTGGACGAGCTGCGGGAGATGGCGACGCTCTGCGAGGCCTCGGGATTCGATTCCCTCTGGCTGCCGGAGCATCACTTCTCCATCTGGGGCCGGGAGATGGTGCCCAACCCCCTGATGCTGGCGGCCGACCTCGCGGCCCGCACCGAGCGCATGCGGATCGGCCTCAGCGCCGCCATCATCACCTTCTGGCATCCGATCCGTCTCGCCGAGGACCTGGCGCTGCTCGACCAGCTCTCCAACGGCCGGCTGGAGATCGGCTTCGGGCGCGGCAACTACGGGCTGGAGGCCAGCAACCTCAATCCGGCCGCCGACCCGAACGACCAGGACGCCAACTTCAAGCTCTTCGAAGAGGCCGTCCAGGTGGTGCGCACGGCGCTCACCGACCCGGTCTTTTCCTTCAAGGGCGAGATCTTCCAGTTCCCGGCGCCGGGCTTCAGCGCCGACCGCGCGCACAGCGTGAACGACCCCGTCTATGTCGACCCCGAGAGCGGCGAGCTGGTGAAGCTCTCCATCATCCCGGGCCCCAAGCAGCGGCCCTGCCCGCCGCTCTGGCAGGTGGTCAGCGAGTCGCCGCGCTCCATGCGCTACGCCGCCTTCCACGACATGGGCATTATCATGTGGCGCCCGACCGCCGCGACCCTGAAGGACCGCCTGAAGATCTACCAGGAGGCCTACGAGGAGGCGCACGGCAAGAAGATCGCCTTCGGAGCCAAGACCGCCATCGTGCGCGACACCTTCGTCGCCGAGAGCGATGCCGAGGCGCGCCGCCTCTGCGAGGGCCCGCTGATGGGCAGCCTGAACTTCGCCAACTGGCGGGGACCGCGCATCTACCTGGACCCCGGCGAGACCCTGGACGAAGCCACCGAGGCCAGCCTGAAGAAGGAACTGACCTACGACTTCGTGAAGGACCGGGCCCTCTTCGTCGGCTCGGTCGACCGGGTGGTCGAGCAGGTCAAGCACTTCTACAGCGAGACGCAGATGGAGCTGATCAACTTCAAGGTCAACTGGCCCGGCCTGGACCACGAGGTCGGCATGCGCAACCTCCGCCTTCTGGCCGAGGAGGTGCTGCCGCGCCTGCGCAAGTGGCACGCCAGCGAGTTCGCCCAATCGGCAGCCGAGTGATCGATGAGGAAGGAGAGATGGGCACCATCGTGAACCTGCGGGCGCAGGGACTGGCCATGGACCGGGAATTCGAGCCGGGCGAGGCGCGCCACGACGAGGCGGCCTTCCGCCATGCGCTGGGGCACTTCGCGAGCGGCGTCACGGTCATCACCACCCTGGACGGCGGCGGCGGGCTCTGCGGCCTGACCGCCAGTTCCTTCACCTCGCTCTCGCTGGAGCCGCCGCTGGTGCTTGCCTGCCTCGGCTACAAGGCTCGCACGCAGGCCAGCGTGATGCGCGCCGGCGCCTTCACCGTGCACATCCTCCACGCCGGACAGGAGGCCGTCGCCCGCGGCTTCGCCAGGAGCGGCGGCAAGCGCGAGGAGGTGGCGCCCTGGCGCCTGAGCGAGGCCGGTCTGCCGCTGCTGGAGGAGTTCCACTCCGCCCTGGAGTGCAGCCTGGAGCGCGCCTATCCCGGTGGCGACCACGCCATCCTGGTCGGCCGCGTCCTGCGCCTGCACCAGGCGACCGGACAGGAGGGCCCCCTGCTCTACTACAAGGGCCAGATGCGCTCTTTCGACCGCTAGAGCCGGCTGTTTCAGCAGCAAATCGTCGTCGCAGATGAGTCCATCTGCTCGGGATTTGCTCTAGCAGGCTGTTGAAGAAGATTCCCGCACGGCCTTGAGCATGGCGTCATCGCCGAGGTGATAGGAGAACTCGATCTCGAGGGAACCATCGTCGAGCAGTTCGGCAGAGCCGTTGCCACGAGCCTCGTCCATCTCTTCGAATCCTTGCCAGGTGAAGAAGACGATGATGCTGCCGTACTCGAGATCGAGACTGGCCTCCAAGGCTCCGAAAGCGATTTCGCCGTGTCCGTTGGCTCCGATCACGATCCTGGCCGGCCTAACGAGGTCGAGGTAATCTCTCTCCCACAGATCGGCTTCGACGATCCTCCACTGGCCAATGAGCTGGCAGTTCGCAGGTGCAGTCATGATTGTGACGGCAGGAGCTGATAATCCCAACCTTGCGGGAATCGCTCTATCCGTGACGGTTCTTCATGCGCGGCAGATAGGGCGCCTCCAGGCGCTTCACCACGGCCTCGTCGAGCTCGATCGAGAGTGCGGCCACGGCCTCGTCCAGGTGTTCGGGCCGGGTCGGGCCGATGACGGTGGCGTCGACGGCCGGATTGCGCAGCACCCAGGCCAGCGCCAGTTGCGCCGGAGGGATGCCCAGCTCCGCGGCCGCATCCTCGACCGCCTCGGCCACCGCCGCGTCGGCCGGACGGCCGTACCAGGCCTCGGCGAAGTCGTCGGTGCGGGCGCGCTCCGTGGTCCGCTCCAGGCGCCGCGCGCGGCCGCAGAGGAAGCCGCGCGCCATGGGGCTGTAGGGCATGACGCCGATGCCCTCGGCACGGCAGAAGTCGAAGAGCTCGCGCTCGTCCTCGCGCCAGACCAGGTTGTAGTGGCTCTGCATCGAGACGAAGGGGGCCAGGCCCCGGTGGCGGGCATGGTAGACCGCCTTGGCGAACTGCCAGGTGGGCATGTCGGTCGCGCCGACGTAGAGCACCTTGCCGCTGGCGACCAGGTGGTCGAGGGCGGCCGCCATCTCCTCGACGTTGCTGGCGGGGTCCCAGATGTGGGTCTGCAGGATATCGATGCGGTCGGTGCCGAGCCGGCGCAGGCTGGCCTCGCAGGCGGCGATCACGTGGTGGCGCGAGTAGCCCTTCTGGTGCGGATGGCGCCCCTGCGGCAGGCCGAACTTGGTGGCCAGCAGGATCTCGTCGCGGTCGACGAAGCCCCGGAAGAGACGCCCGAGCAGCGCCTCGCTGGCGCCCTTGGAGTAGTTGTCGCAGGAATCGATCAGGGTGATGCCGAGGTCGAGCGCCCGGCGCAGGATCGGCTTGCTCTCCTCCTCGGCCAGCACCCAGGAGCGCCAGGCCGGATCGCCGAAGCCCATGGTGCCGAGCGTGAGCCGCGAGACCGTGAGGCCGCTGCCGCCGAGCCGTCGATGGTCCATCAAAGGTCCTTTCCCGTTTCTTTCGCCGAGCCGCTCAGCTCCCGAGATACTGCTCGTCGCTGACCTTCTCCAGCCAGTCCACCACCTTGCCGTCCCCGGCGTGCTCCTGGATGGCGATGTGCGACATGGCCGTGGTCTGGGTGGCGCCGTGCCAGTGCTTGTGTCCGGGCGGGCACCAGATGACGTCGCCGGCGCGGATCTCCTCCTTGCGACCGTCCCAGCACTGGGTCCAGCCGCAGCCGGAGATCACGATCAGGGTCTGGCCCAGCGGATGGGTGTGCCAGGCGCTGCGCGCGCCCGGCTCGAAGGTGACCAGCGCGCTGGTCATGCGCGCCGGGGCCGGCGCCCGGTGCAGGGGTTCGATGCGGACGTTCCCGGTGAAGTTCTCGGCCGAGCCCCTGGTGGCCGGCTGCGATCCGTTTCGCTTGATCTCCATTGCTTTGCCTTTCCACAGCAGCGGCCGCTCCAGCAGCCGGTGAGTTCCTCCTAGCGCCCCGCGCGCGCGTCGCGGATGGCGCGCCAGACCCGGTGCGGCGTCGCCGGCATGTCCAGATGGTCGATGCCGAGCGGCGCCAGGGCGTTCGCGATCGCGTTCATCACCGCCGGGAGGGATACGACCGTCCCGGACTCGCCCACCCCCTTCACGCCGGTGGGATTGGCGGCCGTCGGCACGGGGTGGCTCAGCACCCGGATCGCGCAGAGGTCCGAGGCGCGCGGCATGGCATAGTCCATGAAGGAGCCGGTCAGGACCTGGGCCTCCTCGTCGAAGACCATGTCCTCCAGGATCGCCTGGCCGATGCCCTGGACCACGCCGCCCTGGATCTGGCCCCTGACGATCATGGGGTTGAGCTCGAAGCCGACGTCGTCGCAGACCGTGTGCGCCAGGATCTCGACCGTGCCGAAGTCGGGGTCGATCTCGATCTCCGAGACCTGGCAGCCGTTGGGGAAGCAGGGCTGGGTGATCTGCAGCTTGCCGATCTCGTGCAGGCCCGGCGACCGGCCCTCGGGCAGGCTCTCCGGCCTGAAGGCGGCTCTTGCGACCTCCAGGAAGGAGACCTTCTGGCCGGAGTTCGCGACGTGATAGACGCCCTCCGCGAAGGTCAGCTCGGTCTCGGCGGCCTGGAGTAGATGCGCCGCGATGGGACGCCCCGCCTCGATGCACTTCTCGATCGCCAGCAGGATGGCGCCGGAGCCGTAGGCGGCGCTGCGCGACCCGCCGGTGCCCGAGCCCTGCGCCATCAGCCGGGTGTCGCTCTCGACGACGGCGACGGCGGAGGGCTCCAGCCCCAGCGCATCGACGACGTACTGCGTGTAGAAGGTGCCGTGGCCCTGGCCGTGGTTGGTGGAGCCGGCCAGGACGGTGACGCTGCCGTCGGCCGCGAACTTGAGCTCCACATGCTCGGTCCCGGGGTTGGCCGCGACCTCTATCCCCATGGCCACACCGATCCCGCGCAGCTTGCCGCGCGCCTGGGATTCGGCCCGGCGGGCGGGGAAGCCCGCGTAGTCGGCGGCCGTCACCGCCTTCTCCAGCACCCGGTCGAACTCCCCGCAGTCGTAGGTGAAGGTGAGCGCGGTCTTGAAGGGAAAGGCGTCGTTGGGGATCAGGTTGCGCCGGCGCATCTCCACCGGATCGAGCCCGATCTTCGCGGCGGCGAGGTCGAGCATGCGCTCGACCACATAGGCCGCCTCCGGCCGGCCGGCGCCGCGGTAGGGCGCCAGCGGGCTGGTGTTGGTCCAGACGCCGACCACCTCGGCATGCATGGCCGGAATCGCGTAGGTGCCGGCCATCGAGCCCAGGTTGTTGGTGGCGCCCACCGCCCCGAAGAGGGAGAGGTAGGCGCCGATGTTGTTCACGTTGCGCGCCCGCAGCGCCAGTATCCGCCCGGCGTCGTCGAAGGCGATCTCGGCGTCGGTCACCAGGTCGCGGCCGTGGTCGTCGGCGATCAGCATCTCGCTCCGGCTGCCGGTCCACTTCACCGGCCGTCCGACCCGCTTGGAGGCCCAGACCACCATGGGCATCTCCACCGGGACCGTGGCCTTGACGCCGAAGGAGCCGCCGAGGTCCGCAGGCACCACGTCGAACCGCTCCTTGGGCACATGAAAGATGTGCTCGGCAAACATGTCCCGGGTTGCGAAGGCGCGCTGCACGCCGCCGAAGACCGTGTAGTGGTCCCGCTCGGCATCGTAGTGGCCGTTGAAGGAACGGGGCTCCATCGGGTTGGCGTAGACCCGGTTGACCACCAGGCGCTGGCGCAGGACATTCGGCGCGGCCTCGATGGCGGCATCCGTCGCCGCGCCGTCGCCGACGGAGAAGACGAAGGCCTCGTTGCGCGGATAGTCGTCCCAGACCAGCGGCGCCCCTTCGGAGCGGGCGGCCAGGGGATCAGCGTTGGCCGGCAGGGGGTCGAAGTCCACCTCGACCAGCTCGGCCGCGTCGGCGGCGATCTGCGGGCTCTCGGCGACGACGATTGCGACCGCCTCGCCGATGTGGCGGACCTTGTCGAGCGGCAGGGCGGGGCGGGGCGGATTGACCAGGTCGCTGCCGTCCGGCCGCGTCAGTGGGTGGGGCAGCAGATGCCCCTTGCCGACCAGTCCCCCCATGCCGTCGCCGGCCCAGTCCCGTCCGGTGAGCACCGCAAGCACCCCCGGCTCGGCCAGCGCCGCCGAGGTCTCGATGCCATTGATGAGCGCGTGGGGATAGGGCGAGCGCACCATGGCGGCATAGGCCTGTCCCGGCAGGGTCACATCGTCGGCGAACTGTCCCTTCCCGGTCAGGAAGCGATCGTCCTCTGTGCGGGGGACGCCCTGTCCCGGACTGAACTTCATCGCGCAAGCTCCCTCACCCTGGTCCATTCCGTTACCACGGAAGCGAGCCCGACTGCACGGCCAAGAATCACAGGGCAGCAACCACGGGGCAGCAATCACAGGCCAGTAGTCAGAAGGCAGTCCCGATCCGCTCCATCCTGCGCTTCTGGGCTGCGATACGGAAAGGGGCATTGGCCGCGCCATAGCCGCGGTAGCCCCGGCGGCGCTCGACGATCTCGAAGAAGAAGCCGTCGCCGTAGGTCTGGCTGAAGACCTGGAAGTACTCCCCCTGCTCGTCGCGGTCGTAGAGCAGGCTGTGCGCCCGCAGCCGCTCGCTCTCGGCCGGGTCCAGCCCGAAGCGCGCCTCGAGGTCGTCGTAGTAGTTGCCGGGGATGGCCAGGGGGCGGAAACCACGCGGCTCCAGCGCCGCCAGGGTCTGGAAGATGTCGTCGGCGGCGAAGGCGATGTGCTGCACGCTGGACCCGAAGCTCTCGGCGATGAAGCGGCCGGCCAGGGTCTTGCGGCTCTCGGCGCCGTTCAAGGTGAGCCGCAGGGCGCCGTCCTCGCTCTCGATCACCTGGCTGCGGACGATTCCGGCCGGGTCGACGACGTCGACCATCGGAAGCTTCCCGGTCCGGAAGATCGAGGTGTAGAACAAGAGCCAGGTCAGCATCTCCTCGTAGTTCATGGTCTGGGCGACATGGTCGACGGCGCGCAGGCCGGCACCGGCGGGCAGGGCACCGGAGATCGGCTCGAACTCGACCTCCCAGACCCCGCCCAGCTCGCTCTTGGCGTCGAGGAAGTAGAGCACGCCGCCGCCGACGCCGCGGATCGCCGGGATGGCGAGTTCCCCGGGACCGCGTTGCTGCTCGAAGGGCTGGGCACCCAGCGCCCTGGCGCGCTCGACCGTGGCCGCCGCATCCTCCACCTGCAGGCCGATGGCATAGGCCGAGGTGCCGTGCATCAGGTAGGAGGAGTGGGCCAGCCCCTCCTTCTCGGTGTTGACCACGATGTTGATCCTGCCCTGGAGCCAGCGCACGACCTCCTTGTTCCTGTGCCTCGCGGCCTCCACGAAGCCCAGCGAGCGCAGCAGTGCCGCGAGCGTCCCGGCCTCCCTCTCCGAGGCGGCGAACTCGATGAACTCGATCCCCTTGACCGTGATCCGGTCCGGCATGGCGGGGACCTGGATCGCGATCCCCGGCTCCTCGCGCGCGACCCGGTCCATGAGGTAGAGGAGCGAGCGGCGGCCGTCGACGGCGATGGACTTGGGTGACCCGCCGCGAAACTGGTCGTTGAAGATCTCGAGCGAGAGCGGGCCATCGTAGCCCGTCGCCGCCAGAGCGCGCGCGAAGGCGGTGACCGGCAGGTCCCCCTCGCCCGGCATGTTGCGGAAGTGGCGGCTCCAGTAGAGCAGGTCCATGTCGATCAGCGGCGCGTCGGCAAGCTGGACGATGAAGATCCGGTCGCCCGGGATGGCCCGGATGGAGCCGACGTCGATCTTGCGCGCGAGCGTGTGGAAGGAGTCGAGCACCAGCCCGATCGCGGGATGATCGGCCCGGCGCACGACCTCCCAGGCATCGCGGTGATCGCTGACATGCCGGCCCCAGGCCAGCGCCTCGTAGCCGACGCGCAGTCCGCGCTTCAGCGCGCGCTCGCCCAGCTCGCGAAGGTCGGCGGCCGCCCGGTCGATCCCGCCGAGCGAGGCAGGCGAGACGTTGGAACAGACCAGCATGAGCTCCGCACCCAGCTCCTGCATCACGTCGAACTTGCGCTCGGCGCGCTCGAAGGCCCGGGCCCGCTGCGGTTCGGGCATCCCCTCGAAGTCGCGGAAGGGCTGGAAGAGCGTGATCTCCAGCCCGTGGTCGCGCACCAGCCTGCCGACCTCGGCCGGGGTGCCGTCGAAGGTCAGGAAGTCGTTCTCGAAGATCTCGACGCCGTCGAAGCCGGCAGCGGCGATCGCGGCCAGCTTCTCCTGGAGATCGCCGCTGATGGAGACGGTCGCGATCGAGGTCTTCACCGGAGACTAACCACTTCGGACGTGCCGCAGGACCATCTCCACAACCGATTCCCGGAGCGAGGCGATCGACTGCTTCGAGCCCAGGTCGCGCTTGAAGATCATGGAGAAGGTCGGCCGGTTCGAGACATTGAAGAAGGAGAGCGCGCTGATCTGCCAGTGCAGCTCGATGGGGTCGAGGCCGGCCCGGAAGACCCCCTCCTCCACGCCGCGCCGGTAGAGGCGCCGCACCGCATCGATGGCGGTCACGTTCAGCTCCTGGATCACCGGCGACTTCGCCAGGTAGGCGCCTCGGTGGATGTTCTCGATCATCACCAGGCGGATGAAGTCCTCGCTGGCGTTGTGATGGTCGAAGGTGAAGCGGACCAGCCGTTCCAGGGCGGCGAGCGGCGGCAGGTCGTCGAGGCCGAGGCCCGCCTCGGTGGCGCGGACCTCGCTGTAGGCTGCCTCCAGCACCTTGAGGTAGAGGTCGTCCTTGCTGCCGAAGTAGTAGTAGATCATGCGCTTGCTGGCCTTGGTCTTGGCCGCAATCTCGTCGATCCGCGCGCCCGCCAGCCCCTTGTCGGCGAACTCCTTCGCGGCGACCTCGATGATGTTGCGCTTCGTGCCCTCGGGGTCGTTCACCCGCCCCGTCGCCGCCGGCATCGTGGCGATCTCCGCTCCCGCGGTTCCCTTCTCGTCCGTCATGGGCTCAGTGTTCTCTATACGAACTGGTTAGTCCATAACTTGTTTCCGGCCCGCCTTCCGCTTCGCCGCCCGGGGAAGGATGGAAAGCAGGCGGCCATCGCCCATTCCTACCACAGGCGCCGCTCCGCTTCCAGGAAGGGAGAACCGGGCGAGCGCGAGCCGGGTTCCCGCGGCTCCTCGCCATCGGCTTGACATAAACTAACCATTTCGTTCATCGTTTCCAGCAAGACCGGCCCCGAGGGAAACGGGCCTCAAACGAATGGGAGGACAAACATGAGATTCGACCTTACACGGCGCCTGGCCATCCTCGGCGGCGCAGCGGTTGCCGCTGCGGGACTGACCTTCGGCGCGATGGCGCAGGACAAGCCGGTGCTGAAGTTCGCAGCGGTCTTCAGCGATAGCGACATCCGGGCCGAGGCGATGCGCGCGCTGGGCGAGGCCATCGCCCAGGACTTCGTCTTCGAGCCGCACTTCGGCGCGACGCTCTTCAAGCAGGGCACCGAACTGGTGGCGCTCCAGCGCGGCAACCTGGAGACGGGGATCGTCGCCCCCCAGGACATCGCCAAGCAGATCCCGGCCTGGTCCATCCTGACGGCCGCCTACCTCTTCCGGGACGCGGACCACCTGAAGGCCTTCTTCGAGAGCGAGACCGGCAAGGAGATGGTGGCGTCCGCCGAGGAGCAGCTCGGCATCCATATCGTGGCACCGGTCTACTTCGGAACGCGCCAGGTCAACCTGGCGCCGGAGAAGGAGATCAAGACCCCGGCCGACATGGAGGGCATCAAGCTGCGCATGCCCGGCGGCGATGCCTGGCAGTTCCTGGGTAAGGCCCTGGGTGCCAACCCGACGCCGATGGCCTATGCGGAGGTCTATACCGGCCTCCAGACCGGCGCCATCGACGGGCAGGACAACCCCCTGCCCAACGACTACAACATGAAGTTCTATGAGGTGACCTCGCAGATCGTCCTGACCAGCCACCTGGTCGGCTACGACCTCTTCGTGATCTCCAAGGAGACCTGGGATGCCCTCTCCCCCGAGCAGCAGCAGAGCCTCGAAGCGGAGATCGACAAGGCGGTCGACTGGAGCACGAGCAAGCACCTGGAGCGCGAGGGCGAGCTGGTGGAGTTCTTCAAGAAGGAGGGGCTGAAGGTCTACGAGCCCGATGTCCAGGCCTTCCGGGACCACGCCCAGCAGATGTACCTCGAATCGGACTTCGCCAAGGACTGGCCCGCGGGCGTCCTGGAAAAGATCAACGCGATGTAGTCGCCGCTCTCCTATGCGAGGGCAGAAGCGTCCCGCGCGGCCGGTCTGAGACCGCGCGGGACTTGAGGATCGGATCTCCATGACTCCCCGGACTGCGGCGGCTCTTAGCTGGATGCGGCGGCGCGCGGAGAACCTGGCCGCCGCCCTGCTGGCGACGGTCTTCGTCTCCTTCATCCTGCAGATCGCCTTTCGCTACCTGCTGGGCTGGCCGGTCGGATGGACCCAGGAGGTCAGCACGCTCGCCTGGATGTGGCTGGTGCTCTGGGGTGCCGCCTTCGTCGTCCGCCCGCAGGACGAGATCCGCTTCGACATCCTCTACAGCGCCGTCTCCGGGCGCCTGCGCCGGGGCTTCGCGGTGGTGTCGGGCCTGGCGCTGGTGGCACTCTTCCTGGTCTCGCTGCCGGCGAGCCTGGACTACGTCACCTTCATGCGGGTGGAGAAGGCCTCCTACATCGACATCCGCCTGGACTACCTCTTCTCCGTCTACATCCTCTTCGCCGTGGCCCTGGTCGCGCGGTACCTCTGGCTGGTCGCCCGGGCCATCCGGTCGGAGGCACCGGCGCCGAGCGATCCCGCGCTGCTGAGGGATGAATGACCCTCTTCAGTCCCTTCGGCCTCTGCCTGGCGGCGATCTCGGTCCTGGCCGTGCTGGGCCTTCCGATCGGCTATGCCATGATCGGCGGGTCCATCCTCTACCTGCTCGCCGCCGGCCAGGACATGGGCATCGCCGCCGAGCAGCTTCTCCAGGGGCTGCGCGGCAGCTTCGTGCTGCTGGCCATCCCGCTCTTCATCCTCTCTGCGGAGCTGATGAACGTCGGCAGTCTCTCCAACCGCCTGCTCGCCTTCTGCAACGCGATCGTCGGGCGCTTTCGCGGCGGGCTCGGCCACGTCAACATCGCCCTCAGCGTGATCTTCGCCGGCATGTCCGGTTCGGCCATCGCCGACGCCGCCGGGGTGGGCCGCCTCATCATCACCATGATGACCCGGGGCGAGCGCTACACCAGAAGCTATGCCGCCGCGGTCACCGCCGCATCGGCCGTGGTCGGCCCCATCATCCCACCCTCGATCCCCATGGTGCTCTTCGCGCTCGTCTCCGACGCCTCCATCGGCTACCTCTTCATCGCCGGGGCGGTGCCGGGGCTGCTGATGGCGGCCGGCCTGATGGCCACCAACAGCGTCATGGCGCGCCGGAAGGGCTTCCCGGTGGAAGAGCCGGTGCCGCTCAGCCGGCTGCCGCTCATCACCGTCAAGGCGCTGCCGGCACTGCTGATGCCGGTCATCCTGCTGGGCGGCATCTACGGCGGCGTCACCACGCCGACCGAAGCCGCCGCCATCGCAGCCGCCTATGCCTTCCTGGTCTCGGTCTTGCTCTACCGCGACGTCTCGCTGGCCCAGACCTACCAGGCGGTCCTGGCGAGCGCGCGCTCAAGCGCCTCCATCGGCATCCTCATCGGCGGTGCCCTGGTCTTCAACTACGTCGTCACCATCGAGAAGATCCCCAGCGGCCTGAGAGAGCTGATGGCGGGCTACGAGCTGACGCCGGTCGTCTTCCTGCTGCTGGTGAACGCCGTCCTCCTGGTGCTGGGCTGCCTGCTGGAAGGCATCACCATCCTCCTGGTCATCGTTCCGATCTTCATCCCAACCGCCAAGGCGCTGGGCATCGACATGGTGCACTTCGGCGTGATCGTGGTCGTGAACCTCATGATCGGCCTGGTGACGCCGCCCTACGGCCTGCTGCTGTTCGTCGTCGCCAATGTCGCGCGCTCCGGCCTGCTGCCGATCCTGCGCGACATCCTTCCCTTCCTTATGGTGCTGGTCGCGGCCCTGGGCCTGATCACCTTCTCGCCCGACCTGGTGCTGTGGCTGCCGCGTCTGCTGGGCTATGCAGGATAGGAGCTTCTCATGACCAAACCCATCTTCGTGCTGAACGGACCCAACCTGAACCGCCTGGGCACGCGCGAACCCGAGATCTACGGCAGCACGACGCTCGCCGACATCGAAAGGCTCTGCCGGGAGGCAGTGCCCTCCCAGCCGATCGAGTTCCGCCAGTCCAACCGCGAGGGCGAGCTGGTCGACTGGATCCAGGAGGCGATCGAGCACGCCGCCGGCGTGATCATCAATCCCGCCGCCTACTCCTTCACCTCCATCGCGATCCTCGATGCCCTGAAGATGTTCCCCGGCCCGATCATCGAGGTGCACATCTCGAACATCCACAGGCGGGAGCCGCACTATCACAAGTCCTACGTCTCCCTGGCGGCGACCGCCGTCATCGCCGGCCTCGGCGCCCAGGGCTACGCGCTGGCGGTCAGGGCCCTGACCGACAGGCTTGCCGAAACGAACTAGGCTGAGCCCCGGTCGTGCCCTGCCAAGGCTTCAGTATGACCTGGGAAGGCCCAGCACGCGCTCGGCGATGAAGTTCAGGATCATCTGCGGGCTGACCGGCGCGATGCGCGGGATGAGCGCTTCCCTCAGATAGCGCTCCACGTGGTACTCGGCCGAGTAGCCCATGCCGCCGTGCGTCATCACCGCCGTCTCGCAGGCGCGGAAGGCGGCCTCTGCTGCCAGGTATTTGGCGGCATTCGCCTCCGCGCCGCAGTCCCTGCCGGCGTCGTAGAGGCTTGCCGCCCGCAGCACCATGAGGTCGGCGGCCTCCAGCTCCATCCAGCAGCGGGCCAGCGGGTGCTGGATGCCCTGGTTCATGCCGATCGGCCGGTCGAAGACCACGCGCTCACGCGCGTAGGCCGAGGCGCGCTTCAGCGCCGCCGTCCCGATCCCCACCGCCTCCGCGGCGATCAGGATCCGCTCCGGGTTCATGCCGTGCAGGATCTGCTTGAAGCCCTGGCCCTCGGCGCCGATCAGATCCTCCTCCGGCACCTCCAGGCCGTCGAAGAAGACCATGTTCGAATCGACCGCATGGCGGCCCATCTTGTGGATCTGGCGGACCTCGACCCTGGAGCGGTCGAGGTCGGTATAGAAGAGGCTCAAGCCCTCGGTCTTGCGCGCGACCTCCTCCAGCGGCGTGGTCCGGGCCAGGATCAGCGCCTTGTCGGCGACCTGGGCGGTCGAGATCCAGATCTTCTGACCGGTGATGACGTAGTGCCTGCCGCACCGGTCGGCGCGCAGCTTGATCCGGGTCGTGTTGAGGCCGGCATCGGGCTCGGTCACCGCGAAGCAGGCCTTGTGCTCGCCGCGGATCAGCGGCGGCAGCATCCGCTCTTTCTGCACCGCGCTGCCGAAGACGACGACCGGCTGCAGGCCGAAGATGTTCATGTGGACCGAGGAGGCGCCGGCCATCCCCGCCCCGCTCTCGGCAATCGCGCGCATCATGATCGCCGCCTCGGTGATGCCGAGGCCGGCCCCGCCCTGGGCCTCCGGCATGGCGATGCCCAGCCAGCCCCCCTCGGCGACCCTGCGGTAAAAGTCCTCCGGGAAGGCCGCCGCACGGTCCTGCTCGAGCCAGTAGTCGTCGTCGAAGCCGCTGCAGAGTTTCAGGACCTCGCTGCGGATCTCCTGCTGGTCCGGGCTGAGCTCGAACTGCATCGCTGCCTCCCAAAGCCGTCACGAGAGCCGTGAGCGGATCTCCTGGTGACACTCGCGGCCGCTGACGGCAAGTTCAAGACCGTCGAATCGCCGAGGCGGCCCGCCCCGCCACCCTGTCCGGAGCCATGCAGCATGACCGCCAAGCCCACCGCCGGGGCGTCAGCCTATCCCACCCTCCTCTCGCCACTGAAGGTGGGCAGGCGCAGCCTGCGGAACCGGGTGATCATGGGCTCCATGCACACGCGCCTCGAGCACCTCGACCGGCCGCGCGAGCGCCAGGTCGCCTTCTACCGGGAGAGGGCGCGCGGCGGCGTGGCGCTGATCGTCAGCGGCGGCCACGCCCCCAACGAGGCCGGCCGGCTGGAGCCGGGCGGCCCCATCCTCGACCGGGAAGACGACCTGGAGGAGCACCGCGCCATCGTCGAGGCGGTCCAGGCCGAGGGCGCCGCGATGCTGCTGCAGATCCTCCACGCCGGGCGCAATGCCGCCCACCCCGAGGGCGTCGCCCCCAGCGCCATTGCCTCGCCGATCAACCGCTTTCGCCCCCGGGAGATGACCGCAGCCGAGATCGAGCAGACGATCGAGGACCATGTCCGCTGCGCCACCCTCGCCCGCGCGGCCGGCTACGACGGTGTCGAGCTGATGGGCTCGGAGGGCTATCTCATCAACCAGTTCACCGTGGCGCACACGAACCGCCGCGAGGACGGCTGGGGCGGGACGCTGGCCAAGCGGCTTCGCTTCCCGATCGAGATCGTGCGGCGGACCAGGGAGCGGCTGGGGCCGGATTTCCTCATCATGTACCGCATCTCGGCCCTCGACCTGGTGGAGGAGGGTGCGACCGCCGGGGAGATCGACGTTCTTGCCCGCGCGGTCGAGGAGGCCGGCGCCGACATCCTGAACACCGGGGTCGGCTGGCACGAGGCGCAGGTGCCCACCATCGCCTATCCGGTGCCGCGGGCCGCCTGGTCCTTCTCCGCCCGGCGTCTGAAGGAGGTGGTCTCGCTTCCCGTCGTCGCCTCGAACCGCATCAACACGCCGGAGGTCGCCGAGGCCCTGCTGGCCGAGGGCGGCCTGGACCTGGTCTCCATGGCCCGGCCGTTGCTGGCCGACCCCGACTTCGTGGCCAAGGCCGCCGGCGGCCGGCGACAGGAGATCAACGTCTGCATCGCCTGCAACCAGGCCTGCCTGGACCACATCTTCTCCAGGCGGGTCGCAACCTGCCTGGTCAATCCCAAGGCCTGCCGCGAGATCGAGTTCCCCGAGGCGCCGCCGGACCGCCGGTTGCGCGTCGCCGTGGTGGGGTCGGGACCGGCCGGGCTCTCGGCGGCCGTCACCGCCGCCGAACGCGGGCACAGTGTCGACCTCCTGGAGGCCGACGAGCGCCTGGGCGGACAGCTCAACATCGCCGCCCGCATTCCCGGCAAGGAGGAGTTCCACGAGCTGCTGCGCTACTTCCACAGCCGGCTGGAGGCCACGGGTGTGCAGGTGCAGCGCGGCCGGCGCGCGGAGGCCGAGAGCCTGGCTGCTGCCGGCTACGACCGGATCGTGGTGGCGACCGGCGTCAACCCGCGCCGGCCCGAGATCCCCGGCATCGACCATCCCTCGGTCGCAAGCTACCTGGACATCCTCACCGGCCGGGTCGAGGCCGGGCGCCGGGTGGCGATCATCGGCGCCGGCGGGATCGGTTTCGACACGGCCGAGATGCTGACCAGCAGCGGCTCGGAGAGCGACCCCGAGCGCTTCCTCGCCGAATGGGGCATCGACCCGAGCCTGGGCCGGCCGGGCGGCCTGGCCGCGCGCCGGCAGGCGGAGCCGGGCCGCGAGGTCACCATCCTGCAGCGCAGCCCGGGCAAGCCGGGGGCGCGGCTGGGCAAGACGACCGGCTGGATCCTGCGCGGGCAGCTCAGGCGCCGCGGCGTCAGGACCCTCTCGGGCTGCAGCTACCTGGCCATCGACGACGAGGGCCTGCACTACAGCCGCGAGGGAGAGCGCCGGGTGCTGCCCGCCGACACCATCGTGATCTGCGCCGGACAGCTCTCCAACGCCGCCCTCTCCGAGCGGCTCTCGGCCCTCTCCGTCCCGCACGATGCGATCGGCGGCGCCAAGCTCGCCGCCGAGCTCGACGCGCTCCGCGCCATCGACGAGGGCGCGCGCCTGGCCTATGCCATGTAGGCCGGCCTTGTCCCTGTCACTGACCGCTGCAGGCGCCTACTCGGCCTCGGTGACCTGGCCCTTTTCGATCAGGTAGCGGCGCTGGCAGGTGAGGTCGGTGAACTTGACGTTCTGCTCGGCGACCAGTGCCGCCACGCCCTGCGCCTGGAGGGTGCGCAGCGATTCCACCAGGCGGAGCACCACGATCGGCGCCAGACCCTCGCTCGGCTCGTCCAGGAGCAGCAGCCGGGGGCGCAGCGCCATGGCCCGGCCGATGGCCACCATCTGGCGCTCGCCCCCGGAGAGCTTTCCGGCATGGCGGTCGCGCAGCTTCATCAGTTCCGGGAAGAGCGCGAAGATCGGTTCCAGGTCGCGTTCGCTGGGCTTGGTCAGGCCGATCAGGAGATTCTCCTGGACCGTCAGGCTCTTGAAGAGGCGCCCGCCGCTGGGACAGAGTGCGATGCCGGCACCCACTCGCAGGTCCGCGGTCAGGCCGGAGATCTCCTGGCCGTAGACCTGCACCCGGCCGTCTGCCCGGTCCAGCAGTCCCGCGACCGCCGAGATGAAGGTCGTCTTGCCGGCACCGTTGCGGCCAAGCAGGCCCACGATCTCTCCGGGCTGGACCTGCAGGGCGGCGTCGCGCACCACCACAACCGGCCCGTAGCCGGCGTTCAGGTCCTTCACGACCAGCGCGGGCTCAGAGTGATTCACCGAAATAGGCCTCCCGCACGCGCTCGTCCGCCCGAACCGTCTCCGGTGCGCCATCGATCAGGACCTGTCCTTCCGCCAGCACGATCACCCGTGTGGCGAAGGAGAAGACCACCTGCATGTCGTGCTCGATGAAGAGCACGGGGATCTCCTCGGCGGCGGCGATGGCGCGGACCCGGCTCAGGCATTCCTCCGTCTCCGCGACCCCCATCCCGGCGGTCGGCTCGTCCAGCAGCAGCAGCTTCGGCTGCGAGGAGAGGGCGACCGCCAGCTCGAGCGCGCGCTGGTCGCCGTAGGAAAGCTGGCCCGCCAGGCGGTCGCTGCGGTCGGAGAGGCCGACCTGGTCGAGCAGCGCGCTCGCCTCCTGCCGATAGGCCCGCGCGGCACGGCCCACCATCTTCAGGGCCTGGCGGCGCGCCAGGAGAAAGCCCATCTGGACGTTCTCCAGCGCGGTCATCGAGGGAAAGACGCTGCTGATCTGAAAGGAGCGTCCGAGGCCGCGCCGGACCCGCTGCCAGGGCGGGCAGCCGGTGACCTCCTCGCCGAAGAGCATCACCGAGCCCCGGTCGGGCCGCTTGCGCCCGGTCAGCAGGTCGAAGAGCGTCGTCTTGCCCGCACCGTTCGGACCGATGATGGCCACGGCCTCGCGCGGCATGACCGAGAGCGAGACGTCGCGGACCGCGGTGAAGTCCCCGAAGGACTTCCAGAGGCTGCTGGCCTCCAGCACTGCGGGCGCCATGGCTCAGACCTCCTGATCGGCGCGGCGCGCGGAGGCGGCCGCCGTCTGCGGCTGGCCCTTCGGGGCGCGCAGCCTGCCCCACCAGCCCTGCACGCGCGGCGCGATGCCCTCGGGGAAGGCCAGCGCACAGAGGATGACGATGAGCCCGACCACAAGGTCGGCGTGGGTCGAGAAGGCCTGGACGTAGGCCCTGGTCAGCTCCAGCACCACGGCGCCGATGATCGGACCGAAGAAGGTGAAGCGCCCGCCGAGCGCCACCATCACCAGAAGAATGGCGCCGGTGGTCCAGGAGATCAGACCGGGCTCGACGGCACGGTCGGTGATCGCGGCGACGATCCCCATGGTAGACCCCAGTACGCCGGCGATGACGAAGGCGACGAACTCGAAGACCTTGGGATTCCCGCCCAGCGAGGCCACCCGCTCGCTGTTGTCGCGGACCGCGCGAAGGGTGGCGCCGAAGGGGGAAGCCAGCAGGACCGTCAGCAGGATGCAGACCAGGGTCGTGACGACGACCGCCAGCAGGTGCTCGGGCACGTCGCCGTCCAGCCAGCTCGGCACCTGGACGCCGACCAGGCCGTCGTCGCCGCCAGTCAAGGCATAGTTGCGGGCCACGAAGACGAAGCCCACCTGGCTCAACGCCAGGGTGAGGAGCGCGAAGAAGAGCAGCCGGGCCCGGAGCGCGATGCCGGCAGCGATCATGCCGACCACGACCGAGGCGACCAGCGCGCCGGCCGCACACCAGAGGATCGGCACGCCGTGCTTCACGTTGGCAACCGCGACGACGTAGGCGCCGAGCCCGAGGAAGAGCCCGTGTCCCATGGAGATCAGGCCTGCATTGCCGATCAGCAGGTTGAGGGACATGGCGGCACCCGCCAGCACGACCGTGCGGGTGATCGGCGGCAGCCGGGAATCCGGAATGATCCAGGCCAGAAGTGCTGCCAGGATCCCGAGCGACAGGATCATGGTGATCCTGCGGGTCGAGAGGGCTTCCATCTGCTAATGCCCGCCCTGCTCGCGCCCGACGATGGTGCGCAGGCCGGTCGGACGCAGGAAGAGCACGCAGGCCATCAGGGCGAAGATGACGACCTCGCTGCCCTGGTCGATGAAGAGGGTGGAGACGGCCTCGGCGATGCCGACGAGGATGGCCGCACCCAGTGCGCCCCAGACCGATCCCAGGCCGCCGATGACGATGACCGCGAAGGCGATGATGACGATCTGCACGTCCATGATCGGGTTCACCGCCCCGCGCGGCGCGGCGACCACGCCGGCGATGGCCGCCAGCAGGGCGGCGATCCCCATGACCTGGGTGCGCAGGCGCTTCACGTTCACGCCCACGGCCACCAGCATCGCGGGATCGTCGACCGCGGCACGGATCAGCCTGCCCGTGCGGCTGCGGGAGAGCAGGTACCAGAGGAAGACCGCCACCAGGGCCGTGGCCACCAGGATCATGAGCTGGTACTTGGCGAGCCGGATGCCGCCGACCTGGACGAAGCCCAGCAGGAAGTCCGGCGCCATGATCGAGAGGGGAACGGAGCCGAAGATGGTCCTCACCAGGTCGTTCAGGACCAGCAGCAGGCCGAAGGACAGCAGGAGCTGCCCCCAGATGCCGCCGACATAGACCCGTCTGAAGAGGCCGGTCTCCAGGACGATCGCCAGGCCGACCGTCACCAGCGGCACCAGGATGAGCGACGCGAGGAAGCCGAAGCCGCTCCCCATTTCCGCGACCAGGGCCGTGGTGCAGAAGGCGGCGATCATGAAGAAGGAGCCATGCGCCAGGTTCACGATGCCCAGCGCACCCCAGACCAGGGTCAGGCCGGAGGCGACCAGGAAGTAGAGGGCACCGGTTGCGATACCCGCCACGACCTGCGCCAGGATGAGCTGCACACTCATTGCCGTCCTCGTTCCAACGCTTGCCACTGAGAAATGCTTGCCACTGAGAAAAGCTTGCCACTCAGAGCGGAGAGGGGGTGCGTGCCGGGCACGCACCCCGCCATCTCTACATCGTCCCGCCGACTCGGTTAGAGCAAATCGGCGTCGCCGATGCGCCCACCTGCCGGGGAGCGGCTCTAGTTGCCGCCCCGCAGGGTCCGGACCGTCTCCTCCGACGGGCGCACCTCGGACCCGGGCACGATCTGCGAGATGTCCAGCAGCGGCTGGTCATACTCCTCGTCGACCACGACCTGGCCGATGTAGATCGGCGCTTCGGCCTGGTGATCGTAGGTCCCGAAGCGCAGCGGCCCGCGGATCGAGGTGAACTCCTGGCTCTCGATCGCGTTCATGACCGGGTCGGCGTCGATCGTGCCGGCCGTTTCCACGGCCTGGGCCCAGGTCATGACGCAGTCGTAGGCAAGCGTCGCCCAGTCGGAGGGATAGCGCCCGACCTCCGCCTTGAACTTCTCGACGAAGGCCTTGCCCTCGGGCGACTGTGCGGCCAGCAGGTTGAAGGGTGCGCGCTGCCAGCCGTCGGTCCCCTCGGCGGCGGCCCCGGAGAGGGCGTTCAAGGTGTTGCCGTCGTAGAGCGCCATGAAGTGGTTGTCGACCAGGTCGAAGAAGCCGAGGGACTTGGCCTGCTTGGAGAAGGTGATGAGGTCGCCGCCGAAGAGCACGGTCCAGACGTAGTCCGGCTCGGCCGCGAGGACCTTGTTGATCGACGCGGTATAGTCCGTCGACCCGAACTTGGGATACTCCTCGACCACGATCTCGGCCTCGGGGTTCATCTCGACGATGAACTCCTTGAAGCGGTTCGCGTTGGCCCGGCCGCCGGCATAGTCGGCGGAGATGACCGCGTAGCGCTTGAAGGGCTGCTTGGAGAGGAGCGATGCCACCGCGCGCATCTCCATGTAGGAGTTGGGGCTGAGCGCGAAGACGTAGGGCTGGAACTCCTTGATCGTGATGTCGTCGGAGTTCGAGGAACTCGTGCAGGTCGGAACCTTCAGGCTGGCCGACACGGTCTTGCTGACCGCAATCGCGCTGGCCGAGGACTGCGGCGCCAGCAGGAACTTGGCGCCGTCCTTCAAGAGGAGGTTGGCCTGGTCGACCGCCTTCTGCGGGTTCGTGCCGTTGTCCTGGTAGGTGAGCTCGAGCTGGCGACCCAGGACGCCTCCCTCGCTGTTGAGCTCGGCGATGGCGACCTCCACGCCGTCGAGAACGTCCCGGCCAACATCCGCGGCCGCGCCGCTGAGGTCGAAGGTACCGGCGATCGGGATCGGACCCTCGTCCGCGCCGGCAGGGACTGCGAGCGCCAGCATGGCCATCGCGGGCAAGATGTGGGTTGCTAACGAGCGGACAGGATTCCTCATGGCGTTCTCCCTGGTTGCGGCCTCGGCCTCCACGCGCGTCGTGGCAAGCCCACAGCGTTGTTGATTTGTCCGGGCTTCGGCCGCCGGTTCGAACGCGAACCTTCGGCTTGCCCAGGATGGCAACTTCAGCGGAAGCGATTCAAGCCAGTTTTAGATTTCCGAGTCAATAACCAAAAAACTTCGGAAGGCCGAAAGCGCATGAGACCGCCGCCGCCGCCTCATGCGGAGGCGGGGTCGGCCGGTTCTTCTGCGATGCGTTTTGCCGGTCTCAGGCGACCAGCAGGCGGCTCTCGATCGTTCGCCCCTTCAGGCGCGAGGCGAGCGGCAGATGGGCCGAGCTCGCGACCTCGAGCGGGCGCATGGCCCCGGGTGCCGAGAGGGCGAGTTCCCGCTCGGTGATCTCTTCGCGATAGAAGCGCGCGCTCGGAAAGGCGTCCGAGGGCAGGTCGATGCCCGGCAGCGAGGCGAAGGCCAGGTTGGTCGCGGTCCCGATCGAGGTCTCCAGCATGGAGCCCACCCAGCAGGCGATGCCCGCCTCCCGGCAGAGCGCGAGGATGCGTCTGGAGTTCGCCAGGCCGCCGACCCGCGGCGGCTTGATGTTCATGATCTTGCAAGCGCCGAGCTCGATCGCGGCGCGCGCCGCCGCCACCGACGCGCAGCTCTCGTCCAGGCAGATCGGCGTCTCGATCTCACGCTGCAGCTTGGCGTGCTCGACCAGGTCGCCGTAGCCCAGCGGCTGCTCGATCATCAGCAGGCCCAGCTTGTCCAGTTCCCGGAACATGGCGAGGTCGTCGAGGGAGTAGCCGCAGTTGCCGTCGATGTGGAACTGCCCGTCCGGAAAGGCGCGCCGCACCTCTTGCAGCACCTCGAGATCGCGGTCGGGCCGGACCTTCAGCTTGACCCTGGCATAGCCCTGGTCGAAGGCCTTGCCGATCCGCTGCAGGAGCTCGTCGAGGCTGCTCGAGATCCCCAGCGCCTCGCCCACGGGGATGTCGCGCAGGCTGCCGCCCAGCAGGTCGTAGAGCGGCCTGCCGGTGATGCCCGACTGCAGGTTCCACCAGGCGATCTCCAGGGCGGCCTTCGCGAAGTTGTTGGCCTTGAACTCCTGCAGGGCCGCGAGCAGCGCCTCTGCGCTCTCCAGCTCCTGCCCGACGATCCGGGGCGCCATGACGTCGGAGAGCAGGCGGAAGACCCCGGCGGCGTACTCCGGCGTGTAGGTCGGCAGCTCCAGCGGGTTCGACTCGGCCCAGCCCTCTGCGCCCGCCGCGCAGAGGCGGACCAGCACGCCGTTCACGGTCTCGTCCGAGCCGTAGGCCGTGCTCCAGGCCTCCTGCATGGGGTGGGCGGTGTGATGGATCTCGATCCTGTCGATTCTCATGCCTGCCATCCGCACGCGCTGTCTGTCCGGGCTTGCCCGTCCCGACTCATCCGTCCGGGGCCGGGTGCCCAGGCCCCGCCGAAAAGTCGTGGCAGGGAGTGCCGGCGTCAAGCCTATTTCGAACTTCGGGTCGATATTCGATTCAAGCTGCCGACCCCTCTCCGGGAGCAAGGGATTTTTTCGATTATTGACTCGGAAATAAAAAAACGATCTAGTTGCGGCGCTTCGCGGCGAGGGGCAGTCTCGTGGCAGGTCGGCGGGAAAAAGGGGCACCGGCCGGCGGCCCCGGCAAGGCGGCTCGCGCCCTGCGATGCGGACGGGAGGAATGACATCATGCTGCTTGCCGAGGTGGCGCATGCGCGTTCCGGCGACAAATCGGGCTCGGCGAACATCGCGGTCATCGTCGTCGACCCGAGCGACGTGGAGCGGGTCGGCCGCGCCCTGGAACCGGCAGCGATCCGCCGCGTCCTGGGCCTCGACGACGAGCAGGCGGTCGAGATCTACCCGCTGCCGAAGCTGAACGCCTTCAACCTGGTCCTGCCCAACGTCCTGGGCGGCGCGCCGCCCTACGCGCTCTCCTTCGACGTCTTCGGCCACTATCTGGGCTCGCGGATCCTGGCCCTGGAGATCGGCGATGAGTGAGCGCGCGATCCGGCTGGGCTGCGCCGGCGGCTATCTCGAAGGACGGCTGGAGCCGGGGCTGCTGCTCGCGGAGAGCGGCCGCTGCGACTACCTGGGCCTGGAGGCCCTCAACGAGGCCTCCTTGAGCGTGCTCCAGCGCCAGCTGGAGGCCGATCCCGAGGCCGGCTATCACACCCGCGGCGTGGCCTCCATCGTGGCCCTGATCGCAGCCGCGCGGGGGCAGCAGCTTCGCATCGCGACCAGCATCGGCGGCGCCAACCCGGCGGCCGGTGCGCGCGCGCTCGATGCGGCCCTGAAGGAGAAGGGGCTGGCGCGGAAGGTGGCGGCGGTCCAGGGCGACAACGTGTCGGACCGCCTGGGCGACCTCGTCGCCGAGGGCTGCGTCCGCTGGCAGAACGGCGAGGCCCTGGTCCCGGCGGACCTGGAGGGCGTCTATGCCGCCAGCGCCTATCTGGGCGGCCGGCAGATCGCAGAGGGCCTGGCGCTGGGTGCCGACGTGGTGGTGACCGGCCGCGTGGTGGATTCCGCCCTCTACCTGGGCCCTGCCATCCACGAGTTCGGCTGGACCGACAGCGACCTCGACCGTCTCGCCGAGGCCAGCGTCGCGGGCCACCTTCTCGAATGCGCGGGACACCTCCTCGGCGGCAACTACTGGGGTCCCGGCTGGAGGGAGATCGACTATCGGAACATCGGCCACGGCATCGCGGAGATCGGCAGCGACGGGCGCCTGGAGGTGACCAAGCATCCCGAGAGCTCGGGCCTGATCACCCGCCACACCGTGAGCCAGCAGCTTCTCTACGAGATCGGCGACCCCTCGCGCTACATCCTGCCGGACGTGGTGGTCGACCTGACGGACGCCAGCCTGCGCGAGGTCGGGAGCGATCGCGTGCGGGTCGAGGGCGTGGCCGGCAGGGCCGCACCCGACAGCCTGAAGGTGCTGATGAGCACGCGGGCCGGCTTCATCGCAGAGGGGCTTGCCACCTTCACCTGGCCGGACGCCCTGCTGAAGGCCCAGCGCGCGCGCGATTCGCTGGACTGGCGCCTGCGCGAGAAGCACGGGCTGACGGAGTTCCGCATCGATCTGCTGGGTGCGGGTGCCCTCACCCCCGTGGCGCTGGACGAGCCGGCCAGGCTGCAGGAGGTGACCCTGCGGGTCGCCGCGGCCGCCCCGACGGCAGAGGCGGCCGGCGTCGTCTACGCAGAGCTCGCCAATTTCTACGACTGCTCGCCTGCAGGGGCCTGCGGCATCTCGGGCCCCACCGCCGGATCGCGCTCGGCCCCGCGGGAGCGGATCGCCATCCGCGCGTGCTACGTCCCCAAGACGAAGATCGAGGCCAGCGTGGAGCTCGTCTAGGCCCAGAGCAAATCCCGAGCAGATAGGGTCATCTGCGACGACGATTTGCTTCTGAAACAACGTGCTAGAGCTGGGCGCGTGAGCATGAGCGAGCGCATCCTGCTCTAGAAAAAAGTGGCGGAGGAAAGCCGAGGATGAACGCACTGCAAGACCTGATCGGCCTCGCCGGCCGCGAGAGCTATCCCGCCGAGGCGCTGGAAGGGGCCAGGGTGGTGCTGCTGCACGATCTCTCGGTCGCGCTCAACGCGCGCCCCCTGGTCGCCGACCTGCTGGAGGAGCCCTACGGCACGGGTGCCGCAACCGACCTCGCCACCGGCGGGAGGATCGACCTGCCCTCGGCCGTGTCGCGCAACGGCCAGCTGATGCATGCCCTGACGCAGGACGACACGCACCTGCCGGCCATGACCCATGTCGGCGCCACCTCGATCCCGCTGCTGCTGGCCGTCGGCGAGACGGAGGCAGCGACGCTCGACGATCTGCTGGCCGGTCTCGCGGCCGCCTTCGCAGCGGCGGAGCGCCTTGGGATGCCGGTCTCGGCCGCTCTCTCCGGCAAGGGGATCCGGCCGACGCCGGTGATCGGGCCGCTGGCCGCCGTGGTCGGCCTCGGGCGGATGCAGCGCTGGGAGGAGGCGCGCGTCGTCCGGGCGATCGGGCGGGTGGCGGCGAGCGCCTTCGGCACGACGCAGGCCTGGATCGACGGTTCCCACGAGTGGCTCTTCGAGATCGCCTCGGCCGGCCTGCTGGCGCTCGCCGCCGCACGCACCTCGGCCAAGCCCTGGCGCAGCGCCAAAGACCCGCTCTGGGGCGAGGCCGGCCTCTTCCGCTGCCTCGGGCTGCAGCCGGAGCAGGACGGGACCGACATCGATCACGGCACGGCGGTGCTGCGGGCCAACGTCAAGCGCTTCCCGGCCTGCGCGATCAACCAGGTCCCGCTGGCGCTGCTGCAGCAGGCGACCCGCGGCGGGCCGCTGCCGCAGTCGGCGGAGATCCGCCTGCAGCTCTCGCCCCCGGAAGCCAACTACCCGGGTGTGGCCCGGCAGAGCGGCCTCGATAGCTGGAGCGCGCGCCTCATGAGCCTTCCCTACTGCGCCGCGGTTTTCGTGCACCGCCGGAACTTCCAGGTCGCCGACCTCGAGCAGCCGCCGGCGGACCTGCCGCAGGACCGCATCGAGCGCTTCCGGGTCGTCCCCAACGAGCGCCTGCAGGTCGGCCAGTACGAGGTCGAGGTTGCCGCCCCCGGTGCGGCCGTCGCGCGCCACGAGGGATCGCTCCAGGATGTCGGCAGGCCGGCCAGGGTGGAGCTTGGCCACGCCGCCGCCGCCGCCCTCGGCGAAGCCGGCACGGCCAGGCTCCTAGGCATGCTGGATGCGGGCTCGACCGCCGTGGCGGACTTCCTCGCGGGCGTCTCTGCGGTGGCGCGAGAGCGCGCTTCCTCGTGAGGCCGGAACGGGAGAGCGCCCGGTGATCAACCTCTCCGGCTTCATTCGCTATCATGCGGAGCGCACGCCGTCGCGCACCGCGGTGGTCTACCGCGGCCAGCGGGTCTCCTACGGCGAATTCGCAGCGCGGATCGAAGGGGTCGCCGCCTGGCTGGCCGGACAGGGCATCGGTGCGGGCGACGTCGTCGCCCTCCTGATGAAGAACAGCCTGGCCTTCCTGGAGCTCACCTTCGCGACGAGCCACCTGGGTGCGGTGATCCTGCCGATCAACTATCGCCTCTCAGAGGAGGAGGTCGGCTACATCCTCGACAACGCCGAGGCCCGCCTTCTCTTCGCCGACGAGGAGCTGCTGGGGCAGGTCCCCGGGGGAGCCCTTTGCCACCCGCTGGATGCGGCCGCCCAGGAGAACCTCTGGCAGGCGAGCGGGGCCGCGGCCGGCGTTGCGGCGAGGCCGCGGCAGTCCGGCGACCTTCTCCGGCTGATGTACACCTCCGGCACGACCGACCGGCCGAAAGGCGTGATGCACAGCTACGAGAACTTCTACTGGAAGTCGGCCGCCCATGCCGTCGAACTGGGGCTCTCGCAGGAGACGCGCCTGCTCGTGGTCCAGCCGCTCTACCACGTGGGCGCCTTCGACCTGCCGGGAATCGCGGTCCTCTGGCAGGGCGGAACGCTCTACCTCTTTCGCGACTTCGACGAGGCCGAGGCACTGGCCGCGATCGCCAGCGAAGGCATCACCGGCAGCACCATGGTGCCGGTTCTCACCAGCCGGCTGCTCTCCCATGCGGACAGGGACCGCTACGACGTTTCCTCCCTGCGGTGGGTCGTGGGCGGCGGCGAGAAGACGCCGGAATCGCGCATCCGCCAGTTCCAGGACTTCTTCGTCAATGCACGCTACGTCGATGCCTACGGACTGACCGAGAGCTGCAGCGGCGACAGCTTCATGGAGGCCGGCCGCGAGATCGAGAAGATCGGCTCGGCCGGCCGCGCCACCCTGCATGTCGAGATCGAGATCCAGGACGACGAGGGGCGGCCGCTCCCCGGCGGCGAGACCGGCGAGATCTGCCTCAGGGGGCCCAAGGTGACGCGCGGCTACTGGAAGGACAGCGAGAGGACCGAAGCCTGCTTTCGCGGCGGCTGGTTCCGCAGCGGGGACGTGGGGCATCTGGACGAGGAGGGCTTCCTCTACCTTACCGACCGCCTGAAGGACATGATCAAGTCGGGTGGCGAGAACATCTCCTCGACCGAGGTGGAGCGGGTCATCTACGAGCTGCCGCAGGTGCGCGAGGCGGCCGTCGTCGGCCTGGCCGACCCGCACTGGGGCGAGAAGCCCGTCGCCGTGGTGGTGCTGGCACCGCAGACCGCCCTCTCGCTGAGCGAGCTGGACAGCCACTGCCGCGGCAAGCTGGGGGGCTTCAAGGTCCCCAAGGAGCTGCATGTCGTCGACAGCCTGCCGCGCAACGCGACCGGCAAGATTCTGAAGCGCACCCTGCGCGCCAGCCTGCAGGCCGCGGCGCCCAAGGCGTGATCCGGGCGGCCCGGCGATCGCCGCCGAGACGCTTCCTCACGCGCCCTCCCCGTCGAGCTCGGCGAAGACCTGCTTGGCGGTGAAGAGGCCGTTGAGTGCGGCGGGAAAGCCCGCGTAGACGGCCATCTGCATGATAACCTCGACCAGTTCCTCCCGGCTGCAGCCGACGTTGAGGGCCGCGCGCAGGTGCACCTCGAGCTGCGGGCGGGCGTTGCCCAGCACGGTGAGCGCGGCGACGCTCGCGATCTCCCGCGCCCTGACGTCGAGGCCCGGGCGGTTGTAGATGTCGCCGAAGGGGAACTCGACCAGGTAGCGTGCGAAGTCGGGGGCGATGTCGCGCAGGCTCTCGACCACCCGCTCGCCCGCCTCCCCGTCGATGGCAGCCAGGTTCGCAAGCCCCCGTTCGAAGCGCTCGTCGCTCATGGTCCTGTCCTCACGTTGTCAGGGAACACCCGAAAAGCTTCAATCCTAGAGCAAATCCGGAGCAGATGGACTCATCTGCGACGACCATTTGCTTTAAACCAACATTCTAGAGCGGGATTCGTGAGCATAAGCGAACGCATCCTGCTCTAGCGCCCAACCTTGATGCCGGCCTTTTCCCGGTCCCAGATGCGGTCGAGCGCGCGCTCGGCACGCTCCCGCAGCCGGTACTTCTCGATCTTGCCGTTCATCGTCATGGGCAGTTCGGTCACGAACTCAACGAAACGCGGGACCATGAAGTAGGCCATGTTCTCCTGGCAGAAGCGCACGACCCCTTCCTCCGTCAGCGCCGCGCTCTCGCCCGGAACGATGGCCACCATGACCTCGTCCTCGGCAAGCTCGGCCGTCACCGGGAAGGCCGCGGCCAGGGCGACGCCCGGCATCTTGGCGAGGATCTGCTCGACCTCGAAGCAGGAGATGTTCTCCCCGCGCCGGCGGATCGCGTCCTTCTTCCTGTCGGTGAAGTGCAGCCGGCCCGCCTCGTCGAAGAAGCCGCGGTCGCCGGTGTGGAACCAGAGGTTGCGCCAGGCCGCACAGGTCGCCTCCGGCATCTTGTAGTAGCCGGTCGGGAAGAGCCAGGGCACCCGGCTGCGCAGCACGATCTCCCCCACCTTGCCGGGCGGCAGCGCCTGGTCGAGCTCGTCGACGATCCGCACCTCCACGTCCGGGCAGGGCCGCCCGGCCGAGCGCTCGTCGTCGTCGTCGGCCTCAGGATCGGTGACGGACACGATGCCGGCGTCGGTCAGGCCGTAGAGCGAGGTCACCGTCAGCCCGAAGCGCTCCTCGAAGGCGCGCTCGTCGGCGGGACGCGGGATCACCATCGCCTGGCGCACGGAATGGGCGCGCTCGAGCGGGTCCGGCGGGCGGTTCCAGAGGAAGTTGCTCATGGCGCCCAGAAGGTTGAACTGCGTCGCGCCGAAGCGCGTCACCTCCTGCCAGAACTGGGTGACGGAGAAGCGCCGCGCCAGGGCGATCGTGCCGCCGGAGACCAGGGCCGGCAGCGCGCTGCAGTACCAGGCGTTCCCGTGGAAGAGGGGCAGCGAGATGTAGTGCACATCCTCCGGGCCGTACCCGAAGGCGCCGGCGATCGAGTAGCCGTGCGAGAGGGCGCAGCAGTGCGACGCCATGGAGGCCTTCGACCGTCCGGTCGTCCCGGAGGAGTACATCAGCAGGCAGAGGTCGGAGGCCTTGACCGCGACCTCGATGTCCCTGGCCGGGGAGTCCAGGAGACGCGCGAAGGGCTCCACCGCCGCTCCGTCGATCTTCGGCGGCGCGTCAGCCGTGCCGGATTCATCGATCACCACGATCCGCGCGATGCCGGTGCAGGCCCCCAGGACCCCTGCCACGCGCTCCAGGTAGGCGGCATCGGCGATGAGAAAGGTCGCGTCGGACTGGGCCAGGAAGTAGGAGAGCATCTCTCCTTTCGCGGCCGTGTTCAGCGGCACCGCCACGGCCCCCAGCCTGCCCAGCGCGAAGTAGAGCAGCAGCAGCTCCGGCTTGTTGTCGATCATGAGGGCGACGTGGGTTCCAGCCCCGACGCCCAGCGCACGCAGGCCGTTGGCGATGCGGTTCGAACGACGGTGGAACTCGGCGTAGGACAGGACCTCCTCCTCGAAGAGAAGCAGGGGCTTCTCCCCGAAGGCATCGGCCTGCTCGGCAAGCACGCGGCCGAGGATCCGGTCCCGGTAGGGATAGGGCGTCATGGTATGAATCCGGCCGACGACATGCCTCCATCCGCCACGATGACCTGCCCGGTGACGTAGTCGGCAGCGGCAGACGCCAGGAAGGCGATCACCCGGGCCAGTTCCTGGGGGGCGGCCATGCGGCCGAGCGGCACGCTGCGGGTCACCCGCGAGCGAAAGTCCGCGTCATAGCTCTGCCCGGTCATCGGCGTCTCGACCGGACCCGGCGCGACGGCATTGACCAGGATCCTGTGCCGGGCGAGCTCCAGCGCCATCACGTGTGTTAGGGAGATCACGCCGCCCTTGGAGGCCGCATAGGCCGCGCGTCCCGGATAGCCGCGCAGGGCCGCGACCGAGGCGATGTTGATGATCCTGCCGCCGCGGCCGATCATCCCCCTGGCGACCGCCTGGCCGACATGGAAGCTGCCCAGAAGGTTCACCGCCAGCACGCGGCCGAAGTCCTCCGAGGCAAGCTCGAGGAAGGGCCGGTTCAGCAGCACGCCCGCGCTGTTGACGGCGATGTCGATGGGGCCCCAGCGCGTCGCGGCCCAGGCGACGGCCTCCTCGACGGCGGCGGGCTCGGTCACGTCGAGCCGACAGGCGAGGGCCTCAGGGCCGATCCTCTCGGCCACCCTCTCGGCGCCCTCGCCGTCCAGATCGGCCGCAATCACCCGCGCCCCCAGCTCGGCCAGGTGCAGGGCGGTGGCCTCGCCGATCCCGCTGGCTGCACCGGTAACCAGTACTATGCGGCCTTGCAGTGACATAACCCACCTCTCCATGATCCGGCGCTTGCGGCCGGCTACGGGCGAACATCCTCTTGAAGGCCATGAGCTTTCGCGCCACGCCCGAACCTATTATTGACTCATAATTCGAAAATAGCTAGTGCTTCCGGCGCGAGTTCGCGCAGTCTTCAGGGACCGGATTTCTATGGGGCAGGCACCCCCCGACTACAGCCTCGGCGCCCTCGCGGCAGCCAAGGCGGCCGAGCAGGGCGAGCGGGTGTTCCTGCGCTTCGAGCGCGAGGCGATCACCTTCGCTGAGCTCGACGCCCGCTCCTCCCGGCTGGCCCGGCAGCTCCAGGCAGAGGGGGTCGGCACCCAGAGCCACGTGGCCATGCTGATGGACAACAGCCCCTGGGTCGTCCTGGTCTACGTCGCGCTGGCGAAGCTGGGGGCCGTCGCGGTACCGCTGAACACGGCCGCGAAAGGGGAGATGCTGCGGTACTTCCTGACGCAGGCCGAGGTCCGCTTCGCGGTCGCCGACGCCTCCCTCGCGGGCCGGCTGTCCGAGGTCGTCCCACGCCTGGTCGCGCTGGAGGGCGTCTTCCTGGTCCCGGACGCGGAGGAGGGTCCGCCGGATGCAGCCTCCTCCCTGCCGCTGAAGCGCCTGGCGGAACTGCCGCGTTGCGAGGGGGACCTGCCGGCCAGTGTCCCCGCGACCAGCCCCGCCATGATCGTCTTCACCTCGGGCACGACCGGCCGCTCGAAGGGCGTGGTGGTGAGCCATCACTCCCTTCTCTGCCAGGCGCGCGCCATCGCGGAGGCCGGCGAGTACGACCCCGACGACGTCCTCTACACCTGCCTGCCGCTCTTTCACGCCAACGCCTGGTGGTGCACGGTCATCCCCGCCCTGCTCACTGACGCCGAGGTACTGCTGTCGCGCCGCTTCTCGGCGAGCCGCTTCTGGAGCGAGGTCCGGGAGGGCGGCGCCACGCAGTTCAACCTGCTGGGTGCCATGGCCTCCTTCCTCTGGAAGCTTCCGGAGAGCGCCGAGGACCGGAACCACAGGGTGCGCATGGCGATCGTCGTGCCGGTGCCGGCGAACCACGCAGCCTTCGAGGCGCGCTACGGCATCGAGATCCGCTCGCTCTACGGCCTGACCGATGGTGCCATCAGTGCCATCAAGCGGCGCGGAGACCCGCCCGGCAAGTGGCGCTCCGCGGGACGGGCCTGCGAATACGTCGAGATACGCATCGCAGACGACGACGACTTCGAGCTGCCGGCGGGCCAGGTGGGCGAGATCCTCCTGCGCGGCCGCGTGGCCTGGGCCCTGGCGCAGGGCTACTACGCCATGCCGGCCGAGACCGCCGCGGCCTGGCGGAACCTGTGGCTGCACACCGGCGACCGCGGCTACCTGGACGAGGAGGGCTACCTCTACTTCGTCGACCGCAAGAAGGACGCGATCCGCCGGCGCGGCGAGAACATCTCCGCCGTCGAGGTCGAGGAGATCGTGGCCGCCCTCGCAGCGATCCAGGAGGTCGCCGCCTTCGGGGTGACCTCCGGCGACGGCGAGGAGGAGGTCATGATCGCCGCCGTGCGCACCCGATGCACCGCGATCACCGCCGAAGAGATCATCGCGCACTGCCAGGCCAACATGCCCTACTTCATGGTCCCCCGCTTCGTGGAGTTCCTCGAGGCCCTGCCGCGCAACATGTCGGAGAAGGTCGAGAAGTACCGGCTGAGGGCCTCCGCCGAAGCCCGCCTCGATGAGATCTGGGATCGCGAGCGCGCCGGGATCGTCCTGATCCGGTGAGGGCCCGGACGCAGCGGAGGCCCTGCGGCGAAGCTGCCTGCCGGCAAGGGGGGTTCGCGCGAGAAGGTCGCGGCAGAACGCCCGGACTCCGGCCCAATGCCCTGTTGCCTTTTTTTGAATTATGAGTCGATATACTAATTCTGGAGCAGGCACTGCCGGCCCCTGCAACGGGAGTTGCCCCTCCGGCCGGCAGCCGCCCGGCGGGCGAGTCCTCGGGCGTCTTTCGGGCCTGCGGGCCCTGAGGAGCGGTCCGGAGAGACGGCAGGAAAGCGGATGGGACTGACGAGAGGCCTGGATGGCGAAGCGCAACGATGATTTCGACGAGCTTGTCGGGTTGTACGAAGGGATGCTGAACATCCGCACGACCGAGAACCGGCTGAGCGCTCTCTTCGCCGAGGGGCGCGTCCCGGGCTTCATCCACACCAGCACCGGGCAGGAAGCGACGGCCGTCGGCGTCGCGACCGCCCTGCGCGCCGACGACACCCTCTCCTCGACCCACCGCGGGCACGGGCATGCGCTCGCCAAGGGCGTCTCCTCGAAGGCCCTGATCCAGGAGATCCTGGGCCGGGACGAGGGACCCTGCCGCGGCCGGGGCGGGTCGCTGCACGTCGCCGACTTCTCCACCGGCATGCTGGGGGCCAACGGAATCGTGGGCGCCGGGATCCCCATCGCGCTGGGAAGCGCCCTGGCCCACAAGACGCTCGGCAGCGACCGCGTCTCGGTGGCCTTCTTCGGCGACGGCGCGCTGGCCCAGGGCCTGCTCTACGAGGCCATGAACCTCTCGGCACTCTGGAAGCTGCCCCTGCTTCTCGTCTGCGAGAACAACGGCTGGTCCGAGTTCACGCCGAGCAGCATGCAATATGTCGGCAACCTGGCCGAGATGGCAGGCGCGTTCGCCATCGGCTTCCGCCGGGCCGACGGCAACGACGTCGAGGCCGTGCTGGAAGCGACCCGCCGGGCCGTCGAGGCCTTGCGCCACGGCGAGGGCCCCTTCGTCCTGGAGTGCCTCACCCTGCGCGCCCGGGGACACTACGAGGGCGATCCGCAGGCCTATCGCGAGGGCGTGGAAGAGCGCTCCTGCCCCGACCCCATAGCCCTCCTCCACGAGCGGCTGACGACGGCCGGCTGCGATGCTGAGGTCCTGGAGGCCGTGGCGGCGCGCGTCGAGGAGGCGGTCGAGCGTGCCGCGGCCGAGGCCGCGGCGGGCAGCGAGCCGGACTTCGAGCAGGCGCGCAACGACGTCTACGGCAGGGCCTAGGCGGTGAGCGAGCTCAGAATCGTCCGCGCGCTGAACCGTGCGCTCGCAGACGCACTGGAGGCCGACCCCCGGGTCCTGCTTCTGGGCGAGGACCTGGGCCGCGCCGGCGGGCCCTTCAACGTGACCCGCGGGCTGCAGGAGCGCTTTCCCGACCGCGTGCTCGACACGCCGATTTCCGAGCCGACCCTGGCGGGCGCGGCCCTGGGGGCAGCACTCAGCGGCATCAAGCCGGTGCTCGAGATCATGTTCATGGACTTCATCACCCTGGCCATGGACCAGCTCGTGAACCAGGCGGCCAAGGCGCACTTCATGTTCGGCGGCCAGGTGAACGCCCCCCTGGTGCTGCGGACGCCGCACGGCGGCGGCCAGAGCGCCGGCCCGCAGCACTCGCAGTGCCTGGAGGCCTGGCTCGCCCACGTGCCGGGCTTGATCGTGGTCTGCCCGGCCTCGGTCGAGGACCACTATGGCCTGCTGCGCGCCGCCATCGACGATCCGAACCCCGTCGTCTTCGTCGAGAACAAGACGCTCTACGGCCTGAAGGGCGCCTTCCCCGACGATCCCCAGCCGACAGCGCTGGGCAAGGCGCGCGTCGCCCGCGCGGGCAGCGACGTGACGGTGGTCACCTACGGCGCCATGGTCTACCGGGCGCTGGAAGCGGCCGAGAGCCTCTCGGCGCAGTCGATCGAGGTCGAGGTCATCGACCTGCGCAGCCTGCAGCCCTGGGACAAGGAGGCTGTCCTCGCGTCGGTCGCCAAGACCCACCTGGCCGTCATCGCCCACGAGGCCGTGACCGCCTTCGGCGTCGGCGCGGAGATCGCCGCCACCCTGGCGCACGAAGCCTTCGACGAGCTGGACGGCCCCATCGTCCGCGTCGGTGCGGAGTTCATGCCCCTGCCCTTCGCACCGGCACTCGAGAAACGCGCCCTGCCCGATGCCGCGGGGATCGAGGCGGCCATCAGAACCGCACTGGGCCTAGAGGAATGAGCCATGGAAGATAGCTGGGTTCTGGTCGAGACCAAGGGTGCCGCCGGGGTGATCACCATCAACCGTCCCGAGGTGCACAACGCCTGGGACCGGGAGATGCTGCTGCGGGTCGAGGCCGCGCTGGACGGCTTCGAGACCGACGAGAGGGTCCGCGCGGTGATCCTGACCGGCGCCGGCGAGAAGGCCTTCATCGCCGGCGGCGACATCGCCGACCTCGAGTCGCGCCGCGGCATCGCCCACTACAACGACATGAGCGAGATCATCCACCGGCTGTTCCGGCGCTTCGAGACCTTCCCCAAGGCCACCATCGCGGCGGTGAACGGCCTGGCGCTGGGCGGCGGCACGGAGATCATCCTCTGCACCGACATCCGCCTGCTCGCCGATCACGTCCGCCTGGGCCTGCCCGAGATCAACCTCGGCATGTTCCCCGGCGCCGGTGGGACCCAGCGGCTGATGCGCCAGATCCCCTTCTGCCGCGCGGCCGAGCTGATGCTGACCGGTAGCTGGATCGATGCCGGCCAGGCGGTCGCGCTGGGGCTCGCCAACCGCGTCGTGCCCAGGGCGGACCTCATGACCGAGGCCCTGGCCCTGGCCGAGCTGGCAGCGAGCAAGTCTCCCTTCGCGGTCAAGCTGATCAAGCAGGCCATGCTGCACGGCGGCGAGATGCCCCTGAATGCCGCGCTGAAGTACGAGCAGGCCCTGATCTCGCTCGCCTTCGAGAGCGAGGACATGCACGAGGGCTGCCGCGCCTTCCTCGAAAAGCGGACCCCCGAATTCAAGGGCCGATAGCGCGATGGGGGACAGCAACACCCTGGTGATGCCGAAGCTCGGCCTGACGATGACCGAGGGCACGATCACCGCCTGGCAGGTCGAGCCGGGCCAGGCCTTCGCCAAGGGCGAGATCCTGGTGGTCGTGGAGAGCGAGAAGGCGGCCTACGAGGTGGAAGCGCCGTCGTCAGGCGTCCTGGAGCGCATCGTCGCCGCGGTCTCCGAGACCGTCCCGGTCGGCGCGCCGATCGCCCGCTGGCATGCCGAGGGAGGTGCTGCGAGGCCCGCGCAGGCGCCTGGGGACGGTGCGCCAGAGACCGCCCCGGCAGCACGCCCGTGCAACGGCGGAAAGGACCTGCCCGCAGGCCAGCCGCGGAAGATCTCCACGCCGCTCGCCCGCCGCCTGGCCCGCCAGCACGGCATCGACATCGGCGCGGTCGAAGGCAGCGGACCGCGCAAGCGCGTGCAGGCCCGCGATATCGAGGCCCTGGTCCCCGCCCCGCCGCCGCGGAGCGAGGCCAGGGTCGTGCCGCCGAGCGCGGCCGGCAGGACCATGGCCGAGCGGACGGCACGGTCCAAGCAGGAGATCCCCCACTTCTATCTCTCCCTCGATGTCGACGCAGGCCCCCTCTTCGCGCTCCGCGACGAGCTGAACGCGCTGCCCGACAGGCCCAGGGTCAGCGTCACCCACCTGCTCGTCGCGGCCATCGTCCAGGCCCTGCGCGAGTGTCCCGCGATGAACAGGGTCTGGACCGACGACGGCATCCGCACGCTGGACGGCATCGAGGTCGGCCTGGCGATCGACAGCGAACGCGGCCTGACCAGCCCCGTGGCACGCGATCTGGCCGAAGCGACGCTCTACGGCATGGTCGGCAAGATCGATGCCCTGATCGCGCGCGCACGCGGCAGCGGGCTCGGCCCCGGAGACTTCGGCGGCGGGGCGATCACGCTGTCCAACGCCGGCATGCACCGGGTGCGCTACATGACCTCGATCATCGTGCCCGGGCAGAGCGCCATCCTGGGTGTGGGCTCCCTGCAGGAGCTGTTCCGGCCGGGCCCCGATGGCCAGCCCCTGGCCAGGCGCGAGCTGGGGCTCACGCTCTCGGCGGACCACCGCATACACACCGGCGTTGCGGCCCTGGCATTCCTAGGCGCGCTGGAACGGGCGCTCACCCACCCCCTCTTGCTTCTGACCGGAAAGTGAACGGAACCCGCCGATGAACTATGACCTCACGGACGATCAGATCGCGGTTCAGGACACGGCCCGCCGGGTGGGAGAACGCTTCGGCCTGGACTACTGGCTGCAGAAGGACCGCGCGCACGCCTACCCCGGCGAGCTGTGGAAGGCGGTCTGCGAGGCAGGGCTCTGCGGCATCGCCCTGGCCGAGGAGTTCGGCGGCACCGGTCTCGGCATGCTGGAGGTGGTGCTGGCGGTCGAGGAACTGGCCGCCGCCGGCGCCGGATCGACGGTGGGCCAGCTCTTCATCCTCAATCCGATCTTCGGCGGGGTGGCCATCGCCGAGCACGGCACGCCCGAGATGAAGCGCTCGCTGCTGCCCCGGCTCTGCGCCGGCGACATCACCTTCTGTATGGCCCTGACCGAGCCCGACGCAGGCGTCAACACGCTCAACATCACCACCTTCGCCAGCAAGGACAACGAGGGCTGGCGCCTGAACGGCCGCAAGATCTGGACGACCGCCGTGCCGGAAGCCCACAAGATGCTGGTCATCGCGCGCACCCAGCGCCCGGACGAGGTCGAGCGCCGCACGCAGGGCATCTCGCTCTTCCTGATCGACGTCGAACGCGAGGGCCTCAGCCACTTTCCCATCGAGAAGCTCGGCACCCACACCCTCACCTCCAGCAACGTCTATTTCGACGACGTCCGGGTCCGCGCCGACGAGCTGGTCGGCACCGAGCACCTGGCCTGGATCGAACTGCTCGACGTGCTGAACACCGAGCGCCTGGTCACCACTGCCGCTGCCATCGGCTCGGCGCGCCTGGCGCTGAAGCTCGGCGTCGACTACACCTCGGAACGCCGGGTCTTCGGCTCGACGCCGGTCGCGGCCTACCAGGGCGTTCAGTTCCCCTTCGCCGAGACCTATGCCATGCTGGTCTGCGCACGCGAGATGAACTTCAAGGCCGCCTGGCTCTGCGACCAGAAGCGGCCCTACGGCAGCGAGGCGAACACCGCCAAGTACGTCGCGGCGGAGGCCCTGGCGAAGGCGACGGAGCGGGCCATGCATGCGATGGGCGGCATGGGCTTCGCGCGCGAGAGCCACATAGAGCGCCTCTGGAGGGATTCCCGCCTGTCCCAGTTCGCACCGGTCCCGCAGGAGATGATCCTGAACTTCATCGCACAGCACGACCTCGGCATGCCGAGGTCCTACTAGCGCCGCTCGCAGCCATGCCGGGCTATCACGGCAAGACGGCGATCGCCTCGGCGGCGATGACGGCCCTGACGCAGGCCTCCGGGCGCAGCGTGCTGGCCCTGGCCGCGGAGGCCTGCAACGGGGCGCTGGCCGCTGCCGGGCTGGACCCGCGCGAAGTCGACGGCGTCTCCGCCTTCAGCATGTACGACGATTCGGTGCCCTCCGAAGCCGTGGCGGGCGCGCTCGGCATCCACGATCTCAGCTACTGCATGGACTTCAACCAGGGCGGACAGTCGGCCTGCTTCCTGGTGATGAACGCCGCGATGGCGATCGCGGCCGGCCAGGCCTCGGCGGTCCTGGTCTACCGCGCGCTCAACGGGCGGTCCGGGACCCGGGTGGGGCGGGCTCCCGCCGGCGGAACGGGCGCGGCGCTGCGCCATTCCCTGGGCCTGGTCGCCTATCCGCAGGTGCAGGCGCTCTGGTGCCGGCGCTACATGATCGAGACCGGTGCCGGCGAGCGCGACCTGGCGGCCGCGGCGATCAACGCCAGGGCCCGCGGCGCCCGCAACCCCCGCGCCCTGCGCCGCACGCCGCTCACCGAAGAGGACTACTTCGCCGGCCCCTACGTGGCCGAGCCCTACCGCGCGGCCGACTGCACCCTGGAGGTGGACGGCGCCTGTGCGGTGCTCGTCACCAGCCTGGAGCGCGCCCGGGACCTGAAGCTGGCGCCGGCCGTTATCCGCTCCTCGGGCTGGCAGAGCCACCGCTTCGACCTCGACATGGCGAGCTTCCTCACCTACGACGACTTCGCACGCAACTTCGCCCATCACCTGCGCGACCGCCTCTGGCGAGAGGCGGGGCTCGGCCCCTCCGACCTCGACGTGGCCTCACTTTACGACTGCTTCAGCGGTGTGCTGCTTCAGAACATCGAGGGCTTCGGGCTCGCCGAGCCGGGCGGCGGCGGCGACTACCTGCGGCGGCAGGCGGGCGACCGGGGCTTGCCGGCGATCAACCCCTCCGGCGGCCTGCTGGCCGAAGGCTATCTCCACGGCATGAACACGCTCTCCGAGGCCGTCTGGCAGGTGCAGGGAGAGGCGGGGCCGACCCAGGTCGAGGGCTGCCGGACGGCGCTGGCCTCGTCCGGCGGTGCGCTCTCCGGCTCGGCCCTCGTGCTAGGGCGGGACTGCTGATGGCCCCGCAGCTTCGCACCCTGGACGACTACCGCCAGGCGCTCGCTCAAGGCGGGATCGCCGTGGCGCGCTGCCGGGCCTGCCAGTCCCGCCAGACCATGCCGAGCGAGCGCTGCTTCGAGTGCGGCTCGCCGCAACTGGAGGTACACCTCCACGCGGGCGACGGCCTGGTCTTCGCCTGGGTCGTCAGCCACTATGCCTTCCGCGAGGAACTAGCGGGCGAGGTGCCCTACACCGTCGTGCTGGTCACCCTGGAGGGCGGCGGGCGGATCCACGGAAGGCTGGAACCCGGCGGGGTGGAGCCAAGCGCCGATCTGCCGGTGAGGCTCGACGGGCCGGCCACGGCGGCGCGCGGCTATCCCGTCTTCAGGCGCGCGGTCCGAGGAGAGCCGGAGGGACGAGCCGATTGAATCTCTCGTGCGGATTGTCGATATTGGGCGCTGACGCTGCGCTTCCTCGTAATCTCGCCGGTCAAGGCGGCGGAGGCTCGTTCCGCAGGCACGGGCGATCGATGAGAATCGCCGCCAGTCTCTATAGCTCCCGTCCGGCGGCACCTCTCTAGAGAACGGATCGAAGTTTCCCATGCCAAGATCAGCCGTGTCCAAGTCCGAACAAACGCGCCAGCGCCTCCTCCACGCGGCCGCGAAGGTCGTCTCCAAGGTCGGCTATCACAAGGCCTCGGTGGCGCGGATCGCCGCCACGGCCAAGCTGGCCTCGGGCGGCTTCTATTACTATTTCAAGACCAGGGACGACCTCTTCTCCGAACTCCTGCCCTGGATCGGCGAGGAGATGATCGCCTTCATCTCGGACTATGTGGACAGGAACGTCTGGGGAATCGACAGGGAGGTCCAGTCGTTCGAGGCCTATGCGGTCTTCCTCCGCAAGAACCCCGAGTTCTATCGTATCTTCTCCGAGGCCTACGTCTACGCGCCGACGGCCTACCACAAGCATTTTTCGCTGGTGGTCAAGAACTACTGCGATTCCCTGAGAAAGCAGAACGAGAAGGGTTATATTTCCGTTTCCGAAGACGACATCCCGGTGCTGGCGCACTTTCTGATCGGCATGCGCGCCTACTTTTCGCAGATGTACGTGGCGAAGAACTATACCGGCGATCTGACCCACGTGCTGACACTCTACCGGCGGATGCTGGAAGGAAGCATTTTCTCTGCCGGAAGCGACGGTGCGCGCGACGAGGAGACCGAAGCTGCCCGGCCCGAGTAGAACGGCCTGCGCTCGACCCGGGGAAGCTCGATCGGCTTCCCTCCTTCCACCGCCCGAGACCCCCAAGCCGGCACCATCGTCGGAGGAAGACCGAAGCGGGACTTGCAAGCCGCCGGCCAGCCTGGGCATAGTGCGGCTGCGCCGGGTCGCGCGACGGTGGCTGTAAGCCACGGAATTTCCAGGGCAAATGATCATGCGATTGTTCACTTGGCAGCGCCTCATCATCGCCATCGTCCTGCTCGCGCTCTCCGCGGCCGTCTGGTGGCTGGGGCCGGAGATCAACATCTTCGGCCACGACTGGCTCGACCCGGCCTACACGAGACTCCTCGTCATCCTCCTCCTCTTCCTGCTCTGGGGGCTCTGGGAGGGCTATCGCCTCTGGCGCCGGCAGCGTGCGCGCGAACGCCTTTTGAGCCGCATGACCGAGGGCGAAGCCCCCCTGAGCAGGGTGCGGGCGCAGGAGGACATCGATGCGCTGCGGCAGACCTTCGAATCGGCCATCGCGGCACTGACCGCGGCCTCCAACATCAGCTACCGCGACCGCCGGCGGATGCTCTACGAGCAGCCCTGGTACCTCGTCGTCGGCGCGCCCCAGTCCGGCAAGACGGCCCTGCTCCGGCAGAGCGAGCTCTCCTTCCCGCTGGCGGAACGGATGGGGCTCGACTTCTCCGACGAGGGACGCGGCACGCCGCTGCCCCGCATCCTCTTCGCCGACCAGGGCGTGCTGGTCGACACGCCCGGCGGCCTGGCGACCCATAGCGGCAGCGACGAGGAGAAGGCCTCGCTCTGGCGCGCGCTGGTCGAGCTCTTGATGGAGTACCGCTTCCGCCAGCCGATCAACGGCATCATCGTGACCCTCTCGATCGAGGACCTGCTGACGGAGGACGAGGAGGCGCTGGAACGCCAGGCCCGGGCCCTCAGGGACCGGCTGCGCGAGCTGGTGTCCTGGACCGGGATCCAGCTTCCCTTCTATGTCGTGCTGACGAAGATGGATCGGCTCGCCGGTTTCGTGGAGGCCTTCCAGGACCTGGACGACGAGGAGCGCCAGCAGGTCTGGGGTTCGACCTTTACCCCGGCCAAGCGACGCCGCGACGCGCTCGCCGACCCCAGGCAAGAGCTGCAGGGCCTCGCCGAGCGGCTGGCCGCCTGGCTGAACGGACGCATGGACCGCATGCCCAGCGGCCCCGAGACGGCCAACGCCCTGGCCTTTCCGCAGATGCTGCTGAAGATCCAGGAGCGCTCCTCGGCCTTCGTCGAGCTGCTCTCGCGCAGCGACCGCTTCACCAAGCTGCCTGAGCTGCGCGGCGTCTACCTGACCAGCGCGCGGCAAGACGACCAGCGCCTGGATCCGCTGGCACAACTGCTGGCGCGCCGCGGCGCGCGCGCCTTCTCGCGCACGGACCCGCCGGCACGCGAGCGCAGCTACTTCATCTCGAAGCTCATGCGCAACGTCATCTTCAGGGAAGCCAACCTGACCGCGACGGCGCCGGCCTACAGACGCTCCAAGTATTTAAGGTATGGGCTCGGCTTCGCTTGCCTGCTCCTGGTCCTCGGCGTCGGCGGCCTGCTGAACGAGGTCTATACCGCAAGCCACCGCGAGGTTCTGGAGATCAATGCGGAGCTCACGGCCTACGAGGCGGCCAGGGAGAACCTGCCCCCCATCGTCCAGACCTCCGATCTGCTCGCCCCCTTGGGAGAGCTGAAGGCGACCGTCAGGGAATCGGAGACCGACCAGATCATCCCGCCGCTCTTCGAGGTCGACATAACGCCGCGGCGCTCGATCAGGCAGGCCGCGACCCAGGCCTACCACCGCTATCTCCTGGCGGACTTCCTGCCCACCATCCGCGACACGATCGGCGAGGGACTGCAGACGGCGGTCAGCAACAACGCGGCCCCCGGGACGGTGAGGCGCCTGCTGGAAACCTACCTCATGCTGGGCCGACCCAACCGCTTCGAGCGCGGCCGCTTCGAGACCTGGACCGAACAGCAGTGGCAGGTGCTCTATCCCCTGGACGCCTCGACGCGCGATCGCCTGACCCTCTATTCCAGGGACCTCGCCGCCATCATGCCGGTGGCGCTCCCGCTGAACCCGGCGCTGGTGCGCCAGGCGCGCGGCTACCTTCTGGACGTGCCGCGGGCGACCGACGTCTACGACCGCCTGAAGGCCCTGGCGGCGAAGTCCAGCAGCGTGCCGCCGATCGACCTCTCCCGCCAGCTCGGTGTCGGCGGTCTCTCGGTGCTCTCCATCAAGGGCAAGGCGCAGGTTCCGGGCCTCTATACCCGCGACGGCTTCTACAAGCTCTTCCTGCAGGCCACGCCGCAGCTGATCTCCAGCGACCTCAGGAACGACTGGATCTTCGACGGGGCGAGAACGGACCTCTCGCAGGACAGCATGCGGGCCATCCTGGACGAGGTGGCAGACGCCTATACGGCCGACTACATCGCGAGCTGGGAGGCCGCGCTGGCCTCGATCCATCTGCGAACCTTCTCCACCCTCGACACCGCGGTGGCGACCGCAGAGACGCTCGGCAGCAACGATTCGCCCCTGGTGACGCTCTTCCGGCTGGTACGGCGGAACACGGACCTCGCGGCCCCGCAGATCGGGGCCGCCGGCGACGGCGACGGCGGCGACGCGGCGGACGGCACGGCCTCGGCGGCGGGGTTGGCAAGCGGGGCGGCCGGCGCCGTCGCGGGCCTCACATCCACACTGGCACTCGACCAGGACTTTGCCGTGGCCGCCCTCACCTCCGTCACCGGCGACGGCTGGCCGGGCACGACGATCGGCGAGCACTTTGCCGCCTACCGGGACATTCTGGAGGGCGGCGGCGCCTCGACCTCGCCCCTGAGCCAGGCGCTCGACGGCTTCGCCGCCGCCTATGGCGAGCTCAACGGCATCGCCGGCGCCCCCGCCCCGGGGGAGGCAGCCATGAAGTTCACCAAGGCGCGCTTCGAGGGCAATCGCGGCGACGCCATCTCCGCGCTCGGCGTCGCCGCCGTGGGACAGCCGGAGCCGCTCAGGGGCATCATGCGCTCCCTGGTCAGCGGCAGCTGGAGCATCATTCTCGCCGAGACCCGCGGCTACCTGAACGAGCAGTGGCGCCGGGACGTGCTGTCGTCCTGCACCAGCATGATCGCCGACCGCTATCCGGTCTATGCCGACGGCTTCTTTCCGGTGCCCCTGGAGGATTTCGGCGCCTTCTTTTCGCAGGGCGGCATCCTCGACAGCTTCATCACGAGCTATCTGGAGCCCTTCATCGTGCGCAGCGGGCCGCGCTGGGAGCCGCTGCAGGCCGGCGGTCTCAGCCTCGGTCTCACGCCTTCGTCCCTGGCCTCGCTGCAGGCCGGCACCTGGATCGGACAGGCCTTCTTCAACGCGGGCGGAACGCAGCCGGTGCTCAAGTTCACCATCACGCCCGAGAGCCTCGATGCCAATGCCATCCGCGTGGACCTGGAGCTTGCCGGGGAGGACATCGTCTACCGCCACGGGCCGCTCCGTCCGCGCAGCGTCACCTGGCCGGGTCAGGACAGCCAGGGCATCGTCCGGGTCGTCATCACCGACCTCAAGGGGCGGAGCGAGAGCCTGGAACAGACCGGGCCCTGGGCCCTGTTCCGCCTCTTCGACGAGCAGGGCCTGCGCCCGACCTCTGCGCCCGACCGCTACTACCTGGACGTGACCCTGGCCAACGGCAAGGCGAGCTTCCTGGTGCAGGCCTCCAGCGTCAGCAACCCCTTCGACTTCGCCAAGCTGCGGACCTTCCGCTGCCCCTCCACGCTCTAGGCATCTTCGGGGTCGCGTTCGCGCCTCCCCAGGCCGCTTGATCTTGCCTTTTTCAGACATGACTCCGTAGAGAGCAGGGCCTTTTGCTCGCGGATTTCTTTTCCTGTGCACTGAATACTTTCCTGTGTACGCGCTTTTTTAAACATCACCCACGTCGCCGACACTGACTTCAGGAGGGGCGAGCGCCCGCAGCGCCCCCGGACGCGTGCGCCCGAAACGTTTCTTAATGGAGATTATTTCCAAGACTATTCTTTGTAAATCACCTACACGTCCAGATCTTTCATGGAAATGACACTTTAATTTGATCTCATTGTCATATGATCTCGCCGACAGCCATGTAATTTCGTCAAATATTCTTCACACTTATACGCTACATCAGGTTGGATCGGGGGCTCGGTGGAAGGCTACAGGGCTCGGCGGTCGCCAAACACTGCAAGAGAACAACGTCGAACTGGAGAAACGGAAATGGCACAGCCAGGCTATATGACCATCAGCGCGGAGTCCCAGGGCGATCTGCATCCCGGCGCCATGAGCGCCGACAGCGTGGGGACCTTCGCGAAGGCCTCGTTCGAGGACATGATCCAGGTCCACGCGATCGAGTTCAGGATCGAGCGCCCCGTCGATACGCAGACGGGTTCCCTGACGGGCCTCCCCCAGCACAAGGGCGTCACGATCACCAAGATGCTGGACAAGAGCTCCCCGCAGCTCATGCAGGCGATGGCCGAAGGCGAGAAGCTTCAGATCGTGGTGGAGTGGTATCGTACCAAGAAAGCCGGCGCCGAAGAGAAGTACTATACGATGAAGTTCAACAACGCGACCCTGGTCGGCCGCCGTATCTGGATCGAGAACAGCCACGACAAGCAGAAGGCCGATCTTTGGGAATATGAAGACCTGACCTTCACCTACGCATCCATCGAAGAGACCCATGAGATCAGCGGAACCTCGGGATCGGCGTCCGCTGAGGACTAAGAGTCCGTCTGAGGATGGGCCGATCGGCCCGGTCGCGGAGCGGCACCGGTTTCCACCCCCGACCGACCACCCTTGCAAGACGCGGTCTTCGGGTGGTCGGACAGGGATGAGGACCGGCGCCGCCCGATCCCCGAGAGGATCTGGATCGCAGCGGACCGCAGGCCGGCCTTGCCGGCCGGATAGGCGGGGTCCGCTGCTTGGTCTGCGGGGACGCCATGGCTAGCACGCCCGCCGTCCGTGCCTCGCTCTCCCTGGCCGGGTGGGTCCCGGGCAGTCTCCGCGTCATGAGCGTGCGCGGCCGGGAGGCCCTGTCGCAGCCCTATCGTTTCGACCTGCTGCTGCTTGCCACGGAAGACAGCATCCCCATCGACGGCCTGCCCGGCTCCGGCTGCAGCCTGACCCTGGAGGTGGGCTCCAGCAGCCGGACGATCCGTGGCCTCTGCTGGGATTTCGAGCTGGAAAGCCAGGGACAGGACGGCTGGCTCTATCGTCTGGGCCTCGTACCCTCCATGGAAGAGCTGAAGCTCAGCCGGCAGACGCAGATCTTCGGCGGCGACCGGGACTGGTCCCTGCCGCAGATCGCGCGTGCGCTGCTCATGGGGCAAGGCGCCGTCGGGCCGGGGCTGGAGGCCGCCCTGAACCTCGCCGAGACCGACCTGGAGCTGCGCCTCGTCAGGGCGCATCCCGCACGGGACTTCGTCCTGCAGTATGACGAGAGCGACTTCGACTTCCTGTCTCGCCTGCTGGAACGCGAGGGCGTCTTCTATTTCTTCGAGGGCGACGAGACCGGCGAGCGCCTGGTGCTCTCGGACGACAGCCAGTCGCTCTCTCCCGTCTCGGGCGGACCGGCGACCTTGGCCCATCGCCCCCGGCGTAGCCTGGCCCGCCCCGAGGAGCTGGCTCTCTACGACCTGGAGCTGGAGAGCAGGGCGCTTCCGGCCAAGGTCCTGCTGACCGACTACAACGACGCCCTGCCCAAGAGCGACCTCACCACCGAGGCCCAGGTCGACCCGCAAGGCCACGGCGTCGTCTTCTGCGCCGAAGAGCACTACCACAGCCGCGACGAGGGGGACGCCCTGGCCGCGGTCCGCGCAGCCGAGATCGCAAGCGGCGCCCGACTGCTGCGGGGCGCGAGCAATGCGCCCCACCTCTCGCCCGGCCACCTCTTCACCCTGGTCGAGCATCCCGACCCCGCCTTCAACGACAGCTACCTCGTGACCGCGGTGGAGCACGCGGTCGACCTCTTCACCAGGGAGAGCAAGCGCGACGCGCCGGTCTATGAGAACCGCTTCCAGGCGATACCGGCCAACGCTCCCTATGCACCGCCGCGCCGGACGGCAAGGCCGCGCATCGGCGGCCTCCTGCTGGCTCACATCGGCGGAACCCGGGACGACCGGCGCAGCGAGATCGACGACCAGGGGCGCTACCGCGTCCGCTTCGCCTTCGACCTTAGCGGCCGGCCGGACGGCCAGGCCTCCTGCCGCCTGCGCCGCCTGCAGCCCTCCGGCGGCGAGAACGCGGGCTTCCACTTTCCCCTCTCCAGGGGCACCGAGGTCGCCGTCGGCTTCGAGAAGGGCGATCCCGATCGACCGGTCATCCTCGGCGCCCTGGACAACCCCATGACCCCCAGCGTGATCTCCGACCGCAGCCGCCTGATCAGCCGCATCCGCACGGCCGCCGGCAGCAGCATCGAGTTCAAGGACGGCCTGACCAACCCGGGCCTCGCGAGCGACGTCGCCCTGGCGCTCGCCCCCGCGGGGAAGGGCAGCAGCGGCGATGAGGGAGAGGCCGGAACCGAAAGCACCGAGGCAGACCTTCCCGACACCATCACCTGCCTCAGGGTCTATGTCACAGACTCCGACCACGACGACCAGAGATCCTATCTGCGCATGGGCGGCTACGATGCGCAGAGCGAGGCGCGCGTCATCGATGCCGCCTTCAGCCACCTCCCTGCGGATGAGCGCAGCGGCTTGTTCACGATGACGGACGGCTCGCAGATCACGATCCTCGTCGGCGACGAGGAGGTCTACGTCGGCGGAAACCGCAGGGTCGCCATCGTTGGCAGCGGCGACAATCCAAACCAGACGATTCTCGTCGGCGACGACGGCACGCCGACAAAACAGACCCTGACCGTCTATGGCGATCAAAAGGTCACCGTCCACAAGAACTACGATCTGACGGTCAAGAACGAGTACAGCCTCGAGGTCGACGGCACCTACACGCTGGAGGTCGAGGGGAACACCGACAAGATCGTCGTCAAGCCCGATCGCGAGTACTCCTATGGTGACAAGAAAGAGATTGTCGGCGGCTTGAGCACGAAAACCTACCAGCAAACCTATTCGTCCAGAACCTACGGAAAGAAGATAAGCCTCCTGATCGGAGGAGAAATCAAACTCAACGCGACGCTCGTGCAGCTCACCAGAGCCACCCAGTTCCAGTTCAGCACCTATTACATCGAGCAGCACCCGATTCGGATTTTGCGCATGTTTTGGAACATAAAGATCAAGGGACTGGGCAAGGTCATGAGAAAAGACCTCAACATGAAGATTGGCCTGTCCGACATCCATGCCGCCGCAATCAAGACCCACCAAAAGGGTTTCTGGGCCCTCTATTGATGAACGCGATCGGCGTCACCGCGGAACTGCGCATCGAGGGTCGGGCCGACAGCGGCCTGCAGGTCCACGCCTGGCATGCGGAAGAAGGGCTATCCCAGGTCTTCGCCCTCGAGGCGGATCTCGTCTCGGATCGCGACGACCTCGACCCCGACCGACTGCTCGGCAAGAGCGCCTGCCTGACGGTCGCGCTGGGCGAGGCGCGCCGCTCCTTTCCCGGCATTGTCTGGTCGCTCGAGCTGGACCGCAGCCTCGCGAGCGGCCTGAGCCTCTATCGTATCGAGCTGCGGCCGCGGATGGCGGTGCTGGAGATGAGCCGCGAGCGGCAGATCTACGGGCCGGACCGCGAGGCGAGCGTGGTCGAGGTGCTGCGCGCCGCCCTTCTGGGCGAGGGCGCGCTGGGGCCGACCCTGGAGGCCCAGGCAGGGCTCTCGGCCAGCGACCTCGCCTTCCGCCTGCAGAAGAGCTATCCGGCCCGCCCCTTCCTGGTCCAGCACGAGGAAAGCGACCTCGACTTCCTCGCCAGGCTGATGGAGCACTGGGGCATCTTCTATTTCTTCGAGCACGACGAGGCCGGCGAGCGGATGGTCCTGGCCGACGACATCTCCGTCTGCCGGCCCTGCCCCGGCGGGCCCGCAAGCCTCGCCTTCCGCCAGCCCACAGCGCTCAGCCGGCCCGACGAGCTTCTGGTCTCCGCACTCACGGCCAAGACCAGGCGCCTGCCGGCCAAGGTGATCCTCACCGACTACAACGACCAGCTTCCGGAAGTCGACCTCCAGGTCTCGGCCCAGGTCGATCCCAAGGGCCATGGCGTGGTCGCCAGCTTCGGCGAGCACTACCTCACCCGTGAGGAGGGCCAGGCCCTGGCCAACCTCCGCGCCGCGGAACTGGCCTGCCGCAAGACGCTCTATAGCGGCGAAAGCAACGCGCCGCACCTCCTCCCGGGGCACCGCATCTCTCTCTCGGACCATCCTCAGGACCGCTTCAACAGAGAGTACCTCCTGACCCGCGTCCGCTTCGAAGCCGGCCAGCCGCATCCCGAGTTCCGCGGCCGCTACCAGGGCTACCGCAACCGCTTCGAAGCGCTGCCAGCCGACGTCACCTACGCACCGGCGCGAGCGACGAGGCGCCCGCGCGTCTGCGGTCTGGAGACCGCCTGGATCGATGGAACCAAGGGGGATGGCCGCGGCGAGATCGATGACCAGGGCCGCCACCGTGTCCGCATGGCCTGGGACCGGAGCGGCCGACCCGACGCTCAAGCCGCACCGCCGCTGCGCCGTACCCAGCCGAGCAGCCACGCCAACGGGGGCATGCACTTTCCCCTCGCGATGGCCACGGAGGTGTCGCTGGGCTATCTCCATGGCGACCCGGACCGCCCGCTGATCCTGGGAGCGGTCGACAACCCCGCGACCCCGGGCGTGGTCACGGACAAGGCCAGGACCCTGAACCGGATCCGCACGGCAGCCGGCACCACCATCGAGATGAACGATGGACTGGGCAACCCGGGCCTCGGCAGCAATGTGTCTCTGGCACTGCGCAGACCGAAAAGAAAGCGACTGAGGCAACGACTGGGGGGCTTAAGGAATCGCTGGCCCAGCGACCTGCCGCGCCCGCCCTGGTGGCCGCCGCCTTGGTGGCCTGACGACGAGGGGGACGAGGACGGCGGTGCTGCCGACAGCGACGATGACGCAGGCGTCGAAAGGGTCGACCCTGCCGAGGAAGGGGAGGTCGATCTGACGACGGAGGGAACCAGCCTTCGCTGCTATGTAACCGACTACGGCAACGGCGACGAAGAAAGCTACCTTCGCTTCGGCAGCTACGACGCGGATAACGAAGAAGACGCGATCGCGGACTTCATCGCCGACACGCCCGACGCAGACCGCAACGGCCTCTTCTCGACGACCGACGGCGCCGGCATCGTCATAGTCCGAGGCGATTCGAGCCTCTATGTGGCCGGGAACCAGCTTGTGGCCGTCCTCGGGGACGGCTCCGACCCGCAGCAGAGCAAGACACTCGGCGACGAGAACACGGCCACCTCCCAGTATGTGACGATCTATGGCGACCAGGCGGTCGGCATCGGCGGCGCCTCCACGCACACCATCGGCGGCGACTACAGGCTCACCATCAAGGGAAACTACACCGAGACCACGAACGGAACCGAACACACGGAGTACCAGGGCGAGTACAGCGTCGTCGATGGCATCAAGGGTGGCAACTACAAGAAGGGCGCCGTCAGCATAACCCGGGGAGATCAGCTCTCTTTCACCTTCGGAATCTCGGTCTCCGCCAACATCAGCGTCAAGGAAGACGTCCGCATCGCACTCTACCTGTCCATCGCACCGCTCGTCGTGGCGGACATCGGCCTTCGCCTGGATGTCCGCTATCTGAAGGCGAGCTGGGCCGGCCTGAAGGTCGAAACCGCGCTGACGGAAGAGAAGAAGGCCGAGGCCGCGCAGAAGGCGCAAGAGGTCGAGGCGGAGGTCGACGACGTCGACCTTTGCTCCAACATAGCCGTGCTCTGCGGCTAGAGGCCCGGCATGAGACTGTTCAAGCCAAGGCGTCTTTCCGTCATGACGCGGCCGATGGAGGAGCCTCCCGACTATCTCCTCGCCGTCACGACCTTCCTCATGTTCGATAGCGAGTCCCCCGACCTGCCGCTGCTCGACCAGGCCATGTGGCCCTTCCTGGCCGAAGAGCTCGAGGGGCGCGCCCTCGACTCCGGCGTCCCGAAGCCCCGGGGGGAGTTCATCGTGGTAGGCGATGCGGTGGCGCCGGGCGACCGGCCCGTGCAAGCGATGAACCTCTTGGTCCGGGTCGCGGGCAGGGAGAAGGCACTGCGCGTCTTCGGGGATCGCTTCTGGACGATCGATCACGAGAGCGGCGAGCCCGCGATGACGGACCCCGCGCCCTTCCAGCGCATGCCGGTGACCTATGCCCGGGCGTTCGGCGGAGAGGGCTTCGCGCGCAACCCCCTCGGCAAGGGCTTCGGCGCTGCGGCCGCCCTGGCGCGGGGCGAGCCCCTGCCCCTGCCCAACGTGGAAGACCCCGAAAAGCTGGTGCTGGCGCCCGAGGACGTGAGGGAGCCCTGCGGCTTCGCCGCACTCGATGCCGCCTGGCCGCAGCGGCGCGCGCATCTCGGCACCTTCGACCGCTCCTGGCTGGAGCGGCAGCACCCGGGCCATCCCCTGGACACCGACTGGTCCTTCTACAACGAGGCGCCCAGGGACCAGTGGATCGAGGGCTTCTTCACCGGCGACGAGGCCTTCGAGGTCTTTGGCATGGACGCGGAGGGACGTGGCGTGGTCGGCCGGCTTCCGGGCCTGACCGCGCGCTGCTTCCTGCTGCGCGAGGGGGCGGAGGCGCACCTGACCGAGCTTCAGGGCCGCTGCGAGACCCTGTGGCTCTTCCCGAACCACCGCAAGGGCGTGCTCGCCTTCAGGGCCGTCGCGCGCTGCGCCGACGAGGAGGCGAGCGACATCGAGAGCGTCCTGGTCGCCTGCGAACGCCTCGGCGATGCCCCGCGGCCGCTGGACTACTACGCCGAGGAGTACCGCAAGCGCACGGACGAGACGGCCGGGGCCTACCACCTGCTGAACGATTCGGCGCTCATGCCGCGCATTCCCGAGCGCCTGCTGGACGAGCGCGCGCAGCGGCGTGCAGCGCTGCAGCGCGAGCAGGCCCAGACCTTCCGGGACAACAGGCAGATGCGCATGGAGCGCGCGCTGGCCCAGGCGGGCCTCGCGGGGGCGATCAACTTCGGCGAGGCGCCGAGGGTGCCGGAGGTCGATGACCTGCTGGAAACCATGCCCGTCCTCCTGCCGGAGGAACTGGCCTCGGGCGACGTCGATCTCAGCGAACTCATCGAGTGGAAGAAGAAGCTGGAGGAGGGAGACCACGGGGAGATCCTGAAGCGGCTCCACGAGAACCCCAATGCGATCAAGGAAGACCCCTTCTCCTTCCGCCTCAGCCGGGACGAGGAGAGCCCGGCCGAGCCGCCCGAGAGACCCGACCTGCCGGTGCGAGCACTCGATCTGGAGGAAGAGAAGCGCCGGGAGGGCGAGCGCGTGCTGCAGCGCCCGACGATCCCCGGCGTCGAGCAGGTGGAAAGCAGCTTGGAGGAGATGCTGAAGGAGGTGGCGGCCCTGCCGGCACCGTCGGCGGACAGAAGCTTCGCGCTCGACCCGAAGGTCCTGCCCGACCACCCCGCCTTCGACAAGGGGCGTATGGCCGAGGCCCTGAACGCGCAGCTCGACCGCAGAAACGACCCGGCGGCGCTTCTCGACAAGACCAGGACGGAGCTTGCCAACGCCAGCGAGGGCTATGCCGAGATCCGCCGCATGAGCCCCTACCCCATCGTGCCGGAAGACCCGCTGCACCCGGAGGTCGCAGCGCACCTCGGGCAGGTCGTCGTCACGCAAATCGGCCAGGGCCAGTCGCTCTCCGGACACGACCTGGCGGGAAGCGACCTCAGAGGCGCCGACCTCAGCGGCCGGGACCTGCGCAACTGCCTGCTGGAGAAGTGCGACCTGAGCCAGGCGAAGCTCCGCGGTGCCGACCTGGAAGGCGCGACCCTGGCCGGAGCCAAGCTGGACGGCGCCGACTTCACCGGGGCGAACCTGAAGAAGACCAACCTCTCGATGGTGAGCGCCCGCCGCACGGACTTCACCGCCGTCACCTTCGAGGCCGCCATGCCCCTGCTGGAGACCGACTTCGGCGGCGCCTGCTTCGCCGAGGCCCGGCTCTCGAAGGTGCAGTTCCTGAAGGGGCTGTTGCATGACGTCAGCTTCGAGCGCGCGCACCTGACGGAGGTCATCTGCAACCAGTGCGAGCTCTCCCGGCTCAAGGCTGCGGACTGCTCGGGCGAGCGCTTTATCCTGGTCGAGTCGGTGCTCGACCGCGCCGACTTCGCGAACGCGAGGATCGATCGCCTGACCCTGCTGAACTGCAGCATGCAGGCGAGCCGCTTCGACCGCGCCGACCTGCAGCGCTTCGTGATGATGGGCGGCGGATCCCTGGCCGGCAGTTCCTTCCGCAAGGCGGTGCTGACCTCCGCCAGCATCCGCGAGGTCGACCTCGACCGTGCCGACTTCAGCGGCGCGCTTCTGGAGCAGGTCGATCTCAGCGGTGTGACGGCGAGGGAGGCCGCCTTCGTCTGTGCCGTGCTCGACCGGGTCCTCCTGGGCCGGGCCGACCTGGACGGAAGCGACTTCCTGGGCGCCAAGCTCGTCGAGTGCCAGTTGAAGCGGGTCAGCATGAACCGCGCCTCCCTCGCCGAGGCAAGGCTCTACGGCGTGAACGGCGAGAAGGTCTCGGCGGAGCGCCTCGATCTCAGGGACGCCGTGGTGCACCTCTCCACGCTCAAGGACGAGGAGAGGAGGGCCCTGCTGTGACGCGCGAGGAGCTCGAACTGGCGGCCACCATCGATGAGCGGGTCATCGAGCAGGATCTCTCCGGCCTCGACCTCTCCTCGGCGGCGCTTGCCGGGGTGCAGCTTCTGCACTGCAGCCTGAGCGGGGCCGATCTCTCCGCCGCGGATCTCTCCGGCGCCGTCCTCATCGCCTGCGACCTCTCCGACTGCGACCTGACCGACGCGCGCCTCCAGCGGACCAGCATGGCCCAGTGCAACCTCTCCCGCGCCAGGCTGGCCCTGCCGCGGCTGGACTCCTCGAACTTCCTGGAGTGCGACCTCAAGGACGCGATCGCCCCGATCGCGCTGATTTCGAAGACCAACCTGGTCAGGTGCCGGATGACCGGCACGCAGCTCGCCGGCAGCAAGGTCTCCGGCCTGGCCCTGGTGGAGACCGAGTTCGCCGGCACCGACTTCAGGCGCTGCGACTTCGAGAACGCCGCCTTCGTCAAGGTCGACATGACCGAGACCCTGCTCGAGGAGGCGCGCTTCTCGCGCTGCATGTTCGCCGACGGGCGACTTGCCGGCATGGACCTGGCCGGCATGACCCTCTCGAACTGCGCCCTGGTGGAGGCCGATCTGAGCGCTGCCGACCTCAGCCATGCCGATATCTCCGGCTCGCTCTTCTATCGCGCCAGGCTCGCCGCCTGCGACCTGACGGCCGTCAAAGCCGGCCATGCCCTCTTCGCCGAATCTGACCTGACGGGAGCGCGTTTCGACCGGGCCGTCCTCGACAACTGCGTCCTGAACGGCGCCACCCTGGACGGCGCGTCCTTCGAGAAGGCCTCGATGATCCAGGCCATGCTGCAGGGCGCCACCGCCAAGGTCGCGATCTTTCGCAAGGCCAACCTGGCCAGGAGCGACCTCCGGGACATGCGCCTGGAGCTTTGCGACATGAGGCAGATCGACCTGACCCAGGCAGGCCTGCAGGATATCGAGACCCGCGAGTCCCGCTGGGAGGGGACCAACTTCGAGGCGACGCGGGCGCCGGACCCCGAAAGAAGCAAGATCGACCGCTACGATCCGCGCGAGCGGATCGACCCCTGAACAGGACGGAGAGACGGATGAACCAGATCTCACCCCTCGAACAGCCCCGCTGCGACGGCGAGGAAACCAGGCTGCTGGAAGCCGACATCCTGGAGGTCTGCCGCGGCGACGGCGGCACGCACTACGAGGTTCGCGTGGAGGGTCTCGGCCGCCGCGCAGGCCGGGCCGCCGGCTGCCTCCTCTCGCCCCTGCCGGGCGACAGGGTGCTGCTGGCCAGGCTGCAGAACCGGGAGCACATGATCCTCACGGTCCTCACGCGCGATCCCAAGGTGGCAGCAGAGATCGAGGTGCCCGGTGCAGACGCGCTCAGCCTCAAGGCACAGCGCTTGCGGCTGGAGGGCGAGCAGGACGCCGAGATCAGGAGCCAGCGCCTGGAGGTCGCCTGCGGCAGGATCGCTCTCACGGGCAGGCTGCTCGCGCTCGCCGTCGACGTGATCGATGCCTTCGCCAGGAAGCTGGAAGCCCATGTGCACCACCGGCGCAGCTCGTCGGTGGAGGTGGTGGAGGAGTGCGATGTCGCCGTCCGCCGGGTCCGCGGCGTGGACTCGCACTCGGCGCGACAGCTCATCCTCAAGGCGGACGAGACCCTGATGGCAGAGGCGGAGAACGCCCTCGTCGTCGCGCGCAAGCATGTGCGCGTCGACGGCGAACAGATCTCCATGGGTTAGGGGGATAGGATGGCGAACGCACAGCACTGGTCGGTCGGGGTGATCAAGACGGCCCCCGTGGACGTGCAGACGACGCCTGTCGGCCCGGCGCCCTCGACCGACGTGGCGATGAACTCCGCCGGCGTGCCGACGCAGTACACCGTCTATCTGACCTGCCTGCCGGCGACGACCATCCTGGACCGCTCGCTGACCAGCATCACCACGCCCTTTCCCGGCGTCGTCTCGCAGATGGTGATGGGCATGGCGGGCAACGCGACCTGCTCGATCGGCGTCCTCTTCGGCACCGGCATGGCCACCCGCGGGTTGATCGACCCGACCCTGCAGAACGGCTATCCCCTGCCGAACTCGACCGGCATGAACGTCAACGCGACGCAGCTCACGACCTGGGTCTTCAAGTAGGAGGGGCCGCTTGCCCAACGTCAAGGAAACGCTGGAGGTTGCGCGCTGGCACCTGGAGGCCGGCCGGGCGGAGCAGGCCGAAGCCCTCTTCCAGGCGGTCCTGGACCTCGAGCCCAGGCAGCCCGGCGCGCACCGCGGCCTGGGGCAACTGGCCCTGGCCAAGGCCGACGTCGCCAAGGCCATCGGCCACTTCGGCCTCGCCCTCGAAGAGGGCAGCGAGGAGGCCGCGATCTATCTGGACCTGGGCGCCGCCTACCTGATGCAGAAGCGTTTCGAGGATGCCGAGGTGGTCCTGGAACGCGCTGCCGGCCTGAACCCCGACTGCCTGGCGACGCAGGACGCCTGGGCCACGGCCATTGCCGAACAGGGTGAGCTCCACCGGGCGCGCGACCTGCTGGCAGAGGCGCTGCAGCGGCTGGTCCTGGAGGCGCCGGACGAAGAGGCGGCCAGGAAGCAGGCCATCGCCTTTTTCGACCTGGGTGGCCTCAACCAGAAGCTGGGGCGCCTGGACGAGGCCGTCGCCGCCTTTCGCGTGAGCCACCACTACGACCCGAAACGGCCGGAGACCCTGCAGAACCTGGGCGTCGCCTACGCCATGCAGCAGGACTGGGAGAAGGCCGTCGACTGCCTGGAACGGGCCTTGCTGCGCGATCCCGGGAACCCGCTTCTCACGGCCTCCCTTGGCGAGATCCTGCTGGCGGCCGGCCGCAGCGAAGAGGCCGCCCTGCTGCTGCGCAAGGCGAGCAAGCTGATGCCGGCCAATGCCGAGATCCACCAGTGCCTGGCGCGTGCCCTCATGGCATCGAAGCGCTGGACCGAGGCTGCCAGGTCCTATGGCGAGGCCCTGCGCCTCAAGCCCGGAGAGGCGCAGCATGGCCTGGAACTGGCGCTCGCCCTGAAACAGCAGGGGCGCTTCGACCTGGCGGCGACGGCGCTGGAGCAGGCCCTGAAGGCGGCGCCGGACCTGGCCGCAGCACTGGCGCTCAAGGGCGAGGTCTGCCTGGCACGCGGCGACTACGAGACGGGCTTCGCGGCGATGAACCGCGCGCTCTCCGCCGGCGAGGACGGCAAGGCGCCTTCAAAGGCGCCCGAGCCCGCGATCGATCGCAAGCGCATCGGCATCGTGGCCAGCGAGGACATCCTGACCCTGCTCGCCCTGCTGCGCTTCCTGCCGGCCTTGCGCGAGCGGGTAAGACACCTGGTCTGCATCGGCCCCACGGAACTGCGCGGGCTAATGATGTGCGCTAAAGGCATCGATGAATGGGCAAGCGGCGTTCCGCCCAAGCTGGACCTGCTTCTGGGGCTCTACCAGCTACCGGGCGTGCTGGGGATCGCCGATCCGCGGAGCTTGCCGCCACCCTACCTGAAGGCCTGGACGCCGCCCGCAACGCAGCGCAGGCTGCGGATCGGTGTCGCCGCCGGCAAGGCGCGCGAGGCCCTGCAGCCGCTCCTCGACGACCTGGGTTCCGAGGCCCTCGACCTCGACGCACTGCGCGACGAGAGCCGGACCTGGCAGCCGTGGATCGAAGGCCTCGCCGGCCTGGACCTGGTGGTGGGCGGCGACCAGATCGCGCTGGCGACGGCCGCCGCGCTCGGCATCCCCGGGCATGTGATCGTCGAGGGGGCGGCGCACTGGTGCTGGGGCCCGGCGGGCGACGCAAGCCCCTGGTATCCCAACGTCAGGGTACACCGCGGGGCGGCCGACGAAGCCGTTGCGGCCCTGCGCCGGGAGATCGGCGAGACGAACAGGCAGTGAAAAGGCTTCACTCCTCCTCGAAGCTGATCAGGAAGCTCTTGTCCTCCGCAAGATCGACCGAGACCCCGGCGAAGTCCTCTCCCCTCCCCATGCGCTGCAGCACCTCCGTGCCGAGCAAGGGCAGCAGGCTGCGGTTGATGATGTGGTCGATGTTGCGCGCGCCGGCCTCGACCTCGGTGCAGCGCCGCGCGATCTCCGCGACCAGGGCATCGGCATAGGAGAAGCGGGCCGCATGGTTCCTGGAGAGCCGGCGTCCGACCTTGTCGAGCTTCAGGCGGACGATCCGTTCCATGGGTTCGCCGATCAGGGGGTAATAGGGGACGATCTGCATGCGGGCCAGCAGGGCCGGCTTGAAATGGGCGGAGAGTTCCGGGCGGATCGCGGTCGCCAGTTCCTCCGCATTCGGCCGGTCCTCCAGCAGCCCCAGCTCGGTGATCCGATCGGTCGCCAGGTTGCTGGTGAGGAAGACCACCGTGTTCTTGAAGTCGATCACGCGGCCCTCGCCGTCGGAGAGCTGCCCCTTGTCGAAGACCTGGTAGAAGAGGTTCATGACCTCGAGATCGGCCTTCTCCACCTCGTCGAGCAGGACGACCGAGTAGGGCCGCTGGCGCACCCCCTCGGTCAGCACGCCGCCCTCGCCGTAGCCGACATAGCCGGGCGGCGAGCCGATCAGGCGCGAGACGCTGTGCTTCTCCTGAAATTCCGACATGTTGATGGTGACCATGAAGCGCTCGCCGCCGAAGAGGAGGTCTGCGAGCGCCAGGCAGGTCTCGGTCTTGCCGACGCCGCTGGGGCCAACCAGCAGGAAGACCCCCATCGGGGCCTCCGGATTGCCGAGGCCCGCTTTGGCGGCCCTGAGGCCCCCGTCGATCGCATCGACGGCCTGGTCCTGGCCGATGATGCGCCCCTTCAGGTCCGACCCCAGGCGCAGCAGGCGGTCGGCCTCGTCGCGCACCATCGAGCCGATCGGGATACCGGTCCAGTCGGAGATCACCTGGCCCACGGCCTCCGGCGTCACCTCGACGTTGACCAGCGGGCTACCGGTCTGCGAGGCCGTGAGGTCGCCATGCAGCGCAGCCAGGCGCCGGAAGGCGGCATCGCGGTCTTCCGGCGGCTCTTGGGTCTCTGTCTCCTCCGCCGGGGCTTCGCCGTCTTCGCCCTGCGTCTTCGCCATCGCAGCGCCGGCCTGCGGTCCCAGGCCGAGCGCGCCGCGAACCGCCGCGATCTCTTCGGCCAGGTCGCGTTCCTTCTGCCAGCGCGCGTTCAGGAGGTCCTTCTCGTCCTGCGCGGAGCGGAGGCGCTCCCGGATCTCCTCCGTCCTGGTGCTGCTCTCGAGGTTGCCGAGCGCCAGGTCCCGCAGCAGGGCGTCGCGCTCGCGCTCCAGCTCGGCCATCTCCTGCTGCAGGCCGGAGACCGCCGGCGGGGTGGCGGTCTGCGAGAGATGCACCCGGGCACAGGCCGTATCCAGCACGTCGACGGCCTTGTCGGGGAGCTGGCGGCCGGTCAGGTAGCGGGCCGACAGGGTGGCCGCGGCCACGATCGCATCGTCGCGAACGTAGACCCCGTGGTCGCGTTCGTAGACCCCGCGCAGGCCCCGGATGATGGTGACCGCCTGGTCCACCGAGGGCTCGTCCAGCTTCACGAGCTGGAAGCGGCGGGCCAGCGCCGGGTCCTTCTCGAAGTACTTCTTGTACTCCGACCAGGTGGTCGCGGCGATGGTGCGCAGCTCGCCCCTGGCCAGGGCCGGCTTCAGCAGGTTCGAGGCGTCGCCGCCGCCGGCCGGCCCGCCGGCACCGATCAGGGTATGGGCCTCGTCGATGAAGAGGACGATGGGCTGGGGCGAGGCCTTCACCTCCTCGATGACGCCGCGCAGGCGGTTCTCGAACTCGCCCTTGACGCTGGCACCGGCCTGCAGCAGCCCCAGATCGAGCGAGCGGAGCTGGACGCCCTGGAGGAAGGGCGGAACGTCGCCCTCGACGATCTTCAGGGCCAGGCCCTCCACCACGGCGGTCTTGCCGACGCCGGGGTCGCCGACGACGATGGGGTTGTTCTTCCGCCGGCGTGAGAGGATGTCGACCATGAGCTGTATCTCCCGGTCGCGGCAGAACACCGGGTCGATACCGCCCTCCTTGGCCCGCCTGGTGAAGTTGAAGGTGAAGCGACCCAGGGCCGAGTCGTCGCCCGGGTCCTGACCCGGAGCGCCCGGCGCCTCGGACGTCCTGGCAGCCTCAGAGGCGATGCTCGCGTCTTCCGGCGAACCGGCCACGATGGCGATGAGGTTGCGTCTCAGGTCGTCGCTCGGGATCTCCGCCAGAAGGTCGGCCAGCAGCGGCTCGACGAAACGGGCCGGGTTGGCGGCAACCGCGGCGACCAGGGCGCCGCTTCTGATCGCCTTGTGCCCCAGTTCGACCGAGGCGACGAGCCAGGCGTCGGTCAGGCTCTCCACCAGCAGGCGCGAGAAGGCAGGACGCCCCTGGTTGCCGGACTTGAAGCCCTCGAGCACCCGCTGAACGGCCGTCCTGGCGCGTTCCGGCTCGATCGCATAGCGGCGCAGGATCAGCGCCAGGTCTCCATCGGAGAGCTCCGCCATGGCCGACAGCAGGTGCTCGACCGTCACCTCGTAGTGGCCGCGCGATACGGCGATGCCCGCAGCCGACTCGACGAGGCGCCGGCTCTCGGGGGTCAGGCGGTCGATGAGCCGCCTCAGGTCAATTCCGATCATCCTTCGATCCCTGTCCTTCTTCCGCAGCAGCGCTGCCCAGGCTCATGTCCTTGGGCGTCAGAATCGTGAGAAAGGGGCCTTCGTCGCGGTCGTCCGGCGCTTCGCGGCCCAGCCAGGTCGACCAGCCCAGGCGATCGAGGCCGGGCTCGCCGCCGCCTAGCCTCCAGCCGCGCCCGGACGCGCCGTCGAGCGCGAGCGCTATGTCGAAATCCAGGTGCACGCGCCGCGGCAGGACCGTGAGCAGGGCGCAGAGGGTCCGATGATCCTCCCCCTCCGGCAGAAGGCGGCGGAAGGCGTCGCGGTCCAGCGGCCCGATGTGCGCACGGAACTTGCCGGAGATGTCGTAGACTCGGGTGCCCAGGATCAGGGAATCGCCGAGCCGGCTGTTCGCGCCTCCCAGGCGATTGCGCTGCTCCTCGCAGACCTCGACCCGGCGCAGGCAGCATTCCTCGATGCGGACCGGAATGCCGCCGAAGTAGGCGCTGACGATGGCCTCCAGGGTCGAGGCCGAGTGGCAGTACTGGCTCAAGAGACCGGCGAAGGGGAGCAGGCGGATCCAGTCGATCTCTGCCTGGTGCCAGGGGCGGGCGCCGGAGAAGTCGTTCGTATCGAGGCCCAGCAGGTTGAACATGCGGTGCGAGAAGCGGTCGCGCGCCCCGGTCTTGTAGACCAGGTGATAGCGGTACTTGCGCCAGATCCCGTAGAACAGGGTGACCAGGCGATGGTTGAAGAGGTTGAGGAAGTCGACCAGCGCGCGCTCCTCGTCGCTGCTGCCCTCGTCGACCTTCAAGGATTCCAGATAGTAGGGCGGCAGGGGCGACACGCTGCCCAGGAGACCGAGAAAGGTCACGGTCATGTCATAGCGCCAGCGCGTGGCGCCCTCGGCCGTCGCGACGCGCTTGGTCTCCAGCTCCGCGATCTCGCCGGCGGGAAAGCTCAGGCTGTTGGTGGTGCGAAAGCGGATCGGCTCCCTGTCGGCGTCCAGCCCCTCGGCGCCGCAGATCTCCTCTTCGGTCATGCGGTCGATCAGATTGACGAGCTGCATCGCCGAGGCATGCTCGCGGCCGCGCAGGTCGAAGGGGAAGACGGCCTCCACCTTCTCCGCTTCCGCTGCGGCCTTGTCCGGGACGCCGCTCACAGGGCCGCCCTTCCGCCGATCCGGACCGGCCAGGCGTATTCCACGTTGTTGTCGCTGCCGATCGCCACCAGGCGGTAGCAGGCATTCACGTTCGCGTAGCGGCCCAGATAGTGCTCCAGCACCGCGGCGAAGAGGAACATCTCCGCCTCACCGCCGAAGCGCCCCTCGGACATGTGGACGCGAACCTCGTGCCCGCGGATCGGCAGGCCGCGGACCAGCCAGTCCAGGCTGCGCGACTCGATCCGCTGCAGGCCCGACATCATCAGGTTGAGCTGCCGCTCGGCCTGGCGGTCGTAGAAGGCGCGGAAGTTGTAGGTCGCCAGCAGGCGGCGCATCAGGGCCACGTCCAGAACCGAGGCGTAGTTGTTCGAGAGGTTGGCGATGAGCTGCCAGGTGAGGTCGCCGCCCAGCGGCGGGGCGACCGGCGCGCTGGCCGGCCCGAGGTTGGAGAAGGTGAGCTGGGTGGGAGAGCTCTCGGTCGCCTGGTCGACCATACCGGCAGCCAGGCGGTCCATCAGCGGCGCGTTGGAGCAGGTCAGCTGGAAGGACACCGTCTCGCTCAGAGGCGCACTGTCGCCGCGCGGACGCACGAAGCTGATGGAAATGTCGGAGAACCGGCCCGGCCCGTCCGCGCGCCGTCGCAGGCGATAGTTGGGCTTGTTCTGGCCCTCGCCGGGATCGTGGCGATAGCCGTCGAAAGGCAGGTACTCGATCGGATTGCGCTCGCCCTGGCGCCGCCCGGTCACCCGGTCGACCGAGTGGATCTCGAAGCTGTCCGGCCGCATGCCGCCCGGCCTGACCTGGTACTCCGTGCGGGTGTGGTGGATCTTGATCGGCTCCCCCTCGAAGGGGAAGAGGTTCACCGCCGGCGTGGCGTTGATGCGGAAATGACCGGCATCCACGCGCGCCTTCAGATCGAAGGCGCGCTTGAACTCGACGGTGAGCGTGAGCTGGCTGCCGCCGAAGCCGCGGGTCTGCTGCAGGCCCTTCAGGTCGAGGAACATGAACTTCTGCGGCATGAGGAAGTATTCCTGCAGAAGCCGATAGCCGGAGAAGCCGTTCTCCGGCTGCGGGATCACCGCCTCCTCCACGCCGAAGCCGACGGGAGCGACTGCCTCCGCCGGCAGGTGAAAGGCCTGCCCGCTCGCGCTTGCGACCTCGATGTCGCTGACGAAGCGGTTGAGGTAGAGATAGAGCGTGCGCCCCAGTAGCCGGTCGCGCTCGGTATCGAGGTAGAGGCGCAGGCTGTCGAGGCGAAGGCCGGCGAAGGTGGCGCCGGCCATCAGGTCGAGCTTCAGGGTCAGGGTAGAGCCGGTGGGGGTCGAGTCGAGACGGACGGAAGCGACCCGCAGCGGATGGACTTCGGTGCGGTAGCAGGTCTTGAAGCGCGCCCTGGTTCCATCGATCGGGCGGCTCTCCAGATAGACCCCCGGTTCGACCACGGAGGGCCCGGAGCCCGCCATCCGCGGCGTGAACTGCACCACGGTCATCGAGGGCACCGGCCGCAGGTAGTGCGGCCAGATCAGCGACAGGAGGCTGTGCGAGAGCTCCGGCAGGTCGTCGTCCAGCTTCTCCCGCAGGCGCCCGGTGAGGAAGGCGAAGGCCTCCAGCAGCCGCTCGACGTCGGGGTCGGTGCTCTGCCGCGTCAGGAAGGGCGCCAGGGCCGGGTTCTCGCGCGCGAAGACCTCTCCCAGGTCCCGGAGATAGCTGAGCTCATCGTAGTAGTAGCGGTTGAAGGTCATCTAACCTCTAACCCGGTAGAAGCCGTCGGTGCCCAGGATGGTCTCGAAGAGGATCCTGTTGTCGTCGTCGGGAAGGGCGATCTCGGCTGCCACCTGGAACCGCAGTCCCAGCGGATTGTCCGGTTCGTAGACATGCTTGACGACGACCTTCGTCAAACGCGGCTCGAAGGTCTCGATCTGGTAGCGGATGGCGCGGACGACCTGAGGGACGGAGTTGGGAAAGTTGACCGAAACGTCGGTCAGGTCCGGCATGCCGAGGTCGGTGCGGACCGCGGTCCCGCCGTCGCGCGAGTTGAAGACGTGCTGCAGGTTGGCAAGGATGCTGTCCAGCAGACGCGCCGGGTCGATCCTGCCGTCCTGGCCGGCTGGCTTGTCGGGCTCGGCCAGGCGCTCGAACAGGCTGCGGTCGAACATGAGAGACGCTCCCAAGGCTGGACAGGCGCGAAGCGGGATGACGTCAGCTCGGATGGACCTGCCGTCTACACCCCGCCTCGAGGCAATGAAGGAGAGCGCGACCGGGTGCGCTTACCCGGCCGCGATCCACTCCGGTTCCCGTGCTCTAATCCTTGTCGAGGCGGCCGCTCAGGGAGAGGACGAAGTCCGCGCCCATGTACTTGAAGTGCGGCTGCACCATCATGTTGACCTTGTACCAGCCGGGCTCGCCATCGACGTCGGAGACCTCGATGCTGGCCTTGCGCAGCGGCCTTCTGCTGCGCACGTCGGCCGAGGGGTTCTCCTGGTCCGACACGTACTGGCGCATCCAGTTGTTGAGCTCGTCCTGCAGCTCCGCGCGGTTCTTCCAGCTGCCGATGTTCTCGCGCTGCAGGACCTTCACGTAGTGGGCAAGCCGGTTGATGATGAACATGTAGGGCAGCTGCGTGCCCAGCTTGAAGTTCAGCTCCGCCGCCATGCCCTCTTTCGAGGTCCCGAAGAACTTGGGCGCCTGCACCGAGTTGGCCGAGAAGAAGGCCGCGTTGTCGGAACCCTTGCGCATGGTGAGCGCGATGAAGCCCTGCTCGGCCAGCTCGAACTCGCGGCGGTCGGAGATCAGGACCTCGGTCGGGATCTTGGTCTCGAGCTGGCCCATGCTCTCGAACTGGTGCAGCGGCAGGTCTTCCACCGTGCCGCCGCTCTGCGGTCCGATGATGTTGGGGCACCAGCGGTACTTGGCGAAGCTGTCGTGGATCCGGGACGCGAAGGCAAAGGCGGTGTTGCCCCAGAGGTACTTCTCGGTGCTGTCCTCCACGCGCTCGACATAGTGGAAGGACTTCACCGGGTTGGCCTTCGGATCGTAGGGCAGGCGCAGGAGGAAGCGCGGCATGGTCAGGCCGACATAGCGCGAGTCGTCGCTCTCGCGGAAGCCGCGCCACTTGGCATACTTCGGCCCCTCGAAGACCGCCTCCAGGTCCTGCAGGTTCGGCAGCTCGGAATAGCTGTCGACGCCGAAGAACTCGGCGCCGGCGGCTGCAATGAAGGGTGCATGCGCCATGGCGCAGACGCCCGACACGTCCTGCATCAGGCGGACGTCGCGCGCCCCCGGCCCAAAGTCGTAGTTGGCCACCACCGTGCCGATCGGCTGGCCGCCGAACTGGCCGAACTCGTCGGTGTAGATGTGCTTGTAGAGGCCCGACTTCACCAGTTCGGGCGATTCCTCGAAATCGTCCTGCAGGCTGTCCTTCGAGGCATTCAGCATCTCGATCCGGATGTTCTGGCGAAAGTCGGTCTCGTCGACCAGGTACTTGAGACCCCGCCAGGACGACTCCAGCTTCTGGAAGTCCTCGTTGTGAAGGATCTGGTCGAGCTGCGCCGACAGGGTCTGATCGATCTGCGCGATCATCAGGTCGACCGAGGAGGCGTTGACCTTCTCGTCCTTGTGCTGCGGCTTCACCAGTTCCGCGATCAGGGCCTGGATGCCCTGCTTGGCGGCATCGTAGCCCTCGTCTTGCGGACGCATCCGCGTCTCGTTCAGGATCTCGTCGAGTAGAGAGATCTCTGCGGCGGCGGCAGGAGCGGCGCCCTGCTCTTCAACCTTCTCGCTCTCGGCCATAACTGTACCTCCTCGGCTAGAGCAAAGCGCGAGCAGATGGTCTCATCTGCGACGGCGATTTGCGTTCAACGGCTGACGTCAGGCGCTGTCGGCCTTCGGCGGCGCCAGTTCGGACAGGATCTTCTCGCGCTGCGCGGCATCGTCGAGGACACCCTGCAGGGCCTTGCGAAAGGCCGGCATGTTGCCGAGCGGACCCTTGAGGGAGGTGAGCGCGTCGCGCAGCTCCAAGAGGCGCTTCAGTTCGGGAACCTGGTTGGCGATGGCCTCCGGCTCCATGCTCTTCAGCGTGTCGAACTTCAGGCTGACCGTCATGGTCTCGCCCTCCTCCTCCGACAGGCGGTTGGGCACCTGCATGTCGAGGCCGAGCTTGTGCGAGCGCATGACGTCGTTGAAGTTGGACTTGTCGACGTTGACCCGGTCCCTTTCGGCCAGCGGCGTGGAGTCCTCGCGCAAGGTGAAGTCCCCGACGACCAGGGTCTTCATCGGCAACTCGACCTCTTCCTTCGCGTCCCCCGTGGCGGGGCGATAGCGAATATTGACGCGCTCCTTGGGCGCTACCGATCCATCTTTAGCCATAACGGTCTCCCCTGATTGAAAGGTACCGGGTTGAAAGGTTCCGGCCGGTCGCCTCGATGCAGGCGTCTCACTGCGCCAGCTCCGCGGCCGCGACCATGTCGATGCGTGCGAGGCGCTTCAGGATGGCGTGCTGAAGACGGCGCGGATCCGCCTCCTGCTCCTCCTCCGCCTCGGCTGCGGCCAGGGCGCGGTACCGGAGGACCAGGGCCTGGCTGCAGAGATCGGGGTCCCAGCTCTCCAGGGAGCGGTCGGCGATCTCCTGGTCCAGGCAGGCGAGCAGCGGCTGGGCGACCTGCTCCGCGCCTGCATCCAGGCAGAAGCGTGCCTGCGCGATGTCCCAGGAGAAGCGGTCTCTCTGGCTGGCCGCCTGGCGGCGCCCCTCCGCGAAGAGCGCCAGGCCCTGGGTCAGGCGTCCCTCCCCGGCATGCGCCCTCGCGGCCTCGGCCGCCTTGGCGATCCGATCGTCGTCCCCGGCCGTAGCGGACCCCGGGGCGGCCACGGCCTCGCCCTTGGGCAGGACCTGCTCGGCGATCCAGACCTTGGTCGCGTGGTCGGCGAAGGGACGCCCCCCGGCAAACTGCATGTCGATCAGCTTGGGCAGCCGCAGCAGCAAGCCGGCCAGGGCGGCCGTCACGCAGCTCCTGGCATCCAGATAGCGCTCGCCCAGGGCGCTCAGCGCCATGCAGACGTAGCGCTGGGCATCGAACCAGAGAATCCAGTCTTCGAAGGCGCTCTCGGCCATCTCCAGCGCATCGGCGGCCTCGCCTTCCCTCAGCAGGGCCTCGATGGCGGTCTTGAGGTCCTTGTCGGGATCGGGAATCGCGCTGCGTCCGGCTTCCACCGGCGGCAACTCCAGGATCTCGATCCAGCTTGCCGCACGGGTCAGAGCATAGGCCCTCTGGTCCCAGGCCTTGGCCTTGCGCAGCTTGCGGGCCAGCGACAGCGTGGCGCCGGTCACCTGCCGGAAGGCCGGCTCCAGGTCCGCCTCCCCCAGATTGTGAGGCAGGGCGAAGGAGGAGGCCGGTGGCGTTGATCCCTGTGCCGCCGCTGCGCCCTTCCCGCCCTCCGCCTTCTCCGCGGCTGCCGGCTTCGGCGGGTTGGCCAGCTTCTCCGCCTCGCCGGCGAGGCTGCGCAAGGGACGCTGGAGCTCCAGCAGGTTGACCTTGCTGTCGGCCAGATGCCGGTCCAGCAGCCGGCCGATCTCCTCGAGAGCGGTGTTGGCGTAGGCGAAGGCCTCGGCGCGCCTGGCATCGGCCTTCTCGTCCGACAGCAAGGGGCCGTTACGCTCCGACAGCCATTCCAGCGCCATGACGCGGGCACGCGCGCGCCGCTCCGGCGGATAGAGCGTCGACCAGTGGTCGGCCATCATGTTGCGGATGAGGCCCAGACCGCCGGCCAGGCCCGGGACGCCGCGGTCGCGGTAGAGCGCATGGGTCGTCCAGGACGCGACCAGAATATCCTTCGAGTCATGAGCCAGGAAGTCCAGTCCGCGCGTGGCGATCAGGGACCAGTCGACGGCGGCCGGTCCCTCGCGCTGCAGCTTGTCCATCTCCGTCTGCAGCAGATCGAAGGCGTCGCCGTCGCGCGCGTCGACGCCCTCTTCGGAGCCGGGCGGCAGCGGCGCGCTGCCGATGGAGGCGATGTCCTCGATCGTCCGCTCGTCGCTCATCGCGCCTCCTCCGGGGCGTCGGGCGCGACCCTGTTCAGCCGTTCGATCAGGTCGTCGATCATGCCCTCATGGGGCAGTTCGAAGCCGTAGTAGACGACCACCAAGAGCACGAGGGTGAGCCCGATGATCACCCAGTAGGGCAGCAGCCTGGACGGGGGGCGCCCGCCGCTGAGCCCGGACCAGCTCGAAGAGAGGCTGTCGGGGGACCCGCCCGCGAAGGCCTTGGTCGCGCCGGCGATCTTGCGCCGGATCACGGTCACCTCCGAGCTCCCGGAGGCCCGGAGCCGATAGCGTCCCTCGAAGCCGACCGCCAGGGCCAGGTCGATCAGCGCCAGGAGGTCGAGGTGCTTGGCCGGCTCCGCCAGGGCCCAGTCCAGGACGGAGAAGACCTTCTCGCCGCCCCAGGTCTCGTTGAAGAACTCCGACAGCAGGCTCTGCGCCGCCCAGCTTCCCTTGGCGCCCCACTCGCTGGTGAGCGCGAACTCGTCCAGGGCGGAGCAGAGCACGTAGCGCGCCGCGGTGATGTCGGCCTGCGGCGCACCGATCCGGTAGGCCTCCTCGTTGAAGTGCTGGATGGCGGCGCTGAACTCGCCCTTCAGGGCCATCTCGTTGGAGAGCTCCTGGCAGCGGCGCATCTTCGATCCGACGGTCAGGATGGGAATCGCCAGGGTGCTCATCGGCAGTGCCGCCGCACGCTTGCCGTAGAGTGCGGAGAGCGTCCGCCAGTCGGCGATCAGGGGATCGCCGTCCAGCTCCGCAACGCCACTTCGGGGCGCCAGGGATCTCGGCGGCTGTCCAGGTGGGAGCGGCCCCCGCCTGGCTCCGCCCGCGGCCTTCTCTTCCTTGGCGCGCCCGCGCTGGTCGGGGAGGTGGCCCGGCGGTGGCGGCGGAACCCTGGCGCTGCGCCTGGCCGAGGCCTTCTCCTGCCGCTCCGGCGGGGCCAGAGGGCTCGTGGGCGAGAGCTCGATCATGAGCGCGCCTGCGGGTCGGGAATGGCCCAGAACTCGAGCTCGAGGCCGGGGAAGTCGCCGCTGACGTGGATGGCGAAGGCAGCCGAGTTGGACAGCCGGCGCCAGATCTCGTTCTTGCTGTCCAGTTCGAAGTAGGTGGCGCCGGTCCGGTAGGGGATCTCGCGCGGTGCGACCGGCATGGGCTGGGCTGCGATGCCGGTGAGCTGCAGATTCACCAGGTCGCCGATCGCCTCGACCGGCCCGATCTTGGCCTGCGATGGAAAGCGGCGGCGAAGGACCTCGCTGTCCATCTCGGCATCGACCGCCAGGACGAAGCGGCCGACGTCCAGCAGCCCGCGGTCGGTGATCGGCGAGACGTAGAAGCCCCTGCCCCGGTGCTGCAGCTCCAGCGAGATCGCGGCATCCTCCGCAGCGGCGCTGAGCGCCGCGCGCAGCTCGCGTGCCAGCGCATTGAACGCGCCCTCCAGGTCGTCGTGCAGATAGTGGATCTCCCGGTCGGCGATGCGTTCGATCCCGACGAAGGTGCGCAGTTCCCCCAGCAACTGGATGAAGATCTCGTAGGCGGCGATGGGATGCAGTGCGGGCCGCACCGCGTAGTGCGCCAGCAGCGGCGCATAGCGGTTCACCACCTGCAGGACCAGGAGGTCGGCGACGCCGCCCACGCGCGCGCCCCGCGCGCTGGGATCGACCCGCGAGGCCAGGACGATTCCCCGGTAGCGTAGGAGGTTCGCGATCTCCCGGATCAACTCCTGCAGCCTGGGCAGGGCGTCGGTCTCCAGCGCGGGCGGCAGGAAGCTTTCCGACAGGATGACCCGGCCGCTGTCCTGGCGCTCCAGCACCCGGGCGATGGGCATGGCCACCAGCCCCTCGGTCGGTTCGGAATCGAACAGCAGGCGGGGCTTCAACATCCCCACAGTGATCGGCGCCGTGGAGCCGTTCTTGTCGGTCGCGTCGCGGGCCTCGTAGTCGACCGAATGGAAGCGCACGCCCTGGTCCTGCTTGTCGGCCTGGCCCCGCGGCGGCAGGTTGGCGACCTGAAGCCGGTGCGGCTGAACCAGCGGCAGGGCCAGGAAGATCCTCTGCCCCACGGTGTCGGCGGGCACGTCGCGGGCGTCCGGCAGGAGGTCCTGCGTGGGCGCGTCGAGCGGCGTGCCGTCCGGCAGGACTCCTGCGACCTTGGAAAGACCGATCCGGCCGGCGGGAAGCAGGCTCTCGTCGATCGAAAGCCGCCTGACACCCCACTGAAAGGGCAGCAGGGCATGCAGGCGCGCCTCGCGCTGCACCTCGATATAGCGCTCGAACTGCTGGAAATGCTGGGGCCGGACCAGCATTCCCTCGACCCACATGGGTTTGGAGGCCGCGGTCACGAGGCCAGCCCCCGCCGGGCGGCCTGCAGGGGCTCCAGCTCGAAGACCTGCGAGAAGAGCCCGAAGAAGGAGCTGTCGGGCGCCAGGAAGGTGATCTGCAGGGCCTCGACGCCGACGATCAGGCGGTTCTCGTCGCCCGGCTTGATCTCCTTCAGGATGCGCCACTGGGCGTTGTCGATGTCGCGGAAGGCGCCGATCACGCCGATGTAGCGAACCTCGGGCGGGCCGGAGACAGCGTCGTCGCTGCGGCTGCCCGGCGTCACCACGTACTCGCGCCTGGCCAGCAGGTCCGCGCCCAGGGCCTTCACCGGGTCGTCGTAGAGCTCGAAGAAGCTCTTCTCCATGAAGGCGCCGCTGTCCGCCAGTTGATAGAGGCGCACGACCAGGGGTGCTGCCGCCCCGTCGCCCTGGGGATTGATCTCCTCGCTCGCAACCAGGGTGAGTTGAAGATCCGTCGGCGGCGGAAGATCGTCGGAGCTGCAGGCCGAAAGCGCCAGAAGCAGGCCCAGCAATAGACTGGGCCAGGCCTTGGGCGACGTCGGGCCGGTGGGGTTACCAGGGATCATTTCGCGTTCCTATAGCGCCGGATCCAATCGCGATGGCTGTCGTAGGCATCGGCGAAGGCCTTCTCGAAAGCAGCGACGAAGCGGTGCTGCGCGTCCCCGGCGAAGTCCGCGCTGCGGCGCCGGAGGTCGCTCAGCAGGCGCTCGTTCGCCCGGTTCCTGCGGAAGAGGCCGCCGCGCCGGGGCGGCAGGTCGTGCAGCACCCGATCGGGGTCCAGCTCGGCAAGACACTGGGTGGCCGACTGGCTGACCGCGTCGGGGACCGCCGCCAGGCGCGCGGCCAGATCGTCGAAGCAGGCCTCTGCCGCCTGATCGATGGTGGGCCGCTGCTGCCCGTTGCCGCCGATCGCCGCCAGCAGCGCGTCGGTCCCGGAGCTGAAGCTGCGGAAGGGATTGACGTTCTCACGCCCGCCTTCGGCCAGCTTCGGGCGGGGCCCGCGCGGCGCATCCCTGCTGGCGGCATAGATGTCGGTCAGGCCGTCGGCCATGGCGCGGATGGTGAGCCCCATCTGCAGGAAGAGCTCCGCCTCGTCTTCCGCGGAGAGCCAGCCAGGCGTGACGCCCAGGCCCTGCCAGAAGGCCTCGGCCGCCGAGGAGCGAAGCGCCGGCGGCTCTGCTTCCGCGACAGGAGCCAGCGCATGCAGTTCCAGGTCCGCCTGCGGGAAGGGCGCCATCTCGCCGCCCGCTGCCTCCTGGCCCTCCTCTTCGGGGGCCGGGGACCGCAGACCCTGCCCCCTCAGGTCCTGGATGATGCTCTCCAGGGAGTCCGGATCGAGGAGAGGGGCCGTCTCGCTGCCGGGTGCCTTTGCTTCGGGCGCCGCCGGGCGCGAGGCCAGGATGGCATCGATCTGCACCCTGTCCGATGCGATGGGGTCGGATGCGATGGGGTCGGACGCAATGGGGTCTGACGCCAGAGGCGGCCTCGCCTCACTCGGCCAATCGGCCCCCCAGGCCTTGGTCCGGCTCCAGGCCGGCGGTCGCGCGCCCTGTTCGTGCGCCGGCAGCGTCTCCGGCTGCGTCGCACGCACCGAGACGGCGATGGTGTAGGGACCGAGGCTGACATGGTCCCCGTCCTTGATGTACTCGCTTTCGCCCTGCCCGACCGACAGGTTCGCGCCGTTGATGTAGATCTCATCGTTGCTTGTATTGGACAGGTAAAAGCAATTGTTGGTGAAGCCGATCGCGGCGTGATTGCTCACGATCGACCCGTCGGAATCGGGCAATCTCCAATCGTCATCCGCCCCGGAGCCGATCGTCTTGTAGGCCGTACTGTCCATATCGAAGAGGCGGGCAGCGCCGAGCGTTGCCTTCTGCTTGCTGACGACGCTGAGTATCAAATTCATTGCGCGTGCGCCCGCGCCCAGCAGCGGCAAGAAAATTCAGTACAATAGCAAAACGAATTTGAAACAAAAATGTAATGATTCTTTCTAAACCTGGCTCGCCATAAAGGTATAGACCTCTTCTCAAAACTGTAACCTTTATTCATGGGTCCAACTCCGCCGCTTACCCCTTGTAACCTTGAGATTTACCTGATGCAAGGTGCGAAGGACCGGAGATCAAACCCGTCAGAGCGAGAGGCGCTTGCGACGGTGACGGCATCCGACCCCGATCCATCCGATCGGACGAGGAGCGTCACGCTGCCGAGAGGGTCTCTGCCGAGGAGCAGGGGCGGGTCAGGGCGAGTTGAGCTTCAGCAACATTAGCTTCCTCGGTCAGAGCCGAAAGGACAACCTATTGAGAGATCACAGCTAGAGCGAGAAAGATGGAGAAATCTGTCATGGCCGCGGCGTCTCGTCAGCTGATAGGCGTGGCCGCCTCCCTGTCCGAAACCGGTTCCAGGCCCAGTCCGCCCAGCAAGAACTGCACGTTCATCTTCAGTTCCGGTTGGCGACGATCGTCGGCAGGCAGGTCACGATGTTGGCCGCGAGGGCGGTGTTGCATCTGGGAGGCACACGAAACTCTCCTAATGAGTGCTTTCCAATGACAAAAGCCACCTATAAGAGAATCGTGGCCGCGAAACTCCATAAAATCATGAACTTAGGCCCCCTTCATTTTTTGGTCTGACATTTACCCTTGTAGACCATAAGACCTTTATGCCACGGTTTCGGTGCAAGGGCGCAAAGACCCGCGACAGAGAGAGGAAACCCATCTTGGTGACAGAGCCCACGCTCGTCCTCGGGGGCCTGACCGTGCCACGTGCGTCCGACGTTCTGGCAAACAGGCTGCGCGACGCCATCCTGAATGGCTCGCTCACGGTCGGCGCATCGCTGCCGCCCGAACGTCTGCTGGTGGAGCAGAGCGGCCTCAGCCGCACGGCCGTGCGAGAGGCCCTGCGCATCCTGGAGGCCGAAGGGCTCTTGAACATCAAGCCCGGACGGGGCGGCGGCGCCTTCGTGCGCAAGCCGGGCGCAGATGGCGTGCGGCGCTCGCTCACCCTGATGATCCGCGGCCAGCAGATCCGCTTCGAAGATCTCCTGGCGGCCCGCGAAGGGATCGAGCCGCAGTCCGCTTTTCAGGCAGCGCTCAACCGCTCCGAGGCGGAGCTGGTCGCGCTGGAGGACGAGACCCAGCGCTGCAGCGAGAGCTTTCACAATCTCGATGACTTCCTCAGGGCCAACGTCTCCTGGCACCTGGCCGTCGTCAGGGCCAGCCACAATCCCCTCTTCATCGCGCTGATGGAATCGATCTCGCAGGCGCTGCATGCGGCGACCGATATCGAGGACTTCAACCCGCTCGACGTTCGCGAAGTGGTGGTCCATGCCCACCGCCGCGTGTTCGAGGCTATTCGCGACCAGGACCCCGAAGCCGCCAAGCGCCGCATGGCCCGCCACGTCGGCGCCTATGCCGAGGCCCTGTCCCACGTCGAGCCCGAAAGGCTCAGCCAAGGAGAGGCCGGAGACCAGCCGTGACACAGAGCATCCTAGGCATCGACGTGGGCGGCACCTTCACCGACCTCTATCTCGGCGGCGAGGCCGAGGCGGGAGTCCGGGTCCTGAAGGTCCCCTCCACCCCGGCCGATCCCGCCCAGGGCCTGATCGATGCCCTGGACGCCAGCCAGGTCCCGGCCGAGGCGGTCGGCATCATCCTGCACGGCACGACCATTGCCACCAACGCCATCATCGAACGCCGCGGGGCGACGACCGCGCTGGTCACGACCAAGGGCTTCCGCGACGTGCTGGAGCTGGGCCGGCGCGACCGGCCGCGGATGTACGGCCTGGCCGGCGACCACATCCCGCTGATCCCGCGCGACCTGCGCTGGGAAGTGAGCGAGCGCCTGGCCCACGACGGCAGCGTCCTGCTGCCGCTGGACGAAGCCGCCGTGGAAGCGCTGGCAGAGCAGCTCAAGGCTCAGGACGTGGAAGCGGTCGTCGTCTCCTTCCTTCATTCCTATGCCAACGCGGCTCACGAGGAGCGCGCGAAGCAGATCCTGCTCGCCGCCAATCCGGACTGGCACGTGGTGACCTCCTCGGGCGTCATCCGCGAGTACTATGAGTTCGAGCGCACCTCGACCGCTGCCGTGCAGGGCTTTCTCGAGCCTCTGGTGGCCCGCTACGGCAAGGGCCTCGCCGAGCGACTGACCGGCTGGGGCTACGACCGCGATATCCTGATCATGCAGTCCAACGGTGGCCTGGTGCCGATCAAGGACCTCAGCCGGCGGGCCGCCTGGATCGTGCGCTCGGGCCCCGCCGCCGGGGTGATGGCAGCCGCCGAGCTGGCCCGCGAGGCCGGCTATCGCCACCTGATCACCGGCGACATGGGTGGCACCTCCTTCGACGTTGCCGTGGTCATCGACGGCGTGCCCGAGGTGGCCGAATCGACCAACCTGGACTTCCGCATCCCGCTGCGCCTGCCGATGATCGACGTCCACACCATCGGTGCGGGCGGCGGCTCCATCGCCCACATCGACCGCGGTGGCCTCCTGGAGGTCGGGCCGCGCAGCGCCGGCGCCCGTCCCGGGCCCGTCGCCTATCGCCGCGGCGGGACGCTCCCCACGGTGACGGACGCAAACGTGGTGCTCGAGCGCCTGGACCCGGAGCGCTCGATCGCCGGCGAGGGCCAGACCTTGGATCTGGAGGGGGCGCGCGCCGCCGTCGGCAGCTTGGGCCAGCAGCTCGGCCTCGGCGTCGAGGAGACGGCAGAAGCGATCCTGGCGGTGATCAACCAGCGCATGGCCGGGCGCATCCGCCTCTTGTCGATCGAGCGCGGCCACGACCCGCGCGACTTCGCCTTCGTCGCCTTCGGCGGCGCCGGCCCGCTGCACGGCGCGGCCCTCATCCGCGAGGTCGGTGTCCGCTCGATGCTGGTGCCGCCCTACCCCGGCGTCCTCTGCGCCATGGGCTGTGCGCTGGCCGACCTGCGCATCGACCTCTCGCAGACCATCGAGAAGGGCCTCGAGGGGCTCGACGCGGCCGAGATCGCCGGGATTCTCGCAGACCAGCGCGACCAGGGCCTGAAGCAACTGGCCGGGAGCGGGGTGGAGGTCGTCGCCAGCGAGGTCCGCCACAGCGCCGACATGGCCTATCGCGGCCAGATCCACAACCTGCGCGTTGCGATCGAGCCCGACTGGTCCCTCGAGCGCATCGGCGAGGCCTTCGACCAGGCCTACGCCCAGGAGTTCGGCAAGGCTCTGGCTGGGACCGCGCGGCGCATCGTCAACCTGCGCACCGCGGTGCTCGGGCGCCGTGGCGACCGTGCACGCCTGCAGCCCGGGAGCCTCGAGCCCTATCGCCCCGAGGCGCTGCGCATCCGCCGGGTCCACTTCGGCGAATGGATGGACTGCGCCGTCTACGAGCGCGCCCAGCTCACGCCGGGTGCCAGCTTCGAGGGCCCCGCGATCGTCGTGCAGAGCGACACGACGACCGCCATCGAGCCCGGCATGAGCGCAAGGGTCGACGCCTGGGGCAACCTGATCGTGGAGCTTAGCTGATGGACCCCGTCACCCTGGCCGTGGTGCGCGGCGCGCTGGAGCAGGTCGCCGACGAGATGGACCTGAACCTGATCCACGCCGCCATCTCGCCGATCATCTCCGAGACCAACGACTGCGCGCACGGCATCTTCCACCCCGAAACCGGCGAGACCATCGCCCAGGGGCGCTACGGGCTGCCGGTCTTTCTCGCCAACATGCAATTCACCACCCAGGCGGTGCTGGAGCGCGCCAAGGCGGGCGGAGGCTTCAAGCCGGGCGACATCTGGATCCTGAACGACCCCTACATCGGGGGCACCCACGTGCAGGATATCCAGATGGTCGCCCCGGTCTTCGTCAAGGGTGAGCTTCTGGCGCTTCTGGCCTCGACCGGCCACTGGATGGACGTCGGCGGCAGCGTTCCCGGCGGCTGGGCACCGAAGGCGCAGGAGGTGCACCAGGAGGGCATGCTGATCCCGCCGGTGAAGCTCTACGACGAGGGCCGAGCGAACCAGCCGCTGATCGAGATGATGCTGGCCAACTGCCGCCTGCCGGAACAGATCGCCGGCGACATGGCGGCCATGGCCAACGTCTTCGAGGTCGGGCGACGCGGTCTAGAGGTCCTGGTCCAGCGCTACGGCGCAGCCCAGCTTCGCAGTTGCATCGCCGAGCTGGTCGAGCGCTCCGAACAGCAGATGCGGCGTCTCATCGGCGAGGTGACGCCGGGCGTCTATCGCTTCTCCGACACGCTGGACAACGACGGCATCGAAGACCGGCCGCTCAGGATAGAGCTGGCGCTGACGGTCAGCGAAGAGGAGATGGTCTTCGACTTCACCGGCACCTCGCCGCGTGCCAAGGGGCCGATCAACCTCTCGCGCAACACCGCGGTCTCGACCTGCTATGTCGCGCTGAAGCACATTTTTCCCGAGGTGCCGGTGAACGGCGGCGCCTTCCGCCCGACCGACTTCATCATCCCCGAAGGCAGCGTCATCTCCGCCGTCTACCCGACCCCGGTCGGCGGCTATCTGGAGGTGGTGGGCCGCCTGATCGACGTGGTCTTCGGCGCCCTGGCCCAGGCCATCCCGAAGCGGACGCCCGCGGCCTCCTTCGGCACCACCGGCGTGGTGACGGCCAGCGGCCAGCATCCCCAGACGAAGGGTTACTTCGTCGGCGTCTTCCCCTACCCCGGCGGCTACGGCGCGACCCTCGGGTCCGACGGGCTGGTCAACGGCAATACGCCCCAGTCGATGGCCAACTTCATGTCGCTGGAGATGTCCGAGCACCGCTTCCCGCTGCGCTTCGACTTCTTCGCCCTCAGGGAGGATTCGGCCGGTGCCGGCCAGTGGCATGGCGGCTGCGGGACGACCTACGGCTTCACCGCCTGGTCGGACATGCTGGTCTCGGTCCTGGGCGATCGTGTCGACCGGGCACCCTTCGGTATCGAGGGCGGCGGACCCGCGGCCTCGAACCGTGTGGCCTTCCGCTCCGGCGGCCAGACCTGGGCGCCGCCGATGCGCAGCAAGTTCGAGAAGCAGCCCCTGGTCGAAGGCGACGGCATCGTCGTCGCCTCCCCCGGCGGCGGTGGCTATGGCGACCCCTTGGAGCGCGCAGTGGAAGACGTCGAGCGCGACCTGAACCTCGGCTACGTGAGCCTTGAAAGCGCCAAGGAAAGCTATGGCGTCGTCGCCAGCGAAGTGAAGCGGCTGGGCGACCGCGCGGTCTACCGGGTGGATCGAGAGGCAAGCGAAGCCCGGCGCCGGAAGATGAGAGACAGGCAAGGAAGGGCAGCAGAGTGACCATGGCCGATACCATCGACAGCGGCAGCTGGGAGCTGTCCTACGAGCTGCGCAGCCTGCAGGAGACCGCCAGGCGCTTCATGCAGAACGAGGTTCTCCCCGAGGAAGAGAAGGTCGAACACGACGCCATCGAGCTTTCGGCCGAGGCGACGGAGAGGCTGCAGGCGAAGGCGCGCGAGATCGGGCTCTGGTGCGTGCAGACGCCGGCGGAGTACGGCGGTGCCGGCCTGCCGCTCCTGGCCCAGTGCCTGGTGGCGGAAGAGGCCGCCAAGTGCCGAATGGGCGCCTACATCCCCGCCTGCGGTGCCTTCGGCTTCGATCCGCCGAACATCGTCTATTCCGGCACCCGCGCGCAGATCGAACGCTATGCCCTTCCCGCCGTGGAGCGTGGCGAGAAGACCTTCGTCGCCATCTCCGAGCCCTCCGGCGGATCCGACCCGGCACGCGCCATCCGCACGCGCGCAGAGCTGAAGGGCGACCGCTACATCCTGAACGGCACCAAGATCTGGATCTCCGGCGCCGGCCAGTCCAACTGGGGCGTGGTCTTCGCGCGCACCGGCAGCGACCGCCAGCGCTCCAACATCTCCGCCTTCATCGTGGAGAAGAAGAGCCCGGGTCTCGGCCTCAAGCCGATCCCGGTGATCCGCTCCTACTTCCCCTACGAGCTGCATTTCGAGGACGTCGAGGTGCCGGTCGAGAACCGCCTGGGCGAGGAGGGCCAGGGCTTTCAGCTTGCCGAGAAGTGGCTGGTCCATGGCCGCGTGCCCTATGCCGCGGCGACCTTGGGCATCGCCGAGGCGGCGTTGAAGATCGCCATCGACTGGGCCAAGGAGCGCGAGGTCTTCAAGAGCAAGCTGGCCGACAAGCAGGCCATCCAGTGGATGATCGCCGACAGCGAGATCGAGCTGCGCGCCGCCCGCCTGCTGGTGTTCCAGGCCGCCTGGCGTGCCGACCTCGGCTACGACATCAAGATCGACGCCTCCATCTGCAAGGTCTCGGCTACGGAGACCGCCGGGCGCATCGTCGACCGCTGCATCCAGATCCTGGGCGGCATGGGCGTCGCCCACGAGATGCCGCTGGAGCGCTGGTACCGCGAGATGCGTATCAAGCGGCTGGGCGAGGGCCCCTCGGAGGTGCACCGCATGGTCATCGCCCGCGACATCCTGGGTGGCCAGCGCCGCTCCTCCGGAGGCTAGCCCATGGCCATCGACTTCTCCCTCGACGGCGACGGCATCGCGCTCATCACCATCAACCGTCCCGAGCGGCTGAACGCGCTGGACCAGGCCGCCTACCAGGCCCTTTCGGAGGCCTGGCGGCAGGTGCGCGACGACCCTGCGGTCAGGGTGGCGATCGTGACCGGGGCGGGTGAGCGCTCCTTCTGCGTCGGCGCCGACATCAAGTCCTTCCTCACCAGCCCGCCGAGCCTGGGCGAGGTCTGGCTGACCCAGAAGGACCAGCTCCTGAACCGCGGGCTGGAGGTCTGGAAGCCGGTGATCGCCGCCGTCAACGGCTATTGCCTGGGCGGCGGCATGACCCTGTTGATGGCCACCGACCTGCGTCTTGCGGCCAGGCACGCGACCTTCTCGCTGGCCGAGGTGAAGCGCGGTGTCATCCCCGGCAACGGCGGCACGCAGCGGGTGCTGAAGCAGCTCCCCTACCCCATCGCCATGGAGATGCTGCTGACCGGCGATGCCATCTCGGCCGAAGCGGCAGAGCGCTGGGGCCTGATCAACCGGGTCGTGGAGACCGAAGCCCTGCTGGACGAGGCGCGGGCGCTGGCCAGGCGCATCGCCGCCAACGCGCCGCTGGCGGTGCAGGCTGCCAAGGAGCTGGCACTGCGCGGCGACGACATGCCGCTCAGCGCCGGCCTGCGCATGGAGCAGCTGGTCAACCGCCTGCTGGCCGAGAGCGAAGACGCCAAGGAGGGGCCCGCCGCCTTCGCCGAGAAGCGTCCCCCCAACTTCAAGGGAGCCTAGGCAGGCATGACCCGTCGCTACCCTTTGGAAGGCGTGACCGTCGTCGATCTGGGCCAGATCTACAACGGTCCCTACGCGACCTTCCTCATGGCCATGGCCGGTGCGCGGGTGATCAAGGTCGAGCCGCCCAACGGCGACAACATGCGCCGGCGCGGCGAGGTCGGCGGCGCCATGCTTCCCTTCGCCATGCTGAACTCCAACAAGGAGTTCGTGCGCCTGAACCTCAAGAGCGAGCGCGGCCGCGACCTGCTGCGGGCGATGGTGCGCAAGGCCGACATCCTGCTGGAGAACTTCGCGCCCGGCGTCATGGACCGACTGGGCCTCGGCCCCAAGGCACTGCTGGAGGTCAACCCCAGGCTGATCTATGCCGCCGGCTCCGGCTACGGCTGGAGCGGTCCCTACCGCGACTATCCGGCCATGGACCTGACGGTGCAGGCCATGTCCGGCGTCATGAGCATCACCGGATACCCCGACCGGCCGCCGGTCAAGGCGGGACCGGCGATCTGTGACTTCTTCGGCGGCGTGCACCTCTTCGGCGCGGTCATGGCCGCACTCTACGAGCGCGAGGTGACGGGCCAGGGCCGCTTCGTCGAGGTGACCATGCTGGAAGCGGTCTACGCCTCGCTCTCCTCCGCGCTTGGGCTCTACCACGGCTCGGGCGGCGAGGCACCGCCGCGCACCGGCAACCGGCACAGCGGCATGGCCGAAGCCCCCTACAACGTCTACCCGACCAAGGACGGCTACATCGCCATCATCTGCGTTTCGGAGGTGCACTGGCGCTCGCTGCTGACCGCCATCGGCCGCGAGGACCTGCAGGACGATCCTCGCTTCGGCTCGCTGAAGGAGCGTGTCACCCGCATCGAGGAGGTCGACCGGATGGTGAGCGGCTTCACCGGCCAGTACGTGAAGGAGGAGCTCTTCCAGATCCTCCTGCGCCACCGTGTGCCCTGCGCGCCGGTACGCGAGCTGCCGGAGGTGGTGGCCGATCCGCACATGCACGCCCGCGGCAGCTTGAAGCGGGTGGACCACCCCCTGTTGGGGCCGGTGGTGCTGCCGACCGGCCCGCTGCACTTCGAGGGCGCGCCGCCCAAGGAGCTGCAGCCCAGCAAGGAGATGGGGGCCGACACCGACAGCGTGCTGGGCGACTGGCTGGGCCTCAGCGCCGAAGAGCTGGCGAGCCTGCACGAAGAGGGAGTTGTCTGATGAAGGGCAAGGCGGTCATCGCCGGCGTCGGCCAGACCGACTTCGGCCGTCTGACGGGACGCGACAGCTACGGCCTCAATGCCGAGGCTTGCGGCAAGGCGCTGGCCGACGCGGGCATCGAGAAGGAGCGCGTCGACGCCCTCTTCGCCAAGGTTCCGACCAGCCGCGTCGAGTTCATGTACGGCCAGAAGCTGGCCGAGGCCATGGGGCTGATGCCCAAGGTCGGCGGCGTCTGGGACCAGGGCGGTGCCTCCAACATCTCGATGATCTCCTTCGCCGCCATGGCCATCGAGAACGGACAGTGCGAGGTCGCCCTGGTCACGCTCGCCGACAACCCCAAGAGCGGCACCACCCAGGCCTACGACAAGGCCTGGGGCGAGGACGCGGTCTTCGGCTGGTTCTCGGTCTCCGCCGGCTACGCCATGCTGTGCCAGCGCCACATGGCCGACCACAGCACCAAGGCCGAGGACCTGGGCGCGATCGCCGTCGCCTGCCGCAAGCACGGTGCCGCCAATCCCAAGGCGCAGCTTCGCAAGGCCATCACCCTGGACGACTACATGGCCTCGCGCTTCATCGTCGAGCCCTTCCGGCGCGACGACATTTGCCTGGTGTCGGACGGTGCCGCCGCGGTGGTGGTGACCTCCGCCGCCACGGCGCGCGCGCTCGGCATCGACCATGCCGTGCCGATCCTGGGTTTCGGCCAGGGCCAGTCCTCCTGGGAGGTGGTGCAGCGCCCCGACCTCACCCAGACCATGGCCGGCGCCTCGGCCGAAAGCGCCTTTCGCATGGCCGGCCTCACCGCCAAGGACATGGATGTGGCGCAGATCTACGACTGCTTCACCATCACCGTGCTCATGACCCTGGAGGCCTACGGCTTCTGCAAGCCGGGCCAGGGCGGTGCCTTCGTCGCCGACGGCGCACTCGAGCTCGGCGGGAGACTGCCGCTGAACACCAGCGGCGGCCTGCTGTCCGAGACCGGCATGCCCGGCATGCAGCTGGTGATCGAGGGCGCCCGGCAGATGCGCGGCAACGCGGTCAACCAGGTGGCCGACGCCGGCCACGCCATCGTCTCCAACCAGGGAGGGATCATGCACACGCACTCGACCTTGATCCTCGGCCGGCCATGAGCGGCGAGCCGCCCTTCCCCTTGCCGGAATCGGCCTTCTGGCAGGCCCTCGAGGACGGCCGGCTGAGCTTTCAGCGCTGCGGGGACTGCGGCCATGCCTGGCTGCCCGAGCGGCAGGCCTGCCCACAGTGCTGGTCGGCGAGCTCCAGCCGCGAGGTCGCCTCGGGCAAGGCCAGGGTGATCTCCTGGGTGGTCTATCACATCGCCTATCACGAGGCCTTCAAGGACCGCCTTCCCTACAACGTCGCCATCGTCGAGCTGGCCGAGGGGCCGCGGATGATCACCAACCTCGTGAACCTCGAGGGCTGGCAGGGCTCACCCGCCGACCAGGCTTGCGAGCTCACGATCGAAGAGGACCTGGGCAGGCGCATCCCGCGCTTCCGCCTGGTCGAAGAGCCTTAGAACTAAGAGGCCGGTCTGCGGTCCCAACACCAACGACACAAGAAGAGGAGGAAACCGACCATGTACAGATTCTCCAGGCGCCGTATTGCCTTGATGGGCGCCGCCTTCGCCCTGACCCTTGGCGCGGCAGGAACGGCATCGGCCGACGAGACCATGAAGGTCGGCGCGATCAACCCCTACTCCGGACCGCTCGCCCTCTACGGCGACGAGCTGGCACGCGGCTACGAGCTGGCCGCCGAGTGGGCCAACGCCAACGGCGGCGTGCTTGGCCGCCAGGTGGAGATCGTGCGCGGCAACGCCACCAATCCGCAGGAGGCCATCGCCGCCATCGAGCAGTTGGGCGACGAGGTCGACGTCTTCATCGGCACCTACGTCAGCGGCGTCTCCAACGCCGCCAGCGACCGGGCCATGGCCTTCGACAAGGTCTACTGGGACACCAACGCGCTGGCCGCCAGCCTGACCGAGCGGGGGCTGCCCAACTTCATCCGCGTCGGCCCCTACGCCGGCTCCTTCGCCCAGCGTTCGGTGGACGGCGTCGTCAACCTGATCGCCCCGACGCTCGGCAAGGATCCCAAGGACCTGACGGTCTGGATCGAGCACGAGGAATCGATCTACGGCACCTCCATCGCCGAGCAGCAGAAGGAGGGCCTGGAGGCCGCGGGGGTCACGGTCCTGGGCATGGGCGCCCACTCCTACAAGTCCATCGACCTCACCGATTCGGTGCTGCGGGCCAAGGGCGCCAATCCCGATGTCTGGATCCAGACCGGCTATATCCCCGACGGCGTGCTGCTGCTGCGCACGGCGCGCGACCAGGGCTTCAAGCCGCCGGCCATGCTGATGGTCGGCACCGGCGACACCTTCGAGGTGCTCGACGCCCTGGGCAAGGAGTACCTGGAAGGCATCCTGATCGTCTCCTACCCGCGCCCGGACGTGACCGAGGCCTACGGCCCCGGCGCCAAGGAGTTCCTGGCCGCCTATCGTGAGAAGTTCGGCCAGGACCCCGTGGCCCCGCAGAGCATGACCGCCTATGCCGGCGCCAAGGTGCTCTTCGAGACGATCGGCGCGGCCGGCTCCACCGAGGTCGAGGCCGTCCGCGAGGCCGCCGCCGGCATGGACAAGCCCTTCAGCAGCCTGGAGACGGGCTATGGCGTGAAGTTCGACGAGACCTTCCAGAACACCCGCGCCATTCCCACCGTCGCACAGTGGCAGGATGGCGTCGTCGTGACCGTCTATCCGACCGATGCCGTGCCGGAAGGCACCGGGCTGGTCGGGCTGGCGCGCCCCTAGAGGCGAACCCGGAGGGCCGCTTCCCGACCGGTAGGGGAAGCGGCCGACGGGGTGCCAGGCATGGAGACTTTCCTCAACATCTTGGCGGCGGGGCTGCTGCTGGGCGGCATCTACGCGATCGTCTCGATCGGGCTGAACCTCATCTTCGGGGTGGTCAGGATCGTGAACTTCGCACAGGGCGAGCTGATCATGCTCGGGATGTACGCCACGGCCGGGCTCTTCATCGCCGTCGACCTGGATCCCTACCTCTCCGTGATCGTGGTGGTGCCCGCGCTCTTCCTGCTGGGCGTGGTGCTGCAGCGCTTCATCCTGCAGCTCCTGCAGGGCGAGCCGATGATGCAGATCTTCGCCACCTTCGGTCTCCTGATGCTTTTCCAGAACTGCATCCTGGCGGTGACCAGAGGCCGGAACGTCTCGATCGACACGGTCTACGGCGCCACGGTCATCCAAATTGACAGCCTGCCCTTGTCGCTGACCCGCGTCATCGTGCTGGTGGCGACCATCGCGGTTGCCTTGGGCCTCAACCTCTGGCTCAGGCGAAGCCTGATCGGCAAGGCGGTCAGGGCGGTCGCCCAGGACAGGCAGGCCGCACGCCTGATGGGCATCGATGTCGAGCGCACCTACCTCCTGGCCTTCGGCATCGGCGCCGGCCTGGCCGGTCTCGCCGGCGCCCTGCTGACGCCGATCTACACGCTCTCGCCGCAGATCGGCGGGAACTTCATCCTCGCCGCCTTTGCCGTGGTGGTCCTGGGCGGGCTCGGCAGCGTCACCGGCGCGCTGATCGGCGGGATCGTCGTCGGCGTGGTCGAGGCCTTCGCCGGCTACTACATCGACCCGGCGCTGAAGCAGGCGGTCTGGTTCCTGATCTTCATCATCGTCTTGATCGTGCGTCCGCAGGGCCTGATGGGCCAGGCCGGCGCCGAGGAAGTGGGGTTGCGTGAGCAGCGTTGAGATCGAGCTTGCGGGACCGCTGCGCTCGGCAGCCGGCGGTGTCTCGCGCGCACCCAGAGAGATGCTGCGCTCGGGTCTCGGCCTTCTGGCCCTGCTGGTGCCGGTGCTGCTGCTGTCGGACAGCAACTTCTGGCTCAACATCCTGGCCTACGCCTTTCTCTTCGGCGGGCTGGCGATCGCCTGGAACATCATCGGCGGCTTCGGCGGACAGTTCTCGCTGGGCCACGGCGTGTTCTTCGCGGTCGGTGCCTATGTCGGCGCCGACCTCTACGTCGCGCTCGGCATCTCGCCCTGGCTGGCGCTGATACCGGCAGCGGCTCTGGCCACGCTTGTAGCCCTCCTGGTCTCCTGGCCGACCTTCCGGCTGCGCGGCCCCTTCTTCGCCATCGCCACGCTCGCCCTGAACGAGATCGGCTTCGTCCTGGCGAACTATTTCGACAGCGTGACCGGCGGACCGCGCGGGATCCTCATCCCCTTCAGCGCCGGGCTGGAGAACATGATCTTCAAGGATCGGCTCTCCTACGTCCTGCTGATGTTCGGCTTCCTCACCCTCTGCATGGCGACCGCCATCGCCGTGCGCTACAGCCGGCTGGGCTATCAGCTGCTCGCGGTGCGCGACGAGGAGGACACGGCACGCGCCGTCGGCGTCAACGTGCTGGTGGCCAAGCTGAAGGGCATCGCCATCTCGGCGGCGCTCACCGGCATCGGCGGCGTGCTCTTCACCTTCTACGTCCGCTTCATCGATCCGCCGACCCTCTTCTCGCTGCCCGACATCGGCGTGAAGATCGCGCTCATCGTGCTGATCGGCGGCATCGGCACGCTCTGGGGCCCGGTGGTGGGGGCGCTGCTGATCATCCCGGTAGAGAGCTACCTGCGCTCCACCCTGGGCGGCCTCTGGCCCGGGACCCACCTGATCGCGCTCTCCATCGTGCTGGTCGCCGCCGCCCTCTTCATGAAGCGGGGCATCGTCGGTCTGGCCCGCCAGACCGCCGTTCGCCTGCGTCGCGGCCCGTCGTGAGCGCGCTGCTCGCCGCCGCCGGCGCCACCAAGCGCTTCGAGGGCCTGGTCGCCGTCAACCAGGTCAGCTTCGAGGTTGTGAAGGGCGAGATCCTGGCCATCATCGGGCCCAACGGGGCCGGCAAGACCACGCTCTTCAACCTCCTGACCGGCCAGCTTGCCCCCAGCGAGGGCCAGGTGCTCTTCAAAGGCCAGGAGATCAACCGCCTGCCGCCGCATCGGCGCGCCGCCCTGGGCCTGGGCCGCACCTTCCAGATCGCCAAGACCCTGACCTCGCTCACCACGCTGGAGAACGTGCTGGTCGGCGGCTTCCTGCGCCATCGCAGGCTGCCCGACGCCGAAGCCGTCGCCATGGAGGCGCTGAGGCGGGTCGGTCTGGCCGACCAGGCCCTGGTGCCGGCCTGGAACCTGACGCTCGGGCAGCGCCGGCGCCTGGAGGTCGCACGCGCGCTCGCCACCGAGCCAGAGATCGTCCTGCTCGACGAGGTGATGGCCGGGCTGAACCCCGCCGAGGTGGATTCGGCGCTCGAGCTCTTCGCCGGGCTGCACCAGGAGGGCTACACCTTCCTCGTGATCGAGCACAACCTGAAGGTCGTGCACTCCCTCTCCCAGCGCGTCCTGGTGCTGGACCATGGGGCCAAGATCGCCGAGGGCGCGCCCAAGGACGTGCTGACCGACCCCGCGGTGGTCGAGGCCTACATCGGAAAGAAGCGGTCATGACCCCACAGCTCGACGTCCTTGGCCTCAGTGCCGGCTACGGCGGCCTGACGGTGCTGAGCGACATCTCGATCGGCGTGGGCGCAGGCGAAGTGGTCGCCGTCGTGGGCGCCAACGGGGCCGGCAAGACCACGCTCCTGGGAGCGGTCGCCGGTCTCGTCCAGGTCCAGGCCGGCACGGTTCGCCTGGAGGGTCAGGACATTCGCGGCCTCGGCGCGCACCGGATTGTCGAGCGCGGTTTGGCGCTGGTGCCGGAAGGCGGACGGCTCTTTCCCTTCCTCACGGTGCTCGAGAACCTGGAGCTTGGGGCCTACTCCCGCCATGCGCGCCCCGATGCGCGAGCCACCCTGGCCGAGGTCTTCGAGCTCTTTCCGGTCCTCGCCGAACGCAGGGGACAGAACGCCGGAAAGCTCTCCGGCGGCGAGAGGCAGATGTGCGCCATCGCGCGCGCCCTGATGAGCCGACCGCGGATGCTTCTGCTCGACGAGCCGTCAGCCGGCCTCTCGCCCTTGATGGTGTCGCGCGTCTTCGATCTGATCCACCAGCTCGCCCGCGAGAAGCAGCTCACCGTGCTGCTGGTCGAGCAGAACGTCGTCGAAGCGCTGGAGCTGGCCGACCGAGCCTACGTCCTGGACCGCGGCAAGGTCGTCACGGAAGGCAGTGCCCGCGCGCTGGCCGAAGATCCGGCCGTCCGAGAAGCCTACATGGGCCTCTGACGCAGCCGAGCGACTCCGACGTGGGACCGCGGACAGTCAGCAGCAGTGCGACAGGGGCGGGCTGTCGCAGGTGACAGAAGGAAAAGTGACCTGCGCCCCAAGAACTCCCTCGGCCAATACGAGAGCCCGTCATAACTGACCAAGGACTCTCCTTATGAGTTGGGGCGCCAAGGAGCTCAGATCGCTCGCTTGTGCTCGCGGCTCTGATCTTCGGGTGCATCGGTCGAAGCCCATTCCAGAACCACTTAGGGCCCCTCTTGCGAGGGGCCTTAAGTGGTTGCGGGGGTAGGATTTGAACCTACGACCTTCAGGTTATGAGCCTGACGAGCTACCGGGCTGCTCCACCCCGCGATGGAGGGTGTTGAGGGGAGCTGGTTGGGCCGGAGTGGGGGCCCTTTTCGTGGGTTTTGTGCGTGGGGTGGTTGATCGGGGGGTGTGGCGTGAAGCGTGTCTTCTCTTTGCAAGACCTGGCGGCGACCTACTCTCCCACGCCTTAAGACGCAGTACCATTGGCGCTGAGGGATTTCACGGCCGAGTTCGGGATGGGATCGGGTGGGTCTCACCTCGCCATAGCCACCAGGTCGTGCAAAGAGAAGCTGGGTCTTGTTGTGTTGCGCTCCCTTTGGGAGCTTTGCGGTGCCGGCCCGCACTGATCTTTGTTGCGCTCCCTTTGGGAGCTTTGCGGCACCGGCCCGCACCCCCGCCCGACCGCCCACGACAGTACCCTAGATGGGTGGTCGGGCGGGGGTGCGGGCCGGTGCCGTCCGTCCGCGTGAGCGGACGAGCAATCAAGGCGTGCCGTTTTCCGCGCAAGCGGAAAGGAGAGACCCTCTCCTTTCGTCTTGGCGGGAGGTTGGGGGATCTTTTTCTTGGTGTGGGGTTTTAAGTGGGTATGCAAGCCGATCGAGCGATTAGTACCGGTCGGCTGAACGCATTGCTGCGCTTGTACCTCCGGCCTATCGACGTGGTGGTCTACCACGGCTCTTAGGCGAGACCTGGTTTTGAGGCTGGTTTCCCGCTTAGATGCTTTCAGCGGTTATCCGTTCCGTACATAGCTACCCTGCTGTGCCGCTGGCGCGACAACAGGTCCACCAGAGGTACGTCCATCCCGGTCCTCTCGTACTAGGGACAGATCCTCTCAAGTCTCGAACACCCACGGCAGATAGGGACCGAACTGTCTCACGACGTTCTAAACCCAGCTCACGTACCGCTTTAAATGGCGAACAGCCATACCCTTGGGACCTGCTCCAGCCCCAGGATGCGATGAGCCGACATCGAGGTGCCAAACCTCCCCGTCGATGTGGACTCTTGGGGGAGATCAGCCTGTTATCCCCGGCGTACCTTTTGTCCGTTGAGCGATGGCCCTTCCACGCGGGACCACCGGATCACTATGACCGACTTTCGTCTCTGTTCGGCCTGTCGGCCTCACAGTCAGGCGGGCTTATGCCATTGCACTCAACAGCTGATGTCCGACCAGCTTGAGCCCACCGTTGCGCGCCTCCGTTACTCTTTGGGAGGCGACCGCCCCAGTCAAACTACCCACCATGCAGGGTCCCGGTACCGGATGACGGTACGCGGTTAGACATCAGACCGCTTAAGGGCGGTATTTCAAGGATGGCTCCGCGGCAACTGGCGCCGCCGCATCAAAGCCTCCCGCCTATCCTACACATAGGCGTTCTAATGCCACTGCAAAGCTGTAGTAAAGGTGCACGGGGTCTTTCCGTCTGACCGCGGGTACCCCGCATCTTCACGGGGAATTCAATTTCGCTGAGTCTCTGCTGGAGACAGTGGGGAAGTCGTTACGCCATTCGTGCAGGTCGGAACTTACCCGACAAGGAATTTCGCTACCTTAGGACCGTTATAGTTACGGCCGCCGTTTACCGGGGCTTCGATTCGAAGCGTGAACCTCTCCTCTTAACCTTCCGGCACCGGGCAGGCGTCAGACCCTATACGTCACCTTCACGCGGTTTCGCAGAGCCCTGTGTTTTTAGTAAACAGTCGCCACCCCCTGGTCTGTGCCCCCGACCCTGGGTTGCCCCAAGACCGGGCCCTCTTCTCCCGAAGTTACGAGGGTAATTTGCCGAGTTCCTTCAGCAGAGTTCTCTCAAGCGCCTGGGTATTCTCTACCTGTCCACCTGTGTCGGTTTCGGGTACGGTCAAAGGCGGGGGTTGTTTCCTGGAAGAATCCAGCCGCCCGGACAATCCGATAAGTCCGGACCACGTTTCATCTCCGTCACCACCCGCTGGCTGGGGACTATTAACCCCATTCCCATCGACTACGCCTTTCGGCCTCGCCTTAGGGGCCGGCTCACCCTGCGCGGATTGGCCTTGCGCAGGAACCCTTGGACTTTCGGCGAGAGGGGTTCTCACCCTCTTTATCGCTACTCATGTCAGCATTCTCACTTGCCATACCTCCACGGGCCCTCACGGGTCCCGCTTCGCAGGCCTAGGCAACGCTCCGCTACCGCTCGCTCCAAAGAACGAACCCGCAGCTTCGGTGTACGGCTTGAGCCCCGGTACATTTTCGGCGCAGGACGGCTTATTTAGACCAGTGAGCTATTACGCTTTCTTTAAAAGATGGCTGCTTCTAAGCCAACTTCCTGGCTGTCTTGGCCTTCCCACATCCTTTCCCACTTA
>OZ245764.1:2390000-3262500 GCA_965227565.1 Rhodospirillales bacterium
TCCGCCATCTCAGCGCCGCTCCTTCGGCCCGCCGGACGCCTTGTGCGGCCTGCTGCCGTCGATCTGCCCGGCCAGCGCGCGGTAGTCGTCATGCCGCAGGACCGCGAGCTGCTCGTCCACCGCCTCCTCCGGGCTGCCGAGGAAGGCGAGCAGCGAGGCACCGAGCCGCAGGCTGCCCTCCACCGCCTCCGGCACCGCGGCCACGACACCCCTCGCCTTCAGCGCGTCGGCCTCGGCGACGTCGCGCGCCCGGGCCAGGACCGGCAGCTCCGGCCAGCGCTTGTGGACGGCCTCGACGGTGTGCTCGGTCTTGCGTGCCGCATCGAGGGTGACGACCAGGGCCCGCGCCCGGGCGACACCCACGGCCTCCAGCACCTCCGAGCGGCTGGCGTCGCCGAAGTAGACCGGCAGGCCCTGCTTGCGGCACTGGATGACCCGCGCCGGGTCGAGGTCGAGCGCGACGAAGGGGATGCCCTCGCCGGCCAGCAGCCGGGCGACCGTCTGTCCCACCCGGCCATAGCCGGCCAGGATGACGTGGTCGTGCAGCTCGCGGCTCTCGGCCTCGAGCGCGGCCCCCGTCGAGGCCGTCGGCCTGGAGACGCGCTCTGCCAGCTGGCGGCCGAGCCAGAAGAAGACCGGCGCCAGGGCCATGGAGACCCCGACGATGGCGGCGATGAAGCTGGCCAGCTCCAGTTCCAGCAGGTTCTGCAGCACGGCGGCCGCCAGGGCCACGAAGGCGAACTCGCCGGCCTGGGCGAGCCCGCCGCCGACCCGGAAGCAGTCCTCCCAGCTCTGCCCGACCAGCCGGCAGCAGAGGAGCGCGATCGCCGCCTTGCCGACCAGCAGGGCGAGCGCCAGGCCCAGGATCTGCGGCCAGGCGGCAAGGATGATGTCGAGGTCGAGCGAGAGGCCGATGTAGATGAAGAAGAGCCCCAGCAGCAGGCCCTTGATCGGCCGCAGGTCGGCCTCGACCTGGTGGCGGAAGGCCGAGCCGGAGAGCACCAGGCCGGCGAGAAAGGCGCCCAGCGCCATCGAGAGCCCGGCGAGCGAGAGGAAGTAGGCACCGCTCAGGACCGTCGCCAGGGCGAGGCCCACCAGCACCTCGTGGTTGCGCGCGCCGGCCACCAGCCGGTAGAGGGGCTGCAGCAGCAGGCGCCCGATGGCGAAGGCGAGCGCGATGGCCAGGACCGCCTTGCCGAGCGCCCCCAGGGCCAGGGCCCAGGTGTCCTCGCTGTCGCTGGCCAGGACCGTGATCAGGGTCAGGAGCGGCACGATGGCGAGATCCTGCAACAGCAGGACGGAGAAGGTGACCCGTCCGTAGCGGGCGGCCATGTCGCCCCGCTCGGCCAGGTGCTGCAGGACGATCGCCGTCGAGGAGAGCGCCAGCGCACCGCCGACCACCACGGCGGTCGCGGTACCCTGGCCGAGCGCCAGGGCGACCGCGGCGATCGCGGCCGCGGTCACCAGCACCTGCAGGCTGCCCAGGCCGAAGACCAGCCTGCGCAGAGCCACCAGGCGTTCCAGCGAGAGCTCCAGGCCGACGAAGAAGAGCAGGAAGACCACGCCGAGCTCGGCCAGGAAGGCCAGCTCGCGCGGCTGGGCGAGGTCGAAGCCGTCCGGGCCCAGGACGACGCCGGCCGCGAGGTAGCCGACGATGGAGCCGAGGCCCAGGCGCGGCACCAGGGCGACGATCACGACGGCGGCCGCAAGAAAGACCAGGATCTCCGCCAGTTGCGCCTGTTCGTGCATCCTGCCCGTCCTACCTCCCGCCGACCCTGCCCACAGCCTTGCCCCGGCAGCGACGGCGGATCAGCCGCCGAAAGCCGGACGTCACCAGACTAGAGCGGCCTCACGGCCCATGCCATGCGGCCTTCCGCTTCTCCAGGAAGGCAGCGATGCCCTCCCTGCCCTCGTCGGTCGCCCGGATCGCGGCGATGCGTGTAGCGGTATCCTCGATCACGGCCTCCTCGAGCGGAGGAGCGACGGCGAAGATGAGATCCTTGGCCGCCGCCAGCGCCGCCGGGCCGCCCAGCAGCAGGGCGGAGAGCGTCTCCCCGACCGCCGCGTCGAGCTCGGCCTCCGGCACCAGGCGGTGCAGCAGGCCCAGCCGCAGGGCCTCCTCCGCCGGGAAGCGCTCGGCGGTCAGGAAGTAGCGGCGCGCGGCGCGCTGTCCGATCGCCGCGACGACGTAGGGCGAGATGACCGAGGGGATCAGGCCCAGCCTCACCTCCGACAGCATGAAGCGGGCCGCGGGCGTGCCGATGGCGATGTCGCAGCAGGCCACCAGGCCGACGCCGCCGCCGAAGGCCGCGCCCTGCACCCTGGCGATCGTCGGCTTGGGCAGGCGGTCCAGGGTCCGCATGAGCCGCGCCAGCGCCCGGGCGTCGGCCAGGTTCTCCTCCCGCCCGTAGCCGGCCATGCGCTTCATCCAGGCAAGGTCGGCGCCGGCCGAGAAGGACTTGCCATCGGCCGCCAGCACAAGAGCCCGGACCGCCGGATCGCCGCCGACCCGCTCCAGGGCTTGCGTGAGCTCGGCGATCATGGCGTCGTCGAAGGCGTTGTGCACCTCGGCGCGCGCCAGGGTCAGCCTTGCGATTCCCTGGCCATCGGTTTCCAGCCGCAACATCCATCGATCCTTCCTTGGGCGCCAGCGCCAGCATACATGGCTGCCGCCCGATTCCGGCAGGACCTCGCCCGCTTGCCGCTGCTATCCTAACCGCCAGGCGAGCAAGCGCGAGGAGCCAGGAGGATGCAAGGCGAGCAAACCCGGATCGACCCCGGCCTGCCGACGGCCGAGAGACTTGCCCGGGCCGAGGCGCTGGTGCGCAGCTTCATGGCGCCGACGCCGCTGCACAACTGGCCGCAGATCGACGCCCGGGTGGGCGCGGAGGTCTGGATCAAGCAGGAGAACCAGACGCGGCTCGGCGCCTTCAAGCTGCGCGGCGGCATGGTCTACCTGCAGGCGCTGAAGGAGCGCGAGCCCGACTGCCCGGGCGTGATCGCGGCGACCCGCGGCAACCATGGCCAGTCGATCGCCTTCGCCGCCGCCCGCCTGGGCCTCAGGGCCGTGATCGTGGCCCCCAGGGGCAACTCGCGGGAGAAGAACGCCGCCATGCGGGCGCTGGGCGCCGAACTGATCGAGGCGGGCGAGGACTTCCAGGAGGCCCTGGAGGAGGCGCAGGCGCGGGCCCGGCAGGAGGGCCTGCACCCCGTCCCTTCCTTCCATCCCGACCTGGTCGCCGGCGTCGCCAGCTACGGCCTGGAGATGCTGCGCGAGCGGCCCGACCTCACCCGCATCTATGCGCCGATCGGGCTGGGTTCCGGCATCTGCGGCCTGGCCGCGGCCCGCGCCGCCCTGGGCCTCGAGGTCGAGCTGGTCGGGGTCGTCTCGGAGGGGGCGCCCTGCTATCGCGATTCGCTGGCGGCGGGCCACGCGGTCTCGCGCCCGGTGGAGACCCTCCTGGCCGACGGCATGGCCTGCCGCAGCCCCGATCCTGATGCTCTGGCCCTGATCGGGACCCATGTGGCACGAATCGTCGCGGTGAGCGACCGGGAGATCGCCGAGGCCATGCGGCTGCTCTTCTCCGCCACCCACACGCTGGCCGAGGGCGCGGGTGCGGCAGCCCTGGCGGCACTGCTGCAGGAGGGCGCGGCCGCAGAGGAACGCATCGGCCTCGTCTGCAGCGGCTCCAACATCGACAGCGACCTCTTCGGCCGCGTGCTAGCCGGGGAGCTTTGAGCGCGCCCGCCAGGCTGCCCACCAGGCGCCCGGCGGCAGGTCCAGCCAGCGGCGCTCGGGATCGAGGAAGAAGCGCGCGAGGCCCAGCACGATGAGGAAGCAGAGCACGGCGGAGAGCAGCACGTCGCTCAGGTAGTGCGCGCCGGTCACCATGCGCGACAGGCCGACCAGGCCGGCCACGGCGAAGATCGGCCAGCGCAGGCCCGGCAGCAGCAGGGCCAGCACCGTCGCCGCCGTGACCGCCACCTGGGTGTGGCCGGAGGGCAGCGAGTCCCAGGGGTGCCCGCCGGCGACCTGCCCCAGGGCGTAGGTGCCCTCGGAGAAGAAGGCCGAGGGCCGGCTGCGGCCGATGAGCGCCTTCAAAAGGTGGATCGCCGCCCCGGTGGCCGACAGGCCGGCCAGCAGCAGCAGGCAGTGCCGCCCGAGCCAGGCCCAGGAGGTGGCGGCGTGCGGCTGTATCCGGCGTGCCCTGAGGCAGACGACGTAGAGAAGGATCGCGCCCGCCACCCAGCCCTCCGCGCGGCCCAGTTCTCCGATCGTGTCCAGGGTCGGGCGCACCAGTGCCCAGCTCGAGGTGTAGAGATAGATGGCCAGCGGCAGGTCGACGAAGAGGATCAGCACCACGACGGCGGTCAGCAGGACCAGTCCCCCGTAGGCCAGGGGATGGACCGCCATCCAGCGATCGAAGCGCTCGACCGCCCTCACGGCGCCCGCCCGTAGAGCGTGATCCGCTCTCTGCGGCCCTTGGAGTAGTTGACGCCCTCGAGCGTCGTCAGCGCCACCAGCGTCACGCCCAGGGCGGCGCTGTCCTTCAGGAAGGCGGCCTCGTCGCGCGCGGTGACGGCGACCAGGGCCTTCGGCCGCTCGGCCAGATAGCGCGCCGCCTCTCCGGCCGAGAGGAGTGCTGTCCGGGTGTCGGTGAGGAAGACCAGGCTCGGCTCGTGGTAGCCGACGCTGGCGAGCGGCGGGGCGCCCTCTTCCCGCTGCTCCTCGTAGGCAGCGGCGATCCGCGGGCTCAGCCAGAGGAAGGAGAGCCTGGGGACGTAGAGGCTCATCCCCCAGGCCATCACCAGGGCCACAAGCGGCGCCCCCCAGGCGAGCGCCGTCAGCGGCCGGCGGCGCCAAGTCATGAGGGCGCTGCCGTAGCTGGCGGCCAGGACCAGCAGGGCGGCGACCACGCCGGGCCCGACGGCCTCAGGCGCATCGAAGGCCAGCGGCAACCAGACAATCCCGACGGCAAGCGCGCTGCCCCCCAGCAGGGTCAGCAGCGCGAAGACCCGGGCCAGGCGCCCCTTCAGCCAGGCGCTGTCGGCGAAGACCGCCCAGGCCACCAGCAGGGTGAGTGCCGGATAGAGCGGCAGGGTGTAGTGCGGCAGCTTGGTCGGCGTCAGCTCGAAGACCAGCCAGTTGGGAAGCAGCCAGGCCAGCAGGAAGGGCAGCGCCGGCACCTGGCGCCTGGCCCGCCAGGCGGCGATCACGGCCGGAAGTGTGAAGATCGCGGCCGGCCAGAGCGCGAGCAGCTGCACGCCGAGATAGAAGCCCGGCGGCTGGCCGTGCGATTCCACGCCGCGGAGCAGCTTGGGGATCAGGTCCTCGTTGGCCGCGCGCAGCAGGAAGTCCTGGTCCTGCAGGGTGATGGCGATGTACCAGGGCGCGGCGATGACCAGCATCACCGGCAGGCCGATCAGCGGGCGCAGTGCTGCGAGCCAGCGCCAGCGCCGGGTTCCCAGGCACAAGAGCAGAAGCGTGAGGCCGATCACCAGGGGCGTCAGCGGCCCCTTGATCAGGATGCCGAAGCCCAGCGCCGCCCAGAAGGCGAGCGCCGTCGCCAGGCCCGGCGCCGCCGCCTCGCGCGCCATCCAGCAGCGCGCGAGCGCGAGCTGGGCCGCCACCACGGTGAAGAGCAGGACGGCATCGGTCTTGGCGTTCACCGCCTCCACGGCGAGGATGATGCAGCCCCCCAGCAGGGCCGCCGCCAGGATGCCCTGGGCCCGCCCCAGCAATGTCTGGCCGAGCGAGAAGGTCAGCAGCACGGCCAGGATGGCGCCGGCAAGCGACGGCAGGCGATAGGCCCAGATCTCGTGCTGGCCGACCTGCCCGGTCAGCCAGACCGAGGCGGTCTGAAGCCAGTGGATCCCGGCCGGCTTCTTGTTGCGCGGTTCGTGCTGGTACTGGATGGCGATGAGATCGCCGCTTTCCAGCATCTGCAGCGAGGCCTGGGCGAAGCGCGACTCGTCGCGGTCCAGCGGCGGCATGGAGAAGAGCCCCGGCAGTGCGGCCAGCACCACCAGCAGCACCAGAAAGACCCTGGGCCGGCGCAGAATCCAGCCGCGCCAGACGCGCAGACCGGCCGCGCGAAAGCCCGTCCGGTCGGGCGCGGCCTTGCCGAGGCTCGGGAGGGTGTGTTGCTCTAGCATTGCATGGGCTTATAGCAACTCCGGTGCTTGACAACAGGCTCTGCAGCCGATTTTGGTGCCCGCTCTATCGAGACCAGCCCCGCGGTCCTTGTCCGTGCCGACCCGGGGTCCGCCTTTGGAAAGGCTTGAGCCAGACATGTCCCCAGCAGCCCAGAACGCGACGGCGCCCACGCCCTGGATCAGCGTCGTGATGGCCGCGCTGAACGAGGAGGAGAACCTAGGCCCCCTTGTCGGCGAGATTGCGGCCGCGCTCGACGGCCGCATCGACTACGAGATCGTCATCACCGACGACGCCAGCACCGATGGAAGCGTCGCCCTGCTGGAGGGCATGATGAAGGACCCCGACGCCCCGGCCGCCGGGCGCCTGCGGGTCATGCGCCACCAGAAGACCAGCGGCAAGAGCGCCGGCGTCATGACGGCGGCGAAGGCGGCCCGGGGAACCCTGCTGGTCCTGATGGACGCCGACCGGCAGAACGACCCCCAGGACATTCCGCAGATGATCGCGGCCTTCGAAGCGGGCGGCGGGCTCGGCGTGGTCGGCGCCGTCGACGGGCAGCGCAAGCGGCGGCGCGACACGGTGGTCAAGCGCCTCTCCTCGCGCAGTGCCAACGCCATTCGCCGCTCGCTGCTGAACGACAAGACGCGGGACACCGGCTGCGGACTGAAGCTGGTCCCGCGGTCGATCTACGTCGAGCTGCCCTTCTTCGAGGGCATGCACCGCTACATCCCGGCCCTGGTCGGCCGCATGGGCTACGGCATCGCGCTGCAGCCGGTGAACGACCGGCCGCGCGTCGCCGGCGTCAGCAAGTACGGCTTCTGGAACCGACTCTGGGTCGGCATCGGCGACCTGCTGATGGTCTGGTGGCTGATCCGCCGCTACCGCAACCCGGGAGAGATCTCGGAGGTCGCGGAGCCATCGGTTCCGCACCGGGATGCGACCCTTTGAGACGCTAGAGCAAGTTGCGCTCGCTCATGCGCACGCAGCTTACTCTAACGTGTTGTTTCAGAAGCAAACCCTCGACGCAGATGAGTCCATCTGCTCAGGATTTGCTCTAGCGCAGGAGTATCCACGATCGTGAGCGAAACCGCCGCCGCCGCCGCCTGTGTTGCAGCAGCCATCCCCCTCTTCTGGCTGATCGTCGGGTTCGTCGGTCAGGCCCTCTTCTCCGCGCGCTTCCTGATCCAGTGGATCGTCAGCGAACGCGCCAAGCAGTCGCTGGTGCCGACCGCCTTCTGGCTCTTCTCTCTCGGCGGCGGCTCCGTGATGCTGGTCTATGCCATCTACCGCGAGGACCCCGTGTTCATCTGCGGCCAGGCGGGCGGCCTGCTGATCTACGCCCGGAACATCTGGTTCATCATGAAGAACGCCAAGGGCGACACGGCAGAACCGCCGCGCACCGTTTAGAGCGCTTCGCGCTCAGGTGGAAAGGGCGGCCGGCCCGCACCCCCGCCCGGCCGCCCAACGAAAGTATCCTGGCATTGGCGGCCGGGCGGGGGTGCGGGCCGGTTCCGTGTAAATCCGAAAGGCTCCAGAACTGGAACCTGGGTCTTCGGGCCCGGCCTACCAGCCGCCGCTGGAGACCCAGGCGGCCAGAGTCTCCAGCCGGTCGTTGCCCCAGAAGGCCTCGCCGTCGACCAGCATGTAGGGCGCACCGAAGATGCCCTTCTCGAGGCTCTCGTCGACCTCCCGGCGCAGGCGCTCCTTGATCGCCGGATCCTTCAACCCCTCGGCCAGCGCCGCTTCCTCCAGACCGACCTCGGCCGCCACCGCCAGGGTTTCCTTGGAGGCGGCGATGTCCCGGTCCTGCTGCCAGGCGGCCCGGAAGAGGGCATGGACCAGCGCCGTGGTCTTCTCCGGATGGCGTTCCTCGGTCCAGTAGACCGCCCGCGAGGGTGCGATGGAGGCGAAGGGGAAGTTGGAGGGCAGGTGGTAGGAGATGCCGTACTGCCGGGCGGAGCGCTCCAGATCCAGGCGCGCATAGTCGCCCTTCATCGGGATCTGCAGCAGGGGCTGGCCGCCGGTCGCCTTGAAGGTCGCCCCCAGGAGGACCGGCTTCCAGAGGATCGGGCGCCCCAGGTGCTCGGCGATCGCATCGATGCGCTCGCTGGCGAGAAAGGCATAGGGGCTGGAAAAGTCGAAGTAGAAGGTGATGGCTCCGGCCACGTGGGGGCCTCCTTTCGGTCTTGCGTTGACGACGGTTCGAAGGACGATTGAACCGCGTTCTGGCAGATTGACGAGGGGCCGAGACCCTGACGCCGAACCCAGTCGACCCGACTCTATCCCGCTCTACTCGGGCCGCTCGGCCGGCGTGATCCAGCCGATTGCTGCGCCGACGGCATCGCGCAGCAGCGCTATGCGGCCGACACCGGGAATGTCGAAGGCCGGTCGGAGGATCTCGCCGCTCGCAGCCGCGACCTTCTCGAGACGCCGGTCGATGTCGTCCACCTCGATGTAGGCCATCCAGAGGGTCGGGGCCTCGGCGGCAAAGCCGCGCTCGGCCGACATCTCCATCAGGCCGCCGGCGAAGGTCTCTCCGGCGCGGATGACCCAGTAGGTTCCGTCCGGCATCTCCATGCCTTCGAAGGTCCAGCCCAGGCAGTCGCCATAGAAGGCCTTCGCCTTCTCAACGTCCCAGGTGAGCAGCTCGTTCCAGTGAAAGCTTCCGTGGCCGGGCATGATACTGGCTCCTCCCATCGGCTTCTTCGGGGTTGCAGTCTGTTGCGGATGCTACCACGAAGCGAAGCGCGGCAAGGATGACGTTCTCGCTACCCGAAGAGTGTCTGGTCGCTGTCCTCGCACTCCAGCAGGTCGCCCTGCGGACTGCCGGTCAGGTTCGCATAGTCGCGCAGGATCAGCAGTTCCATGACGCCGTTGGCGAAGAGGATACCGAGGTCGCTGTCGACCTGGGTGAGCTCGCTGGTCGATCCGCCGATCTCCAGTTTGATGGTGGGGTTGCCGGCGAAGAAATAGACCTTGAAGTCCGGCCCGGAGGGGCAGCTGTAGGTCACCACGTCGCCGGTCGGATCCCGCTTCGGCTCGCTCGGACCGCAGGCCGCCAGTGCCAGGAGTCCGACCAGGAGCGCCACCGCAGCCGTTGACCGGCCCAGCAGAACTGTCACCATCCCTCAGGCCTCATTTCCTTCCATCCGCCTCACTCTGCTGAGCATGCGCGCAGAGTGCAAGAACGAGCGACATCGTCCGACGGCCGCCAGAAGAGGTCAGCGCTTTTCCGGGCGGCCATAGGCGAAGCTGGCGTCGCGAATCTGCGCCGCCCCCACCACCTTCTTGATCGTATAGCGGCTCAGGGGATCGTCCTCGCCGGCGGAGATCTCGATGCTATCGACCGCCTCGGCGCTGCAGAACAGCACCGAGAAGGGTGTTTCGACCAGGATCATCCCGCCGTCCTCACCTGGGCTCACGTACTTGATCGAGCCGGCGAAATCCGGGCAGTCGGTCACGATTCCCGAGAGCTTCACCGTGAAGAGCGGCTCTCCCTCGCGCTGCGCCATCGCGGTCAGCACGCCCTCTTCCATGAGCTGGATCGCGAGGCCTTCGCGCATGTGCCAGCCATAGTTCTTGTTCATCGCCTCCGCGGCGGCAGCCGGACCGAAGACGCCGTCCAGGACATAGCGGCCGGGAATCCCTGAGGCGGAGACGTGGTTCTCGACATCGACATAGAAGTAGGCCGCGGTGTAGGGAGCCAGCCCATAGCCTTTGGGCACGCTGTAGAGATTGATCCCGCCGGTGTAGCCCTCGAGCGGCTTCAGCCCGTCCGGCAGCAGGGCGTCGATCATCTCCGCGTCCCAGACCACCATGACGAAGGTCGCGTCCATGTTCTTCATGAGATAGGGCGGTGGCGGGGCCGGCTTGCCCTGTGCCTCGGCGCTCTGGAAGGACCCGGATGCCAGAACACAGACGGCGAGCGTTGCGCCGGCGAGCCGCCGGATGGCCGAAAACCGCATTGTCACGAGCTCCCAATCACAAGATCTGCCTTTCCAAGGCACGCTAGCGCCCGAGCAGGCGCTTCGCCAGAGCAAAAGCCGTGACAAGCGGGCGTGGCAAGAGCGTGGCGACCTTCTGACAGTTTCTTGCCCTTGTCGGTGCAACGGGGACGACAAATTCGGTTCGGTTCGATGCCGTCCTGCACTAGGGTCGCCGCAGGCAAGGAAGCGAGAGGAGCCTGTTCTTGTACCCGAGAAACATCATGCTTGGCGCCCCTGCGGCGCCGGAGGCCCAGGTCACGCTCGCCAACTGGCGGCAGTCTCCCTTCAGTAGATGGAGCTTCCGCAACGTCCGCCGCCTGCTGCCGACCGAGGGCCTGGCGCAGGGCCCGGGCGGCAGCCCCTTTCCGGTCGGGATCCGCGACCTGGCGGACCTTCCCGTCGAGGGCAAGAGCGGTGAGAGCCTGCGCCTGACGGAGTTCCTGCAGGAGACCCATACCACAGGCTTGCTGGCCCTGCACCGGGGGCGGCTGGCCTTCGAATGGTACGATCGCGGCCTCTCGGGCGACCGGCCGCACATCATCTTCTCGATCTCGAAGTCGGTGACGGCGGCACTGGTCGGGGTCCTCGCCGACCGCGGCCTGCTGGATCCGGAAGGCCCGATCGCAGCCCTCCTGCCGGAGGTCGCAGGTTCGGCTTACGGCGATGCCACGATCCGCCATCTCCTGGACATGACGGTGGGCACCGACTTCGTCGAGGACTACGAGAACCCCACGCCCGACTACCTGCGCTACCGCGTCGCCTCCGGCTGGAACCCCAGCCCCGAGGCCGACCGGCACGACCTGCGCAGCTTCCTCGCCAGCCTCCCTCCCGGCGGTCCGCCGCACGGCCAGGCCTTCCACTACGTCTCGCCCAACAGCGATCTTCTGGGCTGGGTCATCGAGCGCGCCGGCGGCGAGAGCTTCGCCACGCTCCTGGCGCGCGAGATCTGGCAGCCGATGGGTGCGGAGGGGGAAGCCTACGTCGCCGTGGACCGGCTGGGCGCGCCGCGCACCGCCGGCGGCCTCTGCGTGACGCCGCGCGACCTCCTGCGTTTCGGCGAACTCATGCGCCTGCGCGGCTGCCTCGGCGGCCGGCAGGTGCTGCCCGGCTGGTGGGTCGACGACATCCGCAACGCCGGCGACCGCGGCGCCTGGCAGCGCGGGAACTTCGCGGAGTTCCTGCCCGAGGGGCGCTATCGCAGCCAGTGGTATCAGCTTGGCGACGCGGCCGGCAGCTTCTGCGGCATCGGCATCCACGGCCAGTGGCTCTTCATCGACCCGGCGCGCGAACTGGTGATCGCCAAGCTCTCCACCGACCCCCAGGCCAGCAACGAGGGCAACGACCGGGTGCTCATCGCCGCCTTCCGGGCGATCGGCAGGGCCCTGGCGGGGTGACCCTCGTCAGGAGGCTCCCGGGCGGGAGCCTCTCGGTCGGGCTTCACCAGCAGGATCGGGCGTTCTTGTAGGCTTCGATCCGGCGGACCTTCGCCTGGATGACCTTGTCCTTGCCGTCATTGGCGACGCGGTGGCGACGCTCCCTCGCGGGATCTGTCGGAACGCCGGGTTTCTTCGGTGATGGCATGGCCTTTCCCTTCTCGTTTCAAGAGCAACAAGTAGGGTCCAGCAAGACCTGCGGCCATCGGGTTCTCTGGGGTATCTTCGCGGCTGGAATGGGCTGATTCGGCAGAAACTCTGAAGACTTCAGAGACAAGGGTAAGATACGCGCGCCAAGACAGGGCCTGCTCTGATTGGCTCGTTTCCCAGTCACAGCATGCTGGTGCCCCACTCCGAAACCAAATGGGCGAAGTCGTCTGCCGGACGGGCCTACGCAACTGCGCCGCGCCCATGCTCGTGCTCAATGCGCCGCCTTCGCGACAGCGCAATCCAACCCTTCTAGGCTAGCGACCGGATCGGCTAGAGCAAATCCCGAGCAGATGGAATCATCTGCGACGACGAGTTGCTTCTGAAACAACACGCTAGAGCAAGGTGCGAGAGCATGAGCGAGCGCAACTTGCTCTAGCAGGCGCCTTGGGGTGTCTTGATCCCGTGTGCGCGGGCCCAGTCCAGCCCCTCCAGGGTCCCGGCGCGCGGCCGGTACTCGCAGCCGACCCAGCCGGCATAGCCGAGGCTGTCCAGCTTCGGCAGCAGGCGCTCGTAGGCCACCTCGCCGCTGTCGGGCTCGTGGCGCTCGGGCACGCCCGCGACCTGCACGTGGCCGATGTAGGTGAGGTTCGCCTCGAGCCGCCGCTGCAGGTCCCCCTCCATGATCTGGCAGTGGTAGAAGTCCATCTGCAGCCAGAGGTTGGGACGGCCGACCGCCTCCAGCACGGCCACGGCCTCGTCCTGGTAGGAGAGGTGGTAGCCCGGCATGTCGCGCTGGTTGATCGGCTCGATGGTGAGCGAGATGCGATGCGGCGCGAAGAAGTCGGCCGCCTTGCCCAGGTTGTCGATGTAGCGCGAACGGCTCTCCTTCGGCGCGATCCCGGCCATCACGTGCAGGCGCTTGGCATCGAGGGCCTTGGCATAGACCAGGGCCTTCTCCAGGCTGCGCTCGAAGTCCTGGCCGCGGCCGGCCAGCGCCGCCAGCCCGCGCTCGCCCGCCCCGAAATCGCCCGCCGGCAGGTTGAAGAGCGCGATCTCCACCCCTGCGGCCCGCTTGGCAGCGGCGACCGCCTCGGGGCTCTCCTCATAGGGGAAGAGGAACTCGACCGCCTTGAAGCCGCAGGCCGCCGCGGCGCCGAAACGCTCCAGGAACGGCAGGTCGGTGAAGAGCATGCTGAGGTTTGCTGCCAGGCGCGGCATCACGGAGTCTCCCGAAAGATTGAAGACACTATGCCACGATACTGCAGCGCAGCACAGCGTTACGCATCCGATCGGACACCATGGCGCGGGGGGTGCGGCCCGGCGCTAGGGTGTTTCGGTTTTGCGCGGCGCCGGCCCGCACCCCCGCCCGTCCGCCCACGGAAGTATCCTGGTATGGGCGGACGGGCGGGGGTGCGGGCCGGCGCCGAATCACTCGAGCGGGATACGCCCTAGCAGGAATAGTACTCACGGTACCAGGAGACGAAGGCCGGGATCCCCTCGCCGATCTCGACCTCCGGGCGGAACCCGGTGAGCGCGTGCAGCAGGGTGGTGTCGGCATAGGTCCGCAAGACGTCGCCGGGCTGCCTCGGCAGGTGGCGGCGCTCGGCCGGGCGCCCGACGGCCCGTTCGATCTCGGCCACGAAGTCCAGCAGGCCGACCGGCGCCCCGCGGCCGACGTTCACCACCCGGAAGGGCGCCGAGGGGCTGGCGCCAAGAGCGCCGATCGTCGGCGGCTCGGCCTCGGCCAGGAGGACCAGGGCGCGGACGATGTCGTCGACGTAGGTGAAGTCGCGCTCCATCTGGCCTGCGTCGTAGACCTCGATCGGCTCGCCGGCCAGGATCCCGCGCACGAACTTGAAGAGCGCCATGTCCGGGCGGCCCCAGGGGCCATAGACGGTGAAGAAGCGCAGCATGGTCACCGGCAGGCCCCAGAGATGAGCCTGGGCGTGTCCCATGGCCTCGGCCCCCAGCTTGGTCGCGGCATAGAGCGTCAGCGGCTGCTGCGTCGCCTGGGTCTCGATGAAGGGCATGACCGTGTTGCCGCCGTAGACCGAGCTGGTGGAGGCCATCATCAGGTGCTTCACCCCGGCCGCCCGGGAGAGCTCGATCACGTTGAAGCTGCCCACCAGGTTGGCGCCGATATAGGCATCGGGTCGCTCGATCGAATAGCGCACGCCCGCCTGTGCGGCCAGGTGGACCACCAGTTCCGGCGCCTCGACCGCAAAGGCCGCTTCCAGCGCCTCGCGCTCTTCCAGCAGGCCCTCCAGCGCCGTGAAGCCGGAAAAGTTTCCCAGGATGTCGTGGCGCCGGCGCTTCAGGGACACGTCGTAGTAGTCCGTCATTCCGTCGAAGCCGGTCACCGACCAGCCGGCGCGCAAGAGACTCTGCGCCAGGTGAAAACCGATGAATCCCGCCGTTCCCGTCACCAATGCCCGTGCCATCGCTACCGATCGGTCCCTCTTCCCGTCGCGTCTATTACGGTCCTGCAAGAGCAAAACGGCGCGACCGCTGTCAAGTCTCGCAGGACCTATCGGGCCGCAAGTGCGACAGCGAAACCGGGAGGAGGGCGATCAGAGGGCCCAGTAACGCAGTCCGGCCTCGCTGGCCAGAGCCGGAAAGGCCGACTTGATGTCGAGGAAGAGGGCGCCCGGGCGCAGGCGGGCGGCGAGGCCGGCCGCGCCCAGGTCGCGGTAAGCCCTGTGCGGCACCGCCAGGACCAGGGCATCGAGCCCCTCCAGCGCGTCCAGCGAGACCACCTCCGCCCCGAAGTCCCGGCGGGCGCGCGCGCGGTCGGCCAGGGGGTCGTGCAGCATAGGCGCGATGCCGAAGGCCCGTAGCTCCTCGACCAGGTCCACCACCTTGGAGTTCCTGAGGTCGGGCACATCCTCCTTGAAGGTGAGGCCCAGGACCGCCACCCGCGCCGCGGTGAGGCTGAGGCCCTCGCGCGCCAGAAGCTGCACGGCCCGCCGGGCGATCAGGCGCCCCATCTCGTCGTTGATGCGCCGCCCGGCCAGGATGACCTCCGGCTGGTAGCCGCTCTGCACCGCCCGGCTGGTGAGATAATAGGGGTCGACGCCGATGCAGTGACCGCCGACGAGGCCCGGCTTGAAGGGAAGGAAGTTCCACTTGGTCGCCGCCGCCGCCAGGACCTCGGATGTGGAGATATCCAGCCGGTCGAAGATCAGGGAGAGCTCGTTCATCAGCGCGATGTTGAGGTCCCGCTGCGTGTTCTCGATGACCTTCGCCGCCTCCGCGACCCGGATCGAGGAGGCGCGGTGCAGGCCTGCCGGCACGATCGCCCCGTAGGCGCGGGCGACCCGCTCCAGGCTGGCCGCGTCCTCGGCCGCCACGATTTTCGTCACCCGCTCCAGGCTGTGCTCGCGGTCGCCGGGGTTGATGCGCTCGGGGCTGTAGGCGAGATGGAAGTCCCGTCCGCGCCGGAGGCCCGATCCGGCCTCCAGGATCGGGCCGCAGACCTCTTCCGTGGCGCCGGGAAAGACGGTCGATTCCAGCACCACCAGGCCGCCCGGCCGCAGCACCTGCGCGATCCGGCGGCAGGCTTCGGTTAGCGGTCCCAGGTCCGGCCGCTTCTCCGCGTCGATCGGGGTCGGCACGCAGACGACGAAGAAGCTGCAGCCGGCCAGGTCCTCGACCGCGTCGCAGTAGGTCAGCCGGCTGGCGGCCAGGCTCGCCCGGTCGCTCTCGCCGGTCCAGTCCTCTCCGCGACGCAGCGCCGCGACCCTCTCGCTATCGATGTCGTAGCCCACAACTTGATGTGCGACCCTGGCAAAGGCCAAGGCGACCGGCAGGCCGACATAGCCGAGCCCGATAACGGCGACATTTTCATCCAGTACATGAGAAGCGGGGGCTTGCATGGCGGTCCGTTTCGGTGAAAGCGCGCTGAGGCTCCGGGGCCGAGCGCTCATAGCACGTGCCGCGCAGCATACGAATAGCGCATGGCACGCATCTCGCCTTGCCCTGGATCGCGGCAGCCGCCTGCCGTGTTAATGGAACCCAACCTGGGATGGATAACATGGCCTCCTTCGAGATAACGCATCGTACGATCTATCGCTACGCCGAGCCGGTGAAGTTCGGCGAGCACCGCGCCCTCCTGCGGCCCAGGGTCAGCCACGATCTGCACCTGCGGAGCATGGAGCTCACGATCTCGCCCGAATCGGATGTGCGCTGGGTCTCCGACGTCTTCGCCAACTCGGTCGCCCTGATTCGTCCCAAGGTGGAGGCAGACCACCTGGAGGTAGTGAGCTGCATGCTGCTGGAGCGGCACGAGGAAGAGCGCTTCTCCGTCGCCCCGCGCGGCGAGGTGATCGAGACCTATCCTTTCTTCTATGACGAGGCCATCCTGCCCGACCTGGGCGGCACCTTCGAGCGGCACTACCCCGACAACGACGGCTCGGTGCTGAACTTCGCCCGGCGCTTCATCCAGGACGGCATCGATTCGGCCGAGCTCCTGGCCCGCATGATGTGCGCCATCAGGGCCGAGATCGCCTACCGTCCGCGCTATGAGGAGGGGACCCAGCATCCGGCCGACACCCTGTCCTGCGGCAGCGGCACCTGCCGCGACCTGGCTCTGCTGATGATGGAGGCGGCACGCGCGCTGGGCTATGCCGCCCGCTTCGTCACCGGCTACCTCTACGATCCCTCGATGGACAGCGACAACCAGGAGATCCGCGGCGCCGGGGCCTCGCATGCCTGGGTGCAGATCTACCTGCCGCTCTCCGGCTGGGTGGAATACGACCCGACCAACGCGCTGATCGGCGGACGCGACCTGATCCGCGTGGCCGTCGCCCGCGACCCCAGCCAGGCGATCCCGCTCTCCGGCACCTTCGAGGGCCTCAACACCGCCTATCAGGGCATGGAGGTGAGCGTCGAGGTCCGCGCCATCGATGGCAGCAACACCCAGATGCGCGACGCAAACAGCACGTCCGTCTGCGAGCCCCTCCCGCAAGGCGGTGATGGAAGCGAGATGGCGCAGACGCAGCAGGGCGGACCCGGTCCCTCCTAGCGCTGGCTTACGTCCCCGAAAGACTCCTTTCGGGGACGGTCTGCTCTAGTCCTGGCGTCGATCGCCATCGTCGCTTGCCAGTCCGAAGTACGATAGCGCGATCAGTTCGGTCGCCTTGACCAGCTCGCGCTGTGCCCAGTCGATGGTCTCGTCGAGCCCTTTGGCATTGACCTGGTCCATGTCGAAGTCGTGCAGGCTGGACTGGAAGGACCAGAGGTGCCGCACAGCGAGGCTGCCGGACGCCAGGTTGAAGTCGCGCCGCAGCGAGGTCAGGGCCTCGGTCGCCTCGCTCACCGCACAGAGCAGCGAGCGCGGAAAATTGGGATTGAACAGCAGGAAGTGGGCCACCGCCTCGGGCGAGAGGTCCGAGGGGTTCTCGCGGCTGAAGGCCTGGAGGCCGGCTGCAGCCCGCAGCAGGGCATGCCACTGGCTGACGTCCACGACGGAGCCCTCCTCGGCGCCCATCGGCAAGAGCTGGTGATACTTGATCCACATGAGCCGCGTCGTCTGGTCGGCCCGTTCGATCTGCTGACCCATCACGTAGAAATGATAGGCCTCGTCCCGATAGAGCGTCTCCTGCGTGATGCCGACGTGGGTCTGGCAGTTCTCCTTGATCAGGCTGGCCAGGCGGCTGAGACGCCGCGGCGTCGCGTCGGTCGGGCTCAGGTCCAGCAAGGTCCGATGGAAGCCGTTCAGCTGCGACCACATCTCGGTCGAAATCAGCGGGCGCAGGGTGCGCGCGTTCTCCCTGGCCTGGGCGATAGAGCTGCGGACCGAGGAGGAATTGCCCTCGTCCAGAAGGTGGTAGTAGAGCACGGCTGCCGGCGTCACATCGCCGATGCGCCGTCGAAAATCCTCCTCCTGCTCGTAGAGGTGCAGCAGCATCTCCCAGTTGCGCCCGCCGCGCGCGTCGTAGGCATAGGTCTGGTTGACGTCGAGCACGCGGGCCAGCGCGTTGGCGCGTTCGACCTGTCGGCCAAGCCAGAAGATGCACTCGGCGAAGCGGGAGAGCAGCCTAGTCAAGGACCCAGGTGTCCTTCGATCCGCCGCCCTGCGAGGAGTTCACCACGAGGGAGCCCTTGCGCATGGCGACGCGGGTGAGCCCGCCCGGCAGCACCCAGGTATCGCGCCCGGTGATCGCAAAGGGTCTAAGGTCCACATGCCGCGGCCCGATTTCCCCCTCGATCAGGGTGGGCGAGACCGAGAGTTCGACCATCGGCTGAGAAATGAAATTCTCCGGTTTGGCTTTCAGTTTGACCCGGATATCGTCCAGCTCCTCCGCCGTCGCATGCGGGCCGATCACGATCCCGTATCCGCCCGATTCGCCCACCGGCTTGACCACCAGGTCCGCCAGGTTGTCCAGGGTGTAGGCCAGGCCCTCGGGCTCGCCGCAGATGTGGGTGGGAACGTTGTCGATCAAGGGGTCCTCGTCCAGGTAGTACTTGATGATGCGCGGCATGTAGGCATAGACCGCCTTGTCGTCGGCCACGCCCGTTCCCACGGCGTTGGCCAGGGTGACGTTGCCCTTGGCGAGGACGCGCATCAGGCCCTTGACCCCCAGCATGGAGTCCGGGCGAAAGGCCTCGGGATCCAGGAAGGCGTCGTCGATCCGCCGGTAGATCACGTGCACCTGCTGCAGGCCGGCGATGGTGCGCATGAAGACCTTGTCATCCTCAACGAAGAGGTCCTGCCCTTCGACCAGGGTGATCCCCGCCTCCCTCGCCAGGAAGACATGCTCGAAGTAGGCGGAGTTGTAGGTGCCTGGCGACAGCAGGGCGACCCGCGGCGAGGAGACGCCGTGCGGGGCAAGCTGGTCCAGCGCGCGCGACAGGCGCTGGCCGTAGTCGGATACCGGGCGGATCGGCAGGGCGTCGACCAGGTCCGGGAAGGCACGCTGCATGAGGTGGCGGTTCTCCACCACGTAGGAGACGCCGCTCGGCGTACGGCAGTTGTCCTCCAGGACACGGAACTCCCCGTCGCTGCCGCGCACCAGATCGGTTCCGTTTATCACCACGTAGGTGCCATGCGGGACCTTGATGTCGCGCATGATCGGCCGGTAGTTCTCGTTGCCGAGCACCAGCTCTCTGGGAACGATGCCGTCCGACAGGATTCGCTGGGCGCCGTAGATATCGGCGAGGAAGAGGTTGATCGCAGCGACCCGCTGCTTGACGCCGTCGGCCAGACCATCCCATTCCTTGCCCGAGAGAACCCGGGGGATGACGTCGAAGGGCAGGATGCGGTCGATCCGGTCGCGCTGGGTATAGACGGTGAAGGTGACCCCCAGCAGCATGAGTTCGCGTTCGGCAGCCGCGGAACGCTCGCCCAGTTCGTCGGGGGTAAAGGCATTCAGTCGCCGTACAAGCTCCGCGGCGGCCGCGCCCTCTTCCTTGCAGGCCTCGAAGAGCTCGCAGTAGTAGCCCCCCGAGGAGTAGTGCGCCATGAGCGCCTCGCGCTCTTGGCTGCCCGACGTCTGCGACTGTCTGGAAGGTTGCGTCCGGCCCGAAGTCTGCACCTGTTTCGCCATAGGGTCTCCTTCTTCCCGACCGAGGCAACATCAGCTTTTCCGTCGAGTATGATCACCGGGGAGCGACAGTGAAAGCCATTTCCACCAAACAGCGGTGAGGCGAGCCCTCACCGGGCCACGGCGCGCGGGGCCTAGAGGAGGTCCTCCAGGTAGCGCGGGCGGGCGTCGCAGGGGACCTCCGGCAGCACCACGGAGGCCGAGAGCGCGGACCGCTCTATCGGCTCGAAACGGAAGTGGCTGGCAGACCAGTTCCAGTAGGCAGGCTGCGGCCCGCCGGGGCGGTAGAGCACCGCGTGGAAGTAGTCCCTGGCGCTCGCCTCCACGCCGCTCTTCTCCACCACCAGGTCGACGCCGCGCAGCGCGAAGAGCGAGGTGATCGGGCGGTAGGGCGCGTCGGGATCGCGCGTGTCGGCGATGCAGTAGGGCCGGTCGCCTGCGGCGATGTCGCGCGCACTGAGGATGGCCGCCGCGGCCGAGATCAGCGACCAGGCGGAGAAGCCGACCAGCAGGAGTGCGGCGGCGCAGGCGATGCGCAGGGCCCAGGCATCGCCCGCGCCGCGCAGCAGCAACGAGAGCTCGCGCCCGCCGAGCACCATGAGGAAGAGCGCAAGGGTCTTCAGGCAGCTCATCACGAACTGCTCGTTGGTGCTGCCGACGGAGGCGCCCACGATGACCACCGGAAAACCCAGCCCCACCAGCCAGATGAGTGCGGTGAGGAAGCCGGTGACGCTGCGACCCGTCGCCTCGCTGCCGAAGACCGCCAGGAGCAGCAGCAGTGGGACCGCGATCCAGATGAAGAGGTAGAGGAGGCCGGCGAGGAAGCCCGCGGCCTGGCGCAGGAGGCCTTCGTCCCCCTCCTCCACCTCGAGCAGGCTCTCCGGCCAGACGAAGACGCCCAGCGCGATCAGGGCGAAGACGGCGATGACGCCGGCCGCCCTAGCAAGCCGTGACATCGCAGTCGCCGATCGCCGGAAGCATAGCTTCTTAGTGCCTCAGGGCCCGGAGTCGCTGCCTCAAATCTGGGGCTCACATCTGGGCGAGCGCGGCACTCAGCGCGGTGCCAGCGTCGCGATCAGCTCGTTGGCCACCTCGGCCATCTTCATGGCGGTGTCGAAGTCGTAGGCGTTGATCGCCACGAAGACCCCGACGTTCCTGGTCGGCGCGAAGGCGGCGTAGGAGAAGATCCCCTGGGCGCCGCCGGCCTTCTGCAGGATGAGGGGGCGGTCGCCCTCCGGCTGCATGATGACCCAGCCCAGGCCCATGGCGTCCATGTGGCCCGATTCGTCCATGCCATAGACCGGCCGGATGCCGTCGCGCCAGAGGTAGGCGGCATGGCTGAGGCTGCGGGCCTCCGCAGCCTCCTCGCCGAAGCGGTCGAGGTTCCACTCCAGCCAGGTGAGCATGTCGTTGGCGGTGGAATAGAGCGCACCGGAGCCGTAGACGCCGGGCGCGCTTCTGATCTCCGGCATGGCCTTGCCGTGCCAGTCGTGGCCCTGCATCAGGTTGCCGCGCTTTTCGGCCGGCACGTCGAAGCCGGTCGCCTTCAGGCCGACCGGCGCCAGCACCTTCTCCTCCAGCACCTGGTCGAAGGGCTTGCCGGCCGCCTGGCCCAGGGCCTGCGCCAGGATGTCGAACCCGACGTTGGAATAGAGGATGCCGCCACCCGGCGGGTAGATCAGCGGATCGCCGTTCAGGAAGGAGACGAAGGCGGCCTCGTCGTGGTTGGCATTGGGATCGTCCGGCGGCCCGGGCGGCACCTCCATCTCGCGCGGCAGGCCGCCGGCGTGCGTGGCAAGGTCGAGAAGGCGCATGCCGCGCCCCTCCCTCGTGGGCCAGGTCACCTGCCAGTCGAGATGCTCGGAGACGGGATCGGTGAGCGCGACGCGCCCCTCTGCGGCGAGTTGAGCCAGGGTCAGCCCCGTCATCACCTTGGTGATCGAGCCGATCCGCAGCAGGGTCTCGCCGTCGGGCTCCCGGCCGTCCTTGTCCGCGGTCGTGCCGAAGCCCGCAACCGCCCGCTCGCCGTCCTGGACCGCGGCGATGACCAGGCCGGGCACGCCGCTGCTGATGAAGAGCACCGCTCCGGTGAAGGAGACCGTCTCGTCCAGCAGGCCGCTCTCGGCCGCAGCCGGCGACCCCAGGCTGCCCAGGACCAGTCCGGCGATCGCCAATCTTCTAAGCATCTTGCCTCCCCTGCTCTGACCAAGCGCGCTTGCGCCCGGCGCCAGCCTATCCGCGGAGGCGGGCCGCTGTCGATGCGGGTAGGGAAGCGGGAAGCTAGACCGCGGGCTTGACCTTGTCCGGCTTCACCCCTGCCGGCGCCGAGGGGCGGAGGCGCGCCTGGGTGAGCAGCGGAACGGCGACGCCGATCGAGGAGTAGGTGCCGACCACGATGCCGACGATGATGCCGGCGGAGAAGCCGCGGATCACCTCGCCGCCGAAGAAGAAGAGGCCGAGCAGCGCCAGCAAGGTGGTGCTGGTGGTGAGCAGGGTGCGCGACAGGGTGGCGTTGATCGCCTTGTTCAGCACCTCGGCGACCGGCAGCTTCTTGAAGCGGCGCAGCTCTTCGCGCACGCGGTCGAAGACCACCACGGTGTCGTTGATCGAATAGCCCGCGACCGTCAGCACCGCCGCCAGGGTCCCCAGGTTGAACTCGATGCCGGTCAGGGCATAGAAGCCGATGACCGCGATCACGTCGTGCGCCAGCGCCGCGAGTGCGGCTGCCCCGTAGATCAGGTCGAAACGCACCCAGACGTAGATCATAATGCCCAGCATCGAGAGCACCGTGGCGACGGCTGCCGCCAGCCGCAGCTCGGAGCCCACCTTGGGGCCCACGCTCTCGGTGCGCCTGTATTCCGCGACCTCGCCCTGCAGGACCTGGCGCACCTCGTTGAGCGCCTCCTCCTGCGCCTCCTCGCCGCCGTCCTGGCGCGGCAGGTTGATCAGGACCACGTTGGGCGCCCCGAACTCCTGCAAGGTGACGTCGCCGAGACCCAGGCCGTTAAGGGTGGCGCGCAGGTTCTCCAGGTCGGCGGTCTCCTGCGTGGTTTCGATCTCCAGCAGCGTGCCGCCGCGGAAGTCGACGCCCAGGTTCAGCCCGCGGACGGCGAAGAGCGCGATCGAGCCCAGCACGATGATGAGTGCGATTGCGTAGAAGATCTTGGTCTTGCCGAGGAAGTCGATCTTCGGTTCGACGGGGACGTAGTGGATCAGGTTCATGGCGCCGTGGTCCTAGACGATCGGCAGCCTGGCGCCGCGCTTCTGGCGGCGGGCCCAGGACAGCACCATCCAGCGGGTCACCATGATGGCGCAGAACATCGAGGACGCGAGTCCCAGCGAGAGGGTGACCGCGAAGCCGCGAATGGGACCCGACCCGAACTGATAGAGCAGCACGGCGGCGATCAGGGTGGTGACGTTGGAATCGATGATGGTGGTGATCGCGCGCTTGAAGCCAGCGTCGATCGCCATTCCCAGCGATCGGCCGTTTCGCGCCTCCTCGCGTATGCGTTCGAAGATCAGCACGTTGGCGTCGACCGCCATGCCCATGGTGAGCGCGATCCCGGCGATGCCGGGCAGGGTCAGGGTCGCCTGCAGTGCCGTCAGCACGCCCACGATGATGATGAGGTTCATGATCAGCGCGACGTCGGCCAGCAGGCCGAAGCGGCCGTAGATCGCCGCCATGAAGATCACGACCAGGGCGACGCCGACCACGCTGGCGATCTCGCCCGCTTCGATGGAGTCCGCGCCGAGCCCCGGGCCCACGGTGCGCTCCTCGATGACGGTGAGCGGCGCCGGCAGGGCGCCCGCGCGCAGGAAGAGCGCCAGCCGCGTCGCTTCCTCGATCGAGAAGCTGCCGCTGATCTGGCCGCTGCCGCCGCAGATGGCGTCGCGGATCACCGGTGCGGAGATCACCCTGTCGTCGAGCACGATGGCGAAGCGCCGGCCGACGTTGGCGCGCGTCGCCTCGCAGAAGCGCTGCCCGCCGATCGCATCGAAGCGGAAGACCACCACGGCCTGGCCCTGTTCGAAGGAGGGCTGCGCGTCGGTCAGGTTCTCGCCGCTGACGATCACCCGGTCGCTGATGACCTCCTTCACCGGCTCGCCCGAGGGGCCGAGGTCGTCGCTGTCCAGCAGCGAGGCGCCGGCCGGTACCCGGTCGTTCTCCGGGTCCACGCCCTCCACCACGAAGCGGAAGGTCAGCTTGGCCGTGCGGCCGATGATCTCGCGCAGCTCGGCGGAGTTCTCGATGCCGGGCACCTGCAGGAGGATGCGGTCATAGCCCTGGCGCTGGATCGTGGGCGCGCGGGTGCCGGTCTCGTCGATGCGGCGGTTCAGCACCTGCACGGTCTGCTGGATGACGTTGTTCTGCTGCTGCTCCAGGTAGGCCTCGGAGAAGGCGAGGCTGAAGCGCTCGCCCTGCTGCTCGATCTCCAGGTCCGGGAACTCCTCGCGCAGCAGCTCGGCGGCGTCCGAAGCGCGGCCGGGCTCACGCAGGGCGAACTGGACCTTGTCGTCGCGCGCACCCAGCCCGCGCACGCCGATCCGCTCCTGGCGCAGCAGCACCAGCACGCTGGCCGAGAGATCGCGGAGCTGCTCCTGCTTCAGCGCCTCGAAGTCAACCTCGAGCAGCAGATAGGAGCCGCCGCGCAGGTCGAGGCCCAGGTTGATCTGGTCGTGCGGGATCCAGTCCGGCAGCGAATCCAGGGTCGAGCGGCTCATGACGTTGGGCGCGGCATAGAAGATCGCCAGAACCAGGGCGATCAGGATGGTAATCCGCTGCCAGCGGGGAAGATGAGACATCTACGCGAATCCTGGGGCAAGGCTCCGAGGGAGGAGCGGCGAGAGCGAGCGGGCGCCGGGCGGTGACCGGCACCCGCCAAGCGACCTCTCGTCAGCTCTTCTTCTCTTCCTCGCCGGCGGCCTCTTCCGTCTGCTCGGCCGGCTTCTCGGTCTTGGACTTGCGGCCGCGTGCCGGCGCGGGCGCGGGCGCCGGCTCGCTGCGGTCCAGGACGCTGGTGATGGTGCTGCGCACCACCTTGACGCGGACGCCCTCGGCGATCTCGACCTGGACCTCGGTGTCGTTCAGCACCTTGACCACCTGGCCGACGAAGCCGCCTCCGGTCACCACCCGATCGCCGCGGCGCAGGTTGGTGACCATGTTGCGGTGTTCCTTCGCGCGCTTCTGCTGCGGGCGGATGAGCAGGAAGTAGAAGACCACGAAGATCAGGACGAGGGGCAGCAGCGAGGTCAGGATATCGCCGCCTCCCCCACCTGCATCCTGCGCGAAGGCCGGTGAGATGAGCATGAAAGGATAACTCCGCTATACGGGGGTCTCGTAAAGTCGGCGGACTATAGCGATCCTCCGGCAAATTGCAACGCGCGCGGCAGACACTGGCGCAGGCCTGCTGCCAGCCCAAGGGAATTGACCTGGGCTGCCCGGGAACCTAAGGCTCGCCCGGTCCAGTGCCCGGTCCAATTTCCTAGAAAGATCCGACGACGCCATGACCGACGACCCTGCCTCCCTGGAGCCGCTGCTGCGCCGCCTCGCCGAGGCGCTGGAGCGCCTGGCACCGCCCGCGCTCGGCGAGAGCGACCTGGACCAGGCCGATGCCTTCGTGTGGCACGCGGACGAGGGCCGGCTGCAGCCGGTCTTCAAGGTCAACCTGGTGCCGCTGGACCTGCTGCGCGGTCTGGACCGCCAGGTCGAGACCCTGCTGGAGAACACCCGGCGCTTCGCCCGCGGCCTGCCGGCCAACAACGCGCTCCTCTGGGGTGCCCGCGGCATGGGCAAGAGCTCGCTGGTGAAGGCGACCCATGCGGCCGTCAACGCCGAGGCCGAGAGCGCCGGCCATCCGCGCCTGGCACTCGTCGAGATCCACCGCGAGGACATCCCGAGCCTGCCGCGCCTGCTGCACCTGCTGCGCGCTTCGCAGCGCCATGCGCTGCTCTTCTGCGACGACCTCTCCTTCGAGAGCGAGGACGCCAGCTACAAGTCCCTGAAGGCGATCCTGGAAGGCGGCATCGAGGGCCGACCCGAAAACGTCCTCTTCTATGCCACCTCGAACCGCCGCCACCTGCTGTCGCGCGAGATGATCGAGAACGAGCGCTCGACCGCGATCCATGCCTCCGAAGCGGTGGAAGAGAAGGTCTCGCTCTCCGACCGCTTCGGCCTCTGGCTGGGTTTCCACAACTGCGACCAGGCGACCTACTTCGAGATGATCGAGGGCTACTGCCGCCGCTACGGCCTCTCATTCGAGCGGGAGGAACTGGAGCGCGAGGCGCGCGCCTGGTCGGTCACCCGCGGCAGCCGCTCCGGCCGCGTCGCCTGGCAGTTCATCCAGGACCTCGCCGGCCGGCAGGGGATTGCGATCGCGTTGTGATGGTGGGGGTTGGGGGGTTACTAAAGGCCCTCAACGACACTGTATCGTGCAATGACACTGTATCGTGCCGCGGCAACGAATAATTACTCACTTCCTTCCCACCCCCTAACTCACTCCCCCCTAAGACATATTCAGAACACCACCCCGATGTCATCCTCCGGCTTGACCGGAGGATCTTGCTCGATTCTGAAATATGACAGAAGATTAACGCTGCCATCCTTCTTCTCGTGTCGACAGATCCTCCGGTCAAGCCGGAGGATGACTACCTATTGGAGGCAAAGGAGCCTGAGGACGACCACGTAGTGGAGGGAAATGAGCCGGAGGATGACCACGTAGTGGAGGGAAATGAGCCGGAGGATGACGGTGTGGTGAAGGGATATCACCCGGAGGATGACAATGTGGTGGGTGCCATCGAGCCGGAGGAAGACTACGGCATGAGCACCATCAAGACGAAGGACGACAGGAGCCAGGCACACCCGGCGCCCACCGCATGGCCTCAAGACCGTCGGCGTCGGTGAGGGAGACGCAGATGCTGGCCAGGCGGCGCGGCTCTTCGTAGTTCCAGGGGCGGCCGCGGTGCAGGACCGCGCGCTCGTCCCAGATCAGGAGGTCGCCCGGCCTCCAGCGGTGGCTGTAGACCGCCTCGGGGCGGGTGATGGCCTCCATCACCGCGCGGATGAGGGCGCTGCCGGCGGCGGGCTCCATGCCCTCGACGGCGCGGGCGTGCGAGGCGATGTAGAGCGACTCCGCACCCGTCACCGGATTGGCGATGACCGCCCGCCAGCACTGGTCGGGCCACTGCGCGATCAGCTCTTGCTTGGCCAGGGCCGGGTCGATCTGCGCGCGGCTGTGGCCGTAGCTGTGCCAGAGGGCGCGGTCGCCGATCTTCGCCTTCAGCGCCGGGTCGAGGTCGCGCCACCCGGCGCGCGAGGAGACGAACTCGGTCTCGCCGCCGGCACCGGGGACCACGCGGGCCTGCAGCAGGTTGGCCAGCGCCGGGACCGGCAGGAAGGTGCTGTCGGTGTGCCAGAGGAAGTTGGCCTGCAGGTGGAGAAGCTGCCAGTCGGCCTGGGTATAGAGCCTCTCCTCGCCCTCGTTGGTGACGAAGCAGATCTCCGGCTCGGCCCGCCCGATCACGCGATCCTCCAGCGGTCCGAAGCGGCGGCCGAGCGCCAGGTGCTCCCGGTCGTCCAGATGCTGGTCGCGGAAGAGCAGCAGGCTGTGCCGCTCGAAGAGGTCGCGGATCTCGGGGAAGAGCCCGCTCTCGTCCAGCTCGCGCAGCCGGCAGCCGGAGACCTCCAGCCCGAAATCCCTGTGCAGCGCTGTCACCTGCATACCGTCATCCCCCGCAAGCGCCACGGCGCTCTATCGCCAGGAGACTAACCGAAGGCTGCTGCGTTCGGCCGCATGATTCTGCAGCCGGGATCACGAATCTTCTTGCCTCAAACGTAGTGACGTGAAATTTATCATCCAATTTTCATGGATCGAGAATCATGGTCGCGGCCCTTCACGACACCCGGGCGAAGAGCGAGGAGACGGCGGGCCGGCGGCTGGGGCAGGACCTGCGCAGCTTGCGCAAGGCGCGCGGCCTCACCCTCGCCGAGCTGGCGCTGAAGCTGGGCCGCTCGGTCGGCTGGCTGAGCCAGGTCGAGCGCGGGCTCTCCGAGCCGGGGATCAGCGACCTGCGCGCGCTGGCCGGTGCCTTCGACGTGCCGCTGGGCTTCTTCTTCGCCAACGAGGCGGCACCGCCCGAGGAACAGGGCTTCATCGTCCGCCGCGACGCCCGCCGCTCTCTCGGCAACAACCAGGACGGCCTTGTGGAAGAGCTGCTCTCCCCCGACCTCGGCGGCTCCTTCGAGATCGTGCGCAGCGTCTTTGCGCCCGGTGCGGCGCTCGCCAAGCCGGCGGAGCGGCCGACGGAGGAGGCCGGCTACGTCGTGGCCGGCACCCTGGAGCTCACGCTGGGCGGGCGCAGCTTCCGGCTGGAGGCCGGCGACTCCTTCCGCTTCAAGGACCAGGCCCTTCTCTGGCGCAACCCGGGCGACGAGCCTTGCATCGTCATCTGGGTGATCGCGCCGCCCATCTACTGACCCCTCCAGGCCAGGGAGACCCCAGCATGGCAGACCTACCCTCCACCGCCCGCGTCGTGATCATCGGCGGCGGCGCCGTCGGCTGTTCCAGCCTCTACCATCTGGCCAAGGCCGGCTGGAGCGACTGCCTGCTGATCGAAAAGAACGAGCTGACCTCGGGCTCGAGTTGGCATGCGGCCGGCAACTGCCCGACCTTCTCCGGCTCCTGGTCGATCATGAAGATGCAGGGCTATTCCAACGCCCTCTACAAGGTACTGGGCGAGGCGGTCGACTATCCCATCAACTATCACAACACCGGCGCCATCCGGCTGGCCCACACGCAAGACCGCATGGCCGAGTTCCGCCACGCCTGCAGCATGGCCAAGCGCCAGGGCTTCGGGCTGGAGATGGTCACGCCCGAGGAGATGCGGGAGCTCTACCCCTTCCTCGAGCTGCACGACATCCTGGGCGGCAGCTACGATCCGACCGACGGCGACATCGACCCGGCCCAGATGACCCAGGCCTTCGCCGCCGGCGCACGCAAGCTGGGGGCGAAGATCCAGCGCTTCTGCCCGGTGACCGGCGTCAGCCGCCAGGGCGGCGAGTGGGTCGTCGAGACCACCGAGGGCAAGGTCCGCTGCGAATACGTGGTGAACGCCGCCGGCTACCGGGCGCAGGAGGTCGGCGCCTTCTTCGGCCGCCAGATCCCTTGCGTGGCCATGTCGCACCAGTACCTGATCACCGAATCGATCCCGGAGCTGACCGCCCGCGGCGAGGCCAAGCTGCCGCTGCTGCGCGACCCCGACGTCTCCTACTACCTGCGCCAGGAGCGCGACGCGCTGCTGCTGGGACCCTACGAGTGGAAGGCCACGCCGCACTGGGTCAGCCGCGACGACCCCATGCCCGACGACTTCTCCTTCCAGCTCTATCCCGACGACCTGGACCGCCTGGAGCACTATATCGAGGACGCCTGCGCGCGCGTGCCGATCCTGGGCTCGGTGGGCGTCAAGCGGGTGGTGAACGGACCCATCCCCTACACCCCCGACGGCAACCCGCTGGTGGGTCCCATGCCGGGGGTGCGGAACGCCTTCGAGGCCTGCGTCTTCTCCTTCGGCATCGTGCAGGCGGGCGGCGCCGGCAAGGTCCTCTCCGAGTGGGTCATCGAGGGCGAGACCGAGTGGGACATGTGGTCGATCGACCCGCGCCGCTTCACCGCCTACGCGACCAAGGAATACACCCGCGCCAAGGCGGTCGAGCTCTACCAGCAGGAATACGCCATCGGCTATCCGAACGAGGAGCGTCCGGCCGGGCGCCCGGCGCTGACGACCCCGATCTACGCCACGCTTAAGGCCAAGGGCGCGGTCTTCGGCGCACGCTCCGGCTGGGAGCGCGCGGCCTGGTTCCCGCGCGCCGGCATCGACCCCGCAAGCCACACCAACCGCCTGGACCACGGTGAGTACTTTGATGCCGTGGGCGAGGAGTGCCGGGCGATCCGCGACGCCGTGGGCATCATGGACTTCCCCGGCTTCTCCCGCTTCCTGGTGCGCGGCGAGGGCGCCGCGGACTGGCTGGAGGGCATCATCGCCGGCCGCCTGCCGCGTGTCGGCCGGGTCTCACTGGTCTACGTCGCCACCAGCCAGGGCCGCATCCTCTCGGAATTCACGGCCAGCCGCCTTGGCCACGACGAGATCCTGCTGCTGGGTGCGGGCAGCGGCGAGTGGCACGACCAGGACCTGCTGGAGAGCTACCTCCCCGAGGCGGGATCCATCGCCATCGAGAACCGGACGGCGGCCTGGAGCGCGCTGATCTTCGCCGGCCCGAAGAGCCGCGCGGTGATCGAGGCGGTCTCCGATCTCGAGTTCGCCGGCGACGCCCCCTGGCTCTCGGTGCAGCCGATCACCATCGGCATGGCGCGCGGCCTGGCGCTCAGGGTCTCCTACGTGGGCGAGCTGGGCTGGGAGCTGCACTTCCCGCTGGGCCAGGTCCTGGGCGTCTACGAGCGCCTCTGGGCCGCCGGAGAGGCCCACGGCATCCGCGACTTCGGCATGTACGCCATGGAGTCGCTGCGCCTGGAGAAGTGCTACCGCTCCTGGAAGATGGATCTCTCGACCGACTGGACCCTGCTGGAAGGCGGGCTGGAGCGCTTCGTGAAGCTCGACAAGCCCGACTTCCCGGGCCGGGCGGCCCTGCTGCAGGAAAAGCAGCAGGGCTCCAAGGAGCGCTTCGTGCCCCTGATCCTGGAGGAGACGGAGCGCGAGGCCCCCTACCTGGCCTCGGTCTGGCAGAACGGCAGCGCGGTGGGGCTGGTCACCTCCTGCGGCTACGGCCACCGCGTCGGCAAGTCGATCGCACTGGCCACGGTGCGCAGCGACCTGGCCGCCGAGGGCACCGAGCTGGAGGTCGAGATCTACGGCGAGCGCAAGAAGGCCGTGGTCGCCTCGGAGCCGATCTACGACCCCGAGAACGCGCGGCTGCGCGCCTGAGAGAAGGAAGAGCCGAAGCCATGACCGACCTGCCCACACGAGCCCGCGCCGTCATCATCGGCGGCGGCGTGATCGGCTGCTCGCTGGCCTACCACCTGACCCTGCTGGGCTGGAAGGACGTGGTGCTGCTGGAGCGCAAGCAGCTCACCTGCGGGACCACCTGGCATGCCGCCGGCCTGGTGGGACAGCTCCGCGCGACCATGAACATGACCAAGCTGGCCCAGTATTCGGCCCAGCTCTACGGCACCCTGGAGAGCGAGACCGGCGTCGCCACCGGCTATCGCCAGCGCGGCTCGCTGGCGCTGGCGCTGAGCGAGGACCGGATGGAGGAGCTGGCGCGCGGCGCCGGCATGGCCGCCACCTTCGGCCTGGAGGCCCATGTCGTCTCGCCGAAGGAGTGCCTGGAGCGCTATCCCCTGATCTCGCTGGAGGGCGTGGTCGGCGGCGTCTTCCTACCGACCGACGGCCAGGCCGATCCCGGCAACGTGGCCCTGGCGCTGGCCCGCGGCGCGCGCAATCGCGGCGCCCAGGTCTTCGAGGGCGTCAAGGTCACCGGCATCACCCAGGAGAAGGGGCGGGTCACCGGTGTCGAGACGGAACAAGGCCCCATCGCCGCGGAGACGGTGATCAACTGTGCGGGCATGTGGGGCCGCGAGGTCGGCCGCCTGGCCGGCGTCAGCGTGCCGCTGCAGGCCTGCGAGCACTTCTACATCGTGACCGAGGGGATCGACGGCCTTTCGCCCGACCTGCCGGTGCTGCGGGTGCCCGACGAGTGCGCCTATTATAAGGAGGACGCGGGCAAGATCCTGCTGGGCGCCTTCGAGCCCAAGGCCAAGCCCTGGGGCATGGAGGGCATCCCGGAGGACTTCTGCTTCGACCAGCTACCGGAGGACGTGGACCACTTCGAGCCGGTCCTGGAGCGCGCGATAGCCCGCATGCCCCTGCTGGCCGATGCCGGTATCCACACCTTCTTCAACGGACCGGAGAGCTTCACGCCGGACGACCGCTACCTGCTGGGCGAGGCGCCGGAGCTGAAGAACTTCTTCGTTGCCTGCGGCTTCAACTCCATCGGCATCCAGTCGGCCGGCGGCGCCGGCAAGGCACTGGCCGAGTGGATGGACGCCGGCGAGCCGCCCTTCGACCTCTGGGACGTCGACATCCGGCGCATGCAGCCCTTCCAGGCCAACCGCTCCTACCTGGTCGCCCGGGCCAGCGAGAGCCTGGGCCTGCTCTACGCCGACCACTTCCCCTACCGCCAGTACGCCACCGCGCGCGGCGTGCGCCGCAGCCCGCTGCACGAGCGCCTGGCCCAGGCCGGCGCCTGCTTCGGCGAGACCGCGGGCTGGGAGCGCGCCAACTGGTTCCTGCCGCCCGAGGCGGCGGCCCGGGGCGAGGCGGCGGAGTACCGCTATTCCTGGAAGCGGCAGAACTGGTTCGGCTACGCCGCCGAGGAGCACCGCGCGGTGCGCGAGGCGGTCGGCCTCTTCGACATGACCTCCTTCGGCAAGATCCGGGTCGAGGGCCGCGACGCCGAGGCCGTGCTGCAGCGCGTCTCGGCCAACGACATCTCGGTGCCGGTCGGCCGCATCGTCTATACCCAGTGGCTGAACGAGCGCGGCGGGATCGAGGCCGACGTCACGGTCACCAGGCTCGCAGAGACCGCCTTCCTGGTGGTGACGCCGGGCGCCACCTTGCGGCGCGACCTGGCCTGGCTGAAGCGGCACACGCCGGAAGAGGCCTTCGCGGTCGCCACCGACGTGACCGCCGCCGAGGCCGTGCTCTGCGTCATGGGGCCCAGGTCCCGCGAGCTGCTGCAGCCGCTGACGGCGAGCTCGCTCGCCAATGCCGACTTCCCCTTCGCCACCATGCAGGAGATCGAGATCGGCATGGGGCTCGCGCGCGCGCACCGCGTGACCTATGTCGGCGAGCTCGGCTGGGAGATCTACGTCTCCAGCGACATGGCGGTGCATGTCTTCGATACCATCGCCGCTGCCGGGGCAGAGCGGGGCCTGCGCCTCTGCGGCCTGCACGTGCTGGATTCCTGCCGAATCGAAAAGGCCTTCCGGCACTTCGGGCACGACATCACCGACGAGGACCACGTGCTGGAGGCGGGCCTGGGCTTCGCGGTGAAGACGGAGAAGCCGCGCTCCAACCTCGGCGACTTCCTGGGCCGCGAGGCCGTGCTGCGCAAGCGCGAGAGCGGGCTGACGCGCCGGCTGATCCAGTTCCAGCTCAAGGATGCCGAACCGCTGCTCTACCACAACGAGCCCATCCTCCGGGACGGCCGCATCGTGAGCTACCTCAGCTCCGGCAACTACGGCCACCACCTGGGGGCCGCGGTCGGGCTGGGCTACCTGCCCTGCCGGCCGGACGAGACGCTGGGCGAGCTGCTGCAGTCCGACTTCGAGATCGAGGTCGCCGGCCGCCGCATCGCCGCCATCGCCTCGGCGAAACCGCTCTACGATCCCAAGGCCGAGAGGACCCGCCTCTAGCCGCCAAAGCCAACAGCCAGAGCCGGGGGCAGGTCCCCGGCTGATCAGGGAGTGACTTGCGATGTCGATCGAAGAGGTAGGTGCCACCAGCGGCCGACGCCGCGGTCGCAGCGCCCGGGTGGCCGCCAGGGCGGCCCCGCTGGCCGAGGACATGAGGCCGATCCGGGCAGGCCTCGCGGGCGGCCATTACCGCCCGCTGACTGAGGCCGGGGTGGAGCGGATCCACCAGGCCGCACTGGATGCGCTGGAGAGTATCGGCCTCGCCCAGGCCATCCCCTCCTGCGTCGACTACTGCACGGCCGCCGGGGCCGTCATGGGCGAGGACGGGCGCCTGCGCTTTCCCCGCGCCCTGGTCGAGGACACGCTGACCAAGGCCTGGCGCAACCAACCCCTGGTCGCCCAGCAGGAGAAGTACGACATGCTGCCCGCGGGCAGCCGGGTCTACTACGGCACGGCCGGCGCGGCGACGCAGATCGTCGACCTGGAGTCCAACAGCTATCGCGACGCCACGGTGCGCGATCTCTACGATTCCGCCCGCATCGCGGAGACGCTGGACAACTGCCACTTCTTCCAGCGCCCGCTGACGGCCTGCGACGTCCAGGACCTCGTGACCCTGGACGTCAACACGCTCTATGCCTCGATCGCCGGCACCACCAAGCACGTCGGCACCAACTTCAACATCGCCGAGGGCGCCGAGGTCTGCCTGAAGCTGCTGCACGACTACTGCGGCGGCGAGAAGGCCTGGCGCGAGCGCCCCTTCGTCAGCAACTCCAACTGCTTCGTCGTGCCGCCGATGAAGTTCGCCGAGGATGCCTGCCGGGTGCTCGAGGTCTGCGTGCGCGGCGGCATGCCGGTCCTGCTGCTCTCGGCAGGCCAGGCCGGCGCCACCGCCCCGCCCTACCTGGCCGGCGCCGTGGTCCAGGCCGTGGCCGAGTGTCTGGCCGGCCTCTGCTACGTCAATGCCATTCAGCCCGGTGCCCCCGCCATCTTCGGCACCTGGCCCTTCGTCTCCGACCTGCGCACCGGCGCCATGTCCGGCGGCTCGGGCGAGCAGGGCCTGCTCTCGGCCGCCTGCGGGCAGATGGCGCAGTTCTACGACCTGCCCGGCGGCGCGGCCGCCGGCATGTGCGATTCCAAGGTGCCGGACAACCAGGCCGGCTACGAGAAGGGGATCAACGCCGTCCTTTCGGGCCTGGCGGGGCTCAATCTGGTCTACGAATCGCTCGGTATGCACGCCTCCCTGCTGGGCTTCTGCCTGGAGAGCATGATCATCGACGACGACATGATCGGACAAGCGCTTCGCTGCGTGCGCGGGATCGAGGTCACCGAGGACAGCGTATCGCTGGAGGTCATCCGCCAGGTCTGCACCCAGGGGCCGGGCCACTACCTGGGCCACGAATCGACCTTGAACCTGATGCAGCGCGAGTACGTCTATCCCGTGCTGGGGGACCGGACGAGCCCCAAGGAATGGGTGGAGAAGGGCAAGCCCAACCTGGTGAAGCGCGCGATCGAGGCCCGCAAGCAGGTGCTGGCAAACGTATTTCCCGACCACGTCTCGACCGAGCTGGATCGCAAGCTGCGCGAGGCCTACCCCATCGTCCTGCCCAGGGAGGCAATGCAGGCCAAGGCTTAGGGGCGGTCGCGACTGGGTGGTATCACTCGACCGGGTTTCAGGTGCGCGCGGGTTTTGCGCGGCCTTGGAGGATTATTCCCCCTACCATCGGACCGGAGATCGAATATACTCATCCCCGTGCGGAATTGCTTTTTGGGGAGGCAGTGTCGCTTTTCAAGCCGTTTTCACCTGCCATGCGTTTCACGCAATTGTTGCGGTGCAGCAGAGGCGGCACGCCAGCGGCGAAAACCTGCTATCTTTCAGTCCGTTAGATGACCAATACCTGGGCAAGGAAAAGGTTGCACCGCGGTGCGGATCGAGCTAATCCTGATGCGGCGACGGAGGTGAAGTTACGTTCGATGGCAGAAAGTGAATTCGCTACCTATGTTGAGGGCTTCGTTCCGCGTTCAATGAAGGGGATCGGACACGGGAAAGTGAACGACCGAAGCCAGTCTTCGATCCTGATCTGACCGGCCGATATGCTGATGTCCGCTGCTGCACCAAGAGCTTCTATCGTCGTCCGCGCCCTGAACGAGGGTAAGTTTCTCGGCCCCCTGTTCGAGGCCCTGAAGCTGCAAAGCGACCAGTCCTTCGAGATCATCCTGGTCGATTCCGGTTCCACCGACAATTCCGTCGCCATCGCCGAGTCGCACGGCGTCAGGATCGAGCACATCCGCCCGCAGGACTTCACCTTCGGGCGTTCGCTGAATTACGGCTGCCGGGTAGCGCGCGGCGAGTTCCTGGTGCTGCTGAGCGCCCACACCCTGCCGATGCATCGCGACTGGCTGAGCGAGCTTCTCCGGCCCTTCGAGGACGAGCGGATCAAGGTCTGCTACGGCAAGCAGCGCGGCGGCCTGCAGAACAAGTTCTCGGAATGCTGCCTGATGCAGTCCTGGTTCCCGGAGGCCGAGCTGGAGCCGCAGGAGGACTACTTCTGCAACAACGCCAACTGCGCGGTGCGCCGCGCCGACTGGCTGCGCCGCCCCTATGACGAGAGCCTGACGGGTCTCGAGGACCTCGCCTGGGCCAAGGAAGCGGTCAGGGAGGGCGGCCTGGTCGCCTATGCCGCCTCGGCCGGCATCTACCACATCCACGAAGAGACCTGGGGCAACGTGCGCAAGCGCTACTACCGCGAAGCGCTGGCCTTTCAGGACATCGAGCCCGACGCCTACTTCGGCCTCGGCGATCTGCTGCGCTACAGCACGCTCAATATCATCCACGACCTGAAGTGCGCGGTGGCCAAGGGCAGCGTCAGGTCGGTGCCGGAGATCTTCCTCTTCCGCATCAACCAGGCCCGGGGCACCTACCGCGCCTATGCCGAGCGCGAGGCCCGCTCCGCACGCCGGGTGCCCAACGCAAGCATGCTGCAGCTCAAGGATCGCTTCTACCATCCCTCGCCGCGCTACGGGGCCATCGGCAACAGCATCAGAGGCTAGGGCGGCATGCGCGCCGCCGGGACCGCCCCGAGGCGCCGCCTCGGTCTCCGCCCGGCCGTCGACGAGCGGGCCGAGCACGCGCTGCCTCCGCCAGTTTAGGTTCGCCGTCGCGTGCGCATCACGCAGCGCCTGCGCCTCGACCCGGAAGGCTGGCTCCGCACGACCCGGCTCTTTCCCTTCCGTCAGCTCCGCCGGCCGCTGGGCCCGCTCGCCCGCTCCGCGGCGATGCAGGCCGTCCTCCTGGACCCGCTGGACGGCCTGGCCCGCCACGCGCCCCTCGGCCTGGGAGGCCTTGCAGGCGCGCTCAAGAAGCGCCGGCGCCGGCGCAACCTGGCGAGGCTGGAAGCGGCAGGCCGGCCGCTGGTCTCGGTGGTCGTCCCGGCACACAACGCAGCCGACACCTTGAGGACCGCCATCGCCAGCCTGCTGGCGCAGAGCTACGACCACCTGGAGGTCCTGATCGTCGACGACGCCAGCAGCGACCGGACGGCGGCTATTGCCAAGGAACTGGGCGAGCAGGACGGTCGCGTGCGCCTGCTGCAGACGGAGCGGCAGTCCGGTGCGGCGCTCGCCCGCAACCGCGGCCTTGCCGCAGCCCGCGGGGCCTACCTCACCTTCCAGGATGCCGACGATACCTCCGCCCCGGACCGGATCGAGCGCCAGCTCGCCGTGCTGGTGGGATCCAGGCGCTACCTCGCCAGCCTCTGCAGCTACTGCCGGGTGGACGCAGAGGGGCGGCGGCTGAAGGTGAACGACCAGCTCTACCGCAAGCGGACCACCTCGCTCCTCTTCCCGCGCGATCCAGTCCTGCAGCGGCTGGGCGGCATGGTGCCGCTGAAGCGCGGCGAGGACAGCGAGTATCTCGGCCGCTTCGTCGCCGCCTTCGGCCGCTCCGCCGAGCGGTTCCTCTACGCACCGCTCTACCTGGCCGGCTTCTCGGAGGGCTCGCTGCTCTGGTCGGACAGCACGGTCGAGCGCCGGGAGGACGGGCTGCACTACGACGTCGGCGAGACGAGGCCCGCGGAGCTGGAGGCCTATCTCGCCTGGCACGGGGAGATCGCCGCCGGTCGCGCCTCACCCACCGTCAGCCTGGAGCCCTGAGCCCAACGCGACGATCCGCGCGCCGGCCGCGAGAGCTAAGGCCATGGACCCGCCCGGCGCTATCGGATAGCTCTTCGCTACCGGTTCTCGGTGCGGGGCGCAGCGCGACCTCTCTGGCGCCTCCTTTCGAAACCAAGCAACGACCTCAAGCCTTCAGGGATTCCCGGGACGCCTCCATCATGACCAAACACAAGCTCGTCGCCCTCATGCCCATGCGCCACCACTCCCAGCGCGTGCCCGGTAAGAACTATCGCCCCTTCGGCGACGGCCGTCCGCTTTATCAGCACACGCTCGAGAACCTGCTGGCGGTGGAGCAGATCGAGAAGGTGGTGATCGACACCGATTCCCCGATCGTGAAGGAGCAGTGTGCGGAGAAGTACAAGGACGTGATCGTCCTCGACCGGCCGGAGCACCTGCGCGCGCCGGAGATCCCGATGAACGACATCCTGAGCTACGACGCGGGCCAGATCGAATCGGAGTTCTACCTGCAGACCCACTCGACCAACCCGCTCCTGAAGCACAAGACCATGGCCGCGGCCGTCAACCTCTTCTTCAAGCAGTATCCGATCTACGATTCGCTCTTCGGCGTCACGGTCATTCGCGACCGCATCTGGGACGTTCTGGGCCGGGCGGTGAACCACAATCCCAACATCCTGCTGCAGACCCAGGACCTGCCGAAATGGCTGGTTCAGGAGAACTCCACCCTCTACATTTTCGAGCGCAACCGCCTGCTGAACGACCGCAACAGGATCGGCAACCGCCCCTTCCTCTTCGAGGTCGACGAGATCGAGGCGCGCGACATCGACATCGAGATCGATTTCCAGATCACGGAGATGCTGTTCAAAGCCAGAGAGGGCGAAAACAATGCCTAAGGTCCTGGTCACCTGCCATCACCTGCTGCGCCATATCGAGAGCTTCCGCGAGCGCTTCGAGGCCGCCGACGTTGAACTGGTCCTGCCCGAGGCGACAGGCCAGCAGTTCTCCAGCGACGAGATGCTGGACCTGATCCGCGGCGTCGACACCTGCATCCTGGGCGACGACTTCGTGGACCGCGCCGTGCTGGAAACCGGCAAGGAGAACGGCCTCAAGGCCATCATCAAGTGGGGAATCGGGACCGATTCCATCGACAAGGAGTCGGCCGCGGAACTGGGCATTCCCGTGCGCAACACGCCGGGCACCTTCGCCGAGGAGGTGGCCGACGCCGCCTTCGCGCTGACCCTCATGCTGACCCGCGGCTACCACCTGATGCACGCCTCGGTCAAAGAGGGCGGCTGGCTGAAGATCCAGGGCCGTACGCTCGCCGGCAGCACCATGGGCGTCGTCGGGCTGGGCAGCATCGGGCGTGCCATCGGCCGCCGCGGCACGGCCTTCGGCATGTCCGTCATCGGCTCCGACCCCATGCCGATCCCGGTCGAGGCGCTGGCGCCCGCCGGCATCACCCAGGCGCCCTTCGAGAAGGTGCTGACGGACAGCGACTACCTGGTCCTGGCCTGCAACCTGACGCCGGAGAACCACCACCTGATCCGCGCCGAGACCCTGGCGCAGATGAAGGCCGGAGCCACGCTGGTGAACGTGGCGCGCGGCCCGCTGGTGAAGGAGAACGACCTGGTCGAGGCCCTGAAGAGCGGTCAGATCGCCGGCGCGGCGCTGGACGTCTTCGAGACCGAGCCCCTGCCCGCCGCCAGCCCCTTGCGCGAGTTCGACAACGTGGTCTTCGGCACGCACAACGGCTCCAACACCCGCGAGGGCGTCGACCGGGTGAACGAGCTGACCGTCACCATGGCGCTGGCGATCGTGGCGGAAGGGTAAAGCTCTATCACTGAAACAGCACCGGTCGCCTGAAGGCGGCCGGTAGGGAAGCTCCGTTGGAGCGCTTCGCGCTCAGGTGGAATCGGAACCGGCCCGCACCCCCGCCCGGCCGCCCATACCAGGATACTTCCGTGGGCGGCCGGGCGGGGGTGCGGGCCGGTTCCGCGCTGGTACGTAAGGCCCTAATCGCTCGTCGGATGGGCGACGACGACCTCTTCCAGGACCTCGCCCTCGACGCTGATGCATGCGGCCACCAGGGGGCCGCCGAAGGCGCTGCCGCCATCCAGGGTGACTAGGCCCGGCTCCACGCCGATGCCGGGCTGCGAGGCCGAGGAGCCGCGCACGACGCAGCGGAAGGGGCTGAACTGCTTCACCTCCTCGCCGAAGGCCGGGTGGCCCCACCAGAAGCTGTCGCCCTGCTGGGCCAGGGTCCTGGTCGGGTCCAGACCGCCGCTGACCAGCAGCAGCCCCTCGTCGTCGCTGTAGGCGGCGCGGCGCAGGCTGGCGAAATAGTGACCGTGGCCCTCGTGGCTGTTCATGTTGGCGCGCAGACCCTGGGTCCAGCGGGTGAGCGACAGCGCCCCGTGGCGGGCCTCGGCGCGCCCCTCCCGCTCGGAGCCGCCGTAGCCCTCAAGGGTGGCGGCGACGCCGTGGCTCAAGAGCCATTCCAGGACCCCCGCGGGGTCGGCGGCGAACTGGAGCTGCAGCAGCTTCTGCCACATCTCCTCCTGCCGGCCGCGCAGGAAGACGATGTCCTCGGGGATCGCGTGGGGGACCGCCAGGATGCGGCGGCGAAACGCCAGGGCCTCGCCGACGGCGCCCGCGCAGTCGTCGCCATAGCCGACGATGTTGCCGAGATAGACGATGCGGTCGAAGTACTGCCAGCGCTCGGCGATCTCGGAATGCAGCTTCTTCAGGAGCTGCGCCTGGCCGTGGACGGCGCCGACCGCCCAGACGCGTTCCGCATTCCGCAAGGACGCGATCGTCTGCTGTGGTGCGCCCTGGCCGGGAGCTGCCGCACTCGCGCCCTTCATAGACTCCTCTCGTCCGGTCCGTCGAACCCGGTCTAGCAGACCCGGGCTCGTGGCGGGAAGCGCTTTCCCGCTTGGCCGGCCGCAGAACTCAGTCTGAGAATGCCGGAGCGCTTCGCGCTCGGGTGAAAACGTAACCGACCCGCAACCCTGCCGGGCCGCCCAGGGAAGGTCCCTGCTTTGGGCGGTCGGGTGGGGTGCGGGCCGGCGTGACTCCGACGGGCTCTACGGCGGATCTGCGTGATCGGCCTCAGACGGTGCGGAGCAGTTCTTCGAGCTTCTCCGCGGCGGTCGATTCGTCGGTGGCCTCAACGGCCGCGAACTCGCGGGCGAGGCGATCCATCGCCGCCTGGTACATCTGCCGCTCGCTGTAGGACTGCTCGGGCTGGTCCTCGCCGCGGTAGAGGTCACGGACGACCTCGGCGATGGACACGGGGTCGCCGGAGTTGATCTTGGCCTCGTACTCCTGCGCGCGCCTGCTCCACATGGTGCGGCGCACGCGGCTCTTGCCCTTCAGGGTGTGCAGGGCGCTGTCCAGGACCTTGCGGGTGGAGAGCTTGCGCAGACCGGAGTTGTGCGCCTTCTCGACCGGCACGCGCAGGGTCATGCGATCCTTTTCGAACTTGATGGAGATCAGGCAAAGCGAAATGCCGGAGATGTCCTGGGTCTCGATGCCGATAACCCGGCCGACGCCGTGGGTGGGATAGACCACGTAGTCGCCGGTCGCATAGTCGCTGTCGTTGTCCTCGTCGACCATCGCCTTCGCGGTCTTGCGCGAAGACTTGCCGGCCGCCGGCGGCGCGGAGTCGCTGCTCTTCGACAGCCTGGCTGTCTCGATCTGGTCAATCCCATCGGCACGTGCGCTATCAAGCTGGATCACTTCGCTATCCATTCTCTTTACACCGTTCCTCATATTGATCGTTTGGCTGCGGCTTACTTCAACCAGGCCCGACAGCGAGTTCGCCCCTTGGCCGCTTTGCCCCAGCTGCGGTCATTCCCTTTATCGGTGACGACTGCGATTAAATCGACAGGGCTGTCAAAGAGCCCCCGGTCCAGGCACACATCCCTGTCGTTCCGTGAGCTTACATAATGCCATGCATTTTAAGGAAAATCAACCAACCACAGGCACAGGCCAGCCCCCACGTCGCCGCATGAGTGGCGGCGCGCGGCGAATCGGGCGCACCCGGCGTCGTACCGCCAGGCACCTTTCGCCTGCCCTGCGAGGCCCGGCCGGAGGCGAGCGCTCGGGCCCAGAAGCGGCCGCTCGGGCCGCCGAACTCAGCCGCTGTTGCCGGGCTTCGGGCTGAAGAACTTCTCGAACTTCCCGGCCATGCCGTTGAACTGGTCGGCGTCCGCCGGCGCCTCTCCCTTGCGGGTGATGTTGGGCCAGGTCTCGGAGTACTCGCGGTTCAACTCGAGCCAGGCTTCGGCCCCCGGATCGGTATCCGGCAGGATCGCCTCGGGCGGGCACTCGGGTTCGCACACACCGCAATCGATGCACTCGTCAGGATGAATCACCAGCATGTTCTCCCCCTCGTAGAAACAGTCGACGGGGCAAACCTCCACGCAATCCATGTACTTGCAACGGATGCAGGCGTCATTGACGATATAGGTCATGGCGGCGAGCGCTCTCCTCCTCACACGAATCCCGCGGACAATAGTCGCGCCCTCCCGAGGCATCAAGCCGGATCGGGGGCCTATGGCAGCATGCCGCCCTCGCAGATTTGTGCGGCCACGGGCAAACCGGCGAGCCGGCAGGGCCGAGCCTCTAGGCCTTGGTCTCCGACGGCTGGACCGGCGCTAGCGAAGGCTTGCCGCCCACGCGGCCGACTTCCAGGCGGTCGATATCGGCCAGATGCACCACGCGCTGCGGCAGGGCCATGTCGATACCGGCCTCGGTGAAGCGCGCCACCACCGCCATGCGGATCTCATTGGTGACCTGGATCACCATCTCGTAGATGTCGTGCACGTAGACCCGGATGTCGAAATCCATGCCGTCGGGCGAGAAGGACTTGAAGTAGACGTAGGGTGCGGGCGAGGCCAGCACCTTGTTGCAGTCGCCCGCCGCCTCCAGCAGCAGGTCGTGAACCCTCTTGGGATCGGTGCTGAAAGGAACCCGAACGGCGACGTCGACTCGGCCCAGCTTGTTCTTGTGCGTCCAGTTGGTGACCGCGGTCGAGACCAGGTCCGAGTTCGGGATGAGGACCGAGGAGCGCTGCCAGGTCTCGATCTCGGTCGCCCGGACCGAGATCCGCTTGACCACTCCCTCGTTGGCGCCGACCACGACCCAATCGCCGACCTTGATCGGGCGCTCGATCAGGAGGATGAGGCCGGAGACGAAGTTGGAGACGATGTTCTGCAGGCCGAAGCCGATCCCGACGGAGAGCGCACCGGCGATCAGCGCGAGGTTGGTCAGGTCAAAGCCGACGACGTTGATCCCCACCAGGATGGCCGCGATCACGCCGACATAGCCGATGCCGGTCGTGATCGACTGCTGCACGCTGTTCTCGGCCTGGATGGACGACAGCACGCCGCGGCGCAGGCGGCGCTGGATGAAGCGCGTGAAACCCAGGATGAAGAGGAAGACCAGGACGGCCAGCGCGATGTTCAGCGGCTTGATGGTGACGCCGGCGATGGAAAAGCCTTGCAGCGAGTTGTAGAGCCAGACCTGCAGCTCGTCCTCCGCCATCCCCGCGCTCGGCAGGATGATGAAGAGCGCGACGAAGAAGAGCACGATATCCAGAAGCACGAAGGCGAAGAGCTCGAAGAAGCCGGCGCCCCTTTCGGTCTTGAGGAAGAGGCGCAGCCAGGCCCCCTTCTTCCTCTGCTGCTTGAAGAGGTAGGCGTGCAGCCCCTCCCTGATGGCGCGGCGGAAGACCAGCAGCAGGAAGCCGGCCGCGACCAGGGTCATGAACATGAGGGCGACATAGTCGGAGAGGGCGACGTAGCCCAGGGTCGCCGCAGCCAGCACCACCAGCGCGCAGATCAGGGCCACGAAACGCAGCCAGCGGGCCTCCCCCAGGCGCGCTAGGGCCTTGCCGACGCTGACGTCGTCCTCTTCCTCTTCGTCCGGTGACGGTGCCAACCGCTCGTCGCGCTGCCAGAGGTGGGCCGGGAGCAGGCTCAGCAGGATGAGGGAGCCGATCAGGGCCTCCACGGCGTTGGACAGAGATAGGAGCACCGGATCGGGCTGCAGGTCGCGGGTGATCATGCGCAGGCTCAGGACCAGGCCCAGGAAGGCGCTGGCCAGCAGCCAGCGGCGATAGAGAGCCGGTCCCGAGCGCGGGCTCAGGCGGATGATGCCCCAGTTGGGCATGCGCGGCGCGATCACGGCGTAGCCGAGCGCTGCCAGGAAGAAGGCCAGCGCAGCACCGGCGGACAGGGCCATGGCGACGGGTTCGATCACGCCCTGGTAGGCACTGCTGGCGGCAAAGGCGAGCGCGATCAGCAGGACCGACAGCAGCAGGAAGGAGGGCAGGAAGAAGCGCCTGGCGGTCTCCAGCGCCGCCACCGCAAAGCGCCCGTGGTAGGGTACCTCGTCGGGCCAGCTCGCCCGCTTGCGGTCCAGCCAGTGGCCCAGGCGCCGGCCGATGGGAAAGCCGCCGATGGCCACCAGCAGGGCCGCAAGGCCGAGAAGGATGCGGCGGGTCTGGTCCTGCTCGCCGGCGATGTTCCGCGGCGTCAGCCTTGCCCCGATGGAAGCCTTGAGCGCGGCGACGCTGGCCGGCACCGCCTGCCAGGTCGAGGAGTCCAGTAGCGAGGCGCTGCGCTGGAAGAGCTCCTCGGCAAAGGCCTTGATCCGCACCGCATCGAGCTGGCGCAACAGCAGGTTGGCCTTGGCCACGATCAGGTCCGAGCGTCCCTTGAGCGCAGAGACCGCGACCAGCTCGCTTTCCAGCTTCTGCCGTTCAGCCAGCACCTCGGGGGCCTCGGCGGGCTGGCCCTCCGCCGGCGCGGGCCCGAGGGCGTCCAGCAGCCGCTGGATCTCCGCCTGCTTCTGGGTGTAGCCCGCGGCCCTCTGGTCGGCCTGGTTGGCGATCGAGACCAGGGTCAGGCGCCGCGCGCTGCGCTCGCTATGCTCCAGGTGTCCGCTGGTGAGATCCGCCTCGACCTGGGAGAGATCCTGGTCCCACTCGGCCAGGAGATCGCTTTCCTTCGAGGCCGCCTGGTCCACCTGATTCTCGGTCGCCAGGTCCTGGGTCCGCGCCCCCTGCTCGGGGGTCTGCCGGCTGGCGTCCCCTGCAGCCTGCTCCGGCTGCGCCGCCGGCCGGGTCTGCGCTCCCTGGCCGGGGGCCTGCTGGCTGCCCTGACCGGCGGCCGGCTCCGGCTGCGCCTGCGGTTGGTTCTGCGCGAGGGCGGGAAGCGCCGGCAGCAACAGGCAGAGGCAGAGGGCGAGGGTGCGCAGCTTCGCCATCGCCCTACCCTCAGTCCGTCTTGCCGGAAAGCTGGCGCAGGCGCCGGCGGTCGCGTGCCTCGGGCCGCGGGGTCTTGCGGGGCTGGGCGGGCGTGATCCGGTTCTCGCGGGTCGGCGGGTTCAGGTCCTCGTAGAGCCTCTGCGCATCGGGCGCGGAGCCGCGCCGCTCCGCCAGCTCGAGGATGCGCCAGACCCTGATGTGGTCGCCCTGGGGAAAGGTCAGAACATCCCCGGCCCGAACCTTGAGGTGCGCCTTGTCCGTCACCTGTCCATTCACCCGAACCTGCCCGGAGCCCGCAAGTTTGCTCGCAAGAGTGCGGGTTCGGCAAGCGCGGGCATGCCAGAGCCACTTGTCCAGCCGCAGGGTGGGGGCGGGCGCGGCCGCGTCGTCCGCCATCAGCGCACCTGCCGCATCGCCAGCTTCAGTTTCTTCAGCTCGGCAAAGGGCGATTCGGGATTGCCGTGCGGGCGCTTGTTCTTGTCGCGTGCCTTCCTCCTCGGCCGCTTGGCGCTCGTCGCGCCGCCGCGGCGCTGGAAGCTCACAGTCCCGGCCTGCGTCTCCTGGCGATAGCCGATCGCCCCCAGGATCAGGGCCAGATGCTCTTCCCTGCCGCCAACGAGGCGGAGCAGGGCCGGAGTCGGCTGGAAGCCGCCGCTCTGCCGGGCGAGCGCGGCCGCCTTGCCGGCGATCTGCTCCAGCAGGTCGGCGCGCACCGCAAGCGAACGCGACTGCGGACCCAGCAGGCGATAGCCGCAGGCAGCGTAGAAGGCCGCATCGGCCTGGGGCGCGGCCCCGGCCGGCTCCACGCCAGCTTCGGGAGGCTGCGGCGCCGGCTGCCCCTGCTTCACTTCCCAGAGCTGCAGCAGCACCCTGCGCACCTTCGCCGTCATCAGCTCGGGCAGGAAGAGGCTCTCCGACCCCAGGCGCACCCCGGCAGCGCTCAGGGCCTTGGATTCGCTCTTCTTCAGCTGCAGCAATCCGTCCGCCGAGTGCCTGGGCATGCAGCCCAGGGTCTCGACGAGCTGGAAGGCGAGGCCGCGCGCCAGGGCCGTGAGCGGCGCCTCCTGCAGGCGAAAGAGGGGTGCGAGACGGCGGCGCAGGTAGGCGTCGAGCCAGCCCACCAGGCGCAGACGGATGCGCTCGCGCTGGGGACCGTCCAGGAACTCGCTGGCGAAGACCTCGACCCCGGGCTGGATCGCCAGCATGCCGGGCACCAGACGCGCCAGCGGCGAGCCGCGCCAGAGGATCCGCGCCTCCGCGTCGAGCTGGAAGGCCTCGTCGCCCTCGGCTTCCACCCGTGCCACCCGCCGCGGCATCTCCTGCCCCAGCGCGCGGCGCACGGAGGTCAGCGCCTGGCGCGCATCGGCGCCCTCGATGGAGGGATCCAGGCGGAAATGGAAGCCCTTGAGGCGGCCGACCGTGTGGCCTTCCAGCATGACCCGGCCGTCGCGCTTCACCGCCGCGATCATGGTCTCCCCGCCGGCCAGCCGGCGGGCGAAGAGGGCGGCGCGCCGGTCGACGAAGCGGTCGGTCAGGCTGTCGTGCAGCGCGTCGGACAGGCGGTCCTCGATGGCCCGGGCCTGCTCCTGCCAGGTCGCGGAGTCCTCCAGCCAGTCCGCGCGGTGGGTGATGTAGGTCCAGGTCCGGATCTGCGCCAGCCGCTGGGTCAGGGTGTCGATGTCGCCCGGCAGCCGGTCTATCCGCCGAAGCTGCCCCGCCACCCAGGATCCCGGCAGGCCGCCGTCGCGGTCGATCAGGTGGCGGTAGACCTGGCCCAGCAGCGAGATGTGGTGGCCGGTCATGGTCTTGCTGAAGTCGGGGATCTGGCAGACGTCCCACAGCAGGCGCACCTGGCGCGCGCCGCGCGCCCGGTCCAAAATCTCGGGATCCTCCGCCAGGGTCGCCAGGACCTCCTGATCCTCCGCCCCGCGCACCCGCTGCAGTTCCGGGATCGGGGGCGGCAGGTTGAGGCTGGCGATCAGGGCCTTGGGGCTGGCGAAGTCGAGGCTGCGGGAGCGCCAATAGAGGCGCCTCAGCGCCAGGAAGCGATGCTCCTCCACAGCCTCCACGATCTCAGGCGCGATCTCGCCCGCCTCGCCGGTCGTGCCGAAGGTGCCGTCGCGCATGTGGCGTCCGGCGCGCCCGGCGATCTGCCCGACCTCGCTTGCAGCCAGGCGGCGCATGCGGCGCCCGTCGAACTTGGCGAGCCCGGCGAAGGCGACGTGGTCCAGCGCCAGGTTGAGCCCCATGCCGATCGCGTCGGTGGCGACCAGATAGTCGACCTCGCCCGCCTCGAAAAGCGCGACCTGGGCGTTGCGCGTGCGCGGGCTCAGCGCCCCCAGCACCACCGCGGTGCCGCCGCGCTGACGGCGCAGCTGCTCGGCCAGCTGGTAGACCTCGCCGGCGGAGAAGGCCACCACGGCGGAGCGGGAGGGTAGCCTGGTCAGCTTCTTGTGGCCGTCGTAGCGGAGGGTCGAGAAGCGCGTGCGGTCGATGAACTCCGCTTCCGGCACCAGCTTGCGCAGGAGGGGTCGCACCGTCTCGGCACCCAGGAAGATGGTCTCCGAGAGGCCGCGGCTGTGCAGCAGGCGGTCGGTGAAGACGTGTCCGCGCTCGGGATCGCCGGCCAGCTGCACCTCGTCGACGCCCACGAAGTCGACCTTGCGCTCCAGCGGCATGGATTCGACGGTGCAGCAGAAATAGCGCGCGCCGGCCGGAACGATCTTCTCTTCCCCGGTCACCAGCGCGACCTGGCCGGCCCCCTTGATCGCGACCACGCGGTCGTAGTTCTCGCGGGCGAGCAGGCGCAGGGGGAAACCGATGATGCCGCTGGCATGGCCCAGCATGCGATCGATGGCGAAGTGAGTCTTGCCGGTGTTCGTCGGCCCCAGGAGAGCCATCACCCGGCTGTCGGGATCACGCGCCATCAGGCGGCCTCGCTTCCTGCCCTTGCGGCCAAAGGCGGCTTAGCACATATGCACCGGGAAACACCAGACAGGCCAGGTACGAGGCGGGCACCCCAGCGACGGCCAATCCAGCGTTGGCCAACCCGGGGGCGGGCCGGCGAGGGCCGCAGCGTCTCGCAAACGAACAAGAGGACCGAAGCCAGCAATGAGTGAGCAAGCGGCAAGCGAACACCATAGCTTCAACGCCGAAGTCGGGCGTCTGTTAGAAATTGTAACCCATTCCCTCTATTCCAACCGCGACATCTTCCTGCGCGAGCTGATCGCGAACGCCGCCGACGCCTGCGAGCGGCGGCGTTTCGCCGCCATCGCCGATCCGGCCCTGCTGCCCGACGGCGGCTTCGCCATCACCCTGACGCCCGACAAGGAGGCCGGCACCCTGACGGTCGCCGACAACGGCATCGGCATGAGCCGCGACGAGCTGGGCGCCAACCTCGGCACCATCGCCGCCAGCGGCACCGGCCGCTTCCTGGCTCAGCTCAAGGCCGAGGGCCAGACGCCCGACAAGGCCAGCCTCTCGCAGATCGGCCAGTTCGGCGTCGGCTTCTACTCTTCTTTCATGGTGGCCGACCTGGTCAGCGTCGACAGCCGCCTTGCCGGCAGCGCGGAGGCCTGGCGCTGGCAGTCCGGCGGCGCCGATGGCTACACCCTGGAGCCGGCGGAGACGGCGCCCGAGACCGGCGGCACCTCCGTCGTCCTCACGCTCAAGGAGGACTGCAAGGAGTACCTGGAGCCGCAGCGCCTGACCCATCTGGTGAAGACCCACTGCGAGCACATCGGCTTCGAGATCAAGGTCCTTGACGGCGAGGGCAAGGGCGAGGCGGTCAACCAGGCGATGCCGCTCTGGCGGCGCCAGGCCTCCGAGATCCAGGCCGAGCAGTACACCGCCTTCTACCGCGATGCCGCCCACGCCTTCGACGAGCCCTGGCAGACCATCCACTGGAAGGCCGAGGGCGCCATCGAGTACACCGGCCTGCTTTTCGTTCCGAGCGAGCGGCCGCCGACCATCTTCCATCCCGACCGCCAGTCGCAGATCAAGCTTTACGTGAAGCAGGTTTTCATCACCGACGACTGCCAGGCGATCGTGCCGCCCTACCTGCGCTTCCTGCAGGGCGTGATTGACTGCGAGGATCTGCCGCTGAACGTCTCGCGCGAGCTCCTGCAGGCCAGCCCGGTGCTGGCGAAGATCCGCCAGGGTCTGGTGAAGCGCGTGCTGCGCGAGCTCGGCAAGGCCGCGGAAAAGGACGCAGAGGGCTACAACAAGTTCTGGGAGGCCTTCGGGCCGATCCTGAAGGAAGGCCTCTATGAGGACGCCGGCCAGCGCGAGGCGCTGCTCGGCCTCGCCCGCTTCCGCTCCAGCACGCAGGAGGGCCTGACGACGCTCAAGGACTACCTGGCGCGGATGAAGGAGGGGCAGGAGGCGATCTACACCCTCTCGGGCGCCGAGATCGACCGCCTCGCCAGCTCTCCGCACCTGGAGGGTTTCCGCGCGCGCGACATCGAGGTGCTCTACCTGACCGACCCGGTGGACGAGTTCTGGACCACGGTGACGATGGACTTCGAGGGCAAGCCCTTCCGCTCCGTCACCCGCGGCCAGGCCGATCTCGACCGCTTCGACGGCAGCGACGAGGAGAAGCCGGAAGAGGCCAAGGAGGAGGAAGGCCAGGGGCCGCTGCTCGCCGCCATCCGTCTGGCGCTGGGCGACAAGGTGAAGGAGGTGCGCGTCTCCAAGCGCCTGGCCGAGAGCCCGGCCTGCCTGGTCGCCGGCGAGGGCGACCTCGACCTCAACCTGGAGCGCCTGCTGCGCAGCCACGGACAGGTGAACGAGGCGAGCGCGCGCGTGCTGGAGGTCAACATCAAACACCCGATCCTGAAGGCCATGGGCCGGCAGATCGCCTCGGGCGCCAAGGGCGAGGGCATCGAGGACAGCGCCTGGCTGCTGTTCGAGCTGGCCCGTGTCATGGAGGGCGAGCAGGTGAGCGACCCCACCGGCTTCTCCAAGCGGCTGACGCGGGTGCTGGGCCAGGCCGTGGGGGCGGGATAGCCTCGCTCAGCCGAGGCTCGGTTCCGCCGCTTCGCTTCGGTCTGCGCCAGCCCGCACCCCCACCCGACCGCCCACGACAGTATACTATGGGGCGATCGGGTGGGGGTGCGGGCTGGCGCCGTGTCTGCCTAGAAGCGACTAAGCAGCCGGAAGGGTCGCCGGCCGGCCTGTCGCCGTTCCCTCATCCTGGACCAGCCTGCGGTCTTCGGCAGTCAGCAGTTCCCCATACCGCTTCAACCGGCGGTCGATGCGGGCGTCGTAGTAGGCCGGCACGGTCCTGCTGCTGCCGTCGTGGAAGGCGCGGAAGGCCCGGTCCTCGCGGAAGAGCCGCAGCATCTCGCGCAGCTCGCGGCGGTAGGAGGTGAGGCGGAAGCAGAAGAGCGCCCAGAAGATCCTGGCGGCGATGGGACTGGGCTGGCGCATTCGCCGCAGGAAGAGCCGCGGCGACAGGATGAAGTTGAAGAGGTCGATCTTGCGCTCGATGATCTCCTGCATGGAGTAGTGCACCAGCCGGTGCGTGAGCACGGGGCTTGCGTAGTGGATGGGCGGCAGCGGCAGCAGGCGGCCCTCGGCGGCCAGCGTGTCGCGCAACGGCGTCCCGCCGAAGGCCATCGGCAGGTTGATCACCGGGAAGACCGTCGGATAGCGCGCGATGAAGCGCTTGGTGAGCTCGAAGGGCTCGTCGCCCGCATCGCCGTCGTCGCCGATCAGGAAGTTCGCCTGCAGCGAGGGGATCTTCTCCGTCAGCTCGTCGAACTTCTCGCAGACTCGCTCGAACTTGGAGAGGCCGACCGAGGCCGAGGTCTTTGCCTTGTCGCCATAGAGGTACCAGGACTCGATTCCAGGCGCCAGGTAGGAGCAGTTGGTGTCGCGCAGGCGGTCGACCCGGTCGGAGCCCAGCAGCGAGAGCGAGCTCTCGATGATATAGGGGTTGCGCTTCTCCTTCGGCATCTGCTCGAAAGCCGCCAGGGTCTGATCGAAGCGCACGCCGAAGTTGGGGTCGTGGAAGGCGACCAGGTTGCCCGGAAAGTGCTCCGCCGCGCACTCCAGGTCGGCCGCCACCTCCTGCGTGCTGCGCGCGGCATAGACGGAGTTCCAGTCCGAGCAGAAGCTGCAGGTATAGGGACAGCCGGTGCTGGTCAGCAGCGATACGGTGGAGAGCCGGGAGCGCTTGCCGTTGACGTAGTTGGCCGTCTTCACGTCCTCCAGGCGTTCACCGAGCGAGGGGACCGCGATCGTCTTCTTGCCGGTGGTGACGACCTGGCCCGGCGCGATGCGGTCTTCCACCAGATCGATCACCTGCTGCTCGCCGCAGGAGACCACGACGTGGTCGAAGAAGCGCAGGCAGTCCTCGGGGAAGCAACTGGCATGGGGTCCGCCGATCGCGGTCCTGGCGCCGCCGGCCTTCACCAGCTTGGCCAGCGCGTAGGCAAGCGAGGAGGCCCGGGTGTAGGCCGAGATGAAGACGATGTCGCTCTCGGGATCGACCAGGCTCTCGGGATCGGCCTGCCCGAAGTAGGTGGCGTAGTGGACCCGGTGCCCGCGCCGCCGGCACCAGGCGGCCGCGACCTGGGGCATGATCGAGTAGTACTGGCGACCGATGTGGTTGAGGAAGGTCCGCTCCGCACCGCGCGGCGCCACCTTGTCGGTCAGCAGATCCAGAATCGATACGCGCCGCGCCCTGACCATGCCGGAGACCTCTCTCGTTCAGACGAGCGTCCCTGCTCTGGCGGCGACATCTCCGGACAGCGACCCGGAGAAAGCCGACACCTGCACAAGACCATGAGCGCCTCGCGTGCTCTTGTCCATGGGCAGGCCAACCCGCGCTCCGCACGTGACTGAGTTGCCCGGCGACGGGCGCGATGCGTAAGCTGGCGGCGAGGGAGCACGAGATTGGGAAAGCTGGAGAGCGGCAGCAAGGCGGTGGGCCAGAATCGCTGGAAGGGCGTTCCGCGGGAACTCCTGCCCTTTCTGGCCGTCGTCGCCACCCTGGCCTACTTCCAGTTCGGCGGCGATGGCCTGCTGAAGGGGCTGAGCGATCCGGCGCTGGCGGCCGGCCTCTTCGTCTGGCTTTTCGCCGTCATGGTCTGGGCCGCCTTCTCGGTGGTGCGCCACGCAGACGCCCTGGCCGACCTGCTGGGCGAGCCCTACGGCACCTTGATCCTGACCCTGGCCGTCACCGGCATCGAGGCCTCGCTGATCGCGTCGATCATGCTGACCGGCGAGGCGGCGCCGACCATGGCGCGCGACACCATGTTCGCCGTGCTGATGATCATCCTGACCGGCCTGGTCGGACTGGCGCTGGTCCTGGGCGGCCTGCGCCACCGCGAGCAGACCTACAACCTGCAAGGCGCCAGGGCCTTCCTGGCGGTGCTGCTGCCGCTGGCGGTTTGCGCGCTGATCCTGCCTCGCTTCACCGTCTCGACCGAGAGCCCCAGCTTCTCGCCGGGCCAGGCGCTCTTCTTCTCGCTGCTGACGGTGCTGCTCTACGGGGTCTTCCTGGCGATCCAGACGGTGCGCCACCGCGGCTTCTTCCAGCAGCCGCCGCCGACCGAGGATGCCGGCGTCGCGGTGGACGAGGAGGAGGCGCACGGCCACGGCCCGCTGCGGCCGCTGCCCTACCATGCCCTCATGCTGCTGGCGACCCTGCTGCCGATCGTCCTGCTCTCCAAGCGGCTGGCCGGCATCGTCGACTACGGCATCGTCGAGGTCGGCGCGCCGGCGAGCCTGGGCGGCGTCATCATCGCCCTGCTGGTGCTGGCGCCGGAGAGCATGGCCTCCCTGCGTGCGGCGCTCGCCAACCGCTTGCAGCGCTCCATCAACCTGCTCCTGGGCGCCGCGGTCGCCACCATCGGCCTGACCTTGCCGGCGGTGCTGGCGATCGGGCTCCTCTACGACCGGGAGGTCACCTTGGGCCTCGACGACGCGGGCATCGTCCTCTTGTCGCTCACGCTCGTTATCTGCATGCTGACCTTCGGCGGGGTGCGCACCAGCCTGCTGCAGGGCGCCGTCCACTGCGTCCTCTTCCTGGTCTTCGTGATGCTGGTCTTCAGTCCTTGATCCCGCCCCGCTGCCACCAGAGCGGCCGGAAATGACCGCGGCTTCGACCCGGTCCTGGTTCGTCCTCGCGGGGCTGACCCTGGGTGTCTGCGTCACCAACGGCTTCGCGCGCTTCGCCTACGGGCTGATCCTGCCCGCCATGAAGGAAGACCTCGGCTGGACCTATGCCGAGGCGGGCTGGCTGAACACGGCGAACGCCTTCGGCTACATCCTGGGATCCTTCCTGACCTTCGCGCTGGTCCGCCGGATGCCCTCCTCGCGGCTCTTCAGCCTGGGCATGCTGGGAACCTCGATCTTCCTGCTGGCCACCGGCTTCACCGACGATTTCACCCTGCAGAGCCTCTGGCGCATCCTGACCGGCGTCTTCGGCGCGGTCGCCTTCATCACCGGCGGCGCGCTCTCCGCCTCCCTCTTCCAGGAGGACCGGAAGCTGAATGCCCTCTCGATCACCGTCTACTTCGGGATCGGCGGCGGCCTGGGGATGGTGCTGAGCGGCGCCGTGCTGCCGAGCCTCTTCGACATCGTCGGCCCCTCCGCCTGGCCGACCGCCTGGATCCTGCTGGGCGGCGCCAGCCTCCTGTTCTGCCCGCTCTGCATCTGGGCCTCGGAGAGCCTCAGGCCCCCGGTCAGGGGCGTGACCGCGAGGCCCTCCTTGCCGGTCTCGCGCATGTGGGCGGAGATCGCCGGCTACCTCTGCTTCGGTCTGGGCTACATCGTCTACGTCACCTTCGTGGTGGCCCTCATGCAGAAGCAGTCGGCCGGTCCGCTCACCGTCTCGCTCGTCTGGGTGGTGATCGGGCTCGGCATCATGCTGTCGCCCTTCGTCTGGAAGTCGCTCTTCGCCAGGTACGCCTCGGGGCTGCCGCTCGCCATGATCCTGGCGGTCATGGCGCTGGGCACGGTCTTTCCCGTCCTCGCGCCCTCGCTCGGCGGGCTCTTGGCCTCGGCCGCCCTCTTCGGCCTCTCGGTCTTCATGGCGCCTGGTGCTGTGACCAACTTCAGCCGCAAGAACCTGCCGACCGCCTCCTGGGCGGCCGCCATCAGCCTCTTCACGATCCTCTTCTCCATCGGCCAGACCGTGGGTCCGGTGGCCGCGGGCATGCTGGGAGATCATGTCGGCGACATCGGCCTCTCCATCCTCTCCGCCGGCGTCGTCCTGGCCCTCGGCGCCGGCATCGCCTGCCTGCAACGGCCCCTGAGCGCGGACGCGGCATAGAGCCGGGGCGCGCGCACTGCAATGCACGGATAGGCACCGGGCGGCCGCCCTGCCATAGCGGGCTGCATGACCCAAGCCGATATCCGGGTGATCCCGACGGCGGCCAGCATGACCAACGGCGACTGGCTGCGCCTGCTCCTCCTCTCGCTCCTCTGGGGCGGCTCCTTCTTCTTCGCCGAGGTGGCGGTGGCCTCGATCCCGCCCTTCACCCTGGCCTGGCTGCGCGTCGGGCTCGCCGCGCTGGCGCTGCTTGCCGTCCTGGCGGCCCTGGGCCGCCTGACGGACGTCAGGCGCTGGCCCTGGTTCGACCTGGCCGGGATGGGCCTCTTGAACAACGCCATCCCCTTCACCCTGATCTTCTGGGGGCAGAGCGGCATCGACAGCGGCCTGGCCTCGATCCTGAACGCAACGGCGCCCTTCTGGTCGGTACTGCTCGCCGCCTGGGTCCTGCGCTCCGAGAGACTGACCTCCGGCCGTGCCACGGGGCTCCTCCTGGGACTGGCCGGCGTGGTCCTCCTGATCGGCCCGGCCACCCTGGGCCGGCTGGGAGAGGGCCTCTGGTACCAGTTCGCCGTCCTGGCGGCGGCCTTCTCCTACGCCCTCGCCGGTCTCTGGGGCCGACGCCTCGCCCGGATCAGCCCCTGGCAGGCGGCTGCCGGCCAGCTTGTCGTATCGAGCCTTCTCCTGGCGCCCCTCTCCCTGGCGGTCGACCGGCCCTGGTCGCTGCCGCTGCCGGGCCTGGAGGCCCTCGGCGCCGTGCTGGGCCTGGCGCTCTTCAGCACGGCGCTGGCCTACCTTCTCTTCTTCCGCATCCTGCGCGATGCGGGACCGAGCAACCTGCTGCTGGTCACCATGCTGATCCCGCCCTCGGCCATGTTGCTGGGAAGCCTTTTTCTAGGCGAATCCTTCGGGCCACCGGAAATCGGCGGCCTTTCCTTGATTCTCCTGGGGCTGGTCGCAATCGACGGTCGCATCCATCGATATTTGTCTAGATGTTTCAAAGATTAAAATCGAGTCACAGCCAATACTGCGAAGGCCGGGCGTGTCATAAAAGCATAACATTTTCGTAACTATTCAGGAACCCCGCAGGACTAGCGTCGCCCACGGATCGAGGGGACGGACGGCGCGCGGCCGAGGCTGCGTTGCCGCAATCTCCCATCTGGACGGCGAGGGGTGCATTCAGGCCTGTCGCCTTCCACCCAAGACAGGCCCTCAAGGAGTTGCCACTGATCATGAACAAACCCCTCCTTCTGGCGGCTGCGGCCGCCGTCGGTCTCGGTCTCGCTGCCGAGGCTTCAGCGCGCGATCAGATCCGCATCGTCGGATCCTCGACCGTCTATCCCTTCGCGATCGCCGTGGCCGAGGACTTCGGCCGCTCGACCAGCTTCCCGACCCCGGTCATCGAGTCCACCGGCTCGGGCGGCGGTCTGAAGCTCTTCTGCGAGGGCGTCGGCGTGGGAACGCCGGACGTGACCAACTCCTCGCGCGCGATCAAGACCAGCGAGATCGAGCTCTGCGAGAGCAACGGCGTCGCCGACATCGTCGAGGTCAAGATCGGCTTCGACGGCATCGTGATGGCCAACGCCAAGTCCAGCCCGACCTACGAGCTGACCAAGGAAGAGATCTTCCTGGCTCTCGCCAAGAACGTGCCGAAGGACGACGAGCTGCTGGCGAACCCCTACACCAAGTGGTCCGAGATCAACGGTGATCTGCCGGACGTCAAGATCGAGGTTTACGGCCCGCCGCCGACCTCCGGCACCCGCGACGCCTTCGTCGAGCTGGTCATGGAAGAGGCCTGCGAGAGCTTCACCGTCTTCGAGCAGCTGAGCAAGGACGACCGCAAGGCCTTCTGCGCGGAGCTGCGTGAGGACGGCCTCTTCATCGAGGCCGGCGAGAACGACAACCTGATCGTGCAGAAGCTGGAAGCCAACCCGCGCTCGCTGGGCATCTTCGGCTTCTCCTTCCTCGACCAGAATGCCGACAAGGTGCACGGCTCGCTGATCGACGGCGTGGCCCCGACCTTCGAGGCCATCGCCGACGGCTCCTACCCGGTCTCGCGCCCGCTCTTCTTCTACGTGAAGTCGGCGCACATCGGCGTGATCCCGGGCCTGGCCGAGTATGTCGACATCTTCACCAGCGACGCCGCCGTCGGCCCCGACGGCTTCCTCTCCGACCGCGGCCTGATCCCGCTGCCGGATGCGGAGCGCAACGAGATGCGGACCAACGCCACGGCCCTGAAGACCATCAAAGAGCTTCAGAACCACGAGAACTAGAGCTCAGTCGGTTCGCCGGGGCGGAGGCTGACCTGCCTCCGCCCCGCGGGCCTTCCCGGAACCAAGACCCTCGCCACAGCCTGCACCTGGAAACAACATGACGGTCCTGCTCGTTGTCGTCGCCGTGGCCCTCTTCGCCCTCATCGGATACCTGATGGGCCGCCAGCGGGCGGAACTGATCGCCAGCACCCAGAGCCTGCATTCGAGACCCGGCTATCACGGCGCCTTCATCGCGCTCTGGACCCTGATCGCCGGCTTCGCGCTCATCCTCTTCTGGGTCATCTTCGAGCCGGTCATCGCGCGCTGGCTCCTGATCTCCTGGCTGCCCGCCGAACAGCAGGGCCTGCCCGAAGCGCAGCTGAACCTCGTCGTCACCAACATCGTCAACCAGATCTCGAGCGGGATTTCGACCGCCGAGCTCTCCCCGGGCGAGCTTGACGCCGGGGAACGCTACGCCGCCTTCCGCGGGGCCGCGCGCTGGATGCTGATCGTCGCCGGCGCCGCCGTCGCGCTGGCCGCCGCCTGGCTCAGCATGCGCCGCCTCTCGCCCGCCTTCCGGGCGCGCAACAAGGTCGAGCTGATCGTCCGCGTCGCCATGATCGTGGCCTCGACGATCGCCATCCTGACCACCTTCGGCATCGTCTTCTCGCTGCTCTTCGAGGCGCTGCGCTTCTTCGCCCGGGTGCCCTTCTTCGACTTCCTCTTCGGCCTGAGCTGGAGCCCGCAGACCGCCATTCGTGCCGACCAGGTCGGCTCGTCGGGCGAGTTCGGCGCCCTGCCGCTGATCGCCGGCACCTTGCTCATCACCGTGATCGCCATGGCGGTCGCCGTGCCCATCGGCCTCTTCTCGGCCATCTACATGTCGGAGTACGCCGGGCCCAGGATGCGCGGCTTCGCCAAGCCGGTGCTGGAGATCCTGGCCGGCATCCCGACCGTGGTCTACGGCTTCTTCGCGGCCCTGGTGATGGCGCCCTTCTTCCGCAACCTGGGCGAAGGCATCGGCCTCACGGTCTCGTCGGAATCGGCGCTGGCGGCAGGCATCGTCATGGGGATCATGATCATCCCCTTCGTCTCCTCGCTCTCTGACGACGTCATGAACTCGGTGCCGCAGACCCTGCGCGACGGCTCCTACGCGCTGGGCTCCACCAAGTCCGAGACCATCAAGCAGGTGATCCTGCCGGCCGCCCTGCCGGGCATCGTCGGCGCCGTCCTGCTGGCCGTCAGCCGCGCGATCGGCGAGACCATGATCGTGGTCATGGCAGCCGGCCTGACGGCCAACCTGACGGCCAACCCGCTGGAAGCGGTCACCACCATCACCGTCCAGATCGCCACCTTGCTGGTGGGCGACCAGGAGTTCGACAGCGCCAAGACGCTCTCCGCCTTCGCGCTGGGGCTGCTGCTCTTCACCGTCACCCTGGCGCTCAACTTCTTCGCCCTGCGCATCGTCCAGAAGTATCGGGAAAAGTATGACTGACGCGGCACTCACCCACGGCGGAACCGCAAAGCCGGACCTCTCGGCGGCCCGGATCCGCAAGCGGCACAGGGCGGAGTTCCGCTTCAAGGCCTACGGCCTGGGCGCGATCCTGCTGGCCGTCGCCTTCCTGGTGGTCTTTCTCGGCACCATCGTGGTCAGGGGTGTTCCCGGCTTCTTCCAGTCCTATGTCCTGCTGAACGTGGACGTGCCGGCAGAGACCGTGGCACCGGACGGCGACCTCTCGCCGGAGACGCTGCGCCGCGGCAACTACGCCCCGCTCCTGCGCGACGCTCTCCTGAAGGACTTCCCCGATGCCAGCGGCCGCAGCCAGCGCCGCGAGCTGGCCGGCCTTCTCTCACCGATCTCGCGCTACACCCTGCAGGATGAGGTCGTGGCCGATCCCGGCCTCGTCGGCCAGAGCTTCGAGCAGTGGTTCCTGCTCTCCGACGACGCCGACCGGCTGATCAAGGGCGAGACCACGGCCGACATGCCCGCCGACCAGCGCCGCCTCACCGACCAGCAGGTCGCCTGGATCGAGGCGCTGGAGGCCGCGGGCAAGATCGAGACCCGCTTCGACTGGAACTTCTTCACCGACGGCAACTCCGCCGAGCCGGAGGCCGCCGGACTGGGGGCCGCGATCATGGGCTCGCTCTACACCATGCTGGTCATGCTGGTGCTCTGCGTGCCCGTGGGGGTGATGGCGGCCACCTACCTGGAAGAGTTCGCGCCGAAGAACCATCTGACCGACATCATCGAGATCAACATCAACAACCTGGCGGCCGTGCCCTCCATCGTCTTCGGTCTTCTGGGATTGGCCGTCTTCCTCAGCTTCTTCGGCCTGCCGCGCTCCGCGCCGCTGGTCGGCGGCATGGTGCTGGCGCTGATGACCCTGCCAACGGTGATCATCACCACGCGCGCGGCGCTGAAGGCCGTGCCGCCCTCGATCCGCCAGGGCGCGGTGGCGCTGGGTGCCTCGAAGCTGCAGGCGGTCCTGCACCACGTGCTGCCGCTGGCGCTGCCGGGCATCCTGACCGGCACCATCATCGGCGTCGCCCAGGCGCTGGGCGAGACGGCGCCGCTGCTGATGATCGGCATGTTCGCCTTCGTGCAGGAGGCGCCCGGCGGGATCCTGGACACGGCGACGGTCATCCCGGTCCAGATCTACTCCTGGGCCGACCAGGCGGAGCGCGCCTACGAGGCCAAGACCTCGGCAGCCATCCTGGTGCTGCTGAGCTTCCTTATCCTGATGAACGCCGTGGCGGTCCTGCTGCGGCGACGTTTCGAGCGACGGTGGTAATGGCCAGAGACATGACGAAAGCCGATTTCGTGGAGAGGACTGCCGCTGACTTGTCCGGCGTCGAACCCAAGCCCAAGACCGGCCTCAAGAACAAGATGACGGCGCGCGACTGCAACGTCTACTACGGTGACGCACATGCCCTGAAGCATGTCGACCTCGACATCCCGGAACGGCAGGTCATGGCCCTGATCGGTCCGTCCGGATGCGGCAAGTCGACCTTCCTGCGCTGCCTCAACCGCATGAACGACGTGATCGACGGCTGCCGCGTCACCGGGGATCTCAAGCTGGACGAGGAGAACATCTACGACTCCAAGCTGGACGTCGTGCAGCTCCGCGCCCGCGTCGGCATGGTCTTCCAGAAGCCCAACCCCTTCCCCAAGTCGATCTTCGACAACATCGCCTACGGGCCGCGCATCCACGGCATCGGCGGAAAGGGCTCGGTGCTGGAAGAGGTGGTCGCCACCAGCCTGCAGCGCGCCGGACTCTGGGAGGAGGTCAAGGACCGGCTGCACCAGCCGGGCACGGGGCTCTCCGGCGGCCAGCAGCAGCGCCTCTGCATCGCGCGCGCCATCGCCGTCAGCCCGGAGGTCATCCTGATGGACGAGCCCTGCTCGGCGCTCGACCCCATCGCGACGGCCAAGGTGGAGGAGCTGATCGACGACCTCAGGCAGAACTTCACCATCGTGATCGTCACCCACTCGATGCAGCAGGCAGCCCGGGTGTCGCAGCGCACGGCCTTCTTCCACCTGGGTAACCTGGTCGAGACCTCGGAGACCGACGAGATTTTCACCAACCCCAGGGACGAGAGAACGCAGGGTTACATCACCGGTCGCTATGGTTAAGCTGTCCGATCCCTCCGAACCCCAGTCAGGAGTCGCACAGATGCCGCAACAGGGCGGTAGCCATATCGTTTCCTCCTTCGACGAGAGCCTGGAAAACCTGCGGCAGTCGGTCGTGCGCATGGGCGGCCTCACCGAGTCGCAGCTCGCCCGGGCCATGCAGGCGCTCGGCCGGCGCGATGCCAACCTGGCCTCCGAGGTGGTGCGCGACGACAGCGAGGTCGACGCCCTGGAGCAGGAGGTGAGCAACCAGGTCATCCGCCTGCTGGCCCTGCGCCAGCCCATGGCCAACGACCTGCGCGAGATCATCGCCGCGCTCAAGATCGCCAGCGACCTGGAGCGGATCGGCGACTATTCGGCCAACATCGCCAAGCGCTGTATCGCGCTGACGCAGCTGCCGAACATGCGCCCGGTCAACGCCATCGTCAGGATGGCCCGCCTGGTGCAGGAGATCATCAAGGAGACCATCGACGCCTACATCAACCGCGACCCCGAGCGGGCCCTGGAGGTCTGGCGGCGCGACGAGGAGGTGGACGAGGTCTATACCGGGCTCTTCCGCGAGCTTCTGACCTACATGATGGAGGACCCGCGGAACATCACGCCCTGCACGCACCTCATGTTCATCGCCAAGAACGTCGAGCGGATCGGCGATCATGCGACCAACATCGTCGAGGTGCTACACTTCCAGGTAACCGGAAAGATGATCGTCGGGGGACGGCCCAAGGGCGATTCCTCGCCCTTCGACGTCTCCCAGCCGGAGGAGGAAGAGGACTAGCCGATGGTCGCCGACAATCCGCTGGTGATGGTGGTCGAGGACGAAGCGGCCCTGGTCACCCTGCTGCGCTACAACCTGGAGCGCGAGGGCTTCCGCGTCGCCGAGGCGAGCGACGGCGAGGAAGCCCTGGTGCTCTGCCAGGAGGAGCGCCCCGACATCATCCTGCTGGACTGGATGCTGCCGCACATCTCCGGGCTGGAGGTCTGCCGCCGCCTGCGCCGCACGCAGGAGACGCGCGACGTGCCGATCATCCTGCTGACGGCGCGCGGCGAGGAGAGCGACAAGGTGCGCGGCCTCGATTCCGGCGCCGACGACTATGTGACCAAGCCCTTCTCCCCGGCCGAGCTGATCAGCCGCCTGCGCGCCGTGCTGCGCCGCGCGCGCCCCGCCATGGCCTCCGAGCAGCTCCAGTTCGAGGACCTGACGATGGACCTGACGGCGCACCGGGTGAGGCGCGCCGAGCGGGAGGTCCGCCTGGGCCCGACCGAGTTCCGGCTGCTGCGCTATCTGCTGGAGCACCCGGGGCGGGTCTTCAGCCGCGAGCAGCTGCTGGACGCCGTCTGGGGGCGAGACGTCTATGTCGAGCCGCGCACCGTCGACGTCCACGTGCGCCGCCTGCGCAAGGCCCTGAACGGCAAGGACGAGCGCGACCTCATCCGCACCGTGCGCTCGGCCGGCTATGCGCTGGATCGCAATGCGGTGGCGGCGGCCTAGAGCAAAGCCTGCGCAGATGGACTCATCTGCGACGACGATTTGCTTACAAAACAACAAGCTAAAGCACTGTGCGTGAGCGTGGGCGAACGCATTGTGCTCTAAACCTCGTACTCGATCATCAGCAGGCCGGGCTCCTCCGTGGAGGGCCCGATGCGGCAGCCCAGGGCCTCGGCCAGGCGGCGCATGGGCCGGTTGTCGGCAGCCATGAAAGAGCGGATGCGGCGATAGCCGTGGTCCTTGGCCCAGAGGGTCAGGCGCGCGAGCAGCAGCCGGGCGATGCCGCGCCGCCGCCAGGGCTCCAGCACGACGATCGCCATCTCCGCCGTCTCCCCGTCCGCCAGCGGCGCCAGGCGGGCCACCCCGACGCCCGTGGGCGGCCGCAAGGAGAGATCGAAGAGGGTGAGCGCGATCTCGCGCTCGTAGTCCAGCCGGCAGAGCCGCTTGGCCATCTCGTCCGTCAGCTTCGAGAAGCCGCTCAGGAAGCGGTAGCGCCGGTCTTCGAGCGAGAGGGCGGCGAAGCCCTTCTGGACCGCCCGCCAGTCGCCAGGCAGCAGGGGGCGCAGCAGAAAGAGGCCGCCGTCGGCCAGGGTCAGCCGCTCGACCATCTCGCGCGGGTAGGCTGCCATCGGCCTAGTTCTTCTCTCCGGTTTGGGCGCGCTCGGCCTGGGCGCGCTCGCCCTTGCCCGTGTCTTCGACCTGCAGCGAGATGCCGAGCGCGCGTGCGACCGAGATGAAGAGCCGGTCGGTCTCGGCCTCGCTGTCGCGGCGCAGGCGCTCGGCCTCCGCCTCGTCGACGGCCCGCCAGGCGCGCCGGCGGACCGTCTCCACCGTCATCTGGCGCAGGCGGGAGAAGACCGAGTCGCGGTTGGCGTTGCCGTGCAGGTAGGCCACCATCAGGGCCGCCACGGTGCTCTCCAGGGCCGCGAACTGGGCCCGGCTGGGCCAGTGCGGCGCGACCTCGCCAGTCTCCGGGAGCGGCCGGCCCGCAGCTTCGGTGATCTCGACAACCAGGCTGGCCGCGTCTTCCATCGCCTTGCGCTGGGGCGAATCCTCAGGCTCGTCGGCGACCCGCTCGTTCAGGTCCTCGGCCAGGATGCCGGCGATCTGGTTCAGCCCGTCGCGCGTCGTCAGGCCGTTGCTGGCGAGCAGGAAAAGGGCGACCGACAGGGTCTTGCGCAGGGCCAGCACCTCCGCTTCCAGACCGATCAGCTGCTCTTCCAAACGCCCGTCCGACATGACCACTCCTGCCGTTCACGCCAGTCGCGGGCGTCCCTTCCATCGCAGGCGGCGCCCCGCTGCTCTTCGGCCCTAGTCCAAAAGCCTTGGCGAAGCTCTGTCAAGCCCGGCACCACCGGTCGCCCCGAGGCAGAAAGCCGAAATGCGGTTTCGCTCCTAGAGGGGGGCAGAAGGCTTGCCCGACCCAGGGTTATCGGAAACAAGAAGGAGATTCACCCTTTACCCGCGTCCCGTTTGGCGGGATAGCAGCGGGCATCCGCCCTTCCCTTCCCACAAACCGGAGCCAAGGAGGAAAGAGATGGCCAACCTGGACTGGCATGCAGCGCGCGGCGGCCTGGCGGGCCCTGAGCTGCTCGACCTCGCGCCCGAGAGCGAGGGCATCGACCTGAAGGCCGTCCGGCTCTACCGGCGCGACCGCCTGCGCGCCGAGATGGCCAGGCGCGCCGTCGACGCGGTCATCCTCTCCGACCCGATCAACATCCGCTACGCCAGCGGGACGCGCAACATGCAGGTCTTCTCCATGCGCAACGCGCCCTCGCGCTACCTGCTGCTGACGGCCGACCGGGCCATCCTCTTCGAGTTCACTGGCTGCCTGCACCTGGCCGAGGGCTTCGAGACCCTGGACGAGGTGCGCCCGGCGACCACCGCCAGCTTCGTCGCCGCCGGCCACAAGATCGCCGCGCGCGAGTCCAAGTGGGCGGCAGAGATGGCGGAGCTCATCATCGAGCTGACCGGCAGGGGCGCCACCGTGGGGCTGGAGCGGCTCAATGCCGGCACCGTCATGGCGCTCGAGCGCGAGGGCCTGCGCCTGGTCGACGCCCAGGTCGCCGTGGAACGCGCCCGCGCCGTCAAGTCGCTGGAGGAGGTGAAGTGCGTCAGGGCCTCGCTGCGCGCCACCGAGAAGGCCGTCGCGGCTCTCGCGCAGGCGATCCGCCCCGGCATCACCGAGAACGAGCTCTGGTCGCACCTGCACCAGACGGTGATCGCCCAGAACGGCGACTACTGCGAGACACGGCTGCTCAGCAGCGGGCCGCGGTCCAACCCCTGGTTCCAGGAGTGCTCGCACCGGACGATCGAGGCCAACGAGCTGGTGGCGCTCGACACCGACGTGGTGGGCTGCCACGGCTACTACTCCGACTTCTCGCGCACCTTCCACGTGGGGCCGAAGAAGCCCACCAAGAAGCAGCGCGACCTCTACAAGGTCGCGCACGAGCAGGTGCACCACAACATGGCCATCCTGAAGGCCGGCATGAGCTTCCGCGACTATGCCGAACAGGCCTGGACCATCCCGCAGAAGTACCACGCCAACCGCTACTACCTCTCCGCCCACGGCGTCGGCATGACCGGCGAGTACCCCTATCTCTACCACCGCGCCGACTTCCCCGACGCCGGCTACGACGGCGAGGTCGAGCCCGGCATGACCCTCTGCGTGGAGAGCTACATCGGCGAGGAGGGCGGCAAGGAGGGCGTCAAGCTGGAGCAGCAGATCCTGATCACCGAAGAGGGCCAGGAACTGCTCTCGCTCTTCCCCTTCGAGGAGGACCTGCTGGCGTGACCGCAGAGCGGCCCCGTCTTGCTCATCCGCGGTCCAGGACCTCGACCGAGAGGATCGTCGGCAGGTGGCGGGCGATCTCCTGCCAGCTGTCGCCCTCGTCCAGGCTGGCGAAGAGGGAGCCGCTGTTGGTCCCGAAGTAGACCCCTGCCGGATCGCGGGCATCGCCGGCCATGGCCTGGCGCAGCACGGTGAAGAAGCAGCCGGTCTGGGGAAGGCCCTCGCGCAGGGCCTCCCAGCTCTCCCCGCCGTCGCGCGAGCGCCAGACGGCGGCGGCGGCGTCGGGCGGAAAGCGTCCGGCGATATCGCTGTTGAGCGGCAGGGTCCAGAGGGTGGCCGGGTCGCGCGGATGCACCTGGACCGGAAAGCCGAAGGTGGAGGGAAGCCCGCCGGTGATGTCGTCCCAGCTTCGCCCCCCGTCGGCGGAGCGCCACACCCCGTGGTGGTTCTGCTGGTAGAGCAGGTCGCCCTCGCCCGCCGCGCGCACCATGTTATGCACGCAGTGGCCGGTCTCGCCGTCGCGGGGGCCGGCCGGATGGTCGTGGCCGGGTGAGGCCTCCGCGTTCGACAGGCGGTTGCGGCGCTCCCAGCTGCGGCCGCCGTCCTCGGTCGCGAAGACGCCGGCGGCCGAGATGGCGATCCACAGGCGCTGCGGGTCTGTTGGATGCGGCACGATGGTGTGCAGCACCAGGCCTGCCCCGCCGGGGTTCCAGCTCTCGGCCGAGGGGTGCTCGTTCAGGCTCCGGATCTTCTCCCAGCTTTCCCCGCCGTCGCGGCTGACCAGCAGGCTCGCCGGTTTCGTGCCCGCGTAGACCAGGCCGTGGGCGTGGCGCAGGCTCCAGATCTGGGAGAAGGCGTCGGCGAAGGGCAGCGGCACCTCGCTCCAGCCGATCATGCGGGCCAGATCCGGATCCTCGGCCGCCCAGTCGTCCATCTGGCCGCGCGTCAGCCGGGCCAGCGTCCAATTCTCGCCCGCATCCTCCGAGCGCCAGATCCCCGCGCCCTGCCAGTCGCCGCCACCGCCGGCCCAGAGCCGGCCCGTCGCCGGGTCGCCGACGACGTGGTTGATCGGCCAGCCGTCGCAGAGCGGGCCGCGCAGCGACCAGCCGCTGCGATCCTCCCCGCCCGAGACCAGGAAGGCCCCCTTGGTGGTTCCGACCAAGAGGGAAAGAGTGCCACCGGACATCGACCTGCTTCTCCATCCTTATCGCCAAGCCCGCAACGCCCGCGAGCTGTGGCCGTCTCGTGCGGTCCATAACGTGGAGATAAATACCAATCAGTTGGTATGTATGTCAATCGCCGGATTGACTCCCCGACCGTCTCTGCCGCTGCGGCCGGCGCTACCCCGCGTCTCGCATCGCCTCGGCAGCGAGGCGATTGACGGTCTGCGGATCCTCCCAGAGCGGGAAGCCGCCGCCATCCGGGACCTGGACCCTGCGGCAGCGGGGCAGGAGGGCGCTCAGGGCCTCGGCCGCCTCGAGGAAGTCCTGGACGTCGTGCTCGCCGTTCATGATCACGACCGGCAGGTCGAGCCCTCTCAGCCCATCCTCCACCGCGTCCAGCGGCTTCGAGATCAGGCCGGCTTCGAGCCAGGGGCCGCCCGCGAAGGCATCGATCATGGCGCGCTGCTCCTCCGCCCGGCAGCGCAGGGGATCGGATCGCATCCGCGCGAACCAGGGCCCCTCGGACCACCAGATCTCCCGCGCACGCTCGATACCCGCTTCGCGGGCCGCAGACGAGACGCGCTTGAGCAGGCCCGCGACCGACGGCAGCGGCCGTCCCGGAAACACGGGAGATTCCAGGATGAGACGCGAGAAGAGGTCGCGACGGCGGGTCGCCAGGAAAAGTGCCGCGGAGGCACCCAGGTGGGTGCCCCAGAGGAACGCCGGACCGGCACGGCAAGCCTCCATCGCCTTCTCGATATGCGCGCCGAACTCCGCCACGCCATAGGGGCCCGGAATCCCGGTGGAGAGACCGTGCCCGGGCAGATCGACGAGCAGCAGGCGATGGCTCCCGGCGAAGGCCTCCACCTGCTTGTCGAAGAGACGGTGGTCCTGCGAGACGCCATGCACCAGGACCAGCCAGGGCGCAGCCTCCCCGACGGTCTCGATGACCAGGTGGCCGTGCCGTCGTTCGGCTTGCTCGATCATCCAGTCAGCTCCTGCAACGATGGCTCCGGGCGAACCCGACGCACCCGCGGAGCAAATCCCGAGCAGATGGACTCATCTGCGACGACGATTTGCTTCCATAACAAGGTGCTAGAGCACGATACGCGAGCATGAGCGAGCGCATCGTGCTCTAGAACACGCTCTTCATGTCGGAGGAGAAGGTGGGGAAGGCGAAGATCTGCTCCTTCAACTGCGCCGCCGTGATGCCGAAGCGCATGGCCAGGGCGAAGAGGTGGATCAGTTCCTCGCCCTGGTGGCCGACCAGGTGGGCGCCGACGATCCGGCCGCTCTCCTCCTCGACCAGGGTCTTGGCCCAGGCGACGCTCTCAGCATAGGTGATGGCGGAGAACCAGTCGCGCATGTCGGACTGGGTCACCTTGACCTTCAGGCCCTGCTCCGCCGCCTCGACCTCGGTCAGGCCCACCGAGGCCAGGGCCGGCACGGTGTAGACGCAGGTCGGAAGCGAGGCGTAGTCCGGCGCCAGCCCGGCGCCCTCGACGATGTTGCGCCCCACCAGCCGGCCCTCGTAGGTGGCGACCGGCGAGAGCTGGGCTGTGGTGGAGAGCGCGTCGCCGCAGACCCAGACCGCCGGGTTGGAGCGCGAGCGCAGCGTGGGCTCCACCGCGATTCTGAGGCCCTCATGCTCGATCCCGCCGGCATCGAGGTCGAGGTCGGCGACGTTGGGAACCCGCCCCGCGCCGTTCACCACGCGATCGGCGAGGAGGCTCTGGACGGCACCTTCCTGCTCGAAGTCGACCCTGAGCCGGCCCGCCTCCGGCACCACGCCGGTGACCTTGACCCCGGTCCTGACCGCGATCCCCAGGCGTTCGCTCTCGGCTCTCAGCTGCGCCACGGCGTCGCCGTCGGCGCGCGGCAGCAGGCTCGGCAGCGCCTCCAGGACGGTGACCCTGGTGCCGGCGCGGACATAGACGTGGCTGAACTCCATGGCGATCACGCCGCCGCCGATGAAGACGACCTCGCCGGGCTGCTCGCGCTCGGAGAGCACCTCGTCGGAGGTGATCATGTGCTCGGCCCCCGGGATCGGCAGCGGGCGCGGCGTGGAGCCGGTCGCGATCACGATGTTCTCGGCCTCCAGCACCTCCTCGCCGACCCTGACGCTCTTCGGCCCGACGAAGCGGCCCCGGCCGCGGAAGACCCGTCCGCGCTTGGCCGCAAGCTCAGCCATGGCCCCGGGAATGTGGTCGATCATGGCCTTCTCGCGGTCGATCAGCGCGGCCCAGTCCAGCTTCGCCTCGCCCACCTGGATGCAGTGCTTGGGCGCCAGCGCGATCTCGTGCAGGGCGTGGCCGGCGGCGACCAGAACCTTCTTGGGCGTGCAGCCGCGGTTGGGACAGGTACCGCCGAAGTCCCAGTCCTCGATGAAGGCCAGGCTCTTGCCCGCCTCGGCCGCCACCTGCGATACGCCGAAACCAGCGTTGCCGCCGCCGATGATGACGATGTCGAAGTAGTGAACCATCCGCTGCTCCTCCCTCCCAAGAGCATGCCTGCTCCTGCGGAGGAAGCCAATCTCGAAGCCGTCAGATCTGCGGAAGCAGCGAGAGGGGGGCCGCCGGGGGTCTCGGCGACCGCCCTCGGCTCAGCGATTTCGGGTCGGGAAAGGTTGGGGGCTGTCATTGGCGGAGACAGCCCCCGAGTAAGGGAAGTACTGAACTGGGTCGAACCGGCGGTGCCAGAGACAAGGGGGTCAAGCTCTGGCGGGAGCTCTGTGCGCCGGACAACCCATGGCAACGAGGGCAAACTGCCAGGCCGCCTCCCTGCCGACATTGAGCCAGATCAATTCGTTAACTTTTTTTTCGGATTCACGCGGAACCGGCCCGCCCCCCCTCCCGGCCGCCCAGTGCGGGATACTTCCGTGGGAGGCCGGGAGGGGGTGCGGGCCGGCGCCGTTTCCGGCAGAGCGCGCAGCGCTCTAGGGAGACAACCCCGTCAGGCTGCCGGAGAGTGCTGCCTCGTAGAGCTTCAGCGCGCCGGCCTCGTCCAGCTTGCGCGGGTTGCTGGGCGCGGTCGGGTCGGTGACCGAGAGCTCGATCACCCGCTCGGTCCGGCGCTCGCGCTCGCCGATCAGGTCGGCCAGGCTGTGCTCGATGCCGAGCGCGCTGCGGGTCGCCATCATCCAGTCGAAGAAGCCCTCGTAGGAGGCCGGCAGGTCCAGGTAGGCCGCCAGGCGCGCCAGCTTCGCCTCGATCTCCTTGCGGTTATAGACCAGGACATAGGGCATCATCACGCCGTTGGTGCGCCCGTGGTGGGTGTCGAAGAGCGCCCCCACGGCGTGGCTCAGCGAGTGGATCGCGCCCAGGCCCTTCTGGAAGGCCACGGCCCCCATGCTGGCGGCGATCAGCATGCGCCCGCGCGCCTCGATGTCGCCGCCGTCGGCGACCGCGCGAGGCAGGTAGTCCTTGACCAGGCGGATCCCCTCGACCGCGATGCCCTCGCTCATGGGGTGGAAGCCCGGCGCGCAGAGCGCCTCCAGGCAGTGCGCCAGGGCGTCGAAGCCGGTGGCGGCCGTCAGGCCCGCCGGCAGGCCGACGGAGAGCTCCGGGTCCTCGATCACCACCGAGGGCAGCATCTTGGGATGGAAGATGATCTTCTTGAAGCCGGCCCTGGCGTCGCCGATGACCCCGGCGCGCCCGACCTCGGAACCGGTGCCGGCCGTGGTCGGGATCGCGATGATGGGCGCGATGCCCTCGTTCTTCGCGTCCTTCCAGTTGTCGCCGATGTCCTCGAAGTGCCAGACCGGCAGGCTCTGGGCGATCATGAAGGCGATGACCTTGCCGCAGTCCATGGCGCTGCCGCCGCCCACGCAGATCACCCCGTCGTGCCCGCCCTCGCGGTAGGCCTTGAGCCCCGCCTCCAGGTTCTCGACCAGGGGGTTGGGCTTGATGTCGTGGAAGAGGCCGCTGGCGAGCCCTCCCTCCTCCAGCCGCTGCCGCAGTTCGGCGATGAAGGGCAGGTCCTTCAGGCCGGGATCGGTCACCACCAGCGGCCGGGTCATGCCTAGCGCCGCGGCCTCGGCCGGCAGGGCCGCGCGGCTGCCCGCACCGAAGAGAATGCGCGTCGGATAGCTCCAGGAGATCATCGCCACTTCCTTCTTGTCTCGTGAGCCCGCCGGCCCCTATTCCTGCCGGCGGCGGCGCGACTCTAGCGCCGCGGAACGAGCGGAGGCAATCATACCAATTTAGAGCCTTTCGCAGAATTGGTCTGAAGCGGCAATGGCGCGCCGTGGCTCCCCGGACCGCCCCGAACGGCGGTTTTCGGCTGGATTTGCGGCCTCTTTCTCGCTAGACTTCCGCTCCGAGGCTGGCGAAGTGCTGATGGCCGACGAAGAAGATGCCGAAAGGCGCGAAACCAATCCTGTACCAAACCCAACCAAGGAGAGGGAAATGGGCAAGCGAGTTGCCATCATCGGGGCGGGGCCGTCGGGCACCGCAGCGCTGCGCGCCTTCCAGACGGCCGCCGAGAAGGGCGCGGAGATCCCCGAGATCGTCTGCTACGAGAAGCAGGACGACTGGGGCGGGCTGTGGAACTACACCTGGCGCACGGGCCTGGATGAGTACGGCGAGCCGGTGCACTGCTCCATGTACCGCTATCTCTGGTCGAACGGCCCCAAGGAGGGCCTGGAGTTCGCCGACTACACCTTCGAGGAACACTTCGGCAAGCCCATCGCCTCCTACCCGCCGCGCGCGGTCCTGCGCGACTACATCGTCGGCCGCCTGGAGAAGGCCGGCGTGCGCCACTGGTGCCGCTTCCGCCATCCGGTGCGCTGGGTCACCTACGACGAGGCCAGCGGCCTCTTCACCGTCACCGCCCACGACCTCAAGGGCGACCGCATGTACGACGAGAAGTTCGATAACGTGATCGTCGCCAGCGGCCACTTCTCCACCCCCAACGTGCCCAGCTTCGAGGGGCTCTCGGGTTTCAACGGCCGGGTGCTGCACGCCCACGACTTCCGCGATGCGCTGGAGTTCAAGGGCAAGGACATCCTGATCGTCGGCACCAGTTATTCCGCCGAGGACATCGGCTCGCAGTGCTGGAAGTACGGCTGCAAGTCGGTGACCGTCAGCCACCGCACCGCCCCCATGGGCTACAAGTGGCCGGACAACTGGGAAGAGGTGCCGCTCTTGACCAAGGTCGAGAAGAACACCTGCAGCTTCAAGGACGGCAGCAAGAAGGATGTCGACGCCATCATCCTCTGCACCGGCTACATCCACCACTTCCCCTTCCTGCCGGACGAGCTCCGCCTCAAGACCGCGAACCGCCTGGCGACCGCCGACCTCTACAAGGGCGTGGCCTGGATCCACAATCCCAAGCTCTTCTACCTCGGCATGCAGGACCAGTGGTTCACCTTCAACATGTTCGATGCCCAGGCCTGGTGGGTACGCGACGCCATCCTCGGCCGCCTCGCGATCCCGTCCGACAAGGACCTCCTGATCGCCGACGTCGAGAAGCGCGTGGCCGAGGAGGACGCCGGCGAGAGCGACCAGGACGCCATCCGCTACCAGGGCGACTACACCCAGGAGCTGATCGACGAGACCGACTACCCCTCCTTCGACGTCGACGGCGCCTGCGAGGCCTTCTTCCAGTGGAAGAAGCACAAGAAGCAGAGCATCATGGGCTTCCGCGACAACGGCTACAAGTCGGTCATGACCGGCACCATGGCCCCCAAGCACCACACCAACTGGGTCGAGTGCCTGGACGATTCCATGGAGGACTACCTCCGGGACTAGGGGAAATGGTCGGGCGCGGGTTGGGGGTTGCGCTTCCTCCCCCCAGCCCGGCGGGCCATCAAAAGTGCGCTGCCGTCTCCCCCCTTGTGTCGTCCTTCGGCTCGACCGAAGGACCAGCCGACACTCGCCAGAAGGGACGGAAACGCACAGCGCCCCGCCAGCTATCTCCAGACGTAGAGTGGTCCTTCGGTCAAGCCGAAGGACGACGGGAATTGAGGTCCAACCATACCAATAAGGACCAATCCCCCGCCCACCCTGACGTTTTTCATACCAATCGCAAACCAATCCCGAGGATCGTCGTTGAAGCGCTCTTCCCCTTTGCGCTAAGCTCGAAAGCGTCGAGCAGAACCCGCCGGGGCCGGGCACGGCGACCGGACCATCGGTGCCGGCGGCGGCCGAAGAAGAGGCGGGGTGCTAAAGAAGCTGGGACGCGGGTGCCCCGGGCGAAAGCGCCTTCGGGCCTCGCGACTGACCGCTAGAGGGAGACCAGAGAGACCATGTCCATCGAACTCATCAAGCGCCGGCTCAGCCGTCGCCGCTTCATCCAGTCAACCGCGGCCGGCGCGGCGCTTGCCGGCAGCGGCCTCAGCCTCGCCCGGCCGGCCAGGGCCGCGGGCGAGGCCATCAAGATCGGCTTCCTCGCGCCCCTGACCGGCGACGTCGCCGCCTGGGGCGCGCCCGGCCTCTACGGCTGCCAGATCTGGGCCGAGCGGGTGAACGGCGAGGGCGGCGTCACCATCGACGGCAAGCAGCACCCGATCGAGTTCGTGGCCTTCGACAACGAGTACTCCGCCGCCAAGGCCCGCACCGGCGCGCAGAAGCTGATCGAGGACGACGGCGTCAAGTTCATCATGATGCTGGGCGGCGATACCATGCCGCCGGTGGTCGACATCTCCAACCGCACCGGCATGCTGGTCTCGACCCTGCTGCCCTCGGACCTGACGCCCGAGACCCCCTTCCTGATCGCGCCGGCCGAGGTGCACCCGATCTACAACGTGACCGGCGTCGAGTGGCTGGGCGACAACCGCCCGGACCTGAAGCGCGCGGTCATCTGCGCCCAGGACGACGCCCTTGGCCGCCCCTCGGTCGCCACCTACCTCGCCGCCTTCGAGGCCGCCGGCATCGAGGTGGTGGAAGAGCCGCTCTTCTTCGACATCTCCACCACCGACTTCGCGCCCGTCATGACCCGCCTGATGGCCGCCAAGCCCGACATCATCTGCCTGGACACGGCCTACACCGACTATGTCCACCCCTTGTGCGAGCAGGCCTTCCTGCAGAAGTTCGACGGGCAGATCATCTCCTGCACCATGGACTTCTACGACCAGGTCATCGAGAAGACCTCGAAGGAGTTCATGGAGGGCGTGATCTTCCAGTTCCCCGACTTCGATGACCCCAAGCTGGACGAGCCGCAGATCAACTTCGTCGATCCCGGCGGCTTCTTCGAGGAGTACAACGAGCGCTTCCCCGGCGAGTGGGGCGCGGTCTCCTGGGAGTACGCCTCCATCATGGACCTCTGGAAGGCGGCCGCGGAGTCCGCCAACTCGGCCGAGCCCGAGGCGGTGCTGGCCGCCATGCAGGCCGGCGGCACCGGCGCCCAGTGCTTCGGCGAGGCGCGCTGGTGGGGCAAGGAGCTCTTCGGCATCGACAACGCGCTGGTCGGCAACTGGCCGGTCGTCACCATCCAGGACGGCAAGGCCAGGATCGCCGAGTACCGCTCGATCCCGGCCTGGTGGGACAAGCACAAGGACATCATGATCAAGCACATGGAAGCCATGGGCGAGATGTACTACCAGCGCATCTGACGGGCGCCTTACCGCCCCGGCAGCGGTCGAGAGGGCGCCGGCGCCCTCCGGCCGCGTCCGTCCACCATGCGGTCGTGAGAGCGTCTTCGCCTCCGCCCCGCCCGACTCGTCCCTGATTGTCATCCTCCGGCTTGACCATCCCGTCATCCTCCGGCTTGACCGGAGGATCTCGCGACGCTCTTTCGGGGAAAGCGGGAGGGATCCTCCGGTCAAGCCGGAGGATGACAGTGAGTGAGCGAGAGGCGTGGCAGAGCAAGCGAACAGGAAGATGGAGCGCGATAGACAGGTGTCCGCCAGTCTTACCGGTCCCGAACCGACGACAAATCGGGGCACCAGACCGTTTGACCGGGATTTGGGGTGGAACGGCCTCTCGTCCTCACACTTCCTCAATCACGTCATCCTCCGGCTTGACCATCACGTCATCCTCCGGCCTGGCCATCACGTCATCCCCCGGCTTGACCATCCTGTCATCCTCCGGCTTGACCGGAGGATCCCGCGACGCCCTTTCGGGGAAAGCGAGAGGGATCCTCCGGTCAAGCCGGAGGATGACAGCAGCAGGGGAACGGAGGGGGAGCCCTTCCCCGCCGCCCCCGACCCCAGCCAGCCAGAACCCCAGAGAAACCCCCAGAGAAACCCCCAGAGAAACCCGCAGAGAAACCCGCAGAGAAACCCCCAGAGAAATCCGCAGAAAAACCCATGGAGCTGATCCTACAGACCCTTGCCAATGCGGCCTACGCGGCCAGCTACCTCGCGCTGGTGGCGGTCGGGCTGGTGCTGATCTTCGGGGTGATGGGCATCATCAACTTCGCCCACGGCGAGCTCTACATGCTGGGCGCCTATGCCACCTTCTACTTCTACTCCGAGCAGGAGATGAGCTTCCTGGTGGCCGTGGCGCTGGGGCTTGTGCTGGTCGGGCTCTTCGGCCTGGTGATCGAGCGCGGGCTCTTCCGGCCGCTGCGCGACAACCCGCTGGGCGGCCTCATCGCCTCCATCGGCCTGCTGCTCTGCCTGCAGGCGGCCGCGACGCTCGAGTTCGGCACCAAGAAGAAGCCGGTGCCGCCGCCGACCCAGGAGGTGCTGAGCCTGCTGCCCGGCGTCACCCTGCCCTGGACCCGGATCTACGTGATCCTGGTGGCCGTCGGCCTCCTGGCCGCCCTCTGGCTCTTCCTGAAGCGCAGCAAGTTCGGCTGGGCCCTGCGCGCCTGCGCCCAGGACCCCGAGGCCGCGGCACTCCAGGGCATCTCCATGAACCAGACAGCCAGGCTCGCCATGTTCATCGGCGCGGCCATGGCGGGGGTCGCCGGCGCGCTCACCGCCCCCCTGGTCGAGCCCGAGCCGCACATGGGCCACGGCATCATCGTCGCGGCCTTCATCATCATCATCGTGGGCGGCATCGGCAGCCTGGGCGGTGCGGTCATCGCCGCCGTGCTCTATGCCGTGGTGCAGACCTTCGTCACCACCTACTGGGACGGCGTCATGGCCGACATCGTGGGCCTGCTCTTGATGCTGGTTGTGCTGGTGGTGAAGCCCACCGGCCTCTTCGGCGTCAGGGACCGTGCCTGATGAGGGGCAACGCGTGATGGGGCGCCTCCTCTTCGGCATCGTCGCCGCGGCGGTCCTGCTGGCGCTGCCGCACCTCGCCACCTCCGCCGAGCAGCGCGAGCTCGCGGTCTTCCTGCTGATCAACGCGCTGCTGGTCTCCAGCTACCGCCTGATGACCCTGACCGGCGAGTGGTCCTTGGCCCACGTGGTGATGATGGGGGTGGGCGCCTACGGCAGCGCGCTCTACGCCAAGGGCCTGGGCCTGCCGGTGCCGCTCTCCATCCCGCTGGGCGCGCTGACCGCGGGCCTGGTCGCCTACGTGCTGAGCTTCCCCCTGTTCCGCATGAAGGGCTTCTATTTCCTGATCGGTTCCTTCGCGGCGGGCGAGGTGATCCGGCTCGCCTGGCGGCTCTCCGACCTGCGCCCCCTCTTCGGCGGCCCCAAGGGCATCCGCTCGATCCCGCTCTGGGAGGACTGGACCCTCTTCGGCCAGAAGATCGCCTGGTGGTCGGCGGTCAACTACTACTACCTGGCGCTGGCGATCGTCGCGGCCTCCCTCTTCGTGCTCTGGCGCATCGAGCGCTCGCGCTTCGGCCTCACCTTCCACGCGCTGCACTGGCAGGACAAGCTGGCCGAGAGCGTGGGCGTCAGCGCGCGCGGCTATCGCACCACGGCCCTGGTCGTGGCCTCGGCCTTCGCCGGCCTGGCGGGCGGCCTGCTGGCCCACTACCTCGGCACCATCAGCCCCAACGCCTTCGAGGTCAGCCGCATGGTAGACGTCCTGGTCTGGGTCATCGTCGGCGGCACCGCCACCTTCTACGGCCCCCTCCTGGGCCTGGTCGTCCTCACCGTCGTCAACGAGCTGATCCTGCGTTCGCTGGGTGTCGACCAGGCAAGGCCACTGTTCCTGGGGGGGATTCTGATTCTCGCGGTGCTGTTCCTGCCGAAGGGGCTGGAAAGTTTGGTGGAGCGTGTTACGGGTAAGCGCCGCAAGGCGATGGTTGGGTGACAATATTGTCTAGCCAATTTCTGAAAGATCATGATCTGCCTCGAGTGAGTGAAACAATGCAAGAAACCGCTGGATCCGCAATTCTGACGCTGATAGGCTCCCATCACTCGAAACAACCAATTCTTGCGCTTTCCGCAGGCAGCGGTTAAACAGGACTGAGGGTTACAGGTTATGGCGACACCCATGAGCGACAGTCCGTTGGGTCAAGTTTCCGTCTCATTTGACGGCGTCAAGGCAGAGATACAGCAATGTTCAGCCCGCCCATTTTTGGAAGCACTCCCAGATCAGAGTGTTGATCTAATTGTCACGTCTCCACCGTACTGTATGGGAAAAGAGTATGAGACCTCAGTGAGCGTATCTGACTTTCTAGCTGAGGTCCAGGCAGTGCTTCCCGAGATGGTCCGGGTCTTGAAGCACGGCGGCAACCTTTGCTGGCAAGTGGGTTATCATGTTAGAAAGAACGTTGTTACTCCGTTGGATGCTCTTATCTACATGGAGTCAGTTGCTCAGACAGATTTATTATTTCGAAACAGAATCATATGGAAGTTTGGCCATGGCACACATCTGAAGCGGCGGTTCAGCGGAAGGCACGAAACGGTCATGTGGTTCTCAAAAGGAGAAAGCTATCATTTCGATCTTGACGCAGTACGCACGCCTCAAAAATATCCCGGAAAGCGCCACTACAAGGGTACCAAGAAGGGTGAATGGAGCGGAAATCCTCTTGGGAAGAATCCTGAAGACGTGTGGGAAATTCCGAATGTAAAGGCTAGCCATGTTGAGAAGACCGCGCACCCCTGTCAATTTCCAGTCGCCCTCGTACGACGCTTGGTAAGAGCCCAACCCAAAAGGAGTTGAGCGATTTCAGAGGCTTGTGATTCTGTCTGGTTGCCAAACTGGACGGAGCCAACAATGCCATGGACTGAAACCGCTCGCCGCCACTATGAGCGACGGGCTCGACGCTACGCAAGCGACCTGACGGACGCGGAGTGGGCTCTGATTGCGCCCTTCATGCCGCCGCCTCGCCGCATTGGTCGGCCGAGGACGACGGACTTGCGCGAGGTGATGAACGCGATCTTATACATGGCCTCAAGCGGTTGCCAGTGGGCTCTCTTGCCGAAGGACTTTCCACCGCCCTCGACGGTGCAGCGCTACTTCTACGCCTGGCGCGACAGCGGCATGCTGCGGACCATCCATTTCCACCTTCATGCCGATGCGCGTGAACGAGAAGGCCGAGAGGCCAGCCCGAGCGCCGGTGTGATCGACAGCCAGAGCGTGAAAACCACGGAAAGCGGCGGCCCCCGTGGCTACGACGCAGGCAAGAAAGTCAAAGGCCGCAAGCGCCACATCCTCACCGATACCCTCGGCCTGATGGTTGGTCTGCTCGTGCTCGAAGCAGACGTTCAGGACAGGGACGCTGCACCCAAACTACTCGCTTCCCTCCGCCACTCCTTCCCTTGGCTGCGCCACCTCTTCGCCGACGGTGCCTATGCTGGGCCGAAGCTCGAGGCCGCACTTGCCGAAATCGGCACCTGGAGACTCGAGATCGTCAAACGCTCCGATACTGCAAAAGGCTTCGAGGTCATACCAAGACGATGGGTCGTCGAACGCACCCTTGCCTGGCTCGGCCGATGCCGCAGACTGGCCAAGGACTGGGAAAAATCCATCGCCAGCGCCGAGGCTTGGATCCTCGTTGCTCACATCCGCCTCACCACCAGACGCCTGGCAAGGCCTTGCTCTACCTCATAGAGTTTTGAGTCGGGCTCTAAGAGCATTATGTCGAGAGGGCGGGATCGTTGTCGACCCCTACGTTGGGTCTGGTACAGCCGCTATTGGAGCACTGTTAGAACAAAGGAACTTCTCCGGCTCAGAGATTGATCCAAGCTATATCGCGATCGCCCACGCCCGATTGGCATCACTTTCTTGTGGACAGCTAGCATTCCGCGCCGATATCCCTGTAAGAGAACCTCAAGAGAATGAATCTGTAGCGCAGAAGCCACCTCATTTTGTAGAGAGAAGTGGAGAGGGGCCATGACAGAGAAAACTATTTTTGCCTCTGCGCAACCAGAAAAGAGACTATTTATCTCCCTTCTAACGAGAGATATATCACTGCTAGAGGCTATACTAGATTTGATTGATAATTCTATAAACTCTACTATAATAAAGCAGAATATTCCACTAAACACATCTGATGATTACATTAACCTTCTTGATTTAAAGAGCGACACGAGCACACCAACTGTCAGTATAATTTTTGATAAGACAAAATTTCTGATTACTGATAATTGCGGAGGCATATCTCTCGACCTAGCCCAAAATCAGGTCTTTAAGTTTGGTAAAAACGATGATGAAACCCCTGACAAACATTCCGAAGCTGACCGATTAAGTGTGTATGGAATTGGCCTCAAGCGAGCCATATTTAAACTTGGAAACAATATTAGAATAAGATCCAACCACGCTAACGGTGGATTTGATATGGATCTAGATGTACGGAGATGGCAAAGAGAAATGCAACAACCGTGGGCAATTCCAATATCACCTACGCCAAATGACCAATCTAAACCCTATGGCACTAATATAGAAGTGAAAGAAATATATGAAAATATTGCTAAACGTTTAACAGATGATCGATTTGAAGGCGAACTACGACAAATAATTGCAAAAACTTACTCCTATTTTATAGGCAGGATTGTGAATATTTCTGTTAACTCAAGACCAGTTGTTGCAACCGATCTAAAGCTAGGATCCAATATTGCTAGCGAAAAATTTGAAGTAGATGATGTCAATGTAGCAGTCCTTGCAGGAATTTCAATTCCTGATGGGAAAAGTTACTCTGCTGACAAAGCAGGATGGTATATATTTTGCAATGGAAGAGGAGTAGCTTTTGCAAATAAGTCAAATATCACTGGCTGGGGTACATTTCTACCTCTGTTTCAACCAAAGTTCTTGCCATTTATTGGGATTGTCTTTTTTGCTTCAACAGATCCTGAAAGCTTACCCTGGACAACTACAAAATCTTCTATCAACCAAGAGAGCAAGGTATGGCAACACGCACTGCGCGTAATGAGTACACAAGGCCGCCAAATTACTAGTTTCCTTAGTCGGCGATATCCGGAGGAAGGAGTACAACTGCCAATAGGGGAACTGACTAAGACAGCTGGAACCTCATCATCTGCACTTAAATCTCTTAGTTCACCGCCACAGAACTTCTCTTCTTCAAATATTAGACAAAAAATTACTTCTATTCAAATAAAAGTGTCCATTTCAGATATTGATAAAATTAAGACATACTTAGGAAATAAGTCAATGTCCAATGCAGATGTAGGAAACTACATATTTGAATACTTCTTAAACAACGTAGTTGAGGAAGATTGATGCCAACATCAACTGCCTGGTTTATTTCATACGACCTTCGTCCTGGAAAGCAGATTGAAAGAAGAGTTGTGTTAGAGACACTTCTTGCGGCTAGATCTGTTGGTGTTAAAACAGAGGATATGCTTTTTATTGGAATGGGCGGTGTTCGGTTCATTGACTTTGTACTAGCTCATAAGATTCTTGGATCAAAAAGATTTGTGTCTATTGAACATGACGAGAAAATTGTTCCCAGATGTCATTTTAATAAACCGTTTGGAACCATAGAAATATTTGAAGGTACATCTAATGAGTTTTTCGAGCAAAGCAGCGTAAAGGAACGATCAATCATCTGGTTAGATTATGAATCTGGCGTATCAATTAGCTTAGAGCAAGATATGATCCATCTGGCTTCTTCAGTACAACCAGGAAGTTTTATATTTGTAACTGCTACTGGAGAATTACCGAGGCGTTTCAGAAAGATTGATGGTTTGCAAAAGAGGCTGGACTCTGTGCAGAAGGAGTTAGGGCCGCTAGCTGCTAACCTTACAACCGAGTCGGTGAACGCTCAAAACTTTCCTGTAGAAGCGGCAAAAATTTTAACTTCCGCGCTAACATTTGCTTTTTCGGGGAGGTATGATGGCAGTTTTTTACCATTTCTTCAGCTTAATTACAAAGATTCAATTTGGATGATGACAGTGGGTGGGTATTTTGATGAAATCCAGAAAGTGAAAGATCTCTCGAAAGAACTAAAGAAAAGTTGTAAGTACTTAAAGCCAATGGACCACTCATTTGTTTATGTCGTAGAACAGTTTAATATTACAGATGCTGAAAGGCGCATGTTTGATAGAGCTGCTCTTAGTCCAATTCGTAGGAGAAAAGAACGAATCAAATTGAAAAGCCTGGGATTCAAGGATAGTGTGATAAATCAGTATGCAGAACTAATGCACTTTATTCCAAGATATTTTGAATCTCTTTTTTAGAAATTGTATCATCGGAATGATTTCATGATAAATTTCAGATTCTATTATGTTTGATTGACAGCAAGCCATCCTCACGATTCCTCCAAAACAGCGTTGCTTGTAGAGCGTTGTAACCATTCCCCCGCCCCTCACGTCGTCGCCCCCGCCTTCGTGATCGTCATGGTCCCCGCCGCGTCCATCGTGAAGGCCTGCGTGGTGTCGGTGAAGTGGCGGCCGGCGGAGGCGGCCTCGCCGTCGAGGATGTAGCGGTTGGGGACGACCCAGTCGAAGGTGCCGTCGGAATAGGGGCCGGAGGTGGAATGCCAGGCGCAGTGGTCGACCGGGCCGTTGTTGGGGCCGGCCTCCATCTTGTTGCTGTCGTCGACGACCGCGTAGTTGGGGTTGGGGTTGTGGTGCAGGGTGGTGGCCGTGAACTTGGTGAAGAAGCCGGTGATGTTGGTCGCCGGGCCCGGCACCTCCAGCCACCGGATGGCGCCAAGGCAGACGGTGGCGGGCCAGAAGGTCACCTCGTTCAGCATGCAGGCCCCGCCCGCCCCCACCAGGGAGGCGTGGCTGCCGGTGTTACGCATGGAGATGCTGTCGGGCGGCAGCACCGTCATCTGCTTGGTCGCCGCCGCGGCGCCGCCCGGCACGGTCAGGGTGATGGTGGCGGTCGTGGAGGCGGTCACCGCCGGCGCGGTCCAGCGGAAGCTGGTCGAGCTGGCGCCCGTGGCGGTGCCGATGCTGGCGCTCCAGGTGCCGGCCGCACTGCCGGTGAAGTCCACCGCCTCGCCGACGCCCACGTCGCTGCGGGTGTTGGGATCGCCCGAGGGCGCCGCCTTCACCGTCTGGCTGGCGATGGTGGGCGCCACCGCCGTGGGACCCGTGTAGTCGCGCGGGCCAGTGGGTGTAGGGGCGGGTGCCGGAGCCGGCGCGGGAGGCGAGGGCGCGGTGCCGGTGGAGGTCGAGGTCGTCGTGCTGGTCGAGGAGGTGGTGGCGGGCGCGGAGACCTTGCCGACCGGGCCCTCCTTCTCCTCCTCGGCGTCGAGAGCGGTAGATCCCCTGGGGGCGGTAGATCCCCTGGGAGCGGTGGATCCCCCGGGCCCCCCGCCGCCGCGGTCCGCACTGCCGGGAGGATAGAGCGGGATGCGGCCGAAGTCGCTCCTGTGACCCGGACCGGCGGCGGTCTCCCCCGCAGGGCCGCGCCTGGCCGCGCGCGCCGGCGCTCGCGCCACCCCGGCCTTCCCGGCATGGCAGCGCAGGCTCATGCCGCTGTTTCGTGCTGACGGAAGTGAAGGCCCGCCGCTGCTGTCCGCATGACAGTGATCCGGGTTGCCGACGACACGGCCGCCACTCCTGCACCTGGGATCGGTTCCTGCGGTAACACTTGCCGACAGTTCCTCGAAGACAAGGCGGTCAGGGAAAGAGCATAGCACCGCAGTGGCGGAGATGCCAAAGGGCAAGGCGGCAGGGCGGCGGCGGCCGTCCTGCGGAGAGGCCTAGGGCCGCCTGCCGATCACCACCTTGGGCGCGATCTCGCGCAGGAGCTTGCGGTGGATGGCCTCGGCGAAGTCCTGGTAGGTCTGGGCCACCTCGACGAAGGCGCCGAAGCCCAGGATCACCTCATAACGATAGTAGTGGTCCAGGGTCATGTCGTCGGTGAGGATCGCCAGGCCGTTCACCGTGATGCCCTGGCCGGAGGCGAAGGCGCGGCCGTCGCTCAGCATCAGGGTCCAGTCGTCCGGCGGGTTCTCGCGGCCGTCGCCGGAGACGTCGACCACCAGGCGCTCGCCGGTAAAGGCGTTCTCCAGCAGCGCCCGGGCGGAGAAGTAGATCGCCTTGCCGATGCCCGTGGCCCCGTCGATCCCGCCGCGCGGGAAGCCCTCGGCCAGGTCGGCGAAGCGGGCGGCGGAGGCCTCGTCCTCGACCAGGGACCAGGGCGAGAGCGTCTTGGGATCGTTGTGCCCGGCCCAGAGCACCAGGGCGACGGCGATGCGCCCGTGCGGCCCCTCGGCGACGGCGGCCACCACCTCGGGCGAGCGAAAGGCGGCCGCGATGCCGCCGAGCTGCAGCCGGAGCTCGCGGTCGTCGACCGAGCCGGAGGCGTCGACCGCCAGCACCAGCTCCAGGTCGACCGGAAAGCCAACGGGAGTCCCCTGGCTCGCGGCCGGCGGGGCCAACGCGAGGCCGGCCGCGAGGAGCAAGGCTGCCCCCGCCGGGAGGAGGCGCTGCGGGATCGGCCTCTGCGGGATCGGGCGCCTCACGGGTCGGGGGCGATGAGGTGCACGGCGGCGATCAGGCGGCGCGCGTCCTCGAAGCCGGCCGGCTTGGCTTTCCGCCAGGCCTCCAGCGGTGCCTCCGGGCGATAGCGGCCCTCGACGCGATGGGCCAGGGCGTCGCGGCCCTCGCTGTAGAGCCCGGCATAGCGGGCGCGGCTCCAATGGTCGTAGCCGCCCTGGTGCTTGCGCTCGAGGCGCAGGTGGAAGAGGGAGGAGCGCGCGCGGCGCTCCGGCGCCAGGCGCGCGACCCAGGGCTGGGCCGCCTGCCAGCGCCGCTGGGCCTCCTCCAGCAGGACGCGGGCTTCCGCCGCGCGGCCCGCCAGGGCCTCGGCGAGCGCCAGGTTGGCGAGGCTGGTGGCCTGGCGGGCGTCCTCGGCCTCCAGGTAGGTCCGGGCCGCCGCGGCCGCCTCGCGCCAGTGCGCCGCCGCCTCGGCCGGGGGCAGCGCCAGGGCGGCCTCCGAGAGCTCCTCCCAGTAGAGCTCCTCCGGGGTCCAGCCGGCGCGGGCGAGGAAGGCGGGGTCGGGGCTCATGGGGACGGCCCGGGGGGTGGTGTGGGTCCCCGGACGACGCGCGCGGCACCGGCGGAGAGGGATCCTCCGGTCAAGCCGGAGGATGACAGTTTGGATGGGTGGGATGGGTGGGGAGGGCGCGACGCTTGGGGAGTGTGGGCAGGGTGGAGTGGAGGCGTCGGACGTCGTGCTGCTGTGGGAGCTGGTCCGGCGGCGTAGGGCGCCCCGTGCCTGTCCTGCCTGCACGGCGGTTGGACTGCACCCTCCACCACCCACCGCTGTCGTCCTCCGGCTTGACCGGAGGACCTCCCGACGCTTGGGGCGCCGGCCGAGAGTGATCCTCCGGTCAAGCCGGAGGATGACAGTTGGGGGGGGTGGGGAGGAAGCGTCGGGGGTCGTGCTGGCGTGGAACGTGGTCCGGCCGGGCATGGCGGGGTGCCCTCGCTCGGCTTGCACGGCGGTTGGACTGCGCCCTCCAACACCCACCGCTGTCGTCCTCCGGCTTGACCGGAGGACCTCCCGACGCTTGGGGCGCCGGCCGAGAGTGATCCTCCGGTCAAGCCGGAGGATGACGGTTGGGGGGAGTGGGGAGGAAGCGTCGGGAGTCGTGCTGGCGTGGAACGTGGTCCGGCCGGGCATGGCGGGGTGCCCTCGCTCGGCTTGCACGGCGGTTGGACTGCGCCCTCCAACACCCACCGCTGTCGTCCTCCGGCTTGACCGGAGGATGACGGCTGCGGGCGGTTTGCATGCAAGAAGGACAAGCTAGCCGCCCAGGTAGGCCCGGCGGACATGGTCGTTCTCGTGCAGCTCGGCGGCGGGGCCGGAGAGCACGACCGAGCCGGTCTCCAGCACGTAGGCCTGGTTGGCCAGTCTCAGCGCCAGCTCGGCGTTCTGCTCGACCAGCACCACGGGAATGCCCTGGCGGCGGATCGCCAGCACGATGCGCGCGATCTCCTGCACCATGACCGGCGAGAGGCCCATGGAGGGCTCGTCCAGCAGCAAGAGCTTGGGCGCGGACATCAGCGCCCGGCCGATCGCCAGCATCTGCTGCTCGCCGCCCGACATGGTCTTGGCCATCTGCCCGCGCCGCTCCTTCAGCCGCGGGAAGCGGTGGAAGACGCCCTCCAGGTCGCGCATGACGCCGGCCTTGTCGCTGCGCAGGAAGGCGCCGACCAGCAGGTTCTCCTGCACGCTCAGCTCCGGGAAGCAGCGCCGGCCCTCGGGCACCTGGGCGATGCCGGCGCGCACGATCCGCTCCGGCGCCAGGCGGTCGATGCGCTCTCCCTGGAAGCGGATCTCGCCGCCCGACAGGCGCACCAGGCCGGAAATCGCGCGTAAGGTGGTGGTCTTGCCGGCCCCGTTGGCGCCGATGATGGTGACGATGCCGCCCTCGGGCACCGCAAGGCTGATGCCCTTGAGGGCCTGGACCTTGTTGTAGTGGACCGTGGCGTTCTCGATCTCAAGCAGCATCGGCCTCTCCCGCCAGCGCTTCCTCCAGGCCGAAGTCGGCCGCACCCAGGTAGGCCGTCACCACCTCGGGGTTCTCGCGGATCTCCTGCGGTCCGCCCTCGGCCAGCAGGGAGCCGAAGTTCATCACGGTGATGCGCTCGCAGAGCCCCATGACGGCCTGCATGTCGTGCTCGACCAGCAGCAGGGTGACGCCGCGGTCCCTCAAGCGGCGCATCAGCTCCATCATGCGGCCGGTCTCCTCCGGGTTCATGCCGGTGAAGGGCTCGTCCAGCAGCAGCAATTTGGGATCGGCGGCCATGGCGACGGCCATGCCGAGCGCGCGCTGCAGGCCGTGCGGCAGGTTCCCGGCCTCCTCCTCGCGCCGCTCCCAGAGGTCGAAGAGCTTGAGGCACTCCTCCGTCTTCTCCGCCGCGGCCCGGCGCCGGGCGCGGTCGCTGCCCAGCACGCCGGCCAGCAGCGAGGCCCTGGCCGTCAGGTGGCAGCCCAGCAGCACGTTGTCGTAGACGGTGAAGGGCTGCACCAGGGTGGTGCCCTGGAAGGTCCGTACCAGGCCCAGGGCCGCGATGCGGTGGGTCGGCAGGCCGGAGATGTCGCGCCCGTCGTAGAGCACCTGCCCGGCCGTGGGCGGGTAGAAGCCGCTGATCACGTTGAAGGTCGTGGTCTTGCCGGCGCCGTTGGGGCCGATCAGCCCGTGGATCGTTCCGGCCTCGACCGCGAAGCTGAGGTCGTTGACCGCCAGCAGGCCGCCGAAACGGCGGGTGAGGCCCGAGACCTCGAGCAGTGCCATGAGGGTTCCTCCTTAGCGTTCACCGGCCATTGCAGCGCAGCCCCGCCCGCTTGGCAAGCCGCCAGGCGACGGGTGCCGACAGCTTTCCGCCAAGAAGGGCGCAGGCAAGGAGAAGCCGGGCGGGATCTGCCCCCCGCCCGGCCTCCCGAAACGGTAGTCCGGTGCTCTTCTCGGTTCTCAGCCTTCCCCTTCCCGTCCTTGCCGGGCTCGACCCGGCAATCCACGGCAACGCCCTTGCAGGCGTCGGGACGTGGATCCCCGGCTCAAGGCCGGGGATGACGTTGCGGGGAGGTCGGGGTCCGACCTTAGTAGAGAGCGACCGGGTTGATGATCATCTGCACCGTGCCCAGGACCCGGGCCTGGCCCAGGACGAACATGAACTCGTTCACGCCCTTCTCGACGAGACGGCCGGTATCCATGGTCTCCAGGATGTAGATGCCGTTGTGCGCGAGGAAGGTGACGTGGCCGTAGAAGACCTTGTCGCCCTCGACCGGCGGTACGGCCTCGACGCCCCAGGTGTCGGCACCGACGGCGATGGGGCTGAGCGTGGCGAGGTAGACCGCAGCCTCGTTGGTGAGGCCCGGCTCGCCCGAGACCCAGGCGGTGGGATCGCTGGCCAGCATGGAATCGGTCCAGCCGGTGTGGAAGAGGACCACGTCGCCCTCCTTGATCTCCACGCCCTGCTCCTTGGCCGCGGCCTTGATGTCCTCAGAGCCGAAGCCCTGGCCGGAGGCCAGATGCTCGACGCCGAAGTGCTTGGCCATGTCGATCACCACGCCGCGGGCGACCAGCGGCGGGATCTGATGCACGCCGAGCTTGGTGAGCCCGGTGATCTGGGCGAACTCTTCGCCCTTGAAGCAGTTGTAGTAGGTGTCCTCTTCGCCCAGGTGACCCAGGCCGTCGATCTGCGGACCGGTGCCCCACCAGAGCTGTGCGATGTCGTCGTTGTAGACGATGTTCCAGCCGAATTCGGTGCGGAAGCGTCCGCTCTGCTGTCCCGGCTGGACGATCTGAAGCATCATGCCGCGCGGCGGGAAGGCCGGCATGTTGGGATCGACGACGATGCCCAGCGGCACGGTCTCGCCCTTGGTCACCAGCTTGGTCGCCGCCAGCACGCTCTCCGGCGTGATCATGTTGGCCGCGCCGATCTCGTCGTCCGCCCCCCACTTCGAGGGCTTGCAGTCCAGGGCCAGGGCCGAGCCCGCGAGACCCAGCACCAGCCCGGCGGCCACCAGGCCGCCAAGTCCTTTCCTCACACTCATGACGTATCCTCCCATTTTTTGTCGCTCTTGATCGGAACCAGGCGGTTGCAGGAGGCAACCACCTGTTCGCGAGCTTGAAAGGATTTTCCGGGCGAGGCAAGCCGTTCCCGCATAGCGCGCCAGGTCGCGCTCCGGCGCTACTCCCCCGCTACTCCTCCTCGACCACCGGATTGGTCAGGGTGCCGATGCCGGAGATCGTGACCTCCGCCACGTCGCCGGCCTTCATGTAGATCGGCGGGTTGCGCACGAAACCCACCCCGCCCGGCGTGCCCGTGGCGATCACGTCGCCCGGCTGCAGGGTGGTGAAGCCGGAGATGTAGGAGATGAGGTAGGGGACGTCGAAGATGAGATCGTCCAGGCCCGCCGACTGCATGACCTCTCCGTTGAGCCTGGTCTCCAGGGTGAGCGCCGAGGGATCGGGAATCTCGTCGGGCGTCACCAGCCAGGGGCCGAAGCCGCCGCTGGCGTCGAAGTTCTTGCCCGGCGTGAACTGGCTGCTGTGGCGCTGGAAGTCCCGGACCGAGCCGTCGTTGAAGCAGGCGTAGCCGCCGACGTAGGAGAGCGCCTCCTCCTGCGCGATGTGCCGGCCGCGGCGGCGGATGACCACGGCAAGCTCGCCCTCGTAGTCGAACTTCTCCGAGAGCTTCGGGCAGACCAGGGCCTCGCCGTCGGCGACCAGGGTGGTGGCGAAGCGGGTGAAAAGCGTGGGGTACTGGCTGACCGGACGGCCGGTCTCGACGCGGTGGCTCTCGTAGTTCAGGCCGACGCAGAAGATCTTCCAGGGGCGCGGGATCACCGGCCGGCGCTGCACGTCGGCGAGCGCGATGGCCTCACCGCCCGCCATCGCGGCCTGGGCCCTGGTCAGGAAATCAGCGCGTCCGATCGCCCTGGCGAGCGTATCCGGCAGCCCCTCTCGTTTGGCCAGCGGCCAGAGTGCCTCCCCGTCGGTTGCGCCATAGCCAGTCTGACCAGCCTGGCGATAGGTCACAAGCTTCATTATCCTCTCCTCACCATCCGTTGTGGCGACTCTAGTCAGTCCACGATAAAGGGCAAGCGACAAGAAGGACGATCCCCCTGCGACCGGATTTTTCCCTTGAATCCCAATATGGAGCGGCCAGCGGACAGCGTGTCGCCGGCCTGGACGAGGCCGGCCGCGGGCCACTGGCCGGGCCGGTTACGGCGGCAGCCGTGCGCCTCGACCCGGCGCGCCTGGCGGCCGGCCGCTACGCGGGGCTGGACGATTCCAAGAAGCTCTCCGCCGAAACGCGCGAGGCGCTGCATGCGCGCCTGCTGGAGGAGGCCGAGGTGGGCATCGGCTGGGCCAGCGTCGAGGAGATCGACCGGCTGAACATCCTGGCCGCCAGCCTGCTGGCCATGCAGCGCGCCCTGCTGGCGCTGCCGGGCGTCTGGCACCTGGCGCTCATCGACGGCAACCGGCTGCCGCCCGACCTTCCCTGCCCGGGCGAGGCCGTGGTCGGCGGCGATGCGAAGGTGCTCTCGATCGCGGCGGCCTCGGTGGTCGCCAAGGTCGAGCGCGACCGGGCGATGGCGGACCTGGACCGCGCCTACCCCGGCTATGGCTGGGCGCGGAACAAGGGCTACCCGACCAGGGAGCACCGCCAGGCCCTGCTCTCGCTCGGCCCCACGCCGGCCCACCGCATGACCTTCGCCCCCCTGCGCCTCGCGCCCGCAAGCAATCGCGAGGCTTGACCGGCGCGCGCGCTCGGACTCTGATGGCTTTCAGTCGGCGCATCAGTCCCTGGCCGAGATCGGGTCAGCGGCGCAGGGAGACAAGAGAAGAGTCTTGGGGGCCTCCATCGAAAGAAATAGCCTGCTCGAGGGCGACTGCATCGAGATCATGCAGGGCCTGCCCGAGCGTTCGGTCGATCTTGTCTTCGCCGACCCGCCCTATAACCTGCAGCTTCAGCAGGCGCTGCACCGGCCGGATAACTCCAAGGTCGACGCCGTCACCGACGACTGGGACCGCTTCGACAGCTTCGCCACCTACGACGCCTTCACCCGGGCCTGGCTGAAGGCCGCCCGCCGGGTCCTGAAGGACGACGGCGCGATCTGGGTCATCGGCAGCTATCACAACATCTTCCGCGTCGGCGCGATCCTGCAGGACCTGGGCTTCTGGATCCTGAACGACATCGTCTGGCGCAAGACCAACCCCATGCCCAACTTCCGCGGCCGGCGCTTCACCAATGCGCACGAGACCCTGATCTGGGCGGCCAAGCACGAGGAGAGCCGCTACACCTTCAACTACCGGGCCATGAAGGCGCTGAACGAGGAGCTGCAGATGCGCAGCGACTGGAGCCTGCCGATCTGCACCGGCGGCGAGCGGCTGCGCGATTCCGAGGGCCGCAAGGCCCATGCCACGCAGAAGCCCGAGGCGCTGCTCTACCGGGTGGTGCTGGCCACCAGCAAGCCCGGCGAGCTGATCCTCGACCCCTTCCTGGGCAGCGGCACGACCGCTGCCGTCGCCAAGCGCCTGGGCCGCGACTACCTGGGCATCGAGCGCGAGGCCGACTATCTGGCCCATGCACGCGCCCGGCTGGAGACGACCCAGCGACTGAGCGACGAGGCGCTGCTGGCCCTCGACGAGAAGCGCGAGGCGCCGCGGGTGCCCTTCGGCACCCTGGTCGAGCGCGGCTTCCTGGGGGCCGGAACCCAGCTCGTCAGCCCCGACGGCCGCCACCGCGCCAAGGTGCGTGCCGACGGCCGCCTGGTGACGCGGGACTTCACCGGCTCCATCCACCAGGCCGGCGCCCACGTGCTGAACGCGGCGGCCTGCAACGGCTGGACCTTCTGGTGCTACGAGGTCGAGGGCAAGCGCCTGCCCATCGACCTGCTGCGCCAGCGCATCCGTGCGGAGATGACCGGCAGGCGCTAGAGGGTTTTGGACTCGCCCGAAATCGGGCAGCATCGCAACCGAGATGCCGAAGACAAGCCACAGCATTGAAATCCGTGCCCCGCTGGAGCGGCTCTGGGCGCTGCTCACCGACGGGATCGCCGATCCCGGGCGGTTCCTGCCAGGCATAGCCGGGGCCGAGATCCTGGAGCGGGAAGCGGGCTCCCTCCTCCGGCGCATCCGGACCTCCGACTTCGAAGTGACGGAGCGGGTGACGCCCTTCAAGAAGCGCCACGAGATCAACTTCGTCCTGGTCGACCATCCGCACTACGCCGGGCAGAGCGTGCAGCGCATCGAGACACTCTACGAGACCGACGAGCCGGGCCTGACGCTCACCCTGCACTTCAGCCTCGACTGGCGGCGCAAGGACCGGGACGCCGACGAACTGGACCTGAGCGGCTGGGTGTCCGCCGCCCTGCAGAGGATCAAGACTCTGGCCGAAGAGGCCTGACCGGGACTTTCCTCCCGCCGGCCGCTTGATCGCCCCAGCGCCTTCCGGCACATAGGGAAGGCCCGGCCTGCAGGAAGCGACAAGGAGTGCGAGGGGGATGAGCCGCAACGCGGTCGTGATCGACATCGAGACCACAGGCGACGACCCGGCGGAAGACCGTATCTGCAGCCTGGCCGTGATCGCCCTGGTGGAGGGACGGGTGCATCCCGAGGGCCAGCTCTACCTGCTGCTCGATCCGGGCCGCGACAGCAGCCCCGAGGCGCTGGCGCGTCACGGTCTCGGCGACTGGCTGCTCCGCCACCAGAAGGGCTTCGCCCACTACGCCGAGCGCCTACGCGGCCTGCTGGCCCAGGCCCCCCTGGTCATCGGCCACGAGCTCGCCCGCAAGATGAGCTTCCTCAATGCCGAGTTCGAGCGCGCCGGGCTGCAGCGCATCAGGCCGCAGGGCTTCTGCACCCGCGATGCCGCGGCCAGGCGCTGGCCGCAGGAGAGCCCGAGCCTTGAGGCCTGTCTCAACCGCCTGGGCATCCGGCGCGAGAAGCGCCAGCACGGCGCCAGCGAGGACTGCGCCATGACGGCCGCCCTCTTCCTCTTCTTCCAGGGCAACATGAAGCCCGACATCCGCTATCCCGCCAAGCCGCAGAACTTGGTGGTGCCGCCGCCGGCGCCGGAGACCCTGCCGCCCCGCTCGGCGGCGAGCGACTGACCGGAGGGCGTCAACTTCCGTTAGCCAGCGCCCGCCCCATGACCTAAGCTCTGCTCCCGAGACCCGACACCCAAGGAGGTGAGAGATGCGGCACCTACTCCCTGGTTTCCTGGCCATCGCCCTCTTGGCCCTTGCCTTCCAGGCCGTCGCGCCGGCGCGGGCGCAGCAGGTGGGCGAGGACGGCAGCCTGACCTTCGACGAGCCCCTGCAGTTGCTCTTCGCGCAGACCGCAAAGCAGATGCGCTTCGACGGGGAGACCATGATCCTGGACGGTCTCACGCCGGCCACCCTCTTCTTCACCGACCGCCCGCGGCGCCTCTCCGGCCACTTCACCAATGCCGAGTTCGTGGAGCTCTGGTCGATGGGCGCGGAGAGCTTCGCCGCCGACCCGCCCAACGCCGCGCTCGCCCTGCTGGAGGAGACCGACAAGCCGCCGGTCGTCGTCGAGCTGAAGTCGGTGAGCCTCGTCGACGAGGCGCTGCACTACAAGGTGAGGGTGCTGGAGGGCGAACTGCCCGCACAGTCCGGCGCCGTCGGCCTCTTCATCGACCCCTGGGTCTGGGTCCCACCGGAGCACCGCGCCCACCCCGGATGGGTGCACTGCCACTGGAACCGCTGGGGCGTGCATGTCTGCCGCCGCTACTGGTAACGGGGCCGGAAGGAGACGCAGGATGAGACGCTTGCCGAGCTACCTCCTGGCGCTGCTGCTGTGCCTGCCCGCAGCGGCGCTTGCCGCCGACAAGAGCGAGGCGCCGGCCAAGGCCTCGGCCGACGAGGGCTCCGTGGCCCTGCTCTTCGCCCAGAGTGCGCATGCCATGCGCTTCGAGGGCGACACGCTCACTCTCGGCGGGCTCGGCCCGGCCACGGTCTACTTCTCCGAGCGGCCGCACCGGCTGGTCGGCCTGATGAGCTACCCGGCCTATGTCGACCTCTGGGTCAAGGGTAAGGACAACTTCGAGGCCGATCCTCCCAATGCCGCGCTGGCGATCCTCGACGAGACCGAGACGCCGCCGGCGGTGGTGGAACTGCTCGCCGCCTCCTTCGAGGGCGACAGCATGGTCTACAAGGTGCGCATCCTGGAAGGCGAGTTGCCGGCCGAGAGCGGCCCGGTCTCGCTCTTCATCGACCACGGCCACCACCACTGGCGCGGTTTCGGCTTCGGCTGGGACGACGGCTTCGGCCCCTGGGGACCGGCCTTCGGCCCGACCTGGGATTCGGGCTTCAGCCCCGGCACCTTCGGCTGCGGATTCAATGGCCTCTTCGGAACCCACCACGTCTGCTACTAGAGCGGCTCGCGCTCAGGTGGAATCGGCTCCGGCCCGCCTAAGATCGAAACGCTCTAAAGCGCTTCTCCGGATTGCCTGCCTGCTCGCCTTTCTCCTGCTGCTGGCGCCGGGTGACCCGGCGTTGTCGGAGGGTGGCGACACGCGGGGACAGGCCATCCGCGATCCCGTCTCGCTGCTGCTGGTGCAGTCGGCCCGGTCGCTCCGCTACGAGGACGGCAAGCTCACGCTGAAGGACGTGAGCCCGGTGACGCTCTTCTTCCTCGACAGCCCGCGGGTGATGGAGGGCTTCTTGCCGCACGACGACTTCGAGGAGATGTGGGCCGAGGGCTGGAACCGCTACGCCGCCGACCCGCCCAACGCCACCCTGCAGATCCTGGAGCCGCCCGCAGAGGGCCTCGTCACTATCGAGCTGATGGGTGCCGCCTTCGAGGGCGACGACCTGATCTACGAGGTCCGCGTGCTGGAAGGCAGCCTGCCGCCGCAGAGCGGAAGCGCCACCCTCTTCATCGACGACTACGTCTGGATACCCCCCGACCGCGGACCGCAGGGCCTGGGCTGGATCCGCTGCCGCAAGGCCGGCATCCGCGTGCCACAGTGCTACAGCGACTGGTGAGGATGCCGGCAGTCGTCACCGGAGCCTCCGCCGCGTGAGCGGAGAGGTGCTGCGCGCTGCGGGCCGGAGGGTGCTCCTGGCCAGCCTGCTGGTCTCGCTGGTGCTGGGGACGGTCCATGCCTTCTCGGTTTTCCTGGAGCCGGTAGAAGCGCGCTTCGCGGTCGGACGCTCCGAGGCCAGCCTGACCTATTCGCTGGCGCTGGTGGCGCTCACCTTCGGCGTGCTGATCGGGCACCGGGTCTACGAACGCCTGGCACCGGCGGGTCTTGCCCTCCTGCTCCTGCTCGCCGCGGCCGGGGGCCTGCTGCTGGCCGCCTGGGCAGCCTCGCTGCCGCTCTTGTGGCTGGGCTACAGCCTGATCTTCGGGCTGGCGAACGGCCTGGGCTATGGCTTCGCGCTGCAGTATGCCGCCCAGGCCAATCCGGCGCGCGGCGGTCTGGCCATGGGCCTGGTGACGGCAGTCTACGGGCTGGGAGCGGCCCTGGCGCCCCTGCCGCTCTGGGCGGCACTCTCGCTGGGCGGGCTTCAGGCCGGCTTCGCCGGCCTGGCCGCGGCGATGCTGGCGGCGGCGATCCCCGCCTTCCTGCTGCTGCGCCGCGCAGACCTCCCCTTCCATGCGAGCTCCCCGCTCGTCGAGACGCCGCCCGCGGAGGCGCGCCGCGAGGTGGCGCTGCTCTGGGTCGGCTACGGGGCCGGGGTGGCGGCCGGACTGGCGGCGATCGGCCATGCCACCGGCATCGCCCGGGCCGGCGGCCTCGGCGAGGCGGCGGTGCAGTCGGCGCCCGTCGCCATCGCGGCCGCCAACACCCTGGGCGGGCTACTGGGCGGCCTGCTGACCGACCGGGTCCGGCCGCAGCGCCTGCTTGCCGCCCTCCCCCTCCTCTCCGCAGGCGCCCTCCTCTGGCTTGCGCTCGGCCCCAGCGGCTGGCCCCTCCTCGCCGCTCTCGCTCTGGTCGGCTTCGCCTATGGCGCGATCATCGCGGTCTATCCCGCCGCCATCGCCCGTCGCTTCGGCGCGGTCGCGGGCGTCAGGGTCTATGGCCGCGTCTTCACCGCCTGGGGTGCCGCCGGCCTCCTGGCGCCCTGGGCTGCGGGTCTGCTCTACGAGGCCTCGGGACACTACCGCCTGGCCCTGCTGGCGGCGGCGTGCCTGGCCCTGGTCTCGCTCTCGGCCGTGTTGCTGAATGGCCGCGCGCGCACGCAACGGGCTGCCAAACCCTAGGCCGACTCAATTTTCCTTGGAATCAATTTGCCATTCGTTTAACCAGTCGATGAGTGTCACCACATGAATCGTGTGGTCGGATTTTGTTAGCTGTCAGGAATTGTATGATGGTAGCGCGGTACGGGACGGACGGAAACGACGCCGGCAGGGGAACTTCCTTTCAAGACACGCTCTTCGTCCTACGCGGGAACGACACGGTCGCCGCCTTCGACGGCGACGATACTGTCTTCGGTTCGGCCGGCGACGATGTCCTGTTCGGCGACTCGGGAAACGACCGGCTCGAGGGCTCGGCCGGTGAAGACACGCTTCTGGGCGAATACTTCATCGCAGACCGGGCGAACGATCGGCTCTACGGCGGCCAGGGCAGCGATCTTATACTCGGAAACGTCGGCAACGACACCATCTGGGGCGGCGGCCAGAAAGACATCGCGGCCGGCATGCAGGACCACGACACCATGTGGGGCGGCGGCGGGAACGACAGCTTCGACGGTGGTCCCGGCAATGATACGGTCTTCGGAGGACAGGGGAACGATTTCCTGGTCGGTCTCGGCGGCAAGGACACGCTCTACGGCGGCGATGGCGACGACCTCTTCCAGGTAGACCCCTCTGCACCGACCCAGAAGGGCGATACCTTCGACGGCGGATCGGGGACCGACACCATCCAGTTCAGCGGTCCCGTCGATCCCGATGTCGTGCTGATCTCTGTCGAGGTCATCGAAGCAGGCGGCGTAACCGAGACCGGTTCGGTCGGCAACGACACTCTGAAAGGAACCGATCAAGCGGATCTGCTCAATGGGGGCAATGGGGACGATCGCATTTTCGGTCTCGGCGATTCCGACACGCTCTACGGCGGCGGCGGCAAGAACCGCGTGTTCGGTGGAAGCGGAGACGACGATATTCGCCCCGGCCGCCTGGGAACGGATCGGGCCTATGGCGGCAGTGGCGCGGACACCATCTCCACCGGCCGCTATGACGACACCATCTACGGGGGCGATGGCGACGATCTTATCGAAGACCTCAAGAACAACAACCTCGTATTCGGCGATTCCGGAAATGATTCCATTCAATCGAAGGTTGGAAGCACCAACAAGTTCGACGGAAGCAACACGATTTTCGGTGGCGAGGGAAACGATGCGATCCGCACTCTCAGACTGGAAGACACGATTTATGGAGGTGCGGGAGGCGATGACATCCGCTCCGGCGCCTTCGAAGACAGCGTCTTCGGGGGTGTGGGCGACGACGCAGCAGGCGGCGGTCCGGGGGACGACGTGCTCTTCGGAGGCTCCGGCACCGATCGCCTCGTCGGCGAGGACGATAACGATACGCTCTTCGGTGGGTCGGGAATCGAGCTGAGCCTCGGAGGCGGGGACGGCGACGATACGATCTACGGCGGTCTGAAAGGCAATCAGATCATTCGTGGTGACTGGGGGTCTTCTTCTGCGTCCGGGGACGATGTCATCATACTCGCAGCATCTGCGCTGTCGGGAACCGAGACCGTGGACGGCGGACCGGGCGAGGACACGCTCGTCTCGGAGCGGACCCTGCCGGCATCGCTCCTTCTCACCGGCATCGAGGTCACGATCATCGCCGGTCGGACCTTCGGCGATACGATCGGCAGCGAGGCGGCCGATTCCCTGGATGGAACGAGCGCAGCGGACTCGCTCTATGGACTATCCGGATCGGATGTTCTGGCCGGCCTGACGGGCGACGACACGCTCGTCGGCGGATCGGGCAGCGATAGCCTCTACGGGGGCAGCGGCGATGACCTCTTCGAGTTCGCGGCTGGGGATGCGCAGGAGGATGACTGGGTAGACGGCGGCAGCGGCAGCGATACTCTCGTCTCCGCCCTACCCCTCCCATCGGGTCTTCACCTCGAATCGGTCGAGGTGATCCTGGAAGCGGGTGTCACGCGAGGCGAGAGCCTCGCCGGCGGGAACGCATCCGACAGCCTCGTAGGCACCAGCAACAACGATAGCCTGAAAGGCTTCAGCGGCGACGACAGCCTCTGGGGTCTTTCGGGCGACGACGAGCTTTCCGGACGCTCGGGCGAGGACCTTTTCTACGGCGCCGACGGTTCGGACCGGATCGGCGGCGGCGCGGGAGATGACAGGCAGGCGGGCGGAGAAGGCGACGACCGTATCGGGGGTGCGAACGGAGACGACAGGGCGTGGGGTGGCGGCGGCAATGACTACCTCTTCGGACAGAATGGCGACGACGACCTTCGCGGCGGATTCGACCACGACAGCCTCTACGGCGGGGCGGGAGACGATAGGCTCCACGGCAAGGACGGCGATGACGGCCTCCATGGCGACCTGGGCCGTGACCTGTTGCTTGGCGACAGCGGCACCGACCTGCTCGTCGCCGGAAAGGGCGAGGACAGGGCCTTCGGCGGGTCGGGCGACGACAGGGTCTTCGGTGGCGACGACGACGATCTTCTCTACGGAGGCAGCGGGTCGGACGCCCTCAGCGGCGGTCTTGGGCGCGATACCCTGGAGGGCGGGAGCGGCAGCGACACCTTCCTGATCGGACCCGGCTTCCCGGAGGAGGCCGGCGACCGCTTCGACGGCGGCGCGGGTGAGGATACCCTCATCTCGGAAGATTCCCTGGCGGACGGCATCGAGCTCGTCTCGGTCGAACTGCTGATCGTCGCCGGGGTGACCGGCCTGCAGACGATCACCGGGAGCTCGGGCAGGGACCGTCTGATCGGGGGCAGCGGCAACGATCTGGTCTATGGTCTCAGCGGCAACGACTGGCTGCGGGGGGCCGAGGGCCCGGACAGCCTCTTCGGCGGGGAGGGTCGCGACCGGGCGGCCGGCGGCGATGGGCGCGACCGTGCCTACGGCGGCTCGGGGGGCGATTCCCTGGTCGGCGGCCGGGGCAGCGACCGCCTCTTCGGAGGGTCCGGCGACGACATCCTGGAGGGCGGCAGCGGGACCGACATCGCGAGCGGCGGAGAGGGCGACGATACCGTGCTGGTCGACACCAGCAGCGACCGTGTCGGCGAGGCCAGCGATCCCGGCCGCGACCTGGTCCGTGCCAAGGCGGACTTCGGCCTGGACGAGGGCGACCAGATCGAGGACCTGATCCTGGTGGGATCCGCCGACCTGACAGGCCGCGGCAACGACGCCGACAACAGCCTGCAGGGCAACCTGGGCGACAACCTGCTGGCCGGCTTCAGCAGCGCCGACACCCTGGTGGGGCGGGCCGGCGACGACAGGCTCTCCGGCGGCGGCGGCGACGACAGCCTCTATGGCGGCAACGGCAGCGACCTCTTGGAACTGGGCCGCGAGGACAGCGCCTTCGGCGGCTCCGGCCCCGACCGCTTCCTCTTCGACGGCAACGAGGGCGCCGGCCAGAAACTGGTGCTGGGCGACTTCCGCGGGCTGGCGGACACGGCCGCCACCTTGGCCGACCGGCTGGTCTTCGCCACCGGGCTGGAACAGGGCAGCTTCGCCTACATCGGCAGCGCGGCCTTCGACGGCGCCGGCGACAGCCAGGCCCGCTTCGCCGGCGAGGGCCGGCTGGAGGTCGACAGCGACGGCGACGGGACTGCTGACATCGCGGCCCGGATCGTCGGCCTCACCCAAGCAGAGCAGCTCACAGCGGCGGACTTCCTGTGGCTGTGAGGCGGCAGCCGGGCGAGAGCGCCTGAGAGCGAAGAAACGACCGAGGAACCGAGATGCCAACTCTCTATGGAACGCACGGGACCGACGCAGGCCGGGGAACGAGCCTTTCCGACGTGATCTTTACCCTGAGCGGCGACGACACGGTCATCGCGCTCGACGGCAATGACACGATCTACGGCTCGGCCGGCGACGACCTGGTCTTCGGCGACAGCGGCAGCGATCGCCTGGAGGGCTCCGGCGGCGACGACGTGCTGGTGGGCGACTACGGAGATCGAGCGGGCTGGGAGTCCGACGACAGCCTCTTCGGCGGCAAGGGAAGCGATCTCCTGTTCGGAGAGATTGGCCCCGACAGGCTCTACGGCGGCAAGGGCATCGATCTCCTGAGCGGTCTCGCCGGCAACGACGAGCAGTGGGGCGGCCCCTCGGCGGACATCCTGGACGGAGGGCCCGGCAAAGACTCGCTCTTCGGCGACGGCGGCGACGATATCCTGTCGGGCGGCGTCGGCGCCGACAACCTCTACGGCGGGTCCGGTGACGACATCTTCCTGGTGGACTACGCGACGACCCCGGGTCCCGAGGAAACCATCGACGGCGGCGCGGGCGAGGACACGGTCATCTTCAACGGGCCGGTCAATCCCGACGTCGTCCTGATCTCGGTCGAGACCGTCGAGCAGACGGCGCTCATCACCCCGGGAACCCGCCGGAACGACAGCATCGTCGGGACCAGCAAGGACGATCAGATCGGCGGGCGTACCGGTTACGACCGCCTCTACGGCCTCGACGGCCACGACCTCCTGGACGGCGGGATGCACGACGATACCCTCTTCGGCGGGCGCGGGCAGGACCTCCTCATAGGCGGCGATGGCAACGATCAGGCGACGGGCGACAAGGGTGCCGACTTCATCGCCGGCGGCAGCGGGCGCGACACCCTGTGGGGCGGCCTCTTCTTCGATTCCCTCTACGGCGGCTTCGCCAACGACAAGCTCTACGGTGGGTCGGGCAAGGACCTGCTGGTCGGAGGATCCGGGCAGGACAAGCTCTTCGGTGGTTCCGGCAACGACTTCTTCTCCATCGACGTGGCGGGCAAGAGCCAGAAGGGCGACACCTTCGACGGCGGCGAGGGGGTCGACACCATCCAGTTCCAGGGTCCGGTGAACCCCGATGTCGAGCTGATCTCGGTCGAGGTGATCCGGATCGCCCCGCTGACGACGGAGGGCTCCTCCAGCGCGGACAGCATCGCCGGCACCAGCCTGAACGATATGATCGGAGGCGGTGCGGAGGCGGACCGTCTTTACGGCCTCAGCGGCAACGACCTGCTCGACGGCGGGTCCGGCGACGACAGCCTCTCGGCCGGCCAGGGGCGGGACAGCCTGATCGGTGCCAGCGGCGACGATCGGCTGGCCGGGGGTCGGAACCTGGACTGGCTCTACGGTGGCGAAGGCACCGACACGCTGCGCGGCGGCGAGCAGGCGGACAGCCTCGAAGGCGGCGACGGCGACGACCTGCTCTTCGGCGGCACGGGTAGCGATACGCTCGACGGGTCCAGCGGGGTGGACAAGCTGTTCGGCGGATCCGGCGACGATGTCTTCCTGTTCGAGAACGCCGGCGGCGAGGGGAGCGGCAACACCATCGGCGGCGGCGCCGGCGTGGATACCGTCATCTTCGAAGGGCCGGTCGATCCCGACGTGGTTCTGATCTCGGTCGAGGTCATCGAGCAGCGCGGCCTCACCGCCTGGACCTCGGACAGCAACGACAGGATCGTCGGCACCGACTTCGACGACCGGGTCTACAGCGGTGAAGGGCATGACCGAATCTACGGCCTTGGCGCCAAGGATCGCTTCTACGGCGGCTGGGGCAGGGACCGCCTCTACGGCGACCAGGGGGCCGACACGTTCTTCGGCGGCGGCAAAGAAGATCGCCTGTTCGGCGGCAGCGGTAACGACCGACTGTTCGGAGGCCAACACGAAGATTATGTTTACGGCGGCGATGGGGACGACTTCATCAAGGAAGAAGATCGTCTGAACACGCTTTTCGGCGGCACTGGCAACGACAGGATCTCGGTCGATTCATGGTTTCCGAACCATTTATACGGCGGTTCCGGCGACGACTTCCTCCGTCACAATCACCGGGATGCCTATGCATTCGGTGGAAGCGGGAAAGATATCCTCAGAGCCGATGAGCAGAACGGCCAGGTCTATGGCGGTGCCGATGATGACACCTTCATCTTCTACCTGAGCCGGGGAACGCCGAACGGAACGGTCTTCGGCGGTGAGGGCGTCGATACCTTGCAGCTGACCACGAGCGTGACTGAAACCCCGGCCTTGGTGTCTGTCGAATACGTCATCCGGAACGGCAAGACGGCGGCGAGCGGTCTGCTGGGCACCAGCGAGAGCGACAGTTTTGTCGGCGACAGCGGGATCGATCGCATCTTCGGCCTCGGCGGCGACGATTCGATGAGCGGTGGCGGGGGAGACGACAGCCTGATCAGCGACAGCGGCGAGGATTTCCTATCGGGCGACCGGGGCGACGACCTGCTGATCGGCGGCCGGGGCGACGACACGCTGGAAGGCCAGCAGGGCGATGACCGGGCCTACGGCGACAACGGGGACGACCTGATCAGGGGCCACGAGGGGCGCGACAGTCTCTTCGGGATGAGCGGCAACGACGACCTTGGGGGCGGGTCCGAAGATGACCTGGTGGAAGGCGGCAGCGGGGACGACTTGCTGCGCGGCGGAGGCGGCGACGACTCCCTGAACGGGGATCGTGGCCGCGATCGGCTTCTCGGGGCCAGCGGGGAGGACAGCCTATCGGGTGGCGGCGGGGTCGATGCCCTCTACGGCGGGTCCGGCGACGACGTTTTCCTGGAGATCAACATCCTGGCCGGCGAGACCTTTGACGGCGGGGACGGCGACGACAAGCTGATCGTCACCGGTAACCTCGCCCCTGGCGTCATCCTGACCTCGATCGAACTGCTGGAGATCAACGGGCAGACCTTCCCCGGCTCCTCCGGCAGCAACAGCATCGTGGGCTCGGCGGAGCGCGACACCATCATCGGTGCCAGCGGCGCCGACACCATCGTAGGCAAGGCCCAGGAGGATCTGCTGTACGGTGTCGGGGGAGACGACGAGCTCGCTGGCAGCAACAGCGCGGACACTCTCTACGGCGGAGGGCACGACGACACGCTCTTCGGAGGCGCGGTAGAAGACAGGCTCTTCGGGGACCAGGGCGCAGACCGGCTCTACGGGGACGGAGCGAACGACGACCTCTTCGGCGGCGATGGTGCGGACACCATCGATGGCGGTGCGGGTGCAGACGAGGTCTTCGGTGGCAAAGGCAACGACTTTCTGGTCCTGAGAGATGACGATTGGCTCTTCGGCGGGGGCGGCAGCGACAGCTATTTCTTCGGTCTGAACAGCGAAACGGTCCAGGCCAGGATTGAGGACTTCAGAGGCCAGATTCGGACCGGCGGTTCGCAAGCCGATCTTCTCGTCTTCGCGACGGGGCTGGAACAGGGGGCCTTCGAGTACATCTCTCGGAAGGAATTCGACGGCGACGGCAACAGCCAGGCCCGCTTCAACGGCTATTTTCTCCAGGTCGACAGCGACGGGGACGGCAACACCGACCTGGAGCTGCGTATAGATGGACAGGCTCGCGCCGACGACCTCACCAGCAGCGATTTCCTGTGGCTGTAGCGCCGTCCCGGATCTACCCTGCCTAGGCCTCGAAAAGGAGGGCAGGGTCCGATCCGCCTTCCTTTCCACTTGGCAGCGGTGCCGATTCTTGTTTATCATACGATCAAGAATAAACATGGGAGGATGGCTTGGAACGTTACCTCTGCGGAATCGACATCGGCGGAACCTTCACCGACTGCGTGGTGATCGATTCCAAGGGCAAGATCACCACGGCCAAGGTCCCCTCCACGCCGGAGGACTTCAGCCGCGGCATGATGGCGGCGCTGGAATCGGCAGCCGGCAAGCTGGGGCTGACCCTGGAAAGCCTGGGTGAGGCGCTGTCGCTGCTCTCGCACGGCACCACGACCGGCACCAATGCGGTGATCCAGAAGCGCGGCGCCAAGGTCGGCCTCATCACCACCAAGGGCCACAACCACGTGATCCACATCATGCGCGGCTCGCGCGGGCTCTCGGGCCGCGAAGTGCGCCTTGTCGTGCACATCCCGGAGAGCAAGAAGCCCGATCCGGTGGTGCCCAAGCGCCTGATCCGCGGCGTCTCCGAGCGGGTCGACTGCTTCGGCAAGGTGGTGGTGGAGCTGAACGAGGCGGAAGCGCGCCAGGCCATTGCCGAGCTGATCGATGAAGGGGTGGAGGCGATCGCCATCTGCTTCCTCTGGTCCTTCCTCCATCCCGCCCACGAGGCGCGCCTGCGCGAGCTGGTGGAGGAGATGGCCCCCGGCCTCTTCGTCACCTGCTCGCACGAGCTGGTGCCCAAGTGGGGCGAGTACGAGCGGACCGCCGCGGTCGCGATCAACGCCTACATCGGGCCCATCACCGCCGGCTATCTGGCCAAGGTGGACCGGGACGTCGCCAAGACCGGCTACGCGGCACCCTTGCAGATCACCCAGTGCGCCGGCGGCACCATCTCGGTCGCCACCGCCATGCAGGCGCCGCTGCTCACCCTCGATTCGGGGCCAGTGGCCGGGGTCATGGGCTCGCAGTTCCTGGCCCGCCACCTGGCTGGCGAGGAGGGCGCACCCGCCAACGTCATCACCACCGACATGGGCGGCACCTCCTTCGACGTGGGCGTGATCCATCAGGGGGTCGCGGCCTCTTCCTACCGGGCCAACGTCAACCAGTACGAATACTTCCTGCCCAAGGTCGACATCCAGGCGATCGGCAGCGGCGGCGGCAGCAAGGCCTGGATCGACCAGGTGACCGGCAGCCTGAAGGTCGGCCCCGACAGTGCCGGCGCCGTTCCCGGCCCGGTCTGCTATGGCCGCGGCGGCACGGTGCCCACGGTCACCGACGCCGACCTGGTGCTGGGCTACCTCGATGCCGAAAGCTTTGCCGGCGGCAGCATGAAGCTGGACCGAGGCGCCGCCGCAGCCGCGGTGGAGGAACTGGGCGCCAAGCTGGGCATGGGGCTTGAGGAGGCCGCCAGCGGGATCGCCAAGATCGCCGAGTTCCAGATGGCCGACCTGATCCGCAAGGTCACCATCCAGAAGGGTTTCGACCCGCGCGACTTCACCCTCTACGCCTTCGGCGGCGCCGGGCCGATGCATGCCGGCATCTTCGCGCGCGAGCTGGGCATCGCCAAGGTGGTGGTCCCGCAGCGCGAGACCGCCTCGGTCTGGTGCGCCTTCGGGGCGGCGGCGGCCGACATCCTGCACGTCTACGAGCGGGTGGAGATCATGACCTCGCCCTTCGAGCCGGCACGCATCAACGCGAACCTTGCGGCCCTCAAGGCCGAGGGCCTGGCACAGCTCGCCAAGGAGGGCACCGAGGCCGCCCAGCAGGAAACGGCCTTCTCCGTCGACATGCGCCACAAGGGCCAGATCAACGAGGTGGAGGTGCCGCTCAAGGGCGAGCGGGTCGAGGAGGCCGACCTGCCCGGCCTGACGGCCGACTTCGTCGCCCGCTACGAGCTGCTCTACGGCAAGGGTGCGGCCCTGCCGGGCGCGCAGCTGGAAATCGTGACCTTCCGCTGCCGGGCCAGCGCCCGCACGCCCAAGCCGCCCCTGGTCGCCGCCGAGCGGCTGATAGAGGCCATTCCTGCCGGGGCGCACCGGCAAGCCCGCCCGGTCTGGTGGGAAGAGGCCAAGGGCTTCCGCGAGACCGCCGTCTTCGACGGCTCCGCCCTGCTGCCGGGCAACGCCATCGCGGGCCCGGCCATCGTGGAGACCGACGACACCACGGTCGTGCTGCACCCGGGCCAGAGGCTCGGCGTCGACCGCTATGGTAACTTCGAGATGACTGTGGCCTAGGCCCAGCACCAGGACCCGGAAGGGGAGCCAGACCATGACCAAACTGAGCGAGATGCCGGCCGAGCTCTTCGACGGCATCAACTATGGCTATGTCCCGCCCAAGGAACTGCGGATCTCGCCGAAGCTGAAGCTGCACCGCGGCCGGGAGAGCGAGGTCGACCCCGTCACCTACGAGGTCATCCGCCACAACCTCTGGAACATCAACGAGGAGCACGGCGCCACGATCCAGCGGATCTCCGGCTCGCCGGTTGCCATGTACGCCCTCGACCTGAACCCCTCGATCCTGACCGAGGAGGCAGAGTTCGTCTATTTCGGCCCCTACATGCAGTACATGTCGGGGGTGACCGACACCCAGGTGAAGTGGATCCTGGAGAACCGCAGCGACAACCCGGAGATCAAGCCGGGCGACATGTTCCTGGCGAACGACCCCTGGGTGGGTGCCGCCCACCAGATGGACGTCATGCTGATCTGCCCGATCTTCCATGGCGACGAGCTTTTCTGCTGGATCACCAACTGCCTGCACCAGTACGACATCGGCGGCATTACCCCCGGCAGCTTCTGCCCCTCGGCCGAGAGCGCCTTCGACGAGGGCATCCTGATCCCGCCGGTCAAGCTGATCGAGAACGGCGTGGTCCGGAAGGACATCGAGGACCTCTACCTGCGCTCCTCGCGCAAGCCCAAGATGGTGGCGCTCGACCTGCGCGCCCAGATCGCCGGCAACGTCACCGCCAAGGCGCGGCTCGAGGCGCTGCTGGAGCGCTACGGCGCCGACACGGTCAAGGCGGTGATGCGCCAGGTCATCTCCAAGGCAGAGACCGCCTTCCTCGATAAGATGCGCCGCCTGCCCGACGGCGTCTGGCAGGACCGCACCTATGTCGAGGCCTGCCGCCCCGGCGACCGCCGCACCCACCGCGTGGTGCTGACCCTGCGCAAGGAGGGCGACCGCCTGATCTTCGAGAACGAGGACACGGCCCCGCAGGACGGCGCCATGAACGCCACCTACTCCGGCTGGCGCGGCTCGCTGCTGGTGGCGATCAACGAACTGCTCTGCTGGGACCAGTACTTCGCCGTCGGCGGGGCCTTGCGCCACATCGACTTCGACCCCTCGCCCGGGACCTTCAACTGCGCCAACTTCCCGGCCTCGGTCTCGACCGCCCCCACCCAGTCGATGGAGATCTCGCTCTATCCCGCCTACAACGTGCTCTCGAAGATGGTCCATCCCGACCCCGAGATGCGCAAGGACATCATGTGCATCGGCGGCACCAGCCAGTGGCCGGCCACCATCTTCCGCGGCATCGACCAGTGGGGAGAGCGCTTCGGCTATCTGCTGATCGATCCCATCGGCGGGGCCATCGGGGCCTTCTCGCACGGCGACGGGATCGACACCGGCGGCCAGGCGCGCACGCCGATCTGCCAGCTTCCCAACGTCGAGCACACCGAGCAGTCCTTCCCGCTGCTCTTCCTCTACCGGAAGGAGGTCGCGGATTCCGGCGGCGCCGGACGCCACCGCGGCGGCATGGGCGCGGAGAGCTGCTTCATCGTGCACAACGTGGAGCGCATGACGCAGGACACGCTGTCGTCGGGCAATGCCACGCCGACCTCGACCGGCATGATGGCGGGCTATCCCTCGGCCACCAACGCCTACCGCTTCGTCACCGGCAGCGACATCCAGGCCCGCTTCAAGGAGAGCCGCATGCCCGAGGACGCCGGCGATGTCGTGGGGACCTATGTCGAGCTCGGCCTGCGCCAGGAGGGCTTCGAGCAGACGCCGAACGACGTCTATGCCGTGCGCTGGACCGGCGGCGGCGGCTACGGCGATCCGCTGGACCGCGACCTCGATGCCCTGCAGCACGACCTGGACAACTTCGCGGTGACGCCGGCCGCCGCGCGGGAGATCTTCGGCGCCGTCCTCGACAACCGCGACCAGATCGACCGGGCAGCAACCGAGAAACGCCGGGCCGAGATCAGGGTCGCGGTCGCCGCCGAGTACTCAGGGCCCGCCCCCCGGACCCTCAACGGCGAGATCGTGACCCAGGCCAGCGACACGCTCCACGTACGCGCCAACGGTGGCGAATCACACTGGGCCTGTGCACGCTGCAGCACCGACCTGGGACCGGTCTCGCAGAACTACAAGGAGGCCTGCCTGCGCCGCGACCGCCCGGTTTCCGCCAGCAACCCGCTGGTCGGCGACCCCAGCCGCTTCATCGACGACGAGGTCCAATTCCGCCAGTTCCACTGCCCCTCCTGCGGCGGCCTGGTGGAGAACGAGATCTCGGTGGCGAGCGACGCGGTGTTGGCCGACATCATCCTGAAGCTGTGAGGGCTACTCCAGCGCCGATCCGACCGCGAAGAGCCCTGGCCGTTCGGCGATAGCCTGGGAGAGGGCCTCGGGCCGGTCGGTGAGCAGCGCCTCGGGGCGCAGGAGGAGCAGCGAGGGGAAGGTCTCGGGGTCGTCGACCCCGGTCACCAGAACCTCGATGCTGAGGGCCCTGGCATCGGCAACATCCTCCGGTCTCAGGTTGCGGAGCGGCGGTGCCCAGAGGCTGCCGCCGGCGGCCTTCACCAGGGCGGGGATCGAGCCCTCGACCTCCGAGAGGCGGCGGCCGCCGAGCCAGGGAGAGGCCCCCTTGCGGTCGAGCCGTGCCTCCGAGGTCGCGAAGCCCAGCCGCAGGTCGGGGGCCAGCGGGGCCAGGGCCTCGAGCAACGGCCAGTCCTGAGAGAGGAGGACGGCGGGCGAGAGCGCTTGCGCGCGGGTCCAGGCCAGGACGACCTCCGCCGCCGCGCCGGGGTCGGCCGACGGCGCCTCGCCGGTCTCCAGCACCAAGAGCAGGGCCTTGCCGCGCGACAGCGCCTGCCGCGCCGCTTCCAGGGCCTGCGGTGCCGCCGTCACGCCCTCGGGGGTGGACTGCAGGGTCAGGGCCAGGCCCTCGACGCGCCCCACGACGGCCTCCGGCAGGGCCAGTTCGCTCGACCAGACCTTCGGCGGCTGCTGGCTCGCCTCATTCACTTGCGGCGGCGAGACGAAGACGCTCCAGAGCGCGAAGAGCGCCAGCGCAGCCGTCACCCAGAGCATGATGCGGGAGGGACGCGAGAGGCGGCGGGCCAAGGTCAGCCTCGCCTCAGCGGTCGAGCAGGCTGTCCAGCGGCAGCCCGTTCAGCAGCGAGCTGCCGTCGTCGCCGAACTTCAGGTCGTAGCGATAGACGATCTCCCCATCGTCGCCGACCTCCGCCTGCCCCAGGCCCTTGAGGAAGGTCGAGACGATGAAGGCGAACTTGACGACATCGGGATCGCCGCTCTCCTTCAGGGCCTTCTCGGCTTGCTTGATGCCGCCCAGCAGGAAGCTCGCCTCCCCCACCATGCCGAGCGGATGGCGGCGGTCGAGGGTGACCGCCCCGCCCCCCTGCAGCGAGCCGGCCGGCCCCTCGATCAGCAGGTCCTCGACGACCAGGCGCGAGCCCGCCTTCCGCATGGCATCGACCAGGGGCTGGAAGTCGACCTCGGACTGCCGGTCGGGATGGATCACCGGCCCCTTCTTCCGGCTGCCGCCGGCGGCCAGCTCCAGCAGCAGGGCACCCAGTGCCTCGCTCGGCATGTCCTCGACGACGAGCGGCAGGCGCCAGGCCGTCGGCACGATCCCGGCAGCAGACGCCAGCTTCTCGTCGGTCGAGTCGCTGAAGTCGAGGCCGGAGGCTTCCAGGCGGAAGGTGAGGTCCAGTCGGTCCAGCGCCGAGCCCCGCTGCATGGCGTTCTCCAGGCGCAGCTCCTCCAGCCAGAAAAGGTGCCCGCCCCTGACATCCTTGGCCCAGAGGCCGGCCAGCAGGAAAGAAACGCCGCTCTCGCGCCAGAGCGCGGCCAGCGGCAGCAGGGAACCCCGCGCGTTGCCGCGCTCGGCCGCCTGCAGCCTCTCGCTCCAGGCGATCATCGCGTCGGGATCGCCCTCCCTGGTCTCCACGCGGAGAACCAGCCGCTCCAGCCCGACGCGGTTGTCCGGCGCCTCGACGGCGACGCCCTGGAGGGTGAAGAGCGCGGACTGGTCGTAGCGGCGCTTCTCCAGCGGCGTGACCTCCGCCTCCAGCGCCAGGCGCCTGGCCGAGAGGATGGAGAGCCCGCCGCGCTCGGCCGCGACCTCCTCCGCCAGCAGATCGAAGCGGCGCAGGATCGCATCCTCCTCGTCGATCAGCCCCTCGAGGCGCTGCAGGTCGAAGGTCAGGCTGACCGGCTCCTCTCCCGGTGCCTTCAGGAAGGTGACCGGCGGCTCCAGGACCGCGGAGCCGAAGGAGAGAAGACCGTCCTCCTCTTCCGCCATCGAAACCGCGCCCGCCCCCGACCTGGCGACGCCCAGCTTGCCGTAGGTCATGACCAGCGCGTCGAAGGTGAGACGCGCATCCGCCGCGCCCTCCTCCGCCAAGGTCAGCCCCTCGAGCGAGAGCGCCAGCTCGTCGTGGTCCCGGTTGAAGGCGGAGAGCCATCCCTCGACCAGAGCCAGCCAGTCGGTCCCGGCGGCGGTAGCCGGAGCGGTCAGGGCCGTGGCGGCGAGCGACAGGCCGAACAGGGGGGCAAGCAGGCGTCTTGCGGGCATCACTGGCCGAAGAGGTTGGCGAGCGGGCGGCCGTTCAAGGTGGCCGGCGCCCCGGCCGGGAGCTCGAAGAGATAGCGGTAGACGATCTCGCCATCGACGACCTCCAGCTCGCCCAGCCCCTTGACGAAGGCGAGGCCGAGCGTGATCGCGGACGCGATCTCTCCCTTGGCGCCGGCACCCGCCGCCAGGCCCAGTTCTTCCTCGACCTGCGCGCGGGCCTGCTTCATGGCCTTGTCGAGATCCGACAGGCTGAGCTCGGCGGCGCCCACCAGACCCGAGCGGCTGTCCGCCTGGACCGTCAGGTCCGCCCTGCCGGCGAGCCAGAAGAGCGGGCCCGAGGCCTCCATACGTTCGAGCAGAATCTGCGTCCCGGCCTGTTGCACGGCCAGGAGCCAGCCGGCGTAGGAGAAGGGCGCCAGCACCGAGAGATCGACCGGCTCTGCGAGTTCACCCTCGGCCGCGCCGGCGGCCACATAGGCCAGCGCCTGGAGCAGCAGGTCGCTGCTCTCTCTCGCCGGCAGCTTCTCGACGTGGAAGGCGACGTCGCTGCTGGTGGGGATCAGGAGTTCGAAGAGGCGCGTCAGCGGCAAGACGGCGGCGAACATCTCCTCGAACTGCGCCGCAGCGCCGGTCTGATCGCCTCCGCTTCCACCGCTCCCGCTTTGTCCCAACGCGTAGAGTTCGGCCAGGCCTTCGCGCCGGGTCATGCTTGCCTCCCCGGATCCGACGAACGAGAGCCTCACGGTCTTACTTCCGGCCGGCGCCTCGAAGGTGTAGCGGCTCTCCTGAAGCGGGCTTTCGTAGACCAGCCCGCCGGGCCATTCCTCCTCGTAGCGCCCGCCGCGCCATAGCGAGCTCAGATCGAAGCCCTGGATCACGCGGTCCAGATCCAGGATCGCCTGGCGCTTCTGCTGCAGCAGGGCAGCCTCGCCGGCGGCCGCGGCCTCGACATAGTCGACGAGCGCTTCGGTGAACAGCCCGTAGGCCTGCGGATCGAAGCCCACGATCTCCAGGTCCATCTGCAGGGACTCTCCGGCCAGGCGCGCAACCATGTCGCCGGTGAATCCCATGGCCTCGAAAACCTCCTTCGGAGGGGAGGTCAGGGGATCCTGCATGAGGTTGGGCAGGCGGCCGCGCAACCTGCCGACCTGCATGTTCGCGGACAAGGACCAGGCACGTGGGTCGGTCCGGTCGGTGACCACCGTCTCGCGAACCTCTTCGATTGCGATCTCGACTGTTTCGCCGGTCTCTGGCAGCCGCAGGTTCACCACCAGATCGTCGATTGCGAGATCCAGGTCGGTCAGGAGCTTCAGCTCCGCCGCCCAGCGGCCGGAAAGCGCCAGCGTGCTCCACTGCATGCTGAGCTCGACCGGAGGGATCTCCTGCGCGCTCTCCGCCAGGTCCCGGGCATCGATCAGGGCCGCGAAGCCTTGCGGCAGGCTCACCCGGTCGAAGAGGTAGTCTCCCTCCTGCCTGCGGAGGCGAAAGGCGATGTCGCCAACCGCCTCGTAGCTGCCGCCGGCTGCCGGCAGGCGCAGGCCGCTCAGGACCACGCCATAGCCCTCGGCCTCGGGCGTCACCGCCACCGCGCCCTGGGAGAGCAGGGGCGAGCCTCCCTCGCCCGCCTCGAGACCCAGCAGAGAGACCAGTTCGGCCCTGATCCGCTCGGCACCTTCGTCTGCCAGGGAAAGAGAGGGCGGCAGCATCGCTGCTGCCGCCACCGCAAGTGCAAGAAAGGCTCTTCGCATCGGCCTCTCCCCGAGGATGGCCTTCCGGCTGCTACTGCCCCAGCAGTGCGCCGATCGGCTGGCCGTTGAGCGTGACGTTGCCGTCGGCCGGCAGCTCGAAGAGGTAGACGTAGTTGATCTTGTCTCCGTCCGGCTCGGGCGCGCCCAGCCCCTTGAGGAAGACCAGTGCGCCGGCGATCTCCTGCTGCATCTCGGCAGGCAGCTCGCCCAGCGAGGACTCCAGCTTGGCCAGTCCGATCAGCTTCAAGGTGGCATCGCCCACGGCACCCATGGCGGCGGCGGGATCGACCGTCCCCTTGGCCTCGCCGTCCAGGCTGGCGAGATCGCCGGCCAGCGAGAGGGAATCGATCACCACCTCGCTGCCGGCCTGACCCATCGCGGCCATGATTTGCGGGAAGGGGATCATCGGCTCGTCCTGGATGCCGACGCCGGCGAAGAGCAGCTCGACGATGGCGTTGCTGACCTCCTTCACCGGCAGCTTGCTGAGCTCGATGTTCAGCTCCCAGTCGTGCGGGGCCAGCATCGCGAAAAGCTTGTCCTCGCCGCTGAGGCTCTGGCCCTCGTACTTGGCGCCGATCCCCATCAGGCTGAGGCCCATGGTCCCGGTCTCCGAGCCTTCGGGCGCCGAGGAGCGGAAGGAGAGCTGGCTCTCCTCCAGGGTGAAGTGCACCTGGTCGCCGCGATGCTCGACGAAGTCCACGCCCTTGATCACCAGGCCGAACTGGCCGCCCTGCGCCACCAGACCCAGGGCCTGCATCTGGTCCTTCAGCGCCTGCGCCTTCTCGGCATCCTTGACCTCGTCGAGATCCTCGAGCTGGGTCACCAGCTCCATCTGCTGGCGGTAGAGGTCCGGGTTCAGGTTGGAGAGCGCGCTGTCGATCTGGATGCTCGCGATCGCCAAGGAGCCGTCGCCCTCGGGATCCTCGACCTGGATCGGGCCGATGGCCAGCAGGCTCTCCTGGTTCCAGTCGCTGTCGCTCACCACCTCGGTGTCGGTCTTGACGGTGACGTCGCCCAGCTTGGCGACCATCTGCTTGTCGCTGGCACCGCCCTCGTCGGCGGTCACCGTGACGTCACCGAGGGCCAGGTCCAGCGCCTTGAACTCCTCCATGACCGGCGACCAGAGGCCGCTTGCGCGCGTCAGGGTCCAGGTGACGGTCGCGGTCTCCTGGTCGGTCTCGTGCGTCATCTTGATGCCGTCGGCCGCGGCGACGTCGGAGAATGCGAAGTCGCCGTCCTGTTCCTTGACCGAGAAGCGGGGATTGCCGAAATCGACCACCATCCCCTCGTTGTCCTTGATCACCAGGCCCTTGAAGACGACGTCGTAGCCGCTGCCCATCTCGGTGACGCTGAGATCGTCATAGCTGACGGAGGCGTCCTCCATCTCCTGCCCGATCTCGTTCAGGTGATCTTCGATGGCCTGCTTGATGCTGGCCGCATCGGTCTCCGCCAAAGCCCAGCCGGGGGCCATCAGGCCCGCCACCAGCACCGCGCTCATGCACAAACGGCTTCGCATTGATCTCGTTTCCTTCTCGCTCGAGGGGCCCCTCCCGGAGGCGCCACTATAGCCCAAAGGGCGGGCAGGGAGTCACGTCTTGCGGCAGTCCCCTGCCGGCCGGCCTGAACGCGCGGGACCTCCTAGATCACGCGCACGTTCATGAATTGCCAGGGGTCCTCGCGGTCCAGGTCCTCGGGGAAGAGCCGCTCCCGGTCGACCAGAGGCGTCCAGTCGGTATAGGCCCCGACCACCGGTCCCAGATAGGGCTGGCAGAGCTCGAGGATGCGGCGATGGTCCATCTCTTCGGGGTCGGTGATACCGCGCTCCGGGTTCTCCAGCGCCCAGATCATCCCGGCCATGACCGGAGAGGTCACCTGCAGCGAGGTCGCATTGTTGTGCGGTGCGAGCTCGCGCGCCTCCTCGATCGAGAGCTGCGAGCCGTACCAGTAGGCGCCCTTGGCATGGCCGCAGAGCAGCACGCCCAGCTCGTCGATCCCGCTGACGATCTCGTCCATCATCAGCCGCTTGCGCTTCTGCGCCCGGCCGTTCTTGCCGTTCAGCTCGTGCATCGAAAGCACCGCGTCGTCGGCCGGGTGATAGGCATAGTGGACGGTCGGCCGGTAGACCGGCTTGTGGTTCTCCTCGACGGTCAGATAGGAGGAGAGCGAGATGGATTCCCCGTGCGTGATGAGGAAGCCGTGCAGCGGCCCCTCGATCGGCGTCCAGGTGCGCACGCGCTGCGAACAGCCGGGCCGCATGAGGTAGATGGCGGAGCCGGGGCCGGTCTCGTGCCGCCGGCCGTCGCGCGGGAAGTGGCGCTCGTGCGTGCCCCAGCCCAGCTCGGCCGGCTGCAGGCCCTCGCCGATGAAGCCGTCGATCGACCAGGTGTTGACGAACTCTCCGACCTGCTTGGGCTGGTTGGCCACCTGGGTATCGCGCTCGGCGATATGGATCACCTTGATGCCCAGCGAGCGGGCCAGCTCAGCCCAGCCCGCGCGGTCGGCGGGCTCCGCCGCGTCGCGGCCGAGGTCGCCGGCGATGTTGACCAGCGCCTGCTTGGCGAGGTGGGAGACCAGGCCAGGGTTGGCGCCGTGGGTCACCACCGCCGTCGGCGCGCCGGGGCCCAGCTTCTCCTTCAAGGCCTTGGAGCGCAGCCAGAGCCCGTAGTTGGAACGGTCCGAGATCGACTGGTGCATGTCGACATAGCCGCCGAGCCAGGGCTCGATGCAGGTGTCGAGATAGAGCGCGCCCTTCTCGGCCGCCACCTCGATGAGGGCGAGCGAGGAGACGTCGACCGAGAGGTTCAGCAGGAAGTCGCCCTTCTGGAGCCGCCCGCCCACGACCTCGCGGTAGTTGTCGCGGGTCAGCAGGATCTCCTCGAAGGAGACGTCGAAGGAGGCGGCGACCTTTGCGCCGGCACTGTCGGCGGCGATGATCGAGAGGCGGTCGGGGCTGATGTCCAGGTGCTTGAACAGCAGGGGCAGCACACCCCGGCCGATGGACCCGCAGCCCAGCATGAGGATACGCCCGGCAAAGGGCACCTTCTTGTCGGACATGAATGTACCTCCCGTCAATGAACCGGCCCCAGAAGAGCCGACGAACCAATGGCACTGGCGCGCTCAGCGCTGTGGTTAGCGAAAGCGGCCCGGCCTGACCAGCATTTCCTCCGCGGCATTGCGCCGAGGCCGGCAAGCATCGCGGGCCGCCGGCCGAGCACCGCCTCTTTCCGAACCCCGGTGCAGGGCAGCAGGTCACTTGTGAGGCGCCGCGGGGACAGGGCAGGATGACCGGGGATGCTGGTCTGGATTACTGCGGGAGAAGGCTTCGGTGCTGGACGACCTCTTGATCGGTGCCCTGATGATCGCCTGGACCGCGACCGTCCATGCCGGCTTCATGGTCTTCGGCTTCTGGCTCTTCCGCAACCGGATCGGCTCTCACCGCACCCACTTCGCCAGGGCCAGCATCGTCACCGCCCTCGTGCTCTGGTACTTCCTGGCCGTGGTCGTCGAATGCTGGTGCTGGGCGCTTGTGTACATGTTCTTAGGAGTCTTCGACGACCTGGAGACCGCGGTCTATTTCTCCACCGTGGCCTTCACCACGCTCGGCTTCGGCGACATCGTGCTGGACGAGAGCTACCGCCTGCTCGGTGCCTTCGAGGCGGCGGCCGGCATGGTGATCTTCGGCTGGACCACGGCCATGGTCTTCTCCGCGGTCCAGCGCATCTACGTCGCCGAGCCGGCAGAGCAGCCGATCGGGCGGCATTTTCACCGCCGTTAGAGCAGCCCGCCCCTCGGGACCTGGCCGGCTTTCAGGTCAGATTGGCGCCGTCCGCTTCCTGTCATGTCTCCGACCCGGCGTTCATGATCTTCTGATCAATCGAAATACTGCATTCAAAATTGGAATATTCAAAAAACGGTCGCAAAATTCCGCAGTGCGTTGAGAGCTCGTTTGCTGGACAGTCGCAGAGACAGCATCTAATGTTTGGACAGAGCAGTATCTCTCCGGAGAGTCCGATGACAGAGCCAAGGGATCTTCTTGTCGGCGCGGCGCGTTTCACCGCGGACTTGCGGTTTTCCGACGAGGCCTACGGCTACCTTCTGCGCTCCGGCCACGCTCACGGTGCGATCGAGCGCCTGGACACACTGGCAGCCCGAAACCACCCCGGCGTCCTGGCTGTCTACACGGCCTCGGACCTGGACGAAGCGGGGATCGGCCTCTTGCCCTGCGTCTGGCCGGTGAAGCAAGAGGACGGCAGCCCCATGGCCCTGCCGCCCTACAGGGCCCTGGCGAGCGGACGGACGCGTCATGTCGGCGACGGCCTGGCCTTCGTCGTCGCCGAGACGGCCGAGGCTGCCGAGAGCGCAGCGGCGTTGGTCGATGCCTCGATCCGCACCCTGCCAGCCGTCACCGATGCCCGCGCAGCGCTCCGCGCGGACGCGCCGCAGATCTGGGACGAAGCGCCGGGGAACATCTGCTTCAGGACCGTCTTCGGCGACCGGACCGCGACCGAGGCCGCATTCAAGGATGCCGCGCTAACAGTCCGCAGGCAAATCGGCTTTCCCAGGGTGGTGGTCAATCCCCTGGAGACCCGGGCCGCGATCGCCGTGCCGGAGGGCGAGAGCGTGACGCTCTATACACAGAGCCAGGGTGCGCAGTACCTGCGCGAACAGCTCCTCGCCGTCCTTGGCTGGGAGGAAGAGTGCCTGCACCTGGTCACGCCCGATGTCGGCGGCGCCTTCGGCGTTCGCGGACTTCCCTACCCGGAGCAGGTTCTGGTCATCCATGCAGCACGCAGCACGGCTCGCCCGGTCCGTTGGGTCGGTGAGCGCGCTCAGGACGGCTTCCTCGGCGACACCCAGGCCCGCGACCAGGTCTTTGACATCGCACTGGCGCTGGATGGCGACGGCCGCTTCCTGGCGATCCGCCTAGAGACGGTGGCGAACCTGGGCGCCTATGTCACCGGCTACGGGCCGCTGAACTCCACCATGGTCTCTCGCCTGCCCGGCCCCTACGACATCGCCGCGGGCTATGCGCAGGTGACAGGCGCCTTCACCAACACGGTGCCGATCGATGCCTATCGCGGTGCCGGTCGCGCAGAACTCGTCTATCCCCTGGAAAGGCTCGTCGAGGCCGCCGCCCACGAGATCGGGATGGATCCGATCGAGCTCAGACGCCGCAACCTTGCAGGTTGGAACGGCCCCTTGCGGCGCAACTGCTTCGACGATGAGTTCGGGGCACGCGACTACCGCAGGGCCTTCGAGCAGGCCGTGAAGGCAGCCGAAAGCCTGCCCCGGAGCGCTGTGTCGGCCGGTAAGCTTCGAGGTCGAGGCATGGCGAGCTACGCGATCATGGCGATGGGATACGAAGAGCGCGTTCGCGTGACGGCCGACGACGATGGAGGGGTCGTCATCCACTCCGGCACCCAGAGCAGCGGGCAGGGCCACGACGCCGTCTTTCGCACGACGGTGGCAAGCGCACTCGGTCTTCCGATTGACCGCGTCCGCCTGGTCCAGGGCGATACCCGGCTCTCGGCCATTTCCTCCTCGACCGCGGGCTCCCGCTCGATACCGGCGGCGGAGCCCGCCTGCCGCGCAGCCGCAGAGGCGCTGGTGGAGCGGGGCAGCGCGTTGGCTGCACAGCTCTGGCAGGTGGCGGCCGAAGAGGTCGGCTATGCCGCGGGCAGCTTCCGCAACCGGCCCACCGGTGCGGAGCTGACCCTGGGCGGCCTCGTCGTGTCCTCCGCGAAGGCCGGTCTGTTGGATGACGCCTTGCAGCCCCTTCTGTCGGCCGAGGCCACCCACGATCCGGGTGTCTTCACAGAGCCCTGCGGAACCCACATCTGCGAGATCGAACTGGATCCCGACAGCGGCGAGGTCGCAATCCTCCACTATTGCGGCGTCGACGATATCGGCCGGGTGGCGGCACCCGCGCTTGCCGAAGCGCAGGTCCAGGGCGGCGTGGTGCAGGGCATCGGCCAGGCGCTGCTGGAAATCTGCCGCTATGACGAAGAGAACGGCCAACTGATAACCGGATCGCTGCTGGACTATGCGCTGCCCAGGGCGGACGATGTTCCCTTCTTCTCCCTCTCCTTCGTCGAGCCGGACGAGGGCGCGGCGCTGCATGGCCTCGGGGAGATGGGGACGATTGCCGCCACCCCCGCCGTCCTGAACGCCGTCAACGACGCCCTGCGCAGGCTGGGCAAGGCCGAGATCGACCCGCCCGCGACGCCGGAGAGAGTCTGGCGCGCCTGCCGCTGAGGCCTCCGGCCCGCCGGCGCCCTCTCTCGAAGGCGCCGGCCCAGCCTCACTTGATGATGATCTCCGGGCCCATCAGCCAGGTCGGCAGTACGGTCGATATCCAGGGGATGTAGGTCACCATGATGAGGAAGATGAACATGATCCCGAGCCAGGGCAGCGCTGCCTTGACCACGCGGAGCATGGGCATCCCCGTGACGCCCGAGGTCACGAAGAGGTTGAGGCCCACCGGCGGCGTGATCATGCCGATCTCCATGTTCACCACCATGATGATGCCGAGGTGGATGGGATCGATGCCCAGGTCGATGGCGATGGGGAAGACCAGCGGGGCCACGATCACGATGAGGCCCGAGGGCTCCATGAACTGCCCGCCGATCAGCAGGATCACGTTGACGATGACCAGGAACATGATCGGCCCGAAGCCGGCGTCCAGCATGGCGGCCGCGATCGACTGCGGGATCTGCTCCTCGGTCAGCACGTGCTTCAAGATCAGCGCGTTGGCGATGATGAAGAGCAGCATGATCGTGGTCTTGCCGGCATCGAGCAGCGCCGACTTGGTGTCGGGATGGACGAAGACGGTGATCAGGCTGTGCGGGCGCCTCAGGAAGGGATGGCGCAGTTCACCCTCGCCCTTCAGCGGCCCCATGTCCTTGTAGACGAAGTTGGCGACGAAGAAGGCATAGACCGCGGCCACCGCGGCGGCTTCCGTCGGGGTGAAGATGCCGCCGTAGATGCCGCCCAGGATGATGACGATCAGCAGCAGGCCCCAGGCCGCGTCGCGTCCCGACGCCACGATCTCGTTGATGCCGGCCCACTCCTGCGCCGGCAGGCCCCGGTAGCGGGCGAAGATGTAGATGCCGATCATCAGCATCAGGCCGGCGACCAGGCCCGGAATGACGCCGGCCAGGAACATGCGGCCCACCGAAACGTCGACGGCCGAGGCATAGACCACCATCACGATGGAGGGCGGGATGAGGATGCCCAAGGTGCCGGCATTGCAGATGACGCCGGCGGCGAAGTCCTTCTTGTAGCCGACCTGCACCATGCCGGCGATGACGATGGAGCCGATCGCCACCACGGTCGCCGGCGAGGAGCCGGAGAGCGCCGCGAAGAGCATGCAGGCGAAGACGCTGGCGATCGCCAGGCCGCCGCGGAAGTGGCCCACGCAGGCAATCGCGAAGCGGATGATCCTCTTCGCCACGCCGCCGGTCGACATGAAGACCGAGGCCAGGATGAAGAAGGGAATGGCCAGCAGGGTGAAGTGCCCGGCAAAGGCGTTGAAGAGCGTCTGCGCGATCGAGCCGAGCGAGCTGTCGGAGAAGATCACCAGGAAGATGATGGAGCTGAGGCCCAGCGAGACGGCGATCGGCACCCCGATGGCGAGGAAGGCGATCACCATGAGGAAGAGAAAGACGAGATCCATCGGCCTACTCCTCCTTGCTCGCGTCTTCGACCAGATCCTCGGCCTCGTGGGCGGCGATGATCCGGCTGGTCCGTCCGCGCAGGATGTGCCAGCCAAGCTGCGCGAAACGCAGGGTCAGCAGCAGCAGGCCGATCGGCAGCGCGGCGTAGGGAATGAAGCGGGGCATCTTCTCATAGGCCTCGCCCTCGTTCATGGCGTCGCCCAGGAAGCTGAGGAAGCCCGGCATGGGGACGTCGTTGACCTCGTACCAGGCCTGGTCGTTCAGGGTGCCGTCCAGTTGCGGCAGCGCGGCGAAAGGCGCCCAGTAGTTCCAGGAGCCGATAAGCAGCAGCAGGCTGAAGGCGAGGCAACAGCCGACCGCGACCAGCCCCAGGACGCGCTCGACGGCCGGAGAGACGGCGTTCAGGAGCACGTCGACGCCGAGGTGAGCATGGATCTTGACGCAGTAGGACGCGCCCAGCAGCACCAGCCAGGCGAAGAGGAAAACCGTCGTCTCCAGGGCCCAGAGGATGTTGTCGTTGAAGACGTAGCGGGCGACCACGTTGACGAAGGTGACCAGGGTCATGAGCCCGAGAATGAGCGCGATCAGCGTCTCCTCGATGCTGTTGACCACCCGCCCGAGCGCTGTCGTCGGTTGGTAGTGCATGCTCTTCCTCCCTGCTCGCCGGCGCTAGACAAATCCCGAGCAGATGAACCCATCTGCGACGACGATTTGCTAGCAGAACAAACCGCTAGAGCAGGCCGCGTAAGCCTTGGCGAGCGAATCTTGCTCTAGAATGGCCGTCGAGGACGGGCCCGGCCGTGCGATGCCGGCCGGGCTCCAACTTTCTTATCGTTAGTTCGTGGCGTTCGAGGCCTGCGCGGCTTCGAGAAGGTCGTTGCCGATGTCGTCCTGGAACTGGGCCCAGACCGGCTTCATCGCCTCGATCCACTGCTTGCGCTGCTCCGGCGTCAGGGTGCGGACCTCGCTGCCGGCGTCGATGATCGCCTGCCTGGCTTCCAGGTCGACCTCCGTCGAGGCGGCATTCCGCTCTTCCGTCACCTCGGCGATGATGGTGGCCAGCTGCTCGCGCACGTCGGCGGGCAGGTCGTCCCACCACTGCCGGTTGGTCACCACCAGGTAGTCGATGATGCCGTGGTTGGATTCCGTGATGCCGTCCTGCACCTCGAAGAACTTCTGGCCGTAGATGTTCGACCAGGTGTTCTCCTGGCCGTCCACGACGCCGGTCTGAAGCGCGCCATAGACCTCGGAGAAGGCCATCTTCTGCGGGTTGGCGCCGAGCGCCTCCATCTGCGCCACCAGCACGTCGGAGGGCTGGACGCGGAACTTCAGCCCCTCGGCGTCGGCCGGCACCAGCAGCGGCTTGTTGGCGGAGAACTGCTTCATGCCGTTGTGCCAGAAGGCCAGGCCCTGCAGGCCGCGGCGCTGCATGGAGTCCTTCAGCGCCTGGCCGGCTTCGGACTGCTGGAAGCGGTCCACGGCGGCGATGTCGTCGAAGAGGAAGGGCAGGTCGAAGAGGCGGTACTTCTTGGTGAACTTCTCGAACTTGGAGAGCGAGGGCGCGGCCAGCTGCACGTCGCCGGCCAGCATGGCCTCCAGCACCTGGTCGTCGTTGTAGAGCTGCGAGCTGGGGAAGACCACCATGCAGGCCTTGCCGTCCATATCCTCGTTGACGCGCTGCGCCAGCAGCGTGGCGGCGATGCCCTTGGGATGCTTGTCGGTGTTGGTGACGTGGCTGAACTTGATCTCGATCTCGCCGTCCTGGCAGGCATCGGCGGCCGAGGCCGTCCCGCTGAAGGCACTCAGCACGAGGACCGAGGCGGCGGTGGCGATGAGTTTTCTGGTCATGCGCATGATCGTTGCGTCTCCTGGCTTTGTCTGACGGTTTCCTCCCGGGGCCTGGGCCCCAGGGCTTCTCTGCTGCGGGGAGTGCGGTGCTGCCCGGCCCGGTTCGATCCGGGCACTGCCGAGGGCTCCCTCGCTAGCGGATGGCGACTTCTGCCGCGCGCCTTTCGCGGCAAGCAAGGCCAGTCTCAGGCAAGAAACAGGCCCTTGGCAAGAAAGTGCGCGCGATGTTTCGTTTTCCACCCATCGGCGACGCATGCCCGTGTCGGCGAAGGGACAAGCGCCCGCTTTTCAGCTCTCGGCGAAATCCTCGCGGCGCAGGCCGTGGCGCACCATCTTCTCGTAGAGCGTCTTGCGCGAGAGCCCCAGGCCCTCGTAGGTGGCCTTGAGGTTGCCGCCGTTGAGCGCCAGGGCCGCGGCGATGGCGTGCTTCTCGAAGGCCTCGACCTGCTCGGCGAGGGTTTCCGGCCCCGCCTCGGCCGCGGTCTCGTCGATCGGCAGGCCCAGGACGAAGCGGTCGGCGGCGTTGCGCAGCTCGCGCACGTTGCCGGGCCAGGCGCGCGCGGCGACCGCCGCCAGGTCCTTGGCCGAGACCGCCGGCGCCTCGCGGCGATAGCGGTGCGCGCCCTCGTTCACCAGATGCTGGAACAGAAGGGGCGCATCGCTCATGCGATCGCGCAGGGGAGGCAGGGTCAGGGAGACGACGTTCAGGCGGTAGTAGAGGTCGTCGCGGAAGCGCCCCGCCGTCACCTCATGCTGCAGGTCCTCCTTGGTCGAGGCCAGGAAGCGGACGTCGAGCGGGACCGCCTCGTTGGAGCCCAGGCGCTCGATCACCCGCTCCTGTATCACCCGCAACAGCTTGGCCTGCAGCGGCAGGCCGAGCGAGCAGATCTCGTCGAGGAAGAGCGTGCCGCCCCGGGCATGCTCGAACTTGCCGACGCGCGCACGCAGGTTGCCGCCCACCCCCTGCTCGTGGCCGAAGAGCTCGCTCTCCAGCATCTCGGCCGGCAGGGCCGCCATGTTGATCGCGACGAAGGGCCTGTCGCGCCGCTCCGAGAGTTCGTGCAGGGCGCGTGCGGCCAGCTCCTTGCCGGTCCCGGTCTCGCCCATGATCAGCACGTCGGCGTCGCTGCCGGCGATGGTCCGGATCCGGTGGCGCAGGTCCACCATGGTCTGGCTGCGGCCGACCAGGCTGCTCTCCAGCAAGTCGCGCTTCTCGAGCTGCTGGCGCAGGCGCCGGTTCTCCAGGGTCAGCCTCCGCTTGTCGGTCGCCCGCTGCACGCTGTCGGTCAGGCGCGAGGCGGGAAAGGGCTTCTCCAGGAAGTCGTAGGCCCCGGCCCGCATGGCCTCCACCGCCAGCGGCACGTCGCCGTGGCCGGTCACCAGGATCACCGGCAGGTCGGGGTCGATCTCGCGCACCGCGGCCAGCAGGCTGAGCCCGTCCATCCTGGGCATGCGGATGTCGCTGACAAGGACGCCCTCGAAGCCGCGCTGCACCCGTTCCAGGACGCGCTCGGCACGGGCAAAGCAGGTGACGCGGAAGTCCGCCAGCTCTAGGCTCTGCTGGGTCGAGAGGCGCACGGCCTCCTCGTCGTCGACCAGGATCACCTCGCCGGCCGTCATTGCGCGGCCGTCTCCAGCGGCGCCTCGGCCCGGTTCAGCACGACCGAGAAGCACGCGCCGCCGCCCTCCCGGTTGGCGGCCCGGAGGGTGCCGTCGAAATCCTTCACGATGTTGAAGGAGATGGAGAGCCCGAGGCCCAGGCCCTTGCCCACCTCCTTGGTGGTGAAGAAGGGATCGAAGATGCGGTCCTGGTCCGCCTCGCAGAGCCCTGCCCCTCTATCCTCGACCTCGAGGATCATCTGCCCGCCGGCCTCCCTGACGGAAAGCCGGATCTGCGGCCGGGCGCAGTCCCGCGAGGCGTCGAGGGCGTTGGTCAGCAGGTTCACCACGACCTGCTGCAGGCGCACGTGCCCGCCCATGACCCAGAGCGGTCCCTCCGGCAGGCCGACCTCCAGCTCCACGCCGGCCTTCTCGATCTGGCCGCCGAGCAGGGCCAGGCTCTCCTTGATCACGGCGGCGAGCGAGACCGGACGGATCGAGCCCTGCGGGCGCCGGGCGAAGCTGCGCAGGTGGCGCGAGAGCTCCGCCATGCGGTCGGTCAGCCTGACGATCTGCTCCAGGTTCCCCTTGGTCTGCTCTTCCTGGCCGCGCGCCAGGAAGGCGGCGGCGTTGTCGGCGAAGGAGCGGATGGCGGTGATCGGCTGGTTGAACTCGTGGCTCATAGCCGCCGACATCTGCCCCAGGGCTGCCAGCTTGGCTGCCTGCACCAGCTCGCGCTGGGCGCGCCTCAGCTCCTCTTCGGCCAGCTTGCGCTCGCGCACCTCCTCTTCCAGCAGCAGGTTGGCGTGGCTGAGGTCGGCGGTGCGCTCGGCGACGGTGCGCGCCAGGGTCGCCCGCGCCTCCTCGCGCACGCGCAGCCGCTCCACCAGCCGCCGGCGCCGCTGCCACAGCAGGGCGACCACCAGGCCCAGCGCCAGCAGGCCGAAGACCACCGCCAGGGCGGAGTTGAAGGCCTGGGCGCTGGCCGAGAGGGTCGGCAGCAGCAGGTTCAGGGTCCAGCCCTCGGAGGGAAGGGCGCGCGCGAGCTGCAGGTAGCTGCCGGCCGCCTCTCCCTCCTCGATGGTGACCTGCCGGCCACCCTCGGGCACGGCCCCGCCCAGGGGCTGGTCCAGGAGCGCCACCTCCTGCAGGTCGAACTGCCGGGTCTCCAGGATCCGCGCCTTGGCCGCCTCGCTCAGGGGGGCCAGCAGCTTCAGGCGCCACCCGGGATCGCCGGCCAGCAGCACCACCCCGTCGCCGTTGGTCACGAAGATGCGGTAGGGGCTGGCGTGCAGCTCCCGCTCCAGGTCCTCCACCCCCACCTTGACGACCAGCGCACCCAGGATGCTGCCCTCCACCACCACGGGGTAGGAGAAGTAGTAGCCGCGCCGGGCCGAGGTGGTGCCCAGCGCGAAGAAGCGGCCGAGCCGCCCCTCGATGGCCTCCCGGTAATAGGGCCGGTAGCTGAAGTTCTGGCCGACGAAGCTGACGGGATCGGCCCAGTTGGAGGCGGCGAGCGTGTTGCCGTCACGCTGCATCAGGTAGGTGTCGGAGGCGCCGCTGGCGATGTTCCAGAGCGAGAGGCGGTGGTTCACCCGGTGCAGCAGCGCCCCGTCGTCGGGCTCCTGCAGCAGGCTGCGGACCGCCGTCGATTCCGCATAGATCCGCGGCAGCGCCCGGTAGCGGTCGAGCCAGCCCACCAGGTTCTCGGCCTGGAGCGCCAGGACGGTATGCCCGCGCGCCGCCGTCTCGCCCAGGAAGATCCTGAGCGCGGAGTGATAGCTGCCCCAGAAGAGCGCAACAAAGAGCGCGATCCCGAGGGCGGCGAGCCCCAGCTTGCGCAGCGATGTCCCGTTCCTGGCCTGCGGGCTCATCTCTCGATCCTACCTCCCGATAGGGAAGCCTAGACCAATGCCGTGGGGCGGAGAAGCCATTGGTCTTGACCATCGACCCGGAGCCGCCCGGCACGCTATGGTCAGCGCAACAACAAACTCAGGGAGGTAGGCCAGCCGTGTCCGCGCGCTCGATCTTCTATGCCATCTTCGGAGGTGGACTGCTCGTCACCTTCCTGCTCTCACTCGCCTCGGCGAGCTGGCTCTGGCTCCTGCTGCCGGTCCTGGCTTACGGCGCGCTGGGCCTCTGGGACATCCACGTCTCCAAGTCCAACGTGCTCTCCAACTATCCGGTGATCGGCCACGCCCGCTACGCGCTGGAGTTCATCAGCCCGGAGATCCGCCAGTACTTCATCGAGACCAACCAGTCCGGCCGGCCCTTCAACCGCCTGCAGCGCAACCAGGTCTATGCTCGCGCCGAAGCCGGCCTCGACACCCTGCCCTTCGGCACGCAGTACGACCTGGAGGAGGTCGGCTATCACCGCGCCAACCACTCGCTGGCGCCCAAGCGGGTCCAGCCGGAGGATGCCCGCGTCATCGTCGGCGGCGAGGCCTGCAGCCAGCCCTACAACGCCTCGAGACTGAACATCTCGGCCATGAGCTTCGGCGCGCTCAGCGCCAACGCGCTGCGGGCCCTGAACAACGGCGCGCGCATCGGCGGCTTCGCCCACAACACCGGCGAGGGCGGCCTCAGCGACTATCACCTGGAGGGCGGCGGCGACCTCATCTGGCAGATCGGCACGGGCTATTTCGGCTGCCGCAGCAAGGACGGCGGCTTCGATCCCGCGGCCTTCGAGGAGAAGGCGCAGAAGCCGGCCGTCAAGATGATCGAGATCAAGCTCTCGCAGGGCGCCAAGCCGGCGCACGGCGGGGTGCTGCCCGGCGCGAAGGTCAGTGCCGAGATCGCCCGGGTGCGCGGCGTGCCGGTCGGCCAGGACTGCATCTCGCCGCCCGCGCACAGCGCCTTCTCCACCCCGCAGGGTCTGCTGGACTTCGCCGCCGATCTGCGCGAGCGCTCCGGCGGCAAGCCGGTCGGCTTCAAGCTCGCGATCGGCCGCAAGAGCGAGTTCCTGGGCATCTGCAAGGCCATGGCCGAGGGCGGCCCCCTGCCCGACTTCATCACCATAGACGGGGCCGAGGGCGGCACCGGGGCCGCCCCCAACGAGTTCTCGGACCGCCTGGGCATGCCGATCCAGGACGCGCTGGTCTTCGTGCAGAACGCGCTGGTGGGAACCGGCGTGCGCGAGAAGATCACCCTGATCGCCAGCGGCAAGACGGTCTCGGGCTTCGACATGATCAAGAAGATCGCGATCGGCGCGGACATGGTGAACGCGGCCCGCACCATGCTCTTCGCGGTCGGCTGCATCCAGGCCCTGCGCTGCGACACCAACACCTGCCCCTCGGGCATCGCCACGCAGGACCCGCACCGCAACCACGCCGTCGACGTCAAGGTCCGCCAGCAGCACGTCGCCAACTTCCACGCGGCGACCGTCAAGAGCTTCCTCGACCTGGTCGGCGCCATGGGACTGGACCACCCGGGGCAGCTCGGCCCCGAACACCTGCTGCGCCGCCAGGGCGACCAGCGCGACGAGAGCTACGCGACGCTCCATTCCTGGCTCCGCCCGCGCCAGCTTCTCGGCAGCAAGATCCCCAAGGCCTGGGAGGCCGACTGGGCTGCGGCAAGCGCGGAGCGCTTCTAGGAGACTTCGAGCGCGGCTGGAAACGCCTCCGGCCCGTTCCCCCCTTCCGATCAGACGCTGGGGTCGGCCAGGTGCTGCCTCAGCCAGTCGGCATAGTCCTTGGCGGCGGCCTCGACCGTCTTCTCGTGCTCCTCGACCGCCACGACGTTCTTGGCGACATGGGCGCCGTAGCGGGCTGCGGCGTAGACCAGGGCCGCATGCACGTCGGTGGCCGGGACCGTGCGGTTGTGGCGGTTGGCGAGCGCGATGTGCTCGTCCGCCAGCTTGAGGAAGGCGGCGGGATCCAGGACGCCCTCCTTGCGCGCCGCCCGGCGCTCCTTGCGGTTCATGGTCTGACGCCTCGCCTCCTCATCGCTTCCGGCCAGCCACTATGCAGTCCTCTGGACGCTTCGCCAGGCCTGCTTTCGTAAAGCCTGGCGGAAAGCCTGGAAAATTCCGCAGAAAACAGCATAATCCGCAGGAAAGGGAGTGCTGAATGCAGGATTTCGGCGGCGCTTTCCTGCAGGCCTTCGGCCTCTTGATCGCGCTGGACCCCACCATGCTGGAGATCGTCGGGCTCTCGCTGCGCGTCAGCCTGACCGCGGTCTTGATCGCCGCCGTCATCGGCATGCCGCTGGGCGCGCTGCTGGCGGTCTCGCGCTTTCCCGGGCGCGGCGCGGTGCTGGTGGTGCTGAACGCCTGCATGGGGCTGCCGCCGGTGGTGGTGGGCCTGCTGGTCTATCTCCTGCTCTCGCGGGCCGGGCCGCTGGGGGTGCTGGAGCTTCTCTATACCCCCACGGCCATGATCATCGCGCAGTGCGTGCTGGTCGCGCCGATCATCGCGGCGCTCACCCGCCAGACCGTCGAGGACCTGCACGAGGAGTACGACGAGCAGCTCCGCAGCTTCGGGGTCGGCCCCCTGGGCTACGTCGCGACCCTGCTGTGGGACGGGCGCTTCAGCCTGCTGACGGCGCTCTTGGCCGGCTTCGGGCGCGCCTCGGCGGAGGTCGGCGCGGTGCTGATCGTGGGCGGCAACATCAACCACGTGACCCGGGTCATGACCACGACGATCGCGCTGGAGACCTCCAAGGGGAACCTCGCGCTGGCCCTGGGGCTGGGGGCCGTCCTGATCGCCATCGCCATCCTGGTCAACGCACTGCTCTACCTGCTGCGCAACGCGGCCGCGAGGCTGAGCTATGCCTGACGGCTCGCTGCAGACCCGAAGCCTGCGGGCCGCCGCCGAGGCCGCCAGCATCTGTCCCCTGCTGGCCGCCGGGATCAGGGTGGAGCGCAAGGGGCGGCTGCTGCTCGACCTGCCGGAGATCGCCTTCGCCGGCCAGGGCGTGAGCGTCATCCTGGGCCCCAACGGCGCCGGCAAGAGCCTGCTGCTGCGCGTGCTGGCGGGGCTGATCCAGCCCGACAGCGGCCAGGTCTCCTGGGGCCGCGCGGCCCCGCAGCGCCGCCAGCGCCAGCGCCTGGGCTTCGTCTTCCAGAAGCCGGTGCTGCTGCGCCGCTCGGCCCTTGCCAACGTGACCTACCCCCTGCGCATGGCCGGCTTCTCGCGCGAGGCGGCCCGCGAGACGGCGCTGGCCGCCCTCGCCGAGGCCAGGCTGGACCGGCTGGCGGAGCGGCCGGCCCGCGTCCTCTCGGGCGGCGAGCAGCAGCGCCTGGCGCTGGCACGCGCGCTGGCGCTGGCGCCCGAGGTGCTCTTCCTCGACGAGCCCACCGCCAGCCTGGACCCGGCCTCGATCCTGGCGATCGAGGAGATGATGCTGAGAGCGCGCGACGCCGGGACCCGGGTGGTGCTGGTGAGCCACGATCGCGGGCAGGCCCACCGGCTGGCCGACGAGGTCATCTTCATGCACCACGGCAGGCTGATCGAGCGCGGCCCGGCCGAGACCTTCTTCGCCCGCCCCGCCAGCCGCGAAGCAAAGGCCTATCTGGCCGGCGAGATTCTGCTGTAGCCTCCTGCTGGCGCTGATTGGGCCAACGCGGAACCGGCCCGCACCCCCGCCCGGCCGCCGATGCCAGGATACTTTCGTGGGCGGCCGGGCGGGGGTGTGGGCCGGTGCCGATACCAACCGAGTGCCGGGCGCCGCCGAAACGGGAATGGAGGAGAAGAGAGCCTTGTCGACCGCCTTCCTGACGACCAAAGAGCTGGCCGAGCTGCTGCGGGTCAAGGAGCGCAAGGTCTATGACCTGGCCGCGGCCGGCGAGGTGCCCTGCCGGCGGGTGACCGGCAAGCTGCTCTTCCCGCGCACCGAGATCGAGGCCTGGCTGCAGGGCGAGACCGGCGGGCGGAGCGAGAACGCGTTGCCGCCCATCGTCGCCGGCAGTCACGATCCCCTGCTGGACTGGGCGCTGCGCCAGGCCGGAACCGGGCTCGCCTCCTTCTTCGACGGCAGCCTGGACGGCCTGGAGCGGTTGGCCGGCCGCAGCGCGGCGATGTGCGGGACCCATGTCTTCGAGGGCGATGCCCGCTGGAACCTGCAGCACCTGCAGGAGCGCTTCGCCGGCCAGCCGGTGGTCGCACTCACCTGGGCCCGGCGGCGGCAGGGCCTGATCCTGCCGAAGGGCTCCGGCCTCAGCGCCGTGGCCGACCTGGCGGGCAGGCGCGTCACCCTGCGCCAGACCACCGCGGGCAGCCGCATTCTCTTCGAGCACTTCGCCGCGGAGGCCGGGCTCGCGCCCGATGCCTTCGAGACCGTCAACGTGGTGCGCACCGAGACCGAGGCCGCGGCCGACGTGGCCGGCGGCCGGGCCGACGCGGCCCTGGGGCTGGAAGCGGCCGCGATCCAGTACGGCCTCGACTTCCGCCCCCTGATCGAGGAGACCTTCGACCTCGTCGTCTGGCAGCGCGCCTACTTCGAGGCCCCCCTGCAGGCGCTCTGGAGCTTTTGCCGCGGCGAGGCTTTCCGCCGGAAAGCAGCGGAGCTGGGCGGATACGACATCGCCCCCAACGGCGAGGTGCGCTGGATCGGAGGCTAGGCTCCGGCCGGTTACCTGGCGTTGGGGAAGAAGAGCTGCTGGCCGTCGACCCGGTAGTCGGCGATGGCGGTCTGGCCGTCGGCCGAGAGCAGCCAGTCGACGAAGGCCTGGCCCTCCCTCGCCCTGACGTCCGGGCAGTGCGCCGGGTTGATCGGGATCACGCCGTACTGGTTATAGAGCTGGGGATCGCCCTCGACCACGATGACGTAGTCGCCCTTGTTGGCAAAGGCGATCCAGGTGGCGCGGTCGGTCATGACGTAGGCGCCCATGCCGACCGCGACGTTGAGCGTGGCGCCCATGCCCGATCCGGTCTCGCGGTACCAGGCGCCGGACGCCTGGGTCGGGTCCACGCCGGCCTCCTTCCAGAGCGCGCGTTCCTTCTTGTGGGTGCCGGAATCGTCGCCGCGCGAGGCGAAGGCGGCCTCGGACGAGGCGATGGTCTGGAGCGCGGCGGCGACGGAGGCCGTCTCGGCGATGCCGGCCGGGTCCTCGGCCGGACCGACGATCACGAAGTCGTTGTACATGAGGTCGCTGCGGGTCAGCCCCATGCCCTCTGCCACGAAGGCCTCCTCGGCCGCCTTGGCGTGGACCAGCAGGACGTCGGCGTCGCAGTTGGCCGCGTTCTTGATCGCCTGCCCGGTGCCGACCGCCACCACCCGGACCTCGATCCCGCTCTTCTCCTGGAAGAGCGGCAGGATGTAGTCGTAGAGCCCGGAGTTCTGCGTGGAGGTGGTGGACTGGACGATGATGAAGGGCGCATCGGCCAGGGCGGCGGAACTGCCCAGGGCGACGGTGACGGCGAGAAGGAGGGAACGGCTCGAGGAGAGCATGACGGCACCCGATGGCTATGAATAAGGCTCGCATGGTGCAAAATCATGCAATCTCTGTCAATTTCTCCGTAGCATCGGAATGAAAGAACCAGAAGGCCATCAGGACGGCCGCACCGATTCGCGCTCCCCCTTTTCACCCGACGCGCAGGTGCTCGATGCGCAGGCTGGAACGCGCGGCCATGGCGTCGGCAACGATGCGCCTGTGGCAGCCGGCCTCGTCCCGCTCGAAGCAGAGCAGGCACGCAGGTTGGTGCAGCGCCAGTTCCGTCGCGCAGTCGAGCGCCCTCTGGGCGTTCTCGCTGCGGAGCTGGTTGCGGAAGACGCGCTCGAAGGTCGCCCGGTCGCCGCGGTGGGCGGCATCGCGGCCGGGTTTCGGGTTCCCCAGGTCGCGGAGATGGCGATAGGCGATCCCGCCATCGGCCAGTGCCTGCGCGAGCGCGCGCTTGGAGAAGCCCTTCTTGCGTGAGAGCGGCAACTCGCGGATGTCGAGCAGAAGGCGGACCCCGGCCTCCTGCAGGGTGGTCACGAAGGCCCCGATGTCAGCGCCCTGATAGCCGAGCGTGAAGAGCGTGCTCACGAGGCCTTACCCATCCGGCTAATCCACAGAATGCGGGGGACTCCGCCGGCCTTCAAGTGGGTCCGGCGCTACGCTCCGCTGCCGGGCGGGTCAGCCGCGCACCACCAGGACGGAAATGGGCGAGTGGCGCACCACCTTCTCGGCGTGCGAGCCGACCAGGAAGTCGCGCACCTCGTCGGGGGGATGCGAGGCCATCACGATCAGGTCGACGGCCTTCTCCTCGGCCACGCGAACGATCTCTGCCGCAATGGGTCCCTGTGCGATGTGGGTCTCGTAGGTGAGATCCTTGTCCACATGCTTCTCGGCGAACTTCTTCAACTCTTCGAAGACATGCTGCAGCGCCTTGCGCTCGAAGTCCTTCGAGAAGAAGCCGCTGACCAGCGCCGTCCCGAAGTCCGGCGACACCGCCAGGAGGTGCAGCGCGCCGCCGCCGCCGCGGGTCATCTCCATCGCCGTCGGCAAGGCCGTCTGCCAGGAGGAATCGTGGTTCAGGTCCACCGCGAGAAGGATGTTCTTGTACATGCCGCTCTCTCTTTCCCGGGTTAGGCTGCAGCAGCCTGGCGTTTGGGCTGGCGTCCGCGCTGCAGGAAGATCACCAGGGCCAGGATCGCCAGGGCCGGGATGAAGACGAGGTACTTGGTCGGCTGGTCGATCGGCTGGCGCACGACCAGGATCTTCTGGTCCCAGTCCAGCCCGGCCTTGGCCGCCGGCGAATCGAAGGCCACGTCGTCGACCAGGACCGAGCCGTCGTCGCCGTCGATCAGGGTGAGACCGCTGGCCTCCAGCCGCTCCTGGCCGGTGGCCTGGTCGCCCATCGGCAGCAAGGCCGTGAACTCGATGGGATCGCCGATGTCGTCGAGCCCGGCGACCCGCAGGCGCAAGGCTTCGCCGGGCGGCGTCGCCTCGGCGGCCGCCGCGATCTCGCTGGGCGCCCGCTCCTCGTAGGGCGAGAAGACCATGTCCATCCAGAAGCCCGGCCGGAAGAGGCTGAAGGCCACCAGCAGCAGCAGGATGGATTCATAGAATCGACTCCGTGCGATGAAATAGCCCTGCGTCGCCGCCGCGAAGAGCAACATGGCCACCGTCGCCACGATGAAGACGAAGATGCCCTGCGCCACGTCGACGTCGATCAGCAGCAGCTCGGTGTTGAAGATGAAGAGGAAGGGCAGTGCCGCGGTGCGCAGGCTGTAGAAGAAGGCGACCACGCCGGTCTTGATCGGATCGCCGCCGGAGACCGCCGCGGCCGCGAAGGAGGCGAGCCCCACCGGCGGCGTCACGTCGGCCATGATCCCGAAGTAGAAGACGAAGAGGTGGACCGCGATCAGCGGCACGATCAGGCCGTTCTGCTGCCCCAGGGTCACGATGACCGGCGCCAGCAGGGCCGAGACCACGATGTAGTTGGCCGTGGTCGGCAGGCCCATGCCCAGGATCAGCGAGAGGATCGCCGTCAGGAAGAGGATGGCCATGATGTTGCCGCCGGAGAGCACCTCGACCACGTTGGCCAGCGCCGAGCCCACGCCGGTCTGGCTGACGGCACCGACGATGATGCCGGCCGTCGCCGTGGCGATGCCGATGCCGATCATGTTGCGCGCACCGGAGATCAGGCCGTCCAGCAGGTCTATCAGGCCGCCGCGCACGGCCCGCCCGAAGGCGCCCTCGCCGCGCATGATGGCCAGCAGCGGGCGCTGGGTCACCAGGATGAAGATCATGAAGGCCGCCGCCCAGAAGGCCGAGAGCCCGGGCGAGAGGCGGTCCACCATCAGCGCCCAGACCAGGACCACGACCGGAAGGATGTAGTGGAGGCCGGAACGGATGGTCGGCCCCGGCAGCGGCAGCGCCTTCACCGGCTCGTTCGGGTCGTCCATCTGCAAGGGCTTTTCCTTGGAGGCGACGTAGAGCAGGGCCAGGTAGGCCGCGACCAGCAGGCCGAAGACGATGTACCCCGCGGCGGCGCCGAAGGCCGGCCTGATCCAGCCCATGCCGTAGTAGACGATGAGGCTGAGCGCGCAGATCCCGAAGATGATGAAGCTCCAGGCGATCAGGCGCTGCACGATGGGCTTGGGCGTGTAGGCCCTGGGCAGGCCCTCGAAACCGGCCTTCATGGCCTCCAGGTGCACGATGTAGACCAGCGCGATATAGGAGATCGCGGCCGGCACGATCGCGTGGGTCACCACGTCGAAGTAGGGGATGCCGACGTATTCGACCATCAGGAAGGCGGCCGCGCCCATGACCGGGGGCATGATCTGGCCGTTGACGGAGGAGGCCACCTCGACGGCACCCGCCTTCTCGGAGGAGAAGCCGACACGCTTCATCAGCGGGATGGTGAAGGTGCCGGTGGTGACGACGTTGGCGATCGAGGAGCCGGAGATGAGGCCGGTCATGGCCGAGGAGACCACGGCCGCCTTGGCCGGCCCGCCGCGCATGTGCCCCATCAGCGAGAAGGCGACCTGGATGAAGTAGTTGCCGGCGCCGGCCTTGTCGAGCAGCGCGCCGAAGAGCACGAAGAGGAAGACGAAAGAGGTCGAGACGCCCAGCGCGATGCCGAAGACGCCCTCGGTCGTGATCCACTGGTGATTGATCACCTCGGAGAGCGAGTTGCCCTTGTGCGCGATGATCGAGGGCATCACGGGGCCGAGGAAGGTGTAGACCAGGAAGACCGTGGCAACGATCATCAGGGCTGGGCCCAGCGAGCGGCGCGTGGCTTCCAGCAGCAGCATGAGGCCGACGATACCGACCACGAAGTCCTGCAGGATGGGCGCGCCCACACGGTCCGCGATGGCGCTGTAGAAGACGAAGAGATAGAGCGCGGCGGCCGCGGCGCAGAGCGCGAGGCCCCACTCCCAGACCGGGATGCGGTCCCTGGGCGAGCCCAGGACGATGGCGGCGACGATGGCGGCGGTGATGATCGGGATGAACCAGACCGGCACATCCTCCTTCGCCCCCACCATGAAGAGGACGCAGAGCACCACCGGCACGCCGATCCCGAGAACCAGCTGCGCAGGGGTGCGCGCGGCGGGATAGGCGGTGAAGGTCAGGAAGATGGCGAAGGCCAGGTGGATGGAGCGCGCTTCGGTGTCGTTGAAGACGCCGAAGCCGACCATGAAGGGGATCGGCGAGGCGATCCAGAGCTGGAAGAGAGACCAGGCCAGCGCGGCCAGGAGGATGATCTGTCCCTGCACGCCCGGTGGCGTGCGGCCGCCGGTATCCGATGAGGCGACGAGTTCGTCCAGTTCCGCTTGGCTCAATCCGCCCGTGGTGCCGCTCTCTTTGTCGCTCATCTGAGACTCCCCCTTACGGCTTGGTCCGCTTCTTCTTGTTCCGCTTCTCCCGAAGAGAAAGGCCCGCCCGAGCGTCTCGGACGGGCCTTCGGGACCGGCCTACTCGATCAGCCCCTTCTCCTTGTAGTACTTCGCGGCACCGGGGTGCAGCGGGGCCGACAGGCCCGCCGAGACCATTTCCTCGGGCACCAGGACCTCGAAGGCCGGATGCAGCTTCTTGAAGCGGTTCATGTTCTCGAAGACCGCCTTCACCACCTGATAGATCGTCTCCTCGTCGACGGCGTCGGAGGAAACGAAGGTGGCGCGCACGCCGAAGGTGTCGACGTCCGAATCGGTGCCGTTGTACATGCCGCCCGGGATGGTCGCGGCCGAGTAGTAGGGGTTGTCGGCGATCAGCGCGTCGATCTCAGCGCCCGTCACCGGCACGACGATGGCATCGCAGGAGGTCGTCGCCTCCTGGATGGAGCCGTTCGGGTGGCCGACGGTGAAGATGATGGCATCCACCTTGTTGTCGCAGAGCGCCTGGGACTGCTCGGCCGACTTGAGCTCGGAGGCGAGCGCGAAGTCGTCCATGGACCAGCCCTTGGCGTTCATGATGACTTCCATCGTGCCGCGCTGGCCGGAGCCGGGGTTGCCGATGTTCACCCGCTTGCCCTTCAGGTCATCGAAGGTCTTGATGCCGGAATCGCTGCGCGCGACCACGGTGAAGGGCTCCGGATGCACGGAGAAGACGGCGCGCAGGCCCGGGAAGGCCCCGCTCTCCTCGAACTTCGAGGTGCCGTTCAGCGCGTGGTACTGCCAGTCGGACTGGGCCACGCCCATGTCCTGGTCGCCCGCCTTGATGGCGTTGATGTTGGCGATCGAACCGCCGGTCGAGGGCGCCGTGCACTTCAGGCTGTGCTCGGCGGTACCGCGGTTGACGAGCTTGCAGATCGACTGGCCGACGACGAAGTACACGCCGGTCTGGCCGCCGGTCCCGATGGTGATGAACTTGTCTTCTGCCTGCACGGCGCCCGCCACCAGCGTAAGCGCGGCGGCCGCTGCCATAAGCTTCAAGGCCTTCATGTTCCTATTCTCCCTGTCGTGGACCCGTTTGGCCAACGGGCATCACAAAAACGAACCACAACGCTAGCCCATGTACGCCCGTATATCAAATGCCCCGTCTCGCCCGAAGAGCGTCAGGGGGGCATCCACCGAAAGCGAAACGCGACTCCCGTCGCCTTGCACAGGCTCTCTAGAGGCCTTCGCGATCTTGGTCGGCGTCACGTTCAGGCCTAGCGTCCGATCGAGCCTAATCGGGCCAAGGCAGGCAGGCAAGGGCCAACGCCTGGAAGGGTTTAGGAGGAAGCTTTAGGCGAAGCGGCGGCCTCCTCTATGATAGGGCGAACCCGCGAGCGGTCAGAGCCAACGACAGAGGACCCACGAGAGCGTCGCACATGCATCTCATCGTTTTCATTCTCTCCTCGCTGACGGTGACCTTGGCCCTGGTGGCGGTGACGGTGCCCTTCGCCCGGCGCATCGCTCTGCCGCTGCCGGTGGCGATCGCCGCAATCGGGCTGGCCTACGGCCTCCTGACCGCGCTCTCGGGAATCAAGATCTCCGACCGCGCGCTGAACGCCTACGACCTCTGGTTCGTGCAGCGCATGGCGCTCGACAGCGACGCGCTGCTCGCCGTCTTCCTGCCGCCGCTGCTGTTCGAGATGGCGCTGGCGGTGAACGTGCGGCGCATGCTGGACGACATCCCGACCGTCGTCCTGATGGCCGTCTTCGCCGTCATCACCGCAACCGCAGCCGTCGGGCTGGCGGTCTGGCTCTTCTCCGGCATCGGGCTCATCGCCTGCCTCCTCCTGGGGGCGGCGGTCTCGACCACCGACCCCTCCGCGGTGGTCGCAACCTTCAAGGAGGTGGGCGCACCCCGGCGCCTGCTGGTGATCCTGGAAGGCGAGAGCCTGCTGAACGACGCCGCCGCGATCGCGCTCTTCACCCTGCTGCTGGGCCTGGTGGGCGCCGACGCACAGCAGGGCAGCGACCCGATCGTCGACTTCCTCTACTCGTTCGGCGCCGGGGCGGCCGCCGGCTTCGGGGTGGCGCTCGTCTGCGGCCGGATCTATCCGCTGCTCGGCCGCTCCGCCGTGGCCGAGACCTCGCTGACCCTGGCCCTGGCCTACGGCATCTATCTTCTGGCCGAGGAGGTGCTGGATGCCTCGGGCGTGGTCGCCGTCGTCTTCGCCGGCCTGACCACCTGCACCATCGGCTTCACCTACATGGGGCCGAAGAACTGGCAGTTCGTGCAGACGGTCTGGTCCCAGATCGGGTTCTGGGCCAGCACCTTCATCCTGCTGCTGGTGGCCTCCTTCACGCCGGGCCTGCTCCTGACCCTGACCTGGCAGCAGGCCCTGCTCGCGCTGGTGGTCTATGTAGGTGCCTTCCTGGCGCGGGCCCTGATCCTCTTCCTGGCCCAACCCCTGCTGCAGCACATCGGGCTGGCCGCCCCGATGGAGCGGGCGCAGAAGGCCCTGGTGCTGTGGGGCGGGGTCCGCGGGGCGGTCACCCTCATCCTGGCGCTCTCGCTTTCCCACATCTCGGAGCTGGGCGAGGAAGCCCAGGTGGTCGGCGCGCTGGCCGCCGCCTTCACCCTCATGACCCTCTTCCTCAACGCCTCCACCCTGGCGATCGCAACCCGACTGCTGGGCCTCGACCGTCTCTCCGCCAGCGATCTGGCGCTGCGCGAGAAGATCGTCGCCGGCGCCCTGCAGCGGGTGCGCCAGGTGGTCGAAGACATCGCCCAGCAGCGCAGCCTGGAGCCCGAGGCGCTGAAGTCCGTCGAGGAGGCCCTGGACAAGCAACACCGCGCGGCCCAGGCGCAGGCCTCCACCCAGAGCCCGCAGCGGCGGATTCCCTTCGGCGAGAGCCTGCGCATGGGCCTCACCATCATCTCCGGGCAGGAGCGCCGCCTGATCCACCGCGCCTTCGACGAGGGCGCCATCGGGCCGCGCGCCACCAGTGCGCTGCGGCTCGCCGCCGAGCGCATCGCCGATGCGGCGCGGGTGGGCGGCCGCGCCAGCTACGAGGTGACCTCCGACGCCCTGCTCAGATCCTCGCGGGGCTATCAGGTTCGGCTCTTGCTGAAGCGCTTCCTGGCCTGGGACCAGCCGCTGCGGCGGCTGATCGAGGTCAGGGTCACCATCCTGCTGGAGACCGAGCTCATCGTGCGCCAGCTCGACCAGTTCGCGGCCTCGACCGTGGAAGAGATGATCGGCGCCGATGCCACCCGCAACCTGCGCGACCTGCTGGCCTGGCGTCTGGGCCGGATCCGGGAGGAGATCGAGTTCACGCGCCTGCAGTATCCCATCTACCTCGACGCGCTGGAGCGCACCCTGGTGACCCGGGCGGCCCTGCGCCGCGAGCGCCACGAGTACGACCGGCTCTTCAACGACGGGGTCATCGGCAGCGAGCTCTACGACGATCTCTACGCCAATCTGGACCGCCGCGAGAAGGTGCTGGGCAGGCCGCCGCGCCTCGACCTCACGCTCTCGCCCGCGGCCCTGCTGGGTCGGGTGCCGCTCTTCGGCCAGCTTTCCGACAAGCAGCGCCGCCTGGTCGCCAAGCGCATGCGGACCATCTTCGTGGTGCCGGACCAGACCATCCTGGCCGCCGGCCACCGCACCGATGCGCTCTATTTCGTCGCCTCGGGCGCGCTCGAGGTGCGCGGCGGCACCCAGCCGCGCCACCTCTCCAACGGCGACTTCTTCGGGCACCAGCTTCTGACCAACCCGGCCAGGCGGCGGACCTCCTCCGTGGTCTCGCTCAGCTTCGGCCGCCTGCTGAGGCTGAGCCGGCGCGATCTCCGCCGGCTGGCCGCTCGCGATCCCGGCATCGAGGCGGTCATCCGCTCCGCCCTGCCGACGGCGCCAAAGCCGCGACCCCAGGTCCGCTCCCTCCTAGACGAGGAGAGCGAGCCAGAGGTAGCTGACAAGAAGGGAGACGAGAGTGACCGGCAGGCAGAAGGCGAAGAACTGCCAGAAGCCGAAGGGCGCAACGCCTAGCTTCTCGCTCTGCTGTACCACGATGACGTTGCTGGCGGCGCTCAGGATGAAGAGGTTGCCGGCCAAGGTGCTGCTGGCCGCCAGCAGCATGGAGGTTTCCACGCCGGGCCTGTCCAGCAGGTTCAGATAGATCTCCACCGTCGGCACGTTGGAGAAGAGCTGGCTCGCCCAGAAGCCCAGCAGGTAGATCACCGGCGGCGATTCCAGGTGGTCCTGCACCGGCACCAGCCAGTCCTGCAGCAGGCCCGACTTCAGGACGGCGGAGGTCACCACGAACATGGCGACGAAGAAGGCGAGCGTCGCCCAGTCCAGCTCCAGGAGGGCCTTCAGGCGATGGCGGTCGAAGAGCAGGACCGGCAGGACCGCGATCAGGCCGATGGCGCCGAGCGGCAGCAGCGACTGCGCGGTCTGGCCCTCGTAGAAGCTGTCGGCCAGGACCAGCAGGGCCAGCAGCCCGGTCGCCGCGAGGGCCGGCCAGACCCTCGTGTCGGGGTGGTCGGGCAGACGCAGGCCGCCCACCGACTGCGCCGTCGGGCTGCGCTTCAGGCAGTGCGCGAACCAGAAGAAGGCAAAGAGGAAGCAGATGAGGGCCGGTACCGCCAGCCAGGTGAAGAAGACGCCGATCGGATCGCCGAAGTGCCCCTTGGCGGCGATCAGGACGTTCTGCGGATTGCCGACGGGCGTCAGCAGGCTACCGATCGTCGCCGCCGCGCAAAGCGCCAGCAGTGGGATGGTGGCCGGCCGGGTCAGGCTGCGGGCCAGCACCAGAGCGAGCGGCGTGCCGATCACGGCGGCCGCGTCGTTGGTCAGCACGGCGGCGGTGAGCGCGGTGAAGCCCATCAGCGCCAGCAGGCCCCAGCGCGCCAGGTCGATGCGGCCGGAGACCGCCTCGATCAGGCGCTCGGAGAAGCCGTTGACGTGCAGGGAGGCTGCGATCGCGAAGACGCCGAAGAGATAGCAGAGCACGTCCCAGTCCACGGCCCGGACGGCCTCGCCCGGTGAAATCTCGCCCAGCGCCAAGACGGCGATGGCCCCTGCCCCCATAATGTGCCAGATACGGACCCAGGCCGGTAACCATTGCCGGGCCGCGATCAGACCGAAGACGCCAACCGAGATGGCGAAGCTGGTATACATCGCCGCCATCTAGCCGGTTCGACTGTCCAGGGCAAAGGATTCCCCGCGACATGGCCATCGACCGCCGCCTGCTGGCCCTCAACTTCTTTTCCGCCGACGTGCGCGACGGCCTGGGACCCTACATGGCGATCTATCTGGGCAGCCTGCTGAAGTGGCAGCCGGGCCAGATCGGCATCGCGCTGGCGGTCGTGACCATCGCCACGGTGGTGGTTCAGCCAGCCGCCGGCGCCATCATCGACAAGACCCACCGCAAGCGCGCGCTGCTGGCGGTCTGCGCGCTGGTCATCGGTCTGGCGGCCTGCGCCATTCCCTACCTTCCCGGCGACGCGGTGATCTATGCCAGCCAGGTCGCCATCGGCGCTGCCGGTGCCTTCATTCCGCCCGCGATCGCCGCGATCACGCTGGGCATCGTCGGCCAGGAGGTCTTCACCCGCCAGGTCAGCGCCAACGAGGCCGCCAACCACGCCGGCAACGTGGTGACGGCGATCATCATCATCCTGCTGGCGGAATACATCTCGCCGCTGGGCGCCTTCTGGCTGCTGGCGGTCATGTCGATCGGCATGGTGGTGAGCGTCGCCAGCATACGCGCCGGCGCGATCGATCATGTGGCGGCCCGCGGCGGCGTCGCAGCCGGCGGGGACCCGGAACATCCCGCGGAGAAGCGGCCGAAGGCGATCACCCTCTTCCTGGAGGATCGCCGGCTGCTGATCTTCGCAGTCACCATCGTCCTCTTCCACTTCGCCAACGCCGCCATGCTGCCGCTGGTCTCGCAGAAGCTCTCGGCGCGCGGCGGCGCCACCCTGGGCTTCGAGTTCACCTCCGCCTGCATCATCGCCGCCCAGTTCGTCATGGTCCTGATGGCGGCGATCTGCGGGCAGACCGCCGACAGCTGGGGCCGCAAGCCGCTCTTCATCCTGGCCTTTGCCATCCTGCCGATCCGCGGCGTGCTCTACACGCTCTACGACGAGCCCGTCTTCCTGGTCGCGGTGCAGGCGCTGGACGGCGTCGCCAACGGGATCTTCGGCGTCCTCTTCCTGCTGATCGTCGCCGACATCTCCCGCGGCAGCGGCCACTTCAACCTGGCCCAGGGGGTGCTGACCGCGCTGGTCGGGGTCGGCGCCGCCATGAGCAACTTCGCGGCCGAGTGGATCGTGCAGCTTGCCGGCTTCAATCCCGCCTTCTACTTCCTGGCGGCCATCGCGCTTGCCGGGCTCGCGATCTTCGCCCTCTTCATGCCCGAGACCGCGCCGCACCGCCTGCGGGAGCGAGAGCAGGCAGCCGAGACGACCTGACCTCTCCGGGCCTCAGGCCTGCCGAGAGACGGCTTCACCTTCGCCGCAAAGCTGGCCTAAAAGAGGGCTCCGAACGCGAGGGAGCAGGGCATGGAGCTGACGGACGACCAGATCGCCGAATTTCACCGCGAGGGCTTTCTTTTCTTTCCGGCGCTTTTCTCGACCGAAGAGATGGCGCCGCTGATCGCGGATCTTCCGGGTCTCTTGGGCCGCCGCGGCCCGGAGGTCGTGCGCGAGAAGCAGGACGAGAACGCCGTCCGCCTGCTCTACGGCGCCGACAGCGCCTCGGAAGCCTACCGGCGCATGAGCCGCCACCCGCGCCTGCTGAACCCCGTGCGCCAGCTCCTGGACGAAGAGGTCTACATTCACCAGAGCCGCCTCAACCCCAAGCAGGACTACGGCGGTGCGACCTGGGACTGGCACCAGGACTTCGGCTCCTGGCACCGCGCCGACGCCATGCCGGAGCCGCGCGCGGTCATGACCGCGGTCTTCCTGGACGAGGCCACGGCGGCCAACGCGCCGCTGCTGATTGTGCCCGGCTCCCAGCACCATGGCCTGGTCGAGGAGGTGAACCAGCAGGAGGTCACCGGCTACGTGCTGCACGTCATCGACAGGCCGACCCTGGCGCGCCTGGTGGCCGATGGCGGGCTGGTGCCGCTGACCGGGCCGGTGGGCTCGGTCTGCTTCCTGCACTGCAACATCGTGCACGGCTCCGCGAACAACATCACCCCCTTCCGCCGGGCCATCTGGTACGTGAACTACAACGCCGTCTCCAACGCCTGCCGCAACCGCGAGCGGGCCTGGCATCACAACAACCGCGACCACAGCCCGCTGACCGCCCTGGCCGACGACTGTCTCGGCGCCGCCTGGCAGCCGGACGAGGCCGCGCCCACGAGATGAGGCGGTGAGCAGCGCTGCGCCGATCGGCGTCTTCGATTCCGGCCACGGCGGCCTCACCATCCTGAGCGCGCTTACCCGGCGCCTGCCCTGGGAGCACTTCCTCTATCTCGGCGACCATGCCGCCGCCCCCTACGGCGAGCGCAGCCCGCAGGAGATCTATGCCCGCAGCCAGGCCGCGGTGGAGCTGCTCTTCGCGCTGAACTGCCGGCTCGTGGTCCTGGCCTGCAACACGGCGACGGCGGTCGCCCTGCGCCCCCTGCAGCAGGGCTGGCTGGCACGCAGCTATCCCGACCGCCGCGTGCTGGGGGTGCTGGCGCCCATGGTCGAGGCGCTCTCCGGGCGATCCTGGACCGGCAGCCGGCCGCTGCGCGGCGCCCTGGCCAGGTCCGCAGGCGCGCGCTCCGTCGCCGTCTTCGCGACCAGGCGCACGGTCGAAAGCGACGCTTACCCCCGCGAGGTGGCCGCCAGGGCGCCCCAGGTCAGAATCGACCAGGAGGCCTGCCCGGGCCTCGCCGGTGCCATCGAGCGCGACCTGCCCGAGACGGAGCTGGCGGCCATGATCGAGAGCGCGGTCTCGGCCCTGCTGGCACGCCACCCCGAGGAGACGCCGGACGCGGCCGTGCTGGGCTGCACCCACTTCCCCCTGGTTGCCGGCCTCTTCGCCGCCGCGCTGCCGCCGGCGACCCGCCTGCTGTCCCAGCCGCAGGTCGTGGCGGAATCGCTGCAGGGCTATCTCGCCCGCCACCCGAGGCTCTCCAGCGGGCCCGGGGAGACCCGCTACCTCACCACCGGCGTCCCCACCCTGGTCTCCAGCCTCGCCACCCGCTTTCTCGGCAGCCCCGTCAGGTTCGTGGGCGTGCCGTGAGGCACAGGGCTCGGCAGCGCACCGTCACCGCGCCGCTTCTCCTCTCGGCACTCCTGTCGGTCGCCCAGCCTGCGGTGGCCCACGAGATCCTGCAGATCCCCGGCCCCGAGGGCGCGCTGGAAGGCGAGGCTCTCTTGGTCAACGACCCGAGAGCGGGCGTCGTCATCATCCCCGGCTCCGGCCCGACCGACAGGGACGGCAACGGCGCCGTGGGACTGCGGAGCGACAGCTACAAGCTGCTGGCCGAGGGCCTGGCGGCCGCAGGCATCAGCACGCTCAGAATCGACAAGCGCGGCTTCTTCGGCAGCGAGGCCGCGATCTCCGACCCCGAGGCGGTCACCATCGCGGCCTATGCGCAGGATGCCCGACGCTGGGTCGAGGCCTTCTCGGACCGGCTCGGCAAGGATTGCATCTGGCTGGCCGGTCACAGCGAAGGCGGCCTGGTGGCCCTGGTCGCAGCCGAAGGTCCGGCCGATGCCCCGATTTGCGGGCTTGTCCTGCTGGCAACCCCGGGGCGTCCGATCGGGACGCTCATGCGCGAGCAGTTCCGCAAGAACCCCCTCTCCGCGCCCTATCTGGCCGAGCTCGATGCGCTCGTGGCCGGGCTCGAGCGCGGCACCTACCGGGACGAGGCGGAGATCTCGCCGGTGCTGAGGCCCCTCTTCCGCCACGGCCTGCAGCGCTACATGATCGACCTCTTCAGCTACGATCCTGCCGCGATCGCCCGCAGCGTCCCGCTGCCCGCCCTGGTCCTGCAGGACGGTAGCGACATCCAGGTGACGCCCGGCGACGCGGAACGCCTCCTTGCGGCGCTGCCCGATGGTGAACTCGTTCTCTTGCCGGACCTGACGCACATGCTGAAGCACGACGTCGCCGGCGATCCTCTCGCAACCTACCGGGATCCGAGCCTGCCTCTGGGACCCGACGTCGTCCCGGCCATCGTAGATTTCATCCAAGCGCACCCAGCCCAATAGCCGCTCGGCGCCCCGTCAAGCTTCAGCCTCGAACAGATCTTGAAACGTTCGATATCGAACTATATAAGTTAGACATCGAACTACAATGGAGGCTCGAGATGAACCGGAGGAAGTTTCTCACCTTGGTCGGCGGCAGCACGGTGCTGGCGGCAGGCGGCATCGGCCTCTTTGCCGGCACGCGCCGGCCCTCGCGCGCGCTGGAGCCCTGGGAGCTGGCCGGCGGCCCGCGCTATGCCGACCCGCGCATGCACGCCCTCTCCTACGCCATCCTGGCGCCCAACCCGCACAACCGTCAGCCCTGGCTGGTGGAGCTGCTGGGCGACGACCGGCTGGTCCTCACCTTCGACCGGAACCGGGATCTGCCGCACACCGACCCGCTGGACCGCCAGCTCACCATCGGGCTCGGTTGCTTCCTGGAGCTCATGACCATGGCCGCCAATGCCGCGGGTCACGAGGTTGCACTCGAGCTCTTCCCCGAAGGCAGCGCGGCGGAGCGGCTGGACGAGAGGCCGGTCGCCGTGGCGCGCTTCAGCCCGAACCCCTCTCTCGGTCCCGACCCGCTGTGGCCCCAGGTGATGGCGCGGCGCTCCAACAAGGAGCCCTTCGACACCGGCCGGCCGGTGCCCCGGGCGCTGCTCGGGCAGCTCCTTGCGGCGGGGACGAGGGGAACGACCCTCGGCGGCTCGCTGGAGGCAGCCGACATCGCCTTCTTCAGGAACCTGAGCGCCCAGGCCTTCGCGCGGGAGTTCGAAACGCCCCGGACCTACCGCGAGAGCGTCGAGCTCTTCCGCATCGGCAAGCAGGAGGTGAACGCCAGCCCGGACGGCATCGACTTCCACGGCCCCCTCTTCGAGGCCATGGCGCTCGCGGGGCTCTTCAGCCGGGAAGCGGCGCTGGACCGGGACTCCTCGGTCTATCGCCAGGGCCTGGAGATGATGCTGGAGACCTGCCACACGGCGATGGGCCACCTCTGGATGGTGACCGAGACCAACGGGCGCCGCGACCAGATCGCCGCCGGCGCCGACTGGCTGCGGGTCAACCTTGCGGCCACGCGCGCGGGCCTGGGCTTCCAGCCGCTGAGCCAGGCGCTGCAGGAATACCCCGAGATGCAGCCCCTCTACCAGGCGATCCACCGCCGGCTTGCACCGGGCGGCGGAACGGTCCAGATGTTGGCCCGGATCGGCTATGGTCCCCAGATCGAGGTCAGCCCCCGCTGGCCGATCGAAACCCGCATGGTGTGAGCGTGGCGAGAGGGAAGGCAGCAAGCGAGGGAGCGCAGGCGGAGGTCTTCGCCTTCTTCAACGAGATCGGCATCCTGAGCCAGCTCTCGACCGCCCTGCTCGCGAAGGCGCTGCCGGAGGGCCTCCACCCCTCGCACTTCTTCATCGTGAACCACCTGACCCGCATGGGCGACGGCAAGACGCCGGTGCGCATCGCAGAGGCCATGCAGGTGGCGAAGGCGACCATGACCCACTCCCTCCGCATCCTGGAGCGGCGCGGCCTGGTGGAGGCCCGGCCCAATCCCGAAGACGGCCGCGGCAAGCTGATCTTCCTGACCGAGGCCGGCCGACAGTTCAGGGACCGCGCGGTCGCCAGGGTCTATGCCGCCTTCGGCGACCGGCTGGGGGCCGACCACCTCGAGATCATGGCGCGCATCCGGGGCGACCTTGCGGTCCTGCGCAAGCACCTGGACGAGAACCGCTAGCCAACTGCTATCCGCGTGCGTCCCAATCAATGACGGTGAGCCGCGGATAGGCCGCCTGGCGCTCGCGGGCCTTCTCGGCATAGCGTTCCGCCGGGCCCACCGCCCTGGGATTGGGCCTGAAGACGAAACCGAAGAGGTCGTCGTAGCCCAGCGGCGCGTAGACCTCGAAGGCCCCGCCGCCGGTCGGATGGAGGCCGAGCATGGTGGGGGTCTCGAGAAAGTGGTCGATCGCCTCGCGCGAACTGCCGAGCCGCGGGTAGCCTTGCGTGCCGTTGCGGGCATCGAACCAGAGGTGGACCCGCGCCTGGTTCCGCAACTCGACCGCCGCCGGCAGGTCCGCGAAGAGCGCCGCGGCCCGCCCGATCTCGCGATCCTCCGCCTCCCAGGAGAGGTCGGGGTCGAAATAGAAGACGTCGTAGTCCTTGATGGCGAAGCCCGGCGCCCGCCCCTCCAGCGCGTTCCACACGCTCTGGGTGAGGCAGCTTGCCGTCACCCAGCAGTCCGGCAGCCCCAGCCGCGGCAGCCGCTCGATCAGCGCCGCCACTAGCGGGTTGGTGACCACCAGGGACCGAAAGGCCGCTTCCCGGTCGGTCGGTGCCTGCTCTCCTTCCACCTCGCCTCCCCTTCCGATGGCGGCCCTGCCGGCGTAAACAGCAACGGCGTTGCGCTCGCCGCCTACAGGGTGGACTTGACCACCCGCCCCTCCTTCAGGATGAGCCGCAGGCTGCTTTCCGGGTCGCCCAGGAAATCCAGATCCTGCTCCGGGTCGCCCTCGACCACCAGCAGGTCGGCGAAGGCTCCCGGTTCGATGACCCCCAGCGGGCCGCGGTAGGGCGCCCGCTCGCCGGAAAGCGCCAGCAGTTCCCCCGCTGCTCCGGTGGCCATGCGCAGGGCTTCCAGCGGCGGCATGAAGCGGGTGAGCTTGGCAAGCTGGCGTCCCTGGCTGGGCGGGCCCGCCGGATTGAGCAGAATGTCGGTGCCGAAGGCCATCGGCACGGCGAAGCGCCGGCCCAGTTCGAAGGCCCGCAGGGTGCCCTCCGCCACGGCAAGCTGCTTGGCGCGGCTGCGCGGATCCTCCTTGGGATTGGCATCGGCATCGCCGAGGAAGGGCTGGATGCTCCACCAAACCCCGGCATCGGCCATCATCCGGACCGTCTCCTCGTCGGCGAGCTGGCCATGCTCGATCGAGCGAACCCCGGCGCGGACCGCGCGCTGGATGCCGCCGGGCACGTAGACATGCGCGCAGACATAGGTGCCCCAGTCCTCCGCCGCCCGGACCGCGGCACGCATCTCCTCCTCGGTGAACTGGATCGAGTCCAGGGGATCGTAGAGCGAGGAGACGCCGCCGCCGGCCATGATCTTGACCTGGCTCGCGCCCTTCATGAGCTGTTCCCGGGCGCGCAGCAGCACGGCATCGGCCCCATCGGCGATGGCGCTGACGCCACTCTGCTCGGGATAGCTGAGGGCGTCGCGCGGGGCCCGCGGCAGGGCGTGCAGCAGGCGGAAATCGCCATGCCCGCCGGTCTGCGAGATCATCGCGCCGGCCGGGAAGATCCTGGGCCCCGAGACCACGCCCTCGTCGATGGCCCGCTTCAGCGCGAAGGCCGGCCCGCCCACGTCGCGCACCGTGGTGAAGCCGCGCAGCAGGGTGGCCGCCGCCTCGCGCGCCGCCAGCAGATGGACATAGGCGATCTCGCCGGTCAGGGCCGTCTGCATGGAGACCGCCGCCAGGGTCGCATGCCAGTGCGCATCGATCAGTCCAGGGATGACGACCCGCCCGCCGCAGGACAGCCGCTCGGCCTCCTCCGGGCCATCACCCCTGGGCAGCAGGGCTGCGACCCGGCCGGCCTCGATCAGCAGATCGACACCTTCCCTGATCCGGAGTTCGCGTCCGTCGAAGAGGCGAAGATCGGTCAGGAGCAAGGGGCGCGGCGGGCTCGCGCTCGCCTCCTTCGGCCCCAGCCCGAAGCCGGCGTAGAGCCCCAGGGTCGCAGCCATGCCGCCCATCATCTCCCGCCGGCTGAGGTCGGCTTCGATGCGCTGGAAGGCGCGCTGCGTCGGCGATGCGCCGCAGAGGCAGGCGTGGTGCGGCAGCGAGCTCTCGGCTGTTTCCACCTGGGCCTGTTCGTCGGCACAGAGTACGCACATGCTTGCTTCTCCCCTGAGGCCTTGTCCGGGGCAGTTCTTCTAGGGGCCGGGATCGGATGCAACAACCGGCCTGGCCGCCGAGAGCATGCGACCTATCAGCATGTGACCCGCGGAGTGCGACGGGCGAATACACAGCGATGCTTCGTCCGATCCAGGGCAGGGCAGCATGCGTGCTGCGGGAATCTCTGCTACGCTGCGCAACATGATCAGCAACCGCCACATAGCACCACGCCCACTGACCGGCGCACTGGGCGCAGAGATCCTCGGCATCGATTTGACCGAGGATCTGAGCGAGGCAAGCTTCGGAGAGATCCGCAAGGCCCTGGCCGACCACGGGTTCATCCTCTTTCGCGACCAGGACCTGACCCCGGAGCAGCACATCGCCTTCGCCGAGCGCTGGGGAAAGATCAACGTCAACCGCTTCTTCACGGCAGTCGAGGGTTATCCCTCCATCGCCGAGGTGCGCAAGGAGCCGAAGCACGCCCGGAATATCGGCAATGCCTGGCACAGCGACCACTCCTACGACGCGGTGCCGGCGCTCGGCTCCCTCCTCTACGCACGCGAGGTCCCGGCCTTCGGCGGCGACACGGTCTTCGCCAGCATGTACGGCGCCTACGAGGCCCTGTCGGAGGGGCTGAAGGCGACCCTGCGCAGCCTCAAGGCCGAGCACTCCAGCCGCCATGTCTTCGGGCAGACGGCGAAGGGGACCTACGGCGGCGACCTGGACGACCGCTTTCACAACCCGGAGCAGGCGACTCAGGATGCGGTCCACCCCGTGGTGATCCGCCATCCGGACAGCGGCCGGCCCGCCCTCTACGTCAACCCCGGCTTCACCTTGGGCATCCAGGGCTGGTCCAGGGAGGAATCCAAGGCCCTGCTCGACTACCTCTATGCCCAGGCGACCCGGCCGGAGAATCTCTGCCGGGTGCGCTGGCAGCCCGGCACCCTGGCCATCTGGGACAACCGCGCCACCTGGCACTATGCGGTCAACGACTATCCGGGCGAGCGCCGCCTGATGCACCGCATCACCCTGGAGGGCGTGCCGCTCGCCGCGGCCTGAGCGCCCGCCACCCCGTCAGGCGACCCCGAGACCCGCTTTCTTCAGGCCCTCGAGCAGCAGATCGACGTCCTCACTCCTCTTGTAGGGCAGGAGCAGCTCGGGGGATGCGATCGAAAAGCCGGCATCGATCCGCCGCACCTCCGCGAGGCGATCCGCCGCCTCGCCGGGCCGGTCCAGATGACCCAGACACGAGGCCAGGAAAGCTTGAGGCCAGAGGACGTCTGGATTGAGAGCGATCGCGCGCAGGAAGGCTTCCCCAGCCTCCTCGAATCGGCGCAGCATCATCTGGGCGAGGCCCAGGTAGTGGGGATAGTAGAAAGGATAGAAGGGGTTCAGGCGCATGGCCGTCTCGATCAAGGTGACGACCGGCGCGTTGTCTCCCGAGAAGTGCAGGGCACCCGCCAGGGCTGCATAGGCCTCCGCATTGCCTGGCTCCAGCTGGGTCCAGCGGCGCGCCGTCGCAACCGCCTCATCATGCTCCCTCCTGAAGAGGTGAACGGTGCTCAGGGCCTCCTGCACCAGGGCAAGATCCGGGTCTCGTGCCGCTGCCTCTCGCGCCATGTCGAAGGCGCGGTCCAAGCTCGGCTCCACGCCGCCGAACCAGTCCTGCACGTAGGTCTCGGCGATGCCGGCGTAGGGCTCGGCATAGCTGGGATCCAGCGCGATCGCCTCCTCGTAGACCGCCCGAGCCGCTGCGTTGCCATTCCGGGAGAAGCGCCGGTAGAACTCGCGGCCGCGCAGCACGCAGTCGTAGGCCGCCGGATTGGCCGTCTCCTTGCGGGTCTCGGCACCGAACCCGTCGCCCACCAGCCTGATCTGGAGCGCGCGAACGATGTTCCGGGTCACGTCGTCTTGCACCGCAAAGATATCGTCAAGGCTTCGATCGTAGCGCTCGGCCCAGAGGTGTCCGCCGTTGCGGCCGTCGATCAGCTGCGCGGACACCCGGACGCGCGGGCCGGCCTTGCGGACGCTTCCCTCCAGCAGGTAGCGCACGCCCAGGTCCCGGCAGACCTCTTGCACCTTCACAGGCCGGCCCTTGTAAGTGAAGCTGGAGTTGCGGGAGATGACCAGTAGTCCGGGTAGCCGCGAGAGTTCCGTGATGATGTCCTCGCTGATGCCGTCCGAGAAATAGTCCTGCTCGGGATCGCTCGACCTGTTGTCGAAAGGCAGCACCGCGATCGACGGCCTGTCGGTGGGCGCCGCGGCCGCAGCCCCCCTGCCCGACGGGAGTTCCATCGGCGAAGGCCGCGGAACCCAGTGCCAGGTGCGGATCGGACGTACGATGTTCTTGAAGGTCTGCTGGCCCCGGTCTTCGAAGGCGGCATCGACGAGGCTGCCGAGGCTCTCGTAGGCGATCCCCGAAATCGCGATCCCGCCGGGTTCTCCCGAGGCCTGCAGCCTGGCAGCGACGTTCACGCCGTCGCCATGAATGTCCCCGTCTTCGATGGCGATGTCGCCGAGGTTGATTCCGACCCGCAAGACGATACGCTCGGCCTCCGCCACCTCCTGCATCCGCTGGGCCAACGCCTCCTGGATCGCAATCGAACACTTGACGGCATTGACCACCGACGGGAACTCGAGCAGCAGGCCATCTCCCATGGTCTTGACGATCCGGCCGGCATGCTCGGCGATCCGCGGATCGATCAGCATGCCCCTGAGCGCGCGCCACCGCGCGAGCGTCCCGCCCTCGTCCGCGGCGATCATGCGTGAGTAGCCGACGACGTCTGCTGATACGATGGCTGCGAGTCTACGTTCCATGAACCCTACTGCGGCTTGTTGCAGGCCGGTCGGGCCCGTCGCGCAGTTGGTCCCTGCTCCGACGGGCTGCCCATTCCACACCTTTGCCGGCTTGACTCGCCAGCCCAAATCAGGAATGATTTACTGAATTCAGTGTTCGGTATGCGCTATGATCCCACTCGGACAACGCCCTGTTCTGGTCGAAGAGACCTACCGCGCCCTCCTGGACGAGATCGCCGAGGGGCGGCTTGCGCCCGGCGAGCGGCTGCGGCAGGAGGCGCTGGCCGACGAGTTGCAGGTCTCCAGACAGCCGATCAGCCACGCGCTCGCCCTGCTGAAGCAGGAGGGCTTCCTGGTGGAGGCCGGCCGGCGCGGGCTGGAGGTGGCGCCGCTGGACCCAGACTACCTGCTCTCGCTCTACCAGGTGCGGGCAGCGCTTGACAGCACCGCTGCCCGGCTGGCGGCCGAGCGCCTGGCCGCCGGCGGAAGCGCGGCGAAGGCGGAATTCGCCGTCCTGCAGGAGGCGCTGGAGGCCGGCGAGCGCCTGCCGGGCGGTGAGACCCGCGCCCTGGTCCAGGCCGACATGGCCTTCCACCAGGCCCTCAACCGGCTCTCGGGCAACCCCGTCATCCTGGAGACGGCGGAGCGGCAGTGGGGACACCTGCGCCGCGCCATGCATGCGGTGCTGGCCGGTGCCTACCGGGCGGAGCGCATCTGGAAAGAGCACCGTGCCATCGTCGAGGCCATCGCCGCGGGCGAGCCCGAGCTGGCGGCCAAGCGCGCCGCCGGCCATGCGTCCGCGGCCGGAGAGATAACCAAGTCCAGGCTTCTGGCCCGAACCGAGCCAGCCCTGGCCGACTGAGGAGAACCCCATGAAACTGACCGCACAGCAGCTCGCCGATTTCGACCGCGACGGCTGGCTCTTCCTGCCCGAGGCCTTCAACGCGGAGGAGACGGCCCTGCTGCGCCAGGAGGCCGAGACGGTCTATGCCAGCACCCGCGAGGAGGTCTGGCGCGAATCCTCCGGCGTCGCTCGCACCGCCTTTGCCGCCCACACCTACAACGAGGGCTTCCGGCGGCTGGGCGCCCACCCGCGCCTGATCGAGCCGGTCGAGCAGCTTCTCGGCGGCAAGCTCTACATGCATCAGTACAAGGTGAACGCCAAGGCGGCCTTCGAGGGCGAGGTCTGGCAGTGGCACCAGGACTTCGGTACCTGGCACCGCGACGACGAGATGCCGGAGCCGCTGGCCATGAACATCGCCGTCTTCCTGGACGACGTGACCGCCTACAACGGGCCGCTCTTCCTCATCACCGGCAGCCACAAGGCGGGCGTCTTGAACGCCGGCCACGACCTGGAGACCACCTCCTATCCGCTCTGGACCCTGGACAAGGAGACGGTCCGGCGCCTGGCCGACGAGGGCGGCATCGTCGCCCCCATGGGCAAGGGCGGCGGCATCCTCATGTTCCACTGCAACATCGTGCACGCCAGCCCGCCGAACATCTCCCCCTACGGCCGGCGCATCGTCTATCTCTCGCTCTGCCGCACCGACAACCATATCCGCAAGTTCAGCCGCAAGCCCTGGATCGCGCACCGCGACTTCACCCCGATCGAGGCGCTGCCGGACGACTGCCTGATGGAACTGGCGGGCCAGCGCCGCCAGGCCGCGGAGTAGGCCCCATGAACCTCTACTCCCTGCTGCAGCGGCGCATCGAGGAGGGCGGCAAGCCCGTCTCGGTCGGCCTCATCGGCGCCGGCAAGTTCGGCTCCATGTTCCTGGCCCAGATCCCCAAGACGCGGGGCCTGAAGCTGGCGGCGCTGGCCGACCTCGACGCCGGGCGCGCGCGCAAGGCCCTGGAGGCCACCGGCTGGGAGGCCGAGGCCATCGCCGGGACCGCGATCCTCGAGGACTCCCTCGACCTCATCGCCCGCGACGACGTCGAGGTGGTGGTCGACGCCTGCGGCCATCCTGCCGCCGGCATCCGCCACGCCCTGGCGGCCGCCAAGAACGGCAAGCACATCGTCATGGTGAACGTGGAGGCCGACGTGCTGGCCGGCCCATTGCTGGCCGAGACCTGCCGCAAGGCCGGCGTGGTCTACTCCATGGCCTACGGCGACCAGCCGGCCCTGGTGGCCGAGATGGTCGACTGGGCGCGCGCCTGCGGCATGACCGTGGTCGCCGCCGGCAAGGGCACCAAGTACCTGCCGGTCTATCACGCCTCCACCCCCGACACGGTCTGGCCCTACTACGGCCTGACGCCGGAGCAGGCGGCGGCTGCCGGCATGAACCCGCAGATGTTCAACTCCTTCCTCGACGGCACCAAGTCGGCCCTGGAGATGGCGGCGATCGCCAACGCCACCGGTCTGGCCGTACCGGACGGCCTGAGCTTCCCGCCCTGCGGCGTCGACGACCTGCCGCACGTGCTGCGGCCGAGCGCCGAGGGCGGCCAGCTCGAGCGCTCCGGCATGGTCGAGGTGGTCTCTTGCGTGGAGCGCGACGGCCGGCCGGTCTTCCGCGACCTGCGCTGGGGCGTCTACGTGGTCTTCGGCGGCGGCGAGGGCCTGGGCGGTGCCTACACCGAGGCCTGTTTCCGCCAGTACGGCCTGGTGACCGACTCCAGCGGGCGCTACGCGGCCATGTACAAGCCCTATCACCTGATCGGGCTGGAGCTCGGGATCTCCGTCCTCTCGGTGGCGCTGCGCGGCGAGCCCACGGGCCAGACCCGCGGCTTCCAGGGCGACGTCGCCGCCACCGCCAAGCGCGCGCTGAAGGCCGGAGAGATGCTGGACGGCGAGGGCGGCCACTGCGTCTGGGGCCGCCTGCTGCCGGCCGAGACCAGCCTCGCCCGCGGCCTGCTGCCGATCGGCCTGGCCCACGGCGTCCGCCTGAAGCGCGACATCGCGGCGGGCGAGAGCGTCGGCTGGAACGACGTCGAGATCGGCGACAACGACGAGGCCGTGCGCGTGCGCCGCGAGATGGAGGAGGCCTTCAGGCCGCGGCTGGCGGCGGAGTAGGCGGGCAGAAGAACTGCCTCGCAGCCTAGGACACCCGACCTCGGCCCGGCCCGGCTGGCCGCCGGTGCCGGGCTCTGCTCACAGGTTCTCGCCGCGGATCGCCTCGCAGACGGCCTGGGTCACCTGGTCCGTGGTGGCGTTGCCGCCGACGTCGGGGGTGAGGATGCCCTCGGCGCAGACCTTCTCGACCGCGCGCATCAGGCGCTCGGCCGCGGCGCCCTCGCCCAGGTGCTCCAGCATCTGGGCGGCGGTCCAGAAGGTGGCGACGGGGTTGGCGATGCCCTTGCCGGCGATGTCGAAGGCCGAGCCGTGGATCGGCTCGAACATCGAGGGATAGCGGCGCTCGGGGTCGATGTTGGCGGTCGGCGCCACGCCCAGGCTGCCGGCCAGCGCACCGGCGAGGTCCGAGAGGATGTCGGCGTGGAGGTTGGTGGCGACGATGGTGTCGAGGCTCCGCGGCTGCTTCACCATGCGCACGGTCATGGCATCGACCAGCATCTTGTCCCAGGTGACATCGGGGAACTCCCGCGCCACCTCGGCGGCGATCTCGTCCCACATCACCATGCCGTGGCGCTGCGCGTTCGACTTGGTGACCACGGTCAGCAGCTTGCGCGGGCGCGCGGCGGCCAGGCCGAAGGCATAGCGCATGATCCGGCTGACGCCGGCGCGGGTGAAGATGGCGACTTCCGTCCCCACCTCCTCCGGTTGACCCCGGTGGGCCCGCCCGCCGTGGCCCGAGTACTCGCCCTCGGAGTTCTCGCGCACGATCACCCAGTCGAGGTCGCCGGGTCTCACCCCCGCCAGCGGCGAGACGATCCCCGGCAGGATCTTGGTCGGCCGCACGTTGGCGTACTGGTCGAAGCCCTGGCAGATCGCCAGACGCAGGCCCCAGAGGCTCAGGTGGTCCGGCACGTCCGGCGCGCCCACCGCGCCGAAGAAGATCGCATCGAAGTCCTTGAGCTGCTGCGGGCCGTCCTCCGGCATGAAGGCGCCGGTCTGCTTGTAGCGCTCCGAGCCCCAGTCGAAGTGCGTGATATCGAAGGTGAAGCCGCCGACGCGGCCGGATACTGCCGCCAGAACCTTGAGTCCCGCCCAAATCACCTCTGTGCCGATGCCGTCGGCCGGAATGGCGGCGATGCTGTAGCGCTTCATAACACAGGTCCTTCTGAATGCCGCTTGCTGGCCGGCCGCCCGAGATGAGGCTTGCTTAGCATGCAGCGGCTGCGCCCGAAACGCTCTGGCAGGCATCGCCTGACCTAGCCGAGGGATTTGCCTGCGCCACCGCCGCACCGCCAGAGCAAGCTGCGCTTGCTCCTGCTCACGGACCTTACTCTAGCCTGTTGTTTCAGAAGCAAATCGGCGTCGCAGAGTTTCCATCTGCGCAGGCTTTGCTCTAGGCTCCAGGCCATGAAACTGGAAGATGCGGTCCAGCGATGACTGTCCTCCGCGCCCTGCCGGCGATCCTCACGGCCTGCCTCCTCGTCCCGGGCGGCGAATCCCTGGCCCAGGAAGGGCCCTGTCCCCAGGCCGCCGCCGCGGAGGAGCGCGGCGAGATGGAGCTTGCGCTTGAGTCCTACGAAGTCTGTCTGGAGACCGGAGCCATGAACACGCAGCAGCGCGCCGAGGCCCACGAGGCACGCGGCCGGGTCTTTCTCGGTGAGGGCCGTCTCGACTGCGCGCTTTCCAAGTTCGATGAGGCGATCTTCCTGGCGCCGCGCTATGCCGCGGCCTACCTCGCCCGGGGAGAGGCCTATCTGGCGAAGGCCCTGAGAAGCCCGGGGGACGTGGCCGAGGGCTGCAGGGCGGGCACGGGCAGGGCCCGGCCGGCGGCCAGAGGCGGGATCATCCAGGAGAACAAGGCCGGCGGCGCGACGGTGGCCGGTCAGTCCTTCCCGGACAAGCGGGCGGCACAGCGCTGGCTCGATCAGCAGGGCCAGATCGCCGCGCTGCAGCGCCAGGTGGCCGCGCTGGAACGCCAGCTTGCAAAGGAACGGGCAGCGGCCTCGCCCAGGAGCGACCTGCTGCCGCTTTCGCAGGCCCCGCTGACGGCACCGGGAGAGGCGGAGCGCGGTCTGGCCGACTTCTCCCGCGCCCTGGAGCTCGATCCCGATCTCGTCCCCGCCCTCTTCGGCCGGGCCGCCGCCTCCTGCAGGCTGGGACAGGGCGAGGACGCGCTGGCCGACTGGGGACGGGGCCTCGCCCTGGCGCCGGAGCTTGCCCGCCGTGTCCAGGCGGAACTGGCCGCGGCCGCTTTCTACGACGGCCAGGTCGACGGCGACTTCGGGCCGAGGTCGCAGGCAGCACTGGCCGCCTTCGCCGACGCCCGTTGCCGCTAGCGCGTTTCGGACTCACGCGGTACCGGCCCGCACCCCCGCCCGGCCGCCCTCGGAAGTATCCTGGTATGGGCGGCCGGGCGGGGGTGCAGGCCGGCACCGATTCCACCCGAGCGTGCTAGCGCGGAGCTATCTCGCTTGGTCGGAGACTGCGCTAGCCCGAATTTCTCAAACTAGGGATGCATCGGGGCTCTGAATCTGGGAAAATTCTTGTGCGAACAAGGAGTTAACCCAGGATAGAGGAGTTCCCCGATGCCGACAGAGTGTAACCCGGATCTGTTTGGTTTTGCACCCGTGGAAGGACGGCGTGTGGAGGCAGCGTTCGATGCCGGTCTGGCGAGTTCGGACGCGGGAGCGCTGCTGCTGGGCGCCACGGACAAAGCGATTGGCGTGATCGAGCGCTTCGCCGGTTGCTTCGTCGATCATCGCGAGCCCTCGCTGATCGAGCATCAGGTGGGCACGCTGGTCGGCCAGCGGGTGTTCGGCATCGCGCTGGGCTATGAGGACCTGGAAGACCACGATCACCTGCGCTTCGATCCGGTGATGGCGGTGCTGGCCGGCAAGCTGCATGCGCGGCGGCGGGACTGCGCCCCGCTGGCCGGCAAGTCGACGCTGAACCGGCTGGAACTGAGCAGCGCCCTGCCGACGCTCTACCACAAGATCAGCTATGAGGCAGCGGCGATCGAGGCGCTCTTCGTGAGCCTCTTCCTCGAGGCACAGCCGCAGCCGCCAGCACAGATCGTTCTCGACCTGGATGCAACCGACGACCCACTGCACGGCAACCAGGAGGGCCGCTTCTTCCACGGCTATTACGACTGCTACTGCTACCTGCCGCTCTACGTCTTCTGCGGCCGCCACCTGCTTGCTGCCAAGCTCAGGCGCTCGAACATCGATGCCGCCGCCGGGGCGGTCGAGGAGATTGCCAGGATCGTGGCGCAGATCCGCCAGCACTGGCCCGAGGTGCGCATCCTGCTACGCGCCGATGCGGGCTTCGCCCGCGAGGCACTGATGGCCTGGTGTGAGGCCAACAGGGTCGACTACCTCTTCGGCCTGCAACGCAACGCCCGGCTGGTGGCCGAGATCGAGGCCGAACTGGCGACAGCACGCAGCCAGGCCGAGACCAAACGCCGCCCGGCGCGGCGCTACAAGGACTTCCTGTGGACCACCCTGGACAGCTGGAGCTGCCAGCGACGGGTGGTCGGCAAGGCCGAGTGGATGCCGGGCCGGCCCGACGGGAGCAACCCACGCTTCGTGGTGACCTCGCTGGCCCGCCACGACGTCAAGGCGCGCCGCCTCTACGAACAGCTCTACTGCGCGCGTGGCGAGATGGAGAACCGCATCAAGGAGTGCCAACTCGACCTCTTCGCAGACCGCACCTCGGCTCACACCATGCGCGCCAACCAACTCAGACTCTGGTTCGCCTCGATGGCCTACCTGCTGCTCTGCGCCTTGCGCCGCATCGGCTTGGTGAACACGCGCTTCGCCAAGGCCTCCTGCGGGCGGATCCGAAACAAGCTCCTGAAGATCGCCGCCCGGGTGCGCATCAGCGCCAGACGGATCAAGCTCGCCATGCCTTCGGCCTTCCCTTACCAGACCGAATTCGCCGCTGCTCACCGGCGATTAGCCATCGCCGCGGCCTGAGCGGCTCGACTAATCCTTCCCTTCCACTACAGAGGAACAGTGATCAACCGACCCAGCCGTCAATCGACGGGACAGACCGCTCGACCTCATTCAGACATCACCAACCTTGCCTGGACCAACCTCACCTAGCCACCATCACGCTGCATCCTCAAAGACTGTTTGAGAAATCCGGGCTAGAGCAAATCCCGAGCAGATGGAATCATCTGCGACGACGATTTGCTTCCAAAGCAAAGCGCTAGAGTAGGATGGGTGAGCATGAGCGAGCGCGTCCTGCTCTAGATTTCCGCTTGCTCCTGCCGGAGGCGAAAGGCAAAAGCGGGCGGGCATGATCGAGGGACCTCTCGCCCGCTACCGGGCACTTCGCAAGGACGGCAGCCTGCAGCACGACCCGGCCCAGGAACTGGCGGCGGAGAAGCTGCAGTCGCTCTGCCATGCGCTCGCCAACTACCAGCCGCAGGGCGGAAGCAGCGGCTGGAAGGCGCGGCTCGGGCTCGCCCGCCGGCGGGAGGACCCGCCGCAGGGGCTCTATCTCTACGGGCCCGTGGGCACCGGCAAGTCCATGCTGATGGACCTCTTCTACGAGAGTGCGGCCATCGACAAGAAGCGCCGCGTCCACTTTCACGCCTTCATGACCGAGGTGCAGGACCGCCTGCACGCCTGGCGCCAGCGCACCAAGGGCAAGGAGGGCGATCCCCTGCCGAAGCTGGCCGCGGCGCTTGCGGAGGAAGCCCACCTGCTCTGCTTCGACGAGTTCCACGTGGTCAACATCGCCGATGCCATGATCCTGGGCCGCCTCTTCGAGTGCCTGATCGGCGAGGGCGTGGTGGTGGTCGCGACCTCCAACTGGGAGCCCGACCGGCTCTACGAGGGCGGCCTGCAGCGCGAGCGCTTCCTGCCCTTCATCGCCTTCCTGAAGCAGCACCTGGACATCCTGGAGCTCGACGGCGGGCGCGACTACCGCCGCCAGCGCCTGAAGCTGCTGGCCGTCTACCACGCCCCGCTGGGCTTGCGGACCGAGACCGCGCTGAAGCAGGCCTTCGAGGAGCTGACCGACGGTGCCGAGGTCGGCCCCGACAGCGTGACCGTCAAGGGCCGCAAGCTGGCCGTGCCGCTGGCCGCGCGCGGGGTCGCCCGCCTGGAGTTCGAGGAGCTCTGCGGCCGGCCGCTGGGGGCGGAGGACTACCTGACCCTGGCCCGGCGCTACCACACCGTGATCCTGGGCGGGGTGCCGATCCTGCACGAGGACAACCGCGACAAGGCCAAGCGCTTCATGATCCTGGTCGACGCCCTCTACGAGGCCAAGACCAAGCTGATCCTGGGGGCCGAGGCGCCGCCCGACAGCCTCTACCCGCGCGGCGACGGCGCGGAAGAGTTCCTGCGCACCGCCAGCCGCCTGATGGAGATGCGCTCGGCCGAGTACCTCCGGCTGGAGCACCTGGCGGCCTAACCGCCTCGACAGCACCGGGCGCGCGCCGCCATAAGAAGCCATGAGATGGCTGACGCGAAGCCGACACCTGCTGTGGCACGTCGCCAACCGGGGTAACCGCATCTGGCTGCTGGCGGCGCTCGCGCTGGGGCTGGTGGTGCTGGTCCTGCTGCCCAGCAGCATGACCCTGGCCTCGCGCGTCACCCTGGCCTGGGATGCGACCGCGCTGGCCACCCTCGTCTTCGTCTTCCGCCTGGTCTGGATCAACGACCTGGACCGGCTGAAGGAGCGCGCCAGCCGCTACGATCCCACCCTGCTGGGCCACTTCCTCTTCATCTTCAGCGGCGTCTCCGCCTCCATCGTGACCGCGATCTGGACGCTGAAGGTCGGCAGCCGGCAGGCGGGGACGGAGGAGGTGCTGCACCTGGTCCTGGCGATCGGGACGATCTTCATCACCTGGTTCGCCGTGCAGGCCATCTTCGCCCTGCACTATGCCCACCTCTACTACGGCGACGCCAAGGGCGACGGCCTGCCCGATGGCGGCTTCAGCTTCCCGCGCGACCAGGGCGACGAGACGCCCCTGGTCTACAGCGACTTCCTCTACTTCGCGGTCTGCGCCGGCATGACCTTCGAGGCCTCGGACGTGCAGGTCACCCAGCGGCGCATGCGGATCTGGGTCACCTGCCATACCGTCATCGCCTTCCTCTACAACAGCGTGATCCTGGCCCTCCTGGTCGATATCGCGGCCAGCTTCATCTAGAGGTTCCCAGGTCGCCACGGTACCGGCCCGCAGCGAGACCGCAAATCGGGCAAGACCTCCCCAACCGGCTTGTAAGCAGGGCGCTGGCGCGCTACCCCTGTGGCGCTTTTTTTGCACCGCACCCAGGCGGTGCCCACCGGATGGACCATGAGGCGAAGGCGAAGGAGCGAACGAGGCATGGCAAGAAACAAGATCGCGCTGGTTGGTGCGGGGCAGATCGGCGGCACCCTGGCGCTGCTCTCCGGCTTGAAGGAGCTGGGCGACGTCGCGCTCTTCGACATCGCCGAGGGTATCCCGCAGGGCAAGGCGCTGGACATCGCGCAGGCCAGCACCATCGAGGGTTTCGACGCGGTGCTGGAAGGCAGCAACGGCTATGAGGCGCTGAAGGGCGCGGACGTGGTGATCGTCACCGCCGGCATCCCGCGCAAGCCGGGGATGAGCCGCGACGACCTGCTCGAGATCAACATGAAGGTGATGAAGCAGGTGGGCGAGGGCATCAAGACCCACGCGCCCGATGCCTTCGTCATCTGCATCACCAACCCGCTGGACGCCATGGTCTGGGTCCTGCGCGAGGCCTGCGGCCTGCCGCACAACAAGGTGGTCGGCATGGCCGGCGTGCTCGATTCCGCCCGCTTCCGCTACTTCCTGGCCGACGAGATGAAGGTCTCGGTCGAGGACGTCACCGCCTTCGTGCTGGGCGGCCATGGCGACACCATGGTGCCGATGGTCCGCCACTCCACCGTGGCCGGCATCGCGCTGCCGGAGCTGGTGAAGATGGGCTGGATCAGCCAGGAGGCGCTGGATGCCATCGTCAAGCGCACCCGCGGCGGCGGGGCGGAGATCGTCGCCCTTCTGAAGACCGGCTCGGCCTTCTACGCGCCGGCCTCCTCGGCCATCGCCATGGCCGACAGCTACCTGAAGGACAAGAAGCGGGTGCTGCCCTGCGCGGCCTACCTGGAGGGGCAGTACGGCGTGAAGGGCCTCTATGTCGGCGTGCCGGTGGTGATCGGCGCGGAGGGCGTGGAGCGGATCGTGGAGCTCAGCCTCAACGAGGACGAGCAGGCCATGCTCGACAGCTCCGTGAAGGCGGTCGAGGGCCTGGTCGAGGCCTGCAAGGCGATCGGCCTCTAGCAACTTCGCTTGATCGGCCCATCTTTACCGTCGGCGCCTGTTGCGCCGCGGCATGGGCCGGTTATGATGACCGCCAAAGGGGTGCGGTCGCGATCGCAAGACAATCCAGCGGCCGGTAACGACCGGCGCCAGGTGTGCGGGGTAGTCAGACCGGAATGAACATCCACGAGTATCAGGCCAAGCAGCTCTTGGCCAAGTATGGCGTCCCCCTGCTGAAAGGCGGGGTGGCCTATACGCCTGCAGAGGCCAAGCAAGCAGCCGAGGACCTGGGCGGTCCCGTCTGGGTGGTGAAGTCGCAGATCCACGCCGGCGGCCGCGGTGCCGGGCGCTTCTCCAACGATCCGGACGGCAAGGGCGGCGTGCGCGTGGTCAAGTCGGTGGACGAGGTCGAGGCCAACGCCAAGGCCATGCTGGGCAGCGTGCTGGTGACCAAGCAGACCGGCCCCTCCGGCAAGCAGGTGAACCGCCTCTACATCGAGGACGGCTGCGACATCGCCCAGGAACTCTATCTTTCCCTCCTGGTCGACCGCGGAACCTCGAAGGTGACCGTGATCGCCTCGACCGAGGGCGGCATGGAGATCGAGACCGTGGCCGCCAACCAGCCCGAGAAGATCGTCACCGTGCCGATCGATCCGGGGCTGGGCCTGATGCCCTTCCACGGGCGCAAGGTGGCGGCGGGCCTCGGCCTCACCGGCAAGCAGGCCTCGGCGGCGACCAAGTTCCTGATCAACCTCTACAAGGCCTTCGTCGACCTCGACGCCTCGCTGGTCGAGATCAACCCGCTGGTGGTGACCGGTGCTGGCGAGGTGATCGCGCTCGATGCCAAGATGAACTTCGACGACAACGCGCTCTTCCGGCACAAGGACCTGCTGGAGCTGCGCGACGAGGAGGAGGAGGACCCCAAGGAGTTGGAGGCCGCCCAGCATGAGCTGAACTACGTCAGCCTGGACGGCAACATCGGCTGCATGGTGAACGGCGCCGGCCTGGCGATGGCCACCATGGACATCATCAAGCTCTACGGCGGCGAGCCGGCGAACTTCCTGGACGTCGGCGGCGGCGCCACGCGCGAGCGGGTGACGGCGGCCTTCAAGATCATCCTTTCCGACCCCAACGTCGAGGGCATCCTGGTCAACATCTTCGGCGGCATCATGCGCTGCGACGTGATCGCCGAGGGCGTGGTGGCGGCCGCCAAGGAGGTGGCGCTGAACGTGCCGCTGGTGGTGCGCCTTGAGGGCACCAACGTCGATCTGGGTAAGAAAATTCTGGCCGAATCGGGTCTCCCCATCATCGCCGCCGACGATCTGGGCGACGCTGCGGAGAAGGTCGTGGCCGCGATCAAGGAGACAGCCTGATGGCGGTCCTCGTCGATAACAACACCAAGGTCCTCTGCCAGGGCATCACCGGCAGCCAGGGCACCTTCCACACCGAGCAGGCCATCGCCTACGGGACCCAGATGGTCGCCGGCGTCACCCCCGGAAAGGGTGGCAGCACGCACCTGGACCTGCCGGTCTTCGACACGGTGGGCGAGGCGGTCGAGGCGACCGGCGCCAACGCCTCGGTGATCTACGTCCCGCCGCCCTTCGCGGCCGACGCCATCCTGGAATCGATCGACGCCGAGGTGCCGCTGATCGTCTGCATCACCGAGGGCATTCCGGTCCTGGACATGGTGCGGGTGAAGCAGGCCCTGCTGCGCTCCTCCTCGCGCCTCATCGGTCCCAACTGCCCGGGCGTGATCACGCCGGACGCCTGCAAGATCGGCATCATGCCGGGCCACATCCACCGCCGCGGCAAGATCGGCGTGGTCTCGCGCTCCGGCACCCTGACCTACGAGGCCGTGGCCCAGACCACGGCCGCCGGGCTCGGCCAGTCGACCTGCATCGGCATCGGCGGCGATCCGGTCCAGGGCATGAACTTCGTCAGCTCCATCGAGCTCTTCCTCGGCGATCCCGAGACCGAGGGCATCATCATGATCGGCGAGATCGGCGGCAACGCCGAGGCCGAGGGTGCCGAGCTGGTGCGCGAATCCGGCAACAAGAAGCCTGTGGTCGGCTTCATCGCCGGGCGCACCGCGCCGCCGGGCCGCCGCATGGGCCATGCCGGCGCCGTCATCTCCGGCGGCAAGGACACGGCCGAGCACAAGATCGAAGCCTTGAGAAGCGCCGGCATCCACGTGGCCGAATCCCCGGCCGGTCTGGGTGCCGCCATGTTGGAAGCGATGCGCGGCTAAGCCCGGAGGCGGGCCGGCCTGCCATCCGGCGCCGGCCCGCCTCGGTCGCCTTCGTCTTTCGCCCCAACCGGCCGGTGAACCGCAAGCGAACCGGGAGCCTGCGGCACCAGAAGGAAGAGAAGTCGAGGTTCACCGACGATGGCTGACGCAGCCCTACTTGCCTCCCTGAAGGACGCGGCCAAGGCCTCTGCCATGGCCGACCTCTACCGCCGCTATCTGGACCGGAGCGACATCGATCCCGCCTGGCAGGGCGTCTTCTCGGCCCTGACGCCGGAAGCCCGGGGCGTGATGGACGCCCTGGCCGGCCGCGCGACCAGCACCTCGGCCTCGGCCGGGCTGGAAAGCGTCGCGGCGGCGACCGGCAGCGACGTGCAGTCCGCGGCGCGCGATTCCATCCGGGCGCTGATGCTGATCCGCTCCTACCGCGTGCGCGGGCACCTGCAGGCCAACCTCGATCCGCTCGGCCTGCAGCCCAAGCCGCCGCACCCGGAGCTGGACTACCGCACCTACGGTTTCACCGAGGAAGACATCGACCGGCCGATCTTCATCGACATGGTGCTGGGGCGCCAGACCGCCTCGATCCGCGAGATCGTGGAGATCGTGAACAAGACCTACTGCGACAACATCGGCGTCGAGTTCATGCACATCCAGGTGCCCGAGCAGAAGGCCTGGATCCAGGAGCGCATCGAGAACATCGGCAACCGCACGGAGTTCACCGTGCCGGGCAAGCGCGCCATCCTGGAGCGCCTGACCGCCGCCGAGGTCTTCGAGAAGTTCCTGGACAAGAAGTACACCGGCACCAAGCGCTTCGGCCTGGACGGCGGCGAATCGCTGATCCCGGCGCTGGAGCAGATCGTGAAGCGCGGCGGCCAGCTCGGCATGAAGGAGATCGTGATCGGCATGCCGCACCGCGGGCGGCTGAACGTGCTGGCGAACTTCATGGGCAAGCCCTTCCAGGCGATCTTCAGCGAGTTCCAGGGGGGTGCGGCCAACCCCGAGGACGTCGGCGGCTCCGGCGACGTGAAGTACCACCTGGGGACCTCCACCGACCGAGAGTTCGACGGCAACAAGGTGCACCTCTCGCTGACCGCCAACCCCTCGCACCTCGAGGCCGTGGACCCGGTGGTGATCGGCAAGGTGCGGGCCAAGCAGGCGCAGTACAACGACAGCGACCGCGCCCAGGTCATGGGCCTCCTGATGCACGGCGATGCGGCCTTCGCCGGCCAGGGGCTGGTGGCCGAGACCCTGGACCTCTCGGAGCTCAAGGGCTACCGCATCGGCGGCACCATCCACGTCATCGTCAACAACCAGATTGGCTTCACCACCAATCCGGTGAACGCGCGCTCCGGCCCCTACTGCTCGGAGGCGGCGAAGATCGTCCAGGCCCCAATCTTCCATGTGAACGGCGACGATCCGGAATCGGTGGTGCACGTGGCCCGCATCGCCACCGAGTTCCGCCAGCAGTTCAACAAGGACGTCATCATCGACATGTTCTGCTATCGCCGGCACGGTCACAACGAGGGCGACGAGCCGGCCTTCACGCAGCCGATCATGTACAAGACCATCCGCAGCCACGCCAGCACGCGCGAGATCTACGCGCAGCGGCTGGTGGCCGAGGGCGTCATCGCCGAGAACGAGGCCAGGACCATGGTCGACGAGCTCAACGACCGCCTGGAGCGCGACTTCGAGGCGGCCAGCAGCTACAAGCCCAACAAGGCGGACTGGCTGGAGGGCCGCTGGTCCAAGATCAAGCGTGTCGAGGGCTTCGACGCCCGCCGCGGCAACACCGCCGTGCCCGAGGAGGAGCTCTCGAGGCTGGGCCAGGCGATCACCACGATCCCCGAGCGCATCAAGATCAACTCCAAGCTGAAGCGCGTCATCGACAACCGCAACAAGGCGATCACGAGCGGCCAGGGCATCGACTGGTCGACCGCGGAGCACCTGGCCTTCGCCACCCTGCTGGCCGAGGGCCACCCGGTGCGGCTCTCGGGCCAGGACTGCAACCGCGGGACCTTTTCGCAGCGCCACGCGGTGATCGTCGACCAGGAAACCGAAGAGCGCTACAAGCCGCTGGAGAACGTCAGCCCGAACCAGGGCCTGCTGGAGATCATCGACAGCCCGCTGTCGGAGATGGGGGTGCTGGGCTTCGAATACGGCTATTCCCTGGCGGAGCCCAACGCCCTGGTGCTCTGGGAAGCCCAGTTCGGCGACTTCGCCAACGGCGCCCAGGTCATCATCGACCAGTTCATCGCGTCGGGCGAATCCAAGTGGCTGCGCATGTGCGGGCTGGTCATGCTGCTGCCGCACGGCTACGAGGGCCAGGGGCCGGAGCACTCCTCGGCCAGGATCGAGCGCTACCTGCAGCTCTGCGCGGAAGACAACATGCAGGTGGTGAACCTGACCACGCCGGCACAGTACTTCCACGTGCTGCGCCGCCAGCTCCACCGCGACTTCCGCAAGCCGCTGATCGTGGCGACGCCCAAGTCGCTGCTGCGCCACAAGCGCTGCGTCTCCGCGCTGACCGACATGACCGCAGACACCTGCTTCCACCGGGTACTCTACTGCGAGAACGTGCCCACGCCGCCGGAAGAGGCCAAGCAGATCGTGCTGTGCAGCGGCAAGGTCTACTACGACCTGCTCGAGGCGCGCGAGGAACGCGAGATCAAGGACATCCACTTCCTGCGCCTGGAGCAGATCTACCCCTTCCCCGAGGGTGCGCTGATCGAGGAGTTCCGCAAGTACCAGCACTGCGACCTCGTGTGGTGCCAGGAGGAGCCGCGCAACATGGGCGCCTGGCCCTTCGTCAGCTCCTTCCTCGAGGAGGTGGCGGAGGAGGCCGGTATGAAGTCGCCGCGGCCGCGCTATGCCGGGCGCGATTCGGCAGCCTCTCCGGCCACGGGCTCGCACACGCGCCACGTGAAGGAGCAGAAGGCCCTTGTCGATTCGGCCCTGACCCTGGGGCTCAAGCCCAAGGGTCGCATCGCCTCCCGCAAGGAAGCGGCGGAGTAGGTATAGCCCGAAGCCGGAAAACCAGAGGAAGCGAGGCGATGGCAAGCGATATCGTGGTACCGACCCTAGGCGAATCGGTGACCGAGGCGACGGTCTCGCGCTGGCTGAAGCAGGCGGGCGAGGCCGTGGCCAGGGACGAGGCCCTGGTCGAGCTGGAGACCGACAAGGTGACCCTGGAGGTCAACGCCTCCGTGGCCGGCACGCTGGACGAGATCCTGGTGCAGGAGGGCGAGACCGTGGAGGTCGGCGCGCTCCTGGGGCGCATCGGCGAAGGGGCCGGGACGTCGGCTCCCGCACCCGCCCCTGCGCCGGCACCCGAGGCGGCGCCCGCAAAGAAGGCAGCGCCTGCACCGGAGCCCGCACCGGAGTCAGCACCTGCCCCCGCGCCGACCGCCTCCAGCGGCAAGAACGAGAAGAGCGAGGTCAAGGTCCCGACCCTGGGCGAGTCGGTCACCGAGGCCATCGTCTCGCGCTGGATCAAGCAGGCCGGCGAGAGCGTCGCGGCCGACGAGCCCATCGTCGAGCTGGAGACCGACAAGGTGACCCTGGAGGTGAACGCGCCGGCCGCCGGGGTCCTGGAGAGCCAGGCCGTCGGCGAGGGCGACAGCGTCGAGGTGGGCGCACTGCTGGCGGTGATCGCTGTGGGAGCGTCGGGCGGCAAGGCGCCCGCTCCGGCCGAGGCGCCGGCGGCAGCGGCTCCGGCCAAGGCGCCGGAGACTGCCGCCGAGGCGGCCGCACCCGCGGCCGGCGGGCTCGACCCCGCGTCCATCGCGCGCGATTCCGACGGCAAGATCGGTGCGGCCGAGCTGCTCGCCTTCCTCGGCGCGGCCGGCGGCGGCCCGGCGCTGCCGCTCTCGCCCTCGGTCCAGCGGCTGGTCAGCGAGAACAACCTGAACCCGGCGCGCATCCCGGCCAGCGGCAAGGACGGCCGCCTGACCAAGGAAGACGTGCTGAAGGTCATCGAGGACCCCAGTCTGCTGAAACCCCTGGCACCTCCGCCCCGGCCGGCAGCCGCTCCCGCGGCCCCTCCAGCCGCCGCCTCAGATGGCGGCAAGCCGCGGCAGGAGCGGGTCAAGATGACCAAGCTGCGCCAGACCATCGCCAAGCGCCTGAAGGAGGCGCAGAACACGGCCGCCATGCTGACCACCTTCAACGAGGTGGACATGTCGGCCGTGATGGCGCTCCGCGGCCGCTACAAGGAGGCCTTCGAGAAGACGCACGGCACCAAGCTCGGCTTCATGTCCTTCTTCGCCAAGGCCTCGGTGGCCGCCTTGAAGGCCGTGCCGGCGGCCAACGCACAGCTCGACGGCGAGGAGATCGTCTACAACCACTACTACGACATCGGCATGGCGGTCTCGGCGCCTGCCGGCCTGATGGTGCCGGTGATCCGCGACTGCGATGGCAAGTCATTCGCCGAGATCGAGGCCAGCCTGGTCGACCTGGCGACGCGCGCGCGCGACGGCAAGCTGGGCCTGGCGGAGATGCAGGGCGGGACCTTCACCATTACCAACGGCGGCATCTTCGGCTCGCTGCTCTCCACCCCGATCATCAACCCGCCGCAGTCCGCCATCCTGGGCCTGCACAAGATCGAAGAGCGCCCCATGGCGATCGACGGCCAGGTGGTGATCCGCCCGATGATGTACCTGGCGCTCTCCTACGACCACCGCCTGATCGACGGCCGCGAGGCGGTCACCACCCTGGTGAAGATCAAGGAGGCGATCGAGGCGCCGGAGAAACTGCTGCTGGGGCTGTAGGTCCCCCGGCACCGGCCTTCTTCGACAGCGGTGCCGGTTAGGCAGGTTTCGCGCTAGAGCAAATCCCGAGCAGATGGAATCATCTGCGACGACGATTTGCTTCTAAAACAATACGCTAGAGTAAGGTGCGTGAGCATGTGCGAGCGCAACTTGATCTAGCGCGCGTCCTTCTTGGCCTGGGCGACCTTGGTGAACTGGCTGACCCGGCCGGCCTCCATGGCGCTGCCGATGCGCTGGACCTTGCGATTGGGACGGCTGCGCATGCCGTAGTGTGCGGTGCGGCTGTTGAAGTCCGCGTGGCCCTGGTGATGGGCCTGGTGGTCAGCCTGGGCCATCTCCAGGGCGCGCTGCTGGTTGGCGATGAGCGCCAGGCGTGCGCGCATGTTGCGCCGGCGCTCGCCCTCGCTGTTCACGCGGCGCATGGCCGAGGCCAGGATCTCCGCCTTGAGCTTGCTGCCGCTGTCGTCGCGCGAGGCCTCGACGCCGCGCACCACGGCCTTGCCGCGCATCTCGCGCCGCCGCTGCCGCGCGATCCGCTGCGCCCGGTCCCGCCGCTCGCGCACGCGAAGGGTCAAGTCCTGCAGGTCCTTGTCGCTGAGCTCCTGGATCTCCGGGTGCCGCGTGGCGGCGATCAGGGCCTTCTCCTCCTGGTCCAGGGCCCGCTCTTCTGCCTTCCGACTGTCGATCATCGCTGCCTCCATCCTTCCTTGGTGAGTCACCTTGGCCTCTACCGGAGACGTTCCTGCGGATACCAGGGCGAGAACTGTCCCGTTACGCCATAGATATGGTCATCCCCGGCGGCCGGGAAAGCCGACAAGGATGACCTTTTGAAGACAGGAAGAGGAGGAACGCGGCCGCGCCTCAGGCGGAAGGTCCTGCAGGAAACGCGCCACCTCGGAAGCACTTGGCCGTTCGGGCCTTTTTCTACTGTTGCTCAGGAGGGGAAGTCGCGGGTCGCCGATCCCTCGCCTACGACCTGGCCGGAGGCATCGAGGGCCTGAACTGTCCAGCGGTAGCGGTGCGATCCGCTGGGCGGGCAGGTCCCCTTGTAGCGGAAGGCGCCGGCCGGGATCTCCGGGTGGCCGGAGAAGCCGACGGTGCCGCCGCCGTGCTCGTAGCTGGGCACGTCGAGGTCCGTCATGGTGAAGCGCAGACGGATCGTGCCCTCCGGCACGCCGGTAACGGTGAAGGCCGGCGAGATGAGCGAGCAAGCCTCGATCCCGGCCCAGGTGAAGGCAACCTCAATCGGCGCTCCCACTGTTGCGGTCCCGCCCGACCCGTCCCCTGCCCCGTCGGACTTTCAGGAGGTCAGACCAAGCAAAATTGCGACAAAAGCCAGCACCTTTAAGATATTTGGTTTCATTCTCACTCACCCTTACCACTCACGATCGAGAAACATCGCCCTAAGCAGGCATTTAGAAATAATAGCTTCTTAACATATACTCTAAATACTAATTAATACTTTACAATATAATAGTATCTTTCAAATATTAATGTAATTAATTACTATCATTTTGTTTTTAATAATAGCAAAGAAATAACATTAGAAGCTATGAAGCCATTTTATTGTCTCAACGTCATCGCTGCAGTTAAAGCCACTTAGGTGAAGAATCTTTCTCGAACTTGCTTCATATAGGATTGCTGCATCATGAATCCAGCGATCTGTTCCCTCCTATTTTCTCCGAGTACTCCTAAGCCACCGGCATCTAAAATGTCTGTTGCTTCTATTACTAGCGGATCATTTGCTTCATTATTATGCATTCTAAATGTGTAGAGAAATATAGCCATCGCATCTTCTGAGGCACGCAGGTAATCAGGATCCTTTGCCTCCGCCAGCTCAGTTCCAATATAGCCAATTGCCTCACCATTCATATTGGAAAGCACTGTGAGCGTTTCAAATATTGCAAAACCGAGATCTCCACCCGAAATCTTATTCTTAGTTGCTAACTTACAAAACAATGTAATGGTTGTTATCAAAAATCCTAGAATATATGGATCTCGCCAGAATCCCCCTGGCACACCATATAAGCCTTGAACCATACCGATATAAGGTCGCGCACCTTCGACTCCCATTGCCGCTGCTTTTTTTCTCTTTGATCCAAAACCCAGAATTGCAGTCTCCTCTTCTATAGATGCAGAATCAATTCTTCTGATCCCACGCCCCAAAAAGCCGCTTAGCTTGCGAAGGCTTCTTCAATCTTAATCAAATCCGCACAGAGACTAACCTCTTCACTTCAGCATTTCTACTTCGTAGCTGCGATCTGGCATGGACAAGGCACAGCGAAGTGGCATAGCTGTGGGGCCGACCTATCGCCTTGATTCTCTCACCGACAGCTTACCAACCACATCATTCTATAAACTCGAGCGGGCGTCTACAATCATGCGTTCCAAACCCGCTTCTATCGGGTTCACCCATTGTTAATAGCCGCATTGCAAGAAGATATTCTACTAATACTCATCAAGCACAGAAGATGATATGTAAGTATTTTTAGTGAATACTGTTCCCATAATGCACTACACAGTGCGAAGAATTTGACCTATTTATACGTTATTGGCGCAAAATTACATTAAATCTACTGAAGTTATATCTCGAGTATACAACAAATCTTACAGACACGCCGCTTACCCGACCTGGGCGCGGCGCCACCAGAGGCTCGCGACGCTGTTGGCCGGCTGCCAGGTGCGCGCGCCCTCCGCTGTCTCGCTGCACTGGATGAAGCCGTCGTCGGCCAGGATCTCCAGTGCGGTTGCCAGGTCGACCCGCGTGTAGGGAGCGGGACAGGCGATGTCGCCCTCCTTGCAGGGCTCCGGTTTTCCCAGGACCGCCTTCAGCGCCGGCAGGTGAAGCGCCTGCCATTCCGCGTTCATGAGCCGCGCGTTCTCTGAAAAACGGTGATCGAGCTGGCGGTAGAAGCTGTCGTGGATGTTCGGCCGCACCTGGTCGGCGAAGATCTGCGGGATATCTGGCAAGATCGGCCGGGACTTCCACATCCACCTCGATCAGGCCGGCAACAAGGAAATAGGGATAGTAGACGCCGACCTCCTGCAAGAGGGCCTCGGTGTGGGCCCCGGTCCACCTGCCGTTCGCCTTCTCCTCTGTGGCCTCGCGGATCATGGACTGCGCCTCCGTCCGCGTCAGTTCCGGTATGACGAAGCGCTTCAGGTCGTTCAGGTGGTTCAGGTCAATACCGCAGCTTCTGACCATGCCCGAAAGCCCGCTCGAGCCGATCAGGAGCATGGTCATGCCTTCGCCGCGCCACTCGCGCATCGCGATCAGGAGGCGGTCCAGATCCCGCACCGATTCCGGCGATCCCTCCTTCACCATGCTCTCGATCAGGGAGGGGAACTCTTCGACGATCAGCAGCGGCTTCGGCCCCCGCCGGCCGAGCACCAGGGCGACCGCCTGGGCGATGGCCGGCCACTCGGCGGAGAGGAGGTCGGGTTCGTAGTCCTGGCCCTCCACCACCGCCGCGAGGACCGCCCGTGACCGCTCGCTCTCCAGGCTCGACGCGGCCCGGCCGAGAAGCCCGCTCTCGCCCGAACCGGCACGCCAGAGGCGCCTCAGGAAATCGCCGAGGGTCTGCGCACCCTGGGCATCGACAAGCAGGTAGGGCCGGCGGGCCTGCTTCAGCTTCTCCATGACATAGAGCTTCAGCGAGGACTTGCCGATGCGCCGCAGCCCGAACATCGTGACCCCGGCGGAATGCTCCAGGTCGCGCATCAGGCGGCGCTCCAGACCGGGCCGCGAGAAGCGGTGAGTCCCGGTGACAGGTCCGCCCAGATGCAGGTCCAGCACGATCGGAAACCCCATCTTACCACATGACGCAATCTGTGATTAGCCGAGCAACGCCAGAAAATCAAGTTTGATTTCAAAGAGATACCGCGGCGCAACAAGAGTTTTTCCTGCGGCGTTTGACAACCGCTAGGTGCGGTTGCGGCCGGCGCTAGGCGCGCCCTGCAACACCTGAGAGACGACGGGTCACCTTGTAGATGCGGTCCAGGTCCGGGTTGAGCTCCAGCCCCAGTCCGGGGCCGGGCGGCACCGTGATCATGCCCCCCTTCACCTCCGGCAGCGCGGTCACTAGGTCTGGGTACCAGGTGCGGTAGAAGGCGCGCACGCTCTCCTGCACCAGGGCGTTGGGGGCATTGAGCGCCAGGTGCGTCGAGGCCGCCAGCACGACCGGGCCGGTGCAGTCGTGCGGCGCGATCGGCAGGTGCCAGGCCTCGGCCATGGCGGCGATCTTGCGCGCCTCGGAGAGCCCGCCGCACCAGCTCACGTCCAGCATCACCACGCCGGCGGCACCGGTCTCCAGGAGGTCGCGGAAGGCCCAGCGCGAGCCCAGTGTCTCGGAGGCGCAGAGCGGCGCCGGCGAGGCCTCGGCATAGCGCTTCAGGCTGGCGAGGCTGTCCATCTTGATGGGGTCCTCGTGCCAGAAGGTGGCGTAGGGCGTGAGCGCCCTCGCGATCTGGATCGCCGGCAGGAGCTGCCAGAGACCGTGGAACTCCACCATGATGTCCATGGCATCGCCCACGGCCGCTCGGATCTTCTCGAAGGGCTCCAGCGCCGCCTTCAGGTCGGGCAGGGAGATGTACTGCCCGCCGCCCTTCTCGGCCGCCAGGTCGAAGGGCCAGATCTTCATCGCCGTGATGCCCTCCTCCAGCAGGGAGAGCGCCAGCTCGTCGGCGCGGGTGAGGAAGGCGTTCAGATCGTCCAGATCCTCGCCGGCGCGCAGGCCGAAGTTGGCACTGGTCTGACCCTCCGCCTTCTTGATGTAGTCCACGCCTGCGCAGGTGTTGTAGGTGCGGATCGCAGGCCGCGTGAAGCCACCCAGAAGCTGTGCGATCGGCTGGCCGCTGGCCTTGCCGAAGAGGTCCCAGAGCGCGATGTCGAAGGCCGAGTTGCCGCGCACCTCGGCCCCGGTCGAGCGGAAGCCGAGGTAGCCCACCAGGTCTCTTGCCAGACGGTCGATCTGCAGGGGATCGCGCCCCAGCACCCTGGGCGCCACGACCTCGTGCAGGTAGCTCTCCACCGTCTCGGCCATGAAGAAGGTCTCGCCCAGGCCGGACAGACCCTCGTCCGTATGGACCAGGACCCACAGCAGGTTGGGCCGCTCGGCCACGCGCAGGGTCTCCAGACCGCTGATCTTCATCCAGCACTCCTCCCCGGAGGTGACAGCGGGACGACTATGCACCCTGGGCCGGGGAAGGTCAGTCCTCCCGGGTGCGGGCGTAGAGGAAGCTGTCCCGCGGCGCCGGATCGATGTTGGGGTGCACCAGATAGCGCCGAAGCCTCCCCTCAAAGGAGAGGCCTGCCTTCTCCATCACGCGGGCCGAGGCCAGGTTCTCCGCATCGCACAGCGCCTGCACGCGCCAGATCGGCGGCTGGTCCAGCGCGAGGGCCACCAGGCCCCCGAGCGCCTCCGGCATGAAGCCACGGCCCCACTCGGAGCGGGCCAGCACATAGCCGAACTCGACGACATGGCCCTTCCGGCGCATGTCGATCATGCCGAGCGCCTGCTCCGGCCGGTCCTTCCTCGCTATGACGAAGTTGTGCTTGCTTCCGGCATCCCAGCCCTCCAGGCAGAGCTCCAGGAAGGCGCGGGTCTCCTCCTGGTCGTGATGCGGCCGCCAGGAGAGAAAGCGGGTGACCTCGCCGTCGGTCGCGTAGCGCTGGAAGATCGCGGGCGCGTCCGACAGCGACGGCCGGCGCAGCAGCAGGCGCTCGGTTGCAATCCGGTCGGGCGGCTCCAAGGCCATGGCGTCAGGCGGCGACGGGGCTGCGCCGGGAGAGACCGACCGCCGCCAGCAGGGTCGCCAGGGTCGAGAAGCCTGCCGCCATCAGGAAGGCATAGCGCAGGTCCGCCTCGCCCACGGCACCGGCCATGACGGCGGCGAGCGCGCCCACGCCGTCCATGAAGACGAAGGCCAGCCCCAGGTTCGTGCCCTCGCGCCGGCCGGCATAGTCGACCGCCACCGCCAGGATCACCGCGCGCACCGCCACCAGCAGGGTCAGCGCCACCCCCAGCGCCACCAGGGTCCCGGTCAGCGAGGAGAGGGTCCAGGCGACGAAGGCGGCCAGAGCGGCGAAGAGGTTGCAGACGACCAGCACCGGCCGCCGCCCGGTGAGGTCCGAGAGCCGTCCCATGGCCGGCTGCGCCAGCGCGCCCAGAACCATCATGGCCGCCAGCGCCAGGGCCGTGGACTGCCAGCCGAAGCCGTGGTCGTTCTGCAGGAAGACCGGCGTCATGGTCAGCAGCGCGAAGACGGCCATGTTGTAGGCGACGAAGAGGGCGACGATGCGCAGCCCGCGCGGTGCTGCCCAGGCGCGCCAGAGATCGGCCAGGTCGGCGCGCCCGATCCCGGGGGCCGGGCTCAGCGGAATGCGGCCCTGGACGAAGAGGAAGGCGACCCCCATCGCCAGCGCCGGCAGCGCCAGGATTTGCAGGCTGGACTGCCAGCCGAGGTGGCTCAGCAGATAGCCGCTCAGCACCAGCGCCAGCACCTCGGCCATGTGGCCGCCGATGGCGTGCACCCCCAGCGCGTAGGCGCGGCGGTCGCTGTGGAGGTTGGCCAGGATGCCGGTCGCCAGCGGGTGCCAGGCCGCATCGCCGGCACCGGCGAGCGTGATCAGAAGCGCGAAGGTCCAGTAGTCGCCGGCGAAGCTGGCCCCCAGGTAGCCGAACCCGACCCAGAAGAAGGTGCCCAGCAGCAGCCAGCCGCGCCGGGAGACATGGTCGCACAGCAGCCCGGCAGGAAAATAGGCCAGCGCCGAGCCCAGGGAGTGGATGGTGAAGAGCAGCCCGATCTCGACCGGCGAGAGCCCGGAGGCCGCACCGAAGGCCGGGATGATGAGATACATGGCAACCGGCGCCAGGTCGTTGGCGCAGTGGCCCAGTGCGAAGGGCAGCAGCAGCTTCGGTCTGGCCGCTTCGGCGCGACCCGATAGGCTCACCGACATCCGGCGTCTCCTTCCACACGTCCGGCAACTTACTTACCAAAGGGAGGACCCGCGGGACGAGAGGCGAAGCTGCATGGGCGACCTGCGGTGCAGCGGCCTCCGAAGCATCGCGCCGGCCGGCGGGGACGCTGCAATCTTCGAATTCCCCAGGCGCCGCGTCTACGCATCCCTGGAGGGTTGCGCCCGATGAACCCTTCCATCATCCTCCTCTACCGCCTGCGTCTCAAGTAGCCGGACATACGTCCTCAACAGTTGTAGGCGGCTACAAGTCTAGAGCAAATCCCGAGCAGATGGAATCATTTGCGACGACGATTTGCTTTTAAAACAACACGCTAGAGTAAGGTGCGTGAGCATGAGCGAGCGCAACTTGCTCTAGCGTCAGCAAGGGAATGTCATCGTGGCAGAGATCTACGGCACCAACGGAAAGGACAGCCTGGTCGGCACGGAAACCGCCGACGAGATCCATGGCTTCAAGGCCTCCGACACCCTCTATGGCTTGGGCGACGATGACGAGCTCTACGGTGCCTCCGGCCGCGACTTCCTGTTCGGCGGCAGCGGCGACGATCTCTTCACGGTCAGGTACCAGGAAGAGCTCCGCCCCGGAGAAACCTACGACGGCGGCAGCGGGACCGACGCCTTGATCCTGGAGGATGCGGCCAGCCTGCCCGCGAGCGTCGAGCTGGTCTCGATCGAGCGGCTGGGCTTCCTCGGGACCGACGACCCGGACAGCCTGATCGGCGACCAGCGGGTCAACGGGTTCGACGGCCTGGAGGGCAACGACCGTCTCTACGGGCTGGGGGGCCGCGACACCTATTTCTATGGCGAAGAAGGCAACGACCGCCTCTTCGGCGGCAGTGGCAACGACCTCTCGCTACTCGGCCATTCCGACGTGGACCGCATCTTCGGCGACCAGGGACGCGATGCCTTCCTCTTCGGCGGCGAGGACCGCGACTTCCTCTATGGCGGATCGGGCCGGGACGAGAGCCTCTTCGGTGATGGGGCGAGCGATACCATCTGGGGCGATTCCGGCGCCGACAGCTTCTTCTTCGGCGGCTCCGCGGGCGACCGCCTCTTCGGCGGCGACGGGCGGGATTCCAATCTCTTCGGCGACCAGGGTTCCGACACCATTCAGGGCGGTCAGGGCAGCGATTTCCTGCTCTCCGGCGGCTCCGGCCGGGACCTCCTGCGCGGCGGGGCCGGGGACGACTTCTTCCTCTTCGGCGGCAGCGGCGACGACAGCATCGTCGGCGGCCGCGGCGACGACCTGCTCTTCGGCGGGGTCGGTCAGGACCGGCTCTTCGGCGGCGAGGGAGACGATGTCTTCCAGGTCCTGGAGCAGGCGGAAATCGAGGCGGGCGAGACCTTCGACGGCGGGGCCGGTAGCGATACGCTTCTACTGAGCAAGGGGGTGACCCTCCCCGCCGGTGCGGTCCTGACGGGCGTCGACGCCATCGTCTACGGCTAGGCTGCGTCCCTCACCGGTCCCGACGATCGTCGGGAAAGGACGAAGGGCGCAGAGGCGCTCCGGCCGAAGCCGGAAACCGGGACGGCTTCGGCCGGGTCGCACGAGCAAAGTGAGTTGCCGTGCGGGCCGGAAGCTGCCAAAACAGGGCTGAGCGAGTCTTGGGCAGCAGGGCAGTAAGGGGGAGCCAGGGACCATGGCCGACATCTTCGGGACCAGCGGCAACGACAGCCTGCGCGGCACCAGCGCGGCAGACCTGATCTACGGCATGACCGGCGACGATATGGCCTTCGGCCTGGAAGAGGCCGACAGCCTCTACGGCGGCGCCGGTTCCGACATCCTGCGCGGCAACTCCGGCGACGATACGCTCTTCGGCGACAATGCCGGCGACCAGATCATCGGTGCGGACGGCAACGACACCCAGTACGGCGGAATGGGTCGCGACCGTCTTTCCGGCGGACCGGGCGAGAACGTGCTTTTCGGCGGTTCCGGCGACGACTTCATGAACGGCTTGCAGGGCACCGCCTTCGCCTTCGGGGGAACCGGCAGCGACACCCTGGTCGTGGACACGCTGATAGACCGCCTGTTCGAGGCTGCGGGCGAGGGCGTCGACAGCATCATCACCGAGGTCGACTTCTCGCTTCCCTCCACCGGTGCCGACATCTACGTGGAGTACCTGATCCTCAAGAGCGGCAGCGATGCCGTCATCGGGATCGGCAATCAGCTCGACAACGTCATCGTCGGCAACTCCGGCGACAACCTGCTGGCCGGGGGCTCCGGCAACGACTTCGTCTTCGACGGTCCCGGCGGCGACGACTTCCTCTACGGCGGTGCGAGCGACGATACGCTCTACAACTTCTTCTCCGGCGCGGTCATGTTCGGCGGCGGCGGGTCGGATTTCCTCGGCTCCAACACCGGTGTCGCCATCATGTACGGCGGCAACGACACCGACCGCCTGCTGGCCTTCGGCAGCGACGTGGCACTCTTCGGCGGCTCGGGCGTCGACACGATCGGCGCCAACGCGATGGACGCGCTGATCTTCGGTGACGGCGGCGACGATACGCTGGAAGCCTTCAGCGGCGTGGCGACGATCTACGGCGGTCAGGGCGACGATCTGGCGCTCGGCCGGACCGATTCCGACAAGGTCGTGATCTTCGGCGATGACGGGTCAGATTCCATCGGCGCCAACTACAGCGGCAACAACAGCTTCTACGCCGGCTCCGGAACCGACCTGGTCGTCGCCGGCAGCGGCAACGATTTCATCCGCGGCGACGAACACGACGATGTTCTGGACGGCAACAGCGGGGCCGACACCATCTTCGGCGACGGCGGCAGGGACACGATGTTCGGGGATTCGGGCATGGACATCCTGCGCGGGCGCGGCGGCAAGGACATCGCGCTGGGCGGTAGCGGCAGCGACCGGGTGGACGGGCGCTGGGACGGCAGCGTCATCGACACCATGACCGGCGGGTCCGGCGACGACACCCTGCAGCTCGGCGACGAGGACAGCTTCTACGGCGAGGAGGGCGAAGACCTCTTCTTCCTGGGCGACCACAACAACGGCGACGGCATGGGCAGCGGCGGTGCCGTGATCATGGACTTCGAGAACGGGACGCTCTCCGCGGAGACCGGCGACCGCATCGCCTTCGGCCAGGGCGTCCTGGCACCGGGCTTCGAGTACATCGGCGATGCCGCCTTCGATGCCGCCGGCAACAGCCAGGCGCGCTTCGCCGGTGCCGGCCAGATGCAGGTCGACAGCGACGGCGACGGCAGCGCCGATATCGCCTTCCTCGTCAACGGGATGTCGAGTGCCGGCCAGCTAACCGCGACCGACTTCCTGGTACTCTGAGCGCCAAGCCAACCGCTATTCCGCGCCCCGGCTCCTGAGCCAGGGCGTGCGGGCAGGCCTGCTGAACCTTGTCCTTCCGGGAGGTTTCGGGGCGGCTTGACGCAAGACTCCGGCCGCGTCCGGCATCCGGCGCCCCTTCCAAGATCACCGATCCAGCGAGACCGAGGCAATGAAACGCACCATCGACGTCAGCGACGCGCTCTACGACTACATCCTCAAGGTCAGCGGCCGCGAGCCGGAGGTGCTGGGCCAGCTCCGCGAGGAGACCGCGGCGCTACCCATGGCCATGATGCAGATCTCGCGCGACCAGGGGCAGTTCATGGCCCTGCTGGCCAAGCTCTGCGGCAGCCGAAGCTATCTGGAGATCGGCACCTTCACGGGCTACTCCGCACTTGCGATGGCGCTGGCCAACCCGGAGCTTCAGCTCACCTGCTGCGATGTCAGCGAAGAGTGGACCGCCATCGCCAGGCGCTACTGGCAGAAGGCCGGCGTGGCCGGGCGGATCGACCTTCGCCTCGCCCCGGCGCTCGACACGCTGAGCGCGCTCGCCGCGGAGAAGAAGAGCTTCGACTTCTGCTTCATCGATGCCGACAAGGAGAACTACCTGGCCTACTACGAGGCCGCCATCGGCCTGGTGCGCCCCGGCGGCCTGATCGCCGTCGACAACGTGCTGTGGGACGGCGCGGTGATCGACCCGGAGGACAGCTCCCCCTCCACCGAGGCCGTGCGCGCCCTGAACCGCCACCTGCGAGACGACACCCGGGTCGACCTCTCGCTGGTCGCGATCGGCGACGGCGTCTTCCTGGCCCGCAAGCGCCTTCCCTCGGAGCTCGCGTGAGGGAACCCCTCACGCCTTGACGATCAGGCCGGCCCCCAGGGCGAGCAGGGCCAGGTAGAGCAGCCTGCGGAAGAGGGTTTCGGAAATCCGCTGCCGCAGGGCCTGGCCCAGGCGCATGCCGAGCAGAGCTGGAACGACGGCCAGTGCGGAGAGCAGGGCCAGGTCCAGCGACAGCAGGTCCATCCCGCCCAGCGAGACCGCCAGCCCCAGGGTCGAGAGGGTGAAGAGCAGCCCCATGGCCTGGATCAGCAGGTCGCGCGCCAGGCCGATCGACTGCAGGTAGAGGACGCCGGGCACCACGAAGGAGCCGGTCATCCCGGTCAGGATCCCGTTGACGGCACCCGCCAGCGGCGCCGCCCAGGCTTCCTGCCCGGGCGCCACTGACAGCCTGACCTTCGAGAGCCCGAGCCCGCCATAGACCACCAGCAGCCCGCCCAGGAGGGCGGTCAGGAGCGCCAGGTCGCCGCCGCGCAGGACCAGCGCGCCCAGCGGAATGAAGAGGGTCGCCGGCAACAGCAGCAGCCAGGTCCGCCGCACGACCAGCCCGACCTTGCCGCCGGCAAGACCCTGCCAGAGGTTGGTCACGAAGGAGGGGATCAGCAGCAGCGCCATGGCCGTCGGCAGACCCAGGCTCACCGTCATGAGGGCGAGCGAGACGGTCGGCAGGCCGAGGCCGACGACGCCTTTCACGATCCCCGCCAGCAGGAAGATCGCGGCCAGCATGGCCAGGGTCTCGAGGCTCCACATGGCCCTAGGAGTAGCTTCGGGCCGGTCTGCTCGGCCCCCGTCCCCCCTCAGGCAAGGCCCTAGCCGATCTGGCCGCGGTGGCGCAGCAGGTGGTCGGCGACGACGAGCGCCATCATGGCCTCGCCCACCGGGACCGCCCTGATGCCCACACAAGGGTCGTGCCGGCCCTTGGTCACGATCTCGCATTCCTCCATGCCGGTCGTGAGGGTGCGCCGCGGGGTCAGGATCGAGGAGGTCGGCTTGACGGCGAAGCGGACCACCAGGTCCTGCCCGGTGGAGAGCCCGCCCAGGACGCCGCCGGCCTGGTTCGAGAGGAAGCGCGGGCGCCCCGCCGCGTCCAGCCGCATCTCGTCGGCGTTCTGCTCTCCGGTCAGCTCTGCCGCCGCGAAACCGGCGCCGATCTCGACGCCCTTGACGGCGTTGATCGACATCATGGCCTTGGCGAGGTCGGCGTCCAGCTTGTCGTAGATCGGCTCGCCCAGTCCCGGCGGCAGGCCCTCGGCCACCACTTCGATCACGGCACCGATGGAGCTGCCGGACTTGCGCAGGCCGTCCAGATAGCCGGCCCAGAGGGCGGCGGCCTCGGCATCGGGAGAGAAGAAGTCGTTCGCGCCCACCTGGTCCCAGTCCCAGCGGCTGCGGTCCACCCTGTGCGGCCCCATCTGCACCAGCGCACCGCGGATGGCGACCCTGTCCTTGCCGCAGAGATGATCGATGGTCGCGCGCGCCACCGCACCGGCGGCCACGCGCGCCGCCGTCTCCCGCGCGCTCGACCGCCCGCCGCCGCGATAGTCGCGGATGCCGTACTTGGCCCAGTAGGTGTAGTCGGCGTGCCCCGGCCTGAACTTGCCGGCGATCTCGCCATAGTCCTTGCTGCGCTGGTCCTGATTGCGGATCAGAAGCTGGATCGGCGTGCCGGTGGTCTTGCCCTCGAAGACGCCGGAGAGGATCTCGACCTCGTCGGGCTCGCGGCGCTGCGTGGTGTAGCGACTCTGCCCCGGCCGGCGCCGGTCGAGATAGGGCTGGATGTCGCTCTCCCGGAGCGCGATCAGGGGCGGCACCCCGTCGATCACGCAGCCCAGTGCAGGGCCGTGGCTCTCGCCCCAGGTGGTGAAGCGAAAGGCCTCGCCGAAGCTGTTGCCGGCCATACCCGTCCCCTTCGTCCTTCCTCGGGCTTTCCGGGCCTAGAGCGATGCTGATTCGCGCCGGCTCGGCTGCCGCACCCTAGATCCTTGTTTGCACCAGACAATCGTCGTGGCAGATGACCATCCGCTCGGAACCTGCTCTAGCGCCCGCGCGCCTTCAGGTCGTCCATCATCTTGGCCAGTTCCTTGGCCTGGTCGACGTTCATCATGCCGACCACGTGATAGCCGGCATCGACGTGATGGACCTCGCCGGTGACGCCGCCGGAGAGATCGGAGAGCAGGTAAAGCCCGGCCCCGCCGATGTCCTTCAGGGTGACGTTCTTGCGCAGCGGCGTGTTCAGCTCGTTCCACTTGAGGATATGGCGGAAGTCGCCGATGCCGCTGGCCGCCAGGGTCTTGATCGGCCCGGCGGAAAGCGCGTTCACGCGGATGTTCTGGTCGCCGAGGTCGGCCGCCAGATAGCGCACCGAGGCCTCCAGCGCCGCCTTGGCCACGCCCATGACGTTGTAGTGCGGCATCACCCGTTCCGCGCCGTAGTAGGTGAGCGTGAGCATGCTGCCGCCCGCCGTCATCATCGGCACGGCGCGCTGTGCGACGGCGGTCAGCGAGTAGCAGGAGATATCCAGCGCCAGCGCGAAGTTCTTGCGGCTGGTCTGCAGGTACTTGCCCTTCAGCTCATCCTTGTCGGCGAAGGCGATGGCGTGCACCAGGAAATCCAGGCTGTCCCAGTGCTTACCCAGGGCGGCAAAGGCCTGGTCGATCGAGCCCTCGTCCTGCACGTCGCAGGGCAGCACGATATCGGAGCCCAGCGAGGCCGCCAGGGGACGCACCCGGCGCTCCAGCGGCTCGCCCAGAAAGGTGAAGGCGAGCTCGGCGCCCTGTGCCGCAGCCGCCGAGGCGATGCCCCAGGCGATGGAGCGGTCGTTGGCCACACCCATGATCAGGCCACGCTTGCCCGCCATCAGGTTGCCGGTCCTTGCCGCGGGCTCCGCTGCTGGCTCTGTCATCTTTGTCTCTTTATCCATTGTCTCTGTCGTGTTGGCCCTCGCGCGGGCGGCCCCCGGCCCGATCCTGCGCGGCTGTCGCTAGGCGCGGCATCCTACACCAAAGCCCCGGGCCTGCAAGAAAAGCCATCGCGTTGCAATCCGGCTCAATAGCTAGCGTCGGGGTCGGAGTCCGCGCCACCCCCTTTGCGTGTCAGACGGCGGTCGAAACCGCTCTCCCTGCGCGGCTGCTCCCGGGGGGTCCAGCCTTCCAGGAAAGCATTCAGCTCCGGATCGGCCTCTTTCGGCAGGACCAGGCGCAACTCCAGGATGAGGTCGCCGCGGGCGCCATGGATATCGCCAGGCTCGGCCGGCAGGCCGCGCCCGGTGAGACGCAGCTTGGCCCTGGCCCCCCGTCCCGGCGGTATCTTGGCGACGACCGAGCCCGAGAGGGTCGGCACGCGGACGGAGCCGCCGAGCACCGCCTCCTTCAGGTCGATCGGCACCTCGACGAAGAGCGTGGCCCCCTCCCGGCGGAAGACCTCGTCCGGCGCGATGCGGATCTCCAGGAAGGCGTCGCCCGGCTCGCCGCCGCTGGGATTGGCCGAGCCAAGGCGTGCGAAGCGCAGCACGGTGCCCTCGGCGATGCCGGCGGGTATCGGCACGTTCAGGTCGCGGTCGCCGGCGAGGATGAGCCGGTGCGTGCCGCCGAGCGCTGCCAGCATGAAGGGGATGGTGGTCGAGTAGTGCTGATCCAGCGCCTCGTGGCGCCCGGCCTTGCGGCTGTGCTTGCGGCCCAGGTCCGGACTGGCATAGAGCTCGTCGAAGAGGTCGGGGCCCGGCCCCTCGTCGGTGTCCCCGAAGACCTCGGAGAAGGTGGAGCTGCCGGCATCGTCGGTGCCGAGCTCGCCGGGGTCCAGGCCGGCCGCTTCCATGGCGGTCCAGGGTTCCTCCGGCCAGTGCCCCGAAAGGGACGAGGTCGAATGGCGCCGGCTGGCTTCCGCCTCCCAGGCCTCGCGGTAGGGGAAGTCGGGATCGGCCAGGCGCACCCCCTCGCGCCGCCGCTCCGGCCACATCTCGCGCACCGGGTCGTGGTAGGGCGAACGCTGGGAGCCCTCCCCCTCGTCCGCCCCGCGCTCCTCCCTGCGTTCCTCCCTGCGGCCCAGGTCGGCGTCGACCTCAGAGCGCATGGCCGGATCGCTCAGCAGGGCATAGGCCTCCGTCAGCTCGCGGAAATGCGCCGCTGCGACCGGGTCTCCGGGGTTGGCGTCGGGATGCAACACTTTGGCCCGCAAGCGAAAAGCATGCTTGATCGCCGCAGGGCTGGCGGTGGCATCGAGGCCCAGGACTCGGTAGGGGTCGCGCATGGCGGCAATCTAGCGTCTTTCACCGCCCCTGGGAATTGCCCTGCAAGACAGAGGTCCGCAGCCGGGACTTGGCAAGTCCTCCCCGCCCCCCTACTCCTTTCATCCAAGCGGCAGGGCCGAAACGGATAGGAGCGAGTGCGTCATGGCGGCGATAGAGGATGAAGCCGATCCCTTCCGTCTCTTCGAGATCTGGATGGCGGCAGCACGCGAGAGCGAGCCCAACGATCCCAATGCCATGGCGCTGGCGACGGTGGGCAGCGACGGCATGCCCTCGCAGCGCATGGTCCTGCTGAAGGGCGTCGACGGCGGCGGCTTCGTCTTCTACACCAACTACGAGAGCCGCAAGGGCGAGGAGCTTCTGGCCCATCCCAAGGCGGCCCTGCTGTTCCACTGGAAGAGCCTGCGCCGTCAGATCCGTATCGAAGGCGCGGTCTCCAAGGTGAGCGACGAGGAGGCCGACGCCTACTTCGACAGCCGGGCGCGTCAGAGCCGGATCGGCGCCTGGGCGAGCCAGCAGTCGCGGCCGCTGGAAGGGCGGCTGGAACTGGAGAAGCGGGTCGCCCTCTACGCCGCCAGGTTCGCCGTGGGCCGGGTGCCGCGGCCGCCCTACTGGTCGGGATTCCGGGTGACGCCCGCTGCGTTCGAGTTCTGGCAGGACGGCCCCTTCCGGCTGCACGACCGCTTCCGCTACACGCGCGAGGCCGAACCCGACTGGCGCCGCCAGCGCCTCTACCCATGACCTGCGCGGCCGAGGGGCTGGCGCAGGCGGGCAGGATCTGAATAGATGACGGGCTGGTTGAGCGGCCCCCCTTGATTCAAGTCAAGGCGGGCCGCTTGAAGGCACGACAGGCTTCCCCACGTGAAATGGGGTCGCGTGAACAGGGGGCCCTAGGGAGGACTGAGCATGACATTCGCAAGCATCCTTTGTTACTTGAGCGGCGCCGCGCCGAAGGACGAAGCGGCCGACAAGGCCGACCGGGCGGCGGTCAAGACGGCGCTGACCCTGGGTTCCGCCTTCAAGGCCAGCCTCCGCCTCCAGCACGTGGCGCTGGACCCCAGCCGCGCCCTGCCGCTGATGGGCGAGGGCATGACCGGGGCCATGGCCGGCCGCCTGACCGAGGATCTGGAGGCCAGCGCGAAGCAGAGCCGGGAGGCGGCCGTCGCGCTCTATCAAGAGCTCTGCGAGGATGCCGGCCTGCCGGTCCTCAAGGAGGAGGAGAAGCCGGCCGCGGGGCAGTTCTCCGTGGGGCTGGACCTGACCGAGGGCGCCGAGGACGAGATCATGGCCCAGCGTGCGCGCCTGGCGGACCTCACCGTCATCGGCCAGGCCCGCCGCAGCGAGGGCGAGACCAGCCTGGTCTTGGAATCGCTGCTGTTCGACAGCGGTCGCCCGGTCCTGCTGGCGCCGGAGGCGGGGCTCGGCGCGCTGCCCAAGCGGATCGCCATCGCCTGGAACGGTACCGCGCTCGCCAGCCGCGCGGTGGCGCTGGCCATGCCGTTCCTCAAGCGCGCGCAGGAGGTGATCGTGATCGCCGGCGAGGCCTCGGAGGCGCCGACCACGGCCCAGCCCAGCGCCGTGGCCGGGCTGCTCGCGCTACACGGCATCGAGGCCTCGACCTGGCGCTACCACCCGGAAGACTGGCCGGTCTCCCGCTCGCTGGTGCAGGAGATCCACAAGACGGGCGCCGAGATGGTGGTCATGGGTGCCTTCGGGCACAGCCGCATGCGCGAGATGCTGCTGGGCGGCGCCACGCGCGAGGCGATCCGGGCCTCCGACCTGGCGCTTCTGATGGCGCACTGATCCGGGGGAGGATCGGCGATGAACAACCTGCACCTGATCCGTCTCGAGCTGGCGCGCGACGCCGAGCACCCGGACGGCGACCGCCGCCACGGCTACGAATTCGTGGCACCCCTGGACTCCATGGGTCACCTCGACCTCAAGTCCTGGACCAAGGCGCGCGAGCGCTGCACAGTCCACCGTTTCCACGGTTCGGAGGACTCCATGCGCGGGCACCTGGTCCATCGTGCCGGCGGCTCGGGCGGGTCGCAGTGGATTTTCCGCTACGATGTCGAGGGCGACCCCGAGGAGGACGAGGTGGGCTTCCATTTCGAGAGCCACAGCTTCAACCAGGGGGACTATGTCTCGGTCCGCGAGACGGACGAGGAGACCCACACCTTCCTGGTGGTGTCCTGCCGACCGCTGGATGCCTGACGGACGCGGAAGAAACTACCGCAGTTCCTTGTAGGCGGCCGAGGCCACGCCGACGATCAGGGTCCCGGCGGCGAAGCTGACCCCCGCGGAGATGATGCTGGTGACCCAGTAGGCGCCCAGGAAGACCTCGCGGAACTCCTCGTAGGTCAGGACCTTGCCGGGCTCCATCTGGCCTGACTGGATGTTGCTGGCGACCATGGACGCCAGGAAGATGGCGATGAAGAAGACCGGCAGCAGCACCAGGAGGAAGGCGAAGAAGAGCGCCCAGCCCTGGCCTGCGGTCCGCCGCCAGGCGGTGCCCGGACCGATGCGCTCGCCCACCGCCAGGGCTGCGAAGAAGGGCGAGAAGCGCCCGACGGCATAGAGCAACAGCGAGAAGCCCAAGACGGCCATGATGCCCGCCTGCAGGTTCATCGAGCCGCCGGAAAGCGTCCCGGCGGCAAGACCGGTGATCGCCGCCGCGCCGATGAAGAAGATCATGCCGACGATCAGCAGCCAGAGGAGATAGCGTACATGGTTGCCGCCGACCGCGGGCAGCAGGCGCGCGCCCTCTTCGAGGATGATCCGGCGGTGCCAGGCGACGGCGAAGAGGGTGAAGACGATCATCTGCACCACGTAGGTCGCGGTCTGGCGAAAGCCGGCACCCTGGTCCTCGCGCCCCAGTTCCTCCACCGGCAGGGAGAGCAGGGCCTGCCAGATCCCGAAGTAGACCAGGAAGAGGATGGCCAGCGGCAGGGCCACGGCCTTCAGCCAGTCGGAAAGATTGCCGAACCAGGCCGCAAAGGCGGCACCGGCAAGCTGGCTCGACCGCAAGCGCGGCCCTGAGGAACCCTGGGGCATAGGTTGTTCTAGTCCTGCAGCGGCCCGGAGCCAGCCTGCCGCTGCACTGCCAGCGCCCTGTAGGCATTGGAGGCGACCCCCACCGAGACCGTGATGCTGGCGAGGAACAGGAGCACCGAGACGATAGAGAAGATCCAGTAGGCCGGGCCGCTCATCACCTCCTCGGCCGACTGCGGCGTCGCGCCCGCCATCAAGGATACGCCGAGGATGGCCATCAGGGCGATGGCTGCCGCAACGATGGGGATCATGACGAGCACGAAGGCCCAGCAGAGCGGCCAGACCTCGCCGCGGGTCATCTCCCAGGCCCGGACCAGCCCCAGCCGTCCACCGGTCGCCACGTCGGGGAAGATGACGCAGACACGGCAGGAGAAGTAGACCGACAGCAGCCCTCCGAGCAGGCCGCCCAGGGCACTGACTACCGAGACCCCGCCGACCATCCGGAAGAGGCCGGTCACCGTGAAGAGGACGAAGAGGGTCATCAGGAAGACGGCCAGGAACCAGAGCAGGAAGCGGACGTGGTTGGTGCCGACTGCCGGGATCACGCGGGGCGCCTCGGCCAGCAGGATCTGCCGGTGCCAGGCGACCGCGAAGAAGGTGTAGATGATGGCGTCGACGAGCGACTTCAGGATCCCCCGCAGGCCGCCGGCAAAGGGCGCCTCCTGCGGGCGGCTCTGCGTGGACTGCTCGGCCAAAGTCTGCAGGGCGGCGTAGTCGATGACGAGCAGCAGCAGGAAGGGAAGCGCCGAGGCCACCGCCCAGGCGGGCAGGTTCGCGAACCAGTGGCTGTAAGCCTCACCGGCCAGGCGCCGGGCGGACAGCACGCGCGCGGAAGACCTCTGCACCATCACTCCACCATCTTGCACGAGTCGCAGGCGAGCGCGCCTGCCTGCCACCTCCTGACCCCTGGAGGGGGCAATTGCAAGGCAAATCCCCCGCTTGCCAGCGCAGGTTAGCCCTGCTCCGGCTCGGCGCGCAGGACCGCGACATCCTCGTAGAGCGCCGGGCGCCGCTGGTCGTTGAGCGGCCACCAGGAGCGCACGCGGCCGACCTGCTCCAGGTCGATGATGGTGGTCAGCACCGCCTCCTCGTCGGGCGCCGTCGCCAGCACCACGCCCCAGGGATCGACCACGACCGAGCGGCCGACGAAGGCGACGCCCGAGACCTTCTCCCTGCCGGCCATGCCGGAGGCCGCGAGGAAGAGCTGGTGGTCGGCGGCGCGCGACTTCACCAGCCAGTCCCAGTGGTCGAAGCGCGGGCTGAGGAAGGCGGTCGGCAGGATCACCAGCTCGGCCCCGGCGAGCGCGTAGGCGCGGAAGATCTCCGGGAAGCGGATGTCGGAGCAGATGCCGACGCCGAAGCGGCAGAGGTTGGTGTCGTAGAGCTGTAGCTGGTCGCCCGGCGTGATCTTGTCCGATTCCATCAGCGCCAGCGGCAGGTCCTTGCGTCCGCCGGCATCGAAGAGGTGCGTCTTGCGGTACTTGCCCAGGATCTCGCCCGAGGGGCCGATGACCGGCGCGGTGTTGTAGACGACGCCCGCTTCCTCTCCGGTCTCGTAGAGCGAGCCCACGATGTACATGGCATGCTGGCGCGCCTTTTCCTGCAGGCGGGCGACGCTGGGACCGGGAATGGGCTCGGCCAGCGCCTTGTGCGCCTCGGGCGCCGAGAAGCCGCTGCCGGTCCAGACCTCCGGCAGCACCGCGATCTGGCTGCCGCGCGCGCCGGCGACGTCCAGCATGCGCAGGCAGGTCTCCACCGTTCCCGGCTTGTCGTCGTCCTGCGCGTTGAACTGCAGGATCGACAGGGTCAAGGATCGCTCGGCCAAGGCACAACCTCCGTCAGTCGCTCGGATCGGTGCCATCTTAGCGGCAGGGCCCGCCCCTGCCAGCAAAAGCCGTCACCACTCTGTGATTGTGCATTGCACCCTAGCGCCATAGGCTCCTCTGCGCAGGAGATTTGGACAGCAGAGGACTCCGGACCGGCAAGATGGCCATACACGTCGCCCTCAACCACACGACCGAGTATCGCTACGAACGCCCCATCGCGTTGGGGCCTCAGGTCGTGCGCTTGCGCCCGGCACCGCACAGCCGGACCGACATCCTGAGCTACTCTCTCAGGGTAGAGCCCGGCGGTCACTTCCTGAACTGGCAGCAGGACCCGCACGGCAACTACCTGGCCCGGCTGGTCTTTCCCGAGAAGGTGGACCGCTTCTCGGTCACGGTCGACCTGGTCGCCGACATGGCGGTCTACAACCCCTTCGACTTCTTCCTCGAGCCCGAGGCGGAGAGCTATCCCTTCGCCTACGACCGCCTGACCGCCCGCGACCTGGAGCCCTACCTCGAGACCCAGGAGCCCGGCCCCCTGCTGAAGGCCTGGCTCGACGAGGTGCCGCGCGAAGAGATGGGCATGGTCGACTTCCTGGTCGCACTCAACCAACGCCTGCAGCACGACATCGGCTATGTCGTGCGCATGGAGCCGGGTGTGCAGACGCCGGAGGAGACCCTTCAGCTCGCCAAGGGCTCCTGCCGGGACAGCGGCTGGCTCCTGGTGCAGATCCTGCGGCACCTGGGGATCGCGGCGCGCTTCGTCTCCGGCTATCTCATTCAGCTCACCGCCGACGTGAAGGCGCTCGACGGGCCCAGCGGCACAGAGCAAGACTTCACCGACCTGCATGCCTGGGCCGAGGCCTACCTGCCCGGTGCCGGCTGGGTCGGTCTCGACCCCACCTCGGGCCTCTTTGCCGGCGAGGGGCACATCCCGCTGGCCGGCACGCCGCATCCGTCGACCGCCGCTCCCATTTCCGGCGCGCTGGAGCCGGCGGAGACCACCTTCTCCTTCTCCATGTCGGTCAGGCGGATCCTGGAGACCCCGCGGGTCACCAAGCCTTACAGCGACGAGCAGTGGGAGGCGATCGACGCCCTCGGCACCGCCCTCGACCGCGAGCTCGAGGCCAACGACGTGCGCGTCACCATCGGCGGCGAGCCGACCTTCGTCGCGGTCGACGATCCCGACGGCGCGGAATGGAACACGGCCGCCGTGGGTCCGACCAAGCGCCGCATCGCCGACGGTCTGATCCGGCGCCTGAAAGAGCGTTTCGCGCCGCAGGGCCTGCTGCACTACGGCCAGGGCAAGTGGTATCCGGGAGAGCCGCTGCCGCGCTGGGCCTTCGCGCTCTACTGGCGCAACGACGGCCACCCGCTGGTCACCCGGTCCGAGATCCTGGCCAAGGAGGCCGCGGACCATAGCCCCACCCTGGCCGACGCGGAGAAGCTGACGCGGGCGATCGCGCTGCGGCTGGAGGTTGACCCGGCGGTCGCGCAGCCCGCTTACGAGGATCCGCTCCACTTCCTGGCGCAGGAACAGCGCCTGCCGGAGAACCTGGATCCGGTGAACAACAAACTGGACGATCCCCTGGCACGCGCGCGGCTGGCGAGAGGATTCGAGCGCGGGCTGGAAAAGCCCACCTGCTGGGTGCTGCCGGTCCAGAGCCTGCAAGCCCGCGACCAGGGCCGACGATGGACGGCCGAGAGGTGGACGACGCTGTCCGGCAGGCTCTTCCTCATGCCGGGCGATTCGGCCGCCGGCCTTCGCCTGCCGCTGTCGCAGCTTCCCCATATCGAGCCTGAGGACTATCCCTACATCGTCCCGGCCGACCCCTTCCAGCCACGCCCGCCCCTGCCGCTGCCCGACCCGCTGCGCCAACCCTTCGCCCACGGGGTCGGCTTCGTCGACACCGCCGAGCCGATGGAGCCATCGGACCGGCCGGTCCGAACCGCCATGACCATCGAGCCGCGGGACGGTCGGCTCTGCGTCTTCATGCCCCCGACCGAGACGGTGGAGGACTACCTGGACCTGCTGGCGGCGGTGGAGGACAGCGCGGCCGAGCTGGGCCTGGCGCTGCACATCGAAGGCTACGAGCCGCCGCCCGACCCGCGCCTCAAGGTGATCAAGGTCACGCCCGATCCCGGCGTCATCGAGGTCAACGTGCAACCCGCCGCGACCTGGGAGGAGATGCGCGCCATCACCGAAGGGCTCTACGAGGACGCCCACCTCTGCCGGCTGGGCACCGAGAAGTTCATGATCGACGGCCGCCACAGCGGCACCGGCGGCGGCAACCATGTCGTCCTGGGCGGCGCCACACCGGACGACAGCCCCTTCATTCGCCGCCCCGACATGCTGCGCAGCTTCATCACCTACTGGCAGCATCACCCGGCGCTTTCCTACCTCTTCTCCGGCCTCTTCATCGGGCCGACCAGCCAGGCGCCGCGGATCGACGAGGCCCGCAACGACCAGCTGCACGAGATGGAGCTGGCCTTCAGCCAGATCCCCGATCCGGACGGCGGCGAGCCCATCGCGCCCTGGTTGGTGGACCGGATCTTCCGCAACCTCCTGATCGACGTCAGCGGCAATACCCACCGGGCCGAGATCTGCATCGACAAGCTCTATTCACCGCACGGCCCGACCGGACGGCTGGGCCTGGTCGAGTTCCGCGGCTTCGAGATGCCGCCGCATGCCCGCATGAGCCTGGTGCAGCAACTCCTCCTGCGCGCGCTCACGGCCCGTTTCTGGAAAACGCCCTACAGGGGCAAGTTGGTGCGCTGGGGCACCACTCTGCATGACCGTTTCATGCTGCCCCACTACGTCTGGGAGGACCTGGAGGCGGTGGTTGAGGACCTGCGTGCGGCGGGCTATCCCCTGGACCCGGCCTGGTTCGCCCCGCACTGGGAGTTCCGCTTTCCCCGCATGGGCCTGCTGCAGCACGAGGACATTGAGATCGAGGTGCGCCAGGCGCTGGAACCCTGGCACGTGCTGGGCGAGGAAGGCGCGGTCGGCGGCACGGTCCGCTATGTCGATTCCTCGCTGGAGCGCCTGCAGGTCAAGGCGCGCGGTCTCAGCGGCGATCGCTACCTCATCTCCTGCAACGGCTATCGCCTGCCGCTGCAGGCCACCGGCACCGCCGGAGAGGCCGTCGCCGGGGTGCGCTTCCGCGCCTGGCAGCCGGCCTCCTGCCTGCACCCCACCATCCCGGTCAACGCGCCCCTCACCTTCGACCTCTATGACCGCTGGAGCGGCCGCGCGGTGTCGGGCTGCCAGTACCAGGTCTCGCACCCGGGCGGGCTCAGCTACGAGACCTTCCCGGTCAACAGCTACGAGGCCGAGGCCCGGCGGCTGGCCCGCTTCCTCACCTTCGGCCACAGCCCGGGCCGCAGGCCGGAGCCGCCCGCCATTCCCCAGCCGGAGATGCCGCACACCCTCGACCTGCGCTGGGCCGTCCGTAGCTGAGGACCCTCCATGGACCGCTATCGCAACTCCATCGCCCTGCACGAGCGCGCCCGCAAGGTGCTGCCCGGCGGGGTCAGCAGCAACTTTCGCTTCCATGCCCTGCCGGTGCCGCTGGCCTTCGAACGCGGCGAGGGCGCCTATCTCTTCGACGCCGACGGCAACCGCTACATCGACTTCATCCTCGGCAACGGGCCGGCGATCCTGGGCCACTCTCCGCCGGCGGTGCTGGATGCGGTGCGCGAGAGCCTGTCGCTCGGCCAGGTCTTCGCCGCCGTGCACCCGGCCGAGGTGGCGCTGGCCGAGCGCCTGACGGAGATCCTGCCCTGCGCCGAGCAGCTGCGCTTCGACGTCTCCGGGACCCAGGGCGACCACATCGCGCTGCGCCTGGCGCGCGCCCACAGCGGGCGCAACCGCATCGTGAAGTTCGAGGGCCAGTACCACGGCTGGGCCGACGACATCATGGGCAGCGTCTCGCCGGCGCTCAACGAGGCAGGGCCCCGCGACGAGCCCCGGGCGGTGCCGCAGAGCCGGGGCCAGACGAGCGTCGCAGGCGAGCTCCTGGTCCTGCCCTTCAACGACGGTGAGCTGCTGGAACGCAGCCTGGAGGCCCAGGCGGGCGAGATCGCCGCGGTGATCCTGGAGCCGATCCAGTGCAACGCCGGCGTCATCGAGCCCGAGCCCGGCTTCCTGGAGCGCCTGCGCCGGCTCTGCGACCGGCACGGCATCGTGCTGATCTTCGACGAGGTGATCACCGGCTTCCGTGCGGCGCTGGGCGGCGCCCAGGAGCGCTACGGGGTGACGCCGGACCTCGCGGTCTTCGCCAAGGCCGCGGCCGGCGGCTTCCCGCTCAGCATCGTCGCCGGCAAGCGCGCCATCATGCAGAACCTGACCGAGGGCGTGGTGCACGGCGGCACCTACAACGCCCTCACCTCTGCGATTGCCGCCTGCCGGGCAACGGTGGAGAGCCTGGCCGCCGAGGACTGCGCCGCCCTGAAGGCGATGGAGGCGCGCGGCCGGGTCCTGATGGAGGGCCTCAAGGCCCTGGGTCGGGAGGCGGGCCTGCCGCTGCACTGCCAGGGCATCGGCACCATCTTCACCACGGTCTTCACCGAGAACCCGCCCATCACCGACTACCGCAGCTACAAGGCCAGCGACGAGGTCCTGCGCCTGGCCTTCGTCCAGGCCCTGCAAAACCGCGGCGTCCGCACCACCGCGCGCGGCACCTGGTTCCTCTCGACAGCGCTCAGCGACGCCGATGTCGAGGAGACCCTGGCGGCCGCCAGGGGCGCGCTGCAGGAAATCGTAGCGCGCTGACTTTCTCTCAGTACTGGTACGACCGCGCTACTTCTCTCGAAACCGGCCAACAGGCTGCACGAAACCAATTTTTCTGGCGCAAGAGATCCTCCAATGCTTTTCGAAATCTTGATCTTTGCCGGACCGAGCATGTATAGCTACGCCTCACCGGGGGAATCCGAAGAAAGAGACCGAGAATGACTCGCATTGGTCAGCCGATCAACCGCGCCATCACAAGTATCGCCATGCTGGCCGCGGCCAGTTTTCTCGTGCAGGCCTGTGCCCCGCAGCCGCGACTGGACCCGGCACCGGCAGCGCTGACGACGCAAACGCAGGTGCTCGGCATTCCCAACGCGCGCTTCTACCCCGACGAGGAAAGCGCGGCCCTGGTGGCTGAGGGCATGGCCTCCTTCCAGCGGGAGGTCGCGGCGGAAGGCTACAGCCTGGAGGCCCTGCCGCCGGCCTACTTCCTTGCGGTCTCGGGCGGAGGCGATGACGGCGCCTTCGGTGCCGGTCTGCTCACCGGCTGGACTGATGCCGGCACCAGGCCGGAGTTCAAGCTGGTGACCGGAGTCAGCACCGGTTCCCTGATCGCCCCCTTCGCGTTCCTCGGTTCCAGCTACGACGATCAACTGAAAGAAGTCTACACGACAATATCGACTAAAGACGTCTATGTAGAGCGGGGTCTGCTGGCCGCCGTGAGCGACGATGGGCTGAGCGACACCGCCCCCCTCTTCGCCACCATGTCCAGATACATGAACGAGGCGATGCTGGCCGACATCGCGCGAGAGTACGACAGGGGGCGCCTCTTGATCATCGGCACCTCGAACCTGGATGCGCAGCGGCCGGTCCTTTGGAACATCGGCGCAATCGCGAAGAGCGGACATCCGGAGGCCCTCAACCTGGTACGCAAGATACTCTTGGCATCGGCCGCCATCCCGGCCGCTTTCCCGCCCGTCCTGATCGATGTCGAAGCAGACGGGGAAGCCTATCAGGAACTGCATGTCGACGGCGGCGCGATTGCCCAGCTCTTTCTCTATCCCCCCGCCGTCGGCCAGCAGATGAGAGTGGAGCGGGAGCAGCATCACCTGGATCGCGATCGCCACGCCTTCGTGATCTTCAACGGTCGCCTGAACCCGCAGTGGACCAAGGTCGAGCGCTCCACCCTTCCCATTGCCGGACGCGCTATCTCGACAATGATACATTTCAGCGCCTTGAACGACCTGATCAGGGTCTATGTGTCCACGCAACGAGACGGCGTGGACTTCAACCTGGCCTCGATCGGAGAGGACTTCACAACGCCGCATCCCGACATCAACTTCGACCAGGCCTACATGCGAAGCCTGTTCGACTACGGCTACGAGCTGGGTCGTGCCGGCTACCCCTGGCAGAAGGTGCCACCCATCCTGCGTTCGAAGGACGATGTGATCCCGGCGGTCCGCAACTAGATTTGGACCCTCGAAGCAAGGGTCCGATTCAAGCATCTGGAGAGCTAGACCATGGCGCGCACCCTGGACCATATCGTGCTCAGCGTCCGCGACCTGGAGGCCGCGGGCAGCCGCTTCGAGGCGCTGGGCTTCACCGTGACCCCCAGGGCGCAGCATGGCTGGGGCACCGCCAACCGCCTGGTGCAGTTCAGCCAGGACTGCTTCATCGAGATCCTGACCGTGGACCGGCCGGAGCTGCTGGAGGCGCACGGGCAGTCCCTGCCGCCGGGCTCCTTCGACTTCGGCGCCTTCAACCGGGACTACCTGGCGCGGCGCGAGGGCTTCTCCATGCTGGTGCTGAGCGGCCAGGACAGCCGTGCCGATGCCGCCGACTTCGCGCCCATCGGCGGCCATCCCACCTTCGACTTCGAGCGCCAGGCCACCCTGCCCGACGGCAGCAGCGCCAAGGTCGCCTTCTCGCTCGCCTTCGCCAGCGACCCCGGCCTTCCCGACAGCGGCTTCTTCACCTGCCACAATCGCTTTCCGGAGGTCTTCTGGAAGCCGGACTTCCAGCGCCACGCGAACGGCGCCGCCAACATCGCGCGGGCGGTCATGGCCGCGCCGGAGCCCGCGGCCCACGCCGCCTTCTTCACCCGTTTCACCGGCCGGCCGGGCCTGGCAATCGAGGGCGGCCTGCGCTTCCCGCTGGGCCGGCAGGAGCTGCTGGTGGTCGAGCCCGGTCGTATCCCCGACCTCTTCCCCGGCCAGAGGGCCAGGCAGAGCGGGCCGCACCTGATCGGCATCCAAGTCGATGCCGAGGGCCCGGCCGAGGCCCTGGACCTGCACGGCATGCTGCTGGGCTGGTCCGCCCCCTCAACCGAGGGAGTGAACTGACCGGGACCGGTCGCAACGCGCGCGGCCAGTAGAGCGGGAGGCGCCCTACCTGATCGAGACCGGGGAGGGCCGCAGGCGCAGGGTCACCGGCACCACCACGACGGCCAGCACGGCCGCGACCAGCAGCAGGCCGAGGCCCACGACATAGGGTGCCGACAGGCCGAAGCGGTAGACGAAGGCGCCGGCCGGCGGTCCCAGCACCATGCCCAGCCCCTGGGCCGCACCGCTCCAGCCGCCGACGCGGCCCTGGTCGCCCGCGACCTCGGCGACGACGGTCACCATGCCCAGCGCGGTCGGGATCACCATGCCCATGCCGATGCCGAAGACCGCCATGGCGATCAGCTGTGCGGCCAGCGCATCGGCCAATGCCAGGGTCGCCAGGCCGGAGAGCATCACCAGCACGCCCAGCAGCATGGCCCTCATGCCGTGCTGGATGGAAAGGCCGAGGCGGGCGATGGCCATCTGCGAGACCACCAGCCCGATCGCGGCGGCCGTCAGCGCGGTTCCGGCCCGCTGGGCGGCCTCGGTCCCCGTCAGGCCGAACTGGTCCTGCATGCGGAAGCCGGTCACCTGCAGCAGGATGCCGTAGGAGGTGAAGGACAGCAGGACCATCGCCAGCAGCGGCCAGACCTGGCGGAAGCCGGTGCGCCCCCTGGCCTTGGGGCGGTTCAGGCGCTCCTGCGCGGATTCGGAGAGGCTGAAGAGGACGATCAGCGCCACCAGGGCGCTCGCCCCACCGACGACAAAGAAGGGCACGGTGGCGCCCCAGCCGGAGGTGACGGCAGCGATGCCCGGCCCCATCACCATGCCCAGCGCGAAGCCCGAGCCGATGACCGCGATCGCCCCGGTCCGCCGGTTCGGCGAGGTGCGGTCGGCGACATAGGCCTGGGTCGCCGGAACCACGCCGCCGGAGAGACCGCCCAGCGTCATGCGCGATCCGGCCAGCAGCAGGAAGGTGAGCGTGACCGAGATCGCGCCGATCTGGCGGAACTCGATGATGAACCCGAAGGCGATGCTGACGACCGCCGAGGTGGTGATCGCGAGCAGGATGATGGGCTTGCGCCCCAGCCGCTCGCTGGCACTGCCCCAGACACCGTTCGCCAGCACCCAGATCAGCATGGCCGGCGCCACGACCAGGGAGAGCTGGATCTCGCTGAGGCCGAGGTCGCGTCCGATCGGCGGCAGGACCGCGAAGACGAAGGAGAAGCTGGCGGACATCGCGAAGATCGAAAGGAAGATCGTGGCGAGGCCCAGCGGCGCCATGCGCCTGTCCTCGGTCGGCTGCGCCGCCTCCAGCACCGTCATGGCGTTGCTCCCGCCTTGCCGGCGCCTGCGCCCGGAACCGTGATCAGCTTCAGCAGGCTCATGAGGAAGGCCTCGTCGTCGAGCCCCTCGTCGCCGCTGATCGCCAGGGCCTCGCGCACCTCGATCTGGCTGTGCAGCCAGAACTGGATGGCCGCCGCGGCGACGATCATCGAGAGCCCGGCGGGCAGGCCCTCGCGAACGACGCCCGCCTCCTGCGCCTGCTGGAAGGAGGGCACCGCATTCGCGCTCAGCACCCGCGAACGCTGGCGACGTTCCTCGGGCGGGCCTTCCAGCATGCGCCAGAGGTTGAAGCGGAAGGCCTGCGGGTGCTCCTTCCAGTAGTTCATGTAGCGCCTCAGGGCCTCCTCGACGCCGGCCTCGACCGACCGCTCGGGGCCGGAGTCCTCGGCGCAGTAGTCCAGGAAGTCGGCCGTGGTCTCTTCGCCGACCTTGTTCCAGAGCGCCTCTTTCCCCTTGAAGTGATACTGCACCAGGCTCTGCGAGACGCCGGCGCGCCGGGCGATGTCGCGCATCGTCGCCCCGTGGTAGCCGCGCTCGGCAAAGGCGGCGAGCGCCACCTCGAGGATCTTGTCGCGGGCATCGGGGAGCGAGAAGACGGGCGTCAGTTCGGGCATCGGGGGTCGGCTCCTGCCGCCTCGCTCCCTGCGTGGCGGCAGGGACTGATCAAGCGGTCAGTCCACTAATCACACGATCAGGCCAGACCTGTAAACGCTGCGTTGCAGCATGGCTGCCATCGCCGGGAAACAGCGGTTCCGGCAGATCCGGTGGAGCCCTATCCCACCATGCTCGCAGGATCGACGATGCGGTCGAACTCCTCGGCCGAGACGTAGCCGAGATCGAGGCCGGCCTCTTTCAGGGTCATGTCGTGCTCGTAGGCGTGGTGGGCGATCTCGGAGGCCTTGTCGTAGCCGATGTGCGGGCTGAGCGCGGTCACCAGCATCAGCGAGCGCTCGAGGAAGGCGGCGATCTGCGGCCGGTTCGGCTCCATCCCCAGCACCAGGTACTTGCGGAAGGCCTCCGCGCCGTCGGCCATGACCAGGGCCGACTGGATCACGCCGTTGATCATCAGCGGCTTGTAGACGTTCATCTGCAGGTAGCCCGAGGCTCCGCCCAGGCCCACCGCGACGTCGTTCGCCATCACCTGCAGGCAGAGCATCGCCATGGCCTCGCACTGGGTCGGGTTGACCTTGCCCGGCATGATGGAGGAGCCCGGCTCGTTCGCCGGGATCTCCAGCTCGTGCAGGCCGCAGCGCGGCCCGCAGGAGAGCAGGCGGATGTCGTTGGCGATCTTGAAGAGCGAGCCCGCCAGGGTCTTGTAGGCGCCGTGCAGCATGACCAGCGCATCGTGGCTGCCCTGGACCGCGAACTTGTTGGGCGCGGTGACGAAGGGCAGGCCGGTCAGCCTGGCGATGGCCTCGGCCGCCCTGGCCGCGAAGCGCGGGTCGGCGTTGATGCCGGTGCCGAGCGCGGTGCCGCCCAGCGCCAGCTTGTAGACGTCGCCCAGGGCGTGCTCGACGCGGGCCAGGTCCTCGGTCAGGATCTCGACCCAGCCGGAGACCTCCTGGCCCAGGGTGAGGGGGACCGCGTCCTGCATGTGCGTGCGGCCGATCTTCACGATGTCGGACCAGGCCCGGGATTTCTCGGCGAAGGCGTCGCGCAGCGCGGCGATGGCCGGCAGCAGGCGCTTCGTGGTGAGCACGGCGGCGGCCATGTTCATCGCGGTCGGGAAGGAATCGTTGGAGGACTGGGAGAGGTTCACGTGGTCGTTGGGATGGACGGGCTTTTTCGAGCCCAGGGTCCCGCCGGCCAGCTCGATCGCGCGGTTGGAGATGACCTCGTTCACGTTCATGTTGGTCTGGGTGCCGCTGCCGGTCATCCAGACGTGCAGCGGGAAGTGCTCGTCCCACCGGCCCGCAGCCACCTCGCCCGAGGCCTCGACGATCAGCCGCGCCAGGCTCTCCTCCAGCAGGCCGAGCTCGCGGTTGGTCTCGGCCGCGGCCTGCTTCAGGATGCCGTAGGCGTGGATCACCTCGATCGGCATGAGGTCGCGCCCGATGGCGAAGTGCTCCAGCGAGCGCTGGGTCTGCGCGCCCCAGTAGCGGTCTTCGGGAACCTCGATCGCCCCGATGCTGTCGCTTTCCCGTCTCATATCAGCCTCCTCGAATTCGCTATGGTGGAGAGGGCCCGGAAGCCCGCAGGCTGGCGGAACTGCTGGCGCGTGAAGGAGTCCACTATGCCCTCGCTTCCCGATTGGTACTACGACGATCGTCGCCAGGTCGGCCTGGATTTCGAGGATGCCGGCGAGGTCGCGGCCTACGACGCACGCCAGGGCACCGACCCCGCAACCGACCGCGCGCGCATCGGCCGGCTGGGACTGAAGGCCGGATCGGTCCTGGTCGATATCGGCTGCGGGACCGGAAGCCTGGTGCTGGCCGCCGCCCGGCAGGGCATCGACGCCTACGGCTTCGACGTCTCGCCGGCCATGCTGGCCTTCGCCTGCGACCGCGCGCGCGAGGTGCCCACGGCGCACTTCCGCCTGGGCGGATTCCTCACCCTGGACTGGAAGAACGAGCCGGTCGACGCCGTCACCAGCAGCTATGCCCTGCACCACCTGCCCGACTTCTGGAAGCAGGTGGCGCTGATGAAGCTGCGCGACCTCTTGAAGCCCGGCGGGCGCCTGCTGCTGAGCGACGTCGCCTTCTCCTTCCCGGCGGACGAGATCGCCTCCGGCGTAGAGAGCTGGTTTGCCGAGATGAGCCGCGACGACGGCCAGGGCTTCACCCGTGCCGACTTCGCCTGTCACGTCCGCGAGGAGCACAGCACCTTCGCCTGGATCCTGGAGGGCATGCTGGAACGCGCCGGCTTCGTGGCGCTCGAGCGTGACGAAACATCGCCGGTCTACTTCGACGGACTCTACGAGCGGCGCTGAGAAGAAGCTTGACCGCGGCGCTTGCGACCGCGACATGCAGGGGGGTGAAGGCGCAAGCGACAAGGAGGCCCACCCATGCAGAGCGACAACCGGCTCCTGGACGACCTGGCCAGGGTCCTCTCCGGCGCCATGGGCGCGACCTCGGGGCTGCGCGGCGACGTGGAGTCGCGCCTGCGCGGGCCGCTGGAACGCGTGGCCGAGCGCCTGCAGCTCGTCACCCGCGAAGAATTCGAGGTGGTGCGCGAATTGGCGCAGAACGCCCGCCAGGAACAGGAGAATCTGGCCGAACGGGTCCGCGCGCTGGAAAGCGAACTCTCTGAGCTGAAAGCCAAAGCACCCAAGCCGCGCGCCAGGAAAGCCAAACCGGCCAGCGCCCAGAGCTAGGGCTGCGGTCACGAGAGATTCACGAGGGAAGCCTCATTTCACCGCAGAAGGCGACTTGCAGGGCGCCGCCGGAGAGTGGCAGGCTCGAATTCAGGGTTGCGGAACGGGATTCCACCGCGACGAGGCTCGAAAAGCCGGCGATCGGGAAGCTGCCTGGGCCAAGACCCGTCCGTGCGGATGTGGGACAGGGCCATATGCCTTGAGCCGGCGACGTCTGCACCAGCCACTAGGGGAGTACAGTCCGATGGTCAGCCTCGCAACCCAACCCCAGGAACATGGCAATCCCATCGATTTGATCGAAGAACTGGTCCTGGCAAACGACTGGGCCTTCGACCGTGCCAGCGAGTCCGAGATGGTCGTGGAGATCGCCGGGCGCTGGTGCAGCTATCACCTCTGCTTCGTCTGGGATGTCGAACTGCAGGCCATCTTCTTTTCCTGCCACCTCGACGTGAAGACCACGCCGGCCAGCCGCCGCGCCGTCGCCGAGCTGCTGGCCAAGGCCAACGAGCGCCTCTGGCTCGGCCATTTCGAGCTGTCGCACGAGGACGGCCTGGTCAGCTATCGCCACACCCTGCCGCTGCGCGGCACCAGCGGCATGGCCGCCGACCAGCTGGAAGACCTGGTCGACTGCGGCGTGGGCGAGAGCGAGCGCTTCTACCCCGCGCTCCAGCTCGTGGTCTGGGGCGGCCGCGACCCCGACGAGGCCCTGCAGACCGCCCTGATGGACACGGTGGGCGAGGCCTAGGGCGCCACACGGCCGCCAGACCACAGCAACGCTTCGCTACGTCAATCGAGGAGGCGCCTTCCCCCGCAAGCCTTCACTTCTTGTCCCCCACCCACTCCCACGCCGATGTCATCCTCCGGCTTGACCGGAGGATCCGGCACGGCAGGCGGAGAGAGCCGACAAGGATCCTCCGGTCAAGCCGGAGGATGACAAGAGGGCGGGGTTCTTGGGGGGCTGAAGGTCGCAAGGCAGGACCAGCGAGGGCGCCTCACCTCACAGTCGAACGCCCGGGCCAGGCACCGGGCCAGTCTCTCGGGAGCTTCAAGTCATGGAGATCGGCGGTCCCCTCACCCTGATCGGCTGCGGGAAGATGGGCGGCGCCATGCTGTCCGGCTGGCTGGAGCGCGGCCTCCCCCCCTCCGAGGTCTATCTGGTCGAACCCAACCCGGAGGCCGTGGCCGGCTTCGTGGCGCAGGGCTGCAACCATGTCGAGCTGCCGCCCGCGGGCGCGCGCGCCGTGGTCATCGCGGTGAAGCCGCAGATGATGGGGCCGGCGCTGGAGAGCCTGGCGGGTAGCCGCGGCGACAGCCTCTTCGTCTCCATCGCCGCCGGCGTCACCCTGGCGAGCTTCCGCAAGGCCCTGGGCGAGGCCGCCAGGATCGTTCGGACCATGCCGAACACGCCGGCTGCCGTCGGCCGCGGCATGACCGTGCTGGTGGCCGGCGCCGAGGTCGGAGCGGCCGACCGCAGCCTGGCGGAGAGCCTGCTCTCGGCCGTCGGCGAGACCGCCTGGGTCGAGGACGAGGCCCTGCTGGACGCCGTGACGGCCCTCTCCGGCGGCGGCCCCGCCTATGTCTTCCTGCTGGCCGAGACCCTGGCCCGGGCCGGCGTCGAGGCCGGCCTGCCGGAGGATCTCGCCGGCCGCCTGGCGCGGGTCACCGTTGCCGGCTCGGGCGAGCTCCTGCACCGGGCCGAGGAGAGCCCCGCCGTCCTGCGCAAGAACGTCACCAGCCCCGGCGGCACCACGCTCGAGGCCCTGAAGGTGCTGATGGCCGAGGAGGGCCTGCAGCCGCTCATGACCCGCGCCATCGCCGCCGCCACGGCGCGCAGCCGCGAGCTGGGGAAGGCCTGAATGAGCTTGAAAGCCAGCGCCGCGCGCGTGCAGGAGGCCCTCGACGCGGCCGGCCTCGCCCTCACGGTGCGCGAGTTCCCGGCCTCGACCCGCACCGCCGCGGACGCGGCCGCCGCTATCGGCTGCGAGGTGGCGGCCATCGCCAAGTCCCTCGTCTTCCGCGCGACCGAGAGCGACCGCCCGGTGCTGGTGGTGGCCAGCGGCGTCAACCGCGTCGACGAGAAGCGCCTCTCCCGCCACCTGGGCGAGCCGCTGGGCCGCGCCGATGCCGCCTTCGTGCGCGAGAAGACCGGGTTTGCCATCGGCGGCGTGCCGCCCTGCGGCCACCTGACGGCCCCCGTCGTCTACCTCGACGAGGAGCTCTTCGCGCTCGAGGAGATCTGGGCCGCGGCCGGCACCCCAAACGCCGTCTTCCGCCTGGCCCCGGACGACCTGAAGCGCCTCGCCGGCGGCGAGGTCCTGCGGGTGAAGCCCGATCAGCCGTAGGACAGAACGGCGACCCCGACCACGATCAGCAGGATCGCCAGCCACTGGCCGGTCCGGATGCGCTCGCTGAGGAAGATCCAGGCGAAGACCACCGGCACCACGCAGAAGGTGGAGGCGACGACCACGGCCGCCGGCGCCTCGTCGGGCACCCGGCTGCCGGCGAGCAGGGCGAGGTAGGCGCTGCCGTCGAGCAGGCCCTGCAGCACCAGCACCGGCCACCAGCGCCAGGGAATGGGACGGCGCAGCCGCGGCAGGAGCAGGAGCGTCGCCAGGGTGGCGAGCACGCCGAAGAGGCGGATCGCCAGCAGCACCTGCATCTCGCCGAAGCGCGGGCCGGCGGCCTGCATGGCGGCGATGCCGCAGGCGAAGCCGACCGAGGCCAGCAGCGAGATCAGGATGGTGAGCGAAACGCCGCCGGGCCTCTCCTCGGCCCCGGCCTCCGCGCTTGCGCCCAGCCTGGCGACGGCGACCACGCCCACGACGACGGCGGCCATGGCCAGCCACTCCAGGACCCCGGGAAGGATCCCGTCGGCCAGCGCGATCAGCAGGCTCCAGACCGGATAGGCGGCGACGATGGGCGCTACCAGCGAGACCGGCCCGCGCACCATGCCGAGGTAAAGCAGCCCGGTGGCGCCCACGATCAGGGCGCAGGTCGCAAGCAGCGCCGGCCAGCCCTCGCCGGGGAAGACGAGCGCCATGCCGTCCCACCAGGCGTAGGCTGCCAGCAACAGGAAGCTGCTGCCCATGACCCCGGCCAGCGCCGTCGCCACGCCCAGGCGCCCCCCGGTGAAGCGCGAGAGAAAATCCGCCGAGCCCCAACCGAGCGCGGTCAAGGCCCCCCAGAGTGCCGGTGGCATCCGCCTCTCCCCCTCCCTGTTACGCCCTCCCTCTAGCACGCCCGACCGTCAGAGGCATGGTTCCAATGCGCGGCCCGGCGCCCTAGACTGGCGCCCGCGAGTGAGCAGACGAGGTCGGGATGAGCGAGGAGAGCCGGGTGGTCCTGATGGACAGCGCGCAGCAGGCCCTGCGCGATCACTTTCTGGGCTGGCAGTGCCGGGTCCGGCAGTTCGCCATGCGCGAGGCGGGCGGGCGTCCCAGCGAGGGCATGCGCCCCTGGGTCACGCCCGCGGGCCACGAGGAGAGCCTGGGCCGCATCATCGTGATCCTGAACAAGCAGGAGCCGGAGGAGACCACGGCCCTCTTCCGCCACATCTACCGCCGCACCCAGGACCCGCTGATGCGTCTGGAGGACGTGATGAAGACGCTGCAGGGCACCTTCTACCAGAAGTCCCGCGCCTTCAGCGACACCATCACCGCGCTCTTCGGCCCCGGCTCCGAGGCGGCAGCCCAGCTCCTCCACCTGGGCAAGGCCCACCTCGACTTCCGCGAGGGCCGCCAGAGCTACCGCCTGCCCTGCGCCGTGCGCCTGCTGGCCGAGAACGACCCCCACTGGCAGGCCACCTACTGGCACAACGCCCTCTTCAACCCCAACCTGCCCGGCGACGTGAAGATCCTCGCCTTCCTACCCGACTGGGCGCATGCAAGCTCGGAACCGGCGGTGAGGGGATAGGCAGCACAGGCTTCACCGCCCGCTCCGAGTTTTACCTCCGCAGAGTCCACGACCGCCGCCCGCCGGAAGAGTTCACGGGCCAATGTTGTGAATTGGCACCCTTTCGCCTACTAATTCCTCCCAACACGAAGCCACCGGGCAATTGGTGGCAAGCTGACGCACGATTTCCAATCAGGTCTTGATGCTTCTGGGAGACGTCATGGGAACCTATTACGGCACCATCGGAATTGACGACTCCATCACCGGGTCCAGCGAGGCCGACACGATTTATGGGCTGAGCGGCAACGACTTGCTCTATGGCCTCACCGCTGCCGACAGCCTCTTCGGTGGCAGCGGCAATGAGCGGGGCCTCTTCGGCGGCAACGGGCTCGACAGCCTCTACGGCGACGCGGGCAACGACTCCAGCCTCTTCGGTGGGCTCGGCGCGGATCGGATCTACGGGGGCGATGGAAAGGATAGCTTGTTCTATGGTGGCTCCGGCCTCGACCGCCTGTTCGGCGGCGGGGGCAATGACCAGAGTCTTTTCGGCGAGAGCGGTGACGACACCATCCGCGGCGAGGACGGCGGCGACAACGAGATCTTCGGCGGGAGCGGGAACGACCGCCTGATCGGCGACACCGGCAATGACTTCAATCTTTGGGGGGCCAGCGGCATCGACCTGCTCTTCGGTGGAGAGGGAAACGACAGCTCCCTCTTCGGTGGTGCAGGAAACGACCAGATCTTCGGTGTCGATTCTTCTGATCAAGGCCTCTTCGGTGGCGAGGGCAACGACCTGATCTATGGAGGCAGCGGGAACGACAGCGACCTGGAAGGCGGCGACGGATCGGACACGCTGCAGGGCGATAGCGGGACCGACGCCCTCTTGGCCGGCGGCAACGACAACGACGTCATTCTCGGTGAGGCCGGCGACGACATCCTCTTCTATGGCGACCTAGGTGACGACGCGCTCTTCGGCGGGATTGGCGACGATTTCAGTCTTTACGGCGGCGACGGGAATGACAGCCTTTCGGGCGACAGCGGTGACGACGGCCTTCTGTTCGGCGGTCTCGGGGAGGACAGTCTCTTCGGCGGTACCGGAGCCGACAGCGCGCTCTTTGGCGACGAAGGCGACGATTCACTCTACGGCGGGCTTGGCGACGATAGCCAGCTCTCCGGCGGCAGCGACGACGACACGCTGCGAGGAAACGATGGAGCGGACAGCCTGCTCTATGGTGGCAACGGCAATGACCTGCTCGATGGCGGCAACGGGATCGACAACCTCCTCTACGGCGGGCCCGGCTCCGACCTGCTTCTTGCCGGGGCCGGCGATGACGGCACCCTCCTGGGTGGGGCGGGCAACGATGCCATCCGCGGCGGCGGCGGACATGACAGCCTGCTTTATGGCGGCGATGCCAGCGATCGTATCGAGGGAGGCCTAGGCGACGACGTTCTGTTCGGGGACAGCGGCAAAGACGCTCTCTTCGTCGGTGGATCCGGGGAGGATCGTCTTTACGGCGGAGCAGATGATGATGTCACCTTCGACGGGGGCAGCGGCGATGATCGGGCCTTCGGTGACGATGGCAATGACAGCCGTCTGATCGGCGGTGGCGGATACGACGGACTCTATGGCGGCAGCGGCAGCGACACGGGCCACTACGGAGACGACGCTTCCGACCGGATCTACGGCGGCAGCGGGGCCGACAGCCTGCTCTACGGCGGCGAGGGCGACGATAGCATCAGCGGGGATGCGGGCGACGACCAGGGCCTCTACGGCGGCGAGGGAGCGGACTTCGTCTGGGGCGGCCTGGGATTGGACAGCGCCTTCGGCGGCAGCGGCGACGATACCTTCATCGTCACCAGCCAGGGCGAACTCGTGTCGGGAGAGTTCTATAACGGCGGCAGTGGCACGGACACGCTGATCCTGGAGAACGCCGCGCTCTTGGCGGGAGGCGTGATCCTGCCCGGCGTCGAGGAGGTGAACCTCTACGGAACCAGCGCCGGCAACGCGCTCTTGGGCAACGGCGTGGTCAACCGCATCCATGGCTACGGCGGGTCGGACGTCCAGCGCGGCTTCGGCGGCGAGGACCGGCTTTACGGCGATAGCGGCGCCGACACGCTGCTGGGCCTCGACGACAACGACAGGCTGTTCGGCGGCTACAGCCCCGACAGGATCAACGGCGGCAACGGCGACGACACCGCCTACGGCGGGCTCGCCCTCGACCAGATCGGCGGCGGGACCGGCTCGGACGTCCTCTTCGGCGACACGGGTCCCGACAAGCTCTTCGGCGGCAGCGGCGTGGACACGGCCTACGGAGGCTCGGGCAACGACACCGTGACGCTGGACGAGACCGGCGATCTGGTGATCGAGACGGCTGCGGGCGGCCTGCGCGACGTGATCCGCTCGTCGCTTACCGAATTGACCCTGGGCACCGGGCCGGACGGCTTCGTGGAGGTGGCCATCCTGCTGGACGACATCGCGGACGGCGCGCTGACCGGCAACGCGCTGGATAACCGCCTGCGCGGAAACACCGGCGACAACCTGCTCTCCGGGGCGGAGGGCGACGACGTCATGATCGGTGAGCTCGGCGACGACAGCCTTTCGGGCGGCTCCGGCCTGGACCGGCTGTTCGGCCAATCGGGTGCCGATGTCCTGGCGATGGAAAGCGGCAACCGCCTCTTCGGCGGCTCCGGCGGCGACAGCTTCCTCTTCGACGGTGCGACCCTGGGGATGACCGCCAGCGGCAGGCCCTTGCTCCAGGACTTCGACGGGGTGCTCGCCAACGCGGCGAACGGCGAGGACAAGTTGGTCTTCGCCACGGGTCTTGAGACCGGCAGCTTCGCCTACATCGGCGCGGCTACCTTCTCCGGCGCCGGCAACTCGGAGGCCCGCTTCGCCGGCGCCCGCCAGATCGAGGTCGACCAGAACGGCGACGGCGCCGCCGACCAGGCCTTCCTGATCAACGGCGTCACCGCCGCCAACCTACTGACCGCAAGCGATTTCCTCTGGCTGACTTAGGGTTGGTGGCTTGCTTGTGAGTCTGGTTCGCCATGAAGCGGCCTCGGTTCTTCTGACAGATAGGAAGACCGATCGCGGGGGCGCCGCCCACAGGATAGCTCCTGTGGCCTTCAGAACTGAGGCGGGAGGCCGGCCTGCTTCAGGATCTTTTTGCTGTGTGCCTCGATTTCGTATGACTGAGCGTCAGCTTCTGCCGCTTGTCCGGGTGAGCCCAGACTTCATGACTACCGGTTCCGGGACGAAGAAACTCCCAGCCGGCTTCTCTCAGAATTTTCTTGAGTGGTTTGAGATAGTCATTCACGCAGCAACAGATACAGGCACATGTCGTTCCTCAACAAGCCGCTTTCTGAGCAGCCCTTCTTCTCTGGGGACAACATTCATATCGACAGTCACTTTACCCTCGAGTCGCCCGTAATCATCCTCGTCAACGGAAAGGTCGAAGGCCATGCCCGCTAGCTTCTGAATCAAGGCATCCAGCGTTTCGGCATCGGCATAGAGGCCTTCCAGGCTGGTATCGCGGACGTACCAGACCTCGGCCTCCTCGTCGTACTCGACCGTCACCTGCACTGCGATCTCCAGCATCATCTACTGTCCTCGAGGCCCATCAAGGCTCTGACTCGAAATCAGACTTATCCACGTAATTCACAGATATCACGGCCCAGATATAGCAGCAGGGTGGGACGCTGCCCACTCAAATCAGGCGTTCCTCTGCAAACTGCCTGTTCCTTACTCCCCCAACCCCGCAAAGCGCTCCTCGTGGTGCTCCACGTCGCCGAAGAGGTGGTCGAGCATGATGAGCCGCTTGCAGTAGTGGCTCAGGGGGTATTCCCAAGTCATGGCGATGCCGCCGTGGAGCTGGATCGCCTCCTCGGCGACCTTGCGGGCAGCACGGCCGACGCCGGACTTGGCGGCGGAGACGGCGCGCTCGCGCTCCAGCCGCGGGGCCTCCAGGCGGGCGGCGGCGAGGATGGCGAGCGAGCGGGCGTCTTCCAGCGCCATGCGCATCTCCACCATGCGGTGCTGCAGGACCTGGAAGCTGCCGATCGGCACGCCGAACTGCTTGCGGGTCTTGAGGTAGTCCAAGGTGGTCTCGCAGACCACCTCCATCGCCCCCACGGCCTCGGCGGTCAGTGCCACGACGGCGCGGGCGGCCGCCAGCTCCAGGGCCGGGAAGGCCTCGCCGGGCAGGCCCAGGGGCTCGGCCGGGACGCCCTCCAGCTCCAGCTCGGCGGCGCGGTAGCCGTCGATCGTGGGATAGCCGCGGCGGGTGAGGCCGGGCGCGTCGGCCTCGACCAGGTAGAGCCCGATCCCGGCCTCGTCCTCCGCCGCGCCGGCGTTGCGCGCGCTCACCAGCAGGCAGTCGGCGCTGTCGCCGTTCAGCACCACGGCCTTGCGGCCGTAGAGGCGCCAGCCGTCGCCCTCCTCCTCCGCCTGCAGGGTCACGTGGCTCAGCTCGTAGCGCCCCGTGGGCTCGCCGTGCGCCAGCGCGTAGAGGCGCTTGCCCTCGACCAGCGGGGGCAGCAGCGCCGCCTTCTGTTCCTCGGAGCCCAGGGACTCGAGCAGGCCGCCGGAGAGCACCACGCAGGCCAGGTAGGGCTCGACCGCGAGCGCCCGGCCCAGCGCCTCCATCACCACCATGAGGTCGACCCCGCCGCCGCCCAGGCCGCCCTGCTCGGGCGAGAGGGGCGCTGCCAGCAGGCCGAGGTCGGCCATGGCCCGCCAGGTCGTGCGGTCGAAGCCCTCGGGCAGGGCGGCGGCCGCCTGGCGCGTCTCGAAGCCGTAGCCGTCCTTCAGGAAGCGGCCGAGGCTCTCTTCGAGGAGGCGCTGGTCCTCGTTCAGGGAGAAGTCCATCGTCGCCTCACAGCCCCAGCATGGCCTTGGCCAGGATGTTCTTCTGGATCTCGTTGGACCCGCCGTAGATGGTGATCTTACGGTTGTTGAAGTACTCCTTGGCCAGCGGGTTGGCGTAGTCGGGGCCGATCGGCGCCTCGTTGTAGCCCTCCTCCAGCGCCTCGGAGACGAAGGGCAGCGCGTAGGGGCCGAGCGCGCGGCGGGTCAGCGCGTTGATCTGCTGGCGCACCTCGGTCCCCTTGATCTTCAGCATGGAGCTCTCCGGCCCCGGCGCGCCGCCGGCCTGGGTGCTGGCCAGGATGCGCAGGTTGGTCATCTCCAGGGTCATGAGGTCGATCTCGACCCGCGCCATCTCCTGGCGGAAGGCCGGATCCTCGGCGAGCGGCCGGCCGCCCTTCTTCTGGTCGCGGGCGATGCGCTTCAGGCGCGCCAGCATGGCCTTGCCCTGGCCCACCGCGGCGATGCCGGTGCGCTCGTGGGTCAGCAGGAACTTGGCACAGGTCCAGCCCTTGTTCTCCTCGCCGACCAGGTTCTCGACCGGGACCTTCACGTCCTCGAAGAAGACCTCGTTCACCTCGTGCTCGCCGTCCAGCAGGATGATGGGGCGCACCGTGATGCCCGGCGTCGCCATGTCGATCAGCAGGAAGGAGATGCCCTCCTGCTTCTTGGCCGCAGGGTCGGTGCGCACCAGGCAGAAGATCCAGTTGGCGTGCTGGCCCAAGGTGGTCCAGGTCTTCTGGCCGTTCACGACGTAGTGCTCGCCCACCCGCTCGGCCCTGGTGCGGAGCGAAGCGAGGTCGGAACCGGAACCCGGCTCGGAGTAGCCCTGGCACCACCAGTGCTCCAGGTTCAGGATGCGCGGCAGGTAGTGGCGCTTCTGCGCGTCGGTGCCGAACTTCATAATGACCGGCGCCACCATGGAGACGCCGAAGGGCACGATGATGGGGGCGCCGGCGGCCGCCGCCTCCTCGTCGAAGATGTGCTTCTGCACGGCCGTGAAGGCGGCCCCGCCGTGTTCCCTGGGCCAGGACTGGGCGAGCCAGCCGCGCTCGGAGAGCGCGCGCTGCCAGCGCTGGTGGTCGGCCTTGGTCAGCCGCTTGCCGCCCTTCACCTTGGCCGCCAGCTCCGGCGGCAGCTTCTCCGCCAGGAAGGCCTTCACCTCGGCGCGAAAGGCCTCTTCCTCCGGCGAGTAGTTCAGGTCCATGGTCTTTCCTCCCACCAATACTGGCCGCCTGTCCGGCCGCTTACCGGGCTTCGCTCCAGGCCTGGAAGCTGCTGCCCTCCGCGGCCAGGCGCTTCAGCAGGGCTGCCGGCTGCCAGTTCTTCGGATCGTCCTTGGCGTAGTCCGCCATCATCGCCACCACCCGGTCCAGGCCCTGGGCGTCGGCCCAGAACATCGGCCCGCCCTGGTGCGCCGGGAAGGCATAGCCGTGGAGCCAGACCTGGTCGATGTCGACCGGCCGGAAGGCGATGCCCTCTTCCAGGATCTTCGCGCCCTCGTTCACCAGGGCGCAGAGCGCGCGTCCCAGGATCTCCTCGTCGGAGATCGCCCGGCGCTGGATGCCCTTGCGCTTGGAGGCGTCCAGGATCAGCTCCTCCACCACGGGATCGGGCAGCGGCTTGCGGTTGCCCGCCTCGTAGCGGTACCAGCCGGCCCCGGTCTTCTGCCCGTGGCGGCCCAGCTCGTAGAGCTTGTCGGCGATGTCGACGTAGCGGTCGGCGGGATCGCGCGTTGCATCCTCGCGCCGCCGGTTGAAGTAGCCGATGTCCAGGCCCGCCAGGTCGCCCACCGCGAAGGGGCCCATGGCGAAGCCGAAGTCGGTGATCGCCTTGTCGATCTGCTGCGGTAGCGCGCCGTCCTCCAGCATGAAGTTCACCTGGCGCAGGTAGAGGCTCAGCATGCGGTTGCCGATGAAGCCGTCGCAGACGCCGGCCACCACGGTCACCTTGCCGAGCTTGCGCCCCACCTGCAGGGCGGTGGCCAGGACCTCCGGCGCGGTTTTCCCTGCGTTCACGATCTCCAGCAGGCGCATGACGTTGGCCGGGCTGAAGAAGTGCGTGCCCAGCACCTCGGCGGGCCGGCCGGTCTCGGCCGCGATCGCATCGACGTTCAGGTAGGAGGTGTTGGTCGCCAGGATCGCGCCGGGCTTGGCCAGGGTGTCGAGCTTGGCGAAGATCTCCTGCTTGACCTCCATCTTCTCGAAGACCGCCTCGATGACGAAGTCGGCCGCGCCGACATCTGCCAGCTCGAGCGTGGGCCGGATCAGGCCCATGCGGGTCTCGACCTCCTCCGCGCTCATGCGGCCGCGCTTGGCGCTGGCCTCGTAGTTGCCGCGGATGCGCCCGAGGCCGCGGTCCAGCGCCTCCTGCGTGGTCTCGACCAGGGTCACGGGGATTCCGGCATTGGCAAAGCACATGGCGATCCCGCCGCCCATGGTGCCGGCCCCGATCACGGCTGCGGCCGCGACCGGGCGCGGCTTGGCGTCCTCCGGCAGCCCCGGGATCTTCGAGACCGCCCGCTCGCCGAAGAAGGCGTAGATGAGCGCCGAGCGCTGCGGCGAGTTCATGCAGTCCATGAAGATCTCGCGCTCGCGCTTGAGCCCCTCTTCGAAGGGCAGGGTGGCGGCCGCCTCGACGGCGTCGACGCAGGCCAGCGGCGAGATCTGCCCGCGCGAGCGGCGCTTGAGGTCGGCGCGCGCCTTCTCGAAGAGCTCGGGCGATGCCGCCAGCTTCTCCTGGCGGTCGCGCACGCGGGTCAGCGGCAGTTTCTCGTCGATCACCCGGCGCGCCAAGGCGATGCCGGCGGCCTTGACGTCCGGCGCGTCGACCACCGCATCGACGATGCCCAGGCTCTCGGCCTCCGCCGCCGGCACGTGGCGGCCGCTGGTGATCATGTCGAGCGCCGCCTCGACGCCGGCCACGCGCGGCAAGCGCTGGGTCCCGCCGGCGCCGGGGATGATGCCCAGCCTCACCTCCGGCAGACCGACCCGGGCAGAGGGCAGGGCCGCACGGTAGTGACAGCCGAGCGCGGTCTCCAGGCCGCCGCCCAGCGCGGTGCCGTGGATGGCGGCGACGGTTGGCTTGGTTGCCTCGTCGAAGGCGGCGATCACCTCGCCCAGGCCGGGCGCCTTGGGCGGCTTGCCGAACTCCTTGATATCGGCGCCGGCGATGAAGGTGCGGCCGTCGCCATAGAGCACCAGGGCCTTGGCCTCCGGGTCGGCCAGGCCCTCGGCCAGCGCCTCCATCAGGCCGGTGCGGACCGCGTGGCTCAGGGCATTGACCGGCGGGCTCATCACCTTGATCAGGCCGACATCGCCCTCGCGCTCATAGGCCACAACCTTGCTCATCAAGTTCCTCCTTTGGCGGGCTCTCGCCCCTTCGTACTGCTCGGATGACTGCTGGAATCAGGAAATGACCTCGCCGCCGTCGGCGACGATGGTCTGGCCGGTGACATAGGCCGAGCCCCGACCGGCGAGAAAAAGGGCGACGCCGGCGATATCCTCCGGCTCACCCAGGCGGCGGAGCGGGTTACGCTCCTCCGAACGGCGCAGGCGCTCGGGATCCTCCCAGAGCGCCCGGGCGAAGTCGGTGCGCACCAGGCCCGGCGCGATGGCGTTGACCCGGATCTTGTTCGGGCCCCACTCGACCGCCAGGTTGCGCGCGAGCTGCGCCTCGGCCGCCTTGGAGACGCCGTAGAGCCCGATGACGCCGTTTCCGCGCAGGCCGGCGATCGAGGAGATCAGGATCACCGAGCCGCCGCCGCGCTCGGCCATGCCGGGGCAGACCATGTTGCAGAGCTGGAAGACGCTCCTGACGTTGGTCGCCATGATCTTGTCGAAGGCCTCGTCCGAGGCCTCGCTCATGGGACCGTAGATGGGATTGATCGCGGCGTTGCAGACCAGGATGTCGATGCCGCCCCAGTCCTCTCTCACGCCGGCGACCAGGGCTTCCAGATCGTCGCGGCGGCCGATGTGGCAAGCGCGCGCACTGGCGGTGCCGCCCTTGGCCTCGATCGCATCGACCACCGGCTGGCAGGCCTCGCGCTTGCGGCTGGAGACCGAGACCTTGGCGCCGGCCTCCGCGAAGGCCTCGGCGATGGCGCGGCCGATACCGCGGCTGGAACCCGTGACGACGGCGACCTTGCCGCTCAGATCGAACATGACGTCATTTCTCCCCTGGATATCTCCGTGGGCTCAGGCCGGTTCGCCGTAGGGCGTCTGGCTTGCTTTTCTGTAGCGATAGGTGCCGCTGGCGCGCCCGGCGAGCCGGCCCAGCGCGTCGTGAACGGTCATCTCCGAGAAGAAGAGGCTCCGGCCCCCGCCGACCCGCCGCGCCTCGGCGACCAGGAAATCTCCCTCGGCGATGCCTAGGAAGTTCGTGGTCATGCTCAAGGTCATGGCCCGGCGCAGGCGGCCCGGATAGGGGCACCAGCAGCCGCAGTAGCCGCCGACCGAGTCCATCAGGGTCATGAGGACCCCGCCGTGCGGCATGCCGTGACGGTTGGCATAGGCCGCATCGATCGGCATCTCGGCCCTGGCATAGTCCTCGGCCCAGTCGACAAGGCGGATGCCGAGGGTACGGAAGATCGGCGTCGGCGCCTCGACCGCGAGCGGATCGTAGTCGGCGGGCGGTTCCGGCAGCCCTGTCGCCCCATTCACGAAGCCGCCCCCGACACGAGATGAGGGGCGTTGGAGAGCAGGCGCGCCAGGGCGACGAGCCGCGGGCCGACCTCCTCGCGCATGAAGGCCGGATCCTTGTAGAAGGAAGGCCCGCCGCAGTTCAGCGCATAGGCCTGCTCTTCGCCGGGCAGGGAGAGCGGCACGCCGACCGCATGCACCTCGCGCTGCCAGTCGCCGAAGGAGCAGACGAAGCCCTGCCGGGCATAGTCCTCGAGCGCCGCGGCCAGGCCCTCGGCCAGACGCGCGAAGGCCTCCGGCTCGCGCTGGCGCAGGTCTTCCAAGAGTTCCTCGCGCTCGGCCGGCAGCATCGCGGCGAAGACCGCCCGGCCCATGGCCGTGCTGGCGATCGGGATGCGCGAGCCGACGTCGAGCGCCAGGGTGATGCGGCTGCAGCCGCGCGCGCACTCGACATAGACCAGGTTCATGCGGTCGCGCACGCCCAGCGCCACCGCGCAGTCCACCTTGTCCGCCAGCGCCCGGATCAGCGGCCGCGCCCGGTCGCGGATCTCCAGGCCGCTCAGCATGGTGTAGCCCAGGCCGAGGACGGCCGGGCCGAGCTGATAGCCGCCGTCGCGCGGCTGGTGCAGCAGGTAGCCCAGCTCGCAGAGGGTGTAGGTGAGGCGCGTCACCGTGGGCTTCGGCAGGCCGGTGCGCTGCGCGATTTCCTGGTTGCCGAGCGAGACCTCGCCCGGCCGGTAGGCGCGCAAGACCTCCAGCCCGCGGGCCAGCGCGGTCACGAACTGGCGGCCGCGTTCGCCGCCCTGTGGCTCTAGATCCGTCATCGCGCGCGAGTATGGAGCGAGAGCGCGGCGAGCGCAATTCTGCGAAACGCATTTTCGCCTGTCGAACAGCGCCGGCTCGCCCTACTATCCGGCCGCGGAAGAGACAGAGGAGAAACGCGATGGCGATGGACGCCGACACCTTTCAACAGCTCCTGGAGACGGTCGAGCGTTTCGTGGTGGAACGTCTGCAGCCACAGGAGGAGGCCGTCGACCGCAGCGACAAGGTGCCGGACGAGCTGATCGAGGAGATGAAGGCGCTGGGCCTCTTCGGGCTGACCATCCCCGAGGCCTACGGCGGCCTCGGCCTCGACATGGTCGAAGAGGTCGAGGTGGTGATGCTGCTGGGCCGCACGGCCCCGGCCTTCCGCTCGGTCTTCGGCACCAACATCGGCATCGGCAGCCAGGGCATCGTGATGGACGGCACCGAGGAGCAGAAGAAGCGCTACCTGCCGGCCATGGCCAGCGGACAGATGATCGGCTCCTTCTGCCTCACCGAACCCGACCACGGCTCGGACGCGGGCGGCCTCAAGACCGCCGCCCGGCGCGAGGGCAACGGCTACCGCCTGAACGGCACCAAGCGCTACATCACCAACGCGCCCCGGGCCGACGTGCTGACGGTCATGGCCAGGACCGACCCCGAGGAGCCCGGCGCGCGCGGCGTCTCGGCCTTCGTGGTCGAGGCCAGGTCGGCCGGCATCCGCCTGGGCAAGCCGGAGCGCAAGATGGGCCAGAAGGGCGCCCATGTCTGCGACGTCAACTTCGAGGACTGCTTCGTGCCGGCCGACGCGCTGATCGGCGGCAAGGAGGGCCAGGGCTTCAAGACCGCGATGCGGGTCCTCGACCGCGGCCGCATCCACATCGCGGCACTCGCCTGCGGCATGGCCCGGCGGCTGATCGCCGACGCGCTGGCCTATGCGATGGAGCGGGTGCAGTTCGGCAAGCCCATCGCCGAGCACCAGCTTGTCCAGGCCATGCTGGCCGACTGCGAGAGCGAGTGCACGGCCGCGGAGGCCCTGGTGCGCGACACCGCCCGGCGCAAGGAGGCCGGCGAGCCGGTCACCAAGGGGGCCGCGATCTGCAAGTACATGACCAGCGAGATGGTCGGCCGGGTCGCCGACAAGGCGGTGCAGATCCACGGCGGCGCCGGCTACATCGCCGACTATGCCGTCGAGCGCTTCTATCGCGACGTGCGCCTGCTCCGCCTCTACGAGGGCACCTCGCAGATCCAGCAGCTCATCATCGCCCGAGAGATGATCAAGGAGGCGCGGGGGTGACGGCGACGCCGGCTGCGGCCGCCCTGCCCCGCGACCGCTTCCGCTGGACCTGGGAGGCCATCGATCACTGGGCGGCGCTGCAGGGCAGTGCCCCGGTGATGCGCGACCCCCTGGTCGCGCTGAGCTATGCCGGGCTGAACCGGGCCGTCGGGGACTGGGCCGAGGCCCTGTCGGCGGCGGGCCTGGCGGCCGGCGACCGCCTGCTGATCCTCTGCGAGAACGGCTGCGCCGCCGCGGTCGCGATCTTCGCCGCCCAGCGGCTCCGGGCCTGGGCCATCCCGCTGAACGCCCGCCTCTCGGCCCGCGAGGTCGATGCCATCGCCGCGCACAGCGGCGCCCGCCTGGTCCTCACCACCGACGGCCTCTCGCCGGACGCCGCCGCCTACGGCGAGCGCCTGGGCGCGAAGAGCCTGGCACCCTTCGCGGACTTCGGCGCCGCGCTGGCCGAGGGTCCGGCCCCGCGCCCGCCCGAGCCGGTGAGCGAGGACCCGGTCCGGCAGATCGCGGCGATGATCTACACCAGCGGCACCACCGGCGAGCCCAAGGGGGTGATGCTGAGCCACGACAACCTGACCTTCGTCGCCGGCCGCACCTCCGAGACCCGCCGTCTGACGCCCGACGACCATGTCTACGGCGTGCTGCCGACCAGCCACGTCTTCGGGCTCGCCTCGGTGCTCTCGGGCACGCTCTACCAGGGTGCCCGCCTCACCTGGGCCCCACGCTTCGACGGGGCCGCCGTGCTGAAGGCCTTCGCCGAGGAAGGCATCACGGTCTTCCAGGGCGTCCCGCAGATGCATGCCCGCCTCTGCCACCTGATCGAGTCCGGCGGTGCCGGCCTCGCAGCACCGCACCTGCGCTATCTCTCATCCGGCGGTGCGCCCCTGGATCCGGCCCTGAAGGCCAGGGTCGAGGCCCTCTTCGGCCTGCCGCTCAACAACGGCTACGGCCTGACCGAGACCTCGCCCACCGTCACCACGACGCCCTGCGACCGCCACTGCCCCGACACCAGCACCGGACCCGCCCAGCCCGACGTCGAGATCAGGATCGCGACCCCGGACGGCGGCGAGGCCGCGACCGACGAGGTCGGCGAGATCTGGGTCCGGGGGCGCCTCATCATGCGCGGCTACTACCGCGACGAGGCGGCGACCCGCGCCGTGGTGACGCCGGACGGCTGGTTCAAGTCGGGCGACCTGGGCCGGCTGGATGCCCGTGGCTACCTCTGGGTGGTGGGGCGCCTGAAGGAGCTGATCATCCGCTCCGGCTTCAACGTCTACCCGCCCGAGGTCGAGGCCGTGCTGGCCGCCCACCCCGACGTGGCGCTGGCCGCCGTGCTGGGCGCCCGCCTTACCGACGGCAACGAGGAGGTCGTGGCCTTCCTGCAGCCCAAGCCCGGCCGCCAGCTCGACATCCAGGCGCTGAGGGCCTTCGCGCGCGAGCGTCTCGCCCCCTACAAGTGCCCCGGGCGCTACGAGGTCATGGCGGAACTGCCGGCGGCGGCGACCGGCAAGCTGCTCAAACATAAGCTACGCGCACATCTTTAGTGCCGCAGGCGGGTCTACGCTACGATAGCGGGATTTGAACCGGTCTCCCGGGCCACAGGAGAGCCCAAAAACCATTTGTAAGCGCTATCAAGAATCTGGGAGACTTCGCCCCGAGGAAACGCGAGGAGGAGCATCCCATGAAGAGCGAGTTCAAGGAGGTGAAGGGGCACAGGCTGCATTTCGTGCGCGAGGGCAAGGGCGGGCTGCCGATTTTCCTGGTCCACGGCGTGCCCTCGGCCAGCTTCCGCTGGCGGCCGGTGCAGACGCTGATCTCGCCCTACCTCAGGACCCATGCCTACGACATCATCGGCATGGGCAAGAGCGCCAAGCCGCGGGCTGCCGAGTGGGACTACACCTTCGAGAACGACGCCCACATGATGGCCGAGCTGATGGACCAGTGGGGCTACGAGAAGATGGTGATCTGCGGCGACGACTGGGGCGGCGGCATCGCGCTGACCTTCGCCGCGCTCTATCCCGAGCGCACGGAGCTCCTGATCGCCATGAACCCCGTCTGCCTCGACATCTGGCCTGTGCCGGAGATCGAGGCGGTCGGCCGGGCCCATTTCATCGAGGACGACGCGGAGTTCCTGGCCGCCATGAGCGACCTGCCGGCGCGCATGGCGCAGACCCTGCGCACCATGATCCACAAGCCCTGGAAGCTGACGGCGCTCGATCAGCGCGAGTACATCGAGCAGTTCCAGACCATCGACTATGCCAAGGGCGGCTCGCAGATGCTGGGCAACAATGCCTATGCCACCCTGAAGCTGGAGGGCATCCGCTCCCTGGCCGCCCGCGCCGCTTCGATGAACACCTCCTGGACCATCGACCTCGACTACACCCGCATCGCCGCCCCCACCATGATCATGTGGGGCTCGCGCGACATCTTCCTCGACCCCATCGCCCGCTTCCGGCTGAAGAACGAGATCGTCAACGCGCCGGTGCGCGTGCAGCTGATCGAGGAGGCCGGCCACCTGCCCGGCGTCGAGCGGCCGGACTTCGTGGCCGAATCGATCCTCGACTTCGTGACCGAGCACCGCGGCCTCGACGCCCTCGCCAAGCGCTACCTCGGCGGCCTGGTGGACGAGTAGGCCGCCGCGTCCGGCGGAAGGCGAGCGGAAGGGCAGCCGCGTTCCGAAAGAGGGCACAGCCCCACCCATCCCTCACGTCGTCCTGCGGCTTCGACCGCAGGACCACTCTCCGCCTGGAGGCCTTGGACGAGGGGGCGGAGCGTTGCCCGCCTTTCCGGCAGGCGGCGGCAGATCCTTCTGTCAGTCAGAAGGATGACGGTGGCGGCAACTGGACGTGACCCCCGACGCCCGCTACCGGCAGTCCCCCATCCCGCCCTCGATCAGGATGTAGGAGAGGCTGTAGCGCCGCTCTCCCTCCGGGCCGAAGGGGGCGGTGACCAGGCCGTCGCGTTCCCGCTCGCCCAGCTCGGCGTCCAGGTTCTGGGCCAGGTAGCGGGCCATGTTATCGGGCAGGAGCGGGCGCTCCTCGTCCCAGACCACCAGGCACTGCTCGGCGACGGGGTCCGGCGGGAAGGCGCCGAAGGGGAAGGCCGGGTCGAGGATCCGGCTGTCCGGGAAGGCGAGGAAGAGGTTGCCGCCCAGGTGATGGTCCTGGGCCAGGATGGTGCCCCGGCGGAAGCCGGCCTCGGCCAGCCGCTCGGCAGCCTCCGCGATCGGCCAGTGCGCCCGGCAATAGTGGCAGTAGGCCTCGCGCAGCCGGTCCTCGAGGAAGCGGCCGCCCATCGCCAGGAGGGTGACGGCGGCGGCCGCCGCGATGAAGAGCTTGACCCGCCGCCGCGGCAGGTCGGCCGCCTGGAAGCGGCTGAAGAGGAAGAAGGGCAGCGCCATCAGGATCGGGTGGAACCAGCGCGCCTTGAACTGGCTGGCGCCGAAGACCAGGACCGCCACCAGCATCACCCCCATGGCGAAGAGGATCTGCCAGGCCAGGAAGCGGCGCAGGCCGTAGGGGTCGGCCGCGGTGGCCCGCCGCAACAGCAACTCCGGTAGCAGGACCGCCAGCACGATCAGGAAGGGAAAGGGAAACTCCAGCGCGGCCAGCGCCAGGCGCAGCAGCCCCTCCAGCCGCCCGCCGATCCAGTCCGCGAGGTCACCGGCGCTCTCGGTGGCCACCACCTTGCTGGTGAGCCCGAAGAGCGAGTGGCCGGCGGTCATGGCCCAGATCCAGTAGGGCGCCGCCACGGCGGCGCCGAGTGCTAGGGCCGCCAGCAGCTTCAGGCCGAAGAGCCGCCGGCGCATCTCCGGCACCACCGCCGCGGCCGCCAGCGCCGAGGCCGCGTAGATCAGGAAGTTGTACTTCGAGAGCGCCCCCAGGCCCAGGGTCAGGCCGAAGAGGAGGAAGTCGGGCCAGCGCCCCCGCTGCACCGCGCCGATCAGGAAATAGAGGCTGGCCGCGATCAGAGTCGCGATCAGCACCGTGTGGGTCAGGTCGTGCAGCGCGTAGTAGGCGAAGACGTAGATCAGCGCGAAGGAGAAGAGGATCAGCGCGGCACGAAGGTCGTCGCCGGTGAGCCGCCTGGCGGCCAGGTAGAGGAAGAGGTAGCCAAGCGCCAGGATCCCGTAGTGCACCAGGGTCACCGCGAAGAGGGTGACGCCGAAGACCTGCAGGCTTGCCCAGGTGATCCAGGTGTAGAGCGGCGGCTGGCGGAAGCGGTAGCCCATCGCCAGGTGCTGGCCCACCATCGCCTGCTCCGAATCGTCGAAGCCCAGGGTCGGCCCGACCAGGAAGCGGATCGCGAAGTGGAGCGCGATGTAGAGCGCGATCAGGAGGAAGATACCGGGCGGGGTCACCAGGAAGTGCCCTTGCAGCGCCCCCGGCACTCGAGGTGCTGCCGTGGTCATGGAATGCGTCCTTTCGGTCCGGCAGGCCCCTACTCCGTCGGCTTGGCGCCTCCCGCGGCTTCATGGCGCTCTATGTAGCCGGCAATCCGCTCCTCGGCCAGCGGCCCGGTCGGCGGCGGCCGGAAATCCGCAAGCACGCGCTTCCAGATCTCGACCGCGCGGTCCGTCGCCGTCCTGGACCCGCCCTCGCGCCAGGTGCCGAAGTTGGAGAGGTCGGCGACCAGGGGCTCGTAGAAGGCCTGGGAATAGCGCGCCATGGTGTGCTCGGCGGCGAAGAAGTGGCCGCCGGGCTGCACCTCGGCGAGCGCCGACCAGCCGAGGCTGTCCTCGTCGTCGGCCGGCGGCACGCAGAGCTCCGCCAGGGTCTGCAGCCCCTCCACGTCGTTGATGAACTTCTCGTAGCCGAAGGAGAGGCCGCCCTCCAGCCAGCCGGCGGCATGCACGGTCAGGGTCGCGTTGGCCATCAGCGCCGCCCAGTTGCCCATCTGGGTCTCCTCGGCCGCCTGCATGTCGGCGACGTTGGCCGCCGAGCCGGAGGCCGAGCGCCAGGGCAGGCCGACGTGGCGGGCGAGTTGCCCGGTGCCGATCGAGAGCTTGATGTGCTCCGGCGTGCCGAAGGCCGGCGCGCCGGACTTCATGTCGACGTTCGAGCTGAAGCCGCCGTAGCTGACCGGCGCACCGGGCGAGGCGAGCTGCGCCAGGGCGATGCCGGCCAGCGCCTCGGCATGCTGCAGCACCAGGGCGCCGGCGACCGTGACTGGCGCCATCGCGCCGGAGAGGCAGAAGGGCGTGATGATGCTCATCTGCCGCGCGCGGGCGACGTCGATGATGCCCTCGGCCATGGGCACGTCGATCTGGCGCGGCGAGTTGGTGTTGATGATGGTGTAGGCCCAGACGCCGTCGGTGAAGTCCTCCGAGGAGAGCCCCAGGCCGAGCTGGATCAGCTCCAGGCTCTCCTCCACCTGCTGGCGGCCGCGGGCGTAGACGAAAAAGGGCTTGTCGCCGTTGGCGAGCTGCACGCGCGTCATGGCGTAGTGGCGCAGGTGCACCGGCACGTCCTGCGGCTCCGCCGAGGGGCCGAGGATGTGGATGACGTCGAAGCTCTGCTGCAGGCGGGTGGTCTCCTCGAAGTCCTGCAGCGAGCCGGGGCGCCGGCCGCGCTCCGCATCGGTCGCGTTGGGGCAGCCCGCCCCCGGGCCGAAGAGCATGGCGCCGGGCTCGTAGCGCTGCTCGCGCGCGGGATTGGCCGAGCGCAGGCGCCAGGAGCGCGGCGCGCTCGCCAGCGCGGCCTCGACGATCTCCGCGCCGATGCGCACCATCTGGCTCTCCTCCTCGACCAGCGCGCCGGCCGCCTTGAAGAGCGCGCGCGCCTCGGGATGGAGGATCTTGATGCCGAGCTCGGCCAGCAGCCGGAGCGCCATCTCGTGCATGCGCACGACCGCCGCCTCGGGGAAGACCGCCTGCGGCTCGAAGGGATGACGCAGCCGTCGATAGTCGACCTGCCTGGCCGCCGGTGCCTCCCGGCGCGCCGAGCGCCCGCGTCGGCGTCCCCCGCCTTCCTCCATCACCCCTGCTCCCCTTCTTCTCCCAAGAGGCCGCGCGCATGGGCCTGAAAGCGTGCCAGTTCCCGCTCGCTTGCCTGCCGGCCGGTCAGCGCCACCAGGTAGTGCTGCACGTAGGCCAGGCGCGTCTCCCTGTCCTCCGCCGCGCCGATGGCGTAGTAGCCGATCTGGGTCAGGTAGAGGACCCGCGCGCGGATGAAGTCCTCGACCTCGGGATAGCCCTGGGCCGCGAACATGGCGCGCAGGGCCTCGATCCGGGCCTCGTCGGCCGCCTTCAGGGCGGCGGCCACGTTGGCGTCGTTGCGCGCCCAGTCCCGGACCGCCTGGTCCAGGCGCACATCGAAGATCTCGGCCGACAGCCAGCACTCGAAGACGTTCAGCACGGCCTCGCCGATGCTCGCGGCGGGACGGGCCGCGCGCTCGACGATGGCCGCGGTGTTCTTGCGGCCCCAGGCGGCCAGCAGGGCGGCCAGCAGCTCGTTCCGGTTCCTGAAGAACCAGTAGAAGCTGGAGCGCGAGGCCCCCAGCTTCTCGGTCAGGGTGACCACCTTCACCCGCTCGATCCCCTCGTTCACCAGGGTCTCGAGCGCGACCGCGAACCAGTCCTCCCGGCTGGTGCTGACCCCTTTCTCCGGCTCGTCCATGTCCGCGCCTCAGCCGCGCATCCGGGCGCCGTCGGGGTCGTGCGGTGAGGGCGCGATCACCCTGGCCGGCCGCGGGTCGCCGACGACGTAGGTCTTGAGCTGGGTGCCGACCGCAGCGGCGGCGGGGTCGACCAGGGCCATGGCCAGGCTCTTGCCGACCCAGTGGCCAAAGCCGCCGGAGGTGACGAAGCCAACCTTCTTCTCGCCGAGATAGACCGGCTCGAAGCCGGTGGCGTCGGCCTCCTCGGCCTCGACCTCCAGGGTCACCAGCGCCTGGGCGGGCGGCGGCGCGGCGCGGAAGGCCGCCTCGCCGACGAAGCCCGTCTTGGACTTGGGGATCCAGCGGTCCATGCCGGTCATGGCCGGGGTGTAGCCCTGGGTGAACTCGGCCGACCAGATGCCGAAGGACTTCTCCAGGCGCAGGGAGTTGAGCGCGTAGTAGCCGTACTCGCGCAGGCCCAGGGCCTCGCCGGCGGCCAGCAGGGTCTCGCGCAGGGCCGGCTGCTCGCTGGCCGCACAGTTGATCTCGTAGCCCAGCTCGCCGGCGACCGAGAGGCGGGCGACGCGCGCGCGGACCAGCCCCACGTCCATCTCCCGGCAGGCCATGAAGGGCAGCGCCTTGCCGGAGAGATCGGCCTCCGTACAGGCCGCCAGGATCTCGCGGGCCCTGGGGCCGCTGAGGCCGAAGCCGCTGACCGCGTCGGTGATGTCGCGGACCCGGGCCCCCTCGCCGCCATGGTCGTCGAACCAGCGCAGGTGGTACTGGCGCAGGTAGTAGGAGCCCATGAGCCACCAGAGGCCCTGGCCCCAGTTGATGATGGTGAGGTCGCCCTTGAGGCGGCCGTCCTCGCCCAGCATAGGTGCCAGCTTGACCCGTCCGGGCTCCGGCAGGCGGCAGGCCAGGAGGCCGTCCAGCCAGGCTTCGGCGCCGCTGCCGATCACCTCGTAACGGGCGAAGGCCGTGGTGTCGAGCAGGCCCGCCGCCTCGCGCACCGCCCGGCATTCCGCAGCCACGATGCCGAAGGCGTTGGAGCGCTGCAGGGTCGGCGTCTCCTGGAAGCCGGGCTCGGCGAAATAGACCGGGATCTCCAGGCCCCACATCGCCGTCCACTGCGCGCCGGCCGCCGTCATGGCGTCGTAGCAGGCCGGCCGGCGCAGCGGGCGCCCGGCCGGCAGGCGCTCGTTGGGATAGGTCATGACGAAGCGGCGGGCGTAGAACTGCGCCGTGGTCTGGCGCAGGTAGGCACGGTTCGAGGCGAAGTCGCCATAGCGGGCGATGTCCATGCCGTAGACATCCTGCTCCGGCTCGCCGTGGATCATCCACTCGGCCAGCGCCTTGCCCACGCCGCCGCCCTGGGAGAAGCCGGCCATGACCCCGCAGGCCACCCAGTAGCCGCGCTTGCCCGGCACCGGTCCGACCAGCGGGTTGCCGTCGGGGGTGAAGGTGAAGGCGCCGTTGACCCAGCGCTTGATGCCGGCGTTGGCCAGGCAGGGATAGCGCTCGAAGCCCTTGCCGAGCTCGGCGGAGATACGGTCCACGTCCTCCGGGATCAGCTCCATGCCGTAGTCCCAGGGCGCGCCCTCGACGTGCCAGTGCTTGGGATTGAGCTCGTAGACGCCCAGCAGCATGCCCTTGCGTTCCTGGCGCATGTAGGTATAGCCGTCGAGGTCGACGAAGAGGCCCATCTCGCGGTCCAGGGCCGCGACCTCGGGGATGTCCTCGGTCACCAGGTAGTGATGCTCCATCGGCGTCACCGGCAGGTCGACCCCGGCCATGAGGCCCACCTGCTTGGCCCAGAGGCCGCCGGCGTTGATCACATGCTCGGCGCGTAGGGTGCCCTGCTCGGTCACCACCTCCCAGCCGCCGCCGGCAAGCTGCTTCAGCTCCACCACGCGGTTGCGCAGCACCACCTCGGCACCGCGCTTCTTCGCCGCCGTCGCGTAGGCATGGGTGGTGCCGTGCGGGTCGAGATAGCCCTCGTTGCTGTCCATCAGCCCGCCGCGCACGCCGGTGAGATCGGCCAGCGGGCAGACCTCCAGGCATTCCTCGGGTGTCACCAGGCGCGCCGTCTCGATGCCCATGGTCTGGAACACTGCCCAGGCCGCACGCAGCGCCTGCCAGCGATCGGGGTCGGAGGCGATGTTGACGCCGCCCGTCAGGTGCACCCCGCAGGAGACCCCGCTCTCCCGCTCGATCTCCTTGTAGAGATTGATGGTGTAGCTCTGCAGGGCCGCAATGTTGGGATCGGCGTTCAGCGCGTGGAAGCCGGCGGCCGCATGCCAGGTCGAGCCTGCCGTCAGCTCCGCCCGCTCGATCAGGGCCACATCGCTCCACCCGAACTTGGTCAGGTGATAGAGCACCGAGGCCCCCACCACACCGCCACCGATCACCACCGCGCGATAGTGCTGCTTCATCGAAGACCTCCCGCCTGTCTCACGCCGCAATAGCAGGCTGCGACAAAGGTGTCTAGACAGAAATGTACAGAAGCTCGATCGATCCGCCGGCGGGCCCAAATCCGTCCGGGAATCGACCCCTCCGCGCTGTTGCTGCACACTGGTAGCCAGCCAAGCCAGCCGAACAGCCAGGGAGGGGAAGGCATGCCCGTCTACATGACGGAAGAGAACTCCGAAGCCGTCGTCATCGCCCGCATGGCGGAGGCCAGGGACGCGCGTCTCGGCCAGGTCATGGCGGCCGCGATCCGCCACCTGCACGCCTTCGTCAAGGAGGTCGAGCCGACCGAGGCCGAGCTCGAGGAGGCCATCGCCTTCCTGACCGAATGCGGCCGGATTTCGGACGAGAGCCGCCAGGAGTTCATCCTGCTCTCCGACGTGCTGGGGGTCTCCATGCTGGTCGATGCCGTCAACCACCGCCTGCCCACGGGCGCCACGGAGACCACCGTGCTGGGCCCCTTCTACCTGGCCGGCGCGCCGGAGGAAGCCATGGGGGCCAACCTCTGCCGCGACGGCAAGGGCGAGAGCTGCCTCTACTCCGGCAGGGTGACGGATCTGGAGGGCCGGCCCCTCGAGGGCGCCGTCCTGGACGTCTGGTCGGACAATGCCGAGGGCTTCTACGACGTGCAGCAGCCGGGCCTGCAGCCGGAGATGAACATGCGCGGGCGGCTGACCACCGGGCCCGACGGCCGCTACCGCTTCCTCTCGATCCGGCCGGTCGCCTATCCCATCCCCACCGACGGACCGGTCGGCCGGATGCTGGAGGGCCTGGGCCGCCAGGCCTACCGTCCCGGCCACATCCACATGATCCTCTCCGCCCCCGGCTTCGAGACCACGGTCACCCACCTCTTCGACCGCGCGGACCCCCGCCTTGCCGACGACTGCGTCTTCGGGGTGAAGGAGAGCCTGATCGTGGACTTCCGGCACGACGAGAGCGGCAGCGCCCGCTGGCGGGCCGATTACGACTTCGTGCTGGCACCCGAGTGATAGAAGAGAAGAGGGAGGACGACATGGCCCAGGGCCTACCCGGACTGCGCGGCGCCGATCACATCGGCCTCACGGTTCCCGACATCGAGGCGGCGACCCGCTTCTTCGTCGAGGTGATCGGCTGCACCCCGATCTACGAGGTTGGCCCCTTCCGGGCCGAGGACGACTGGATGGCGATCCACCTGGACGTGCACCCCCGCTCCGTGGTGAAGCGGCTGCGCATGCTGAAGTGCCTGAACGGCCCCAACCTGGAGCTCTTCGAGTACGAGGCGCCGGACCAGAAGGATTCGATCCCTCCGAACAGCGACCCCGGCGGCCACCACCTGGCCTTCTACGTCGACGACATGGCCGCCGCCGTGGCGCACCTGAAGGCCCAGGGGGTGGAGCTCCAGGGCGAACCCTCGGTCATCGGCGAGGGCCCCTCGGCCGGCCTCACCTGGCTCTACTTCAAGGCCCCCTGGGGCCTGCAGCTCGAGCTTGTGAGCTATCCGGACGGACTGGCCTGCGAGGAGGAGGGCGTGCGGTTCTGGAGCCCCAAGGGATAGCCCTCACTCCCGCCGCGTCTCGCGCTCGAAGAGCCGGGCCAGGCTGTAGTAGTCCTCCTGGCCGCCGCCGGTCTCGGCATGGCGGCGCAGCAGCTCCAGGGTGACCGCCGCCAGGGGAGCCGGGGTCCCCTGCCTGGCCGCCGCCTCGGTGAAGAGCGTCATGTCCTTGGCCATCATCAGGGTGGTGAAGTCGGGCGGGTAGTCGCGGTTTCGCAAGAGGTCGAGCTTGGCCCGGAGGATCGGCGAGCTGACGGCGGAGGCCGACAGCACCTCCAAGGTGGCGGCCCGGTCGAGGCCCACCTTGTCTGCAAGCGCCAGGCTCTCCGCCACCAGCGCCGCCAGCGAGCCCGCCAGGTTGTTGATCACCAGCTTCAGGTAGCGCGCCTCCTCCGCCGGTCCCAGGTGAAAGCAGGCGGCGGCGAAATGCCGGAAGAGCGGCAGGCAGCGCCGGTAGGCCGGCTTCGGCCCGCTGGCCAGCACCGTCAGGCTGCCCTCCTCGGCATGGGGAACGGTGCCGGAGATGGGAGCACGCAGGTAGGCCTTGCCGGCCGCCAGCTCCGCTACTTCGGCCGAGGCCTCGGGCGAGACCGTGCTCATGTCGCAGTAGACCGCGTCGGGCGCCATGGCCGCCAGGACGCGCCCTCCGGCCTGGCGCAGGGCCGCGTCGTCCGGCAGGGTCGAGAAGATGACCTCGGCAGCGGCCACCTCCTCCAGAGACTGGGCTACATCGGCCTCGGGGCCGAAGCCTTCGAGCGCCCGGCCGTCGGTGTCGAAGAGGAGCGGCCTCAGCCCCCCGCCGATCAGACGCCGCACAATGGGCCTCCCCATCCTGCCGACCCCGATCCAGGCAATGCTCCCGCTCAACGGCCGCCGCCGCGGCGCTTACCCGCGCCCTTGTCGAAGCCCTCGGTGGCGACATGGCGGCAGGCCTCCGGCTTGAACGGGCTTAGAAGGTCGATGTGCAAGGCAGCAAGTTCCTCGAAAGGATTGGACAGGTCTCGGCCCCAGCTTACCTCGGCTCGCCGGCCTGTGTCCGCCGGATCCTGAAGCGGTCCTCAGTGTGCATGCCCGGCGTGCGTTGAGGCGGTCTTCTCTCGTTCGGACCCGAGGCTGAGGGTCGTGGCCGCCTTGGCCGGCCCCCTGACCCGATTGCGGGACATCAGACGAGCCAGACGAAGTCGGTCGAGGTCAGCAGGTTGGCCGCCGTGACCCCGTCCACGAGGAAGGCCTGGTCCACCACCCCGTCGCCGTCCTCGTCCACCTGGATCTGCCGGACCCCGGCGAAGCGGGCCTCGGAGTTGCCGGCGCCGCTGAAGGCCGCAGCGCCGATGTAGGCGAAGGTTCCGGCCTCCAGCCCGGTGGCGAAGACCAGCTTGTCCTGGGCGTTGGCGGCGTTCGCCAGCAGGCCGTCGAAGTCGCGGATGGCCGGGCCGCCGGACCCGGCATTGCCGAGCGGCTGCCCGCCGAAGCGGAACTCGTCCATGCCGGCCCCGCCGAAGGCGATGTCGCCGCTGCCCATCAGCAGGGTGTCGGCGCCGGCCCCGCCCTCCATGCGGTCCTCGCCCGAGCCGCCGAAGATCCTGTCGTCGCCACCGCCGCCCTCGATCTGGTCGTCACCGCCGAAACCGCGCAGGGTGTTGGATCCGCTGTTGCCCTCGATGCTGTTGTCCAGAGCGTTGCCGGCACCGTCGATGTCCCCGGCACCGCCCTGCAGACGCAGGTTCTCGATGAATCCGTCCCCGCCGCCGCTCGGCAGGGTGAAGTCGGTCTCGGCCCGCACCAGATCGGTCCCCTGCCCCGAGAAGTCGCGCACGGTGTCGGCGCTGGTGGTCACGATGAAGGTGTCGTCGCCGCTGCCACCGGTCAGCTTGTTGGTGCCGCCGCGGGCGTTCAGGCGGTCGTCGCCGGACCGGCCAAAGAGCACGTTGTCGAAGGAGTTGCCGACCAGGATGTCGTCATTGTCGTTTCCCACCACCCTGGCGGCGCCGGCGCCCGTGTTGATATTGACCCGCTCGATCACGACCTCGGTCACGGTGCCGAGCGCGTAGTCGGCGGCGTTGGAACGCAGCACGTCGTCGCCCTGGCCGGAGCCGTTGAAGAGGCGATCTGTCTCGGTATCGACGATGAAGGTATCGTTGTTGTCGCCGCCATAGGCCGTGTCCGTGCCCGAGGCCCCGTTCAGGCGATCGCGGCCCTGCCCGCCGAACAGCAGGTCCGTTCCGGTGCCGCCGACGAAGCTGTCATTGCCGCTATCGCCGAAGATGAAATCGTCGCCATCGCCGCCGATCAGGGCGTCCCGGCCGCTGCCGCCGAACAGCAGGTCGTCTCCCTCCTCTCCTTCGATCCGGTCGTCGCCGGTCTCGCCCATGAGGAAGAACTCGTTGCCCTGTCCGCCGTCGATCGTGTCGTCGCCCTCCCCGCCGGCGACGAAGCTGTCATTGCCCTTGCTGGCATGGATCGTGTCGTTGCCGCTATCCCCGTAGAGAGCGGTGTCGTCCAGGTTGCCGCCGACGATGATGTCGGCGCCGCTCCCGCCCGAGAAGGAGGTGTTCGACTCCGCACCGCCGAAGGATCCACCGAAGCCGCCGATCTGAAAGTTGCCGCCGCCGAAGATGAGGTCGTCGCCATCGCCGCCGAAGAAGGATTCGTTGGCTCCGAACCAGCCGCTTCTGAGCACGTCGTCGCCGCTGCCGCCGAAGAAGATGCTGTGATACTCCTGGCCACTGAAGCTCCCGAAGCCCCTCAGGAAATCATCGCCGCTGCCGCCGTAGAACTGGCGATCGTCCCCGCTTCCTCCCAGCAGGCTGTCGTCGCCCAGCCCGCCCGAGAAGCGCGAATCGTTGCCGTCGCCGCCGACGAGGCTGTCGTCGCCCTCCCCCCCGTAGAGCCGGTCGGAGCCGGAGCCCCCGAAGAGCTTGTCCGGGCCGCTCAGGCCCAGGAGCCTGTCGTTGCCCTCCAGCCCATAGATCCGGTCGGCCAGGTTCGTGCCCGTCAGCGTGTTGTTCACCCCGGAAGCACCGAAGATGATCGCCATGATCCGCCTCCCTCGCCGACTACCGCATCCTCTCCGTGGCCCAAAAAAAGGACCAAGGAGTCTCGGTGCAAGGCTACGTTATCCGTGCCGAAGAGTCCAAAGCGACCAGCGCTACTGGCAATCCGGATCGCGAGACGCTACCCGGCGGACCCGGGTCCTAACCCCTGCTGCGAGGCTTCCTCTTCTTCCCGGTATTGCCGCCAGCTTGCGGCGTCAGCCCGACCTCGGCCAGGGCGGCGCCCTGGCGCTCGGCCAGGCGGTCCACGTCGAAGTCGCCGATCAGCTCGTGGAAGAGGCGGTACCAGTTGATCCTGGCCTTGAGGTGCAGGAAGACCGAGCCCAGCCCGATGGCGGCACGGTCCATCAGTACGAACTCCGCCGGCGGGCGCACGCCGCCCAGGCGCTTCAGCTCCCTGTGCACCTTGCCGGCGACCTCGGCCCCGTAGGCGCCCTTCTCGCCGACGATCGACTGCTCTTTGTCGGTCAGGATCGGGTCGTAGAGGAAGCGCGCCCAGAGGTTCAGGATCTCCAGGGTCTCGCGGTTGAGGCCCTTGAAGCCCCAGGCCTCGTAGGCCGCCACCATGCGCTCCTCGTCCTCCTCGGCCAGCGCCTGGTAGAGCTCGATCACGCCCCAGACGAAGCTGGGCGGGAAGACCCGGATGCAGCCGAAATCCAGCAGGTTCACCTTGCCGTCGGGCTGCAGGGTGTAGTTGCCCAGGTGCGGGTCGCCGTGGATGACGCCGTAATAGTAGAAGGGCACGTACCAGGCGCGGAACATGTTGACCGCGATCTGCCGGCGCATCTCCTCGTCCTCGTGGCTCTTGAGGAAGGGGAGAAAGCCCTCGCCCTGCAGCCAGGTCATGGTGAGCAGGCGGTCGGTCGAGAGCGCCTCGACCGGCTCGGGCACTGCGACCTCGGCCTCCTTGGCCAGCATCAGGCGGTAGAGCTGCATGTGCCGGGCCTCGCGGCGGTAGTCCAGCTCCTCGCGCAGGCGATCGCCCAGCTCGCGGTGGATCTCGCTGGTGTCGATCGCGCGGTCGTACTGGCGGTAGACGCCGAAGGCCAGCTTGAGCTGGCGGATATCGGCCTCCACGGCCGATGACATGTCGGGGTACTGCAGCTTGCAGGCGAGCCGCCGCCCCTCGTGGTCGTGGGCGACATGGACCTGGCCCAGCGAGGCCGCGTGCACCGCCTCGCGGCTGAAGTCGGCGAATTTCGACTGCCAGTCCGGCCCCAGCTCGCTGCGCATGCGCCGGCGCACGAAGGCCCAGCCCATCGGCGGGGCGTTGGCCTGAAGCTGGCGCAGGGCGTCGGCATACTCCTGCGGCAGGGCGTCGGGGATGGTGGCCAGGATCTGGGCCGCCTTCATCAGCGGCCCCTTGAGGCCACCCAGCGCCTGGGTCACGGCCTCGGCATGCTCGCCCTTGTCGAGATCGCGGCCGACGAGACGCCTGAGCGCATAGCCGGCGGCCAGCCCGCCGACCTGGCGGCCGACGCTGACATAGCGCCGGCCGCGGCGGGAGAAGCGCGAGCTCTCGTCGCCGATCCCCCGGCCATCGTCTTCTTCCCGGTCCTGCTCCGGCGGCAGGTCGTCCTTGCTTACCATCGCCGGGTGCCAGACCAGAACCCTGGCAACAGACCCATTCGATCCGACGCCATTCCGCTCTAGGCCACCTGCTCCAGCTCGTCGATGAAGCCGGTGAGGAGGGAGAGGCCCTTGCCCCAGAAGGCCGGATCGCGGGCATCGAGCCCGAAGGGCGCCAGCAGCGCGTCGTAGTGCTTGGTGCCGCCGGCCTTCAGCATCTCCAGGTACTTCTCGGCGAAGCCGTCCTCGGCCTTCTGGTAGACGGCGTAGAGCGAGTTCACCAGGCAGTCGCCGAAGGCATAGGCATAGACGTAGAAGGGCACGTGGATGAAGTGCGGGATGTAGGTCCAGAAGTTGCGGTACTCTGGATCGAAGTCGAAGGCCGGACCCAGGGCCTCGCGCTGCGTCTCCATCCAGATCTCGCCAAGTTGCTCGGCCGTCAGCTCGGCGGTACGCCTGGCATCGTGCACGCGGGTCTCGAAGCGGTGGAAGGCGATCTGGCGCACCACCGTGTTCAGCATGTCCTCGACCTTGCCGGCCAGCATCTGGCGACGTTGCTTGGGCGTCTCGGCCCTGCGCAGCAACGCCTGGAAGGTCAGCATCTCGCCGAACACGCTGGCCGTCTCCGCCAGGGTGAGCGGCGTGTCGGCCAAGAGGTGGCCCTGCGCGCCGGCCAGCACCTGGTGCACGCCGTGGCCCAGCTCGTGCGCCAGGGTCATGACATCGCGCGTCCGCCCCTGATAGTTCAGCAGCAGGTAGGGATGGGCCGAGGGCACGGTCGGATGGGCGAAGGCGCCCGGTGCCTTACCGCTGCGCGCCGGTGCGTCGATCCAGGGCTTGTCGAAGAAGCGCTTGCCGACCGCGGCCATGTCGCCGGAGAAGTGGCCGTAGGCATCCAGGACGGTGTCGCGCGCCTCGTCCCAGGGGATCAGGCGGTCGTCGTCATCCGGCAGCGGCGCATTGCGCTCCCAGTAGGGCAGCTTCTCGTAACCCAGCCACTTGGCCTTCATCGCGTAGTAGCGGTGCGAGAGCTTGGGATAGGCGGTGACCACGGCCTCCACCAGCGCCTCGACCACCTCGTCCTCGACCAGGTTGGCGAGGTTGCGGCTGGCGACCGGCGTCTTGAAGCCGCGCCACTTGTCCTCGGTCTCCTTGTCCTTGGCCAGCGTGTTGGTGATGAGCGCGAAGGTGCGGGTGTTCTTGCCCAGAACCCCGGCGAAGCTGTGCGCGGCGGCCTCGCGAACCTTCGGGTCGCGGTCGGTCAGCTTGTCCAGCACCTCGGTCGAGGTCAGCTCCTTGCCCTTCAGCGGGAAGCGCAGGCCGGCCATGGTCTCGTCGAAGAGGCGGGTCCAGGCGGCCCGGCCGGAGACGTACTTCTCGTGCAGCAGCCGCTCCACCTCGTCGCTCAGCTGGTAGGGCCGGAAGGCGCGCTGGTCGCGCACCCAGGGCTTCCAGCGCTGCATCGCGGGGTGCTCCAGGACGCGCTCCAGCGCCTCGTCCTCCAGCTTGTTCAGCTCCAGGGTGAAGAACAGCAGGTTGGTGGAGATCGTGGTGATCCGCTCCTGCATGGTCTGGTAGAACTGGCCGATGCGCGGGTCGGTCATGTCGCCGGCATGCAGGAGCTGCCCGAAGGAGCCGATGCGGCCCAGGACCTCCTGCAAATCCTGGTAGGCGGTGAGCGCCTCGGCGAAGCCGGCGCCGGAGAGCCGCGCCAGGCCCCCCTCGTAGCGGCCGCGGAAGGCCTCGGCGTCGCGCATGGCCTGGTCGAGATCGGCCTCGAGGGCTGCGTCCTCCGGGCCGCTGTAGAGGTCCGAGAGGTCCCACTCGGGCAGGTCGCCCAACAAGCTGTCGGTCATTTTCGCGCGGTTTTCTTGCAGTCCTTCGGGCATGTTTCCTATCTCCTAACGTCCAGGCCGATATAGGCGCCCAAAGTGGCCGCGCCAAGGCAGGCAGCGTCTGGCGAAGAAGTCGGCGAAGAGGGAGGATGAGAATGGCGATGGACTATAAGGCGTGGTCGTCCCTGCCGCAGATGCTCTTCGAGCGCGCCTCGGTCGACCCGCAGGCGCCGGTGCTCTGGGCCAAGCACGAGGGCGAGTGGCAGGCGCTGGACTGGGCCGGCCTCACCGGCCGCGTCACCGATCTGGCCAGAGCGCTCATCCGGCGCGGCATCCAACCGGGTGAGCGGGTGCTGCTGGCCTGCGAGAACCGGCCGGAGTGGGTCATCGCCCACTTCGCGATCATGAGCGCCGGCGCCATCACGGTCCCGGCCTACACCACCCACACCGAGCAGGACTACGCCCACCTCCTGGGCGATTCCGGTGCCAGCGCCCTGCTGGTCTCCAGCGCCGCACTCGCCAAACGCTGCCTGCCCGCCGTCGGCAAGGCGCCCTCCTGCCGCTTCGCCATGAGCCTCGAGCCGGTTTCGGCAAGCCTGGCGGAGGGGCAGGCGCTGCTTGACTGGAGGGAGGAAGAGGCGGCCGGAGCCGAGGCCGAGGTCGACCTGGAGGGGCGGCTGGCGGCGCTCGAGAGCGATGCGCCCTGCATCTTCATCTACACCTCCGGGACCGGCGGAACGCCCAAGGGCGTGATGCTGAGCCACACCAACATCCTGGCCAACTGCGCCAGCGCCTACGACCTCCTGGAAAGCTTCGGCCTGGAGGACGTGCAGCAGACCTTCCTCTCCTTCCTGCCGCTCAGCCACTCCTACGAGCACGCCGCGGGGCTCTGCTTCCCGCTCACCATCCGTGCCCAGATCTACTACGCCGAATCGGTGGAGAAGCTGGCAGCCAACATGGCCGAGGTGCAGCCCACCCTCATGACCGCGGTGCCGCGTCTCTACGAGAGCATGCGCCAGCGCATCCTGACCGGCCTGAAGCATCAGCCCGCCCTGCGCCGGAAGCTCTTCCACAAGACCGTGGAGCTTGGCCAGAAGCGCCATGCGGGCCAGTCCCTGGGCCTGATCGAGAGGCTGCAGGACGCCCTGCTGGAGCGGCTGGTGCGCGAGAAGGTGCGCCGGCGCTTCGGCGGCCGGCTGCAGGCCTTCATCTCCGGCGGTGCCGCGCTGAACCCCGACATCGGCAACTTCTTCCAGGCCCTGGGGCTGGTGCTGCTGCAGGGCTACGGACAGACGGAATCGGCGCCCATCGTGTCCTGCAACCGGCCGGACAAGGTGAAGATGGCGAGCGTCGGCCCGGCGCTGGCCGGGGTCACGGTCCGGATCGCCGAGGACGGCGAGATCCTGGTCCGGGGCGAGAACGTCATGCTGGGCTACTGGCAGGATCCCGATTCCACGGCCTTCGTGATCCGCGAGGGTTGGCTGCACACCGGCGACGTGGGCCACCTGGACGAGGACGGCTACATCTACATCACCGACCGCAAGAAGGACATCCTGGTGGTCTCCGGCGGCGACAACGTCTCGCCCGCGCGCCTGGAGGGCCTGCTGACCCTGGAAGCGGAGATCGAGCAGGCCTGTGTGGTCGGCGACCGCCGCCCCTATCTCGCCGCCCTGATCGTTCCGGCGAAGGCCGAGATGGAAGCCTGGGCCAAGGCCAGAGGGAAGCCGGCCGAACTCTCCCGGCTTGCCGGCGATCCCGAGTTTCACGCGCACATGAGCCAGGTGGTGGACCGGACCAACGCCAGGCTCTCGGTCATCGAGCGCATTCGCCGCTTTGCGATCGCAAGCGATGGCTTCACCATAGACAACGAGATGATGACGCCCACCATGAAGATCCGCCGCCACAAGATCCTGGCCGCCTACGGGCCTGAGCTCGACCGGCTCTACGACAAGAAGGGCTGAGCGTGGACCTGGCGACGGCGCAGGGCGAGCGGATCTCGCCTCCCTACGAGACGATCAACCCGGGCCTCCCGTCGCCCTTCTTCCTGGTCTGCGATCACGCCAGCAACCACGTGCCGGCAGAACTCGACAGCCTGGGCCTGCTGCCCGAGCAGCTTGAGCTGCACATCGCCTACGACATCGGCGCTGCCGCCATGACCAGGCGCCTGGCCGAGCTGCTCCACGCACCGGCGGTCCTGGCAGGCTTCTCGCGGCTGGTGATCGACGCCAACCGGGTGACCGACCACGAGACCTCCATCGTCGCGGTGAGCGACGGCGTCGAGGTCCCCGGCAACCGGCACCTGGGCGAGGCCGAGCGCCGACGGCGGATCGCCCGTTACTTCGAGCCCTATCACCAGGCGGTAGCCCGGGGCCTGAAGGCGGCTCTGGCGCGCGGCGAGCGGCCGATCTTCGTCTCGCTGCACAGCTTCACCGCGGTGATGCAGGGCTTCCAGCGCCCCTGGCAGGTCGGCATCCTCTGGGACCGCGACGACAGCCTGGCGGCCCCCCTGATCCGCGCGCTGGCCGCCCGCGGCCTCACCGTCGGCGACAACCAGCCCTATAGCGGCGGCACCGACTTCGGCTACACCATGCAGCACCACGCCCTGCCGCCGGGCCTGCCCCAGGTGCTGATAGAGGTGCGCCAGGACCTGATCTCGACCGAGAGCGATGCCTGGGCCTGGGCCACCCTGCTGGCCGAAGAGCTGAAAGCCCTGGCAGCGCAGGTGGCGTGAGAGCGGAAGGGAGGCCGATGGAGAAACCCAGCTTCACCGTTGGAATCGAGGAGGAATACCTCCTCGTCGACCGCCGGACCCGGAACCTCGCGACCGACCCGCCGCCGGAGCTGATGCAGGAGCTGAACCGCGAGACCGAGGGGCAGGCCTTCCCGGAGTTCCTGCGCGCCCAGGTCGAGATCGCGACCAAGCCCTGCCGCAACATCAAGGAGGCCGCAGGCGAGATCAAAGCGCTGCGCCGGCAGGTCTCCTCGATCGCCGACCGCTTCGGTTTGGGCCTGATCGCCTCTGCCACCCACCCCTTCGCCGCCTGGTCGCAGCAGCAGCGCAGCTCCGGCCCGCGCTACGAGAGCCTGTCGCGCGACATGCAGGCGGTGGCGCATCGCCTGCTGACCTGCGGCATGCATGTGCACTGCTGCCTGGACGACGACGAGCTCCGGGTCGACCTGATGGGGCAGATCGCCTACTTCCTGCCGCACCTGCTGGCGCTCTCCTCCTCCTCGCCCTTCTGGGAAGGACGCGACACCGGCCTCAAGTCCTACCGCCTGGCCGTCTTCGACGAGATGCCGCGCACCGGCCTGCCCGAGGCCTTCGAGAGCTGGAACGAGTACCAGCGCCACGTCGACATCCTGGTCAATGCCGAGGTGATCGAGGACGCCTCCAAGATCTGGTGGGACGTGCGTCCCTCGGCGCGCTTCCCCACCCTGGAGATGCGCATCACCGACGTCTGCACCTACTGGCGCGACGGCATCACCATAGCGGCGGTCTATCTCTCGCTGCTGCACCTGCTCTACCGGCTGAAGCGCGAGAACCAGCGCTGGCGGCGCTACCTGCGCATGCTGATCGAGGAGAACCGCTGGCGTGCCGAGCGCTACGGCGCCGACGCGGGCATGCTCGACATCGGCAAGGGCAAGATCGTGCCCTACCCCGACTTGCTGGACGAGATCATCGCGCTGACCGAAGAGGATGCCCACGCGCTCGACTGCCACGAGGAGCTCCTGGGCGCGCGCGACATCCTGGCCCGCGGGACCAGCGCGCACCGCCAGATCCAGGTCTTCGCCAAGGCCAAGGAAGAGGGCGCGGAACACCAGGACGCGCTGAGGGCTGTGGTCGACTGGCTGATGGAAGAGACGGTGCGGGATCTCTAGCCGCCGTCGTCCCGGCAAGGCAGCGAGTGCCGCCGCTTTGGCGCAAAGCGGCCCCGTCCTTGGGGCCTGCGCGCCGCCCGTCTAAGCGAATGTCTTCACGAAGTAGACCGCCGACAGCAACAGGCCGAAGCCTATCACGAGCCCGCGCAGGACCGCTTGATTGACCCGCCTGGCGTAGCGGCCGCCGAGAAACCCGCCGATGGTACTGCCCACCATCATGACCGTGGCTTCCGGCCAGGCGATGAGGCCGCCGATGCCGAAGACCAGGATGCTCAGCAGCGTGAAGCTGGTCGCCAGCAGGTTCTTGATGGAGTTGGCCACGTGGAAGTCCGTGAAGCCCATGAACTGCGCGATGGCCAGGAGAATGATGCCGAGCCCGGCCCCGAAGTAACCGCCGTAGACCGAGGAGAGAAAGAGCGCCGCGAAGAGCAGGCCCGTCCCACCGGCGTCACCGGCGATCGAGAGCAGCCGCCGCCGCAGGGCGTCGCCGAAGGCGAAGAGGCAGGTGGCCAGCAGGATGAGGAAGGGTATCAGGGCCAGGAAGGTGTCCGGATCGGACAGCAGGAGTAGCAGCGACCCGAGGGTCGCGCCGGCGCCGGAGACGATCACCAGCGGCAGCAGGCGCCGCCCCAGGCCGCGCAGCTCGCTCCGGTAGGCCGGAAGCGCGGCTGCGTTCGACGGCAGGAGGGCCAGATAGTTGGTCGCGTTGGCCACGACCGGCGGCAGGCCGGCGGCCATGAGCGCGGGAAAGGTGAAGAGCGTCGCGCCGCCCGCAATGGCGTTCCAGATACCGCCAGCCATTCCGATGACGACCAAGAGCGCGAGGTGGCTTGCGTCCATACTAAGTCCTTCTGTCGATGCGGACGCAAACTATGGCTGGCATTGCATCATTGAAATCGAATAAATACGATCCTGACCATGAAAGAAATCGAACGATCGCCGCTGGACAGCGACCTGCTGCGGACCTTCGTCGCGATCGCGCGGTGCGGCAACCTCACGAAGGCTGCGGGCCAGCTCAACCCGACGCAATCGGCCATCAGCGTCCAGATCCAGAAGCTGGAGAGGGGGCTGGGCGTCTCCCTCTTCGACCGGACCCCCAAGGGAATGGCCCTGACGGATGCGGGAGAGAGGCTGCTGCCCAGGGCCGGTTCGATCCTGGCGGAGATCAGGCGGGCCGAGGCCCTCTTCACCGATCCCCTGAGCGGCTCCATCCGCGTCGGGCTACCGGACGACTTCGACGAGACCCTGCTCGAGCGCGTGCTCGCGGACTTCGCGCGGGCGCATCCGGGGGTGGACGTGCGTGCGACCTCGGGCTGCACCTCGGGTTTTCCCGACGCCATCGCCGAAGGAACCCTCGACATCGCCGTCTGTTCCGGTCCGAACAACCGCCAGGGTGAGACGCTCTCTATCGAGAGCACCGTCTGGGCAACGCGCAAGGGCGCACCCTGTCTCGGCGGGGATCGCGTCCCCCTGGCCGTCCTCGACAGAAGCTGCTGGTGGCGCGACCTGCCTGCAACGGCCCTGGAAGCGATCGGACGGGACTACACGGTCGCGTTCCGCAGCAGCAGTTTCGCCAGCATCAGGGCGGCAATTCGCGCTGGCTTCGCGGTCGGCGTTCTTCCTGCCTCCTGCCTGGACGAGGATGTCGCGGCCCTCTCGGCCGCGGAGGGCTTTCCCGACCTTCCGAAGTCCCGGCGTTCGATCGTGACGGCGGCGGGCGCATCGCCGGAACTGACGGGAGCCATGGCAGCAGCGATCAGGCAAGCGCGGGGCGCTCATGGCGCCGGGGCCGGCTAGATGCGATCTCCCGACAGCTTGTTCATTGGGCTCTGAGCGAGGAAGCTGAGGTTGCTGGCCCCTCGGCGAGGGCCTATAAGCGTCGCCTTTGCCAGGCAAGAGCACCGGCCCCCCGGAGTCACCTGACCCCAGGGTGGCTCAATGCCACTGTCGCCGAGACCCGCAGAACGGAGAGACGGAACCCCTTGGCCTCCCCCGACAGCGAACGCGAGCGCCAGGCAGCGGTGCGCGCCTGGATCGAGAGCGGCGCGCCCTTCGGCGGCCGGCGGCCGGAGGTGATCTCCACCCACGGCAACCTGCTCTTCCTGACCGACACCCAGGTCTACAAGATGAAGCGGGTGGTGGACTTCGGCTGGATGGACTTCTCCACCCTGGAGAAGCGCGCGGCCGCCTGCCGCCAGGAGCTGGAGCTGAACCGCCGCACCGCGCCGGAGCTCTACTGCCGGGTCGTCGCGGTGACGGAAGAGGAAGGGAGCTTCGCCCTGGACGGCGCGGGACCCGCGGTCGAGTGGCTGGTCGAGATGCGGCGCTTCGAGGAGTCGCAGCGCCTGGACCGCCTGGCCGAGCGGGGCGAACTGACCGGCGACCACCTGGTCCAGCTCGCCGACAGCCTGGCCGCCTTCCATGCCGAGGCCGAGCAGGCCGGCCCCCGCGACTTCGCCGCCGTGCTGGACCGCATCGTACAAGAGAACGAGGCCGACATGGGCAGGGCCGGGCCGCTTTCCTCGGCGTCCGAGCGCGAAACGCTGTGCCGGCTGTCGCTGGAGAGCCTGGACCGCCACCGCAGCCTGATCGCGGAGAGAACCGCGCAGGGCTGGCTCAGGCGCTGCCACGGCGACCTGCACCTGGCGAACCTCGTGCTCTGGAAGGGGAAGGCGACGCCCTTCGACTGCATCGAGTTCAACGAGGACTTCATCGCCATCGACCTGCTCTACGACCTGGCCTTCCTGCTGATGGACCTGGAGCAGCGCGGCCGGCGCGACCTGGCCAACCTGGTGTTGAACCGCTGGCTGGCGATGGCGCCCGGATCGCTGGACCAGTTCCGCGGCCTGGCGCTCCTGCCGCTGCTGCTCTCGATACGCGCCGGGGTGCGCGCCAAGGTCGGCGCGCTCACCTGGCTGGAAAGCGAGGAGGGCGGGCGCGACCGGCTGGCCGAGGAGGCCCGGCACTACCTGGCCCGGGCGCGCAGCTATCTCGAGCTCGGCAGCGGCGCGCTGCTGGCGGTCGGCGGCCTCTCAGGCACCGGCAAGTCGAGCCTGGCGGCCAGGCTGGCGCCCGCCATCGGCGTGGCGCCCGGCGCCATCCACCTGCGCAGCGACGTGCTTCGCAAGCGGCTTTGGGACCGGGCCCCGGAGGAGCGGCTGCCCGCGGAAGCCTACGGCGAGGACTGGAACCGACGGGTCGCAGAGGCGCTGCTTGCGCGCGCCGGCGCGGCGCTCGAGGCCGGCTGCAGCGTCATCGTCGATGCCGTCAGTGCCGACCCGGCCTTCCGCGGACCCTTGCAGGAGCTCGCCCGCCGCCAGGGCTCTCCCTTCACCGGCCTCTGGCTGGAAGCGCCGCTGCCCATCCTAAGGGACCGGGTCGAGGCGCGGCGGGCGGATGCCTCGGACGCGACCGCCGCGGTGGTCGAGCGCCAGGCGGCCGAGATCGCGCCCCCGGAGGACTGGGCGCGCCTGGATGCCAGCGGCACCGCCGAGGAGACCCTGGCGCTGGCCGGCGCGCTCCTGGCCGGCCGGTCAGGCCGGTAGGGGAATGTCGAAGTCCGGGTTGGGGACCTTGTAGCCGGCCACGAATGCGGGCCGTGCGGCCAGCTCCAGATACCAGCGCTTCACCGCGGGATAGTCGTTGAGGTCGATCTGCTGCCACTCGAAGCGGCTGGCCCAGGGCCAGATCGCCATGTCGGCCACGCTGAGGCTGTCGCCGGCGACGTGGCTGTTCTGGGCGAGCTGCCGGTCCAGCACGCCGTAGAGGCGCTTGGCCTCGTTGTGGTAGCGCTCCTCGGCGTAGGGCGCCTTGCCGGGATTGAACTTCAGGAAGTGGTGCGCCTGGCCGAGGAAGGGCCCCTGCCCGCCCATCTGCCACATGAGCCACTGCATCACCGACCACCTGCCCGCCTGGTCCTCGGGCATCAGCCGGCCGGTCTTCTCCGCCAGGTAGAGCAGGATGGCGCCCGATTCGAAGAGCGACTGGCCGGTCTCGTCGTCGATGATGGCCGGGATCTTGTTGTTGGGAGAAATCTTCAGGAAGTCGGGCTGGAACTGCTCGTCCTTGCCGATGTCGATCGCATGCACGTCGTAGGCGAGGCCCAGCTCTTCCAGGGCGATGGAGACCTTGCGACCGTTGGGCGTGCTCCAGGTGTAGAGATGGATCATGGGACTTGGCTTCCTCCGTCGTCTCTCCGCGCGCGACAAGCCGACAGCGGACACCGCCCGGCGGTGCCCGCTGTCGCATGGTGGAGAAGGTCTACAGCCTCGGGCGGCTAGTTGGCCACCGTCTGCTCGAAGATGGCGGCGAAAATCTGATCCAGCTCTTGCGCCAGCGCCTTCAGCTCCGGCCCGCCTTCCTCCATGTAGGGCTGGAAGACGAAGCTCGGCGTCTTGTAGGAGAGGCTGGCCGTCCCGTCCTCGTTCTCGGTGAGATAGAAGCGGATCGGCGCTTCGATCCCGGCGGCGATGCTCGCCTCCAGCATGCGCCGGGCGAAGTCGTTGCGATAGACGCCGACGACGCGGTTACCGGGAATTGTGAAGCCCTGGTTGGCTGCACCCCCAGACGCGGTGGCGGTGGTCACCAGGCCCATCTTGTTGTCCTTGATCGTGGTCTGCAGCCGCTCCCAGAGCTCGGGAAAGCTGTAGCTTGTGGCGGAGACGCGCCAGCCCTCGCCGGGAGTCAATTCGGCGGCCTGCGGCGAGACCGCGGCGAACAGCAGGACCAGGGGCAGGAGGAAACGAAACATGGCGGGGGCTCCCATCGCAGACAGAGTTGCAGAGCCCCGAAGTCTAGCGCCACAAGCGCGCCTGCCCGCTCACGTCTGCTTGAAGCCCGGTCCCGCTCAGGCCAGGAGGGCCGCCACGAAGCCGCCGTAGCAGGCGAGCAGGACCAGGCCCACCGGCCGCCCCATCCTGCTCTGCTGGGTGGTGAGGAACCAGAGCGCCAGGGTCGCTGCCAGCATCACCCAGATGTCGAAGGTCAGCACCTCAGGCGGCACCTCGAAAGGCACGGCGATCGCGGTGGTGCCCAGCACGCCGATGATGTTGAAGATGTTGGAGCCCATGACGTTGCCGATGGCGACGCCGGACTGGCCGCGCAGGGCTGCGACCAGGGAGGTCACGATCTCCGGCAGCGAGGTTCCGATCGCCACGACCGTGGCGCCGATCGTCGATTCCGAGATGCCGAGCGCGCGGGCGATCCCCACCGCGCCGTCGACCAGCAGGTGCGCACCGAAGACGATCAGCGCCAGCCCGCCGACGGTGATCAGCAGGCTGAGCCAGATCCTCGGCGTCTCGCCCGACCCCATGGCCTCGGCCTCGGCGGTCGCCAGGCTGGAAGACCGCCGCTTGGACCTGCGCTCCTGGTGATAGGCATAGAGCAGGTAGGCGACGAGAAGCACCAGCAGGGTGATCCCCATGGGGCGGTCGAGGTAGCCGATGAAGAGAAGCGCGGTGCCGACCAGGGTGGCGATCACGACCGCGTAGGCGTCGCGGCGGAAGCTCGAGCGATGAATGAGCATGGGCCGCACCAGGGCGCAGAGGCCCAGCACCAGCAGGATGTTGGCGATGTTGGAGCCGACGATGTTGCCGACCGCGATCGCCGGCGCACCGGCGAGCGCCGCCTCGACGGAGGTCACGATCTCCGGCGCCGAGGTGCCGAAGGCCACGATGGTGAGCCCGATCAGGAGCGGCGAAAGCCCCAGCCGCGTCGCCGTCGCCACCGCTCCCCGCACCACCAGCTCACCGCCGATCAAGAGCCCTAAGAGACCCCCCAGGGTGAGAAGCGCAAGCAGCATGTGGTTGATGACCCCCGGGTACACGGCAAGGAACTGGGCAGGCGCAGTACAATCTGCGTCCGGTTCACAACGTTCCGAAGCCATTTGGTGGCGCGGGCCCTCAAAGCAAGCCGCCAGACCTGACGATGGGGCGATTCGGTCATGCTGTTGCGGGGGTGCAGCGGCTGACCAGTAACGCCCTAGCACAGGGAAATGCGACTACCGATTGCTGGATCACACGCGAGCTTGTTGACAGGTTGCGAACCGACTACCAGCCACACTATTCTAAATCCTCTCATGGTTATGGGCGGCAAGGTTTTGAGTGAGCCAGTTGACCCGAGGCAGCATCGGCTGGAATAATTGAGAAACAGTGCTTTCCGATGGGAGGAACGAAGCATGAACGTGTTTATAAGTTTTTCGGGAGAGAACGGAAAGCAAATAGCAAAAATTCTTCACGAATATCTTCCCAGATTTATTCAGGCAGTTCGTCCGTTCTATTCCGAAGAGTCCATAGAAAAAGGCGCTGTTTGGTCGAACAAGCTATTTGAAAGCTTGAGCGAATGTCAACATGGATTGATAGTTTTAACGAAAGACTGTATCGAATCAAGGTGGATATATTTCGAGTCAGGTGCCATTTTTAGTAAGTTTGGAACGAGAAAGGTGGTTCCTATTTTGTTTGGATTGGAAAAATTTGAAATTGGCTTGCCATTGAACAGTTTTCAAATGGCAGAATTTAATAGAGAAGAGTTTGCTAAGATACTTAGTATGCTTAATGAAGATCTAAAGTCAGAGAAGCTAGATGATGAAATATTGGAATCTACTATAAGCGCATTTTGGGATAGAATGATTGAGAAAATAAATTCTTCAATTGAAACAAAAACTAAACAAAAAGTAGATGAGATAAATCCAATAGACAAAATCATAAAGTCTATAGAACAAATAAACCTAGATATGCAAGAACAACAGAGGGGCATGTATTATCTAAGAAAGAGTATGCAAAGTCTTGAAAGAGCAATACTGAGAGGACAAAGGAATATGGATTGGAGAGATGCAAATGTGAAAAAATACATATCATCACAATTAAATGATAATTTCGATGATAATAGAACTCTTGTAAAACACTACATATCTTTATTGGATAAGGATGATGAAACAAAGGAATCAATTCTGAAATTTATAGAGAATTCGCAATCACTTTCAAAAAAGAAAGATATGGATGAGCCTGACGATAGCGAAGACAGTGAGTCAGGGTAGTTGCTGTGGTTGCGCGCGTCGCGACGGTAGCCTTTCAGGGGATCGAGGTGGTGGACGTGGACGTGCAGGTCCAGGTCTCCTCCGGCCTGCCCTCCTTCACCGTCGTCGGCCTGCCCGACAAGGCCGTGGCCGAGAGCCGGGAGCGGGTGCGCGGCGCGCTGACCGCCCTGGGCCTGGCCCTGCCGCCCAAGCGCATCGTCGTCAACCTGGCGCCGGCCGACCTGCTGAAGGAGGGCAGCCACTTCGACCTGCCGATCGCGATGGCGCTCTTGGCCGCCATCGGCGTCCTGCCGGCCGAGGAGACCGCCGGCCTCATGGCGCTGGGCGAGCTGGCGCTCGACGGGCGACTCTCGGCGGTGACCGGCGTGCTGCCGGCCTCGATCCATGCCTCGGCCAGGGGGCTGGGGCTGGTCTGTCCCGCGGCCCAGGGCGGCGAGGCGGCCTGGGCCGGCGAGATCGAGGTCCTGGCCCCGGCCTCGCTCTTGGCCCTGGTCAACCACATGAAGGGGACCCAGGTGCTCTCGCCGCCCGAGCCCAGGGCGGAATCGGCGGCGCCGGCCAGCCTGCCCGACCTCGCCGACGTGAAGGGCCAGGAGACGGCCAAGCGCGCGCTGGAGATCGCGGCCGCCGGCGGGCACAACCTGCTGATGGTGGGGCCGCCGGGATCGGGCAAGTCGATGCTGGCCAAGCGCCTGCCCGCCCTGCTGCCGCCGCTGACCCCGGCCGAGGCGCTGGAGGTCTCGATGATCCACTCGGTGGCGGGCACCCTGCCCGACGGCGGCATCCTGCGCCACCGCCCCTTCCGCGACCCGCATCACTCGGCCTCGCTCGCGGCCCTGGCGGGCGGCGGCATCCGGGTGAAGCCGGGCGAGATCTCGCTGGCGCACCTGGGCGTGCTCTTCCTGGACGAGCTGCCGGAGTTCCATCGCGCGGCGCTGGAGGCCCTGCGCCAGCCGCTGGAGAGCGGCGACATCACCATCGCGCGCGCCAACAGCCATGTCCGCTATCCGGCCCGCGTGCAGCTGGTGGCGGCGATGAACCCCTGCCGCTGCGGCCACCTGGACGACCCGGCCCAGGCCTGCGCCCGCGCGCCGCGCTGTGCGGCCGACTATCAGGGCAAGATCTCAGGCCCCCTCTTCGACCGCATCGACCTGGTGGTGGAGGTGCCGGCGGTCAGCGCCGGGGACCTCTCCCTGCCGCCGCCCGGCGAGGGCAGCGCCGAGGTGGCCGCGCGGGTGGCGGCGGCACGCAAGGTGCAGGGCGCACGCTTCAGGGCAGTCAGGCAGCCTCTGCGCAGCAACGCCGAGATGGAGGGGCAGCTACTGGACGAGATCGCCGCACCGGACGCTGCCGGTCGGGAATTGCTTGCCGAGGCGGCCGTGCACATGCGGCTCTCCGCGCGCGGCTATCACCGCGTGCTCAAGGTCGCCCGCACCCTGGCCGACCTGGCCGGCGACGAGCAGGTCTCCAGGCCCCACATCGCCGAGGCGCTGAGCTACCGCAGGCGCCTGTACCGCCCTGCTGCTTAGGCAGCCGCTTCTGGGCGATCGTCTTCGACCTCGTCGAGCGCGCGCAGGCGGCCACCGAATGTACGGTAGAGCTGCTCCAGGCACTCTGCCAACCACTGGTGCTGGCGCGCCCAGTCGGCGCGGTTGGCGATGTCGGCGCCCTTGGCGGTGATGCCGATGCTGTGGTCGCGGCCGTCGGTCGCCGCCCGCCATTCCAGGGGATAGCCGACCGTCGCCTCGATCTCCTGACGCTGTTGCTGCATCAGGCCGTAGCGCTCATCGGCCTCGTCGCCGCTGAGCACGATCTCGGCACGCAGGGACTGCTCCTTGCGGTCCTGGGTCGCCAGCAGGCGCACGCCCGGGCAGGCGATGCGGAAGCCGGTCCAGGACTTGGGCGCGGCCTTGCCGGAAGGGCGGATCGGCCCGCCGCGCTCGCGCAGGTGAGACAGCAAGGCCGACCAGTAGTCGAGCTGGTAGCGGCGCACCTCCGACAGCTCCTCGGTCTCGATCACGCGCACGCCGCGCCTGGCGCTGCGGGTCCAGTCGTTGGGGCTGGCCAGCAGGTTGAAGCGCGGCGCCGGGGCCGAGCCGTTGACGCGGAAGGCCTGCAGCTCCACCGCATAGAAGCTGAGCTTGGAGGTCGAAAGGCGGTTCAGCCAGTCGAGCGCCGCACGATGCTCGTCGCGGAAGCGGGTGGCAATCCAGACGATCTTGCTGGCCTCCAGGCCCGCGGCCTGGGCGATCAGGCGACCCAGGTAGTCGTCGTCGGTGTCGGAGAGCTGGACCTCGATCAGCACCCGGCTGTCGTCGCGGATGTCGCGGCAGATCAGGTCGGCCGTCATCGGGCCGACATGGCGGTCGGCGGCCTCCACCTCCATGTCCAGGCCCAGGGTCTCGTCCAGCAGGTCCAGGTTGTCGGCCTCGGCAAGCCAGGCGATCAGGGGCTCGCGGCCGCCCTGCCACAGGGTCGCGGGATCGAGGGATTCGAGTCGGCCAAGCTTGGGCTCGGTCATGGGATTGTTCCTCCAGTAAATGTCCGTCGGCCGCGGTGGACCACCACGCAGCGCGCGGCCAGTTCTCGGCACCCCTGCCTCTGAAACAGCGGGCTTCTTGTGGCGAACGCAGCGATGGAATGGGGCCGTGAGGCCCGCCCCAGGGATCCAGGAGCTCCAGTCCTAAGATCGGGGCGGAGTGACGCGCCTGAGGGTCAAGTTAAGGCGCCCACCGCCGGCAAGCAAACGCGAGCTGCCGAAAAGAATGCGATCGACCCCGTGATAGCAATGCCGGCTGGCACCGCCAAGGAGCAAAAGGTCGCCGCTGGAAAGGCGGACCGAAAGACTTGGGTCACTGCGTCGCGTGCCGCCGATACGAAAGAGCGCAGTATCGCCCAGCGAGACCGAGAGGACCGGGGCGTCCAGCGCCGCCTCGTCGCGGTCGCGGTGCTGGCCCATGCGCGCCTCGGCGTCGTAGAGGTTGATGAGGCAGGCTTCCGGCGGTTCCGGATAGCCCGCGAGCTGCTGCCAGATCTCCAGCAGGCGCTCCGGGATCGCCGGCCAGGGCTTTCCGGTCATGGGATGGCAAGCCTCGTAGCGATAGCCCGCCCGGTCCGTGATCCAGCCCAGGGGACCGGCGTTGCTCATCCTGACCGAGAGCGGCTTGCCGCTCTTCGGCATGGTGGGGCGGTAGAGGGGCGCGCGCTGCAGCAGTTCGCGGATCTCGGCCAGCAACTCTATCTGCTGGGCGCGGTCGAGCCACTCCCGGTGCCAGACCAGACCCTCCGGCCAGTCCGCCGTCATCGCTCCGGGTCCCGCTCCCGCCCCCGCTCTTGGTTCCTTTGGCGCTCCTGCGCCTCGCGGCGGGCGCTGCGGATCCCCAGCCAGCGGACCGCGACGTATCCCAGCAGCGAGATCAGGGCCGAGTAGCCGGCGACCTCGGCCAGGACCGGCTGGTTCCAGCGGTTCTCGGCCAGAAGCGAGATCAGCACCGAGGCGAGCGCGCTGAAGAGAAGCACGCCCAGCACAGCACGATAGAGCGGATCGCGGGGAAAGGGCGGCGTGTCACGGAAGAGGGGCATGGGGCAAACCTCGCTTCTGCAGCGCTCGGCGGAGGGGGCAGGCGCTGCCCCGCCGGCAGGGGAACTGCGGCCCGCTTCCCGCACAACAGCGCCTTGCAGGCCGACGCGCATTGCTTATATGACGAACGAGCCAAAGCCCATATGTTCCCTGCATTTCCGCACGAGGGCCTCAGCGCCGCGGGGGAGGCAGGACGGGGCTTGACCCCTACCCCTGGGCCCGCGCGCTCGGCGCTTCGGCACGAAGGCCGGCCACTGGGCTGCTGAAAGGAGACTAGAGTCATGAGCAAAGTGATCGGCATCGACCTGGGTACCACGAACTCCTGCGTGGCCGTGATGGAAGGTTCGCAGGCCAAGGTCATCGAGAACGCGGAAGGCGCGCGGACCACTCCCTCGCAGGTCGCCTTCACCTCGTCGGGCGAGAAGCTGGTCGGCCAGTCCGCCAAGCGCCAGGCCGTGACCAACCCCGAGAACACCATCTTCGCCATGAAGCGCCTGATCGGACGGCGCTACGACGACCCCATCATCGCCAAGGACCGCGAACTGGTCCCCTACAAGATCGTCAAGGCCGACAACGGCGATGCCTGGATCGAGGCGCGCGGCGAGCGCTATTCCCCCTCCCAGCTCTCCGCCTTCGTCCTGCAGAAGATGAAGGAGACGGCCGAGGGCTATCTGGGCGAGCAGGTGACCGATGCGGTCATCACCGTGCCGGCCTACTTCAACGACGCCCAGCGCCAGGCCACCAAGGACGCCGGCAAGATCGCCGGCCTGAACGTGCTGCGCATCATCAACGAGCCGACGGCAGCCGCGCTCGCCTACGGCTTCGACAAGAAGCAGAGCGGCACGGTCGCCGTCTACGACCTGGGCGGCGGCACCTTCGATATCTCGATCCTGGAGATCGGCGACGGCGTCTTCGAGGTGAAGTCGACCAACGGCGACACCTTCCTCGGCGGTGAGGACTTCGACGCCAAGATCATCGAGTACCTGGCCGACGAGTTCAAGAAAGAGGCCGGCATCGACCTGCGCGGCGACCGCCTGGCCCTGCAGCGCCTGAAGGAGGCGGCCGAGAAGGCCAAGATCGAGCTCTCCTCCGCCAAGGAGACCGAGGTCAACCTGCCCTTCATCACCGCCGACCAGTCGGGTCCGAAGCACCTGACCATGAAGCTGACGCGCGCCAAGCTGGAGGCCCTGGTCTCCGCCCTGGTCGAGCGCACGATGGATCCGGTGAAGAAGGCGCTGAAGGACGCAGGCGTGACCGCCGGCGAGATCGACGAGGTGATCCTGGTGGGCGGCATGACCCGCATGCCCAAGGTCATCGAGACGGTGAAGGGCTTCTTCGGCAAGGATCCCCACCGCGGCGTGAACCCGGACGAGGTGGTGGCCGTCGGTGCCGCCATTCAGGCCGGCGTGCTGAAGGGCGACGTCAAGGACGTGCTGCTGCTGGACGTGACCCCGCTCTCGCTCGGCATCGAGACCCTGGGCGGCGTCATGACCAAGCTGATCGACCGCAACACCACGATCCCGACCAAGAAGAGCCAGACCTTCTCGACGGCCGAGGACAACCAGACCGCGGTCACCATCCGCGTCTTCCAGGGCGAGCGCGAGATGGCGGCCGACAACAAGATCCTGGGCCAGTTCGACCTGGTCGGCATCCCGGGCGCCCCGCGCGGCGTGCCGCAGATCGAGGTGACCTTCGACATCGACGCCAACGGCATCGTCAACGTCTCGGCCAAGGACAAGGCCACCAGCAAGGAGCAGCAGATCCGCATCCAGGCCTCGGGCGGCCTGTCCGACGACGACATCAACCGCATGGTCAAGGAGGCCGAGGAGCACGCCGGCGAGGACAAGGCACGCCGCGAGCTGGTCGAGGCCAAGAACCAGGGCGAGGCCCTGGTGCACCAGACCGAGAAGACCCTGGCCGATGTCGGCGACAAGGTGAGCGCGGAGGAGAAGCAGGCCATCGAGACCGCCGTCGGCGAGCTGAAGACCGCCTTGCAGGGCGACGACAAGGGCGAGATCGAGGCCAAGACCCAGACCCTGGCGCAGGCCTCCATGAAGCTGGGCGAGGCGCTCTACCAGCAGCAGCAGTCGGCCGAAGGTGCCGAGGGGCCGCAGCCGGAGGGCGACCAGGGATCGTCGAAGCAGAAGGACGAGAGCGTCGTGGACGCCGACTTCGAGGAAGTCGACGACGACGACAAGAAGAAGTCCGCCTAACGGCTGAAGCAGAACCAGCTGTCGCTTGGAACGTGAGGGGGGCTCGGGTGCCTGTGGTCCGATGGAAAGGCTTGATTTCCAAGCGAATCGGACCACGGCTTGACTAGGTTGGCAGTGCGGAGCGAGGGGATGGCCTCCAACTCTTCGCTCCGGCCTTCCAGGCCTGGCCCGGCCCCGAGCCCCCTTCGTTTCCAACGCATAAAGATCTAAGGCGCGACCCATGGCTCAAGACTATTATCAAATGCTCGGCGTATCGAAGGGTGCGGACGCCGCCGCGCTCAAGAAAGCCTACCGCAAGCTGGCCCTGGAGCTGCACCCGGATCGCAACCCGGACGACAAGGAGGCCGAGCGTCGCTTCAAGGAAGTGAACCACGCCTACGACGTCCTCAAGGACCCCGAGAAGCGGGCCATGTACGACCGCTTCGGGCCGGCGGCCTTCGACGGCTCCTCGAACGGCCCGGGGGCGGGACAGCGCGGCCGCGGCGGCGGCTTCGACTTCGGCGGCTTCGCCGATATCTTCGACGAGATGTTCGGCGATTTCGGCGGCGCACGGCGCGGCGGGCGCGGCGCCACCCAGGGCGCGGACCTGCGCTACAACATGGCCATCGGCCTGGAGGAGGCCTTCTCCGGCAAGGAGACGACCGTGCGCGTGCCCGGCACCGAAAGCTGCGGGGCCTGCAGCGGCAGCGGTGCCGAGCCCGGCTCCAGCCCCACCACCTGCCCCACCTGCAAGGGCCGCGGCAGGGTGAGGGCCAGCCAGGGCTTCTTCACCATCGAGCGCACCTGCCCGACCTGCCAGGGCGAGGGCCGCACCCTCGACAAGCCCTGCAAGGTCTGCAACGGCGAAGGACGGGTGCACAAGGACAAGACGCTCCAGGTCAACATCCCCGCCGGTGTCGAGGAAGGCACCCGCATCCGCCTGGCCGGCGAGGGCGAGGCCGGCCTGCGCGGCGCCCCGTCCGGCGACCTCTACATCTTCCTCTCGATCAAGGATCATCCCTTCTTCGAGCGCAGCGGGGCCGACCTGCAGTGCGTGGTGCCGATCACCATGACCACGGCCGCGCTGGGCGGGGCCATCGAGGTGCCCTCGATCGACGGCGGCCGGGTCAAGGTCACGATCCCCGAGGGCACGCAGACCGGCCAGTCCTTCCGCGTGCGCGGCAAGGGAATGAGCGTGCTGCGCAGCCGCGAGCGCGGCGACCTCTACATCGCCGTCAAGGTCGAGACGCCGGTGAAGCTCTCCCGGCGGCAGAAAGAGCTGCTGCGGGACTTCGAGGAGGCGAGCGACCTCAAGTCCTCGAGCCCGGAGAGCCACGGCTTCTTCTCGAAGGTGAAGGACTTCCTGGACGGCCTAAAGAGTTAGCCAGCCGGGCAAGGGAGGCGTAGACTTCGCGGCATGGACAGCGCCGCGGACAGGCTCCTCTACGCCGGCACCCTGGGCGAGCTCGAGGCCGCAGGGCACAAGGTCCTGCACGGCGGACGCACGCCGATCCTGGTGATCTGGCGCGAGGGCCGGGTCTACGCGCTGGACAACCGCTGCCCGCACCTGGGCTTTCCGCTGGACCGTGGCTCGATCGAGGACGGCATCCTGACCTGCCACTGGCATCACGCGCGCTTCGACGTGACCAGCGGCTGCACCTTCGACCTCTGGGCCGACGACGTGCCGCCCGGCCGGGTGGAGATCCGCGGCGAGGAGGTCTGGGTCGCGCCGGAGTGCGGCTTCGCCGACCCGGTCAGCCACTGGCGCCGCCGCCTGCAGGACGGCATGGCCCACAACATCGGGCTGGTGATCGGCAAGGCGGTGCTGGGCTCGCTCTCCAACGGTGCCGCGGCCGAGGACCTGGTCCGCGACGCGGCCCTCTTCGGCGCACGCAACCGCGACGGCTGGAGCTTCGGCCAGACCATCCTCGCCAACCTCGCCGGCCACCTGGGCCGGCTGCCCGAGGAGACCGCCTACCTGGCTCTCTACCAGGGCATCCGGCGCGTCGCCGCCGACTGCGAAGGCCAGACGCCGCGCCGCGACCGCCAGGCCCTGGTCGGCGCCAAGGCACCGCTGGAGACCCTGGAGAACTGGCTGGCCAAGTGGTCGGCCGTGCGCCAGCGCAACGCCGCGGAACGCACCCTGCTGACGGCCGTCGAGACCGGCAGTTCCCAGGCCGAACTGGCGCAGCTTCTGCTGAGCGTCGTCAACGACCGCTTCTTCGCCGACGGCGGCCACGCACTGGACTACATCAACAAGAGCTTCGACTGCCTGGACGTGATCGGCTGGGAGCGGGCGGCGGACATCCTGCCGACCCTGATCGAGGAGGTCGTGACCGCGCGCGGCGGCGAGGAGAGCGATGCCTGGCGCAACCCCATCGACCTGATCGCGCTGCAGCAGGCCGCCTTCGGGCGCCTGCCGGAGATCCTGGCCGCGGCACCGGCCGAGCGGGCCGGCGAGGCGGAAGAGCTGGAGGCGCTGGCCGACGCTCTGCTGGCGGAAGAGCCCGACGCGGTGATCCGGGCCCTGGAAGGGGCCTTCGCCTCCGGCCTCGCGGCCGCCGAGATCGGCCGCGCGCTCGCCTATGCCGCGGCGCTCCGGGTCGCGCGCTTCGCCACCAGCAACGAGTTCTCCGACTGGGACAGCGCCCACCACGTCTTCACCTTCTGCAACGCGCTGCAGCAGATGCTGGTCCGCGCCGGCCAGCCCGCCGACAGGGAGCGCCGCCTGCGCTGCCTCAGGTGCCTCTACCACGGCGCAATGGCGCTCTACCTGATCCGCTACCTGAACCGGCCGCCGGCGCGCCTGCCCGATCCGGCAAAGTCAGGCGATCTGCCCGACGAGCCCAGGGCGCTCTGCCGGGCGATCCTAGAGGCCTTCGACCGCCAGCAGCAGGTAAGCGGGGCGGCTGCCCTGGTGGCGCGCTACCTGGACCTGGGCCACCCGGCCGATCCCCTGATCGCGACCCTGGCAGAGGCCCTGCTGCGCGAGGACGCGGGCTTCCACGCCTACCAGATCCTGGACGCCGGCATCCGCCAGTACGACGCCTGGGGCGGCGGGACTGCCGGGCGCAACATCCTGATCGCCGTCACCCGCTTCCTCGCCGCCCACGCGCCGACCGAGCGGGCCCACTACCAGACGGCGCGAATCGCGCAAAGGCTGCACCGAGGCGGCCAGGTGCAGGACGCCGAACCGGCATGACGCCTGCGGTCTCGGTGATCCTTCCCTGCTATCGCTCGCAGGCGACCCTGCCGCGTGCCCTCACCTCGCTCCTCCGCCAGACGGAACCCGACTGGGAGGCGCTCGTGGTCAGCGACGACGGGGAGGACTATGCCCGGCTCACCGCTGCGGCCGGCCTCGACGACGGCCGCATCCGCTTCCTGAGCAGCGGCAAGGTCGGCGGCGGCGCGCAGGGCGCGCGCAATGCCGGCCTGGCGGTCGCCCGCGGCCGCTTCGTGGCGCCGCTGGATTCCGACGACCTCTACCTGCCGCGCCGCCTGGAGATGATGCTGCCGCTGGCCGAGCGGGCCGGCGCCGCCTTCGACGGACTGCAGGTGGTCGACGAGGCCGACGGTAGACTCTACCGGCGCTACCTCGCCGACGGCCGCCAGCGCAGCCTGGACGCCGGGGACTTCCTCGCGCTCGACGTGCCGATGATGGCGCTGGTGCGCCGCGACTGGGTGGAGGGCTGGGATCCGGCCATCGACCTCTGCGACGACCTGGCGTTCAACCTCAAGATCTTCGCCCGCCAGCCCCTGATCCCGGTGGCGCCGGCCGTCCTGCACGACTACCGCGTCCGCGAGGGATCGATCTGCCATGCCCCCGATTCCGGCGCCCGCGCGGAAAAGGGCTATCGCGCCCTGCTCGAGCGGCTCTTGGACGACGGCTACGGCCTCGGCGACAGGGGCCTGATCGACCTGGCAATCGCGCGCATCGAAGAAAAACGCGCGCTCAACAGCGCCTACCAGGCAGCCTACGAGGCTGGAGAGGTCGGGACCTTCGAGGCTTTCATTGCCGCGAGAGCCGACGCTCCGGAGCGCAATGTCTTTGCGGTCGAATGCACCTGACCCGCACACGCAGAACCTTTTTTTTGCGTCTATCGGCCAGCCTCTGCTAGGGCCAAACGACCCCATGACCGCACGCGCCAGCCACCGTGTTCCGTCTTGCTCTCGGCGACCAGCCCCATGCGCTTAAGGCGCTCGAGTCGCTTCAGGACCGCGTCCTGAGAAGTAGCGGTTCTCTCGGCCAGCGCTGCGGGCGTGGGACGCCTCTGGGGGTCTTGACGGATCGAGGCGAGCGTCTCGATCTCGTCGCTGCGAAGCCCGACTTCCTCGCGAAGGCGCAGCCGTCCCCAGGTGTCGAGATCCCACGATTTGGTTGCGCTGTCCCTCGACACGAAACCGCTTTCCCTCAGATCGTCCAGTACCTCTTTGGTTTCGTCCCCGCTCATACCGGCCTTCTCCGCCAAGGCGCGCGACTCCGCCGGCAGGACAGGAACGTCCAGGAAGGCCTTGAGTACCGCGATCTGGTTCTTCTCCAAGCCTTGTCGCGGCCCGCTGTTTCGAACCGTTTCAAGGGCCAGCTTGGACTGACTCTCCGCAGTCTCCGCCTGGGCCATCGCGTCGGCTGCCTTTTCCTTTGCTTCACGCAACAACCGTTCCGCCACTGACTCCAAAAAGTTCTGGGCAACAAAGGCAGAAATCACACAGAACCCTACAAGAACCAGCAAATTATTCCACCAAACATTAACGTTCGTGCAGTGCTCATCGCCAAAATTGACGCACTTTTCCAGCATCAACTCGCTGACGATACTCTTTTCCTGCAACGGAGCCGCCAACACCAAAAACAATGGCACCACAAATGCAGCCAGCAGGCCGAGAACGACTCGTTTCCGGAAGGCCCACCAGTTCGTGACGAGGACCTTCCGTCCATTGACAATTTGCGGGGTGCCATCGGGGCCGGTTCGCGTGGAGACGAACTCATCGCTCGCGAGGGCGCCGCCGACGCCGCCGGCTAGGCCCGCCACTGCAACGGTCGCTATAACGAATGTCACCGACATCGGTCATGCCCCTTTTAGACTTCTCGATGATTGGCATGATGGCATCTTTTCCGATCAGTGTCATCATGAAAAACTCTTAATAATAGCAGTTCTTTCTTGATATCGGCCTGGCCGGGGGTACCGGGATGCGCATTGCTCCAGCCTAGCAAAGTCAGTCAAACGCGACCGAAACGGTGTCTCGTGGGCAGCGGGTGGTACCTACACCTCTTCCTGGAGGCCCGCCTTCTCCAGGCCTTCCATCAGGTGCCGGAAGTCCGCCGGATCGGTGTTCCACTTCTCGAACTCCGTGCGGGCGGAGAAGTCGGGCTTCAGCTCGTAGATGCGGGCCAGCGCACGCGGGGCGTCGGGGTGGTCGAGTTGGCCCAGGGCCGTGGTCAGCAGGATCTGCGGCCAGAAGAAGTTCGGCATGGCCACGCGCCGGATGCGTGCGGCGGACTCCTCGTACTCGCGCCGGTGATAGTGGTAGCGCGCGAAGCTGAAGTGGTACCAGCCGGGATGCAGGGGGTTCAGCTCCTGCGCCCGGCGGGAGTGGGCAATGCCGCGCTCGAACTCGCCGAGGCAGATGAGGTAGAGGCCGGCGTAGGAGAGCACGTCGGGGTCGTTGGGGTTGAGCGCAAGCGCCCTCTCGATCTCCGCGTGGAAGGCCTCGATCTCCTTCCTGAAGAAGTGGATCATGGCCAGCCAGCAGCGGGCATAGGCGTGCTGCGGATCCAGCTCCAGGGCACGGCGCGCCATCTCGTAGGCGCGCTCGATGGGATCCTCCTTGGGGTTCTCGTCCAGGCGGAACTCGGCCAGGTAGACGTTGGCGAGGAGGGCTGCCGCATCGGCACTGTCGGGGTCGAGCTCCAAGGCGCGTTCCAGCAGCTCGCGCGCCTCGGCATGGACGTCGGAGCGCAGCAGGGCCGTGTAGCGCCGGGCGCGCAGCACGCAGTCGTAGGAATCGAGCTCGCTGGCGCTCTTCTTCATGGCCTGCTGCAGGGCCACGTCCTGAACCGAAACGCCGAGGCGCGCGGCAACCGTGCGGGTGACCTCGTCCTGGACGGCGAAGAGGTCCTCCATGTCGCGGTCGTAGCTGTCGGCCCAGACGTGATGACCGCTCAAGCCGTCGATCAGCTGCGCGGTGATGCGGATGCGCCCGCCGGTGCGCCTGACGCTGCCCTCGACGGCATAGCCGGCGCCGAGCTCGCGGCAGACGTTGGTCAGGTTCATGCGCTGGCCCTTGTAGCGGAAGGTCGAGGTGCGGCCGACCACCAGCAGCTCCCGGAAGCGGGAGAGATTGGTGATGATGTCCTCGGTCAGGCCGTCGGCGAAGTACTCGTCCAGATCGCCGCTCAGGTTGTCGAAGGGCAGGACCGCGATCACCGGACGTGTCGACCGAGGCCGCAGCGCAGGCTTCGGCGCCTCGCCTGCCGGAACCGCCGGGGAGGGCGCCTCGGCCGGCCGCTCCGTCGGCTCGGACTCGGTGACCTCCACCGTCCCGATGAAGCGAAAACCGCGGCCGTGCACCGTGCGGATCAGGCGCTGCATGCGGCCGTCGTCGCCGATCGCCTGGCGCACGCCCTTCATGCAGGTCGAGATGGTGGCCTCGGTCACGATGCGGCCATCCCAGATCTCCTGGATGATCTCCTCCCTGCTGACCACCCGGTCGCGGTTGCGCAGCAGGAAAAAGAGCATGTCGAAGACCTGCGGCTCCACCTTGCAGGGCGCCCCCTTGCGCCGGAGCTCGAAGAGCCCGGTGTCCAGTTCGCAGTCTTCGAAAGCAAAGATCATCGGCGTCTTCAGCCCGCTGCCCCCTCCGCCGCCCCCTCCGCCGTCCTCGTCCCGTCACCCCGGCACGGAACGATGTGACCGGCGTCTCCGGCCGGCTGCCCTCCGCTAAGGCGGTGCGGGCGCCTGCGGTCCAAAAAACCTGTCATCTGCCTGAAGCCGGGCGCCTTTTTCCAACAACCCAGCACTTCCTCAGCCACTCCTCAGATAGTCCTCAAGCGGCACTGCACTTTAATCGCCACCTTCAGACTGACGCAACGGGGCGGCCCCGCTGTGCGGGACGCGAGCAAAAAGGAAAGCTGTCATGCCGATGGTTGATATCCATGTGATCAAGGGCGTGTTCTCCGACGAGCAGAAGCGAGACATGATCGAAAGAATCACCGACACCATGGTCGACATCGAGGGCGAGAGCCTGCGCGAGGTCACCTGGGTGCGCATCCGCGAGATCAACAGCGGCGAATGGGGCATCGGCGGCCGCCCCTTCTCGGCCGACGACATCAAGGCGCTGCAGGGAATCGCCGGATAGCCGGAGCCAGGAGGACGCTCGAGCCCGATGAGAGACGCCATGCCGACGACCTGGGCTGCGGGGAGGCAGGGCGCCGCCACCGTCAGGCCGCATCCTGAAGCCCGGCTTTGCGCAGACCTTCCAGGATGTGCTCCATGTCGGCCGCCTCCGCGTTCCACTTCCGCAGCTCGGCCTGTGCCGAGAAGTCCGGCTTCGCCTCGTAGACCCGCGCCAGGGACTGTGCGGCTTCCGGCCGGCCCAGCTGTCCCTGGCAGGCGGCGACCAGCATGTGCATCCAGTAGAAACCGGACATCGAGGTCATCTGCATTTCAGCCAATGACTTCTCGTACTCCTTGTAGTGGTAGTAGTAGCGGGCAAAGCTGAAATGATACCAGCCGGGATGGAGCGGATTGAGGTCTCGGGCGCGCTTGGACAGGGCGAAGCCGCGATCGAACTGCCCCATGAAGGTCAGGTAGTGGCCGATGTCGGCCAGGGTCTCCGGGTCGTTGGGATTGAGGACCAGAGCGCGATTGGCCTCGGCCTCGAAGGCATCGTTCTCGCCGCGGAAGAAGTGGGTGATCGCCAGCCAGCAGTGTGCGTAGGCGTTCTGCGGGTCGAGGCGGACGGCGCGCTGCGCCATCTCCAGCGAGCGTTCCAGCGTGTCGGGCTTGGGATTGGAGTCGAAGCGATGCTCCGCCAGGTAGACGTTGGCCAGGAGGGCGGCGGCATCGGCACTGTTGGGGTCCAGCTCCACCGCGCGCTCCAGCAGGTCCCGCGCTTCGGCGTGCAGCACCCTGTTCAGCGAGTGGGTGTAGCGCCGCGCGCGCAGGACGCAGTCGTAGGCGTCGAGCTCTGTCGGGCTCTTCTTCATGGCCTGCTGCTGGGCCACGTCCTGCAGGGAGACGCCGAGGCGCGCGGCGATGGTCCGGGTGACCTCGTCCTGGACCGCGAAGATATCCTCCAGGTCTCGGTCGTAGCTGTCGGCCCAGATGTGAATGCCGCTGATGCCGTCGATGAGCTGGGCGGTGATGCGCAGGCGCCCCCCGGCCCGTCTGACGCTGCCCTCCACGACATAGCCGGCGCCCAGCTCCTCGCAGACCTTGGTGAGGTGGAGGCGCTGGCCCTTGTACTGGAAGCTGGAGGTGCGCCCGACCACCAGGATATCGCGAAAGCGCGAGAGGTTGGTGAGGATGTCCTCGGTCAGCCCGTCGGCGAAGTACTCTTCCAGGTCGCCGCTCAGGTTGTCGAAGGGCAGGACCGCGATGACCGGCTTCCTGGGCGCACGATTGGTGCGGGCGGACTCCGCGGCTGCCGGCTCCGCGAGGACGGCTTCCGGCGGGTCCGGCACCGGCAGGTCCGCTTGGGTCACCGGCTTCCCGCCTTCCGTGACCTCGCCGACGAAGCGGAAGCCGCGGCCGTGCACCGTGCGAATGAGGCGCTGCAGGCGGCCATCGTCGCCGAGCGCCTGGCGCGCCCCCTTCAAGCAGGTCGAGATGGTGGCTTCCGAGACGATGCGGCCGTCCCAGATGGCCTGGACGATTTCTTCCTTGCCGACCACCCGGTCGCGATTGCGGACGAGAAAAAGCAGAAGATCGAAGACCTGTGGCTCCACCTTGCAGGGCGCACCGCCACAGCGCAGCTCATAGAGCTCGGTATCCAGTTCCCATTTCTCGAACAGGAAAATCATCGAAGCCGTCTGCCCGTCACTTCGTCTCGCCTCCACAGCATCACAGGCCCTGTACTCAGCCCGCCCGCCGGCCAAAGCAGACTAGCCTGAACCAGGGTAGGCAGGCGATGCTTGGGAAATTCCCAGGCCTTCCCCAACCGCTCTTCAAACGGTCTTCAAGCGGCAGGGGATGATAACCCTTACCTATCCTTCTGCGCAACGGGGCGGTCCCGGGGCGCTTTGGATCGGCAGGAAGGATCAGAACATGCCAATGGTCGACATCCACCTCATCGAGGGCGTCTTCACGCCTGCGCAGAAGCAGGAGATGATCAAGCAGGTCACCGACACCATGGTGGGCATCGAGGGCGAGAGCCTGCGCGAGGTCACCTGGGTGCGCATCCGCGAGGTCAAGAGCGGCGACTGGGCGATCGGCGGACGGCCCTTGACCGCAGAGGCGGTGAAATCGCTCTCGGGTCGGTGACAGGGCGGGCCGGGCGATCTGCTGAAATCGACCCGGCCCATTTTCCAGGAGACGGCCCGCAAGTTGCGGGCCGTCTTGCCCTCTAGAAAAAGCGATCGGCGCCGCCCGAGGCTTCGATCGTGCTACCGGTGATGAAGCCGTTGCGCTCGGAGCAGAGGAAGACGGTGATGGCGGCAACCTCCTCCGGAGTGCCCAGACGTCCGACCGGCGTGTAGTCCTTTCCCACATGGGCCAGCAGTTCCTCGTCGGAAAGTGCGGCAAGGTCGGGACGGGTCTCACGCACTTTCGGGATCATATTGTGCTCCCAGTTCTGCGTCCGAATGGCACCGATGCCGATCGCGTTCACCAGGATGCCATCCTTGGCCACCTCCAGGGCCATGCCCCGGGTCAGGGTATTGATGGCGGCTGAGATGCTGTGCGAGACCAAGAGCTTCGGATTGGGGAAGATCCCGCCGATCGAGGACATGTTGATGATCCGGCCCCAGCCGTGCTCGCGCATCACCGGTATGGCTTCCTGGTTGAGCCGGACCATCGCATGCAACTTCAACTCCTCCATGTCGCGCCAGTCATCGACGGTGTTCTCAAGCAGGCCGCCGGGGTGGGCGCGTCCCGCGTTGTTGACCACGATGTCGAGGCCGCCGAAGTTCTCCAGGGCCGCGCGCACCAGGCGATTTGCGGCATCGGCTTCGGTGATGTCCATCGCGATGTCCACGACCTCGGCGTCATAGACCTGCCTGAGGGAGTTCGCCACGGCTGACAGCCTGCTGGCGGTGAAGGCGGTGATGACCAGCTTCGCGCCACCGGCGGCCAGCTCACGCGCCACGGCCTCGCCGATCCCGGCGCTTGCCCCTGTGACGACCGCGACTTTGTTCTTGATCTTGAGGTCCATTGGTCGATCCTCCGGGAAAGAGTGACGGCAAAGCTGCCCTCAGGCGGCCTTGGCCGCGTTGTTCCTTGCCCTTGCCAGGCTCTCGCGGCCCTTCTTCGAGACCGCTTCCGCCGCGGCACCCGGATCGTGATCCCAGCGCGCCGGGATCTTGTCCCACTCGCTGTAGATCGTGAAGGGGTTGTCCGTGAGCCCGCGCGGCGGCACGCCGGTGTAGCCGCGATGCTTCAGCTGGTAGAGGTAGTTGTTCGAGATGCGCTCCCGGCGCGCCTGCTCCACCAGGCGCGGATAGACATCGACCTTGGTCATGCCGGCGCCTTCGCCCATGGCCGAAATGATGTTGCCATCGAAGTCGACCGCCATCGAGCGGCCGAAGTAGGAGAAGGAGCGGTCCTGGCCCGTGTGATTAACGGCAACCACGTAGGTCTGGTTCTCGTAGGCCCGGGTCTGGTTGGTGAGATTCCAGATGTGGTCCCAGGGATACATGTACTTCGCCGGCCGAAGGATCACGTTGGCGCCCTTCCAGGCCGCCTCACGCGCCACCTCCGGGTAGTCCAGGTCGAAGCAGAGGGCGATTGCCAGCTTGGAGCCTTTCGGCCCGTCGCAGACCTGCATGGCCTCGCCCGGGGTCCAGGGTTCCTTCGGGCACCAGGGCATCATCTTGCGATAGCTAAGCGCCACCTTGCCCTCTGGATCGATGATCACCATGGAGTTGTAGGGGTTCTTGGTCGGATCCTCGTGCTTCTCGACCACGGAGACGCAGAGCCACACGCCGTTCTCGCGCGCCTTCTTGGCAAAGGCCTCGGTTTCGGGACCGGGGATGGTCGAGGCGAGCTTCAGATGGCTGGCATAGGGGTCGAATCCGAAGCCGTGGGTGCTGTACTCGGGGAAGACGATGAGGTCCACGCCGGGGAAGCTGTCGCAGGCCCGGTCGACATAGTCGCCGATCGTGTCGATGTTCCGCTGAACCTCGGACCAGTTGGTTGCCGCCTGCGGGGAGAACTGCACCATCACGATGCTCATGGCGTCACTTACGGGATTGATTGCAGGCATGATACCCTCCTATCCTTTCTTGGTGTTTAGAGGCTGCGTCCTGCGCGGCTAGACAATATTTGGGGAGCGTGAACGGCTAAGCCAGGCTTGCCCAGAGATGGCCCAACTGTGGATCAAAAGAGAATGACGGAAAATGGCGAAAAAAGCACAGAGAACCAGCCGATCCTGGTTTTCGCATCATTTCAACCTATGGCTGGAAAAGAAGAAGAAGTACAGAAAACCCTCGAGGAAATGATTGGTCCGACGCGCGCGGAGCCAGGTAACGTCAGGTACGATCTCTATGAGGGGCAGGGGCAAGGCGGCCAGCCAAAAAGCCTCCATCTCTTTGAGCAATACACGAACCAGGCGGCACTCCAGGCCCATCGGGACTCAGCGCACTATAAGGCCTACCGCGAAAAGATTGCTGCGCTGCTTATGGCGCCGATCACCGTTCAGGTGCTTTCCATTGTCGACGTCGCCTGAGGATCGAGCCTGAAGCGACCGTCCGTCTGGAACGACCAGGAGTAAACAAGCGTTCAGTTGAGCTTGGAGACCTCCGTCTGCGAATGAGTGCTATGCCGGCTTCCCGCCGCTCGGCAGCACGTCATTGAGTCAAGGCTGCCGCAATCTGCCCGGCGTGCCGGGCTCGATCGACGCGCGGGGACCTCCGGGAACCTCGCAATCAATTCGCCTGGCCAACGAGTGCAGGCCGACGGTTCCACCAGGGCTCGGCCTCCTCGATCTGGGCGGCGAGCCTGAAGAGCAGGTCCTCGCGCCCGAAGGCGGCACTGACCATCACCCCGACCGGCAGCCCCGCCTCGTTCCAGAAGAGCGGCAGCGACATGGAGGGCTCGCCGCTCATGTTCAGCATCGGCGTGAAGGGCGACATTGCCCCGACCGCCTCCTTGAAGCGCTCCGGATCGGTCTCGCTGGAGTGCATGAGCCCCAGCTTCGGCGGAACGGTCGCCAGGGTTGGGCTCAGCAGCAGGTCGTAGGTCTGGTGGAAGCGCGCCATGGCGCGACCCTGGCGGTGAAAGGCGTTGATCGCGGCGGGATAGTCCTCGACCGCCAGGCTCTCCGCCAGCGCCACGCAGTCCCAGGACATGCGCTCCACCTCCTCGGCGCCGACGGGATGGCCGCGCAGCCTGCCGTAGAGCTTCAGGCTCATACTGAGGTTGCAGGCGGCGACACGGTAGATCGCCTCCCCCAGCTCCTCGCCGTCGCCGGGCGGCACGGCCTCCTCGACCCGGTGGCCCAGGCTCTCCAGCAGGGCTGCCGCCTTCTCCACCGCCTCGATGCAGTCGGGATCGACCGGGGCATCGTTCAGGGGCGCGCGCTGCAGCGCCACCCGGAGCTCGCCGGGCGGCCGCCCCAGCTCGGCCAGGTAGGAGCCGGCCTGCGGCGGCGCCCAGTAGGGGTCGCCCGCTTCCGGCCCGGCGGCGACGTCGAGTGCTGCTGCACTGTCGCGCACCGAGCGGGAGACGACATGGCTGGTCGCCAGGCCGCCCCAGCCCTCGCCGAAGTCGGGACCGGCGGGAACCCGCGCGCGGGTCGGCTTCAGCCCGAAGAGACCGCAGCAGGAGGCCGGAATGCGGATGGAGCCGCCGCCGTCGCTGGCATGGGCCAGCGGCAGGATGCCGGCGGCCACGGCCGCGGCCGATCCGCCCGAAGACCCGCCGGAGATGCGCGTCGGGTCCCAGGGGTTGCGGGTGTCGCCGGTCAGGCTGGTCTCGGTCGAGGGCGAGAAGCCGAACTCCGGCGAGGTGGTCTTGCCGAAGATCACGAAGCCCGCCCGCTTGTAGCGCGCGACCAGGGTGGAGTCCTTCTCGGCGCGGTAGTCCTTGAAGAGCCTGGCCCCGTGAGTGGTGATCTCGCCTGCCAGCAGCGCGCCCAGGTCCTTCAGCAGGAAGGGAACGCCACGGAAGGGTCCGTCAGGCAGGCCCGCGACGATGGCCTTGCGGCCGTGGTCGTAGAGCCGTTGCGAGAGGGCATTGACGGCCGGATCGAGGCTCTCCGCGCGCTCGATCGCACGCTCCAGCACCTCCTCCGGCGAGGCCTCGCCCAGGGCCACCAGTTCCGCAATCCCCAGCCCGTCGCGCGATTCATAGTCTTCAACCGATAGCATCTGGCCCCCTTGTCCCGCCGCGATCTTGCCCGGGGCGGCTTTGCCGGCTTGCCGCCCGGCGCGCTCCATGCGCACTATCCCATCTACTTGCGGAAGAGCAATGCCAAGATATTCGGAAGGGGGAACCATGTCCTGTCTATCGCAATCCGCCACCCGGCTCATGCTAGCCGTGGCGCTTCTGGCCTTCGGGCTGGGTGCAGCAAAGGCGGAGAACAGGATCGTCTGGGGCAAGCCCGGGGAGATCACCTACGGCGACGTCCACGTGGCCGGCACCTCGGCCTCCTGGGACGTCTTCCAGCTGGTCTACGAGACCCTGCTGACCACGAACGAGAACTTCGAGCTGCAGCCCGGGCTGGCCGAGAGCTGGGAGCAGGTCTCGCCCACGGAGTACGTCTTCACCCTGCGCGAGAACGCCGCCTTCTCCAACGGCCGCAAGGTGGTGCCGGCCGACGTGGTGGGAACCTTCGAGCGCATCCTCGACCCCGAGACTGCCTCCTATTGGGCCAAGCAGTTCGGCACGGTCGCCAACGTCGAGGCGCTGGACGAGCGGCGCGTCAAGGTGACCCTGGAAGAGCCCCACACCGCCTTCCTGCCCGCCGTCGCCCACATCTCCGCGGCGATCATCCCGATCGAGGAGTACAAGGCCGGCAGCTTCGACCCCATCACCCAGATGCTGGGCTCCGGCCCCTACAGGGTCGAAGAGCACAAGCAGGACGAGAGCTGGACCTTCAAGGCCAATCCGCACTACTGGCGCGAGGGCTATCCCCTTGCCGAGACGCTCTACGCGCCGATCATCCCCGACGAGGCCGCCCGCATCGCCGCACTGCGCGAGGGCCGCATTGACTACACCTTCTTCGGCAATCCAGACGTGGAGCTGCTGCTGGCCCGCGACGACAACATCAAGATCGCCAAGCAGGAAACCAGCAATTACTTCCGCGTCGACGTGAACGCGAAGAACGCGGACCGGCCCTTCCACGACCAGCGCCTGCGCCAGGCCATGAACCTCTCGCTGGACCGCGAGGCGATCCGTGACCTGGTCTTCGCCGGCACGACGGAGGTGGACTATCCCGTCCCGCGCGCCTTCGGGCTCGAGGCCTGCCGTTCGCTGCCGAGCTACGCCACGCCGCGCGACGAACGCCTGGAGATGGCCCGCAAGCTGCTCGAGGAGGCCGGCAAGCCGGCACCGGAGGTCAGCATCATCGCGCCCTCGTCCAACGAGCTCTATTCGCGCATCGCCCAGGTGATGCAGCAGAGCATGGCCGAGGCCGGCTTCGTCGTGACCATCGAGCAGATCCCGATCGCCGACTACCTGCAGCGGGTCTTCACCGACAGCGACTTCGACCTCTCGGTCTCCTGGCTGGCGGGCTACACCGATCCCTCCATGGTGATCTCCTGGTGGAACCCCAACTTCGCCGTCTGGAACCTGGCCTTCTTCGTCGACGACCCGGCGCTGGACGAGGCCCTGGTCGCGGTCAAGAAGATGCCAAACGGGCCGGAGCGCGTTGCCAAGCTGGACGAGATCTGCGGCATGATCGACAGCGGCGCCAACCTCTTGTCGCTGGTCAACAAGATCGACTACGTGGTCTACCGCGACGACCTGATCGACGTGCGCATCGCGCCCAAGACCGGCTCGTCCAACATGTTCCAGTACATCGCCGACTTCAAATCCCTGAAGGAATAGGCCCGGCGGGCCGGAGGAAGGCGACCGCGCCCAGACGATGCGTGTTCTCAACTACCTGGGGATCAGGGCCGGCCTGGCCCTGATCACCCTCTTCGGCGTCGCCGTCCTGGTCTTCATCGCGCTGCGCCTGGTCCCGGGCGGCTTCGCCGACGTGGTGCTGGGTCCCTTCGTGACGCCGGAGGCGCGCGAGATCCTGAGCGCCCGCTTCGGGCTGAGCGACCCGGTCTGGGTGCAGTTCTTCAAGTGGTTCCTGGCCCTCTGGCAGGGTGACTTCGGCAACTCGCTGGTGACCCAGCAGCCGGTCCTGGCAGAGCTGCTGCGCCGCGCCCCGGTGACGGCCGAGCTGGCCTTCCTCTCGCTCCTCTTCGCGCTCTCGATCGGACTGCCGCTGGGCGTCGCCTCTGCCGCTGCGGCGGCGCGTGGCGGCGGGCGCGCCGGGCGCATAGTCGGCGCGCTGGGCGCCAGCGTGCCCGACTTCGTGCTGGGCAGCCTCTTCATCTTCGTCTTCTCGGTCTGGTCGCTGGGCCTGCCGTCCGGCGGCTACGTGGCGCTCGCCGAGGATCCCCTCGGCAACCTGCTGGGGATGGTGCTGCCCGCCGTGACCCTGGGCGTCTTCGGGATGGCGCTCATCCTGCGGACCACGCGCGACGCCGTGCTGACCGTGCTGACCGAGGGCCATGTGACGGCGGCGGTCGCGCGCGGCGACAGTCCGGGCCAGATCCTGCGCCACCACGTGCTGCGCAACGCCGCCGTCATCGTGCTGACCGTCTCGGCCACCTACTTCGGCTACCTGCTGGGCGGCGCGGTCATCGTCGAGGTGCTCTTCTCCGTCCCCGGGGTCGGCTTCTACATCTACTCGGCCCTGCTGAACCGCGACTACGCCGTGGTCCAGGGCGGCGTCCTCTTCGTCGCCGTCCTCTTCATCCTGCTGAACATCCTGGTGGACCTGGCCTACGTGCTGATCGATCCCAGGATCGGCGCCAGCCGGGCGCAGCAGTGACCGCGGCGGGCCGCCTCTACGCCAGCCTCTGGCGGCACGACCGGCTGGCCGCGCTGGCGCTGATCGTGCTCGCGGTCATGGTCTTCCTCGGGATCTTCGGTCCCTGGCTGCCGCTGGGCGACCCGACCAAGCTGGCGGCCGGTCCGCGCCTGCAGCCGCCCTCCTGGGACTTTCCCTTCGGCACCGACGAGCTGGGGCGTTCCTTCCTGCCGCGCGTGGTCGAGGGCATCCGCTACACCTTCCTGATGGCGAGCCTGGCGGTGGCCATCACCGCCGTGCTGGGCACGGTGCTGGGCATGGCGGCCGCCTACCTGGGCGGGCTCTTCGACCAGGTGGTGGCACGCTTCGCCGACCTGCTCTTCGCCTTCCCGGCACTGCTGGCGGGCCTCCTCATGGCGGCCGTCGCCGGCCCCGGCGCGGTCGCCGTCATCACCGTCATCTCGGCCGCCACCCTGCCGCTCTTCATCCGGGTGATCCGCTCGGCCAGCCTGGTGGTCGCCGAGCGCGGCTTCGTCACCGCGGCCGAGGTCGCCGGCGCCTCCTCCTGGCGCATCATCAGCCGCCACATCCTGCCCAACATCCTCTCCGCCGCCATCGTGCAGCTGACCTATGCGCTCTCCATCGCCATGATCATTGAGAGCGCGCTCTCCTTCCTCGGCCTCGGCGAGCAGCCGCCGCGTGCCTCGCTGGGGACATTGCTGCGGGTGAGCTCGGTCTACCTGACGATCGCGCCCTGGCTGGTCGGCTTCGCCGGCCTGGTGCTGAGCCTCGCCATCGTCTCGGTCAACCTTCTGGGCGACGGCCTGCGCGACGGCGTCGAGCCCCTGAAGGGACGGCCGCTGACATGACCGCGATCCTCGAGGCCCGCGATCTCGACCTGGCCTACGAGAGCGACTCGGGCCGGGTCGTGGCGCTCGACAGCCTCGACCTCACGGTCGCCGCCGGGGAGACCCTGGCGATCGTCGGCGAGAGCGGGTCGGGCAAGTCGACCCTGGGGCTGGCCGTCGGCCGGCTGCTGCCGCGCGAGGCCCTCCACCTGGGCGGCAGCCTGACCCTGGCCGGACAGCCGGTCTTCACCGCCGGGCCGGAGACCCTGCGCCGCCTGCGCCGCGAGACCCTGGGCTTCGTCTTCCAGAACCCCATGTCGGCGCTGGACCCGACCATGCGCATCGGGCAGCAGTTGGCCCGCGCCTGCGGCGGCGGCAGGGTGCAGCGCCAGCGCCTGGTCGAGCTTCTGCGGCGCGCCGAGCTGGAGGCGCCGGAGCAGCTTCTGCGCCGCTATCCCCACGAGCTTTCCGGCGGCATGGCGCAGCGCGTGGTGATCGCCATGGCCACGGCCCGCGGCCCCGCCCTGCTGGTCGCCGACGAGCCCACGGCCTCGCTGGACGTCTCGATCCGGGCTAAGGTGATGGCCACCCTGCTGGCCCTGCAGCGCGATGCCGGCGCCGGCCTGATCGTGCTGACCCACGACCTGCACCTGGCGGCCCGCCACTGCCAGCGCCTGGCCGTCATGTACGCAGGGCGCATCGTCGAGATCGGCCCCAGCGCCGCGGTGCTGAGCCGGCCGGGCCATCCCTACACCAAGGGCCTGCTGGCCGCCGCCGCCGGCACCGAGGCGCCGGGCGAAGCCCTGGTCCCGATTCCCGGCCTGCCGCCGCTCTTGCGCAGGTCCGCCGCCGACTGCTCCTTCCACCCGCGCTGCCCCTATGCCGAGCGCCGCTGCCGCGAGCTGCGGCCGGCCGCGCGGACCCTGGGGCGCAAGCAGGTGGCCTGCCATTTCGCCGAGAGGCTGATGGCGGAGGGCGAGCGGTGAGCGGCGCCCTGCTCGAGCTGGCCGGAGTCTCCCTGACCTACCGGGCCCGCGGCTTCGGCAGCGCCAAGGTCGAGGCGGTGCGCGGGGTCGACCTCTCGCTGGCAGCCGGCGAGACCCTGGGCCTGGTCGGCGAGAGCGGCTCCGGCAAGACCTCGCTGGGCAAGCTCTGCCTGGGCCTCCTGCGGCCGACGGCCGGGCAGGTGATCTTCCAGGGCGCGCCCGTGACCGTCGGGCGCAGCCAGGGCGGCAAGCGCGCGGTGGTGCTGCAGCATCCGGAGTGGGCGCTGAACCCGCGGCTGCGCTGCGGCAGCTCGCTGGCCGAGCCGCTGGAGATCCTGGGCCGTGGCAACCGAGCCTCGCGGCGGCAGGCCGTGGCCGCCATGCTGGGCGACGTCGGCCTGGACGAGGCCGTCGCCGAGCGCTTCCCCGGCGCGCTCTCCGGCGGCCAGCGCCAGCGCGTCGCCATCGCCCGCGCGCTGATCACCGCACCGGACCTGGTGGTCTTCGACGAGGCCGTGAGCGCGCTCGACGTCTCGGTGCAGGCGCAGATCCTGAACCTGATCAAGCGCCTGCAGGCCGAGCACGGCTTCGCCGCCCTCTTCATCTCGCACGACCTGGCGGCGACGCGCTATCTCTGCCACCGTATCGCCGTGATGTACCGCGGCGAGATCGTCGAGGTGGCGCCGGCGCGCGCCTTCTACGACCGCCCGGACCATCCCTACAGCCGGCAGTTGCTGGCGGCCATCCGCTGAGGACCTGTCCCATGCCGCGCTTCGCCCTCGCCCTCCTGCTTCTCTCGTTCCTGGCCTGCGGGACCGCGCTCGCCCAGGCCGACGATGCGGCCGAACTGGAGCGGACCTGGCAGGAGGCCTGGGTCTTCCTGCCGGACGAGGGCCCTCTAGGCTACCGCGAGCTCAGCGTCCGGGAGCTGCCGCAGGCCCTGGCAGAGGCGAAGACGCCCCTGCCTGCGGTGGTCTACGCCCACGGCTGCGCCGGCCACTGGCAGGCCTCCACCGCGACCGGCGCCTTTCTGGCCAAGGCCGGCTTCCTGGTCGTCATGCCGGACGGCTTCGCGCGCGAGAACAAGCCGGTGAGCTGCATTCCGACCAAGCGCCAGGGCGGCCTGCATCGCGCCGTCCTGGCCTGGCGGCAGGCGGAGGTGGCCAAGGCGATCGAGGAGGTGGGAGGCCTGCCGGGGGTGCGCGAGGACGCGATCTTCCTGATGGGCCACAGCGAGGGCGGCATCACCACCGCCACCTTCGAGGGACCGCCGCTGGCCGGGCGCGTCGTGGAGGGCTGGACCTGCCACGCCGGCTGGCCGGAGTACAGGGGGCTGAAGGGTCCGCCCGACGAGCCTTTGCTGACCCTGGTCGCTGCCGACGACCCCTGGTTCCGCCTGCCGATCCTCGCCGGCGACTGCGGCGCCTACATGCAGGACCGCACGCAGGCCCGCTCGCTGGTCGTGCGCGAGCCGGCGAACCTTGCGGCCTCGCACTGGCTGACCAAGGACAAGGCGATCCAGGCGGAGGTCCTGGATTTCCTGAAAGGCAACCTGCCCGATTAGGCCCCAGCGGGCTGAAGGCTTGCCAGCGGCAGATGTTTTTGGCTTCCTCTCCGCCAGAGGGAGACTTCCGACAAGGGAAGCAGCGGCATGATCACAACCTTCGCCAGGGAGGGAGAGGGCATCCGGCGCTACAGCGGCGGCGAAGCCGACGTGCCGCTGGCCGAGGCGGCCTGGATCGACCTCTTCGCCCCCAATGCAGCGGAGATCGCCGCCGTGGAGGCGGCGCTGGGGATCGACATCCCGGCGCGCGAGCAGATGCAGGAGATCGAGACCTCCAGCCGGCTGCGGCGCGATCCCCAGGCGCTCTGCATGACGGTCAGCCTGCTCTCGAAGGTCGCCACGCCCACCCCGCAGATCGGTGCCGTCACCTTCGTGCTGAGCCACCAGCGGCTGGTGACCCTGCGCTATGCCGAACCCTACTCCTTCCGCGTCTTCGCCGACCTGGCCGTAGAGGACCCCAAGCTCTGCGGGGACGGGACCCAGGTCATGATCGGCCTCTTCGGCTCGATCATCGACCGGCTGGCCGACATCATCGAGATGACCGGCCAGGACGTGGAGGCGCTGGCGCACGAGGTCTTCGCCCAGGCCGACCAGCGCACCGGAAGCCAGGACTACACGGGCCTGATCCAGCGGATCGGGCGGGTGGACGACATCATCAGCAAGTCGCGCGAGAGCATGATGAGCCTCACCCGCGCCCTCACCTTCCTCAGCCTCACCGCGGCCGAGATGGGGGCCAAGAAGGAGCTGCGCAACAAGCTGAAGACCGAGAGCCAGGACCTGGTCTCGATCGGCCACTACGCCGACTTCGTGAACGACAAGATCACCTTCCTCCTGGATGCGACCCTGGGGCTGATCGCCCAGCAGCAGAACTCGATCATGAAGATCTTCTCGGTGCTGGCGATGATCTTCCTGCCGCCGACCCTGATCGGCTCGATCTACGGCATGAACTTCCACGACATGCCGGAACTGGACTGGCGCCTGGGCTATCCCATGGCCCTCTGCCTGATGGTGCTGAGCGCCATCCTCCCCTACCTCTTCTTCAAGCGAAAGGGCTGGCTATGAGCCACAGTGGCAAGCGTGTGATCGTGACCGCGGCGGCGGACGGTATCGGCAAGGTGGTGGCGGAGGCCTACCTGGCCGGCGGCGCCAGGGTCGCGATCTGCGACATCCAGGAGGACAAGGTGGCGGCCATGAAGGCGGCGCACCCGGACCTGCTGGCCGAGGTCTGCGACGTCGCCAACGAGGCCGCCCTGCGGGACTGGATGGGGCGCAGCCTGGAGGCGCTGGGCGGCTGCGACACCCTGGTGAACAACGCAGGGATCGCCGGGCCGACCGCCCCGATCGAGGAGATCGACACCGGCGAGGTCCGCGCCTGCCTGGAGATCGGCCTGGTCTCGCAGTTCATCTGCACGGCCATGGTGCTGCCCGGCATGAAGGCGCAGGGCAGCGGCCTCATCGTCAACCTCTCCTCGGCGGCGGGCCTGCACGCCTTTCCGCTGCGCACGCCCTATGCCGCCACCAAGTGGGCGGTGGTCGGCCTCTCGAAGTCGCTGGCCGCCGAGGTTGGCCCCGACGGCATCCGGGTGAACGCGGTCTGCCCGGGTGCCATCGCCGGCGACAGGATCGACCGCGTGATCGCCGCGCGCGCCAAGGCCGATGGCCGTCCGCTGGAGGAGGTCCGCGCGGAGACCGCAGCACTCTCTTCCTTGCGCACCTTCATCCCGCCGGAAGACATCGCCGGCACGATCCTCTACCTCGACAGCCCCGCCGGCTGCCGGGTCAGCGGCCAGGCCCTTGCCGTCGACGGTCACTTGATGTCGCTCGTTTAGACCGTGATGACCGCAGTACTTATCGATCTACGGTCTGAATCGCGGTCAAATCTTCAAAGCTATAGAGTGCGGTAGCTCGAGCGGCCCCAACGTCTGAGCCGCGCTCTCGGGTCTCCAAGAGAGCCGCTCTCGCGGAGCCGTCCCTCGCACCCGCTCGCTTCGGCCGGCCGCGATAGGCTCCGGGATGGCCCGGACCGGACCCGGGTTTCACGGGCATGGCGGTGTCAGGGCAGCTCCAGGCGCTTGACCGCGGCCAGGAGGACCTGCCGTGCCAAGGGTTTAGGTGCGGCCAATGCCTCGTGCTCGAGCTGGCTGCAGAGCTCCTCGCGCAGCAGCCGACCGCTGTCCCTTTCCAGCCCCTCAACATCGGCCTCGAAGCTCTCGACCAGTCCTGTCAGCTCAGCGCGCCAGTCGTCGTTGGGACCGGCCGTGCGTGCCAGCGTGCCGATCGCTTGATGATAGCGCCCATAGAGTTGTCGCGCATGCACCGCCGAGATCCTTCCACCTGTCGCCTGCTTGCCCTCGGATCGAGGCCTCAGCATACCTCGATCCCAAATGGCAATCTTAATGCTTGAACCTTATCCATCTCCACGATAACCATGCATTCCTATGCAAGGAAGTCAATAACTGATGTTTCAGACATGATAACCGCCCCTCAATTGCGGGCGGCCCGCGCGCTGCTCGGCATCGATCAGCGCCAGCTGGCAGAGCTGACGGGACTCTCGGTCCCGACCATCCAGCGCATGGAGGCGAGCGGCGGCGTTATCCGCGGCAACGTGGATTCGCTGATGAAGCTGATCGCCGGTCTTGAGGCCGCCGGTATCGAGCTGATCGGCGAGGGAGCGGAAAGCCTGGGCGGCGGGCGCGGCGTCAGACTGCGCGAGGCCGCACCGGGCGCGCCCCCAGCGCCGACGCGCGCGCTCTAGGAGGGCCGGGGCCGGTGCCGCTCGCCGTCGTCCTCTGTTCCGTCGGGCTGCTTGTGACCGCCGCGGCTTTCGCCACGCTCGGCCGGGGGCGCAGCAGCCTGCATTGGCCGATCTACGGTCTCTGCCTGGCGGCCTGCGGGGCTGCGCTGGTCGCTGCCGGCGTGCAACTGGCCGCGCCCGGTACGGCGCCGACGGTGATCCTGCCGCTGGGCCTGCCCTGGCTGGGGGCTCACTTCCGCATGGACGCGCTGGCCTGCTTCTTCCTGGTGGTGATCAACCTGGGCGCCTCGGCCGCCAGTCTCTACGCCCTGGGCTACGGGCGCCACGAGTCGGCGCCGCAGAGGGTCCTGCCCTTCTTTCCTGCCTTCCTCGCGGGCATGAACCTGGTCGCCGTGGCCGACGACGCCTTCACCTTCCTGCTGTCGTGGGAGTTCATGTCGCTGACCTCCTGGGCCTTGGTCGTGGCACACCACCGCGACCGCGAGAACCTTCGTGCCGGAACCGTCTATCTGCTGCTGGCGAGCTGCGGCACCCTGGCTCTGCTGCTGGCCTTCGGCCTGCTCGCCGGTCCCGAGGGCGGCTATGGCTTCACTGCGATCCGGCAGGCCGAGCATGGCCCAGGCCTATCGGCGCTGGTGCTTGCCTTGGTCCTGTTCGGCGCCGGCTCCAAGTCGGGCCTGGTGCCCCTTCACGTCTGGCTGCCACTGGCCCATCCGGCAGCACCGAGCCACGTCTCGGCACTGATGAGCGGGGTGATGACCAAGGTCGCGGTCTACGGCTTCCTTAGGATCGTCTTCGATCTCTTGGGGAATCCCGGTTGGTGGGCCGGCATGGCGGTCATGCCTCTGGGCGCCCTGACCGCCGTACTGGGCGTGCTCTACGCGCTGATGCAGCGCGACCTCAAGCGCCTGCTTGCCTATAGCAGCGTCGAGAACATCGGCATCATCTATATCGGACTGGGATTGGCGCTGGCCTTCCAGGCGAACGGCATGGAGGCCGCAGCGGCCCTAGCCCTCACCGCCGCCCTCTTCCACGTTCTGAACCACTCTCTCTTCAAGAGCCTGCTCTTCTTCGGTGCCGGCGCGGTCCAGAGCGCGACCGGCGAACGCGACCTCGAGCGCCTGGGCGGCCTCATCCACGCCATGCCCTACACCAGTTTCCTCTTCCTGGTCGGCTGCGTTGCCATCGCCGCCTTGCCGCCGCTCAACGGCTTCGTCTCCGAGTGGCTCACCTTTCAGGCGATCCTGCAGAGCCCGCACCTGCCGCAATGGGGGCTGAAGATCCTGGTGCCGGCGGTCGGTGCCCTGCTGGCGCTCTCGGCGGCGCTCGCGGCCGCCTGCTTCGTCCGCGCCTTCGGCATCGGCTTCCTCGGCCGTGCGCGTTCGCGGGCGGCAGAGCAGGCACGAGAGACGGACCGCCTGTCGCTCTCCGCCATGACGGTCTTCGCCGGGCTCTGCCTGCTCGCCGGGATCCTGCCGGGGCTGGTGATCGACAGCCTGTCGCCGATCAGCCGTCAGCTCCTCGGGCGATCCCTGCCGGTGCAGTCGGACATGGCCTGGCTTTCGATCATGCCCCTGGGCGAGAGCCGCAACTCCTACGACGGCGCCCTGGTCTTCGTCTTCATCGCCGTTTCGGCCGCACTTGCCGCCTACGTCGTTCACCGCTTCGCCTCCCGGGCGTTGCGCCGGGCGCCGATCTGGGACTGCGGCTTCCCGGACCCCAGCCCGGCGACCCAGTATTCGGCCGACAGCATGGCGCAGCCGATCCGTCGGGTCTTCGCCAGCCTGCTTTTCCAGGCAGAGGAAAAGGTTGAGATGCCGCCACCCGGCGACCCGCGGCCGGCCCGCTTTCATGTCACCACGAGAGATCTGATCTGGGAGCTGCTCTATCAGCCCCTTGCCAGCCTCGTCGCTTTCCTGGCCGAGCGCCTGAACCACCTCCAGTTCCTCACCATCAGGCGCTATCTCAGTCTGGTCTTCATGGCACTGGTCACGCTCTTGTCGGTGCTTGCCCTATGGCCCTAGCGCTCGACTTCCTCGTCCAGGGCGCGCAGATGCTCTTGGTCCTGCTGCTGGCGCCGCTGCTGACCGGTTTCGTCCGCAAGGTGAAGGCGCGGCTGCTGCGCCGGCGCGGCCCCTCCCTGCTTCAGCCCTACCGGGACCTGCTCAGGCTGTTGCGCAAGGAGGTGGTACTGGCCGACAACGCGTCCTGGTTGTTCCGCGCCATCCCCTACCTGATCTTCGCTGCAACCTGGGTGGCGGCAGCGCTGGTGCCGACCGTCGCGACCGGGCTGTTGTTCAGCTGGTCGGCCGACCTGATCGCCCTCATCGCCCTGCTTGCCAGCGCCCGCTTCTTTCTGGCACTGGCCGGCATGGATGTCGGCACCAGCTTCGGCGGCATCGGGGCCAGCCGCGAAGTCATGATCGCATCGCTGGCCGAACCGGCCATGCTGCTGATCGCCTTCACTCTGGCTCTGGTCGCGGGTTCAACCCAGCTCTCCAGCGTCGCACTCACGCTGGCCTCTTCCGAGGTCGGCCTCCGGGTCTCGCTCGGGCTCGCTCTCGTGGCGCTGATCATGGTGGCCATCGCCGAGAACGGCCGTATCCCCGTCGACAACCCGGCCACGCACCTGGAGCTGACCATGGTGCACGAGGCCATGGTGCTGGAGTACTCCGGCAGGCACCTGGCGATGGTCGAGTTCGCGGCCTCGCTGAAGTTGCTGCTCTACGCCTCGCTGATCGCCTGCCTCTTCATGCCCTGGGGGCTGGCCACCGCCGATGCGAGCCTCGCGGACTACGCCATCGGGCTGGCGAGCTATCTGGGCAAGCTGGCGGTCTGCGGCTTCCTGCTCGCGTTCTTCGAATGCGCGGTTGCCAAGATGCGGGTCTTTCGCGTTCCCAACTTCCTCGGTGCCGCGCTGATGCTTGGCTTCCTCGGCACCCTGCTGCTCTTCGTATCGGGAAGCTTCTAGGTGGACTCCCTCGTCTTCGATATCGCACACCTTCTGGCCGGGGGGCTGGTGCTGGTGAGCTTCATGTTGCTCTACCAGGTCCGTCTCTACGCCATGCTCAACGTCTATGCCCTGCACGCGCTGGTGCTGGCTCTCTCGGTTGCCTGGCAGGCCCATGTCCAGGATGCCCCGCATCTCTTCGTGACCGCGGCCATCGCCTTGCTGTTCAAGGCCCTCCTCATTCCGCTGGTGCTGCACGGGATCATCAAGCGCCTTGGGATCCACCGCGAGATCGAGACCGTCGTCGGCATCGGCATCACCATGATCGCCGGCATGGCTCTGGTCGCCCTCTCGACGGTCGTGATGCTGCGGGTCACGGCCGAGGCCGACCCCCTGGCCCGAGAGGACCTGGCCTTTGCCCTTTCGGTCGTGCTGCTGGGCCTTCTGATGATGGTGACCCGGCGCAATGCCGTCAGCCAGGTGGTCGGGTTCATGTCCCTGGAGAACGGGCTGGTGCTCGCCGCCGCCGGTGCCAAGGGCATGCCGCTGGTGGTCGAGATCAGCGTGGCCTTCTCCATCCTGATCGCCTTCATCGTGATCGGCATCTTCCTCTTCCGCATCCGCGAGCGCTTCGACACGGTCGACATCCATGCCCTCGACCGCTTCCGGGGAGAACGCCGATGAGCGTTGCAGCCGGCGACGCGCTCACCGCGATCCTGACGATCCCCCTGATCGCCGCGGCCGTCGTGGCGCTGCTGCCGAACTACCGGGTGTCGGCCGGGGTGAACGTGCTCGCGAGCTTCCTCACCCTGATCGCGGCTGCTTCGCTCTTCGTCCTGCCGTGGCCGGAGGCCGGCACCTACCTCTTCATCGACGACCTCAGCATCGTCTTCGTGGTCCTCAACAGCTTCGTCGGCTTCACCACCAGCGTCTTCAGCGCGAGCTACATCGCCCACGAGCTGGAGAGTGGACGGCTGACGCCCTGGCACCTGCGCTTCTACCATGCCATGTACCAGGTGCTGCTCTTCGCCATGAACCTGGCGCTGATCGCCAACAACATCGGCCTCATGTGGGTGGCGATCGAACTCGCCACGCTCACCACCGTGCTCATGGTCGGCATGTACCGCACCCACGAAGCGCTGGAAGCGGCGTGGAAGTACTTCATCCTGGGCAGCGTCGGCATCGCCCTGGCGCTCTTCGGCACGATCCTCGTCTACATGGCCGCACTGCCCGTGGTCGGCGAAGGCGTGGACGCCATGATCTGGACGATCCTGGTCAGCCGGGCCGCCGCCTTCGACCCGGCACTGCTGAACGTCGCCTTCGTGTTCCTGCTGCTGGGCTACGGTACCAAGGTCGGCCTGGCGCCGCTGCATGCCTGGCTGCCCGACGCCCACGCGGAGGGCCCGACCCCGGTCTCGGCGGTGCTCTCCGGCCTACTCCTGAACGTCGCCCTCTATGCCGTGCTGCGCTTCAAGCTGCTGCTGGCCGCCAATCCCGACGCCATCGCACCGGGACCGCTGCTGATGACCATGGGGCTCACCTCGCTGATTTTCGCCGCCTTCATGCTCTACCGCCGGCGCGACATGAAACGGCTCTTCGCCTATTCTTCGATCGAGCACATGGGCATCATCGCCTTCGCCTTCGGCCTGGGCGGGCCGCTCGCCAACTTCGCCGGCCTCCTGCACATGACCATGCACAGCCTGACCAAGTCGGCGATCTTCTTCGCGGTCGGCCACATCGCCCAGGCCAAGGGCACACAGCGGATCGCCGAGATCCGCGGCCTGACGGCCTCGCACCCCTGGCTCGGCTGGTCGCTCGTGGTCGGCGTGGTCGCCATCGCCGGCCTTCCGCCCCTCGGGATCTTCATGAGCGAGTTCCTGATCGTGAGCTCCGCCTTCGCGCACGAGCCGCTGCTCGCCATCCCGCTGGTCTTCGGACTGCTGCTGGCCTTCGGGGCGCTGCTGCAAAAAGTGACCGGGCTCAGCTTCGGCGAACCCTCGGCCAACAGCGTTGCGGTCGCGGCCTCTCCCCTCCCGCTCTTCGCGCACCTGGCGCTGGTGCTGGCAGCCGGTCTCTATCTGCCGGCGCCCTTGGTGGCCTGGTTCCAGCAGGTCGCAAAGGCGCTGGGCTGATGGCGGACGGATCCCAGCCCCGGCTCGACGCGCTGCTGCGCCAGGGCCAGCCGATCGACGGGCACCGGCCCTGGCCGCGAAGCCTGGTGGATGCAAGACTCTGGGAGCGGATCGCGCGTGCACTCGCCGCCGGCCACCTGACCCTGCTGGGCCTCTGGGGTGAGCCGGGCGGCCCCTCCGTGGCGCTGCTCGACGAGCGTGACGGGGCCATTGGCATCGCCAGCCTGGGCTGCCCGGATCGCCGCTTCCCCTCGCTTGCAGCGCACCATCCCCCGGCCCTGCGCCTGGAGCGGAGCCTCGCCGATCTCTTCGGGCTCAAGCCGCTGGGTTCCGCCGACCCTCGCCCCTGGCTCGACCACGGCCGCTGGGGCCTGGCGGCACCGCTGGGCGAGGTTGAGGGGTCGGAAGCCTCGGGCACGCCCTATAGCTTCCTTCCGGTCGAGGGCGAGGGCCTGCACCGGATCCCGGTCGGCCCGGTGCATGCCGGAATCATCGAACCGGGACACTTCCGCTTCACCGCTAACGGCGAGACCGTGGTGCGCCTGGAAGCGCGCCTGGGCTACACCCACAAGGGCATCGAAGGCCTGATGGCGGGCGCCGATCTCGGCACCGCCGCCCGGCTGGCGGGCCGCACCTCCGGCGACAGCAGCCTCGCCTATGCGCTGGCCTTCGCCCGGGCCGTCGAGGCAGCACTCGGTATCGAGGTGCCTCCGCGCGCGCACTGGCTGCGCGCCCTGATGGCGGAGCTGGAACGCCTGGCCAACCACCTGGGCGACATCGGCGCGATCTGCAACGACGCCGCCTTTGCCCTGATGCTCGCTCACTGCAGCGTGCTGCGCGAGGAGGTCCTGCGGGCAGCCGAGGCCTGCTTCGGCAGCCGCTTGCTGCGCGATCTGGTGCTGCCGGGCGGTGTGGCCTGCGATCTCGAGCCGGGCGGAGCCACCCACCTGGCCGGCCTACTGGGCGCCATCCGCCGCCGCTTCCCGAAGCTGGTGGCGCTTTACGACAACACCGCCTCGCTGTTGGACCGGACGGTCGCAACCGGCATCCTGAAGCCGGAGCTCGCCCGGCAGTACGGCGCGGGCGGTTTCGTCGGCCGTGCCTCGGGCCGCGACTTCGATGCCAGGCGCGCGCCCGGCTACCCACCCTACGACAGTCTCGAGTTCCAGGTGCCGCTGCGCGAGGAGGGCGACGTCAATGCCCGCATCTGGATCCGCATCGAGGAGGTCGAGCAGTCACTCGCGCTCATCCAGCAGATCCTGGAGCGTCTGCCGAGGGGAGCACTGCGCGTGGAGCCTCCGAGCAGCGGCGGCGAAGGCATGGCGCTGGTCGAGGGCTTTCGCGGCGACATCCTGGTCTGGGTCCGGCTGGGCCCCGAGGGCCGGATAGAGCGCTGCCACCTGCGCGACCCCTCCTGGTTCCAGTGGCCGCTGCTGGAGGCGGCGATCGAAGGCAACATCGTCGCCGACTTCCCGCTCTGCAACAAGTCCTTCAACTGCTCCTATTCCGGACAGGATCTCTGAGGCCGGCCATGCGCGATCTGCTGTTCCCCAACATCTTCCGCCGACCCCTGACAGAGCCACCTCCGGACCCTGGGGAGCGGGCGCTCAGCGCGCTCGCGGCCGAAACCGACCGGGCGGCACGGCGCCGCCTGGGCCGCAGCCTGGCGATCCGCCAGGTCGATGCCGGTTCCTGCAACGGCTGCGAGCTGGAGATCCATGCGCTCTCCAATCCCTTCTACGATCTGGAACGTTTCGGCCTTCGCTTCGTCGCCTCGCCGCGCCATGCAGACGTGCTTCTTGTGACCGGACCGGTTACCAAGAACATGCGCGAAGCCCTGGAGAGGACCTACAACGCTGCACCGCACCCCAAATGGGTGGTTGCCGCCGGCGACTGCGCCTTGGACGGCGGCTGCTTCGCCGGCAGCTACGCCGTGCTTGGCGGTGTCGCCGCGGTGGTTCCGGTCGATCTGCACATCGCCGGCTGCCCGCCCACTCCCACGCAGCTCTTGCAAGGTTTGCTCACCCTGCTCCAGGCCGCCGGATCCGGTCAGCTCACAAGGCCGAAGGGCTGAAGGACTCGGCCGAAAGCTGGGCAAAGCCCGAGCGGGCGGAATCGCCTGCGACGACGATTTAGTTTTTATATCAAAGCTCTAGAGCTTTGAAGCCGGGCCCATCGGAGGTGCAGAGGCTCCGGTCCGCAGGCGGCTCCACCTCCTCGCCTGCACGCATAGACTGAGCCTGTCTTTTGTGGCCCAATCGCCACGAGAAGGAACAAGGCGTCTCGCGTTCCGCTCTGTGTTTGACAACCTCAAGACAAGGGTGAAGACTTTCGGTTCCGGCTCGATTCCCGGCCACGCCGAGGCGTATTCGGAGAGGGAGCGCCGGCAGTACGAGGGCCCGCCTTAAGAACGCAAGAACAACATCGTGGAAGGACTGAGACAATGGGCTTCATCGAAAGTATCTTCAACGCGATCAACGACGGAACCTGGGGCTGGTCGCTGATCCCCTTCCTCGTCGTCCTGGGCATCTTCTTCACCCTGGCGACGGGCCTGGTTCAGTTCCGTTTCTTCAAGCGCATGTTCGCGGTCCTCTTCCCCGAGAAGATCCCAGGCCAGGAAGGCCATGTCAGCTCGCGCGAAGCCCTCTTCGTCAGCGTCGGCGGGCGCGTCGGCGGCGGCAACATCGCGGGCGTCGCGGTCGCCATCTCGCTGGGCGGTCCCGGCGCGGTCTTCTGGATGTGGGCCATCGCCCTGATCGGCATGTGCACCAGCCTGGTGGAGTGCTCGCTCGCCCAGGCCTACAAGCGCTCTGAGCCGGACGGCTCCTACCGCGGCGGGCCGGCGCAGTACATCCTGCACGGGCTGGGCCAGCAGTACAAATGGCTGGCCGTCATCTATGCCATCTGCCTGATCGCCGCCTTCGCACTGGGCTTCAACGCCTTCCAGGGCAACACCGTGGCCGGCGCCGTCAACGACAGCCTGGGGATCGACAGGATGTGGACCGGCATCGCGCTGGCCGTCCTCACCGCGCTGGTAATCTTCGGCGGCATCAAGCGCATCGCCCAGGTGGCGGACGTCGTGGTCCCGGTCATGGCGATCGGCTACCTGCTGATGGCGCTCATCATCATCCTCATCAACATCGGCTCCGTCCCCGGCATGATCGTCGACATCGTCGAGAGCGCCTTTGGCTTCAACGAGGCGGTCGCCGGCGGCATGGGTGCGGCGGTGGCGCAGGGCCTGCGGCGCGGTCTCTTTTCCAACGAGGCGGGGCTCGGCAGCGCGCCGAACGTGGCCGCCATCGCCTATGTGCGCCACCCCATCTCGCAGGGGATCGTGCAGTCGCTCTCCGTCTTCATCGACACCATCATCATCTGCTCCTGCACGGCCTTCGTGATCCTGCTGGGCGGCGTCTACGTGCCGGGCATGGAGGCGATGGACGGGGTCGTGCTGACCCAGGACTCGCTCGCCGGCCACCTCGGCGGCTGGGTCGAGTACTTCCTGACCCTGGCGATCCTGCTCTTCGCCTTCAGCTCGATCATCTATAACTACTACCTGGGCGAGACGGCGCTGACGGTCTTCGTCGATTCGAACCTCTCCAGGAACATCCTGCGGGTCTGCATCATCGCGCTGGTGTTCCTGGGCTCCTCCGCACCGGGGGCGACGGCGGTCTTCTTCTTCTCCGACCCGATGATGGGCATCCTGGCGCTGGTCAACCTCCTGGCCATCACCATGCTCTTCCCCGTCGCGATGCGCCTCCTGACGGACTATTCCAGGCAGCTCAAGTCCGGCGTCGAGCATCCGACCTTCGATCCCGACCAGTTCCCGGACCTGGACATCGACAGGACGGCCTGGACCCACAAGGACTGACCGGGGTCCGATCCCGACCGCGCGCGGGAGCCCTCGCGATGCGAGGCTCCCACCGCCGGCGGTGAGAGCCTCGCATAGCGGAAATGAGACCAGCCCGGCTTGACTCCGGCGTGCAGGCACGGACAGGCTTTGCCCCTGAGCCGCCCAAGAGAGGGCCGGTCGAACTGCCAGGAAGGAGGGCCTAGGGATGGATCTGGGATTGCAGGGCAAGAAGGCGCTGGTGACGGGCGGCAGCAAGGGCATCGGCAAGGAGATCGCCCGCAGCCTGGTGGGTGAGGGCTGCACCGTCTCCATCTGCGGGCGCAACAAGGCCGACCTGGACGCAGCGGTGGCCGAGCTGGGCGGGTCGGTCAGCGGCCATGTCCTGGACGTGGGCTCCAAGAGCGACCTGGAGGCCTGGGTCGAGAGCGCGAGCCAGGCGATGGGCGGGCTCGACATCGTCGTCGCCAACGTGAGCGCACTCGCGATCGGCAACGACGAGGCGAGCTGGGAGGCGCAGTTCAACGTCGACCTCATGCACACCGTGCGCCTGGTGGGTGCCGCCCTGCCGCACCTGGAGAAGAGCGATGCCGCCGCGATCGTCGCGATCTCCAGCGTCTCGGGCCGGGAGATCGACTTCGCCGCCGGGCCCTACGGCACCTTCAAGGCGGCGCTGATCCACTACGTCCAGGGCCTCGCCTACCAGCTTGCCGGTCAGAACATCCGCGCCAACACCATCTCGCCCGGCAACATCTACTTCGAGGGCGGGGTCTGGAACATGATCAAGGACAACAACCCCGATCTCTACAACCAGGCGCTCTCGCTCAACCCGACCGGACGCATGGGCAAGCCCGACGAGGTCGCCCGCGCGACCGTCTTCCTGGCCAGCCCCGCCGCCAGCTTCATCACCGGCGCCAACCTGGTGGTCGACGGCGCGCTGACGAGGGGCGTGCAGTTCTAAAGCGCTTGGCGCTCAGGTGAAGTCAGCGCCGGGCCGGAGCCGCGTAAAGCCGAAACGCTTTAGGAAGGATCTTTCCTATCCGAACTTTCCCGACCGCGGGAAGCCGTTGGGCGGCAGGCGGCCGGCCTGGGCGCGCTTGCCGATCCAGTCGGCCAGGCGCTGCTCGCGCCGGGTGCGGTCGGCGCCGGCGGACCAGGTGAGGCCCTCCTCCAGGCGGAAGGTCTTGACGTCAGAGAGGCCGCCGTCCTTGTAGCGCTGCAGGATCACGCCGCGCCCGCGGGTCATCTCGGGCAGTTCCGACAGGGGGAAGACCAGCATGCGGCGGTTCTCGCCGATGACGGCGACGTGGTCGTCCTCGGCCTCGATGCGCCAGGCAACCGCCAGCTCGTCCTTGCCGCTGACGTTCATCACCTGCTTGCCGTTCTTGGTCTGGGCGACCAGGGAGGCCTCGGCGACCTGGAAGCCGTAGCCGGCGCTGGAGGCCAGCAGCAGGCGGGCCTCGGCACGATGCACGAAGAGGGTGACGAGGTCGGCGTCGTTCGGCAGGTCCACCATCAGCCGCAGCGGCTCGCCGAAGCCGCGGCCGCCCGGCAGGCGGTCCGCACCCAGGCTGTAGATCCGCCCGTTGGTGGCGACCAGCAGCAGGCGGTCGGTGGTCATGGCGTGGAGCGAGAAGCGGCCGCGGTCGCCCTCCTTGAAGCGGGCCTCGGCGATCTGGCTCTCGTCCAGGTGCCCCTTGGCGGCGCGGATCCAGCCCTTGTCGGAGCAGAGGATGGTCACGGGCTCGCGCTCCATCACCGCCTCCAGGGGCACGACGACGGGCTCCGGCGGCGCGGCGATCTCGGTGCGGCGGCGACCCAGCACCGTGTCGGGGCCGAAGGTCTTGGCGATCTCCGCGATCTCCTTGCCGATCGCCTTCCACTGCCGCTTGGGCTCTTCCAGGAGAAGCTGCAGGCCTTCCTGCTCGATCAGCAGCTGGTCCTGCTCCTTCTTGATCTCGATCTCTTCCAGCTTGTGCAGGGCGCGCAGGCGCATGTTGAGGATCGCCTCGGCCTGCGTCTCGGTGAGATCGAAGCGCGCGATCAGCTCCGCCTTGGGGTGGTCCTCGAAGCGGATGATGCGGATCACCTCGTCGAGGTTGAGGTAGGCGACGAGATAGGCCTCCAGCACCTCCAGGCGGTCGGCGATCTTGGCCAGGCGATAGCCGGAGCGGCGCTGCAGCACGATCTGGCGGTGGTCCAGGAAGGCCTGCAGGGCCTCGGCCAGGGTCATGACCTTGGGCGTGTTGTCGGCCTGCAGCACGTTCAGGTTCAGCGGGACCCGCACCTCCAGATCGCTGTTGCGGAAGAGCTGTTCCAGCAGCACCGCGGGCTCGACGTTGCGGCTCTTGGGCACCAGGACCAGGCGGATGGCCTCGTCGGACTCGTCGCGCAGGTCCTCCAGCAGCGGCAGCTTCTTCTGCTCCATCAGCTCGGCGATACGCTCCACCAGCTTGGCCTTGGCCACCTGGTAGGGAACCTCGGTCACGATGGCCTGCCAGAGGCCGCCCTTCATGCGCTCCACCTCCCAGCGCGCCCGCAGGCGGAAGGAGCCGCGTCCGGTCTCGTAGGCGCTCTGGATGTTGGCCGGATCCTCGACCAGGACGCCGCCGGTCGGGAAGTCGGGGCCGGGTACGAAGGCCAGCAGTTCCTCGACGCTGCTCTTGGGCTTCTTGATCAGGTGCAACAGCGCCTGACAGAGCTCGGCCGCGTTGTGCGGCGGGATCGAGGTCGCCATGCCCACCGCGATGCCCTGGGAGCCGTTGGCCAGCAGGTTCGGGAAGGCTGCCGGCAGCACCACAGGCTCTTCCGCCTCGCCGTCGTAGGTCGGACGGAAGTCGACCGCGTCCTCGCCGATCCCCTGCAGCAGCAGGGCCGAGACCTCGGTCAGCCGCGCCTCGGTGTAGCGCATGGCCGCGGCGTTATCGCCGTCGACATTGCCGAAGTTGCCCTGCCCGTCGATCAGCGGATAGCGCAGGGCGAAGTCCTGGGCGAGCCGCACCAGGGCGTCGTAGATCGCCTGGTCGCTGTGCGGGTGGAACTTGCCGATGACGTCGCCGACCACGCGCGCGGACTTCTTGAAGGCCGAGTTGGGGTCGAGGCGAAGCTGCTGCATGGCGAAGATCAGGCGCCGGTGCACCGGCTTCAGCCCGTCGCGCACGTCGGGCAGCGAGCGGTGCATGATGGTCGAGAGCGCGTAGTTCAGATAACGGTCGGAGATCGCATCGATGGCGCGGACCGGAATGATCTCGCCGCCGGTGGCTGCTGCACTCTTGCTCATGGACCCGTGAGGACTCCGTCTCGATTCTCAACGCTCTGAGCTAGCACGTCGGCGCCGCGCCTGGGAAATGGATCGCCATCTCGACCGGCCGCCTCGGCGCGGCGCAGCCCCTCAGAAGCGGGTCGCGCTGTAGGGCTCAAGCGGGATGTCCGACTGGCGTTCGGCCAGCAGGTCGGCCACCAGGTCGGCCGTCCGCGGCCCCAGGGTCAGCCCGATGTGGCCGTGCCCGAAGGCCAGGATCGCGTTCCGGGCCCTGGGCGCGCGGTCGATCACCGGCAGGGAATCGGGCATCGAGGGGCGGAAGCCCATCCACTGCCGGGAATCCTCGCTCCGCAGCCCCTGGAAGAAGCGCCTGGCGTTGGTCAGCAGCACCTCCGAGCGCTTCCAATTGGGCGGCAGGTCGAGCCCGCCCAGTTCGTCGGTCCCGGCCAGGCGCAGACCGCTTTCCAGCGGGGTGGCGACGAAGCCGCAGTCGATGGAGCTGACCGGGAGGCGCAGGTCGAGGCCCGGCTTGGGCAGGGTCACGTGATAGCCGCGCTCGGTATCGAGCGGGACCCGCGCGCCGAGCTGCTGGGCCAGCGGCTTGGACCAGGCCCCGGCGGCCACCACGGCGGCGTCGCAGTCGAGCTTGCCGTCCTCCAGGCGCAGGGCCGTCACCCTGCCGCCGGCCAGGTCGAAGCCCTTCACCGCCGTCTGCCTGAAGACCACGCCCCGCTGGGTCGCGGCCTCGGCCAGCACGCGCACGTAGCGGAAGTTATCCACCACATGGGCGAAGTTGGGATAGTAGACGCCGGCGGTGAAGATGGGCTTCAGCGAGGGCTCGTACTGGCGCAGCTCCGAGGCCGTCAGCACGACGCAGTCGACCTCCAGCTTGCGCTGCAGGGCCAGCTTCGCCTGGTAGGCCGCCCAGACCCTGGGGCTCTCGGCCACCGAGAGCCAGCCGCGCTTGCGGATCATGTCGCGCTGGCCCAGCCAGTCGACCAGCTCGTAGTGGGCGTCCAGAGAAGGGCCGAGCAGGGCGGCCAGCGCCCTGGAGATCTCCTCGACGCGTTCCGGCCGGCCCGCCGCCAGGAAGCGCAGCAGCCAGGGGGTGAGGCGCGGCAGGTACTGCCAGCGGATGGCGAGCGGTCCCAGCGGGTCGGTCAGCAGCCGGGGCAGCTCGCGCAGCAGGCCGGGGCTCGCGACCGGCACCACCGCGTCCGGCGCGATCACCGAGGCATTGCCGAAGGATGTCCCCTCCCCCGGTCCGCCCTTGTCCAGCAGGGTGACCTGCCAGCCCTCGCGGTTGAGCCTGAGTGCGGTGGCCACGCCGACGATTCCCGCGCCGATCACCGCGACGTGCCCCCTGCCGCCGGAAGGCGCCTTTCCCTCGACCATGTTGCTATTCGCCTTCCTGCGTTCGATTGGCGGAGTGCCCGGCAAAGCGGTCCGACAGGCGCAGTCGTGCCGGCGGCAGAGCTCGGTTTTGCGGATGGCAGATGCTGCGTTCGAGGAAGTGCGCGGTCAAGCGCAATCCTTGTTGCACCTCAGCCGGCCCGCCGGCCGAGGCGCCCACCAGGAAGCCCGGCAGCGGCAGCAGGCGGTCGAGGTAGGGCCGGCCGGCCTCGCGCGAGACGGCCCGGCCGCTCTTCGGGCTGACGTAGGCCAGCTCGTCCGCGCTGCCGGTGACGGCGCAGCGCTCGAGGTCCAGGCCGAAGCCAAGGAGGCGGAGCAACTGCAGCTCCCAGACCACGTAGGCCTCCGCCCAGTGCGCCTCGCCCAGCGCAGCCAGGAGTGCCTCCAGTCCCTCGAAGGCGCCCGGCAGCGGCTCGCGCTCCGGCAGGGCCACCTCGGCAACGGCCAGGGCCGAGGCGAGGGCCGCCAGCGGACCCGGCGCATCCAGCAGCATGGCAAGCGGCGCGCCGAGCGGCTCGCAGCGGTAGCTGCCGAGGTGCTCGGCCAGCCGGCCGCGCCAGGTGGCGCTGACGGCATTGCCCGGCTGAACCTGGCCGGCCCGGCTGCGGCTCTGCCCGCCGCGCAGCAGGCCGGCATGGCGCCCGTGCGCGCGGGTGAGGAGCTGCAGGATCAGCGCGTCCTCGCCATGCGGCCGGGCGGAGAGGACCAGAGCCTCGTCGCTCCACTCCATCGCCGCCGGCCCTACTTCGTGGGAAGATCCAGCCCCAGCAGGCGAAGGCGCGTCGGGTCTTCGCTCCAGCGGGGATCGACCTTCACCGTCAGGAAGAGGTGCACCTTGCGCTCCAGGATCTCTTCCAGCTCGCGCTGGGCCTGGCGCCGCACGGCCGCGATGGTCTGCCCGCCGCGGCCGATGGCGATGCCGCGATGGCCCTCGCGCGCCACCGAGATGAGCTGGTCGATCTTCACGCTGCCGTCGCGGAAGTCCTCCCAGCCCTCGGTCTCCACCGTCAGGCCGTAGGGGATCTCCTCGTGCAGGTTGAGGAAGAGCTTCTCGCGGGTGATCTCGGCCGCCAGCATGCGCGCCGAGAGATCGCTCACCTCGTCCTCGGGGAAGAGCCAGGGGCCCTCGGGAAGCCGCTCCGCAAGCCGCCGCTTCAGGTCGACCACGCCGTCGCCCGTCTCGGCCGACAACATGAAGATCTCCTCGACCGCCTTGCTCCGGGAGAAGGCCTCGGCCAGTGGGATCAGCCGCTCCTTGGCGACCAGGTCCACCTTGTTGAGCGCGATCAGGGCCGACCGCCCGAGCTTCTCCAGGGTCGACAGGATGGCGCCAGTGTGCTCGTCGATCTCGCGGCGCTGGACGTCGAAGATGACGACGATGGCATCCGCATCGTCGAGCGCCGACCAGGCGGTGCGCACCATCGCCCGGTCGAGGCGCCGGCGGGGCTGGAAGATGCCGGGCGTGTCGACCAGGATGATCTGGCTCTCGCCCTCGATCGCCACGCCGCGCACGCGAAAGCGGGTCGTCTGCGCCTTGGGCGTCACGATGCTGACCTTGGCTCCCGTCACGCGGTTCACCAGGGTCGACTTGCCGGCATTGGCCGCGCCCAGGACGGCGACCAGCCCGCAGCGTCGCCCGCTCATGTCTCGTGCTCTTCCAGGCGGGCGAGCAGGACCTCGGCGGCCCGGCGTTCGGCCTGGCGCTTGGCCCGGCCCTGCCCCTGCTCCGGCGGGAAGCTGCCGACCTGGACCTCGATGGTGAAGTCGGGCGCATGCGGCGGCCCGTCCCGGCGCACCTCGCGGTAGTGCGGCAGCGAGAGGCCGCGCGCCTGGGCCCATTCCTGCAGCGCCGTCTTGGGGTCGCGCGGCGGGCGCCGGTTTTCCAGGACCCGGTCGCGCCAGAGGCGCTGGATCAGGACTGCCGCAGGCTCGTAGCCGGCATCGAGGAAGAGCGCGCCAACCACCGCCTCGCAGACATCGGCCAGGGTGGCGTTGTTCTCCCGCCCGCCGCCGGCCTCTTCGGAGGGCGCCATGCGGATCGCCTCGGCAAGACCGAGCTCGAGCGCCACCTCGGCCAGGGTCTCGCGCGAGACCAGGACGGCGAAGCGCTTGGCCAGCGCCCCCTCGCTCTCGTTGGGAAAGCACTCCAGCAGCAGGGCGGCCACCACCAGTCCGACCACGCGGTCGCCCAGGAACTCCAGCCGCTCGTAGCTCACCCGCCGTCCCGGAGTGCCGACGCTGGCGTGCGTCAGCGCCTCTTCCAGCAGGTCGGGCCTGGCGAAGCGGTGGCCCAGGCGGGTTTCCAGATCGTCCGGCGCGTCAGTCAATCGTCATGCCGATCCGACCCCAGCGGATCAGATCGCCCCAGTCGCCGGGGTTGAAGAAGCTGGCATGCTCGTCGAAGGAGATGAAGATGATCTCGGCCCGGCCGACGAAGTTCTCCAGCGGCACGAAGCCGACGCCGGCGCGGCTGTCCGAAGAGTTGTCGCGGTTGTCGCCCATCATGAAGAAGTGGCCCTCCGGGACGGCGAAGACCCGGGTGTTGTCGTAGGCCAGGTTGTCGCCGCACTCCCAGATGTCGTAGCTGACGCCGTTCGACAGGGTCTCGCGGTAGACCGTGGCGGTGGGCGCGACATAGCCGCAGGCCCCCGCCGGGCTCTCGCCGACCTTCTCGCGCGGCACCGGCTGCTCGTTGATGTAGAGCTGCCCGCCGCGCACCTGGATCCGGTCGCCGGGCAGGCCGATCACGCGCTTGATGAAGTCGGTGCGGTTGTCGGCCGGCGTCTTGAAGACGGCGACGTCGCCGCGCTCCGGCTCGCTGGAGAAGACCCGGCCCGGAAAGGGCGGGAAGCTCCAGGGAAAGGAGTGCTGGCTGTAGCCGTAGCTCATCTTCGAGACGAAGAGGTAGTCGCCGACCAGCAGGGTCGGCTTCATCGAGCCCGAGGGAATGTTGAAGGGCTCGAAGAGGAAGGTCCGGATCCCGAAGGCCACCAGGACGGCGATGACGATCGTGCGATAGGTGTCACCGCGATTGCGCCACACTAGGCTCCAGAGGCTGCTCACCTTAGGCGTACTCCGCTCGCTCATGAAGCGGCCTCGTTCAGGGCCTGGACGCTGCCAGGCCCTTCGCTTCCCTGCCGCGGTACCGCCGAGATGATCACGATGGCCTGTGCGAGGGGATAGTCGTCCGTCAGCGACACGTCAATGCGTGCCTCCATGCCGGGCGGCAACAACTCCTCCAGCCGCCGCTGGGCGCCGTCGACCAGCGCCATGGTCGGCTTGCCGCTGGGCAGGTTGACGACCCCCATGGAACGCCAGTGCACGCCGCGCCTGGGAACCCCGGTCCCCAGCGCCTTGGCGCAGGCCTCCTTGGCGGCGAAGCGCTTGGCGTAGGTCTCCGCCTTGGTCACGCGGCGGTTGGCCTTGGCCCGCTCACTCTCGGTGAAGACGCGCCGCTCGAAGCGCTCGCCGAAGCGCTCCAGGGTGCGGGCAATGCGTCTTATGTCGATCAGATCGCTGCCGATCCCAATTATCATCTGCCGGTCTCGCTGTCGGTCTCGCTGTCGGTCTCGCTGTCGGGGCTGCCGCGGCTCAGCCGCGGGCGCGCTCTACTGAAGTGACGGTGGGGGCAGCGCGCAGGGCTGCGGTGATATCGGTCAGGTGCTTCAGGTCGCTGACCTCGACATCGACGAAGAGCTCGAAGAAATCCATCGTGCGGTTGGTGATCTTCAGGTTCGCGATGTTGCCCTGCGCCTTGCCGATGATGGTGGTGAGGTTGCCCAGGCTGCCGGGCGCGTTGGTGATGACCGCCTTGATGCGGCCGTGGAAGGACTGCTCGGCGCCCGGCTTCTCCCAGGAGAGGTCGATCCAGCGCTCGGGCTCCGATTCGAAGCTCTGCAGGGTCTCGCAGTCGATGGTGTGCACCGTCACCCCGCGGCCGGTGGTGACGATGCCGACGATGCGGTCGCCCGGCAGGGGATGGCAGCAGTGGGCGAAGTGCACCGCCATGCCGGCGATCAGCCCGTTGATCGGCATGGCGTGGTTGCCGGCGGCCGGCGGCTTGCGCTTGGTCTGGCTGGCCGGCGGGCTCTTCTTGTCGCGCACCGGCGCCCTGGCATTGGGATAGACCGCGACCAGCACCTCGCGCGCGGTGACGTTGCCCAGCCCCACCGCGACCGCCAGGTCGGAGACGCTGTCCTGCTTCAGCTTCTTGGTGACCCCGTCCAGCGCCTTCTCGGTCAGCTCGAAGCCTTCCTGCCGGAAGAGCCTGGCCAGCATCTGGCGGCCAAGCTGCTCGTGCTGGTCGCGCTCCTTCAGGCGGACGAAGCGGCGGATCCGCGCCTTGGCCTTGCCGGTGACGACGAAGCTTTCCCAGTCCGGCGAGGGCGTCTGCGCCTTGGAGGTGACGATCTCCACCTGGTCGCCGTTCTGCAGTTTCGAGCGGAAGGGCACCATCCGCCCGTTGACCTTGGCACCCACGCAGGTGTCGCCCACCTCGGAGTGGACGGCATAGGCGAAGTCGACCGGCGAGGCGCCGCGCGGCAGGGCGATCAGGTCCCCCTTCGGCGTGAAGCAGAAGACCTGGTCCTGGTACATCTCCAGCTTGGTGTGCTCCAGGAACTCCTCGGGGTTGGAGGCATGCTCCATGATGTCGAGGAGCTCGCGCACCCAGCGGTACTGGCGCCCGTCGACGCCGATGCCCTGCTTGTAGCTCCAGTGCGCGGCCACGCCGTACTCGGCGATCTCGTTCATCTCCTCGGTGCGGATCTGCAGCTCGATGCGCTGGCTGCGCGGCCCCAGCAGGCCGGTGTGCAGCGAGCGATAGCCGTTCGGCTTGGGCGTGGAGATGTAGTCCTTGAAGCGGCCGGGCACGGTGGGATAGTGGCTGTGCAGCACGCCCAGCGCATGATAGCAGTCGGCGACGTTCCCGACGATCACGCGGAAGGCCATGATGTCGGAGAGCTGCTCGAACTGCACGTTCTTGCGCTGCATCTTGTTCCAGATCGAATAGGGGCTCTTCACCCGCCCGACGACCTGTGCCGCCACCCCCTCCTTCTTCAGGGTCTGGGCCAGGTCCGAGATGATGCCCTTGGTCAGGTCCTCGCCGTGCCCGCGCAGGAACTCCAGGCGGCGCACGATGGAGCGGTGGGCGTCGGGCTGAAGCTGGGCGAAGGCCAGGTCCTGCAGCTCGTCCTGGAAGTGCTGCATGCCGATGCGCTCGGCCAGCGGCGCATAGATCTCCAGGGTCTCACGGGCGATGCGCTGGCGCTTGTCGGGCGACTTGATGAAGGTGAGCGTGCGCATGTTGTGCAGGCGGTCGGCCAGCTTCACAAGCAGCACGCGGATGTCCTGCGACATGGCCAGCAGCAGCTTGCGGAAGTTCTCCGCATGCTTGCTCTGCTCGGAGCGGATCTCGAGCTGGCCCAGCTTGGTGACGCCGTCCACCAGGCGCGCCACGTTCTCGCCGAAGAGTTCCTGCACGTCCTCGATCGAGGCGTCGGTGTCCTCGACCACGTCGTGCAGCAGGCCGGTTATGATCGATTCGGAATCGATCCGGAGGTCGGAGAGAATGCCCGCGACCTCGATCGGATGCGAGAAGTAGGGGTCGCCCGACGCCCGCTTCTGCGATCCGTGCATCTTGATGGCATAGACGTAGGCGCGGTTCAGCAGCTCTTCGTTGGCCTGAGCGTCGTAACCCTTGACCTTCTCAACCAGTTCGAACTGCCGCAGCATCCACTATCCCTCGCAAGCGGGCGAAGCAGGAGCGCTTGGCCGTGCTTCACACCACAGTCTCAGGATAAAGGTAGTCTGTAACGGCAAGCCAAGCCATAGCAGCCTTGTGTGGGCAGCCTTGTGTGGGCAGCCTTGTGTAGGCTGCCTTGAGCGGGCTGCCTTGAGCGGGCTGCCTTGTCCGGATAGCCGGCGGGCGGGCTCAGTCGTCGCGCTGCTGATCGGCTTCCTCGGCGGCATAGTTCGACATCTCGCGCTCGAACTCCGCCTGCAGGGACACCGACACCTTGTCGTCGATCGGGCCGCCCTGCATCGCGTTCATCGCAGCACCCAGCTCGGCCGTGATGGGGTCGAAGTCGGGACGGTCCTCCTCGGGCTCATCGCGCTCGGCCTGCTTCTGATAGCGGCGGACCAGGGCCTCCTGCACGCCGTCCAGCGACACGGACTCCTCGGCGATCTCGCGCAGCGCGACCACGGGGTTCTTGTCGTCGTCGCGGTCCACCTCGATCTGCGAGCCGGCAGCGATGTCGCGGGCCCGCTGGGCGGCCAGGAGCACCAGGTCGAAACGATTGGGGACCTTCTCTACACAGTCCTCGACGGTAACGCGCGCCATAGGGGGCGGTCTCCTCACGGTCCAGAATTGGGGAACAGCCCTCATAGATAGGCAATACGCGCCCGAAAGACAACTCTCCTCTTGCCCGGCGCGTTTGACGCGCTTCGGCGTCAGCGATCAGGCGGTGGGCTCGCAGAGCGCGTCGTCGGGCAGGCCCGCCAGCAGCTCGGCAAGCGGCCGGCCGTCGCGCGGGTCGCGCCAGCCGGGCGCCACCTCGGCCAGCGGCCGCAGCACGAAGGCGCGTTCCTGCAGGCGCGGGTGCGGCAGCCACGGCCAGTCTCCGGCCGTGGTCACCCGCCCGCCGTGATCGATCAGGTCGAGATCGAGGGGACGCGCCTGGTTGGGATGCTGGCGGCTGCGCCCTGCCTCGGCCTCGAGCCCGTGCAGGATGGTCATGACCTCGCAGGGCGCCAGGAGGGTCTCGCAGCGAACCACGGCGTTCAGGTACCAGGGCTGTCCGGAGGGCGGCCAGGGCGGCGAGAGATACCAACGCGAGCAAGCGCCAAGCGCGATTCCTCGCATCGGTAGGAGGCGGCAGACCGCCCCCAGGGTGGCGCGGGGCGGGCCGAAGCGCGCGGAGGGCAGATTTGCGCCGAAAGCAAGCAAAACGCCGGTCAAGAGGTAACAATCTCCTTGCCTAAGCAGCTGTTTCCCATACATTCACCCCTGACGCTCGGCGGCGGACATCGCAGAGGCGATGGCGCCCGATACCCGGACCGCAGGGTCCTTCGTGGGACGATATCGTATCACCGGGCTCTTGTTGAAACCCTTAGCCGCTCCCTGGCCTTGGATCGCAAGGCCCGCGGCAGTTTGAGGACAGACTATGCATTTTTACACCACGGAGCGGATTGCGCTCTTCATCGACGGTGCCAACCTCTACTCGACGGCCAAGACTCTCGGCTTCGACATCGACTACAAGCGGCTGCTGGAGAGCTTCTCCGAGCAGGCCCGCCTCATCCGCGCCTTCTACTACACCGCCCTGCTCGAGGATCAGGAATACTCCCCGATCCGGCCGCTGGTCGACTGGCTCGACTACAACGGCTTCACCCTCGTCACCAAGCCCCTGAAGGAGTTCACGGACTCCACCGGCCGGCGCAAGGTCAAGGGCAACATGGACATCGAGCTGGCCATCGACATGATGGAGATGGCCGAGCGTCTGGACCACATCGTCCTCTTCTCCGGCGACGGCGACTTCCGCCGGCTGGTCGAGGCGGTGCAGCGCAAGGGCGTGCGGGTGACGGTGATCTCCACCATCGCCACCCAGCCGCCGATGATCGCCGACGAGCTGCGCCGCCAGGCGGACAACTTCGTCGACCTGCACGAGCTGCAGCACCTGATCGCGCGCACCCCGATGGCGGAAGGTGCACCGCGCCGCACCCGCGTACTGCCGCCGGGCATCAGCAACCCGGCCGACAACGAGAGCAGCGAGGACGACGAGGAGGGCCTGCCCAAGCGCTACACGGCGCGCTGAGCGCCGGCCGCGGCGGAGGCGGCATGGAACCCGGCGGCGGCTGCAGCCTCTGCCCGCGCCTTGCCGCCTACAGGCAGCGGGTGCGGCAGGAGATCCCCGAGGGCCACAACGCGCCGGTGCCGGCCTTCGGCAGGCTCGACGCGCGCCTGCTGATCGTCGGCCTGGCGCCCGGCCGCATGGGGGCCAACCGCACCGGGCGCCCCTTCACGGGCGACTATGCCGGCGACCTGCTCTACCCCAGCCTGGTGAGCGTGGGACTGGCCCGCGGCCGCTACGACAGCCGGCCGGACGACGGGCTGGAACTCCTGGAGACGCGCATCACCAACGCCGTGCGCTGCCTGCCGCCGGAGAACAAGCCGAGCACGCCCGAGATCGCCACCTGCAACGCCTTCCTGGCCGATGAGCTGCGGGCCATGCCGCGCCTGAAGGCGGTCCTGGCCCTGGGCCTGATCGCGCACAAGGCTGTCCTGCGCGCCCGCGGCCTGAAGCAGAGCCACTGCAGCTTCGGGCACGGCGCCTTCCACGTGCTGCCGGACGGGCTGCTGCTGGCGGACAGCTATCACTGCTCGCGCTACAACACCAACACGGGCCGCCTGACGGAGGCCATGTTTCTCTCTGTTCTGGAGGCGGTGAAGCGGGCGCTTTAGTTCTTGAGCGCGGTCATCCCTTCGCGCGCAGCAGCCGCTGCTTCTCGCGGCTCCAGTCGCGGGCCTTGACGGTCTCGCGCTTGTCGTACTGGCGCTTGCCGCGGGCGAGGCCGAGCTGGCATTTCGCGTAGCCGCGGTCGTTGAAGTAGACCGAGAGCGGCACCAGGGTGTAGCGCTCGCGGCGGACCTGGCCCATCAGGCGGCCCATCTCGCGGCGGCGCAACAGCAGCTTGCGCACCCGGGTCGGCTCGTGGTTGAAGCGGTTGGCCGGGCCGTACTCCGGGATGTGCGCGTTCAGAAGGTAGAACTCGCCCGCTCTCTCCTGCGCGAAAGCCTCGTTCAGCGAGGCGCGGCCGGCGCGCAGGGACTTGACCTCGGTCCCGGTCAGAACCAGGCCGGCTTCGACCGTGTCGTCGATGAAGTAGTTGTGTCGGGCCTTGCGGTTCTGCGCCACCAGGCGCCGCGGCGCCTCCTTGCCCTTCTTTGACTTGCTCATGGCTGGCATATGGGGAGGACGCCGGCCGGTGGCACCCTCCCCCAAGAGGTTCCCTAGTTCAGGAGGCCCGCGCTGACCATCGCATCACGGACCAGGCCCTCGGTCTCCGGCTTGATTGTCGCGAGCGGCAGCCGGACCTCGTTCTCGCAGAGCCCCAGCAGGCTTGCCGCGAACTTCACCGGTGCCGGTGAGCTCTCGGCGAAGAGGGCGGCGTGCAGCGGCTGCAGACGGTCGTGGATCGACAGGGCCTCCGGGTAGTCGCCCGCCTGCCAGGCCCTGTGCATGCGCGACAGGGGGCCGGGGGCCACGTTGGCCGTCACCGAGATGCAGCCGTGCCCGCCGGTCCCGAGGAAGGCCATGATGGTGGCATCCTCGCCGGAGAGCTGGCTGAAGTCGGCGTCGATCGCCAGCCGCGTGCGCGCCGGGCGGGTCAGGTCGTTGCTGGCGTCCTTGACCCCCACGATGCGCGGCAGCTCCGCCAGGCGCGCCATGGTCTCCACCGTCATGTCGATCACCGAGCGACCCGGGATGTTGTAGATCAAGATCGGGATATCGGTGGCGTCATGGATGGCGCTGAAGTGGCCGTAGAGGCCTTCCTGCGTGGGCTTGTTGTAGTAGGGCGTGACGATCAGGGCCGCGTCCGCCCCCGCCTGCTGGGCGTGCCGGGTAAGCTCGATCGCCTCGACTGTCGAGTTGGAGCCCGTGCCGGCAATGATCGGACGTTTGCCTTTGGCCACCTCGATGCAGAGTTCCACCACCTTTTTGTGCTCCTCGTGCGAGAGCGTCGGCGATTCGCCGGTGGTGCCAACGGGGATCAGGGCGTCCGTCCCCTCCTCGATCTGCCAGGCGCAGAGGCGCTGAAATGCCTCTGCGTCCACCGCGCCGTCCTTGAAGGGCGTGATCAACGCCGTGCAGGAGCCGCGGAACAAGGGATTGCCAATCATCGGTACAAGGTTCCTCTCGGATAGGCGGCCGTGCCGGCCCACACGGGATGTGCGCACGAAAACCGCGGGCCGGACCATAGCCCCGCCGGCCTGCGGTCATCAAGCGCGATGGGCCGGGCGCGCGAAGAAGCGCCGGCTGCGGCCAATCTGCAACGCCGGCGCCTCATGCCTTGACCGCTCCGGACCCGCTCAGGCCGAGGGGGGCGGTGCCGGGTACCACTCCTCGGGTTCGGGAATGACGAAGTCGGCGGGAATGTCGAAGGTCTCGAAGATGGTCCCCGTCGCCTCTTCCGTACTGAAGTAGGCCCAGGGCACCTTCCCCTGCCAGACGCCCGACTGGATGCAGTCGAAGCCGTTCGCCTTGAACTTCGCCACCCGCTCGTCCATCGAGAGCCCGCCGCAGGCGAAGGCGACGTGATGGATGCCCTCGCCGTGACGCTCCAGGAAGTCGGTGTAGATGCTCTCGCCCATCTCGGGCTGCACGATCTCCCAGAACATGGATCCGCTGAAGGCCATGCAGAGCTTCATCGAGAACTTGGCCGGCTTGCCGTGCAGGGTCAGATCGGTGCAGGTGTCCGGGCCGAAGGTGAAGACCCGCCAGGGGCCGATCCCGGCCTTCACCATTCCCTCCATCGTCCGACGGTAATCCTTAGTAACAATACAGACCTGCATCGTCTCTCCCAGGAAACTATTGGAGAGAGTATTGTCACCTGTTACCTCAGGTTTTCCGCTCATCGCTATCCTCCCGTAACAAAAAGTGAAATTCTCGACCGGGCATTCGAAACTTGGGCGTTCGAAACAAGGAGCGCCGGCCGTGCGCAATCACTATGACGAGGCACCGGGATCGCCGCAACCATTGGCGCCGCCCGCCAAGTTGTGATCGCCCCGCGGCGCGCCGGGAATTGCCCAACGCGGGCCCGACCGGTAAGCTGATCCGGAATCGGTGGGTCGGCCCGCAGGTGGCTGCATAAGGGGTGACCGCACAGAAACGGAGGCCCAAGGTGCAACCTCTACGTTCCCTCTTCTCCCTCCTGCTTCTGGTTCCGCTGCTGGCCTGGCCGCCGGGCGCGAGCCGGGCCCAGGAGCCCAGTGCCGCGGACCTGGGCGTGCTGCGCCAGGCGCTCAACCTCGTCGACAAGAGGCAGGGCTTCGCGGCCCAGCAGATGGCGGCGGCAGCACAGAGCCAGCTCGTCCGTGACCTGGTGCTCTACTTCGACCTGAGGCGCGAGAGCGCCCAGGCCGATTTCCGCTCGGTCGCCTCGCTTCTGGCCCGCCATCCCGACTGGCCGCAGTCCGAGAGGATCGCACTGAAGGGGGAGCTGGCGCTGACCGGGGCCGAGAGCCCGCAGGACCTGATCGCCTTCTTCTCGCGCAACCCGCCGCAGACCGGCGTCGGCGCGCTGGCCTACGTGACCGCGCTGGAGCAGCAGGGCAACCGCGTCGGTGCGGAGCAGGCCGCCCGCCAGGCCTGGCGCAGCGCCACCCTGGCGGAGGTGGAGGAGGCTTCGCTGCTGCACCGCTACCGCAAGGTACTGGGGGCGGAAGACCATCTGGCCCGCCTCAACTTCCTGATCGAGGAGGGCGACCGCGATGCCGTGCAGCAGGGCGCGCTCACCGGACCCGGCTACTCGGAACTGGCGGCCGCGCGCCTGGCGCTGAAGGCAGGCAGCGGCAGTGCCCCGGCCCTGGTGAACAAGGTGCCGGGCCGACTGCGCAGCGATCCCAACATGATGATCGACCTGGCCGGCTACTATCACAGCAAGAAGCAGTACGCGAACCTCGAACGCCACCTGCTGCAGCTCGGCGCGGCCAATGCCGGCATGCCGGAGTCAATCTGGCGGGTGCGCTTCGCCGCGGCGCACCGCAACCTGCGCAACGGCTCGGTCAACCAGGCCTACAACCTCTCCCGCGACCACGGTCTCTTCGCGGGCAGCGGCTTCGCGGAGCTGGAGTGGCTTGCCGGCTTCATCGCCCTGGAGAGGCTGCGCAACCCCTCGGCCGCCTTCGCGCACTTCAAGCGCTACTACCAGGGCTCGGCCACCTCTCCCATCTCGCGCGGCAAGGCCGCCTACTGGGCGGCCCGTGCGGCCGAGGCCATGGGGCGGCACGACGAGGCCAAGAGCTGGCTCTCCCTGGGCGCGGCGGAGCCCACCAGCTTCTACGGCCAGCTCGCCGCGGCGCGGCTGGGCCTGCCGCCCGGGGGCGGGCTGCCGCACCAGCCGGCCCTGAACCAGGGCCATTATGCCGGCTACCGCAACAGCGATCTCGCCCAGGCGATGAATGCGCTGGCCCGCGCCGACGAGCGCTGGCGCACCAACGTGTTCTTCTCCGCGCTGCGCGGCCGGGCGGCCACGCAGGCCGACTTCCAGTCTCTCGCCCACATGAGCCGGAGCCTGGGCCGCGTCGATCTGCAGGTGAAGACCGGCAAGGCGGCGAGACGCAAGGGGTTCGTCCTGACCGACGACCTCTTCCCGCGGCCCAACTGGGTCGCGCCCGGCACGCCCGAACAGGCGCTGGTCCTGGCCCTCATCCGGCAGGAGAGCGAGTTCAACGACCGGGCCGTCAGCCACGCCGACGCGATGGGGCTGATGCAGCTTCTGCCCTCGACGGCACAGGGCGTGGCCCGGCGCCTGGGCCTGGGCTACGACCGCTCGAAGCTGATCTTCGACCCCTCCTACAACGTGACCCTGGGCCGCCAGTACCTGCACGAGATGATCGAGCGCTACGGCGGCACCTACATCCTGGCGCTCACCAGCTACAACGCCGGCCCCCACCGCACCGACACCTGGCTGCAGTCGAACGGCGACCCGCGGCGCACCTCGACCGACTTCGTCCTCTGGGTCGAGGCGATCCCCTTTGCCGAGACCCGCAACTACGTTATGCGTGTCCTGGAATCGCTCACGGTCTACCGCAACCTCCTGGGCCAGACCGACGCGCTGGCCTGGAACGGCTACAGCCCCGTGGGCCAAGGGCCCAGGGACGCACGGCAGGCCTTCTGCTGCCAGTAGGGTTAAGAAGAGAGGGGAAGAGGAACGCCATGACCGCCGACGCCTTCAAGGCCTGCAAGGCCTGCGTCTTCGATGCCTACGGCACGCTGCTGAACGTCCACGCGGCGACCGAGCGCGAGGCAGCGAGCCTGGGCGCGGTGGCGCAGGAGGTCTCTAACCTCTGGCGCCAGAAGCAGCTGGAGTACACCTGGCTGCGCAGCCTGATGGGCGCCTATGTCGACTTCTGGCAGGTGACCCAGGACGGCCTGGACTTCGCTTTGGAGGCGCACGGCATCGAGGATGCCGGCCTGCGGCAACGACTGCTCGACCTCTACTGGAAGCTGGATGCCTACCCCGACGGCGAGGCCGCGCTGGAGCGGCTGCGCGCGGGGGGCAAGAAGACCGCGATCCTCACCAACGGCTCGCCCGAGATGATCCAGGCGGCCTGCGAGGCCAGCGGCCTGGTGCGGCAGCTCGACCGCATCCTGACCGTCGCCCCCTTGCGCATCTACAAGCCCGATGCCTCGGTCTACCAGCTTGCCGTCGACGAGCTGGGCGTCGCCGCCGGGGAGGTCTGCTTCGTCTCGTCGAACGCCTGGGACGCCAGGGGGGCCGCGCATTTCGGCTTCCGGGTGGCCTGGCTGGACCGCTTCGGCAAGCTGCCGGACCGCCTGCCCGGAGACTTCTCCGCCGTGATCAAGAAGCTGGACGCGCTGCCGCCGTTGCTCGGTCTCTGAGCCTTGTCCCCGGCCCGATGGAGCAGGAAGACCGCTTCATACAGAAAGGGACGACGGCGCAGGACGGCCTGACGATCGCCTACCGCGACTACCCGCCGCTGGACCCCGAGGGCTGGAAGCGCCGGCCGATGGTCTGCCTGGCCGGCATCACGCGCAACAGCAGCGACTTCCACATCCCCGCCCTGCGCTGGAGCGAACGGCGCCGGGTCATCGCCGCGGACATGCGCGGCCGCGGCAAGTCGGACTTCGATCCCTCGGGCAGGAGCTACCGGCCCGAGGTCTACGTGCGCGACCTGCAGGCACTGCTCGCCGTTCTCGACCTCGGCCCCGCCGTCTTCTGCGGCACCTCGCTGGGCGCCTTCCTGATCACGGGCCTCTCGGTCTTCCTGCCGACCGCGCTGCACAGCGCCATCCTGAACGAGGCCAGTCCGGTCATCGACCCCCTGCTGGTGAAGGCCATCCGCGTCAACGCCGGGCCCCTGACCCAGCTTCGGCCGGCCAGCCTCGCGGAGGCCAAGGCCGTGCTGAAGGAGAAGCTGCCGCATATCGGACTGACCATCGAGAGCGACTGGGACGCGCTCACGGAGGGCAGCTACCAGCCGGGACCGGACGGCCGGCTTCGCCCCACCTGGGACCCCCTGCTGGTCGATCGCATCGACCCGCCCCCACCGCCGCAGCGGCTCTGGCCCTTTTTCCTTGCGATGAAGCGGCTGCCGCTCCTGCTGGTGCGCGGCGGCAAGTCCGACTTCGTGACCGACGAGACCCTGGCGCAGATGCAGGGCGCGCTCCCGCAAATGACGGTGGTCACCGTTCCGGGTGCAGGGCATTCTCCCACCCTGAAAGAACCCATCACCGCAGCGGCCATCGACCGCTTTCTGGAGGAGCAGGATCCATGAACGCCGCGAGCGAGACCCACCCGGACTTCGCCGACGTCAAGCTGGCCGCAGCCCGGCTCTCGGGCGTCGCGGTGCGCACGCCCCTGCTGGCCTCCCCGGTCCTGAGCGAGCGTCTGGGCGCGCGCTGCTTCCTGAAGCCGGAGACCCTGCAGCGCACCGGTTCCTTCAAGTTCCGCGGCGCCTACAACAAGCTCTCGCGGCTGGCCGAGCAGGCCTGCAGGGCCGGGGTCGTGGCCTATTCGTCGGGCAATCATGCGCAGGGCGTGGCGGCGGCCGCGCAGCTTCTGGGTGCGCCCGCCACCATCGTCATGCCGGCCGACGCGCCGGCCATCAAGCTGGAGAACACGCGGGGGTACGGCGCCGAGGTGCTGCCCTACGACCGCTACCGCGAGGAGCGCGAGGCCGTCGCCCAGGCCCTGATCGACGAGCGCGGCAGCCTGCTGGTGCCGCCCTACGACGATCCCGACGTGATCGCAGGCCAGGGCACCGTGGGGCTGGAGATCGCCGAGCAGGCGGCCGAGGCCGGTGTCGCGCTCGATGCGGTCCTGGTCTGCTGCGGCGGCGGCGGGCTGGTCTCCGGGACGGCGCTGGCGCTGGCCGAGCTCTGCCCGAAGACCGCGGTCTACAGCGTGGAGCCCGAGGGCTTCGACGACACCGCCCGCTCGCTGGCCTCCGGCCGTCGCGAGGCGGTGGACCCGACGGCCAGCAGCTTCTGCGATGCCCTGCTGGCAAAGATGCCTGGTGAGCTCACCTTCTCGCTCAACAGCAGGCTGCTGAAGGGCGGGCTGGCCGTCAGCGATGGCGAGGTGGCCGCCGCCATGGCCTTCGCCTTCCGCTGGCTGAAGCTGGTGGTCGAGCCCGGCGGCGCCGTGGCCCTTGCCGCCGCACTCAGCGGCAAGCTCGACCTCAAGGGCAAGGCTGTCGCCATCGTGCTGAGCGGCGGCAACGTCGACCCCGCACTCTACGCCAAGGTCCTCGCCGAGGCCTGACCCTGCCCGAAGCCGAAGCGGATGGCCTCGACCATCCGCTCGAGCGCCGGCGAATCGGACCTCGGCGCCCTGATGAGCGCCATCTGCGAGGCCGGTAGCGCCGGGAAGCCCTGGCGCTCCGTCAGGACCTCCATGCCGGGCTCCAGGGTATCGCTCGCCAGCAGGCCGACGGCGAGGCCGGCGGAGACGGCCGCCTTGATGCCCATGACGCTCTCGCTGGTCAGGACCACCCGGAAGGCCTTTCCCTGCGCCGAGAGGCTTCGGATCGCCAGGTCGCGCCACCAGCACTCGCGGTCGAAGAGGGCGAGCGGAATCTCCTCACCCTCCGAAGGCGGCATCCAGCCCGCGCGGGCGACCCAGGCGATGGGGACCTCCGTCAGGCACTCCTCGGCGGCCGAGAGCGCCTCTCCGGCAGCGGCATAGACCGCGAGGTCGAGCGCCCCGGTCTTCACGGCGGCCCGGAAGTTGGCCGAGTAGCCGCAGGTGATCGAGAGCTCCACACCGGGGTTGGCCTGGCAGAAGCGGTGCAGGATGCGCGGCAGCACGTCGGGGCCGTAGTCGTCGGGAATGCCGATCGCCAGGCGCCCGGTCAGACGCTCGGAGAAGCTGAACCTGAGGGCGTGGAGCTCCTCCAGCAGCAGGCGGGCCCTGGGAAGCAGCCTCTGCCCGGCGTCGGTCAGGCGCACGCCCCGCGCCTGACGCTCGAAGAGCCGGACGGCCAAGAGCGCTTCCAGGCGCTTGATCTGGACCGAGATTGCCGACTGGGTGCGGCCCAGAGCCTGGGCCGCAGCGGTCACGCTGCCGTTCTGGGCGACGGCCAGAAAGCTGCGCAGCAGGTCGGCCTCCAGCCCCTCGCCCAAGCGTTCGATTTCCTTCATAGAACGCATAGTAACTATTCATTGGATAAATGCCTAGAGGCGCAGCACCTTTGCGCCATGACAGAAGCGAGCCAGTCCCAGTCATCGCCGCGCGCAGCGATCCGCTGGCGCAGGCTGTCCCTTCGCAGCATCGCGGCGGCCGGCCTCTTGGCCGCCGCCGTGCTCTGGCCGGGGGAACTCGCCCGGGCCGCGCTCTTCGCGCTGCAGAGTCTCCTCTCCATCGCACCGATGATCCTGCTGGCCATACTGCTGGTGGGCTTCGCCGCGGCCAGCGGCGCGGTCGGCCTGATCGCCTCGGCCTTTCGCGGCGGCCCGTTCCGCATGATCGCCTTCGTCTCCCTGATCGGGGCGCTGACGCCGGTCTGCGGTGTGACCGTCTTTCCGCTGGTCGCCGGCCTGCTGGCCGCGGGGGTTCCGCTGGCGCCGATCATGGCCTTCTGGCTTTCCTCTCCCATCACCGATCCCGGCATGCTCGCCATCACGGCAGCCACGCTGGGACTTCCTTTCGCGGTCGGCAAGACCCTGGCCGCCTTCGCCTGCGGGCTTCTGGGCGGCGGCGCCACCCTGGCGGCGGTCCGCCTCGGCTGGTTCGAGAATCCCGCAAGAACGAACCGGCTCACCCGGGACATGGCCTGCGGCTGCGATGGCCCGGACAGCGTCCGCTGGCGCTTCTGGCAGGATCCCGCCCGGCGCCGGCTCTTCCGGCAGACGGCCCTCGACAGCGCGCGCCTGGTGCTCTTCTGGCTGCTTCTGGCCTTCGCGGCAGAGTACTTCCTGAAGACCTACCTGCCGCAGGACTGGCTCGTGCCCCTGGTCGGCCGCGAGGTCTGGTACGCCGTGCCGCTCGCAGCCCTGGTCGGCATGCCGATCTACCTCGACGGCTATGCCGCCCTGCCGCTGATCCGCGGGCTGATCGACAGCGGCATGCGGCCCGATGCGGCCATGACCTTCCTGGTCGCCGGCGGGATCACCTCGGCCTGGGCGGCGGTCCCCGTCTTCAGCCTGGTCCGCCTGCCGGTCTTTCTCTTCTACCTGCTGCTGGCCTTCCTGGGCGCCCTCATCTCCGGCTGGGGCTACGGGCTCTTCCTTTAGGGACGACTGTATTAGTCCTTCAGATCCTTGAGCTCGACCAGCGTCTCCTCGGCCTCCGACCACTCCCTGTCGTCCGGCGGGGGCAGGCGTTCTGCCTCTTCGCCGTTCGCCCGGCGCAGACGGCCCTCGATATGGGCACCCGCTTCGATCGCGAGCGTCTCGTGCACCACGTCGCCGGTGATCTTCGCGCTCTTCGAGATCTGCACCGTCTTGGCCCGGACCTCGCCGGAAAGATAGCCGTCGATGCGGGCCGTCTCGCAAAGAACCTGACCCTGAACCTGTGCGTCCTCCGCGATGGTGACCGAGCGGCAGATCACGTCGCCGATCACGCGGCCGTCGATCTGGATGTCACCGGCCGAGCGAAGGGTTCCCTCGACCTGCAGGCCGGCGGAGACGATAGAGGGCATGTCGGCCTTGCGGCCGGCGGCAGCCTGGCGCGGGCTGCCCACCGTAACCTTGGTCTGAACGACGCCCAGCCTATTCGTCTTGCTGAACATAGCGACCCGCCCTGAAGAAGTTCATCGGATCGTAGTTCGTCCCGTTGAACAGGATCTCGTAGTGCACGTGCGGACCCGTGGCACGACCAGAGGTGCCGACCAGCCCCACCGCATCGCCGGGCTGGACACGATCGCCCTTCTTGACCGAGATCCGAGAGAGGTGGGCATAGCGGCTCTCGACCCCGAAGCCGTGGTCGATCTCGATCACCCGGCCGTAGCCGCCCCGCCAGCCGGCGAAGGTGACGACGCCCGGCCCGGTGGCCACCAGCGGCGCCTTGTAGGAGGTGGCCAGGTCCACGCCGTTGTGGAAGGAGCGTCGCTTGTTCACCGGATCGCGCCGGTAGCCGAACTCGCTGGTCAGGCGGTAGCTCTCCAGCGGTACCTTCAGCGGCAGGGCCTGCACCAGCTGCTGCAGCGCGTCCCAGCGGTCCAGGCGCTGATCCAGAAGCGCTACCGAGACCTGCAGTTCGTAGGCCACGTCGGTCGCCAGCATCTCGTCCGCGGCGATGAAGGGTCCGCCCTGGCCGCGACCTGGCCCGTCCGCCTGCGCCAAAAGCTGTTCGATATCCAGCCCGGTGGTCGCGATCACGGTCTCGACGTCGTCCAGGGTGTCCATGGTCCGAAGGTCGAGCCGGTCGACGATGTCGCGCTGCCGGTCGCGCAGGTCGCCGATCAGGGTCTCCAGGGACTCCACCCTGGTGGCCAGACGCTCGCGTTCCTGGTCCGGCGGCAAGCGGTTGCGCTCGACCTCCAGCGCCGAGAAGAGGCGGTCGCGCTCCTCCGAGAGGCGGATGTGGTTTTCCTGCAGCGCCCCCAGGGCATCGCTGGTGGTGGCGACGGCCAGGGTCAGGCGGTCGCGCTCCAACTTCAGCTCCGCGGCGCGCGCCTGGGCGGCGACGAAGGCGCTCTTGGTCTCCGCGGCCAGCACCGAGAGGTCGCTGTTGCTCTGCTTGGCCAGGCTCAGCTCCTTGGACAGGCTGTCCACCTGGGCCACCAGCAGCTCGCGCTCGGCGTCCTGCGTGTCGGCGCGCTGGCGCTCCTGCTTCAGGGCGACCGCGATCTCCTTGCCTTCCTTGACCAGGGCGTCGCGCAGATCCTCAAGACCGGCCACCTTGGCCTGGAGCTGGCGGGCCTCGCCGGCCAGGTTGGCCTCGCGCTGCGCCAGGCGGGCGCGGCCCTGGCGGGCATGCAGGAGGTCGCGCTCCAGATCGCGCAACCGCGCCTCCGAGCGGTCGGCGGCCTCCGCCGCCTGGCCGAGGGTTTCCTGCAGGCTGGCGACCTCTTCGCCGAAGGCGGCACGGTCGACCCGCAGGCTGGCCATCATGCCTTCCTTACGCTCCAGGGCATCCAGCAGGGAGTCGTGGCGCGCCTCGACCTTGCGCACATCGCTCTTGCTGCGCAGCAGGTCGCGCTCCAGAACGGCGATGCGCGCCACGAGCTGCCGCTGCTCCGCCTGCAGCCGGGTGCGCCGCTGTTCCGCCGCCTGCAGGGCAAGGCTGCGGTCCTCGATCTCCGCCCGCAGCGCCGCCCCGGTGGTCTCTGCGCTCGCCAGATCGCCGCTGAGCTGCTGGTGCTCGATCTGCAGGTCGGCATGCGCGCGGTCGAGGGCATTGAGGTTGTCCTTGAGACGCGCAAGCTGCTGGTCGCGCACCACGATCTGGGCGGCCAGCTCTTTGCGTGCCGCCTCGCTCTCGCCCAGCGCGCGCGCAAGCTCGGCTCGCTCGTCCTGCAGATCCTGCTGCTTGACCGCGAGCGCGGCGTGGCGCCTGGCCGAGGCCGAACGCTCCATCGTGGTCTCTTCCAGGCGCCGGCGCAGATCCTCGCTCGCCGCCGCGTAGTCCTCGACCTGCTGCTCGAGGTCGCCGGCCTTCTCGCGCAGCGCCATGTGCTCTTCGGAGAGGGCCTCGTAGAGATCCGTGCTCTCCAGCAGCGCCGCCTCGCGCTGAACCAGTCCTTCCTCCAGGCTCAGATGCTCGGCCGCCAGGACCTGGATCTCGTCGGTCAGCCTGGTGCGATCGGCCTTCAGGCCCGCGTTCTGCCGCTTCTCCGCCATCAGCACCTTGGAGAGCGCCTCGCGGTCCCCATAGGCGCCCTGCAGCTCCTGGTTCAGCCTGGCCTGCTCGCCGCGCAGCCCCGCCAGGGACTCCTCTGTCGCCGCAAGCTGGCCGGCCAGCCCGGCCTCCGCGTCCTGGCCGCGGCGAATCTCCGCCCGGAGCTCCGCCTCGACGGCGGCCAGGGCCTCGAGGTCGCCGGCCAGGGCCTCGCGGGCCGCAGCAGCAGCCTTCTTGGCCTCGATCTCGGCCGAAAGGCTGCGCGCCAGCTCGTCCTGGGCCTTCTTGCCCGCGGCGAGGGCCCGGCGAAGCTCGGCTTCGCTGGCCGTCAGCGCCTCGATCTCACCTGCGAGCGCCAGCCGCTCCTCGGCCGCAGACTTCTGTGCCCGCTCGGCAGCCGCCAGCTTCTCGGTGAGCGCCCTCTGCTTGGTCTCGCCCTCGGCCAGTTCGGCCTGCAGGCCGGCGGCACTGGCGGTCAGTGCCTCCAGCTCCTGCACAAGGGCCGCATGCTTTGCGAGCGTTTCTTCCTTGGCGGCACTCTCGGCTGCCAGCCGCTCGGAGAGTGCCTTCTCCCGTTGCGCCGCCTGGTCCAGGCTGGCGGTCAGGTTCGCGCTCTCGGCGCTCAGCGCCGCGACTTGCTTGGCCAGGCTGTCGCGCTCCGCGATCGCCGCCGCCTTGGCCTGGCTCTCCGCCGCCAGCCGCTCGGAGAGCGCCTTCCGCGACGCCCGGGAGTCGGCCAGGGTCTCGCTGAGAGCGGCCGCCCTGCCCGCCAGGGCCTCGGCCTCCTTCGCAAGGGCCCGGCGCTCGGCGACGGCGGTCTCCCTGGCTTCCCTCTCGGCCTTGAGCGCCGCGGTGACCTCCGCGGCGGCCCGGGTACCCTTCTCGAGGTCTGCGCGAAGCGCCTTCTCGCGCCGCTCGAGCGTCTCGACGCTCCGGGCCAGCGCCGCCTTTTCCTGCTTCAGCGAGGCAAGCTGCTCTTTCCCGGCCGAGAGCTCGGCGAGGGTTGCCTGCATCGCCCCTCTCTGCTTCTCGAGTTCTGCCTTGAGGGCAGTCTCGGCCGCGGTCAAGGTCTCGATCGCCCGCGAGAGCCGCTCCTGCTCGGCCGCAAGCTTCGTCCTGGCCGCCTCGCTCGCCGCGAGCCTGTCGGCCGCCTCCTGCCCTGAGGCGAGAGCGGACTGGGCACGACCGCGTTCGGCCTCGTACTTCCCGGCCAGGGCGAGGCGCTCGTCCTGCAGCGCTGCCAGGCCGGTCTCCGCGGCGGCCAGACGGTCGCGCGTGGCAAGAAGTTCGGCCCGCGCAGCCGCGAGGCGATCTTCCAGCACCGAGGTCTCCCGGACCCGCTTGGCCGTCAGGTTCTTGGATTCCTTCTGGTGCAGGCGCTGGTCCATGGCCCGCGCACGATCCTGGGACGAGAGCTTGCCGGCCAGGCGCCGCTCGCGCGCCTCGGCCTCAGCCAGTTCGGTCTTCAAGGTCTCGTTCAGCTTGCCCAGCCGCGCGGTCAGCTCCTCGCGTTCGCGCTCGAGGCTGGCGAGTTCGGCCTCGCGGTCGAGCAGGCGCGCCTTCAGGACCGCGACATCGGACTGGCTCTGCCGCAGCCGCTTGGACTCGACCTCGTGATTGCGCGAGGCCTCGCGATGCTGCGCGATCAGCATGTCCTTCGAGACCAGGCTCTCGGACTGCACGAGGTAGCTCAGGTTGACGTAGGCGCCCCAGCAGAGGGCCGCCACGGCGACGCCGGCGGCCAGCATCTGGGCGCGCCGGCCGATCTTCAGATAGCGAAGCTTGCCGTCGCTTCGCAGGATGATCTCTCGCTCCGCAAAGACACGGTTGAAACATGCGCGAAAGCGCCCTCCTTCCTTGGGAGCCTCATCCTCGCCGAACGCCAATCCGTTCTCTCCTCTCAAAGCAGGCTGCCTGCGACCCGCCAATCCTCAGGGGGTTCGCAATCCAGGAGCTCACCAAACAAACGAAGGGCTAGCGACCGAGACCTTGCGGCCTTCGGCGGGGGGTACCAAAGAGCCCTCGACAAAGCTCCTTTTCGCCGCCTGGCTGAAAATCGCCACCGGCGACACGACACGGCGTCCTGCCCTGTTCGATGCGCGCACCGCCCGATCGATGCGCAAACATCCTCCAGCATCCACCGGGATGGGACCCTACAGAGCAGCGACAGCCCCCGTCAAGCGAGCGCAGAGCCCAGGATTGAGCCTGCTCTCCTTTGTCTCAGGCGGGCCCACTCACCTGCGGCGCCCGGCACCGGTCTTGCCCGCCTTTTCCGGTCCCGGAGGCGGTGCCTGCAGGGGGTCTTCCGGCCAGGCATGCTTGCGATAGCGCCCGCGGAGCTCGGCCCGGACCTGCGGGTAGACCTCGCTCCAGAAGTGCTGCAGGTCGCCGGTGACCGCGACCGGCCGGCCGGCGGGAGAGAGGAGCGCCAGGCGCACCGCGACCCGCCCGCCACCCACCGCCGGGATCTCCCGGACCCCGAAGAGGCTCTGCAGGCGCGCCGAGGCGACCGGCGGATCGGCCGCGTAGTCGAGCGGCGCGCGCACCCGCTCGCCCAGCCGCAGTTCCCTGGGCGCAAGGCGGTCCAGGGACCGCCGCAGCTCCGGTCCAAGCATGTCGAGCAAGGCGGCCTCCAGATCCAGGGTTTCGAGTTCCGCGATCTTGCTGCGGCCCCAGAGCTGCGGTCCCAGCCAGGCGAAGGGCTCGGCCAGGAGGCTCGCGTCGTCGACGGCTGGCCAGTCCGCCTCCTCCAGGCTGCAGCGTGCGGCGAAGGCGATGCGGGCCTGGAGGGCCCGCGCCTCCGCCGTGAAGGGCAGCGACCCGACGCCCAGCCTGCGGATCCCCTCGGCCAGTGCGCGGGCCAGCTCTTCCGGATCGGGGTCGGCAAGGGGGCGCTGGGCCAGCGCCAGGGCCTCGAAGCGGCGCTCCTCGCGCGCCAGCACGCTGCGGCTCTTCGGGTCCCAGCCGACCCGCCGGTGCCAGGCGATCCGCTCGGCGAAGAGGCTCTCGATCTCTTCGACTGTGAGCGCAGCCGCCCTCAGGATGCGCGGCGGGCTGCCGCCGCCCAGGTCCGCCACGGCCAGCCAGGGCTCCAGCGCCAGGGGATCCTCGCTCGGGATCTGCACCGGGCGTCCGTTGGCCAGGCGATAGCGCGTGCGCTCCGGCTCCTGTTCCTGCCGCTTGGCCACGCGGTCGGGGTAGGCCCGGGCCAGCAGGGCGCCCAGCGAGCCCCCCCGCCCCTCCGCCCGGCGCGGAGCCCCGACCTGCCTGGCAAGCTGGCGGGCGAGCAGGCCGGCCTCGCGCAGCGCGCCGCGGTCGAGGGCGGCACCGGCGCTCTTGGGCGCCAGGAAGGCCTCCATGTGGTGGCGCAGGTTGCTGTGCTGTGCCCCGCGCAGGAGCCCGCGGCCGCTCAGCAGGGCCGCCAGTGCGCAGGCCTCCTCCGCGCGCCCCTCCTCGGCCGCCGCCAGAACCATGTGGCCCAGGCGCGGATGCAGTCCCAGGCGGCCGAGCGCCCGGCCATGCGGGGTGGGCGCCCCCTCGTCGTCGAGCGCACCCAGGGCGGCGAGCAGGGCCCGGGCCGGCTCCAGCAGCGCCGCCGGCGGCGGGTCGAGGAAGGCGAGCCTGCTGCCGTCGCCGGCCCCCCAGAGGGCCAGCTCGAGCGCCAGCGGCACGGGATCGCCGACCAGGATCTCGGCTGCAGGCTGGGCCGGGCGGGCACGGTGCTCGGCCTCCTCCCAGAGCCGGTAGCAGACGCCCGGCCCCAGCCGTCCCGCACGGCCCGCACGCTGCGTCGCCGTCGCCTGGCTGACCGGCAGGGTCTCCAGCCGGGTCATGCCGGAGCGCGGATCGTAGCGCGGCCCGCGCGCCAGCCCGGCATCGACCACGACCGAGATGCCCTCGATGGTGAGGCTGGTCTCGGCGATCGCGGTGGCCAGCACCACCTTGCGCCGGCCCGGCGGCGCCGGCTGCAGGGCGCTTGCCTGCGCGGCCTGGCTGAGGTCGCCGTAGAGTGGTGCCAGGCCGACGCCTGCGGGCAGCCCCGCCCGCTCCAAGGTCTGGACGGCACGCCGGATCTCGCCCTGGCCCGGCAGGAAGACCAGCAGGCTGCCCTCCCGCTCTCTCAGGGCCTCCTTCACCACCCGCAGCAGGCAGGCTTCCCAGCCTTCCCGCGTAGAGGGCGGCCGCCAGCAGATCTCGACGGGAAAGCTCCGTCCCTGGCTCTCGATCAGCGGCGCCCCGCCCAGCAGCTCGACCCAGGGCTCCGCCTCCAGGGTCGCCGACATGGCCAGGAGCCAGAGGTCGGGGCGCAGCGCTGCCCGCGCCTCCAGGGTGAGGGCCAGGGCCAGGTCGCTCTCCAGCCCGCGCTCGTGCACCTCGTCGAAGATGACGCAGCCGACCTCGGCCAGCTCCGGATCCTCCTGAAGCTGGCGGAGGAAGAGCCCGTCGGTCACCAGCTCGACCCGGGTCGTGGGGCCGACCTTGCGCTCCAGGCGGACGCGATAGCCGACCTCGCCGCCGACCGGCTGGCCCAGTCCTGCCGCCATGTGGCCCGCGGCCAGGCGGGCGGCCAGCCGCCGCGGCTCGAGCACCAGCACCTTGCGCCCGCGCATGGCAGGATGCCCGGCCACCGCCAGGGGCACGCGCGTGGTCTTGCCGGCGCCGGGCGGTGCCTGCAGGACGGCCGCTCTCTCCTGGTGCAAGGCCGCCAGGACTTGGTCTATGACCTGATCGATGGGAAGCTCAGACATGATCGCGCAAGACAGGAAAGGCCAGGAGGTAGCCGCTCGCGCCGGCGCGCACAAGCCGCCGCTGCCGCTGCTCTACCGCGACTCGCTGCTGCTGGTGGTGGACAAGCCCGCCGGGCTGCCGGTGCACGGCGGGCCCTCCGGCAAGGCCAGCCTGGAGGACCTGCTGCCGGAGCTGCGCTTCGGCTATCGCGAGACGCCGAAGCTGGCGCACCGCCTGGACCAGGAGACCAGCGGCTGCCTGGCGCTGGGGCGCAACGACCGGGCCATGCGCAAGCTGGGGCGCCTCTTCCAGCGCCGCCTGGTCGAGAAGCGCTACTGGGCGGTGACGGCGGGCCGGCCGCCGGCGCCCGACGGCAGGATCGACCTGCCGCTCGCCAAGGTGACGGAGGGCCGGGCGTGGCACATGGCCGCCGCCGCCGAGGGCAAGCCGGCCACGACGCTCTACCGCCTGCTGGGCGAGGCCCGGGGGCTGAGCTGGCTGGAGCTCCGCCCCCTAACCGGCCGCACGCATCAGATCCGGGTCCACCTGGCGGCCATTGGCTGCCCCATCCTCGGCGACCGGGCCTACGGCGGCGCGGCGAGCGTCCTGCACCTGCATGCCGTCGCGCTGAGCCTGCCGCTCTACCCGGAGCGCCCGCCGGTCGCCGCCTTCGCCGCCCCGCCCGCGGCCCTGCAGGAGGCGCTCACGGCCTGCGGCTGGCGCCCCGGCCGGCTGCCGGACGTTGACAGCAAGCCCGGCTTGGCGCAGGAGGGTTGCGCCCCGGCTGCGGTCCCAAGGCGCGCTGGGAACGGATAGGGTATGACTGGACGACTGGTTGCCGACATAGGCGGAACACAGGCCCGCTTCGCCGTCGCGCTGCCCAACGGGCAGATCACGCGGCGCATCGACTATCACACGCGGGACTTCCCCAGCTTCGCCGCGGCGCTCAGCCGCTACCGGGCACAGTCGGCCGTCGCCCGCGGCGCCATCTCCGAGGCCGCGGTGGCCGGCGCCGGCCCGGTGGAAGAGGGCGCGATCAAGCTCACCAACGCCGACTGGGTGCTGGAGGTCTCGGTGCTGAAGCGCCTCTTGGGCGTGCAGCGGGCGACCGTGGTGAACGACCTGGCCGCCGTCGCGCATGCGCTTCCCCTGATCCCGGCCGAGCGCCGGCGCAGCCTCTACAGCGGCCGCCCCAAGCAGGGCCACAGCCAGCTCGTGGTGGGGATGGGCACGGGGCTCGGCATGGCGCAGCTCATCCCGCTGCCGCGCGGCGGCTACCTGGCGCAGGGCACCGAGATCGGCCACGCCGGCTGGCTGCCGCATGCGCTGGCACGCCGGGCGGAGCCCGAGAGCTGGAGCCTGGAGCACTGGCTCTGCGGCCGCGGGCTGGCCCGCCTGCACAAGGCGATCACCGGCGAGGAAGAGGCGCCGGAGGTCATCTCCACCAGCGACAGCCAGGCCGCCCGCCGTACCCGCCGCGTCTTCGGCGAGGCGACGGCGGCAGCACTGCGCGATGCGGCGCTGACGACCGGCGCCACCGGCAGGATCTCGCTGGTCGGCAGCGTCGCCCATGCGCTGTCGGAGGACATCGCGGCCGGCCTGGCGCAGGTGCTGGCCGACCCCCATCCCCTGCGCCACCTGGTCCAGGACCTCTCGGTCGAGCTGATCGAAGATCCCGACCCGGCCCTGCTGGGCCTGGCCTGCCTGCCGCTGGAGTGAGCCCCGGCGGTCAGCCCGGCGGTTAGTAGGTCGCCTTGATGGTGGCCTCCTGCTCGCCCTGCGCGCGGGCGGCCGCGATGGCCTCGCGGAGGTCTACCAGGTAGGCCTCGCAGGAGGCCTCGTGCAGCAGGGACATCATGGCATGCATGCCCTTGGGCCGCCGGGTCAGCCCGGGCAGCCAGCCCTGGGCCGCCATGGTCTCGGCCACCAGGAAGATATCCACCTTCTCGGAGCCGAAGTTGATGATGGAGAGGTCGGGCCGCGCGATCATCTGCAGCTCCGGCAGGGCCTCGATCCCCGCCACGTAGCGGTCGATCATGGCCGAGAGGCGCTCGGCGATGGTGCAGAAGCCGCTCTCGCCCAGGTGGTTCAGCACCGCCCAGGCGCCGGCCACGGCGCCGCCCGGCCGGGTGCCGGAGATGGTCGGGGTCTCGAAGCGGCCGCTGGGCCAGGAGTCGGCGACGAAGGTGCCGCGCTTCAGGTCCTCCGCGTCGCGGTAGAAGACGGTCGAGGCCGGCTTCGGGCAGAAGCCGAACTTGTGCAGGTCGGCCGAGATCGAGCGCACGCCGGGAAAGCGGAAGTCGAAGTGCGGCGTCGGCCGGCCGATGCGGGTGAAGAAGGGCGCAAGCCAGCCGCCCACGCAGGCGTCGACGTGCAGCCAGAGCCCCAGCTCGACCGCCAGGTCGCTCAGCGCCCCGATCGGGTCGATCACGCCGTGCGGGAAGCAGGGGGCGGAGCCCACGAGCGCGATGGTGCGCTCGTCCACCAGGGGCCGCAGGGTCTCGGGATCGGCCCGGCGGTCCGCGCCCACCTCGCCGCGGCGCAGCTCCAGGTCCATCGCGTCGGCGGCCTTGTCGAAGGCCGGGTGCGCGGTGATCGGCATGACCACGTTCAGCCGTCCCTCGCCGGGCTTGATCCCCGACCTTGCACGGTGGGCGTCGCGCGCGGCCTTGAGGGCTATGAAGATGCTCTCGCTGCCGCCCGTGGTGAAGGCGCCCTCGGCCCCGTCGGGCGCCGAGAAGAGGTCGAGGCCGAAGTCCAGGACGTCGCGCTCCATCGAGGCGATCCCGAAGAAGGCGCGCTTGCGGCCGAGCGCGTTCTCGGTGAAGAACTCGAAATAGGCCTTGCGGCCGATGTCGTAGGTCTCCTCGTCGCTGCGGAAGACGAAGAGCGGCGTGCGGCCCCGGCGCCAGTCGATGTCGTCCGCCGAGCGCCGGCGCATCTCCGCCTGCAGGTCCTCCCAGTCGCGTCCCCCGGGGGGAAAGGCTGCGCGGGTTTGGGTCATGTCACTCGTCCTTCCTTTCAGCTGCGGCCCCCCGATCGGGTCCGCAGGGTTGCTCCTTCGTTGCGGGCTGCTCTAGTCGGGCAGATCCGCGAGGATCGCCGCGGCCCCCTTGGACAGGTCTTCTGCGATCAGCGCGCGCGCGCCCGGGCCGTCGTGCCGGCGCAGCGCCTCGATGATGCGGCAGTGCTGGCGATAGCCGGCCAGCGAGCGGCGGTAGGCATGCGAGAGGCGGTGCCGGGTCGGCCCGGCGCGCAGCAGCAGGCTGTCGATGATGGCCAGCAGCAGCGGCTGGTCCGCCTCCTTGTAGATCATCAGGTGGAAGGCCGAATCGAACTCCATCGCCGTGCCGAAGGTCTCGGTCGCGATGTTGGCCGCCATTCCCTCGTTTAGCTCCTCGACCTGGTCGATCTGTGCCGCGGTCAGGCGGGCGGCCGCCAGCTCGGCCGCCATCGGCTCCAGCGCCAGGCGGATCCCGACCAGCTCGCGGTACTGCGTGCTGGAGAGCTCCGCCGTCCTAAAGGCCCTGGCCTCGCTCACCTCCAGCGCGCCCTCGTTCGCCAGCCGCATCATGGCCTCGCGCACGGGGGTCTGGCTCACCCCCATCTCGCGGGCGATGTTGCGCGCCGAGAGCTTCTCGCCCGGCGCCCAGAAGCCCACCAGCAGGCCGCGGCGCAGGCGCTCGTAGACCCGCTGCGTCAGGGTGGCCCCGCGCGGCAGGCGGTCCAGGATGGAGGCCGTATCGGCGCTCGTTTCAGTCATCGGCCGTGCGCATTCTGCAGCCGTCCCTCGACCCGCCTGCCGTACCAGGAGACCGACCCGCAGAGCAGGGCGTAGATGCAGGCGGCGAAGACATAGGCCTCGACATAGAAGCCGATCCAGTCGGGATCGGCCAGCGCCGCCTGGGCGGAGCCCAGCAGGTCCATCATGGCGACGATGACGACCAGGGAGGTGCCCTTCAGCGCACCGATGATCAGGTTCACCATGGCCGGCAGCACGATCTGGAAGGCCTGCGGCAGCACCACCTTGCCCATCGTCACCGCGTAGGAGAGGCCGAGCGCGCGCGAGGCCTCGAACTGGCCGTGCGACAGTGCCTGCAGGCCGCCGCGCAGCACCTCTGCCATGTAGGCGGCGAAGAAGAAGACCAGCCCCAGCAGCACCCGGCCCAGGCCGTTCGGCGTCAGCCCGTCGGGCAGCAGGATCGGCAAGAGGACGGCCGCCATGAAGAGCACGCTGATCAGCGGCACGCCGCGCACCGTCTCGACATAGACCGTCGCGGTGATCTTGAAGAGCGGGAGCGAGGAGAAGCGCGCCAGCGCCACGGGCACCGCCACGATCAGGCCGAAGAAGACGCCGAAGATGGTCAGCAGCAGGGTCAGCGGCAGGCCGCCCCAGTAGTTGCTGTTGACCGGGCTGAGCCCGAGCACCCCGCCCCACATCAAGACCGCGTAGACTGCCAGGCCCAAGACCCAGGCCAGCGCCAGCCAGCGCCGCCAGAAGCGCGGATCGAGCGAGAGGACGACGAGCGCGACCAGACCCACGGTCGCCACCACGGCCCGCCACTGCTCGTCGTAAGGGAAGCGCCCGAAGAGGATCAGCCGCAGCTTGTCGCCGATGAAGGCCCAGCAGGCGCCCGACCCCGGCGGGCAGCCGTGCATGTTCTCCGCCGACCAGACCGCGTCGAAGAGCGCCCAGTCGAGGATCGGCGGCACCGCCCAGATCAGCAGCGCCAGGCCGGCGAGATTGGCAAGCGCCACGCCGGGGGTCGCCACCAGCGGCTTCAGCCGGTCGATCAGGCCGCGCTCGGGGCGGTAGTCGCTGGCCGCCGTCATCGCTCGACCAGCTTGGCGCGCGCGTTCATCCAGTTGAGGAACGCGGAGATGGTGAGGCTGAGGGTGAGGTAGACCACCATGATGATGGTGATGCACTCGAAGGCCTGGCTGGTCTCGGCCAAGGTGATGTTGGCGACCCTGACCAGCTCCGGATAGCCGATGGCGACCCCCAGCGAGGACTCCTTGGTGAGGTTGAGATAGGAGTTGGTCATCGGCGGGATGATGATCCGCAGCGCTTGGGGCAGCACGATCTTGCGCATCACCACCGGGCGCTTCAGGCCCAGCGCCAGGGCCGCTTCGCTCTGCCCCTTGGGCACGCCCAGGATGCCGGCGCGGATGATCTCGGCATTGAAGGCGGCGGTATAGATGGTGAGGCCCAGCAGCATGGCCGTGAACTCCGGCGTCATGCTGATGCCGCCGCGGAAGTTGAAGCCCTTGAGCTCCGGTACCGAGAAGGAGAGCGGCGCGCCGGCGGCCAGGAAGACGGCAAGCGGCGGCAGCAACAGTGCTGCCAGCACGATCACGACCAGGCCGGGAATGCCGCGGCCGTCTCGCCGCTTTGCCCGGCGGCCGATCCAGATCGCGGCGCCGGCCAGCAGCAGACCGGCCAGCAGGGCCAGCGCGAGGGCATTCTCCGCGCCCTCGAGCACGGGGGCCGGCAGGTAGAGGCCGCGGTTGGTCAGATAGATGCCCTCGACCGGCGAGAGCGCCTGGCGCACGGCCGGGAGGCTGTGGGTCAGCACGCTGTACCAGAAGATGAGCTGCAAGAGCAGGGGCACGTTGCGCACGATCTCGATGTAGCTGCGGCAGATCCTCGAGATTACGATGCTGGGCGAGAGCTGCCCCAGCGCGAGGAAGAGGCCCAGCAGGGTGGAGAGCAGGATGCTGATCAGCGCCACCTTGACGGTGTTCAGCAGGCCGACGGTGAAGGCCTTGAGGAAGCTGTCTCCTGCGGAAAAGGGGATGATGCTCTCGCCCAGCTCGAAGGGTGCCGGCTCCAGGAGGAAGCCGTAGCCCGTCTTGGCCGAAAGCCCGGTCAGGTTCTCAGAGGCCGAGATCCAGATGAGGGTCCCGGCCGCGACCAGTAGAAAGCCCAGGACTGCCTGGGCGATCAGGCCCTGCCGGCCGCCGCGGCCGAGGCCGCCCAGCCACCCGACCCTGGCGAAGAGGCGCGCGGAGACCCGCGCGCCCTCCTCGGCCTCCGGTCGGCTCACTGCCAGCCGGGTGCGATCATGGCGCCGCCGTCGCGCCACAGCGCGTTCATGCCCCGCTCGACGTTGAGCTGCGAGCCCTTGCCGAGGTTGCGCTCGTAGAACTCACCGTAGTTGCCGACCGCCTTGACCACCTGGACCATCCAGTCGTTGGGAACCCCCATGTCCTGCCCGATGGTGCCGTCCACGCCGAGGAAGCGGCGCACCACCGGGTCCTGCGAGTTCGCGGCCATCTCTTCGACGTTCTCGCTGGTGATGCCCAGCTCCTCTGCGGTCACCATGCCCCAGTGCATCCACTGCAGGACCTCGCGCAGCTTGGGATTGCCCTCCAGGATCACCGGCGCCTCGAAGGACTTGGCGATCAGCTCGTCCAGGATCACGTGCTCGTCGGGGTTGGCCGAGCGGGTCCGGCGGATCGCCAGGTAGGGCGGCTCCATCGTCACCACGTCGCAGCGGTTGTCGAAGTAGGCGCCGAACATCTGGTCGCTGTTCTCGGTGGCGACCGGCTGGAAGGTCATGCCGTTGGCAGCGAACCAGTCGGCCAGATAGCGCTCGGTGACCGTGCCGGCCAGCACGCAGACGGTGGCGCCGTCCAGCTCCTTCACATCGCTGACGCCGGTGCCCTTGTGCACCATGAAGCCCTGTCCGGTCAGGTGGTTCGGCCCGATGAAATCCATGCCGATCGTGGTCTCGCGCGAGATCGTCTGGGTGACGCTGCGCGAGAGGATGTCGATCTCGCCCGATTCCAGCACCGGGAACTTCTGCGGGCCGGTGGTGGCGATGAACTCCACCTTGGCCGGGTCGCCCAGGATGGCGGCCGCGGCCGCCTTGCAGAAGTCGACGTCGAAGCCGGACCACTCGCCCTTGTCGTCCAGGAAGCCGACGCCCGGCAGGTAGTTCAAGGTCCCGCAGCGCAGCTCGCCGCGCGCCTTGATGTCGTCCAGCAGCTCGGCCTCGGCCGCGCCGCCGCCGATGACGGCCAGCATGGCCGTGGCAAGCAAGGTCTTCTTGATCATCTTGAGGAAGCCTCCGTTGTTTTCCCTGGGTGTAAAGCGCTCCATGCGCACCCCGCCCGACCGGATTCGCCGCAACGCGGACTGCCTGCCCCTCCGACAGCGAAGGGGGTGGATTGGCAGCAGGGCTTTGTCTCCACTTTGCCCTCGGTCGCAGGCCGGCGAGCGATTCTGGGTGCGCCGAGGGGATGGTGTCATATGCTATAGCACATGACAAATACTTTGACTCACTGGGGCGTGCAGGTTCCCAGGACGACTCGCCGGTAGTCACCTTCCCCACTGCCGGAAGCCGGATTAGCGGACAAGGCCAACGGCAGGCGAACGGGGGCGACCTGGCGGCGACCGGGCGGCGACACAACGAAAGCACTAGCGAATCCTGCCCGATAGTGCTGTTGGTAGGAGTATTCCTGGCACCGGGTGAGGGCGGGAGGAGCAGCTCCCCGACGGCGATGAAGGAGTGCGGCGCGGTGACGGTTCGGATGCTTCTGGCAGTGACGGTGCTTGCGACGCTGGTCGGCTGCACCCAGGTAACGACACCCAGGCCGAACGTCCCGGAGGTCGCCAAGAGCGCGCCGGTGAAGGCCGGCACGGCCACTCCGGCGCGTGTCGTGAAGCTGATGCAGGTGCGCGAGAACCTGCCTCCCGGCTATATCGGCGGGCACCTCAGCACCGGATCGTCCTGCCGCGCGGTCGCCGAGTTCAAGGGCGACGACTTCAACATCGACGAGGCCGCGCAAGCGCAAAGCCAGTTCGCGCACGAGTACGTCGAGACGATGAAGGCCGCGGGCTATCCCGCCCAGGCGCTGGCCATCGAGATCTTCGACACGGTCGGCGCCGACTACAAGGTCGAGGCCCTGCTGGACAAGGTGATCGCCAACCTCTGCAAGAATGGACCGGGCGAGGCCTACGTCTCGGTGACCTGGCATGTCACCGACGCCACCAGCGGCGCCCTGGTGTTCGAAGGCAGCAGCGAAGGCTCCGCCCGCGACAGCTACGTCGTCGGGGTCGAAGGCTTCGGCCTCATCGTGTCCTCCTTCGGCGAGGCCACCTCCAACCTCCTGGCCGACCCTGCCTTTGTCGCCTTGCTGCAAGGCTAGGCGCCCATGCCGGAAGATCCGATCCCGACGAGGTATCCGATGACCAGAACGCTCTTCTTCGCGCTGGCCGCCGCGCTCGCCCTGGCTGCCTGCTCCAAGGCCACGCAGCCCAGACAAAGCCTTCCGGCGGTCGGTCAGGCGGCCGCAGCCACCGCGCCCAGCGGTGCCGACCTGCCGGAGGTGGAGTTCTCCAGCTTCACGCTCGACCTGGCGAGCAAGACCTTCTTCGGGATCGTGGAAGGATCTTACAACTGCGGTCAGAGCATCGACCTTCACCGCACCTGGACCCAGGCGCTGGTGAACGATCGCATGAAGTTCGAGTTGGCCAAGAGCTTCGTCGACACGCTGACAACCCAGGGCTACGACGCCACCTCGTACCAGCATCCCACCCGGCGGCCCCGTGCACCCGAGATTCAGGTCGCCGCGACGCTGACGGACTTCCTCTTCAACTTCTGCGTCCCGGAGCGCGAGCTCATCACCTTGCTCTCCCCGGATCTGGAGTCGCGCGGCGAGGCCTACTTCAAGGTGCGCTGGACCCTGTTCGACCTGGCCACGCGGACCATCGTCGCGACGGTCGAGACCGAGGGAACAGGCACGGAACCCAACTTCGTGATGAACGGCAACATCAAGATCCTCAATGAAGCCTTCGCCGACGCGACCAGGCACCTTCTGGCCGATCCGAAAGCCAGGGCCATCCTGTCCGGTCGCCCGGTTGCCGAGCAGTCAAGGCTGGCCCCGGCAACCTCGTCAGGCCAGGCGCAGCGCCCGGAGGGCGGACTCGTTCCTGGCCTCGCCGACGGTTGAGGCCCTGCCTCAGCGGGTTTCCTCGAGAAAGCGCAGCAGCGCCTCCACGACCGCCTCCGGCTGCTCCTGCTGCACCCAGTGGCCGGCGCCCTCGATCAGGCGGGTGCCGCGGTGGTCGGCGGTCGCCTGGGTCTCCATGGCCTCGAGCGCGCCGGGAAACTGGGCCCAGCCCCAGTCCTGGCGGCCGGCGAGGAAGAGGGTCGGGCCCTCGATCCTGCGGCCATGCCAGAGCGAGAGGTCGCGGCGGAAGCGGGGCGCGGTCGCGCAGCGGTAATGGTTCAGCCCGCCCTGCAGGCCCGTGCGGGCGTACTCCGCCGCATAGACGGCCATCTCGGCCTCGGTCATCCAGCGGCAGGCGTCGATCGCCTCGGGGCCGGGCATCTGGTGAGCGACCGTCTCGGCCATCGTCTCGCCGGCGTCCATGATGTAGTAGGTCGGCATCCTGGCGAGTTCCTCTGCCGACCAGCCGGCCAGGCGCTGCGGCGCGTTCTGCGCCCAGTCCGCCGACTTCATGTGGAAGTAGGCGCGCAGGAAGGCCTGCAAGCCCTGCGGGGCCTGCAGCATGTCGCGCTCGGCCGGGCGGGTCGCATAGTACCACTGGTAGTGCTTGCGGGGCCGGGGCAGCGCCAGCAGCGCGTCGTGCACCGGGTCGGGCTGCTGCGCGATCGCGGGCGGGCCGGCGAAGGGCGAGCTCATCATCACCGCGCGCGGCGCGATGTCCGGCCGGATCAGCGCGGTCCAGGCGGTGACGGGCGCGCCGTAGTCGTGCCCGATGGTGGCATGGGTCGCCTCGCGCCCCAGCGCGCGCACCAGCGCGACGTTGTCCCGGACCATCATCGGCATGGAGAAGGAGCTGAGGTCGATGTCGTAGCCCCCCTCCCACCCGCTCGTCCGGCCGTAGCCGCGCAGGTCGGGTGCCACGACCCAGAAGCCCGCGTCGGCGAGCCGGGGCATCACGTGGCGCCACGAGAAGGCCAGCTCCGGAAAGCCGTGCAGCAGCAGCAGGAGCGGCGCCCGGCGGTCCCCCGCCTCGAGCAGATGCTGGTCGAGCCCGGTCCCGGTTCGGACCTGGCGCGCGGTGATGCCGCCGGGCAGCGGCAGCGGGGAGAGGGTCATGGGCCAAGCTCCGAAAGGCGTCTCGCTTGGTTCCTAGAGCAAAGCCTGCGCGGAGGGAAACCTCTGCGACGACGATCTCGGTTGTGTCCCAGGAGTTGGAGTGGGAGGCAGCCGCGCGCTCACGCGAACAACCCCTGCAGGTACCAGTCCTGCTGCGCGCGGTAGACCCAGAGGCGGCGGCCGTCGGCGGTCTCCAGGCGGTAGTAGTCGCGCGCGGGCTGGCCGGCCTCGGCCGGGTCCCACCAGGCCGGCTCCAGGCGCTCGGGGCCCTCGGCGCGGGTGACCTCCAGGCGCTCGCGCCGCCAGGCGATGCGGCGCGGCGGGTGGTCGGGCAAGAGGGCCATGACCGCGATGGGCTCGGGCCGCGGCAGTAGCAGCAGGGGACGCGGCGGCTGCGTCTCCGGCCAATCCTCTAGCTGGTCTTCGGGCTCCTTGCGGACGGCAAGCGCGGTCTGGCGCACGGTCTGGCGGGGGGACACCTCGGCGGCGAAGGGGGTGGCGTGGGCGACGGCGCGCTCGGGGCGGTGGCGGGCGCGGGCGCGCGGGCGGACCACGCTGCCGGGGCCCAGGCGGCTCTGCAGGCGGTCGACCAGGGCCGCCAGGTCGGCGGCCGCACCGCGCTCGCAGCGCCGCCCAGCGCCGGCTTCGAACTGGCCGGCCCCGAGGTGACCAGCTTCGAGTTGGGTCGCCTGCAGGGGTTCGCTCGCCGTTGCGGCGAGGGTCAGCACCTCCAGGCCATAGCCGGGGTCCAGCAGGTCGCGCTGCGGGGCGGCCAGGCGGCTGAGGTGGGCCGGGTCGCGGCTGGGGCGGCTGGTGCCGACCTGCAGGCGCACCTGGCTGGCGTCGACGCGGTGGCCCACGACCTCCAGCCGGCGCGCGCCCAGGCCGCGCCGCTCCAGTTCGACCGAGAGCGCCACCAGCAGGCGCTCCAGGACCGCCGCCACAGCCTCGGGCGTCAGCAGCGGCTCGGCGAAGGCCTGGCGCACCCAGGGCAGGCTCTCCGGCGCCTTCGGCGAGAGCGGCTCCTCCTCGGAGCCCAGGGCCTGGCGCAGGCGGGTCAGGGTCTCGCGGCCGACCCTCGCGGTCAGGCTGGCCGCCGGCAGGCGCCGGAGCTCGGCGATCCGCGTGACGCCCAGGCTGGCCAGCAGCCGCAAGGCCTCGGGCTTGAGCCTGAGGGCCGCCAGCGGCAGGGGGTCGAGGGCCGCGGCTGCTGTTGCTGGGTCGGCACCGGCCCGCACCCCCGCCCGACCGCCCACGGAAGTCTCCCGGCAAGGGCGGTCGGGCGGGGCTGCGGGCCGCTCCCGTCCGGCCGAAGCAGCGGGCGCCAGCACCTGGTAGGGCCGCGCCGGATCGGTGGCGAAGCGCGCCAGCGCCCAGGCCGCGCCCGGCGTGCCGGCAAGCCCGGCGCGGCCGGCGTGCCCCTGCCGCTTCAGGCGTCCCAGCAGATCCTCCAGCAGGGCCGTCTCGCCGCCGCAGAGATGGGCGCAGCCGGTGACGTCGAGATAGAGCCCGGCGCCGCCGCCGAAGGCCAGGCTGCCGCTGCTGCCGTCGCCCAGCGGATCGCGCGAGACCCAGGGCGTGTAGCGCTGGCACCAGGCCTCGATCTGGGCCAGGCGGTGGCGCTCGCCCTCGGGCGCGCGGCCGGCGATCTCCAGGTCCGGCACCTGGGCGCGCGCCGCCGCCAGGGGCTGGCCCGGCGTCAGCCCCAGGGCGAGCGCGGCCGGGTCCAGCGCGGAGAGGACCTGGCGCTGCCCCTCCTGCGCCACCAGCGCGAAGGGAACCTCGGAGTCCCTTTCCGCTGCTTCGCCATCGGCCCGCAGCCCCGCCCGGCCGCCAACGGATGTCTCCCCGTAAGGACGGTCAGGCTGGGTTGCGGGCTGGCTTGCGGGCTGGGGCCGCCCCGGGGACGTGCCCTCAGCCGCAGGCCTGCGCCGCAGCCTCCAGGTCTCCGTGGCCAGGCTCGGCAACCAGAGAGAAAGCACACGTCGCATCGTTCCACTCCACCAGGGCCTCGGCCGGGCGTCCGCCGCGGCTCTGAAGCAGTTGCAGGTGCCAGCGCGGCAAACCGGGCAGGCCGGGGGCGCCGCCTTCTCCTCGGCCCTCTCCCCCTCCCGGCCACCCAATAGGATACTGGCGTGGGTGGCCGGGAGGGGGAGAGGGCCGGGGCCGCAAGACCCAATCAGCCGAAGGCGCAGATTCCACCTGCCAGCGCGTGAGCGCCGGCAGCGGTGCGCCGCTGGGCCGGGTCTCGACCAGCAGGCAGGCGGAGCGGCCGCGCTCCGCGGCGAGCTGCAGGCGGCGCCCGGCCACCCGCTCCAGCCCCTGCAGGCGGCCGAGCACCACCGGCGCCTGGCCGCTGCGCAGGCATTCCTCCAGGGCCCAGAGCAGGCCCTGCTCGCGCCCGGCCCGCACCAGCAGCAGGTCGCGCGCCTCCAGGCCGAAGGCCTTGAGGCCCGGCGCGTAGGGAAAGTCCTCGCGGGCCACCCAGATCAGCGGCCGCGCCGGCCCCCCGGCCCGCAGGCGATGGGCGAAGGCGAGCGCCAGGCCCAGGGGTAGGGCCGGCGTGCCCCCCGGAGCCGCGCCCAGGCAGTGCAGCCCCACGCTCGCCAGGCCGCCGCCGGCCAGCGCCCGGTCGAGCGGCGCCACGCCCAGCGGCAGGGCGGGCGCGCCGCCGCCGCCGGCCGTCTGCCGCGCCAGCCAGGCGCGCAGGTCTTGCGGCGTCCTGGCCTCCTGAGGCCGCCCCTCGCTCGCCGCGCTCTCTTCTCTCGCCACCTCGGTCATCCCCGCCTCGGCCTCGCTTTTGTTCGCTATTTGTTCTCATGATGATGGATGAGGCCGCTGCCCCGGTCAAGCCCGCGCTTCGGGGCAAAGCCAATTCCAACCGAGCGCGAAGCGCTCAAGAGTTCCGGTAGGAAGAGAGTGGGCCGGGCCCTCGGCCGAGGCCCCTACAAGGTCTTCAGGCGGCCCGGGTCTTTCGCCAGGCGGTCGAGGGCGGAGAGCTCCTTCAGCAGCGGCTCCACCCACTCCAGGCGCAGCATGACGGGGCCGTCGCTGGGCGCGTTGTCGGGGTCGTCGTGCGCCTCCATGAAGAGGCCGGCGACACCGACGGCGACTGCGGCCCTGGCCAGCACCGGCGCAAAGCCGCGCTGCCCGCCCGACGCGCTGCCGAGCCCGCCGGGCTGCTGCACCGAGTGGGTTGCGTCGTAGATCACCGGATAGCCGGTGGCCGCCATGGTCGGCAGCCCGCGGAAGTCGGTCACCAGCGTGTTGTAGCCGAAGCTCACCCCGCGCTCGGTCAGGAGGATCCTGCGGTTGCCACCGCCGGCCACCTTGTCGGCCACGTTCTTCATGTCCCAGGGGGCGAGGAACTGCCCCTTCTTCACGTTGACCGCCTTGCCGGTCGCCGCGGCCGCCAGCAGCAGGTCGGTCTGGCGGCAGAGGAAGGCAGGGATCTGCAGCACGTCGACCGCCTCGGCAGCGATGGCGCACTGCTCGCGCTCGTGCACGTCGGTCAGCACCGGGCAGCCGATGGCCTCGCGCACCTCGGCCAGCACCTTCAGGCCCTCGTCGAGGCCGAGCCCGCGCCTGCCCGAGAGCGAGCTGCGGTTGGCCTTGTCGAAGGAGGACTTGAAGATGAAGGGCACGCCGGAGGTCTTGCAGGCCCTGGCCAGGCTCTCGGCCATGAAGAGGGCGTGATCGCGGCTCTCGATCTGGCAGGGCCCCATGATCGCCGCGAAGGGACGGCTGTTGCCGATCGTCAGATCGCGGATGGCAACGCTCTGCTCGACCGTCTCTGAAATGCTGTCCATCCTGCTCTCTCCGGCCGTTCGGGGGACTTGGGTGCTCTCCCTCCATGTACGACCCCGGCCGGCGGGCGGCAAGGGGCACCCGCCATGGACAGGTCTTCCGCGTTAGGCTAGCACTTCTACAACCTGTAGGATCGCCACCGCGGAGGAGAGGACCATGCCAGTCTATTTCGGATCAGCGGGCGAGAACAACACCCTCACCGGCTCGGACCTGGCCGACAGCATCTACGGGTTGAGCGGCGACGACCGCCTCTACGGTCTCTCGGGCGACGACAGCCTCTTCGGCGGCAGCGGCCGCGACTCCTTCCTCCGGGGGAGTGCAGGCGACGACCGGCTCTATGGCGGTGAGGGCGAGGACTATTCCCTGGACGGCGGCAGCGGCAGCGACCTCGTCTTCGGCGGCGAGGGTCCGGACCTCTCCCTGCTCGGCGGACCCGGCCTCGACCGCCTCTTCGGCGGAACCGCCGACGACCTCGGCCTCTTCGGCGGGGAGGGCAACGACAGCGTCAGCGGCAACGGCGGCAGCGATGAGGGCCTTTTCGGCGATGCGGGCGACGACCGCCTCTTCGGCGGCAGCGGGTCGGACAGGGCCCTTTACGGCGCCGGGGGAGCGGACAGCCTCTCCGGCGACGGCGGCGACGATACCTCGCTCTTCGGCGACAGCGGCGACGACCGCCTCTTCGGAGGCTCCGGCAGCGACGCCCTGCTCTACGGAGAGAGCGGCAACGACAGCGTCACCGGAGACGGCGCGGCCGATTCCCTGCTCTTCGGAGGGGCGGGCGACGACAGCCTCTCCGGCGGCAGCGGCGACGACAGGCTGCTCTACGGGGGCGAGGGCAACGACGTGCTGGACGGCAGCGCCGCCGACGACCTCTTGCTGCTGGGCAGCGGCGGCGACGACCGGCTCTACGGCGGCGCGGGCAGCGACACCAGCCTGCAGGGCGGCAGCGGTGAGGACCGCCTCTTCGGCGGCAGCCAGCGCGATGCCTTCCTGCGCGGAGGCTCGGGCAACGACCTGGTCGAGGGCGGCAGCGGCCCGGACCTGGCGCTCTTCGGCGGCCGCGGCGACGACGTGGTCGAGGGGCGGGACGGCAACGACAAGCTGCTCTACGGAGGACCCGGCGACGACACGCTGGGCGGCGGCAGCGGCGAGGACCGCGACCTCTTCGGCGGCACCGGGACCGACACGCTCTTCGGCGGGACCGGCGCGGACAGCTTCCTGCAGGGCCAGTCGGGCAGCGACCTCGTCCAGGGCGACGGCGGCGACGACTTCGGCCTCTACGGCGGCGCGGGCGAGGATGGCCTCTTCGGCGGCAGCGGCGGCGACCGTGCCCTCTTCGGCGGAAGCGCTGCCGACCGCCTCTCCGGCGACGGCGGCGCCGACAGCTTCCTCTACGGGGGGGCTGGAGACGACCGCCTCTACGGCGGCTCCGGCAGCGACCATCTCCTCATGGGCGGCGCCGGCGACGACAGCCTGACGGGAGACGGATCCGACGATAGTCTCTTCTTCGGCGGCGCCGGGAACGACAGCATCTCAGGCGGCAGCGGTCACGACGACGACCTCTACGGCGGCGCGGGCGACGACATCCTCGACGGCAGTGCCGCCGACGACCACGTCCTGGTCGGGGGCAGCGGCGCCGACAGGATCTACGGCGGCGAGGGCAACGATCGCAGGCTTGACGGCGGCAGCGGCGACGATCGCATCGGCGGCAACCAGGACCTGGACCACCTGCTCTACGGTGGGGCGGGAGACGATATCCTGGCCGGCGGCAAGGGCGACGACCACTCCCTGCTGGGCGGCCTCGGGCTCGACAGCCTCTTCGGCGGTGCCGGCGACGACTACGCCCTGCTGGGCGAGCGCGAGGCGGACCGGATCTTCGGCAAGTCCGGCGACGATCGCAGCCTCTTCGGCGGCGGCGGCGACGACCGGGTCTACGGCGGCAGCGGCGAGGACCGCATCCTGCGCGGCGACAGCGGCTCCGACCGGCTCTTCGGCGGGGCGGGCGACGACGGCCTTGCCGGCAACGACGGTAAGGATTTCCTCTACGGCGGCGACGGCGCGGATACCCTGCGCGGTGGCGAGGGCGACGACAGCCTGCTGGGCGCGGAGGCCGGCGACACGGCCTTCGGCGGGCTGGGCGGAGACTACCTCTCCGGCGAGAACGACCGCGAGGTCCGCGACCTGCTGATGGGCGAGAGCGGCAGCGACCTGGCGGTCTTCAACAACAACGACACGGCCTTCGGCGGCTCGGGCGCGGACGCCTTCGCCTTCGACGGGGACGAGACCGGCGAGACCCTGGCGGACGGCACCGTCCTGGCCCTAGTCGTGATCGGCGATTTCCAGAGCCCGCTCTTCGACGGCTCCAGCAGCCGCGACAGCCTGGTCTTCGCCAGCGGGCTGGAGCGCGGCAGCTTCAGCTACATCGAGACGGCGAGCTTCTCGGGCGAGGGCAACAGCGAGGCCCGCTTCGACGCCCCGCTGGGCCAGGTCGAGGTCGACAGCGACGGCGACGGCACCCTGGACATCGCCTTCGTGCTTTCAGGCATGACCCGGGCCGACCAGCTCACGGCGACGGATTTTCTCTGGCAGTAACCGGCTCGCCTCAGGGTCGCGGGCCGGTGCCGTGAAAAGACAACACCCCCGCAAACCCGCTACCACATGGCTTCCAGCAGGCCGAGGATGGCCTCGGGGCTCTGCGCCTCGCTGCCGCCTTTCGCCGTCTCCTCGGCCACAGCCTCGGCCACGAGGGAGAGCTCCTCCCTGCGCGCCCCGGCCGCGCCCAGCCGGGTCGGCACCTCGAGGCTCGCGATGAAGGCCTCGACCTCGTCGGCGACCGCATGGGCGAGGCTGAGCGAGGGCGGTCCGGCGAGGCCGAAGGCCGCGGCCACGCGGGCCTGCTGCTCCAGGGTCCGGGGCGCCAGGTGGCGCATGGCATGGGGCAGCGTGATGCAGGAGGTGACGCCGTGGGGGATGTCCCAGCGCGCGCCGATCTGATGGCCGATCAGGTGGCTCAGCCGGATGCCGACGGAAGGCAGGCCCAGGATCGAGAACCAGGCCGCGAGCTGGCAGTCGGCACGGGCCTCCGCGTCGAAGGGCTCGGCCAGGCTGGCAGGAAGGGAGCGGCGCAGGCGCCGGATGGCCTCGGCGGCCACCAGGTCGGTCAGGGGATGCGGGCGGACGGCCAGCAAGGCCTCGACGGCATGGTCCAGGGCCTTGATGCCGGTGCTGGCCCAGAGCGCGCCCGGTGTCTCGCGGGTGACCTCGGGGTCGAGGATGACCGTGGCCGGCGCCAGGCGGAGGTCGGCGCGCACCTGCTTGACCCCGCTCGCCTCGTCGGTGACGCCGGCGAAGGGGGTGAACTCTCCGGCCGACAGCGTGGTCGGGATCGCGATCTGCGGCAGCGGCAGGCCATCGCGCGCCAGTTCCGCCGCCACCCCCTTGGCCGCGTCGACCGGGCTGCCGCCGCCCAGCGCGATCACCAGGTCGGCGCCGGCCGCCCGCGCCTCCTCGGCGGCCTGGCTCACCCCGCGCTTCGGCACGTGCTGGCGGATGGCGCTCATGGCGCCGGCGAAGGCCTCGCCCAGCAGCGCCGTCACCCGTTCCAGGTGCGGCGTTCTCGTCGCCACGCTCCTGCCGGTGACGACGAAGGCGCGGCCCGCACCCAGGCGCGCCACCTCCTCCGGCAGCGCCGCAAGCGCGCCGCTGCCGTGCAGGACACGGCCGGTACCGGTGAAATGAAAGACCTGATGGCGTGCCTCGACCGTCATCGCTCCCCCCGTTCGGCAGACTTCGCTCCGACCAGAGAAGAGTGAAGAGAGGGGTCCGTCAAGCGCGGGAAAGGCAGTCTTGCCGCTTCGCTGCAGTCGGCACCGGCCCGCACCCCTGCCCGACCGCCCACGACAGTATTCTAGAGGGGCGGTCGGGCGGGGGTGCGGGCCGGTGCCGTGTCGAGGCGAGCCCTATCCCGTGCCGCCGTCCTTGACCTTCACCAGGTGGACCAGCACGGAGCCCCAGCCGGTGTGCGCGATGATGCGGACCGGCATTTCCGGCAGCCCCGGTGCCGGCGGCGCCAGGTAGGCCTCGATCAGCTCCGGCAGGGTCCGCCGGTCGCGCCCGTCGAAGCGGTAGCCGGCGATCGGCTTCACCGTCAGCGCGCAGAGCCGCGCGGTCCCGGAGAAGATGTTGATGGAGCTCTTCGGCAGCTCGCGCAGGCCCTGGTCCGCGGAGACCACGTCGAAGCGCCGCCGCCCGTCGAAGATGCTGGCCTCCAGGTCGCAGCCCTCCTGCGCCAGGACCTGCTGCACCACCGCGATCAGGCCGGAGAGGAGGTCGAGGGCGTCCTTGCGCCGTGCCTCGCTGACCGGCGGGCGCGCCTCCTCGCTCGGCAGGGGATCGCCGCTCACCTGCGGCACGCCGCGAGCGTCGTAGTCGAGCGCCAGCCACTCGGGCTCGCGGTCCCGGCCGTTGAGGGAGTCGATGCGGAAGCGATTCGGCGCCGGACCGGCTTCGGTCATCCGCCCCTCGGCCCCCAGCGCGATCTCGTAGGTGAAGAGCAGCGCCGGCGCACCCACCAGCTCGCCCTCCAGGCCGATGCGATAGCGCTCGGCCTCGGTGAGGTCGAGCGCGATGGAGATGTCCATCACCCGGAAGCCGCCCTTGTAGGCCTCGTAGCCGAGCGACAGGCGCTCTCCCGGGATCGGCAGCAGCGCCGTTTCCTCGGCCCTGGGCGAGGCCGCCCCGGCGAGCACCAGCAGGCCTGCGAGAAGGGCCGGCGTCAGGCCGGAAGCGATGGGTCGAAACATGAAGGTCATCCTCGTCTTGCCGGGCGGCCCAACGTGGGCACCTGCCAACGCGGGTATCTGACTCTACCTTACGCGGCCGGGCGCCCCTGCATCTCCGCTTGACTCGACCGGTGAGCTTCGCTACCCACCCTTCTCCTCACGTCCGGCCGGCCGACTGGCAGCGGGGCCGGCGCCGAGACGGGGCGCGTAGCTCAGCGGGAGAGCACTGTCTTCACACGGCAGGGGTCGCTGGTTCAATCCCAGCCGCGCCCACCACCCGATCACACCGCAACACCATAAATTGAAGCGCCGGACCTACTCCGCCCGGGTCCGCAGCGGCTCGCCCTCGACGTGGACGCGGAAGACGATGGCGCGCGCAGGCTTGTCGCGGGTGTAGGGCGCATGCACCACGCCGGGCGGGATGGCGAAGGCCTCGCCGGCCTTGTAGACCCGCTCTTCCCTGCCCTCCTCGACATGCACGGCCTCGCCCTCGATCACGTAGACGAACTCCTCGCCGGGATGGGAGTGCGGCGGCACCCGGCTGTTCGGCGGGATCATTACGTCGGAGACGATGACCTCGAGGCCCTCGGCACCGGCAAGGGGCACGCTCAGAACCTGGTTGGAACCCGGCGGCGGCCGGTAGCCCTCGTCCGCCCCGGCCGTGCCGGGCGTCCAGAGGGGGAGCGCTGCGAGGGCTGCGCAGAGCCAACCGGAAAACCGCAATGACATCTTCATGGCCTTGGCCTCGCCGTGTCGGAAGTACCGGGGGAGTAGTCTGCGCCTGGAGCCGGGGATCCTGGAAGAGCCTTGACGGACGGCCTGGCGACCGGCTCACCCGGCTACCGCTATCGTCGAAGTGATAAATGTGACCTGCACTTTCGCCTTGCATCGCCCTATAATGAACTAACGTCCACAATTCGTGAGGGGGAAACGCCATGCGGCCCTTGCCAGTCCTGACAGTGATCCTCGCCACCTTCCTTGCCGTCCAGGTCCAGGCGGCGGAGCAGCCCGCCGAGCCGGAGCCGAAGGCGAAGCGCTCCAAGCCGGAACTGCTCTTCACCCAGTCGGCCGAGGACATCACCTTCGACGGGAAGGTCCTGACCTTGAGCGGGATCGGACCGGGCACCTTCTATTTCTCCGACCGGCCCTTCCGGCTGACGGGCTTCCTCACCCACAAGGACTTCGTCGACTACTGGAACGGCTCGGGCGACACCTTCAGGCAGGACCCGCCGAACGCGGCGCTGATCCTGGTCGCTGCGCTGAAGAAGGAGCCCCTGGTCTTCGAGCTGAACGACGCCACCCTGGGCGAGGGGACCCTCTCCTACGAGGTGACCCTGCTGGCCGGCGAGGCGGCGGACGTGAAGGGCGCGGGTAGCCTCTTCATCGACTTCGGCGGCGGTCACGGCGGTGGCGGTGGCCGCGTCGGCGGCGGCGGCGGTCACTTCGGCGGCGGCGGACAGGGCTTCCACGGCGGGCCCGGCGGCTTCGGCGGCGGGGGCGGAAACGAGGGCGGCGGCTTCGATCGCGGTGGCGAGAACCAGAGCCGGGAGGAGTTCGAGGAAGCGGCCCAGGGCTCGCGCGGCGACTTCGACCGTCCCTACAACCAGCGGCCCTTCCACGACGGCTTCTTCGACGACGGTCCCTACAACCAGTGCAGCTTCTTCAATCTCTTCGAGAACACGAGCCTCTGTTTCTGACAGGGGTCCCAAGCTGGGGGCCTCGCCCGTAAGCCTGAGCGAGTGCAGGTCCCCAAGAGCGTTTCGGTTTTTCGCGGAACCGGCCCTCACCCCCGCCCGGCCGCCCATAGCAGGATACTTGAGTGGGCGGCCGGGCGGGGGGTGCGGGCCGGAGCCGTTTCCACCTGAGCGCGAAGCGCTCTCGTAGGTGACGTTGCGCTCCGGGCGGCCGTCAGGCGGCCTTCCCGAAGCCGCCGCCGCCCGGGGTCTCCAGGATCACCAGGTCTCCCGGCTCGACCTCGCAGGCGTCGTTGCCGGCGAGCAGGCGCTGCTCGCCGCTGCTGCGCACCAGGAGGTTGCGCCCGCAGGCGCCCTCGCCGCCGCCTTCGAGGCCCGCCGGCGGGATGCGGCGGTGCGAGCAGAGCAGGGTCACGGTCATGCCCTCCAGGAAGCGCATGGCGCGGACCACGCCGTTGCCGCCGCGCTGGCGCCCCTGACCGCCCGACCCGCGGCGGATGGAGAAGCGCTCCAGGCGCACGGGAAAGCGCCACTCCAGCATCTCCGGGTCGGTCATGCGGGTGTTGGTCATGTGGGTCTGCACCGCACTCGCCCCGTCGAAGTCGGGCCCGGCACCGCTGCCGCCGGCGATGGTCTCGTAGTTCTGGTAGCGCGCGTTGCCCCAGACGAAGTTGTTCATCGTCCCCTGCGAGCCGGCCAGCACGCCCAGCGCCTCGTAGAGGGCGTTGGCCATGGACTGGCTGACCTCGGTGTTCCCGGCAATCACCGCGGCCGGATAGAGCGGATTGATCATCGAGCCCTCGGGCGCGACGATGGTGAGCGGCTTCAGGCAGCCCTGGTTCAGCGGGATCGCCGTGCCGACGAGCGTGCGGAAGACGTAGAGCACCACCGCATGACAGACCGCGAGCGGGGCGTTGTAGTTGCCCTCGTCCTGCGGCGAGGTCCCGGTGAAGTCGATGGTGGCCTCGCGGGCCGCATGGTCGACCGAGATCGAGAGCGCGATCCTGGCGCCGCTGTCCAGCTCGAAGGTGATGCGGCCGTCCTTCAGGGCATCGACCGCCTGGCGCACGCTCTCTTCGGCGTTGTCCTGGACGTGGCGCATGTAGGCCTGCACCACCTCCAGCCCGAAGGTCGCGATCATCTTCTTCACCTCGCGCGCCCCGGTCTCGTTGGCGGCGATCTGCGCCTTGAGGTCGGCCAGGTTGTTGTCGATGTTACGGCAGGGATAGCGCCCCGAAGCCAGGAGCGCCCGGATCTCCGCCTCGCGCAGGCGGCCGCGCTCCACCAGCTTGAAGTTGTCGATCACCACGCCTTCCTCTTCGATGTGCCGGCTGTCGGGCGGTGCTGAGCCCGGCGTGCGGCCGCCGATGTCGGCATGGTGGCCGCGCGCGCCGACGTAGAAGAGCACCTCGCGGCCCCCCTCGTCGAAGACCGGGGTGATGACGGTGACGTCGGGCAGGTGGGTCCCGCCGTCGAAGGGCGCGTTCAGAAGGAAGACGTCGCCCGGCTCCACGGAGCCGCGGTTGCGGCGGATCACGGTGCGCACGGACTCCCCCATGGAGCCCAGGTGCACCGGCACGTGGGGTGCGTTGGCGACCAGGTCGCCGGTCGCGTCGAAGAGGGCGCAGGAGAAGTCCAGCCGCTCCTTGATGTTCACCGAGTAGGCCGTATTGGCGAGAGTCGCGCCCATCTGCTCGGCGATCGACATGAAGAGGTTGTTGAAGACCTCCAGCATCACCGGATCGGCCTCGGTGCCGACCGCCAGGCGCCGGGGCCGCGGCACGACGCGGTCGAGCACCAGGTTGCCGTAGCCGTCCAGGGTCGCCCGCCAGCCCGGCTCGACGATGGTGGTCGCGGTCTCCTCCGAGACGATGGCCGGCCCCTCGATCGCCTGGCCCACCGCCAGGGCCGCGCGCTGGAAGAGCGGCACGCGATGGACCGCGCCCTCCAGGGTCATCTCCACCTGGGTGAGGGCTGCCGCCGGGCTCGCCGCCAGCTCCACCGGGGTGCCGCTCAGCGCGCCGGCGCCGCCGACGGCCTCCACCGCCAGGGCCTCGATGATGAGGGCACGCTCCTCGGCGACGAAGCCGTAGCGGGTGTGATGGGCCTCGCGGAAGCGCGCGCGCATCTCCGCCTCGCTGCCGAAGTCGACCGAGATCGGCTGGTGCGAGCCGGCATAGCGGATGTGCGCGGTCCGGAGCAGGCCGATGGCATCCGCCGGCACGCCCTGCCTGGCGACCTCGGCGCGTGCCTCCTCGCCCAGCTCGCGCAGCATGGCCTCGGCCTCCGCGACCGCGGAGACGTCGCGCTCGAACTGGTGCTGGCGCAGTGCGCGGATCTCGGCCAGGCCCATGCCGTAGGCCGAGAGCACGCCGGCGAAGGGGTGCAGCAGGACCCGCGTCATGCCCAGCGCGTCGGCCACCAGGCAGGCATGCTGGCCGCCGGCGCCGCCGAAGCAGTTCAGGGTGTAGCGGGTGACGTCGTAGCCGCGCTGCACCGAGATCTTCTTGATGGCATTCGCCATGTTCTCGACCGCGATCCGGAGGAAGCCCTCGGCGACGGCCTCCGGCGTCATCGGCTCGGCGCCGCTGGCCGCGGCGATCTCGCCGGCCAGTTCCTCGAAACGCGTGCGCACCACGGCACCGTCGAGTGGCTGGTCGCCCTCCGGCCCGAAGACCCGGGGGAAGTGGTCCGGCTGCACCTTGCCCAGCATGACGTTGCAGTCGGTGACCGTCAGCGGCCCGCCGCGGCGATAGCAGGCCGGGCCCGGATTGGCCCCGGCGCTCTCCGGCCCCACCTGGAAGCGGCCCTCGCGGAAGCTGAGGATCGAGCCGCCGCCGGCCGCCACCGTGTGGATGTTCATCATGGGCGCGCGCATGCGAACGCCCGCGACCTCGGTCTCGAAGACCCGCTCGTAGCTGCCGGCGTAGTGGCAGACGTCGGTCGAGGTGCCACCCATGTCGAAGCCGATGACGCGATCGAAGCCCGCCTGCTCGGCCGTCTTGGCCATGCCGACCACGCCGCCGGCGGGCCCGGAGAGGATCGCGTCCTTGCCTTGGAAGAGCGAGGCATCGGTCAGCCCGCCGTTCGACTGCATGAAGAAGAGGCGCCCGGCCTGCTCCCCGCCCAGCGCGTCGCGGACCTGGTCGACGTAGCGGCGCAGGATGGGGCTGAGGTAGGCATCGACCACGGTGGTGTCGCCGCGCGAGACCAGCTTCATCATGGGGCTGGTGCGCTGGCTGGTGGAGATCTGGGTGAAGCCGGCCTCCGCGGCCAGTTCCGCCACCCGCTCCTCGTGGGCCGGGTTGATGTAGGCGTGCATGAAGGCGATGGCGACCGAGCGGATGCCCTTCGCGTGCGCCGCGGCCAGTGCCGCCTTCGCCGCCGCCTCGTCCAGCGGCTGCAGCACCTCGCCCTCGGCGTCCAGCCTTTCCGGGATTTCGGCGACCTCCTCGTAGAGCAGCTCCGGCAGCTCGATCTTGAGATCGAAGAGCCCGGGCCGATTCTGGTAGCCGATGCGCAGCAGGTCGCCGAAGCCCTCGGTGATCAGCAGCAGGCAGCGCTCGCCCTTGCGCTCCAGAAGCGCGTTGGTGGCGACCGTGGTGCCCATCTTCACCGCCTCGATGGCGCCGGGCGGGATGGGATCCTCCTCGGAAAGCTCCAACAGCGCGCGGATGCCGGCCACGGCCGCATCGCGATAGCGCTCCGGGTTCTCAGAGAGCAGCTTGTGCGTCACCAGGCGCCCGTCGGGCCGCCGCGCCACCACGTCGGTAAAGGTACCGCCACGATCGATCCAGAACTGCCACACGGCGATCACGTCTCCAGAGCTGCGGAAGGGGCGATCCCCGCTCTATGCCATTATGGCAGCGCCGTCGACAGGGAAAGGCGGATGGCTCTACCGCCCCCAGCGCAGCACCAGCGGATCCAGCGCCGCGGCCAGGGCCAGCAGTTCCGCCCTGGTGTCGGGGTGCAGCGGCTCGATCGGGTGGCGGCAGAAGTCGGAGCGGATGACGCCGCCCGCGACCATCGCCGCCTTGGCCGCGCGGAAGCCGCACTGCCGGTTCTCGTGGTTGATCAGCGGCAGGATGCGGGCATAGCCGGCGGCGGCGCCCTTGCGGTCGCCCGCCAGGTAGTCGCGCAACACCGGGCCGATCAGGTCGGGGATGAGGGCCGAGCACATGGTCCCCGTGGCGCCGGCGTCGAGGTCGGCCATGAGGGTGATGCTCTCCTCGCCGTCGAAGGGGCCCTCGATCGCCTCCCCGCCCGCGGCGATCAGGCTGCGCAGCTTGGCCGCCGCGCCGGCGCTCTCGATCTTGAAGAGCTTCACCGCCGGGATCTCGCGGGCCAGGCGGACGAGGAAGGGAACGGAGAGGGCGACGCCCGAGAGCGGCGCGTCCTGCACCATGATCGGCAGCCCGGCCTCGCCGGCGCGGCGGAACTGCTCGAAGGTGCCCTCCTCGCTGCCCTTCAGGGTGGCGCCGTGGTAGGGCGGCATCAGCATGATCATGGCCGCGCCCAGCTCCGCCGCCTCGCGGGCGCGGGCGACCACGATCTCGGTCGCGAAGTGGCTGCAGGTGACGATGACCGGCACCCGGCCGGCGAGGTGCTCCAGCGCCAGGCGGGTCAGGACCCGCCGCTCCTCGTCGGAGAGCAGGAACTGCTCGGAGAAGTTCGCCAGGATGCAGAGACCGTCGACGCCCTGGTCGACCATGAGGTCGAGGATCCGGCGGTTGCCCTCCAGGTCCAGGCTGCCGTCCTCGTGGAAGGCGGTGGGCGCCACCGGCCACACGCCGCTGTAGGGTCTCGTCGTCATGGGCTTCCTCTCCCGTTCATCGCTCCCCGGCCGCGTTCAGGATGAGCCGGCCGTAGAAATCGATGATCTCTCCGTAGTTCTCAACCGCGATTCTCTCGTCGACGCCGTGCAGGCGGTGCAGGTCCTCCGGCGCCAGGCGGGTCGGCAGGAAGCGGTAGACCTGTTCGGCCAGGCCAACGTAGTGGCGCGCGTCGGTCGCGGCGACGACCAGGGTGGGCAGGACCAGCGCGTCGGGGAAGACCTCGCGCACCGTCCGGGCCAGGACCCGGTAGCTGTCGGACTGCGGGTCCGAGATGGGAGAGGGATCGTTGGCCGCCCCGTACTGCGTCACCGAGATCTCCTCGCTGCCGACCACCTCCTCGACGCGCTGCAGCGCCTTCTCCACCGTCAGGCCTGGTAGCAGGCGCAGGTTGACGACGGCCCTGGCATGGCTGGGCAGGACGTTGTCGGCCTCTCCCGCCTCGGCGATGGTGAGCGCCGCGGTGGTGGAGATCATCGCACGGGCCTCCGGGATCCTCCCCATCTGGTCCAGGATCAGCGGCTCGAAGAGCCAGAGGTTGGCCAGGATCATCCGGCCGAGGAAACCCATGTGCGGCTTCAGGGCCGCCAGCATGTCGGTGAAGGGCGGGTCCATCCGGGTCCTGTCGGCCTCGTCCATGATCCGGCGCAACGCCTCGCCCAGCACGATGGTCGCCGAGGCACGCGACGGCATGGAGGAGTGGCCGCCGGCGGTACGGGCCTGCAGCTCCACCGAGAGGTAGCCCTTCTCGGCGGTCCCGATCAGCGCCACGGCACCCGCGACGCCGGGCACCAGCCCCTCGCCCAGGGGCGAGCCCTCGTCCAGGACGAACCAGAAGCGCAAGCCCCTCTCGGCGAAGAGCCCGGCGATCGCCTGGGCGCCCTGCACGCCGCTGATCTCCTCGTCCTGCCCGAAGGCAAGATAGACCGTGCGGCGCGGCTGGAAGCCTCCGGCCAGCAGCAGCTCCACGGCCTCCAGGATGCCGAGGACCGAGACCTTGTCGTCCAGCGTGCCGCGGCCCCAGACGAAGCCCCCCTCGACCTGCCCGGTGAAGGCCGGGCGGCTCCATTCGCCGTTCTCCGGCACCACGTCCTGGTGTGCGGTGAGCAGGATCGGCGGGAGGTCCGGGTCGGTGCCGGGCCAGCGGTAGATCAGGCTGAAGTCGTTGACGGTCTCGCGTTCCAGCGACCTGTGGACCTGGGGATAGCTCTCCTCCAGCAGGCGGTGGAGGCCGCGGAAGCTCTCCGGATCCTGGGGTGTCCCCTCAGCCGTGGCGACGGTCCGGAAGCCGACGGCCCGGGCCAGGCGCGCGCTTGCCGCCTCCAGGTCGGCACCGAGGCTCGCGGCCTTCTCCGGCCTTTCGGGCACGCGCTCGACCCTGAGGGCATTGATGCAGAGAACCAGGATCAGGAGGGCGGCCAGCCCCAGCAGGCCGAGCCCCGTCTTCCTGGCCACGCGGCCCCAGCGCATCGCTCTCCCTCCCCTCGATCCCATCGTTCTCCTGCCGACGGTGCCTGCCTGACGTCCGCTGTCAAGCGGTAAGGCGGTGGCCGGCCCTCACAGGGCCCGGCAGGGCACGAGGAGCATCAGCAGCAGGACCACGACGTAGGCCCCGGCGACGCGGCGGGGCTCGAGAGGATAGCCTCGGACAGGTTGAGAGCCTCCGCCTGCACCCCCGGCGAAGGAGCCCCTCTTTGACAGGTCTCGTCAGCTGGCGCAATCCACGCAGGTCGGCGTGGTCGGATCGACGGCGAGGCGCGCCTCGCCGATCTCCTCGCCGCAGGTCACACAAGCACCGTACTCGCCCTCCTCCAGGCGCGCGAGGGCGGCCTTGATGCGGGCCCGCCGCAGCTCGCGCCGGCGCTGCGTCTCCAGCGCCATGGCCTGGGACTGGAGGGCGTCCATGCGGCTGAGACGGCCCTGCGTGGTCTGGTCCAGCTCGACCGGCGCGCGGGCCTCGGCGCTGCCGGCCTGCAGCCGGGCCAGCTCCTCGAGCTCGGCCTCCAGCGCTGCGCGGACCTCCTTCTCCTTCATCCTTCCGCTCCTTGCCGCCAACGCGCCCGGGGCATCGCCGCAAGGGCTTCGCCGAGCGCCCGGTAGCGCTCTTCGACCCAGACCCGCAGGTCTTCGGCCCTACGGTGGCGCAGATCGACCGGGGCGATCAAGATCTCGCACCGCTCCAGGCCGATGGCGGCCGCCAGCACGAAGAGCTCCTCGACCGCCGGGTCGCCGATCGCCAGGCAGCCGACGGAACGAGCCCCGCCGTGAATCATGATGTCCCCGCCCGGCTCGCACCGCCCCTCCAGCGCCGCCCGGGCCTCGTCTTCCGCGCCCGGATAGCCGATGCGGATCGAGAGGTGGTAGGCGCTGTTCGGATTGAGCAGGGTGAGCGGGTAGCGGCCTTCGGGCACCTGCCCGTCGCCCTCCCGCAGCTTCGGCCCCGGCCCGCCGCTCGCCGCCAGCACGGGGTAGCGCCGGATCGGCCGCCAGGCCTCCGCCCTGCCCCAGAGCTCCAGCTGCCGCTCCTGCTTCAGCGCCACCAGCCGCAGCGCCTCCGGCAGGGCGACACCGAAGCCCGCCGCCTCCAGCGCCGGCGCCAGGCGGGCCCGCGCCGCGGGACCGTAGAGGGCCAGGACCTCGTCCAGGCTTCGTCTGCCTCTCGTCATCACACGAGCCTACCAAAAAGCCTGCCGGGACCGGGAGGAATCCCTGCCGGAGGGGATTGCATCCCGTTCGAGTTTCGTTCTATAACCCTATTACCGGTTAGAATGATCGAACAAGGAGGAAGTGATGCACAAGAGTCGGCTGGGCGTGGTGGTCATCGACTGCAAGAGCGAGGACGTGGAGCAGGCCTCGCGCTTCTGGGCAGCGGCGCTGGGCCGTCCCTACGATGCCGAGGCCAGCAAGAAGGACCCGCTCTACGGCGTCCTCGAGGGCGATCCGGGCGACATGCCGGTGCTGGTCCAGCAGGTGAGCCACGAGTCGCGCGTCCACCTGGACATAGAGACCGACGACATCGAGGCCGAGGCCAGGCGCCTGGAAGCCCTGGGCGCCAGGCGGCTGGGTCCGGTGAAGTCCTGGGTGGTGATGGAGGCGCCGACCGGCCAGCGCTTCTGCCTGGTCCGCCCGCAGCGCAAGGATTTCGACGCGCGGGCCAACCGCTGGGAGTGAAGTCGGACGCCTTCTAGAGCACAATGCGCTCGCTCATGCTCACGCACAGTGCTCTAACTTGTTGTTTTGCAAGCAAATCGTCGTCGCAGATGATTCCATCTGCTCGGGATTTGTTCTAGAGCTGTTCGCGTTCTGGTAGAAACCATTCCGCTCAGAAGTCTATCGTGATCTCGGTGCCGAAGACGGCGGCATTGGCGATGTCGCCGGTCCCGGCCGGATTGAAGACGTACTGGAAGTCCGGTGCGATGCGCAGCCAGGGTGCCAGACGGAAGTGGTGGTTCACCTCCAGCACGGCCTCCTGGTCTTGCCCGACGAGATCACGGCTGAAGGCGCCGTAGTAGAAGCCGACGGCGGTGACGTCCTCGGGGCGCCCCTCGAAGAGACCCCGGTACTGGAGCCCGCCGTAGCCGGCGAAGGGCATGGTGTTGATCTCTTGATCGGGCAGCACCGTCAGGGCCGCCCAGGCGCTGAGCCCCTGGGGGCTGGGGGCTGCCTGCTCGCGGTAGAGCATCTGCTCGCCCATGAGGTAGAAGCCGTAGTTGCCTCTCTCCTGCCCGGGCCCCTCCAGGCGGTCGTAGGCACTGCTGTCGAAGAAGCCGCCCAGGGCGACGTGGCCGGGTAGCCCCGGCTCGCCCCGGCCCGGATCACGGCGCAGTCCCACCTGGCCGATGGTGAGAAGGCCGTCTTGCGGGTTGAAGACGAAGTCGATGCCGTTGGCGTCGTCCGCCCGGACGCTCGGGTCAGCGTTGTAGGCACCGGCCTGAAGGTAGAAGCCCTCGCCCGGCTCCAGCCTGGCCATCACCCCCCACTGCGCCATGGGCGGAGGAAAGAAGGCCGGCACGTTCAGGGGAATGGCGAAGGGGTTCCCGTTGATGCCGGCACTCAGATAGTAGTTGAAGCTGGCCAGGGTGGCGAACTCCTGGCCGGAGGTGAGCCGGCCCAGCTTGACCGTCGCGCGCTCGTCCCAGAAGACCTGCTGGAGATAGACCTGGGCAAGGCGCAGCGAGCGCCCCATGAAGATCTGCCCGACGGTGAAGACGTTGCCGATGTGCGTCTCGGAAAGATTGCTGCCCTGGTCCCAGGCGCCGGCGGCAAAGATGCTGAGGCCCTCGATGCCGGCGAGCTTCTGCATGTCGAAGGTGAGCGAGCCGTAAACCCAGGCGGCATAGGCTACGCCCTGGCTCTCGCCGCCCAGGGGGTTGCCCTGGATGTCGGCCGTGTAGTTGAGGACGGGCGTCACCCCGGCAGCTTCCAGATCGGACCGAAAGCCGCCCCAGGTCCCGCTCGCGGGCTGCTGGACGTGCCAGGGCCAGCCCGGCGGCTCGGCGCGAAGCGGAGCGGCGAACGCGACGAGCAACGAGACGAGGCCCAAGGAAACGAGCAGGGCCGTCCTGACGCGCCCCACCCCTATTCCTTCAGCACCTGGCTTCCCCCTGCGATCAGCGCTCCAGCATCGCGAAGGCCATGTTCTTCGGCAGCAGGACATAGTAGCGCCCCTCCTGCTTCATGCCGCCGGCGACCGCAAGCGCCGACGCGCCGGTGCCCCAGAAGAGGTCGCCGCGAACCGGCCCCTTGATGGCCCCGCCGGTATCCTGCGCCACCATGAGGCGGCGCAGGGGCTGGCCGGTCGCGTAGGTGGTCTCGAGGAAGAGCGGCATGCCGTAGCCCAGGAAGGCGGGGTCCACCGCGATGCTGCGGCCGGCGGTCAGCGGCACGCCCTGGGCGCCGATGGGGCCCTCGCCCTCGATCCAGCGGAAGAAGACGTAGCGCGGGTTCTCCTGCATCAGGGCGCGCGCCTCGGTCGGGTTGCGCTTCAGCCAGGCCTTGACCCCCTGGGCCGAGGCCTCGCCGGGACCGATGTGGCCGCGGTCCAGCATCAGCCGGCCGATGCCGACGAAGGGCATGCCGTTGGTCCCGGCATAGCCCACCCGGCGATGGCTGCCGTCCGGCATCGTCATCCTGGCCGAGCCCTGGATGTGCAGGTCGAAGGCATCGACGGGGTCGTCGAGCCAGGCGATCTCCAGCCCCCGGCCGGCGAGCGCGCCGGCGTCGATGGCGGCGCGGTCCGGGGTCCCACCGCCCTCCGGCGGGCTGTAGAGCGGCCACTGGTAGTCGCCGCCCCTGGCAAGGGCACCGCTGACCTCGGCCTCGTAGTAGCCGGTGAAGAGACCCTCGCTGCGGCCGTTGCTGGCCAGCAGGAAGGGCTGGAACCAGGTCTCGAAGTAGCGCCTGGCCGCGATCGCGTCATAGGCCTCCGGCTCGCCCAGCGCCGAGCAGGCCGGCACCCAGTCCGCCACCCGGCCGAAGCGGCCCTGCTTGTCGACCGCAGCCGACCCGGGCCGCTGCAGCAGGCGCTCGCAGGACCGCCGGAAGGCGACGATCGCCTCGGCCGGGTTGTCCTGGTACCAGCCCGGCAGCTTGGCATAGTCCAGCGCGGTCAGGCTGAAGGGCCCGGGCCCCGGCGTCACCGGCGGCGGCGCCAGCTCGGCAGCGACCAGGGGCCTGCGCTCCGGCTTGCGCGCCTCGTGCGTCTCGCTGCGTTCGCAGGCGGCCAGCACAAGCGGCAGAAACAGAAGGGCAATCCAGAGTCTCATGGCGCCGAGACTGCTATTTTTCTCAGCGTCGCCGCAAGATCTTCCGTAGCGTCAAGGCTCAGGCCGCCGCCGCGAAGGCCCGGTAGTCCGCGGCGATGGCCGGGACCGCACCCTCGAAGAGTTCCTTGCCGGCCTCGACGTTGGCCAGGGTGGGGTTGGAGCCCATGCGGCCGTCGGGATAGCGGCGCCGGAAGTCGGCTGAGTCGTAGATCGGTCCGGTGGGCGCGATCTCCGGCGTCATGGGCGCGTTCTTCTGGTGCTGGGGATAGCCGTAGAAGGTGAGCGAGACCTCCGAGCAGGTGGCATGCCCGCCCTCGGCGGCGCCGAAGCGCGCGGCCGAAATCCGCTTCACCGCCGCGTTGTCCCACCAGTTGGTCAGCTTGCAGCGCAGGGGCGGGCGCTTGGGGTCGGCCCGGCCCAGGCTCGCCTCGGCATAGATCTCGGAGAAAGCCGCCGTCACCGTCGCCACGTTGCCGCCGTGGCCGTTCAGGAAGTAGAAGCGCTCGAAGCCGTGCTTGGCGAGCGAGTTCACCACGTCCGAGACCACGGCGATCAGGGTGGTGGGCCGCAGGGTGATGGAGCCGGAGAAGCCCAGGTGGTGCTGGGCCATGCCGATTGAGAGCGTGGGCGCGACCAGGCAGCCGGTTTCCGCCTCCACGCCGCGGGCCAGGATCTCCGGGCAGAGCGCATCGGTACCGACGAAACCGTTGGGCCCGTGCTGCTCGGTCGAGCCGATGGGGATCAGAACGGCCTTGGACTGTTCGAGGTAGGCCTCTACCTCTTGCCAGGTGGAGAGTTGCAGGTACATGGAGACTCCAATGCGCTTGGGAATTGCTTTCGGCGCGAGGGAGCCTACACAAAGCGGGAAAGGACGCAAATGCTATGGCCTATTGGCTGGTGAAGTCGGAGCCCTTCAAGTACGCCTGGGCGCAGCTGGTCGAGGACGGCCGCACCGAGTGGGACGGCGTGCGCAACCATCAGGCGGCGATCAACCTGAAAGCCATGCGTGTGGGCGACCGGGCCTTCTTCTATCACTCCAACGAGGGCAAGGACATCGTCGGCGTCTGCGAGATCGTGAAGGAGGCCTACCCCGACCCCAGCGACAAGGCCGGCCGCTTCGTCATGGTCGACGTCAAGCCCGTGGCCCCCATGCCGGAGCCGGTCAGCCTGAAGCAGATCAAGGCGACCCCGGAGCTGGCCGAGATGGCCCTGGTGCGCCAGTCGCGCCTCTCCGTCTCACCGGTCAGCGGCGAGGAATGGGCGCTCATCTGCAAGATGGGCGGCTTCACGGCATGAGCGACTTCCCGCTCGACCTCTGCCACCGGGACGAGATCCCCGACGGCGGCGCCAAGGGCTTCGACCTGGGGCCCGGCTACGAGCCGCGCGAGATCTTCCTGCTGCGCGAGGGAGACGCCGTCTTCGCCTACGTCAACTCCTGCCCGCACCTGGGAACGCCGCTGGAGATGGTGGACGACCAGTTCGTCAACGACGACGGCTACATCCTCTGTTCCACCCACGGCGCCCTCTTCGAGCCCACGACCGGCGCCTGCATCGCCGGGCCTTGCATGGGCGACTACCTCAGCCGCCCCAGGATCAAGGTCGAGGCCGACGGCCGCATCCTGCTCCTGAGCCTGCCCTTCTCCATGCAGTTTTGAGCCGCGCCCTTCATTGCAACGGATATCGAACGGCACCAGGAGCGGCGCCGGGAAATAGTTGATTCTGTGTGAATTATCGAAACTCTCTAAATTCCCGAGGGCGGTTCGAGTTCCCGTGGCCCTTGATTGCCGTAGATTGCGGCGGCGGGTGTTGTCGTGCCTTAGTCCTTTGCGGCTGACACAGTAGACTGTCTTATGGTATTCCTCTTATGGCGGATAACAGTAGAGGCATTCTTAGGCGACCGATCAAGATGATACCCTCGCAAGACGAGCGCTGACGACCAACTACTGACCGCCGAGAGAACTGCCCAGGGGAGACAACAGTCATGGCCACGTTGTTCGGCACCGACGGCAACGATTCCTTGCTCGGCACGAGCTTTATGGACCTCATCTATGGGCTGACCGGCGACGACACGCTTTTTGGCGCCGCCGGAAATGACACTTCTCTGGTCGGCGCCGATGGCAACGATACCATCTATGGAGGCACCGGCAGCGATTCGAGACTGTTCGGGGGGAACCAGGCCGACATTCTTTTCGGCGACGACGGTCCCGATAGCCTCCTCTCCGGAGGCGCCCACGACGATACCCTGTTCGGCGGCAGCGGCGATGATTCGGGGCTCGGCGGCGATAACGGCGCGGATCGGATCTATGGCGGTTCGGGCAACGACTATGGACTCAACGGCGGCGGTGACGACGATTGGATCTATGCAGGTCTCGGAAATGATACCAGGCTTATCGGAGCCAACGGCAACGACCTGATCTATGGCGGTAGCGGACAGGATCTAAGTCTTTTCGGCGACACAGGTCTGGACCGCATTTCCGGAGGCAGCGGAAACGATGCCTCCCTGTTCGGGGAGGAGAACGACGACACCATCGACGGCGGAGCCGGGTCCGACACCTACCTCTTCGGTGGACCCGGTGCCGATACCATCGACGGCAAGGACGGGAAAGACTACCTGCTCTGGGGCGACGACCATGATGACGTCATCTTCGGCGGCAAGGGTTCCGACGTAAACCTCTCTGGCGGTAGCGGCAACGACTCGGTCTACGGCGGAAGCGGTGGAGATTTCCTCCTGTCCGGCGGCCTTGGCGACGACATCGTCGACGGAGGCAGCGGCGGAGACTACGGGCTGACGGGCAGTGTCGGCAAGGACAGCATCTTTGGAGGTGACGGGGCAGACCAGACTTTCCTCGGCGGTCAGGGCGATGATCTGATCCAGGGTGGCGGCGGTGACGATACCTACCTGGCGGGCCAAAGCGGTATCGACATGATCTACGGGGGAAAGGGAGACGACCAGCGCCTCTATGGCGGGCCGGCAGGTGATTTTCTCTCGGGCCAGAGCGGAAGCGACTCGCTGCTCTTCGGCGATGCCGGCACGGATGGGGTTTTCGGCGGCAGCGGCGAGGACGCTCTTCTCTACGGCGGCAGCGGCGAGGATCGCATCTACGGCGAAGTCGGAAACGATACCAGCTTGCTGGGCAATTCCGGCAAGGACACGATCTTAGGAGGACAGGGACACGACCAGGCGCTCTTCGGCGGAGACGGCGATGATTCCCTCTTCGGTGGCTACGGGCTCGGTGACTTCAGTTACGGCAATGACGATTTCAGCCTCTTCGGCGATACGGGCGACGATTCGGTTTTCGGCGGCGGCGGCGACGATTCCTTTCTCTACGGCGGCGCTGGCAGCGACCGTGTCAACGGTGCTTCGGGAAAGGACCTGCACCTCGAGGGAGGGATCGGCGACGACATTGTCCGAGGCGACAGCGGCGACGACGCAGGTCTCTTCGGCGGCGAGGGATCCGACATCCTCAGGGGTGAGAACGAGGCCGATACCTCCCTTTTCGGCGGTCAGGATGCCGACACGCTGTTCGGGGGAAATGGCGAGGATCTCTCCCTCTACGGCGACAGCGGCAGCGATAGCGTACAGGGCGACGGCGGCCATGACAGCTATCTCTCCGGCGGCAGCGGCGTCGACCGAGTCTACGGCGGTGGTGGCGACGACCTTCTGATCCTGGGCGACGGCCTCTACCAGAGCGGCGACCACTACGACGGCGGCGCCGACACCGACAGCCTGGTCGCGACGGTCAGCGGCAGCCTGTCCATCCGGAACTTTGCCACCGCGATCGAGTACCTGACCGCCTTCGGTGGCAACAGCGCAGATTCGCTGTCCGGTCTCAGCGGGACCGATCTCCTGTACGGGACCGCCGGCAATGACCGGCTGGAAGGACTGACCGGTCAGGACCGGGTCTACGGCGGCGAAGGCAGGGATTACCTAAGCGGAGGCCCCGGCAAGGATGCGCTCTATGGCGGCTCAGGAAAGGATACCGGCCTGTTCGGCGCCTCTGGTGCGGACATGATTTTCGGCGGCGCCGCCGACGACACCTCTCTCCTCGGCGAGCGGGGAGCCGATGTGATCGAGGGCGGTAAGGGCGACGACAACTCGCTCTTCGGTGGCTCCGGCAGCGACACGATCTTCGGCGGATCGGGTGCCGATCAGAACCTAGTGGGCGGCAGCGGCAAGGATTCGCTCTACGGCGGCACGGGCGACGATATCCTGGTGGTGGACACTTCCACCTCCCGGGAGGGCGAGATCTTCGACGGCGGCAGCGGGATCGACAGCCTGTTTGTGCAGGCCGGTGCCAGCCTCACGGCCGGAGCGACCCTCGTCTCGATAGAGTACGCGCTGATCTTGGACACCAGCGCCGGCAACACGCTGTTCGGCTTCAGCTTCGCCGACACGATCTACGGCAACGACGGGGGCGACGACCTGCAGGGCCAGAGCGGCAACGATAGGCTCTACGGCGACAACGGGAACGATGTTCTGAGAGGCCAGGTTGGCGATGATCGCGCGGCAGGGTTCAGCGGCAACGACACCTTCTTCGGTGGCCGCGGCAGCGACACCGCCTTCGGCGGCAACGGAGCGGACAACCTGGTCGGAGGATCGGGCGACGACCCTCTCTATGGCGGCGACGGGGCCGACACCATCAGCGGCGGAAGCGGCGACGACTCCGGTCTCTTCGGCGATAGCGGCGCGGACAGGGTGATCGGCGACGACGGTGCCGATCTGCTTTACGGCGCCAGCGGCAAGGACAGCCTCTACGGCGGCAGCGGCGACGACATCTTTGCAGCCGCCAGCCAGGAGGAAATCGAGGACGGCGAGACCTACGACGGCGGCAGCGGGACCGACACCTTGCTGCTTGGCAGCGGGGTCACCCTGCCGGCAGGCGCGGTGCTGGTCTCCGTCGAGCATGTCAGCTACTACGACGGCACCGACGACCAGACCCTGACCGGCGACAGCGGCAGTGACACCCTGGGGGGCGGGAGCGGTAACGACCTCATCTATGGTCTGAGCGGCGACGACACGCTCTACGGCGGCACGGGGGGTGACTCCCTCTTCGGCGATGTCGGGGCGGACCGCCTGCTCGGCGACAGTGGCCTCGATGCCCTCTACGGCGGCAGCGGGGCGGATAGCTTCCTGGTCGACGACCAGGCGGAGATCCAGGCCGGCGAGACCTACGACGGCGGCAGCGGCACCGACACCCTGATCCTGGAGAACGCCGTCACCCTGCCGGCGGGCGTGGCGCTGAGCGGCGTCGAGGCGGTGAACCTCTACGGCACCAACGCCGCCAACTCCCTGGGCGGCAACGGCGTGGTGAACCTGATCCGCGGCCACGGCGGCGCCGATCAGCTGCGCGGCTTCGGCGGCGACGACAGCCTCTACGGCGATACCGGGACGGACACCCTGCTGGGCCTCAACGACGACGACGCCCTCTTCGGCGGCAACAGCGTCGACACGCTCTTCGGCGGGGTCGGGGACGATCGCCAGTACGGCGGCCTGGCGGGCGACCAGCTCGGCGGCGGGACCGGTGCGGACACCATGTACGGCGGCACCGGTCCCGACAAGCTGAACGGCGGCAGCGGGGCCGACACGGCCCACGGGGGCTCGGGCAACGACACGGTGACCGTGGACGATAGCGGCGACGTCATTGTCGAGACCGCCGATGGCGGTATCCGCGACGTGATCCGTAGCGAACTGGCGGACTACACCCTGGGGACCGGGGCCAATGGCTTCGTCGAGGTCGGCATCATCGTGGACGATGTCGGGCCAGGCGCCTTCGTCGCCAACGCACTGGACAACCGCCTGCGCGGCAACTCGGCGGAGAATGCGCTCTACGGCGAGGAGGGCGAGGACGTGCTGATCGGCGAGCTGGGCGCCGACAGCCTCTACGGCGGTTCCGGGCTCGACCGCCTCTTCGGCGAGTCCGGCGGCGACCTGCTGGCGATGCAGAGCGGCAACCGCCTCTTCGGCGGGTCGGGCGGCGACAGCTTCTTCTTCGACGGCGCGACCCTGGGAACCACGGGCACCGGCCGCCCGCTGCTGCAGGACTTCGACGGGGTGCTGGCGAACGCCGCCAACGGGGAGGACAAGCTGGTCTTCGCCACCGGCCTGGAGACCGGCAGCTTCGCCTACATCGGCGATGCCGCTTTCTCCGGCGGCGGCAACTCCGAGGCGCGCTATGCCGGTGCGCGGCAGATCGAGGTCGACCAGGACGGCGACGGCAACCTCGACCAGGCCTTCCTCGTCAACGGCATCACCGCAGCCAACCTGCTGACGGCAAGCGACTTCCTCTGGCTTTCTTGAGCCTATGCGATTGTCTGGCAGGCCTGGGCCCGCACCGTCATTCTTGCGCCAGATCAATTGCACTGAACGGCCTAAAGGGTGTAGTTCCAAGGGCCTGTCCCGGACGGGCTGGCGCCTCCGCAGAGAGGAGCGCCGGCCGGGCTGCGGCGCTGTGGGGAAACGCGAGAGACGACTAGGGAGCGGACACCAATGACGGAGACCTCGATCTTTCCGGTAGCCGACGAGATTGCCGACAAGGCCTGGACGACGGAGGCCGACTACTTCCGCCTCTACGAGCGTTCGATCAAGGACCCCGAAGGTTTCTGGCGCGAGCACGGCAAGCGCATCCACTGGTTCAAGCCCTTCACCGAGGTCAAGGACTGCTCCTACGACACAGACGACCTGCACATCCGCTGGTTCGCCGACGGCACCACCAACGTCTCCTACAACTGCACCGACCGCCATCTCTCCAGCAAGGCGAACGACACCGCCATCATCTGGGAAGGCGACGACCCCAAGGACCACCTGCACATCACCTACGCCGAGCTGCACGGCTATGTCTGCCGCCTGGCCAACGTGCTGAAGGATAACGGCGTCAAGAAGGGCGACCGGGTCACGATCTACATGCCGATGATCCCCGAGGCGGCCTATGCCATGCTGGCCTGCACGCGCATCGGGGCGGTGCATTCCATCGTCTTCGGCGGCTTCTCGCCCGACGCGCTTGCCGGGCGCATCACCGACTGCAAGAGCGACTTCGTCATCACCGCCGACGAGGGCCTGCGCGGCGGCCGCAAGGTCCCGCTGAAGGCCAACGTCGATGCCGCACTGGAGATGGCCAAGGGCGTGCGCCACGTCCTGGTCGTGCGCCGCACCGGTGGCGGCATCAAGTGGCAGGACGGCCGCGACCTCTGGTACCACGAGGAGATGTCCAAGGCCGCGTCTGACTGCCCGGCCGAGGAGATGGGGGCCGAGGACCCCCTCTTCATCCTCTATACCTCCGGCTCGACCGGCAAGCCTAAGGGCGTGCTGCACACGACGGCCGGCTATCTGGTCTATGCCTCGATGACCCACCAGTACGTCTTCGACTACCACGACGGTGACATTTACTGGTGCACCGCCGACGTCGGCTGGGTCACGGGCCACAGCTACATCGTCTACGGGCCGCTCGCCAACGGCGCCACCACCCTGATGTTCGAGGGCGTGCCCAACTATCCCGACAGCGCGCGCTTCTGGCAGGTGGTGGACAAGCACAAGGTCAACATCTTCTACACCGCCCCCACCGCGATCCGTGCCCTGATGCGCGACGGCGAGGGACCGGTGAAGCGCACCAGCCGCGCCAGCCTGCGCATCCTGGGCTCGGTCGGCGAGCCGATCAATCCGGAGGCCTGGCTCTGGTACCACAACGTCGTCGGCGAGGGGCGCTGCCCCATCGTCGACACCTGGTGGCAGACCGAGACCGGCGGCATCCTGATCACGCCGCTGCCCGGCGCCACGCCGCTGAAGCCGGGCTCTGCCACCCGCCCCTTCTTCGGCATCCAGCCGGAGATCGTCGATGGCGAGGGCAACCACCTGGAAGGCGCCTGCGAGGGCAACCTCTGCATCAAGCAGTCCTGGCCGGGCCAGATGCGCACGGTCTACGGCGACCATGAGCGCTTCATCCAGACCTACTTCTCGACCTACAAGAACCGCTACTTCACCGGCGACGGCTGCCGCCGCGACGAGGACGGCTATTACTGGATCACCGGCCGCGTCGACGACGTGATCAACGTCTCCGGCCACCGCATGGGCACGGCCGAGGTCGAGAGCGCGCTGGTCGCCCACGAGAAGGTGGCCGAATCCGCCGTGGTCGGCTTCCCGCACGACATCAAGGGCCAGGGCATCTATGCCTACGTGACCCTGGTGGCCGGCGAGGAGCCCTCGGAGGAGCTGCGCAAGGAGCTGGTCCGCTGGGTGCGCCACGAGATCGGCCCGATCGCCACGCCGGACCTCATCCAGTGGGCCCCCGGCCTGCCGAAGACCCGCTCGGGCAAGATCATGCGCCGCATCCTGCGCAAGATCGCCGAGAACGACTACGGCAGCCTGGGCGACACCTCGACCCTGGCCGAGCCCGCGGTGGTCGACGACCTGATCAAGAACCGGATGAACCGGGGCTAGAGCGTTTCGGTTTTACGCGGAACCGGCCCTCAACCCCGGTAGAGCGCCTTGGGCCAGCGGCGGTGCAGCCAGAACCACTGGCCGGGGTCGTCGCGCACCCAGGCCTCGATGCGCGCCGTCATGGCGGCGGTGAGCGCGGCCACGTCGGCATCGCGGTCGCCGCTGTCGGGGAGCGGCAGCGGCTCCTCCACGGTGATGCGGAAGCGGGCGCCCTCCAGACGCTGGACCCGGCAGGGGACGACCGGCAGCTTCAGGTGCAGGGCCGTGCGCGCCATGGCGGGATTGGTCATGGCCTCCTGGCCGAAGAAGGGGACCGCCAGCCCGGAATCGTAGCGCTGGTCGATGAGCTGCGCCACGTACTCGCCCCGACGCAGGGCGTGGGCCGCCTGCATGCCGCTGGAGAAGCCGCGGTCGAACATGCGCGCCGCACCGCGCCAGCGCTTCAGCGCGTGGTCGAGGATGGCGTTGTTGGGTCCGCGGGCGAAGATGTTCAGCCGGTGGCCCTGGCCGGCGACGAAGCGCGGCACGATCTCGAAGTTTCCCAGGTGCCCGCCGATCAGGATCGCCGGCTGCTTGCGCGCGACCAGGTCGAAGAGGATCTCTCCGCCCACCACCTCGATTCGCCCGTTCTCGGGCCGGGCGATCGTCGGCAGGTGCGGATACTCGAAGACGAGCCGGCCGAAGTTGTCCAGCATGCGCCGGGCGATGGCCTGCCGCTCGGCCTCCGGCATGTCGGGAAAGGCGATGGCGAGCCCGCGCTCGCTGCGCCGCCGCAGGCCCGCGATGCGCGGCGCGATCTTGCGCACGATCCAGCCGCCCAGCGCCGAGGCGCGGTCCACCGGCAGGAGCCGCGAGATGCCCAGCAGGATGAAGAGCGGCAGCGCCTCCAGCGGGTCCTGCAGGATCCGGCGCAGCAGCGGGCGGCGGCCGCTAGCCATGCCGGGCGCCCTCCAGCAGCCTGTCCAGCAGCGCATCCAGGGCCGCCCGGTCCTCCCAGACGACGGCGACGGGGAAGACCGCGATGCCCTCCCGTTCTTCTCGCTTGAGCCGCAACAGATCCTTCTCCGTGGTGATGAGGCCGGCCCCGGCGGCCTCGGCCGACCGGCGCAGCCGGGCCAGGTCCCGCGCTGTGTAGCGATGGTGGTCGGGGAAGCCAAGGCTTCCAACCACCTCCGCACCGGCCGCGCGCAGGCTGGCGAAGAACTTCTCGGGCCGCCCGATGCCGGCGAAGGCGAAGACCCGGCCCAGGTCCCCGATCCGGCCGGACGGCGCCAGGCGCGCACGCAGGCAGGGCAGGCCCGCGGGCAGCGAGAGGTCCAGCTCCGCCTCGCCGCCGCCGAGCAGGACGACCGCGTCGGCCCGCGCGAGACCCTGCACCAGGGGTTCGCGCAGCGGTCCCGCCGGCATCACCCGCCCGTTGCCGAAGCCGTAGGCTGCATCCACGACCAGCAGCGAGAGGTCCTTGACCAGGCTGGGGTTCTGGAAGCCGTCGTCCATGATCAGGACCTCCGCCCCCTCGGCCAGCGCCAGGCGCGCACCTGCGGGCCGGTCGCGGGACAGGACCGTGGGCGCCTGCCCGGCCAGCAGCAGGGGCTCGTCACCCACCGCCTCGGCATCTTGCGAGGCGGCGTCAACGAGCAGCGGCCCGGCCAGTCGGCCCTTGTAGCCCCTGGTCAGGAAGAAGGGCCTGAGGCCGCGCGCCCGGAGCGCCTCGGCCAGGGAGAGTGCGACGGGGGTCTTGCCCGCCCCGCCGGCGACCAGGTTGCCGACGCAGACGACCGGGACCGGCAGCCGCAGGCCGCTCCCGCGCTGCAGGCGGCGGCCGCTTGCCTGGCCGTAGAGCGCGGCCAGGGGGGAGAGCAGGGTGGGCAGCAGGCCGCCCTTCCGCCAGAAGTCAGGCGCGCGCACTCTGGCCGCTCTCGGCTTGCTTCTTGCGGCTCTTGGGCCGGCGGCCGCTGTCGGGGCCGGGCTCCAGCACCGTCCGCCCGCAGCGCCGGTCGGCCTCCTGGGTGAGCGCGATCATGGCTTCCTCGACCTGGTGGCGCGCCTCTTCCATGGCGGCGAGGTTGCGTTCGTCGGGGGCAGCGATGGGCGTGCCGAAGATCAGCACCCCGCGCGTGAAGGGCCAGGGAAAGACGAAGCGGTCCCAGGTCTTGAGGTAGCTCGCCCGGCGCTGGGCCGCGGCGAAGGGGACCAGCGGGATGCCGGCCGCCTGGGCGACGCGCACGCAGCCGCCCTTGACCCTGAGGAAAGGGCCCCTGGGGCCGTCCGGCGTGATGCCGATCACGTGGCCCCGGGCGGCGCTGAGCGAGAGCGCCTGCAGCGCCTCCTTGCCCCCCTGCGCCGGCGAGGTGCCGGAGCCGCTGATCACTTGCGTGCCCAGGCGCTCGACCGCCCTGGCCAGCAGCAGGCCGTCGCGGTGGCTGGAGGTCAGGACCGTCAGCCGGCCGACCGGCCATTGCCAGGCGGGATAGGTGAGCGCGATCCGACTGTGCGAGAAGCAGCCGACGAAGCCCTTGCGCTCGTCCAGCAGGCGCCTGGTCTCCTCCGGCGCCTCGAGCTGCCAGCGCGTGGTGAGGCGCAGGAGGCGCAGGTAGCCTGCGATCAGCCAAGAGAGCAGCCCGCGCACCCAGGGTCGATCCAGGGCACGGGTCTTGGTCCTCTTTGCTTTGATCCCCTTGGACATGGCGGCCGCCCTCAGGCAGGGGCGGCGGCAAGGCCCGTGGCGGCGTCCGGCTTCTTGCTCTCGCCCATCAACTGCTGGCTGCTGAGCTTGGCGTAGACGCCGTTCATGGCCAGCAGCTCGTTGTGCCTGCCCTGCTCGATCACCCGCCCGCCGTCCATCACATAGATGATGTCGGCATCCACGACGGTGGAGAGGCGGTGGGCGATCACCAGGGTCGTGCGGCCGACCATCAGCACCTTGAGCGCCCGCTGGACATGGCGTTCGGATTCCGTGTCGAGCGCGCTGGTGGCCTCGTCCAGCAGCAGGATCGGCGCGTCCTTCAGCATGGCCCTGGCGATGGAGATCCGCTGGCGCTGGCCGCCCGAGAGCTTCACCCCGCGCGGCCCCACCTGGGTCTCGTAGCCCTCGGGCAGCTCGCAGATGAAGTCGTGGGCGCCGGCGTTGCGTGCCGCCTCTTCGATTTCTTCCCGGCTCGCCGAGGTGCGTCCGTAGGCGATGTTGGTGCGCACGGTCGCGTCGAAGAGGATGACCTCCTGGCTCACCAGGGCCATGCAGCCGCGCAAGGAGGCCAGGGTGACGTCGCGCACGTCCTGCCCGTCGACCATGACCCGGCCCGAATCCACGTCGAAGAAGCGCGGCAGCAGGTTCAGGACCGTGGTCTTGCCGGCGCCCGAGGCGCCCACCAGCGCGATGGTCTTGCCGGCCGGCGCCTTCAGTTCGAGGCCGTTCAGGGCCGGGGCCTTCTCGTGGTAGGAGAAAAAGACCTTGTCGAAAACGACCTCGCCGCCGGTCACGGCCAGCGGCTTGGCGTCGGGCGCGTCGAAGATCGTGGGCTCGCTGTCGATCAGCTCGAAGATGCGGTCGGCGGCGGCCAGGCCTTCCTGCAGGTTGGTGTTCAGCTTTGCCAGGCGCTTCAGCGGCTCGTAGGCCAGCAGGACTGCGGTGATGAAGGCGAAGAAGGAACCGGGGTCGCCGTCCCCCATCAGCACCTGGTCGGCACCGTAGAGCAGCACCGCCACGATCGAGAGCCCGCCGGCAAGCTCGGTCAGCGGGTTGACGATGGCGCGCGTGACCGCAGCCTTCATGGTCAGGCGGAAGACCTCGTCGATGCCGCCGTCGGCACGCTTGGTCTCGTAGGCCTCCATGCTGTAGGCCTTGACGTGGCGCACGCCCTGGAAGGCCTCGTCCAGCAAGGTGTTGAAGCGCCCCATCTCCACCTGGTTGCGTGCCGAGACGCGGCGCATGCGCTTGCCGATGGCAATGATCGGCATGGCCACCAGCGGGATCACCACGGTCGCCAGCAGGGCCAGGAACCAGTCCTGGTAGAACATGACGCCGATCAGGGCCGTTGCGGTGAAGAAGTCGCGCCCCAGGCCGACCAGGGTGTCCACGATCGAGCCCCTGACCTTGTGCACGTCGTTGGTGAAGCGCGAGATCATCGTGCCGGGGGCATTGTCGTTGTAGTAGGCCAGGTCCATCGACAGCAGCTTGCGGAAGAGGTCCTTCTGCATGTCGGCGACCACCCGGTTGCCCACGTGGCTCATCAGGACGACCTGGCCGAAGGTGGCGATGCCCTTGACCGTGAAGATGATCACGATGAAGAGGGCCAGGGTGTAGAGGGTCTCCTTGTTGCGGGTCTCGAAGACCTCGTTGACCAGGGGCTCCATCACCTGGGCCATGCCCGCGGTGGTGGCCGCCACCATCAGCATGCAGACGATGGCGATCGCCACGCGTCCGACATGCCGGCGCATATAGACGCGCAACACCCGATCCATCAGGGGCCAGGTGGCGGCGTCCAGCTTCATCTTGCGTTGATAGGTCTTTGCCACGATGCCGCCTTCGTCCCCGCCCGCTGTCCTTCACATCTCGTCTGCGCCAGGCCCCTCGACCCGATCCGGCTGCCAGAGCAAACCCAAAGCAGACGGTTGTACCTGCGAGGAGGATTTGCGCGCAATCTTAAGAGCCCGAAGTGCTCCAGAAGGGACTGCTGCCGCCCTGGATATGGGGGCTTGAGCCCGATTCCAAGGGTCGGGCGACCTGCTCAGGGCAGGCAGATGCAATACCACGTTCGCCCGGCGCCTGTCAGAGCCCCTTTTTGCGCCGATGCCGGCTTGGGCGTTTCGGTTCTGCGCGGAACCGGCCCGCACCCCCGCCCGGCCGCCCATACCAGGATACTTCCGTGGGTGGCCGGGCGGGGGTGCGGGCCGGCGCCGATTCCACCTGAGTGCGAAGCGCTCTTGAAGGATCGGCGTCAGGCGAAGGGGGCCAGATGCCCCATGAACTGCTCGGCGCAGGACCGCCAGGAGAAGCCTTCGGCATAGGCGCGGGGCACGGCCGGGTCGATCTCCAGCGCCGCCAGGGCCGCCTTCCCCAGGTCCTCGTCCAGGACGCCGGCCCCGCCCTTGCCGATCACATCCAGCGGTCCGGTGACCGGATAGGCCGCCACCGGCAGGCCGCTCGCCATGGCCTCCAGCATCACCAGGCCGAAGGTGTCGGTGCGGCTGGGGAAGACGAAGACGTCGCCCAGGACATAGTGCCGCGCCAGGGTCTCGCCCTCCTTGGGGCCGACGAAGTGGGCCTCGGGATAGTTGCGCTGCAGGCTCTCGAGCTGCGGGCCCCCGCCGACCACCAGCTTGCTGCCGGGCAGGTCCAGCTTGAGGAAGGCCTCGATGTTCTTCTCGACCGCCACGCGGCCGACGTAGAGGAAGACCGGCTTCGCCAGCTCGAGGATCGGCGGCTCGTCGGGACGCGGATGGAAGAGGCTGAGGTCGACGCCGCGGCTCCACTGCCGAAGGCTGTCGAAGCCGCGCTCGCCCAGCTCGCGCTTCAGCGAGGGCGTGGCCACCATCACGCCGGCCGAGGGGCGGTGGAACCAGCGCATGAAGCTGTAGCCCCAGGAGAGCGGCACCGGCACCCGGGCCGAGAGATACTCGGGAAACCGCGTGTGATAGCTGGTGGTGAAGGGCAGGCGGCGGTTGAGGCAGTAGCGCCTGGCGGCCATGCCCAGGGGCCCCTCGGTCGGCAGGTGGATCGCCTGCGGCTCCGCCGCCTCCAGAAGGCGGCTGACCTCGCGCCCGGGCGTGACCGCCAGCCGGATCTCGGGATAGGTCGGGCAGGGGAAGGTCTTGAAGTCGGAGGGCGAGATCACGGTGAAGTCGTGCCCCCCCGCCGCCAGTTCCTCCCTCACCCGGTTCAGGGTCCTGACCACGCCGTTGATCTGCGGGTACCAGGCGTCAGTGACCATGGCGATGCGCATAGTGTCGTCCCTCAGGCTGCGGCGTCGATGGCCGGGCGTTCCGGCTCCGGGAAGAGGGAGAGCTGGCGCTCGTCGGCCCAGTGCAGGATCTCCAGGCGGCCGTCGTGGTGCTCCACCAGGGCCGTGCAGCTCTCCACCCAGTCGCCGTCGTTGCAATAGAGGATGCCGTCGATGTCGCGCACCTCGGCGTGGTGGATGTGCCCGCAGATGACGCCGTCCACCCCGCGCTTGCGCGCCTCCTCGGCGACGGCCGTCTCGTAGTTGTCGATGAACTGCACGGCGTTTTTCACCTTCAGCTTCAGATAGGCCGAAAGCGACCAGTAGCTGAAGCCCAGACGGCGGCGGACCAGGTTGAGCCAGGTGTTGAAGGCCAGGCAGGCATTGTAGGCGCGGTCGCCCAGGTGCGCCAACCACTTGTGATACTTGACGATGCCGTCGAAGGCATCGCCGTGGATCACCAGGTAGCGCCGCCCCTCCGGCGTCTCGTAGATGTGGTCGCGCACCACCTCGACCCCGCCGAAGTGGACCCCGCAGTAGTTCCGGAAGGCCTCGTCATGGTTGCCCGGCACGTAGAAGACCTTGGTCCCCTTGCGCGCCTTGCGCAGCAGCTTCTGGACCACGTCGTTGTGCGCCTGGGGCCAGTACCAGTTCTTGCGCAGCCGCCAGCCGTCGACGATGTCGCCTACCAGGAAGAGCGTCTCGGACTCCGTATGCCGCAGGAAATCCAGCAGGTACTCCGCCTTGCAGCCCCTGGTGCCGAGGTGGATGTCCGACAGGAAGATGGTACGATAGTGACGTATGGCCGGACGCTCGAAGGTGTCGTTGGCAGCTTCACCCATCGCCGTTGCTCGTCCCTTTAGATCCCGATCCACCCCAAGGAGACAGAAATTCCTGCCGAATCGTCCCAAGTCATGCCTAAGTTCGCCCTCTATTGGCACAGTGACGGGGGAGTCGGGGAGAGAAGATTGCCCGCTGTCTTTAAAGATTCACGAAGTTGCCAAGGAGAGGAAACAAATCCTCGTGTTTCAACAGGCATGAGCAAGAGCAATTCCGAAGCGGTACAGCGGGTTCTGGTGATCTTCAACCCGGTCGCCGGGCGCCGGCGGCGCCAGCGGGTGGGCCGCTTCATCGCCGCCTGCGCGGCCGGCGGCGCCAAGGTCGACCTGCACCAGACCGTCGGTCCCGGCGATGCGGAAAGTGTCGCCAGCCGCGCGCGCGGAGGCACCTACGATGCCGTTGTGGCCGCCGGCGGCGACGGCACCATCAACGAGACGATCAACGGCATGATGGTGGAGCGCGAGGGGCCGATCCCGCCGCTGGGCGTGCTGGCGCTGGGCACGGCCAACGTGCTGGCGCACGAGCTCTCCCTGCCCCGCGAGCCCGAAGAGGCCGCCGCCGTGGTCCTTGCCGGCAACCGCCGCCGCCTCTCGCTGGGCCTCGCCAACGGCCGCCACTTCGCGCTGATGGCGGGCGTGGGCTTCGACGCCGCCGTGGTCGCCGGGGTCGATCCCCTCTGGAAGCGGCGGCTGCACCAGGGGGCCTACGTGCTGAGCAGCCTGCAGACCATGCGCCGCTTCCGCTATCCGCTCTACCGCGTCACCGTCGGCGCCGAGACCTACGAGGCGCGCTCTCTCATCGCCTGCAAGGCGCGGCACTACGGCGGGCCCTTCGTCGTGGCCCCGGCGGCCGATACCTCTGTCCCCTCTTTCCAGTTGCTGCTGTTCGAGCGTGGCGGGATCGTCTCGACCGGCCGCTACGGCATCGCCATGTTGCGCGGCCGGCTCTACCGCTCCAGGGGTGTCCGCCTGCTGGAGACGGCCGAGGTGCTGATCGAGGGCCCGGAGGGCGATCCGGTCCACGGCGACGGCGAGCTCTTCGGCCAGCTCCCGCTCTCGCTGGCGATCGCACGGCGTCCGCTGGAGGTGCTGGTACCGGCTCTCAGCGCCCGAAGCTGACCCGGACCCCACCCACGATGGTATGGACCAGGCGCCAGGGGCCCGCGCAATCGATCACGGCGAGATCGGCGCGCCGTCCGGTCTCGATCGCGCCGCGGTCGCCCAGCCCCATGGCTGCCGCGGGATTGCGCGAGACCAGGTCCCAGGCCCTGCCCAGGGTCGTCACGCCGCGGGCGACCAGACGCTCCGCGGCATGCAGCAGGCTCGGGTAGTAGTAGTCGGACGCCAGGATGGTGCAGACGCGCGCGGCGACCGCCTCCTCGGCGGAGAGGGTGCCCTTGTGGCTGCCCCCGCGGATGGCGTTGGGCGCGCCCATGACCACATGCTCCCCCGCGGACACGGCCGCCGCCGCCACCTCCAGCGAGAAGGGAAACTCGCTGATCGCCATCCCCAGCGCGCGGTTGGCCAGCCGGTCGGCGACGCTGGCCTCGTCATGGGCCAGCATCCTGGCGCCCTGGCGCCTGGCCTGCTCGGCCACCGCACGCAGCCTGGCCGGAACCTCCGGCGCGCGCCGCCCGACCGCCTCCACCTCCGCCACGTAGGCCTCCGGCGTGACGCCAGCCCGCAGCGCCCACTTGTCGAGGTTTGCCCGGTTTCCGGCCCTGACCGCCTCGAGGGTCGGCGTGGTATGGTCGTTGAAGGCGATCGCCGGCCTCGGCTCCTCGGCGAGCCAGTCCGAGAGCTCCTCGGCCGCATCCAGGGCGAAGGTCTCCCAGCGAAGCTGGACCCGGTGATCGGCCAGCAGGCGGTGCCGCAGCGCGCGCAGGCCCTCCAGGAAGCGGCGGGCGGCGCCGAGGCTCCGCGCCCCCGGCTCCCAGGAAAGCGTCAGGCCGTGGAAGGCCGTCGTGATGCCGTTGGCCAGAAGCTGCCGGTCGAGCGAGCCCATGGCGATGGTCATCTCGATGTCGACGCCGGGGCGCGGATGGAGCTCCAGCTCGAAGGCGTCCCCGTGGATGTCGACGATGCCCGGCAGCAGGTGATAGCCCGTGCAGTCGATGCGCTCGGCCCCCGCAGCCGCCGCGCCGACGACGAGGCCGCCGGCGATATGGATGTCCCTGACGCCGATCTCTCCGTCGGGTGCCAGCACCCGCCCGCCTGTCAGGCTGAGAGAGGGTGTCATGGATGCGCGATGCGGCCGCCGGCCAGCGGCCTGGCCGCGCCGGTGGTGCCGGGGAAGGTGAGCGGCAGGCCGGCGCGCACGCGGGCCGCCAGGAAGGCGAAGGCCTCGGCCTCCAGCGCGTCGCCGTTCCAGCCGACCGCCTCGACCGGCTCGACGGCCTGGCCCAGCCTCTCAGCAAGAGCCGCCATGAGCGCCGGGTTGCGCCGCCCGCCGCCGGTCACCAGCCAGCGCAGGGGCGGCCTGGGCAGGAGGGGAACCACGGCCGCGACGGCGGCTGCTGTGAAGGCGGTCAGGGTCGCCGCCCCCGCCTCGTCGGAGAGCGCCTCCAGGCCCGGTAGGGCGAAGGCATCGCGGTCCAGCGACTTGGGCAGCGGCCTGGCGAAGTAGGGATGCGCCATCGCGACCGCCAGCAGGTCCTCGTCCGCCCTGCCCGCTTTCGCCAGTGCGCCCTCTGCATCGTAGGGCCGGCCGCGGCGGGTCAGCATCCAGTCGTCGAGAAGGGCATTCCCCGGCCCGCAGTCGCAGGCCAGCAGCTCCGCCTCGCCCGCACCGATCCAGGTCACGTTGGAGACGCCGCCGATGTTCAGCACGGCCAGGGGCTTTTCTAGCTCGAGGGCCAGGGCCTGCTGGTAGACCGGGACCAGCGGCGCCCCCTCGCCGCCGGCGGCGACGTCGGCGCTGCGGAAGTCAAAGGCGACGGGGATGCCCGTCAGGCGCGCCAGCAGGGCCCCGTCGCCGATCTGCCAGGTCCGGCGCTGCTCCGGCGCGTGCAGGATCGTCTGCCCGTGGAAGCCAATGAGAGAAATGGCTTCGCGCGCGAGGCCGGCCTCGGCCAGGAGCGCCTCCACGGCGGCGGCATGGCGCTCGGTCAGCGCCTGCTCGACCTCCGGCACCGGGCCCTTGCCGCCCAGGCAGCCGCGCAGCGCCGCGCGGAAGCCGGGATCGTAGGCCAGGGTCAGGCTGGGGCCGCGGGCCAGCACGCGCCTGCCGTCGGTCTCCAGCAGGGCTGCGTCGATGCCGTCGAGCGAGGTGCCGCTCATCAGGCCGACGATCCGGTCAGCCTGCATGGCTCCCCTCCGGCGATCGGCCCTTTGGTCCGCTGGCCCGCCGTGCTATCAGCGGCAGCCTTCGACGAGAGAACAGACGAAAGTACGGCACGATGACCCGCCTCAAATCCGAATTCCTGGCCACCTTAGAGGCACGCGGCTTCCTGCACCAGGCAAGCGACCTGGAGGCGCTCGATGCGCTCGCCGCGAAGGAGTCTATCACGGCCTATATCGGATTCGACGCGACGGCCGACAGCCTGCACGTCGGCAGCCTGCTGCCGATCATGTGCCTGCGCTGGCTGCAGAAGACGGGGCACCGGCCGCTGGTCCTGATGGGCGGCGGCACGACCAAGATCGGCGATCCCTCCGGCAAGGACGAGAGCCGCCAGCTTCTCACCAGCGAGGCCATCGCGGCCAACATCGCCGGCATCAAGCGCAACTTCGAGCCCTTCCTCAGCTTCGGCGAGGGGAAGAACGATGCCGTCATGATCAACAACGCCGACTGGTTGGACGCGCTGGCCTACATCCCGCTGCTGCGCGACGTCGGCCGGCACTTCACCATCAACCGCATGCTGACCTTCGATTCGGTCCGCCTGCGCCTGGACCGCGAGCAGCCCCTGACCTTCCTGGAGTTCAACTACATGATCCTCCAGGCCTACGACTACCTGGAGCTGAACCGCCGCTTCGGCTGCCGGCTGCAGATGGGCGGGTCGGACCAGTGGGGCAACATCATCAACGGCCTGGAGCTGGCCCGCAGGGTCGACGGCGCGGAGGTCTTCGGGCTGACCACGCCGCTGATCACCACCGCCTCGGGGCAGAAGATGGGCAAGACCCACGCGGGCGCCATCTGGCTCTCGCCAGAGCGGCTCAGCGATTACGACTACTGGCAGTTCTGGCGCAACGTGGAGGACGGCGACGTCGGCCGCTTCCTCCGCCTCTTCACCGAGCTGCCGCTGGAGGAGATCGCCCGCCTGGAAGCGCTGGAGGGGGTCGAGCTGAACGAGGCCAAGAAGATCCTGGCCAACGAGGCGACCGCCCTGCTGCGTGGGCAGACTGCGGCCGAGCAGGCGGCCGAGACCGCCAGGCGCACCTTCGAAGGCGACGGCCTGGGCGAGGACCTGCCCAGCATCGAGGTGCCGCGCGCACGCCTGGCCGAGGGCATCGCCCTCTTCCAGCTTCTGCGCGAGGCCGGCCTGGTCGCCAGCTCCAGCGAGGGCCGCCGCCTGATCAAGGGCGGCGGGGCCAGGGTGAACGACCGCCCGGCCGCCGACGAGACCCAGGCGCTGGGCCTGGCCGACCTCTCCGAGGAGGGGGTGATCAAGCTCTCGGCCGGCAAGAAGCGGCACGCCCTGGTCAGACCGGTCGGCTGAGCCGGCGGTCTGCCAGGGCGGTCTGCCAGGGTGGGCAGAGAAATCAGGCCGCCGCGCTGACCTTGAAGCCCTCCTCGATGTGCGTGGCCTTCCAGCAGGGAAGCTGCTCGACGCGCTCGGTCATCCAGCGGGCGAGGTTGGGATGGCGGTCCAGCGGCAGCTTCGCCCAGGCGTGCAGGTGCATGGGAGAGGCGACAGCGATGTCGGCGATGGTCGGGGACTCGCCGCAGAGCCAGGGGCTCTTGCTCAGGCGGGCGTCCAGGATGCCGGCCAGCTTGTGGAAGTTCTCCTCCTCGCCCGCCAGCACCGCCGGATCGGGCGCGCCGCCCAGCAGCGGCTTCACGCAGTTCTCCACCAGGTAGATGTAGCAGGAGGGGAACCAGGAGGCGGCCTCCCACAGGAGCCAGCGGTTGACGTCGGCGCGCTTGGCCGGGTCGCTCGGGTAGAACTCGGTCTTGCCCAGCTTGTCGGCCGCGTACTGCAGGATGGCGTTGGATTCCCACAGCACGAGATCGCCGTCCCTCAGCGCGGGCAGTGCCGCATTGGGGTTGATCGCCGTGTAGGCCTCGCCTTTGTGCTCGCCCGTGAAATAGTCGACCTTGCTCAGGCGGTAGTCCGCCCCCAGCATCTTCAGGCCGGCGATCGCCTTGCGGCAGTTCACCGTGATCGGATCGGCATAGAGTTCCATGGCCTCGTCGCTCCCTTGCATCGTTGACGGCTCGGCACCGTTGTCGTGACCGATCGGCCAGCCCGGTGCTGCTTCGTTGGTGCAGGATGTTAGCATCGCCCCTTTCGCAGTACTATATCTCACCAGCATCGAGGGTGAGCCCTCGGCCGGGGGCAAGGAGAAGCTCAGATGGACAGCGTTCTGGAGACGACCAGCGGTGCGGTTAGAACCGGCTCATTCATGTATCTCTGCCGGTCGGTCGAGCATTCGCTCTACCGCAACGGCAAGGTGCTGACCCGCCGCGACCGCGACGGCAGCGACGCCACCTGGGAAGGCGTCGACCTGGAGGCCTGCGACATGCCGGTCGCCGATGCCCGCCGTCTCTCGGGCGGCGCGCGGCCGACCCTCGAGGCCAACGGCTTCGAGCTGCTCCAGCAGGGCCTGGAGAAACCCGACCTCGACTTCCTGAACCACGAGACCGTGGTCCGGGACTACTACCCCCACTGCGCGGACCTGGTGCGCGAGGCGAGCGGCGCCAAGGTCGTCGCGGCCTTCGACCACAACGTGCGCTCGGCCTCCGGCAAGAGCAGCAAGAAGCGGATCGAGGGCGGTCAGCAGGTGCAGGGACCCGCGCATGTGGTGCACGGCGACTACACGCTGACCAGCGCACCCCAGCGCCTGCGCGACCTGACCCGCCCGCCCGGCGCCAACGACACGCTGCGCCAGGTGCTGGGCAGCGGCAAGGCCCTGCTGGACGAGGCTGCAGTCGAGCGCGCGCTGGCCGGCGGCCGCTTCGCGATCATCAACGTCTGGCGCAACATCGCCGCCGAGCCGGTCGCCACCCACCCGCTGGCCCTCTGCGATGCGGAGAGCGTGAAGCCCGAGGACCTGGTCGTCTTCGAGATCCACTATCACGACCGCATCGGCGAGAACTACTTCGCCAAGCAGGCCGAGGGACACCGCTGGCGCTTCTACCCGGGCCTCACCCGCGACGAGGCCTTGCTGATCAAGCAGTGGGATTCGGCCGGAAGGCTGGCCCAGACCAAGGGGGCGGAGGGCGACGGCAGCGCCGACGGCCGGCCCTGCACCTTCAGCTTCCACAGCGCCTTCGCGGACCCGGCCACGCCGCCGGACGCACCCGACCGCTGGAGCATCGAGGTGCGCTGCGTGGCGCTCTACGACTGACCGCCTCCAAAAGAAGGACCGAAGAGAACAGAAAGGACTGCAAGGGATGCTTTCTCCCGACGGGCGAGTCGTCATGGTCTCCGGTGCGAACCGGGGGATCGGACGGGCCATTGCCGAAGCCCTCTACGATGCCGGCTATAGCTTGAGCCTCGGCGCCCGCAATCCCAGCATGCTCGGCGACCTGACCGGGGGCTGGGCGTCGGACCGCGTGCTGATGGCGCACTACGACGCGGAGGACCGGGCGACTCATCGCCAGTGGGTAGAAGCCACGGCCGAGCGCTTCGGCCGCATCGACGGCCTGGTGAACAATGCCGGTATCGCGATCCGGGTCACGGTCGAGGAAGGCAGCGACGAGGAGCACGAGGCCCTGGACCAGATGTGGGCGGTCAACGTGAAGGGCCCCCTCTCGATGATCCGCAAGGCCCTGCCGCACCTGCGCCGCAGCGGCAGCGGGCGGGTCGTCAACGTCGCCTCCATCGCCGGCAAGGCCGTCTACAACAACAACGTCGGCTACGCGATGACCAAGTTCGCCGCCCTGGCGCTCTCGCACGCGACGCGCCATGCCGGCTGGGAGGACGGCGTGCGCTGCACGGCCGTCTGCCCCGGCTTCGTCGCCACCGACATGACGGCCGACGTCCAGTCCTTTCCGCACGACAAGATGATGGACCCGCGCGACATCGCAGAGCTGGTGCTGACGGTACTGGCGCTCTCGAACAAGGCCTCGGTCGCCGAACTGGTGGTCAACTGCCGAGACGACATGACAATGTAGACCTGCTGCGCGCGCCTTTCGCGGGAGCTGCATGAGGGCCGGCGCAGCGCCAGTCAGTTCTTCCGGGGGACCGTCACCGAGGCCAGGGGGAGAAGAGCGGCATGAGCAGGATCCGGGCTTGGCTGGAAGAACAGGGCCTGGGCAAGCATGCCGAACTCTTCGAGGCCAACGACCTCGACACCGACGTCCTCGCGGAGCTGGAGGAGGCCGACCTCAAGGATCTCGGCCTCTCGCTCGGCGACCGCAAGCGGGTGATGGCGGCGCTGCGCGCCTGGAAGCAGCCGGAGGCCGCCGCCCCGCCGCCGAGCCAGGTGGCGGCCCGGCGCCAGGTGACCGTGCTCTTCGCCGACCTCACCGGCTTCACCAGCCTCTCGAACCGGCTGGATGCCGAAGAGCTGCACGCCCTGCTGCAGCGCTTCTTCGCCGAGGTCGACGAGGCGGTGCGCAGCTTCGGCGGATCGATCGACAAGCACATCGGCGATGCGGTCATGGCCGTCTTCGGCGCCCCGGTGGCGCACAGCGACGATCCCGAGCGCGCCGTGCGCTGTGCCCTGGAGATCCACGCCCGGCTCGCCGTCTTCCATCCGCCGCAGCAGAGCCACATCGGCATCGCCAGCGGCCAGGTCGTGGCCAGCCAGACCGGCAGCAGCGCCTTCACGGAGTACACCGTGACCGGTGCCTCGGTGAACCTGGCAGCCCGCCTGCAGGATCTGGCGCAGGCGGGCGAGACCCTGGTCAGCGAGGAGGTGAAGCGCGCGGCCGGCCGCATCCTGGAGGCGGAGCCCGCCGGCGCGCTGACCGTCAAGGGCATCGAGCGGCCGGTCAACGCCTGGCGCGTCACCGGGCTGGCGGCCGGCCCCGCCGAGGAGCGTCCCTTCGTCGGCCGCGAACGCGAGAGCGCGCAGCTCGAGAACCTGCTCCGGGTCTGCCGCGAAGAGCGCCTGGGCCAGGTGGCGGTGCTGCGCGGCGATCCGGGCATCGGCAAGACCAGGCTGGGCGACCATCTGGGCGCGCTGGCAGAGAGCGCGGGCTTCCAGACCCACAAGGCGCTAGTCCTGGACTTCGGCGCCGCCAAGGGGCGGGAGGCGCTGCCGGCCCTGCTGCGCAGCCTGCTGGGCCTGGCGCCCGGGAGCGCGGCGGAGACCCGGTCGAAGGCGATTGCCGGGGCCCTTGAGCAGGGTCTGGCCGTGGCGGAGGACCGCGTGCACCTTTTCAGCCTCCTGGACCTGCCGCTGCCCGCCGAGTTGGTGGGGCTGGCCCAGGCCATGCAGGCGGAGACGCGCACCCGCGGCCAGGCGCGGGCGCTCTCGCGCCTGATCGTGGCGCGGGCGGCGGAGAGCCCGCTCTTCCTCCGGGTCGAAGACCTGCACTGGGCCGAGCCCGAGCTCTTGGACCAGCTTGCGCGCATCGCCGCCGACAGCGCCGCGGCCCCGGTCTTCCTGCTCTTCTCCACCCGGATCCAGGGCGATCCCCTCGACGCCGCCTGGCGCAGCCTTCTCGATACTACGCCGATCACCACCCTGGATCTGGGTCCGCTGGCGCAGGCGGCGGCGCTGGCGCTGGCGCGCTCCTACAAGGTGGCGGAGGAGAGCTTCACGAAGGACTGCATCGAGCGCGCGGCCGGCAACCCCCTCTTCCTCGACCAGCTCCTGCAGATGGTGGGCGAGAGCGTGCAGAACGGCATCCCGGGATCGGTGCAGAGCATCGTGCAGAGCCGCATGGACCGCCTGCAGCCGGCCGAACGCGCGGCACTGGAGGCTGCCTCCGTGCTGGGACAGCGCTTTGCCGGCGAGGCCCTGGCCGGACTCCTGGACCGCGATCCCGCCGCGGTCTCGCGCCCGCTGCTGGCCCAGGGCCTGATCAAGCCGGAAGGCGACGGCTTTCTCTTCGCCCATGCGCTGGTGCGCGACGGGGTCTATGCGACCCTGCTGCAGGACCGGCGCCGCGACCTGCACGGGAGAGCCGCGGTCTTCTTCCGCGAGCGCGAGCCGGCGCTCCATGCCCGCCACCTGCGCGGGGCCGAAGACCCGGCCGCGGCCGCCGCCTTCCTCGAGGCCGCGCGCGAGAGTGCCAGAGAGCACCGGCTGGAGGCCGCCCGGCGCCTGATCGACGAGGGGTTGGCGCTCCCCAAGACCCGCGAACTGCACTTCGCGCTCACGGTCGAGAAGAGCGAGATCCTGCGGAACCTGGGCGACAGCGAGGCCTCCCTCCTCTGCTATGCCGAGGCCATGGCGCTGGCGGAGGCGGCGCGCGAGCGGGCTGTCTGCCATCTCGGGCAGGCCGCAGCCATGCGCATTCTCGACCGTTTCGAGGCCGCCTTCGAGGAGCTGGAGAAGGCCGAGGCCCTCATCGACCCGCTGGCCGACGGGGTCCTGCTCGCGGAGCTCTGGAGCCTGCGCGGCAACCTGCTCTTCCCGCTGGGACGGCCCGACGACTGCCTGGCAGCGCACACCCGGGCCCTGGCCCTGGCACGCAAGGTGGGCGCCGCCGAAGCCGAGGTCCGGGCCCTGGGCGGCCTGGGCGATGCCAACTACGCGAAGGGGCGCCTGGCGGAAGCGCGGCAGCACTTCGCCGACTGCGTGGAGAAGGCGCGCGCCCAGGGGCTGGGCCAGATCGAGGTGGTCAACGCCCCCATGCTGGCCTGGAGCAGCCTGATGGTCGGCGACTACGTCAGCGGCGTCGCCGAGGCCGGAACCGCCTACGATCAGGCCACCGCCGCCGGCAACGACCGGGCGGCAATCATCGCCCTCAACGGTCTCGCCACCTCATCGATCGACAGGGCCGACTTCGACAAGGCCCAGTTCTACTGTACCCAGATCGTGCGCCTCAGCGACCGGCTGCAGTCCGGCCGCTTCCGCTCCTATGGTCTGAACATGCTTTCGGAAGTCGCCTTTCTGCGCGATGACCCAGACGAGGCCCGGCGTCTCTCCGACCTGGCCTGGGCGGAGGCTCAGGCCTCGGCCATCAGCTTCTGCGGTCCCTGGATCATGGGGATGCGCGCACGCCTCCACCGGGACCCGAGCCTGGCCCGCCAGGACCTTGAGCACGGCGCGGAGATCCTGGCCGCCGGCTCGGTCGCCCATAACCACTTCTTCTATTACCGCCATGCCCTGGAGTTCGCGGTCGAGAAGCGGGACTGGGCAGAGGTCGAACGCCAGGCGACGGCCTTCGAGCGCTACCTGGGCGCCTACGAAACGCCCTGGAGCGACTTCTACCTCAGCCGCGCCCGCCTTCTCTCGGCGCTGGACCAGGGAGAGGAGGGTGCCGCACTGGAGGCCGAGCGGGAGCGGCTGCAGGCGATCGCCGGGCGCGAAGGACTGGCGATCTGGGCAAGGGCCCTCGCCGCCTGAGGTCCGGCAGGACCTCTTTCCCCCTCAGAGCCATAGAAAGTCGGTCGCCGTCAGCGCCGCGGCGCTGTCCAGGCCTGCGACCTCGAAAGCGATGTCGGCGCTGCCGTCGCCGTCCCGATCCACCTCGACCAGCCCGGCGCCGGCGAAGCGTGCCTCGCTGTTGCCGCTGCCGGCGAAGGCGTTGCTGCCGAGGTAGGCGAAGCTGCCCGCCTCGAGGCCGGGCGCGAAGACAAACCTGTCCGAAGCGTCGCCGGCATTGAGGCTGACCCCGTCGAAGTCGCCGATCTCGACCGAATCGTCCGGGTCGAGGGGATCGCCATTGAAGCGGAACCAGTCTCCACCGGAGCCGCCGAACGCGAGATCGCCAGTGGAGAGGTAGAGCGTGTCGGAACCGCTTCCGCCCCAAAGCGTGTCGGCACCGCCGCCACCGAAGAGCCGGTCCGCCCCATCGCGCGCGGAAATGCTGTCGTCGCCGCCCAGGCCGCGGAGCGCGTTGTCGCCGCTGTTGCCCTGCAGGCTGTTGTCCAGCAGGTTTCCGGCGCCGTCGATGTTGCCGAAGCCGCCCTGCAGGCGCAGGTCCTCGATGAAGGCGCCGGCGCTGCCGCCGGGGAGGGTGAAGTCCGTTTCGGCGCGCACCAGGTCGCTGCCTCCGCCGGCGACGTCGCGCACGCGGTCGGTGGCGGTGTCGACCACGAAGGTGTCGTCGCCGCTGCCGCCGATCAGCAGGTCGCCGCCGCCGCGCCCGTTCAGGATGTCGTCGCCGTCAAGACCGCGCAGGGTATTGATCCCGCTGTTGCCCATCAGCGTGTTGCCGATCTCGTTGCCTGCCAGGTCCGCATCGCCGATCCCGGCGTTGACGAGCGCGCGTTCGATGAAGCCATCGCTGCCGCCGTTCAGGCTGTAGTCCAGCGCGTTGGAGCGCACCACGTCGGCGGCCCCGCCACCCGCCTCCTCCTGGACCAGGTCGCCCAGCGTCTCCACCACGAAGGTGTCGTTTGCCGAGCCGCCGGCCAGGGTGTCGGCACCGCTGCCACCGTTCAGGAAGTCGCGGCCGCTGCCCCCGGAGAGGCTGTCGCTGCCGCGCCCGCCGACAAAGCGATCCCTGCCCTCGCCGCCGGAGAGGCTGTCATTGCCATCGTTGCCGAAGAGGGTGTCGTTTCCGTCGCCCCCGCCCAGGGTGTCTGCCCCCGTCTCTCCACGCACGACGTCGTTGCCGCTGTCGCCGTAGAGCCGGTCGCCGCCGCCGCCGCCGAAGAGGCTGTCGCTGCCGTCGTTGCCGCGCCCGAAGTCGGCGCCTGCGGCACCGAAGACCAGGTCGCTCGCTGAGCCGCCGGCCAGCACATCGTCGCCCGCTTCCCCCTCCAGGCTGTCGGCGCCGCCGCCGCCATAGATGGAGTCGTTACCGCTGCCGCCGCTGAGGCTGATGTCACTGCCCTCGCCGCCGAAGAGGCGGTCGTCGCCGGTGGAACCGAAGAGACGGTCGAGCCCGCTCTCGCCGCTCAGAAGGTCATTGCCCTGGCTGCCGTAGACCCGGTCGCTGCCGGAGAAGCCGCCGAGGCTGTCGTCGTCGCCCTGTCCGAAGAGCCTGTCGTCTCCGAGTCCGCCGTAGAGGCGGTCGTCACCCTGGCCTCCGCTGAGCCGGTCGTTGTCAAGCGCCGCATAGCCCCAGTCGTCGCCGGCGCCCCCGTAGAAACGGTCGTTGCCGTCGTAGAGGCCCGCCGCATCGCCCAGCGGATAGAGATCGCTGAAGATGTCGTTGCCGCCACCGCCGAAGACGGTGTCGCTGCCGTGGCCGCCGGCAATGCCGTCGTCGCCGCCTTGCCCGGAAAGGTGGTCGATGCCGTCGCCACCGTTGATCTGATCGTCGCCGCTGCCGCCGGAGATGTCGTCCGAGCCGCTGAAGCCGGCGATCGCATCATCGCCCAGCCCACCGAAGGCATGGTCGTCGCCGCTGCCGAGCGCGATCCGGTCATTTCCGCTGTCGCCGAACACCAGGTCGAGCCCGTCGCCCAGCGTGTTCAGCGCCTCGTCGATGAAGTCGTCGCCGCTGCCGCCGTGAACGGTGTCGTTTCCGGAGGCGCCGAAAAGGCTGTCGTCGCCCGCCAGCCCGTAGAGGGAATCGTTCCCCGAAAGGCCGAAGATCGTGTCGATGTCCGCGCCGCCGGTGAGGCTGTCGATTCCGGCAGTTCCGGTAACTTCCGCCATTCTTCCCTCCTGTCAGACAATGCGGTGGCCTTCGCGGAGAGAGCCCTCCACGCCCACGACTTTCCATCTGTGAAACCGCCCGGGGGCGGACTCGCGCGGGAGCGAGAGAACGCGAGTCCGCCCAGGCCTAGCCAGCGCTTGAGACCAAGCGCGAACGTCTATTTCGGATTTAGGAACAAATTTTCAATCAATTTTTTGTAAGGGTACGATCGACGGCGTCCTTCCAGCCGGCGTAGCGCGCCTCGCGCCGCTCGCCGGAGATCGCCGGTTCGAAGCGGCGCTCCAGGGCCCAGGTCTCGGCGAAGCCCTCGGGTCCCGGATAGAAGCCGGCCCGCATGCCGGCGAGCCAGGCGGCACCCAGGGCCGTGGTCTCAAGGATCTGCGGCCGGTCCACCGGGGCGCCCAGCATGTCGGCCAGGAACTGCATGGTCCAGTCCGAGGCAGTCATGCCGCCGTCGACGCGCAGCACGGTCTCGCCGCTGGTGCCCTGCGGCCAGTCCCGCCACATGGCCTCGATCAGATCCCGGGTCTGGAAGCCGACGCTCTCCAGCGCGGCGCGGGCGAGCTCGGCGGGGCCCGTGGCGCGGGTGATGCCGAAGAGCGCACCGCGCGCCCTGGCATCCCAGTAGGGCGCACCCAGGCCGGTGAAAGCCGGGACCAGGTAGAGCTCCTGAGCCTCGTCGGCGGCCTCGGCCAGGGCCTGGGTCCGCCCGGCCTCCTCGATCACGCCGAGACCGTCGCGCAGCCACTGCACGACGGCGCCGGCAACGAAGATGGAGCCCTCCAGCGCATAGTGGCGCCTGCCGTCGAACTGGTAGGCGATGGTGGTGAGCAGGCGGTTCTCGGAGGCGACCGCCCGCTCGCCTGTGTTGAGCAGCGCGAAGCAGCCGGTACCGTAGGTCGACTTCACCATGCCGGGGCTGAAGCAGGCCTGGCCGATGGTCGCCGCCTGCTGGTCGCCGGCGACCCCCTGGATCGGCAGCGCCCGGCCGAAGAGCGCCGGCTCGGTCGTGCCGAAGTCGGCGGCGCAGTCCTTCACCTCCGGCAGCATCGAGGCCGGCACCCCGAAGATCCGCAAGAGCTCCTCGTCCCAGGCGCCTTCATGAATGTCGTAGAGCAGGGTGCGCGAGGCGTTGGTCGCATCGGTTGCATGCACGCGCCCGCCGGTCAGCCGCCAGAGCAGCCACGTATCGACCGTGCCGAAGGCCAGCTCTCCCCGCTCCGCCCTGGCCCGCGCGCCCTCGACGTTCTCGAGGATCCAGGCGAGCTCCGTGCCGCTGAAGTAGGGATCGAGCAGCAGTCCGGTCTTGGCGGAGATGGTAGGCTCCAGCCCCTCGTCCTTCAGGCGCCGGCAGAGATCGTCGGTGCGGTGGTCCTGCCAGACGATGGCGTTGTAGACCGGCCGGCCGCTCGCCCGCTCCCAGACCAGCGTGGTCTCGCGCTGGTTGGTGATGCCGATGGAGACGATGTCCTCGGCGCCCGCGCCGGCCTTGGCCAGGGCGGCGCGGCAGGTCTCAACCGTGGAGGTCCAGAGGTCCTCGGGGTCGTGCTCGACCCAGCCGGACCTCGGGAAGTGCTGCGGGAACTCCTGCTGTCCGACCGCGGCAATTCTGAGGTCATTGTCGAAGAGGATGGCACGGCTGGAGGTCGTGCCCTGGTCCAGAGCGAGAACATAGCGTGGCATCGGCGGAATCTATCCCCTGCGCGCGAGGGTTGGAAGAAAAAGACGGCCGGAACACGCAAGCCCGCGTTCCGGCCGTTCCATCGCAAGAAGCGGGAGGGGCCCCGGATCTTGCCGGAGCCCGCCCCAACGCTGCAGAGGTCAGTTCTTGGCCGAAGCGGCCCAGGTCTTCAGCAGCTCGTCATAGTCGACGGTCATGCCCTGCGGCTTCTCGTTATCCAGCTTGGCCTTGGGCGCGCCGGGAAGATCGAGCCAGTACTTGGCATCGCGCTTCTCGTTGAGCTTCGGCCCACAGTCGCCCTGCACGCCGGCACGCTCCAGGCGCTCCATCACCTTGTCCTGTGCTTCGGCCAGGGCATCCATGGCCTGCTGCGGGGTCTTGGCACCCGAGGAGGCATCGCCGATGTTCTGCCACCAGAGCTGGGCCAGCTTCGGATAGTCCGGAACGTTGGTGCCGGTCGGCGTCCACTGCAGGCGGGCCGGCGAGCGGTAGAACTCGATCAGGCCGCCCAGCTTGGGCGCACGCTCGGTGAAGGAGGGATCCCAGATGTCGCTCTCACGGATGAAGGTGAGGCCGACGTGGCTCTTCTTCAGCGAGACCGTCTTGGAGACGGTGAACTGGGCGTAGAGCCAGGCCGCCTTGCGGCGGTCTTCCGGGGTGGACTTCATCAGGGTCCAGGAGCCGGCGTCCTGATAGCCGAGCTTCATGCCCTCTTCCCAGTAGGCACCGTGCGGCGAGGGGGCCATGCGCCACTTGGGCGTGCCGTCCGCGTTCACCACCGGCAGACCCTCCTTCACCATGTCGGCGGTGAAGGCAGTGTACCAGAAGATCTGCTGGGCGATCGCCCCCTGGGCGGGCACCGGGCCGGCCTCGCCGAAGACCATGCCGGCCGCTGCCGGCGGAGCATAGTTCTTCAGCCAGTCGATGTACTTGGTGACCGAGTAGACCGCAGCCGGGCCGTTGGTGGCCCCGCCGCGCTCGACCGACGAGCCGACCGGGCGGCAGCCGTCGACGCGGATGCCCCACTCGTCGACCGGCAGGCCGTTCGGGATGCCCTTGTCGCCGGCGCCGGCCATGGAGAGCCAGGCGTCGGTGAAGCGCCATCCCAGCGAGGGGTCCTTCTTGCCGTAGTCCATGTGGCCGTAAATCTTCTGGCCGTCCCTCTCGCCGATGTCGTTGGTGAAGAACTCGGCGATATCCTGATAGGCTGACCAGTTGACCGGCACGCCCAGGTCGTAGCCGTACTTCTCCTTGAACTTGGCCTTGATGTCCGGATCGGTGAACCAGTCGTAGCGGAACCAGTAGAGGTTCGCGAACTGCTGGTCGGGAAGCTGGTAGATCTTGCCGTCCGGGCCGGTGGTGAAGGTGATACCGATGAAGTCGCCGATCTCCAGGTAGGGATCGGTCACGTCCTTGCCTGCGCCATCCATCCAGTCCGACAGCGGCACGATCTGCTGATAGCGGAAGTGAGTGCCGATCAGGTCGGAATCGTTGATGTAGGCGTCATAGATGTTGCGGCCGGACTGCATCTGGGTCTGCAGCTTCTCGACCACGTCGCCCTCGCCGATCAGGTCGTGGGTGATCTTGATTCCGGTGATCTCCGTGAAGGCCTTGGCAAGCGTCTTGGACTCATACTCGTGGGTGGTGATGGTCTCGGAGACGACGTTGATTTCCATGCCCTTGAAGGGTTCGGCGGCCTTGATGAACCACTCCATCTCCTTCATCTGGTCTTCCTTCGACAGGGTCGAAGGCTGGAATTCGCTGTCGACCCATTTCTTGGCTGCTTCCATGTCGGCTACCGCCGGCCCGCCGAGGCCGATCAGAAGCGCGACGGCGGAAGCTGTCGCCATGGCGCGAAGTCGAATCATGTCCGGGTCCTCCCTTTCTTGAACCAAGTTCGAACGACACCCCGCCTTCGTTCCTCCAAGGCGGGTTCTCAGACGTCACACCCAGCGGAAGACCGCAGCGGCGTAGACGAGTGACACGGCAAGCCCGCCCCAGAGCGGCGGCCCGAAGGCCGCCAGCCAGGCGAGACAGATGAAAGCGCTGCCCAAGAGCGACACGAAGAGCCGGTCGCCCGGCGTGGTGGCGAAGCGCAGGATCCCCACCCTGGGGGTCTGGGGCGCCATCGCGGCCCAGAGGGTCATCACCACCAGGATCAGGAAGATCGCCAGGAAGAAAGAGGCGGTGGGCCAGGTCCAGGCCATCCACTCGAGGTTCATCGCCCGGCCCTCCTATACCCGCCCCAGGGCGAAGCCCTTGGCGATGTAGTTGCGCACGAACCAGATCACCAGCGCGCCGGGCACGATGGTCAGGCTGCCGGCGGCGGCCAGCACGCCCCAGTCCATGCCCGACGCCGAGACGGTCCGGGTCATGGTGGCCGCGATCGGCTTGGCATCCACGCTGGTCAGGGTCCGCGCCAGCAGCAGCTCCACCCAGGAGAACATGAAGCAGAAGAAGGCCGCGACCCCGATGCCGCTGGCGATCAGCGGCATGAAGATGCGCACGAAGAAGCGCGGGAAGGAGTAGCCGTCGATGTAGGCGGTCTCGTCGATCTCCTTGGGCACGCCCGACATGAAGCCCTCCAGGATCCAGACCGCCAGCGGCACGTTGAAGAGGCAGTGCGCGAGTGCCACCGCGATGTGGGTGTCGAAGAGCCCGATCGAGGAATAGAGCTGGAAGAAGGGCAGCGCGAAGACGGCCGCCGGCGCCATGCGGTTGGTCAGCAGCCAGAAGAAGAGGTGCTTGTCTCCGAGGAAGCGGTAGCGCGAGAAGGCATAGGCCGCCGGCAGGGCCACGGTGACCGAGATCACCGTGTTCATCACCACGTAGATGATCGAGTTGATGTAGCCCGAGTACCAGGAGGGATCGGTGAAGATCACCCGGTAGTTCTGCAGGGTCAGGTCGTCGGGGATGAGCGTGAAGGTCGAGAGGATCTCCTCGTTCGACTTCAGGCTCATGTTGACCAGCCAGTAGATCGGCAGCAACAGGAAGACCAGGTAGGCCGTCATGATGAGGCCCGATCGCGTGATGCGGAAGCCGGAGGTCTTCTTCATGACGCCTTCTCCCCGCGCGGCTGGTCGACGCCGACGTTGGTCATGACGGTGTAGAAGACCCACGACAGCAGCAGGATGATCAGGAAGTAGACCAGCGAGAAGGCCGCCGCGGGGCCCAGGTCGAACTGCCCGATCGCCATCTTCACCAGGTCGATCGAAAGGAAGGTGGTGCTGTTGCCGGGCCCGCCGCCGGTGACCACGAAGGGCTCGGTGTAGATCATGAAGCTGTCCATGAAGCGCAGCAGGATGGCGATCAGCAGCACGCGGTTCATCTTCGGCAGCTCGATGTAGCGGAAGACCTTCCAGCGGCTGGCGCCGTCGATGCGGGCGGCCTGGTAGTAGGCCTGCGGGATCGAGACCAGCCCGGCGTAGCAGAGCAGCGCCACCAGCGAGGTCCAGTGCCAGACATCCATGACGACGACGGTGACCCAGGCATCCAGCCAGTTCTGGGTGTAGTTGTACTCGATCCCCAGCCAGTTGAGCGCCGCCCCCAGCAGGCCGATGTCGACGCGCCCGAAGATCTGCCAGATGGTGCCGACCACGTTCCAGGGGATCAGCAGCGGCAGCGCCATCAGGACCAGGCAGACCGAAACCGCCCAGCCCTTTTTCGGCATGGAGAGCGCCACCACGATGCCGAGCGGGACCTCGATCCCCAGGATCACCAGCGAGAAGATGAACTGGCGCAGGAGCGCGTCGTGGAAGCGCTCGGAGGAGAGAATCTGCTCGAACCACTCCAGCCCGGCCCAGAAGAACTCGTTGTTCCCGAAGGTGTCCTGGATCGAGTAGTTGACCACGGTCATGAGCGGGATGACGGCGCTGAAGGCGACCAGGAGCACCACGGGCATGACCATGAACCAGGCGCGGTGGTTGACGGGCTTGTCCATCAGGCAGCACTCCCTTCCACCAGCCAGCCGTCGGCATAGACGTTGACGTTCTTGGGATCGAAGCGCACCCGCGTCATCTCTTCCGACAGGGGCTCGCCCTCGCCGACGATGACGTTGATCTCCTGCCCCTCGAAGTCGGTGCGCACGATGCGGTGGCGCCCCACGTCCTCGATCCGCCGCACCGTCACCGGCAGGCCCTCGCTGCCGTTGTCCAGGGTGGCGAACTCGGGCCGGACGCCGATCTCCACCTTGGCCCCGGCCACCGTCTCGTAGTGCCGGCCGAGCGGCAGCAGGCTGTCGCCCAGCTTGGCGCGGTCGCCCGCCACCTCGGCCGGCAGCACGTTCATGCCCGGCGAGCCGATGAAGTAGCCGACGAAGGTATGCTGCGGGCGCTCGAAGAGGGCGTCGGGCGGGCCGATCTGCACGACCTCGCCCTCGTACATCACCACCACCTCGTCGGCGAAGGTCAGCGCCTCGGTCTGGTCGTGGGTCACGTAGATCATGGTGTGGCCGAACTCGCGGTGCAGCGCCTTCAGCTGCGTGCGCAGCTCCCACTTGAGCTGCGGGTCGATCACCGTCAGCGGCTCGTCGAAGAGGATGGCGGCCACGTCCTCGCGCACCATCCCGCGGCCCAGCGAGATCTTCTGCTTGGCGTCGGCGGTGAGCCCGCGCGCCTTGCGCCTCAGGGTGTCGGTCAGGTCCAGCATCTTGGCGACGCTGCGCACCCGCTGATCGACGGCTGCCTTGGCGAGGCCACGGTTGCGCAGGGGGAAGGCCAGGTTGTCGTAGACCGACATGGTGTCGTAGACGACGGGGAACTGGAAGACCTGGGCGATGTTGCGCTGCTCCGTCGAGAGCGCCGTCACGTCCTCCTCGCCGAACAGCACCCGGCCCTCGGAGGGCACCAGCAGGCCCGAGATGATGTTCAGAAGCGTGGTCTTCCCGCAGCCCGAGGGACCCAGCAGGGCATAGGCCCGGCCGTCCTCCCAGGCATGGTCGATGCGCTTCAGGGCGTAGTCCTGCGGTCCGGCGGGGCGCTCCATGTAGGAATGCGCCAGGTTGGAAAGCGTGATGCGTGCCATGGCCTCCTCCCCCCTAGGCCGCAGCCGCATAGGCGGCGGTCGCCGCGAGCCGGCCGTCCTCGCCGAAGAGGTAGAGGTGATCGGGATGGACGAAGACCTCGATCCTCTGGCCGACCGCCGGGGCCCTGACGCCGTGGACCAGCGCGATCCAGCGGTCGCTGCCGTGATCCACGTGCACGAAGCTCTCCGAGCCGGTGAGCTCGGTGATCGCCACGTCGGTGGTGAAGGAGAGCGCCTCGCCGTCCGGCCGCTCGATCTTCAGGTGATTGGCGCGGAAGCCCGCCCGGTAGCGGCCGTCCGGCAGGTCCGCGAAGGCACCCAGCGCCGGGGCCTTCTGCCCGTCCGGCAGGGCGACCGTCGCACCGGTCTTGACGAGGTCCAGGAAGTTCATCGGCGGGTCGGAGAAGATCGCGGCCGTGGTCGCGTCCTGCGGCCGGCGGTAGACCGTGGGCGTCAGGCCGAACTGGGTGACCCGCCCCTCCCACAGCGTCGCCGTGTTGCCGCCCAGCAGCAGGGCCTCGTGCGGCTCGGTCGTCGCATAGACGAAGATCGCCCCCGATTCGGTGAAGAGGCGCGGGATCTCCTCGCGCAGCTCCTCGCGCAGCTTGTAGTCCAGGTTGGCCAGCGGCTCGTCCAGCAGGATGAGCTCGGCCCCCTTGACCAGGGCGCGGGCGAGCGCCGTGCGCTGCTGCTGCCCGCCCGAGAGCTCCAGCGGCTTGCGGTCGAGCAGCGGCGTCAGCTTCACCAGTGCCGCCGCCTCCTCGACCTTGGCGCGGACCTCCTTGCGGCCCATGCCCTGCAGGCGCAGCGGCGAGGCGATGTTCTCGAAGACCGTCAGGGTCGGGTAGTTGATGAACTGCTGGTAGACCATGGCGACGCGGCGCTCCTGCACCTTGACGCCGGTCACGTCGCGCCCCTCCCAGAAGAGCTTGCCGCCGGTCGGCCGGTCCAGCCCGGCCATCAGCCGCATCAGGCTGGTCTTGCCGGCCAGGGTCGGGCCCAGCAGGACGTTCAGGCTGCCGCGTTCCAAGGTCAGGCTGGTCGGGTGGATATGGATCGCGCCATCCACCTCCTTGCCGACCTCGTCCAGGCGTAGGGTCATGCTCCTCCCCTCCGGCGCCTAGGCCGCGGCCCGGACCGGGCGGTTCGCCCGCATCCAGTCGTCCAGGGCCTCGGCCTCTTCCGCCGAGAGCCTGAGCCCCAGCTTCGAGCGCCTCCAAAGTACGTCGGCCGCTTCGCGCGCCCATTCTTGTTTCATCAGGAAGTTCATTTCGGTTTCGTAAAGATCGGCGCCGAAATGACGTCCCATAGCCTCGATGCTATCGGCCTCTCCCAGCAGTTTCCATGCTTCCGTGCCGTAGGCGCGAATAAAACGCCGGCAGGTTTTTGGCGGAAGAAAGGGAAAGTCTTTCTGTAAACTGCTTTCCAGAGCGCCGGCCCCCGTCGCATCGAAGTCACCGCCCGGCAAGCTCTTGCCGGCGGTCCAGGCGCTGCCCATCTCGGGATAGAAGGGCGCCAGCTTGGCGAGCACCGCTTCGGAGAGTTTCCGGTAGGTCGTGATCTTGCCGCCGAAGACGTTCAGCAGCGGCGTCTTGCCCCCGTGCTCTTCCAGCTTCAGGACATAGTCCCGGGTCGCCGACTGCGCCTTGTCCGCCCCGTCGTCGTAGAGCGGCCGGACACCGGAGTAGGTCCAGACCACCTGGTCGCGGCGCACCGGCTCCTTGAAGTACTCCGAGACGGCCTCGCAGAGGTAGTCGACCTCCTCATCCGTGCAGTGCGCCACGCCGGGATCGCCCTTGTGGTCCTGGTCGGTGGTCCCGATCAGGGTGAAGTCCTCCTCATAGGGGATGGCGAAGCAGATGCGGTTGTCGGCGTTCTGGAAGATGTAGGCGCGCTCGTGCTCGAAGTGGCGCCGCACCACGATGTGGCTGCCGCGCACCATGCGCACCCGGTCCGAGGAATTGGCCCGGAGCCGCTGCTGGATAACCTCTTCGACCCAGGGGCCGGCCGCGTTGATCAGGCCGCGGGCCCGGATCTCCTGACGGTGGCCCTGCTCGAGATCCTCCACCGTTACCAGCCAGTGGTCGCCCTCCCGCTCGGCCGAGAGGCAGCGGCTGCGGGTCGCCACCCTGGCGCCCCGGGCGACGGCATCGCGGGCGTTCAGCACCACCAGGCGCGCGTCCTGCACCCAGCAGTCGGAGTACTCGAAGCCGACCGTGTAGGCCTCCTTCAGCGCGGCCCCGGCCTCGTCGCGCCTGAGGTCCAGGCGCCTTGCGGGCGGCAGCAGCCTGCGCCCGCCCAGGTGGTCGTAGACGAAGAGGCCGAGCCGCAGGAGCCAGGCGGGTCTCAGACCCTTGTGGTGCGGCAGGACGAAGCGCAGCGGCCAGACGATGTGCGGGGCCGCCCGCAGCAGCACCTCGCGCTCCTTCAGCGCCTCGCGCACCAGCCGGAACTCGTAGTACTCCAGATAGCGCAGGCCGCCGTGGATCAGCTTGGTGCTGGCAGAGGAGGTCGCCTGGGCGAGATCGCCCTGCTCGCAGAGGAAGACGGACAGACCGCGCCCGGCGGCGTCGCGGGCGATGCCGCAACCGTTTATGCCGCCGCCGATGATGGCGAGATCGTAGCTGTCCGCAGCGCTCATCCGCGCCTCGTCCTCCCGATGCGATTCTTGTTTCGTGCCCGGATCGACCCAGGTTCTGCACAAGAGAGTTTCGATTTTTTTCGACCCTGTCAAGAGTATGTTCATTTGTGGTCGAAACGATCGCAAATGCTCGGATATGATCGCTTTTGAGGGAGAATCGCATTCAAAGCGCCGAGAGTCGCTAAAAATCCAAGATCGCTTGACAGGATCGCGTTCGCTCCGAACACTGAGCGAGCAAGCATGAGCCCCTTGTCGGCTCTGATCGTGGACACTTTCGGGGAGGAGGCGGACGATGCCCCTGGCCTTCCGCCAGCAGGAGATCGTGGATCTCGCGCGCAGCCAGGGCCGGGTCCTGGTCGACGAACTGGCCCAGCGCTTCGGGCTCTCGCAGCAGACGGTCCGGCGGGACCTGAACGAGCTCTGCGACCAGGGCCTGCTGGCCCGGGTACATGGCGGCGCGATCCTGGCCACGGCGACCGAGAACCTCGCCTACGAGGCCCGGCGCTCCATGTCGGCCGACGAGAAGGACCACATCGGGCAGAGCTGCGCGACCGAGATCCCCAACAACTGCTCGCTCTTCATCAACATCGGCACGACCACGGAGGCCGTGGCCCGCTCGCTCACCCACCACCAGGGGCTGCTGGTCATCACCAACAACCTGAATGTTGCCAGCATTCTCATGCCCTCGCCCGGCTGCGAGGTGATCGTCGCCGGCGGCATGGTCCGGCGCAGCGACGGCGCGCTGGTCGGCGAGGCGACGGCGGACTTCGTCAAGCAGTTCAAGGTGGACTATGCCGTCATCGGCGCCTCGGCGATCGACGAGGACGGCGCGCTGCTCGACTACGACTACCGCGAGGTCCGGGTGGCCCGCGCCATCCTGGAGAACGCGCGCCAGGCCTATCTGGTCTCGGACCAGAGCAAGCTCGGCCGCACCGCGCCGGTCCGCATCGGCCACTTTCGCCAGCTCTCGGCCTTCTTCACCGACTACCTGCCCTCCACGCGGCTGCGCGAGCTCTGCGAGTCGCTGGGCGTGTCGGTGCACGAAGCGAGCGAGGCGCCAGCACCCGCGACCAAGGCCTACGTCGACGACCCGATCTGAGCGGGCCGGGACACCGACCTAAGCGCGATCGCCCTCCGGCCCGGTCGGCTCCTGTTCCTGGTCCGGCTTGCTTTCAGGGGTCAGCAGGCCGCCCGAGACGATCATCTTCATCGCCTCCTCCACCGTCATGGAGAGCACCACGGCATCGTCCGGCGAGACGAAGAGCAGGAAGCCCGAGGTCGGGTTGGGCGTGGAGGGCACGAAGACATTGATCACCGGCTGCTGTGTCCCCTCCTCCAGAAGCTGGCTGCGGCCGCCGGTGACGAAGGCGATGGCATAGACGTTGCGCCTGGGATACTCGATCAGGACCACCTCGCGGAAGGCCATGGACTGCTGCGAGAAGAGGGTCTCGAAGACCTGCTTGATCGCCTTGTAGATCGAGCGGAGGATCGGCACGCGGTTCAGCAGGGTCTCGCCGGTGTGCAGGGCCCAGCGCCCGACGTAGCCGGCGACGAACATGCCGAGCAGGATCAGGATGATCAGCACGATGGCGATGCCGATGCCCGGAATGGCGAAGGGCAGGTAGCTCTCCGGATTCCAGCTCGCCGGGATCAGGGGCCGCACCCGCACGTCGAAGAAGGTGACGATCTCCCAGGCGAGCCAGGCGGTGATGGTGATGGGCGCGGCCACCAGGACGCCGGTGACCAGGTAGGTGCGCAGGCGGCTGAGCAGGCGGCTGCGCCGCCGGGGGGCTCGATGCAGTGGCCCCTCCATCGCGGTGCGCTCCAGCTCCTCGAGCTGCTGGGAGACGCGGGCCTCGGCCGCCCGGCGGGTGCCGTTGGTGGTGCTGCCGGAACTCTCCGGCCCGACGATCCCGCCCGACATGATCAGCTTCAGGGCCTGGTCGACGGTGATGTCGACCCGGTGCACCTCCTCGTCGGCGAGGAAGATCAGGAAGCCGCCGGTGGGGTTGGGGGTCATGGGGATGAAGACGTTGATGACCTCGTCGGCCGTCAGGTCCTGCACCTCGCCCACCGTCGTCCCGGTGACCAGCCCCAGGGCCCAGGTGCCGCGGCGCGGGAACTCGACCAGGGCGACCTCGCGGAAGGCAGCACCCTTGCGCACCAGGACCGTCTCGAAGATCTGCTCCGTGGCGCTGTAGATCGACCTGAGGAAGGGGACCCGCGCCATGAGGCTCGCGCCCTGGGCGCGGATGGCGCGCCCCACCATGCCGGCCGTCATCATCCCCAGCAGCAGCAGGAAGAGGAGCACGATCAAGAGCCCCAGGCCGGGCACCGAGAAGGGCAGGTAGGTCTCCGGGTTCCAGCGCAGCGGGATCAGCGGGATGACGGAGTTGTCGACGAAACGCAGGAACCAGAGCGCCAGCCAGACCGTGATGCCCGCCGGTGCGGCGACCAGCATGCCGGCCAGCAGGTAGGTGCGCAGCTTGGCCAGCAGCCCCCGCCGCTCCGCCGGCGGCGGCGCCTTCTTCTTGCCGCCGACCTCTGCATAGACCCGGTGGCGCGCGCGCTCCTTGAGCTGACCCGAGGGACGGTCCCGCCTTGTCCGGCGCGGGCTAATCGAGGAACTCCTTCAGGGCGTCCAGGGTCTCTTCCGGTCGCTCCTCGGGGAGGAAGTGGCCGCCGTCGATGGCATGGCCGGTGACGCTCCGCGCCTTCTCGGCCCAGCTCTCCAGCGGCTGGAAGAAGCGTCCGACGATCGAGCGCGCGCCCCAGAGCACCAGCAGCGGGCATTCGATCCTCGAGGTGAGGTCGGCACGGTCGTGGTCCAGGTCGATGGTGGCCGCGGCGCGATAGTCCTCGCAGGAGGAATGCAGGTTGGCCGGGTCGCTGAGCGCGGCCTTGTAGGCGGCCACGGCGCGCGGGTCGAAGCTGCCGCCCCCCCAGCTGCGCAGGATCCGGTCCATGTAGGCATCGAAGGCGCCGGCGATCATCCGCTCCGGCAGGTCGGCCGGCTGGATCAGGAAGAACCAGTGGTAGTAGGCCGTGGCGAAGGCCTGGTCGGTCGCGGCGTACATGCTGAGGGTCGGGCAGATGTCGATGACGCAGGCCTTGGCCACCCGCTCCGGGTGGTCCAGGCAGAGACGGTGGGTGACCCGGGCGCCGCGGTCATGGCCCACCACCTGAAAGCGCTCGAAGCCAAGCTGGTCCATCACGGCGATCTGATCGCCGGCCATCGCCCGCTTGCAGTAACCCTGGTGGTTCTCGCCGTCCGCCGGGTTCGACGAGGCGCCGTAGCCGCGCAGGTCCGGGCAGACGACGCTGTAGCGCTCCGCCAGCCTGGGCGCGATCTCGTGCCACATGACATGGGTCTCGGGATAGCCGTGCAGCAGCAGCAGGGGCGGACCCGATCCGCCCAGGCGCAGAAAGATCTCGGCCCCGGCCGTCTCGATCCGTCGTTCTTCGAAGCCCTCGAACATTCCCGGCGCCCATCCCCCTATCCGACGGGCCGCCTGGCCCTGGTCCCGGACATCGAAGCGTCGCAATGAATAGGTCTCTAGCAAATCAAGCCAGCCACCCCGGCGACAAGGAGAAAATTCGCTTTCTTTGTCACACGGCACTCGGCTAGGCACGAGCGCACGGACTGTGGACATTTTCCGGGCATCCGGGGACGACGGGATGACGAGGGAACAGAGGCGGACGACAGCATGACCGGCTTGGCCATAGAGACCCTCGAGATGCACACCGGCGGGGAGCCGACCCGCATCATCCTCTCCGGCTACCCCAGGCTGGAGGGCCGGAGCCTGCTGGACAAGCGGCGCGAGGCGCGCGCCCGGCACGACCGCCTGCGGCGCCTGCTGATGCGCGAACCGCGCGGCCACAAGGAGATGTACGGCGCCCTGCTGGTCGAGGCCGATCACCCCGATGCCGACCTGGCGGTGCTCTTCCTGCACAACGAGGGCTACAGCACCATGTGCGGCCATGCCGTCCTGGCGCTGGGCCGCTATGCGGTGGACCACGGGCTGGTGGCGGTGCGGGAGCCGGAGAGTCTGGTTCGGATCCAGTGTCCCTGCGGCCTGGTGCCGGTGCGGGTGGCGGTCGCGGGAGGCAAGGCCGGGGCGGCCCGCTTCACCTCGGTCCCCAGCTTCGCGCTGGCGCTGGGGGCGGTGGTGCAGTCGCCGGCCTGGGGCGACCTATTGCTGGACATCGGCTTCGGCGGCGCCTTCTACGCCATCCTCCCGGCCGAGCGCCTGGGCCTGGACCTGGCAACCACCCCCTTGCCGCACCTGGTCGAGGCGGCCGCGGCGGTGACCCGCCTTACGGCACAGCAGATCGTGATCGAGCATCCGGAAGAGGCCGATCTGGGCTTCCTCTACGGCACCATCCTGACCGACGGCCGTCTGGGCCGAGAGGACAGGGCCAGCCGCAACCTCTGCGTCTTCGCCGGCGACCAGGTCGACCGCAGCCCCACCGGTTCGGGCGTCACCGCGCGGCTGGCGGTGATGCAGGCCCGCGGCGAGGCGGCGGTGGGCGAGGACCACCTCTTCGAGAGCATCGCCGGCAGTCGCTTCAAGGCCCGGATCGACGGCGAGACGCGCCTGGCCGGGATGCCGGCCGTCACGGTCGAGGTCGAGGGCAAGGCGCACTACAGCGGCCGGGCCAGCTTCACGATCGAGGAGGACGACCCCTTCCCGGAAGGCTTTCTCTTGTAGGGGGGCGGAGCGGGCGCTCCGGGGAAGCGTTGGTGCGGCTGAGTGGACTCGAACCACCACGGATTGCTCCACAGGTACCTGAAACCTGCGCGTCTACCAATTCCGCCACAGCCGCACGCTGTGCTTCGAAGGCAAGGCCTTCTTCCCGCGATCACCTCTGCCGCCGGGCGCCGGAAGCGATGGTGCGGCTGAGAGGAATTGAACCTCCACGGGATTTCTCCCACAGCGCCCTCAACGCTGCGCGTCTACCAGTTCCGCCACAGCCGCCGATCATCGCCACGACACGCCCCTTGACCGACAGCGCCAGGCCGCCGTTCGAGGTGTCACAGGGGCGCCCTTATAGCGAGGGGCCCCGGAGAGTGCAAAGGGTATTTTGCACGGCGCTCACGTCCCAGCGCATGTCTCACGCGCGTCCGGCAGGCCTCGCCTCAGCCTCCTCGGCGTAAAGCAGCGAGTGGTCCTGGCCATCAGAGTTGGCTTGGACGTCTGAGGGAAACCGCGACACCCTCTCTGGCCTTGAGATGCGCCATGATGGCGAACAGATTGCCCGCGCGAGGGTTGCCATCCCCGCTCAGCATCCGCATCAGGCTCTTTGGGCTCTTATGCAAGTCCCGGCCCAGACTCTCAAAACCGACCGTGGCATTCACATAGTCCCTAAGCAGAATCTTTCCCGTCTCGAGATCCGCGTTCATGAACGCATCGAGCGCTTCCTCGAGAAGGCCGATCCGAAAGTCAGGATCACGCTCAGCTCGAGCCCTAACGGTTTCCTTGAAGTCCCTGGTGAGTGCCATGACCTCACAACCCCTTCCGTTTCCTTCGCTTGTAGTCCGCCCAGAATACCTTCGCCCGTTCGACATCGCGCCGCTGACGCTTCTTCGTTCCGCCTGCCAATAGGACGACGAGCTTTGTGCCGTCCCATCCGAAGTAAATCCGGTAGCCCGGACCGGCGTCGATCCGCCGTTCGCAAACCCCCTCGCCCACCGATTTGGTGTCGCCCAGATTGCCGGCTTCGATACGTGCAACTGCATGGCGCACCTTGAGGGCCGCTCGCGTATCCAACGCCAAAAACCACTCCTCAATCGGACAGCGGCCATCCTCGGCCTCGTACTGGCGCACTTCGATCATAGTATATGGTAACCTATAAGTTACTTTTCAAGAAATTTATAATTGCTACGAATGATCAATAAATCAACTTTTAGTGTTAGGCAGTATGCGATTCAGACAGACCGTGCTGAGTCCGCAGGCTAAGGCGTCGCCGGTCGGCCTCTTTCCGATACCGTCACCCGAAGAGGCCCGCCTTGCTCTCGCGCAGCAGGTTCTTCTGCACCTTGCCCATGGCGTTGCGGGGCAGCTCGGCCTGGAAGAAGATCCGCTTGGGCTGCTTGAACTTCGCCAGCTTCTCGCCGAGCGCCGCCAGCAGCGCGGTCTCCTCCGGCTCGGCGCCGGGCTCGGGCACGACGAAGGCCACCACGCCCTCGCCGAAATCGGGATGCGGCAGGCCGACGACGGCCGATTCCCCGACGCCGGGCAGCGCGTCCAGGACCTCCTCCACCTCCTTGGGATAGACGTTGAAGCCGCCGGAGATGATGAGGTCCTTGGCACGGCCGACGATCACCACATAGCCCTCCTCGTCCAGGTAGGCCAGATCGCCGGTGATGAAGAAGCCGTCGGGGCGGAACTCCTCTGCGGTCTTCTCCGGCATGCGCCAGTAGCCCTTGAAGACGTTGGGGCCCTTGACCTCGATGACGCCCACCTCGCCCCGCGGGACCTCCGCGCCGCTCGCCGGGTCGACGATGCGCAGCGTCACGTCGGGCAGCGGCGGCCCGACGGTCCCGGCCTTGCGCGCGCCCTCCAGCGGGTTGGAGGTGCTCATGTTGGTCTCGGTCATGCCGTAGCGCTCGAGGATGCGGTGCCCGGTCCTGGCCTCGAAGGCGACATGGGTCTCCGCCAGGAGAGGCGCCGAGCCCGAGGTGAAGAGGCGCATGGAGCGGCAGGCCTCGGCGGTGAAGGCCGGGGAGGCCAGCAGGCGGGTATAGAAGGTTGGCACCCCCATCATGCTGGTCGCCCGCGGCAGCGCCTGCAGCACCGCCTCGGCGTCGAAGCGCGGGAAGAAGATCATCGAGCAGCCGGCGGCCAGCACGATGTTGGTGGCGACGAAGAGCCCGTGGGTGTGGAAGATGGGCAGGGCATGCAGCAGCCGGTCGGCCTCGGTGAAGCCCCAGAGCCGGGTCAGGGTCAGCGCGTTGGAGAGCAGGTTCTCCTGCGTCAGCATGGCCCCCTTGGAGCGCCCCGTGGTGCCGGAGGTGTAGAGGATGGCCGCCAGGTCGTCCGGCGCCCTTGCGGCCGTCTCGACCTCGGCGGGCGCGTCCTTGGCCGCCTGCATCAGGCTGCCCTCGCCGCTTGCGTCCAGTGTTGCCAGGCGCGCGCCCACCTTCCCGGCGACGGGGGCGAGTGCCGCCTCTTTCTCCGGGTCGGCGACCAGCAGGGCGGGCTCCGCATCGCCCAGGAAGTAGCCCACCTCGGCCGGCGTGTAGGCCGTGTTGAGCGGCAGGAAGACCGCACCCAGGCGCAGGCAGGCGAAGTAGATGGCAAGCCCCTCCGGCGACTTCGAGATCTGCACCGCCACGCGCGCGCCCGGCTCCACGCCGAAGCCCTTCAGGGCGTTGGCCAGGCGGCCCGAGAGCGCGATCGTCTCGGCATAGGAGAGCCGGCTGCCGTCGGGCCGCTCGATCAGCAGCCGCGGATCCTGGGCGTAGGGAGCCAGCAGGCGGTCATAGAGCGGGTTCGGCAAGGGGAATCCTCACTTGGTTTCTAGAGCAGGATGCGTTCGCCTATGCTCACGCGCCCTGCTCTAGCCTGTTGCGTCAAAAGCAAATCGTCGTCGCAGATGAGTCCATCTGCTCGGGATTTGCTCTAGATGGCCACGCCCATCATGGCCTCGGGCAGCCAAGTCGCCAGCTCCGGCACCAGGCAGAGGATGACGATGGCCAGCACCATGCAGCCCACGAAGGGCGCGGAGCCCACCAGGATCTGCCGCAGCGAGATGTCGGGCGCGATGCCGTTTATCACGTAGAGATTGAGGCCCACCGGCGGCGTGATCAAGCCGATCTCCATGTTGATGGTCAGGATGACGGCGAACCAGTAGGGGTCGAAGCCCGCGCCGGTAATGATCGGCAGCAGGATCGGCGCGGTCATGAGGATGACGGCGACCGGCGGCAGGAAGAAGCCGGCGACCAGCAGGAAGAGATTGATGATCCCCATCAGGACCCAGCGGTTCACGTCCAGGGACGCGATCCACTCGGCCACCGACTGGGTGACGAAGAGCGAGGAGAGGGTGAAGCTGAAGAGCTCCGCTGCGCCGATGATCATCATGATCATCACGCTCTCGCGGAGCGAGGAGCGGAAGACGTCCCAGATCGGCCGCGCCTTCCACATCTTGTAGATGACGATGGCCAGCAGGAGGCAGAAGAAGGCACCCGCGCCGGCCGCCTCCGAGGGGGTGGCGACCCCGCCGTAGAGCACGAAGAGGATGGCCAGCACGACCAGGAGGAAGGGCAGGACGCGCGGCAGCGCGCGGAAGCGCTCGCGCATGGTGTAGCGCTTGGTCATCTCGCTCAGCGAATAGCCGCGCCGCCAGCAGTCGAAAACCGCCCAGATCATGAAGAGGACGGTCAGCAGGATGCCGGGAAGGATGCCGGCCATGAAGAGCCGCCCGATCGAGGTCTCGGTCGCGATACCGTAGACGATCATGGTGATGGAGGGGGGGATCAGGATGCCCAGGGTGCCGCCGGCGGCGATCGACCCGGCCGCGAGCGACTTGGGATAGCCGCGCTTGGTCATCTCCGGGATGCCCATCTTGCCGATCGCGGCACAGGTGGCGGGCGAGGAGCCGGAGAGCGCGGCGAAGAGCGAGCAGGCGCCGATGTTGGAGAGCACCAGCGCTCCCGGCACGCGGTTCAGCCAGCGGTCCAGCGCCTCGTAGAGGTCGCGGCCGGCCGGCGAGGAGGAGACCGCCGCGCCCATCAGGATGAACATGGGGATGGAGACCAGGCCGAAGTGCGCGAGCCCGCCGAAGAAGGTCTCGCCGGAGAAGATCACCGCGGAGAAGCCGTCGGTGACCCAGAGCGCGGCCAGGGACACCAGGCCGAGCGCGAAGGCGATCGGCACGCCCAGCGCCAGGAACACCATCAGCACGCCCAGCACCAGGGCGCCTGCCTCCAGCGGGCTCATGGCAGGCTCTCCTCGAAGGGCTCGCCCAGCAGCAGGCGCATGACCTCCGCCAGGTACTGCAGCAGCAAGAGGCCCATGCCCACGGGGAAGGGCAGCAGCGGGATCCAGAGCGGCAGGGCCCAGACGGTCTCCGTGGTCCAGCCGCCGGAGAGCGCCTCGTGGAAGTAGACCCAGGCGGAATAGGCCAGGAGGGCGACGAAGACCATCGAGAGCGCGGCGGCGAGGATCTGCAGGACCAGGCGCCAGCGCTGGCTCGCGTGCTCCTGCAGCAGGTCGACGCTGACGTGGCCGCGCAGCATCAGCACGTAGGGCGAGGCCAGGAAGGTCGCCGCGGTCAGGCCGTAGGTCACGAACTCCGTCTGCCAGATGGTCGAGGCGTTGAGGACATAGCGCAGCACGATCATGTGGCAGACCACGAGAACGCTCGCGGCCAGTAAGGCAATGGCGATCACGCCGCCGATCCTCGACAGCATCGAGGCCAGCGCGATGTAGCTGCGCATGGCAGCGCCCCCCAAGGCTCCGGACGTTAAAAAGACCGGGGCTGCCGGCGGCCCACGTGGGCGCGCCGGCAGCCCCCGTTACCCGCTCTACTCGACGGCAAGCGCCTTCTGGATCAGCACGTCACCGCCGGGAACGCGCTCGGAGAACTCCTTGTAGGAGGTCCCCTGTGCGACGTCGCGCCAGGCCGCGGCCTGCTCGGGCGTCATGGAGACCACCTTCACGCCGGCCTTGGTGTAGGCCTCGACCAGCTTCTCGTCCAAGCCCTTCGCGGCGTCGAAGAAATAGTCCTCCGCGGACTGCGCGGCCGCCATCAGGGCTGCCTGCTGCTCCGGCGTCAGGCTCTCGAAGCTCTTCTTCGACATGAGGATCGGCTCGTACATGAACCAGAGCGCGTTGTCGCCCGGCTCGGTCAGGCAGCCGGCCTGCTCGTAGATGCGATAGGAGACCAGCGATCCCGACGAGGTCAGGGCCGCATCGAGCACTCCTGTTTGCAGGGCCGTGTAGATCTCCGAGGAGGGCATGGAGGTGATCGAGGCACCGCCGCCCGCCAGCATCTTCTCGAAGGCGGCACCGGCGGCGCGCATCACGTCGCCCTGGGCTGAGTCGGGGCCCAGGATGCAGCTATCGTCCTTGGTGACGAAGCCGCCGGCCAGCCAGGCGTCGGCCAGCACCACGACGCCGGCCTCGTCGATGATGGCCTTGATGTCGTTCATGAACTCGGAATCGTTCAGGCGCTTGGCATGCTCGTGGTTCTTCACCAGGCCCGGCATCAAGGTGGCGTCGAACTCGGGATGGCGGCCGGCCGCATAGGCCAGCGGGAAGGCGGAGATGTCGAGCTGGTTCTTGGTCATCGCCCCCCACTGCTCGTTCGGCTTGAAGAGCGACTTGCCGGGATAGACCTGAATGGTCAGGCCGACATCGGCGGCCTCGGCCTCCTTCTTGATGATCTGCACCATCTCGTCGCGGACGTCGCCCTTGCCGCCCGGCCACTGGTGCGAGGCTTTCAGGGTCACGTCCTCGGCCAGGGCCGAGGAGCTGGCCAGGGCGATCAAGGAAACGGCAATCAGGCTATTGCGCATGCTGGGTCCTCCCTCAAGGCTGCGATGTGGGGTCATCTTCTTGATTGCGGCCAAGCCTGGCGAGGCCTGGATGCTCTGTCAAGAATCTTGTATACAGAAACTTTCTTCTTGTCTTCAATTCGGGCAGCGCTAGGATTCCGGCATGACCAGATCCGCCGATGCCATCGCCGATGCACTGGAGAACGACATCGTCGCCGGCGCCATCCGGCCGGGGGCCCGGCTGGACGAGACGCTGCTGAGCGAACGCTTCGGGGTCTCGCGGACGCCGGTGCGCGAGGCCCTGCAGCGGCTGGCCGCCTCGGGTTTCGCCGAGCAGCGGCCGCGCCGCGGCACCTTCGTGCGCAGGGTCAGCCTGCGCGAGATGGTGGAGATGTTCGAGGTCATGGCCGAGCTGGAGGCGCTCTCGGCCCGCCTGGCGGCCAGGCGCCTCTCGGCCCGCCAGGCCGAGGCGCTGGAGGCCGCGTTCGAGGCCTGTGCCGCGGCGGCGGCCACCGGCGACACCGACGCCTACTACCGCGCCAACGAGGTCTTCCACCAGCTGATCTACCAGGCCTCGGGAAACATTTTTCTGGCCGAGCAGTCCCGCCAGCTGCAGAGCCGCCTGCAGCCCTACCGCCGGCTGCAGCTTCGCGCCGGCGACCGAATGCGCCAGTCGCTCGCCGAGCACCGCGCCATCGTGCAGTCGCTGAAGGCCGGAGAGGGCGCGCGCGTGGATGCCCAGGTGAGGGCCCACATCACGATTCAGGGTGAGAAGTTCACCGACCTCATGGCCAGCCTCGGCGAGGAGGAGGTGGCGCTGGAGGCGTGAAAGGAGGCTCGGGCCGCTACAAGACGGCCCGAGCTCTCGCGAAGGCTGGCGTTAGAGGAGCAAGACCGCGCCGATTGAAAGGCCCGGTCGCGCCGCTTGCATTCTTTCTTAGCCTAGAACAGGTTGCGCTCGCTCATGCTCACCCATCCTGCTCTAGCGCGTTGTTTTAAAAGCAAATTGTCGTCGCAGATGAGTCCATCTGCGCAGGCTTTGCTCTAGTTCTTCCACTTGATCTGCACGCCCTCGGCGGCCAGGGTCAGCTTGGCGCCGGTCTGCGTGGAGCTCAGGTTCATGATGACGCCGTTCTGGTTCTTCATGGTGGTGGCGGCCACGCCGCCGCCCAGCGCGGCACCGGCCTGCCCGGCGACGTAGTTGCCCGGGAAGTCCTCCAGCTTGTGGAGGTCATAGACGTCGCCGACCGCGGTGACGCTGGAGAGGCCCAGGTCGACCACCGAGAGACCGCTGACGGAGAAGCGGTAGACCTTGCCTTCGTAGGTCAGCTCGCCGTCGCCCCAGGTGACGCCGATGCCGAGAGCGATCGAGGTGCTCTCGATCTTCACCGTGCCGGTCTTGACACTCTCGGCCGAGGCGGAACCCGACAGCGCCAGCCCGAAGGCCGCTGCGGCGAGGAACCCAAGCGTTGCACGTCTGTTCATGAGAGAGAAACTCCTTCGGATCTGATCGGTTGCGATGGCCGCATCCCTGGGGCCTGATGCCCTTCCCCGCCCTCTTTCGCAGATCGGCGGCAGCAGCGCCAGACGCATTTTTCGCACGGCATTCATACTGGCCGCACACGACGACCGACGCCGTTCGGTTTCGCGCGGTGCCGGCCCGCACCCCCGCCCGGCCGCCCGTAGCAGGATACTTTCGTTGGGCGGCCGGGCGGGGGTGTGGGCCGGCACCGGTTCCAACCGATTATGAATCGCCCTACAGCCGACGGACCACCTGGCTGGAGAGAAGGTGCGCAACCCAGTGCTTGCGGAAGCGCTCGACGGCGTCCTGCGAGCGCTTGTGGATGGATTCGAAGCTCTCCCGTTTCCGTCCGTCCTTGCCGGCCCCGGTCAGGGCGTCGACGCGCCTGGCCGTGCGTTCGGCGAGGTCCGCCTCTCCCTCCTGGGCGGCGAAGAGGACGGCGGCGATCAGCGGCGGCACCATGACGGCACTGCCCAGGCGCGGCGCCGGCATCGGCAGCACCTGGCTCGCCAGGCCGGGATCCTCGATCAGGGCCTTGCCCAGGGTCGTGGAGACCTCTAGCCCGGCGCCGATCCCGACCTCTCCGGCCCCGCCGCTGCCGTCCTTGTACTGGGCCACCAGCCCCTGCGCCATCGCCGCCCTGAGGATCGTGGGCGCCAGGAGCGGCGAAGCGCCGGCGAAGAGCGGGCTGGCCTCGATCTCGGCCATGGTGAGCGGGCCCTTCGCCAGGGCGGCGATCAGGCGGTTCACCTTCGAGCTGCCGGTCGCGGCCTTGGTCACCTCGCCGGTCTGCGCCGGCTGGCTGACGCCGAAGAGCGCCTGGCCGGGGATCCGCGACGGCCGGCCCAGCTCGAAGGCCCGGCTCTTGGTGAAGAGGTCGTAGCGGAAGGCCTGGGCGTTGGAGACGCAGGCCAGCTCCTCCAGCATGACCGGGTCCTTGAGCCAGTCCGCCTGCGCCTCGCGCCCCTTCCCGCTTCTCCAGCTCTGGTAGAGCGCGTCGCCGCAGAAATGCAGCCCCACGGCGCGCATGTCCCCGGCGACCTCGGCGAAGGAGAGCGGCTGCCAGTAGGCATTGAAGTACTCGTGGAAGAGGTAGGACTCGTCATGCTTCGGCCAGCGCCCGACCCGCTGCTCGGCCGAGGGGTAGCGCTCGAAGAAGGACTGCTTCGTCTCCCACATCCGGCGGACCAGGGCGATGGCGGCCCGGCGCTTTTCCACCAGGCTTCCCGGCGCCACCTCCGCGAGGTGCATCAGGAGCTGCTGCAGCGGGTCCATCGAGGCATAGCCGGCGCGGGTGTTGTAGGAGACCATCGCCAGCCCCTCGGGCTGCAGGTGATCCGCGATGGCCTTGCAGAGGTCCGCACGCACGTCCTCGCCCACCCAGGAATAGACCCCGTGCGCGGTGGCGAGGTCGAGCGGCGGCAGCTCGTCCGCCCCGATGCCCCCGAAGGAGCGGGCGAGGAAGCGCAGGTTCGAGAGCCCCGCCCGGTCGGCGCGGGCCTGCGCCTCCTCGACATGCTCGGCATTCACATCGATGCCGAAGAAGCGGGACTCGGGGTAGATGCTGGCCAGGACGAGCAGCGTCATGCCGCGCCCGCAGCCGAAGTCGGCATAGGTGAAGGGCCGATCCAGCGCCGGCGTGGCGACGCCTGCGACCTGGGCCGCCGTCACCAGCTGATGGGGAACCTGGCGGGCGTAGAACTTGATCGTGTAGGGGACGTCGGTGATGTAGCCACGCGCGTCCGCCGTCTCGGCGCTGTCGGGCACGACTGCTCTTCCTCTTCGCGGGTGGACCCTGCGGGCGGAGCCTAACCGATCCCGGCGCGAAGCGCTCTCCCGAAAAGAGAAAGGCCGCAAACCATGACGGCTTGCGGCCTTCCGCAGGTCTTGGGAGCCGGGGAGGCTTGCGGGCCTCCCCCGGCACCTCTTGGGGTTAGTTGTGAGCCAGGATCGCCAGCAGCAGCAGGGCCACGATGTTGGTGATCTTGATCATGGGGTTCACGGCAGGGCCGGCGGTGTCCTTGTAGGGGTCGCCGACGGTGTCGCCGGTGACGGCCGCCTTGTGGGCCTCCGACCCCTTGCCGCCGTGGTTGCCTTCCTCGATGTACTTCTTGGCGTTGTCCCAGCAGCCGCCGCCGGCGGTCATCGAGATCGCGACGAAGAGGCCGGTGACGATGACGCCCAGCAGCATGGCGCCGACCGCGGCCAGGGCATCGGCCTTCCCGGCGATCGCCAGGACGACGAAGTAGACCACGATGGGCGAGAGCACCGGCAGCATCGAGGGGATGATCATCTCCTTGATGGCCGCCTTGGTCAGCATGTCGACGCAGCGCCCGTACTGGGGCTTGGCCGTGCCTTCCATGATGCCCGGGATCTCGCGGAACTGCCGGCGTACCTCCTCGACCACCGCACCACCGGCACGGCCCACGGCCATCATGCCCATGGAGCCGAAGAGGAAGGGCAGCAGGCCGCCGAAGAAGAGCCCCACCACCACATAGGGGTTGGAGAGCTCGAACTGCACGACGACGCCCTGGAAGTAGTCCGACCCGCCTTCGCGCGCGAAGTAGATCACGTCCTCGGTGTAGGCGCCGAAGAGCACCAAGGCGCCCAGGCCGGCCGAGCCGATGGCATAGCCCTTGGTCACCGCCTTGGTCGTGTTGCCGACCGCGTCCAGCTCGTCGGTCACCTTGCGCACCGAATCGTCCAGATTCGCCATCTCGGCGATGCCGCCGCCGTTATCCGTGACCGGACCGTAGGCATCCAGCGCCACCACCATGCCGGCCAGCGCCAGCATGGTCGTCACCGCAATCGCGATGCCGAAGAGGCCGGCGATGGAATGGGTCACGATGATGCCGGCAATGATGATCAGAGCCGGAACCGCGGTCGCCTCCATGGAGACGGCCAGGCCCTGGATCACGTTGGTGCCGTGACCGGTCTCGGAGGCCTTGGCGACCGAGCGCACCGGTCGGTACTCGGTGCTGGTGTAGTACTCCGTCACCCAGATCAGGAGGCCGGTGACGGCCAGGCCGACCACGCCGCAGAGGAAGAGGTCGAAGCCGGTGAAGGTGCTCTTGCCGGCCGTGTATTCCGTGCCCAGCCCGATGCTCCAGGCGGTCACCCCCAGCACGGCCGGGATCGAGAGGACCGACGAGGCGAGAAAGCCCTTGTAGAGCGCCCCCATGATCGACTGCTTGGCGCCCAGCTTCACGAAGTAGGTGCCGATGATTGAGGTGATGATGCAGACCGCGCCGATGCCGAGCGGATAGAGCATGAAGCTCTCCATCACCGGCTGGCCGGCGAAGAAGATCGACGACAGCACCATGGTCGCCACCACGGTGACCGCATAGGTCTCGAAGAGGTCAGCCGCCATGCCCGCACAGTCGCCGACGTTATCGCCGACGTTGTCGGCGATCACCGCCGGGTTGCGGGGATCATCCTCGGGGATACCCGCCTCCACCTTGCCGACCAGGTCGGCACCGACGTCCGCGCCCTTGGTGAAGATGCCGCCGCCCAGACGCGCGAAGATGGAGATCAGCGAGGCGCCGAAGCCCAGCGCCACCAGCGCGTCGACCAAACCGCGACCCTCGATGCCCGAGAGGGTCAGGATCGTGTAGTACCCGGCCACCGCCAGCAGGGCGAGGCCGGCGACCAGCATGCCGGTGACCGCACCTGCGCGGAAGGCCACCGAGAGACCCTCCGCGAGGCCGCTGCGCGCGGCTTCCGTGGTGCGCACGTTGGCCTTCACCGAGACGTTCATCCCGATGTAGCCGGCGGCACCCGAGAGCGCGGCACCGATCAGAAAACCGATGCCGACGTGCAGGCCGAGCAGCAGCCAGACGATCACGAAGATAACAGCGCCGACGATCGCGATCGTGGTGTACTGGCGGTTAAGGTAGGCCCGCGCACCCTCTTGGATCGCGCCGGCAATCTCCTGCATGCGGGCATTGCCCGCCGGGGCCGCCATCACGGCCCTGGCGGTCACCACGCCATAGACCAGTGCCAGCGCCCCGCAAATCAGGACGAAGATCAGTAGTACGCTCATCTCAGCTGGATTTCCCCTTGTTGATGGCGCGCTCATACCGCCAGCGCGTCTCTTTCGGAAGCGCGCCCGGACACAGGGGGCATGAGGCCTTTCGTCGCCGCTCAGGTCCTTGCGGCCAGAATACGGGCGCGGAACATGCCAGAAGGCCGGGCTTCTGGCAACGTTCTTGACTGCTCGGCAGCCCCCTAGGGCAATGCGCCGTTACGTCACGGCAAGGCCGCGCCGCCGCCTCACCCCGAACCAGGCGATAGCGCCGACCAGCAGGACCAGGGGCGCCACGACCGCCATGTTGATCGCCTCCCAGCCGGCGGACGCGAAGATCGCACCGGAGCTGAGCGCCGTCACCGCCGTCGTGCCGGTGACCAGCACCTCGTTCAGCCCCAGGGTCTTGGCCCGCTCGCCGCTGCGGTAGGCCTCCGTCACCAGGGTCGAGCCGCCGATGTAGAGGAAGTTCCACCCCAGCCCCAGCAGCACCAGCGAGGCGAGGAAGTGGGCGTAGGTGAGGCCGGTGAGGTTGATCGCGGCACAGGCGACGATGATCAGCGCACCCGTCGCCATGATCGGGGTCACGCCGAAGCGCCTGATCAGCCGTCCGGTGAAGAAGGAGGGCACGTACATTCCCAGCACGTGCCACTGGATGACCGAGGCGGCGTCCGCCATCACGAAGCCGCAGGCGACCATCGCCGTCGGCGTCGAGACCATCACCAGGTTCATCGAGCCGTAACCCAGCATCGCCCCCACCGCAGCCACGACGAAGACCGGCTGGCGCGCGATCTCGCCCAGCCTGCGCGGTGCCTCCGCCGGCGCGTCCTGGCGGCCGCCCGGCGGCGTCAGGCTGAGCCTGACCATGGCCAGGACCGGCAGGATCAGGAGCGAGAGCGCGGAGGCCAGCAGGTAGCTGCCGGCGAAGGTGTAGACGAAGAGGTCGCTGCCCTTCACCGCCAGGAAGGGCCCCAGGATGGCGGCCGCCACCCCGCCGGTCAGGACCGTCGCGATCGCCCGCGAGCGGCGCTCCGCCGGCACCGATTCCGCCGCGGCGAAGCGGTAGTAGTTCGCCACCGCCGTCGCGAAACCGTAGATCCCCAGCCCGAGGCAGAAGAGCCAGAAGGAGCGCTCCACCAGGGCGTAGGCGGCGACCAGGCCGCTGCAGCAGCCGGCCAGCGCGCCCAGCGCGAAGGTGGGCCGCCAGCCGATCCGCCCGATGATGAAGGAGACCGGCGCCGAGGAGGCCATCAGGACCACGAAGGTGAGCGCCAGCGGCAGGGTCGCCAGGTAGGGCTCGGCACCGGCCAGCATGGTGCCGGCGAGCGCGGCCACGGTCATGTTGAGCGCCAACGCCGTCTGGTGCAGGCCCATGCAACCGGTCAGGAGATAAACGGAAATGCGTGCGGTCATGGGAGACGAACCTACCGCAACGCGAGGGCACTTCGTTAGCGTGACCGACGCCCCGTCACGTCATAGCAGCCACGCCCTCACGGCTGTCCGGCCTAGCTGCTCTTGCTTCTTTTGCGAGATTGCGTTTCCGGCGCACACCATTTTTAAACGTCATCGCCGGGCTTGACCCACTGGTATCCAGTTTGGCGAAACTGGTTGTGCCATCTGCATTCCTGCACAACCCTTAACGTCATCCCCGGGCGGAGACCCGGGGATCCACGTGGCTCGGCAGTGAATCACTCGGGCCTTGGGCGCCGGCGGAAAGACGTGGATGGCCGGATCAAGTCCGGCCATGACGGATAATAGTGGAAGAGCATCAATAGTATATCGCAAAAAGGTTGTCTTTTGGCTTTAGCCGGACAGCAGTGCCACGCCCCGAAGGAAAGAGGCGCCGATCCGATCAGAAATGGGTCCAGCCGCTGCGCTCCAGCCGCAGGGGCTCGCCGTCGCGATTCAGCACCGTGACGCCCGCACCCTCCGTCATCTCGCCGATCTCGGTCAGCGCGACCTCGCAGGCCTCGGCGAGCGCGCCGGCGTCCGCCAGCCGCTCGGGTGCGACGGTGAAGCAGAGCTCGTAGTCGTCGCCGCCGGTCAGGACCAGCGGAAAGCTCTCCAGGTTGTCGGCCACCGCCTCCTGCACCGCCTCGGAGAGCGGGATGCGATCGGCCCTGATGCAGGCGCCCAGGCCCGAGGCCTCGCAGATGTGGCCCAGGTCCCCGACCAGGCCGTCGGAGATGTCCAGGCAGGCGCTTGCCAGAGAATGCTGCGCCAGGGCCCTGCCGAGCGCCAGCCGCGGCTCCGGCAGCCGGTAGGCCTGCGTCAGCCGGTCCAGGCTGGCCTGCGAAAGTCCGCTCAGGCGGCCGGTGCGGACCAGCAGGCCGAAGGCGCCGTCGCCGAGAGAGCCGCTGACCAGGATCCGGTCGCCGGCCCTGGCACCGCTGCGCAGCAGGGCGCGGCCCGGCTCGACGCTGCCGAGCGCCGTCAGGGAGAGGCTCATCGGCCCGGGCCCGCTGGTGGTGTCGCCGCCGAGCAGGCTGATGCCAAAGCGTTCCTGGTCGAGCCCAAGGCCCCGCGCGAAGGCGACGATCCAGTCCTGGTCCCAGTCCTTCGGCCAGCAGCAGGTCAGCAGGTAGCCCAACGGCTCGGCCCCCATGGCCGCCAGATCGGAGAGATTGACCCGAAGCAGCTTGCGCCCGACGCTCTCGGCCGGGTCGTCGGGCAGGAAGTGCACGCCGGAGATCATGGCATCGGCCGCGGCCACGAGCGCGCGCCCCGGCGGCGGTTCGATCACCGCCGCATCGTCGGTGAGGCCGAGCGCGCCCTTATCGCGCGCCAGCGGCGCGAAGCAGCGGCGGATGATGTCGAACTCGCCCTCCAAGGCCCGGCCTAGCCCGGCTGGTCGGCGAAGTCGGCAGGTCTCAAGGCGCGCGCCAGACGGTCCAGCAGCTTGTTCACGAAGCCCGTCTCCTGCGGGTCGTGAAAGGATTCGGTCACGGCGACGTATTGCTGGATGGCGACCTTGGCGGGGACCTTGGGGGAGGACTTCAGCTCGAAGGCGGCGGCGCGCAGGATCGCGTGCAGCAGCGGCTCGACCCGGTCCAGGACCCAGCCGGCGGGCAGGTAGGGCGCCAGGATCTCGTCCAGCTCGTCGCTCGCCCCGCTGACGGCCAGCACCAGGTTGCCGAAGAGCTTGCGGTCGGCGGCGGCCAGAGAGATGCCGTCGATCTCCTCGTCCAGCCGCTCGGCCAGGAACTGGGCGATCACCCGGCCCGGCGCCTCGCCGCTGGCCTCGATCTGGTAGAGCGCCTGAACCGCGGCCAGCCTCGCGGCCAGCCGGCGCCGCGCGACCTCGTCGCTGCGCCTGGCGGCGGACGACCTGCGCGCCTGGTCCTCCGGCAGCTTCTTGGCGGGGTCGGTCAAGATGCGGGCCTCATTCCTCGACGGGGCTGAGGAAACGGTCCTGCAGCTCGATCATGCGCAGGCAGGCCCTGGCGACCTCGGCGCCCTTGTTCTTCCTGTCGACCCGCGCCCGCTCCCAGGCCTGCTCTTCGTTCTCCACCGTCAGGATGCCATAGCCCAGCGGCAGGGCCCGCTCTGCAGCCAGGTCCATTAGCTTGCGCGCGCTCTCCTGGCAGACGTAGTCGTAGTGCGTGGTCTCTCCGCGGATGACGCAGCCGAGCGCGATGTAGCCCTCGAAGGGATTGTCGCTCGCTTCGGCCATCGAGATCACCACCGGGATCTCGAAGGCGCCGGGGACCGCGACCCGCTCGTAGGTCACGCCGGCCTCGTCGAGTACCGCCGTCGCCCCTTCGACCAGGGCATCGACGATGCCCTCGTAGAAGCGCCCCTCGATGATCAGTACCTGTGCCTGCTCGGCCATCACGCGTCCTCTTCTCCGCCGTCCCGCAGCGGCTGCTGGCCCGAGATTGTGAGTCCGTAGCCTTCCAGCCCGATGAAGACGTGCTTGGTGGTGTGCAGCAGCAGCAGGTCCTTGACCCCGAGGTCGAGCAGGATCTGCGAGCCGATGCCGTAGTCGCGCAGCTCTTCGGCAGGCGGTTCTTCCTTGTGGCCCAGACGCTCGGCCACCTGTTCGGCCAGGCTGCGGCCGCCGGGTTCGCCGATCAGGACCACCACGCCGCGGCCGAGTTCGTCGATCCTGGCCAGCGCATCCCAGAGCTCGCCGCCCCGCCCGCTGGAGACGTCGCCCAGCACGTCGTCCAGCAGATTGAAGGCGTGCACCCGCACCGGCACCGGACCCGGCGCGGTCAGATCACCCTTCCAGAGCGCCAGGTGTTCGCCGCTGCCGAAGCGGTTCTTGTAGAGCGCCAGCTTGAAGCGGCCGCCGTAGCGGCTCTCGATTTCGCCGTCCAGGCTGCGCTCGACCACGCGGTCGTTGCGGCGGCGATAGGCCACCAGGTCGGCGATGGTCGCGACCTTCAGGCCGTGCCGCTGGGCAAAGGCGATGAGGTCGTCGCGGCGCGCCATGGTGCCGTCGTCGTTCATCACCTCGCAGATCACGCCGGCCGGATTGAGGCCGGCAAGGCGGGCGATGTCGACCGCCGCCTCGGTGTGGCCGATCCGCTCCAGGACGCCGCCGTCGCGCGCCACCAGCGGGAAGACGTGGCCCGGCGAGACCAGGTCGTCCGCACCCTTCGAGGGGTCGATCGCCACGGCGATGGTGCGCGCGCGGTCGGGTGCGGAGATGCCGGTGGTCACCCCCTCCTTGGCCTCGATGGAGACGGTGAAAGCGGTCTGGTGGCGGGTGCCGTTGTGCTGCGACATGAGCGGCAGCTTCAGCTGCTCGATGCGCCTTTGGTTCATGGCCAGGCAGATCAGCCCGCGCCCGAACCTGGCCATGAAGTTGACCGCGTCCGGTGTGCACATCTGGGCCGGGATGACCAGGTCGCCCTCGTTCTCTCGATCCTCGTCGTCGACCAGGATGAACATCCGGCCGTTGCGGGCGTCCTCGATCACGTCCTCGACGGGCGAAAGCAGCTCGTGAAAGGACAGGGACCGCGGGCTGTTGGCAGGTGCGTTGGAAGACATGGCAGCTCAATTTCTCTCGGCAAGCCGCGCAAGGTAACGCGCGATGAGATCGATTTCCAGATTAACGGCGTGCCCGGCTTCGAGGCGCTGGAATGACGTCACCTCCAAGGTGTGGGGGATGATGTTGACGCCGAAGAGGGTGGTGCCGTCGGCCCGGTCGCTGACCTCGTTCACCGTCAAGGACACGCCGTCGACCGCGACCGAGCCCTTCTCGGCCAGGAAGCGTCCGATCTCCGGCGGCGCCAGGAAGGCGAAGCGCCAGGAATCGCCCTCCTGCGCGCGGCTCTCGACCCGTCCGGTCGCATCGACGTGGCCGCTGACCAGGTGCCCGCCCAGCTCCGCCCCCAGCGCCAGCGAGCGCTCGAGGTTCACCTTGTCGCCGACCCGCCAGGTGCCCAGGGTGGTCCTGGAGAGGGTCTCGGCCGAGACATCGAAGGAGAGGGTCTCCGCCCCCTTCTCCACCACGGTCAGGCAGGCGCCCGAGCAGGCGATCGAGGCGCCGATCGCGATCTCCTCCAACGGATAGTGGGTCTGGATCACGAAACGCCTGTCGCCGCGCTCTTCGATCGCGCGCACCTCGCCCAGGTCGGTGACGATCCCGGTGAACACCCGGCGGCCTCCCGCACTATCGATTGATCCAGACCGCGGACTTACGGTGTCAGGACCGGGACGGCAAGCCTGTTCGGTTAATGGCTGTATTGCACCAGAAGGTCGGGGCCGATCCTCTCCACCCGGCGCTGGGTGAAGCGCGGTGCGGCCTTCAGGCTGCGCAGGCCCAGGCCGGCGATGCCGGGCAGGCCGTCGCCGCCGATGGCGAGCCCGGCCTGAAAGACGAGCAGGCGATCGACCAGGTCGGCAGCGATCAGCGAGGACGCCAGACGGCCGCCGCCCTCGACCAGGATCCGGGTGAGGCCGCGCTCGCCCAGAAGCTGGAGAGCCGCCGTCAGGTTCAGCGGCGCCTTCTCGCTGGCCGCCACCGTCAGGATCTCGACGCCGGCCTGCTCAAAGGCGCGGCGGCGCTGGCGCTCGGCGTCGTCGCGGGTGATCAGCCAGGTCGGATGAGTCTTGGCGCCGCGGACCAGCTCGTGCGTCAGGGGAAGGGCTAGGCGTCCGTCGGCGACGATCCGGATGGGCTGGCGTCCCTCCATGCCCGGCAGGCGCACGGTGAGCCTGGGATTGTCGGCGATCGCCGTGCCGCTGCCAACCATGACCGCATCGTGCTCGGCCCGCAGGAGATGGGCGCGGGCGCGCGCCTCGGGCCCCGTGATCCACTGGCTCTGGCCCGAGTGGGTCGCGATGCGGCCGTCCAGGCTCATCGCCAGCTTCAGGGTCACCATCGGCCGGCCCAGGCGCTGGCGGTGGAAGAAGCCCAGGTTGAGCTCCCCCGCCGCACTGCGCTCCACCCCTTCGGTGACGGCGATGCCGGCCTGCTTCAGGCGCCGGTGGCCGCCGCCGGAGACCCGCGGATCGGGGTCGTCGGTGGCGGTCACCACCCGGACGACGCCCGCCGCGATGAGCGCATCGGCGCAGGGCGGCGTCTTGCCGTGATGGGCACAGGGCTCGAGGCTGACGTAGGCCGTCGCCCCCCGGGCCAGTGCGCCCGCCCGTTCGAGCGCCACCTGCTCGGCATGCGGTCGGCCGCCGTCCTGGGTCCAGCCGCGGCCGACGACACGATCCCCGGCCACCAGGACACATCCCACCGCCGGATTGGGCCAGACCCGGCCCAGGCCGCGCCGCGCCAGGCCCAGTGCGGCGGCCATGAAGGCACGGTCTCTCTGCTGATCGCTGGCAACCACGGGCCCGGATTTCCCGTCAGTCGGCGTCGGTGAGGCGCGACAGCTTGCCGACGAACTCCTCGAAGTCGCGGGCCTCGCGGAAGTTGCGATAGACCGAGGCGAAGCGCACGTAGCCGACCTTGTCGAGGTGGGCCAGCGCATCCATCACCAGCTCGCCCACAACCTTGCTCGGGATATCGGTCTCGCCGGAGCTCTCCAGGCGCCGCTGGATGCCGTTCACCACCCGCTCCACCCGCTCGGCATCGACCGGCCGCTTCTGCAGCGCGATCATCATCGAGCGTTTCAGCTTGTCGCGATCGAAGGGTTCGCGCTGGCCCGTGCTCTTGACCACGGTCAGCTCGCGCAGCTGGACCCGTTCGAAGGTGGTGAAGCGCGCCCCGCAGTTCGAGCACTGGCGCCGCCGGCGGATGGCCGAGGAATCCTCGGTCGGCCGGGAGTCCTTCACCTGGGTGTCGTCATTGCCGCAGAAGGGGCAGCGCATCTCAGCTCCTCGAAGTCTTGCAGAACGCTAAGCTGCCCCAAGTGGCCCCGAATCTCAAAGAGGCGATCCGATTAATTCTCGCCCCTGTCGATTCTTGCCCCGGGTCTTGCCCCGGGTCGACGAAAGCGCGAGACCGGCCCGCATCCGCGCCCGAAGCGCCCTAGAAAGCGTCGTAGATCGGGAAGCGGCCGCAGAGCTCCTTCACCTGGCCGCGCACCTCGGCCTCGACGCCGGCGTTGTCATCCGGGTTGCGGCGCAGGCCGTCGAGCACGGTGACGATCATCTCGCCGACGCGCACGAACTCCGCGGGGCCGAAGCCGCGGGTGGTGCCGGCGGGCGTGCCCAGACGGATGCCCGAGGTCACGGTCGGCTTCTCCGGGTCGTTCGGCACGCCGTTCTTGTTGCAGGTGATCCCGGCCCGCTCCAGGCTCTCCGCGGCGATGTTGCCGGTCAGGCCCTTGGGCCTGAGGTCGGCCAGCATGAGGTGCGTGTCGGTGCCGCCGGAGACCAGGTCGAGCCCGCCTTCCAGCAGCGCCCCGGCCAGCGCCTGGGCGTTGTCCAGGATGGTCTGGGAATAGACCTTGAACTCGGGCTTCAGCGCCTCGCCGAAGGCCGCCGCCTTGCCGGCGATGGCGTGCATCAGCGGGCCGCCCTGCAGGCCGGGGAAGGCGGCGGAGTTGATCTTCTTGCCGATCTCCTCGTCGTTGGAGACCACCATTCCGCCGCGCGCGCCGCGCAGGGTCTTGTGCGTGGTCGTGGTCACCACGTGGGCATGCGGCAGCGGCGAGGGATGCAGGCCCGCGGCCACCAGCCCGGCGAAGTGCGCCATATCGACGTGGAAGAGGGCGCCCACCTGGTCGGCGATGGCGCGGAAGCGGGCGAAGTCGATGTGCCTGGGATAGGCCGAACCGCCGGTGATGATCAGCGCCGGCTTGTGTTCGCGCGCCAGGCGCTCGACCTCGTCGAAGTCGATCTGGCCGTCGGATTCGCGCACGCCGTACTGCACGGCATGGAACCACTTGCCCGAGAGGTTCGGCTTGGCGCCGTGGGTCAGGTGCCCGCCGGCGTCGAGCGAGAGGCCCATGATGGTGTCGCCGGGCTTCACCAGCGCCAGCAGCACGCACTGGTTGGCCTGCGCGCCGGAATGGGGCTGCACGTTGGCGAAGCTGCAGTCGAAGAGGCGCTTGGCGCGATCGATGGCCAGCGCCTCGGCCACGTCGACATGCTCGCAGCCGTTGTAGTAGCGGCGGCCGGGATAGCCCTCGGCGTACTTGTTGGTCAGCACCGAGCCCTGCGCCTCGAGCACGGCCCGCGAGACGATGTTCTCCGAGGCGATCAGCTCGATCTGGTCGCGCTGGCGGCCCAGCTCGCCGGAGATGGCGGCGGCCAGTTCGGGATCGCTCTCCGCCAGGCGCGCATTGAAGAAGGTCTTCGCCGGGGCATAGGCGGTGGCGGTGCTGCTGGACATCGAGACTATCCTTTCTTCCTTCGTGACCAACCCTTGTGCGGGCGCTTATCGGGGCAACAATGCTAGCCGAGCTTCTCGACGCGAGGTGTATGCCGTCCGGCGGCAAACTCTGTAGCGAGAAAGACGCGAAGGCATTCTTTCGCGACTTCCTGGCCGACGATGCGCGCGCCGAGCGCCAGGACGTTGGCGTCGTTGTGCTCGCGGGAGAGGCGTGCGGTGGTGGCGTCGTGGCAGAGGGCGGCGCGCACGCCGGGCTGGCGGTTGGCGGCGATGGAGATCCCGATGCCCGTGCCGCAGACGATGACGCCGCGCTGGGCCCGCCCCTCGGCGAGCGCCGCGGCGGCCAGTCTGCCGAAGTCGGGATAGTCCACCGACTGCGGCCCGTCGGTGCCCAGATCCAGGACCTCGTGGCCCAGGGCCGTGAGCTCTTCCTTCAGCAGGCTCTTCAGCTCGAAGCCGGCATGGTCGCTGGCAAGGGCTACGGTCATCCCCATAGGCCCGGTCCCCTTTCCCCAAGTTCGCGAGTGTGGCGCTGACAAAACGATCTAGTGCAAGCGGCCGGTGCGCACCAGTGGCGAAAGGTCTTGGCTGTCAGGCGAGCGGCGCGGCGAGCGCCGCCATCGCCGGCTCCAGCAGGCTGCAGAAGCGTTCGGCCAGGAGCGAGGGCGGGCGATGCGCCGGCGTCAGGATCGCCATGGAGAGCGTCGTTTCCGGCGCGAAGGGAAGGAAGGCGATCGGCGCGCTGCCGGCCTGGTAGCTGCGGTAGCTGGAGATCGTGATCGGATCGAGGATGCAGTAGCAGAGACCCGCCTCCACCAGTTGCAGCGCCGGCAGGAAGGTGCGCAGCTCGAAGCGCTGGTTGAACGCGGCGCCGGCCGCAGCGAAGTGCGCGGCGATCGTCCGGCTGACCTGGTGCTCGCGGAACATGGCCGCCTGCGGCCTGCCGTCCAGGATCTCGGGCGTGATCGCCGGCAGGTGCGCCAGGGGATCGTCCGCGCGCATGGCGCAGTAGCACTTGAGATCGAAGCTCTTGAGCGCGATGGAGCGGCGCGGCGCCGGCGTCTCGGCCAGGCCGATGTCGTACTGCTGCGAGGCGATCCACTCTTCGATCACGGCCGAAGAGCGCATCATGAGGGAGACCTTGACCTCCGGACGATCCTTGACGAAGCGGGCGACCACGGCCGGCAGGAAGAAGCCGGAGCTGGCCGGGTTGCAGGCGATGCGGAGCGTTCCCTGCTCGAGATTGCCGATGTCCTGCATGATCCGGGCCGACTGCGACAGGCGGGAGAGCACGAGCTCCGCCTCCTCCAGGAAGTAGTGGGCCTCGGGCCTGGGGACGAGCCGCCCGCGCTCGCGCTCGAAGAGGGAGAAGCCCAGCTCGCGCTCCAGACCGACGACCATGGCGCTGACTGCCGGCTGCGTGCGGCCCAGCGCCCGTGCCGCCTCCGAAACGGAGCCGCTGCGCATCACCTCGCGAAAGGTACGGAGCTGCCGGAAGGAGAGGTTCATGGCAAACCATAATCAAAATCTATCGAATCAGCAATATTTCCAATTTGAGTTTATTCTGCCTTTCTCTAGCCTTCTGACCGGCACCGCCGAGGCACCTGGGACGACAAGGAAGGCGTGAGGTTTGGACAGGCTCGTCCGCATCCTCCTGACAGCATTGATCTGTGCGGTGGCGCTGGGCCAGTTCGTCCAGGTCGTCACCCGCTACCTGCTCGAGATCCCGGTCATGGGGCTCGAGGAAACGCTGCTCTACCCGACGGTCTGGCTCTACATGCTGGGGGCCGTCAACGCCTCGCGCGAGAACACCCAGATCCGCGCCAACGTGCTGGAGATCTTCATCAAGACCGAACGCGGCCATGCCCTGCTGGCACTGGTCGGCGAGATCGTCAGCCTGGTCGTCCTGCTGTGGCTCACCTGGTGGGCCTGGGACTACACCCGCTATGCGCTCCGGGTCTGGAAGGAGAGCCCCACGCTCTACATCCCGACCTTCTACGGCGACGCCGCCCTCTTCGTCTCGCTCTGCCTCATGGTGCTCTACACCCTCTGGCACTTGAGCCGCCATGCGCGCGCGCTAGCCAGCGGCAACTACGCCCTCGCCGACCACCACGCCGCCGACTACGAGACAGTCCAGTACGACGAGGAGAAGCGCTGATGGTCGAGATCGCCTTCCTCGCCATCGCGGTCCTGGTGCTGCTGCTGACCCTGGGGGTGCCGCTGCCCTTCTGCTTCGGCGGCGCACTGATGGTGATGAGCCTGGTCGGCGGCGTCACCATGAAGGGCAACATGCTCTGGGGCTTCCAGCAACTGGCCAACCCCGTCCTGCTGGCCATCCCGCTCTTCGTGCTGGCCGGCACGATCATGAGCGAGAGCGGCATCGCCGCCAGCCTGCTGCGCTTCGTCAATGCCTTCATCGGCCACGTCCGCGGCGGCCTTGGCGTCGTCGCGACAGTGAGCTGCGCCATCATCGGCGCGATCTCCGGCTCCGGCCTGACCGGGGTCGCGGCCATCGGCCCGCTGCTGATTCCCGAGATGGAGAAGCGCGGCTATCCCCGGGAGTACGCGACGGCGCTGGTCGCCAACTCCTCGATCCTGGGCCTGCTGATCCCGCCCAGCGTCACCATGATCCTCTACGGCTGGGTCACCGACACCTCGATCCTGGCCTGCTTCCTGGCCACGCTGGGGCCCGGTCTCATCATCATGGTGAACTTCTCGCTGGCCAACCTCTGGATGGCGCGCAAGTTCCCCCTGGTGCTGGACGAGAAGCCCAGCCTGGGCGCCTTCACCTCCAACGTCTCCAGGCGGGGCCTGGTCGCCTTCCCCGCGCTGCTCATGCCGGTGATCATCCTGGGCGGCATCTACGGCGGCGTGATGACCCCGACCGAGGCCGCGGCGGCGGCCGCGATCTATGCCATCCCCGTCGGCTTCCTGATCTACCGGGGCCTGACGCTCTCCAGCTTCCTCGCCGCCGGCAAGGAGGCGGCCACGGCGGTCGGCGCCATCATGCTGATGATCCTCTTCTCGATGATCCTCAGCCAGATGTTCGTCATGGAGGGGGTGCCCCAGCAGCTCGTCTCGGCCATCTTCGAGGTCACCCAGGACAAGGTCGTGCTGCTGATCCTGGTGAACCTGCTGCTCTTCCTGGTCGGCATGGTGGTGAACGACGCCACCGCCATCATCCTGCTGGGCCCGTTGCTGCTGCCGCTGATGCAGGCCATCGGCGTCAGCCCCGTGCAGTTCGCCGCCATCATGGGGGTCAACACGGCGATGGGCGGCGTCACCCCGCCCTATGCCTCGATCCTCTATTTCGGCGCCCGGGTGGGCAAGGTGAAGGTCACCAAGGTGATCCGCCCGGCGATGATCCTGATCCTGGTCGGCTATGTGCCGGTGGTCTTCCTGACCGCCTTCTGGCCCGACCTCTCGCTCTTTTTGCCCCGAGTCTTCGGATACTGACCGCTAGAGGACCATGCGCTCGCTCATGCTCACGCACAGTCCTCTAGCTTGTTGTTTTGTAAGCAAATCGTCGTCGCAGATGAGTTTATCTGCTCGGGATTTGCTGTAACCCCGAGAAGGAGGACAAGTTAAGATGAGACACAGCCTGATCGCGTCCGCGGCGCTCGCCGCCCTGATCGCCTTCGGCCCCGCCGCCGAGGCGGTCGAGCTGAAACTGAGCCACCTGCGGCCCCAGGGCGCCACCATCGACCTGGAGATGAACGAGTTCGCGGCCCTGGTGAAGGACGCGACCGCCGGCGACGTCGAGATCAAGATCTTCCCGGCCTCGGCGCTGGGCGACTACACCACGGTGCAGGAGCGGGTCTCGGTCGGCGCCGTCGACATGGCCTGCCAGCCGGCCGCCACCGGCGCCGACCGGCGCATGCAGATCAGCTCTTTCCCCTACCTGGCGGACAACTGGGACCAGGCCCGCAAGATCTACGGCCCCGGCGGGCCGATCCGCGTGGCGATGGAAGAGCTCTATGCCAAGCAGGACATCACCATGCTGGCCGCCTACCCGGTCTACTTCGGCGGCATCGCGCTCAACCGCGACGCGGTCTCGCCGGGCGATCCCGATGTCGCCAAGGGCATCAAGGTGCGGGTGCCGGGCATCAAGAGCTTCATGATGCTGGGCAATTCACTGGGCTACATCTCCTCGCCCATTCCCTTCTCGGAGGCCTTCACCGCGGTGCAGACCGGCGTGGTCGACGGCGTGATCGGCTCCGGCGCGGAGGGCTACTACGCCTCCTTCCGCGACGTCACCAAGACCTACATCCCGGCCAACACCCACTTCGAGGTCTGGTACCTGATCATCAACTCCGGCGTCCTGGCCGACCTCGACGAGAAGGATCAAGCCGCACTTGAGGAGGCCGCCAAGGAATTCGAGGCGGCACGCTGGGTCGTGGCCAAGGAGGACCAGGGACGCAACGAGCAGAAGCTGGCCGATGCCGGCGCCACCATCGTGGTGCTGAGCGACGCCGAGCTCGCCGCCATGGCCAAGAAGGTCCGTGCCGAGATCTGGCCGGAAATCCTGAACGACGTCGGCGCCGACTGGGGCCAGGCCATCCTGGACAAGGCCACGAACTAGAGCAGGATGCGCTCGCCGATGCTCGCACACCCTGCTCTAGAGCTTTGTTTTAGAAGCAAATCGTCGTCGCAGATGAGTCCATCTGCTCGGGATTTGCTGTAGAGCAGGATGCGCTAACAGGGCGCGGGCGGGAGGATTCTCGCCCGCGCCCTTCCTTTCGCTGCAAACGGTCAAGGAACCTACCAAGCGATGGATGCGGACTATGCGGTGATCGGCGGCGGGGTGGTCGGGCTGTCGCTCGCCTGGGGCCTCCTCAAGCGCGGGCGCCGGGTCCTGGTGCTGGACGGCGACGACGGCAGCTTTCGCGCCTCGCGCGGGAACTTCGGCCTGGTCTGGGTGCAGAGCAAGGGCATGGACCAGCCCGCCTACGCCCGCTGGTCGCAGCGCTCGGCAGCCGCCTGGAGCGACTACGCCCGGGAGCTGGACGAAGCCGCCGGCCGGCCGCTCGGCCTGCAGCAGGAGGGCGGCTACGACTTCCACACCGACGAGGAGAGCCTGGCCCGGCGGGTCGAGGACTACGAGCGGCTGAAAGAGAAGCTGGGCGGCGACTACCCCTTCGAGGTGCTGGGCGCCAACCGCCTGGCCCGCGAGGAACCCAACATCGGCCCCAAGGTGGCGGGCGCCATCCTGCACCACCAGGACGGCCACGTGAATCCCCTGCGCCTGCTGCGCGCCCTGGCCCGCGAGGTGCGCCGGCTGGGTGCCACCCTGGTCGTCGGCACCAAGGTGGAGCGCGTGGCCCCCCAGGACGGCGGCTTCCGGATCGAGACCCGCGAGGGCGAGGTCCACGGCGCGGCGAAGGTGGTGCTGAGCGCCGGCCTGGGTGCCATCGAGCTGGGGCCCAAGCTCGGCTTCCGGGCGCCGATCCGCCCGCAGCGCGGCCAGGTGCTGATCACCGAGAAGCTGCCGAAGCTGCTGCGGCGCCCGGCGGGCCGGGTCCGCCAGGTCGACGAGGGCGGCGTCCAGCTCGGCGACTCCCACGAGGAGGTCGGCCTCGACGACCGCACGACCCTGGAGACCACCGCGGGCATCGCCGCCCATGCCGTCACCCTCTTCCCCTGCCTGGCGAGCGCGCAGCTCCTGCGCAGCTGGGGGGCGCTCCGGATCCTCTCGCCGGACGGCCTGCCGATCTACCAGCAGTCCAGGAGCCATCCCGGCGCCTATCTGGTCACCTGTCACAGCGGCATCACGCTCTCCGCCGCCCACGCCCGCTTCCTGCCGGCCTGGCTGGAGGGTGTGGAGGATGCCCCGGACCTGGAGGTTTTCAGTGAAGACCGCTTTTCGTGAGCTCGAGCCTGCGGCCGAGCGGGTCGAGATCCGCTTCGACGGCGAGCGCCTGTCGCTTCCCGCCGGCGCCAACCTGGCCGCCGCCCTGCTGGCCGCGGGCGTCGGCCACCTGCGCCGGACGCCCGGCTCGGGGGCTCCGAGGGCGCCCTTCTGCATGATGGGCGCCTGCTACGACTGCCTGGTGGTGATCGACGGCGTCCAGCGCCAGGCCTGCATGACCGAGGTGGCCGACGGCATGGCGGTGGGCCGCGCCCCCTCGCGGGAGGCTGCCCTGGATGACTGACGCCGACCTCCTGATCGTGGGGGCGGGACCCGCCGGCATGGCCGCGGCCGCGACCGCCGCCTACCTGGGCCTCACCGTCGCCCTGCTGGACGAGCAGCCCGCGCCCGGCGGGCAGATCTACCGCGCAATCACCGGCAGCGGCGCCTCGCGGGGCGCGATCCTGGGCGAGGACTACCTTTCCGGCGCGGGCCTGGCCGAGGCGCTGGACAACGAACGAATCACCGTGATCCCCGGCGCCACGGTCTGGCAGATCGACGAGGAGGGCCGGCTCGCCTACTCGCAGGACGGGCAGGCGCGGCGCATCGCCGGGCGCCGCATCCTGCTGGCCACCGGCGCCCTGGAGCGGCCCATGCCGATCCCCGGCTGGACCCTGCCCGGCGTGATGACGGCGGGCGCCGGCCAGATCCTGCTGAAGCAGTCCGGGATCGTCGCCGAGGCCGCGGTGCTGGCCGGCAGCGGCCCGCTGCTCTACCTGCTGGCCCGGCAGATGATCCGTGCCGGCGCGCCGCCGCTGGCGCTGGTAGAGACCCAGACGAGCGGCGACCTCGCCCGCGCACGCAGGCACCTGCCGGGCGCGCTGCGCGACTGGCGCCTGCTGGCCAAGGGGGCCGGGATGCTGGCGGAGATCCGCCGCGCCGGGGTCCGGCGCTACCGCGCCAGCAGCCAGCTCCGCGTCGAGGGCCGGGAGGCCGCCGAGGCCCTGTCCTTCCACAGCGCCGGCAAGGAGGAGCGCATCGCCTGCCGCAACGTACTGCTGCACCACGGCGTGGTCCCCAACACCCAGGCGACCCGCGCCCTCCGGCTGGAGCACCGCTGGGACGCCCGCCAGCGCTGCTTTCGCCCGGACTGCGACGCCTTCGGCGCCACCGCGCTGGAGCAGATCTACCTGGCCGGCGACGGCAGCGGCATCGGCGGCGCCGGGGTGGCCGAGACCGAGGGCCGCCTGGCCGCACTCGCCATCGCCTGCAGCCTGGACCGCATCGACGGCCGCGAGCGCGACCGCCGCGCCGTCCCGCTCAAGGCCGCAAGGAAGCGCGACCTGGCCGCCCGCGCCTTCCTGGACACCGCCTACCCGCCCTATGCCGGGGCCCTGCAGCCGGCCGACGAGACCCTGGTCTGCCGCTGCGAGGAGGTGACGGCCGGCCAGATCCGCGGCTATGCGGCGCTGGGCTGCAAGGGCCCCAACCAGACCAAAGCCTTCGGCCGCCCCGGCATGGGCCCCTGCCAGGGCCGCTACTGCGGCCTCGGCGTGACCGAGATCCTGGCCGCGGCGAACGGCACCACGCCGGCGGAGACCAGCTACTACCGCCTGCGCCAGCCGCTGAAGCCGGTCACCTTGGGGGAACTGGCATCGATGGCGGAGGAGTAGGCTGGCGTGAGGTCGGTTGTTGAATGCTGCGTTCTGAGGTCGGGGCATACACCCGCTTGGTCCGGACACCGCGCGAGATCCTCCGGTCAAGCCGGAGGATGACATTTTTTATTGAGTCAGCTTCATAAAAAGAGCATCGCACTATTGTAGAGATAGTCAACTTTTGCCGTCATCTGATAATCTATGTCATAATCTTTCTCAATTTTTACTGTCATCCTCCGGCTTGACCGGAGGATCTCGCGACGCCCTCGACTTCAACCACCCGACAGCCAACCCCACAGAACCCCGCAACTACCGACAATAAGGCCGCTGCCCGCTGCGCGTCTCGACCACGTCGAAATGTAGGTGGTTGGCGTGCGCCCGGTTTTCCTCCGGGCCCAGGACCGTGTTGAAGGGGCCGCAGGCGGCGGCGTGGAGTTCCTGCCAGAAGGCGCTCTCGTCGCTGTCGCCGTCCCAGCCCTCCAGGACGGTCAGCACGCGGCCGTCGGTCAGGGTCACGCTGTGCAGGTCGAAGGCCAGGCCCCGGGCGTGCTGCGAGAGCTTGGCGCCGCGCTGGCTGTTGCGCGTGCGGCAGGAGTAGGAGCCGCCGGGGCCGATCGAGGCGACGCGGGCCCCCAGGTTCTCTTGCGCGATCTCCTGCATGGGGCCCTCGATGAAGGCGCCCATGAGGACCGCGAAGCGGCAGTCCAGGGAGGGGGGCGTGTCGAAGCTGACGGCGGACTGGCGGCCCGCCACGTAGACCTGCAGGGGGGCTGCGATGCCGCAGGCTCCGGCGCCCTCGACCGCCGGCACGAAGGCCGCCAGGTCGATCACCTGGTTCCAGCCATCGCAGGAGCGCGGCAGCTTGGCGCCGCCATTCATGATCCCGCCGGGATTGCTGTAGTTCAGATAGGCCCGCCCGTCCGGGATCTCCGGGCTGCCCGAGCAGGCGGCCAGGAGTGCCAAGAGCAGGGCCGGAAGAGCGAAGGGGCCGCGTGTCGCCACGCGGCCCCCCCTGAAGGCTCTTCGGACCGGCGGATGCCGATCCAAGACCGGCTACCCCACTACTGCTGCAGTTCGTGGTAGTTGCCGTCCTCGAAGACGTACCAGACGTAGGCGGCGCTCTTCAGGTCGCCGGAGTCGTTGAAACCGATGGTCCCGACGACGGTGTCCCAGTCCTTGGAGCGCAGCACCTCGGCCACCTTCTCCGGATCGGTGGTGCCGGCCTCGTTGGCGGCCATGGCCCAGACCTGGATCGCGGCGTAGGTGTTGAGCGTGTAGCCCTCGGGCTCGAAGCCGCCCTTGCGGATCTCGTCGACCACCGCCTTCGCGGACGGCAGGTTACGGGCCTCCGCGGCGTTGGTGAACATCACGCCCTCGGCGGCATCGCCGGCGATCGAGACGAACTCGAGCGTGTTCAGCGAGTCCGGACCCAGAAGCTGGGCCTCGAGGCCCTGCTCGCGGGCCTGGCGGATGATCAGCGCGCCCTCGGTGTGATAGCCGCCGAGGTAGATCACGTCGATGCCGTCGGCCTTCAGCTTGGAGACGAGCGCGGTGTAGTCCTGCTCGCCGGCGGTGTAGGCCTCGTAGAGGGACTCGTTCACGCCCTCGGCGTTCAGCATGGCCTTGGTCAGGTCGGCGATGCCCTTACCGTAGGTCGACTTGTCGTGCAGGATGGCGATCTTCTTGTCGCCCATGCGCTCGGCGATCCACTTGCCGGCGAAGTCGCCCTGCTGGTCGTCGCGCCCGCAGGTGCGGAAGATGGTCTTGACGCCGTCGGCCGCAGGACCGTCGGTGAAGGCCGGGTTGGTCGAGGCCGGGGTCATCTGCAGGATGCCCTCCTCGATGTAGACGTCCGAGGCCGGGATCGAGGAGCCGGAGCAGAAGTGCCCGGCCACGAAGATCACGCCCTTCTGGACGAAGTCGTTGGCGACCGCGACGGCCTGCTTGGGATCGCAGACGTCGTCGCCGACTTCCAACACAAGCTGCTCGCCGTTCACACCGCCGGCGGCATTGATGTCCTTCACGGCAGCCTTTGCGCCGGTCTCCATCTGCTGACCGAAGGCGGCATAGTCGCCGGTCATCGGGCCCGCGGTGGCGATCGTGATGTCGGCCTGGGCACCCGTAATTCCGAGGCCCAAGCCCAGCGCTGCCGCCGAAAGGCCCAGTGCAAGTTTTCTCATAACCATTGGTCTCCCATTGCTTCCCGTTTTGAAAGGTCCACCCACGGCACCTGTGATCGGTTCGAAAGCCGCTTGCACAGGCGAGTCGCCCCGGATGGAACTGCCCGTTCCCCACTGGAGAACCGCGGCAGGCGTGGCGGGAAAATAGCACGCCCGCCGGAAAGGTCTAGAGCAAGATGCGCTCTCTCGTTTTCGCGCATCTTGCTCTAGCGCGTTGTTTCAAAAGCAAATCGTCGTCGCAGAAGAGCCCATCTGCACGGGATTTGCTCTAGCTCCCTCAGGTTCCCTGCTTTTCGCGCCAGCCCAGCACACCCGAGCGCTCGTAGAGCCAGGGGTACTGGGCCACCATCTTGTAGGCCTGGGTCATGCGATAGGCGAAGAGGGCCAGAAGGCAGATGACGATGGCGTCGACGACGAAGCCAACGATGGAGAGCCCGTCGCCGTCGAAGAGGGCGTAGACCAGGAAGCGGTTCACCAGGGTGAGACCCAGCCCGTAGAGAAAGATTTGCCGGACCGGCTTCCAGGAGCGCGCGAGCGCCTGGCCCATCATGAAGGCGGCCCCGCCGAAGAGAATGCAGGTGAGGCCGATAAAGACCAGCGGGTTGTCGCCGAGGACCGCGCTCATTCATGGCCTCCTTCCAGATAGGCAGCCCGCACCTCAGGGTTGGCGAGCAGCTCGCGGCCGGTCCCGGTCAGCTGGATCTTGCCGTTGACCATGACGTAGCCGCGATTGGCCAGCCGCAGGGCGTGGTGGGCGTTCTGCTCGACCAGGAAGATCGTCACCTTCTCCTCCACGTTGATCCGCCGGATCGCCTCGAAGATGCGCTTGACGATGAGCGGCGCGATGCCGAGCGAGGGTTCGTCCAGTAGCAGCAGCCGCGGACGGCTCATCAGGGCGCGGCCGATCGCCAGCATCTGCTGCTCGCCGCCGCTCAGCGTGCCGCCGCGCTGGCGCTCGCGTTCCTTCAGGATGGGGAAGAGCTCGTAGACCTTGGCCACGTCCTCCTCGAAGGAGTCCGGGTCCACGGTCGTGGCCCCCATCTGCAGGTTCTCCAGCACCGTCATGCGCGGGAAGATCCGCCGCCCCTCCGGCGACTGGGCGATGCCCAGCCGCATGATCTCGTAGGTGGGCCTGCCGGTGATCTCCTCGCCGCGATAGACGATCCGGCCGCTGCGTGCCTGCGGGTTGCCGCAGATCGTCATCAGCAGGGTCGACTTGCCGGCGCCGTTGGCGCCGATCAGGGTGACGATCTCGCCTTCCTCGACCTCCAGGCTGACGCCGTGCAGCGCCTGGATGTGGCCGTAGAAGGTCTGGACGTTCTCGATCGCGAGCATGGTCATGCCCCGGCCGCGCCGCCGCCGGCGCCCTCCTCTTCCTCCTCGTCCTCCTCCTCGCCCAGGTAGGCGCGGATGACCGAGGGATCGGCCTGGACCTCGGCGGGGGTCCCGTCGGAGATCTTCTGGCCGTGGTCCAGGACGATGATGTGATCGGAGATCTTCATCACCACCGACATGTCGTGCTCGATCAGGAGAATGCCGATGCCCTCCTCGTCGCGGATCTTGACCAGCAGCTGGTTCAGCGCCGCCGATTCCGTAGGGTTCAGGCCAGCCGCCGGCTCGTCCAGGCAGAGCAGCACGGGCTCGGTGCACATGGCGCGGGCGATCTCCAGGCGGCGCTGGGCGCCGTAGGGCAGGCTGCCGGCCGGCTCGTCGGCCCGCTCCTCCATGCGGATCCGCGCCAGCCACTGGCGGGCGAGCTCGATCGCCTCCTTCTCCGCACGCTTGTAGACCGGCAGGTTCAGAAGCCCGGCGATCGACCACTTCGAGGCGCGCTGCAGCTTGTTGTGCTGCGCCACGATCAGGTTCTCCAGGACGCTCATGGCCGGGAAGAGGCGGATGTTCTGGAAGGTGCGGGCGACGCCGACGCTCTGGGCGATGCGAAAGCCTTCCATCTGCTCCAGATAGAAGCGCTCGCCCTTGGGGTGGTCCACGCTGAGCCGCCCGACGGTCGGCTTGTAGAAGCCGGTCAGGCAGTTGAAGACCGTCGTCTTGCCGGCGCCGTTGGGGCCGATGATCCCGGTGATCTGGCCGTTGCCGGCGGCGAAGGAGACGTCGTTGATGGCGATCAGACCGCCGAAGCGCATGGTCAGGTGCTCGACCGTCAGCAACGGCTTGGCCCCGCCCGGGACAGTCATCTCCACTGGCGCGCGCATCAGGCCGTCCCCTCCGAGGGCCGCGCCGTCTTGGAACTTCGACCCTTGAAGAGGCGCACCGTCGGGTCGCGGTGGGACAGCAGGCCGCGCGGGCGCCAGATCATCACCAGCACCATGCCGCCGCCGAAGGCCAGCATGCGGTACTCCTGCAGCTCGCGGAAGAGCTCCGGCACGCCGATCAGCAGCACCGCGGCGATGACCACGCCGATCTGGCTGCCGAGCCCGCCCATGACGACGATCGCCAGGATCACAGCCGATTCGATGAAGGTAAAGCTCTCAGGGCTGATGAAGCCCTGGCGGGTGGCGAAGAAGCAGCCGGCGAAGCCGCCGAACATGGCCCCCAGCCCGAAGGCCGTCAGCTTGGTGTTGACCGGGTTGATGCCCAAGGCCCGGCAGGCCACCTCGTCCTCGCGCAGGGCCTCCCAGGCCCGCCCCACGGGCAGCGCGCGCATCCGCATGCTAAACGCGTTGGTGATCAGCGCCAGCACCAGAATGATGTAGTAGAGAAAGATGATGCGGTCGACGGAGCTGTAGTCGAGGCCGAAGTAGGTGTGGAAGGTCTCCTGCCCCTCGGGTGCCCTGTTGGTGAACTCCAGGCCCAGGAAGGTGGGCCTGGGAATGCCGCGAATGCCGTCGGGGCCGCCGGTGAACCACCACCAGTTGATCAGGATGATGCGGATGATCTCGCCGAAGCCGAGGGTCACGATCGCCAGGTAGTCGCCGCGCAACCTGAGGACCGGGAAGCCCAGCATCACCCCGAAGAAGGCCGCCATCGCCCCGCAGACCGGCAGTGCCAGCCAGAAGCCCATGTCGAAGTAGAAGGAGGTGAGCGCGAAGGTATAGGCGCCCACGGCATAGAAGGCGACGTAGCCCAGGTCGAGAAGGCCCGCCAGCCCGACCACGATGGTGAGCCCCCAGCCCAGCATGACGTAGGTCATGACCAGGACCGCCATGTCCATGATCCGCCGGTTGGCGAAATCGAAGAAGGGCAGCGCGATGGCGAAGACGATCAGGGCCGCGCCGATCCAGGGAGTGAGGCGCTGGATGGAAAACTTGCCCTCGTCCTTGAAGGCAGAGGGAACGCCCTTGTTGCCGCGGGTCAGCAGGTAGAGCGCCCGCAGGGAGAAGCCGATCGCGGCCAGGGTCACCATCCAGCAGACGACCGGACTGGCGAAGGGCTTCGGCAGGATGCCGATGTCGTTCTCGCCCAGGGTGAAGAGCGCGATCAGCATCCAGAGGGAAAAGCCCCCGGTGATCGCCAGTCCCGGCAAGGGACGCCCGCCGCCGATCAGGTAAAGCGCGATCCGGCCGAAAAAGACCAGCACCACGGCGGTGAAGACGTCGTCGAAGCGATACTCCGCCTCCAAGCCCTGCGGGTTGTCGACCGTGCGAATGCCGACCATGAAGATGGTAAGCGCGAGCGTGATGAGGGCCGCCTTGCCGGCGTCCTTCAGCATGGGGCGCAGGGACTCGGGATCGAGAAGAGAGGTCGCGGCCATGGCTCTAGACCTTCTCCACATCCGGGCGCCCCAGGAGCCCCGTCGGTCTGAAGATCAGCACCAGGACGAGGATGGAGAAGGCGGCGACGTCCTTGTACTCGACGCTGAAATAGCCCGACCAGAAGGCCTCGATCAGACCGATCAGGATACCGCCCAGCATGGCCCCAGGGATCGAACCGATGCCGCCCAGGACCGCCGCCGTGAAGGCTTTGATGCCGGCCAGGAAGCCGATGTAGAAGTCGACCACGCCATAATAGAGCGTGACCATGAAACCGGCGACGGCGGCCAGCGCTGCGCCGATCACGAAGGTGATGCCGATCGTGCGGTTGACGTCGACGCCCAGCAGCGAGGCCATCTTCTGGTCCTGCTCGCAGGCCCGCTGCGAGCGGCCGAGCGGCGTCTGCGTGATCAGGTAGGTGAAGATCGCCATCAGCACCACGGTGGTCAGAACGATCAGGATCTGCATGTAGCCCAGCTTCACCACGAAATCCGTGTCGCTGGTCAGGTCGAAGGACCCGCTGATCACCGGTGGAAGCGGCTTGTTGCGCGCGCCCTGCAGCAACTGGACATAGTTCTGCAGGAAGATCGACATGCCGATCGCCGTGATCAGCGGCGCCAGGCGGAAGGAACCGCGCAGCGGCCGATAGGCCAGGCGCTCCACCGCCCAGCCGTAGGTCGAGGTGATCAGGACGGCCAGCATCAGCACCAGAAGCAGCGCCAGGGGGACCCAGGTCACGCCGAGCACGCCGAGCACGAGATAGGCGATCACGGCGTTGAAGGCACCGATCATGTAGACGTCGCCATGGGCGAAGTTGATCATGCCGATGATGCCGTAGACCATGGTGTAGCCGATGGCGATCAGGCCGTAGATCGACCCCAGGGTGACACCGTTGATGAGGAACTGAAAAAAGGGTTCCATATAGACGTCCAACCTCTCAGGTCCCGACTGCGCGCGACCGGCGGATAGACGTTGGAACACCGAAGCGATCGCCCTTCGCCGATGGCAGGCGAAAGAGCGACACCCGGAAACTCACCAGCACCAACCCTGTCCGGCCTGGAGAGACTCTTTCTCGCCTGCCGGCGTCGGTCCCCCCTTGCCCTAGAAGCTAGACCAAGCTGTCGAAGCCCGGCAAGTATTTGCGCAGGGACTGGCGGACTTCTGGCGCGAAAGGCTTCTAGGCCGGCCGATCGTATACGCAAGTGTACTTGGCCCGAAACCTGGGTTTCTAGCCTAGAAGGGACCGCGCGAGCGGGCGACGAACTCCGGTGTGGGGGCGCGCGACCGGCCGAGCAGGCCCTGCGGGCGGAACAGCAGCCCGGCAACCAGCAGCGCGAAGACCGCGGCCTCCTTCCAGGCACCCAGCAGAAGGGTCGCGACCGCGATCTCCACCGCGGCGATGATCGCGGCACCCAACAGCGCGCCTGCCGGCGAGCCCACCCCGCCCAGGATCGCCGCGGCCAGCGCCTTGAAGCCGATCACCGCGCCCAGGTGGAAGTTGACGGCACCGAAGGTGAAAAAGGCGAAACCGCCCGCGATCGCCGCCAGCAGGCCGCCCAGCGCGGTGGCCATTGCGACGGAATGACCCAAGTTGACGCCCAGCAGCCCGGCCGCCTCGGGATCGTCAGCGACCGCGCGCAGGCGCAAGCCCTGGCGGGTCCCGGTGAGGAAGGCCTGCAGGGCGACGAGGACGAGGCCGAGGACCAGCAGCAGCAGCGTCTGCCCCTTGCCCAGCACCAGCTTGAACCCGGCCGCCTCGGCCAGGACCCAGCTTCCCCCGTCGCGGTAGGGCAGCCAGTAGGTCTCCGGCCCCTGCAGCAGGCGGAAGGCCTCCTGGCCCGCGATCAGCAGCCCGAGGGAGGCGATGATCGCCAGCCGCTGCGCCCCTGCGCTGGCGCGCCCGGCGGGCAGCACCCAGGCCGTGGTCGCATAGCCCGCAGCCGCGCCGCCCAACAGCGCCAGGCCCAGAAGCGGCAGGCCCAGCCACAGCCAGGCTTGGCCCAGGAGTTGCTCTGCCCAGAGGTAGACCAGCCAGGCCTGGAAGGCGGCGAAGGTGTAGATCAGGCCGTAGGCCAGGTTGAAGACGCCGCCGACCGCGAGCGTCAAGGTGAAGCCGATCGCCAGAAGCCCGTAGAGCGCGGTCAGCCCGGCCAGCGCGATCGCCTGCTGGGCCGCGTAGAGCAGCCACCTCTCCGTGCTCTCGCCCTCCTCCGCCGCGGAGCTCCGCGCCGCCATCGCCTGCACCTCGGGCCGCAGGAACTTCATGAGCTGCAGCACGTCGTAGTGCGAGAGCGCGCCGAAGCGGCTGCTGTTCAGGCGGTCGATCTGAAAGCGGCCGCCCGCCTTGTCGAGCGCCAGGAAGAAGCAGGTCAGGCTCTGGGCCCGGCCCTCCCCGTCGGTCCACTCCAGGTGCACCTGGCTGGGCTCGGCCGCGGAGAGCCAGCGCTGCCGGCTGGTCACCGAGCGCGGCTCGGCAGCCAGCGCCGGCAGCAGGCGCTTGCACTGGATCACCGGCTCGGGATCCGGCCGGGCCTGCGCCGCGGAAAGCGGTAGCAGGCAGCCTCCCAGCAGCAGCAGGAGCAGCGGCAAGGCCGCAAGGCCGCACCTGCCTCTCTTGGCCTGGCAGACCGAAGCGACTAAGGTCGGCGAAGAAAAAGCCAGGCCGGAACGAGCTCCTCTGCAACAGGCGGCGAGAGGCTCGAGGCTGCGGCCCGGCACGCCTTTCAGGAGAAGACACCATGAGCCCAGCCGAACCCGCCCTCAAGCTGCATCAGACGACACGGGCCGCTTTCCAGTGGGACGACCCGCTGCTGCTGGACGAGCAGCTGACCGAGGAAGAGCGGATGATCCGCGATGCGGCGCGCGAGTACTGCCAGGAGAAGCTGATGCCGCGCGTGCTGAACGCGAACCGGCACGAGGTCTTCGACCGCGAGATCATGAACGAGATGGGAGAGCTGGGCTTCCTCGGCGCCACCCTGCCGGAGACCTACGGCTGCGCCGGGGTCAACTACGTCTGCTACGGCCTGGTCGCGCGCGAGGTGGAGCGGGTGGACAGCGGCTACCGCTCGGCCATGAGCGTGCAGTCCTCGCTGGTGATGCACCCGATCCACGCCTACGGCAGCGAAGAGCAGCGCCGCCGCTGGCTGCCGGACCTGGCTTCCGGGGCCAAGGTGGGCTGCTTCGGCCTGACCGAGCCCGACGCCGGCTCCGACCCCGGCTCGATGCGCACCCAGGCGAAGAAGGTCGACGGCGGCTACCGCCTGAACGGCGCCAAGATGTGGATCACCAACTCGCCGATCGCCGACATCGCGGTGGTCTGGGCCAAGAGCGATCCCGACGGCAAGATCCGCGGCTTCGTCCTGGAGCGCGGCATGGAAGGGCTGACCACGCCGAAGATCGAGGGCAAGTTCAGCCTGCGCGCCTCGGTCACCGGCGAGATCGCGATGGACAACGTCTTCGTGCCCGACGAGAACCTGCTGCCCAACGTCGAGGGCCTGAAGGGGCCCTTCGGCTGCCTCAACCGCGCCCGCTACGGCATCTCCTGGGGCGCCCTGGGTGCCGCCGAGTTCTGCTGGCATGCGGCCCGGCAGTACACGCTCGACCGGAAGATGTTCGGGCGGCCGCTGGCGGCGACCCAGCTGATCCAGAAGAAGCTGGCCGACATGCAGACCGAGATCACCCTTGGCCTGCAGTCCTCGCTGCGCGTCGGCCGCCTGATCGACGAGGGCAAGGAGATGCCGGAGGCCATCTCGCTGGTGAAGCGCAACTCCTGCGGCAAGGCGCTGGATATCGCCCGCATGGCCCGCGACATGCACGGCGGCAACGGCGTCTCCGACGAGTATCACGTGATCCGCCACGTCATGAACCTGGAGGCCGTCAACACCTACGAGGGCACCCACGACGTCCACGCCCTGATCCTGGGGCGGGCGCAGACCGGCCTGCAGGCCTTCGGCTGAGCGGCAGGGGCCGGCGCACACGTCATCTCAAAGTCGCGTGTGCTGGCGGGTCCCGGCCCCACTGTCCGCTTGTCAGCCCTGCAAAGAGGACTAGGATCTCTTGCGTGGAGCTCCCGCGATCCCGCGGAAATGCGGGGAGCGTGTGAACAGGCCCCACGGGGGCTGACGGCACCGCCTGTCGCGTATCCGACCGGCAGCGCCGCAGCGAAGAGAGGCCGCCAGACATGCATGCCAGACTGCCGACCGAGAGAGTTGTTTCAAGCCTTGCCCGCCGACGGCGCGTCCTGACGGTCGGCCTTGCCGCCCTCGCGGCACCGCTGATCATCTCGGCCTGCGGGGCCAGTTGCTACAGCCAGGCCGGCGACGCCGCGGCAAGCTGCGAATCGCGCATCGCCAAGCAGCAGGAAGAACGCTGGCGGCCGCCTGGGCGCTAAGAGATTGCCGGGAGAGAGCAACTAAAGGCTCGTGAGAGTGCGCCCGTGGCTTGCGCGCCAGCGGGCCGAACCGCTATGCCTTGATCCCAAGCCGAGAAGGCAAGGGGATCTTCCTGTGACCATGCGCAAAACGGCAATTCTGCTCTTCATCGTCCTGCTGGGGGCGCCCCTGCTGGCGAGCTGCGGCTTTCGCAATCCCTGCGACACCCGTCCTACCTACGAGGCACGCCAGGCCTGCTCGAACCAGCTGATCGACTTCGACCGGCAGATCCGGGGCAACCGGGCCTACCGGACCCTCTGACCTGGAGCAAATCCCGAGCAGGTGGACTCATCTGCGACGACGATTTGCCTTTAAGACTACTTGCTAGAGCAGGGGACCCGACGTGGATCTTGGACTGAAGGACAAGCGGATCCTGGTGACCGGCGGCAGCCGCGGCATCGGCTTCGCCATCGCCGAGGCCTGTGCTGCGGAAGGCGCCAGGCTGGCCATCTGCGGCCGCACGCAGGCCTCCCTGGACGAGGCCGCCGGCGCGCTCTCGGCCCACGGCGGCCAGGTCGAGGCCATGACCTGCGACGTCGGCGACGCCGCAGCACTGGAGCGCTTCCTCGTGCAGGCCAGCGAGGCCCTGGGCGGCCTGGACGGCCTGGTGAACAACCCCAGCGGCTTCGGCCGCCACGACGACGAGGAGAGCTGGCGGCTGAACCTCGAGGTCGACCTCCTGGGGGTGGTGCGCGCGACCCGGACCGCTGCCGGCCTGATGGAGGCCGGGCGCGGCGGTGCCATCGTCAACATCTCCTCGATCTCCGGCATCGGCCCCAGCGGCAACATCTCCTACGGCGCCGCCAAGGCGGCCGTCATCCACGCGACCCAGTCCTATGCGCTGAAGCTGGCCCCGCAGCACATCCGTGTGAACGCCATCGCCCCCGGCTCCATCGAGTTTCCGGGCGGCGTCTGGGACCAGCGCCGGCGCCAGGAGCCCGAGCTCTATGCCGCGACCCTGGCCAGAATTCCCTTCGGCCGCATGGGCCATAAGGAGGAGATCGGACGGGTCGGCGCCTTCCTGCTGTCCGACGCCGCCTCCTGGGTCACCGGCCAGACCATCGCCGTCGACGGCGGCCAGAACCTCTAGAGAGCCCGCGCCTCGCTTTCGCTCGGTCGCGGGGCACCAGGTTGGCACGGCTCCGGCCCGCTCCGGGACGAAAGCGGCCCTACTCTTCGAGGGTCTTGAGGTAGCTTTCGAGCCAGTGGATGTTGTAGTGGCCGTTGACGAAGGCCGGCGAGCTGGCCAGGCGCTGGTGCAGCGGGATGCTGGTGTCGATGCCGTCCACCACGTATTCCTCGAGCGCCCGGCGCACCCGCATCAGGCAGTCCTCGCGGGTGATGCCGTGCACGATCAGCTTGGCGATCAGGCTGTCGTAGTGCGGCGGCACGCTGTAGCCGGCGTAGAGGCCGCTGTCGACGCGCACGCCCATCCCGCCCGGCACGTGATAGCCCTGCACCTTGCCCGGCGAGGGGACGAAGGTCCGCCAGTGCTCGGCGTTGATGCGGCACTCGATGGCGTGGCCGGTGAACTTGATGTCCTTCTGCCTGACCGAGAGGGCGCCGCCGGCCGCCGCGCGGATCTGCTCGCGCACCAGGTCGATGCCGGTGATCATCTCTGTGATGGGATGCTCGACCTGCAGGCGGGTGTTCATCTCGATGAAGAAGAACTGGCCCTCCTCGTAGAGGAACTCGATGGTGCCGACCGAGCGGTAACCCAGCTTCTTCATGGCATTGACCGCGGTCCTGCCGATCTCGCGGCGCTGGGTGTCGTTCAGCGCCGGCGAGGGGGCCTCTTCCAGGACCTTCTGGTGGCGGCGCTGCAGCGAGCAGTCGCGCTCGCCCAGGTGGACGATGTTGCCGTGGCCGTCGGCCAGGATCTGCACCTCGATATGGCGCGGGGCGGCCAGATAGCGCTCCATGTAGACCTGGTCGTTGTTGAAGGCGGCCCGGGCCTCGTTGCGCGCCATCGACAGGGCCTGGCCCAGGTCGGCCTCGCTCTCGGCGATCTTCATGCCGCGCCCGCCGCCGCCGGCGGCCGCCTTGATCAGCAGCGGGTAGCCGATCTCCGCGGCGATCTCGCGGGCCTTCTCCTCGCTGGAGACGGCGCCCTCGGAGCCCGGCACCACCGGCAGGCCCAGCTTGCGGGCCGCGGCCTTCGCCGCCACCTTGTCGCCCATCAGCGCGATGTGCTCCGGCTTCGGCCCGATGAAGGCGATGCCGTGTTCTTCCACCATCGAGGCGAAGGTCGCGTTCTCGGAGAGAAAGCCGACGCCGGGATGGATGGCGTCGGCCCCGGTGATGGTGGCGGCCGAGATGATGGCGGGGATGTTCAGATAGCTGTCGCGGCTGGGCGGCGGTCCGATGCAGACCGATTCGTCGGCCAGGCGCACGTGCATCGCCCCCTCGTCGGCCGTGGAGTGGACCGCGACCGTCTTGATCCCCATCTCACGGCAGGCGCGGTGGATGCGAAGCGCGATCTCCCCGCGGTTGGCAATCAGGATCTTCTCGAACATCGGCCCCAGCTCCCTTGCCGGCAGTGATCCGCAAGATCGCTCACGCGATCACGAGCAAGGCCTCGCCATACTCGACCGGCTGTCCATCCTGGACCATGATCTGTTTCACCGTACCCGCGCGCGGGGCGGGCAGGTTGTTCATCACCTTCATGGCCTCGATGATCAGCAGGGTCTGGCCCTCCTTCACGCTGTCGCCGACGCTGACGAAGGGCTTGGCCTCGGGTTCGGGGGCCGTATAGATCGTTCCCACCATGGGCGAGGTCACGGTGCCGGCGGGATTGCCGACCTGGACCCCCTCGCCCGCCGTCTGGGCAGGCGGCGCGCTACTGACCTGCGTGAAGGATGGCAGGTGCGCGGCCGGCGCGACCCCGGCTCCGGCGAGCTGCGGTGCGGCCTGGCGCGATACCTTGATGCGGCGCCCCGCTTCCTCCACCTCGATCTCGGTGAGGCCGGTCTCGCCCAGCATGACCGCCAGGCGCTTGATCTGCTTCTCGTCGATGTCGAGCTTGCTGCCCATCGGCGAACTATCCTTTCACGATGTGCTGGGCCAGGGCCTCGAGTGCGAAGCGATAACCAAGCGCGCCGAAGCCACAGATGACTCCCAGAGCCACGGGGGAGACGTAGGAGTGCTGCCGGAAGGCCTCCCGCGCATGCACGTTCGACAGGTGCACCTCCACCAGCGGCAGCCCGACGCCCCGGATCGCATCCATGATCGCGATCGAGGTGTGCGTGTAGGCGCCGGGGTTCATGACAAGGCCGGCGTGCTGCCCCATGGCCTCATGGATCAACTCCACCAGCCGCCCCTCGTAATTGGACTGCGCACAGGCGACGTCAAGGCCCAGCGCGGCCCCGGCCTCGCAGCAGAGCGCGTCGATGTCCGCCAGGGTCTGACTGCCGTAGATGCCCGGCTCGCGCCGGCCCAAGAGGCTGAGGTTCGGCCCGTTCAACACCAAGACCGAGGGATTGGCCAAGCTTGGTCTCCCCATTCCTTCCCGCGAGCGGATGCTCTTACCACAGCGCCGCCGCGCCGGGGAAGCAAGGCTATCCGGCGATAGAGACCGGCCACGCGGGCCGGCAGAAAACTAGATCATCTGCGATGACGCTTTGCTTTTAAATCAACTCTCTAAAGCAAGATCCGCGCGCATGGGCGCGTGATTCCTGCTCTAGTTGGTGGAGGCCTTCGCCCGTTCCTCGGCGACGATGGCCGCGATCTCGGCGGCGGGAACCGCGCCGGGAAGGAAGTTGTCGCCGATCACCATGGCGGGCGTGCCCTGCACGCCGATCCGCCGCGCCAGGGAGTCGTTGCGGGCAAGCGCGAGGCCGATGTCCTCGTCCTCCATGTCCTCCTGGAGCTGCGCCCAGTCCAGCCCCACCTCCTCGGCGGCACGCTTCACCGTCTCGGGATTGGCCGGGCCGCGGATCGCCATCAAGGCCTGGTGGAAGCGCGCGTACTTGCCCTGCTTCTCGGAGGCGAGCGCTGCCCGCGCGGCGAAGAGAGAGTCCTCGCCGAAGACCGGCCATTCCTTGGCGATGTAGCGGATGTTGCCGTCGCGCGCGAGCAGGCCGAAGATCTCCGGCGTCACCCGCTTGCAGTAGGGGCAGTTGTAGTCGAAGAACTCGACGATGGTGACGTCGCCCTCCGGATTGCCGGCGATCGGAGAGCTGGGCTCGCGGTAGAGGTCCGCCTCCGCGGCCGCGATCGCGCCCAGCCTGGCGGAGTCCGTTGCCTGCTGCTCGCGCTGCTGCAAGAGCTCGATCGCCTCCAGGATCACCTCCGGGTGCTCCAGGATGTAGGCGCGGACCAGCGCGCCGATCTCCTCCTCCTGGGCCGGCGTGAAGCCGGTCTCTTCGGCCTGCAGGGCGGCGGGGAAGAGGAACAGCGGCAGGGCGAGCCCCAGGAGGCCGCTGCGCAGACGAGGGGGGAGGTGATGCATCACGGTATCGGTTCCTAGAATGAGAGAAAAGGGGGCTCAGCGGCGGGCGCGCAGGCGGCGCTCGGCCTCGTTGTAGACGTCCTGCGCCTGCTGGGCGTCGGGACTGCCCGAAGGCAGGAGCTCGACCGCCCGGCGCGCCTCGATGCCGGCACGTTCGTTGTCGCCGCGGCCGAGCCAGTACTCGCTCAGCGCCAGATGCACCATGCCTTGGTCGCCGATGCGGCTGTAGGGCGTGGCGATCAGGCGCCAGGCGAAGGCGTTACCCGGCTCCTGCGCCAGGACCTTCTCCAGGTTCGCGATGGCCTTGCGGTCCAGGTCGGGCGTGTTCTGCTCGATCTGCGCCTGGGCAAGGAGCTGGCGGATCTGGGTCGCATGCGGCAGGGCCGCCACCGCCTGCTCCAGCGGCCCCAGCGACTCGGCGACCCGCCCCCGCTCGAAGAGCATCTGGCCCTTCAGCTCAAGGTAGAAGGGGTCGTTCGGCGCCTGTGCCAGCAGGCCGTCCAGGCCCCTTAGAGCCTCGTCCAGGTGGCCCAGGCGGTAGGCCAGCAGCGTGCGGGCATAGCGCGCCGGCTCGCTCTGGTCGCTGTCCGCATAGGTCCTGGCCACCATGTTCGCCGGCTCCAGGAAGCCGATGACCTTGGCCTTGGCGCGCTCGAAGCGAGCCCGGTCCACGGCGGAGATGCTGGAGCGATCCTTGTAGGGAGAGTGCGCCGCCTGGTTCTCCAGGAAGGTGATGCGCTCGCGCGTCAGCGGGTGGGTCGAGAGGTAGGGATCCTGGTTCTGCGCCAGCAGCACCTCCTGCCCCTTCAGCTCGTTCATGAAGGAAAGCAGCCCTTCCGGCGAGATGCCGGCGGCGTGCAGGTACTCGACCGCCGCCTGGTCAGCCGCCTGCTCGTTGGACCGGCTGTAGGACAGCAGGTGGCGGAGTGCGATGTCCTGCCCGCCGGAGATGACCGCGCTGGCGACCTCTCCGCGCCCCGAGGCGATGGCGCCCAGGATCCCCACCGCATAGGCCAGGATCGTGGCCGTGCCGACGTTCTCGCTCGCGATCTTGCGCTGGGCCAGGTGGCCGCCGGCGATATGGCCGCTCTCGTGCGCGATCACGCCCAGCAAGGCCTCCGGGCTATCGACCCTGGCCAGGAGTCCTGTATTCAGGAAGAGGTTCTGCCCGCCGGCGACAAAGGCATTGAGACCGCGGTCCTGAACCAGATACACGTTGATGGCTTCGGGATTGAGGTGCGCTGCAAGGAAGATCGGTCGTGCCAGATCGCGGATGATGTACTCGATCTCGGTGTCCCGGATGAAAGACATCTGCCGGCCCTGCGCGACGGCGACAGTGGCCGCGAAAGGCAAGACCAGGGCGCTGACCAGCGCCGCGGAGAAGAGAAGCAGAATGGCGGTGACACGAAAGGTGCGTGACATGACAAGGGGCCTGTCGGCTCTTCCTGCTGCAGGGTCGTCCAAACTTAGGACGCCCTCCATGCCGGCGCAATGCGGCAGGGGAAAGACGCGATTGGGGCAGGGCTCACAAAAGCGTCAGCGCCGCTCCGCTTTGGGCCTGGCTCCTCTTCTCGCCGCCGCTCTCTTGCTGCAGGCCTGCGGATCGGACGACGACAACCTCCGACTGGAACCGGTCCCGGGCTTCGACGGCATGGTGGCGACGGGAGAGCCGAACGCCACCCTGGTCGGGCGCGAGATCCTGGCCGACGGCGGCACGGTGGCCGATGCCGCGGTCGCCGTCACCTTTGCGCTGGCCGTGACCTACCCCTCGCGCATCTCCCTGGGCGGCGGCGGCGTCTGCCTCTTGCACGACCGCGAGCGCCAGCTGACCGAGGCCCTGACCTTCCTGCCGCAGAGCGGCCCCGAGGGCGGGGTGCCGCCCGGGCTGACGCGCGGGATGGAAGCGCTGCACGCGCGCTACGGCGCGCTGCAGTGGCGCCAGCTCGTGGCACCCGCCGAGAACATGGCGCGCTTCGGCGTCAAGACCAGCCGGGCGCTGGCGGCCGACGTGCTGGCGGCCCAGGACAGCCTGCGCCGGGACAAGACGGCCGCCGACATCTTCCTCCCCAACGGGCAACCACTGGCCAGCGGCCAGACCCTGCAGCAGACGGCGCTCTCGCGCACCCTCTCGGGCGTTCGCTCACAGAGCTCCGCCCTCTTCCTCACCGGCAACTTCGGTGCCCTTCTGGCCAAGGAATCCAGCGCGCTCGGCCTGCGGCTCACCGAGCAGGACATGCGCAACCGGGTGCCGGAGTACCTGGTGCCGCTGCGCATCGAATCGGGGACGGACTACCTCTACGTGACGCCGCCGCCGGCCGCCAACGGGCTGGTCGCCGCCGAGATCTATCAGTTGCTGACCGCGGTGGCGGACTACGACAGCGCCAACCCGGGCCTGCGCGAGCACATGTTCCTCGAGGCCTCGGCGCAGAGCTTCGCCGACCGCAGCGCCTGGGTCTCCGGCCGGGGCCAGGCCACCCTGGACGTCACCACGCTCTTCGATCCCGGCCAGCTCCAGGCCCGGGTCGGGGGGCTGGGAGGCAGCCAGCACCGGCCTGCCGGCAGCCTCTCCCCCAGCCCCAGCCAGGTGGTCGAGCCGCTGGCCGGAACGGCCTTCGTGATCGGCGACCGCTACGGCAACGCTCTGGCCTGCAGCATGACCAACAACGGCCTCTTCGGCAGCGGCCGCGTCGCGCCCTCCAGCGGCATCCTGCTGGCAGCACCGCCGCCCGGCAACCTGGTGGTCTCGCCGGTCGGCGCGCTGGTCACCTCCATCGGCACGCAGCGCGCCCGCCTGGCCGTGGCGGCATCCGGCGGCGCCGCCGGAGCGACGGCCCTGGCCCGCCTGATCGTCGATATCACCGAGCGCGAGATGAGCCTGCGCAACGCCATGCACGAGGTCAGGGTGCACCACAACGGCCTGCCCGACGTCGCCTTCGTGGAGGACCGGCTGGACAGCGGCACCCAGCAGATCCTGCTGGAGCGGGGTCACTCGCTGCAGAGCGTGCCGGGGCTGGGCGAGGTGCAGGCCTGGTACTGCCCGGAAGGCATCCTGCAGCGCCCCGAGTACTGCGTCGTGGAGACCGACCCGCGCGGCTTCGGCCTATCGACGCTGTCGCCCTAGGGCGGATCGCTCCTGGACGAAACCCGCGGGGGACGTGAATCCGCTCTCGGTTCAGCCGTTCAGAGCAGGCTCGCCCCGCCCGAGCAAGGAGACCCGACGATGGTCCTGAAGATCGCCGCGCGCGCCGAGGTCGAGCCCTTCCGCGCCATGGACGCTCTGGCGGCCGCCAACGCCCTGGAAGCCGAGGGCCGCGAGATCCTGCACCTCGAGACCGGCCAGCCGGCCGCGCCCCCGCCGCCGGCGGTGGTCGCCGCGGCCAAGGCCTGCCTGGACGGCGGCCGCATCGGCTATACCGAGACCCTGGGGATCCCGCCGCTGCGCCGTGCGATCGCGGAGAGCTACGCCGACCTCTACGGCCTTTCGGTCGATCCGGCCCGCATCGCCGTGACGGCCGGTTCCTCCGGCGGCTTCATGCTGGCCTTCCTGGCCGCCTTCGAGGCCGGCGACCGCGTCGCCCTGGCCGCCCCCGGCTATCCGGCCTACCGCAACCTCCTGACCGCGCTGGGGATCGAGGCGGTCTTCCTGCCGACCACGGCGGCCGACCGCTTTCAGCCCACCGCCCGCCAGATCGCCGACTACCCCGGCCGGCTGGACGGCCTGATCGTCGCCAGCCCGGCCAATCCCACCGGGACCATGCTGGACGCGGCCGAACTGAAGGCCCTGGTCGCGGCCTGCCGTGCACGCGGCATCCGCCTGGTCTCCGACGAGATTTACCACGGCATCACCTTCGGGCCGGAAGCGACCAGCCTGGCCGACGAGCCCGACGTCATCGTCGCCAACTCCTTCTCCAAGTACTACTGCATGGCGGGCTGGCGGCTGGGCTGGCTGGTCCTGCCGGAAGAGCTGGTGCGGCCGGTCGAGCGCCTGGCACAGAGCCTCTTCATCTCCGCCTCCGAGCTGGCGCAGCGGGCCGGCGTGGCCGCGCTCGGCGCGCGGGCCGAGCTGGACCGCATCGTCGAGGGCTATGCCGAGAACCGCCGCATCCTGGTGGAGGGCCTGCCCAGGCTCGGCCTCGACGGCTTCCTACCGAGCGACGGCGCCTTCTACATCTATCTGGACGTGGCGCACCTCACCAACGACAGCAGCCAGCTCTGTTCCACCCTGCTGCACGAGGCCGGCATTTCCGTAACCCCGGGCCTGGACTTCGACCCCAAAGAGGGCAAGCGCAGCCTGCGCATCTCCTTCGCCGGCAGCCGCGAGACCATGACCGCCGCCCTCGACCGCCTGGGCGACTGGCTGCAACGGCGATAGGGCACGATGCGGCGCTGGGCAGGATACGGCCGCCTGGCCTTCCATCTGGCACTGCTGCTGCTGGTGGTGCTGCCCTTCCTCTGGGTCCTGCTGCACCTGGTGGCGCCGGCCTTCGTCACCCCGCTCATGGTGCAGCGGCTGACCGAGGGGCAGGGCTGGTCACAGGACTGGGTCCCGCTCGAAGAGATCAGCCCGCACCTGCCGCGCGCGGTGATCGCATCGGAGGACAACCGCTTCTGCCAGCACCGCGGCGTCGACTGGGGCGCCATCCAGGAGGCGCAGGAGGAGGTGGAGAGCGGACGCCGGCGCCAGGCCCGCGGGGCCAGCACCATCTCGCAGCAGACCGCCAAGAACCTGCTGCTCTGGCCGCAGCAGTCGCGCACCCGCAAGGCCCTGGAGCTGACCTACGTCACCTGGCTGGAGGCGCTCTGGCCCAAGAAGCGCATCATGGAGGTCTATCTCAACATCGTCGAGTTCGGGCCCGGCATCTACGGCGCGGAGGCGGCCGCCCGGACCTATTTCGGCGTGCCGGCCAAGGACCTGACCCGCAACCAGGCCGCCCTCCTGGCCACCGCGCTGCCGAACCCCCTGGCGCGCAATCCCGGCCAGCCCGGCAGCGGCCACGCCGCGCGCGCCCGACGCATCGAAGGGCGCATGCGCAACCTGGACGGCCTGGTGGACTGTCTGGACCTGCCCGGCTAGGCGATGCTGTGCCATGGCGACAACTTGAACCTGCCGCGATCCCGGCCGCCCGGCTAGGATCGTCCGCCCCCTGACAGAGAGGATCGCGATGGAGAGCTCTCACCCCCTGCCGATGGACGCCCTGCCCCTCATCGCTTGCGGTGCCGGGCCGGACCTGCTGGAGGGCGTGACGGTGCTGGATCTCACCACCTCGATCGCCGGGCCCTATGCGACCATGCTGCTGGGCGATCTTGGCGCGCGCGTGGTCAAGCTGGAGCGCTGCGGCGCCGGCGACGACGCCCGCGCCTGGGGCCCGCCCTTCCTCGAGGGCGAGTCGCTCTGGTTCCTCGCCGTCAACCGCAACAAGGAGAGCCTGGCGCTGGACCAGACCAAGGCCGAGGGGCGCCAGGTCTTCGAGGCCCTGCTGGCCAAGGCCGACCTCCTGGTCACCAACCAGCCGCCGCAGGTGCAGCGCAAGCTCGCCACGGACTACGAGAGTCTCTCGCGGCTGAAGCCGGACCTTGTCTTCACCTCGCTCACCGGCTTCGGCCTCAGCGGCGCGCGGGCGGAGCGGGCCTGCTACGACCTGATCGCCGAGGGCTATTCCGGGGTGATGGACCTGACCGGCGCCGCCGGGGGCGCGCCGCAGAAGGTCGGCACGCCGGCGGCCGACCTCCTGGCCGGCCAGGACGCCGCCATGGCGAGCCTGGCGGCCCTCTTCGCGCGCGAGCGCAGCGGCCGCGGGCGGCTGGTCGACATCGCGCTGGTGGACTCCATGACACGTTTCATGGCCTGCCGCATCCTGCCCTACCTGGGCAGCGGCGAGCTGCCCCGGCGCTCCGGCGGAACCGACAGCGTGATCGCCGTCTACCAGACCTTCGAGACCGCCGACGAGCCCATCACCCTGGGGCTCGGCAGCGATGCCATCTGGCAGCGCTTCTGGCAGGCCGTCGGCCGGCCGGAGCGTGCCGGGGCAGCCGGCGAGGGCAGCAACGCCGAGCGCCGCGCCAGGCGGCCCCGGATCGTCGCCGAGATCCAGGAGGTGCTGCGCTCCGCCGGACGGGAGGACTGGCTCACGCGCTTCGCCGGGTTGCGCGTGCCCGCCGGCCCGATCAACCGGGTGGACGAGACCGCCGGCGACCCGGCACTGATCGAGCGCGGCCTCTTCTACCGCCTGCAGGCCGGCGGCCGGGAGCTGCCGCAGGTCGGCCTCGGCATCCAGCTCGACGGCGCGGCGGCGACGCCGCGCCTGCCGCCGCCGCGCCTGGGCGAGCACAGCGCCCCGCTGCTCGAAGAGCTTCTGGGCTACGATCCGGCCCGGATCGCGGACCTGGAGGCCGCCAACGTCATTCAGCAAGCCAAGGTAGGACCATGAGCTACGAGACCATCCTCTACGAAGAGGCCGGCCCGCTGGGCACCATCACGCTCAACCGGCCGGACGACGGCAACATGTTCACCGCCGCCATGTGCCTGGAGATCCGCGACTGCATCGAACGGATCCGGCAGGAGACCCGCACGCGGGTGCTGATCCTCACCGGGGCCGGCGACCGCTTCTTCTGCATCGGCGGCCGCAAGGAGGGGCTGCCCGACACCCGCCTCTATGCCGGCGTGCTGCCGACCCTGGAGATGTACGAGGCCATCGACCGCCTGCAGAAGCCGGTGATCGCCAAGGTCAACGGCTTCGCCGTCGGCGGCGGCAACGTGCTGCAGATGGTCTGCGACATGACCGTGGCGAAGGAGAGCGCGATCTTCCGCCAGGTGGGGCCAATGATGGGCTCCTTCGACGCCGGCTACGGGACCTGGTACCTGGAGGATCTGGTCGGCAAGAAGAAGGCCAAGGAGATGTGGTACCGCAACCCCAAGATCACGGCCCAAGAGGCGCTCGCCATGGGCCTGATCAACAAGGTGGTGCCGGACCAAGACCTGGACCGCGAGACCGAGGCCTTCGCGCTGGAGGTGGCGGAGCGCGGCAGCTTCGCGCTGGCCAGCGTCAAGGCCGCCTTCAACGCGCGCCACGGCGGCGTCGGTGGCCTGGCCCGCATGGCCCACGACCTTTTGCTGCGCAGCTATCTCGACAGCGAGGAATCGAAGGAGCTGGGCACCTCCTTCCGCGAACGCCGCAAACCGGACCCGGAGACCTTCGGCCACTGATGCGCCCTTTCCTCACCCTGCACGACCCGGCCCGGGCCCGGGCCTACTACGCCGCCGGGCTCTGGCGCGAGGAGACGCTCTACGGCCTGCTGGCGCAGCAGGCCCGGAGGCGGCCGGAGGCCCTGGCGCTGGTCGACGGCCGGCGCCGCCTCACCTGGCAAGCGCTGCGGGACGAGGTCGACGGGCTGGCCGCGGCCTACGCGGCCCTGGGGCTTTCCGGCGGCGGGCGCATCTCGCTCTGGATGTCGAACCGCATGGAGGCGGTGCTGGCCTTCCTGGCGGCCTCGCGCCAGGGGCTGGCCTGCAATCCCTCGCTGCACCGGACCCATACCGCCGCCGAGGTGCGCCTGCTGCTGGAACGCCTGGGCAGCGCACTGCTGATCACCGAGGCCGGATGGGGGGCCGAGGCCGGCGAGGCCCTCCGGCAGGAGACCCTCTCGCAGACCGCGGGCCTGCAGGCCCTGTGGGATGCCGCCAGCCTGCCGCGGCAGCCGGCCGACGGCCTCGGCCCGCCGCAGGGCAATGCCGATGCCGTCGCCTACCTGGCCTTCACCTCGGGCACGACGGGGATGCCGAAGTGCGTCATGCACTCCTCCAACTCGCTGCTGGCAAACTGCCGCGATCTCGCCCGCGACTGGTCGCTCGGTCCCGACGACGTGCTCCTGAGCCTGAGCCCGCTGTCGCACCACATCGCCTGGGTCGCGGTCGGGCAGTGGCTGGTCAGCGGCTGCCGGCTGGTGACCGACGACCCGCCCGAGGGCCGGACGCGGCTGGACTGGCTGGTCGAGAGCGGGGCCACCTACGTCATGGGCGTGCCGACCCACGCCATGGACATGCTGAGCGCCCGGAAGGCTCGCGGCATCGCGCGGCTGGGGGCGGTCCGGACCTTCTACATGGCGGGCGCGGCGATCCCGCCCTCGGTCGCCGAGGCCTTCGTCGCGCAGGGGATCAAGCCGCAGAACATCTACGGCATGACCGAGAACTCCTCGCACCAGTATACCCATCCGACCGACCCGGTGGAGGTCATCGTCTCCACCTGCGGGCGCGGCGGCCCCGCCTACGAGGTGGCCATCGCCGACCCGGAGGACCCCGACCGCCTGCTGGGGCCGGGCGAGATCGGCGAGATCGTCGGGCGCGGCGCGGCCCTGATGCTGGGCTACTTCGACAACCAGGCTGCGATCGACGCCAGCTTCAACCGTGACGGCTGGTTCCGCTCCGGCGACCTGGGCGCCCTCGATGCGGCCGGCAACCTCACCATCCACGGGCGCCTCAAGGACCTGATCATCCGCGGCGGCCACAACATCCACCCCAGCCACATCGAGGCCCTGGCGCTGCGCCATCCGGAGGTCGAGAAGGCGGCCGCCTTCGCCGTCCCCGACGAGCGCCTGGGCGAGCGGGTCTGCCTGGCGATCCTGGGCGGCGCCGAGGCCGAGCCGCTGCTGCACTTCCTGGCCGAGCAGGGGCTTTCCAAGTACGACATGCCCGAGTTCTTCCTGCGCATGGAGGCCTTCCCGCTTACGGCCTCGGGCAAGATCCTGAAGCGCAGCCTGATGGAGGATGCCAGGGCGGGACGCCTAGCCCCGCTCGCCATCCGCTACCGAGCGAAGGAGCCGAGCCGATGATGCCACGCCTGGAGCGCCGCGGCGACTGCGCGCTCATCACCCTGGAGCGGCCGGAGGCGCTCAACGCGCTCTCCTTCTCGATCCTGGAGGCCCTGGGCCGGCTCTTCGACGAGGTGGCGGCCAGCAAGGCCCGCGCGCTGATCGTCACCGGCAGCGGCCCCAAGGCCTTCTGCGCCGGCGCCGACATCAAGGAGCTGCGCGGCCGCAGCCTGATGGAGCAGAAGCGCGGCGCGGAACTGGGCCAGCGGGTCTTCGCCAGGCTGGACGCCCTGCCCCAGGCCTCGATCGCGCTGATCAACGGCTTCGCCTTCGGCGGCGGCCTGGAGCTGGCCATGGCCTGTACCCTCCGGCTGGCGCTTCCCAAGGCGAAGCTGGGCCTGCCGGAGATCAAGCTGGGCCTGATCCCGGGCTATGGCGGCACCCAGCGCCTGCCCCGCCTGGTGGGCGAGGCGCGCGCCCTGGAGATGATCCTGACCGGCAAGACCGTGAGCGCCGAGCAGGCGGCGGACTGGGGCCTGGTGAACCGCGTGGTCGAGCCCGACGGCATGGAAGACGCGCTGGCGCTGGCCGAGGAGCTGGGGCGCTACAGCCAGCCGGTGCAGGGCTTCGCCCGCGCCGCGGTGGGCCGGGCGCTCGACCTGCCGCTTGCCGAGGGACTGAAGGTCGAGGCCGAGCTCTCCACCCTGGCCTATCGCACGGCCGACGCCGAGGAGGGCATGGCCGCCTTCGAGGAAAAGCGGGAGGCGAGGTTCCAGGATGCCTGAGGAAAGTGCTGGCAAGCAGATCGTCGTCACCGGCGGCAGCCGCGGGATCGGCGCGGCGGTGGTCACAGCCCTGGCGGAGGCCGGCCACGAGGTGGTCTCGCTCTCCCGCAGCGGCACGGCACCCGCCGGCCGGGCGCTCGCCTGCGACGTCAGCGACGGTGCTGCCCTGAAGGCCGCCTTCGCCGAGATCGCAAGGGCCGGGCCGATCGCCGGCCTGGTCGCCAACGCCGGCGTGCACCAGGGCGGGCCCAGCGCCGAGCTCAGCCTGGCGGACTACGAGGCGGTCATGGGCCTGAACGCCACCTCCGTCTTCCTCTCAGCCCAGGCCGCCTATCCCCACCTCAAGGCAACCGGCGGCGGGCAGATCGTCACCATGGGCTCCTTCTTCGACCGCCTGGGCGTCCCGCACAACCTGGCCTACTGTGCCTCCAAGGCGGCCGTCGGCGCGATCGCCCGCTGCCTGGCGGTGGAGTGGGCGGGCGACGGCATCACGGTCGTGAACGTGGCTCCCGGATACATCGAAACCGACCTGAACCGCGACTGGCTGGCCAAGCCCAAGGTCAGGGCCTGGCTGGAAAGCCGGATCCCCCTGGGCCGGCCCGGAAGTGCCGCCGAGGTGGGAGAGCTGGTGAGCCTGCTGATGGCCGGCAAGCTCGGCTTCCTCACCGGCGAGACGATCTATTTCGACGGTGCGCAGGGGATCAATCACTGATGGCCGACATCATCGCCAACCAGGCCAGCCGCCGCCGCTGGAGCGAGGAAGAGGGCCTGATCCTGGACCAGGTGGCCCGCCTGGCAAGCGAGGAGATCGCCCCCCGGGCCGCCGGCTACGATGCCTCCGGCGACTTCCCGCTGGCGAACCTGGAGGCCATCAACGCGCTGGGCATGAACGCCCTCTTCGTGCCCGAGGCCTACGGCGGCGCGCCGGTCTCCTACCGCCTCTACCTGGAGTGCGTGGCGCTGGTCTCGGCGGCCTGCGCCTCGACCGGCATCATCTACGCCACCAACTTCCACGGCATGAAGCCGCTGATGGACTTCGGCACGGAGGAGCAGAAGTCGCGCCTGCTGCCCGCCATCGCCGCGGGCGGGCTGGGCGCGCTCGCCATCACCGAGACCGGGGCGGGTTCGGACGCGACCGGCATGAAGACCCGCTTCACGCCGGACGGCGAGGAGGTCGTGATCGAGGGCGGCAAGGTCTTCATCACCAACGGCGACCGGGCCGCGCGCATCCTGCTCTTCGGCAAGTGGAGCGAGATCGAGGAGCCCAAGGCCGCCATCTCCGCGCTGGTCCTGGAGGGCGGTACGCCCGGCCTGGAGGTGGTCCGGCTGGAGAAGAAGATGGGCCACCGTGCCTCCTCGACGGCGGCACTGGCCTTCAACGCCTGCCGGGTCCCGCGCGCCAACCTGCTGGGCGCGCCCGGCGAGGGCCTGAAGATCCTGCTGGTCTCGCTCAACAAGTCGCGGCCCAGCGTGGCGGCCCACGCGCTGGGGATCGCCCGCGCGGCCTTCGCCGACATGACGGCCTACATGAACGAGCGCCAGCAATCGGGCCGCAAGATCATCGACTTCCAGGGCAACCAGTTCCTGCTGGCGGACCTGGCCGGAGAGCTGGCGCTGACCGAGTGCTGGCTGGACTACGTGGCAGGCTTGGTCGACGCCGGCGAGCGCGACTTCGGCATGGAGGCCTCGCTCCTGAAGCTGCGCGCCTCCGACCTCGCCATGCGGATGAGCGAGGCGGCCGTGCAGATGCACGGCGGCTATGGCTACTGCAGCGACTATCGCGTCGAGCGGCTGATGCGCGACGCCAAGATCACCCAGATCTGGGAGGGCACCAACCAGGTGCACCGCCAGCTGATCGGACGGAGCTTCAAAGCGAAATGAGCAGCATCGAGACCGTCGCCGTCTGCGGCGCCGGCGGCACCATGGGCGCCGGCATCGCCATCGTCGCCGCCCGCGCCGGCTTCCGGACCCTCTGCTACGACCGCGAGGCCGAGCCCCTTCAGCGGGCGGCCAAGCAGTCCGCCGCCTTCTTCGAGAAGTCGGTCCAGCGCGGCAAGATGAGCGTCGAGGAGAAGCAGGCGACCCTCGCCCGCCTCACCTCCACGACCGACCTGGAGGCGCTGGCGGAGGCCGACCTGGTGATCGAGGCGGTTTTCGAGGACCTCTGCGTCAAGCGGGAGCTCTTCGGGACCCTGAACGGCGTCTGCAAGCCCGAGACCCTCTTCGCCTCCAACACCTCGACCCTCTCGATCACCGAGATCGCGTCGGGCTGCGGGCGCGAGGACCGGGTCGTCGGCATGCACTTCTGCCTGCCCGCGCAGCTCATGAAGCTGATCGAGATGTCGCCCGGCCTCAACACCTCGCAGGCCGCCTTCGAGGCCGCCTGGGACTGGACCCTGGCGGCCGGCCAGACCCCGGTGAAGACGCAGGACAAGCCCGGCTTCATCCTGAACGCGCTGCTGGTCCCCTTCAACAACGACGCCATCCGCGCGGTCGAGGCGGGCCTGGCCGAGCCCGCCGACATCGACCGGGCGATCAAGGTGGGCCTGGGCTACAAGATGGGCCCGCTGGAGCTGATCGACCTGGTCGGCCTGGACACCCAGGTGCGGCTCTGCGAGGCCTTCTATCCCATCACCCTCGATCCCCGCGCCTCGGCCCCGCCGCTGCTCCGCCGCAAGGTCGCGGCCGGCCACCTGGGCCGCAAGTCGGGGCGCGGATTCTTCACCTACGAGGGCAACGCCCTCTTCGGAGCCTGAGAGCCATGCACTACGAGATCAGAATCGCCGGCGCCTCGCGCTCCTTCCCCGAGGGCGAGGCCTTCCTGGGCGGCAGCCGTGCTGCCAGCCCGGTGCTGGTCCACCTCGGCGACTGGAGCCAGGCCGAGATCGACGCCGACCCGGCCCGCACCGCCGTCCTGGTCGAGCTCGGCCGCGAGTGCCTGGGCCTGCACACCGGCGAGCAGGCCGGCGAGGAGGGCTCCAACGTCCTGGGCTTCGCGCGCTATCGCAACGGCGAGGGCGAACCCACCAGGCTCATCGAGCTGGTCCAGCAGCCGGCCAGCCTCGAGAGCGCCATCGAGGCGGCGCGCGCCGTCTTCGCCGAGGCCGGCTTCGAGGTCGCGCTCTGCCGCGACCTGGCGGGGCGCATCATCGACCGGCTGGAGGTGCCGAAGCTGAACGACGCGCTGCGCTTCCTCGACGAGGGCCTGGCCAGCGCCAAGGACATGGACCTCACCTGCCGCCTGGGCCTGGGCTACAGCGAGGGCCCGATCGAGCGGGTCGAGCGCGGCGGGCTGGCGGAACACTATGCCCGGACGGAGGCGCTCTTCCGCGTCTACGGCACGCCGGCCTATGCCCCGCCCAGACGCGCGGCGGTCGCCCAGCAGAGGAGCAAGAAGTCTTGAGGAAGCCGCTCACGGGCATCAAGGTCCTGGACTTCACCACCCTGCTGCCCGGCCCCATGGCCGGCCTGATCCTGGCCGAGGCGGGCGCCGAGGTGATCAAGATCGAGCGGCCGGGCGGCGAGGACATGCGCGCCTACACCCCGACCTGGGGCAAGGAGGCGGTCAACTTCGCGCTGCTGAACCGCGGCAAGAAAAGCCTGGCGCTGAACCTGAAGGACCCGGCCGAACGCGAGCGCCTGGCGCCGCTGATCGCCGAGGCCGACGTGCTGCTGGAGCAGTTCCGCCCGGGCGTGATGGAGCGGCTGGGGCTGGGCTACGAGGCCCTGAAGGCGGTCAATCCGGGCCTCATCTACTGCGCGATCACCGGCTACGGGCAGAGCGGGCCGAAGCAGGCGATGGCCGGCCACGACCTCAACTACATCGGCGATTCCGGCCTGCTCGCGCTCAGCCACGGCAGCCTCGAGGAGCCGGTGCTGCCGCCGGCCCTCATCGCCGACATCGCCGGGGGCACCTATCCGGCGGTGATGAATGTCCTGCTGGCGATCATCGAGCGCAGCCGCAGCGGCGAGGGGGCCTACCTCGACATCGCCATGACCGACGGCCTCTTCACCTTCCAGTACTGGGCGCAGGGCGAGGGCCTGGCGACGGGCCGCTGGCCGGCCTCCGGCGCGGGCCTGGTGACCGGCGGCTCGCCGCGCTATCGCCTCTACCCGACGAAGGACGGCCGCCTCATGGCCGCGGCCCCGCTGGAGGAGAAGTTCTGGGCCGCCTTCTGCGAGACCATCCAGCTTCCCGCCAAGTGGCGCGAGGATGCCGGGGACCCCGAAGGCACGGCCCGCGCCGTGGCAGCATTGGTGGCGGCCAGGACCGCCGCCGAGTGGGAGCCGCTGCTGGCCGAGGCCGACTGCTGCTGCTCGATCGTCAGGACGATGGAGGAGGCCCTGGCCGATCCCCACTTCGCCGCCCGCCGCCTCTTCGCCGAGACCCTGGTGAACGAGGCGGGCGCGCGCATGCCGGCGCTGCCGATGCCGCTGGCCCCGGTCTACCGCGGCGACGGCGAGGCCCGCGGCGCCCCGCCCCTGGGCGCGGACAACGAGGATCTCCTGGAATGAGGGCCATCCAGGTCGCCGCCTTCGGACCGCTGGAGAGCCACGGCCCGGTGGAGCTGCCCGATCCCGAGCCGGCAGCCGGCGAGCTGCTGGTGGAGGTTGCCTGCTGCGACGTGAACTACCCCGACATCCTGGTGATGGAGGGCGCCTACCAGGTGAAGCCGCCCCTGCCCTTCATCCCCGGCAAGGCGGCCGCCGGCAGGGTCGTCGCCCTGGGCGAGGGCGTCGACAGGAGCCGCCTGGGCCAGCGCGTGCTGGTGCAGCTCGAGTACGGGGCCTTCGCCGAGAAGATCGCGGCACCCCAGGCCATGGCCCTGCCGATCCCCGAGGGCCTCTCCTACGAGACGGCGACCGCACTGGGGCTGGTCTACCAGACCGCCTGGTTCGCGCTGACCGACCGCGGTGGCTTCCGCGCCGGCGAGCGGGTGCTGGTCCTGGGTGCGGGCGGCGGGGTCGGCATGGCCGCCGTGCAGCTCGCCAAGGCCATGGGCGCCAGCCAGGTGTTCGCCGGGACGCGCGGCGACCGGAAGGGCGACCTGGCCCTGGGCTTCGGTGCCGGTGCCCTGATCGACCTCTCGGCTGCCGACCTGCGCCAGAGCCTGCGCGAGCAGGTCTTCGCCGCGACCGGCGGCGAGGGCGTCGACATCGTGATCGACCCGGTCGGCGGGGCCGTCACCGAGGCGGCCCTGCGCGCGCTCGCCTGGCGCGGCCGGCTGGTTGTGATCGGCTTCGCGGCGGGCGATATCCCGACCATCCGCGCCAACTACCTGCTGGTGAAGAACATCGCCGTTTCCGGCCTGCAGTGGTCCGACTACCGCGACCGTCACCCCGGCTGGATGGCCAAGGCCCAGGCCGAGATCTTCGCCCACGCGCTGGCCGGCCGCCTGACGCCGCACGTGAGCAGGACCCTTCCCCTCGAGCGGGCGGTGGAGGCGCTCGCGCTGCTGCGCGAGGGCGGCGTGGCCGGCAAGCTGCTGCTGACCGCGGGACGGGAGTCCGGGTCGTGAGCCGCGGCGGGCTGCTGATCTGGCACGGCATGCGCTCGGAGCGCCTGGCCGACTACGAGCGCTGGTACCAGGAGGAGCACCTGGCCGAGCGGGTCTCCACGCCGGGCTTCCTGAGCGGTGCGCGCTACGAGCGCCTCGAGGGGCCGGAGCCGCGCTTCTTCATCCGCTACGAGGCCAGCTCGCCCGAGGTCTTCCTCTCGCCCCCCTACCGGGCGCGCCTGGCCGCGCCCACGCCCTGGACCCAGAGCATCATGCCGGCCTTCACGGACATGAACCGCACGGTCTGCCGCAAGGCCGCCGGCTGGGGACTGGGGGTCACCGGGGCGCTGGTCTGTCTCACCGGCCAGGATGCAGGAGCCCTGGAACAGGTCGCGCGCGACCGCCAGGGCGGCTCCTGCCTCGGCTGGTCGCTCTGGCAGGGCGTCGCGGAGCCTGGACGGGATACCGCCGAGGCCGCCCTGCGGGGCGACGGCGACAGCCAGATCGAGGCCTGCCTGCTGCTGATGCTGGGACGGCGGGAAGCCGCCAGTGAAACCGCCGAAGCCTTGAAGAGCACCGGTGAGGCCGCCGCCTACGCACTGATCGCGAGGATGGAAGGGGATGAGGCGCGCAGGTCGCTAGCCTGAGAGAAGTGTCCCTGTCGGACCGTCCGCTTAGGAACGGAACCTGGCAAGGAGTACGGCAACCTCCTGATCACTGGCGAAGCGCCCCGCTTCGGCGTCCGCTATGCCTTCGTCAATCGCGGCTAGCTGGGCGGCCGTATGGTTCTCCGTGGTGGTCTGAGCACCCAGATAGAGCGCCTCTGCCAGTTCGTCCTGCCGTTCCTCCGGCAGCTTCCTGAGGGCGTCTAGTGCCTGTTCGAGTTTGCTGCTCATGGTAGATACTAAGCACAGCCGCTTGCGGCTTCAAAGGGAGGCACAGACATGACGATCCTGCTCATCCAGGGCGCCAACATGGAGCATCTCGGCAAGCGCCAGCCGGAGCTCTACGGGACCACCACCGCCAAGGAGCTGGAGGCGATCCTCCATCGCGAGGCGGACGCGCAGGGCCAGAGCCTGACGATCCGGACCACCAACCTCGAGGGCGAGGCCATCACCTGGATCTACGAGGCCGAGCGCCAGGGTGCGGAGGGCCTGATCATGAACCCGGCGGGCTTCCTCTATGCCGGCTACGCGCTGCGCGACTGCCTGCGCGGCGTCGAGCTGCCCTATATCGAGGTGCACATGACCAACCTGGAGCGCCGCGAGATGCGCTCGCTCACCGCCTCGGAGGCCGACGGCATGATCACCGGGCTGGGAATCGATTCCTACATCCTGGCGCTGGATGCCATGGCCCGCCTGCTGGCGAGGCGGGGCCGGGCGTGAAGACTGCCGTCATCGCGGGCGCCACGGGGGTCGTCGGCCGCAATCTCCTCGCCCACCTCCTGACCCTGCCGGACTGGCAGGTGGTGGCGCTCTCCAGGCGCAAGCCGGACATCGCCGGGAACTATCGCCACATCGCGGTCGACCTCTCGGACCCGGGGGACAGCAGGGCGAAGCTGGCCGGCCTCGGCGCGGCGACCCACGCCTTCTTCGCCGCCTACGTCGAGGTGCCCGGCGGCTGGCCGGCGCTGGTGGCTCCCAACCTGGCACTGCTCGAGAACTTCCTGGACGGGCTGGAGCCGGCGGCCAGAAGCCTGCGCCACGTCAACCTGATGGAGGGGACCAAGTGGTACGGCAGCCACCTGGGCCCCTTCAAGACGCCCGCCAGGGAGGACGACCCGCGCCACCTGCCGCCCAACTTCTATTACGACCAGCAGGACCTCCTGAGCGCGCGGCAGCAGGGCAAGGACTGGACCTGGTCGGCGGCCCGCCCGCACGCGGTCTGCGGCTTCGCGCTGGGTAACCCGATGAACCTGGTGGTGGCGATCGCGGTCTATGCCACCCTCTGCAGGGAGCTCGGCATCCCGCTGCGCCATCCGGGATCGCCCGTCAACCAGACCAAGCTCTACCAGGTGACCGACGCCGGCCTCCTGGCGCGCGCGCTGGTCTGGATGGCCGAGAGCGAGAACGCCGCCAACCGGGCCTTCAACATCACCAACGGCGACCTCTTCCGCTGGGAGCAGCTCTGGCCCCGCTTCGCCCGCTTCTTCGAGATGGACTGGGCGCCGCCGCTGCCGCTCAGCCTCACCCAGATGATGGCGGACAAGGCCGCGCTCTGGGCGGCCCTCGCGCGCCGGCAGGGGCTGCAGGAGATCGCCTTCGACCGCCTGGTCTCCTGGCCCTTCGCCGACTACGTCTTCGCCGCCGAGTGGGACATCGCCTCTTCCATGACCGGGGCGAGGCTGGCCGGCTTTCACGAGGTGCTGGACAGCGAGACCATGTTCCTGCGCCACTTCGAGGCCCTTAGGGACCAGCGCGTCATCCCCTGAGCGACAGGAGGCCCGCCGCTGCGTCCTGGCAATCCCGCCGGCCGGACCCACTTATGGGGGCGACCTGACACAAGTTCCGGTCCGCGGCTGTTCTCGCGGGCGACGTTTCAGGTCTCGCGTGGTGAGCCAAAGGAGACGTACTGTTGGACGCAGTGGCTTCGCGCTGCAACGGGCTGGGCGACGTGGTGGTGAGCCTGCCGGCGGTCAATCTCCTGCAGCGCGCCGGATTCCGGGTGACCTTCCACACCGCCGCCTACGCCCGCGACATCGGTCTCTGGGGGCTGGCCAACGGCCTCTACGAGCAGCTCTGGATCGCCGGCGAGCCGCCACCGCCCAACCTCGGACGGGACACCTGGGGACTGGCGCTGCACCACAGCGAGGACACGGTCGCGGCCTTTCGCGCGCTCAGGCTGAAGCACCGCTTCGGCCGCTATTCGAAGGTCCCCACCTTCTTCTTCTACAACGGCGGTCTCTTCCAGCGGCGCAGCCGCTCGCTCAAGAGCGAGATGACCTACAATCTGGAGCTGACCCGCGCCATGATCGCGCGCGCCGGCGCCACCGCGCCCGCCTTCGAGGGGCTGCCGGCGCTCAAGCTTCCGCCCGGCTGGACGGCGCCGCGCCCCTCGCCCGACTGGGTGGTCTCGCTCTCCAGCGGCGGCTCGGCACAGAACTGGCCGGTCGGGCGCTACCTGGACTGGCTGGCGCGGCATCGCAAGCCCGGCAGCACGCTCGACTTCCTGGTGCACGGCGTCGACGCCGCAGAGCGGCTGCAGGCGCTGCGCGCCAGCGGAATCCTCTCCGAGCCCGGGGTCGGCCTGGTCGAGCGCTTCGACGGCATCAAGGAGCTGATCGCCTATCTGTCTGGCGCCGGTCAGGTCCTGAGCTCCAGCAGCGGGCCGCTGCACATAGCCCATGCCGCCGGCGTGCCGGTCTACGGCATCTATCCCGACCTGCCCGTCGTCGAGAGCTTCAGGCGCTGGAAACCGGACGGCTATGCCCATGGCGCGCCCGTCACCCTGATCCCTCTCATGGAGTAAGCGCTTCGCGCTCGGGTGGAAACGGCTCCGGCCCGCACCCCCGCCCGGCCGCCCACGGAAGTATCCTGCTATGGGCGGCCGGGCGGGGGTGCGGGCCGGTTCCGCAAGAATCCGGAGCGCATAAGCGCCGGTATCGAAGAGACCGGGATTTCCGCTGCCTCTTCGACTACACTCGCCCCCGCTGCGGATCACGGCGACGCCCCTACAGACCACCAGGAGACCCGAAACATGGATGCCTTCATCTGCGACATGAGCCGCACACCGGTCGGCCGCTACGGCGGCGCCCTCTCCTCGCTGCGCTGCGACGACATGGCGGCCCTGCCGATCAAGGCCCTGATGGAGCGCCACGAAGGTCTCGACTGGGAAGCCCTCGACGACGTGATCTACGGCTGCGCCAACCAGGCCGGCGAGGACAACCGCAACATCGCCCGCATGGCGAGCCTGCTGGCCGGCCTGCCGGAGAGCGTGCCCGGCAACACGGTCAACCGGCTCTGCGGGTCCGGCCTGGACGCGCTGGGCTCCGCCGCCCGCGCGATCCGCACCGGCGAGGCCGAGCTCATGATCGCCGGCGGTGCGGAGAGCATGAGCCGCGCGCCCTTCGTCATGGGCAAGGCGGAGACCGCCTTCTCGCGCAACGCCCAGGTCTTCGACACCACCATCGGCTGGCGCTTCGTGAACCCGCTGATGAAGAAGCAGTACGGCATCGATTCCATGCCCGAGACGGCGGAGAACGTGGCCGAGGACTACCAGATCAGCCGCGCCGACCAGGATGCCTTCGCGCTCCGCTCGCAGGCCCGCGCGGCCGCCGCACAGGCCTCGGGGCGTCTGGCCAAGGAGATCACGCCGGTCGCCATCCCGCAGCGCCGCGGCGAGCCGAAGCTGGTGGAGGCGGACGAGCATCCCCGGGCCGACGTCACCCTGGAGGGCCTGGCCAAGCTTCCCACCCCCTTCCGCGAAGGCGGCAGCGTGACCGCCGGCAATGCCTCGGGCGTCAACGACGGCGCGGCCGCCATCCTGGTGGCCAGCGAGAAGGCGGCCGAGCGCCACGGGCTGACGCCGCGGGCGCGGATCCTGGGCATGGCGACCGCCGGCGTGCCGCCGCGCATCATGGGGATGGGCCCCCATCCGGCCAGCAGCAAGCTGTTGCAGCGCCTGGGCATCCCGCTGGGCGAGGTCGATGTGATCGAGCTGAACGAGGCCTTCGCCGCCCAGGCCCTGGCCTGCCTGCGCCAGCTGGGGCTGCCCGACGACGCGGAGCATGTGAACCCGAACGGCGGCGCCATCGCGCTCGGCCATCCGCTGGGCATGTCGGGCGCGCGCCTGGCGATCACCGCGACGCAGGAACTGGCCGAGCGCCAGGCCCGCTATGCGCTCTGCACCATGTGCATCGGTGTCGGACAGGGCATCGCGCTGATGCTGGAACGGGTCTAGAGCGAGTTGCGCTTGCCAATGCTCGCGCATCTTGCTCTAGCGCGTTGTTTTTCAAGCAAATCGTCGTCGGAGAAGAGGAGATCTTCTCGATATTTGCTCTAGCGGCAACGCGCTGGCCCCGGCTATGCTTTCGCAAGAGCGATGCCGGACCGTTCCGCCGACTGCAACAGAAGGACTGCCTTGACAAAAATAAAAAATTGACACCACAACCAGTGAATGGAAGGGAGATGCCAGGTTGTGCCAGAAGTCCGAGCCGGTTGAACTTGCCTTCAAGGCGGAGCTTGGCAACCTGGACCAGGTCCAGGCCGCAGTCGAGGATTTCGCGGAATCCAAGCAGCTCTCCGCCAAGGCCAGCTACGCGCTCTCCCTCTGCCTCGAGGAGCTTCTGACGAACGTCGTGAACCACGGCAGCGGCGAGGGCACGAAGGAGACGGAGATCAGCCTGGCACTGGCCCTGATCGGCGAGGAGGTGCAGGTCATCATCGAGGACAATGGCACGCCCTACGATCCGACCGAGACCCCGGAGCCTGACCTGGACGCCCTTCTGGAAGACCGGCCCATCGGCGGGCTGGGTGTGCATCTGGTGCGCGAACTGGCGCACCGTTTCGAATACAGCCACGAGGGTGGTAAGAACCGAGTGCAGATTGCCATAGAGCGCAGGCTGGGCGCCGAGGGCTAGCCTGATGCAGTGAAATCGGCCCGAAAGATTCCTTTCGGAGTCCGCCTGCTCTAGAACCGGAACGAAGAAGCGATGAGGAGAGATCCATGAGTGCCTTGAAGATGACCGAAGAGCGTGACGGCAAGGCCCTGGTGTTTGCGCTCGCCGGTCGTCTCGACAGCAGCACGGCCAAGGATCTGGAAGAGGCCCTGAAGCAGAAGCTGGACGCCGGCGAGCAGACTATCCTGATGGATATGGAAGAGCTGGACTACATCAGCAGCGCCGGGCTCCGGGTCGTGCTGCTGGCCGCCAAGCGCCTGCGGGCGTCGGACGGCCGCTTCGCCCTCTCGGCGCTGAAGGGCGAGATCCGCCAGGTCTTCGAGATCAGCGGCCTCCTGCGCATCCTCACCGTCTTCGACAGCCGCGAGGAAGCGGTCGACGCCCTGGGAAGCTGACGCAAGCCCGGGCAAATGACGTGGTCTGCGTCGGCCTTACGGCAGCGCGAGGGGTAGCGGATGGTCAAAGCGATGACCCACCTCATGTTTCAAGGTGAGGCGGAGAGGGCAATCGAACTCTATTCTTCCCTGTTCGAGGACTTCCGCGTCGAAGAGATCGCGCGGTATGGCGAAGGGGAGCAGGTCCCGGCCGGCCGCCTCAAGCTCGCGCGTATCTCTTTTGCCGGCCACGCGCTGCTGGTTTTCGACAGCCCCCCTGTCCACAAGTTTTCTTTCACCCCCGCGATGTCGCTCTATGTCGACTTCGACACGCGCGACGCGCTCGATGCCGCCTTCGAACGGCTTTCCGAAGAGGGTACTGTGATGATGGCGCTCGATGACTACGGCTTCAGCGAACGCTTCGGCTGGATCGCCGACCGCTTCGGGCTTTCGTGGCAGCTCAACCTGGCAAGCCAGGGCGAATAGGGGGCCTCGCGCTGGAGCGCGTGCAACCTACCCCTACCTGTCGAAACAGAACTATCAGCCCGCCCTTTCCCTGTCGGGCCGACCGTAGCCGATCTCCACCTTCCCGGCCTGGGTTCGCCGCGCCAGCCCCCGCGCACCGCCTTTCAGGAGGGCAGCCTGAACCGGCTCGTCCATCGGGTCCGTCCAGACCAGATCGGGGTCCTCGGGCGAGGCCGGACTGGGCCGCAGCGGGCGGTGCAGGGTATAGCGCAGCAGGCGCTGGTACATGACACCGATGTCGGCGACCTGATAGCCCTCGGCCATCATGTTGCACCAGGAGGCCGTGTTGCCCGGTGCGGCCGAGGCATAGACGTGCCAGGTCTCCGCCGGCCGCAGCAGCGCCAGGCGGTGCCGGAGCAGGCGTCGGTGCAGGTGGTGGCCGCGATAGTCCGGATGGACGACGACCCCCTGCATCATCGCCAGCGGCACGCGCTCGTCGAGCCCCAGTCGCCGGCGCGCGCCGTCCTTGCTGTCCAGCCCCGTCAGCAGGGTCCCGAAGGCGATGAGGCGGCCCTCCAGGCGCCGCCCCAGGACCGAGCCCCGGCCGCCGATGACCGATTCGAAGAAGCCGGGCGGTGCCGGCTTGAAGAGGTCGCGGTCCACCAGGGTGCCGTAGGTGAGGCGCTGCAGGGCCTCGATCTCTCCAACCTCTTCCAGACTGAGCGCTACCCAGGAACCGGAGCGTTCCTCATCATCTGGTCCCACGGCCGCTAGCTACCGATCACTTCCGCGTAGTTCAGCATCGAGAGCGGAGGATAGAGCCCCAGGCTCTTGGCGACCGGCACGTTGATGATGAGCGAGAAACGCTTCAGAGTTTCGATGGGGATGTCGGCCGGGTTGACGCCCTCGACCAGGATCTGCTCGACCTTGCGCGCGGTCAGCTGGCCGACGGAGTAATAGCGGCAGATCAGGCCCAGGAGGCATTCGCCGCTGCGCACCAGCTGTTCGGTGGTCCCGAAGGTCGGCAGCTCCAGGCGCGCCGCCTCCGGCCGGATGAGATCGAGCTGCGAGCCGAGGAAGGTGTCCGGCGGATAGATCAGCCAGTTGGCCCCCTCCTCCTTGATCTCGGCCAGCAGCTTCTCGAAGCCCTCGGCGGTCGGCCGGCCCTCGCCGTCCAGGGCGAAGGTGCGCTCGATCAGCGGAAAGCCCTCGGCCCTCGCGAGCTCGGCGAAGCGGGCCACGATGGCGACCGAGTTCTCCTCCGTCGGGGTATAGAGCACGCCCAGGGCCTTGACCGGGCGGTAGGACTGCAGCGCGCGGAGCTGCGCTTCCGGCGGCACGACGTGAAAGGCCCCGGTCAGGTTGCGCCCGGAGGAGGCGAAGTCCGGTACCACCTTGGCCTGGACCGGTGCGGCTACGATGGTGAAGACCACGGGGATCCGGTCGCTCAGGTCGAAGGCGTCCGGGTCGTCGTAGGCGCCGACCGTCGCCAGGGTCACCGGCGTGCCCCAGGTGTAGACCAGGTCCGGCTTGATCTCCTCGATCTCCTTCAGGAAGTCCTTCACCTTCGCCGGATCGCGCTCGGCATTGCGCATGATGATCTCCGCGTCGATGCCGCGCTGCTTCAGGTAGTCGCTGAAGCCGCGTTCCACGTCGGTCTCGCCGCGGTAGGTGATCTGATAGATCTTGAAGGGCCCCTTCTTCCCGGCGGCCTGCTTGCCGGCATTCTGGGCAAGCGCGCCCAGGCCGGGCAGAAGCACGCTTCCACCCGCCAGCAGGGCCAGTACCTGCCGCCGTCCCAGTGACGTGAAGCCCTGCATGACCCTATTCTCCCTTCACCCGCTGGCCCTCGCCTCACCGACACGGCCTCGACCGTCCCCCTTGCCCACAGCAGCCACGTAGAGCACGGCCCCCAGGGCCGAGACTCCGCCGACCACGATCAGGGCCATATCGAAGCCATAGGTCCCGAGCACGACGGCGGTCAATGCCGGTCCGATGGCATTGCCGCTGCGTTCGACCAGTCGGAAGACACCGTAGACCATCCCCTCCGGCACGTCGGGCAGGTGCCGCCGGCCCAGCTCGCCCACCAATGCGGACTGCGGCGTGATCGAGAGCGCCTGCGCCACGCCGAGTTGCAGCACCATGGCCGCTTCCCCCCAGGGCGCGGCCCAGAGCAGGGGATGCAGAACGGACCCGGCTGAGAGCGCCGCGCCCAGCAGCACGAAGCCCGGCCGATAGCCCATGCGGTCGCTGAAGCGCGAGACCCAGGGCACCAGCACGATCATGGCCAGCGCGTAGAGGGTCAAGATCCGGCCGATCGCCGCCTGGTCGAAGCCGCTGTCGGCCATGGAGAGCGGCACCAGGTAGAAGATCAGCGCCGCCAGGATGAGCTTCGCCGGCAGGGCACAGCCGAACAGCAGCATCGCCATGGCCGGCTTGCTCAGGACCTTCACGATCACCAGCAGGCTGGGCCTGGACGGCCCCGAGAGGCGGTCGCGGCGAATCTCCTGCGGCATGGCGAGCCTGGTCACGGCAAGCGCCATCAGCGCCAGGGTGGCCGAGGCCAGGAAGGCCTCGCGCTCGCCCAGGCGGTCGGCGAGGATTCCGCCCACCGGCGGACCGCAGAGTGCTGCGACGAAGATGGCCGCCACCAGGATGGAAAGCCCGCGCGCCCGGTTGATCCGGTCCGTGGCGTCGATGATGGCACCCTGCGCGGAGACGAAGACCAAGGCATAGCCCACCGCCGTGAAGGAGCGCATGACCAGGAGCTGCAGCAGGTCGCTCACGTAGGCACAGCCGGCGAAGCCGACGACCGCCAGCACGATCCCGACCCTGAGCGAGCGGCGCCGGCCGAAGCGCTCCGTGTAGCTGTTGAGGAAGGGCTGGAGCACGGCCACGATCGCCATGAAGAGGACGATCGGCAGCGAGATCACCACCTCCCTCGACAGCCCCGCGAAGGGCGAGGCCAGGGTCGAGATGAAGCTCGGCAGGAAGGGCCGGGTCAGTTCCTCGGCGAAGAAGAAGAGGAAGAGCGGCGCACGGATCGCGGCGACGCTGGGCGGCGGCTCCTCGCGCACTGCGGTCAGCCGGAAACGCTGGTCGAGCTGGCGCAGGTCCTCGGCCAGCTCTCCGTGCTGCAGCGCCTCGGCCCGCCGGTTCAGGTCGCGCTGGCGTTCGGCGAGTTCTTCGATGCGGCTGTCCAGCATCCGCGAGGCCTCGCCGAAGGGACCGGGCGTCTCCACGGCCGGGTAGCGCCTGAGGTCGCCGCGGCCGATGGAGACCAGGCGCTGGCCGAGGCCGCGGAGCGCACGGCCAGAGTCCATGTTGAAGACCATGGCCAGCATCTCGAAGGTGACCAGCATGGAGGCCAGCAGGACGATCGCCACATCCAGCCAGATGTTACGGATAGTGCGGTCGATCAGGGAGTGGGGGATCGTGACGACGACCTCGGCCAGCCGCTCCCCCCCGCTCATGACCGGCGTCACAACCTTCGTGGCCTCCACGCCGGCCTCGGTTGAGCGCGACTGAACGGCGGCAATAACCTTCCCGTCCGCCAGGACGATCTCGATCGAGGCGAACTCCGGGCTCCCCTTGATCTCCTCCTCGAGCACCGCGTCCGCGCCAACGACCCTGTCCAGCGGTATGCCGTAGCCGGCAGCCTCCGTCAGTAGCCCTGAGACCGACTTGCCGATGACGCCGGCCTTGGCATCCAGCTCGGGCAGCAACAGCCGCTCGGCGCTGTCCAGCGCCCGCCAGGAGATGAAGACCAGGGCGGCCACCAGCATGAAGGCCAGGACGAGGAGCAGCGGAAGGTCTAGGCGACGCACGGCCGTCCCCTCCCCGGGCGCGCCTTGCCGCCCGCCATCGTTTCACGCACGCTCGCGGCCCCCCTCATCGGCTCACCCCCGCTCCGCCTCCAGCTTCTGCAGCCTCGCGCCCAGCTCTGCATGAGCGCGGTCGACCTCCAGGATCGCCCAGCTCGCCTCCGGGTCGTCTTCCCCTGCGGCCAGATGGCTGGCTTCCTCCGCCCGGCGCTGGGCGCCGGAGAGCAGCAACAAGAGCGACAGCCCCGCCATGACGAGGGCGCCCAGCAGCGCATAGAGGGCGGCGTTGCGCACCGCCACCGCCGTGCCGTCCAGGTTCCCGTCCAGGATGGCCATGTCGGCGACGATCCGCACGCTCCCCGCCTCACCGCCGAAGTCGTTGACGATCGCGATGTTCGTCCTGAGTCCGCCCGCGTCGACCATGGGCAGGGTCTGGCCGACCCGCGCCTCGTCGCTGCTGAAAAGGATACCGCCCTGTGCATCGAGAACGTCGATGGCCGCGATCGCCGGGTCGATCCCCAGCTCGCGCTTCAGGAGGGGCCCCAGCGTCTCCTGGCCGGCCAGCGGAATGCCGAAGGAGATGCTGGTTTCGATGTTGTCGACGATCCCCTTTCCGATGGCATGGAGGCGCGAATCCACCTGCGCCAGGTAGGCCGCCTTGACCGAGCCGTAGTTCAGATAGGCGCCCAGCGCCAGGGCAGCGGCCACCACCGCCGCGATGGCGAAGAGCAGAACCAGGCTGAGACGCTGCAACATGGCCGGGCTATCCCTCCGACGCCGAAGGATCTGTTATTGGTTACCTCACCTCTCTAGCGAGCGGTGACGGACCCTTGTAGCATCGTCAGGGACACAAACACCACGGGCCAGCGTGCGGCCTCGACCAGGGAACGACAGCCCTCCATGTTCTTTGCGCTCCGAATTGGCCTGATCGCCGGCCTGGTCGCCCTCCTGGCCTTGTCCTGCCTCTCGCTCTTGGCCGGCCACGGCGTGAAGAAGGGGCTGGAGGGCCTGGAGATCGCACGCTTCCACTATCTCGTGTCCTCGCTGAAGACCACGGTGGAGGCCAACCTCAGCCTCGGCCTTCCGATCCAGGACCTGCCGGCCCTGCAGAGCAGGATCGAAAGGGACCGCGCGGCCGAAGCCAACGTGCAGGCGATCGAGATCGTCGGCCCCAACGACATCGCGCTCTACAGCACCGACCGCGGGGCCATCGGCGACAGCATCCCCCTGGCCTGGCAGCGGGCGATCGAGGATCACCACGGCCCGACCTGGGTGGCCTACGACCGCGGCGAGGTGGCGATCGCCGAGACCATCGTGAACGACTTCGATCAGCAGGTCGGCCATGTCGTCCTCATCGTGGCAGAGAACCAGGTGACCCCGCCGGCCGCGCTGACCTTGCGCTTCGCAATGATGGGCTGGCAGGGCGTTCTGGCTGCCACGCTCGCCGTCTTCCTCCTCGGCACCCTGCTCACCCTGCACCGCGAGAGCGCCATCAAACGCGCCCGCGAGATCTGGCGGGGCACCTGGAACAGCCAGCGAAGCCAGCAGTACAAGCCCGACCACGAGCCTCTCGGGCCCTCGCTGCAGACCGCCTGCCGGCGGGCCCGCGACACCACGGAGGAGGCCATCCGCGCTCTGGACCGGGCCAAGCGCCGACTGATGGATCTCGACGATGCCGTCTAGCGCGCTCCGCCGGAAGAGGAAGGCAGCCCAGCAAGGCCACCTGGCGAGCAGGCGCTCCGATCTCTACGGCGCGGCGGTGGGCGCCGTGGTCGCCCTGCTGGTCTTCCTCGCCGGCGCCTGGTCCATCTCCGAGATGCAGCGCGCGCAGACCCCGACCCTGACGGATTCGACGCAGCGGCTCGGCGTGTCCGTCGGGCGCTCGGTCGCCCAGACGATCCAGCTGGCGCTGGGCTACGGCATCCCCTTCGATCAGATCTACGACGTCCAGGGCTATCTCGAAGAGGTCATGAGCGCCAACGCGGAGCTGGCGGCGATCAGGATCCAGAACCTCCAGGGCGATATCGCCTACAGCCGCGAACGGACGATCGAGACCGGCGACAAGGACTTCTACCATCCCCTCGAGGTCACGGTCTGGATCATCCACCAGGGCCAGCGCGTCGGCCACGTCGGCCTCACTATGAGCGGCGAGGCGACCTGGGACGTCTCGCTGCACCAGTACCTCCTGCTGATCGCGCTGACGCTCCTTGCCGGCCTTGCCACCTTGATGGCCGTGAGGATCCTGCTGGTCGAGCGCTGGGAGCTACCGCGTAGCCACCTGATGGCGAGCCTGAGCGCCACGGCGCGGGGCAACTTCTCCGACTTCTCCAAGCTGCCCGATGTGAGCCCGGTCACCCAGGTCTCCCACCTTGCTGAGCGCGCCCGCGCACCGGTGCGCGACCGGGCCCGCGAGGTCTCCTACCTGGCCGAGGAGCTGAAGTCGATCGACCTCGACGGCAGCCTCGGCCGGCGCGTGGACGTGGCCGTCGAAGAGGTCGAGCGCAGCTACCGTTTCGACCGGCCGCAGCGCCTGGAGGCGGACCTCTGGTGGCCGGGCTGGCTGAACCTTCTGCTGGTGCTCGTCGGCACCATGACCCTGCCCCTGATCGGCGGCTTCGCAGCCGACCGGGTCGGGTTCAACCTGCTGGCCAGCTCGGCTGCGACCGCGGCGCTGGCGCTGGAAGCCATCGGCGGCCTGCTGGGCCTCCTTGTCGCCGTGGCGTGGAAATGCCGGGGGCCCTTGCGCCGGATCGTGCACGGCCTCAGCATCGTCCTGGCCGCCGGCGCCATCGGCGTGACCTATGAGCTGCACGATCTGACGCCCTTCCTGGCGCTGAGGCCGGTGGCAGGCTTCGCCGTCTTCTTCACCGTCTTCTCCGTGATCCAGGCGCCCGGACGCAGCCTCCGGGGACCCTGGTACTGCGGCATGCTCCTGCTGGCCGGGCTGGTGATCGGCCCGGCCCTGGGCAGCCTGCTGGCCGACGGCTTCGGCCGGCGGCTGGCCTTCCTCGTGACCGGCGTGCTGGTGCTCCTCGTCGGCCTGCCCCTCAGCTTCTTCACCCATCCCGCAAGACGGCTTCGGGGCGGCGTGCGCCGGATCTGGCGCCAGTCGGCCATGGCGGCGGCCGGCATCACGGCCTGCTCGGGCCTCCTCGGCCTCTATGTCGGTGCGGTCATCGACCGCCACGACTATGCCCTGCTGGGCAGCTTCTTCGGCTATGTCGGCGTCGGCTTCGTCCTCGGCCTGCTGCTACGACGTCCGGCCCTGGCCCCCCCGGCGCTGATCCTGGCCATCGTCTCCTCCTGGCTGCCCTACCCGGTCGACGCCGTGCTCTGCGGCACCCTCCTCTTCCTGGGCCTGGCGATCGGCCTGCAGATCGCACCGGGCTGGCGCTATCCGACCGGCCTGACCGGCCTCACTGCCGGGCTCAGCGGCCTGATCCTCGGCCCGGCGGTGGTGCTGCTGGCGCTCTATCTCGAGCTCTCGACACCGGTCTGGATCACGATCCTGCTGGCCTTTCCGATCGTGACCGCCTTCGTCGCCGGGCGTCCCCTCCGGCGGCGGGCAGGGGCCGAGTGATGCTGCGCACCCGCCTGACCATCTACCTCTCGATCGCCTTCCTCCTGGTGGTGGTCAGCCTGGTACTCGTCGGCCTCAGGCGTGAGAACCTGCTGGAGTCGCGCCTGGCGACGCTTGCCATCGTCGGCCAGGAGTCGGTGTGGGAGGGACTGGTCGCGGAGACCGTGGGCGAACTCTCCGAGCAGGCCGCGAGGCTCACCGGCGACATGGAGCGGCGCAACCCGCCGACCAGCAGCGAGCAGCTTCGCGCCTGGTTCGACCTGGTCCACCGCAGCAACCCCAGCCGCAACACCGTCTTCCAGGTGACCGATCCCAGCGGCAAGCTGATCTACAGCTCGCTCGGCACCATCGACCAGGAGCCCTTCCTGGATGCAGGTTCGCTCGACAGGGTGATCGCCCAGCTCACCGCCATCAGCGGCTTGCAGCAGACCTCGCCCGATGGCTTCATGGTCCTGACCGCGATCCCGCTGCAGTCCTTCGGCAGGCCGGTCGGCGTGCTGACCATGGGCCGGGACGCGACCGAGGTGCTGCATCGCTTCGCCTTCGAGGTGGAAGCCACCGCCTTCCTTCTGAGCCTGCGCGGGCGGGTGGTGGAGGCCACCTCGACCACCTTGTGGGACAGCGTGCGGCCGCGCGTGCCGCCGCGCCACACCAGTTTCAGCACGGCCAGCGACGGGGACCGCAGCTACACCGTGACCGGCATCCCGGTGAAGAGCACCGACGGGCAGATCGTCGGCACCCTGGTGTCGCTGCGCGATTCGACCCGGGAACTGCAAGAGATCGACGACCTCGGCGCCCTGATCCTGGGCGCAGTCGCGATCTTCCTGGTGCTGGTCCTGACTGCGCTCTACGTCTACCTGCGCTATGCCTTCCGTCCCCTGGAAGGCGCGATCTCGGTCCTGAAGGCGCTCTCCAGCGGCAACACCGAGGTAACCCTGGAGGCCACCGGATCGGGTGAGATCGGCCGCATCGCCGAGACCGTCTCCGTCTTCCGCGCCAATGCCATCACGCTGGAACAGCAGCGCCGGCACGCGGTCCGCAACCGCCGGCGCCAGGAGCGGCTGATCCGCCAGCAGCTCACACTCCTGGCCGCCACCCTGGAGGGCAGCGGCAAGGACGATGCCCTGGACGACATGCACAGCCTGCTGGACGATCCCGGGCAGGGAACGCGGCGCAACGAGACCACGCCCGAGATGGACGAGGACGAGCAGCTCGGCCTCCTGACCCAGGTGCTGCGCTCCATGTCCAGCCGCATCACCGACCAGCACAGCCGGCTCACCCAGATGGTGGCGGAGCTGCAGGAGGCCATCGTCACCAAGACGAAGCTGGCCGGCCTGCAGCAGGAGCTGGAGATCGCCCGGCGGCTGCAGAGCTCCATCCTGCCGAAGATCCTGCCGCCGCGCGACGACGTCGAGATCGCCGGCTACATGGCGCCCGCGCTGGAGGTCGGCGGCGACTTCTACGATTTCTTCTTCGTCGACGAGGACCGCGTCGGGGTGGTGATCGCCGACGTCTCCGGCAAGGGGATCCCGGCGGCCCTCTTCATGGCGATCTCGCGCTCGCTGGTGAAGGCCGGCGCGCAGTCCATGAAGGAGCCGGGCCTGGCCATCAACCGCGTCAACGAGGTGATGGCGACCGAGAACGACGAGATGATGTTCGTCACCCTCTTCTACGGCGTGCTGGACCTCAGGACCGGCCGCCTCGACTTCGTCAACGCCGGCCACAACCTGCCCTACCTGCGCCATGCCGACGGCGGCGTCGAGGGCGTCGGCCGGATGGGCGACATCCCGCTTGCCGTCATGGAGGGCTTCGAGTTCGCCGAGGACCACTGCCAGCTTCAGCCGGGGGACCTGCTGCTGCTCTACACCGACGGCGTGACGGAGGCCTTCAACATGGCCGAAGAGGCCTATGGCGAAGCCCGGCTGGAAGCGGTCCTGGCGGAGCTACCCAGCCAGGCGAGCTGTGCGGAGGCCCTGAAGACCGTGACGGGCTCCGTCAGCCGCTTCATCGGCGAGGCGCCGCCGTCGGACGACCTGACCATGCTGGCGCTGAAGTGGCACCCGCCGGAGGGCGCAGAGGGCGAGCCTGGGGATCAGTCACCCAGGCGATAGACGCCGTCCCAGTCAGCACCCGGCTGTGCCTCTTTCAGGCGTCCGGCGCGATGGTGCAGCAGGGCCGCGGCCCGGTCGCCCGGCTGCTCCGCCAGCCAGGCCGCCAGCAGGGTCAGCGCCGCTGCGAAGTCCCGGGCACGGTAGGCGGCGAGCGCGGCCGCATAGGCCTCCAGGCGGGCGGCCTCGGCCGGGCCCGCCTCCTCGCGGCTGGCGATGAGGGCGAAGATGCGCTCCGGCTTCTCTCGGCCCTTCAGTGCGGCGAAGTCGAGTTCCATGAAGCAGAACTCCTCGCCCGCCGCCCGCCTGGTCTCCTCGCAGACGACGATGGCGGTGCCGTAGAGCTTGGCGGCCGCCTGCAGCCTGGCGGCGACGTTCACGCGATCGCCGATCACCGTGAAGCCGCGCGACTGCTCGGTCCCCACCTCGCCGGCCAGCACTTGGCCCGTGGCGAGGCCGCTGGCGACGTCGAGCCGCCGGGAGTCCTCGATCCCCTCCGCGGCGAGTGCCGCGCGCAGGTCCGGCAGGCGGCGGCGCTGTTCCAGGACCGCGCGGCAGGCCGCCCGCACCTGCTCCTCGGGATCGGTGAAGGGCGGGCCCCAGAAGGCCATGATGGCATCGCCGATGAACTTGTCGGTGATGCCGGACTCGGCCGAGATGGGGTCGGTCATGGCGGCGAGAAAGCGGTTCAGGAGGTCGATCAGCCGCGGCGGCGAGAGCCGCTCGGACCAGCCGGTGAAGTCGCGCATGTCCGAGAAGAGCACGGTCATGCGCGCCTGCTGCCCGTTCCCCAGGTCCTCGTCGCGGGCCAGGATCCGCTCGACGATCCGGGGGTCGACATACTCGCCGAAGAGGCGCTTCAGCTTGCGCCGCTTGCGCTGCTCGGTCACGTCGCTGAAGACCACGATCACGCCGTAGCGCTGCTGCTGGTCGCCGTCTTCCATGAGAAGAAAGGAAGAGGAGACATGCAGGTCGAGGCGCCTGTCCTCGTCGCGCACGACGACTTCCTGGCTGTGCGTCGTCTCCGCCTCGTAGATGGCGCGCAGCACGACCTCATTGAAATCCTCGAAACGCGCCTCACCTAAGAAGACCTCGGCAAAGCTGAGGCCCAGCGCCTGTTTGGGATCGAGATCCAGGATGCGGCCGGCCGCCAGGTTGAAGGTAACGATGGTGCCTTCCAGGTCGAAGGTGACGACCCCGTCGCGCATGTTGGCCAGCACCATCTCGTAGATGAGGCTGTCTCGCCCCTCGGTCGGCGCCGGTTCCTCGCCCTTTGCCATCGTTTTCGCCCCCTGTCCTCGGCCCCCCGAGTCTATCGCCGGGCCCGCCGCGCTTGACAAGCCCTACCACGAAACGGCCCTGCCTTCGGAAGTGACACGACCATGCCAGAGACCAGACACGAGCCCCCGATCATCGACCAGCCCACGGCCGCCAACCCCGAGCCCGGCTTCTTCGAGCGCATCAAGAACGGCGTCCTCTATGTGATCATCATGGTCCTCGCGACGAGCCTGGGGTTCCTCTTCGGCCTGGTGGGATCGATCTTCGCCGCGATCCTCACGGTCCTCGCCGGCCTCCTGCTCGGCAGCGTCGCCGGGCGCCAGATCGCACGCGCCGTGGCGCTGAAGCAGAAGCCGGAGATGCAGGTGGTCTGGACCCAGATGCGCCGCTGGCGCTACGGCGACCCGCGCGACGGCGGGCGCGAGGTCTGAGGAGGACCGTTCCCGGGCCGGCGCCGCCTCAGGCCCAACCGCCTGTCGTCACTTGATGAACCGCACCCACTTCTGCACTCTATGAGAGTGCCATCCATAACATTCTAAACACTAAAGACACATCGATCGGAAACCGATGCGGCGGCGTTCGCCGTTCAAGAGGGAGGTTTTCCGGCTGGAAGGCTTGCAGACACCCGCGGCCGCCGCAATGGCGCTCGCAGAGCGGGGTGGAGCGCAGTCAAACGATATTTTTGCTCTTGCTCTTCCCCGACATCCTGCAGTAGTATATAAGAATAAGAAAATGACCTTCTTCAGACAAAAATATTCTTGTCTGAAAATTTCAGATTTTTTCTTTAAAGCATAAGAATTTGCTTACAATAGACTCAGACACCTGAGTCCGAATCCAGCGTCTCCAAGTATACAAGTCAGCTACCGAACGGTGTTGCCAAACGGAAGGGGACACAAGAATGGGTGTTTATGTCGGAACCGCTGGTGATGCCAGCACGATCAACGGCTCTCCCGTCGCAGACACGATTTACGGACTGAGCGGAACGGATTATCTCTATGGCACCGCCGGCGACGACACTCTCTTCGGCGGGAGTGGCGACGACCGACGTCTCTACGGCGGTAGTGGCAGCGACACGATCTGGGGCGGCCCCGGAAACGAATTTTTTGTCAATATGTTTTCTGCCAACGGAATAAATGGCGGTAGCGGCAACGATACTGCCTTCGGCGATGAGGGAAACGACTTCATTTCAGAGTTCGCCACGGGCGGCGGCGAAGACTTGTGGTTCGGCGGAAGCGGTAACGACATCCTCTGGGGGGGCGCAGGATCGGATACGCTCTACGGCGATAGCGGGGATGATCGGATCGATGGAGACTTGGGTGACGACACGCTCTTCGGTGGCAGTGGAAGCGATCTGGGCAAAGAAACTTATCTTGGTCAGGACGGCAACGACAGATGGTTTGGCGGGACCGGCGCGGACAGGTTCTACGACAAGACCGGAGATGATCGCCTCTATGGCGGGGACGATGCCGACGTCCTGATCGCGGGCAGCGGCTCCGACCTTGTCTTCGGCGGTAGTGGGGACGATACCTCCCTCTTCGGCGGCGACGGCGACGACAGGGTGGTCGGCGGCTTGGGTAACGACAGCTTGCTGGCCGGGAATTCCGGCAGCGATCGCGTGTTGGGCAATGGCGGCGCCGACGTCGATCTCCGGGGCGACGCGGGCAGCGACAGCCTGGAAGGCGGCGGCGGGGACGACAGTTCGCTCTTCGGGGGCAGCGGCGACGATGGCCTCTTCGGCGGTCTCGCGCGCGACGCCTGGCTCTTTGGCGACAGCGGAAACGACAGCCTCTACGGAGACAGCGGGCGCGATTCCTTCCTCTTCGGTGGCCTGGGTACCGACCGGGTGGCGGGCGGCAGCGCGGCCGACGCCTCGCTCTACGGCGGCGAAGGCGACGACAGTCTCTCCGGCGACAGGGGACATGATCTCGGTCTCTTCGGCGACGGCGGCGCCGACAGCCTCTCCGGCGGCTCCGGCCTGGACTCCTTCCTCTTCGGCGGCAGCGGCGCGGACCGGGTTGCCGGCGACAGCGGCAAGGACTGCTTCCTCTATGGCGGCAGTGGGACCGATACGGTCTACGGCGGCGCGGGCGACGACTGCGGGCTGGTCGGAGGGGCCGGCATCGACAAGGTCTTCGGCGGCGGCGGCGACGACACCATGCAGGTGGCGAGTCAGGGCGACCTCCTGGCCGGCGAGACCTACGACGGCGGCAGCGGGACCGACACCCTCTTCCTGGGATCGCTCTCCGGCGGCCAGAGCGTCACCCTTCCGCCCGGCGTGGCGCTGGTCTCGGTCGAGCGGGTGGTTTCCTACCGTTTCGGCGGCTCGGGCGTGGACAAGCTGACCGGCAGCCCCTACGTCGACGTGCTCTCCGGCGAGGAGGGCCAGGACAGGCTCTACGGCCTGGGCAACGACGATGGGCCCTTCTTCGGCGGCGCCAACAACGACCACCTCTTCGGCGGCCTGGGCGACGACACCTCCTTCTATGGCGGCGAGAACGCCGACAAGATCTACGGCGGCAGCGGGGCGGAATCCCTGCTCTTCGGCGATGCGGGCAGCGACAGCCTCTTCGGCGGCTCCGGGTCCGACAGTGCGCTCTATGGCGATGCCGGCAGCGACCGCATCGAGGGCGGCCGGGGCGACGACGGCCTGCTGGTGGGCGGCCAGGGCGCAGACAGCCTCTACGGCGGCGACGGCCGGGATATGGGCCTCTACGGCGGCGAGGGCAGCGACCAGATCTACGGCGGCTCGGGCCAGGACTCCTTCCTCTTCGGGGGCTCGGGCAGCGACCGGGTGATCGGCAACCAAGGCGACGACGCCTTCTTCTACGGCGGCCAGGGCAGCGACACCCTGATGGGCAGCGGCGGCAACGACTCCTTCCTCTTCGGCGGCTCGGGCGAGGACAGGCTGCGCGGCGGGCTGGGCAACGACACCGGCCTCTACGGCGGCAGCGGGCGCGACTGGCTGCTGGGCGAGAGCGGGAGCGACCGGCTCTACGGCGACGATGCCGAGGACAGGCTCTACGGCGGCAGCGGCCTCGACTTCCTCTTCGGCGGCGAGGGCGCCGACACCTTCCTGGTGGGCGCCCAGGCCGAGATCAAGGCCGGGGAGACCTACGACGGCGGCGAGGGCCTCGATACCCTCTTCCTCGGCCCCGGCGTCTCCCTGCCCGCTGGCGTAGTGGTCACCAACATCGAGGTCGTCCTCTATGGCTGACCGACCAAACTTGGGTCGCGGCGCCGATTCCAGCGCATCCTGCGCTAGCGATAGCCCTCCCCGTCGAAGCGCCAGAGGCGGTGGCCGGAGCCCTGGGTGACGGCGACGTCGGCGAGGTCGTTGGAATAGCTGCCGGGGAACTCGAAGCCCTGGTTGGGTAGGGGGCCCAGGATCGCGCTGTAGCCCCCGGCAGCGCGCCGGTAGATGCTGAGCTCGCTGGTCTGGCTGTCGCCGACGGTCCAGGCCGTGACGATCACCGCCTCGCCGCTGCCGGACTGTCGACCGAGCGTGACCTGGCTGACGTCGAGCCAGGCCTCCGCCTCATAGGGCCGGTTCCTGGCCGCAGCGCCGTAGCGCCGCTGCAGGAAGGAGCCCAGCTCTCCCGGATAGGGCGGGTCCAGGGGTTGCACCACGGTGACGCCGCCCTCCACGGAGCTCAAGGCGCCGCCCTGCTTCGAAAGCGCCGCCTTGGTGGCAGCATCGAAGTAGCCGCTGACCGGCAGGCTGTAGGTCCGCTGGTAGGCGGCCACCGCATCGCGCGTCTGGGGCCCGATCACGCCGTCCACCGGACCGGGCGGGAAACCGCGGGCCAGCAGCGCGCTCTGCAGCTCGACGATCTGGCGCTGGCTCAGCGGCAGGTCGCTCTTGGCCGGCGGCGGCTTGGCGGAGCAGGCGGCGAGCACGAGAAGAATGGCCAGCAGTCCAAGCCGATTGGCGGTAAGCCCGGCGCCGATCGCACGCCTGGATCCGTCGAGAAGAAACGCAATAAAAAATCCCGCGATCACGACGACCTCGCCGTTGCAGCAAAAGAACTACGGCCCGGAAGTGTAGTGGGATGCCTGCTGATTCGCATCATGCGGCATCACGCGCAGCTTCGTCCTCCAGGATCATGTCGGAGGCCTTCTCGGCGATCATCACGGTGGGGGCGTTGGTGTTGCCCGAGGTGATGGTCGGCATGATCGAGGCATCGACCACGCGCAGCCCCTCCAGCCCACGGACCCTGAGGCGGGAATCGACCACGGCGCCGGGGTCGCTGCCCATGCGGCAGGTGCCGACGGGATGGAAGATGGTGGTGCCGATTTCGCCCGCGGCGCGCACGAGCTCCTCCTCGTTTTCGGCCTGCGGTCCCGGCAGGAACTCCTCCGGCCGGTAGGGGCGGAAGGCCTCGCTCTCCAGCACGATCCGCCGGGTGAGCCGGATCGAATCGGCCGCCACCTGCCGGTCGGCCGGGTCGCTCAGGTAGTTGGGCCTGATCGCCGGCGGCGTCAGGGGATCGCTGCTCTTGAGTTCCAGGCGGCCCCGGCTCTGCGGGCGCAGGTTGCAGACCGAGGCGGTGAAGGCGTTGAAGCTGTGCAGCGGCTCGCCGAACTTGTCGAGCGAGAGCGGCTGCACGTGGTACTGCAGGTTGGGCAGTTCGAACTCCGGGCCGGAACGGGCGAAGGCGCCGAGCTGCGAGGGCGCCATGGTCATGGGTCCGCGCCGGAAGAAGGCATAGCTGGCGGCGATCCCGGCCTTGCCGAAGAGGCTCTGCATCTGCGTGTTCAGGGTCTTCAGCCCCTGGATCTTGTAGATCAGGCGGAGCTGCAGGTGGTCCTGCAGGTTGCCGCCCACCTCCTCCAGCTCGTGCCGCACGGCGATGCCCTGCTCGCCCAGGTGCCGGCCGGGACCGATGCCCGACAGCATCAGGAGATGCGGCGAGGCGATCGAGCCGGCGGACAGCAGCACGGCGCCCCTGGCCTCGATCCGCTTGGTCCGGCCCTGGTGGCTGAGGCGCAGGCCGGTCGCCCGCTTGCCCTCGAAGGTCAGCTCCAGGGCCTGCGCGCCGGTGAAGAGCGCGAGGTTCGGCCGCTTCAGCGCCGGCTTCAGGAAGGCGCCGGCCGCGCTCAGCCGCCGGCCGCGGCGCTGGTTCACCTGGAAGTAGGTGCAGCCCTCGTTGCTGCCGCGGTTGAAATCGTCGATCTTGGGAATGCCCTGCTCCTCGGCGGCGTCGCGGAAGCGGTCCAGCACCTCCCAGGTGAGCCGCATGTCCTCGACCCGCCAGTCGCCGCCGGCGCCGTGCAGCTCGTCGGCGCCGCGCGACTGGTCTTCCGAGCGCAGGAAGTAGGGCAGGACCTCGTCCCACCCCCAGCCCGGATTGCCGCGCTGGCGCCACTGGTCGTAGTCGCGCGCCTGCCCGCGCATGTAGATCATGCCGTTGATCGCCGAGCAGCCGCCGATCACCTTGCCGCGCGGGTAATTGAGCGCACGGCCGTTCAGCCCCGGCTCCGGCTCGGTCTTGAGGCACCAGTCCGCGCGCGGGTTGCCCATGGCGTAGAGATAGCCCACGGGGATGTGGAACCAGATCCAGTTGTCGTCGCCGCCGGCCTCGAGGATCGCCACCTTGCGCCGCCCGTCCGCGCTCAGCCGGTTGGCCAGGACGCAGCCGGCGGTCCCGGCGCCGACGATCACGTAGTCGAAACTGCCCAGGCTCTCCACGCCCGTCTCCTCCGCCATGGCCTCGCTCTCCCTGACCTCCCGGCCCTGCCGCGCGGACAGCCTCTCCCGTCCGCACAGAGCCGTCGTTCTGCTTGCCGCTAGACTAGACCGGGAGGCGGCCTCCTGAAAACAGGGCGGAGGCAAGCGCGGCGATGGGGGGGAGCAACCGCGGCGCAAAGGCAGTGGCGGTGCGGCCCCGGTCGGTGCTACATGCCTAGAAATTGAACAGATCGGTGCCGCGGGCCCTTGTCCTCTCTGGCTGGCGGATCAAGGCAGGTTATGGCAGAGCGGCACTTCCTCTTCGTGCAAACCCCCTTCGGCAGCTTCCCCCGGCGCCTGGCGGAGCGGCTGCGCAGCGACGGCCATCGGGTCACCCGGGTGATCTTCAACGGTGGCGACCTCTGCAACTGGGGTTTCCGCAACGCCTTCTTCTTCCTGGCGCCCACAGGTCGCTATCGCAGGTGGATCGCAGACCTGATCGCGCGCGAGGCGGTCAGCGACGTCGTCACCTACGGCGACGGCCACTTTTACACCGTGGTCGCCGTCGAGGAGGCGCAGAGGGCGGGCATCGCCACCGCCTGCCTGGAGCAGGGCTACCTGCGCCCCAACTGGATCACGCTGGAGCCCTCGGGTGTCAACGGCAGCTCCAGGCTTCCGCGCGATCCCGCGGTCTACCTCAGGCTCGGCCGTCGCCTGGAAGAGCTGCCCGGCGCGCATGAGACCCTGGGCGCGATCACCCGCAACAACACCCTGAACATCCTGCGCTTCAGCCTGCTGTTCTACTTCCTGGCACCGCTCTTCCCCTTCTACCGCTCGCCGGTCTACCTGCCGGGCTACGTGACCGGCCTGGCGCATCTCTGGCGCTACTACTACGGCAAGACCCAGGCACGGCGCATCGAGGCGCAGGAGCAGCGGATCTACGCCCTGGAGGCACCCTACTACCTGGCCCTCATGCAGCGGCCGGGCGACAGCCAGATCGTGCGCCACTCGCGCTTCAACGCGGTGCGCGACTTCTACCGCCACACCATCGCCAGCTTCGCCGCGCACGCGGAGCCCGGCCACCACCTGGTCTTCAAGTGCCACCCCCTGGACCAGGGCCTGAGCGGCCACACCGCCGGGATCCGGCGCGCCGCGGCCAAGGCGGGGGTGGCCGGGCGGGTCCACTACATCGACGGCGGCCACCTGGCCGAGCTGGTGAAGCATGCCGCAGGCGTGGTCACGGTGAACTCGACGGCCGGCCTGGCGGCGCTGAACTTCGGCGCCAAGTGCATAACCCTGGGCCGGGCCGTCTACGACATTCCAGGCCTCACCTTCCAGGGCGAGCTGGACGACTTCTGGACGGCCGAGCAGGAACCGGACAACGAGCTCTTCCTGCGCTTTCGCGAGCTGATGGCGGCGATGACCCAGGTCCTTGGCAGCTACTCGACCGAGAAGGGCATCGCCTACGCCGTGGAGACCTGTGCCACCCGCCTGGTCGAAGGCCTGCCGACGGTGGACACCGTCGACAGGGAGCGGGTGGCGGAGGCGGTGTGAGGCCATGTGCGGCCGCTATTCCATCACCACCGCGCCCGAGGCCCTGCGCGCCCTTTTTCGCTTCGAGGAACAGCCGAACCTGGCACCGCGCTTCAACGTGGCGCCGACCCAGTCGGTGCCGGTCGTGCGCCGCGACGCCGAGGGACACCGGCGCCTGTCGCAGCTTCGCTGGGGCCTGGTCCCGCACTGGGCGAAGGACCTCTCGATCGGCGCCAAAATGATCAATGCCCGCGCCGAGACCCTGGCCGAGAAGCCCGCCTTCCGCCAGGCCTTCGCCAGGCGCCGCTGCCTCATCCCCGCCGACGGCTTCTACGAGTGGCGCGCGGAGAAGGGCGACAAGGGCCCCAAGCAGCCCTACCGCATCGAGTTCGCCGAGCGCCGCCCCTTCGCCTTCGCCGGCCTCTGGGAGCGCTGGGGCGAGCGCGAGGAGGGCACCCGCATCGACAGCGTGACCATCATCACGACCGATGCCAACGAGACCCTGCGGCCCCTGCACCACCGCATGCCGGTGATCCTGGAGCCCGAGAGCTTCGAGGGCTGGCTGGACCCCGAGGGAGAAGGCGACGCGCTCCAGGCCCTGCTGCGCCCCTACCCCGAGGACGGGGGCTCCTACGGGCCGCTCTCCTACTACGCGGTCTCGAAGGAGCTCAACAAGGCCACCAACGAGAAGGCCTCCCTGCTGGACCCCCTGCCGGCCACCACGCTGCTGTAGAGCCATCCGGCCTTCAAGCGCTATCGCTCTGGCGGGCGGGCATGCTAGAGGTCGCCAGGCCCGAGAGGGATTCACGAAAGGGATCCAAGCATGAGACAGGTCATCATCGCGATGGCTGCCGCCGGCAGCCTCCACCTCGCCGTGCCCGCAGCCGCGGAGCAGGCCTCGTCCGAGACGATTGCCACCTCCATCCCGATCGGGGCGACCCAGCAGGACGTCGAGAGCCACTACGGCTCGCCGACCGAGACCACGCTCTCGGAGGAGGGTAACGAGATCTGGACCTACGACATCAAGGAGGTCCGGGTGAAGAACGAGGGCGGCCTGCTGTCCGAACTGGGTCTCGCGTCGGGCAACGAGGGCGAGGATGCGACCGACAGGAAGTTCCGCGTCTGGTTCGACAAGAACGGCAGGGTGACCGCCGCCCAGGCCCTGCAGTAGAAGGCCCGGTCTTTCGGTTTGACGCTTCGCGCCAGGCGGCACCGGCCCGCTCCCCCTCCCGAGCGCCCTCGACAGTATCCTATGGGCGCTCGGGAGGGGGAGCGGGCCGGTGCCGTTCCGAAATAGTATCCCCTAAGAGCCCAACCCAAAAGGAGTTGAGCGATTTCAGAGGCTTGTGATTCTGTCTGGTTGCCAAACTGGACGGAGCCAACAATGCCATGGACTGAAACCGCTCGCCGCCACTATGAGCGACGGGCTCGACGCTACGCAAGCGACCTGACGGACGCGGAGTGGGCTCTGATTGCGCCCTTCATGCCGCCGCCTCGCCGCATTGGTCGGCCGAGGACGACGGACTTGCGCGAGGTGATGAACGCGATCTTATACATGGCCTCAAGCGGTTGCCAGTGGGCTCTCTTGCCGAAGGACTTTCCACCGCCCTCGACGGTGCAGCGCTACTTCTACGCCTGGCGCGACAGCGGCATGCTGCGGACCATCCATTTCCACCTTCATGCCGATGCGCGTGAACGAGAAGGCCGAGAGGCCAGCCCGAGCGCCGGTGTGATCGACAGCCAGAGCGTGAAAACCACGGAAAGCGGCGGCCCCCGTGGCTACGACGCAGGCAAGAAAGTCAAAGGCCGCAAGCGCCACATCCTCACCGATACCCTCGGCCTGATGGTTGGTCTGCTCGTGCTCGAAGCAGACGTTCAGGACAGGGACGCTGCACCCAAACTACTCGCTTCCCTCCGCCACTCCTTCCCTTGGCTGCGCCACCTCTTCGCCGACGGTGCCTATGCTGGGCCGAAGCTCGAGGCCGCACTTGCCGAAATCGGCACCTGGAGACTCGAGATCGTCAAACGCTCCGATACTGCAAAAGGCTTCGAGGTCATACCAAGACGATGGGTCGTCGAACGCACCCTTGCCTGGCTCGGCCGATGCCGCAGACTGGCCAAGGACTGGGAAAAATCCATCGCCAGCGCCGAGGCTTGGATCCTCGTTGCTCACATCCGCCTCACCACCAGACGCCTGGCAAGGCCTTGCTCTACCTCATAGAGTTTTGAGTCGGGCTCTAAGGAGCGAGCCCCTGGCGGGCGCGCACCTCCGCAGGATCGCCCTGGTCGAGGACTCGGCCGTCGGAGAGGACGCAGACCCTGTCGGCCTCCAGGTCAGAGGCCAGCGCCGCAACGCCGATCAGCAGGGCCCCGCCATGCAGCTCCCGGATCCGGGCCGGCAGCGCCGGGTCGCCGGCCGCTCCCAGGTCGACGATCAGCAGGGCCGGCCGCTTGACCAGGGCGCGCGCCAGCGCGACCGTGGCACGCTGCTGTGCGCTGAGAGCAGAGCCGCCGACCCCGACCGGACGGCCGAGCCCGAAGCGCTGCACCCGCTCCAGGAGACCCTCGCGCTCCAGCGCCGGCCGGACGATGCCCGCCAGGCGCTCGCGCGCGGCCTCGTGGCCGGGCAGGAACTTGCCCTGCAGCAGGTTGTGCTCGATGTCGCGCGAGGCGACGTAGCTGTCCTCCGCGAAGGAGGCATAGCGCTCCTGGAAGTTCTCCCATACGGCCCGCACCCTCGCACGGGCAGAGAGCAGCAGGCCGCTGAGGTCGCCGTCCAGCCCCGGTAGGCTATGCCGCGCCGGCTCCAGGCCCAACGCCAGCGCCAGCAGGTCCTGGCGCTGGCCCTGGGAGAGGCCGGCAAAGCCCTTGGCCTGGAAGGATTCGATCGTCGGACGCAGGCGTTCCAGTTCGTCCCGGCCGACCGGCGACTGCAGGTCCCGCGGCACCTCCTCGGGGTCGCGCTCCAGCACGGCCTCCACCAGGCTGCCGCCGGCCTCCCCACCCAGCGCCACCAGGCGCTCGAAGAGGCCCCCGGCCTGCAGGACACCCTGCAGGGCCGGATCGCCGGCGATCTCGAAGAAGCTGCCGCCCAGGCTGCGCGGGAAGCCGAAGAGCAGGTTGCTCGCCAGCGAGGCGGCCTGGTTGATCCGCTCCGGCTCCCAGAAGGCGATGGCGGCGGAGAGCTCCGGGTCGGCCAGGATCTCGGCGCGGATGGCCGCGCGGACCTTCAGGATGCGCGAGACGAAGCTGGGGGCGCGGTCCGGGTCGAGGTGCCGCTGCAGGCCGAAGTGCATCACCTCGTCGCCGAGCCCCAGGTCCGTCAGCAGGGCAACCAGCCGCTTGTCCAGTGCCTTGGCATCCGCGACCCCGGCCCGCTCGTAGTCGACCCAGGGGGCATGCAGCTCTGCCGCGCTGCTTCCCGACAGCAGGGCCTCGCGGGCCCTGTAGTCGCGCTCCTTCTCCGGCAGGTCGGAAAGGCCGAGCTGGCTCTGGCGCAGGCCGTAGACCAGGTTGTCGCGCAGGCTGCCCTCGAAGAGGTAGCTCTGCGGCGAGGCATAGCCGACGAGGCGCCCGATCCTCCCCTCCGAAAGGCGCGCCAGGGAGGTCTCGCCCAGCAGGATCCGGCCCTGCGAGAGCGGCAGCAGGCCGGCGACGGCCTGCAGCAGCTCCGGCCGCCCGCTCTCGTCCCTGCCGACCACGACCAGGCTCTGCCCCGCCTCGAGGGCGAGGTCGATGCCGCGAAGCTGGGTCCCGCTCATCGCCGTGAGAGAGACGGCCTCCAGGGTCAGCGCGACCGCCTCCGGGCGCTCCTCCTTCGCCTCCTTCTCCGCTGCGAAGCGGTCGGCGGGAAAGCGATCCTCCGGCGCGAAGTTCTCCAGGATGGTCGTGTACTTGATCGCCGACATGGCGTAGCGCTGATAGTAGCCCAGCAAGTCCTTCCAGGGCCCGGAGATATCCTGGTAAGCGGAGATCGAGGCCACCAGGGCGCCGATCGTCAGCTCGCCCTCGATCACGAAATAGCCGCCCACGGCGTAGAAGACGAAGGGCGGCATCTGGTTCATGAAGTTGTTCAGGAACTTGATCAGGAACTTCTTCTTATAGATCTGCAGCCGGATGACGTAGTTTTCGTGCAGGCGGTCGGAGAAGTCGGCCAGGTGATAGGCGCTGGTTGCATCGACGTGCAGGCTCTCGGCACCGGCGACGCTGCTGCCGACCTTGTCGGCGACCACGCGCAGGTTGCGCACCCGGTCGCGGGCCAGGAGCGAGACCTGGCGCTGCAGGTGGGGGATGAGCCAGGCCTGCAGGGGATAGAGCGACACCGCCACCAGCCCCAGCCAGACGTTCTGCACGAAGATGAAGGCGATGTAGACGACCAGGGAGCCGCCCTGGAAGGCCGGCGTCGCCACGGCCTCCGAGACGAAGTGGCCGAGGTCCTCGACCTCGGAGGTGATCATGGGGATCAGCTGGTCGCCGCTGGTCTTGCGGAAGACCCGGGGTCGGAACCGGAGTGCTGCCTCGTAGAGCTGGTAGCGCAGCCGGCGCAGCATGCGCTCGCCGACGATGCCGCGATAGAGATTGAGGACGAACTTGACCGCGTTGTTGAGGACGATGAGCCCCAGGAAGAGGCCCGACAGCACCATCAGGTAGGGGAACTGCTCCAGCTCCATGCCCAGGAAGTCGACCGGGAACTTGTGGCCCTCGATGGCGCTGTTGATGATCTGCTTGGGCAGCTCGAGGATCAGGTAGACCAGCGGGAAGGAGAGGCAGGTGAGCGCCAGGATCAGCAGCTGCTGCCGCTTGCTGTAGGCCCAGACGAATCCGAACAGCGTATCCTTCATGAACTCCCCGGTCTCCCCCGGCCGGACCTGCGCCCGGCGCCCGGGAGAGACTCGCCTTCCGCGCCCGCAAATGCAAGCCGCCCGGCTCCAGGTTGCCCAAGAGGAAGGGTCGCTAGGCCAGGTACTCCGGCGCGTCGCTCATATCCAGACCGGGGAAGACCACGCGCTCCAGGTCCGCGGCGGAGAGGCCGTAGGACGCCCGCAGGGCCTCAGCCGGATAGAGGCGGATATCCTGCGTCGGCATGAGATCGCGGCCCTCGAAGAGATCGCCCTCTCCCAGTCCGGGCCAGATCCCGTAGATCTTGCCGCCGCGGATCGCGCCGCCTGCCAGCAGGGTGACGCCGCCCGTGCCGTGGTCGGTGCCGCGGGTGCCGTTCTCGGCCACGGTGCGGCCGAACTCGGTCATGGTGATGACCGTGGTGTTCTCCCAGGTCCGCTTGCCCAGGTTGTCCCGCAAGGCCAGCAAGGCAGTGGCTAACTGCTGGAACAGCCTGGTCAGGCGCGATTCCTGGCCTGCGTGCGTGTCCCAGCCGCCGAGCGAGAGCCCGACGATCCGCGCCTCGCCCTTCAGCATCTCCGCGGCAAGCTCGGCACTGGCCTTGGGCGTGGCGGTGCGGGAGGCCAGGTTGGCGCTGAGCTCGTCGGTGACGACATCGGCGGCCCGGGCCGCCGCATAGGCTCCGGCGAAGAGGGGATCCCCGTCGTAGAGCGCCTCCAGGAGCGATTCGCCCCTTTCGTCGGACCTCAGGTCGTTGCGCGGCGACCAGAAGAGCGCCGGCGCATCGCCCCGCATCAGCAGCATGCGCTCGTTGGCCACGGCCACGGCATAGCCCTTGTCTTTGGCCTGCGGGATCAGGGCCAGCGCCCGGTTGAGCCAGCCGTCGCCTACCTCGGACGTCGTCGCCGTTCCCATCTCCAGGATATCCTGGCCCTCGAAGTGGCTGCGCTTGCTCCGGTAGGGGGTGGCCACCGCCGGCGCGAAGGCGAGCTCTCCTCTCTTCCACAGCGGAGAGAGGGCGGCCAGGCCGGGCTGCATTGCAAAGCCGGGCGCCAGCTCCAAGGGGTTCCTGCCCGCATCCGCCGCCAGGCTCGGCCTGGCGGCCTGCCAGTGCGGATCCTCGAAGGGCCGCAGCATGTCCAGGCCGTCCACGGCGCCGCGCAAGACGATCACCACCAGGCGGCTCTCGCCGGGCGCCGCGGCCCAGACCAGGGAGGGCGAGGCAAGCGCCGAGGTCAGCAGCAGGGCCTGGCTGCCGCGCAGGAAGCCCCGACGGGTAAGGGTCGAGGAGATCGTCATCGGCCTATCTCCTTTGGAATTCCGGGCTGGCGAGCAGGAGCGCTCTGGCTTCCGGAGGACCGCTCGCCTCCTTCATCAGCAAGGCCACGCGATCCGGCGACAGGGGACCGAAGGCAGTCTGCAACAGCTCTTCCGGCTCGGTTTGCCGCAAGGGTCCGCGCGCAAGGCGCGTGGAGAGCGCGATGCGTTCGGTCAGGCCCTGCGGCGAAACCCAGGCCGCGGCGTCCTCCGGCCAGCCGTCCGGGCCGGGCGCCGACCAGGGCAACTGCCCCATGGACCTCAGCGGCACCAGGGTGAAGCGATAGTGGCCGGGCATGGGGTCGTTGCTCATCATGCCCTCCTTCGTCTCGAAGGCTTCGAACCTCGGTTTCGTCACCTCATCGACCTCACCGGGCGGCACCGCGACCCTGAGCGAGGCCACCAGATAGTCGAAGGGCTGGCGCACCTTCTGACCGAAGGTCTCCCAGCTTGCCGGATGTTCCAGCAAGGCGCGGTAGAGGGGCATGAGCTTGGTGTCGTTTTCGTAGTAAGTCGCCTCCAGGTGCTGCACCACGGCCTCCGGCGGATCGTCGGAGAGGAAGTGTCGCGCCAGCTTCCAGGCCAGGTGGCGCCCGGTCGAGGGGTGGCCGGCCAGGTCGTCCAGCGCCTCGTAGACGGCCTGAAGGCCATCGGGCTCCCTGCCGTAGGTCCGGCCCAGGATGGTGGCCGTTCCCGGCTCGGAAAGGCTGCCGTCGAACACCGTCTCGCCCGTCGTCAGATCGACGGTGACCCCGGTCAGCAGGGTCGCGAACTGGCGCACGTCGTCCTGGGTGTAGCGGCCGCTGACGCCCAGGGTGTGCAGCTCGATGATTTCACGGGCCAGGTTCTCGTTCAGTCCGCGACCGCTCTTCCGGCCCACGCGCGACCCCGGCCCGACCGAGCGGATCTGATCGAGGTAGATCTGCATCACCGGGTGCAGGGCGGCCTGGCGCAGGAGGGTGCGAAAGTCGCCCGCAATGAAGGGGCGCACCGCTTCGACCTCGTAGGTCGAGACCACCGCGCGCAGGCTCGTCTTGGCAATCGAGACGGTGAAGTGGTCGGCCCAGAAGAAGGCCAGGCGCTCGTAGAAGTCGTCCGGCTGGGTCACGCTCCACAGCACGCGCCGGTGGGCCTCGTCCGTGTAGTGCGTGCGCAGCCAGGTGGAGCGCTCGCGCTTGACCGCCTTCGTCGCCTCCGCGTCCTTGTCCTTCCTGGCCTTGCGCTGGCGGAGCGTCAGCCTGTGCAGCTTGCGGATCCGGTTCTTCGAGCCCCCCTCGACGAAGCCGGCAGGCTTGGCCGTGCCCGGCACCACCTGGTCCAGCAGGCCCTGCGCGTCCTTCGGCGGGTCCGCCTCCGCTCTGCGGCCATAGCCGAAGCGGATAGGAGCAATCTCTTCGAAGCGGTAGTCCATCCCTATCGCTCGGTCCTTCCTTTCGTGCCCGGCCGTTTTCGTCGAGTCTCCAGGGAATCTAGTGCCGAAATGTGGGGTTTTCAGGAAGGACCGCCGATCGGCGCGGTCCTCGGCGCGGTCCGGCGACCGGGCTGCAAGGCTGTTATTCCTCCCGCACGTCTGGCGGTCGGGGTGCAAGGCGGCTAGCTTTCGCCCTGCCGGACATGAACAGCCCTCTCTCCTTTCCCGACCAGCAGGCCGCGTTTCGCGGCGGACTGCGTGCCGCCGCCGGTGCGCCGGCTCTCGCCATCGGCGCCAGCTTCCTCGGCTTCGGCGCCCTGGTGCGCGAATCGGGGCTGACCCTCTGGCACGGCCTCCTCTCCACGGCCACCACCTGGGCCCTGCCGGGCCAGGTCGCCATGGTGGAGCTCTATGCCGTGGGCGCCGGCCTGGTGGCGGTCGCGCTTGCGGTCGGCGCCAGTGCCACGCGGCTGCTGCCCATGGTCATGACCCTGGTGCCCCTGATGCGCCATTCGGGGGTCAGGCGGCGCAGCTTCTTCTTCTGGGCACACTTTATCGCGCTCACCGGCTGGGCGATCACCATGCGGGTGGGCCCCGGCCTGCCCCCGGCCTTGCGCCTGCCCTTCTTCCAGGGCTTTGCCCTGACCCTCTGGGTCACCACCTTGGTCGGCACCGCCATCGGCTACCTGCTGCCGGAGATCCTGCCGAAGGCCGTCACCTTGAGCCTGGTCTTCCTGACCCCGCTCTACTTCACCTTGCTGTTCCTGGAGGACCTGGTGGGGCGGCGCAAGATCGTGGCCCTGGCCTTCGGCGCCGCCCTGGGCCCGCCCCTCTTCCTGCTCTCGCCGGACTGGAGCCTGATCCTGACCGGCCTGATCGGCGGGACCCTGGCCTTCCTAGTTACAGGGAAGCGCTAGGTCCATGCAGGAGACCTGGTACTGGCCGCTGCTAGTCCTCGCCGTGGCCGCGGCCTCGACCTACGTCTGGCGCGGCATCGGCGTCCTCTTCTCCGGCAGGGTCAACCCCGACAGCGCCTTCTTTGCCTGGATGGCGGCCGTCGCCTACGCGCTGCTGGCCGGCCTCATCACGCGCATGGTGATCCTGCCGATCGGCCCCCTGGCCGAGACCCCGCTGGAGGCGCGCCTGGTCGCGGCCGCCGTCTGCGTCCTCACCTTCCTCGTCAGCAAGCGTCTGCTGCTAGCGGTCCTGACCGGCGGGGGAAGCCTGGCGCTCTGGCTGAGCGTTGTTCCGCTCCAATAGGGCCTGATGCATGCATGCTGACCTTGGAGTGAGCGCGTCACCGGGCCTCCGCTCCAGCGAACTGCTCGGCAAACCCCAAGGCAATCAACGAAACGCCGAGCAGAAGCAGTGCAGCGTAGAAGGGCTCAAAGCCGGAAAGGGCATCTTTCGCTGAGTCGTGGAGCCTCGCCAGCATCGCGCGCTGCTCCGGATCGGCCGGTGCTGCCGGTCTGCGCTTCTTGACGTAGTACCGTCTCAGTAGGTCGCTGGCGCCCGGCACCAGTGTCAGTATCGTTCCTGCGAAACCGAGGAATGACGCATTCCAATCGACGACGCTGGACAGCGCATAGATGCAAAGGGCCCAAACCGCTACCCCTACCCATATCGACAGATGCCAGCCAATCGGCACGATCCAACCCCCGGTTTGGCTTGAAGACTATCAGTAAGTCGGCACTCTAAGTGTCCCCCGACTCGGCGATAGCTCCAAGACCACTCAGCAACCGATCGAGATCTGCGTCGGACGAGGCCGTGCTAGGAGTAGGCCGATCCTGCTCGGGTTGATCGTCTTCGGATTCCTTCGATACGATGCGACCGGTCGGTCCACTCTCCCCCGGGACCTCTAAAAACTCCGATCCCCAGGAGCCTCCGCCGACCTCGCCCAAGAGAGGAGCGTTAGCTGAACCTCTTCGCCGAGCGAGTTGCTCAAGAAATCGGTGTCGCAGCGCAAGCGCCGTCTTGGTCTCCAAACTGCAAGAGAACATGGCTTCCTCGAGTGCGGGCAGCGCCTCTGACACAACCGCCAGATCCTGTTCCCGAAAGCGAACGCTGTCGACCGAAACCCGCGCAGGCGCCCAGCCTGGCACCGAACCGGATTGCGGCTTCCCGGCTCTGTTCTGGCGGAGCAGTGCACGGCGATCCTTCGTCGCGACAATGGCCACACCGACTTGCGCTCCGCAGGCGGCGGCGTAGGCCCGCAGCTTGCCCAGCCGCGTTCCCGGACCCAAAGAGTTTTCGATCCGCGAAACCTCGCTCTGCTGGACCCCCAACTTCCCGGCAAGGGCTTGCTGACTTAGATCGGCATCGTTTCGCACATGGCGAAGCCTGTCGCGAACTGCCTGATACCACTTGAGCTCGGATAGCGTCGTGTCGTCCGGACGCCGTCCCGTGATCGCTTCGACAGCTTCTGCTGGCGTTGAGGCCATTTCGACGCGAGAGCCAGCCTCTTCGTGCGAAGAACGCTCCTTGCCGGTCATCCCACTCCTATCCTTCCTTGAGCGGGTCGCTACCCGCTCTAAAACTTCACAAAACAGGGAAGATTCCTATCCCCGTGGCAAAGGGAGCCTGCCCGCAGCGATCGTCTCTATACTTTCTGCAGCCAACACCCGGCTCCGAAGAGCTCCCGAATACGTTCTAGGATCGCTTGCTGTTCGGGATACTGCGCTCCCGGTTTCACCTCGATCAGGCCGACGCCGATTGGCTGTCCCTGCCCAGCCCGCACAAACCAGAGCCGCAACTCAGGCAGACCGAGATGCTCGCTCCCCCAGTCAACCTGGTTGATCTCCGGCGGCGGGTTGCCATCTCCCTCGATCCGCCAAACCGTCTGCGCTCCCTCGGAAAAGCGCGGAGGACGGCCATCCTCCGTCCCCCACACGAAACAGAAAAAATCCAGCAGCACGAACTCGGACTCCGTTAGCCCTCTCAGGTCGCTTTCAAGGCTCCTCGATACTCTCAATTTGTCATTGTCTTCGCTCATAATATCAGCCCTAACTGATTTTCTGTCAAGCTGTACCGCATAAAATCGATATCATCCCATACCCATCAGCCCCCCCTATCGCTATGATTGCTTAATCCTATCAAGCAGCAGGCAATAGGGGGTAGCTCTGTTCGATCGAAAAGAAGGGGCCCGCCGGTGAGGGCGCGTCCAGGAGGCCGACCGGCCCAGCCATGACCAATGCGCTGAGGAGGCCAAGAACTTTCACGCGGAAGGGAAGCAACCCTGCCGCGCCTAACCGATCACCTCGTCCGTGCGGTCGTCGGTCTCGCCGTAGCGCTTGAGCACGGCCGGGCGGGTGCCCTCGTAGGCCTTGGCGAGGCCGGGGGCGATCTTGGCGTTTTCGCGCTCGAAGAGGCAGTTGCCCTCCAGGTCCGAGGCGACGAGGAAGGGGCCCATGTTCTCGGCCTCCAACAGCCACATGGCCTGCGCCAGGCCCAGCTCCTTGCGCCAGTAGAGCCCCCGGACCCCCTTGATGCCGCGGCCGAGCAGCGCCCCCGTGCCGTAGCCCACCGTGGTGAGATAGAGGGCGCCCCGCGGCACGAAGGCCCGGCGGTAGTCCTCGGGGCTCATGCCCCCCTTGCCGACGATCAGCCTGGCGCCGGAGAGATCGAGCCACTCGGCGATCCACTTGGTGAAGCGGAAGGAGGCCGTGGCGGTGACGGCGCCGACCTCGAAGCTGCCGTCCTCGCGCTGGTTGGCGGCGGGCGAGCAGTGAAAGTTGGTCGCGCTCTCTGCCGGCAGGTCCAGCGGCAGCGGCTCTCGCTGCTCTATAGCGCGCATGTAGACGCCCTCGCGGCCGGTGTAGAGCGGGCCGTCCAGGTAGACGATGTCGCCCAGCTTCAGGGCCGCAAGGTCGGCCGCGTCCGGCCTGGTACTCAGGCGGACTTTGCGTGAGGACTGGGCATCTGCCATCCGACCGTCTCCCTGCGCTGATAGGGCGTGAACCACGCCGGGTCGCTTAGGTACTCCACCGCGCCGTCGCCCCCGAGCCGCGCGGAGGCGCGCCTGGACGAGAGGCAGAAGGCATGGACCGACATCTGCATGGCGCCGGTGTGGCAGTAGCCCACCTCGATGTGGCAGTCGATCACCATCGACTTGCCGACGAAGCCCATGGCGCCCATGCCGATCGAGTTCCCGAGCTCCTTCAGCTCCTCCTCCAGCGCCGCGATCTTCGGGTCGGGGTTGCGGTCGCCGACGACGCGCAGGCAGGCGGCGCGCTTGCCGAGCACCATGCAAGTGTCCTTCGACCCGCCGAGTCCGATCCCGATAATGGCCGGCTGGCAGGCCAGGCCCCGCTTGCCGAAGGCGACCAGGGTGTCGAGGAAGAAGCGCCTGATCCCCTCGATCCCGTCCGAGGGGAAGAGCATGCGATAGTCGGTGCCGAAGAGCCCGCCCTTGTGCACGGTCGTGAGTTCGATCCAGTCGCCGCCCGGCTCGAAGGCGTACTCGATCTCCGGCGCGCCGATGCCGACGTTGTTGTCGTGGTCGGTGCGCCACAGGGGATGCACCCGGTTGGGACGCAGCGGGATCTCCCGCGTGGCCGTCGCGGTAGCGCGCCGCAAGGCCTCCTCGAGCGCGACCGGGCCGCCTTCCACCTTGGCCTCATTCCCCAGCTTCACGTACCAGCGCGGCGTCCCGGTGTCGCCGCACATGGCGCGGCGGTCGGCCTTGGCGGCCTCGTAGTTCTCCAGCATGGCCTGCAGGACGAAGGAGGAGAGGTCACCCTCCTCCTCCGCCGCCGCCCGCTTCAGGCCGGCCAGATAGTCGTCGGGGATCTCGATGGCGGCCTTCTCCATCAGACGCTCTGCCGTTGCACGTATGGAGTCTATGGGGATCATCGTGCCGTCTCCCTATGCCTGCGGCCGGCCGGGCCCTTCGGCCGTCGCGACCAGGCTCTCGGGCTCGCCCTCCGGCAGGAGGGTCTCGCCCGGCCTTACCAGTGTGAAGTCGACCGGCTGGCGTGTCACTTCAAGTCCGCTGCCAGCCTGGCGCACCAGGGTGAAGGTCGAGGACAGCAGGTCCCCTTCCTCGGGATAGTCCTCGCGATAGTGCGCCCCGCGTGAGTTCTCGCGGGCGAGCGCAGCCGCGGCGATGACCTCCGAGACCTCCAGCAGGCTGCGCAGATTCAGCCAGTCGTGCCAGGTGAGGTTGAAGGCCAGGCTGTCCGCCGCGATGCCGGTTTTCAGGGTCTCCCCGGCGAGCGCCTTCAGCCTCTCGAGGCCGCGTTTCAGCCCCGCGGCGGTCCGGATCACGCCCACCTCGTCCCACACGAGATCCTGCAGGGCCCGGCGCAGCGGCTGAACCCGCCCCTGGCGCCTGCCCAGGGGGTGGCAGGCGCGCTCGAATTCCTCGCGAAGACGGCTCTCGTCTGGTGGCCGCGGCGCGGTCCCGCCCCGGATATCGGCCGCCATGCGGTCCCCGGCGATGCCGCCGTAGACCGTGGAGTTGGCGACGCCGTTGCCGCCCAGCCGGTTGGAGCCATGCGCACCGCCGGCATCCTCGCCGGCCACGTAGAGCCCTTCCATCTCCGTCAGGGTCTCGGTGTCGACCACCACGCCGCCCATGAGGTAGTGCGCCGTCGGCACTACCTCCACCCTGCCGCCGGCCAGATCGAAGCCGCAGTCGGCACAGCGCCGGACCATGCCCTTGAACCTCTCGGCCACCAGGTCGGGCCCCAGGTGCGCCATGGAGATGTAGACGCCGCCGTTCGGGGTCGGATGGCCGTCGCGCATCTGGGCGTAGATCGCGCGGCTCACCACGTCGCGGGTCGCGCGCTCGCCCTTGGGATCGTAGTCGAAGAGGAAGCGCCTGCCGCCGCCGTCGAGGATGTGGCCGCCGGCGCCGCGGAGCCCCTCTTCCAGAACCGTCCCCGTCATCTTGCTGTCGGGGCCGGCCAGGAGACCCGTCGGATGGAACTGCACCATCTCCATGTCGCGCAGCGGCAGACCGGCCCGCAGCGCCATGGCCAGCCCGTCCATCGACTTGTCGCCCGAGGGCGTGTGGTAGCGGTACATGGTGGGCCCGCCGCCGGTCGCCATGAGCACCGCCCTGGCGGCGACGAAGCGAAAGCCTCCGCGGCGCATGTCGATGAAGAGCACGCCGGAAAGCGCCTTGCCGTCTCTCGTCGGGATCAGCGCCACGGCCCGGTGTTCCTGCAGGCGCTCGATCGGCCGCTTCAGCACCTGTTCCATCAGGCGGTTGATGATCTCGATGCCGGTCAGGTCGCCCTTGTGCACCGTGCGGTCGGCGGTTTGCCCGGCGAAGGCCTTGTGGTGCAGGCTGCCGTCCGGCTGGCGGTCGAAGAAGCAGCCGACCTCGTTCTCCAGCTCGCGCACCCGCACCACGGCCTGCTCGCAGAGGCGCCAGGCCATGTCCTGGTTCGGCAGCCACTTGCCGCCGACGATGGTGTCCATGAAGTGCCGCTCGACCGAATCCCCCTTGCCCAGCGCCACGTTGTAGCCGCCCTGCACCATGCGGGTGCAGCCGCACTTGCCGATCAGGCCCTTGACCGCCAGCGTGATCCGGCTGCCTTCGGGGGCCGCCTTCTGCGCATGCAGCGCCGCGAAGAGCCCGGCCCCGCCGCTGCCCAGAATCAGGATGTCGGTCTCCTGCCGCTCGATGTCGCCGGGCCGCAGCACCGCCATCAGACCGCCTGCAGCAGGAAGCTGCCGGAGACCAGCGCCGCGAGACCCACGGCGGCGGCGGCCAGGGTCTTCTGGCGACCGCTCCAGGGCAGGAACTCCAGCGCCAGCAGGCGCAGGCCGCCGAAGAGGTGGAGGGCCAGCAGGAAGACCAGGCCGAACTCCGCCAGCTTGAAGACCGTGAGGTCGGTCCAGGCCAGCGCACGGTCCAGGGCGCCGGGATCCAGGGCGAGCGAGAGCAGCCAGAAGTGCGCCGGCAGGAAGAGCGCCAGCAGCAAGCCCGAGACCCGGTGCAGCAGGAAGGCATACCACAGCGGATGCTGGCGGTGCGGCCGGATCATGCCGCGACCACGGCCCAGACGGCCCGCGCCCCCAGGCCGAGCAGCCCCAGGAAGACGATCCAGGTGAAGGCCGTCAGCGCGAGGCCCCTGACCTTCAGGGTCTCGTGCAGGATGACCCGCAGGCCGATGGCGGCATGCAAGGATACCGCCGCGACGAAGCTGCCGTAGAAGAGGGCCCAGCCCAGGTTCCCCTGCGTCCGGCCGAGGATCTCCTCGGCGCTCAGCCCGTCCTGGACGGCCAGGATCATCACCAGGATGTGGACCAGGACCAGGGGGACCATGACCAGCGCGGAGAGGCGCTGCAGCATGAAGAGCCTGAGGTCCAGCATGGGCTCAGCGCCCCCGCTTCAGCAGGGAGAGCAGGCTCGCCCGCTTCAGGCCGGCGATGGAGGTCATGGGGCTCAGCCCGTTGGGGCAGGCCCGCGCGCAGTTCCCCATCGAGTGGCAGCTATGGCAGCCGCCGCCGCGGCCGACCGCGGCCAGGACCTGCTCGCGCCCGCCGTCCCGCTCGTCGTTCACCAGGGTCCAGGCGCGGTTGAGCGCGGCCGGGCCCAGGTAGTCGGGGTTCGCCGCCACCACGTCGCAGGCGGCATGGCAGATCCCGCAGTTGATGCACTCGATGCCGGCGTCGGCCGCCTGCCGGGGCTTGCTCTCCGGCCGGACCGGTGCGATGGCGTCGTCCCTGGTCCTGGTGGGATGAAAGGCGCCCTCGGCCCGGACCCACTTCTCGAAGAAGGGGTCCATGTCGGCGGCCAGGTCCTTGATCACCGGCAGGTTCCGCAGCGGCGCGACCTCGACCCGGCCCTTCTTCTGCACGCGCTGCACGTGGGTCCGGCAGGTCCAGCGCGGCATGCCGTTGACCGTCATGGCGCAGGAGCCGCACATCCCCACCCGGCAGGCGAAGCGGTAGGAGAGGCTCGGATCCTCGTGCTGCTGTATCCAGGCCACCAGATCGAGCACGGTCTGGTTCTCCTGCGCGGGCACCCGGAAGCTCTGAAAGCCGCCGCCCTCCGGCCCGCCCCGCCAAACAGATACCTCCAGGGCATCGCCCTGCACTGACACGCTGACGTCTCCTCCTCGTTGCGGGGCTTCGGATCGTCCCCACGAGCGCAGCATGCCCCGGTCGGCCGGATCGCCGAAAGCGAAAAAGGGAGAAAGAGGGAGACAGCAGGCTGCCTCCCCCCGTCTTGCTAACCGCGCCGTCTTGCTATCCGCGCCGTCTTGCTATCCGCGCTTGGGCTCGAGATCGATGGACCAGAGCGCTTCGTCAGCGACGTCGCGCAGGGTGACGGTCATCACGCCGCTCGCCGGGTCGATCTCGGCCAGGCCGAAGAACTGCAGGCCGTCGGAGGGAGGCAGGTTGGCGCCCTGCTCTTCCGTCGGCGCCTTCACGTAGCGCACCTCGGGGCCGAAGGTGTTGTCGAGCTTGTTGGGCCCGAAGGTCCCGGCATGCAGCGGGCCGGTCACGAACTCCCAGAAGGGCTCGAAGTCCTGGAACTGGGCCCTGCTGGGATCGTAGTGGTGGGCTGCGGTATAGTGCACGTCGGCCGTCAGCCAGACCGTGTTGGCAATCCCGGCCGCCTTGATGAAGCGCAGCAGATCGGCGATCTCCAGCTCGCGGCCCAGCGCCGGGCCGTCGCCGTTGGCCCCGTTCTCGTAGTGCTGCGGGTCGCCCTGGCCGTCGGCGACGATCAGCCCGATCGGCATGTCCGACTGGATCACCTTCCAGAGTGCCTTGGAGTTCACCAGCTCGCGCTTCAGCCAGGCAAGCTGCTCGGGCCCGAGGAAGAGGGTGTCGGGGCCGGCCTCGCTCTGCCGGTTGGGGCCGTTCGCACCGCGGTAGCTGCGCATGTCGATGGCGAAGACGTCCAGCAGCGGGCCGTAGGGGATCTTGCGGTAGACGCGGAAGGGCTCGTCCGCCGGGCTCGCGATCGGGAACATCTCGTGGAAGGCCTGGGCCGAGTGCGCCACCAGCTTGTTCACCGAACGCTCGCTGTAGCGCTCGTCGTTCAGGATCTCGCCCGGGTACCAGTTGTTGACCACCTCGTGGTCGTCCCACTGCACGAAGACGGGAACGCGGGCGTTGAAGTCCCGCAGGTTGGCGTCTTGCAGGTTATAGAGATAGGCGCCGCGGAACTCCTCCAGGGTCTCGGCCACCTTGGCCTTCTCCGGCGTCACCAGGTTCTTCCACTGGCTGCCGTCCGCCAGCTCCACGCTCTCCTTCAGCGGTCCGTCGGCGTAGATGGTGTCGCCGCAGTGCAGGAAGAAATCGGGTTCGTGGCCGGCCATCTTGGCGAAGATCGTCATGCCGCCGCGGGCCTCGTCGATGCCCCAGCCCTGCCCGACGACATCGCCGCCCCAGACGAAGGAGACCTTGCGGTTGCCCTGAGGCGCGGTGCGCAGGCGGCCGACCTGGGCCTCGCCCAGGAGCGTGACCTCGTCCAGGCTGCGCGGCGTCACGCGGTAGAAGATCTCCTGATCGGCCGGCAGCCCACGGACCAGCAGCTTGCCGGCCTGGCCGCGCGCCGGCAGGGCGTGCACGGGCGGCAGGCGGCGCGCGTCCTTGAAGGACTCGCTGGTGGCGACCTCCACCAGAAGGTCGGCCGGGCGGTCGGCGCGCGCCCAGATGACGGCGGTGTCGGCAGTCACGTCGCCGGACTGCAGACCGTGGCTGATCTGCGGGCGATCGGCGGCGCGCGAGATGGCGGGCATGGCGAAGCCGCCGGCAAGCAGAAGGCCGCTGCCGGCGGCACCGCGCAGCAGGCTGCGCCGCGATGGACGGAAGGAGCTCATGGCTGGTTCCTTATCAGAAGCGTGGAGGGTGAAGACCCAAAAGCCTCTGCAAGACCTGTAACTCCGCGATCACCGTCTCATGAAGTTTTCGATACGGACCGCTTCGCCCACGGATCGGTCCGCCGGGCTCAGGCGGCGAGCTGGCTCTTCTTGGCCTCCTCGAAGGCCTGGCCCAGCTTGCGGGCGCGCGCCTTGTCGATCAGACCCTGCGCCAGGGGGAAGACCTCTTCCTCCTCCTCGTCGACGTGGTGCTCGAGCGCCTCCTTCAGCGTCTTGAACTTGTTCAGCCAGCCGCCGCTCGACATGTCCATCTCCGAGAGCGCCTCGATGATCTCCGCCGCCTCGGAATGTTCGGTGATGCTGTGGCGCGCCTTCTCCTGACCCTCCTCGTGGGCGATCAGCTCTGCGTAGAAGGTCTGCTCTTCGGCGGCGGCATGGGCCTCGACCTCCTTCATCAGCTCCCTGAAGAGGCGGCGTCGGTCCGCCGAGTCGCCGCTGGTCTCCATCAGAGCCGCACTCAGGCCGCGCTGCTTGTCGTGATCGTCCTTCAAAAGCGTATAGATATCCATCGGGGTCCCTCCTGTCTCCGCCGCCTGCCGGCCCGCACATCCGCGGGCTTGCGGCTGGCGAGGACGGGCTGGCGCTGGGGAGATAAACCCGGCCGGCGGCCATCGGTTCCCCGCAGGAGAGTCCCGCTCGAGGGCCTTTCGGCTTTGCGCGGCTCCGGCCCGCACCCCCGCCCGGCCGCCCACGGAAGTATCCTGGTACGGGCGGCCGGGCGGGGGTGCGGGCCGGAGCCGGTTCCAGCCGAGCGCGGAGCGCTCTAGGCCAGGAGCGCCTTCACGCCCGGCAGGCTCTTGCCTTCCAGCCATTCCAGGAAGGCGCCGCCGGCGGTGGAGACGTAGCTCAGCCTGTCCACGACCCCGGCCTCGGCCAGAGCGGCCACGGTGTCGCCGCCGCCGGCCACCGAGAGCAGGCTGCCCTCTTCGGTCAGCGCCACGACCTTGGCGGCGACCGCCATGGTCGCGCGGTCGAAGGGCGGGAACTCGAAGGCGCCCAGCGGACCGTTCCAAACCAGGGTCCTGGCCTCTTCCAGCGCGGCCTCCACGGCGGCAATCGAGGCGGGGCCGACGTCGAGGATCATCCGGTCCGCCGGGATCGCATCCAGCGCCACGGTCTCGGCCGCCGCGCCACGCTCCAGCTTGGCCGCCACCACGGCGTCCTCCGGCAGCAGGATGCGGCAGCCGGCGGCGGCGGCGGCCTTGTCGATCCTGGCCGCGGTCTCGGCCAGGTCGCGCTCGCAGAGCGAGGCGCCGACCTCCACCCCGCGGGCATGCAGGAAGGTGTTGGCCATGCCGCCGCCGATCACCAGGACGTCGACCTTCTCGATCAGGTTGCCCAGAAGGTCCAGCTTGGTGGAGACCTTGGCGCCGCCGACGATGGCCAAGACCGGGCGCGCCGGGGCGTCGAGGGCCTGGCCGAGGTGCTCGATCTCTTCGGCCATCAGGAGCCCGGCGGCGGCGGGCAGGCGGTGCGCCAGCCCCTCGGTGGAGGCATGCGCGCGGTGGGCGGCGGAGAAGGCGTCGTTCACGTAGCCCTCGCCGAGCGCGGCCAGCGCGGTCACGAAGCCGGACTCGTTGGCCTCTTCGCCCGGATGGAAGCGGAGGTTCTCCAGCAGCACGACCCCGCCCTCGTCGAGCCCGGCGATCGCGCTCTCGGCGGCGTTCCCGATGCAGTCGGGCGCGAGCGGCACCGGCTTGCCGAGCGCCTGGGAGAGGGCCTCGGCCACCGGCCGCAGGCTCATCTCCTCCACCCGCTTGCCCTTGGGACGGCCGAAGTGGGAGAGCAGGACCACCCTGGCCCCGGCCTCGCTGAGGCGCCTCACCGTCGGCAGGGAGCGCTCGATGCGCGTGGCGTCGCTCACCCTGCCCTCGCTCAGCGGGACGTTGAGGTCGGCGCGCAGCAGCAGGCGCTTGCCGGCCAGCCCGCCCAGTTCCTCGCTCAGGTCGTCGATCGTCTTCAGCCGTGCCATCTCCACCTCCAGGTCCGCGTCGCGCGCCGAGAGGGACCACAAAGCGGGTCCCGAAGGCAAGTGGGTGCCGCCCAGGGCCCGGCGGACGCTCTGCCGCAAGACGTTGACCCCGGGCCGCGGCTCACCCAACCTTAGGTCATGAGCGACACGACCACTACAGCGCAGGGGCTGCGCGAGGAACGGGAAGGTCAGCGGCTGAGCCCGCTGCAGCGCCGCGCCTACCGGCTGAGCCAGACGGCTTCGGCCGGGCTCTTCATGGGCCAGAAGTGGCTCTCCAGCCGGCTGACGCGGCCGGTCAAGGCGAACCCGCCGATCCCGGGGCCCTTCCCCTCCGACAAGGAGGTGGTGGCCGACCTGCAGCGCCTCTTCCTGCGCGACCTGGAGAACGTGGAGAAGGGCTTCTATCCCCTGCCCGACGACCTGGTGCGCCGCCCCTTCGCGGCGCTGGCCGGTGCGGCCGGCTATTTCGCCGACCTGCCGGCGGTGGAGCGGCGGCGGCACAGCGGCGCGGGGAACGAGGTCTTCAAGGCGCAGCGCCGGGCCGGCCTGCCGCGCTACTACCAGCAGAACTTCCACTTCCAGAGCGACGGCTGGCTCTCGCGCCAGTCGGCCAGGCGCTACGACCACCAGGTGGAGGTGCTCTTCACCGGCGGCGCGGATGCCATGCGCCGCCAGGCCCTGGTGCCGCTGGCACGCGCCCTGCGCGGCGGCAGGCAGCAGGACAAGCGGCTTCTGGACCTGGGGTGCGGGTCGGGCGGCCTGCTGCCCTTCGTGAAGCAGGCCTACCCGCGGCTGGGCGTGCTGGCCGCGGATCTCTCGCTGCCCTACCTGGAGGAGGCAGCCCAGCGCCTGCGCCCCTACCGCCGCTGGCAGCTCATGCAGGCCGCCGCCGAGGACCTGCCGCTGGCCGCGGACTGCCTGGACGCCGTGACCTCGGTCTTCCTCTTCCACGAGCTGCCGCGGAAGGTGCGCGGCCAGGTCGTGGCCGAGGCCGCCCGGGTGCTGAGGCCCGGCGGCAGCTTCGTCCTGGTGGATTCCATCCAGACCGGCGACGTCCCGGCCTACGACGCGCTGCTCCAGTACTTCCCCGTGGCCTTCCACGAGCCCTACTACGCCGACTACGTGGGTCAGGACCTGGAAGGCCTCTTCGCGGCGGCCGGCTTCCGTGTCGAGAGCGTGGAGATCGCCTACTTCTCGCGCATCATGCACCTGGAGCTGAGCGGGTGAGCCAGCCACTGCTGCCGCGCCTGGCAGCCAGGTCCGAGGATGACGCCCCCTTCCTCACCTTCCTGGAGAGACGCTGGTCGCGGCAGGCGATCTGGCGGGAGGCCGGGGCCGCGGCCGCCGGCCTGGCGGCGATGGAGCTGGCGCCGGGCCGCCCGGTCGGAATCTTGCTGCCGAACCTGCCGGGCGCCGTCATCGCCCTCTTCGCCATCTGGCTGGCAGGACGCCGGGCCGCCCTGGTCGACGGCCGCCGGGCCATGGCGGAGCTGCACCGCTGGGCCGAGGAGGAACGGCCGGCCGCGCTGGTGACCCTGGACCTGGCCAGCGTCTTCGAGCGCGCCCGGGCGCTGGCCGTGGTGCAGGGCCACTGCGGCCTGATCGTGCAGCCCATGGCCGGGCAGCTCGGCTTCTGGAAGCGGCTGATCTCGCCCTGGCTGCGCGGCGGCGGTGCCGCCAAGCGGCCGGAGGACCTGCCGCTGCTGGCCTGGCAGGACCTGCTGGCTCGCGGCGGCGCAGAGCTGCCTGCCCCGACCGGCGGGCCCGACTTGCCGGAGCCAGCGCCCTGGCCGGAGGGGGCCAGGGCGCTGCTGGCCTGCCCGCTCGCCCGGCCCGAGGCCCTGGCGGCCCTCACCTCGGCCTGGCTGGGCGAGGGCGGCCTGATCCTCTCGCCGCGGCTGGACGAGCGCTCGCTCGCCAAGGTGCGCAAGGCCGCCCGGCCCGACCTCGAGATCGCAGCAGCGGCCTCAGAGCCATAGGAAGTCGCTGGCGGTCAGGAGGTCGGCCTGCGAGAGCCCGGTCACCTTGAAGGCCTGGTCGACCAGCCCGTCGCCGTCGCGGTCCACCTGGAGCTGCTGGGCGCCGGCGAAGCGGGCCTCGGAGCTGCCGCCGGCGGAGAAGGCGGCCTCGCCGATGTAGGCGAAGCTGCCGACCTCCAGCCCGCTGGCGAAGACCAGCTTGTCCGCCCCCGAGCCGCTGCCGAAGAGCAGGCCGTCGAAGTCGCGCACCGTCGGGCCGCCGCTGCCGCCCGCCCCCAGGCTCGAGCCGTCGAAGAGGAAGCTGTCCTCGCCGCTGCCGCCGAAGGCCAGGTTGCCGCTTTCCATCGCCAGGATGTCCGCACCCGACTCGCCGCGCAGCCGGTCGATGCCGCTGCCGCCGTAGAGCCTGTCGGCACCCAGCTCGCCGATCAGGACGTCATCGCCCTCCGCCCCGTAGAGCCTGTTCTCCGCGGTGTTGCCGCGCAGGCGGTTGTCCAGCGCGTTGCCGGCCAGTACCCCGCTGCCGACGTTGTCGACGAGGATACCGACCTCGACGAAGCCTTCCGCGCCGGTCCCGAGCGTGTAGTCCGGCAGCTCCGAGCGGATCACGTCGCGGATGCCGCCGCCTGCGGTCTCGATCACCAGGTCGCCCAGGGTGTCCACCGTCACCGTGTCGTTGCCCGAACCGCCGTAGGCCGTGTCGGACCCGCTGCCGCCGAAGAGCTTGTCGGGACCGGTACCGCCGAAGAGGAGGTCCGCACCGGTGCCGCCGCCGACCTGGTCGCCGGCGATCCCGCCGTAGGCGCTGTCGTCGCCCGCACCGCCGAAGAGCGTGTCCACGCTGGCGCCACCGAAGAGGGCATCCGCGTCGTTCTGGCCCAAGAGCGTATCGGTCCCGGTGTCGCCGTAGAGGCTGTCGCCGCCGCCGAAGCCGCGGAGCTGATCGGCACCGCCCAGGCCGCGGATCACGTTCACCACGCCGTTGCCGCCCAGGCTGTTGGCGCCGTTGGTGCCGTAGAGGTTCACCGCTTCGACGCCGCTGATGGCCACGCCTGCCGGCAGGGTCACCCCGTTCTCCAGGATCAGGGTGTCGCTGCCGCTGCCGCCGTCGTAGACCTCGCCCGGCTGGATCTCCGCCTGCGCGGAGACCAGGAAGAGGTCCCCGCCGCTGCCGCCGTAGTGCGCGTCGAGGCCGCTGCCGCCGACCAGGCTGTCCGCGCCGGAGCCGCCGAAGAGGCGGTCGCTGCCGCTATCGCCCTCCAAGATGTCGGCGCCGCTGAGGCCGTAGAGGCGGTCGTCGCCGGTTCCGCCTTCCAGAAGATCGGGACCGCTGTCGCCGGTCAGGACCTCATCGTCCGAGCTGCCCGGGTAGAGAATGGTCTCGACATTGGTCACGACGGCGCCGGCCGGCAGGGTGACGCCGGGACCCAGGACCAGGGTATCGCTGCCGCTGCCGCCGTCGTAGGTCTCGCCGGCGAGGATCTGCGCCTGGTCGAGAACCACGAAGAGGTCATCGCCGCTGCCGCCGTACTGCAGGTCGAGCCCGCTGCCGCCGGCAAGGCTGTCCGCTCCGGCCCCGCCGAAGAGTTGATCGTCGCCGGACCCGCCCCAGACCAGATCGTCGCCGCTCTCTCCCAGCAAGGAGAGGTCGTTCTGCAGGCCGCCGTAGAGGATGTCGTTGCCGTCCCCGCCGAAGAGACGGGAGTCGTCGCCCTGGCCGCCGAAGATGCTGTCGGACCCGCTACCGCCGTAGAGATAGGAGTCCGCGCCGCTACCTCCTTCGACAAGATCCTCGCCGCTCTCGGCGCTGAAGATGTAGTCCTCGCCCGAGCCACCGAAGATGCTGTCGTTGCCCGTCCCTCCGTCCAGGCCCAGATCCTGTCCCTGGCCGCCGTAGATGCTGTCATCGCCGTCGCCGCCGAAGAGCAGCAGATCTCTGCCGCTGCCGCCCAGAACGAGATCGTCCTGCGACCCGCCGAAGAAGGTACCGTCCCCGCCGCTGCCGCCGAAGAGGCTGTCCGCGCCCGAAGCGCCGAAAAGAGAGCGGTCGACCCCCGCGCCGCCGTAGATCAAGTCGTCTCCGGCCGCGCCCTGGAGGACAGCATCGTTGCCGCTGAGCGCGAGGATCGTGTCGGCGAGGCTGCTGCCGATGAGCGAGGTGTCGTTGCCGCTGGTTCCGATCAGGGTGCTGCCATAGACCAGCGCTTCCACCGAGATGACGCTGTTGCCGGTCCTCAAGGTGACGCCGCCCGCCAGCACCAGGCTATCGCTGCCGGAGCCGCCATCGAAGAGCTCCGCACCCGACTGCAGCTCGCCCTGCGAGAGGATCAGGAAGCTGTCGGCCCCGCTGCCTCCGTAATGACTGTCGAGACCACTGCCACCGTAGAGGCTGTCCGCCCCCAGCCCGCCGAAGAGCAGATCGGCGCCGGACCCGCCCCAGACCCGGTCATCACCGCTGTCGCCCAGGAGCGAGAGATCGTTCTGCAGGCCACCGAAGACCGAGTCGGTGCCACTGCCGCCGAAGAGCCCCGTGTCGTTGCCGGAGTCGCCCATGACCTTATCGTCGCCGTCGCCGCCGTAGAGACCTTGGTCGAAATCGTTGCCGCCATAGATGCGGTCGGCCCCGCCCCCGCCCGAGAGCAGCGTGTCCCTGGCGCTGCCGCCGTAGATCAGATCGTCCTGCGCACCACCGTAGAGCCCGACATCGCTACCGCTGTCGCCGTAGAGGCTATCGTTGCCACTTCCCCCGCGCAGGTTGCCGTCGCTGCCCGACCCGCCGAAGATGCCGTCGTCCTGGCCGCCGCCGTCGAGCGTGGCATCGTCCCCGTTAGCGCCGTAGAGGCGGTCGTTCCCGGCCTGGCCGCTCAGGATACGGTCGTTTCCACCGTCGCCGAAGACCAGGTCGTCGCTGGCACCGCCCTGCAGGATGACGTCGGCCCCCTCGCCGCCGAAGAGGCTGTCCTTGCCGGTGCCGGCCAGAAGGCTCCTGTCGTCGCCCTCGCCGCCGAAGAGGCGGTCCGCGCCCGATGCGCCGAAGAGCGAGAGGTCGGCGCCCGCGGCACCGTAGACCGCATCGTCGCCAAGCGCCCCCAGGAGCGCGGTATCGTTGCCGCTGAGCGCGAGGATCGTGTCGGCGAGGCTGTCGCCGATGAGGGAGCTGTCGTTGCCGCTGGTCCCGACCAGCGTGCTGCCATAGCGGACCGCCTCCACCGAGATCAGGCTGTTGCCGGTCCTGAGCGTATCGCCGGAGGCCAGCAGCAGGGTATCGCTGCCGGAACCGCCGTCGAAGACCTCCGCACCCGACAGCAGCTCGCCCTGCGACAGGATCACGAAGCTGTCGGCGCCGCTGCCGCCGTACTGGGTATCGAAACCGCTGCCCCCATAGAGGCTGTCCGCTCCATCTCCGCCGAAGAGAACATCGGCGGCCATGCCACCCCAGACCCCGTCGTCGCCGCTGTCGCCCAGGAGCGAGACGTCGTCCTGGTTGCCGCCGAAGACCGAATCGGCTCCGCTGCCGCCGTAGAGGCCGGTGTCGTTGCCGCTGCCGCCCTTGATCGTGTCGCCGCCGTCGCCGCCGAAGAGGCCTTCGTCGGCGTCGTTGCCGCCATAGACGAGGTCGTCCCCGTAGTGGCCATAGAGCAGTCGATCGATCCCGCTGCCGCCATAGATCCGGTCCGCGTGAAGGCCGCCGAAAAGCAAGCTGTCCTCACCCAGCCCCCCGAAGAGCAGGTCGGCTCCATGTCCCCCGAACAGCCGCATATCATTGCCGGTCCCGCCGTAGACCAGATCGATCCCGTTCGACGCGTTCAAATAGGAGTCGTCCCCATCGCCGCCGAAGAGCGTGTCGTCTCCGGTCTCTCCGGAGAGGATGGAGTCGTTGCCGTCACCGCCATAGATACTGTCGTCGCCCAGGCCGCCGTAGAGCTCTCTCTCCGTTCCGGCACCGCCGAAGATGCCGTCGTCTCCGTTGCCGCCGAAGAGATAGACGTCTCCCTCCTCGCCTCCGTAGATCCTGTCCGCACCCTGATCGCCGGCCAGCCAGAAGTCCGCCCCGCTGTCGCCGTGGATCGCATCCTCGCCGCTGCCGCCGAAAAGGCTGAAATCGCGTTCCTTGCCGCCGAAGAGAGTGTCGTTGCCGCTGCCGCCCTCAAGGCTGGTGTCCATGCCTGCACCGCCGTAGAGCCTGTCCTCGCCGCTGGCGCCGATCAGGCTGGTATCGTCCCCGCTGTCGCCGAAGACCCTGTCGTTTCCGGCGTTCCCCAGAAGGGAGACATCGTCGCCGGACCCGCCGAAGACGCTGTCGTTCCCGCTGCGGCCCTGCAGGCTGGCATCGTTGCCGTCGTCGCCCTGCAAGAGGTCCTGGCCGTCACCGCCGTCGAACCCGGAATCGTCCTGCAGCCCGCCGAAGATCGAGTCGTTCCCGGCACCCCCGAAGAAGAGGTGGTCCTTCCCACTCTCCCCCTTGATGGTATCGTCGCCGGCATCGCCGTAGAACAGGTTGTCGTAGTCGTTACCGCCATAGAGGCTGTCGGCGCCGTCGCCGCCCCAGAAGTAGCGGTCGATCGCACTGCCGCCATAGAGGAGGTCGTCCTGCGCTCCACCGAAGAGACTGCTATCGGTGCCGCTCTCGCCGTAAAGGCTGTCCTGGCCGTCGCCCCCGAAGAGCGAGGCGTCGCCGCCGCTACCGCCCTCGATCGTGTCGTTTCCGGTACCGCCAAAGATCCTGTCGCTGTCGTTGCCGCCATCGAGCTCGTCGTCGCCAGAACCACCGTAGAGAAGGTCGTTGCCCTCGTCCCCGTGGAGCTCATCCGGTGCGCTGAAACCGAAGAGACTATCGTGATAGTTATCGCCGCCGAACAGGGTGTCGTTGTTGTAGCCGCCGAACAGCCGATCCGACCCCGAGCCGCCCTCAAGGCGATCGTAGCCAACGCCACCGGAGAGGTCGTCGAACCCTGAAGCACCATAGAGGAGATCGGAACCATAGCCGCCGTCTTGATGGTCCCGGCCGCTGCTGCCGTAGATGCGGTCGTCGCCATCGTCGCCGCGCAGGTCCGGAAAGACGGGCGACAGGGGGTCCAGGTTCGAATACTCGTTGTAGATCCTGTCGTCGCCGCCGCCACCCCAGGCCATGCCGGACGGGCCAGCCGTGCCCCCATCGCCGGTGAAGAGCAGGTCCGCCCCCTCTCCGCCGAAGATGACGTCGGTGCCGTCGTCACCGCGGATCGAGTCGTCGCCCTGCGCGCCATAGAGATAGTCGAGGCCTGAGCCGCCCCAGATCAGATCGTCTTCTTCCTGGCCGTGAAGAGTGTCCAGGCCGGACGCGCCGTAGATCGCGTCGTCGCCTTCACCGCCATAGGCCCTTTCGGTGCCGATGTTGCCGATCAGGCTGTCGGCTCCGAGGTCGCCATAGAGCAGGTCCTCTCCGAAGAGGCTACCGTCGCCGCCCCCACTGTAGATCGTGTCTGCGTCGCTACCGCCACGCAGGATGTCGAACCCACTACCACCGAAGATGGTATCATTGCCGCCATCGCCGAAGACGAGATCCGGTCCGACCCCGGCCTCGATCCAGTCGGCATCACTGCCGCCGCGCGCCGTGTCGGCGCCCATACCCCCATAGAGGAAGTCGTCGCCATGGGCCCCGCGCAAGTCATCGTCGCCGGAACCGCCAAAGGCCGAATCGAGATGGACGCCACCATCGAGAATGTCGAAACCGCTGCCGCCGAACAGCTTGTCGCTCTGGGCTTCTCCGTAGAGGCTGTCGTCGCCGAGAACGCCATAGAGGGTATCGTTGCCCCCCCGGCCGCGCATCCAGTCGGCGGCGTTGGTTCCAACAAAGGTATTGGGCGAGTCGTTTCCGGAGAAGATTGCCATGGTGCACTCCTTGCGCCTTGCAACGGGCCGCGGGCCGACCAGATGCGCGGGCTCATCTGCCGATGGATCATTCTGAGCTGCAGCTTTGCACGATGGAGAGGGAGCGCTATCCGCTATGCGAAAGCGCTGGCCGAACTAGCCGGAAAGCGAAAGCGCCGAGCAAAAAAACCTGCACCCACCGGCCTCTCACTCCTCACCAAGGCGCCGAAGGTCCTGCAGTTCGGCTCTTCCGTCGCGGTGCACCACCCTGCCGACGACGACGCCGAGGCGCGCCTGCTGGCCGCCCGCCTCCGACATCGCGATCCTGCCGCGCGGGCTCTCGAAGCGCAGGTCGCGGAAGGCGGCAGCGATCTGCTCGCTGTCGGGGTGCCGGCCATGTGCGCCGGCCGCGGCCTCGTAGGCCGCCTTGAGCCCCAGGATCGCACTGGCCGCGTGATAGGCCACGAAGATGGGAGGGCGCCCGTAGCGCGCCTCGTAGGCGCGCTTGAACCAGCCGTAGAGCTCGTTACCCGGCCCCATGCCGCCGTGACCGCTGCGGGCGATCATGACGGTTCCTTCCGGGACCCTCTCCGCGAAGACCGCCAGGAGGGGCTCGCCCATGGTCATGGCGAAGAGGCTCCTGCCGGTCAGGCCGCGCGCCAGGGCCTGCACGAAGAAGGTCTCCAGATCGCGGCCCCAGAGGCTGACGTGCAGCAGCGCAGCACCCGAAAGCGAGATTCGCGAGAGCTCCGATCCGAAGCGGCCGACGAAGGGTTGCGGGAAGAGGCTCCCCAGGTTCCGGGCCCCCGGCAGCTCCTGCTCCATGGTCGCGGAGAAGGCGGCCCAGGAATCGTGCCCGAAGGCATAGTCCTGGTTGATACCGATGTAGCTGGCGAGCTCCGGCATGCGCTCCGCTATGTAGAGCGCCATCGCCAGGTTATCCCGGCCGGCATGGTCCAGGGTGCGGAAGACGTAGCGATAGTCGCTTTCCTGGAACAGGCGCGGCGTCAGGCAGGAGGAGAAGACCGTCAGCATCCGCAACTCTTCCGCATGGGGCGCCACGGCCAGGCAGTTGCTGGAGGAGGCATAGCCGACGACCGCGTCCGCACCCTGCCGCTGCACCAGGTTCCGAAACTCCACGACCTGAACGGAGCTTCCCCCCGCCTCGTCCACCAGCAGCATCTCGATCGGGCGGCCGGCCAGCCCGGGGGAGTCGTAGGGTGCGGGCAGGGTCCCCGCATTGATCGCGTCCACCACCAGCTCGGCAGCGTTCCTCTCCTGGAAGCCGTCGGAACCGACGGCGGCCCCGCTCAGCAGGGCGACGAGGCCCAGGCGGAAGGGTTGTTCGGCCTCGCCGCGGGAGGCGGGGTAGAGGCTGACGAGGACCGCAAGGGCGATCGAGAAGACGATCGCTTTCCAGCACGGCCGGCCCAGTGGGCGCTCGACCTTCGCCAGGCTCTGCTGTCGCAATGGTCTCAAGCCAGCACCAGACCGCCTTCGTCCATGCGATCCGTGCCGCGGGCGGCCCGCAGGGTGTGCGATGGCGTCTCGTTGTAGCGCTGCCTGTAGGCGGCGGCGAAGCGGCTCAGATGGAGAATACCCAGATCCATGGCGACCTCGGTCACCGTGGTGTCGTCCGCCGGGTTGGTCAGCATCTTGCGCGCACGGTCGAGGCGCAGGGCCTGCAGGGCCTGCCGGGGTGTCTGTTCCCGCACCTGGCGAAAGGCGTACTGCAACTGACGCGGCGTGGTATCCAGCGCCTGTGCCACAGCGGAGATTGACAGGGGCCGGTCCAGATTCTCCTGCATGAAGTCCTCCGCCCTGGCCACGAGACGCCCATAGCCGCCACCGCTGGCCTCCTGTCTCGAAACGACCAGATCCATCCGTTCGAGCAGCGCGCAGTACTGGTCCACCAGAAGGCTCTCGATGGCGCCGCGGCTCGGCGGCCTCGAGAGCGCGGAGGTCGGCGAGTCGCAGGCACCCGCCAGGAACAGCATGAAATCGAGCAGCTCGCGATCGCCGTCGTTCCTGTCGTCGAACAAGAGCACGCGGTCGTCTCCCTTCAGTCTCGCCCCCTGGGCGGCGAGCGTCTCGCTCACGATCCGTTTCGGAACGATGAGGCTGAGATGGAGGTACTCCGGGTCCGAATCGCCAAGGTGCCAGGACTGCCTTCTTGCGGGGGTCGAGAAGCTGCGGCCGCTGGCCGGTATCTCCAGCTTGTGCTCCTTGACGCTGAGCAGCGCGCGGCCATTCACTACGGTTCCGTAGACGAGATGGTCTTCGAAGTCGATGTCGAGCGCATGTCCGGTGGTCCGCATGCGCGAGAGGACCGTATGATCGAAGCGGGCGGCCTCGGAGCGCAGGCTTTGCGTCCCGCTGCCGATGAGAGCCGAGCTTCTCACGTTGAAGAAGCCGGGTTGAAGTTCGACGACTTCCCTCCGCCGCTCGTCCGCCTCTGCTACGGTCCGAAAGAGTCCCAAAGCCCGACGACCTCCTCGCGTCTCGATTTAGCGAATTCGCCTTTCACTATCTCGACGGGACGGCGCGAATTCATCGGTTTGACTGTGCTTGTGCGGGTTCCTTCAATGTAAAGCTTGAGCCAGACCATCAGCGATCACGCCGCCCTGGGACCATAATCCGGTAGCCAACCGAGGAATTCAAGCTGACCTATAGGTCAGGACTCTGCCCCGGACCGACGGCCGCCGGAGGCCGGGAAAGACGCGCCGCGCCCGAGGATTCTTCTCGAGCGCGGCCTTCAAAGAAGCCCCAGCGCCAGCCAAGGAAAGGCGACCAGCAGGGCCAGGCGGACGAGGTCGGAGACGACGAAGGGAAAGACCCCGCGGAAGATCGCCCCGATCGGGACGTCGGGCGCCACGGTCTTGATCACGAAGACGTTCATGCCGACGGGCGGCGTGATCAGGCCCAGCTCCACCGTGATGACCGTCATGATGCCGAACCAGACCGGGTCGAAGCCCGCCTCCACCACCACCGGGTAGACCACCGGCACGGTCAGCAGCAGCATCGCGATGGAGTCCATGACGCAGCCGAGCAGGATGTAGAGCAGCAAGACCGAGAAGAGGATCGCATAGGGCTGCAGCTCGAGGCTCGCCACCAGCTCCACCAGGGAGAAGGAGATGCGCGAGACGGAGAGGAAATAGCCGAAGATCTCGGCCCCGATGATCATGAAGAAGATCATGGCCGAGAGCAGCAGGGTCTCTTCCACCGCGTCGAGGAAGTCCCGCAGGGTCATGCCGCGGAAGCAGGCGATCAGGAAGGCGCCCGCCGCCCCGAAGGCCGCAGCCTCCGAGGGGGTGAAAATGCCGCCGTAGATGCCGCCGATGATGACCACGAAGATCGCGGCGAAGGGGATCAGGCCCTTCATCCCGACGAACTTCTCCTTCAGCGAGGTCGGCTGGCCCGGCCGGGCCATCTCCGGCCTCACCCGCACCACCACGGCGATGGTCGCACAGTAGAGCAGCAGGCCCAGCACGCCGGGCAGGATGCCGGCCATGAACATCGCGCCCACCGACTGCTCGGTGATCAGCGCATAGAGCAGGAGCGCGATGGAGGGCGGGATCATGATGCCCAAGGTGCCGCCGGCCGCCAAGGTCCCGGTCGCCAGGGAGGGTGCGTAGCCGTGTTCTCGCATCTCCGGAAGCGCCACGCGCGCCATGCTGGCCGCCGTCGCCAGCGAGGAGCCGGAGATCGCGGAGAAGACCCCGCAGGAGGAGACCGCGGCCAGTGCCATGCCGCCGCGCCAGCCGCCGAAGAGCGCGCGGGCACCGGAGAAGAGCTCGGCCGACATCCTGGCCTTGGAGGCCAGCACCCCCATCAGGATGAACATGGGGATGGGGCTGAAGCCGTAGTTGGAGAGGGTCTCGTAGGGGCCGGAATCGAGGATGGCGAAGGAGGCATCGAAGCTGACGATAAGGCCGAAGCCGATGAAGCCGGTGGCCGCCATGGCCAGCGCCACCGGCATGCGAAGCGCGATCATCGCCAGCATGCCGGCGATGCAGAGGTAGCCGATCAGCGAGGCGCTCATGCCTCCTCACCGCCTCCGAAGATCCCCCGCAGAGCGACCAGCAGCGCCCTGAGCCCCAGCGCCGCCGTTGCGAAGGCGGCGAGTGCGTAGATGTAGTAGAGCGGTATGATCAGGTCCTGGCTGGTCTCGCCGCTGGCCAGGGCCCCGCCGATGGCCTCGTAGAAGCGGATAGCCATGGCGAAGCCCAGCAGCGCGAAGCCCAGGGTGTAGACCGCGGAGAGCACGGCCTTCGCCCGCTCCGGCATGCGCTCGGTGAAGAGGTCGACGATGACCTGGCCGCGGTCCACCGAATAGGGCAGCGCGAAGAGGACCATGAAGAGCAGCCCGAAGCTCACCAGCTCGACGCCGCCGGGGAAGGTGACGTCCAGCTCGCCCCCGCTCGCCCCGAAGAGGGAGCGGGACGCCACATCCAGCAGCACCACCAGGATCATCGCCACCAGCAGGAAACCGCTGAGGATGTGCAGGACCCTGGCAAGGCGGTAGGCTGCGGCCGTCAGGGGTCTCAAGATCAGGCTCTCTCGTCCTCGTTGTCAGGCCGCGACTGGGGGGCGGGCCGGTGCCCCCCAAGGGCAAACGCTAGTCCTCGCAAGTCTCCGCCAGTTCGACGGCGCGTGCGTAGACTTCACGGCTGGGCAGGTCGCGGCCCTCCAGGTCCGCCAGATAGCTCTCGCGGGCCGCCTCGAGGATCGGCTTCCAGGCCGGGTTCTCGATGCCGCCTTCGACCGTGTAGATTTCGTGGCCGGCCTCCAGGGCGGCGGCGCGTCCCTTGGTGTCGAGATCGTCGAAGACCGAGGCCGCGATGGCCGACCAGCTCTCGCCCGCGTTCCGGTCGATGATAGCCTTCAGGTCGTCGGGCATGGACTCGTAGACATCGCGGTTCATGGTCACGACGAAGGCGAGGGTGTAGAGGCCGCCGACCTCGGTGTGCTTGTCGGCCAGCTCGTTGAGCCGGAAGACCAGCGCCCCCTCCCAGGGTAGCGAGACGCCGTCGATCACGCCGCGCTGCATGGACTGGTAGGATTCCGGCGCCGGCATGCCGACCGGCTGGGCGCCCAGCCCCTCCAGCAGGGTCCCGACCACGACGGTGGGCCGGCGGATGCGCAGGCCCTTGAGATCGTCCGGCTCCTTGATCAGGGTCTCGGCCGTGTGGATGTGCCCGGGACCGTGGGTGAAGAAGAAGAGCGGCTTGGTGTCCTCGAACTCCCCGGCGATCAGGCCCTCGTCGTAGAGGCCCTGCAGGATGCAGGAGCCGTGCTTGGCGTTCTTCACCAGCCCCGGCACCTCGACGACCTGGCTCAGCGGGAAGCGGTTGGCGGTGTAGCCCAGCACGGTCGCCGTCACGTCGGCGATGCGGTTCTTGACGGCATCGTACTGCGCCGGCGGCTTGGCCAGGGTGGCCGAGGGATAGACCTCCACCGCGATGCGGCCGTCGGACTCCTCGACGATCTTGTCGGCCCAGGCCTGGTAGACCCGCTTGTGGGTGCCCGAGACCGGCGGCCAGAAGTGGGCGAAACGCAGGGTGTAGTCCGCCGCCTGTCCGGCCGAAGCCCAGCCGAGCAGGGTGACCGTGACGACCAGGGAGACCGCCCCGGCCGCGAGTGCGCTCTTGAAGACGTGAATCATCGTTTCCTCCTTATCCTGAGGGTTTCTTCTTGTTGTTGAGACCGGTCCGTGCCTAGGCGCTGAACTCCTCCGTATCGATCTCGAGCTGGACGCGCGCCACGTAGCGGGTCCCGGTCACCGTATCCTGATTGATCAGCCGGTCGAGCCGGGCGACCACGGCCTCGTCCAGGTCCAGCGCCTCGGCCTCCTTGTTCTCCTTCAGGTGCGCGAGGCTCCGGGTGCCCGGCAGGGCGATGACGTGAGGGCCCCTGGCCAGGACCCAGGCCAGCGAGAGCTGCGCCGGACTGCAGCCCACCTCCCCGGCGATCGCGTCCAGTTCCTGCAGCAGCGCGAGGTTGGCGGTCAGGTTCTCAGGCGCGAAGCGCGGCAGGGAGCGGCGGATATCGCCTTCCGGAAAGCCGCCGGTGTCGCGCACCGCGCCGGCAAGGAAACCGCGGCCCAGCGGCGAGAAGGCGACGAAGGCGACCCCCAGCTCGCGGCAGGCCTCCAAGACGCCCAGCTCGGGGTTGCGGGTCCAGAGCGCATACTCGCTCTGCACCGCCGCGATGGGGTGGACGGCGTGGGCCTTGCGCAGGCTGGCGGCCGAGACCTCCGAGAGGCCGAGCGTCCTGACCTTCCCTTCCCGCACCAGGTCCGCCAGGGCCCCGACGGAGTCCTCGATGGGCACCGACTTGTCCCAGCGGTGCAGGTAGTAGAGGTCGATCGCCTCTCGCTTCAGGCGCTTCAGCGCGATCTCGCAGGTGCGTTTCAGCACCTCCGGGCGCCCGTCGATCTCGCGCTTCCCCGCACTATCCTTGAAGAGGCCGGCCTTGCTGGCCAGCAGGAACTCGTCGCGGCGGTGGTCCAGCAGCTCGCCGATCAGCTCTTCGTTGGCGCCGTAGCCATAGGCGGCCGCCGTGTCGAGGTGGTTGTAGCCCTGGTCCAGGGCGGCGTTCAGCAGGGCGCTGGCCTCCTTGCGGTCGAGCGGCGGGCCGTAGAGGTGCGAGATGTTCATGCACCCCAGGGCGACCGGCGCCACCGTGAAGGGTCCAATCTTGCGCTGCTGCATGGCCGGCGGTGTCCTTCTATCCGAAGCTGCGTTCGATGCGGTCCAGGGTCTGCATCGCCGGCAGGCACTGGGCCACGCTGGCATTGGGCTCCCGGCCCTCGGCGATCGCGGCAATGAACTCGCGGTCGATCAGCTCGATCCCGTTGTTCGAGACTGCGACGCCCGAGAGGTCGACCGCCTGCTCCCTGCCGTCCACCAGGTCATCGTAACGCGCGATGTAGGTTCCCTTGTCGCAAATATAGCGGAAGAAGGTGCCGAAGGGGCCGTCATTGTTGAAGGAGAGCGAGAGGGTGCAGAGGGCGCCGGAGGGCACCTGCATGCCGATCGCCATGTCCATCGCGATCCCCAGCTCCGGATGGGTCGGCCCCTGCAGCCCGAAGACGCGGGAGGCGGTCTCTCCGGTCTGGTACTGGAAGAGGTCGACCGTGTGGCAGGCGTGGTGCCAGAGCAGATGGTCGGTCCAGCTTCGCGGCTCGCCCAGCGCGTTCAGGTTCGAGCGGCGGAGGAAGAAGGTCTGCACGTCCATCTGCTGGATGGTGAGCGCGCCCGCCTGGATCCAGTTGCGGATCCACTGGTGGCTCGGATTGAAGCGCCGCACGTGGCCCGCCATGGCGACCAGGCCGGTCTCGCGCTGTGCGGCCACCACCGCCTCGGAATCGGCCAGGCTGTCGGCCATGGGGATCTCGACCAGGACATGCTTGCCGGCCTGCAGGCACTGGATCGCCTGGGCGGCGTGCAGCGGGGTCGGGGTTGCCAGGATCACCGCCTCGACCTCATCGCGGGCCAGGCTCTCGGCCAGGTCCTTGGTGGCATGGGGGATGCCGCGCTCGCGGGCGAAGGCCGCGATGTCGTCGGGCTCGCCGCCGACCAGGGAGACCACCTCCGCCGCCTCGATCTTGGCGAGCGCATCCAGGTGCTTGCGTCCGAAGGCGCCGGCGGCGCCGGCCACGCAGATCCTCATGGGGCTCTCTCCTGCTCCTGCCCGGCATCCTCCAGCACCAGGTGGCCGACGGCCGTGTTGGAGGCGGGGACGTGATAGTGGCGGTGGACCTCGGTGACCCGCTCGGAGAGCGCACCGCGCATGACCAGCCACATGACCAGCTCGATGCCCTCGGAGCCGGCCTCGCGCAGGTACTCGATATGGGGGATGGCGGCCGCGGCCGCGGGATCCCCGACCAGCAGGTCCAGGAAGCGCCTGTCGAAGACCGAGTTGATCAGGCCCGCACGTTCCGCCTGAAGCTGGTGCGACATGCCGCCGGTCCCGAAGATGACGACCTTGAGGTCCTTGCCGAAGCTCTCGACCGCCTTGCGAATGGCCTTGCCGAGCTGCAGGCAGCGGTTCCCGGTCGGCGGCGGGTACTGCACGACGTTGACCGCCAGCGGGATCACCGGGCAGGGCCAGGCCTCCGGCTGGCCGAAGGCGAGCGAGAGCGGCACCGTCAGGCCGTGATCCACCTCCATGGCATTCACGATGGTGAGGTCGAACTCGTCCAGGATGACCGACTGCGCGATGTGCCAGGCCAGCTCCGGGTGGCCCACGACCGGCGGCACCGGCCTGGCGCCCCAGCCCTCGTCGGCGGGCTCGTAGCCGGCCGCACAGCCAAGCGCGAAGGTCGGGATGATCTCCAGCGAGAAGGCTGTGGCGTGGTCGTTGTAGACCACGATGGCGACGTCGGGCTTCAGCGCCTCGATCCAGGCCCGCGAGGCCTCGTAGCCGGCGAGGACCGGCTGCCAGTAGGGCTCTTCTGTCTTGCCCTGGTCGATGGCGACGCCGATCGCGGGCACGTGAGAGGTGGCATAGCCGCCGACGATCCTAGCCATTGGCCCGCTCCGCCAGCGAGCGGTTGCCCTCGATCGGGCGCCCACCGGCCAGCATCATCTTGCGGTAGGTCTCGACATCGACGCCGCTCATGGTCGCGGCCAGGTCCTGGAAGGTGATGCCGTCGTTCGCGGCCAGCTTGGCGGTGTAGTAGATGTTGCCGCCCAGCCGCAGCATCTCGTTCCAGGCACGGCCGAGGACGGCCTGGCGCTGCGCGGCGGTCATGGGAAAGCGATCGAGATAGGCGGCCTCGTCGGCCTGGAAGGCCCGGCGGTTCTCCGCCCGGCGCAGCGACATGCAGAACATGTTCAGGTGATAGCCCTTGCGTGACTGCTCGGCATCGAAGACGTAGGTGCCGGGGATGTCGTGATAGTCCGCCGCGGGCGGTGCCGGCTCTTCTCCCGAAAGCCTCGCCAGCAGGGCGTCCGCCAGGGCGCCGTAGTCGGCCCCCTCGGCCCGCAGGCCCAGCGCGCCGATCTCCGCCTGCCAGTCCCGGGCGGCCCGGGCCATGCGGCCGCTGAGCCCCGTCTCCTCGACGGTGAGTGCGGCCTCGTCCATCTCCGCCGCGCGGCGCCGGCCGTGCGTCATCACCCGCTCCAGCATGTAGGCGGCCTTCTGCTTGAAGTCGAAGCCCGGATAGGTCCGGTCGAGCGAGGCCAGGACCCGCTCGTCGACGCCGGCCCGGCGGCCGGCCAGCACGCACTCGACGAAGAGCGCTTCCAGCCCCTTCATCATGATGGAGCGGACCATCTTGACCGAGGCCGCCGCACCGACCGGCCCCTCGGTCACCTCCGCGTTCATGCCGAGCCCGGCAAGGGCGGCGGCGGCCGCCTCTGCGTGCGGGCCGCTCAGCAGGATGGGGGTGCGGTGGAGGCCCGGATGGACCGGTGCCATGACGGCGGAATCGACATAGCGACCGCCGGCCGCCTCGACCCTCTCCGCCGCATGGCGCTTCGCCCCCGGCGAGCAGGAGTTGCAGTCCAGATAGAGCGCGTCCTTGGCCAGCCGCGCTGCCGCCGCGCCGGCCGCAGCCAGCGCCTGATCGGCGGTGACGGTGGAGAAGACGAGGCCCGCCACCGCCAGGGCCTCGGCCAGGGAGTCGCAGCCGGTGACGCCCGCCCGGCGGTAGTCGGCCAGCTTGGCCGCGCGCAGGGCAGCGTCGGGCGCGTCGGTCTTGATGTCGTAGGCCCTGGTCCTGGCAGCCCAGGCGCTGCCCAGCCCCCGCGAGAAGGCTTGCCCCGCCTCACCGAATCCGATGAAGGCGAGGGCCTGCGCCGGATTGTGCGTCGCCTCCGTCACGCTGCTCAGCTCTCCCTCGTCCTGCGGGTTCCGTCTTCTTGACCCCTGGGCGACTGCAATAGCACCGGCCGGGGAGCGGGCAAAATTGATATGCGGTCCTGTCCATTCATTTTGTAAATATCACACACACTAAGTGTATTTTAATACAGTCCCTCCTCGATCTGCCGGGCGGCGGCGCGCAGGCAGTCCAGGAAGCGGCGTTGCGTGGCGGTCGGGCGCCACCCGCGCCGGCAGGCGATCCCGATCGGCCTTGCCGTGTCCGGTAGGTCGAAGGCGAGGGGAACCAGCACACCGGCCTTCACCTCGTGGCGGACCTGGTGGGCGGAGATCAGCGTCAGGTGATCGCTGCCGGCCAGGAGACCCCGGACCAGGACGAGGGAGCTCGATTCCACGAGGGAGGAGGGCTGCATCCTACCCTCGAAGAGGCCGTCGAACTGCTGCCGGGTCGGCGTGCCCCGCCGCGGCACCACCCAGGGATAGCCGGCCAGGTCGTGGAGCGTCGGGAAGCGCCGTCCGGCCAGGGGATGGCCGCTCCGGGCGACGACGGCGAGCGGATCCTGGAACAGTACCTCCTGCTCGATGTCCTCGATCGGCGGCGGCTGGCGCAGCGCGCCGGTCAGAAAGTCAATATCGCCCTGGCGCAGCTCGTGCAGCAGATCCTGGTAGGGGCCGTCGATCACCGAGATCTTGACCGCCGGCCGCTCGGCCAGCATCGCGTTGATCGCGGTGGGCAGGAGAAAGCTGCGCGGAAGGGGCAGCGTACCGATGACGATCTCGCCCGGATCCTCGCCCAGGATCTGGCCGATCTCGGCGAAGCCCTGGTTCAGCTCGGCGAAGGCCAGCTTCGCGGCGCGGGCCAGCGCCTTGGCCGAAGAGGTAAGCGCGATGCCGTGGCTGCTCTTGCGGAAGAGCGTCAGCCCCGAGAGGCGCTCCAGGTCGCGCGCCTGGCGGTGCAGGGTCGGCTGCGAGATGCCGATGGCCCGCGCGGCCAGGCTAAAGTTCTCCGCACGCGAGACGGCCACCAGGGCGCGGAGCTGGGCCACCGTCAGAAGCTGGTCGAAGCTGGCGAAGCCGCGGCTGCGGGTGCCGGCGGCGAGACGGACCGCCTCCCTGGCGCCCGCGCCGATCAGCTCCAGGGCGCGGTCGACCCGCGCGCAGAAGAGCCTGCCGCCCTCGGTCGGCTCCATGCCGTCGCTGCGCCGGAGGAAGAGGGCGAGCCCCAGCTCTCGCTCCAGCTTGGCCAGGGCCTGCGTGATCGCCGGCTGGGACAGGTGGATGTCCTTCGAGGCCGCGGAGATGTTGCGGCTGCGAACCACCTGGGCGAAGGCGCGCAGGTGCCTGAGGTTGGGGGCCCTATCATTCATTCTTTGCGGCGGTAGTCCCCTCGATGGACCGGCATGACCCGCATCCTATAGACGGAACTTATAACGCGCCACGAACATTGGAATGGCTCCCTCCGGGCCGAGGGCGGATAGTGCTGCGGCAAGGTTCCGGGGGCCCCGTTGCGCCCGGCCGTCGCTTTCGAGATCGGAGGGCTCGTCATGACCGACAAGACCGCGCTCGTGATCAGCGCCCATGCGGCAGACTTCGTCTGGCGCTGCGCCGGCGCCATCGCCCTGCACCAGGAGATGGGCTACCGGGTCACCATCGTCTGCCTCTCCTATGGCGAGCGCGGGGAATCCGCCAAGCTGTGGAAGCAGGAGGGCATGACCCTGGAGCAGGTCAAGAGGGACCGCCGCGGCGAGGCGGAAGCGGCCGCCAGGGCGCTGGGTGCCCACGAGATCCTCTTCTTCGACGCCGGCGACTATCCCCTGGAGCTCGACCGCGAGGCCAAGGACCGGCTGGTGGACGTGATCCGCGCCGTGCAGCCCCGCTTCATGCTGAGCCACTCGCTCTACGATCCCTACAACACCGACCACATGTACGCGACCAAGGTTGCCATGGAGTGCCGGATGATCGCCCAGGCCTGGGGGCACAAGCCCGGCGAAAAGGTGCTGGGCGCACCGCAGCTCTATCTCTTCGAGCCGCACCAGACCGAACAGATGGGCTGGAAGCCCGACGTCTTCCTGGACATCACCGAGGTCTGGGAGAAGAAGCGCGCGGCGATCGAGTGCATGCGCGGCCAGGAGCATCTCTGGACCTACTACACCAACCTGGCGGAGAACCGCGGGAACCACTTCCGGCGCAACTCCGGTGGCCAGGCCGGCGGACGCAACGCGCGCTATGCCGAGGGCTTCCAGTCGGTCTATCCGCGCACGGTGGACGAGCTCTGATGGCCGGCGTCGTCGTCCGCGCGATCGAGAGGGCGGAGCCGGCCGTCATCGCGGGCCTGGGCGGGGCCGGCGTGGCGACGGTGCACGAGGCGCAGGGCCGCACCGGCCTGATGGCCAGCTACCTGCGGCCGATCTATGCCGGTGCGCGCCTGGCCGCCTCGGCCGTCACCGTCTCCGTACCGCCCGGCGACAACTGGATGCTGCACGTCGCCATCGAGCAGCTGCAGCCCGGCGACATCCTGGTGGTCGCGCCGACCTCGCCCTGCGGGGACGGCTACTTCGGCGACCTGCTGGCGACCTCCGTGCTGGCCCGCGGCGGGGTCGGCCTGGTGATCGACGCCGGCGTGCGCGACCTGCGCGACCTGACCGAGATGGCCTTCCCCGTCTGGTCGAAGACGATCTCGGCCCAGGGCACGGTGAAGGAGACCCTGGGCTCGGTGAACCTCCCCCTGGTCTGCGCCGGCTGCGCGGTCAATGCCGGCGACGTCATCGTCGCCGACGACGACGGCGTCTGCGTGGTGGCCCGCGCCGAGGCCGCGGCCGTGCTGGCGAAGGCGCAGGAGCGCGAGGCCAAGGAGGAGGAGAAGCGCCGCCGCCTGGCGGCCGGCGAGCTGGGCCTCGACCTCTACGACATGCGCGGCCGCCTGGCGGACAAGGGCCTCACCTATGTCTAGGTCCTTTCCCTGCATGTGGATGCGGGGCGGCACCTCCAAGGGCGGCTACTTCCTGGCCCGGGACCTGCCGGCCGACCCGGCGGAGCGGGACGCGGTCCTGCTGGCGGTCATGGGCTCGCCCGACCCGCGGCAAATCGACGGCATGGGCGGGGCCGATCCGCTGACCTCCAAGGTCGCGGTGGTCGCCAGGTCGGGGCGCCCCGGGGTCGACGTGGACTACCTCTTCCTCCAGGTCTTCGTCGACCAGGCCATCGTCGCCGACGCCCAGAACTGCGGGAACATCCTGGCCGGCGTCGGCCCCTTCGCCATCGAACGCGGACTGGTCCAGGCCGAGGCGGAGGAGACCCCGGTCACCATCTACATGGAGAACACGGGCCAGACCGCCGTCGCCCGGGTGAGGACCCCCGGCGGGGCGGTCACCTATGCCGGCGAGGCGGAGATCGACGGCGTGCCCGGCCGGGCGGCCGCCCTTCCCCTCACCTTCAAGGATACCGCGGGCTCGACCTGCGGGGCGCTGCTGCCGAGCGGCCGCAGCCTGGACGCGATCGAGGGCGTCGAGGCGACCCTGATCGACAACGGCATGCCCACGGTCGTCCTCAGGGCGGGCGACCTCGGCATCGGCGGTGCCGAGACGCGCGAGGCACTGGATGGCGATGCGGCCCTGAAGGAGCGTCTCGAGGCGATCCGCCTGAAGGCCGGGCCGATGATGAACCTGGGCGACGTCCGCGAGAAGTCCGTGCCCAAGATGACCCTGGTCTCCGCGCCCACCGGGGGCGGTGCGATTTCGACGCGCAGCTTCATCCCGCACCGCTGCCACGCCTCCATCGGCGTGCTGGGCGCGGTCAGCGTGGCGACGGCCTGCATGACCCCGGGCTCGGCGGCGGCAGCGCTCGCAAGGATCCCCGAGGGGCCCCGCAAGGACCTGCGGATAGAGCACCCCAGCGGAGAGACCACCATCGTCGTCGAGACCCTGCCGGACGGCTCCATCGAGAGCGCCGCGGTGCTCAGGACCGCCCGCAAGCTCTTCGACGGCCGGGTCTTCGTGGGCTGACCCGGAGATCGATGGCATGGACCCCGACTACCTTCCCTTCTATCCCGATCCCAGGAAGCCGGACTACGTCGCACCGCCCGGTGCCGTCGATGCCCACTGCCACGTCTTCGGGCCGGCCGAACGCTTTCCCTACGCGCCCGAGCGCAAGTACACGCCCTGCGACGCCTCCAAGGAGCGCCTCTTCGCGCTGCGCGACCACCTGGGTTTCTCGCGCAACGTCATCGTCCAGGCGAGCTGTCACGGCAGGGACAACCGCGCCCTGGTCGATGCCCTGGAGAGCGCCGGCGAGCGCGCCCGTGGCATCGCCGTCGTGGGGCCGGAGGTGAGCGATGCGGAGCTTGCCGCGCTCGACCGGGCCGGCGTTCGCGGCGTGCGCTTCAACTTCGTCAAGCGCCTGGTCGATGCCACCCCGAGGGAGGTCTTCCTCCAGATTGCCGACCGCATCGCGACGCTCGGCTGGCACATCGTCGTCTACTTCGAGGCGGCCGACCTGGAGGATCTGACCCCCTTCCTGCGGCAGCTCCCGACCCCGGTCGTGGTCGACCACATGGGCCGCCCCGACATCGCCAAGGGCCCCGACCACCCCGAGTTTCAGCGCTTCGTCGCACTGCTGGCAGAGAACGAGCGGATCTGGACCAAGGTCAGCTGCCCCGAAAGGCTGTCGCTGACAGGCCCCGACTACGACGACGTGGTGCCCTTCGCACGCCGGCTCGTCGAGCGCTTCCCCGACCGCGTGCTCTGGGGGACGGACTGGCCGCACCCCAACATGAAGTCGCACATGCCCGACGACGGCGTCCTGGTCGACGTCATTCCCAGGATCGCGCCGCTGGCCTCACAGCAGCAGGCCCTGCTGGTGGACAACCCCCAGCGGCTCTACTGGACCTGACGGCAAGGAGATCGCGGCAACGCGGCGAAGGAGGGCCTGCCATGAGAACCCAGGTCGGCATCATCGGTTCTGGTCCCGCGGGGCTCCTGCTGTCCCAATTGCTGCATCTGAAAGGCATTAATTCTGTGGTGCTGGAACGGCAGAGCCGGGACTATGTCCTGGGCCGGATCCGCGCCGGCGTCATCGAGCAGGGCGCGGTCGACCTGCTGCGCGAGGCCGGGGTGCACGAGCGGATGGACCGCGAGGGACAGATCCACGACGGCATCGAGATCGCATTCGGCGGCAGGCGTCACCGGATCGACTTCAAGGCCCTCACCGGCGCCTCCGTGATGGTCTACGGCCAGACCGAGATCACCCGCGACCTCTTCGCCGCCCGCGACGCCCTGGACGGCACCATCGTGCACGAGGCCGAAGAGGTGACTCCCCACGACATCGAAAGCGACCGGCCCTACCTGACCTACCGCAAGGACGGCGCCCTGGAGCGCGTCGACTGCGACTTCATCGCCGGCTGCGACGGCTTCCACGGGGTCAGCCGTAGGTCGATCCCCGCCGACGTGCTGCGCTGCTACGAGAAGGTCTATCCCTTCGGCTGGCTGGGCGTCCTCTCGCGCACGCCGCCGGTCTCCGAGGAGCTGATCTACAACCGCCACGAACGCGGCTTCGCGCTCTGCAGCCTGCGCTCGCCGAGCCTCAGCCGTTACTACGTTCAGTGCTCCCTGGAGGATAGGGTGGAGGACTGGCCGGACGAGCGCTTCTGGGAGGAGCTGAAACGCCGCCTGCCCGCCGACGCGGCTGAGGCCCTGGTCTCCGGCCGCTCGATCGAGAAGAGCATCGCGCCGCTGCGCAGCTTCGTCGCCGAGCCCCTTCGCCACGGCCGCCTCTTCCTGGCCGGAGACGCGGCCCACATCGTGCCCCCCACGGGCGCCAAGGGCCTGAACCTGGCGGCGTCGGATATCTTCTACCTCTCGCGCGCACTGACCGCCTTCTACCGCTCGGGCGACGAGGGGCAGCTTGCGGACTATTCCGCCGCCTGCCTCAGCCGCGTCTGGAAGGCCGAGCGCTTCTCCTGGTGGATGACCAGCCTGCTGCACCGCTTCCCGGACGACGGCGCCTTCGGCGAGCGCATCCAGCGCGCCGAGCTGGACTACCTGGTGGGCTCCAGGGCTGCCATGACCGCGCTCGCCGAGAACTACGTCGGCCTGCCCTATTAGGCCACTCGGTCCGGTAAGCCGGACTCTCTTCCCTAAGCAACTCAATGCGACTGAAATGCAATTGCATTGACGTCCCGAGACGCTAGGATCGGCCGAACGGGAAACCCTGCAAGGCAAACGAAGGAGTCAGCCTCGATGCTCTACGATCTCTTGGACAAGCTCGACCGCCACGGCCTGATCGGCTCGGCCGAGGCGCACTGCGACATCCCCTGCGGCATCTACGATCCGGCCCCGGCGCTGATCGCCGCCGTGTCGGTGGTGCGCCTGATGGACATCATGCAGGAGGCGGCCGGGAAGGAGGGCGGCAAGGCCTCGCTGCACAACCTCCTGACCCGCAACGTCCTGCGCAAGGAAGAGGAAGCGGAGAAGGTCAAGCACGAGATCCGGATCATCTGGGGCGACTACTTCAAGGCGCCGATGATCGAGGCCCATCCCAAGATTCACGCCCTCACCCACTCCATCATGCAGAAGGCCAGCGCCTGCAAGCAGGATGTGCACCGCGAGGACGGCCTGGCCCTGGTCGAGCTGGTGAACGAGTTCGCAGAGATCTTCTGGAAGACCAAGGGCAAGGAGACGGTGCGCAAGACCACGCCCTACGCGCCCAACCTGGAGGTCGTCCACCCCGTCCTGTGAGGACCTGGCTCGGCTGGTCCCTGGTCCGGGTCCGCGGCGAAAGCATGCGGCCCCGGCTGGAGCCCGGCGACTTCGCAATCTTCAGGCGCGCGCGCAGCCTCCGGGTCGGCGACATCGTCCTGGTCGACCACCCGACCTACGGCCGCATCGTCAAGTCGGTGCGCGCGCTGGCCGAGGGGCGGGTATGGCTGGAGGGCCTCTCCCCCGCCTCGACCTCGGCAGACGCGCTTGGAGGCGTTGCACCCGCCGCCGTCATCGGCCGCCAGGTCTGGAGGGTGCGGCCCGGTTAGCGGGCGCTGCTGTCCCATCTAGCAAATCTGGTTGTATTGTTTGCAATCATGCACAACCATTACCGTCATCCCCGGGCAAAGTCCCGGGGATCCACGTGGCTCGGCATCGCGAAAGTCGAGAGTTCTGCGCTGGCGGCACGACGTGGATGACCGGGTCAAGCCCACTGCTGTCCGGTTTAGCGATCTGGGTTGCTCAATGAACTGGGAGCACAACTATTTTTCGATAGGGGTCGGGAAGGGTTGTGGCCCTCCCCGCCCTCCGAACCGTGCATGCGGTTTTCCCGCACACGGCTCTCCAGTTGGTGGTTTCCTCATCGGGGGTGTCTCGCCTCACGCCAGGCCGTTTCAAGGGCGAACAGTCCGGCTTCAGCGAAGAAGGCGTTGGGCCAGCGTAGATGGTCGCCAAGACAGCGTCCGAAGCCGGGCCGCTTGTCCTGCTTGCGCAGGAGCGCGCGCAGCCGGCGACGGGTGAACTTGTCCAGGCGCACGAAGGTGTTGGGATGGGCATGCTTGAAGTAGCCGAACCAGCCCCGCAGCATCGGGTTCAGATCGGCGATGACACACGTCAGGCTCTGCCCGCGCGTCCGCTTGGTCTTCTCCCGAATACGGTCCTTGAGACGGGTCAGGCCCTTCTTGCGGACATAACGCCGTCCCGCCTCGAAGCGGTAGCCCAGGAACTCGAAACCCTCCCCAGGCTCCCGGCAATCGCCGAGATGGGTCTTGTCCGGATGCAGACTGAGGCCGTTCTCGGCCACCCAGCAGCGGATCTCCGCCAAGGCGGCCTCGGCCTCCTCGCGGCCCCGACAGAGCACCACGAAGTCGTCCGCATAGCGCACCATCCGATGGCCCTTGGCCGCCAGCAACGCATCCAAGGGGTCCAGGTAGATGTTCGCCAAAAGCGGGCTGATCACCGCTCCTTGCGGCGTGCCGGCCGTCGGCGTCCAGCGTTCCATTCCCCTGAGGACATCCTGCTGGAGCCAGCCGCCCAGCAGGTCGAGAAGGCGACCATCGCTGATCTTCGCCTCGACCCTTGCCATCAGCCGGTCCTGCGGGATGCTGTCGAAGTAGCCGGCAAGGTCGGCGTCGACCACGAAGGTCAGCCCTTCCTTGATCAGCCGATCCACTTCGCCCAGCGCGTCGTGACAACTGCGTCCCGGTCGAAAGCCGTAGCTCGTGGGCTGAAAGCCAGCCTCGAAGATCGGCTCGATCACCAGCTTCACCGCCGTCTGGACGATACGGTCCTTCACCGCTGGGATCCCCAGCGGCCGTGTCCCTCCGTCCTCCTTGGCGATCTCCACTCGCTTGACCGGCTGCGGGCGGTAGTCTCCCGCCCGCAGCGCGCGCGAAAGCTCGCCCAGATAGTCCTCCGAGCGAGCCTCGAAACGCTCGACGCTCACACCATCCACACCGGCAGCCCCGCGCTTGGACCGGACTTGCTTCCAGGCCACCGCCAACGTCGCCGGCGCGTACACCTTATCCATCAGGCTGTACCATCGTCCTCCTTTGACGCCCTTCTCGAGCGCCGACACCATGCGATCCGTCCACACCGCAGCTTCCACCCATCTCCAGGCCCCGGCTCGCCGGGACAGGGCTTCTGCAGCGCGTCTAGCCTCGCCGGCACTGCCGCTGCTCTCTTGCCGCTCTGCACACATCACGCATCCACCTTCCTGCCTCCCTTCCCTCAACCCGGCTTTGCTAACCGGACCTCTCGCGGTCAAGGCCGCTGCGGTACTATGAAGGCTCTGACTCCTGACGGCCTCGCCCGAAACCGACAGGTCTCACCGCTTCCTTCGCTCTGCCTTCAGGACATCCCGGCCCCAACCACGCCATGTCGCCTGTCCATCGCTTTCCAGTCACCTCTGCGCGGACCGTCGCTCTTGCTGCCAAGACCAGGCTTCGCCACGGATGAGAAGGCTCGCCGCAACATCACGCCGAAACGGGTTCGTTATCCTCCGGGCTGCCCTTTCGCCTCCGGTTGCTCCCCACCCCGCCTCACGACGACGCAGTTTCCTTCGGCTACATGTGTCGTGACCTCACATGACAAGGACTCACACCTTGCTAACAGAAACGACCTCGCGATCGCACTCATCCCCGGGCGTGACCCGGGGATCCACGTGTCTCGGCAGCGAGCTACTCGGGCAATGGGCGCTGGCGGTAAGACGTGGATGGCCGGGTCAAGCCCGGCCATGACGGATAATGATCGATGAAACGGCTCACTGGATCGCAGAATGGTTGCACCTTGACCTAAACCGGACAGCAGTGGGTCTTCGCCCGGGGATGACGTCAAGGGTTGTGCATGGATGCAAGCAACAGGACCGGATTCGCTTGACCGGGCAGCAGTAGGTTACGACCCCACACCCCAGTTTCAAGCCTCGAAGCTGCGTTTCAGGAACTCGTAGAAGCGGGGCGTATCGGCGCGCGCGATGTTGATGCGCGTGCCGTGGCGGCCAGCCGCCCCCTCCACGCAGAAGACGCTGCCGGGTGCGATGAAGATGCCGTTGCGGGCGCCGGCCCTGGCCAGCGCCAGGTCGTCGACGTGGCCGGGTAGCTGGAGATAGATGTAGAAGCCGCCGCTGGGCTCCGTGAACATGCGGAAGCCGCCGCGCTCCAGCTCTCCGACCACGGACTCGGTCGCCCTGGCGATGCGGCGGCCGAGGCGCTTCAGGTGCCGGCGGTAGTGGCCCTCGACGATCAGCCCCAGGACGAGCTGCTCGACATGGCCGGAACTGTTGACCGTGGTCAGCATCTTCAGCTCCGCCAGCGAGGCGGCGATGTCGGCCCTGGCGGCGATGAAGCCGCAGCGCAGGCTGGCCGACAGCGTCTTGGAGAAGGTGCCGATCGAGATCACCCGCTCGAGCTGGTCCAGCGAGGCGAGGCCGGCGCCGCGAACCGTCGGCAGGTCGACGAAGGGCTCGTCCTCCACCACCAGGAAGTCGTACTGCGCGGCGATGGTCAGCAGCGCATGCGCGGTCGGCAGGTTGGTCGAGCCGCCGGTCGGGTTGTGGGCCATGGACTGGGTGAAGAAGATCTTGGGCTTGTAGCCCTCCGCCTTGCGCCGCAGGTCCTCCGCATCGGGCCCGCTCGGCAGGCGCTTCACCCCGATCATGCGGACCTGCGCCAGGGTGAGCTTGGCGAAGAGGGGATAGTAGCCGGGCTCGTCGACCAGCACGGTATCGCCCGGCGCCAGGTAGCGGCGGATCACCAGGTCGAGCGCGTGGTTGGCGCCGAAGGTCAGCAGGATCTGGTCCGGCGCGGCCTCAACCTCGCGCTGAGCGAAGTCGACCGCCAGGCGCTCGCGCAGGGCCGGAAGGCCCATGGCCGTGCCGTAGCCCTGCTCGCCCGTCTGTCCGTACTTGTGGATGCGGTTCAGGTGGCGCCGCACCTCCGATTCCTCGGTCCAGGAGGGCGGCGGCCGGCCGTCGCCGACACGGATGGAGAAGCTCTTCTCGAGCTGGGCGCTCAGAAGCGAGGCGATGTCGACGGCCTCGGCGACGTGCTTCAGGTTCTCGCTCGGCTGCGGCCGGCGCCGGTCGACCACGGTGAAGCCATAGCCCTGGCGCGACTTGACGAAGCCCGCCGCCAGCAGCCGCTCGTAGGCCTCCACCACCGTGTTCTTGGAGACGCCGAACTCCTCGGCGGCGCGGCGCAGCGAGGGCAGCCTGTCGCCCACCTTCAGGAGGTTCTTCTCGATGCGCCGGCGGATCTCTTCCACGACCTTCTCCGTCAGGGTCATGCGCCGCCCCCCGCCCGGAGGCCGTCTGCTGCAAGCCGGCGTGCGTACAGCGCCCCACTGTGCCAGGGACCGGAGGGCGGACAGCCCCACTTGCCGGCGGACCCCACCCTTCCGTTGCACCTGCGAAAACCCGTCTGCAAGCCGGATGGTGGCCCGGTTCTTGTGTGCATTGCAGCATTCCTTACCGACAAAGACTTCGGTACAGTACGAAACTGTTTCTATAACTGTACCTTGACCAATGGTGCCAGTCGGCTCCTAGTAGGGGCAACAGCAAAGTAGTGCGAGGGGGGAGTTCGGTCTTGTCAGCAACGGCTTCGGGCAGTCGCGAGCGGCTGCCGCTGTCTTCCCGCATCGAGAAGTTCCGCAACCTCGCGCCCGCCGACCGCCTGGCGCGGGTGGCCGAGGCCGCGCAGCTGAGCGAGACGGCACGCACGGCCCTGGCGGGCGGAGGCGTGCTTCCTCTCCGCGTTGCCGACGGCATGATCGAGAACGTGATCGGCAGTTTCGAGCTGCCGCTGGGCGTGGCGACCAACTTCACGATCAACGGCCGCGACTACCTGATCCCCATGGCGGTGGAGGAGCCCTCGGTGGTCGCCGCGGCCTCCTACATGGCGCGCATCGCCCGCGAGTCCGGCGGCTTCCGCACCTCCAGCACAGATCCCGTCATGCGCGCCCAGGTGCAGGTGATCTCGCTCGACGATCCCCACGGTGCGCGCGCCCGCCTGCTGGAGAGGCGCGCGGAGATCATCGCCGCCGCCAACGCCAAGGACCGGGTGCTGATCGAGCTGGGCGGCGGCTGCCGCGACATCGAGGTCCATGTCTTCGAGACCACGCCCGTGGGCCCCATGGTGGTGCTGCACCTGCTGGTCGACGTCCGCGACGCCATGGGCGCCAACACGGTGAACACCATGGCGGAGACCGTGGCCCCGCTGGTGGAGAGGGTCGCGGGCGGCACGGTGCGCCTGCGCATCCTCTCGAACCTGGCGGACCTGCGCCGCGCGCGCGCCCGCGTCGAGATCGCGGTCGGGTCGCTGGCCACGCAGGAGTTCTCGGGCGAGCGCATCGCCGCGGGCATCATCGAGGCCTGCGCCTTCGCGCTGGTCGACCCCTACCGGGCCGCGACCCACAACAAGGGCATCATGAACGGCATCGATCCCCTGGTCGTCGCCACCGGCAACGACTGGCGCGCGATCGAGGCGGGCGCCCATGCCTGGGCCGCCAGAAGCGGCCGCTACACCTCACTCAGCCACTGGGAGATGAACGCCGAGGGCCGGCTGGTGGGCACCCTGGAGCTGCCCATGGCGCTGGGCCTCGTCGGCGGCGCCACCAAGACCCACCCGGCAGCGCAGGCGGCCCTGGAGCTTCTGGGCGTCGCCAGCGCGCAGGAGCTGGCCGAGATCGCGGTCGCCCTGGGCCTCGCCCAGAATATGGCGGCGCTCCGGGCGCTCGCCACCGAGGGCATCCAGCGCGGCCACATGGCGCTGCACGCCCGCAACATCGCGATCGTGGCCGGCGCCACCGGCAACCAGATCGAGGCCGTCGCCACGCGCCTGGCGGAAGAGAAGGACGTCCGCGTCGACCGGGCCAAGGAGATCCTGCTGGGCCTCGAGGGCGACCGGGACTGACGCCATGACTGCGACCAGCAGCAGCCGCAGGATGGCGCCGGCCTTCTCCGGGCTCTTCAAGAGCCAGGAAGGGATCGTGCTGATCCTGGCCGCACTCGCCTTCGTCACCTTCGCGCTGCTGCTGCCCTCCTTCTTCACCGCCGGCAACCTCTTGACCCTGGTGCGCAGCGTCTCGATCCTGGGGATCCTGGCGCTCGGCATGGCGGTGACCGTCATCGGCCGCGGCATCGACGTCTCCATGGTCGCGACCATGGTGGTCGCCGTGGCCTGGGCCTTCGTGCTGACCCGCGACGGCTACAGCCTGGAGCTGGCGCTTCTCATCGCCGCCCTCTTCGCGCTCGCGGTCGGGACGGTGATCGGGCTGCTCATCGCCTTCGGCGAGATCCCACCGATCTTCGCCACCCTGGCCGCCGGGTCCGTCATCTACGGCCTGGGCCGCACCTTCTTCTTCCAGCTCGAGATGCAGAACGTGCCGCCGGGCTACGAGTGGTTCTCGGTCTTCGGCCAGGCGCGGATCCTGGGCATCCCCGTGACCGTGGTCACCTTCGGGCTGCTCTGCATCCTCCTGCACCTTGTCCTCAGCCGGACCCGCTTCGGCTGGCAGCTCTACGCCATGGGCAACAACCCGGAGGCGGCCAGGATCAGCGGCATCCCGATCCGGCCGATGATCGTCGCCCAGTATGCGGTGAGCGCGCTGGTGGCCTACGGGGCCGGCCTGATCCTCGCCTCCTCGGCCTCGGCCATCAACGCCCGGCTGTTCAATTCCACCATGATCTACGACATCCTGCTGGTCGTGGTGCTGGGCGGAATCGGCCTCAACGGCGGGCACGGCAAGATCCGCAACGTCGTGCTGGGCACCATCTTCGTCGGCATCCTGCTGAACGGGATGACCATCCTCAACATCGACTTCACGATCCAGAACCTGGTCAAGGGCGTGGTCCTGCTTCTGGCGATCGTCATCGATTCGCTCGTCAATCCAAGGGACGAGCAGACCTCTCAGCAGGGAGACCTCTGAGCCACCAATCCATGTGAAGGAACCAAGGGAGGACCATGAGATGAGACTTGGATCAATCGGACTGGGAACAATGGGTCTGGCGGCACTCGCCGCCCTGGCGGTCAGCGGCTGGAGCTTCAGCGCGGAGGCCCAGAACAAGGGCCTGGAGAACCCGCGCAGCACCGCCTTCCACGGCACGCTCGAAGGCAAGAAGGTGGTCTTCCTGCCGCTCTCGATGGGCTTCGACCTGACCGAGGGCTGGGCCGCCAAGATGCGCCAGCAGGCCAAGCGCCTGGACTACGACTTCGAGATCCGCGACCCGGCCTGGAACACCGATGCCGGCACCCGGGCGCTGCAGTCCCTGATCAGCGAGGAGCCCGACCTGATCGTCGCCCACAACCCCGACATCCAGTCCTATGCCAGGCTCCTGGCCCAGGCCCAGTCGCGGGGCATCAAGGTCGTGCAGATCAACCTGGAGTCCAACACCCAGACCGATTCCTACGTCGGCGCGGACTGGACCGAGATCGGCGAGCAGGCGGCACTGGCCGTGGTCGAGCGCTGCGGCGAAGGCAAGGGCTCGTCCAACAAGGTGGCGATCGACACCGGCGTGCCGACCGCGGCCTCCGACGTCTTCCAGCTCGACGGCATCTACCGCGTCCTGGACCAGCATCCCGAGATCGAGGTCGTCTCGCAGCAGGCGACGGAGTACAACCCCGAGAAGGCCCGCTCTATCATGGAGACCGTGCTGCAGCAGCACCCGGATCTCTGCGGCGCCATCGGCATCTGGGACAACCAGGACACCGGCACGGCCTCCGCGATCCAGGCGGCCGGCAAGGGCGACCAGGTCTTCCTGGTGACCAGCGGCGGCGGCAACATGGTCGGCTGCGAGAATGTCGCCAAGGGGCTCTTCAACCTCTACATCAGCTACAACGTGCCCCTGCAGGGCGACATCCTGAACGCGGAGATCGCCCGGCTGCTGCTCTCCGAGGGCGAGGCCGGCGAGGACAAGGCGCTCTACTTCAATCCGCTGACGCAGATCACGAAGGCGAACGTCAATCCCCGCAACTGCTGGACCCTGGACGACCTGCAGTAGGGATCCTTGCGAGGCATGGCCAGCAGCGACGCCTTCCTACGCCTGCGCTACAGGTACCTGCCGGACCGGGTGTTCGGCGAGCTCCTGACCAAGAGCTGGATCGACAACGTCATCCCGGCCCTGGTGCTGCTGGCCGCCTTCGTCATCGTCGTGGCCCTGATTCCCGGCTATCTCAAGGCCGGGAACCTGGCCGACCTCAGCCGACAGGTCTCGGAGATGGGCCTGATCGCGCTGGCGCTGACGGTGGTCATCCTCTCGGGCGGCATCGACCTCTCGGTGGGCTCGATGTTCGCGCTCTGCGTGCTCGCCTGCCTCACCTGCATGAACGTGCTGGGGCTGCCGCTGCCGGTCTCGCTGGCCGCGACCCTGGGCACGGGCCTGGTCTGCGGGCTGCTGAACGGCGTGCTGGTCGGCTACCTCAGGCTGCGCGCCTTCATCACCACCCTGGTGACCCTGGTCATTTTCCGCGCGCTCTACGACATCTTCTTCCCCAAGCTGGCGAGCGCCATCGTCGGCAACATCGCGATCTCGCCCACCTGGGACCTGATCGGCTTCGGCGACTTCTACGGCCTGCCGGTCTCCTTCCTCATCTTCGTGGCGATCGCGATCGCGCTTCACCTCGTGCTCTCCCGGCTGCGGCCGGGCTGGCGGCTGCGGGCCGTCGGTGGCGCACGCCGCTCGGCCTACAACGCCGGCATCAACGTGAAGCTGACGGTCTGCATGGCCTACGTGGCCTCCGGCCTGCTGACGGCGGCCGCCGCCTTCCTCTTCTCCGCGCGGCTGGGCAGCACCGGCGCGGACACCGGCATCGGCCTGGAGATCACCGTGCTGACCGCAGTCGTGCTGGGCGGCGTTTCCCTGGGCGGCGGGCGCGGGTCGGTCGGCAACGCCATCATCGGCACGATCCTGGTGCTGATCCTCTCGAACAGCCTGATCCGGCTCTCCATGCCGGGCAACGTCAGCCAGCTGATCCTCGGTCTGGTCCTCATTGCCGCCGTTCTCTTCGACCGCAAATGGGTCAAGAACAGGGGCAAGATCCTGAGCAAGGTCTATGTCTCGCCCACCTTCCTGCGCCTGCCGGAGCGGGACTGGCGCGCAGAGCCGGAGGTGCTGGCGGTCAACGACAAGCTGGGTTCGGCCGAGACGATCGGGCTGGGCGCGGTCGAGGGTCCGGAAGACGTGATCCTCGACCGCGACGACAACCTCTATACCGGCACCCGCCACGGCACCATCCACCGCTTCTTCGCGCCCGACTACAAGCGCCACGAGGTCTTCGCCCGGATCGGCGGCCACCCGCTGGGGCTGGCCTTCGCGGCCAACGGCGACCTCCTGACCTGCGTCGGCGGCATGGGCGTCTATCGCGTGACGCCCGAGGGCCGGGTCGCGAAGGTGACCGACGAGACCAACCGCACCCTGCTCTCGGTCATCGACGATTCCCGCCTGCGCCTACCCGACGACCTGGACATCGCCCCGGACGGGCGGATCTTCTTCAGCGAGGCGACCAAGCGCTACGACATGTCGGACTGGGCGGTCGACGCGCTGGAGGGCCGCGGCAACGGGCGCCTGATCACGGTCGACCCCAAGCGGGGGACCACCCGCACGGTCCTGCGCGGCCTGGTCTTCCCGAACGGCATCACCGTCTGCCCCGACGGCCAGTCCCTCCTCTTCGCCGAGACCTGGACCTGCCGCATCAGCCGCTACTGGTTCGCCGGGCCGAAGAAGGGCCGCCGCGAGGTCTTCATGGAGAACCTGCCGGGCTATCCCGACAACCTGAACCGCGGCTCCAACGGCACCTACTGGGTGGCGCTGCTGGGCATGCGCACCCGGACCTTCGACCTCGCCATGCGCAAGCCCGCCTTCCGGCGCCGCATGGCCAAGCGCATCGCCGCCGACGAGTGGCTCTTCCCCAACATCAACCGCGGCTGCGTGCTGCAGGTCTCCGAGCGCGGCGAGATCCTCGCCAGCTACTGGGACCGGGCCGGGCTGAACCACCCCTCGATCACCTCCACCTGCGAGCACAAGGGCTGGCTCTATCTGGGCGGCGTCTCCAACAACCGGATCGGGCGGGTGCGCATCGAGGGCGCCGATCCCGACTGGACCATCCACCGGGACTACTGGGGCGACAAGGGGGGCAGCGGGCGATGAACGCCGTGCTCGCCGGCCTGGGGAAGCTCTTCTCGCGCGCCGATGCCGGCATCAGCGTCCCGGCGATGGACGGGGTCTTCAAGCCCAACAACCGCCTGGAGGAGGCCCAGCGCCTGGTCCGCCTGGAGGGGATCGACAGCCTGGCCGCCTGCGACACGGAGCTCTTCGCCAGCAGCGGCACCCGGCTCGTGCGCATCGCGCTGCAGAACGGGACCGCCGCGGCAGAGGAACTGCGTGCGTTCCCGGCGCCGATCACCTTCCTCGCCTGCACCACCGGCGGCAGGATCGCCGTGGGGATTGCCGGCAGCGGCGTCAGCCTCGGCGGCCCGGAGGGCTGGTCCGACTGCGCGCTGCCGGACGACATGGCGGCTGCCATGACCGCGGCCGTCTTCCTGCCCGACGGGCGGCTGGCCCTCTGCCTGGGCTCGCGGAGCAACGCGACGGACGCCTGGAAGCGCGACTTGATGGAGCAGGGCCGCAGCGGCCGGGTGATCCTGCTCGACCCTGCCTCCGGCAAGACCCGCCTGTTGGCCGAGGGGCTGGCCTATCCAAACGGCATCGCCCTGCTGGCGGACGGCGCTCTCGCCGTCAGCGAGAGCTGGCGGCACCGCGTGCTGGCGCTTCCTGCGGAGGGGCCGGGCCCCTCGAGAGTCCTGCTGGACGACCTGCCCGCCTATCCCGCGCGCCTTGCGGCTGCGGGCGACGGCGGCTTCTGGCTGGCCCTCTTCGCGCCGCGCCGGCAGCTCTTCGAGCTGGTCCTGCGCGAGGACGACTACCGCCAGGAGATGATGGCCACCATCGAGCCCGACGAGTGGGTCGGGCCGGCGCTGGCGGCCACGCTGGGGCCGGCCCACCCCCTGCAGCAGGGCTCCGTCCGCCAGATGGGCATCCTGAAGCCCTGGGCGCCCTCCCGGTCCTACGGCCTGGTCTTGCGCTGCGATGCCGCCTTCCGCCCGGTCGAGAGCCTGCACAGCCGCGCCGACGGCACGCTGCACGGCATCACCGCCGTCTGCCAGGCGGGAGAGCGGGTCTTCGCCGCCTCGCGCGGGGCCGGATGGCTGCTTGGCTTCCCTGCCGAGGGCGGAGGGCCGGCGGCATGACCCCGCTGGTCGAGTTCAGGAAGGCGACCAAGTCCTTCCGCGGCAACCTCGCCGTACGCGAGGTGGACTTCACCCTGCGCCCGGGCGAGGTGCACGCCCTGGTCGGCGAGAACGGTGCGGGCAAGTCGACGCTCACCAAGGTGCTGGCCGGGCTCTATCCCCTGACCTCGGGCGAGATGCTGCTGGAGGGCCGCGCGGTGCGCTTCGCCAGCCCGGCCGAGGCCATGGAGGCCGGCATCGCCATGGTCTTCCAGGAGACCAACCTGATCCCCTCCATGAGCGTCGCCCAGAACATCTTCCTCGGCACCGAGGGCTTCTTCAACCGCCTGCGCGGCGTCAACATCAAGGCCCAGCAGCACCTGCAGCGCCTGAGCTTCCACGTCGACCCCACGGCGCTGGTCTCCAGCCTGGGTGCCGCCAAGAAGCAGATGGTGGAGATCGCGCGCGCGGTGCACCACCAGGCCCGTGTCTTCATCTTCGACGAGCCCACCGCGACCCTGACGCCGGAGGAGAAGGAGCACTTCTTCGCCCTGCTGGCCCGCCTGAAGGCGGAGGGCGCGGCCATCATCTTCATCTCGCACGCGCTGGAAGAGGCCCTCACCCACTCCGACCGCATCAGCGTGCTGCGCGACGGCGCGCTGATCGTGACCGACGAGACCGGCAGCTTCACCCGCGAGCGCATCATCCAGGCCATGGTCGGCCGCCAGCTCACCGACGCGCTCTACGGCGATGCCTCCAGCCAGCGCGCCGCCCGGCCGCCTGGCGAGAAGGTGCTGGCGCTGGAGAACGTCTCCATGGGCAAGGCGGTGCGCAGCGCCACGCTCTCGGTCTTCGCCGGCCAGGTCACCGGGCTCTTCGGGCTGGTGGGGGCCGGCCGGACCGAGATGATGAAGATCGCCGGCGGCGTGCTGAAGCGCGACTTCTTCCACGGCGGGCGGATCAAGCTGCACGGCACGCCGGTGCGCTTCCGCGTGCCGCGCCAGGCCGTGCGCCGCGGCATCGCCTACATCACCGAGGACCGCAAGGTCGACGGCCTCTTCGACACCATGGACGTCGCCCAGAACATCTTCCTGGGCAAGCTGGCCCAGGGCACCAACCCGCTGGCCGTCAAGACCATCTCCGAGGCGCGCGAGCAGGCCGCCCACTGGATCCAGTCCCTGAAGGTGCGCTCCATCGGCGAGGCCTCGCGGGTGGTGGAGCTCTCCGGCGGCAACCAGCAGAAAGTCGTGATCGCCAAGTCGCTGATCCAGGAGCCCTCGATCATCATCTTCGACGAGCCCACGCGCGGCGTCGACGTCGGCGCCATCGCCGAGATCCACCAGATCATCGAGGCCCTGGCCGATGCCGGCGCCGCGGTCGTGGTTATCTCCTCCTACCTGCCGGAGGTGCTCAGCCTCTCCGACCGGATCCTGGTCGCCCGCCAGGGCCGCATCGTCGAGGAGATGACCATCGACGAGGCCAGCGAAGAGAAGATCATGTACGCGGCTGTGCATTAGAGCTCTTCGCGCTCTGGCGATGTCGGTGGCCGGCCCGCACCCCCGCCCGGCCGCCCTTATCAGGATACTTCCATGGGCGGCCGGGCGGGGGTGCGGGCCGGTTCCGCGCAAAACCGAAACGTTTCAGAGGCATCGCGCCCGCGCAGACTCAGCGATGATCTGCCTTGCGCAGACTGTATTACGTCACAGGCAGGCCGACCGCGCGTCGCCCCTCTTCGGTCTTCAGTGAGAAGTCGGTTCCCAGATAGGCGTCGGCGGCATCGCTCATCATCCAGCCGATGGCCTGCGCCACCCAGTCCGGCGGGATGTGGGCAGACCAGTCGAGCTGGCTGACCGGATTGATGCCCGACGTGCGGATCTCCGTCTGCATGCGGGTCGCAACCGTGCCGGGGCTGAGGCCCATGACCCTGACGCCCTTGTCGCGATACTCCTTGTCCGCCACGCGCGTGAGGGACAGCACCGCCGCCTTGGTTGCGCAGTAGTGGCTCCAACCCTCCAGGGCCGAGACCGCAGCGCCCGAGGAGATATTGACGATCGTGCCCCCGCCCTGTCCGACCATCGCGGGGATGGCATAGCGCAGTCCGTGGTAGACGCCCTTGAGGTTCACGTCGACGATCCGGCCCCAGGCCTCCGGGTCGCTGTCGCCGAGCCGTGCGATCGGGTCGATCAGCCCGGCATTGTTCACCAGAAGGTCGATGCGGCCGGTCTCTGCCACCGCCGCTTCGATCAGCGACTTCACCTGGCCCGCAACGGCCACGTCGGTTGGCCAGGCGCGGACCGAGGCACCGTCATCACCCAACTCCGCCACGATCGCAGCGATCCTCTCGGCGTCGCGCGCGGCGAGGAACACATGGGCCCCCTTGGCCGCGAAATGCCGGGCCGTGGCCTCACCGATGCCGCGGCTCGCACCGGTGACGACCACCGTCTTCTCCTTGAAATGCATGACTTGTCTCCGAAAGGGCTTGGGGCGCTCAGACCCGGTAGATCCTCTCCGTGTTCCCGTGCGAGATCGCCGCTGCGATGTGCTCGGCGTCGGCGGCGGTGCAGTCGCCCGCCGCGATCCAGCCGTCGAGGATGGCCTTGAGCGAGCGGTCGAACTGCACCCGGCCGAGGTAGTAGAGCTCGGCCAGGCCGAAGGCGTCGGAGGAGTAGATCTGCTTGAAGAAGGGCCCCATCTCCAGCGCGTCCTCCAGCGCCCGCCTGGCCAGGGGGCCGGTGAAGTTCAGGGTGAAGCCGACGTCGAAGTAGACGTTGGAGAAGACCTCCGACAGCCAGGCTGCCTCGCGCACGAAGGGGAAGCAGTGCAGCAGGGTGATGGTGACGCCCTTCTCTTCCGCCAGCTCGATGAAGGGGGTGAAGACCGTGGGATCGCAGGAGGGCATGAGGACGTCGCGGTCGCCGACCCCGACGTGGAGCTGCAGCGGGAACTGCCGCTCGACGCAGAGGTCCAGCGCGGTGAAGAGGCCGTGGCGGATCAGCGCCTGGTCCTCCAGCCGCTTCCAGCCGCTCTTCTCGTTGCGCGAGAGCCAGTCGCCGGCGGCCTGGAGCACCTCTTCGCGGCTGGGCGGGCTCTGCAGAATCGCGAAGGTGGTGCGGTAGGCGACGATCGACTTGAGCCCGACGGCCTCGAGGGTCCGGGCGTTCAGGGCAGCCTCGAAGCCCTCCAGCAGCGCCTGGGCGCTGTCGGCGGTCCTGGCCACCTCCTCCATCACCGCCTCGATGCGCACCACTTCCCGGGTCGGCGTGGCCGCGGCCTCGGCCATGGCCTCGACGCTGAGCAGGGACTCGCTGCGGTGGCCGCTGTCGATCAGGAGCTTGGTCAGCCTGGCGCCGCGCAGCAGGCGCCGGTTGGCCTCCGCGGCACCCAGCTCGCTGCGCCGTTCCAGATAGGCCTCCGGCGAGGCCAGCGGCTCCAGGTCCAGGACCGGCGCGCAGAAGCGGCGGATGCCAAGCCCCAGGGACTTGTCGAACTGGGTGCAGCCGGGCAGGTGCGGGCGGTGCGCCTCCGACATCAGGGCCTCGAAGGCGGGCCGGTCGAGCTCCTTGGGGACGACGCCGTGGCAGTGGTGGTCGATGCAGGGGCGGTCGGCGATCATGGCGGCTTCCTTCAGTAGGTCTTGCGGTAGCGGGCGAAGAGCTCTTCCTCCGGCGCCTCGGCGGCGAAGGCGGCCTCCCAGCGCTTCAGCGCCAGGTAGGTGGCAAGGCAGTCCTCCCCGAACCAGCCGCAGACCGTGGCATCGGCCTCCAGGCAGTCCAGCGCTGCAGCCAGGCTGGTGGGAAGCGGGGTGACGCCCTGGGCGGCCCGGCGGGCCTCGTCCATCTCGGCCGGGTCCTCGGCGAGCGACTGCATCAGCGGCAGCTTCTTGCGGATGCCCTCCAGCCCGGCGCGCAGGAGGACGCCCAGCGCCAGGTAAGGAGAAGCCACGCCGTCGGCCGGCCGGTATTCCAGGTTGTGGCCCCGGGCGAGCCCGGCCGCGTCGCCCTGGCCGGGCATGACGCGCAGGGTCGCCTCGCGGTTCTGCAGGCCGATCGCCCGGAAGCCGCAGCTCCAGTGATGCGGGCCCAGCCGGTGGTAGGAGACCGGCGAGGGCGCGGTGAAGGCCACCAGGGCGTCGATGTGGGCCAGCACGCCTGCGGCGAAGGACTGCGCCAGCGGGCTCAGCGCCAGCACGCCTTCGGGATCGTAGGCGGCGTTGGCCCCGGACTCGTCCAGGAAGCTGATGTGGAGGTGCGCACCGTTGCCGACCGCGCCGGGGTAGGGCTTCGGCGTGAAGGAGGCCGCCATGCCGTGGCGGCGCGCCACCTCGCGGATGGTCTCGCGCGCGATCAGGCAGAGGTCGGCGCCGGCCAGGCCCTCAACCGGCGCGCCCGCGACCTCGTACTGGCCGAGGCCGAACTCCGGCTCGATGGTGGTCGGCGCGGCCCCTACGGCCCTGAGCTTGCTCTGCAGGTCCAGGAGGAAGGGCTGGGCCTGGCGGGCGGCGGCGAAGGAGAAGGGCGTCGCCGGTTCCATCTCCGGCGATTCGACCGAGAACTCATGCTCGACCGCGGTCATGATGCCGAGCCCGGTCTCCGCCTTGAAATCGTCCAGCGCGCGCTTCAGGAAGCTGCGCCCGCAGCAGCTCCAGGGCTCGCCCGAGGCGGCGATGGAGTTGCAGATGACGGCCGAGATCGCCGGCGCGCGCGCGTCGCCCGGAATGGTGAAGCCGGCGCCGAGGTCGGGGATCTGGCGCACCTCGTCCATCGGTCCCCAGGGATTGTCCACGATGTCCTCGAAGGGGGTCAGCGCCTGCCCGGCGCAGGCCCAGCCCAGGCCGTGGCGGCTGCGCGCCTCCAGGTCCGCGGTCGGGACCCCGCGGGTGCGGCTGATGCCGACCAGATCGTGCCACAGCAGATAGGTGATGCCGTCCTCGGTCATGCCCTTGCCTCCAGGTCCGCTCCCGCCCGCGTCATGCGCGGGGGGCCTTCCATTCGAAATCGGGGTTGAGCGCCTCGAAGGCCGCCAGCCGCCGCGAGGCCTGGCCCTCCATCCGCTCGTAGAGACCCGCGATCAGGGTCTCGGTCACCGCCATGGCCGGGACCAGCGAATCGAAGGGCGAGGCGGAGCGCACGTCGGCCACCAGCACCACGTCGGCCCAGTCCGCAATCGGCGACATCCAGGGGTCCGTCACCAGGACCAGCTTCGCGCGCCGCCGCTTGGCCTCGTGGGCAAGCTCCACGCTGTCGGCCTGATAGCGGCGGAAATCGAAGACGGTGAGCACATGCGCCCGCCCCACGTCCATCAGCCGGTTCGCCCGGTTCTGGGCGGCGAAGGGAACCAGGTCGCAGCCCGGCCGGATCAGGTGGCAGTGGCCGTAGAGCATCTCCGCCAGGCTCTGGCTGAAGCGCCCCCCGGCGAAGACCTGCTTGCGGCCCTTGTTGGCGAGGAGGTCCAGCGCCCGCCCGACCTCCGCCTGGTCGATGCGCTTGAAGGTGTCGTCGATCGCCGCGGCGAAGCCGGCATGGAAGCGCTCGCAGAGGTTGGCGCCCCTGGCCTCCGTGGCCCGCCTGCCCATCAGGGCGAGCGCCGACTCGCGTCGCTCCTGCGCCTCCCTGAGGGCGGCCGCGCGGAAGTCCGCATAGCCCGAGAAGCCCAGCTTCGCCAGGCAGCGCAGGACCGTCGGCGTGCTGACGTCGGCGGTCGCCGCCAGGGCCGCCGCCGTCTCCACCTGCTCCGGCGTGCCGCCCGAGAGGATCTCGCGGGCCAGCCGCCGCTCGGCCGGGCTCAGCGACGGCATTGCCTGCCGCGTGCGCTCGCCGAGGGTCAATCCTTCGTCACCCTGCCTCATCTTTGTACAGTTCTGCCGGATCTCGTCAAATCTGGAGCAACATGATTGACACTCTTTGGCCGGGGTGTCTATCGTGAATTTGCTCGCGCGCAGGTCTCGCCGGGCGCAGGGACGGTAAGCGGGGGACCGGTAGCCCCTCCTGAAAACACTGGCCGCAGTCTAGAGAACACTCTGGGAGCACTCCATGTCCTGGTCGGGAGCGACGGCCCAGGTACGCAGCCCGAGGCAGAGGGCAATGGCAGGCGCAGCCCTGGACGCGCTCAGGATTTGCCTGCTTCTGCTCATTCCAATTTTGGCAATCTGGGCTTTTCTTGGAAACTCCGAGCAGAGCGTCGCCACCCACTTCCTGATCATCCTGGTGGCAGCCCTGGCCTTTGCCTCCTTTACCGCCACCTCCGGGGTCCTCTCCTTCGGCCATGCCGCCTTCATGGGGGTGGCGGCGCACATCTCCGCGCTGCTGACCATGCCGACGGCCATCAAGGCCTCGGCGCTGCCGAACCTGCCGCCCTTCATCATGGAGCTGCAGATCCCCTTCCTCGCCTCCCTGCTGGTGACCGTGGCGCTGGTGACCCTGCTGGCCCTGCTGGTCGGCGTCCCCATCTGCCGGCTCGGCGGGTCCGAGGCCGCCATCGCCACCCTGGGCGTCCTGATGATCGGCTATTCGATCCTGGTCGGCGCGCGCGACTTCACCCGCGGCAGCCAGGCCCTCTTCGGCGTGCCGCGCAGCGTCGACCTGCCGGTGGCCCTGGGCTTCGCGCTGCTGGCCGTCGTGGTCGCCAGGCTCTTCACCAGCTCGCGGGCCGGGCTCCTGCTGCGCGCGGTCAGAGAGGACGAGGCGGCGGCGGCCTCGATCGGCATCCGGGCCGACCGTGCGCGGCTCGCCGCCTGGACCCTCTCCGGCGCGCTGGCGGCTCTCGCGGGCGTGCTGCTGGGCCATTTCCTGGCCGTCTTCTCGCCCAAGGAGTTCTACTTCGACCTCACCTTCAGCCTGCTGGTGGTGCTGATCCTCGGCGGCTTCGCCAGCATCACCGGCGCGGTCTTCGGCAGCGCCGTGGTGACCCTGCTGATCGAGGTGCTGCGCCGCATCGAGCAGAGCGGGCTTTCCGAGAGCCTCGGCCTGGGCCAGATCTTCGGGCTGACCGAGATCGGGCTCAGCATCGCCGTCCTCTGGGTGCTCTACCGGCACAAGGAGGGCATGCTGGGACACCTGGAACTCTCCGACCTCCTGGCCCGCATGAAGAAGACGGCAAGCGGCGCACCCGAGGCCGCGCCGCCGCCGCCGGCCGAGGTCCCGCAGGCCCTCACGGCCGCGGAGCGCGCCGCGACGGCCGGGGCCAGCGGTGAGGCGCTGACGGTGGAGGCGCTCTCCAAGAACTACGGCGGCGTACGGGCGCTGGAGCGGGTGTCCCTGGCGGTCGAGCCGGGCGAGATCCTGGGCCTCATCGGCCCCAACGGCTCCGGCAAGACCACCCTTCTGGGCTGCATCGCCGGGACCCACGACGCCAGCGGCGGCCGGGTGCGGCTCGCCGGCCGCGAGGTGACGGAGCTTCACCCCTACGACATGGCGAGGGCCGGCGTCGGGCGGACCTTCCAGACCATCCGCCTCTTCGGCCGCCTGACCGCGCTGGAGAACGTCGCCGCCGCGCTCGCCGCGCGGCGCGGCCTGGGGAGCCTGGAGAAGGCCTACGGCCGCGCCCGGGAGCTGCTGGGTCTCTTCGGCATCGCGGATCTGGCCGGTCGCGAGGCGCGCACCCTGGCCTACGGACAGCAGCGCCGACTGGAGATCGCGCGCGCCATGGCGCTGGATCCGAGGTTCCTGCTGCTAGACGAGCCGGCGGCCGGCATGAACGAGGCCGAGTCCGACGACCTGCTGGCGACCCTGGCCAGCGTCCGGCGCGACCACGGTGTCGGCATCCTGATCGTCGACCACGATCTCAGGTTGATCCTTCGGCTGTGCGACCGCATCGTCGTGCTGAACAAGGGAGAGGTGATCGCCCAGGGCGCGCCCGAGGCGATCCAACACGACGAGGCCGTGCGTGTGGCCTACCTGGGCCTGCGCCGCCACGGCAGCGTCACCGAGCGAAGCGAAACCAGATAGGAGACAGCTATGCGACAGAGTTTACTGGGTGTCCTTGCGGGCACCGCGCTGGCCCTGCCGGCGATCACCGCCGGGGCCGCGGACGATACCCTGAAGCTGGGCTACCTGGGCGGGCTCACGGGCTACCTCGCCCCCTACGACCAGCCGAGCCTGGCCGGCGTGCAGGTCGCGGTCGACGAGATCAACAAGGCGGGCGGCATCGGCGGCAAGATCAAGATCGAGCTGGTCGAGCGCGACATGCGCTCCGACACGGCCCAGGCCAGCATCATGGCCCAGGAGATGATCGACGAGGGCGTCGAGGTGCTGATCACGCCCTGCGACGTCGATCCCTCGATCGCGGCCGGCATGATCGCCCAGGGGGCCGAGATCCCGGCGATCACCTCCTGCGCCTCCACGCCGACCCTGCCGGCCACCGTCGGGGCCTACATGTTCTCCAACTACACGGCCGACAACCTGCAGGCAGCGGCACTCGCCGACCACTCCCAGGAGCAGGGCTACAAGACGGCCTACGTGCTGCTGTCGCCCGACACGCCCTACACCCAGCGCCTGCCCGAGTACTTCATCGTCGCCTTCGAGAACAAGGGCGGCAAGGTGCTGGGCGTCTCCGAGTACGCCATGGGCCAGCAGGACTTCTCGGCCGAGGTCACCAAGATCGCCAACATGGACCCCAAGCCCGACGTCATCATGACCTCGGCCTACGAGCCCGACTTCCCGGCCTTCATCCGCCAGCTTCGCGGCGCCGGGGTCGATGCGCCGGTCCTGGGTAGCGACGGCATCGACTCGCCGACCACCTTCGGTCTCGGCGAGCTGGTCGATGGCGTGGTCTTCACCAATGCCGGCTTCCCCACCGAGGGCTCGCCGCTGGCCGCCTTCTACAAGGAGTACGAGGCCTTCCACGGCGCGCCGGCCGAGACCGCCTTCACCGCCACCGGCTACGACATGGTGAAGGTGATCGCAGCCGCCGTCGAGGCCGCGGGCTCGACCGACCCGGCAGCCCTGCGCGACGCCATCGATGCGGTCGAGGACGTCGCGGTCGCCACCGGCTCGATCACCTACAAGGGGATGGAGCGGGTGCCGCTGCGCACCGTGGCGCTGAACAAGATCGTCGGCGGCAAGGTCGAGCACCTGGCCGACGCCCAGCCGGCACCGGCGGACGTGCCGAGCCCCGACTCCGGCCAGCGCTAGAGCGGGATAGGCTCGCTCATGCTCACGAAATCCGCACTAGCCTGTTGTTTTCAAAGCAAATCGTCGTCGCAGACGGGTCCGTCTGCGCAGGCTTTGCTCTAGTGCTGGATCAGGCGCCCCTGCTCGCCGTCGAGGACCTCACCGTCTCCTACGGTGCGGTGCAGGCGGTCCGGGGCGCCTCGCTGGGCGTCGGGAAGGGCGAGGTCGTCGCCCTGCTCGGCGCCAACGGCGCGGGCAAGACCTCTCTGCTGGGCGGGATCATGGGCCTGGTGCCGGAGACCGCCGGGCGGGTCCGCTTCCGCGGGGCCGACATCCTGGGCAGGCCCACCGAGGCAATCTCGGCCCTGGGCCTGACCCTGGTCTTCGAGGGCAGGCGCGTCTTCCCCAAGCTTTCGGTGGCGGAGAACCTGAGGATCGGAATGGTCGCCGGCAAGGGACGGGTCGACCGCAGGCGCAAGGCGGCCGAGGTCGAGGAGATCTTCCCCATCCTGAGAGAGCGCAGCCGGCAGCTCGCCGGCACGCTCTCGGGCGGCGAGCAGCAGATGCTGGCGATCGCCCGCGCGCTGATGTCTGCGCCGGAGATGATCCTGCTGGACGAGCCCTCCCTGGGCCTCGCCCCACAGATCGTCGACGAGGTCTTCGAGATGATCCTGCGCCTGCGCGCGCTCGGCACCACCCTGCTGCTGGTCGAGCAGAACGTCGAGATGGGGCTGGAGGTCGCCGACCGCGCCTACGTCATGAAGAGCGGGGTCATCGTCGACGAGGGCGGGGCCGCGGAGCTGGCGCGCTCCGGCCGGCTGACCGAAGCCTACGTGGGAGTGAGCTGAGAGGCATGGATCTCGCCGTCTTCGTGCAGCAGCTCGCCAACGGGCTGAGCCTGGGTGGGACCTATGCCCTGCTGGCGCTGGGGCTGGCCATGGTCTTCTCGATCATGGGCCTGATCAACTTCGCCCACGGCGATCTCATGACCCTGACCGGCTACACCATGTTCTTCGCCACCGGCGCCGGCCTGCCCTTCGGCATCGCCGTGCCGCTGGGCATCGCGGTCGCCGTCGGGGCCGCCATGCTGATGGAGCTGGTGGCCTTCAGGCCGCTGCGCGGGGCGGGGGCGGCCTCGCTGCTGCTCTCCAGCTTCGCCATCTCGACGGCGCTGCACATCCTCTTCCAGAACCTGATCTCGGCGCGGCCCCGGGCGGTCGAGTACCCGGCCTTCTTCGGCGGCACGCTGGACCTGGGCTTCGCGACGCTGGGCGTGATCCAGGCCGTTTCGATCGCCGTCACCGCGGTCACCCTGGTGGGCCTCAGCCTCTTCCTCAGCCGGACCCTACTGGGCATTGCCATGCGCGCGGCCTCGCAGGACTTCGCCGCCGCGCGGGTCATGGGCGTGCGGGCCAACCGCGTGATCGCCGCCGCCTTCGCGATTTCGGGCGCGCTGGCCGGCGTCGCCGCGGTGCTCTGGATCGCCCAGCGCGCCTCGGTCGATCCCACCATGGGCTTCGTGCCGGTGCTGAAGGCCTTCATCGCCGTGGTCCTGGGCGGGCTCGGCAGTCTCGCCGGCGCGGTGGTGGGCGGGCTGGTGCTGGGCGTGCTGGAGGTCTTCCTGCGCGCCTACCTGCCCGACTTCGCCATTCCCTACCGCGAGGCCATCGCGCTCTCCATTGTGATCGCCATCCTGCTGGTCCGGCCCAAGGGCCTGCTCGGCCGGCGCGAGGCCGTGCGGTGACGCTGCAGTCCTTCGGCCCCGACGACTGGGCCGCGATCGCCCGCCTGCTGGCCGGCCTGGGCGAGGCCGTGCGCCGCGAGGTCTGCGGCAGCCTGAGGCCCGCCAGCGACAGCGAGGTGGTCGGCTTCGAGGGCGGCGACACCATCTTCCGCATCGACAGCAGGGCCGATGGCGTCATCCGGCAGGCGCTTGAGGCCTGGCCGGACCGCTTCAAGCCGATCCGCCTGATCGGCGAGGGCATGGAGGACGCGCCCTCGGCCCGGATTGGGCCAGGCGACCGTGAGCCCCGCCTGGCGCTCCTGATCGACCCGATCGACGGCACCCGCGGGCTGATGTACGACAAGCGCCCGGCCTGGTTCATCGCCGCCGCAGCACCCGCCGCGGCCGATCCCCTTGCTCTTTCGGCCATCCGCGCCTCTGCAATGGTGGAGCTGCCGACCAGCAAGGCCGGCGCCTACGACCTCTTCCTCCACGCGCAGGGCGGCCCGGTCGCGGCCGAGCGGGTGAGCCTCCTGGACGGCACGCGGCAGCCCTGGCAGCCGCGGCCCAGCCAGGCCCGCAACCTCGACTTCGGCTTCGCCCAGGTCTCCAACTTCTTCCCCGGCACCAAGGTGATGGCGAGCGAGCTGATGGAGGCCGTCGCCGCGGCCGCCTCGGGCCGGGCGCGCGAGGGCGAGAGCCTGGTCTTCGACGACCAGTACATCTCCACCGCCGGCCAGCTGGTCGAGCTGCTGACCGGCCACGACCGCTTCTGCTGCGACCTGCGCCCCCTCTTCAACCGGATCCGGGCCGGCGGCAGGGAGCCGGCCGGCGTCGGGGTCGAGTGCCACCCCTACGACATCGCCGGCCTGGAGATTGCGCGCGCCGCCGGCGTCATCCTGACCGACGGCTGGGGCCGCCCCCTCGACGCCCCCTTCGACAACAGCACCGGCATCCACTGGTGCGGCTACGCCAACGAGACAATTCGCGGACTGGTGGAGCCGGTGGTTCAGGGATGGCTGGCGTCGAGGCTTCCGCGGCCCTGAGGGACAAAGCCCCTCAGTGGCTGTCCCGCGGGATCGGTGCGCCGCGGCAGCCCTTGAGGAAGTCGAAGTCGGCCCCCTTGTCCGCGCCCTCGACATGGTCGTGGAACAGCTGGGCATAGCCGCCGGCCGGCCGCGGGATCCGCGGCTTCCAGTCGGCCAGGCGCTGCTTCAGCTCCTCCTCGGGGATGTCGAGGTGCAGGCGCCGGGCCGGCACGTCCAGCTCGATCATGTCGCCGGTGCGGACCACCGCCAGCGGGCCGCCGACGGCAGCCTCGGGCGAGGTGTGGAGGACCACGGTGCCGTAGGCCGTGCCCGACATGCGGGCGTCCGAGATACGCACCATGTCGGTGATGCCCTTGCGCAGCACCTTGGGCGGCAGGCCCATGTTGCCGACCTCGGCCATGCCGGGATAGCCCTTGGGACCGCAGTGCTTCATCACCATGACGCAGGTCTCGTCGATCTCCAGCGCCTCGTCGTTGATGCGGGCCTTGTAGTCGTCGATGTCCTCGAAGACCACGGCCCGGCCGCGGTGGCGCATCAGCTGCTCGGAGGCGGCGGAGGGCTTCAAGACCGCCCCGTTGGGCGCCAGGTTGCCGCGCAGGACGGCGATCCCGCCCTGCTGAGTCAGCGCCCTGTCGAAGGGGCGGATCACCTCCTCGTCCCAGTTGCGCACCTCCTTCACTTCCTCCCAGAGGGTGGAGCCGGAGACGGTGAGCGCCTCGCCGTCCAGCCGGCCGGCCTCGCAGAGCTGGCGGATCACGACGGGCAGGCCGCCGGCGTTGAAGAACTCCTCCATCATGAAGCGGCCCGACGGCACCAGGTCGACGATGGTCGGGATGCCGTGGCCCAGGCGGTCCCAGTCGTCCAAGGTGATGTCGATGCCCACGCGGCCCGCCAGTGCCAGCAGGTGCACCACGGCATTGGTCGAGCCGCCGAGCGCCCCGTTCACCTTGATCGCATTCTCAAACGCGCGCCGGACCAGGATGTCCGAGGGCTTCATGTCGTCCTTCACCATCTGGACGATGCGCCGGCCGCTCAGGTGCGCGACCACGCGCCGGCGCGCATCGACGGCGGGAATGGCGGCATTGCCGGAGAGCGCCATGCCGAGCGCTTCTGCCATGGAGGCCATGGTCGACGCCGTGCCCATGACGTTGCACGACCCGGGCGAGCGCGCCATGGCCTGTTCGGACTCCATGAAGTCCTCGGTCGTCATGGTGCCGGCCTTGATCGCCTCCGACATCTTCCAGATCGCGGTGCCGGCGCCGATGCGCTCGCCGCGGAACCAGCCGTTCAGCATGGGCCCGCCGGAGACCAGGATCGCCGGCAGGTCGACGCTGGCCGCCCCCATCAGCAGGGCCGGCGTGGTCTTGTCGCAGCCGGCCAGCAGCACCACGCCGTCCAGCGGCTGGCCGCGGATCGATTCCTCCAGGTCCATGGAGGCCAGGTTGCGGTACATCATCGCCGTGGGGCGGAGCTGCGACTCGCTGGTCGAGAAGATCGGGAACTCCAGCGGGAAGCCGCCAGCCTCGAAGATGCCGTGCTTCACCCGTTCGGCCAGGTCGCGCAGGTGCGCGTTGCAGGGATTGATCTCCGACCAGGTGTTGCAGATGCCGATCACCGGGCGGCCGTCGAAGAGGTCCGAGGGCAGGCCCCGGTTCTTCATCATGGAGCGGTGGTAGATCTGGTCGCGGCCGGTGCCGCCGAACCAGGCGGCCGAGCGCAGGGCGCGCGGCCAGGCCTTGGGCTTGAAGCTGCTCACGGGTGGCTGTCTCCTCCTGGGTCCCTTGCCTCCCTTCTACACCGCGCGCCCGCGGAGCAACAGCCGTGGCGGAGGATGCCGCCGTCGGCGGGCGGACACAGGCTGCTGTCGAGGCGAGGGGGGACCCGCTCCCCCTCGAGCTTGCCCGTCTCGGCCATCGCGGGATTGGGCCTGCCCGGGCCCGGCCGCGGCAACAGCGTCTGCGTTTGCGCAGGGCAGCCCCACCCCCTGGCGCCTTGACTTGCCGGGCGGTCTTGCCTAACTGGCGGCTCCCCAAGGAATGAGGAGAGCCCTTGTCATGCCGGTCCTTACGCTTCCCGATGGTGCCACGCGCAGCTACGACGCGCCGGTCCAGGGAACCCGGCTGGCGACCGACATCGGCCCCGGGCTGGCCAAGGACGCGCTTGCCATCAAGGTGGACGGGATTCTGCGCGATCTCGCCCACGAGATCGCCGAGGACGCGAAGGTCGAGATCGTGACCCGCGGCCACCCCGACAGCCTGCAGCTTCTGCGCCACGATGCGGCCCACGTGCTGGCCGAGGCGGTGCAGGAGCTCTTCCCCGGCACGCAGGTGACCTTCGGCCCGGCGACGGAGGACGGCTTCTACTACGACTTCGCCCGCGCCGAGCCCTTCACGCCCGAGGACCTGGAGGTCATCGAGGCGCGCATGCACGAGATCGTGGACCGCGACGAGGCGCTGACGCGCGAGGTCTGGCCGCGCGATGCGGCCGTGGCCCACTTCGCCAAGCTGGGCGAGAAGTACAAGGCCGAGCACATCCAGACCCTGCCGCCGGAGGAGGAGATCTCGATCTACCGGCAGGGCGACTGGCTGGACCTCTGCCTGGGACCGCACCTGCCTTCGACGGGCAAGCTGGGCCATGCCTTCAAGCTGCTGCGCGTCTCCGGCGCCTACTGGCGGGGCGATGCCAGGAACGAGCAGCTCCAGCGGATCTACGGCACGGCCTGGGAGACGGAAAAGCAGCTCAAGGCCTACCTGACCCAGCTCGAGGAGGCGGCCAAGCGCGATCACCGCAGGCTCGGCCGCGAGCTCAACCTCTTCCACCAGCAGGAGGAGGCCGTGGGTTCCACCTTCTGGCACCCCGAGGGCTGGCGGCTCTGGCGCACCATCGAGGACTACCTGCGCCGCAAGCTGGCCACCGCCGACTACCAGGAGGTGAAGTCGCCGCAGCTCTACGACCGCATCCTCTGGGAGGCCTCGGGCCACTGGGAGAAGTTCCACGAGCACATGTTCATCGCGGAATCGGAGCATCGCACGCTTGCGGTGAAGCCGATGAACTGCCCCGGCCACGTGCTGATGTTCCGCCAGGGGATCAAGTCCTACCGCGACCTGCCGCTGCGCCTGGCCGAGTTCGGCTCCTGCCACCGCAACGAGCCCTCGGGCGCGCTGCACGGGCTGATGCGGGTGCGCGCCTTCACGCAGGACGACGGCCATATCTTCTGCCTGCCCGACCAGATCGTCTCCGAGACCAAGGCCTTCTGCGAGCTGCTGCTGGAGATCTACCGCGACTTCGGCTTCCAGGAGGTGCGGGTGAAGTTCGCCGACCGTCCGGAGAAGCGGGTCGGCAGCGACGAGACCTGGGACCGCGCCGAGCAGGCGCTGATGGACGCGACCCGTCAGGCCGGCCTGGACTTCGAGCTGAACCCCGGCGAGGGCGCCTTCTACGGCCCGAAGCTGGAGTTCGTCCTGAAGGACGCCATCGGCCGCGACTGGCAGTGCGGCACCTTCCAGGTCGACTTCGTCATGCCCGAACGGCTGGGTGCGACCTATGCCGGCGAGGACGGCGCAAAGCACCACCCGGTGATGCTGCACCGGGCGATCCTGGGCTCCTTCGAGCGCTTCCTCGCCATCCTGATCGAGAACTACGCCGGCCGCTTCCCGCTCTGGCTGGCGCCGCGCCAGGTGACGGTGGCGACCATCACCAACGACGCCGACGGCTATGCAGAAGAGGTGACGGCCAGGCTGCGGGCCACGGGCCTGCGCGCCGATGCCGACCTGCGCAGCGAGAAGATCAACGCCAAGATCCGCGACCTCTCGCTCGCCAAGGTGCCGGTGATCGCCGTGGTCGGCCGCAAGGAGGCGGAGGCTGGCCAGGTCGCGCTCAGGCGTCTGGGCGGCAAGTCCCAAGAGATACTTGCGCTCGGCGATGCGCTCACTAGACTAGAGGCAGAGGCGCGTCCACCCGCCTGACGGCCGGCCGTCTTAACGGCGGCGGCCGCCGGGGCGACCCGGCGGGTTGCGAGAGACATAAGTCATCGCAATATGTCACGGCGGCAGGCGCACCTCTTGTTCGGAGGAACGCCAGCAGCGCTCATCATCAGCGAGGAGAGACAGACATAGCACGATTTCAACCGGACGCGGCTCCGTCCAAAGATGGGCCCCGGGCCAATGGCGACATCCGCGTTCCGCGGGTGCGCCTGATCGACGAGAACGGGGAGAACCAGGGCGTCGTGGCGACGCCGGAGGCCTTGCACATGGCCTACCTTGCCGGCCTGGACCTGGTCGAGATTTCCCCCAACGCCGACCCGCCGGTGGCCAAGATTCTTGACTACGGCAAGTTCAAGTACGAGGCGCAGAAGCGCGCCAACGAAGCGCGCAAGAAGCAGAAGGTCATCGAGGTCAAGGAGATCAAGATGCGCCCCGGCATCGACACGCACGACTACGACGTGAAGATGCGCCAGGTGAAGCACTTCCTGGAGGAAGGCGACAAGGTGAAGGTCACCCTGCGCTTCCGCGGCCGCGAGATGGCCCACCAGGAGCTCGGCATGAAGATCCTGGACCGGGTGCGCGAGGACACCGAGGAACTTGCCAAGGTCGAGGCCTATCCCAAGCTGGAAGGCCGCCAGATGATCATGGTGATCGCGCCCAAGTAGAGCCGCCGAGCCGCCGCTGGCGAGACCGGCGGCGCTCTCTTGCCGGAGCGGGTGGCGATCGGTTGGACACGACCGGTCGCGCTACTCTTTTTTTATGTTCGTTGCACCGCGAGAAGAGAGACGATCCCGAAGGACGCCCTTCGGGACCGCGCCGGTGGATGGCTGCCCGCTATCCTCACAGGCTGGGCATGGTGTTCTGGTAGGAGTCCAGGGACTGGACGGCCGACCACCACTGCTGCATGCCGGGAACGTCGAAGGCCTCGTCCGCGTCCTCCGTCATGCTGACGTAGAGGCAGACCGGGGCCAGGAAGAGGTCGGCGAGCGAGGGCTCCTTGCCGGCGATCCAGGGGTCCTTGCCGCGCAGCTTCATGAGTTCGCTCAGGACCAACTTGCTCTTGGCCATGCAGTCCTTGCGCACCTCCTCGTTCTTGCCGCCGACGAAGTCGGGGAAGAGGTGCTGGGCCGCCAGCCCCAGCAGGGCCTTGTAGCCGTGGCTGTCGTAGATGCCGATCGCCATGTCCATGCGCGCGCGGTCCTCGATCCCGGAGGGCACCAGCGACTTGCCGGGCAGGACATCGTTGAGGTAGCGGCAGATGGCGCTGGTCTCGTAGAGCTTCCTCGCGCCGTGATCGAGCACCGGCACCGTGCCGAAGGGGTTGCGGGCCAGATGTTCCGCCTCGCGGGTCTCGCCGGTCAGCACGTTGACCGGCACAAGATCGTAATCCGCGCCCTTCTCGGCCAGCAGCATGCGAACGCTGCGCACGTAGGTCGAGGCATCGAAACCATAGAGGGTGATCTTCTCGCTCATAGGATGCTCCTCTCTTTCGTCGTGTGGGCCGCTCATCCGGCCCGTTTGAAGGGACCCATCTCGGTGACGATGTCGATCTCCTGATCGACCGCGCGCTGCTCGCGCTTGAGGAAGTCGGCCACGGCCGCGCGGAAGCCCGGGTCGGCGATCCAGTGGGCGCTGTAGGTCGGCACCGGCAGGTAGCCGCGCTGCACCTTGTGCTGGCCCTGGGCGCCGGCCTCCACCACCTGAAGCCCGTTCGCGATCGCCCAGTCGATGGCCTGGTAGTAGCAGCACTCGAAGTGCAGGAAGCGCACTGCCTCGCTGGCCCCCCAGTTGCGGCCGTAGAGCCGCTCGCCGCCGATGAGGTTGAGTGCGCCCGCAACCGGCCGCCCCGCCTCCTCCGCCGAGATCAGCAGCACCCGCTCGCCCAGGCGCTCCCCCAGCAGGTGGAAGAATTCGCGCGTCAGGTAGTTCTGCGACCACTTCTTGTCGATGGTGGCGAGGTAGAACTCGTGGAAGGCCTCCCAGTGGTCCGACGTGATCTCCCGGCCGCGGAGCGCCCGGATGGTGAGGCCGCTCTCCTGGGCCTCGCGGCGCTCCTTCCTGATCGCCTTGCGCTTGCGCGAGGAGAGGGCAGCCAGGAAGTCGTCGAAGTCGCCGTAGCCCTGGTTCTGCCAGTGAAACTGCAGCCCCTGGCGCTGGAGGTAGCCGGCCTCGCCCAGGGCCTGCCACTCGGGTTCGGTCGGGAAGGTCAGATGCAGCGAGGAGACCTTGTGCAGCTCCGCCACGCGCAGGAGGCCCGCCATCAGGCTCTCGCGGACCAGTTCCGCCTGTGGGCCGGGGCGCACGAGGAGCCTGGGCCCTGTCACCGGCGTGAAGGGGACGGAGGCCTGGAGCTTGGGATAGTAGCGCCCGCCCGCGCGCTCGTAGGCGTCGGCCCAGCCCCAGTCGAAGACGTATTCGCCGTAGGAGTGGTTCTTCAGGTAGAGCGGCACGCAGCCCAGCAGCCGCCCGGAGGGCTCCTCCAGCGCCAGGTGCTGCCCCAGCCAGCCGGTCCTGGCCGTGGCCGAACCCGATTCCTCGAGCGCCAGCAGGAAGGCATGGCTGACGAAGGGATTGCCCTCGCCGGCACAGGCATCCCAGTCCGCGGCGTCGATCGCAGCAAGGCTCTCGTGGGTCCTGAGCGTCCAGGCGTCTTGGCTGTCCGGCATGAGAAAAGGATAGGACAGCTATCGCCGCACGGCGAGTGCGAGGTGGGCAAGACTGCGTGAACGGCAGGGCGTCAGATCACCGCGGCGGCGCGTCGGCCTCTTACACCAGAGCAGCGCTCGCTCACGCTCTAAGGCCTTGTTTCAAAAGCAAACCGTCGTCACAGATGATTTCATCTGCTCGGGATTTGCTCTAGGATTGACGGAGGCATCGCCTTCAGTCGTCGTCGGAGAAGGGATAGGTCACCACGTCGACGGTGCCCGAGACGACGCTGCCGGTCACGTCGGCCGCCGCGCCGACCACCGAGGCCCCGGCACCGACCACGCTGCAGCCGCCGAGGCCCAAAGCCAGGAAGAGCAGGACTGCAAGGCTACGCATGGATCGAGGGTCCTTTCCGGTGAGCAATCGCGTCCATTCTAGCAGCCCTAAGTGCGTTCCGGGGACAAAATCCCCAAAGCACTCTTTCGTGACCCCGGTTTGAAGCGCGCGAGCGTGCCCCGGCCTCACTCCGGTGCGAGCGCCGTGCGCTCCCGGCGGAAGGGCGCCACGTCGGGGTCGACGCTCTCTCCCAATTCGCGGGCATAGCGATGGCCGTCGTAGACGGCAGCCGCGACGGTGCCGGGGGCGACGCAGTCGCCGATGCCGGCCAGGCTCTTGATGCCGGCGGCCTTCAGCCTCTCCGGCGCGGCCTTCGCCTCCGCCAGCAGCGCGGCATTGGGCTCGCGCGAGGTGACCAGCAGCAGGGAGGCCGCCTCCAGCTCGCTCTCGCGGCCGGTGTAGACGCAGGCGAGGCCGGCTTTCCCCGCCCGAAAGCCCGTCAGGGTCCTGCCTGTCAGGATCTCGACGCCCTCTTCCATCAGCCTGGCGATGATGCGGTCCTGCTCCATGGTGTAGGCGGTGAAGGGGGCCACGGCATCGCTGGGCGTGGCGTAGCGGACCACCTTGCCCGCGCGCACCAGGACCTCGGCCAGGACGTTGGCCATGTAGTAGTAGTCGTCGTCGTAGATCAGCACCGGCCCGGGCAGGTCGGCGCCCGCCATGACGTCGTCGGGCGTGAAGACCTGGGCCCCCTCGGCGAAGGCAAGGCCCTGCGGCAGGCTGCGGCCGCGGCCGTCGCGCCGCCAGGCGGCCCCGGTGGCGATCGCCAGGTGGTCGGGGGCGACCTCCAGGATCTCCTCCAGACCCATGTGGCTCTCGCGGAAGACCTCGATGCCGGCGATCCGGTCGATCTGGCCCTGGCGCCAGTCGCGCACGCGACCATAGGTCGAGAGCCCCGGCAGGCGCGCCTCGCGGCTGACCCGCCCGCCCAGCTCCCGCTCCGCCTCGGCCAGCATGACGCGGTAGCCGCGCTGGCCCAGCGCGCGGGCCGCCTCCAGGCCGGCGGGGCCGGCGCCGACGACCAGCACGCTCTCCTCCGCCCTGGCGCCTGCGATGCGTTCAGGGTGCCAGCGGCGGCGCCACTCCTCGCCCATGGTGGGGTTCTGGGTGCAGCGGATCGGCGCGATGGAGTAGTCGCCGCTGACGCAGATGTTGCAGCCGATGCACTCGCGGATGTCCTCCAGCCGCCCCTCCTCGATCTTCTTCGGCAGGAAGGGATCGGCGATCGAGGGCCTGGCCGCCCCGATCATGTCGAGGATGCCGCGCTTGATCTGGCTGACCATGGCGTCGGGCGAGGTGAAGCGGCCGACGCCGACCACCGGCTTCGTGGTCAGCGACTTGACGAAGGCGATGTAGCGCTCCTGGTAGCCCTCGTCGGCGAAGCGGGCGGTGACGGAATCGTTGCTCCAGTCGCTGACGTTGACGTCCCAGAGGTCCGGCATCTCGGCCAGCATCTCCACCACCTCGCGGCCCTCGTTCTCGCTGGTGATCCCCTTGGGGCCCATCAGCTCATCGACGGCAAAGCGCACGGCGACCCCGCAGCGGTCGCCGACTGCCTCCTTGGTCTCCTCGATCAGCTCGCGGAAGAGCCGGACGCGGTTCTCCAGGCTGCCGCCGTACTCGTCGCTGCGGCTGTTGTAGCGCTTGGCGATCAGATGCTGGGCCAGGCAGAGGTTGTGGCCCGCATAGACGTAGACGATGTCGTAGCCGGCCTTCTTGGCGTTCACGGCCGCGTTGCGGTGCCAGCGCCGCATCGCCTTGATGTCCTCCTTGTCCATCGCCCGGCACTGGACGGGATCGATGTTCTCGACCGGCATGGAGTAGGCGGCGATCGGCGGGATGCGGCTGTAGCGGTTTGGCGAGGTGTGGCCCTGATAGACCAGCTCGATGGCCGCCAGGCTGCCGTGGGCCTGCACCTTCTCCACCATGCGGGCATGGTAGGGGATGTCGCTCTCGTCCCACAGCCGGCCCTCGATGTGAGGCGTGATGTCGGAGGTGTGGTGGATCTCGACCTCCTCGGTCGAAACCACGGCCCAGCCGCCCTCCGCCTTGACCCCGCGCATCTCCGCCATCGCGGCTGGATAGACATGCCCCATACCGTTGCAGTGCGGCACCTGATAGAAGCGATTGCGTGCCGTGACCGGGCCGATGCGGACCGGCTCGAAAAGAATGTCATAACGTGGGTCGCGGCGGCTATCGGGCGGCATAGGGGAAGACTCCAGGGATGACGAGAAGACCAGGCAAGCAAGACGCTAGGAAAGCTGAGGAGAGGCTCGCCTGTCCAGCCCCCGACTTCTTCTGCTTCGGTCCGCCGAAGTCCGGCACGACGATGCTGCAACGCATGCTGGACCTGCACCCCCGGGTCTCCTGTCCGGCAGAACACCATCTTCGCGCCTACAAGGACCTGCTGCTGCAGATCGGCGCTGCCTATGACAAGCACCGCGCCCAGCGCGACGCCTGGACCGGCGGCTACGGCGCCCAGCCGATCGCGGAGGCGACCACGCTCGACATCTGGCGCGACGCGGTCGGCCGCATCCTGCGCGACGCCGCCGGCGGCAAGCCGGTCTGCGGGGCCAACGACAACGAGCTGATGGAGCAGCCGGAGCTGATCCGCGACCACTTTCCCAACGCCAAGCTGATCGCCATCTTCCGCCATCCCGTGGATCAGGCGATCTCCTCCTGGGAGGCCAACGAGCGCCTGGCCGAGCAGGAGGGAGACCCCAGGCACAGGGAGCTGCACGAGAAGTTCGACGGCCTCGAGGGCTGGGTGGAGTTCGCGGCCAAGCGCTTCGTCGTCCTGGCCCGGCGCCTGGTCACGATCTGCAAGGCCCAGCCGATCCTGCTGCTGCGCTACGAGGGGGTCGCCGTCAGGCGCGAGTACGCGCTGAGGCGGATCTTCGACTTCCTGGAGGTCGAGACCGGCCCGAAGCTGCTGAAGGAGATCGCGGCGGCCACCAGCTTCGAGCGCATGCGCGAGGACGCCCAGGATCCCTCCTTCTTGAACCGCGGCCCCAGGGGCTACGAGGCCTCGCCCGAGCTCTATCGGCTGGCCGAAGGCATCGCCGGCCCGGTCCTGCGCAGGCTCGGCTACCGGGTCTGAGCGGGCGGAGCCGCCCAGCCGCCCGCCTCCATGCCGGCGAACGCGGCGGCCCGGAGGGCGGCGTCCCGTCCGCTCCGGTAGGCGCCGTGGGCCGTCGCCTGCCAGTTCCTGGAGAAGGCCTCGCCGGCGAAGAGGACCCGTCCCGTATCGCGCGCGATCATCTCGTGCCTCAGCCCGGCCGCCCCCGGAAGGGCATGGGCATAGGAGCCCTGGATCAGGGGGTTCGCGCTCCAGGCGGTGACGGCGGCCGCCAGGATCTCCTTCTCGAACGCGGTGCCGAAAGCCATGGTCAGCCGCTCTTTCGCGAAGGCGATCATGGCCTGCTCTCCGCCGGCTGCAACCTCGCGCGCCACCCTGCCCGCCAGATGCGCGATCATGAGGGGCGGGTCCGTGGCCATGACCTGGAAATCGACGGCAGGCGCTCCGCCGCCCGGGTCCACCATGCAGAAGAGCTTCCCCTCGGCCTCGGCCGGAAGGCCGCGCAGCGCCAGGGCAACCTTCTCATAGGCCCCGCAGGGCAGCTTCGCGATCGAGGGAAGCAGGTCGCGCGCCTGGCCCGGCGCGAACGCGATCGCCCCCGACGCGAGGACACTGGTCGAGGCGGTCACGATCGCGGCGCGTGCCTCGATCTTGCCGACCGAGGTCTCGACGGTCACGGCCTTGGCGGTCTGCGTCACGCCTCTTGCGGCAACGCCCAGCCGTACCGGCAGGCCCGCGGACAGGCCCGCAATCAGCTTGCCGTATCCCGAAACCACCGGCCAGTTGGTGCCGGTATCGTCATAGTCCGCATACCAGGCCGCCGAGACCTGCTCGATATCGTCTCCTGCCATCATCCTGAGGATGCTGCCGACACCCGGGGCCCAGCGTCCGGCCACGGGTATCACCTCCGCGATAGAGACGTCACGCCGGCTGGAAGAGGTGATCGCCTCAAGCGCCGCGATCGTGGCGGCACCGGCTTCGCGAAGCTCCTCAGGCGTGATGAAGCGACCCTGCTGCCAGATCTCGAAGTGGTCCTTGTACTCCTGCCGCAAGTAGGTCGCCCCGAGACGGTCGGCCCAGGCGACCAGCGGATTGACCTCCGCGCAATGCAGCCAGTGGCAGCCCCGGTCCCAGGGCACGGGCAGGCCCTCGCTATCGGTATCGGCGCGCCCGCCGACCCGGTCGGCCGCCTCCAGGATGACGAAGGGGACGCCCTGGGCCTGCAGCTCCAGCCCGGCGCCGATCCCTGCCGCCCCGGCACCGATGATGACTACCTCGATCTCAGTCACGGCCGAATCTCCCAACCAGGCTAACTTTTTTCCATCAGGCCGCGTACGAAGGGGACCAGGCCGACGCGGCGCTCGCGGCGCAGGCGTTCGGCCTGCACGATCGCGCGGAGCTGCCCCAGGCTCTCCTCCACCGTCTCGTTGACGATGACGTAGTCGTACTCGGCCCAGTGGCTCATCTCGTCCGCCGCCTTGGCCATGCGCGCATGCACGACCTCGGTCGGGTCCTGGGCGCGGCTGTGCAGGCGGCGCTCCAGCTCCTCCACCGAGGGCGGCAGGATGAAGATCGAGACCAGGTCCTTGCCGGCATTGGCGCGCACCTGCTGCGTGCCCTGCCAGTCGATGTCGAAGAGGACGTCGCGGCCCGCGCCGAGGGCGGCCTCCACCGGCGCCCTGGGCGTGCCGTAGCGGCGGTCGAAGACCGTCGCGTGCTCCAGGAAGGCCTCCTCGCGAACCATCTCCTCGAAGCGCTCGAGTGTGACGAAGTAGTAGTCCTGCCCCTCCACCTCGCCTGGCCGCCGCGGCCTTGTGGTGCAGGAGACCGACATGGAGAAGGTCGGATCGCTCTCCAGTAGCCGGCGGGCGAGCGTGGTCTTGCCGGCCCCTGAGGGCGAAGAGAGAACCAGCATGAAGCCGCGGCGCGTGAGGGTAGTTTTCATGGCGCTACTCGACGTTCTGAACCTGTTCGCGGAGCTGGTCGACGCAGCTCTTCATGGCCAGCCCGATCTCCGTCAGGCGTAGGTCCTGCGCCTTGCTGCAGAGCGTGTTGGCCTCACGGTTGAGCTCCTGGCAGAGGAAGTCCAGCTTGCGCCCGACGCCCCGGCCCTGCTGCAAGAGCGCGCGGGCCGAGGCGATGTGCGCCTCCAGCCGCTCGATCTCCTCGCGCACATCGGCCTTGACGGCCAGCAGGGCGGCTTCCTGGGCCAGACGCTCGTCGGGCAGCGAGGGCGCCGCTTCCAGGAGATCAGCGAGCTGGCGCTCCAGGCGCGCGCGCAGGGCCGCAGGCTGGGCCGCAGCCGAGGCCGCGCCCTCCGCGACCAGGCCCGCCAGCTCCTCGAGCCGCTGCACCAGGATCTCGGCCAGGTGTGCGCCCTCGTTCCGGCGCGCGGCGGTGAGGCCCTGCAGGGCCTGCTCGAAGGCGGACAGCAGGCCCGCTTCCCGTGCCTCGGGGTCCAGCGCCTCGTCGGCGTCGGCCGCCTCCAGCACGCCGCGCAGGGCGAGCAGACCGTCGGCACTGGGCGGCGCCGCGCCCTGGGCCACCAGGGCCTGGGCCGCCGCGACATGGCGGGCGAGCACGGCCTCGTTCACCCGGAACTGCGCCTCGCTCTCGCCGCGGTCGACGGTGAGCAGGACCTGCAGGTTGCCGCGCAGAAGCTGCTTCTGGGCGAGCTGGCGCAGCTTCGGCTCCAAGCCTTCGAAGCCGGGGGGCAGGCGGCAGCGCAGGTCCAGCCCCTTGCCGTTGACGCTCTTGATCTCCCAGGTCCAGGAGAGGCCGGCAAGGCCGCCCTCGTTGCGGGAGAAACCGGTCATCGATGAGAGGTGGGTCATGGCCTGATGCGTCGCTTACCGTCTATGCTTTCGGATAGGGGCTTATAGCAGTCTTGGACGGGAGGACCAGCGCCATGGCAAAGAGCCGCGCCGAGGTGCATTCGCTGCTGATCACCGGTGCCTCCAGCGGCATCGGCGAGGCGCTCGCCCTCAACTATGCCGGGCCCGGCGTCAGCCTGGTGCTGACCGGTCGCGACCGGGACCGCCTGGAGGCCGTCGCCGAGCGCGCAAGGGGCAAGGGGGCGGAGGTGCGGAGCGCCATCGTCTCCGTGACCGAGCGCGAGGCCATGGCCGAACTGGTCGCCGAGGCCGACCGCGCGCGCCCCCTGGACCTGGTGATCGCCAATGCCGGGATCTCGGCCGGGACCGGCAGCGGCGAGGAGCCGCCGGCCCAGGCCCGGGCGATCACGGCGACCAATGTCGAGGGCGTGCTGAACACGGTGGAACCCCTCCTGCCCCTCATGCAGGAGCGCGGCCGCGGCCAGATCGGCCTGATCGCCTCGATCGCCGCCTTCCGCGGCTTTCCGGGAGCGCCCGCCTACTGTGCCTCCAAGGCCTGGGTGAAGATCTGGGGAGAGGGCCTGCGCGGACACCTGGCACCCAGGGGCATCGGCGTCACGGTGGTCTGCCCCGGCTTCGTGAAGAGCCGGATGACCGCGGTCAACCGCTTCCCCATGCCCTTCATCTGGGAGGCGGAGAAGGCCGCCGCACGCATCGCCAGGGGGCTGGCACGCAACGAGGCCCGGGTCGCCTTCCCCTGGCCCCTGGTCATGACGATGCAGATGATGACCCTGATGCCGCCCGGGCTGACCGAGCGGCTGCAGCGCCGCCTGCCGGCCAAGTCCTAGTTCCTGATAGGCTGGAACGGTCTGGAGAGGCCAAGAAGGAACCGAAACGATGCCAGCTCTCCGCCTCACGGTTCTTCTGGCGCTCGCCTGTCTCTTGTCTCCGGCAGGCGACGCGCACAGCGAAGCGGAGACCGTCAGGGTCAAGACCTCCGCCCCCGGCGGAACCGCGCCGCTGCTCTCCGCACCCCACACCGGCAAGACGCTCTGCGAGATCGCAGACGGGACGCCGGTCGCCTTCGTCCGGCGCGCGGACCACGGGCCTCACAGGTTCGCCGAGGTGCAGGTGAAGGAGGGCGATTGCGCCGGCGTGGAGGGATATGTGTCCTGGACCGCGCTCGATCCCAGACCGGAGTGACCCAGGTTAAGGCGGCTCACCCGGCCGGGTGTCCTGGCGGATGCCCAGGCTGACGCGGGGCGTGCGCACATCCTTCAGAAAGTGGAAGGGCCGCTGCTTGCCGCCCGCGAAGCCCGGTGCCGCCAGCAGGATGGCGCCGCCCGCCGGGGCCGGGATCTCCACCGCATCGCTGCCGGCGCGGTCGGCGCAGACGAAGAAGCGGCCCCGGCCCTTCAGGACGACCAGGATCACCAGGCCGGTGTAGCGGATGTGGTCGCGGTGCGGCGTGATGCCCTGCGAGCCCGCGCGGTAGCGCTGCACGATCAGGTCGTTGAAGACGATCCCGTCTGCAAGGGGGTTCGGGTCCAGAAGGTTGGCGCCCGCCGCGACGGCCCGGTCCAGGGCGGCCGCTAGGTCGCGGATCGGATGCGGCTTGGGGATCGCCATGGTGAGCTCGAAGTCCTGCCTGACCTCGCGCCCTGCAGCACCGACCAGGGGGCGGGCGAGCCGGAATGGCAGTTCCTCGCAAGCCGCCAGCAGCGTCCGGCACTCGGCCTCGGCGATGAGAGAGAGGCCGGCATAGCCAGACTCTTCGACCCTGGTCAGGGCCTCCGCGACGCCCGCGGCATCGGCGACAAGCGGCAGGCGCTCCGCGACGCCACCGGCCGTCGCCAGAGGAATGACCGCCCCCTCCTGCCTTTCGCGCACGTCTTTTCGATCCCCGTGTTGCCGCATCACTGTGCTTAGATCGCCCCGGCCATCGCGCAGCACAAGACGAGAATTGCCGAGAAGGAGGAGCCGGTCGTGCATGAAAGGTTGGCGTGGATCTGGTGCCTCCTGGGCGCTCTCAGCGCAGGGCTGGCGGTCGTGCTGGGTGCCCTCGGCGCGCACTGGGGCGGCGAGAGCGAAGCGGCGCGCGGCTGGATCGAGACGGCCCAGAGCTATCATATGCCAAACGCCCTGGGACTGATCCTGATCGCCGTCCTGACCCTGCTGCGGCCGGGCCTGCTGCTCACGCTCGCCGGCTTGGGTTTGCTTGTCGGCAGCCTCTGCTTCAGCGGCGGGCTCTACCTCCAGGGCTTCGACCTGCTGCGCCTGGGGCCGGTGGTGCCGCTGGGCGGCAGCCTGCTGATCCTGGGCTGGCTGCTGCTGGCCGCACACGCCATCAGGGCCTTGTCAGCAACCAAGCCAGAGCGTAGCTAGAGGGGATGACTGCAAGCCAGCAACTGGACGCGCGCGGGTTGAAGTGTCCACTTCCCGTCCTGAAGGCGCGCAAGGCCATGAAGGCCTTGGCGGCGGGCGACACCCTGGAAGTTCTGGCCAGCGACCCCTCGGCGCCGCAGGACTTCCGCTCCTTCTGCGAGACCACCGGCCATCGCCTGCGCGAGAGCAGCGAGGCCGAGGGCGTCTATCGCTTCCTGCTGGAGAAGAGCGGCGCATGACGACACTGCTGGTGACCCATCCGGCCTGCCGGGCGCACGAGCCCGGCAGCTACCACCCCGAGCGGCCGGCACGCCTGGAGGCCATCGCCGCTGCCCTGGGGGAGGAGGAGTTCGAGGGTCTGGAGCGCCGCGAGGCCCCGATCGCCGATCTGGCCGCGGTCGCGCGCGCACACTCGGCCGACTACGTGCAGCGCATCCTGGACGCGGTTCCCGACGAGGGCCTGATGATGCTGGACGGCGATACCGTGATGTCGCCCGGGTCCGGCGAGGCGGCGCTGCGGGCGGCAGGCGCCGTGCTCTCTGCCGTGGATGCGGTCATCGCCGGCGAGGTCGACAATGCCTTCTGCGCCGTGCGCCCCCCGGGCCACCATGCCGAGCCGGACCGGCCGATGGGCTTCTGCCTCTTCAACAACGCCGCGCTGGCAGCCCTCCACGCGGTCGAGCACCACGGGCTGTCGCGCGCGGCCGTCGTCGACTTCGACGTGCACCACGGCAACGGCACCCAGGCCTGCTTCTGGGACCGGGACAACGTCTTCTTCGCCTCCTCGCACCAGATGCCGCTCTATCCCGGCAGCGGCGCTGCGAGCGAGCGCGGCAGCAAGGGCACGATCCTGAACGTGCCCCTCAACCCCGGCGACGGCTCCGCCGCCTTCCGCCTGGCCTGGTCGGAGCGGATCCTGCCGGCGCTGGCGGCCTTCGCACCGGAGCTGATCGTGATCTCGGCCGGCTTCGATGCCCACAAGTCCGATCCCCTGGCGAACCTGGCGCTGGAGACCTCGGACTATAGCTGGGTCACCGCCGAGATCGCCAAGGTCGCGGACCGCTGCGCTGGCGGGCGCCTGGTCTCGACTCTGGAGGGGGGCTATGATCTGGAAGCGCTGGCGGTCTCGGCCGCAGCGCATGTTGGCGCGCTGATGGCGGCAGCGGGCGGAGACAAGGGGAAGCAGTGAGGGCATGACGGAGAAGAGCGCAGTCGTGAGCGAGGAGTTGAGCTTCGAGGAGGCTCTCGCCGAACTACGCGCCATTGTCGAGCGCCTGGAATCGGGGGAAAGCAAGCTCGACGAAGCCATCGCGGCCTACGAGAAGGGTGCCGCGCTGAAGCGGCTGTGCGAGGCGAAGCTGCGGGCTGCGCAGCTCACCGTCGAGAGGATCGCGCTCAACGCCGAGGGTCCCGAGACCACGCCTTTCGAGACCAAGTCCTGACCCCTTCACGATCAACCAGTCACGAATAACAGGCACACTCGAAGAACAAGAGGATGGCTGGCATGGCAGAGCTTCTGCGCGCCCTCGAAGAAACGGCGACCCAGGTCGGGCGCGAGCTGGATCGCCGCCTGGCGCCGGTCGAGGGTCCCCGCGGCCGGGTGATCGAGGCGATGCGCGCCGGCAGCCTGAACGGCGGCAAGCGCCTGCGTCCCTTCCTGGTGCTGCAGTCGGCGGCCCTCTTCGAGGTCCCCTCCAAGCGGGCCTTGAACGCCGCCGTGGCGCTGGAGATGGTGCACTGCTACAGCCTGGTGCACGACGACCTGCCGGCCATGGACGACAGCGACCTCAGGCGCGGCAAGCCGACGGTCCACAAGCTGTTCGACGATGCCACGGCGATCCTGGCCGGCGACGGCCTGCTGACCGAGGCCTTCGCCGTCCTGGCCGAAGAAGCGACCCATCCCGACCCCGCGGTGCGCTGCAGCCTGATCGCCAGCCTCGCCGCGGCCGCAGGCGCCGCCGGCATGGTCGGCGGCCAGATGATCGACCTCTCGCCGGAACGGGGCGCGCTCGACCTCGCCGGCATAACAGAGCTGCAGGCATTGAAGACCGGAGCGCTCATCCAACATGCCTGCGAGGCAGGCGCCATCCTGGGCGGAGCCAGCGAGGCCGAGCGCCAGGCGCTGCTGGCCTACGCCCGAGCGATCGGGCTGGCCTTTCAGATCGCCGACGACCTGCTCGACATCGAGGGGACGACGGCCGACCTTGGCAAGCCGGCGCAGGCCGACACGGCGCTCGGCAAGGCTACCTTCGTCGGCCAGCTTGGTGTAGAGGGAGCCCGCAGTCGGGCCAGAGGATTGGTGGCTGAAGCGCAACAGTGTCTCGAGCAGGTGCCGGGAGACACACAAGCTTTGTACGACACGGCGGCCTTTGTGCTAGAGCGTCAGTCTTAGGCTGCGTCAGCGGCGACGCGCTTCGCAATGCGCGGCCGATCGAAAATCGCTGGATAGGGTCTCGCAGGCTTTGCATAGATTCCCCAGATTAGTGTGATAGAATCAGGACGAGAAGGATCCGGCCCCCCGGCACGCGGCGGGATCCTCAGGAGGATGTCTTTTGGCTAGCGAAATCGGACACAACAGCGCGACGTCGGTCCTGGACAAGGTCTCGACGCCCGAGGATCTGCGCAAGCTCAAGGAAGAAGATCTGCCGCAGCTGGCCGACGAGCTGCGCCAGGAACTGATCGATGCCGTCTCGGTTACCGGCGGGCACCTGGGCGCGGGCCTGGGCGTGGTGGAGCTCACCACGGCTCTCCACTATGTCTTCGAGACGCCTGACGATGTCCTGATCTGGGACGTGTCGCACCAGTGCTATCCGCACAAGATCCTCACCGGCCGGCGCGACCGCATCCGCAGCCTGCGCCAGGAAGGCGGCCTCTCCGGCTTCACCAGCCGCAAGGAGAGCATCTACGATCCCTTCGGTGCCGCGCACTCCTCCACCTCGATCTCCGCCGGGCTGGGCTTCGCCGTGGCGCGCGACTTCGACAAGCGCGACAACCACGTGATCTGCGTGATCGGCGACGGCGCCATGTCGGCCGGCATGGCCTACGAGGCGATGAACAACGCGGGCGCCACCAAGTCGCGCCTCATCGTGATCCTGAACGACAACGACATGTCGATCGCGCCGCCCGTGGGCGCCATGAGCGCCTATCTCTCGCGGCTGCTCTCGTCCAAGCCCTACCAGTCGGTGCGCCATCTGGCCCGCGACCTGGCCAGCCGCTTCCCCGGCCCGATCGAGCGGGCGGCCAAGCGGGCGGAAGAGTACGCGCGCGGCCTGATCACCGGCGGCACCCTCTTCGAAGAGCTGGGCTTCTTCTACGTGGGCCCGATCGACGGCCACAACCTGGAACACCTGCTGCCGGTCCTGAAGAACGTGCGCGACGGCGAGTGGGAAGGCCCCGTCCTGATCCACTGCGTCACCAAGAAGGGCAAGGGCTATGCCCCGGCCGAGGAATCCAAGGACAAGTACCACGGCGTCGCCAAGTTCGACGTCATCACCGGCAAGCAGCAAAAGCCGAAGCCCACGGCGCCCAACTACCAGGACGTCTTCGCCAAGGCGCTGATCGCGCATGCCAGGAAGGACGACAAGGTGGTGGCCGTCACCGCGGCCATGCCCAGCGGCACCGGCCTGAACAAGTTCGGCGCCGAGTTCCCGGAGCGGACCTTCGACGTCGGCATCGCCGAGCAGCATGCGGTCACCTTCTGTGCTGGCCTGGCCTGCGAGGGCTACCGGCCCTTCGCCGCGATCTATTCCACCTTCCTGCAGCGTGCCTACGACCAGGTCGTGCACGACGTCGCCATCCAGAAGCTGCCGGTGCGCTTCGCCATCGACCGCGCCGGCATGGTGGGCGCGGACGGCGTGACCCACCAGGGCAGCTACGACCTGACCTACCTCTGCTGCCTGCCGGACATGGTGGTCATGGCCCCGGCCGACGGGCCCGAGCTGATGCACATGGTGGCGACCCAGATGGAGATCGACGACCGCCCCTCGGCCTGCCGCTATCCGCGCGGCGAATCGGCCGGCGGCCCGCTGCCGGAGATCGGCACGCCACTGGAGATCGGCAAGGGCCGGATCCTGCGCGAGGGCAGCAAGGTCGCGATCCTCTCGCTGGGCTCGCGCCTGGACGAGGCCATGAAGGCCGCTGACGAACTGGCGGCGCGCGGCCTGACCACGACCGTGGCCGATGCCCGCTTCGCCAAGCCGCTGGACCAGGACCTGATCCTGCGCCTGGCCCGCGAGCACGAGGTCATGATCACCGTCGAGGAGGGCGCCGTCGGCGGCTTCTCGGCCCTGGTGATGACCTTGCTGGCGCGCGAGGGACTATTCGACAGCGGGCTCAAGTTCCGGCCGCTGACCCTGCCCGACGTCTTCATCGATCACGCCAGCCCGGCCAAGCAGCTCGCCGAGGCCGGCCTGGACAGCAAGGGCATCGTGGCCGCCGCGCTGGAGGCATTCGGCCGGGCGGAGATCGAGGCGCGGGCCTGACGCGGCCCCGCGGTCTATTCCCTGAAGGTCACGAAGCGCTCCAGCGGCGCGCGTTCCGTCACCAGGCTGTTCTCGACCGCGGTCTCGTCGATCCTGCCGAGCGACAGGCCGCAGACCACGACCTGCTCTTCGGGAAGCTCCAGCACCTCGCGGATCACGCGGTGATAGCGGGCAAACGCGGCCTGCGGGCAGCTATCCAGGCCGTGGCCGCGGGCAGCGATGCAGATCGACTGCAGGAACATGCCGAGATCCAGCCAGCTGCCGATCTCCAGGCTGCGGTCGATGGTGACGATCATGCCCACCGGCGCATCGAAGAAGCGATAGTTGCGGCCGACCTGGGCGTGCATCTTGCGCTTGTCCTCGCGCCCGATCCCCAGTAGGCCGTAGAGATCCCAGCCGACCTTGCGCCGGCGCCCCAGGTAGGGCTCTTCGAAGCGCTCGGGGTAATACTTGTACTCGCCCTTGTGCCCGCCTCCGCCCTTTTCGTGCACCTCCAGCAGGGCCGCGCTCAGGCGCTCCTTGGCGGTCCCGGTGACCACGGTCACGGCCCAGGGCTGCATGTTGGTGCCGCTGGGCGCGCGCGCGGCCAGCGCCAGGATGCGCTCCACCGTCTCGCGCGGCACGGGATCGGGCCTGAAGGCACGGGCCGAGCGGCGCGAGCCAACGGCCCAGTCGACCGCCGCGGCCAGGTCGGCGGGCGCCAGCGCCGGCGGCCGGGTCAGGGGTCCCAGCGACAGGTCCTCAAGGCTCATGGCTCTGCTCCTCGTTCAAGCTGTCGATCGGTGCTTCGGGGTCCAGTCCGACCTTGCAGTAGCCGCGGTGGAAGTCGGCGATGTGCCGCACCATCCAGGCCCTGGCCTCCTCGCCATCCCGGCGCCGGATGGCATCGGCGATCGCGCGGTGTGCGGTCAGCAGGCGCTCGGCCGCCGTGTCCAGGCGAGTCACCACGACCCCGAAGGCGGGATAGAAGAGCTGGCCCACGGCCTCGCGGGCCAGGACCAGGGCGCGGTTGTGCGCCGCCTCCGCCACGAGGGCATGGAAGGAGACGTCGAGCGCGGTCAGCAGCCGGCCGTCGCCGCGCGCCGCCTCGCTCGCTTCCAGGTTCCGCTCCAGCGCCTCCAGGTCGGCCTCGTTGCGGGCGTCTGCCGCATAGGCCGCGGCTGCCGGCTCCAGGGCGGCGATGGTCTGCCAGAGCTCGCGAAAGGTGACGTCGTGCAGCACCAGGGCCTGGCTCAGACGCCGTCCCAGGGCCTCGGTCGAGGGCCGGGCCACGGCCAGGCGGCGCCCGGCGATGCGCTGCACCAGGCCGCTCTGCTCCAAGAGGCGGATGCCCTCGCGCACGGTGGAGCGGTTGAGGCAGAAGGCTTCCGCCAGCTCGCTCTCGGTCGGGACCAGGTCGCCGGGCTTCAGGCGGCCGGCCATGATCTGGTCTTCGACCGCCTGGCAGAGGCGCTTGTAGGCCGGTGCCTGGTCCAGCGGCCGGAAGAGCGCCTTGGCGTCGTTCATCGCGGCAGCGCCCCTGCGAACTCCCGCTCGCGCAGCTCCCGGCGCCGGATCTTGCCGGTCGGCGTCTTCGGCAGGTCTTCGACGAAGGCGATGCGGCGCGGATACTTGTAGGGGCCGGTGACCCGCTTGCAGTGCGCCTGCAGCGCCTCGACCAGCGCCTGGTTGCCGGTGGCGCCCGGGGCCAGGACGACGAAGGCCTTGACGACCTCGCCGCGGTCCGGGTCCGGGCTGGCGACGGCCGCGCTCTCCAGGACGGCCGGATGCTCGGCGAGCGCGTTCTCCACCTCCATCGGCCCGATGCGATAGCCGCTGGAGTTGATCACGTCGTCGCTGCGCCCCTCGTGGAAGAAGTAGCCGTCGCGGTCCACGCGCACCCGGTCGCTGCTGAGGAAGTAGCGGTTCCCGTCGATCTCGATCTCGGCGGCCGCCGTACGCTCGGGGTCGCGCCAGTAGCCCAGCATGACCTGCGGATGCGGCAGGCGGATGGCCAGCTCGCCCGGCGTGTCCGGCGGCACCGGCCGTCCCACCTCGTCGAGGACCAGGACCGCGGTCCCCGGCAGGGGCTTGCCCATGGAACCGGGCTTCACCGGAAGCGCGGGGTAGTTCAGCACCGTCATCAGGGTCTCGGTCTGGCCGTAGCCGTCCAGCAGCGGCACGCCGGTGAGATTCCTCCAGGCGGCGACGATCTCCGGGTTGACCTGCTCGCCGGCCGAGACGGTGAGCCTGAGGGCGGAGAGATCGCGCGCGCCCGGATCCTCGCGCACCAGGCGCCTGAGCTCCGTCGCCGAGGCGCAGAAGACCGAGACCCGGTAGCGGGCCAGGATGTCGAAGCGCGCGGCGGGATCGAAGGGCCCGTGATGGAAGACCACCGTCGAGCCGCAGGACCAGGGCCCGAAGAGGATCGAGGTGCCGGCCTTGCTCCAGCCGGTGTCGGCGGTGCACCACATGACGTCGTCCGGTCCGAGGTCGAGCCAGTACCAGGCCGAGACCCGCCAGGTGAAGAGGCTGCGCGCGCCGTGCGTGACGCCCTTGGGCTCGCCGGTCGAGCCGGAGGTGTAGTAGAGGATCGCCGGATCGTCGATCGCCATGGCGGCCGGCCTGACCTCACCCTGCTCTTGCGCGAGCAGAGGGTCCATCGCGGTCCAGCCCTCGGCCTCCCCCACCACCGCGCGCAGCTTCAGCGGCTGCGCCGCCGGGATCTTGCCGACCTGGCTCTGGCTGACGATGACGCCCGCCGCCTCGGCATTCTCCAGGCGGTAGGCCACATCCTTCGCCGTCAGCATCTCGATGCAGGGGATGGGGATCGCGCCCACCTTCAGGCAGGCCACCATGGCGATCTGCCACTCCGGGATCCGCGGCAGCATGACCAGGACGCGCTCGCCCTTGGCGATGCCGGCGCGCTGCATCGCCGCCCCCAGGCGGTCGGTCGCCCGGGCGATCTCGCGGTAGGTGAAACGCCGCTCGGCGCCCTCAGAATCGCTCCAGATCAGCGCCAAGTGGTCGGGCCTCTCGGCCGCCCAGCGGTCGACCACGTCGGTGCCGAAGTTGAAGTGGCTCGGCAGGTCCCAGCGGAAGTCCCGGTAGGTCGCCTCGTAGTCCCGCATGGCGGTGTTGTGCATGGCGGCAGCCCCTAGAGCAAAGCCTGCGCAGATGGAATCATCTGCGACGACGATTTGCTGTTAAAACAATAGGCTAGGGCAGGATTCGTGAGCATAAGCGAACGCATCCTGCTCTAGCGCGGGTCGTTGCTGCCGTGCTTGCGCAGGACCCGCCTGGCGATGGCCCAGCGGTGCACCTCCGAGGGGCCGTCGTAGATGCGGAAGGCGCGGATGTCGTTGAAGAGCTGGGCCACCACGCTGTCGTGGGTGACGCCCAGCCCGCCCAGCACCTGCACCGAGCGATCGACGATGCGGAAGAGCGCCTCGGAGACGGCGACCTTGGACATGCTGCTCTCATGCCGTGCCTTCTCCCCCTGGTCCAGCAGCCAGGCGGTGTACCAGATCCACAGCCGCGACTGCTCCAGCTCGATCTCATTGTCGGCCAGCATGAAGCCGACGCCCTCGTGCTCGCCCAGCGGCTTGCCGAAGGCATGGCGCCTGGCGGCATAGGCGGACGCGGTGTCGTGCGCCCGCTCGGCCGCACCCAGCCAGCGCATGCAGTGGGTGAGCCGCGCCGGCGCCAGGCGGACCTGGGCATAGCGGAAGCCCTCGCCCACAGCACCCAGGACGGCGTCGTCGGGCACGAAGAGGTCCTTCAGATCGACCTCGTAGTGTCCGCCGGTGAAGCTGCCGTCCAGGGTCTCCTGCTGGCGCAGCAGTTCGATGCCGGGGGCGTCCATGTCGGTCAGGAACATGGTGGCCCCGGCGTCCGGCACCTTGGCCATGACGATGCCCATGCCCGCGCCCTCGGCCCCGGTGATGAACCACTTGCGGCCGTTGATGCGGAAGCCGCCCTCGACCGGCAGCGCTTCCGTCGCCAGCATGGCGGGGTCGGAACCGGCGCCGTCGGGCTCGGTCATCAGGAAGCAGGAACGGATCTCGGCACGGGCGAGCGGGTCCAGCCAGCGCGCCTTCTGTGCATCGCTGGCGACCTTGGCGAGCAGGTGGATGTTGCCCTCGTCGGGCGCATTGCAGTGGATGGCGACCGGCCCCAGCGGGGAGTAGCCGGCGGCCGCGAAAACCAGCGCGTTCTCCACGTGGCTGAGGCCGCGGCCGCCGTATTCCGGCTCGACATGGACCGAGAGCAGCCCGGCCTTGCGCGCCTCCTCGTTCAGCTCCCGGCGCAGGGCGTCGTTCGGGCCGTGCGGCCGGCAGCGCGGGTCGCGCTCGTAGGGGATCACCCTCTCCTTGACGAAGCTCCGCACCTTGTCGGCCAGGGCGAGCTGTTCCTGCGTGGGCCGAAAATCGATCACGTGCGCTTTCCTCCTCGATGCCGCGCCTGCCGCAGCGCTCCCTTCGATCGAGCAAGGCCATGTTCGTGACGAGACCTCTTGCTCGGGGGTACGTTCCGGTCGGCCATTCCGTTTATCCGATTGTCGGACAAACTAACGCCCGATGCGACCGGAGGCAAGGGTCTCCGGCGCCGGGCGGGGGCCGCGCGGCCATCGCAACTCCTGTGACCGCTCGCTCTCTTGCGGGGCGGAACGCCCGCGGCCACTTTCCCAGCCGATCGTCAATCATCGAACCGGAGGTGGGGCCTTGGCACCGAGACTCTTTACACCGCTGTCGCTCCGAGAGTTGGAGCTCGAGAACCGGGTGACCGTATCGCCCATGTGCCAGTACAGCGCCGACGAGGGGCGGGCCTCGGCCTGGCACCTGGCGCACCTCACGCAGCTTTCCCTGTCGGGCGCGGCGCTGCTGATCCTCGAGGCGACGGCGGTCGAGGCGCGCGGGCGCATCACCGACGGGTGCCTCGGCCTCTACGACGACGCGACGGAGGCGGCCCTGGCGGATGTGCTCGCCGCCTGCCGGAAGTACGGCGGCGCCAAGCTGGGCATCCAGCTCGCCCATGCCGGCCGCAAGGCCTCGACCCAGGTCCCCTGGGTGGGCGGCAAGCCGGTGACGGCGGGCAGCGGGTCCTGGCGGACCATCGGCGCCTCCGAGATCGCCTTCGATGCCGGCTGGCCCTCGCCGCAGGCCGCCAGCCTGGACGACATCGCGGAGATCAAGGCCGCCTTCGTGGCCTCCACCAGGCGGGCCCTCAAGCTGGGCTTCGACCTGATCGAGCTGCACGGCGCCCACGGCTATCTCATCAGCTCCTTCCTCTCGCCGCTCTCCAACACGCGCAGCGACGCCTATGGAGGCAGCCGCGAGAAGCGCATGCGCCTGCCGCTGGAGGTCTTCGAGGCCATGCGCGCCGTCTGGCCCGCCGAGCGGCCGCTGGGCTATCGCCTGCAGGCCAGCGACTGGGTCGAAGGCGGCTGGGACCTGGAGGACGCGGTGGCGCTGGCCGGCGCGCTGAAGGAAGCCGGCTGCGACTACGTCGTGGTCTCCTCCGGCGGCAACAATGCCGCCCAGAAGATCGAGATCGGCCCGGGCTACCAGGTGCCCTTCGCCAAGGCCGTGCGCGCACGCACCGGCCTCACCACCATGGCCGTGGGCATGATCACCGACGCCCGCCAGGCCGAGACCCTGATCCGCGAAGAGAGCGCGGACCTGGTGGCGCTGGCCAGGGCCTTCCTGGCCGATCCGCGCTGGGCGCTGCGCGCCGCGGCGACCCTGGGGGCCGCACCGCCCTTCTCGGCGCCGCAGTACGAGCGCGCGCTCACCACCATCGGCTATCCGCCCGGAACCGCCCGCAACGAGCGGGTCTCGGGATAGCGGCGCGGCCGCAGGAAATGTCGCAAGAACCCCTCCCGATTGGCGTAGGCAAAGGTGTGCCGATGGGCTAGGGTTGGCGCGTGGCTGCAGAGGCGCGTCCTCAGCGCGTTGCCGGCCGGCTGCCCGGCCAGGCCCCTGTCGCGGCCCTCGGCCGGCGCCCGCATTGCGGGGCGCCCGGGCGGAGGAGGTGCAGGCTCTGCAGCGCCCCTGGCCGGCGCGCGTTTGCCGTATCGGGTGTCGCCGGGGCCTGCCTGTCGGGCCTAGCCCAGAGTGGGCCCAGAGTGGTGGGCCCAAAGCGGTGGAGGATATCCCAGATGGAGTTGACGAGAGACGATCTCCTCACCTCGAAGATTGTCTTCAATCACATTGCCAAGGCGGGCGGCAGCACCGTCCTGGGGTTCTTCGGCAAGGTCTTCGGGCAGCAGAGCTGCTTTCGCCACCAGGCACGCGATCCCAAGACCGGCAAGTTCTCCCGCAAGGTCCAGGAGGTCCCCGAAGAGGAGCTGAACAGCTACCGCTTCATCGCCGGGCACTTCGACTTCGGCAATCATCGGCGGCTGGGCGGACGGGCGCTCTATGTCGGGACCATGCGCGACCCCATCGACCGTCTGATCTCGGAATACTACTTCACCCGCACCCATGGCCGGCCGGAGTGGCGCTCCAAGGCGATGGCCATGTCGCTCGACGAGTACGTTGCCGAGAAGCTGGCCAATCCGAAGAGCCGCCTGGTCCAGTCGGCACAGCTGGAACAGCTGACCGGCGAGAAGACCGCGGACGCGGCGAAGGCGGTGATCGACGAGTGGTATCTCGCCTGCTGCGCGCTGGAGCAGCTCGACGACATGCAGCTTCTCCTGGCGCGCGCCTTCGGCAACACGGAGCTCACGCCGCTGCGCTTCAACGTCACCAAGGCGGTGAAGGCGCGCCCGCAGCTCTCTTTCGAGCATGTTGAAGAGCTGAAAGAGCGCTTCGAAGAGGACTACCGCCTCCTGGCCTGGGTCCGCGACCGCTATGAGCGGGTGTTCCGCGAGCGCCTGGCAGCGCTCGACCCCGCCCCCGAGGAGGCCGCCGCCGCGCTCTCGCCCATCGAGAAGGCGGTCCTCTCGCAGAGCATGAGGAAGCAGCTTCCGGTCGAGGACGAGCCGCAGCATCCCGAAGACGCGCCGAGCGGCGACCAGGCGGCGGAGAGCGCGGAAGACAAGGACGCGGAGGAGGCGGAGGCCGAGACGGCCGACCAGCCCCGGCCCGAGGAAACCAAGACAGCAGAGGCCGCGCCCACCGGAGCCGTGCCGCCGGCCGAAGAGGCTTCGGACGAGGAGCCTTCGGACGAGGAGGCTTCGGACGAGGAGCCTTCGGAGGAAGAGGCTTCGGACGAAGACGGCGGCGACGAGGAGGCTGGAGACGAAAAGGCCGAAGAGACGGCAGCCTCTCCGGTCGAGCCCCCGACCGAAACTGGGAGCGCCCCCGCCGCGGCGGAGCAGCCCCCCGCACCGCCCGCCGCGCAGCCGGCAGCAGAAAGTCCGGTCTCGCCCCAGCCAAGCGCCGAGCTGCCGAGCGCACCGACGGCTGCGGCGCCCCCCGCCGAAGCGCCACCGGCACCGCCTGCCGCCGGATCGGACGAAGCGAAACCGCCGGAGCCGCCCGCGGCTGCACAAGCGAGCGAGGTAAAGCCGACGGAACCGGCTGCCACACAAACCAGCGAGCCGAAACCGCCCGCACCGCCTGCGGCAGCGCAGCCGAGCCCGCCGAAGCCTCCGGCACCGCCCACCGCACAGACGAGCGAGCCGAAACCTCCGGCGCCGCCTGCGGCAGCGCAGCCGAGCCCGCCCAAGCCCCCGGCACCGCCCACCGCGCAGACGAGCGAACCGAAACCACCGGCTCCGCCCGCCGCAGCGCAACCGAGCCCGGCGAAGCCCCCGGCACCGCCCACCGCACAGACGAGCGAGCCGAAACCGCCGGCTCCGCCTGCGGCAGCGCAGCCGAGCCCGCCGAAGCCTCCGGCACCGCCCACCGCGCAGACGAGCGAACCGAAACCACCGGCTCCGCCTGCGGCAGCGCAACCGAGCCCGCCCAAGCCCCCGGCACCGCCCACCGCGCAGACGAGCGAGCCGAAACCGCCGGCACCGCCCGCCGCAGCGCAGCCGAGCCCGCCGAAGCCTCCGGCACCGCCCATCGCACAGACGAGCGAGCCGAAACCACCGGCTCCGCCCGCCGCAGCGCAGCCGAGCCCGCCGAAGCCTCCGGCACCGCCCACCGCGCAGATGAGCGAGCCGAAACCACCGGCGCCGCCAGCGGCAGTACCGCCGAGCCCGCCGAAGCCTCCGGCACCGCCGGCGGCGGGGTCAGCAGCGGCGCCCAAGCCCGCGCCTGCTGCTCCGCCGGCCCAGACGACGCCGTCCCAGACAGCGCCAGACGAGGGCGAGGCTGAGTGATTGCCCTGTCTGGCCAGGATCTGGCCGAGCTACCGACAAGCCCCGTCTCCCGGCCGCACTTGGCCCTGCGCATCGCGGCGGCCGAAGCACGGCCGATCGAGGGCGGCCTCTCTCGGCCGAAGCGAGGAGGCGGCCTTGCCGGTGCGGGCGAGCGCTGCCATCGCGACCCCGGTCGGGCAGAGCGCCACGCAATCCAGCCAAACGAGTGAAGTCAGTCGAAAGGGATAGCCGATGAGTGCGTTGCCGGTTTCTGAGGCCGACGCGACAGGCAAGGAACGCTTCGGGATTCTGCTTGTGGGGGGAACGGGCTCGCGCCTCTTTCCCATCACGCAGACGGTGAACAAGCACCTGGTGCCGGTCTACAGCAAGCCGCAGATCTACTATTCCCTGTCGATCCTGATGCGCGGCGGCCACCGCGACATCGCGATCGTCTCCACGCCCGAGACGACCCCGGTCTTGGAAGCCTCGCTCGGCGACGGGCAGAACTGGGGCCTCTCGCTGCGCTACGTGGTGCAGCCGGAGCCCAAGGGCATCGCCGAAGCGATCCTGCTCTGCGGCTCGATGATCGAGAACCGACCGACCACCTTGATGCTGGGCGACAACCTCTTCCTGCCGGACGAGATGGAGCCGCACATCGCCACCGCCATGGCCCGCAAGGAGGGCGCGACGGTCTTCGCGATCCCGGTGCCGGACCCGGAACGCTTCGGGATCGTGACCCTGGACGATACGGGGCGCGCGGCCGAGCTGGTGGAGAAGCCCCCGCGACCGACCAGCAATCTGGCCGTGACCGGGCTCTACTTCTACGACAAGCGGGCCTATGCCTTCGCGTCGCGCCTGACCCCCTCGGCCCGCGGCGAGCTGGAGATCACGGACCTGAACCGCCTCTACCTGGAAGAAGAGGCGCTCTACGTCGAGATCCTGGAGCGCGACCTCACCTGGATGGACTGCGGCAATCCCGACGCCCTGCTGTCGGCCAGCCAGAAGATCCAGACCGTGGAGCAGACCGGCGGCACGATGATCTCCTGCCCGGAAGAGATCGCCCTGAAGATGGGCTATATCGACCGCGACCGCTTCGCCAGGCTCTTGGAGCCCATGCCCAAGACGCAGTACCGCAACTATCTCGAAACGCTCTTGACCTGAGGTCCCCGCAAGCCCGAGAGGGTTGGCACCTTAGAGACTTCAAAACGGACGCTACTGGAGGACGCCATGTATCTGGTGACTGGGGGTGCAGGCTTCATCGGCTCTCACCTGTCGAGGGCGCTGGCCGGCGCCGGCGAGCGCGTGGTTATCAGCGACCGCCTGCGCCATCCCGGCAAGCAGGAAAACATCGCCGACATCCTGCTGGACGACATCCTGCAGCCGGCCCAGCTCTTCGACTGGCTGGAAGGACGCCGCGGCCTGAAGGCCATCGTCCACCTGGGCGCCAAGGACGGCTCCATGGAGCCCGACCGCGACGAGCTGGTGACCCACAACTACAAGGTCTCCCGGGCGCTGTGGCTCTGGTGTGCGGCCAACCGCGTGCCGCTGATCTATGCCTCCTCCTCGGCCACCTACGGCCTGGGCGAGACCGGCTTCGACGACGAGGCGACCCCAGACGCGCTCGCCAGGCTGAAGCCGCGCAGCGCCTATGCCTGGACCAAGCACCTCTTCGACCGCTGGGCGGTGGGAGAGGTCTTCGCCGGCCGGGCGCGCCCGCCGCAGTGGGCGGGGCTCAAGTTCTTCAACCTCTATGGCCCGGGGGACTCGCACAAGGAGAAGGCGCCCACCTTCATCACCAACCTGCTGCGCCAGACCCGCGAGAGCGGCGAGGTCACGCTCTACGCCTCCGAACGGCCCGATATCCCCGACGGCGGCCAGAAGCGCGACTTCATCTACGTCGGCGACTGCGTCCAGGTCATCGTCTGGCTGCTGCAGTCCAGCCGGGCGTCGGGGATCTTCAACGTCGGCACCGGCGATGCGCCCTCGCTGAACGAGGTGGCCGAATCCGTCTTCGCAGCACTGGGGACGCGGGCGGAGATCAAGTACGTGCGCGCGCCCGAACGGGTGCGCAAGCACATGCAGTATCTCACCCAGGCCCGCATGGAGCGCCTGCGCGCCGCGGGCTACGACCGGCCCTTCCTCAACGTCAGGGACGGGGTCGCCAGCTATGTCGACAGCACGACGGCGCTCTAGCGTGCCCCTCGGTCCCGCGGAATCGCTGCCGGCGCCGGGCAACGGCCGCCTTCGCGCTTCCCGCAGGGCATCGCTGCCGCTATCTTCGCTGTCAATTCCAGGCCGTTGCGCGTGTCTGCGACGGAATTTTTGCTTAGAGGAAGGGAGCAGGGAGCGTTTCGGCTGAACGGCGATCCGCCTGAAACGGCCCTGCTTTGCGAAGGGGTCTTGCGATGCGTGCCACACAGATAAAGAACCTGATCGTCCTGGGCGAGGGCTCCGTCAGCGTCGACAGGCTCGGCATCGCCTTCGGCGTCTGCGGCGTCCTGGTCCTGCAATCGCGCCTGGAAGACTATCGGATCGCGGATCGCGCGCAGACCATCTACGTCGCGATGGACCGCCTGCACAAGGGGCCGGGCGATCCCTTCGACCGGATCGACGACCTGGTCGCGCACCCCAACACCTTCGCCATCGTCAAGGCCGAGGAGGTGCAGAACCCCGGCCTGCTGGCAAAGCTGAAGGACCACGGCCGCGTGCTGGTCGTGGAGGCCGACGAGGGCGCGCTTTCCTATGGCCCGGCGCGCGCCGGGGGCAAGCAGCCCTACTTCGATTCCTCCACTCTGCGCCAGGTCGTCCAGGCGGTGGTGAGCCCGGGCGGCCAGGTCTACCTGCACGACTTCGACTACGAGTTCACCGAGATGCAGCGGCGCGGCCCGATCGAGGTCACCCTCTTGGTGCACCGCCTGCGCAGCGCCGACATCTACGTCTCCTCCAACGTGCCGCCGCGCGACAGCGAGCTGCGCTCGGTCTACGTCGAGGACCCCGTCGCGCGCTTCTTCTGGGCGCCGGAGGTCAGCATCGTCATGCCGACCTACGACGGCACGGCCTTCATCGAGGAGGCCCTGAAGAGCATCACCCAGCAGGAAGACGTCGACTACGAGGTCATCGTGATCGACGACGGCAGCACCGACGAGACGGCCAAGCTGGTGGAGGCCTATGCCGCCCGCGACGACCGGGTCCTGCTCACCTGCCAGCGCAACCGGGGACCGCAGGCAACGCGCAACCGCGGCATCGCCATGGCCAAGGGCAACTACGTGACCTTCCTGGATCATGACGATTTCCTGCTGCCGGGCTCGCTGCAGCGCCGCCTGGAGATCCTGCGCGAGGGCGAGCACCTGATCTGCGGCGGGCGCTGCCGCATCGTCGACCTGGAAGGCAAGGACATCGGCCTGACGGTCGGGCGCCGGACCGACACCTACTACCGCGACTGCCACCAGATGCCGATCTTCCTCGGCACCCTCACCGGCCGCAGCGACGTCATGAAACGCCACCAGTTCCCGCTGATCTCCGGCTATGCGGACGACTGGACCTACGTCAACCACATGCTGCGCGAGGGCTGGTCGATCGGGAACTGCGGCGCCGATGCGCTGGTCGGCTATCGCTGGCACCGGACCTCCTGGACCGGCAGCGACATCGACAAGCACTTCTTCAACTGCATGCACCTGCTGCGCGACCTCTCGATCCGGCCAGCGCACGACCTGGGCATCGTGAAGAAGCCCGAGGGCTCGATGGAGCTGGCCGAGAAGCACATCGAGCGCAGCCGCTTCGTCCGCATCCAGGCAGAGTTCTTCTCGCTGGCGCTGAGGGACGACGAGGGCAAGGGCGACGACTCGATCCTGGAGACCGTGATCGGCATGATGAACGGAATCTCCGGCCAGGAGATCGAGCCGATGGAGCTCTCCACCTTCGATTCGACCGCCAGCAAGGTCTTCATCGCGCACCCCGACGACCCGCGCTTCATGAAGGAGGTCATGAACGCCTGGTACACGGCCGTCTCGCTCTGCGACCGCCTGGCCAAGACCCCGGCCAACGCCCTCTACGTGCAGAGCCTGACGAAGTACCTGACCGTCCTGCGCCAGCGCATGGCCAGCCGGAACGAGCCGGTCCCGCCGGCCGGCCTGCTGGAGCGCCTCTGCGCCATGGCGCTGGAACGCTTCGAGGACGTGGCGCTGGACAGGGCGAAGGCCTAGCCGCCAAAGCTCCTTCCCCTCGACGTTTCCGGCTTGCCGACAGGCGCCCCGCAACGTTTACTTCTTCTTTCTGATCAACCGCCTGCTGAGGGAAGAGAGAAGGCATGTTCGAGGTCACCAGGCTTGAGGCCCCCTTCGGCGTGGCCGTGACGGGGATCGATCTCGACAGCGAGGGGCACCGGCCGGAGGTCGTGGCGGCGCTCGCCCGCACCCTGCACGCCAACCGGCTGGTGGTGGTGAAGGGGCAGCACTTCGAGACGGCCAACTACCTCGCCTTCGGCCGCCAGTGGGGCGCCCCCATCGTCCATGTCCTGGCGCGGGCCAGGATGGAGGGCTTCCCGGAGGTCTTCCAGGTCACCAACGCCGGCGAGACCGCGCGCGAGGAGCGCTTCCGCCTGGGTGCCGTCTTCTGGCACACCGATCAGGTCTACGAGACCGAGCCGGCCTCGGCCACCATGCTCTACTGCCTGAAGACCCCCAGTTCCGGCGGCGAGACCCTGCTCGCCGACATGGCGGCCGCCTATGACGCCCTGCCGGCGAAGACCAGGGCAGAGCTGGAAGGGCTGCGCGCCGTCCACTTCTATGGCGCGGCCAGCGGCCTCGACGGCGAGTACCACGTCATCAAGGCGCTGAAGAAGGAAGAGGCGGAGCGTAACCCGCCGGTGACGCACCCCCTGGTGCTGCCGCACCCCGTCACCGGCCGCAAGGCGCTCTACGGCGTCGCCGGCACGCCCTTCGCGATCGAGGGCCTGCCCGACCCCGAGGCGCGGGCCCTGCTGGCGGAGCTCAAGCGCCACGCCCTGCAGCCGCAGTTCGTGCACCGCCACCGCTACGAGGTCGGCGACCTGGCGATCTGGGACACCTTCGCCACCCTGCACTCGGCGGTGCCGATCGACTATGCCGAGGACGCGGACAACGAGCGCCTTCTCTGGCGCATCTCCTGCCGCAGACTGCCGCCGGTGCTGGGCCTGCCGCCTTACCGCGGCGCACTGGCGGCCGACCCGGTGCCGCGCCCGCTGGTGCCGCTTGGAGAGTAGCCGGGCGGCGGCCTTTCCCGGCCTAGGGTGAGGCGGTCCCGGCGAAGAGGGGATCCTCGTGCTCCCGGTAGAGGAAGAGCGGGCTGGACCAGGCGTTGAAGCCGTCCTCGGTGGTGACGCGCAGCCAGATCGGGTTGTCGCCGAGCGGTGCCAGCTCGACCGAGAGGCTCTGCTGAAGGTCCCAGACCGGGTTCTCCTCCGGCAGGCGGAAGATGCGGATGCGGCGCTCCAGCCCGCCGCCCTCCAGCACCTGGTCCTCCAGCCCGATCTCCGAGAGGGAGAAGCTGCCGGAGACGATGCTGGTCTCGACCTCCAGGCGGCTGTCCGGCCCCTCCTCGATCCAGGCGTCGAAGCCGCCGAAGTTGCCCGTGGTGAGCGTGTCGAAGACGACCCGGTCCTCGCCCTCCAGCCGGGTCGGACGCTCGTGGTTCCAGGCGTTGATCGGGGCGATGCGCAGGATCCTGCCGCCGGTGAGCCGGACCGAGCCCTTCCAGTTCACCTGCCGGCCGCGGCCGCGGTACTCGGCCCCCTGCCAGACGACGCGGATGCGCGCGCCCAGATCGGCCTCGCCGTAGGGGCGCAGGGTCTCCACCACGCGCTTGCCGTTCAGCACGTCGATCCGCTCGATCGGCGCCTGGGCCTTGCAGTCGACGAAGAGTTCGACCGCGCTCTCCCCGGTCTGCACGATGTCGCCCATGATCGCCTCGCGGACCGCCCGGCCGGCATCCTCGAAGTAGCGCGGGTCGCGCTCGAAGAGCCGGGCGTCCTGTGCAAAGCGGGCGCGGACGTCGAGGTGCAGGCGGTTGCCGGTGGTGCCGTAGTGGTGGCGCCGGCGCAGGCATTCGAAGAAGGAATCGCGCGTCAGCGCGTCCGTCAGGAAGCAGGTGAGCCCGCCGTAGGCCCCGAAGGAGGCCGCACCGGGATAGCTGGCGCCGGGCCGGCCCTTGTGGCCGTCGCTGTTGCAGACCACGCCGCAGCGGTGGCCCAGCTCGAAGCCGTCGGTCAGCAGCCACTCGAAGGTGCCCCAGGCGGAGTGGATCTCCATCGCCGTCTCCAGGCGCGGGTCGTGCGCCTGGCGGATGTCGGCATAGCGCCCACCGACGTGGGCATAGACCACGCAGTCCTCGCCCTCAAGGTCCTGGAAGAGCTGGGCGGCCGTCGGCGAATCGCTGTCGATGTCGCTGCGGTCCGGCAGCAGGGCGTGGGAGGAGCGGTGGATCTGGCGCCCCTCGGTGCGGAAGAAGACGTTGCGGTCGCCGCCGACCGCCGTGTTGCCCGACCACTCGTAGCCGGGAAAGGTCACGAAGCGCCCCTCCTCGAGGTAGGCCTGGGTCAGCTCGTTCACCAAGGCCCAGAAAGAGTTGTTCACCTGGAAGTCGTTGGCCTGGTGGCTGGTGGCATCCAGGAAGGAGAGGTTGCGGGCGAAGTCGAAGTACTCCTGGGCGGTGTTGATGCCGATCGACTCGCCGCTCTGCCCGTGCATGTCGCCCCAGTAGCCGGAGACCGCGCCCGCGCGGATCACCAGGGGGTTGGTCATCGCCAGGCGCTCGCCGCTCTCGTCCAGGACCTCGATGCGCAGGATCCCCTCCTCCCGGACCTGCAGGTCGTCGAGGACCAGGGCCCGCTGGTTGGTCTTGTAGGAGACCCGCTCGGGCAGCCCCTCGACCGGAAGCGAGGGCTTCAGGGTCAGCTCGGCGCGCGCCTGGCCGGTGGGATTGCCCCAGAGGTCCTCGGCCTTGATGCCCAGCCGGAAGACCTCGTCGGGGCGGCGCAGGCTCGGCAGCACGGCCTTCCAGACCGCGGGCGGGCCGGGCACGATGGCGATGCTGGGCGAATCGGTGATCGGCAGGAAGTGCCCCGTCGCGCAGACGTCCACCAATACCTTGAACTCGAAGCCGCTCTCGCAGAAGGTCTGCAGCTTCAGGCCGGGCGAGCCGCCGGAGCGGTCGCCGAAGGTGACCGTGATGGTGTCGCCCTCGTAGAGCCCCGGCCCCTTGACGGCGATATGCAGCGAGCGGAACCAGGGCCGCTGCTCGACCCCGCTGCGATAGCTCACCTGCAGCCGCGAGCCGTTGCTGGCCACCGCGGAGACATAGTTGTAGTCCTTGGGATCGTCGACCTGGAGATAGCCCCAGTCGTTGGAGTAGCGGTGCACGATCTTGATCCCGCCGGTGTCGTCCAGCCCGTAGCGCCCGGCCGTGTAGGTGAGCTGGAAGGTCTGCAGGCTGCGCGCCTCGAAGGCCCCGGTCGGGCTGAGCTGCGCGCTTCCGAAGAGCACGGGATCGCTGGCAGGCATGGCCTCGGACCAGGCTTCGCCGACAAGGACCCTATCGACTGTTGGCATTCTTTTCCTCCGGGGGTGGACCGCGTCTCTCGCCAGGCTGATGCTGGCACCCTCATTCTCTAGGCCCTCGCGGCCGGCTCTGCTAGCCCGACGGGCCCGCGTGCAGCAGCTTGGGGCACTCTCGGCTTGTTGAGAAGGAGACATCGATGCGCATTTCAGGAAAGCGGTTTGCGATCACCGGCGCGAGCCGCGGACTGGGCGCCGCGCTGGCCATTGTCATGGCGGACGCGGGCGCGAGACTGGTGCTTCTTGCACGAAATCGCGATGCCTTGGCCTCGACGTGCAAGGCCATCCAAGAACGAACCGGTCAGGCCGTGGAGACCCTTGCCTGCGACCTTGCAAGCGCTGCGAGCTGCGGCACTGCGGGCCGGGCGCTCGCCCAGCAGTACAGAGACCTCGACGGGGTGATCCACAATGGTGCGATGTGGCTGCCGGGTTCGCTGGCGAGCACGAGCGACGATGACATTCAGGCCTGCGTAGCTTCGGCCGCCGTCGGCGCGATGATCCTGACGCGGCACCTCTTGCCGGTTCTCAGCGCGAGAGCGGAGGCGGAGATTCACACCGTCATCTCGACCAGCGGTCTGCCCAACGCAGCGCTGTCCGGCACCTCGATCGCCTTTCGCGCGGCAAAGGCGGCCCAGGACGGTTTCGTCCAGGGGCTGGCCGAAGAGCTGAGGCAAACCCGCATTCGCGTATCCGCGGTCTATCCCGATGATTTCGAGAACCTTTCACCGCTTGAGCCGGGGTGGAGCGAAACGAGACGAGCCGGTGGCCCGCTGACCAGCCGGGAAGTGGTGGACTCTATCCTCTACGCCCTCAATTGCCCCCCGAACGCGACGATTCGGGCGCTCATTATCGCTTAGGAAGGGTCGAATTTGGCTGTGACCTCGCGCATGAAAAACTTCTCGGGAGATGAGAGGGCCCGCGGCGACGTACACACCAACACCATCGAAGGCTATTTCTCCATCTTCAAGCGCGGCATGAAGGGCGTCTATCAGCGCTGCGGACGCCAGCACCTTCACCGCTATACCGCCGAGTTCGAGTTCCGCTACAACCACCGCATCGCGCTGGGAGTTACCGACACCATACGCGCCGACGCCATCCTCAAGGGCGCGGAAGGTAAGCGGCTCACCTATCGGCGGACTTAGGGCAAGCGCCTAACCAAATCTGGAGCCGCACCGCGTTCCGCAGACTCCTTCGGGACATCCTGTGGAACGCAGGGTGAACAACGACTCGCCGCACGCGAGCGACTCGGCTAAAATTCGCGCGCCATGAATCACCACCACTTCTCGAGCACTGCCTCTACGGGCGGGCTACTGCCCGGGAAAGGAGGTGATGACCATGGCAGGGAAGACCAAAAAGTCTTCCAAGTGCGGCGGGTGTCCAAACCCACCGAAGGGGCCCAAGACGGTGAAGGTGACACGCCACATCCGTCGTAAGCCTCGCAAATGCTAATCGTCTTTTGACGATTCGCGGGACCGGCTCGGCTTGTCTGAGCCGGTTTCCCCATCGCTGTCGCCCTTGCCCTTCAGCTCATGTGGCTTGGGCTGCATCTTCAGGAGATTGCGTACTGTGTCCTCAAAATCTGACATGCTCTCTTCAGACCACTACGAGGCGATTGGGCGCCTCGCCGTCGCCTGCTCCAAACTCGATTCCCTCGTCACAGAACTCATCGGCGACTATGTCGGCATTCACGTTTACCACGCAACCGTTCTCATCCATCACCAGCAATTCGCTAACAAAATCGACACTCTACTCACCATATTGCGAACTGGGAAGCTTCTCCCCGACAACGAGCGGCCACTCATAACGGTCATCAAGCGCGCGAAAGAAGTTTACGCCTTTCGCAGCACTCTACTCCATGCCATATGGGACGCTGCGGAGAATGGCGACCCCGTCGCAGTGCGATTCCAGGCGCGCGGCGAGTTCAAGGTGACTCGCGCAGACGCAACCACTCAACGAATTCGTGAGTTTGCTGAGGAAGCCTTTGAAATCGCGGACTCTCTCTCATTTCTACGAGAGAAGCTTCGAGAGACCGATCAGCAACTTGCGAAGTGGGATAGATTGGGCGCTTGAGCCCTTCACTCTCGCCCGGACCCGGTACTCGCTGCTTTCTCATGTACATAATCGCCAGAAAAAATTGGGGTAGGGCCGCAGCCCTACCCCGAGTTGGGGGCACACTGAAGCGGATGCCTCTAGACCGGCCCGCCGCTTGGCCGCGGGCTTGCTTCTTCAAGTCTGGCCGGTCCCGGGTTGGAGGTCAGGCGCCGTAGGAGTGCCCAAAGATATGTCCTAGGTCCTGCGCCTCAGTTCCAGGCCGCCGCCGTGGCGGCTGATCTCGTAGGGACCGACGAACGTCCGCGATCCGGGGGGCAGTACCAGCAGTAGCTGGTTCTCGATCCAGCGCCTGGTTTCCTCGGCATCGAACCATTCGCTGGCGTAATCCTTGAGATCCTCGTAGGAGACGCCCAGGGCCTCCTCGCTGCGATCGTTCACCTGCATCAGCATCGTCCGCTCCTTCGTCTCGTTGTCTTCTGCGCCGGGCCGCGTTCTTGTTAGTGGCCCGGCACGCGCCCCCATCGAGCGCCGGTTTGTTGGGAGGGGGGTTCCTGCCGCCCTCTTGGCGGGGCGGCAGGAACAGGAAGCGGCTACATCTTCGGAAGCAGCACGCCGTCGATCACGTGGATGACGCCGTTCGACTGCACGACGTCGGCGATGGTGACGCGGGCCACCTTGCCGTTCTCGTCCTCGAGCAGGATGGTCTGGCCGTCGCTCCTGGCCATCAGCAGGCAGCCGCCGATCGTCTTCACCGGATGGGCCCCGCCGTCGTCGGCGATCATCCCGCGGATGGCGTCGGACATGGCCTTCACCGGAACCACGTGGCAGGTCAGGACCTTGGTCAGCATCTCCTTGTGGGCCGGCTGCAGCAGCGATTCGACCGTGCCGTCCGGCAGCGCGGCGAAGGCATCGTTGGTCGGCGCGAAGACGGTGAAGGGGCCCTGGCCCTGCAGGGTATCGACCAGGCCGGCCGCCTGGACGGCCGCCACCAAGGTGGTGTGATCGGGGGAGTTGACCGCGTTCTCGACGATGTTGCGCGTGGTGTACATCGGCTCGCCGCCGACCATGGGGTTGCTCGCCTCGGCGGCGCCGGCGAGTGCGGAGAGACCGATGAGGCCGGCCATGACCGGACCGGCAAGTTTGCTCTTCGTCATATGAACCTCCAGTTCTGACGACCTGCTCGAAGCAGGAACAGACGGAGTCACGAGGCGGCGCCGGGAAAAGTTTCAGTGCGGATCGAAAAAAATCTGATCGTCCGAAAAATCTCGGGTCACGCCCCCGCAAAGGCCGCGGAGCGCTGTGGGATCAGATCGGCTGCAGGGCGCCCACGGCGACCACCGGACCGGTCGGCTGCCCGGTCGGCGAGCCGCCCTCGGGCTCCTGGCTGATCGCCAGGACGACGCCCTGGTTCAGGCCCTCGGCCCGGTCGGGCAGCAGGCGCAGGGCCGCGGTCTGCCCGGCGGGGATGAGACCCAGGGACACCGGCGCCCGGTCGCCCTCGATCTTCCAGAGCTCGAAGGTGCGGCCGGCCCCGGCCTCGCCGGAGATGCGCGAGAGGTTGATCTGCTCGTTGTCGGCATCGTAGACGGCCAGATAGCGCACGTCGCTGTCGCCCGATTCCAGCGCGGCGGCGAAGCGCAGCTCCGGCCGCTCCTCCAGCGGCAGGAAGGGCAGGACGACGGCGATCAGGAGGGCGGCCAGGCTGGCGGCGGCCAGACCGCGCCAGAAGCCGAGGCTGCGCCAGAGACCCGGCCGCCTCCGCGCGCCCTCGCCCTCGCCGCGGTCCAGCACCTGATCGGCATAGAGCAGCAGGTCCAGCCCCTCCTTCACGCTCTCGGGCGGTGCGACCGAGGGGAAGTCCGCGCTCAGCGGCGCCAGCAGCAGCTCCCAGCGGTCGACCAGGCCCGCGAAGCCGGCGTCGCCCTCGATCCGGCGCGCGAGGGCCTCGCGCTCCTCGCCCCCCAGGACGCCCAGGACGTACTCTGCGGCGAGCAGGTCGTCGTCGTCCTCGGGGGTTTCCGGATCTGGCGGCACCATGGTCATCCCTGCAGGCAGTCCCTCAGCTTGATCAGGCTGCGCCTCAGCCAGGTGCGCATGGTGTTGAGCGGGACGGCGTGACGCTCGGCCAGGTCCTGGTAGCTGTCGCCCTCCAGGTAGGCGCCGCGCACCGCCGAGGCGCGCGCCGGCTCAAGCTCCTCCATACAGTCGTCGAGCGCCGCGCGCTCGGACGTGCGGATCGCGCTCTCCTCGGGGCTGGGGCCCGGGTCGGGCGGTTCGGGCGCGCTTTCCAGATCGCCGGTATCGGGACGCCGCGCCCGCAGGCGATCGATTGCATGGTGGCGCGCGATGGCGACGAGCCAGGATATCGGGCTTTGTTCCGACATGGCGAAACGGTCCGCCTTTCTCCAGATCTTGACGAAGACCTCCTGCAAGGCGTCCTCGGCCTCGCTGCGGTCATTCAAGACACGTAGGCAGACACCGAAAAGTTTCGCGCTGGTCTGTTCGTAAAGACTGTCGAAGGCCGCGCGGTCGCGCAGGGAGACCCGTAAGATCAGCTTGGAAACCGCCTCCGGCGTCATGTGAAGAGGCCCGATCCGCCGGCCGCACCAGGGTGCGCATACAAGTCAATAGCGGCCGAGCCAACGGTAACCGGGGCAGCAACGCGCACAGTGTTACTTGCAGGGATGACCATCACCTTTCCGGCAAGACTCCAGATTGGGCCGCTGAAAAGATCATGGCGCAGCTACAGGCGTTTTGTCATCCCGATGTTTCAGTGTGAAAAGCGCCGTCCGACGGGAAGGGTCGCTATCTATCGACGGCGAGGAAGCCGGGATCGAGCTTCGGCGGATCGCCCAGCAGGAGGTCCGCCAGCAGGTCGGCCGAGCCCGCGGAGAGGGTCCAGCCCAGGGGGCCGTGGCCGGCGTTGACCCAGAGCCCCGGCCGCCGGGTGCGGCCGATGAAGGGCAGGCCGTCGTTGCTCATGGGACGGAAGCCGGTCCAGGGGCGGCCGCCGCGCCTGGCCAGCTCGTCCGCCAGGTCGGGATAGACCCGGCGCAGCATGCCCTCGAGATAGGCCACGCGGTCGGGCGAGATGCGCCGGTCGTAGCCCGCGAAGTCGGCCGTTCCGGCGACCCGCAACCGCGTGCCAAGCGGGATGACGCCGACGTGCAGGCTGTCGTCGACCACCGGAACGGCCGGCGCGGTGTTGAGCTGCGAGACGTCGTAGGTGAGCGAGTAGCCCTTGACCGGCCGGATCGGCAGCCGGACCCCGGCGCGCGCCGCCAGGCCGTCCGGGTCGGAGCCGAGGGCGAGGACGGTGTTCCGGGCCCGGACCTCTCCCTCAGGCGTGCGGGCGCCGACGATGCCCTCTCCCTCCGCGATCAGCGCCTCGACCCGGCAGCCGGTGCGGACCTCCGAGCCCATCTCGACCAGGTCCCGGGCCAGGAGCCGGCAGAACTTGTTGGCGTCGCCGACGATGTCGTCGGGATAGCGGATGCCGCCGACCAGCTCGTCCGCGATGGCGGCGAGCTGCGGTTCGGCCTTCAGCACGCCGCCGCGGTCCAGCAGCTCGTAGCGCAGGCCGAGCCGGGCCAGCGCGCTGCTGGAATCGATGGCCCCCTCGAGGGCCGCCTGGTCGCGGAAGACCTTCATGGTCCCGCACCTGGCGGCATCGAAGTCCTCGGCGTGCCGGTCGACGTAGTCCTGGAAGATCGCCAGGGAATGCTGCGCCAGGGCGAAGACCTGCTGCGTTGCCCGCTGGTGGTTCGCGGGCGTCGAGTTCCTGAGGAAGCGCCAGCCCCAGGTCATGAGAGAGGGCAGGGCGCGGACCCGGAGCTTCGCCGCGGACTGCGAATCCACGAAGGACCGCAGCAGCGTGGAGAAGACTCCCGGCCCGTTCCAGGGATGGGGTTGCGAGGGACAGATCATCGCGCCGTTTGCGAAGCAGGCGCCCTCGCCCACCCCCTCGCCCGCTTCGAGCAGGGTAACCTTGCACCCGCGCTTGGCCAGGCGATGCGCCGTGGCGACACCGGAAATGCTGCCGCCGACGACGAGGACGTCGGTCATCCCTTACTGCCGAGGTGCGCGTAGGCGACGATCTCCACCTTGGCCGCCGGCGCCAGCAGGGCCGCCACCACGACGGTCGCCCGGTTGGGATAGGTGCCGGTGAAGTACTCGGCATAGACGCTGTTCATGCCGGCGAACTCGCTGGCGTCGGTGATGTAGATCAGGCACTGGGCGATGTCGGCCATGGTTCCGCCGGCCGATTCGACCGCATCCTTGATGTTCTCCATGGTCTGGCGCGTCTGCTCTTCGATCGTGCCGTCCTTGAACTGGCCGTCGGAGCCGATCGAGAGGTGAGCGGTATAGAGGACTTCGCCCGGGGGGGCGGTCACCACCCAGTTCAGCGGGGCATCGGGGGTGGGAAGCTTGCACTTGATCGCCTTGGGCATCTCTCTCTCCTCAGGGTCTCGCCGCAACCTCTGCCAGTCGGGGATGACTGGCTCTCCGGTGGCGGCCTCGTGGGTGGGGGGTGGAATGTCTCTTGCTGGGGCCAGGCCGCCGGTTTTCGACCTCAGGGGGAATCGAAGAAGAAGTTCGGAAGCCACAGCGCCACGTCCGGGATGAAGGTCGTGATCAGCAGGGTGGGGATCCAGGCGAAGACGATCATCACCAGGGTCGGCAGGATCACCTTGTTGACCGGGGTGTTGGTCACCCTGGCGCCCAGGTAGAGCAGCGGCGCGGTCGGCGGCGTGATGTTCGCCATGCCCAGGTTCACGCCCAGCACTGCCGCGAAGTGGATCGGGTCCATGCCAACGCTCTGCACGATCGGCAGCAGCAGCGGGGCCGAGAGCAGCAGGCCGCTGATATCGTCCATGACCATGCCGATCAGGATCATGACCAGGTTGACCATCAGCAGGACCACGACCGGGTTCTCGGAGATCGAGAAGACCAGGGCCTGCGCCATCCCGGGAATATCCTCGAAAATCAGGAAGCGGCTGACGATCAGCACCATGAAGACCATCAGCATGACCACGCCGATGGTGATGCCGGATTCCCGGATGACCGGCCAGAAGTTCTTCCGGTTGAGCCCCTTGTAGACCAGGAAGCCGATCGGGATGGCATAGACCACGGCGACGCCGGCGGCCTCGGTCGGGGTCATGATGCCGCCGTAGATGCCGCCCAGGATGATCGCCGGCATGAAGAGCGCCGGCACCGCCCGCCAGCTTCTGATCTTCAGTTCGCCGCCGAAGCTCTCCGGCTTCTCGGCCAAGGTGAGGCCTTCCTGCTTGCGGAGCTGGAAGAAGTTCACGATGCACAGTAGCACGACCAGGATAAGACCGGGGATGACGGTGGAGAGAAAGCACTTCAGCACGGACTGCTGCGTCACCCAGGCATAGAGGATCTGCGAGGCGCTGGGCGGTATCAGCAGGCCCAGGGGGCAGGCGGCAATGATCACGGCCGCAGACTTGCCCTCCGGATAGTTGGCCTTGCGCAAGTGCGGCATCATGATCGAGCCGATGCAGGTCAGGGTGGCCGCAGCACTGCCCGAGATCGACCCGAAGATGGCCGAGGCGAAGATCGCAGCGGCGGTCAGCCCGCCGCGCATCCGCCCGACCATGAGCTCGGCCAGGCTGACCAGGGGGGCTGCGATCTTGCCCTTCTCCATGATCCCGCCGGCGAGGATGAAGAGCGGGATGGCCAGCAGCACGATGGTGTTCATCTTCCAGTGCCCGGCCGGCATGAAGCCGGAGACGTCGTGCCCGCCCCAGATCGAGATGATGATCAGCACCGCCCCGAAGGCCATGGGAACGGAAATACCGATGATCAGAAGCAGACAGAGGACGACCAGACAGGCGACGATCAGCATGGTGCGGCTACTCTGCCTTTGAAAGACTGTCGGGGGTGCCGGGCTCCGAGACATCGGCGGCGGCCTTGGCCGCGGGGCCCAGTTTGACCAGCACGTAGAGACGCAGCGCCGAATAAAAAGCCATGAAGCCGAAGCCGACCAGGACGGCGGCGCGTGGCAGCAGGAAGGGTATCTTCAGGGCGATGGTGGTCTGCCAGTAGGGATAGGAGTCGATCTCGTCCCGGAGCATCAGGACCGCCCAGTAGATCGCGAAGATGCAGACGATCAGTTCGATGGCAACGACCACCATCGAACGCAGCCAGGCCACCCTCTGATCCTTGATGACGTACTCCAGCAGGTCCGCATTGACGTGGCTGTTCTCGTAGGTGCCCAGCGCGCTGGCCATGAAGTAGAGCCAGAAGCAGATGATCAGCAGCCACTCTTCGTAGGCGAAGAGATCGGTTGCGAAGATGTAGCGGAAGATCACGACGAAAAAGAAGGTGAAGGCCATGATCAGGCTGGCGATGCAGACGTAGGCCGTCTTGGCCGCCAGGAAGAAGCGGACCGGGCCTCGCAGAGCACGCGGGATATGGTCGACTAGATCCGAGATCGGGACCTCCCCAGTGTCCGGCCCGCCGGCCGGACCCCGGCCCTCTGCGGAAGGCCGGGGTCCGGTGCGCGGTAAAGCTGTCGACTACTGATTCTTCGTCAGGCGGTCGATGGTCTCCTGCCCGACGGTCTCCGCGACCATCGGCCAGACTTCTTTCCTGATGTGCGCGGCCAGCGCCGCACGCTCCTCATCGGTCAGTTCGAGCACGTCCCAGCCCTTCTCCTTGAGCTGGGTGATGTAATTGGCATCGTTGTCGCGGGAATACTGCGTGAACTCGGCAGCCCCCTTCTCCACCGCGGCCCGGATGGCGGCACGCTGCGCGTCGTTCAGCTTTTCCCAGGTCTTCTTGCTGGCGTAGTAGGTCGAGGCCTCGACGAAGGCGTTGTAGGGGATGAAGTACTGCCCCACGTCGCTCAGCGCGAAGTTGGTGTAGGTGAGCTGCGCGGTGCAGCAGATGGCACCGTCCACCGCACCCGCCTGGATCGCGGGGAAGACCTCGGCCCAGTTCATCGTGGTGGTGTTGTAGCCGATGGATTCCGTCGCGGCCTTGGCGACGTTGGAGCTCCAGACGCGGATGTTCACGTTCTTCGGCCCGACGGTGGCGTAGTTGTCGGGCTTCTTGGTGGCGACCACCCCGATCGGCCCCTCGGCGACGTTGCCGAGGAAGACCAGGCCCAGCCGGTCCAGGACCTCGGACATGATCTTGGAGTACTCGGAATCCTGGCTGCCGTAGACCGCGACGATCTCGTCCCAGGAGCCCACCAGGAAGGGCAGTGAGTTGATCTCGAGCACCGGATCCTTGTGGGCGTAGACGAAGGCATGGACGATATCGACGTTGCCGCGGATCGTGTCCTCCAGCAGCTCCTCGCCGGAACCGAGCTGGCCGGCCGGGAAGAGCTTCACGGTCAGGCCGACGTCGGCGGCCTCGATGTCGGCGGCGATCTGCTCGAGGATCTTGTGGCCGATGTGGTCGACCGGCACCACGCCCGCGACCTTCAAGGTGTAGTCTTCGGCAAAGGCGGCAGTGCTGAGCGACGCCGCCACGGCAGCGCCTATGACACTTCCCCACGCGGATTTCATGTAAGTCATCTTCGTCTCCCTAGTGTACTGACTGGAAAGGCTCCCCTGTCTTGCTTCCGGGGGTCGCTGCCCCCGGTCTCGTTGATCGGGCATCCCTTGACGATGTCCAATATTCGAGACATAATGTCTGTTACAGCGTATTCTGCACGAAAGTGTCAGTCAAGCGATTTGAAGGCGCTCCGTTGCGCATCGCAGGTGTCGACCGAGACGCCGCCGCGGCAATCACTTGCGTGGGATGGATTGATGACGAAGGCGTCGAGGGAACGCGGCCTCGAGAGAGCGATCAAGATTCTCGATTGCTTGCACGAGCACGGACGGCCCATGGTGGTGAACGAGCTGGCGGCCGCCATGAAGGCGCCCCGCTCGACCGTCTACGAGCTCACCAAGTTCCTGCTCGACCGCTCGGTGCTCGACAGCTACGGCGACGGCGGGCGGGTCTTCCTCGGCCGCAAGCTCTTCTTCTACGGCCAGGCCTTCCAGCGCGCCTATCCCCTGATCGAGCTGGCGGAGCCGGTGATCGACCGGCTGGCGAGGGAGAGCGGCGAGCTGGCCGAGCTCTGCGCGCTGGTCGACTGGAAGCAGTACATCCTCTATGCCGCCGAGGGGCCCCGGCCCTACTGGTTCAAGCCCTATCCCGGCGGCAAGTACCCCCTGCCGCTCAGCGCCACCGGCCGCTTCCTGATCGCCGGGATCGACGAGGCGATCCTGCGCAGCAGGATCCCGGAAGAGGACTACTGCCTGAACGGCAGGCAGCTCCTCACCCTGGAACGCTTCCTGGCCGACAGCGCCGCGGCCAGGGAACGCGGCTACAGCGTCGTCTCCGGCCTGGTGGACCCCTACCTCGCTTCCGTCGCCATGCCGATCGCCGACAGCGGCGGCAAGGTCGTGGCCGCCGTGGGCCTGGCCTTCCCGACCGGAGAGCTGGAGGCCAACGAGGAGCGCTTCGTCCGGGTGCTGAGCGAGGCCCAGGCCAGGATCGAGGCAGCCCTCTCGCGTGCCGACCGCGGCGAGCCGCGCAGCACGGTTCAGAAGACCGGCCGGGATTAGAGCGCGTTCCGGGCGCATCTTGCCCCGGACCCCGGCTGGACCATCCACTAGAGCAAACACCGAGCAGATGGACTCATCTGCGACGACGATTTGCTTCTGAAACAACACGCTAGAGCAAGGTGCGTGAGCATGAGCGAGCGCAACTTGCTCTAGCACCGGCTCCGAATGCCCCTGGTTCGTCATCAAATCCAGAGAGATATCAGAGACGGACCTCACCCTGATCACCGTCGCCAACTCCAGCGGACGCTCGGTGCAGCACACCGCCATCCGCTTCGAGGACTTCCCGGCGCGCCGACGCCTGGCAGCCGCGCGGCGTGCAGACGCTGCCCTGGTCCAGGATCACCGGCATCCCCGGAAGCCCGGACTCCACGACGGCGCAGCGGTAGAGCGCGTCACACGTTGTTGCAGTCGGCACCGACCCGCCCGGCCGCCCATACCAGGATACTTCCGTGGGGCGGCCGGGCGGGGGGCGGGCCGGAGCCGCGCAAGACCGAAACGCTCTGGAGGCCGCTCAGAAGAAGATGCTGATCCGGCCGGCGCCGCCGTATTCCTGCTGGTGGCCGGCCAGCAGGGTACCGGCACTCACGCTGATGACGGCGCGGTCGTGGACCGCAACCTCCAGGCTGGCGCCGAGGTCGGCGAAGAGCGGGCGGGCCTGGTCGCTGACCGGGAAGCTGGGGCCGCCGCTGCCCACGCCCAGGAAGGAGACCTCGGTGCTGCGGTCGCGGCCGCTGACCAGCGCCAGCATGCCGGCCGAGGCCGAGGCCTTGGCCTGGGCGCCGAAGAGGTCGAAGCTGCCGCCGAACTCCAGGGCGGGGTTCAGGGTCACGGTCGTGGTGTTGAAGGAGTCCACGTCGAGGCCGTAGTTGCCGGCCCCGCTCTCCTGGTAGGCGCCCTGCCACTGCCGGGTCACCCCGACGCCGAACCAGGGCTCCAGGTAGAGCTGCTCGTTCAGCTCGACCAGGTGCGAGGCACGGCCGTGGACCGCGATCCAGTTGGTATCGGGGTCGCTGTCGGCGGTGACCTTGCCGCCCGGCGTCGCAACCTCGCGCGAGAGGTCGTAGCGGCCGACACCGCCCGAGAGCGCGCCGGCCAAGGTGGTCTTGCCGATCTCCTTCTTGACCACGATGCCGCCCTGGTAGCGGTCGCCGTTCCCGCCGAAGCCCGCGTTCGAGAGGTTCGAGTGCTCGTAGGCGAAGGCGGCACCCAGGAAGAAACCCTCGCCCAGCGCCGTCTGCCCGCCGCCGGAAAAGCCGAAGAGGGTCTCGTCGTAGTCGATGGAATCGTCCGTGCGCTGGCGGTTGATGCCGCCGCCGCTGGAGCGCAGCCAGAGGCAGCTTCCCTCTCGGGTGAAGGTGACGACGCCCTCCTGGCTGCGCTCGGGGCAGCTCATGAGGGAATCGGAGAAGCGCAGGCTGGAGAAGAGCGAGGCGTCGGTCGGCGCGAAGATCTCGCCCGGCGCCAGGCTGTCGTAGGTGTCGACCAGGCTGTCGGCCTCCTCGGTCGTCACCAGCGAAAGCGCGAGCTCGTCGACGAAGGCCGCGCCCTCTGCCGAGAGGCTGCCGCTGCGGGAAGCCTCGACCAACTCGTCCATGTGGTCGGCGATACTGTCGTGGTTGGCGCCCAGCTTCGCGCGCGACTGGTCAGAGAGGTCGGCACCCAGCGTGGTGGTGGTGGCCCAGGGCGAGTAGTCGACCTTGTAGCCGAGCTCTATGTCGTTCGACTGCGTGACGGTGACGGCGTAGTCGACCGTCGCCGTATCGGCGACCGTCAGGCTGCCGGGGACGAAGGCGGTGCTGCCGGCCTCGAAGATCTTGAAGCTGCCGCTTTCCCCGTTGGCCGGGGCCTTGCCCTGCGGGTTGGGGTCGATCTTGCCGCTGACGCCGTTGATCTGGCTGTTGGTCATGGAGATGAGGTCGGCCGAGCCACCGAACTCCAGGTCGACCAGGTAGGTGCCGCTCTGATCGATCGTGCCATTGATGACACTGGTGCCGATGGTGTTGTTGGCGCCGACGGCGAGGATACCGGAGCTTGAGACAAGGCCGTTGGGGCCGCCCAGGTCCATCTCGGAGCCGAGCTGCAGGATGCTGCCCTCCAGGCTGTTCAGGGTGATGGCCTGGGGCTGGTCGCCGGAAACTGTAACCGAGCCGGAGAGCAGGCCGTAGTTCTCGATCTTGAGCGCGGCATTGCCGTCGGTGCGGACGACGTAGCCCTTGGCCTCCAGCCCGCCCGCCTGAATGAGGACGCCCTTGTTGGTGATGGTGTTCTGGCTGCCTTCGAGTAGTCCGATGGTCTCCCACCCCTCCGGTCCGGTCATCACCTCGACGCCCTCGGCGATGGTGATCTCGATGCTTCCGGTGCCGAAGTCGGCCCCCTTCTCCCGGCCGATGACGCTCTGTGCCAGGATCGCGCGGCCCTGGGGGCCGCCGGCCATGATGTCGGCATTGACGTCGATCACGATGTCGCCGCTGGTATCGCTGTCGCCGTTGCCGGCGGCGGACTGGGCGAAGATACCGTGCGCCTGCGCACCGGAGAGCGTGATCGGTGCGTTGACGGTCGCGGTGATCTTGCCGGCACTGCCGGCATCGCCGACGTTGCCGGCCCAGGTGTTGAAGTTGATCGGCTCCAGCGCGCCGTCGATGCCGACCGCGCCGCCCGACCCGCCGATGGACTGCAGCACCAGCCCGTGCGCGCGGGTGCCGCCGGTCTGAATGCCGCTGCCGCCCAGGGTTACGGTGATGTCGCCGCCGCTGCCGCCTGCGCCCGAGCTCTCCTGGATGCCCACGCCGGCGCCGATGTTGAGATCGCCCCAGCCCTGGGCGAAGGCCTTCTCCACGTCGCCCGCCGTGCCGCCGCCGCCGCCGACCGACTGGGCGAAGATGCCGACCCCGCCCTCGCCGCCGGTGGTGATGTAGCCGCTGCTGGTGACCGTGACATCGCCGCCGTCGCCGCCGCCGCTACCGCGCCCGCCCAGGGTGACCGCCGACCAGAGGCCGCTGTTGCCGGCACCGGCATTGCCGCCGCCGCCGCCGACGGACTGTGCATGGATGGCGAAGGCGTGATCGCCCTTGGTGGTGATGGTCTCGGTGTTCGTCACCTCGACGCCGGCACCGTCGCCGGCCGCGCCGCCGCTGCCACCAACTGCGGCGGACTGGTTGGTGAAGCTCGGCAGCTCCGAGAAGGTGTCCACGACCTTGTCGATCGCGTTCGCCGTGGCGTTGGTGGTGAAGCCGGCCAGGCCGATGTCGCCCAGTCCGCCGTTGCCGCCACCGCCGCCATGGCTCTGGGCCGCGATGCCGTAGGCGAGCTTGCCGGAGGTGGTGATCGCCCCCTGGTTCATGGCGGTGACCGCCCCGCCGTCGCCGCCGCCGGCGCCATCGCCGCCGACGACGACGTTCAGGGTGACCTCGACCTCGGTGCCCTCTTCCTCCGGGTCGTCGCTGGCGGTGCAGGAGTACTTGGTGGCCTTGGCGATCAGCTTGCAGACACCGCCAACCGAGAATGACATGCTGGACGCCGTCCCGCCGTCGCCGCCGCCGCCGCCGACCGAATGCGCATAGATCCCGCGCGAGCTCTCTCCCTGGGTGACGATCGCATCCGTGTTGGTGACCAAGACCGCAGCACCGTCGTTGCCGCTACCGCCCTTTCCACCAACAGAGATGCCGGCGTTGAAGTTGACACTGGTACCGGATGGCGTGGAGGGCGAGAGCTCGAGGTTGAAGTTGGCTGCACTGCCGCCATTGCCGCCACCGCCACCGATCGACTGCGCGTGCAGGCCGTCCGACAGGGCCTTCATGGTGGTGATGGTGCCGCTGTTGGAAAGGCTGACCTGACCGGCAACGGCACCGCTTCCGCCGTGGCCGCCGACATCGACCGAGACGTTGGCCGTGGCGCTGGTCGAGAGCCCGCCGACGACGGAGTAGGTGTTGCCGCCATTGCCGCCGTTGCCGCCGATCGACTGCGCGAAGACCGCCTTGGCCAGGTAGCCGTCGGTGGTGATGTCCCCGCTGTTGTCGACCTCGACCGTCTCGGCCTTGGCGCCCGCGCCGCCCGCGCCGCCGATGTCGACGTCGATCTGGGCCGAGCCCTCGCTGGAGAAGGAGAAGTTCCCGCTATAGACGTTGCCGCCGTTGCCGCCGTTGCCGCCGACCGACTGGGCGTGGATGGCGATCGCGCCGAAGTCGGCGGTCGCGATCGAGCCCTGCGAGAGGACCGAGACGCTGCCGGCCTGGCCGCCGCCGCCGCCCTCGCCGCCGATGGTGACGCCAAGCTGGCCGGTCATCTCTCCGGCGGTGAAGCTGCCTTCCGCGGCGAAGCCGCCGTCGCCGCCGGCCCCGCCATGACTCTGCGCGAGGATCCCGTAGGCATGGTGAAGCCCGGTCGAAAGCGCCCCGCTGTTGGTCACCTCGACATTGCCCGCAGTGCCGCCGCTGCCGCCCGCGCCACCGATGGTGACCGAGACGTTGCCTGCCGAAAGGCCCGAGCCCGTCACCGTTCCCTTGGCGCTGCCGCCGCCGCCGGCGATCGACTGGGCGACGATGGCCGAGGCGTAGCTGCCCGCGGTGGTCACGGCACCGTCGTTGGAGACCTTGGCCAGGGCGCTTGTGCCGCCCTTGCCGCCGCTGCCGCCCACCGAGACGCCGACGTCGCCGATCGCGATGCCGGTGCCGGTCACCACGGTGCCGGCATTGCCGCCGGCCCGGGCGACGGACTTGGCGTGAATACCAAGTGCGTGGTGGCCCGAGGTGGTGATGTCGCCGCCCGAGGCCACGGAAACCGCGCCCGGATCGCCGCTGGAACCGCCGTCGCCGCCGACCGTGACGCCGACCGCACCGCGGCTGGCAAGAGCACCGCTGACCGTGGTGCCGCTGTCGCCGCCGCCCCCGCCCACGCTGTAGGCGGCGATGCCCGGCGCGTTGTGCCCCGTGGTCGTGATCTTGCCTTCTGCTTCGACGGTGACATCCGAGCCGTCGCCGGCCACCCCGCCGCCGCCGCCGACGGCAACGTTGAGCGAGCCTGTCGAGACGCCGGAGGCGGCGCCGGTGAACTGCGCATCGCCGCCGCCACCGCCCACCGAGTAGGCGGCGATGCCGGCCGAGGAGTGGCCCTTTGTGGCGATCTCCTCGCGTGCGGTGACCTGGACGGTGCCGGCATCACCGCCGCTGCCGCCCTTGCCGCCGACCGAGGCGTCGACGGCCAGTTGCGAGGCCACACTGCCGGCCGCCGTCACGCCGGAATGACCGCCGCCGCCGCCCACCGAGAGCGCCTTGATGCCGTCGGAGATGTCGCCGAGCGTGGCGATGCTGCTTTCCGTGTCGACGACAACGGCACCGCCCTTGCCGCCGCCGCCGCCCTTGCCGCCGACCGCGGCATTGACCGAGATCTCGCTGATCAGGCTGCCCGCGACCGAGGTCCCCGAGTAGCCGCCGCCGCCGCCGACGCTGTGGGCATAGAGGCCGGGCGAGGCCGCGCCGCTGGTGGAGATGCTGCCGCTGCCCAGGCCGCCGGCCTTGACCATGCCGCCGTCGCCGCCATCCCCGCCGGCCCCCCCGACGGCCACGTCGACGCCGAGCAGCGCCCCCTCGCCGGCCCCCACGGTGGTGCCGCCGTGGCCGCCGCCGCCGCCGGTACTGTGCGCGACCAGGCCGCCGGAGACGTCGCCCGTGGTGGTCAGTTCGCTGATCGAGTTCACCGTCACCGATCCGCCATCGCCGCCGCCGCCGCCCTTGCCGCCAAGGGCCAGCGAGGCCGAAAGCGCCCCGTTTGCGGAGGAGACGGTCGTGCCGGCATTGCCACCGCCGCCGCCGCTCGATTGCGCCTGCAGGGCCGGTGCACTGCTGCCTGCCGTCGCGTAGGAACCGCCGGCGGTGACATTGACCGCACCGCCGTCGCCGCCCTTGCCGCCGTCGCCGCTGGCACCGACCGAGACGCTGATTGCCGGCGAGGCACTGACCGAAATGGCATTGCCGCCATCGCCGCCGCCGCCGCCCACGCTCAGTGCCATCAGACCGCGCGCGCGATCGCCCTTGGTGGTGACGGCAAGCGCGCTCTCGTTGCCGTTGTCGAAGGTGGTCGCGCCGCCGTCGCCGCCGCCGCCGCCGCTTCCGCCGATCGCGACCGACACCAGCGGTGCCGCCGAGAGCGCCGCCGAGCCATGGCCACCGCCGCCGCCCAGGGAATGGAGGTAGATGCCGTCGGCGTCGTCGCCGGTGGTCGCGATCGTGCCGAGGGCGCCCACCTGGACCGCGCCGCCGCTGCCACCGTCTCCACCCGTGCCGCCCAGCGCGTAGAGGCCGCCGACGGCATGGGCCGAACCGCCACCGCCCCCGGTGCTGGAGGCATAGATGCCGTCGGCCCGGTCATCCAAGGTGGTGAAGTCGCCACTGCTGGTGATGGTAACCTTGCCGCCATCGCCGCCCGATCCGGACGAGCCGCCCAGGGCCACGATGCCGTCGGCGCCGCCGCCGTCGCCACCGCCGCCCCCGGTGCTGGCGCCGTGGATAGCACGCGAGCCCAGCCCGGCGGTGGTGATGCTGACCTTGCCGCTTCCCACCTGGCCGATGTCGACCGTGACCGTGCCGCCGTCGCCGCCGGACGATCCGGTACCACCCAGGGCTTCGATACCCTGCCCGCTGGATCCACGCCCGCCGCCGCCGCCGACCGACTGCGCCAGGACCGCCGTTGCGTGCTCGCCGTTGGTCGTGATGCTGCTGCCGCCTATCAGACTGGCGCTCACCGTGTCGCCTTTGCCGGCGCTCTGGCTGCCCGCGCCATAGGCGAGGAAGCCGCTGGCGTCGCCGGCATTGCCGCTGAAGCCGCCGACCGACTGCACGATGATGGCATTGGCCTCCTCGCCACCGGTCGTGATGGAGCCGAAGAAGGTCACCGCGGCGGTTCCGGCCGGCCCGCTGCCGGCGCCGCTGCCGCCGGTGCCGCTGCCGACCTCCGCATTGGCGGTACCGCCGTCGCCGCCGTTGGCGCCGTAGCTGCGCGCGAAAACCCCCTGGCCCTTGGGACCCAGCGTGCTGACCATGGCCTGGATATCGACGGAGACGTCGCCGCCGCTGCCTCCCTGGCCGCCGTCGCCGCCCTTGGAATCGCCGAAGACCTTGGCATCGCCTTCGCCGCCCTTGCCGCCGGCACCGCCCAGACTCTCGGCTCGCAGTCCATGCTGCGTCCCTGTCGTCGACTTGACCGCGATGCTGGTCGAGGCGTCACCGCCGGTGACGATCACCTTGCCGCCATTCCCGCCGGCGCCGCCCTCGCCGCCGTTCGCGACCACGCCGGCAGACTCCGTCAGTCCCAAGCCTCCTTCACCGCCGGCGCCGCCGCGGCTTTGCAGCAGGATCGCCGTGCCGCCGTCGCTACCCACCGTGAAGCTGCCGCCGGACAGCATCAAGGTCACCGGACCCGCACCCCCGCCATCGCCGGCGGGACCGCCCTGGGCAGGACCGACGTCGGCACGGGTCTCGCCGCCCTTGCCGCCGTCGCCGCCCACGGCCTCGGCCAGCAGCAGCACCCCGCTGCCCTGCTGTATGAAGCTGCCTCCGGAAACGGTGACCTGGGCACCCTCGGACACGCCGCCACCGCCGCCGCGACCGCCGTTTGCATTTCCGGGAGGGAGGGAAACCTTGCCGTAGCCGCCCTCCCCGCCGTCACCTCCGCGCGACGACGCCAGTGCCAAGGTTGCGGAAGACTCGATCGATTGGGCCTGCCCCACGTCCTGCAAGACCAGAGAGGCGAACGCGCCGGTGCCACCATCGCCGCCCACACCGCCGTTGCCGGAACCCGGCGCGCCATCGCCTTCGCCGGCCACACCGCCCTCGCCGCCCTCGGCCTCGGCCAGGAAAACGCTGCCACCGGGCGAGGTGGTCGTGAAACTGCCGCCGTTGACCGTGATCTGGGTCGTTCCGCTGTCGCTGCCCCGGCCGCCCGAACCGCCCTGACCGGTGGCCCCGTGCCCGGTCCCCTCGCCGCCGCTTCCGCCTTTGGCACCGAGCGACCTGGCGGAGACCAGCGTGCCTTGCTGGCTCTGGCCGGGGAATATCTCCGCATCGACGAGGGTGAGGGTCACCTTGCCGCCGGCGGTGCCCTCGGTCCCGTCGCCGCCCGTCCCCTCGCCCGGGAACGGCGCATGGTCCTCGCCGTCCTTGCCCGGCGCACCCTGGGATAAGCCGGCCACGCCCGCGCCGTGGGTGACGATGGCGAAGCCGTCGCCGGTGAAGGAGATCTCGATCGGCCAGTCCTCGGCATCGATCGCGCTGGCCGCCACGCCCGGATCGCCGTCCTGGGGCGCGATGTCGGCCGTCAGGTCCTTGACGATGAGAACCTCGGGACCGTTCACGAAGTCGAGGCCGCCGCTCAGCTCGCCGGTGCAGGTATAGGTCACGCCGGATAGCGTGCAGTCGGCGCCCGCGGTGGCCGGCCACAGCAGGGCCGCGACCAGGACGGCCTTGCAGAGTGTGATGTTGATCCCCGGACGCATGGCCTTCCCCCCCGGCACTCTTGCCTGTGCTCGCTTTGGTGCTTGTTCTATCCACTATACACAGCGAAAGCCCCTGCTTCAGTGCTAATTGCCAGGGATGGCGCCGGGGCGATCGTCCCAAGGCCCGACAGGACGCACATCGGCAGAGGTCGCTCGGCTACCGCGACAGCCTAGAACCGGAGGTCTTCTCGACGGCGCCGGCTGCCGCTACCCTGGCGCATCGGCCGAGGCCGGACCGGCTCGGCCGCACGCTGGACACCGGGGGCCAGCGGGGGGCCAGCGGGGGGCCAGCGGGGGGCCAGCGGGGCGCCAACGGGGGCAAAAGGGGGATCTGAGCGACATGAGCGGGAGGCAGGGAGCCGGCAGGGATCGCATCGCGCTGGGGATCGGCCTCATCCTAACGGCCAGCCTGGGCCTCTCGATCCACGATGCGCTGGTGAAGTACGCCAGCGCCTCCTTCGGCGTCTGGCAGATCCTGATCGAGCGCTCGGCCCTGGTCGCGCTCGGCGTCGCTGCGGTCGCCCTTGCGCTTGCCGGAAGGCGCCATCTGCGCCACCATCTCTGGCCGCGTGCGCTGGGCTGGACCCTGGTGCGTGCGGTCAGCCAGGCGGCGGGCATGATCACCTACCTGATCGCTCTCTCGGTCCTGCCCCTGGCGCTCTCGGCCGCCATCTTCTACGCCAGCCCCCTCATCATGGTGGCGCTCTCGGCCCTCTTCTTCGGCGAGCGCGTCGGCCTCTGGCAGGTCGCGGCGATCCTGGTGGGCTTCGCGGGCGTGGTCCTGGCGATCCAGCCGCAGGCGGCCGACTTCACCTGGCTGGAGGTGATCCCGCTGCTGGCCGGCACCCTCTATGCCCTCTCGGTGGTGGTGAACCGCCACCGCCTGCAGGAGGAATCGCCGCTCTGCATCACCTTCTTCCTGGCGCTGTCCGGCGTGGTCCTCTCCGCCCTGGGCCTCCTCGTCATGCGGGCCCTCGGACCCGATGCCGCCAGCCTCGCCCTGGTGCCCGGCCTGGCGCCGAGCTGGCAGCCGATGGCGCTCCTCGACCTCGGCCTCGTCCTCCTGGTCGCCGGCCTCTACGCCCTGGTCATGCTCTCCTATTCCCGGGCCTACCAGATCGTCCCGGTCACGCTCTCGGGCGCCATCGACTACGCCTACATCCTCTTCGCGGCTGCCATCGGCATCGCCTTCTTCCACGAGCGCCCGGACGCTATGGAGGCGGTCGGCGTGGCGCTGATCGTCGTCAGCGGCTGTGCCGTGGTCTACCTCTCGCGCCGGTCGGAGGGGGAGGACCCATCACGCACCGTGTAGTCAGAGGACTTCACGATCTTCCGCTACTTCACCTGGTTCCACAGGAGCTGTAGCGGCGTGAACCAGTAGTCCTCGTCGTCCTTGTTCATGAACCTGGAGCGGTGTGCCAGAGCATCCTCAAGCTGGAAGTCGGGGTTCTCGGCCTTGAAGGCGGCGAGCTTGCTCGCCGCATCGTTCATGAGGATGTCGTGACCTGGCTCGTCCCCGCTGGCGAGATGCGCCTGCGCCTTGCGATAGAGGGCGATGACGATGAAGAGCTTGGCATCGGGCACGTAGGAGCGGTCGCCCGGCTTGGAACGCATCGACTGCAGCATGGCCAGGGCCTCGTCCGAACGTCGGTCCTGGTAATAGGCGAACCCGAGGTTCCAGCGGTACCAGTCGGGCACGTGCATTGCGCGCTGCAGCAGCTCCACCGCGCGGACGGGATTGCCGGCATGGATGTAGCCCTCGGCCGCTTCGGCCAGAATCCCCGGCTTGCGATCCAGCAGATCGGTCTCTTCGTCGTACAGCCGGATGCCGGTCTCATAGCTCGCGAGGGCCTCAGGGTACTTGCGCGAGTTCAGGAAAAAGAAGGCCTGGTCCCAGTGCGTGGCATAGTCATAGGGCCCCAGTTCCACGCCGCGCGCCGCCCATTCTCCGGCTTCCGTCATGGCAGTCTCCGGCAGCCAGCCGCGCAAGACGCTGCGCACCTGCGTGTAGGACCGCCAGCTCCAGGCGCGCGCGAAGTTCGGGTCCATCTCGGTCACCGTCTGAAGTTTGGCGCGGCAGTCCTCCATCTTGTTTTCGGAGACAACGGAGAACAGGCGCTCAGCCTCGATATACAGCAAGAACGCCTCGCGGTTTTCTGTCTGGGCCATGGTCCACCCCCTTTGGCAAAGACGAAATCAACCTAGTCCTTGAGACCCGCCTCCCGTACTGCGTCGAGCCACTTCCGCTCATCCTCGGGACGTCTGAACGACGTCCTGCGACGCAGCATGGAGAGCGTGTAATCAGGATTCTCGCTCATGAACTCGTGAAGCAGCCTGCGCGCTTGGTCACGCTGGTCGAGCATGGCGTGACTGGCCGCAGCGATCAACTGCACGTTGCTGTGCGGGGTCAGGATCTGGGCCGATTCCGACAGGCTACCCTCGAAGTCGTCGATCATGAAAAGGGCGAAAGCCATGTTCCAGCGGTACCAGTCCGGGCACAAGGGATTGATCGCCATGGCGCGGCGCATGAGGGCGATACCTTCCTCGGGCTCCCCGGCGTAGACCAGCGTGTCGCCGAACTCCGCCAGGAGGTCGGCATCGTTGGCGTTCAGCGACAGCGCCCGCCGGTATCGCTCGATCGCCTGCGGGAAAGACCCCCTGTTCCAGAGCACGAAGGCGACGTCCCAGTGATTGTAGTAGTCGTAGGGATCGATCTGTGCCGCTCGCCTGGCATAGCTCAGCGCCTTGTCCTGATCGCTCTCGGGACGCCAGCCATTGATGACGCCGCGCATGGTCATGTAGGCCAGATAGCCCCAGGCCCTGGCAAAGTTCGGATCGAGCTCGGTCGCGCGCTCGAAACAGCAACGGCAGCTCTCGAGCGCCTCCGCCGTTTCGTGCGAGTAGCTGTCGACGCCGCGCAGATAGTGATCGTAGGCGGAGAGGCTGGTCGTCGGGCGTTCCCGCGCGCGCTTCGCCAGCACGCCCTTGCTGTAGCCCGCCACATGCACGGCGATGGCCTGACTGATCTCGTTCTGGATGGCGAAGATGTCGGTCATCTCGCGGTCGTAGTGGTCGGCCCAGACATGGGCGTCGTTCTCCGGATCGATGAGCTGGCCGGTTATCCGCACACGGCTGCCGATGGTGCGCACGCTGCCCTCGACTATGAACTGCGCATTCAGCTTCCTGGCGATCTCCCTAACGTCGGTCGCCTTGCCGCGGAACTGGAAGGAGGAGTTGCGCGCGATGACGAGCAACTCACGGAACCTGCTTAGCTCGGTGATGATGTCTTCCGTGATGCCGTCGCTGAAATAGTTTTGCTGCTCGTCGCCGCTCATGTTGTCGAAGGGTAGGACGGCCACGACGACACGGGGTTGCTCACCGGGAGCGCCCTCCCGCGCCGACCGGACGCTCGGCGCCGGCGTCCCGGCGGCAAGCGCGATGGTCGAAGCCATGCCTGACGCGGCGCTGTCGATCGACGGGCTGCCGGGCGCTTGCACGCGAAAGACTCTGACCGGCTTGGACATGTTCTTGAGCTGCTGCTCGCCCAGGTCCTCGAAACTGACATCGATCTTGTTGCTCACCTGCTGAAAGACGGCGTCCGAGACCAGCACCTCGCCCGGCCCAGCCAGCGGTTCGATACGGGCGGCGACATTGACGTTCTCGCCGTAGATGTCTCCGTCTTCGACCAGGACTTCGCCAAGACTGATCCCGATGCGAAGCAAGATTTTTTGCGCTTCCGGAACGACCGCATTGGCTTTCTTGAAGGTGCTCTGGAGCACGTGCGCGTAGCGGATTGCATTCACCGCACTGGAGAACTCGATCAGGGCGCCATCACCCATGAATTTGATGAGCCGTCCGCCATAGTCTTCGAGCAGCGGCTCAATGACCTTCGTTCGTCGCTCCATCAGAGCTTCGAAGGTCTTCGTCTCGTTCATCTCGACAAGGCTGCTGTAGCCGACAATGTCGAGAACGAGGATCGAGATGAGGCGCCGTTCCATCGACCGTCATCACACTCGGAATCGTGACAGCGTTGCGCAGCCTCTTATCTGAAGGGCCGCCGCCAAGCACTGTCGCATACCTGACTGGCCGCTGAAAGGTTGAAGGAGCCATAACTGCGGACAACACCCCAGTCATCGCGTGTCCGCCTACAAACCGCACCCACGTCTCTTGCGACCTATGGTGTCGTGAGGCCGCGGAAGCGTTCAGGACATAGTTTTGGAAGGTATCGGGAAGGAGCGAAGGCCGGGTGCAAAAGCACTGGCGCCTTCGAACAGCCAATTATCCGTGGAGCCCACTCTATGCTGTTCTAGAGTTGGGTGTGGTTCGCCGCACGTGATTGCGATGGGTCATGGACAGCATGACGATAGCACGTGCACTGCGCCATCACCCAAGGGACAATCGAAGAGCGGCAGCGAACGCGGCAAGCTGGGGAATGGTGGAGCTGGACGGAATCGAACCGACGACCTCTACAATGCCATTGTAGCGCTCTCCCAACTGAGCTACAGCCCCACAGGCTCGCCGGGGAAGGTTGGGACGCCCCCCGCGAGAGAGCCGGAACATAGTGAGAGGCCGGGCGGGGCGCAAGCGGAAAAATCCCCGCGTCTGCGCCCCCGTCTCATAGCTCCGACAGCAGCAATGGGAGAGCCCTAGCGGGTCTCGTCTTCGTCCTTGCCGTCGCCGTCGATGAGGCCGTCGACGTCGTCGTCGTCGTCCAGGTCGTCGTCGATCAGCGCGTCGTCCGCGTCGTCGCCGTCGTCGTCCAGGTCGTCGTCGATGACCGGGGTGTCGTCCGAATCGTCGTCGTCGTCATCCTCCTCGTCGTCGGAGGAGCTGGCGGCCTCGTCGTCGATCGCCTTGTCGATGCCGTCGTCGTCCTCGTCTTCGGCCTCGTCGTCATCCTCGTCATCGGCGGCGTCGGAGGTCTCGGTGTCCTCGTCCTCCTCGTCGTCGTCCTCCTCCTCGTCCTCATCCGCCTCTTCGGTCTCGTCGGCCGCCGCCACGGCGGCGACGGCGCGCTCCTTGCGGGCGACGGGTGCGCGCGAGCGCCTGGCCTTCAGGATCGCCTCGGGGTCGAACTCCACGCCGCAGGAAGGGCAGATGATCGGGCGCTTGTCGAAGTCGTAGTACTTGGTGGCACAGCCCTGGCAGATCCGCTTCAGGCCCCATTCGGGTTTGGACATATGAGATCGTCTCCTGGATGCGCGCTGCGCTGCCGGCCCGGGTTGGCGGTGGCCGCTCTTCGAGGCTCGGGTTGCGGCGGAACGGTCGCTCGACCGCAGCGCGGCGCAGAAATCAAGGCGCTGGCAAGTGCCACGATCCTCCCGGCCTGTCAATCGTGCAGGCTCCGACACCCAGCCATGCCCGCCTTGCGGGCCGGGGCCATGCCCGCCTTGCGGGCCGGGGGAGTGGCCTGCTAGAGAGCCCCCGCAAGCCGCCAGCCTGACTGGAACGGGGCCGGCCCGGAACGGGACCGGCGCCCCAGCGAAGACAGACGAGATGAGCGAACGAGAGACCAAGCGCCCCCTGACCGCCTCGCCCAGCGAGGGCCTGAGCGGCGAGGTGCGCGTGCCGGGCGACAAGTCCATGTCGCACCGCGCGCTGCTGCTGAGCGCGCTGGCGCTGGGCGAGGCCCGGATCGAGGGCCTGCTGGAGGGCGAGGACGTGCTGCGCACCGCGGCCGCTCTCAGGGCCTGCGGCGTCCCGCTGGAGCGCAGCGGCGAGGGCCGCTGGCTGGTCAGCGGCCGCGGCGTCGGCGGGCTGGCCGAGCCCGCCCAGGTCCTGGACCTCGGCAACTCCGGCACCGGCGTGCGCCTGCTGATGGGCGTGCTGGCCGGGCAGCCGATCCGCGTCTTCCTGACCGGCGATGCCTCGCTCAACCGCCGGCCCATGCGCCGGGTGACCGATCCGCTGGGCCGGATGGGGGTCGCGGTCACCCTGCGCGACGAGCGCTTCCTGCCGATGCTGCTGGAGGGCCCGGAGAGGCTGCTGCCGATCACCTACGAGATGCCGGTCGCCTCGGCCCAGGTGAAGAGCGCGGTGCTGCTGGCCGGGCTCGCCGCACCCGGCAGCACCGGCGTCATCGAGCACCAGGCGACCCGCGACCACAGCGAGCGCATGCTGCGCCACCTGGGCGCGGCCGTGAGCGTCGCCGAGAGCGCGGAGGGTGGCCGCGAGATCCGCGTCGCCGGCGAGCAGGAGCTGAAGGCCCGGGACATCGCGGTGATGGCCGATCCCTCGTCTGCCGCCTTTCCGGCCGTGGCGGCCGCGATCCTGGCGGGCTCGGAGCTGCGCCTGCCGGCGGTCGGCACCAACCCGCTGCGCGCCGGCCTCTACACCACGCTTTCCGAGATGGGGGCGAAGATCGCCTTCGAGAACGCACGCGAGCGCTCCGGCGAGCCGGTGGCCGATCTCCGCGTGACCGGCGGGCCGCTGAGCGGCGTCGAGGTCCCGGCCGAGCGGGCGCCCTCGATGATCGACGAGTATCCCATCCTGGCGGTCGCGGCGGCCTGCGCGGAGGGGCGCACGGTGATGCGCGGCCTGGGCGAGCTCCGGGTGAAGGAAAGCGACCGCCTGCAGGCCGTGGCCGACGGGCTGGCGGCCAACGGGGTCCCGGTGGCGATCGAGGGCGACGACCTGATCGTCGAGGGCTGCGGCACCGGCGGCCGGCCGGGCCGGGTTCCGGGCGGCGGCCTGGTCGCGACCCACATGGACCACCGCATCGCCATGAGCTTCCTGGTGCTGGGCCTGGCCGCCGAGGCGCCGGTCACTGTCGACGACGCCAGCTTCGTCGACACCTCCTTCCCGGGCTTCGCCGCGCTGATGAGCGGCCTGGGCGCAAAGCTGGGAGAGGCTGCATGATCATCGCCCTGGACGGGCCGGCGGCCGCCGGCAAGGGTACGCTTGCCAAGCGCCTGGCAGAGGTCCTGGACTTCGCCTACCTCGACAGCGGCCTGCTCTACCGCGCGACGGCCGCAGCCGCGCTCGCGGCCAAGCCGGAGCCTGCCGCGGCCGACTACATCGCAGCCGCACGCGCGCTGGCACCCTCCGACAGCGCGCGTAAGGGCCTGCGCAGCAATGCCGTCTCGACCGGCGCCTCCAAGGCCGCGGCCCTGCCGGAGGTCCGCGCAGCGCTGCTCAGCTACCAGCAGGACTTCGCCGCCAATCCGCCGGACGGCAAGGCGGGCGCGGTCCTGGACGGCCGCGACATCGGCACGGTGGTCTGCCCCGAGGCCGAGGTGAAGATCTTCGTCACGGCCTCGGCAGAGGTGCGCGCCAGGCGGCGCTGTCTCGAGTTGCAAGAGCGCGGCGAGGACGCTATATACAGCCGCGTCCTGCAGGATGTGCAGGAGCGCGACCGCCGCGATCAGGAACGTGCGGTTGCGCCGCTCAAGCCGGCAGCGGATGCCGTCGAGCTCGATACCTCCGACCTGAACCGGGAAGAGGCCTTCGAGCGGGCCATGGCCATTGTTCGGGCGAAGACCCGTCGGGGCTGATCCGCCGCCAATCCCAAGGCTTGGGTGCGGGAAGAGAGGTTTGCCAGCAGAAGACTGCGACAGGGGCTAAGCTCCCGGACGCATGATGCGTTGCCCGTGCCGAATGCGCGGGGCGGCGTGCTTTGGCGTTTGCGGCAGCCCCCACAACAGCGCCCGGGTCCGCCGGCCGGCGCCGGCGACGGGCCGAATCCAGACAACGCAATCGAAACGATCCCGGGAGGGTGCGGGTACGCCCCGCCGGGCAGAACGTGAAGGAAGCAAGACAGCATGGCAGTGAGTGAGCAGACCAGCGAAAGCCCGTCGATGGACAGCTTCGCCGACCTCCTGGACGAATCCCTCGGCAAGGGGGGCAGGCTCGAAGGCGCGGTGCTGAAGGGCACCATCGTCTCGATCGACGGCGATGCGGCCATGGTCGATGTCGGCCTGAAGGCCGAGGGGCGGATCCCGCTCAAGGAGTTCGAGAAGGCCGGCGAGGCCGAGCAGCTCTCACCCGGCGACGTGGTCGAGGTCTACCTCGAGCGCATGGAGAACAAGAACGGCGAGGTCGCGCTCTCGCGCGAGAAGGCGCGCCGCGAGGAGGCCTGGACCCAGCTCGAGAAGCAGTACGAGGCGAACGAGCGCGTCACCGGCCGCATCTTCGGCCGCGTCAAGGGCGGCTTCACCGTCGACCTCGGCGGCGCCGTGGCCTTCCTTCCGGGCAGCCAGGTGGACATCCGTCCGATCCGCGACGTGACCCCGCTGATGCACACCGAGCAACCCTTCCAGATCCTGAAGATGGACCGCTCGCGCGGCAACATCGTGGTCTCGCGCCGGGCCGTCCTGGAGGAGACCAGGGCCGAGCAGCGCTCCGAGCTGGTGGCCAGCCTGGAGGAGGGCCAGATCCTCTCCGGCGTGGTGAAGAACATCACCGACTACGGCGCCTTCGTGGACCTGGGCGGCGTCGACGGCCTGCTGCACGTCACCGACATTTCCTGGCGGCGCATCAACCACCCGACCGAGGCCTTGAACGTTGGCCAGCAGGTGCAGGTGCAGGTGATCCGCTTCAACCCCGAGACGCAGCGCATCTCGCTCGGCATGAAGCAGCTCGAGGCCGATCCCTGGGAGGGCGTGGCCGCCAAGTACCCGGTCGGCGCCAAGTTCGTCGGCCGCGTCACCAACATCACCGACTACGGCGCCTTCGTGGAGCTGGAGCCGGGGATCGAGGGCCTGGTCCACGTCTCCGAGATGAGCTGGACCAAGAAGAACGTCCACCCCGGCAAGATCGTCTCCACCAGCCAGGAGGTCGAGGTCATGGTCCTCGACGTCGATCCGGTGAAGCGCCGCGTCTCGCTGGGCCTGAAGCAGTGCCTGGAGAACCCCTGGGAAGGCTTCGCCGCCAAGTGCCCGCCCGACACCGAGCTGGAAGGCGAGATCAAGAATATCACCGAGTTCGGTCTCTTCGTCGGCCTGCCGGGCGACATCGACGGCATGGTGCACCTCTCCGACATCGACTGGAACCGCAGCGGCGAGGACGCCGTGCGCGACTACGCCAAGGGCCAGATGGTCAAGGTCAAGGTGCTCGACGTCGACATGGAGAAGGAGCGCATCTCGCTGGGCATCAAGCAGCTCTCCGAGGACCCCTTCGCCGGCACCATCGATTCCATCCGCAAGGGCGAGGTCGTCACCTGCACCGTTGCGTCCACGGTCGACAACGGCATCGAGGTGAGCCTGGGCGACGGCGCGCTGGGCTTCATCCGCAAGTCGGAGCTCTCGCGCGAGCGCAGCGAGCAGCGCCCGGATCGCTTCGCGGTCGGTGAGAAGGTGGACGCCAAGATCACCAACATCGACAAGAAGACCCGACGCATCACCCTCTCGATCAAGGCGCGGGAGATGGACGAGGAGAAGCAGGCCGTCGCCGAGTACGGCTCCACCGAGTCCGGTGCCAGCCTGGGCGACATCCTGGGCGCCGCGCTCAACAAGGCCCAGGCCGAGCGTAACAAGCAGCAGAAGGCCGGAGAGGCCGAGGCTGTCGACGACGCCGACGACGAGGCCGAGACGAACGAGGCTGGCGAGGACGACGCCGAGGAGAAGAAGTCGGAGGCCTGATCTCCGGCTCTTTCCCGAGCTATCGACGGGGGCGGGTTCCAGGCGGAGCCCGCCCCTTTCCTTTCGGATCCCCTATTCGACAGCCCGCCGCTGGCGGTAGTGCCGCTTCGCCTTGGCCCGGTTGCCGCAGGCGGCCATGGAGCACCAGCGGCGGCGACCGGTCGGGCTCTCGTCGAGGAAGAGCCAGCCGCAGCGCTCGCCGGGACAGACCTTCAGCCGCCCGCCGGTCTCGGTCAGCAGGAGCTCGGCCGCCGAGCCGGCGATCAGGGCGAGCAGGGCCTCGACGCTCGCCGGCTCCAGCCGGAGGCCGCCGGCGGCCCCGGCCGCCAGGGCCGCCGGCCGGCCGGCGATCCGGTTCAGTTTCTCCAGGTCCCCTGCCCTCACCGGCCGGGCGATCAGGCAGCGGCGCAGCAGCGAGCGGACCTCCAGCACGCCGGCGAAGTCGCCCTCCAGCCGGCGTTCGGCGATCAGGCCCTGGTTTGCGGCCCAGATCGCCAGGGCGTCCGGGCCGGTCAGACGCTCGTCGCAGGGCTCCCCTTCCAGCCAGTTGGCTGTGTTGACAAAATCGAGGCAGAGCCGCCCGCCCAGGCGTTCTAAGCTCTCGATATCGGAGATCAGCCGCGGTCCTAGCGACACGGGCGGTAGGCCTCCTCCCCTTTGACCCTGCAAACTCCCGGTCCAGCGTAGCAGAAATCCAACCGCTTTGGAGGTTAGACAAGATGAACCAGGCGGAGCCTTGCTTCACCCGCGCAGGCTTCAACCGGGGCTTCCGCAAGATGCTGCCGATCGCCCTCTTCGTCATCCTCTTCGGCATGGCCTTCGGCGTCGCGGCGGTCGAGCAGGGCCTGGAGGGCTGGGTCGCCGTGGTCATGAGTGCGAGCAGCTTCGCCGGCGCCTCGCAGTTCGCGACCCTGGACCTCTGGCAGGAAGAGGTGCCGCTGCTGCCGCTGATCCTCATCACCTTCGCGGTGAACGCGCGCCACCTGCTGATGGGGGCGGCCTTCTCACACTGGATGCGCCCGCTGGGCTGGCCGAAGATCCTGCTGACCGCCTCGGTGATGACCGACCCGAACTTCGCCCTGGTGACCGCCGCCAGGCGCGAGGGAGAGCGCGACGTCGCCATGCTGCTGGGGGCGGGCCTCGCGCTTTGGACCACCTGGAGCCTGGGCACGCTGGTCGGCGTCGGCCTCGGCAGCAGCATCGGCGACCCCGAAGCGCTGGGCGTGGACGTGCTGCTGCCCAGCTTCTTCACGGCGCTCCTGATCGGCATGTGGCGGGGGCGGGGGACCCTGGCCCCCTGGCTGACGGCGGCCGGCGTGGCGATCCTGGTCTCGCAGCTCCTGCCCGGCCACTGGTACATCATGATCGGCGCGCTGGCCGGCGGACTGGTCGGAGCCTTCAACCGTGGCGCTTGAGGTCGACCTCCCCACGGCGCTTGCCGTCATGGCGCTGACCACCTACGCCACCCGCATCGGCGGCGTCGTGATCATGCGCTGGATACCGCTCTCGCGGCGGGTGCAACGCTTCCTGGAGGCGCTCTCCGGCTCGGTCCTGGTGGCCCTGGTGGCGCCCATGGCCCTGGCCGGCGATCTGGGCTTCAAGCTGGCGCTGGCCGTGGCCGCCGGCACCATGCTGGCGACCCGCAACGCCGCTGCCGCGATCGCAGCCGCGATGCTGGCCGTCGTGATCCTGCGCGCAGTCCTCTAGCGGGTTTAGCTTCCACTCGGAACCGGCCCGCACCTCCGCCCGATCACGAAGCGCTCCGGCGCCGGTCGGAGGAAGAAAGTGGTTTCAAAGAAAAGGCTTAGCACACGTCAGCGTGCTTGACCGTCGGGCTCGGCCTCTGGCACGCTGAGAATCTGCGCAACGGGGATGCCTTTGGGGAGGAGGCGGGCGCAGCCGGAAGAATAGGTCGCCGCCGCGAATGGCGACCCCCGGCGGGATGCCTGAAACGCGCAGGGGAGGCTAAGCAAAGTCATGACCAAGTCCGAGTTGATTCAGCGAATTGCACAACGGTACCCGCAGCTCTACCAGCGCGATGTCGAGCGGATCGTGTCGACGATATTCGACGAGATCACAGAGGCGCTGGTCAACGGCAACCGGGTCGAACTACGCGGCTTCGGCGCCTTTTCCGTGCGCCAGCGCAATGCGCGGACCGGGCGCAACCCCCGGACGGGAGACGCCGTCGCGGTCGCCGACAAGGTGATTCCCTTCTTCAAGTCGGGAAAGCTGCTGCGCGAGCGCCTCAACGCCGAGTAACTTTCGCCCGCGCGGCAAGAGGGTTACACTCTTGCCCAATGCATCGGTGACCCCAGCGCGGAAGGAGCAGCCGTGGCTCTCATTGGCTTCATTTGCATGATCGTCTTCCTGGTCGTGATCGTCATCCTGACGGTCGTGAACACGCAGCTCGTAGGCCTCAACGTCTGGCCGCCGCTGCAGACCTTCGACGTTCCGCTCTGGACCATCGGCCTGGCCCCGCTCGTCTTCGGGGCCGTGGTCGGCCTGGTGGTCGGCGTGAGCACCGCAGGCTCCGCCAGGCGCCGCGCGCGCGAGGAACGCCGCCGCGCCGACCAGCTCCAGCGCCAGCTCGCCGCCGCCCAGCGCAACGAGCCCAGCCAGCCCCCCACCGTGCCCGCCGCCCTGCCCCCGGCCATGAGCGAGAGCACCTCCGCCGGCCAGCTCGGCAGCCCCGGCCGCTAGAGCGTTTCCGTTTTACGCGGAACCGGCCCGCACCCCCGCCCGGCCGCCCCAAGCAGGATACTTGAGTGGGCGGCCAGGCGGGGGTGCGGGCCGACTTTCCTCTGGGCAAATCCGCGGGCCTTGGGCTAGAAGATCTGCCTGCAGCTGAATTGGCCCTCAGTCGGACGAAAGCGAAGAGCTTCGCCAACGCTTCGGCGCCGCCCTCCGGGTGGCCGTCGGGGTGCCGCCTGGGCTGCCGGAAGGGGCCGGAAAGAGAGGTCCCTCTTCTCGTGCAGCCAAGGAATGACCATGAAACCCCATGAACGCATCTTCGTCGCCCTGGATACCGTCGACCTGGAGGCCGCCGGCCGCCTGGTGGCCGCGACCAAGGGCCTGGTCGGCGGCTACAAGGTCGGCAAGGAGTTCTTCACCGCCCATGGCCCGCAGGGCGTCCGCCAGGTCCTGGGCGCGGCGCCGCTCTTCCTGGACCTGAAGTTCCACGACATTCCCAACACGGTCGCCGGCGCCGTCCGGGCCGCGCGCAACCTCTCGCCGAGGTTCCTGACCGTGCATGCCTCGGGCGGTCCGGCGATGCTGGAGGCGGCGGCCGCGGCCGCGGCCCAGGCGGGCAGCGAACGACCGCGCATCCTGGCGGTGACGGTCATGACCAGCCTGGACGAGAGCGACCTTCAGGCCGTGGGCCAGCACCCGCCGGTGGAAGCCCAGGTGGCCCGCCTGGCCAGGCTCGCAGCCTCCTGCGGGGCCGACGGCGCCGTCTGCAGCCCGCTGGAGGTCGCAGGCCTGCGTGGGCTGCTGCCGGAGGGCTTCACCCTGATGGTGCCCGGCGTGCGCCCGCGCTGGGCGGCCAGCGGCGACCAGAAACGGGTCATGACCCCGGCCGACACCCTGGCGCTGGGCGCCGACCACCTGGTCGTCGGGCGTCCCATCACCGCCGCCGAGGATCCGGCCGAGGCCGCCAGGAGGATCGTGGAGGAGCTAGAGCAGGTCGTTCCCGAATGGAATCATTCGGGGGCGTGAATCTGCTCTATTTTTCAAAGTTGTAGAGCGGATTCACGCGACCGGTTGTTTCCAACCGCTCGCGACCCGCTCTAGAGGCGGCGCCGGAAGAGGCGCGATAGCAGCATGAAGAAGAGGCCCAGGAGCCCCAGGTCCAGGACCGCCGGCTGCTGCAGGACCGGGAAGACCAGGTCCTCCCAGGTCCAGGGGGCGACATGGCGGACCAGCCCCGGCTCCAGCAGCAGCAGGCTGTCGCGGTGCAGGAGCGCCCAGATCTCGCCCAGGGTGCTGAGCTGGAAGCTGCCCTCGCCGGCCCAGCGGATGAGATCCCAGAGCAGCGTGCCCGCAGCGGCTGCAAGTATGATCAGACCGAGCCAGAACAGGATGGTGCGCAGCAAGTGGGGTCTCCCTGGACCGAGGTGCGGCGTTTTGCGGGTCTAGCACCTTCTAGTCCGCCCGCTTCCGGCGTTCCAGCCATTTGACGAGAAGGGCCAGGCGCACCTCGCCTCGACGACGAGGCTAGTAAGGAAAGGCGGCCGGATTGTGTTCGGCCGCCTTTCCTAAACGCGCCCGGCGGCCGCTAGTTCCCGGCACTCTGCTCGAAAGACATGCCCTTGGCGGCACGCTCGGCCAGGAGCTGGGTCAGCCAGTCGGGATCCATCTCCGGCACCGAGGAGAGCAGCAGGTCGGTGTAGGGATCGTGCGGCGGCGTGAAGATGTCGGTCTTCTCGCCCATCTCGACGACCTTGCCCTGCTTCATCACCACCACCTCGTCGGCGATCGCACGCACCGTCGCCAGGTCGTGGGTGATGAACATGTAGGCCAGACCGAACTCGCGCTGCAGGCGGTCGAGAAGCCTGAGGATGCCCTCGGCCACCAGCTGGTCGAGGGCCGAGGTCACCTCGTCGCAGATGATCAGCGATGGCTCGGCGGCCATCGCCCTGGCGATGCAGATGCGCTGCTTCTGTCCGCCCGAGAGCTCGCTGGGCAGGCGGTTGATGAACTGGTCGGGCTCCAGCTCGATCTCGCGCAGCAGATCGCGGACCCGCTCGGTCTTCTTCTGGCCGGTCATGCCCAGGTAGAAGGTGAGCGGCCGGCCGATGATATCGCGGATGCGCTGCTTGGGGTTCAGCGCCGTGTCCGGCATCTGATAGATCATCTGCATGTGGCGCAACTGGTCGCGCGGCCGGTTCTTGGTCGCAGCGGCCAGGCGCTCGCCGCGATAGAAGACCTCGCCCTCGGTCGGCGGCAGCAGCCCGGTGATGCAGCGCGCCGTGGTCGACTTGCCCGAGCCGCTCTCCCCCACCACGGCGACGGTCTGCCGTTCGTACACCTTGAAGGAGACGTCGAAGAGCACCGGCACGGTGCCGTAGGAAGCGCTGACGTTCTTGATCTCGATGATCGGCGTCATGTCCTCCTTGAGCGCAAAGGGCTCCGCCTTCTGGAAGGAACGTACCGCCCAGAGCGACTTGGTGTAGTCCTCGCGCGGCTGGTCGAGCATGGTGCGCGTGTCGGCCTCTTCCACCAGATCGCCGTAGCGCAAGACCATGATCCTGTCGGCCATCTGCGCGACCACGGCCAGATCGTGGGTGATGTAGATGGCCGCCGTGTCGAACTGCTCCACCGCATCGCGGATCGCTGCCAGGACCTCGATCTGCGTGGTCACGTCGAGCGCGGTCGTCGGCTCGTCGAAGACGATGAGGTTGGGCCGGCAGGTCATGGCCATCGCGGTCATGGCCCGCTGCAGCTGGCCGCCGGAGACCTGGTGGGGATAGCGGAAGCCGATCTCCTCCGGGTTGGGCAGCCGGATGCGCCGGTAGAGCGCGACCGCATCGCGCTCGGCGTCCTTGCGGCTCATCACGTTGTGCTGCAGGGGTGTCTCGATGGTCTGCTCGATCAGCTTGTGGGCCGGATTGAAGGAAGCGGCTGCCGACTGGGCGACATAGGCAATCGAAGACCCGCGGAGCTTGCGCAAGGACTCGGGACTGGCGTTCACCAGTTCCTGCCCCTCGTACTTCACCGACCCGCCGGAGATACGGCAGCCGTCGCGGGTGAACCCCATGGCGGCCAGGCCGATGGTCGACTTGCCGGCCCCGGATTCGCCGATCAGGCCCAGCACCTCACCCTTGTGCAGGGTGAGGTCGATGCCGTGCACGATCTCGTTCCACTCATCGTCGCTGCGGCCTTCGATCCGCAGCCCTTTGACTTCGAGGAGAACTTCCTGGTTGCTGTCAGACATTTCCCGTCTCCTCTTCTACTCTTTCAGTCCGCTGGAGCGATGCAGCATCCAGTCGACCACGAAGTTGACCGCGACGGTCAGCAGGGCGATCGCTGCTGCCGGCAGCAGCGGCGTGATGTCACCGAAGGTGATCAGCGTGGCGTTGTCGCGCACCATGGACCCCCAGTCGGCGGTCGGCGGCTGGATGCCCAGACCCAGGAAGCTGAGCGCTGCGATGAAGAGGAAGACGAAGCAGAAGCGCAAGCCGAACTCCGCCACCAGCGGTGCCATGGCATTGGGCAGGACTTCCTTGCGGATCTGGTACCAGAGGCCTTCGCCGCGCAGCTTGGCCACCTCGACATAGTCCATCACCACGATGTTCATGGCGACCGCCCTGGCCAGCCGGAAGACCCTGGTCGAATCGAGCACCGCGATCACCAGCACCATGTTCACCAGGTTGGTACCGAAGATGGTCAGCAGCAGCAGAGCGAAGATCAGCTGCGGGATGGCCATCAGAACGTCCATGAGACGGCTCAAGGCCTGGTCCAGCAAGCCGCCCAGCGAGGCCGCCAGGAGGCCCAGGAGACCGCCCAGGAAAAAGGCCAGCAGGGTGGTGACGATGGCGATGGCGACGGTGTTCTGGGCGCCGTAGAGCAGGCGCGAGAACATGTCCCGGCCCAGGTTGTCGGTCCCCAGCAGGTACTCCCCGCCCCAGGGCTCGTACTCGTAGCCGACCACCTCGGTCTCGCCGAAGGGCGCAAGCGCTCCGGCGAAGATCGAGACGAAGATGTAGACCGCGATGACGATCATGCCGAACCAGGCGGTAATCGGCGCCTTCTTCAGCTCTTTCCAGGTGTTTGCAAACATCGCCGCTTACCTCGGGTGCAGGAGGCGCGGGTTGCTCACGATGGAGAGGACGTCCGCGGTCAGGTTGAGGAGGATGTAGGTGGCGGCGAAGACCAGGCTGCAGGCCTGCACCACGGTGATGTCGCGCTTGGCCACCGAGTCGACCAGCAGCTGGCCCAGTCCGGGATAGACGAAGACCACCTCGACCACGACCACGCCGACGACCAGATAGGCCAGGTTGAGCGCCACCACGTTGATGATGGGCGCCAGGGCGTTGGGCACGGCGTGATGCACGATGATGCGCCTGGCCGGTATGCCCTTGAGGCGCGCCATCTCGATATAGGGCGAGGCCAGAAGGTTGATGATGGCCGCCCGCGTCATCCGCATCATGTGCGCCGTCACCACCGCCGTCAGCGTGAGTGCGGGCAGCAGGGTCCGGTAGACCTGTTCGAAGAAGCCGGTATCCGCGCCGATGTTCGAGATCGAGGGGAACCATCCGGCGTTGACCGACAGGAAGAGGATCAGGATGTAGGCGACGAAGAACTCCGGGAAGGAGATCGCCGACAGCGTGAAGACGTTCACCGCGCGGTCGAAGATGGAGTTGCGGTAGAGCGCTGCCAGGATGCCGAGGGTCAAGGCCAGCGGCACCGAGATCACGGCCGCCAGGCCGGCGAGGAAGAGCGTGTTGCTGAGCCGCGTGCCGATCAGTTCGGAGATCTCGCGGTTGCTGGCCAGCGAGCGCCCCAGGTCGCCCTGCAAGATGTTGCCCAGCCAGTCGAAGTATCGCGTGTACCACGGCAGGTCGAGGCCCAGCTGCCGGCGGAAGGCCGCGACCGTTTCCGGCGTGGCCGACTGTCCCAGGATCTCCTGCGCAAGATCGCCCGGCAGCATCTCCACTGCGGCGAAAATGATCACGGAGACCACGAACAGCGTCAGGAGCCCGAGGCCCAGGCGCTGCAGTGTCATTTTCAAAATCGGGTGCATGCTTGCGCTGCTGCCGCCCCCCTTCTGTTTTTTGGTCGCTATCTCCCAGAGGGGCCGATCGCCGGCAACGCACGACAGATGTCATGCGTTGCCGGCAAACGACCTATGCAGCTAAAGACTAAGCGCGAGCCGAAGCGGCATGCAAGGAGCCTTTGCCGCTTCGGCGTGGATAGGCAAAAAACAGTCGCCCTTGCGCGTTTATCAGACGCTTAGGAGGCGAACCACCAGCGCTCTGAGAACTTCTGTCCGTCCATGTCCCAGTTGGCCGCCAGGCCGTCGAAGCCGATCCTGTCCGACATGGCCATGACGTAGTTGGAGAACATGGGAACCACGGTGCCGCCGTCGTCGCGGCAGAGCGCCTGCATCTCGTGGTACATGTCGCGGCGCAGGTCCTGGTCCAGCTCGGCCCGGGCCTGGACCAGCAGTTCGTTGAAGCGCTCGTTGGCCCAGTGGGTGTCGTTCCAGGGCGCGCCCTTGGCATAGGCGGTGGAGAACATCCAGTCCTCGGTCGGGCGGCCGCCCCAGTAGCAGCCGCAGAAGGGCTTCTTCAGCCAGACATTGGACCAGTAGCCGTCGTTCGGCTCGCGCACGACGTTCAGGGTGATGCCGGCCTTGGCCGCGTCCTCGGAATAGAGCAGGCCGGCGTCGACCGCGCCCTGGAAGGCGGCATCGGCCAGGTGCAGGTCGACCTGCAGTTCGCTCAGCCCGGCCTCCTTCATGTGGAACTTGGCCTTGTCGGGGTCGAAGCTGCGCTGCTCCAGGTCGGCGGCATAGAAGCGGTTGGACCGGCCGATCGGATGATCGTTGCCGACCACGCCATAGCCCCGCAGGATCTTCTCCACCAGCTGCTCGCGGTCCAGCGCGTACTTCAGCGCCAGGCGCACGTTGGGGTCGTCGAAGGGCGCAACGTCGACGTGCATGGGGAAGGTGTAGTGCAGGGTCCCGGAGGTCTGCTCCAGCTTGATCCCCGGACGCCGCTGCAGCATGTGCACCGTCTTCAGGTCGGGCCGGCTGATGACATCGACCTCGCCGGTGATCATGGCGTTGGTGCGCGCGGCCGGGTCGATGATCGAGAGGATCAGGATCTCGTCGAAATGGCCGCGGTCGCTCTTGAAGTAGCCGGGGTACTTCGCGAGGTTGGCCCGCACGCCTGGCTCGAACTCCTTGATCGAGTAGGGGCCGGTGCCGATGCCCTTGCTGGGATCGATCTTGCCGCCTTCAGACGGCATGATGCCGAGGTGATAGTCGCTGACGATGAAGGGGAAGTCGGCGTTGCCGCCCTCCAGGGAGAAGACCACGGTGTGGGTGCCGTCGGCCTTGATGTCGACGATCGGCGCCACGATCGGCTTGGCGGCCGAGTTGGAGTCCTCGCCGCGGTGGTGGTTGAAGGAGGCGATGACGTCCTCGGCCACCATCTCCTTGCCGTTGTGAAACTGGATTCCCTTCTTCAGCGCGAAGGTCCAGGTCTTGGCGTCGGCCGAGGCCTCCCAGCTCTCGGCCAGTTCCGGCTTCAGGTTGCCGTCGGTGTCGATCTCCGTCAGGAAGTTCATGAAGGCGAAGGACAGGGCGATCGTGAAGTCGTTCTCGTAGGTGGCCGGATCGAGGGTGTCGGTGGTCGAGCCATGCGCGCAGCCATAGCGCAGCGTACCGCCCTTCTTGGGTTCGGCCGCCCGCGCCGGCCCCGCCAGGGTGCCGAGGCCTCCGGCCGCCAGGGCCAGGGCGCTGGCGCCCAGGAGCACTTCGCGCCGCGACGGCGCCAGGGGGGTCGGCCCTGAAATCGTTCTTTTCATCCCAGTCGTCTCCCATCTTGTTGAACGAGCCTCAAACAGGGGCGGCATTCGAGGCCAGAGGGCGGTTCGCGTCAAGGCCAAGCAGGAAACTTTCCGTGAGGCCGCCTCTACCCTTGCTGGAAGGCGGCCCTTCGGTGCAGATAGCCGACCCAGGGACCCATTCACCGGATCCTGCAGCGGGGCGGAGGGGCCCATCTGTACGCCGCGCGCTGCACCGCGATCGCTGCAGCAGACCGCAGCCTTGAGCAGAGGATCACCCTTGGCCTTGCAGCTCTCCACCGATCCCTGCTTCGACGGGGTCTTCCAGGACCGGCTGGACGCGCTCTTCGCCTGGCGCCGCGACGTGCGCCGCTTCCGCTGCGAGCCGCTGCCGCCCGGAAGCCTGGAGTCCCTGCTGGCGCGTGCCGAACTGGCGCCCTCGGTCGGCAATGCGCAGCCCTGGCGCTTCGTCTCGGTGGAAAGCGACGAGGCACGCAGTGCGGTGCAGGAGAACTTCAAGCGCTGCAACGCAGAGGCCCTGGCGCGCTACGCCGGCGCGCGCCGGGAGCTCTACGCGAGGCTGAAGCTGGAGGGCCTGCGGCAGGCGCCCACGCAGCTCGCCGTCTTCTGCGAGGAGGACTGCCGCCAGGGTGCCGGACTGGGCCGCGGAACGATGCCGGAGACACTCGCCTTTTCCGTCGTCGGCGCCATCCACACCCTTTGGCTGGCGGCCCGGGCCCGGGGAATCGGCGTGGGCTGGCTCTCCATCCTCGATCCCGAGGCGCTGAAGCGGGAACTCGAGGTCCCGGAATCCTGGCATTTCATCGCCTACCTCTGCCTCGGATTCCCGGTCGAGGAGCATCTGGACCCCGAACTGGAGCGGCACGGCTGGGAGGCGCGTAGCGACCCGGCCGAGCGAATCTTCCGGCGCTGAGAGGACGGCTCCGGCCCAGCAGTTTCAGGAAAATCGATAGAGGACATTAGACAAGCTGGCGCCTCTGAGTTCAGATGGGCGCACCCACCTGCGGAACAACCTGCTGCTTTCGGCTCATGAAGATCTCCAGCATTCTCGCCACCCCGGTGAACCTGCCCCTCGACGCCCCCTATTTCTGGTCGCACGGAGAGCTGCCGGGCTTCACCAAGACCATCATCCAGGTCCGGACCGACGAGGGGATCGAGGGTCTGGGCGAGGCCCCGGGCGACCACTCCGCCAGGCTGATCGAGGAGGCCCTGGGGCCGCGCCTGGTCGGCTGCGACCCCTTCGACATCCAGGGCTGCGAGGCCCTGGTCCTGCCACCCTGGCGCGGCCTGCAGTCCACCCACGACCTGGGCCTCATCCGCGCCTTCGGCGGCATCGAGACGGCGCTCTGGGACATTCGTGGCAAGGCCTGGGACCAGCCGCTCCATCGCCTGCTCGGCGGCGCCCTGCGCCGGGAGATCCCGGTCACCGACTATTTCGCCTTCCGTCCCAGGCAGGGCGCTGCCGGCGGCGAGACCAGCCCGGAGGCCGTGGCCGACTACTGCCTGGCGCTGAACCAGCGCTACGGCACCACCTTCTTCGAGGGGAAGTTCACCACGCCGGACTGGCGCCAGAGCCTGAAGGTGCTGGAGATCCTGCGCCGGGAGCTGGGAGAGGCGGCCCTGCTGCGCATCGATTCCAACCAGGCCTATTCCGTGACCGACGCCCGCCTGATGGCGCCGGCGCTGGAGGAGCTGGGTCTGCGCTACTGGGAAGACCCGGTGGGCTCGCCGGAAGAGATGGCGCGCCTGCGCGAGAGCACCTCCATCCCCTTCTCGACCCACAACGCCGACCTCGAGAAGGCGCGGCTCTTGGGCGTCCCCAACGCGATCGTGGGCGATCCCGCGAACCTCGGCGGCATCCTGCGCCTGCAGCGCTTCGTCGGCGCCTGCGAGGCGCTGGGCGTCGACTTCTGGTGCTACAGCGGCGACAGCGGCATCCAGGCCGCCGCCTACCTGCATCTCTCCGCGGCCAACGCCTGGATCCGCGAGCCCAACCAGGCGCTCTTCCGCATGATGACCAACGACGTGATCGAGGAAGGGCCCTTCGTGCCGCGCAACAACCGTCTGCCGGTCCCCGACGGACCCGGCCTGGGCGTCACCCTCTCGCCCGAGCGCCTGGCCCACGCGCACGCGCTCTACCGCGACCAGGGCAGCATGAACAAGTACCACGACCGCGGCGCACCCGGCCGCTACCGGCCGCTGCCCTACGATCCCCTGGGCGACCCCCTGGTCGATCCCCTGGGCGATTCCTTGCGCGATGAGGTCTTGCCCGCCTGAGCCCGCGCACTGCTATTCTCCGCCTTACGCCCTTCAACCAGGAAGAGAGACCAGCCATGTCCGACGAGGATCTCTGCTACATCACCGCCACCGAGGCCCTGAAGCGCTTCAAGGACAAGAGCCTCTCGCCGGTGGAGCTGCTCGATGCGCAGATCGCCCGCAGCGACAAGACGGAGCCCGCGGTCAACGCGCTGACCGACCGCTACTTCGAGGAGGCCCGCGTGCAGGCGGCCAAGGCGGCCGAGAGCTATGCCTCGGGCAAGCCGCGGGCGCTGGAGGGGCTGCCGACCGCGATCAAGGACGAGTCCTTCATCAAGGGCAAGATCACGACCAACGGCTCGGTCTTCGCCAAGGACGCCGTCGCGCCCATGACCAGCATCGCCAACAAGCGCCTGCTCAGGGCCGGTGCCGTCGTGCATGCGCGCACGGCGACGCCGGAGTTCTCCTGCTCCGGCGTCTGCTGGTCCCTGCTGCACGGCGTCACCCGCAATCCCTGGAACACCGACTTCACCCCGGGCGGCTCCTCCGGCGGATCGAGCGCGGCCCTGGCCTCGGGCATCACCACGCTGGCCTCGGGCAGCGACATCGGCGGATCGGTGCGCATTCCGGCCTCCTGCGCCGGGGTGGTGGGCTTCAAGCCCAGCTACGGCCGCATCCCCGAAGACCCGCCCTTCAACCTCGATCCCTACAGCCACCAGGGGCCGCTGGCGCGCAGCGTCGCCGACGCCGCCCTCATGTTCAACGTCCTCTGCGGCCCCTACGAGAAGGACATCGTCTCGCTCCGGCCGAAGCTGCGCGTGCCCACTGAGAACCCCGACGGCATCAAGGGGCTGAAGGTCGCCACATCCCTGGACCTCGGCTTCTACGAGGTCGACCAAGAGGTGCGAAAGAACACCGAAACGGCGCTGCAGGTCTTCCGCGACCTGGGGGCCACGGTCGAGGAGGTCGATGTCGGCTGGGACGCCAGCGTCACCACCACGGCGATGAACCACCTGGCCCATATCTTCGGCGCCTTCATCGAGAGCTACTACGACCGCCACGCCTATGCCATGACCAGCTATGCCCGCGCCTTCGCGGAGAGCGCGCGCAACCACTCGGCCAAGTCCTTCTTCGCCTCCCTGGAAGGGGCGGCCGCCATGTACGAGACTTTCGGGCCGATCATGCGGAAGTACGACGTTTTCGTCTGCCCGACCTTGGCGGTGCCGGCGGTGCCGGCCGACTGGGACCAGTCGCGCGACAGGCTGGAGGTGAACGGCAAGAGCCTGGATCCCTGGTTCTGGCTGATGACCTATCCCTTCAACACCCTGAGCCGCTGTCCGGTCCTCGCGGTGCCGTCCGGCCGTGCCTCGAACGGCGTGCCGACCGGGATCCAGATCGTCGGCAAGACCTACGACGACGTCGGCGTGATCAAGGCGGGCCTGGCCTACGAGAGCGCCGTCCCCCTCTACGACACGGCGGAGAAGAGGCCGCGCTTCCAGGGTTAGCGGGATGAGCGAAGGCATCCTCCGGCCGGGCGCCGTCGCCCTGGTCACCGGCGCGGGCAGCGGCATCGGGCTGGCGATCGCCAGGCGGCTCGTCGCCGCGGGCGTCCGGGTGATCGCGGCGGGCCGGCGCAGAGAGACCCTGGAGGCGGCCTTCGCCGGCAGCGGCGGCGAGGTCCTGATCCATCCCCTGGACGTGACCGACGGCCCCGCCGTCGCCGCCCTGCCCAATGCCCTGCCCAAGGACTGGCGCCAGGTGGACATCCTGGTCGCCAACGCGGGCTCCGACGTCGGCGGCCGCAGGCGTTTCGGCGAGGGCGCGATCGAGGACTGGGCGCAGACGATCGAGACCAACGTCACAGGGGTGTTCCGGATCTGCCACGCCCTGCTCCCCGGGATGCTGGAGCGCGCGCGCGGCCACATCGTGATCCTGGGCTCCGTCTCCGGCCAGTCGGTCTACCCCCTGGGCAACGCCTACTCGGCCAGCAAGCACGCCGTCCACGCCTTCGCCAGCCTGCTGCGGGAGGACTACCGGAGGGCGCCGGTGCGCATCACGGAGATCCTGCCGGGCATGGTGCGCACCGGCTTCGCCGAGGCCCGCCACCGGGGCGACCGGGCCGAGGCGGAGGCCTACTACGACTCCTGGCCGGCGACCCTGGAGCCCGACGACATCGCGGCCGCCGCCCTCTTCGCGCTACAGCAGCCCGCGCAGGTGAACATCGCCCAGATCACCGTGACGCCGACCGGCGACAAGTAGCAGGCCGCCTCAGGCAATCTCGACCCGGGTGCCGGCGGCCGCCAGTTTCTCGGCGAGCGGCTGGGGCGGCGGCTGGTCGGTCACCAGCAGGTCGATCTCGTCGAAGCTGGCGACCCGGACGAGTGCCGTGCGGTTGAACTTGCTGTGGTCGGTGATGACCAGGCGCTGGCGGCCGCACTCCAGCACCTTGCGGGCGAACTCGGCCTCGGCGAGCTGCTGGTCCATCAGCCCGCCCTCGGCGTCCACGCCGGCGATCGAGATGATCGCATAGCCGACCTTGAAGCTGGAGACGAAGGCGATGGCCGAGGGGCCGAAGGCGGCGCCGTTGTCGCCGTGCAGCTCGCCGCCGGCCATGTAGACGCGGTTGCCGTTCACGGTGGCCAAGGTCCGGGCCACGTCGGAGGAGTTGGTGACGATGGTGAGTCCGCGCTTCGACAGCAGCTCGCGCGCCAGCACGCTGGTGGTGGTGCCGGTATCCATCATGACGCTGTCGCCGTCGGCGATCCGGGCGGCCACGTGCCGCGCGATGGCCCGCTTCTCCTTCGCCCGTTCGCGCAGGCGCCGCTCGAAGGGGGCCTCGACCAGGCTGACCGCGCCGTGCAGCTTCACCAGGGTCCCGCCTTCGACCAGGGGGCGGATGTCGCGCCGGATCGTCTCCAGCGACACCGACATCTCGTCGGCAAGCTGGCCGATGCGGACCGTGCCGTGCTGCTGCACGCTGCGCAGGATGCTGCTCTGGCGGGGCGAAGGCTTCATGGGGCGTTGCGTCAGGTCTTTTCCGTCGTGTCTCTGGGGCTTTTCCCTGTGTTTCCCACAGTAAGGACTCTCTCGTGGCCTGGAAAACCACAAAAAGAGGCAGACTCCCAAAAAACTGCCACATGGGCGATTGACGCGGCGGCGCCCTGACCGGCAGACTTGCCTTCGGTAGGGAGGCCGTGGGTGACCGCAAGAGAGCGCTTGCGCCGTTCGGCCGAAAGAAGAGACGGAAGAAGTGCCTCGGGCGCCTTCGCTCTCCCGGGGACATCCGAACGAGAGGGAGACAGAGCAGATGCAGAAAACTCTGTGGGCGGTGGCCTTGGGCACGGTGCTGGCCTTCGCCCCCTGGCACGTGAAAGCCGAGGTGGAATCCAACGATCCCATCAAGCTCACCCTGCACGACTGGACCGGTCAGCTCATCACCACCCAGATCATGGGCGAGGTCCTGAAGAAGGCCGGCTACAACATCGACTACGTGCAGGCCGACTACATCGCCCAGTTCGCCGGCCTGAAGAACGGCGACCTCGACGTGGCGATGGAGATCTGGGAGACCACTGGCCGCGACGCCATGGACGAGGCGACAGCCACCGGCCAGGTCGAGAACCTGGGCGAGACCGGCATGCAGGCGATCGAGGAGTGGTGGTATCCGCTCTACATGAAGGAGAAGTGCCCGGGCCTGCCGAACTGGGAAGCCCTGCTGGACGAGGCCTGCGCGGAAGCCTTCTCGACCGCGGAGACCGCGCCGCTCGGCCGCTACCTGGGCGGACCGGTCACCTGGGGCGGCTATGACGACGAGCGCGCCATGGCGCTGGAGCTGCCGATCGAGGTGGTCCACGCCGGCACCGACGCGGCCCTCTTCGCCGAGCTGGAGTCGGCCTACCAGCGCCAGGCGCCGGTCCTGCTCTGGGTCTATGCCCCGCACTGGGCGCCGGTGAAGTACGAGGGCGAGTGGGTGGCCTTCCCCGAGTACACGGCCGAGTGCTACAGCGACCCCGCCTGGGGCATCAATCCCGACGAGGCCTACGACTGCGGCAAGCCGCGCGGACCGATCTGGAAGGTCGCCTGGGCCGGCGTGAAGGACAAGTGGCCGGGCGCCTACGAGGCGATCAAGGCCTTCAACGTCAACAACGACGAGATGGGCGCCATGGTGGCCGACGTCGACCTGAACGGCAAGACGGTCGAGCAGGTCGTGGCCGAGTGGATGGAGACGAACGAGCCGCGCTGGTCCACCTGGATCAAGTAGGCTCTCCCTCCGGAGCTCCTCTCCCCGGGGGGTGTCGCATGCTCCTCTATCCCATGCGGCACCCCCCTCTTCTTTGCTAACCTAGCCGCCCGGTCCCGCTGCCCGCCGGGAGGAGCCTCGATGCCGTCTGAAGCGCCCGCTCAAGCCAAGCTCGCCTGCCGCTCGGTCTGGAAGCTCTTCGGCCAGGGCGGCGAGGCCCTGCTCGCCCGCTCCGGCGGCCGGCTGACGTCGGAGGCCGCCAAGGAGGCCGGCCTGGTCGCCGCGCTCCGCGACGTCTCGCTGGAGGTCGCCGAGGGCGAGATCTTCGTGATCATGGGCCTCTCGGGCTCCGGCAAGTCGACCCTGGTGCGCTGCATGTCCCGCCTGATCGAGCCGACCGGCGGCGAGATCCTCTTCAAGGGCGAGGACCTGCTGGCTGCCAGCGACAAGCGCATGATCGAGATCCGGCGCCACCAGATGGGCATGGTCTTCCAGCACTTCGCCCTGCTGCCGCACCTGAGCGTGCTCGGCAACGTCGCCTTTCCCTTGGAGGTGCAGGGGGTCGATCAGGCCACCCGCAACGAGAAGGCGCTGCGGATGATCGAGCTGGTCGGCCTCAAGGGGCGCGAGGACTTCTTCCCCCGCGAGCTCTCCGGCGGCCAGCAGCAGCGCGTCGGCATCGCCCGCTCGCTGGCCGTCGAGCCCGAGCTCTGGTTCCTGGACGAGCCCTTCTCGGCCCTGGACCCCCTGATCCGCCGCGAGATGCAGGACGAGTTCATCCGCCTGCAGGCGGCCCTGAAGAAGACCATCGTCTTCATCACCCACGACTTCGACGAGGCCATCCGCCTGGCCGACCGGGTCGCCATCATGAAGGACGGCGCCGTCGTGCAGATCGGCACGCCGGAGGAGTTGGTCACCAGCCCCGCCGACGGCTATGTGGCGGAGTTCACCAAGAGCGTCACCCTTTCCAAGGTGGTCAAGGTCTCCTCGCTGATGCGCCCCCTGGAGGAGGGGCCGGACGAGGGAGCGGACGAGGTGCCGGACGGGACTGCGGTCGCGGGCGAGATCGCCGCCGACGCGCGCATCGCCGAGGCCGCCCCGCTGCTGCAGGAGGAAGGCCGGGCGCTCAAGGTCGTCGACGGCGAGGGCCGGGCGGTGGGACGGCTGCACCGCGCCGACGTGGTCGCGCTGATGATGCGCGGCTAGGCCGATGAGCGCGCGCCCCGACAGCCTGGACACGACGCGCAGGGCCGGCGGCGGGATCAGCCGCGGCCAGTCGGTCTGGCTTTTGGCGCTGACCCTCTTCGTGCTGCTGTGGCAGTTCGGCCAGCCGATCGCCGGCTGGGCCTTCAAGATCCCGCGCGAGCTGCGCCTGCCGCTGAAGAACTGGATCGGCGGGGCCATGAAGTGGCTGGTGGAGGAGGCCTCCTTCGGCCTCTTCACCTTCACCGAGTTCACCCGCGCGCTGGCCGAGGTGATCGACTTCCCCTACCGCATCGCGCTCAGCCTGCTCTCGACCGGCTTCCTCTCGGGCCAGGGCAGCCAGGCGGTGCAGATCCTGCCGCCGCTCTCCTGGATCGCGGTGATCGCCATCGTGGCCCTGATGGGTCTCTATGCCGGCGGCTGGCGCCTGGCGGCCCTGGTCGCGGGCTGCTTCGGTTTCCTCGCCCTCTTCGGCCAGTGGGACAACGCCATGATCACCCTGGCCTCGATCCTGATCGCCGCCCCCCTGGGGGTGGTCGGGGGCCTGCTGCTGGGGCTGGCAGGCCACCGCTGGCGCTGGTTCGCGGCCGGCCTGCGGCCGGTCCTGGACCTGATGCAGACCGTGCCGATCTTCGCCTACCTGGTGCCGATCCTCTTCCTCTTCGGCTTCGGGCCGACCTCGGCCGTGGTGGCGACCATCATCTATGCCCTGCCGCCCATGACCCGCATCACCATGCTGGCGCTCGCCGGCGTGCCCTCGGAGGTGCGCGACCTCGGCCGCATGGTCGGCTGCTCGCGCCGGCAGATGACCTGGCGCGTGATGGTGCCCTCGGCCATGCCGGGCCTGATGGTCGGGGTCAACCAGGTGATCATGCTGTCGCTCAACATGGTGATCATCGCCTCCATGATCGGCGCCGGTGGCCTGGGCTTCGAGGTGCTGGCCGCACTCCGCCGCCTGGACATCGGCACCGGGGTGGAGGCCGGGCTCGCCATCGTCGCCCTCGCCGTGGCGCTCGACCGCCTGAGCCAGGCCTTCGCCGCCCGCACCCGCAGCCACGCCGAGGAGACGCCGAGCAACCCGGTCGCGCGCCACCCCTATACCGCAGCCTCGCTGGCCCTGGTGCTGGTGACCGGGGTCATCGGCTTGGCCGCAGGCTGGGTGCAGTCCTATCCCGAGAGCCTGCAGATCACCACCGGCGCCTTCTGGTCCGACGTGGTGCGCTGGATCAACGTCAACTTCTTCGACCAGCTCGAGGCCATCAAGAACCTGCTGCTGCTGAACCTGCTGATCCCCTTCAAGCGCTTCCTCTTGAGCCTGCCCTGGTTCGGCGTGGTCGCCCTGGTCGGCTTCGCCGGCTGGCGGCTGGGAGGCTGGCGCACGGCATTGCTGACCGCGGCACTGGCCTTTCTCGTCGCCTCGGTGGGGCTCTGGGACAAGGCCATGGTCACGGTCTACCTCTGCGGCATCTCGGTCGTGATCGCCTGCCTCATCGGACTGCCCATCGGCATCGTCTCGGCCGAGCGCGAGCGGCTGTGGAAGGGCGTGCAGATCGCCATCGACACGCTGCAGACCCTGCCCTCCTTCGTCTACCTCATGCCCGCGGTGATGCTGTTCCGGGTCGGCGACTTCACCGCCATGATCGCGGTCGTCGCCTATGCCGTGGCGCCGGCCATCCGCTACACCGCGCTCGGCCTGCGCCAGGTCGACCCGCAGCTGGTCGAGGCCGGCAAGGCGGCCGGCTGCACGCCCTGGCAGCTACTGGTGAAGATCAAGCTGAAGCTGGCCCTGCCGGAGATCATGCTGGGCATCAACCAGACCATCATGCTGGCGCTCTCCATGCTGGTCATCACGGCCCTGGTCGGCACCCGCGACCTGGGCCAGGAGGTCTATATCGCGCTGACCAAGGCCGACACCGGGCGCGGCCTGGTGGCCGGCCTCTGCGTCGCCTTCATCGCCATCATCGCCGATCGCCTGATCTCCGCCGGGGCCGACCGCCTGCGCCGGCGCCTGGGCCTGCAACGCTAGGGGGACATCAGCAAGCCGTGAGCGACAGCCGCATCGAGACACTGCCGATCTGGAAGGGTGCGATCGCCTGGGAGCCGCTGGAGGGCGGCCTCTCCAACGAGTCCTTCCTGGTCACCGACCGGGGGGAGCGCTTCGTGGTGCGCTTCGGCCGCGACTTCCCCTTCCACCACGTCTCCCGCGCGCGCGAGGTCATGACGGCGCGCGCCGCCGAGCGGGCGGGCCTGGCCCCGGCGCTGGTCTACGACGCGCCGGGCGTCATGGTCTCCCGCTTCCTCGAGGCCAGGACCTACGGGCCGGAGGACGTCCGCCAGAACCTCGAGCGCGTGACCGACCTGATCAAGCGCTTTCACGAGGCCATGCAAACCGAGGTCAGCGGTCCGGCCTTCTTCTTCTGGGTCTTCCACGTGGTCCGCGACTACGCACGGACCCTGGAGGCAGGCAAGAGCCGCATGACCGGGCGCCTGCCGGAGTTCCTGGCGCTCAACGCCGAGTTCGAGGCGGCCCAGGTGGCGCTGCCCATCGTCTTCGGCCACCACGACCTGCTGCCTGCCAACTTCCTGGACGACGGCCAGCGGCTCTGGCTGATCGACTTCGAGTACGCCGGCTTCTCCACGCCGCTCTTCGACCTGGCGGGTGCTGCCTCCAACGCGCATGTGAGTCCCGAGGAATCGGAGGGACTGCTCACTCGCTATTTCGGCCGTAAGCCCGATCCGGCACTCCTGAAAGCCCAGGCGGCCATGCAGTGCGCCTCGCTCCTGCGCGAGGCCATGTGGTCCATGGTCTCCGAGCTGCACATGGAGACGCCCGGCGTCGACTATCCGGCCTACACGGCCGAGAACCTGGGCTATCTGGAGACGGCCCTGGACAGCTATCGCTCCCGCTACGGAAAGGCTTAGGGCCCATGTCGCTTCCCGACCGCGCAGAGATCGTCGTCATCGGCGGCGGCATCATCGGCTGCTCCACCGCCTATCACCTGGCGCGCGACCACAAGGCCGAGGTGCTGCTGCTGGAGCAGGGCCAGCTCACCTCCGGCTCGACCTGGCATGCCGCGGGCCTGGTCGGCCAGCTCCGCTCCTCGGCTTCCATCACCCAGGTGTTGAAGTACTCGGTGGAGCTCTACAAGACGCTCAAGGACGAAACCGGGCTGGAGACCGGCTGGAAGATGAGCGGCTGCCTCCGGCTCGCCTGCAACCAGGACCGCTGGATCGAGTACCAGCGGCTCGCGACCACGGCCGGCAGCTTCGGCATGGAGATGCACCTGATCTCGCCGCAAGATGTCAAGGCCATGTGGCCGCTGCTCGACTGCAGCGACCTGGTGGGCGCCAGCTTCCTTCCGACCGACGGCCAGGCCAACCCCAGCGACATCACCCAGTCGCTGGCCAAGGGCGCGCGCATGCGCGGCGTCACCATCCGCGAGGGGGTCCGGGTCACCGGCTTCCGCATGGAGGGCAAGCGCATCACCGAGGTGGAGACCACGGAGGGGACCATCGCGGTCGAGAAGGTGGTGAACTGCGCGGGCCAGTGGGCGCGGCAGGTGGGCGCGCTCGCCGGCGTCTCGGTCCCGCTGCAGCCGGTGAAGCACCAGTACATCATCACCGAGGCGATTCCGGGCCTCTCGACCGAGGTGGCGACGATCCGCGACCCCGACCGCTTCACCTATTTCAAGGAGGAGGTCGGCGGCCTGGTCCTGGGCGGCTATGAGCAGAACCCCATCCCCTGGACCCAGGGCGACGTGCCGGACGACTTCCAGTTCCAGCTCTTCGACAACGACTGGGACCACTTCGCCCAGCACATGGAGCAGTCGATCGCCCGCATCCCGGCGCTGGAGACGGCCGGCGTGAAGCAGATGATCAGCGGGCCGGAGAGCTTCACGCCGGACGGGAACTTCATCCTGGGGCTGGGGCCGGAGTGCGACAACCTCTTCGTCGGCGCCGGCTTCAACGCCTTCGGCATCGCGTCGGGCGGCGGGGCCGGCTGGGTGCTGGCCCAGTGGGTGGCCGAGGGCGAGGCGCCGCTCGACCTCTGGACCGTCGACATCCGCCGCTTCTCAGACCTGCACCGCGACCGCGACTGGGTGACGGCCCGCACCTTGGAGGCCTACGGCAAGCACTACACCATCGGCTTCCCGCACGAGGAGTACCAGAGCGGGCGCCCGCGCATCGTCTCGCCCCTCTACGAGCGCCTGAAGGCGCACCGCGCCGTCTTCGGCTCCAAGCTGGGCTGGGAGCGGCCGAACTGGTTCGCGCCCGAGGGCGTGGAGGCGCAGGACCTCTATTCCATGGGCCGGCAGAACTGGTTCGAGGCCGTGGGCCGGGAGCATGCCCGGGTGCGCCAGGCGGTCGGCATCTTCGACCAGTCCTCCTTTGCCAAGTACGAGGTCGCCGGCAAGGACGCGCTGGCCGCGCTGGAGTACGTCTCAGCCAACCGCATCGGCAAGCCGGTGGGGCGGCTGACCTACACCCAGCTCCTGAACCGGCGCGGCGGCATCGAGTGCGACCTGACCGTGGCGCGCCTCGCCGAGGACCGCTTCTACATCGTCACCGGCACCGGCTTCCGCACCCACGATGCCGGCTGGATCCTGGACCACATGCCGGCCGGGCTCGACGTCGCCCTGGAGGACGTGACCGAGGCCTATGGCACGCTCTCGCTCATGGGTCCGAAGTCGCGCGGTGTCCTGGCCGCGGTGACCGACGCGGATGTCTCCAACGAGGCCTTTCCCTTCGGCCATGTGCGCCGCATCGCCATCGCCGGGGCCGAGGTGCGCGCGCTGCGGGTCACCTACTGCGGCGAACTCGGCTGGGAGCTGCACACGCCGCTCATGGCCACCGGCGAGGTCTTCGATGCGCTGATGGAGGCGGGCGCGGGCGCCGGCATCGGACCGGTCGGCTACCGCTGCCTGGAATCGCTGCGCCTGGAGAAGGGCTACCGCGCCTGGGGCAGCGACATCACGCCGAACGATTCCCCCTTCGAGGCCGGGCTGGGCTGGGCCGTGAAGCTCTCGTCGAACCAGGACTTCATGGGGCGCGCGGCGGCCGAGACAGCGGCGCAGGGTCCGCAAAAGAAGCTGCTGGCCGCCTTCACCGTCGAGGACCCCGAGGTGGTGCTGTTGGGCCGCGAGACGATCCTGAGGAACGGTGCCTTCGCCGGCTATCTCACCAGCGGCGGCTACGGCTACACCCTGGGCAAGGGCATCGGCTACGGCTATGTCCGCAACGCCGGGGGTGTCACGCCCGACTATGTCGAGGACGGCGACTACGAGCTGGTCGTGGCGACGCGGCGCGTTCCGGCCAGGGTCCACCTGGGCCCGCTCTACGACCCGGAGAACGCGCGGGTGAAGGCCTGAGAGCGAAGCCTGCGACGGGGAGACCTCCGGTCGAACGACCGGTCAGAAGTGCAGGTTCAGCCGGGCCGAGCCGATGTATTCGGAGCTGTTCTGGCTGAGCAGCGTGTCGAAGCTGGCCTCGGCGGTCAGGTAGTCGGTCACCTGCCCCTTCAGGGTCGAGCCGATCTGGCCGTAGATCCTGCTGTCGTCGTCCTGCAGGTCGAACCAGGGGCCGGCGACCCCCACGCCCTGCAGGCGGGCCTGGGTCGAGATCTGCCGGCTGGTCAGGAAGCCGAGGACGCCGCCGCGCACGCCCGCATCCAGCGCAACGCCGCCGAGGCGGAAGGCGGTTTGTACCTCGACCATCGGATTGGCCGTCACCGCGGTCGAGCTGAAGCCGTCGATATCGAGGGCGTAGGGATCGCCGCTGCTCTCGCTGTAGGCGCCCTGCCAGAACTGCCAGACACCGAGGTCCATGTAGGGCTTCACCTGGGTCGCTTCGAAGACCTCGAAGCGGTGCGCCAGCCTGGCATGGCCGGCGATCCAGAAGTTGGAGGGATCGGAGGTCGCCTGCGAGGGGGTGTTGCTGTTGGGCGTGTAGAGCGTGCGGGTCGAATCGTAGGTACCGAAGCCGCCCGAGAAGGAGCCCGCCAGCGTGGTGGCCCCGAACTCCTTCTTCACCACGGCGCCTGCCTGCACCCGGTGCCCGTCGCCGCTGTAGTCGGTCGCCGAGAGGTTGGATCGCTCGTAGCTGAAGGCGGCGCCGAGGATCCAGCCGTCCTCCAGCCGCTGCTGTGCGCCGGCGGCGAAGCCGAAGACCCGCTCGTCGTAGGAGGCGGAGTTCGGCTCCTCGCCCCGCGAGCTGTAGACGCCGTAGAAGTCGCCCCAGGCGCAGGAGCCCTCGTCGAAGAAGAGGGCCATGCCGTCGGCACCGATCTGCGGGCAGCTGTGCAGCTTGTCGTCGAAGCGCAGCGAGGACAGCACCGTGGTCTGCGCCGTGGCGAAGATCTCGCCGGGTCCCAGGAGGTCGTAGATCTGCTGCAGCTCCTCCAGGGTCGTTACCCGCAGAAGGTGCCCCGCCAGTTCGTTGACGAAGTTGTCGGAGGTGCCGGGCGCCGCGCTCGCAGCCGCCGGGCCGCCGGCGTCGCTGTCTGTCCCTGTCGTGGTGCCGCCGGCCGCGGCCGTCAGTGTGCTGACGTAGTCGCCGACGCTGTTCTGGTTCTCGCTCAGGTTCTCTGCGCTCGGGGTGTAGTCGACGCTGTAGGTCAGCGTGAGGTCGGTGCTTCCCACCGTCAGGGTGTAGTCGACGGTCGAGGTGTCCTCGACGGTCAGGCTGTCGGCCACCAGGGTCAGGCCGCTGTCGACCGTCGCGATCGTGACGCTGCCGCTTTCGCCGCTGGTGAGAAGGTTGGTGCCGGTCAGATTGACCTCCAGCTCGCCGTAGAGGTAGGTGGCGAGCTTACTGGTCCCGTCGAAGGAGAAGTTGAGCACGTCCGAGCTTCCGTCCGTGGTGCCGTCGCCCATCTCGAGGTCCAGCAGGAAGGTCGTGTCGGTGACGTCGGGATCGTAGACGAAGACGCCGCCGCTGACGCTGGTGGTGATGATGTTGTCCGACCCGCCCGGCGAGAGCGTGCCTCCCTCCAGGTAGAGGGCGCCCGGGGCGGCGTCCGTTCCCAGGGCCATGGTGGTGCCGATCTCCAGCAGGCTGCCGCTGTTCAGGCTGATCTCGCTGACGAAGGCGGAGGAGATGGAACCGAACACCGTGCCGTTGAGGTCGATCGTCGTCGTGTCCGCGCTCAGGAGGGACCCCAGGGCGACGTCGTCCACCGAGGACATCTCGACCGTTCCGTCGACCGTGATGGTCGCCTTGCCGGAACCGCCGAGGACGAGGACGCCGTAAGAACCGTCGCCCTCAGCGCCGCTCTCTCCGACCGAGACGGAGGAATCGCTGTCGATCGAGACGGTGACCTTACCGGAGGAGGACGCGCCGTCGCTCTGTGCGACGATGCCCTGGCCATTGTCGCCGACCGTCACCTCCGCTCCCACCAGCTCGACGGTGACCGCCGCGCTGGAGCTGGAGGAATCGTCACCGCTGACGCTCTGCGCGAAGACGGCGACGGAGCTGTCGCCGGTCACGCTGATCGCATCGCCGACCGTGACCTTGACCTTGCCGCCGTCGCCGGCACTGCCGCCGCTGCCGGTGACACTGGCCACCACGGTATCGGCGCTGCTGCCGGCCGCGCCGCCGCTGCCGCCGACGCTCTGCGCCCAGATGCCGTGCGCACCCACGCCCGTGGTGGTGATGGCGGCGGAGGTGGTGACCGTGACGTCCCCGCCGTCGCCGCCCTTTCCGCCGCTGCCCGAGTCCGACACGCCCAGCCCGAAGGTGGAGCTGTCGAAGACGCTGAAGGCCAGTTCCACATCGCCGGCCGTGCCGCCGCCGCCGCCGACCGACTGGGCGAAGATGCCCATCGCGCCGTCGCCGGAGGTGGTCAGCTTCGCCGTGGTGCCGACCGAGACGTCGCCGCCGACGCTGGCGCTGCCGGCATCGCCGCTGAGCGAGACCTGGCTCAGCACGCTGCCGGTACCGTCGCCGCCGTTACCGCCGCCGCCACCGACCGACTGGGCGAAGATCGCGGTCGCGCTGTCGCCCATCGTCTCGATGGCGGCCTCGTTGTCCACGCTGACGTCGTTGCCGTCGCCGGCCGCGCCGCCGGAGCCGCCGACGTCGACCTCCCAGGTCGTCAGCAGCGATTGCGCGCTCGCGGTCTTCAGGGAGGAGATCGAGGAATAGGTATTGTAGAGGTCCTCGGCGATCGTTTCCGTCGTGGCCAGATCCTTGTCGAAGGCGCTCTCGGCATCGCTGCTGTCGCCCGACTCGATCGAGGCCTCGAGCGCGTCGACGAAGGCCTCGCTGCCGATGTCGCCGTTGCCGCCGTTGCCGCCGCCGCCGCCGACCGACTGGGCGAAGATGCCGTAGGCGACCATGCCCTCGGTCGTGATGGTGTTGTAGTTCTTGACCGTGACCATGTCGCTGTCGCCGCCGCTGCCGCCGGTACCGCCGACCGCGATCGATGCGGAGAAGCTGGAGTTGTCGTCGTCCGTGGAGTCAGCGATCTTGGTCAAGGTGAAGGCCGAGGCAAGGCCGCCGTCGCCGCCGCCGCCGCCGACGGACTGGGCGTAGATGCCGGTCGAGCCCTCGCCCGAGGTGGAGATCGTGCCGTAGTTGTCCACCTCGACGCTGCCGGCAACGCCCCCGTCGCCGCCCGAGCCGCCGAGATTGACCTGGCTGCTGACGGTGAGCGTGCCGCCCGAGGTGCCGGAGGTCTTGTCCAGCAGGATCGTCCCGGCACTGCCGCCGCTGCCGCCATTGCCGCCGATGCTCTGCGCGAAGATTCCCATGGCCGCGTTCAAGGTGGTCGTCAGGTCGCCCTGGTTCTCGACGAAGACCTCGCCGGCCAACGACGAGCCGCCACCGTCGCCGCCCACCGTCAGGTCGAGGGCGAGAGATCCGTCGGTCGAGGCATCGGCCGTGAGGGCGAAGCTGGACCCGCCGTTACCGCCGCTGCCGCCGACCGCCTGGGCGAAGATCGCCGCAGCACCATAGCCCTCGGTCTTGATGGTGGCGCTGTTGTCGACCATGACCTCGTCGGAGCTGCCGCCCTTGCCGCCGCTGCCGCCCACCGAAACCTGCCCGGTGAAGGAGGCATCGGCACCGAAGGAGAGGACGCCGGAATAGACCGATCCCCCGTTGCCGCCGGAGCCGCCGATGCTCTGTGCGATGATGCCGTGCGACTGGAAGCCGACGGTCTTGAGCTCGGCACTGTTGTCCACCGTGACCGTGCTGCTCGTTGCACCGCTGCCGCCGCTGCCGCCGACGTCCACGTCGAAGTCGGCGCTGACCTCGCTGCCGGAGCTGAAGGCCGCGTTGATCACCATGCCGCCCGTCCCGCCGCTGCCGCCGACCGACTGGCCGAAGAGAGCGGGCGCGTAGTCGCCGCCGGTCGACACCGTCCCCTCGTTCGTGATGGTGACCTCACCGCCGCTGCCGCCGCTGCCGCCGTTGCCGCCGACCGCCACCGAGGCGCTGCCCATGACCAGGGCATCCACCGAGATGGTGCCGGACGCCGATCCGCCGCCGCTGCCGTTGCTCTGTGCGGTGATACCCACGGCGTAGTCGCCGCTGGTGGTGACGGTCCCCATGTTGGTCACCGAGGCCTTGCCGCCGTTGCCGCCGCCGCCGCCCGAGCCGGACACGGTGAACGACAGGCTGGAGACCGACGCCAGGCTCGCGTCCACCGTGAAGGCCGTGCTGCCGCCGGAGTTCGCGACGCTCTGCGCGAAGATCCCGTAGCCGTTGTCGCCCATCGTCGTGATGTCGGAGTAGGACTTCACGGTCACGTTCCCGGGGTCGCCGGCACCGCCGCCGTCCCCGCCCGTGGTGAAGGACATGTCCTTGTTGGAGGAGGCGATGTCGCCCGACACGGTGGCGTCGGTGTCGCCGCCGCTGCCGCCGACGCTCTGCGCCATGATCCCGACGGAGGAATCGCCGCTCACCTTGATCTTGGTGCCTGAGGCCGTCGTCACCTTCACGTTGTCTGCCGAACCGCCGTCGCCACCGTCGCCCCCCGAGGTCAGGCTGATGGCCGTGTTGTTGATGCCGTCGATGGTCGAGGTCCAGCCCGCGGTTCCACCACCGCCGCCGATGCTCTGCGCCAGGATGCCGTCCGCCGCCGAACCTGTGGTGGTGATGTCCCCCTCGGTGACGACGGTGACCTTGCCGCCGTCGCCGCCGGCACCGCCGGACCCACCGGCCGTGACCCCGAAGGAGTCGAAGGCGACGGCGCTGCCGGAAAGCGTGGCTCCCGACGAGCCGCCGCCACCGCCGACCGACTGGGCGAAGACCGCGTGCGCCTGGTTGCCGCCGGTGGTGACAGCCTCGTTCAGGGTGATGGTCACGTCGCCGCCACCGCCGCCGGTCCCCCCGGCGCCACCAACGCCGAAGGTCGTTGCGGCGCCGGCTCCGATCTCGAGGTTGTAGGTGATGTTCGTCCCGACCGAGCCGCCACCGCCGCCGACCGACTGGGCGAGCACCCCGTGGGCATTATCGCCGGAGGTTTGGACGGAATGGTAGAACTCGTTAATGATGATGTTGCCGCCGAGATTTCCGTCACCGCCGTCCTTGGTCTGGCCGACCGCAACGTCCAGGGCGAAGCCCAGCGAGTAGGAGAAGGCGTTGCCTGCACCGCCGCCGCCGCCGCCGATGCTCTGCGCCACCACCCCGCGCGCCCGGTCGCCCGTCGTGACGATCATCCCGGTGTCGGTCGTCGTCGCATCGATCTCCACGGTGCCGCCGGTACCGCCGCTGCCGCCGCTGCCGCCCACGGCCATCGAGAACTCGACTCCCAACGCCAGCGCGTTCGAGCCGCTGCCGCCGCCGCCGCCGACGGACTGCATGAAGATCGCATCGGAATCGTCGCCTTCGGTCGTGATCATGCTGCCGTCGATGTTCAGGATGACCTCGCCGCCATCGCCGCCATCGCCGCCGGACCCGCCGACGGAGACAATGCCCACCGTCGACTGCGCGACGCCGCCCCCGCCGCCCGAGCTGCTGAGCAGGACCGCGTTGGAGGAATCGCCGCTGGTCGACAGGGTCGCGTCCTCGATGACCGCGGTCACCATGCCGCCGCTGCCGCCGCTGCCGGAGGACCCGCCGATGGCGCTGATCCCCTCCGACGATCCCCCCGATCCGCCGCCGCCGCCGAAGCTCTGGGCAAAGACTGCCGGCGCGGTGTCGCCCTGGGTCCCGATGGTCACGCCGCTGTTCACGATGATGCCGACGGCACCGCCGTTCCCGCCGGCCGATCCGGTGCCGCCGATCGAGCTCAGGCTCGTATCGTTGGAGCCCTTGCCGCCGCCGCCGCCGACCGACTGGACATAGAGGCCCGCGGCCCCGTCTCCGCCGGTCATGATCGAGGCCCCCTCGAGCAGCGTGCCGATGACGACCCCGGCAAGACCGCCGCTCTGGTCGCTGGCGCCGTAGGTGACGAGCAGGTCGTTCGCCGAGCCTGCATCGCCCGCGAAACCGCCGACGCTCTGCAATAGAATGCCGGTGCTGTCGAGGCCGCTGGTCTCGATGCTTCCGCCGAAGTTCACCGTGATCGAGCTGCTGTCGCCGCCGCCGCCGCCATCGCCGCCGCTACCGGAGTCGCCGCCCGAGGTGGAACCGCCGTCACCGCCCGCACCGCCGTAGCTGCGGACCAGGACGCCCAGCGACTGCTCCCCGGTGGTCTTGATGGTCGCCGTGCTGAAGTCCAGCTCGACCTTGCCGCCGCTGCCGCCATCGCCGCCGTCGCCACCGTTGGTCACTTCCGAACTGCCGGATCCCTTGGCCTCGCCGCCGTCGCCGCCCTGGCCCCCGAGGCTTTCCAGGCGGATGGCCGAGATGTTGTCGGCCGTGACCTTCGATGTCGCCGTGGTCGTGATCTCGATGGTCACGTCCTCGCCGTCGCCGCCCGCACCGCCGGGGCCGCCGTGCACGTTGGTCGAGGTCCCGCTCTCGCCCCTGCCTTCGCCTCCCTTGCCGCCGTCGCCGCCTTGCGAGTGTACGTAGATCAGTTCGCCCGCGTTCGCCGTCATCTGGGTCAGTTCACCGGATTCGACCGTGATGACGGCACCACCGCCGTTGCCGCCGTCGCCGCCGTCGCCGCCGTGGGCGGACTCGAAGGCCTCCGTCTTTCCTTCGCCGCCCTCCCCACCGTTGCCGCCGTCAAGCACCCAGTCGATCGTGCTGTCGCCGGTGAACTCCGTCGTGTTGGTGATCGTCAGCGACGATCCGGTGGCACCGCTGCCCCCGTCTCCGCCGTCATCTGCCGTGCCGCTCTTCGATTCTCCCTTCACGCCGTTGCCGGCCGTGTAGTCGATGTCGAACGCGCTCCCGCCATTGTTGACGATCCCGTAGCTGGAGGAGCCGTCGAAGGTCATGTAGACGGTCGAGGTGTCGTTTCCATTGGACCCGTCGCTCGAATTGCTGCCGGGGTCGCTCGTGATGGCGACGCCGCCGACGTCCGCGGTCAGATTCTTGAACTCGATCTCGTTGAAGTTATCGTCGGAAGCGTCGATCGCCACCCCGCTGCTCAGATCGCCTGTGCATTTCAAGGTCGTGCTCGACAGGCTGCAGTCGTCTGCACTCGCGGCGGTCGGTGCCAGGGCTGCGATCAGGCCCCCCAGAAGCCAGGGAAGGGCCCGGCGCACGTGGCAATGCCCTCGCCCCAGGGGGCCGCCTCTTGTCCGGGATGGGGTCATGGCCGCCGGGCGGAGGCAGTCCGCGCAGCGACAGGCACAGAAATCGTCGCAGCCGGCAAGGGATCGTTCCGCTTTCATCCTGAAAGGCCCCCCAACAAACGTCGCCCTTTCGGACCGACCGATCTTGAACGCACCTGATCCGGCAGACGAAGTAGCGCTGCACGTCTCTTGGCCGATGCTACCGGGCTCCCCCTTCTCCACCCGGTAGATCAGAATGCTGCCCACATCTTTGATGGTCAAGCAGCTTCGGGCAGGTGTCCGGGCGAAGCTGACCGCGATGAGAGCGATCTCGTCCGGTCGAAAGATCAGGACAATGGGTTCCTGCCTTTCTCCGGCTGTCGCCGCCAGAACTGGCGTGCTTTACTCGGCAGTGCGGAGGCCGCATAGTTTCAGAACCTGGAGCAGAATCGACGTCGGGCCGGAGCGAATTGTCGCCTTATTCCTGTCCTACGAGATCGACAGGGGAGCGGATTCAAGAGATTCGGCGAACCTGTCCGACCGGATTCCGCTCCGTTCTGCTCATCCCCCAGGCCGGAACTTGGCCGGGACTTGAGCGATGCGAGCATCGTGGCGCCGTTCGGAACGGCCGTGCCGCAGGGAGGGGTTCATGACCACCACACCCACGCTCTGGCGCAACCTGGGCCAGGTCAACAAGTCCCAGACGGGTCCTACCGGGAGCGATCAGAGCGATCCGGTCGTCGTCGGCCTATCCAACGGCAACATCCTGGTCGCCTTCACCGACGACACCAACAGCGAGGACAGCTCGAGCGGCTCCGACATCATCGGGCAGCTCTACAGTCCGCTGGGCATCGCCCAGGGCGGCGCCTTTCAGCTCAATACGCTGAGGACGGCGGACGATGAAGGAAACTCCGAGATCGCCGCCCTTTCCAACGGCGGCTTCGTCGTGGTCTACGAGGACGTCGACACGACCGGGACCGCGCTCGTCTGGGAGGTCTTCGATGCCGGCGGCAGCATGCAGGATCGAGGCATTCTGCAGGCCGACCCGGCCGGGAGCGACGAGGTCTTCAATCCCAAGGTCGCGGTCTTCGACGACAACAGTTTCATCGTCACCTACACCCGCACCACGGGCAGCGTCAGCAACATCCATGCCCGGGTCGTCAGCAAGGACGGCACGGTCGGCAACGAGATCATCGTGCGCGCCGACCCCGACGATCCGCGCGATGCCACGGTCGCGGTCCTGAGCAACGGCAACTTCGTCGCCGCCTATATCGAGGACGATGCATCCGGTCCCAAGGCGGAGTTCTCCATCTTTACCGCCGCCGGTACCCAGGTCCGGCTCTCCAACGTCATCAACAGCGGAAGCGCCAACGAGACACCGCAGGTCGTCGCTTTGGAAGGCAGCGGCTTTGCGGTGATCTGGAGCGACCGCACGGATCCCGCCGACGGCGACATCTTCGCCCGTGTCTACAACGAGACCGGACACGGCGTCTCCGGCCTGATCGCCATCGAGGACGGCTCCTCCGATGCGGTCGATCCGACGGTGACGGCGCTGAAGGACGGCGGCTTCGCCGTCGTCTTCAGGGACAACGACAAGGACGGCCTCATCACCCAGCGGTTCGATTCGCTGGGCAACACCGTGGGCAACGGCACGGTGATCGAATCGGCACCGCCAAGTGCCGAGGATCCCGCAGCCGCCTTTCTGAGCGACGGCCGTTTCATCGCTGCCTGGGAGGCCTTCGATACGGCGTCGGGCGGTTTCGACGTGACTGCTGCCATCTGGGATCCGCGCGACCCCAGTATCGCCGGCACCAGCGGCGACGACGTGCTGACGGCGCGCAGAAGCGGTGCCTCCACGCTGAACGGCCTCGACGGCGAGGATACCCTGCTGGGCGGGACCTTCTTCCAGCGCCTCTACGGCGGCAGCGGTGCGGACAGCGTCTTCGGCGGATCCAACGTGGATGTCGTCCGCGACAGCGACGGCCTCAGCGGCGACCTGCTGGATGGCGGGATCGGCAACGACTCGCTGGACATGCGGCCCAACTCGCACTTCGACAGCCTGGTGGTGGTCGACCTCGAGGCGGGCTTCGCCACCGTCTTCGGCGGCAGCGGCGAGCAGATCCTGAACTTCGAGAATGCGCTGGTCGGTGGCGAGGCCAGCATCCTCGGCACCAGTGGCGACAACCGCCTGTCGGGCGGCCTCATGAGCGACGGCAACTACATCGCCGGACGCTCGGGCGACGATACCGTCTTCGCCTACGGCGGCGACGACCGCATCTATGGCGGCAGCGGCGATGATTCTTTCGTCACCAACCTGGGCGACGATCTGCTTTTTGGCGGCGACGGTAAAGATAGGGTCGAGGCGGATGCGGGCAACGACAGCATCTGGGGCGGTTCCGGCGACGATACGCTTATCGCGGAAACCGGCTCCGACCTCGTCCTCGCGGAGAGCGGAAACGATCTCGCCTTCGGCGGCCCGGGCGACGACGGCATCTTCGGCGGCGCCGGGTCTGATACGCTGAACGGCAACAGCGGTGACGATACCGTCGACGGCGGCTCGGCTTCAGACACCATAACCGGAGGGTCGGGGCAGGACCTCCTGTATGGCGGGCAGGGCGACGATACGCTTTTCGGCCTGCTAGGCGACGACGCCGTCTTCGGTGGTAGCGGCAAGGATTTCCTCAACGAGCGCAGTGGTGACGACCTCGTCTTCGGCGGCAGCGGCGATGATCATCTCTCGCTCTTTGCCGGCGGCAACGATCGGATTCACGGCGACGAGGGCGACGACCTGGTCGAGGCCGGGACTGGCAACGGGACGGTCTACGGCGGCGAAGGCGACGACACCGCTTTCGGCGGAGAGGGCGACGACCTGTTCCTTCCCGGCTGCGGATCGGACAGCATCTATGGCGACAGCGGGGCGGACCGCCTCTACTTCGACGCCGCCGACCTCGATGCCGGCGACCTAGCTGACGGGGGATCAGGCAAGGACACTCTGGGCCTGCTCGATGCCATGGAGGTACCCGATATATCGCCAATCACGAACGTGGAGGTCCTCGTCGTACTCGGCAGTTCCCTCTCCGACAGCCTCGTCGGCGGCCTGCTTGAGGAAGAGAGCTTCTTCGGTCGGGAGGGCGATGACGACCTCCGCGGCTTCAGCGGTGCCGATGTCATGTTCGGCGGGTCGGGCGACGACAACCTGCGCGGCTTCTCCGGCGACGACACGCTCGTCGACCAGGACGACGGCGACGACACCCTGATCGGATCCGACGGCAACGACACCATTGACGGCGGGAGCGGCAACGACCGCATGGGCGGCGGTTCCGGTGTCGATTTGATCTACGGCGGTACCGGATCCGATAGACTGAACGGCGGCTCGGGTAACGATACCGCCTTCGGCGGCAAGGCGAACGACACCTTCATCATCGAGACCCTGGGCGACGTGGTGGTGGAGGTCGCCGGCGGCGGCGCGCAGGACGTGATCCGCCACAACGCCGACGACTACACGCTTGCCGACGAGGCCCTGGTCGAGCGCATCAACATGACCCGCACAGCCGGCCCCGCCAGCGCCACCGGCAACGCCCGCAGCAACACCCTGCTGGGCAACACGGCCGCAAACCAGCTTGCCGGGGGCAGCGGCGACGACGTGCTGAACGGCTTCGCCGGCAGCGACCTCATGCTGGGCGAGGCCGGCGACGACACCTATGTCGTCGAGACCGCGAGCGACCTGGTCTTCGAGGTGGCCGGCCAGGGCCACGACCTGGTACGCGCCCTGGTCGACTACGCCTTGAGCGCTGAAGTCGAGGACCTGCGGCTGCAGGGCGGCGCCGGCGACATCGACGGGACCGGCAACGCCCTGGACAACTCCCTCCAGGGCAACACGGGCGACAACCGCCTCTTCGGTGCCGAGGGCGACGACAGCATCTGGGGCCGCGACGGCAGCGACCTCCTCAGCGGCGGCAGCGGGGACGATACCCTGGAGGTCGGCAACCTCGACATAGCCTTCGGCGGCAGCGGCAAGGACTGGTTCTTCTTCGACGGCGACGAGATCGGCGACGGGGCGGGCTCCGGCGGGCCGCTGATCGAGGATTTCCAGGGCCAGCGGGTCAACGGCGGCAGCGGGCTCGATCTCCTCGTCTTCGCCCCCGGCCTGGAGACCGGCAGCTTCGACTACCTGCGCGGCCTCGCCTTCAACGCGGGCGGAAACAGCGAGGCGCGCTTCGACGGCAACGGCCAGATCCAGGTCGATCTCGACGGCGACGGCGATGCGGAACTGGCCTTCGAGGTCGCCGGCGTCAGCCAGGGCGGACAGCTCACCGCCACGGATTTTCTCTGGCTTTAGAGCGGTAATACTTTCCTCAGGAAGGAATATTCTCCACAGCACAGGCCTTCACAGCCGGGCGCGCCTTCGCCATACTTTCGGGGCTCGGCGGGCGCCCTCGGGGGAAGGGCTCGCCAATCACGCGCAAACGAACGGCAGGACGGGGAAGCAAGCCTGGCGTTCAAGATCGGGAGAGATGCCATGACCACGACACCGACCCTCTGGAAGAGCCTGGGCAAGGTGAACACCGGCGATGTCGGGCCGACCGGCGACTTCCAGTTCGATCCCGTGGTGACGGCACTTGCCAACGGCAACATCCTGATCGCCTACACCGACGATTCCAACAGCGTCGACGGGTCCAATGGCAACGACATCATGGGGCGGCTCTACGACCCCGAGGGCAATCCCATCACCGCCTCCTTCATGCTGAACAGCATCGCCGCGGTCGACAACGAGGGTGACCCCGAGATCGCAGCCCTTTCCGACGGCGGCTTCGTCCTGGTCTACGAGGACATCGACGCGAACGGGACCCGCCTTCTCTGGCAGAAGCACAACGCCGCCGGCGGCATAGTCGATCAGGACGTGCTGCAGGCCGATCCCGGCGGCGACGAGGTCGTCTCCGACCCCAAGGTCGCGGTCTTCTCCGACAACAGCTTCGTGGTCGTCTATACCCGCACCACCAATTCCGGCGCCGACACCGACGTGCGCGCCAGGATCGTGGAGTCCGACGGCACGGTCGGTTCGGAGATCACGATCCGCGCGCATCCCGACGACCCGCGCGAGCACTCCGTCGCCGTCCTGGAGAACGACACCTTCGTGGTGGCCTATGTCGAGGACGACGGCGGCGCCGAGGGGATCGAGTACAAGATCTACGATTCCAGCGGTGCGGTGGTCCGCAACGTGGTCAACATCGCGAGCCCCGGCACCGAGAACGAGGACCCGCAGGTGGTCGCGCTCAAGGGCGGCGGCTTCGTCATCGCCTGGTCGGACGAGACCGACTTCATGGACGAGAACATCTACGCCCGGGTCTACGACAGCTCCGGCGACGACATCTCGGGCCTGATCGACATCGCCACCGACGCCGACGACGATGCCGAACCGGCCGTGGCGGCACTGGAGGACGGCGGCTTCGTGGTGCTCTACGACGACGACGGCACCGAGGCCATCCGCGGCCAGCGCTTCGCCAGCCTGGGGACCGCCGTGGGCGGCGTCTTCACCCTGGAGCAGTCGGGCCAGCTGGTGAACACGCCCGAGGCGGCGGCCCTCTCCGACGGCCGCATCATCGGCACCTGGCAGATCTTCGACACCATCGGCAACGACTTCGACGTCTCGGCCGAGATCTGGGACCCGCGCGACAGCGTCATCGTCGGCTCCTCGGCCGGGGATGTCCTGACCGGCCGGCAGGAGGCCTCCTCGATCTACGGCCTCGGCGGCGGCGACACGATCTTCGGCGTCAGCGGTAACGACAGGATCGTCGCCGGCAGCGGCATGGACAGCGTCTTCGGGGGCAGCGGCAACGACACGATCGTCGACGACGACCTGCTGAGTGGCGACACCCACGACGGCGGCAGCGGGCAGGACTGGATCGACTTCAGCCCCGATACCTTCGGCTCCTTCGTCGCCATCGACCTGCAGGCGGGCATCGCCACCTTTTCCGGCGGCAATGCCGATCTCATCCTGAATTTCGAGCACGCGATCGCCGGCCGCGACGCCCAGCTACACGGCAACAGCGCCGCCAACACCCTGATCGGCTCGGTCATCGGCGACAACTCGATCGACGGGCGCGGCGGCGACGACTGGCTCTACGGCGTCGGCGGATCCAACGACATGCACGGCGACAGCGGCGCCGACCGCATCTACGGCGGATCGCATAACGACAGGGCCAGGGGCGGCAGCGGCAGCGACAGGATGATCGGCGGCGAGGGCGACGATTCACTCTACGGCGGCAGCGGATTCGACCGCGTCTATGGCACGACGGGCAACGACCTCATCCGCGGCGGCGAGCTCAGCGACACGCTCTTCGGCGGCGAGGGAGACGACACCGCGGTCGGCGGCAGCGGCTCGGATCGCATCTTCGGCGGCGAGGGCGACGACAGGCAGTACGCCTACACCGGGGACGACACGCTCCTCGGCGACAGCGGTGCCGACTCCCTCTTCGGCGGTAGCGGCAACGACAGCTTCTTCATCAACTCCGGCGAACAGCAGGCCGGCGAGACCTATCACGGCGGGCCGCAGGCCGACACCGTCCTCTTCACCTCGGCCGTCGAGGCCCTGGAGGAGTCCGCCTTCTTCTCCATCGAGTTGGCCCGCTTCTTCGGGACCAACGGCGACGACGACATCCGGGGGCCGGACTTCGCCTTCCGCAACGATGCCTTCGGCGCCAACGGCGACGACGATATCCGCCTGGGCTCCGGCAACGACAGGCTCTACGGGGGTAACGACGATGACGCCCTGCGCGGCGATTCCGGCAGCGACACGGCGCAGGGCGGACAGGGTGACGACACCCTCTTCGGCGGCGAAGGAGACGACGCGCTTCTGGGCGGGTCGGGGCGGGACCGCATGGTCGGGGGCTCCGGCGACGACACGCTTTTCGGCGGCACCGGCAGCGACCGGCTGAACGGTGCCAGCGGCAGCGACACGGCCTTCGGCGGACGCATCAACGACACCTTCATCGTCGATACCGCGGCCGACCTCGTGCTGGAGACCGCTGCCGGCGGCATCGAGGACGTCATCCGCTCGGACGCCAGCGCCTACACCCTGATCGGCGGTGCCGAGGGCTTCGCCGAGCGGGTGAACCTGAACGGCACGGCAGGGGACGGGCGGCTGATCGGCAACGAGCACGACAACACCCTGCTGGGCAACAGCTTCGACAACGTGCTGCGCGGCAACAGCGGCAGCGACATCCTGAACGCCAGCAAGGGCGGCACCAACACCATGACCGGCGGCAGCGGCGACGACACCTTCGTGGTGGCGAGCGCCACCGACCTGGTCCGCGAGTTCGCCGGCCAGGGCAGCGACCTGGTGCGCGCGCTCAGCGACTACACGCTCCCCTCGGGCACCTCCACCGGCTTCGTCGAGGACCTGCGGATGCAGGGCGGTGCCGGCAACATCGATGGTGGCGGGAACGAGCTCGACAACACCATCGTGGGGAACAGCGGCGACAACCGCTTGGCCGGTTTCCAGGGTGCCGACCGGATCGAGGGCGGCGACGGCGACGACACCCTCTTCGGCGGCGGCCAGGGCGACCGGCTGGAAGGGGAGAGCGGTAACGACATCTTGAACGTCGGCAAGGACGATGCGGCCTTCGGCGGGTCCGGCAGCGATTCCTTCCTCTTCTCCTCCAGCAATCTCAACAACGGGACCCAGGTCATCCGCGACTTCGACGGGGCGAGCCTCAATGCCGGCAACGGCGAGGACAAGATCGTCCTGGCGACGGGCCTGGAGACCGGCAGCTTCGCCTACATCGGCAGTCTCGCCTTCTCGGGCGGCGGCAACTCCGAGGCGCGCTTTACCAGCACGGGCACCGTGCGCGTCGATCAGGACGGCGACGGGTCGAGCGACCTGGTCTTCTTCGTGAACGGCCTCACCGCCGCCAACCAGCTCACCGGCACGGACTTCGTCTGGCTCTGAAGCGCTTGGCGTTTTCCTAGGACCCGCACCCCCGCCCGGCCGCCCACTCAAGTATCCTGCTATGGGCGGCCGGGCGGGGGTGCGGGCCGGTTCCGCGAAAATCCAAAGCGCTTTAGAAGGTTCTTGCGGCCTCCGGAAAGGGAGCTTTCCGCCTCTTCACATTGCCTCTGCATTTCCTGCCTTCTCGCTCCCCATTCATGGGCCAGCTTTGCCTGCGAGTGGCGCCCCCGAGCCCCCTTGGCGGCCGCCGCCCGATCGAAAAGCTACTGAGAGAAGGACAGATTCATGAGAAGTGGCCGAAACGTTCTGCGCAACGGATTGATCGCCGTCAGCCTGGCCTCGCTGCCGCTGGCCGGTGCCAGCCTTGTCGCCCATGCGGACACGACCGGCGCCCAGGAGGTGCAGCTCGACAAGAGCGAGAAGGAGCAGCACGAGAAGCACCACAAGAAGCACGGCAAGCACCACGGCAAGAAGGGCGGCACGCTCGGCATGCTCACCTTCTTCGAGATGAAGAACCTGACCGTCGCCACCGTCGCCGAGATGACGGGACAGTCGGAGGAGGCGCTCAAGGAGGCCATCAAGGAAGAGGGCTTCCGCAACTTCATGAAGAGCCAGGAGATCTCGCGCCAGGCACTGGCCGGCGAGATGGCACCCAAGGTGATCGCCATGGTCCGCGCGGCGGAGAGCGACGGGCGCCTGACCGGCCTGCAGGCCCAGGTCCTGACCCAGGAGATCCAGGAGCGCGCGAACGCCGCGGATGAGGACGGCAAGAAGGCGCACCGCGGCGCCTTCAAGGACTTCGTGCGCATGCAGTACGGCAACCTCACGATCGCGACCCTGGCGGAGCAGAGCGGCAAGGGTGAGGCCGAGGTGCGCCAGATGGTGGCCGAACTGGGCCCGCGGCTCGCCGGCAAGTCCCTCGGCGTCGAGCCCGAGGCCTTCCGCGAGGCGATGAAGACGAAGGTGAAGGCCATCGTCGACGAGGCCCTGGCCGAAGGCTCCATCACCGCCGACCAGGCCGAGGCCCTGGCCGAACGCATGGAGAAGATGGGCAAGCACGACCGCGACCGCGGCTAGAGCAGATCCCGAGCGGATGGAAACATCTGCGACGACGATTTGCTTGTGAAGCAGCGTGCCAGAGCAGGATGCGGGAGCAAGAGCGAGCGCAATCCTGCTCTGGACTAGCTCCCAGGCCGCTTCCCCCCGGCGGCCTGTGAGAGCAGAGGGCAGGCGTGCCCCCCAACCCACGCCTGCCCTCGCCGCCGCGCTTCCTCCCGCGATCGCGGGGAATCGGCAGGGTTTCGCCCGCCGTTGGCCTGCATTTCCCTTTCCAAAAGCGCCCGTCACGGTCCAAAACGATCGCGAACCCTGACCGGACGGTGCGCGATCGCCACGTCCGTCAGCCATGACACTCCACAAACGGTGCCACGACGACCCCATGCATCTCTCGCTCTCGGCCAAGCTCTTCTTCACCGGGCTGACGCTCACGGTGACGGCCGTCGTGCTGGTCTCGGCGCTCACCTGGTGGAGTCTCGACCGCGGCTTCATGGTCTACCTGGCCCAGTCGCAGCTCGACCGCCTGGAGGGCCTGACGAACGAGCTGATCGAGGCCGGGGCCGACCGCGGCCTGCAGTGGCTGGCCGAGGACGAGGCGGCCTGGCGCGACCTCCTGCTGACCGGCCTCCGGCCCGACCGCCAGGACAAGCCCGACCCAGAGAAGCTGAACCCAGAGAAGCTAAGCCCAGAGAAACTGACCCCAGAGAAGCAGGATCACGCCTTCGAGGAGGCCCCCAAGGAGCGCAAGAAGAGGCTGCCGCCGCACCTTGCGCGCCTCGCCTCGCGCCTGGCCCTCATCGGGCCGGAGGGCGAGCGCATCGCCGGCCATCCCGGCGCCGTCGACAGCGAGGCCAAGCGTCCCCTGGTGAGCGGCGAGCGCCTGCTGGGCTGGCTGGCGCTGAAGACCTCGGACCGCATCGTCGGCGGGATCCACAGCCGCTTCTTCAAGACCCAGGAGCGCAACCTGGTGATCATCGGCGTCGGCACGGTCCTGCTGGCAGGGCTGGCAGCGCTCCTGCTGGGCCGCCATCTCAGCCGGCCGATCACCGCCATGGCCGAGACCACCCAGCGGTTGCGCAGGGGCGAGTACGAGGCGCGCGCCTCGGCCGCCAAGCGCAGCGACGAGCTGGGCCGCCTGGCGCGCGACATCGACGCCCTGGCGGAGACCCTGGCGGCGGCCGAGGCCGGGCGCAAGCGCTGGGTGCAGGACACCGCGCACGAGCTCAGGACGCCGCTCTCCAGCCTGCGCGCGGAGATCGAGGCCCTGCAGGACGGTATCCGCGAGCCCGACGAGAAGTCGCTCGCCCGCCTCCACGCCCACAGCATGACCCTGGAAGCCCTGATCGACGATCTGCGCCAGCTTGCCGAGGCCGACGTCGGCCGCCTCAACCTGGACCTGAGGCGCGAGCGGCTCTGGCCCCTGGTCAGGCGGGTCGCCGAGAACCAGGAGAGCAAGGCCAGGGCCGCCGGGATCGAGATCGTGCTGCGGAACGAGACGGAGGAGGCCGACCTGGCGCTCATCGACCAGCTTCGCCTGGCCCAGGTGCTGCGCAACCTGATCGGCAACTCCCTGGCCTACAGCGATCCCGGCGGGCGGCTGGAGATCGCGCTCCGCGACGACCGCAGGGAGGGTCTCCTGATCCTGCAGTTCGACGACACCCCGCCGGCCGTCCCGGCCGAGGACCTGCCGCACCTCTTCGACCGCTTCTTCCGGGTCGAGGCCTCGCGCAGCCGGCGCACCGGCGGGCGCGGCCTGGGCCTGTCGATCTGCCGTGCGATCCTGGAAGCGCACGGCGGGCAGATCTCCGCGGAGGCCTCGCCTCTCGGTGGATTGCGGATCCTCCTTGTTCTACCATCGGACCCGGAGGGTCCCAGCTCCGGCCGCACGGCGGCCTGAACCCCGCCGCGGCGGCGCTTCTCGAGGGCAGACGATGACGAACCAGATCATGATCGTGGAAGACGAAGAGCCTCTGGCGGAGGTGCTGGCGAGCTACCTGGAGCGCGAGGGCTACGAGGTGCTGCTGGAGACCAACGGTGCGCGGGCCCTGGAACGTGCGGAAAGCCGGCCGCCCGACCTGATGATCCTCGACCTCATGCTGCCGGGGCTGGACGGACTGGAGGTCTGCCGCAAGCTGCGCCGCACCTCCAAGCTGCCGATCATCATGACCACGGCCAAGGTGGAGGAGATCGACCGCCTTCTGGGCCTGGAGCTGGGCGCCGACGACTATGTCTGCAAGCCCTACAGCCCGCGCGAGGTCGTGGCCCGGGTGAAGTCGGTGCTGCGCCGTGCCCAGGCGGTTCCGGCGGCGGAGGGGCAGAGCGATCCCGACGGCCTGCGGCTGGATACGGAAGGCTACCGCGCCTGGGTCGGACGCGAGGCCCTGGACCTGACGCCGACGGAGTTCCGCCTGCTCTCGGTCCTGAGCGCGCGCCCCGGCCGGGTCTTCTCGCGCGCGCAGATCCTGGAGCTGGCCTATGCCGACGAGCACGACGTCTACGACCGCGTGATCGACAGCCACGTGAAGAACCTGCGCCGCAAGCTGACCGGCGCCGGCATGGACCAGAGCGTGATCCGCTCGGTCTATGGCGTGGGCTATAGCTTTGATGGCAGTGCCAAACGCGTTTCCGACTCCCGCTAGCACTGTCGGTTTCCCCGATTCTAATTGACAATTTGCAGCTTTCTGTTACTAATGTCGGTCACGTGACCGACGTACACCTACAGGCTGCGCGGTCGCGATCAACTATTCCTGGAGCTCTGTTGGGGGAGACGGCTCTTGGCACAGATCACGGCCGAGGTGAAGGACGTATCCGTCCTCGGGATCCCGAGCGGGGTGGGCCATCTCTTCGTCGTCTTCAAGAACGACAGCGGCCAGGAGTTCATCGTCAGCGGCGGGCCCGAGGGCAACTTTCCGTCTTTCGGCAACATCACCGTCGAGAGCGGCGTCCCGATCGACGACGAGCGCGACGAGAACGGCAACCCCAGCACCGCGGTCAAGGGCATCAAGCTGCTGGACTTCGGAGACCGCAGTCCCGAGGACGTCTGGGCCCTGATGGTCCAGCACGGCCAGCAGATCGACGCGGCCGGCTTGAGCTACCTTCTCTTCGACCAGAACAGCAACTCCACCATCGCCTCGCTCCTGCACCTGGTCGGCCTCGAGGTCGGCGCGTCCCTGCCGGAAAGCGAGCTGCCGACGCCGGGCTCGGAGAACCTGCTGCAGTTCGACTACAAGCTCACCGGCACCGACAGCGGCGACATCATCCACGGGGTCGGCGGCAACGACACCTTCGCCGGTGCGCTGGGCGACGACCGGCTGTTCGGAAGCCTGGGCGACGACCTCTTCTTCGGCGGGTCCGGCAGCGATGCGCTCTACGGCGGGTCCGGACCCGACCGGCTCGAGGGGGGCAGCGGCGACGACTTCGCCTTCGGCGGCAGTGCCGCGGACCTGCTGGTCGGCGCGCAGGGAACCGACGAGCACTACGGCGGCCTCGGCGACGACACCCTGGAGGGAGGCCGCGGACGGGACCTGCTGTTCGGCGGCGCCGACAGCGACAGGGTCTACGGCGGCAGCGGGAACGACCGCCTGGAGGCCGGCTCCGGCGACGATCTGGTCTACGGGGGCTTGGGCGACGAGACCGCCTGGGCCGACAGCGGCCACGACCGCGTCTTCGGCGACGAGGGCGACGACACCCTGCGCGGCCAGGACGGCGACGACAGCCTGGTCGGCGGCAGCGGCAGGGATTCCCTCCTACCCGGCTCGGGAGACGACCATGTCGAAGGGGGCTCCGGCAACGACAGGCTGGGCGGAGGGACCGGCATCGACCGGCTCTACGGCGGCGACCAGCCCGACTTCCTGAACGGCGGGGGCGGGTCTGATACCGCCGCGGGCGGGGACGGCAACGACACCTACGTGGTCGATACCGCAACCGACCTTGTCGTCGAGAAGGCGGGCGAGGGCATCCGCGACATGGTCCGCTCCAACGCCTCGGCCTTCGCGTTGCCGACCAACCTGCCCGACAACGAGGTGGAGCGCGGCGGCATCAATCCCGCGGCCGGCGCCGGGACGCTCTTCGGCAACGAGTACGACAACGTGCTGCTGGGCAACCTCTACGACAACTTCATCGCGGGAGGCTCCGGCGACGACAGCCTGCACGGCCTGGGCGGCGACGACCGGCTGGTGGGCGGCAGCGGACGCGACCGCCTGCTGGGCCGCAGCGGCAACGACTTCATGGTGCTGGACGAACGCGACATCGGCTTCGGCGGAACGGGGGCCGACAGCTTCTTCGTCGTCGACACCGACACCGCCGGCCCGCTGATCCAGGACTTCTCCGGCAGCCAGTTCGGCGCCGGCACCGGCGAGGGCGACCTGATCGCGCTCGACCTGGCGGAACTGAACGGCGTCTTCGCCTATCGCGGCGAGGGTGCCTTTCTGGCCGACGGCAACAGCCAGGCGCGCTTCGCCGGCAACGAGAAGGTCATGGTCGACAGCGACGGCGACGGCGGCGCCGACCTCTACATGCGCATCGACAACCTCTCGCTGGCCGGCCAGCTCACCGCCACCGACTTTATCTGGGTCTGATCCCCTTCGGGGTCAGGCGGGCTCGTAGCCAAGCGTGGTGTGCAGGCTGGCGACGACGTCCTCCGGCAGCTTCAGGCGCTGTGCCAGGACCTTGAGATAGGCGCTCTCCGCGGCCGAGGGCGTTCCCACGGCGACGACCGAGGCGGCATAGACCTCCGCTGCGACCTCCGGCGTGGTGGCGCCCCTGACGACCGGCTCCATGTCGAAGGGCTTGTTCATCTCGGCGAAGAGCAAGCCCTGCTCTTCGGGCGAGAGCTCCAGGGCGTCGCCATGGCGCAGCATGGCCTGCTGCTCCTCCTCGTCGACCACGCCGTCGGCCTTGGCGGCCGTCACCATGGCGGAGATCAGGAGCCTGGCCAGGGCCTCGCGCGCGGCGGCGTCCTGCGGGACGAACCCGCTGTCGGCCGGCGGTTCGGGCAGGGCTTCGGGCGTGGCGGCCTGGCCTCCCCCGCCCTCAGCCTGCTTGGCATTGTGGTTCTGCCAGGCGTGGTAGGCGAGCGCACCCAGGGCCGCGACACCGCCGTACTTCAGCAGGCCGCGCCCGGTGCCGGTGAAGAGAAGGGCGGCACCCGCGCCGCCGGCCAGCAGCTTCTTGCCCGGCGTGTCCAGCGCCTTGCCGCCCTGCCGCAGGGCCTCGCCGCCCGAGTTCATCAACTGTCCCAGCAGACCGTTCAGATTGACCATGGTGTTCCCCGTCCCTCTTTCTGACCCATTGCAACGCCGTCCTGATATAGGGATTTCTCCCGCCGCTGCCAGCAGGGAGACGGCGCCTCTGCCTGGGCCCGCCGAACTCAGGCGCGGACCCGCCGGCCCTCGGGGTCGATGAAGGGCAGGGCCGCGGCCTCCATCTCCGCCAGCCCGCCGGCATGGAGAAGCTGGAGGCGCTGCCCGACCCCGGTGAACGCGGACCCCACCAGGGCCAGCGAGATCGCGCGTCCCAGGGCATAGGAGTAGGCGATGCGCCGGCTGCTGCCGACCTCGCGACCCTCGCAGAGCACCGGCAGGTCCCACTCGCCCATCTCCAGGCGCACCGCCGGATCGAGGGCCTTCAGGCCCACCATGCGGCGCCGCGGTCCGCCGGCCTTGCGGACCGCCTCCAGCGCCGCCTTGCCGATGAAGTCGCCGCCGCCGAAGTCGACAAGGCGCTCGCGCCAGAACTCCAGGGGGGTGATCTTCTCCCCCTCGTTGTGGTTGAAGACGCAGAGGCCGGACTCATAGGCGCGGTCGGGCAGGAAGGGGGTGACCATCAAGCCGAGGTCCGCCCCCGCCTCGAGGATGCGATCCCAGAGGCGCAGGCCCTCTTGGCGCTGTGCCGGGTAGGAATAGAGGCCGTCGGGATAGATCTCGTAGCCCAGTTCGCCGCTCCAGCCGGACCGCGAGACCAGGGCCGGATGGCCGGCCACCCGGACCTGGCGGCAGCGGAAGAAGCCGAGGTCGTCGATCGGCGCCTCGAGGAGGCGATTCAGGAGGGCGCGCGATCTGGGCCCCTGCAGCTGCAGGGGGGCGACCGGGACCTCGTCGACCTCGACGGCGGCGCCGCTTCCCAGCGCGATCCCCTTCACCCAGAGCTGCAGGTCGGTGCTGGAGATCGAGAGCCAGACGGTCTCGGCATCCACCACCAGCAGGACGGGATCGCCGATGATCCAGCCTGCCTCGTCGCAGACGAAGGTGTAGGTGCAGCGGCCCGGCGAGAAGCCGCTGAGATCGCGGGTCACCAGCCGGTCGGCAAAGGCCAGCGCGTCGCGGCCGCGAATGCGGATCTGCCGCTCGCAGGCCGTGTCCCAGAGCGTCACCCGCTCGGTCACCGCGCGGTACTGCTCTGCCGGATCCTCGGGATAGCGCCAGGGCACGTAGGTCATGAGGTGGCGGCCGTAGCCCCCACCGCCTGCGCGCTCGACGCCGTCGAAGTAGGGCGAGATCCGGCCGGTGGGCCGGAAGCCCCGTCCGGCGCCCGTGGTGGGGAGTTCCTTCGCCTGGGTCATGATGCCTGCTCTCTCGTTCACGCTGCCGGAGACAAGAACGATCGTTCTCTTCGAGTCAAGTTCGTTCTTAGGCCTATTGCATGACCTTTTTTGATCAACCTCGACAGAGACGATACGATCGTTCTATATGGTCATCATGGAACGACGGGAATCGCAGCAGGACCGCCGCCGCGCGATCGCCGAGAAGGCGGAGGCGGTCTTCTACCGGGAAGGCTTCGCCAAGGTCGGGATCGACCGGGTGGCGGAGGCTGCCGGGGTGGCCCTCGCCACGCTCTACCGGCACTTCAGGGGCCGGCAGGAGCTGGTGGTGGCGGCGATGGAGGAGCGGGAGCGGCGCTACTTCGCAGCACTGGACCGCGCCGCCGAGGGGCTTTCGGGAGAGGCGCGCGTGCTGAGCCTCTTCGAGGGGCTCTCGGCCTGGGCCGCCGAGAGCGGTGGCAACGGCTGCCTCTTCCTCCGGGCCGCGGCCGCGCATCCGGACGAGGCCGCCGTGCGCGCCGTCGCCTTCGCCCACAAGCGCGCCTACCTGGCCCTGGTCCGCCGCCGGCTGCTGGAAGCTGGCTGGCCGGCCGAGCAGGCCGCCGCGCTGGCCCCGGAGATCTTCCTGCTGCTGGAGGGCGCCGTCGCCACCGCCGGCGTCCTCGGCGACGAGGGCGGCCGCGACATTGCGATCGAATCGGCCAGGCGCTTGCTGCGGGAGAGGCCGCCGCGGGGGGAGTGAGGTTCAGCGGGCCTTGCCCCGTGGGACACCCGCCATCAAACTTAAAAACTGTCATCCTCCGGCTTGACCGGAGGATCTGCCGAACCTCGCCGTAGAGAAAAGGAATCGCACAGCCGTTCGCCAAGGGTCTCCAGGCCGCGCGAGATCCTCCGATCAAGTCGGAGGATGACAGTTAAGGGGTGATGAGGATGACGGCTAAGGGCGCCGTCGCCAACGCCGGCGTCCTCGGCGACAAGGGCGGCCGCGACATTGCGATCGAATCGGCCAGGCGCTTGCTGCGGGAGAGGCCGCCGCGGGGGGAGTGAGGTACAACAAGCCTTACGCGGTGGGACATCCACCATCAAACCTTAAAAACTGTCATCCTCCGGCTTGACCGGAGGATCTGCCGAACCTCGCCGTAGAGAAAAGGAATCGCACAGCCGTTCGCCAAGGGTCTCCAGGCCGCGCGAGATCCTCCGATCAAGTCGGAGGATGACAGTTAAGGGGTGATGAGGATGACGGCTAAGGGCGCCGTCGCCAACGCCGGCGTCCTCGGCGACAAGGGCGGCCGCGACATTGCGATCGAGGCCGCCAGGCGCTTGCTGCGGGAGAGGCCGCCGCGGGGGAGTGAGGATGGCAGCTCGTCAGTGACACCAATCGCTCACAAACCCACAATAATGTCATCCTCCGGCTTGACCGGAGGATCTGCCTAACCTCGCCGTAGAGATAGGGATTCGCCCGGCCGTTCGCCAAGGGTCTCCAGGCCGCGCGAGATCCTCCGATCAAGTCGGAGGATGACAGTTGCGGGGTGATGAGGATGACGGCTAAAGGGCGATCTGGATGACGGTTAAGGGCGTGAGCATGACGGCTAAGGGGCGAGGAGGATGACAGCTAAGGGGCGCCCCGGAAAGCATCAGCAGGCAGAAGTCCGCCCCAGCCGGCGCACCACCCCTGCCCTAAGGCTCGTCCCAGCGCCGTTCCGCGGCCTCGTCGCTGGCCCGTGCCTCGACCCAGGATTCCCGGCCGTCCTGCTCTTCCAGCTTCCAGAAGGGGGCCTTGGTCTTCAGCCAGTCCATGAGGAAGGCACAGGCCTCGAAGGCGGCCTGGCGGTGGGCGCTGGCGCAGGCGGTCATGACGATGCGGTCGCCCGGCACCAGGCGGCCGTAGCGGTGGACGATCAGGCTGGCGCTCAGCGGCCAGCGCGCGCGGGCCTCGGCCTCGATCCCGGCCAGCATCTTCTCGGTCATGCCGGGATAGTGCTCCAGGGTCATGGCCTCGATCGCCGCGGGCGCGCCGTCGTTCCCGACCTTGGCCCGCACCAGGCCGACGAAGACGGCAAGCCCGCCGATGTCGTGGCGCCCTTCCGTCAGCGCCGCCAGCTCCGCGCCGATGTCGAAGTCTTCGGCCTGGACCTTGATCATGGGGCCCCTAGCCTCCGGTGACCGGCGGGAAGAAGGCCACCTCGTCGCCCGCGCCGACCGCGGCCTCGGTCTTTGCGAAGTCCTGGTTGACGGCGGCGCGCAGGCGCTCGGGCTCGGCGAAGGCGGCGGCATAGCCGGGCCCGCGGGTGGCCAGCCAGCCCATGAGCTGGCCCACGGTCGCCACCTCCGCCGGCGGCTGGACCTCCTCTTCGGCCAGACCGATCCTCGTCTTCACCCAGGCAAAATAAAGCAGCTTCATGCCAGAACCTCGCTGAAAGGCATGAAGGGGAGAGTCGTGCCGGCCGGCACCTCGGTCAAGGCCTCGTCGAGAATGAGGAAGCCGTCGCTGCCGGCAAGGGAGGAGAGGATGCCCGCCCCCTCGCGCGGGAAGCGGCGGGCGACGGCCAACCCGGAGGCCCGGCGCTCCAGCGAGACGCGCAGCCACTCCTGCCGGTCGCGCTTCTTGCGGTGCGCGAAGCCGCTCTCCACCGGGAAGGTCGCCGGCGGTTCGATCGGGGCCCCGCTCAGGCGGTGGATGAGCGGGCGCACCAGGGCGGCGAAGGTGACGATGCAGGCGACCGGGTTGCCCGGCAGGCCGACGAAGGCGGCGCGATCGAAGCGGCCCAGCGCCACCGGCCTGCCCGGCTTGATCGCCAGGCGCCAGAAATGGAGGCTGCCACCGGCCGCCTGGAGGGCCGCCTTCACATGGTCCTCCTCGCCCTCCGACACGCCGCCGCTGGTCACGACCATGTCGTGGCCGGCCGCCGCCTCGGTCAGGCTCCGCCGGATGGTGTCGGCGCGGTCGGCGAGGATGCCGAGGTCGGTCACGCGGCAGCCCTCGGCCCGCAGCAGGGCGGCCACGGCGTTGCGGTTGGCATCGTAGACCTGGCCTTCCGTCCGGCGCTGGCCGGGCTCGGCCAGTTCGTCGCCGGTGGAGCAGAGCGCCACCGTGAGCGGCCGCGAGACCGAGAGCTGGGTGCGCCCCAGGCTGGCCGCCAGCCCCAGGTCCCAGGGCTTGAGCCGCCGCCCGGCCGGCAGCACCTCGCTGCCCAGCGCGATGTCCTCGCCGGCGGCCCGCCGGTTCGCACCGCGCCTGATGCCGGGGCTGAGGATGACCCGCCCCTCGGACTGGCGGCAGTCCTCCTGCATCATCACGGTGTCGGCCCCCTCCGGCATGGGCGCGCCGGTGAAGATGCGGACCGCCTCGCCGGGCGCCAGTGCGCGGCCGAGCGGATGGCCGGCGGCGGCGCGCCCGCCCAGCGGCAGGACCGTCTCGCCCTCGGGATCGAGGTCGGCGAAGCGCAGGGCATAGCCGTCGACGGCGGAGTTGTCGTGCGCCGGGACCGCCAGGTCGGCGATCAGCGGCTCGCGCAGGACCCGCCCGGCGCAGGCGGCCAGCGGCTGCAGCTCCGCCTCGGCCAGGGTCGGCACCCGCTCGGCCAGCATCGCCAGCGCCTGGGCCAGCGGCAGCAGCGGGCCGCCGAAGGCGAAGCAGTCGTCGCTGAGCTGTGCCATCAGACCGGCTCGGGCAGGGCCAAGCCGCAGTGCCGGACCAGGAAGTCGGCGACCGCCTCGACGTCGTTCAGCGGCAGGATCTGCCGGTCGCAGCCCTGCAGCGGCTCGTCGGTGGCGACCGCGACGACATGGGGATCCTCCGGCCAGAGCGCCGGCTTGCCGACGCTTGGGCGGAAGACCTCCAGCTTGTGGTGCGGCTCCTTCTTGAAGCCCTCGATGATCACCAGGTCGACGGGGTCGAGCATGGCCAGCAAAGCCTGGCTATCGGGCTCCGGCTCCTCCCGCAGCTCCGTCATCAGGGCCCAGCGCCTGGCCGAGGAGACCAGCACCTGGCGGGCGCCGGCCTCGCGGTGGCGGTGGGAATCCTTGCCCGGCCGGTCGACGTCGAAGTGGTGGTGGGCATGCTTCAAGGTCGAGACGCTGTAGCCGCGCCCGACCAGGACGGGGATCAGCCTCGTCACCAGGGTGGTCTTGCCGCTGCCTGACCAGCCGGCCAGCCCGATCACGCGCTGGCTGCCGCCGCTTGCGGTCTCTCTATCCGCTGTCTGCATGGTTCCGGGAAGATAGGCGGACTCTTGCGGCAGTCCAAGCACCCGATCGCAAGGGCCTCAGACCTCTTCCGTCGGGCCGGCCATATGCTTCAGGCTGCCGCTGAGATAGCCCCAGCCGGTATAGACCGTGATGGCGGCGGCGATCCACAGCAAGGCGCCCGCCACCCAGCCCGCCGCGGGGCCGAAGACCGGCACCAGGATGATGACAGCGACGGCGACGAGCTGCAGGGTGGTCTTCCACTTGGCGAGCTTGGTCACATGCACGGTGAAGCCGTGCTCCATCATGTACTCGCGCAGGCCCGAGATGAAGATCTCGCGGCTGAGGATCGCCAGCACCGGGATCACCTCCCAGCCGGAGACGTCGCGGGTGGCGACCAGGACCACCAGGATCGCCGCCACCAGCAGCTTGTCGGCGATGGGATCCAGCAGGCGCCCCAGCGGCGAGACCTGCCCGCGCGCCCTGGCGAGATAGCCGTCGGCCCAGTCGGTCACGCTGGCCGCGACCATCAGCGCGAAGGCGATCCAGCGGGTCCAGGCCTCCTCCGGCAGCAGCAGTAAGGCGATCGGCACGACCAGGGCGATGCGCGCCAGGGTCATGACGTTCGGAAGGGTGAGCAGCGGCACCGGCTGTGGCGAGGAGGACGACATGACAGCAGCCTATTGGAGCGGATCGGCCCTGTCGACAGAGACTAGCCGGTCAGATCGGTGGCAAAGCGGCACCATCCACCACCGACAGTCAGCCGCTCGATCGGTGGGAAGCCGGATCTATGAAACTTTCCGGCAAGGTTACCTGCCAGAGCACCTGGTCCACCCCGATCTCGTAGACCGGCATCGTTCCGAAGGTATGCCCGGCAAGCCCGGTCAGGACCGAATGGCCGAAGCCCTTTCTCGTCGGCGGTCCCGGCCTGGGTCTGACCTCCATCTCCTTCCAGGTGAGCCTGAGGCCGGCCTCCTCCGCCGGTTTCCACGAGATCTGCACGCTTCCTTCGCCCTTGCCCAGCACCCCATACTTCAGCGAGTTGGACTTCAGCTCGTGCAGGCTCATGGCGATGGGTTGAACGGCCTCCGCACGCAGCGAGACCGGCGTCATGTCTATCGATAGCAGGTCGCCCTTGCCGCGGCTGGGCTCAAGATAGCCCGCGAACTCTTTCCGGATCAGTTCGAGAAGGTCGACGCTGATCCAACCGTTCGACACCAAGAGGTCGTTGGCATGTGCCAGGCTGCTGACACGGTTCTCGAAGCTCTCGTGAAACTCCGGCAGATCCTGTGCGACCCGTGCGGTCTGGCGCGCCATCGCCATGACGACGGCGAGAATGTTCTTGGTGCGATGGTTCAGCTCGGCCGCGATGAACCGTAGCCGTTCCTCGGCTTCCTTTTCGGCAGTGACGTCACGGTGAATGTTGGAGATCGCCAGGACGCCGCCCCTGTCATCCCTGATCGGTGCGGCGCTGATCGAGATCTTGCGAACGGCCCCGTCCTTGCGCACCCGGTCCACCTCGAACCTGGTCAGCTTGCCGGACAGGATCTGGTCGCGATACTCGGTTATTCTGACCGGCCATCCGGGTGGGTAGAGCACTTCCATCGACCGCCCGATCACCTCCTCGGGCGAGTAGCCGTATACCTCGCGCGCGCCCTCGTTCCAGGAACGGATGCGTCCCTCCAGATCGAAGCTGATGATCGCATCCGGACTGCTTGCCACCAGGGCGGCGAGTTCGTTCGCAGATCTCCTGGCCCGCGCGACCGCATTCTGATTCCGCTTCTGTACCGTGATGTTCCTGTGCATCACCGCCAGCAGATCGCTTTGCCCTGCGGTGAAAGGAGACCCGATCAGTTCGAACCAGCGTTCCTCTACCGGGCTGTGGCAGGGGTACTCGCAGCGGAACACCGTCTTGGTTCGCAAAGCATCCTTCAGGCCATCGTGCACCTGCCGGGCCATGGGGTCAGCCGTCTCGGCTGCGCTTTGACAGGTCTCGTAATAGCTGTCGCCGACGTAGAAGCTCTCGCTGTTCCCACCGTTCTCGATCGCAAAGGCCTTCCAGGCGGCATTGGCGTACAGGATGGTGCCGCTGTCATCGATGACAACCGTCGCATCGGGGAGGGCGTCCCAGACTTCAAGATTCTGAAGCATCCAGACAACTCTCGAGAGGGTGGGCTCGCATAGTGGCACAACGATCTGCCAGGAAACCAGCTTGCGGTCCGCGGCACTGTCGGAGTGTGGCTGGGGCGAGACGGTCTTGGGGATGACAGCCCGGCACCGACAGCAGGCCCTGGCCGTGGAGGCTTGCCCTACTCCGCGTGAAAGTGGTCGTGGATCTTCTGCGCGACCGTACGGGAGATGCCGGGCACGGCCTCCAGATCCGCCAGGCCCGCGCGCGACACGGCCGCGGCCGATCCGAAATGCAGGAGCAGGGCCTTCTTGCGCTTGGCGCCGATGCCCGGGACCTGGTCAAGCGCCGAGGTGAGGCGGCTCTTGGTCCGGCCCTGGCGGTGGGTGCCGATGGCGAAGCGGTGGGCCTCGTCGCGCAGGCGCTGGATGAAGTAGAGCACGGGGTCGCGCGGCTCCAGCAGCAGCGGCTCGCGGCCCGGGCGGAAGAGGCGCTCGCGCCCGGCGTCGCGGTCCGGCCCCTTGGCGACGGCGACCAGATCGAGGTCCTCGATGCCGAGTTCGGCCAGGACCCGCTCGGCCACCTGAAGCTGGCCGCGGCCGCCGTCGATCATCACCAGGTCGGGCCAGGTCTTGCCCTCGCGGTCGGGGTCCTCCTTCAGCGCCCGGGTGAAGCGGCGGGTGAAGACCTCTTCCATCATGGCGTAGTCGTCGCCCTCGGCCTTACCGCGGATGCCGAACTGCCGGTAGGCCTGCTTAACAAAGCCCTCGGGGCCGGCCACGATCATGGCGCCATAGGCGTTGCTGCCCTGGATGTGGCTGTTGTCGTAGACCTCGATCCGCTCCGGCGGCGCCTCCAGGTCCAGGCGCTCGGCCAGCGCCGCCAGGAGGCGATGCTGCGAGGAGGCCTCGGCCAGCCGCCGGCCCAATGCCTCTCTGGCATTCAACCGCGCCTGGTCCATCAGGCTGCGCTTGGAGCCGCGCTGCGGGACGGCGACCGCGACCTTGCGGCCCGCGCGCTGGCTCAGCGCCTCGGCAAGCAGGTCCTGCTGCGGCACGGCCTCGCTGATCAGCACCAGGGGCGGCGGCGGCTTGTTGTCGTAGAACTGGGCCAGGAAGGCACCCAGCACGGTCTCGCTGTCCACCGCCTTGTCGTGCGCGGGGAAGTAGGCGCGGTTGCCGTAGTTGCGCCCGGCGCGGAAGAAGAAGACCTGGACGCAGACCACCCCGCCCTCGGCGACGGCGGCCACCGCATCGGCGTCGTCGATGCCCTCGAGGTTCACGTCCTGGTGCGACTGGATGTGGGCCAGTGCCCGCAGGCGGTCGCGGTAGCGCGCCGCCTGCTCGAAGTCGAGCGCCTCCGAGGCCTGCTCCATGGCCTGGGCCAGCTCCGCCTTGACCCCGGCGTCGCGCCCGACCAGGAAGGCCTTGGCGTCGGCGACCAGGCCCCGGTAGTCCTCGACCGAGACCCGCCCGACGCAGGGCGCCGAACAGCGCTTGATCTGGTAGAGCAGGCAGGGCCGGGTGCGTGCCGCATAGACCGCATCCGAGCAGGAGCGCAGCAGGAAGGCCTTCTCCAGCGCCGTGATCGTCCGGTTGACCGCGCCGGCCGAGGCGAAGGGGCCGAAGTAGTCCCCGGCCAGCTTGTGGGCGCCGCGGTGCTTGGTCAGGCGCGGCACCGCCTCGTCCTTGGTCAGCAGGATGTAGGGGAAGGACTTGTCGTCGCGCAGCAGCACGTTGTAGCGCGGCCGGTAGCGCTTGATGAGATTGCTCTCCAGCAGCAGCGCCTCGACCTCGCTTGCCGTGGAGATCACCTCCAGGCTGGCGGTCTCCGACACCATGCGCTGCAGGCGGTAGGGCAGGCGCTGCGGCTGGCTGTAGGTCGTGACCCGCCGCTTCAGGTGCCGCGCCTTGCCGACATAGAGCACGTCGCCGCGCCGGTTGATCATGCGGTAGACGCCGGGCCCGCCCGGCAGGGTCTTCAGGGCGGCCTTCAGGACCTCGATGCCGCGGGCCGGCTCTCCCTGCTCCTCCGTCGCGGCATCTTCCGGCGCTTCGGCCTCGTTCTCGGCCAGGGGGACGGCGCGCTTGCCGCCCTGGGTGGGATCCTTCTCTCGCCGTTTTCCCTTCATGGGAATCCTCTATCCGCCCGCCAGCCCGAGGTAAAGCCGCCTGGAAACAAAGCGGCCGGCCGGGCTCCGCCGGGGCCACCGGCCGGGTGCTCCCGGCGCTTTCGACGACTTTCCACCAAAGCTGTGGATAAGTCTGTGACTAACGCGGGGGACAGGACCCTGGAGCCTTACTGTCACAGGACTTTTACCTCTTTGCCCATTTTTTGGGCATACCGCTTAAGCCATTGATTCAATTGGAGCGCTTGTTACAGTCAGATAAAAATACGGTGACATGGTGGACAAACCGGGCCCGGCGCGAGGCCGGCAGCAAACGCTTGCAGGGCTGTGCAAAACTGGCCTCCACGCGCCTCCTGTCGAAAGTCGATACACGGCAATGGCTTACGCCGCTAACCTCAGTTCATTCCTCTCGAGCAACTGTCTGGCGGATGCCGACACGCACGCTGTCGGGGTAGATGTCGGGCTTGACCAGGGCGATCGTGGCCGAGCGGACCCTGGGGTCCGCGAAGCAGGCCTCGGCGATCCACTGGACCCAGGTTTCCAGCAACTGGGTCTCTCGCGCGGCCAGGGCGCGGACCCGGCCCAGGAGGACACCGTAGTCCACGACGGAGGTCACGTCGTCGTCGCGCGGCAGGGCCGGCTCGACCTCCAGGTCGAGGGAGATCAGCAGGCGCTGAGGAGTTGCCCGTTCCGCTTCGCCGACGCCCAGGCGCACGCGCAGACAGAGGTCCTGGATCAGGACACGGCTCTCGCCCGGCGCCCGTCTCGACCACTCAGGCAAGATGCTGTCCTCCGTCCAGCGCCACCATCTGACCGGTCACCGAGGCGGCCTCGACGAAGAAGCGCAAGGCCGCCGCCGCCTCCTCCAGAGAGCCGGCGCGCTTCAGCGGCTGGCGCTCCACGCGGCGGCGGTAGAGCTCGGGATCCCCGCCCTCGTCCGGCAGCAGGAAGCCCGGCCCGATGGCGTTCACGCGGATGCGGGGCGCCAGCGCCAGGGCCAGCGAGCGGGTGAGCGCCCAGAGCCCGGACTTGGACACGCCGTAGCTGACGAAGGTGGGGCCCGGGTTCCAGACTCGCTGGTCCAGCATGTTGACGATGAGGCCGCGCCGATCCTCCGGCAGCAGCTCGGCGAAGGCCTGCGAGAGGAGGAAGGGTGCGCGCAGGTTGGCGGAGAGATGTGCGTCCCAGGTCTCGCGGGTGACGCTGTCCCAGGTGTCGCGCTGAAAGTGCCCGGCGTTGTTCACCAGCAGCCCGACCGGCCCCTGCCGACGCGAGACGGCGGGCAGCAGGCCCCTCGCCGCTTCCTCCTCGGCCAGGTCGGCGGCATAGAGTTCGGCCTGGCCGCCGCCGGCCAGCACCTCGGCTGCAAGGGCCTCGGCCTCGCCGGCGGAGCTGCGGTAGTGGAGCGCCAGCGGCCAGCCGTCCTCCGCCAGCGCCAGGGCCAGGTGGCGGCCGACCCGCCGGCCGGCGCCGGTGACCAGAGCGACGGGCGCATAGGGAGGAAGCGGCGGTAGGGCGATCATGAATGCTCCTGCGGGGGATGGATAGGTCTTATATCTAGGGCCTTTCCCTGCGCCGGACCAGACGCCGTCATCCCTCTTATTTCGATATTCCCAGAATTATCGTTGCAAAGCCTTCCGGCCTCGCTTATCTTTCGGGGCATCATGCTAGAGACCGTCGCCAGCCAACTCGAAGCCCTGGGCACGCCCACCCGGCTTGCCCTCTACCGCAGTCTCGTGCGCGCCGGTGCCGACGGTCGTTCCGTCGGCAACCTGCAGGCGGAGCTGCAGCTACCGCGCTCGACCCTCTCGCATCACCTGCACCGGCTGATCGCAGCCGGCCTGGTCACGCAGGAGCGCCAGGCCACCACCCTGATCTGCCGCGCCAACTACCGCGCCATGGAGGGCATGCTGGCCTTCCTGCAGGAGGAATGCTGCCGCGACGCCGGCCTCTCCCGCTCCGAAGCCGGATAGACGACCCGAAATCCAACCCGCTGTCCGCAAGGGCAGCCGACCGAGGCAGGAGTACAATAACGATGAAACTGGGAATACCGAAATATAGGACTGCCCCTGTCGTCGGCACGACGGGGTTTGCCGGAGAGACCTCCTGGCTCCAGCGCCTGGGCGGGGTCGACAAGGTCTGGGCGGCCACGGCCCTGCTGCTGGGTCTGCTGCTGCTCCTCGACGCGGGCCAGGCCGTGGCGAGCCTGCGATTCCTGGCCGACAGCCTGCTCTGGATCGCCCCCTTCCTCGCCGCTGCGGTCCTGGTCGCAGCCTACGCCCGCGCCAGCGGAGCGGACGGCCTGGCCGCGCGCGCCTTCCAGGGCCGGCAGGAGGCCATGATCGCGACGGCGGCCCTTTTCGGCGCGCTTTCCCCCTTCTGCTCCTGCGGGGTCATTCCCCTGATCGCGGCCCTGATGGCGGCCGGCGCCCCGCTGCCGGCGGTGATGGCCTTCTGGCTGGCCTCGCCGATCATGGACCCCGAGGTCTTCGTGCTGACCGCGGCCGGCATCGACACCGAGTTCGCCATCGCCAAGACCCTCGCCGCCGTCGCGCTGGGCCTGGCCGGCGGCTTCGCGACCTGGGCCCTGCAGGGCCGCTTCAGGTCCTTCGCCGAGCCCTTGAAGGTCGCACCCTCGGGCTGTGCGGCCAGGGGCCTGAACCGGGGCAAGCCGCGCTGGGCCTTCTGGCAGGAGGCGGAGCGGCGCCTTGGGTTCTTCCGCGAAGCCCAGAGCAACGGCCTTTTCCTGCTGAAGTGGCTGACCCTGGCCTTCCTGCTGGAGAGCCTGATGCTGGCCTACGTTCCCGCCGAAAGCCTGATCGCGCTGGTCGGCGAACAGCAGGCCTTCGCCATCCCGCTGGCAGCGCTGGTCGGCGTGCCGGCCTATCTCAACAGCTACGCCGCCATCCCGACCACGGCCGCCCTCATGGACCTCGGCATGAGCCAGGGTGCGGGCCTCGCCTTCATGGTGGCCGGCGCCGTCACCTCGATCCCGGCCGCCGTCGCGGTCCAGGCCCTGGTGAAGCGCCCGGTCTTCTTCGCCTACCTGGCCTTCTCCCTGGTCGGCGCCATGCTTTGCGGCTGGGCCTTCCAGCTGGTGCTGGCGCTGTAAGGCACGCTCAGGTCAAGGAGAGAGGGCCGGCCGACTACCTCGGTCGGCCCTTTCTCATCTGCTGTATCTGTGGGGGCTTAGCCCCTCAGAAGGTCTCCACCCAGGGCCTGAGCTCCAGCTCCCAGCTCCAGGCGCTGCGGTGCTGGCGGTGGACGGCGAGGTAGCTCTCGGCGATGGCGTCGGGCTCCAGCCAGCGATCCGGCTGCTCGGCGTCGTTCACCGTGCCGCGCTCGGGGTTTGCGATACCGCCGTCGATGACGAAGTGGGCGACATGGATGTTCTGCGGGCTGAGCTCGCGGGCCAGCGACTGCGCGAGGCCCCGCTGGGCGAACTTGCCCATGGCGAAGGAGGCCGACTGCTTGTAGCCCTTCACCGCCGCCGAGGCCCCGGTGAAGAAGAGCGAGCCCGAGGGGCCGCCAGGCCGCGCCAGCATCCGCGGCACCGCCTCGCGCGCGACCAGGAAGGCGGCCCAGGCCGAGACCTCGATGGCGCGCCGCACCTCGGCGCGGTCCAGCTCGGCGAAGGGACCGCGCGCCCGCGCCGAGGCGTTGTAGACCACCCAGTCGGGCGTGCCGCCGAAGGCCCGGTCGGCCTCGTCGAAGAGCCGGCGCACCTGGGCCTCGTCGGTCGCGTCGCAGGCGAAGGTCTTCGCCCCCGTCTCGCCCGCCAGCCCGGCCAGCTTCTCGGTGTTGCGGGCGGCGAGTGCCACCGCCATGCCTTCCCTGGCCGCCAGCCGCGCCAGGGAGCCGGAGAGGCCCGAGCCCACTCCGACGATCAACAGGGATTCCGCCATTCTCTTCCTCCCGAGACAGTGTCCTTCGAGCCGAGCCCTGCGGCCGGGCAAGGGCACCCGATCACGCTCCGCTCAGCCAAGAGATGTGGCGCCCCCGGGCCGGAAGTTTTCGAGCCCCGGGCGCACAACTCTTTGTCTTGTCCTGTTCCGGCACCGGCCCGCACCCCCGCCCGGCCGTCCCTGTTCCGGCAAGGCGTCTCCGGCGCCGGCCCGGTGGAGCCGCGCAGCACCAGGTCGGCGGGAAGCTCCAGGTGCAGCGGGGGCTCTTCGGTGCTCTCCGGCTGCATCAGGTAGTCGGCCGCCTGGCGTCCCATCTCCGCCAGCGGGGCGTGGATGGTGGTCAGGCCCGGCGGGATCTCGCGCGCGATGCCGAGGTCGTCGAAGCCGGTGATCGAGAGGCGCTGCGGCACGGCGATGCCGAGGTCCCCGGCCTCCAGCAGGGCGCCCAGCGCCAGCACGTCGTTGCCGCAGAGGATGGCGGTCGGCGCCGGCCGCAGCCGCATCATTCCGCGTAGGGCCTGGCGGGCCTCGCCGACCGAGTAGGGCCGCTCGTCGAGCGCCAGGGGCTGGAGCCCCCGCGCCTCCAGGGCGGCCAGCACCCCCGCGATGCGCTCGCGGGCCCGGTCGTTGCCCCGGCCGATGCCGGCGATCATGGCCATGCGCCGGTGCCCCAGGTCGTAGAGATAGCCGACCAGCCGGGCCATGGCGGCGGCGTTGTCGAAGCCGATGGTGCTGTGCGGCGAGCCCGGATGGTGCACATAGGTGCAGACCTTGCGGATCGCCCGGCGCTGCAGCAGCTCGTAGACCGCCGGGTCGCGGTCCTCCCCGGTCAGCATCAGCCCGTCGATGCCGCGCACCACCAGACTGCCGATCTGCTGCGCCTCGCGCTCGGGATCGTAGTCCGAGGCCGCCAGCAGCAGGGTCCGCCCCCTGGCGGCCAGCGCATCCTGCAGGGTCTGCACCACCGAGGCGAAAATCGCGTTGGACAGGGTGGGGATGACCGCGCCGATGGTGTTGGTGCGGCTCGAGGCCAGCGCCCGGGCCGCCCCGTGCGGGGTGTAGCCCAGCCGAGCGATGGTCTCCTGCACCTTCTGCCTGAGCGCGGGGCGCACCTTCTCCGGATGGCTAAGGCAGCGCGAGACCGTCGCCGTCGAGACCCCGGCGGCCACGGCAACATCCTCCAGGGTCGGCTGGCCGCTTCCCCGGACCTGCAAGCGCTTCCCTTCCATCGCTGACAGCCTACGACGATTCATCAAGCCATCACAAATTCATTGACCCCCTGGCCACCGCCCGCTAATCTTGCGAATGTAAGCGCTTGCATTCGTGGCAGCCGGCCTGCCGGCTCGTCCCGACCCGTCAGCCCTCGAGAAGATCGAAACCGTGCCGAAGCCCGACCCCTCCACCGCCGCGGCAGCCTCGCCGGCCCTGCAACGCTTCGGGCTTGCGGGCCGCGTGGCCTGCGTCACCGGCGCCAGTTCCGGCATCGGCAAGGCCCTGGCCACGGCGCTGGCGGAGGCAGGGGCGTCCGTGGTCGGCCTGGCCCGGCGCCGGGAGCGCCTGCGCGCCTGGATGGACGAGGAGACCGCGGCCGGCCGGCAGGTCGCGGCCCATGCCGTGGACCTGGCGGCGACCCAGGACTTCGCCGCGCTGGCCGAGACCCTTTCGGCCGCCTTCGGCCCGCCGGACATCCTGGTGAACGCGGCCGGCCTCAACCCGCGCCAGCCGGCCGACAGCCTCACCCAGGAGGCCTGGCAGCAGAGCCAGGACCTCAACCTCAAGGTCCCCTTCTTCCTGGCCCAGGCCCTGGTCCCGGCCATGCGGGAGAGGGGCTGGGGCCGCATCGTCAACATCGCCTCGCTGCAGTCCTTCCGCGCCTTTCCCGACGGGCTGGCCTACGGCGCCGCCAAGGGCGGGCTGGTGCAGATGACCCGCGCCATGGCGGAGGCCTGGTCGCGCCACGGCATCACCTGCAACGCCATCGCCCCGGGCTTCTTCCCGACCGAGCTCACGGCCCCGGTCTTCGCCGACGAGGCCCTGGCGCGCCGCCATGCGGAGCGGACCTGCATCGGCCGCAACGGCCGCCTGGAGGACCTGACGGGCCCGATCGTCTTCCTGGCCTCGCCGGCCTCGGACTACGTCACCGGCCAGGTGCTGCCCGTCGACGGCGGCTACACGGCCAAGTGAGGTGCCATGAAAGCCCTGGTCTACACCGCCACCAGAGAGACGGCCTTCCGCGAGGAGCCGGAGCCCAGTCCCGGAGCGGAGGACTGCGTGATCGCCGTCGAGGCGGTCGGCATCTGCGGTTCCGACATGCACGCCTGGCACGGGCACGATCCGCGCCGCGTGCCGCCGCTGATCCTGGGCCACGAGGCCGCGGGACGGGTGGTGGCGGGGCCCCTCGAGGGCCGGCGCGTCGTGGTCAATCCCCTGATCACCTGCGGGCTCTGCGGCGACTGCCGCGGCGGCCGCGCCAACCTCTGCCGCAAGCGCGAGCTGATCGGCATGCGCCTTCCGGGAGCCTTCGCCGAGCGGGTAGCACTGCCCGCCGCCAACCTGATCGCATTGCCCGAGGGCATGAGCGCCGCGGCGGCGGCCCTGACCGAGCCCTGCGCCACGGCCTGGCATGCCCTGACGCTCGCGGCCCGCGCGTCCTGGCGACCGCTCCCCGAGAGCCGGGCCCTGGTGATCGGCGGCGGCTCGGTGGGCCTGCTGGCCGCCCTCATCCTGCAGGCCTGGGGCGCGGCCGGGGTCCGCCTGGCCGAGACCAACGCGCTGAGGCGCAAGACGGCGGAGCGGGCCGGCATCGAGGCCTTCGACCCCCTGACGCATCCACCGGAGGCGGAGTCGGTCGACCTCGCGGTCGACGCCGTGGGGGCCACGGCCACGCGCGCTGCCTCGATCGCGGCGGTCTGCCGGGGCGGGGTCATCGCGCATGTCGGGCTGCAGGACTGGGCCGGCGACTTCGACGCCCGCAGCCTGACCCTGGGGGAGGTCACCTTCCTGGGGGTCTACACCTACTGCGATGCCGACCTGCGCGCCTCGCTGGCCGCGCTCCACGAGGGCCGGCTGGGCGCGCTGGACTGGGTCGAGGAGCGCCCCCTGGCCGAGGGTGGGCAGGCCTTCCTGGACCTCGATTCCGGGGCCACGCCGGCCGCCAAGATCCTGCTGCGGCCGTGAAACCGCAGGGCACACGATGACTGCGAGCCCCCTGCCCTTGCCGATCCGGGTGCAAAGCCGGCCCGGATCTGCTTTCTAGAGCAAATCCCGAGCAGATGGACTCATCTGCGACGACGATTTGCTTGTAAGACAAAGCGCTAGAGCGAACAGAGATAGGTGGGCGCGGCACCCGCCGCGAGAAGAGAGGAGACACAGCCTTGAGGAAGCAGCAATGAGCGGACCCGATTTCCTGGTGCACGACGCGGCGGACAGCGTCGGCGTCGTCGTCGTCGAGGGCGTGAGCGCCGGCGCCTCGCTGAACGGCCTGGTGATGGAGACCGGCCGGACAGTGACAATGACCGCGATGGCCGACATCCCGCTTGGGCACAAGATCGCGCTGGCCACCCTCACGGTCGGCGACACCGTGCTGAAGTACGGCCACGACATCGGCAAGATGATTGCCGACGCCGAGGCCGGCGACCACGTCCACGTCCACAACCTGAAGACCAAGAGGTGGTAGAGATGACCTCCCTAGCCGACCGCCAGTTCCATGGCTACCGGCGCGAGAACGGTCGCGTCGGCATCCGCAACCACGTCGTCATCCTGCCGCTCGACGACCTCTCCAACGCCGCCTGCGAGAAGGTGGCGAACAACATCGACGGCTGCCTGGCCCTGCCGCACCACTACGGCCGCCTGCAGTTCGGCGCCGACCTGGACCTGCATTTCCGCACCCTGATCGGCACCGGCAAGAACCCCAACGTCGCCGCCTGCATCGTCACCGGCATCGAGCCCGGCTGGACCCAGCGCGTGGTCGACGGCATCGCCGCCACCGGCAAGCCGGTCGCCGGCTTCGCCATCGAGGGCAACGGCGAGATCAAGGCGGTCGCCCTGGCCTCGCACAAGGCGCAGGAGTTCTCGCAGTGGGCCTCCGAACAGCTCCGCCAGCCCTGCAAGCTCTCCGATCTCTGGATCTCCACCAAGTGCGGGGAATCGGACACGACCTCGGGTCTGGCCTCCAACCCCACGGTGGGCAACCTGATCGACAAGATCGACCCGCTGGGCGCCACCACCTGCTTCGGCGAGACCTCGGAGCTGACCGGCGCGGAGAAGATCTGTGCCGAGCGCGCGGTCTCGAAGGAGATCGGCGAGAAGTTCATGAAGACCTGGCAGGCCTACATGGACGAGGTGATCGAACCGCACAAGACCTCGGACCTCTCCGAATCGCAGCCGACCAAGGGCAACATCGCCGGCGGGCTGACGACGATCGAGGAGAAGGCCTTCGGCAACCTGCAGAAGATCGGCAAGACGACCAGCTTCATCGACGTGCTGGAGCCGGCCGAGGAGCCGGGTAGCGGCGCCGGCCTCTACTTCATGGACACCTCCTCGGCCGCCGCGGAGTGCGTGACCCTGCAGGCCGCGGCCGGCTTCGTGGTGCACCTCTTCCCGACCGGCCAGGGCAACATCATCGGCAACCCCATCGAGCCGGTGATCAAGCTCTCGGCCAACCCGCGCACCGTGCGTGAGATGCCGGAGCACATCGACCTGGACTGCTCCGGCATCCTCGCCGGCAGCATGACGCTGGACCAGGCCGGCGACGCGCTGATCGACATCATGATCCGCACCTGCAACGGCCGTCTGACGGCCGCGGAATCGCTGAAGCACCGCGAGTTCGTTATGACCAAGCTCTACCGCAGCGCGTGACGGCTGCACCCACCCGCCGGCGCGCTCGACACGCCGGCGGGCGCAGCACGGCGAAGAATTCGCGTTTCGGATAAAGCGGTTCGCGCAGCGGCTAAAGTCGCGGCTTCGCTTCCCTCCGACCTTCAGACTACCTTATCTCGCATCTGCGCGGGGTCCTGGCCGACCCAGCAGGGCCTCAGCGCAGCTTGTCCGATGACCGGGTCGTCGATCCCTCCCGGGGCGGACGGCACCTGCGGCCGGTTCAGCAACGAGGAGAGGTAGCGATGTCATCGACACTTACCAAGGCGGCCGCGCTGGTCGCATTCGCAGCAGCCACCTGTGCACTTCCATCCGCAGCCAGCGCCGAGAAGGTCGCCGAGCACAACATGAGCCGCTACTGCATCGGCGAGGCCTCGGCCCGCTTCGAGGTGCGCCCGCAGGACATCGAGGCCGGCAAGCCCTCCAAGGGCGGGCAGGGCAACTTCAACGTGGACGGCAAGACCAAGGGCGACCGCAAGATCGAGTTCCGCTGCCACTTCACCGCAGCCGGCGAGTACAAGTGGGTCCGCACGATGGACGAGGTCCACAATCACAATGAAACGGAAGCCGCAGGCGAGCCCCCTTCCGCACTTATCCGGGCCTGCAACGCGGTCGACGACGACTATGGCGAGGTCCTGGAGGCCACGCCGCTGAAGCCGGGGGCCTGGGAGATCATCCTGAAGTACAACAAGGGCAACTACGTCTGTAACGTGGAGCAGGGCGGCAAGGTCACCTACTTCGAGAAACTGAAGTAGGGCCCTCCCCGCCGTTCCTTCCGCGGATATCGCCGCCGAGATCGTTCCGGGCCCAAGGCCCGGCCAGTCTCGGCGGCATCTCTCCCGCCTGTGGTCCACCCCTTTCGCAAGCAGGCAATGGACCCGCTCCGCCAGGCCCTGATATCAAGGGACGAAACTGCCAGAGCGAGGCCCGATTGACCGACCGATCCCTGAACCTGAGCCTGCTCGCCGCATCGGGCGAGACCCAAGCCGCCTTCACGCCGCGCCGTCTCTTCATCGCCGGCTGGACCGGCCGCGACCGGGCGGCCATGCAGGCCCATATCGACGAGCTGGCAGCCCTGGGCGTGACGCCGCCCGCGAAGACGCCCCTCTTCTACCGCGTGTCGGCCGCCCGCCTGACCACCGCGGAGCGGATCCAGGTGAGCGGCAGGGGCTCCAGCGGCGAGGTCGAGTACCTGCTGGCCAACATCGAGGGCAGCCTCTGGGTGGGGCTCGGCTCCGACCACACCGACAGGAAGGTCGAGACCTACTCCATCACCGTCTCCAAGCAGATGTGCGACAAGCCCATGGCAACCCGCCTCTGGCCGCTGGCGGAGGTCGAGGCGCACTGGGACCGCCTCCTGCTGCGCTCCCATGCCCGGATCGAGGGTGCGGAGGTGCTCTACCAGGAGGGCAGCCTCGCCGCGCTCCTGCCGCCCTCGAGCCTGCTGGCCCGCCTCGCCGAGGAAGAGCCGGAGGGGCTCCGTCCCGGCGATGTCCTGATGGGCGGCACCCTGCCGGCCCTGGGCGGCGTGCGCGCCGCGACCCGCTTCACCTACTCCCTGACCGACCCCGAACTGGGCCGCAGCCTAGAGGGTTCTTACGAGATCGAAGACTTGCCTGTGGGAGGGTGATCAAGGCCGCCGTTCTTCTAACGGTGCATTCGACCAGCACGGGAACGCCTAATAGAATATGTAGAGTTCATCAACGCCGCCCTGTACGCGCAGGACCTGGCCGCCGACAAACGTAGCGGAACCGGAGGTGCCATTGATCGTATAGTCGAAGACCTCGCTGGCATTGACGATCAGCGTGTCCACGCCCGCACCGCCGAAAATCGTGCCCGACGAGGCCCCAAGCACGGCGAAGAGGTCGTTCCCGTCGCCGCCGAAAGCGGTATCGTTTCCCGGTTCGCTAAAGTCGAAGGAGTCCGCACCGCCTCCGCCGAATAGGGTGTCGTTTCCCACACCCCCATAGAAGATGTCGAACCCGGCTCCGCCGCGGAGAACGTCGTCTCCACCCTCACCGGCGAGGAAGTCAAAACCGGCCCCGCCATACGCCGTGTCATCCTGCCCGCCGCCCTCCAGTCGATCGTTTCCATGTCCGCCAAATAGGACATCGTTGCCGGAGCCTCCATAGAGGTAGTCTCGCTGGGAGCCTCCGATCAGACGGTCACGCTGGCCCCTGCCGTAGGCCGTATCGTTGCCCCCGTTCCCGGTAATCGTGTCGCTGCCGCCATCGCCGAATGCCACGGCATCGCCAGGTCCACCGATAACACGATCGTTTCCCCCGCCGCCGAAGAGCCTTTCATCGGATCCGCTCATGGGCATGATGGTGTCGGCTCCAGCCCCGCCTCTCAGGGTGTCGCTGCCGTCCCCACCGACCAGACTGTCGCTGCCCTTCCCGCCGAAAAGCTGGTCGTCCTGTTCGTCGCCGAAGAGGGAGTCCTTTCCGGTTCCTCCCAGCAGCACGTCGTCTCCAGCCTTGCCGAAAGCCGTATCGTCCCCGTCGTTGCCGGCCAGGGTGTCGTCGCCGCCGCCTCCGAAGGCCCGGTGATCGCCTGGCCCACCGATGACCCGGTCGTTTCCGTCGCCCCCGAAAAGGGTTTCGCTGGCCCCACTCAAGGGCTTCAGGGTGTCGTCGCCGGCATGGCCCTTCAGGACGTCGTTCCCGTCCCCGCCGATCAGGCTGTCATTGCCGACCCCACCAAAGAGAAAGTCCCGCCCGGTATCTCCTGACAGCAGGTCGTCCCCTCCGCCGCCGATCAGCCTGTCTCTTTCAGCGCCACCGTAGGCGGTATCGTTACCTGCATTTCCGGTCAGGAAATCGTCGCCGCCATCGCCGAATGCGATGCCGACGCCGGGCCCGCCGATGACCCGGTCGTTTCCTATGCCACCGTAGAAGATCTCCTGCTCGCCGCTGCCGGGTACGAGGGTGTCGTCCCCCGGGCCGCCGCGTGCAAAATCGTCGCCGTCGCCCCCGTAGAAGAGGTCGTTTCCCTGTCCTCCGAAGCCGGAATCGACCCCGCTGGCTCCGAAGATCAGGTCTCGCCCCGTGCCGCCGAACAGGCGGTCGTCCCCCTCGTCGCCGTAGGCTGTGTCCGGCCCGCCGCCCCCGGCTATCCGATCATTTCCGGAACCCCCGAACGCTTTCGCTGGACCGGTCCCGGCGATGATCCGATCGCTTCCCGATAGCCCGTAGAGGGAATCGAAAATCGCTGTGTCGGGGTAGAGTGTATTGTCCCCGTCCGAACCAGTAACAGGCATCGCCGAACATCCCCGGGTTCAATCGGGACCGGGCGCAAGGTCTTCAAGACAGCGTGATACAGTCCCAGGTTACGGACTATTTCATATCGTGGCCAGCCCAGAGAGTCCAGGTTCGCACTCTATCGTTCATGCAAGCGATCAAACCGGGCGATCTTTGATGAATTCAAGCACCGGTCAGGCCGCCCAGGACAGGACAGAGCCGTGGGCGACCAGTCACCGGCATATGACCTGCGCTGACCTTTCAAGCCCTGCTACGAGGTCTGCGGCTTGTGGCCCAGGGCCTCGGCCGGGACGATCGGCATGGTGCCCTCGTGGCCGGGCGGCTGCCAGAAGAAGCGCAGGGTCGAGGTGTTCTTGCGCTCGAAGTAGCGGATCGTCAGCGGATACCAGCCGGGCGCAGTCACGTTGAAGTAGCCGATGTCGGAGAAGCGATCGGAGTGGACGTCGGGATCCTCGACGATCTGCCGGCCGTCGATCTCCAGCCTGACGCCGTCGTTGGAGGCGAAGAGGAATCCGTACTCGCCGGTCTGGTCGAGGTGAATGTAGCCGGTGATCACGGCCATGACGGTGTCGGAGAAGCGGCTGGTCAGGACCTTGCCGCTGCCGACCTTGGAATCGACCTCGATCAGCGGGGGACCGGGCCGGCACTTCACCTGCCGCTCCCACTCGGCCATCTCGTCGATGTGGCGGATCTTGCCGTTGATGTAGCAGACGGCGAGCCCCGGCTCGAGGCCGTCGCGCGACGCCAGCACCTCTTCGGCCGAGGCCGGAACGGTCGTCTGCAGGAGACCGCCGCCGATCAGCGCCGCGGCCGTCAGAATTGCGAATCTCTTCACCCTTGCCTCCAATGTCAGTTCGATCAAACTGTCAGGTTCTTAGGTGATCACGTCCCGGGCAATCTTCAAGTTCGGATGACGGGGGCCTCACCCACCGCGGCGATCCTCCGCGCCGATCAGCCGGGGGGCCCGGGTTCCTTCCCCGGCGCGGGCTCGCTCCTCTTGGCTTCCCGCAGGACGTCCGAGAAGGAGGCCGCCAGGATGCCGGTGGGGACCGCGATCAGGCCGATACCGGTGAGGGCGGTGAGGGCCGCCAGCAGGCGCCCGATCCCCGTCACCGGATAGACGTCGCCGTAGCCGACCGTGGTCAGGGTGGCGACCGACCACCACATGGCGCGGGGAATGCTGCCGAAGGCTTCGGGCTGGACCGCCCCCTCGACCAGGTAGAGAAGCGTGGAGGAAACCACGAGCAGGAGGACGGCGATGCAGCCGCTCAGGATCAGCTCGTAACGGCGCTGGGCGATGGCCCGTCCCATGATCCGCATCGAACGCGAAAAGCGACCGAGCTTCGCCAGGCGAAGAATACGGATGAAGCGGAACAGGCGGAGCAGGAAGGAATTGGATCCGCCCAGGGTGAGCAGAAGCGGGACCAGGGCCAGAAGGTCGATGATCGCGACCGGTGTCAGCATGTAGCGCAGGCGGCCGCGCCACCCGTCGGCAAACTGCGGGTTCTCCACACAGACCCACACGCGCGCCAGATACTCCACCAGGAAGAAGAAGGTGAAGCCGATCTCCAGAGCGAGGAACCACCGGCCGTAGTCGTCGACGACAAGCGGCTCGGTCTCCAGCGTCGCGATCAGGACCGACAGGACGATGGCAATGCAGATGATGATGTTCACGCGCGAGAGCCCTTTGCTCCGCGCCCGGGGATCGAGTTCCCGATAGACCCGCAGGCGCAGGGATTCCCGCCCACTCGAGGGTTCGTTCATGATCGGAGGATGACACAAATCTTGAGACTTGTGTCGCCTCCACAGCCCTACGAAAGCCGGCTTCTTTCAAAGGCAAAGGGCGATCGAATCTTGGCCTGGCGCCCGATCGTCGTGGCAGAGCAATTCACCCGCTCCGGAATTGCCTCAGCGATAGGGGTCGGCCGCATCCCTCATGCCGTCGCCCAGGAAGTTGAAGGCCAGCACCACCAGGACCACCGGCAGGGCCGGCAGCAGCAGCCAGGGATAGAGCACCACGACGTTGATGTTCTGCGCCTCGGTCAGCAGCACGCCCCAGGAGGTGATGGGCGGGCGCAGGCCCAGGCCCAGGAAGGAGAGCGCCGTCTCGGCCAGGATCATCGAGGGGATGGACAGCGTCAGCGAGGCGATCAGGTGGCTGGAGAAGCTGGGCAGCAGGTGGCGGAAGATGATGCGCCGCGGCGAGGCGCCCATCAGCTGGGCTGCCTGGGTGAAGTCCTCCTCGCGCAGCGAGAGCAGCTTGGAGCGCACCGCGCGCGCCAGTCCCGGCCAGTCGAGCAGCGCCAGGATGATGGTGATCCCGAAGAAGACCCAGAGCGGCGACCAGGTCACCGGCAGGATGGCCGAGAGCGCGAGCCACAGCGGGATCTCCGGGAAGGAGCGCACGATCTCGATGATCCGCTGCACCAGGGAATCGACCAGGCCGCCGTAGTAGCCCGCCAGGCCGCCGATGGTGATCCCCAGGAGGAAGGAGAAGCCGATCCCGATGAGACCGATCGAGAGCGAGATCCGGGCGCCGTAGATGATGCGCGAGAGCACGTCCCGGCCCAGGCGGTCGGTCCCCATGAGGTAGAGCGTCCCCCCCTCGGCCGGGCAGAAGAGGTGGAAGCGCGAGGGGATCAGGCCCCAGAGCTCGTAGGAGTCCGAGAGGCAGAGAAAGCGGATCGGATAGACCTTGCTGTCGCTCTCGGTGTACTCCCGCTTCAGGGTCTCCATGTTGAGGGTATAGTCGTAGCCGTAGACGAAGGGCCCCACGAAGTCCCCATCGTGAAAGAAGTGGATGGACTGCGGTGGGGCATAGATGTGCTGCGTGTTGCGGGTCTCCAGGCCGTAGGGCGCGATCACCTCGACGAAGAGGGTCATGAGGTAGAGCAGCACCAGAAAGTAGAGCGACCAGAGCGCCAGGCGGTGCTTCTTGAAGCGCCACCACATCAGCTTCCAGGCCGGCGCCTGGAAATAGCGCTCCTGCTCGGCGGTCATGACCTCGCGGGAATAGGGATCGAAGGGAGCCTCGCTGACGAAGTGCTCCAGCCGGTCGGCCAGCCTGTCCCGGCGCTCGCTCATTTCTGGCTCCCCCCCTCCAGCCTTATTCGCGGATCGAGCGCGGCCAGGGCCAGGTCGGAGATCATCATGCCGACGATGGTCAGCAGCGAGAGGAACATGAGGAAGGAGCCGGCCAGGTACATGTCCTGCACCTTGAGCGCCTGGATCAGCATCGGGCCGGTGGTCGGCAGGTTCATGACGATCGAGACCACGGCCGCCGAGGAGACCAGCGAGGGCAGGTAGTTGCCGATGTCGGCGACGAAGGGGATGAGCGAGACCCTTAGGGGGTACTTCAGTAGCAGCTTGCGCGAGGAGAGGCCCTTGGCCCGCCCCGTGGTCACGTACTGCTTGTTCAACTCGTCCAGCAGGTTGGCGCGCAGGCGGCGGATCATGCCGGCCGTCCCGCTGGTGCCGATCACGATCACCGGCACGATCAGGTGGGCCAGCACGGAGCCCAGCTTGCCCATGCTGAAGTCCTTGTCGATGTAGTGGTCGTCCATCAGCCCGCCGATCTGCACGTCGAACCAGACGTTCATGAAGTACATGAGGATCAGCGCCAGCAGGAAGTTGGGCGTGGCCAGGCCGATGAAACCCAGGGTCGTGACGGTGTAGTCGCCGACGGAGTACTGGCGGACAGCGGAGTAGATTCCGATCGGGAAGGCGACGACCCAGGTGAAGAGGATCGTCGCGAAGGAGACCAGGAAGGTGAGCCAGAGGCGGTCGCCCACCACGGCGTTCACCGGCAACTGGTACTCGAAGGAGTAGCCGAAGTCGCCGACCAGCATGTTGCCCACCCAGTTCACGTACTGGACCAGGAAGGGCTTATCCAGGCCGTACTCCTCGCGCAGGAAGGCGATGCGGCCCTCGTCGACGGACTCGCCGCGGCTTTGCAGCTCCGTGATGTAGGTGTCGAGGTAGTTGCCCGGCGGGGCCTGGATGATGGCGAAGATGATGAAGGAGGTGACCAGCAGCGTCGGCACCATCAGCAGCAGGCGGCGGGCGAGGTAGCTCAGCATGTTGCGGAGGTCTCCAGGACGCTGGGGATCTCGGTGGCGCGCACCCAGTGCTCGGGCTGGACCTCGATCAGGTGGGGCTCGCTGTCCTCGGATATGGTGAAGGGCTCCGGCCAGGCCTCGGGGTCGGAGGCCCGGCCCGCCATGAGGGCGGCCAGATCCAGCTTATCCTCCAGGCGTGGCTCCGGCACCGCGGTCAGGAGGGCCTGGGTGTAGGGATGGAGCGGCCGCTTCATCAGGGCTTCGCAGGGCGCCATCTCCACGATGCGGCCGCGGCACATGACCATGATGCGGTCGGCGATGTAGTTCACCACCGCCAGGTTGTGGCTGATGAAGAGGTAGGTCAGCCCAAGCTGCTGCTGCAGGTCCTTCAGGAGGTTCAGGATCTGCGCCTGGATGGAGACGTCCAGCGCCGAGACCGGCTCGTCGCAGATCACCAGCTCGGGCTTCAGGGCAAGCGCCCGGGCGATCCCGATACGCTGGCGCTGTCCGCCGGAGAAGGAATGCGGGTAGCGCTTGGCGTGCAGCGGCCGCAGCCCCACGACCTGCAGCAGCTCGGCGACCAGGGCGTCGCGGTCCGCCGCACTGCCCACCTCGTGGATCTCCAGCGGCTCGCGGATCAGGTCGCCGACCGTCATCCGCGGGTTCAGCGAGGAGAAGGGGTCCTGGAAGATGAACTGCAGCGAGGGACGGAAGCGCACGAGGGCTTTACCCCTCAGGGCCAGCATGTCGACCCGGCCCTTGTCGCCGTTGAAGGAGATCTCGCCCCGGTCGGGCGTCAGGGCGCGCATGATGATCTTCGACAGCGTGGTCTTGCCGCAACCCGATTCCCCGACCAGCCCCAGGCATTCGCCGCGCTTCACCGTGAAGCTGACGTCGTCGACGGCCAGCACCTCGCTCTTCTGCCCGCCCATCAGCTTGCCGCGCCTCAGCTTGAAGCTCTTGCGCACGCCGGAGACCGTGAGGATGGGCGTCCCCGGCACGCTGTCGGGGTGGCTCTCATGCACCTGCTTGGCCAGCAGCCGGCTGTGCTCGTTCTGCGGGATCTCGCGGATCGGCGTCAGGCGCTCGTCGCGTGCCATGTCGAAGCGCGGCACGGCCTTCAGCAGCGCCCTCAGGTAGGGATGGCCGGGGTCGGTGAAGATGTCCTCCAAGGTCCCGCGCTCCATCACCTGGCCGTGGTACATGACCACCACCTCGTCGGCCATGTTGGCGACCACGCCCAGGTCGTGCGTGATCAGCAGCAGGGCCATGTTGAAGTCGCGCTGCAGGTCGCTCAGCAGCTTCAGGATCTGCGCCTGGATGGTGACGTCCAGCGCCGTCGTCGGCTCGTCGGCGATCAGCAGGGCCGGCCGGCAGACCAGGGCCATGGCGATCATGGCACGCTGCCGCAAGCCCCCGGACAGCTCGAAGGGATAGGTGGTGAGCGCCCGCGCCGGATTGGGAAAGCCGACCGCCGCCAGCATCTCCTCGGCCAGCGAGAGCGCCTCGGCGGAGGTGACGTCGCGGTGCAGCGAGACGGCCTCGCTGATCTGGTCGCCGACGGTGTGCACCGGCGAGAGCGAGGTCATGGGCTCCTGAAAGATGATCGAGATGCGCCCGCCGCGAAGCTGCCGGTAGGCGCTGGACTGCTGGCTGAGCTTCGCCAGGTCGACGACCTGCCCGCCGCCTTCCGGGTCGTTGAAGAGGATGGAGCCCGAATCGACCGTGGCGATCTGCGGCAGGATCCCCATGATCGCCTGGCTGACGACGGACTTGCCGGATCCCGATTCTCCCACCAGGGCCACGGTCCGGCCGGCCGGCACGCGGAAGCTGGCCCCGCGCACGGCCTCCAGCCGTCCCTCGGCCAGGTCGAAGGAGATCTGCAGGTCCTTGACCTCCAAGAGATGTCCGCTCACCCGAGCCCCCGTTTCAACATCCAATCCATCCCCGAACCCCGACCCTCCGACCCCGCTTTGCTGCCGGCCGAAAGGGCTATCCCTCTTCCCGGGCGCGCTGCGCGGTCGCAGAGCGCCACTCGGCCGCCATCTCCGGCGGCGCCGTATCTTGGTCTGGATCGACGCCAATGTCCAAGAGGTTGCCCGCACTTGCCGGATCCAGCGCCAGGCCCGTCTGGCGCGCCGCCCGCGCCGCGCGCCAGGCGACCAGCGCGAAGCCGTCCAGAGTCGAATCGAACTTAACCCGGGATTTGCCGGCGCCCAGGGTCAGTTCCATGAAGCCGCTGGTCAGCTCCTCGCCGGCCTTGAGCCTGCGGTGCTGGCGCCGGCTGCCGTAGAAGCGCAGCCGCAGCCGGTCGAGATCGCGCCAGGGCAGGACCCGCTCGCCCAGGTCGCGCACCCACAGGCCCTCCTCGCCGATGGCGACCCGCTGAAGCTGCTTTTCCAGGGTGCGGCGCCCGAAGTAGAGGAAGAGCGCCGCCACAGAGCCGAAGATGATGCCGGTCCACCAGCCGAGCGGCGCGAAGAACAGCATGCCGAAGCCGATGGCCAGGCCGGAGGCCGTGCGCAGCCAGTCGGCCGTCAGGCTCCGCGGCGGATAGCGTAGCTCCAGCATCGGACCAGTCTTACCCTCCTTTGCCGGCCAGGGCGGCCAGCTGCCTCGCCGTCTCGGCAGCGCCGTCGAGCGACAGGCTGCCCGCGCCTAGCCCAGCGACCGGCGGCCGCTTCGCCGCCATCTCCATGGCATCTGCCACGGCCCGGTTCAACCTTGTCCCGGTCAGGCCCGCCTCCTCCACCAGGACCAGGCGGCCGGCCTCCGCCAGCAGGCGGGCGCGCAGGCTCTGCTCGCTCTCCCCGCCGGCGGCGAAGGGCACAACCACGGCCGGAAGGCCCGCCGCCAGCACCTCGAGCGTGGTGTTGTAGCCGGCCTGGCTGATGGAAAGCGAGGCCTCCGACAGGAGCTTCAGGAAGTCCGGCCGCGAGCGCTCGATCAGCAGACCCTCGGGGGCCGCCGCCCGCAGCGCCTCGAAGCGGTCGTCGGGCAGGTTGTGGCCGATCAGGACGCGCCAGGGGCGATCCCGGTAGGGCGAGCTGGGATAGCCCTCGATCACCGCCCGGACCAGCGGCTCCGCCACCGCGCCGCCGCCGGTCGAGACCAGGATCTCTCCACCGGGCCCGGGCCTGCGCTGCGGAATCCCGGCATCCACCACGTAGCCGGTGTAGCGGATGCGCTCGCCCAGCGCGGCCGCCTCGGGAAAGGTGCGCTCGAAGGGAATGAGATCGGGGTCGCCGTGCACCAGGACCCGGTCGTAGTAGCGCTGCGCGGTCTCCACGATCCAGGCGATCTTCCCCGGCTGCTTCAAGGTGGTGAGGATGTCGCGCACCGAGGAGACGATCTGCGGGCGCCAGGGCGCCGCCTTCGCGGCCTCCAGGAAGGGCAGCAGCTCGAAGCGCATCTGCCGCCGCCCGAAGGGAAACATCTCGGTCAGGATGACCGGCGGGCGCTCGCGCTCGAGCAGGGCCAGGAGCTGATCCGCCCGCTGCCGCTTCACCGCCTCGTCGATCACCCGGCCGTCCTCCAGCACCAGCGCGCTGAAGGCCTCGTCCCTGGTCTTCAGCGGCGGGTCGAGCTGGACCAGCCTGGCGCCGCCGAAGTCCGCGTCGGGGACCGGCAGCCCGCCGCTGGCGACCGTCACCTTCAGGCCCTGGCGGGCGGCCTCGCGCGCGATGAGCGCAGCGCGCTTGAAGTGGCCGATGCCAAGCAGGTGCTGCACGTAGAGCAGGAGGTCGGTCGTTGCGGGCATCAGCGAAGCTCCAGGTTCAGCCGGCCGAGCGAGGGGCGCCCCTGCGGGCCAAGGCCGAACAGATGGCCGCAGTGGGGGCGCAGCCGCTCCGGCCAGTCCTGCCGCATGTCCCAGCCGCCGGCGAGCGACAGCAGGGCCCGGATGACGCCCTTGTGCGTGACCAGCACGTAGCCCTCCGCCCCTGCGTCCAAGGCCTGCAGGAAGGGCAGCAGGCGCTGGCCCACGGCCCGCGGGCTCTCGCCGCCGGGGGGCCGAAGATCCAGGCCGCGCGCCTCCATCGCGGCCATGGCCGGCCCCAGCTCGGCCCTGAGGTCGGCGAGGCGCCGCCCCTCCCAGCGGCCCCAGTCCATCTCGATGAGCCACGCCACGCTCTGGGCCCGGCAGCCCATCAGCTGCGCCGTCTGCTGCGCGCGCTTCAGCGGCGAGGTCAGCACCGGCCAGCCCGCGGCCCAGCAGGGCAGGCGCCAGCGCGAGGCCTCGGCCCGGCCGCGCGGCGAGAGGCCGATGTCGCTGCGGCCCTGCAGGCGGCGCCCCTCGTTCCAGGGCGTCGTGGCATGGCGGAGGAGCAGGAGCTTCATCGCCGGCAGTCCTCGAGCACCGCGGTGAGGCGGGTGGCCGCTGACGCCAGGTCGTGCCGTTGTTCCGCCGAGGCCGCGGCCGCCGCGCCCATGCGTGCGCACTCCTCCGGGTCCGCCAGGAGGCGCAAGAGCGGCCCGGCGAAGCTCTCGGGGCTCTCGATCGAGGCCAGCAGGCCGCTGACGCCGTCTTCCAGGATCGCCGCCACGCCGGGCCGCCGGCCGGCGACGGCCGCCAGGCCGCTGGCCTGGGCCTCCAGCAGCGCCATGCCGTAGGCCTCGTTGACGGCCGGCCAGGCGAAGAGGTCGGAGGCCGCCAGGGGCCCGGCGATCTCCGCCTCCGGGACCTGGCCGAGGTAGCGGACGCGCCGCGCCTCCGGACCCAGCGCCTCCGAGAAAGCGGACTCGACCTCCGCCCTGGCCGGCCCGTCGCCGACCAGCAGGAGCTGCCAGCCGAGGTGCCCGGCGCTGCCGAGCGCACCTGCCAGGATGCGGTAGGAGGAGAGCTTGTCGCCCTCGCGCATCATCGCCACAGCGATGATCCAGGGCTGGCCGGGATCGAGGTCCAGGCGCCGTGCCAGCGCCGCTCGGAGTTCCTGGCGCCTGGCCCTGGCGCGGCGGAAGGCGGCGCCGTCGAGGAAGGCGGGCAGCAGGTGCTGGCGCGTGTGCGCGGGCAGGCACTCCGCGTCCTCGGGATTGATCTGGACGACGGCCGAGGCGGCCTCGACGGCGGCCAGCGCGGCACGATGGCCGATGTCCCAGGGGCCGCCGGCACGCTTGTAGGCAAGAGAGGCCTCGACCAGCAGGTAGGGGATCCCCAGTGCTGCGGCGATGCCGGGTCCGATCAGGTCGGGCGCCTTGTAGTAGAGGTGGTAGGTGAGCCAGGCCTGCGGCCGCTCGCCCTCGGCGCGCGCCCGATAGCGCCGGAGCAGGCGGGCGGCGACGCGCTGGCCCAGCTCCGCCAGGCGGGCCTGGCGGGTGAGATCGGGCTTGGCCTGCCAGGTGCGGAAGTGCGAGGCCAGCTCGACCCGGTGGCCGCCGTGGCGCAGCGCCTCGATCAGCAGGCGCGCCATGGCCCGGTCGCCCGAGGGCACCGGATGGTCGGGTGGCTTCATCGGGGCATAGAAGGCGACGCGCAAGGCCCGCCCCCGCTCAGAGCGCGGCCTGCCGCGGCACCCTGGCGGCGAGGCCGAAGCGCTGCAAGAGACCCTCGAGGCAGGGGCCGGCGTCGAAGTGGCTGCGCACGCGCGCCTGGCCGGCTTCGCCCAGCAGGTGGCGTCGGTCCGGCGCGCGGATGAGGGCGGCCAGGGCTTCCGCCAGCGCCGCGGGATCCGCCGGCGGGACCAGCACGCCGGTCTCTCCCGGCAGGATCAGCTCCTCGATGCCGGGCAGGGCCGTGGCGAGGCAGGCCAGCCCCTGGCTCTGCGCCTCCATCAACACGTTGGGCAGGCCGTCGCGGTCCCCGTCGGCGGCGATCTTGCTGGCCAGCACGAAGAGGTCGGCGGCGCGGTAGGCCTCCAGCACCCGCGCCTGCGGCTGGGCGCCGAGCCAGGTGATGCGGGCCTCCAGCCCCAGGCGCCGCGCCTCCGCCTTCAGCCTCTCCGCCTCGCTGCCGCCGCCGATGTGGGTCAGCTGCCAGGCAAGCTCCGGCAGCGCCGCCAGGGCCTGCAGCAGGTCGTCGTAGCCCTTCTTGGCGACCGCACGCCCGACGGAGAGAAGCTGCACCGGCCGGCCGGGAGCGCCGTCCGCCCCGCCGGCCTCGCGGCGCCAGGCGGGAAAGCGCGTCAGGTCGATCCCGTGGCGCACCAGCGAGACCCGGCCGGGCTCCGGGGCCAGGGCCGCCAGGTGCTCGTAGCCCGACCGGGTGCAGGTGACGAGCCAGTCGAGTTCGGCCAGCTTCTCGCGCTTCTCCCAGTCCGGCGTCGTCCAGATGTCCTTGGCATGGGCCGAGCAGGACCAGGGCAGGCCGGCGATCAGGGCCGCATAGCGCGTGGCCGAGGCCGGCGTGTGCAGGAAGTGGGCGTAGAGCCGCGTGCAGCCCGGCTCCAGGCTGTCGGCGATGACCAGGGCCTGGCCGAAGCGGCGCACCCGGTTGCGCGTGCGATCGCGCTTCAGGTCCTTCAGGAAGGCCGCCCGGGCGCGGCGGTAGCCGGGCCGGCGGCGCTGGCGCCACCAGGCGGCCAGCACCCGAAGCGGCGCATCGTGCAGGTACTCAGGCAGGTAGACCACCTCCGCGGCGATCTCCTCGTGCACGGGATGGCGCGCCGGATCGGTGGGCGCCCGGAGCGAGAAGAGCCGGAGCGAAAGACCGGCACGTTCGAGCCCGAGAAGCTCCTGGGCGATGAAGGTTTCGCTGAGCCGCGGATAGCCCTTCAAGACCACGGCGATGCTGGAATCCGGCATGTTCAGAAGCTAGCAGAGACTCGCCGGTCCCGGCAGGCTCTCGCGGGCCGCCGGACTCACCCGCCCGGGACCCGCGCTAGGCCCTGGCACCGGCCGGCTGCGGGCGCGGGCGGGTGGAGATGGTGCCGTCGGCCCAGCGGTTGGCCAGGCGCACGACGTTCTCCGCGCCGTCCAGCAGCCCAGGCACCACGACGCTGGAAGGCAGGGGCTGCTGCGGCAGGTGGCGCAGGGCGGTCGCCATGTCGGCGGCCTCGCGCTTGCCGTCGTCGGCCAGCATGTGCACCAGTCCCAGCTCTTGTGCCCGGCTGGCACGAAGGTACTGCTCCTTCCGCGGCCGGGTGCGGGGGATGATCACCGCCCGCTTGTCGAAGGAGAGCAGCTCGCAGAAGGTGTTGTAGCCGCCCATGCAGACCACGCCCATGGCCCGCTCCAGCAGGGCCTCGAGGTGCGCATCGAAGGTGATGGCCTCGACCTTGCGCAGCTTCGCTGCGCGCGAGAGGAACTCCGACTGCCGCTCGCTCGCCATGAAGGGACCCAGGACCATCAGGGCCGGGAATGGAATGTCGGGATCGCTCTCGTAGGCGCGCAGCACCCAGTCGATGATCTCCTCGCCGTCGCCGCCGCCGCCGACCGTCACCAGGACGTAGGGCTCGTCGATCTTCTCCAGCGGCATGCGGCCCAGCGCGCGCGAGGGGTTGCGGCGCAGGTAACCGGTGTAGATCAGGGACTTGCGGACGGAGTCCGGCAGCTCGATCCCCTCCAGCGGCTCGCAGATCTGAGGCAGCCCGTAGACCCAGATCTCGTCGTAGTACTTCTGCAGGGCCTGGACGCTGCGCTTGCGCTCCCACTCGGTCTCGAGCAGTTCGGGATCGTCCATGACGTCGCGCAGGCCCAGGATGCAGGGCACCCCGCGCTGGCGCAGCATCGCCAGGGTCGGCTCCGCCTCGCCGCGCAGCCCCAGCGGCTCCTTGTCCACCAGGAAGAGGTCGGGGTCGAAGGTCTTGGCCGTGTGCTCGACGATGGAGGCCCTGAGCGCCAGCATCTCTTCCACGTCGATGCGCAGCTTCAGCGAGGTGTACTCGCCGTTGCGCAGCTTGATCACGCCCGGCACCCGCACGAAGTCGACGCGCGATCGAAAATCGAAGCTGCCGATGATCGGCGACCCGGAGAGGATCAGCACGGAGAGCTCGTCATCGGCCTCGACCAAGGCGTGCGCTATCGTGCGACAGCGCCGCAGATGCCCCAGGCCGAAGGAATCGTGGCTGTAGATCAGTATCCGCCTGCTCTTGCGGCGCATGGGAGACCTCAATTCAACCCCTCGGTAACCTCAGTTGGTGCCGCGAGCCAGACTGTCTTGTCAAGCGGCTCGGCCTCCGTGAGACTGCCCCCGGCGCCGGCAGCCGCGAAGAAGGCTTGATTTCCGGGCCGGACGGCAAGACTCTCGTCGCGGCGGTCGGGGCAGAAAGCGGGGGAATGGAGCACAATCTCTTCAGATACGTGTGGCGGCACAGCAAGCCGGAGCAGGTGACCATCCTGCTGCTGGTGCTGATCTCCATGCCTTTCTATTTCCTCTCGCTGGACCTGCCCAAGCAGATCGTGAACCAGGGCATCCAGGGCAAGGGCTTCACGGCCGAGGACCCGACCCAGAGCTTCATGGTGATAAACCTGCCCTTCGGCGAGCTGCTGACCGGCAGTCCGGTGCTGCTCTTCTCCGGCTTCCAGCTGGAGCAGGCGACCCTGCTGGTCGTGCTGTCGATCGTCTTCCTGCTGCTGGTGATCGTCAACGGCCTCTTCAAGCTGACCATCAACACGCGCAAGGGCCGCATGGGCGAGCGCCTGCTGCGCCGGCTGCGCTATGAGCTGAGCGACCGCGTCCTGCGCTTCCCGCTGCCGCATCTGCGCCGGATGAAGCAGGCCGAGGTCGCCACCATGATCAAGGACGAGGTGGAGCCGCTGGGTGGCTTCATCGGCGACGCCTTCGTCACCCCCGCCTTCCTCGGCGGACAGGCGCTGACGGCGCTCACCTTCATCATGGTGCAGTCGGTCTACCTGGGCGCGATCTCGCTGGCCATCGTCCTGTCGCAGGCCTGGCTGATCCCGAAGCTCCGGCGGCGCCTGCTGCAGCTCGGCAAGCAGCGCCAGCTTGCGGCGCGCGCGCTGGCCGGGCGCATCGGCGAGGTCATGGACGGCTCCACCGAGATGCACGCCAACGACACCTCGAACTGGGAGCGCGCGGACCTGGTCGGCCGCCTGGGCCACATCTTCCTGATCCGTTTCGAGATCTACCAGCGCAAGTTCTTCGTCAAGTTCCTGAACAACTTTCTGAGCCAGCTGACACCCTTCATCTTCTACCTTCTGGGCGGCCTGCTGGCGATCTCCGGGCAGCTCGACATCGGCGCGCTGGTCGCCGTGATCGCCGCCTACAAGGACCTGCCGGGACCGATCAAGGAGCTGATCGACTGGGACCAGCAGCGCCTGGACGTCACCATCAAGTACGAGCAGGTGATCGAGCAGTTCGAGCCGGGGGAAATGATCCCGCCCGAATCGCAGGCGGTGACGACCGACCCCGTGCCGCCTTTCAGCGGCAAGCTGGAGATCAACAACCTGTCGCTGGTGGAGGACGACGGCACCCACCGGCTGCAGGGCCTCAATCTCGAGCTGCCGCTCGAACAACACCTGGCGATCGTGGGCGACAGCAACAGCGGCAAGGAACGCCTGGCCTCGGTCCTGGCCGGGCTGGAATACCCCAGCGGCGGCAGCATCAAGATCGGCGGCAGGGACCTGACCGAGATGCCGGAGTGGGTCACCGGGCGTCGGCTGGGCTACGTCGCCCCCGACGTCTATCACTTCCCCCACTCGGTGCGCGAGAACCTACTCTACGGCCTGCGCCACGCCCCCTACCGGGCGGGCGACGCGGAGAAGGACCCCAAGGAGGAGCTCTGGAACCGGGAGAGCAAGCGCGCCGGCAACCCCGTGCTTCCGGTCCACTACGACTGGATCGACCGCAGCCCGATCGGCGAGCAGGCAAGCGACGAGGAGAAGGCGCTGCGCCGGGCGCTCTACCTGATCGGCATGGAGCACGACGTCTTCCGTTTCGGCATCTACGGCACCATCGACCCGCACAAGCGGCCGGAGATGGCCGCCGACCTGCTGAAGGCGCGCCATCTGCTGAGCCAGAAGCTGGAGGAGGAGGGCCTCTCCGACCTGGTCGACCGCTTCGATCCCGATGCCTACAACCGCTCCAGCACCCTGGCCGAGAACCTGCTCTTCGGCACCACGACGGAGGCCAACCTGCAGGGCGCGGCGCTGGCCCGCAACGCGCTGGTGCTGGAGGTGCTGGACGAGACGCAGGCCGGCGGCACCAGCCTGGCCCACGACCTGCGCGAGATGGGCCTCTCGATCGCCCGCACCATGGTCGAGCTCTTTGCCGACCTGCCTTCAGGCCACCCCTTCTTCGACCAGTTCAGCTTCATCGAGGCCGACGACCTGCCCGAGTTCGAGGGGATCATCGCCAAGGCCGACCGCTCCGGCGTCGAGGGGCTGGACGCCGACGAGATCGCGAGCCTCTTGAAGCTCACCTTCAGCTATTCCGAGGCGCGCCACCGTCTCGGCCTCATCGACGAGGCCAAGGAAGAGAAGATCCTGGCCGGGCGCAAGGCGCTGGCCAAGCGGCTGAGCAGCGAGGAGATGAGCGGGCTGGAGCCCTACGATCCCGAGCACTACAACGCCGGCGCGCCCATCCTGGTCAACGTCCTCTTCGGGCGGGTGGTCTACGGGCAGGCCGAGGGCGAATCCACCTTGCAGTTCCTGGTCGTCCAGGTGCTGGACGAGCTGGACCTGCGCGGCGCGGTCATGGAGGTCGGGCTGAACTACGACGTCGGGATCGGCGGCAAGCGCCTGAGCCAGTCCCAGCGTCAGCTCCTGGGACTGGGACGCGCTCTTCTGAAGGACCCCGATCTCTTGATCGTCAACGACGCGCTGGGCTCGCTGGACAGCGGGACCCAGACGATGATCATGGAACGCGTGCGCGAGCACCGCGCCGGACGCGGCATCGTCTGGACCATGACCAGGCCGCAAGCGGCCAAGGGCTTCGGTCAGGTGGCGGTGATGAGCGAGGGGCGCATAGCCGCGAAGGGCAGCTTCGACGAACTGACCAAGCCCGGCGGCGCCCTGGCGGCGGAAATCGGAAGGGGATAGGCAGATGTCCCCGACCGGCCGTAGTATAACCGAAATCGGATCGCGGTTCGGTGGAGCGCCGGCAGGCAGCTGCCCCCGAAAGGCGTTGGCGGCGAGCGCCTGCCACGATGACTTTCCCGACCGGGGCGCGAGGCCCCACGTCTCCTCCCGGCCGCCCGAGAGACGATTCCGCCGAGACCCGCCGAGCGGGGACGAGCGCGCGTACCTGTGCAGGCGCCGGGAGTAGGAGCGATCATGAGCCTGGATTCCGAAGTCGATGCCCTGAGGAAAGTACCCCTCTTCGCCAACATCGAGACCAGCAAGCTGAAGCTGATGGCCTTCGCCAGCGAGAGGCTGACCTTCAAGCCGGGCCAGGTGCTGGTGAAGCAGGGCGACCAGGGCGATGCCGCCTACATCATCCTGGAAGGCGAGGCCGAGGTGGTGCTGGTCCAGCCCGACGGCAGCGAGGTCGTGGTCGCGACCCTGACCCGCCATGCCGTGTTGGGCGAGATCGCCATCCTCTGCGACGTGCCCCGCACCGCCACGGTGCGCGCCAAGGAGAAGACCGAGGCCCTGAAGATCACCAAGGACCTCTTCTTCCGCCTGGTCCAGGACTTCCCGCAGATCGGCCTGGAGGTCATGCGCATCCTCGCCGCCCGCCTGGAGAAGACGACCCAGGATCTCTACGCCGCCCGCGGCAGGCACTAAGGCAGGATGCGTTCGCCTATGCCCACGACTCCTGCCCAAGCCTATTGTTTTAACAGCAAATCGTCGTCGCAGATGAGTCCATCTGCGCAGGCTTTGCTCTGGCCGAGAGAACCGTCCGGACAAGCGGGGTGAGCCGTCTCGATTCCTTCATCCGCCGGCTGGAGGCGCAGCGGGCCTGCCTGGACCACGCCTGCGCCCGGATCGCCGAGCGGCCCGGGCCGGTCTTCGAGCTGGGGCTGGGCAACGGGCGGACCTACGATCACCTGCGCAGCCGCCTCGCAGACCCGGAGGAACGCTGGCCGATCTATGTCTTCGAGCGCAAGGTTGCAGCCCACCCGGACTGCATTCCCGAGACGAGCCGGCTCTACCTGGGCGACTTCCACGAGACCCTGCCGCGCGCCGGCCGGGACTTCGCCGGCCGCGTCGTCCTGGTGCACGCCGACATGGGCAGCGGCGATGCCGAGGCCAACCGCCGGCTCGCCGCCTTCGTGAGCGAGGTCTTGCCGCCGGCCCTGGCGCCCGGCGCGCTCGTGCTGAGCGACCAGCCGCTCGCGATGGCGGGTGCCGTGGCCGCCGCCCTGCCGGAGGCCGTGCCGCCGGGGCGCTATCACCTCTACCGTAAGGAAGCCTGAGCCGGGGCGGAGCGGCACTTCCCTTCCGGCAAGAAGGCGGCCGTCAGACGCCGGGGCATCCCGCAGCGGCCCAGGACTCCAGGGCCTCCCGCAGGCCGGGCGAGTGCGTACCGTCGATCGCGCCCGGGTAGAAGCCCTCCTTCGCCAGCTTCTGCTGCTTGGCCGCCACCGCCTCCGACGAGCGGGCAAGGGAATCCTCCCAGGTTTCCAGGGCCTCGTCGTGTCGGCCCTGCCGGCAGAAGATATCGCCCAGCGTATCCATGATGAAGGGATCGCCGGGCCTGAGGGAGAGCGCGTGCTCCACGTCGACCAGCGCGCCCTCCAGGTCCCCGGCCGCGGCGCGTGCGTAGGCGCGGCCGTTGTAGGCGTCGTCGCTGCTGGAATCCAGGCGTATAGCCTCGTCGAAGTCGGCGATGGCACGTTCCGGCTCGCCGCTGTCCAGCAGCGCCCAGCCCCGGTTGCTGTGGGCGTAGGGATCGCCGGGATCGAGGCGGATCACCTGGCCGAAATCGGCGATGGCCCGGTCCAGCAGGCCCTTCTCCATCAGGGCCAGGCCGCGGTTGTCGTAGGCGAGGTGCTGGGTCGGGTCGAGGCGGATCGCCTGGTCGAAGTCGGCGATCGCAAGGTCCATCAGGCCCATGTCCATGTAGGTGACGCCGCGGTTGTGGAAGGCGTGCGCGTCGAAGGGATCGAGATCGATGGCCCGGCCGAAATCGGCGACGGCGCGCTCGAGGTCTCCCCTGTCGCGGTAGGCGATGCCGCGGTTGTCGAAGGCAAAGGCGTTGGTCGGGTCGAGATCGATAGCGCGGTCGAAGTCCGCGATGGCGCGATCGAGCTCACCCTGCAGGTGATGGACGACGCCGCGGTCCTGGTAGGCGATGGCGTTCGAGGGCGCGTGGCGGATGGACTGGTCGAAGTCGGCAATGGCGCGTGCGTAGGCCCCCAGGTCGGCTTGCGCGCTCGCCCTCAGGTAGTGGAAGAGGGCCGCGTTCTCGGTCGAGAGATCGCCGGCCTCCAGGCAGGAGGTCAGCAGTTCGACGGCAAGTTCGCTGGCGCCGCGCTCCTGCGCCTCGAAGCCCTGCTGACAGGCGGTCTGGTCCGCCACTACGGCGCCGCCTGTCGCCATCATCGCCACCACCAGAAGGCTGGCGCGCACTGCTCTAAGCCGGATCATCGACCCCCTCCAGACCCTGTCCCTGCTCGCCGGCCCACTTCCGCTGCGCCGGCCATCCTCCCTATTCGGCCAGGACCACGAGGTCCAGGCGGCCGCCGGCTTCCGGCACCTCGCGTCCGGGAAGCGCCTGCCAGGCCCGCGGACCGGCATAGCCCTGCTTGCCGGCCAGCGCGCAGGTCCGCGCATCGGCGAGCGCGCGGCTCTTCAGCACCTTGTTGTGCTTCTCGACCTTCGCGGCCAGGTTCACCGCCTCGCCGATGACGGTGTACTCCAGGCGCTCGTCCTCGCCGATGACGGCGAAGAGGACGCGACCGCTGGTCAGGGCCGCGTTCACCTGCGGCGCCGCCAGGCCCCTGGCCGCGCGCTCCTCCTCCCAGGCCGCGGCGGCCACGAGGATATCCTGGAGCGCCGCCATGGCATCGGCCGCGTAGCTCTCGCTCTCCTCGACCGCGCCGAAGCTGGCCAGGACGCCGTCGCCCAGGAACTTGTCGATGGCGCCGCCGTGGGCGCGGATGATGGGAACCACCAGGGCCTGGTAATCCGAGAGTAGCCGGATGGTGTCCTCCGGCCTCTGGCTGGCGGCCAGGGGCGTGAAGCCGCGCAGGTCCAGCGAGAGGATGGTCGCCTCGCGCAGCTCTCCCTGCCCCACCGTCAGCTCCCGCTCGGCACTCTTGATCCGATCGGCCACGGCCTCGTCGAAGAAGCGCGAGAGGGCCTTGGCCTTGTACTCTTCGCTGACGGAGCGCAGCAGCAGGGCCTTGGCGCGCGCCAGGGCCGCGGCCAGCACGAGCGTGAAGATGATGATGGTGATGATCTTGTCGAACTCGGCGCCGAAGAGCAGCGAGTTGGAGGTGAGATAGATCACGTAGTCGCGCGTGACCGACATGCTGCCGGCCTCCACCGCGACGACGTAGCCGACCATGATCGCCCAGCCGGCTGCTGCGACCGCACCGGACAAGAGGACGTAGCGGGAATCGAAGCGCAGGCTGCGCAGCGCGATGAAGATGAAGACGTAGAGCAGCGTGGGCGCCTTCAGGAAGAAGGAGGGGGGCTGGTCGTAGGTCAGGTGAAAGGACCAGATGACCGTCAGCAGCAGGATCATGTCGAAGACGACCGAGGCCGCCAGCACCCAGTCCGGCAGACGCCGGCGATAGGACCAGGCGATGCGGATGACGGTCAGCACGAAGTAGGTGAAGAGGGCGGCGGGAACGGGAAGGGCGGCCGGCCCGCTGGCCAGCTTCGGCGAGATGGCCCAGAGCGCGGCCCAGAGCAGGACGATGGAGAGCTGGACCCAGCCGGTGATCCGCTCGCTGCGGTCCTGCTGCCTGGCGATCGCCTGGCGCAGCCGCTCCGGCAGGTCGGCCTCAGATGGGCCGACGAAGAAGCCCCGCAACCACTGCCACATCCTGCCGGCCCGCCTCCTCGGTCTGGCTCCTACCAGCTAGAGCAAATCCCTTGCAGATGGACTCATCTGCGACGACGATTTGCTTCTAAAACAATAGGCTAGAGCAGAATTCGTGAGCGTGAGCGAACGCATCCCGCTCTGGTGCTCTTGCTTGCTTCGATCGGTGCCAGCCGGCACCGCTGCAACAGAAGAGTCATAGGGTCGCGACCGGAAGGGCTGCAATTCATACCCGATCAACTCGCGGTCACCCTCACAGCTCCAGGGTCAGCCCCTCGTGGGCCACCAGCGTGCCGGGGCGGGCTGCGGCGGCCCCGGCGGCGATCTCGTCCATGACCCTGTCGTCGTGGCTGGGATCGTGGTGGAAGATGACCAGCCGCTTCACCCCTGCAGCCTCGGCCAGGCGCAGCCCCTCTTGCCAGGTGGAATGGCCCCAGCCGCGATACTTCGGATACTCGTTGTCGGTGTAGGTCGCGTCGTAGACCATGACGTCGGCCCCGGCGACCAGGGCCAGGATGCGCTGGTCCAAGGCGCCTTCGACATGCTCGGTATCGGTCACGTAGCAGAAGCTGCGCCCGCCCTGCTCCAGCCGGTAGGCGGTGGAGCCCTGTGGGTGGTTGAGGGGCGTGGTCCTGAGCAGGGAGCCGGACGTCGGCGTCAGGGTCTCCCCCGCCTCGAAGTCCCGGTACTCCATCTCTGCGGCGAAGATGTCGGGCGGCACCGGGAAGAGGGGCTCGGCCATGTACTTGCAGAGCACCTGCTTCAAGGTCAGGCGCGGCGCCAGGTGCCCGGCCCAGACCCGGAAGCGGTTCTTCGGCGAGAAGAAGGGAAGGAAGAAGGGGATGCCGTGAATGTGATCGACGTGGGTGTGGGTGAGGAAGATATCGGCGTCCAGCGGGAACTCCGGCAGCAGGGCCATGCCCAGGGGCCGCAGCCCGGTCCCGGCGTCGAAGATAAGCACTCTTTCGCCCAGGCGTACTTCGATGCAGGAGGTATTGCCGCCATAGCGGTCGTAGTCCGGCCCCGGGCAGGCGATAGATCCGCGCACACCCCAGAAACGGACGAGGAACCGCTCTTGCGTTTGTTCCACCGTCATCCGGTCCCCTTGTATTGCCCCCTCTGGCAGTCTCGCGCCGCTTCATCGATCTTTTGCACTTTAGGACATGGCGATTGCGCGGCGAAAGTGCAAAAGCTGCGATAGCAGACGGCGGCGACAGAGGTAGAATGCCTCCCCGGGGGCTACCGGTTCCGAATCGATCGTGGCAAGGAAGGCGTGATGCAGGGCGCGGGAACGACGGAAAGAACCCGCTGGGGCGGCGTCGCCTTCGGGCTTGCCCTGGCGTGGTATGCGGCCTTCCAGCAGTTCAAGCTGCCACCGGTCCTGCCGATCATGCTCGAGGACTACGGCTACGACCTGATCCTGGCCGGCGGCTTCATGAGCGTCTATGCCCTGGTCGGCCTGGTGGCCACCCTGCCGCTCTCGCGGGTCATCTCGGCCGGCCGCGCGATCCCGGCCCTCTGGGCGGCGCTGCTCCTCTTCGTCCTGGGTACGCTGCTCGCCCTTCTCGTGCCGCAGTCCGGCTGGGTGGTGCTGGCCGGACGCGCGCTGGAGGGCCTGGGCTTCGCCATCCTCGCCCTCATCGGTCCGGCGAGCGCCAGCGCCAACTCCGCCCGCCGCAACCTGCCGCTGGTCGCCGCGATGAGCGCCACCTGGATTCCCGCCGGCCAGATGACGGCGGCACTGCTCGCACTGCCGACCCAGGACGCGGGCCTCTGGCGTCCGCTCTGGTGGATGGCGATCGCAGCCACGCTCGCCATCGCCGTCTGCCTGATCGCGATGCAGCGTGGGCGCGGCTTCTACCTGGGTGCCGGCAATGCCGCCCGGGGCGCCGGCAAGGGCGGCCTCTCGGGCGAGGAGCGCAGGCTGCTCTGGACCGCCGGGCTCGCCTTCCTCCTCTTCTCCGGCCAGTACGTCGGCTTCATGACCTGGTTCCCCGACTTCATGGTCAAGAGCCTCGGGGTCACGCCGGCCGTGGCGACCTACGCCTACCTGGTGCCGGTGCTGCTGGTCGCGGCCTTCAACCTGCTCTCGGCCAGGTTCATACACTACGGCGCCACGCCAGCCGGCCTGCTGGTCGTCGGCTTCGCGATGGAATGCGCTTGCTGGTGGCTGCTTCCGAGCGTCGGCGAGGGGCCCTGGGGCCTGGTCCTGCTGATCGTCTACGGCATCGGTGCCGGCCTCATCCCGACGGCACTCTTCGCCATGCCGGGCGTCATCGTCGGGCCGCAGGGGGCGACGCTCGCGGCCTTCGGCATCATCCTCACCATGCGCAATGTCGGCGTGCTGGCCGGTCCGCTGCTGCTGGCCGCGATGATCGGCCCGACCGGCGGCTGGGACCTGGCCTCGCCGGTCTTCGGCGTCCTCTGCGGAACCGCGCTGCTGCTGTGCCTCTTCCTGGGCCGCCGCCTCGCCAGGCGCAGCCCCTTGCCGGAGAGCGCCTGACGCCTCAGCTTGGACCTCAGGGCGCCAGCCTGTAGCCGCCCGGCTCCGTCAGCAGAAGGGCGGGGTGCGTGGGGTCGGCCTCGATCTTCTGGCGCAGGCGGTAGATGTGGGTTTCCAGCGTGTGGGTGGTCACGCCGGCGTTGTAGCCCCAGACCTCTCCCAGCAGGGTGTCGCGTCCGACCGCGCGGTCGCCGGCGCGGTAGAGGTACTTCAGGATCGCCGTCTCCTTCTCGGTCAGCCGCACCTTCTGCTGCTTCTCGTCGTGCAGCATCAGCTTGGCGGCGGGCCGGAAGCTGTAGGGGCCGATGGTGAAGGTGGCATCCTCGCTCTGCTCGTGCTGGCGCAGCTGCGCGCGCAGCCGGGCCAGCAGCACGCCCAGGCGAAAGGGCTTGGCGATGTAGTCGTTGGCACCGGCGTCGAGGCCCAGGATCTGGTCGGCATCGCTGGCCGAGGCCGTCAGCATGATGATGGGGCACTTGACCCCGTTGCGCCTGAGCAGGCGGCAGACCTCGCGCCCGTCGATGTCCGGCAGGCCGACATCCAGCACGACGGCGTCGAAGATCTCCTCCTTGGTCTTCTCCAGCGCGGCCTGACCGCAGTCGGCCTCCTCGGTGGTGAACTCTTCGTGCAGGTGAAGCTGTTCGGACAGGGCCTGGCGTAGGGCCTGATCGTCATCGACGAGGAGTATCCGCTTTCCCACGAGAGTGCTCACACTTTCCTCCTGCTGTTTGCCAGGCAGGCCGCAACCAGCCAGCGCGTCAGGGCGTGCGCTTCGTCCGCGAGCGCATCGACCACGGTGAAGTGGTCTTGGCCTGGCACACGCTGACCCTCGATGGGCAGGTCCAGGGCCTGCCACTGGGCGATCAGCGCATTCTGTTGTCGTAGGAATTCTGGCGTCTCTTGATCCCCCACTGCAACAAGAACCGGCGGTGCCGAGGCCGGGGCGCCGCGCAGCGGGCTGAGCTCCATCACCTCCTGTGCGTCGAGCTTGAGGACCATCTGCTGGTAGGAGAGACACAAGGGTTGCAAATCGTAGACCCCGGAGAGCGAGAAGACGGCTGCCAGTCTCGGTGTTGCGGTCTCGCCCCTGGCAAGCGCCCGCCGCTCGCGCAGCAGTTCCTGCAGGGCAAGATGGCCGCCGGCCGAATGGCCGGCGAGGACGAAGCCGCCCGGCCGGCATCCCAGGCCCGCCGCCTCCCGCTCCAGATGGTCGAGCGCCCTCTTCACATCAGCACAGATTTCCGAGAGGCGGACCTCGGGTGCCATGCGGTAGTTGATCGAGGCGACCGCGATCCCGGCCGCCAGGTAGGGCGGTGCCAGGTAGCTGAAGTCGGACTTGTCCAGGCTCTGCCAGTAGCCGCCGTGGACGAAGACGAAGAGCGGCAGGTCGGGACCGGCCTGCGGCGGACGGAAGAGGTCGATCGTCTGCAGGCGGTGGTCGCCGTAAGAGAGGCAGCTCTTGTCCGCGATGGCCTCCCGGACCGCGGCGCTGTCGCGCGCCCAGCGTTCCAGGACGGCCTGGTGGCCGGGCCAGCGTGCACGCAGGTTCAGTTGCCGATCCAGGTCCGTCTGGGTCAGCCCCTGCCATAGAACGTCCGACATTTCCTACCTTTTTTGGCTGCTGCGCCGGGGCGCCCGGAGACCGGCCGGGGAGGCTCGCTTGCCGGGGGAGGCTGGCTTGACGCCTCTTGCCAAACCTGCCATCTCCGCAGGTAGGCGGTAAAGACCTCTCGGGCCTCCATCGCGGCCGCAACCCGCGTCGCCGGACCGGGAGGTGACCACCGGCCTGGCGCAGCCCGGTCACGCAGCCCGGTCATGCAACCAGGGCTGAGGTGAGCGGAAGGGAAGAAGGGATAGTCTTGCGAGGCCCGCCGTCGGGTACGTCAGAGTCCCCAAGGATGGTCCCGGCCAGACCAGGAACGAGATGAGCGAAAACCTGCCGATCAATGTCCTCGCCGACGATGCGCTGCTGCAGCGCGTCGCACGTGCCCTTGCGGAGCTGCGGCGCGGTGCGCCGATCCTCCTGCACGACGGCGAATGGTCGGCCCTGATCCAGGCGGTGGAGATGGGCGAGACCCTGGGCCTCTCGCCCCTGACGCGCCTGGCCGGACGGCGGCCGGTCCTGCTGGTGACCCCGCGCCGGGCCCATGCCCTGGGCCTGGGCCGGCCGGACGACGAGGTGGTGGCGCTTCACATCGAGGGGATCGAGGGCGATGCGCTGGCCGCCCTGGCCGACCCGACCGCTGCGGGCCCGGTGCCGAAGGTGGTGAACCGGGCGAATGTGGGCGGCCTTGGCCTGAAGAAGTCCGCCGTCGACCTGGCGAAGCTGGCCCGCCTGCTTCCCGCGGCGCTCTTCGTTCCCCTGGCGCCCGAGCGGCGCCGCCTGGCGGAGGCCGAGGACATCCTTTCGGTCGGGGTTGGCGAGGTTGCCGGCTATCGCCATGCCGGCACCCGGCGGCTGAGCGAGGTGACCTCCGCGCGCGTGCCGCTGGCCGGGGCGGCCGACACCAGGATCCACGCCTTCCGCCCGGGCGACGGAGGCCTGGAGCATCTGGCGATCGTGATCGGCGAGATCGACCCCGACCGGCCGGTCCTGGCCCGCCTGCATTCCGAGTGCTTCACGGGCGACCTGCTGGGCTCGCTGCGCTGCGACTGCGGCGAGCAGCTGCGCGGCGCGGTCGAGACCATCGCCGCCGCAGGCTCGGGCGTGCTGCTCTACCTGGCGCAGGAGGGCCGCGGGATCGGCCTGGTCAACAAGCTGCGGGCCTACCAGCTGCAGGACCTGGGCGCCGATACCCTGGACGCCAACGAGCAACTGGGTTTCGACGCCGACGAGCGTATCTACCTGCCGGCCGCCGAGATGCTGCGGCTTCTGGGAATCCGCCAGGTGCGGCTGCTGACCAACAATCCCGAGAAGGTGGCGGGCCTGGAGAACTGTGGCATCGAAGTAACAGAGCGCGTGGCCCTGGCCTTCCCCGACAACGAGCACAATCGCCCCTACCTGCTGACCAAGGCCCGCCGTTTCGGCCACCTCTTCTAGACAGGGGGACGCCCACTTGCCTGCTGGCATGGAAATCCTGGTGCGGCTGGAGAGCAGAGGCTGGATCGCCCGGGCCGGCGGGCTCGCCTTCCCCTGTGCGATCGGCCGCGGCGGGACGACGCTGGCCAAGCGCGAGGGCGACGGCGCCACACCGATCGGCCGCTTTCCCCTGCGCGGCCTCTATTACAGACCCGATCGCGGCCCAGCGCCCAGGAGCGGGCTTCCCACCTGGCCCCTGCGGCCGGACCTCGGCTGGAGCGACGATCCCCTGGACGCCGCCTACAACAGGCCCGTGGTCCTGCCCCGGTCCGGGCGGGCGGAGCGCCTGTGGCGGCACGACTCGCTCTATAATTTCATCGTCCCCCTCGGGTACAATGACGATCCGCCCAGGGCCGGCGCAGGCAGTGCGATCTTCCTGCATGTGGCACGGCCGGGCCTGACCGGGACCGAAGGCTGTATCGCGCTGAGGCGGTCGGACCTGCTGTTGCTGCTGGCGGACGTGAATTCGGCCTGGCATCTGCGGGTCGAGGACCCCAGGAGAGGGTCGCTGGCTTCGGGCGGCCCGAGATAGGAGTTAGGCGGAGAGGAGTCCGGAGAAGCGCGCGATGTTCGAAACCACGCAGGCGATGACGCTCTTCCCGACCTTTTGCTGGGTGCACGACCTGCCGGCCTCCGAGGCCGAGCGCCTGAATGCGGAGCTGGAGGCCGCGGTCGAGACGCTGATTGCGCCGCGGCCCGCGCTTCCGCCGGGCCACAACTGGCAGACCAGCCAGGATCTGCACCTGCGCCCCGCCTTCCAACCCCTCGTGCGCCTGATCGAGGCGGCGGGGCAGGGTGTCGTCAGCTTCCTGAAGCTCGCCTATCCCGTGGTCGAGATCACCGGCTGCTGGGCGAACGTCAACCCGCCGGGCGCGCCGCACGCCATCCACAGCCATCCCAACAACCTGCTGTCGGGCGTCTACTACGTGCGGGCGCCGCCCGGGGCCAACCGGATTCAGTTCTACGACCCGCGCCCGCAGGCCCGCGTCATCTCGCCGAAGCTGACCGAAGGCAACATCGCCAACGCCACCCAGAACAACGTCGACATCAAGCCCGGCCGCCTGATCTGCTTTCCCGCCTGGCTGGAGCACGGGGTGCCGCCGAACCGGAGCCGGAGCGACCGGATCTCCATCTCCTTCGATCTGATGCAGAGCGACTTCACGCGCCGGGTTTCGCCGCCGAAGTGGAAGGGCCTGGGCGTGAACGAGAGGCCCGGCGGGTCAGGCGGGGGCTGAGCGGGTCCCGAAGATGGCGGTGCCGACCCGGACGTGGGTGGCGCCCAGCAGGATCGCCGTCTCGAAGTCGGCGCTCATGCCCATGGAGAGGGCGGCCAGGCCGAGTTCGCGGGCGCGCTGGCGCAGGAACTGGAAGTGCGGCGCCGGCGGCTCGTCGACCGGCGGGATACACATGAGTCCCCGGATGTCGAGCCCCAGTTCCTCGCTCGACAGGCGATAGAGCGCGTCCAGATCCCGTGGCAGGCAGCCGGCCTTCTGCGGCTCTTCCCCGGTGTTGACCTGGATGAAGCAGGCAAGCCGGCGCGCACGCTTGTCCATGGCCTTGGCGAGGCTGTGGGCGAGCTTGGGGCGGTCCAGGCTCTCGATGACGTCGAAGAGCGCCACGGCATCCTCGGCCTTGTTCGTCTGCAGCGGCCCGATCAGGTGCAGCGACAGGCCGGGCGTCGCCTCCTTCAGAGCGGGAAACTTGGCCTGCGCTTCCTGCACGCGGTTCTCGCCGAAGACTCGCTGCCCGGCCGCGATCGCCTGCTCGACCGCCGACTGGCCGTGGGTCTTGCTGACCGCCACCAGGGTGACCTCGCCGGGGTCGCGCTCGGCCTTCAGGCAAGCGCGCTCGATGGACTTGCGGACCCTGGCCAGCCCCTCTCGGACCCGCTGGCCGCCATCTTCCTGCTGCACCCGTCTCGTTCCTCCACTTCGCCGCGACGCCAAGGCTTATCCCGCGAAGGGCGCAAAAAAAAGGGGCGCGGGAGTGATCCCGCGCCCCTCGACAGGCTGGCGCCGAAGCGCCGTTATGTCTTCTTAGAAGCGGAAGGACAGACCCGCGGCGCCGATGACGCCGGTGTTGACCGCACCGCTTTCAGCCGCCCAGCGACCGTACATGATACCGCCGCGAGCCGTGATTCCCGGCCCGAGCGCGTAGGTCAGGCCGCCGGTGGCAGCATAGAGCCGATCGTCGTTACCCGCACCGCGGACGCCCGAACCGGCGGCATTGGTGCCGCCCGCGCCGGAGCCGCTGTTGACGATGCCCTCGACCTCACCCTGGAAGTACTCGGCACCGACGGTCCAGGGACCGGCCGAGTAGGCGATGCCCACATCCCAGGAGTTACCCTCGGAGGTGAAGACCTGGGTGGCGCCGTTGGAGTCGGTGAAGGAGCTCGCCTGGCCGTCGAAGGCGTTGGCGTATGCACCACCGATCGTCACGCCGGCATAGGAGAAGTTCGCACCGACGTTGAAGCCCTGGTAGTCGTCCACACCGAGCGAACGCAGATCGTCCGGAGCCTCCGCACGGGTGTAACCCACAGAGATCGCGACACCGATGCCGTCGAAGTCGTCGACGAAGTTGGCGCCGGCGGCGAAGCCGTTCCAGTACTGGCTGTTGCGCTCTGCCTCGACCGGGAAGTTCTGGCCTTCACCGTTGCCCGCCACGGTCGGCGCATAGGACAGACCGAGCTGGAAGCCGGAGAAACGCGGCGTGTAGTAGGTGATCTGGTTTTCGTCGTTGCCGTAGTCGAGGTAGGTCGACACGGACGGGGTACGGAAACCAACCGCGCTGTCGGGGTTCGGCGGAATGAACACGGTCACCCAGCCGGAGTTGATGGGCAGACCGGAGACCGGAGCCGCATAGTGCATGATGTAGGCTGCCGAGTTCTCGGAACCCGCCACCACACGACCGAAGTCGCCTTCGACGAAGATGTAGTGCTCGTCGATCGTGTCCGAGCTGGTGCTGGAAGCGAAGACTTCGAGCTCGACGCGGGCACCGAAACGGATGCCGTTGTCGTGCTTGTAGCTACCCAGGAACCAGACCTCGCCGTCCGCCCAGAGGCCGGTGACGTTGTAGTCCGGCTTCGAAGTGCCAAGGAAGTCACGGCCAGCAGTGCCGTTGATGCCGCCAGCACTGAACATGGTGTTCATGTAGCCGCCAATGCCCAACTCGATGCCGTCGGCAGCGGCGCCCGTCGCGCCGAGGACTCCCGCCGCGCAGAGGGCCGTGGTACCGTAGAGGACCTTTTTCATTGCCTCTCCCTCTCTATCCAAAAGTGACCCAGTTTCCGTTCTTGAGCTCAAGAGCCCTTCACCGATCGAACCAGCCGTCTCAGGGCTACTCATTGGATCCAGGCCAGTTCACGTTGCCCCCCGTGGAGTTCCGCGGGATAGCTATGGGAGTTAAGCCCCTTCTCGCCGTTTGGGTCAACGCTTGGGTTGCCTCTAGACGGCCACATCTGTGACAAGGATCGCTGTCTGTTGCAATGACGACACAGTGCATTTGGCGGGGGCGGGAGCCGCAGATGGCCGGAGGCCCCCGGCGGGCAGAAGCCGGGGGCGAAGCCCGGAAGGCCCGAGAAGACCGGGAGAAGCGCAGTTGGCCGGCCCCGCCTTCCCCGGTCCCGGGCGCCCCCGCCCCGGCTTGGATCTCTCTGCCGATCTTAGGCGCCGGCGCTTCCGGCACCCGGTCCTAGAAGGAAAGCGTCAGGCCCGCGGCGGCGATCACGCCTGTGTTCACGGCACCACTCTCCGCGCTCCAGCGCCCGTACATGACGCCGCCGCTGGCGTTGATCCCCGGCCCCAGGGCGTAATCGAGGCCGGCGGTGGCGGCATAGAGCTTGTCGTCGTTGCCGGAGCCCACGTAGCCCGGCGTACCGGCCGGCGCGCCCTCGACCTCGGTCTGCAGGTAGGCGGCACCGATGGTCCAGGGCCCGGCGCCGTAGGCCAGCCCGACGTCCCAGGCCTGGCCTTCGGTGCTGTTCACGAGAACGCCGCTCTCCACCGTCGCCTGGCCGTCGAAGGAGTTGGCGTAGGAGCCGCCGACGGTCACGCCGGCATAGGAGAAGGAGGCGCCCACCGAGGCGCTCTGGTAATCGTCGCCGCCGGCGTTGATGACGTCGCTCGGCGCCTCGGACCGGCGGTAGCCGCCGGAGATCGCGACTCCGAAGCCGTCGAACTCGTCGACGAAGTTCGCGCCGATGGAGAAGCCGTTGGAATACTGGGTGTTCTTGTCAGCCTCGACCGGGAAGTTCTGGCCATCGCCGCTGAAGTTGATGGAGGGGGCGTAGCTCACGCCCAGCTGGAAGCCCTGGAACCGAGGCGTGTAGTAGGTGATCTGGTTCTCCTTGTCGCCGTAGTCGATGTAGGTGGAGACCGAGGGGGTGACGAAGGCGACGGTGCTGTCGGGGTTGGCCGGGATGAAGACCGTGACCCAGCCCGAGTTGATCGGCAGGCCGACGACCGGGGCGGCGTAGTGCATCTGGTAGGCAGCGGAGTAGCGCGACCCCGCTTCGACCCGGCCCAGGTCGCTCTGCACCCAGATGAAGTGCTGGCTGATCGTGTCCTCGCTGGTGGAGGAGGCGAAGACCTCAAGCTCCACCCGAGCGCCGAACTGCATGCCGTTGTCATGCCGGTAGGAGCCGATGAACCAGATCTCGCCGTCGGCCCAGAGGCCGGTGGCGTTGTAGTCGGGATCGTTGCCCGGGTTGTCGCGGCTGCCGGTGGTGTTCAGGCCGCCGGCGCTGAAGAAGGTATTCGTGAAACCGGAGATGCCGAGCTTGATGCCGTCGGCTTCGGCGCCCTGAGCGCCCAGCGTTGCCGCCGCGCAGAGTGCGGTGGTGGCACAGAGTGTCTTCTTCATTTTCTTGATCCTTCGGCGGCTGACGTTGCTTCGCGGGGCCGCCCGCACCCCTCGACGCGGACGACAGAATGCAACAATATAACATTGCTAATCACTGCCTAACGTCTCGTCAAGCGCTTGCGGGCTTCTTCGATCCGGGCTTTCGGCGAGATGCGTGGCTGTGGGCTCAGCAGAGAAATGCGGGAGCGGATCCGGGCTCGAGATCCCGTACCGTCACGCACGATAATGATTCTTAGTCGCGATATCGCGGGCCCGTCAAGCCTTGCCTGGACCCAGAGCCCTTCGGACATAATGTCGCCGGGTCAGGGACTTGGCCCTTCCCACCCCGCTGCAGCGACCAAGGAGCTCTCAGACCAGGATGCGGCCCTTGTCGGAGAGATAACCGTGCGTGCGCAGCAGGGGCTCAAAGCGTTCGATCAGCCGGTCGCGGTCGGCCTCGTCCAGGTGCTGGCGCCACGACCCGCTGGTCCCGCCGCGAAAGAAGGGCGTGGTGCCGTCGGGCCGCGACTCGACGAAGCGATTCTTCTCTTCCTGCCGCTTCAGCTCTTTGAAAGCGCTGAAGCGCACCGCGCGCTTCAGGCGTTCCATGTCTTTCGGCAGGCCCAGGAAGCGCACCACCTCGCCGAAGGCCTTCAGCGGCTTGGCCTGCATGTCCTCGTAGCGCAGCACCAGGCGCGTCATCCCCTGGGCGGTGGTCCAGCTCGTCACGTGCTGGCCCCAGTCGCCCAGGTATTGATCCAGGATCCCGCTCTGCTCGGGCAGGCGGTAGTCGCCCTGGCACAGGCTCTCGACCGCCCGCGAGTACTCGATCTGGTAGTGGTTGGCGAAGGAGACCGCCACGTCGAAGGGATTGCGGATCACGTAGAAGGCCCCGGCCGTGGCCGCCGGGGTGATGAGCGGCACGCCGTCGGCCAGGGCGACGGCATTGTGGGTCTTGACGAAGACGTCGTGCCCGCGGCTCAGCGCCATCCACTGGTGCACCCGTGGCCGCAGCGCTGCGATCTTCGCCGCATCCAACTCCTCGTCCTTCAGGCCGCTGAACTGCAGGTAGTGCTGGCGCAGGTTGTCGCCGAGGATGTGCTTGGGCAGGTCGTTGATGGCGACCGCTTCCCTGGCGTTCGACAGGTAGTTCGCGAGGAAGGCCCTGAGCCAGGTGTTGCCGGATTTCGGATAGGATGCCAGCCAGATGATGCCGGGCATTGCGCGACCGCCTTGCTGCTTGAAGCAGGTCCCGGGCAGATGGGCTCATCCGCGCCGAGGACTCGCTCGAACGATAGGGGTTCCAGGGCGCTGCCGGGCAGACGACGCAAGCCCGAGGCGCCCCGGAGAGTGGCAAGAGCCTTAGCCTCCGCCCCGCGGGCTTGGCAAGCGCGCGACACCGACCCGGCTTGACGGAGCGACCGGCGAGGACTACCGGAGCGGGCTTGAAGACGGAAAGAGAAAGGGGCCAGCGGCCCTTGAAGCCCGCCCGGAACGCCGCCCGGAGGGCAGCCGCCGCTCGAACCCGAGGATGGAGATGCGAGTCAGTCCCGAAGATGCCGCCCGCCGGCAGCAAGTCGATCAGGCCTTCGTGCAAGGCCGAACCCTGCAGAGCGAGGGGAAACTGGACGAGGCCATCCGGATCTACGAGCAGATCCTGCTCCTCTTCCCGCAGCATTCCGATTCGCTGACCCTGCTGGCCTCGGCCAGCTACCAGCGCGGCAACGACATCCAGGGCGACGCCTATGTCGACCGGGCGATCGAGGCGCAGCGCTATATCCTGCAGCGCCTGCCCGAGGCGCCGACCGCCTGGGCGCCGCTGGCCAACCTCTTGCTGGCCCGCGGCCGCTACGAGGAGGCCGAGGCCATCTGTGCGCGCCTGAACCTCGCCCTCAATACCATCCGCTCCGACCGCGCGACCTTCATCGAGCGCCGCAACGCCGCGATGCTGTCCGGCATGCCGCCGATGCTGATCACGACCCTGCCCAAGTCGGCGAGCGAGACCATCTGGAACCGCCTGGCCGAGGGCCTGGGGCTGGCGCAGAGCCACATCTCCCTGGGCCTCTTCCCGGACTGCTGCATCCTGGGCCCGCGCGCCGGCGACTTCGCGCAGGGCGGCGTCATCTCGAAGGAGCACGTCGCGGCGAGCGGCCACAACCTGCAGATGCTGCGCCAGGCCGGAATCCGGCGGGTCCTGGTGCATCTGCGCGACCCCCGCCAGGCCATGCTGTCCTGGGCGCATTTCGTCCGCGACGACGTCTCCATGCGCCTGCTGGCTCCGATCTGGCGCCGGATCGTGCCCCCGGCCTCGGTGCTCTCCCAGGACCTCGAGGCCGTGATCGACTGGAGCGTGGAGCACTACCTGAAACTCCAGGTGGACTGGATCCGCACCTGGCTCGCGGCCGCCGACGATCCCGACAACGGCCTGGAGATCCTCTTCCTCGACTTCGAGGGCTTCAAGCGTGACAGCGACGACTACCTGGGGCGCGTCCTGGCCTTCTTCCGGGTCGCCCCGGAGGCCTTCGACAGGGAGCGCGGCGCCAGCGCCGAGGACGTCCACCTGCGCCTGGGCGAGACCGAGGAGTGGCGCAAGGTCCTTTCGCCGGCCCAGCAGGCCCGTGCGCTGGAGATCCTGACGCCCGAGCTGTGCCAGCGGCTGGGCTGGACGGCCTAGCGGGACCCGCGGCCTGCAGCAGTGCGAAACTCCCGGCGTGCAGGCGAGGCCAACAGGCGAGCGGAATCCCGACGGAGTGCAACGCCCCTACTTTCACGACACCGGACCATGGGCTATATTGGCGGGGTCACTCGCTGTCGGCGTGCCTGTGGGCTTGCACGAGAGAGGCAGGAGCCGGTTTGCGGGATCGGGCGTTTCGTCGGATCGCAGCCGTTTGGGCCGGGCATCGGAGCCCGAGCGATGACGTCCCCTTCGTGAGGTTGGATTGTCTTTGAGGAAAAGTTTGGAGATGTGGGCCAAGACCATCGCCAGGACAGCACGCGGACTGGTCGTCTTTCTCGCCATCGGCCTGGTCGGCTGCGGCGGCTACTACGGCGACGACCAGACCGTCTATCCGACCGACAACGTGCGCCGCGGCCGCGACAACTACACGACCTCGAACGAGACGATCTTCGGCGAGGACGGGCTTTCGATCGGCTTCGGCAGCGAGGCCGCACCCTCGGCGGCGGGGCTGGGCGGCAGCACGGGGGTCGGCGTCAACACCTACCTCTGGCGGGCCTCGCTCGACACCGTCTCCTTCATGCCTCTGGCCTCGGCCGACCCCTTCGGCGGCGTCATCATCACCGACTGGTACAGTCCGGAGAACACGCCGAAGGAGCGCTTCAAGGTGAACGTCTACATCCTGGCCCGCGACCTGCGCTCCGACGGCATTCGCGCCAGCATCTTCAAGCAGAAGCTGACCGGCAACGAAACCTGGGTCGATTCGGCCGTCGATCCGCAGACGGCAATCCGGCTGGAGGACGCCATCCTCACCCGGGCGCGCGAGCTTCGGATCGCGCAGCTTCAGTAGAACTCAGAGCCCGGCCGCCGGCCTGCCGGGGGCGATGCCGCCCGGCGCCGACCGGGACCCACCGGCCCCCGAGCGAACCGGCAATCGGGGCCGCATGACACGTGACTTTTCCGCCCGAGGGTGAACGATGGATCGCTACAACACACGAGAGCGCGAGGCGCACTGGCAGTCGGTCTGGGAGCAGGAGCGCTCTTTCGTCGCCGAAGAGCTGCCGGAGAAGCCCAAGTACTACGTGCTGGAGATGTTCCCCTACCCCTCGGGGCGCATCCACATGGGCCACGTGCGCAACTACACCATCGGCGACGTTATCGCCCGCTACAAGCGCGCGCGCGGCTTCAACGTGCTGCATCCCATGGGCTGGGACGCCTTCGGACTGCCGGCCGAGAACGCCGCCATCGAACGCAAGGTGCACCCGCGCAGCTGGACCCTGGAGAACATCGCCACCATGCGCCAGCAGCTCAAGTCCATGGGGCTTTCCCTGGACTGGAGCCGCGAGATCGCGACCTGCCAGCCGGACTACTACAAGGAGCAGCAGAAGCTCTTCCAGGCCTTCCTAGGACAGGGGCTGGCCTACCGGCGCAAGTCCTGGGTCAACTGGGACCCGGTGGACCAGACCGTGCTGGCCAACGAGCAGGTGATCGACGGCCGCGGCTGGCGGTCGGGCGCCGAGGTCGAGAGGCGCCAGCTGGAGCAGTGGTTCTTCCGCATCACCCGCTATGCCGACGAACTGCTCGATGCGATCGGGGGGCTGGAGCGCTGGCCCGACAAGGTGCGCACCATGCAGCGCAACTGGATCGGCCGCTCGACCGGCGCCAAGGTGCGCTTCCGCCTGGCCGAGCGGGAGGAGTGGATCGAGGTCTTCTCCACCCGCCCCGACACGCTCTTCGGGGCGAGCTTTCTGGCGCTCTCGCCGCAGCACCCGCTCGCTGCCGCGCTCGCCTCGGAGAGCCCGGAGCTGGCGGCCTTCATCGAGGACTGCTCCAAGCTGGGCACCAGCGAGGCGGCCATCGAACAGGCCCCCAAGCTGGGCTTCGACACGGGCCTGGAGGTCCTGCATCCCTACCTGCCGGCCAAGCACCTGCCGGTCTACGTCGCCAACTTCGTGCTGGTGGAGTACGGCACCGGGGCGATCTTCGGCTGCCCGGCGCACGACCAGCGCGACATGGAGTTCGCGCGCAAGTACGGCCTGCCAGTGCTGCCCGTGGTGGCGCCCGCGAACCTGGATGCAGAGGCGCTGGCGGCCTACGTCCACAACCTGGCCGAGGAGGCTGACGAGGCCTACGACGGTCCGGGCGTCATCATCAACTCTCACTTCCTGGACGATCTCGAGGTCGAGGCGGCGAAGAAGGCCGCCATCGAGCGCCTGGAGCAGCTGGGCGAAGGCGAGGGCCAGGTCCAGTTCCGCCTGCGCGACTGGGGCATCTCGCGGCAGCGCTACTGGGGCTGCCCGATCCCCGTGGTGCACTGCCCGAGCTGCGGCGTGGTCCCGGTGCCGGAAGACGAGCTGCCGGTGGTGCTGCCGGAGGACATCGACCTCTCCCGCGGCGGCAACGCGCTGGAGCACCATCCCACCTGGAAGCATGTGGACTGTCCGGACTGCGGGGCGGCGGCCTTGCGCGACTGCGACACCATGGACACCTTCGTCGATTCCTCCTGGTACTTCGCGCGCTTCTGCAGCCCCTTCGCCGACCGGCCGGTGACGCCCGAGGCGGCGCGCTACTGGCTGCCCGTGGACCAGTACATCGGCGGCATCGAGCATGCCGTCCTGCACCTGCTCTACTCGCGCTTCTTCATGCGGGCCATGCAGGACTGCGGCCTGATCGAGCTGGAGGAGCCCTTCTCCAGCCTCTTCACCCAGGGCATGGTGGTGCACGAGACCTACCGCGACGCCAAGGGCACCTGGCTGCCGCCCGCAGACGTCGTGGTCGAGGGCGGCGAGGCCCGGACCAAGGCGGGCGCGCCGGTCACCATCGGCCGGATCGAGAAGATGTCGAAGTCGAAGAAGAACGTCGTCGACACCGACGCCATCATCCAGTCCTACGGCTCCGACACCGCCCGCTGGTTCATGCTGTCGGACAGCCCGCCGGAGCGCGACCTGGTCTGGACCGAGGCCGGCATCGAGGGCGCCTGGCGCTTCACCAACCGGGTCTGGCGCCTGGTCGCGCGTCCGGACGCGGCGATGGCACCGGCCGGAGCCAAGATGCCGGCGGGCGCCCAGGAGGGCGAGGCCGGAGGCGCGCTGCGCCAGGTCCACCGCGCCATCGAGGGCGTGACCCACGACCTGGAGCGCTTTCACTTCAACCGGGCCGTCGCGCGGGTCCACGAGCTGGTGAACCTGCTTTCCGGCCTGAAGGGCAACGACGCAGGCACCGCCTGGGTGCGACGCTTCGGTGCGGCGACCCTGGTACGCCTGATCGGCCCGATGATGCCGCACCTGGGCGAGGAGCTGTGGCAGGAGCTCGGCGGCGAGGGCCTGCTCTGCGACCAGCCCTGGCCGGATGCCGACCCGGCCTACCTGCAGGACGAGAGCATCACCTTGGCCGTGCAGATGAACGGCAAGCTGCGCGCGACCATCCAGGTCCCGCAGGATGCCGACAAGGAGACGGCCGAACGCCTGGCGCTGGCCGACGAGACGGTGCAGCGTCACCTGGCCGACCAGACGCCCAGGCGCGTCATCGTGGTCCCCGGCCGGGTCGTGAACATCGTGGTGTGAGGAGGCAGGGCGGTGCTGAGTGGCGAGCCCGGACGCTCGGGAGGGCAGAGATGACCGTGACGCGACGCCTGCTGCTGGCGGCCCCACTCCTGCTCGCGGCCTGCAACCTGCGGCCGCTGCACGGGCCCCAGCAGGCCCGCGTGACCCAGGACCTCTCGAGCACGCGCATCGCGCCCTTGAGCAACCGCCTGGGCCAGAAGCTGCACAACCTGCTGCGCGACCGCATCAACCCCTACGGCCAGCCCAGCGACCCGGCCTACGAGCTGCAGGTGGCCGTCACCCGCCAGGAGGCCGAGAGCGGCATCCGGGAAGACGAGACCGCGACCCGCATCACCCTTACGCTGACCGCCCGCTACCGCCTTCTCACCACCCAGGGCGGCGAGGAGGTGACGGCGGGCACGACCGGGGCACAGGCGGTCTTCAACATCCTCGAGAACCGCTACTCCAGCCAGGTCTCGGAAGAGACGGCGGAGGAGCGCGCCCTCACCCTGATCGCCGATTCCATCACCACGCGCCTGACCGTGGCGCTCAGCTAGAGCAGGGGAAGGGCCGTTGGCGTCCTCTTGCGGAGCCGGCCAGGGGCGCCTTGCAGGTGCGCTGCGCCCTGGGCTCGTTTGTCCATTCCGGGGCGTCCTCCCACCCTCCCCATCTGTCGTCCTCCGGCTTGACCGGAGGACCTCTATCGGCCGTTCGGGCGAGCGGAGCGTGATCCTCCGGTCAAGCCGGAGGATGACAAAAGGGGGGTGGCCGGCGCGCTCGGGGATTGCCCGGATAGGGTGGCTGGCGCGCTCGGGGGTCGCCCGGATGGGGTGGCTGGCGCGCTCGAGGATCGCCCGGATGGGGTGGCTCGCGCACCTGGGGATCGCCCGGAGGTTCCGAGGACGCCGTCCGCACGGGCGGGGCAGCGCCTTGCACGGCCTGCCGTGAAGGTCCAGCCGCGCGACGCCGATAGCTTTTGCGCCAAGCCGCCGGACGGCCTGGCCGCGGTGCTGGTCTACGGTCCCGACGGCGGCCTGGTGCGCGAGCGTGCGGAGAAGCTGCGCGCCTCCGTCGTGCCCGAGGCCGACGATCCCTTCCGCCTGGTGGAGCTGAGCGCGGAGGATCTCAAGACCGATCCCGCGCGGCTGCGCGACGAGGCGCAGGCCATGGCCTTCGGCGGCGGGCGGCGCGTGATCAAGCTGCGCGGCGCCGGCGACCCCCTGGCCAAGCTCTTCCAGGACTTCCTGGCCGAGCCCCTGGGTGACGCCCTGGTCGTGGTGGAGGCCGGCGACCTGGCCCCCCGCGGACTGCGCAAGGCCTTCGAGGCGGCAAAGAACGCCGCCGCCGTCGCCTGCTACCGCGACGAGGGCGAGGGGCTGCGCCGCCTGATCCGCCAGCACCTGGCCGACGCCGGGCTGGAGGTCGCCCCGGAGGCACTGGACTACCTGGCCGCCAGCCTCGGCGGCGACCGCCGGCTCACCCGGCTGGAGCTGGACAAGCTCGTCCTCTACATGGGACCGGGCAAGCCCGGCACGATCGATCTCGAGGCGGCCCTGGCCGTGGTCGGCGACAGCGCCGAGCGCACCCTGGACGACCTGGTGCTGGCGGTGGGCGCGGGCGACCTGGCCGCCGCGCTCCGCGGCCTCTCGCGCGCCTGGGCCGAGGGGGTGGCGCCGATCACCCTGCTGCGCGCCGCGGCGCGCCACATCCAGCGCCTGCACCTGCTCTCCGGCCTGATCGCCGGCGGCCAGGCCCCGGGCGAGGCGGTGAAGCGCCTGCGCCCGCCGGTCTTCTGGAAGCAGCAGGCCGCGGTCGCGGCCCAGGCCAGGAGCTGGCCGGCCGACCGCCTGGGCTGGGCGCTCAACCGCCTGCTGGAAACCGAGGCCGCCTGCAAGAGGACCGGCGCACCGGCCGAGCTCCTGGCCGAGCGTGCGCTGGTGGAGCTGACGGCGAGGGCACCCCGGCGGCGCTAGCAAGTCTTGCTTGACCGGGTGCGGGCCGGTGCCGACCGAAGCGGAGCGGCAAGACCTACCAGGTTAGGCCGCGCTCGATCCGCGGCCTTCCTCTCAAACCGCCCTACCGCATGGCCGCCGAGAGGTCGAGGTCCTGGGCGGCCAGTTCGATGTTGTTCTCCTTCAGCGCGCGTTGCACCAGGACGAAGGCCTTGCGGCGGATGGCGAACTGCTCGCCGGGGAGCGACATGAACTTGCAGCCGATCTCGTAGCTGCGCCCGGTGATGCCGACCGCGCCCTGCGACTTCAAGGGCGCCAGGATCTTGCCCTCCAGCTCCGGATCCTCCGTCATCTCCGCGCCCACCTTCTTGATGATCTTGCGCACCTGCTCGACGTCGGTGTCGGCCGGCACCCGGAAGGAGAACTTCATCACCACCCAGTCGCGGCTGTTGTTGCGGACCGTGCCCATCTTGGAGAAGGGGACGGTGATCAGCGCGCCGCGCGGGTGACGCAGGGTGGCAGAGCGCAGCGAGATCTTCTCGACCGAGCCGCCGCCGCTCTCGGTCTCGATGTACTCGCCGACCCGCAAGGCATCCTCGTAGAGGTAGAACATGCCGCTGATGACGTCGGTCACCAGGGTCTGGGCGCCGAAGCCGATGGCGAGGCCCAGGATACCGGCTGAGGCGATCAGGGGGGCCACGTCGATGCCCAGGGCCGAGAGCGCGGTGAGCGCCGTCGTCAGCACGATGATGGCGAGCGCGAAGCCGCGCAGGATCGGCAGGATGGTGGCGATGCGGTCGCCGGTCCCGCCCATCTCGCCATGGCTGTCGTCGACCTCTCCCGAGTCCTCCTCGTCGGCCTTCTCGCCCAGCACCGCGGTGACCGCGCGCCAGAGCGCCAGGCCGACCACGACGATAGCAGCGGTCTTCACGACGGCCGGCAGGATCGCGAGCAGGCCGCTGCCCTCGGGCTGCATGAAGGGATCGATCCCCCAGGCCAGCATCAGCAGGATCGCCGTCAGCAGGACCACCACGCCCTCCGCCAGGGCGAGCACCCCCAGCGCCATCGGCTTGCGCTCCTCCTCGCTGAGCTCGGAGGAGACGACGCCGAGGCCGGCCACCAGCAGCGGTGCGATCACCAGCAGGAGCACAGAGGCGCCGGCCCCCGAGGCGGCCCCCGGGCCGAGGACCCCCAGCGCACCCAGGATCTTGACCGTCATGTCGATGGCGACGATCACCACGTAGATCCAGGCCAGGTTGCGCGCCAGCCGTTCCCGGATGCTGCCGCTGTCCTTGGCGGCAGCCTCGCGGCGCTGCATCAGCCCGCGCAGGGGCTGGCGGATCGCGAGGAAGAAGCGGATCGTGAGCAGGCCCATCAGCAAGGCGATGACGGCCCGCGCCAGCGCCGTCTCCGGGTCATTGCCGGCGGCCGCGCCCAGCGCCGCCCTGGCGGTCGCCGCGATTGCGGCGAAGACCGCGATCAGGATGCCCTCCCGCAGGACGTGGTGGGCCTCGGCATCGGTGAAGTTGACGAGTCGGCGTTCGGGTGCGTGCGGGGCCGCCGTCAGCTTGAGGAAGAGGTAGATGAAGCGCCCGAAGACGATGGCGGCCAGCAGGCCCCGGCCGAAGACCCTGGCCTCCTCGACAGGGGCGATCGGCAGGGAGCGCGCCACCAGGACCGACACCACGGCGAAGACCAGCAGGCCGCCCAGCCGGGTGAGCGCCCAGACGAAGGCGCGGCCCAGACGCTGCCGCAAGAGCCCCAGCGGCGCGCCGGCCGGCGGCCTGCCCAGCCGGTCGAGGATGAGGGCACGCAACACCCGCTCGGCCGCGTAGCCGATGGCGAGCGCGACGGCGAGCCAGAGCAGCAGCTCCCAGCCGCCGGCTGCCGTCCAGGCTTCGGCCAGCCGGCCGGGCAGAAGGCGCACCGCCTGGACGGCAGAGGCCACCTGATCCTCGAAGCTCACACCGGGCGGCGGCGGGGTCGTCGCGGCTTCGAAGCTGGCGTCGGGGAAGGCGGCGCGGACCCGCGCAATCTCCTCTTCCGACGCATCGGCTGGCAGCGTGATGACGATGTCCGACATGGATAGCTTCTCCCCCGAGAGACTGTGCCTGCAGCCGTGCGGTGCCCCCAGCACAGCGCCGCCCTGTTGCGCCCCGAGCCCGGCAGCAGGCCGAGCCTTGCCGCCCTCAGTACCCGCCCGTTCAAGAAAAAGCCACCCGAGATGACTGGATCGACCGAACAATGAGAGACGAACCGCCAAGGATTGGTCCGGGGGTGTCTCGCGACAATGGCTGGCTGGATGCTTCCATTTGTGCTCGTCTGCCTAACCGAAAGTTGGTAGGGCAGAGCGTAACAGGTCTTGGCGCGGGCCCTTTGTCTTGTCGGGCAGGAAAGGTGTAGAGAGTGCTGCACGGGCTGCCGAACATTCGCTTAGTTGCCGTATTGGTTGCTGCCGTACTGGCGGTTGCGAGTCCGGTCCTGTCGGGCGGTGCAGCGGCCGACCAGCGCCCCGGACGTCTGGCCGATGCTTTCGAGGAGATCGTCTTCGGCGCCGCCGGGCCGGCCCCGCGCGACATCCTTCTGCGCATCGAAGGTCCGGTGGTCTTCCTGCCGAAAGGACCCTTCACGCCGCAGAGCCTAGCCCTGCTCGCGTCCCATGCCGCCGCGCTGAGCGACCTGACGGGCTTCCCGGTCAGGGTCGAGATGGGCGAGGAAATCGGGTCCGAAGAGCGGACCTTCTGGATCTACCTGGTCTCCGATGCGCTGGCGCCGGCCGTCGTCGAGCGCCGCTGGATCGCCCCGCCGGTGCGTGCCATGGCGGCGCGGGCGCTCTGCTCATTCGTCACGCGCGGCGACCACCGGATCATGGAGGCGGTGATCGTCATCAAGCGCCACCTCGAGGCCGCCACGGTGAACCACTGCCTGATCGAAGAGACCAGCCAGGCCTTGGGCGCGATCGACGACACGCGCCTGCTCGATCCCTCGGCCTTCAACGACCTGGGCGGACTGGTCGGGCGCCTGCAGCCGGACGACCGGGCGATCCTGCGCGCGCTCTTTTCGGAGGAATTGCGGGCCGGGATGACCCGCGCCGAGGTGGCCGAGCGGCTGCCGGGCCTGATCGAGAGGGCCCTTGCCGCCGAAGGCCGCTGACCGCAGACAGCAAGAAGGGCCGGGGCGATGACGCCCCGACCCCGGTCTTCAGACAGTAGCTTCTGCGTTAGGCAGCCTGCTTGCCGCCCTCGATCACGCGGCCCTCGGGGGCCTTGGCACTGGTGATCGCGATGCTGCGGGGCTTCATGGCCTCCGGCACCTCGCGGGCCAGGTCGACGTGGAGCAGGCCGTTCTCCAGGCTGGCGCCCACGACCTTGATGTGGTCGGCCAGGTCGAAGCGGCGCTCGAAGGCGCGCTGGGCGATGCCGCGGTAGAGGAAACGGGGCTCATCCTCGCCCTCGGCCTTCTCCTTGCGGCCGGTGACGACGAGGCTCTGCTCCTTGGCGGTGATCTCCAGTTCCGACTCGCCGAAGCCGGCAACGGCCATCGAGATCCGATAGCGGTTCTCGTCCAGCTTCTCGATGTTGTAGGGCGGGTAAGCCGGGCCCGAATCCTCGGCGCGCTGGGCGCTGTCGAGCATGTTCGCCAGGCGGTCGAAACCGATGGAGGCACGCAGAAGGGGGGTCAGATCGTAGCTTCGCATAACTATGGTCTCCTTGCTTCGCAACAGAGTTCATTGGGCTCACCGACGCTTCGGCTGATGCCCGTTAGCTTGCGGCGACTCTTGAGGCCCCGATCGGGCACCTCGTCTCCGCAAGCATGGAGATGGGAAGGCGGTTTTCGGCCGTCAAGTCCTCCGGCTTCCCTTCGGACAGCCGGGCCGCGGGCCCGCAGTTCACCCCCGGATCGGAGGGTAGAAGTGCCTTCCGGGCCCAGTGGTGCCGCGGCAGCGCTGCCGCCTTGCAGGCCTGTTGCTTCCAGGCCACAGCACTTCTTCAAACGAGAACCGATGAAGGGCAAGTATCCTACGGAAAATCGCTTCTTGTTTCGCAATTTGGATAACTTTTATTTCGTAATTTGGATAACAAGCGCGAACGCTCGACAAAACCACTTGGTCACTTCAAATCAGGCCGATAGAATTTCGTCCGAATGAGAGACGAGGAGGGAGAACGGCAGATGCGCGCAGCCTGGACCTTAGTGGCAACCGCGGTCCTGGCGCTCATGGTTCTTTCGTCGGCGGCGACGGCTCAGAACTCCAGCGTCGTGGACGACTTGCGCCAGGAGTTCCGCAACGAGGCGGAGCGCTCGAAGCTGGGACGGTCCTTTCAGGCGCTCTCGGTCTTCAACATCACGCCCGGCATCAGCGCGGCCTCCTACTATGTCGACAACGACGACCCCAACAGCGACGTCACGACGATCGACAGCTACAAGTTCTCCCCCTCACACACCTTCGATCCGATCCACGGCATCAAGCCTTACGTGGAGGCGACCGTCGGCTTCCTGAACAGCGAGGCCAGCGGGCAGGTCTTCGTCGATCCGAACACACCGACCGACGTCTCCTTCGACATAAAGACGATCGCCTTCCTGGGCGGCGGCGGTGTGGAAATCGATATCGTCGAGAACACCGTGGTAAGGCCGATCTTACTCGCCGGCTACTCGCGCATCTGGGACTCGGATTCGATCTCCGGTCCCGGCGCGGATGTTCTGGAGGAAGCGGGGAAGGGAATCCTCTTCGACGCCTGGCTCAACACCTTCCTGGTGGGCGGTGCCGTGGAACTGGAGCACTGGGGGAGTTCCAACCCCGTCCACGACATCAACTACACCGCCAAGATCCGCTTCAACCAGCTCTACGCCAACACCTACAGCGCCAGCGATTCCTCCCTGGAGGGCGGCGGCACCTTCGGGATCCTGACCGCCGGTGCCGAGGTCGACGGACCGCTCTGGGGCGTGACCCTGCTGGATCACGAGGTCCGCTGGATCGGCTTCGCCACCAATACCTACCTGCCTAACGACCAGGAGAGCGACGCGCTGGGCTTCGACTACTTCTTCGAGGTCGGCGGCGGGCTGGAGTTCGTCGACCGGACCGTGGTCTCCGGCCTGGAGGGCGTCTCGGTCCGCAGCTCGGTGCTCTTCGGCAACAACGTCTACGGCTGGACCGCCGGCCTCTCCCTGGAATTCTAGAGCAAGTTGCGCTCGCTCATGCTCTCGCACCTTGCTCTAGCGTGTTGTTTCAGAAGCAAATCGTCGTCGCAGATGATTCCATCTGCGCAGGCTTTGCTCTAGCACCGCTCTTCTCGGTGCATCACCGGGTCCGGCCTGCTCTCCTACCCCCCGCCCGACTGCCGCTGAGCCTGCCTTGGCACGGCCGCTCGGGCCGGGAGAGCGGGCCGGTGCAGCTTAGAACCGGGCAGCAAAAAGGGCCGCCCGGGCGATCTCCCAGGCGGCCAACTTCGGACGGCCGATTCCGCAAAAAACCCGAAAGGGTCTAGGACTTGAGTCCCAGGCCCTGGAAGCGCTTGTTGAACTTGGCGAGCTGGCCGCCGGAATCGATCAGGCGGTGCACGCCGGTCCAGGCCGGATGGGTCTTGGGGTCGATGTCCAGACGCAGGACGTCGCCCTCCTTGCCGTAGGTCGAGCGGGTCTTGAACTCCGTGCCATCGGTCATGTGCACGGTGATCTCGTGGTAATCGGGGTGGATGTCGGCCTTCATAGGCGCCCTCCAGCGTTAAAGTGAGCGCGTGCATATAGCCGAGGCCCGCGCGCGACGCAAGCGCCTGGATGCAGGGCTGCCGCGGCTGCATGCCAGCCGGCCCGGCGGCGTGTCGGCGGCGGCTTGGCTCGTGCCGCAGCCGGGGACGCGACGGCAGGTCCCTTGCCTTGCGCCCTGGGGGGCGGCACAAGGCAGGGATGCGAGCGAAGTAGCGAGAGCCGATGCGCCAGCCTTCCCTTATCCAGCAGGCCCGCGACGCGGGCCGGCCGAAACAGCGCGGCCTCGGCGTGCTGGCCAGTCTTCTGCCCTTTCTCGCGCCCTATCGCCTGCAGGTCCTGGGGGCGCTGGCCGCCCTCACCGTCGCGGCGCTGACCGTGCTGGGCCTGGGCTTCGGCCTGCGCAAGCTGGTGGACGAGGGCTTCGCCATCGGCGATGCCGCGCTGCTGGACCGGGCGCTGGTCGTGCTCATCCTCGTGGTGCTGGTCCTGGCCGTCGCCAGCTACGCCCGCTTCTACCTGGTGGCCTGGCTGGGCGAGCGGGTGGTCGCGGACTTGAGGAAGGCCGTCTATGCCCGCGTCCTGGCCCTCTCGCCCGCCTACTACGAGGTGACGAAGACCGCCGAGGTGCTCTCGCGCCTGACCACGGACACGACCCTGCTGCAGGCGGTCATCGCCTCCTCGGCGACCACGGCCCTGCGCAACTCGCTGCTGCTGGTCGGCGGCCTGGTCCTGCTGATCGTCACCTCGCCCATGCTGACGGGCCTGGTGCTGCTGCTGGTGCCGGTGGTGGTGGCACCGATCCTGATCTTCGGGCGCCAGGTGCGCCGCCTCTCCCGGCAGAGCCAGGACCGCGTGGCCGAGGTCGGGGTCCGGGTGGACGAGACCCTGGGCGCGATCCGCACGGTGCAGGCCTTCACCCGGGAGGAGAGCGAGAAGCGCGCCTTCTTCGGCGCCACCGAGGCGGCCTTCGACGTCGCCTTGCTGCGCACCCGGGCGCGCGCGCGCCTGACCGCGCTGGTGATCCTGCTGGTCTTCGGGGCGGTCTCGCTGATCCTCTGGATGGGCGGGCACGAGGTCCTGGACGGCAAGCTCTCGGGCGGCGACCTCTCGGCCTTCGTCTTCTACGCCATCGTCGTGGCCGCCGCCGTCGGCTCGCTCAGCGAGGTCATCGGCGACCTGCAGCGCGCCGCCGGCGCGACCGAGCGGCTGCTCGAGCTCCTGCGGAGCGAGCCCGAGATCGCAGCACCGGCGCATCCGAGGAAACTCGACCTGCCCGCGCGCGGTGCGGTCGGCCTGGAGCGCGTCTCCTTCTCCTATCCCGCCCGCCCCGATCTGGCGACCTTGCACGCGATCGACCTCAAGATCGAACCCGGCGAACGGGTGGCCATCGTCGGCCCCTCGGGCGCCGGCAAGACGACGCTCTTCCAGCTCTTGCTGCGCTTCTACGATCCGCAGGAGGGGAAGATCACCTTCGACGGGGTCGACCTCAGGGACCTCGACCCGCGCGAACTGCGCCGACACATCGGCCTGGTCTCGCAGGAGCCGGTGATCTTCTCGGCCTCGGCGCTGGAGAACATCGCCTACGGCTCGGCCGACCCGGCCAATGGGGTGGACGAGGCGGCGGTCCGCGCGGCCGCCGGGGCGGCCCAGGCGCTGGACTTCATCGAGGCCCTGCCCGAGGGCTTCCGTAGCTTTCTCGGCGAGCGCGGCGTGCGCCTCTCGGGCGGGCAGCGCCAGCGCATCGCGATCGCACGGGCGCTGCTGCGCGACCCGCCGCTGCTGCTGCTGGACGAGGCCACCTCCTCGCTCGACGCCGAGAGCGAACGGGCCGTGCAGGAGGCCCTGGAGCGCCTGATGGTGGGCCGGACCACCCTGGTCATCGCCCACCGCCTGGCCACGGTCCTGAAGGCCGACCGCATCCTCGTGCTGAACCAGGGGCGCATCGTCGAGCAGGGCCGCCACGGCGACCTGGTCTGCGCCGGCGGCCTCTATGCCCGCCTGGCAGCCCTCCAGTTCGACCAGTCGGAACCCTCAAAGGAAGAAGTACCCTAGGCAGCCGAAGCTGGCCGCGGCCAGGAACCAGGCGACGAGCAGCAGCAGGCCGTCCTTGGCGGCGAAGCCCAGTCCGATCATGGCCAGCGCCAGCGAGGGGACCATCACCCCCCAGGGCACCAGTGCCAGAGGGTACATCGTCGCCGCGATCAGGATGGCGACCAGCGCCAGGGCCTGGCTCCAGGGCGGCTCGGCCAGGGGTTCCAGGCGCGTGCGGATGACGCCGTCGGCGCGGTCGAGGACGGGCTTCACCTTCTCGATCGCCTTGTTGAGACGCTTGGACCCCACGGAGCGCCGCCTCATCCAGCCGGGCAGCCAGGGCGAGGAGCGCCCGAAGAGGTACTGTCCCATCAGCAGGATGGTCAGGCTGCCGAAGAAGATCGAGGCGCCGGGGATCGCACCGATCGGGGAGAACGAGATAGAGCCGATGATGAAGAGCAGCGGGCCGTAGGAGCGGCTGCCGAAGGCTTCAAAAATGTCGCCGATCGAGACGGTCTCGCCGTCGGCCGCCTCGCTCAGCCTGTCCAGAATCTTGGCGATGCCCATCTCTGCCATTGCCGTCCTCCCTCTCTGGCGAAACTACGGATCCCAAATCGACCGGGGGCTCCGGGCTCAGACGCCGGGAAGGGCTTGGCTTTCTCTACCTCTGCGTCAGCTTCAACTCGATGCGCCGGTTGAGGCGGTAGGATTCGGCGTCGTCGCCCTCTGCGATGGGCTGGAACTCCGCAAAGCCGGCGGCGGCCAGACGATCGGCCGGGATACCCTGGTCGATCAGATAACGCACGACGGAGAGCGCGCGTTCCTGAGAAAGTTCCCAGTTGGAGTCGTAGGTGCCGCTGACGAGCGGCCGCCGGTCGGTGTGGCCGTTCACCTGCAGCACCCAGTCGATGTCCTGCGGGATCTCCGGAATGATCTCCTTCAGGCTGAAGGCCAGCTCGTCGAGTTGGGCCTCGCCGGCCGGGGTCAGGCTGGCCTGCGCCGAGGGGAAGAGCACCTCCGACTGCAGGACGAAGCGGTCGCCGACGACCCGGATGTCGGCACGCTCGCCCAGCACCTGCCGGAGCCGGCCGAAGAATTCGGAGCGGTAGCGGGCCAGCTCCTGCACCTTGGTCGCCAGCGCCTCGTTCAGGCGCCGGCCCAGGTTGACGATCTGGACCTGCCGCTCCTCGTTCAGGGTCTCGCTGGCTTCCAGCGCGACGGTGAGCTGGCCCAGGCGCTGTTCGAGCGCGGCGAGCTGGTTCTCCAGGCGGTCGACCTTGCGGTTGGCGGCCTCGCTGAGCGCCGTCTGCTCCGACAGCGCGGCCGCCGCCTCGGCCTGCCGGGCCTCGCCCTCCTCCGCCGCCTCGGCCAGGGCCTCCTCGGCCAGCCTGAGGCGCCGGTCGGCCAGGGTCAGACTGCTGCGGCTCGCCGCCAGCTCCGCCTGCAGGCCGCTGACGACCTGCGCCAGACGGTCGAGGGCGGCGTCGCGCCCCTCGATCTGAGCCTCGGCCTCGGCCAGGCGCTCCTCCGATTGCGAAAGCTCGGCGGTGAGTTCCTCGATCCGTGCCTCGCGCTCCGCCAGTCCCTCGTCGCGGGCTGCCATGCCACGCGCGAGACCGGCGAGATCAGCCTCCTGACCCTCGATCCGCGTCCGCGCTTCGACCAGCGCCGTCTCGCTCGCAGCCAGGCGTGCCTGCAAGGCCCTCATGTCGACCTGCAGACGCCGCAGGCTGCGCTGCCGCTCCATCAGGACGCGCGCCAGGGCCTCGCGCGAGGCCTCGGTCCTGGTGAGGCTGCTGACGGTCTCGCCGCGCGCACGGCGTTCCTCCTCCAGCGCTGCAGTCAGCCGCCGGCTGGTCTCTTCGAGCGATTCCTTGCCAATCCGGAGCTCCTGCTCCATCTCGGCCAGACGCGCCTGCAGGTTGCTTCGCTCCGCCGCAGCGTCCCTCTCACGGACTTCCATGGCCTCGCGATCTGCGGCAAAGCGGGCCAGGAGTGATTCGAGCCTCCTAACCTCACCCTCGCTTTCGCTCAGCGCCGTCTCAAGGGCGGCGCGCTGCTCTTCCAGGGCGCGCTGCTGTTCAGCCCCGCGCACCCTCTCGTCGGCCTCGCTGGCCACGCTGCGTTCGAGGCTCGCCAGTTCCCTCTCGCGCGCAGCCAGGCGGTCGGAGAGCGCGTTGCGCTCGGCCGCCAGGCTCTCCGCCAGCTCCAGCAGGCCGTCGCGCTCGCTGGTGGCCGCGGCCAGCGCCTCGACCATGCGCTCGCGATCGGCAGCCGCAGTGCGCAGGGTCTCCTCGCTGTCCGCGAGGCTCGCCTGCAGCTCCTGGAGCCGCGCGTCGGACTGCGCCCCGGCTGCACGGTTCTCGCTCACCAGCGCCTCCAGACGCCGCCGCTCCAGCTCGCTCAGCGCGAGGCTCTCCTCCGCGGCCTGGCGCTTGGCCTCGAGGGCACGCAGTTCGACCTCCAGCGCGGCCTTGGCCCTGGCGAGCGCGCCGATCTCGGTCTCGCGCGCCGCCAGGTTCTTCTGCAGCTCGTCGCGTGTCTCGCTGCCGCTGGCCAGGCTGCCGCGCAACTCCGCCAGGCTGTTGCTCAGGACCTCGATGCGCTGCAGGGCCTCGGCTACCTCGCTGAGCGCGGCATCGCGTGCGGCCAGCGCCTCCTCGAGGGCGTCGCCCAGCGCGCCGCCGCTTTCCCGCTCGCTGGCGGCCTGGCGCTCGGCCGCCTGCTTGGCGGTCTCGCTGGCGGCCAGGGCCGCCCGCAGGTTCTCCAGCTCTGCCGCCTGGCGCTGCAGATCCTCCCTGGCCGCGGCCAGGGCCGCATCGCGCTGGGCCAGGCTCTCGTCCAGTCCGTCGCCGCGCTTGGTGAGCGCCAGAACCTCCGCACCCAGGCTGCGGCGCAGGGCCTCGAGGTCGGCGACGGCGGTGGTGAGGCGCCGCGTCTCGGCCTCGAGGCTCGCGATCCGCTCCCGCTGGGCGGAGAGCGCCTTGGCGTCGCGGCGCCCCTGCTGCTGGGCGCTCGCCAGCTCCGCCTCGCGCTGCGCCAGGCGTTCGCCCAGCCGCTCGGCCGCATCGGCATCGCCGCTGCTGGCCGCCTGCAGGCTCGCCAGGTCGGCGGCCAGCCGGTCGTTGCGGCTGTCGGCCGCCTGCAGCTCCGCCGTGAGGCGCTGCAGGCTGGCCCTCAGCTCCACGCCGGCGCTGCGTTCCAGGTCGAGCTGCTCCTGGGTCTGGCCCAGGGTGCGGGTCATCTGCTCCAGCGCCTCGTCCCGCCCCAGCAGCGCGCCGGACAGGGTGTTCTGTGCCAGGACGAAGATCAGCAGCACGAAGACCACGACCATGATGAGCGCGGCCAGGGCATCGACGAAGCCGGGCCAGTAGTTCATGGACCGGCGTGCGCGTCGTGCGTAGCCGGGTTCCATCACTTACCCTCTTCGGCCAGGGCTGCGATGGTGCGGGCGAGCAGGCGGATCTCGGTCCGCATCTCCTGGATGATCTGGCCGCGGCCCTTGTCGAGGTCGGCGCCCACCCGCTCCAGCGAGGCGTGCAGGGCGCGCAGGTACTGGCGCGAGCCCTGCTCGGCGCCGCCCGAGACCTCGGCCAGCTGCTGCAGGGTCTGGCGCAGCTGCGTCTGGGTCTCGATCAGGCTGGCGAAGGCGGAATGCTGGGCGTGCGCCTGCGCCGCCAGGGTCCCCAGGCGGTCGCCGATCTGGCCCAGGCTGTCGGTGATCGCCTGGCGCTCTTCCTCGTTGCGGGTGAGGGTGCGCTGCAGGTTGTCCAGGCTGTCGGCCGTGTGCTCCAGCAGGGCCTGGACGTAGGCCGGCACCGAGCCCTCGCCGTCGCCGCCGCCGACCGACCCGCCGCTGAGCTTGGTCATCCCCGCCAGCCACTCCTCCAGGTCCTGCATGAAGCGGTTGTGCGCCTGCGAGGACTGCAGCTCGAGGAAGCCCACGACCAGCGAGGCCGCCAGGCCGAACAGCGAGGAGGTGAAGGCGGTGCCCATGCCGGCCAGCGGGCGTTCCAGGCTGGCCTGGAGCTGCTGCAGAAGATCGACGCTGCTGCCGGTCTGGGCCTGCAGGCCGGCGATGGTGTCGCCGACCGCGCCGACGGTCTCGGCCAGGCCCCAGAAGGTACCCAAGAGGCCCAGGAAGATCAGCAGGCCGACCAGATAGCGCGAGAGGTCGTGCGCCTCGTCGATGCGGATCTGGATCCCGTCCAGCAGGGTGCGCATGGTAAGCGTGGAGAGACTGACCCGCCCGCGCCGCTCGCCCAGCATGCGGGCCATGGGCCCCAGGACGCGCGGCTGCGGCAGGCGCTTCAGGGAATCGGGATAGAAGAGGCGCTCGCGGGTCTCCTCCTGCAGGAGCTCCAGCCAGCGGACCTCGGGACCCAGAAGGATCACCTGCCGGATGCTGTGGGCGATGCCCAGAACCGCCACCGCCAGGATCACGCCGTTGAGGAAGGGGCTGGCGAGGAAGGCGCGCAGCAGGCCGGGCCCCAGGAGCGCGCAGACGAGCGCCACGGCCAGCAGGAAGACCAGCATGCGCACCAGATAGCGCATCGGCCGCATCATCGGCCCTGTCCGTCCCTGCTTCTGGCCCCGGCCCTACCGCGGAAGTCTGGCACGGTGGAGGCCCCCACGACCGCCCTCGTCTAGCTGCGGTAGCTCAGGTCGACGCGATCGGCCGGGCCGTTGCCGTAGCGGTCGCCCTGGGCGCGCACGATGAAGCGGGCCGTGCGGATGCCCTGGTCGATCAGGTAGGCCCTGACGGCCAGGGCGCGCGAGAGCGACAGCCGGCGGGCGTCGGACGAGCTGCCGTCTTCCGCCGAGGCATAGGCCAGCAGCTCCAGACGCAGGCTGTCGTCCTCCTGCATCTGGCGCGCGATCTGGTTCAGCGCCGACCTGTCGGCGTCGGTCAGCTCCGAGGAGCCGGCGGCGAAGAGCAGGCGCTCGCCGCCGTCGCTGGCCACCGGCGTCCGCTCCGGCGTCGCCGCCTCGGGGATCGGTGCCGGGCTCGGGGCGGGACTGGGTGCTGCCACCGGCGCCGGTGCAGGGGCCGGCGAGGGCGCGACGCTGGCGACATCGCTGGGCGCCGGTGCCGGACTGCCGCCGGTCTGGCCATCGCCGGACCGCGGGGTGATCGACAGCCCCCCGGTGCCCGAGCCGCTCTGGTTCCCGTCGCCACTGACGATGCTGACGCCGCTGGGGGCTGGACTGGGTGCCGAGCTGGGCGCGCTGAAACCGGGCGCCGGGGTGATCGTCACGCCGCTGCCGCTGCTGCTGGAGGACGAGGTCTGGGTCGCCGGGGCCGGGGCCGGGGTGGGTGCAGGTGCGGGCGCGGCACTCTGCGTACCGGGAGCCGGAGTGATGGTCACGCCGCCGCCCGAGCTGCCGGAACCGGTCGAGACCGTGGAGAGGCCCTCGCCGCCGGAGCTGGAGCCGGAACCGCTGCCAGACGAGATCGAGAGCCCGCCGCTCTGCACCGGCGCGGCCGCCACCTGCGGAGCAGGTGCTGGGCTGGGGGCCGGAGCCGGGCTGGGGGCCGCGGCCGGGGGTGCCGGAGCGGGAACGGGAGCCGGTGCCGGAACGGGCGCCGGGGCGGCAGCCGGCTGCGGCGCCGGGCTGGGCGCCGGCGAAATGGAGGGCGTGGCGCCGGAGCTGCCCGTCGAGGGCAGGCCGGCGAAGGAGTCCTTGGGCGGCGTCTCCGGCGGAGTCGGCGTCCTGCTGACCGGGACCGGTGCGGGGGCGGGCGTCGGGGCGGGTGCGGGACTCGGGGCCGGCCTGGCGGCCACCGGTGCAGGCGCAGGCGCAGGGCTCGGCGCCGGTCTGGCCGCCACCGGGGCGGGGGCAGGGCTGGGTGCAGGGCTGGGTTCTGGGCGCGCCGCCACGGGGGCCGGCGCGGGGCTCGGTCTGGGTGCCGGGGCCAGCACGCGGGAGGTGGTGGGCGCCGGCGCCAGGCGGGTCTGTGGCACGGGTGCGGTGACCACCTGCGGTCCCTGACCCGGTCGGATCAGGGTCGGAGCCAGCTTGCCGCCCGCGCCGAGCTGGGCCGGCTGCCCCAGCGGCTGCTGGTAGCCGGCGAGCGGCGCCGTCGGCACGGTGATCTGCGAGCGCGGGTCGGAGAGCGGCGGATAGAGCAGCGCGCCCGGCCGGACCAGGACGCGGGCATTGCCGCTGGAATAGGCATAGGCGCTGGACTGCTGGCCCGCGCCATAGCCGGTGTAGCCGCCGCCGTAGCCCACGCCCGGGGTCACCGGGATGGCGGGGACCGGGCCGGCGGGGCCCAGGCTGTTCAGGACCCCGGTGTTGACGATCACGTTGGGCGAGCCGCCGCCGTAGCTCTGGGCCGCGACCCCGGCCGGGATCAGGGCGCTCAGCGCCAGAGACGCCACCCCGGCCAGCAGGCGCAGGCGCCGCCGCGGGACGAAGGCTTGCTCGTTCTTCATCTGCTTGGCCATGCCTAAGCTCTCTATCCTCCTCGCGCCCTCGACCGCCACTCGTCCCCTCGGCGGGAGACTAGGCGCTGGTCCGCGAACAGACAATCGCCTTCGGCGGCACCGAGAAGCGGCCGCCCGAAGCGCGCGTTTCACCCCGTGTCTTACCCGCAGGCGCGAGCGAGCGCAAACCCGCAGATCACCCCACATCCAAGGACCGCTGCCGAGAAGCCTAGCACGAGAGAGCGCCGCGCCGGGAGAGATTGCGGCGCCGGCGCAACAGCTTACCGCAGCAGACCCAAGGGCCCGATCCGGAAGCGGAGGACGCCCTGTTGAAGCTCCACAGCTAGCGGCCCTTGCCCGCGCCGGCCAGGAGACGCTGCATGTCGCCCTGAAGCTCTGCGTTGCAGGCCAGCAGCGAGCCGCCGTCCAGGGTGAACTCGCGCCCGTCGATGGCGCTGACGTAGCCGCCGGCCTCGCGCACCAGCAGCACGCCGGCGGCGACGTCCCAGGAATTGAGGCCCCGCTCCCAGTAGGCATCGAAGCGTCCGGCGGCGACGTAAGCGAGGTCCAGGGCCGCCACGCCCCAGCGTCGTACGCCGGCGACCTTGTCCGTGACCTGGCTCAGTTCCTCGAGGAAGGTCTCGTGGCCCTCCTTGCCCTTGAAGGGCATGCCGGTCGCCAGCAGCGATTCCTCCAGCCGGCTGCGACCCGAGACCCTGAGGCGCCGGTCGTTCAGGAAGGCGCCGCCGCCGCGCTCGGCATGGAAGAGCTCGTCCTTGATGGGATCGTAAACCACGCCGGCGAGCAGCGCGCCGCGCTGTTCCAGGCCGATCGAGATCGCGAAGTGGGGCAGGCCGTGCAGGAAGTTGGTGGTGCCGTCCAGCGGATCGACGATCCAGCGCCGCCCCGTGGCGTCGGGCTCGCGCAGGCTGCCCTCCTCGCTCAGCAGCCCGAACTCGGGGCGCGCCTTCACCAGTTCCTCGCGCAGGACCTTGTCGGCATGCAGGTCGGCCGTGGAGACGAAGTCCGCCGGCCCCTTCTTCGAGACCTGCAGCTGCTCGATCTCGCCGAAGTCGCGCTTCAGGCCACGCGCGGCGCGCTGGGCTGCGCGCACCATCACGTTGATCAGGGGGGATCGCGGCGGCATCGGGCTTCCTTTCTCGTGTCTCGCTGGCAGGCCCAGCAGGCTTCCTGTCAGGCGCCGGTCGCTTCGGCCAGAAGGGCCAGCACCTTGCCGTGCAGTTCGGGGTTCGCCGAGGCGACGATCTCGCCGCTGTAGGCCGAGGTCAGGGGATTGCCGCCCCAGTCGCTGATCGCCCCGCCGGCAGCCTCGATCACCGGTACGAAGGCGCAGAAATCGTAGTTGCTCATATGCGGTGGGGAAAGGCAGATCTCCACCCGTCCGGCCGCCAGCGCGCCGTAGCCGACCGGGCTGCCGTCGTGCAGGTTCCAGCGCGTCGCCCGGCGCAGCGCCTCGTAGCCCGGCAGGGTGGCGGCAGAGTGCGCCTCGTGGTCGGCCAGGTTGGCGACCGCGTCTCCGATCGCGCTCGTCGCGCCCGAACGGATCGGGCTGCCGTTCAGCCAGGAACCGAGGCCGGAGATGCCGAGATAGACCAGCCCAGCCTGCGGCTGGGCGATGACGCCAAGCAGGGGCCGGCCCTGCCGGCAGAGCGCGATCAGCACGGCATAGGTCGGCAGGCCGCCGATGAAGCTCTTGGTGCCGTCGATCGGGTCCAGGACCCAGACCCACTCCGCCCCGGGGGTCTTCTCGCCGTACTCTTCGCCGACGATGCCGTGGTCCGGGTGATAGTGCTCGATGGACTGCCGCAGGGCCGCCTCGACCGCCTTGTCGACGGAGGTCACGGGCGAGCCGTCGGGCTTGATCTCGGTCGTGGCGGCGGGTGCCAGGGCCAGCACGGTCTGGCAGGCCTGGCGCGCCAGCGCCTCGGCAAAGGGCTTCAGTGCCTCGAGTTCCTTCGCGCTCATGGTCTTCCTCTCCGCTTGGCCCCGTCGTCGGGACTCTCGGCCGGCCGTCCCTGTCCTTGTCTGCGTCCTACTCTGCGGCTCACGCGCCCGCGGCAAGGACCTTGGCGAAGGCCTTGAGCGCCGCCAAGGGTCCGCGTTCGTGTGTCCAGACGGCGTGGCGCAGGGCCAGGAAGTCGGCGCCCGCGTCCGCATAGGCCGCGGCGTTCTCGATCGTGATGCCGCCCATGGCGACGCAGGGCGGCTCCATCAGCTCCTGCCACCAGGTCAGCAGCTCGGGATCCGGCGGCAGCGGCTCGGGATCGAAGCTGCCGAAGCTGACGTAGTCGGCGCCGGCCTCGCCCGCCTCCATGGCGTCGTGCCGCGAGGCCCCGCAGCCGACACCGAGGATGGCATCATCGCCCAGCGCCTTGCGCACGGCCGAAATCCGCGCCTTGGAGCCGGTCATGTGGACACCGTCGCAGCCCTGCGACTGGGCGAGGTCGGCACGCTCCTCCAGGACCACTGGCACGTTGGCGTCATGCGCCAGCGGCAGCAGGCGCTCGATCTGGCGGCAGAGCGTCGCGTCGTCGGGGCTGGCCTCGGCGCCGGCGGTGCGCAGCAGCAGGGCCTCGACGCGCGGGCCGTCCAGGGCCTTGCGCAGCATCTCGGCGAAACGGTCGAGCGGGACCTGGCCGGTGGCCAGGCCGATGGGCGTCACGAGGTAGAAGCTGCACCCGCTCATCGCCCTCAGCCGCCGCCCTCCGGGCTTCGCGCCGCCTCGGCATCGGCGGCCAGCAGGACCGCCTTCAGGCCCTCCACGTCCGGGGAGTCCAGGACCGGACCGGAGAGCTCTTCCAGCAGGACCGCACCGGTCGCCGCCGCCAGCTCTGCCAGGCCGGCGCGCTGCGCCGGCGTTGCGCCGGAGAGCACCAGGGGCGCGCCGGCCCGCAGCGCTTCGGCCGCGGCACCGGCCTGCTCGCCGGCATCGTAGAGGAAGGTGAGAGCCGTGTCGCCGGGCTCGGCGGCGTGGACCATGGCCGCGAAGAGGGGCCAGCCCACGGCACCGTCGGAGACCACCACGGCCGCCCGGTCGAGAGCGCGGGAGACCGCGGCGATGCGGGCGATGTCGCGGCTGGCGTAGACGCGCAGGAAGGGGCCGCGGAGCCGGCCCGGACCCTTCGCGGGTTCCGGGCCCTCCGGCCCCCTGTCGACCAGGGGCGAGGCGGTCAGAGGTAGCCGCCCATGGCGACGGCGGTGTCGCTCATGCGGTTGGAGAAGCCCCACTCGTTGTCGTACCAGGACATGACCCGGACGAAGCGGCCCTCGATCACCTGGGTCTCCTTCAGATCGAAGATGGAGGAGGCCGGGTTGTGGTTGTAGTCGCAGGAGACCAGCGGCAAGTCGTTGGTGTCGAGCACGCCCTTCAGCGGTCCGGCGGCGGCCTCCACGATGGCGGCGTTGATCTCTTCCTTGGTGGTGTCGCGCGCGGCGTCGAAGGTGAGGTCGACCAGGCTGACGTTGGGGGTGGGGACGCGGATCGCGGTGCCGTCCAGCTTGCCCTTCAGCTCCGGCAGGACCAGCCCCACGGCCCGTGCCGCGCCGGTGGTCGTCGGGATGATGTTGACCGCCGCCGCCCGGGCGCGGGCCAGGTCGCTGTGCAGGGTGTCCACCGTGCGCTGGTCGCCGGTGTAGCTGTGGATCGTGGTCATGAAGCCGCGCTCGATCCCGACCGTGCGGTGCAGGACATGGGCCACGGGCGCCAGGCAGTTGGTGGTGCAGGAGGCATTGGAGATGACCACGTGCTCGGAACCGAGCTGGTCGTGGTTGACGCCGTAGACCACGGTGAGGTCGGCGCCCGACGCCGGCGCGGAGACGATGACGCGCTTGGCACCGCCCTCGAGATGCAGGGCCGCCTTGTCGCGCGAGGCGAAGATGCCGGTGCACTCCAGCACGATGTCGACGCCCAGATCGCCCCAGGGCAGCTTGGTCGGGTCGCGCTCGGAGAGAACGGAGACCTCCTGGCCGTCGACCAGGATGCTCTTCTCCTTGGCCTCGATCCGGCCGGGAAAGCGGCCGTGCACGCTGTCGTAGGTCAAGAGGTGGGCGTTGTCGGCGGCCGAACCCAGGTCGTTGATGGCGACGAACTCGATGTCCTTGCGCTTGGCTTCCATCGCCGCGCGGAACACCAGCCGTCCGATCCGTCCGAAGCCGTTGATTCCAACCTTCACTGCCATTGTCTCAGTCTCGCACTCTCTTCAGGGGTTCCGCCGGTAGCCGGTACGGGCCGGCCGCCGGCCAGTGTCTCCGAGCTTGCGGAGCGGCAGGGTGCCGCTCCGCCAGGCTCAGGCCGCGTAGCGGCCCTGCGCGGCCAGGCCGTTGGCCTTGGCCCGCTCCAGGTAGGCCGCCTGGGCCGCCGCCAGGTTGGCCTGCTTGCCGCTCCAGGCCTTGAGCGGGGCCGCCTGCAGGGCGCGGCCGTAGGAGAAGCTGAGCGCCCAGGGCCCGCCGCCCAGCTTGTTCATGGCGTTGAGGTTCAAGGTGGCGTCCTCGTCGGACTGGCCGCCCGAGAGGAAGACGATCCCCGGCACGGCCGCCGGGACCACGCGGCGGAAGCAGGCGAGCGTCCGCTCGGCGACCTCCTGGTGGCTCGCCTGCTCGGCGCAATCGCTGCCGGAGATGACCATGTTCGGCTTCAGCAGCATGCCCTCGAGCTGGACCTCAGCGACGGCCAGCTCGGAGAAGACGGCGCGCAGCACCTCTTCGGTGACGAACTCGCAGGTCTCGATGTCGTGGTCGCCGTCCATCAGCACCTCGGGCTCCACGATCGGCACGATCCCGGCTTCCTGGCAGAGCGCGGCATAGCGGGCCAGCGCATGGGCGTTGCCGGTGATGCAGGCGGCAGACGGCAGGTTCTCGTCGATCCTGTAGACGCCGCGCCACTTGGCGAACTTGGCGCCCAGGCCGGCGTACTCCTTCAGGCGGTCGGCCAGCCCGTCCAGGCCCTCGGTCACGGTCTCGCCCTCGTGCAGGGCCAGCGGCTTGGCGCCCTTGTCGACCTTGATGCCGGGGATGATGCCGCGGTCTTCCAGGATCTTGACCAGCCGCGTACCGCTGGCGGCCTTCTGCCGGATGGTCTCGTCGTAGAGGATGACGCCGCTGACGTACTTCTCCGCCTCGGCCGTGGTGAACAGCATCTCGCGGTAGTCGCGGCGGTTGGCCTCCGTGCTCTCGACGGAAATGCTGTCGAAACGCTTCTTGATGGTCCCGCTGGACTCGTCGGCGGCGAGGATTCCCTTCCCCTTGGCCACCAGCGCCTTCGCGACATCCTGCAAGCTTGTCATGGCTGCACCTTTCCTCCTTCATCCCTTGGACCGCCTCTCGCTTGCGGCCCCTGCATCATCCCTCGAGGTTGCTCGCCGGGCTCACCGGCCGGAGCGTCGCGGCCCTAAAGCCGCGCCTTCACGGCCTTCACGACGGCCTCGGGGGTAATCGAGAAATGCTCGTAGAGCGCCTTTGCCGGGGCCGAGGCGCCGAACGAGCGCATGCCGACGAAACTGCCGCCGAACTCGATCCAGCGCTCCCAGCCGAAGGGGCTGCCGGCCTCGATGGCGATGTGCAGCGCGCCGGGGCCCAGGACCTCGTCGCGATAGTGCTGCGGCTGCTCGCCGAAGAGCTCCCAGGAGGGAAGCGAGACCACGGCCGTAGCCACGCCCTCTTCCTCCAAGAGGGCCTTGGCGTCCATCGCCACGCCGATCTCGGAGCCCGATGCGATCAGGCTGACGGCGCGGGGACCCTTGGCCGGGGCCAGGATATAGCCGCCGAAGGAGGTCAGGTTCTCGCTGCCGTCCTTGCGCACCGTGGCCAGGCCCTGGCGGCTGAGCGCGATCACGCTCGGCCGCTTGGTCTGCGCCAGCGCGACGGCCCAGGCCTCGGCGGTCTCGACCTGGTCGCAGGGCCTCAGCACCAGCAGGTTGGGTATGGCGCGAAGGCTCGCCAGATGCTCGACCGGCTGGTGGGTCGGGCCGTCCTCACCCAGGCCGATTGAATCGTGGGTCATGACGTAGACCACCGGCAGGCCCATGAGGGCCGAGAGGCGGATGGCCGGGCGGCAGTAGTCGGTGAAGCAGAGGAAGGTGCCGCCGTAGGGGCGCACGCCGCCGTGCAGCATCATGCCGTTCATGGCCGCGGCCATGCCGTGCTCGCGCACCCCGTAGTGCAGGTAGCGCCCACCGTAGTTGGCGGCGTCGAGCACCGCCATCGGCTTGGTCTTGGTGTTGTTCGACCCGGTCAGGTCCGCCGACCCGCCGACCAGGCTGGGTATCGCCGGCACCAGGCACTCCAGCGCCTCCTGCGAGGCCGCGCGGCTGGCCAGGGTCGGCGCCTCTTCGACCGCCTTCTTCAGCAGCGGCTTCAGGGACTTGCGCCAGCCCTCCGGCAGCTTGCCCGCCATGCGCCGGGTGAAGTCCTTCTGGACCTTGGCCGGCTGCTGCGCCAGGCGCTCGTCCCAGGCGGCCGTCTCGGCGGCGCCGCGGCTGCCCGCCTGGCGCCAGGCGGAGAGCAGCGCCTCGGGGATCTCGAAGGGCGCATGCGACCAGCCGAGCGCCTTGCGCGCGCCCTCGATCTCTTCGGCACCCAGCGGAGAGCCGTGCGCCTTGGCGGTCCCCGCCTTGGTGGGAGCACCGAAGCCGATGGTGGTGCGGCAGGCGATCATGACCGGCCGGTCGGCGCCCTGTGCTGCCTCCAGCGCCTCGGCGATCGCGTCGGGATCGTGGCCGTCGCAGGCCAGCGTGGTCCAGCCGGCGGCCTTGAACCTGAGGGCCTGGTCCTCCGAGGTGGAAAGCGAGGTCGGTCCGTCGATCGAGATGCTGTTGTCGTCGAACAGCACGATCAGGTTCTTCAGCCGCAGATGGCCGGCGAGGGTAATGGCCTCCTGGCTGATGCCCTCCATCAGGCAGCCGTCTCCGGCGATCACGTAGGTGCGGTGGTCGACCAGTTCGTCGCCGAAGACGGCGTTCAGGTGCCGCTCGGCGATCGCCATGCCCACGGCGTTGGCGAGCCCCTGGCCCAGCGGGCCGGTCGTGGTCTCGATCCCGGGCGCCTCGCCGTATTCCGGGTGTCCGGCCGTGGCGCTGCCGAGCTGGCGGAACTTCTTGATCTGCCCGATGCTCATCTTCGGATAGCCGGTGAGATAGAGCAGCGCGTAGAGCAGCATGGAGCCGTGACCGGCCGAGAGCACGAAGCGGTCGCGGTCCGGCCAGTCCGGGCGCGCCGGATCGAACTTGAGGAAACGTGTGAAGAGAACTGTGGCGACGTCCGCCATGCCCATCGGCATGCCGGGGTGTCCCGACTTGGCCTTCTCCACGGCATCCATAGCAAGCGCACGGATGCAGTTGGCCATATCGCGATGCACCGTCACCGGGGTTGCACCATCCATTTTTCGGCTCGCGTCGCTTCGGTTTTCGGGCGCGTCATGAATAGCTCGTCGCGCTCCAGGGTTGAGCCCAAGTGTCGGCCGCGCGGGAACCTGGCAGGCAGGCGGGTTGCGGCGCGAAATCGTGGCGGAACATGCCGCCCGCGCCGCGGTACGTCAACCGCGATCCTCCTGCGCGTGCGGGGCCCCCGCCATGCGGGCCCGGCAGGAGCCCCGGCGCGGCACCATACCAGCCATTGACGACCACGCCACGCTCTGGCCACAGTGCCCGGCAATAGCTTGAACGAAGGCGGCCGAGGCCCTGTCCCGGGCAAAGTCCGGGGCCCTGTCCGGCAAGCACTACTGGCGAACACAAAGGGAGCGTGTGTGACGGTGTCCGATAGCATGACGTCAAATACAGGTGTGACGAGCGGCAAGGTCGGCGAGGCGATGCGTCGCCTGGAAGCGGCGATCGGCAAGGTCGAGGCGCAGAGCCGGGAGGTCGGCCGCCTGCGCGCCGCCCTGGCGGAAGCAGAGGCCGAGAAGGCCGAGCTCGAGAAGCTGCTGTCGGAGACCGGTGCCAAGCTGGACGGTCTGATTGCACGTTTGGAGGGCCAGCTCGCGGGCGAGAGCCAGGGGAGCTAAGGCCGAGTTTGGAGATCGCGAGCGGCTGCCCCTCGGGCTACCGCCGCGGCAGGCGAGGAATCCGTGGCAAGGGTTGAGCTCACCATCCGTGGCCGCAGGCACGATCTGATCTGCGACGATGGCCAGGAGGAACACCTGCGCTATCTCGCCGCGCAGCTCGATCGCCGGCTGGCCGACCTGACGGAAATGGCCGGAAACCTGCCGGAAACGCGGCTTCTGGTCATGGCGAGCCTGATGCTGGTCGACGAGCTGGAGGATGCGGAGCGGCGTAAACCACCCCCCTCCGGCTTGGTCGACGACCTCGATCAGGCGGCAAAGCGACTCGAGGCGATTGCCGAAGACGCCGCGAGTTCCTAACTTGTGTATCCGGTGCTGCGGGGTGCGTTAGGCGATTCAATCCCTGGGGCCGATAAGTCTTCTCAAGGGAGCTGGCTCTGTGCGGGCCGTGGTCCGTGCATTCCGGCACCCACCTGCTTTTGCGGGTCCGAGAGGATGAACGACGTCGACGGCCATCGTGGCACCGCTCTACCCTCTCGCTCCCGCCGCCTCCGGAGCGATCGCATGGATCTCCCATGACGGATCTCCCATGACCGGGACCCTGGCCGAGGCCAAGGCCGCTCTCAGGAAGAGCGCCTCGCTGGCGCGCATCGCCGCGTCGCGCGCGGCGGGCGACGCGGCAGAGGCCTTCCGGCGGCGCCTGCAGGAGGGCCCGCCCATCCCGGCGGGCTCCGCGGTCTCTGCCTACTGGCCCATGGGCTCGGAGCTCGACGTCCGCCCGGCCATGACAGCGCTTCACGCGGCCGGCCACCGGCTCTGCCTGCCGCTTGTGACGGGTCCTGCCCGCCCCCTCGTCTTCCGGCTCTGGACCCCGGAGCTCAGCCTGCGGGAGGCCGCCTTCGGCACCTCCGAGCCGCCGGCGGACTCGCCCCTGGTCGAGCCCGAGGTGCTGATCGTGCCCCTGCTCGCCTTCGACAGGCAGGGCTTCCGCCTGGGCTACGGCGGCGGCTTCTACGACCGGACCCTGGAAAAGCTGCGCGCCGGCGGAGGGGTGCTGGCCATCGGCGCGGCCTACGCAGGCCAGGAGGTCGAGTTTGTCCCGCGCGAGGCGACCGACCTGGCGCTCGACTGGATCGTGACGGAAGTCGAGGCCATCCGGATTGCCTGAGAAGGGCCTGCTGGCCTGCCGCGCCGGCCCCAGCGTCAGGCGCGTGTCGGCTATGGCTTGACCTGGGCCGCCCGGAAGGGCAGGTGAAGCCCATGCGTTTTCTTTTCCTAGGCGATATCGTCGGCCGTCCCGGGCGCGAGGTCCTGGCGCGTGAGCTGCCCGCGCTGCGCCGCGCGCTCGCGCTCGACTTCGTGGTGGCCAACGTCGAGAACGCAGCGGCCGGCTTCGGCATCACCCGCAAGATCGCCGGCGAGATCCTGGCCAGCGGCGTCGACGTGATGACCGGCGGCAACCACTCCTGGGACCAGCGCGAGGCGCTCTCCTTCATCGAGGAGGAGACCCGCCTGCTGCGCCCGGCCAACTACCCGGCCGGTACGCCGGGGCGCGGCGTCGCCGTCTTCCAGACCACCGGCGGCAGGAAGGTGCTGATCGTCAACGTGCTGGGGCGCCTCTTCATGGACCCGCAGGACGACCCCTTCCAGTGCGTTGCCAAGGCCCTGGAGGGCTACCGGCTGGGTGCCACGGTCGATGTCGCCATCCTCGACATGCACGCCGAAGCCACCTCGGAGAAGATGGCCATGGGCCACTTCGCCGACGGCCGGGTGACCCTGGTGGTGGGGACCCACACCCACGTACCCACGGCCGACACCATGATCCTTCCGGGCGGCACCGCCTACCAGACCGACGCCGGCATGTGCGGCGCCTACGATTCGGTGATCGGGATGGACAAGGCCGTCCCGCTCGCCCGCTTCACCAAACGCCTGCCGACAGAGCGCATGTCTGTCGCCACCGGCCCCGGCACGCTCTGCGGCGTGCTGGTCGAGAGCGACCCGAAGAGCGGCCTGGCCAGCAGCGTGGAGCCGGTCCGCATCGGCGGCCCGATCCGCCAGGCAGATCCGAGAGAGGCGCTGGCGCCCGCCGGCTGACCTCGTCCCCCACCGCATAACCCCAAGAAGAAGCAGACACGCCATGGCCGGTCATTCACAGTTCAAGAACATCATGTACCGCAAGGGCGCGCAGGATAAGAAGCGCGCCAAGATCTTCGCCAAGCTGACCCGCGAGATCATCGTCGCGGCCAAGAGCGGCCTGCCCGATCCCGCGGCCAACCCGCGCCTGCGCGGCGCCATCCAGGCGGCCCGGGCGGAGAACATGCCGAAGGACAACATCGAGCGTGCGATCAAGCGGGCCACCGGCGGCGACGACGACACGATCTACGAGGAGATCCGCTACGAGGGCTACGGCCCCGGCGGGGTGGCCGTCATCGTCGAGGCCTTGACCGACAACCGCAACCGCACCGCCAGCGACGTGCGCGCCATCTTCTCCAAGAACGGCGGCACCATGGGCGAGACCAACTCGGTCTCCTTCATGTTCGAGCGGGTGGGCTATCTGGCCTACCCCGCCGATGTCGCCGATGCCGAGGAGATCTTCGAGGCGGCGGTCGAGGCGGGCGCCTCGGACGTCCAGTCCTCCGAGGACCTGCACGAGATTTTTAGCGCGCCCGAGGACTTTTCCCAGGTGCGCGACGCCTTGTCGGACCGCTACGGTGATCCCAGAGAAGGTCGGCTTTCCTGGCGGCCCAACAACGGCGTCCCGGTGGATGGCGATGCGGCCCAGACCCTGATGAAGCTGATCGACGCCCTGGAAGACAACGACGACGTACAGACCGTTGCCGCCAACTTCGACATATCCGACGAGGTCCTCGCCGAGCTCACGGCCTGATCGCCAGGCCTTGCGCCCGCCGCTCAGGGTCCTCGGCATCGATCCCGGTCTCAGGTGCACCGGCTGGGGGGTGATCGAGGCCGAGGGGAACCGGCTGAGCCACCTGGCGCACGGCGTCATCGCGACGAACGAAAAGCAGGACTTGCCGACACGGCTGACGATCCTGCATCAAGGACTGGCGGAGGTGGTGGCGGCACAGCGCCCCGAGGCCGTGGCGGTCGAGGAGACCCTGGCCAACCGCAATCCCGCCTCCACCCTGAAGCTCGGCATGGCGCGCGGCGTGGCGCTCCTGGTCCCCAGCCTAGCGGGTCTCACGGTCGTTCAGTACCTGCCGATGATCGTCAAGCGATCCGTGGTCGGCAGCGGTCATGCGGAGAAGGGTCAGGTGGCGATGATGGTCAACCGCTTGCTGCCCGGGTTGGAGCTGAAAGAGGGCGATGCCGCCGATGCGCTGGCGATCGCCATCTGCCATGCCCATCACGCGGCGACCGCGGTCTCCTGGACCGGCGATCCGGCCCGGCTTCCCCGGCGCCGCGGCGCCAGGCGCAACTAGCCCCGCCATGATCGGCAAGCTGAGCGGACGCCTGGACGAGAGCGGCGAGGGCCAGGCTATCATCGACGTCGGCGGCGTGGGCTACCAGGTCTTCGCCTCCAACCGCACCCTCTCCCGGCTCGGGCGTCCGGGCGAGGCCGTGAGCCTGCTGATCGAGACCCACGTGCGCGAGGACCACATCCACCTCTTCGGCTTCGCCGACGCGGGAGAGCGCGCCTGGTTCCGCCTGCTGCAGGGCGTGCAGGGGGTCGGCAGCCGCCTGGCGCTGGCCATCCTCTCGACGCTCTCGCCCGCCGAACTGACGCGGGCCGTCGCCGCGGCCGACAAGACGGCGCTGACCCGCGCGCCCGGCGTCGGGGCGAAGCTCGCGCTGCGCATGATCTCGGAGCTCAAGGACAAGGTGGCGGCCCTGCAGCTCGGCCCCGCGGCGCTGAGCGATGCCGGCGTGTCTCCGGCCCTGGACCAGGACCAGACGGCGCGCGATGCGGCGCTCGCGCTGGAGGGGCTGGGCTATCGCCCCTCTGAGGCGCTGGCCACGGTCGCCAAGGTCCGCGGCAGCCTGGGCGAGGAGGCCGGCGTCGAGGCGCTGATCAGGGCCGCGCTGAAGGAGCTGGCGCGATGAGCGAGGAGCGCCTGATCTCCGGCGCGCCCGACGGCGAGGAGGCCTTCGAGCAGTCGATCCGCCCGCAGCAGCTCAAGGACTTCGTCGGGCAGCGGACGCTCTGCGAGAACCTGGAGGTCTTCGTGACCGCGGCGCGCCAGCGCGGCGAGGCCCTGGACCATGTCCTGCTGTTCGGGCCGCCGGGCCTGGGCAAGACCACGCTCGCCCAGATCGTGGCGCGCGAGATGGGCGTCTCCTTCCGGGCGACCTCCGGGCCGGTGATCGCCAGGGCCGGCGACCTGGCCGCATTGCTGACCAACCTGCAGCCGCACGACGTCCTCTTCATCGACGAGATCCACCGCCTCTCGCCCGCCGTGGAGGAGATCCTCTATCCGGCGATGGAGGACTTCGCGCTGGACATCATCATCGGCGAGGGGCCGGCGGCGCGTTCGGTCAGGATCGACCTGCCGCCCTTCACCCTGGTCGGCGCCACGACCCGCTCGGGGCTGATCACCCGGCCGCTGCGCGAGCGCTTCGGCATCCCGCTGCGGCTCAACTTCTACAGCCCCGACGAGCTGCAATCGATCGTGGAGCGCGGCGCCCGCGTCCTGGACATGGCCCTGACCCCGGAGGGCGCGGCCGAGATCGCCGGCCGGGCGCGCGGGACGCCCAGGGTGGCCGGCCGCCTGCTGCGCCGCGTGCGGGACTTCGCCGCCGTCGCGGCCGCGGAGAAGATCGACCGGGCCGTGGCCGACGGCGCGCTGACCCGCCTGGAGGTTGATGCCGGCGGTTTCGACGCGATGGACCGCCGCTATCTCGCCATGATCGCCCGGAACTATGCCGGCGGTCCCGTCGGCGTCGAAACCCTGGCCGCGGCGCTGTCGGAACAGCGCGACGTGCTGGAAGAGGTGATCGAGCCCTACCTGATCCAGCAGGGCCTGCTGCAGCGAACCCCGCGCGGCCGGATCCTGACGGCCCAGGGCTACCGGCAGGTCGGCCTGCCGGTCCCCCGGTCGGCGCAGAGCGGCGCCGCAGCGGACCTCTTCGCCGATCAGGACGGCGAGGCTGGCTGACGGAGATGTGACCACGTGGCCTTGCAGGATTCCATGCACCCGACCTCCGGCCGTTTCGAAGGACACGACCACCTCTATCCGCTGCGGGTCTTCTACGAGGACACGGACGCGGCCGGGATCGTCTACTATGCGAACTATCTGAAGTTCGCAGAGCGGGCGCGCACGGAAGCCATGCGTCTTCTGGACCTCGACCACCGTCGCTTCGCCGACACGCAGGGCATGGTTTTCGTGGTAAGACGTGTGGACGTCGAATACTTGACACCGGCCCGCCTGGATGACGCCTTGATCGTACGCACACGCTTCACGCGGATGGGGGCGGCCTACATCGACGCCCTCCAGTCCGTCTTGCGTGGCGACGAGGTTCTGGCTCAGGTGACGATGCGGGTCGTTTGCATGACCAAGGCAGGGCGGGTGGCGCGGATACCGCGCCCCTGGCGCGATGCCTTCGAGACCCGTCTGATCGATCGCGGTCGGGCGGAGGAGGACCTTAGTGGTGGCGCTGCGGCGCCCGTGATCGGGACGTAAGGAGACCGCGAACGATGGAAGGTGGCTTGAACGCCTGGACTCTCTTCCTGCAGGCCGACCTGGTGGTGAAGGTGGTGATGCTGCTGTTGCTGGCAGCCTCCTTCTGGACCTGGGCCATTATCTTCGACAAGGTCGTCCGCCTGCGCCGCCTGCGCAGCCAGGGCAACCGCTTCGAAGAGGCCTTCTGGTCCGGCGGCTCGCTGGAAGACCTCTACGACCGCCTGGACGGGCGGCCGCAGGATCCCATGTCGGCGGTCTTCGTCGCCGCCATGGACGAATGGCGGCGCAGCGCCGCGCACTCCCTCTCCGGCAGCGACACGCTGCGCGCGCGGCTGGGCGAACGCATCGACCGGGTGATGAACATCGCCATCGGCCGCGAGAGCGGCCGGCTGGAGCGCTACATGGTGTTCCTGGCCTCGGTCGGCTCGGCCGCGCCCTTCGTCGGCCTCTTCGGGACGGTCTGGGGCATCATGAACGCCTTCACCTCCATCGCCGAGGCCGAGAATTCGAGCCTTGCGGTGGTGGCACCGGGCATCGCCGAGGCGCTCTTCGCGACCGCGCTCGGCCTCTTCGCCGCCATTCCCGCCTCGCTCGGCTACAACAAGATCTCCAGCGACCTGAACCACTACGTCCAGCGCCTGGAGACCTTCGCCGACGAGTTCAGCGCGATCCTGTCGCGCCAGGTCGAGGAGGGCTAGGACCATGGCGGCTGGAATCATGACGCCGCAGGGCAAGCCTGGCGGGCGCCGCCGGCGCGGCGCCTGGCGGCCCATGTCAGAGATCAACGTCACCCCCTTCGTCGACGTCATGCTGGTGCTGCTGATCGTCTTCATGGTGACCGCGCCGCTGCTGACCGTGGGCGTGCCGGTCGACCTGCCGCAGGCCGACGCGCAGCCGATCACCACGCCCGAAGAGCCCCTGGTGGTCAGCGTCGATGCCGAGGGACGGCTCTATATCCAGGATACCGAGGTCACGGCCGTCAGTCTGGTGCCGCGCCTCAGAGCCATCACCGACGCCAATCCGGAGACCCGGATCTACGTGCGCGGCGACCGCGCCATCGCCTACGGCCTGGTGATGGAGGTGATGGGAATGATCAACGAAGCCGGCTTCCGGCGCGTAGCGCTCTTAGCAGAAGCGCCGCCGCCAGATACCAACTAGCGGCCGCAGGCTTCGAGAAGGAGGTGTTGCAAGCGTGCGGAGCGGCATGGTCTTTTCCTCGGCCTTGCACGTCGTGCTGGTCGTCCTGCTTGTCTACGGTTTGCCCGACCAGTCCAGGCAGCTGACCCTGGGCGGGGGAACCGCCGTGCCGATCGTGTTCCAGAGCTCCGACGGGCAAGCCGGCCAGGCGAGCGAACGCCGCCCCGTCCAGCCGCCCGAGGAGGCCAGCGCCCCGTCCGAGCCCACTGCACCCGACCAGCTCCAGGCCGAGACGCCGAGCGAGCAGGCCGAGCCGCAGGCACCCGACGTCACGACCGCCAGCGGCGCGCCGGAGAGCCCGACGGCCCCGCCGCAGGCACCGCCGGAGGTGCCGGTCGAGAAGCCCAGCCTGGCCGCGCCCGAGCAGCCGGAGACCGCTCTCGCCAGCCTGCCCGAGAGCGCCGAGCGACCGGCCGAGCCGGAACTGCCCGCCGTGGAACAGCCGCAGACCAGCAGCCCGGCCGAAATGCAGCAGGTGATTCCCGATGAGCGCCTGGCGCCGGAGCCGCTGCCGGTCCTGCCCGACCAGCCCTCGCTCGAGGTGGTGACCTCGCCCGTGACCCAGGCCGTGCCACAAGCCGAGGCCCAGCCGGTCGAAGAGCTCTCGCCGGAGCCGCTCAGCGCGCCGGTGACCTCTCCCACCCTGACCGAGAACCCCAGCCAGGAGCTGCCGCAGCCGGCGCCCGCGCCCAAGGTGGCGAGCGAAGAGGCGCCGCCGGAGCCCACCCTCCAGACCTCCCCCGACCTCCTCTCGGAGACCGACAACCCGGAACCCGACGAGGTCGCCCCCCAGGTGGCCCTGGCCCCCGAACCCATCCCGACCCCCACCGCCGAGCGAGTGGAAGAGCTCTTGAAGCCGGAACCCGAGGCACCGACCTCCTCGCGCCCGGGCCCCGAGGTGGCCTCGCCCGAGGAGATCCCGGCCCCGCCCTCGACGGAGGTCGCGAGCGTGCCCGACCCCACAACCGCGCCCACGCCGCCGGCACCCGCTGAGGCCAGCGTCCCGGAGCCGCCGCCGGAAGAGCCCGCGGCCCCGCAGCAGGCGCTCGCGGTGCCGCCCAGCGCGCCCAAGCGCGAGGTGACCCTGCCCGAGACCCGGCCGACCGAAACCCAGACGGCCGCCGCCAGGCCCGACAGCGGCCGGCAGCAGCAGACCAGCCGACAGGACAGCGCCGCCGGCGACCTGATCTCCAGCCTGGCAACGGGCGGCAGCAGGGCCGAGACCCAGCAGGCCAGCAACAGCGGCAGCCAGAGCCGCGGCGCGCCGGGCCGCCTCTCCAACTCGGACGAGAACAAGATCGTGCGGGCGGTCGGGCGCTACTGGAACGTGCCTTGCGGCCAGCGGGGCATCGGCGACGTGGTCGTGGAGATCCGCCTGGAGATGCAGCAGAACGGCAACGTCGCGCGCTGGGAGATCCTGGACGTCGGGCGCTATAACAGCGACCCGACCTACCGCTCGGTCGCCGACTCGGCGATCCGGGCGGTCCACCAGGCCCAGCCCCTGCCCTTCCCGGCCAATAACTACAACGTCTGGCGCAACGTGAAACTGAACTTCCCCGCCCGCGAAGTCTGTGGATAGGACCCCAAGGAGACGCTCCAGTGATGAGAATCCTCTTCGCCATACTGATCATGGGGCTTGCGGTGACGCTTGGCCGCTCGCCAGCCAAAGCCGAGATCGAGATCGACATCACCGAAGGCTTCTTCAGCCCGCTCGCCATCGCGGTCCCGGCCTTCTCCAGCCCGGATGACACCCAGTCGCGCCTGGGCCGGGACATCGCCGGCGTGGTGGCGGCCGACCTGGAACGCTCCGGCCTCTTCCGGCCGATCGATGCCGGCGCGTTCATCCAGACGCCCGAGAGCCTGGCCGGGGGCGTGCGCTTCGGCGACTGGCGCCTGATCAATGCCGCGGCCCTGGTAGTCGGCTACGCGCAGACCGCATCCGACGGCCGCCTGCAGGCCGGCTTCCGGCTCTACGACGTGCAGGCCGAGACCGAGCTGGAGGGCTTCGAGTTCACCGCCTCGCCGGCCAACTGGCGCTCCGTCGCGCACAAGATCGCCGACCGCATCTATTCGCGGCTGACCGGCGAGGAGGGCTACTTCGACACCCGCGTGGTCTTCGTGGCGGAGAGCGGCTCGCAGGACCGGCGCGTGAAGCGCCTGGCGATCATGGACCAGGACGGCGCCAACCAGCGCTTCCTGACCGACGGCTCGGAGATCGTGCTCTCGCCTCAGTTCTCGCCGACCCGGCAAGAGATCACCTATGTCTCCTTCGTGCCGGGGACCGTGCCGCGGGTCTCGCTCTACAACCTCGACACCGGCCAGCGCGAGGTGGTCGGCAACTTCGACGGCATGTCCTTCGCGCCGCGCTTCTCGCCGGACGGGAACCGCGTCGTCATGGCGGTCGCGCGCGACGGCAACTCCGACATCTACATGATGGACCTGCGCACCCGCAGCCTCAGCCGCCTGACCACCGGACCCGGCATCGACATCTCGCCCTCCTTCTCTCCGGACGGAAGCCAGATCGTCTTCGAGAGCGACCGCTCGGGCCGGCAGCAGCTCTATGTCATGAGCGCGAACGGCGGCTCGGCGACGCGACTGACCTTCGGCGACGGCAGCTATGCGACGCCCAGCTGGTCGCCGCGCGGCGACTACATCGCCTTCACCAAGCAGCAGGGCGGGCAGTTCTCCATCGGCGTGATCGCGCCGGACGGATCGGGCGAGCGCATCCTCTCCAGCGGCTACCGCGTGGAGGCGCCGACCTGGGCGCCGAACGGCCGGGTCATCGCCTTCTTCCGCCAGGGCCGCGCCGACGACCGCGGCAACCTGGCGACCAGCCTCTACTCGATCGACATCACCGGCTACAACGAGCGGGAGATGGCCACCGGTTCGGCCGCATCCGACCCGACCTGGTCGCCCCTCAACCCTTGATGTCCGGGGAGGCCTCCTCGTCGGCGGCCTCTTCGTAGCTGGGAAGCTCCGGGTCGGCCGGATGAGGCGAGCCGGCGGACCCGCGATCACCGGACGAGTTGGCTGTCGACCCATTGTACCACGACCTCGGCTCTGCCGTGGTGGATCAATCGGATCGCCGGTCTCCAGGCCGGCCAACGGCGTCTTCTCCTCGGCAAGTGCAGCGACACGCAGCACGGCAAGGAGGAGGATGCGCGGTCTAAATGCCCAAGACCTGCAAGCATTCATCGGTCGGCCGGAGGACCGGGACGTGCTTCTACAACGATACTCTGCTCGGTCGGACCTCCCGAACATTTGAATAGGGAAACTGCAAGGTGCCCTGGGCGAAGAAGCGACGGGAACATCCCAACGCAGACCGCATACTTACCGGACTCCCACGCACAAGAAGAGGCGCGGGCGCTCTCTTCCGCCCTCTGACGGACCGAAGCGGGAAGAAAAGGCGCTGCGGCCCTGTGGCCGCCCCACAGCACCCTGCGGCCGATTTGTCACCGGCATTCGCCGGCCATGGCTTCGACATCGGTTTGACAAAATTGCAGGTGACTGCTGTTGTGCGATCACACGGAGACGGGCAGCGGCGCGCACCCGCGGGAAGGGCGCACCGCATCGGCCAGTTCGGTGTTCGCGATCTTGGCCCCCCAGCGCCCTACGAGTGGGCGCCTAACCTGTGAAGAAGGACTTTTTCGTATGCGTCTGAAACTCGTTCTGCTGCTCGCCGTCGGAGCTGCCGCTCTGTCGGCCTGTTCGTCCAGTTCGGACGACCAGCAGCCGGTCGCCTCTCAACCGACGCCGGTACAGCCGGCCCAGACGTCGTACGGATCGCTCGAAGAGGAGCTCCGTGCGCAGGTCGGCGATCGTGTCTTCTTCGACTTCGACAGCTCTGCACTGCGGCCCGATGCGCGGCAGATCTCCGAGGCCTTCGGTGCCTGGCTGCAAGCGCGCCCGACTGTGATCGCCACCATCGAGGGCCACGCCGACGAGCGCGGCACGCGGGCCTACAACCTGGCACTGGGCGAGCGCCGCTCCAACTCGGTGAAGCGCTACCTGACGACCCTCGGCGTCAACGGCAGCCGGATCAACACCGTCTCCTTCGGCGAGGAGCGTCCGGCGGTCACCGGCTCGACCGAGTATGCCTGGGCGCTGAACCGGCGGGCACAGTTCCAGGTCGCGAACTAGGGCGGGCCCGTGATCGGCGAGGAACCACCGGTCACGCCACCCGCTCTGGGTCAAGGTTTCGAGAGCAGCGCGACGATCCCGAAATGAAGCCAAAGGGACTCGGTCTGCTCTAGGGCCCCGGTCGGCGAGGCCCGCCGCCAGTCCGGTACGGGCCTCGCCGACCCGAAGCGTTTCAAGGGAGAGAGAGCCATGTCGCAAACCGCCAGGGCAAAGGGGCCGAGGCTTCTGATGCTGCCCCTGGCCAGCCTCCTCTGCGCCAGCCTCCTCTGGGCCGGTCCCCTCTGGGCCGGTCCCCTCTGGGTCGGGCCCGCTGGCGCGGCCCAGAGCCTGGCCGGTCTCGGCGGCGCGGTCGAGACGGCAGAGCGCGACCTCGAGGCCCTGCAGCGCGAGTTCCTGCAGCTTGCCCAGTCCAACTACGGCGTCGCCGACGCCAATGCCATCGAACGCCGCTTCGCCGCCATCGAGCAGGAGCTGCAGCGCCTGACCGGCGAGATCGAGCGCCTGGGCTATCAGCAGCGCCAGATGGCCGACCGGCTGGAGAGGCTGCAGTCCGACATGGAGTACCGCCTGACCGCGCTGGAGGGCGGTACCCCGTCCGGTGGCGTCTCCGGCGGGGTCTCGAGTGGCAGCCCCTCGGGCGGCAGCACCTCGGGCGGGGTCGGCGGCTCCTTCAGCACGCCCTCCAACCCGCCTGCCGGCTCGGCCGGCCAGACCCAGACCCTGGGCAGCGTCTCGGCGAGCGAGCTGCAGCAGCTTCAGGGGCTCGGGCAGTCGGCCAGCAGCGGCGCCTCCGGCCAGTCGCAGAACTTCCAGTCCAACAGCTTCTCGACCGGCAGCCTCTCGTCGGGCAGCGGCCAGGGTGCGCTCACCCAGCAGTCGACGGCCAGCCTGCCCGGCGGCACGCCGGAGGACCAGTACAACTACGCCTTCGGACTGCTGCGCCAGGCCGACTACCAGGGGGCCGAGCAGGCGCTCAAGGCCTTCGTGCAGTCCAATCCCAACGATCCGCTGGTGGCCAACGCCAAGTACTGGCTGGGCGAGACCTACTATGTGCGCGGCAACTACTCCGAGGCCTCGCAGGCCTTCGCGCAGGCCTACCAGGACCACAGCAACGGGCCGAAGGCGCCCGACAGCCTGCTGAAACTGGGCCTCTCGCTCTCGCTGCTGGGGCGCACCCGGGAGGCTTGCCAGGTGCTGCAGGAGCTTGACCTGCGCATGGGCAACTCGGCGAAGGCCAACATCATCGAGCGCGGCCGCCGCGAACAGGCGAACCTGGGCTGCTGACGGAATACTCGCTGGCGAGGACGTCCGGGCCGGGCTCTCACCCGGCAACACCGCTGACGTCGGCCGAGTTCGAGAGCCTCATGGCGCCCTTCGCGCCCTTTCCCTCGGCGCCCAGGATCGCGCTGGCCCTTTCGGGCGGCGCCGACAGCCTGGCGCTGCTGGTTCTCCTGCTGGACTGGGTCGCGCCCAAGGGCGGAAGCGTCCTGGCGCTGGTCGTGGACCACGGGCTGCGGCCCGAGAGCGCAGCCGAAGCCGCCGGCGCCGCCCGCCTGGCCGAGCGCATGGGGGCCGAGAGCCGGGTCCTGACCTGGCGGGCGCCCGGGTCGGGGAGCGCCCTGCAGGCCCGCGCGCGCGCCGCCCGCTATCGCCTGCTGCAGGCCGCCTGCCGGGAGCGCGGCCTTCTCTACCTGGCGAGCGCACACCACCGCGAGGATCAGGCCGAGACCTTCCTGCTGCGGCTCGAGAGCGGCAGCGGGCTCGCCGGCCTCGCGGGCATGAGCGCCGTGACGGTGCTGCAGGAGGTGCTGCTGCTGCGCCCGCTCCTCCCGGTCCCAAGGGCCCGGCTGCGCGCCCTGCTGGAGGCCCGCGGGCTCCGGTGGGTGGAAGACCCCAGCAACCGCGACGCCCGCTTTCGCCGGGTCGCGATGCGGCGGCTGGAGCCTCACCTGGCATGCCAAGGACTGGGCGGCGGCGAGATCGCGGACAGCGTGTCGGCCCTCGGCCGCCTGCGCCACCATACGGAGCGACGCTGCCTGGCCTGGCTCGCCGAGGCCTGCGCCTGGCGCCCGGAAGGCTACGCAGTTTTGGAGCCGGCAGCGCTGGAGGGCCTGGAGGCGCCTCTCCTGGGTCGCGCCCTCGGCGAGGTCCTGAAGGTGATCGGCGGCGCCGCCTATGCCCCGGCCCCGGAGCGCGTCGCGGCACTGCTGGCGGACTTTCGGGATGGGCGGGGCAGCACCACACTCGGCGGCTGCCGGCTCCTCCGCCGGGGCGGCCGGGTTCTGGTCCTGCGCGAGAGCCGCGGGCCGAAGCCGCTCGCCCTGAAGCCCGGCGTCCAGGACTGGGACCGCCGCTTCCGGCTGCGCTGCGGTCCCGCGCTGCCGCCGGGCCTCAGGCTTGCCTGCCTGAGCGAGCAGGGACGCAGGCGGATGGAGGCCGGAGCGAAGGCGCACCGGCTGCCGGCCGCGGTCATCCCTTCGCTGCCGGCGGTCTGGGACGAACTGGGCCCTCTGGCGGTGCCGCCGCTGGGCTGGCAACGTCGGGAATGCGAGGCTTTGGACCTCTCACTCAAATTTCATCCGCATTCCCGACCGGGTTCCAACCTCTTTTCTGTTGCTTGACGTTGGCGGAGCCTTATCTAAGAGCTTGGAGCGGTGGGCGCTCTCTTCCCGACAGGAGACTCGCGCTCAAGGTCTAGGCCTAGTATCCTGGTCGGGGGTGGAAACGTGGAAGGTAGGTGACAGGTGAACTTCAGCCGCAACATCGTCCTTTGGGTGTTGATCATCCTATTGATCGTGATGGTCTTCAACATCTTCCAAGGCGGCGTATCGCGCTCCCCGCAGTCGCACTTGATCTTCTCGAAGTTCATCGAGCAGGTGGAAGACGGCAAGGTCAAAGAGGTGCAGATCCAGGACCAGAAGGTCATGGGCACCACAACCGACGGGCAGAGCTTCTCTACCTACATGCCCCAGGGCTTCGACCTGGCCGACAAGCTCTTGCAGCATGATGTCGCCGTCCAGGCCCTGCCGCCCGATGAGCCGAACCTGCTGGTCTCGCTGCTGGCCTCCTGGGGGCCGATGCTGCTCCTGATATTCGTCTGGATCTACTTCATGCGCCAGATGCAGTCGGGCGGCGGCAAGGCCATGGGCTTCGGCAAGAGCCGCGCGCGCCTGCTGACCGAGAAATCGGGCCGCGTCACCTTCGAGGACGTGGCCGGCATCGAGGAAGCCAAGACCGAACTGGAGGAGTTGGTCGAGTTCCTGCGCGACCCGCAGAAGTTCCAGCGGCTTGGCGGCAAGATCCCCAAGGGCTGCCTGCTGGTGGGCCCGCCGGGTACCGGCAAGACCCTGCTGGCCCGCGCGATTGCCGGCGAGGCCAACGTGCCCTTCTTCACCATTTCCGGCTCCGACTTCGTCGAGATGTTCGTCGGTGTGGGCGCCAGCCGCGTGCGCGACATGTTCGAGCAGGCGAAGAAGAACGCACCCTGCATCGTCTTCATCGACGAGATCGACGCGGTCGGCCGCCATCGCGGCGCGGGCCTTGGCGGCGGCAACGACGAGCGCGAGCAGACCCTGAACCAGCTCCTGGTCGAGATGGACGGCTTCGAGGCCAACGAGGGCGTGATCATCGTGGCCGCCACCAACCGGCCCGACGTGCTGGACCCCGCCCTGCTGCGGCCCGGTCGCTTCGACCGCCAGATCGTGGTGCCCAACCCCGACGTCTTGGGCCGCGAGAAGATCCTGAAGGTGCACATGCGCAAGGTGCCGCTGGCCCCCAACGTGGAGGCCAAGGTGATCGCGCGCGGCACGCCGGGCTTCTCCGGCGCGGAGCTCGCCAACCTGGTGAACGAGGCAGCCCTGATCGCCGCGCGCGCCAACAAGCGCGTGGTGACCCAGCAGGACTTCGAGAATGCCAAGGACAAGGTGCTGATGGGCCCGGAGCGGCGCTCCATGGTCATGACCGAGGACGAGCGCAAGCTCACCGCCTACCACGAGGCCGGCCACGCGCTGGTCAACCTGAACGTCCCCGGCAACGACCCGCTGCACAAGATCACCATCATCCCGCGCGGCCGGGCTCTGGGCGTCACCTTCTCGCTGCCGGAACGCGATCGGCTCGGCTATCGCAAGAGCGAGCTGGAAGCCCGGCTTGCCATGATGTACGGCGGCCGCATCGCCGAGGAGGTGATCTTCGGCAAGGAGAACATCACCACCGGCGCCTCCAACGACATTCAGCAGGCGACCCAGATGGCGCGTGCCATGGTGACCGAGTGGGGCATGAGCGAGAAGCTGGGCGCGCTGCGCTACAACGACAACCAGGACGAGGTCTTCCTGGGCCACTCCATCGCCCGCCAGCAGAGCGTGTCGGGTGCCACCGCCAAGCTGATCGACGAGGAGGTGCGGCGTATCTGCGAGGAGGCCGAGGACAAGGCCCGTCAGGTCCTGACCGACCATCTGGAGGATCTCCACACCCTGGCAAAGGCGCTGCTGGAGCACGAGACCCTGGCCGCCAACGAGGCCAGAGCCGTGCTGCGTGGCGAGGACATCGACCGCGACGGCGACCGCAGCGGCAGCAGCGACACGCCGCGGCGGTCCTCCGTGCCCACCGCGCGCAAGACGCCGCGCGGCGGGCAGTCGGGGATCGGTCCCAATCCGGAACCCCAGCCCGGCGGCTGACCGCTTGCACAGCGCGACCGAGGTGACCGCCAAAGAGAGCCCGGCGAAGGAGAGCCCGGCGAAGGAGAGCCCCTGCTTCGCCGGGCTCTCGCTTGCCCGCCCGCTGGTGATGGGGATCGTCAACGTCACCCCGGACAGCTTTTCGGACGGCGGCGACCGCTTCCGCCTGGAAGACGCCGTCGCTGCCGGCCTGGCGCAGCACGCCGCCGGGGCCGACCTGGTCGACGTCGGCGGCGAGTCCACGCGGCCGCGGGCCGAGGCGGTGGCGCCCGAGGAAGAGCAGCGCCGGGTGCTGCCGGTGATCGAGGCCCTGGCCCGCCGGGGCGTGCCGGTCTCGATCGACACCCGCCACGCCGCGACCATGGCGGCGGCGCTGGACGCAGGCGCGCGGGTGGTGAATGACGTGACGGCGCTCACCGGCGACCCGCAATCGCTGGCCCTGGTTGCCGCGCGCGGCGCACCGGTGGTGCTGATGCACATGCAGGGTACGCCCGAAACCATGCAGCAGGCCCCGGCCTACGACGACGTGGTGGAGGAGGTGGCGCGCTACCTGCTGGCGCGCGCGCAGGCCTGCGAGGCCGCGGGTCTCGCGCGCGAGGCGATCTGCCTCGACCCCGGCATCGGCTTCGGCAAGACCCTGGAGCACAACCTCGCCCTCCTCGCCGGCACGGAGCGGCTGGCAGGCCTCGGCTATCCGGTGATGATCGGGGTCAGCCGCAAGTCCTTCATCGGACGGCTGGCGGGCGGTGCCGCACCCAAGGAGCGCGCCCCGGGATCGATCGCGGCGGCGCTCTTCGCGCTTTCCAGGGGCGCGCGGCTGCTGCGCGTGCACGACGTGGCCGAGACCCGCCAGGCGCTGGCGGTCTGGTCGGCAGTCGCGGCTGCAGGATAGCAAGAGGAAAAGCATGGAAGAGAGCAGAGGCCCGGGCCGCGTCCTGATCGTGGCCGGGTCCGATTCCGGCGGCGGAGCCGGGATCCAGGCCGACATCAAGACGGTGACCGCGCTCGGCGGCTATGCCATGACCGCGATCACCGCGCTGACCGCCCAGAACACCCTGGGCGTCACCGGCATCCACGCCATCCCCCCCGACTTCATCCGCCAGCAGATGCGCGCCTGCCTGCAGGACCTGGGCGCCGACTGCGTCAAGACGGGGATGTTGCACGCCGCGGAGGTCATAGAGGCCGTGGCCGCGGAACTGGAGGGGCAGGACCTGCCGCTGGTGGTCGATCCTGTGATGGTCGCGCAGAGCGGCGCCAGCCTGGTGCAGGAGAGCGCGGTCGAGGCGATTCTCACCCTGCTGGTCCCCAAGACCACCCTGCTGACGCCGAACGCCCCGGAGGCCGCCCGCCTGACCGGCCTCAGGGTCGAGGACCGCAAGGGCCAGATCGCGGCCGCCGAGCGCCTGCTGGCGCTGGGGGCCGGGGCGGTCCTGGTGAAGGGCGGCCACCTGGGCGGCGATCCCATGGTCGACGTGCTGGTCAGCGCGCAAGGGACGAAGGAACTGGCGACGCCACGGGTCGACACGCAGGAGACCCACGGCACCGGCTGCACCCTGGCCTCGGCGATCGCCACGGGCCTCGCCCAGGGCCTTGAACTCGAGGCCGCGGTCCGCCGCGCCCAGGCCTACCTGCACCGGGCCCTGGAGACGGCGCCCGGCCTGGGAGGGGGCCAGGGCCCCGTCAACCACGGACACACGGTCAGGCCCTTCCAAGCCTAGAGCAAATCCCGAGTAGATGGAATCATCTGCGACGACGATTTGCTTTTAAAACAATATGCTAGAGCGGGGTTCGTGAGCATAGGCGAACGCATCCTGCTCTAGGGCGGATCGGCGTCGCTGGCCCCGGCTTCCTCGTCCGAGGTGTAGGCGAGGAGGTCGGCCGGCTGACAGTCCAGCGCGGCGCAGATCTTCGCCAGGGTCTCGAAGCGGACACCCTTCACCCGGCCCGACTTCAACAGCGAGAGGTTCTGCTCGCTGATCCCGATCCTCTCGGCCAGCTCCTTCGAGCGCATCTTGCGGCGCGCCAGCATGACGTCGAGCGTGACGACGATCGCCATGGGTCAGACGAACTGCCGGTTCTCGTCCGCAAGCCTTGCGGCCTCGCCCAGGACCCAGCCGACCACCATCAAGAGCAGCGCCAGGACGGCGAGGCCGAAGTCGTGGCTGCTGAAGGAGAGCGCAAGCTGGCGCTGGCCCGGCGGGTTCTCCCAGGTCAGCGCCAGGACCGCCAGGGTCCGCGCGACGGCGCCGGTGCCGACCCCGGCCAGCAGCAGGCAGCCGATGGCACCCAGGCGCCTTGCCGCGGCCGCCGTGAAGATCTCGCCGCGGGCATAGCCCAGGAAGAGCCGGCGTGCGACCCAGAGCGCCGCCAGGGCCGGCAGCAGGGCGAGGCCGGCCGCGCCGAGGCTGCCCCAGTAGCCGAGCGGCGTCAGCGCGGCCGGCATGGCGATCCCGGCGAAACCTGTCAGCGCAGCGGACAGCAGGGCCGGATCGCTCCAGAACCAGAGGAAGAGGCCCAGGAGGCCGGCGCCCCCCAGGGTCACGAGCCAGGCCATCACCAGGCTCACGCGGCGGATACGGCGCAGGGGTTCCTTGCTCATGGGAGGACCTTAATGAGAATTCCGATTTAATTCATGCTACACGATAATTTTTTCGTCTAAAAGAGTAAAAAAAGGGGCCGGAGCAGTGCTGCCCCGGCCGCCTTATGGTTCGTGCGCGGAAGGGAGCGCCGCCCCTCAGCCGGTGCCGCCCACGGTGATGGCGTCGAGGCGCAGGGTCGGCTGGCCGACGCCGACCGGCACGCCCTGCCCGTCCTTGCCGCAGGTGCCGACACCGGGGTCCAGCTCCATGTCGTTGCCGATCAGGCTCACCTTCTGCATGGCCGCGGCGCCGCTGCCGATCAGCATGGCGCCCTTGACCGCCGGGCCGACCTTGCCGTTCTCGATGCGGTAGGCCTCGCGGCAGGAGAAGACGAACTGGCCGTTGGTGATGTCGACCTGCCCGCCGCCGAAGGAGACGGCATAGAGGCCGTCCTTGACGCTGGCCAGCACCTCCGCCGGGTCCTTGTCGCCGTTCAGCATCATGGTGTTGGTCATGCGCGGCATGGGGTGGTGGGCGTAGGACTGGCGGCGTCCGTTGCCGGTGGGCGCCATGCCCATGAGGCGCGCGTTCTGGCGGTCCTGCATGTAGCCGGTCAGGATCCCGTCCTCGATCAGCACGCTGCGGCTGGTCGGCGTGCCCTCGTCGTCGATGGTCAGGCTGCCGCGGCGGTCGTTGATCGTGCCGTCGTCGACCACGGTGACGCCGGGGCTGGCCACCCGCTCGCCGATCCGGCCGGAGAAGACCGAGGTCTTCTTGCGGTTGAAGTCGCCCTCCAGCCCGTGGCCAACGGCCTCGTGCAGCAGGATGCCGGGCCAGCCCGGTCCCAGCACCACCGCCATCTCGCCGGCCGGGGCACTGACCGCATCGAGGTTGACCAGCGCCTGGCGCAGGGAATCGTCGACCGCGGCCTGCCAGTGCGCCTCGTCGAAGAGGCTGTCGAAGGCGTAGCGCCCGCCGGAGCCGTTGTGTCCAGATTCCTGCTTGTCGCCCTCGCCCACGGTGACGCTGATCTGCAGGCGCACCAGCGGGCGCACGTCGGCCATGCGGGCGCCGTCGGCGCGGATGATCTGCACCGCCTGCCACGAGCCGAGCAGCGTGGCCGAGACCTGCTGCACGCGGGGATCGCGGCTGCGCGCGTAGCCGTCGATCTTCTCCAGGAGCGCGACCTTCCGGGCGAAGGGGACGGCGGCGATGGGGTTGTCGTCGCTGTAGAGCTTCAGGTTGGTACCCTGGGGCCGCTCGGCCGCCGTCCCGGAATGCCCGCGGGAGACGGCGGAAACCGTCTCGGCCGCCCGTTTCAGCGCCGCTTCCGAGAGCTCGCTGGCGTGCGCATAGCCCGCCGCCTCGCCGGCGATGGCGCGCAGCCCGAAGCCTTGCGAGGTGTCGAACGAGGCGGTCTTCAGGCGACCGTCGTCGAAGGTGACTCCCTCGCTCTGGCGATATTCCAGGAAGAGCTCGCCGTCGTCCGCGCCGTCCAGCGCCTCGCCGGTGATACGCTCGACGCGGGCTTGGTCGAGCTCGCCTTCGGAAAAGAAGAGGCGGTCCGTGGTGTCCAGGTGCGACATGATTCCTCCATCGGCGCTCGTCGGCGGCTGGCCTGAAAGCGGTCGTCAGGTTCTCTAACGTAGGGTCTGTCCTGCCGGGAAGCCAGCCCTTGCTTGCCCGGAGGTGCCTTTGCCGCCAAGGCCTTGCCCCGCCAAGGCCCCATCGGGACGCGAGGACGGTGCGGCGTCCGGTCACTAACCGGCTGGTGACGCCGGGCACTATAAAGTGCGGTGGAAGGACAGCGCGGCAATGCGGGCTTCGGCCCGGATCGTTTGCGGGCCGGAAGCGGCAGGGACCGGAGGGGAAAGCCGAGCGGGAATATCGAGCCGCGGGCCCTTTCGGGAAGCGCCGCTGCGGTGGAATGAAGGGTGACGTTGCGGGCGCCGGATGGCTATAATGCCGGCGGTCGAAGCAGGAAGGATGGGCTAGGGACTATGGCGCGGATCAAGGCTTTCGTAGCTGCTGCGCCGGCAATGTTGGGGGCTACGCTGCTCTCCTTGCCGGCACTCGCCGAGGAAGCAGGAAAGAACGTGCATGGCGTTGCCTGGGGCATGGGGATGCAGCCTGCCGCGGCAGGTTCTGCAGACCGGATGCATGACTTTCACGAGCTGCTGCTCTGGGTCATCACCATCATCGCCTTCTTCGTCTTGGGCCTCTTGCTCTGGGTCATGTACCGCTACAGCGAGAAGCAGAACCCCAAGCCCTCCAAGACCACGCACAACACCCTGATCGAGGTGATCTGGACCGTGGTGCCGGTGATGATCCTGGTGATCATCGCCATCCCCTCCTTCAAGCTGCTCTACTACGAAGACCAGACCGTCGACGGCGACATCACGGTGAAGGTGATCGGCCATGCCTGGTACTGGTCCTACGAGTACCAGGATCCGGCCACCAACAAGCTGCCGAACCAGGACGACAGCGAGGGCTTCTCCTACGCGGAGTTCTCCTTCGATTCCAACATGGTACCGGAAGACCAGGTCGAGGATCCCAACCTGCGCCTGCTGGCCGTGGACAACGTGGCCTACCTGCCCTCCGACACCGTCGTGCGCTTCATCGTGACCTCGGGCGACACCCTGCACTCCTTCGCCATGCCCTCCTGGGGCATCAAGAAGGACGCGGTTCCCGGACGGCTGAACGAGACCTGGACCGAGGTCTCCGCGGAGTGGGAGGGCACGACCTTCTACGGCCAGTGCTCGGAGCTTTGCGGGGTCAACCACGCCTACATGCCGATCGCCTTCAAGGTGGTCTCCAGGGAGGAGTTCCTGGACTGGGTGAAGACCAAGACCGCGGCGAACGAGACGGCTCCCGCGACGAGCTACGCAGAAAACACGGCCGAATAGGCACCGAGGGAAGAGCGGGCGTCCCCCGCCCTCGCGAGACCAGGGACTAACGAGCGTCGCCAGGGAAGGAAGCACCGGCGGCCAGACGCAGAGAAGGACAGAGGCGATGGCTAACTATCAGGCGGCAGGCGAAGAGCTTGAACACGCCCACGACGACCACAAGCCGGGCTTCTTCGTCAGGTGGTTCTGTTCCACGAACCACAAGGACATCGGCACGCTCTACCTGATTTTCGCGGTGATCGCCGGCCTCATCGGCGGCGCCATCTCGGTCTGGATGCGCATGGAGCTGCAGGATCCCGGCGTGCAGTTCGTCGAGGACGGCCAGCAGTGGAACGTGCTGATCACCGCGCACGGCCTGATCATGGTCTTCTTCGTGGTGATGCCGGCGCTGATCGGCGGCTTCGGCAACTGGTTCATCCCACTGATGATCGGCGCGCCCGACATGGCCTTCCCGCGGATGAACAACATCTCCTTCTGGCTGCTGGTTCCGGCCTTCCTGCTGCTCTTCGGCTCGACCCTCTGGCCTCCGGGGGCGGGCACCGGCTGGACCATCTATCCGCCGCTTTCCAGCGAGATCTTCCATCCAGGCCCCTCGGTCGACATGGCGATCTTCGCGCTGCACCTGGCCGGCGCCAGCTCGATCCTGGGCGCGGCCAACTTCATCACCACCATCTTCAACATGCGCGCGCCCGGCATGACCCTGCACCGCATGCCGCTCTTCGTCTGGGCCATGCTGGTCACTGCCTTCCTGCTGCTGCTGGCGGTCCCCGTGCTGGCCGGCGCCATCACCATGCTGCTGGTCGATCGCAACTTCGGCGCGGACTTCTTCGTCCCGGCCGGCGGCGGTGACCCGATCCTCTTCCAGCACCTCTTCTGGTTCTTCGGCCACCCCGAAGTCTACATCATGATCCTGCCGGCCTTCGGCATCATCAGCCAGGTGGTCTCGGCCTTCTCCAAGAAGCCGATCTTCGGCTACCTCGGCATGGCCTACGCCATGGTGGCGATCGGCGTCGTCGGCTTCATCGTCTGGGCCCACCACATGTTCACGGTGGGACTGGACGTCGACACCCGCGCCTACTTCACCGCAGCCACCATGGTGATCGCGGTGCCCACGGGCGTGAAGATCTTCTCCTGGATCGCCACCATGTGGGGCGGGTCGATCCGCTTCGATACGCCCATGCTCTGGGCCTTCGGCTTCATCTTCCTCTTCACCGTCGGCGGGGTGACCGGCGTGGTGCTGGCCAATGCGGGCCTCGACACCTACCTGCACGACACCTACTACGTCGTGGCGCACTTCCACTACGTGCTGTCGCTGGGCGCGGTCTTCGGCATCTTCACCGGCATCTACTACTGGATCGGCAAGATGAGCGGGCGCCAGTATCCGGAATGGGCCGGCCGCCTGCACTTCTGGACCACCTTCATCGGCGTGAACCTGATCTTCTTCCCGCAGCACTTCCTGGGCCTGCAGGGCATGCCGCGCCGCTACGTCGACTATCCGGACGTCTATGCGCCCTGGAACTTCATCTCCTCCATCGGCGCCTACATCTCCGCGGCCTCGACGCTCTTCTTCATCGGCATGTTGATCTGGACCCTGATGGCCGGACGGCGCGTCGGCGCCAACTACTGGAACATCGAGCCCTCGAACATGACCCTGGAGTGGACCGTGGCCTCGCCGCCGCCCTTCCACGCCTTCGACGAGATCCCGGTGATCAAGCCGCAGGAACAGCACTAGTCGGCTCGTGCGATCTGACAGCTAGGTAAGGCAGAGCATGTCCCTCTCTCACCCCGCGGCATCGATCGAGACGGGCGCCGCCGTCCCGGTCGCGCTGACCGAGGCGGCGCCGCTCAAGGACTGGATCGCGCTCCTGAAGCCCAGGGTCATGTCCCTGGTGGTCTTCACCGGGCTGGCCGGCATGCTGGTGGCGCCGGGCGAGCTCCACCCCCTGCTGGCGGCCGTCGCGATCCTCTGCATCACCATCGGCGCCGGTGCCGCCGGGGCGATCAACATGTGGTACGACCGCGATATCGACGCCGTCATGGCCCGCACCCGCCGCCGTCCCCTGGCGCAGGGCCTGATCGCGCCGGAAGAGGCGCTCGCCTTCGGCGTGGTGCTCTCGCTCTTCTCGGTCATGCTGATGGGCCTGGCGGTCAACTGGCTGGCCGCGGGCCTGCTGGGCCTCACCATCGGCTTCTACGTCTTCGTCTACACGATCTGGCTGAAGCGCCGCACGCCGCAGAACATCGTCATCGGCGGTGCCGCGGGCGCCGTCCCACCGATGATCGGCTGGGCGGCGGTGACCGGCGAGGTCTCGCTGGCCTCCGTCACCCTCTTCGCGCTGATCTTCTTCTGGACCCCGCCGCACTTCTGGGCGCTCGCGATCTTCCGCATGAAGGACTACGAGCGGGCCAGTGTGCCGATGCTGCCGGTGGTGGCGGGCCGCAAGGCGACGGAAAACCAGATCCTGGCCTACACCCTGATCCTGCTTCCCCTCGCCCTCCTGCCGACCCTGCTGGGGATCGCCGGATGGGTCTACGGCGCCGTGGCGCTGACGATGGGGCTGCTCTACCTCCTCTCGGCCCTGGCCATCAAGCGCGATCCGGGCGAGCAGGCGGCCAGGCGCAGCTTCGGCTTCTCGATCCTCTACCTCTTCCTGCTCTTCGCCGTGCTGATCGTGGATCGCCAGCCCTTCCTGCTGGGCGGGCCGGGCGCACTGCTGCCGTGAGCCCGCTTGCCATGAGCCAGAAGAGCGAGCGCGCAAACCCGGCGAACCTGAAGGGACCGGAGCGGAGGGCCTGGCTGAAGGCCCGCAAGCGGCGCAACTGGGCGATCTTCCTCGCCCTCATGTCCTTCATCGTGGCGGTCTACTTCGTCGCCATGGTGCGGATGGGAGGGCTCTGAGGCCATGGCCGACGGCAAGAGGACGCGCGCGAACCGGCGCCTGGCCCTGGGCCTGGGTGCGTTGGTCTGCGGCATGATCGGGCTCTCCTTCGCAGCGGTCCCGCTCTACGAGCTCTTCTGCCAGGTGACCGGCTACGGCGGGACCACGCAGGTGGCCGAGACCGCGCCCGACGAGGTGCTGCAGCGGCAGATGAAGATCCGCTTCGACGCCAACGTGAGCCCGGACCTGCCTTGGTCCTTCCAGCCCGAGCTGCGCCAGGTCACGGTGAAGCTGGGCGAGCCGACCTTGGCCTTCTACAAGGTCGCGAACCTGTCGAATTCTGCGACGGTGGGCACCGCGACCTTCAACGTGACCCCGCAGAAGGCGGGACAGTACTTCAGCAAGACCCAGTGCTTCTGCTTCACCGAGCAGCTTCTGAAGCCCGGCCAGGAGGTGGAAATGGGGGTCAGCTTCTATGTCGACCCGGCCCTGGCCGAGGACCCGAACCTGGACGAGGTGAAGACCATCACCCTGTCCTACACCTTCTTTGTCGATCCGGACAGCGAGCTGGCCTCGCTGCCGGCTGGCGAGGGCGAGCCGCCCCGCGTCAATTAGAGTGGGCTTCGCCGGGGCTCTTGCGGGTATAGTGACCTGCCGGAGCAGCCGAGCGGAGAAGCGAGAGGGAACACGAGAGCCATGAGCGCGGCACACGGTGACGAGCCGAAGCATCCCTACCATCTGGTCAACCCCAGCGTCTGGCCGCTCGTCGGTGCCATAGCCGGCGGCATCATCACCTTCGGCGGTGTCATGTGGATGCATGGCTACGAGAACTGGTCCTTCTTCCTGGGCGCGGTCCTCGTGATCGCCACCATGTTCTTCTGGTGGCGGGACGTCATCCGGGAGTCGGTGATCGAGAAGGTGCACACGCCGGTGGTGCAGATCGGCCTGCGCTACGGCATGCTGCTCTTCATCACCTCCGAGATCATGTTCTTCGTGGCCTTTTTCTGGGCCTACTTCGACCCGGCACTCTTCCCCGACGAGGCGATCCAGGAGACCCGCGTGGAGGTGCTGGGCGGTGTCTGGCCGCCGGAGGGCGTGCTGACCTTCGATCCCTTCGCGGTGCCTTTCCTCAACACGCTCATCCTGCTGCTGTCGGGCTGCACCGTTACCTGGGCCCACCATGCGCTGCTGGTCGGCAACCGGCGCGACCTGATCCGCGGCCTGACGCTGACCGTGATCCTGGGCGCCTTCTTCACCGGCTTTCAGGTCTACGAGTACGACACCGCCGCCTTCGCCTTCTCGACCGACATCTACAGCTCGGTCTTCTTCATGGCGACGGGCTTCCACGGCTTCCACGTGCTGATCGGCACCACCTTCCTCTTCGTCTGCCTCTTGCGGGCGCGGGCGGGCCACTTCACGCGCGAGAAACACAACGGCTTCGAGGCGGCGGTCTGGTACTGGCACTTCGTGGACGTCGTGTGGCTCTTCCTCTTCATCTGCGTCTACTGGTACGGCGGCGGCGACCACCACGCCCACTAGCACGACGCGCACCTATGGAGCCTGGCTCTTGTCGGTATCGCCCCTTGCCGCAGGTCTGGGATGCCGCTGTCCCAGCTGCGGCCGGGGGAAGCTCTTCCAGGGCTATCTGACGGTCAGGGAGCGCTGCGAGGCCTGCGGGGCGGACCTGCGCAAGGCCGATTCCGGCGACGGTCCGGCGGTCTTCCTGATCTTCATCGTCGGCGCCCTGGTCGTTCCGCTGGCCTTCTGGCTGGAAAGCAGCGCCCAGCCCCCCATCTGGGTACATATGCTGGTGTGGCCGGTCTTCATCCTGGGCCTGTCGCTGCTGCTGCTCCGCCCCGCCAAGGCCCTGCTCATCGCGCTGCAGTTCAAGCATCGCGCCAGCGAGGGCGGCAGGATCCACTACGACTGACCCCTGGGCGCGCCCCCGTCGGCGTGCCAGGCGGCCAAAGATCTCGAGGTCATGACACTCTTCAAGCGTCCCTTCCAGCCGCGGCTGGGCACCAGCATCGCGGCCCTGGTCGTCTTCCTGATCCTGCTGGGCATTGGGACCTGGCAGGTCGTCCGCCTGGAGTGGAAGCAGGGCCTGATCGACGAGCGCCAGGCGCGCTGGGCAGCACCCGCCATCCCCCTGCCGCAGGACCTCTCCGACCAGGAGGCGCTGCTGCACCGGCGCGTCGAGGCCGAGGGGGTCTACCGCCACGACAGGGAGCTCTACCTGCCGGGCCGCAGCTACAAGGGCTCGACCGGCTCCGGCGTGGTGACGCCCTTCGAGCTGACCGACGGCCGCGGCCTGCTGGTCTACCGCGGCTGGGTGCCGAACGCGCGCCTCGATCCGGCGACCCGCAGCGAGAGCAACCCCGAAGGGGTGACGACGATCGAGGGGGTCCTCCTGCCGGGGGGCTGGCAGGGCAGCGACTGGGCGAACCCGGGCAACAATGCGGACCAGAACATGTGGTTCTTCATCGACCCGCCGGCGATGGCGAAGGCCGCAAGCCTGGAGAACGCGATCGAGCCGCTCTACCTCGGCCTCTACCGCGACGATCCCGAAGCCCACCTGCCCTTCACCCCGCCGCCGCCCATGGAGCTGCGCAACGAGCACCTTCAGTATGCGCTGACCTGGTACGCCCTGGCGCTCGCGCTCGCCGCCATCTATGTCATCTACAGCTTGGGACCCAAGCGCTCCGAGGAGGACTGACCGGGCATGAACGCCGCCTACGACTGGCTCGAGAAACGCTACCGGCGCCTGGGTGCGCTCGGCGAGGCCGCGTCCGTCCTGCACTGGGACCTCTCGGTGATGATGCCCACCGGCGGCGGCGAGGCGCGCTCGGAGCAGCTCGCCACCCTCTCGGTGATGCGCCACGAGCTGATCGCCGACGAAGCCCTGGCCGAGCGGTTGGACAGCGCCGAGACCGACGGCGAGCTCGATCCCTGGCAGGCGGCCAACCTGAGGGAGATGCGACGCTCCTGGCGTCACGAGACCGCGCTGGACGGCGCTTTCGTCGAGGCCTACAGCAAGGCCTGCCACGCCTGCGAGGCGGTCTGGCGCGAGGCCAGGGCCAAGGCCGACTTCGCACTGGTGCGACCGAAGCTGGAAGCGGTGGTCCGCCTGACCCGGGAAGAGGCGACGCGCAAGGCCGAGGCCTTCGGCTGCACGCCCTACGAGGCCCTGCTGGACAGCTACGAGCCCGGCGCCAGCGAGGCCGAGATCGACAGCCTCTTCGCCCGCCTGGCCGAGGAGCTGCCGGCCCTGGTCGGGGAGGCTCTCAAGCGGCAGGCGCAGCTTCCCGCGCCGCTCCACCCCGCGGGTCCCTTTCCCGTGGCCGCACAGGCCCAGCTAGGCCGCCGGATCATGGGTCTTGCGGGCTTCGACTTCGACCACGGCCGTCTCGACGTCTCGCTTCACCCCTTCAGCGGCGGCACGCCGGACGACGTGCGCATCACCACGCGCTACGAGGAGGGCGACTTCACCTCCTCGCTGATGGGGGTGATCCACGAGACCGGCCATGCGCTCTACGAGCGAGGCCTGCCCGAGCGCTGGCGCCGCCAGCCGGTGGGCGAGAGCCGCGGCATGGCGATCCACGAGAGCCAGTCCCTGCTGATGGAGATGCAGGCCTGCCGCAGCCCGGAGTTCCTCTCCTTCCTGGCGCCCTTCGCGGCGGCCGCCTTCGGCCGCAGCGGCCCGGCCTGGACGGCGGAGAACTTCCGGCGGCTCTATCACCGCGTCTCGCCCGACTTCATCCGCGTCGAGGCCGACGAGGCGACCTATCCCCTGCACGTCATCCTGCGCACCCGCCTGGAGAAGGCCGTGCTGTCCGGCTCCCTGGAGGTCGCCGACATCCCGGAGGCCTGGAACGCCGGCATGCAGGAGCTTCTGGGACTGACCCCGCCCGACGACCGCCTGGGCTGCCTGCAGGACATCCACTGGTACGACGGCGCCTGGGGCTATTTCCCGACCTACACCCTGGGGGCCATGACGGCCGCCCAGCTCTTCGCCGCCGCCGTGGAGGCCGAGCCCGAGATCCCGGCCCGCCTGGCGGGCGGCGACTTCTCCGTGCTGCTGGGCTGGCTCAGGACGAACATCCACGAGAAGGCCTCGCTGCTCTCCAGCAGCGATCTGGTGGAAGCGGCCAGCGGACGCCCGCTCGATCCGGAGATCTTCACCGCGCACCTGCGCCGGCGCTACCTCGGCGAAGGCCGGGGATAGAGGGACCTGTCCTGACGCGAGGGCCGTCCCGCGCGCCCTTTAGGCCGCTTCTTCCTGGGCCCAGCGAATCAGGCGGCGCATGAAGGCCTCGCCCGCCCGCATCTGCGAGAGCGCGATGAACTCGTCGGGCTTGTGCGCCTGCTCGATCGAGCCCGGCCCGCAGACGACGGTCGGCACGCCGCTGCTCTGGAAGTGACCGGCCTCGGTGGCGAAGGACACCATCGAGGTCGTGTTGATGCCGGAGAGCTGGCGCACCAGGGATTCGGCCGCATTGTCCTCGTCGGGGTGCAGGGCCGGGGCTTCGGAGACCGTGGTTATGGTGATCGAGGCCTCCGGCGCGTGGCGCTGCAGCCAGGGCTCCACCTCCTCTCTGGCATAGCGGGTGAACTCGGCCAGGATGGCCTCGCCGTCGTCGCCCGGATGCAGGCGGTATTCCCAGCTGAAGCTGCAGTCCAGCGGCACGATGTTCTGCGCCGTCCCGCCGCGCAGGGTGCCGACATGGATGGTGGTCCAGGGCGGATGGAAGCTGCTGTCCGGGATCGGATTGGCCTCGCGCTGGCGAACCATCTCGACCAGCTTGGCGACCAGGAGCCCGCCTGCGTGGACCGCGTTGGCGCCGATCTGCGGCATGGAGGAGTGCGCCTCGCGGCCCCGGATGGCGACGTGGTAGGAGTTGATCGACTTGTGCGCGACCACCAGCCCCATCTCGGTGGGCTCGCCGACGATGCAGGCGCGCGGCTTCGGCAGCTCGGCGGCAATGCGCTCGACCATGGGCAGCACCCCGGTGCAGCCGACCTCCTCGTCGTAGGAGATGGCGAAGTGCAGCGGGACCTTCAGCGGCCGCGCCAGCATGTCGGGCAGCAGCGCCAGCCCGATCGCCAGGAAGGCCTTCATGTCGCAGGTTCCCCGACCGAAGAGCTTGGCGTCTCGCTCGACCAGGGTGAAGGGGTCGCTGGTCCAGGGCTGCCCATCCACCGGGACCACGTCGCTGTGGCCGGACAGGATGACGCCGCCCGGCCGCCCGGGTCCGACGCTGGCGAGCAGGTTCGCCTTGTCGCCCTCCTCGTTGGGGATCCGGGCCGAAGAGACCCCGTAGGCCGAGAGATAGTCCTCAACGAAGGCGATGAGCTCCAGGTTGGAATCGCGCGAGGTGGTGTCGAAACCGACGAGGCGCTCCAGCATCTCTGTGGCGCTGTAACGGGGTGGGGACATGAAGAAGACCTCTTGCAGGAAGGGAGGGCGTGTACCGCGGCGATCCTAGCCCAGCAAGGCTCAGCTCCGCCAGAAGCGGTGCGAGAAGAGGACCAGGACGACCACCAGTTCGAGGCGCCCGAGCAACATGCCGGCGATCATGACCAGCTTGCCCGGATCGCTGAGGGTCGCATAGTTGCCGCGCGCGAAGTTGGGATCGATCAGCGAGGGCCCTACGTTGGCCAGGGTGCTGGCGGTGACCGAGATCGAATCCTCCAGCGAGAGGCCGGTGAGCCCGAAGAGGGTCGTCAGCGCCATGTAGGCCAGGGTGAAGAGCACGAAGTAGGCCAGCACCGCGTCGGAGACCGCCTCCGGGATCTCGCGCCGGCCCAGGTGCGGGACGAACATGCCGTGCGGCCGGGTCAGGCGGCGGAGCTGCGCCAGGGCCAGCGCGGTGAAGATCTGCACGCGGAAGAGCTTGACCCCCGACGAGGTGGAGCCTGCAGCCCCCCCGATCAGCATCAGGAACAGCAGGGTCGCACCCGGAAGGGCGCCCCAGGTGTGCAGTTCCGATATCCGGAAGCCGGTGCCGGTCATCATCGAGATGACGGTGAAGAGGCTGGTCCAGACCACGCGCAGCGAGCTGTCCTGCAGCTCCAGCCAGCGCCAGAGTGTGATGAGCAGGGTCGCTGCTATGATGAAGCCGACCAGCCAGCGCGCCTGGCCGTCGCGGATCAAGGTCAGGGGCTTGCCGCGCGCGGCCCGCAGCATGGCGACGAAGGGAAGCGCCCCCAGCAGCATGAGGACGGCCAGCACGGCCTCGACCGCCCGGCTGTCGTAGTAGGCGATAGAGGTCGCATGGATCGAGAAGCCGGCCGTCGAGATCGCCGACATGGCATGGAGCGTGGCGTCCAGGATCGGCAGGCCCGCGATCATCAGCGCCGCGGTGCCGAAGAGCGTCAGCAGGACGTAGAGCTCGGCGATGCCGATGGCGAGCTCGGCCACGCGCGGCAGGGCCTGCTCCGAGGCCTCGGCCTCGAGGCGGAAGAGCTGCATGCCGCCGACCTGAAGGACCGGCATCAGCGCCAGTGCCATCAGGATGACGCCGATGCCGCCGAGCCAGGTGAGCAGCGCCCGCCAAAGCAACAGCCCCGGGGGCAGTTCGTCGGCATAGCCCAGGACTGTGGCGCCCGTGGTGGTGATGCCGGAGACCGACTCGAAGAAGGCCTCCAGCGGGCCGATCCCCAGGTCGGCGAAATAGAAGGGAAGGGCGCCGAAGAGGCAGATCGAGATCCAGGTGAGGTTCGCCACCAGGAATCCCTGGCGCAGGGTGATGGTCTGGCGACGCGGGCGCAGGCTCGCCAGGAAGAGGGCGACGCCGACGAAGAGCGTGACCGCCGCGGCCCCCACGAAGGACTGCCAGTCCGGGTTCTCCATCGCCAGATCGAGCGCGGCGGGAATCAGCATGGCCAGCGCCAGGATCACCAGCAACAGCCCGGTGGCCTCCAGCGCCGGCCGCAGGCTGATCATGACCGACGAGAGCGCTGCGCGCTCGGTCTTGTCCGGCTCCGGCCCGCGCCCCCTCCCTGGCCGGGCGCCATGGGAAAGGCCCTGGAGAGGAAGGGGCGCACGGGGCGGCTAGGCCAGGCCCTGGCCGTGGTCTGCCTGGCCGACGAGGGCCAGGAACTCGCGCCGGGTGGTCGCGTTGCTGCGAAAGAGGCCGAGCATCCGGCTGGTCACCATGGTGACGCCGGGCTTGTGTACGCCGCGCGTGGTCATGCACTGATGGGTGGCCGAGACCACGACCCCGACCCCCTTGGGATCGAGGATCGAGTTGATGGTGCCGGCGATCTGCGCCGTCATCTTCTCCTGGATCTGCAGCCGCAGGGCATAGGCGTCGACGACGCGGGCCAGCTTGCTGATGCCGACGACGCGCTTGCGCGGCAGGTAGCCGACGTGGACGTGGCCGATGATCGGTAGCATGTGGTGCTCGCAGTGGGACTCGAATCGGATGTTGCGCAGCAGCACCATCTCGTCATAGCCCTCGACCTCCTCGAAGGTGCGCTTCAACAGCGCGTCGGGGTCGACCTCGTAGCCCTGGAAGTGCTCGTCGTAGGAGCGCACCACGCGGTCGGGCGTGCCGAGCAGTCCCTCCCGGGTTGGATCGTCGCCGGCATAGCGGATGAGGGTTTCGACTGCGGCCAGAGCTTCCTGGCGCGAAGGGCGATCGGACACGAGTTTGGCGCTTTCCTTGGAGTGGTGAGAGGTCCGGCCCCCCCGGCAACCACCGGGCCAGGCGGGCCGATCCATCAGTTGACGCTGAGCGGCGCGAAGGGACTGTCGAGCGAGAAGGCCGGGATCTCGGCGTCGAACTGCTCGCCCTCCGCGGTGACCATCTGGTAGGTCCCGACCATGAAGCCCGAGGGCGTTTCCAGGGGCGCGCCGCTGGTGTAGCTGAAGCTCTCTCCGGCGCGCAGCACCGGCTGCTCGCCGACCACGCCGGGGCCCTGCACGGTCCGGGTCTTGCCGCGTGCGTCGGTGATGTGCCAGCAGCGGGTCATGAGCTGTACCGTCTCTTCGCCCTCGTTGGCGATCTCGACGTGGTAGGCCCAGACATAGTGCTGTTCGCTGGGTGAGGACTGCTCGGCCAGAAAGGTCGGGCTGACGGTGATCCTCAGGTTGCGTGTGCGCTTGCTGTAGACTGCCTGTGACATGGGCCGGGGTCTTTGTCCCTCTCAAGCTCGCCGGTCGTCTGGAGCTTCCGACCCCTGCAGTCTAAGCGCAAGCCCTTCCCGATTCCATGGCTTCTTGCAAAGCAAAGGGCGCCGCGTTCCCTCGAACGCGGCGCCCCTGCTGAAGGTCTCTGTCTAGAGAGACGTATCCAAGACTTTACTGGATGATGATGACCGCACGGCGGTTCGCCTGCTCCCGAACTCCGTCGGGGGTCGGCACCGCGAGGTCGCTCTCACCACGGCCTGCGACCGAGATGCTCTGCTCCGGAACACCGCGGGCCATCAGAGCCTCCTTGACCGCATTGGCGCGGCGCAGGGAGAGACCCAGGTTGTACTCGGCCGAACCGGAGGTGTCGGTGTAGCCGGTAACGGCGTACTCGCTGAGGCCCATCTTCGCGGCGGCAGCAATGGCGTTGTCGACGGCCACGTCACCCGCGGCGGTCACGACATCGCTATCCCAAGCGAAGTAGATGGTGTAGGGCGACGGACCGGCGGCCGGGGTGCCCAGCAGGGCGTCCAGCTCGGTCATGGCAGCGTAGAAAGCATCGCGGCAAGCGGCGATGTCTTCGGTCTGCCAACCCTCTTCCTGCTGCTCGATCCAGCAGTCGTAGCGGCCCTGAGCGTGGGCAGCGATGGCCGGGAAGCGCTCGCGCGCACCCAGGTCGAAGACGCCTTCGAGACGCTCGCGGGCGACGATCAGCTCGTCACGCGCTGCCGGGTCGCTGATCGACCAGTCAGAGACCAGCTCCGGCGGAACCTCTTCGCCCTGGGCTGCGAGCAGACCCTTGTTGGCGAAATAAGAAGCGTCGATCCAGTCGTACATCTCGTCCGCCTCGAACGCGACGATCTCACGATACTCTTCGGTCAACGCCTGGGTAAACGGATTGCCGACGGGCTGGACCGTCCGCATCTCATCAATGTCGTAAGCACAGCCGCCCAGAAGGGCGAGCGCTGCGACCGCTCCGACAACTTTGTGGGCCATAAGATCCCTCCTTCGCCTCTCGTCCTTCAGACAGGTCTGACTGCCGTTGGCATTGGTACTGGCAGCCGACCCCACGGTCTCTGAGGACAAGAACCCCCGCCTTGCCCCCTAAACTTTCCGCTTAAGCACTCTATGAAGCCCGCCTTCGTCTGTCAAAAGGCTGGAGCCGCAAAGAGGCCTCAACAAGCGGTATCACACCCGCCTGTGCCGTTTGTGCCACAGTCCTTGGGGCCTGTCAGTCGAAAAATGCTCCCTTCGGGGGGCAAATGAGCGAAAGTGTTTGATTCGCCAAGGCGTCACTATCCTCCGCATCGTGTGTCACGAGCAGTGCCGGAAGGCCTCTGAGGGCCAGGAGATCGGAGAGGAGAGCGCGCATCTCGCGGCGCAGAGGCGGGTCGAGAGTGACGAAGGGCTCATCCAGCAACACCGCCGCGGGCTCGGCCAGCAGGCTGCGCATCAGCGCCACGCGCGCGCGCTGTCCGCCGGACAGGGTTTGAGGGTCGCGCGCGGCAAAACCCTCCATGCGGATCTCCCTCAGCGCGTCCTCGATCCGCGCCCTGCGCGCAAGGCGGGAGCCCGCGACGCGCCTCGGCAGACCGAAGGCGAGGTTCTGCCCGACGCTCAGGTGCGGCAGCAGCAGCGGATCCTGGAAGATCAGCCCCACCCCGCGCCGCTCGGCCGGCAGGCCCAGGAGCTCGCGCCCCATGAGCCGGACCCGCCCCTCGACCCGGAAGGCCGGGGCCAGCAGGCCGGCGATCGCCAGCAGCAGCGAGGACTTTCCGCTACCCGAAGGTCCCGTGACGGCCGCGACCTCGCCCGCCGGAACCCGGCAGCTCAGCGGCCGGAAGAGCGGCGCACCCGCCAGGCGGAGCGTCAGTCCCTCCAGGACCAGGCCCGCCTCGCCCCCGCCCACCTTGACCCCGGCCGCCTCGCCCCCGCCCGCCTCGCCCTCGGCAGCCGCGGTCATCGCCGCACTCCGCGGCCGCCGAGGGCGCGGGCCAGCAGCAGGGCGGCCAGGGGAATGACGGCCTGGGCGAGCGCGGTCGCGGCCAGGAGGCGCCGGTCGCCGCCACTGGAGAGCGTCACCGCCTCGCTCGCCAGGGTGGCGAAGCGGCCGGCGCCCAGCAGCAGGGTCGGCAGGTAGAGCGCCACGGAGACGGCAACGCCGATCGCTGCGGCGGTCAAGAGCGCCCGGCGCAGCAGGGGCAGCTTGACCCTCAGCAGGACGACGAGCGGCGGCTTGCCCAGGCTGGCGGCGACCGCCGCATAGCGCGGATCCAGGCCGAGGTAGGCTCCGGCCAGCGCCAGGTAGACGTAGGGCAGGACGAAGAGGAGATGCCCCCAGAGCAGCAGGGGCCAGCGACCCAGCCAGCCGCTGCCGGCGACGCCCACTGCCAGGCCGAAGAGGAAGGCGACCTGGGGGACCACCAGGGGCGTGGCCAGCACCGCGAGTGCGCCGCGGCCGGGCCGCTTGCCCGCCCTGACGCTGGCTTCCAGGGCGAGGACGCTGAGGAGCAGCGCGGCCAGGCTGCTGGCGAGGGCCAGGACCAGGGTGGTGGCGCCGCTGTCGAGGAGAGCGCCGGCAGGGCGCGACCAGGCGCCCAGCCCCCAGTCCGGCCAGGCTGCCGGAAAGCGCCAGGCCGCGGCGAAGGACCAGAGCAGCAGGCTGGCGAGCGAGAGCAGTGTCACCAGGGCCAGCGGCCCGTGCAGCAGAGCGGTGAGCCGGGCGAGCAGGGTCTCGCCCAGGCAGCGGCGCCCGTCGGCGGCAAGGCTCCGCCAGGCGCAGCCGAGCACCCGGCCCCCGAGCTGCCAGGCCAGCAGGGCCAGCGCCACGAGCGCCACCTGCAGGAGGGCCGCCGCCGAGCCGAGGAACCGCTTGCCCAGGTCCGGGTCCTGGAACCACTCGACGATGAGGACGGCCAGGGTCGGCGGCGTACTGGGTCCCAGGATGATCGCCATCTCTACGTTGGAGGTGCCGTAGGCGATGACCGCGAAGATCGGCAGGCGCAGCCGCCGCGTGAGATCCGGCAGGACCGTCTTCAGCCAGGCCGTGGCCGGGCCGTAACCCAGGCTGCGCGCCATGGCGAGGCGTTCTTCCGCCCGCAACTGCGGCAGGGCCGCCAGCGCCACCAGCAGCAGGAAGGGCATCTCCTTCATCACCAGCCCCAGGACCAGGGCCAGGCCGTCGCCGTCGTTGGGGAAGGCCCAGTCGGCCGGCTGCTGCCATCCGGTCAGCCAGGGCGACAGCAGCCGCGCCAGCCAGCCGCTCGGCATCAGGAGAAAGGCAAGCCCGACGGAGAGCGCGATGTGGGGAATCGCCACCAGCGGCCCCAGCAGGCCTTCGAGAAGACGGCGGAGCAGGCTGTCGCCGCCGGCCAGCAGGAGCGCGACCAGCAGGTAGGCGATCAGCGCACTGGCGAGCCCGCTGAAGAGCGAGAGCAGTGCTGCCTCGAGGAGACCCGGCGTCGCCAGGAGGTCGCCCCAGACCGCGAGACCGAAGCCCTCTCCGCCCAGCGCGGGCAGGTAGCCGAAGGCCGGCAGTACGACCCCCAGCAGCCCCAGGCCCACCGGCCCCAGGAGCAGCGTCCCGAAGATGGCGGCGATCAGGAAACGCACCGGGTCGAGACCTCCATACCTTCTGGCACCTCACCTTCTGGCACCTCGTCAACGCTAACGGGCGTAACGCGCAGACCAGGCGGCTTCCAGGGCGGCGGTCCAGGCCGGATGAGGCTCGTCGAGGCTGGGCGAGCGGGCGCCCGGCGTCAGCGCCCGCGGCGGGTCGGGCAGAGCCTTGAAGCGCCGGCGATCCTCCTCTCCCAGCTTCTCCAGGGCCAGCACGGTCGGGTCGCCCCAGACCGCCGGGTCGGCCTTGCGCGCCTGCGCCTCGGGCGAGAGCAGGAAGTCGATGGCGACCAGGGCGCCGGCCTTGGCCCTGGCGTTGAAGGGAATCGCCAGGAAGTGGCTGTTGCCCAGGCCGCCCTCGTCGAAGAGGTAGGCCCCGGCGGTCTCCGGCAGCAGGCCCAGCGCCACCGCCGAGGCCAGGTCGCCGGGGTTGAAGGAGAAGGCGAAGTCCAGCGCGCCGTCCGCCAGGAGCTGGCGCTGCGCCGGGCCGCTGGGCGGATAGTGGCGGCCCTGGCGCCAGAGTTGCGGCGCCAGGCGGTCGAGGAAGTTCCACAAGGGGGCGCTCGCGGCCTCGAAGGCAGCCCGGTCGGCGGGCGGTGCTTGCAGCAGGGCAGGGTCCGCGGTGAGGGCGATCAGCCCCTGCTTCAGGAAGGTCGTGCCCATGAAGTCCGGCGGCTTGGGATAGGTCAGCCGCCCCGGGTTGGCCTCGGCCCAGGCCAGCAGGCCGGCGAAGCTGCGCGGCGGGTCGGCGACGGAGGCGCTATCGTAGAGCAGGTTGAACTGTGCCCGCCCCCAGGGCGCTTCCAGCCCCTCGGTCGGCACGGTGAAGTCCAGGAGCGCGGTCGGATTGCCCTCCAGGTCGACCAGAGGCCAGTTCGGCAGCGCGCCGGTGAAGGGCCCATAGAGCAGGGCGTTCTCCTTCATGGCGGCGAAGTTCTCGCCGTTGATCCAGAGCAGGTCGACGCTGCCGCCCTCCACCCTGCCTGCGGCCTTCTCGGCCAGAACGCGGGTGACAGCCTCGCCGACGTCGGCGACCTTCACCGGGATCAGGACGACGCCGTGGCGCGCTTCCAGTTGCTCCGCGGCCCAGGCCAGATAGTCGTTGATGCGCTGGTCGCCGCCCCAGGCGTTGAAGTAGACTTCCTGGCCCCGCGCCTCCGCCAGGACGGCCGCCCAGTCGGCCGGGTCGGCGCGCAGCGGGTCGGCAAGACCCTGCCGCAGGCTCGCGGCAAGCAAGACCAGAGCTGCCGCCGCCAGCAGGCAGGCGGAACGCCACCTAAAGGCCAAAGCCATCCCCCCTCAACTCCCCCCTACAGAACCCATCTCGCCCGGCCGGGCTCTCTCGCCCTAGGCCGCGCCGAAGGTGAGCGCGCGTTCCGGCAGCGGCTGGCCAAGCGCCCCCGTCAGTGCCGTCCAGTGCATGACCTCGTCGGCTGCGATCCGGGCCGAGAACTGGCCGAAGAGCGGGTCGGAAAACTTCGGCAGGACAGAGAGATAGGCGTCGGCCGCGCCCACCTCCAGCGACTGCGCCAGCACCAGGACGTCCTGCGCCGAGCCGACGGTCTGCAGCTTCAGCCGTTCGGAATAGACCGCCGCGGACTCCTCGGCCACCGGGCTGCCGCCGATCCGCTCGACGGTGCGGATCAGGAAATCGCGGTGCTGCTTGTGATGCGACTGGAAGAGCAGGGCAACGGCGAGCTGGTCTTCGCTCAGCAGCCCGCTCTCGGCCCCGGCCTGGTAGGCGAAGATGGCCTCGTACTCGAGGGCCAGGGCGGCGTTCAGCAGGGCCGCGTCCTCGGCCGTCGGGTCTGCCTGGCTGCTCTCTGCCGTCGAGCAGCCCGCCAGCAGGCCGAAGGCGGCCGCCGAGAGAAGCGCCCCGCCGCTGCCGCCCATGAGGCCGCGGCGGGAGGGAAGCAGAGGGTCGGATGGCTGGCTCATGCGCTGGCTCCTGGATCGTTGCGTTCGCTCCGCTCGAGCGCTCTTGCGGTGCTTGGCAGGAGCGGACTATATCATGAGCATAGGGCCGGAAAGGCGCGGGTGTAGCTCAATGGCAGAGCAGAAGCTTCCCAAGCTTACGACGGGGGTTCGATTCCCCTCACCCGCTCCAGCCTGAAGCCAGCGCCGCCAAGGGCTGCGGCCTGCCCCGAGCGCGCCGGCGGCGCACTATCACTTCTCCTTGAACGGTCCCTGTCAGCCCTTCGCGTCTTCGCCGAGGAAGGCCGTCAGGCTGCGCTCCAGGCTGTCCGGGTCCAGGTCGCGGGCGATCACCACGAGCCTCGTGCGCCGGTCCAGGTCGGGCCAGGCCTCCAGCATCACCGGCGGGTGGAAGAGGTGCTGCACGCCGTGCAGCGCGATCGGCGCCTCCTCCCCCACGGCATTGACGATCCCCTTCACCCGGAGCAGGCGCTCGCCGTGGCTGAGGATCATGGTCTCGACCCACTGCGCAAGGCGGTCCCAGACGACCGGCTGCTCGCGGGTCAGGCAGAAGGCCTTGATGGCGCTGTCGTGCCGGAGGTCGGGGTGGCTTTGGACGGCCGCCTGACCATGACCATGGTCGTGATCATGGTGGTGGTTGTGATCGTGTGCTTCGGCAGCACTTGCCGCCTCGTAGGCCTCGGCCGCCAGCCAGCGGCGCACCTGCATGGTCTTGGTCTCGTCGTTGTAGAGCCCGGCGTTGAAGAGGGCTTCGGGCGCGATCCGGCCCTTGAGGGTCCGATGGATCGGCGCTGCCGGGTTGAGCCTCCTCAGCCGCGCCTCCAGGTCCCGGAGCGCGGACTCCTCCACCAGGTCGGGCTTGGTGATGACCAGGCGATCGGCCATGGCCGCCTGCTTTTCCGCCTCCGCCTGCCGGGTCAGCAAGGCGGCGCCGTTGACGGCATCGACGGTCGCGATCAGACCGTCCAGGCGATAGAAGAACTCCAGCATGGGATCGCGCATCAGGGTGTGGACGATCGGCGCCGGATCGGCCAGGCCGGTGGTCTCGATCACCACCCGGTCGAAGGCCGGAACGCCGCCCGCCTCGCGCTTGCCGGCCAGATCCCTGAGGCAGGCGACGAGGTCGTCGCGCACGGTGCAGCAGAGGCAGCCCCCGTCCAGCACCAGGGTCGTCTCGTCGACCTGGCGCACCAGGTGATGGTCCAGCGCGATCTCGCCCAGTTCGTTCACGATGATCGCCAGCCGTCCGCTCGCCGGTTGCGTCAGCAGATGGCTCAGCAGCGTGGTCTTGCCGCTGCCCAGGAAGCCGGTCAGCACGCTGACCGGGAAGGGGTCTTCCAGCACCTCCGCCGGCTCGTCCATCATGTCCTCCCCTGCTTCGGGGGCCGGGTCCGATGTAGGCTCAGCACCAGCGCGCCCAAGAGCAGCAGCGCACCCGCCTGATGAAGGGCGCCGAGCCAGACCGGCACGGCCGAGAGCAGGGTCGCGATGCCCAGCAACAACTGCAGCAAGGTTACCAGCGCCAGAAGGTCGACGGCCCGGGTGGCGGCGGCCGGAAGCGCGGCACTGCGCACGGCCCACCAGAGAACCAGGGCGCCCAGGACGGTCAGATGGGCCAGCAGGCGGTGATTGAACTGCACCGCAGCGATGCTCTCGCCCCAATTGGCGAGCCAGGGGGAGACCTCGACGTAGGCCGCGGGGATCAGGTCGCCGTCCATCAGGGGATAGCTGTTGTAGATGAAGCCGGCGTTCAGCCCGGCCACCAGCCCGCCGGACGCCAGGGTGGCGGCCACCAGCCCCAGCAGCGACCAGAGCCCGGCCCTCAACCAGCCTACCCGCCGTTCCAGGCCGCTTTCGGGCTCCAGCAGGCGCAAGGCGAGCGCCAGCAGGTAGGCGTAGATCGCCAGCGCCAGACCCAGGTGCAGGACCAGGCGGTACTGGCTGACGTCGGTGCGCTCGGCGAAGCCGCTGGCGACCATGAACCAGCCGATGAAGCCCTGTAGCGCGCCCAGCCCCAGCGCGAACCAGAGATGCGGCTTCACCCAGCCCGGCAGGCGCCGCCGCCAGAGGAACCAGAAGAAGGGCAGCGCGAAGGCAAGCCCGATGAGGCGTCCCCAGAGGCGGTGGATCCACTCCCACCAGAAGATCGTCTTGAACTCCGCCAGGCTCATGCCGGCGTTGATCTCCCGGTACTCGGGAATCGAGCGGTAGAGCGCGAAGAGACGCTCCCACTCCTGGGCGCTGAGCGGCGGCAGGCTGCCGGACAGCGGCGCCCACTCCATGATGGAGAGGCCCGATTCGGTCAGTCGCGTGATGGCGCCGATCACCGCCATGGCGAAGATCATCGCGGCCATGCCGAGCAGCCAGAGGCCGACGGCCCTCCCGCCGGCCAGCGGCCTCCTGTCGGGGAGCGTCACGGCAACCATGGCCTCCAGATGCGTTTGCGGGCGGCCGCTATCCAGACTTGCCGCCTGCGCCAAAGCGCGCGCGCACCTCGGCCACCAGGTCGGCGATCTCCTTCTCGTCCTCCTTGGAGGCGCGCTTGGGGTCGTACTCGTTGACCTCCAGCGGCATGGACAGCTCGCGCGAGAAGGTGGGCTTCCAGGCGCGATCGAAGAACTGCTGGGCCAGGCGGCGGTTCTCCTTGGCGAAGCGCCGCGTGATGCGGGCGCGCATGCGGTCGTGCACGCCGTTGAAGGGAACCTCGTTCCAGCCCAGGTCCTGACTGCGCCCGAGGATCATGTTGCGCAGCTCGTGCAGCTTGCCGCGGTACTTGCGCCGGCCGCCGCTGCCAGCCAGGCGGCGGAAGGTCTCGACCGTCTTGGGTCCGGGCGAGAGGTTGCGATGGTCCTGCAGGTTGGGAACCCGGGTTCCGGCCAGGTGCTGGGAAAGACCGCAGGTTGTGATGAAGTCCTGCAGCACGCCCTTCTGCTTGGTCGCCTGGGTGTAGGGCAGCACCGAGAGGAAGAAATCGGCGTCGCGGTCCCAGGGCTCCAGCAGCGACTCGTAGTGATAGAGCCGGTTGTGCAGCTCCCGCGGCGCCCAGCGGGTGAAGTGGTGGTCGCTGTTCAGCAGGCGCAGGCGCTGGGAGTACATGGAGTTCAGCAGCTCGTGCTGCGGCCGCACGTAGGCCACCACCTGGACGGTCATGTCGAGCTTGCGGAAGAAGCGGTGGATCCTGCGCGGCACGCGCGAGTTGGCCGGGATGGTGCTGAAGATCTCGGACGAGAGCACCAGCACGTCGCAGTCGCTGGCCTTGATCGTCTTCCTCAGCCAGCTCCAGGTCGGCTGCTCGGCATCGAAGCGCTTGCTGCGGGTGAGCTGGTAGAAGAGGTTGCGCTGCGTGCCCGTCGTCTGGCCGCAGAGCGGATAGAGCACGCCGTGCTGGGCCAGGGTGTCGGCATTTTCCATGAAGATCTGCTGGATGGTGCTCGACCCGGTCTTGTGACCGCCGATGTGCAAGATGCAGTGACGCATGGCCTCTCTCTCGTCCAGACCGCGCCCGTCAGATGTGGGCCTGCTCCAGGGTGATGTGCCGGGCCCGGGCCGCGCGCTCGATGGCGGCCGACACCAGGCGGCCCAGGCGCAGGCGCTGGCGCAGCAGTTCCAGCATCCGCGCCTCGGTCTGATCGACCACGCCGTTGGCGGCGGCGACGTCGCAGGCCACCACGTAGGCGGTCTCGCGCAGCCGGTCGGGCAAGGCCGCGGCGATGGCGGCCAGCGCCTTCTGCAGACCGTCCTCCTCCTGCAGGATGGTGCCGCAGCGGCGGGCATCGTCGGTCAGGTTGTCGATGTCGTAGTCGCGGAAGACCGGCAGGCGCTGGACCAGATTGCCGATCATCTGCAGCTCGGAATCGTCCATCACCCGGTCCGAGCCGGCGACCAGGACCATGCTGGCGATAAGCGCCGCGTGATGCGTGAACATGAAGTCTTCTGCTCCTCCTCGTCCGCTCTCCAGCGCCCCTCAAGACCGCCATCGCGAGAGCCGGGCAAACCTAACACCATAAGCGAGGCACGTTTGTGAGGCCTTCCGTCTCATGATGCAAGCCGATGCTGGACGGGAAGGCCGCTTCCGCCCGAGAGTGGCCCGCCAAACATGCTTGCAATCGTCAATGTCATTCTGCCGGTCTTCGGCATCATGCTGGCCGGCTATCTCTGCGGCCATTTCCGGCTGCTGGGAGAGGGCTCCAGCCAGGCCCTGAACGCCTTCGTCTACTACGTGGCCCTGCCGGCCCTCTTCGTCGTCACGCTCTCCAAGGTGCCGGTGGCCGAGGCGCTGAACCTGCCCTTCATCGCCGCCTACCTGGGCGGCGTGCTGGCAGTCTTCGGGCTGGCGATGGCGATCGCGGTCTTCGTCTTCCCCAACCGGGCCGGCGCGCTGACCCTGCATGCCATGTCGGCGATCTTCTCCAACACCGGCTACATGGGCATTCCCCTGCTGGCGATCGCCTTCGGCGGCGCGGCCAGCATGCCGGGCATCGTCTCCACCGTGATCAACGGCGCCGTCATCATGGGCCTGGCGACCATCCTGCTGGAGATCGACGCCAGCGACAGCGGCGGCGGCCTGGCGGTGGCCCGCAAGGCCTTCATCGGGGTGGCCAAGTCGCCGCTGATCGTGAGCGCCATCGCCGGCCTCGCGCTTTCCGCCGGCGGGGTCGGCCTGCCGACCGCGCTGGAGACCTTCTGCAACCTGCTGGGCGTGACCGCGGGCCCCTGTGCGCTCTTCGCCATCGGCCTCTTCATGGTCGGCAAGTCGGTGCGCACGGGGCTGGGCGAGGTGCTGTGGGTCACCTGGCTTAAACTCCTGGTGCAGCCGGCCGTCACCTACTGGCTCGCCTTCCACCTGCTGCCGCTCCCCTCGGTGGAGGCCGCCTCGGCGGTGGTGCTGGCGGCCCTGCCGACCGGGGCGCTCACCTTCGTGCTGGCGCAGCGCTACGGCGTCTACCTGCAGCGTTCCGTGGCCATCATCCTGATCACGACCCTCTTCTCGCTGGTCAGCCTGTCGGTTCTCTCCGTTCTTCTGAAGATCGGCTGAGGAAGGCCCGCGTCTCGGAGACCGCTTCCGCCAGGCCGCAGCGCAGGACCGGGACCTCCTCGGGGAAGGCGGTGAGGAAGCGGCTGGGGAAGGCGCCGTCCAGCATGACCAGCACGCCGCGGTCCTCGGCCCGTCGGATCAGGCGCCCGAAGGCCTGGCGCAGCCGCCGGCGCACCAGCTCCTCGTCGTAGGCGCGCCCGCCGAAGGCCTTGCGCCGCTCGCGGTGGCGGATGTCCGGCCGGGGCCAGGGTACGCGGTCGTAGACCATGAGCCGCAGGCTGTCGCCCGGCACGTCGATGCCGTCGCGCAGCGCGTCGGTGCCCAGCAAGCAGCTCTCCTCCTCGATGCGGAAGATGTCGACCAGGGTGCCGGTGTCCAGCGGGTCGACGTGCTGGGCATAGAGCGAGAGCGCGGCCTCGGCCATGCGCGGCGCCAGGTGGCGGTGGACCGAGCGCAGCCGCTGGATCGCGGTGAAGAGGCCGAGCCCCCCGCCCCCGGCCGCGCGGAACAGCGCGAAGAGTGCCGCCGCCTGGGCTTCCGGCCGGGTCTTGGCGACGTCGCCGACGATGAAGACGCGGGTCTGGCGGGCATAGTCGAAGGGGCTGGGCACCCTGGCGCGGATCGCCGGCAGCTCCAGGTAGCCGCCGCCGCAGCGCCGCTCCGCCACCTGCCAGTCGGCCTCCGCGTCGCCGCTGGCCCCGGTCAGGGTGGCGGAGGTCACGGCGACCCCCTGGGCCGCCTTCAGCACCACCTCGGCGAAGGGCTCCATGGGGTCGAGCCAGTGGCGGTGCAGGCCGACGTCGACCGCGCGCCCCTCGCTGCGGGCGATCGCCATCCAGTCGACCTGGCCCTCGGGCGTCGCGCTCTCCAGGCTCGCCAGCATCTCCTGCCAGCCCTCCAGGCGCAGCAGGACCCGGCGGCCGAGGCTGCGCAGGCTGCCCTCCAGGCGCCGGCGCTGGTCGCTGTCCAGCAGCTCCGGCTCCTCGTCCAGGATGTGCTGCAGGCGGCCGGCCAGCCGCTTCAGCGGCCGGGCGATGTCGGAGAGTGCCTTGGCGAGCGCGCGCGCGGCCTCCAGCACGGCCGGCTGCACCGGCTGGCTGTCGCACTCCAGGTCGTAGCCCTCGTCCTTGCCCGGCGCGTAGGCCTCGACCTGGTCCGCCACGGCCGCCAGCAGCCGCTCCGCCGGCCCGTGCGACGAGCCGGTGGCGATGCGCTGCCGCCAGCCCTCGCCGGGCAGCGCCGCGGTGGCGACGAGCGCCTCCTGCAGGGCGGCGTGGGCCTCGGTATCGTCCAGGACCAGGTCCTCCAGCCGCCGGCGCAGGCCACGCAGGCGCTGCGCCCCGCGGCCGCCCTCGCCGCCCAGGATCCAGCGCCGCATCTCCTGCGTCTCGCGGCCGGTCAGGTGCAGCGAGAAGGCCTGGTCGGCGGCCTCGAAGAGGTGGTGGCCCTCGTCGAAAACCAGGCGCTGCGGGGCGTTCTGCTCGTCCAGCGCGCCCGCCGCCTGGGCCATCATCAGGGCATGGTTGGAGATCACCAGCCGGGCCCGCTTGGCGCTGCGCTGCGAGCGTTCGATGAAGCAGCGGCCGTAGTGCTCGCAGGCGGAATAGATGCACTCGCCGCGCCGGTCGGTCAGCCCCAGGGTGCGCGGGCGCCCGACCAGGTCCGGCAGCCAGCCGGGAAAGTCGCCCCCCACCATGTCCCCGTCGCGGCTCGCCAGCGCCCAGCGCGCCATCAGGGCCAGCGCCAGCAGGTCGCCCGGGCGCACCGCCGCCGCGGCCACCGCGTCGGCGTAGTTCAGGAGGCAGAGGTAGTTCTCGCGCCCCTTGCGCACCACCACCTTGCGCGCCCGCTCCTCAGGCTCGGGGTAGAGTGCCGCGACCTCGCGCTCGAGCTGGCCCTGCAGCGCCCGGGTGAAGGTCGAGAGGTGGACCGTGCCCTCGTTTCGCTCGGCCCAGAGACCGGCCGGCGCCAGGTAGCCCAGGGTCTTGCCGACCCCGGTCCCGGCCTCGGCCAGGACCACGGTCGGCATCTCGCGGCCGGGCGGCGGCTGGAAGGCGCGGGCCACGGCCGAGGCATAGTCGGCCTGCTGCGGCCGGTCCTCGGCGCCTTTGGGCCGCAGGCGGGCAAGCGCGGTCCTGGCCTCCTGCTCGCTGATCGGCTGCTGGCCCGACTGCGGCGGCGGGCCCTCGTCCTGCCAGCGCGGCAGGCGCTCCCAGACCGCGAGACCCTTGGCGGCGGGTGCGCTGGCCTCGTCCAGGCCCAGCGCGCGGAGCAGGAGGGAGGACCAGGCCCAGCCCTCGCGCGCCAGGGCGAAGGCGAGGCCGCCGGCCTGGCGCGCTTGCACCGCGCCGGCCTCCGAGAGCAGCAGGGCGGCGACACGCCGCAAGACCTGCGCCGCCCCCTCGGGCGACTCGGGATCGGGCAGCCCGAGGGCGCGGCAGAGCCCGCGCGGCGTCGGGACGCAGGGCCTGGCCGGGCGCACGAAGGCGAAGAGCTCCAGCAGGTCCAGCGCCGGGAAGGGCCCGATGTCCAGGCGCCGGCAGAGGGCGGGCAGGTGACAGACGAGGGGAGCCTCCTCGCGCGCCAGGCGCGCCGCCTCCTCCCCGCCGGGGCGCAGGATCTCGCCCTCGCCCGTCAGCCACAGCGGGCCGTCGGGGGCGAGGACGAGGGCGGAGGCCGTGAGGCTGACCCGTGCTGTGCTCTGCTCCGTCATGCTGGCGCCAGCTTATGCGGTCGCCCGCCGGAGCGATAGCTGGGCTGCGCGGCCTGCAGGTGAACTCGCAGTACAGACCGCCTTGCGGCCTTCCGCGGCGCTGCCCAGGTCTCGCAAGGTGAGATTGGAGGGCGAGACGATGGAATTGCGGAGACGCAGCCTGCTGGCTGCAGGTGTCGCGGGCGTCCTGGTGGCTATGCTGCCGAGGGCGCGGGCACAATCGGACAGGGAAATCGGCACGGTCGAGCGCCTGGAGGGAACGGCCTTCCGCCGGCGCGACCGGGAGATGACGGCGCTGCGCGAGGAGAGTCCCATCCACGCCGCCGACGAGATCGTCACCGGCCCGGGCGCCAAGCTGCAGATCCGCCTTTACGAGGGCTCGCTCCTGGTCCTGGGCGGCGGCACCAGCCTGCGCCTCTCGGAGATCGCGCTGCCGACGCAGGAGACGCCGGGCCGCGGGCTGATCATCATGGGCGACGGCATCCTGAGGATGATCCTGCAGGGCGGCGGCGCCTGGGAGGGCTTCAGCGTCGAGGGCTCCACCTCCGTCGCCTCGGTCCGCGGCACCGACTTCGTGGTCGAGAGCGAGCCGGAGGTCTCTGCCGTCCTCGTCGTCAGCGGGCTGGTCCAGGTCGACGGCAAGGCCGGCGGCAGCACCCGCCTCAGCGCCGGCCAGGGCGCGACCGTGCCGCGCGGCGAGCCGGCCCCGCGGGCCAAGCGCTGGGGGGCCGAAAGGGTGGCGGAGACCCTGGCCAAGGTGCAGGTGACGCCCTAGGCTGCGACCGTCCGAAACGGAAAAGGACTCAATCCTTTACCGGCGGACACGAGCGGGCTTGGCCTGGAGAGCGGTCTGACACAATAATGCGTCCATGCCGCTCGACCAGACCGCGACCCGCTGGGTTCACAGCACCTGTCCGCACGACTGCCCCTCGACCTGCGCGCTGGAGGTCGAGCGCCTGGACGCAGGACGCATCGGCAAGGTCCGGGGCTCGCGCACGAACAGCTACACGGCCGGCGTGGTCTGCGCCAAAGTGGCCCGCTACGCCGAGCGGGTGCACCATCCCGACCGCCTGACCACGCCCCTGCTGCGCGTCGGCGACAAGGCGGTGGGCCGCAAGGCGTTCCGGCCGATCGGCTGGGAGGAGGCGCTGGACCGGGCCGCCGAGGGGCTGCTGGCCGCCGAGGCGCGGTACGGCAGCGAGACGGTCTGGCCCTATTACTATGCCGGCACCATGGGCCTGGTGCAGCGCGACGGCATCAACCGCCTGCGCCACGCCAAGCGCTACTCCGGCCAGCTCAACTCCATCTGCACCATGCTGGCCGAGGGCGGCTGGCTCGCCGGCGTCGGCCGCAAGGCGGGGGTCGATGCGCGCGAGATCGCCAAGAGCGACGTGATCGTGGTCTGGGGCGGCAATCCGGTCTCGACCCAGGTCAACCTCATGACCCACATCGCCCACGCCAGGAAGGCCCGCGGGGCCAAGCTGGTCGTGGTCGATCCCTACCGCACGCCGACTGCGGAGCTCGCCGACCAGCACCTGATGGTGAAGCCCGGGACCGACGGAGCGCTCGCCGCGGCCGTCATGAACGTCCTGCTGGCAGACGGCCTGGCCGACCGCGACTATCTCGCCCGCCTGACCGACTGGGACGGCGAGGTGGAGCGGCACCTGGCCCGCTGCACGCCTGCCTGGGCGGAGGCCATCACCGGCGTGCCGGCGGCGGAAATCCTCTCCTTCGCCAGGCTCTACGGCTCGAGCAAGCAGAGCTACATCCGCGTGGGCTATGGCTTCTCGCGCTCGCGCAACGGCGCGGCCTCGGTCCACGCCGTCACCTGCCTGCCCGCCATGACCGGGGCCTGGGAGGTCGAGGGCGGCGGCGCGCTCTGGGGCAACGGCGCCCTCTACCGCCTGGACCGGACCGCGATCGAGGGCCTCGACAGCCTCGACCCGACGGTCCGCGTGCTCGACCAGTCGCGCTTCGGACCGGTGCTGACCGGCGACCCCCGCGACCTGGGCGAGGGGCCGCCGGTGAGCGCGCTCTTCATCCAGAACACCAACCCTGCCGTGGTCTGCCCGGAGCAGGACAAGTGCCTGGCCGGCCTCGCCCGCGAGGACCTCTTCACCGTGGTGCATGAGCAGTTCATGACCGAGACCGCGGCCTTTGCCGACATCGTCCTACCGGCCACCACCTTCCTGGAGCATGCCGATATCTACACGGCCTCGGCCCACACCTATTTCCAGGTCACCAAGGCGGTGATCGAACCTCTCGCCGAGTGCCGCAGCAACCACCAGGTCATCTGCGCGCTGGCCGAGCGCCTGGGCGCGCAGCATCGCGGCTTCCGGATGAGCGAGTGGGAGCTGATCGAGGACTGCGTCGCGGCCCTGGGTCGCGGCAGCGCCGAGGCCATCTACCGGGCCGGCGGCGGCCTGGACTGCGCCGAGCCCTTCGAGGTAGCCCACTTCCTGAAAGGCTTCCCGCAGCCGGACGGGCGCTTCCGCTTCAGGGCCGACTGGGCGCTGCTGGGCGGCCGCCACGCCGAGATGCCGGAGCTGCCGGGCCACTTCGATGCGTTCGACAAGGCCGACCCCAAGAAGCCCTTCCGCCTGGTCGCGGCCCCGGCGCGTTCCTTCCTCAACACCACCTTCACCGAGACCCCCGGCAGCCGCAAGCGCGAGGGCGCCCCGGTCCTGCTGATGCACCCGGAGGCCTGCAGCAGGCTGAGGCTGCAGGAGGGCGACCTGGTGCGGATCGGCAACGAACTGGGGGAGCTCCCCATCGCGGTCAGGCCCTTCGACGGCCTGCAGCCCGACGTGGTGGTCTGCGAATCGATCTGGCCCAACCGCGACTTCCCCGGCGGGCGCGGCATCAACTGCCTGATCTCGGCCGATCCGGGCTATCCGCGCGGCGGCGCCGTCATCCACGACACCGCGGTCTGGATCGCCAGGGCATGACCGCCATGAAGCGCCCCTATGTCATCGTCTTCGGCAACGAGAAGGGCGGGTCGGGCAAGTCCACGACGGCACTGCACATCATGGTCTCCCTGCTGCGGCAGGGCAAAGCCGTCGGTTCCCTCGACATCGACGCCCGCCAGGGCACGCTATCGCGCTATCTGGAGAACCGCCAGATCTTCATGCGCGACACCGGGATCCGTCTGCCGATGCCGCAGAACCAGCGGCTCTACCGCTCCGAGGCCGACAGCCGCAGCCAGGCGGAAATCGAGGAGACCGAGCGGCTGGAGGCGGCGCTCGCCGGCCTCTCGGGCAAGGACTTCGTGGTGATCGACACGCCCGGCAGCGACAGCTTCCTCTCGCGGCTGGCCCACCAGCGGGCCGACACCTTGATCACGCCGCTGAACGATTCCTTCATCGACCTGGACCTTCTGGGCAAGGTCGACCGCGACGGCCGCAAGGTCCGCGAGCTCAGCGTCTACAGCCAGATGGTCTGGGAGCAGCGCCAGGTGCGCGCCCGCAACGGCGGCCGGCCCATCGACTGGATCGTCATGCGTAACCGTATGTCGCAGCTCGACGCCCGCAACAAACGCGACATCGCGATGGTTCTACCGGTGCTGGCCAAGCGCATCGGCTTTCGCCTGGCCCCCGGCTTCTCGGAGCGGGTGATCTTCCGCGAGCTCTTCGTCAAGGGCCTGACCTTGCTGGACCTGAAGCAGAGCAAGACGGCGATGACCATGAGCCACGTGGCCGCCCGCAACGAGGTGCGCACGCTGCTGGAGATGATGGCCCTGCCGGGGGTCGCGATGGCGACGCCCGACGCGGCGCCGGCCCCGCAGGCTGGCGAGCGCATCAGAGTGACGCCACATTAAGGGCAGTAGAGCGGTGTTTGCGGTCAAGAGGGAGGTTGCGCGGCCATGGCACGAGACGTTTCGCGGCCCGGTACCTCGACCCCGGGTCTGAGCGGTGAGAGCGAGGTCAGCTCCTTCCTCTCGAAGCTGCAGGCCCGCAGCGGCGAGGCCGGTGGCGGCCGCCTGATCTTCGCGCTCGACGCCACGGCCAGCCGCCAGCCCTCCTGGGACCAGGCGAGCCACCTGCAGGCCGAGATGTTCACGGCGGCGCACGCCTTGGGCGGCCTGGCGGTGCAACTGGTCTTCTATCGCGGCTATCGCGAGTGCAAGGCCAGCCCCTGGCTCCGGGATTCCAACGAGCTCCTCCGGCGCATGACCTCCGTCACCTGCCGGGCCGGCCACACCCAGATCGAGCGCATCCTGCGCCACGCCGCGAAAGAGACCCGCAAGGCCAGGGTCGACGCCCTTGTCTTCGTCGGCGATGCGGTGGAGGAGGCGATCGACGACCTGGGCGACGCCGCCGGCGAGCTGGGCCTCCTGGGCCTGCCCTGCTTCATGTTCCACGAGGGCCGGAACCCGCGCGTGCGCCAGGCCTTCGAGGAGGTGGCGAAGCTCTCCGGCGGGGCCTGCTGCAGCTTCGATGCCGATAGCGCCCAGCAACTGCGGGATCTCCTGGGTGCGGTCGCGGCCTACGCCGCGGGCGGGCGCCGGGCGCTGCTGGACTACGGCGCGAAGCGGGGCGGGCCGGTGGCCCTGCTGACCCGGCAGGTGCGCTGATGCCCTACCTCCTGCTCGGTCTGGCCCTCCTGGTCGGCGGCGTCCTGATCGCCTACTGGTTCAGCAAGGCGGACCCGAAGCAGATCGCCCGCACGGCCAAGATCGTCACCATCGTCCTGCTCGCGGGGGTCGGCATCCTCTTCGTGGTGGCCGGACGGGCGCAACTGCTGGCGGCCCTCCCCATCATCGGCGGCCTGCTGTGGAAGTTCTGGCCGCTGCTGGGCCGCCTGGGCCGGCGCATCTCGAACGGCGGCAATCAAGGCTCCAAGGTGCGCACCCGCTTCTTCGCCATGCACCTGGACCACGCCAGCGGCCATGTCGACGGCGAGATCCTGGCCGGCGACTTCGCCGGGCGGCTCCTCTCGGAGCTCAGCATCGCGGAATTGCACCGGCTGCACGGCGACGTCTCCGGCGACCCGCAGTCGCTGGCACTGATCGAGGCCTATCTAGACCGCCGCGACCCGGACTGGCGGGGCGCGGGCCAGGGCGGCGCGGGGCGCGGCGGCGGCGCAGCCTCCTCCGGGCGCATGACCGTGGAGGAGGCCTACGAGGTCCTGGGCCTGCAAGCGGGCGCCGGCCCGGAGGAGATCCGCCGCGCTCACCGCCGCCTCATGCAGAAGCTGCACCCGGACGCCGGCGGCTCCGATTGGCTGGCTGCCAAGCTCAATGCCGCGAAGGACCTCCTGCTCGGACAGTAGCCTCCGCATCGCCGGACAGACGATCCACCAATGTTTGGGCAAACACTGCCACCTCAAGCAGATAGACCGCTGCTGGAGCCTGACATCTGCTCCGTTCGTTCGTGACGGGCAGGAAGCGGTATGCACCCAAAGACAGCCGATGCTTGGCCTGTACCCCGTCTTGCGGGGTCGGCAGCGACGAACTTGCTGAACAGACCGAAGCTTCACCGCAGCTCTTGTTGCCGCCTGCGACGGCGAGAGCTAGTGTAGGGTGGGGCGGCCATCGGGGACTAAGGGGCCGCCGCAAGACACTTACTACGCTGCACGCGACGATCGGGAGACTGACATGGCAACCATCACCGGCACGGAGCTGGCCGACACGCTCTACGGCACCACCTTCGACGACGTGATCCTGGGCTTCTCGGGCAACGACAGCCTCTTCGGCAACAGCGGAGAAGATAGCCTCTTCGGCGATCACGGCTCCGACCTCCTCTACGGCGGCAGCGGCGTCGACTTCCTCTACGGCGGCATCAACAGCGGCGACACGGCCACCGGCGGCGGCGGCGATGATGTCTTCTACGGCGGGGACGGCGACGACGTCTTCACCGAAGCCTTCTCGGGTTCCGGCAACGACCTTGCCTTCGGAGGCAGCGGCTACGACCGCATCTACGGCGGGCTCGACGTCGACAGCCTCTTCGGCGGCAGCGACAGGGACCGCATAGACGGCGACCAGTCCGACGACTATCTCTACGGGAACCAGGGCGACGACATCCTGCGCGGCAACGACCGCAACGATGTCCTTTTCGGCGGCGAGGACGCGGACACGCTCTACGGCGGCACGGGCGTGGACGACCTCTCCGGCGGCGACGGCAAGGACAACCTCGACGGCGGGTCGGGGGTCGACGACATCAACGGCAACGACGGCGACGACATCGCTTACGGCGGTGACGGCGACGACCGCATCACGGAGTTCCACTTCTTCGGCGCGGGGCCGACCGGCGACGACCTGCAGTACGGCGGCACCGGCGACGACCTGCTCTGGGGCGGTTCGGGTGCCGATTACCTCTTCGGCGGAGAGGGGAAAGACCTGATCGATGGCGATTCGGGCAACGACAGCCTCTATGGCGGGGACAGCCGCGATACGCTCGGCGGTTTCGATGGTGACGACACGGTCAGCGGCGGTGAGGGCGACGACCTGGCCTACGGCGGCAGCGGGGCGGACTCCCTCTTCGGGGGCTCTGGAGACAACACCCTCTATGGCAATAGCGGCGCCGATGAGATCGATCAGATCAACGCCGGATCCGGCGATGACCTGATCTTCGGTGGAGCCGGGACCGACTTCCTGGGCGGTGGCTCCGGCAAGGACAGGCTCTACGGCGGCGACGACGACGATACCGAATACGGCGATCAGGAAGAGGATACCTTGTTCGGCGGCTCGGGTAACGACGTGCTGAACGGGAACTTCGAGTCAGACACTGTGCAAGGGGGAAGCGGGAACGACCAGATCTATGGGGGCGATGCCAGCGACACTGCCTCCGGCGGAGACGGGGACGACAGGGTCAGCGGCAACACCGGGAACGATGTCCTGCGCGCCGGCAGCGGCGACGATCGGCTCTACGGCGGCACCGGGAAGGATACCCTCTTCGGCGGCAGCGGTCAGGACCGGATCTTCGGCGAGCTGGGGACCGACCAGATCGTCGGCGGCAGCGGCAGCGACAGCATCTACGGCTCCAACGGCCGCGACCGCCTGAACGGGGCCAGCGGCAGCGATTCGGCCTTCGGCGGTCTCGGGAACGACACCTTCATCGTCGACACCTTCGCGGACCTGGTCTCCGAGACCGCCAACGGCGGGATCGAGGACGTGCTGCGGTCCAGCGCGCTGTTCTACGACCTGCCGGACGGGGCGACGGGCTTCATCGAGCGCGCCCAGATCAACCGCGGCGTGGGCGACGCCACGATCCGCGGCAACGAGCACGACAACACGCTCTTGGGCCAGACCGGCAACGACAGCCTGCGCGGCCAGACCGGGAACGACATCCTGAACGGGCGGCAGGGCAGCGACACCATGGTCGGCGCCGTCGGCGACGATACCTTCGTGGTCGACACGGCGACGGACCTGGTGCGCGACGGCAGCGGGCAGGGAACCGACCTGGTGCGGGCCGAGACCGACTTCACCCTGCCCGGCGGCGGCCCCGAGGACTTCATCGAGAACCTGCGCCTGCAGGGCGGCTTCGGCAACATCAACGGCGCCGGCAACGGCCTGGACAACACCATCGAGGGCAACAGCGGCGACAACATCCTGCGCGGCCAGGGCGGCGTCGACGTCATCGAGGCCGGCGAGGGCGACGACACGGCCTTCGGCGGCGGCCGCGACGACACCATGCGCGGCGAGAGCGGCGACGACCTCTTGCACGTCGGGGCGAACGACATCCTCTTCGGCGGCTCCGGCGAGGACGACTTCCAGCTGAACGGCGGAAACCTGGGCGTCGGCGGCTCGGGCGGCCCCACCATCCGCGACTTCGACGGGGTCAGCCTGAACGCCGCCAACGGCGAGGACAAGCTGGTCTTCGCCACCGGCCTGGAGGTCGGGACCTTCACCTACATCGACGCGGCCGCCTTCTCCGCCAGCGGCAACTCCGAGGCCCGCTTCGCCGGCAACCGCCAGCTCCAGATCGACCAGGACGGCGACGGTATCACCGACCAGGCCCTGCTGATCGACGGCTTCTCCGCCGCCAACCTGATGACGGCGACCGATTTCGTCTGGTTCTGAGCGGGGGGCGGCCGTCGGGGTCCGGCAGACCGCCCCTGCATGGCAGGGTTTCAAGGAGCCGCTGGAGCTTTGGCGGCGGTGAGGTCTATATCCAGGGCCCATATCAGGCCGCACGTCACCCGATCGGCCGCAAACGAAAGACCTGCCATGCAAGAGGCCCCCGCCGCCCGCAAGAGACGGCCTCCCCCTCCGCCCGGAAAGCGGCTCGCCAAGCCGCCGACCGTCGGCATCGTCAGCCTGGGCTGTCCCAAGGCGCTGGTCGATTCCGAACGCATCCTTACCAAGCTGCGCGCCGAGGGCTATGCCATCAGCGGCGACTACAACGAGGCCCAGGTCGTGCTGGTCAACACCTGCGGTTTCCTCGACAGCGCCAAGGAGGAGTCCCTGGAGGCGATCGGCGAGGCCGTGGCCGAGAACGGCAAGGTCATCGTCACCGGCTGCCTGGGGGTGGAGGCCGAGCGCATCCGAAGCGCCCACCCCGAGGTCCTGGCGATCACCGGGCCGCAGCAGTACGAGGCCGTGGTCGAGGCGGTGCACCGCGCCCTGCCGCCGCAGCACGAGCCCTATCTCGACCTGGTGCCGCCGCAGGGCCTGCGTCTGACGCCGCGGCACTACGCCTACCTGAAGATCTCCGAGGGCTGCGACCACAAGTGCCGCTTCTGCATCATCCCGCAGATCCGCGGCGGGCTGCGCAGCCGCCCGGCGGCCGCCGTCCTCCTGGAGGCCGAGCGCCTGGCCAACGCCGGGGTGAAGGAGCTGCTGGTGATCTCGCAGGACACCAGCGCCTACGGCCGCGACATCGGTTATGCCGAGAGCAACTGGCGCGGCAGCCCGCGCGCCGCGCGCTTCTACGACCTGGCCGCCGCCCTGGGCGAGCTGGGCGTCTGGGTGCGGCTGCACTACGTCTACCCCTACCCGCACGTGGACAGCGTGATGCCCCTGATGGCCGAGGGCCGGGTCCTGCCCTACCTCGACATCCCCTTCCAGCACGCCAGCCCCAGGGTCCTGAAGGCCATGCGCCGGCCGGCCAACCAGGAGCGGGTCCTGGACCGCATTGCCGGCTGGCGGCGGACCGTGCCGGATCTCACCCTGCGCTCCACCTTCATCGTCGGCTTCCCGGGCGAGACCGAGGAGGACTTCCAGATGCTGCTGGACTGGCTGCAGGAGGCCCGGATCGACCGCCTGGGCTGCTTCCGCTACGAGGCCGTGGAGGGCGCCGCCGCCAACGACCTGCCGGGCGCGGTGCCGGAGGCGGTGAAGGACGAGCGCTGGCATCGCCTCATGGCCCTGCAGCAGGAGATCTCGGCCGCCAAGCTGCAGGCCAAGGTGGGCCGCGAGATCGTCGTCCTGATCGACGAGGCGGGCCCCGAGGGCGCCATCGGCCGCAGTGCTGCCGACGCGCCGGAGATCGACGGGCAAGTCCACCTGCCCGACGCGGCGAACCTCTCGCCCGGCGAGCTGGTCAGGGCCCGCGTGCTGGCCGCGGACGACTACGACCTGGAAGCGGAGGTGATCGCCTCATGACCGTTCTTTCCCGCCGGTGGTGCGGGCCGCTCCTGCTCGCCGTCCTGGCCCTCTTCCTGACCGCCGCCTCCGACCCGGCCGAACTGCCCGCGCCGCCGGACGGCACCTACAGCTACTCGGTCTCGGTCAGCGGCCGCGGCAAGGTCGGCGAGATGACGGTGACCCTGACCCAGAGCGGCGACGAGGTCACCGCCCGGATCGACCGCCGCATCCGGGTCAAGGTGCTGGGCATCACGGCCTATCGCAGCGAGAGCAGCGTGACCCAGACCCTGAAGGAGGGCCGCCTGACGGCCCTGCGCCGCGACACCGACGACGACGGCGAGAAGACCAGCCTGACGGTCGCCCTGACGGACGACCGCCTCCAGGTGAGCGACGGCAGCAAGAGCTGGACGGAGAGCGCCGACCTGCTGCCGAGCAGCACCTGGAACCCGGCCATCCTGACGCGCCGGCAGCTTCTCGACACCAAGACCGGCAAGCCGGTGGAGGTCACCACCGAGGCCAAGGGCAAGGAAGAGCTGCTGGTCGCCGGCCGGCGGATGCAGGCCACCCGCTACGAGCAGCGCGGCGGCGACCCGCGAAGCCTCTGGTTCGACGAGAGCGGCCGCCTGCTGCGCGAGGTGCTGCAGCGCGAGGACAGCACCGTCACCCTGGAGCTGCAGAAGGGGCCTTAGGGTGCCTCGCCGCTTCGCTTCTGTCTGCGCCAATGAGCGGTCGGGCGGGGGTGTGGGCTGGCGCCGTGCGAAGGCAACGATCCCCTAAAGGGGCCGCTCGGCCCAGTAGGGCCGGAAATGGTCGATCAGGCGGGCATAGAGGTCGCGCTTGAAGGGGACGATGAGGTCCACGGTCTGCGGCACCGGCACCCACTTCCAGGAGGAGAACTCGGGGTGCTCCGTCTCCAGGTTCACCGCCTGGTCGCTGCCCAGGAAGACGCCGCAAAACCACTTCTGGCGCTGGCCGCGGTACTTGCCCTTCCAGAGATTGCTCACCAGTTCGGCCGGCAGGTCATAGCGCTCCCAGCCCGGCAGCTCGGCCAGGATCGCCACCTCCGCGGGCCGGATCGAGGTCTCCTCCTCCAGCTCGCGCAGGGCCCCGCGCCGCGGGTCCTCGCCCTTGTCCAGGCCGCCCTGCGGCATCTGCCAGGCCGGTCCCGGATTGTCGATGCGCTGGGCCACGAAGGCTTCCCGGCGGGCGTTGAGGAGAAGGATCCCGGCTCCCGGCCGGTAGAGTGCGTCCTCGTCTGTCCGATCCATGCCTCTCGCCTCCGCTGCCTCGCTCCGGCGTCTCGATAGCGAGGCCGGGATCACCGCGCAAGCGTCTCGCGCCCCCGGTCAAAATCGCTCGCGAAGCAGTCGAGCCTTGATGCCTGGTCCATTCCGCTTGCATAAGGGATACCGCCGGATACCGGCACGGGGGCAGAGCAGCCATAGCAGAGCAACCCTTGCTCTGGGGTGTAAATCCTGGAAGGGATCGCCACATCTGTTCCTGGAAGTCATAGCTGGAGACACAGATGGATTCGCTCAATGCCATGGAGGTCTTTGTTCGGGTGGTGCAAGCGGGCAGCTTTTCCGAGGCCGCACGCAACCTGAACCTGACCCCCTCGGCCGTCTCCAAGCAGGTGAGCCGGCTGGAGGACCGACTGGGTGCCCGGCTGATCAACCGCACCACGCGGCGCCTGGGCCTGACGGAAGAGGGCTCCGCCTTCTTCGAGCGGGCGCAGCGGATCCTGACCGACGTGGAGGAGGCCGAGCAGGCGGTCTCGCACCTGCACGGCGCCCCGCGCGGCACCTTGAAGCTGAACGCCCCGGTGGTCTTCGGCCATGCCCACATAGCCCCCCTGCTGCCCAAGTACCTGGCCCTCTACCCCGAAATGCGGATCGACCTCTCGACCAACGACCGCTACGTCGACCTCCTGGAAGAGGGGCTGGACCTGGTGATCCGCATCGGCGAGCTCAGCGATTCCAGCCTCATCGCCCGCAAGCTGGCGGTCACCCGCCGGGTTGCGGTCGCCAGCGAGAGCTACCTCAAGGCCAGGGGTGTGCCCGCCCGCCCCGGCGACCTGGCCAAGCACAACTGCATGGTCTTCCTCTATCGTGCGGTGAGGAACGTCTGGCAGTTCGACGGGCCGGAGGGTGCCGAATCGGTCGAGGTCAAGGGCGACATCGAGACCAACTCGATCGAGGTCATCCTGGAACTGCTGCTGGCCGGCCACGGCATCGCGCTGATGCCGACCTGGCTCGTCGGCGAGTACATCCGCGGCGGGCGCCTGACCCAGGTGCTGACCGACTACGCCTATCCCGACGCGCAGATCTATGCCGTCTATCCCCCAGGCCGCCACCTCTCGCCCAAGGTGCGCTCCTTCGTCGATTTCCTGGTGAAGCACTTCAAGAGCGACCCGCTCTGGCGCGACATGCAGTAGGGACCGTCGCACCGCCAAGGTCCACCCGGGCCGGCTGCGCAGGCGCCGGCCCGCGAGCAAGCCTTGCGCCCCGGCCTTGCGCCCGACTTCCGACAGAATTCGTCCGACACAATCCGTCACTCAAATAATATTCACCCCTCCTCAGGAAAATGTGTCATAAATATGACTCGCTTGCCCGCCAGGGCAAGAAGTTTGTCAAATAATCGCATCTGACTGTCCGCTTTGGTTAGCAGAATTTATATAATCCAACGGCAATGAAATCTTTGTGCGCTGGCGAACAACTCTATCTTGACGGCTTCAGCAAGACGGCGCAGCATTGGCTAGTGTCAACCGACGTGGGGCAAACGCATGGTTGCCTATGGACTGTCGGGGGAAGGTCATCCTAGCAGCGGGCCCGGAAGAAGCAGCCTTGGGGGAGGCTTTTCGACCTGGCCAGAGGCAACCCGAGCTGCCTCCCCAGGGCCGTGGCCGGGCAGCAGCCCCGCTGTCCCCTGCAGCGAGTCTCACGCACGATCCAACGCTCATCCGGGACCAGAGGTCCTGCGACCCGCCTTCCTGCCTGGCCTTGCGGCCTCAACCACCGAACGACCGGCGACACTGCATTCCCTGAGCGGACAACGGAGGCATCAGACATGCCGATACAGCTGAGCTACCCCGGAGTGTACATACAGGAGGTGCCGAGCGGTGTGCGCACCATCACCGGCGTGGCGACCTCGATCACCGCCTTCATCGGCCGCGCCTACCGCGGCCCGGTCGACAGGCCGGTCAGGGTGCAGAGCTTCGCCGAGTACGAGCGCATCTTCGGACCGCTCTGGCAGCCGAGTCCCATGAGCCATGCCGTGGCGCAGTTCTTCCAGCACGGCGGCACTGACGCGCTGATCGTCCGGGTCTTCAGCGGCGACGAGGCGGCCGAGAGCGCGACCATCAGCTTCACCGCCGGCGCCGGCGACTTCATCCTGCAGGCGGCCAGCCCCGGGGTCTGGGGCACCCGGCTACGCGCCATCGTCGACTACGCCTCCGAGCCGGCGGACGCCGTCACCTTCAACCTGACGATCCAGGAGCTGGACCAGCCGGGCGGCACGACGGTCGTCTCGACCGAGAGCTTCCGCAACGTCTCGGTCGACCCCACCTCCAGCCGCTTCGTCGATTCGGTCGTCGGCAACGGCTCGTCCCTGGCGGTGGTCGAGACCTCCGCCCCGGTCGACGCCAAGCCGCAGGAGACCTCGGTCGACGCCACCACGACCCAGACCGACGGCAGCGCCATCACCGACGGCGAGATCACCGGCAACCAGGCCCAGCGCACCGGCATCTTCGCGCTCGAATCCGCCGACCTCTTCAACCTGCTCTGCATCCCGCCGCTCAGCCCCACGGCCGACGTCGCCGAGGCCACCTGGGCGGCGGCCGCCGTCTACTGCCAGGGCCGGCGCGCCATGCTGATCGTCGACCCGCCCTCGGTCTGGGACGACAACCCGGCGACCGCCATCGCGACCGCCGAGGCCGGCGTCAACAGCCTGCGCGCGGCGATCGGAAACGCCACGGCCCGCAACGTGGCGGTCTACTTTCCCCAGCTCCTTGCGGCCGACCCCCTGGACGAGGGCCGGGTCCGGGCCTTCGCGCCCTCGGGCGCGGTCGCCGGTCTCTACAGCCGCACCGACGCCAACCGCGGGGTCTGGAAGGCGCCGGCGGGGCTGGATGCCTCCTTCAGCGGGGTCACCGGCTTCAGCTACACCATGACCGACGCCCAGAACGGGACCCTGAACCCGCTGGGCCTCAACTGCTTCCGCAGCTTCCCGGTCAACGGCAACGTGGTCTGGGGAGCCAGGACCCTGGCGGGTGCAGACCAGCTCGCCTCGGAATGGAAGTACGTGCCGGTGCGCCGCACCGCCCTCTTCATCGAGGAGAGCCTCTACCGCGGCACCCAGTGGGTGGTCTTCGAGCCCAACGACGAGCCGCTCTGGGCACAGATCCGCCTCAACATCGGCGCCTTCATGCAGAACCTCTTCCGGCAGGGCGCCTTCCAGGGCTCCTCGCCGCGCGATGCCTACTTCGTGAAGTGCGACCGCGAGACCACCACCCAGAACGACATCAACCTGGGCATCGTGAACATCGCCGTCGGCTTCGCCCCGCTGCGGCCGGCGGAGTTCGTGGTGATCAAACTGCAGCAGATGGCCGGTCAGGTCGAAGCCTAGGAGGGCGTCATGGCTCAGTTCAGCGTAAACACCCACCGTTTCGACCCCTACAGCAACTTCAAGTTCCGGGTGAAGTGGGACGGCCGCTATGTCGCCGGCGTCTCCAAGGTGGGCGCGCTGAAGCGCACCACCGAGATGATCGAGCACCGCATCGGCGGCGACCCCTCGACCTCGCGCAAGGCGCCGGGGCGCACCAGCTACGACGCCATCACCTTGGAGCGCGGCGTCACCCACGACACCGAGTTCGAGAGGTGGGCGAACAAGGTCTGGAACTTCGGCTCCGGGCTGGGCTCCGAGGTCTCGCTGAAGGACTTCCGCAAGGACATCATCATCGAGGTCTACAACGAGGCCGGCCAGCTCGCACTCGCCTACAAGGTCTACCGCTGCTGGGTCTCGGAGTTCCAGGCCATGCCGGAGCTCGACGCCAACGCCAACGCGGTGGCGATCCAGACCATCAAGCTGGAGAACGAGGGCTGGGAGCGCGACTACGACGTGAGCGAGCCCAGCGAGCCGGAATTCACCGAGCCGGCGGACTAGGGGCCGCCAGCGGGAGCAGGACGCCATGAGCGGCCTCGATTCGCGTAGCCTCCTGGAGCTCTGGGAGAGCGGGCGCCGGCGCCATCCGCTGGACCGCGCCCTGCTGCTGGCCGGGCTCTCGGCCCCCGGCCTGGAGGCCGACCGCCTGGCCGACCTGCCGCTGGGCCAGGTGAACCGCCGGCTGCTGCAGCTGCGCGAGGCGCTCTTCGGCGGCCGGATCGCCTCCACGGTGCGCTGCGAGCACTGCCGGGAGACGATCGAGATCGAGCTCACGATCGGCGAGCTGCTGGCCGTCGCGGTGAGGGAGGAGACGCGGGCGATCAGGCTGGAGGCGGCGGGCTGCGTCTTCCGCCCGCCCAGCCTGCGCGACCTGGCCGACCTGCTGGGCCGCGAGGAGGAGGAAGGCGCGATCCGGCTCCTGCAACTCTGCTGCGTCGAGGGCGATCCCGAAAAGGCGGACGCAGCCGAGCGGGAGGCGCTTCTCGAGAGCGTCGGCCGGGCCCTGGAGCGGCTCGATCCCCTGGCCGACCTGGACCTCGCGCTGACCTGCGGGGCCTGCGGCGAGGCCTCGAGCGTCACCCTGGACATCGCGCGCTACCTCTGGTCCGAGATCGAGACCGAAGCCAGGACCCTGCTGCGCGAGGTCGACGCCCTGGCCCGCGCCTACGGCTGGAGCGAGGCCGAGATCCTGGCCCTCGGCAGCAGCAGGCGACGCAGCTACCTGGAGCTCGCCCTGGCATGAGCAGCCTCTTCCATCGCCTGAGCCGAGGGGCACAGGGCCGGCAGGCCGTCCTGCAGCCGACGACACCGGTCTCGGCCTACCTGGCCCCGGACCTGGGCGGCTCCCTCGAGGCGGAGGACCTCGTCGAAGCGGAGGCTTCCGCCGGCGCCCGGCCCAGACCTTCGGCTAGAACGGGCAGCCGACGCGAGAGCCTCTTGGAGGAGAAGCCTCGGGTAGTCTCCGGAGAGGAGGCCGATGGAGCGCGAGAGGCACCGGCCGCGGAAGCCCCTGCGCCGGACCGGCCCGATACCAGCGCGCGGACGAAGGACGGCCTCGCCGCCCGGCCGCCGTCCGCCGAGGAACCCCTCGACCGGACGCGGCCTCTGTCCCCTGCCGCTCCGCAAGCCGGCCGGCCTGTTCCACCGTTCCTCGTTTCCGGGCGTGCCGTCGAGAGCTCCGAAAGCAACGAACCCAGGCCGCCCAGCCTGGAGCACGCGCGACCCGAGGCTCCTGCCGGCCGCCAATCCCTCCACCTGCCGCAGCAGGATAGGCCGGTGCCGCAAGGTCCGAAGCCGTCGGGCGAAGAGCCGGGGCGACGCCGGGAAGTCCGGCTGGTGCCGGAGCCGCAGCCCAGGGCCGGCGACCCGCGCATCCTGCTGACGGAGCGGCCCGCGCCGAGACTGCGCGAACGAGTTCCGGGTCCCGCAACGGCGGCAGAGACCAGGCCCCACGAGGTGGTGATCTCCATCGGACGCATCGAGATCACCGCCGAGACGCCGGCAGCGGCCGCCGCTCCGGCCAAGCGCCGGCACGCGCCGGTCTCGCTGGAGCACTACCTGGCCGAGCGGGACCGGGGGCGGCGATGAGCAGTGCGCTCGCCATAGCCGGCGTCAGCGCCGTCCTGCGCGACCTGCTGAACGACGGCCTCATCAATCACAACGTGGCCGGCGTGGTCGGCAGCAGCGTCGCGGTCAGCGTCGGCCCGCCGGACCGGGTGGTGATGAACGGCGCCACCGAGACCGCGCAGCTCAACCTCTTCCTCTACCAGATCGCGCCGAACAGCGGCTGGGCGAACCGCGACCTGCCCTCGCGCGACGGCGCGGGCCGCACGCGCCTGACCAACCGGGCCCTGGCCTTGGACCTGCACTACCTCCTGAGTGCCTACAGCGGCGCCGACCTGCACGGCGAGATCCTGCTGGGCTACGGCGCGCAGCTTCTGCACGAGACCCCGGTCCTGAGCCGGGCCGCCATCCGCACCGCGCTCAATCCCTCGCCCAGCGTCGGGACCATCCTGCCCCCGGCCCTGCGCGCGCTGGCCGACTGCGGGCTGGCCGAGCAGGTCGAGCAGATCAAGATCCTGCCCGACTATCTGGACGGGGAAGAGATGTCGCGCCTCTGGTCCTCGACGCAGAGCAGCTTCCGGCCCTCGGCCGCCTACCGGGTCTCTGTGGTCCTGATCGAGGCTCCCAGGCCGACCTCCAGCGCGCTTCCGGTGCTGAGCCGCGGTCCCGTCGACCCCGGCACGGGCCGCGACCGCGGCGTCTTCGTCGAGCCCAGCCTGGTGCCGCGGCTGCCCACCCTCGAGCGCGTCGAGGGCGTCGGCGGCCTCGCTCTGGTGCAGCTCGGCCAGAGCGTCACGCTCGCGGGCCACCATCTCGCCGGCAGCAGCCGGGAGGTCGTCCTGCGCAACGACCGCTTCGGGATCGACGAGACCCTTTCCGCCGTGGCCGGCAGCGAGAACGACAGCATTTCCTTCACCATTCCCGGCGCCTCGGCCAGTGACTTTCCGGTCGGCGTCTACGAGGTCTTCGCGCGCCTGGTGGCGCCGGGCGAGAGCGACCCAAGGAGTACCAACAGCCTCTCGCTGCTGATCGCGCCCGACCTGGCGGGCCTGCCGATGACGGTCACCAGCGACCCCTCGGGCACGGCGAGTTTCATCGCGACCTTCACGCCGGAGCTGCGCGCGGGACAGAGCGTCGACCTGGTTTTGGGCCAGCAGGCCTACCGGCCGCAGGCCTTCGCCGCGCCGACCGGGGCGCTCAACTTCTCGATCCCCGAGGCGCCGCTCGGCAACCACCTGGCGCGCCTGCGCATCGACGGCATCGAGAGCCCGATCATCGACCGGACCGCCACGCCGCCGGTCTTCCTCGATCAGCGGATCGAGATCACATGACCGCCGCACCCCAGGCCTGGACCCTTGCCAACCAAGCCTACCTGGCCGCGGAGTTCCGGCGGCTGAAGGCGCTGCTGGCCGGCGAGCCCGCCGAGGCGGCCCTGGCCGAGGTCGAGGACTGCCGCGCCGCGCTGCCGGCGCCCGCCGCCATCGACACCCTGGCGCAGGCCTTCACCCTCAGCCCCTTCGAGCGCGACCTCCTGCTGTTGGTCGCCGCCGTCGAGATGGATGCGGAGGTCGCCCGCCTGGCGGCCCGCTGGCAGGGGGACGAGGGCAAGGACTGGGCCTCCTTCGGCCTGGCGCTGGAGATCCTCCCCGAGGCGCACTGGAGCGCCATCACCCCGCCGCGCGCGCTGCGCCGCTGGCACCTGCTCGAGGTCGAGGAGACGGCGCGGCTGGCCGGCGCCAGGCTGAGGATCGACGAGCGCCTGCTGCACTATCTGGCCGGCATCAACTACCTGGACCCGCGCCTGCGCCCGCTGCTGCGCGGCCTGCCGGTGCCGGAGACCCTGGCCGCCTCGCAAGGCAGCACCGCCAAGGCCATTGCCGCGCGCCTCGGCGCCGACCGAGAGGCCGTCAAGACCATCCTGCTGCAGGGCGAGGACCGGGCCGGCAGCCGCGACGTCGCGGTCAGCGTGGCCGAGACGCTGGGCCTCGGCCTCTATCGCCTGGACGCCGCGGACATCCCCGAGGCCGTGCACGAGCGCGACCTGCTGGCGAGCCTCTGGGAGCGCGAGTCCGTCCTGCTGGGCTGCGCGCTTCTGATCGAGGCCGCCGAGGAGCTGCCGCGCAGCCTCACCGCCTTCGTCGAGCGCACCGAGGGCCTGGTCTTCCTCTCCACCAGGAACGAGGTCGGCAGTGCCGACCTCAAGGGCGGCAAGGTCCAGGGCCACCGCATCGAGAAGCCCAACCCGGCCGAGCAGCAGGAGCTCTGGCTGGCGACCCTGGGTGCGGCCGGCGCCAGGTTGAACGGCAGCCTGGACGGCGTCGCCGCCCAGTTCCGGCTGAGCGCCGAGGAGATCCGCCGCACCGCCGGGGAGCTGGTCCCGATCCTGGCCGCCGCGCCGGAGCCCGATGCCGCGCTCTGGCAGGCCTGCCGCAGCCGGCAGACGGCGCGCCTCGGCCACCTGGCGCAGCCGATCGCCAGCAAGGTCGGCTGGGACGACATCGTGCTTCCGGAGTCCGAGCGCCGGACCCTGCGCGAGATCGCGACCCAGGTTCGCCACCGCCTGAAGGTCTACGAGGACTGGGGCTTCGCCGCCAAGTCCAGGCGCGGGCTCGGCATCGCCGCCCTCTTCGCCGGCGACAGCGGGACCGGCAAGACCCTGGCGGCCGAGATCCTGGGCAACGAGCTGGGCCTCGACATCTTCCGCATCGACCTCTCGGCCGTCATCAGCAAGTACATCGGCGAGACCGAGAAGAACCTGAGCAAGATCTTCGACTCCGCCGAGGACAGCGGCGCGGTGCTGCTGTTCGACGAGGCCGACGCCCTCTTCGGCAAGCGTGGCGAGGTCAAAGACAGCCACGACCGCTATGCCAACATCGAGGTGAGCTACCTGCTGCAGCGCATGGAGGCCTACCGGGGGCTCGCCATCCTCACCACCAACCTCAAGTCCTCGCTCGACCGGGCCTTCCTCAGGCGGCTGCGCTTCGTCGTGCAGTTCCCCTTCCCGGAGCGCGCCGAGCGGGAGGCGATCTGGCGCGGGGTCTTCCCCGCCGCCACGCCGACGGACGGGCTGGACTACGCCAAGCTCTCCAGGCTCGCCATGGCCGGCGGCAACATCCGCAACGTCGCGCTGAGCGCAGCCTTCCTGGCCGCGGAGGAGGGCGCGCCACTGTGCATGCGCCACCTGGCGATCGCGGCCCATGGCGAGGCGGCCAAGCGCGAGCAGACCCTGACCGAGGCCGAGACGAGGGGCTGGGTATGACACGGCTCAGAATAGAGATCGAACGGCTGGTGCTGACCGGCGTCGCGCCGGGCGACCGGGCGGGCTTCGCCCAGGCCCTGGAACAGAGCCTCGCAAGGGCGCTGAGCGAGCCTGCAGTCCTGCGCGCCCTCGCGGCGGGGCAGGGAAGCCAACTCCTGCACCTGGACGGCGGGCGGCTGCGCTGGCCCGACGACGGTGGCGCGGCTCAGCAGGGAACCTCGAGCGGCCAGACGGCCGCCCAAGCCATCGTCAGGGGGATCACGACATGACTTTCCTGCAGGCCCAGCGCCAGGCCCGGACGGCAGAGGGCGGCACCGCCAGCCTCTTCGCCCAGGCCAAGTGCGGCTGCGGCGGGCGCTGCGGCTGCAGCGGCGGCAAGACGGCGGGCGAGGGTCCGACCAATCAGGCCAAGGGCAGCGCGCTACCGAAGTCCCTGCGCCAGCGTATGGAACCACTGTTCCGGACCAGCTTCGCCGATGTCCGCGTGCACGATGACCAGCAGAGCCACCGGTCCGCCGCGGCCCTGGGCGCGCGCGCCTTCACGGTCGGGCAGGACATCCATTTCGCGGCCCAGGAGTACAGCCCGCAGCAGGCCGAGGGTCAGCGCCTACTGGCGCACGAGCTGAGCCACACCATCCAGCAGGGAGACCTCTCCGGGCAGCAGGGCCAGGGCGCCGCGCAGACCTTCCGGGTGGGATCCTCCTCCAGCGGCCTCGAGCAGGAGGCGGACAGGGCGGCGGAGAGCGTGATGGCGGGCGAGCCGGCACGGGTCACCGGCCGGGTCGACGGCGCCGGCCTGGTGCAGAGAAACAACGGTGGCTCGGGCGGTGGCTCGGGCGGTGGCTCGGGCGGCGGGGGTACCGGCGGCAGCGGCACGCAGGCGCCGCCGCAGGTCGTCCCGCCCGTCGCACCGAATGCGACCCAGGCCACGGCGATCGAGGACGCCCGCCGCGCCGCCGCCATTCGCACCCAGGTGGCACGCTTCCGCACGGGCGGCATCGCACCCGACGAGCGGACCGGCGAGCGCTATCGCCGCGAGGCGGAGCGCCTGGCGCGGATCATGTTCGAGTGGCCGCGGCCCAACATGGAGCAGGTGGAGGAGATCGTCAGCGGCATGGCCGGCTCGCTTCCCACCGCCCAGATCATGGTGGCCGGCCCCGGCGATCCGGAGTGCGGCTCGCGCGCCGGCTATGTGCGCGGATTCCGCCAGCCGATCGTGCTCTGCCCCGGCTTCTTCTCCGCCACCCCGGAGGAACAGATCCGCACCATGATCCACGAGGCCGCACACCTGCAGCGCATCGGCAACGCGGGCGTGGGCGAGGGCTACTGCGTCGTCTTCACCTGCGATTCCTCCTGCCCGGGCGGCTTCGATTCGGCCGACTCCTGGGCCCAGTACGTGCACTGCCTCAGCGGCCAGACGCCCGATCAGCCGCCCGTGGTGCAGGGTAACCCGGGGGGCAGCCCGGCCCCGGGCGGAGGCCCCTGATGCGGCGAAGCGGGCGCAAATCCGGGAGGACGAAGACGGGACGATGAAGGCGGCTATCGAGGCAGGACGGGCAAGGAGCCGGCCGGCGCCGATCCAGCGCAAGTGCGCCTGCGGGGCGACGCGCCGCGGCAGCCTCGGGCAGTGCAGCGCCTGCGAGGACAAGAAGCGTCTGCAGACCAAGCTCGCCGTCGGCTCCGTCTCGGACCCGCTGGAGGCCGAGGCCGACCGCATCGCCGACCGCCTGGTAAGCAACAGGAGCGCCCGGGACCTGCCCGTGACGGCGCTGGGCGACGGCCTGCAGCGGCGCGCCGCGCAGGAGCCCGCAGCCGAGGGCGGCGGCCTGGAGGGCAGGCTGGAGGCGGCAGCGGGGCGCGGCCAGCCCCTGGAGGCCGCGGCCAGGAGACGCGCGGAAGGCGGCCTGGGCTTCAGCTTCGACGGCCTGCGCATCCATGCCGATGCGGAGGCCGACCGCATGAACCGCGAGATCGGCGCCAGGGCCTTCACCCGGGGTCGCGACATCTACTTCTCGGCCGGCGCCTACCGCCCGGAAAGCCGCTCGGGCTTCCACCTGATCGCGCACGAGCTTGCGCACGTCGTGCAGCAGACGGGCGGCTCCACGGGGCTCCTGCAGCGCCAGGCCGGCGGTGGCGGTGGCGGCGGCGGAGCCGCTCCCGCCGGCGGCGGCCTGACCACGGAGATGCTGGAGCAGATCGCCCGCCGGCTCCGCGAGGCCATGAGCGGGCTTGGCACCGACGAGGAGGCGATCTACGGCGCGCTCTCCGGGCGCAGCAAGGACCAGGTGGAGGCCATCGAGAAGACCTACGAGCGCCTCTATTCCCGGGATCTCAATGCAGACATTCAGGACGAGCTGACGGAGTCCGAGCTGAAGATCCTGGCGACGCAGTCTCCCGAAGGTCGCAGCGAGGCGGAACGCATCGAGCTGATCGCCCATCAGCTCGATGACGCGATGGACCGCATCGGCACCTACGAATCGCAGATCTACTCGGCACTGACCGGGCGCACCGAGGCGGAACGCGAGGCCATCCGGAAGGCCTATAAGACCCTCACCGGCCGGGCCCTGCTGGACGACCTGCGCAGCGAGCTCAGCGGCGACGAGCTGACCGAGGCCATCCGGCTCTTCAATCAGGGCGTCCTCAAGCCGGAAGACGAGCTCTTCCTGGCCATGTCCGGGCTCGGCACCGACGAAGAACGGATCGAGCGGGTGATGGACGGCCTGCGGGGCGATCCGGCCGCGATCACGGCGATGGAGACGGCCTACCGGACGAAGTATGGCGACATCATCGCCGACCTGCGCGGCGACCTCTCCGGCAAGGACCTGGACAGTGCCGTGGGCGCGGTCGAGCCCACCCTTTCCAACGCCGCCTTCGAGGACTGCAACCCGGGCCAGATCAGCGACGTGCGCAAGGCCATGCCGCAGGTGGGCCAGTATCTGACACGGGCGACCCAGGTGGTGGGCAAGGGCCTGAAGGGCATGAGCGCGACCGAACTGGGCACCTTCAACACCTACTTCGATCCGGGTGGTTCCGGATACGACCAGCGCTTCGTCGACGACGTCCTGAGCAACTTCCGCAGCCTGCGCCGGGACTACGACGCCGGGCTCACCTTCGAGTGCGAAGCCGCGACGGGGATGTGCGCCTCGGGCAACAACACGGACGCCTATACCTATTTCAGCAACATCCATCTCTGCCCCTACTTCTTCACCGCCGGCATCCAGCGCCCGCGCACCATCCTGCACGAGATGACGCACAACGCGCTCTGGGCGGTGGATCGCAACTACGCCTGGGAGAGCGAGTTCAAGAACCTGACCCCGCGCGGAAACTGGGCCAACCAGATCCCCGTCTTCGGACCGCTGATCCGGCTGATCGCGCGCGACGACACGCTCAACAACCCCGATTCCTACGCCTACTTCGCGTTCAACGTCTGAGGCCGGAGCAGCGCATGACCAGCTTCCCCAACTCCCCGCGGGTCCTCGCCTCAGGCATCGTGACGGTCGATCCCAAGAGCGCCAAGGTGCTGAACGTCATCGCGCTGCAGTACAATCCCGACAGCCTGACGCGGACGATCACGGCCAAGCGCTTCGGCGGCGAGAACCCCGAGCAGGGCGACGCCCTGCGCCTGACCGGGCCGGCCTCCGAGACCTTCGCCTTCGAGGCGGAGATCGACGCCGCCGACCAGCTGGAGTTCCCCGACCGGAACGCGGCCGCGGTGGCGAGCGGCGTGCAGCCGCAGATCGCGGCGCTGGAGGCCCTGGTGAACCCGACCTCCAGGCACCTCTTCGACAACGACGCGCTCGCCAGTTCCGGAGCGCTGGAGATCGCGCCGGCCGAGATGCCGCTGGCGCTCTTCGTCTGGAGCGCAGACCGCGTGGTGCCGGTCAGGGTCTCCAAGTTCTCGGTGACCGAAGAGGCCTTCGACATCCTGCTCAACCCCATCCGCGCGAAGGTCAGCCTGACGCTCACCGTCATGAGCATCGACGACCTCGGCTTCGACCACACCGGCGGCAAGATCTTCATGAACTACCTGCAAGCCAAGGAGAAGCTGGCGGCGAAGCTGGCGAGCCCGGGCCTCAATCCGCTCGGAATCGGAGGTGTCCTGTGAGCGACCCGATCAAGAGCTTCCTGCAGTCGAGCGGCCTTGCGACCGCCGCCTTCGAGCCCACCAGCCGCTACCACGGCCTGGAAACGGCGGAGTGGGAGACCGCCGAGGGACGCACCGTCTCCTACGTCACCCGCCGCTTCGTGCCGGCGCCGGAGCGCTTCGCCGACTTCCAGGAGCACCGCGTCAGCGCCGGCGACCGGCTGGACAACCTGAGCGCCCTCTACAACGGCGATCCCAAGCTCTACTGGCGGATCTGCGACGCCAACGGCGCGCTGCGGCCGGGCGCACTGGTGGAGAGCGTGGGCGCGCGCCTGCGCATCACCCTGCCCGAAGGCATCCCGGAGCCAGAGGATGACTAGCGGCATCCAGCTGCAGCTTCTGATCGGCCCCGTGGTGCCGCTGCCGGCACCACGCGTGGTCGTGGATGCGCTGCAGTCGGTGCGCATCACGACCGCGACCGGGACCACCAGCGGCTTCCAGATGGAGTTCTCCTTCAACAGCCGCTCGGACTTGAACCAGATCTTCATCATCACCGGCTTCCAGAGCGCCTCGGTCGCGACCCCGCCGCTGCGCGTCCTCCTGATCGTCACGATGGGCGGCAAGGCGGAGCCGCTGTTCGACGGGGTCATGACCAAGGTCGAGGTGCAGGCCGGCCAGGACGACGTGCTGGCGACCGTCAGCGTCACCGGCGAGGACCTGACCCGCGTCATGGACAATCAGGACTTCAGCGGCCTGCCCTTCCCGGCGTTGCCGATCGCAGCACGGGTCGCACTAATATGTGCGAAGTATGCCCCTTTCGGCCTGCTGCCGCTGGTCATCCCCGAGGTCTTCCTGGACGTGCCGATCCCGATCGACAAGATCCCGGCGCAGAAGGGCACCGACCTGCAGTACATCAGGAAACTGGCCGAGGAGGTCGGCCACGTCTTCTACATCGAGCCGGGTCCCACGGCCGGGACCAACGTCGCCTACTTCGGGCCGGAGATAAAGGTGGGCCAGCCGCAGCCGGCGATGAACGTCGACATGGGCTCCTATACCAACGTCGAGAGCGTCAGCTTCTCGCTGGACCCGACCAAAGGTGTGCTGCCGATCGTCTTTATCCAGAACCAGCAGACGCGCGTGCCCATTCCCCTGCCGATCCCGAACCTCAACCCGCTGCAGCCGCCGCTGGCCGTGCTCTCCACGCCCATCAGCAACATCAAGGTGATGAAGCAGACCGCGAAGCTGAGCCCCGCCAAGGCCATCGGCATGGGCGTGGCGGAGGCCGCGAAGTCGCAGGATGCGGTCTCGGCGACAGGCACCTTGGACGTGCTGAAGTACGGCAGCCTGCTGAAGGCCCGCCGGCTGGTCGGCGTGCGCGGCGTGGGGCTCGCCTACGACGGACTCTACTTCGTCGAGCGCGTCACCACGACGGTCTCGCGCGGCCGGATCAAGCAAGACTTCGGACTGACCCGCAACGGCCTGATCTCCATAACCCCAAGGATTCCCGTATGAGCAACGACGACAAGTTTCTGGGCAAGTACCGCGGCGTCGTCCTGAACAACATCGACCCGCTGCAGCAGGGCCGCCTGCAGGTGCAGGTGCCCGACGTCAGCGGGCTGGCACCGGCGACCTGGGCCATGCCCTGCGTGCCGATCGCCGGCATCCAGAACGGCATGGTGGCGCTGCCGATCATCGGCTCGGGCGTCTGGGTGGAGTTCGAGCAGGGCGACCCCGACTATCCCATCTGGGTCGGCTGCTTCTGGGGCAGTGCTGCGGAGATCCCGGCACTGGCGCTCGCGACCCCGCCGGTGACGCCGGCCATCACCTTCCAGACGCCGCTGCAGAACGGCCTCACGATCTCGGACCTGCCGGGGCCGACCGGGGGGATCCTGCTGAAGAGCGCGACCGGGGCCACCCTCATCGTCAACGACACGGGCATCTACATCCAGAACGGCAAGGGCGCCTCGCTCACCATGGTGGGCCCGGCCGTCGACATCAACGCCGGGGCCTTGACGGTGGTGTAGGATGCCAGGACCTCTCCTCCATGTCGGGGCCACGGTGCTCTGCGCCCACGGCGGCCAGGCCACCCCGACGGTCCCCAACCCCCGCGTGCTGGTCAGCGGCCAGCCCACGGTGCAGATGACCGGGCCCTACGCCATCGCCGGCTGCCCCTTCAACGTGAGCGGCGGGCCGGTGCCCTGCGTCACCGGGCAGTGGGTCGTGGCGGCGCTCCGCGTCACCTCGCTGGGCCAGCCGCTGGTGCTGATGGACAGCCAGGCCGTCTGCGTACCCAACGGGACGCCGCTGATCCCGGCCGCGGCCCAGACCCGGGCGATCGGGAGCTAGGAGGGGCCATGAACCTGCATTTCCCCTATCGCTTCGACAGCCGCGGGCGCACCCGCGAGGACACGCGGCCCGACTACATCCGCGGCCTGATCGAGCAGGTGCTCTTCACCTCGCCCGGCGAGCGGGTGATGCGGCCCGACTTCGGCAGCGGCCTGGCGCAGCTCGTCTTCGCGCCCAACAGCCCGGAGCTGGCGGCGACCACCCAGGTCCTGGTGCAGAGCGCGCTGCAGCAGTGGCTGGGACGGCTGATCACGGTCGAGGCGGTCGAGGTCAGCGCCGTGGACAGCACGCTCCAGGTCAAGATCGGCTATGTCGTCAACCGCAGCCAGGAGCGTAAGACCGCGAGTTTCACAGCACCGGGAGGGAGCCCATGAGCCGGACCCTCTACCACTGCTGCGACGAGAACCGGCGCAGCGCCGTCGCCGCGCACGCGACCCTGAACGGCATCGACTTCCTGGAGGTCCTGGACGGCGACGCGCCGGCCGGCAGCCCGCCCAAGCAGACCCTGCTGGTGCGCATGCTGAAGCCGGCCCCGGCGGGCCTGACGGCCGAGAACGTCGTCATCCGCGGCGGCGAGCGCATCGCCGACCCGCCGGTCGACTGGGTCGCCGTGGCCGACGACCCGCCGCCGGACCCCGTCACCAATCAGGCCGAACGCGACTACCTGGGCGACCTGCCGGAGCCGGGCAACGTCCTGGTGGTGCGCACCCGCGTGGCCGGCGACTTCTCGAGCTACTGCCTCAGCCTGCAGAGCGGCCCCAGCGATCCCACGCCGCCGCCGGGCATCGACCCGCGGCTGGCCAGCGTCGACTTCTCCTTCCGGGTCGAGTGCCCCAGCGACTTCGACTGCGCGCCGTCGCGCGACTGCGAGGAGGAGCCGGGCCAGCCCATCGACATCGACTATCTGGTGCGCGACTACGCCGGCTTCCGCCGCCTGATGCTGGACCGGCTGAGCCGGCAGATCCCTTCATGGCGCAACCGCAGCGCCGCAGACCTGGGCGTCACCCTGACCGAGGCCGTGGCCTATCTCGCCGACCAGTACGCCTACTGGCAGGACGCGGTGGCGAGCGAGGCCTACCTGGAGACCGCGCGCCGTCGGACCTCGCTGCGCCGCCACGCCCTGCTGGTGGACTACCGCATCGGCGAGGGACGCACGGCGCGGGTCTGGATCCAGGTCCTGGTCGAGGGCTCCGACGTCCCCCTGCCGGCCGAGGGCACCAAGTTCTTCACCACCGTGGGCGGGGTGGCGGCGCAGGTCGCGCCCGGCTCGCGCGGGCACACACGCCTCCTCGAGGCCCGCCCCCTGGTCTTCGAGCCGATCCTCGATGCGCGTTTCTTCGAGGCCCACAACCGGATCGGCTTCTACGCCTGGGGCGACGAGCGCTGCTGCCTGGCGGCCGGCGCCACGCAGGCGACCCTCGCGGGCCACTTCCCCGACCTCGCCGTCGGCGAGGTCCTGATCTTCGAGGAGGTCTTGGGCCCCCTGACCGGCGAGGCCGAGGACGCAGACCCCGCGCACCGCCACGCCGTGCGCCTGACCCGGGCCGATGCCACCACCGACCCGCTGAACGACGCCGAGATCACCGAGATCGCCTGGCACGCCGAGGACGCGCTGCCCTTCGCGCTCTGCCTCTCCTCGGTGAGCGATGCCGAGCACGGTTCGACCTACCTGCCGGAGGTCAGCGTTGCGCGCGGCAACGTGGTGCTGGCCGATTTCGGCGACACCCGCCAGCCGGAAGGCCTGGGAGCGGTCGAGGCCTCGGGCCTGACCTATCCGCCGGACAGGAACGCCGGTCACTGCGATCCGGCGCCGAGGCTGGTCGTGCCGCCGCGCTTCCGCCCACGGCTCGCGGCCGGACCGGTCACCCGGGCGCCCAGGGCCGAGGCCGCGGAGGCTCCCTCGGCCAGCGCCAGCCTGGCGGCCGGCGGCGAGGAGGTCTTCCCGCAGATCGCGCTGGAGTCCGACGAGGGCGGTCTCATCGAGCGCTGGGCCGCGCGCAACGACCTGTTGAACTCCAGCGGCGACGAGCGCCACTTCGTGGTCGAGACCGAGACCGACCTCAGCGCCAGCTTGCGCTTCGGCGACGACCGCCACGGCCGCCGGCCGGAGGTGGAAGCAAACTTCACCGCCACCTACCGCGTGGGCAACGGCATCGCCGGCAATGTCGGCCGGGAGGCGATCAGCCATGTCCTGCGGGACGACGGCCGCATCCTGGCGGTGCGCAACCCGCTGGCCGCCAGCGGCGGCCAGGATCCCGAGACCGCGGCGCAGATTCGCCGGCGCGCGCCGCAGGCCTTCCGCACCCAGGAGCGCGCGGTGACGCCGGAGGACTATGCAGCCGTGACCGAACGCTATCCCGGCGTGCAGCGCGCCGCGGCGACGCCGCGCTGGACCGGAAGCTGGCACACGCAGTTCATCACCGTCGACCGCGAGAGCGGCGAGGACCTGGATGCCGAGGCCGAGGCGGCGCTGGTCGATCACGTCGAGCCCTTCCGCATGGCCGGCCACGACCTGGAGTTCAACGACCCCACCTTCGTCGCGCTGGAGATGGACCTGCGCGTCTGCGTGAAGCGCAGCTACTTCCGCGCCGACGTGAAGGAGGCGCTCTTGGAGATCCTGAGCAGCGGCCGGCTGAGCGGCGGACGGCTGGGCCTCTTCCACCCCGACGGCTTCAGCTTCGGCCAGACCTTCTACCTGAGCCCGGTCTACGCCGCCGCGCGCAACGTACCCGGCGTCGATTCGGTGCAGATCACCCGCTTCCAGCGCCTGGGCGAGCCCGATCCCAAGCCGCTGGCCGACGAGTTCATGACCTTCGGCCGGCTGGAGATCCCGCGCCTGGCGAACAACCCCAATTTCCCCGAGCACGGCGTGCTGCGCCTTGAGATGGTGGGAGGCAAGTGATGACCCGCGCCAACGGCCATCCCGACGACTGCGGCTGCTGCCGGGGACTGGCCGCGCGCACGCCGCTGCTGCCGGCCAACCTGCCGGCACAGCCCGCCATCGCCTACCGGGTGGGCGATCATGCCAGCTTCAAGTCCTCGCTGCTGGCCGGCCTGTCGGATGCCGACCGGCCGGCGCTGGCGGGGCTGGGCACCCGCGACCAGGACGACTTCACCATCGCCTTCCTCGATTCGGTGGCGACCGCGCTGGACGTGCTGAGCTTCTATCAGGAGCGCTATGCCAACGAGGCCTACCTGCGTACGGCCCGCGAGCGCCTCTCGGTCCTGGAGATGGCCCAGCTCATCGGCTACGAGCTCTCGCCGGGCGTCGCCGCCTCGACGCACCTGGCCTTCTCCTTCCAGTCGACGCCCGGCCGGCCGGCCAGCCCCGATCCCCTGCCGGTACCGATCGGCACCCGGGTGCAGAGCCTCCCCGATCCGGGCGAGCTGCCGCGCACCTTCGAGACGGTCGAGCCGCTGGAGGCCCGCGCCACCTGGGGCAACCTGCACCCGCAGCTGACGGAGGCCTGGCACCCGGAGAAGGACGACCGCCAGCTCTACCTCGCCGGGGTCGACACCCAGATCGAGGCCGGCGACGTCATCCTCATCACCGGCAAGAACCGCGCCGACAATCCCGAGAGCGAGCGCTGGGACCTGCGCGCGCTCAGCGCCGTCGAGACCGACCGCGAGCGCAACCGCACCCGGCTTCGCTGGGACAATCCGCTCGGGCACAACACGCCGACCATCTTCCCGGCCGAGGACGCAGTCGAGGTCTATGTCTTCCGCCAGCGCGCCGCGCTCTACGGCCACAACGCCCCGGACCCGCGCCTCCTGAGCGGCGAGGGCAACAGCCTTGATCTTCTGGTCGACAACCTCGGCCAGTCCTATGCCCAGTGGAAGAACTACGCGATCACCGGCGGGGTCATCGACCTGGATTCCGCCTATCCCAAGATCCAGGCCCTGAGCTGGGTGGTGCTGCTGTCCAACGAGAGCGGGATGGGCACGCCGGCGCTGCCGGGCTATGCCGAGCTCTACCGCGCCAAGCGGGTCGAGCAGCGCTCCCTGCGCAGGTTCGCGATCAGCGGCAAGACCACCCGGATCACGCCGGACACGCAGGAGAACCTCAGCCGCTTCGACCTCGACCGCACCCTGGTGCTGGCGCAGAGCGTGCGCCTACCGGTCGGACCCAGGCCGCTCGCCTATCCCCTCTATGGTGCAGAGCTGGCCATGGAGGGCCATGTGGCGGATCTCGTCCCCGGCCAGGCACTCGCGCTCTCCGGCAAGGTGCAGCGCCTGGTCGTGGCCGCCGGGGTCAAGGGCCTGAGCCTCGCCCACGCGGACGGCAGCACGGACCTCAGGGAGGGCGACAGCCTGGTGCTGGAGGCGCCGCCGGAGCGGCTGATCGGCAGCAAGGCCAAGCTGATCCAGCCCGCCGTCTTCGCCGAGCTGCTGAAGGAGGGCTGGGCCACCCTGCGGCTCGCCCTGCGCGACCGCGACGGGGTGAGCGGCACCCTGGTCTGCGCGGCCGACGAGGTCGCGCTGGCCCCGCCGCTGGAGGACGACCCCGTCGTTTCCGAGGTCGCCCACATCGCGAGCCAGCCTGACGCCGTGACCGAGACCCGTGACCGCAGCGTACTGGATCTCGCAGCGGGCCTCGGCCGGGTCTATCACCGCGAGAGCGTCACCATCACCTTCAACCTGGCGGCTGCCACGGAAGGCGAGACGGTCGAGGAGATCCTTGGCAGCGGCGATGCACGCCTCAGCGACCAGCGCTTCCAACTGAAGCAGGGGCCGCTCACCTACGTCAGCGCCGACAGCCCGAGCGGGCGCAGGTCGAGCATGCAGGTCCGCGTCAACGACCTGCTCTGGGACGAGGTACCGCTGCTCTACGGCCAGGCGCCGGACGCACGCAGCTACGCCTTGCGCAACTTCGACGGCGGCAAGGCCGCGGTGGTCTTCGGCGACGGCATCGAGGGCGGGCGCCTGCCCAGCGGCCAGACCAACCTGCGCGCGACCTACCGCAAGGGCCTGGGCCTGGGCGGCAACCTGCCGGCCGGCAAGATCACCACGCTTCTCACTCGGCCGCTGGGGATCGATGGCGCCACCAACCCGGACCCCGCCAGCGGCGGCGAGGACCCCGACAGCCTGGAGGACGCGCGCGAGAACGCGCCGCTGACGGTCCTCACCCTGGACCGTGCGGTCTCGGTCAAGGACTACCGCGACTTCGCGCGCTCCTTCGCCGGCGTCGACAAGGCCCATGCCGTCTGGGTGCCGGCCGGACCGGCGCGCGGGATCTTCCTCACCGTCGCCGGCGTCGAGGGTGCGCCCCTGCCGCCCTCGACCGAGACCTTCAAGAACCTGACCGGCGCGCTTCGCACCTACGGCGACCCGCTGATGGCGCTCACCATCCGCGACTACCGGCCGGCCGCCTTCAAGGTGGCGATGGCGGTCAGGATCGACCCCGCCTACGAGGAGGAGAGAGTCCTGGCGAGCGTCGAGGAGGCCCTGCGCGGCGCCTTCTCCTTCGAGGCCCGCGACTTCGGCCAGAACGTCAGCTACGACGAGGTGATCGCCGTGGCCCAGGCCGTCGACGGCGTGGTCGCGATCCGGGTGACCGGCTTCTACAAGGTCGGGACACCGGGCGTCAGCGCCAGCACGGTGGAAGCCATCCTGCAGGCCGAGCTGCCGGTGGTCTCGGTGACCGCGGCACCGCTGCCGGCCGAGCTGCTCGTTCTCTCCCCCGATCCCATCAGTCTGGAGGTGCTGTGATGGCGACCACGGCTGAAAGCCTGCAACGCCTCCTGCCGGCGATCCACCGCATCCGCGATGCCGAGATCGCCGCCGAACAAGGCCTGGCGCGCGGCCCCCTGGAAGACCTGCTGGGCGTGATCGCGCGCGAGCTGGCGATCCTCGAGGAGGGGATCGAGCAGAGCTACGACGACCTCTTCATCGAGACCTGCGCGGAATGGCTGGTGCCCTACATCGGCGACCTCATCGGCTACGAGAGCCTGCATGGCGAGGTGCCGGACATCGCGAGCCCCCGGGCCGAGGTCGCCCACACCATCGCGCTCAGGCGCCGCAAGGGAACCGCGGTGGTGCTGGAACAGCTTGCCCGCGACGTCACCCGCTGGGATGCCCGCGCGGTCGAGTTCTTCCAGACCCTGGCGACCACGCAATACATGAACCACCTGCGCCCCTTCAACCGCTACGCCCCCGACCTGCGCGACGTGCCGGCGCTGGAGCGCATCGGCAGCGCCTTCAACAGGGCCGCCCACACGGTCGAGGTCCGGCGCATCGGCTCGGGCCGCGGGCGTCACAACATCCCCAACGTCGGGATCTTCCTCTGGCGCCTGCAGGCCTATCGCCACCGCCTGAGCCCTGCCGTCGCGCTGGACGAGCGGCGCTTCCGCATCTCGCCGCTTGGACACGACCGGCAGCTCTTCAGCCGCCCGGACCGGACCGAGGAGGCCGAGATCACGCACCTGGCCGAACCGGTCAACGTGCCGGAGCCGCTGAGCCGGCGCCAGCTCTACCGCGACCCGGCCCTCTACTACGGCCTGCGCGCGAGCGCCGGCGACCCGGTCGACCTGGCCGAACCCAGCATCGTGATCGAGGTGAACGGGACCGAGATCGCCCGCGACCGGATCGAGGTCTGCAACCTGAGCGACGACGGCGCCGCCTGGGCGCACGAGCCGCCCGACGGTCGCTACGGCATCGATCCCCTCCTGGGTCGGATCGCCTGCCCGCCGGACCTGGACCCGCCGGAGAGCCTCAGCGTCACCTATCACCGCGGCTTCAGCGCCGAGATCGGCGGCGGCGAGTACGAGCGCGAGTCGAGCTTCGCCCAGAGCGAGCCGGAGACCCTGGTCCGGGTCCCCGACGACGAGGCCACGATCGCCGACGCCCTGGCGGCGCTGGGCGGGGCCGGCGTGGTCGAGATCACCGACAACGGCCGCTACGAGGAGGCGTTGGCCGTCGACATTCCGGCCGAGGCCGCCCTGGAACTGCGCGCCGCCAACGGCCGCAATCCCACCCTGGTGCTGACCCAGCCGATGACGATTGCGGGCGGCGACAATGCCCGCTTCGCCTTGAACGGCCTGCTGGTGATCGGCGCGCGGCTGGAGGTGCCCGCCGCCGGCAACGCCCTGGCCGAGATCGCTATCCGCCACTGCAGCCTGGTCCCGGGCCTCTCGCTCGAGAGCGACGGCACGCCGGTCCAGCCGGGGGAAGCCAGCCTGGTCGTGGAGCGCGACGACACCGCCCTGGTGGTCGAGCGCTCGATCCTTGGCGGCCTCCGGGTGGCCGAGACGGCCGGGACGGACCTGCGCGACAGCATCCTGGACGCCACCGATCCGACGGGCGTGGCCTATGCCGGCCTCGACGGCGAGGCGCCCGGCGGCAGCCTGACCCTGGTCGCCTGCACCGTCATCGGCAAGCTGCACGCGCGGATCTTCGAACTGGTCTCCAACTCGATCCTGCTGGCGCGCCTGGCGGAGGGCGATGGCTGGCAGGCGCCGGTCTGGGCGCGGCAGCGCCAGAGCGGCTGCATCCGCTTCAGCTTCCTGCCCTTCCAGTCCATCGCGCCCCGGCGCTTCCGCTGCCAGCCCGACTCGCTGGCGGCGGCCGGCCGCGTGGCGCCCAGCTTCACCACCTTGCGCTTCGGAGAGGCCGGCTACTGCCAGCTCGCGCTGGCGACCTCCGAACTGATCCGCCGCGGGGCCGACAGCGAGAGCGAGATGGGCGCCTTCCATCACCTCTACGGGCCCCAGCGCGAGGCCAACCTGCGCATCCGGCTCGAGGAGTACCTGCGCGCCGGACTGGAGGCGGGAATCTTCTATGCGACCTGACGAGCGAGGGCCGCGGACACTGCTGATGAGCGCCGGAAAGCGGCGCGTGAGGAGTTAGGTCATGAGCTTCGATTTGAGCCGAATGAGCTTCGATCCGCTGAAGGACTACCTCGGGGTGGTCATGCAGCAGGGCCGCGTCCAGCTCGACGCCGACTGGAACGAGGCCATCGCCCAGATCGCACGGCGCCTGCAGGCCGAAGCCCTCGACACCCTGGGCCCGGCCGTGGTGCCGCGCGAGACGCCCGACGGCTTCCTGATCACGCCCGCGGTCGCCTCCTTCACCATCGGGGCTGGACGCTTCTACCTGGACGGCATCCTGGCCGAGAACCACCGCGAAGAGCCCTTCGCATGGTACCGCCGCCTGGCCGAGCTCACCGGCACCGGTGCCGTCGACTACCAGAACCAGCCCTTTTATCCCCTACCGCCCGACCTGCCCGATCAGGGCGCGCGCTACCTGGTCTACCTCGACGTCTGGCAGCGTGCCGTCACGCCGCTGCAGGACCCGGAGCTGGTCGAGAAGGCGGTGGGCGTCGACACCACGGGCCGCCTGCAGACCGTCTGGCAGGTGAAGGTCCTGGACGAGATCGGCAGCGCCACCTGCGCGACGCCGGAGGACCAGATTCCGGGCTGGCTGGAGCTGACCCATCCCTCCTCCGGGCGGCTCACGACCCGCACCGGCGACCCGCCGGACGATCCCGATCCCTGCCTGCTGCCGCCGGCCGCCGGCTACCGCGGGCTGGAGAACCAGCTCTACCGGGTGGAGATCCACGACGGCGGCGACCAGGACAGCGCCACCTTCAAGTGGTCGCGCGACAACGCGGCGGTGACCGCCGGCGTGACCGCGATCCCGGAGCTCAACCGCATCCAGGTCGATTCCATCGGCCGCGACGAGGTGCTGCGCTTCAACGACGGCGACTGGATCGAGATCACCGACGACGAGCTGGAGCTGATGAACCAGCCCGGCATCATCCGCCGCATCCAGCTCGGCGGCGGCGTCGATGCCGCGGCCCGCAGCCTGACGCTCACCGACGACCTGCCGGGTGGCACCTTTCCGGTCGACGGGCAGGGCCTGCCGGACCCGGAGCGCCACACCCGCATCCGCCGCTGGGACCAGGTCGGCATCGTGCGCGAGGCCGACGGCAGCGAGCACCACGATCTGGACGGCAGCAGCGGCGTCATTCCCCTGCCGGCCGCCGGCACCGAGGTCTTCCTGGAGGACGGCATCCTGGTCTCCTTCGACCTGGAGCCGACCGGAGAGGCCTTCGCGCCGGAGTACCGGTCGGGCGACTACTGGCTCTTCGCCGCGCGCAGCGCCGATGCCTCGATCGAGCTCCTCGACCGGGCCCCGCCGCTCGGCATCCACCACCACTTCGCCCGCCTCGCCGTCATCGACGAGGACGGCAATGCCAACGACTGCCGGACCCACTGGCCGCCCCTCGTCTCCGGCGAGAGCTGCGACTGCACGGTCTGCGTCCATCCCGAGGGTCACAACGAGGGCAGCGCCACGATCCAGCAGGCGATCGACAGCATCTCCGGCGCGGGCGGCACCCTCTGCCTCTCGGCCGGCACCTACCGCATCTCCGAGCCCATCAGGATCAACAATGCCGGCTCCATCAGGATCCGCGGCCAGGGCTGGCGCACCATCCTGATGGGCGAAGGCCCCTTCGACCTGGTGACGGTGGAGAACTCCACCGGCATCGCCTTCGAGAACCTGACCGCGATCAGCGCCTCGGGCCAGGGCGGCTCGCGGGCCACCATCTCCGCCAACAACACGGTCCTGCTGGAGGTGACCCGCTGCAACCTCATGAACGTGGCCTCGGGCGATGCGACCAGCCGCGCCATACAGCTCACCGGCTATGCGCTGCTGGCCAAGATCTCCGACAGCGTGCTGGTCGCCGAGCGCGGCCTGGAAGGCCCCAGTTCCAGCGAGGACTTCCTGGGAACCGCCAACCTCACGCTGGAGAACTGCTTCTGCTTCTGCACCCAGCGCGCCGTCTCCTTCGAGGGGCTGAGCCTGCACCTGGCCAAGACCCGGGTGACCGACAACCTGGTGCTGGGCAGCGAGCGCGGGGCCATCGTCTTCACCGGCGCCGTGGTGGCGAACGGCGACCTTCGGATCGAGGGGAACGCGCTGGCCACCGACTTCGACGGCATCGTCGCCGGCGTGGGCGGCCTGCGCATCCTCTCCAACGACATCTACGGCAGCCGGGAGGACCGCGACGGCAGCGGCATCCTGCTGGTCCCGGGGCTCGACCCGGGCGGTATCGGCAAGGTGCAGGTGATCGGGAACCGCATCAGCCGCCGCGGCGGCCACGGCATCGCCGTGCGCACCGAGCTCGGCAGCGCCATGGTCAAGCAGAACCAGCTCGAGCGCATTGCCGGCGTCGGCTTCCACATGGAGGAGGGCGGCGGCGCAGGACTGCTCTCGCTGGAGAACAACCACCTCGAGGAGGTGGCGGGCGGCCTCGGCGACCAGGCGACGGTTGCCGGCGTCTTCCTGCAGGCCGTGCGGCGCGGCGATGTCGCCAACAACGTCATCGCCTCGGTCGCGCGCACAAGCGAGGGTGCGCGCTTCCGGGCCGGCCTGCTGACCGTGGGCTGCCGCGACCTCCGGATCTCCGGCAACAGGCTCTTCGCCATCGCGCCCTCGAGCTACGGCGGGATCGGCGCGGGGATAGCCGCCATCGGTCCGGGCCTCAGGGTCGGCGTCAGCGCCAACTCCGTCGGCCGCACCGGGGACAGCGCCGACGGCCTGGCGGTCGTCGACTGGCGGGCGCTGGTCATAACCTCCGGCCCGACCGGCAGAGCTGCGGTCGGGGTGGTCACCGATTCCGCCGCGGCCTTCAGCAACGCCTCAGGCAACTTCGCGGCCGCCGCCTCCAGCGAGGCCTCCCCCACCATGGTCTTCGGCGGGACCGTGCTTGCCGGGCTGCGCGAAAGCGTGGTGCTGGCGACGCCGACACGCCTGGTCGTGCTGCCCACCTTCATCGACAGCGTCGCGGTCAGCGACAACCACCTGCTGGGCGAGGCGGCCAGCCTGCCCTTCGTCCAGGTCCTGGGCGCGCGCGCCATCCTCTTCTCGGGCAACGACTGCAACGGCCTCACCGAAAATCAACGTGCAGAACCGGGAGTTGGGATCCTGCAGGGCGTTCAGGTCGCGGTCAGCAGCAACCGGCTGGTCGGCGGCAACGACCTATCTATGGCAATCGTGGCTGAATCGTTCACCGTGCTCGGCAACATGTCGACACGCAACATCTTCGTGAACGGCTCGGGCCTGCCGGCGCCCTGGGCGCCGCTCAACATCTTCATCTGATAGAAGCGGGAGACGGGAACCATGCGCTACCTGCCCATCCGATCGGAAAAGTCGGTCTCCGCCATCGCCGAGCGGGTCTACAGCGACCTGACCCCGGAGAAGCGCAAGCTGGCGGAGGCCGCGCTGATCCGCGAGAACCCCCAGCTCAAGGCCTTCAAGGGCATCAAGTCAGGCACCCTGGTGAAGATCCCCAGGCTGGACGACGTCGAGAAGACCGGCGAGCGCAGCACGGCCGATCCCGTGGCCGACAGCGTGAAGGAGGCGCAGCGCGAGCTGGATCTCTTCTCGGAGAGCCTGAAGGCCGCCTTCTCGAAGGCGCAGTCCGACGTCGCCGCTGCGGCAGCGACCGCCAAGAAGGCGGAGTTCACCAAGGCCATGGGCAGCGACCCCGAGGCCGCGGCGATCGCGGAGAAGCTGAAGGCGAACCTGACCCAGCAGGCAAAGGACCTGAAAACGCAGGAGAAAACGACCCTGGACACCCTGGGGAAGATCGGCGAGGCTCTTGCCAAGCTGGATAGCTAGGGCCTGTCGGCTTCGGGCGGAACCCTCTAGGCCAGCCTTGCCGAGGGGAGACGTCGGACTGCGTTGAAGCCTGCTGCGTCTCTCACCACCCGCTCACGGCGAGAGGAGCCGTTCCTTGTTCTGTGTCACCGTCATCTTCCAGGTCCTGCCCGATCGGCGGGACCGGTTTCTCGCGCGCGTCGCGCAGCAGGCGAAGGACTCGCTCGACGGCGAACCCGGTTGTCATCGCTTCGATGTCTGGAGCGATGCGAGCCGTCCTGCGGAGGTATACCTCTACGAGGTTTACGAGGATCGCGCCGCCTTCGACTCGCATATGCAAACCCGGCACTTCAAGGCCTTCGACCGCGATATCGCCGACTGGGTCGCGGACAAGAGCGTGACGCTCTGGGCGGATCGGCACTGACCGGAGCGATCCGCCAAATCTCGTGCAGGAGAAGTGGCCGGGTCGCAGGCCTCGTCAGCCGGAGTGGCGGGGATAGATGAAGCCGTAGACCGGGTACTTGGTGGTGCCGAACTTGTCGGTGGGCGGATACCAGACCTGGACCCGCGACCAGTCGTTGGCGGCCGAGACGTCCTTCACCAGGGCGCCGCGGTGAATCTCGCCGCGCACCCAGTTGGCGTGATCGACGCGGATAAGGCGCTGGTCGATGACTTCCGACACGGTGGCGACGTGGCCCAGGCGCATCGAGCGGACCTTCTTCATCACCATGACCGAGCCGACCTCCGGCTGCGCGCCGCGAGCATAGAGGCCCTGGGCGTTGCGCCACCAGGTCCAGGCATTGCCCTTGATCGCGATCCCGGAGACCGCACGGGCATAGGGAACGCACCAATACCTCTGGTTGCGAATGACCACCGGTTTCAGGTAGGCCGCGGCGACCTGCGGATCCTGCGGCAGCGGCAAGGTCCGCTTGATCGCCGCCGTCTGCGCTCCGCTGCTGAGATCCATCCCCCAGGGCCCCGTGGCCCCCTCTGCCGCCGCCGAGCCCGTCCAGGCCAAGGCGAGAAGAACTACGCTCAGCAGAAACCGCATGACTGGCACCTTCGTGAGATTGTCACAAATTCGTTGGACTCTGGCCGAAAAGCCACAGGATAGTCGTTTTCTATGGGAGGCCCTCGCGCACTGGCAAGCGAAGAATTTGCTTGCAATTTCTGCGTCCGGCGTTCTCGTTGTGCTCCCTTCAATGCTGCAAGTGACGCAACTGTGCCAAGCGATTGAAAAGACGTAACTTGGTGATTCAGTTTGTCGCACGAACTTGTCCCGACCCTGCGGCGACCCGCAGCGTTTTTTCCTTGCCGGACGGCGCTTCAGGACGGCGAGTTGCCAGGGCGAACGACACGACGAGCATTCCAAACGGGGGACGAGATCCATGGCTGACGATGTCAGAATCGGGGTCGCCGGTGCAGGCGGTCGCATGGGGCGCATGCTGATCAAGGTGGCGACCGAGCGGCCAGGCTGCCGCATCGCCGCCGGCTCCTGCCTGCCCGACGACCCGGTGGCCGGCAGCGACCTGGGCCGCCTCGCCGGCCTGGACCCGCTGGGACTGATTCCAAACGAGGATCCCGCAGCCCTCTTTACCGCCAGCGACGTCGTGGTCGACTTCACCGCACCGGCGGCGACGCTGCGCCATGCCGAGCTGGCGACGGCGCACAAGACCCCGCTGATGATCGGCACCACCGGGCTCTCGGCCGCCCAGCGCGCGACGGTGGCGGCCGCGGCCTCCGAGATCCCGCTGCTGATCGCCAGCAACACCTCGCAGGGCGTGACCTTGCTGATGAGCCTGGTCGAGCGGGTGGCAGCCGCCCTGGACGAGAGCTACGACATCGAGGTGGTGGAGATGCACCACCGCATGAAGGTGGACGCGCCCAGCGGCACGGCGCTCAGCCTCGGCCATTCGGCCGCGGCCGGCCGCGGCAGGCCGCTGGAAGAGCTCTGGGTGAAGAGCCGCGACGGCCACACCGGCGCGCGCGAGTCCGGCACGATCGGCTTCGCCACCCTGCGCGGCGGCGACGTGGTGGGCGAGCACAGCGTCATCTTCGCCGGCCCCGGCGAGCGCATCGAACTGACCCACAAGGTGCAGAACCGCGAGGTCTTCGCCCAGGGCGCCATCCGCGCGGCCCTGTGGCTGGCCGGGCAGAAGCCTGGCCTCTACGACATGAACGACGTGCTGGGTCTAAAGACTTAAAGCAGCTTGGCGCTGCGCGCCCGGATCAGTGCCTGGCGCAGGGCCTCGGCGAAGTCCAGCCGTTCCTCGGCGGAGAGGAAGGAGCCCAGGCGCAGGCGCCGGCCGTGCGAGGCGATGTGCAGCGGCGTGTCGGGCTCCGCCGGCTCCTCCATCTCCACCCGAACCCAGAAGGGCTGGAAGGTGAAGGCGCGCCTGCGGCCGTGGTGCGAGACCTTGTCGACCCTGAGCTGCCGGCGCGAGACGCGCACCCGCTCGTACTGCCGGGCGCGCCGGTAGCTGATCCGGAAGGCGAGGTAGATCAGCAGCACGTCGAGGCCGAAGAAGCCGATCACCGGCCAGGCGCCTGCCAGGAAGAAGACCAGGCCGGCGGCGAAGGAGACCAGCGAGACCGCGATCATCAGGGTCACGAAGCCGCGCTGGCTGAGGCTCCGGTGCGGGGTCAGCAGGGCGTCGAAATCGGGCTCGTCCGGAAAGGGTTCGTCCGGCGATGAGGGTGCGGGAGCAAGGTCGGGCGCCATGGCGCCAGGGTAGGCGCCAGAGCCCGCCGGGTCCAGCGCGCCGCGGCGTCTGACCGCAGGCGGGAAGTCCGGCAAGGTCGGCGGCGAGGCGATAGACTGCCGCACCATGCGCAAGCCCGATATCGCCCGCTTCTTCGACCGCCTCGCCGCCGCCATGCCGGAACCCAAGGGCGAGCTCTCCTATCACAGCGCCTTCACCCTGCTGGTCGCCGTGGTGCTCTCCGCCCAGGCGACGGACGTCGGGGTGAACAAGGCGACGGCCAAGCTCTTCCCGGTGGCCGACACCCCCGATGCCATCCTGGCGCTGGGCGAAGAGGGCCTGAAGCAGCACATCAAGACCATCGGCCTCTTCAACTCCAAGGCCAAGAACGTCATCCAGCTCTGCCGCATCCTGCTGGAGCAGCACGGCGGCGCGGTGCCGCGGGACCGGGCCGCCCTGGAGGCCCTGCCGGGCGTCGGGCGCAAGACGGCCAACGTGGTGCTGAACATCTGGTTCGGCGAGCCCACCATCGCCGTCGACACCCACATCTTCCGGGTCGCCAACCGCACCGGGCTCGCCCCCGGCAAGACCCCGCTCGCGGTCGAGCTGGGGCTGGAGAAGGTCGTGCCGGCGGACCGCAAGCTGCATGCGCACCACTGGCTGATCCTGCACGGCCGCTACACCTGCAAGGCCCAGCGGCCCCTCTGCCCGACCTGCCCGGTGGCCGACCTCTGCGCCTACAAGGAGAAGACCCCGGCCCTGGCGGACGCGAAGCCGCGCAAGGCCGCGGCACGCCGGCCCGCCGCCGCGAGCCGCGCCAGGAAACCCACGGCATGACGGTGGTCCTGAACGGCCTGGGCGACTTCTCGCTGACCAACCTGAAGCGCATCGCCTGGCAGGGGGAGCCGGTCGCCATCGGCGCCGAGGCGCTGGCGCTGATGCGCCGGCGGCGGCAGGAGTTCCTGGCCCTGGTCGAGGCCTCGCCGGAGACGCCGATCTACGGGGTCACCAGCGGCTTCGGCGACCGCGCCGCGGTGATGCTGAACGCCGAGGAGCGCCAGGCCCAGGCCACCATGCCGCCGCTCCTCCAGGGCGCCGGGGTCGGCCGGCCGCTGCCCGAGCGGGTGGTGCGCGCCATGATCCTGGGGCGGCTGATCAACTTCGTCTCGGGCTACGCCGCGGTCAGCCTGGAGACCGCGCAGGGGGTAGCCGCCATGCTGGACGGGCGGCCCCTGCCCGTCGTCCGCATCGCCGGACAGGATTCGCCGGGGGAGCTCCTGCAGCTCTTCAACCTCTTCCACGACTTCATGGGTCCGATGAGCGGGCTGCGCGACCAGAACGCCCTGCGCAACGGTTCTGCCTGCGCCCCCGGACTGGCCGGCGACCTGGCCCTCAGGGCCGCCCGGCGGGCGCGCCTCGCGACCCAGGTCTTCGCGCTCTCCATCGATGCCGGGAACATGGGCCTGGCACCCTACGACCCGGCCCTGAAGGCGCTGCTGCGCGATCCCTTCGAGGCTGCGGCCATCGACCGGCTGCAGGGCCTGCTGGCGGGCCATCAGGAAGAGGGACGGCGCAGCTACCAGGCGCCGATCTCCTGGCGCATCCTCACCCGCCTGCTGGGGCAGATGCTGCGGGTGCTGGACCAGGTCGAGGCGGCCGCCGACGAGCTGCTCTCCACGGTGAACGACAACCCCGTCTTCCTCGGCCCGGACGAGGCCCCGCCGCTGGGGCGCTGCATCACCACGGGCGGCTTCCACGTGCCCAGGGCCTATCACGCGATGAACTGGCAGGCGCAGATCTGGGCCGACCTGGCACCGGTGGCGGCCCGCCAGGTCGAGCAGCTTCACCGCCATGCCGCGACCGGCCTGCCGGAGCGGCTCTGGGTGGGCGAGAAGCGCTATTCCACCCTCTTCCTCGGCATGACGGCCAAGGACCTGGCGGCCCGCGCCCAGGCTGCGGCCAGCCCGGCGCTGATCCCGCTCTACGGCGGCAACGACGGGCAGACCGACACCGCCATGCCGCTCTTCCGCGCCTACGAGGCGGAGGGCGAGGCGGCCTACTGGCTCGACCGCATCCTGGCCATCCTCGCCGCCTCGGCCAGCCAGGCGCTAGCGGTTGCGGAACGCCAGCCAGCGCCGCCGCTCAGGCCCTTCCTGGCGGGCCTGCGCGCGCGCTTCCCCGTGGTGGAGAGTGCCCGCGACCTGGGTGGGGATGTCGAGAGCCTGGCCGAGGCCTTCGCGGCCGCGGTCCTGGAGAGGCCCGAGGCCGGCGCGCTGGGCGAACGGCTTGACGGGTCGCAGGACTTGCCATAGGCACCGCCGGAACGCAGCAGCCGTCAGGAGAGGAGTTCGTCATGCGCCTAGAGGACAAGGTGGCCCTGGTGACCGGGGCCGGATCGGGTTTCGGCGAGGGGATCGCCAAGCGCTTCGCCGCGGAGGGCGCCAAGGTCGCCGTCGTCGACCTCAAGCCCGAGGCGGCCGAGCGGGTGACGCAGGAGATCCTGGCCGAGGGGCATGTGGCGATCTCCGTCGCCGCCGACGTGGCCTCGCGCGCCGACAGCCAGTCCATGATCGACGCGGCGGTGAAGTCCTTCGGCAAGCTGGACATCCTGGTCAACAACGCCGGCATCTCGCACAAGAACAAGCCCCTGCTCGAGGTCGAGGAGGAGGAGCTGGACCGCGTCTATGCCGTGAACGTGAAGTCCATCTATCTGGCCTGCTATGCCGTGCTGCCGATCTTCCGCGCGCAGGGCGGCGGGGTCATCATCAACACCTCCTCCACCGCCGGCCTTCGCCCGCGCCCCGGGCTCACCTGGTACAACGCGAGCAAGGGCGCGGTGAACATCCTCACCAAGTCGATGGCGGTCGAGCTGGCGCCCGACAAGATCCGCGTCAACGCGCTCTGCCCCGTGGCCGGCGAGACGGCCCTGCTGGAGACCTTCATGGGCAAGCCCGATTCGGAGGAGGCCCGCGCGCCCTTCATCGCCTCGATCCCGCTCGGCCGCCTCTCCAGGCCGGACGACCTGGCCAACGCCGCGCTCTACCTGGCCTCCGACGAGGCCTCGATGATCACCGGCGTCCTGCTGGAGGTCGACGGCGGGCGCTGCATTTAGGGATCTTCAGGCTTCCGCCTATAGAATTTGCGCGGCGCCGGCCCGCACCCCCGCCCGGCCGCCCAACGAAAGTATCCTGGACTGGGCGGCCGGGCGGGGGTGCGGGCGGTGCAGAGCCCACCCGAGCGCGAGGCGCCCTAAGGAGCCTCGCCGCGCGCCAGGCGCCGCTCGATGTCGTCGATCACCGGCATGAGGTCGGCCGAGCTGTCGATCACGTAGTGGGCCCCGGCCCGCGAGAGGCGCCCGGTCGCGGCCCGGCGGAAGTCCTCCTGCTGCTCGGCCGAGAGCGCCTCCCACTCGCTGCGGCTGAGCCCCGTCTCGTTGCCGGAGCAGGAGAGTCCGACAGACCAGAAGCCGGCGTTCAAGCCCTCCTCGACCCCGGCCACGGTGTCGTCGACCTTGACGCAGGCCGCCACGCAGTCGACCGAGAGCGCGGCGGCGTTCATCAGCGCCATCGCCGGCCCGGGGCGCCCGCGGGCGACGTCGGAGCTGTTCAGCACGTGATCGGGGACCAGCCCCTGGCGCTCGGCCGCCGGCAGCACGGCCGCCATCATCTCGGCGTTGTAGCCGCTGTTGGAGCCGATGCGGATCCCGCGGGCCCGCAGCGCGCTCACCGTGTCCAGCACGCCCGGTATCACCTCGGCATGCTCCGCGATCGCGGCGATCTGTGCCGGCAGGAAGGACCGGAAGAGGCGGTCGATGTCTCCATCGTCGGCCGGCTTGCCCTTGATCGTCTCCCAGCGGCCGGCAAGCGCCGCCTCGCCCAGCATGGTGGCGATGTGGGTGCGCTTCTCGATCCCCATCGGCGCACGTGCTTCGGCCAGGCTGACCGGCACGCCCTCGGCCTCGAAGACCTTGAGGAAGGCGGCAAGCGGGGCCAGCGACCCGAAATCGACGAGGGTGCCGGCCCAGTCGAAGACGACGAGCTGGACGGGGCCGGTGTAGCGGCGTTGATAGCGGTAGGTCACGGGGGTCTTCCTCTCGAGATGTTGGATTGGCGTCCCGGCCGCGCTCAGACGGCCGGCACCTGTCGGCCTTCGGCCATGATCGCCGCGATCGCCGCCAGCAGACGGTCGATCTCGGCTGCACCCAGATCGCCGATGCAGCCGATGCGGAAGGACTCGCGCTCGGTCAGCTTGCCCGGATAGATCAGCAGGCCCTGCGCTGCCAGCGCGCCATAGAAGCTGCGGAAGTCGAAGGCACTGCCGGCCGGTGGGTAGAGGGTGACGATGACCGGCGCCTGCAGCCGGTCGGGCAGCAGGGTCTCGAAACCCAGCGCGCGCAGGCCCCGGGTCAGCCGCCCGCAGTTGTCGCTGTAGCGGCGGTGGCGTGCCGGGACGCCGCCCTCCACCTCCAGCTCTTGCAGGGCCCGGTCCAGGGCGAGGATCACCTGGACCGGCGGCGTGAAGCGCCACTGTCCGGTCTTCTCCAAGGCCTGCCACTGCTGATGGAGATCCAGCGAGAGGGAGACGGCATTGCCGGCCGAGGCCGCGAGCGCGGAGCGCTCGACCAGGCAGAAGCCCAGCCCCGGGATCCCCTGCAGCCCCTTGTTGCTGGAGGCCGCCAGGGCCTCGAAGGGAATCTCGGCCGCATCGATCGGAATGGCGCCGAAGGCGCTCATCGCATCGACCAGCAGCTTGCGGCCGGCCCGGGCGACGACCTCGGCCACGGCCGCCAGCGGGTTCAGCAGGCCGGTCGTGGTCTCGCACCAGACGATGGCCACGTGGCCGATTGCCGGATCCGCGGCCAGGGTTTCGGCCACCCGCCCGGGCTCGACCGCTTCGACCTCGTCCCAGGCCAGCGTCGTGAAGCTGCGCCCCGCGGCCTTGCAGATCGCCTCCATGCGCGCGCCGTAGGCCCCGTTCCTCAGGATCAGGAGCTTGCCGGTGGCGGGAACGAGAGAGGTCAGCATGGCCTCCACGGCGAAGGTCCCGCTGCCCTGCATCGGCACGCAGACGTGGCTGTCCTGGGCCCCGGCGAGCTGCGCCAGGCGCCGCAGCACCCGGTCGTTCACCTCCAGGAAGCGGGTGTCGCGCGATCCCAGGTCGTGCAGCGCCGCCTGCTTCACCGCCGGCGAGGTGGTGAGCGGCCCCGGCGTGAAGAGCCAGGGGTCGCCGCTGGGCGTCAGGGAAGGGCTCTCGTCGGAGGCAGGCATGCGCGTCTCGTCTCTCTGGTCTCGTCTCGGGGGCGAAATGGTCTAGATGTTTTCTGGCGGCTCTATAACAGCAATCCGGGACGGCCAGATGACAAAAGACCGCCGATCAGCCTCGCTTTCGCCGCAATGGCCTGCTTTGGCAGGAGGGCGCGGGCGGGCCTTCCCAAGTGGCTTGACCGCAAGCCGGGGGCTGGCGCCTATGGAGCGGTCTCGGCCATGATGGCCGTCGCACTGCGGACCTTGCCCCTTCCCGAACACAGGTTGCCTTCATGCTGAGCCCGACACCCGAAGAAGCCGATGCCTTCATAGCGGCCCATCCCGAGATTGAGTTCGTCGACGGCATCTTCGCCGACCTCTGCGGCATCATCCGCGGCAAGCGCTATCCGATCGAGGACCTGCACAAGATCATGACGAAGGGGATCACCATCCCCGCCTCGGTCTTCCTGCTCTCGGTCACCGGCAGCAGCCACGACCCGCTGGGCATGGGCATCTCCGACGGCGACCCCGACAACCTGCTGGTCCCGATCGAGGGGATGCTGAAGCCCGTGCTCTGGGCCGAGCGGCCGCTGGCACAGGTCTACATGAGCCTGCAGGACCCCGAGGGCCGGCCCGCGTGGATCGACCCGCGCAACGTGCTGGCCCGGGTGGTCGAGCGCTTCAAGGAGATGGGCCTCACGCCCGTGGTCGCGCTGGAGCTGGAGTTCTACCTGATCGACAAGGAGCGCACCCGCTTCGGCGCGCCGCGCCCGCCGATCTCGCCCTGGACCCGCCAGCGCAACACCGCCAAGCAGGTCTACGGCATCTCCGAGCTGGAGGCCTTCGCCGGTCTGCTGGCGGACATCACCGCGGCCTGCGATGCGCAGAACATCCCCTATGGTGCGATCACCACCGAGTACGCGCCGGGCCAGTTCGAGATCAACCTGGACCATGTCCCCGACCCGCTGCTGGCGGCCGACCACGCGGTGCTGCTGAAGCGGGCGGTCAAGGGCTGTGCCAGGCGCCACGACCTGCAGGCCACCTTCGCGCCCAAGCCCTATCCCGACGAGTCCGGTAGCGGCCTGCATGCCCACGTCAGCCTGATCGATGCGGAGGGCCGCAACGTCCTGGACGGCGGCGGCGGCGCGCCCAGCGAACTGCTGCGCCACGCGGTCGGCGGCTGCCTGGAGATGATGCCCCCCTCGATGGCCATCTTCGCACCCAACCCCAACGGCTTCCGCCGCTACCGGGCCAACAACTTCGTGCCGGTCAGCCGCTGCTGGGGCATCGAGAATCGCTCTGCCGCGGTACGCGTGCCCATGGGCGACGGGGCCTCGACCCGGATCGAGCACCGCATCGCCGGCGCCGATGCCAATCCCTACCTGGCGCTGGCCACGATCCTGGCCTCCATGCACCACGGCATCGTGGGCAAGATCGATCCCGGCCCGCCCAGCACCGGCAACCTGGGCATGGAGGTGGATCCCGAGATCCCCAACCGCCCCTACCGCGCGCTCGAGGTGCTGCAGGCCTCCCCGGTGCTGCGGGACTACTTCGGGGCCGACTATGTAGAAGCCTACGTCACCACCAAGACGGCGGAGATGGACGAGTTCTACGAACAGCTCTCGCCGACCGAATATGCCTGGTACCTCCAGGCCGACTGAACGGCATCAGGAACAGACAATGCGCTCTCTCGCCCTACTCGCCCTCTTCCTTCTCGTCTGCGCCGCCGGCCCGCTCGAGGCCCAGGACAGCAACAGCGAGGCCGTCCCCACCACCCGCGGCCAGCAGCTTCTGGGCTGCGCCAGGGACGCCGACCCCGAGGTCCGCTACAAGGACTGCACGGACCTGATCGATTCCGGGGCAGCCGTCGACAAGACCCTGGCGCTCATCTACCTCAACCGGGCGAACGCACTCGACCAGATGCACCGCAGCGAAGAGGCGCTCGCCGACTACGCAGAATCGATCAAGCTGAACCCGGAGGACGCCAGCGCCTTCTACAACCGGGCGATCGCCTACGAGCACCTGAACCAGCCCGAGAAGGCGCTGGAGGACTATGGCAAGGCCATCGCGCTCGACCCCAAGTACGAGACGGCCTACGTCAACCGCGGCGTGCTGCTGAACCAGCTCGGCAAGCACGAGGAGGCGATCAGGGACTTCAACACCGCCGTCGTCCTCTCGCCCAACCAACCGCTCATCTACCAGAACCGCGGCAATGCCTACGAGGCGCTGAGGGAGCCCAAGAAGGCGCTGGAGGACTACAACAAGGCAGTCGAGCTGGAGCCCAAGAGCGCCGGGACCCACTACAGCCGCGGCGTGGTCCTGATGCAGCTCGGCGACGCCGAGCGGGCGCTTGCCGACTTCAACAAGGCGCTGGAGATCGATCCCACCATGTATCCCGCGCTCGAGGCCCGCGCCATGATCGAGTTCCAGTCCGGCGACCGGCAGGCCGCACTCGAGGATTTTCAGGCCGTGCTGGAAAAGGACCCCAAGAACCGTATCGCACTGACCGCCATGACCGACGGGGCGATGAACAGCGAGGACTGGAAGGCGGCAGTCGGCTATCTAGACCGGCTGATCGCCGAGGCGCCGGACGACGGCCCGGCCTACAACAACCGCGCCTGGGCCTACTTCAACCTGGGCGAGCTCACCAAGGCCCTGCCCGACGCCAACAAGGCCGTCGCGCTCTCGCCGGCCAATGGTCATATCCACGACACGCGGGGCTGGATCCTCTGCCGCGACGGCGCCGCGGACAATGCCCGCGCCGACTTCGACGAGGCCTTGAAGCTGGGCGCGCCCAACGCCGAGGCCTTCCAGCGCCGGCTGAGCAAGGCCGGCTTCTACAAGGGCAAGATCGACGGTGCCTTCGGCAGCGGCTCCAAGGCCGCCCTGGACGGCTGGATCGCCGACAAGTGCCCGGCGGGCGACGCCGGATAGAACTAGAGCAAATCCCGAGCAGATGGAATCATCTGCGACGACGATTTGCTTTTAAAACAACACGCTAGAGCAGGATGCGTGAGCATGAGCAAGCGCAACCTGCTCTAGTTGGCCCGGCGACCGCAGCCTGTCGTAGCTGCGCCAGGCCGTAGCCCTCTTTCGGGGCGGTCATTCAGGCGCACACCGCGTCCCCGGAGAGGCCCTGCGATCCACGGGGAAGAATACGGGAAGACGCCCGCGCGGTCGCTCAGTCCTTGCAGCGCCGGTCGAGCCTGACCGGCTGGCCGTGCGGGGTCGCCTCGTAGGCCGCGACCCAGTCGGCCTTGCGCAGCGCGAGCTCGCCGGCCCCGGCGAGTCCGGCCTGCTGCACCAGCCGCTCCAGGGCCTCCACGGCGGCCAGGTAGTAGGCGCGGCGGTCGTCGTCATGACCGGCGGCGGCCTGCGCCGCGCGCGCCGCCCCAAGGGCTTCCGACCAGGCGGCCGCGGTGATGCGTCCGGCCTCGATCAGGCTGTGGGCCAGGCCCAGCACCTCGGCCTCCCAGGCCTCGGCGAAGATCGGTTCGCCCTCGCGGGCGGGCAGGGGGGCCACCCGGGGCTCAGGCCCGCTCAAGATAGCTTTCCCAGAGGTCGAGGCAGACCTCGTCGCGGCTCCCGGCCGACTCCGGCCAGAGGTCGGCCACCAGGATCCTGACCACGTAGAGCGGCTCGGCCTCCTCGCGGCCCGACGCGGAGGCATCGGGGAGGATCTGGTTGCCGTAGGTGGCCTGGATCACCCCGGGCTTGCCGCGGGCATAGCGCGGCAGGCGGGTGTGCCCGGCGTGGCCTGCCTCACGGGTCCGCACCCTGTCGCCCACGGCGAAGGCGGGCTCGGCGCCCGGCCGGCGCGGGTCGGGGGGATAGTGCGCCTTGCCGCGGATGTCCTCGGCCTTCAGCGGCGGTTTCCCCGGCGGCGCCACGGGTTCGAGGGCCTTGCCGGCGGCCAGCTCGTCCAGGGTGACCACACCGGAATCCAGCAGCATGGCCTCATAGGCGTGGCACCACTGTTCGAAGTAGCCGAGCGTCAGGTAGTCCACCGGCCGGGCGCACTCGCGGGCATGGCGGAACCAGTCGATGCTCCAGCCCTCGGGCCTGCTCATGGACGCGGCCATGGAGAACATCCTGGCCTCCCAGCCCTCGTGGAAGAACTCGTCTTCGTGGCTGCGGTCGACCGGGCCGAAGCCCTCGACGCCGCCCAGGTCGTGCACGCTGTCCATCAGGCCGCCTCCCGCCCCTGCGGCGCCGCCACCTTGGCGGTCCCGATCATGGCGTTGCGCGTGACCAGGGCGGCGAGTTCGGCCTCGTCCAGGCCCTCGGTCCCCGCCGGCCGTTCCGGCAGGACCAGGTAGCGGGTCTCGGAGGTGCTGTCCCAGACCCGGACGGTCACCGCCTCGTCCAGGACGACGCCGAACTCCGCCAGGACGGCGCGCGGCTCGCGCACGGCGCGGGCGCGGTACTCGTTCGCCTTGTACCAGACCGGCGGCACCCCCAGGAGGGCCAGGGGATAGCAGGAGCAGAGCGTGCAGACGACGAGGTTGTGGACCTCCGCCGTGTTCTCCAGGACGACGATCTTGGCGGCGTGCCGGCCCACGAAGTCGAACTCCGCGACCGCCGCCGTGCCGTCCTCCAGCAGCCGCGCCTTGTAGTCCGGATCGCTCCAGGCGCGCGCGACCACCGCCGCGCCGTTCCTCGGCCCCACCTGCTCGGAATAGATCTCCACCCAGCTATCGACCGCGCCGCTGTCGAGCAGCCGCTTGTCGACCAGCAGGCTCTCCAGTGCCTTCACCCTCAGCGCCGGATCGGGCGGCAGGTGACTGTGCATCTGGCGGTGGATCTCGCTGAGCTTCTTACTGTCGAAGCTTGGCATCTGTCTTCTCCCTCCTTCGCGCGGCGCAATTCTCCGCCGCACCGGCCGCAGGCGCAAGGCCTTCGCTCAAGCCTTCCGGGCGTCGAGCACCTGAGCCAGGCGGCAGAAGTCGGCGACCGAGAGGGTCTCGGCGCGGGCGGTCTCTTCGATGCCGGCATCCGACAGCAATGCCCTGGCGTCGCCGGTCAGGGACCTCAGGCTCTGGCGCAGCATCTTCCGGCGCTGGCCGAAGGCAGCAGCCGTCACCTTCTCCAGGCTTTCGAGCCGGGCCGTCGCCAGCGGCTCTGCGCGCGGCCTCAAGGTCACGACGCTCGAGGTGACCTTGGGCGGCGGGCGGAAGGCGCCGGGCGGCAGGTCGAAGGCGGGTTCGACCTCGCAGAGCCACTGCGCCAGCACGCTGAGGCGCCCGTAGGCCGCCGTGCGCGGCCCGGCATGCAGTCGCTGGGCCACCTCCTTCTGAAACATGAGGGTGAGCCCGGCCAGGCAGTCGGGCTCTTCTGCCAGCGCACGCAGCCAGCCGATCAGCAGCGGCGTGCCGACGTTATAGGGCAGGTTGGCCACCAGCTTGCGCGGAGGGCTGCCCAGCCGCCAGCTCTCGATCTCCAGGGCGTCGCCCTCTATCACCTGCAGCCGGCCCGGGTAGGCCTCGGCGAGCTGGGCCAGCGCCTCCAGGCAGCGGCGGTCCTTCTCGACGGCGAAGAGGCTGCGGCAGGGCCGTTCCAGGAGAGCGCGGGTCAGCCCGCCCGGGCCGGGGCCGATCTCGACCAGGTCGTGGCCGTCCAGCGGCCCGGCGGCCTCGGCGATACGTCGGGTGATGCCGGGGTCCAGCAGGAAGTGTTGGCCCAGGCCCTTGCGGGCGGAGAGGCCGTGCTGCTGGATGACCTCGGAGAGCGGCGGAAGGCTGGGGTTGGTCAGTTGCGCATCTCGACGGTGGCGACCCGGCGCAGGTCCTGAAGATAGCGCCGGGCCCGTCGATCCACCTGTTCGGTCAGCAGGCGCTCGCGCACCAGTTCGCGGTCGATGCCGCTGTCCTGCCGGTCGCAGACGATGGCAAGGCCGATACCGCCGGGGGCCCGGAAGAGCTCGCTGGGCCTGCCCACCGGCAGACCGCTGGTGACGTTGCGCAGGTTTGGGGGCATGCGCGAGAGCTCCAGCGGATCGGGCAGCGGCTCCACCCTGGCGTCGAAGCGGCCGGCCACCGCATCGAAGCTGTCGCAGCCGGACAGGGCCTCGCTGGCCCGAGTCGCGCGGCCGGCGGCCTGGTTGACGGCATTGCGGTTCTCGAAGTCCCGGACCGGAAAGGTCATCATCTTCACCGAGGCGGTCAGCAGGCGCTCCGGCGGCGGGCGCTCGCCGCGCAGCAGCATGATGTAGACGCCGGTCGGGGTCCGCACCGGCGGGGTGAGCTCATTGGGCACGATCTTGTCCAGGGCCTCCTCCACCTCCTGCGGCAGGGTGCCGGGGTCGACCCATCCCATGTCGCCGCCGGAAGAGGCCGAGGGGGCCTGCGAGATCTGCTGCGCCAGGGCCTGAAAGCCGCCGCCGCGGCGGATCTGCTCGATCACGCGGTTGGCGGTTTCCATGACCTCGCCGGCCTCCGAGGGGTTGTCGATCGGCAGGAAGATCTCCGCCAGCAGACGCTGCGGCTCGCCCTGGCGCTCCTCGATGCGATTGACGGCATCGTCGACGTCCTCGTTCGTGACGATCACACGGGGCAGCACCTCCTGGCGCAGGACCGTACGCCAGAGCAACTGGGCACGGACCTGGTCGGCAAGGTATTCCGGCAGGATGCCGGCGCGCTCCAGGCGGCTGCTCAGGGTCGCCCAGTCCATGCCGTTGCCCTGGGCGATCTGCTCCAGGGTGGCGTCCACCTCCTCCTCGCTCACCGCGATGCCCAGGCGTTCGGCCTCCTGCGTCTCCAGCTCTTCGTCGATCAGCTGCTGCTCGACCTGCCGGGCCAGGAACTCCCGCGCCTCTGGGGAATCCTCCAGTCCCGAGGAGACCAGGGCAAGCTTGATCCGCATGTCGATCTCAAGCGCCGAGATCACCTTGTCGTTGACGATGATGGCGGGCTTCAGGGTCGTCATCTCGGCGGCCTCGAGGGGGCGCGCGACGAGCGGCGCCAGGAGGAAGACGAGCAGGAGAGAGCGGAAGAGCGGCGCGGGCATCGTACATCTCACCTAGACAGCGTTACCGGCCGGAAGCCGATCTCCGTCGGCTGTCCCGGGGCCGATAATCTAGCGCAGACCGGCCGCGTCCGGCCACCCACGAAAGACGGCGCCGGCCCGCGCACCCTCGCGCGCCGCCGCGGATCACCCGTGCAGGCTGCCCTTCCCCGGCTCAGCGGCAGGCCCGGACTCCAAAAGCCGCATGCAGGCCTCGACCTCGGTCAGGGGGACGGGCTGAAGCGGAATCCGGGGCGCGTTGACGCCGACGCTCTCCAGGGTCCGGCCGGTCTCCCGGGCGACGAGCCTGGCAATGGCCCAGCCGCAGATCCGGCCCTGGCAGGGCCCCATGCCGGCCCTGGTCCAGAGCTTCACCGCACCGCCGTTACGCTGCGCTCCCTCGCCCAGCGCCGCTCGGATGCTGCCGGCGGTCACGTCCTCGCAGCGGCAGACCAGGGTATCGTCGTGCAGCAGGGCCGAGAGATCGGCGGGCGGCGGGAAGAGGCGGTTCAGCCCGTCGGCGAAACGCCGCGCGCCGGCCAGACCCCTTGCGAGGCGCCGCCGTCGGTCCCTGCTCTCTCCGAAGCCCAGGTAGTCGGCCGCGCCCAGGCCGGCGATCCGGCCGCCGGCGACCGCCGGCCGGTAGCCGGCGACACCGCTCACCTCGCCGGCGGCAAAGAGGCCCGGCACCGAGGTGGCGCCAGTCTGCGGGTCGGTCTCGACGGACCAGCCGCCGCTCGCCTCGTCGAAACGGTGCCCGGCGCCCAGCAGCATGGTGACCTCGACCTGGGGCCGAAAGCCGTAGCCCACCAGCAGGGCATCGACGTCCTCCAGGATCCGGCTGCGGTCCAGCAGCGGACGGCCGCCGGCGTCGAGCGGTGCGATGCGGACCGCCTCCAGCCGCCCCTCGCCCAGCGCTTCCACCACGCAGTGGCCGAAGAAGCGGGAGGCGCCGGAGGTCGCCAGGGGCAGCAGCAGGCGGCCGGCCTCGCCCCACTGCGCCGGATGGCGGAGGAGGTGGGCCAGCCAGCCCGGGCGCGGCCTGCCCGCCTCCACGTAGGCCGCAAGCCCGCCGCCTGCCTTGAGGAGCGAGGCGGCGACCGCCAGCAGGAAGGGGCCGCTGCCGGCCAGGACGACCCGCCGGCCGGCCGGGACGCCGCTCAGCTTGGCCAGACGCTGGCCGGCACCGGGCGTCATGACGCCCGGCAGGGTCCAGCCGGGGAAAGGCAGGAGGCGGTCCTGCGCGCCACCGGCGCTGACCAGCGCGCGCGCCCGCAGCACCAGGCCGCCCTCCGCGCCGCTGGCCGCGATCCCGAAGCCCGGATAGACCGCCCAGACGCTGCGCCCGGAAAAGAGGCGGACCCCGGCCCGTTCGGCGGCCGCGACCGCCTCGGCGCCGAGCCTGGCCTGCCGGCTGCTTGCCGCAGGCTGCCGCGGGGGCGGCTGCATGGTGTACTGGCCGCCCGGCCGCTCGAAGGCGTCGAGCAGCGCGACGCGCGCGCCGCATTCGGCTGCGGCCGTGGCTGCGGCCAGTCCGGCCGGGCCGCCGCCGATGACGGCGAGGTCCGCGTCGGCCTCCCGCACGGTCACTCCTCCAGCCCCCTTTCCACCACCATGCCTTCACGCAGCGGCGTCAGGCAGGCGCGCTGACCAGCCAAACCGTCGACCGTCACGCAGCACTCGAAGCAGAGACCCATGCCGCAGAAGAGGCCGCGCGGTGATCCGAGCCGCGGGCTGGGGCGCAGGCCGAGCCGGCCGGCGGCGAGCAGGGCGGCACCGAGGCTGGCGTCCGCCGGGACCTCCAGCGGCTCGCCGTCCAGGACGATGCTGAGCGTCCGGCTCATTGCAGGAAGCGTCCGGCGTGATAGCAGTCGGTCGGGAAGGGCGGGTCCGCCGCGGTCAGGCCGTCGGCCAGGAGGCGCGCCATGCCCGGCGCACGGACGAAGCCGGTCCCGCAGTCCCCGGCCGCGACCCAGAGGCCATCGGGCTCCAGCCGGCCGGCGAGGAAGCGGTCGTCGGGCGTCACCGCCTCGTAGCGCACCCAGGAGCGCAGCAGGCTGGCCCCGGCCAGCGCGGGAAAGAGCCAGAGCAGGGTGGCGACCGAGTTGGCGACGAAGCCGGGCCCGACCTCCGGGACGGCCTCCGGAACGCTGGGCTCGGGGCCGTCCAGGGCCCGCACCGTGTTGAAGAGCACCTGCCCGCTGTCGGCCTGCTGGATCTGGGAGTATCCGGCCTCCACGCCGCCGGCCGTCTCGCAGGCACCGACCACCCGGCGTATCGTGGGGGGCAGGCGCAGGGTCGCCAGGCACTGGGCGCGGCGCGGCGCGATCTTCAGCTCGACGCCTGCCGTGGCCGCCAGCTCGGCCGTCCAGGGTCCGCAGGTCAGGATCACGGCAGCGCCGTGGAAGGCCCCCTCGTCCGTGGCGACCCCGATCACCCGCTCGTCCTCGAGGAGGAGGTGGCGGACGGGGCAGTTGAAGCGCGTCCTGGCGCCATGGCGCTGGGCATCGACGACCAGCGCGCGCACCGCCAGGAAGGGATTGACCACGGCATCGTCGGGCGACCAGGTCGCCCCCAGGATCGGCCCCTGCAGCGCAGGCTCGACCTCGCGAACCGCGGCGGGATCCAGCAGCTCCGGGCGCAGGCCGAAGGCGCGCTCGCCCTCGATCCAGCGTTCCGCCACGGGAAACTCCTCCGGGTTCGACAGGAAGCGGAGCTGGCCGCAGGCTCGGTACTCCAGGTCGCCCAGCTCCTCGGCCAGGCCGCGCCAGGCCTCGCAGCACCAGCTCAGCAGGCTCAGCTCCTCCAGGTCCATCATGTGGGTGCCCAGGCAGGCCAGGCTGGCCCCGCTGACCGCGTTGCCGGGGTCGCCGCGGTCGAGCAGCAGGACGCTCAGGCCGCGGCGGGCCAGGGTGCTGGCGGTCACGGCGCCGACGATTCCGGCACCGACGACAATTGCATCAGCACCGGCGGCTACCATGCCGTGCGCCGCAGCGCCTGTGGTGCCGCCGCCCAGAAGCGCGGCTCGACGGCGTCGGCGAGCACCTCGGCCGCTACCGGAAGGCCGACGGCCGCCGCGGCGGCAGCCGCGCGCTGCATGTGCAGGGGGTCGGGAAAGCCCAGACCCCGGGTCAGGGTGGCGCCGACGAGCGACAGGCCCCGGATGTCGGCAAGCTGGCTCGCTTGCTCCGCCTCCGGCATGTCCGGCCGCGCCCGCAGGCAGGCGGCAAGAGCGCTGGCGGGTTCATCGAAGGCCCGGATCCAGCCGGCCAGGACGGCCTCGACGACGGCCTGCGTCAGGCCCGGATTGCGTTCCACCCAGTCGCGGCGCGCCACCAGTCCGTCCTTGATCAGGCTGGCCTCCAGGTCGGCGGCACGCAGCTCGTGGAAGCGGACGGCGGCCGGGGCCAGCGCCTGCGCCTTGTGGAGCTCGTGGTAGAGGGTCATCTGCGCGCAGTCGACCTCGCGGTCGAGGAAGGGCCCGACGGTATCGCCCGCGGGCAGGCGTTCCACCTCCCCCGGCGCCACCCCGTCGCGCGCCAGCATCCACAGCAGCTCCAGGTCCTCGCCGCCCGGCCAGACGGCGATGCGCCTGCCGCGGAGATCCGCCGGGCGCGCGATCCCCGCGTCCGGCCAGCAGGGATAGACCAGCGCGCTCTCCTGCTGCACCGTGAGCAGCCAGCAGAGGGCATCGGGTGCGCGCGATTCCGCGATGTGGGAGGGACTGGCCACCGCAAACTCGGCATTGCCTTCCAGCACCGCGTCGATCGGGCCTTCGTCGCTGCGCGCGGCCTGCCAGGCAAGCGCCGGGCCGTCCGTGGCCCCCTCGGCCGCCAGCAGGTAGCCCGCGAACTGCGCCTGCGGCTTCCACAAGAGGCGAATGCGTGCTGCCTCAGCCATAGCGGCTCCCTCCGGCAAACCAGTCGTCGAACCCCGGCTGCGTGCGGACCACCACCGAGCGCTTGCGCAGGTAGCTCTTCAGCGCGTCCCAGCCGTTCTCCTTGCCATAGCCGCTCTCGCCATGGCCGCCCCAGATGGAGCGCGGGTCGTTCTTGTGGTGGTCGTTGATCCAGACCACCCCGGCGCGAACCTTGCCGGCGAGCCGGTGCGCGCGCGCCACGTCCCGGGTCCAGATCGCCGCCCCCAGAGCGAAGTCGCAGTCGTTGGCAAGCGCCAGGGCTTCGGCCTCGTCGCGGAAGGAGGTAACCGCGACCACAGGCCCGAAGACCTCCTCGCGGAAGAGGCGCATGGCCGGCGCGACGTCGGCAAGGACGGTCGGGCGCACGTAGTGCCCGCCGGCAAGCGGCGACCCGGGGCCGCCGGCGACGAGGCGCGCGCCCTCGGCCAGCGCGGCCTCGATGTGTTCGCCGCAGCGCCGCTGCGAGGCTGCCGAGATGACCGGTCCGATATCGGTCGCCGGGTCGGCGGGATCGCCCAGGCGCAGGGCCTCCACCCGCACGCGCAGGCGCTCGAGGAAGGCCTCGTAGATCGCCGCCTCGACGATGAAGCGGGACCCGGAGACGCAGGTCTGCCCGGCAGCGACGAAGCCGGAGAAGAGCGCGCCGGCGACCGCCTCGTCGAGGTTCACGTCGGCGAAGATCAGGACCGGCGCCTTGCCGCCCAGCTCCAGGGTCGCCGGCACCAGTCGTTCGGCGGCAGCCGCCGCCACCTTGCGCCCGGTCGCGGTGCCGCCGGTCAGGTCGATGCGCTGCACCGCAGGGTGCTGGCAGAGCGCCCGGCCGGTCTCGGCACCGCCGTTGACCACGTTCAAGACGCCGGCCGGCAGCCCCGCCTCGCCGGCCCACTCGGCCAGCAGCAGGGGCGAGACCGGCGCCAGCTCCGAGGGCTTCACCACGCAGGTGTTGCCGGCCGCCAGGGCCGCCGCCAGCTTCTTCACCAGGATGAGGATCGGGTGGTTCCAGGGCGTGAGCAGCGCGCAGACGCCCAGCGGTTCGTACTGGGTGTAGGTGAGGAAGCCGCCGCGCACGCGGTTGGCCTCTGCCTCCAGCCCGGCTGCGATCCCGCCGAAATAGTCCAGCCACTCCGGAATCCGGGACATCTGCGCGCCCATCTCGCGGATCGGCCGGCCGGTGACGCGCGATTCCAGCGCCGCCAGTTGATCGATCCGCGCGCGGATCAGGTCGGCCAGCGCCCGCAGGTGCCGGCCGCGGTCCAGCGCATCGAGGTCGCGCCAGGCGGGGAAGGCCTCAGCGGCCGCCTCGACCGCCCTTGCCACCTCGGGCTCGCCGGCGAGCGCGACCCGGGCCAGCAGCGCACCCGTCGCCGGATCTGAGACAGCCAGGCTCTCGCCCACCGGCGGGGCCTGCCAGGCCCCGCCGTAGTATGCGGGCAGCACCCTCTCCGGGTTCAGCAAGGAGAGCGCGTCAGGCGTCATCGGCCAGCTCCAGCAGCAGGTCGGCCAGCAGCCTCGCGGCGGCGGCCAGGTGTTCGGCCTCGGCCCACTCGGCCTCGTTATGGCTGATGCCCGCACGGCAGGGCACGAAGATCATGCCGGTCGGGCAGAGGTAGTGGAGCTGACGGGCATCGTGTCCGGCCGCCGAATAGATGTCGCGGCAGGGCAGGCCCAGCGCCTCGGCATGGCGGCGAATGCGGGCGCGCAGCGCCGGCGGGAAGTCCAGCGAGGGCGCGTTGGCGATCTCCCGCACCTCGACGCTGCAGGGTGGGGCCAGGCCCTCGCAGAGCGGCGCCACCGCATCTCCCAGCCGCTTCAGCAGGGCATTGTCGGGGTGACGCAGGTCGATGGAGAAGTAGGCTTCCCGCGGCACGACCGAGGGCGCCCCCGGGCTCACCGTCAGCAGGCCGACGGTGAACATGACCTCCTCGCTCTGGCAGACCTCGGCCTCGAGCGCGGCGATCATCCGCACGGCGGCCAGCAGCGCATCGCGCCGCTTGGCGCGGGGCGTGGTCCCGGCATGCGCCGCCTCGCCCGTCACCCGCACGCGGAAGCGGCGGCTGCCCTGGATGCCGCTGACCACGCCGATGGGCAGTCCCTCCTCCTCGAGAAGCGGGCCCTGCTCGATGTGCGCCTCCAGGAAGCAGTGGACCGGGAATCCCAGCGGCCGTTCCCTGGCGCAGCCGCGCTCGGCGGCAAGAACCGCCTCCAGCGCCTCGCCCACCGTCGTGCCGGCCTCGTCGGCGACCGCCCGGATCTCCTCCAGGCTGCGCTCTCCGGTGAAGGCGGCGGAGCCCATCATGCCGGGGGCGAAGCGCGAGCCCTCCTCGTTCATCCAGGCCACGGTCTCGATGGCGCGGCGCGGACGCCGTCCGCAGGCCGCGATCGCCTGCAGCGCCTCCAGCCCGGCCAGAACGCCGAAGGCGCCGTCGAAGCGCCCGCCGGTCGGCTGCGAGTCGATATGGGATCCGGTCAGGACCGCCGGGGCCTCGGGCTCGCTGCCTTCCAGACGCAGGAAGAGGTTGCCGGCCGGATCGTTCAGGACGGAAAGCCCGCTCTCGCCGGCCCAGGCAGCCAGCGCGCGGCGCGCGTCGATCTCGGCGGCGGAGAGCGCCTGCCGGTTGACCCCGCCGGCCGGGGTGGCCCCGAAGGCGGCCAGCGCCATGTGGCGCTGCCAGAGCCGCTCGCCGTCGACCAGCGCCGAGGGGGCAACCGCAGCGCTCATCTGGTCCGCATCACCTGTGCCGGATCGGCCCGCGGGTCGCGCGGACCCCACTTGCCGGCCTCCACGTCCGCCAGGAACTCGGCCAGCAGGCGGTTGAAGAGCGCCGGCTCTTCCAGGTTGAGGGTGTGGCCGCACTTCGGCAGCACGGCAAGCCCGCTGCGGGGAAGCGTGCGCTTCAGGAAGAGCCCCGGCTGCAGGCAGTGGTCGTCCTCATCGCCGTTGACGATCAGCGCGGGGATATCGACCGCGGCCAGCGCCTCCTCCAGGTCGTAGAGGGAGGGGCGCCGGGCCTGCACGCCGCGCATGGTGTTGGCCGCCCCCAGGGAGGAATGCCGGGCCAGGCGCTCGGCGAAGAGGCGCCAGCCCCCGGGGTCCTTGGCCTGGAACTGCACCCTGCTGGCGCCCTCCGCATAGATCTCGGCGAAGCTCTCCGCGCCCTCCGTCTCGAAGCCCTGCGCGACGCTCTCCGACACCCCGCGGAAATAGTCCTCCAGCGCCTTCTCCGCGCCATAGCCTGTGCCGGCCGCCACCAGCGACAGCGCCCGTCCGGGATGGCGCAGCGCCACATGCAGCACCGCGAAGCCGCCCATGGAGAGGCCGACCAGGTGGGCGGTCTCGAGCCCGGCCGCGTCCATGACCGCGACCACGTCGTCGGCCGCCTGGGCCTGGGAATAGGCCTCGACCGACTCCGGCACGTCGGAGGGCGGATAGCCGCGCGCGGCGAAGGTCACACAGAGGTGGCGGCGCGAGAACTGGGCCACCTGCGGCTCCCAGCTCCAGTGGTTGCCGCCGAACTCGTGCACGAAGACGATCGGGCTGCCGCTGCCAACGGTCTCGTAGAAGAGGCGCACGCCGTCCGATGCCGTTGCGTAGGCCATCGCGAATTCCCCTAGATAATGGAACTGCGGGAAGAGATGCCGCCGTCCACCGTGAAGATCGCGCCGGAGGTATAGCCCGAGCGGTCCGACGCGAGAAAGGCGATCAGATCGGAGATCTCGCGCAGCTTGGCGGGCCGGCCCAGGGGATAGTTGGCCTGCAGCTCGGAAAAGCGCGCCTCGTCACCGAGCCACTCCTTGGCCCTGTGCCTCAGGATCGCGTAGATACGGTCGGTATCGACGGGACCGGGATTGACGCCGACGACCCGGACGCCGCTGTCCAGGCTGCGGCCGCCAAGCGCCCGGGTGAAGGCCATCAGGGCAGCATTGCCGGTGGTCCCCGCCACGTACTGGGCATCGTAGCGCTCGCCGGCGTTGCCGATGTTGTTGATGATGACGCCGCGTCCGCGCGCGGCCATCATCGGCAGCACGGCCCGCGTCAGGTTGATGTAGCCCATGACCTTGAGCTCCCAGCCTGCCCGCCAGGCGGCCTCGTCGAGGGATGCCAGGTCCCCGCTCGGGATGGCACCTGCATTGTTCACCAGGATGTCGATGCCCGCGCTGGCCGCTGCCAGCGCCTCCGCTGCGCCCGGCTCGGTCAGGTCCAGGGGATGGACCGAGACCTCGACGGACCAGGCGTCCCGGATCTCCGCGGCTAAGGCCTCCAGCCGGTCGGCGCTCCGCGCGCTGAGGCGGAGGTTCACCCCCTCCTCGGCAAAGACCCTGGCCACGCTCTCGCCGATGCCCTGCGAAGCCCCGGTCACAAGGGCCCATCGGCCCCTTAAGCCCAAATCCACCGTAAGGTACTCCTCGCTTGCACAGTCATCGGGTCGCCTCAGTAGAGCGTGACGGACCGGCCGGGTTGACGGCTGGCTTCCAGGGCTTCGGGCAGTCTTGCACAGAAGGCCTCGACCCAGTCCCTCGGGACCGTGGTGCTGACCTTCACGAAGCGGTCGGCGAAGCGTGCCGTGTGATAGCCGCCCTGGCGGATTAGAATGTCGTGCTCCAGGTAGTGCTGGCAGAAGGCCTCGACATTGATATCCGGGTCGCCGGTCACGATGCTGAGGAAATTGCCGTTGGAGGGCCAGACCGCGATCTCGAGACCCTGCAGGTCGGCCAGGGCCTCGCGGATCAGGGTCTGGTTGGCGAGCTGCGCTGCCTGCACCGCCGGGAACCAGTCGCTCTTGTGCCGCAGGCCCGCGATCGCCGCGCGCTGCGAGACGACGTTGGCGCCGAGGTTGTTGGGCGGCGCCTCCGCCAGGGTGGCGATCAGGTCCGGCGCGGCGACCACCGCCCCCAGGCGCATCCCGGCGATGCCCAGCCACTTGGAGAAGCTGTAGGTCGTCAGCACGCCTTCGGGATAAAAGGGTGCGGACAGGGTATGTTTTCCGGCGAAGTGGCGATAGGTGCAGTCGTGGATCAGCAGGATGCCCTTCTCGCGGAGGATTGCCGCGATGGCCTCGATCTCCTCCGCGCTCTGCGCCGACCCCAGGGGGTTGCTGGGATCCACCAGGTAGACCAGCCGCGTCTTCTCCGTGATCGCCTCCGCCAGTTGCCGCGGCGCGAGGCGGTAGCCTTGCGCGCGCTCGAAGATCGGCAGCTCGACGATCCGGGCACCCGAGGAGGCCGCGAAGCGGCGCGGCCAGAGCCAGCCGGGATCGGTCACGATCATCTCGTCGCCCGGCGACAGCAGGGTGCGGCAGCTATGGTAGAGGCCCTCGATGGCGCCGTCGGTCACCAGGACGGAGAACTCCCCGGACGGCAGGCCCAGGTCCTGGAGCACCAGGCCGCGCAGCTCCTCGAAGCCCAGCGGGGGCGCATAGACGTGGTACTCGCCCTTCGCCAGGCTCGCGTCGATCGCCTCCAGCACGGCAGGATGGGGGGCCGCATGGTTGGTGTTCTGCCCCATCCACATCAGGCCCTCCTTGGCGAAGAGCCGGTCGAAGTGGCGGTTCCGGGCCTCGACGTCGAGCGCCATCGCGGTCACGCCCCGACCCGGACGACGAGGCGTCCGCGCACGCCGCCGGAGAGAAACCCCGGCAGCCGGGCCATCACCGCCTCCAGGCCGATCTCCTCCACCAGCCCCTCCAGTTGCAGGACCCCCGCGCCGGCGGCCAGCCTCTCCCAGGCCTGCCGGCGCTGAGCGTCCGGGCAGGTCACGGAATCGATCCCGACCAGGCGCAACGCCCGCGTGAAGAAGGGGTGCAGGGTCATCGGCACCTCGAAGCCGGCGACCATGCCGCAGGCGGCGATGCAGGCGCCGTAGCGCGCGCTTCTGAGCACGGCGGCCAGCACCTCACCGCCCACCGTGTCGATGGCCGCAGCCCAGCGCTCGGTCCCCAGGGGCTTGCCGGCCAGGGCGGCGAAGTCTTCCGCGGTCAGCACCTCGCTGGCGCCGAGGCCCGTCAGGAAGCCATCGTCGGGCCGGCGTTCCAGCGCCGTCACCTGCCAGCCCGCTTGCGCCAGCAGGGCGACCGCGAGGCTGCCGATGCCGCCACCGGCACCGGTCACCAGGACCGGGCCGCGGTCGGGCGTCAGCCCGGCCGCCTCGATCTCCAGGATCGACAACATGGCGGTGAGTCCCGCCGTCCCGAAGGCCATGGCCTCGCGCGGCGAGAGGCCGGCGGGAAGTTTCAGCAGCTTCTCGGCCGGAAGACGGGTGCGCTGCGTGAAGCCGCCCCAGACGCGCTCGCCCACGGCCTTCCCCGTGGCCAGGACCAGGTCGCCCGGCCCGAAGGCCGCGCTGGACGACGAGAGGACCTCGCCGGCGAGGTCGATGCCGGGGACATGCGGCCAGGCGGCGATATCCCCGCCGCGCCCGCAGCAGATCAGGGCGTCCTTGTAGTTCAGGCTGCTGTTGCGCACCGAGACCAGGACCTCGCCCGCAGGCAGGGAGCCCTCGTCCAGGGCGACCAGTTCCGCGGTCCGGCCGTCTTCGCCCTGGTTCAACCTGATGGCTTTGAAAGCTTCTGTCGTCATCCCGGCGCTAGGCCCCTTCCCAGTTCTCGTAGACGAAGCGGCCGCCGACCATGGTGGCCAGCACCGGCAGGTCTTCTAGTCGTTCGGCCTCGCAGCGCGTCGGATCCTCGGGCAGGACCACGAGGTCGGCCAGCTTGCCGGCCTCCAGGCTGCCCTTCAGGCCTTCCTCGAAGGAGAGGTGGGCCGCGCCCAGCGTACAGACCTGGAGCGCCTCTTCCCCGGTCAGGCGCTGCTCCGGTCCGATGGTCCGGCCGGTGACCCGCTCCTGGCGCCGGCGCGCCACCGCCATGCTCTTGAACAGCGAGATGGGGATGTTGTCGGTGCCGAAGGCCAGCGGCACGCCGGCCCGCAGCAGCGAGCGATGGGGCACCACCCAGTTGCCCTCGTCGGCCGCATCGAAGTACTCGTCGCCGTTCTTCCAGAGGTGGTAGACGGGTATCGTCGAGCACACGAGGCCCAGCGCCTTGACCCGGGCATGGTCGGCGGCGGAGAGGTGCCCGACGTGCTCCATCACCCAGCGGCGATGGCGGATGGGGAAGCGCTCGGCCAGCTTCTCCAGGATCGGCAGCACCGTCCCCAGGTTCTCCAGGATGACGGTGTGGACTCGCAGGTCGTGCTCGGCCGCGAGCGTCACCAGCGCCTCGTAGCGCTCGGCATCGTTGTTCCACTCGACGAAGCCGGCCCAGCCGGTGTTCGGCAGCGCCTCGCGGGTCAGGGAGGCGATGCAGGCATTGCCGCCGAAGCCGATGAAGACACCCGAGACGCGGAGCCACTCGTCGCCCAGGCCGCGCCCGCGCGCGAAGCCCAGGTAGTCGCGCATGATGCGGCCGGCCTCGTCGATCTCCTCCCAGGTGGGACTGATGGTGAGCGAGACCCGGACCGTGAGGTCGCCGCGCTCCCAGAGCCGCTGGTAGAGGGCGATACTGGCGGCGTAGGAGCCGTGGCCCTCGTAGATGCTGGTGGTTCCCGCGGCATTGTAATAGCGCATGGACCGCCGCACGGCCTCCAGCCGGTCGTACCAGGAAAACTGCGGGACCTCGCGCAGCAGGTCGAACTCCAGGGTCGGCCGCTCGTTGTGCTCGATCACGATGCCATTGGGCCGGCCGGCCTCGTCCCGCTCGAACTCGACGCCGCCGCAGCGCGCCTCGGCCCCCTCCAGGATGCCCGAAAGGGCCAAGGCCCGGCTGTTAAGCGCGGCCCGGGTCGGGACGCGGCTCCAGGTGCCGAAGGGCGCCATGATGTAGACCGGATGGTCCGGGACCGCCCGGTCGAGCTCCCAGCGGTTCGGCAGGCGTCCCTCCTCCAGCACCGCGGGGCCGTCGAAATAGTAGGGCGGGGTGCCCACCGGCATGGCCACGATCCACTCGCCGGCCGGCTTGCAGGCGGCCGCGCCGGCCAGGCGGTCCAGGACCTCGACCAGAGTGCGGCATCCGGTGAGCGGCAGGCGGATGTGCTTCAGCCCCTCGCGCTCCATGTGGGCGTGGCCGTCGATGAGGCCGGGCACCACGGTCCGGCCCTCGAGGTCCAGCTCGCGCACCCCGCTGCCGCAGAGGCGGGAGACCTCCTCGTCGCCGCCGACCGCGAGGATCCGCCCCTCGGCGATCGCCATGGCCTGCGCCTGCGGCTGGCTTTCCGACAGGGTCAGGATGCGGCCGTGCCGCAGCAGGAGGGTCTCGTTCCTCACCGGGATTCGCCTCCGTACCAGGGGAAGATCTTGTTGAGCGCGGCGGCGAAGAGGGCATCGGCCAGGAAACCGATCGCGCCCAGCGCAATCAGGCCTACGAACATCATGTCGACGCGAAAGACCAGGTGCGAGAAGGAGATCAGGAAGCCCAGCCCGCTGCTGGCACCGACCAGTTCGGCGGCCACCAGGACCACGAAGGCGACGGCCGTGGCGTGGCGCAGCCCGGCGATGATGAAGGGCAGTGCCGCCGGTAGGATCACCCGGTACATGGTGCCGGTGGAGCCGGCGCCCAGCGTCGCCGCGGAGCGGATGTAGATCGCCGGCACGTCGCGCACACCGATGAAGGTGTTGATCCAGACCGGGAAGAAGGTGCCCCAGGTGATGAGCGCGATCTTGGGCGCCTCGCCGAGGCCGAACCAGACGATGGCCAGCGGCACGAAGGCGATCGAGGGGATGGAGCGCAGCGCGTGCAGCACCGGATCGCTGAGGTCGCGCGCGATCTGCATCCGCCCGGTGACGAGGCCGACGAGGATTCCAAGGGTGGAACCGAGGACGAACCCGGCCAGCGCCCGTTTCAGGCTCGACCAGATGTGCCCCAGCAGCTCGCCGTTCGTGATCAGCTCCCACAGGGTGCCGACGACACCGGAGGGCGGCGGGAACATCTGCATGTTGACCCCGGGCACGATCCGCGGCGCGATCTCCCAGAGGATGAGGAAGATGATGACGCCCAGCACGTTCAGCAGCAGGCGGCGGCGCAGGCGGCGGCGCTTGTCGCGTTGAAGCTGGCCACGGAAGCTGGTCTCGATCTCGGCCTTCTGTTCCGGCGTCATGGCCTCGGGCTGCGTCATTGGGCTGCCGCCTCCGGGGCATGGAAGATGCCGTTGACGTGCGCGTAGATCCGTCCGAAGTCGGGGTCGCTGCGATCCCTGGGGCGCGGCAGCTCGACGTCCACCACCTCCTGGATGCGGCCCGGGTGCGGGGACATCACCAGGATCCGGTCGCCGAGGAACACGGCCTCCTCGATGTTGTGGGTGATGAAGAACACGGTCAGCCCGACCTCCTGCCAGATCCGCATCAGCTCTTCCTGCAGCGAGGTCCGGGTCAGCGAATCGACGGCGGCGAAGGGCTCGTCCATCAAGAGGATGCGCGGCCGGTTCACGAGCGCGCGCGACACGGCCACGCGCTGGCGCATGCCGCCCGAGAGCTCGAAGGGATAGCGGTCCGCCGCCCGCTCCAGCCCGACCATCGCCAGCGCCTCCATCGCCTTCTCGCGGCGCTCCTTGCGCGAAAGCCCCTGGCTCTTCAGGCCGAACTCCACGTTGCGCAGCGCCGTCAGCCAGGGAAAGAGGGCATACTCCTGGAAGACCACGCCCCGTTCCGGCGAGGGCGCACCCAGGGGCTTGCCGTCGAAGATCAGTTCGCCGCGGGTCGGCGAGATGAAGCCCGCGATCAGGTTCAGAAGCGTCGTCTTTCCACAGCCGCTGGGGCCGATGGCGCAGAGAAACTCGCCCGGCGGCACCGCCAGCGTCACGTCCAGCAAGGCCCAGGTCGGATCGCCGTCGGCGGTGGCGTAGAGCTTCGACACGCCCTCGATCTGAAGCTCGGGGACGCCGGCTGCGCCGACGCCCCGAAGCTGCCTACCCGGACCCTCCGTCGATGCCGTCATCAGGTGAGGTTCACCCGCTCCGGCATGACCTTCTCCATCGCGTCGGCATAGATGCAGCTCTTGAACAGCGCCCTCAAGTCGCCGTCGTAGGGCTGCGCGATCCCCAGCGCGATGGCCCATTCCGCCTCGGCCACCATGACGTCGATCAGGCTGTCGTCCAGCTTCACGCCGATCTCCAGCAGGTCGATGCCCTTCTGGGTGTCGTCCACCGAGGTCGCGGTGCGGGCGGCGACGTATTCCAGGGTCTTCTGCGGCTCTTCGGTGATGAAGTTCTCGGCGGCGAAGAGGGTCTTGACCGCGGCCTCGACCACCTCGGGCTTGGATTCCACAGTCTCTTCGTTGGCAACGAAGATCAGGTGATAGCCCCAGATCTTCTCCAGCCCCTCGCGGTCCAGCACGACGATGTCCTCACCAGCCTGGTTCTGCGCGGCGATGACGCTGAGCCAGTCCCAGGCGAAGGCGTCGACGTCGCCGCGGACCACGGCCGTCACCATCTCGGGTCCACCCATGTTGACGACCTCGACGTCGGCGAGGCTCATTCCGTGCAGGACCAGCCACTGATTGAGGAAGAAGTGACCGCTGGTGCCGACCTTGGTCGCGACCTTCTTGCCCTTGAGGTCCGTGGGCACGCTAATCCCGTTCTTGCGGTTGCCGGCGACCAGCATCTCGCGCGAGGAGCGGCTGAAATCGGCGACGATCCGGGGATTGAGGCCCCGCATTGCGGCCAGCAGGGTCGGGCTCTGGGTCGTGGTGCAGAACTCGGCGCTCTCGCTGAGGACGGCATCGAGCGCAAGACGGCCGGCGGTGAACTTCCCGACCTCGACCTCGAGGCCTTCCTTGGCCCAGAGGTCAGCGGCATCGGCGATATAGACCACGGTCCAGCCGTGGCCCTCGCTTTCGGCCACCGTGATCTGCGTGTCCGCCAGCGCCGCCTTCGAGAGGAAGGGCGTGAGCGCGGAGGAGAGCGGCAAGAGCGAGAGGCCGGCGCCTGCCCTCAGTAGACTACGACGAGCAACCATTCTATCAATCTCCCTATCCTGTTGCGTGATCCCGTTCGCTAGGGGCTCCCTCGCCCGGACGCTTTCTCATTGCTTCGATATACATAAAGCGCCGTTTTGCATTTTTAGGAAGCTATCTTGCGCCGAGGAATGGCGTCAAGGGGCTAAAGCCCGTATGCAAAAATTTGGACGGTGGGGCCGTTCCGGCTATAGTTGCGCACAAGGCGGCACTCCCCGGGGCTTGTCAGGCGCCAGCCGGAGTGCAATGCCGGAGAACAGGAGGACGCGGGACATGAGCGAAGGGAAAATGCCGTCAGCGGTCGCCATCCGGCGGACCCTCGAGGACGAGGTGCTGCACGGCAGGCTTCTCCCGGGCCAGAGAATCGACGAGAACGGCCTGGCGGAACGCTTCGAGGTCTCGCGCACGCCCGTCCGCGAGGCCCTGCAGCAGCTTGCCGCCAGCGGCCTGATCGAGCTGCGCGGGCGCCAGGGCGCGATCATCTCGCAGCTCTCGGTGTCCGATCTGCTGGACGCCTTCCAGGTGGTGGCGGAACTGGAGGGCTTCTGCGCCAGGCTTGCCGCCCGGCGCATGTCGCGCAGCCAGCACCAGGAGCTTCGCGACCTGCACGCACTCTGCATCTCCGAGGTCGAGAAGGACGATCCCCTGGGCTTCTACGACGCCAACAAGCAGTTTCACGAGCTAATCTACACCGGGAGCAACAACCGCTTCCTGCAGGAAGAGATCCGCCGCATCCGCCTGCTGGTCGCCCCCTACCGCCGCGTCATCACCTTCCAGCCCGGGCGCATGCGGGAATCCCTCGACGAGCACGCGGAGGTCATGGAGGCGATCTTCCAGGGCGATGGCGAGAGGGCCGATGCCGCCATGCGCGATCACGTCAGCCTGCTGGGCGACCGCTTCACCGATTTCGTCTCTGTCTTGCAGCACAACAGCGAGCCCGAGCCGACGCCTTCCGGGTAACGCCCCCAAAAGGATCCGCAGGGATGGAGGCTTTGCAACCTTTGATTAGACCGGGCGACAGTAACCCGCAAGATGACGGCGACGCAATCAGCGCAGAAGACGCCGCCGTTGGCGTATAACTATCACAATATCAATATTGTCCTCACGCTTCTTATTCCTGACAGATTTCCGACAGACGCCTGACACACTGCCCCACACATTCTGGGGAGGATGGCCGGGAGAGCGGGACGGACCGAGGTGAGCGGGGCAACGAGGGGCCTGCCTGCGACCTTGGACCTGGTCCCGGTGGAAGCGGCTGTCTGAACCTTCGGATCGGCTTCTCGTCGGTCTACCTGTCCAAACAGCGCGCCCCCGCGCCCGGCCACAAAGGAACATGGCTATGGTGTCTGTTGACTGGTCCGATTTCTCCGGAGCCCAGCCCGACTACTTCAATCCCTACGAGGTGACCTATCCGGTGGCGCCGCCGGAGACCTGGGCCAGCGGTGGCTCGGCAGAGTGGCCGGACGGCAGCGGTCCCGCCACGGGTCAGCTCTACGTGGTCGGGTCCGACGACCTCTCCGATTACGATCCCAGCCTCGACCGCCTGATCTTCGGCTTCCGCGACGGCGATCAGGTGACCGAGATGAACGCGCACAGCTATTGCGTCCTCTGGGAGGAGCAGGGCGACGGCCTGCTGACGCTGCACGTCATGCCGGCGAGCATCTGGGAGAGCACCAGCCCGATCGCCACCATCACCGATCTCGATCCCGACCAGATTCCCACCCTGGTGCAGTCCTGGGCCAGCACCAACAACCACTTCCAGGACGACCTCATGGCCTCGCTCTACAGCCTGGATCCGGAGAGCGACTGGCCCGACAACCACATCGCCATCCAGACCCACATCGCCGGCAAGGTCACGACCTACGACTTCGACCAGCTCCAGGCCCAGTACGGCGAGGACATCGTGCTGAACTTCGTGGTGATGACCGGGCGCGAGCTGCACATGACCTATGATGCGGCAACCCAGACCCTTACCATCTCCCACTACGGCGAGGGCTGGGGCGGCTACAACGACGTCTGGGGCAAGACCCAGATCGTCGGCGCCACGCCGCAGGAGCTCGACGGGCTGGAGCAGCTCTGGCGCTACGACTCCGCCATCGAGGACGGGGCCAAGCTGGAGGACCGCTTCAACAGCGGCCTGGACGAGCTTGTCGCGTCGACGCCCGAAACGCCGCCGGAGGAAGAGGAACTGCCGGACCTCACCGTCGGCAACCGCCGCGTCGAGGAGGGCGAGGGCGCCGTCCTGCGCTTCAAGGTGGAGCTCTCGCAGGCCTCCGACGAGGAGGTCAGCGTCTCCTACTATACCCAGCAGTCGACCGCCAAGGCGGGCAGCGACTACATCGCCGAGAGCGGAACCCTGACCTTCGCACCCGGCCAGACCGTCCAGTTCGTCGAGGTGGCGGTCGTCAACGACAACGTCCAGGAAGACGAAGAGCGGGTGCTCTTCAAGCTCGAGGATGCCGAGGGCGCCACGATCCTGGACGGCGTCGCCGCGGGCTGGATCGAGGACGACGACGCAGGCAGTCCCGCCGAGCCCGAGGTCTTCGTCAACAACCGCCGGACCGAGGAGGCCGAAGGTGCCAGCCTGACCTTCCGCATGGAGCTGACGGAGGCCGCCGGATCGGACGTCACCCTGACCTACGCCACCCGCAACAGCACGGCCAAGGCCGGCAGCGACTACACGCCCGTTTCCGGCACCATCGTCATTCCCACCGGCGAGCTCCAGGCCGAGGTCACGGTCGACCTGGTGAACGACGGGATCGCGGAGGGCGAGGAGCGCTTCTTCTTCGAGATCCTGGAGGCCGAGGGGGCGACCATCGCCGACGGCCTGGCGCTCGGCTGGATCGAGGACAGCGACAGCGGCTCCGCGCCGCAGGTCGAGGTGAGCGCAGCCACGGTCACCGAAGGCGATCCCGGCAGCAGCAGCGCGCAGCTCATCGCCAGCGGCCCGCTCAGCACCAGCGGCAACCAGATCCTGGATTCCACCGGCACGCCGGTCGAGATCCGGGCGGTCAACTGGTTCGGCCTTGAGACCGACATCGAGACGCCGCACGGCCTGTGGACCCGCAACCTGGAAGACATGATGGACCAGATGAAGGCGGAGGGTTTCAACACCATCCGGCTTCCCTTCTCCACGCAGGTGATCCTGGACGGCGGCACCCCCTCGGGCATCGACTTCTTCCAGAACCCGGGCCTGGAGGGCCTGAGCGGCCTGGAGATCATGGACCGCGTGATCGAGTACGCGGGCGAGATCGGCCTCAAGGTCCTGCTCGACCATCACCGCAGCCAGGCGGGCAACAGCGCCAACGACGGCGGCCTCTGGTACGAGGGCGCCTACGACGAGAGCGACTGGATCGAGGCCTGGACGACGCTGGCCGCGCGCTACGCCGGCGACAGCACGGTGATCGGTGCCGACCTGCACAACGAGCCGCACGGGCCCGCCACCTGGGGCGACGGCGGCGCCTACGACTGGGCGGCGGCGGCCGAGCGGGGCGGCAACGCGATCCACGAGGTGAATTCGGACTGGCTGATCGTGGTCGAGGGCATCGAGGCCTACCAGGGCGATTACTACTGGTGGGGCGGAAACCTGGCCGGCGTGGCCGATAACCCGGTGGAGCTCGAGCAGTCGGGCAAGCTGGTCTACTCGCCGCACGACTATCCGGCCTCGGTCTACGCGCAGCCCTGGTTCACCGACGGTTCCGACCTGACCCAGGTCTTCGACGAGCACTGGGGCTTTATCTACCGCGAGGGGATCGCGCCGATCCTGGTCGGCGAGTTCGGCTCGCGCCTGGAGACCGAACTCGACCGTGAGTGGGCCGAGGCCATCGTCGGCTACCTGGACGGCGACTTCGACGGCGACGGGACCCGCGACATCCCCGAGGACCAGGCCGGCATGAGCTGGGCCTGGTGGTCCTGGAACCCCAACTCCGGCGATACCGGCGGCATCCTGGAGGACGACTGGGTCACGGTCCGCCAGAACGCGGTGGAGCTGCTGGAGCCGCTGCTCGCGACCGACGGCGAGGGTGGCGGCAGCGACTATACCTTCGCGAACTTCGAGATCTCGCTGGACGCGCCGGCGGAGGAGGAGCTGGTCTTCCAGATCAGGACCGAAGACGGCTCGGCCACGGCCGGCGAGGACTACCAGGCGCTCTCAGAGGTCCTGGCCTTCCAGCCGGGAGAGTCCAGCAAAACCGTCAGCGTTGCGGTCCTCCCCGACTTCGACGAGGAGGGGGACGAGACCTTCTCGCTGGTCGTGACCGACGGCGAGGGCAACGAGACCGCGGCACTCGCCACGATCCTGGACGACGACACGGTCGGTGGCGGCGGTGGCGGCGGCGGCGGGGACGACGACGACCCACCGCCCTCCGGCGACGACGACTTTGCCGTAGACATCGAGGTCGTGAACGACTGGGGCAACGGGGCCCAGCTCGGCGTCACCCTGACCAACGATTCGGGCAGCGCCGCCCAGGGCTGGGCCATCGGCATCGACCTGCCCTTCGAGATCGAGGACATCTGGAATGCCGAGATCGCGGAGGTGAACGGCGATCGCTACCTGATCGACGAGGTCTCCTGGAACGGCGATCTGGCGGCCGGACAGAGCGTCAGCTTCGGTTTCGTGGCCGATCAGGGCGGCATCAATCTGACCAGCCTGCTGGAGGAGGCCGATATCGAGGTCTTCTTCGGCTGACGCTCGGAAAGACCGAGGTCGGACCCGGACCTCGTCCCCTGCCTGGCAGGGCGCGGGACGGGTCCACCCCGGCGCAGCAAGTTACGGCAGCGGGCAATTTCGGCGGGTGGGACGTGACCGGTCCTATCCGCCGGCCCCGAAACGGACTGCCTTGTGGTAGATCAGCAGCGCGATGCAGCCCCCAACGCTCCCTGGCGCGTGCCGGGTACCGGGGGTGTTGACGACGAAACTGCCGGCGGGATAGGTGCCGTGCTCGTCGTACTGTTCGCCTTCGATGACGAACACATGCTCGTAGCTGACGTGCTCGTGCTCGGCGACCCGCGCGCCCGGCTCATAGCGGAGCAGCACGGCGGAAGGCCCCTCGCCGTCTTCCCTGTAGAGCCAGTGGGCGCTCACACCCGGTCTGAAGGGAACCCAGTCGCCGGTCTCCCGCAGCCGCGCGGTCTGCTCGAGGAGGTTCGAGAAGACGATGGGATCGCTGGGCCTGAGCATGAGCTATCTTCCTTGAAAAAGTGGATTTCTCCGACGGCACCAGGGTAGTTGCGGCCTCCGGCAAACTCCCGATCTCGAAGACACGCACCGCCCGCAGGGGGCTGTCAACGTCTGACGCCAGCCGCACTCCCGGAGAGACCGGCAGGCTGCCCTACCTGGCGCTGCAGAGGGACGGGGCCCTCCATCGACGAATCGTAGGAAAGTCGGAGCCGACAGACAGCCCCTACCCGGCTTCATCGCACCGCCCCATGCTGCTGCAAGGCCGCCTTGGCGCCCCCCGGGCTTTGCGATAGGCTCTGGCACTTGAAACAGGGACCGAGCGTCCCTCCAGGGGGAGAAGCAAGAACATGAAGGCAATCGTTACGGGCGGTGTCGCAGCTTTGGCGCTGGCGCTGCCGGTCCAGGCGCAGATCACCGCGGTGGGAGAGCCCGAGGGACAGGTCAGCATTGTCGCCTGGCCCGGCTACATCGAGCGCGGCGAGACCGACCCCAACTTCGACTGGGTGACGGCCTTCGAAGAGAAGACCGGCTGCAAGGTGCAGGTGAAGACCGCCAACACCTCCGACGAGATGGTGGCGCTGATGAACGAGGGCGGCTTCGACCTGGTGACCGCCTCTGGCGATGCCTCCTTGCGGCTGATCGCCGGCAAGCGGGTGCAGCCGGTGAACGTCGACCTGGTGCCCTCCTGGAGCACGGTCGACGACCGCCTGAAGTCGGCGCCCTGGCACACGGTCGACGGCGTGCACTACGGCGTGCCCTACATGTGGGGCCCCAACGTCCTCATGTACAACACTGAGACCTTCCCGGAGGCGCCGACCTCCTGGTCCGTGGTCTTCGAGCCGATGGACCTGCCGGACGGCAAGCCCAACCAGGGCCGGGTGCAGGCCTACGACGGTCCGATCCACGTGGCCGACGCCGCCCTCTACCTGATGCACAACAAGCCCGAGCTGGGCATCCAGAGCCCCTACGAGCTCAATCAGGAGCAGTACGATGCGGCGCTCGACCTGCTGCGCCAGCAGCGCAAGCTGGTCAGCCGCTACTGGCACGACGCCTTCATCCAGATCGACGACTTCAAGAACGAGGGCGTGGTGGCCTCGGGCTCCTGGCCCTTCCAGGTGAACCTGCTGCAGGCCGACAAGCAGCCAATCGCCTCGACCATCCCGGTCGAGGGCGCCACCGGCTGGGCCGACACCCTGATGCTGCACGTCGATGCCGAGAACCCGAACTGCGCCTACCTCTGGTTCGAACACAGCCTGGCCTCGCCGCTGCAGAGCGACCTCTCGGTCTGGTTCGGCGCCAACCCCTCGGTGCCGGCGGTCTGCACCGACGGCCGCGGCATGCAGACGGCCGAGGGCTGCACCACGAACGGCTTCGACGACTTCGAGAAGATCAAGTTCTGGCAGACCCCGGTCTCGCGCTGCCCCAGCCAGGGCGAGTGCGTGCCCTACTATCGCTGGGTCTCCGACTACATCGGCGTGATCGGCGGTCGTTAGAGTAGTTGGGATTTACACGGAACCGGCCCGCAACCGCGCCCCGACGCCCGCTCAAGAATCCTGGTCTGGGCGGCCGGGCGGGGTTGCGGGCCTGAGCCTGTGGTCTCCAAAGGAAGGCGTGAGAGGGGCGGGATGTCTGTCGCCGTTCTGTTCAGGGGCGTCTCGCGCCACTTCGGCGAGGTGCGGGCCGTGGACGCCGTCGACCTCTCGGTCGGCGAGGGCGAGTTCTTCGCCATGCTCGGGCCCTCGGGCTCGGGCAAGACCACCTGCCTCAGATTGATCGCCGGCTTCGACCAGCCCACGGCCGGCCACATCGAGATCTTCGGCGAGACGGCCGAGGGCGTGCCGCCCAACCGCCGCAGCGTCAACACCGTCTTCCAGGACTATGCGCTCTTCCCCCACATGAGCGTGCTGGACAACGTCGCCTACGGGCTGATGGTGAAGGGGGTCTCCAGGCCCGAGCGCCACAAGGCGGCCGAGGACGCGCTGAGCCTGGTGAAGCTCGCGGGCTACGGCGGGCGCCGGCCGGCGCAGCTCTCCGGCGGCCAGCGCCAGCGCGTGGCCCTGGCCCGGGCGCTGGTGAACAAGCCCCGCGTGCTGCTGCTGGACGAGCCGCTGGGCGCCCTGGACCTGAAGCTGCGCGAGCAGATGCAGGACGAGCTGAAGGCCCTGCAGCGCTCGCTCGGGGTCACCTTCGTCTTCGTCACCCACGACCAGGGCGAGGCGCTCTCCATGGCCGACCGGGTCGCGGTCTTCAACGAGGGGCGGATCGTGCAGGTCGGCGCACCGGAAGAGATCTACGCCCGGCCGCGCACCCGCTTCGTCGCCGACTTCGTCGGCTCCTCCAACCTGATCCCGCCGGAGGTGACCAAGAAGCTGGTGGGCGAGGCGCGCTGGGCCAGCCTGCGGCCCGAGGCCGTGCGCCTGGGCAGCGGCGGCCGCGTCGGGCGGGTGACCTCCAGGCGCTATCTGGGGGCCGCGAGCCGGGTCACGCTCACGGTCGAGGGCTTCGAGCTGGCCGCCCTGGTCGCCGCGGAGACGGCGCCGCCGGAGCCCGGCAGCGAGGTCCGGCTGGACTGGTCGCGGGACGCGCTGCACCTGCTGGCGGAAGAGGAATGACAGCGCGGCCGCTTCTGGCCGGCGGCCCCTTCGAGCGGCTGTCGGACCTCTTCTGGCGGCGGCCGCCGGTGCTGCTGGTCCTGCTCCTGATCCCGCCGCTGCTGTGGCTGGGCATCATCTACATCGGCTCGCTCTTCGCGCTGCTGGCGCAGAGCTTCTTTTCCATCGACGAGTTCAGCGGACTGATCCAGTACGAGCTGACGCTGAAGACCTACGCGGAACTCTTCCGCCCGTCCAACTTCGACATCATCCTGCGCACCCTATTGATGGCGGCGGCCGTCACCCTGGCCTCGGCGGTGCTCGCCTTCCCCATCGCCTACTACGCCGCCCGCTATGCCCGCGGGCGCTGGAAGGCGCTCTTCTACCTGGCGGTCATGCTGCCGCTCTGGTCCAGCTACCTGGTCAAGATCTATGCCTGGAAGATGATCCTGGCGAAGGAGGGCATCGTCTCCTGGCTGGTGGAGGGCCTGGGACTGGGCTTCATCCTGGAGGCCTTCCTATCGGTCCCCGTGCTGGGCGGCACCTCGCTCTCGACCAGCTACATCGGCACCTTCATCGTCTTCGTCTATGTCTGGTCGCCCTTCATGATCCTGCCGACCCAGGCGGCGCTGGAGCGGGTGCCCTTGAGCCTGCTGGAGGCCTCGGGCGACCTCGGCGCCGACCGTGGGCAGACCTTCCGCCATGTGATCCTGCCGCTGGCGCTGCCGGGGATCGTCGCCGGGTCCATCTTCACCTTCTCTCTCACCCTTGGCGACTACATCATCCCGCAGGTGATCGGCTCCTCCAGGCTCTTCATCGGCCAGGCGGTCTATGCCTACCAGGGCACGGCCGGCAACATTCCGCTGGCCGCCGCCTTCGCCGTGGTGCCGATCGTGATCATGATGCTCTACCTCTGGGCGGCGAAGCGGATGGGGGCCTTCGATGCGCTCTAGCGGCAGCAGCTCTGCGCCCTGGGCGCTGAAGCTGGCGGCAGCGGTGGGGCTCGCCTTCCTGCACCTGCCGATCCTCCTGATCTTCCTCTATGCCTTCACCACCGAGGAGAAGAGCTACGCCTTCCCGCCGCCGGGGCTCACCGCCAAGTGGTTCGGCGTCACCCTGGGCCGGCCCGACGTCTGGGAGGCTATGGGCCTCTCGCTCAGGGTCGCGGCGCTCTCGACGGCTGTCGCGCTGGTCCTGGGCACGCTCTGCGCGGCGGCGGTCAGCCGGGCGCGCTTCTTCGGGCGCGAAACCGTCTCGCTGCTGGTGATCCTGCCGATCGCGCTGCCCGGCATCATCACCGGCATCTCGCTGCGCTCGGCCTTCTCGATCATGGACATCCCCTTCAGCACCTTCACCATCGTGCTGGGCCACGCGACCTTCTGCGTGGTCGTGGTCTACAACAACGCCGTCGCCCGTTTCCGGCGCACCTCGGCCAGCCTGCTGGAGGCCTCGGCCGACCTGGGGGCCAACGGTTTCCAGACCTTCCGTCACGTGATCCTGCCGAACATCGCGACAGCCCTGCTGGCCGGCGGCATGCTGGCCTTCGCGCTCAGCTTCGACGAGGTGATCGTCACCACCTTCACCGCCGGCCAGCAGCAGACCCTGCCGATCTGGATGCTGGAGGAACTGGTGCGTCCCCGGCAACGCCCGGTCACCAACGTGGTGGCCATGTTCGTGGTGCTGATCACCTTCCTGCCGATCCTCGGCGCCTACTACCTGACGCGCGGCGGCGAGGAAACGGCGGGGGGCGGGAAGTAGCCGGCGTGGGTGCGGCGCCGCCACGAGCGATCCCACCGCTCGTCCCTGCCTGTCTCCGCCGGTACCAATAGGGCGTCGGACCTCCCTTTTCTTCACCTCTGCCGACACCGCCATTGGATCGCTTCTTGCCGACGATGCCTCCTTCTTCGATCCTTTGCCAGACCCTGTCCTAAAGAACAGGCTCACCTGATCGAAAGGCTATAGCCCTGCTTTCTTTTCTTATTTTCAAATAACAAATTGATTCATTTGAGAATCATCCAGCCAATGCAATTTGCTTAATTTTTTCGGATGGTTACTCTCCTTCATAAAGACTCGATCACAGGACGGCCTAAAGAAAACGTCGACCCTGACCTTTTGGACAGGTGACAGATATATTGTTTCTTGATGTATGTTACTAGCAATGTAGGGAGAACTGGCACGACCCTTTCGGGATTGCGTGCGCGGTGGTTGCGGCCCCCAGACCGCCGAGTGATGGAGGGAAGTGGTTATGGCGACCTATGCGGGCAGCAGTGGCAGCGACACGCTGACGGGCAGCGATCTCGGGGACGTTCTTCTCGGCTGGACGGCGGACGATAGGCTCTACGGTCTGTCGGGAGACGACATCGTCAGGGGCCAGGACGGCAACGACAGTCTCTTCGGCGGGTCGGGCAACGACAGCCAGACCGGCCAGTCCGGCGACGACCGCCTCTCGGGCGACAGCGGCGCGGACAGGCTGAACGGAGGCTCCGGCTTCGATCGCCTCTACGGCGGCAGCGGCGACGACTTTCTCAGGGGCGAAAGCGGCGGCGACACCCTCTTCGGGGGACCCGGCGAGGACACCTTCCGCATCGACGATGCCAACGACAGCGTCGTTGAAGCAGCGGGGGAAGGCACCGACGTCGTGCTCTCCGACGTCGACTTCTCGCTCGCCACCCACGTCGAGAACCTGAACCTCTTCGCCGGCGCCGTCATCGGTGCCGGCAACGCGCAAGCCAACCGGATCCGTGGCAACGACCAGAACAACACGCTCTCCGGGGAGAGCGGGGCGGACAAGATCTTCGGGCGCTCGGCCGACGACCTGCTCTACGGCGGCAGCGGCGAGGATACCGCCAACGGGGCGGCGGGCTCGGACACCCTCTTCGGCGACGATGGCGACGACTTCCTGCGCGGCGCCGGCGGCTTCGACACGCTCTACGGCGGCGCAGGCGACGACACCTTCCGGGTCGACGACGCCGACGACAGCCTGGTGGAGGCGGCCGACGCGGGCAGCGACCGGGTGCTCTCCAATGTCGACTTCGACCTGGCCGCCTCCGGCACCAACATCGAGCACCTGAACCTGGTCGGCACGGCCCTCGTCGGCCTGGGCAATGCCCTGGACAACAGCCTGCTGGGCAACGCCAACGCCAACACCCTGGCAGGCGCCTCCGGGGCCGACAGGATCGTCGCACGCCTGGGCGACGACCTCCTCTACGGGGGCAGCGGGGCGGACTTCGTCAATGCCGGCTCGGGCGACGACAGCCTCTACGGCGGCGAGGGCGACGACACGCTCTACAGCAAGACCGGCGATGACGCGGCCTACGGTGCCGGCGGGAACGACACCCTGGTTGACGAGAGCGGCGATGGCCGGCTCTTCGGCGGCACGGGAGGCGACCTGCTGCTCGGCTTCAGCGGAACCGACAGCCTCTACGGCGGCAGCGGCAGCGATACCCTGGCGGGGACGCCGGGCGGAGCCGCAAGCGATACCCTGGTGGGCGGTGCCGGCGACGACACCTTCATAGTCCTCGCCGGCGAGATCGTCGTGGAGGAGGCCGGCGGCGGCAGCGATGTGGCCTTGGCCCTGGGCGACGTTTCGCTCGCGACCCACGTCGAAGACTTCCAAGCCTTGACCGGCGACGAGCTTGCCGCTCTTGCGCTCGACGAGGCGGTGGACGGAACCGGCAACGACCAGAACAACAAGATGACCGGCAACTCCGCAACCAATTCTCTCTACGGGGCCAGCGGATCCGACAGCCTCTACGGTGGTGATGGCGACGACAGGCTCTACGGAGGCAGCGCAAACGACTCGAGGCTCGAGGGCGGCGAAGGGGCCGATACCATCTCGGGCGATTCCGGGAGGGACCTCTATCTCTACGGCGGAGGGGGCGACGACAGGCTCTTCGGCGGCAAGGCGAACGACGCCTATCACTATGGCGGCAACGGACAGGACAGCCTGTCGGGCGACAGTGGAAACGACAGTGTCCTTTACGGCGGCGGCGATGCGGACGTAATCGCGGGCGGATCGGGTAAGGATGGCTTCCTCGATGGAGGCGGCGGGGATGACAGCATCTTCGGTGGCAGTGGCGACGACAGCTACCTTTCCGGCGGCGGTGGATACGACAGTCTCTTCGGTGACAGCGGGCACGATTTCAATCTCACCGGTCAGGGCGGGGACGATCGTCTCTATGGCGGGGATGGGGATGACAGCTTCTTCACCGGTGAGAACGGCGCGGACCTGCTTGTCGGCGGCAGCGGCGCCGACAAGAGCCTCTTCGGCGGCAGCGATTCGGACGGCATCTACGGCGGCAGTGGCTCCGACTCTGACCTTGAAGGCGGCGACGGTGACGACAGCCTCTACGGCGGTGACCAGATCGACTACCATTTCTACGGAGGAAGCGGCGCTGACAGGCTCTTTGGAGGCTCCGGAAAGGACGGCTATTTCTACGGTGGCGGTGACACCGACACCCTCTTCGGCGGGGCGCACAACGATGGTTTCATGTACGCCGGCAGCGGCGATGACAGCCTTTCCGGCGACATCGGGAACGACATCTCTTTCTTCGGCGATAGCGGCAAGGACAGCCTCTTCGGCGGCAGTGGGGACGACTCCGGCTTCTTCGGCGGCGATGGGGACGACCGGCTAGAGGGCGGAACCGGATATGACAACGGTTTCTACGGTGGAACCGGAGACGACACTCTCTTCGGTGGCGAGGGTGACGACAAGGGTCTCTACGGCGGCTTGGGTTCCGATGCGATCTATGGCGGCAGCGGTATCGGGTACGACCAGGGCCTCCACGGCGACAGCGGATCGGACAGCATCTACGGCGGCGAAGGACGGGACACACTTCACGGCGGCTCCGGAGACGACAGCAAGCTGTTCGGTGGAGCCAAGCCGGATCGCGTCTATGGCGATGACGGCAATGACACGATCTATGGCGACTATGCCAATGGCAGCTTTGGCGGCTCTGGCGCGGACAGCAACGACACGCTGTTCGGCGAGAGCGGCGACGATCGGCTTTTCGGAGATAGCAGCCGAGACTGGCTCTACGGTGGCAGTGGAAACGACGTACTTCTCGCCGGCGAAGGCCCCGACAGCACAATGTACGGTGGCGCCGGCGACGATACGGTCTACGGCGGTTCTGGTGGCGACCGATTGGTGCACGGGACCTTGGGCAACGACACGTTGTTCGGCGACTCGGGGCAAGATAGCTTCTTTTTTGGCGGGTCAGGCTTCGACGAGTTCTTCGGCGGGGAAGGCAACGACCGAAACTTCTACGGCGACAGCGGTGCCGATCACCTCTTCGGCGGCTCTGGAACGGACCACGCCTTCACCGGACGGGCCGGTGACGATACCCTCTACGGCGGCTCTGGCGACGACAGCAACTTCTCCGGTGGAGACGACACCGACCGCCTCTTCGGCGGCACCGGAGCGGACCTCTCCTTCATGGGCGGCAGCGGAGTCGACTACCTCTACGGGGGCAGCGGGATGGACCGCTACTTCTATGGTGATAGAGGGGACGACAGGATTTACGGCGGAGTCGGCGACGATCTTCTCCTTGGCGCCGGCGAGAACGACATGCTGGACGGCGGCGACGGCGCCGACGACCTCTATGGGGGCAATGGCGACGATTCACTCTACGGCGCCCACGACGACGATATGCTGGACGGCGACAGTGGCAGTGACGACCTTCATGGCGGCAGCGGTGCTGACGTGCTCTACGGGGCTGCCAACGACGACAATCTGGATGGTGGCAGCAGCAATGATACCCTCAACGGTGGCGATGGCACCGACTCGCTCTACGGCAACGGCGGGGCCGACAGCCTCTTCGGCGGCGACGGAGACGACAGCAAGCTCTACGGCGGCGGCGACGGGGATCGGATATTTGGGGAAAGTGGAAACGACCTGCTCTATGGCGACGGCGGCGACGACCGGCTCTACGGCGGCGGCGGCCTGGACGGACTCTTCGGCGGCGGCTTCGTCGATGTCAGCCTCATGGGCGGTGGCGGTGCAGACCTGATCTACGGCGGCGGCGGAAACGATTTCTCCTTCGATGGCGGGGCTGGCGACGACCGCATCTACGGCGACGGAGGAGAGGACTTCTCCTTTGCAGGCGGCGCGGGGAACGACACGCTGGTCGGCGGCTCCGAGGTTCAGCATGCCTTCTTCGGCGATAGCGGATCGGACCGCCTCGAGGCCGGCAGCGGGGGCGACTACGCCTTCGACGGCGGTAGCGGCGATGACAGCCTCTACGCAGGATCGGGCGCCGACAGCTACTTCTACGGCGGAAGTGGCTCGGACAGCCTCTACGGTGGTGCGGGAGACGACAGTAGGCTCTACGGCGGTAGCGGAGAGGACCTCCTCTACGGAGAAGGCGGCGATGACGTCCTTCTCGGCAGTTACGGTAAGGATATTCTCGGCGGAGGCAGCGGCTCCGATAGCCTGTATGGCGGCCTTGGAGATGATGATGGCTTGTACGGCGGCAGTGGCGATGACTCGCTCGCCGGGAGTGCGGGCGACGACCTCCGCTTCTACGGAGACCAAGGCTACGATCGGCTGTCGGGAGGGAGCGGTCAGGACGCCAGCTTCTTCGGCGGTTCTGACGCCGACTACCTCTATGGCGGCGTCGGCTCCGATTCCGCTTTCTTCGGCGGTACGGGCGACGACCTGATCTACGGGGGCGACGGGAACGAAACGAGCCTCTTCGGAGATGCCGGCAACGATGTCGTATCCGGCGGCAGCGGGGACGACACGTCCTTGGTCGGGTCCTTGGGCAATGACAGGATCTTTGCCGATACGGGAAGTGATCGTTTCCTGTTTGGCGGTTCGGGTACCGACCGCGCCTATGGCGGGGACTCGGTCGACCAGTACCTGTACGGGGGCACCGGAGGTGACAGTCTCTTCGGCGGCAGCGGCGCGGATTTCTCCTTGGCCGGTGGTGACGGCGACGATCTCCTCTTCGGTGACGATGGCGACGACAGCGCGCTCTTCGGTGACAGCGGCGGCGACTCGCTCTCCGGCGGCGATGGCAATGACACCTCCTTCTTCGGCGGAAGCGGGAACGACAGTCTTGTCGGCGGAAGCGGAACAGATTCCTTCTTCGTCGGCGGCGGCGGTGAGGATGTCCTGGAGGGCGGGTCAGGAAATGACAGCCTCTTCTTTGGCGGCAACGGCACGGATAGTCTGTTCGGCGGCACGGGTAACGACAGGGACTTCTTTGGCAACGGCGACGACGATGTCATCTACGGAGGCAGCGGAATCGACACCCAGATAGAAGGCGGCGACGGGGCGGACACCCTACATGGCGACGGCGGGACCGATCGCTACTTCTATGGCCGCAGCGGGTCCGACCTCCTCTATGGCGGTAACGACGCCGATATCGGCCTCTACGGCGGCGACGGCAGCGACAGGGTCGACGGGGGCAACGGCAACGACCTGCTTCTCTCCGGTGGGAGCGGCGACGACAGCGTCTACGGCGGCGAGGGCGAGGACGACTCGCTTTTCGGCGCCCAGGGCGACGACAGGCTCTCGGGCGATACCGGCAACGACAGCTTCTTCTTTGGCGGCTCGGGCATCGATTCCCTCTTCGGCGGAAACGGAAAGGACACCGCCTTCTGGGGAGGCAGCGGAAACGATGGTCTCTTCGGTGGCGAGAACACCGACCGCGGTTTCTATGGCGGCAGCGGCTCCGATCTTCTCTACGGCGGAGGCGGAGCCGAGAGCGCCTTCTTCGGCGGTAGCGGCGACGATGGCCTCTTCGGAGACACCGGCAACGACTTGCTCCACGGCGAGCTGGGCGAGGACTCTTTGTTCGGCGGATCAGGCGCCGACACCCTCTATGGGGGCTTGGGCCAAGACACCTCCCTCTCCGGAGATTCCGGCGACGACCGAATCTTCGGCGACGAGAGCAAGGACCTCTACCTGCTGGGCGAGGGCGGGTCGGACCTCATAGCCGGCGGGACCGGCGATGACATCGGTCTCTTCGGCGGCGACGGGAACGACAGCATCTATGGCGGCTCGGGCGTGGACCAGGTCCTTAACGGCTCGGGAGGCGACGACACCCTGTTCGGCGGCGACGGCGACGACATCTTCGTCGACGGCGGCAGCGGAGCGGACCGGTTCTACGGTGGAACGGGAAGCGATCGCTTCGTCTCCGGCGGCAGCGGAGACGACTACCTCTCAGGTGGAGCGGGAGAAGACACCATCTTCTACGGGGACGGCGGGGCGGATCACATCGTTGGCGGTGCCGACGATGACATGAGCCTCTTCGGCGGCGATGACAACGACAGCATCTTCGGTGACAACGGCGAGGACTACCTCATCAGCGGTTCGGCGGGCGACGACAGCCTCTTCGGCGGTGGCGGCGCTGACAGCATGTTCCTGGGCGGCAGCGGGAACGACTTCCTCTATGGCGGTACCGGGAACGACCGCGACTTCTATGGCGGCAACGGACATGATGCCGTCAGCGGCGACCTTGGCAATGACGTGCTCTTTGGTGATGCAGGCGAAGACGGACTCTTCGGCGGGGCCGGTTTCGATAACCTCTACGGAGGCGACGGCGACGACACCGCCCTGAACGGGGGCGCAGGTGGCGACGTTGTCTTCGGCGGCAACGGCGACGACACACTCGTGGTGTCCAGCCAGGGGGACATTCTCGGCGGGGAGATCTACGACGGCGGAAGCGGTCTCGACACCCTCTTCCTGCTGGATGGCGCAACGATCCCCATCGGGGCTCTGGTCGTCAACATCGAGAGCTTTGTCTACGGCTAAGGAACACGCAGATCCGAGATGAAGTTGAGGCCGTTTTCCGGGCTTGACCTCAAGTAACCGCGCCTTCTCACCGCCACAAGGCAGAGGAAAGAAGCATGGCCAGCTATGCGGGCAGCAGCGGCGACGACAGGCTGACAGGCAGCGAGCTTGGGGACCTCCTTCTCGGCTGGACGGCCGACGATACGCTCTACGGGCTGGCGGGAGACGACACCGCCCGGGGACAGGACGGCAACGACAGCCTCTACGGCGGGGTTGGCGACGACAGCCAGACCGGGCAGAGCGGCGATGACCGCCTGGTCGGCGACAGCGGTGCGGACAGGCTGAACGGGGGGTCCGGCCAGGATCGGCTCTTCGGTGGATCCGGCAACGACTTCCTGCATGGCGAGAGCGGCAGCGACACCCTCTACGGGGGCTTCGGCAACGACCTCTTCCGCCTCGACGATGCGGGCGACAGCGTCGTCGAGGCCGCGGGAGAAGGCACCGACCGGGTGCTCGCCAGCGTCGACGTCAGCCTCGCCACCAACGTCGAGAACCTGACCCTCCTGGGCACTGCGCTGGTGGGCAGCGGCAATGCGCAGGACAACCGCCTGCGCGGCAACGACCGGGACAACAGCCTCTCGGGGGATTCCGGCGACGACCACCTCTACGGCCGCACAGGCCACGACCATGTCTATGGCGGCAGCGGCCTGGATCGGATGAACGGAGCCACCGGCTCCGACCGGCTCTTCGGCGGTGGGGAGGACGACTTCCTGCGCGGGGGCAGCGGCAGCGACACGCTCTACGGGGGCGCGGGCGACGACACCTTCCGCATCGACGACGCAAACGACAGCCTCGTGGAGGCGGAGGACGAAGGCAGCGACCGGATCCTCTCCAACCTCGACTTCGACCTCGCAAGCTCCGGCACCAACGTCGAGCATCTGAACCTGATCGGCACCGCCCTGGTGGGCCTGGGCAATGCGCTGGACAACAGCATCCTGGGCAACACGAACGCCAACACCCTGGCCGGCGGCTCGGGGTCCGACAGCCTCTTCGCCCGCCTGGGCGACGACCGGGTCTACGGGGACAGCGGGGCCGACTTCGTGAACGCCGGTTCGGGCAACGACGGCCTCTACGGCGGTGAAGGCGACGACAGGCTTTACGGCAGGACCGGCGACGACAGGGTCTATGGTGCCGACGGGGACGATACCCTGGTCGACGAGAGCGGCGATGCCGGGCTTTTCGGCGGTAGGGGAAGCGATTTTCTGGTTGGCTCCAGCGGGACCGACAGCCTCTACGGCGGCAGCGGCAGCGACACCCTGCTGGGAGCGCCCGGCGGACTTGCTGCCGACACCCTGGTGGGCGGTACGGGCGACGACACCTTCCTGGTCCTAGCGGCCGACCTGGTCCTTGAGGAGTCCGCCGGCGGTAGCGATCTGGTCCTGGCCCTCGACGATCTCTCGCTCGCCACCCACGTCGAGGGCTTTCAGGCCCTGACCGCCGACGAGCTCGCCGCCCTGTCGCTGGACCCGTCGGTGGACGGTACCGGCAACCTCCAGGACAACAGGATGACCGGCAACTCGGCAACCAGCACTCTTTACGGCGAAAGCGGTACCGACAGGCTCTACGGCCTTGCCGGAGACGACCGCCTCTTCGGCGGCTCGGGGGATGACGCTTACTTCTACGGAGAGAGCGGGTACGATTACCTTTTCGGGGGCGATGGAGAGGATTCCTATTTCTTTGGCGGGAGCTTCGTCGACAGCCTCTTCGGCGGAGAGGGGAGGGACTCCTATTTCTTTGGCGGTGACCTCTTCGACAGCCTATACGGTGACAGCGGACGCGACCGGTCTTTCTTTGGCGGAGAGGGCAACGATCAGCTCTTCGGCGGAGAGGGCGACGACGAGAACTTTTGCGGGGACGATCGCTCCGACCAACTCTTCGGAGGCAACGGAGATGACGAGAACTTCGAAGGCGGGTCCGGAAACGACCGCCTGTTCGGCGGCGCCGGTGACGATGAAGGGTTTGAGGGCGATTCCGGCGATGACAGTCTCTATGGCGATGCCGGCGACGACTACATGTTCGCTGGGGGCGAGGGGAATGACACTCTGTCCGGCGGCACCGGGAGCGACGAGATGTTCGACGGCGGCGAGGGCGATGATCGGCTCTCGGGCGGCGACGGGAGCGACGCGTGGTTCGACGGCGACGAGGGCGATGACCGACTCTCGGGCGGCGACGGGAGCGACACGTGGTTCGACGGCGACGCGGGCAGCGACAGCCTCTTCGGCGGCAGCGGACGGGATAGCGCTTTCGACGGCGGCGCGGATGACGATCTTCTCTTCGGTGACAGCGGCAACGACCGGCAGTTCACCGGCGGCGCCGGCGACGACCGGCTCTATGGCGGAAGCGGGAATGACGCCTCCTTTTTCGGCGGGAACCAGTTCTTCTTCGGAGCGGAGGGCGAGGATACCCTCTTCGGCGGCAGCGGAAACGATCTCTCCTTCACCGGATATGGCGGAGCGGACCGGCTCTATGGCGATGATGGGACCGACGCCTCATTCTTCGGCGCCAGCGGCGCGGACAGTCTCTCCGGCGGCAAGGGGGACGACGCAGCCTTCTTCGGCGATGAGGGTGACGATGTGCTGTCCGGCGATAGCGGCGGTGACGTCAGCTTCCTGGGCCAGAGCGGCGACGATACGCTCTATGGCGGCTCCGGCGACGACGGCAGCTTCGCCGGCGGGAGCGGCATCGATATCCTTTTCGGTGGGGCGGGAGACGACACCCTGGTCGTGTTCGCCCAGGCGGAACTGCAGGCCGGGGAGACCTACGACGGCGGCAGCGGTAGCGACACCTTGATCCTGTCCGGCGGGGCGACGATCCCCGCCGGGCTGCTGGTCACGAGGATAGAGTCTTATGTCTATCTTCCCTGATATCCATCTCCCCTGATGTCTGTCTAATCCAGATCCGACGCACCTCGGCACCGTCGTCCGGTACTATCTTGCGCCTGGCCTAGAGGATAGGGATCGAAGTGTTTCAGTCCTTCATTGACGCTAGATTGCCATGATTGAATCCGCTTCGGAAGCTGTCCCTGGTTCCTCGCAATTTTCACGCTTACGAGCCGACAAATCGCCGTCGGAGAAGGGTGGATTCCTGAGAATCGACAAACCTAGCCTTTTGGACAGGTAGCAATTTTCAGATTTTCTATTGTAGAATCTGATCGGACTGGAAAGAACTTGCGCGACCGCTTCGGGCTCGCGTGCGCGGTGTTTGCGGCCCCCCACACACCGCCGGCTGAAGGAGGAGGTAGCGATGGCGACCTATGCGGGCGGCAGCGGCAGCGACACGCTGACGGGCAGCGATCTCGGGGATGTCCTTCTCGGCTGGACGGCGGACGATAGGCTCTACGGTCTGTCGGGAGACGACATCGTCAGGGGGCAGGACGGGAACGACAGTCTCTTCGGCGGGTCGGGCAACGACAGCCAGACCGGGCAGTCCGGCGACGACCGCCTCTCGGGCGACAGCGGCGCGGACAGGCTGAACGGCGGTTCCGGCTTCGATCGCCTCTACGGCGGCAGCGGCGACGACTTTCTCAGGGGCGAAAGCGGCGGCGACACCCTCTTCGGGGGGCCCGGCGAGGACACCTTCCGCATCGACGATGCCAACGACAGCGTCGTTGAAGCAGCGGGGGAAGGCACCGACGTCGTGCTCTCCGACGTCGACTTCTCGCTCGCCACCCACGTCGAGAACCTGAACCTCTTCGCCGGCGCCGTCATCGGTGCCGGCAACGCGCAAGCCAACCGGATCCGCGGCAACGACCAGAACAACACGCTCTCCGGGGAGAGCGGGGCGGACAAGATCTTCGGGCGCTCGGCCGACGACCTGCTCTACGGCGGCAGCGGCGAGGACAGCGTGAACGGGGCCGCGGGCTCGGACACCCTCTTCGGCGACGATGGCAGCGACTTCCTGCGCGGCGCCGGCGGCCTCGACACGCTCTACGGGGGCGCGGGCGACGACACCTTCCGGGTCGACGATGCCGACGACAGCCTGGTGGAGGCGCCCGACGCCGGCAGCGACCGGGTGCTTTCCAACCTCGACTTCGACCTGGAGGCTTCCGGCACCAACATCGAGCACCTGAACCTGGTCGGCACGGCCGTCGTCGGCCTGGGCAACGCGCTCGACAACAGCCTCGTCGGCAACGCCAACGCCAACACCCTGGCAGGCGCCTCCGGTTCGGACAGCCTCATCGCACGCCTGGGCCACGACCTCCTCTACGGCGGCAGCGGGGACGACCACTTAGACGGCGGGTCGGGCGACGATAAGGCCTACGGCGGCACCGGGGGCGATCTCCTGGCCGGCCTCAGCGGGACCGACAGCCTCTACGGCGGCAGCGGCAGCGATACCCTGCTGGGAGCACCGGGCGGGCTCGCTGCCGACACCCTGGTGGGCGGTGCCGGCGACGACAGCTTCCTGGCACTCGGTGACGAGGTCGTCGTGGAGGAGGCCGGCGGCGGCAGCGATCTTGTCCTGGCCCTGGCCGACCTCTCGCTCGCCACCCACGTCGAGAACTTCCAAGCCTTCAGCGCTGACGAGCTCTCCGCCTTCGGGCTCGACGCCGCAGTCGACGGCAGCGGCAACGACCAGGACAACCGGATGGTCGGCAACTCGGCCGCCAATACCCTGAGCGGACTGAGCGGCGACGACAGGCTCTACGGCGCGGGCGGCGACGACAGCCTTCTCGGGAACGACGGGAACGACAGCTATCTGCTGGGCGGCGATGGGGCCGACACCCTGTTCGGCGGCGACGGAGACGACAGCAGCTTCTTCGGCGGTCAAGGCGACGACCGCCTGGTCGGCAGTGCGCACTCCGATGAGGCCTTCTATGGGGGGAGCGGCGCCGACATAGTCCTGGGCGTCGGCTTCAGCGATCGGAACCTCTTCGGCGGCAGTGGCGACGACGGCGTCTACGGGGGCAACAGCGAGGACACGAATCTCTTCGGCGATGACGGCGACGACCTTGTCGGCGGCGGCAATGGCAGCGATTACGCCCTGTTCGGCGGCCTGGGGAACGACGGCCTCTTTGGCGGGACGGCGGACGACAGTCTGCTCTCCGGTCAATCGGGCGACGACAGCCTCTTCGGCGGCGAGGGGATGGACAGCGGTCTCTACGGCGCAAGCGGGGCAGACAGCCTCTACGGCGGCACGGGCGACGACAGCGGGCTCTTCGGCGGTAAGGGCGACGACAGCCTCTTCGGGGGCGCCGGCGATGACCTTGCCCTCTCGGGCGACAGCGGGGACGATCTCGTCTACGGGGACGCGGGCAACGACTGGTTGGAGGGGAACGATGGGGACGATTCCCTCTACGGCGGCGCCGGCGGCAACTGGCTATTCGGCGGCAGCGGCAACGACTTCATGTCTGATGGATCCGGCAGCGGTACGCTCTACGGCGGTGCCGGCGCGGATACGATGTCAGGCGGCGATAGCAACGATCGCCTGTTCGGTGGAGCCAACGACGATCTCCTGGCGGGCGGATCCGGCAGCGACATCGTCTACGGCGGGGACGGAAACGATGCGGTCGTCGATGGGCACAGCGGCGCCGATGTCATCTTCGGCGGCAGCGGAGATGACTTCATTCAGATCGACGACCAGGCCGGCATCATGGCCGGGGAGACCTTCTTCGGCGGCAGCGGCACGGACACCCTGGTGCTGATGGATGGTGCGACGATTCCCGTCGGCGCAGAGGTGATCGACATCGAGCACACGCTTTACTACTAGAGCAAATCCCGAGCAGGTGAACTGATCTGCGACGACGATTTGCTTCTGAAACAACATGCTAGAGCAGGATGCGTGAACATCAGCGAGCGCAACCTGCTCTAGCCGCTCGTCGCGGCGAGCGCCTTCGGCGTCATGCGGTGCCAGTCCGTCATGGTCTGGAAGGCATGCCCGGCGCGCACCAGCCGGTCCTCGCGCAGGTGGGGGGCCACCAGTTGCATGCTGAGCGGCAGGCCGCGGCGGTCCAGGCCGTTGGGCAGGGTGATGGTCGGGCTGCCGGAAAAGTCGAAGGGGGCTGTGAAGCGCAGGATGCCGTTCAGCACCGACGGATCCCCGCCGTACTCGCCCATCTTGTCGAGGGTCGGGATCGGGAGGGGCATGGTGGGGATCAGCAGGCAGTCGATCTCCTCGAAGAGGTTCGCGAGCAACCGGGTGAAGGCACGGCGCAGGTGCGTGCCCTTTGCGACCTCCATCCCGGCCGTGTCGCGGCCCTGGTCGATCAGCTGGGCGAGTTCGGGCCCGTAGTCCTCGGCGCGCGCAGGGTAGGTCTCCTCGTGCGCGACCGCCGTCTCGATCGCGCACATCATGATCCACTTCGAGACCAGCTCCTCGTAGGGGGGGAAGCTCACATCGACCACCCGCGCCCCGAGCTCCTGGAAGACCGCGATCGCCGCCTGCAAGGCGCCCGCCACCTCCTCGTCCACGCCGGAGAGTGCATAGGCCCGGTCGATGCCGATCCGCATGTCGCGGATGCTCTTCCCGGCCTCGGCCATGTAGTCCTGGACCGGGCTGAGGATGGAGGTCGGATCATGGAGGTCCCAGCCGGCGATGGCCTGCAGGATGGCGGCGCAGTCCTGGGCCGAGCGGGCCATCGGACCGACATGATCCAGCGTGTCGGCAAGGGCGAAGACGCCGTGCCGGCTCACGCGCCCCCAGGTCGGCTTGATGCCGGTCAGGCCGCAGGTTGCCGAGGGGAAGCGGATCGAGCCGCCGGTGTCGGAGCCGAGCGAGCCGTAGCAGAGCCCCGCCGAGGTCGCCACACCGGACCCGGTCGAGGAGGAGCCGACCCAGAGGTCGTGCCCCCAGGGGTTGGGCGGTGCCGGGATCTCGGGGTGATGGCTGGTATAGGCCCCTTCGGTCATGGTGAGCTTGCCGAGGATGACCGCACCCGCGGCCAAGAGGCGCGAGACCACCGTTGCATCGTGGTCGGGCGTGAAGCCGCTATAGAGCGTCATGCCCCCGGTCGTCGGCGCGAAGGTGGTGTAGCAGAGATCCTTCACGGCGATCGGGACGCCGTGCAGCGGCCCCTTGTAGATCCCCTTGGCGATCTCGGCATCGGCCGCCGCCGCGCGCGCCCGGGCGGACTCGGAGCAGAGGTGCAGGTAGCTCTTGTAGGTGCCGTCGATCTCACCGATCCGATCGAGCAGCGCCTCGGTGACCTCGCTTGCGGTGACGGCCCGCAGCCGGATGCGCTCGGCGACCTCTACCAGGCCCGCAAAAATCAGATCCTTGCTCTCCATGTCTTCCACCCTTTCCGTCCATCCGGGCTCCCCTGCACGGCGGCCGTCCGGGGAAGCTTGCCGCGAAACCGTCGCCCGCCTCTGCGCGCAGGTCGCCTGCCCGGGCGGGCGAGCGGTCCGGCGTCGGCAGGAGCGAAGCTGCTGGAGACCCTAGCGCCGGTGGGCCGGATCGGCTAGAGGCCTATGCGCTCGCTCATGCTCATGCATTCCGCCCTAGCACGTTGTTATTGAAGCAAATCGTCGTCGCAGATGAGTCCATCTGCTCGGGATTTTCTTGCAGGCACCCTGCCCTAGCGCCCAGTTGTCCAAGCAGTTTGGCGTCGCAAGGGAGTCCAGGTTCGGATCGCAAGCCTCACTCCGCCTTCTTGAAGAAATGTCTCGGCGCCACGCCGAGTGCGCGGCGGAACATGTAGGTGAAAGCGCTCTGGCTGGCGTAGCCGACATCGAGGGCGACCGCGGTGACGGGCCTGCCTTCTGCGAGATGGAGCACGGCCTGAAGCAGGCGGGCCTGCTGGCGCCACTGGCGGAAGGTCAGGTGCGTCTCCTTCAGGAAGATGCGCTCGATCGTGCGGGGGCTGGCCCCCACCGCGCCCGACCAGTCGGCGAGAGAACGGGGGTCACCGGGCTCTTCCAGGAGCGTCGTCACGATCTGCCGGACCCGTCGGTCCTGCGGCGCCCTGAGGGCCAGGGGCTCGAAGGCCGCCGGCCCGATCTCATCGGCGATCAGGCAGTTCAGGGCGTCGTCGCGGGGGCTCCGGCTCACAGGGGTTGCAATGCGCGCCAGGATGAGTTCCCGAAGGAGGGGCGACACGCGCAGGACGCCGCCACGGCGGTCCGGCAGCGGCAGCGAGTCCGGCCGGAAGTAGAGCGTCCGCATCGCCACCCGGCTGCGCATGGCGATCGCGTGCATGACCCCGGGCGCGACCCACACCGCCATGAGGGGCGGCACGATGAAGACCCCCTCCTCGCTCCGCACCGTCATCGACCCCTCTGCGGCATAGATCAGCTGGCCCACGCCATGGCTGTGCCGTGCGAGATCGGTGCCGGACGCATAGTCGATGGCGGCACCCAGCACCCGGGGCATGGCCGCGCCCTCGCGCCCCGCCAGGGGGTCGAAGCTTCCGCTGGGGTCTAGCACCGGGCGCTGTTTCATCGCCTGTCGCCCTCCTGTCCGGAGTTTGACAGTTTATCGACGGTTTTCGACAAGCTGTCGACAGCGTTGGCGCTACCGCTGCCCTAGCTTGCCCTCAGCGGACAGGTACGACAGGGAGAGCAGGGATGACGATCGAGATCGCGACCGCTGGGCTGAGCATCACCTGGCCGGACGGCCTGGCCTTCACCTTCCACCCCATCTGGCTGCGCGAGCGCAGCTTCGAGCCCAGCAACAAGGACCCGGAAACCGGGCATCGCCTGCAGGAGGTGGCCTTTCTGCCCCTGGACCTGTCGCTCGAAGATTCCGAGCTCTTGCCGGGTGAGGAGGTGGGCCTGCGTTTCAGCGACGGCCACCGCTGCACCTTCCGGCTCGACGACCTGCGCGCCTGCGTCGAGCGACCGCTCCCGGACGACCTGCTCGGCGCCAAGCAGCTCTGGGATGGGGCCCTCGATCCGCTGCCCTGGCATGACTTCGGCGCTCTGTCGGACGAGGTGCGCCTGCTGGCCCTGCTGGACGACCTGGGCCGTCTGGGGCTGGTGCTGGTGCGCGGCCTGCCGCGGCAGCAGGACGCGCTGGAGCTGCTGACCGACCTGATCGGCCCGATCCGCCAGACCAACTGGGGCGGCATCGCGGACGTCAGGAGCATGGCCCAGGGCTACGACCTCAGCATGACCGACCGCGCGCTGGAGCCCCATGTCGACAACCCCTATCGCCTGCCGGGGCCGGGCTACATCTTCCTGCACTGCCTGGAGAACAGCGCGGCCGGCGGGGAGAGCCTGGTCGTCGACGGCTTCAACGCGGCGAGGCGCTTGCAGGTGACGGCACCCGATGCCTTCCGCGTGCTGACCCGGACGCCGGTGACCTTCCGCTATGCCGACCCCGATGCGATCCTCGAGCACTTCGGGCCGCTGCTCGAGCTGCGGCCCGACGGGCAGCTACAGCGGGTGCGCTTTCACAACCGCTCGGACCAGGTGGCGCTTGCCGATCCCCAGTGCCTCGCGCGCTACTACGCGGCACGCCGCCGCTTCGCGGAAATCCTCTGGTCGGAGGAGATGATGCTGCGGTTCAAGCTAGAACCCGGCGAGGCCTACATCGTCGACAACTATCGCCTGCTGCACGGCCGCACGGCGATCGAACCGACCGGCGGCGACCGGCACCTGCGCCAGTGCTACCTGGACCGCGACATCCTCTCCAGCCGGCAGAAGGTCCTGCGCCGGCGCTTTGCGCGGTAGAGCAGGATGCGCTCGCACGGCCCCCCCCGTACTATCTCGCAGGACACCGCCGTCCGGCGGAAACAGCGCTCCAAGCTTGCTTGTCAGCGCCCCTCCTCTCAAACTCTGGAGCCTCCGACAAACCCGGTTCGGTTGAACGAAACAGCTTGATGGGCAGGTTCCCCGGCAAGAGTCAATTGAATGAGCGAGTATCAGTACTACGAGTTTCTGGCCGTTGACCGACCGCTGACGAAGGCCGAGCAGGAGCGGCTGCGCGGCCTGTCCACGCGGGCGAGGATTACGGCGACCAGCTTCACCAACCACTATGAGTGGGGTGATTTCAAGGGCGACCCGAAGCGGCTGGTGGAAAGCTGCTTCGATCTGCATCTCTATCTCGCCAACTGGGGCACACGGCAATTGATGATGCGTGTGCCGAGACACCTTATCGATCGGCGGCGCTTGGGGCCATACCTGAACAAGGTCGATTGGGTGAGGCTATGGGACAGTGGCGAGAACACCATCCTTGACATCTGCCGTGACGAGGTCGAGGCAGCACAAGACGCATGGGACGACGGTACCGGCTGGCTGGCCGCGCTTTCGCCTTTGCGCGCCGATGTGCTCGCTGGCGATATGCGGCTCTTCTACCTCCTCTGGCTTTCGGCCGTCGCGGACGGACTGGTTCCCGACGACTGTTCGGAGCCCCAGGCGGGCATCGGCCCGCTGACCGGGGCCCTCGAAGCGGCAGTGGAGTACTTTGACATAGACCGCGATCTGGCGGCAGCGGCGACCGCGTCCTCCTATGAGGAGGAGTCCTCCCCCGAAAGGCTGCGCTCTTTCGTTGCCCTGCTTTCCGAGGAGGAAAAGACCGACCTTCTCGTCCGCCTGGCGGAGGGCGATACTCGTGTTGGCGCGGCTCTGCGGCGGCGTCTCCCTGCGCAGCACGCGGACGATGGCCGCCCTCACCGGACGGCAGGGGAGTTGCGCGCGCAGGCGGAGGCGATAGGTCATGCCCGCGAACGCGCCGAAGCAGAACGGCAGCGGGCCGAGCAGCGCCGCCTGGCCGAAGAAGCCGAAGGGGCACGCCGCACTCGTCTCAACGCGCTGAAGAGCCGGGGGGCCGAGGTCTGGGCGGAGATCGAGATCGAGATCGAACGCCGCAACGCCTCCGGTTACGCCCACGCAGCCGCCCTGCTCACCGATCTCAAACAGATCGCTGCAGAAGAGCACACCGCCACCGAGTTTTCCAACCGTCTCGCCGCCATCCGCGAACGCCACGCGCGGAAGGGCCAGTTCCTCAAGCGATTGCAGGGGCTCTGAACGGCACGCAGAGGACGGCTTGAGGGATGCTCTGAGACCCGTCTCCTCTGTGACGGGCTCTCCTACCAAATGCGGGAGACTCCGGTGCTCAGGTCAGCCGGTCCGGACTCTGCGTCTGCTAGAGCAGGTTGTTTTAACAGCAAATCGTCGTCGCAGATGATTTCATCTGCTCGAGATTTGCTCTAGGGTATGAGGGACCCGCGGGGTCCCCATTCAGGTCAGAAGCGCTCGCCCACTCCCTTGATCTTCGAATAGGCGCGCATGCCGTCTATCCCCTTCTCGCGTCCAATGCCCGACTTGCGGTTTCCACCGAAGGGCACTTCGACGCCGACCGAGAACCACTGGTTGATGTAGATCTGGCCGGCGTCGATCTCGCGCGAGAGGCGCCTGGCCCTGGCCGTATCCTTGGTGAAGATGCCCGCCGCCAGCCCATAGTCCGTCCCGTTGGCGAGTTGGATCGCCTCCTCCTCGTCATCGAAGAGCTGCGTGACCAGCACCGGCCCGAAGATCTCTTCCTTCACCAGGGGATCGTCGGCCGCGACCTCATCGAAGACCGTGGGCTCTACGAACCAGCCCTGGCCGGTTTCCGGATCCGCCGTGGCAGAGCCGCCGGTGGCAAGGGATACTCCGCGCGCCTTGGCGTCCGTGAGGAACGCCTCGATCCGGTCGCGCTGCCGCTGCGAATTGATGGCGCCGATGTCCGGATCGCGCAGTCCGTGACCGATCCGCAAGGTCTCTGCGCGCTTGACCAGCTTGTCCAGGAACGCGCCGTGGGCGGCACGCTCGATCACCAGCCGAGAGGCGGCCGAGCAGATCTGTCCGGCGTTCATGAAGATCGACCCGACCATGCTGCCGACCGCACGATCGAGGTCGCAGTCGGCGAAGACCACGGCCGGCGATTTGCCGCCGAGTTCCAGCGTCACCTGCGTCACGTTCCCGGCAGCCGCGCGCATCACCCCGGTTCCCGTCTTCACCGAGCCGGTGAAGGTCACGTGATCGATGTCCGGGTGGGCGGCAAGCGGCGCGCCTGCGGCCTCGCCGGTACCGGTCACCACATTGAAGACCCCGTCGGGCAGCCCGGCATCGCGGAAGATCCGGGCCAGCAGCAGCGCCGAGAGCGGCGTCTGCTCGGCGGGCTTGGCGACGACGCTGCAGCCCGCCGCCAGAGCGGGCGCCACGCCGCGCGCCAGCATCGCCAAGGGAAAGTTCCAGGGCACGATGTGCGCGGTCACGCCGATCGGCTCGAACACCGTGTAGGCGAGGACCTGCTCGTCGATCGCGAAGGTGTCGCCTTGCAGCTTGTCCGTCGCGCCGGAATAGAACTCGAAGGTCCGGATCACGTTGTTCACGTCGCCGCGCGCCTCGCTCAAGGTCTTGCCCGCGTTGAGGCTTTCGGCGACGGCCAGGAGGTCGGACTGCTCCCGCACAAGCACAGCGATGCGGTGCAGTATGCGGCCGCGCTCCGCCGGGCTGACATGTCGCCATGAGCGCGCGAATGCCCGGCGTGCGGCGGCGACGGCCTCATCGATTTCCCCGGCACCGCCGGCGGCAAGCCGGCCGATCTCCGCGCCCCTGCCGGGGTCGAAGTAGGGGAGCGTGTCGTTGCCGCCATCGCGGAAGCAGCCGTCGATGAAGTGTCCTTGCGGCAGTCCTTCCAGGGTGCCGGTGTCGCGGATCTGGGCGATCAGGGCCTCGGTTCGCGCGGTCATTCCTTCGCTCCCCCCTTGGACCCGGTCTGGCCGGCCTCGAGCATGTTCAGGATGTCGGAACAGTCGTTGCGGCCGTGGCCCCGCTCCAGCGCGTCGGCAAAGGCCTTCAGCGCCGGCCGGCCCAGATAGCTGGCGACGCCGACCTCGCCGATCAGGTCGATCGCTATGGAAAGGTCCTTGTGACCGTGCATCAGCGGAAAGCCGGGCGAGACATCCCCGCGCAGGACCTTGTTGGGGAAGTTGAGCTCCGTGTTGCCGTTGCGCGCGGTGGTCCCGTTGATCACTTCCAGCGCCGCGCCGGGCGTCAGGCCCATCGCCTTGGCGATCGCGAGCGCCTCGGCCGTCGCCAGGCAGGAGACCAGGGCTAGGTAGTTGTTGACGATCTTCAGCGCGGAAGCCCGGCCGATCTCCCCGCCGTCGATCACGGTGTCACCCATCGCGTCGAGCGCCGGACGGACCGCAAGCTTGTCTTCCTCCGCACCGCCGACCATGAAGAGGCACTTGCCTTGGGCCGCCTGCGTCGCCGTGCGCCCGACAGCACAGTCGACATAGCGCCATCCGGCAAGGCCGGCCTTCTCGCCGAGCCGGACCGCTTCCAAGGGGTTGATCGAGCTGCAGTTCATGAAGAGACGGCTGGTCTCGGCAGCGGCCAGGACCCCGTCCGGGCCATCCAGGGCGGCGTCGATGTCGGCGGCGTTCGGCAGCATGGCGATCACCAGATCCGCACCTTCCGCCGCCTCGCGCGGCGAGCGCGTCGCGCTTGCCCCCTCCTTGGCGAGCACCTCCACCAATGCGGGCACCAGGTCATAGACAGCGACCGAGAAGCCGCCCTTCATCAGGTTGCGCACCATGCCCGAGCCCATGGCGCCAAGACCGATGAAGCCGATCTTGGTGATCGTCATGCGATTATCTCTCCCTTATCCTTTGAGCGCACCGGCTGACAGGCCGCGGATGAAATAGCGGCTGAGGAACATGAACATGATGAGCAGGGGTAGAGCGATCAGCGTCGACCCGGCCATGAGCTCACCCCAGCGTAGTTCGTAAGAGCCCACCATGGTGTCGAGGCCGGCCGGCAAGGTCTTCAGCGAGTCCGTGCTGATCATCACCAGAGCGAAGGTGTAGTCCGTCCAGGAGAGCAGGAACGAGAAGATCGCGACCGTCACCAGACCGGGCAAGGTCAGCGGCAGTACCACGAGCACGAAGGCCTTCAACCGCGAGCAGCCATCGACCATGGCCGCTTCTTCCACGTCCACGGGAATCTGCTTGAAGAATCCCCACAAGAGCCAGACCCCGAGCGGCAGGGAAATGGTGCAGTGGGAGATCATCAGCGAGAAGCGGGTGTCGTCGATGTCGAGCTTCACGAAGAGCGAGAAGAGTGGGATCGCCAGCAACAGCGGCGGGAACATGTAGGCGTAGAGCATGGTGCCCACCACCACGGTCTTGCCGCGGAACTTCAGCCGGGTCACCGAGTAGGCGATGAGTACGGAGAGCAGCAGGGTGATGCAGACCGTGCCAAAGGCCACCAGGAGGGAGTTGGCGAACCAGGAGGGATAGTCGGTGAGCCCCAGCAGCACCTCATAGTTGACCAGATGGAAGGGGCCCGGCAGCAGCGAGAAGTCGGCATAGAGCGACTGGTCGTCCCGGAAGCTCGAGATGATCATCCAGTAGATCGGGAAGAACGAGTAGATGATCGTGGTGCAGACCACGGCATAGAGCGCCATCCTGCGGCCCAGCTTGCGCTCGCTCATGTGCTCACTCCTCCTTTTCGTCGATCGGGAAGAAGTAGAAATAGATCAGGATGAAGACCGACAGGATCACGAAGGAGATCGCCGACACCGCCGCCCCCTGCCCCACCTCGTAAAGCTCGAAGGTCTTGCGGTAGGCGAGGACCGGCAGGTGCTCCGTGCCCTGCAGGGGACCGCCCCGGGTCGTCAGCCAGATGATGTCGAACTTGTTGAACATCCAGATCGCGCGCAGCAGCAAGACCACGGTGAGCACCGGGCGGAGCTGCGGTATGGTGATGTGCCAGAAGCGCTGCCAGGCGTTCGCGCCGTCGACGCGGGCCGCCTCGTAGAGCTCCCCCGGAACCGACTGCAGGCCCGCGAGCGCGGCCAGGGTGACGAAGGGCGTCCAGATCCACACGCTGAGCAGGATCACCACCGTCATCGCGGCGAAGCTGCTTTCGCCCCAGGGAATGTACTCGTAGCCGAAGAGGCGGACACCCTGGGTGAAGACCCCGACCTGGCTGTCCAGCATCCATTGAAAGGTCAGCGCGACGATGATGGTGGGAAGCAGATAGGGAAGGACGGTCAGTCCGCGCACCAGCGGCTTGCCGGGGATTGCGGCGTCAAGCAGGGTGGCAAAGCCGATGCCCAGCACGATTTGCAGGGCGATGGTGGTGCCGGCGAAGATGAAGCCGCGCCCCAGGGCCGCCCAGAACTCGGGCTGGTCCAGGACCTCCGCATAGTTCTGAAACCCCACCCACTCCGGCTCCGAGATAAAGGAGTCCAGATCCTGGAAACTCAGTTCCAGGGCATAGTAAGCCGGATAGAGGATCAGCAAAGCCGTCAGCCCGATGGCCACAGCGAAAATCGTGTAGAGTACTCTTTCGCCGCGCATTGCGGACTCCGCTTCAGAACAAGCCGGGGGAGAGACCCATGCCCCTCCCCCAGGGTAGTAGATTGCTAGAGCAAATCCCGAGCAGATGGACTGATCTGCGACGACGATTTGCTTTTAAGCCAACAGGCGAGAGCGGGATTCGTGAGCATGAGCGAACGCATCCTGCTCTAGCTCGCGATCACGGCGCGAATCTTGTCGGCGGCGGTCTTGATGCACTCCGCGTTCGACATGTTGTTGATGATCTTGTTCTGCAGCATCTCCGGCAGGGCGTAAGAGCGGAAGGCCTTGCCTGCCCGCACGTCCGGCACCGGCCCTTCGGTGTCGATGGAGCGGATCACCACGTCCTTGTCGGTGAGCACCTGGTGCTGCATCTCTATGATCTGCTTGAAGGTGTCGAGGTCCGGATGGGCCAGCCAGCGGGGATCCACGTAGATGTCCATCCGCGTCGGCTGATAGTGCACCGGCGAGGTGTGCAGGAAGTTGATCAGCTGCTCGTCCGAGAACCACTCCAGGAACTTGATCGCTTCCTCCGACATCGGCGTGTCGAGCACCACCCAGCCGTCATAGCCGTGATTGACCGCAAAGGTCTTGCCGTCCTTGGAGGGGAAGAGGAAGGAGCCCACGTTCGCAGCACGCTCCGGCATGCGGACATTCATCGTATCGATCAGACGACCCGTTCCCGGGGTGTGGGAGACCTTGTCCGTCTGGAAGTCGCCGACCAGGTTGGGCCAGCCCGCCTGCACCGGCGCCGGCGGCATATACTGGGTCAGGGCCGCCATGAAGTCGAGATACTCGCCCATCTTGCCGGCATACTCGGGGCTGTCGAAAACGACGTTCCAGTCGTCGTCGAACAGCATGACCCCGTTGGCCCACATGTAGCCGAAGGAGGTATAGTTGGTGGCGCTGTTCGAACCGATCGGCTGCACGATCCCGTGCGGCAGTTGGTTCTCGCCGGTCCCCTGCAGCGTGTCCAGATTCGATAGCATCTGCGCCCAGTCCTTCGGACGCGTCAGGCCCTGTGCCGTATAGAGATCCTGGCGATAGTTGATCCAGCACAGATTGTAGTCGTAGGGATACCAGTAATTGTTGCCGTCCATGGGGAAGAGGATCTTGGGGCCCCAATCGTATTTCTTTATGAGATCGTTGATGGGAACGAGCTTGCCTTCATCGGCAAGGATCAGCACGTCGCCCACGAAGATGAGCGTCGCAATGTCGTAGGGCCGGCCGCTCTTGATCGAGGCTTGCACCTTCTCGTAGGACTTGCCCGCGGGGACCGTGTCCATCTGGACCTTGATCCCGGTCTCCTTTTCGTATTGAGCCGCCGCGACCTGCATCGCGCGCACGCTTTCCCTGCTCGGCTCACCGTTCAGGAAGCGGACGGTCTTGTCGCTCGCGTGGACTGCGGGAGCATAGAGGCCGAAAGCCGCAGCACCCGCTGCCGCGCCGATCCCCTTGACCACCGTGCGACGAGAGGTGGCCTGCCTGATCGTGCCCTTGACTTCTTTCATAGCGATTCCTCCTTTTGCTTTGGTCATCTACGCACTCGCACAGCTCAACCCGAGAGCAGGGACTCCCCGCTCTGCGGATCGAATACGTGCACATTGGCGGACTCGACCTTGAGCGGGATGCGGTCTGCGATCCGCAACCTGTCGTTTCGCTCCACCAATGCGCGAAGTCGAGCCGACCCGGCCTTGCAAACGAAGAGCGTCTGCGCGCCCATCTGCTCCACCAGTTCGACCTCTGCGGAAAAGTCGCCTCCGCCGTCTGCGGCGATGGAGATGTGTTCCGGGCGAACCCCCGCCCTGACCGCCGCCCCCGGAGACGAGGCCCGATCGGAGATCGCGCCTGGCCGCAGCGGCAGGGAGAAGTCGCCGCAGGCGATGGTCAGAGCCTCGTCTTGCGGCGCAAGCGCGCCGTCGAAGAGGTTGATTTCGGGCGATCCGATGAAACTGGCCACGAAGACGTTTGCCGGCCGGTCATAGAGTTCCAGCGGCGGCCCAACCTGTTGCACGCGCCCCTTGTTCATCACCGCGATCCGGTCGCCCAGGGTCATGGCTTCGATCTGGTCGTGCGTCACATAGAGCATGCTGCTGCCGGTCGCCGCGTGCAGCTTGGCGATCTCCTCGCGCATCCGCACCCGCATCTTGGCATCGAGATTGCTCAGCGGCTCATCGAGCAGGAAGATGTCGGGGTCGCGAACCAGGGCTCGGCCGAGCGCCACGCGCTGCTTCTGCCCGCCCGAGAGCTGCTTCGGCTTCCTCGCCAAGAGGTCCTCGATCCCCAGCATTGCGGCTGCCCTGCGGACCCGCTGGTCCACCTCGGCGCGCGGCGTACCGCGCACCTTCAGCCCAAAGCCCAGGTTCTGGTAGACGTTCTTGTGGGCGTAGAGCGCATAGTTCTGGAACACCATCGCCACATTGCGGTTCTTCGGCTCCATATGCGTGACGTCGCGCTCACCGATCCGGATGGTGCCGCCGGAGGTATCTTCGAGACCTGCCACCATACGCAGCGTCGTCGACTTGCCGCAGCCGGACGGCCCGACGAATACCATGAATTCGCCGTCCTCAATCTTGAGGTCGACGCTGTCGACCGCAACGACATCGCCGAATTTCTTGGTGACACCTGATAGTTCCACCGCCGCCATCTATCTCTCGTCTGTCCGCCCTGGGTGATCGTTATAGTACTTTGTCTTGTCTATCTTTGGCCAAGAGGGGCCAGGCATGCGTTCGAATTCACGAACGGTTTTTCCGATTTCACGACCGAGGTCTGCCCGCCATGCCCGGCAGCCGCTCAGGCCAGGCTGAAGGCAATGTTCTTGGACTTCGCATAGTTGTAGATCGCCTCGTAGCCACGCTCGCGCCCGTAGCCCGATCGCCCGAAGCCGCCGAAGGGTGCCGCGATCGAGCCCGCATGCCAGAGATTGCCGTAGACCTGCCCGGCCCGCAGTCTCCGGGCGATCGAGAGCGCTTCCTTCAGTCTGTCGGTGAAGATGCCCGCCGCAAGCCCGTAGGGTGTGGCGTTGGCGATCTGGACCGCCTCGTCGGTCTCGTCGAAGGCGATCACGCTCAGCACCGGCCCGAAGATCTCCTCCTGCCCCAAGGGGCCCATCGGATCGACGTCGGAAAAGACCGTGAAGTCATAGAAGTAGCCCGGCCGCTCCGGCGCCTTGCCGCCGCACAGCAGGCTTGCCCCGGCCCGGCCGCGCTCGACGCAGTCTTCGACCCGTGCGCGCTGCACCGCGGAGACGAGCGGCGTGAGATCGGCGTTGGTGATGCCCGGACCGACCGAGGCGGAGACCGACAGCTGCCGCAAGGCCTGCAGCACCTCCTCCATGCGTGAGCGGTGCACCAGCAGCCGAGTCATCCCGGAACAGATCTGCCCCGCATTGGAGAGGACCGAGGCCGCGACCGCGGCCATGAGCTTATCCAAGTCGGCATCGGCCAGCGCGATGCCCGCCGACTTGCCGCCCAGTTCCATGACGCAGGGGACGATGTTCTCCGCCGCCGCCGCGAGGATCTTCTTGCCGGTCGCGACCGAGCCCGTGAAGGTGATCTGGTCGATGTCGGCGCTGCAGACGAGATGCTTCCAGGCCTCCGATCCCAGTGCGTTCAGAACGGAGACGCTACCCGGCGGCGCTCCTGCCGCATCGATGGCACGCGCCATGTAGTGCAGCCCGATCGGCGTGAGCTCCGGCGCCTTGAGAATGACCGAGTTTCCCGTCGCCATGGCCGCCGCAACGGAGCGCGCGGCGATCGAAACGGGGAAGTTCCAGGGCACGATCTGCAGCGAGAGGCCCAGCGGGTCCAGAATGGTAAAGTCGACGATGGTCTCGCTGACCGGTATCTGCCGCCCTTCGGCCTTGTCGGCGAGGCCGGCATAGTACTCGAAAGCGGCGGCGGCCTTCTCGAACTCGTCTTCGGCCTTCGACAGAGCCTTGCCGCCCTCCAGGCACAGCAGGCGCCCGCCTTCCCCCTTGACCTTGCGCAACTCGGCCGCGATCCGGTGCAGCAGTCGCGCGCGTGCCTCCGGCTTGGCGCGCGAAAGCACGCCCTTGGCGAAGGCCTCCCGCCCGGCTTCGAGAGCGGCCGCAAAGGTCGCAGGCCCGGCCAGCGCGTGCTCGGCAAAGACCTCGCCGGTCGCCGGGTCTTCGATCTCGAGCGTGCGACCGCCGTCGCCCTCGACGAAGCTGCCGGCCAGATAGTTCCGATAGGGCGTGTCCATCGCCTGCTTTCCCTCGACCTCGTTCTCCGGATGCCTCAATCGGCCTCCAGGGCTCTATAGTCCGCCCCGTCGAGCCACCGCTCGGTCGGGCGAATGCCCCAGCCGGGCTCACCGTTCAGCCGCGCCTTGCCATCCGAGACCGACAGGACCGGCTCGTAGAGATAGCGCAGCAGAGGATCGTGATACTCCGGACCCTCGATGTTGAACTCGCAGGCATCGCCGGCGTTCGGCAGGGCGGCGAAGGCATGCAGGGAGAAGAGCGTGACCAGGGAATCGTTCGCCGCATGGAGGATCACGGGCTTGCCGACGCTGGCGGCGATCTCCGCCACGGTGAAGAGGCGCGACACCCCGCCGACATAGCAGAGGTCGGGCTGGCAGATGTCGACGACGTTCGAGCGTACCATATAGCGCCAGCCCGGCAGGTAGGAATCCTGCTCGCCGCCGGAGACGTCGATCTCGAGCGCTTCGCGCACCTCTCGCGTCGCGTCGTAGTCCCAGTAGGGACAGGGCTCTTCGAACTGCTCGACGCCGGCGTCGGCCAGCATCCGGCCGACCTCGATCGCGTGTTCGGCGTCATAGCAACTGTTCCCGTCGGCGAGCAGGCGGACCCCCTCGCCCCTGAAGGCGGTGCCGACCGCACGCGCCACCTCCGGGGTCCGTCCGGGCCAGGCGTCCTGGTTGCGCCCGTTGCTGCGGCCAACCCGGAACTTGAAGGATCGGAAGCCCTGTTCGTCGCGCAGGCGCAAGAACCTTCTGGTCTCGTCTTCCGGCGTGATCTTGCGGCACATGGAGGAGCCATAGACCGGGACCGCGGGATCCTTGCCGCCGAGTAGGGCATAGACCGGAAGGCCCGCCCGCTTGCCTGCAGCATCCCACAGCGCAGTATCCAGTCCTGCCATGGCCCGGCACAGGAAGGTGCCGGGGAACTTGAGCGCCTGCGAAAAGATGTCCTCGACCAGGGCTGCAACATCCTCCGCCGAGCGGTTGAGGGCGGCGGGTGCTACGAAGCGGTGGAAGACCTCCGTGGTGATGTCTGCGTGATAGGGCGACATCTGCCCGATGCCGAGCGTTCCGTCCTCCAGCGTGACCCGCACCAGCGCCACGAAGCGGCGCGTGAAGGTCTCGATCTTGACGACCTTCATTGCGCGCCGCCCAGGACGATGAGGTTCTTGAGCGACGCGCCGGACCGCGCCGCATCCAAGGCCTCGTTGATCTGCTTCAAGGCGAAACGCTGGGCGACCAGCCCGTCCAGGTCGAGCTTGCCCGAACGGTAGAGATCGATCAGGCGCGGGACATCCAGATGCGGCCGCGCCGAGCCCATCTTGCTCCCGACGATGCTGATGCCTCGGCCGCCGAAGGTTCGCGCGGCAAACTTCACGGCTTCGCTGTGTGCCGGTATGCCGGCGACGACGACCTTGCCGCCGTTGCGGACGAGATCCACGGCCCCCTCGATCGCCGGGCTTGCGCCAACCGCCACGAAAGCAACATCTGCACCACGCCCCTGCGTCAGGCGCTTGACCTCTTCGACCAGCTGGGGCCGGTCCAGGTCGGCTCTGAGGCAGTGCGAGGCTCCGAACTGCCGGGCCTTGTCGAGCTTCTCTTCGCGAACATCCAAGGCAATCACCGGATAGGCGCCGGCGAGCGCCGCACCCTGGATGCAGTTGATGCCCACACCGCCTGCGCCGATGACGATGACGGGCGTGGCGGCGGCAACCGGAGAGGTGCGCGTCACCGCCCCGACCCCGGTCATCACCCCGCAGGACAGCGTGCAGGCCACCTCGCCGGAGATCTCGGCGTCGACCTTGATGCATTGCGACTGGTGGACGACCGCCATCTCCGCGAAGGCGCCAACCTTGGTGCCTTGGGTCAGCGGTGTCCCGTCCGCCAGGCTCAAGGGCGAATTCCGGGTAAGATTGAATTGGGCCTCGCAGAAGGAGAGGTCGCCGCTCTGACAGAAATAGCAGCGCCCGCAGTAGCGGATCAGGCTGAGGATCACCCGGTCGCCCACCGCAAGGCCGGACACCGCCTCGCCGACGGCGCTGACCTGACCTATGGCCTCGTGGCCGAAGACCCCCGGCAGCGAGACAGTCCAATGCCCGTCGATCGCCATCAGATCGCTGTGGCAGATCGCGCAGACCTCCAGGTCGACCTGGACCTCTTCCTCCTTCGGCGCCGCCAGCCGGACGGTCTCAAGCCTCAGGGGTCGAGCGAACTCGTGGCAGACGGCTGCCAGAATCTCCCGCGGTGCTTTCGTCATGCATCTTCTCTCCAACCTATCGCCGTCACTCTTGCCAGCCTGCGCCCTGACAGGATTTTGAGAATCCGATCCAGATTTTCAGGAAAGCGTCGGCAGGTCGAGCGCTGGCGGAACAGATGACGATGCGTCTTTACGCCTACCGCCGGCCTGGATAATGATTGGCGGCCTTGGTATCAAGCTTCAGAGGTCTGCGTTGGGACGTGCCGGTGGGATGAGCCGGCCCGAGGCCGTGGAGAGGCGTGTTGGGTGACGTTGTGGATAGGATGCCGCCCCTGCCGGGGGGGATGGGCGCCGTGTGCGCGCCCGCCCAAAGAAGGCCTTTGGACTTCGGCGTTCTGATCCTACCGGGTTTCGGAATGCTCTCCTATGCTTCGGTCGTCGATGTTCTGAAACAGACCCGAGACTACTTCTCGGAAAACTGCATAAGATGGGCACCACTCAGCCTGACGGATCAAGCGATCGCGGCGTCGAACGGGCTCAGGGTGCTTCCCGATGCGGTCTGCGACGAGCAGAAGTTCTATGACTACGTGATCGTGATCGGCGTCGTCGGCGCTTCGAGTTTTGCAGATTCCAGGGTCCTGGCCTGGATTCGCAACCAGCATCGGCACGGCGCGGTGGTCTGCGCCACCGGCAGCGCGACATGGCTTCTGGCAAGGTCCGGGCTGTTGCGCGGCAGACGCTGCACGCTGCACTGGCGGGACATCGACACCTTCGGCGAGGTCTATCCCGACATAGAGGTGCTGAACGAGATCCTGGTCAAGGAAGAGCGCCTGCTGACCTGTTCGGGAGCGCGGACCGCATCGGACATGGTCTACCACATCCTGGGCGAGCATTTCGGCAGCGACGTGATCGAAAGGGTGCAGGAGACCCTGTTCCACGAGCGCTTGCGCGGCCCGCACGAGTGTCAGCGCCCCGATCAGGAGCACATGCAGCTCTTCCAGCCCGAATTCTACCGGCTGCTGAAAGCCATTGACCGGGACCTCGAGCAGCAGGTCACGATCGGCGATCTCTGCAGCCGGCTCGGCTTGAGCCAGCGTCGGGCGGAGCGGGTCTTTCGCGAGTTCCTGAAGACCTCACCCAAGCAGTACCAGCTCGAACAGCGTCTGACCCGGGCCGCCAACCTGCTGAGCAGCACCGTTCTGTCCCTGGCCGAGATCGCCGATGCCACCGGCTTCTCGAGCGCGTCCAGCCTTTCGACCAGCTTCACCGGCAGGTTCGGCGTGCCACCCTTGCGCTACCGCAAGCAGAGCGCCGATCAGCCGAAACGAACCATCGTGGGTAAGGTGCGCAATCGCAGAATTCAAAGGACGACATCGGACTGAGATTGGCCGTGTACGACCCGAATCCCAACATCTCCAGCATCCGATAGGAGCGTCCGTCACAGCCGCCACCGCCAACCTTGTTGACATGGCGCCGTCATGACGGCGGGCGGCGCGGCGCCGGGTATGGCGCCACGCTCTACCTATTTGAGAAATTTGGAAGATTTGGTTGCGGGGGTAGGATTTGAACCTACGACCTTCAGGTTATGAGCCTGACGAGCTACCGGGCTGCTCCACCCCGCGATGGAGGGTGTTGAGGGGAGCTGGTTGGGCCGGAGTGGGGGCCCTTTTCGTGGGTTTTGTGCGTGGGGTGGTTGATCGGGGGGTGTGGCGTGAAGCGTGTCTTCTCTTTGCAAGACCTGGCGGCGACCTACTCTCCCACGCCTTAAGACGCAGTACCATTGGCGCTGAGGGATTTCACGGCCGAGTTCGGGATGGGATCGGGTGGGTCTCACCTCGCCATAGCCACCAGGTCGTGCAAAGAGAAGCTGGGTCTTGTTGTGTTGCGCTCCCTTTGGGAGCTTTGCGGTGCCGGCCCGCACTGATCTTTGTTGCGCTCCCTTTGGGAGCTTTGCGGCACCGGCCCGCACCCCCGCCCGACCGCCCACGACAGTACCCTAGATGGGTGGTCGGGCGGGGGTGCGGGCCGGTGCCGTCCGTCCGCGTGAGCGGACGAGCAATCAAGGCGTGCCGTTTTCCGCGCAAGCGGAAAGGAGAGACCCTCTCCTTTCGTCTTGGCGGGAGGTTGGGGGATCTTTTTCTTGGTGTGGGGTTTTAAGTGGGTATGCAAGCCGATCGAGCGATTAGTACCGGTCGGCTGAACGCATTGCTGCGCTTGTACCTCCGGCCTATCGACGTGGTGGTCTACCACGGCTCTTAGGCGAGACCTGGTTTTGAGGCTGGTTTCCCGCTTAGATGCTTTCAGCGGTTATCCGTTCCGTACATAGCTACCCTGCTGTGCCGCTGGCGCGACAACAGGTCCACCAGAGGTACGTCCATCCCGGTCCTCTCGTACTAGGGACAGATCCTCTCAAGTCTCGAACACCCACGGCAGATAGGGACCGAACTGTCTCACGACGTTCTAAACCCAGCTCACGTACCGCTTTAAATGGCGAACAGCCATACCCTTGGGACCTGCTCCAGCCCCAGGATGCGATGAGCCGACATCGAGGTGCCAAACCTCCCCGTCGATGTGGACTCTTGGGGGAGATCAGCCTGTTATCCCCGGCGTACCTTTTGTCCGTTGAGCGATGGCCCTTCCACGCGGGACCACCGGATCACTATGACCGACTTTCGTCTCTGTTCGGCCTGTCGGCCTCACAGTCAGGCGGGCTTATGCCATTGCACTCAACAGCTGATGTCCGACCAGCTTGAGCCCACCGTTGCGCGCCTCCGTTACTCTTTGGGAGGCGACCGCCCCAGTCAAACTACCCACCATGCAGGGTCCCGGTACCGGATGACGGTACGCGGTTAGACATCAGACCGCTTAAGGGCGGTATTTCAAGGATGGCTCCGCGGCAACTGGCGCCGCCGCATCAAAGCCTCCCGCCTATCCTACACATAGGCGTTCTAATGCCACTGCAAAGCTGTAGTAAAGGTGCACGGGGTCTTTCCGTCTGACCGCGGGTACCCCGCATCTTCACGGGGAATTCAATTTCGCTGAGTCTCTGCTGGAGACAGTGGGGAAGTCGTTACGCCATTCGTGCAGGTCGGAACTTACCCGACAAGGAATTTCGCTACCTTAGGACCGTTATAGTTACGGCCGCCGTTTACCGGGGCTTCGATTCGAAGCGTGAACCTCTCCTCTTAACCTTCCGGCACCGGGCAGGCGTCAGACCCTATACGTCACCTTCACGCGGTTTCGCAGAGCCCTGTGTTTTTAGTAAACAGTCGCCACCCCCTGGTCTGTGCCCCCGACCCTGGGTTGCCCCAAGACCGGGCCCTCTTCTCCCGAAGTTACGAGGGTAATTTGCCGAGTTCCTTCAGCAGAGTTCTCTCAAGCGCCTGGGTATTCTCTACCTGTCCACCTGTGTCGGTTTCGGGTACGGTCAAAGGCGGGGGTTGTTTCCTGGAAGAATCCAGCCGCCCGGACAATCCGATAAGTCCGGACCACGTTTCATCTCCGTCACCACCCGCTGGCTGGGGACTATTAACCCCATTCCCATCGACTACGCCTTTCGGCCTCGCCTTAGGGGCCGGCTCACCCTGCGCGGATTGGCCTTGCGCAGGAACCCTTGGACTTTCGGCGAGAGGGGTTCTCACCCTCTTTATCGCTACTCATGTCAGCATTCTCACTTGCCATACCTCCACGGGCCCTCACGGGTCCCGCTTCGCAGGCCTAGGCAACGCTCCGCTACCGCTCGCTCCAAAGAACGAACCCGCAGCTTCGGTGTACGGCTTGAGCCCCGGTACATTTTCGGCGCAGGACGGCTTATTTAGACCAGTGAGCTATTACGCTTTCTTTAAAAGATGGCTGCTTCTAAGCCAACTTCCTGGCTGTCTTGGCCTTCCCACATCCTTTCCCACTTAGCCGTAACTTGGGGACCTTAGCTGGCGGTCTGGGCTGTTTCCCTCTTGGCAATGGACCTTAGCACCCACTGCCTGTCTGCCGGACGATACTCCTCGGTATTCGGAGTTTGGTTAGGTTTGGTAAGGATCGCTCCCCCCTAGCCCATCCAGTGCTCTACCCCCGAGGGCACAAATCCGACGCGCTACCTAAATAGCTTTCGCGGAGAACCAGATATCTCCCGGTTTGATTGGCCTTTCACCCCTAGGCACAGGTCATCCCCGTCTTTTTCAACAGACGTGGGTGCGGCCCTCCAGTGGGTGTTA
>OZ245764.1:3267500-6473665 GCA_965227565.1 Rhodospirillales bacterium
GCTTCAGCTACGACGTCGACTTCCAGCGCGACCTCAAGGCCGGCGACCGCTTCGAGATCGCCTACGAGGCCTTCGTCAACGACGAGGGCGAGATCGCCTACAGCGGCGAGGTGGTTTACGGCGCCCTGGTGCTGGGCAGCCGGCGCAAGGAGATTTACCGCTTCACGCCGAAGAGCGGCCGCGCGGACTTCTTCAACGAGAAGGGCGAGTCTGTGCGCAAGGCACTGCTGCGCACGCCGGTGGACGGGGCGCGCATCTCCTCGCGCTTCGGCATGCGCCGCCACCCGATCCTGGGCTATTCCAAGATGCACAAGGGGATCGACTTCGCGGCCTCGCGCGGCACGCCGATCTACGCCGCCGGCGACGGCGTCATCGAGATGGCCAAGTGGTTCGGCGGCTACGGGCGCTATATCCGCATCAAGCACGGCCGCGGCTATGCCACCGCCTATGCCCACATGACGCGCTTCGCCAAGGGCATGCGCCCGGGCAAGTCGGTGCGGCAGGGCCAGGTGATCGGCTATGTCGGCACCACCGGACGCTCCACCGGACCGCACCTGCACTACGAGGTGCTGCAGGGCGGCAAGCAGATCAATCCCCTGAGCGTGAAGCTGCTGCCGGGCGAGAAGCTGAAAGGCGGCGACCTCTCGGGCTTCCAGAGCGTCAAGGCCCAGGTCGACGAGGCCCGCAGCCGCGAGGGCCAGATCTTCATCGCCAAGCGGACGGAAGACTAGACCTGGCCTTGCGCTGACAGAGGCAGACGGACCGAGACCGCCAGACCCGGCCGGTTGTCCTCCAGACGCAGTACCGAACCATGCAGGCCGGCCACCGCTGCCGCCAGTGCCAGGCCCAGGCCGCTGCCGGGCGTCGCCCTGCTGCGGTCGAGCCGATAGAAGCGCCGCAGGACCGCCCCCCGCTCGGCTTCCGGGATACCGGGTCCTGAATCCCGCAGGAGCAACTCGACCTCCCGGCCCTCGGGCCGCAGTTCAAGCGCGATGGCGGTTCCGTTCGGCGTGTGCCTGAGGGCGTTCTCGATCAGATTGACCGCCATCTGGGTCAGCAAGGCGGGCTCGCCGTGCACCCAGAGGCCGGGTGCGATGCGCGCGGTCAGGCGATGGTCGAGGTCCTCGGCGACTGCCGTGTAGGTCGTCGCCAGCCGCTCGAGCAACGACGAGAGGTCCAGCGCGCGGAAGCGCGCGCGCGCCGATCCGGACTCGATCTGTGCGATGCGCAGCAGGGCAGCGAAGGTGGCAAGGGCGGTGTCTACCTGCTCCAGGGCGGCTTCGATGCCCTCAGCGAAGGCCTCGGGCGTGGTCGCGGTGAGCTTCAGCGCCTCCAGCTGCTGCTTCAGACGGCCGAGCGGTGTGCGCAGGTCGTGGGCGATATCGTCGGAGACCTGGCGCAGCCCCTCCATCGAGGCTTCCAGGCGGTCCAGCATCTCATTCAGCCTGAGCCCGAGCCGGTCGATCTCGTCGCCCGAGCCGCGCAGCCGGATGCGTTCCGACAGCCGTCCAGCCATGATGGCGGCCACCGTCCGGTTGAGATCGTCGATGCGTCTGAGGAAGGTCCGGCTGAGCACGACGCCGCCTCCCAGTGCCAGCAACAGCATGGCCGTCCCCGCCCAGGCGAAGGCCAACACGATCGCCTCCTGTGCCTCGGCGATGGGGTAGACGTCGGAGGCGACCGTCACCAAGCTGCCGTCGCCGAGCCTCTCGACCCGGGCGAACAGGACCAGGTCATCCTCGTCGTGCTCGCCGACCGGGTGGAAGCTCCCGATCTCGTCATCCCCCTCCAGCAGTATCCAGCCCGGTCCAGCCGGTGCCACCGGCAGGTTTCCCGCCACCAGAACGCCGGTCGCATCCTGAAGGCCGAAATAGAGGTCGCGCACGCGCCGGTCCCGGCCGGCCCGATCGATTACTCCGGCCAGGTCCCGCTGCGGGGCCGCTCCGGCCTCCGCCAGCAGTGTGGTCATCTCCCGGTCGATTGCGGCACGGGCCTGCGCCTCGAGGGAATCGGTTGCGATCCAGTAGACGATGGCGAAGAGGACAGCGGTCGACAGGGCAAAGAGCCCGGCGTAGGCAAGCGCCAGCCGGAAGCTGCTGGTGCGGAAGATCCTAGGGAGCGTCACGAAGGCAGTATCCGGCACCGCGGACAGTGTGGATGAGAGGCCGCTCGAACCCCCGGTCGACCTTGGCGCGCAAGCGGCTGATGTGGGTCTCGACCACAGAGGTCTGGGGATCGAAGTGAAACTCCCAGACGTTCTCCAACAGCATGGTCCGGGTCACCACGCGGCCGGCATTGCGCAGCATGTACTCCAGCAGGCGAAACTCCTGCGGCTGCAGGTCGATTCGCCGACCGGATCTGGTGACCCGGCGCTGCAGCAGGTCCATTTCCAGGTCGGCCAGCTGCAGGACGGTCTTCTCTTCGCTCAACGGCGGCCGCCTGGCAAGCGCGCTCACGCGGGCCAGGAGCTCGGCCACGGCGAAGGGCTTGATCAGGTAGTCGTCGCCGCCGGCCTCCAGTCCCTCCACCCGCGAGTCGATCCCACCCAGCGCGGTCAGGAAGAGCACCGGCACGACGACGCCGGCGGCGCGCAGGGACTTGACCAGTGCCAGCCCATCCACCTTGGGAAGCATGCGATCTACGATCATCACGTCATAGGCTCCATCCATGGCCTGGACCAGGCCATCGCGGCCGTCGGCGGCATGGTCGACGACGTGACCCTGCTGGCGAAGGCTCTTCACCAGGTGCTCCGCAGTCTGCACGTCGTCTTCCACCAGCAGCAGCTTCATGTCTCTTCGCGCGCGCCCCCTTGCGACAAGCAGAGTGCGCGGCCCGGCAAGGGGTTCGCCGGGCCGCCCGAGCACTCTAGTCCCCGAGCACTCTAGTCGTCGTCGTCTTCCTCGTCTTCGTGGTCGAAGGAGGCCGGGGCGGTCTTCAGGACCTTGCCGCTGTCCGGCGAGATCATGACCTTTTCCAGGCCGTCGGCCTTGGCGATCCGGATCTCGTAGACCAGGCGGCCGTCCTCCTCTTCCAACGAGGCTTCCATCGCCTTGCCGCCAGTCTCCTGCTCGGCGACCGCGATCGCCGCGGCCAGCGAGGTCTTGGCCTCGAGGACGGCGCCGGCCTCCTGCCGGTCGCTCAGGTCGTCGTGCTTTTCGCTCGCCAGCGCGGCGCCGGAAGCACCGAGGAACAGTGAGGCCGCCAGGGCGGCCGGCAGAACCTTGGAACGTAGCATTGCAATCTCCCTTTCCAGAGTGGGGCCCATGAGAGGCGGGCCGGAGATGCAAGACTTGGGGGAGACGGCTTGAGAGCACCTTGTCGCGTTCTTACCATTCGGTAAGGTGTCGACAGGGGGCATGACCGCCTTCCTCTCGAGCCTGATTCGTCCGGAATCCCGGTCCTTACCAAAAGGTAAATCACCGGTAAGGCCCGGCTCAAGTCCGCTGCCCAAGTTGAACCGCACGAGACCGTCGTCTCGGCGCCGGTGCCGACCATCTCGCATCGGGGCGTAGCGCAGCTTTGATCGACGAGAGGTGTTCCCATGACGTTGGCCAAGCAAGGCCCAGACGAGCGAACCCCGCAGCGGCCAGGATCCAGGCTCGATTGCCCGGCACCCTCGCCCCCGTTGCTCACCCCCGATGGCACCGTCGCTCCTGCCCCTCCAATCGCAGGGGTTCATCCCATGCCTCGTGACAGTCACCCCGCCATCAACAAGATTGCGACCGTCACCCTTGCATTCTGGGTCATGAAGGTACTTGCCACGACACTGGGCGAAACTGCAGGGGACTTTGTCGCGCAGACGATGAACCTCGGCTATCTTGCCGGGCTCGGCATCACGCTGGCGATGCTGGGCCTGCTGCTGGTCTTCCAGCTTCGCGCAGAGCGCTTCCAGCCGGCGTTGTTCTGGGCAGCGATCGTTGCCACCACCACGGCCGGAACCGAGATTTCCGACCTCATGGACCGGACCTTGGGTCTCGGCTATCCCGGCGGCGCCGCCCTCCTCTTGGCTGGCCTTTTGGCGACGCTCATAGCTTGGCACCGCCGCAAGGGGACGCTCAGCGTCGATCCTGTAGCAGGCGGCACGGCCGAGGCCTTCTTCTGGGCAGCCGTGATCTGCTCCAACAGCCTGGGCACAGCCTTCGGCGACTTTCTGGTCGACAATCTTCTGCTCACCTACTTGGAGGGTGCCATGGTCTGCACCGCGATCATCGCCGCGGTGCTGGTCCTGCACTACTCAAAGGCCATGAACGAGGTGGCCCTCTTCTGGATTGCCTTCGTCTTCACGCGGCCTTTCGGTGCCACCTTCGGGGACTTTCTCACCAAGCCCCTGAGCAGCGGCGGCCTGGACCTCGGCACCTTGTGGGCCTCCACGGTATCGGTCGCGCTCTTGGTCGCCGTGCTTGGGCTTGCCCATCGGACCCGGCCCAATCGAACCCGGCGAGGCCAGCGCTTTGTCGATTCAACCTGAATCGCTGCCGGCCCGCTCGGGCTTGGTGGGGAGAGCCGCCTCTTTGCCGTTCGGACGGCAAGCAGCGTTGCCGCGAGCGACCGGAGGTCAGGACTCCAGCTCGCTGTCCCAGTAGAGGTAGTCGCCCCAGGACTCGTGCAGGAAGTTGGGCGGGAAGCCGCGGCCGTTCTCCTGCAACTCGTAGGTCGTGGGCTGGCGGGCCGGGCGCAGGGGCAGCATCCCGCTTTCCCTGGGCGTGCGGTTGCTTTTCTCCAGGTTGCAGCCCTGGCAGGCGGTGATCACATTGTCCCAGGTCGTGCGCCCGCCGCGCGAGCGCGGCATGACGTGGTCGAAGGTCAGCTGCTCGGCCGGCAGGCCGTCGCCGCAGTACTGGCACTGGAAGCGGTCGCGCAGGAAGACGTTGAAGCGCGTGAAGGCCGGCCGCCGGTCGAGGTGCACGTACTGCTTCAGGGCGATGACGGAGGGCAGCCGCATCTCGTAGCTGGGCGAGCGCACCACCCGGTCGTATTCGTTCAGGATGTTGACCCGGTCGAGGAAGACGGCCTTGACGCTGTCCTGCCAGGCCCAGAGCGACAGGGGGAAATAGCTGAGCGGACGGTAATCCGCGTTCAGCACCAGGGATGGGAAGGCACCTGCAGACGTTACCAAGAGGGCCGTCTCCTTCTCACCGTCGCAGCCGGGTCCCTACCCGCCGCTTGGGTGATGACATAGCGCAGCCCCTCGCTTCGCGACAAGGCACCCCGAAGGGCTGTCAGCACAATCTTCATCGAGCTGTCACCTTAACGGCAGCGGCTTAGGAAACCACCGGAATCTGCGCGAGGGCGCAGGCGCACGTCGGCGCGGAGCACGGCTGCTGTGCCCCCCGGGCACGAGCGACGGCTTTCCTCTCCCGCCCGCAGGGCCCAGGTATGGACGGTGACAAACCACCAGGAGCCAAGACCGATGAGCGAGAAACCCCAGGCCGGCGGCGCCATGCCCGAGATCACGCTGAAGACCCTGTCGGGCGGGGAGGTCTCCACCGGCGGTCCCGGCGGCTGGCGCCTGCTGGTGGTCTACCGCGGCAAGCACTGCCCGCTCTGCAAGACCTACCTGGGCCGCCTGGAGGAGGTGAAGGGGCTCTACGCGGAGCTCGACACCGAGATCCTGCTGGCCTCAGGCGATCCCGAGGAGAAGGCGGCCTTCTGCAAGAAGGACTGGGGCCTCAGCCTGCCGCTGGCCTACGGCATGACGGTCGAGCAGATGCGCGCCCTGGGGCTCTACGTCTCCGAGCCGCGCTCGCCCAAGGAGACCGACCGGCCCTTCCCCGAGCCGGGCATCTTCCTGGTCAATCCCGAGGGCAAGCTGCAGGTGGTCGACATCACCAACGCGCCCTTCTCCAGGCCCGACCTGGAGGCCCTCTCGCGCGGCCTCGCCTTCATCCAGAAGAACGACTATCCGATCCGCGGCACCCTGGCGTAGAGCGGCGGGTCGGCGCTAGCCGACAAGGCAACAACTCACCCGGTGCTGCGGGCCAGGACCTGGGAGATCTCGGTCAAGGAGCGGCCGCTTTCCGCCGACCAGGCGTTGAAGGCAGCCTGCACCCTGGCGAGCGCGGACTTGGAACCGGCTGCCTTGTCGATCACGCCCTCGCGGACCAGGGCGGCCGTCACGTCCTTGGAGAGGACGAAGGCCGGCTTGCCGAGGAAACGCAGGCTGTACTGCGCGGTGCTGCCGCCTAGCCGGCTGCCGCGCCGCTTCAGGAGGTCCAAGAGGCCCACGTAGTCGCTGTCCGGCCAGTCGGCGAAGACCCGGCCCGCCGGCCGGCCCTCCTCCTCCGCCAGCGCCCTGAAGAAGGCGGCGTTCTCGAAGACCGAGCGGATCTTGGTGGCGTGGCGCACGATGCGGGCGTCCTTCAGCAGTCGGTCGAGGTCCTCGTCCGAGGCCAGGGCCCAGCGCGCCGGCTGGAAGCCCTCGAAGGCCAGCTCGAAGTCCGGCCACTTCTTCTCGATCACCGACCAGTTGAAGCCGGCCTGGAAGATCCGCTTGGTGAACTCCGCCAGCCAGCGGTCGTCGCCGAGCGCCCGCAAGGCCTCCGGCGCGGCCGGCTTGCTGAGCAGTGCCTCCAGTGCAGCCTCGCCCCCCTTGCGCTCGGCCGCGAGCGCATAGATCTCCGCAAAGGACCGCATCGCCGGCTCCCTCTCCAGTTTCCCGGGTCAGGCTGCGCCAGGCGGCGGCCCAGAGGCAAGTCCAAGCAGCTTGTCGCGGCGGCGGGAGGGTCGATCCGGACGCGGGCCTGCCCCGCGCTTCTTCACATGAAAAAATGTTTCTTGCTCTTGCCTGCTGCCGGGAACTGCGTTACCTCTGCGCCCAGGAAAAAGGACCCGTGGAACAGGAAAGGACGGACAGGCCATGTGCGGCATCGTCGGGCTCTATGCCAAGCAGCCCTCGTTCAGGGAGAACCTCGGCCGGCATCTCGCCACCATGCTGGTGGAGATGAGCGACCGCGGCCCCGATTCGGCCGGCGTCGCGCTCTACCGGCCGACCGCCAGGGAAGGCGCCCTGAAGCTGGTCCTCCATGGCAGGGAGGGCCTGGACTGGCAAGCCCTTCGCCAGGCGGCCAGCAAGACCTTCGACCCGGAGGTCACGATGGAGCAGCGCGGCAACCACGCCGTGGTCACCTTGAACGCCGGCCTGGAGGAGGTCCGGGCCTGGCTCGCCGAGAGCTTCCCGGAGCTGCGCCTGGTCTCGGCCGGGGAGATCATCGAGATCTTCAAGGAGAAGGGGCACCCGCGCGAGGTCGTGGGCCACTTCGGCCTGACCGGCCTCAGCGGCACGCACGGCCTGGGCCACACCCGCATGGCCACCGAGAGCGCGGTGACGACGGAGCACTCGCACCCCTTCTCGACCGGCCGCGACCTCTGCCTGGTGCACAACGGCTCGCTCTCCAACCACAACCGCCTGCGCGCACGCCTGCGCAAGGCCGGGGTCGAGATCCAGACCGACAACGACAGCGAGGTGGCCGCGGGCTTCCTCGCCTGGCGGCTGGCCGAGGGCGATAGCCTGGAGGCGGCGCTGGACCGCGGCATCCGGGAACTCGACGGCTTCTACACCTTCGCCGTCGGCACCAAGAAGGGCTTCGCCGTGCTGCGCGACCCCATCGCCTGCAAGCATGCGGTGATGGCCGAGACCGACGAGTGGGTGGCCATGGCCACCGAGTACCGCGCGATCGCGCCCCTGCCGGGTGCCGAGAGCGCGGAGATCTGGGAACCGCAGCCGGGCCGCATCTATGCCTGGGGCGACTGAGGTGATTGCCGAGATGATCGAGATCGACCTGGCCGATACCCCGCTCAGGGAGGCCAACAAGCGCCTGCAGGCGGTGACGCCCGAGGACAACCGGCGCAGCTTCGTCCTGCGCCATCCGCGCGGCGCGCACGCCGTGGCCGCCGGCCTCGACGGCGAGATGGAGGTCACGGTCGAGGGCCACGTCGGCTTCTACTGTGCCGGCATGAACAAGCTGGCGCAGGTGACGGTGCGCGGGCACGCCGGCGTCGGGCTGGCCGAGAACATGATGAGCGGGACCGTGCGGGTCACCGGCAACGCCTCGGAATCGGCCGGCGCCACCGGCCGCGGCGGCCTGCTGGTGATCGAGGGCGACACCTCCTCGCGCTGCGGCATCTCCATGAAGGGGATCGACATCGTGGTCGGCGGATCGGTCGGCCACATGAGCGCCTTCATGGGCCAGGCCGGCTGCCTTGCCGTCCTGGGCGATGCGGGGCCCAGCCTGGGCGACTCCCTCTACGAGGCCCGGCTCTATGTCCGCGGCCGGGTGGAGAGCCTGGGCACGGACTGCAAGGAGAAGGAGATGACGGCCCACCACATCGAGAAGCTGGGCCGCCTGCTGGATCGGGCCAAGGTCTCCGCCGATCCGCGCGACTTCCGCCGCTACGGCTCGGCCCGGAAGCTCTACAACTTCAAGGTCGACAACCTGGGGAGCTATTAGGCCGATGAGCGACCACTCCAAGACCCCCCGCACCCATCCGCGCCCCTCGTCCATCTTCGACGCCTATGCGCTCTCGGAGATCAGGCGGGCGGCCGCGACCGGCGTCTACGACATCCGCGGCGCCGGCGCCAAGCGGCCGATGCCCCACTTCGACGACCTGCTGTTCCTCGGTGCCTCCATGTCGCGCTATCCGCTTGAGGGCTACCGCGAGGCCTGCAACACCGCCGTCACCCTGGGCGACCGCTTCGCCGAGAAGCCGATCAAGCTGAAGATCCCCATCACCATCGCCGGCATGTCCTTCGGCTCGCTCTCGGGCCAGGCCAAGGAGGCGCTTGGACGCGGCGCCTCGGCCATGGGGACCTCGACCACGACCGGCGACGGCGGCATGACGCCGGAGGAGCGCGAGCACTCGACCCAGCTCGTCTACCAGTACCTGCCCTCGCGCTACGGCATGAACCCCGACGACCTGCGCAAGGCCGACGCCATCGAGGTGGTGGTGGGCCAGGGCGCCAAGCCGGGCGGCGGCGGCATGCTGCTGGGCCAGAAGATCACGGAGCGGGTGGCCGGGATGCGCACCCTGCCGCAGGGCGTCGACCAGCGCTCCGCCTGCCGCCATCCCGACTGGACCGGTCCCGACGACCTGGAGATCAAGATCCACGAGCTGCGCGAGATCACCAACTGGAAGGTCCCGATCTACTGCAAGGTCGGCGCGTCCAGGCCCTATTTCGACGTGGCGCTCTCGATCAAGGCCGGCGCCGACGTGGTGGTGCTGGACGGCATGCAGGGCGGCACCGCGGCGACGCAGGAGGTCTTCATCGAGCATGTCGGCATCCCCACCCTGGCGGCCATCCGCCCGGCGGTGCAGGCGCTGATCGACGCCGACATGCACCGCAAGGTGCAGCTCATCGTCTCCGGCGGCATCCGCAACGGCGCCGACGTCGCCAAGTGCCTGGCGCTGGGCGCCGATGCGGTCTCCATCGGCACGGCGGCCCTGGTCGCCCTGGGCGACAACGACCCGCGCTGGGAGGCCGAGTACCAGGCGCTGGGCACCACGGCCGGCTGCTACGACGACTGGCACGAGGGCCTGGATCCCGCCGGCATCACCACGCAGGAGCCGGAGCTGGCCAAGCGCCTGGACCCCATCGTCGCCGGGCGCCGGCTGGCGAACCTGCTGGCGGTCATGACCCTGGAATGCCAGACCATCGCACGCGCAAACGGCAAGAGCGACGTGCGCAACCTGGAGCCCGAGGACCTGGTGGCGCTGACCGTGGAGGGCGCGGCCATGGCCAAGGTGCCGCTGGCCGGCACCGACTGGATCCCAGGCCAGAACGGGTACTAGGTTGGTTTGACAGGGCGCCTGCCCGCAACCCCACCCGGCCGCCCATGACAGTATCCTAAGGGCGGCCGGGTGGGGTTGCGGGCCGGTCCCGACCGAAGCGAAGCGACGACAATCAGGCTTGCGCGATCCCGGCGCGGCCAACGCACAAGAAGGACAGGAACAGGCGGCATGAGCATCGATCTGGCCAAGGCGGCCCAGGACAAGGGCATCAAGTACTTCCTCATCTCCTTCGTCGATCTCTTCGGCGTGCTGCGCGCCAAGCTGGTGCCGGCGAGCGCCATCGGCGCCATGCAGAAGAACGGCGCCGGCTTCGCCGGCTTCGCCACCTGGCTGGACATGAGCCCGGCGAACTCCGACATGTTCGCCAAGCCCGATCCCGAGAGCCTGATCCAGCTTCCCTGGAAGCCGGAGGTGGGCTGGCTCGCCGCCGACCTCTGGATGGACGGCCAGGAGGTCGAGGCCAGCCCGCGCGCCACCCTGAAGCGCCAGATCGCCGCCGCCGCAGCGAAGGGCTGGCGCATGAAGACCGGGGTCGAGTGCGAGTACTTCCTGGTGAACGCCGACGGCACCGCCATCTCCGACGAGCGCGACACCCAGTCCAAGCCCTGCTACGACCAGTCGGCCCTGATGCGCCGCTACGACGTGGTGACCGCCATCTGCGACGCCATGCTGGAGCTGGGCTGGCAGCCCTACCAGAACGACCACGAGGACGCCAACGGCCAGTTCGAGATGAACTGGGAGTACGACGACTGCATGAAGACCGCCGACCGCCACGTCTTCTTCAAGTACATGGTGAAGAGCCTGGCCGAGGCCCACGGCCTGCGCGCCACCTTCATGCCCAAGCCCTTCACCAACCTCACCGGCAACGGCTGCCACGCCCATGTCTCGGTCTGGGATGCCAAGGGGAAGAAGAACCTCTTCGAGGACGCGAAGGACGAGATGGGCCTCTCCCCCCTGGCCTATGCCTTCATGGCCGGCATCATCCACTCGGCCCCCGCACTGGCGGCGATCTTCAACCCGACGGTCAACTCCTACAAGCGCATCAACGCCCCGCGCACGCTCTCCGGCGCCACCTGGTCGCCGAACTCCGTCTCCTACGGCGGCAACAACCGCACCCACATGGTCCGCATCCCCGAGGCCGGCCGCTTCGAGCTGCGCCTGATGGACGGTGCGGCCAACCCCTACCTGCTGCAGGCCGGCGTGCTGGCGACCGGCCTGGACGGCGTCGCCAACGAGCGCGACCCCGGCAAGCGCCTGGACATCAACATGTACGAGGAGGGCCACAAGGCCCGCGGCCTGAAGAAGCTGCCGCTGAACCTCTGGGAGGCCATTCACCTCTTCAAGTCCAGCAAGGTCCTGCGCGAGGGCCTGGGCGCCCCCCTCTGCGACGCCTACGCCAAGCTGAAGCGCAAGGAGTGGGACTCCTACGCCGCCTCGATCAGCCAGTGGGAGCGGGACAACACGCTGGACTGCTAGGGCGCTTAGGGCAGCCGGGACGCGAGGTCAGTCGTAGCTGCGCTGGTCGTCGATCACCTTGCCGTCATTGGCGAGCGCGCCCGGTTCCACCAGCTCCACGCTGCCCTTCAGCTTGGTCATCTGCACCAGGCTTTCCGCGATGGCGGCGCTCAGGCCCTCGGGCCGCGTCGCGGTCTCGCAGCGCAGGGTCATGGCGTCCTGCTCGCTCTTTCGCGTGACCTCCAGGCGGGCCTTGGTGATCTCGGGGTGGCGGGCCAGCACCTGGGCGATCTGCTCCGGCCGCACGAACATGCCCTTGACCTTGGTGGTCTGGTCGGCGCGGCCCATCCAGCCCTTGATGCGCTGGTTGGTTCGCCCGCAGGGGCTGGGCTCGCTCATCAGGGCCGAGAGGTCGCCGGTGGCGAGCCGGATCATGGGATAGCCGCCGTTGAAGGAGGTGATCACCACCTCGCCCACCTCGCCGGGCGCCACGGGATCGCCGGTGCCGGGGCGCACGATCTCCAGGATCAGGGCCTCGTCCAAGACCATGCCGGGGTTGGCGGTGCCGTCTTCGGCCGGCGTCTCGTAGGCGATGAGGCCCACCTCGGCCACGGCATAGCACTGGAAGCAGGCGACGCCGCGCGCGCGGTACTCGTCGCGCAGGGAGGGGAAGAGGGCGCCGCCGGAGACCATGGCGTGGCGGATCGAGGAGAGGTCCTGGCCGGTCTCGGCCGCCTTGTCGAGCAGGATCTTCAGGAAGTCCGGCGTGCCGGAGAAGCCCGCGGGGCGCAGGTGCTGGATCGCGGCAAGCTGCTGTTCGGTGTTGCCCACCCCGGCCGGGATCACGCCGCAGCCCAGCGAGCGCGCACCCCAGTCCAGCATCCAGCCGCCCGGCGTCAGGTGATAGGCGAAGGCGTTGTGCACCAGCATGCCGGCGCGGAAGCCGGCGGCGAAGAGGGCGCGGGCGAAGCGGGTGTAGTCGCTCTCGCGCTCGTCCAGCTCGTAGATCGGGCCGGGCGAGGAGAAGACCCGGCCGACCGCGCCGGCCGGCCTGGTGGCCAGCCCCCCGAAGGGCGGGCTCTCCGCCTGCAGGGAGAGGATCTCGCTCTTGCGCAGCAGCGGCAGCTTCGCCAGGGCGGCGCGGTCGGTGACCCTGGCGGGTTCGACAGCGGCCAGACGCGCCTCGTGCGCCGGCGCATGGGCCTTGGCATGGGCGATCTGGGCGGGCAGGGCGGCGAAGAGCGCCGCCTCGCGGGCCGCCGGATCGCGGGTCTCCAGGGTGTCGAAGTGTTGGCTCACCGCCATCTCGGGCGCCCTCCCCGGCGCTTTACCTGTCTCGAGGGTATTGTCCTCTACGAGCGTCGCCGTCGAAGGAGCCCCTCCTGCACTCCGCTCTTTCCACCGTCGTGACCGGGCTTGACCCGGTCATCCACGTCTCGCCGCCGGCGCCAGACTGTCCAATGGGGTGCGGCCTAGCCACGTGGATCCCCGGGTCACGCCCGGGGATGACGGGATGGTAGGGAGAGGAAGAGCGAAGAGCGCGACGGAAGAGACGAACCTCCATGCCTGCTCTCATCTCCATCGCCGCTACGCCAGCCAGCGCTTGCGGCGCTTGTAGTGCTTGACGTCGCGGTAGGACTTGCGGCCGGAGGCGGAGAGGCCGAGGTAGAACTCCTTCACGTCCTCGTTGTTGGCCAGCGCCGTTGCCTCGCCGTCCATCACCACGCGGCCGTTCTCCAGGATGTAGCCGTAGCTGGCGTACTTCAGCGCGACGGAGGTGTTCTGCTCGGCCAGCAGGAAGGTCACGCCCTCCTCCTGGTTCAACTGCTTCACCGTCTCGAAGATGCCCTCGACAAGCTGCGGGGCCAGGCCCATCGAGGGCTCGTCCAGCAGGATCATCGAGGGCCGGCTCATCAGCGCCCGGCCGATGGCGCACATCTGCTGCTCGCCGCCGGAGGTATAGCCGGCCTGGCTGCCGCGCCGCTCCTTCAGGCGCGGGAAGTAGCGGTAGACCATCTCCAGGTCTTCCATGACCTTGGCCTGGCCGTCGCGCCGGGTGTAGGCGCCGGTCAGCAGGTTCTCCTCGACCGTCAGGTGCTCGAAGCAGTGGCGCCCCTCCATCACCTGGATCACGCCGCGGCGCACCAGGTCGTGCGGGGTCAGGTGGTCGATGCGCTGGCCCTCGAACTGGATCGAGCCCTTGGTGACCTCGCCGCGCTCGGCCTTGAGCAGGTTGGAGATGGCCTTCAAGGTGGTGGTCTTGCCAGCGCCGTTGGCCCCCAGAAGGGCGACGACGCCCTGCGCCGGCACGCTCAAGGAGACGCCCTTCAGCACCAGGATGACGTGATCGTAGATCACCTCGATGTTCTGGACGCTCAAGAGCGGGGGCTTGCCGTTGGCCGCCGCTGCTGCCTCAGCCATCGCGTTTCGCTACTCCACTGCCACGGTAGGAATAAGGAGAGGCGAGGGGGCAGGGGCCCCCTCGCCCGTCACAGGCTTACTGGTTCTGGTCGCAGTTCCGCGGGGTGATGCCGTTCTCCTTGGCATACTGGTCCGCAGAGGCCTCGTACTCCTGCCAGAGGATGTCGCGGTTGGGATCCATGAAGGGGGTGATCGCCTCCCACTTGTCGCCGTCCCACTGCTGCACCAGGGCCGAACCGCCGCCCTCGTGGTTGGCGCAGGAGAGCGAGACCGGGCCCATCAGGCCCTCGAAGCCGGCCTCCTTGATCCGCTCGGCGGTGATGTCCAGGTGGTCGAAGCCCCACTGCACCTCCTCGCCGGTCAGCGGACGGTTGCCGTACTTCTCCTGCGCGGTGCGGATCGCCTCGGTCACGAGGAAGCCGTTCACCACGCCGCGGTTATAGAGCACCGTGCCGATGTTGGCGCCGTCGCTGACGCCCTTGCCGGCCTCGTTCAGCGCCGCCAGTTCCTTGATCACCTGGAAGTCGGTGCCGACGCCGGTGATGTTCAGGGACTTGTAGCCCTTGGCGGCGTCCTTGGCCGGCAGCACGTCGGCCTCCGCACCCGACCACCAGATGCCGATGAACTTGTCCATCGGGAAGCCGACGGAGGCGGCCTCCTTGACGGCGGTCGAGTTCATCACGCCCCAGCCCCACATGAAGACGTAGTCCGGCCGGATCTGGCGGCCGATGCGCAGCCAGGTGGCCTTCTGCTCCAGGCCCGGGTGGGCAACGGGGAAAAGGCTAAGCTCGTAGCCTTCCGTCTCGGCCAGGCGCTCCAGGGTCGTGATCGGCTCCTTGCCGTAGGCGCTGTCGTGATAGACCAGCGCGATCTTCTTGCCCTGGAGGCTGCCGCCCTCCTGCTCCTTGGCGTACTGCACCATCACGTCGGCACCGGCCCAGTAGGTGATGGGGGCGGTGTAGACGTAGGGGAAGACCGAGCCATCGGAGGCATCCGCACGGCCGTAGCCCATCGAGAGCACCGGGATCTTGTCGGCGGTCGCGCGGCCGATCAGGGCATAGGTGATGCCGGTGGAGTAGGGGTTGATGACGGTGGCCCCGGTGCTGCCGCCGTTCTTCAGGCGCTCGTAGCACTCGACACCCTTGTCGGTGTTGTACTCCGTCTCGCACTCTTCCCACTGCAGCTTGACGCCGCCGACGCCGCCGAGGTTCTCGTTGACGTAGTTGTAGTAGTCTTCGAAGCCGTCGGCCAAGGGAATGCCGTTCGGTGCATAGGGGCCCGTGCGGTAGACCAGCAGTGGCAGGAACTGGCTGCCATCGGCTGCCTTGGCCGGTTCCAAGGGGGCCGCGGTGGCGGCGACGGAAAGCGCGACGGCCGCAGCCGCCCAGCGTAGGGACTTCAGACCCATCGGTTCAAATCCTCCCAATTCTGTGGTCCGGGTCGCCCGGTCCCACCATGACGCCGAAAGCATTCACTGCTTTGCCGGGCTCGGCGCCTTTTGCCCGGTAACCTTTTGGTCCCCTTGACCTTAGTAGGGGAAGGGCCAAAGGCGAAGCTTCTCTTTTCCAATCTGCCAGAGCCGCGCCAGCCCGTGCGGCTCGACGATCAGGAAGAAGATGATCAGCGCGCCGAAGACGATGAGGCGCAGGTGCGAGACCACCTCGACCGAGATCGAGAGCCCCAGGATCGCCGGCAGGTTGTCCAGCAGGATCGGCAGCAGCACGATGAAGGCGGCGCCCATGAAGGAGCCCATGATCGATCCCAGCCCGCCGATGATGATCATGAAGAGCACCTCGAAAGAGCGGGTGATCTCGAAGGCCAGCGCCTCGACCGAGCCGGAATAGGTGAAGGCCCAGAGCGCGCCGGAGATGCCGATGAAGAAGGAGCTGACGGCGAAGGCCGAGAGCTTGGCCAGCATCGGCCGGATGCCGATGATCTCGGCCGCGATATCCATGTCCCGGATCGCCATCCAGGTGCGCCCGACGCGGCTGCGGACCATGTTCTTGGCGATCAGCGCCAGGAAGGAGACCAGCAGCAGGAGGAAGATGTACTTGTGTTCCGGCAGCGCGCTGGAGCCGGTCACGGTCACGTCGCCGAAGACCTGGCGCGGGGGTGCGGAGATCACGCCCGAGGCGCTGTGGTTGGTCCACCAGCCGAACTTGTTGAACATCCAGATCAGGAAGAACTGCGCGGCCAAGGTGGCGACCGCCAGGTAGAAGCCCTTGATCCTGAGCGAGGGCAGGCCGAAGAGCACGCCGACCAGTGCTGTCCCCAGCCCCGCCAGCAGGAAGACGATCAGGATGTTCATCTCCGGCATGGCGGTCGTCAGCTTGTAGCTGAAGAAGGCCCCGCAGGCCATGAAGCCGCCGGTTCCCAGACTGAGCTGGCCGCAGTAGCCGGTCAGGATGTTGAGGCCGAGCGCCGCCAGCGAGAAGATGAGAAAGGGGATCAGGACCGAGTTCAGCCAGTACTGCGAGGCGACGAAGGGCACCACGAAGACGGCGAAGGCCAGCAGCAGCAAGACCCCGATCTTGTCCTGTCGGATCGGAAAGATCGCCTGGTCGGCGGCATAGTCGGACTTGAACTGCCCGGCCTCACGATAGAGCATCGCTGTCAAACCCTCTCGATGATGCGTTCGCCGAAGAGGCCTTGCGGCCGGAACAGCAGGAAGACCATCGCCAGCATGTAGGCGAACCAGTCCTGGATGGCGCCGCCGAAGAGCGGCCCGATGAAGACCTCGCCCACCTGCTCGCCGGCGCCGACGATCAGCCCGCCGACGATGGCGCCCGGGATCGAGGTGAAGCCGCCGAGGATCAGCACCGGCAGGGCCTTCAGCGCGATCAGCGAGAGCGAGAACTGGACGCCCAAGGCCGAGCCCCACATGACGCCCGCCACCAGGGCCACGATCCCCGCCACCGACCAGACGATGGCCCAGATGGTCTTCAGCGGGATGCCGACCGAGAGCGCCGCCTGGTGGTCGTCGGCGACCGCACGCAGCGCGCGGCCTACCTTGGTGTACTGGAAGAGCACCGCCAGCAGCGCCACCATCAGCGCGCCGACCACGGCGGCGACGATCTCCGTCGGATCGAGGTACATGCCGTTCGGCAGCAGTTCGCCCTGGAAGGCGACGATCGGCTGGCGCGAGATGCCGATGTCCAGCGCCTTGACGTTCGAGCCCCAGATCATCTGGCCGGTGCCGTCGAGAACGAAGAAGATCCCGATCGTGGCCATGAAGAGGATGATGTGCTCCTGGTTCACCATGGGCCGCAGCACCACCCGCTCGATCAGGATGGCGACCACCACCATCACCACGCCGGCCAGCAGGAAGGCCAGGATCCAGGGCACGCCCATCTCCATGAAGCCGACCATGGCAAGCGCCGCGAAGAGCACCATGGCGCCCTGGGCAAAGTTGAAGATGGAGGAGGCCTTGAAGATCAGGACGAAGCCCAGCGCCACCAGCGCGTACATCACGCCCTGCAGCAGGCCCTTCACCACGACCTCGGCATAGAAGTCCCAGGCGAAGAAGATCGCGTCATCGAGCTTCGAGAGGCCCTGCAGCAGGAAGCCGATGATCGGAATGGACCCCAGGCCGCAGACCAGGCCGATTGTTAGAGTGCGCAGGTTCATGCCGTTCTCCCTCCCGCGCCCGCTAGTGCGCCACGCCCAGATAGGCGTCGATCACATCCTGGTTGTTGCGCACCTCGTCCGGCGTTCCGTCCGCCAGCTTGCGCCCGTAGTCCAGCACCACCACGCGGTCGGAGATGTCCATGACCACGCCCATGTCGTGCTCGATCAGCGCGATGGTCATGCCGAACTCGTCGTTCACGTCGAGGATGAAGCGGGACATGTCCTCTTTCTCCTCCACGTTCATGCCGGCCATGGGCTCGTCCAGCAGCAGCAGGTCTGGCTCCATGGCGAGCGCGCGGGCCAGCTCGACGCGCTTCTGCAGGCCGTAGGGCAGGCGGCCCACCGGCGTCTTGCGGATGTCCTGGATCTCGAGGAAGTCGATGATCTCCTCGCAGTGGGTGCGCTGGCGGGTCTCTTCCCTCTCGTTCGGCCCCCAGTAGAGGCACTGGGTGACGAAATCGAGCGCACCCGCCCCCCAGGACATGACATGGTCAAGGCCCCAGACCCCGGTCTCCGGCGCGCGGACATTGTGCATCTTCAAAAGCCGGCCGGTCATGATGTTGTCCAGGGTCGACATGCCCTTGAAGAGCGCGACGTTCTGGAAGGTGCGCGCGATCCCTTGCGCTGCCGCCATGTGCGGGCGCATGGCGCTGCGCACCTTGCCCTTGTAGGTGATGGTGCCTTCCTGCGGGTGGTAGAAGCCGTTGATCACGTTCAGCATCGAGGTCTTGCCGGCCCCGTTCGGCCCGATGATCGCGCGGATCTCGTGCTCGCGCACGTCGAAGGAGATGTCGACCAGCGCCTTCACGCCCCCGAAGGAGAGGGAGATCTTCTCGACCGTCAGCAGGGGCTCGCCGAAGACGCGGGCCTGCTGGGCGGGGGCGGCCGTGTCCGCCGCCAGGTTGGGCGCGATCTCGTTCATGGGGCCATCTGCCTTCCTCGGGTCCTCTGGGTCATGCCGCCTTGCGGGCCTTCTCGGCGGGCCCGAGGTCGGTGATCTCGAGATCCGCCTTCAGCAGGCCCTCGCGGCCGTCTTCGAAGGTGACCTGGGTTTCGATGTGGCCCCGGCTGGAGCCGTCGTAGAGCGCCGCGATCAGGGGCTCGTAGCGCTCGGCGACCGTGCTGCGGCGCACCTTGCGGGTGCGGGTGAGCTCTCCGTCGTCGGCGTCCAGCTCCTTGTGCAGGATGAGGAAGCGCCGGATCTGGCTGGAGGCGAGCTGCGGGTCCTTCGCAAGGTCCGCGTTCACCTCTCGGATGTGGCCCTCGATGATCTCGCGCACGCGCGGGTGGGAGGCGAGGTCGAGGTAGCTGGCATAGGAGAGGTTGTTGCGCTCGGCCCAGCTTCCCATGGCCTCCGGGTCGATGTTGACGAAGGCGGTGACGTAGTCGCGCTGGTGGCCGAAGGCGACGGCCTCCTTGATGTTGGGATAGAACTTCAGCTTGTTCTCGATGAACTTCGGCGCGAAGAGCGCGCCGTCGTTCAGCTTGCCCACGTCCTTGGCGCGGTCGATGATGCGCAGGTGCCCCTCGGGCGTCATCAGGCCGGCGTCGCCGGTGTGGACCCAGCCATCGGCCGTCTTGGTGCTGGCCGTGGCGTCGGGGTTCTTGAAGTACTCCTTGAAGACGCCGGGGCTGCGGAAGAGCACCTCTCCGTCCTCGGCCACCTTCAGCTCCACGCCGGGAATGGCCTTGCCCACCGTGTCGGAACGGATCTCACCGTCCGGCTGGATGGTGATGAAGACGCTGGCCTCGGTGGAGCCGTAGAGCTGCTTCAGGTTGATGCCCAGCGCCCGGTAGAACTGGAAGATCTCCGGCCCGATCGCCTCGCCGGCGGTGTAGGCCAGCCGGATGCGGGTGAAGCCCAGCACGTTCTTCAGCGGCCCGTAGACGAAGAACTCGCCCAGGCGGTACTTCAGCCGGTCGGCGAAGGAGACCTCCTCCCCGTTCAGGATCTTCTCGCCGACGCGCTTGGCCAGGTCGAGGAAGTAGCGGAACCAGCGGCGCTTCAGCGCGCTGGCGTCCTCCATGCGGATCATGACCGAGGTCAGCAGGTTCTCGAAGATCCGCGGCGGCGCGAAGAAGTAGGTGGGGCCCAGCTCGCGCAGGTCGTGCATGACCGTGGCCCCGCTTTCCGGGCAGGAGACGCAGAAGCCCGCGACATAGGACTGCCCGAAGGAGAAGACGTGGTCGCCCGCCCAGGCCATCGGCAGGTAGGCCAGGACCTCCTCCCGGTCGGTCAGCTTCTCGAAGGCCACGCCTGCCGTCGCCATGGAGATCACGTTGTCGAAGGTCAGCACCACGCCCTTGGGATTCCCGGTGGTGCCGGAGGTGTAGAGCATGATGGAATCGTCCGCCCCCTTGGCGGCGTCCACGCCCTTGTCATAGCGCCCGGGCTCCCGGGCGATGAGGGCGCGCCCCTCTTCCAGCACCTTGGGATAGGCGACGAGGAAGTCCTGCTTGTAGTTTCTGAGGCCGCGGGTGTCCTGGTAGATGATGGTCTCCAGGCTCGGGACCTGGGGGCGGATCTCCAGCAGCTTGTCGACCTGCTCCTGGTCCTCCACCACGGCGACCCTGACGCCGGCATGCTCGACGACGTAGGCCATCTCGCGCGCCACGGAATCCTGATAGACCGGGACCGGCACGGCACCGATCGCCTGGGCCGTCACCATGGTCCAGTAGAGCCGGGGGCGGTTGTCGCCGACGATCAGCACCTTGTCGCCGGGGCCCACCCCCATGGCTGCGAGCCCCATGGCGAAGGCCTTGACCTCCTCCTGGGCCTGGCTCCAGGTCCAGGTCTGCCAGATTCCCAGGGCCTTCTCGCGCATGGCCGGGCGGTCGCCGCGCACCTTCGCGTTGTGCCGCATCAGCTTGGGAAAGGTATCCAGCTCTTGTCCGTCGGCCATGGCACAGCCGTCCTCCCGCTCACGCCCTACTCGTCAGGGCAGGCCTGGGAGGCCGACGCCAAAGACCACGCATCACGATTGAGCTGTCCGGGACCTCTCCCAGCCCAGGACAAACCCTCAGCACCTGCTTTGGCGCGGCATGAGCCTCCCAGAACTCTTTAGTGTTTATGCTGCCGCACTGTCTTGTTCAGCTAGCTAACGACATTGCGCGATTTGGTCAAGCCGGGCCGGGAACGCGAGATTAATTGATCAAGAGCTAAATTAGCACAGGATCTGTTCTGGAGACCCGACGTGCCCCGCAAGGTCTAGGGAACCGGCCCCGATCAATCCGGCGGTCCACCACGACCACCCCAAACGTCAACCTGCGGTCTCCCACACCCACCCTAAGTGTCATCCTCCGGCTTGACCGGAGGATCTTTGTCCGCTCGCCGCAGTCACCGGAACGTGATCCTCCGGTCAAGCCGGAGGATGACTGAGAGAGGGGACTCAAAGGGGGAGAACAAAACAAGAGCGAGAGACAAGAGCACCGGCCCTATCAGTCGACTGGAGAAACGGCAAAGGTGAGGACCCGTGGCTGACGAAGAAGGGGAGCGGCCCCTTCGGAACGCTCCCCCTCTGCAACTGCTGTGTTTCGAGCGCTACCCTCGACGCCGCGCAAGGCGTCTACGACAGCAGGCGGTCGCGGTAGCGGGTTGCCAGGATCTCCCGGACCTCGCTCACGTCGCCGTGGAGGTAGGTCATGTCCTTGAGCTCGCGGCTGTCCAGCATCTCCATCACCCGCAGGCGCGCCGCCCGGAGCTGGGCGTCGTGCCAGCGCTGGGCCGCGCGACGGAAGAAGGCGAAGACGCGGCTCTTGATGCCCGGCGCCTTCTCGACCCCGGCGCCGGCAGCCTTATGGAGGGGGGCGGCGGCGCGGCTGGAGTAGAGGCTGCGCGCGGGCTTCGGCTCTTCGTAAAAGGTGGAGGTCATGCTCTGTCTCCTTCGCGGATCTCGGCGCCGGAGCGGCCGGCGTCGTCTGCCAAGGAAAGTGGCGAAGCCGGCCCCGCAATGCTAACGAAAGGCGCGCAAGGGTTCTTGAGGGGCGTTCAAGTAATCATTCCGTGCCGAGCTGCAGCGGCCGCTCTGCCAGCGCGCGCAGCCAGCGGGCAACCGCGCGGGCCGCTGCGGTCGGCGCGATCCCGACCGCGTGGCCCAGGTAGTATCCGGCCTCTCCCGGATCGGGCATGCCGAAGGGAGCGACCAGGCTCCGCTTCTGCAGGCGCTCGTCCACCATGGGCCGGCCGCCGATGGCGATGCCCAGACCCCGCTCCGCCGCTTCCAGGACCTGTTCCTGGCCTTCGAGGACCAGCGCCTTGGAGACGTCGGGCGCCTTGTAGCCATGCGCCGCCGCCCACTCGGCCCACTCTTCCTTGTGGTAGCGGTTCAGGATCAGGCGCGAGCGCGCCAGGATCTCCTCGACCGCGAGCCCGGCCATGCCCGCCATCACCGCGGGACAGGCCACCGGAACCGAGGTCTCCGCCATGAGGAAGCTGGCCTCGAGATCGGGCCAGCCGCCGCGGCCGTGGCGGATCGCCAGGTCGATCTGGTCGCGCTTCAGGTTGCTGAGTTTCGCCGTGGTGACGAGCTGCAGCTCGACGCCGGGGCAGGCCTCCTCCAGCCCGCCCAGGTTGGGGATCAGCCAGAGGATGGCCAGCGAGGGCGGCAGGGTCAGCGCCACGCGCTTGCGCCCCGCCGTGCCCACCAGTGCTGCCGTCGCCTCCTCGATCCGCCGGATCGCCGGCTCGATCTCCTCGTAGTAGTGCCGCCCCTCGGGCGTCAGGACGAGGCCGCTGCCCCGGCGCTCGAAGAGAGCCAGGTGCAGGAAGTCCTCCAGGCGGCGCACCTGGTGCGAGATCGCCGACTCGGTGACGCCCAGGGCCTCGGCGGCATCGCGGAAGCGATCATGGCTGGCGGCGGCGTGAAAGGCGCGAAGCGCCGGGAAAGGGGGAAGGCTCATGAAAGCCTTATGCGCTCCCCTTGAGCGAACTTCAAGTTCTCTTGCCACAGTTTCATTAGTAGTGCGTGCAGGGTGTGCCAATGTGAATGCCAGGCGGGAATGACTTTCGGCCCCGCCGCCGAATTCAGCAGGAGGAAGGAGCCTCTCATGAGCAGCGTCGAGAGCAGGACGGAAGCCGGAGCCTACGGGCGTCCGCACCAGGGTCGGGCCGGCAGCACGCTCGGCAGCGTCGGCTACCTGGCCGACCCCAAGCAGCGTCCGGTCAGCATCATCCCGCCCGAGGAGAGCGGCCTGCAGCGCGAGCGCCAGGCCCAGTACGAGACCCACCGGATCTTCGTCGAGAACCTTCGGCCCTTCGCCGAGGACCTGAGCCTGGACAAGGACGGGGTCATCTTGCGCCGGCGCCCGACCAGGGTGCTGGACCTCTACGACGAGGAGGCCGTGAAGGCGGTCTACTACCGCGAGACCGAGGCCCTGCTGAAGGCCGAGACCGGGGCCAAGCGCGTCCTGGTCTTCGACCACACGCGGCGCGTCGAGGGCGCGGCGGAGCTGGAATCCAAGTGGAGCCGGCGCCCGGTGCGCACGGTCCACAACGACTACACCGACCGTTCGGGACCGCAGCGCGTCCGCGACCTCATGGGCGAGGATGCCGAGAGCCTGCTCGAGGGACGCTTCGCCGTGATCAACACCTGGCGCCCGATCCGCGGCCCGGTGCTGCGCGCGCCCCTGGGCTTCATCCACCCCGACAGCCTGGCGCCCGAGGACGTGGTGGCGGCCGATCTGGTCTACCAGGACCGCGTCGGCGAGATCTACGAGATCGCCTACAACCCGAACCACCACTGGCTCTACGTGCCGGAGATGACCGCCGACGAGATCCTGATCTTCAAGTGCCATGATTCGGCCAGGGACGGCCGCGCCCGCTTCCTGCCGCACACCGGCTTCGACGACTTCGCCACGCCGGAGAACGCCAGGACGCGCGAGAGCATCGAGACCCGGAGCCTGGTGTTCTTTTAGATGCCGGCCCCCAGCAGGGGGCATATCTGTGACGACAGCTTGCTGCGGTCCAACCCCCAGCTTTCGCTTGCAGCACAGGGATCGGGACGGGCCTTTGCCGGAATGGCAGGCGGGGGCCCGTCGCCTCCTTCCGCACTCCGTTCCTCCTCCCCGGAAGCAGCGCCTCATGCAAGCAATCACCGCCTACTCTCCACCTGAGCCAGGTTTTTTCTCCCGCCGACTTGTGCCGGCGCGAGAAAACATTCGTGATTTTCGGTCGGACTCTTTCCTGAATTGACGGCGATCGCCATATAAATACTAGTTCTTTGGCTGAGTACGGGCAGAAGGAGGCGACCATGACACGGATAATCTCTGGTCTGGCCGCCCTTGTGGCGGCCTTTTTTGTTAGTATCGCAACACCCGAGGCGATGCAGTGCGGGCCGCGTACGGTAATCCACAGTTGGCTTGAGAAGGTACACGGCGAAAAGCAGGCCTTCGTCGCGGTCAACCGGGCCGGCAATCAGGTGATCCTCTACCTCAACTCGGAGAGCGGTTCGTGGAGCGTCCTGCTCCGGCCGCGTGCGACACCTCACCTACTCTGTCCGCTGGACAGCGGTCTTCACGGCCGCTTGATCTGGAGTGTCGTGCCGCAGATCACGTTCCGTGACGGGCGATAGGGGTGGATCCCCGCGACGGCTCCAAGCCGAATCAGGCGGTTCGGCCTTCACCGCCAACCGAGGCCGAGGAATCCGGAGTGAACAAGCCTGTCGCCACGATGGCGGGCAACGGGCTTCCGACGACCGATCGCAATGGCCTGACGTCACTTTGCTCTATGAGGCCAAGAACTCTTCGCTCAGCCGGTGGAACTCCGCCGCCCGCCGCTCGCCCATCGCGAAGTGCGAGGCTGTCGGCACGACCCGGTAGTGGCGTTCCTCCGCTCCGAGAGCGTCCAGCAGGCGCCGCGCATCGCTGTCGGAACTGGTCGGATCGTCGGCACCGCGCAGCAGCAGGGTCGGCAGGCGCAGGGCCGCCGGGTCGTAGAGCGGCCGGCCGCTGAAGACGGAGTGCAGGTCCACCAGGGTGCCGTTGGGCACCCGGAAGGCCGTAGGGCTACGCGTGGCCGCCGCGGGGTCGGCGTCGAGCGCGCTTCTGAAGAGTGCCTGGAAGACCGCCTCCTCGCGGTAGAGGCTCTTGTCGGCGGCCGGGATCTCGCCGTCCCAGCGCTTGCGGACGGTCGCGTCCTCGACCCAGCGGTAGGCGCCGAGATCGGGGTTCAGCCGCCCCGGATCGCCCGGCGCCCCGCAGATCGCAAGCCAGGGCTCGTTCCACTCGCCGAAGAGCGGGGCGAAGAGCACCAGCCGGCGCAGCTTGGCCGCCGCCGGTCCCGAGGCGTAGATCCCGCAGGTAACGGTCCCCCAGGAGGCGCCCAGCAGGTCGATCTCCTCCCGCCCCGTCTTCTGCCTCACCCATTCGACGGCCCGGTCGATGTCGGCCAGCACCTCCTCGCCCTTGGCATAGGGCGGATTGCGCTCAGGCAGCTCGTCGAAGAAGGTCGGCCGCTCGGAGCGTGCATAGCCGCGCAGGTCGACCGCGAAGACCTCCCGCCCCGCCGCGGCCGCGGCCTCCATCCAGGAGTAGCCCGGCCGTGCGATGTCGAAGAGCTCGGAGGCGAAGGTAGCGCCATGCACCATCAGCAGCGCCCCGCTGGAGGCCCCCTGCGCCGGGCGATGCCGGATCGCCAGACGCGGCCCGCCCTCTTCGATGAAGTCGATACGGCTGGCTTTCACTCTGGCTCTCCGTGGCAGGGGCGGCGGGATGGTTCGGGCGTCTCAGGTTTGGTCGAAGCCGTACCAGGCTCCTGCCGCGCAAGCGACCAGTGTCACGGGGATGGTTCGCCTCACCCGATCTGCTTGTCCCGCCGCTCGGCGCCCGCGACCGGCTCGACCCAGCTCTGGGCCGAGCGGCACCAGAGTTCCTTGCCGGGTTTCAGGGCATCGCGCTGCCGGGCGGTGCCGAGGCGCAGGTTGATGGTGCCGCGGCCGCTCTCAGGCGCCACCGAGTAGAGCGGCGAGGCGCAGTCGGGGCAGAAGATCTGGTGGTTCTTCACCCCGCTCTCGGCGGTCGTCTTGACGTAGGTCTTGGGCTTCCCGCTCAGCAGCCTGAAGTCGCTTTCCGGGACGGTCACGGCCCAGCGGAAGGGCGCGCCGGAGATCGCCTGGCAGTCTTCGCAGTGGCAGAGGTAGACGCCCGCGGGGTCGACCTCCGCCTCGTAGGTGATGGCGCCGCAGTGGCAGCTACCGTCGATCTTCATGACCTCTCCCTTTCCCCTCGCTCAGCAGCCCTCGACGCAGGCGCCTTCCGAATCGAAGCCCATGGTCCGGCCGCTGAGCGGCAGGTGAACCGGGACCTTGACGGCCTCCATGAAGGCAGCCGTGCGGGTGCCCGACTGGACCTTGCCGCCCTTGGTTGCCTCCTCGTTGGCATGGGAGGGGATCACGGACTTGGGTTTCACCAGCTCGTCGATGACGAAGGCCGCTTCCGTGGGGCCGGTGGTGAAGGTGTCGCCGATATTGATGACGGCCAGCTCCGCGCCGTAGTAGTCGCGTACCACCCGCTCCTGCTCGGCGGTGATCCCGGTATCACCCGAGAGGTAGACGACCAGGCCATTGGTGAAGATCAGCACGTAGCCGGTCGGGGGGCCGAGGTAGGCGGTTATGCCCGCCGCCTTCATCTCCTCGGCCAGCCGACCGCCGAAGAACTCCGGCGACAGACCGTTGGAGTGAGCCGCCGGGACCGTGGTGATCTTGACGCCGCCGACATCGACCAGCGCCCCGAAGCGCACCAGCATGGAATTCTTGGGATCGCCGCCGCCGGCCTCCAGCTTGGCCGCGAAGAAGCGCGGCATCTCGCTGCCGGTCACGATCTTGGCGCCCTTGGCGATCGCGATCTCGACGGAATTCGAGAGCGGTGCCGCAACCACCGAGAAATCGGGCTGGCCGCAGGATCCCGCGTCGACCGTGGCCGTGCGCCGGTCGCCGACGTGATCGCCGTGCACGTGGCTGACCAGGACCACGTCGATCTGGCCGAGACGCGGGTCCTCGGCGCCGGCCACGGTCCGACCGGCGTCGTAGAGCAGTCGCGTTCCGTTGGGATCCTCCAGCACCAGGGCCCGGTCCAGCCGGCAGAACTCGCCGGTCTGGCCACCGAGCGGCGTGATCTTGACCAGGCCCTCCGCCGAGGCGGCCGCCGTCCAGGCGAGAGCGGCGAGGAGGGTCGAGAAGGCTGCGATCCTGCGCATTGAACTTGGTCTCCCTGCGTTAACGACTGGCTGTGCTTCGTTTCCTTCTTGCTCCGCCCGGCCCAGCCACTCCCAGGACCGCTGAACCGACCGGTCCGTCTCAGCCTATCACACGTCGAGGTTGGCGACACTCAGCGCGTTCTGCTGGATGAAATCCCGGCGCGGCTCGACCACGTCGCCCATCAGGGTGGAGAAGAGCGTCTCGGTCTCGTCGGCGTGCGCGATCCGGACCTGGAGCAGGGTGCGGGCCTCGCGGTCCAGGGTGGTCTCCCAGAGCTGCTCGGGGTTCATCTCGCCCAGGCCCTTGTAGCGCTGGATGGTGATGCCCTTGCGGCCGGCCGCGAAGACGGCGTCGGCCAGGTCGATGGGACCGTGGATCACGCGCTCCCAGTCCTTGCCGGTGAGGGTGGCCGGCGCCCGGTAGATCGCGGCCAGGTCCTCGGCCCGGTCGGTCAGGCGGCGGGATTCGGTCGAGGTCAGGACCGCGCTGTCGACCTCGCGCCGCTCGGTCACTCCGCGCAGGACGCGCTCCACCAGATAGCCGCCGCGCTGCTGGTTCGCCCGGCCGCTCCAGCCGCGCTCGTGCTCCAGCGCGACGCGGTCCAGGCGCCGGGCTACCTCGATCGCAGCCTCGTTCGCCAGGGTCGTGTTGCGCACCAGGTCGACCGAGAGGGCGCCGGCGATCGAGGCCTGCTCGACCACCTGTGCGCTGGCGACCCGCAGCGCCAGGGTCTGCAGGAGCTGGCGGAAGTAGGCCGCCTGGCGCACCAGGCTGGCCAGGTCGGAGCCGGCGTGCTGTTGCCCGTTCTCCAGGGTGAGGACGGCATCCTGCAGGCCGCTGTCGATCAGGAAGTCCTCCAGCGCCCGCTCGTCCTTCAGGTATGTCAGGCGGTCGCCCTTCTTGGCCCGGAAGAGCGGCGGCTGGGCGATGAAGAGGTGGCCGCGCTCGATGATCTCCGGCATCTGGCGGTAGAAGAAGGTGAGCAGCAGCGTGCGGATGTGGCTGCCGTCCACGTCTGCGTCCGTCATGATGATGATCTTGTGGTAGCGCAGCTTCTCGATGTTGAACTCGTCGCGGCCGATGCCGGTGCCCAGCGCCGTCACCAGGGTGCCGATCTCCTTCGAGCCCAGCATGCGGTCGAAGCGGGCGCGCTCCACGTTCAGGATCTTGCCGCGCAGCGGCAGGATCGCCTGGAACTTGCGCTCGCGCCCCTGCTTGGCCGAGCCGCCGGCGGAATCGCCCTCCACCAGGAAGAGCTCCGAGAGTGCGGGGTCCTTCTCCTGGCAGTCGGCCAGCTTGCCCGGCAGGGAGGCGATGTCGAGCGCCCCCTTGCGCCGGGTCAGCTCGCGCGCCTTGCGGGCGGCCTCGCGGGCGAGCGCGGCCTCGACCACCTTGGAGACCACGCGCCTGGCCTCGTTCGGATGCTCCTCGAAGTAGGTCGAGAGACCGTCGGCCACCACCTGCTCGACCACCGGGCGGACCTCCGAGGAGACCAGCTTCTCCTTGGTCTGGCTGGAGAACTTGGGGTCAGGCACCTTGACCGAGAGCACGCAGGTAAGCCCCTCGCGCGAGTCGTCGCCGGAAAGCGAGACCTTCTCCTTCTTGAGCAGACCCGAGGCGACCGCATAGGCGTTCACCTGGCGGGTGAGTGCGGCCCGGAACCCGGCCAGGTGCGTGCCGCCGTCGCGCTGCGGGATGTTGTTGGTGAAGCAGAGCGTGTTCTCGTGATAGGAATCGTTCCACTGCAGTGCACAATCCACCACGATGCCGTCGCGTTCGGCGCGGATCATCATGGGTTCGGGCAGCAGCGCCTGCTTGGCCTTGTCGAGCCAGCCGACGAAGGCCGCCACCCCGCCCTCGTAGTGCAGGTCGACCTTCTTGGATTCGGCATGGCGCTCGTCGGCCAGCAGCAGGTGCACGCCGCTGTTGAGGAAGGCGAGCTCGCGCAGGCGGTGCTCCAGGGTCGAGAAGTCGAAGTCCACGACATTGCTGAAGACGTCGCCGGAGGGGGTGAAGGTGACCTCCGTGCCCTTCTGTCCGGGCTCGGCCGAGCCGGTCTCGATCAGCGGCGCCACGGTCTTGCCGTCGGCGAAGCGCATCTCGTAGCGCTTGCCGTCGCGCCAGATAACCAGCTGCAGCTCGGCGGAGAGCGCATTCACCACGGAAACGCCGACGCCGTGCAGACCGCCGGACACCTTGTAGGAGTTCTGGTCGAACTTCCCGCCGGCATGGAGGTGGGTCATGATGACCTCGGCCGCCGAGACGCCCTCCTGGTGATGGATGTCGACGGGAATGCCGCGGCCGTTGTCGCGCACCGTCACCGAACCGTCGCCGTTCAGGATCACTTCCACCAGGTCGCAATGGCCGGCCAGGGATTCGTCGATTGCGTTGTCGACCACCTCGTAGATCATGTGGTGCAGGCCCGAACCATCGTCGGTGTCGCCGATGTACATGCCGGGACGCTTGCGCACGGCCTCCAGGCCGCGCAGCACCTTGATGGACTGCGCGGTATAGGCCTCTTGCTGGCCGTCGGCCGGATTGTCGCTCATTCTCTTTCCCACCTTGCCGTCGGGGCGCCCTCGGGGGCTCCCCTCCAAAAAAATTTGCGGTCAGTCTTGCCGCACCCTGCCCTCGGCCACGCGGATCGTCAGAGCCGCGTCGGCCAGGGCTTCGAAGACCGATGGCTCCGTGCCGGTCAGCCAGGCCTGCACACCGAGCGAGAGAATCTCATCATAGAGAGACTCGCGCCGCTCCGCATCGAGATGTGCGGCCACCTCGTCCAGCAGCAGCAGGGGCGGCCGCCCCCGCTCGATCGCGATCAGCCGCGCATGCGCCAGCACCAGCCCGACCAGCAGCGCCTTCTGCTCCCCGGTCGAGCAGAGCGCGGCGGGGCAGTCCTTCTCCAGGTGCCGGGCCGCAAGATCGCCGCGCTGCGGACCGACGGCGGCACCGCCCTGGACCGCATCGCGCGGGCGGCTGTCGCGCAGGGCCGCCAGCAGCCGCTCCTCGGCGGCAAGCGCCGTATCCCGCTCCAGCCAGCCCTCGAGCTCCCCCTCGAGCGCCAGCCCGCAGCGGGGAAAGCCGCTCTCGGGGCCGCTCTGGATCGCCCGGTTCAGGCGGCCGACCAGGGCCCGGCGCGCCGCGGCGATCGCGACGCCGCGCTCGGCGAGCCCCTCTTCCAGCGCCGACAGCCAGTGCGGATCGTCCTTGCCCTCCTGCAGCAGCCGCGCGCGCTGGCGCAGGCTGTTCTCGTAGCCGCTGACCCGGCCGGCATGGGCCGGGTCGAAGGCGAAGACCAGGCGGTCCAGAAAGCGCCGCCGCTCTCCGGCCGGATCGCGCCAGAGGCCGTCCATCTGCGGCGTCAGCCAGACCACGTCGAGGATCTCGGCCAGGGCTGCCTGGCTGCGCTCGCTGCGCCCGTCGATGCGGATCGCCCGGCGCTCGGCGCTTCCCGCGGCGGTCGGATCGCGGCCGGTGCCGAGCTGCCGGCTGCCCCCCGGCGCCTCCACCCTGGCAGAGACCGCCCAGGGCTCCACCGAGGCAAGGGACTGGATCTCCTGCACCCTGGCGCGCCTGAGGCCCCGGCCCGGCGCCAGCAGGGACACGGCCTCCAGCAGGTTGGTCTTGCCGGCCCCGTTCGGCCCGGTCAGGACCACCGGCGCGGGCGCCAGGTCCAGGGCCGCGGTGCCGTAGTTCCGGAACTGCGACAGGGCCAGGCGCGCGAGCCAGAGGGCCGGCGCCCGGTTCCGCCGCTCTTCCGTCAACCCGTCAGGCGGTCGGGTCGCGCCGGGGCATGTCGCGCTCGTCGCGCGCCCTCCTAAACCCGCATCGGCATCAGGACGTAGAGCGCTGCCGGATCCTGCGGGTCTTGCACCACCGCGGGTGCGGCGGAATCGGCCAGCGCCATGGTCATGAGCTCGCCGGAAATCTGCTGCGCCACCTCCATCAGATAGCGCGAGTTGAAGCCGATTTCGATGGTCTGGCCGCCGTAGTCCACCTCCAGCTCCTCCAGCGCCGTGCCGCTGTCGGGGGCGTGCGCGCTCAAGAGCAGCTGGCCCTCGCTCAGCACCAGCTTCACCGCGCGGCTCTTCTCCGAAGAGATGGTGGAGACGCGGTCGACCGAGGAGCGGAAGGTCTTGCAGTCGACCTCCATGATGCTGTCGTTGCCGCTGGGGATCACCCGCTCGTAGTCGGGGAAGGTGCCGTCGATCAGCTTGGAGGTCAGCACGGTGGCGCCGACGCGCAGGCGTACCCGGGTCTCCGACAGCGAGACCTCGACGCTGTCCTCCGCCTCGTCCAGCAGCTTGCGCAGCTCGTTCACCGTCTTGCGCGGCACGATCACGCCGGGCATGCCCTCGCCGCCCTCCGGCAGGGGAATCTCGAAGCGCGCCAGCCGGTGGCCGTCGGTCGCCACGGCGCGCAGCAGGGGCACCTCGTTGACCTTGGTGTCGTGCAGGTAGATGCCGTTCAGGTAGTAGCGCGTCTCTTCCATCGAAATGGCGAAGCGCGTGCGGTCGATCAGGTTCTGCAAGGCCTCGACCGGCAGGATGAAATTGCAGGGATAGTCGCCCTGGGTCGAGGAGGGGAAGTCCTCGCGCGGCAGGGTGGCCAGCGTGAAGCGCGAGCGGCCGGCGGTCAGCACCAGCTGCTGCTCCTCGCCGTCGGCGTCGAGCGACACGTCCGCGCCCTCCGGCAACTTGCGCACGATGTCGTAGAGCGTGTGCGCCGAGGCCGTGACCGCGCCCTTGGTGGCGATCTCCGCTGGGGCGACCTCGACGATGGTCAGGTCCATGTCGGTCGCCGTCAGCGCCAGGCCCTTGGGCCCCGCCTCCATCAGGACGTTGGAGAGAATGGGTATGGTGTTGCGCCGTTCGACGACGCTTTGCACGTGAGCCAGCGCCTTCAGGAGCACTGCGCGTTCTATCGTGAGCTTCATGGCACCGCTTTTTGCTTTGGCGACAAGATCCGGACGGCTGGCATCGGCGCTGGCGTTACGGCACCCGCCGACCCCCGTTTCGTCATCCAGAGCGCCAAGCGACTCGGCCCAGCAGAGTTCCGAAGCCGAACGGGGAGCGGATCATAGCCGTCTTACCGCGAATAGGGAAGTAGGACAGCCCCTTTTCGGACCTCGCTGTCAGCCGCCGAGGGGCGGGGTGCGCCGCGCCCTAGAAACGGGACCCCCGGGGCCGTGACCCAAAAGCCACAGCACGGACGCTCCGTGCCTCCCGCGTGCGATAAACGCGGATCGGCGACGCCTCGCGCCAGGGCGCAAGGCGTGCGCCTTTTTCCGGCGGCTCAGGCGTCCAGCATCCGCCTAAGCAGCTCAACATCCTCGGCAAAAGCAGGATCGCTTGCCCGCAGCTCCTCGACCTTGCGCACTGCGTGCATGACCGTCGTGTGATCGCGACCCCCGAATTTCCGGCCTATTTCGGGCAAAGAACATTGCGTCAGTTGCTTGGCCAGATACATGGCGATCTGACGCGGGCGGGCCACCGCCCGTGCGCGCCGCGGCGAGCACATCTCGGAGAGGCGGATCTTGAAGTGCTCCGCCACCTTCTTCTGGATGTCGTCGATCGAGACCCGCCGGCTGTTGGAACGCAGGAGGTCCTGCAGCAGCTCTTGCGTCGATTCCAGGGTGATGCGCCTGCCGACCAGCGAGGCGTGCGCCGCGATCCGGGTGAGCGCGCCCTCCAGCTCGCGCACGTTGGAGGTGATGCGGTGCGCCAGGAACTCCAGCACCTTCATCGGGATATCGCCCTGGATCTGCTCGCGCTTGGCGGTCAGGATCCCCAGCCGCAGCTCGTAGGTCGTGGGATGGATGTCCGCGACCAGGCCGTAGCCCAGACGCGAGCGCATGCGCTCTTCCATCCCTTCCAGGTCGTGGGGCGACTTGTCGGCGGAGATCACCACCTGCCGGTTCTGGTCCACCAGGGCATTGAAGGTATGGAAGAATTCTTCCTGCGTCGCCTCCCTTCCGGCGATGAACTGCACGTCGTCGATCATGAGGACGTCGATCGAGCGGAACTGTTCCTTGAAGGCCATGGTGTCCTGCGTACGCAGGGCCCGCACGAACTGGTACATGAACTTCTCGGCCGACATGTAGATCAGGCGGCGCGCGGGATGCTGCCTGCGGATCTGCCAGGCGATGGCATGCATGAGATGGGTCTTGCCCAGGCCGACGCCGCCATAGAGGAAGAGCGGATTGAAGGGAACGACATCGGCCTCGGCGACGCGGCGGGCCGCGGCATAGGCCAGCTCGTTGGGCTTGCCGACCACGAAGTCGTCGAAGGTGAAGCGCGCGTCCAGGGGGGCGGAGAGAACGTCGGCCGCCCGGGCGTCGATCCCGCCCTTCGTCGCTACCGTCGTCGTGACCGCCTGGCCCTTGTCCGAAGCCGCCGCCTCGCCGGCGCCGGCCTCACCCGCCTCGACCGGGGCCGCCACCCGCGCCTGGCCGATCTGCGGATCGCCGGGCTTCGCGGCCGGCCGGGCCGGCGGCTGCACGATGATCTCGATCGCCTCTACGCGCTCGCTCGCCTCGACCAGCAGCCCGTGCAAGAGCTCGCCGTAGTTGCCGCGCACCCAGTCGCGCATGAAGCGGCTGGGAACGGCAAGGCGCAGGACGCCCTCACGGACGCAGACCGGCTCCAGCGGCTCCAGCCAGGAACTGAAGGCATTGTCCCCCACCTGCTCGCGCAGGACGCGCCGAACCGCCTGCCAGATCTCGTTCGGAATGCCGGTTTCCGGCTCATCCAGTGCCTCGCTGTCCACCTTGCCAACGCCCCTTGTATCTGCCCCCGGCCTATGCGCCCCCGGCCTCTCTTGCCTCGATTTTGCGTGCAGCGCCCCCGCCGTCCGACCTGCCCGCCCGGAATCCCTTACGCCTGCCTCCTCCAATCTTTGCACCTTTCCTCTCCCCAAATCTTTGCGGCCGTCCCAAAGCAAACAGCCGCCCGATGCCCGCAACTCCCGCTTTTCGGTGACGGACATGCCATTATGTTGCACCGCCAGGATGTGAGGTGCCGCCGCAATCCCCTTCACGCGTTCAGGTGAGTTCCCGATGGCGAACGTCAGCAGTTCGCCTTGCGCGGTCGGATGGAGCCTCCAGCCTCGAGGCCCGCATGAGCCTCCCTATCGTCGCCCTTTCCGATCCCGGTGGATTGGCCGCTTCCCGCGCCGTTAGGCTGTAATCCACTCTCTAAAAACGAAGACATCATCTTGACGATTCAGATAAATGGTCAAAAATCCAGTCATCCTTGCCTCCGTCCCGAGAAACGATATCACGAATATTTTCGTTGTGATGCCGTTTTACAGTCTTTACTGCGGTTTTGTTGTGATCTTGACCGGCACCAACGCCACCCATGTAGCCACAGGCCGGGGCGATAGACAAGCGATCACACTTCCCCTGAGGGCACTAAATTTCCTTGACTCGGAAGCCTGGACTACTCAACCGCGCGCACCTGGTGCGCCAGCGCACCAGGTGCGCAAAGCACGACAAAGGGCGCCGCGGCGCAAGCGCTGCGGCACCCTTGGCTGAACCGGCTTTGGGTAACCTCCGTGGAGGCTAGCCCAGCGCCTTGATCTGCTTGGACAAGCGGGAGAGCTTTCGGGAAACGGTGTTGCGGTGCAGCACACCCTTGGTGACGCCCCGCATCATCTCCGGCTGGGCGGCGCGAAAGGCAGTCCCGGCCGCCTCGCGGTCACCTGCGAGAATGGCGTTTTCCACACGTTTCACATGCGTGCGGATGCGCGAAAGGCGGGAGTGGTTGATCAGGGTGCGTCGCAGCCGGCGCCGGTTGCGCTTCTCTGCAGACTTGTGATTGGCCATCAGTCGAGCGTGCTTTCACTCTGGAAAATGATCGGTTCAAGGCGCGCGGATATAGCCAGGCACGGCCGCCCCGTCAACCCGGTAGGCGGCGGCCATGCCCGAGGCGCAAGGCTGGGCAGGGCCACCGAGGGGAGGTCCCTGAGGCGTTTCGGTTCTACACGGCACCGGCCCGCACCCCCGCCCGGCCGCCCACTCAAGTATCCTGGCATGGGCGGCCGGGCGGGGGAGCGGGCTGGTGCCGATGGCACCAGAACGCTGAGCGCCCTAGCGGTGCTTGAAGTCCGCCTTGCGCTTGGCGGCGAAGGCCTCCATCCCCTCCTTGCGGTCGTCGAGCGCGAAGGTCGCATGGAAGGAGCGGCGCTCGAAAAGGACGCCTTCGCGCAAGGTGGTCTCGAAGGCGCGGTTGACCGCTTCCTTGCAGACCGCCACCACCGGCTGCGACAGGGCGGCGATCTCCGCGGCCGCGTCCATCGCGGTTTCCAGCAGCTTGTCGACCGGCACCACGCGGGCCACCAGGCCCGAGCGCTCGGCCTCCTCGGCGTCCATCATGCGGCCGGTGAGGCAGAGGTCCATGGCCTTGGCCTTGCCGACCGCCCGGGTCAGGCGCTGCGTTCCGCCCGCACCCGGGATCGTGCCCAGCTTGATCTCCGGCTGGCCGAAGCGTGCCGTGTCGCTGGCGATGATCATGTCGCACATCATGGCCATCTCGCAGCCGCCGCCCAGGGCGAAGCCGGAGACCGCCGCGATGGTCGGCTTGCGCAAGGTCGTCACCACCTCCCAGTCGTCGGTGATGAAGTCCTCCTTCTGCACGTCCTGGAAGCTCTTGTCCTTCATCTCCTTGATGTCGGCCCCGGCGGCGAAGGCCTTCTCCGAGCCGGTGATGACGATGCAGCCCACGCTGTCGTCGGCATCGAGATCGCGCAGCGCCCGGCCAAGCTCTTCGACCAGCTGCGCACAGAGTGCGTTCAGTGCCTTGGGCCGGTTCAGGCGCACGAGCCCGACGCCCCTCTCCTGTTCGACCTGGATCATCTCGTAGCTCATGCGTGGCTCCCTCGCTGGATTGTTGGGCCTGAATTGTTCGGCTGGGCCGGTAACGGCGCCGCTGCGGCCGGGCTATAGCATGAGGCCGTGGGAGAGGCCTATCGCTGGCGCACCGGGCAGTAGAAGCTGGAGCGGCCCGACTGGACCATTCGCCGCACGCCGCGCCCGCAGTCGCAGGCGGCACAGGGTCCGCCCTCCCGGCCGTAGACCGCCCACTGGTGCTGGAAATAGCCGAGCTCTCCGTCGCTCTGCACATAGTCGCGCAGCGAGGACCCGCCGGCATCGATCGCGCGGGTCAAAACATCCTTGATCGCCGAGGCCAGTGCCTCGGCCCTGCGGCCCGGAACGCTGCGCGCCAGGCGCTTGGGCGAGAGGCCTGCGAAGTAGAGTGCCTCGCAGGCGTAGATGTTGCCGATACCCGCCACCACCCGCTGGTCCAGCAGCGCCGCCTTGATGGGTGTGATCTTCCCGGCGAGCACGCGCGAGAGGTAGGCGCCGTCGAACGCGGAAGCCAGGGGCTCTGGCCCCAGTCCGGCGAGCAGACGGTGGGTCTCCAGGTCCTTGCGGGCCACGAGATCCATCATGCCGAAGCGCCGTGCGTCGTTGAAACGCAGCTCCAGTCCCTCTTCGGTGCGCAGGACGACATGGTCGTGCTTCTCCGGCGGCCGGTTGCTGCCGCGCGGCAGGATCAGCATGCGCCCGCTCATGCCCAGGTGGGCCAGGAGGACCTCCTCGCCGTCGAGTTCGATCAGGATGTACTTGGCCCGCCGCGAGAGGCCCAGCACCCTGCGGCCGGTCAGGCGCCCGGCCAGGCCCTCCGGCAGCGGCCAGCGCAGGGCCGGAACGCGCACCTCGGCACTCTCGATCCGCCTGCCCTCCAGCGGGCCGCGAAGCCCGCGCACGACCGTCTCGACCTCCGGCAGCTCCGGCACCTGACGCTCTCTCCCGCAAAAGGCCCTGGACGAAAGGGCAGGCGCTTCCGCGTCGCCCGTCGCGAGACGCTAGCCCACTCAAGGCGCAGTCGCTATCTTCCTGCGCCATCATGCAGCGCTCACGTTCCTCCCCACCTCCCCGCACCGCCGGCCCAGCAGCCGGATCGGGCGAGACGACCCACTTCGGCTTCGACGAGGTCCCGCGGTCCGAGAAGGGCGCCAGGGTCCGCGATCTCTTCGGCCGGGTCGCGGGCCGCTACGACCTGATGAACGATCTCATGTCGGGCGGCATCCACCGGCTGTGGAAGGACTCGATGCTGACGCGCCTGGCGCCCCGCGCGGGCGAGACCTTCCTGGACGTGGCCGGCGGCACCGGCGACATCGCCTTCCGCATCGCCAGGCGGGCGCCCGGCGCGGAGATCCTGGTGCTCGACCTGACGCCCGAGATGCTGGCGGTCGGGCGCGACCGGGCTCTGGACCAGGGTCTGGTCGGCGGCCTCTCCTGGATCGCGGGCGATGCCCAGGCCCTGCCGCTGCCCGACCGCTCGGTCAGCGCCTACACCATCGCCTTCGGGCTGCGGAACGTGACCGACCCCGGCCTCGCGCTGGCCGAGGCCTACCGCGTCCTGAAGCCGGGCGGGCGCCTTCTCTGCCTGGAGTTCTCACAAGTTGTCCTTCCCCTGCTGGACCGGCTCTACGACGTCTATTCCTTCCGGGTGCTGCCCCTGCTGGGGGCGGTGGTGGCCCGCGACCGCGCCGGCTACCAGTATCTCGTCGAATCGATCCGCCGCTTCCCGCCGCAGGAAGAGCTGGGCGCCATGATGGAACAGGTCGGCTTCTCTCGCGTCTCCTGGCGCAACCTGACCGGCGGCATCGCCGCGCTGCATCACGCCTGGCGGCTCTAGGCCGACAGCCGCCGCATGTTCCTGTCGCTGCGCATGATCGCCCGGCTGGTCGGCATCCTGAGGGTGCTGGCCCGCCACGGTGCGGCCGAGGCCTTCGAGCATCTGGGCCTGCGCGGCTGGCCGCTCTGGCTCATGCAGAAGCTGGAGCGCGGACGCGGCCGGGGACGGCCCGGCCAGCGCCTGGCAGAGGCGCTGACCGAGCTGGGGCCCAGCTACATCAAGCTCGGCCAGTCGCTCTCCACACGGGCGGACATCCTGGGCGACGAGATGGCGGCCGACCTCTCGGCCCTGCAGGACCAGATCCCGCCCTTCTCCTTCGCCGAGGCCAGGCAGGCGCTGGAGGCGGCCCTGGGCCGGCCCACGGGGGAGCTCTTCGCTGAGCTGGACGAGGAGCCGGTCTCGGCCGCCTCCATCGCTCAGGTCCACCTGGGCCTGGTCGTGGAGGAGGAGAGTGACGATCCGCTCTACGAGGCAGGCGAAGAGGAGACCGTCGCGCCGGCCGAAAGGCGACAGTATCTGCGGCCGGTCGCGGTCAAGATTCTGCGCCCGGGGATCGAACGGGCCTTCGAGCGGGACCTGCGCCTCTTCTTCTGGCTGGCGCGTCTTGCCGAGCGCACCCAGCCGCGCCTCAGGCGCCTGAAGCCCGTGGCCGTGGTGCAGCTCTTCGCCGACCAGGTGGCGCTGGAGATGGACCTCCGCTACGAGGCCGCGGGGATGAGCGAGATCGCCGAGAACTTCGCCGGCGACGACGGCTATCTGGTGCCCGAGGTGGACTGGCAGCGCACCGCCCGGCGGGTGCTGACCATGTCGCGGGTGGAGGGGATCCCGATCGACGACCGCGCCGCGCTGCTGGCGGCCGGCCTGGAGCTGGAAGAGGTGCTGCGCGGTGCGGCCACCATCTTCTTCAAGCAGGTCTTCCGCGACGGCCTCTTTCACGGCGACCAGCATCCCGGCAACATGATGATCGACCGCGAGGGCCGCGTGGTCGCGGTCGACTTCGGCATCCTGGGGCGGCTGGACCAGGAGACTCGCCTGGTCCTGGCCGACATGATGGTCGCCACCCTGCAGCGCGACTACCGCCGCCTGGCCGAGATCCAGGTCCAGGCGGGCTATCTGCCCGGCGACCGCTCGCTCGACGTCTTCGCGCAGGCCCTGCGCTCGGTCTGCGAGCCGATCATCGACCGGCCGCTGAACGAGATCTCCTTCGCCAAGCTGCTGGCCCAGCTCTTCCAGCTCACCGAGTCCTTCGCCATGCCGGTGCAGCCGCAGCTCCTGCTGCTGCAGAAGAACATGATGATGGCGGAGGGGATCAGCCGCACGCTCTGCCCGGAGCTCAACATCTGGACCCTGGCGCAACCGCTGATCGAGGAGTGGATCTACCGCAACCGCAGCCCGGCGGCCCGCCTGCGCGAGGGCAGCCGCTCGCTGCAGCGTCTGCTGGCGCGCGGCCCACAGGTCCTGAACGACCTGGAGGCCATCGCCAGCGAGGTCAGGCGCAACGGGCTGCGTCTCTCCCCCGGCGGGCAGGAGATCCAGGGGCCCGGCGGCCGCCGCCTCTCCTACCTGGCCCTCTTGCTGTCGCTGATCGCCCTTCTGGCGGTTCTTCTGGATTGATGCGTTCGGGACGCTCCTGTCCCTTGCTCGCTTGAGAGTCGAACCGCCTGGCTCTAAGGTCGGCCTTCGGTCAACCCGGTCGGTCTCCCCGGGCCGGATCGGGCAACAATCATGGATGGAGGGAGCTCGCAGCCCCATGCTCGCCGGCAAGCGCATCCTGCTGATCGTCAGCGGCGGCATCGCCGCCTACAAGGCGCTGGAGCTGATCCGCCGCCTGCGCGAACGCCAGGCTTCCGTGGCGACGGTCCTCACTGCCGCGGGCGAGCAGTTCGTGACGCCGCTCTCGCTCTCCGCGCTCAGCGAAGAGAAGGTCTACCGCGAGCTCTTCTCGCTGACCGACGAGGCGGAGATGGGGCACATCCAGCTCTCCCGCTCCGCCGACCTGGTGGTCGTGGCGCCGGCCAGCGCGGACCTGCTGGCGAAGCTGCGCGCGGGCCTGGCCGGCGACCTGGCCTCCACCTTGCTGCTCGCCACCGACAAGGAAGTCCTGGTGGCCCCGGCGATGAACGTGCGCATGTGGGAGCACCCGGCAACGCAAGAGAACCTGACCTGCCTGAAGGCCCGCGGGATCGCCGTGGTCGGTCCCAACGAGGGCCCCATGGCCTGCGGCGAGTTCGGCTTCGGCCGCATGGCCGAGCCGGCGGAGATCCTGGCCGCCATCGAGGCGCGCCTGGGCCGGCAGTCGGCGCTGGCCGGGCGCCACGCGCTGGTCACCAGCGGCCCGACCTACGAGGCCATCGACCCGGTCCGCTACATCGCCAACCGCTCCTCCGGCAAGCAGGGCCATGCCATCGCGGCCGCCCTCGCGCAGGCCGGCGCGCGCGTGACCCTGGTGACCGGCCCCGTCCGCCTGGCCGACCCGCCGGGCGTCGCCGTGGTGCCGGTGGAGAGCGCGCGCGAGATGCTGGCGGCTTGCCGGGAGGCCCTGCCGGCAGAGATCGCCGTCTTCGCGGCCGCCGTGGCGGACTGGCGCGCGGCGAGCCAGGCGGAGCAGAAGATCAAGAAGGACGGCAGCGAGCCGCCACCCCTGGCCCTGACGACGAACCCCGACATCCTGGCGACGATCGCGACGCTGGAGCAGGGCCGCCCCGGCCTGGTCATCGGCTTCGCGGCGGAGACGGAGCGGGTGGTCGAGCAGGCAACGGCGAAGCGGCGCCGCAAGGGCTGCGACTGGATCCTGGCGAACGACGTCTCGCCCGGCCAGGGGGTTTTCGGCGGCGACAGGAACCTTATTCACCTGATCGACGACTCCGGCTTTGAAACCTGGCCGCAGATGGACAAGAGTGCCGTAGCGGAACGCCTGGTTGCCAGGATCGTCGCGACCCTGGCGCAGCAGAAAGAGACCGCTTGATGGACGATGGTATGACGGCGCTCTCCATTCCGATCCTGCCGCTGCCGCATGCCCTGGATCTGCCCCTGCCGCGCTATGCCACCGACGGAAGTGCGGGCCTGGACCTTCTGGCGGCGATCGGCGAGACCCGGACGCTCGCCCCCCTGGAGCGCGCGCTCGTTCCCTGCGGATTCAGCCTGGCCCTGCCGCCCGGCTGGGAGGCGCAGGTCCGCCCGCGCTCCGGCCTCGCGCTCAAGCAGGGACTGACCTTGCTGAACGCACCCGGCACGATCGATTCCGACTACCGCGGCGAGGTCGGCGCCCTGCTGATCAACCTGGGCGGTGCGCCGGTCGCGATCGAGCGGGGCATGCGGATCGCCCAGCTCGTCGTCGCCCCGGTCGCGCGGGTCTCCTGGGAGCCGCGCCAGGCCTTGAGCGAGAGCGGGCGGGGCGCCGGCGGCTTCGGCTCCACCGGCCTCGGCGCGGCAGGCGAGGCCTAGGGCATGCTGCGTCTTTCCAAGAAGCTGCTCTTCGCCATCGAGGCCGTGGTCGACGTCGCCTACTTCGCCGTCAAGGCCCCCGTGCGCTCCAGCGACATCTCCGAGCGTCACGGCATCCCGCGGCGCTACCTGGAGCAGGTGCTGCAGGAACTGGTCCGCAACGGCATCCTCTCCGGCCAGCGCGGACCGCGCGGAGGTTACCGCCTGGCACGGCCGGCGGGCGAGATCAACCTGGGCGAGATCATCCGCATCGTCCGCAGGCTGGAGGGCACGCCCGACCCCATGGCCGACGGCGGCGGCTCGGAGATCGGCATCCAGGTGGTGCGACCGATCTGGCTGGACATGCAGAGCCAGATGATGACGCACCTGGACGGCGTCACCATCGCCGCGCTCTGCGCCGACGCAAAACTCAAGGGCATCGGCGACGAGAGCCCCGAGGCATCCGGAGAGACACCCGATGGCCGGCATTGAGCCGATGCCGCTCTCTGCCTACCTAGCTGAGCATGACTGAAGCGATGGACAGAGAGCTGGACGACCTGGAGATCGAGCGCTACGCGCGCCACCTGGTCCTGCCGGAAGTGGGGGAGGAGGGCCAGCTTCGCCTGCTCGCCTCCCGGGTCCTGATCATCGGCGCCGGCGGGCTCGGGGCCCCGCTGGTGCAGTACCTGGCGGCGGCCGGGGTGGGAACCCTGGGTCTGGTGGACGACGACGTGGTGGACCTCAGCAACCTGCAGCGCCAGCCGGTTCACGGCATGCGCGACCTGGACCGCCCCAAGGTGGAGAGCGCCGCCGACTGGGCCCTGGAGATCAACCCGCAGGTCACCATCGAGCGCCACCCCCTGCGCCTGACGGCCGAGAATGCCGGGGCCCTGATCGCCGCCTACGACCTGGTCGCGGACGCCAGCGACAACCCCGCGACCCGCTATCTGATCAACGATTCGGCCTACCTGGCGAGGCGCCCCCTGATCTCCGCCGCGGTCATGCGCTTCGACGGGCAGATCACCACCTTCAAGGCCTACGAGGAGGAGGCCGCCAGGCCCTGCTACCGCTGCCTCTTCGGCAGCGAGGTCGGCGACGCCAAGGACAGCTGCGCCGACGTGGGCGTCATGGGTGCGCTGCCCGGCATCCTGGGCAGCCTGCAGGCCATGGAGGCGATCAAGGAGCTGCTCGGCATCGGCGAGAGCCTGGCCGGCCGCCTGCTGCTCTACGACGCGCTCGCCGGCTCCTTCCGCTCGATCCGCACCCTGCGCGATCCCGGCTGCCCGCTCTGCGGCCCCCAGGCCACCATCCGCGAACTCGAGGGCGCGCGCTACCTCGCCGCCTGCGCGGCGGACGAGGCGGTTTAGGGGCGCGGTTTAGGGGCGCGGGTTCGGAGCGCGGGTTCGGAGCGCGGTCGGGGAGCAGCGTGCCGCCTATTGCTCGGCCGCGCTGATTCAGGAGAATGATGCCGTTACAAATGACCCCTGCAAATGACCCCGCCTGCTCGGATTGAGCCGAAGGGGCCCCCTCTCCCCACTTGTCATCCTCCGGCTTGACCGGAGGATCAGTATCCGTTCGATGATACAGCTGTATAGAGATCCTCCGGTCAAGCCGGAGGATGACAGTTTAAATAAATATGGAGATTAAAGTCCATATTTTACAGAACATCGCCCGCGGTCTTCTTCTTAGAATATAAAAGCCCAAACACCCGCCACCCATTCACCCTGCACCACCCCCCGAACGGAAGCGTTGCAGCAGCAGCTTGGCCGCCCGGCTCGGCGGCATCGCGCCTTCGGCGACCGAGCGCTCCATCTCCGGCAGGGCCCCGGCCACGTCGGGGTCGGCCCGGAAGGCCTCGACCAGGCCGGCCTGGAGTTCGCGCCAGAACCAGGCGTGGGCCTGCTCGGCGCGGCGGGCTGCGAGCCCGGCCTCGCCCAGCGCCGCGCGGTGGTCCAGCACGCCCTGCCAGACCGCATCCAGGCCGCGCCGCTCCAGGGCAGAGACCTGGATCACTGGCGGGATCCAGTTGGCAGCGGCCGGCCGCAGCATGCGCAGCGCGCTCTGGTACTCGGCCGCCGCGCGGCGCGCGCTCTCGACCAGGGCGCCGTCGGCCTTGTTCACCACGACCAGATCGGCCAGCTCGACCACGCCCTTCTTGATGCCCTGCAGCTCGTCCCCGCCGGCCGGGGGCAGGAGTAGGAGGAAGGAATCGACCAGTTCCGCCACCGCGGTCTCCGACTGTCCCACGCCCACCGTCTCGATCAGGATCACGTCGTAGCCGGCGGCCTCGGCCAGCAGCATGCAGTCGTGCGTGCGCCGGGCGACGCCGCCCAGGGTGTGGCCGGCGGGCGAGGGGCGGATGAAGGCCTCGGGCGCGCGCGAGAGCTCCTCCATCCGGGTCTTGTCGCCCAGGATCGAGCCACCGGTGCGCTGCGAGGAGGGATCGACGGCCAGGACCGCCACCCGGTGGCCCTGCTCCAGGAGATAGAGGCCGAAGGCCTCGATGAAGCTGGACTTGCCGACCCCCGGCGCGCCGGAGAGGCCCAGGCGCACGGCCTTGCCGCTCTCGGGCATGATCGCGGCCAGCAGCTCCTCGGCCGCCTCGCGGTGGTCGTCGCGGCTGGACTCGGCAAGCGTCATGGCCCGTGCCAGGGCGCGGCGCTGGCCGGCGAGCAGGGCCTGGGCGAGATCGCTCACAGCGCGTCCACCTCCTTCTCCCCGCTCTGCTGCTTCTCCCAGAGCGTCGCATAGATGCCGCCCGCCGCCAGCAGCTCGGCGTGGCGGCCGCGCTCTACCACGCGGCCGCGGTCCAGCACCAGGATCTGGTCGGCGTCGATCACGGTGGAGAGGCGGTGGGCGATGGTGAGGCTGGTGCGCCCGCGCGAGACCGCCGCCAGGTCGCCCTGCAGCGCTCGCTCTGTCGTGCTGTCGAGTGCAGAGGTGGCCTCGTCCAGCACCAGGATCGGCGGCGCCTTCAGCAGCGCGCGGGCGATCGCCACCCGCTGCTTCTCGCCGCCCGAGAGCTTCAGGCCGCGCTCTCCGACCCGGGTCTCCCAGCCGTCGGGAAGCTGGTCCACGAAGTCTGCGATGCGGGCCAGGCGGGCGGCCTCGCGGATCTCTTCCCGGCTGGCACCGATCCGGCCGTAGCCGATGTTGTAGGCGATGGTGTCGTTGAAGAGCACGCTGTCCTGCGGCACCACGCCGATGGCCGCCCGCAGCGAGTCCTGCGTGACCTCGCGGATGTCCTGGCCGTCGATCAGGATGCGTCCCCGGCTCACGTCGTAGAAGCGGAAGAGCAGCTTGGCGATGGTCGACTTGCCGGAGCCCGTGGCGCCGACGATGGCGAGACTCTGCCCGGCCGGCACCTCGAAGGAGAGGTCGTGCAGCACCACCCGGCGCTCGTCGTAGGCGAAGCCCACCTGCTCGAAGGTGACGGTGCCGCCCCCCACCTTCAGCGGCCTGGCGCCGGCTACGTCGGCCACCTCGACCGGCTCCTGGGTCAGCAGGAAGAGCCGCTCGAGATCGGTCAGGCTCTGGCGAACCTCGCGATAGACCGTGCCCAGGAAGTTCAGCGGGATGGTGAGCTGGATCAGGTAGGTGTTGACCTCGACGAAGTCGCCGACCGTCATCGCGCCGGAGGCCACGCCGTTGGCCGCCATCAGCATGATCACCGTGACCCCCGCGGCAATGAGGAAGGCCTGGCCGGTGTTGAGAAAGGCGAGCGAGGTCCGGCTCTTGATCGCCGCGGTCTCGTAGCGGGCGAGCGCCTTGTCATAGCGCTGCGCCTCATGCTCCTCGTTGCCGAAGTACTTCACCGTCTCGAAGTTCAGCAGGCTGTCGATGGCCTTGGTCCCGGCCTCCTGGTCGCTCTCGTTCATGGTTCGGCGCAGGCGGATGCGCCAGTTGGTGACCAGCGAGGTGTAGAGCACGTAGAGCGCGACCGTGAAGACCGTGACGGCCGCATAGAGCCAGCCGAAGGCGAACCAGAGGAGGCCGGCGACCAGCAGCACCTCGATCAGGGTCGGCACGATCGAGAAGACCACGTAGAAGAGCAGCAGCTCGATCGACTTGGTGCCGCGCTCGATCGCCCGGGTCATGCCGCCGGTCTGGCGTTCCAGGTGAAAGCTGAGCGAGAGGCGGTGCAGGTGGCGGAAGACGCTGAGCGCCAGGTGCCGCATGGCGTTCTGCGCCACCTTGGCGAAGAGGGCATCGCGCAGCTCGGTGCCGGCCATCGCCAGCACCCTGGCGGCGCCATAGGCGAGGATCAGTCCGAAGGGGATCGCCAGGGCGGCGCCCTCGACCGGCGAGAGGGCATCGACCGCAGAGCCCAGCAGGGCCGGGACCGAGACCAGGAAGCCCTTGGCTACCACCATCAGGAGACCGCCGGCCACCACGCGGGCCTTCAGGTCCGGGCGCCCCCGCTGCCAGATGTAGGGCAGGAAGCGGCGCAGCACCGTCAGGGCAGGGAGGCCTCGCTGTCCCGGATCCTCCGCCGGCGGAGGCGCGGCCATGGAGGCGGTCACGGCACCTCCCTGGCATCTGCTACACTGGTCATGCTCTCAATCCAGGCGCTCCGCCCCGGCCCGGCCCGTCTCGCCGGCCAGCACCAGGTAGAGCCGCCCCAGGTCGGAGGTGAGGAAGAGCGCCCCGAGGCCATTAGTGGGATCGGCCTCGCGACAGTCTTCCAGCAGGGCCTCGAAGCCGTCCATGAAGCGGTCGGCCACCAGCCTGAAGTCGCGGTCGTGGCGGTAGTGCAGGACCAGCCCGCGCGTGCCGGACCTGTCCTTCAGGCGCGGCAGGCGGCGCAGCAGCAGGCTGTAGTCGCCCTCCTTCAGCGCCTGCTTCACCTCCGGCGGGGTCTCCACCTTCATCAGCGCGTTCAGCTCGATGGCCTTGTCGCTGAGATGCGCCACCACATCGCGCGCATCGGCCAGGAAGTCCACCCGCCTGAGGCCGCGCCCCTCGATCTGGCGCGCATCAGTCAGCCGCAGCGGCTCGTCGGACTGCAGGCTGTCGGCCTGCTGGCGCATCGAACGGGTCTGGCGCTGCAGGCGGGCAACGGCCTCCTCGCCGCTCTCGGTGAGCTTGCGGATGGCTTCCTGCAGGCGCCGCTGTTCCTGGCTCAGGCGGTCGTCGAGCTGCATCAGGGGGGCGGCCGCCTCCTTCAGCGTGGAGACCTGCCCGACCAGCCTGTGCAGCGAGGTCTCGGTGCTCTCGATCCTCTCGCCGAAGACGCGCATGTCGCCCAGCACGCCGTGCAGACGGCTGGCGAGCTCGGCCATGGGCTCGGCCACCTCGACCAGCTCGCTGCGGCGTGCTTCGGCCGCGGTGGCAGCCTCGCCGATCTGCCGCGTGGCGCTCTCGGTCGCCTCGCGCAGGGCCACGATGTCGGCCTGGAACTGGGCCTGCCGAGGCTCTTCTTCCTCCTGCGCCCTGGCGATCTTGCCTTCGATCCGGCGCAGCACCTGTCCCAGGCGGCTGCTGCGCCAGACGCTGGAGGCCAAGAGCCAGACCAGGACCGGCACCAGCACGATCGCGGCCAGGGCGGCGATGCGGATCGGGAGCTGGAAGCGCTCGGCGTCCACCACGCCCCAGACGTCGCCCAGCAGGTAGGCCGCCGTGCCCACCCAGACCAGCGAGATGACGATCGCCAGCAGGATCGCCAAAGAAACCATGACCCACTTGCCCAAGTGCGCCGCTCCTCAAAAATCGAACCTCTTGCGCCCCTCACCTTCACTGGCACGAATGACCGCGGCGGCGCAACGCTGACGGCGCCGGAGGCCCGGTTCCTGCACGCGAAAGAGAGACGGCAGCCGGGACGGCGGTCAGGCCGCCTTGCGGTCGCGGCCCACCTTGGTGAGGATGTCGTGCGCGGCCTCGGGGATGTTGGTTCCCGGCCCGTAGATGGCGGCGACGCCCTGCGCGCGCAGGAAGTCGTAGTCCTTGGGCGGGATGACGCCACCGCAGACGACGATGATGTCCTGCGCGCCCTCCTCCTTCAGCGCCTTGATCAGCTCCGGCACCAGGGTCAGGTGGCCCGCCGCCTGGCTGGAGACGCCGACCACGTGGACGTCGTTCTCCACCGCCTGGCGGGCGGCCTCGTCGGGGGTCTGGAAGAGGGGGCCGATGTCCACGTCGAAGCCGATGTCGGCGAAGGCCGTTGCGATCACCTTGGCGCCGCGGTCGTGGCCGTCCTGGCCCAGCTTCGCCACCAGCAGGCGCGGCCGCCGGCCCTCCGCCCGCTCGAAGGTTTCGACCTCCTCGCGGATGCGCTGGAAGCCGGCATCGCCCTCGTAGGCCGAGCCGTAGACGCCGGAGATCGAACGGATGGTGGCGCGGTGGCGGGAGAAGACCTTCTCCATGGCGTCGGAGATCTCGCCCACGGTCGCGCGGGCCCGCGCGGCCTCGATGGCGAGCGCCAGCAGGTTGCCCTCGCCGCTCTGGGCCGCCTCGGAGATGGCGGCGAGCGCTGCCTTGCAGGCCTCTTCGTCGCGGGTGGCGCGCACCTTTTCCAGGCGCTTCACCTGCTGGGCGCGGACCTGGCTGTTGTCGATCGAGAGGATCTCGATCTCGTCGGCGGCGTTGCTGCGGTACTTGTTGACCCCGACGATGACCTCCTCGCCGCGATCGATGCGGGCCTGGCGCCGGGCCGCGGACTCCTCGATCCGCATCTTCGGCAGGCCGCTGTCGACCGCCTTGGTCATGCCGCCCAATTCCTCCACCTCGGCGATCAGCGCGCGGGCGGCATCGGCCAGCTCTTGGGTCAGGGCTTCGACGTAGTAGCTGCCGCCCAGAGGGTCGGCCACCTGCGTGATCCCGCTCTCCTCCTGCAGGACGAGCTGGGTGTTGCGGGCGATCCGGGCCGAGGACTGGGTCGGCAGGGCCACGGCCTCGTCCAGCGCGTTGGTGTGCAGGGACTGGGTGCCGCCCAAGGCTGCGGCCAGCGCTTCCAGGGTGGTGCGGATCACATTGTTGTAGGGGTCCTGCTCGGTCAGGCTGACGCCCGAGGTCTGGCAGTGGGTGCGCAGCATGAGGGACTGCTTCTTCTTCGGCTGGAACTCCTTCTGCATCAGTTCCGACCAGAGCAGGCGGGCGGCGCGCAGCTTCGCCACCTCCATGAAGAAGTTCATGCCGATGCAGAAGAAGAAGGAGAGCCTGGGCGCGAAGGCATCGACGTCCAGCCCGCGCGAGGCGGCCGCGCGCACGTACTCCAGCCCGTCGGCGATGGTGTAGGCCAGCTCCTGCGCCAGGGTCGCACCGGCCTCCTGCATGTGGTAGCCGGAGATGGAGATGGAGTTGAAGCGCGGCATGTGGCCGGCGGTGTGCGCGATGATGTCGGCGACGATCCGCATCGAGGGCTCGGGCGGGTAGATGTAGGTGTTGCGGACCATGAACTCCTTCAGGATGTCGTTCTGGATGGTGCCGCTGAGCTGCTCTTGCGCCACCCCCTGCTCCTCGCCGGCGACGATGAACATGGCCAGCACCGGCAAGACCGCGCCGTTCATGGTCATGGAGACGCTCATCTCGCCCAGCGGGATCTCGTCGAAGAGGATCTTCATGTCCTCGACGGAATCGATCGCCACGCCGGCCTTGCCGACGTCGCCGACGACGCGCGGGTGGTCGCTGTCGTAGCCGCGGTGGGTCGCCAGGTCGAAGGCGACCGAGAGCCCCTTCTGCCCGGCCTTGAGGTTCGCCTTGTAGAAGGCGTTGCTCTCCTCCGCGGTGGAGAAGCCGGCATACTGGCGGATGGTCCAGGGCCGGCCGGCGTACATGGTGGTGTGCGGGCCCCGCACGAAGGGCGCGAAGCCCGGCAGCCCGCCCAGGTGATCGACTGCGGCGAGGTCGGCCTCGGTATAGAGCGGCTTCACGGCGATCCCCTCCGGCGTCTGCCAGACCAGCTCCTCCGGGCTCTTGCCCTTGAGCTGCTTGGTGGCCTCCTCCGTCCACTCCTCCAGGCTGGGCTTGGGGAAATCTGCCATGGCTCCGTCTCCGTCCTGCACTCTCTTGCTCTGGAAGGAGTTTATAGACCGCCGCGACCGCAGTGCACAAAGGGTTCGTCGGGGCCGCGCCGGACCCGAAAGGCTTCAGATCGGGCTGCGGGCCGGGGCGCGGAGCTTCAGCATCTTGTCGCGGACGAGCCTGTCGCTGGCGTCGAAGCGTTCGATGACCTGGCGGCAGTAGGGGTTGAAGCGGCAGACCTCCTCGAAGAGCTGGCCGTCGTGGCGCACGGAATCCACCGCGTCCATCAGATAGCCGAAGGAGACGGTATCGATGTCGGTGCGCTCGAAGCCGCCCTGCGCGATCACCTGGCCGATGTAGTGCGTGAGGAAGAGGGTCTCGGCGAGATCCCTGTCGTGCTGGTCCGCGGACTTCTCCACCAGCGAGAAGCCGGCCGCCGAGAGGCCCTCTGCGAGCTGGCGATAGTGCTCCGGGTCCATCCTGTGGCCGGTCACCACGATGCGCAGGCCGGTCACGTCCCCGCCGCGCTTGGCATAGCTCTCCGGCCCGAACATGGGGTGCATCGCCAGGAAGGGCTGGCCGTCGCGCAGGCTGGAGACCAGATCCATCGTGTAGGCCTTCACCGTCGCGACATCGACCAGGACCGTGCGCGCGCCCAGGTGAGGCCGCAGCCGTTCCAGGGTGCGCTCGTAGGCGCTGATCGGCACGGAGAGCACCACCGCATCGCAGGCCGCGACCTCCTCCAGCGGGAAGAAGACCACGCCGTCGGCCTTGCGGCTGCCGGAGTGGATCTTCAGTTCCGAGCCCGGCAGGAAGCGCTGTGCCAGCGCATGGAGAAACGCGCCGAACGCGCCGTAGCCGATGAGGCCGATTGAGAAGGACATGGGATCCTGCGCCGCTTGTGGGTCGCCCCCCAACGAGAGGGGCCGAGCACTGGTCTTAGTCCGCCGCGCCGCGGGAGGAAAGCGGGTTGCGTCGTCGTGGCCCCGATCTGTCTGCCGGGTTCCGACGATGAGAGAGGCCGCCCCTCCGCCCTAGTCCTCCCCGGTGTAGACGATCTCCGGGGCCAGGGGCTCGTCGCAGGCGATCTTGGCGATGGGGTGGTGGGCCAGGACGTACTTGGTCATCCGGCGGGTGAAGAAGAGGCCGGCCGCCGTGGCGCGGATCGCGGTGCGCTCGGCGCCCGGGGCGGCGGCCGGGTCGACCAGCTCGGCGACGACCTGGCCGGCCGCGACCCGCTCGCCGAGCTCGGCCTGGTAGGCGAGGATGCCGGCCCGGGGGGCACGCAGCACCGCGCAGGCCTCGATCGGGGTCGGCCCGCAGTCCAGGGTCGGGCCTTCCGGGGTCGCCGCCTCGATCACGCCGCGCTGCGCCAGATAGCGGAAGAGGGCGATGGCGTCCTGGCGCCCCAGCGCGTCGGAGACCTCGGCCTGGCCGCGCAGCTCCACCGTGGTGCCGAAGCAGGCGAGCGGGATGGGATGGTCGGGATAGTGCCGCTGCAGCACCAGCCAGGGCCGCGAGTTGGACTCGTCGAAGGCAGCCCCCGCACCGCCCTCGTCCAGCAGCACCACCCGGGCCCCCAGCTCGGCGGCCAGGTCTTGGATCTCCTCCCAGTGCTGGGGGAGGGTGTAGAGGTGCAGCAGGGCCTCGCTGTCGCAGTGCAGGTCCAGCACGTAGTCGGCGGTCAGGGATTCCGCCATCAGGCACTGCCGCAGGACGTCGAGCTGGTGGCGCCGGCGCCGCGCGGCCAGGGCCTCCAGCAGGGCCTTGCGGATCAGGCTCACGTTCTCAGCCGCGTCCTGGCCCAGCTTTCCCGCCACCCGCTCGACCGCGGCCTCTTCCAGGTTGGGCCAGTTGCGGTTGAAGTTGCCGCCGCCGCGCAGCTCGTGGCGGCCGAGGTGGCGGTCGTTCGCCCACTGCGCCAGCCCGATGGGGTTGGCATAGGGCACCAGGACGATCTCGCCGCGGATCCTGCCCGCCCCGTCGGCCTCGGCCAGGAGCTGGAGCAGGTGGTGGGCCGCCATCATGGCCGGGACCTCGTCGGCATGGACCGAGGCCTGGATATAGGCCTTGGGCCTGGCGCCGGGCGTGCCGAAGCGGTGGAAGAGGAGGCTCTGCTGCGTGCCGGGCGAGGGCGAGAGCAGCGGGACGTCTTCCGATCTGTAGGTCATGGCCGGGGATCCTCAGGGGCTGGGCGCTGCGGGCGAGCCTGCCACGCGCCTGGCCAGCGCGGCAATATAGGAGACCGTGCCGAGCGAGACCGCCACGGCGAGGGTGAAGAGGTAGATCCCGGCATGCAGCGCCACGTCCGAGACGATGGAGATCTGCAGCGCCACCACGATCAGGGCCACCACGAAGACGTCCAGCATGGACCACTTGCCCAAGAGCTCGATCCAGGCGAGCGTGCGCAGGAAGCCGGGGCGGGTGACCGGGGCCAGGAACCAGAGATAGAGGGCGGTCAGCAGCTTGGCGATGGGGAAGAGGATGGAGAAGATCGCCAGCACGACGAAGAGGAAGACCTCGCCGCTCTGCAGCAGCCGCCAGACGGAATCGAGGATCGAGACCTCGTCGCCGATGAAGACGAAGGCCTCCACCGTCATGATCGGCGTGACCCAGCCGGCGACCAGCAGCGCCAGCGAGGCGAAGAGCAGCAGGCCCACGATCCAGCGCCGGTGGCCGCCGCTCAGGTGCGCGAGGGATTGCCGACCTCGGCCCTCCGCTCCTGTCTCTCCGCCCTCGCGTTTTGACGCCACCTTGAGGTTTCCCTTTGCGCTCCCGGGTCCGCCCTGGCTATCAAGGCGCCGCTCGACCGTTTGTCACTCATCGCCGCCGACGGCAAGGGGCAGCAGGACGGTCCCCCGCTTTGGAAAGGCCAGGCCCGCAATGTCAGAGGAACGCCAGAAGGCCCTGCTTCCCGCCGGTCTCTCCGACCTGCTGGCGCCGGAAGCCCGCGCCGAGGCAGCGGCCGTCGACCGCCTGATCGGCAGTTGCGAGGCCTATGGCTACGAGCGCGTGAAGCCGCCGATGCTGGAGTTCGAGGAGAGCCTGCTGGCCGGGGCCGGCAGCGCGGTCGCCGGCGACACCTTCCGCCTGATGGACCCGGTGAGCCAGCGTATGCTGGGCCTGCGCGCGGACATGACGCCCCAGGTGGTGCGGATCGCCGCCTGCCGCATGACCGCGGCACCGCGGCCGCTGCGCCTCTGCTATGCCGGCCAGGTGCTGCGCCAGCGCGGCGACCAGCTACGCCCTGAGCGGCAGTTCGCGCAGGTCGGCGCCGAGCTGATCGGCAGCGAGTCGGCGGCCGCGGACGCGGAGGTCGCGCTGCTGGCGACCGAGGCACTGACCGCGCTGGGCGTGCGCGACCTCTCGCTCGACCTCTCGCTGCCCTCGCTGGTGGGGACGGTCGGCCGGGAGCTCGGCCTGCCGGAGCGCCAGCTCCACCACCTGGGCCAGGCGCTGGACCGCAAGGACGCCGCCGCAGTGGCCGATCTCGGCGGCAGGAAGGCCCGGCCCTTCCTCGACCTCCTGGCCTCGGTCGGGCCGCTGGAGGGCTGCCTGCCGCGCCTGCAGGCGCTGGAGCTGCCGCCGGCGGCGGCCGAGCAGGTGCAGCGCATGAGCGAGGTCGCGGCCATCCTGGTCGAGGCCGCGCCCGCGGTCACCCTGACCATCGACCCGGTCGAGCATCGCGGGCATGTCTACCAGATCGGCCTCTCCTTCACCCTCTTCGGCAAGGGCGTGCGCGGCGAGCTGGGCCGCGGCGGGCGCTACCTGGCGGACTGCCTGGACGGCAGCTCGGAACCCGGCACCGGCTTCACGCTCTTCGCCGACACCGTGCTCAGGGCGATACCGCCGGGCAAGGGACCGGAGCGGATCTACCTGCCCTTCGCCACGCCGCTGGAGACCGCCGCCAGGCTCCGGCGCGAGGGCTGGGCAACGGTGAGCGGCCTGGAGGCGGCCGCTCATGACGAGGCAGAGGCGCGGCGGCTGCGCTGCAGCCATCTCTGGCGCGAGGATGCTGTCCAGGCGCTGGCAGCCAAGGGGGAGACGCAGCAATGAGCAACGTCGTCGTGGTCGGCTCGCAGTGGGGCGACGAGGGCAAGGGCAAGATCGTCGACTGGCTGTCGGAACGGGCCGAGGTGGTGGTGCGCTTCCAGGGCGGCCACAACGCCGGACACACCCTGGTGATCGATTCCGTGGCCTACAAGCTGTCGCTGCTGCCCTCGGGCGTGGTGCGCAACAAGCTCTCGGTCATCGGCAACGGCGTGGTGATCGATCCCTGGGCCCTGCTGGCCGAGATCGAGCGCCTGGCGGGGCAGGGGGTCGTGGTGACGCCCGAGAAGCTGCGCATCGCCGAGAACGCGGCGCTGATCCTGCCGATCCACGCAGCGCTGGACCAGGCGCGCGAGGCCGCGCGCGGCGATGCCAAGATCGGGACCACCGGCCGGGGCATCGGGCCGGCCTACGAGGACAAGGTCGGGCGCCGCGCGGTCCGCTTCTGCGACCTGGCGGAGCCCGCCTACCTGGAGGAACGCCTGCAGGCGCTGCTGGCCCACCACAACGCCCTGCTGACCGGCCTTGGCTCCGAGACCTGGGAGCTGGACCGGCTTCTGGAGCCCTTGAAGGAGATCGCACCCAGGCTGCTGCCCTTCTCCGACTGCGTCTGGCGGATCCTGGAGGAGCACCGCCGCCGGGGAAGCTGGGTGCTGTTCGAGGGTGCGCAGGGCGCCATGCTGGATATCGACCACGGCACCTATCCCTATGTCACCTCGTCCAACACCGTGGCCGGGCAGGCCTGGGCCGGCACCGGCGCCAGCCTGAGTGCTGCGACCTACGTGCTGGGCATCACCAAGGCCTATACGACCCGCGTGGGCTCGGGCCCCTTCCCGACCGAGCTGAAGGACGCGATCGGCGAGCGGCTGGGCGAGCGCGGGCACGAGTTCGGCGTGGTCACCGGGCGCAAGCGGCGCTGCGGCTGGTTCGACGCCGTGCTGGTGCGCCAGGCGGTGAAGGTGGGCGGCATCGACGGCATCGCGCTCACCAAGGTCGACGTGCTGGACGGCTTCGAGGAGATCCGGATCTGCACCGGCTATCGCATCGACGGCGAGGACTACGACCGCCTGCCGGCCCTACCCGCCCTGCAGGCCCGCGCGGAGCCGGTCTACGAGACCCTGCCGGGCTGGAGCGAGAGCACCGAGGGCGCGCGCAGCTTCGTCGACCTGCCGGCGGCCTGCATCAAGTACATCCGCCGCATCGAGGAACTGATCGAGGCGCCGGTGGCACTGCTCTCGACCTCGCCGGAGCGCGAGGACACGATCCTGGTGCGCGACCCCTTCCGGGTCTGAACGGTCGTGCTTCCGGCTCCGCTTTGCCGCATTAGGGGGCTGTGTTAGGCTGCTGCTGCGGGAATGTGCAGGCGCGGGGCCTGCGCGCCCTCGGCGAGGATAGCGACCGGCCATGTCACCCGGCACGACGAGCGCAAGCGAACTCAGCCCGAAGATCCTGGCGGCGGCCGCCAGCGGGATCGAGAACCTGATCTCCCGTCATGGCGGCGACATCGATTCCATCTTCGGGCGCGCCACGATCCGCACCGACGACCTCTCCTCGCCGATCAACGAGTTGAACCTGCTGCAGTTCTGCGCGCTCTTCGAGGAGGCGGCGCGGCAGACCGGCTACGACAACTTCGGCCTGCAGTTCGGGCAGGGCTTCGCGCCGCAGCGGCTGGGCGCCATCGGCTACATCGCCATCGCCTCGCCGACCCTGGCGGCCGGCCTCCGCAACCTGGTGCGCTATTTCCCGGCGCATCAGGAATCCTCGATCCTCTCGCTGGAGAGCGACCGCGACCTGCTGTGGCTCACCTACCAGATCGTCGATCCCCGCATCGAGGCCCGGCGCCAGGATGCGGAACTGTCGCTCGGCATGTTCTGCAACATCCTGCGCAACGCCCTGGGGCCGGACTGGTCGCCCCTGGAGGTCCACTTCGAGCATGCCAGGCCCGAGGGCGGCCGCGAGCACGAGCGCGCCTTCGGGGCACCGACGCTCTTCGGGCAGCGCACCAACGCCATCGCCTTCCGGCGCGACGAGCTGGGCCAGCCGATGGGCGCCTGCGACCCCTACCTCTTCGCGGTGATCGAGCCCTTCCTGGCGCAGCGCGCCGCCACCCGCCAGGCCCCGACCGACTTCGTCACGGCGCTGAAGCAGGAGATCAAGCTGCAGCTCGGCGAGGGTGCCTCGACCCTGCGGGCCCTTTCGCGGCGCATGGGCGTGGAGACCGGCGCGCTGCAGCGCCGCCTGCGCGAGCTGGACGTCAGCTACAACGACCTGCTGCGCGCGGTCCGCCAGGACCTGGCCCTGCGCTACATCCGCGAGACCGACATGCCGCTGACCGAGATCGCGCTGGCGGTCGGCTATTCCGAGCTCTCGGCCTTCTCCCGCGCCTTCCGCGCCTGGACCGGGGTCTCCCCGCAGCGCTACCGGCAGGAGACGGCCCAGTAGTTGGACCTGAGCCGGGCTTGGGCTGGCGCCGAGCACGTCCCTCCGGTTGCGGGAGCGGGCAGAGAGAACTAGGCTGAGGCTGCTTCCACCCTAAGGAAGGGTCGAAAAGGACCCCGCTGGTGAGGAAGCAAGGGAGAGAAGAGGGAGTTCTTCGTGCGAAGGGGGTCGTCCAGGCTGCGGTGCGCTGCGGCCCGGCCGAGTCCTCTATGGAAATGAACGATCATATGGTACGGTGCTCTCGCGCGCCGGCGATGGCCGGGCGTGAGCGCCGGGTCCGCCGCCAGCAAGAGAGGGTCGGCCGGACCGGGCATTCGAGCAGGGACCGGGCCGGCTGGAGGGCCGGCGGCGGGGCTGCCCGGATGGTGAGGACGTGGGGCAAGGCGGGCGCGCGCCAGCGGGTCCTGCCCGGTCCCGCAGGATAAACGGCAAGGATGCCCTGGGCGGCGAGGCTGCACCGGGGCCGAGACAACAGGAGAATCAGAGGCTTCATGTCCAACCAGATCGACAAGCTCAGCCGCCGGCTGATCTCGGGCGAGATCAACCGTCGCGACTTCATGCAGGGTGCCCTGGCGCTGGGGCTGACCGTCTCGGCGGCGAGCACGCTGGCCGGCAAGGCCTGGGCGCAGACGCCGAAGAAGGGCGGGCGCTTCCGCCAGGGCCTGACCGGCGGTGCGACCTCGGACGATCTCGATCCGGCGACCACGCTGGACACCTACATGATCAACGTGAACTTCAACCAGCTGCGCAACTGCCTGACCGAGATCTCGCCGTCGGGCGAGCTGATCGGCGAGCTGGCGGAGAGCTGGGAGGCCTCGGCCGACGCGGCCACCTGGACCTTCAAGCTGCGCCAGGGGGTGGAGTTCCACAACGGCAAGACCATGGATTCCACCGACGTGGTGGAATCGCTGAACCACCACCGCGGCGATGACACCAAGTCCGCCGCCAAGGGCATCATCGCCGGCATCACCGATGTGAAGGCGGACGGCCCCGATACCGTCGTGATCACCTTGAACGCCGGCAACGCCGACCTGCCCTACCTGGTCAGCGACTATCACCTGCTGATCTGCGCGGCGAAGGAGGGCGGCGGAATCGACTGGGAGAGCGGCAACGGCACCGGCGGCTACGTGCTGAAGAGCTACGAGCCGGGCCTGCGCACCTTCACCACGCGCAACCCCAACTACTGGAAGGAAGGCCACGCCCACTTCGACGAGGTCGAGACCCTCTTCATTCCCGATACCGCCGCGCGCACCGTGGCGCTGCAGACCGACGAGGTCGACTGCATCAACAATCTGGAGCTGAAGACCATCGGCCTGCTGAAGCGCAAGGGCGGGGTGCGGGTCATCGAGACCACCGGCAACAAGCACTGCCTGATGCCGATGCTGACCGACACGGCACCCTACGACAACAACGACCTGCGCATGGCCCTGAAGCTGGCGATCAACCGCTCGGAGTGTCTCAGCCGCGTCTTCAAGGGCTACGGCCAGCTCGGCAACGACTTCCCGATCGGACCGGCCAACCAGTTCCGGGCGACCACCGACGAGATCCCGCAGCGCGACTACGATCCCGACCAGGCCAAGCACTACCTGAAGAAGGCCGGCTACGACACCATCGACCTCAAGCTGCACCTGGCCGAGACCGCCTTTACCGGCGCGCTCGACCTGGGTCAGCTCTACCAGGAATCGGCCAGGGCCTGCGGCATCAACATCGAGCTGGTGCAGGAGCCGAACGACGGCTACTGGTCCAACGTCTGGCTGGTGAAGCCCTGGGTCGGCAGCTACTGGGGCGGACGCCCCACCGAGGACTGGATGTTCAGCCAGGTCTACGCCGCCGGCGCCGACTGGAACGAGACCAAGTGGGCCAACCCGGAGTTCAACAAGCTCCTGAAGGAGGGCCGCTCGGAGCTCGACAACGACAAGCGCCGGGCGATCTACGTCGAGATGCAGCGCCTGGTCCGCGACGACGGCGGCGCCGTCATCCCGGCCTTCCTCAGCAACCTCGACGGCGTCACCGAGAAGGTGCAGACGCCGGAAGTTCTGGGCAACAACTGGGAGCTCGACGGCGAAAAGAGCTGCGAGCGCTGGTGGTTCGCGTAAGGCTTCCTCCGGTACAGGGCTTGCGGGTGTCGGGCAGGGAGATGCGCGACACCCGCGGTCCCCGGGAAGCAGTGGTTTTCACTGCCCGACCAAACCTGAAAGACCGCTCTTCGAGGCTCTAACACCGTCCTCTCACGTCATCCCCGGGCCTTGACCCACTGCTGTCCGGTTTAGCGAAACTGGCTGGTTCAACTGCACCCACGCACAGCCATCAACGTCATCCCCGGGCGAAGACCCGGGGATCCACGTGGCTCGGCAGTGAGCTACTCCGGCCTTTGGCGCCGGCTGCGGCACGTGGGTGGCCGGGTCGAGCCCGGCCACGACGGAAGATGGTTGCAAGAGCAAGCACAGCTTGGCTGCTTGGGCTACACGGGCGGAGCAGCCCCCTCGGTAGCCGATGCCTGCTTACGTCCCCTACATCACCGCCCCGATCTGCCAGGGGACGAACTCGTAGTCGCCAAGGCCCTGCGCCTCCGAGAGGCTCTTGCGGCCCGACGCGACCTCGAGCAGCAGGTCGAAGATCTCCTGGCCGACCTCCTGGACAGTGGCGCCCTCGCTCAGCACGCGGCCGGCGTTGACGTCCATGTCCTCGGGCATGCGCAAGGCCAGGTCGCTGTTGGTGGCGATCTTGATGGTGGGGGCGGGCTTGGAGCCGAAGGCAGACCCGCGGCCGGTGGTGAAGGCCACCAGGTTGCAGCCGCTGGCGATCTCGCCGGTGACCGAGCAGGGGTCGTAGCCCGGCGAATCCATGAAGACGAAGCCCTTTCGGTCGATCGGCTCGGCGTACTTGAAGACGCCGTTCAAGGCCGTGGTGCCGCCCTTGGCGGCAGCGCCCAGCGACTTCTCCAGGATGGTGGTGAGGCCGCCGCGCTTGTTGCCGGGGCTGGGGTTGTTGTCCATCGAGCCCTTGTTGCGGCGGGTGTAGTCCTCCCACCAGAGGATGAGGTCGGCGAGCTTCCGGCCCGTGGCCTCGTCCGCGGCGCGCCGGGTCAGCAGGTGCTCCGCACCGTAGATCTCCGGCGTCTCGGCCAAGACACCGGTGCCCCCCTCGGCCACCAGCAGGTCGACGGCGTGGCCCAGCGCCGGATTGGCGGTGATGCCGGAGAAAGCGTCGGAGCCGCCGCACTGCAGGCCCAGCATCAGCTCCGAGGCCGGGCAGGTCTCGCGCCGCGCCCGGTCGGCATGGGGCAGCATCTCCGCCACCTTGGCGATGCCGGTCTCGATGGTGCGGCGCAGGCCCGAGACCTCCTGGATGTTCATGGTCTGGAACAGCGGCCCGCGCTCGATGCCGTAGGCCTCCAGCAGGAAGTCGATCTGGTTCACCTCGCAGCCGAGCCCCACCAGCAGCACGCCGGCGAAGTTGGGATGGCGGGCATAACCCCAGAGCACGCGCTGCAGCGCCGCGAAGCCCTCGCCGTCGCCGGCCATGCCGCAGCCGGTGCCGTGCACGAAGGCCGCGACGCCGTCGACGTTGGGATAGGCCGCCATCTCCTGCGGCCCAAAGGCCTGGGCGATCATGCGCGCCGCCGTCGCCGAGCAGTTGACCGAGGTCAGCACCCCGATGAAGTTGCGTGTGCCGACCCGGCCGGACGACCGGCGAAATCCCTGGAAGGTCTTCTGCTTGTCGGCTGCCACCGGCGGCGGGCTCCAGGCGTCGACGCAGAACTGGTAGTCGTGCTCGGTGTTGCGGAAGGCGAGGTTGTGGCCGTGCACATGCTCGCCGGCCGGGATCTCCTCCATGGCATAGCCGATGGTCTGGGCGTACTTGGAGACGGCCGCGCCCGCCGGGATGGTCTGGGTCGCGATCTTGTGGCCGCGCGGGATCAGGCGGCGGACGGCCACGCCCTCCACGCTCTCGCCGACCTCCAGCGGCTTGGCGGCGATCACGACGTTGTCCCTGGGGTTGAGCCGGATGCTCGTCTGCATGGCTTGCCTTCCTGCTGGCTTGGGGGCGGAGGCCGCGGCCTCAGAGGAACACGGTAGTGAGGCCGGGGAAGGCGAGCAAGAGGGCCAAGGCCAGGAGCTGGATTGCGATGAAGGGCAGGAAGCCGCGGAAGATGTCGGTCAAGGAGATGTGCGGCGGCGCCACCGATTTCAGGTAGAAGGCGGCGGGCCCGAAGGGCGGCGAGAGGAAGCTCACCTGCATGTTCATGCAGAAGACCACGCCGAACCAGATCGCCACCCACTTGGCGTCGATGGTACCGAAGAAGCCCAGTTCCTCCACCGGCAGGCGCATCACGATCGGCAGGAAGACCGGCATCACCAGCAGCACGATGCCGACCCAGTCCATCAGGGCGCCCAGGATCAGGAAGATCACCATCATCACCAGGATGATGCCCATGGTCGGAAGCTCTGTATTGACGATGAGGCCCGCCACGTAGTTGGGGCCGCCGGCGATGGTGTAGGCGCCGGCCAGCGCGGTGGCGCCGAAGGTGACCCAGAGGATGGTGCCGGTCGACCGGAAGGTCCGCATCAGGGAATCGCGCAGCAGGAACCAGGTGAACTCGCCGCGCAGCAGGGTGATGACCAGGACCGCGACCACGCCCATGCCCGCGGCCTCGGTGATGCCGGTGATGCCGCCGTAGATCGAGCCGAGCACGGTGCCGACCACCAGCAGCGGCGCGATCAGGCCCTTGCCCATGGTCCAGGCCAGCTTGCGCCGCTCGTGGCCGACCACGAAGGCCAGCAACAGGCCGCAGACCAGGGCGATCGCACCCAAGACGATCAGGTGGCCGGTCGAGACCAGGGCGATGGGCTCCACGCCCTCCTCCGGGTCCGCCTGGCCCAGGAGCGTCATCACCAGGGCCCTGAGGAAGAGGATGGCCGAGGCGCCGCCGATGATGATGGACAGCAGGGTGGCGAAGAGCGCCACCTTCTCGCCCCTGCTGGGATCGTCGGGCGAGGCTTCGGGAAGCGGCGCCTCGTGCGGCCGGAACTGCGTGCGCAGGATGATGTAGATGATGAAGAAGGAGGCCAGGATGAAGCCCGGCAGGAAGGCGGCGGTGAAGAGTGCCTTGATCGAGTTCTCGGTCACCAGCCCGTAGATGATGAGCACGATCGAGGGCGGGATCATGGTCCCCAGGCTGCCGCTGGCGCAGATCGTGCCGATCGCCAGGTTCTGGTTATAGCCGAGCCGCAGCATCTGCGGCAGCGCGATCAGGCCCAGTAGCACCACCTCGCCGCCGATGATGCCGGACATGGCGGCCATGATGATCGCCATGATGGCGGTCACGATGGCGATGCCGCCGCGGGTGCGCGCCAGCCAGACGTTGAGGCTGGAGTACATGTCTCGCGCGATGCCGGAGCGTTCCAAGAGGCAGGCCATGAAGATGAAGAGCGGCACCGAGATGATGACGTAGTCGGTCATCAGCCCGTACATGCGCTGCGCCAGGATGTTCAGTGCGCCCGCACCCGGCAAACGGAACAGATTGTCAGGTCCGAACTTCAGCACCAGCACCAAGACCGCCAGCACGCCGGAGGCGAAGCCCAGCGGCATGCCGATGCCGAGCAGCACGAAGATCCCGATCAGCAGCCAGACGGACAGGGGCCCGATGGCCATCGGCACGGTGAAGAGCTCTTCCATCTGGCGCCTTTCTCGGCTGCGATCCAGGTGCTTCCAAAGCAAGCTGCGCTCGCTCTAGCGCGTTGTTCCAGAAGCAAATCGTCGTCGCAGACGGACCCGGCTGCTCGGGATTTGCTCTAGATCTCGTCGGCCGGGGTGTGGACCTCCGGCTCCTTGTTCCAGTCGCTGATCAGGTTCGCCACGCACTGGATCGCGATCAGGACGACGGTGACCAGCAGCAGGGGCTTCATCGTGGCCGGGATCGGGGGATCCCAGGCCGTGCCGAAGGTCTCCCAGCGGTTCAGCTTCTGCCAGGCCTCGTTGAAGCCGCCGTAGACGATGGCCGCCGCGAAGACCACGATCAGCAGGGCCGAGACCGTGTCGCAGAGGCGCTGCAGGTTCCGGGGCATCAGGTCGTAGAGGATGAAGATGCGGATGTGGCCGCGCTGCTGCATGACGTAGAGGCCGGACAGCAGGTAGACCATGCCCGCCAGCCACAGGGACATCTCGTTGACCCAGAGCGTCGGCGCCTCGAAGAGGTATCGCATCACCACCTCGAAGAACATGATCCCGACGATGACCGCCGTCAGGAACATGGCGATGCGGCTGATCGCGATCGACAGGCGGTCGACCCAGCTGGTGACCTCGTGCTCGACCATGGCCGGTCTCGCTGGCCGGGAGGGAAGGAGCGGCGGGGAGGGGTCCCCGCCGCTCCTCCTACCCTTGCCCCCTCGACTACTCGATCAGGCCGAGCTGGGTCATGAAGGCGACGTGGCTGTCGACCAGGGCCCGGGCCTCCGGGGTCTTGTCGCCCCAGACCTGCCAGGCGGCCTGGGCGCCCTTGCGGAAGGCGGCGCGGTCTTCCGGCGACCAGGCGTGCAAGGTGACGCCCTTCTCGCGCAGCATGGCGGCGGCCTCGTTGTTCTTGACCTCGAAGATCAGCGCCGTCTGGAAGGCCAGCTTCTGCATGGCGACGTCGATGATGCGCTGGATGTACTCCGGCAGCGCGTCCCAGGCGTCCTTGCGGCAGGCCAGGTGGTCCGAGGGCATGGAGTGGAAGCCGGGGAAGGTCGCGTGGTTCACCAGGTCATAGAGGCCGAGGCCGACGTTGTTGGCCAGGCCCGAGGCATCGGCGCCGTCGATGATGCCGGTCTCCAGCGCGGTGAAGATCTCGGTGAAGTCCATGACCACGGGCTTGGCGCCCAGCTCCGCGAAGATCTCGGTCTCCAGGCCCGGCGGCGAGCGGAACTTCCAGTCCTTCAGGGCCTCCGGCCCCGGGATCGGCTTGGAGGAGGAGAGCGATTCCTGGCCGTAGATCCACCAGCCGACCAGGTGCATGCCGTGCTCGTTGTAGAGCTCGTTGGCCTTCTCCCGGCCGCCGCCGTGGTAGAGCCAGGCGTACTGCTGCCAGGGCGTGTCGTAGCCGCCCATGATGTCGCCGACGAACTGGAAGGCCGGGTTCTTGCCGGTCTGGTAGGCGCCGCCCGTCATGTCGCAGTCGAGGATGCCGGTGGCCGCGGCATCGAAGGTCTCGACCGACTTCACCACCGACGAGGCATAGAACATCTCGATCTTGAGATGGCCGTTGGACATGACCTCGACGTCGTTGACGAACTCGGCGGCCAGCTTTCCGGATACGGTCTCCGGTGCGTAGTGGGTCTGAATCCTGAGGGTGTGGTCCTGCGCGGCGGCCGCGCCGACCAGCGCGGTCGAGGCCGCAAGGCCAAGAAGAGTCGCTCTCAATGACATGCCATTCCTCCCATGTGCAGCCTGCCGCCTTGGGCGGGCCATACCGGCCGTTCGGCCGTTTCGTTTCGGGACACGGTTCGTTCCATGTTCTCGATTGCCTGACGATCCAGGCAGCCGAATCCTAGAGGGTCTTTTTTGCCTGCGCAAGCGCTGGCAGTACGGCAGGAATGTTGCTTTACTGACAGCAAAGAGGAGTAACGGATGGGGCAGACCTATCAGCTCGACCCGCTTTTGCCTGACAATGCTGCTGGCGGCGGGGAACGGCCGGCGCGCCGCCTCTATGCCGAGGCGGCCGAGGGCATCCGCCGGCTGATGCGGGCACGCGGCCTCGGCAAGGGCGAGCGCCTGCCGAGCGAGATGGAGCTGGCGACGGCGCTGGACGTCAGCCGCGCGACCGTCCGCGAGGCCCTGGTGGCGCTCGAGGTCAGCGGCGCGATCGCGGTCCGCCGCAACGCCGGCGCGGTCGTGGTCGACCCGACCCGCAGCCTTCCCAACCGCGTGACCGGTCGCGAGGGCGGCCCCTACGAGCAGCTCGAGGTGCGGGTCCTGGTCGAACCCCAGGCGGCCATGCTGGCCGCGCACAACCGGACGCCGGAGGCCTGTGCCGCCATGGAGCGCGCCCTGGAGCGCATGCGCGGCAAGCCAGAGATCAGCGACGAGCTGGAGTACGGCGACCGCGACTTCCATCTGGAGATCGCCCGCGCCAGCTCCAACTCCGTCCTCTTCTCGACCATCGAGGCGCTCTGGCGGATGCGCACGCAGGGCAAGCTGTGGCTGCAGCTCCAGAGCCAGGCCGACATGGCCGACCGCCGCTGGCGCGCCATCCGCGATCACGAGCGCATTCTCTCGGCCATTCGCGCCGGCGATCCCGCGGCGGCACAGGCGGCCATGCTGGTGCACCTGGCCGACGTGCGCCTGGTGCTGGAAGAGGCCTTCGGCCAGCCCGAAGGTCCCGGGGCCAGCTCTCACTCCCCGGCTCTCACTCCAAGGTGATTGGTACTTGAAGGCGATCTCTAGGACCATCGCGGGCATGTCCGACACCGCGAGAGAGCAGGGTGAAGTGGTTCGCCGAAGTCGCCGCCAGCTGCTCTTGGGCGCCGGCGCGCTGGGCCTGGCCGCGAGCCTGCTGCCGGGCCGGGTGCGGGCCGCAAGAGGCCCCGTCACGGTCGAGCTCTTCACCTCGCAGGGCTGCAGTTCCTGCCCGCCGGCCGAGCGCATCCTGGCGGAGCTGGCCGACCGTCCGGACATCGTCGCGCTCAGCTATCACGTCCAGTACTGGGATTATATCGGCTGGCGCGATCCCTACGGCGACCCGCGCTGCCAGAAGCGCCAGGAGCGCTATCGCGCCTGGCTCAAGACCCGCTTCCTCTACACCCCGCAGGTGGTGGTCGGCGGACGCTACGACGTGGTCGGCTCGCGCCGCGGCGAGATCGAGGAGCGGATCGCCGAGGCCGATGCCAAGTCCCGGGTCGCCATGGAGGTCCTGGAGAGCCAGAGCGGCCCGGCGGTGCGGCTGCCGCACGGCAAGACCGGCCCGGACGGCGCCCAGCTTCTGGCCGTCCGCTACCTGCGCCAGGCCACCACAGAGGTGCAGCGCGGCGAGAATGCCGGGCGCACCCTGACCGAACGCAACATCGTGCGCGGCCTGGAGCGCCTCACCGTCTGGGACGGGGAGGAGCGGAGGGTGCCGCTGCCCGAGGGACCCGACCGCAAGCACGGCCAGGCGATCCTGCTCCAGGATCTCGCCACCGGCGCCATCCTGGCCGCGGCCAAGCGCCCGCCGCTGCTCGGCTGAGGAGCGGGGCTCAAACCTTAAGACCCTTGGTCGCGCGCTTAGCCCTCGCGCTCGCCGGTGAAGCGCGCTATCTCTCTCTACGATCCCCACGGTAAGAGGAACAACCATGCCGACTGCTCTCACTCGTCGCCTCGCGATCCTGCTTCCCGCCGTCATCGCGCTGCTGCTTGGGGTCGGTCAGCCGAGGGCGGCGGAGTTCGACAGCTACAAGGAACTGGGCGTGTTCCAGGACTGGGTGGCCTACGAAGGACAGTACGGCGGCAAGAAGATCTGCTTCATGGAAAGCCGGCCGCAGAAGATGGACCGCCGCCTCGCCAATCGTCAGCTCGGCAGCGTGCGGGCCACCATCGTCAACCGGCCGTCCGACCGGGTGAAGGGCGAGGTGGTGATCCAGACGGGCTTCCCCATCGCCTCGGACGTCTTCGCCGACGTCGACATCGACAACACGGCCTACAAGATGGCGACCGACCCCTCCGGCATCCTCTGGCTGCCGACGCGCAACGAGGCCGCCTTCGTCGGCGCCATGCGGCGCGGCCTCTCCATGACCACCAACGTGAAGAGCGGCAGCACGGTGGTGAGCGACAGCTACTCGCTGCGCGGCTTCACCGCCGCCCTGCGCGCGATCGACGAGGCCTGCGGTTAACCCACCCGCGCTTCCGATCGAGGGCGCAGTCCGAAAAGAATTGACGTGATGTCTGGGCGGGAGGTGGTTGCCTCCCGCCCCTGACGTTGCGGATCAGGAGGCTGCCAGGTCCAGGTCCATGCTGGCGGCATAGGTCTTCTGGAAGTGGTGCACGCCGTTCTCGTTGATCCCCGGGCGGTCCGGGTTGATCACGAAGCGGCCCTGGCGATAGCCCATCGACTGCAGCCCCTCGTGGACCGACTTGCAGAGCGCCTCGTCCTCCGGCCAGAGGGTCTCGCCGACATAGTTGCAGCGCTCCTCCGACGGCCAGTGGCCGGGCGCGGCCAGCATGTGCATCTTGAGGAAGGTCCGGGCCGGGCCCTGGGGCGTGAAGGTGAAGGCGGTCATCACCTTGTCGCCGGGCAAGCAGCCGAACTGCGTGTTCGGGAAGAGATGCCAGAAGCTGGAATCCTGCACCGGATCGTCCTTCTCGACCGGGTAGGCCTTGTTGGAATGCTTGCGGATCTCGCCGTAGCTCTTCTGCCAGCGCCCGTGCGAGGTGCAGCTATAGCTGTCGATCGCGATCAGGTCGACGAAGGCCGGATGGGCCGGCGTGCAGTGGTAGCACTCCAGGCAGTTCTCGGCGAGGACCTTCCAGTTGGCCGGCATGACCGAGGCGTCGAGGTCGCCCTGCTGGGCGTGCGGCAGCACGGCGGCTTCGCTGACCCAGGGCATGGCCTGCAGCATGTCGTCGAAGAGGCCGGCATAGACCTCCGCGAGGGGCGCCGCCTCCGCGTCCAGGTTGACGAAGAGGAAGCCCAGCGCCTCTTCCAGGCGCACCGGCACCAGGCCGAAGTCGCTCGGGTCGAAGCTGGGCAGCTTCTCGGTGCCGCGCGCCGTGCGCAGGGTGCCGTCGATCCGGTAGGTCCAGGCGTGGTAGGGGCAGACGATGGCGTTGCGCGCGTTGCCCTGGCCCTCCAGAAGCTGGTGGGCGCGATGCTGGCAGACGTTGAAGAAGGCGCGCAGCACGCCGTCGCGACCCTGGATGACGAAGACCTTCTGTCCGACCACCGACCAGGTGATGTAGTCGCCCGGATGGCGGAACTGGCTCGTGTGCCCGACGAGCTGCCACTCCTTGAAGAAGATTTTGAGCTTTTCCTGCTCCATGACGCCCGGATCGCTGTAGAGGTATCCCGGAAGCGTCACGGAATGGGCCGCATCGCTATGCAGTGCGGCGTAGGGTAGGGTGTTCGAGCGGATCTGCTGGCTCATCGGCGGCTCTCCTGCGGATTCAGGTCCTCCTGAATGTGGTTACAAGGGCCCGGAGGCCCGGCGGATCCGGCGTCCCGCTTAGGACGCCGACTTGTGCGTCTCGAGGGGGAAGTGCTTCGGGAAGAGGCTGGTGAGGACTGAGAGGTAGGCCGACCGGGCTTCTTCCATGTTGGTCTTGTCCGGCTCCGTCAGCAGCTCCAGCCACAGGCCGTTCATGAGCGCGCGCAGCGCGCGCGCCGTGTTGAGCGGCGACTCGTAGGCGTAGCCGCCCTCCTCGATCAGGGTGCCGATCAGCTTCGCCACGGCTTCCAGGGCCTCCTGGTCCGTCTCGAAGTAGCGGTCCTGATAGATCTTGCGATACCAGGGATCGGCATAGAAGCAGTACCAGACCGCCGTCTTTCGCGGGTCGAGGATCGGCGGGTTGAGGCTGATCATCAGGGTCCGGTGCAGGGTCTCGGCCGCGGTCTCGCTTCCCTCCTCGGCCCTGCCCCGATAGGAGTCGCGCAGGGCATCCCGCCATTCGAAGTTCAGGGTGTCCATGACCTCGACCATCATGGCTTCCTTGGTCTCGAAGTGCAGGTTGATCAGGCCGCGCGAGACGCCGGCCCGCTCGACCACGCGCGAGACCGTGACCGAGGCGATGCCTTCCTCGGCGATGAGCTCGATCGTCGCCTCGATCAGCTTCTTACGATTGTCGTGCTTGCGCAGACTGCGCAGGCTCTCCATGCCCTGTGGCACTGCCCACTCCTTCCCGAAAGATTTCTGCCCCTCGACCCGGCGGAAGATCCGCCCCCGGAATAGGCCTCAAGTGTCTGCCTCCGGGGCCGATACCCCCACGACGGTCACCCCAATTTTATGTCATACACTATCACTATACGAATGTACAGGAATGCTTCGATCCCGTCATCCAGCGAGCTGGAATCGGAAGTAGGCTACGTTGACGCAGAGCTCCGGAAGTAGCCACTGGAAGAGCTCGGCCATGGCGGCGACCTCGGCCGGATCGGCGTCGTTCTGGGCCGCCGCGCGCAACGCATCTGCCCGGAGCGAGGCCGGGTTGGGAAGGCCGATCGCGATCTCCACGGCGCGCCGGTGCAGCGCGCTGCAGGCCGCCTCGTGGGCCGGGCTCCGGAGGACGCCCTCCAGCCCCGCCCAGGCCAGCTCGAAGTAGCTGGGCCAGCGTGCCAGCGCCCGGTAGTCGGTGTTGACGAAGGGCAGGTCCAGGCGCTGCTTGATCCGCTCGAAGAGGGCGCGGGTCTCTGCGCTCGCGTGGTGGGCCTCCATCAGGACCGGCCGTCCGGAAGGAAGCGCGGGGGCCTGGTCGGGCTCCAGCGGCCCGCTGCCGGCCAGGCTTCCGCCGGCCAGAAGCAGGCGGCTCACGCTGGCGAGCAGCAGGTAGGGGTAGTTCCCGGCCGAGAAGACCTCGATCGTCTCCCGGATCTCCTCGATCTCGCGCGGGGCATAGCCCCGGTCCCCGAGCTGCCCGACCAGCGACGTGGCCGGCAGCGCTGCCGCCGCGGCCTCCGTCTCGGCCCGCAGCTCCCGGCAGTGCCGGGCGAAGAGCGAGGAGAGCGCGATCTCGCGCAGGCCCTGCCAGAGGCAGTCGTAGAAGCTGCGGTAGTGCGCATGGGCCATGGCCACGACCCCCATCCAGGGGACGCGGAAGGCGGACTTCATCTCCTCGTAGCGCGCCCTGAGCGCGGCGTCGGCGCTGTACTCCGGAACCGGGTGGATGGCGACGATGGTGTCCGGCCGCCGGCGCGGGAGGTCGGGCTGGGTCATCCCGCCTTGGGCTCTGCCGGTTTCGGCCAGAGGATCATCTGGCTGCAGCGGAAGAGCGCGATGGTCTTGCCGCTCGCCTCGTCCTCGGCGACCGCGTCCCAGACCTGGGTCGTCCGGCCGATATGGGCGGGCGTGGCGCGGCCCAGAACCTGGCCGCCGTCCCGCACCGTGCCGGTGAAGTTGCTCTTGAGCTCGATCGTGGTGAAGCCCAGCGCGCCCTCCGGCAGGTTCAGGAAGGTGCCGAAGCCGGCCAGGGTATCGACCAGGCCGATCACGCTCGCGGCATGGAGATAGCCGTTGGGTGCCATCACGGCCCGTGTCACCGGCAGGCGCCCCGTCACCTCGCTCCGCTCCGCCTTGAGGAAGGAGATGTTCAAGAGACCTGGCAGGTGGCCCTTGATGCGCTCGTTGATAGCGTCTGGCGTCAGGTCTTGCGGGCGCAACATGGCCGAGGGCTCCCGGGAGTGTCTTGGATGCCGGCCGCGGTCAGTCCGGACCGGCGACGCTGCACTTCAGATCGCGCAGGTGGCCGTCGCTCAGGCCGTAGATCAGCCCGTGGATGGCGAGAGGCTGCCCGTCCGCCCAGGCCTCGCGGATCACCGGAAGCTGGGTCAGCACGCCCACCTGTCGGATGACGTTGAGCTCGCAGAGGCGGTCCAGGCGGGTCTCGTCGCTGCTCTCGCGGGCCAGGCGGTTGAGGTTGCTGGCCGCAAGGTCGCGGATCGGACTGAGCCAGCCCTGCAGGACATCGGGCTGCGGCTCGCCGATCGCCGCCTTCACCCCGCCGCAGCCGTAGTGCCCGCAGACGATGATGTGGCGCACCTTGAGCACCGCGATGGAGAAATGCAGCACGGCCTGGCAGTTGCGGTCGCCCTCGTAGACCAGGTTCGCGATGTTGCGGTGGACGAAGACCTCGCCAGGATCCAGGCCGCAGATCTGGTTGGCCGGCACACGGCTGTCAGAGCAGCCGATCCAGAGGTATTCCGGCGCCTGCTGGGCCGCCAGCCGCTGGAAGAAGCCCGGATCCTGCCGGTCGCGTTCGGCGGCCCAGGCGCGATTCTGTTCGAAGATCGTATCTAGCATGGCAAGAGGTAAAATGTGGGGAGAGTCCCTTCTGCGCAAGCGCCAAGAAGGCTTTTCGCGCGCCGATCCCTCCGGCAAGGCCATGGACGCCCGCGAAGTGGATCTGCAAGACTTGCCATTGCATACCCCTGGCCATTGCAAACCCCTGGTCCCGGTGACCCAGGTCGAAGCGGAGGACAGCGACCATGAAGATGCTTGCCCCGATGGAAGTGGGCATCTGCTGCAGCGATCTCGATCGTCTGGCGCCCTTCTATGTTGAGGTGCTGGGGTTCAGCCATGTGAGCACCCTCGAGGTCCCGGCCGACGCGGTCGCCAAGACGGGGCTCGGCGTGAGCGGCTACCGCGTCGCGCGGCTGCAGAGCCCCTACGGCGAGCGCCTGAAGCTGCTGGAGCCGGCCGAGCCGCCCCGCATGACGCCGATCGAGGAATCCCTGCTGTCGCGCAGGAACGCCGTCTACCTCACCTTCATCGTGGAGGACCTGGAGGCGGTGATCGAGCGCCTGAAGCAGGCCGGCGTGGGTTTCCTGAAGGGAGACCAGGCGGTCTCGCCCAGGCCCGGCCTGCGACTGGTCTTCGTCCGCGACCCGGAAGGCAACCTGCTGGAATTCGTGACCTACGACGACCTGGACTCCTACCGCCCCGATCTGAAGCGATAGGGCGGCGCGGTCACAACTCTTTCCCAGGTCATTCGCGGACTTATGACTTTGCTTTCGCCGGAAAAGGCGTCAAGCCGGTAGCAAGCCTGCCACAGGGCGGTCACCGCTTCAGGAGCCCGAAGAATGTCCCTCGTCCTCTACGACCTCGCCGCCGCCGATCCGGCGATCCGCTTCAGCCCCTACTGCTGGCGCACCCGCATGGCCTTGGCGCACAAGGGGCTGGAGGTGGAGACCGTCCCCTGGCGCTTCGTCGAGAAGGAGGCCATCGCGGCCAGCGGCCAGGGAACCGTCCCGGTCCTGGTCGACGGCGAGACCTGGATCACGGACTCCGACCGCATCGCCGAGCATCTCGACCGCCGCCACCCCGCCCGCCCGCTCTTCGAGGGACCCCAGGCCAGGGCGCATGCGAGGTTCATCGCCAGTTGGACCCTGCAGGTGCTGCAGCCGGGGATCATGAAGCAGATCCTGGGCGAACTCTTCACCTTCCTCGACGAGGGCGACAAGGGCTACTTCCGCGAGAGCCGGGAGAAGCGTTTCGGCGTCGCGCTGGAGTCCATCTCCGAGAATGCCGAGGCGGCCCTGCCGGCCTTCCGCGCCTCGCTCGGCCCCCTGCGCGCCACCCTGGAGGCGCAGGATTTCCTTGGCGGCGCGGAGCCCTCCTATGCCGACTACATTGTCTTCGGCGCCTTCCAGTGGGCACGGGTCTCCTGCTCGCGCGACCTGCTGGAGGCCGACGATCCCGTGGCGGCCTGGCGCGGGCGGCTGCTGGCCGCTCACGGCGGCCTCGCCGCTGCCATGCCCGCAAGGGCCGAGCAGTAGGACGCGAGGCCGGTCAGGCCGGCTGCGTGCGCCTCTCGATCAGGGCGTCGAGGCCGATGACGCCCGAGGGACCGACCCTCAAGGGATTGATCTCCAGCGCCTGAATCTCGCCGGCCAGGCCGGCGATCAGTTGCGAGACCGTGACGATGGCCGCGGCGATGGCGGAGAGGTCGGCAGCGGCCTGGCCGCGCGCACCCTTCAGCAGGGCCGCGCCCTTCAGCTCCTCCACCATCGCCAGCGCCTCGGCCTCGCCGACCGGGGCGTGGCGCAGAGCCACGTCGTCCAGGACCTCGGTGAAGATACCGCCCAGGCCGAAGAGCACCAGCGGCCCGAAGACCGGATCGACCTTGGCGCCCAGGATGCAGTCGAGCCCCGGCGGCACCATCGGCGAGACCAGGACGCCCTCGGGCAGCACCTCCGGCGCCGAGCGCGCCACCGCGCCGATGATCGCCTCGTAGGCCTCGGCAGCCCGGTCGCCGCCCAGGATGTCGAGGCGCACGCCGCCCAGGTCGGTCTTGTGGGCGATCTCCGGGGCGGAGACCTTCATCGCCACGGGGCCGCCGAGAGCCTCTGCCGCGCGCGCCGCCTCGTCCGGGTTCCTGGCCAGGCTGTCGGCCACCAGGGGAAGCCCGGCCTCCGCGAGGAAGGCCTTGGCCTGCCGCTCGCCCAGCGGCCCCGGAGGCAGGCTCGGCAGATCCTGGCGCAAAGTTGCTGTTTCAGGACTCGTAGCGAAGGCTTCGCCGAAGCGCATGACGGCGCCGATCGCGGCCACCGCGCGGCTGGGATCCTCGAAGACCGGATAGCCGGCCGTCTCGTAGTCGGCGACGATCTCCGGGCCGGCCAGGATCGACTGCACCAGCAGCATGTCGCCGCGCTGGCCGACCCCGCGCAGGCAGGCGTCGCGCAGCTTGCCGGCGATCAGGGTCGAGCCGGCGACCGAGGTCCAGAAGGCGATCACGGCATCGTAGCCGCCCTGGGTCACGACGATGCGCATGCCGTCCTCGATCAGGTCGATCTCGTTGAAGGCCTGGGCGGTGATGTCGACGGGATTGCGCGCGGTGGCGAAGGGCAGCCGCGCCTTGAAGGCGGCCTGCGCCTCTGCGGGCATGGGCGGGACCTCGATGCCGGCCTTCTCGGCCGCATCGGCCATCAGGACGCCGGCGCCGCCGGAGATGGTGACGATCCCCAGCTTGCGCCCGGCCGGATAGATCCGCGGCCGGGCAACGTAGGCGATGTCGAGCATCTCTTCCGTCGTCTCGGCGCGATGGGCGCCGTACTGGGCCAGCACGGCGTCGTAGACCCGGTCCTCGCCGGCGAGCGATGCGGTGTGGGCGGCGGCCGCCGCAGCCCCGGTTTCGGAGCGCCCGACCTTCATGAAGACGACGGGCTTTTTCGCCGCGCGGGCGGCCTGCAGCGCGGCGATCAGGGCAGCCCCGTCCTTGATGCCCTCGGCATAGGCGGCGATGGTGTGGGTCGCCGGGTCCTCGGCCAGCAGATGAATCGCCTCGGCGACGGTCAGGTCCACCTCGTTGCCCGTGGTGATCAGCTTGCCGACGCCAAGCCCGCGCAGGCGGGCGGTGAAGTAGATGTGCGAGCCGTAGGCGCCGGACTGGCTGGCGATCGAGAGGCCTCCGGGCCGCGGCGGCCCGCGGTCGAGCGTGGAGGTGAAGGTCGCGGTGAAGCCGGTCTCTGCATTGAAGCAGCCCAGGCAGTTGGGGCCGATCACCCGCATGCCGGTCTCGCGGCAGATCTCCCGCATCTCGGCCTGGCGCCTCGCGCCCTCGCCGCCCTCCTCGGCGAAGCCGGAGGAGAAGATGATGCAGGCCTTGACGCCCTTCGCCGCGCAGTCGCGCAGGGTCCCGTTGACCAGGGCTGCGGGAAGCGCGATCAGCGCCACGTCCACGCTGTCCTCGATCGCGGCGATCGAGGGATAGGCCGGCAGGCCCTGGATGGTCTCGCGCTTGGGATTGACCGGCAGGATCGCGCCGGTGAAGCCGGCGGCGTGCATGTAGTGGATCGGACGGCCGCCGATGCGGGCTGGATCGTCGGAGGCGCCGATGATCGCGACCGAGCGCGGCGAGAGGAGATCGTCGAGTGCAGTCATGCCTTGGCGCCACGCAGCTTGGTGATGGTCGTGTAGGCGGAGATGCCCTCCAGGCTGCTGGCGACCGACAGCAGCGCCGGGCCGGGCTCGGCGAGCAGCGCCTCGACGGCCTCCTCCGCCTCTTCCGCCTTCTCGACGCGGAAGCCCCGGGCGCCGAAGGCCTCGGCCCAGCGGGCGAAGTCCGGGTTCGCCAGGTCGGTGGCGATGCTCCGCTGCGGGAAGTCGCGCTCCTGGTGCAGGCGGATGGTGGCGTAGCTGCCGTTGTCGGAGACCACGATCTTCGGCGTGGCGCCCTTGGCGATGCCGCTGGCCAGCTCGTTGCCGGTCATCATCAGGCCGCCGTCGCCGGTGAAGCCGATCACGGTCCGCCCGGGGAAGCGCAGCGAGGCGGCGACCGCTCCGGGCACGCCCAGGCCCATGGCACCGCCGACGGCGCCGAGCGCGAGCTGGCTGCCGTCCCAGGGCCAGAGGGCCTGCACCCAGCTCGAGAAGTTGCCGGCATCGGTGACGACGATGCTGTCCGGCGGCGCCCGCCGGGCCAGCGGTGCCACCACCCGGCCGAAGTCGAGGCCGTCGTCGAACTCGCGCGGGCTGTAGCTGCGCAGCCCCCGGCTCACCTGCTGCACCCGGGCCGACCAGTCGTGGCGGGCCTCGGGCACGGCCGCGTTGCTGCGGGCAAGCGCCTCCAGGAAGGCGGTGGGGTCGGCGGCCAGGCCGAGATCGGCGCGGAAGACGCGGCCCACCTGTGACGGGTCGGGATAGACGTGGATCAGCGGCTGCTCTGGCTGCGGGGCCTTCGGGAAGCTGTAGCCCTGGGTCGGCACGTCGCCCAGGCGCGTGCCCACCGCCAGCACCAGGTCGGCCTCCATCAGGGCCGAGACCAGGGTCTTGGGGATCTTGAAGCCCAGGTGCCCGGCGAAGAGCGGGCTGGCGTTGTCGAAGATCTCCTGGTGCTTGAAGGTCGGGGCGACGGGGATGTGATGGCGCTCCGCGGCGGCGGCCAGGGCCTGGCGCCCGCGCGGGCTGTCGAGCCCGCCGCCGGCGATCACCAGTGGCCGCTCGGAGCGCGCGAGCAGCGCCAGCGCCTGCTCGATCTCGGCCGCACCGGGGGCGGTGCGCGCAACCGGCAGCGGCGCCTCGACGGCGGCAGCGGTCTCGTCGGTCAGCATGTCTTCCGGCAGCACCACCACGGCAGCCCCCGGCGTGCCGGCCTGGGCCGCCTGCAGCGCGCGGGCGATGACCTCCGGCAGGCGGTCGGCGTCGGAGACCTCCCAGACGCCCTTGGCCATGTCGGAGAAGGTCTTGACGTAGTCGACCTCCTGAAAGGCGCCGCGGCCGCGCTCCCAGCGCGCCACCTGGCCGATCAGCACCAGCAGCGGCACGGCGTCCTGCTGGGCCGAGTGGATGGCGATCGAGACGTTCGTGGCGCCGGGGCCGCGGCTGACGGCGACCAGGCCGGGCCGCCCCGTCAGCTTGGCGTCGGCCAGCGCCATGAAGCCGGCCCCGCCCTCCTGGCGGCAGACGACGGTGTCGATCTCCGGCCGTCCGACCAGGGCGTCGAGCAGGGCGAGATAGCTTTCGCCGGGGACGCAGAAGAGGCGGTCCAGGCCGTGCGCCACCAGGCAGTCGACCAGGAGATCGGCCGCGCGAGTCATGTTTGGGCTCCTTGAGGCTTTGCTGTGAGACCTGCTTGTCAGCGGGGTGTGCTTGGCGCTAGCTTGCTCTGCGAAACTGAGTTTCACAAGAGCAACGCGGGGGATATCACCCCGGCAAGGTAGGCATACCAACTGGGAGGTTACTCGATGCTAGCCAGGATTCTAGGCGCCGCTGCCGTTGCGGCCACCGCTTTTTCCGCCACGGCCTTGGCCGACGATATCAAACTTCCGGAGCAACTGGCCTGGACCGCCTACGGTACCGGGTCGGCGGGCTACAACCAGTCGGTCGCGATCGGCTCTGCGCTCAAGAACGTGGTCGGCACCGACCTGCGCGTGCTGCCCGGCAAGAACGACGTGGCGCGGACCGAGCCGCTGCGGCGCGGGCGCGTGCAGTTCTCCGCCACCGGCGTGGGCGGCTCCTTCATGGCGCAGGAGGGCGTCTTCGTCTTCGGCACCAAGGACTGGGGGCCGCAGCCGGTTCGGGTGCTTGTCGCCAACAACGGCGGCGCCATCAACCTTGCCGTCGGGGTGGCCGGCGACATCGGCGTGAAGGAGTACGCCGACCTCAAGGGCAAGCGGGTCGCCTGGGTCAAGGGCGCGCCGGCGCTGAACGTCAACGTCACCGCCTATCTGGCCTATGCCGGCCTCACCTGGGACGATGTGGAGAAGGTGGAGTTCGGCGGCTTCGGCGATAGCTGGAAGGGCATCATCAACGATCAGGTCGACGCCGCCTTCGCCTCGACCAACTCCGGCCGGGCCTACGAGGCGGCCTCCGCGCCGCGCGGCCTGATCTGGCCGCCGATCGATCCGGGCAACGCCGAGGGCGTCAACCGCATGCTGGAGGTCGCGCCCTTCTTCCGCACCAACACCGCGACCGTCGGCGCCAACATCTCGGCCGAGGAGCCGGCACCGGGCGCCACCTATGCCTACCCCGTGCTGATCGCCATGGCCGACCAGGACGCCGATCTGGTCTACAACATGACCAAGGCGATGATTGAGCTCTTCCCCGACTACGAGGGGGCGGCGCCGGGAATCAACGGCTGGGCGCTGGACAAGCAGAACTTCGAGTGGGTGGCACCCTACCACGACGGCGCCATCCGCTACTTCAAGGAGATCGGCAAGTGGAGCGATGCCGCCCAGGACCACAACGACAACCTGATCGCGCGCCAGGCCGCCCTGATGGCCGCCTGGAAGGAGCTCCAGGACAGCGGCGTCGCCGATGAGGACTGGGACACCGCCTGGGACGCGAAGCGGCGCGAGGCGCTGAAGGGCGGCGGGTTCAAGGTCGTCTTCTAGGAGAGGCCCCCATCACCGTCTGACCTTTAGAGGCGGCCGCTCGCAAGGGCAGGCCGCCTCTTGCCTTTCTTCCTCCTGCCGCTGGACGAGACCATGACGCAAGAGGGCAAGGCAGGCGAAGAGCTTGCCAAAAAGACCGTGGACAAGGCGCGCCGGCCGCGCGGGATCGCCCGCGTCGTCTACATGATCCTGACCCTGGCTGCGGTCCTGCTGGCGATCCACCAGCTCTTCAACCTGCAGTTCTTCGGGATCGTCCTGGTCGAGGGGCGCTATCTCTATCTGCTGGCGGGCTGCTTCCTGACCCTGGCCTTCCTGGCCTTCCGGGGCTGGGGCAGTTCCGAGCGCATCCCCTTGCTCGACATGGGCCTGGCGCTGCTCTCCTTCCTGGTCATCGGCTACTTCGTCTGGACTGCGGAAACCTCGCTCGAGTACGGCTGGGAGTATGCGGCGCCGGAAATCGCGCAATACGCCTCCTTCGTCCTCGTGCTGCTGATCCTGGAGGCCACCCGGCGGGTCGGCGGCACGGCGCTTTTCCTCTTCGTGCTCTTCTTCGCACTCTTCCCGACCTTCGCCGACCAGATGCCGCTGATCTCCGGGGCGGAGGCGCCCTTCTGGGACGCGATGGCCTATAACATCCTCTCCTCCGAGGCCTCCTTCGGCATCCCCATGAAGGCCTTCGGGAACCTGGTCATCGGCTTCATCCTCTTCGGTGCCGTCCTGCAGCGCACCGGCGGCGGCGCCTTCTTCAACGATCTGGCGCTGGCGCTGGTCGGCGGGTTCCGCGGCGGGGCGGCCAAGGTCGCGATCTTCGCCTCCGGTTTCATGGGCTCCATGTCGGGCTCGGTCATCTCCAACGTGCTGACCACCGGGGCGGTCTCGATCCCGGCGATGCGCAAGACCGGCTTCTCGGCCCGCTATGCGGCCGCGACCGAGGCCTGCGCGTCGACCGGCGGCGTGCTGATGCCGCCGATAATGGGGGCCACGGCCTTCGTCATGGCCTCCTTCCTCTCGCGCCCCTATGTCGAGATCGCGGTCGCGGCCGCCATCCCCTCGCTGCTCTACTACTTCGGCCTCTTCGTGCAGATCGACGCCTATGCCGCGCGCCGTGGGCTGGTCGGGCTGGAGCGCCGCGAGCTGCCGCGCCTGTGGACCACCCTGAAGGACGGCTGGATGTACCTGCTGGTCTTCGCCGTGCTGATCTTCATGATGGTGGTCTGGCGCATAGACACGCTGGCGCCCTTCTATGCCACCGCCCTGCTGCTGGTGGTGAACCAGTTCGTGCCCAAGCACCGCCTGACCCTGGAAAGCTTCTGGAACATGATCCTGGGCACCGGCCAGGCGCTGGCGGAGCTGGTGGCGGTCCTGCTGGGCGTCGGGCTGATCATCGGCGCCTTCTCGCAGACCGGGGTCGGCGGGACCCTGGTGAACGACTTGGTCTTCCTTGCCGGCGATTCGACCATCGTCCTGCTGCTGATGGGGGCGATCACCGCCTTCATCTTCGGCATGGGGATGACGGTGACCGCCTGCTACATCTTCCTGGCCGTCGTGCTGGCGCCGGCCCTGGAGCAGGCCGGGCTGAATACCTTGGCCGTGCATCTCTTCATCCTCTACTACGGCATGGTCAGCTACATCACGCCGCCGGTGGCGCTGGGGGCCTTCGCGGCGGCGACCATGGCGGGCACCGGGCCCATGGGGGTGGGGATGACGGCGATGCGGCTGGGCGGCGTGATCTACGTGGCGCCCTTCTTCTTCGTGCTGAACCCCGCGCTCATCGGCGAGGGCAGCTTCTTCGAGGTCGTGATCACCCTGGTGACGGCGCTGATCGGCGTCACCTTCCTGGGTTCGGGCCTGCAGGGCTTCGTGCCGCTGCTGGGCCGCCTGCCGGCGGGTCTCGGCGGGCAGGGGCTGAAGCTGCTGCTGGTGATCGGCGGCCTCTTCTGCGCGGCACCCGGGGGCAACTGGATCGACCTCGGCCACCTCGCGCTCACCGGCATCGGCATTCTCGTCGCCGCCCCGGCCCTGCTGGCCGCCTGGCGCAGCGGCCGGGCCGAAGGCGCCGCGGCGTTCTAACCCCTTCCTTTCCGAATTTTTTCGACTAGGTTCGCGCTGCGCATAGGGGCTATGACGAAATTGCAAGGACCGCGCGGAGCGAGCGCGGCTTCGACGGGGACGGGAAGGAGCCAGGGTCGCGTGCTGGAACGCTTCGTGCAGACGGTGGATCTGCTGAACGAGGGAGTAGGCCGCGTGCTGGCCTGGTTCACCCTGGGCTGCGTGATCGTCACCTTCAGCGTGGTCTTCATGCGCTATGCGCTCTCTACCGGCTTCATCTGGATGACCGACCTCTACGTCTGGCTGCATGCCCTGGTCTTCATCGTAGGCGCCGGCTACACCTTCAAGCACGGCGGTCACGTCCGCGTGGACATCCTCTACACCAGCATGACCGCCAGACGCCGGGCCTGGGTCGACATCTTCGGCACCCTGGTCTTCCTCATGCCCTGGCTCATCGTCATCGCGGTCTACTCCACCAAGCCCATCCTGGACGCCTGGGGGATCCAGGAGCCCTCGGCCAACCAGGGCGGCATGCAGGGGCTCTTCATCATGAAGACCTCGCTCTGGGTCTTCTGCGCGCTGGTGGGGCTGCAGGGCCTGGCCCTGATCGCCCGCTCGATCCTGGTGCTGAAGGGGCGCGAAGAGTTCGCCCCGCTCAGCGTGCACTAGTCCAGGGGGGGACGCGGCGATGCACGGCAGCCTCACGGGGGAGATCATCGCACTGGTGATGTTCGCCTGCACCATCGGGATCGTTCTGATCGGCTATCCCGTGGCCTTCACGCTTGCCGGGACCGGGCTGATCTTCGGGGTGATCGGCAACCTCTTCGGCGTCTTCGACTTCTCGATCCTGAACGCCCTGCCGCAGCGCTACCTCGGCACCATGACCAACGAGGTGCTGGTGGCCGTGCCGCTCTTCGTCTTCATGGGCGTGATGCTGGAGCGCTCGCGCATCGCCGACGCGCTGCTGACCACCATGGGCCAGCTCTTCGGCGGCCTGCGCGGCGGGCTCGGCATCTCGGTGGTGCTGGTGGGCGCCTTGCTGGCGGCCTCCACCGGCATCGTCGGCGCCACCGTGGTCACCATGGGCCTGCTGTCGCTACCGGCGATGATGCGCGCCGGCTACGACCCCAAGCTGGCCGCGGGGGTGATCTGCGCCTCCGGCACCCTGGGCCAGATCATCCCGCCCTCGGTGGTGCTGATCTTCGTCGGCGACTTCCTGCAGAACGCCAACCAGGCGGCCCAGCTCGAGATGGGCAATCTGACGCCCGATCCGGTTTCCGTGGGTCAGCTCTTCACCGGGGCCTTCCTGCCGGGTCTGATGCTGGTCGGCCTCTACATCGGCTGGGTGCTGCTGAAGGCCTACACCGATCACGACGCGGCACCGCCCCTGAAGATGGACGCAGCCGAGCGGCGGGGCCTGGCCAAGCGCATCCTGTTCGTGCTGGTGCCGCCGCTGACCCTCATCGTCGCGGTCCTGGGCTCGATCCTGGCAGGCATCGCCACGGCGACCGAGTCCGCAGCCGTCGGCGCGGTCGGCGCCATCGTGCTGGCCATCGGCGCGCGGCGCTTCTCGCTCGGCGTGCTGCAGGAGGTCATGCGCTCGACCCTGAAGGTGAGCTGTCTGGTCTTCGTGATCCTGATGGGTGCCTCGGTCTTCTCGCTGGTCTTCCGCGGACTGGGCGGCGAGAAGGTGGTCGAGGACGTGCTCTCGGCCCTGCCCGGCGGCCAGATCGGCGCCATCCTGGCGGTGATGGCGCTGATGTTCTTCATGGGCTTCTTCCTCGACACCTTCGAGATCATCTTCATCATGGTGCCGATCACAGCCCCGGTGCTGATCAAGATGGGGGTCGATCCGCTCTGGCTCGGCGTGATCATCGGCGTCAACCTGCAGACCTCCTTCCTGACGCCGCCCTTCGGCTTCGCCCTCTTCTACCTGCGCGGCGTGGCGGGGCAACTGGTCAGCACGGTGCAGATCTATCGCGGCGCGGTGCCCTTCGTCGGGGTGCAGCTCGTGGCCATCCTGATCATCTGGCTGCTGCCCGACATCGCGACCTGGCTGCCGGGCGAGATCTACTCCTCGGCACCGGCCGCCAGCATCGGCGCCGACGGCGAGCCGGAGAGCCTGGACAGCCTCTTCGACGCCCCGCTGATGAACGACGACAGCGAGAGCCTGATGCCGAGCTTCGAGAACTGAGGCTCTTCGTAGAACCGGCCGGCCCGTGGGGGCTATTCGCCTGCCGCGACCGGTACCTCCCCGGCCACGGTGGTGCGGTGGAGCAGGCGGCGGTGGCCGAGGTAGTCGTCGATCGCCAGGTGCAGGAGGGCGCGGTTGTCCCACAGCGCGAGCGTCCCCGGCTGCCAGCGCAGGCGGCAGCAGAACTCCGGCCTGACGGCATGCTGGTAGAGGAAGTCCAGGATCGGGGCCGACTCCGCCTCGCTCATGCCCTCGATCCGGTGGGTGTAGGTCTCGTTGACGAAGAGGGCGGCGCGTCCGGTCACGGGATGGCGGCAGACCAGGGGGTGGGCGACCTCGCGGTCCGCCTCGCGGTTGCCGCGGTTCATCTTGATCGAGCGGCTGAGCCCCTGCATGACCGGCGGCGGCCTGGTGGTGCCGTAGGGCAGGCCGGACTGGATCGAGCGCAGGCCCCCGATCAGCTTTTGAAAGCCGGGCGAGAGCGCCTCGTAGGCCAGGTACTGGTTGGCGAAGAGCGTGTCGCCACCGCTGGGCGGCAGCTCCAGGGCATAGAGCAGGGTCGCGCTCGGCGGGCGCTCGAGGAAGGAGAAGTCGCTGTGCCAGGCCCCGCCGAAGGGCGAGATGCGGCCCTCGTCGGCCTCCTTCAGCACCGCGATGATGTCGGGGTGGCTCTCCAGGTGCTCGACGTAGGGGACGCGGAAGGGCGTCCCGAAGCGCCGGGTCATGGCGAGCTGCTGGTCGGGCGTCAGCGAGAGGCCGCGAAAGAAGAGCACGGCGTGCTCCGCGAAGGCCTGGTGCACCCGCTCCCAGTCCTCGTTCCCGGCCGCGTCCGGGTCGAAGCCGAAGACCTCGGCTCCCATGTGGGGGGTGACGGGCTCGAAATGCATGGGTTCAGACTCCAAGTTCGCTGGCGAAGCCGTCGATCTGGCGGGCCAGCCGGGCGTCCAGCGCGGAGAGGCCCTTGCAGCTGTGCGTCGTCAGGATGATATCGACACGGTTGTAGACATTGAACCACTCCGGATGGTGGTCCATCTGCTCGGCGGCCAGGGCCACCCGGGTCATGAAGGACCAGGCCGCATTGAAGTCCTTGAATTTGAATGACCTCTCGATGGCGTCGCGGCCCTCGACCGCTTGCCAGCCGGACCTCTCGGCCAGAAGCGCCGCGCGCTCGGCGTCCGTCAGCTTCTCGACCATTGCCTCCTCCTTCGTGGTTTGCGGAGCCCTTTTCGCCCTCCAGAGCGACTTTCGGCCGCGCCCGGGAACAGTCATGTAACATCACCAGGCAGTGTCTATCCCTTGGCTTAGGGATCAAGGATGCTTAGTTAGGCCAACATGGCTAGCCTTTTGCGAAGCGGGTTCTTTTCCACCGCTCCGACCATTGCAGATATCGAAGCCCTGGCCGACGAGGCCGTGGCGGGTCTACCGGTCGAGATTCGCCGCTATCTGGGCGATCTCGTTGTCCATGTCGAGGAGTTCGCGGACGAGTCGACGCTCGAGGAGATGGACATCGAGTCGCCCTTCGAGCTGATGGGTCTCTACCGCGGCGTCTCGCTGGTCCACAAGGAGTCCGGCGCGCAGTTCTGCGACGTCGACCACATCTTTCTCTATCGCCGGCCGCTGCTGGACTACTGGTGCGAGACCGGGGAGGACCTGACCCGGCTGATCACCCATGTGATGGTGCACGAGATCGGCCACCACGTCGGCTTCTCCGACGAGGACATGGAGCGCATCGAGGGCGACGCGGCCGCGAGCTGAGGCCGGAGCCATCGGCGCTGCTCAGAAGTCCGGCCAGCCGTTCAGCTTGACCAGGGCCGGATAGTAGGGCGAGAGGCCGAGCTGGGCGCCGAACTGGGTAAGATAGGCGTCCCGGCCGACCTGGTCCTCCGGCCAGCTTCCCTCCAGGATCCGAAAGGCCTCTGCGGCCTGGCCGCCGTAGATCAGGGTCAGCATCTCGCGCCAGAGCAGGGGAACCGGCTTGCCGGCCTCCGCCATCTCCTTGGCGATGCTCGCGATCTTGCGCTCGACATCGTTGTCGCTCAGGGGCTCCGCCCGCATGAGGTCGGTCGCCGGCTCGTAGGCCTGACCCGTCCAGCGCAGGTAGACCAGCGGCGCCGGCGAGGCGACGAAGGGGGCATGCCAGTAGGCGAAGGTCCAGTCCGCCAGCTCGACCACGTGCGCGGCCTCGCCCTCCTGCTCTTTCAGGAGCGGCGGGGAGTTCTCGCCGTCGATGCGGGCCAGCAGGTGGAAGGCCGGCTCCAGGCCATAGACCTCGAGCGAGAAGCAGCAGTGCGCCCCGCCGGAGAAGGAGAGCAGGACGAGGTCCGGCTTGCCGTCGCCGGTGACGTCGGTGCCCGGCGGCAGGGGAAAGGCGGAGCTGCGGCTGCCCGCGGGCTCGTCCAGCGAGGCCAGGCGGGTGACGAAGGGGCCGTCGTAGACCTCCTCCTCGCCCTTGCGCACGCGCAGCCTGGCGGTGAAGGGGATATCGGGGTCCGCGATGAACTGGATGTCGTAGCCTTCCAGCTCCAGGCTCTTCGCCACCTCGCCGCTGGCCGCCGCCGGCAGCGACAGTGTGAGAGCCAGAAAGCCGAGAGTGAGGGCGGCTATGACGCCGGGTACGCGCATGGGAAAGGGTCTCCGGGAATGCTGGGTCGGGGGGTCTGCCGGGGGCCTAACCTAGCAGCCTTTGGACCCGGCTGCGAAGCACCGGCAACAGCTTTTCCTCGAACCAGGGATTGCGCCTGATCCAGGCGGTGTTGCGCCAGGAGGGATGCGGCAGCGGCAGGTAGGCCGGCTGGTAGTCCTGGAAGGCCTGCACCGTCTCGGTGAGGCTCTTCCGGCGCCGCTTGCCCAGGTAGTAGGCCTGCGCATAGAGACCGATCAGCAGGGTCAGTTCCACGGCCGGCATCAGCGGCAGGAAGCGGGGATGCCAGGTCGGCGCGCAGATCTTTGTGGGCGGTCTGTCGCCGCCGCGGGGATCGACGCCCGGATAGCAGAAGCCCGACGGCAGGATGGCGATCCGGCCCTCGTCGTAGAAGGTCTCGCTGTCGACCTGCAGCCAGTCGCGCAGCCGGTCCCCGGAGCGATCGTCCCAGGGCACGCCGCTCTCATGCACGCGCGTGCCGGGAGCCTGGCCCACGATCAGGATGCGGGCGGTCTCCGACACCCGGAAGACCGGTCGAGGCCCGAGCGGCAGCTCTGCTTCGCAGAGACGGCAGGCCCGGGCCTCTTGGGAAAGATGGTGGAGACCCTTAGCCAACCAGGTCGACAGCTCCCGTGCTCAGGTCGAAGACGCCGCCTGCGACCTTGACCGCTCCCGACTGCACCGACTGGGAGACGATCGGTCCGGCGCGGCCCAGCTGCTCCTGTACGATCTTCACGTTCCAGTCGATGGCATTGTGCAGCAGTTCGCCTTCCATGCCCTTGGCCGCCATCACCGCCGGCTCGATCGAACGGGCAAGTTGCGGCAGATGTCCGGGGAGGACCGTGCCGTTGTCCACCACGTCGATGGCCGCGGCAACGGCGCCGCAGGCCTCGTGGCCCAGGACCATGATCAGCTTCGAGCCCAGGACCTTGACCGCATACTCGATGCTGGCCAGGCCGTCGGTGGTCAGGATGTTGCCGGCGACGCGAACCACGAAGAGCGATCCCTGCGGCTGATCGAAGAGGATCTCGGGCACGACCCGGGAATCCGAGCAGCTGAGAATGATGGCGAAAGGGGCCTGCCCGGCCGTAAGCACGGGATTGTCGGCGATGAGCTCGGCGAGGTTGCCCTTGCTCTTCACGAAGCGCTTGTTGCCTTCCACGAGTTCGGCCAGGCTTTGCTCGCCGTTCAGTTCGTTGGTTGGCGCATCGGCCGCGCGTAGGTGGCCTGTGGGCGTGAGTGCGGCCGCCGACCCGAGCGCACCGGCACCGGCGAGCGCAAGCGCAGTCCGCCCGCTTCCCGTCAGAAAGCCCCGGCGGGTGGGCGCAATAGTGTCATGATCCGTGCACATTGAAGCAAATCTCCACAAAAACGGGCGCCCTGATCGGGCGCATGTAGAGTCTTTCTTTTTAGCCCGCGCATTGCAAGATGTAATACACGCTGGCTACTCAACCCTCAATTTCCGCTATTTCTACAAGCAAATCTTTAGCGTCCACTTGTGTTCCAACTGATGCCTCCAGTGATTTTATTTCTCCGGACCGCTCCGCATAAATAGCAGTCTCCATCTTCATCGCCTCGATCGTCAGCAGCAGGTCGCCTGCCTTGACTCTTTGGCCCTGGCTGACGGCAACCGAAGCCACCATGCCGGGCATGGGGGCGGCGACGTGGCAGGGGTTGCCCTCTTCCGCCTTCGGGCGCTTGCGCACCTCGGCGGCGGCGCGGCGGTTGGCGATGCGGACAGTCCGCGGCTGGCCGTTCAGCTCGAAGAAGACGCGGACCTCGCCCTCGGCGTCGGGAGCGCCGACGGCCTGGCAGCGGACGATCAGGGTCTTGCCCGCCTCCAGGTCCACGGCGACCTCCTGGCCCGGCTCCATGCCGTAGAAGTAGACCGGGGTCGGCAGGATCGAGACCGGGCCGTACTCCTCCGCACGACCCGCGAAGTCGAGAAAGACCTTGGGATACATAAGGTAGGAGTTCAGCTCCTCGGCCGTGACCTTGCGGCCCAGGGCTTCCTCAGCCTCATCCTGCAGCGACGCCAGGTCGGCCGCCGGCAGCAGCGCGCCGGGCCGGCCCTCGATCGGATCGGCGCCCTTCAGCACCTTGCGCTGCAGCTCCTTGGGAAAGCCGCCGGGCGGCTGGCCCAGATCGCCGCGGAAGAGGCCCACGACCGATTCGGGAAAGGAGACCTCGCGCTCCGGGTCGGCGACCTCGGCCGGCGTCAGGCCGGCGGAGACCATGGCCAGCGCCATGTCGCCCACGACCTTGGAGCTGGGGGTCACCTTCACGATGTCGCCGAAGAGGCGGTTCACGTCGGCATAGGCGCGGGCCACCTCGTGCCAGCGCTCGGCCAGGCCCAGGCTGCGCGCCTGTTCCTTCAGGTTGGTGAACTGCCCGCCCGGCATCTCGTGCAGGTAGACCTCGCTGGCGCCGGACCGCAGGTCGCTTTCGAAGGCGGCGTACTGCAGGCGCACGGCCTCCCAGTAGTCGGAGATCTCGCGCACCCGGTCGGGATCGAGGCCGCTGTCCTGCGGACTGTGCCTCAGCGCCTCCACCAGCGAGCCGAGGTTCGCCTGCGAGGTGAGGCCCGAGAAGCTGTCCATGGCGGCGTCGATGGCATCGACCCCGGCCTCGACGGCGGCCAGCAGGCTGGCGGCGGCGATGCCTGAGGTATCGTGCATGTGCAGGTGGAGCGGAAGCCCGGTCTCCTCCTTCAGCGCCTTAACCAGGCGCCGCGCGGCCTCGGGGCGCAAGAGGCCCGCCATGTCCTTGATCGCGATCACCTGGGCGCCGGCGGCGGCCAGCTCGCGCGCCATGGCGACATAGTAGGCCAGGTCGTACTTCGGCCGGTCCGGGTCCAGGAGGTTGCCGGTGTAGCAGATCGCGGCCTCGCAGACCTTGCCGGTCTCCAGCACGGCGTCCATGGCGACCCGCATGTTCTCGACCCAGTTCAGGGAATCGAAGACGCGGAAGATGTCGATGCCGCTCTCGGCCGCCTGGCGCACGAAGGTGCGCACCACGTTGTCGGGGTAGGTGGTGTAGCCGACCCCGTTGGCGCCGCGCAGCAGCATCTGCAGGAGGCTGTCCGGCAGGCTGGCGCGCAGGACCTGGAGACGCTCCCAGGGGCATTCCTGCAGGAAGCGCATGGAGACGTCGAAGGTTGCCCCGCCCCAGCACTCCAGGCTGAAGAGATCGGGCAGGTTGGAGGCGTAGGCCGCTGCGACCTGCTTCATGTCGTGGGTGCGCATGCGGGTCGCCAGCAGCGACTGGTGGGCATCGCGCATCGTCGTGTCGGTGAAGAGCACCCGCTTCTGCGCCAGCATCCAGTCGGCCAGCGCCTTGGCGCCCTGCCGGTCGAGGATCCGCTTCGGCAGTTCGCCATGCCCGACTGCCTGCATTCTCGGGACGACCGGGGCCAGTGCGTGTTCGGGCGGCCTCGGCCGCCCGGCGACCTCCGGGTGGCCGTTGACCGTGATGTCGGCGATGTAGCGCAGGATCTTGGTCGCACGGTCGCGCCTCGGGGCCAGGTCGAAGAGCTCCGGGTGGTTGTCGATGAAGCGGGTGGTGTAGCTGTTGTCGCGGAAGTTCGGGTGGCCGATCAGGCCCTCCAGGAAGGCGAGGTTTGTGGCGACCCCGCGGATGCGGAACTCGCGCAGCGCCCGGTCCATGCGCCGGATCGCCTCCTCCGGCCGCGGCGCCCAGGCGGTCAGCTTCTCCAGCAGGGAATCGTAGTAGCGGGTGATGACCGCCCCGGAATAGGCGGTGCCGCCGTCGAGCCTGATGCCGAAGCCGGTCGCGCCGCGGTAGGCGGTGATGCGGCCGTAGTCGGGGATGAAGTTGTTGAGCGGATCCTCGCTGGTGATGCGGCACTGGATGGCGTGGCCGCGTAGCTGGATATCGTCCTGGACGGGCACGCCGGTACCTTCGAGGTCGCCGATCCGCTTGCCCTCGGCGATGCCGATCTGGGCCTTCACGATGTCGATCCCGGTCACCTCTTCGGTCACCGTGTGCTCGACCTGGATGCGGGGGTTCACCTCGATGAAGTAGAAGGCGCCGCTGTCGACGTCCATCAGGAACTCCACCGTGCCGGCGTTGCGATAGTCGGCAGCCTCGGCGATCTTCAGCGCGTAGCCGGTGAGCTCCCGGCGCTGTTCGTCGTCCAGGTAGGGCGCGGGCGCGCGCTCCACGACCTTCTGGTTGCGCCGCTGGACCGAGCAGTCGCGCTCGAAGAGGTGGACCAGGTTGCCGGCGGAATCGCCCAGGATCTGCACCTCGACGTGGCGCGCGCGCTCCACCATCTTCTCGAGATAGACCGCGCCGTTGCCGAAGGCCGCCTCGGCCTCGCGGCGGCCGGCCAGCACCTCCTGCTCCAGGCTCTCGGGCCCGCGGATCGCGCGCATGCCGCGCCCGCCGCCGCCCCAGCTCGCCTTCAGCATGACGGGATAGCCGATCTCCTCGGCCAGGCGCCGGACCTCGTCCATGTCCTCGCCCAGTTCCTCGGTGGCGGGCACGACCGGCACGCCGGCTTCGACGGCGACGTGGCGGGCCGAGACCTTGTCGCCCAGCCTGCGCATGGTCTCCGGCGTCGGGCCGATGAAGAGGATGCCGTTGGCGGCACAGGCCTCGGCCAGTTCCGGCTTCTCCGAGAGGAAGCCGTAGCCCGGATGGACCGCGTCCGCGTGCGCCAGCTTGGCGACCCGGATCACCTCGTCGATGTCGAGATAGGCGCGCACCGGCCCCTGGCCGGCGCCCACCTTGTAGGATTCGTCCGCCTTGAAGCGGTGGAGCGAGAGCTTGTCCTCCTCCGCATAGAGCGCCACGGTGCGCTTATCCAGCTCGTTGGCGGCCCGCATGATGCGGATCGCGATCTCGCCGCGGTTGGCGACCAGCAGCTTATGAATCTTGGTCATGGCGCCTGGGCTCCTTGTCAGATCGGCGGCCTCCCTGACGGCCCTCTTTGCAGGGCCTTTTCTCTTCCTGCAGGCCTACCCGCGGCATGCAGCAGCCGAAACACGAAGCCAGCCGGCGGCTGGCTCGTTTTGCCGCTCGGCTTCGGTCGGTACCGGCCCGCTTCCCTTCTAGCGTTCCCGCGTGCCGAGGTCCTCGGCGAAGCGCAGGAGGTAGCCATCGGGGTCCTGCACCAGAAACTGACGCTGTCCGACGTCTTGAGCCCCTCTTCGATACCACCGCTCCTCGGCCGGACGGAAGAGCGGCCAGGCCGCAGCCTCCAGTCTTTCCAGCAGGGGGGCGAGCGCCGAGACCCCGATCTCGAAGTTGATGCCGCGCCCGAAGGGGGGCTCCATCGCGCCGGTCAGCCAGTAGTCTCCGCCCTCCTCGAACTCCTCCAGCATGATCTGGGCGCCCTCGAGGTCGAGATAGAGAAAGCCCTCCTCGGGCCGCTCGTAGAGCAGTCCGAAACCCAGAAGCTCGCAGTAGAAGCGCCTGCTGGCGGCAAGCTCGCGGACCAGCAGTTCGGGGACCAGGGGTGCATAGTCGCTCATCGGGCCTCCAGGTGTCGTCGCGTGCGCGTCGCCAGCGCGACGCCGCCGGCGGCCAGCAGCATGCCGACCCAGGCGAGCGGCGGCAGGGCCTCGCCCAGGATCAGGTGGGCGACCAGTGCGGCGGTCGGCGGGGTGAGGAAGAAGAAGGCCGAGACCCGCGCCGCCTCGCCCCGGCGCAGCATGGCGAGCAGCAGGGTGACCGAGATCAGCGAGTTGGCGACCACCAAGTAGGCGATCGCCACGGCGAAGTCGGCCGTGATCTCCACCCGCATGGGCTCCAGCAGGGCGGCGATGGGGGTGAGCAAGGCCAGCCCCAGGAGGTACTGGATGAGGTTGGAGGAGACCGGATGGGCCTCGATGCCGAAGCGCCGCTCGTAGAGGGTGGCGGCCGTCAGGCCCAGCAGCGCCGCCACCGAGAGCAGGATGCCGAGCGTGGCCGTGGTCTCGACCTCCGCGCGCGCGATGATGACCAGCGCTGCCCCGCCCAGCCCCAGGACCAGGCCCAGCCAGCGGCGCAGACCCACCGTCTCGCGCAGCAGCAGGGGCGAGGCGAGCCCGACCAGGATCGGCTGCAGGGCGGCGATCAGCGCGTTGGCGCTGGCCGAGAGACCCTTGGTCACCGCGAGGTAGGAGAAGGGGAAGTAGACGACCTGGATCAGGAAGCCGACGGCGGCGATGTGCAGCCACGACCGCCTGCCCCGCGGCCAGGGTGGCCGCAGCACCAGGGCGATCGGCAGCAGGATGACCAGGACCGCCGCATAGCGCACCAGGAGGAAGGTCAGGGGGTCGGCGTCCTCCAGCCCCAGCTTGGCGAAGGCGAAGCCCGACGACCAGAGCACCACGAAGAGCAGGGGCGCCAGCCAGTGCCAGAGGACCTGGCCGCCCGGGCTCTGGGTCATGGCCTCAGCCGCGCTCGAAGAGGTTCAGCAGGCTCTGCAGGTAATCGGGTACGACCGCGCTCGCCGGACCGTGGTGCGCCTCGCCGAAGAGGTGGGACCCCTCGGAGGGCTCCAGGTTCAACTCGACCGTATGCGCGCCCGCGAACTTCGCCTCGGAGACGAAACCGGCGGCGGGATAGACGTTGCCCGAGGTGCCGATGGAGACGAAGAGATCGCAATCCGCCAGGGCGGCGCCGATGCGCTCCATCTGGAAGGGCATCTCGCCGAACCAGACCACGTTCGGGCGCAGCTTGCCGGCAAGGCCGCAGGTCGGGCAGCCGCTCTCCGGCTCGATCGGATCGCGCCAGGGGCTCACCGCCTCGCAGGCGAGGCAGGCGACCTCCAGCATGGCACCGTGCATGTGCACCAGCTTCCTCGATCCGGCGCGCTCGTGCAGGTCGTCGATGTTCTGGGTGACCAGCAGGAAGTCGCCCGGATAGGCCGCCTCGAAGCGCGCCAGCGCCGCGTGCGCCGCGTTGGGCCGGACGGCAAGGTCGAGCAGTCCCTGGCGCCGGGCGTTGTAGAAGGCCTGCACCTTGACCGGGTCGCGGCGGAAGGCCTCCGGGGTCGCCACCTCGTCGATGCTGACGCGCGACCAGAGCCCGTCCTTGTCGCGAAAGGTGTCCAGCCCTGACTCCTTCGAGATTCCGGCGCCGGTCAGCACGACGGTTTTCAAGGGTGGCCACTGCACAGGTGCCATGCGTTGCTCCTCTCTCGGCACAGATGCTAGAGCAGGCAAGACGTGAAGAGGAGCCCCCAATCGCCATGACCATCGCGCTTCCCAAGGAGACCGAGGAACGCCTCGGTGTCGGGATTCTGGCGGCGCTGGCGTGCTTCTTCCTCTTCACCTCCATGGATGCGCTGGCCAAGTGGCTGGGCGCCACCTACGCGGTCGCCCAGCTCGTCTGGTTCCGCTCGCTCTTCGGCTTCATCCCGGTCGCGGTGGTGACCTGGCGCGAGGGCGGGATCTCGAAGCTGAAGACCAGGCGGCCCTGGCTGCACGCGCTGCGCGGCGCCTTCATCTGCGGCGCGCTCTCCTTCTACTTCCTCGGCCTGAAGCACCTGCAGCTTGCCGAGGCCATGGCGATCGCCTTCACCGCCCCCCTCTTCATGACCGCGCTGGCCGGCCCCATCCTGGGCGAGAAGGTGGGCTTGCGCCGCTGGTCGGCGGTCCTGGTCGGCTTCGTCGGGGTCCTGGTGATGGTGCGGCCCGATCCGGAGAAGCTGCAGTTCGAAGCGCTCTATATCGTGGCCTCGGCCTTCTGCTTCGCGCTCACCAGCCTGACCACCCGGCTGCTGACGCGCACCGAGAGCTCGTCGGCCATCATGTTCTATTCGACCCTGGGGCTCTTCGTGCCGACCAGCTTCGTCCTGCCGCTGGTCTGGATGACGCCGGACCTGGAGGCCTTGGCTCTCTTCTGCCTGATGGGGATCCTCGGCGGCATCGGGCTCCTGCTGCTGACCACCTCCTACCGCAACGCGCCGGCCTCGGTGATCGCGCCCTTCGAGTATTCCGCCCTGATCTGGGCGGTGCTCTTCGGCTGGATCGGCTGGAAGCAGTTCCCCGAGCCCTCGGTCTGGTACGGCTCGGTCATCGTCGCCGCCGCCGGGCTCTACATCGCCCGGCGCGAATCGCGCCTGAAGAAGCAGGGCCTTCAGGCCGCCAAGGGATAGATGGCTTCCGCCTGGTAGATCGGCCCCTCGCCGGTGAGGTAGGAGCGGTAGAGGATAAAGTCCTCCACCGGGAAGGGGCCGATGCGCAGCAGGCTGTGGCGCAGGATGAAGGGGTGCAGGGCCTCGGGCGGGGTGTTCTTGAGCCGGGCGATCGTCACATGCGGAGAGAAGCGCCGCCGCTCCGGCTTGCAGCCCACTCGTTGCAGGGCGTTCTCGACCTTCTGCTGCAGGCGCAGCAGCGGCTCGGTCTTCTCCACCTTGGCCCAGAGGGCGCGGGCCTTGGGTCCCTCGCCCCAGTGTCCCAGCCCGTGCAGCGAGAGCTCGAAGCCGCGCCCGTCGAGGGCAGCCAGCTCGTGGGCGATGTCGTCGGCCAGGCCGCCGTCGACCTCTCCGATGAAGCGCAGGGTGATGTGGTAGCTGTCTTCGTCCAGCCAGCGGGCACCGGTCAGGCGGTCGGCCAGTTGGCCCAGGTGCTCACGCACCTCCTCGGGCAGGTTGAGCGCTACAAAGAGGCGTAGCATGGCATCCTCCGCTCCCTCGAGGCTTCTCGGGCACCCCCTCCCGCATCAGGGACAGGGATAGGTATAGACTCTATGAATCGCCTCGATCCCGTCCAGCACCTCTTGCCCCAATGTGACCCCTGCTGCGTCAATTTGATTCTCCAATTGCGCGAGCGTGGTGGCACCGACGATGGCCGCCGTGGTGAAGGGCCGCGAGAGGACGAAGGCGGTCGCCATCTGCACGGGATCCAGACCGTGCTCGCGGGCGAGCGCAACGTAGGCCGCGACGGCCTTGGGCGCGTTCTCGGTGAAGTAGCGCTTGTTGTCGCGGAAGAGGCTCATGCGCGCGCCTTCTGGAAACTGGCCGGCCAGGTACTTGCCGGAGAGCGCGCCGGCGGCCGCGGGCGCATAGGCCAGGAGCCCGCAGTCCTCGCGGCAGGCGACCTCGGCCAGCCCCGCCTCGAAGCTGCGGTTGAGCAGGCTGTAGGCGTTCTGGATCGAGACGATGCGCGGCCCCAGGCCGGCGTCGGCCAGCATGAGGTAGCGCATGGTGCCCCAGGCCGATTCGTTGGAGACGCCGACGTAGCGCACCTTGCCGCTGGCGATCACCCGCTCCAGCCCCTTCAGGGTCTCCTCGATCGGCGTCATCTCCTCGTCGGGATCGGGGTGGAAGCCGAGCTGGCCGAAGGTGTTGGTGTGCCGGTCCGGCCAGTGTAGCTGGTAGAGGTCGATGACGTCGGTCTGCAGGCGCTTGAGGCTGGCCTCGACGGCCTCCTCCATGAAGCGCGCCGTCAGCCGGGTCTCGCCCTTGCGGATGTAGGAGAAGCGCGCGCCCGGCCCCACCATCTTGGAGGCCAGGAAGACCCGGTCGCGCCTGCCGCGGCTGGCGAACCAGGTGCCGATGATCTCTTCGGTACGCCCGTAGGTGTCCTCGCCCGGCGGGGCGGAATACATCTCCGCCGTGTCCCAGAAGGTGACGCCGCGGTCGAGCGCCAGGTCCATCTGCTGATGGCCCTCGGCCTCGCTGTTCTGCTTGCCCCAGGTCATGGTTCCCAGGCAGACGGCCGTCACCTCCTCGTCGGTGCGGCCCAGTCGACGCTTCTCCATGGCTAAGCTTCCCCTTCCAGCGAACGCAATCGATTGCGCCGCTATAGCCAGTCCGCAAGGCCTTTGCAAAGGGCTCGCACGATCAAGACAGCAGTGCCAGGACGCCGGTGTAGCCGTAGAGGCGCTCGCCGGCGATCTCTCCGGCAGCGTAGAAGCCGGTGATCGGGATGTCGCCCAGGCCTGCGCGCAGGATCTCGAGCTCCGCCCCCTTGGCGCCGAAGAGCTGCGGGCCGCGGGCGACGCAGGAGACATAGACGGCGGCCTTGGGCGCCTCCCGGCAGCGACCGCGCACCACCTCGGCCATGCGCGCGAGGTCGCTCGCGGCGGCCTCGGAATCACGGCGGCAGAAGAGGATGCGGCGGCCGGGCTCGACCAGCTCGCCCACGGCGAACCAGCCCTTGTCGGGGTCGAGCCCGATGAAGTCGCGGACAAGGTAGTCGCCGCGCTCCGCCCCCAGCACCGGGAAGGCCGGGTGCAGGCGGGGCCAGGCGCCGGCGAAATCGCCCTCGAAATCCCGCTCGACCAGATCGAGGAGCGCGTTCAGCGCCGGCTGGCCCTCGATCTCCTTCACGATCTGGCCGTCGGCGGCGGTGATCGCCATGGCCTCGGTCAGCGGCACGCAGCTCTGCGTCAGGCCGACGGCGACCGGCACGCCATCGCCCAGGAAGACGCCGCCCAGGCCCGGATCGCGGCTGACCCGGGCACCGGAGGCCGCCTGTCCGCGGCGCGAGGCGGTGAGCCCGCCCAGGCAGTAGGCGTGGCCGCCCTCGGCGAGATCGCCCAGCATCGCCGGCAGGTCCTGGGTCCTGGGGTCGGCTGCGACCAGGGCGAGGCTCAGCGCCTGCTGCTGCGTCCAGTCCACCAGCTCCGCCGGGGCCTCCTCCCAGCCGGTCTGGAAGGGACCGAAGCTGCGGAAGGAGTCGTCGGGCAGCGCCAGGGTCATGACCGAGAGGCAAGGCCGGTCGAAGCGCTCGCCGCGGCGGTCGACGATGCCGAGACCCACGGTGCCCACGACCTCGGCGATGCCGCAGTCGCGCTTCACGCCCGCGACCAGCTCCGCGAAGTCGTCGGCGAAGTGGTCGCTGGCGTAGAGCAGGGCCAGGTTCGCGCCCTCGGGCGGCGGTCCGTCGGCCAGCGCCAGGCGCAGGGCTTCGGCGGCCTCTTCCGCCTCGCCCAGGCCAACGGCATAGCGGCGGGTCACGAGCCCTTCAGCTGCTGTTCGTGGACCGCGCGGCGCAGCAACTCGCGCGCGCCCGGAAGCAGGTTCTCGACCACAATCTCGACCCCGTGGGCATTGGGATGGATCCCGTCATCCTGGTTCAACTCCGGGACCAGGGCGACACCATCCAACAGGAAGGGCGTCAGCACCAGCTCATATTCCTCGGCGAGGCGCGGATAGATGGGGTCGAAGTCGCTGGCGTAGTCGGGCCCGAGGTTGCGCGGCGCCATCATGCCGGCAAGCTGCACCGGCACGCTGCGGCGGCGCAGCTCCTCGATGATGGCGCGCAGGTTCTCTTCGGTCTGGCCGGGCTCCAGGCCGCGCAGGCCGTCGTTGGCGCCGAGCGCGAGCAGCAGGGCATCGGGCGGCTCCGCCAGGGTCCAGTCCAGCCGGGCGAGCCCCGCGGCCGAGGTGTCGCCCGAGTTGCCGGCGTTCTGCACCTTGACGTTCCAGCCCTCCTCCTTGAGGGCGGCCTCCAGGCGCTCGGGCAGGGTCTGCCCGGCGGGCAGGCCGTAGCCGTGAACCAGGCTGTCGCCATAGGCGACGAGCACCAGTGGCTTGCCCTCCGCCTTCACCCCCTGGACGAGACTCATCCCGAGGATCGCGAGAGCCGAGGCGAGCATGCGCCGTGATAAGAGCACCTTTGTCATAATCATGAAATTTGGGCGGCCGTGCCCTGCGATCAAGCGAGGCTCAAGAGATGTCACAGGTCTGCCCAATCCTGGTGTCAGCACTGCCACCTTTGCGCCGGCAAGCTTGATCCCGCCCGCCGACGCGCCATATCGCAGCAGCACGGCTGTGTGGCCGGGTCGGGGCGGCCGGGGTCGGGCCGCGGTCGAGGTGTTCCGGCAGCAGAGGCGAAAGGCCAGGGGGCGGCATGATCGGATTGAAGGCAGTCACCCTGACCCTGGGCTCGCAGGCCGGGCCCGTCGAGATCCTGAAGGGCATCGACCTGGAGATCGCAGCCGGAGAGACCGTCAGCCTGATCGGTCCCTCGGGCTCGGGCAAGACCTCGCTTCTGATGGTGGTCGCCGGCCTGGAGCGCGCCACCTCCGGGACGGTCCGGGTTGCCGAGGTCGACTATGCCGGTCGCAGCGAGGACGAGCTTGCCCGCCTGCGGCGCGATTCCATCGGCATCGTCTTCCAGGACTTCCACCTCGTCCCGACCATGACGGCGCAGGAGAACGTGGCGATCCCGCTGGAGCTGGCGGGGACCGCCGATGCCTGGGGCAGGGCCGCCAAGGCCCTGGAGAGCGTCGGCCTGGGGCACCGGCTGTCGCACTATCCGGGCCAGCTTTCCGGCGGCGAGCAGCAGCGCACGGCGCTTGCCCGCGCCGTCGTCGCCCGCCCCTCGATCCTGCTGGCTGACGAGCCGACCGGCAACCTGGATGGACAGACCGGTCAGCATATTATTGACCTGCTCTTCGACCTGCGCGCCGAGAACGGCGCTACCCTGCTGCTGATCACGCACGACCGCGCGCTGGCCGGCCGCTGCAATAGACAGATCAGTCTGGCCGATGGACGGGTCGAGGCCGACCGGCGGCAGGCGGCGGCCGTCGCCTGATGTCCGATTGGGCGCTGTCCTGGCGCTATGCGAGACGTGAGCTGCGCAGCGGCCTGGGCGGGTTCCGGATCTTCCTGGCCTGCCTGGCGCTGGGCATCGCGGCGCTCGCCGCCGTCGGCACCATCTCCGCCGACCTGCTGACGGGACTGCAGCGCGACGCCCGCAACCTGCTGGGCGGCGAGGTCGACCTGCGGCTCTTCAACCGCGACCTGACCGATGCGGAGCGCGGCTGGCTGCTCGCCAACTCCCGGGCGCTCTCGGCCACGGCGGAGATGCGGGCCATGGCCAGCAACCCGGAGACCCGCGAGCGGCGCCTGGTCGAACTGAAGGCCGTCGACCCGGCCTATCCGCTCTTCGGCGAGCTGAAGCTGGATCCGCCGCAAGCCACGGCCGCCGGGCTGCAACAACGCGACGGCGCCTGGGGGGCGCTTGCGGCACCGGAGCTCTTCCGCCGCCTCGACCTCTCGCTCGGCGACAGGCTGAAGGTCGGGACCGAGACCTTCGTGCTGCGCGGGGAGATCCTGAGCGAGCCGGATTCGGCCGCCCGCGCCATCACCCTGGGCCCCCGCCTACTGCTGCCCCTGGAGCGCCTCGAGGCCGCTGGCCTCGCCCAGCCCGGTAGCCTGGTCTATCGCCACTGGCGCCTGGTCCTGCCGGAGGGGGAGGCCTTCGCCGGCTGGAAGGCGCGGCTGGACGAGGCCTTCCCGGACGCAGGCTGGCGGGTGCGCGGCCTGGACAAGGCGGCCCCCAGCGTCGCGCGCTTCGTCACGCGGGTGCGCCTCTTCATGACCCTGGTCGGGCTCACCGCCCTGGTGGTCGGCGGGGTGGGCGTCGCCAATGCCGTGCGCGCGCATCTGGAATCGCGGCGCAACACCATCGCCGCCATGAAGTGCCTGGGGGCCTCGGGCGGCTTCATCTTCAAGCTCTACCTGACGCAGGTCCTGCTGCTCTCCCTGCTGGCGATCGCGATCGGGCTGGCGGTGGGCGCGCTGGCGCCCCTGATCGCGGCCCCCTTCCTGGGCGAGCTCTTCAACATCGGGCTCGGCGGGCCGCCGGCGCTGCTGCCGCTGGCGCGGGCCGCGGCCATGGGGCTGCTGACCGCGCTGCTCTTCGCGCTGCTGCCGCTGGCACGCGCGCAGAGCCTGCCGGCGGCCAGCCTCTTCCGCGGCCAGATCGAGACCGAGCGCGCCCGGCCACCGCGCTGGCTCTGGCCGGCCATGGCGGCGATCGCCGCCCTGCTGGTGGCGCTTGCGGTGCTGGGCGCGGCCGACCGGATCTTCGCGCTGGGCTTCGTCGCCGGGGCGGCCGGCGCCCTGCTGCTCTTCCGCCTGGCGGCCTCCGCGGTCATCTGGTCGGCGCGGAAGCTGCGGCGGCCGCGGCACACGACCCTGCGGCTCGCGCTCTCTAACCTCTACCGGCCGGGGGCGCCCACGGTCGGGATCCTGCTGTCGCTGGGCCTCGGCCTGACGGTGCTGGCGGCCGTGACCCTGATCCAGGCCAACCTCGACCGCCAGGTGAACGAGGAGATCCCGCGCGACGCGCCGACCTTCTATTTCATCGACATCCAGAACGACCAGGCCGAGGCCTTCGACAGTCTGGTGGCGGGCTTCGAGACGGCGCAGGGCGTGGAGCGCGTGCCCATGCTGCGCGGCCGCATCGTTGCCCTCAATGAGACGCCGGTCGCCGAACTGGAGATCCCGCCCGACGCCGCCTGGGTCTTCGAGGGCGACCGCGGCCTCACCTGGGCGCGCGCACCCGACCCCGGCATGGAGCTGGTCGCGGGCACCTGGTGGCCGGAGGACTACAGCGGCAAGACCAAGGTCTCGCTGGGCGACGAGATCGCCGCCGAGCTTGGCCTCAGGCTGGGCGACAGCCTGACCGTCAACGTCTACGGCCGCGACGTGACCGCGGAGATCGCCAACCTGCGCCGGATCGAGTGGCAGAACCTCAAGATCAACTTCCTCATGGTCTTCTCGCCCGGCGTCCTCGATAAGGCGCCGGCTTCTCACATCGCCACGGTGCGGATCGACGAGGCGCACGAAGCCGCCTTGGCCGACGCCGTCTCCGACGCCTTCCCCAACGTCTCGGGCATCCGCGTGCGCGCAGCCCTGGAGAGCTTCACCCGCATGCTGGACAGCGTCGCCGCCGCGGTCGGCGCCACCGGAAGCGTCACCCTGCTGGCCGGCCTCCTGGTCCTGGCGGGCGCGATCGCCGCCAGCGAGCGGCGCCGGCGCTACGACGCAGTGGTGCTGAAGGTCCTGGGCGCCACCCGGCCGGTGCTGGCCGGCGGCCTGGCGCTGGAATTCCTGCTGCTGGGCCTCGTCAGCGTCGCCATCGCCGCCCTGATCGGCTCGATCGCGGCCTGGGTCGTCGTCACCTTCGTCATGGGCGGCGACTTCGTGCTGCTGCCGGCACCGCTGGCGCTCACCCTCGCGGCGGGGCTGGCGCTCACCCTGCTCTGCGGCCTGGCGGGGACCTGGCGGGCGCTCGGAACGGCGGCCGCCCCCCTTCTGCGCAACGAGTAGCCCCTGCGTGGCCCCGTGGAGGGCGTCACCCCCGGGAATGCCCAGCGCGGCGCTGTGAATTCCCCCAAAATTCCTGCGGTTTATGTTGATCCGGGCGGGCTCTTCGCCAATATTACGACACGAAACGCAGCTACACTACGGTGTCAACAGTCTTACCGAGGGAGAGCAAACCACATGGTCGGACCCAATCAGCAGGTCTACACCCGGACGCAGTCGGCGGAGGCCATTGACGCCGGCCTGCGCAGCTACATGCTCCGGGTTTACAACTATATGGCTCTGGGCGTGGCCTTCACCGGCGCGCTCTCGTTCCTGGTCGCGTCGAACGAGCAGCTGGTGCTGAGCATGGGCGGTCTCTCGATCGTCTTCTTCATCGGCATCCTGGTCATGGGCTTCGTTGCGCCGAAGATCATCATGACCGGCTCGATCACGGCAGCACAGATCGCCTACTGGGCCTATGCCGGCCTCTGGGGCGTGGCGCTGGCGCCGATGTTCTACTACTACGGTCAGCTCGATCCCTTCATGATCGTGCGTGCCTTCCTGATCACGGCGGGTGCCTTCGCCGGGGTCAGCATCTACGGCTACACGACCAAGCGGAACCTTTCGGTCTTCGCCACCTTCTTCACCATGGCGGTGATCGGCGTCCTGATCGCGCTGGTGGTGAACTGGCTCCTGATCGGCAGCTCCATGCTGTCGCTCGGCATCTCCGTCGTCGTGGTGCTGCTCTTCTCGGGCATCACCGCCTGGCAGACGCAGATGATCAAGAACATGTACTACGAGCAGGACATGGGTGCGACGGCCCAGCGCAAGGCCATCTTCGGCGCCTACATGCTCTACGGCAGCTTCATCACGCTCTTCATCTACATCCTCTCCATCCTCGGGATGATGCGGGAATGATGGCGAAGAGCCGCTGCTGAACGGGACGAAGGCCCGGGCGGAAACGCCCGGGCCTTTTCTTTGAAGATCCGGTCAACTGCGGTGAGCGACCTGATCGCAGCCTGGTTTTGCCGATCAGAACCCCGAGCTGCCGCGCAGGCGGGCGATCAGATCGTCGAGCTGATCGAGGCTGGCGTAGTGGAGCAGGAGCTGGCCGCCGTCGCCGCGGTGGTCCAGGACCACCTTGAGCCCCAGGGTCATGGAGAGGTCCTTCTCCAGGGCCAGGGTGTCGGCATCCTTGGCGCTGCTGCCGCCGGGCCTGCGCGGCCGCGGGATCGGCGTCGTCTCGGGTTTCTGCGCCCGGCGCTCCAGCTCGCGCACCGACCAGCCCTCGGCGATCGCCGCTTCGGCGAGGGCCACGGGGTCCTCGACCGTGAGCAGGGCGCGGGCGTGGCCGGCAGAGAGCCTGCCCTCGCTCACCGCCTTCTTGATCGGCTCCGGCAGCGCCAGCAGGCGTAAGGTATTGGCGACGTGGCTGCGGCTCTTGCCGACGGCCTTGCCGAGCTCCGCCTGGCTGTGGCCGAAGTCCTCAATCAGGCGGCGGTAGGCCTCGGCCTCCTCCAGCGGCGTCAGGTCCTCGCGCTGCAGGTTCTCGACCAGCGCGATCTCCAGGGTCGTGCGGTCGTCGAGATCTCGGATCACGACGGGAAGATCGGAGAGCTTGGCGAGCTGGGCCGCGCGCCAGCGCCGCTCTCCGGCCACGATCTCGTAGTTGCCGCTGCGAGACGGGTGCGGCCGAACAACCAGGGGCTGCAGGACGCCCTGCTCGCCGATGGACTGCGCCAGGGCCTCCAAGGCTTCCTGGTCGTAGTGGCGCCGCGGCTGTTTCAGGTTGGGGTGCAGGATATCGATGGGCAGGGTTCTGCTGCCCTGCGCTGCCGCCTCTCCTCCCGTCTCTCCTCCCCCCTGGCCGGCCGCGCCGCTCGCGCCGACCTCCTCGCCGAAGAGGGCGGAGAGGCCGCGGCCCAGGCCGTGGGGTTTCTTGCTGGTCTTGGTCATGCGGCTTGGCGGTCTCCCTCCCGGCGCAGCAGCTCGCTGGCCAGTCTCAGATAGGCTTGCGACCCGCGGCAGTTGAGGTCGTAGAGCAGGGCCGGAAGCCCGTGCGAGGGGGCCTCCGAGATGCGCACGTTGCGCGGGATTGTGGTCTCGTAGACCAGTTGCCCCATGTGCTGGCGCACGTCGGCCTCCACCATGTCGGAGAGGCTGGTGCGCCGGTCGACCATGGTCAGCACGATGCCGTGGATCTCCAGCCTGGGGTTCAGCCCGCGCCGCACCCGCTCGATGGTCCGGGTCAGGTGCGAGAGGCCCTCGAGGGCATAGTACTCGGCCTGCAGGGGCACCAGTACGGCGTCGGCCGCGACCAGGGCGTTGAGCGTGAGGAAGCCCAGCGAGGGCGGACAGTCGATCAGGATGTAGTCGTAGTCGTTGCGCACGCTGGCGAAGCCCTGGGTCAGGCGGCGTTCGCGCCGCTCGGCCTCGACCAGTTCCACCTCGGCACCGGCGAGGTCGACCGTCGAGGGCACCAGCGAGAGCCGCGGCACCGCCGTCGTCACCACGATCTCGGCCAGGGGACGCTCCTCGATCAGCACGCCGTAGATGCTGTCGCCGGGGGCGGGCCGCTCCACGCCCATGCCGGTCGTGGCGTTGCTCTGCGGGTCGAGGTCGACCAGAAGGCAGCGCTGGTCGCAGGCGGCCAGCGCGGTTGCCAGGTTCACCGCCGTCGTCGTCTTGCCCACGCCGCCCTTCTGGTTGGCGATGGCCAGGATGCGCGCCGAGGTGCTGCTGCCCGTCATGCGCCCTTCGTCTCCCCTGCCCTTCCGCTGCGTCTGGCGGCCAGTTTCTCGATCACCAGGAGGGCACTCTCGGGATCGCTGAGGCTGGGCCGCTCGCTGAGCGTCATGCTCCATTGCCGGCGCGCCGAGGTCAACTCACCTTCTCTGGACCGCCCCTTCAGGAGCAGCGCCCGCCCGCCTGGGACCAGATGCCGCGCGACGTAGCCCAGAAGCTTGGGCAGCGGCGCCAGCGCGCGGGCCGTGACGCAGTCGGCCCGGAGCGGCGCCAGGGTCTCGATCCGCTCCCGGTGGACCGTGACCGGCGTCCCTGTTTCACGTGAAACAGCCTCCAGGAAGCCGGCCTTGCGTCCGTCAGATTCCACCAGGTGCAGCTCCCCCGCCCCCAGAATGGCCAGCACCATGCCCGGAAAGCCGCCACCGCTGCCCAGGTCGGCGATGCGAAGCGGACGATTGCGGGGAGGCTCCGGCAGCGCCTCCACGAGCTGGGCGGAATCCAGCATGTGGCGCTGCCAGAGGTTGCCGGGGTCGCGCCTGGAGATGAGGTTCACCTTCTCGTTCCATTCCACGAGCAGCGCGGCGTAGAGAGCCAAGGCTTCCTGCTGCTTCTCGGAGAGCCGGAAACGTTCGGCCAGCGCGAGGAGGCCGGGATCGCGAGCTGTCACGGGCGGTCAGGCCGCGGCCCGGCGTCCCTCACCCCGGCGCTTCACGTAGCGCAGCAGCAAGGTGAGGGCGGCCGGCGTCATGCCCGGCAGGCGCGCGGCCTGGCCCAGGGTCTCCGGCCGGGCGCGTTCCAGGATCTGGCGCACCTCGTTCGAGAGGCCGGCCATCTCCGCCAGCGGCAGGTCGGCGGGCAGGCGCAGGTCCTCATCGCGCCGATAGGCGGCGACGTCTGCCTCCTGGCGCTCCAGGTAGCCCTGATAGGCGGCATCGATCTCCAGCCGCGCGCGCACCGCGGGCGTCAAGGACGCGAGTTCCGGCCAGTGCCGGGTGAGCTCCGCCCAGCCGACCTCCGGGTAGCGCAGAAGCGCGAAGGCGCTCCGGCGCTGCCCATCCCTGTTGACGACGATGGCCGAGCGCGCCAGTTCCTGCGGCGTCGCGGTGAGGTCACCGAGAAGCCTCCGGCCTGATTCCAGCGCAGCACTCCTCTCGCGCCAGTTGACCTGCCGCTTCGCGCCGACGAGACCAAGCGCGATGCCGCGTTCGGTCAACCGCTCGTCGGCATTGTCGGCGCGCAGCCGTAGACGGAATTCCGCACGGCTGGTGAACATGCGGTAGGGCTCGGTGACGCCGCGGCTCACCAGGTCGTCGATCAGCACGCCGATATAGGCCTCGGCGCGGTCGAAGTGGCAGTCGGGCGTCTCCCCGGCGGCCCGACGTGCGGCATTGAGGCCGGCGACCAACCCCTGGGCGGCGGCCTCCTCGTAGCCGGTGGTGCCGTTGATCTGGCCGGCGAGGAAGAGGCCAGGCAGACGGCGGGTCTCCAGGGCCCGGGTGAGCTCGCGCGGATCGACGTGGTCGTACTCGATGGCATAGCCGTGCTGCAGGATGCGGGCGCGCTCGAGCCCGGGGATGGAGGCCACCATGGCCTCCTGCACTTCGCGCGGCAGCGAGGTGGAGATGCCGTTGGGATAGACCGTGGGATCGTCCAGCCCCTCGGGCTCCAGGAAGATCTGATGGCGCTCGCGCTCGGCGAAGCGCACCACCTTGTCCTCGAAGGAGGGACAGTAGCGCGGCCCCACCGACGCGATCTGGCCGCTGTAGAGCGGCGCCTGGTGCAGGTTCGCCGCGACCAGCCGCCGGGTCTCCGCCGTTGTCCAGGTGAGGTGGCAGGGGACCTGCGGGGTGGTGATCGCAGGGGTCAGGCTGGAGAAGGGCTCCGGCGGGTCATCGCCGGGCTGCAGGTCGAGGCCCGCCCAGTCGATGGTGCGCCCGTCGAGACGCGGCGGCGTCCCGGTCTTGAGCCGGCCGAGCGCGAAGCCCAGGCGGCGGAAGCTCTCGGCGAGGCCGACGGAGGGCGCATCGCCGACCCGGCCGGCCGGGCGCTGCTCGCGACCGATGTGGATCACGCCGTTCAGGAAGGTGCCGGTCGTGATCACGACTGCCTTGGCCCGCAGCCGGCGGCCGTCGGCCAGCAGGAGACCCGTCAGGCCCCCGGCCGGGTCGAAGAGCAGGTCCTCGACCGCGCCCGCCAGGATGGTCAGGTTCTCCTGGCACCCCAGCAGCTCCTGGACGGCACGGCGGTAAAGCCCGCGGTCGGCCTGGGCGCGCGGTCCGCGCACTGCGGGTCCCTTGCTGCGGTTCAGCATGCGGAACTGGATGCCGGCGGCATCCGCGGCCAGTCCCATGATGCCGTCGAGCGCATCGATCTCGCGCACCAGGTGACCCTTGCCCAGCCCGCCGATCGCCGGGTTGCAGGACATGACGCCGATCGTCTCAGGCTTGTGGGTGACGAGCGCCGTCGCCGCACCCAGGCGCGCCGCAGCCGCGGCGGCCTCGCTGCCGGCATGGCCGCCGCCCACCACCAGGACGTCCCAGGATGTCTCGCTGCATGCTGTCATGACGCCTTCTATAAGGTCAGCGCCGCGCGGAATCAAAGCCCGCCTGGGCGGGCCAGCCCTGCCGCTTCGGCGGGCCAGAGCAAATCCCGAGCAGATGGAATCATCTGCGACGACGATTTGCTTCTGAAACAACACGCTAGAGTAAGTTGCGTGAGCAAGAGCGAGCCCAACTTGCTCTAGCGCCCCTGTTTCACGTGAAACAGCTACTTGCCGATGCAGAACTCGCCGAAGAGACGGTCCAGGATCTCCTCGACATCGACCCGGCCGGTGAGCTTGCCGAAGGCCCGGAGCGCCAGGCGCAGCTCTTCGGCGAAGAGTTCCGGCAGAGGGGTCTCGCGGCTGCGCTCCAGTGCGGCCATCGCCTCTTCCAGTGCCAGGCGCTGGCGGGCGCGCGAGACCAGGGCGGCCTCGCCGCCGCTCTCGCCCATCAGGCCCTCCGCCTTGCGGGTGAGCAGCCGCAGCAACTCCTCCAGCCCGGCACCGCTCCTGGCAGAGACCGCCAGGTCGACGGACTGTCCCTCAGCCCGCCCGAGATCCAGCTTGTTGCCGATCACGAGGCGGCGCTCGGCGGGAAAGTCCGCGACCTCGGGCGGCAGGCCGGCCGGCCGGGAGAGGTCCAGGACCACCAGCGCCAGGTCGCTCGCCCGCGCGCGCTGCAGGGCACGCCGCATGCCCTCCTGCTCGATCGGATCCTCGCTTCCCTCGGCGATGCCGGCCGTGTCGATCAGGGTGACCGGCAGGCCCCGAAGGTCGAGGGCCACCTCGATCGGATCGCGGGTGGTCCCGGGGCGGTCGGTCACGATGGCGGCCTCGCGGCCGGCGAGCGCGTTCATCAGCGAGGACTTGCCGACGTTGGGCGCGCCCAGCAGGACGCAGGCAATTCCTTCCCTGAGGCGCTCGCCCCAGGGCGCCAGGGCCAGCAGCGCGCGGATCTCCGCGGCAATCTCGCCGGCCGTCGCAGCCGCGCGCTCCAGAAGGTCCCCCGGGATCTCCTCGTCCGCGAAGTCCAGGTGCGCCTCGATCAGGGCCGCGGCGGAGACCAGGCGCTCGCGCCAGGCCGCCAGCCGCACGGAGAGAGCGCCTTCGGCCTGGGCCAGGGCCTGCCTGCGCTGGGCCGCGGTCTCGGCCGCCACCAGGTCGGCCAGGCCCTCGATCTGAGTCAGGTCCAGCTTGCCGTTGGCGAAGGCGCGGCGGGCGAACTCCCCGGGCTCGGCCAGACGCAGACCCTCTTGCGCGCCCAGGGCCTCGAGGAGGCCGGCCAGGACGGCCGGGCCGCCGTGCAGGTGCAGCTCCACCAGGTCCTCGCCCGTCGCGCTGCCGGGAGCGGGGAACCAGAGGACCAGAGCCTGGTCCAGCCCGGCCTTGCTTCGGGGGTCCTTGAGGTGGCGGAGGCTGGCGCGCCGCGGCTCGGGGCGGGGCCGCTCCGTCAGGCTATCGAGGATCCTGCCGGCCGCGGGTCCGCTCACCCGGACCACGGCCAGGGCGGAGCGCCCCCGCGGTGTGGCGGGGGCGAAGATCGTCGCTTCCCCGCCCAAGGCGGGTCAGCTGGTCCAGCGGACCAGGTGATCCTCGACGGCCGGGCGCGGCTTCTCGGCCGGAGGCCGGTCGGCCTGGGGCGTGCCGACATGGATCAGGCCGATCAGGCAGTCCTTCGGCTCCAGGCCGAGCGCCTTCTTGAAGGCCTCGTCGTAGGCCCGCCCGCCGGTCACCATGACCGCGCCATAGCCCTGGGCGTGGAAGGCGGTCAGCAGGACCTGCGAGGCGCAGCCGGCGGCGACGACCTGCTCGATCACCGGTGCCTTGGGGTGGTTCTCGCGCACGATGGCGGCCACGGCAATCATTAGGGGGGACCGCAGGGCCTTGGCCTTGGCGGTCTCCCAGACGGCGGGATCGACGTTCGGCTGGTTGCGCTGGGCCTCTTCGTAGTAGAGCCGGCTCAAACGCTCCAGCCCCTCGCCCTCGAACTCGATGAAGCGCCAGGGGCGCAGCGCGCCGTGGTCGGGTGCGCGCAGGGCGGCCTCATAGGCCTGACGGCGCTGCTCGGCCGTCGGCGCGGGCTCCACCAGGTACTTGGCCGAAACCGATTCGCGGCTCAAGAGGGCATCGAGTGCGTCCATCTAAGACTGCTCCTTGTCGTCGTCCGCCGGGGGCGCCGACCCCGGCCAAAAAAAGCGGCGCATCTGTTCCAAGCCTTCCATCCCGGCCTTACCGGCGAAGGGCGCCGCCATCGGCATCCAGGTCTGCCAGAGCTCCCCGCTTTCGATCTGCTTCAGTGCGGTCTGCAGGCGCTCTTCGACCTGGGCCGTCAGCCGCTCCTGCATGGGGGCGATATCCGGCAGCCCGAAGAACTCGCGAATCTCCTTGGGCGTACAGTCGATATCGATCTTGATCTTCATTCTCGCAAGCCTCCTCGGCCAAGGTCCCGCAACAGATCGCGCTGGACTAAAGCGGCGCCGGTTCGCGCCCCCGCCCTTGAGACACGGCAGCACTGCCCTCACCTTAGTGACAAGGGCGCTCTCGGCAACCGCTTTGCGGGCGTCCCTGCCATCTTCCCCCTCCCCTTGCGCCGGCCGCAGGGACCGGGGGTCACCCGACAGGAGCCTCGCCCATGAACCGTCTCGGCCAGGAGACCAGCCCCTACCTGCTGCAGCACCGCGACAATCCCGTCCACTGGTGGGCCTGGGGTCCCGAGGCGCTGGCGGCCGCCAGGGCGGAGAACAAGCCGATCCTGCTCTCCATAGGCTATGCCGCCTGCCACTGGTGCCACGTGATGGCACACGAGTCCTTCGAGAACGAAGAGATCGCGGCCTTGATGAACCGGCTCTACGTCAACATCAAGGTGGACCGCGAAGAGCGGCCGGAGATCGACTCCCTCTACATGCAGGCCCTCCACCTGCTGGGCGAGCAGGGCGGCTGGCCGCTCACCATGTTCCTCACCCCCGATGGCGAGCCCTTCTGGGGCGGCACCTACTTCCCGCCGGCCGACCGCTTCGGCCGCCCGGGCTTCCCTGCCGTGCTGAAGGGCATCCACCAGATCTGGAGCGAGAGCCCGGACAAGGTGCAGAAGAACGTGGCAGCCCTCACCCAGGGGCTGGCCGACTGGGCCCGCGGCCGGCCCGGCGGCGGGGTGACGCCGGCCCTGCTGACGGAGGTCGCCGGGCGCCTGCTGCAGGCCATGGACGGCCAAGAGGGCGGGCTCGGCGGGGCGCCGAAGTTCCCCAACCCCTCCACCCTGGAGCTGCTGCGCCGTGCCTACTGGCGCGGCGAGGGCGAGAGCTATGCGGCCGCCGTCGCGCTCACCCTGGAAAAGATGAGCCAGGGAGGCATCTACGACCACCTGGGGGGCGGCTTTGCCCGCTATGCCGTCGATGCGATCTGGCTGGTCCCGCACTTCGAGAAGATGCTCTACGACAACGGCCAGATCCTGGAACTCCTGGCCGGCACCTGGGCGGTGGAGCCGCGCGGCCTCTTCCGCCAGCGCGCCGAGGAGACCGTGGCCTGGCTGCTGGAGGAGATGACGGCGGCGGCCGGCGAGCCGGGCGTGGACGCGAAGGGCCGGCCGCAGGGCGCGCGCGTGCCGGCGTTCGCCGCCTCCTACGATGCCGACAGCGAGGGCGAGGAGGGCCTCTTCTACCTCTGGACGCCCGCGAGCCTGCGCCAGGTCCTCGACGAGGAGGAGGCCAAGACCATCGAAGAGGCCTATGGCGTCACGCCCGACGGCAACTTCGAGGGGCAGACCATCCTGAACCGCCGCCACGCGCCGGCCGAGATCGATCCCGAGGAGGAGGCCCGCCTCGCCCCCCTGCGCCGCCGGCTCTACGAGGCGCGGGCCCAGCGCATCTGGCCCGGCTGGGACGACAAGGTCCTGGCGGACTGGAACGGCATGGCGATCGCCGGGCTGGTCCAGGCCGGCCGCGTCTTCGACCGCCCGGACTGGCTGGAGGCGGCGCGCCAGGCGCTGCTCTTCCTGCGTGACGCGCTGCTGGTGGAGGGGCGCCTGCACCACTCCTGGCGGCGCAGTCAGGTCAAGCACCAGGCGACCCTGGACGACCACGCGCATCTGGCCCGCGCCGCCCTGCTGCTGCACGAGGCCACGGGCGATAGCGAGGCGCTCTCCTTCGCCGAGGAACTCGTGGCGCTGGCCGTCGCCCACTACGAGGACGGCGAAGAGGGCGGCTTCTACGTCGCCGCGGCCGATGCGGAGGCCCTGCTGGTCAGGGCCAAGTCGGTGCAGGACGCTGCCGTGCCCTCGGGCAACGGCGTGATGGTCGAGGTCCTGGCGCGGCTGGCCTATCTCTCCGGCGCCTCGGCCCAGCGCGCGCGGGCCGAGCGCGCCGTCGCCGCCTTCAGCGGAGAGGTCGAACGCAACTTCTTCCCGCTGGCGAGCTTCCTCAACGCCGCCGAGTTCCTCGAGCGTGCGCACCAGGTCGCCATCGTCGGGACCCGCGGCGAGGCCGCCACCGAGGCGCTGATCGCCGCGGCCTGGCAGGCGGGCAACCCCTGGCTGGTGCTGCAGGTGGTGGAGCCCGGATCCTCGCTGCCGCTCGAGCATCCGGCCGCCGGCAAGGCGCAGGTCGAGGGACGGCCGACGGCCTATGTCTGCCGCGGCCCCGTCTGCTCCCTGCCGCTGGTCGAGGCCTCCGCCCTCAGGACCGCCCTGCAGGAAAAGGCCTGAGGCGCCCCCGTCAGGGCGGGGCGGTGCCCGCGAAATGGCAGGCGGCGAAGTGGTCGGGCTCCACCTCCCGGTAGGCCGGGGCCTCGGCATGACAGCGCGCCTCGGCCAGGGGACAGCGGGTCGAGAAGACGCAGCCCTCGGGCGGGCGCGCGGGGCTGGGGATGTCGCCCTGCAGCACGATCCGCTCGCGCGTCGCCTCGACCTCCGGGTCGGGCACCGGGATGGCGGAGATGAGCGCCCGGGTATAGGGGTGCAGCGGCCGCTGGTGGATCGCCTCCTTGTCGGCCAGTTCCATGATCTTGCCGAGGTACATGACGGCGATCCGGTCGCTGATGTGACGGACCATGCCCAGGTCGTGGGCGATGAAGAGGTAGGTGAGGCCTAGCTGTTCCTGCAAGTCCTCCAGGAGATTTACGATCTGCGCCTGAATCGAGACGTCGAGTGAGGCAATGGCCTCATCGCAGACGATCAAGGTGGGGTTGAGCGCGAGCGCTCGCGCGATGCCGATCCTCTGGCGCTGGCCACCGGAGAACTCGTGCGCAAAACGCTTGCGCATGGCCGACGGCAGCCCGACGAGATCCAGCAGCTCCGTGACCCTCCGGCCGATCTCGGCGCGGCCGAGGCGGCCTTCGATCACCAGGGGCTCGGCGATCAGGTCCTCCACCCGGTGGCGTGGATTGAGCGAGGCCTGGGGGTCCTGGAAGATCATCTGCATGCGCCGGCGCAGGCGGCGCAGCGGCCTGCCGGAGAGCGCGCGGAAGTCGGTGCCCTCGATCAGGATCGTCCCCTCGGTCGGCTCCTCGAGGCGCAGCAGGCTGCGCCCGACCGTGGTCTTGCCGCTGCCGCTCTCGCCGACGAGCCCCAGGGTCTCGCCCTTGAAGATCTCGAAGGAGACCCCGTCGACGGCGCGCACCGCGCCGACCCGCCGGGAGAAGATCAGGCCCTGCTCGATCGGGAAGTGCGTCTTCAGCCCGCGCACCTCGACCAGCACCTCAGGCCGGGCCATGGCGCACCCCGCTTTCGACCTGGCGCCACTTCCAGCAGCGCACGCTGTGGTCCGGGCCGACCTCCTCCAGCGGCGGCATCTGCCGGCAGTCCTCGTCGGCCAGGCTGCAGCGCGGCGCGAAGGCACAGCCCGGCGGCGGGTCGGCCATATCGGGCGGCCGGCCGGGGATGGCGGTGAGCCTGCCCCGTTCCTGGCTGTCGAAGCGCGGCGTGGAGCCCAGGAGGCCGAGGGTATAGGGATGGCGCGGGCTCTTGTAGATCGCGCGGACCGGTCCGCGCTCGACGATCCGGCCGGCATACATGACGTTCACCCGCTGGGCCAGGCCGGCGATCACGCCCAGGTCGTGCGAGATCCAGATCACCGTCAGCTTCAGGTCCTGCTGCAGGCGCTTGATCTGCTCCACGATCTGCGCCTGGATGGTGACGTCGAGCGCCGTCGTCGGCTCGTCAGCGATCAGCAGCGCCGGCTTGCAGGCGATCGCCATGGCGATCATCACCCGCTGGCGCATGCCGCCGGAGAGCTGGTGGGGATAGCTCGCCAGCCGCTGGCCGGCGTCCGGGATCCCGACCGTCGTCAGCAGCTCCGCCGATTTCTCCCGCGCCGCGCGCCGGCTCAAGGGAAAGTGGCGGCGCAGCATCTCGTTCAGCTGGAAGCCGACGCTGTAGACCGGGTTGAGCGAGGAGATCGGGTCCTGAAAGATCATGGAGATGTGGCGCCCGCGGATGCGCCGGATCTCCCGCTCGTCGAGGGAGAGGAGGTCGCGCCCCCGGAAGGCGATCTCGCCGCTCTCGACCCGTCCGGCCGGGCTCGGGACAAGCTGCATGATGGAGAGCGCGTGGACGCTCTTGCCCGACCCGCTCTCGCCGACGATCCCCAGGATCTCGCCCTCCTCGACACCATAGGACAGCGCCTCGACGGCCCTGACCCGACCGAAGCTGACGCTGAGGTCCCGGATCGCCAGCAGCTCAGCCATGGCCTGCCGAGGCCAGGAGCGCCTGCCGGTCGAGAGGGGGGACGGCCAGCGCCTCTTCCAGGTGCGCCGCCACGATCAGCAGACGGCGCTCCTCGTACCAGGGGCCGACGAGCTGCAGCCCGATCGGCAGGCCCCCGGCGGTGAGGCCGCAGGGCAGGCTGAGCGCCGGATGGCCGGTCAGGTTGAAGGGGTAGGTGTAGGGATACCAGGCACCGCGGATCGTGCCGGAATCCCGGCCCGCGATCTCGACGGTGGCATGGGGGTCGAGCCCGACCGGCAGGGCCGGGGCGGAGAGGGTGGGAGAGGCGATGAGGTCGACCCGCTCGAAGAGCGCCTGCACCTCGGCAAAGCAGCGCGTGCGGGCGGCCTGCGCCTCCATCAGGTCAAGGGCGGTGAGGCCGGCGCCCGCCTCGATGGTGGCAAGCAGCGTCGGGTCGATCAGCTCGGGCCGGCGCTCGGCCTCCTTCAGCAGGCGCGCGCGCAGGAGCGAGCGCAGCATCACCAGGAAGGCCTGCTCCAGGGAGACCAGGTCGATCTCGATGGGCTCCACGACGAAGCCGATCGCCTCGGCCTGCCGCATGGCCGCGAGCGTCGCCGCCTCGACCTCGGGGTCCACCCTGTTGCCGCAGGAGAGCAGCCATCCGATCTTCATCGGCCAGTGCGGCCGGCTGATCGGAAGGGCCTTGCACTGGCCGTAGGGGTCGCGCGGGTCCGGGCCGGCGAGCGAGTCGAAGAAGAGCCGGATCTCGGCCACGCTCCTGGCCATCGGCCCGACGTAGGAATTAGCGCCGAAGAGGTCGGGGGCCTGCAGGTTGGGGATCATCCCCAGGCTGCCCTTGAGCCCGACCACGCCGCAGCAGGCGGCCGGGATGCGGATCGAGCCGCCCCCGTCGGAGCCCAGTGCCAGGGGCCCCATGCCGCTCGCCACCGCGACGGCGGCCCCGCCGCTGGAGCCGCCGCAGGTGAAGGCCTCGTTCCAGGGATTGAGGGTGCGGCCGAAGAAGGGGCCCTCGGTGAAGGGCTTGTGGCCGAACTCCGGCGTCGTCGTCTTGCCGATCAGGATGGCGCCGGCGCTGCGCGCCCGCGCCACCGCGACCGCATCCGCCGCCGGAAGGTTCTCCTCGAAGAGGGCGCAGCCGAAGGTCGTCGCGACGCCGGCCGTGTTGGTCAGGTCCTTCACCGAGAAGGGGATGCCGTGCAGGGGGCCCACCATCCTGTCCCGTGCCCACCTGCGGTCGGCGTCGCGCGCCTCCTCCAGCGCACGCTCGCGCGCCAGCGCCATGAAGGCGTTCAGAGCTTGGAGCGCCTCGATCCGTGCAAAGGCGGCCTCGACGGCCTCCAGCGCGGAAATCTCGCCCCGGCGGATTGCGGCGACCAGTGCGTTGGCCGAGAGATCGGCGATCTCAGTCATGCATAGTCCTCACAGCATCCAGCGCCCGCCGTCGATCAGCAGGGTCTGGCCGGTGATGAAGCGGGCCTCCTCGCCGGCGAGAAAGCAGACGGCGGCGGCCACGTCCTCCGGGCTGCCGACGAAGCCGGCCGGCGTCTCCTCGCGGATGCGCGCGATCACCTCCGCCGGGACATGCTCGTGCGCCTTGGTGCGGATCGCGCCCGGCGCCACCGCGTTGACGGTGACGCCGTGCGGCGCCAGCTCGCGTGCCAGCGCGCGGGTGAAGCCCACGACCCCCATCTTGGCGGCGGCATAGTCGGCCAGCCCCCGGTCGCCGGCGAAGGCCGCGTCGCTCGACATGTTGACGATGCGCCCGCCGCGTTCGCGCATCGCCGGCGCCACCAGGCGGCTGAGCCGCATGGCCGTCAGCAGCGAGACCTCGAGCACGAAGCGCCAGGTCTCCTCCTCGGAAAGATGGAAGGGACCCGCCCGCTCGCGCGCGCTCTGGCCGACGTTGTTGAAGAGGATGTCGACCGGCCCCAGGCGCGCGACGCTCTCCCGGTGGAAGCGCTCCAGCGTCTCCCGGTCGGTACAGTCGCCGGTCTCCCTGTAGAGGTCCGCCGAGGCCTCCAGGGGAATGGCCTCCCGGTCGATCGCGGCGACCTTCGCGCCCTCGGCAGCGAAGCGGCGCGCGCAGGCAAGCCCGATGCCGCCGGCGGCACCGGTGACCATGGCGACCTTGCCCTGGAAACCTTGTCCCGTCATCGCGCCCGGCCGTCAGTGGAAGGTCCGCCCGCCGTCGACCGCCACGATGGAGCCGGTGACGAAGGAGGATTCCGCGCTGGTGAGCCAGAGCACGGCCGCGGCGATCTCCTCCGGCTGGGCGATGCGGTGCAGCAGGTAGCGCGCGCGCACGCTCTCCAGCTCCTGGGGGTCGTCCGGGTCCAGGACCGAGTGGAAGAGGCCGGTGTCGACCGCGCCCGGGCAGACGGCGTTCACCCGGATGCTCCACTCGGCGGCCTCGATGGCCAGCGCCTTGGAGAACATCTGCAGGCCCGCCTTGGAGGCCGAATAGGCCGTGCGGTGCATGAGGGGCCGGAGGCCGGCGCCGGAGGAGATGTTGACGATGGTGCCGCCGCCGGCCGCCTTCAGGTGGGGCAGGCCGGCCCGGCAGACGTGCATCGGCCCGTCCAGGTTGACCGAGAAGACCCGCCGCCAGGCCGCGTCCTCCGTGTCGGTGAGCGATGCCAGCAGGTCGACGCCGGCGGAGTTCACCAGGCCGTCCAGCCCCTGCAGGGCCTCGGCGGCACCGGCCAGCGCCGCCTCGACCTCGCCGACCGAGGTCACGTCGCCGGTGAAGAGGGCGAGCGAGTCCCCCGGCAACTCCTCGCCCAGCCGCGACAGGGCCGCGGCGTCGCGGTCGAAGCAGGCGACCCGGGCGCCCTCGGCCAGGAAGCGTTCCACGCAGGCCCGGCCGATCCCGGCGGCCGCCCCCGTCACGAAGAGCCGCCGTCCGGCGAGCTGCGGGTTCATGCCGCTGCTCCTTCGAGGCCCGGCCGCATGTCTTCCACGATCTCGTCGCAGCGCCCGATCCAGACGTCGGAATGGGCCAGCGCATGCTCGATCAGGCCCTCCAGCACCTTCAGGCGCGAGGGCTGGCCGATGATCTGCGGGTGCATGGCCAGCATCATCATCCGCTCTTCCTCGTAGAGCGTGTCGAACTCCAGCTTCCAGGCTTCCAGAAGGGCCGAGGGCGCCTGCATGGTCCGGCCCGGCAGCGCGATCGAGTACTGGAAGAAGGGCGCATCGTCCAGGACCCAGCGGAAGGGCAGCTCGACGATCCGCGAAGGCTTGCCCTCGACCCTGTGGATATAGGGGGAATCGTCGTCGAAGAAGTTGGAGGAGTAGGCGAAGCCCTCCTTCACCAGCAGCGGCATGGTGATGGGGCTGACCTCGGCCGCCGGCGAGCGCCAGCCGCGCGGCCGCTGGCCGCTGGCCCGGACGATGGCCTCCAGCCCTTTCTCCATCTCCTCGCGCTCCTCCTCCTCGGAGAGGGTGAGGATCCAGCGGTGGGAGTAGCTGTGGTGGGCGATCTCGTGCCCCTCCTCCAGGATCTGCTGCATCAGGGCGGGGCGCTGCTCGACGATCAGGCCGGGCGCGAAGAAGGTCGCCTTGATGCCGTAGCGGGCCAGCAGCTTCAGGATGCGGCCGGTGCCGACCTTCCAGCCGTAGGCGCCCTGGGACATCATCACCGGGCGCTCGGCATAGGCCGGATCGCGTGCCGTCCACATGGTCTCGAAGTCCAGGTCGAAGGTGAGGAAGAGGGGAAAGCCCCTGCTGGTCAGATGCATGCTCGCTCTCTCGCTGACTAGAGCAAATCCCGAGCAGATGGATTCATCTGCGACGACGATTTGCTTTTAAAACAACAAGCTAGAGCGGGATTCGTGAGCATAAGCGAACGCATCCTGCTCTAGTGTCGCGCCGATGGGTACGCCGGCTCAGGCCGCGGCCCGGCCGGCCGGCGTGCGGGTCGAGAAGTATCCGGGGAAGCGGCGGACCGCGGCGATATCGATCTCGACCAGCACCATGCCCTCCTCAGGCCCCAGGGTGGTGACGAAGTCGCCGGCGGAATCGATGCCGCCGGGCTTGCTGCAGAACCAGTCCCAGAGCTCGTCCATGTCGGTCACGGGCGGCGGCACGCAGACCGTGGTGCAGCCCCCGGCGGGCGGGAAGCGGCGGTCGTTCCTGCCCTTCTCCGGCCGGGCCACGTTCACGCCGATGACCGGGACCGAGTACTCGAGGTGGCGCCCGACGACGGAATGGGGATAGGCCTCCGAGAGCGCGAACCAGACGGCGGGATTGACCAGGATATCGACCTTGCCGTCCAGCAGGCTCTCCACCCCGTCGTGAAAGAAGGCGAAATCTGCGCAGATGACGATGCCCAGGCGGCCGAAGGCGGTCTCGACGACCTCGAAGGTGCTGCCGGCCACGACGCCGTTCTCGACCTCCCCGGCGGTCGGATAGTTCTTCGTCTGCCGCCCGATGACGGCGCCGGAGGGGTCGATGACGACGCTGGTGTTGTACCACCTCTCGGGCGTCCCCTCGGCCAGGCCGGCGACGATGTGCATGCCGGTCTCCGCCGCCTTGCCGCAGAGCTCCTTGCGACCGACCAGCGGATAGAGCTCCGGCAGGCAGGCGAGCCCGGCGCCGGCGCCGGCCGCCCGGTCGAGCAGCTCCAGCGCGTGGGCGAGGTCGGCGCCCTGCCACTTCTCCTCGAAACTGCCGGCCAGGGACATGGCCTGGATGGCGGCAACCTTCAGCGTCGTCATGCGTCTCTCCTCCTCCTCTCTCGAGCCTTCCTCATGCGGCGGCATCCTGCTTGCGGATGCGCGGATCGAAATAGTCCCTGAGCCCGTCTCCCAGAAGGTTGAAGCCGAGCACCGCGATCATGATCATCAGGCCGGGAAAGAGCACCTGGTAGGTGCCCAGCTCCATGAACTCCCGCCCCTTGCCGAGATCGGCCCCCCAGCTCGGCGCCGGCGGCTGGATGCCGAGCCCCAGGAAGCTGAGCGCGGCCTCGGTCAGGAGCGCGGTCGAGAGCAGCAGCGAGGCCTCCACCAGGATCGGGCCGGCGATGTTCGGCAGCAGGTGGCGGCGCAGGATCCAGGCGGTCCCGGCGCCGAAGGCCTTGGCGGCCAGCACGTACTCGCGCGTCTTCACCGAGAGGGTCGGCCCCCTGGCGACCATGGCCACCCGCGGCACGTAGAGCACCGCGATGGTCAGGATCAGGTTGCGCGTGCTGGGTCCGAGGTAGGCCACCAGTGCGATGGCGAAGAGGATGGTCGGCAGCGCGAAGGCGATATCGAAGGCGCGGATGAAGATGCTGTCGAAGCGCCCGCCGATGTAGCCTGCCAGCATGCCGATGGGCAGGCCCACCGCGACCGCCAGCAGCACCGAGGGGAAGGCCACCCCCAGGCTGTTGCGGCTGCCCAGCACCACGCGGCTGAAGAGGTCGCGGCCCTGCACGTTGGTGCCGAAGGGATGCTCCCAGCTCGGTGCGCCCAGGATGACGCCGACGCTCTCGTTCGCGCCGTAGGGCGCGATCCAGGGCGCGAAGAGGGCGATCAGGATCAGGCTCGCGACGATGACCAGCCCCGCCAGCATGGCGCGGTCGCGCCCCAGATGGCGCAGGAAGCCGCCGCGCTCGGCGGAGCCGGCGGCGAGGGCGGTCGGAAGCGCGGTCTGGGTGGCCGACATGGTTCCGCCCGCTCCCTTCAGGCCAGCTTGACGCGCGGGTCGACGGCGGCGACCGCGAGGTCAGCCAGCAGCATCACCAGCGCCACCGTCAGCGAGAGGAAGAGCACCGCCCCCTGGATGATCGGATAGTCGCGGCTCTGGATCGCGCCCAGCACCAGGCGGCCCAGGCCGGGGATGGCGAAGATCTCCTCGATGAGGACCGTTCCGCCGATCATGAAGGCCGACCAGATCCCCACCGCCGTGATCACCGGGATCAGCGCGTTCTTGAAGGCGTGGACGAAGATCACGGCGAAGCCCGAGAGGCCCTTCGCCCGGGCGGTGCGCACATAGTCCTCGCCCAGCACCTCCAGCAGGCCGGACCGCGCATAGCGCAGCAGGATCGCGCCTACGCCGATCCCCAGGGTCAGCGCGGGCCAGAACATGCGCTGCAGGTTGCCCAGCGGATCCTCGCTGAAGGGGATGTAGCCCAGGGTCTGCATCTGCGGGAACCAGATCGCGCCGAAGACCACCACCAGGGTGCCCAGGAAGAAGTTGGGCGCGGAGATGCCGAGCAGCGCGATCAGCCGGGCGCCGTAGTCGAGGAGGCTGCCGCGCTTCACCGCGCTCAGCACGCCCAGCGGCACGCCGAAGGCGATCGCCATCGCCATGGCCAGCGCGCACATCTCAAGCGTGATCGGGAAGCAGCGCAGGATCTCGTCGATCACCGGCCCGCCGTGGATGAAGGAATAGCCGAAGTCGCCCTGCGCGATGCGGCCCAGCCACCAGACGTACTGCTCCAGGATCGACTTATCCAGGCCCAGCTCGTGCAGGACGCGCGCCCGGGTCTCGGGATTGTTGGCCGCCGTCACCCCCATCATGTTGGTGACGATGTCGCCGGGGATGATCCGCACCAGGGTGAAGGTGATGAAGCTTACCCCCAGCAGCACCGGGATGATCAGCAGCAACCGCCGGATGACGTAGCGTCCCATGGCTTTCCCTTAGAGCGCTTCTAGAGCAAATCCCGAGCAGATGGAATCATCTGCGACGACGATTTGCTTACAAAACAACAAGCTAGAGCACTGTGCGTGAGCATGAGCGAGCGCATTGTGCTCTAGCCCGCGGCCGTTCGTCCGCAGCACTCTAGCTTTTCGAATGACTGGGCACATCGTCGTCGAATGCGGGTCCGACTGCACGGGATAGGGCCCGGGCGTCAGCGGGCCTGGCCAGGGCCTTCGAGTCCCCACCGCAATGCGGTGACGCAGGGCGCCCACCAACACGCGCCGCCTCAGGGCCGGTCCACGTGGATCCCCGGGCCAGGGCCCGGGGATGACGTGTAGGCTGTGGCGGAGGCAGGTCCCTTCGGCACCCCGGCCGCTACTGCCCCTCCTTCGCCGTGTAGCGCAGGTTATAGAAGGAGCCGTTCGGCATGGGCTTGTAGTTCGTCACGCCCTCCTTCACGAACTGCCAGTTCACCGGCTTGGTGAAGGGGTAGAGCATGTAGACCTGGTCGGCGACGATCTCCTGGATCTTCTTGTACATCGCGATCCGCTTTTCCAGGTCGAGCTCGGTCTTGCCGGAGTCGAGCAGGGAATCGAGCTCGTCGTCCTTGAACTTGCCGAGGTTGATCTTCGAGCCCGAGTGGTAGATCGGATAGACGTTGGCGTGGGGATCCGGCTGCCAGACCAGGGTCACGATCGAAAGCTGGTGGTTCACGTTGATGTAGTTGTCGAGCTGCTGGTTGAAGTCGGGGATCTGCTCGATCGAGAGGTTGACGCCGATCTGCTTCCACTGCTCGGCCAGGATCTCGGCCGTCTGCACGTCCAGCGGCAGGCTCACCTGCACCGTGAGGTCGAGCCCGTCGGCGAAGCCGGCCTCGGCCAGCAGGCGCTTGGCCTCCTCGGGGTCGTAGGCATAGTAGGGCAGCGGCGGATCCTCGCCCGCGCACCAGCCGTAGGGTGCCTCACCGCAGGGAATCTTGGTGCCGGGCTCCCCGAAGCCGAAGAGCACGGTGTCGATCATGGCCTGGCGGTCGATGCCGAGGCTGAGCGCACGCCGGACCCTGACGTCGGCGGTCGGTCCCTCTGCCGTGTTGATGGCCAGGCCCGACTCGTTCACCGGCCCGCGCGGCGGCATCAGCACGATGCCGGGCTTGTCCTTCAACAGCGGGATGAACTTGGGATCGTTCACCGCCACCAGGTCGGCATTGCCCTGGCGGAAGGCGGAGATCTGCGCCTGCTGCTCGGGCACGATGTTGAAGCGGATGGCGTCGAGGCAGGGATAGCCCTCCTCCCAGTAGTCGCCGTTGGCCTCCAGGGTGACGTGATCGTTGGGCACGTACTCGACCAGCTTGAAGGGCCCGGTCCCCGAGGCCGCCTCGTTGGCGTTGTTCTCCGGCGCGAAGTCGTAGGGCACGATCGCCGTGTACCAGGGGGTGGCGAGGATCGAGAGGATCGGCGCGAAGGGCTCCTTCAGCGAGATCTTGACCGTATGCTTGTCGAGGGCCTCGACCTTCTCGATCGAGGCGAGCTGGCCGGCCCAGGGCGAGGCGAAGTCCTCGTCCAGCAGGCGGTTCAGGGTGTAGACCACGTCCTCGGCCTCGAATTCGCGGCCGTGGTGGAACTTCACCCCCTCGCGCAGCTTGAAGGTGATCGAGAGGTTGTCAGGCGCGATCTCGTAGCCGGTCGCCAGGCCCGGCACCAGCCCGTCCTCACCGTGCCGCAGCAGGGTGTCGTAGACCTGGTCGAAGATCAGGCTGGGCGGAAACTGCGCCTTCTTGCCCGGCGTCAGGTCGCCGGGATCGGGCGCGAAGGGAATGGTGAAGGTTCCTCCCCGGGTGGTGCAGGGCTCTTGGGCAGACGCGAGCGACGTCAGCGACGCGAAGGCGCCGCTCATCGCCAGCAGGAACACGGCTGTCTTGCGGTTCAACATGCTTGACCCCTTTTCCTTCCGCGCGGCTCTGGGCCGCAGGGGAAATCAGATCACCTTGCCGGGCTCAGCGCAAGGTGTCTTTTGAAAAAGATAAAATAAAGGTACCTGTGGCGCATCTGTTGCGAACTGGCAGCCCCAGGCGTCCTCAGCGGTTGGAGAGGACCAGGCGGCGCAGCAGGCCGGCCAGCAGTTCCTGCTCGTCGGATGAGAGGGCAGAGACGAGCTGGCGTTCGGTTTCGGCCTGGGCCGGCATGGTCTCCTCGCTCAGCCGGAAGCCCTCGTCCGTCAGTTCGGCGATGACGCCGCGCCCGTCGGTCGGATCGTCGATCCGCCGGATCAGGCCCTGGGCCTCGACCTTCCGCAGCAGGTTGGAGACGCCGCCCGACGAGATCATCAGGGTCGCCTGCAGATCCGAGGGCGACATGCGGTAGGGCTTTCCGGCCGCGCGCAAGGTGCCGATGATGGCGTACTGCGAGTACTTGATGCCGAACTGGGCCATGTTGCGGTTCATGGCCGCGAGGAAGACCTCGCCCAGCCTCAGGACCCGTCCCGTGACCGCCTTGCCGCTGCAGTCGATCTCCGGGCGTTCGCGCCGCCACATGGCGATGCCGCTGTCGGCGACGTCCAGCTCCGCCTTGTCTGCCGGCCTGTCGCCCGGCTTGTCTCCAGCGCCCTGAAGGCTCATCGCCGCTCCTGCCAACCGCCTGAAACCTCACATATAACTTTTCGCAAAGGCATTGGAAGCGAAATCTTCCGCAGGACTTCCCTCCCTTGCCGGGAGCCGGCTGCGGGTCGGCGCCGCGGGAAGGACGGTGCTAAAGCCAGACGAAGTCCGTCGCGGTCAGCAGGTTGGGGTCGACGACGCCGTCGACAAGGATCGCCTGGTCGGCGATGCCGTCGCCGTTCTGGTCGACCTCGATCTGGCGGCTGGCGGCAAAGCGCGCCTCGGAGTTGCCGCTGCCGGTAAAGGTCGCAGCCCCGATGTAGGCGAAGCTGCCCTGCTCGATGCCGGTCGCCCAGACCAGCTTGTCCTCGCCGTTGGCGCCGTTCACCAACTCGCCGTCGAAGTCGCGGACGATGGGGTCGCCCGGGCCGATCGCCCCCATGTCGACCGATCCGAAGAGAAAGGAATCCATGCCCGAGCCGCCGAAGGCCACGTCATAGAGGCCCATCGCCATGGTGTCCGCCCCGCTCTCGCCGTCGAAGCGGTCGGCGCCGGCGCCGCCGAAGAGGGTGTCGTCGCCCAGGCCGCCGATCACCCGGTCGTCGCCCTGGTTCCCGGCCAGGCGGTTGGCGCCGCTGTTGCCCTCCACCGTGTTGCCCAGGCTGTTGCCGGTGCCCTCGAGGGCGCCGGAGCCCGGTTCGAGCCGCAGGTTCTCGACAAAGCCCTCCGCTCCGCTTGGTAAGGTGAAGTCCACCTCCGCGCGCACCAGGTCCGTACCCTCGCCCGCGATCTCCCGCACCTGGTCGGCCGCGGTCGTCACCACGAAGGTGTCGTCGCCGGACCCGCCGATCAGCGTGTTGGTCCCGCCGCGGCTGTTCAGCCGGTCGTCCCCGCTCATGCCCGAAAGCAGGTTGTCGGAGGAGTTGCCGAGCAGGATGTCGCTGTTGGCGTTGCCCACCATCAGCGCGTCGCCGGCAGCGGTATTGATGTTCACCCGCTCGATCATCACCTCGGCCGCGGTGCCCAGCGTGTAGGCCAGGGCATTGGACCTCAGCACGTCGTCGCCCTGGCCGGTCCCGTCGAAGACCCGGTCGCTGCTTGTGTCGATGATGAAGGTGTCGTTGTTGGCGCCGCCAAAGGCGATGTCGGTCCCGGAATCCCCATTCAGCCGGTCGCGGCTCTGGCCGCCGTAGAGGACGTCGCTGCCGGTGCCGCCGACGATCTGGTCGTTCGCCGTCGCGCCGTAAAGGCGGTCGTCGCCCTCGCCGGCGAAGAGCGTGTCCTTGCCGCTGCCGCCGAACAACAGGTCGTCGCCCTGCTGTCCGCGCAGGCTGTCATCTCCGCCCAGGCCCTTCACCAAGTCGTCGCCGCTGAGGGCGCGGATGTCGTCCGGTCCGCTGGTGCCGACCAGCAGGTCGCCCACGCTGGTGGGCAGCGGCAGGCCATCGATGATGGTCTCGACGGAGAGAAGGAAGGCAGAACTGGCGGCGGCCGTGCCGCCGAGGATGAAGAGGGTGTCGACACCGGACCCGCCGTCGATGATGTCGAGCGGATTCAATTCGCCCGGAGCGACGACGAAGCTATCGTTCCCGCTCCCTCCGTAGACGATGTCCTCGCCGCTGCCGCCGGCCACCACGTCATCGCCATCCCCGCCGTAGAGGCCCATATCGTCGCCGCTGTCGCCCACGACGGTGTCTCTCCCCAACCCTCCAGCCAGAGAGCCGTCGTTGCCGAGACCGCCGACGACCAGATCGTCACCGCTGGCTCCCAGCAGGCTGTCGTCCGCGCCGTCGCCGCCGAAGAGACGGTCGCCGCCGCTGCCGCCGGAGAGCGCGTCATCGTCGCCCGCGCCGGCCACTATCAGATCCTTGCCGTTACCGCCGGACAGAAGGCTGTCCGCGCCGGAACCGCCATAGAGCCGGTCCTCGTCCTGGCCGCCATAGAGGGACGTGTCGTCGCCCTCGCCGCCGTAAACGCGGTCGAGGCCCGTCCCGCCGTCGAGAAAGGCATCGTTGCCGGCACCGCCGAAGAGGAAGTCGTTCCCATCGCGGCCGGAGAACCGGGTGTCGGCGCCCTCGTCGCCGTAGATGCGGTCGCCGTCACTGTAGCCCTGCAGGGCAAAATCGGCTCCCGATCCTCCGAAAATCCGCCGGGAATCCAGCCCCTTATCGGCCCCGCTACCGCCGAAAATGACATCGTCGAGGCCGTTTCCGGTCTGAAAGTCGGAATCGTCGCCGAGGCCGCCGTAGAGGGTGTCGCTGCCCACCTCCCCCCACACCCGATTATCGGCCTCAATTCCGCCGAAGAAGGTATCGTTCCCGGATCCGCCTCTGACTATCCTCAGATAGCCACTCCCGCCGTAGACCCGGTCGTCACCACCGTCGCCGTCCAGGCGCCTCGACCTGGCTTGGCCAAAGATATAGTCATCGCCGGATCCGCCGTAGAAACTCTCGAGGTTTCCAGGACCCCCATAGAGACGATCCTCGCCGCTGCCACCGTAGAAATCTCTTTCGTCACCGGATCCGCCATAGAGACGGTCGTCGCCGTTACCGCCGACAAAGCTCGAGTCCACGCCCGTTCCCCCGAAGAGGCCATCGTCGCCGTCGCCGCCATAGAGAAAGAGGTCGTTCTGCGCACCGCCGAAGATGCTGTCGTCGCCGCTGTCACCGAAGAAGGCGAACTCTGTTCCGCTGCCGCCGTAGAGCCGGTCGGACCCGCTGCCGCCGTAGAAGAAGCTGTCGTCGCCGGTCTCGCCGGCCAGGGTGTCGGCGCCCTGCTCGGCAAAGAAGCTGACGTCGGCGCCGGACCCTCCGACGAGCAGGTCAGCGCCCGCACCACCGTAGAAGAGACTGTCGTCGTCCTCCCCGCCCTCGAGCCTGTCAGCGCCGGTACCGCCGAAGAAAGAGGAGTCCTGGCCCGCTCCGCCGAAGAGGCTGTCGTCGCCCCCGTCTCCGAAGAGGAGGCTGTCGTCGCCGCTACCGCCCGACAGGCTGTCGGGCCCATCTCCGCCCCAGAAGCGCCCATCCGTGCCGGAGGCACCGAAGAGGCTGTCGTCGCCGCTATCGCCGAAGAAGAGGCTGTCGCTGCCCACGCCGCCGTAGAGGCTGTCCTGCCCCGAGAGGCCGCGGAGCGCCAGGTCGCTGCCCGATCCCCCGAAGAGGCGGTCGTCGCCCGCGAGGCCATAGAGGCGGTCGTCACCGCTGAGACCGTAGAGGGTGTCGGCGTCGTTGGTTCCGGTCAGCGTGTTGTTGACGCCGGCAGTGCCGAAAATGATGGCCATGGCCTAGTCCTTCTGAACAAATTGGATCGCGTTCTTCGCTCGGGTCTGTCCTACAGCCACACGAAGTCCGTCGCGGTCATGAGGCCGGCGTTGGTGACCCCGTCGACCAGGATCGCCTGGTCGGCGATGCCGTCGCCGTTCTGGTCGACCTCGATCTGGCGGCTGGCGGCAAAGCGGGCCTCGGAGTTGCCGCTCCCAGTGAAGGTCGCAGCGCCGATGTAAGCGAAGCTGCCCTGCTCGATGCCGGTGGCCCAGACCAGCTTGTCCTCGCCGTTGGCGCCGCCCACCAGTTCGCCGTCGAAGTCGCGGACGATGGGGTCGCCGGGGCCGATGGCACCCATGTCGACCGCACCGAAGAGGAAGGCATCCATGCCCGAGCCGCCGAAGGCGACGTCGTTCAGGCCGAGCGACAGGATGTCGGCCCCGCTTTCGCCGTCGAAACGGTCCGCGCCGGCGCCGCCGAAGAGGGTGTCGTCGCCCAGACCGCCGATCACCCGGTCGTCGCCCTGATTGCCGGCCAGGCGGTTGTCAGCGCTGTTGCCCGCGACCGTGTTGTCGAGCGCGTTGCCGGTACCCCGCAGATCTCCGAAGTCGGGTTCGAGACGCAGGGTCTCGATGAAGCCCTCCGTGCCGCTGGGCAGGGTGAAGTCCACCTCGGCGCGGACCAGGTCAGTGCCCTCGCCCGAGAGCTCGCGCACCTGATCGGCCGTAGTCGTCACCACGAAGGTATCCTCGCCGCTGCCGCCGATCATCGTGTTGGATCCGCCGCGGCTGTTCAGCCGGTCGTCGCCGCTCATACCCGAGAGCAGATTGTTCGACGAATTGCCGATCAGGATGTCGTCGTTGGCGTTGCCCACCATGATGGCGTGGCCGGCGCCGGTGTTGATGTTGACCCGCTCGATCATCACCTCCGCGGCGGTGCCGAGCGTGTAGGCCAGGGCATTGGAGCGCAGCACGTCATCGCCCTGGCCGGTTCCATCGAAGAGGAGGTCGCTGCTGGTATCGATGATGAAGGTATCGTTGTTGTTGCCGCCATAGGCGGTGTCGGTGCCGGAGGCCCCGTTCAGGCGGTCGCGATTGTCGCCGCCGAAGAGGAGGTCGCTGCCGGTACCGCCGACCATCTGGTCGTTGCCCGTTTCGCCGTAAAGACTGTCGTCGCCTTCGCCGGCCAGGAGGGTGTCCCGGCCACTGTCCCCGAAGAGACTGTCGTCACCCGCCTGGCCGCGCAGGCTGTCGTCGGCGTCCAGACCGTAGACCAGATCGTCGCCGCTCTTCGCGCGGATGTCGTCCGGCTCGTCGGTGCCGAAGATGGTGTCGTTGCCGCTGGAGGGCGGCGCATTGCCGACGAAGACCTCGACATTGGTGACCGAGACGCCGGCCGGCAGGGTGGCTCCCTCCTTCAGGACCAGGGTGTCGACCCCTGATCCGCCATCGTAGGTCTCCCCGGCGACCAGCTCCGTCTGGCTGGCAATCTCGAAGAGGTCGTTGCCACTGTCGCCATAGAGCTTGTCCAGGCCGAGGCCGCCCACGATCGTATCGTCTTGGCGGTCGCCATGGAGCGGGGAGTCGTCGCCCTTCCCGCCGAAAAGGGTGTCGCTGCCCCAACCGCCGAACATGGAGCTGTCGTTGCCATCGCCGCCATAGATCCGGTCTTCGCGGCCGCGGCCGAGGAAGTGGAGATCTTCGCCGCTGCCCCCGAAGATCCAGTCCTCGCCGGCCACGTTGAAGTAGCGCGACGAGTAGCCGTCGTTGAAGGAGCCGTAGTAGTCGCCAATCAGTTCGTCCTGGCCGCTTCCCCCGATGAGCGTGTCGCTGGAGCCATCGCCGCTGAGGCGGTCGTCTCCCAGATCTCCGAAAAGGGTATCGGATCCCCCTCCCGACGCGAAGTCGTAGAAGGACCTGTCGCCATTGAGGTTATCATCACCCACTGCACCATAGACGATGTCATTCTGATCGCCGCCAAATATGCCCTTGTCATCGCCGCTTGCGCCGAAGATCGTGTCGCTGCCATCGCCTCCGTCGAAGCGCGTATCATTGCCGCTGTCGCCGTAGATGATGTCCTCGCCGCCGCCGCCGTACAGGCTCGTATCGTCCAGATCGCTGCCGTGGAGGATGTCGTCGCCATCACCTCCATCCATGGTGAAGACGCCGCCGCTGACGCCGTAGAGCCTGTCCTTGCCGCTACCTCCGAAGAACAAGCCGTCTCTGCCGCTACCGCCAAACAGACTGTCGCTGCCGGAGCCGCCAAGAAACCCAATGTCGCCGCCGTCTCCACCATAGAGAAGATCGTCGCCCTGGCTTCCCCAGAGCCCCCCATCGTTCCCGCTTCCACCGAAGACGACATCGTCTCCGAAGCCGCCGTCCAAGGTGACGTCGTGCCCACTGTCGCCGTAGATGGTGTCGAGTCCGAAGCTGCCGCGCAGGACCCGGTCGTCCCCCTTGCCGCCGAACACGCTGTCATCGCCGCTGCTGCCGAAGAGGATCGAGTCGTTACCCGCTCCGCCATAGACACCATCCTGCCCGCCTTCGCCCTGCAGAACACTGTCCGCGCCGGCTGCGCCGTACAGGCGGTCGTCGCCGGAGTCGCCGGAGAGGCGTTCATCGTCCCCCTCCGCACCGAACAGGAAGTCGCCTCCGGTACCGCCGTAGATACTGGTGTCCTCGCCGTCGGCCCCGTAGATGCGATCCGCGCCGCTGCCGCCCATCAGGAAGGTGTCGGAGCCGCTGCCGCCGAAAAGATAGTCCGCGCCGCTGTCGCCGTAGAGGAGCTTGTCCGGTCCGGAGCCTCCTGAAACGCTGTCGTCACCCTCCGCGCCGAAGAGGCGGCTGTCTTCGCCCTCCGCACCGAACAGGCTGTCGACGCCGGCGTCTCCGAAAAGATCGGCGTCGGCTCCTGAGGCGCCAAAAATCCGATCGGTCTGGTCACCGCCGTAGAGCAGGCTGTCGTCGCCATCGCCGCCGAAGAGGCGATCACCGCTGCGTTCGCCGAAGAGGCTGGTATCGGCACCGCTGCCGCCTGTCAGCGTGTCGTTGCCGGCGTCTCCGAAGAGGCTGCCGTCGGTCCCGCTGCCGCCTGAGAGGCTGTCGTTTCCGGGTCCGCCGAAGAGGGTGCCGTCGTCGCCTTCCTCGCCTGCGATCAGATCTTTCCCGTCTCCGCCGAACAGCCCGCCGTCGGTCCCGGAATCGCCGAAGATGCTGTCGTCCCCACTGTCGCCGTAGAGGGAGAAGTCCTGGCCGCTGCCGCCGAAGAGCGAATCGGCCCCGCTGTCGCCGAAGAAACGGAGGTCGTCGCCGTCGCCGCCGAAGAGCGAGTCGTCGCCGCCGCTGCCGAAGAGGAAGACGTCCTCGGCGCTGCCGCCGTACAGGCCGTCGTCGCCGTCGGCGCCGTAGCGTCCGTAGACGCTGAGGTAATCGCCGGACAGACCGTCGCTGCCGCTGCCGCCGAAGACCTTGTCGTTGCCGTCGTAGCCGTAGAGGCGGTCATCTCCCAGGTCGCCGAAGACCGAATCGTCTCCCAGATCGCCGAAGAGCTGACCGTCGAAGCCGTCACCGCCGTAGAGTGTATCGTCGCCCTCGTCGCCGTAGAGGTAGAGGTCGTCGCCGCCGCCCCCGAAGATCCGATCGGCTCCGCTGCCGCCCTCGAGGTAGGAGTCTTCGCCCTTGCCGCCGTAGAGGATGTCATTGCCCGACAGGCCGAACAGCCGGTCGGAGTCGCCATATCCGAAGATGGTGTCGACGGCCGAGGTCCCGTCGAGGGAGTCCGGACCGGTTGTCCCCAAGATAACTGCCATGTCGAATTCTCCCCGGTGAAACTCGCGCGCGGGAGGTCAATAACCGAAGCTCTTAGGACTAACACAGATTGTCAGAATCCTAAGGGTCTCCGCGGTGAGAATAGGGCTAGGGAGAATCTTTGTCGAAGAGAATCGCGTAATGGGAGAAAAGATCTGTGAATGCCGTAGGGTCAAGCCCTACGCCCGGTCAGTTGAGCCCGCGCACCTGCTCGCGCAGCGCGAACTTCTGGATCTTGCCGGTGGAAGTCTTGGGAATCTCGGCGAACGCGAAGCCCTTGGGGACCTTGAAGCGGGCCAGGTGCTTGCGGCAGTGCTCGGTCAGCTCCTCGGCGGTGACGCTCTGGCCCTGGCGCAGCTCGATGAAGGCGAAGGGGGTCTCGCCCCAGCGCTCGTCGGCCCTGGCGACCACGGCGCAGGCGGCGACCGCCGGGTGGCGGTAGAGCGCGCCCTCGACCTCGATCGAGGAGATGTTCTCGCCGCCGGAGATGATGATGTCCTTGGAGCGGTCCTTCAGCTCGACATAGCCGTCGGCGTGCCAGACGCCCAGGTCCCCGGTGCGGAACCAGCCGCCGGCGAAGGCCTCCTCCGTGGCGCGCGGGTTCTTCAGGTAGCCCTTCATGACCACGTTGCCGCGCAGCATCACCTCGCCCAGGGTCTCGCCGTCGCGCGGGCAGGGCGTGAGCGTCTCGGGGTCGGCCACCATCATCTCGTCGAGCACGGGGTAGGTCACGCCCTGGCGCGCCTTGATCTTGGCCTGCTCGTCGCTGGAGAGCCCGTTCCACTCCGGCTTCCAGTCGCAGACCACGGCGGGGCCGTAGACCTCGGTCAGGCCGTAGACGTGGGTGACGCGGAAGCCGAAGGAGGTCATGCGCTCCAGGATCGCGGCCGGCGGGGCCGCACCCGCGGTCATGAACTCGACCGTCCGCCCGCCGAAGTCGCGGCGCACCTCCGGCCCGGCATTCATCAGCATCTGCATGACGATGGGTGCGCCGCAGAGGTGGGTGACGCCGGTCTCGGCGATCAGGCGGTAGATCTCCGCCGGCTCGACCGCGCGCAGGCAGACGTGGGTGCCGGCCAGCGCGGTCACGGTCCAGGGGAAGCACCAGCCGTTGCAGTGGAACATCGGCAGGGTCCAGAGGTAGACCGGATGGGGGGCCATGTCCCAGGCCATGACGTTGCCGTAGGCCAGCAGTGCCGCGCCGCGGTGGTGGTAGACCACGCCCTTGGGATTGCCGGTGGTGCCGGAGGTGTAGTTGAGGCAGATGGCCTGCCACTCGTCCTCGGGCCAGTCGCTGCGCGCGGCCGGATCGCCCTCGGCCAAGAGCGCCTCGTAGGCGATGTCGCCGAAGCCCTCCTGGCCCTCGACGAAGGGGTCGTCCAGAGCGATCACCAGCGGCTTGCTCGCGAGCTCGCCCAGCGCCTGGCGGGCCAGGTCGACGAGACCCGGATCGACCAGGAAGGCCTTGGCCTCGCCGTGCTGCAGGATGAAGGCGACGGTGGCCGCATCCAGGCGCGTGTTGATGGCGTTCAGCACCGCGCCGGCCATGGCCACGCCGAAGTGGGCCTCGAACATGGGCGGGGTGTTGGGGGCGAGGATCGCCACGGTGTCGTCGCGCCCGATGCCGCGGGCCCTGAGCGCCGAGCCCAGCCGCCGGCAGCGCCCCAGCACCTCGGCCCAGCTCCGCCGGATAGGCCCGTGGATGACGGCGGTGCGCGCCGGGAAGACCTCGGCCGAGCGCTCCAGGAAGGTGAGCGGCGTCAGCGGCACGTGGTTGGCCGGCCCTGCCTCCAGGTTCTCTTCGAAGGGATTGTGCTCGGTCATACTCTGCGGGCGTCCTCGGGAAAGCTCTCTTCTTCGACTTTGGCGGCGATTGTGGTCAAGGCGACCGGACCTTGGCAAGGCCGCATCGCGCCCATTGACATGGCTCAAGGCTTGCAGAGCAGGGGCTGCCTAGGGTCTCCTTCGGGAAAGGAACGGCAGCAAGGGCAGTCGGCCGGACCGACGCCGAAGAGGGAGGCGCCTATGGGACGTTATGCGGAGATGCACCGCCGCTCGCTGGAGGACCCGGAGGGCTTCTGGGGTGAGGCCGGCGAGGCCGTGGAGTGGATCGAGCCCTGGAAGCAGGTGCTGGATCCGGAGGCCAAGCCGGTGCCGCGCTGGTTCACGGGCGGAGTCCTGAACACGGCCTACAACTGTCTCGACCGCCACGTCGCTGCCGGGCGCGGGGAACAGACGGCGCTGATCTACGATTCCGCCATGACGCAGGAGAAGCGGCACTACAGCTATCGACAGCTTCTGGACCAGGTTGCCCGCTTCGCCGGCGTGCTGGCCGACCTGGGGGTGGTAAAGGGCGACCGGGTGATCATCTACATGCCGATGGTCCCCGAGGCCGCGATCGCGATGCTGGCCTGCGCGCGCATCGGCGCCATCCACTCCGTCGTCTTCGGCGGCTTCGCGGCCAACGAGCTGGCGACCCGGATCAACGATTCCAACCCCAAGGTGATCGTCGCCGCCTCCTGCGGGCTGGAGCCGGGGCGGGTGGTCGCCTACAAGCCCCTGCTGGACGCCGCGATCCAGATGGCCGTGCACAAGCCCGAGCACTGCATCGTCCTGCAGCGCCCGCAGCACCAGGCAGAGATGCTGGAGATCGACCGCGACTGGCAGGCCCTGATGGCCGAGGCGGAGCCCGCGGACTGCGTGCCGGTCGCCGCCACCGACCCGCTCTACATCATCTACACCAGCGGCACCACGGGCCAGCCCAAGGGCATCGTGCGCGACACCGGCGGGCATGCGGTGGCGCTGACCTGGAGCATGAAGAACCTCTATGACGTGAACCCGGGAGAGGTCTTCTGGGCGGCCTCCGACGTCGGCTGGGTGGTGGGGCACAGCTATATCGTCTATGCGCCGCTCCTGGCCGGCTGCACCACCCTGGTCTACGAGGGCAAGCCGGTGGGCACGCCCGATGCCGGTGCCTTCTGGCGGGTGATCGCCGAGCATAAGGTGGTGAGCCTCTTCACCGCCCCCACCGCCTTCCGCGCCATCCGCCAGCAGGATCCCGACGGGGAGCTCATCGCCGACTACGACCTCGGCCACTTCCGATCGCTCTTCCTGGCCGGCGAGCGCTGCGATCCCGACACGCTCACCTGGGCGCAGGAGAAGCTGAAGGTGCCGGTGATCGATCACTGGTGGCAGACCGAGACCGGCTGGTGCATCTGCGGCAACTTCCTGGGCGTGGAGGAGCTGCCGGTGAAGCCGGGCTCGCCGACGGTGCCTGGGCCCGGCTGGGACATGAAGATCCTGGGCATCGACGGCAAGGAGAAGCCGCGCGGCGAGATCGGCTCGCTGGTGGCGCGCCTGCCCCTGCCGCCGGGCACCTTCCCCACCCTCTGGAAGGCCGAGGAGCGCTTCCGCAAGGCCTACCTTCAGACCTTCCCCGGTTACTACGAGACCGGCGATGCCGGGGTCATCGATGCGGATGGCTATGTCTCCGTCATGGCCAGGACCGACGACATCATCAACGTCGCCGGCCACCGGCTTTCCACCGGCGCCATGGAGGAGGTGCTGGCCGCCCACCCTGACGTCGCCGAATGCGCGGTGATCGGGGTTGCCGACCGGCTGAAGGGCCAGGTGCCGCTGGGCTTCGTCGTCCTGAAGAAGGGCGCTGACAGCAGCGAGGAAGTGGTGGCCAAGGAACTGGTCGCCATGGTCCGCGACCGCATCGGGCCGGTGGCCTTCTTCAAGCTTGCGACCGTGGTCGGGCGGCTGCCCAAGACCCGCTCGGGCAAGATCCTGCGCGCCACCATGCGCGCGATCGCCGACAGCGAGCCCTACAAGGTTCCGGCGACAATCGACGACCCGGCGATCCTGGAGGAGATCGGGGAGAGCCTGCGCAAGCTGGGCTACGCCAAGGAGACCGCCTGAGGCCAGGCCCTTGCGCGTCCTCGGCGTCGACTTCACCAGCGCGCCCGGCAAGCGGAAGCCCATCACCTGCCAGCACTGCGTCCTGGAAGCGGGACACCTGCAGGCGGGGGAGCTGGAGGAGATCACCTCCTTCGCGGCCTTCGAAGAGCTGCTGCGCCGCCCCGGACCCTGGGTCGCCGGCTTCGACTTTCCCTTCGGGCAGTCGCGCCGTCTGGTCGAGAACGCCGGCTGGCCGCGGTCCTGGCCGGCCTACCTGCGCCATCTCAAGGCCCTGGGCCGCGCCGGCTACCGCCTGGCGCTGGAGCGCTACAAGCAGGACCGGCCCGCGGGCGACCGGGAGCACCGGCGCAAGACCGACGAGGTCGCTCGCTCGGTCAGCCCGCAGAAGCTCTACGGCGTCCCGGTCGGCCTCATGTTCTACGAGGGGGCGCCGCGCCTGCTGGAGGCCGGCGTCACCATCCCGCACCTGCACGAGGGCGACCCGGCCCGGATCGCGATCGAGGCCTACCCGGGGGTGCTGGCACGCAACCTTATCGGCAGGCGCAGCTACAAGAACGACGAGCGGCGCCAGCAGACGCCGGAACTGCTGGAGGCGCGCCTGGAGATCTTCGACCGGCTGCTGGAGGCGGCGCCGGAGGTCTACGGCCCAGGGTGCGGCGGGCGGCGAAGAAGGAGCCGCTTCTGCCGCGCATCGCCCGCTGGGCCTCCGAGCCGGACCTTGTTCCTCCGCCTGCGGTCGCGCGCGAGGCGCGGCTGGCCATCCTCGATACCCTGGCCTGCGTGCTCGCGGGCCTGGGCGATCCTGCGGTGGGCAGGCTGGCCGAGGCACTGGGCAGGAGCGGTGCCGCGGGACCGGTGGCGACCCTGCGTCCGGGCCTCGCGCTCGATGCGGCCGGTACTGCCCTCTTCCACGGATTTGCCGCGCATGTGCTGGACTTCGACGACTACGAGGCGCCGGCCTCGACCCATCCCAGCGCCGCGCTGGTGCCGGCCCTGCTGGCGCTGAGCGACCTGAAGCCCGTCACCCTCGGCGAGATCCTGACCGCCTACGCGGTGGGCTACGAGACGATCAACCGGGTGGGCCTGGCGCTCGGCGGCTACCGCCACTACGCCAGGGGCTGGCATTCGACCGCGACCCTGGGGCCCATCGGGGCCGCGGCGGCGGCCGCGAGGCTGCTACGCCTGCCGGAACCCGCCTTCGCTGCGGCGCTGGCGCTCGCGACCAGCAGCAGTGCCGGCCTCAAGCGGCAGTTCGGCAGCGATGCCAAGCCGCTGCACGCCGGCCTCGCCGCCCGCAACGGCCTGGAGGCAGCCCTCCTGGCCGAGGCCGGGCTGCAAGGAAAGCCTGACGTGACCGAGGGGCCTTTCGGTTTCCTCGCCTGCTATGGAGACCCGTCGGAAGCGGGAAGCGTCGGCCGGCCCTGGGCGCTCGAGACGGCGCCGATCCTGCGCAAGCCCTGGCCTTCCTGTGCCTACACCCATCGCAGCATCGAGGCGGCCCTGGTCCTGGCGGCCGAGCCCGCCTTCGCCTGCGAGGACCTGGCAGCGGTCGGCATCTCGATTCCCGAGCCCTACTACCGGGTAGCCTCCTTCGGTATCCCGAAGAACCCTCCCGAGGCGCGCTTCAGCCTGCCCTACTGTGTTGCGGTGGCTCTGAAGAGCGGCGATCCGCGACCGGAAGACTTCACCGAGGCCGCGATCCGCCGCGGTCCTCTGCTGTCACTGGCGGAACAGGTCACCGTCGAGCCCTACGACACCGGCCCCGACCTTGAGGACATGAGCCCGGCGGCACCCGACAGGGTGACCCTGACCTTTAAGACGGGCGTAAGCCGCGCGCGCTCAGTCGGCGCGGTGAAAGGCGGCCCGGCGAACCCCATGAGCGCGGAGGACCTGCTGACCAAGTTCGTCCGATCCGGCGGGTCGGCCCCCTTCGCAGGCCGCTTCCTGGAGGCGCCTGCCGACCGCGCCTGGCGTTTCGGCGAGGAAGTCTCCGCTATCCGGACCGACGGCTAGAGCAAATCCCGAGCAGATGGACTCATCTGCGACGACGATTTGCTTCTGAAACAACTTGCTCTAAAGCGACTTGCTCTCGCTCACCTTGTGCAGGGTGAGGTTGCGGTCGCCGATGCCCAGCTCCGGCCAGTGCGAGCGCCACTCGGCGACATGCGCGCTTGCGGCGTGCGCCTTCAGGTCCTCCTCGCTCTCCCAGACCTCGCTGATGTGGATCAAGGTCGGGTCCAGGACGTCGACGGAGTAGGCGTAGAGCTGGCAGCCCTTCTCGGCGCGCGAGCCCGTCAGCACCTTCTCCATGATCGGCCTCGCGGCCTCCAGCGCGCCCTCGCGGATGCGGACCGTTCCGGTGATGACGATCATTCCTGCTCCACTCCCTCTTCCTGGCGCTCGGCCGGCTGCTCGACCTCGAAGTCCTCGTCTTCCTGCGCGGACTTGGCCTCCTGAACGGCCAGCTTCTGCGCCTCGCGGGCCTTCAGGGATTCGGCCTGGCCCACCGCGGCGTTGAGCTCGGTCTGGGTACAGAGGCCCAGCAGGACGGGATCGCGTGGCTTGATGTTCTGGGTGTTCCAGTGGGTGCGCTCGCGGATCGCCTGGATGGTGTTCTTGGTGGTGCCGATCAGCTTGGAGATCTGCACCTCCTTGAGGTCGGGGTAGTGCTTCAGCAGGAAGGCGACGCCGTCGGGCTTGTCCTGGCGCTTGGCGACCGGGGTGTAGCGCGGGCCCTTGGTGCGCTTCAGCGGCTCCGGCAGGTCCTGCTTGCGCATGACCAGGCGGCGCTTGGGGTCCTGCTCGCAGCGCGTGATCTCTTCCTTGGTCAGCTGGTTGTTCAGGGTGGGGTCCAGCCCTTGAATGCCTTTCGCCACCTCGCCGTCGGCGATGCCCTGAACCTCCAGGACATGCAGGCTGCAGAACTCGGCGATCTGCTCGAAGGAGAGCCCGGTGTTGTCGATCAGCCAGACGGCCGTCGCCTTGGGCATCAGGGGTTGAGACATCGAAAAACTCCTTATCATCGGCGCGTTCGAAGCGGTCGGCTTCGTCGCCCGGTATCATCCGCCCTTCCGGGAGCGAACGTCAGTCTTGTTCAGGAACGGCAGAGATATAGTCGTAGAAGGCCGGCTCTGCAAAGCCCTCTTGTCTTACCGTATTGCGCAAAAGGCGACCCTGCCCGTCGAATCTGAGGCAGACAGGCGCCGGGAGACCAGCGCCCAGTAGTAGCCTGCCATCATGAGGATGAGGCGCCCATGTACGACAGTCCCACCCAGGCCGACCTGCCGCTGCCGCCCAGCCCCGACGACACCATGGGCGGGCTTGCCTGGACGCCCTTTCGCCGCAAGCGGCTGGAGAAGGTGCGCCAGGCCCTGAAGGCGGCCGACCTCGCCGGGCTGCTGCTCTACGACCCCATCAACATCCGCTACGCCACCGGCAGCCGCAACATGACGGTCTGGACCCTGCACAATGCCGTCCGCTACTGCTTCATCGCGACGGAAGGCCCGGTGGTCCTCTTCGATTTCCACAACTGCGAGCACCTGAGCCGCGGCCTGGGGACGGTCGACGAGGTGCGCCCGGCCATCGGCTGGTTCTACTTCGGTGCCGGCCAGCGCGGACCGGAGAAGGCCGGCCAGTGGGCCGCCGAGATCGCCGAGCTGGTCCAGCTCCACGGCGGCGGCAACCGGCGCCTGGCAATCGACCGCTGCGATCCCATGGGCAGCTTTCAGCTGCGCGACCGGGGCATCGTCCTGGAGGAGGGCCAGGCCCTGATGGAGGTGCTGCGCGCGGTCAAGCTGCCGGAGGAGCTGGAGCTGATGCGCCAGGCCATGGTGGTCTGCGAGGCCGGGATGGCGCGCATGCAGGAGGCCCTGCGTCCGGGCCTCAGCGAGAACGAGATCTGGTCGCTGCTGCACGAGACCAACATCGCCGAGGGCGGAGAGTGGATCGAAACCCGCCTGCTCACCGCCGGCAGCCGCACCAACCCCTGGTTCCAGGAGGCCTCCGACCGGGCCATCCGGCCGGGCGAGCTGGTCGCCTTCGACACCGACCTGATCGGGCCCTACGGCTACTGCTGCGACATCTCGCGGACCTACTTCTGCGGGCCCGGACGGCCGAGCGAGCGGCAGAAGGAGCTCTACGGCCTCGCCTACGAGCAGATCCAGACCAACATCCCGCTCTTCCGGGCAGGCAGGACCGCACGCGAGATCACCGAAGCGGCCTGGCAGATTCCCGACCGCTTCCTGCCCTACCGCTACGGCTCGCTCGCGCACGGGGTGGGCATGTGCGACGAGTACCCGCGCATCGCCCAGGCCATCGACTTCGAGGCCTCGGGCTACGACTTCGTGCTGGAGCCCGGCATGACGCTCTGCGTGGAAAGCTACATCGGCGAGCCCGGCGACACCCAGGGGGTGAAGCTGGAAGAGCAGATCCTGATCACCGAAGGCGATCCCATCAACCTCTCGACCTATCCCTTCGAGGCGGCCCTGCTGCCCCAGCGCTGGGTTTGAGGAAGGACGACGCAATGGCTCCCGACGCACCCCGCTCTCCCGCCGGGCCCGCAAACGACCTGCGGCGCGCCGCCAGCATCGCCATGGGCCGCAACGACTGCGACGCCGGGCTCGACCTGGTCGCGCTCAGGACCCAGCGCCTGGAGCGGGTTCGCCGCGAGCTGAGGGCGCGCGACCTGGCCGGCATCCTGCTCTACGACCCCATCAACATCCGCTATGCCACCGGCAGCCGCAACATGGCCGTCTGGACCCTGCACAACGCCGCGCGCTCCTGCTTCGTGCCGGCCGAGGGACCGGTGGTGCTCTTCGACTATCACAACTGCGACCACCTGAGCGAAGAGCTGGAGACCATCGACGAGATCCGGCGCTCCATCAGCTGGTACTTCTTCTCCGCGGGCACCCGCGTCGAGGAGAAGGTGCGCAAGTGGGCGGACGAGATCGACGCCCTGCTGCGCCAGGCCGGCGGCGCCAACCGCCGCCTCGCGCTCGACAAGTGCGACCCGGCCGGCACCTGGGCGCTGGAGGAGCGCGGCGTCGCCATCGCCGACGGCCAGGAGGTGATGGAGACCGCGCGGCTGATCAAGTCGGACCTGGAGGTCCAGGCCATGACCAACGCCATCGCGGTCGCAGAGATCGGCATGGCGCGGATGCGCGAGGCGCTCCGGCCGGGCATGAGCGAGAACGCGCTCTGGGCCATCCTGCACCGCGAGAACATCGCGCGGGGCGGCGAGTGGATCGAGACCCGCCTGCTGGCGGCGGGCCGGCGGACCAACCCCTGGTTCCAGGAGTGTTCGGCCCACCTGATCCGGCCGGGCGACCTGGTTTCCTTCGACACCGACCTGATCGGCCCGCTGGGCTACTGCGCGGACATCTCGCGCACCTTCCACTGCGGGCCCGGCAGGCCCAGCGGCGAGCAGCGGCGCCTCTACGGCCTGGCCCTGGAGCAGATCGAGACCAACATCGCAATGCTGAAGCCGGGCCTCACCTTCCGCGAGATCTCGGAGAAGAGCTGGAAGCTGCCGGAGACCTGCCGGCCCAACCGCTACTCCGTGGTGATGCACGGGGTGGGTCTCTGCGACGAGTACCCCGGCATCCTCTATGCCGAGGACTTCGAGGCCTCGGGCTACGACGGCGAGGTCCGGCCCGGCATGGCGCTCTGCGTGGAGAGTTACGTCGGCGAGGTCGGCGGCGACGAGGGGGTCAAGCTGGAGGAACAGGTGCTGGTGACCGAGCACGGCGTCGAGCGCCTGTCGCACTTCCCCTTCGAGGAGGACCTGCTGCCCTCGCGCTGGCAGTAGGCGGGGCCGCCTCCCTTGCCGGAGCCGGGCGGGGCGTGCTAGAGGCGCGCCTTCACCTGAGGGAAGGACGCCATGAGCGATAGCCAGCCGACGCAACCGCCGCAGACGCCGGCGCCGGGCGCACAGCAGCCCAGGATGCTGATCCTGACGCAGTACGTGAAGGATCTCTCCTTCGAGAACCCCAACGCCCCGGTCATCTTCGGCCAGACCCAGAAGAGCCCGAAGATCACCATCTCGGTCGACGTCCGGGTCAATCCCATCCAGGACCGCCTGGCAGAGGTCGTCCTGGCGCTCAGGGTCGAGGCCGTGGTCGGCGACAAGAACGCCTTCCTGATCGAGCTGGACTACGCCGGCATCGCCAACCTGCAGGTCGACATGACGGCCGAGGAGACCGAGCGCGCCTTCCTGATCGAGGCGCCGGAGATGCTCTTCCCCTTCGCGCGCGCCATCATCGGGACCTTGAGCCGGGACGGCGGCTTCATGCCCTTCCTGATGACGCCGATCGACTTCGAGCAGCTCTTCCAACAGCGCAGGTCGGCCGAGGCGGCGGGTGGCCCAGATGGTGGTCCCGATGGCGGCCCGGCCGAACCGGAGACGCCGGCCGAGCCCGAGTAATCGGCGCCGCATAATGTGACCCGCAGCTTGCGCATGCCGGCTTCCACGGCCACGGCAGGGCGCGATAGACTGTCTGGGTCATGACAGAACGCAAAGAGGGCGAGGAGGAACCGAGACGCCCGGCCAGCGAGCCGGCGCGGCCAATCCTCGTCGACCCGCTGGAAGGCCTGGACAGCTCTCTCCAAAGCGAAACGCAAACGACATCTGCACGTCATGCGGTTGATCTAGATGAATCGGAGACTCTAGACACCCAGCCGACCGCGGACGCCGCGCCGGAGTCGGCGCAAGACCCTGAGCCCGCCATGTCATCGCAAGGCGTTCGCCAGGATTCGCTCCTGGCCTACTTGATGATCGTCCTGCCGGTCGGCCTCGCCGCGCTGTTTCTCTTCGCGGTGGGATGGCTCACCTTTCCCGGGCTGGTGATCGTTACCTTGGCGAGTCTCGGCGGGGCGCTGGTCTTCCTGCGGCGGCACCGTGCGGAGCTGGCCTCGATAACCGGCTATCTCTGGAACTTCGCGGCCAGGCCGGACCAGCGCGTCGCCCTGCCGCCCGCACCGATCGGCTCTCTCCTCTCCGGCCCGCTCAACGCGGCCGTCTCGGAGGCGCTCGGCTCCTCCCAGCGGGCACGCAAGGAGCTCACGGCCTCCGACGCCGGGAAGGAGGCGGTCCTGGCCGCGCTTCCCTATCCGCTGCTGACCCTCACGGCCGAGCGCAAGGTGACGCGCGCCAACCTGGCCGCCAAGGAGCTCTTCGACGTCCGCCTGGAGGGCGCCGACCTGATCTCCGTGCTGCGCGAGCCGGCCCTGCTGTCGGCCGCCGAGGCGGTCCTGGCCGGGGCCGAGAGCCGAACCCTGGAGTTCACCATCGCCGGCGGCCTGATGCAGCACTTCGTGGCCCAGGTCCGCCGCCTGCCGGTGGCGCTGCCGGACAGGACCATCGCCATCCTGGCCCTGCAGGACATCACCTCCCTCAAGCGTGCAGAGCAGCTCCGGGCCGACTTCGTTGCCAACGCCAGCCACGAGTTGAAGACCCCGCTGGCGAGCCTCATGGGCTTCATCGAGACCCTGGACGGCGCGGCGCGCGACGATCCCGAGGCCCGCGCGCGCTTCCTGCCGATCATGGCCGAGCAGTCGGTCAGGATGGCGCATCTGGTCGAGGACCTGCTCTCGCTCTCGCGTATCGAGATGCACGAGCACACCCCGCCGCGCGACGTGGTCGAGCTGACCGGGCTCCTGAAGCGGGTCGCGACCACGCTCTCCCTGAAGGCGGAGAAGCGCCAGATCGCGCTGGTGGTGCAGGCGGCCCGGCCCCTGGCGGCCTATGGCGACGAGGAAGAGCTGGTCCAGGTCTTCCAGAACCTGGTCGACAACGCGATCAAGTACGGGCAGCCGAACTCGAAGGTCTCGATCGAGGTGGCTGCAGAGGAGGGACAGGCTGCCGCGCAAGGCCGCAGCATGGTCTCGGTCTCGGTGATCGACCAGAGCGAGGGCATCCCGCGCGAGCACCTGCCGCGCCTGACGGAACGCTTCTACCGGGTCGACACCGCACGCTCGCGTGCCCTGGGCGGGACCGGGCTGGGCCTGGCGATCGTCAAGCACATCGTCAGCCGACACCGGGGCCGGCTGGAAATCCGCAGCGAGCTCGGCAAGGGCTCCGTCTTCACCGTCCACCTCCGCGCCGCCCCTCTCCGGGACGAGCAGCAGGACCAGGCCTTGCCGAAGGCCCAGTCGCAAACCTCGGCCGCGCCGGCCGCGCCGGCCAGGCGCAGCGCGGTCGCCGGCTGACCTCCCGATCCGGCCACAGAGCACGACTTGGCGCGAGCGACAGCCATCGCGTCACGGCAGGGATGATCCGGCCCGGCCTCCGGCACGTAACAAGGTGCCATGGAGACCTCGTTGCCCTTGCTCGAGCCGCAGCAGAGAATGATGGCCGTCAGGCCGCGGCGGCAGGTTCGGTCAAGGGCTCTGAGGGTGGTTGAGAGGGAAGACCAGGAAGATCTGATGGAGCGGGTCGCCGCGCGGGGCGACAGGGCGGCCTTCGCGGTGCTCTTCGATCACTTCGCGCCCCGGCTGAAAGGCTTCCTGCAACGCCAGGGCGCGGAGGAGGCGGCTGCCGAAGAGCTGGTGCAGGAGACCATGCTGACCGTCTGGCGCCGCGCACAGACCTTCGACCCCAGCCAGGCCACCGTCTCTACCTGGATCTTCACGATCGCCAGGAACAAGCGGATCGACCGCTTCCGACGGGAAAACAAGCCGGAACTGGATCCGGAGGATCCGATGTTTCGGCCCGAGAGCGTCTCGGCGGACGAGACGGTGAATCGCAAGCAGGAAAGCGAGCGCTTGAAACGGGCGATCGCGGACTTGCCGAAGGAACAGGCGGAGCTAGTTCGTATGGCGTATTTCGGCGACAAGGTGCACTCGGCCATAGCCGAGGAGACCGGGATCGCCCTGGGGACGGTCAAGTCGCGCCTGCGCCTGGCGATGAGGCGTCTGCGGCGTGCCCTGGCGGAGGACGAGTAGAGAGTTGAGATGAAAATTTCGACCGAGCCCGAGGACCTTCACCTCGCCTATGCGGCCGGACTGCTGCCCGAGGCCCCCAGTCTCGCCGTCGCCGCGCAGGCCTCACTTCGCAGCGAGGTGCGCAGAGCTCTCGGCGACTACGAGGCCATAGCAGGTGCCCTGCTCGACGAGAGCGAGAGCGCCAGGCTGAGCCCCGGCTTGCGGGACAGCGTCATGGCGCGGTTGGACGAGGAGACTGACAGCCAGCCGCCGCAGCCGGCGGCAGGAGACGTGCGCCTGCCGGCCCCGCTGCAGCCCTATGTCGGCCGGAGGCTGGAAGAGCTGCCCTGGCGCAGGGTCATGCCGGGCCTCAAGGACTATGTCCTGCCGGCCACGACCGGCGGCACGGCCCGCCTCATGCTGGTGAAGGGCGGCGTCAGGATCCCGGCCCACACCCATCGCGGGCTGGAGCTGACCCTGGTCCTGAAGGGCGCCTATGCCGATGCCTCCGGGCTCTACGAGCCCGGCGACCTTCAGCTTGCCGACGACAGCGTCGACCACATGCCGGTCGCGGAGAAGGGCGAAGCTTGCCTCTGCTTCGTGGTCACCGAGGCCCCGGTGCGCCTGACCGGACGCTTCGGCCGCCTGCTCAACCGCTTCGTCCGCTATTAGGGCGAGCCTCGAGCATTCCTCAAGCGCTACGGATCTTCTGTGCCCCGCTAACGTGCGGCGGCAGCTCTTCCACCGGCCCGCCGGACCTTGCGGCGCGCGGTGCGAAGCGGCCCAGGCTGACGTAGCGGTCGTACATGACCAAGGCACCGGCCAGGCTGACGTTGATGCAGAAGCGCGTCGGGATCTTGACCACGAAGCTGCAGCGCTCCTGTGCCTGGGGCGAGAGGCTGCCCCGCTCGGGTCCCAGGATGTAGGCCGCCGCCAGCGGGTGGCGGAAGCTCGGCAGGTCGATGGCCTCGTCGGTCAGCTCCACCCCGACCAGCCGGCAGCCCCGCGGCAGCTCCAGATCCTCCATCCGACGATAGTCGAAGACCGGCAGGTGTTGCTCCGAATCGGCGGTGTCGGACAAGCGCACCTCGCGGCTGTCGAAGGCTGCGTCGATGGTAAAGACGTAGTTGGCGCCGAAGGCGTGGGCGGTGCGCAGCAGGGCCCCCAGGTTCATGGGCTTGCTGATGCCCTCCACGCCGATTGCGAAGTATCCGCGGAGCTCGTTCATGACGCTCTCAGCTTGCAGCAGCGCCCGACGAGGAGCAAGGTCGGCCTCAGTGATCACCTTCCACACCACACGCAGCGCCATGTCCGAAACCGCTTCCCAAACACCCTCCGCCGACCCGATCCTGGTGGAGATCACCCGCGGCCCCCTGGTGGAGAGCCGGCACCGGGCCGCCTATGCCCTGGTCGATAGCGAGGGCCGCGTCCTGCGCTCGGCGGGCGACATCGAGCGCCCGGTCTACCCGCGTTCGGCGATCAAGTCGTTGCAGGCCCTGGCCCTGGTGGAGAGCGGGGCGGCTGCGGCCTTCGGCCTCTCGCAGACCGAGATTGCGCTGGCCTGCGCCAGCCATCAGGGCGAGGCCCAGCACGTCGAGGCGGTGGCGGCCTGGCTGGCGCGGATCGGCATGGGCGAGCCCGACCTGGCCTGCGGTCCGCAGCTCCCGGGGCGCCCGGAGTCGGTCGAGGCGCTCTTCTCCGGCGGCGGCAGGCCCTGCCAGCTCCACAACAACTGCTCGGGCAAGCACAGCGGCATGCTGACCCTGGCGCTGCACCTCAAGGCGCCGACCAGGGGCTATCTGAAGATCCACCACGCCGTCCAGCAGCGCATCATCGGGATCCTGGAATCCATGACCAGCATGGACATGGGCCGCGCTCCCACCGCCATCGACGGCTGCGGTATCCCGACCATCGGCCTGCCGCTGGCGAACTGGGCCTTGGCCATGGCGCGGCTCGGCAACCCCGACGACCAGCCCGACGGCCGCCAGGAGGCCTGCCGCATCGTGCGCGAGGCCTGCGCGGCCGCGCCCTTCATGCTGGGCGGCACCGGTGATTTCGTCAGCGACGCCATGGCGGTGCTGGGCACCAGGGCGCTCATCAAGAACGGGGCGGAGGGCGTCTTCTGCGCCTCCTTCCCCGAGCTCGGCCTGGGTCTCGCCCTCAAGGTGGACGATGGCGCGGCGCGCGCCGCCGCGGTCCTGATGGCACGCATCCTGCTGTCGCTCGGCATCCTGGGCGAGGCCGAGCTGGAGGAACTGGCGGAGAGCTGGGGGCGGCCGGTGAGAAACCGGGCGGGCCTGGAGGTCGGAGAGCAGCGCGCGCTGGGTCCGGAGGACTGGACCGGAAGCGAGCCTGCGGGACTCCATTGATCTGGGGAATTGAGGATGAGCGTGAGTGCGATGCGTGCACTGATCTGTAGCGAGCCCGGCCCCGCGGGCAGCATCGAGTTGCGAGAGGTGCCGCGTCCCGAGCCGGGTCCGGGCGAGGTGCTGGTCAGGATCCGTGCCGCCGGCGTGAACTTCGCCGATACCCTCATGCTGGCCGGCCGCTATCAGGAGACCCCGGAAGTCCCCTTCGCGCCGGGCCTCGAGGCGGCCGGCGAGGTGGCGGCGGTCGGACCCAAGGTCTCGCAGTGGCACGAGGGCGACCGGGTGCTGGCCTTCCTCGATCACGGAGGTTTTGCCGATTACGCGCTGGCGCGGGCGGGCGACCTGCATGCGCTGCCCCCCTCGGTGGACGACGCCACGGCGGCCGCGCTCGGCATCACCTACTGCACCGCGCACGGCAGTCTGGTCTGGCGGGCGGCGCTGCAGCCCAAGGAGTGGCTGGTGGTGCACGGCGCGGCCGGCGGCACCGGCCTTGCCTCGGTCGAGGTCGGCAAGGCGCTGGGCGCGCGGGTGATCGCCACGGCCGGCGGCCCGGAGAAGCTGGCGATCGCCGCCCAGCACGGCGCCGACGCCCTGATCGACTACCGCAAGGAGGACCTGCGCGAGCGGATCAAGGCGGTGACGGCCGGCCAGGGCGCGGACGTCATCCTCGATCCCGTCGGCGGCTCGGTCTTCGACAGCTCCCTGCGGGCGCTTGCCTTCGAGGGGCGGCTCGTGACCTTGGGCTTCGCCGGCGGCAGCATCCCCCAGGCGCCCGCCAACATCGTCATGGTGAAGAACATTTCGGTGATCGGTTTCTACTGGGGCGCCTACCGCCGCCGGGCGCCGGCGCGGGTCACCGAGCAGATGCGCACGCTCTTCACCTGGCTGCTGGAGGGGCGCCTGCAGCCGCGCGTCTCGAACAGCCTGCCGCTGGAGCAGGCGGCCGACGCGCTGAACCTGCTGAAGACGCGCAAGGCCACGGGCAAGGTCGTGCTGACCCTGGAGGGCGAGGCTTGAGCGGACAGGAGGACGACCCGCTCGCCGCCCAGTACGAGGCCTACCCCTATCCCAGCCGCGATCCCGCCGACGAGCGCAAGCGTCTCGTGGTGGGCTCCCCCAGCGACCTGCGCGAGATCAGGCACTACCTGCTGGGCGGCCGCTTCGACCCGGCACGCGGGTTCCGGGCGCTGATCGCCGGCGGCGGCACCGGCGATGCCGCCATCATGCTGGCCCAGCAGCTTGACGATGCCGGCGCCGAAGAAGCCGAGGTCGTCTACCTCGACCTCTCCGCCGCCTCGCGCTCCATCGCCGAGGCACGGGCCAGGACCCGCGGCCTCAAGAACCTGCGCTTCCTGACCGGGCGGCTGGAGGAACTGGACCGGCTGGCGCCGGGCCCCTACGACTACATCGACTGCTGCGGGGTGCTGCACCACCTGCCCGACCCGCCGGCCGGCTTGAAGGTTCTGGCGGGTGCCTTGGGCAAGGAGGGCGGCATCGGCCTGATGCTCTACGCCCACCTCGGCCGCAGCGGCGTCTACGAGCTGCAGGACCTCCTGCGCACATTGGCCGGCGATCAACCGCTGGCCGAGCAGGTCGCCCTGGCCCGCCGCCTGCTGGCCAAGCTGCCGGAGACCAACCGCTTCCGCCGCAACCCCTACCTCTTCGACCACCGGCAGAGCGATGCGGCGCTGGTCGACCTGCTGCTGAACCGGCGCGACCGCGCCTACAGCGTGACCGAGGTGCTGGCGTTGCTGCAGTCGGCCGGCCTCGCCTGCGCGGCCTTCCTGCCGCGCGCGCTCTACGAGCCCGAGACCCATTTCGCCGATCCGCAACTGGCCAGCCGCTTCCAGGACCTCTCGCCGGAGGCACGCCTGCAGGCGGCCGAGAACCTGGCCGGCAACATGAAGGCGCATCTGCTCTATGCCACGCCGGCGGACAGGGGCGGCTGCGAGGCGGTGCTGGACGACGAGGCGATCCCCATCCTGACCAAGCACAAGGGCAGCGAGCTTGCGCGAGCAGCACAGAGCGATCTCTCGATCAAGGCCACCATCGAGGGCACGACCCTGCGCCGGCGCCTGCCGCGGTTGGCCCCAGCGATCCTCTCGCGCATCGACGGAGAGCGGAGCCTGCGGGCCATCCGCGAAGACCTGCAGGCCGCCAATGCAGCGGTCGATGGTGAACGCTTCGGCCGCGAGATGCGCCAGGTCTACGATGCGCTCAACGGCCTGAACCTCATGCTCCTGCGCCGAGATTAGAGTCAGCGCCGAACCCAACCCGGTGCGGCCCCCTTGCCTCAGGCAATTTTCCTCTGCGGCAGGATACCCGAGGCGAAGAGGATGCCGCCGGTCACCACGACGACCCCGGCGATGGCCAGGATCGAGGGCACTTCGCCCAGCAGCGGCCAGGCCAGGATCAGGGCGAAGGCCGGCACGGCGGCCATGAAGGCGGCCATGGTGGTGGAGCCCAGGATGCGGGTTGCGAGCGTGAAGCAGGTAACCCCGCCGATCGAGACCAGGATTCCCTGGTAACTGCCCTGCAGGAGCACCTCGTCCCACGGCCAGTCCTGAAGCGGCAGGGCCTGGAGCGTGCTCGGAATGGGCGCCAACAGGTAGATCGGCAGGAAGCAGAGCAGACCGCCCACCAGGACGGCTGCCAAGGCCTGGCGCTGGGTGATGTTCCAGCTGCGCGCCGCGATCATGTATCCGCCGAGGAAGAGGGCCGAGGAGACGAAGAGGAGGTCGCCGATCCAGGTGCCCGGCGGTGCGAAGAAAAGGCCGTCGCCGGCCATGCAGGCAGATCCCAGGAGAATCAACACCACGCCCAGGAGCCGCGACCGGTTGGCCCGCTCTCGCAATATGATCGCAGCCATCACCATGGTGATGAAGGGAAGCAGCCCGTTCACCAGCACGCCTGCGTGCGAAGCGGGCGCATACTGGAAACCGACGTAGACCAGCAGCGCATAGGGTGGCCCGAAGAAGACAACCAGCAGGAGCGCCCGTTGGACCGGCAATCCGCTCAAGCCCCAGACGAGTGCGAAGGGAAGCAGGATTGTTCCTCCGACCCCCCACCGCAGTGCCGCGATGTCGTAGATCGTAAGCGTCTGTTGAACGCCGTGGCGCGAGACCAGGATCCAGCCGGTCCAGACGCAGGTGATGAAGAGCGCCAGAGCGTAGCCGAGCCACAAAGGCCCGGTCTCGCTCTTGGGCGGCACTGCTGCGGTCTTGGGAGTCTTCGCCCGACTACCGGAACTCACGCCGCGGCGGCGGCGAGGGGGAGACGCCCCTCGTCCTCTCGCCCTGTCGCGCCGGTCGGGATGGCCGAGCGCCTCAGGAGGCGTCGCGGTCGAGGCCGAGATCGCGCAGGAGGCGACGGCTCACGCCGCGGTGGGTGCGGTCACGCCGGTCCACGAGCCGCTCGACCTCGACCTCGGAGAGGCCGGGAATGGTGCCGTCGGCGACGTAATGGCGATAGAACATGATCTGGATCCTTACCAGGCCTGCGTGTGTCCGCTTCGGACCCGTTCTTCAGACGCTTGTAACGGGATATACGCTGCCCGGCGACGAAGTGGAACGGGGTCCCGGCCGAGTCGGCTATGCACAGAACGCAGAACAGGGCGAGGTCGCCATGCGATCATTGCCGTGCAATCAAGGATTTCCTCAGGAACTTCATGCTGTGGCCGGCGGGATAGTCCTCGAGCTCTGCGAAGGGCCGATAGCCGTGCCGGAGGTAATAGTCCGGCGCCTCGAGGGTCAGGCTCAGCAGCCAGGAATTCCGGGCGCCGAGCGCCATCGCCTGCCGCTCGGCCTCGGCCAGCAGGGCGCCGCCGATCCCCTGGCTGCGCCGGGCGCCTTCGACCCAGAGCGTGCCGACGTAGAGCCAGGAATACTTCACATAGCCGATCAGCCCGCCCACCAGGCTGTCGCCCTCGCGCGCGGCCAGCCGGATCTCGTGGCGCCGCAGCAGGGCCAGGTCGAGGCCCTGGGCCTCCATCTTGCCGCGGTTGCTCGCCGCCAGCCCGGCGTCGATCGCGGCCAGAGTCTCCGTCTCGGCGGCGGTGAGGCTGTCTATCCGATAGGTCATGCGCGCTTCCTGAAATAGCCGGACAGGCGGTCGAGCCCCTCGCCGACGGTCTCCGCACTGGCGGCGAAGCAGAGGCGCAGGCTGCCCTCTCCGCCCGGCCCGAAGGCAGAGCCGGGGGCGAGCCCGACCCGGGCCTCGGCCAGGATCTTCTTGGCGCCGGCCAGGCTGTCGGTCATCCCCGCGACGGCGAAGAGCGCGTAGAAGGCGCCCTCGGGCGCCTTCAGGGTGATGCCGGGAAGCGCCGCCATGGTCTGCACCACGCGGTCGCGCTGCCGGTGGCAGTGCGCCACCTGCTCTCTCACGAAGTCCTCGCCCTCGGTGATGGCCGCCAGGCAGCCGTACTGCGAGAAGTGCGAGGCGCCGGAAGTGGTGTACTCGATCAGCTTCTCCAGCACCGGGCCGAAACCCGGCGGATGCACCAGCCAGCCCATGCGCCAGCCGGTCATGGCCCAGGTCTTGGAGAAGGACTGCAGGACGACCAGCGGGTCGTCCGCCGCTGCGAGGGTCAGCAGCGAGGGCGCAGCCCCGCCCGGACCCGGACTGCTGCCGTAGTAGAGGCGGGTGTAGACCTCGTCGGCGATCAGCCAGGTGCCGTGGCGGCGGCAGAGCGCCAGCATCTGGGCCTGCTCCTCGCCGCTCGCGACCCAGCCCGAGGGGTTGCCCGGCGAGGCACAGAAGAGCGCCTTCACGCCGCTCTTGAGCACGCTCTCCAGGAGGTCGAGCTCCAGGTGGAAGGCGCCGTCGGCCGTCTGGCTCAAGGGGACGGCCACAACCTCTGCGCCCTGCAGCTCGACGGCTGCCATGGCGTTGGGCCAGATCGGCGTCACCACCGCCACCTTGTCGCCCGGCCCGGCGAAGCAGGCCATGAGGGTGGCCACGCCCGCCATGCCGGAGGAGACCAGGCTCACCCGCTCGACGTCGATGTCGGCGCCGTGCAGGCGGCTCTCGTAGGCGGCGATGGCCCGGCGCAGCGGGGGGATGCCGCGCTTGGCCGGATAGCCGGTGTGGCCCGCGTCCATCGCCCGCTTGGCGGCCTCGGCGATGAAGGCCGGCGTCGGCCGGTCGCCCTCGCCGACCCAGAGCGGGACCAGGTCCTTCTGGCCGTAGCCCTCCAGGAAGACCTCGTGGATGCCGGAGAGCCTGAGCCCGGCAACCGGTGCCGTGATCGGCAGGGGAAGCGCGTCTGTCGTCATGCTCAAGCTCTCTAACGCCCCCGTCGCAGGCGTGGAAGCTCTCTTTTGTAGCGGCACAAGTCCGCGGCGCTCAGGCTGCGGTCTCGGGTCCCTTGCGGTAGTGGTAGCTGTAGACCTCGGTGAGGAAGCCGAGCTTGCGGTAGAGCGCACGCGCCGCTGCGTTGTCGGCTTCGACCTGCAGGCAGGCCGCCGTTGCACCCTTGGACCTGCCCCACTGCAGCAGTGCCGTCAGCACGCGCGCGGCGTGGCCGCGATTGCGCCGCTCGGCGTCGGTCAGGACCGAGTCGATGGCCAGTAGCGGTCCCTGCAGCACCCCGTAGGCCAGGCCGACCGCGCGCCCCTCTTCCTGCAGGACCGCGAAGGCCGCCGGCAGTGCGATACGCGAGACGATCCTGCCGTAGAGCTCGGCGCGGGCTTCATCGAGGCCGCCGAGCGCGGCCCTGGCGGCGAGCCAGCCGGGCCCGGCCAGGCTCTCGAGCCTGACCCCGCCGTCGGTCCCGGAAGGGAGCGCTTCCAGATCACGGTAGAGCGACAGGGTCGTCGCCTGGGCGCCGAAGCCCAGCCGCTCCAGGCCGCGGTCGACGGCCGGCTCCAGGAAGGAGGGAATGCGCAGGTAGAGATCCTGCCCCGCGGCGCGGTAGAGGCTCTCGGCCAGCGCCAGGGCATTACCCGGCTCTCCCGTCCCGGGTCCCAGCGGGTTCATCGAGTTGGCGCGCCGCGTGAGCCCGCCCGAGAGGCGGATCGCCCAGCCGCCGGCCAGCACCTGCCGCAGCGGCGGCCAGGCGTTGCTGTTGACCTCGTCGATGCGCCAGGTCAGGTCGTCCGGTCCCATTTCTCCTCCCCTCGCCGCTTGGCTGCGGCCTTGGCTGCCCTTCCATTCCAAAGCCGAAGCTCCTAATAGAAGGGCGGCGGCCGCTCCCGGCCGCTGACCGCGGGTCCGGTCGCTACCGCCCGTGGCGCGTGAACGCAGATCCTGCGTTCGACGAGTAACCGGTCTCAACCCAGTGAGGAGGATATTCATGTCCCTCGGTCAAGACACGCTCGCGACGCGCCGCACCTTGGAAGCCGGCGGCCGAAGCTACGACTACTACTCCATTCCCGTCGCCGAGGAAACGCTCGGCGATCTCTCCAGCCTGCCCTTCAGCCTGAAGGTGCTGCTGGAGAACCTGCTGCGCTTCGAGGACGGGCAGAGCGTCACGGTGGACGACATCAAGGCGCTGGGCGCCTGGCTGAAGGAGCGCCGGGCCGACCGCGAGATCGCCTACCGCCCGGCGCGCGTGCTGATGCAGGACTTCACCGGCGTGCCGGCCGTGGTCGACCTGGCGGCCATGCGTGCGGCCATGGTCGACCTCGGCGGCGACCCGCAGAAGATCAACCCGCTCTCGCCGGTAGACCTGGTGATCGACCATTCCGTCATGGTGGACGAGTTCGGCACGCCCAAGGCCTTCGAGGACAACGTCGAGCGCGAGTTCGAGCGCAACGGCGAGCGCTATGCCTTCCTGCGCTGGGGCCAGCAGGCCTTCGACAACTTCCGCGTGGTGCCGCCGGGCACCGGCATCTGCCACCAGGTCAACATCGAGTACCTGGCGCAGAGCGTCTGGACCCGGGAGGAGGGCGGCACGACCGTCGCCTATCCCGATACCCTGGTCGGAACCGACAGCCACACGACCATGGTGAACGCGCTGGCCGTGCTCGGCTGGGGCGTGGGCGGCATCGAGGCTGAGGCCGCCATGCTGGGCCAGCCGGTCACCATGCTGGTGCCGGAGGTCGTGGGCTTCAAGCTGACCGGCAAGCTGCGCGAGGGGGCGACGGCGACCGACCTGGTGCTGACCGTGACCCAGATGCTGCGCGCGCGCGGCGTGGTCGGCAAGTTCGTGGAGTTCTGCGGGCCCGGCCTCTCGGCGCTGACCTTGGCCGACCGCGCCACCATCTCCAACATGGCGCCGGAGTACGGGGCCACCTGCGGCTTCTTCCCGATCGACGCCGAGACCCTGCGCTACCTGCGCTTCACCGGCCGCGACGAGGGCCGGGTGGCACTGGTCGAGGCCTATGCCAAGGCCCAGGGCCTCTGGCGCGACGACGACATGGCAGACCCCGTCTTCACCGACATGCTGGAGCTGGACCTGGCGAGCGTGGAGCCCAGCCTGGCCGGGCCGAAGCGCCCGCAGGACCGCGTGGCGCTGTCGGGGTTGAAGGAGAACGCGCTGAGCGCGATCACCGGCGGCGGCGTGGGCGACCCCGCCGTTCGGGTAGCGGTCGAGGCGCAGAACCACGACCTGGGCCACGGTGACGTCGTGATCGCCGCGATCACGTCGTGCACCAACACCTCCAACCCCTCGGTCCTGATCGCCGCCGGCCTGGTGGCCAGGAAGGCGCGGGCCAAGGGCCTGGGCGTCAAGCCCTGGGTCAAGACCTCGCTGGCGCCGGGCTCGCAGGTGGTGACCGACTATCTGGAGGCCGCCGGCCTGCAGGACGACCTGGACGCGCTGGGCTTCGACCTGGTGGGCTATGGCTGCACCACCTGCATCGGCAACTCCGGCCCGCTGCCCGAGCCGATCCACGAGGCGATCGAGAAGAACAACCTGCACGTGGCCGCCGTGCTGTCGGGCAACCGCAACTTCGAGGGCAGGGTGCATCCGCTCACACGCCTGAACTACCTGGCCTCGCCGCCGCTGGTGGTGGCCTATGCGCTGGCCGGCAGCACCACGGTGAACCTGACCAAGGACCCCCTTGGCACCGGCAGCGACGGCCAGCCGGTCTACCTGAAGGACATCTGGCCGACCAACCAGGAGGTGCACGACCTGCTGACCGCGAGCCTGTCGCCGGAGATGTACAAGAGCCGCTATGCCAACGTCTTCGAGGGCCCCAAGCAGTGGCAGCAGGTCAAGGTGAAGGCGAGCGAGACCTACAGCTTCGAGGACGGCTCGACCTACGTGCGCTTCCCCCCCTTCTTCGACGGCATCACCGCCGAGCCGGAGGCGACGCACGACATCCAGGGCGCGCGTGCCCTGGCGGTGCTGGGCGATTCCATCACCACCGACCACATCTCGCCGGCCGGCTCGATCAAGCGCGACAGCCCGGCGGGCGAGTACCTGATCGAGCACCAGGTGCGCCCGATCGACTTCAACTCCTACGGCTCCCGGCGCGGCAACCACGAGGTCATGATGCGGGGCACCTTCGCCAACATCCGCATCAAGAACGAGATGGTGCCGGGCAGCGAGGGCGGCGTCACCAAGCACCAGCCCTCGGGCGACGTGCTGCCGATCTACGACGCCGCCATGCGCTACCAGGCCGAAGGCGTGCCGCTGGTCGTGGTCGCCGGCAAAGAGTACGGCACCGGCTCCTCGCGCGACTGGGCCGCCAAGGGCACCCTGCTGCTGGGGGTCAAGGCCGTCATCGTCGAGTCCTTCGAGCGCATCCACCGCTCCAACCTGGTCGGCATGGGCGTGCTGCCCCTGCAGTTCAAGGAGGGCCAGACCCGCAAGAGCCTCGGCCTCACCGGCGCGGAGACCTTCGACCTCGCGGGCATCGCCGGCGAGATCAAGCCCGGCATGGACGTCGCCTGCCGCATCCACCGCCCCGACGGCAGCAGCGAGGAGATCAGCCTGCTCTGCCGCATCGATACGGCCGACGAGGTCGCCTACTACAAGAACGGCGGCATCCTGGCCTACGTGCTCAGGCGGCTGAACGCGGCCTAGGGCAAATCCCGAGCAGATGGACACATCTGCGACGACGATTTGCTTCCATAGAAGAGCGCTAGCCCGGATATCTCACGAGGCTAGGTGCATCGTGGGTCCGAATCAGTGAAAGTGTGAGTGCTAACAGACGCTTACGCTGAATCTGGAGGACCCCACGATGCCAACAGACTGTAACCCGGAGCCGATGGTCTTTGCACGCCTTGAAGGGCGCCGTGTCGTCGCGGATTTCGGTGGCGGTGCGATCAGTTCGGATGCCGGAGCATTGCTGCTTGGCGCAACGGACCAAGCCATCGGATTGGTGGATCGCTTTGCTGCATGCTTCCAGGACGGCCGCCGCGCTGATCGGGTGGTGCATGACATTGCCACTCTGGTCGGCCAGCGCATCTTCGCCATCGCCCTGGGATATGAAGATGTGAACGATCACGACGAGCTGCGCCACGATCCGGTGCTGAGCACCGTGCTGGGCCGTTTGGAGGCGCGCCGGCCTGGCTGTGCACCCTTGGCCGGCAAGAGCACGCTGAACCGGCTGGAGCATGCGCCCGAGGGTGCCGAGCGCTATCACCGCATCGGCCACGACCCGCAGGCCGTCGAGAAGCTCTTCGTCGATCTCTTTCTCGATGCCCATGACAAGGCACCGGTGCGCATCACGCTGGATCTCGACGCCACAGACGATCCGATCCATGGGCGCCAGGAGGGCCGCTTCTTCCATGGCTACTATGATTGCTACTGCTACCTGCCGCTCTATGTCTTCTGCGGCGACCACCTGCTGGCGGCCAAGCTCCGGCGTGCCAACATCGATGGTTCTGCCGGCGCCAAGGAGGAGGTCGCCCGCATCGTCGCCCAGATCCGTCAGCGCTGGCCCGAGGTTAAGATCCTGCTGCGCGCCGATTCAGGCTTTGCCCGCGAGGAACTGATGGCCTGGGCGGAGGACAACAAGGTCGACTATCTCTTCGGCCTGGCCCGCAACAGCCGGCTGGTCGACCACATCCATGTCGATCTGGCCTGGGCCGAGGCGGAGGCACTCAGCACCGGAAAGTCAGCCCGGCGCTTCGTCGACTTCCGCTGGACCACCAAGAAGAGCTGGACCCGCCGCCGCCGCGTTGTCGCCAAGGCCGAGTGGATGGCAGGCCGCGGCGACAAGGGCGCCAATCCACGCTTCGTCGTCACCTCCCTCAAGGCCAAGACCGTCAAGGCCCGTGAACTCTATGAACGCCTCTACTGCGCGCGCGGCGACATGGAGAACAGGATCAAAGAGTGCCAGCTCGACCTCTTCGCAGACCGCACCTCGGCAGCCACCATGCGCGCCAACCAGCTCCGCCTCTGGTTCGCTTCCCTGGCCTATGTCCTGCTCTCCGCTCTGCGCCGCAAGGCCCTCGCCCATACCCAGTTCGCCAAGGCCACCTGCGGCACCATCCGGGCCAAGCTCCTCAAGATCGGCGCTCAGGTCCGCATCTCCGTCAGGCGCATCCGCATCGCCATGGCATCAGCCTGCCCCTACGAGCAGGAGTTCCAACTCGCTCATGCCCGATTGTGCATCTGATCGTGCCAACCGGCCTTCTCGCCTTCCCACCAACAACGACGGACCAACTCTGATCTTCTAAGCGCCTCCGGCGGCGACACCCCGTGGCAGCGCAACACCGAATGCCCGCCTCTCTCCACATCACTCCCGAAAAATCCCTCAGGCTATCGCTCGTGAGATATCCGGGCTAGAGTTCAGAAGGGGACCATCGCGGCGGTCGGCTGCGATGGTCCGCTCCGCCTCGGCGCATTCCGATCGGCAGCGCGGCTGCTATCGGCCCTAGAACTTTTTGGACTTCTGCGACATGGAGTTGACGGCTAGGCTCGCCCCCTGATCGCCGGCGGGACTGTTGGCGGGTCTTCGGGCGAGCGGTCAGGCCTCGCAGCTTTCGAGGCTCATTCGCTAGGGGGGCCTGGATGGCCGAATCCAACCGACCTGCCGCAAGAAGGCCGCGGCGCTGGATCTACCTCGTGGGCGTCCTCGCCTTCCTGGCCTATGCGGGCTGGATCATGGGGCCTTACCTGCGCTCGATCATCGTGCGCGATGCCACCGTGACGGCCTGGCTGGACCGCTCCACCTCGCCGATCGACGGGAGGGTCGAGGAGCTGCCGCTCGGGGTCGGCCAGGCCGTGGGCGCCGAGGGCATCGTCGCACGCATCGTCAATCCGCACCTCAGCTACCACGAGGTCGAGGAACACCAGTCCCAGGTGGCGCTGGCGCTGGCGCGGATGGAGGAGCTGGAGGTCTTCCTCGACGAGATCCAGCTGCTGGACGAGCAGCGCGCGTCCTCCAAGGGCGACTTCGCCGAGACCTTCCGGGCGCAGCTCGACGTCGAGATCCTGAGCCTGGAGCGCAAGATCAAGCTCTACGGCGAGCGGCTCCAGCTCATGCGCGCCATCGCCGGCCGCAAGCAGACCCTGGCGCGCCAGGGGAACGCGGCCCAGAGCAGCGCCGACGAGGATGCGATACGGGTGTCGAACCTGGAGTTCGAGCTGGCCGGGCTGCACGAACGCCTGAACCAGGCCTGGGTCCGCCGCGACGCCGCCGAGAAGGGGGTCTTCCTCGACAGGGACGGCGAGGACCCGCAGTGGGTCCTGGACTCCCGCATGGAGCTGAAGCTGGAGAAAAAGCGGGCCCGGCTGGAGCTGCGACAGGCCCAGGCCGAGCTCCAGCGGGCGACGCTCGACGTCGAGGCCGCCCAGAAGGACTTCGAGCGGCTGAGCCGGGCTACCCTCCACGCCCTGCCGGGCAGCATCGTCTGGAGCGAACCCGTTGCCAGGGGCGATTCGGTGGTGAGCGGCCAGACCGTGGTCTCCTGGCTCGACTGCTCGAAGCTGATGATCGACGTGCCGCTGGCCGACGCCGAGGTCTCGCTGATCAGGCCGGGCATGGAGGCCGAGGTCATCCTGGAAGGCGAAAGCCAGGTGCGCAGCGCCTGGGTCCTGCTGACGCGAGGGTCGGGCGCGACCCTGGACAGGCGGGACCTGGCCTCGGTCGCCAAGGGTCGGCACGAGGGTGCCGCGCAGGTGCTGCTCGACTTCGCCCGGGAGGCCGGCGGCTTCGCGGAGTGCCCGGTCGGCCGCGGCGCCTATGTCGACTTCCTCGACGTCGGCCTGATCGACGTGATCCGCGCCCGGCTGCGGCTCTAGGGAAGGCTAGAGCGGGTGGCGCGCGAACCGACCCCGGAGCAGAAGGCCAAGGAGGCGGCGATCTTCTATACCGCCCTGGCCGACATCGGGAACGTCACACTCCAGTTCGTCTTCGCGCTCCTCACGCGCTCGCTCGCGCTCCTGAGCGAGGCGATCCGCGGCGCGCTGATGACCGCGCTCGAGATCTATGCCTACTTCGTGCTGAGGGCCGTGCACCGCGGGCGCCTGGGAAAGCTGCGCTTCGGCGTCGGTCAGCTGGAGCAGATGTGCAACCTGGCGATCGGTGCCGGCCTGGTCCTGAGCGGCCTCTGGATCGCCCGGCAGGTGGTCCTGCTGGTCGTCTTCGACTATACGCCGGCGACCCCGCTGGGGCTGGCGACGGCCGCGGTCATCAACGCCGTCAACGTGGTGATCAACTCCCTGGGCTGGCTCGCCATGCTCTCGGCCTCGCGGTCCGACGACTCGCCGATCTACAGCGCGCAGCTTCGCGCCCGCACGGTCAAGCTGCTCTCCTGCCTCTTCGTCCAGGCCACCATGACCATCGCCGCGCTGGCGAAGGATCCCCTGATCTCGGCCTACCTCGACGGCCTGGGGGCGGCCTTCGTCGGGGCGCTCATGGTGGCGATCGGCCTGAAGATGGTCTGGACCGCGCTCCCGAGCCTGCTCGACCGCTCGCTCTCGCCCGAGATCTCGGAGCGTCTGGGCGCGATCCTGAGAGAGGCGGGCGTCGAGCCCGAACACCTCGTGCGGCAGCGGACCCGGCGCGCCGGCGACCTCCCCCAGGTCGAGCTCACCCTGTCGGCAGCGGGCTGCAGGCAGGTGGGCGACTTCCTCGCGCGCGCCGGCAGGCTGGAAGGCCGCCTGCGCCGGGAGCTGCCCGCTGCCGACATCACCATCGCCCTCGATACCGCCGGCCGCCCCGGCGGTGCGCCGAGCTGAGTGCGAATTCCCCGGCGATGCGACCCACGACAGCAAACCGGGTAGGGGCGGTCCGAGCCGCGGACCTCGGTCTGCCGGCCCTGATCCTGGCGCTGGCCCTTGCGCTCGGCAGCCTGGTCCTGACCGGCGTGGCCCTCGCCGCACTGCTGCTGGCCGTCCGCCGGGCCCTGCCGGATCTCCTGCGGTCCCGCAGGAGCGCTCGACGGGCGGCGGACTATCCCTATGGCCCCGGCAAGTCCATCCAGGCCGCCGGTCTCCTGCTCGGCCTGCTGGCCGGCCTGGCGGGCTTCCTGCTCGCCGGCCAGACCTTCGGGCGCCTCACGGCAGGCGAGGGCGAGACTACGCCGCTGAGCCTCGCAAGCGTCGCCACCGCGTCTGCGCTCCTCTTGCTCTGGACCGCCTTCATGGCCTATCCGTCGGGAAGCTCCTCGCGCCGGGCCTTCCTGGCACTGCTAATCGCGCTCCAGCTTCTCCTGACCCTTGCGGCGCTCGCCAGGGACCCCGCGGTTGCCTTCGCGGTGGAGGTTCTGGGCGCGATTCCCCTCTCCCTGCTGATCGTCGCGGCTGCCGTGAAGCTCGCCTGGGACTCGGTTTCGGACCTGATCGACCACCCCCTGGACAGGCGCCAGCAGGCGGAGATCCGGGCGCTCCTCGCCCGCGCGGGGATAGGACCGGAGGACCTCGCCGACCTCAGGACCCGCCGCTGCGCCGAGCGCCTCTTCGCCGAGATCACCCTGCGCATGACGGCCTCCCAGGCGATGGACCAGGCCAGCCGCAGGCTCCAGTCGCTGCGCGAGCGGCTGGAGGCGGAGATCGCCGGCCTCGACCTCGTGATCCGTCTCGAGCCGGCCGGCGGCGCACCCGATAGCGCGCCTACAGCCAGATGAAATCGCTTGCCGTCAGCAGGCCTGCCAGGGTGACGCCGTCGATCAGGAAGGACTGGTCGGCAGCCCCGTCGCCGTCCCGGTCGACCTCGATCTCGCGCGGGCCGTCGTAGCGGGCCTCGGAGCTGCCGCCGCCGGAGAAAGCCGCGGCACCGATGTAGGCGAAGGACCCGACCTCCAGGCCGGTGGCGAAGACCAGCTTGTCCGCGCCGTTGGCGGCCCCCGCGCTCACCCCGTCGAAGTCGCGGACGATGGGGCGGCCACTGCCGACTGTGCCGACCTCGCTGCCGTCGAAGAGGAAGGCGTCGGCGCCGCTGCCGCCGAAGACGGCGTTGCCGCTCTCCATCGCAAGCGTGTCGGTGCCGGAGTGCGCGCGGAGCTGGTCGCTGCCGCTGCCGCCCGAGAGATCGTCGTCGCCGTCGGCGCCGAAGAGGCGGTCGTCACCGGCAAGGCCCGCCATGGCGTTGGCCTCTGTGTTGCCGAGCAGCCTGTTGTCGAGAGAGTTGCCGGCACCGTTCAGGGCGCCCTCCCCGCCCTGCAGGCGCAGGATCTCGATGAAGGCCGTCGCGGTCCCGTCGGGCAGGGTGAAGTCCTGCTGGGCGCGGACCAGGTCGGTCCCCTCGCCGGCCAGCTCGAAAAGCTGGTCGCTCTGGGTGTCGACAACGAAGGTATCGTTGCCGGACCCTCCGACAAGAACATCGGACCCGCTGCGGCCGTTCAGGATGTCGCCGCCGCTCATCCCGCTCAGGCTGTTGTCGGCCGAGTTGCCGCCCAGGGTGTTGCGGTGCTCGTTGCCGGCAAGGCCGCCGGCGCCTGCGGTCTCGACCAGGTTCACGATCTCGACATGGCCCTCGCTGCCGCTCTCCAGGGCGAAGAAGGCAGCCTCCGAGCGCACAACGTCGCGCGGCCCCCCGTCCGCGCTCTCGCGCACCCGGTCGCCGGCACTGTCCACCGTGACGGTGTCCGAGCCCGACCCGCCGAAGACGGTGTCGACGCCGCTGGCGCCGTTCAGGGTGTCGTTCCCGTGGTCGCCGAAGAGGAGGTCGCTGCCGCTGCCCGCGCCCACCTGGTCGGCGGCGGAACCGCCGTAGACCCGGTCGTCGCCGCCGGCACTGAAGAGCGTGTCGACGCCACCGCCGCCATAGAGGCTGTCGTCGCCGGCATTGCCGCGCAGCACGTCGTTCGCGGTCCCGCCGTAGATCGCATCGCTGCCGTCGAGGCCGCGGATGTCATCGCTGCCGCCCAGCCCGCGGATCAGGTCCAGGCCGCTGGCACCGGTGAGGTCGTCGGCGAGGTCGGTGCCGTAGAGAAAGAGGGCCTCGACGTCGAAGACGGCGGCATCCGCCGGGAAGCTGCCGACCTGCTGGGCGATCAGGCTGTCGGTCCCGGACCCGCCGTCGTAGATTTCTCCGGGCTCGATTTCCCCCTGGCCGGAGATCGACATGGTGTCGCTGCCGGAGCCGCCGTAGAGCCAGTCCAGCCCGCTGCCGCCCGAGAGGCTGTCGTCGCCGCGCATCCCCAAGAGGCGGTTGTCGCCGGAAGCGCCGAAGAAGCTGTCGTCGCCGTCGCCGCCGACCAGGTCCTCGATGCCGTCGATGGCGACCGAGACGCCGTCCAGGACCCCGCTGCCGAGCCCCAGGTCGAGAGTGCTGTCGCCGGTGAGCGGGGCCGCGTTCACCACGTCCCTGCCGCCGTCCGTGTCGGCGATGGTGGTGCTGTGGCCGCTGCCGCCGGCGACCTCGGAGAAGGCCTCGGTGAAGATATAGCGGTCATTCGCGCTCTCGGCGCTGCCGTGGAGCGTGAGGCCGATGTCGTTCAGCGTGCCCTCGCGGGCGGTGAACTGGTCGACGATCTTGACGGTCCAGGTGCCCTGGCCGGCCTCTCCGCGGAAGCCGGCTGCCGTGTAGGTCCAGCTATCGGGATGGTCGGCGAGCCCGGCGTTGGTATCCAGCAGCGTGGTGGTGGTCCCGCTCGGCGAGGTCAGGGTGATCACCAGGTCGGCCGCGCGGGTGTGCGGCAGGTCCACGCGCAGGCTCACGAACTCGATCCGCCCCACCGTCGTATCCTGGACGATGGAGATCTCCAGGCCGTTGGGGTCGGCGTCCGGCAGGGCCAGCGGGCCGCCCAGTCCGCCCGCCGCATGCTCCACCAGGTTGGCCGTCGTCGACTGGCCCTGCCAGGTCTCGGCCAGCCTGACCGCGGCGAAGGCGTCGATCAGGCCGAAGCCCAGGTCGACGCTGTGATGAAAGCCGCCGCCGTTCCAGTCCTGGGCCTCGTTCCAGACCCAGGTCGGGTTGGCCGGCTGGGTCTGGCGCGCGGCGTTGGCCAGGATCTCCTGCACGTCGCGCCAGCCGAGATCGGGATTGGCCTCCAGCATCAGCGCGACCAGACCCGAGACCATGGGCGCTGCGGCCGAGGTGCCGTTGAAGGACGGCATGATGTCGCCGGCGACATAGCCGTCGTTGCCCAGGCGGTCGCTGGTGACGACGCTGCCGGGCACCAGCGACCCGAAGGCCGCGACCAGGATGTTGGCGCCGGGGGTCGAATAGAAGGTGACCTGGCCCTCGGCATCGGTCGCGGCGACCGAGATGGTCTTGAAGTCCGCGTTCCAGGAGGAGGCGTTGGCGTTGTGCGGCGGGCTGTCGTTGCGCCCGTTTCCGGCCGACTTCACCAGGTTGGTGCCCAGTCCCCCGCGGCCGTCGTCGACGGCGCTGTCGATGGCGCTCTGCAGGGCGGCCATGGCAGCCGGATCGAGCGCGTTGTCGAAGAAGTTGGCGGAATACTGGCTGCCCAGGCTGATGGAGACGACATCGGCGCCGTCGTCGGCCGCGTCCTCGATGGCCTCGGCAATCTGCGTGATGAAGCGGTTGCTGATGAAGGAGTAGACCCGGTAGCCCACCAGGGTGGCGTCATAGGCCACGCCGACCACGCCGCCGTCGTTGCGCGCCGCGCCCAGGATTCCCATGGTGGAGGTGCCGTGGGCGTCGTCGACGGGATTGCCGTAGGGATCGGCGTCGGCGCCCTCGTAGTCGTAGTCGCGTGCGGTATCGTAGTTGGGGGAAAGGTCTGGGTGGTTGTAGTCGAAGCCGTCGTCGATCACGAAGGCCTCGACCCCGCTGCCGCTGTAGCCGGGCCAGACCTCCACCAGGTTGAGGTCCAGTTCGCCCGCGATCGTGTTGTGCAGGTGCCACTGGTCTGCGAAGTAGCTGTCGTCCGGCAGGTCCATGAGGGCACTGGCCGGCCCCGCCTCGCCACCGCTTCCGCCGCCGAGCACCTGCTGCCGCGCCTGCCTCGCCATCCCACCGGGTCCTCGTCGCTCGCTGCCGCGGCATCGGCAGGGTTCAAACCGAACCGCGCCGATGCCGCCCTGCAGCCTCCGCCCTCTTGCAGCGGGACCTTGCCTGACAGCGAGGTCCCGCTCGGGCGACCGTCTTCCTGATTAGCAGCGCCGTTCTAGCAGACTATCGCTCCGAACCCCAGAGAGACTGCCGTGACACTGCCTCTTCCTCCTCATAGCCAGACAAAGTCGCTCGCCGTCAGCAGCTCGGCGGCCGTGACCTCGTCCACCAGGAAGACCTGATCGGCAGCGCCGTCCCCGTCCCGGTCCACATGGATCTCACGCGCCGCTTCGAAGCGCGCCTCAGAGTTGCCGCCGCCTGAGAAGGCGGCAGCACCGATGTAGGCGAAGCTTCCGACCTCCAGCCCGGTCGCGAAGACCAGCTTGTCCTGGCCGTTCGCACCGGCGACGCTCACCCCGTCGAAGTCCCGCACGATCGGCCGCCCCTCCGGGTCGGAGCCCAGGGCGCCGCCATCGAAGAGGAAGATATCGCCGCCGCTGCCGCCGAAGGCCGCATTGCCGCTCTCAATCGCCAGGGTGTCGGCGCCAGAGAAGCCTCGCAGCTGGTCGTCGCCGCTGCCGCCGGCAAGGACGTCGTCGCCCTCGGCACCGAAGAGGCGGTCGTCGCCGCCGAGGCCCTGCATGGCGTTGGCGTCGCTGTTCCCGAGGAGCACGTTGTCCTGGCTGTTGCCCGCAGCGTCGATCGCGCCTTCCCCGCCCTGCAGGCGGAGGCTCTCGATGAAGGCCGTCCCGGTCCCGTCGGGCAGGGTGTAGTCCTGCTGGGCGCGGACCAGGTCGTTGCCCCCGCCGTCCAGCTCGATCACGACGTCGGTCTGGGTGTCGACAACGAAGGTGTCGTCGCCCGAGCCCCCGACCAGCACGTCGGACCCGCTGCGGCCGTTCAGGATGTCGGCCCCGCTCATCCCGCTCAGGCTGTTATCGGCCGAGTTCCCGCCCAGGGTGTTGCCGTAGGCGTTCCCGGCCAGATCGGCAGCCCCCGTGACATCCACCAGGTTGACGATCTCGACATGGCCCGCAGTGCCGTCGTGCAGGCTGTAGAAGCTGGCCTCCGAGCGGATCAGGTCGCGCAGGCCCCCGTCGGCGGTCTCGTGCACGATGTCGGCAGCACTGTCGACCGTGACGGTATCCGATCCCGACCCGCCGAAGACCGTATCGACGCCGCTGTTGCCGTTCACGGTATCGTTGCCGTGACCGCCGAACAGCGTATCGCTGCCGCTACCGGCCCCGAACTGATCGCCGGCAGAGCCGCCATAGGCCACGTCGTCGCCCGTGCCGCCGAAGAGCGTGTCGATGCCGCCCTCGCCGTAGAGGCTGTCGTTGCCGCTGTTGCCGCGCAAAATGTCGTCGGCGGTGGAGCCGACGAGAGTATCGCCGCCGTCCAGCCCGCGCACGATGTCGCCGCCACCGTTGCCGACGATCAGGTCCTGGCTGCTGGCGCCGATCAGGTCGTCCGCGAAGTCGGTGCCGTAGAGCGTCATCGATTCGATGTCGTAGAGGAAGACACCGGCCGGGAAGCTGTTCACCTGCTGGGCGATCAGGGTGTCGCTGCCCGACCCGCCGTTGAAGAACTCCCCGGCGGTGAGCTCGCCCTGATCGGCCACAAAGATGGTGTCGCTGCCGGAACCGCCGTAGAGCCAGTCCAGGCCGCTGCCGCCTGAGAGGCTGTCGTCTCCGCGGCCTCCCAGCAAGCGGTTGTCGCCGGCGTCGCCCAGGAGCGTATCGTCGCCGTCGCCGACGACCAGGTCCTCGATGCCGCCGATCGTGACCGAGACGCCGTCCAGGACCCCGCTGCCCAGCCCGAGGTCCAGGGTGCTGTCGCTGGTGAGCGGGGCCGCGTTCAGGAGATCGCGGCCGCCGTCGCCGTCCACGATCGTCGTGCTATGGCCGGCACTGCCGCCCGCCAGCTCCGAGAAGGCCTCGGTGAAGACATAGCGGTCGTCCGCACTGCCGGAACTGCCGTGCAGGGTCAGCGCGATGTCGTTCAAGGTGCCCACGCGATCGCTGAACTGGTCCACGATCTTGACGGTCCAGGTGCCCTGGCCGACCTCTCCGCGGAAACCGGACGCGGTATAGGTCCAGCTATCCGGGTGGTTCGAGAGGCCCGCATTGCTGTCGAGAATGGTGGTGGTCGTCCCGCTGGGAGAGGTCAGCGTGATGGCGAGATCGCCGGCGCGGGTGTGCGGCAGGTCCAGGCGCAGGCTCACGAACTCGACCCGGCCGACGGTGCCGTCCTGCTCTATGGCGATCTCCAGGCCGTCGGGATCGGCATCCGGCAGGACCAGCGGCGAGGCCAGCCCGCCCGCCGCCTTCTCCACCAGGTTCGCGGTCGTCGCCTGGCCGTCCCAGGTCTCGGCCAGGCGCACGGCCGCATAGGCATCGACCAGTCCGAAGCCCAGCTCGACGCTGTGGTGGAAGCCCCCGCCGTTCCAGTCCGAGGTCGTGTTCCAGACCCAGGTGGGGTTCGTGGGCTCGCTCTGGCGTGCGCTGTTGGCCAGGATCTCCTGCACGTCGCGCCAGCCGAGGTCCGGGTTGGCCTCCAGCATGAGGGCGATCAGGCCCGAGACCATCGGCGCTGCGGCGGAGGTGCCGACGAAGTCCTCGACGATGTCGCCCGGGCTGTAGCCGTTGGCACCCACCCTGTCGCTGGTGACGATGCTGCCCGGGATCAGGGAGCCGAAGGAGGCGACCAGGATGTTGGCGCCGGGGGTGGAGTAGGAGGCGACCTCGCCCTCTGCACCGGCCGCGGCGACCGAGATGGTCTTGAAGTTGGCGTTCCACGAGGCAAGGTTGGCGTTGTGCGGCGTGCTCTCGTCGCCGCCGTTGCCGGCCGACTTCACCAGGTTGGTGCCCAGGCCCCCGCGGCCCTCGTCGACGGCGCTGTCGATGGCCTCCGCAAGGGCCGCCATCCGCGCGGGATCCAGCGCAAGGTCGAAGAAGTTGGCGGAATACTGGCTGCCCAGGCTCATGGAGACCAGGTCGGCCCCCTCCTCGGCCGCCTGCCCGATCGCGTTGGTCAGCTGTGCGATGAAGCCGTCGCTGATGAAGGAAAAGACCCGGTAGCCGACCAGGGTGGCCTCGTAGGCCACGCCGACCACGCCGCTGCCGTTCCGGGCCGCCCCCAGAAGGCCCATGGTCGCCGTCCCATGGGAATCGAGAACCGGGTTCCCGGAGGGATTGCTGCTGCCGCTGAAGAAGTCGAAATCGCGGGTCGTGTCGTAGTTGGGGGCGAGATCGGGATGGGTGTAGTCGAAGCCGTCGTCGATCACGAAGGCCTGGACGCCGCTGCCGGTGTAGCCGGGCCAGACATCCACGACATTGAGGTCCAGCTCGCCTGCGATCGTGTTGTTCAGGTGCCACTGGTCTGCGAAGTAACTGTCGCTCGGCAGGTCCATCAGGGCACTGACCAGGCCTGCTTCTCCGCCGCTACCGCCGTTCAAAGTCTCCGGATAATCGCTGTTTGCCATCTAGGTGGTCCCTCATCGATAGGCCGCTTCCTCCAAGACTGGCCGCGACCTCCGCAAGCGCTCATCGCGCGCGGGCGCCGGCCGTTGTCGGGTGGCACGCTCGGGCAGGGACCGGATCGGGGGGCGCGGTTCGTGCGATCGACCGCACCCCCTCAGATGACGTCGTTGCCGAAGCCGCCCGATATCGGACGCTTCGGCACCCGGCATTGCGCAATCCTCCAGGCTCTAAACCTTAGACGTGCCTGGTCGCAACGCTACGACGATAATAGTGCAGAACAAAACCCCAAAAAATAGTGACAGAAATCAGGTATTAGGCATGGTTAACTCGATAGAATGAGGTGTCGGGTCACCGCTTCCGGTAAGTCGTTGCGCTGCAGTAGCCGCGCTGTTTTCTCGATATCTTCGGAAAGGCTGCGGTCGTCCGCCATGGTGGGCACGTGTTCACGGACGGCATCGCGCAGGGCAGCAGCCACCGGGGCCGGGCTGGCCGGCTGGCGCTGGTCCAGGGCCTCTGCCGCCACGATCAGCTCGCAGGCCAGCACCTGGCGCAAGAGCGGCAGCATCTTCCAGGCCTTGCGCACGGCAAGCGGCGTCGAGGGTTCCTGATCCTCCACGTCGTAGCCCGAGGCCTGGTCCAGGCTGGCCGGGGTGGCGAGGATGCGCATGTCCTTGACCGTCTGGCGCGTGTTGAGGCCCAGCAGCGCCATCCCGATCCTGACCGTCCCCTCCGACAGGGGCGAGAGCCCGTCAGGCAGGTCGGTGAAGGACTTCCGCAAGAGGCGCCCGCAGCGCTGCGCGCCCATACCCGCCACGGTCGTCAGCGCCAGCGCCAGCAGGTCGAAGCCCTGCGCCAGGCCGATGGTCTGGAAGTTGCCGGTCGAAAAGATCTGCTCGCTCTCGAACAGCACGCAGGGATTGTCGCCGGAGCCGTTGATCTCCGCCAGGACCGCCGGCTCGGCGAAGTCCAGCGCCGAGGCGAGGCCGGCGAAGGCGTGGCTGGCGCAGCGCAGGGAGATGGGGTCCTGCAGGCGGCGTGCCGCATCCGGCCGGTTCAGCCCGCTCTCCGCCAGAAGCCGGCGCAGGCGGTCCGCGGCGGCCTCCTGTCCGGGCGCCGGGTGGGCGGCGGCGATGCGTGCATCGATCGGCGAGAGGTTGGCGCGAAAAGCCTCGAAGCTCAGCACCGCGATGGCCTCGCCCAGCGCCAGCAGCCGCCGCGCCTCGTCCAGGACCAGGGCGCCCAGGCCGGCCGATACCGACGACGCGCTGCAGAGGCTGAGGCCCTCTTTCTCCTTCAGCCGCAGCGGCTTGAGTCCGGCCTTCTCCATGGCGTCGCCACCCGGCAGCAGACTGCCCTCGTGGAAGGCCCGGCCCTCGCCCATCACCGGCAAGGCGAGCTCGGCCATGAGCGGTAGGTCGGATGCGCCGTGCCCGCCGATCTCGTGCACCGCCGGATGGACACCGCGCTCCAGCATGGCCGCCAGGGTCTCGGCAACCAGCGGCCGCACCCCGGCGTGGCCCAGCGAGAGTGAAGCCAGGCGCGCGGTCAGGAAGGCGCGGATCTGCTCTTCCTCGAAGAGCGGCCCCGACCCGCAGGCCCGGGCGCGGAGCAGGATGTGGCTCATCTCGGAGCGCTCTCCGGGATCGACCGCGGTCACCACCCGGCCGCCCAGGCCCCGCGTCATGCCATAGACGGGCCGGTCCTCGGCCAGGAATCGTTCCACCAGCTCGCGGCCGGCCTCGATCCGCGCTTCGGCCTCCCGGCCCAGCGCGATCGAGGCCTCCTGCCGGGCGACGGCTGCCACATCGGCGACGCTCAAACGGCCCTCGCCCAACACAATCCTGCGCATCACTTGCCTCTCCCTTGCGGTTACTGCATCAAGAGGGATCTTGTTAGGCGCTTGTCCGCGCGTCTAGATTGCCGCGCAGCGCAAAGGGTTTTCCATATGCACTATGAATCGACGCGCGGATCGGCCCCGCTACTGGGGTTCGATGAGGTTCTCCTCACCGGTCTCGCCCGTGACGGCGGTCTCTATCTGCCCACGCACTGGCCGGGTCTCTCGAGCACCGCCTGGCGCCGCCTGGTCGGCGCCGACTACCGCGACCTGGCCGCCCGCATGCTGACGCCCTTCATGGAGGGCTCGGTCGCGACGGCGGAGCTGCCGGCCCTGCTGGAGCGCGCCTATTCCGGCTTCGCGCACCAGGCCGTAGCACCCCTGGTGCAGGTCGGCCCCAGGCTCTGGCTGCTGGAGCTCTTTCACGGACCGACCCTGGCCTTCAAGGACATGGCGCTCCAGCTTCTGGGCCAGCTCTTCGACCATGTGCTCCAGGCACGCGGCGCGCGGCTGACGATCCTGGGCGCGACCTCGGGCGATACCGGCTCTGCCGCGATCGAGGCGCTGAAGGGCTGTTCGGCGGTAGAGGTCTTCATCCTGCACCCCAAGGGGCGCACCACGGAGGTGCAGCGCCGGCAGATGACGACCGTGGCCGCCAACAACATCCACAACATCGCCATCGAGGGCAGCTTCGACGACTGCCAGGACCTGGTGAAGGCGCTCTTCAACGACCACGGCTTCCGCGACCGCTACCGTCTCTCGGCCGTCAACTCTATCAACTGGGCGCGGATCCTGGCGCAGAGCGTCTACTACGCCTATGCGGCCCTGGCGCTGGGCGCGCCGGAGCGCCGGCTGGACGTGGTGGTGCCCAGCGGCAACTTCGGCAACATCTTCTCGGGTTACGTGGCCAAGCGGATGGGCCTGCCGCTGGGCAAGCTGGTCATCGCCGCCAACAGCAACGATATCCTGCCGCGGATCCTGGAGAGCGGCGCCATGACGGTGAGCGGGGTCGCGCCGACCCTGTCGCCCTCGATGGATATCCAGGTCTCCTCCAACTTCGAACGCCTGCTCTTCGAGACCATGGGGCGCGACGGCCAGGCCGTCGCCGCGCTGATGCAGCGCTTCCGCGCAGACGGCAGCGCCGCCCTGGAGGACTCCTCCCTGGCCGCGCTTCGCGCCGCTTTCGCCGGCGGGCGGCTGGACGACCCAGAGACCCTGGCAGAGATCCGCCGCACCCACGACGAGACCGGGCTCACCATCGATCCCCACACGGCGGTCGGGCTCGGCGTGGCCAGGCGACGGCTGGCCGAGGGGGCAGGGCCCACCATCGTGCTCTCGACCGCCCACCCGTCCAAGTTCCCCGACGCGGTGGAAGCGGCGACGGGCGTCAGACCGAAGCTGCCGCCGCGCCTGGAAGACCTCTACGAGCGCGAGGAGCGCTACGCCACCCTGGCGAACGATGCCGAGGCCCTGAAAGCCTTCCTCGGTCAGCATGCCAGCGGTGCCGCCGCATGAGCGGGCCGGTGGAGCGGGGCTCGATCCGCATCGACCATCTCGCCAACGGCCTGACGGTCGCCAGCGATCCCATGACCGGGGTCGGCAGCGCCACCGTCGGCCTCTGGCTGGACGTCGGGGCGCGGCACGAATCCGAGCGCGAGAACGGGATCGCCCACCTGATCGAGCATATGGCCTTCAAGGGCACGGCCTCCCGCAGCGCCCAGGCGATCGCCGAGGAGATCGAGGCGGTGGGCGGCCAGATCAACGCCTACACCTCGCGCGAAACGACCGCCTTCTACGCCCGGGTGCTGGGCGAGGACCTGCCGCTGGCGGTCGACATCCTGGCCGACATCCTGCAGCGCTCGCTCTTCGAACCCGGAGAGCTGGCGCGCGAGAAGGCCGTGGTCCTGCAGGAGATCGGCCTGGCCGAGGACACGCCGGACGACATCGTCTTCGATCACCTGCAGGAGACCGCCTACCCCGACCAGGCGCTGGGCCGGCCCATCCTCGGCCGCGACGAGACCGTGGCGGCCTTCGACCCCGACGATCTGAAGGGCTTCGTCGCCTGCCACTACGGGGCGCCGCGCATGGTGCTCGCGGCCTCGGGTGCGGTCGACCACGAGGCGCTGCTGCGCCTGGCGGAAGACCACCTGGGCGCGCTGCCGTCGGGGAGCGAGGGGAGCAGCGACCGGGCCGTCTACCGCGGCGGCGAGCAGCGCCTCGAGCGCTCGCTGGAGCAGGCGCACCTGGTGCTGGCGCTGCCCGGCGTGCCGGTGCGCGATCCGGACTATCCCGTCGCCGGCCTGCTGAGCTCGATCCTGGGCGGCGGCATGTCCTCGCGCCTCTTCCAGGAGATCCGCGAGAAGCGCGGACTGGTCTATTCCGTCTACTCCTTCTTCTCCCACTTCGACGACAGCGGCCTCCTGACCCTCTATGCCGGGACCGGCGAGGCGGAGGCGGCCGAGACCCTGTCGCTGATGGCCGAGGAGCTGAAGGCCATGGCCGTGCACGTGGAGGAGGACGAGCTGCAGCGGGCCAAGGCACAGGCCCGCGCCGCGATCCTGATGAGCCGCGAGAGCAGTTTCGCCCGCGCCGAGGCTATGGCGAACCACTTTCTCGTGCATCGCGAAGCCTTGGACTTGGAAGCCTTGCTGGCTAAGCTAGAGGCGGTCGAAACGAAGGATGTCGAAAGGCTCATGGCTCGCCTTTTGCAAGAGACGCCCAGCCTGGCGGCGATGGGGCCGATAGCGGGCCTGCCCGACTTCTCCAAGCTCGTGGCGCGCCTGGGGTAGCGGCCGGCCATGCGTATTCCCCCCTTCCGTGCCGGTTTCCTGCGCCACCTCAAGCTGGAGGGGCGACGGGTCTACCTCCGGCCCATGCGCGGCAAGGACTGGCGCCAGTGGTCGCGCCTGCGCAACCGCAGCCGCAGCTTCCTGACACCCTGGGAGCCGATCTGGGCCACCGACGCGCTGACCCGCGGCGCCTACCGCCACCGCCTGAAGCTGGCCAATCACGAAGGCCGCCATGGCATGGGCTACACCTTGCACATCTTCCGGCAGGAGGACGACGTGCTGATGGGGGCCATCACGCTCGCGCAGATCAGGCGCGGCGTCGCCCAGATGGCGACCCTTGGCTACTGGATGGGCGAGCCCTACGCCGGACAGGGCTACATGACCGAATCGCTGGCCCTGGTCGTGCACTTCGCCTTCCGCGAGCTGGGGCTGCACCGTGTCGAGGCCGCCTGCCTGCCCACGAACCAGCCGAGCCAGCGGCTGCTGCGCCGCCTCGGCTTCCGCGAAGAGGGTCTGGCGCGCGCCTACCTCAGGATCAACGGCGACTGGCGCGACCACCTGCTCTTCGCGCGCCTCTCGGACGACGTGCCGCTGCGGCTCGCCTCCTCCAGCGAAGAGCCGAGGGTGCAGGCGATCTCCGCAGGCAAGGAGCGCTGACCGGGACGAACGAACGATCTGAGGGGGACAGGGCCGGGATGGCGAGGGGGCAGCCAAGGGCGCTCTACCTGCTCTTCATGACGGAGCTGTGGGAGCGCTTCGGCTTCTACACCCTGGTCTCCATCTTCGCCTTCTACCTGGTCGACCGCCTGAACCTGCCGGGCGATCGCGCCTTCCTGATCTTCTCGACCTACGTCTCCTTCGCCTACCTGGTGACCGTCGCCGGCGGCCTGGTGGCCGACAAGGCGCTGGGCTTCGGCCGCGCCATCCTGCTGGGCGCCTCGCTGATCGCCTGCGGCTACCTGGTCTTGGGTCTGGCCGGCCCGGAGCGGCTCTACTGGGCGCTGGGCCTGCTGGCGACCGGCAACGGCCTCTTCAAGGCCAATGTCGCAGCCCTGCTGGGGCGCTTCTACGCGGAGGACGATCCCCGGCGCGGGCCCGGCTTCACGCTCTTCTACATGGGCCTCAACACCGGCGTGCTGGCAGGCTCCCTCTTCGCCGGCATGATCGCCCAGGCCTACAGCTACGAGGCCGCCTTCATCGTGGCCGGCAGCGGCAAGCTGATCGCGGTCGCGACCTACCTGGCCGGGCGCCGGCTGGTGCGCCTGCACGACGGGCCGCCGCCCGGCCTGAAGCGCCCGCTGCTGGTGCAGGGCCTGGCGCTGGCGGGCGTGCTGCTGACAGTCTGCCTCAGCGCCCTGCTGCTGCGGAGCCAGGCCTGGACCGCCTGGGTCCTGGGCCTCCTCGCCATCCTCGTCGTCCTCACCTACGTGGCGGTGATCCTGCGCCAGGAGGAGGACATCCGCCGGCGTCTTTTCGTGCACCTGGCACTGCTCTTCTTCGCCACGATCTTCTGGGCGATCTACCAGCAGTACACGCTCTCCGTCCTGCTCTACGCCGAGAAGGACGTGGACCGCAGCCTCTTCGGCTGGGTCCTGCCCTCTTCCTCGACCACGGCGCTGGGCGCGCTTGCCCTGCTGCTGCTCTGGCCGCTGCTGGCGCTGCTCTGGCCCTGGCTCTCCAGACGCGGGATGCCGGTGGGCGACCTGGGCAAGCTGGCGCTCAGCCTCGTGGGGCTGGCGGCCGCCTATCTCCTGCTCGCCCTCGTGGTCGAGGTGACCGACGCCACCGGCAAGGCCTCGATGATCTGGATCCTCGCCTTCTACGGCTTGCTGGGGTTCGGCGAGATCCTGCTGGCGCCGCTGGGCCTGGCGCTCACCTCGCGCCTGGCGCCGGCGCATCTCTCCGGCTACGCCGTCGGCATGTGGTCCTTCTCCTACGCCGCCGCCGTCTACCTGGCGGCGGTGCTGGCCGTGCCGCAGCGGCTGACGGGAGAGCGCGCCTTCGGCGGCTGGTTCCTGGCCTACGGCCTGGTCGGGCTCGCCACGGCACTCCTGCTGGTGGCCCTCCTGCCGCGCCTGCGCCGCGCGCTGAAGGAGGGGTAAAGCGCTACTCCAGGCCCTTCACCTTGCGTTCGCGGTAGCCGAGGTAGAGGCCGCTGGCGCAGATGATGATGGCGCCCAGCCAGACCCAGCCGTCGGGAATGTGGTCAAAGACGAGATAGCCCAGCAGGGCCACGGCGACGATCTGGGTGTAGGAGAAGGGGGCAAGCGCAGAGGCCGGCGCCAGGCCGTGGGCTACGATCAGGAAGAAGTGGCCGACCGAGCCGAAGACGCCCAGCAGGCAGAACAGCAGGATGTCCCAGCCGAGCGGCGTGCGCCACTCCAGGAAGGCGAAGGGCGTCGAGGCCAGGGTGCCGACCACCGCCACGAACATGAGCGAGGTGTAGGAGTTGTCCTTCGCCGCGGCCTGGCGCGTCGCGAGATTATAGAAGGCCGCGCAGAGCGTGGCGATGAGCGAGAAGCTCGCCGCCCAGTGAAAGCCCGCGAAACCCGGGCGCACCACGATCATGGCGCCGATGAAGCCGACCGTTATGGCGCTCCAGCGCCGCCAGCCCACCTTCTCGCCCAACAGCGGCACGGAGAGCGCGCAGATGAAGAGCGGTGCGGTATAGAGGATGGCCGCGTTGGTGGCGAGCGGCAGGTAGCTGAGTGCCGTGAAATTGGCGGCGGTCGAGCCGACCAGCAGCAGGCCGCGGACGATCTGCAGCAGCGGCTGGCCGCTTCTGAAGACCGTGAGGCCGCGCTTCGGCAGGGCCAGGAAGAGCGCGAAGAGGAGACCGCCCAGGTTGCGCGCCCAGACCACCTGCCCCACCGGATAGTCCACCACCAGGACCTTGGCCGAGGTGTCGAGCAGCGAGAAGCAGAAGACCCCGGCTATCATCAGCAGGTAGCCGTTCATGCGGCCGGCGGGATCGATCGGTTGGGCGAGGGGCATGGGCTGCAGCTTAGCGCCCAGCCGCCCCGGACTGCCATGCAAGGCGTGACGGGTCTGCCTGCGTGGCTGTCAGGTGTCGAGCGGCCGGCAGGCCTCTTCCAGGTAGGCGAGATCCGACCCCTCCAGGGAGGGGCCCAGCTCGGCCAGGACGCGGGCATGGTAGGCGTCGACCCAGGCGACCTCCTCTGCGGAGAGCAGCGCGGTCTCGATCAGGCGCCGTTCCAGCGGCGCCAGGGTCAGGGTCTCGAAGGCCAGCATGGGGCGCTCCTCGCCCTCTTGCTGCGGGCTCTCTACCACCAGCACCAGGTTCTCGATGCGGATGCCGTAGGCGCCCTCCTTGTAGTAGCCCGGCTCGTTGGAGACGATCATGCCGGGCTCCAGCGCGACGCGGTTGGGGACCTTCGAGATCCGCTGCGGCCCCTCGTGCACCGAGAGGAAGCTGCCGACGCCGTGGCCGGTTCCGTGGTCGTAGTCCAGCCCTACCGCCCAGAGCGGCCGGCGCGCCAGGGCGTCGAGCTGCGAGCCGCTTGTGCCCCTGGGGAAACGGACCCTGGCCAGCGCGATGTGGCCCTGCAGCACGCGGGTATAGCGGTCGCGCTCCTCGGCGCCGGGGCTGCCGACCAGCAGGGTGCGGGTGACGTCGGTCGTGCCGTCCAGGTACTGGCCGCCGGAATCCAGCACCATCAGCTCGCCCTCGCCGATCTTGCGGTCGCTGTCGGGCGTCACGCGGTAGTGCACGATGGCCCCGTGCGGGCCGGAGCCGGCAATGGTGTCGAAGGAGAGGTCACGGAAGCGGTTGGTCGCGCGCCGCAGGCCTTCCAGCCGGTCGCTGCACTCCAGCTCGCCCAGCGGCCGCCGGGCACTCTCGCCGGCGAACCAGGCGAGGAAGCGGGTGAGTGCCGCGCCGTCGCGCTTGTGGGCATTGCGGGTGCCCTGCACCTCGGTCGCGTTCTTGGCGGCCTTGGGCTTCTGGCAAGGGTCCTCCCCCTCCACGATCCGGGCCCCGGCCGCCTCCAGCCTCCGGGCGACCCAGGCCGGGCTGCTCTCCGGATCCAGCAGCACCGGCTTGCCTGCGAGCTCCCCCAGCCTTTCGGCGAAGGCCCCGGGCGCCTCGATGCGCACGCCCTCGTCCAGGCTGCGCTCCAGCTCCGGGCCGACCTTCTCGGGCGCCACGAACCAGTCCACCGCGCCGCCGGCATGGAGGATGGCGAAGGAGAGGACGAAGGGGGTGCGGGCCACGTCGCTGCCGCGCACGTTCAGCAGCCAGGCGATGGAATCGGGCAGGCTCAGCACCGTGGCCTCGACCCCCTGCCCGGCCAGGACGGCGGAGAGCGCCTCCCGCTTGGCCGGCGAGGCCTCCCCGGCGAACTCGGCCGGATGCGGGACCGCCGGCTCCAGCGGCGGGGCCGGGCGGTCGTTCCAGACCGCATCGAGGGGGTTCAGCTCCACCGCCTTCAGCCTGGCCCCGCGGCGCTGGGTCAGGGCCTCGAGGCGCCGCATCTCGGCCAGGCTGTGCAGCCAGGGATCGAAGCCCAGGACCTCTCCGCCCTCCAGCTTGGCCTCCAGCCAGCGTTCGGCGGAATGCTCGGGGACCTGCAGGATCTCGTAGAGCTGCCGGGAGGTCTCCTCGGCCGCCTGCAGGCTGTAGCGGCCGTCGACGAAGAGTGCTGCCTCCCCGCCCAGGACGACGGCCTGGCCGGCCGAGCCCGAGAAGCCGGTCAGCCACTTCAGGCGCTCGGCACTGGGGGGGACGTACTCGCCGCGATGCTCGTCCCCGCGGGGCACGAGAAAGCCGTCCAGCCCCTCGCCGCGAAGGGCGGAACGCAGGGCCTGGAGGCGGATTTTCTGGGTCGGGAGATCGGCTGCCATGCCGGCCAGGCTAGCGGCCCGGCGGGCCGCGTGGCAAGGCTTGCAAATCAACGTCCTAGAGTTATGCCGCCATTGCATTACTGCGGTGCAGCAACGCCTCTACTCCGGCGATTTGGTCGAGATTATGTCGGCTCAGTCAGAAACGGGGGCGGCCTCGAAAACCGTCCCCTTAACTTTCGGTTCAACGCCGAGCAGAGGAGTAACGAGAGATGACCGGCATCACCAAGTCGGATCTGCTGATGAGCACCGCAGCGACGCCGCGGACGGCGCGCTCTTACGCGGTTGAGGCGGAGAAGGCCTATGGTGCGCCTCGGAAGAGTGCGGCCAGGACGGGCCTGCTCTCGAAGCTCTTCGCCAATCTGCGCATCGCGCGTGCCCGCCGCATCACCTTGAACCAGCTCTCCAGGCTGGACGATGAGGCCCTCCGCGACATCGGATTGGAGCCGGGCACCCTGGTCGAGACGGTCGAGGCCGTCATCGAGCAGCGGGCGGCCAGCTATCAGCACGACAACCATGGCGCCTTGAGCCAGGCTGGTCAGGCTGTTCGCAAGAGCTTCAGGGCAATGGACAGGTTGCAGCGTCTGAACGACCACCTGCTTTCCGACATCGGCCTCAGCCGGGCCGATCTGGAGACCGGGATCGTCGACCAGCGGCTTGTCGCGGCGAACCGCAACCGCGCCTTCTTCCGCGCGGCCTAGCAGGCGGCCCCAAGACACGGACGGCGTGCCGGGAGAGCATCTCAGCAAGCCGTGAATTGACCGATGAGAGGCAGGTGGCGAAGCTGCGAAGCATGCGCCGCCTGCTTTCTTTTTGCCTGCTCCTTTTCTGCCCTCTCCTGCCATCCCCGGCCCTGGCCTGCGGCGGCCCGGAGCTGCCCTGCGAGGTGGCGATGGGCAGCTATCATGCAGCCGAGCCGGCGGGATGGGACGGACGGCGGCCCCTGGGCCTGCTGCTCTTCTTCCACGGCTACAGCTCCTCCGGCGCCTCGCCGATCAAGAACAAGGCGCTGCTGGCCGAGGCGCGGGAGCGCGACCTCCTGCTGGTGGCGCCCAACGGCCTTCCCTCCGAGCAGGGCGGGCGCACCTCCTGGGCGCATGTCGGCTCCCCCAGCCAGGCCCGCGACGAGCTCGCCTTCGTCGACGAGGTCCTGGCCGACCTGGAGCGGCGCTGGCCCCTCGACCCCGGACGGCGCTTCGTCTCCGGCTTCAGCCAGGGCGGCTCCATGGCCTGGGACCTGGCCTGCTACCGCGGGGACCGGTTCAGCGGCTTCGCGCCCATCTCGGGCGCCTTCTGGGACCCCCTGCCGGCCGACTGCCCGGCCGGAGCGGTCCCGCTGCGCCATGTCCACGGCACCGACGACAAGGTCGTCCCCATGGTCGGCCGGCCGATCGGCCGCTGGCATCAGGGCGACGTGCTGCGGGCCATGGCGATCAGGCGGGCCGCCAACGGCTGCGCGCCGCTACCCGACGCCATCACGCGCGACGGCCGGCTCACCTGCAAGGTCTGGCAGAGCTGCGGCAGCGAGGCCCCGGTCGCGCTCTGCCTGCACCCCGGCGGCCACTCGCTCCGGGCCGAGTGGGTCGGCGACGGCATCGACTGGCTGGAGGGCCGCTGAAGGGCGGGATGACTCTTGGCTTAGCGCGGAACCGGCCCGCACCCCCGCCCGGCCGCCCAACGAGAGTATCCTGCACTGGGCGGCCGGGCGGGGGTGCGGGCCGGAGCCGATCTCACCCGAGCGCTACGCGCTCAAGACCCTAGTACCCCGCCGTTAGGGCCCCGGGGCTGCGGGTGTCCGATGCGCCGAGGCGGAAGCCGCTCTCGGGGTCGATCATCACCGACTGCACCGAGCCCATGGCGGTCTTCTCCGCGATCCTGTGGCCCATGTCGGCCAGGATGCGCAGGGTATCGGGGCTGAGGCCCTCCTCGACGCGCAGCTCCTCCGGCAGCCACTGGTGGTGCACCCGCGGCGCTTCCGTAGCCTCGGCGATGTTCATGCCGTGGTCGATCACGTTCATGATGACCTGCAGGACCGTCGTGATGATGCGGCTGCCGCCGGGGCTGCCGGTCACCAGGAAGGGCTTGCCGTCCTTCAGGACGATGGTCGGGCTCATGGAGGAGAGCGGCCGCTTGCCGGGCTCCACCGCATTGGCGTCGCCGCCGATCAGGCCGTAGGCGTTGGGCACCCCCGGCTTGGCGGAGAAGTCGTCCATCTCGTTGTTCAGCAGGATGCCCGTCCCCTCGGCCACCAGGCCCGAGCCGTAGGAGAAGTTGATCGTGTAGGTGTTGGCGACCGCGTTGCCCTCCTTGTCGACGATGGAGAAGTGCGTGGTCTCGTTGCTCTCGTAGGGCCCCGGCTGGCCCTCCCTGATCTCGCTGGAGGGCGTCGCCTCGTAGCGGTTGATGAGGCCCCGCAGCTCCGCGGCATAGGCCTTGTGCGTCAGGCCCGCGATCGGCACGGCCGTGAAGTCGCTGTCGCCCAGGAAGACGCTGCGGTCGGCATAGGCCCGCTTCATCGCCTCGGCCATCAGGTGGATGGTCTCGGCCGAGTTCGCGCCGAGATAGCCGATGGGATAGGCCTCCAGGATGTTCAGGATCTGCACGATGTGGGTCCCCCCCGAGGAGGGCGGCGGCATGGAGACCACGTCATAGCCGCGGTAGTTGCCCCGGACCGGTTCGCGCACCTTGGCGACGTAGCCCGCCAGGTCCTCGACCGTCATGCCGCCGCCGGCCGCCTGCACTGCGGCTGCGATCTTCTCGGCCGTCGGGCCCCGGTAGAAGCCGTCAGCCCCCTGCTCGGCGATCAGTCTCAGGCTCGCCGCCAGGTCGGCCTGCACCAGGCTGTCGCCGGGCTCGTAGAAGCTGCCGTCGGGCTTGAAGAAGATGGCCGCACTGCTGGGCCAGGACTTTAGGCGCGACTCCAGCGCCTTCAGCGAGTCGGCCAGCGCGGGCGTGACGGTCATGCCCTCCGCCAGCGCGATCGCCGGCTGCACCACCTGGTCCAGGGTCATGCTGCCGTAGCGCTCCAGCGCCAGCGCCATGCCGGCGACCGTCCCCGGAACGCCGACGGCCAGCCCGTGAAAGCGCGAGAGCTCGCTGACCGCATTGCCCTCCTGGTCCAGGTACATGTCGCGGTGGGCCGAAGCCGGCGCCATCTCGCGATAGTCGATGGCCACAGTCTCGCCGCTCTCGGCATGGTGCAGGATCATGAAGCCGCCGCCGCCCAGATTGCCGGCGCGCGGCAGGGTGACGGCCAGCGCGAAGGCCACGGCGGCCGCCGCGTCGACCGCATTGCCCCCCTGCTTCAGGATCTCGACCCCGATCCGGGTGGCCAGCGCCTCCTGCGAGGCCACCATGCCGCTGGCGGCCCAGACCGGATGCACCCGGTCCATGGAGGAGTAGATGGCGGCCTCCTGCGCCGCTACCGGCTGCGGGGCCGTAAGGCACAGGGCCAGCAGGGCGGCGCAAGCGAGCACCAGCGGCTTGGCGAAGAGTCTCATAATCGACCTCCCGGAAGCAGTGCTTTTGGGTGGCGAGCTTGCGGGGGCGGGGGCGGCAGGTAAAGAGGAAATGGGCGCCCTGCCGCCCTTCCCGGCCCGGCCCCCCGCGTCGTCTCGCCTGCTGCGCGGCCGGGCGCGGTCTGGCAAGAAGCAACGCTTCTTGAGCCGCCCCACGCGAACCGGGGGGCCGAAAGCGGGGAGAGCGCCTATGCCGACACCGATCCTGCCGGGCATCCGGACCCTGGCCGAGCGCTACGACGGCTTCGTCCTGGACCTCTGGGGCGTGATCCACGACGGGCGGACCATCTTTCCCTGGGTGAACGAGACCCTCGCCCGCCTCAAGGGCGCCGGCAAGCGCATCGTCCTGCTCTCCAACGCCCCGCGCCGCGTCTCGGTGACCGAGGAGCGCAACGAGCGACTGGGCCTCGACGGCAGCCTGATCGACGGCCTCATGACCTCCGGCGAGGCCACCTGGCAGCACCTGGCGGGGCGCCGCGACCCCTTCTACCGGGGCCTCGGCCCGCGCTGCCTGCACGTCGGCGGGGCGCGCGACATCTCCGCCCGCGACGGCCTCGGCTTCGAGTTCGTGACCGACGTCGAGGCGGCCGACTTCATCTTCAACACCGGCTCCGCCCACGAGGACGGCAGCTCCCCCATCGACGAGGCGCCGCTCCGCCGCGCCGTCGCCCGCGGCCTGCCGATGGTCTGCGCCAACCCCGACAAGGTGGTGGTCGTCGCCGGCAAGAAGCAGGAGTGCGCCGGCGCCATCGCCGCGCGCTACGAGGCCCTGGGCGGCTTCGTGCGCTATCACGGCAAGCCCCACGCCGAGATCTACGAGCCGGTCATGGCCATGCTGGAGGTCCCGCGCGAGCGCTGCCTTGCCATCGGCGATTCCATGGCGACGGACATCCAGGGTGCGGCCAACGCCGGCATCGACTCCCTCTTCGTCGTCGACGGCATCCACCGCGAGGAGCTGGACCCGGAGGACAGGGGGGAGATCGACCCCGCTGCGCTGGAGCGCCTGGCCGGGGACTTCGGGCTGGCACCGGTGGCGGCGGTGCATCGGTTTGTTTGGTGAGGACGGGTGCCGTTAGAAGACGCCTCTGTGGCGTTCATTCAGCGTCCAAAACGACCGGGGCAGCAACCATGTCAAACCTGCTCGGTGAGAGCGAAAGGGCCTCGCGGATCCGGCAACCGGTCGTGCGCGGCCTTTGGCACAAGGTGCGTACGAGGCGGTGAGCTGCTCTTACAGCCTCTAAGAATGCGTCGTGTTCCTCTGGATTGAGGTACAATCGCCAGGTCTGGAAACAGAAAAGCATTTATGTATTAATACTTATTGATACACTTGTAATTCTATCTGTAACAAAATCAAGCTTTTGGGAATCAATACCAAAAAATGCCCTTCAAACCCGCTGAAAGGATCCCTCAACGGCATCGCTACCTGAAGTTATTACTCTATACCATTACATCGAAAATAGAGTGCAGAGGATTTATTTCTCGAAAATCTCTCCCGGTCACTCACGGTGCATTGCAGACGGATAGGATGAGTCTCGCCGATGTCGATCCCCGATGTCTTGAGATCCACAAACAAGGTTGGAATGACTCTGGAGTGCCTGTATCCTGCAGTCTGTCAAATGCAACCGGGGTGACACATGCGGCTCAAACGATTTAGGATATGCAGTTTCCGAAACATTGTTGATACGGACTGGATAGAGACCACGGACATAACGGCCTTTGTCGGTCCGAATGAGGCTGGCAAAAGCAACTTGTTCGAAGCATTGTATTGCCTAAACCCTTACGTTGATGGGGTGACTTATGACACGGCCGAAGATTGGCCCGTCGACGATTGGAAGAACCGCAAGGATTCGAAAGACACGCGAGTTTGCAGCGCACTGTTTTCGTTGAGTGCCGAGGATATAGAAGCACTGTATAATTTTGCTGCGGCGCCCAAAGGCGATCAAAGTTCGGCCGAAGATGATGACGAAGCGAATCCTGGAACCTCGGTTGAAGCAAAGGTACAGCCTGTTTATCCAGAATGCTTAACTATTCTTGCTTGGAAGAGCTACGGCCAGGTGACCGAGTTCTCCCTTGCGGACGATGAAGCCAAGACCTTCGAAACGTCTGATCTAGGATTGGACTCAGATAAGGTTTCTGAGTGGATTCAGAGTAACGTACCAAAGTTCGTCCTTATTCAAGATTACAATTTCTCTGGAACGCAGGTCGAACTACCCGAACTGAAAGAGCGCTTGGACAAGGTTGCAAAAGGTAGTCGTCACCGCTTGAGTCCAGAAGACCAAACTATGCTGATCATTCTCGACTTAGCTCAAATCGACATAAACGATTTCGTAGAAAAAGGCGCTTCGGCAGAGGGTCGAACTATTCGCCAATTTGATAAGCGGGCAGCGTCATCTTATCTGACAGCGCAGTTTCAACGCCTCTGGACGCAAAAGAAGGTCAAATTCGATATCGACGTGGACGGCCCGACACTCAACATCTTCGCCGAGGATGAAGCTATTGGATTCCCTGTTCGGCTGAACCGGCGCTCGACGGGTTTTCGGTGGTATGTGTCTTTTGCATGGAAGTTCACACATGCCAGCAATGGCGAATTCGCTAACTGCGTTCTCTTGCTCGAAGAGCCGGGCATTCATCTACACTACACGGGGCAACGCGATCTGCTGCGCGTATTCGACGAGCTAAGCGAAACAAACACTATTCTTTACACGACACATTTGGCTTCGATGGTGGATCAAGCCAATCCTGAGCGCGTTCGCATTGTGGAAAGCAAAGATCACCACGTGGCCATCAAGCATGGTGTGGTTAGCTCACAGCCTGCGCCGATGGCGGTGATAGAAAGCTCGCTTGGCCTGACCCCTGACCTTTCTGGGATGCTAGGCAATAGGAAAGTGCTGATTGTCGAAGGTGGGACCGATGCGCTGATCCTGAAAAAGCTATCTGGCATCCTCACAAGAGCAGGAAAGACGGGCCTTTCGGATCAGATTTACCTGTGGCCCGCAGAGACATCGACAAAGGCGCCGATGTACGTTGCTTTCGCAATAGGTCAACGTTGGGACGCCGGCGTTCTCTTGGACACCGACGAAGCCGGACATGCTGCGCACGGCAAGATAAAGGAGATGGGTCTGAAAGAGTATGCGGCGGAGACTGGTCACGATTTCCGCGTGTTGATGATCGGTGAAGCTGCCGGGATTAAGAAGACAGACGTGGCGATAGAGGACTTGTTCCCGGACGAATGGTTTCTTGAGTGCGTGAACCGCGCCTACGGCGTGGCGATCAAGCTGGAGGACCTCCCAGTGGACGGATCAACACTAATCGCGAAACGAGTGGAGGGCGCACTAGAATCCCGTCATGGGCGCAAATTGGACAAGAAGCATGTCCTGAAAGAAATGCTGAAAGATTTCGATAGATGGGGAAATATTAAAGAACTGCCGAAGGGAACGGCGGTGAATGCTGAAAAGCTGTTTAAGAAGATCGAAGCAGCTTTTTTGATTGGAAATGGCGATTTGTAAGATGGTGAGAGAGTAAGATTTATACCACTATCGCTAGCCCTTGTAGACGAGCTTAATGCCGCGAGGCGCAACCTGCATGGCGGCAATGTCGGCGCGCCTCGCCGACTAAACGACGGAGGTCACGAAGGAAGAGCTCTGAACCGTGCCTGTGTCGTGATGCTCTCTGCGTCATAGCAAGCGTTTGTCGGTGATGTTTTTCTCTCTTGCTCCGAAAAGGCGTTCGGCAGGGTGCTAAGTGACGACAATGAACGAAAAGCATACTTCGCAAAATAGTCGCGATGGGGTAATCCAAGCGACAAGAACATTGTCACTCTTTTCCGAAGGCTTGGCGTCCATGATGTTTTTGACGGTTTGTCGTGGCAAGGGCAGGCTACGGACACGCTGAAAATGAACCTCGACCGTATCAACCAAATAAGGAATCGGATCGCTCACGGCGCAGAGATTACCGTAGATGTACAGCCCTACGCCGTGGGCCTAAGCAGAATCTCTCGGTGGCGTAGCATTGCCAACACATTCGGAGAACGTTTTGACCGCACGCGCTTGGTAAGATCCGGTAGCAGATAGCTGCCTTCTGTGTGGACCGCAGCGAACCACCGAAATCCACCCAAAAATCACCACGAGATTGCCGAAACAGCCCACCAGATCCCGGCCGCAGCAAGTGATGCTATTATACCGCTAATAAATCCGACAATTTGCTGTGCCATTCGTTCATTTTTTGTTGGTATGTTTGCCATCTTTTGGAATGCGCCGATATCTATTGCAGCTATCCTACGGAGGTCCGAAATCTCTCCCTGCATAGATTCTCTCTCTTGTTTGATAATTTCTATATGTGATAGTGCTTCTTCCAAATCTTTTTTATTTTGTTCTGCTGCCTCACGTAGCTCATCGATGGCACTCAGCCCGTCACGTAGGTTATTTCGTGCCTCATCGATCTTAGCTAGTCGCTGATCAACGCTTTGCTTTTCTGATGTTTCTAAACTTATTTTTAAACCTTGCGGTCCACCGCGAATTCGAATTGAAAGGCCAAACAATTTATCAACTATACTAAAATAATTGTAAAGCCATTTTGCCAATGTAATTGATAGTTTATTTTCAAATTTCATGACGCCCTCACAAACGATTCTGCTTTTTTAGGAGGCTGTGGGGTTGTTGCAATTTCACAATTTCCCCCTCCGCTGGAAAATGCGTTTCTAAGATCTTCTGCATATTGAACAATTTACATGCTTTGGGTCCATACCTTTCTGTCGTTGCGCTGACTAGTCGCATATCTTCATTCAGTGTAGGTTCTAGGCCGCGCGCTCCTTTGGAGTGAGGTACAGTCGGCGGCTCTGGGAATCGAAGAACTCTTAGGTGCGAACGCTCATTCATATAATATGCCTGCATTCTGTGACAAAGTTGAGCTCTTGAAGTGGCATCAAGGCGGGAATATGCCACCTGGATCCGCTCTTGGATCCCAGAACGGAGCTCGATCCTGTTACCCGATACCTTTTAGTGTAACATTTCCATTAGGGTGCGGACCGCCGGAACTAACCCGTCGCCGCCATTCTGATTGCGCTGGCCAAACGCCGCTTCAGGTCCGATGGAGAATCCCATGCCTGTCCCCGCTCCCGAACCCGATGTGCCATGGGCGGTCCGCCGTCAGGGCGCCACCGTCACGAACAGCGATGCCGTCTGGCCGTGGTGGAGCTTCACGAAGACCGCGCTTGCGGCGGCCGTTCTCAGCCTCCACGAGCGGGGAGGCATCGAGCTCGATGCGCCGACGCGGTTCTATCCCGCGACCCCGCGCCAGTTGCTCGCGCACAGGGGTGGCGTGCCCTCCTACACGGGGCTCGCCGCCTACAGGGCGGCGGTCGAGAGGCGGGCGCCGGCGTGGCCCTTCGAGGAGATGCTGGCCCGCGCGCTGGCCGCTGCGCCCGATTTCGCGCCGGGCGAGGGGTGGGCCTACTCCAACAGCGGCTATGCGATCCTGCGCCGCGTGATCGAAGAGGCGAGCGACAGTCCGATCGAGGCTGCAGTCGGGGATCTGGTGTTTCGCCCGCTCGGCCTGCGGAACACGGCGGTTGTCGTCTCGACGGCTGACGACCACTGCCCCCTGCTGCGCGCCGAAGGCTACGACCCGGCCTGGGTCTATCATGGTCTGGCCTGCGGGCCCGCGGCCGATGCGGTCGGCCTGCTCGACGGCCTCTTCGAGAAGGATCGCTTTCGCCTGGTGGCGCAGTCCCTTGTGGCGGACCCAACCGATCTTGGCGGGGCGGTCGCCGAACGGCCCTGGTCCAGTGCTGCCTACGGGCTTGGCGTCATGTGCGGGACCATGGTCGGGACGGGCCCGGTCGTCGGGCATTCCGGGGGTGGACCCTTCTCGGTCTCGGCGACCTATCGCACGAGCGGTCCCGTCGGCCCGCGAAGTGCCTGCGCCTTCGCCGGGGGCCGGGACGAGGCCGTTGCGGAATGGGCCGTGCAGAGACTGCTGACCGATTCCTCCGCGACAGCCTCCTGAGGCCTGATCCTCTACCGCTCTCCAGGACACGACACGCCAAAGACGGATGCGTGGGACTGCCTCCTACCCCGGCGGGGGCCTGTCGTCCTCCCCGTCCTGCTTCTTCTCCTGGCTCGGCTGCGGCCGCGAGGAGATGCCGAGCTGGCGTTTCGCCTCGTTGAGGCTCTGGAAGAAGGACATGACGCCCATCTGGTGGGTCGCCACCGAGGCCACCACGGCGGCGATCGCGACCGCGAGCGTGATCGAGAAGCCGCCGGTCAGCTCCACCACCATGACGATGGTGGAGACCGGCGCGCCCAGCACCACGCCGGCGACGGCACCCATGCCGACCATCGCGTAGGCGCCGTCGTCGGTCAGGGTGTAGGGGAAGACCAGCGCCGAGGCCATCCCGAAGGCCGCGCCCAGCATGGCGCCCAGCACGATCGAGGGCGAGAAGACGCCGCCGACGAAGCCCGCCGCGATGCAGAGCGCGGTTACCGCCAGCTTCAGCAGCAGGATCTGGACCACGACGAAGAGCGGGAAATCGCCGGCCAGGACATGCGAGGTCGCCTCATAGCCGACCCCCAGGACCTCCGGGCGCCAGTCGGCGATCACGCCCAGGATCACGCCCGCCAGTCCCGGCCAGCACCAGCGCGGCAGGCGGGTCCAGAGGAAGACCCGGCGCAGCCTGAAGATGCTCCACATGAAGGCGGTCGCGACCAGCGCCGCGAGCAGCCCCAGGACGAAGAAGGCCGGCAGCTCGGTATAGCTGACGATGTGCCAGTTGGCCGGGATGGTGAAGGCCGGATCGGCGCCGTAGACCAGGTGCCCCAGCAGGGTCCCGACCGAGGCGGCGATGGCGACCGGCGCGAAGGCGGAGAAGGCGTAGCGGCGCACCACCAGCTCCAGGGCGAAGAGCGTGCCGGCCAGGGTGGCGTTGAAGGAGACCGCGACGGCGGCCGCGACCGCACCCCCCATGATCAGGCGACCGGCGGCGGCGTTCACCTTGAGCCGCGAGGAGAGCAGGCCCGACAGGCCCGCCGCCAGGTGCACCACCGGCCCCTCGCGGCCGACCGAGGCCCCCACCCCCAGGCTGGAGACGCTGCCGACCGCGACCAGCAGGGTGTCGCGCAGCGGCAGGCGCGCCTGGCGCGAGCTGGCGGCCTCGATCACCTCGGCCACGCCCTGCGGCCGGCTGCCCGGCAGCGCGAAGCGCACGAAGAGGCCGACCCCGATGCCGCCCAGGCCCAGCACCATCGGCGGCCACCACCAGTCCAGGTCCCGGGCCGCGGTGGCCCTGAGCTCCAGGTTGATTCCGTAGAAGAGGTAGTTCAAGGCCGAGAAGGCCTCCCGGAAGCCGATCGCCCCGCCGGCCCCGATGGCGCCCGCCAGGATGCCGATCCCGCAGAGCTGCGGCAGCGGCAGGCCGGCCAGGGGATCCAGGCCGACCGGCTTGCGCGGGAGCAGCAGGCTCACCGCCGGGCTCGCGGCCGGTCGCGAAGGGCCGAAGGGGTCGTCGTCCTGGTATTGGATCGGGAAGGCAAGCCCTTGCGACCCGAGACCATCCTAGCCTCCGCCGGTCTTCACTGCCATGACGCGGCCCACCTCCGGCGGCCGGGGCAGGTCCCGGTGCCGCGCGACCAGGGCCGCGATCCTCTCCGCCAGGGCGGGCTCGAAGGGGGCGCTGCGCCGCGCCGCCATGTCCACCGACATCTGCAGCCACTCGGAGGTCGCGGCGAGCACGCCGGTCTCCGCGTGGTACATGTGATAGATGGAATGCATGCGCTTGCCGTCGAAGCCCAGGAACTGCGCCGTCATCCTGAGGGGGTCGTCCAGGTGCAGCTCGCGCTGCCAGGTAACGTGGGATTCGATGGCGAAGATGCTGCGCCCGCTCTTCTCGCGATAGGCCTCCGTCAGCCCAATCAGGGTGAAGACCTCGTCGACCGCCAGGTCGAACGCCAGAACATAGTAGGCCACGTTCATGTGGCCGTTGTAGTCGATCCACTCCGGCCGAACCCTGGCGCCACGAATGGTTACCAGCTCGCTTCCTTCGCCCTCGTCCAGCGTGAATTCCCGCAAGGCCCGGTTCCCTTCCCACTTCCTGTTTCGGCCGTCTTGCCACACTATGGCTCTTCGAACACAGCATAACTTGTCGAAGCCACCAACCGATTTGGCCACTCGCCCTTTGTCGCACGAGCGGCTATAACTGGCGGCGAGATCGGGTCGGCAATGTTGGCCGGAAGTCGCAAGCCCCGTCGGGGTCGAGCGACCTAAAGGCTTGTCTTTATCTGCGAAAAGCCGTTAGGCATTGACTGGCCGGGGCGTTAGCGGATTGGATTAGGGGTGGGACGCGATGACAAACAGCGGGGATCGTAAACGGTGAGCGAAAGCCCTCTTCGCCGACCGGCAAAAGCCTTGATGGCCGGCCTTCTGGCCCTGTCGCTCGTCGGCGGTTGCGCCAGCAGCCAGGATCAAGGGTCCGGCTTCGGCGACGACAACGATCCCTTGGAGTTCGTCAATCGCATCACCTTCGCGATGAACGGGGCGCTCGACGCCCTGGTGATCCAGCCCGCCGCCGCGACCTATCGTTTCCTGCTGCCGGAACCGGTGCAGGACGGCGTGCGCAACGCCATGCGGAACGTCGGCGCCCCGGTGGTGTTCTTCAACGACATGTTCCAGGGAGAATGGGAACGGGCCGAGACCACGGCGATGCGTTTCCTGATCAACTCGACGCTCGGCGTGGCCGGCATCTTCGATGTCGCGGCCGAGTGGGGCTACGAGTACCACGACGAGGACTTCGGCCAGACCCTGGCGGTCTGGGGCGTGGGCGAGGGCTTCTATCTCGTGCTGCCCCTGCTCGGACCTTCAAACGTTCGTGATGCGGTGGGTCTCGGCGTCGACGCCCTGCTCGACCCCTGGCCCTACGTCCTCGATTTCGCCACCGACCTGAGCGACGCGGACATCACCTACATCTTCATCGGCCGCCGGGCGCTGGAGGGCATCGACCTGCGCGCACGCAACATCGAGGTGATCGACACCTTGAAGGCGGACTCGATCGACTACTATGTCAGGCTGCGGTCGCTCTACCGGCAGAACCGCGAGGCGGAGATCCGAAACGGCCGGCCCGAGGACATTCCCCTGCCGGACTTCGAGAACTACAAGGACTCGGAGTAGGTCTGATCATCGAGAAGGTTCGATCCATGGTCCTATTGAAGCGCCGAAACCTCCTAGCCGCCCTCGCCGGCATCCTCTTGCTGGCGCCGGCGACGGTCATGCCCGCGCGGGCCGACATCCAGGAAGAGGCCGATGCCTTCCTTACCGCGATGGGCAACCGCGCCATCAGCGAGCTGGCCGACACCTCCGTCGCGGAGGTCCAGCGCGTGGAGCGCTTTCGCAGCCTGCTGAACGAGAACATCGATCTGCCGCTGGTAGCCCAGCAGGTGCTGGCGCGCCACTGGCGGGCAGCGACGCCGGAGCAGCGCGACCAGTTCACCATCGCGATGCGCGAGACCCTGATCGTGCGCTTCCTGCCGATCTTCGACAACTACAAGGGCGAGAGCTTCGACGTGGTCTCCACCCGGACCAGCTCTCAGAACCCCAACGTCGTGGGCGCGGTCACCACCATCCTCACCCCGGGCGGCGACGTCGCCAGGGTCGAGTGGTTCATGCGCAAGGTCGGCGGCGGCCTGATGATCTACGATTTCTCGGCTGAGGGCATCCGGTTGACCACCTCGCTGAACGAGGAATACAGCGCCGTCCTCAGAGAGAACGGCGGCAACATCACGGACCTGATCCGGCGCATCGAATCGAAGCTGCCACCGACCGCCGTCCTCAAGTAGGGCCGCACAGCAAGACAAAAGGGGCTGCCGCAAGGATCGTTGCGGCAGCCCCTTTCTTTTGCGCCAGAGTGTTTGGTCTTGCGCGGAGCCGGCCCGCACCCCCGCCCGGCCGCCCCCCGGCCGCCCATAGCAGGATACTTCCGTTGGGCGGCCGGGCGGGGGTGCGGGCCGGAGCCGATCCTATTGTCTTAGCAGCAAATCGTCGTCGCAGATGATCCCATCTGCTCGGAACTTGCTCTAGTAGCGGTAGTGCTCTCCCTTGAAGGGTCCCTCCGGCGCGATGCCGAGGTAGTCGGCCTGGTCCTGCGACAGCTTGGAAAGCTCGACGCCGATCTTCTCCAGGTGCAGGGCGGCCACCTCCTCGTCCAGCTTCTTCGGCAGGACGTAGACCTTGCGCTCGTAGGCCTCCGGCTTGTTCCACAGCTCCATCTGCGCCAGCACCTGGTTGGTGAAGGAGGCGCTCATGACGAAGCTGGGGTGGCCGGTGGCGCAGCCCAGGTTCACCAGGCGCCCCTCGGCCAGCAGGACCAGCTTCTTGCCGTCGGGAAACTCCACCAGGTCGACCTGCGGCTTGACGTTGGTCCACTTGAGGTTCCGCAGGGCCTGGGTCTGGATCTCGGTATCGAAGTGGCCGATGTTGCAGACGATGGCCCGGTCCTTCATCTGGCGCATGTGATCGATGGTGATCACGTCCTTGTTGCCGGTCGCGGTGACGAAGATGTCGCCCTGGGGGGCGGCCGTCTCCATCGAGACCACCTGGTAGCCGTCCATCGCCGCCTGCAGGGCGCAGATCGGGTCGATCTCGGTCACCATCACCCGGCAGCCGGCATTGCGCAGCGATTCGCACGAGCCCTTGCCGACATCGCCGTAGCCGGCCACCACCGCGACCTTGCCGGCCATCATGACGTCGGTGCCGCGGCGGATGCCGTCGACCAGGCTCTCGCGGCAGCCGTACTTGTTGTCGAACTTCGACTTGGTCACCGAATCGTTCACGTTGATGGCGGGCGCCAGCAGGGTTCCCTTCTTCGCCATCTCGTAGAGGCGCAGGACGCCGGTCGTGGTCTCTTCCGAGATGCCCTTGACCTCGGCCATCAGCGCTGGGTGGTCGTCGTGCAGGATCTTGGTGAGGTCGCCGCCGTCATCCAGCACCATGTTCAGCGCCCAGCCGTCGGGACCGGTCAGGGTCTGCTCGATGGCCCACCAGAACTCCTCCTCGTTCATCCCCTTCCAGGCGAAGACCGGAACGCCGGCGGCCGCCATGGCCGCGGCGGCATGGTCCTGGGTCGAGAAGATGTTGCAGGAAGACCAGCGCACCGTGGCACCCAGCTCCATCAGGGTCTCGATCAGGACCGCGGTCTGGATGGTCATGTGCAGGCAGCCGGCGATCCTGGCGCCCTTCAGCGGCTTCTCCTTGCCGTAGCGCTCCCTAAGCGCCATGAGGCCGGGCATCTCCACCTCGGCCAGCTCGATCTCCTTGCGTCCCCAGTCCGCGAGCGAGATGTCCTTTACCTTGAAATCCTCGGCAGCCATGCCTCTTGCTTCCTCTCATAGACTCTGTCCGTTAGGCGGAGACCTAGCAGCCGCTCCCGGCGGCGACAAGCGGCCAGCCGTCATAGCCGTCCTGACACGCCGTTACGGGACCGCTTTGGATCGGCCACCGCGGCATGCTAGCTCTCCCCATCATGCGCCTCCTTCCGGTCCTGGTCATTTGCTCCGCCTTTGCCGGCGGCGCCGTGCTCTCGGCGGAGACCGCCTCGCTGGGCGGGGATACCAGCCGGGCTGCACGCGGCCTCGCCGCCTTCTCGCTTCCCGCCGCCAACCTCACCTTCGAGGAGACGGAGCGCTTCTTCCGCGGGTTCCTGCTGTTCCACCGCCCCTGGGGCGAGACGCCGGGGCCGGAGCAGGCCGGCAGCGGCCTGGGTCCGCTGCACAACGCGACGAGCTGCGGCGCCTGCCACCTGAACGACGGGCGCGGGCCGGCACCGCAGGCCGGAAGCCCCGTCACCGCCGCCACCCTCCAGATCGCCCGGCAGGGCGCAGAGGGCTGGGGTCCCCACCCGACTTTGGGCGGACAGCTTCAGCCGCTCTCCACGACAGGACCGGGGGAAGGCACCGTCTCCGTCACCTGGGAAGAGGTCCAGGGCCGCTATACGGACGGGCGGCTCTACCGCCTGCGGCGTCCGCTGATCGCGGTCGGGGGCGCCGACCTCGATCCCCGGGACAGCCTCTCCCTGCGCCTGGCGCCCGGCCTTGCGGGCCTCGGCCTGCTGGAGGCCCTACCCGAGGAGACCCTGCGCGCCCTGGAGGCGGAGGGTCCCGGCCGGCTCCGCCGCCTGCCGTCCGACGCACCCGGCCGCTTCGGCTGGAAGGGCGGGTCGGCAGCCATCGCCGACCAGGTGGCCCTGGCCGCACGCGAAGACCTGGGACTGACCTCGCCGACCTTTCCTGGAGACCGGGACGAGGCGGAACTGAGCGGGGAAGGGCTGGACGACCTCGTCTTCTACAGCCGGACGCTGGCGGTCCCGCTCGCCGAGGGGCTGCCGGCGCAGGGGCGCGGTGCGGCGCTCTTCGCGGAACTCGGGTGCGCCGCCTGCCACCGGCCCCGACTCAGAACCGGCAGGCACGCGCTGGCCGCACTCTCGAACCAGGAGATCCGCCCCTTCACCGACCTGCTGCTGCACGACATGGGACCGGGCCTCGCCGACCGCCGGCTGGACGGGGGTACTTCCGCCGACCCGCTGGCCCGCCTCTGGCGTACGCCGCCGCTCTGGGGTCTCGGCAAGGTGCGGCAGGTCGCCGGCGAGACCGCACTGCTGCACGACGGCCGGGCGCGCAGCCCCGCCGAGGCGATCCTCTGGCACGGCGGCGAGGCCGAAGAGGCCAGGGCGGCCTTTCTCGCTCTGGATCTAGCCGAGCGAGAGGCCCTGCTCGCTTTTCTCGCTGCTCTATAGATGAAGAGGGTGGAAGGGGGGGTCAGTCGCCCTCGTCGAAGCCGCCGTCGACCAGCCTCGCCAGGGTCTCGAGAGCCTCGTCGGCCGCCGCACCCTCGGTCTCGATGAGGACGAGAGAACCCGGTGCTGCGGCCAGCATGAGAAGGCCCATGATGGAGAGCCCGGAGACCCGCATGCCCTCCTTCTCCACCACCACGCGGGCTTCGAAGGCACTCGCGACCTTGACGAACTTGGCGGCCGCGCGCGCATGCAGGCCGCGCCGGTTGACGATTGTGACTTCCCTTTGGGGCACGAAGGACTTTCCCGACCGCGGATTCGAGGGCGAACCATAGCGAGACCCTGCCCAGGAAGGCCAGCTTTGAAGGCCAGCTTTGAAGGCCAGCTATTTCGGGCCGGCCGGCGGCACGTGCCACCGGCCCTCGGTTACTCTTGCGGGGGTTTATCCCGTCCCGATCAGCTTGCGGTCGATCGCGGCGTTCTTGATCGACCGCTGCAGCTTCTCGAAGGCCCGCACCTCGATCTGGCGCACCCGCTCGCGCGAGATGTTGTAGACCTGCGAGAGGTCCTCCAGCGTGGTGGGGTCGTCCTTCAGGCGCCGCTCTTCCAGGATGTGACGCTCGCGGTCGGTCAGGGTCTCCAGGGCCGCCATCAGGAGCTCGCGGCGCTTGCCCAGCTCGTCCGACTCGGCAAGCTGCTCCTCCTGATCGACGGCATTCTCGTCGACCAGCCAGTCCTGCCACTCGCCATCGCTGTCCACCCGGAGCGGCGCGTTCAGCGAATGGTCCGGCGCCACCAGGCGTCGGTTCATCTGCACAACGTCGTCCTCAGGCACCGAGAGGGTCTCGGCGATCTTCTTCACGTGCTCCGGCTTCAGATCGCCGTCCTCGATCGCCTGCATCTGCCCCTTGAGGCGGCGCAGGTTGAAGAAGAGCTTCTTCTGGGCGGCCGTGGTGCCCATCTTCACCAGCGACCAGGAATGCAGGATATATTCCTGGATCGCGGCGCGGATCCACCACATGGCGTAGGTCGCAAGGCGGAAGCCGCGATCGGGATCGAAGCGCTTGACCGCCTGCATCATGCCGACATTGCCTTCGGAGATCAGTTCCGAGACCGGGAGTCCGTAACCGCGGTAGCCCATGGCGATCTTGGCCACGAGGCGGAGATGGCTGGTGACCAGCTGGTGGGCTGCCTCCACGTCCTCCTTCTCGCGCCAGCGCTTCGCCAGCATGAACTCCTGGTCGGCTTCCAGCATCGGAAAGCGTCTGATTTCCTGCAGATAGCGGCTGAGGTTGCCCTCACCAACTGCCAAGGGAATGTTCGTGTTCGCCATAGCGGCCTCCTTACTTCCAACTGCGGGCCCGTCAGCGGCACCCGGACCTCCGACCCAAATCAGACCGGATTAGTCAACATTAGAGTCTATCGTTCGCAATATGTCCAGCAAAGATTGATGATCGTCAGGCAACGAAGAGAGGAAATTAAGGCACTTTCCGGATAGAGGGTGAAGGAATCCCAGCTCCTCCGCATGCAGGGCCTGACGGGCGAAAGCCTGCACCTTGGCCCAGGCTTCTGGCGACAGGGCTTTGCGTCGCGCCGGGCTCGCCCGGCCGTAGAGCGGATCGCCGACCAGGCCGTGGCCGATTTCTGCCAGGTGCACCCGGATCTGGTGCGTGCGGCCGGTCTCCAGGCGACAGCGCAGCCTGGAGACGGCACCCGAGGCCAGGCTCTCCAGCACCTTGTAGCGGGTGACGGCGGGCCGTCCGCCCCGCTCCAGCACCGCCATCTTCTGGCGCTGCCTGGGGTGGCGGCCGATGTTGCCCTCTATCCTGCCCTCCATCTGCGCCGGCAGTCCCCAGGCCAGGGCCTGGTAGCGGCGCTTCACCGAACGCTCGGCAAACTGGGCCACCAGCCCCTGGTGGGCCGCGTCGTTCTTGGCCACCACCATGAGACCGCTGGTGTCCTTGTCCAGGCGGTGCACGATGCCGGGCCGCCTGACGCCGCCGACGCCGGCCAGGCTGTCGCCGCAGTGGGCCAGCAGGGCGTTGACCAGGGTGCCGTCGCTGCTTCCGGGTGCGGGATGCACCACCATTCCGGCCGGCTTGTCGACGACGATCAGCGCCTCGTCCTCGAAGACGATGTCCAGCGCGATGGCCTGCGCCTCCGGCCGCGCCGGGGTTGCGGCAGGAATGACCACCGAGAGGCTCTGACCCGGTTTGACCTTGCCCGAGGCCTCGCCTAATGTCCCGGCCGCGTCGCTCACACAGCCTTCGGCGATCAGGGCCTGGACCCGGCTGCGCGAGACGGCCGGCAGGTGGTCGGCCAGCGCCGCCGTCAGAAAGCGGTCGAGCCGCTGACCGGCGTCCTTAGCGGACACGGTCACGAGGATGGATTGTTGTGAGGTCATGAGGATGCGCGATTCACAGACTTATATGGTGGCGCGATGAAGGCTTTGAAAGTCGCAGTCGTCGCCATGGGCGTGCTGATCGTGGCGGGCTTCGCCTTCGTCGTGGTCACCATCGTCGGCCGGGTGACCGGCGACAGCCCGCTGGAGCAACTGGGAAGCCTTGCACTGGAGATCCCGGCCGACTGCTCTCTGGCCGACGCCTGGAGCGCAGACGGGCTGCTCTACGTCAGGCTCGGCGGCCCTGCAAGCAAGGGCTGCGCCGTCATCCTGCTGGTCGATCCCCAGACCGGCAGCGAAGCCGGCCGGGTCACGCTCACGCCCGGTACCTCCGCGCCGGCATCGGTCACGGTCGAATAGGAACGCCGCGATGGACTTTCGCTCCGACAACGTCTGGGGCGCCTCGCCCGAGATCCTGGCCGCGCTGCAGGAGGCCAACCAGGGCAGCGCCGGCGCCTATGGCGACGACGCCTGGACCCGGCGCCTCACGGCCCGCTTCGCCGAGGTCTTCGAGCGCGAGGTCGCCGTCTTCCCGGTCGCGACGGGATCGGCCGCCAACGCACTGGCGCTCTCGGTCATGGCGCCGCCCTGGGGCGCCATCTACTGCCACAGGGATTCGCACGTCCATGTCGACGAGTGCTGCGGACCGGAGTTCTTCACCGGCGGCGCCAAGCTGGTGCCGCTGAAGGGCGAGCAGGGCAAGCTGCAGGCCGCTCTTCTCGAAGAGGCCATCTGGGGCGCCGGGGACGTGCACCATCCCCAGCCGGCCGGCATCACCGTCACCCAGGCCAGCGAGAACGGGACGGTCTACAGGCCAGAGGAGGTGGGCGCCCTCTCGGCAGTGGCCAGGGCCAAGGGCCTGCACCTGCACATGGACGGCGCGCGCTTCGCCAACGCGCTGGTCGGCCTGAACGCCAGCCCGGCAGAGGTGACCTGGAAGGCCGGCGTCGACCTGCTGTCCTTCGGCGGCACGAAGAACGGCTGCCTGTCCGGTGAGGCCCTTCTGGTCTTCACCCCGGACCTGGCCGAAACCCTGGGCTTCCGGCGGAAGCGCGCGGGCCAGCTTTTCTCCAAGATGCGCTTCCTCTCCGCGCAGCTCCTGGCCTATCTGGAGAAGGACCTCTGGCTCGCCAACGCCCGCCGCGCCAATGCCGCCGCCCAGGCCCTCTCGGAGGCGCTCCAGGCCAGCGGTGCGAAGCTTGCCTATCCGACGGAGGCGAACGAGATCTTCGTGCGCCTGCCCGACGAGCTGAACGCACGCCTGCGCGCGGCCGGCTGTCTCTACCACCCCTGGCCGGCGGCCGGCGCCGGAGGCCATCGCTTCGTGACCTCCTTCATGAGCGATGCGGACGAGATCCGGCGCTTCTTCAGATCGCTTTAACCCCCGCGGTTCCAGATCGGGTCCTGCAGCTTGGCCAGCATCGCCTGGTGCGCCGCCAGTTCCTCCGGTGAGGGCGCATGGGCCCGCGGCGGCCGAACTTCCCGGCGGGCCTCCGCGACGGGCTTCTCCGTCCCGCCCTTGCGCTGCTCCTCCTTGGCCAGAAGCAGCTGCGGCTGGCGCCCGCCGATCAGCTCCAGATAAACCTCGGCCAGCAGCTCGCAGTCGAGCAGCGCGCCGTGATAGGTGCGGGCAGAGTTGTCGATGTTGAACCGCCGGCAGAGCGCATCGAGGCTGGCCTGGGCACCGGGGAAGCGCCGGCGGGCCAGCTCGACCGTGTCGACGGCGCGTGACGACGGCAGCGCGGGCAGGCCCAGGGCCTCGAACTCCGCGTTCAGGAACTTGATGTCGAAGGCCGCATTGTGGATCACCAGGGTCGCATCGCCCAGGAACTCGACCAGCTCCTGGGCGATCTCCGCGAAGCGCGGCTTGTCGGCGAGAAAGGCCTCGGACAGGCCGTGGATGCGCTCGGCCTCCTCGGGCATGTCGCGCTCGGGGTTGATGTAGCGCCGGAAGTGCTGGCCGGTGGGCAGATGGTTGATCATCTCGATCCCGGCGACCTCGACGATGCGGTGGCCGGCGCCGGGGTCCAGCCCCGTCGTCTCGGTATCGAGCACGATCTCTCGTAGGTTCATCGTCGCCTCCCTCCGCTTCCGAAAGACGGGCCCCAGACCCTGCCCGTCAGCCGCCGCTCCCTGGCCAGGACGCCTTCGAGCGCCTGCTGCGCCTCGCCCTTGCCGAGCCCGCTGTGAATCACATAGTCGGCCTCGCGGCGCCGCAACAAGTCGCTGACCTGGCGGGCCAGGATCGCCTGTAGCTTGGCCTCGCTCATCCCGGGCCGTGAGAGCGCGCGCTGGCGCTGCAGGAAGGCGGGTGCGCTCACCGTCATGACGGCGTCGCAGAGACGCTGGCCACCGGATTCGTAGAGCAGCGGGATATCCAGCACGACCAGGCCGTGACCGCGTCTGGCCATGCTTGCCAGCCAGGCCCGTGTCCCCCGCCGCACGAGAGGGTGGATGATCGCCTCCAGCCGGCCCCAGCCGTCGGGCGAGCCCATGACGAGCTGTCCCAATCGCTGGCGGTCGACAAAGGGGCGCCCGCCCGCATCCTGGCCGAGAGCGCCGGGAAAGGCCTCGCCGATCGGCCCCACGGCGGCACCGCCGGGGGCATAGAGCCGGTGGACGGACAGGTCGGCGTCATGGACGGGAACGCCCTGCCTGACCAGCGCCCCGGCCAGGGTCGACTTCCCCATGGCGATCCCGCCGGTGAGGCCCAGGATACGCAAGTCACCCGCCCAGGACGGCGTCGCGCAGCGCCTGGTCGACGCGGGGCTCCACCCCGAACCAGGCGGCAAAGCCGGGGCGCGCCTGGTGCAGCAGCATCCCCAGCCCGTCCACCGTCGGGTTGCCGCGCACGCGCGCATTCCTCAGAAGCTGCGTCTCCAGCGGGACGTAGACCAGGTCGGTGACCAGACAGGAGGCCGGCAGGTTCTGCAGCGGCAAGTCCAGCTCCGGCTGGCCCTGCATGCCCAGGCTGGTCGTGTTGACCAGCAGATCCATCCCGGCGAGCGCCCGCCCGCGCTCCTCCCAGGGACGGCACTGCAGGCCGAAGGCCTCAGCCAGCCGCGCGGCCCTCTCGGAGGTGCGGTTGGTCAGCACCACCTCGGCCGCGCCGCGGTCCATCAGGCTCCAGAGCACAGCGCGGGAGGCACCGCCGGCGCCCAGGACCAGGCAGCGCTTGCCCTCCGGCCTCCAACCGGCGCTCTCCTCCAGGTTGGCAAGGAAGCCGAAGGCGTCGCTGTTGTCGGCGAGCAGGCCCCCGTTCTCCACGATCAGCGTGTTGGCCGCGCCGATCGCCTTGGCCTGCGGCGTGGCCCGGCTTGCGAGGACCAGGGCCTCCTCCTTGTGCGGGATGGTGACGTTGGCGCCGCGGAAGCCCAGTGCGAGCAGCCCTTCGATGGCGGCCGGCAGACGGCCCGGCGGCACCGCCAGCGGAAGGTAGGCGCCGTCGATCCCGTGGCGCTCCAGCCAGTGGCCGTGCAGCAGCGGCGAGCGGGAATGGCCGATCGGCCAGCCGATCACACCCGCCAGCCTGGCCTTGCCGCTGATCCTCATCGCTGCAGCACGCCGCGGTCGCGCAGGAAGCCGAGGAGAGGAAGCAGCGGCAGGCCCTGGATGGTGAAGTGGTCGCCCTCGACGGCGGTGAAGAGCTGCACGCCCTCCGCCTCGAGCTGGTAGGCGCCGACGCTCTCCTTCACACGCTCGCCGAAACGCGCGACATAGTCGGCGATGAAGGCGGGGCTGAGCCTGCGCATGGTCAGCCAGGCTTCCGCGCGCTGGTGCCAGATCCGCGTCCCGGCCAGGCAGATGACGGCCGCGGTGGAGAGCCGGTGCCGGCGCCCCGCGAGCGCCTGCAGGTGCCCGGCCACGGCCTCCGCGCTGACCGGCTTGTCGAACCAGCGCCCCTCGCAGTCCAGCATCTGGTCGGCACCCACCACCAGGGCCTCGGGCTCGCGCAGGCTGATCTGGCGGGCCTTGACCTCCGCCAGGGCTTCGGCCGCGTCCATGGCGTCGGCTCCCTCGGCCTGCAGGCTCTCCTTCACCGCGCCCTCGTCAACCGCCGGCGCGATCTGGCGGAAGGGCACGCCGGCCGCTTCCAGGAGACGACGCCGCGTCCCGCTTCCGGACGCCAGGACTAGCACTTCAGACACGCGTCACGCCTCCGTCGATCTGCTGCAGGTAGGTCAGGATAGAGGCCGCCGTCTCCTCCACCGAGCGGCGGGTGACGTCGATCACCGGCCAGCCGTGCTTCACGAACAGGCGCCTCGCCCATTTCAGCTCCTCCTGGACACGTTCGATGTCGGCATAGTCGGTGTCGGCCTCAGCCTGGCCGAGATGGCGCAGGCGAGTGCGGCGGATCGCCGTCAGGGCCTTGGGATCGGTCGTCAGGCCGACCACCAGCGGCCGGCCGGTGCGACCGCTCCTGGCCATCACGCTCGCCGGCAGCTCGACGCCCTGCACCAGCGGGATGTTGGCGGCCTTCACGCCCCGGTTGGCCAGATACATGCAGGTCGGCGTCTTCGAGGTGCGCGAGACACCGATCAGGATCACATCGGCGAAGCTGTAGTCGTCGGTCGCCTGCCCATCGTCGTGCGCCAGCGAGAAATGCACCGCGTCGATCCGCTTTCGGTAGTCCTCGTCCATCACATGCTGCAGGCCGGGGCGGCCCTTGATCGGCGCGCGGAACTCACCCGCAAGCAGGTGGATAACCGGATCCAGCACCGCGATTGTCGGCACCTCCAGACGCTCGCAGCCGTCCAGCAGGCGCCGCCGCAGGCCCTCGTTCACCAGGGTGAAGAGCACCGGGCCGGGGTTGGTCTCGATGCTGCCCAGGACGCGGTCGACCTGACCCACGGTGCGGATCAGGGACCAGACATGTTCCACCGGCTCCACGCCCTCGAACTGCACCAGGCAGGCGCGTGCGACCGAGGCGATCGTCTCTCCCGTCGCGTCGGAGACCAGGTGCAGATGGTGGATCGTTTCCGGCATTGCGTGGATATCTCAGCGGTCGGCCCGTCCTTGGACTTAACCGCTCCCGCAAGCCCCTGCAATCTCCACAGGGTCGTCCCCCTGGGGACGGAGCCGTCGCCCTTGCCGGGAAGAGGAGTCCTCTATCCCCAGGACTCACCTTTGCCGGGAGACCCAAAGCCCAGCCGGAATCGCATCACCCAGACCCTCCTCCGACCGGTTCCTTCCACCGCCCCCAAGGCGAAGGCCGGGCCTGTGGGCAAAGCGGTGGACAGCACCCGCTTCCCCGCTTTCCCCCTATCCAACTACAACAACAAGGATTCTTTAACTTAAGAGTCTTTGATTGGTTCGGCGGGAAAAGCGTGGCAGGTAGTCGGCATGACGAGCGCCTCGGAAGCCAAGCCCCTCCTGCACTGCCTGCTCCACGGACGCGGCCCCCGGCCGCCGATCTGGCTGATGCGTCAGGCGGGACGCTATCTGCCGGAGTACCGCGAGTTGCGAGCGAAAGCCGGCAGCTTCCTGGCACTCTGCAACGATCCCAAGCTGGCCGCCGAGGTCACCCTGCAGCCGCTGCGGCGCTTCGAGCTCGACGCCGCCATCATCTTCTCGGACATCCTGGTGATCCCCCAGGCGCTGGGCCAGGATCTGACCTTCCAGGAAGGCGAGGGCCCGAAGCTCTCCACGCTCGAGGCCATCCCCCAGCTCGAGGAAGACGACTTTCTCGCCAGGCTGTCCCCGGTCTACGAGGCTCTCTCCCTGGTCTCCGGCAAGCTCGGCCCGGAGACGGCCCTCATCGGCTTCTGCGGCGCACCCTGGACCCTGGCCTGCTACATGCTGGAAGGAGAGGGCGGCGGCGGCTTTCCCACTGCGGTCCAGACCATGCGGCAGCGCCCGACCCTCTTCGGCCAGCTCATCGACTGCCTGGTGGAAGGCGTCGTCCTGCACCTCTCGCACCAGATCCGGGCCGGCGCGGAGGTGGTCCAGGTCTTCGATTCCTGGGCCGGCCTGCTCGCCGAGGAGGAGGTGGGGCAGTGGTGCCTGGCTCCCCTGCTGCGGATCACCGGCGAGATTGCGCGCCTGCATCCCGAGGTGCCGGTCATCCTCTTTCCGCGCCAGGTGGACCGGGAGGCGCTCCTGGTCCTGGCCGAGGACGGCCGGCCGGCCGGGCTCTCCCTCGATCAGGACCAGGATCTGGACTGGGCCGCCGCCAACCTGCAGAGCCGGATCGCGCTGCAAGGCAACCTGGCACCGGAGTGCCTGCGCGACGGCGGGGCGGCGCTGGATCGCGAGACCGACCGGATCCTCGGCGCCCTTGCGGGCGGCCCGCACATCTTCAACCTGGGTCACGGCGTCCTGCAGCAGACGCCGCCGGAGCATGTGAGCGCGCTTGTCGAACGGGTCCGCCGATCTATCTCTTGACGCTATGCAAGAGAAGCCCCGCAGCGCCGTCGTCCTCTTCAACCTGGGCGGACCGGACAGCCTCGAAGCCGTGCAGCCCTTCCTGCGCAACCTCTTCAGCGATCCGGCGATCATCCGGCTGCCCTGGTTCCTGCGCAAGCCGCTGGCCGGTCTGATCTCCGCCAGGCGAGCGCCGGTCGCCCGCGCCATCTATTCCGAGATCGGCGGCGCCTCGCCGATCCTCGCGAACACCCGGGCGCAGGCGGAGAAACTAGCCGAGGCCCTGGAAGATCTCGGAGAGGTCGCCGTCTTCACGGCAATGCGCTACTGGCATCCGCGTGCCGGGGCGGTCGCCCGCGAGGTGGCGGCCTTCAAGCCCGACCAGATCATCCTGCTGCCGCTCTACCCGCAGTATTCCACCACGACCAGCGGCTCGTCCCTGAAGGAGTGGAATGCTGCCGCGCGGGCGGCCGGACTGGGTGCGCTGCCGACCTTCAGCCTTTGCTGCTATCCCGACGAACCGGGCTTCGTCGCCGCCCTGGCCGATCTGATTCGGCCGCGCCTCGAGGCCGCCCGCGCGGCCGGGAGGCCGCGCCTGCTTCTCTCTGCGCATGGACTGCCGGAGAAGATCGTGGAGGCGGGGGATCCCTACCAGCAGCAGGTCGAACGCACGGCCGGGGCCGTTGGCGCGACGCTCGGCGCCGAAGACCTGGACCTCGTGGTCTGCTATCAGAGCAGGGTAGGGCCCCTGAAGTGGATCGGGCCGGCGACGATCGACGAGGTGAAGCGCGCCGGTCGTGATGGACGACCGGTGGTACTGGCGCCGATCGCCTTCGTCTCCGAGCACTCCGAAACCCTGGTGGAGCTCGATATCGAACTGGCGGAGGAGGCGAAGGCGAGCGGGGTACCGCTCTACCTGCGGGTCCCCACCGTGGACGACTCTCCCAGCTTCATCCAGGGCCTGGCTGGCCTGGTCCGGCAGGCCGTGGCCCGGCCGCCGGGCTTGAATTCGATGACGGGGGCGCGGATCTGCGGCAGCGACCGGCGCGCTTGTCCCTGTTTGGCTCGATAGGAAGCGACGGCCATGGAAGCCTTTCTCAGCGGCGGTTACCTCTGGTTCAAGGCAATCCACGTGATTGCCATCATCGCCTGGATGGCGGGCATGCTCTACCTGCCGCGTCTCTTCGTCTACCACTGCGAGGTGACGCCGGGCAGCGGTGAGAGCGAGCGTTTCAAGGTGATGGAACGCCGCTTGATGCGGCTCATCATGAACCCGGCGATGATCGCAGCCTGGATCTTCGGTCTTTTGACGGCCTTCTCCATCGATGCCTGGAGCAGCGGCTGGTTCCATGCCAAGCTGCTCTTCGTCGTCGGCCTGCAGGTCGCTCACGGCATGATGTCCCGCTGGCGCAGGGCCTTTGCCGAGGACCGTAACACCCACAGCGCCCGCTTCTTCCGCCTGATGAACGAGGTGCCGACCCTGCTCATGGTCGGAATCGTCATCTTCGTGATCGTCAAGCCATTCTAGGCTTTGCGGGCAGCAGACCTGTGTTATTGCATGATTGTCCGGCCGATAAACTCCATCTACGATAGTCAAAAGGCCGAAGGGGGGAACCGAAAGCGGGGACTGTGAGTTCGCCCTTTGTCGACGGCCGGGTTGCGGAACCCATCACTTGGCAGGAGCGAGGCAATGCGATCGTGGTGCCTGGGCCTGGTTTTTGCGTGCCTGCTGTCCCTCGGGGCAGCCGCCCAGGTTCCCGAAGCCTACCTCGATGGCTCCTACTACGAAGAGATCGCCCGTGACGTTGCGGGGCTGAAGGTGCCGCAGGAGAGCAGTCTCGACGTCGCCTGCATCAACGAGATCTACGCCCAGAACCCTTGCCCGGCCTTCGTTGCCGCCTTCTATGCCTTCACCAAGAAGCATGACCTGCCGCGCAACCGCGCCACCTCGCGCATGCTGCGCGCCTATATCGACAGGGACTTCAAGACCGCCGACCGGATCTATGCCCAGACCAAGGGCTATACCCTGCCCGAGGAACGCCATGCGCCGCGCGGCATTAGCGCGTCGGTGCGGAAGTTCGGGGTCCCGCGGTCTGACGGGCGTGACACCGCCTGCTCCAACGACGTCCTCTCGCCCAAGCCCTGTCCGAAGGCCGTCAGGGCCTGGCAGCAGTTCGCCGAGGAGCATGGCCTGCCGCTGAACAAGAGCACCGCGCGCATGTTCGAGGCCTATGTCGAGGGCCGCTTTAGAGAAGCCGACAAGCTCTATGCCTCCGCCAAGGAGCAGTACAAGGAGCCGCCCCGGAACGAGGTCCATGCCGATGTGCGCGGCTACGGGGTCAGGCGGCGCAGCGGCCTGGAAGTCGGGGAGTGTGAGAACAACTACTATGCCGCCTTTCCCTGCCTGGATGCGGTCAGGGCCTGGCGCCACTTCGCCGACAAGCATGGCCTGGACCTGAACAAGCAGAGCGCGGACCTCTTCGAGGCCTATGTCGAGGGTGACCCGGTGAAGGGCGACAAGCTCTATGCCGCGGCCAAGGGCATCACCATCTCGGAGCTGCTGGAGGGGCGCGGCTACGAGGTCGATCCGCCGAGCGGGGGCGGAACGCGGCTCTATGTGCCGATCTATCCGCCCGGCGCAGGACGCTAGAACGATGCCCGCACGCAGCCTAGTTTTCTCGTTTCTTCTGCATGCCATCATCGTGTTCGCAATCTTCACTATCCCGCCGAGAAGCCTGCCCGACCTCGAAACACAGGTCGTCTTCGAGTTCGCAGTCCTTCCGGGATCCGACGCGGGCGGATCGGCCGGCGGCGATCGCGCGGAGCCCGAACCCCTGGTCGCGGAAAGCGAGCTCGTCAGCGATATCCCGCCGGAAGAGCTCGTGGAAACGCCAGCTCCGCCGCCCGCGCCGGAAGAGCTGGCCGCGCTGGAGAGCGAGGTGGTGGAACCCCAGGATCCGGTGCCGCCGCCTGAACCTCTGGCGGAGACGGAGCCCCCGCCCGAGGAGCCTCCCCTCTTGGAACCGCCGCTAGCCGAGCCGCTTCTCTCCGAAACACCACCCACGGAACTGGCAGAAGCGGAACCCTTGCCGGAGGTCGCTCCGGAGCCCCTGCCACCGGAGCCCTCGCCGCCGGAGCCACAGGCCGAGGAGGTCCCGCCAGAGCTCGCCGAGGCGGAGCCTCCGATCGAGTCGCTCCCCGAAAGCACGGAGCCGGAGCCGATCGAGCTGGCGGCCGAGAGCAGCGAAGCGCCGCAAGACCTGCCGGCCGAGAGCGCTGCAGAGCCGCCGCCGGCCGAGGCGATCGCGGCCGAAGAGGCGCCACCGCCCGAGCCGCAACTGGCGGAAGCCGCGCCTGAAGAGCTACCGCCCGAAGCGCCGCCGCCGCTGCCCGAAGAAGCAATCCTTCCGGACGAGCCGCAGCTCGCGGACGCGCCGGCGGAACCAGCCCCGGCTGAACCCACTCTGGCAGAACCCTCACCGACGGAGCCGCAGGTGGCAGAAGCGCCCGCACCAGAGTTACCGCCGGTGCCCGAGCGCGAAGAGGTCGTCCTGCCTGAGATCCCGCAGGAACTTGCGGAAGTATCCCCGGAAGAACTCGCCGCACCGGAGACCGCCGAGCCGGAGACCGCGAGCCGCGAGGTCCCTCCCGAGAAGCCCGACCGCCAGGTCTCGCTGCCGGAACCGGAACCGCGGGTGACGGAAGCCGCGCCGGTTACCACTCAGCCTGCTGCCGAGGAGACGCGCCAGGCCGCGCTTCCCGCTCCGGCCGCGCAGGCCCCTGCTACCAGCACACCCGGCGAAGCCGACCTGGTCCGCGCCATTCAGAAGCAGGTGGAGCCCTGCTGGCGCGCGCCGCCGGCCGGCAGTGCCTCCGCCTCCTCCGTCCGGGTCCTGGTCACCCTCAACCGCAACGGCACGATCAGGAAGACCGCCCTGAAGGACCTCGGCCGCATGCAGACCGATCAGTCCTATCGGACCCTGGCCAAGGGTGCGGAGGCTGCCTTCCTGCGTTGCGGGCCCTACAAGCTGCCCAGCGAACAGTTCGCGCTCTGGCACGAGCTCGAGGTGGACTTTCATGCCAACTGAGGAGCTTCGCCGGCAGCAGGCTCGCTAGGAATCAGCCCTCTCCTCCGAGGACAGATCGCCACCCTGCATGCGGGCTGAAATCTGTTGACTTGTCATCGCGGACCGGGCTAACCACATCTCGAGGGAAGCGGAAACCGACTTCCAACCCACCTATCCAAGGTTTCTTTCAAGAACAGGTCGACGCCCTCCACGTCTCGCGTGAAGGGGAACGGCTTTTGAGCGATTGCTCCGCCTGTTCTGCAAAACCCGGACCGACCCCATACCGCCTTTCGGCAAGAGAGACTGGGCTGCAAGGACGCTGCCATGAATCTACAGGAACTCAAGACCAAAACCCCCCAAGAACTCCTATCCCTGGCCGAAGAGCTGGACATCGAAAACGCGAGCACCCTGCGCAAGCAGGACATGATGTTCGCGATCCTGAAACAGCTGGCAGAGAACGGTCAGGAGATCTCCGGCGGGGGTGTTCTGGAGATCCTTCAGGACGGCTTCGGCTTCCTGCGCTCGCCGGAAGCCAACTATCTGCCGGGACCGGACGACATCTACGTCTCGCCCTCCCAGGTCCGGCGCTTCGCGCTCAGGACCGGCGATACAGTCGAGGGCCAGATCCGTTCGCCGAAGGACGGCGAGCGCTACTTCGCGCTGCTGAAGCTGACCACGATCAACTTCGACGGCCCGGATTCGGCGCGCCACAGGATCAACTTCGACAACCTGACGCCGCTCTATCCCGACGAGAAGATCACCCTGGAGATCGACGAGCCCACGCGCAAGGACATGACGCCGCGGGTGATCGACCTGGTGGCGCCGCTGGGCAAGGGCCAGCGCGCCCTCATCGTGGCACCGCCGCGCACCGGCAAGACCATGATCCTGCAGAACCTCGCCCGCTCCATCGCCGCCAACCACCCGGAAATCTATCTTCTGGTGCTGCTGATCGACGAGCGCCCGGAAGAGGTGACCGACATGGACCGCTCGGTCAGGGGCGAGGTCGTTTCCTCGACCTTCGACGAGCCGGCCCAGCGCCACGTCCAGGTCGCCGAGATGGTGATCGAGAAGGCCAAGCGCCTGGTCGAGCACAAGAAGGACGTGGTGATCCTGCTGGATTCCATCACCCGCCTGGCGCGCGCCTACAACACCGTCGTCCCCTCGTCGGGCAAGGTGCTGACCGGCGGCGTCGACGCCAACGCCCTGCAGCGCCCCAAGCGCTTTTTCGGCGCGGCCCGGAACATCGAGGAGGGCGGCAGCCTGACCATCATCGGCACCGCGCTGATCGATACCGGCAGCCGCATGGACGAGGTCATCTTCGAAGAGTTCAAGGGCACCGGCAACTCCGAGATCGTGCTGGACCGCAAGCTGGCCGACAAGCGCAGCTTCCCGGCGATCGACATCGGCAAGTCCGGCACCCGCAAGGAAGAGCTCCTGGTCGACAAGGCCACGCTCACCAAGATGTGGGTGCTGCGCCGGATCCTCATGCCGATGGGCGTCACCGATTCCATGGAGTTCCTCCTGGACAAGCTGAAGCACTCCAAGAACAACTCCGACTTCTTCGACTCGATGAACCAGTAGGCCCTGCCGGCGGTCCTCAGCGGCTCCAGAAACGCGGGTCGAAGAGGACCAGCACGGTCAGGATCTCCAGCCGGCCCAGCACCATCAGCAGCGAGGAAATCCACTTCGCCGTGTCGGGCAGCGGCCCGAAGGTTCCCGCCGGCCCGATGGTGGGCCCGAGACCCGGGCCGACGTTGGTGATCGCGGTCACAGCACCCGAGAGGGCGGTGATGAAGGAGATCCCGGTGGAGGCCAGCGCCGCCGCGCCCAGCCCGATCAGCGCCAGCACGATGAAGAGATAGACGCACACGGAGTGTGCGATCTCCGCCGGCAGGGGCTTGTTGTTGTAGCGCCGGCTGACCACCCGCTTGGGATCGAGGGTCTGGGAGATCTGGCGCCGCACCTCCTTGCTCAGGATCTGCCAGCGGAAGATCTTCAGGCTGCCGGTGGTGGAACCGGTGCAGCCGCCCAGCATCATCAGGAAGAAGAAGAAGGGCGTGGCGACGCTGCCCCAGAGCTGGAAATCGGTCGAGGCGAAGCCGGTGGTGGTCGCGATCGAGGTGATATTGAGGGCGGCCATCCTGAGGCTGCGCTCCAGTTCGCCGTAGACCTCGCCCAGCCAGAGCAGCAGGCCGGCGGTGACCACCAGGAAGGCCCAGATCTTCACGAAGGTCTGCACCTGGCTGTCGCGCCAGAGCGCCCCCGGCCGGCCGTAGAGGGCCCGGACCAGCAGCACGAAGGGCAGGCTGCCGGCCAGCATGAAGAGGACGCAGACCCACTGCGCCTGCGCCGAGAAGGCGCCCATCGAGAGGTCAGAGGTCGAAAACCCGCCGGTCGCGACGGTGGTCATGGCATGAACGGCGGCATCGAAGAGACGCATTCCGCTCATCCAATAGGCGATGAAACAGAGGACCGTCAGCAGGAGGTAGATGAGGCCGATGGCGGTGGCGAGCTGTGAGGCGCGCGGCAGGGCCTTGTCGGTGCGCTCGGAGAACTCCGTGCGCATGAGCTGCATGCCGCCGATCCGCAGGAGCGGCAGGATGGCGATGGCGATCATGATGACGCCCAGCCCGCCGGTCCACTGCAGCAGGCCGCGCCAGAGCAGGAGCCCGCGCGGCATGGCGTCGAGCCCCGTCAGGATCGTCGAGCCGGTGGTCGTCAGGCCCGAGACCGCCTCGAAGTAGGCGTCGGCCCAGCCGAGGTCCTGGTGGCCCCAGATCAGCGGCAGGGAGGCGAAGAAGGGCAGGCCGAACCAGCAGAGCGGCGTCAAGACGAAGGCCTGCGGCAGGGTCAGCCTGCGGCTGTGGACGCGGAATGTGAGCGCCAGGCTGCCGCCGATGAAGACCGTGATCGCCCCGGCCGCCAGGAAAACGGTCGTGTCCGGACCGCGGTTGACCCAGTCGGCCAGCGCCGGGAAGAGGGAGAGCAGGCCCAGCACCATGACCAGCAGACCGAAGACATGACCGATTAGCCTGAAATCCAACGCGGACTCCTTCGATCCCAGCCGGCTCTTGCAGCCTCAGTCGCCGTTGACTGACACATGGCCCGGGGACTGACCCATGGCGCGGGGCAGCTTAGTCCACCTTGCCCTGGGAGTCTTGCTTGCGCAGCAGGAACTCGCGGCCGATCTTGACCCGCGGCACGCCGTCGTAGGCGACGATGTCGGCCGTCGCATAGGTCTCGCCCCAGCGCGCCGGCAGGAAGCTGCCGCTGCCGATGATGTCCACCGGAACACCTGCATCGGCCATCAGGCGGCACTTGCGCGGATCGAAGCCGGAGGAGGCCACCAGCTTCACCTTGTCGAAGCCGGCCCCGTCCAGATTTTCGCGCATGTACCAGAGGGCGGCCGCCGTCACCCCGGCGCCGACCAGATAGCGCAGCTCCTCCTCGTTGCGGTAGCCGCGGATGGCCGCCGGCGCGTTGCGCTCCAAGACGGCGTAGGAGACCGTCGGGTCCAGCCCCTCGACATAGCGGCTGCCCGGCGTGTCGAGGCGCACGGCCAGGCTTCCGGCCGCGGCCCGCTCGGGAAAGCGCCTGGCCACGGCCAGGCTGTCCGTCACCTCGTGCCCGAAGTAGTCGACCAACACCGTCATCGGCTCGTCGGGATAGAGCTGGTCGAACATCTCGGAGGCCCGCAAGGTAGAGCCGGCGAAGCCGATCAGCGCGTGCGGCATGGTGCCGAGCCCGCTCTGGCGGTCGAAGAAGTGGGCCGTGGCGTCGGTCGCGTTGCCCAGGAAGCCGGTGGCGCCGACCTTGCGTTTCGCCCGCGCGGAGCCGACGGAGGCCGCATAGGCCATCATCTCCGCCATCTCGGTTCCCGCGCAGTGGCGCGCATCCATCGCCAGGAAGGCGACCTTGGGCAGGTCGGCGCACATGGTGTAGGCGTTGAAGGCGGCAACGCAGGCCGGCCCCAGCTTCTGCAGCAGCAGGGTCTCCAGGTCGACCAGCTGCGAGAAGCGGCCGGTCACGTAGAAGATGGGCTCGCCCGCGCCCACCCACTTGCCTTCCGGGTGGATCAGCTCGACCTCGAAGCTGCAGCCCCGCTCGGCGGCGACGTTCTCCAGCCAGGTGAGCGCCAGCCTGGGGGCGGAGATGACCGGGCGGCGCATGAAGACCGCATAGGTCACCTGGCAGTCGCCGAAGGTCTCCACCACGGCCTTGGTGCGCCGGAAGTAGTGGTCGGTCCAGCGCGAGACGTCGTGCTCGGCCGTCGGCCAGTTCGCCGAAACCTCCTGCGGACCCTCGGCCTGCGGGCGCATCATGACCTTGTTTTCCATAGCCATCCCTCCGGGTTCCGCTCCGGGTTCAAGGAATCAGCATGATCTTGCCGATGTGGGTCGAGGATTCCATCAGGCTGTGTGCGGCCGCGGCCTCGTCCAGGGGGAAGGTCGCATGAATGAGGGGGCGCATCCGCCCCTCCTCCAGCAGCGGCCAGACCGACTGCCGAAGGTTCTGCGCGATCGCGGCCTTGAAGTCCACGTCGCGGGCCCGCAGGGTCGAGCCGGTGATGGTGAGCCGCTTCAGCATGACCTGCGCGAAGTTGATCTCGGCCTTGCTGCCGCCCAGGAAGGCGATGAAGACCAGGCGTCCGTCCGGGGCCAGTGCCGCGATCTCGCGCTCGATGTAGCTGCCGCCCACCATGTCCAGCACCAGGTCGACGCCCCTGCCGCCGGTCTCCTCCTTGGCCAGGGCCACGAAGTCTTCCTCGCGGTAGTTGATCGCCCGGTCGGCCCCCAGCTCCGCGCAGGCCTTGCACTTCTCGGCCGAGCCGGCGGTGGCCAGGACCCTGGCGCCGAAGGCCTTGGCCATCTGGATCGCCGTGGTGCCGATGCCGGAGCTGCCGCCCTGCACCAGCAGGGTCTCGCCCGCCGCCAGCCGGCCGCGGTCGAAGACGTTGGACCAGACGGTGAAGTAGGTCTCCGGCAGGGCCGCGGCCTCGACCAGCGAGAGGCCTTGCGGGATCGGCAGGCACTGCCTGGCCGGGGCCACGCAGTACTCCGCATAGCCGCCGCCGGTAACCAGCGCGGTCACCTTCATGCCGACGGCAAGGTCTTCGGTTCCGGCACCGCAGGCGACGACCTCGCCGGCGATCTCCAGCCCGGGGATGTCGCTGGCGCCGGGCGGCGGCGGGTAGCCGCCCATGCGCTGCAGCACGTCGGGGCGGTTGACGCCTGCGGCGGCGACCTTGATCAGGACCTCGCCGGCCCCGGCTTCGGGACGCGGGCGGCGGCAGGCCTGCAGCACCTCAGGCGCCCCCGCCTCTCGAATCTCGATCGCCTTCATGAACCCCTGATCCGTCACCGGCCTTCGCTCCCTTGACCTGGCGCGCCACTTGCGCTGCCCTCGGGGCATGATCTAACGGCCTTCGATGCTTCAGGACAAGAGGCGCAGCGGGCAGGGCCGGGGGCAGGAAGGAGCAGGGCTGCCATGGACGAAGACGAGAAGAAGGTGGTGAAGCAGTGGACTCTCGGCTGCGACCTCTATGGCTTCGGGGTCGAGGAACTGGAGGCCTATGCCGCCGCCCTCAAGGCGGAACTGGAGCGTGTCGAGACGGCCAGGGCGGGCAAGCAGAGCTACCTCGGCGACGCGGCCAAGCTGTTCAAGAGCTGAGCGGGCCCAAGTGCCTTGGAAAGCTACGTAAAAATTGGGTGGCGGGTCAGAATCACCTTGCCTTCTGGACCTATATGAGTAGCTTATCGGCTCGGCAAGTTGACAGGGGGCCGACAGACGAAAGAGCCGAGAGGGCGAAACGACCCTCCGGCTCTTTCTTCCTTTTTAGAAGACTTTCGCGAAAGCAATTCATCGGTCCTTTGCGGCCCTTTGGACGGCCGGGTTCCAGGCCCCTTGTCCCTCAGGGCAATTGTCCTTGACCCCGGGCTTTGGCAGTCTGTCGGCGAAATGAGATCAGGATCCAGGGAACGATAGAAATGCCCGAAATCACCTTCAAGACCGACGACGGAGAGATGGGGGGCTACATCGCCCTGCCGGCCTCGACGCCGGCGCCCGTCATCCTGGTGATCCAGGAGATCTTCGGCGTGAACCGGGTCATGCGCGACATCTGCGATGGCTTGGCCGCCGCGGGCTATGTCGCGGCCTGCCCCGACCTCTTCTGGCGGCTGGAGCCGGGGATCGAGCTCACCGACAAGACCGAGGGTGACTGGGCCAAGGCCTTCGACCTCTTCGGCCGCTTCGACGTCGACAAGGGCGTGGAGGATCTCAAGGCAGCGCTCGCGACCCTGCGCCAGCACCCGGCCGGCAAGGGCAAGGTTGGGACCGTCGGCTACTGCCTGGGCGGGAAGCTCGCCTACCTGATGGCGACCCGCAGCGATGCCGACTGCAACGTCAGCTACTACGGCGTCCAGATCGACAGCCTGCTGGACGAGGCGGACAGCATCGCAAAGCCGCTGCTGCTGCACGTCGCCTCCAAGGACCAGTTCGTGCCGCCGGAAGCGCAGCAGGCCATGCGGGCGGGCCTGGCCGAGCGACCGCTGGTCGATTTCCACGTCTACGAGGGCCAGGACCATGCCTTCGCCCGCGTCGGCGGCGAGCACTACGACAAGGCCGCGGCCGATCTCGCCAACGGCCGCAGTGCCGCTTTCTTCAAAGAACACCTGGGAGGTTGAGTAAGATGGACGCCACCGTCGTCGTTGCCCGCGAAGCCGGCGGGCCGGAAGTCCTTGCGGTCGAGACGCGCAGCCTGGACAAGCCCGGCGAGGGCCAGGTCTTGGTCCGCCAGACGGCGGTCGGGCTGAACTATATCGACACCTACCACAGGAGCGGCCTCTACCCCGTGGAGTTCCCCTCCGGCATCGGGCTGGAAGCGGCCGGCGTGGTCGAGGCGGTCGGGCCCGGCGTGCACGACTTCGTGGAGGGCGACCGCGTCGCCTACTGCACCGGGCCGCTGGGCGCCTATGCGAGCGCCCGCGTGATGGGGACCGCCACCCTGGTGCTCCTGCCCGACGGGGTCGACGAGGACACGGCCGCCGCCATGATGCTGAAGGGCCTGACGGTGCAGTACCTGATCCGCCAGCTCCACCGCGTCGAGGAGGGCGAGACCGTGCTCTTCCACGCCGCAGCCGGCGGCGTCGGCCTCATCGCCTGCCAGTGGCTGGATGCGCTGGGCGCCCGCGTGATCGGCACCGTCGGCTCCGAGGAGAAGGCGGCACTCGCCCGCGCGCACGGCTGCCACCACGTCATCAACTACCGCGAGGAGAACGTCGTCGAGCGGGTGAAGGCGTTGACCGAAGGCAAGGGCGTGCCGGTGGTTTACGACGGTGTCGGCGCCGACACCTGGGAGATGTCGCTGGACTGCCTGCAGCCCCTGGGCCTGATGGCCAGCTTCGGCAATGCCTCGGGCCCGGTGCCGCCGGTGAACCTGGGCCAGCTCGCCGCCAAGGGCTCGCTCTACGTCACCCGCCCGACCCTCATGACCTATGCCGGCACGCCCGCGCGCCTGCAGGTCATGGCCCGCGACCTTTTCCGCCACGTGCGCAGCGGCGACATCTCGATCCGCATCGACCAGACCTACCCGCTGACCGAGGCGGCCCAGGCGCACAGCGACCTGCAGGGCCGCAAGACCACGGGCTCGACAGTGCTGGTGCCGTAGAGCTCCCGTGGCCTCCTTGAGGGGTAGCACAGGCAATCCAAGGCCAGCCCCCTGTCGCGGTAGTGCGGGCGGATCTACTGCAGCTTGATCTCGTTCAGAAGGGCGATGAAGCTACGCTTGGCCTTGTGTTTGCGACGCAAACCGTCGAGCCATGTGGCGAAGCCATCGCTCTGGCCAGCCGCTTTTCTGAGTGCCTGTATTTTCGGGACGAGACTGCAGGCGCGCTGGTAGCTCTGCCTGTTGGTGGCCGCGACAGCCCCTTCGGCGAGGTTCTGATAGATGTCGGCAGCATCGGCGGGCCGGTCGGCTTCGCTGGCGCGTGCCAAGCGTTCCTGTGTTCCAGTCGAGATTCCCCCTCTGGCAGCGACGCCCCAAGCGAGATCCAGTCGGCCCTCTGCCAGATGGACCTCGACCAGTGTATCTCCCGGGCTCGCGTGCCATGACCAGGCGGTGGCGCCTGACACCTTTACTTCTTCATCCTCATTGATACGTTGCTCCTCCAGCCACCTGACGGCACGGCAGGCATAGTCCGGCTTGCATCCGGCGGCAGCGGCCGCATCGGTGAGGGTCGTGTAAGCCGACAGCGATCCGTACTCGACGAACTGATCCCACAGCAAGCCCAGGGCACGATCCTGTTGACCTGCCAGCGCCAGAACCTCTGCCGCGCAATCGACAAGTCTTCCCGAGGTATCGTCTTGGAAGACCCAGAGGGCCTCTTCGATGGAAGCCAGAGCTTGGTCGGTCCGCCCATGCTGCAGGCACAGGCTCGCCAGATCGACATAGTCGTGGGGATCGACCAAGGTCTTGGACAGGGTTTCGATCTGCGCATCGACATCGCCTGCCACCTCCGCCAACGCCAGGCGTCGCTGGGTGAGGCGAAAGCGATTGGGCTCTGGCTTCTGGTTCCTCCTATCGTCGGGTCTCAGGACCTTCAGCGCCTTCCACTCTGCCTCGACAGCCTCCCGGTAAGCCGCCAGTCCCGCTTTGCCCAATAGGTCGCCAAAACTTTCTGCCAGACTGCCCGTTTCGAAGTAGTCGCAGTCCATGTCGAGCCTGAAGAGCAATGTCGCCAAGGCTTTGCCGTCCGGCTTTGCCGCCCGTGCGGCATCGATCAGAAGGTCTGCCGTGCGATCGAACAGCAGCCCTAGATGGCCGTCATCGTCGCAGTTCTCGGCGGCCATCTCCAATCGCTCGACCAGGTAGGGTACGAGGTTCAGAACGGTCTTCGCCTTGTTCGGTCCGGCTTCTAGAGAGACTTGCAGCTGATCGATCACCGCGGCGACTCTTTCCGTCCAGTCCGCCATGCGGCGATGGTCGACGAAGCCCCCCGTACGGGTGGCCGCCGTGATGGCCTTCTTGAGTATCCCAGCTGTCTCGGACGGATCGGCTCTGGCAGTTCGGGCCTGCAGGTCAAGGCGCTGCATCAAGACCGGCTGCTGTTCGGCTGCATCCAGCAGGAGGTCCACCAACCGTTCTCTGGTCTGGGTCAACAGATAGCTGCGGAGCTGCGTAGCCTCCTCGGCAACCTTCGCCTGGCGCCGCCGACCGGAGGGAGAGGCAAGTGTCATCGCCAGGGCTACCAGATGTTTACAAGCCCCGTCGTACTGCGCGAAGGCGGGACAAGAGCAATACATCTCGAGCTCGCCGCTCGACCGCGTGAACCGGGTGTCGTAGGTGTCCGTGCCGCGTGCGCGGGCGGTTACTCGCTCGGACGTCGCGGACAGGATCTCGATCCGGCCCTCTTTCGCGTAGTTGCGGCCGCGTTCCCAGGCCGCCGCGCCCGTCCACTCGGCAAGGGCTTCGAGGTCGATGGCAAAGATATCTGAGACGCTCATCCCGAGCAGTCCTAGGACAGCCAAAACGGCGCTGTCCATAGGGAGCGATAGGCGTCATGCTGGCCGGACGTGAAACGGGATAGCGGGCCATGAGCGAAGCAGAGATCGACTGGGAGAAGATCGAGGAGGCCGCCTTGGCGCTCCTCTCCATGACGCGCCATGACGGCAACCGAGTCTGGAAGTCCTTCGACTGGGGCGTCATGAGCCGGCTGCACGAGAAGGGCCTCATCACCGATCCGGTCGGTAAAGCCAAGTCCGTCGTCCTGACGCAAGAGGGCCTGCAGGACGCGGAGGCGGCCTTCGACCGCCTCTTCGTGAAGCGACGTTAGCGCGGCTTGGCATCCCCTTGCCCGCGGCGGTCCCGCCCTTGGCCTGCCGGGTCCGGCGGGGACTGCCCTACCCCTTCTGCCGGTTCAGGAGCCGCAGCCTCAGCGCGTTCAGCTTGATGAAGCCCTGGGCGTCGCGCTGGTCGTAGACCGTGTCTTCCTCGAAGGTCACGTGGGCCATGCTGTAGAGCGAGTTGGGGGACTGGCGGCCCAGCGGGATCACGTTGCCCTTGTAGAGCTTGAGGCGAACCCGGCCGCTGACCGGCTCCTGGCTCTTGTCGATCAGCGCCTGCAGCATCTCGCGCTCGGGCGCGAACCAGAAGCCGTTGTAGACCAGCTCCGCATAGCGCGGCATCAGCTCGTCCTTCAGGTGTGCCGCACCGCGGTCCAGGGTGATGGACTCGATGGCGCGGTGGGCTTGCAGCCAGATGGTGCCGCCGGGGGTCTCGTAGACCCCGCGGCTCTTCATGCCGACGAAGCGGTTCTCGACCAGGTCCAGCCGGCCGATGCCGTTGGCCCCGCCCAGCTCGTTCAGGCGGGTGAGGAGGGCCGCCGGCGAGAGGCGCACCCCGTCGACGGCGACGGGATCGCCCTTTTCGAAGTCGATCTCGACGATGATCGGCTCGTCGGGGGCTGCCTCCGGCGAGACGCTGCGCGAGAAGACGTATTCCTCGGGTGCGACCCAGGGATCCTCCAGCACCTTGCCCTCGGCGGAGATATGCAGGAGGTTGGCATCGACCGAGAAGGGCGCCTCGCCGCGCTTGTCCTTGGCGATGGGGATCTGGTGCTCTTCGGCGAAGGCGATGAGGCGCTGGCGGCTGGTGAGGTCCCACTCGCGCCAGGGGGCGATCACCTTGATCTCGGGGTTCAAGGCATAGTAGCCGAGCTCGAAGCGCACCTGGTCGTTGCCCTTGCCGGTGGCTCCGTGCGCCACGGCGTCGGCGCCGACCTCGCGGGCGATCTCGATCTGGCGCTTGGCGATCAGCGGCCGGGCGATCGAGGTGCCCAGGAGGTAGCAGCCCTCGTAGAGCGCGTTGGCGCGGAACATCGGCATGACATAGTCGCGCACAAAGTCCTCGCGCAGGTCCTCGATGAAGATGTGCTCCGGCTTGATGCCCAGCAGCTCCGCCTTGCGCCGGGCCGGCTCCAGCTCCTCGCCCTGGCCCAGGTCGGCGGTGAAGGTGACCACCTCGCAGCCGTAGGCTTCCTGCAGCCACTTCAGGATGACGGAGGTATCGAGGCCTCCGGAATAGGCGAGGACGACGCGCTTGATGTCAGACATGGATCACCAGAGTGGTTAGGGCGGAGGGGACGCCGCGTGCTATAAAGGAGGAGGCCTCGCTTGAGCAAGTGAGGCGAAGCGCGGGAAGGGGTTTTGGGAGGACGTCATGGCTTGGAACCAGGATCTCGTGCGTGCCCCCGAGGCACTGGCCCTGCTGCCGAAGCGCGCCGACGGCGGCATCGACTGGGGCCTGCCGGGCGAGCCCCAGGGGGTGAAGGTCGGGCATCTCGACACCGGCTATACCCGCCATCCGGCGCTGGGCTTCGGCGCGGCCGGCGACAGCAGCTTCCTCTGCGCCGACGAGGGCAGCGACTGCCTGCAGCCCAGGCGCGGCACGCCGGAGGATCCCCTGCAGAAGGTGAAGGCCATGACGCCCGGCCACGGTACCCGCACCTCGACGGCGCTCTGCGGCGACAGCGCGGACTTCCGGGGCCTGGCGCCCGGCCTGCCGCTGATCCCCTTCCGGGTCACCAACCACTCCATGCTCTTCGCCGCCGCGGCCGACGCGGTGGCCAAGGCGCTGGGCCTGGCGGTCGACAAGGTCGAGGCCGGCCAGATGGCGCCCATCGTCAACATCTCGCTGGGCTGGCCCTTCGGCCATGCCGGCATCGGTGCCGCCCTCGACCGGGCCTACGAGGCCGGCGTGATCGTCGTCTGCGCGGCCGGCCAGATCATCGACCGCGTGGTCTATCCGGCCAAGCACGCCCGCGCGATCGCCGTCGGCGGCCTGCAGCAGACGAGCAGCGGCGGCAACAAGATCTATCAGCGCTATCACACCTACGCCCGGGTCGACTGCTGGGCGCCGGCGGACCCCATCCTGCGCGGCGATGCGAACAGCAGCGACTATGCCTTCGGCGACGGCACCAGCTATGCCTGCCTGCACGCCACCGCGGCGGCCGCCATGTGGTGGCGGATGAAGGGGGCCGAGATCCGCGCCGCCTACGACCAGGGCTGGCAGCGGGTCGAGGCCTTCCGCCACCTGCTGACGGCCAAGCCCAGCCGCATGGCGCCGGACCAGGATGCCGCCATGCTGCTGAGCCAGGCCGAGGTGCGCCACCTCGACCAGCTCTCCAACCGCGGCCGGCTGGTGAACTGCGAGCGCCTGCTCACCACGCCGCTGCCCGCGCTGCAGATCCTGGAGAAGCGCATGGACCTGGCGGTCGACGACCTGGCGTGAGGGCGGGGGCCCAGCGCCTCCGGACGGGGCCCCCGCGATCCTCAGTAGTGTCTGTCGATGATGGCCTCGTGCGCTGCCATGGCGGCCGCGTTCACCAGGTCGTTCACCGTGGCGCTCAGCGGCACCACCTGGGCCGGCTTGGACAGGCCGACCAGGCGCGGGCCGATGATGTGGGCGCTGGAGACCTCCGGGATCAGGCGGGTGACGACGCTGGCGGTGTGCAGGGCCGGCATGATCAGCACGTTGGCGGGCCCCGAAAGCCTGCAGAAGGGATAGAGAGCCTGCATGCGCTCGTAGTTCAGCGCGATGTCGGCCTGCATCTCGCCGTCGTACTCGAAGCTCGGGCGGCGGCGGTCGAGGATCGCGATGGCCTCGCGCACCCTGACCGCCCGCTCGCCCGGCGGGTCGCCGAAGTTGGAGAAGGAGAGCAGCGCCACGCGCGGCTCCTGGCCCAGCGCGCGGGCCTGCTCCGCCGTCTGCTCGGTGATGTCGGCCAGCACCTCGGCGCTCGGCAGCTCGTGCACCAGGGTATCGGCCATCAGGACCGAGCGGCCCTGCGCCACCAGCAGCGCCATGCCGAAGACCCGCTTGCCGGGCTTGCGGTCCAGAGCTCTCGTCAGGTCCTGGTAGACGCGGCTGAAGTTGCGGGTGAGGCCGGTCACCAGCGCGTCGGCCTCGCCGCAGGCCAGCATGCAGGCGGCGAAGACGTTGCGGTTCTGGTTCGCCATGCGCTGGCAGTCGCGGAACAGCATGCCCTGGCGCTGCAGGCGGTTATAGAGGAACTCGGTGTAGCGCTCGCTGGTGTTGGCGATGCCGGCGTTGGTGATCTCGCAGAAGTCGGCCGGCAGGCCCAGTTCCTGCAGCCGCTCCGTCACCTGCTCGGTGCGTCCGACCAGGATGGGATGGCCCAGCCCCGCCTGCCAGAAGGCATAGGCCGCACGGATCGTGCGCGCCTCCTCGCCCTCGGCAAAGACCACGCGCGAGGGGTGCTCGCGCACCTTGTCGACCACGGCTTGCAGGGCGGAGACCGTGGGATCCAGGCGGGCCGAGAGTGCGGCCTCGTAGGCGTCGAAGTCGGCGACCGGGCGGCCGGCCACGCCGCTCTCCATCGCCGCCTTGGCCACCGCCTTGGGCACCGCCACGATCAGCCGCGGGTCGAAGGGAGCGGGGATGATGTAGTCCGGCCCGAAGCGCAGCCGCCGGCCGGCATAGGCGCGGTCGACCTCGTCCGGCACGTCCTCGCGGGCCAGCGCGGCCAGCGCCTGGGCGGCGGCGATCTTCATCTCCATGTTGATGGTGCGCGCGCGCACGTCGAGCGCGCCGCGGAAGATGTAGGGGAAGCCCAGGACGTTGTTCACCTGGTTGGGATAGTCGCTGCGGCCGGTCGCGATGATAGCGTCGTCGCGCACCGTGCGCACCTCTTCGGGCGTGATCTCGGGGTCGGGATTGGCCATGGCGAAGATGATGGGATTGTCGGCCATGGCGGCCGCCATCTCCGGCGTCACCGCGCCCTTCACCGAGAGGCCGAAGAAGACATCGGCGCCCTCCAGCGCCTCGGCCAGGGTGCGTGCCGTGGTGCGCGCCGCATGGGCGGACTTCCACTGGTTCATGCGCGTGGTGCGGCCCTCGTAGATGACGCCCGAGGTGTCGCAGAGCAGCAGGTTGTCGTGCGGCATGCCCATAGCCTTCAGAAGGTCGGCACAGGCGATCGCCGCGGCACCGGCACCGTTCATCACCAGGCGCGTGGTCTTGAGGTCGCGGCCGGTCAGGTGCAGCGCGTTCAGCACGCCGGCGGCCGCGATGATCGCCGTCCCGTGCTGGTCGTCGTGGAAGACGGGGATGTCCAGAAGCTCTTTCAGGCGCGCCTCGATGACGAAGCACTCCGGCGCCTTGATGTCCTCCAGGTTGATGCCGCCGAAGGAGGAGCCGAGGTAGCGCACGCAGTTCACGAAGGCATCGACGTCCTCGGTGTCCACCTCCAGGTCGATGCCGTCGATGTCGGCGAAGCGTTTGAAGAGGACCGCCTTGCCCTCCATGACCGGCTTGGAGGCGAGCGCGCCCAGGTTGCCCAGACCCAGAACTGCGGTGCCGTTGGAGATCACCGCCACCAGGTTGCCGCGCGCGGTGTAATCGTAGGCGAGCGAGGGATCGGCGTGGATCCGCTCGCAGGGCACGGCCACGCCCGGCGAATAGGCCAGCGAGAGATCGCGCTGCGTCGTCAAGGGCTTGGTCGCACGGATCTCGAGCTTGCCGGGCTTGCCGGCGGCGTGGAACTCCAAGGCCTCACGATCGGTGATGCGCTTGTTGCTGTCCATTGTCCCCCCGTTCCTTCCTTCGCGTTTCGGGCGCCGAGGCTTCCGGCCCGCTTCCCTTCCATCTTGCCGGCCCGGTCCGGCCCTGCCTAGAGCGCGCGGGTCAGATCTGAATCGGACGCCGGTCGTCGTCGCAGGCAATTCCACCCGCCGGCGATTTGCTCTAGGGTCCGCCGCCATGCCCGACGCACCCGACGAGACAGCCAAGGCCGGCCACACGCCCTTCATGGTCCAGTACCTGGCCCTGAAGGCGGACTATCCCGATGCCCTGCTGTTCTATCGCATGGGCGACTTCTACGAGCTTTTCTTCGAGGACGCAAAGCAGGCCGCGGCCGCGCTCGACATCGTGCTGACCCGCCGCGAGCAGCGCGGCGAGGAGGTGCCGATGTGCGGCGTCCCGGCGCATGCCCACGAGAGCTACCTCGCCCGCCTCATCCGCCAGGGCTTCAAGGTGGCGATCTGCGAGCAGCTGGAATCGCCGGCCGAGGCCAAGCAGCGCGGATCGAAGTCGGTGGTGAAGCGCGGCGTGATCCGCCTGGTGACCGCCGGGACCCTGACCGAGGACCATCTGCTCGACGCCGGCGCCAACAACTTCTTGGTGGCCCTCGCCGAGGTGGCGGGTGCCTTCGGGCTGGGCTGGCTCGACCTCTCGACCGGGGAGGTCTCGGCCGAGGCCCTGAGCGAGACGGAGCTGGGCGCGGGCCTCGCCCGCCTGGACCCGCGCGAGCTCCTGGTCTCCGAGCGGCTCCTGCAGCGCGAGAGCCTCTTCGAGCTCTTCGCACAGTGGCGCGATCAGCTGACGCCGCTGCCGCCGGCACGCTTCGACAGCCGCAACGCGGAAGCCCGCCTGAAGGAGCACTACGGCGTCGCCGACCTCGCCGCCTTCGGCAGCTTCGGCCGGGCCGAGATCGCGGCTCTGGGAACCCTCATCGACTATGCCGCCCTCACCCAGAAGGGGGCGCTTCCGCACCTGGCGCGGCCGCGACTCACCGGGCTTTCCGACCGCATGGCGATCGATGCCGCCAGCCGCCGCAACCTGGAACTCTTCGAGGCCCAGGCCGGCGGGCGCAAGGGCTCCCTGCTGGCGGCGGTCGACCGCACGGTGACCGGGGCCGGCGCGCGGGCCCTGGCACAGCGCCTCGCCGCCCCGCTGACCAACCGCCGGGCGATCGAGGAGCGCCTCTCCAAGATCGCCTTCTTCCTGGAGGAGTCCGCCCTCAGGGAGGAGCTGCGCGAGCGGCTGAAGGGCCTGCCGGACCTGGAACGGGCCCTCGCGCGGCTGACTCTCGGCCGCGGCGGGCCGCGCGATTTGGCCGCAGTGGGTCGCGCGCTCGCGGTCTGCGAGGCCCTGCCGGCGCTGCTGGCCCCGGGCTCCGCCCTCTTCGGACCGGCGCTGGCGGTGCTCGGCAGCCAGACGGGCCTGCGCCAGCGCCTGGAGCGCGCTCTGGTCGAGGACCCGCCGTTGCTGCAGCGCGACGGCGGCTTCATCGCCGCCGGCTACAACGAGGAGCTGGACCGCCTGCGGGCGCTCGGCCGCGACGCCAAGAAGCTGATCGCCGGGCTGCAGAAGCGCTACGCGGAGGAGACCCGGCTCTCCAGCCTGAAGATCAAGCACAACAACGTCCTGGGCTACTTCGTCGAGATCAACCCGGCCCAGGCCGGCCAGCTTCAGGATCCGCCCTTCATCCACCGCCAGACCCTGGCCTCGGCCATTCGCTTCACCACGGCCGAGCTGGCCGAGCTGGAGCGCGAGATCGCCGGCGCGGACGAGAAGGCGCTGGCGATCGAGACCCGGCTCTTCGCCGACCTGGTAGGCGAGGTCGCGGGCCGGGCCGAGGCCCTGCAGGAAAGCGCCGGCCTGCTCGCCGACCTGGACGTCGCCGGCGGTCTGGCGGCGCTCGCCGAAGAGGAGAGCTACGTCCGCCCCACCCTGGCCGACGACGAGCGCTTCCTGATCGAGGCCGGCCGCCATCCCGTGGTGGAGCAGGCCCTGAAGGCGGAGGGCAGCCCCTTCGTGGCCAACGACTGCGATCTCTCCGCCGCACGGCACCTCTGGCTGGTGACCGGCCCCAACATGGCGGGCAAGTCGACCTTCCTCAGGCAGAACGCGCTGATCGCCATCCTGGCGCAGGCCGGCTCTTTCGTTCCCGCGGCAGCGGCGGAGATCGGCCTGGTCGACCGCCTCTACAGCCGCGTCGGCGCGGCCGACGATCTGGCCCGCGGCCGCTCCACCTTCATGGTCGAGATGGTGGAGACCGCGGCCATCCTGAACCAGGCCTCGCCGCGCTCGCTGGTGATCCTGGACGAGATCGGGCGCGGGACCGCGACCTTCGACGGCCTCTCCATCGCCTGGGCCTGCCTGGAGCAGCTGCACGAGGTCAACCGCTGCCGGGCGCTCTTCGCGACGCACTATCACGAACTGACGCGCCTGCAGACGCGCCTGCCGCGCCTGGCCAACCGCTCCATGCGGGTCAGCGAGTACCAGGGCGAGGTGGTTTTCCTGCACGAGGTGACCGCGGGCACGGCCGATCGCTCCTACGGCATCCACGTGGCGCGGCTGGCGGGCCTGCCGCAGGCCGTGGTCGAGCGCGCCGAGGAGATCCTGCGGCAGCTCGAGGAGAGCGAGCAGGCCGGCGCGCTGGCGGCCCTGGTCGATGACCTGCCGCTCTTCTCCGCGGCTCGCCGCAAGGCCGAGCCGGCGGCAGCCGACAGGCTGCGCGAGCGCCTGAACGCGCTCGACCCCGACTCTTTGACCCCGAAGGCGGCCCTGGACCTGATCTACGAGCTGATGACCCTGCGGTAGAGCAAATCCCGAGCAGATGGAAACATCTGCGACGACGATTTGCGCAAGACGACGAGGTTCCTACCGCGCCTCGATCCTGAGGTTGAGAGCGTTCAGGACCGAGAGGTCGGGCAGCGGCGAGAGCTTGAGGCGCGACAGGCGGGCGATGGGAAAGCTCTTCTCCGGCGTGGCCGAGAGGCTGACGATCAGGCCGTCGCCGCGATGCTGCATGACCGTCTTCACCGCTGCCAGAAGCTCTCTGAGGAAGGGAAAGCCGCTCTCCGACTGCAGCAGCGAGGCGAGCCCGTAGAGGTTCTGGCGCAGGGTCGTGACCGGAATGTCCTCGGAATAGGCCAGCAGGTCGAGCGAGAGGCCGATCAGCCCCTCGTCCTGCAGGGTCAGGGAGAGCGTGCTGATCCCGCTCTGGGAGAGGTTGACCAGCGGCATGGCGGGGTTGACGTCGTCCAGCGACAGGGCGGCCTCGAGGAGCCCAAGGCCCGGTACCTGCACGGCGATCTCCGGCAGGTCCAGGGTGCTGCTCTCGGGATTGAAGCGGTAGGTCAGGACGGCATCGCCCCGGACGCGCTCCAGCCAGGGCGGCAGGCTCTCGCTATCGAAAGCGAGATCGAAGCGGTGCAGGCGAAGATCGCCGAAGAGCGGCGGCCAGTGCTTGTCGTCGAGCGCGACGATCTCCAATTCGTCGATCTTCAGCTCGAAGGCCGGCTCGAACCCGCGCGAGCGGTAGCGGACGTCCAGGATGCGGTCGTCCTCCAGCCGGTAGACCAGGTCCTGGGGAACCTGGTTCTCGCTCAGCGCGTCGATCGCATCCTGCTGCGCCACCGGCTCGAAGGGGCTCGGCCGATCCAGGTTCAACGCGGGTCCGCGGTCGAGCAGGCGCGGGAGGAGATAGAAGGCGAGGACGACGAGGACCGCCACCGAGAGGGTGGCCAGAAGGCAGATCGGGACCAGCTTACCGGTCAACAACTGCTGATCAGGCCTCACGCTTCGCTCCGCTCGCCTCAAAGGTTGGGTCTCGCCGTGCGTTCCGCTTCCGGGCTCTCGGCCGCTTCCGGGTGCTTTCCGCCTTCCTCTGCCTGGGCCGGAGACCGCCGGTACCGCGGGAGGATCTCCAGTTCGCCGCAGGAAACAGGCAGCATTTTGACGGAGTTTGACAGGGTTTCGCCAGAGATTGGCCCGAGGGGTAGGTCCAAGAGATAGGCTGGGGCTTGCCAATCCCGGTCCGGCAGACGACTTTGGAAGTCATGAGTGAGACCGTCACAGCAGAGAGCGCCACCCGCGAGAGCGGCAAGCCGGCTGCCTTGCGCCCGAGCCAGATCATGAAGCGCTCGCGGTTGCTGAACGGCCTGGCCGAGCTGCGTGCGGCCTCGGACAACGGGATTCCCGAGCGCCCGGCCGTCCTGGAGCTGTTGCGCGAGGCCCTGGCGGAGGGGCGCGAGCGCCTGCGCGAGCGTTTCGAGGCGGGGGCCGGCGGGCTGGAGACGGCGCGCGGCTACTCGCACCTGGTCGACCAGATCGTCCGAGTGCTCTACGACCACGCCGCCGAGGACCTCTACCCCAGCGCCAATCCCACCTCGGGCGAGTACATGGCGGTGCTGGCGGTGGGCGGCTACGGGCGGGGCGAGCTCGCGCCCAGCTCCGACCTCGACCTGCTCTTCCTCTGCCCCTACAAGCGCACGGCCCGCGTGGAGCAGATGGTGGAAGCCATGCTCTACTTTCTCTGGGACCTGGGCTTCAAGATCGGCCATGCGACCCGGTCCATCGACGACTGCCTGCGGCTCTCGAAGCGCGACCAGACCATCGCCACCAACCTGCTGGACAGCCGATTCCTCTGGGGCGACCAGAGCCTCTACCGCACCTTCAAGGACCGCTTCGCCAGCGAGGTGCAGCAGGACATCGCCGGCCGCTTCATCGAGGCCAAGCTGGAGGAACGCGACCAGCGCCACCTCAAGATCGGCGGCTCGCGCTACTCCCTGGAGCCGCACATCAAGGACGGCAAGGGGGGACTGCGCGACCTGCAGACCCTGCTGTGGATCGCCAAGTTCGCCTACGGCGTGGACAGCTTCGCCGAGCTGAAGGAGCGCGGGCTGGCGACCGGGCTGGAGGTCAGGACCTTCGAGAAGGCCGAACACTTCCTCTGGACCCTGCGCTGCCACATGCACTACCTGACCGGCCGCGGCGAGGAGCGGCTGACATTCGATCTGCAGGCGCAGATCGCGCCCAGGATGGGCTATCGCCGCCATGCCGGGACCAAGGCGGTCGAGCGCCTGATGCGCCACTACTTCCTGGTCGCCAAGGACGTCGGCAGCCTCACCCGCTTCATCTGTGCGGAGCTGCAGGCCAAGACCAACCGGCGCCTGCGCTATCGCCTGCCCGCCCTGCTGCGCCGGCGCTTCGAGCATTTCCGCATGAAGGCCGGCCGGCTCAGCGTCGAGGACAAGCAGCTCTTCCGCGACGACCCCATCCAGATGTTGCGGCTCTTCCGCGTCGCCCAGCAGCACGACCTGGAGATCCACCCCGAATCGCTGCGCTGGGTCACCATGAACCTGCGCCTCATCGACGGCCTGCGCGAGGACGCGGAGGCCAACAAGCTCTTCATGCAGATTCTCTGCCACAACGAGCGCGGCGAGGAGGCCCTGCGCTGGATGAACGAGGCCGGCGTCCTGGGCCGCTTCCTGCCGGACTTCGGCCGCATCGTCTCGCAGATGCAGTTCAACATGTACCACCACTTCACCGTCGACGAGCACCTGATCCAGGCGATCGGCGTGCTGGGCCGGATCGAGCGCGGCCTCCTGAAGGAGGAGGCGCCGATCGCGACCGAGGTGGTGGGCAAGGTGATCTCGCGCCGGGTGCTCTACCTGGCGGTCCTGCTGCACGACATCGCCAAGGGTCGCCGCGAGGACCACTCGGAGGGCGGGGCCAAGGTCGCCCTGCACCTGGGTCCGCGCCTGCGGCTGGAGGACGAGGAGACGGAGAGCGTCGCCTGGCTGGTGCGCAACCACCTGATCATGAGCGACACGGCCTTCAAGCGCGACCTGGGCGATCCGCAGACGATCAAGGACTTCGCCGACCGGGTGCAGTCGATGGAGCGGCTGCGCCTGCTGCTGGTCCTGACCGTCGCCGACATCCGCGCCGTGGGCCCGGGGGTCTGGACGGCCTGGAAGGCCGCCCTGCTGCGCGACCTCTACTGGCGCACGGAAGAGCTGCTGTCGGGCGGGCATGCGACCGAGGGCCGGGGAACGCGCATCGCGCATGCCAAGGAGGCCCTGCGCGAGGCGCTCGGCCACTGGCCGGCCGAGGAGGTCGAGGCCCATATCGAGCGCTGCTACGATTCCTACTGGCTGAGCTTCGACCGCGAAACTCACGTCAGCCATGCCGAACTGGTGCACGAAGCGGAGGCCAGCGGCGCACCGCTGACCGTCAAGCACAAGATCGACGCCTACCGCGAGGTGACGGAGCTGACGGTCTATACCGCCGACCACCCGGGCCTCTTCAGCCGCATCGCCGGCGCGCTCGCGGCCGCCGGCGCCGAGGTCGATGCCGCCAAGATCTTCACCCTGGCCAACGGCATGGCGTTGGACGTCTTCTACCTGCGCGACCGCCAGACCGGCGAGGCCTTCACCCGCGCCTCGCGCCTGGCCCGGCTGGTGACCTTCATCGAGAGCACCCTCTACGGCACGATGAAGCCCTGGCGCGATCTAGAGACCGTGCCCAGCGGTTGGCCCTCGCGCTATGCGGTCTTCACCGTGCCGCCGCGCGTGCTGGTCGATAACCGGGCGAGCGAGAGCTATACCCTGATCGAGGTCAACGGCCGCGACCGGCCCGGACTGCTGCACGATCTCACCTACGTGCTGACCCGGCACAACCTCATCATCCGCTCGGCCGTGGTCACGACCTTCGGTGCCCAGGTGGTCGACAGCTTCTACGTCCAGTCGGCGCTGAACCAGAAGGTCACCGACCGGCAGAAGCTCTACCGCGTGAAGAAGCGGCTCCTCGAGGTGATCGAGGATCCCAAGCAGTCCGGCGCGAAGGCCAAGCGGGCAGCCTGAGGCACGAAAGGGGACGACCTGCGGCGAGCCCGGGCGGTCGCTCCTGGCTGACGGCGGCTCGGCACTTCCCCGCCTCGCCCATTTTGCGCCTTCAACGCGCCCCGGCTCTGGCCTAAGAGCTAGGGGCATGGGCTTCTTCAAAGCGATGGCGACCGTCGGCGGCTGGACCCTGGCAAGCCGCCTGCTGGGCTTCGTCAGAGACATACTGATCGCCGGCACGCTCGGCACCGGGCCGATCGCCGACGCCTGGGTGGTCGCCTTCCGGCTGCCCAACCTCTTCCGCCGCATCCTGGGCGAGGGCGCCTTCAACGCCGCCTTCGTGCCGCTCTTCGCCGGGCGCCTGGAACAGCAGGGGCCGGCCGTCGCCAAGGCCTTCGCCGAGGAGGCCCTGGCCGTGCTGCTGGCCGTGGCGCTGGTGCTGGTCGCGCTCGCCATGGCCTTCATGCCCTGGATCATGCCGGTGATCGCGCCCGGCTTCCTGGAGGATGCCGAGCAGTTCGACCGGGCGACCCGCATGGCCCGCATCGCCTTTCCCTACCTTCTCTTCATGGCGCTGGCGGCACTGCTCTCGGGTGTCCTGAACTCGCTCAGGCGCTTTGCCGCCGCGGCGGCCGCCCCCGTGCTTCTGAACATCTTCCTGATCCTCGCCATGCTGGCCGTGGTGCCGATCGCGGGCCAGCCGGGCATCGTCCTGGTCTGGGCCGTGGCGGCGGCCGGCGCGGCCCAGTTCCTGCTGCTGCTGGTGGCAGCCGCCCGGGCCGGCTATCGCTTCCGGCTGCCGCTGCCGCGTCTCACCGCCGGCGTGCGCCGCCTGCTGGTCCTGATGGTGCCGGGCCTGATCTCGGCCGGGGCGCTGCAGCTCAATCTCTTCGTCGGCACCATGATCGCCACCCTGCAGCCGGGTGCCGCCTCGCTCCTCTACTATGCCGACCGCGTCTACCAGCTTCCCCTGGGGCTGATCGGCATCGCCGTCTCGGTGGTGCTACTGCCCGAGATTACCCGGCGCCTCAAGGGCGAGGGCGAGGCGGCGGCGGCCGCCAGCCTGACGCAGGGCCTGGAGTTCGCGCTCTTCCTCACGCTCCCCTCCGCGGTGGCGCTGGCGGTGCTGGCGGAGCCCATCGCCACGGTCCTCTTCCAGCGCGGCGCCTTCGATTCCGCCGCTGCGGCCGCGACCGGGCTCGCCATCCTGGCCTATGCCGTGGGGCTGCCGGCCTACGTCGCCGTCAAGGTCTACCAGCCGGCCTTCTATGCGCGCGAGGACATGACGACCCCGCTGCGCGCCGCGCTGTGGAGCGTGGCGACGAACATCGTGCTGGCCCTGATCCTCTTCTTCGCGCTGCGCGACGCGGGGCTGGGCTACCTGGGGCTGGCGCTGGCCACCACGGTGGCCGCCTTCGTCAACGTCGCCCTGCTCTGGCGCAATCTCGCCGGCCGCGGCCTCCTGACCATCGCCGCGGAGAAGCGGCGGCGCCTCTGGTGCCAGGCGCTGGCGGCGGCCGGCATGGGGGTCCTGCTGTTCCTCGCCAGAGACCCGCTCGACCCCTGGCTGGAGGCAGGCGAGGTCCTGCGGGCCGCCGCGCTCGCACTTCTGGTCCTGCTGGGCCTGGTCTCCTACCTGGCGCTCAGCTACTGCCTCGGCGCCCTGCCGCGCGAGGCCCTGGGCCAGGCCTGGCGGCGCGTGAAGCAGCGCCGCGTCACCGCAGAACCGCACGGCAAGGAGGGGTCCTGACGGCCGGCGGCGCGCACCCGGCTTGACCCGTCGGCGATGAGCGGCGATAAGCCTGCCGTTCCTTCCCCCCGACTAGGTGAAAGGCCGCTTCAATGGCCCGCGTGTTCTCCGGCGTTCAGCCGACCGGAAATCTGCATCTCGGCAACTACCTGGGTGCGATCCGCAATTTCGTCCCGCTGCAGGACAGCTACGACTGCCTCTACTGCGTCGTCGACATGCACGCGATCACCGTCTGGCAGGACCCGGCGGAGCTGAAGACCCAGACGCGCGAGGTCACCGCGGCCTATCTGGCGGCCGGCATCGACCCCAAGCGCGCCATCGTCTTCAACCAGAGCCAGGTGGCGGCCCACGCCCAGCTCGCCTGGATCTTCAACTGCGTCGCCAGGCTGGGCTGGCTGAACCGCATGACCCAGTTCAAGGACAAGGCCGGCAAGGACCGGGAGAAGGCCTCGGCCGGGCTCTACGTCTATCCCAACCTGATGGCGGCCGACATCCTGGCCTACAAGGCGACCCACGTCCCGGTCGGCGACGACCAGAAGCAGCACCTGGAACTGGCCCGCGACATCGCCCAGAAGTTCAACCACGACTACGGCGTCGAGCTCTTCCCGCAGATCGAGCCCCTGATCCTGGGCAGCGCCACCCGGGTCATGTCCCTGCGCGACGGCAAGAAGAAGATGTCGAAGTCCGATCCCTCGGACATGAGCCGCATCGTCATGACCGACGGCCCGGACGAGGTCGCGAAGAAGATCCGCAAGGCGACCACCGACCCCCACCCCCTGCCCGGCCCGGAGTCACTGGGCGAGGCGGGAAAGCTGGACGAGGCGACGCGCGGCGAGCGGCCGGAATGCTGGAACCTGCTGGGCATCTACGCGGCGCTCGCCGAAGAGGACCTGCGCCGGACGGTCGAGGAGCACGCGGGCTCCGCCTTCTCGGACTTCAAGAAGAAGCTGACCGATCTGGCCGTGGCCAAGCTGGGTCCCCTGGGCGAGGAGATGAAGCGCCTGATGGCCGATCCCGGCCATGTCGACGCGGTCCTGGGCGAGGGCGCCGAACGTGCGCGCGCCATCGCCGAGCCGATCATCGCGGAGGTCTACGACGCCGTCGGCTTCCTGCGCAGCTGAGGTCGCGACAAGGAGAAGCGTCGCTCAGGCGCGCAGAGCGATTGCGAGGCTCCTCGGCCAGGCGCTAGTCTTCTGCTTAAGAGAAGTCCGAGCGGCCGGGCCTGTCGGCCGCATGTTCTCTTCGCGGTCGGGGCCGGGAGGAGACTGGCAGGAAGGGAGGCGCAAGCGAGATCATGCAGATCTACCTGCCGGTGGCGGAGATCTCGCTCAACGTTTTCCTCCTCTTGGGTCTGGGCGGCATCATCGGCGTCCTCTCCGGCATGTTCGGCGTGGGCGGCGGCTTCCTGATGACCCCGCTTCTCATGTTGATCGGGGTGCCGGCACCGGTCGCGGTGGGCACGCAGGCGAACTCCGTGATCGCCACCTCCGTGTCGGGAGTCATGGCGCACTGGCCGCGCGGTAACGTCGACGTGAAGATGGGGCTGGTCCTGCTGGCCGGAGGGCTGGTGGGCTCGGCGCTGGGCGTCGTCATCTTCTCCTGGCTGAAGAGCCTGGGCCAGATCGACTTCGCCATCAAGCTGATCTACGTGGCGACCCTCGGCACCGTCGGCAGCCTCATGCTGCTGGAATCCAGCCGCGCCGTCTTTCGCCGCAAGCGCAAGCTGCCGACCCGCAAGAAGCTGCACACCCACCACTGGGTCCACGGCCTGCCCTTCAAGATGCGCTTCCGCAAGTCGCGGCTCTACATCTCCGCGCTGATGCCGCTGATGGTGGGCTTTGCCGTCGGGATTCTCTCGGCACTGATGGGCATCGGCGGCGGCTTCATGATCGTGCCGGCGATGATCTATCTGCTGGGCATGCCGACCACGGTGGTCATCGGGACCTCGCTCTTCCAGATCATCTTCGTCTCGATCAACGTGACCTTCCTGCAGGCCTGGGAGAACCAGACCGTCGACATCGTGCTGGCCCTCCTGCTGCTGGCCGGAAGCGTCGTCGGCGCGCAGGTCGGCACCCGCCTGGGTGCGCGCCTCCAGGGCGATGCCTTGCGGCTGCTCCTGGCCCTGCTGGTGGTGGGCGTGGGGATCAACCTGACGGTCGACCTCTTTACACCGCCGGTGGACTCCTACGTCCTCGGGTCGGGCTTTTGACCAGGCTCGCCCTCGGGGCCTCCCTGGCCCTGCTGCTGCTCCTGGGGGCCGATGGGCGCCAGCTCCGGGCGCAGAGCGTGCTGGCCGACCTGGCCGAGCACCTGGTCGCGATCCACACCGGGTTCGACGGCACGCACATCCTGGTCTTCGGCACCATTCCCAAGGCGAGCGACCTGGTCATCGTGGTGCGCGGCCCGGCGCGCCCGACGGTCGTCCACCGCAAGGGCACGGTCGCCGGCGTCTGGGTGAACACCGCCACCATGACCTTTCCCAGGGCGCCCTCCTTCTATGCCCTGGCGAGCAGTGGTCCCCTGTACAGGATCGTCGATCCCAACGAGCGAAAGCGGCTGCGCCTTGGACCGGATGACCTGGACCTGGAGCCGCTTGGGCGCGCCTCGCCCAACCTGCTGGCCGAGTGGCGGGCCGGGCTGGTGGCGGCCAAGCAGCGCCAGGGGCTCTATATCTCCGAACCGGGCGAGGTCACGATCCTGGGCGGGCGTCTCTTCCGCAGCTCGATCGAGATGCCTTCCAACGTGCCGACGGGGACCTACCTGATCGAAGTCTACCTCTTCCGCGAAGGGCTGAACACGGCGGCGCAGAGCATTCCGCTCGCGGTCAGTAAGGTCGGCCTCGAAGCCCAGATCTATGCGCTGGCCCATCAGCACTCCGCCCTCTACGGCCTGCTCTCCATCGTGGTGGCGCTTCTCGTCGGCTGGATTGCACACTTGCTCTTCAAGCGCCGATAGGGCGAAATCGCCGGCGGGAGGATCTTCAATGAACGATGCAGACGCACAAGAAGAAGGCGAAGACGTTCCCGGCCGCATCTTTCTGGTCGTCATCGACGAGAGCGACGAGATGCAGGTGGCCCTGCGGTTCGCCTGCCGACGGGCCCGCCACACCGACGGGCGCGTGGCCCTTCTCTACGTCATCGAGCCGACCGAGTTTCAGCACTTCATGGGCGTCGGCGACCTGCTGGCCGAAGAGGCGCGCCAGCGCGCCGAGCAGCTCTTGCAGCGTATCGCCGGCCAGGCCCGCGAGATTTCCGGGCGCACGCCGGTCGTCTACCTGCGCGAGGGCAACCGCCGCGACGAGCTCTTGAAGCTGGTGCAGGAGGAGCCGAGCATCTCCATCCTGGTGCTCGCCGCCAGCACGCAGAGCGGCTCTCCCGGCCCCCTGATCCAGGCGCTGACGGGGAAGTTCCTGTCCCGCCTGCGCATCCCGCTCACCGTGGTGCCCGGCAGCCTGAGCGAGGCTGCCATTGATGCGATTTCGTGACAGGTCTCTGTTCCGGCTGCCGCTTGATTGCCGGGCGCGCCTCCCCATGTCGTCGCTAGGCTCTATTGCAGTCCGGCCGGCCCCGTGGTGCTGTCGCCAAGTGCCGAAGCAGGCCGCCTAGGAGAAGGTCGATCCATGTTCATACAAACCGAGTCAACGCCCAATCCGGCGACCATGAAGTTCCTGCCCGGCGTCGAGGTGCTGGCCTCCGGCACGGCAGATTTTCGCGATCCCGAGGAGGCGGAGCGCTCGCCCCTGGCCCAGCGTATCTTCCAGATCGACGGGGTCGCCGGGGTTTTTCTGGCCGTCGACTTCATCTCCGTCACCAAGGCGGAGACCAAGGAATGGCATGCCCTGAAGCCGGCCATCTTCGGCATCCTGATGGAGCACTTCTCTTCGGGGCGGCCGGTGCTGCTGGCCGAGGCCGAGAGCGAGCCGAGCTTCGCCGAGGAAGACAGCGAGATCGTCGCCCAGATCAAGGAGCTGCTGGATACCCGCGTGCGCCCGGCCGTGGCCCAGGACGGCGGCGACATCGTCTTCCACGGCTTCGAGCGCGGCGTGGTCTACCTGCACATGCAGGGCGCCTGCGCCGGCTGCCCCTCTTCGACCGCGACCTTGAAGATGGGCATCGAGAACATGCTGAAGCACTATATCCCCGAGGTCGTCGAGGTCCGGCCGACCGTCTGAACCGGGCCGGCGCGGCTTCCGCCGTGCGCTTCTTCGAGTAACGGAAAGGACGGTTCATGGCGCGGGAAATCGACGGGGCATCGCTCGACCAGCTCTTCTTCGAGGCACGCACGCACAATGCCTTTCGCGACGAGCCGATCCCGCAGGCCCTGCTGGCCAGGGTCTACGAGGTGGCCCGCTGGGCGCCGACCAGCGCCAACTGCCTGCCGCTGCGCGTCGTCTACGTGATCAGCGAGGAGGCCAAGGCCAAGCTCGGCCCGGCCCTGGCCGAGGGCAACCGCGAGAAGACCATGAAGGCGCCGGCGACCGCGATCATCGGCTACGACCTTGAATTCTACGAGCACCTGCCGAAGCTCTTCCCGCACACCGATGCGCGCTCCTGGTTCGCCGGCAAGACCAAGCACATCGAGACCACCGCCTTCCGCAACGGCTCGCTTCAGGGCGGCTATTTCATCCTGGCGGCCCGCGCCCTGGGCCTGGACTGCGGGCCCATGTCCGGCTTCGACAACGCCAAGGTGGATGCCGCCTTCTTCGCCGGAACGCAGGTCAGGTCCAATTTCCTCTGCAATCTGGGCTACGGCGATCCGGCCGGCCTCCATCCGCGCGGGCCGCGGCTTGCCGCCGAAGAGGCCTGCCGCTTCGAATAGACCCCTCTTGAACGACAAGACCGACAAGTCTGTTTCCCCGCGCTGCCTGCTGGCGCTCGACGCGGCGGGCGCCTCCTGCTCCGTCGCCGTCTGGCAGGCCGGACGGGTGCTGGCCGAGGACCAGGCGGCCATGGCGCGCGGGCAGTCCGAGCGGCTGGTTCCGATGGCGCAGGCGGTCATGCAGCAGGCCGGGTTGGACTGGCCGGCGCTCGATGCGGTGGCCGCCACCAACGGCCCCGGGGGCTTCACGGGCGTGCGCATCGGCCTGGCGGCGGCCCAGGGCCTGGCGCTGGCCTGGGACCTGCCGGTCGTGACCGTCTCCTGCTTCGAGGCCTATCGCGCGGCGGTCCCGGCCGACGAGCGCCGGGCGCGCTGGCTCCTGGTCCTGATCGAGGCCAAGCGGGCCGAAGTCTATGTCGAACTCACCGATCCGGAGGGGCAGTGCGTCCTGGGGCCGGCGCTCATGAGCGAGGAGGAGCTTTGCGACGCCTTGCCCAGGGTGCCCTTGCTGCTCGCCGGAGACGCCGCGCCCTCGCGGGTCGAGGGCCTTGGTGCCGCGGGCCACGCGCCGGTTGTCAGCCGGGCAGCCGATCGGGTCTCGGCCGGCGTCCTGGCGGCGCTGGCGGCCGCGCGGACCCTGCCGCAGCGCCCCTATCCCGCGCCGCAACCGCTCTATCTGCGCCAGGCCGACACCACGCAGCCGGGCAAGCGCAACAGGCGATGACGTCCGGGCCGGAGGGCTCCATACCGGCGCTCGCGCCCGGCCTCGGGTCGCTCGCCTCTTGCGCGGTCGTGCATGCTGCCTGCTTTCCCGAGGAGCCCTGGAGCGCAGACTCGCTCGCCGACTTGGCGAGCCTGCCGGGTACGCTCGCCTGGCATCTGGCAGCCGATGGAAGACACCTTGGCTTCTTGCTGGCGAGACAGGCCGGCGCGGAGTCCGAAGTTCTGACCTTGGCGGTCGCGGCAGCTTTTCGTCGCAGAGGTCTTGCGAAAACCATGATGACGCTCCTAATCGGGACCTTGCGTCAGGAGGGCGTGCTGCGGCTCTTCTTGGAGGTTGGCGCGGAAAACCTCGCTGCACGGGCCCTTTACAGCTCCCTCGGGTTCTCGCAGGTCGGGCGTCGCAAGGAATACTATCGTGACGGTACGGATGCGGTCGTTCTACGGCTAGAAATTGACCATTTCGGGGAGACCGCGGGTTAGCGCGCGTTAGACTGATGGACTAAGCGGTCTGTTGCCTGCAAAAACCGGGAGAATATGCGCGATCTCTGGGAAACTTATGTTCAATTCAACACAGCCATGCATTTCTTTAATAGTCTTTTCTTGCCAACGCGGTGCCAGGGTCCTATACCCTGGAAAGGTACGCAATCTGAGGAGGAAGATTCATGTCGGAGCAAGAGACCGGTGATAAGCTGCTAGACCTGACGACGACGATTGTCGCGGCTCACGTCACGCACAATTCTGTGTCAGCACAAGATCTGCCCAATCTCATTCGCGATGTCTATCAGTCCCTGTCGACTGTAGGAGAGCCCAAGGAAGTCGAGCCGGAGCGGCCCAGTCCTGCCGTGCCGGTGAAGCGGTCCATCACCCCGGACTACCTCATTTGTCTTGAGGACGGGAAGAAGCTGAAGATGCTGAAGCGGCATCTGAAGACCGCCTACGACATGACCCCGGAGCAGTATCGCGAGCGTTGGGGCCTGGCACCCGATTACCCCATGGTGGCGCCGAACTATGCCAAGCAGCGATCGCAGCTGGCCAAGGAGATCGGCCTGGGAACGAAGGCGCGCCGGCGGGGCTAAGGGTCGTCGCGTCGCTGCCCGGAAGGTAGCGAAGCGCGCGATCGTCGGCCTTCGGGCTTCCATCGAGACAGCGGCCGCCCGGACTGGTCCTTCGGGGTAGCGGCGTCCGGGAGCTTCGGACAGCTTTGGAACCAAAAGGGGCGTGGCGGAGGAAGACCGCCGCGCCCCTTTTGTGCTAGATCTAGTGCGCGACTCGGGGGCGGAGGCCTTGGGCCCGGCACCCTCCGGTCGGACCGGCGAGGAGGATTGGTCTACGCAGCAGGGAAGAAGGATGCTAAGACCGCGTAGCGATGGCAAGGCCTCGCCACAGAGCTGCGGCTGTCGCCGCTCAGACCTCCGCATGCGGGCGAATCCGCGGGAGGTCGGGTAGGAGTGATCCGTGGCCGATGCGCGACCGGACGGCAACAAAGACCGGCGTCGCAGGCTTTGAAGTGGGCAGCAGGCAAGCGCGCTTTGCTGGTGTGGCGAATGGGAGCCGCCAAACGCCGCGCGCGATCCCGCCCAGAAGCGAAAGGGGGAGATCGAGATGATGCCGGACCGCCTGGAAAAGCTGTGTATCGAAAAGGGCTTGAAGATGACGGGGCAGCGCCGGGTGATCGCCCGTGTCCTGTCGGAAGCGAGCGACCATCCCGACGTGGAGCAGGTGCACGAGCGCGCCTCCAAGATCGACAACAAGATCTCGATCGCCACGGTCTACCGGACCGTCAAGCTGTTCGAGGAAGCCGGGATCCTGGAGCGCCACGACTTCGGCGAGGGCCGTGCCCGCTATGAAGAGCGAAGCGACGATCACCACGACCACCTGATCGACGTGAAGAGCGGCGAGGTGCTGGAGTTCGTCAACGAGGAGATCGAGCGCCTGCAGGTCGAGGTGGCAAGAAGAATGGGCTATCGCCTGGTCGATCACCGCATGGAACTCTATGCGGTCAAGATCGGCAGCAGCGAAGACCCGGGAAGCTAGAACGGGGAAAAGGCCGCCGGCGAGGCTGGATGGTCCGGCCGCCAGGGGGAGGCCGCCAGGGGGAGAAGGCGAAGATGAAAGACGAGACGATAGCGACTTGTCTCTTGGCTCGGGACCTTGACGGTCCCACATTAGAATCCAGATCGCCGGATGTGTATCCAGGGGGCTGCTCGAAGCTGCCGCGGTGCGCGGTTTGCGGTGGCGGAGCTGCAGAGGAGGAGCTGGCATGGTATTGATGGAGGCGAACGCCGGTAAACCGGTCGACGTTATCGCCGGCAACCTGCATATCCGCTTGGCCGAGACCGCAGACGAGATCAAGGCCTCGCAGCGGCTGCGCTATCGCGTCTTCTGCAAGGAGATGGCGGCCACTCCGACGGCGGAACAGAAGCTGGAGGAGCGGGAGTACGACAGCTTCGATTCCTTCTGCGACCACCTCTTGGTCTTCGACCGCTCCAAGCGCGGCAGCGATGCCGTCATCGGCACCTACCGCCTGATGCGCCGCGAGCAGGCCGCGCGCAGGGGCCAGTTCTACACCATCGACGAGTACGACATTTCCCCGCTGCTGCGCTATCCGGGCGAGCTCCTGGAGCTGGGGCGCTCCTGCGTGGCCGCGGACTATCGCAGCGGCTCGACCATGCAGCTCCTCTGGCGCGGGATTGCCGAGTACGCCTTCTTCTACAACATCGACATCATGTTCGGCTGCGCCAGCCTGCCCTCGACCGACCCGGAGCAGCTGAAGGATACCTTGAGCTATCTCTATCATCACCACCTGGCCCCGCCGGCCCTGCGCCCGACGGCCGTTCGCGAGCGCTACGTCGACATGAACTTGAGCCCGTCGGAGGCCATCAACGTCCGCCTTGCCCGCCGCCAGCTGCCGCCCCTGATGCGCGGCTACCTGCACCTCGGCGGCTTCGTCGGCGACGGGGCGGTGGTCGACCGCGATTTCGGCACCACCGACGTGGCCGTGGTGGTCAAGACGGACTGGGTGACCCAGAAGTACCTTCGCCACTACCGCGCCCAGTCGGATAGCGGACAAGGCTAGAAATCCCGCTACGCAAGACTATGGTATCGCGATTCCGCGCCCTCTGGCGCCTCTTGGTCTTTCTGGCGATCCTGCCGCCTGCGATGGCGATCCAGTTCGCAGCGCAGCGGCTGAACCCCTCCTTCGCCAAGAGCTTTCCCATGTGGTTCCACCGCCAGGTCCTGCGCCTCTTCGGCTTCAAGGTGCAGCGCCGCGGCCGCCAGTCGCGAAAGTCGCCGACGCTCTTCATCTCCAATCACGTCTCCTACCTCGACATCGAGGTGCTGGGCTCGCTGATCAAGGGCAGCTTCGTCGCCAAGTCCGAGGTGCGGAGCTGGCCGATCTTCGGATGGCTGGCGATCCTGCAGCGGACGGTCTTCGTCGAGCGCAAGGCGCAGCGGACCGGCGAGGCACGCGATGAGATGAGCGAGCGGCTGGAGCAGGGCGACAGCCTGATCCTCTTTGCCGAGGGCACCAGCAGCGACGGCAATCGCGTCCTGCCCTTCAAGTCGGCGCTCTTCGCCGTCGCCGCGCTGAAGCCCAAGGGCGAGGAGCTGACGGTGCAGCCCGTGTCGATCGCCTACAGCCATCTGGACGGCATGCCGATGGGGCGCTTCCTCAGGCCCTACTTCGCCTGGTACGGCGACATGGATCTGGCCAGCCACATCTGGGACGCCTGCGGTCTGGGCAAGGTCACGGTGACGGTGGAGTTCCATCGGCCCGTGACCCTGGCCGAGCTGGGATCGCGCAAGGCCCTGGCGAGCCACTGCCAGAGGGCGGTGCAGCAGGGCATGGCCGATGCCCTCTCGGGCCGCCGCCGCCAGGGCGAGACGGGGCTCTCGGCCGCCTCAGCCCTGCAGGGCTGAGGCGGGACAGGGTTGCGCGAAGATGTCATACCGCAGTGATTGCCGCTCTGCCCCGGCCGATGCTAGGTTAAAGGGCGTGATGATCCCCTGTCAGCCTATAGAATGGCGCCGCCGCTGGCGCCTTTGCCGGTAGAAGCCTTGCCGAAGAAACTCTTTCTCAAGACCTACGGCTGCCAAATGAACGTCTATGATTCCGCCCGCATGGCGGAACTTCTGGCGCCGCTCGGCTATGCCGAAACCGACGAGGCGGCCGAGGCCGATCTCGTCATCCTCAACACCTGCCATATCCGCGAGAAGGCGGCGGAGAAGGTCTATTCCGAGCTGGGCCGGCTGCGCCAGGCCAAGTCCGCGGCGGCAGAGTCCGGCCGGCGGATGACGGTGACCGTGGCCGGCTGCGTCGCCCAGGCCGAGGGCGAGGAGATGCGCCGGCGCGCCCCGGTCGTGGACCTGGTGGTGGGCCCTCAGACCTACCACCGCCTGCCGGAGCTGATCGCCCGCGTGGAGCGCGGACAGGGCGGCCTCACCGACACCGACTTTCCGGTGGAGAGCAAGTTCGACCTCCTGCCACGGTCGCGTGGGCTGCAGGGCGTCTCGGCCTTTCTGTCGGTGCAGGAGGGCTGCGACAAGTTCTGCAGCTTCTGCGTCGTGCCCTATACCCGCGGCGCCGAGACCTCGCGGCCGGTGGCGGCCATCCTGGAGGAGGCGCGCAGCCTCCTGGCCGGCGGCGCGCAGGAGATCACGCTGATCGGTCAGAACGTCAACGCCTTCCACGGCGCCGGGCCGGATGGCGCGGTCTGGGGGCTGGCGGCGCTGCTGCGTGCCGTGGCCGCGCTTCCGGGTGTCACCCGCCTGCGCTACACCACCTCCCATCCCTCCGACATGGACGGGGACCTGATCGCCGCGCATGGCGATCTGGGGGTCCTCATGCCCTTCCTCCACCTGCCGGTTCAGGCCGGATCGGACAGGGTGCTGAAGGCGATGAACCGCCGGCACACGGCCGCGGACTACCTGGCGACCATCGCTGCCCTGCGCCGCGCCCGGCCGGACCTGGCGCTTTCCTCCGACTTCATCGTGGGATTTCCCGGCGAGAGCGAAGCCGATTTCCAGCAGACCCTGGATCTGGTCGAGGAGGTCGGTTTCGCGCAGGCCTATTCCTTCAAGTACAGCCCCCGGCCCGGCACGCCGGCCGCCGCGATGCCCGCCCAGGTGCCCGAAGAGGTGAAGAGCGAGCGCCTGGCGCGCCTGCAGGACCTGCTCAACCGCCAGCAGCGCGCCTTCAACGGGTCCCAGCTCGGCAGGGAGATCCCCGTCCTCTTCGACCGGCCCGGCCGCAAGCCGGGCCAGCTTGTGGGGCGCAGCCCCTGGATGCAGGCGGTCCATGCCAGCCTGCCCGAGAGCGCGCTCGGCCGGATCAGCCGGGTCCGGGTGGTGCGTATCGGCGACAACTCTCTGGCGGCGGAACTCTCGGCGGCCGAGGAACGACAGCTGGGGGCCGCGTGAGCGACAGCGCCAAGAGCGATCCGACGCTGCTCCAGTTCGGCGACAACTCCCTGCTGCCGCTGCTCTACGGCGAACACGATCAACACCTGGCACGGCTGGAACGCCAGCTCGACGTCACCCTGTCGGCGCGCGGCAACCGCCTGGCGGTCTCCGGCTCGCCCGATGCCACGGCCGCCGCCGTCTCGGCCATCGAGAGCCTCTACAAGCGGCTGAAGCGGGGTCTTCCCGTCGGCGAGGGAGAGGTCGACGGTGCCGCCCGCCTCGCCCTGGCCGGCGAGACCAAGGCCGGGGGCAGCGGCGATACCCTGGTGCAGACTCGCAAGCGCACGATCTCGCCGCGCACGCCCGCGCAGGGGCGCTACATCAAGGCGCTGCGCGACTACGAGCTCTCCTTCGGCATCGGACCGGCCGGCACCGGCAAGACCTACCTGGCCGTCGCGGTCGCCGTCGAGATGCTGATGGCCGGCGAGGTGGAGCGGCTCATCCTCTCGCGCCCGGCGGTCGAGGCGGGCGAGCGCCTGGGCTTCCTGCCGGGGGACCTGCGCGACAAGGTCGACCCCTATCTCAGGCCGCTCTACGACGCGCTCTACGACATGTTGCCGGGCGATCAGGTGGCCAACCGCCTGGAGAGCGGCGAGATCGAGGTGGCTCCGCTGGCCTTCATGCGCGGCCGCACGCTGGCCAACGCCTTTGTCATCCTCGACGAGGCGCAGAACACCACGCCCATGCAGATGAAGATGTTCCTCACCCGGCTGGGCGAGAACAGCCGCATGGCGATCAACGGCGACCTCACCCAAATCGACCTGCCGCGCGGCGTGGATTCGGGCCTGGCGGACGCCAAGCGGCTGCTGGCCGGGGTCGAGGGCATCGCCTTCACGCAGTTCACCGAGTCGGACGTGGTGCGCCATCCCCTGGTGCTGCGGATCGTGCGCGCCTACCGCCGCGCCGAAGAGGAGCACGGCCAGGGTGAGGGCGATCTCTTCGAGACCGGGGCCCGACGATGATGGAGCCTCCGCAACGGCGCCGCTGGACCATCGACCTCCTGGTCGAAGACCGGGCCTGGCTGTCGACGCTGCCCGCCGCACAGAGCGTCGCCAGGCGGTCGGCCCGCCGGACCCTGGCAGAGGTCGGGGCACCGCCGGGCGGCCTGACCCTGGTCCTGAGCGACGATGCCTCGGTGCGCCGGCTGAACCGCGGCTTCCGCGGGGCCGACAAGGCGACCAACGTGCTCTCCTTCCCCGACGCGCCCGAGGAGGGCCGCTTCGGCGACATCGTCCTCGCGCGCGAGACCCTGCTGGCGGAGGCCGCCCGGCAGGGCAAGCGTCCGCGGGCGCATCTGGCGCACCTGGTCGTGCATGCCGTTCTGCATCTCTTCGGCCATGACCATCAGGGCCGCCTGGAGGCCGAGCGCATGGAGTGGCGCGAGCGGCGCATCCTGGCCGACCTTGCCGTCGCCGATCCCTATCGCAGCGTCGGGCTCGGCCCCAGGCCTCCCGCAGGCCAGGCACGATGAGCGACAACGGCAACGGCCAGGAAGGCAAGCGCAGCGTCCTGCGCAAGCTGGTCGGCAAGCTCCGGCCCAAGGCGGGCGAAGCCGCCCTGCGCGAGGCCATCGAAGAGATCATCGGCCAGGTCGACCAGAAGGAGGGCGAGAACGGCGACGAGCCCCTGATCGGCAGCCACGAGCGCGTGCTGCTCTCGAACATCGTCAACCTGCGCCACCTCACCGCCTATGACGTGATGGTCCCCCGCGCCGACATCGATGCGGTCGAGGTCGATACGGGCTTTTCCGAGTTCCTGGAGCTGATCTCCAAGCGGGGCCATTCGCGCCTGCCGGTCTACCGCGAGACCCTGGACGACATCGTGGGCCTGGTTCACCTGAAGGACGCGCTGCCCTTCGCGTCGGATCCGACGGGCTTCTCCCTGGAGGCCTGCATGCGCCCGGCGCTCTTCGTGTCGCCCTCGGTGCTGGCCCTGGATCTCTTGCTGGAGATGCGGCTCTCGCGGCGGCACATGGCCCTGGTGGTGGACGAGTACGGCGGCATCGATGGCCTGATCACGATCGAGGACCTGGTCGAAGAGATCGTCGGCGAGATCGAGGACGAGCACGACCTGGACGATGCCCAGCGCCTGGTGCGGCGTAGCGACGGCACCATCCTGGCCGACGCGCGGGTCCTGATCGAGGACTACGAGAAGGAGGTCGGCCCGCTGCTGACCGACGAGGAGCGCGAGGCCGACATCGATACCCTGGGAGGCCTGGTCGTCTCCCTTGCCGGCAGGCTGCCGGCGCGCGGCGAGTTGATCCCCCACGAGGCCAGCGGGATCACCTTCGAGGTCGTCGAGGCCGACCCGCGGCGTCTGAAGCGACTGAGGCTGCGCGGCCTGCCCCCGGAAGAGACGGAGGAGTCCGGGTCTTGAGCGCCTCCCTGCGAGGGGCCTCGCCGCCCCTCTGGCCGGCGCTGTCGCGCCTGGCGTCCGCCATGGGGGCGCTCACGCGGTGGCGGCGCTATGGCCTCGCCTTCGCTTCGGGCCTTCTCGCAGCCGCGGCGCTGCCGCCCGTTTCCCTTGTCTTCTGCCTTGTGCCGGCTTTTATGGCACTTATGTGGCAATTGGCCGCTGCAACCAAAGGGAGGGATGCATTCCTCATTGGTTGGACATTTGCCTTCGGGTTTTTTCTGGCCGGACTCTACTGGGTCGGCATCGCCATGACCGTCGATTTCGAGCGCTTTTGGTGGTTCCTGCCCATATCAATTGCCGGGCTCTCGACCCTCCTCGCGCTCTTCGTCGGGACGGCGAGCTGGGCCACCTGGCGCTGCCGCCTGCGTGGCTGCGCCGGCCTCGTGGTCTTCGTGATCTTCTGGTTGCTGGCTGAGTGGCTGCGATCCTGGGTGCTGTCCGGCTTTCCCTGGAACCTGCTCGGCACGGTCTGGGCGCCGGTGCCCGAGATGATGCAGCTCGCCTCCGTGACCGGCGTCTGGGGGCTGAGTGCGGTCACCCTGCTCGCGGCCGTGTCGCTGGCCGCACTGGGCGCGCCCGGGCGGCTGCCGGGTGCGATCCGCCTCGTCGCCGTCTCCTGGGGGCTGCTGGCGGCGGTTTTCCTCTTCGGAAACTGGCGTCTGGCAGAGGCCGAGACCGCTGCCGCGGGCCCCGTCGTGCGGATCGTCCAGCCGTCGGTCCCGCAAAGCGCGAAATGGAATGCAAGTCTTGCGGCAGCACATCTGGAACGCCTGCTGGAGCTTTCCAGGAGCGACGGCTTCGAGGAAGTGTCCCTTGTCGTTTGGCCCGAGACCGCAGTGCCCTTTAATCTGTGGCGCGACCAGGGATTACTCAGAACGATAGCGACGGCCGCGCCGCCCGGCGGCTTCCTGGTGACGGGAGCACCGCGCTACACCGACTCCGGCCAAGGATTCAATGCGCTTCACGTGATCGATCCCGAGGGTGCGATCCGCGAGACCTACGACAAGGTGCACCTGGTCCCCTTCGGTGAGTACGTGCCTCTGGCCGACTTCCTGGGCGGGCTGAACATCGCCGTTGCCCGCGGCAGCCTCTCCTCGGGGCCCGGTCTGGTCACCCTCGACCTGCCCGGACTGCCCAGTGCCTCGCCGCTGATCTGCTACGAGATCATCTTTCCCGGTGCGGTCACCGCGCCCGACGGCGAGCGTCCGGGCTTTCTCCTCAACCTGACCAATGATGCCTGGTTCGGCCGCTCCAGCGGTCCCTTCCAGCACTATGCCACCGCCAGGATGCGCGCGGTCGAGGAGGGCCTGCCCCTGGTGCGTGCCGCCAACAACGGCATCTCAGCGGTTGTGGATCCCTACGGCCGTGCTATCGTCCGTTTGACCCTCGATGAGATTGGTGTGCTAGACGCGCGACTCCCGCAGGCACTCGACCCGCCTCTTTTCGCGCGCTTCGGGAACTGGATGCTGGTTCCCTTGTTCCTGCTTCTTGCAGGCTTTGCCTGTTCTTTTGGACAGGGGTACAAGCAGCAATGACGATCGCCTCCACACCGACGGATTGCAGCAAGGGTCCATAGGGGGCTGTTGACCCCTGAGATCTACAGAGTATGTCTTGGGTGCTACACGCCCAATTGTTTAGGGCGTTTCATCTAGGGAGAAATGTTCGATGGCAGCAGTTCGTCCGACCTTGGAGTATGGACGCGGGACCGGACGTCCCCACCCTGTAGACGTGCACGTCGGTGGGCGGGTTCGCATGCGACGTACCTTGCTCGGTATGAGCCAGGAGAAGCTGGGAGAAGCAATTGGCCTGACCTTTCAACAGGTTCAAAAGTACGAGAGGGGAACCAACAGAATCGGGGCGAGCCGGCTCTACGACCTGTCGAAGGTCCTGGACGTGCCGGTCGGATTCTTCTTCGAGGAGCTCACCGACTATCTGGCTCCCGGAGAGAAGGGCAGTGCCGCGGCGCTCAACGAGTTCGCCGAAGAGCAGGCCGACTACGAGTTCGATCCTATGGCCAAACGTGAGACTCTGGAGCTAGTCCGCGCCTACTACCGCATCCGCGATCCGCAGGTGCGCAAGCGTCTCTTCGAGATGTGCAAGGTCCTGGCCAACGCCAGCGACGTCGACTGACCGGCTGCCCGCCGCAACGGCGGGCAGTAAGCGCGGGCGTTGCAGATCGGGTAGGTGGGTACTTGCCTGGAGGGAGCCCTAGCGGAGACACGCGAGAGTGACAATGGGATTGCTGAACGCAGCCCACTCCGTTAGGTGATCTGCACGCGCGACGCTTGACGCCAAGCCCGCCGCGATTGATAAGGCCTCTGGTCTGACGCCGGAGGCCGCTTCACGACCGCCTGGCGTCATGTCTTCAAGCCATTCCAAACACCGGCAACCGCTGAAGAATCTTCTGGAGGAGCCGTGCGCCAAGGGACTTTCCTTTTCACCAGTGAATCCGTGTCGGAGGGCCACCCCGACAAGGTTTGCGATCGCATTTCCGACGCTATCGTGGATCTCTACCTCGCCCACGATCCCGAGGCCCGGGTCGCGGCGGAGACCCTGACGACGACGAACCGGATCGTCCTCGCCGGAGAGGTCCGCGGACCGGAGTCGGTCTCGCCGGGCCTGATCGAAGAGGCTGCCCGCAATGCGGTGCGCGGCATCGGCTACGAGCAGGACGGCTTCCACTGGCGGACCGCGGTGCTGGAGAACTACATTCACGCGCAGTCGCCGGACATCGCCCAGGGCGTGGACGCGGCCGGCAACAAGGACGAGGGCGCGGGCGACCAGGGCATCATGTTCGGCTTCGCCTGCCGCGAGACCGAGGCGCTGATGCCGGCGCCGATCCATTTCTCGCATCGGATTCTTCAGGTCATGGCGGAGGCGCGCAAGGACGGCAGCCAGCCCGAATTCGGACCCGATGCGAAGAGCCAGGTGACGCTGCGCTACGAGGACGGCAAGCCGGTCGCGGCGACCTCGGTCGTGGTCTCGACGCAGCATGCCGAGCACCTGGACCAGAAGGAGGTGCGCGAGCTGGTGCGCCCCTACGTGTTGAGCGTCCTGCCCGAGGGCTGGATGTGTCCGGAGGAGGAGTTCTACGTCAATCCGACCGGCCGCTTTGTGGTCGGCGGTCCCGACGGCGACGCCGGCCTCACCGGCCGCAAGATCATCGTCGATACCTACGGCGGGGCGGCCCCGCACGGCGGTGGCGCCTTCTCGGGCAAGGACCCGACCAAGGTCGACCGCTCGGCCGCCTATGCCGCACGCTACCTGGCCAAGAACGTCGTGGCCGCGGGCTTCGCGGAGCGCTGCACGATCCAGCTCTCCTATGCCATCGGCGTCTCCAAGCCCCTGTCGGTCTACGCCAACTTCGACGGCACCGGCAGGATCGAGGAAGCCCGCCTGGTGGCGGCGATCAAGGAGGTGATGAACCTCTCGCCGCGCGGCATCCGCGAGCACCTGAAGCTCAACCGCCCGATCTATGCCCGCACCGCCGCCTATGGCCACTTCGGCCGCGAGGCGGAAGCCGACGGCGGCTTCTCGTGGGAGCGCACGGACCTGGCCGAGGCCCTCAAGGGCGCGCTGACCTGAGGCAAGGTGGGAGCCTCCAGGCTCCGCTCCGGCCATGAACGCAAGAGACGAGGACCGCAGCGGCCCGCCGCCGGCCCGCCGCCTGCTGCACGGCAGGCGCAAGGGCCGGCCGCTACGCGACAGCCTGCAGCAGCTTCTCGACGAGGAGCTGGAACGGCGCGCCCTCGTGCTGCCGGCCGGAGAGGGCTTGCTGGATCCCCGCGCGTGTTTTGCCGGGCGGCCGCGAGAGGTCTGGCTGGAGATCGGTTTCGGCGGCGGCGAGCATCTCGCCTGGCAGGCCGCGGCCAATCCCGACGTCGGACTGATCGGCGCGGAGATCTTCCTGAACGGCGTGGCCAAGGCGCTGCGCGCGCTCGCCGCACAGGGCAGCGAGCAGGTGCTGATCCACCTGGGCGACGCCCGCGATCTGCTCGACCGCCTCGCCCCGCAGAGCCTCGCGCGTGCCTTCCTGCTCTTTCCCGACCCCTGGCCCAAGGCGCGCCACAACAAGCGCCGCTTCATCCAGCCCGAGAGCCTCGACCGCCTGGCTGCGGCGCTCAGCCCGGGGGCCGAGCTGCGTCTGGCGACCGACGATCCCGACTATGCCGCCTGGATGCTGGCCTGCCTGGACCGCCACCCCGCCTTCCACTGGCCGATTGGCTCCGCGGCCGACTGGCGCCGGCGCCCGCCCGACTGGCCGGCCACCCGCTACGAGGAAAAGGCGCTCGCCGCCGGCCGCCCGCCCGTCTTCATGGTCTGGCGGCGGCGCTAGAGCAGGTTGCGCTCGCTCATGCTCACGCATCCTGCTCTAGCGTGTTGTTTTAAAAGCATATCGTCGTCGCAGATGATTCCATCTGCTCGGGATTTGCTCTAGCGCGTTTCTGTTTTGCGCGGAACCGGCCCGCGCCCCCGCACCTCCGCCCATACCAGGATACGTCCGTGGGCGGCCGGGCGGGGGTGCGGGCCGGCGCCGATTTGCTTCCAGCGCGTTTCGGTATTGCGTGGAGCCGGCCGAGAGGCCTGCAGCTCCACTCTTGCCATTGCCGTCGCAAAGGCGTAGTACCTGGGCCACCATAAAGCAGGCTTCCAGTATGGTGGTCTGCTGCAAGATGGTGGGTTCCTCGGAGCCCGCCTTTTTTCTTTTTTGGGCCAGGGATATTCCCCAGTGGGGGTGTTCCGGCGGCGGACGTGCGAACGAGAGGGAGCGTGGTGGCAGCAGGCGAGCCCGAGATGCGCTTGCGCAAGACCAGCGAAGGCATGGGCCGGGAGGTGGAGCGCCTCATCGCGCCGGGCCTGAAGGAACTGGGGTACGAGATCGTGCGCATCCACTTCGGCGGCGACCACCGGCCGCGCCTGCAGCTCATGATCGAGCGCCTGGACGAGCGGCCCGTCGACGTCGAGGACTGTGCGGCCGCCAGCCGCTGCGCAGCAGCCATTCTGGATGTTGAGGATCCCATCCCCAGCGCCTATGTACTGGAGGTCTCGTCCCCCGGAATCGACCGGCCGCTGACCCGCCTGGCGGATTTCCAACGCTTCGCCGGGCATCTGGCGCGGCTGGAGCTGGACCGCAGCGTGGAGGGGCGCAAGCGCTTCTCCGGCGTCTTGCGCGGCGTGGAGGACGAGGCCATCCTGATCGATTGCGAGGAGGGTCGGCAGGTCCTGGCGTTCGCCGATCTGGCGAAGGCCAAGCTGGTTCTGACCGATGACCTGATCGCCGAGCATCAGGCCGCCGAGGCTGCGGCAGATGAAGAGGAAGGCCCCGGTGGGGCAGAAGAAAGGGAATAGCGAGGGATGGACAATCTGGCGCTTGCGCGCACCGAGATCCTGCAGGTCGCAGATGCCGTGGCACGCGACAAGGGTATTGAGCGCGACGAAGTTCTGGAGGCCATGGAGCAGGCCATCGGCCGTGCCGGGCGGGCCAAGTACGGCCACGAGCACGACATCCGTGCCGTGATCGACCGCCGCAGCGGCGACATCAAGCTGGCCCGCTACCGCCAGGTGGTCGAGACCCAGGACGAGGTCGAGAACGACATGGCGCAGATCGCGCTGCGCGATGCCCAGGTGATCGACCCCGAGCTTCAGATCGGTGACTTCATCACCGAGGAGCTGCCGCCGATCGACCTGGGCCGCATTGCCGCCCAGACCGCCAAGCAGGTGATCGTCCAGAAGGTGCGCGAGGCCGAGCGTTCGCGCCAGTTCGAAGAATTCAAGGACCGCGCCGGCGAGGTGGTGAACGGCATCGTCAAGCGCGCCGAGTTCGGCAACGTGACGGTCGATCTCGGCCGCGCCGAGGCCATGCTGCGCCGCGAGGAGAGCCTGCCGCGCGAGAGCTTCCGGACCGGCGACCGCGTCCGCGCCTTCATCCTCGACGTGCGCGAGGAGCCGCGCGGGCCGCAGATCTTCCTCTCCCGCGCCCACCCGCAGTTCATGGCGCTGCTGTTCCGCCAGGAGGTGCCGGAGATCTACGACGGCATCGTCGAGATCAAGTCGGTGGCCCGCGATCCGGGCAGCCGCGCCAAGATCGCCGTGGTCAGTTCCGATTCCTCGATCGACCCCGTGGGCGCCTGCGTGGGCATGCGCGGCAGCCGCGTGCAGGCCGTCGTGCAGGAACTGCAGGGCGAGAAGATCGACATCATTCCCTGGTCGGAGGACATCGCGACCTTCGTGGTGAACGCGCTTGCCCCCGCCGAGGTCACCAAGGTGGTGATGGACGAAGAGGCCGGGCGCATCGAGGTCGTGGTGCCGACCGAGCAGCTCTCGCTCGCCATCGGCAGGCGCGGGCAGAACGTCCGCCTGGCCTCGCAGCTGACCGGCTGGCACATCGACATCCTGACCGAGGAGGAGGAGTCGCAGCGCCGGCAGGAGGAGTTCCATCGCCGCTCGCAGCTCTTCATCGAGGCCCTGGACGTCGACGACGTGATCGCCCACCTGCTGGTGACCGAGGGCTTCACCCGCGTCCACGAGGTGGCCTACGTGGAGCTCGAGGAACTGGCGGAGATCGAGGGCTTTGACGAGGACGTGGCCGAAGAGCTGCGGCTGCGCGCCCAGGCCTGGCTGGAAGAGCAGGAGCGCCAGCAGGACGAGCATCGCCGCGAGCTCGGGGTCGACGACGACCTGGCCGCGATCGAGGGGCTGAGCTCGGAGATGCTGGTCGCGCTGGGCGAGGCCGGGGTCAAGACTCTGGACGACCTGGCTGACCTGGCGAGCGACGAGCTGATCGAGATCCTGGGGCCGGAGTCCATGACCATGGACGAGGCCAACACGGTCATCATGGCCGCGCGCGCCCACTGGTTCGAGGACGAGGAGGGCAGCGAGGCCGAGCCCGACACCGACTCCGAGGACGAGGAGGCCGCCGAGACGGCAGAGAGCGGCGAAGAGGGCGAGCCGGCCGAGGAAGCCGAGGAGCCCGGCGAGAGCGAGGGCGGCGACAGCGGCGAAGACGCCGGTGAGGCTGACGAGAGCGAGGACGGCGACAGCGGCGAAGACGCAGGCGAGCCGCGCGTCTAGGAGGACCGGAACGAAGGGTCGCATGGTGTTGCACGACGGACAGGCGGAGAACGGGGGACCCGAAAGGGAGACCCGCGGGCGCACGAGTTTGCGCCGCTGCCTGGCGACGGGCCGCTGCCTGCCGCCGGAGGACTTGCTGCGCTTCGTGGTGTCGCCGGACGGCTTGCTGGTTCCCGACTTCGCCCGCAAGCTGCCAGGGCGCGGATTGTGGTTGACGGCCGAGGCGGCTATAGTCCGTCAGGCCTTGTCGAAGAAGCTTTTTGCCAAAGCGGCAAGGCGGCAGGTGACGGCGGCCCCCGATCTGCCCGAGCAGTTGGCGAGAATGGCGCGCGAGCGCTTCCTGGCCGGGCTCGGTCTTGCCAAGCGGGCGGGGGCAGTGGTGAGTGGGTACGAGGCGGTACGCGCTGCTGTCGCACAACATCAGGTCAAGCTCTTGATAGAAGCTTCGGACGGTGCCGATCGCTCGGCACGGCGGCTTCTAACGGCGGCGGGCGAAGCTGTCGGCTGTATCGCCGGTTTTGACGCCGCCGAGCTGGGCCGGGCATTGGGACGAGACATAGCGGTGCACATCGCTGTAAACGACGCGCGCTGGGCGGATCGGCTGTCCCAGGGCGCGGCCTTGGTACAGGCCCTCACCGAGGGCGATACCGCCAGTAGGGAAACCGCCGGTAGGCTATCGGCAGTGGGTAAGACGGGTAGGATATGACGAAAGAGACCGACAAGACGCAGCTCCGCCTCAATCGACCGGGACGCCTGGAGTTGAAGAAGACGGTCGAGACAGGCCAGATTCGCCAGAGCTTCAGCCATGGCCGCACCAAGACGGTGACGGTCGAGGTCAAGCGCAAGCGGGCGATCGGACCTGTCGAGAGCGAACAAGCGGCCCAGCCGACCGGGGAGCGCCCGACGCCCTCCGGGCCAGCGCCGCGTGCGCCGCAGGGCGCGCAGGCGAAGGGACAGTCCGCGCGCGGGCCGCGCAGCGGCGAGCGCCGCGGTGAGCGCGGCCGTTCCAAGGCACCAGCGGCCGCCGTCGAGGGCCTGACCCAGGCCGAGCGCGAGACCCGCGCCAAGGCGCTGGACCAGGCCCGGCGGATCGCCGAGCAGAAGCGCCAGGAAGCGGAGGCCGAAGCGCGCCGCCGCGCCGCCGAGGAAGAGCGCCGCAAGGCCGCCGAGGAGGAAGCCCGCAAGCTTGCCGAGCAGGAGGAAGAGCGCCGCCGCATCGAGGAGAAGGCGCGCCACCAGCTCGAGGCCGAAGAGAAGGCCAAGCAGGACGCCAAGGCCGCCGATGGGGCGACCAAGCAGGAGACCGCAGCGGAAGAGGCCGAGGCGGAGGCGGCCGAGGGCGAGACGGAGGAAGGCGAGCGCGCGCAGTCCGACCCGCAGAAGCGCAGCACCCCTGCCGAAGAGGGCGTGGAGAGCGAGCTGGACGAGCTGGGCGGCCGCATCAAGCGGCGCAAGCGCGACCTGCCGAAGCCCAACGGGCAGCGGACCCGCGAGGCGCCGCGCCGCCGGCACGGCAAGCTCACCATCGCCCAGGCGCTCGACGGCGAGAGCGAGGAAGAGCGTCAGCGCTCCCTTGCTTCCGTCAGGCGCCAGCGCGAGAAGCTGAAGCAGATGATGGACCTGCGTCAGAGCCAGGTGCCGGGCCGCGTTGTGCGCGAGGTCGTGGTGCCGGAGACCATCACCGTTCAGGAACTGGCCAATCGCATGGCCGAGCGCGGGGGCGAAGTGGTCAAGTCCCTGATGAAGATGGGAATCATGGCCACCATCAACCAGGTGATCGACGCCGACACCGCCGAGCTGGTGGTCGAGGAGTTCGGCCACCGCGCAAAGCGGGTGTCCGCGGCCGACGTGGAGCTAGGCTTGACGAGTGACGAACCCGACCGGGAAGAAGACCTGCTGCCGCGCCCGCCGGTGGTGACCATCATGGGCCATGTCGACCACGGCAAGACATCGCTGCTGGATGCGCTGCGGTCCACCGACGTGGTCAAGGGCGAGGCCGGCGGCATCACCCAGCACATCGGTGCCTATCAGGTCGAACTGGCCTCGGGCGCCAAGATCACCTTCATCGACACCCCGGGCCACGCCGCCTTTACCGCGATGCGGGCGAGAGGGGCGGAGGTGACCGATATCGTGGTGCTGGTGGTGGCTGCCGACGACGGGATCAAGGAACAGACGGCCGAGGCGATCAGCCATGCGCGTGCGGCCAACGTGCCGATCATTGTCGCGATCAACAAGATGGACAAGCCCTCCGCCGACCCCGGGCGCGTGCGCCAGGAGCTTCTGAACCACGAGCTCGTGGTCGAGGAGATGGGCGGCGACGTGTTGAACATCGAGGTCTCTGCCACCAAGCGGACCGGCCTGGACAAGCTGGAGGAAGCCATCCTCCTGCAGGCCGAGATTCTCGAGCTGAAGGCCAATCCGAACAAGTCGGCCGAGGGCGTGGTGATCGAAAGCAAGGTGGAGAAGGGCCGTGGATCGGTCGCGACCATCCTGGTCACCTCCGGGACCCTGCGGCAGGGCGACGTCTTCATCGCCGGCTCCGAGTGGGGCCGCGTCCGCGCGCTCCTCGACGACCGCAATCAGCAGATCAAGGAAGCCGGGCCGTCCATGCCGGCCGAGGTCCTGGGTCTGCAGGGCACGCCGACCGCGGGCGACGCGCTTCTGGTGGTGGAGAACGAAGGTCGGGCCCGCGAGGTCGTGGACTTCCGTCAGCAGCAGGAACGCGAGAAGGGCTTGGCGCGGCAGAGCCGCGGCACCCTGGAACAGATGCTCTCGCGCATCCGCGAGGGCGAGGCCAAGACCATGCCTGTCGTGGTGAAGACCGACGTACATGGATCCATGGAAGCCATCGTCACCGCGCTGGAGAAGCTGGGCAACGAGGAGGTGCAGGCGCAGATCCTGCATGCCGCCGTCGGGCCGATCAGCGAGAGCGACGTCACCCTGGCGCAGGCCACCGGCGCGGTCATCATCGGCTTCAACGTGCGCGCCAACCCCCAGGCCCGCGTGCAGGCCAGCAACGAGAACGTGGACATCCGCTACTACTCGATCATCTACGAGGTCGTGGACGATGTGAAGGCGGCGCTGACCGGTCTGCTTTCGCCCGAGGCGCGCGAGAACTTCCTGGGCTATGCAGAGATCCGTGCGGTCTTCGATGTCACCAAGGCCGGCAAGGTCGCCGGCTGCATGATCACGGAAGGCATGGTCAAGCGCGGAGCCAAGGTGCGCCTGCTGCGCGACGACGTGGTGATCCACGACGGCAGCCTGAAGACCCTGCGCCGCTTCAAGGACGAGGTCCGCGAGGTGAACCAGGGCTACGAATGCGGCATGGCCTTCGAGAACTACCAGGACATCCAGGTCGGCGACCGTATCGAGTGCTACGAGGTCGAGGAGGTGGCGCGCGTGCTCTAGCGGCTGCGCCACCTTCGAAAGACGATAGGAATGACACAGCATCATGGGACTGCGCGGCCCGGCCGTGGCCGCAGCCAGCGCCAGCTGCGGGTGGGCGAGGCCCTGAGGCATGCCCTCGTCTCGATCCTGGACCGCGACCTGCTGGACGATCCGGCACTGGCCGGACGCTCGCTCACGGTGAGCGAGGTCCGGGTCTCGCCCGATCTCTCCAACGCGACGGCCTTCGTGACGCCGCTCGGCGGCGAAGCGCTGGAGGAGACCGTGGCGGCGCTGAACCGCGCAAGCGGCTTCCTCAGGCGCCAGCTTGCCGGCGAGGTGGAACTCAGGGCCCTGCCGCGCCTCTCCTTCCAGGCCGATCGCTCCTTCGATCAGGCCCAGTCGATCGACCGCCTGCTGCGCCGGCCGCGCGTGCGACAGGACCTGCATGCGGCGGCCGCCGAAGAGCGGGATGAGGACGATGGCACGGCGTAAGAGCGGCGAGCCTATCAACGGCTGGATCGTCCTGGACAAGCCCCTGGAGGTCACCTCGACCCAGGCGGTGGGACGTGTGCGCCGCCTCTTCAATGCGCGCAAGGCCGGGCATGGCGGTACCCTGGACCCGCTTGCCAGCGGCGTATTGCCGATTGCGCTGGGCGAGGCCACCAAGACCGTGGGCTACGTCATGGAGGGCGCCAAGCGCTATCGCTTCACCCTGCGCTGGGGCCAGGCCACCAGCACCGACGATGCCGAGGGCGAGGTCGTGGAGACCAGCAGCGCGCGGCCCAGCCGGGCAGAGGTCGAGGAGGTCCTGCCCCGCTTCCGCGGCCTGATCGAGCAGGTGCCGCCGACCTTCTCCGCGATCAAGGTCGAGGGCCAGCGCGCCTACGATCTGGCGCGCAACGACGAGGCCGTGGCCCTTGAGCCGCGCCAGGTCCGCATCGACGAGCTGGAACTCGACAGCATGGAGAGCCCGGACAGCGCGACCTTCCTGGTTGCCTGCGGAAAGGGCGCCTACATGCGCGCACTGGCGCGCGACCTGGGAAAGGCGCTGGGCACCTGCGCGCATGTCGTGGGCTTGCGCCGCAGCGCGGTCGGCCCATTTAGGGAAGAGATGGCGATTCCTCTGGAGTCGCTGGAGGCGCTTGGGCATAGTCCCGCGCTCATGGAGCAACTGCTGCCGATCGAGACGGCGCTGGACGACATCCCGGCGTTCGCCCTGTCGGAAGCGGAAGCGAGGCGGCTGCGCTGCGGCCAGACCGTCTCACTCATGGCTCGCGTGCATCGCGACCGCCTACGCGACCTGTCACAAGGAAGCATCGTCTGCGCGACCACGGCCGGCCGGCTGGTCGCCCTGGCGCGCTACGAGGCGGGAGAGGTGCATCCGGTCCGCGTTATCAACCAGTAGGAACGAAAGAGGCCATACCCGATGTCGATCACCCCGGACCGCAAGGCCGAACTGATCAAGGAATACGCCACCAAGGACGGCGATACCGGATCCCCCGAGGTGCAGGTTGCAATCCTGAGCGAACGTATCGCCAACCTGACCGAGCACCTGAAGGCCCACAACCACGACTTCCACTCTCGTCGCGGTCTGCTGATCATGGTCGGCCAGCGCCGGCGCCTGCTCGACTACGTGAAGAGCAAGGATCAGGGACGCTACGAGGGCTTGATCAAGCGCCTGGGCCTGCGCCGCTAGGGCGGCCTGCCCGAAAGGTGCAGCAGAACGGTTGAGGCAGATCCCGGGCGGATGAGATCATCCGCGACGGCACTCTGCACGAAAGACCAGAGAGCAAAAGCGTTCCGGGTGCGCGCAGGCGAACCCGGGGCGCTCCAGGTAAGACGGGGCGGCATGACCGGGTCGGCATGTCGCTTCGATCGGCCGGGCCGAAGCAAGCGAGACCGCATTGTCTCGCTTTCTTGGGTCCGGCTTGGATACCGAACCGGCCCTTTTCGACAGTAAGGACCCTTAAGACATGTTTACCGTCTACAAGAAAGAGATCGACTGGGGCGGGCGGAAGCTCACCCTCGAGAGCGGGCGCATCGCCCGCCAGGCCGACGGCGCCGTCCTGGCGAGCCTCGGCAACACCATCGTGCTCTGCACCGCGGTCGGTGCCCAGCAGCCCCGCGTCGGCGTGGACTTCTTCCCGCTGACCGTCAACTACCAGGAGAAGGCCTTCGCCGCGGGCAAGATCCCCGGCAGCTTCTTCAAGCGCGAGGGCCGGCCCTCCGAGAAGGAGACCCTGGTCTCGCGCCTGATCGACCGTCCGATCCGGCCGCTCTTCCACAAGAGCTACCGCAACGAGACCCAGGTCGTCTGCACGGTGCTGAGCCACGACATGGAGAACGACCCGGACGTCGTCGCCATGGTCGGCGCCTCGGCAGCGCTCACAATCTCCGGTCTGCCCTTCCTCGGCCCGATCGGTGCCGCCCGCGTGGGCTACATCGACGGCGAGTACGTCCTGAACCCGACCCTGGCACAGATGGCCGAGAGCGATCTCGAGCTGGTCGTCGCCGGCACGGCGGAAGGCGTGCTGATGGTGGAGTCCGAGGCCAAGGAGCTGTCGGAAGAGATCATGCTGGGCGCGGTCAACTTCGGCCACAAGCAGATGCAGCCCGTCATCGACACCATCATCGACCTGGCCGAGATGTGCGCGCGCGAGCCGCGCGACCTGACGCCGGAGCCGGAAGAGCTGGCACCCCTGAAGCAGCGGCTGAGCGACGGCTTTGCCGCCAAGCTGGCCGAGGCCTATCAGGAGCCGATCAAGCTCACCCGCCAGGAGAAGGTGGCTGCGGTCAAGGCCGAGGCGATCGAAAGCCTGGGTGGCGACGAAGGCCTGCTCGCCCTCGCCGGCGGCGTCTTCAAGAGCCTGGAGCAGGAGATCGTCCGCGGCAACATCCTGAAGACCGGCAAGCGGATCGACGGACGCAGCACCACCCAGGTGCGCCCCATCGACTGCCAGGTCGGCATGCTGCCGCTGGCGCACGGCTCCGCCCTCTTCACCCGCGGCGAGACCCAGGCCCTGGTGGTGACCACGCTTGGCACCGGCGATGACGAGCAGCTGATGGATGTCCTGGAGGGCACCTACCGCGAGCACTTCATGCTGCACTACAACTTCCCGCCCTACAGCGTCGGCGAGGCCGGCCGCATGGGCAGCCCCGGCCGGCGCGAGATCGGCCACGGCAAGCTCGCCTGGCGCGCCCTTCGCCCGCTGATGCCGGCCAAGGAGGATTTCCCCTACACCGTGCGCATCGTCTCGGAGATCACCGAATCCAACGGCTCCTCCTCGATGGCGACGGTCTGCGGCTCCTCGCTGGCGCTGATGGATGCCGGCGTGCCGCTGGCCAAGTCCTGCGCGGGCATCGCCATGGGTCTGATCAAGGAGGACGACGGCGTCGCCGTGCTCTCCGACATTCTCGGCGACGAGGATCACCTGGGCGACATGGACTTCAAGGTGGCCGGCACCGAAGAGGGCGTGACCTCGCTGCAGATGGACATCAAGATCACCTCCATCACGCCGGAGATCATGGAGCAGGCTCTGGCTCAGGCCAGGGACGGCCGCCTGCATATCCTGGGCGAGATGGCCGGTGCGCTGGGCGCGGCACGCGCGAGCGTGGCCGACACCGCGCCCAGGATCACCACCATCACCATCCCCAAGGACAAGATCCGCGAGGTCATCGGGACCGGCGGCAAGGTGATCCGCGAGATCACCGAGACCACCGGCGCCAAGATCGACATCGAGGACGACGGCACCATCAAGGTCGCCGCCGTGGACGGCAATGCCGGCCAGGCCGCGATCGACTGGATCCGCTCCATCGTGGCCGAGCCCGAGGTCGGCACGGTCTACGACGGCAAGGTGGTGAAGATCGTCGACTTCGGCGCCTTCGTGAACTTCCTGGGTGCGCGCGACGGCCTGGTGCACATCTCCGAGCTGGCCCAGCACCGCGTGGCCAAGGTCGGCGACGTGATCGAGGAAGGCCAGATGGTCAAGGTCAAGTGTATCGGCGTGGACGACCGCGGCAAGGTCAAGCTGTCGATGAAGCGCGTCGACCAGGAGACCGGAGCCGACCTGGAGGACGAGGCGGAAACCGCCGAGGCCTGATCGCCGGTAGCGATCTTTTGATCGGACAGGGGCGGCGCCGTCACGGACGGGCCGCCCCTTCTCTTTGCTGCTCATGCCACCGCTTCTGGCCGCGGTCGTGGGAAGCGGGTAGACTGGCCTGCATGAGCGAGGAGAGTCTCAGCGAGATTCCAGGCGGCTACGGCCGGGCGACCAGGCTGACGGCAGGCCAGCGCCTCTACCTGCGCAACACCTTCGGGTCGCAGGTGGTGGATACCTGGGCGCTGTCGGCCGCCGATCCCACGGAGTTTCTCTCGGTCGAGCACACCCGGCGCATGAACGGCGGGCTCTTCACCCGGGCGGGTCAGCCCTTCTGGTCCAACCGACGCAATCCCATGCTGATCCTGGAGCAGGACAGCTTCTCCGGCACCCACGACATGCTGATCGCCTGCTGCGATCCCTGGCTCTACCGCCACTACGGCTGTACCGAGGCGCATCGCAACTGCCGGGACAACTTCCTCGAGGCCCTGCAGGCGCTGGCGATCGACCCGCCCCTCGTGCCCAATCCCGTGAACCTCTGGATGAACATCCCGGTGAAGGGCGAGGAGATCGAGATCGCCCTGCCGGTCAGCCGGCCCGGCGACTATGTGGTCCTGCGCGCCGAGATGGATCTGACCCTGGTCTTCTCGGCCTGCCCGATGGACATCGTGCCGATCAACGGCCCGGACCGCGCGCCCAAGGCCGTGCACTTCACCCTTCTGGACGAGGCAGCCATGCCGTAAGGGGCCGGGTCGGAATCGCGGCCGCGGGTTAGGCTCGGGTCTCCTCCAAGAAGCGTGGATCAGGCGCATGGAACGCGAGCATCACTACAAGGCGACGATCACCTGGACCGGTAACCGGGGCGAGGGGACCTCCTCCTACCGCAGCTACGCGCGCAGCCACCGGATAGAGATCGACGGCAAGCCGGTCCTCGAGGGCTCGGCCGATGCCGCCTTCCGGGGCGATCCCGGGCTGCACAATCCCGAGGATCTGCTGCTGGCCTCGGTCTCGACCTGCCACATGCTCTGGTATCTCCACCTCTGTGCGGAGGCCGGAATCTCGGTCCTGGCCTACCGCGATCGGGCCGAGGGCACCATGACCCTGGAGGCCGACGGCGGCGGACGCTTCACCAGCCTCACCCTCAAGCCCGAGGTCACGATCGCCGCCGGCGGCGATCCCGAAACGGCCAGGGCCCTGCACGGGCCCGCCAACGCCAAGTGCTTCATCGCCAACAGCCTCAACCTGCCGGTGGGGCACAGCGCGACGATCCAGGTGGCGGAGGGGTAGGTTTTTTAGTAGTATGCTTGGTGTTTCTGGGTACTGAGAGAGACCCTCCGGTCAAGCCGGAGGGTGACAATTAAAAAGAAATCCAAACCCACTGTCATCCTCCGGCTTGACCGGAGGATCTATTGACGATCCAGAAACCTGTTACAATTTCCTCTACCCTACATCCGCCGCCGCGAAATCACATACGACTCGTCATTGAACCAGAAGCCGCCGTTGCGGCGCAGGACTTCGCGCACGGCCTCGACATAGCTGCTGTCGAGGGTCTTTCCAAAGGGTGAAAATTAAAAAAGGAAATCCAAACCCACGGTCATCCTCCGGCTTGACCGGAGGATCTGTTGAAAATCGGGAAATCGATCGCAGTTTCCTCTGCGCTACATCCGTCGGCGCGAAATAACGTAAGACTCGTCGTTGAACCAGAGGCCGCCGTTGCGGCGCAGGACCTCGCGCACGGCCTCGACGTAGCTGCCGTCCAGGGTCTTTTCTTCCAGGCGGTAGTCTTCCACCTGGGCCACGTAGACGGCGGCGTTCCAGGCGGCCAGCAGGGTCGAGGTGCCGATGGTGCTCTGCAGCTCGTTCGGGAGCGTGTGCATCTCGTAGCGGAAGACCGAGCGCTTGTCGCTGCCGGCATTGAAGTTGTAGTTGCGCGCGTCGCTGCCGAGTTCCGCCTTGGTGGCCTGCAGGATGTCGTGACGGTCGGCGACGAAGGGCCGGTCCTCGGGCCAGATGCTCTGCACGATCTCCATCCCGGGATCGCCGCCCTTGGAATGGATCCCGATCAGGCGCCCGCTGGGCCCCAGCGCGCGGGTCAGCGGCGCCACCACCTTCTTCGCCTTGAAGGCGGCCGAGGCGCGCGCCCGGTAGGGCTGGGAGGCCACGACCAGGTCGAAGTCGGCGCGTGCGGCCCCCAGGCGCGGGATCACCGGGTCCAGCAGGAAGCGGTGGTCCTCGCGGTAGAGCACCAGGACCACCGGCCGCTCGTAGACGGGGTTGCCCTGCTTGCCGATCCGGGCCTGCCAGTTCTCCGACAGGAAGGGCTCCAGTTCCACCATCTGCCGGGCGAAGTCGTGCGAGCAGCTTCCCTGCAGCGCCACCTCCTTCCACACGAAGGAGCCGGCGGCTGCGGTCGAGCGGGTGGTGAGCCAGGGCGACTCCGAATAGTAGAGATTGGTCAGCACCAGCACCGTGGAGGGGTGCTCGAAAAGGCGGTCGGGCATCTTCTCGAGCGTGAGGCGCACGTCCTCCAGACTCACCTCCTTGCCCACCACGTAGAAGGGCATGGTGGTGAAGCGGGCGTGCATGGCGCGCAGCAGCCGCGAGAGCACGGTCCCGTCGCCGACGCCCGCGTCATAGAGGCGGACAGCCGGCGGCGTCGGCCTGAGGTTGGCCAGCTCCTCGCTCACCCGGTTGGCGATCACCCACTTCTCGCTACAGGTATTGACGAAGAGGAGATACTTCTGCCGGTTGTCGAAGAAGCGGAAATTGTTCGCGCCTTCGGACACGCGAGCGCTTGCCTCCTCGGCTGCCTGCGCTTGGGTCATGCCAGCGATACCTCCTGCTTTGCCTGAAGAGAGACTAGCCCCATAGGCGCTGCGCGCAAATGATTGCCGGCCGGGATGCGCGGCGGGTCAATCCTGAATGATCGGGTCGGCGACGAAGGTGCCGCCCTGATAGACGGCATCGACGGCGTCGGCTGACGGGCGCGGCTTCTCGGCGTCCAGCTTGGCGCGGAAGACCTCGGAGTTGTCCTGCGGCCGCCAGCCGATGTAGGCGGCAGCGCGGTTGTCCCACCAGCGGCTGTCGTTGTCCGAGACGCCCCAGACGACGGGGCAGCCCAGCCGCGGCACGCGGAAGACGCAGCGCACGAGCGCGAGAAAATCGCGCGGGCTGATCCAGGTCGAGAGCATGCGGTGGTCGGCAGGCTCGGGAAGGCAGGAGCCGATGCGCACCAGGGCCGTCTCGATCCCGAACTTGTTGTGGTAGAGCGAGGCCATCTGCTCGCCGAAGCACTTGGAGACGCCGTAGAGCCCGTCCGGCTGCAGCGTGGCGTCGGCATCGAGGTGAACGTCCTGCCTGTAGAAGCCGATGGTGTGGTTCGAGCTGGCGAAGAGGATGCGCGGCTTGCCCTCCAGGCGGGCCGCCTCGTAGAGATTGTAGAGGCCGACGATGTTGGCGTTCAGGATCTTCGAGAAGCTGTTCTCGCGGGAGATGCCGCCGAGGTGGAGGATGCCGTCGCAGCCGGCGACCAGGTTCCTGACGCTCTCCGGGTCGCCCAGGTCGCAGCGGACCGTCTCTTCTCCCTGACCGGCCGGCTCCATCGGGGCGATGTCCGAGAGCCGCAGGCATTCCGCCGCGTCCTTCAGGCCGTCCCGGGCCATCGTCCCCAGCACGCCGGCCGCCCCGGTGATCAAGAGCCGCTTCAACATGGCTTCACCTCATCATCTCTGCTGACTGGCCCCGAAGCCTAGTCCCTGCGCCCTGCCAAGGCGAGGGTGGCCGGGATAGCCTGGCCTCTCCAGCGGGACCTCACCCTCGAGGCGGAAAGTGCGTGTGCCAGTGGCGGGCGATGTCGATGCGCCGGCAGATCCATACGCCCGGGCGCGCGGAGACCAGGTCGAGGAAGCGGCGCAGCGCGGCCGCCCGGCCGGGTCGTCCGGTGATGCGGCAGTGCAGCCCGACCGACAGCATCTTGGGCGCCTCAGCGCCCTCCTCGTAGAGGTACTCGAAGCTGTCGGTCAGGTAGTCCAGGAACTGGCCGCCGGCGTTGAAGCCCTGCGGCATGGCGAAGCGAAAGTCGTTGCTGTCGAGTGCGTAGGGGATCACCAGGTGCGGCCGCCGCGGCCCGCCGACCCAGAAGGGCAGGTCGTCCGAATAGTCGTCGGAATCGTAGAGGAACCCGCCCTCTTCGATCAGCAGGTCGCGCGTGTTCTCGCTGATGCGGCCCGTGTACCAGCCGAGCGGACGGCTGCCGACGACCGCCGTGTGGAGCCGGATCGCCTCGGCGAGGTGCCGGGCCTCGCTCTCGCGGTCCATGCCGCCGTAGTCGATCCAGCGCAGGCCGTGGCTCGCCACCTCCCAGTCGGAGGCCACCATGGCCTGCACGGCCTCGGGATTCAGCGCCAGGGCGCGGGTCACGCCGTAGACCGTGACCGGGATGCCGTAGGCGGCGAAGAGACGGTGCAGGCGCCAGAAGCCGGCCCTGCTGCCGTACTCGTACATGCTCTCCGCATTGCGGTCGCGCCGGCCCTGGGCGCTCGCCAGGCCGACGATCTCGGTCAGGTAGGACTCCGACTCGCTGTCCCCGTTCACCGGGGTGCGCTCGCCGCCCTCCTCGTAGTTGATGACGAACTGCAGCGCCAGGCGGGCGCCGTCCGGCCAGGCCGGGTTGGGCGGTCTGGCACCGTAGCCCTTGAGATCGCGCTCGCCGCTACCCACGGTCGGGCTCAGGGCTTCCTGGCGACGCCGACCCTGGCCGGGCGGATGAGGCGGTCGTGCAGCATCCAGCCGGGCTCCAGCACCTGGACGACAGTGCCGGGCTCGGCCGTCTCGTCGGGAACCTCGAACATGGCCTCGTGGCGCTCCGGGTTCAGCGGCTCGCCGGCCGGGTCGATGCGCGAGACGCCATGCCGGCCGAAGGCAGCCAGCAGCTCCTTCTCGGTGAGGGCTACGCCCTCGCGCAGGGCCTTGGCAGCACCGCTCTCCTCGCCCTCCGCGTCGGGGGCGCCGTGTGCGAGGGCACGCGCCATGTTGTCGGCGACCTTCACCAGGTCGCGCAGCAGGGGGATGCTGGCGTACTTGACGGCGTCCGTCATCTCGCGCTGCGAGCGCCGGCGGGTGTTCTCGGCATCGGCCATGGCGCGCAGCGCCTGGTCCTTCATCTTGGCCGCCTCCGCGCGCAGGACCTCGATCTCGGCCAGGAGGGCGGCCATGGGGTCCTCCGGCGCGCTCTCGGCTTCCTCCGCCCTGAAGGGGTCCTCCGCCTGCCCTGCAGCCGGCCCGGCACCGCCAGGCTCCTGCGCCGCCGTCTCCTGACCGGCCGGAGGCTCCTTCGCGGGCCGTTCCTCGTGCTTCTCCTCGGGCGCGTCAGTGGGCTTCTGGTCTTGCATAGGGCTCTCTTTCCGTACTGTCTGGCCGTACTGGCTGGGAACCGTCGTTGCGCTGCGTCCGGGCTAGCCGAGCAGGCGGCCGACGACCTTCGAGGTGTAGTCCACCATCGGGATGATGCGGGCGTAGTTGATCCGCGTCGGGCCGATCACGCCGATCGCACCCACGATCTGGCGCGAGGCATTGCTGTAGGGCGCCAGGACCAGCGAGCAGCCGGCCATGCCGAAAAGCTCGTTCTCGGCGCCGATGAAGATCTGGATGCCTTCCGCGATGTCGGCCAGGTCCAGGAGGCGCATCAGCGACTCCTTGGTCTCGAGCATCTGGAAGAGCTGGCGCACACGCTCCAGGTCGGTGAGCGCGGTGATGTCTTCGAGCAGCTGCGACTGGCCGCGCAGGATGAGCGCGCCGTCGCGCCCGTTCCCGGACCAGACGGCCAGCCCCTGCTCCACCAGGCGCTTGGTCAGGGCGTCCAGCTCGCTCTTGTGGCTTTCCCACTCGCGCTGGATCTCGCTCTCGGCCTCGGAGAGCGTGCGGCCCACCAGGTGGGCTGCCAGGTAGTTCGAGGCCTCGACCAGGCTGGAGGCCGGCAGGCCGACCGGCAGGTCGATGATCCGGTTCTCCACGTTGCCCGAGGCCGTCACCAGCACGACCAGCGCGCGGCCCGGGCCCAGCGCCACGAACTCGATGTGCTTCAGCGGCTCTTCCATCTTCGGCGCCACCACCAGTCCGGCGCAGCGCGAGAGGCCGGAGAGCGCGCCCGTCGCCTCGTTCAGGATGTCGGTGGGCGTGCGGTTGGCCGCAGCACAGAGCCCGTCGATCTGCCGGCGCTCGTCGTTGGTGATGTTGCCCTGCTCCAGGATCCCGTCGACGAAGAGGCGCAGGCCCATCTCGGTCGGCAGGCGGCCGGCCGAGGTGTGCGGCGCGTAGAGCAGGCCCAGGTCCTCGAGATCGGCCATGACGTTGCGGACCGTCGCCGGCGAGAGGTTCAGCCCGATGCTGCGCGACAGCGTGCGCGATCCGACCGGTGCCCCTGTTTCCACGTAAGCCTCGACGATCGCCCGGAAGATTGTTCGCGAACGTTCGTTGAGGGCGGCGATGCTGCCGCCGGCGGACGGCTCCTTGTGCTGCATGATCTCTCGTGCGCTCGGTCTCTCACCTGTCTTGAGGTCCGCCCGGCGCTGCACAAGCGCGCGCCCGAAGCGGACTCCCTATGTAATGGCCGCCCGGCGGGGCGTCAATTCGGGCCGGCGGGCCAAAATCCGCAGCGGCGACGCTGGACTGCGGACCCCGCCTTCTCTATAGCGCTGGCACGCCGGAACCCCAAAGACGATGAACCCCGAACGAGTAACCCCGAACCAGCAACAAGGAGAAGCGCCATGCCTGCCAAGCAGCGGCCTTCCGGCCGCGCCGCCGACGAACTGCGCGAGGTCGCCTTCGAGATCGACGTCAACCGCTATGCCGAGGGCTCCTGCCTGGTCTCCTTCGGGAACACGCGCGTCCTCTGCACCGCCAGCGTCGACGAGCAGATCCCCTTCTGGCTGCGCGGCAGCGGCAAGGGCTGGGTGACGGCGGAATACGGCATGCTGCCGCGTGCCACCCATACCCGCAGCGACCGCGAGGCTGCGCGCGGCAAGCAGAGCGGCCGCACGCAGGAGATCCAGCGCCTGATCGGCCGCTCGCTCCGGGCGGTCACCGACCTCACCGGCTTCGGCGAGCGCCAGATCAAGGTCGACTGCGACGTCCTGCAGGCCGACGGCGGCACCCGGACGGCCGCCATCACCGGCGGCTACGTCGCGCTGCGGCTGGCCTTCCAGCACATGATGGAGCTGGGCGCCGTCAAGCGGCTGCCGCTGGGCGATCAGGTGGCCGCCATCTCCTGCGGGCTGGTGCAGGGCGAGCCCTGCCTCGACCTGGACTACGAGGAAGATTCCTCGGCCGACGCCGATGCCAACTTCGTCATGACCGCGCGGGGCGGGCTCATCGAGGTGCAGGCGACGGCCGAGCAGGCGCCCTTCGGCCGTGCGCAGTTCGAGCGGCTGCTGGACCTGGCCGAGACCGGCTGCCGCAGCCTGGCCGAGGCGCAGCGCCGGGCTCTCGGACTGGCGGACTAGGCCGGTGGCGCGGGCACCCGAGCGCCTGGTGCTGGCCAGTCACAATCCGGGCAAGCTGGAGGAGATCGCGGCGCTGCTGGCGCCCTTCGCGACGGCGGTGCAGTCGGCGGCCTCGCTGGGCCTGCCCGAGCCCGAGGAGACCGGTGAGACCTTCGCCGAGAACGCGCTGATCAAGGCCCGGGCCTCGGCCGAGGGCAGCGGCCTGCCGGCGCTGGCCGACGATTCCGGGCTCTGCGTCGAGGCGCTGGGCGGTGCGCCGGGCGTCCGCTCGGCGCGCTGGGCCGGTCCGGAGAAGGACTTTGCCCTGGCGATGGCCAGGGTCGAGGAGGCGCTGGGTGGACAAGCCGACCGGCGAGCCTACTTCGTCTGCGCCCTGGCGCTCGCCTGGCCGGACGGCCGCGCGGAGGTCTTCGAGGGGCGGGTCGACGGCAGCCTGGTCTTTCCGCCGCGCGGGCAGAGGGGCTTCGGCTACGATCCGATCTTCCTGCCGGAGGGCCAGGAGCTGACCTTCGGCGAGATGGAGCCTGCGGCGAAGCACGCGATGAGCCACCGCGCGCGCGCCTTCGCCCTCCTGGTCGAGGCGGTCTTCGCACCGGGCCAGCGGTGAGCCAGACCGACCGGGACCTGGCGCTCTACGTCCACTGGCCCTTCTGCCTTTCCAAGTGCCCCTACTGCGACTTCAACAGCCATGTGCGCGATCGTGTGGATCAGGAACGCTGGCGGGCCGCCCTCGTCCGGGAGCTACGGCACTACGCCGAAGGGCTGGGCCCGCGGCGCCTGACCTCGATCTTCTTCGGCGGCGGGACCCCCTCGCTGATGCCGCCGGAGACCGTTGCCGCCGTGATCGAGGCGGCCTTTCAGGCCTGGCCGCCCGCTCCCGAGGTGGAGATCACCCTTGAGGCCAATCCCACCTCGGTCGAGGCCGGGCGCTTCGCAGGCTACCGTGCCGCCGGCGTCGAGCGTCTCTCGCTCGGGGTGCAGGCGCTGGACGCAGAAGCGCTGGCCTTCCTCGGCCGCCAGCACAGCCGGCAGGAGGCGCTCACGGCCCTGGAGCTGGCGCTCTCGAGCTTCGCCAGGGTCTCTTTCGACCTGATCTATGCGCGGCCGGGCCAGAGCCCGGCGGCCTGGCGCGAGGAACTCGAGCGGGCGCTGGACCTCGGCAGCGACCATCTCTCCCTCTACCAGCTCACGATCGAGCCCGGGACGCGCTTCCATGCGGCGGCGCGCCGGGGCGAGCTCAGCATCCCCGACGAGGACCAGGGCCGCGCGCTCTACGACCTGACGCAGGAGACGACGGCCGCGGCCGGTCTGCCGGCCTACGAGATCTCCAACCACGCCAGGCCGGGCTCGCAGTCGCGGCACAACCTGACCTACTGGCGCTACGGCGACTACCTGGGCATCGGTCCGGGCGCGCATTCGCGCCTCAGCCTGGAGGGCCGTCGCTGGGCGCAGCGCCAGCACCGCGCCCCGGAGATCTGGCTCGAGCGCGTGGAGGCCTCGGGCCGGGGCGAGCAGGCCGCCGAGCCGGTGCCGCCGGCCCAGCAGGTCGAAGAGCTGACCATGATGGGCCTCCGCCTGACCGAGGGCATCTCGCGCAGCCGGTTCCGCGCGCGTCTGGGCGGCGAGCCTGAGGAACTGCTGCCGGCCCGGCCGTTGGCCCGCCTGCTCGAGGAAGGACTGCTGGAGCGGAGCGAGACCGCGCTGCGCGCCAGCCCGGAAGGGCGTGTCACCTTGAACGCCCTTCTCGCCTACCTCTTCGCCGACCCTTCCTGAAGCGGATCGCTTCCGCGTGGTTCCGAACCGCGCCGCGCCTCAGTTCGTGAGCGTCTGGAAGGAACTGGGCGCCGGGGCGATCACGGTGAAGCCCTCGGGCTCGATCTGCATGATCGCCAGGCCGCGCTGCACCGCCCCGTTCTGCTGGAAGCGGAAGATCCCGTCGGCCCCGCGGAAGCCGGAGGGATTGAGGATGGAGTTGCGGTCCAGCCCCACCCACTGCCCCGGCGTCGTGGTGGCCGCATTGACCTGGCCGGCGAGCGCCTGGCGGGCCAGGTAGCCGGCCAGGGTCACGGCGTCGAAGGCGACCGCGGCGATCGGCTGCGGGGTCTCGGCATAGGCCTCCTGATAGCGGGCGACGAAGTTGTTGTAGGTCTGCGGGTTCACGCTGGGGAACCAGGCGCCCCGCAGGTTCGGTTCGCTGGTCAGCGAGCCGTTGTTCCACAGGGTCGAGCCCAGCATCTTGGTGGTCTCGGGCGTGATGCCCTCGGTGGCGAGGGCGGAGCCCAGCACCAGCATGCGTCCATGCGCGTCGGGCAGGAAGAGCGCCTGGTAGGGGCCGCCGAGGCTGCGGATCTCGTTGCCGATGTCGAGCTGCTGGGCCGGGTAGAAGACGGTGGAGACCACCTGGCCTCCCGACGCCGCCGCCCCGGTCTGGGCGCCCTGAGCCGCCAGGCGCCCGAAGTCGGTGTCGGGAGCCAGCACCGCCACGCTGGCGAAGCCCTGCTGCACCGCGTAGGAGACCACGCGCTCGGCCTGCTCCGCCGGCGTCAGCCCCAAGAGGAAGGTGTAGCCGTCGAGCTGGCGGGTATCGTTGGAGAAGGCGATCAGATTGACGTTGCCGCTGCGGGCCACGTTGCCGGCCGCGCGCACCTGGTTGGCGAAGAGCGGACCCAGCGCCAGCTGCGCCCCTTCGCTGAGAGCCTGCTGCATGGCCTGGGCCGCCATCTCCGGGGTGTCGCCGCTGTCCTTGACCAGCAGCTCGACCGAGTTCTGCGGCAGGTCGAAGAGGGCAAGCTGGCTCGCGTTCATCAGCTGCTGGCCGATCTGCGGCAGGCGCCCGCTGAGCGGCAGCAGGACCGCCACCTTCACCGGCTGGCCGGCCGGCAGGGTCCGGCCCTGCGAGGCCGTCGCGCTGGAGGTCGCGGTCGTCGTGGCGGGTTGTGCCGTCGCACTCACGCTCCTAGTCTGCTTCGACTGGCAGGCGGCGAGTGCCAAGGCGGCGGTGGCTACCATGACGAATCCGAATGTGGCTCTGCTGACGGCACGCATGCGAGGCGGTCCTTCTTCCCTTCGGCGAAAACGATGTCTGACACTACCGAGCTTGAGCCGAACAGTAAACGCGAGAAGCTACCCGCCGGGCTTTATCTTGTGTCAACGCCGATCGGTAATCTTTCCGACATCACGCTCCGCGCGCTCGCAGTTCTCGAGCAAGCGGATCTTGTCGCCTGCGAAGATACAAGGGTCACTCGAAAACTGCTGACCCGCCACGGCATTGCTGGCGGGAGGCGTCTACGCAGTTACAACGATTACGCAACTGATCGTAACACGGATCAAATTCTGTCGTTTTGCATGGGCGGGGGAGCCGTCGCCCTGGTCTCGGACGCCGGGAGTCCGCTGATTTCCGACCCCGGTTTCCCTCTGGTCCGGGCCTGCCGGGAGGCCGGCGTCGCCGTCACCGTGGTTCCCGGGCCCTCGGCCCCGCTGGCGGCGCTGCAGCTCTCCGGACTGCCGGCCGTGCCCTTCTTTTTCGCCGGCTTCCTCTCCGCCAAGGCCGCGGCCAGACGTCAGGAGATCGCGGGCCTCAGTGCTATTCCCGCGACCCTGCTGCTGTTCGAGGCACCGCATCGCCTCGCCGCCAGCCTCGCCGACCTGGCCGATGGACTGGGCGCGCGCCAGGCGGTGATCGTCCGCGAGATCAGCAAGCGCTTCGAGGAGGCCAGAGGCGGCAGCCTGGACGAGCTGGCCGAAGCGGTCGCCCGCCAGCCGGTGAAGGGAGAGATCGTCCTGGTGATCGCCCCGCCGGAGCGTCGTGAGGGTCCGCCGACGGACGCGGAGCTGGAGGCCCTGCTCGCCGATGCGCTGGCCAGGCACAGCCTGCGCGATGCCGTGGCACGGGTGGCGGCGGCCAGCGGCGAGCCGCGGCGCCGCGTCTACCGCCTGGCCCTGGCGCTGACCGACCGGGAGGGCGGGGACGGTGCCGCGTGACAGGCGGCGGGCCGCACAGCGCAGCGGCCTGCGCGCCGAGAGCCTGGCGGCCTGGTGGCTGCGGCTCAAGGGCTACCGGGTGCTGGAGCGCCAGCTCCGGCTGGGCGTCGGCGAGATCGACCTCGTGGTCAGGCGCGGGCGCACCCTGGTCTTCGTCGAGGTGAAGCGCCGCGCCGACCTGAGCGAGGCGGCCGAGGCGATCCGGCTGCAGCAGCGCCGGCGGATCGAGCGCGCGGCCGAGGGCTACCTGGCGCGCCTTCCCGACCGGAGCGTCCTGGAAGTCCGTTTCGACGCTCTTCTCCTGGCCCCCTGGCGGCTGCCGCGCCATATCGAGGGGGCCTGGCGGTCTTGATGGCGAGGGAGGAGTGCCTGCAATGAGTGAGAGCTGGTCGCCGGCGGCCGGTCGGCAGGAGATCGAGGCGGCCCTGGCGGTGATGGGCCGCGGCCAGGACCGCGAGATCCCGATCGCCGAGGCGGCGCTGCTCCTGGCGGCCCTGGACCGGCCGCGTGTCGGCCTCGATCGCTACCGCGAGCACCTGGGAGAGATCGCCGAGCGTCTCGCCGGCCGCCAGACCGGAACGCTCGACGAGCGCCGCGAGGCGCTGAACGCCGTGCTCTTCGAGGAGCTCGGCTATGCCGGCGACAGCGTCACCTACAACGACCTGCAGAACGCCAACCTCATGCGGGTGATCGACCGCCGGCGGGGCCTTCCCGTGGCGCTGGCCATCCTCTACCTGCACGGCGCGCGCGCCCAGGGCTGGACTGCGGAGGCCCTGCGCTTTCCCGGCCACGTCGTGGTGCGCCTCTCCACGCCCCGGGCCCGTATGATCGTCGACCCCTTCAACGGCGGCCGCACCTTGGACCCGCCGGCCCTGCGCACCCTGGCGAAGGCGATCGCCGGCGAGGCAGCCGAGCTGACGCCGGAGCACGTCGAGGCCATGAGCAACCGCGAGATCCTGCTCAGGCTGCAGAACAACATCAAGGTCCGCCGCCTGCAGGGCGGCGACCTCGACGGCGGGCTGGTGGCGCTGGAATCCATGCTGCGCCTGGCCCCGGGCGACTGGCAGCTCTGGCGCGAGGCGGCCGGTCTGCACGTGCGGTCGGGCAACCTCCATGCCGCGAGCCTGGCGCTGGACCAGGTGATCGACCTCGCCGCCGAGCAGGAGGTGCGCTTCGAGGCGGCGCAGGCCAAGCAGGCGATCGCGGCCAAACTGAATTGACCGCGAAGGCAGCTTCGAGCCTTTGCCTTGGCCGCTGCCGCGCGCCTAGACTGCGCCAGCTTTCCTTGACCTCCTGCCAGCGGGGGACCCAGCAGGCATGTCCTTGACCGTTGCCATCCAGATGGACCCTATCGAGGCCATCGACATCGGCGCCGATTCCACCTTCGCCCTCGGCCTGGAGGCGGAGCGGCGCGGCCACAGCCTCTATCACTACCAGCCCAAGGACCTGGCGCTGCGGGAGGGGCGGGTGACGGCCCACGCCCGGCCGATGACCCTGCGGCGCGAGAAGGGCAACCACGCGACCCTTGGCGAGGCCCGCAGCGTGAACCTGAAGGAGATGGACGTGGTGCTGATGCGCCAGGATCCGCCCTTCGACATGAGCTACATCACCGCGACCCACATCCTGGAGCACATCCACCCCAAGACCCTGGTGGTGAACGACCCGGTCAGCGTGCGCAACGCGCCGGAGAAGCTCTTCGTCACCCACTTCCCGGACCTCATGCCGCCCACCCTGATCACCTCCTCGACGGCGGAGGTGCTGCGCTTTCGCGAGGAGCACAGGGACCTGATCGTGAAGCCGCTCTACGGCAACGGCGGTGCCGGCGTCTTCCACGTCACGCCGGACGACGAGAACCTCATGGCGCTGCTCGAGCTCTTCACCCACTTCTACCGCGAGCCCATCATCGTGCAGCGCTACCTGCCGGAGGTGCGCAAGGGCGACAAGCGCATCATCCTGGTGGACGGCAAGGCCGCCGGTGCGATCAACCGGGTGCCAGCGGCCGGCGAGGCGCGCAGCAACATGCATGTCGGCGGGCGCGCCGAGGCCTCGCGCCTCACCCGGCGCGAGGAGGAGATCTGCGAGGCCATCGGCCCCAGCCTGCGCGAGCAGGGCATGATCTTCGTCGGCATCGACGTGATCGGCGACTATCTGACCGAGATCAACGTGACCTCGCCGACCGGAATCCAGGAAATCGACCGCTTCGACGGCGGTAACCTTGCCGGCGCGATCTGGGACGCCATCGAAGCCCGGCGCTAGGCGCCCGGCAACGAAGAACAGAATCCCATGAGGCTAAGCGTCACGCCCCCGGTTGCCAGTCGGATAGGGGCGGGGCTAGCCTTTCGCTTCCTCATTGCAAGAGGCGGGGTATCTGCTTGAGCGAGGCGAACGCGATCGAGGCCATGAGCCTCACCAAGGTCTTCGGCCACGGTCCCGATCAGGTGACCGCCCTGGACCGCGTGTCGCTGCAGATTCGGCAGAACGAGTTCTTCACCCTTCTGGGGCCTTCCGGTTGCGGCAAGACCACCCTGCTGCGGGTGATCGCCGGCTTCGAGATGCCGACGGCCGGCGACGTGCTCTTGAACGGGCGCTCGGTCGTCGACCTGCCGCCCAACCAGCGGCCGGTCAACACGGTCTTCCAGTCCTACGCCCTCTTTCCCCACATGAGCGTCGCCCAGAACGTGGCCTTCGGGCTGGAGATGCGCGGCATCGGCAAGGCCGAGATCGCCAGCACGGTGGAGGAGATGCTGAACCTGGTGCAGCTCGGCCACCTGGCCGGCCGGCGCTCGGCCCAGCTCTCCGGCGGGCAGCAGCAGCGGGTGGCGCTGGCCCGGGCGCTGGCGAACCACCCCCAGGTGCTCCTGCTGGACGAGCCGCTCTCGGCGCTCGACCTCAAGCTGCGCCAGGGCATGCGCAGCGAGCTCAAGTCCCTGCAGCAGCGCACCGGCATCACCTTCGTCTTCGTCACCCACGACCAGGAAGAGGCGCTCACCATGTCAGACCGCATCGCGGTCATGAGCCATGGCGAGCTGCAGCAGCTCGGCGGTCCGACCGACATCTACGAGACGCCGACGAACCGTTTCGTGGCCGACTTCATCGGCGACACCAACTTCGTGATGGCCGAGGTGCTGGGCCGCGAGGGCGAATACCTGCGCTGCCGCGGCGACGGCGGGCTGGAGGTGCTGGCCAGTGCGGCCGGCGATCCGGCAGCGGGCGAGCGGGTCACCCTGGCGATCCGGCCGGAGAAGATCCGCCTGTCGCGGGGCAGCGGTGCCGAGGTCGCGCAGATGACCTACCTCGGCACTGACACCAGCTACGAGCTGCGGCTGCCCGGCGAACTCTCGCTCGATGCGCGGGTGCAGAACCGCATGCAGGGGGACGAGCACTTCGAGCCGGGCCAGCCGGTCGCCATCTCGGTCCCCGACGGGGCTGCCCGTGCCCTGCTGGACTAGGCGCGCGCCATGACCCAGACGGTGCCCAAAACGGTGCCCAGCATGACCGTGCCCGGGGACGACCCGGTCCGGAGGGTCGCCGAGGCCCGGGCCAGGGTCGCCAGGCGCGGCTTTCGCGCACGCTGGGGGCTGGTGGCGCCGGCGCTGGTGGTCATCGGCATCTTCGGGATCTGCCCGCTGCTCATCACCGTGGTCTACTCTTTCCTGGAGGCCGCGACCTACGGCGGGGTCATCTGGAAGTTCAGCACCGACGCCTACGTGCAGTTCCTCTTCGAGCGCGACATCTTCGACGAGACCCTGCACTTTTCCTGGGCCTACCCGCAGATCTTCGGGCGCTCGATCCTGCTGGCGCTGATCACGACGATCTTCTGCCTGCTGGTGGGCTTTCCCACCGCCTACTTCATGGCGACCCGGCCGGCCAGCCAGCGCAACCTCTGGCTCTTCCTCATCACCCTGCCCTTCTGGACCAACCTGCTGATCCGCACCTACGCCATGTTCATCATCCTGCGCGACGACGGGCTGGTGAACAACACCATGATCTGGCTGGGCATGAGGGAAGAGCCGCTGCGCATCATCCACACGGACTTCGCCGTCTGCCTGGGCCTGATGTACTCCTTCCTGCCCTTCATGGTGCTGCCGCTCTACGCGGCGCTCGAGAAGATGGACTTCCGCCTGGTCGAGGCCGGCTACGACCTCTATGCCAACCGCTGGAAGGTGCTCTGGCGCATCGTCGTCCCGCTGTCCAAGCCCGGTATCGTCGCCGGCTGCATCCTGGTCTTCATCCCCTCGATCGGCGCCTATGTGACGCCGCTGCTGCTCGGCGGCGGCAAGGAGCTGATGATCGGCAACCTGATCGCGCTGCAGTTCGGCAACGCCCGCGACTGGCCCTTCGGCAGCGCGGCTGCGCTGATCCTGATGCTGATGGTGCTGGTCTCGCTGCTCTACTACGTGAAGAACACCGGGGCGAAGGCGGCCATGGCACATGGCTGACGCCAGCCTCCCCGCCCCGCGGCGGCGCAAGTCGATCGACCTGACGCGCCAGGGCGGCTTCGGGACCATCGCCTTCTTCTGCATCGCCTTTCTCTATGCGCCGATCCTGGTGCTGGTGGTCTACTCCTTCAACGGCACGCGCTCGACCGCCCACCTGGAGGGCTTCAGCTTCCAGTGGTATGGCGCGGCCTTCGCCAACGACGCCATGTTGCACGCCGCCTGGATCAGCCTGCAGGTGGCCGTGGTGGCGACGGTGCTGGCCACCGTCATCGCCACCTGTGCCGCCCTGGTGACGACGCGCACGCGGCCCTGGCGCGGCATGACCGGCAGCTACATGGTGATCAACATGCCGCTGATGGTGCCGGAGATCGTGACCGCCATCGCGACCCTGATCTTCTTCGCCCTCATCGCCAATGCGCTGGACATGCAGATCGGCATCGCCAAGCTGATGACCGCGCACACGGTGTTCTGCATTCCCTTCGCCTACATGCCGATCCGCGCGCGCCTGGAAGACATGGACCGCACCCTGGAGCAGGCCGCAGCCGACCTCTATGCCACGCCCTGGCAGGCCTTCCGGCGCATCACCCTGCCGCTGCTCAGCCCCGGGATCACGGCCGGCGCCATGCTCTCCTTCGTGGTGTCCTTCGATGATTTCACAATCTCGCAGTTCCTGGCGGGGCCCGGCGAGACCACCCTGCCGATCTACATCTACACCTCGATCCGGCGCGGAATCACGCCCGAGATCAATGCCATGTCCTCGCTGATCCTGATCGCGTCCATCGGGCTGGTGACACTTTCCTTTTTCGTATCGCGCGCACGGCGCTAGACTGGCGACCACTGGCACCAAGCAACCCAGAACCAGAACAGGAGGTAAGCCGAAATGCGTTTCATGAAGGGTCTTCTGGCCACCGCGGCCATCGTGTCGCTGGCCGGCAGCGCGCTCGCCGAGGGCGAGCTGCACATCTACAACTGGGGCAACTACACCAACCCCGAGCTGGTGAAGAAGTTCGAAGAGGCGCACGGCGTCAAGGTCACCATCGACGACTACGACAGCAACGAGACCATGCTGGCCAAGGTCCGTGCCGGGAACACCGGCTACGACATCGTCGTGCCCACCGACTACACCGTGAAGATCATGATCGACGAGGGCTTGCTGGCCGAGACCAAGCCCAACACGATGGAGAACTTCAAGAACGTGGACGAGAAGTGGGTCAATGCCTACTTCGACGAGGGGCGCAGCTACTCCGTCCCCTGGCAGTGGGGCACCACGACCTTCGCCGTGGACACGGCGGTCTACGACGGCGACATCAACACCTACGCCATCCTGCTGGAGCCGCCCGAAGAGCTGGTCGACAAGATCAACATGCAGCCGGACATGTACGAGGTGATGAACGCGGCCCTGCGCTACCTCGGCAAGCCGCTCTGCAACAACAACCCGGACGACCTCAAGGCGGCCTACGAGCTCTTGAAGGAGGCCAAGCCCAAGTGGCGGACCATCGAGTACGGCATGATCCAGCCGCTGGTCTCGGGCGACATCGCCGTCTCGCAGGGCTGGAACGGCGCCACCATGCGCGCGCGCGATCAGAAGCCCTCCATCAAGTACGCCTATCCCAAGGAGGGCTTCAGCGCCTGGATGGACAACGTCGTGGTGCTGAAGGATGCACCCAACATGGAGAACGCCAAGCTCTTCCAGAACTTCCTGATGGATCCCGAGAACGCGGCGCTGATCTCCGACTTCGCCAAGTATGCCAACGGCATCAAGGGCAGCGAGAAGTACCTGCCGGCCGAGTTCATCGAGGCCCCGGAGATCACCATTCCGGAAGGCGCACCGACGCCGGTCTTCGTGCCGCTCTGCCCCAAGGAGGTCCAGGACAAGTACAGCCAGATCTGGACCAACCTGCTGAAGTAGGGCACCCGCTTCAGTCTCGATTACCAAAAGAAGGCCGGGCGTCGGAAGTGGCGCCCGGCCCTTCCTTTCCGGGAAGAACGCCATGCGCATCATCTATAGCGACGACCACCGCCTGCACGACGGCGGCAAGGAGCTGATCAACGGCGAACTGGTGCCGCAGTTCGAGAAACCCTCGCGCATGGACATGGTCCTGGGCCAGCTTCAAGAGCGCGGCTTCACCGACCTGGCGCCGCCCGATGCCATCGGTCTTGGGCCGGCGCGGCGGGTCCATTCCGACGACTACCTGGACTTCCTGGCCGAGGCCTGGACGCTCTGGTCGGAGGAGGCGCCGGGCCAGTCCTTCGCGCTGGCCTTCACCTTCGGCATGCGCCGCCTGCGCCAGGAACCCGGCCGCTCGATCCACCAGAAGCTCGGCTGGTACGCCTTCGATGCGGCAGCACCCATCGTCGCCGGCTCCTGGCGGGCGATCCAGTCCTCGCTCGACTGCGCGATCACCGCCCAGCGCCTGGTCGCCGAGGGCGCGGGCTCGGCCTTCGCGCTCTGCCGTCCGCCCGGCCACCACGCCATGCGCGACATGGCCGGGGGCTATTGCTACGTCAACAACGCGGCTGCGGCCGCCCAGGCCTTCCGCGATGCCGGCGCCGAGCGGGTGGCGATCCTCGACGTCGACTATCACCACGGCAACGGCACCCAGGATATCTTCTACGAGAGCGACCGCGTGCTCTTCGTCTCGCTGCACGGCCATCCCGACCAGGAGTATCCCTATTTCGCCGGGCACCAGAGCGAGACCGGTGCCGGCGCCGGAGCCGGCTTCAACCGCAACTACCCCCTGGTCTGGGGCACGGCCTGGGACCGCTATTCCGAGGCGCTGGATGACGGCCTGAAGCAGATCGCGGCCTTCGGGGCCGATGTCATGGTCGTCTCCCTGGGCGTCGACACCTTCGAGCGGGATCCGATCTCACACTTCAAGCTGAAGAGCCCGGACTATCTCCAGATGGGCGGGCGCATCGCGTCTGCCGGCCTGCCGACGCTCTTCGTCATGGAGGGCGGCTATGCGGTGGAGGAGATCGGCATCAACACGGTGAACGTGCTGCAGGGCTTCGAGGACGCGGGCTAGAGCAAGTTGCGCTCGCTCATGCTCACGCAGCTTGCTCTAGCGTGTTGTTTTTAAAAGCTAATCGTCGTCGCAGATGAGTCCATCTGCTCGGGATTTGCTCCAGCGCGTCTCGGTCTTACGCGGAACCGGCCCGCACCCCCACTATTCCCGCAAGGGGATGCCGTGGCGCTGGAACTCCGCCTCCAGCCTGCCGCCGCAGAAGAGGGCGAACATGCGCAGGTCGCTGGCGAAGGACCAGAGGGGATAGGTGAAGGTCGCCGGCCGGTTCTTCTCCACCAGCAGGTGCGAGATCCAGGCGAAGCCGTAGCCGCTGAGCAGGGCCGCCAGCAGCAGCCACCAGCTACCCGTGATGATCGAGAGCAGGAGAAGCAGGATCCCCAGACCGGTTCCCGAGACATGGATCAGCCGGGTCAACCCGCGGCTGTGCTCGCCCAGATAGAAGGGCCAGAAGTCCTTGTAGGTCTCGATCTTGCGCGCCATGCTTGCCGGGCTCTTCGCTCCGAATGGCCGCCTTGCGTGCTAAGCCTCTTGCCAAGCCGGCCCCTGTCCCCCTAGTTGCTGTCCTGATGTAGGCGTGTCTTCGCTCCGGGTCCAGAGTCCTTGGAGGCGGGGCGCGCAGTGAAGAGTCTCAAGACCAGAAGGAGGAGTAGGACCGATGGGCTATCGCGTTGCCGTGGTCGGTGCGACCGGGAATGTCGGCAGGGAAATCCTGCAGACCCTGGCCGAGCGCGACTTTCCGGCCGACGACGTGGTGGCGCTGGCATCGTCGCGCAGCGTCGGGGCAGAAGTCTCTTTTGGCGAGGACGACGTCCTGAAAGTTCAGGACCTCTCCACCTTCGACTTCAAAGGCACCGACCTGGTCCTCTCCTCGCCGGGCGCCAAGGTCTCGGCCGAGTATGCTCCGGGTGCGGCCAGGAAGGGGGCGGTCGTGATCGACAACACCTCCTTCTTCCGGATGGATCCCGACGTCCCGCTGGTGGTGCCGGAGGTCAACCCGCACGCGCTCAGCGGCTATCAGCGCCGGCACATAATCGCCAACCCCAACTGCTCGACAATCCAGCTGGTGACGGCGCTGAAGCCGCTGCACGACCTGGTCCCGATCGAGCGCGTGGTGGTGGCCACCTACCAGTCGGTCTCGGGCGCGGGCAAGGAGGCGATGGACGAGCTCTTCCGCCAGACCCGGGCGATCTACGTGAACGACCCGGTGCAGCCGGAGCGCTTTTCCAAGCAGATCGCCTTCAACGTCATCCCGCAGATCGACGTCTTCATGGAGGACGGCTCGACCAAGGAAGAGTGGAAGATGATGGTCGAGACCAAGAAGATCCTGGACCACGGCATCCGCCTGACGGCTACTTGCGTGCGCGTGCCGGTCTTCATCGGCCATGCCGAGGCGGTCAACGTGGAGTTCGACGGGCCGATCGATGTCGAGGACGCGCGCCAGGCCCTACGCAACGCCCCCGGCGTCGCGGTGGTGGACCATCAGGGCGAAGGCGGCTATGTAACGCCGCAGGAAGCGGCAGGCGAGGACAAGGTCTACGTCAGCCGCCTGCGCCAGGATCCGACCATCGAGAACGGCTTGAACCTCTGGGTGGTCTCGGACAATCTACGCAAAGGTGCGGCGCTCAACACCGTTCAGATCGCAGAGACCCTGGTCCGCGACTATCTGAACTGAGCGCAGCGTCGAGAGGACAGTGAGGGGCAGAAGCGTTGCCATGAGTGAGGCCAAGGAAGACTGGGCGCCGCCGCCGCCGGACGGAGACGAGACACCGGCAGCAGCGCCGCCACCGGCAGCCTCGAAACCGCCTGCTTCGAGTCCGCCTGCTTCGAGTCCGCCTGCTTCGAGTCCGCCTGCTTCGAGTCTGGCGACCTCGACGAGGGACGCCTCGACTCCGGCAGCGCCGCCTGCCGCGACCAAGGCGCCGAGGCTCTCTGCGCCGCGCCCCTCGGCGCCGCCGCCGGTCAAGAAGGCGGGCGGCAACATTGCCCGCGAGGGCCTTGCGATCCTGCGCGACCGCTGCCTGTCGCTGCACCGTCAGGGCGACCTGGAAGCGACGGTGAAGTCCTATCGCCGCTATCTCCTGGCGCAGCCCAACGATCATGCCATCTGGTCGAACCTGGGTGCTGCCCTGCGCTCGCTCGACCTCTTCGAGGCCTCGATCGCCGCCCAGCACCGGGCGCTCGAGTTGCAGCCCAAGTCGGCTGGCTACTGGAGCAATCTCGGCAACGTCCTGAAAGACCTCGACCGGGTCAACGAATCGGTCGCGGCGCACGACAAGGCGGTGAAGCTGGATCCGCGCAATCCCTCCTGGATCCACCACCGCGCGGTCGCCAAGCGCGAGGCCGGCATGTTCAAGGAGGCGCTGGCCGACTTCGACGTCGCCATCCGCCTCGCGCCCAAGGAGCTGAGCTACCGCTGGGACCGCGCCGTCGTCCTGCTGCACATGGAGGACTTCGAAGAGGGCTGGATGGGCTACGAGTGGCGCTACCGGCTGGACCAGGCGCCGCCGAAGCGGGCGCGCGTGCCGCGCTGGCTGGGCGAGAACTTCAAGGGCAAGCGCCTGGTGATCCATCCCGAGCAGGGCTTCGGCGACACCATCCTCTCGACCCGCTTCCTGCCGCTGGTGAAGGCGCGGGGCGGCGAGGTCATGCTGCTGGCCAAGCAGCCGCTGATCCGCCTCTTCACCGGGATCGATGGGCTGGACCGCGTGGTTCCCATCGAGGATCAGGCGCCGCCGATGCACTACGCCTGCTCGCTTTTGGACCTGCCGCGCATCCTGGGGATCACCGACAAGACCATGCCGCCCCTGCCGCGCTTCAACATTCCCCCCGACGCGCGCGCCAAGGCGCGGACGATCCTGGGGCCGGCCGGCGACCGCTTCAAGGTGGGGGTCATCTGGTCGGGCAGCGTCACCTTCAAGAACAACCGCAAGCGCTCCTCCACGGCCGAGCGCTTCATGGAGTTCGGCGAGATCCACGGCATCGAGATGGTGAGCCTGCAGAAGGGCCCGCGCGAGCACGAGCTCGACACCACCGGTGCGGCCAGCGTGATGCTGGATGCCGGCCGCCAGGTGAACGACTTCGCCGAGACCGCGGCCGTCATCGAAGAGCTGGACCTGGTGATCATGACCGACAGCTCGGTCGCCCACCTCTGCGGCTGCCTGCGCAAGCCGATCTGGAACCTGCTGAACTTCGTTCCCTACTGGATGTACGGCTGGGAGACGGAGGATACCTACTGGTATCCCTCGATGAAGCTGATCCGCCAGCCCAAGGCGAACGACTGGGACAGCGTCTTCGACCGGGTGAAGCGCGACCTGCCGCTCGCCATCCAGGCCAAGAAGGAGGGCCGCTGGCCCAAGTTCATCGAGAAGGGCCAGCCGCAGCCGGTCTAGCCACCGTCTTTCGCCGGCGCGAACTCTGCTTGCAAGGCGGGAATAGCGTTCACCAGCTTCCTGAAGTCGTTTGCCTCGATCACCAGGACGCGCGAATCCTCGAGCGCGCGAACGGTGCCGATCCGCAGCACCTCTCCGCGCAGCAGGGCCTCGCCGAAGTGGCCGCCGGGGCCGATCCGGTCGACCCGCCTTTCGCCGCTTTCGGGGTCGGTGATCACGCGCTCGAAGAGGCCCTCCAGCACATAGTAGAAGGCATCCGTGCGGTTGCCCGTCTCGAAGACCCGGTCCTGCGCCCGGTAGCGCCGGTAGCGGATCGAGGTCGAGCTCGCCTCCCCGCTCTGCACCGTGCTTCGGGTCAGGACGTCGTCCAGGAACCAGTTCATGGCGATCCGGACCTTCGTGCCGAAGCCCGGCACGAAGCTGTGGTAGTAGGCGCGCCAGAGCAGCCAGGCGAGCCAGCCCTTGAGCGACACCCCGAAGACCTGGGCGACGCCGCGCCGCCCGCCGAGGGAGGCCAGGGCGCCCTTCGATTTGTACTGGAACGGGGTGGCCTGCTTGCCGCGCAGGACCGCGTCGATGTTGACGGCCAGCGCCCGCGCCTCGCGGACGGCGAACTGTGCGGTCGGCGGCGCGTAGTCCTTGCGCTCGGAGGGTTCCTCCACCAGGGGAATGGCGGCGGCATCGCCCAGGGCCCAGAGGGTCTCGAAACCCTCGACCCTCAGCAGGCGATCGGTCCTGACCTTGCCCTGCTGCTTGGCGACCGGCAGCTTCGCCACCAGGGGCGTGGGCGCATTGCCGACGGTGGCGACAACCGTGCGCGTCCCGATGACCTCGCCGTTGCTGGTGACGATCTGGGTCCCGGTGGCCTCTGCGATGGCGGTGTTGGTGATGACCTCGATGCCCTGCTTCTCCAGGTGCTTGCCGGCATAGCTCCGCAGCGGGGCGGGCAGTTCGCCCAGGATGTCGCCGGCGAACTCGAAGAGCAGCATGCGGATCTCAGCGGGATCGATGTTCGGATAGAAGCTCAGCGACTTGAAGATGAGGTCGCGCATCTCGCCCACCACCTCGACGCCGGAGAAACCGGCCCCGATGACGGTGAAGGTCAAGAGTTCCGACTTCACCTCGGGAAGCAGGGTGATGTCGGCATGCTCCAGCTTGTCGATGACGTGATTGCGCAGGCGATGGGCATCGGCCAGGGTCTTCATCGGCAGGGCATGGTCGTCCAGGCCCGGGACGCGCGTGAGGTCGCTGCTCTGGCCGACGGCCAGGACCAGATGATCGTAGGGCACCCGTGTGAAGCGCCGCTGCTGGCCCTGGAAGAGGGTCACGACCCGCTGCTGCAGATCGATCTCGTGGATGTGGGCCTGGCGCACCTTCACGCCGCGCAGCAACTGGCGCAGGGGCGAGACCGCATCGCGGGTCGAGATCCCGCCGGCCGCGACCTCCGGCAAGAGCGGCTGGAAGACGAAGTAGTTGACCTCGTTGATCAGTTCGATCTCGGCCAGGTCCCTGACCCGGCGTGCCAGCTCCTTGGCGGCGTACATGCCGGCGAAGCCGCCGCCCAGCACCAGAATCCGCGGTCTTGCCTGATCGTTCATCGTCGTCCCCAGCAGCCGGATGCAGCCTACAACAGACCGGGACTCTAATCTTCGTTTGTGTCCGAGCTATGCCCGGCCAGGGGGCGTTGTAGCGCAGATGTGCTGGTGCGAGAAAGGAGGGCTAGAGTGGGCGGCAGGCGACCCGGCCCAGGTCGGGCCCGGCGGCGAAGCTGTCCTGGGCTTCGACCATGATCAGCTCCCGGCGGTCCTTGGCCGCGGTGGCGCGCAGGAGCCCGTGCAGGCGGGCCAGCGCGTGCTGCGCGGCCTCGGGATAGCTGCGCCCCTGGAGCGTCTCGTAGAGCAGGAGTGCCGCCAGCAGGTCGCCGGAGCCGTTGGGCTCTATGGTGAAGGAGAGGTGCTCGGTCGAGAGCAGCCAGGCCTCCCCGGCCGTCACCAGCAGCACCTCCGAGCGGCCGGGCTCGGTCTCGTCGGTATCGGCGGAGGTGGCGAGGATGGCCTCGGGGCCCCGGGCGATCAGCTTGCGGGCGGCGGCGATGGCCTCGGCCCGGGTCACCACCACCTGGCCCGACAGGGTCTCCAGCTCGAAGAGGTTCGGCGTCATCATCCGGGCATGCGGCACCAGCCGCTCGCGCATGACCTCGACCACGCTCGCCGGCATGTAGAGGCCCTTGCCGCGGTCGCCAAGCACGGGATCCAGGCAGAAGGGGCGCTCGGGGTTCGCGGCCTTGAAGGCAGCCGCCGCGTCGGCCGTTGCCAGGGTCGCCTCCGGCGTCCCAAGGAAGCCGGAGAGAAGCCCGTCGCTGGCGGCGATCACGCCCAGCTCGGTCAGGCCGGTCAGGACCTTCGCCACCATCTCGCCGGGCAGGATCTGTCCGCCGTAGCGCTCGTAGCCCAGGTGGTTCGACAGCAGCACCGTCATCACCGGAACGACCTCGACGCCCAGCCGGCGCAGCGGAAAGGTCAGGGCTGCATTGCCGACGTGACCGAAGGCGACATGGCTGGAAACGGAAACGATCTGCATGGCTTGGCCGATCCGCTGGTCTGAAAGGAGGTGCGACGGGAGGGAGGCAAAGGGTTCTCCTTAGGATCTGCACTGCGCGCTGGCAACGCTTTTTGCACTGCGACGCTTGCCTTGGCAGGAACACCGCCTATGATTTGGCGCGCCACAAGCAGACACCAGAAACAGACAAGAGCACGAGCCAAGTCCAAGCATGTCCGAAAACGCCCGCCCCCGCCGCTCCGTCCTCTACATGCCCGGCTCCAACGCCCGGGCGCTGGAGAAGGGCAAGACCCTGCCCGCCGATGCCCTGATCCTCGACCTGGAGGACGCCGTGGCCCCCGACGCCAAGGCGCTGGCGCGCCAGCAGGTGGTCGATGCCGTCAAGGCCGGCGGCTACGGGCACCGCGAACTGGTGATCCGCGTGAACGGCCTGGACAGCCCCTGGGGCGCAGACGACCTGGCAGCGGCCGCGACCGCCGGCGCCGACGCGATCCTGCTGCCCAAGGTCGAGAGCGAGGCGATGGTGGCGGCGGCCGTGGCCAAGCTGGACGAGGCCGGCGGGCCCAAGGACCTGCCGCTCTGGTGCATGATGGAGACGCCGCTCGGCATCCTCAACGCCAAGGAGGTGGCCGGTGCCAGCCCGAGGATCGAGTGCCTGGTCATGGGCACCTCGGACCTGGTGAAGGAGCTGCAGGCCGCGCACACGCCACTGCGGCTGCCGGTCCTGGCCTCGCTCTCGGTCTGCCTGCTGGCGGCCCGCGCCTACGGCCTCTCGATCCTCGACGGCGTGCACCTGGACCTGGCGGACGACGAGGGCTTCCGGGCCGCCTGCGAGCAGGGCAAGGAGCTGGGCTTCGACGGCAAGACCCTGATCCATCCCAAGACCCTGGCCCCGGCCAATGAGGTCTTCTCGCCGAGCCAGGCCGAGGTCGAGAGCGCGCGCCGCATCATCGAGGCCTTCACGGCCGCCACCGGCGAGGGCAAGGGCGTGGTGGTGCTCGACGGCAAGCTGATCGAGAACCTCCACGTGGAGACGGCCAAGCGCACCGTGGCGCTCGCCGACGCCATCGCCGCCCAGGCCGCCTGAGCAGCCGGACGAGGCTGCTCCGCCCGGGTTTGAGCGGAGAAGCGGGCAGGTTTCTGCTGCCCTCTCATCACTTCCACCGGCCGGGATGCTGACACCCGGCCGCGAATCTGAGGACCGACTGCGATGGGCGCCAAGACCGGCGGCGGCAACTTCTTCGAAGACTTCTGCCTGGGCCAGGAGCTGCGCCACGCCACGCCGCGCACGGCCACCGAGGGCGACCGGGCGCTCTACCAGGCGTTCTACGGCAGCCGCTTCGCCCTGCAGAGCGCCGACAGCTTTGCCCAGAGCCTGGGCCTGCCGGCCGCGCCGCTGGACGACTTCCTGGTCTTTCACCTGGTCTTCGGAAAGACCGTCAGCGACATCTCGCTGAACGCGATCGCCAACCTCGGCTATGCCGAGGGCGTCTTCGGCGTGCCGGTCTGTCCGGGCGACAGCCTGAGCGCGACCAGCGAGGTGATCGGCCTAAAGGAGACCTCCTCCGGCGACAGCGGCATCGTCTATGTCCGCACGCGGGGTCTTAACCAGCGCGGCGAAGAGGTGCTGCGCTATGTCCGCTGGGTGCTGGTGCGCAAGCGCGACAAGGCGAGCCCGGCGCCGGCGCCGCAGGTGCCCGATCTGGCCAAGGCCGTCTCGCCCGCCGACTTCGCCCTGCCCGACAGCCTGGGCTTTGCCGGCTACGACGATGGGCTGGCCGGCAGCCGCCACCGCTTCGGTGACTACCGGCAGGGCGAGCGCATCGACCATGTCGACGGCATGACCATCGAAGAGGCGGAACACCAGATGGCGACCCGCCTCTACCAGAACACCGCCCGCGTGCACTTCAACCAGCATGTCGAGGGCCAGGGCCGCTTCGGCCGCCGGCTGATCTACGGCGGCCATGTCATCAGCCTGGCGCGCTCTCTCAGCTTCAACGGCCTGGCCAATGCCGTGAAGGTGCTGGCGCTCAACGGCGGCAGCCACACGGCGCCCTGCTTCGCCGGCGACACGGTCTACGCCTGGAGCGAGGTTCTGGAGAAGCAGGATTTCCCCGGCCGGGGGGACTGCGGGGTGCTGCGCCTCCGGACGGTCGCGACCAAGGACCGGGCCTGTGCCGACTTCCCGGACCGCAACGAGGAGGGCAAGCGCGATCCCGCGGTGGTCCTGGACCTGGACTACAGCGTTCTGATGCCCCGCTAGAGCAAATCCCGAGCAGATGGACTCATCTGCGACGACGATTTGCTTTAAGAACAACAGGCTAGAGTGGGATTCGTGAGCATAAGCGAACGCATCCTGCTCTAGAGCGGGTCGTGATCGGTTGGAAACGAGCGGCCGCGTGAATCCGCTCTGCCATCAGCTCTAGGGATCTGCCGAGACTTCCTCTCCGGGGCACTAGAGCCTAGACTGCCTCCATGCCATTCGACCTGAACGAAGAGCAGCGCGCCATCCAGGAGGCCGCCCGGGCCTTTGCCGAGGGCGAGATGCTGCCCCACGCCGCCCGCTGGGACGAGGAGAAAATCTTCCCGGAGGAGACCCTGCGCCAGGCGGCCGCCCTGGGCTTCGGCGGGATCTACTGCGGCGAGGACGTGGGCGGCAGCGGGCTCACCCGGCTCGACGCGGCGCTCGTCTTCGAGGAGCTGGCCGCGGCCTGCCCCTCGACTGCGGCCTACATCTCGATCCACAACATGGCCGCCTGGATGGTGGACAGCTTCGGCAGCGACGCGCTGCGCCGGCGGGTCTTGCCGCAGCTCATGACCATGGAGCACTTCGCCAGCTACTGCCTGACGGAGCCGGGGGCGGGCTCGGATGCGGCCTCGCTGAAGACCAGGGCCGAGCGCAAGGGCGACCGCTACGTCCTGAACGGCTCCAAGGCCTTCATCTCCGGCGGCGGCCGCTCGGACCTCTACGTCGTCATGTGCCGCACCGGCGAGCCCGGCCCCAAGGGGATCTCGACCCTGGCGGTCCCGGGCGACACGCCGGGCCTCTCCTTCGGCGCACAGGAGCGCAAGCTGGGCTGGAACAGCCAGCCCACCGCCATGGTGAACTTCGAGGACGCCGAGGTGCCGGCGGAAAACCTGGTCGGCCAGGAGGGCGACGGCTTCAAGATCGCGATGATGGGCCTCGACGGCGGCCGGGTGAACATCGCCGCCTGCTCGCTGGGGGGCGCCAGGGCCTCGCTGGAGGCGGCGCTCGCCTACGTGAAGGAGCGCAAGCAGTTCGGCCGGGCGCTGGCCGAGTTCCAGGCCCTGCAGTTCCGCCTGGCCGACATGGCGACGGAGCTGGAGGCGGCCCGGCTGATGGTGCACCGCGCGGCCGGCAAGCTGGACCAGGGCGCGCCCGACAAGCTGGTCGCCTGCGCCATGGCCAAGCGGCTGGCCACCGACCGCGCCTTCGATATCGTGAACCAGGCGCTGCAGCTCCACGGCGGCTACGGCTACCTGAAGGACTTCCCGATCGAGCGCTACCTGCGCGATCTCCGCGTGCACCAGATCCTGGAGGGCACCAACGAGATCATGCGGGTCATCATCGCCCGCCAGCTCTTGAAGGATTAGATCGTTTTTGACCAGTCGGCTCCGGCCCGCACCCCCGCCCGGCCGCCCAACGAAAGTATCCTGGATTGGGCGGCCGGGCGGGGGTGCGGGCCGGAGCCGAGCGCGAGCCCGCGACCAACTCTCACGCAACCGCCTTCTGGGCGCGGCCGTAGAGCAGCAGCATGGCGATGATCACCAGGCCGTAGATGATCTGGCGGCCGGCCTCGGGCATCTGCATGACCGAGAGCATGCTGCCGATGAGCGAGATCAGGATGACGCCGACGATGGTGCCCAGCACCGTGCCGCGCCCGCCCAGGATGCTGGTGCCGCCCAGGACCACGGCGGCGATGCCGGGCAGCAGGTAGGGCTCGCCCATGGCCTGGTAGGCCTGGTTGGCGTAGCCGGCCAGCAGCATGCCGGCGATCGCACTGCACATGCCGGCGATCATGAAGCAGCCGATCAGGACGAAGTTCGTGTTGATGCCCGAGAGGTAGGTCGCCCGTTCGCGGTTGCCGGTGGCGTAGACATAGCGGCCGAAGGCCGTGCGGCGCAGCAGCAGGGCGACGCCCAGCGCCACTGCAACCCAGAGGAAGAGGGCGTTGGGCACCACGCCGAAGCTGCGCTCGATGGCGAAGAAGCGCATGGCCGGCGAGGCCAGGCCCTGCGGGTTGAAGCCGCCAGTGAAGAGCACGCAGATCCCCAGCACCACGGCGTTCATGCCCAGGGTCCAGATCATCGAGGGCAGGCGCAGGAAGGCCACCCCCAGGCCGTTCAATAGCCCGATAAGGAGGCCTACGAAGAGGCCGGCGGGCACCGCCAGCACGCCCCACCAGGCCTCGCTTCCCTGGCCGGCCACGGTGGTGGACGCGATGGCCGCTGCGGTGAAGGTCCAGGGGACCGAGAGGTCGATGTGCCCCAGCAGGATCACCATCATGAGGCCCAGCGCCACGATCCCGAGGAAGGAGGCGATCTGAAGCTGCTGCAGCAGGTAGGTCGGCGAGAGGAACTTCGGATAGAAGATGGAGCCGATGAGGACGAGGGCGACTGCGCAGCCCCCGGCGATCAGCACGGATTTGTGTTCCTTCATCGCCGCCCCCTAGAGAATATCCCGAGCAGATGGGATCATCTGCGACGACGATGTGCTTTTGAGACAAAGCGCTGGAGCAGGGTGCGTGAGCATGAGCGAGCGCATCCTGGTCTAGCTCAGGATGTGCAGCCGGTTGCGCGTCTTGATCAGACGCAGCGCACCGAAGCTGACGGCACCCAAGAGGACGAGTCCTTCGATCATCGGCTGGGCCAGCGGCGGCAGGCCGGAGAAGAACATCATGGCCGAGATGGTCCTCAGCACGAAGGCGCCGACGATGGCGCCGAAGACCGTGCCGGAGCCGCCGGAGAGCGCGATCCCGCCGATCACCACGGCGGCGATGGAGTTCAGCGTGTAGGCGAAGCCGATGGTGGCGTCGCCCGAGAGCGTCTGCAGGCCGAGGAAGAGGCCGCCGAAGGAGGCGAAGACGCCGGCAAGCGTGTAGGCCGAGAGCTTCGCCAGGTCGACGTTGAGGCCGGACATGTAGGCCGCCTCGGGCGAGGAGCCGATGCCGTAGATCGCGCGCCCCAGGAGCGAGCGGCTGTAGGGCCACCAGATCGCCAGGGTGACGCCCAGCAGGAAGACCAGCGAGGTCGGGATGGTGCCGAAGAGCTCGTAGGTGAGCGCATCGCTCAGCTCTTCGCTGACGTCGCCGCCGGGGATCGGCCGCAGCAGCAGTGCCAGCCCGGTGAAGACCGCGCCCGAGGCCAGGGTGGCGACGATCGGCTGGATGCGTCCGTAGACCACCACCAGGCCGTTCACGAAGCCGCAGGCGGCGCCTGCCAGGATCACCAGCACCACCCCCAGGGCGACCTCCAGGGGAGAGCCGATCACCACGACCGAGGCCAGCGAGTTGGTGACCGCCATGATGGCGCCGATCGAGAGGTCCAGACCGCCGGTCAGCACCACCAGCATCTGCGCGATCGCGGCGAAGGCCAGCGCCACGCCCTGGTTCGACCAGGAGGTCATGACATAGACCGAAAGGCCGCGCGGGTGGAGGGCTATGAAGACGAGGAAGAGCGCGACCAGGACGCCGAAGGCGACCAGGGGCCGGACGTTCTGGCGGAGGTAGAGCCCGAGGTCGCCCATCACGCGCCCGCCGTCGCCTGCCCGGAACCGGAGTCCCGGGACCAGTCCAGTGCCGTTGCGATGATGTTGTGCTCGGTGATCTCCTCGCCCGTGAGCTCGCGCACGATGCGGCCGGCATAGAGGATGTTGACGCGGTCGCAGAGGCCGATCAGCTCGTCCACGTCGGTCGAGTAGAAGACGATCGCCGTGCCCTTGCGCGCCAGCTCGCGGAGCAGGCGGTAGAGCTCCTGCTTGGTGCCGACGTCGATGCCGCGGGTCGGATCCATCAGCAGCAGGCAGCGTGGCTCCAGGCTCAGCCACTTGCCGATCACCACCTTCTGCTGGTTGCCGCCGGAGAGGGTGGAGACGGGGGCCGAGAGGGAGCTGACCTTGATCTGCAGCTCCTTCACCAGGCGGTCCACCAGGCTGGACTCGGCGGCGGCGTCCACCATCCCCCAGCGGCTGAGCCGGCCGACGGCGGCGAGCGAGAGGTTGTCGCGCACCGACATCGGCAGCAGCAGGCCGTCGGTCTTGCGGTCCTCGGGGATCATCGCGATCCCCACCCCCGGCGCCTTGGCCGCGGCCGGCCCGGAGATCTCGATCTTCTCGCCCTGCAAGCGGACCTCGCCGGAGACGCCGCGCAGCACGCCGAAGAGGGCCAGGACGAGCTGTTGCTGGCCCTGTCCCTCCAGCCCGCCCAGGCCGACGATCTCGCCCGCCCCCACGGAGAGGTCGATCTCCTTCAGCTCCGTTTCCCAGGAGAGGCCCTTGACCTCCAGCAGGGGTTCGGGCGGCGTCTCGTGCTGCGGCTTGTCCGGGTAGACCTGAGAGATGGAGCGACCGATCATCAGGCGCACGATCTCGTCGGGGCTCTTGCTGCCCTGCGCGAAGGTCTCGATCGAGCGGCCGTTGCGGAAGACCGTGCAGGTGTCGGCCAGGGTCTCGATCTCGTGCATGCGGTGCGAGATGTAGAGGATCGAGAGGCCGCGGTCGCGCAGTGCGTTCAGCAGGGTGAAGACCCGCTCGACGTCGGCTGCGGTCAGCGCCGAGGTGGCCTCGTCCAGGATCAGGACCCGGGGGTCGCGTCCCAGGGCCTTGGCGATCTCCACCATCTGCCGGCGCGAGAGCGGCAGGGTCTCGACCTTGGCGCGCGGGTTGATGTCCTCGCAGTCGATCTCCGCCAGCAGCTCTTCGGCGCGGCGGGCCTGCGCCCTCGGATTGAAGAAACCCCAGCGCCCGCTTGCCTCCGTGATGCAGATGTTGTCCGCGACACTGAGGTCGGGCATGAGCGAGAGTTCCTGGAAGATCGTGGCGATGCCCAGGCGCTGCGCGTCCCTGGGCGAGGCGATGGTGACTGGCTTGCCGTCGAGGCGCAGGCTGCCCTGGTCGGGCTTGGCCACGCCGCTCAGGACCTTCATCAGGGTGCTCTTGCCGGCGCCGTTCTCGCCCAGGACGGCATGGATGGAATGGCGGTCGGAGGCGAAGTCGACGTCGTCCAGGGCAGAGACGCCGCCATAGCGCTTGCTGACGCCGGTCAGGACCAGGTAGCGGTCGTCCGCCGTCCGGTCGCGTTCGCCTACAGCCGACACGAAAGCCCCCCCTTCGCCGAAAGCCGCGAAGCGCCGGCGCGACGGAGCCCGCCGCGCCGGCACGCCGACCCGATTACTCGTTGTCGGGCGTCTGCGACAGCAGCTCGTCCGGCGTCAGCTCCAGGCCGCACTGGGCGTAGCCGGTGCCGGTGTTGAAACTGGCCGGCAGGTTGGTGAAGTAGTTCACACCGTCCTTCAGGTCCGGGCTGAAGACGTGCGGGATCGGCAGGTGGATCAGCTGCGGCAGCTCGTGGCCCTGAAGCTGGGCCACGGTGGCCATCATCGCGACGACGCTCATCGCCGGAGCCTGCGCGGCGGAGACGCCGGGCACCTTGTGCTGGGCCATGAGGATGCGCACGCCGTTCTCGGCGTCGCCGCCGATCGGAACCATCGGATGGCCGGCGTCCAGCATGGCGTTGATGGCGCCGGCACAGCCGTGCTGGCAGACCACGCCGTCGAACTGGCCGTGGGTGGCAAGGGCGTCGGCGACCACCTTCTGCACCGTGCCGGTATCCCAGTTGCCGACGACCTCGATCACCTCGGCGCCGGCGGGGTCTAGGACCTCACGTGCGCCGAGGTGGCGGTCGCGGTCGGTCGAGTTGCCCTGCAGGCCGCGCACCTCGAGGATGCGGGGCTTTTCCTTGTCGATCAGGCTGAGCACCGTCCGGGCCTTGAGCGCGCCCAGTTCCTTCTGCGGCTCGTTCACCTGGACCACCTTGTCGGTGTCCAGCACGTTGTCGAAGGGGGTCAGCACCGTGCCGCTGCGGCCCGCGCGCTTGATGACCGCGTCGAAGGCCGTCGGGTTGACGGCGATGAAGATGATCCCGTCGTAGCCGGCGGCCATGTAATTGTCGATGGCGGAGATCTGGGCCGCGGCATCGTTGCCGACGCTGACGATCGCGAGCTCGTCGATCAGCGCCTTGTTGTCGGGCTTGGCGGCCCAGGCCTTGACGCTCTGGATCATCTGGATGCGCCAGTCGTTGCCGGCGAAGCCGTTGACCAGGGCCAGCTTGTAGGGGCCCTCCCGGCCGTCGATCTGCATGGTGGCGGTGACGCCCTCGGCAGGCGCGAAGCATTCCGCGTTGTAGGTCTCGGCCTGGCCGGACGCCGCCGAGAGCACCAGGGTGCCGGACAGCGCGCTGGCGAAGAGAAGCGACCGCCTGGAAGCCAACTTGTCGATCATCTCAATCCTCCCTCTTTTGGTTCGAGAACGTTTGTTCACTGCAACGAGACGCCTGCTTGATCCCAAGTTGATCCCAAGCGCGGTCTCAGCGGGCCTTCTTAATCACCCGATTATCATGTTGTCATACAATGGGCGACTTTGGGTTGTCCAGAGGAGATCGAGCCTGGCCCGCATCATTCTGGAGCGCAATTCCCCACTGAATTCAACATTATAGAGAGCAGGCGCACGAAGGGACACCGGCCGCCGACCGCGATCGGCGCCTGCGGTTTGGCGGTATGGAGTGCCCGGCAGGCAGCGATCCCGCCGGCAGGCCCCTTCGTCGGGCGGCTGCGGCCTCAGGGCAGGGTCCTGGACCTCATAGAACAGCAGTTCCATGGGGCCGATTCCCGGCGGCCGGGACGAAGGATCCGATCGAGCGGCAGCGGGGTCAGGCCCCGAACTTCGTGCCGACACGGCGCAGGTGCTCGGTATCGATCGAGAGGCGGCCGGCGGCATTGTGCAGGTGGTCGCTGACCGCCTGTGCAGCACCCGCCGGGTCGCGGTCGCGGATCGCATTGAAGATGGCCTCATGCTCGCGCTGGACCCGCGCGGGGCCGCCCTCCACCCGGGCCGTGTTGGAGTGCGACAGCAGCATGCCGCTCTTCAAGGTGGTCTGGATGAACTTGGCCAGCGAGACGAAGAGCGGGTTGCCGGAGGATTCGGCGATGACGCAGTGGAAGGCTGCGTCGGCCTCAGGCCCGCCCTTGCCGGTCTCCACCGCCTCGCCCAGCGCGTCCAGCTGCTGTTCCAGCAGCTTCAGCTCGGCCGGCGTGCGGCGCTGTGCTGCCAGCGCGGCGGAGATCGGCTCCAGCGCCACGCGCAGCTCGAACACCGAGGGGATGCGCTGCTTCTTGGAGATGTCCTCGGTATCCAGCCTGGCGCTGGTGATGTTCTCGGCCACGAAGGCGCCCAGCCCCTGGCGGGTATCGATCAGGCCCTCGAACTTCAGGCGCGACATCGCCTCCCTGATCACCGTGCGGCTGACCTCGAAGGATTCGGCGAGCTGCTGCTCGGAGGGCAGGCGGTCGCCGGGCGAGAGGTCGCCGCTGGAGACCCGCTCGCGCAGCACGTCTGCGATCTCGTCGGTCAGGGTCTTGCGTCGCCCCACGGGGGTGAAGCTCGCGCCCTTCATGCGCTCCATCATCCAAGTGCTCCAGCCGGGGCGAAGGGACCTCCCGTCGGCAGGTCCGGCGTGCCGCAGGCCATCGGGGTTCTAACGCGGGCCGGCGGCACGAGAAGCAGGCCGCGACCGAATCAAAACCAAGCTGTCATATTGCCATTCGACGTCACGCTCCGCAATCGAGGGGCCCCTGTAGCGGGCGATGCGGGCAGCCGGCGGTTTCTCGCTCACGGGATGATCCGCATGTCCTGGAGCCGCCGGAACTTGCCGAGGAACATCTCCTCGCTGTCGATGCAGGACGCGAAGCCGGCGCGGCGCGCCTTGATGGTGCTGGTGATGTTGTCGAACTCGTTGTTGAAGATGAAATCGCCGAAGCGCCAGGAGGCGATCTGGTCGTAGTCGTAGGGTCGCAGCCCGTGCTGCCGGGTGATCGCCTCCCAGACCGGGCGCTTGTCGCTCATCATGTCCTGCAGGTCGATCGGGATGGGCGGGGCGTAGTCCATGCCGAAGAAGTCGGCGAAGATCGGCCAGATGTTGCACCAGCGGAAATAGTCGCCGTTGGTGATGTTGAAGACCTCGCCGGCCGCGCGCGGCTCCTGCCCGGCCCAGAGGGTCGCCTCGGCCAGGATGTCGGCGTCGCTCACCTGGTAGAGCGCGTTGTAGGCCGCCAGCGTCCCGGGAAAGCGCATGGGCTGGCCCAGGTGCTTGGAGATCGCGGCATAGACGGCGATCACCATCAGGATGTTCATGGGGTTGCCCACGGCGAAGCCGCAGACCGCCTCGGGGCGCAGGGCCGACCAGGTCCAGTTCCGTCCGGCCGACTCGGCGCGCAGGAAATCCTCCTGGTCGTAATAGAAGTTGGGCGGCATGTGCCGCGGATCGGATTCCTTGGCCGGGGTCTTGAAGGGGCCCAGGTGACAGCCGTAGGCCTTGCCGCCCTGGAAGAGCGTGACGTGCTTCAGGGCCGGCGAGGCCTCCTGCAGGGTGCGCACCAGGTTGGTGATCAGCTCGAGGTTCGGGGCCACCTGGTCGGCCAGGCGGATCTTCTCGATGTAGGCGGCAAAGGCGATATGGGTGACGTCGTCGAGGCCGCCCAGCTTCTTCTTGCAGTCCTCCGGGTCCATGAGGTCGACCGAGATGTGGGAGGCCTCGCTCTCGTAGTCCGGCGTGCGCCTGGAGAGCCCGATCACCTCCCAGTCCGGGCGTCCCGCAACCTGCTCGATCACGGCGCGTCCGATGACGCCCATGGCGCCGGCCACAACCATCTTGTTCCTGGCCATCTACAGCGTTTCCCCCTTTTGACCGGCGGCTCGTGCCGCTCGCTTGTTCAGAACACCAGATCGAGCGCGTCGGGCGCCTCGCCGGCCAGCAGCGGCGGGCCGATGCAGCGGAAGGAGGCATTGCTGTAGAGCAGCGGCGCCACCTCCGCGTCGCAGACCACCTGGTTCACCAGGCCGATGCAGATCGTGTGGCTGCCGTAGGGCACGACCTTGTCCAGGGTGCAGAAGATGCTGGCCTGGGCGCCGACGAGCCCCGGCAGCTCGCCATGCCCGCGGTACCACTCGCCGATGTCGAAGCGGGTGTCCCTGTGCTTGGGGTCGGAGAAGACGCGCACGATCTCCGCCTGGTTGCGGTGCAGGAGGTTGACGCAGAAGCGCTGCGCCTTGGCCAGGGGGTCGTGCATGCTGGCCTGGCGGTTGACGCAGGTCAGCAGCGAGGGCGGATCCATCGAGACCGAGGCGACGGAGGTTGCCGCCATGCCGTGCGGCTTGCCCTCGTGATCGACCGTGGTGACCAGCGAGATGGTCGCGGCCAGCTTGCGCATCGCCGCCTTGAAGCCCTGCTGCAGCTCCTCTTCGTTCGTCGTCGTCATCGCTACCCCTCCTCGCCCAAGGGCCTCTTCGACTGCCGTCCGGGGGCGCCGGCACCCCCTGCAAACGGGCGACCCGCGGCGCCGACCTGCCATCCGGGACTCTCGCCGGACGCGCGCATGAAGGTGCCACGCCGGCCACTTGTATGGCAACCTCATAATAGGAAGACCGGGCGCCGGAACGAGGCTTTGCCTGCACCCTGGGTCCCTGCTGACGCCCGGCCAGATTGCGGGCCAGACTGAGGTCCAGACTGCCGGCCAGCCGCGTTGACAGGCCGGAAGGTTGTATGGCAACCTCATAATATGATCAATTGATAAATCCGGCTGCTGCGGGCCGCACCTGGTGTTGACCCGGTTCAAGCTCTCGGCAGTGAAAGCGCAGGGAACATTCGGCTGTTCGAAGGCCCGAGGCGCGACAGAGGGAGGGATAATGCGGTGAGACTTGGACTCTTCATGATGCCGTTGCACACCCTGCGGCTCAGCTACAACGAGATGTACAATCAGGACTACCAGGCAGTCCTGCATGCCGACGCCGTCGGCTTCGACGAGGTCTGGATGGGTGAGCATTTCTCGGCGAAGGTGGAGCCGGTCTCCAACCCGCTGCAGTTCCTCTCGGCCTGCATTCCGGTGACCAAGAAGGTCGACTTCGTGACCGGGGTCTTGAACCTGCCGCACCGCCATCCGGCCCAGGTGGCGGCCGATGCAGCACTCTTCGACCACATGTCGAACGGGCGCTTCCAGATGGGCATCGGCCCAGGCGGCCTCTCCTCCGACTTCGAGCTCTTCGGCACGCTCGACATGAACCGCGGCGCCATGATGCTGGAATGCGCCGAGATGATCAGGAAGATCTGGGCCTCCGACCCGCCCTACGAGATCGACGGCGAGTTCTGGTCGATCAAGGTGAAGGACACGGTGCAGATGGACCTGGGCATCGGCCCGATGCCCAAGCCCCTGCAGGATCCCTTCCCGCCCTTCATCACCTCGGCGATGAGCCCCTTCTCCGGCACCGCCAAGATGGCGGGCGCCAAGGGCTGGTACCTGGCCTCCGCCAACTTCAACCCGCCCTCCATCACCAAGTCGCAGTGGACCGCCTACTGCGCCGGTGCGAAGGGCGCCGGCCTCACCCCCGACTGGCGGACCTGGCGGGTGGCGCGGAGCATCCTGGTGACCGAGACAGACGCCCAGGCCGAGGACTATCTGGCCCGGCCGGACAACACCATCATCGACTACTACAACTACCTGCGCACCCAGCTCTCGCGCGCCGGGCTCATCGGCATCTTCAAGTCGGACCAGGAGATCCCCGACGAGGCCATCACCAACCAGACCTGCCTCGACGAGATGGTGATCGCGGGCTCTCCCGACACCGTGGTCGCCAAGCTGGAGGCCTTCATCGAGGAGGTCGGCCCCTTCGGCACCTTGCTCTCCGCCTTCCACGAGTGGGACGACGAGCCCCTGTGGCGCCGCTCGCTTGAGCTGCTGGCCCAGGATGTGGTCCCGCGGCTCGGCGCCCACGTCGAGCAGCGCTTCCCCCAGGCCGCGGAGTAGGCGTTGGTTGGGGGAAAGCAACCCCCCTTTCGGTGGTTTGAACCTAAGCGGTCAGCGCAGGGACACAGACGGAACTATGGGGAACAAAGCTTGACAGATGTCCCAAATTTCTGCATCATATGATGCAGAAATTTGGGACATGGAGGCTATGGAAGCAAACTCAATCATTGCTGATCCTTTCGATGTGACCGTTGCGCTGCGCGCAATGGGCTTGACGCGCAGAGGTCTGATCGAAGCGGTTCGCTTTGCTGAGAGCGAGCGGGCGCTCTGCACCACCAATGATCCGAAAGGTTTCGACCTTATAACCATGCACGCCCGGTTGGCCCGAGCACTGCGAAACCAGTTTGTTGGTGAGCAATGGGAAAGCGATGACACCGACAATCAGCCTGGAATTCGAAACGCTAAGCTGAAGCTGCGCGTCATTCCCTGTAACTTTGACAACAATGCTGGAAACCCTTTTGCGCGTCCGAGGAACCTCCGTGGCAAAGGCTACGCGTCGGACGCAAAGACGCTTTGCAATAGGACAGCCTGGTTGCCTGGATTAGAGCCGCAAAGCACTACGGGTGGAGGCGACTATCAAACGTTTGTACTTGGAGCATATGCGGCGGACGGTGAACCATTGCGCGCTGAATTGTCGAAGCCGATCCTCTTTCAAGGTGGCCATTTCCTGGATTTCAAGCCGCGATTCATTTTACTGGACGGATCTGAGAAAGACGCAGATAGTATTTTTAGGCCGGATAGTGAAGGCCCAACTGACGTCATTGATATCGCAGTTAAGAGAAAGTAAATATGTATAGTCCTGACCGAGTGGAATTGGTCCGTCGGCGTCTCGGGCTAACAAAATCCGGATTCGCCGAACAGCTTGGAGTAGATCGCAAGACTATACGCCGTTTTGAAGCTGGTGATTATGAACTACCAGAACATGTACAGAAAAAACTTCTTAACCTCTCCGGATATCCAGAAGGGTTCTTTCTAAAGCCCCCGCCCGAGTATCCGGATGCAACGGGAGTTAGTTTTCGATCACTCCGATCACTTACCGCTGGAGCACGAGAGGCTGCCCGCGCTGCTGGTGTAATCGCTTTCGAATTCGATGATTGGGTTACATCCAGGTATGACCTTCCGCATCATGACTTAATTGTTGATCGGGATTTATCGCCTGCAGAGGCGGCTATGCGTCTGCGTGCAAGCTGGGGGATTGGCAATCGCCCAATAGGCAACCTGCTCAATCTGCTTGAGGCACATGGTGTTCGTGTTTTCTCCCTAGTTGAAGAGACAAGGCACCTAGACGCTTATTCACTTTGGCGAAATGACCAACCATACATTTTTTTGAACACCCTCAAAACTGCGGAGCGGAGCCGGTTCGACGCAGCACATGAGTTAGGACACTTGGTACTACACCGACACACTGGTTCTAGCCACCCCAAGGCCGAGAGTGAGGCGGACTCATTCGCTTCAGCTTTTCTAATGCCGCCGGATGATCTGATTGCAGAGATCCCTTGGGTTCGAAGCCTAAGAGATATCATTGAAAAGAAGCGTCGGTGGGGGGTCTCGGCAGCAGCTCTAGCTTATACACTTCATAAGTTAGGTCGTATTACTGATTGGCATTACAGAGGTTATTGCATAGAGCTTGGTAAATTTGGGAAAAATCTTGAGCCAAACGGAATGGAACGAGAAGTTTCTCAAGTATGGACAAAGATTTTAAGGGATCTTTGGACTCTAGGTATGCCACTTTCGCGTATTGCAAACAAAATATCTGTGCCCGAGTCCGAGCTAAATTCTTTATTATTTGGAATAGCAGCTCATGTCAAAGAAGATATCAGTAATAAATTCACACTACATGTTGTGAAATAAACTTGCATTTTCTTTAGAATAATTCTTAAGCTGTAAATGCTTTACATTCAGAGTGACTGCAAAAAGTGCAAATTGCAGTCACTCTGAATTTTGTAGATCTGATCTAGCCGGCCTTATACTCCTTCGACTTGAAGGAGAGGTGCTTCACGGAGGCCGGGGCGTTGGAGATCTTGCGGATGTCGCCCCAGGTCTGCTTGTAGTTCGGCAGCACCAGGGTGTTGACGCCGTCGTTCACCACGTTGCCCTGGGCGCCGGAGGGTGCCGCGAAGAGCATGAAGGCCTCCTTGCGCCGGGCGGTCGGCGTCGGATAGGCCATGGCCTGCGTGGCGCCGGCCTCGTTCACCACCTCCATCAGGTCTCCGGGCTTCGCCCCCAGCTCCGCCATGTCGTCGGGGTGAAGCTCGATGAAGGGATAGGGATAGCGGTCGGTGACGAAGTCGTTGTCCTGGTCCAGGAACCAGTTCTGCCAGTTGATGTTGGACCGCCCGTTGTTGATGAGATAGGCGAACTTCGCCTTCTCCGCCTCCTTGCCGGGCGCCTCCAGGCCGCGCCAGGCGCCGGCACAGAAGCGTGCCTTCTTGTCGGCCGTGCCGAAGCTCCCGTCGGCGTAGAGCCGCTTGGTGCCGACCAGCTTGCCGTCCTCGTAGGCCGTGACCGGCTCCTGCACGCCGTTGTTGCCCATGGCCCGCAGGCGGTCGTAGGTCACGATCTCTCCGGTGTTGGCGTAGTAGCCGTCCATGAAGGCGTCTTCTTCGCTCTTCCAGTCGTAGCCCTGGAACTGCTTGGCATAGTCGCCCTGGCCGCCCGCCGCCAGCACGCGCTCCAGGTTGCGGGCAAGGGCGGCCGCGATCAGGCAGTCCGGCATGGCAGAGCCGGGACCGTCCATGTACTTCTCGGTCAGCCGCATGCGCCGCTCGCCGTTCATCGAGGTCAGGTTCATCTCGCCCGATTCCACCGCCGGCAGGATGACGTGCGCCGCCTGGCCGATCTGCGAGTGGATGATGTCGACGTTGACCGAGAAGATGCCGCCCTGCTCGATCGCGCCCACGATGGCGTCGACCATCTCGGCGCGGGACTTGCCGGCGGCCGCGTCCATCGCCGCCTTCACCAGGTTGCTGCGCTGGTTGTAGACCCGCTTGAAGGCGGTGGCGTTCAAGGTGGTCTTGTAGTGGTCGCAGGCCCAGATGTGGTGGACCTTGCCCTTGCCCTCGATCAGGAGGCGGTCGATGTAGGCCGCGGGCCGGCCGACATGGGCGTCGGAGGGGCGCATGTAGCCCTCCTGGTGGCCGCCCAGGCGCACGACGCCGCCGCCCGGCCGGCCGATGTTGCCGGTCAGCAGGCCGATGTTCACCAGGGCGCCGATGGTCCGGTAGTTGTCGTTGCCCCAGATGATGCCCTTCTCGTAGGGGAAGACCGTGCGGCGGCGGTGGCCGCCCTCCTTCGGCTTGGCGATCCACTCGGCCGCCTTCACGATGTCGGCCTCGGCGAGCCCGCAGATCTTGGCGCCCTCGGCGAGCGACATCTTGCAGGCCTCTCTCGCCAAGGCCAGGCTGCCCAGCGCGCAGGGGTGGGCCGGATCCTCGGCCTGTGCCGTGCCGTCGGCGAAGGTCGAGGCCTCGATGAAGTCCTGGTCCACCCAGTCCTGGTCGGCGATGTAGGTGAAGAGCGTGTTGAAGAGCGCCAGGTCGGTGCCGCTGTTGAGTGCCAGGTGGAGCACGTTCTCCTTGCCCGCAGCCTCCTCGCAGGCGTTGAGCGTGACCGTTCGGCGGGGATCGACGATGACCACCTTGGCCGGCGCGTGCGGCTCGCCCGGCAGCTCCTCCTCCTTCTTGGAGAGGCTGTCGCCGCGCATCCCCGGTATCATGTGGTTCAGGAAGAGGTTGGTCTGGGTCTCCAGCGAGTTGGCGCCGACCATGAAGATGGCGTCGGTCAGCTCGTAGTCCTCATAGCAGTAGTTCAGCTCACCCACCCCCATGTCGCGGGTGGAGTGGACCTCCGAGTTGTAGGCCGGCCGGTTGTGGATCCGGCAGTTCTTCACCTTCATCGAGCCGAAGTAGAGCTTGCCGGTGCCCCAGGTGTTCTCGTAGCCGCCGGCCGATCCGCCGTGGTCGAACATGGAGACGATGAGGTCGTCCTCGTTGTCCTTGCTGATCACCCGCGCGGTCACCTGGGCCACCAGGTCCAGCGCGTCGTCCCAGCTCGTCGGCTGCCAGGTGCCGTAGCGCCAGACCAGCGGGTCCGTCAGGCGCTGCTGCTGCGTGCCGGTGACGTCCGAGCGCCGGTTCTCGGCCATGCGCGCCCCGCGCACCGAGCCCAGGCCGGAATTCACGACGCAGCCCTTGTCCGGCTTGATCACCAGGTGCACGTCCCTGCCGTCCTGCTTGACGACGTTGTACATCGAGGGCGCGTACCAGGCCTCGGTCTCGGCCGGCTGCTGCTCGCTGAGGTCGACCCCGAAGACGTTGCTGGCCGGCGCGGTACCGCCCTGCTTGTTAATCGGCCAGGTGTAGGCGTTGTAGCCGCAGCCGACGATGCAGTAGTGGCAGGTGACGTTGTGCTTCCTGGCGTCGGCCGGGATGATGGGCAGGCGGCCGATCTGTCGCTTGTAAGCCATGACTACTTCCCTCCCAGGGTGTTGGAGAGGCGCCCGTAGAGCAGCTCGTCCACGCCCTCTGCGTAGATGTCGCCCTTGTCGTCCACGCTGAGGACGTACTGCGGCAGGTTCTGGGTGGCGTGACCCCAGGTCTGCTGGCCGCCGGCCTCGACGTCGTAGACGGAGTAGTGTCCCGGGCAGTTCAGGGTCCGGGTCTCGGCGTTGAAGCCCAGGGGGAAGCCCTTGTGCGGGCAGATGATGGTGAAGCCGACGATGTCGCCGTCGGGCCCCACGCCGCCCTCGACGGCCTTGCCCAGCTTCAGCAGCACGCCGGGCGCCTCGTCGTCGGGATAGGCGACGTCCAGCGGCTCGTTGACCGCAAGCTCGGCGACGTTGGCGAGACGGTTGGAGGGGTAGTCCAGCAGCGCCGCGTTGGTCGCCGCCGCGGACTGCTTGGCGGGCAGGACCGCGGCGGTGACGGCCCCGGTGGCCGCGGCGGTGCTGCCGCGCAGGAACTGACGACGGCCGAGATCGACCATCCTGGCACAACGCTTCATGTCATCCTCCCTCGAGAGCGCTTGTTCTGCTCACAGAGAAGCAAGGAGCGTGCCAGTTTTCTTTATCGTTTTAAGTCAAAACCTTAGAGAAGCCAAAAGGTCGGCCCGATGGCCTGCGCGTTCGGAAAGACGAACGCCTCGGGCCGGTCCGTTCGGAAGCCCGAACGTCAGTCGAGGTCGATCCCGAGCCGGGTGATCTTCTCCCAGAGCGTCGTCCGGGAGATGCCGAGCAGCTTGGCCGCGGCCAGCATCTGGCCGGAGGTCTTCTCCAGGGCGCGCTCGATCTGCCGCTTCTCGGCCGCCTGGCGCGTGTCCGCAAGGGAGGCGAAGGGCTCCGCTGCGCGCTCCGCCGCGCCGGGAAAGAGGTCCGACGCCTCGATCCAGGGGCCTTCGGCCAGCGCCACGGCGCGTTCGATCCGGTTGCGCAGCTCGCGCACGTTGCCCGGCCAGGCGTGATCGAGGGCGCGTTCCTCCGCGGCCGAGGTGAAGCCGCGGAAGCTGCGCTGTTGCATCTCGGCGGCGGCGGCGAGCAGGCGGCCCATCAGCCAGGGAATGTCGTCCGGCCGCTCGCGCAGCGGCTTGATCGCCAGGGTCAGGACCGAGAGGCGGTAGAAGAGGTCCTCGCGCAGGCCGGCGATGGCCCCCTCGCCCTCCAGGCTCCGGTGGGTCGCGGCCACGACCCTGGCGCGGAAGCGCAGGGGCGCCTCTCCGCCGACGCGGTAGAACTGGCGCTCCTCGAGCAGCCGCAGGATCTTGGGCTGCAGGGCGAGCGGCATCTCGCCGATCTCGTCCAGGAACAGCAGTCCTTCGCCCACGCGCTCGGCATAGCCCAGATGCTGGCGCTCGGCGCCGGTGAAGGCACCGCGCTCGTGGCCGAAGAGCTCGCTCTCCAGCAGCTCGCCCGGGATGGCCGCGCAGTTGACCGCCATGAAGGGCCGGCTGCCCGCCAGCTCGTGCAGCAGCCGGGCGGCGACCTCCTTGCCCACGCCGGTCTCGCCGGTGATGAGCACCGGCAGGCGGGTCCTGGCATAGCGCTCGAGCACGCTCTCGGCCTCAATCATCGCCGGGGACACGCCGAGCACGGCCTGCTTCGGGTCTGCGCCCTGCGGCGCGCGCGCATAGCGGGTCAGCCGCTCCAGGAAGTCCTCGAACTCGAAGGGCTTGGTAATGTAGTCGCAGGCGCCCATGCGCATCAGGGTGACGGCCTGGTCGATCTCGCCGTAGCCGGTGACGAAGAGGAAGGGCGGCCGGTCGCCCGCCTTGCTGGCGATGGAGAAGACCTCTGCGCCGTCCAGGTCGGGCAGGCGCAGGTCGCAGACGACGATGTCCTTCTCCGGCAGCCGCTTCGAGGCGAGGGCCGCCTGGCCGCTCTGCCACCACTCGACGGCGTGGCCCTCGATCCCCAGGCGCTGCGCGATCGAGGCGCCCATGATGGGATCGTCCTCGACCAGACCGACGTGGAGCGCGCTAGCCGGCATGGCCCGGCGCCTCCTTCAGGCCCAGGGGAATCCCAGGGGGAATGTCCGGGGGAATAGCCAGGGGAATGGCCAGGGTCACCCGGCTTCCGCCGCGCTCCCTGCCGTCGACCGTGATCCTGGCGTTGAGCTCGTCGGCGATCTGGCGGACGACCCAGAGGCCGAGCCCGGTCAGGCCCTCCGGCGAGCGCGGCATCTCCGGCGAGGTCAGCATCTCGCGCAGGGCGTCGGGCAGCCCGCTTCCCTGGTCCTCGACGCCCAGCGAGACGACGTCGAGGCCGGAGTCGATCTTCAGCACGATGGTGGCGCCGGGCGGCGAGGCCGCGCTGGCGTTCAGCACCAGGTTCATGATGGCCTGGCGCAGCGGGCCGGCGGGCAGGCGGCGATAGCTGTCCGATCCGCCGGCCGTCCTGATCGAGAGCCTCTGGTGCTTGCGGGTCAGCTCCGGCGCCAGCAGCAAGGCCAGGTCCTCAACGTCCTTGTCGGTCATGGAGCGGCCGGAGCGTTCCGGCCGGTAGATCGCGAGTGCGGCCTGCACCAGGTCGCGGATGCCGATGAGGCCGCGCCGCAGCAGCTCGACCGACTGCTGGCGCACCTCCTCGCGCTCGCCGTGCTTCTGCAGGGTGTCGGTCGCCGTCAGCAGCCCGCCCAGGGGATTGTTGATCTCGTGCGCCATGCCGGACGCCAGGCGGCCGAGGCTCGCCAGCCGCTCCTCGCGGGCGAGCTGGCGGACCAGGCGCTTGCGCTCCTCCTCGGCGCTGACCAGTGCGTTGAAGGACGAGAGCATGCGCCGGGCATCGCTGTTGTAGCGCGGGAAGGCCTCGGCGGCGATCGGCCGGAAGCGGCCGGCGGCGGCCTGCTCCATGTGCCGCTGCAGGATCAGCATGGGCCGGACCATGCGTCTGACGGCAAGGAAGCCGATCAGCGCCAGCAGCGCGGTCAGCAACGCGTTGGTGGCGATCAGGGTGAAGAGCACCTGGCGGCGCTCCTTCAACAAGGTCGAGGCGTCGAAGACGACGTAGAGCCTGCCCAGGGTCTGGCCCTGATGGTCGATGGTCCGCGCCTGGTAGCCGCGCCCGGTCTCGGTATCGAGGTTGACCCCGGTGCCGCGGAAGCGCGCGCGATAGTCCTCCGGCAGGGGCTGCAGGGTCGGGTGCAGATCCGGCTTGTCGGAGGCGAGCACCAGGCCCGAGGAATCGGTGACGACGGTCTCGCTCGGCACCACCGGCGCCTCGCGCGGGGCCATGCGCTCCAGGGTGTCGAAGATCTCCCAGCTATCCTGGCGCAGCACCGAGGGAGAGACCGAGGAGGCCAGGGCGTCGAGGTAGGAGGAGGCCAGCCCCTGCAGGTAGCTCTCCTGCGTGCGCGAGAGGCGGTCCAGCACCCGCTCGGAGATGACCAGCGAGACCACGATCATGAGCAGGATCACGATCAGCGGGATGCGCAGGCTCGAGGGGAGCGCGGCGAAGCGGCGGTCGAGGGAGAGCGCGGACAAGGCTAGGTGGCTCCCCGTAGCAGCATGACCTTCTCGGCCACGGGATCGAAGAGGCTGGGCTCGGCCTCGACGAAGCCGGTGAGGCGCAGGCGCGCCAGCATCGCCCGGCCCTCCGGCGTTTCCGGGGAGGAGAGCAGCGCCCGCTGCAGCGCCTGGATCCGCCGGGACCCGGCCAGGGCCTTGCCGGTCGCCACCGGCGGGAAGCCGAACCACTCCGACTTGCGCAGGATGCGCGTCCTGGCCACCAGCTCCGGCTCGATCTCCTGCATGACCTCCCAGACATAGCCGTCGACGCTGCCGGACTGGACCAGACCGGAGGCGACGGCGCGGATCACGTTGCGATGGGCGTAGGTGAAGAGCGTCTTGCGGAAGAAGCTCTCCGGGTCCTGCCCCTGCTCCAGCAGCAGGGCCCGGGTGACGAGGTAGCCGGAGTTCGAGTCGGGATCGGAGAAGGCGTGGATGTCGCCCGCGAGGTCAGCGACCTCCCCGGCGTCCCGCTCCGCATGGACGATGATGTAGGACTGGTAGAGCGGGCTGCCGTTCCAGGCCGGCACTGCGACCAGGTCCAGCTTGTCGCGATACTGGACGTAGGGATAGCCGCAGATCCAGGCGGCATCGAGCTGGCCGGAGACCAGCAGGGCCGTGACCTCCTGGTAGGTGCGCCGGGTCACCAGCTCAACCCCATAGCCGGTGGCGTGTTCCAGGTAGGTCCTGATCGCCTGCAGCAGGTCCAGGTCGTCGTTCAGGAAGACCGGCGTCAGGCCGAAGCGGATGACCTGCGGACCGGCGGCGGCCGCCGGGCCGGGCAGCAACAGCCCGCCCGCGAGCAGCAGCAACGCGCGCCGCGACGGTGGCCAGTCGGGACCGTCTCTCATGTCGGCATCCTCCTTGGGGCCACCTTCGCGCGGGGGGCCCTTGGGGGAAGGATCATGCCAGGAACGGCTTTCCTGTCAAATGTCCCCGCGACTCCCCAAGGGGGGATCAGTAGCTAAGCTTCGGGAACCAGTCCTCGCCACGGCCCTCCGGAACCAGGTCGAAGAGGTTCCAGATCGGCCAGAGGCGGTCGACGTGGCGCGGGTGGCCGGGCTGGTCCACGTAGAGCTGTTCGGCATTGTAGAAGTGGCGGATGCCGTCATCGCCGCGCTGGAAGACGTTCAAGGCGGGAAGCTGGTCGCCGTCCGCGTTCTCGGCGCCGTAGTCCTGGTTGTAGCTGCTGCCGGCCGAGGAGAGCAGCGGCAGACCCGTCCAGCCGCGCGACCCGGCGAAGGCCTCCAGTCGCGCGACCGGGGCCTTGGCGACGACCGCCATGTTGATCCGGTCCAGCAGGTGCCGGGCGACGCCGTCGAGGCCGTCGATCAGCGAGGTGCAGGCCGGACAGGGTGCCTCGTCGTCGGGCCCGAACATGAAGCTGTAGAGCACCAGGCTGTCCTTCCCGGGTCGGAAGAGGTGCGAGAGGGGAACCTGGACCGGTCCGGCCTCTCCCGACGCCTGGAAGAGATAGTCCTCCTTCAGGCTCCCGCCCGGCGGCAGGCTCTGGCGCAGCTTGGCGACGGCGGTGAGATGGCGTTCCAGGTCCAGTTCGGCTTGCAGCAGGCTGTTGCGGGCCTCGCGGTAGGCCTCGTCCTCGCCGGGCCAGCGGCGCCGGTGCAGGGTCTCGAGAAATTGCTCCATGACGTTCTCCTTCGCGGCAGAGCTCTTCGGCTGGGACGGCGTCTCGCAGACGCGCCACCGCGCCGGGCTATTTGCCGGCAGTGTAGCAGGATGCACGAAGGTTTGCTCTCTCTCCACGCGGGCTTCACAGCGGCACGGCTTCGTTCTAGACGAGTGGCGCCGAGCGATAGGGAAACGGCAAGCAACAGGTGAGGCAGTGGCCATGCCGCTCGATCTTCAGACCCTTATTGTCTTCATTCCCGCCGCGCTGGCGCTCAACCTGACGCCGGGGGCGGACATGCTCTTCTGTCTGGGGCGCGGCATGGGCGGCGGGCCGCGGGCCGGGATCGCGGCCAGCCTCGGCATCGCCACGGGATCGCTGATCCACTCGCTGCTGGCGGCCCTGGGACTGGCAGCCCTGCTTGCCGCCAACCCCGCCCTCTTCGAGGTGCTGCGCTGGGCCGGCATCGCCTACCTGGTCTGGCTGGCGGTTCAGGCTCTGCGCCAGGCGCCGGGCAGCGTCAGGGCCAGGGCCATGCCGGGCAGCGCCTGGCGGGCCTGGCGCGACGGCATCGTCGTCAACCTGCTGAACCCCAAGATCGCCGTCTTCGTGCTGGCCTTCATCCCGCAGTTCGTCGATCCGGCGCGGGGCTCCACCTTCCTGCAGTTCCTGATCCTGGGCGCGATCCTCAACATCGGCGGAACGGTCATCAACGCGGCGATCGGTGCCTTCGCCGGTAGCCTGGGCCGCTGGCTGACCCGCAGCCGCCGGGCGGCGAGGGCACTGCAGGTCGCCAGCGCCACCATCTTCCTCGGCCTCGCCGCCAGGCTCGCCTTCGAGAAGGCGTGAGGCGGCGCCGAAGCTTGGCGGAAAGCCCCGGCTCTGCTAACCCCAGCCGCCGAGAGCCGTCCAGAACAACCGGAGTTAGCACGTGAGCGACGAGATTTCCTTCGAGACCCGTGGTCCCCTGGGCCTGATCACCCTGACCCGGCCCAAGGCGCTCAACGCCTTGACCCTGCCGATGATCCGCGAGATGCACCCCATGCTCGATCGCTGGGCCGCCGACCCGGCGGTCGCCGCGGTGGCGATTCGCGGCGAGGGAGAGCGCGCCTTCTGCGCCGGCGGCGACGTCGTGGCGGTCTGGAAGGCAGGTCAGGACGGCAGCCACGCGCCGGGCAAGCGCGGCCATCTGGCCGGCGACTTCTTCCGCGAGGAATACCAGCTGAACCGCCGCATCCACACCTTCGAGAAGCCCTACATCGCGCTGATCGACGGCATCACCATGGGCGGCGGGGTCGGCCTCTCGATCCACGGCGACCTGCGCCTTGCGGGCCCGCGCACGCTCTTCGCCATGCCGGAGACCGGGATCGGCCTCTTCCCCGACGTCGGCGGTTCCTTTTTCCTGCCGCGCCTGCCGGACAGCCTGGGGCTCTACCTGGCGCTGACCGGAGAGCGCCTGAAGGCCGCCGACTGCCTGGCCGCCGGCATCGCCACCCACGCGCTTGCCGGCGAGCGCGAGGAGGAACTGCTGGAGGCACTGGCCGCGGCCGACTGGAGCCAGGGCCTGGCGGCGGCCGAGGCGGCGCTCGCGCCCCTCCGGGAAGAACCCGCCGAGCCCGGCAAGCTGGCCGACCTGAGGCCGGCGATCGAACGCTGCTTCGCCGGCCAGGAGAGCCTCGAGGACATCATCGACGCGCTGGAGGCTGAGGAGAGCGACTGGGCCAAGGGCTGCCTCGCGACCCTGGCGCGCTGCTCGCCCACCTCGCTCAAGGTGACCTTCGAGCAGCTCCGCCGCGGGGCCAAGCTGGATTTCGATGACTGCATGGTCATGGAATACCGCATGTCGCAGGCCGCGATGCGCCGGGGCCGCGACTTCTACGAGGGCATCCGCGCGCTCCTCGTCGACAAGGACAAGAACCCCCGGTGGTCGCCGCCGAACCTGGGCGAGGTCAACACCGCGGCCATCGAGGCCTGGTTCGCCTCCCTGGGCGAAGGGGATCTCACCTTCTGAATCCGTCCGGGTCCTGCTCAGGCGATCGGGATCTCAAGATCGGATCGCGGGAGAGCGGCCGGACTCTGCCCGAGGGTCTCGCTTGCGCGGTGATCCCGGGGCGTCCCTGCCTGCGTAGAGAGAAGCGAACCCGCTGCGGAGGAGCACCATGACCATAGCCGTCGGCTGCGTGATCGCCTTTCTCGCCATCGCCTACGGCGTGCGCTGGTGGGTGATCCGCGGCGCCATCGCCCAGGAGGGCCGCTACGACAACAGCCTGCCCCGCATCCAGCAGGCCCGCCTCACCGGCCGGGCGGCGCGGGCGCAGGCCGCACACCTCAACTCGCTGGAGGCCTTCGCACCCTTCGCCGCCGCCGTCCTGGTGGCGCAGGGCTACTCGGAGCTGGACGGCTGGCGCGACGGGCTGGCGCTTGCCTTCGTCGTCTTGCGGCTGGTCTACGTCCAGGCCTACCTGGGCGACTGGGGCAGCGGACGCTCGCTGGTCTGGGGCCTGGCTTTCCTCGTCACCATCGCGCTCTTCTGCTTGCCTCTGGCCGGCTGAGCGTGCCAAGCCTCTTTCGACAGTTTGAACGGCAACGATGCTTGCGGGAGAGAAGGCCATGGCGCGGATCGCTTTTATCGGACTGGGGAACATGGGTGGCCCCATGGCGGCGAACCTGGTGAAGGCGGGCCACGCGCTCGCCGGCTTCGACCTCTCCGAGGCCGCCTTGCAGCGGGCGGCGGAGGCAGGCGTCAGCGTGGCCGACAGCCCGCTCGCCGCCGTCGAGGGGGCCGAGGTCGTGATCACCATGCTGCCCGCCGGCCAGCATGTGCGCGGGCTCTACCTGGGCGAGGAGGGCCTGCTGGCGAAGGCGGCGAAGGGCGCGCTGCTGGTCGATTCTTCGACCATCGACGTGGGCTCGGCCCGCGCCGTGCACGAGGCGGCGGAGGCCGCCGGCCAGGCCTTCGTCGATGCCCCGGTCTCCGGCGGCGTCGCCGGGGCGGAGCAGGCGACCTTGACCTTCATGTGCGGCGGCGAGGCGGAGGCCTTCGCGCGGGCCAAGCCGATCCTGGAGCAGATGGGGCGCAACGTGATCCACGCCGGCGGTGCGGGCAACGGCCAGGCGGCCAAGGTCTGCAACAACATGATCCTCGGCATCACCATGCTGGGGGTCTCCGAGGCCTTCGCGCTCGCCGAGAAGCTGGGCCTGGACGACAAGGCGCTCTTCGACATCTCGTCGAAGTCCTCCGGCTCCTGCTGGGCCATGCTGAACCACCTGCCGGTGCCGGGCATCGTCGAGAGCGCGGCCGCCAACCGGGACTACCGCCCGGGCTTTGCCGCCGCGCTCATGCTGAAGGACCTGCGCCTCTCGCAGGAGGCCGCGAGCCAGGTCGGCGCCTCCACGCCGCTGGGCGCGGAGGCGACCGCGCTCTACGGCCTCTTCGTCAACGCCGGCAAGGGCGAGCTCGACTATTCCGCCATCATCAAGATGATCAAGGGCGCGTAGAGCGTTGCCCTCACCCCCGCCCGGCCGCCCTCGGCAGTATCCTCATGGGCGGCCGGGCGGGGGTGAGGGCCGGAGCCGATTCCACCCGAGCGCAAAGCGCTCGAGTCCCCCCACTCACGCGCGCGAGAAGCCGCCGATCTGGGTCATGTAGAGAGGCTTCAGGGCCGCCAGGGCGGCCTTGACCTCGCCGTCCGGGGCACCGAAGACGACCATGCGCACGGGCTTGCAGACACTGAGGAAACGCTTGGCGTAGACCTTGCCGAAGGTGGTCATATGCACCATGACCGCGGCCGAATCGTCATAGCGCTCGTAGATGGAGCAGATCTTGCCCTCGGGGTCGACGCTCCACTCGTACATCAAGGTTGCGGGCTCGTTGGCCTCGGTCGCCTCCACCATCTCCTTCATCAGGTCCCGGAAGGCTTCACCCTCACCCTCGAGAATCTCGACGTTCAGCACCCAGGCCACATAGTCCGACATCTCTGCGCTCCCTCGTTCACCTGATCCCCAGGCCGCCCTTCGGCTGCCATGGCGCTGGACGATACCGCAAGGTCGCGGTGGTTGGAACGCTTTCGCCCCCGCTCCCCCGCCGTTGGCCCGATGCAAGCTGCGGCATTCTGCACCAGGGTGGCCGGACGCTCGCTCCGGACTTGCAAGCCGCTCGGCCAGGCGCCTATGGCGTGGCGCAGAACCCTATTGCGCCACCCGGCTGCCACGCCGGCTAGCAGGAATTGGATCATGCAGCCCTTCGATCTTCCCGTCGCCGTCCCCGTTTCCTTCGGGATCGGCCGTTCCGATGAACTGGGCGCGGAAGCCAGCCGCCGCCTCGGTCCCGCCCGGCGCCTCCTCCTGGTCGCCGACCCCTTCGCCGTCGCCTCCGGCCTGGCCGGCCGGCTGAGCGACAGCCTGCAGGCGGCCGGCCACGCGGTCGGCCTCTTCAGCGAGCTGGCGAGCGACCCGCGCGAGGGCCAGATCGACGCTTGCGTCGCAGCCGCGCGCGACTTCTCGGCCGACGCGGTGGTGGCGCTCGGCGGCGGCTCGGCGATGGACGTGGGCAAGCTGGCTGCGGCCATCGTGGCGGCGCCCGAAGGCTCGGCCGCCTATGCGCTGATGGCGCGGCCCTTCCCGGCCGGCGGCCTGCCGGTGATCGCGATCCCCACCACCTCGGGCACCGGTGCCGAGATGACGGCGGTCTCGGTCTTCTCGCTGGCCGACGGCACCAAGGTCTGGGCCTACGGGCGCGAGCTCTTCCCGGCCCTGGCCCTGCTCGATCCGGCGCTGACGGCCAGCCTGCCGGCCTCGCTCACGGCCGCCACCGGCGTCGATGCCCTGGTGCACGCCATCGAGTCCATGACCAACTGCAAGGCCCACCCGCTGAACGATGCGCCGGCCATGCGCGCGATCGGTCTGATCCGCCGCTGGCTGCCGCGCGCGGTCGCCGACGGTACAGACATGGAGGCCAGGGGCCAGGTGCAGATCGCCGCCTGCCTGGCCGGGGCGGCGATCGCCGTCAACGGCTGCGCGGTGGCGCACGGCCTGGGCCACGCCTTGGGCACGGTGGGGCGCGTGCACCACGGCCGCGCGGTCGGCCTCTCGCTGCGAGTGGCGCTCGCCGGCAATGCCGCGGCGGCACCCGAGCGCCACGCGCTGGTGGCCGAGGCCTTCGGGCTGGAGCGCCGCGGCCGCGAGGATGCCGCCCTGGCCGCGGCCCTGCCGGAGGCCTACGACGCCTTCCTGCGCGAGGTGGGGCTGGAGATCAGCCTCGCCGGCGACGGCCTGGGCCCGGCCGACGAGGCGCGCCTGGCGGCCGCCTGCGACACGGAGGAGAATCGCCCCATGTTCGAGGTCACCTGCCGCTCCTTCGAGCGCGCCGAGGTCGAGGGCCTCTGCCGGGATCTGCTGTCGGCGGCGTGAGGGGGTTTGTGCCGTCTCGATCGGGAGGCGGAGTACCGATGGTGAGGATTTCGGGGCCCCGCTGACGGGAGGCCGGTTGAGGTCTCCTCGGTACTCCCGCGGTTCTCCTGTCAGGCCGGGCCGAGCAGTCCTGCCGAGATCTCCTCGGCATGGTCGGGCAGGTTGGCGGCGAGGAAGCCGGACAGGAGCTCCAGGGCGCGCCTGCGGCTCATGGTGTCGGCCGAGAGGTAGATCCTGAGCCACAGGCCGTCGGTCAGGGAATCGATGGCGGTCGCCAGGTCCTCGGCCTCGGCTTCGGGCTTGCCGGATTCGGCCAGCAAGGCGGCGCAGGCCGCCCGCAGGACCGTAAAGCGGCGGTCGTCGTAGTCGTCGGTGATGCCGGCGTAGTGCGGCCGCGCGCTGGCCTCGCCCCAGAAGGCATGCCAGACGATCAGGTACTCGGGCGAACAGACCTCGGGCGAGAAGTCGATGCGCACCAGGGCCAGCAGGCGGTCCAGTGCCCTGGGCCCGGCGTCGGCTACGGCCTGCTGCCAGGCGGCCTCGTAGAGGTCGTAGAGGTGGCGCAGCACCTCGGTCAGCAGCTCCAGCTTGCTGTGGAAGTAGAAGACGGCGACGCCCTGCGACAGGCCGGCCTCCTTGGCGACGCTGGCGAGCGTAGTGCCGGACAGCCCCTTGTCGACGATGGAGCGCATGGTCGCCTCGACGATCTGACGCCGCCGCTTGGCCGCGATTCGCGAGGGTGCCTTGCCGCTCCGTTCGGCCGCCGCCATCGCCCTTCTCCCTCCTTCGTTCCCTTGGGGAAAACCAACCTAGGACCTTCTTGACCGATCGCTCAAAAAATTCTGCCGCAGCATCGATTCCGACTAGTCGAGAATAGCGGGTCAAGCCTACATTTTCCCTGTCTATGCAGGAGGATCAGCATGCCCGAGGACAAGGCGCTCGCAAGCGGTTTCAACGGTTTGGCAGCCGCTCAAGCCTCTCTTCCCGTGACCTGGTACAGCGATCCGGACCACTACAAGCGCGAGGTGGCCGAGATCTGGGACAAGAGCTGGCTGCTCTTCTGCCGCGCGGAGGATGTCGTGGCGCCGAACGGCTGGCGGGCCGGGCTGCTGGCGGGCAAGAACATCGTGGTCGTGCGCAAGGACGAGAGCAGCCTTGCCGCCTTCCACAATGTCTGCCGCCATCGCGGCTCGGAGCTCTGCCCGGCCGGTCAGGGCCAGCTCGAGCGGCCGCTGCTGGTCTGCCCCTATCACCAGTGGGCCTATAACTTCTCCGGCAAGCTGCTGGCCACGGGCCGGGCGCGGAAGTTCCCCGGCTTCGAGCGGGGCGAGCATGGTCTGGTACCCCTGGGCGTTGCCGAGTGGGGCGGGTTCGTCTTCGTGAACTTCGCCGGCGGCGACCAGGCCGCTTTCGACGAGAGCCTCCGCGGAGAGCTGCAGACCCTGAAGAACTGGCCGCTGGCCGACCTGCGCTCGGTCAGGCGTGAAGAGATCGACATCGCCTGCAACTGGAAGGTCTTCTGGGAGAACTTCAACGAGTGCCTGCACTGCCCCAACATCCACCCGGAACTCAGCAAGCTGGTGCCGATCTACAAGCGCGCGATCATGGTGCGCGAGGACGATCCCGACTGGCAGCGCCACGAGAGCGAGACCGATCCCCGCTTCCGGGGCGGCCTGCGCGAGGGGGCGGAGACCTGGGCCGACGGCGGTCTCGCCCAGAACGCTCTTCCCGGCCTTTCCGAAGTCGACAGGGCGCGCGGCCACACCTATGCAGTCGCACTGCCGTCCACCTTCATCGTGGGCCACATCGACTATGTGCGCTCGGTCCGCGTCGAGCCCCTGGGGCCGGTGAAGACGCGGCTGACCGTCGACTGGTATCTGCCGCCCGGGCGCAGCGAGGAGCCGGGCTTCGACCTGGAGCGTATCCTGCGTTTCGCCAAGCGGGTCCTGGACGAGGACGCGGCGGCCTGCGAGCTGAACCAGCGCGGGCTGAGCGCTGCTCCCTTCGCCGCGGGCACCTTGATGCAGGAGGAGTACGAGGTCTACGCCTTCCAGCGCTGGGTGCGCGCGCGCCTGGGCGAGGACGTCCAGCTCTTGGATACGCGGGCCAGCCGTCGTAAGTAGGAGGCGGCCGGACGGCCTGGGCTCGCAATCCGGGGGGCGTTTTCTTGTTGGACAAGCTGGACCTGTCGGCCCTACCGCTGCGGCACTATCGTCTCCAGGCCTGGGACAGCGCCCGCTGGCAGGGCTTCGAAGGGCGTCCCGGCGACATCCTGGTCTGCACGCCCTACAAGGCCGGCACCACCTGGATGCAAATGATCTGCGCGCTGCTGATCTTCCAGCGCACGCGCTTCCACCTGCCGCTGGCCGAGATCTCGCCCTGGTTGGACCTGCGCGCGGCCCCGGCGGAGGAGATCCACGCCATCTATGCCGCCCAGACCCACCGGCGTTTCATCAAGACGCACACCGCGCTCGACGGCCTGCCCTGGTTCCCGCAGGCCACCTACATCTGCGTGGCCCGCGATCCGCGCGACGTCTTCGTCTCCATGCTGAACCACCTGGGCAACGCCAACCCGGAGGCCGATGCGCTCTTCGCGCACGAGCGGCAGGAGAGCGACGAGCCGCAGCCCGAACTGCCGGAGGACCCTGACGAGTTCTTCCGCTACTGGCTGACCCACGGCAGCCTGCCCTGGGAAAGCGACGGGGCGCCCTACTGGTCGGTCTTCAGCCACGGCGCGTCCTTCTGGGCCGAGCGCGACCAGCCGAACATCCTCCTGGTCCACTACAGCGACCTTCAGGCCGACCTGGAGGGCGAGATGCGCCGCCTGGCGAGGGCGCTCTCCATCGAGGTGCCCGAGGCCATCTGGCCGGAGCTGGTGGAGGCGGCCGGCTTCGAGGCCATGAAGCGCGATGCCGACCGCATCGCCCCCGACACCAACTTCAAGATGTGGAAGGACAACAGCCGCTTCTTCAACAAGGGCCGCTCGGGCCAGTGGCGCGAGGTGCTGTCGGACGAGAGCCTGGCCCTCCTGGACCAGGTCACCCGCCGCTTTCCCGCCGACTACATCGACTGGCTGTTCAAGGGCAGGGGCGGTCCGGCCGCCTAGGGCGGGCCGCCGCTCAGTCCGCCTGCCGGTCGGAGCCTTCCGCCAGCAATTCCTCGTTGATCTCCGCCATGGTGCCGGGTGCGGGCTCCTCCTCGAGGGTCATTACCGGCAGGATCTCGCGCAGATGGTCGTGGTGGGTCTTCACCCCGTACTCCAGGTCGCTCAAGAGGATGCCCTCGTAGCCGCTGGAGCGGGTGGCCTCGTAGGACCAGATAGTCAGCTCCTGGTCCTCGGCGCCGGTGATCTGGTCGATGCGGCCGCTGAGATAGCGCGCGGCGCGCAGCTGGCGGCTCTCGTCCGGCCGGCGATAGCACTGTCCGCGCAGGCGGACCTTGCCCACCGCCTCGGGCAGCTCCTGGTAATAGTTGACCGAGTCGGGATAGAGCCCGATCACGGCATTGGGGAAGAGCCCGATGTAGAGCCAGGCGTTGCGGTGGCTCTCCGGCAGCCAGGTGGCCTCCGGCAGGATCGACTTGTAGGCGCGCACGCTCCACAGCTTGCCCGGTCCCTCGTTGAAGCGGGCGAAGGAGCGCGAGGCGCCCTCCTGGTAGGGCTCGTCGTGGTAGTGCCGGCCATAGAGGTCCTGCAGGGCGGGGTGCGCCTTGGGGACGTGATAGCCCTCGTTGTCGACGTCGCGGACCGACTTCCAGTTGACCGGGGTCTTGTCGGCCCAGGTGACCGGGTTGGTCGGCACCATGCGCTCGATCTCGTAGGGCGCCACCTCCTCCTCGAACCGCGCGAAGATCTCGGCCACCGGCGGCTGCTCGCTGGGCTTGAAGCGCAGGAAGACGAAGCCGTGCCAGATCTCCATCTCGACCGGCTTCAGGCCCCACTCGACCGGGTCGAGCGGCGGGAAGGAGCGCGGCCTGGCCGGACCGCGCAGGGTGCCGTCCAGGTTGTAGGCCCAGCCGTGATAGGGGCAGACCAGGGCGAAGCGGCAGTTGCCGCTCTTCTCGCCGACCACGCGCGAGCCGCGGTGGCGGCAGAGGTTGTGGAAGGCGCGCACCACCCCGTCCTTGCCGCGGATGACGAGCGCACGCTCGCTGGCCATGTCGAAGGTCGTGTAGTCGCCGGGTTCGGGAATCTCGTTCACATGACAGGCAAGCTGCCAGCGCTTGCGGAAGACCTCTTCGATCTCGAGCTCCAGAAGCTCCTCGTTGAAATAGGTCCAGCCGGGCAGGCCACTGCGGTCCCAGCCCTGCGGCGGTGCGGTCAAATTCATATCGTGGGGCATTTCAGCCGTTCTCTATTTGTTGAGTGTTTAGTCAAAATATACGAAAAACCGCGCCAATGCAAGGGCCCTTTCCCTGGAATCGCCTGGGACCGCGTTCGCTCAAGCAACCTTGTAGCGGAAGGCGTCGCGCAGAAAGCCGAGGAAGAGCACGAGAGTCGTCATCGAGACGAGGGCGTAGAGGATCCAGAGCGGCCAGGCGCTTTCCGCCTGGAGCGAGCTTGCGAGCAGCATGAAGACGGCGGAGAGGAGGATGAAGAGGCCGCTCACCAGCGCATTGGCGCTGCCGCCGGCATCCTTGAAGCGTTCCAGGCACTTCGCATAGCCGTTCGGCCAGATGGTGGCCATGGAGAAGAAGACCAGGCCGGCCGGCACCATCAGTGCCGTGACGCTGAAGACCCCGTTCAGGTCGAGGACCAGCATGACCAGGCTGACGAGCAGCGACAGGCCGGCGCCGGTGGTGATGATCCTTATGATGGTCACCTTCGTGCTGACGAAGCGGTTGAAGAAGTTGCCGCCGAGCCACAGGCAGCCGAGCAGGAGCTGCATCTGCCCGTAGAAGACCGGACCCTTGCCGAGGTCGGTCTGGATGTAGAAGGGCGCCAGCACCTCGAAGCCGTAGACGACGGAGATCAGGCAGGCCATGCCGATAGCCGTCGGCAGGTAGATGCGGTCGACGCACATGGCGCCGTAGACGGCGAAGGCCTTGCCGAAGGGCTGGCGCAGCCCGGCTTCGCGCGTCTCCGGCAGCACCAGGGCGGCAATCAGCACCACGGCCAGCCCCCAGCCGGCCAGGACCCAGAAGGAGGCGGTCCAGCCGAACCAGACCTGGAGGTAGCCGCCCAGCGCCGGCGAGAGGATCGGCCCCGTCGCCCAGGCGACGGTCATCCAGTTGCTCGCCTTGGAGCGGGCGTGGCCGTCGTAGCAGTCGGCGACGATGGCCCGGGCCCCCACCGCCGAGCAGGAGACCAGCAGGCCCTGTGCCCCGCGCAGCGCGATGACCATCCAGAGCGGCGGCGCCAGCGCGATGGCGATGGAGGCGGCGACGAAGCCGGCGGTCGAGAGCAGGATCGGCAGGCGACGGCCGAAGGAATCGGTCAGCGGGCCGGCGATGATCTGACCCAGGCCGTAGAAGGCCATGTAGACGAGGAGCGTCGCCTGGATGGCCTGCTCTCCGGTTCCGAAGGCCTTCGCCATGGCCGGCAGGGAGGCGATGTAGATGTCGGTTGCCGCCCCGCCCAGCGGCACCATCAGCAGCATGGAGAGGAAGGCGCGCCTGCGCTGACCCTCGCTCAAGTGTGCGCCCTTCTCCATCGCCCCTCTCCAACCTTCTTTCCGCCCCGCCGTCCCGAGCCCAGCTTGGAGCATTCCGGGCGGCCTGACAGCAGTCCCGATCGCCGCAGAGTGCGGCAGCCCCAACTCCGGGACGAAGGAGGGGGAAGCCTGGCGCGCTGACAGGAAGCTGCTTTCGCGTTAGACTAGGCCGATCCTGCCCTCTGGAGGAGGAGACCATGAGAAGCGGCCGGGTTGGCCTCATCCTGCTTGTGACCCTGGCCGCCGTCGCGGCCTGCACGTCGCGCTCCTCCGACCCCGAGACGGCCGCTTTCGTCGAGCTCTCGGGAGAGCAGATCCGCAAGACCCTGATCGGCAACACGCTGCACCGCGAGGGCGACGACCTGCTCGAGTCCTGGGAGATCGCGCAGTACTTCCCCGCCGCGGGCACCATGAAGGCCCGGCTCTGGTGGCCCGGGGGCGAGGAGCTGGCCAGCGGCACCTGGGAGGTCAGCGAGAAAGAGCTCTACTGCCGCAAGTGGTACAGCGACTGGGGCGAGGGCAAGCCTGGCTGCTTCAAGGTCTCCAGGGCAGGAGACCGGGTGGCGTTCGACCATGTCAGCGGGTCGCGCGCGCGCGGCAATGCCAAGCGCCGTGTCTTCAGGCTGCTCGCAGACAATCCCTACGGGCTCTGACGGCGCCGCGGCCCTGCGGGACGCCTGGGGGATCTTTCGGCCTTCCCCGAAGCATCGCCTATCCCCTTTCCTGCATCTGGCGGATCGGTCCCCTACTGGAGGAGGAAGCTTCCATGCTGGCAGAAGGATTCTCGTTCGACGATCTGAACAGCGGCTTCGTCGTCGCCATCACCATTCGTGCACGCGAGGGCGAAGGCGAGGCCGTCGCCGCCATCCTGGAAGGGCTCGTGCGGCCGACCATGGCCGAGCCCGGGGTCAAGATCTTCATGCCCTACCGCTCGCCCGGCGATCCCCTCGGCTTCTTCCTCTTCGAGCTCTACGAGGATCGTGCGGCCTGGGACGGCCACCAGGCCACGGCTCACTTCAAGCAGGCGATCGGGGAGCTGCTGCCGCGGGTGGCGGAGCGCGAGCGCGTGCCCTTCGTCCCCTACCTCTCGCTCTGACTTTCGGCAAGCCAGGTCAGCGGGCAACTCTGCATAGGGTCAGACCCGTCAGCCGAGGGTTGCGGTACAATCGCGCTGCCGTCGGATTGACTGTCTCATAGAAGAGACGGTTTTTTTCGCGATCGTCCGATGGCCCGCAGGCCTTGCGATGAACATATGGGAGGGCGGATCACAGGTCACCGAACAGGAGAAGCTCCCCATGGCAAAGATCGCGATCGTCTACTACAGCAGCACCGGAAGCACCTACCGTCTGGCCCAGGCGGCGAAGGAGGGCGCAGAGGCGGCGGGTGCGGAGGTCCGCCTGCGCAAGGCAGCCGAGCTGGCTCCCGACTCCGCGATCGACAGCAACCCCGCCTGGCGGGCCCACGTCGAGGCCACGCGCGACGTCGCCGAGGCCAAGCCCGACGACCTGGAGTGGGCCGACGGCTTCCTCTTCGGCACGCCCACGCGCTTCGGCCTGCCCGCAGCCCAGCTCAAGCAGTTCATCGACCTCTGCGGCGGCCTCTGGTTCAACGGCAAGCTGCAGGACAAGCCCGTCGGCGTCTTCACCGGTGCCGGCAACCTCCACGGCGGCCAGGAATCCACCCTGATCGCCCTGCAGAACGTCTTCTACCACTGGGGGTCCGTGATCGTTCCGGTCGGCTACACCGACCAGACGATCTACGGCGCCGGCGGCAACCCCTACGGCGTCAGCTTCACCGATCCCAAGGGTGAGGCCCTGCCCGGGGAGGTCCTGGCTGCGGCCCGCTACCAGGGCGGCCGCGTCGCCCGCTATGCCGCTGTCATCGCCGGCAACCTGCCCGCCCTCTCCGCCAAGAACTGACCTCCGGGCCGGGGGCCGCAGGCGGCCCCCGCGCCCCGCTCTATCCCAGGTGCTCGCGGAACCAGGCGCTCTGCTGCGGGGCGGAGGTTGCGAAGGCCTCGCCGACATAGGCGTCGAAGTGGCCGCCGGGCAGGAGGAGTAGGCGCTTGGGCTCCAGCGCGCGCTCGTAGGCGGCCAGCGCCAGGTCCGAGGGGGTCAGGTGATCGCCGGAGGCCACCACCAGCATCAAGGGCGTCGGCGAGATGTCGGCGATGTAGCTTCCGGGATTGTACTCGGTGAAGAGCTCGACCGAACGCAGGGTGACGGCGTTCTCCCAGCGCATCTCGCGCTCCTTGATGATGGACAGGAAGAAGGCGGCCGAATCGGCGGTCGGCAGGACGCAGGGCGCTGCCGGGTCCTCCGAGACCACGGGGATCATGCCGGGCGCCTCGCCGCGCCAGCGGGCCTCGCGGTCGGCCAGGATGCCGGCCCGCAGACCGGCCCAGAAGTCGGAGCGGATCAGGCGGCGCGCGTTGGCCAGGCCGTCCACCAGCGGCACCTGCGAGACCACGCAGGCCACCCGCCGGTCGATCGCGCCGACCACCAATACGTGGGCGCCGCTGTAGGAGGAGCCCCAGATCCCGATCTTGCCCGGATCCACCTCGTCCAGGGTCGATGCGAGGGTGATGGCGTCGCGATAGTCGCGGATCTGCGCCCAGGGGTCGATCTCGCCGCGCGGGCTGCCGTCGCTGTCGCCGAGGTTGCGGTTGTCGTAGACCAGCACGTTGAGGCCGTCGCCGGCGAAGTGCGCGGCGAAGTCGTCCAGATGCATCTCCTTGGTCGCGGAGAAGCCGTGCGCCATGATCACCGTGGCCGCCGGACCCGCCCCGCCGCCGCTATAGAACCAGCCGCGCAGGGTCGTCCCGTCCTCGGTCTTGAACTCGATGTCGCGTCTCATACCGGGTTTCCTCCTGATCTTTCTGGGTTCTCTTTCGCCAGCATAGCGAGCGCTGCGCCGGCCTGCTTGATCCTGCACGAAGGCGTTCTTGCTCCAGAGGGAAGCGGCCCGGCAGGGCACCCGCATCCTGGCCCGGCAGCGCGTTCGGGAGAGCAGAGCGCCGTCGCGGATGGGTCCGTCAGCTCCGGCAAGGCCCTCGGCCGAGGCCTTCCAGGTCCCGACCGCCATGTCGTCGTCCAGAATCACCGCCCCCGCCGTGGCGCATTCGTGTGGATCGAGGGGACCGGCGGGAAGTCATGTTGCGCCCTGTTACCGCCCTCGTGACGCACCGCTTAGCTACGCCGATTCCCCGCCATCGCGCGCGATCCTCTGTATGCTCCGCTCACATCCAAATCCCGACGCTCACATGCTCTCTTTTTTTGCGCCAGCATCGCCATTTGCATAAACACTTGGCTTTCTGTATTAGTAATTCTGTCTGTATTGTAGAAACAATAAAGAATATATTTGACAAATAGAATGTTTTGAATCGAAGTGTCTATGTACACATGGCTGATATGCAGAAAACGCTTTAGGTTTTATTGAGCGTCAGTGCGCAAATCGCCACGGTGCGGACCGAGTGCTTGGCCTCCCTGCAGTCGGGGAGGGCTTGGGCTGCGCAGCAAAAATGGGCTCAAACGCAACGAAGCACGGGAGGGAAGCCAAGGTGGGCGTCTATTTTGGAACCGACGGTCCCGATACCCTGACCGGGACCAGCACGGACGACAAGATCTACGGGCTCTCCGCAAACGACACGCTCTTCGGTCGTTCCGGAAACGATCAGATCGTCGGCGGCTACGGCGAAGACCTGGTCTATGGCAGCAACGGAAACGATACGCAGTACGGGGAGCGCGGCTACGACCGGCTGTACGGCGGCCTGGGTAACGACCTTCTCTTCGGCGGATCGGGCGGCGACTATGCGCCCGGCGGTTCGGGGGACGACACCATCTTTCTCGGCTCGGGCAGCGACGGCTTCGTCAGCGCCGGGTCGGGCAACGATACCCTCTACGGGGGCTTCGGCGTCGACGACTACATCTACGGCGGCGCCGGCGACGATTCCGTCTTCGGCGGCCCGGGCAGCGAGTTCATGGTCGACGGAGGTGCGGGCAACGATGCCGTCTACGGCGGTGACGGCAACGACGGTTTCGCCTACGGCGGCATAGGGGACGACCGGGTGTACGGCGGCAGCGGTGCCGACGACGTGGCCGGCGGGCTGGGCGACGACACGCTGAGCGGCGGGTCCGGCATCGACGGCGCCTTCGGCGCATCCGGCAAGGACGTCTTCCTGGTCGACCCGCAGGAGATCGTGGTCGCCTCGATCGGCGATTCCTTCTTCGGCGGGTCCGGCTTCGATACCCTTTCGGTGCATTTCCTGGCGACAGCACCCCTGACCGCCTCCGTCTCCAGCATCGAGTGGTGGGTGCTGCGCGGCACCTCGGGCAACGACACCTTCACCAACCGGACCGGCTTCGACCTGGCGGTCGGGCTGGACGGCGCGGACCGGATCTTCGGGACAGATCTCGGCGAGCGCATCGCAGGTGGCAGCGGCAACGACCGCCTCACCGGCAACTCCGGCCACGACATCCTCTACGGCGAGGACGGCGAGGACTCGCTCTTCGGCGGCTCCGGCGTGGACGTGGCGGTCGCCGGGTCGGGCAACGACGATGCGCGCGGCGGCGATCTCAACGACATCATCTACGGAGAGAGCGGCAACGACATCCTGCGCGGCCAGTCCGGAACCGATCGGCTCTACGGCGGCGGCTCCAAGGACACCATGTTCGGCGGCGAGGGCTACGACATCATCTACGGCGGTCTGGTCGGCGACCGAATAATCGGCGGCTCCGGCACCGATATTCTCTATGGTGGCCTCGGCAAGGACAGCCTGGACGGCGGCAGCGGTGTGGATACCGCGCTCGGCCAGGAGGCCGACGACACCATCACGGTCGACACGGCCCTCGACGTGGTGGTGGAGACGGCCAACGGCGGCATCTCGGACGTGGTGCGCTCACAGGCGCTGAACTTCACCCTCTCGACCGGGGCGGACGGCTTCATCGAGCGCATGGTCCTGCTGGAGAATGCTGGCGCAGGCAGCCTGGGCGGCAACGACATCGCCAACACCATCGGGGGCAACTCCGCCCGGAACGAGCTCTCGGGCTTCGGCGGCGACGACATTCTCAACGGGCGCAGCGCAGCCGACACCATGTTCGGGGGCGGCGGCAACGACACCTTCGTCGTCGACACCAGCGCCGATCAGGTGCGCGAACTGGGTGGCGAGGGCACGGACCTGGTGCGGGCCGAGACCGACTTCACCCTGCCTGACGAAGGGGCCGCCTTCTACATCGAGAACCTGCGGCTGCAAGGCGGCTTCGGCAACATCAACGGTGCCGGCAACAGCCTGGCGAACACCATAGAGGGCAACAGCGGCGACAACGTCCTGCGCGGGCTTGCCGGTGCCGACCGCATCGACGGCGGCGACGGCGACGACCGCATCTTCGGCGGCCCCGACGCCGACCGGGTCTCGGGCGACAGCGGAGCCGACACCCTCTCGCTGGGCAAGGACGATACGGCCTTCGGCGGATCCGGGCTGGACTGGTTCCTGCTCGGCGGCAACGTCAGCAACGTGAAGCTGCGCGACTTCGACGGCGTCTCGGTCAATGCCGGCAACGGCGAGGACAAGATCGTGCTGGGAACCGGCCTGGAGACCGGCGTCTTCGCCTACATCGGCGCCTCGGCCTTCACCGGCGGCGGCAATTCCCAGGCCCGCTACGCCGGCGGCGGCGACGTGGAGGTCGACACCGACGGCGACGGGACGGAGAACCTCTCGTTCAACGTCAAGGGGCTGAGCGGTGCCAACCAGCTCACCTCGACGGATTTCCTTTGGCTCGTGTGATGCCCGGTGGCAGTGGGGAGACACTGCCCCAGGGCCTGGTGTAAGGTCCCGAGAGGTAGCCTGGCCGAGGGAGGTGGCCAGGCCCGTTGAACAGGAAGGCTTGACGGCGGTCCGGGTCCCCGAAGGCCCGGACCGGCCCGCAGAGCTCGGAGGCTCGGGAGCCATGCCGGTGACGTCGGAGATGCAGAGCTGGGAGACCGCGTCCCTGCCCGGTGCGCTGCGCTGGGAGGCCTGGCGCGACAGCCTGGACGCCACCCACCTGCGCTGGGCCCTGGAGCCCCGCACCAATCCGGCCGACTTCGATGCCGCCCTCTCCTGGCGGGAGAGCGGCGACGGCCTCTCCTTCGTGACCTGCCGCTGCCAGCCCTGCGCGGGCAGGCGGCAGAGCGCGGAGATCAGGGCAACCGACAGCCCCAGCCTGGGGCTGCTGCTGGTGGTGGAGGGCAGGGAAGCCGTACGCCAGGGCGAGCTCAGCGTCCTGCTGGGCCCCGGCGATCTCTTCCTCTGGGACAGCGACCGGCCGCTGGATTTCGAGGTGCGCGCGCCGCTCAGCAAGATCACCCTGATGATCCCCAAGACCCAGGCCGCGGGGCTGCTGCGCCGCGGGCCCGGCCGGGCGCCCCTGCACCTCAGCGCTTCCCAGGCCGAAGCCTCTCTGCTGGCCGGCTACATGAAGGCGCTGGCTGAGACGATCCACCGCCAGGAGGCCGCCTCCTGGCGCGCCTCGCAGCGCCTGGTCCTGGATCTCCTGACCACGGCGGTCACCGCCGGGGACCCGAGCCGGACGCCCGGGCGCGGTGCAGCGATCCGCATGGCCGTCGAGGCCGATATCCGCGGCTTCGCCCGCGATCCCGTGCTGAGCCCGGGCTGGCTGGCCGGCAGGCAGGGGGTCTCGACCCGCTACCTGCACATGCTCTTCGAGGACCAGCCGCAGAGCCTGGCGGAACTGATCCGCAACACCCGGCTGGAGGGCGCGGGCCGGGAGCTGATCGCAGCCCTGCCCCGCGGTGTCAGCGAGATCGCCTACGACTGGGGCTTCAACAGCCCGGCCCACTTCTCGCGCTGCTTCAAGGCCCGCTACGGCCTTTCCCCCAGCGACTGGAGGGCGCGGGCCGGAGGCGCTTCCTAACCGCCTGCCAGGCGCGGCAGCAGGACGATCTCGTTCTCCGGGCTCAGGTTCTTGAACCAGGCGTCTCGGTAGATCTCGCCGTCGACCGAGACGGAGACGCCGCGCTTGATCTGGGGCTTGAGGCGCGGATGCGCCTCACCCAGCCGGTCGAGCAATTCCCGGATGTTCTTGGCCTCGACCTGGAGCTCGCTCTGGCCGTCGGCGGCGTCCTTCAGCGAGCCCCAGATCTTGACGGTGACGGGCATGGCTCCCGGCTCTCAGCCCTTCTTTGCGGACTTGATCGCCTTCAGCACCCGCGGCGGCGACATCGGCAGGTGGGTGAGACGCACCCCCGCCGCGGCCGAGACCGAGTTGGCGATGGCTGCGAGCGGCGGCACGATCGAGGTCTCGCCCACGCCGCGCACGCCGTAGGGATGGCCGGGGTTCGCCACCTCGACGATCACCGTGTCGATCATCGGCAGGTCCGAGGCCACGGGGATGCGATAGTCGAGGAAGCCGGGGTTCTGCAGGCGGCCGTCCGCGCCGTAGATGTACTCCTCGTTCAGCGCCCAGCCGATGCCCTGCACGGCGCCGCCCTGGAACTGCCCCTCGACGTAGGAGGGGTGGATCGCCTTGCCGGCATCCTGGAACACGGTGTAGCGCAGGATCTTGACGCGGCCGGTCTCGGGATCGACCTCGCTGTCCACCATGTGGGTGGCGAAGCTCTGGCCGGCGCCCTCGGCGTTGATCTCGGCGTGGCCGGCGATGGGGCCGCCGGTGTTGGCCGCGACGGCCGCGATCTCGGCCAGCGACAGGGGGTCGAACTTGCCGGCGTTGTCGCCGGCCGGCTTGGCGTAGCCGTCTTCCCAGACCACGGCATCCGCCTCGATGCCCCACATCTGGGCGGCCCGCCCGCAGAGCTTCTCGATCGCGTCGCGCGCGGCGTGGATGGTGGCCATGCCGCTGGAGAAGGTGACCCGGCTGCCCTCGCTGATGTCGTTGTAGCCCAGCGAGGCGGTGTCGGCGACGATGGTCTGGATCTTCTCGTAGGGGATCCCCAGCTCCTCGGCCGCCATCTGGCCCATGGAGGCGCGAGAGCCGCCGATGTCGGGCGTGCCGACCGAGAGGCCGACGGTGCCGTCGTCCTGGATGTTCAGGGACACGCAGGTCTGGCCGCCGAAGTTGAACCAGAAGCCGCAGGCCACGCCGCGGCCCTGGTTGGGTCCCAGGGGCGCGCTGTAGTGCGGGTGCTTCTTGGCCGCCTCCAGGGTGGCGGTGAGCCCGATCTTGCCGAAGGTCGGCCCGTAGGCGGCGCGCGAGCCGTCCCTGGCGGCGTTCTTCAGGCGGACCTCCAGGGGGTCCAGATCGAAGTGCTTGCAGAGCTCGTCGACCACGCTCTCGACCGCGAAGGCGGCCATGGGCGCACCCGGCGCGCGATAGGCGGCCTGCTTGGGCCGGTTCGTCACCACGTCCCAGCCGACGGTCTTCACGTTCTCCAGGTCGTAGGCGGCAAAGGCGCTCATGGCGCCGAACTCGACCGGCGAGCCGGCATAGGCGCCGCCCTGGTAGCGCAGCTCGGCATAGCCGGCGGTGATGCGGCCGTCCCGGGTCATGCCGATCTTCACGTCCATCGAGGTGGACGAGGTCGGGCCGCTGGCGCGGAAAACCTCCTCGCGGCTCATCGTCATCTTCACCGGACGGTTGGCCTTGCGCGAGAGCGCCAGGGCCACCGGCTCGATGAAGACCGTGGTCTTGCCGCCGAAGCCGCCGCCGATCTCCGAAGAGGTGACGCGCAGCAGGCTGACGTCCATGCCGACCAGTGCGGCGCAGACGTTGCGCACCGCGAAGTGGCCCTGGGTGCAGACCCAGAGGTCGCCGTGGCCGTCGGGCCCCAGCGATGCCAGGCAGGCATGGGGCTCGATATAGCCCTGGTGGGTCGCCTCGGTCTTGAAGGACTGCTCGATCACCTGGTCGGCCTCGGCGAAGCCCTTCTCCAGGTCGCCGTGTCCGAACTCGTGGCGCGCCAGCACGTTCTTCGACATGCCCTCGGGCACCGATTCGTCCGCCCCGCTCTCGTAGAGGGCCGGCGCGTCGTCCTTCATGGCCTCGTCGACGTCGGTGACGTGCGGCAGCACCTCGTAGTCGACCTCGATCAGCTTCAGGGCCCTGCGGGCGACGCTGGCGCTGACCGCGGCGACCGCGGCGACGGCGTGGCCGTCGTAGAGCGCCTTGTCATGCGCCATGCAGTTCACCAGCACGTCGCGCAGGCTGTCGTCGACCGGACCGAAGTCGTCGCGGGTGACCACCGCCTTGACGCCCGGCAGCGCCAGCGCCTTGCTGGCGTCGATCGAGCGGATGCGGGCGTGGGCGTGGGGGCTGCGCAGCACGCGGCCGACCAGCATGCCGGGCGCGTTCATGTCGGCGCCGAAGCGGGCGCGGCCGGTGACCTTGTCGATACCGTCGGGACGCAGCGGGCGCTTGCCGACGATGCGGAAGTCCTTGATCTCGGATTGCTGATCCAGAGGCATAGCTCAGGCGCTCCTCATTTCCTGCGCGGTGTCCAGGACCGCGCGCACGATCTTGTCATAGCCGGTGCAGCGGCAGAGATTGCCGGCCAGCCAGTAGCGCACCTCCTCCTCGCTGGGGTCGGCGTTGCGCTCCAGCAGGGACTTGGCGGCGACCAGGAATCCCGGGGTGCAGATGCCGCACTGCAGGGCGGCATGCTCCAGGAACTTCTTCTGCAGCGGGTGGAGCGTGCTGCCGTCGGCCACGCCCTCGATGGTGCCGACCTCGCAGCCTTCGGCCTCCGCACCCAGCACCAGGCAGGAGCAGACCAGGCGGCCGTCGAGGGTCACGCTGCAGGCCCCGCAGTCGCCGGTGCCGCAGCCCTCCTTGGTGCCGGTCATGCCCAGGCGGTCGCGCAGCACGTCCAGCAGGGTCTCGTCCGGCTCGCAGAGGTACTCGGTCTCGTCGCCGTTGATCGTCGTGGTCACGTGAATCTGGCTCATGGCTTACCCCTGCGCGCGCTGCTGTGCGATCTTGGCGGCGCGCTTGGCCAGCACGCCGGCTACGTCGGTGCGGTACTCCACGGTTCCGCGCTTGTCGTCGATGGGCGCGCAGGCAGCAGAGCAGGCCGCGGCCAGGGCGCCGAGCGCGGCCTCGCCGAGGTCGGTTCCGACGATCGCCTTGGCGGCCTCCTCGACCAGCAAGGGTCTCGGCGCCACCGCGCCCAGCCCGACCCGGGCCGCGCTGACGCGGCCGGACTCGTCCAGGGTCAGGCTGATGCCGGCGGAGACCACGGCGATGTCCATCTCGGTGCGCGGGATGAAGCGCAGGTAGGCGTCGCCCGAACGCTCCGGCCGTGCCGGCAGGTAGAGCGATTCGACGATCTCTCCCTTCTCCAGCGCGGTCTTGCCGGGCGAGACCACCACCGCTTCGACCGGAATCTCGCGGCGGCCCTTGGGGCCGGCGATGGCGACCAGGGCGCCGGCTGCGATTAGCGCGGGCACGGAATCGGCCGCCGGCGAGGCGTTGCAGAGGTTGCCGACCATGGTGGCCCGACCCTGGATCTGGGTCGAGCCGATCAGGTTGGCGGCCTCGACGACGCCCGGCCAGAGGGCCGAGACCTCGGCGTGCTCGCCCAGTTCGGCGCCGGAAACCGCGGCACCGATGCGGAACCCACCCCGCTCGGACGTGATCGAACGCATGCCCTCGATCCGCTTGATGTCGACGATCAGATCGGGCTCGATCCGCTCGGTTTGCAGCTGGACGAGCAGGTCGGTGCCGCCGGCGAGAATCCGGGCAAGACCGCTCTCCGCGCTCAACAGCTCGACGGCCTGGTCGAGCGTGCGAGGTGCTTCATACCGCATGTTTCGCGTTTCCGCCTCCAGTAGGGACTTCGATGATCCGCCCTTGCCGGCCGTAGGGTCTCCGGGGAGGGAGACGGCCCGGGCAAGGGTCTGTTCCAGTCGAGCGACCCACGCTCCGCTCCGGCCAAGGCCGAGGGCCGCGACGGAACCTTGCGGGGTACGCCGCCGCAGAGAATGCCCTGCCAAGCCCTGGAAGGCAAAGCCCCTTTTTGACGCCTTTGCCGGCGCGCGAGCCGAAGCGGTGCGCTTCGTCTTTCGCTGGAACCGGCACCGGCCCGCACCCCCGCCCGGCCTCCCAACGAGAGTATCCTGCACTGGGCGGCCGGCGGGGGTGCGGGCCGGTGCCGCGCCAGGCCGAAACCCCTACCCGCCGGCCACGCTCAGCAGGCTATGCGTCAGCCAGCGGGCGGGGTCGGTGATGAAGAAGTTCAGCGGGTCGATGCCCAGCTCCAGCTCGCGGCTCACCAGCGGCAGCAGGAAGAAGAGCGCCAGCAGGACCAGGATGCCCTGGCGGCTGTAGCGCGCGAGCGCCGCCCCGGCCTCGGGCGGCAGCAGCGCCACCAGGACGCGCCCGCCGTCCAGGGGTGGGATCGGCAGCATGTTGAGGATGGCGAGCAGGCAGTTGATGTAGACCGCGACGATCAGGAGGGAGGAGAGGAACTCGCCCTGCGCCAGGCCCTGGTTCATGGCGAAGACCAGCAGGATCGCGGCGATCAGCGCCTGCAGCAGGTTGCTGCCGGGTCCGGCGAGCGCCACCAGCGCCATGCCCCAGCGCGGGTCGCGCAGCCGGGCCGCATTGACCGGCACCGGCTTGGCATAGCCGAAGACGAAGCCGGTCTGCAGGATCAGCAGCAGCAGCGGCAGGACCACGGTGCCGAAGGGGTCGACGTGGCGCAGGGGATTGAGGCTCATGCGGCCCAGCTCTTGCGCCGTGGGGTCGCCCAACCGCTTGGCGGCGAAGGCATGGGCCGCCTCGTGCAGGGTGATCGCCAGCAGCAGCGGCAGGGCCCAGATCGCGACCGTGCGAAGGAAAAGCTCTATGTCCGGCACCCTGCGGCTCCCGCTCTGTTGTCCCTGAAGGCCTGTTGTTTCAAATGCAAATCGTCGTCGCAGATGATTCCATCTGCTCGGGATTTGCTCTTGGGGTCAGAAAGCGTGACGCCCGCCGCCGGCGGGGCTAGGCTGGCCCTCCACCGCCGCAGCCATCGGGAGCCGCTCTCCTATGCTGAGACTTCTCATCGCGCTTGCCCTCTCGGCCTTCCTCGTCCATCCCGCCGCAGCCCAGGTGAAGAGCCCCTTTGCCAGCGGCATCGCCTTCACCGAGGCCGACGTCGGTGCCATCCTGGCCGCGACCCAGCCCTTCTTCGAAAGCGACCCGCCCGAATTGGGGACGCAGCGAAGCTGGAACAACCCTGAGAGCGGCCTCAGCGGCACCGCGCGCTACGAGGGCCAGAACGAGGCCAACGGCCGCCCCTGCCGCCAGATCCACCACATCATCCTGAACCAGAAGACCGACAAGACCTACGAGTTTCGCGTCGACCGCTGCAAGGCCGATGACGGCACCTGGCAGATGGTCGCCAGCGCCTGGATGGCGGGGTAAGGGGCGGGTCGCCAGCCTGTGGGGGGGATCGGCCCACTCCACCCTACCACACCCAAACGTCATCCTCCGGCTTGACCGGAGGATCGCGAAAACTCCATCGGCATGCAGCCAGTCGGCGTGGTCGTCGGGGTCTTCGCGGAGGCCTCACGAGATCCTCCGGTCAAGCCGGAGGATGACAGTGAGGGGGAGGAGGGTGTGACCGGCGCCTCCTTCACCCGGCATGCTTTCGCCCGGTATGTCTTCGCCCGGTATGTCTTCGCCCGGTATGTCTTCGCCCGGTATGTCTTCGCCCGGTATGTCTTCGCCCGGTATGTCTTCGCCCGGTATGTCTTCGCACAGTATGCCTGCCCGAGTACGCCTACCCCCAGTACGCCTACCCCCAGTGCGCCTGCCCCCGGTACGCCTACCCCCGGTACGCCTACCCCCGGTATGCCTGCCCCCGTTACGCCTCCCCTACGCGCCCGCCTCCCGCTGGCTGCGGCGCAGGCGCTCGCTGGCGCTCTTCAGCTGGCCGCAGGCGGCCATGATGTCCTGGCCGCGCGGGGTGCGCACCGGGGCGGCGAGGCCACCGTCGTTCAGGATCTGGGCGAAGCGGCGCACGCGCTCCGGCGTGGAGCAGCGGTAGGGGGCGCCGGGCCAGGGGTTGAAGGGGATGAGGTTGGTCTTGGCCGGGATGCCCTCGATCAGCCGGACCAGCGCGTGCGCGTCGGCGTCGCTGTCGTTGACGCCGTCCAGCATGACGTACTCGAAGGTGATCCGCCGCGCGTTGTGCACGCCCGGATAGTCGCGGCAGGCGGCGATCAGCTCGGCCAGCGGGTACTTGCGATTGAGCGGCACGATCTCGTCGCGCACGGCGTCGGTGACCGCGTGCAGCGAGACCGCCAGGTTCACGCCCAGCTCCTCGCCGCAGCGGCGCATCATCGGCACCACGCCGGCGGTCGAGAGCGTGATCTTGCGCTTGGAGATGCCCAGCCCCTCGCCGTCGCGCAGGATGCGGATGGCGTCCGCCACGTTCTCGTAGTTGTAGAGCGGCTCGCCCATGCCCATGAAGACCAGGTTGGTGATGTCCCGGTCCGGCCTGGAGGCCGGCCACTCCTGGAAGTGGTCCTTGGCCAGCATGACCTGGCCCACGATCTCGGCGGCCGAGAGGTTGCGCACCAGGCGCTGGGTCCCGGTGTGGCAGAAGCGGCAGGTCAAGGTGCAGCCGACCTGGCTGGAGACGCAGAGCGTGCCGCGCTCCTCGTCGGGGATGTGCACCATCTCCACCTGGTGCCCGCCGGCGAGCCCCAGCAGCCACTTGCGCGTCCCGTCTTCCGAGAGCTGGTCGGTGGTGACCGCCGGGCGCGAGACCCGGTGGCTCTCCGCCAGCTTGGCGCGGAAGCCCTTCGAGAGCGAGGTCATGGCCTGGAAGTCGGTGGCACCCTTGTCGTAGAGCCACTGCCAGAGCTGGCGCGCACGGAAGGCCGGCTCGCCGAGCGCCGCCATCTCCGCGCTCAGCGCCTCGCGCGAGAGCCCGACCAGGTCCTTCGCCGCCTCGCTCTCGGGCGGCGCGAAGGCCTCTGCATGTGCCGTCTGTGCCATGGGGCCTAGATAGGGGTGCGCGGGCTCTCGGCGCAAGAGGGCCGTGGCGCAGGGCAGGCTACCGCCTGGCCACCATCAGCTTCTTGATCTCGGCGATGGCCTTGGCCGGGTTCAGGTGCTTGGGGCAGGTCTTGGTGCAGTTCATGATGGTGTGGCAGCGGTAGAGCCGGAAGGGATCCTCCAGGTTGTCCAGCCGCTCGCCCGTCGCCTCGTCGCGGCTGTCGGCGATCCAGCGGTAGGCCTGCAGCAGGATGGCCGGGCCGAGATAGCGCTCGGAGTTCCACCAGTAGCTGGGGCAGGAGGTGGCGCAGCAGAAGCAGAGGATGCACTCCCACAGGCCGTCCAGCTTCTCGCGGTCCTCGGGGGTCTGCAGGCGCTCGCGGCCGGGGGCGGGCGTGGTGGTCTTCAGCCAGGGCTCGATCGAGGCGTGCTGGGCGTAGGCGTGGGTCAGGTCCGGCACCAGGTCCTTCACCACGGGCATGTGCGGCAGGGGATAGATCTTCACCTCGCCCTTCACGTCGCTGATGTACTTGGTGCAGGCAAGCGTGTTGGTGCCGTCGATGTTGAAGGCGCAGGAGCCGCACACGCCCTCGCGGCAGGAGCGGCGGAAGGTCAGGGTGGCGTCGACCTCGTTCTTGATCTTGATCAGCGCGTCCAGGACCATCGGCCCGCAGGCGTCCAGATCGACCTCGAAGGTGTCGAGGCGCGGGTTCTGGCCGCTGTCGGGATCGTAGCGGTAGACCTTGAAGGCCTTGACGTTCTTGGCGCCCGAGGGCGCCTTGTGCGTGGTGCCGCCGACGATCTTGGAATTGGCGGGCAGCGAAAATTCGGCCATTGCAGTCTCCCCTTGATCGTCCGGCTCAGTAGACCCGCGCCTTGGGCGGGAAGGACTGGACCTCGTTGGTCATGGTGTTGAGCTTGACCGGGCGGTACTCGAAGGCGTGCTCGCCCTCCGCGTTCACCCAGCAGAGCGTGTGTTTCATCCAGTTGACGTCGTCGCGGTCGGGGAAGTCCTCGCGCGCGTGCGCGCCGCGGCTCTCCTCGCGATTCGCGGCCGAGGCCATGGTGGCAACCGCCTGGGCCATGAGGTTCTGCAGCTCCAGGGTCTCCATCAGGTCCGAGTTCCAGATCATCGAGCGGTCGGAGACCTTGATGTCCGGCATCTTCTTCCAGGACTGCGAGAGCAGGTCCACGCCCTCGGTCAGGGTGTCGCCGGTGCGGAAGACCGCGGCGTGGCCCTGCATGGTCTTCTGCATCTCCAGCCGGAGCTCTGCGGTGGGGATGCCGCCCGACGCGTGGCGGGTCTTGTCCAGACGCTCCATGGCCGGGCCGTCGGCGTCGCTCTTCAGCGGCTTGTGCGCCGTGCCGGGCTTCACCATCTCGGCCGCGTGCAGGCCCGCCGCGCGGCCGAAGACCACCAGATCCAGGAGCGAGTTGGAGCCCAGCCGGTTGGCGCCGTGGACCGAGACGCAGGCCGCCTCGCCGATCGCCATCAGGCCCGGCACCACGACGTCGGTGTCGCCGTCCTTGGCGGTCACCACCTCGCCGGTGTAGCGCGCCGGGATGCCGCCCATGTTGTAGTGGCAGGTCGGCAGCACGGGGATCGGCTCCTTGTGCACGTCGACGCCGGCGAAGATGCGTGCGCTCTCCGAGATGCCGGGCAGGCGCTGGTTCACGATCGCCGGGTCCAGGTGCTCCAGGTGCAGGTGGATGTGGTCGGCCTTCTCGCCGACGCCGCGGCCCTCGCGGATCTCCATGGTCATGGCGCGGCTGACCACGTCGCGGCTGGCCAGGTCCTTGGCCGAGGGGGCATAGCGCTCCATGAAGCGCTCGCCCTCGCTGTTGGTGAGATAGCCGCCCTCGCCGCGCGAGCCCTCGGTGATGAGGCAGCCGGCGCCGTAGATGCCGGTCGGGTGGAACTGCACGAACTCCATGTCCTGCAGCGGCAGGCCTGCGCGCAGCACCATGGCATTGCCGTCGCCGGTCTGGCTGTGCGCGCCGGTGCAGGAGAAGTAGGTGCGCCCGTAGCCGCCGGTGGCGATGATGGTCATGTGGGTGCGGAAGCGGTGGAGCTGGCCGGTGGCAAGGTCCCAGGCGAGGAGGCCGCGGCACTCGCCCTCTTCCATCATCAGGTCGATCGCCAGGTACTCGATGAAGAACTCGGCGTTCCGGCGCAGGGACTGCTGGTAGAGGGTGTGCAGGATGGCGTGGCCGGTGCGGTCGGCGGCAGCGCAGGTGCGGTGCGCGATGCCCTTGCCGAACTCGGTCGTCATGCCGCCGAAGGGGCGCTGGTAGATGCGCCCGGCCGGGGTGCGGCTGAAGGGGACGCCGTAGTGCTCCAGCTCGATGATCGCCGGGATGGCCTCCTTGGTCATGTACTCGATGGCGTCCTGGTCGCCCAGCCAGTCCGAGCCCTTGACGGTGTCGTACATGTGCCAGCGCCAGTCGTCCTCGCCCATGTTGCCCAGCGCCGCGGAGATGCCGCCCTGGGCCGCCACTGTGTGGCTGCGGGTCGGGAAGACCTTGGTGATGCAGGCGGTCTTGAGGCCGGCCTCGGCCAGGCCCAGGGTGGCGCGCAGCCCGGCGCCGCCGGCGCCGACGACGGCGACGTCGTAGTCGTGGTCGATGATCTCGTAGGCCGGTCCGGCCTTCTTGTCAGCCATCAGTCCAATCCTTGCACAAGCAGCACGACCACCGAGAGCACGCAGGCCATGCCCAGCAGCAGCAGCAGGCCCTTGACGACGAGCAGCGTGCCCAGCTTCACGGTCTCGTCATGGACATAGTCCTCGATCACCACCTGGACACCCAGCATGGCATGCCAGAAGGTCGCGACGATCAGCAGGATGGCGATCGCGGCGGTGAAGGGCGAGGCGAACCACTCCAGCATCTCGGCATGCGTGGCACCGGCCATGGAGATCACGGAGATCACGAACCAGAGGCCCAGCGGGACGAGGGCCAGCGCGGTTACCCGCTGCGACCACCAGTGCTGCACGCCTTCCTTGGCGCTACCCAATCCGCGGACCTGGCCCAGCGGCGACTTGAGGCTCATGGCGACTCTCCTTGTCTGACGGACTGTGTCTGACGGACTGCTCTGGCGAAGCTTGGACCGGGCTACTGGACCGACAGGCCGATGATCCAGGCCAGCAGGGTCAGCACCCCCGTGGCGACCAGGACGGCCATGCCGGAGTTGTAGGCCGGACCCAGCTCCAGCATCCTGCCGCTGTCCCACAGCAGGTGCCGGATGCCGTTCGCGAGGTGGTAGAAGAAGGCGATCGACCAGCCGAAGAGCAGCAGGTAGCCGAAGAAGGACCCGATGAAGCCTTGCGCGCCCTCGAAGGCGTCGGGACCGGCCGCGGCGGCCACCAGCCACCAGACCAGCAGCAGGGTGCCGACGACCAGGGCCAGGCCGCTGGCGCGGTGGGCGATCGACATCGCCATGGTCCACTGCCAGCGGTAGACCTGCAGATGCGGCGAAAGGGGGCGGACCGGTCCGTCCGTCTGGTCGGTCATGGCGTCGAACTCCTGAACTTTGCGATCTGCCGGCCGAAAGATTCGAGCAGCAGACATAGACCTTCCGCCTTGGAAGCGTCAACGACGCGCGATGGCACAGGCTGGCCGCCTCGCCGGCACTGGTTTTTCTCTCTCTTGGCCCGTCGCCGCGCAGGAAAAGGCGACGGCTCCAGCGACTGCGACAAGCTAGCTATCCGGGCTTGAGAGCAGTGCTAGGATGCGCCTGCGCCTGTCGAGATGAGGAAGAGACCATGCGAACCGTCGGCCGAAACTCTGGGCGGACCGGACTGCCAGCGGCATGACGGAACCCCTCGCAGCAGCGGAAAGCGAGGCCCTGGAGGCTGCCCTCCTGGCCGCCGCCAGAAGCGGGACCACCCTGGCCTATGCCGAGCTCGCAGGCCGGATCGCGCTCCGGCCGCCGCACCGGATCCACCGCCTGACCTTGGCGCTGGAAGAGCGGGTACGCCTGGATCATGCCGCCGGCCGGCCGCTGCTCGCCGCCATGGCCGTCGGCAAGTTCGGGCTGCCGGGCCGCGGCTTCTTTCAGCTCCTGGCCGTGCTCGGCCGCTATGCCGGCCCCGACCAGGGCGCGCCCGCCGAGCGGCACTACGAGGAAGAGCGCGCCGCGGCGCAGGCCTACTGGGGCGGGCCTGGCGCCTCCTGACGCAGTGGCGCGGGGGGGGGGGGCGGTCTCAGCCCTCGTCGGCCAGCAGCGGCTGGTCGCGGACGGCCTCTCTGACGATCTGCATGAAGCGCTTCATCTCCTCCGTCAGGCGCTGCGACTGGGGGTAGGCGAGCACGTAGCGGAAGCGCACGGCGGGCAGGAAGGGCCGCACCACGACCCCCTGGTTCAGCCAGGTCCTTGCGGCAAAGGGCTCGATCAGCGCGATCGCCAGCCTGGCCGCGACCAGGGAATAGCCGGTGTGGGAGTTCTGCACGCCGATGCGCTTGCGGTGGCTGACGCCTGCATCCTTGAAGACCTGCTCCACCCGGCTCCAGCTGATCGATCCCGAGGGCAGGATGGAGAGCACGTCCTCGTCGGCGAAGTCCTCCGGCGTGACCACCTCCTTCTCGGCCAGGGGGTGGGAGCGGTGCACGGCGCAGACGTGGCGGGCTTCCAGCAGCAGCTCCTGGGCGATGCCGGCGACCTCGGGAAAGGCGAGGGTCAGGGCCAGGTCGGCCATGTGCATCTGCAGCCGCGAGAGGATCTCGGAGGAGGAGAGCGATTCGATCGAGAGGTGGACGTCGGGATGGTGGGCCTGAAAGCGCTCCACCGTCTGCGGCAGGAGGCAGGTCGAGAGCGCCGGCGTGCCGCAGACCCTGAGGTCGGCCTGGCTCTGGGTGCGGATCTGCTTGGCGATCCGGTCCAGGCGGTCGATGCCCTGGAAGTAGTTCTCCACGCCCTGATAGAAGCGCAGCGCGTTGGAGGTCGGCAGCAGGCGGCCCTTGACCCGCTCGAAGAGCTTGAAGTCCAGGCTGGCCTCGAGATCGGCGATCAGGCGGCTGACCGCCGGCTGGGTGACGGCGAGAGACTCGGCCGCCGCCGTCACCGTGCCGGTGATCATAACATGGCGGAATGCCTCGATCTGGCGGTAGCGCATCGCCGCTCTCCTCAATCTCGCTCAGCCCGCCGGGGTGCAGCCTCCAGGCATCTCAGTCATGGTGCCGTTCTGCCGAGAACTTGGGCAGGCTTGCCCAACGGGCCAGCATAATCCGATGGTCGCGCCGGCTTCTGCAGATAGCATAACATTCAAACATGGATATATGACAGAAACGGATTGGTCGCGTCTGGGGCACTTTGTTAGGCTTGCCCGATTGCTGGGCAAGATCGGCCCAGACGGCGCGGCGTCGCGAGCGACGGAAGGGAGATCCATGATGGCAGGCACAGGCAAGAGGAAGGTGGTGGTCGCGGGCTACGGCTCCTGGGCCATGACCGCGTCGAACCCGGCCGCCCTGACCCTGGAGCGGCTGCGGCAGCAGACCTGGCCCGACTGCGAGCTGGTCGCGGTCGAGGTGCCGGTTCAGACCAACGCGCTCTTCCCGCTGGTCGAAGAGATGCTCACGACCCACCGCCCGGACCTCTGGCTGGGCCTGGGCGTCTACCCGCAGACCATGACCATCCGCATGGAGGCGATCGGCGTGAACTGCCGCGACTTCGTGGTGGCGGACAACGACGGCGTGAAGCTGGAGGGCGTGCCGATCCTGGAAGACGGCCCGGCCGCCTACTTCTCCACCCTGCCCTCGCGCAGCATCGTGGCCGAGATGCGCAAGGCGGGGATCCCGGCGGAGCTCTCCTATTCGGCCGGCACGCACATGTGCAACCAGATGCTCTACACCTCGCTGCACCTGATCGAGCGAGAGGGGCTATCGACCCGCTGCGGCTTCCTGCACGTGCCCTGCACGCCGGAGTTCGTGGCCGAGCGCCAGGAGGTGGACGGCGTGCAGCCCTCCCTGCCCCTCTCGATCATGGCGGAGGCGGCGACCCTGGCGGTTTCCCACAGCTTGACGGCGCTGGCACCAGAGGCCGAGGCGGTCCCGGCCTAGCTGGCTTTCGGTTGGGGGCGAACGGACCTCGGGATCGAGCGCCGCCGTCCCCGCAGCAAGATGCCGCCGCGCCCGAGCAGCGTGCAATCCGCGGCAAGAACAAGGAGGCGACTAGACATGACCCTTGGAATAGTAAGACGGACGGTGCTCTCGCTGGCCGTACTGGGCCTTGCGGCCGGGCTTTCCGGCCTATCCGGCAAGGAGGCGAGCGCGCAGGGCACGCTGATCTACGGCATGCCCGCGGACCACGACATCCTCGACCCGCATGCGACCGGCGGCTGGATCACCTATCACGTCACCTACAACATGTTCGAAAGCTTCGTGAAGGAGGACCTGACCGAGGCCGACGTGATGACGCCGAAGCTGGTGCCGGGCCTGGCGACCTCCTGGGACGTCTCCGAGGACGGCACGGAATACACCTTCCACCTGCGCGAGGGCGTCACCTTCCATGACGGCGAGCCCTTCAACGCCGATGCGGTCATCTTCAACTTCGACCGCTTCTGGAACAAGGAGTCGCCGCACTACTACGAGAAGACCGCGGCCTTCGTCTCGGCCTACACGCAGTGGATCAAGGCGGTCGAGAAGATCGACGACAAGACCATCAAGGTCACCCTGACCCAGCCCAACTACGAGTGGCTGCGCACCGGCCTGCAGAGCTACGGCCAGCCGCTGATGGTGAGCCCGAAGTCGGTCGCTGAGTACGGCAACGAGGGCATCGCGCTGCATCCCGTCGGCACCGGGCCCTTCAAGTTCGTCGAGCGCGAGCAGGGCGTGAAGACCGTGCTGGAGCGCAACGACGACTACTGGGGCCGCAAGGCGAAGCTGGACCGCATCATCTTCCGCCCGCTGGAGGATCCGGCGACCCGGGTGAACGCGCTCAGGACCGGCGAGGTGAACTTCATCGGCGTGCCGCCCTGGGACGAGGTCGAGGACCTGAAGGAAGAGGGCTTCGTTCTCACCACCAACGAGAACGTGCCGAACTACACCTTCATCCACCTGAACTTCCGCCACCCGGCGCTCAAGGACAAGCGGGTGCGCCAGGCGCTCAACATGGCGATCGACAAGCAGGGCCTGGTCGACGAGATCTATGCCGGCACCGGCCGCGTCGAGAACGGCATGCTCTCGCCGGGCACCTTCGCCTACGATCCCAACTTCACCTTCTACGACTACGATCCCGAGAAGGCGAAGGCCCTCCTGGCCGAGGCCGGCTACGGCGACGGGCTGGAGCTCAACTGGGACATCTACCAGTACGGCACGGGCGAACTGCTGGAATCCTGGATCCAGCGCGACCTGAAGAAGGTCGGCGTCGACGTCAACATCCAGAAGTACGAGTGGATCGCCTACCTGCGCCGCTGGGCTTCCGGCATGACCGAGGACATCGGCATGAACCACATCGGCTGGGGCATGACCTATCCCTCCTTCATCCGCATCATCGCCAGCTGCGGCTCCTTCCCGCCGAACGGCGTGAACTCCGGCTGGTACTGCAATGAAGAGGTCGACAAGCTGATGGACGAGGCCGTCACCATCAAGGACGAGGCCAAGGCCAAGGAGGTCTACCAGCAGATCAACCGGATGATCATGGAGGATGCCGCCTTCGTGCCGCTGGTGGACGACCTGCAGCCGATCTTCCTGGCGCCCAACGTGAAGGGCTTCGTCAATCCGCCGAACGACTGGTACGACTTCTCGACCGTGTGGATCGAGGAGTAGCATTGGCCGACGCGACGGAGCGCCCCTGGCGGGACAGAGTCCCGGACGGGGGTGCTCCGGCCGTCCGGCCCTTGGCCGACCCTTGGCGGTGCCTTCGGGTTCGCTGGCCGCCAGCTTCCTTTAAGTCTGTCCGGAGACGATGCCGGTGCTGAGGCAGATCGTGACCCGCCTGGCGGCAATCCTGCCGATCCTGCTGATCCTCTCGATCTTCGCCTTCCTGCTGGTGCACCTGGCGCCCGGCGACGTCACCGATGCCTTGCTGGGTCCGATGGCCACCGAGGAGGCCAAGGCCAAGCTGCGCGACGCCATGGGGCTCGACCGGCCCCTCATCGTCCAGTACGCGAGCTGGCTGGGGAACGTCCTGGGCGGCGACTTCGGCACCTCCGTGCACACCCAGCGCCTGGTCAGCGACATGGTGCTGCCGCGCTTCTACAACACCGCGATCCTGGCCGCCGCCAGCCTCTTCCTGGCGCTGACCGTGGGCTTCGGCGTGGGCATGTTCGCCGCCGCGCGCTCCTATTCCACCTTCGACCGGGTCAGCATGTCGGCGACCCTGATCATCGGCTCCATGCCGCCCTACTGGCTGGCGCTGCTGCTGGTCCTGGCCTTCGCGCTGGAGTATCGCTGGTTCCCGGCGACCGGCATGGTCTCGATCACCGGCGACGGCGGCCTCCTGGACATCCTCCATCACCTGGTGCTGCCGGCGATCGCGACGGCAGCCGCGCCCGCGGCCATCATCACCCGCATGGTGCGCTCCAGCATGCTCGAGGTGCTGGGGCAGAACTACGTCCGCGTGGCGCGCGCCAAGGGCATCCCACGGCGCCGGATCCTCTGGCATCACGCGCTGCGCAACGCGCTGCCGCCGATCGCGACCATCGCCGGCCTGCAGCTCGGCTTCCTGCTGGGCGGCGCGCTCTTCACCGAGGTGGTCTTCGCCTGGCCGGGGCTGGGCAACCAGCTCTACTATTCCATCGTCGCGCGCGACGTGCCGGTGGTGCAGGCGGCGATCCTCATCATCGCGCTGGCCTTCGTGCTGGTGAACCTGGCCATCGATATCCTGAACGCGTTTCTCGACCCGCGCGTTCGCACGATGTGAGGGAGGGGGATGGGTAGACTGCCTGAGGCCGGCCCTGCCGTCAGCGGCGGCGAAGCGGGCGCGGCGCCTGAAGGCCGGCTGCGGCGCGCATGGCGTGCCTTCGCGCGCGACCGCATGGCCTTGGCCTCGCTGATCTTCCTGGGCCTGCTGGTGCTGCTGGCGATCTTCGCCGCCTGGGTCAGCCCGCACGACCCCTTCGAAGCCGAGCGCCTGATGCGCAACCGCCCGCCGCTCACCGAGGGTTACTGGCTGGGCAGCGACAGCAACGGCCGGGACATCCTGACCCGGCTGATCTACGGCGGCCGCATCTCGCTGCTGGTCGGTTTCCTGCCGACCCTGCTGGCCACCTTGATCAGCCTCTTCCTGGGGCTGGTCGCCGGTTACTTCGGCGGCTGGATCGACCAGGTGATCATGCGGGTGCTGGACGCCTTCTTCGCGGTGCCGCTGGTGCTGATGGCGATCGCGATCGCCGGCGTGCTGCAGCCGGGCGTGGTCACCGAGATCATCGCGATCACCGTGGTGCTGATCCCCTACATCGCGCGGATCGTCAGGACCTCGACCCTGGGGGTGGCGGCCCAGCCCTACATCGAGGCCGCCAGGGCCGGCGGCGCCCGCCAGGGCACCATCGTCCTGCGCTACGTGCTGCCCAACATGATCTCGCCGGTGATCGTCTATGCCACCACCCTGGTCGGCCTGATGATCGTCGTGGGCTCCGGCCTCTCCTTCCTCGGACTCGGTGCGCAGCCGCCGGCTGCCGACTGGGGCACCATGGTGAGCGACGGCCGTGTCGCGCTGACCAAGGCGCCGCACGCCACGATCTTCCCGGGCGTCCTCATCGTGCTGGTGGCGCTCGCCTTCAACTTCCTGGGCGACGGCCTGAGAGACGCGCTCGACCCCAGGGCGGGAGGGCGCCGCGATGGATAGGGCCGGGAACGCCGCCGCGCAAGACGAGGTCATCCTGAAGGTCGAGGGGCTGCGCACCCAGTTCCGCCTGAAGACAGGCGTCCTGGAAGCGGTCGGCGGGCTCTCCTTCAGCCTGCGCGCGGGGCGCACGCTCTGCATCGTCGGCGAATCCGGTTCCGGCAAGACCGTGACCTCGCTGTCGCTGATGCGCCTGATCGACCCGCCGGGGCGCATCGCCGCCGGCCGGCTGGACTATCGCGGGCGCGACCTGATGCAGCTCAGCGAGACCGAGATGGAGGCGGTGCGCGGCGACCGCATCGCCATGGTCTTCCAGGACCCCATGTCCTCGCTCAACCCCTCTTTCCGGGTCGGCGACCAGATCGCCGAGGGCCTGATCGCGCACAAGGACCTGAGCCGGGAGGCGGCGCGCCGCGAGGCCATCCAGCTCATGGGCCGGGTCGGAATCCCGCAGCCGGAGGCGCGCTACCGCGACTATCCCCACCAGTTCAGCGGCGGCATGCGCCAGCGCGTCCTGATCGCGGCCGCAATCGCCTGCGAGCCCGACATCCTGATCGCCGACGAGCCGACCACGGCGCTGGACGTGACCATCCAGGCCCAGATCCTGCGCCTGCTGCGCGACATCCAGCGGGCGACCTCCAGCAGCATGATCCTGGTGACCCACGACCTGGGCGTCGTGGCCGCCATGGCCGACGAGGTGATGGTCATGTATGCCGGCAAGGCGGTGGAGATGGGCGCGGTCGAGACCCTCTTCGATCGGCCCGCGCATCCCTACACCAGGGGCCTCCTGGCCTCCCTCGTCCGCCTGGACGACACCCGCGAGAGCGGGCTGCAGCCCATCGCCGGCCTGCCGCCGGACCTGGCCAACCTGCCCGGCGGCTGCAGCTTCTGGCCGCGCTGCCCGCTGGCCGAGGCCCGCTGTCGGGAGAGCGAACCGGTCCTGCGGGAAGGCCGCGACGGCCAGCTTGTCGCCTGCCACCTGGCCGAGCCGGCGGTGCGGGAGGCCTCGGTATGAGCCAGCCCCTGCTGCGTGTGCGCGGCCTGGTGAAGCACTTCCCGGTTGCCCGGCGCAAGCTCTTCCAGTCCGACCGGGAGCGGCTGCGCGCGGTCGACGGCATCGACTTCGAGCTGGAGCGCGGCCAGACCCTGGGGCTGGTCGGCGAGAGCGGCTGCGGCAAGTCCACGACCGCCCGCCTGGTCCTGCGCCTGATCGAGCCCACCGAGGGCGAGGTGCTGCTCGACGGCCAGGACGTCCTGGGCGCCCCGCAGGAGGGCCTGCGGGCGCTGCGCCGCGAGATGCAGCTCGTCTTCCAGGACCCGCTGTCCTCACTCAATCCGCGCATGAGCGTCGGGGTCAACATCGCCGAACCGCTGCGCTTCCACGGCATCGCCAGCCGCGCCGAACGCCTGGAGATGGCCGGCGAGCTGCTGGGCGTGGTCGGCCTGAAGGCGCGCGACTTCGACCGCTATCCGCACGAGTTCAGCGGCGGCCAGTGCCAGCGCGTGGCCATCGCCCGCGCCCTGGTCCTGAAGCCGAAGCTGGTGGTCTTCGACGAGCCGGTCTCGGCGCTCGACGTCTCCATTCAGGCGCAGATCCTGGCCCTGCTCCTGCGCCTGCAGGGCGACCTCGGCCTCAGCTACATCTTCATCTCGCACGACCTCAGCGTGATCAAGCGGATCGCCGACCGGACCGCCGTCATGTACCTCGGCAAGATCGTCGAGACCGGGCCCAGCGAGCAGCTCTACCGCAACCCGCTGCACCCCTACAGCCAGGCGCTGCTGCAGGCGATCCCCCTGCCCGACCCGCGGGCCAAGCGGGTGGAGGACCTGGGTCTTCTCGAGGGCGACGTGCCCAGCCCGATCTCGCCGCCCTCCGGCTGCCGCTTCCATACCCGCTGCCCGCACCGCATGGCGATCTGCAGCGAGCGCAGCCCCGAGATGAAGGAGGTCGAGCCCGGCCACCGGGTCGCCTGCTTCCTGCATGAGTGATCGAATGGGGTTGCGGGCCGGTGCCGCCGAACATCGGCGATGACCGTCCCTATCAGTCTTCCTCGTCGGGTTCCTTGACCTTGGCGCGCTTCTCAATGAACTCGAGCTTGGTGTCGGGGCCCTGGTAGTCCTTGACGCCGGACGCGAGCGCATAGCAGGCGAGGCGAACCGTCTTGGGGATCTTGACCTTCTTATCCCCACGCTCGCCCTTCTCGTAGTACTGGACGACCCGGCGCTTCAGGCCCAGGGCTTCTGCCGCGTCCTTCTGCGAGAACCCCAGACTTCTGCGCCACTTCTTGAAGTCCTGGCCGCGCATCGGCCCTCCCCCAGCCCCTTCGGAGCAGGACCCGAGCAGTTGTCCTCACCTGCCACGACTCCTTGCTCGAACCAACAGAGCGCTGAATTGCTGCGGGTGCGGGCCCGCGTGCTCCAGCCGTGGCGGCAGGTCTTGCCACCTTTCCTCGTGATCTAGCGCCCGAATGTCACAGATGGCAAGGCTTGCGCGCCGATCCTTGCCGGGGCTTCGCGATTGGGCGGCCGGGCTACCGCCGCCTGCCGCCCGGTCTCTAGGGTATTTCGTATTTGCGCGGAACCGGCCCGCACCCCCGCCCGTCCGCCCATACCAGGATACTTCCGTGGGCGGACGGGCCTGGGTGTGGGCCGGAGCCGATACCAACAGAGCGCGGAGCGCTCTAATCGCCGGCGGCTCTGACCGCGGCGCGCCGGGTGAGGGCCAGGCGCTGATAGAGGAAGGGGTCGAGGCGAAAGGCCCAGCCGGCGGTCCGCGCGTCGAGCTCGGCGGCGAAGGCGGCAGCATCGGCGCGCGGCTCCTGCGTCTCGCCGCCCGGCGGCGGGACCGCGGCGGCGGAGAGCGTCGCCCAGAGCGCGTCCTCCTCCTGGAGGAAGCGCAGGACGATGCGGATGCCGTCGAAGCTGGTGAAGGCGGCGGTCCAGGCCTCCTCCAGCGCCAGTTCCTCCGCCGGTCGCACCTCGTCGAAGAGGAGCTGCTGCAGCGACCCCGCGAGCGCATTCAGCGCGAAGCGGTCGACGGTCGCGCCGGGGCTGGGCGGCGGCTGCAGCTCCAGCTCGTTCGAGCCGCGGTCCGGCCGGCGCACCTCCAGGGGCTCGCCACCCTCAGGCGGCGTCACCCGCACCTCGGCGATGAGCGATGCGGGCAGGCTCACCAGGCCCTGGTCCACCATGGCCAGCGCGCTGGAGGGGATCACGGGATCGCCGAGGGCCAGCCAGGCCTGGTCGGCATCGGCGTAGCGCAGGTAGGTCGCGGTGACGCCGACCCGCCCCAGGTTCTCGCGCCGCTCGCCGATGACGGCATCCAGCAGGGGCGCGCCGCTGCGGTCGAAGACCTGGACCCGCGGGCCGCTCCCGGGACCGCTCTCTGGGCCGCTTTCGGGGTCGGCGAGGCCCAGCAGGTCGAGGTTCTCCGCCCTCGCGGTCTTGGCCTCGTGAAGCGTCAGGCCTGCGAGTCCCGTCAGCAACCGGCCGACGGCGCGGCTGTCGGCCGGATAGCCGCCCTTGTCGGGCAGGAGCCAGAGGCCGGCCGCGGCGCTGCGCTTCACCCGGTAGCTGCCCTCGGGGCCGGTCACCACGATCTCCGCCGCCTCGCCCGGCGCTTCGGCCAGCAGGGGGAAGGCGGCGACGGGTCTCTCCTCTTGCGGTGCCGGGCGCGGCTCGGTGAGGACCATCGCGGCGAGCGCCAGCGCCGCCAGCAGGGTGGCGGCGAGGAGGAGGGCGAAGCGGGTGGCCGTCACGGCGAAGGTCTCCTCAGCCGCGCAGCCGCTGGGCGCCGGCCAGGGCCCGGCGTCGGCGCCAGAGCACGATCATCCCGCCGAGGACCGCGAGGACGAGCGGGACCGCCAGGATGTTCGCGAGCTGCAGTTTCAGGATCAGTTGGTCGAGATCCGCGCGCAGGCTGCGCTGGACCTGCCGCAGGTCCTGCTCGGCCTCCAGCAGGGCGCCGCGCAGCGCGGCCAGGGTCTCCTCCTCAGCGCCGGTGAGGGCGAGGCCGCTCCCCAGCTTCTTCTCGATCTCCTCGATCTCGCCGCGCAGGCCCTCGATCTTCTCGATCACGGCCTGTTCGCGCCTTGCCGAGGCCAGCTCCGCCTCCTGCCGCCGTTGCTCGATCAGGGTGAAGGGGCGCTCGGCGATGCTGCGGCCGCGCAGGCTGCCCAGCGAGGCGGCACCGCTCAGCGATTCCAGGGCGCCGACGACGAAGTCGCCGTTGCCGGCGACGGGCGCCGGACCGCCGCCCTCGCCGGCGCCGATCCAGGCGGAATTGAACAGCAGGTCGCTGTCGGCGACCACCAACAGGTCGAGGTTCTGACGCGATCGAGTGAGATGCTCCCGGGCCGGGCTCTCGGCCTCGCCGCCCTGGGCCGCAAGCCAGCCTTCAGGCGGCCCCTCGGGAAAGGCACTGGCTGCCGGCCCCGTGATCCGTGCCGCGAAGGCCAGTTCCTTGCCGCCGGGCTTGTAGTCGGCGAGCAGCCTGGAGGGGTCGGGGTTGATCGCCATGCGCTCCACGGCGAGGACCTCGGCCTGCGGGCTGCTCCAGGCCAGGCGGGCGAAGGCTGTCCCGGCCTCGGCCAGGTGCTGCAGCTCGCCGGCCGTGTTGAGGTTGAGCTTCTCCAGGCCGGCCACCGCCGGGTCCTCGGCCGCCATCCGGGCCCCGGGGACCGACAGCCAGACGACATAGTCGATGCTGGTCTCCCGCCCGGCGCTGCCGACAGTCACGCGCCTGGCGGAGAGGCGGTCGGCCACCACCCGCCCCGCCGGCAGGCGCAGGCCCCAGGCCTCCAGCAGGGGAGCGATCGCCTCGAAGTTCGGCGGCAGCGGCGGCAGGCCGCGCTGGCCGTTCATCAGGGCCTGCTGCTCGGAATAGGGATCGATGAAGAGCAGCAGGCGCCCGCCGCCCAGCACGAACTGGTCCAGGGCATAGGCCGCGGTCTCGGAGAGCCCGCTGGGCTGCACCACCATCAGGGTCTCCAGCCCCTCCGGCAGCCGGCCGCTCTCGAGATCCACCGGCAGGAGCTCGAACTGCGGCTCGATCAGGCCGAGGAGCGCCTGCGGCGGCTGCCGCAGCAGCGGGTTGCCGTCGAGCGGCAGGCTGCCCGCCAGTCCCACCCGCGGCTTGCGGGTCTCGGCCAGCGCGGCCACCAGGGCGGTCAGCTCGTACTCCAGGTTGCCGGCGCGCTGCAGCGGAAAGAAGGGGATCGACTGCTGCTGGTCGACGGCGTTGCGCCCCGTCAGGCCCAGGTAGAAGCGCTCCCCCGGACTGCCGGGCAGGGGCAGGCCCTCCAGGCCCTCGGCCAGCGCCAGGTCCTCGGCCGTGCTGAAGGGCTGGGGGTCGTAGCGCTCGACCAGCAGGCGGCCGCCGCTCGCGTCCGCCATCTCCTCGAGCAGGCCGGCGATGCGCTGGGCGTGGCTGGCATAGGCCGGGTTGATGTCGGTGAAGCGGCTGGAGAGGAAGAGCTGCAGCCGCAGGGGCTCGTCCAGGCTGCCGAGAACCTGCCGCGTCAGGGGGGTCAGGGTGAAGCGCTGGTCCTCGCTGACGTCGAGGCGCAGGTGGCCCAGCAGCCGGTCGGCCAGGCCGACCGAGAGGGCGAAGAGCAGGGCCAGCAGGGGAATGGCCAGGCGGGCGTAGAGGCTGCGCTTCTGCCGTGCCATGCTCAGGCCGCCTTCTTCAGCTCGACCAGCAGGCTGTTGATCGCGAGCGCGAAGCCGATCAGCAGCAGGAAGAAGGCCAGGTCCCTGGCCTCGATCGCCCCCTGCGAGAGCGGCTGGAAGCGGGTGAGGAAGGAGAAGCCGGCGAGTGCGGAGGTCAGCTCCTGCGGCAGCAGGCCCCGCAGCAAGCCCTGCACCACCTCAAGCCCGCTCATGAGGAAGAGGAAGGAGAGGGCGGCGGCCAGGATGAAGGCCACCACCTGGTTGCGCGTCATGGCCGAGGCCAGGCTGCCCAGCGAGAGATAGGCCCCGGCCATCAGCCAGGAGCCCAGGTAGCCGGCCGCGATGACGCCGTTGTCCGGCTGGCCCAGAAGGTTGACGGTGACCCACAGGGGCGCGGTCAGCGCCAGCGCCAGGCCGGCGAAGATCCAGGCCGCCAGGAACTTGCCGAGCACCGCCTGGGTCGTGGTCAGCGGCAGGGTCATCAGCAGCTCGAAGCTGCCGCTGCGCCTCTCCTCGGCCCAGAGCCGCATGGAGAGCGCCGGGATCAGCAGCAGGTAGAGCCAGGGATGGAAGGCGAAGAAGGCCTCCAGGTCCGCCTGGCCGCGGGTGAAGAAGCCGCCCAGATAGAAGGTGAGCGCGCCGGCGAGCGCCAGGAAGAGGCAGAGGAAGACATAGGCCAGCGGGCTGGTGAAGTAGGAGCGGAGCTCCCGCCAGGCGACCCGGAGCGTTCTCGTCATGGCCCGCCCGCAGCCTCCGCACCCAGGGTGAGGCGGCGGAAGACCAGGTCCGGCGGCTCCGCACCGAAGAGGGCCGCGGGGGTCGCGTCGGCCAGCTTGCGGCCCTCGGCGATCACCACGGCCCGGCTGCAGACCGCGGTCACCTCCTCCAGGATGTGGGTGGAGATGACGATGACCTTCTCGGCGGAGAGCTCGCGGAGGAGCTGGCGCACCTCGTGCTTCTGGTTGGGATCCAGACCGTCGGTCGGCTCGTCCAGGATCAGCACCTCGGGGTCGTGCAGGACGGCGAGCGCCAGCCCGACGCGGCGCTTGAAGCCCTTGGACAGGGTCTCGATCGGGCGGTGCCAGACCGGCGCCAGGGAGAGACGCTCGGCGATCCACTCGCGCCGGCTCCGGCGCGCGCGCCGGCCCATGCCGCGGATCCCGGCGACGAAGTCGAGCAGGCCCGACGGGGTCATGTCGGCATAGAGGGGAGCGCCCTCCGGCAGGTAACCGAGCGCGCGCTTGGCGGCCAGCGGCTCGGCCACCACGTCGGCGCCGGAGACCCGGACGCTGCCCTCGCTCGGCGGCAGGAAACCGGACACCATCTTCATGGTGGTGGACTTGCCGGCGCCGTTGGGTCCGAGAAAGCCCAGCACCTCCCCCGCGGTGAGGCTGAGGCTGATGCCGCGCACCGCCCAGAAGGGCCCGAAGCGTTTGCCGAGACCGTCGAGCTCAAGGCTTGCAGGCAAGTCCCTCTCCCAAAATTCCGCCGGCTCCGGCCAGGCGGGCCGCAACCTTGTACCAGCCGGGCCGCGCCTTCATGCCAGCCGCGGGCGGCCTTGTGAAGCGGGAAGGCGGGCGGCTCCGGCTGCGCGGCGGAGGGCGCAAAGCACTTGCGTCGGCACGCGCACCCCGGCAGCCTCTGCGGCCATGAGCCTCGAGGTCAGCGAAGAAGCGCGCGAACAGGAGCCCGAAGTTGCCGTCTTCCGGGAGGGCGAGGTTCTGGTGATCGCCTGTTCCGGGGCCTGGCGGACCCGCAGCCTGGCCCGTATCGAGAAGTCCCTGGCGCGGATGAAGCTCGCCAAGGAAGCCCGGGGCGCAAGGCGGGCGCGCATCGACCTCGCCGCCGTCACCCACCTGGACACCGCCGGCGTGCATTTCCTGCTGAAGATGGAGCGCGCGCTGGAGGCCGCCGGCGTCGCCTTCGAGACGGTCGTCGCGCGCGACGAGCAGCGCCGCCTGATCGAGGCCGTGCGCGCGGAGGACTGCCGCCCGGTCGCGCAACCCAAGGAGCTGCCCAGCCTGCTGGCGGTCGTGGAGCGCTGCGGGCGCGCGGCCTTTGGGGTCGCGGGCGATGCCCGCCTGCTGGTGAACTTCCTCGGCCATACCGCGGTGATCCTGGCGCTCGGCATCCTGCAGCCCTGGCGCATCCGCTGGCGCGCCGTCATCCGCCACATGGAGACGACCGGCCTCAACGCGCTGCCGATCGTCGGCCTCATCTCCTTCCTGATCGGCCTGGTGCTGGCCTTCCAGGGGGCGGCCCAGCTCGAGCAGTTCGGGGCCCAGATCTTCACCGTCAACATCGTCGGCATCGGCGTCACTCGCGAGATGGCGATCCTCTTGACCGCCATCATCGTCGCCGGCCGCTCCGGCAGCGCCTTCACGGCCCAGATCGGCTCGATGCAGGTGAACGAGGAGGTCGATGCCCTGCGCACCCTGGGGCTCGACCCCATGGAGGTGCTGGTCCTGCCGCGGGTGCTGGGCCTGGTGCTGGCCATGCCCTTCCTCGCCTTCTATGCCGACCTCATGGGCCTCCTGGGCGGGGCGGTCATGATCGACCTGGTGCTGGGCATCTCGCTCTCGGAGTTCATCGTGCAGCTCCGCCAGTCGCTCGGCGTCAACGACCTGCTGGTCGGGCTGGTGAAGGCGCCGCCCTTCGCCTTCCTCATCGCCATGGTCGGCTGCTTCGAGGGCTTCCGGGTCTCGCGCAGCGCCGAATCGGTGGGCCATGCCACCACCCGCGCGGTGGTTGAGGGAATCTTCCTGGTGATCGTCCTGGACGCAGTCCTGTCGATCTTCTTTCAAGTCATTGGCGTATAACGGCTATGAACAGGGTCGCACATTGCAAAAAGCGCTCAAGCCTTGCAATGTCACCGGAGACCCAAAGGGCGGATAGGGGAAGCAGGTGCCGAAGCCGGCCGCAGGCGATGACAGAGAAACGGTGATCCGGGTTACCGGGCTGGTCAACCAGTTCGGCCGGCAGGTGGTGCACGAGAATCTGGACTTCTCCGTGCGCCGCGGGGAGGTCATGGGCGTGGTCGGCGGCTCGGGAACCGGCAAGTCAGTGCTGCTGCGGACCATCGTTGGGCTGAACCGGCCGAAGGCGGGCAAGATCGTCGTGCTGGGCCACGAGATGAGCAAGCTCGGCGTCCGCGAGCTGCATGCCGTCCAGCGCCGCTGGGGCGTGCTCTTCCAGGACGGCGCGCTCTTCTCCTCCCTGACGGTGGGCCAGAACATCGAGGTCCCCTTGCGCGAGCACACCAAGCTCTCGGCGGCGACGCGGGAAGAGCTGGTGGCGCTGAAGCTGGCCCTGGTCGGCCTGCCGCCGGAGACCGCGGGCAAGTACCCCTCCGAGATCTCGGGCGGCATGCGCAAGCGCGTCGGCCTGGCGCGGGCCCTGGCGCTGGACGCCGAGATCCTCTTCCTGGACGAGCCGACAGCGGGTCTCGATCCGATCAGCGCCTCGGCCTTCGACGAGCTGATCCGCACCCTGCAGGCGACCCTGGGGCTGAGCGTCGTCCTGGTGACCCACGACCTGGACACCCTGCACACCACCTGCGACCGCGTCTCCGTGCTGCTCAACAAGACGGTCACGGTCGGCACGATCGCGGAGCTGATGACGATCGACGACCCCTGGATCCGGGAGTACTTCCTGGGTCCGCGCGGCCGTGCGGCGCAGGCGGCGGAAGACCGCCGCAACCTGGCCACTCCCGTGTCCGCCGGGGCTTCGGCCTGAGCCCATGGAGACGCGCGCACACTACCTGCTGGTCGGGGTCTTCGTGATTCTCCTGGGCGTGGGGCTTCTGGGCTTCATCGTCTGGCTGATCGGCGCCCAGCAGAGCGGGCCCACGGCCCGCTACCTCATCTTCTCCGAGAGCTCGGTCACCGGGCTGCGAGAGGGGGCCTCGGTCCGCCTGGAAGGCGTGAAGGTCGGCACCGTCACCTCCATCGGCCTGGACTTCAAGCAGCTCGGTCGGGTCAGGATCGAGATCGAGATCCTCGCCGCCATCCCGATCAAGAAGGACACGGTCGCCAGCCTGGAGCTGGAGGGCCTGACCGGCGGGCGCTACGTGCTGCTGGCGGGCGGCACCACGGCCGCGCCCAAGCTGGAGAAGCCGCCGGACGAGCCCTACCCGGTCATTCCCTCGCGGCCCTCCTCCCTGGACGAGCTGCTGCAGGATGCCCCGGATGTCGTGGCCAACGTGAACCGGCTTCTGGTGAACGCCAACCGGCTGTTCTCCCACGAGAACGTGACCAACTTCTCCACCATCATCGCCAACGTCTCGGCGCTGTCCGAGACCCTGGCCGACAACCGCGACGAGCTCGACAGCATCATCAAGCGCACCAACCAGGCGCTGGAGAGCATCGATTCCACGGCCGCGACCGTGGAGCGCCTGGCCTCGCTGCTGGAACAGGACGGGCAGCGGCTGATCGACCAGGCGGAGACGACCATGGCGAAGGTCGATCAGCTTGCCGACACGCTGAACACCACCGCGAACGACTTCGCCCGCGACCTGCGCCAGATCACCGAGCAGGCGCAACGCGGCACGGCCTCCTTCGTCAAGGCGGCCAATCAGGTGGCGCTCATCATCGAAGAGAACCGCGAGCCGATCCTCGACTTCACCTCGCAGGGTCTCTTCGAGTTCGTGAGCTTTCTCACCGAGGCGCGCGAGCTGATCGGCAACCTGAAGACCATCACCACCGATGTCGAGCGCGACCCCTCGCGCTTCTTCTTCGGCAACTCGCAGGATGGCTATGAACCGCGTCGTTGAACCGGCCCTGAGGTCGCTCCGCTTCCATACCGCAGCCCTGGCCGTGCTGCTGGTCCTGTCGGGCTGCGGAGCCCTCCTGCCGGGGTCCGGGCCGCCGCCGAAGCTCTACCGCCTGACACCCAAGAGCACCTTCGACGTCAACGTGCCCTCGGTCGACTGGCAGCTCGTGATCTCGCCGCCGGCCGCCCAGGGCGCGATCGACACCACGCGCATCGCGCTGGCGCCCAGCGCCACGCGGATCGAGTACTATGCCGATGCCGGCTGGACCGACCGCATGCCGCTGATGCTGCAGGCTCTGGTCCTGGAGTCCTTCGAGAACTCCGGCAAGATCGTCGCCGTCGGGCGGCGCGCGATCGGCCTGCGCTCGGACTATGAGCTGCGCACCGACGTCCGCGAGTTCCAGGCCGAGTACTACAGCCATCCGGGACAGCCGCAGAGCTGTGCTGCGACGCCGACCTGCATCGACGTGATCATCAACGCCAAGCTGATCTACACGCCCCAGCGCACCATCGTCGCCACCCGCGACTTCGCCGGCTATGCGGCCAGCCAGGACGATCTGGTCAGCATCGTGGAGGCCTTCGACGAGGCGCTGGGCACGGTCCTGAAAGACCTGGTGGGCTGGACCCTGATCGAGGGGGCGAGGGACTGGTCGACCCGGCGGCAGTCCAGCACTCAGTAGCGGATGCGCGCCAGGCGGCGCAGCTCCTCCGGGGGGGCCGGGGGAAAGCCGAAGAAGGCGAGGTAGCTCGGGATCTGCTCGAAAAGCATGTCGGTGCCGACCTGCACCTCGCAGCCACGGGCCCTGGCGGCTGCCAGGAAGGGCGTCATCTCGGCCGAGAGCACCACCTCGCCCACGATGCTGGAGGGATCGATCCGGGCGACCTCCATCGGCAGGGGGTCGCCCGGCCGCATTCCCATCGGCGTGGCGTTGGTCACGATCTCCCAGCCGGCCGGGTCGGCCGACCCGCTGGTGACCCGGACTGCGGGATAGGCCTCGCGGATCCGGGTGGCCAGGGCCTCGCAGCGCCCCGCCTCGAGGTCGTAGAGGCCCAGTCGCGCCACCCCGGCCTTGGCCAGCGAGGCGGCGATGGCAGAGCCGACGCCGCCGGCCCCCACCACCAGCGCCGAGGCGCCCGCCAGCATCCGGCCGCGGCGCAGCAGGCCCTGCACGAAGCCCTCGCCGTCGAACATCTCGCCGACCAGGCTGCCGTCGGGTCCGCGCTTCACCGCGTTGCAGGCGCCGCAGGCCAGCACCGTGGGGCTGGGATGGTCCAGGAGGGCCACGGCCGAGACCTTGTGCGGCTGGGTCACCAGGGCGCCGGCGAAGTTGCGAAGCCTGGAGAGGTGGCCGAGTAGGCCCGCGAAGTCCTCCGCCTCGCAGCCCATGGGCACCACCACCGCGTCGATGCCGCTGGCCTCGAAGTAGGGGTTATAGATCATCGGCGCCTTGAAGCTCTCGGTCGGAACGCCGAGGTGCGCGATCAGCCGTGTGCGGCCGGTGATGAGCTGGGTCATGCGGGGGACCTGTCGCGCGCCGGACGACCCTCAGTTGGCGTCGGAGAGGGGGCTCTCGCCGCAGAGTACGAGGGCCTCGTCGATCGCCTGGCGCGAACCGTCCAGGGGCAGCGCCACGGGCGCACCCTCGTAGTCGGGACCGGAGATCCTCGCCTCGATGCCGCCGGCCAGCTCTTCCAGGAGCGCACGCGGCGGGTTGCTGGAGACGAAGCGATAGTCGGTCTCGCGCTCGAAGAAGAGCTCCAGCGCCTCCCGGTCGTCGATGGAGAGCGAGAAGCGCGGGTGCTCCTTCGGCTTGACGAACCAGGTTGCGGAGAAGACCAGGGTCAGCCAGCTCCGCTCGTTGCTGCGGTGGCAGCGCAGCGCCAGCATGTGGTCGCCGCGATAGATGGAGGCGCGGGCCTGGCGGTCGGCGGCGGCATAGTCCTCGCCGGTCTCGTCGACCATGTGCCAGCGCATCTGGATGTCGGCGGCGGAAGCCCCGCCGCTCACGGCCAGGAGGGCCAGCAGCAGGATCGCACCCGCGCCGACCAGAGCCCGGAAAGCATCGGCCGAGCAGGTCGATCCGCCACGGCGGCGCGATGTCGTCAGCGGGCCAGGCACCAGACGTCTCTCCTCCTGCTCGCTCTGGAGCGCTTCGGGCCCGCGTGGGCGCGCCCGCAGCGCTCAGGCTCCTTCATTGTGCGAGCGAACCGTCATCGCAGATGGGTCCATCTGCTCGGGTTCCGCTCCAGAGCGTTCTCGTTGCGGCTGCCCTTCTTCGGCGGGCGGCTCATCGATCGAGCAGGGCCACTCTAGTGCCTTGGCGGTAGGAGGCAAGGGGGTTCGGGCCTTCTCTCTGTCGGGTCTATCTGTGCCTGGCGACCGGCAGGTCTTCTTCCAGGATGGCCATGGTGAAGCTGTAGGAGATCTCGCCGTCCTCGTCGTCCTGGAACAGGACGCCGATGAACTCCTCGTTCAGCAGGACCTCGGCCGAGCCGTCCTTGGGACGGTAGACCACGGTCAGGAGATCGTTACGGAAGAGCCGCCGGAGGTAGGCCTCGACCCTTGCGGCATCCTGCTGCTTCATCCCCATTTCCCGATCCCTTTCCATCCTTGGCACGCGCGACGACCGCCCGGCGGCTTGCCGCCCGGCAACGGCCCACGGGTGTAACGTCTGACGGCCTTGGCCGCAACGGTTCCTTTGACCCTCACCGCTTGGTGAAACGTTGTTTTTCCGTAGGATAACAGCCGCTTTCCGAAGGCGCCGCTGCGTTATCGCGCACCTGCCCTGCGGGCCGGTGCCGCGTCGCTTGAGTTCCCCTAGCTGTAGAACCCCGGCGCCAGGATGTAGTCCGGATAGCTCTCCGGGTCGTGGGAATAGAAGAGGTCGGCGTCGTACTTCTCCGCCAGGTCCTTCAGGCGCTGCAGCGACTGCACGCTGGCGACCGGGTCCAGGTGGAAGGAGGAGATGCACATCATGTCCATGTTCTTCTGGCTGTAGCAGGCGTCCGCCGTGAACAGCATGGGCTTGCGGCCGCCCAGCTCCACCATAAGGCTGTAGTGCCCGGCCGTGTGCCCCGGGGTCTCGAAGAGCCAGAGGCCCTTGGCGATCTCCTGGTCGCCGGTCAGGGTCTCGAATCTGGGCGTATAGATATCGAGCGCGGGATCGGGCGGCAGCTCCATGCCGCGCTCCTTGGCGATCTCGGGTGCGAAGGTCATGTCGGAATAGCCCAGGCCCTCGAAGGGCTGGGGACAGCCGCAGGCCTCCAGCTCCTTGGCGTGGCAGAGCGTGCAGGCCTCGGTCAGGTGCTTGTTCCCGCCGCAGTGGTCGAAGTGGTAGTGCGAGTTGATGACGTAGTCGATGTCGCCGGGCTTCAGCCCCAGCTTGGCGAGCTGGCCCGGGATGGTCTGCTCGGCCGTCTGCAGCGGCTTCTCGAAGGGCAGCACACGCTGTACGTGGTCGTAGTCGTAGCCCGTGTCGAAGATGTAGCGCCCGTCGGCATGCTCGATCAGGACGGAATAGGTTGGAAAGCGCAGCTCGCCGCCGGGCCCGCGGTTCCAGAAGGCGTGAAAGCCGTCGATCACCAGGGTGCCGCCGTCCAGCAGGTAGACCTTCGTGTCGCTCATGATCCCGGTTCTCCTCGTGTTGCGCTTTTCCTGATCTTATACTCAACTGCGGTCAGTGTGACTGCCCGCTTCACACTGGCCCTAGCGGTCCCCGCGGACGTAGGGCAGGCCCAGCGCCGGCGGCAGCAGGGAGTGACGTCCGAAGACGACCAGCACCAGCATCACCATGGCAAAGGGCAGCATCTGCACGACGTCGGTCGGAATGTTGAGGCCGGCCACCTGCAGCGCGGTGGTGAGCGCCAGGCTGAGGCCGAAGAGCAGCGCGCCCAAGAGCACCCAGAGCGGCCGGCCGCGCGCCAGCATGGCCAGCACGATGGCGATGAAGCCGGCCCCGCCGGTCATGAAGGGCACGAAGAGGCCGGCCGCCACGTTTGCCATGTAGGCGCCGCCCAGCCCGGCCAGCGCGCCGGTCGCCAGCACCGCCCAGGTGCGCGTCGCGGTCACGCTGACGCCCGCGGCATCCAGCGCGCCCGGCTTGTTGCCGGCGGCCTCCAGGTTGAGGCCGGCATAGCTGTTGCGGTAGAGCCAGGCCAGCGCCGGCACCAGCAGGACCGCCAGGTAGACCAGCGGGGTGCGGTCGAAGAGGGCCGGGCCCAGGACCGGGATCTCGGCCAGGCCGGGAAGCGGCCAGCTCGCCGCTGCCTCCAGGCTGGGCCGGGCGCGGGCGAACTGGAAGTGGTGCAGCAGCGCCGTCAGGCCGTCCATCGAGAGGGTGAGCGCGATGCCGATCACGATCTGGTTCATGCCCAGGCGCACGCAGAAGAGCGCCATCAGCAGGGCCACCGCCAGGCCGCCCAGGGCGCCGGTCAGGAAGCCCAGCCAGATCGACTGGCCGAAGTAGGCGCCGCAGAAGCCGGTGTAGGCACCCAGCAACATCATGCCCTCCAGGCCGATGTTGAGCACGCCGGCCTTCTCGGAGATCTGCTCGCCCAGCCCGGCCAGCAGCAGCGGCACCGCGGCGGTGATGGCACCGGCCAGCAGGGTGGTGAGGAAGAGCTCGCTCAAGAGGCCGGTCATGCCGCGACCCGCCGCAGGCGCCTCTGGTGGTCCAGGTACTCGACCAGGGCCAGGAAGACCAGCAGCAGCCCGACCAGCACCAGGACGAAGAAGTTGGGCACGCCCAGGCGCCGGGCCGCACTCTCGCCGCCGATCGAGAGGACGGAGAAGAAGAAGACGAAGAGCAGGGTGCCGTAGCCGTTGAAGCGGGCGAGGAAGACCAGCGGCACCACCAGCAGGCCGTAGGCCGGGTTCCAGTCGGCCCGCACGTTGCCGTAGACCCCCAGGATGTCGACCGCCCCGCCGATCCCGGCCAGCCCGGCGCTGAGCGCGAAGGTGGCGTAGGTCAGCAGGCCGACGTTGAGCCCGGCGTGGACCGCCGCGCGCGGGTTGGCGCCGACGATCTGCAGGCGCAGGCCGAAGGCGGTGCGCGTCATCATGTGGTGCACCGCCAGGATGACCAGCAGCGCCAGGAGGATGCCGACGTTCACCGTGGTGCCGAAGAGCCGCCAGAGGCGGTCGTCGACCGGCAGGGTCAGGGTCTGCGGCACCGTGGTCTCGGTGTCGTCGAAGACCAGCTTCACCAGCACGTTGGCCAGCGAGATGCCGAGGAAGGACATCATCAAGGTGGTGATGATCTCGTTGATGCCGTAGCGCGCCTTCAGGAGGGCCGGCAGCAGCGACCAGGCAGCCCCGGTGAGGCCGGCGACGGCAAAGCAGAGGAGCCAGGCGAGCCAGTCCGGCAGGCTCGCGACCAGGACCGGGGCCAGGGCGGCGGTCATCACGGCGGCCAGCAGGAACTGCCCGTCCACCCCCAGGTTCCAGATGCCGGCGCGGAAGGCGACGATGAGGCCGGCGGCGATCAGCAGCAGGGGTGCCGCGCGGGTGATGGTCGCCTCCAGCCCGCTCGCCCGGAAGAGCCCCCGCTCGACGACGTAGCCGTAGTAGGCGAAGGGGTCCTTGCCCAGGACCCAGAGGATCAGCGCGCCGACGGCGAGCGCCAGGACGATCGGCAGCAGGATGCGCACCAGCGCGCTTGCCCGCTCCGCGCTCACGCCGCTTGCGCCCCGGTCATCAGGAGCCCGATCTGCTGCTCGGCGCCGGGCCGGTTCTCGACGATGCCGGCCAGGCGGCCCTGGAAGAGAACCGCGATGCGGTCGCTGACCTCCAGCAGCTCGTCCAGCTCGGTGGAGATCACCAGGGTGGCGAGGCCCGCCTCGGCGCCCTCCAGGATCCGCCGGCGCGCCAGGCGTATGTTCTGCAGGTCGAGCCCGTAGGTCGGCTTGTTGAAGAGGACGATCCGGGTCTCGCCCTGGTCCAGCTCGCGTGCCAGCAGCACCTTCTGGATGTTGCCGCCCGAGAGCTTGGCGATCGGCGTGCGCTCGCTGGGGGTGCGCACGTCGTGGGCCGCGATCTGCCCGCGGGCATGCGCGTGGATGCGGCCCCAGCGGGTGATGCCCCGCTCCCACAGCGGCTGGCGCCCGGTCTCCTTCATCACCAGGTTGATGGCCACCGAGAAGGGGCCGACCGTGCCCTCGCCCAGGCGCTCGTCGGTGACGTAGCGCAGCCCCAGCCGGCGACGCTCGGCGACGCCGCTGCGGCTCACCTCCGCGCCGTCGACCAGGATGCTGCCCGACGCGATCGCCCGCTGGCCGGCCAGGGCCTCGGCCAGGTGCTTCTGACCGTTGCCGTCGACGCCTGCCACGCCCAGCACCTCGCCCGGCCGGATCGCGAAGGAGACCTCCCGCAAGGGACACTCGCCGCGCTCCGCGGTGGTCGAGATCGCCTCGACCTCGAGGCGCGGCGGCGCCTCGGCGACCTGCCGGCGCTGGGCCTTGCGGCCCTGGCCGGAGAGCGCTTCGGCCTCCGCACGGTGGCCCTCGACCACGCCGAACATGAGGCGGATCACCTCGTCAGTGACCTCCTCCTCGCTGAGGCCGTCGAGCTGTGCGGGCTGAAGCTGGCCGACCAGGCGGCCCAGCCGCAGGACCGAGATGCGGTCGCCGAAGGCATAGGCCTCGTTCAGCTTGTGGGTGATGAAGATGAGCGCCGTGCCGCTCTCCTTGAGGCGCTGCATGACCCGGCCCAGGTCCTGCACGCCCTGCGGGGTCAGCATCGAGGTGGGCTCGTCCAGGATCAGCACCTTGCTGCCGCGCCAGAGCGCCCGCATGATCTCCACCTGCTGCTGCTGGCCGAGCGACAGGCGGCCGAGCTGGCTGGAGGGGTCGATGGAGATCCCCAGCAGGCCCGAAAGCTCATCGAAGCGGCGCAGCGCCCGGCCGCGCGAGAGCCGCTGCCACCAGGGCCCGCCCAGCATGAGGTTCTCGATGACGCTGAGGCTGGGGACCAGCAGCATGTGCTGGAAGACCGTGCCGATGCCGAGCGCCAGGCTCTCGCGCGGGGAGCCGATCCTGACCGCCTTGCCGGCGACCCGGATCTCGCCCGCGTCGGGCTGCTGCATGCCGGCCAGCATGGCGATCAGGGTGGACTTGCCGGCGCCGTTCTCGCCCAGCAGGACGTGGACCTCGCCGGCCCTGATCTCCAGCGAGATGGCATCGTTGGCCAGCACGCCCGGGAAGCGCTTGGTCAGCTTGGAAAGGCTCAGCGCAGGGCCGGTCTCGGACATGGAAGGCGACCTGGCAAGAATCTCACAAGAAAAACCCCGAGGGCGGCCGACAGGGAAGGCCGCGCCCCGGGGGTGAGGCAGAAGTGGACTACTCCGCCTCGACCGAGCTCATGAGCTTGCGCACCTCGACCGCATCGAAGACCGGCTCGACCACCAGGCTGCCGTCGACGATCTGGCCGCGCAGTTCCATGACCTGTTCCCAGACCTCGCCGGGGATGTGGTCGGTCTTCAGCAGCGCAACGGAATCGTCGCTCAGGCTGATCTTGTAGCGATTGTTGCCGAAGTTGCCTGCCTTCAGGTCCTCGACCATTGCGCTGTAGACCGGCACCATGTTCCACATCACCGAGGAGAGCAGGTGGCCGTTGTCCAGCGAGGACTTGTCGCCGATCACGTCGATGAACCAGACCTCGCCGCCGTCGGTGGCCTTGCTGTTCTCGACCGCCTCGATCATGCCGAAGGAAGAGCCGTTGCCCTGGCCGAAGATGATGTCCGCTCCGGCCGCGATCACCGATTCCGTGACCCGCCGGCCGCCGGCGACGTCGGCATAGGCCGCCGGCCCGATCACGGCGTAGATGATCTTGACGTCGGGGTTGGCGGCCTTCACGCCCTGGGCGAAACCGGCCGACTGCGAGTTCCAGGAGGGAGGCTCGCCCGAGACGACGATACCCACCGTGCCGGTGCGGGTCATCGTGGCCGCCATGACGCCGGCCAGATAGGCCCCCTCGTGGCCGCTCAGGGTATAGTCGGCGACCAGGCCCGGCTTCAGCTTGTCGGGGCTGTCGACGATGGCCACCGGAACGCCCGTCTCGGCGGCGATCTCCGGTGCGGCCGTGTTGTAGCCGCTGGCGTGGGCGATCATCAGGCTGGCGCCGTCCTCGGCCAGCTCGCGCAGGGTCGGGCGCACGTCGCCGTAGCCCAGTCCCTCGGCCGGCATGAACTGCAGCCCGTAGGCGTCGGCCACCGCGCGGGCGGCGTCGACGCCCTGCTGGTTCCAGCCGTAGTCGGTGCCCTGCTCGGGCACCAGGACCGCGATCGAGGTCACCTCGCCGGCCTTGGCCGCACCCAGGCCGAGGCTCAAGGCCAGGGCCATGCCCGCACTTGCCTGCAGGAAGCCTTTACGTGTCAACATGGTCATAACTCCTATTGCCTCCCTCTTCGTGAAACTCCCGATATGCCTCTTCGGCTGCGCCTCGGCTCAGGCCTCCAGCGCCTTGCGTACGGCCACTAACTTCTTCGCGCGCTCGTCCCTGAGTGCGGCCGCTTCCTCAGGGGTATAGTCGAAGATACCGCCGCCGGTCTTCATGCCAAGCTTGCCGGATGCGGTCTTCTCGGTGACATAGGGGCTGACGTCCTTGCGGGTGGAGAGGTCCGCGTTCAGGTAGCTGCCGACGGCCTGGTAGATGTCGAGCCCGGCCACGTCCAGCAGCGCCATGGGGCCGATCACCGACAGCTTGTAGCCGATGCCCCAGGAGACGCAGGTGTCCAGGCCCTTGGCGTCGATGACGCCCTGTTCGACCAGGTCCACGCACTCGCGCAGCAGGGCATAGAGGATGCGGTTCTCGACGAAGCCCGGCACGTCGCGCTTCACCACCACCGGCAGCAGGCCCATGGCCTTGATGGTGTCGCACATCCAGTCGACCGTGTCCTGGCCGGTCGCCGCGCCGGCGATCACCTCGATCATGGGGATGACCTGCGGCGGGTTGGACCAGTGCATGCCGACCACGCGCGCAGGATTGCTGTTGCCCTCCTGCAGCTTGCCGATGGGAATGCCCGAGGTGTTGGAGGCGATCACGCAGTCGGGGCCGACCAGGCCGTCGATCTCCTTGAAGACGCTCTGCTTGATCTCGAGCTTCTCCGGGACCGTCTCGACCACCAGCTCCGCGCCGGCGAGCGCGCTCTCCAGGCTGTCGGCGAAGGTCACCTTGCCGCCCTTGTCCTCGACCCCAAGAGCGCCCAGAACCTTCTGCGCCACGGCCAGCATGGGCGGCGCCTTCTCGCGCTGCTCGGGGCTCACGTCGAATGCCGTGACCTCCATGCCGCCGCGCGCCAGGGTGGCGGCGATTCCGGGTCCCATGGTGCCGAGTCCGACGACGGCTGCTTTGGTCATGGTCTCTCTTCTCCTCAACTCAGACAAAGATCATACTAGAGCAAATCCCGAGCAGATAGGGTCATCTGCGACGACGATTTGCTTCTGAAACAACACGCTAGAGCAGGGCGCGTGAGCATGAGCGAGCGCATTCTGCTCTAGCCGATTACGGCCTTTGCGAAGGCCGGACGCTCTTCCAGCCGGGCTTCCCAGGCGGCGAGCCCCTCCAGGCCGTCGGTGTCGATCGGGAAGGCCAGGCAGCGCTTGACGATGGGGCCGAGGCAGATGTCGGCCAGGGTCAGGCCCTCGTCGGGCAGGATCCCACCGGGCGCCATGGCCCCGTTCAGGATCTCCAGCAGACCGCGCAGGGCCTTGGCGTCCTCGGCGAAGCTCTGGGCCCGCTCTCCGGGTTCCTTCTTGGATTCCTTGAAGACCCCGACGTAGGGCGCGTTCAGGCTGGCGAGCTGCCAGTCCATCCACTGGTCGACCCGGGCGCGCTTGGCGGGCTCGGCGGGGTAGAAGCGCCCGCCGTTCGTCTGCGAGAGATAGCGCAGGATCGTGTTGCTCTCCCAGATCACCTGCTCGCCGTCGACCAGGGTCGGCACCTTGCCGTTGGGGTTCAGCTTCAGGTAGTCGCCGCCGGTGTTGCCGAATTGCCGGCCGTAGTCCTCGCGCTCGTACTCCAGGCCCAGCTCTTCCAGGCACCACAGGACCTTCTGCACGTTGCCGGAGGTCGCCCGGCCCAAGAGTCTCAGCATCAGGCTTTCTCCTGCCCAAGGGGTTTGTAGGCGATGCAGTCCATCTCCACCTTGCAGGAGATGACGGCGCGGGCCTCGACCGTCGTCCGCGCGATGCGGCCTTCCGGGAAGAACTCGGCGAAGACCCGGTTGTAGCGACCGAAGTCGCGGGTATCTTCCAGGTAGGTGGTGACCTTCACCACGTCCTCCAGATCGGCGCCTGCCGCCTGCAGGACGCGGCGCATTGCCTCGACCGTCCAGCGGGTCTCCTCTTCGATGTTGCCGAGGCACATGTTGCCCTTATCGTCCTTGGCCACCTGGCCCGAGACGAAGATGAAGTCGCCGACGCGCACGCCGGGGTGGAAGGGTAGGTTGGGGTTCTTCTTGCCGACCGGCGTGATGGCGCTCTTACCGCTCGCCATGGATCTCGCTCCCTAAAGCACAGAGGTTTCGATGATGTCGACGCCGCGCTGGCGGTCGATCAGGTAGATCAGCCCGCGCGAATCGATGGTCACGTCGTTCGACGACGCGCGCTCGAATCCCGCTGGCGCCTCGGCCTCGTAGAAGCCGACCTCCCTGGGCCGGAAGGGGTCGGCGAAGTCCAGGATGCGCAGGCCCTGGGCGAACCAGGCGAAGGGAACCACGCTGCCGGAGAAGCGCTCCGAGGGCTGGTGGCAGCCGGTCATCGGCGGCTGCGGGCTGCCGTCCTCGTCCAGCCCCTCGACCTGCCAGGTGGCGATCGGCGTGGGCAGGCGCTCTTCGGTGATGTCGTAGACCCAGGTGAAGGCGGGGGCCGCCGGCCAGAGCTTGGCCACGTCCTCGTCGGCCACCACCATGATGCGCCGGCCCTTCTGGAGCTCCGGCAGCACCAGGCAGGTGTGGGTCGGATGGGGGTAGAGCGGCGAGGTGTTGCCGACGGCCACCGGCTTGGGATTGGACAGGTCGGAGATGTCCAGGATCCAGAAGCCGTGGTGCCAGTAGCTGACGTAGAGGCGGTCGCCAACGCGCAAGGGGTGGTGGCAGCGCGGCGGCGTCCAGTCCTCCCAGGGATAGTCCTCCTTGCCGGCCAGCCACTGGCCTGGGATCCACCAGCGCCCGACCTCCTCGGGCCGGGCCGGATCCTTGAGATCGAGGATCATCACGATGTTGCCGATGTAGCCCTCGGCCGTCGGCGAGATGTAGGCGTAGCGGCCGTCGAAGTCGTAGCGGTGGACCCCCTTGCCGTGGGTGCGCCACTTGGTGATGAGCTTGGGATCGGCCGGGTTGGCCACGTCGTAGATGCCGAGCCCGCCGCCGAAGTCCGGCGTCTCGTCCTGGCCCAGCCGCTCGTGGTTCACGATCATGATGTCGTTGGCGACGCGCACCTTGTGCGAGTGCCAGCCGGGCGGCAGGTCGAGCCGCGCAAGCTGGCGGGGCTTGGTCGGGTCGGAGACGTCGTAGATCGAGGTGCCGCTGGGGTTGCGCATGTGGCCGACGAAGAGGGTGGTGCCCTCGACCCAGACCTGACCGCCCCCGGGACAGTCGACATGGCCGATCTGCTTGCAGTTCCAGGACTTTGCCATGACCTAGCGGCGCATCCCCGGGTCGTTCCGGTGCATCGTTCGTTCTCTCCTATACAAGGCGGACCACCTCGCCGCTCTCCAGCTTGCCGTGCTTCTGGTAGAGGGCGAGGGCCTTCAGGGTGGGCTCGTCGCTGGCCACGAAGAGGATCGCGTCCTCGCTGTCGGAGGCGTTGACGTGCTGGCACCACTGGCCGCCGGGGACCGCGAAGGTGTCGAAGCGGGTCCAGTCGAGCCGGGTGTCGCCGACCAGCGAGTGGCCGCTGCCGCCGAGCGGGGCGCAGAGCAGGCTGGCATTCTGCTTCAAGGGGCGGGTCTTCTCGCCGGGCCGCAGAAGCTGGGCGAAGAAGGTGATGGTCTTGAAGACCGGCCCGCCGGTCGTGGGATCGGTGTATTCCACCAGCAGCGCCTCGTAGGGATCGCCCTCCCAGTCGCGGAACTTCTCCAGCAGGGCCTGCATCATCTCCCAGCGGTAGACGTACATCGGCGAGGCGCTGCCGGTCCCGCGGTCGTGGCCCAGGAAGCGCGGCATGAGCCCGCCGAAGCCGTAGACCCGCTGCGAGTAGTCCGCCGGGACGCGCTCGGACTGCACGGTCTTGCGGACCATCTCGCCCTCGACGTCCTCGCGGTAGTCGTGCTCGAAGTAGGTGGCGTTCAGGGTCTCGACCAGCGGCACGTCCAGGACCGAGAGGTTGATCGCAGGCTCGTCGCCCTGGTTGCCGTGGTTGTGCCAGGTGTCGTGCGGGGTCAGGACCATGTCGCCCGGCCCGAAGGTGATGTTCTCGCCCTCGACCCCGGTGAAGTTCTGCGCGCCGGTGAGGCCCAGCCGGATGGCGTTGGGCGAGTGGCGGTGCGGCGGCATGATCTCGCGCGGATCGTTCAGGCGGTAGGCCGTGTACATCGTGCTGACCGAGGCGCGGCGCGGCGCCAGGCCCGGATTGACCAGGATGAGCGAGCGCCGCTCCGAGCTCTCCATGGTGATGAGCTCGGCCGAGCGCCACAGCAGCGGCTCGATGTCCCGGGCATAGTTCCAGAGGAAGGGCACGGCCTTCTTCTGGTCCATGACCTGGCGGTCCTCGTCGTTCTTGTTGGCCTGGTTGACGGCCCAGAAGGGGGCCATGTTCTTCTCGAAGACCTCCTGGTGCAGCCGGTCCAAGGCCGCCTGATGGTTGCTGTCGCCCCCGCTTCTGGCTGCAGTCGTCATCATGGGTCTCCGCCGTTGATCGAAAGCCGGGCTTCGCGAACCAAAGTGCCAAATAGGTTCCGGCTTCGTCGCGTTCGGAGGTGAGGCTAGCCAGGGCTCGGACCAATGGTCAAGCCGCAGTTCCCGGAAGAAACGCAAATGTTCATCCCGTCACGAGGCTTGACGTCGGCAGGGTGAACCATTTACTCACATTGGTACGCACGATGGGCTCGGCCTTCGGCGCTTGCCGAGCGGGAAAGGATGACGATGGAAGACGATAGCGAGACCCTGGAGCGTCTGCGGCGCTTGATCGCAGAAGGTGAGCTGGGGCCGGAAGGCCGCCTGCCGCCGGAACGCAGCCTGGCGGCGAGCCTCGGCGTCGGGCGCCGCTCGCTCAGGCGCGTGCTCGACCGCCTGGAAGAGGAGGGGCGCATCTCGCGCCACCAGGGCCGCGGCACCTTCCTGAGCTCGGCGCTGCGCAGTGCCGCCTCGGCGGAGCTGGCCCGCATGGTCGATCTCTCCAACCCGCCCGAGGTCATCGAGCTGCGTCTGGCGATCGAGCCCTTCAGCGCGCGGCTGGCGGCGCTCCGGGCTTCGTCCTGCGATATCCGCCGCCTGCAGGAACTGGCCGAAGCCAGCGAGGCGGCGCGGGAGGAAGCGGCCTACGAGGCGGCCGACGCCGCCTTCCACCGCGCGGTCATCGCCGCGTCGCGCAACGAGCTGGCGCTGCGCGTGACCGACGCCCTGGCGCACAGCCGCCGCGATCCCGCCTGGCGCCGGCTGGGCGAGAACGCCCACTGCTACAAGCGCCAGTCGGTCCATGCCTCCTTCCACCGCCGCATCGCAGAGGCCATCGCCGCGCGCGACGGCGAGACCGCCTTCAGCCTCATGCAGGCGCACCTGAGCGACATCCAGCAGCACATCTTCCGCCACACCTTCCCGCAGCAGGCCGAGGAGTCGGCGGAGGCGGCTGAGTAGGGTTGGCCGGTACCGCGTCAGGCCGGAGCGCCCTAGGCTCTCCTGGCGGTGGTGAGGACCGGGACCGAGAGGAAGCCGTAGCGGGCCTCGGCAAAGGCCTCTTCGAGTTCAGTCAGCCAGCGCGCACTGTCGGACTCCGGCACGCCCTGGCCCACCGCGAAGGCGGCCATGATCTTCGAGACCCAGTAGCCGGTCTGCTCCTCGCCGTAGGTCGTCTCGAAGAGGGTGAGCGGCTTCTGCGCGATCTCGGTGAAGCCAGCCTTCGTCAGGCGGCTCGGCAGGGCTGCCGGCAGCATCTGGTGGGGACAGTGCGCGCGCCAAGCCTCGGTGATCGTCGCGTTCAGCGCCTCCTCGGGGCCGGTGAAGAGGAAGGCGTCCCAGAGCACCGAGACCGTGGCCAGCCGGCCGCCCGGCTTCACCACGCGCGTGATCTCCGTTAGGGTCGCCTCGATGTCGGGCAGGTACTCGAAGACCTGGATAGAGCCCAGGCCGTCGAAGGAGCCTTCGGCGAAGGGTAGGTCGGTGGCGTCGGCCTGTTCGACCGACACGATCGCCTGCCCGGCACAGCGCGCGCGGGCAGCTGCTATTTGATCCGGGCTGATGTCGACGCCGACCGCCCGGCCGCGTCCCTCCATCGCCTCGGCGAGGTCGTGCAGCAACTGGCCGCCGCCGCAACCGAGGTCCAGATAGCTGCCGCCGGGCCGGGCTGCCAGGGCCTCGCAGGTCGCGCTGCGCCGGATCCTTCCGGCCGGTCCCTCCGCGACGCGCTGCTGCCAGAGCGCGAAGTCGCCTTCGAACTTCATCGCTGAGCCCCCCTTTTGCCGCTGTCCCAGACAATCCTTCCATAGGCCGCCGCTTTCTGCTAGCGCCTCGGCCATGCAAGAAGAAACGGAAAAGCTCGATCCGGTTGCGGCGGCGATACTCGAGGTCGTGGCCGGCCTGGGCGAGGGCAAGAGCGCCTGCCCGACCGATGTCGCCCGCCTCCTGGCCGAGCGCCGGCGCCGGGCCGGCGACCCGCCCGAGCTCTGGCGGCGCTATCTCCAGGCCGTGAACCAGCAGGCGCGCTTCCTGGCGCGCCAGGGCCGCATCGATATCCTCCGGCGCGGCGAGCGCCAGGACCCCCACGCCCCGATCAAGGGCGTGATCCGGCTGAGTTTGCCGGGCGGGGGGTGAGGTTCTTGGGCAAAGGAGTGCTGTCGGATGCAAGCCACAGTCGCCCACACTCCAAGAAGGCCTGCAATGGACGAAACAATCCAAAACCGTCCAGGGTTCAAGAATGTATTTGACGGACAAAGTATGCTAAACGGACAGAACAAACTATACATGTCATCCTCCGGCTTGACCGGAGGATCTTTGTGCGTTGTGGGGTGAGTCAGAGCTGGATCCTCCGGTCAAGCCGGAGGATGACAATAAAATATGAGAGGTGGTTGGGAAAAGTAACTGTAATTATTGGCTGAAGTGCCTTGAGCGGGTGGTGTCGTCAGGGGTGTCTTGGCGCGGTCGACGGTTTAGCGCAGATGAAACACTTCGGACCCCGAGCGGTTCTCGGGGTCCGAAGCTGGTCGGTTGGCGGTCCCCCGGAGCAGTCGTGGAGCCAGGGCGCGGCGGGGGTGCGTCAAAGGCTCCAGGCTGCTGCTACCCGAGCGGGGTGTGCTGGTAGTAGCGCTCGAGCCACTGGCCGTCGTGCTGCTGCCAGATGATGGTGACGACCGCCCTCTCGGGCACGGGCTTGCCGGCGAAGCTGCCCTGCATCTCGGCGTCGAAGCGCTGCAGCACCAGGCCCGGCGCCAGTTCCTCGATCACCACGTCGGAGACGATGTCGCGCTTGAAGTTCGTCAGGCCGGCGTCCCCGACCCGCTCGAAGAGCGCCGTGTCTTCCTGGCCCCGCGAGGTCACGCTGACGTGGTCGGCGGTCGTCTTGGCCTTCAGGGTCGCGCTGTCCGCCGTCTCGACGGCGCGGTTGACGACCTCGTAGGCCTGCAGGATTTCGCTGCGGAGATCGCCGCTGCCTGCGAGCGCGGGCGCCGCGACCGCGATGCCGGCGAGGGTTGCGATTCCGATGGCTGCGTTCTTCATGTCCAGCTTCCTCCTTTGGTTCCTCTGTTCAGAACGTGGGAGGGACCGCAGCGAGTGACAATCGAAACAGTTTGATATTTTCTCGGCGAACTGTGGAGAGAGCGCGGGGGCACGCTCAGCTCGAGTAGAAGCGCAAGGTGACCGTCATGGTCAGCTTCTCCGGCCTGCCGGGCGGGGGGGGCAGCGGGCTCGCGCGGATCAGCAGGTCCATGACCTCGTCGTCGAGGCGTCGGAAGCCGGAGGAGCGAAGGATCCGCCTGGCGATGACCCAGCCCTCCTCGTCCACGGTGAAGCGCACGACGACCGTCCCCTCCTCGCCCTGGACCAGCGATTGCTGCGGGTAGATCTTCTGCTGGTTAAGCTGGCGCGCCACCAGCCCCAGGTAGTTGGTCTCCGACCCGCCGCCGTAGCCGCCGCCGTCGCCGCTCGCCTCCCCTTCGTTGCTGGCCTTGCGGTTCTGCCGCGTCTCGGCGACCTCCTTGCGCGCCGTCGTCTGGCGCTCGGTGCGAACCGGGCGGGGCACCGGCGGCAGGGTGACCTCGCGCTCGGGCTTGCTCGGCGGTACCGCCATCGGGGCGTTGGGCCCGCTGACCTCCGCCTCCCGGTCCAGGGCGGCCGTCACCAGCACCTCGGTCAGGTTGCTGTCCAGGTTCAGCTTTTCGATCTCGGCGTCGTCCTGCGGCTCGCTCGGCCGCTCGGTCAGCGCCAGCTCCGGCAGGTCGGTCAGGGGCACCGCCGGGAAGGGCGGCGGTACCTCGGTCTGGGGCTCCGGCTCGGGCGGCGGCTCCTCGACGCTCGGCTCCTCGACTCTCGCCTCCTCGACTTTCGCCTCCTCGACTCTCGCCTCCTCTGCGGGCTGGGGCAGCGGGATCTCCTCGACGCTCGGCGTCTCGGCGACCTCGGGCTGGGGGGGCTCGGGCTGGGGGGGCTCTTCGACGCTCGGCGCCTCCGCCACCTGGGTTTGCGGGGGTTCCGGCGGCGGCTCGGCCTGCTCGACGGGGGGCGGTGCGGGTTCCGGCTGCGGCGGCTCGGGCTCCGGCGGTGCCTCGGCGACCTCCGGTGCCGGCTCGGGCCCCTGCGGGGGCGCCTCGACGGGGTCCAGCTCGCCCGTCGCCTCGGCCTCGCCGCCGCCGGAATCCTGGCCCTGGTTGACCCGGCCGACGTCGATCTGGTTCTCCTCCGGCGCCGGCTGGGCGGGCGGCGGGGGCGGCAGTTGGACCACGGCGATCACCTGCTCCTCCAGGCTCGCCTCCTCCTGGCTCTCCTCGGTGAAGAGCGCGAACTCGGCCACCAGGACGAAGACGATCAAACCGTGGACGACCAGCGCCAGCAGGCAGGCCACCGTCATGGCCAGCGCCCGCTTCCAACGGGTCTCCGGGCTCAGTCTGATCGGCGGCCGCTCCTCGGACTGGATCGTCGGAAGCGCTGCAGCGGTCATGATGGAAACCAAGACTGCATGACGTCCTTTCGAGGTCGCGTCAGGTTCGGCCGAAGAGGCGGTGCCGGGTCCTTGCCCGGAAAACGCCATCCCGCTCTATGGCGTTGAAAAGTGGACCAAGTTTCAGCTCTCTCGAGAGTCTGCCCGAGATCGCCTTGGTCTAGCAGAGTTCTCCGTGTCGCGGGTAGACGCCAATGCGGGAGACTCTGGGGTCGGGACGTGGCTTTTCCAAGGCCGGCCAGGGTCTCCCGTGCCGGGGCCCCGGAGCATCTTCGCCTGCGCCTGCGCTCGGTCCTGCGTGAATACGAAATTCTCTAGCCGTGCGCCATCGGCGCGTCGAGGGCGGCGCGGGTGAAGGCCTCGATGTAATCCAGCAGCGCGTCGGTGGCCGCGACGGCCCGCTCCGGGTCGCCGACGGCGATGGCGGCGGACTCGTCGGCGTGCAGGCGGGCGCAGAGCGGCAGGTCGAGGACCTGCTTGTAATGCACGTACCAGAAGCGCCGCGAGAGGCCGTGCAGTAGCCCCATGGCGCGCAAGGCATAGCGGTTGCGGCAGGCGCGCGAGGCCAGGATGTTGAGCTCGCGGTCGAGGCGCATGAAGCCGACGTCGTCCTCGGCCGCGCCCGCCTGGTTCATGGCCTCGGCGATCTCGGCGAAGCGCTGGCGCTCGGCCGCGGTCGCCCGCTTGGCCGCCAGTTCCGCCATCAGGCACTCCAGGACGCGCCGCACCTTCAGGGCCTCCAATTGGTCGCGCACGTTGATCTCGGAGACCATGACGCCGCGCCTGGGCATGATGGTCACCAGGCCTTCGCGGGCGAGGCGCTGCAAGGCCTCGCGGATCGGCGTGCGACCGATGCCGAGAGAGGCGGCAAGCGCGCTCTCGGAGAGGATGGCGCCGGGGGCCAGCGCCAGGGTGACGATCCGCTCCTCCAGTGCTGCATAGGCCTTGTCGGTGAGCGACTGCGGGGGGGCCTCGATCGCGGCTCCGCTTTGCAGGATGTCCTGGCTGTCCATGGCGCTCATTCCCTTTCCCTGCAGTGCAGGACCCGGTCGCGGCTGAGGTGGTTCCTGTGCGGGCTTCCCGAATCCTTTGCAGTCCGTCTCGTCGGGTCCACCGCTCTTATCCCCTGCCGGCCGGCTGGAGGCGGGCGCAGTCTCTCCGATCCACCGCCCTCTTGACAACACTACGGCAGATGATCATGAGTTGACATATCAGGTGTCGACGAGTGGTCGTCAAGCAAAGGATCGCCGGGCCGGCGGGCGCAGGGAGGCTGCGAGACCGGGGCGCAACGGCGAGGTGGGCAGGGAAGGGCCGAGGGACCGTGAGCGAGCGCAAGAAGCGGACGATCGAGGAGATCCGCCAGTCAAAGACGACCGGCGAGAAGATGGTCTACACCTCGGTACCCGACTACACCTCCGCGCAGTGGGCAGAGGCCGCCGGGGTCGACGTCTGCGTCGTCGGCGACAGCCTGGCGATGATCGCCCACGGCCACAAGAACACCATACCCGCCAGCATGGAGATGATGGTGATGCACGCCCAGGCGGTCCGCCGCGGCGCACCCAACACCTTCGTGCTCGGCTGCATGCCCTACCAGAGCTATCACACGGTCGAGCGCGCGCTTGGCAACGCCACCCGCTTCATGCAGGAGGCGGACTGCGATGCGGTGAAGCCGCAGGGCGGCAAGTCGCAGGCCCACATCCTGAAGGCGCTGGTCGATGCCGGGATCCCCACGGCCTCGCACATCGGGTTGACCCCGCACACCATCGCCATGTTCGGCGGCTTCCGCCTGCAGGGCAAGACGGCGGAGGGCGCGATGAAGATCCTGGAGGACGCGCTGGCGATCCAGGATGCCGGCTGCTTCATGCTGGAGTTCGAGGCCGTGCCGGCGCGCATCGCCAAGGTGATCTCCGAGCAGCTCGAGATCCCGACCATCGGCATCGGCGCCGGCGCCGGGACCGACGGGCAGATCCTGCTCTCCTACGACCTGCTGGGTGTCTTCACCGACTTCAAGCCGAAGTTCACCAAGCGCTTCGCCAATCTGACAGAGGTCGCGGTCGCCGGCCTCAGCCGCTACGTCGAAGAGGTCAAGTCCGGCAGCTTCCCGGACGAGGACCACAGCTATTCCGTCCAGGACGGCGAGTACGAGCGCTTTCTCGAACTGGTCGAGAAGCGCCGCCAGATGTGAGGCCGGCGGCCATGAAGACCTATCGGGGCATGCGCACCTTCGACGGCCGGGAGGTCACGGTCGACGACCGGCCGCTCGACCCGCGCTTCGACCTCAAGACCTTTTCGCCGAACGGCTTCGAGTGGAGCTTCGAGGGGCGCGAGCCGAGCCAGCTTGCGCTCGCCATCCTCGCCGATGCGGCCGACGACGCGACGGCGCTGAAGCTGGCCGAGCCCTTCATGCGGGCCATCGTCGCAAACTTCGACAACGAGTGGGAAATGAGCGAGGAGCAGGTGAAGGCCGCACTCGCCGCGCTTGCCAGACAATGAGGGCGTCCAACGCCGAACCTAGGGAGGAGTGAGTACAGTGAACAAAGTGACACGCAAATCGGTGGTGCGCGCCACCCTGGCCGGGGCCCTGCTGGCGCCGGCTCTTGCCTTCGGTGGGCCGGCGGCGGCCCAGGACACCCACGACTTTTCCATGGCCACCTCTTGGGGCGGCGGACCGCTGATGGAGATCGGCGCGCAGGCCTTCGCCGACAAGGTGAAGGAGATGTCGAACGGCCGCATCACCATCGAGGTCTTCCCGGCCGGCACCCTGGGCCCGGGGCTCAAGGTCTCGGAGACCGTGCAGAACGGCGTCGCCGACATGGGCCACACCTGGATCGGCTACGACTGGGGCGCCGACCCGACCGCAGTGCTCTTCGGCGGCTTCGCCGGATCCTTCGACACCGAGAAGATGCTGCACTGGCTCTATCGCGACGGCGGCGTGGAGCTGCAGGCCGAGTGGCGCAAGGACAAGTTCAACCTGGTCTCCATGCCGCTCTTCATCCGCACGGCGGAGGCCTTCCTGCACTCGCGCAAGCCGGTACGCACGCTCGAGGACCTGCAGGGCCTGAAGCTGCGGACGGCGGGTGCCTGGCTGGAGATCTCCCAGTCCATGGGTGCGGCCCCGGTCACCATGCCGGGCGGCGACGTCTATCCGGCACTGGAGCGCGGCACCATCGACGCGACCGAGTGGGGAACGCTCTACGAGAACATCTCCCCCGGCTTCCACCGCATCACCAAGTACGTGATCATCCCCGGCGTGCATCAGCCCACCGCCCCCTTCGAGCTGGTGATCAATCCCGATAGCTGGGCAGCCCTGTCGGATGCCGACAAGAAGCTGATCGAGGATGCCGCCTTCCTGGTCACCATGAACTCCTGGCTGACCATCGGTCAGGAGGACGCCAAGGCGCTGGCTTTCTTCCGTGAGCAGGGCAACGAGATCATCGAGCTCGACCCCGAGGTCCAGTACGCGGCGCACGACGCCGGGATCGCCTGGGCCGAGAAGGTGGCGGCCGAGAACCCCTGGTTCAAGCGGGTGCTGGACAGCCAGCTGGCCTTTGCCGAGCTGTGGGCCGACGCGGTGCGCTATCGCAACGTGAAGGTCCGCGGCCAGTAAGGCTGCCGTCCACGATCAAGTGTCGCCAGAGACCCGTCCCTTGACTCCATCGCATGAAGGCACCGCCAGCGGCCCCCTGTCCCGGTCGGTGCGTGCGATCGAGTGCCTGACGGAGGGCGTGGGGTTTCTGGCGGCCTTGGTCGTGATCCCGCTGGTGCTCGCCACCTGCTACGAGGTCTTCGCCCGCTACGTCTTCGGCTCGCCCACCATCTGGGCCTTCGAGCTGGGCTACACCCTGATGGGCGTGCACTTCCTGCTGGGCGGGGCGCTCACCTTGAAGCGCCAGGGGCACGTGCGGATCGACCTCATCTACGGGCAGCTGTCCCGGCGCAAGAAGGCCTGGATCGACCTGCTGCTCTATCTCTTCGTGGTGCTGCCGGCCCTGGTCTTGGTGACCTGGCAGCTCTCCGACTATGCCGCCGGCGCCCATGCGAGCGGCGAGACTTCCGGACAGTCGGCCTGGAACCCGCCGATCTGGCCCTTCCGCGCGGTGATCGCCTTCAGCTTCCTGCTGCTGGCGCTACAGGTGCTGGCCGAGTGCCTGAAGAGCTGGCGGGTGCTGCGCGGGAGCGACGACGACATGGACCGTGAGGGACGCATTCCGAGATGACCGCGATTGCCATGTTCCCGGTCCTCTTCGTGCTGATCTTCCTGGGGTTTCCGGTCGCCTTCTCTTTGCTGGGCGTGGCCTTCGGCTTCGGGCTCTTCGTCTTCGGCGATGCGGTCCTCTTCCAGTTCACCCAGAAGATCGAGGACGTCGCCTCCAACTTCGTGCTGGCCGCGGTCCCGCTCTTCGTCTTCATGGGCGCGATGCTGGAGCGCTCTGGCATCGCCGAGCAGCTCTTCAACGCGGTTCACCTCTGGACCAAGCGGCTGCCGGGCGGGCTGGCCGTCGGCACCGTCATCATGTGCATCATCTTCGCCGCCTCGACCGGCGTGATCGGCGCCACCGAGACCGTGGTGGGTCTCCTGGCGATCCCGGCCATGATGAAGTACGACTATTCCAAGCCCTTGATTTCCGGGACGATCTGCGCCGGCGGGTCGCTCGGCACCATCATCCCGCCCTCCGTGGTCGTGGTCGTGCTGGGCCCCATCGCCAACGTCTCCATCGGCGACCTCATGGTGGGGATGATCTTTCCGGGCCTGATCCTCTCCGGCCTCTACATCGTCTACATCATCGGGCTCTGCATCCTGAAACCCGAGGCCGCGCCGCGCGTGCCGCCGAGCCCCGACGATCCGGGCTTCGCCGAGAAGGTGGCGATCACCGCCAAGGCGCTGGTCCCGCCGCTACTCATGATCTTCGCCGTCCTGGGCTCCATCATGCTGGGCTGGGCGGCACCGACCGAGGCCGCGGCCATCGGTGCGCTGGGCGCCTTCCTGCTGGCCATCTTCTACGGGAAGTTCTCGCTGGGCACCTTCAAGGAGGCCCTGATCAAGACCATCGTCGTCACCTCCATGATCATGTTCATCCTGATGGCCGGCAGCCTCTTCACCGGGGTCTACGTCGGCGCCGGCGGGATGCGGGTCATGCGCGAGATCATCCAGGTGCTGGACGTCGGGCCCTGGGGCCTGCTGCTGGTCTTCCTGGCGCTGGTCTTCATCGCCGGCTTCTTCCTGGAGTGGATCTCGATCCTGCTGATCTTCGTGCCGATCTTCATGCCCTTCGTGCTGAAGAGCGGCTTCGAGCCGGTCTGGTTCTGCATGCTGCTGCTGGTGATGATCCAGACCAGCTATCTGACCCCGCCGATGGCCCCGGCCATCTTCTACCTGCGCGGCGTCGCACCCGACAGCATCACCCTGCGCCACATGTACAAGGGCGTCATGCCCTTCATCGTGATCCAGCTTGTTGCGCTGGCCATCGTCGCGGCCTTTCCGCAGACGGCGCTCTGGCTGCCGCAACAGCTTCTGGGATTCCAGTAGAGGAGGCCCCGATGACACCCGAAGAGATCATGAGCCATGCCCCCCACGTGCTCGGCCGGGAGGCGCGGCAGCGCTATTTCGACGAGGGCGGCATCCTGGTGCCCTCGCTCGTCGGCGAGGACTGGCTGAAGCCCTGCCGGGCCGCGGTCGCGCGGCTGCTGGAGGAAAGCCGGGCCAAGACCAAGTCCGATGCCGTCTTCGACCTGGAGCCGGGGCACAGCGCCGAGAACCCGCGCCTGCGCCGCATCTCCAGCCCCTGCGATCAGGACGAGATCTTCTGGAAGCTGCTCAAGGAGGGTCCGCTGGGCGACCTGGCCGAGGACCTGCTGGGACCCGACGTCAAGTACTACCAGTCGAAGCTGAACTTCAAATCGCCGCGCGGCGGCACCCAGGTCACCTGGCACCAGGACGCCCCCTTCTTCCCGCACTCCAACCACGCCGTGCTCACCATGGGCGTCTACCTGGAGGACTGCGACCTGGCCCAGGGTCCGCTGGAGATCCTGCCCGGCAGCAACAGGGGCCCGATCTACGACCACTACGGCGAGGGCGATAGCTGGCGCGGCGAGATCGGCCCGCGCGAGAGCGCGGCCCTGGAGGTCGACCAGGCCCGGATCTTCAAGGGCGGCGCCGGCTCGGTCACGGTCCACAACTACCGCACCGTCCACGGCTCCAAGCCCAACAACTCGAGCCGCGCGCGGCCGCTGCTGCTCTACGTCCTGAGCGCGGCCGACGCCATGACCTACACCCCCCAGCCGCTGCCCTCGCGCTACGACGGGACGATCGTGCGCGGCCGGGCGGCGCGCAGCGCCCACCACGAGCCCGGCCGCTTCCGCCTGCCGCCGGACTGGAGCGGCGGCTACGGCTCGATCTTCCAGACCCAGCAGAAGGAAGCCATGGGCTAGGGGGTCTCGCTTTGGCACCGGACCGGCCCGCAACACCGGCCGACTGCCAGCGACCTTGTCCTAGAGGGGCGCTCCGGCGGGCCTCCCGAACAGCGCATTTGACCTGTCTGCGTTCGTGATGTATAAGTGATATATCAGTGATCACCAGCGGCCCGACGGGGCCGGCACTGCGGCGAGGAGAAGAAGGATGGAACTGGCAGAAAGCCCGATGACGCCACGCCAGCGGCAGTACCGAGAGGTCTATCGCTCCCGGATCGACGGTTGGTACAACGGCTACCTGCACGTCGCGATCATCTACGCGATCGGCGGCCTGGCGCTGTGGTACTACATCGCCCACATCAGCAACGTGCAGTGGTGGGAGTGGTTGATCGTCCCCATCACCTTCGTCACCTGCAACATCTTCGAGTGGGCGCTGCACAAGTACGTCATGCACCGCCCGCTGCGCTTCCCCGGCGCGCGCGCGATCTACCAGCGCCACACCCTGCAGCACCACCAGTTCTTCACGCAGGAAGAGATGCGCTTTGCCGACCAGCACGACTGGCGCGTGACCTTCTTCCCGCCCTACGCGCTGATCGTCTTCATCCTGATGTCGGCCCCGGGCGTGATCGTGCTGAGCTGGCTGATCAGCCCCAACGTGGGCTGGCTCTTCATCTGCACGACGACCGGCATGTACATCACCTACGAGTTCATGCACTTCTGCTGCCACGTGGAAGAGAACGCCTTCGTGCGCAAGATGCCCTTCGTGAACACGCTGCGGCGCCATCACTTCGCCCATCACAGCCAGTCGATCATGATGGAGCGGAACATGAACCTGACCTTCCCGATCGCCGACTGGCTGTTCGGCACCTCGGACCTGAACCGCGGCCTGCTGGGCCACCTCTTCAACGGCTACAGCACGGCCCACGTGAAGACCGACATGCGCAAGGTCTCGCGCAGCCCGGAGGTCTCCGCCGCGACCGGCGTTCCGGCCGAGTAAGCCAGGGGGAGCCGGCGCCATGCCGATCAAGATCAAGATCGGGCTCTCGCTCCTGGTCCTCGTCGTGGCGGCGATCGTCGCCTGGAGCGAGTTCGCGGGCGCGCAGAGCTACCTGGGCTTCGTCGTGCTCGCGATCGCCGCGGTCATGCTGTTCGGCCTCTGGATCTTCCCGGAGGCCGGCGGCGGCAAGCCCGGCAAGAAGGGGAGCGGCTGACCGCTCCCCGCCACGGCTTCCTCTCGCTCTCGAGCGCGGTGGCCGCCGGAAGTTCGTCACGATTTATAAATTTTGTCATCCTCCGGCTTGACCGGAGGATCCCTCTCCTCTTTGCCGCCAGGGTGTCGCGAGATCCTCCGGTCAAGCCGGAGGATGACGAGAGGTGGGGTAAGATGAGAATCAGGGATGGAGCCACGCGACCGACCGGCTGGCAACCCTGACGCAGCGCTCACCCCCCTTCCCGACCCTGCTCGATGCTCGCCCCTCGCCTGGCCGCAAGGATGTCGTGACCTCCGGCGAGGAATCGGCAATCATCTGCGCGGCGTTTCGATCGCCGGGGACTGACGACAAGCAAGGGGAGACTGGGATGAGCGAGAGCAAGACCATGAACCGCCGCAAGGCGCTGGCCGCCATCGGCGGCGGTGCGGCCGCTGGTGCCGCGGCCTTTGCCGCGCCTGCCATCGCGCAGGACGCGGTCGAGTGGAAGATGGTGACCTCCTGGCCGAAGAACCTGCCGGGACCGGGCATCGCCGCGCAGATGCTGGCCGACCGCATCACCGCGCTCTCGGGCGGCCGGATCGCGGTGAAGCTCTATGCCGCCGGCGAGCTGGTGCCCGGCCGCGGCGTCTTCGATGCCGTCTCGGAAGGCACGGCGGAGCTCTATCACTCGGTGCCGGCCTACTGGGGCTCCAAGTCCAAGGGCATCCTGCTGTTCGGCTCGCAGCCCTTCGGCCTGCGCGCGGACGAGCAGGTGGGCTGGCTGGAGCACGGCGGCGGCCAGGCGCTCTATGACGAGATGTACGCCCGCTTCAAGCTGAAGCCCTTCCTCTGCGGCAACTCCGGCCCGCAGTGGGCCGGCTGGTTCCGCCAGGAGATCGCCTCGGTCGACGACCTCAAGGGCCTGCGCTTCCGCACCGCCGGCCTGGCGTCGGAGATGTGCGCCAAGCTGGGCATGGCGGTGCAGGCCATGGGCGGGCGCGACATGTTCCAGGCCCTGCAGTCCGGTACCATCGATGCCGGCGAGTTCATCGGCCCCTGGTCCGATTCCGCGCTGGGCTTCTATCAGGTCTGCAAGCACTACTACTGGCCGGGCGTCGGCGAGCCCTCGTCGGCCGAGGAGTGCGCGGTCAACGCCGATGCCTATGCGGCTCTGCCGGATGACCTGAAGCAGGCCGTCGCCTTCGCCTGCTCCTCGCTCTACAACCCCGTCTGGACCGACTACACCACCAACAACGCCAAGGCGCTGCAGCAGCTCGTGGCCGAGCGCGGCGTCCAGGTCCACCGTCTGCCCGAAGCGGTGATCGTCGCCATGGGCAATGCTGCCGGCGAGGTGATGGGCGAGCTGCGCGAGGATTCGGACGAGCTGGTGAAGCGCATCGTCGAGAGCTTCCTGGCCTACCGCGCGGCCATGGTCGACTACATGGTCTATGCCGACAACGGCCAGATGAATGCGCGCGCTCTGGAGTACAACTACGGCCAGTAGGCAAGGAGGGGAGGAGCGGGCGTGAACTGCAGCGTCGCTGAGGCGGCGCCAGCCCGCACCCCCGCCCGACCGCCCACGACACTATCCCATGGGGTGGCCGGGCGGGGGTGCGGGCCGGTGCGCTATCGATGCGAAGACCGCTAGGCTCCTCCCCGCTGCCGATGGAGCGGCTCGCCGACAGACTGGATGCGGTCAACCGCTGGACGGGCCGTCTCGTCCGCTGGCTGGCGCTCGCCATGGTGCTGGTGCAGTTCCTGGTGGTGCTGCTGCGCTATGTCTACGGCTTCAGCGACGTCTTCTGGTCCGAGAGCGTGCTCTACATGCACGCGGCCCTCTTCATGGCGGGCGCGGGCTATACCCTGCTGGTCGACGGCCATGTGCGCGTCGATATCTTCTATGCCCGCTGGGAAAAGCCGCGGCGCGCGGCCGTCAACGCGGCGGGTGCGCTCTTCCTGCTGATCCCCTCCATGGCGCTGATGGCCTGGGTCACCTGGCCCTTCGTGCGCAACTCCTGGGGCATCCTGGAGGGGCCAATCTCGGTCGGCGGCATCCCCGCCTCCTTCCTGCTGAAGTCTCTGATCCCGCTCTTCTGCGGGCTGCTGATCGTCCAGGCCGCGGCCGGGCTGCTGCGCGATCTCGTCGCCGCCGGGCAGGGGCGGGCGAAGGGACCTTCCCGGGGATGAGCTTGCTGGTCGAATACCTGGACCTCATCATGTTCCTGGTGCTCTGCGGGGCGATCCTGATCGGCTATCCGGTGACCTTCACCCTGGCCGGCGTGGCGACGGCCTTCGCGGTGCTGGGCTGGCTGCTGGGCGCCTTCGATTTCAGCCTGCTGGGGGCGCTGTCGCAGCGCGTCTTCGGCATCATGGTGAACGACACCCTGATCGCCATCCCGCTCTTCGTCTTCATGGGCGTGGTGCTGGAGCGCAGCCGCATCGCCGAAGACCTGCTGGAGGAGATGGGGCGGCGCTTCGGCGGCCTGCGCGGCGGGCTTGCGGTCTCCGTCACCCTGGTGGGGGCGCTGCTGGCGGCCTCGACCGGCATCGTCGGCGCCACGGTGGTGACCATGGCGCTGATCGCGCTGCCCTCGATGCTGCGCAACGGCTATGCGCCGGCCTTCGCCGCCGGGACGGTCTGCACCGCCGGCACGCTCGGCCAGATCATCCCGCCCTCGACCCTGCTGATCATCCTCTCCGACGTCATGTCCTCCTCCTTCCAGCAGGCGCAGTACGAGAAGGGCCTCTTCACGGTCGAGACCATCTCGGTCGGACAGGTTTTCGCCGCGGCCCTGGTGCCGGGGCTGGTGCTGGTGGCGCTCTACATCGCCTACGTGCTGGCGCGCGCCTGGCTCCGCCCGGCCGACGCGCCGGCCCTGCCGCGCCGCAGCGGAGAGGCCGCGGCCGGACAGAGCGTGGCCAGAGTGCTGATCCCGCCCGTGGTCCTCATCGTCGCCGTGCTGGGGTCGATCCTGGGCGGGATCGCCACGCCCAGCGAGGCCGCCGCGGTGGGCGCCATCGGCGCCCTGCTGCTGGCCGGCCTCCGGCTCGAGGGCCGGGGGCGCAAGCTGCCCATCTTGCTCTCGATCCTGGCGCTCCTAGCCCTGGTCGTCCTGGTCAACCTCGCCTCCATCCGGGTGCAGCGCTCCGACAGCGGTGCCGGCGACTGGCTGCTGGCGGTCCTCGCCGCAGCGCTGATCGCGGTCGCGCTCTACGGGATCTGGGTGGCGATGGGGCGCACCGCCAAGGCCGGAATCCTGGCCGAGGTCGCAACCCGCACCATGACCATCACGGCGATGATCTTCGGCACCATCATCGGCGCCTCGATCTTCTCGCTGGTCTTCCGCGGGCTGGGCGGCGACGAGCATGTGGAGCTTCTGATCCAACAGATGCCGGGCGGCGAGGTCGGCGCGCTGCTTTTCGTCATGCTGCTGATCTTCGTCCTCGGCTTCGTCATGGACTTCGTCGAGATCTCGGTGATCATCCTGCCGATCGTCGCCCCGATCCTGATGATCATGGGCTTCGATCCCATCTGGCTCTCGGTCCTGATCGCGATCAACCTGCAGACCTCCTTCCTCACCCCGCCCTTCGGCTTCTCGCTCTTCTACCTGCGCGGCGCGGCACCGGCAGAGATCTCCACCGGCCAGATCTACCGCGGCGTCCTGCCCTTCGTCCTGCTCCAGGGCCTCGGCGTCCTGGTCATCTGCGTCCTGCCGGACCTGGCGACCTTCCTGCCCAGATGGCTCTTCGGGTAGCATGTGTTTTTGATCGCACTTCTACCAATAGCTGTCTAATCTGGATTGGCTGTCTGGAGGAAAACATGCGTGAGGTTGGAGCGTCCGAAGCGAGGATGAGGCTCGCCGCCTTGCTGGATCTGGTCGAGCAGGGCGAAGAGGTGATGATAGCCCGCAGGGGCAAGACAATCGCGCGGCTGGTTCCCCTAGACCGGCCTGTTTCCCTCAAGGAAGCCCAAGCCGCAGCCTGGCGCATCCGTGCCATGTCCAAGGGAGTGACGCTTCGCGGACTGAGGATCAAAGACCTGATCCACGAAGACTTCTCTTGACCTTGGCCTCCAGGGCCCAGGCTTGAGAGCGCCGCGAACGTTGGCTGACGGGACAGCGCCCCTCGCAGGGCCAGCCTGTTGCTGTCAATGCTGTCATTGACTACATTGACGACATAGCAGGAGAGGAGCAATCGCCTTGGCCACAGTGACAGTTCGCGGAATACCGGAAGGGGAGAAGGAAGCCCTGCGCGTGCGGGCCGCGAAGAACGGCCGCTCGATGGAGGCGGAGCTGCGCTCGATCATCCACGAGGCGGTCGCGAGCGATCAGGGACCTGACGAGAACCTCTACGCCGCGATTCGCAGGCGTGTGGCGCCCTTCGGTGGGGTGGATCTGCCGGAGCATCCGGATGAACCGGTCGGCGACCCGCCGCGCTTCGAGTGATCCTCCTCGACACCAACGTCATCTCCGAGGCGATCAAGCCGCTGCCGGACCGGCGGGTGGCGGCCTGGATGACCGCACAGCCGCGGCGCTCGCTGTGCACCGCCGCCATCGTCCGGGCCGAGCTGCTCTATGGTGTCGCCTGCCTGACGGACGGAAAGCGGCGGCGGTCGCTGACGGCCCTGGTGGAGGCGGTCCTGGCCGAGTTGGGCACCCCACTGGACTTCACCGCCGAGGCCGCCAGCCGCTATGCCGAGATCGCGGCACGCCGGCGCCGCCTGGGTCGGCCGATCGGCGCATTCGATGCGCTGATCGCCGCCACCGCGCTGGCTTCCGGTGCCGCGGTCGCCACGCGGGACGTAGGCGGCTTCGAGGGTTGCGGCCTCACCCTCATCGATCCCTGGGCCGGCGAGAGCCCCTGAGTAGACCCGCGAGCTTCGAGGCTGGTGCGCTTCCTCTCGATCATGCACCATGGCTCCATTCACCCCATCCCCAGGAACCAAGCTGCATGACGCCTCCGCTCGACCTGCGCCCGCTGAATCCTTTCTTCCGGCTCAACCGCCTCCTCGACAGCCTCGCGCCCGGTCCTTCGCCGAAGGCCGCCGGCGCGCCGCTCAACCTGGGTATCGGCGACCCGCGCACGGGCATGCCGGCCATGGGACTGGAGGCCATCGGGCGGGCCGCGTCCGGCTGGTCCACCTATCCGCCCTTCCAGGGCCATCCCTCCCTGATCCAGGCGGCCGGCGACTGGCTGACGCGGAGCTACGACCTGCCGGAGGGCTTTCTCGCGCGCGAGGGCCGGGTCCTGCCCTGCTCCGGCAGCCGCGAGGGGCTCTTCTTCCTGACCATGGCGGCCGGCACTGCCAAGCGCCATGCGCTGGGCGGTGCGCAGCCGTTGGCCCTGCTGCCGGACCCCGGCTATCACGTCTACGCGGGCGCCGCCCTGGCCGCCGACCTGGAGCCCCGCTACCTCAAGGTCGACGCCGCCGGCGGCCACCTGCCGGACTTCTCCACCCTGCCGGAGGCCGACCTCGAGCGCGCCGCGATCGCCTTCTTCTGCTCGCCCTCCAACCCGCAGGGGGCCGCGGCCAGCCGCAGCCGGCTTGCGGACACGATGGCGTTCCTCAGCCGGCACGGCATCCTCATGGTCGCCGACGAGTGCTACGGCGATCTCTACTTCGGCGATCCGCCCGCGGGCGCGCTCTCGATCGCCGCCGCCAACGGCAGCCTTGAGGGCCTGGTCGCGGCCCACTCCCTGTCGAAGCGGTCCGGCGCGCCGGGCCTGCGCTGCGGCTTCCTCTCCGGCGATGCCAGGATGCTGGACGCGGTCGAAGGCCTGCTGCGTTTCGGCGGCGCCGGCGTGCCGCTGCCGGTGCAGGCAGCCGGCGTGACGCTGCTCGCCGACGAGACCCATGTGGAGGCGAACCGGGCCTTCTACCGCCGCAACATCGAGCTGGCCGAGCGGCACTTCGCCGGTCCCTTCGGCTGGCAGCGGCCGGAGGGTGGGTTCTTCGCCTGGCTGGACGTGACCGGCTCGCGCCAGGGCAACGGCGAGGACGCGGCCCGCGATCTCTGGCTCGAGGCCGGCATTCGCACACTTCCTGGCGCCTACATGAGCCTCTCGGGCCACGAGGGGGCGGAGAACCCCGGCTATCCCTACCTCAGGGTCGCCCTGGTCGACGAGGCGGATTTGCTGGACAGAGCCCTCGCGCGGATCGTTCAGGTTCTGCTATGACCTGCGCCCGAGACGGATAGCCTCGAGGAGCGGTATGACCAGTCGAACGGATCGCGACGAGCTCTTGTTGGAACGCCACGGCCACGGCGTGCTGCCGGCGGGTGCCGGCGGCTGGGCGCGGCGGCGCCTGGGCGACCTCTTCGCCCTGATCCTGCTCGTCGCCGCCGCGGCCTTCACCGCCATGCTGGCGACCTACAGCCCGCAGGACCCCTCGCTCAACACCAGCGGAAGCGGCTTCTACCACAACGTCTTCGGCATGTACGGCTCTTACCCGGCCGACTTCTTCATGCAGCTCTTCGGGCTGGCGGCCTATCTGGTGCCGGTGATCTTCCTGGGCTGGATGTGGCGCACGCTCTGCCGCCAGTCGCTCGCGCCCTTCTGGCTGCGCGCCGCCGCCGCGCTGGCAGGCCTCTTCATGGTCTGCATGGTGCTCGCCGCCTTCGAGCGCTGGCCGGAGCTGGAGTTGCCGGGACCGCTCGGCGGGGCCGCGGGCGCGCTGCTGAACGTCAAGCTGGCCGAGGCCTTCATGCTGGCGCCCTCGATGATCGCTCTGCTCGCCGCCCTGCCGGCCGCCATGCTCTTCGTCTACGGCAGCGGCCTGCGCTGGCGCGAGGTGGGGGCGATCTTCGGCTGGCCGCTGGGCCTGCTCGGCCTGCTGGGCGGCGGTCGCCGCAGGGCCGTGCGCCTCGACACCCCGGCCGAGCCCGAGGAGATCGCGACCGCGACCCAGCGCCGGCAGGACTACGACATGACCTGGGCGGGCCCCACCGACAGCCCGCCGCCCGAGCCGACGGAGAAAGGGCGCCTGCGCATCGAGGTGCCGCCGGCCATGGCCGAGCAGGCCGCCAAGGCCAGGGACCGCTTCAGGCCGAAACGCAAGGCGGAAGAGCCCACGGCCGCGCCGCCGCCCGCCCCGCGCAAGGAGAAGTGGGGCCTGGGGAAGCTCTGGTCCGGCAAGGGCCGCAAGGCCAAGCGCATGGAGCCCTCTTTCGGGCACGGCCACCACGAGGAGGAGCAGGGCAGCGGCGCGCCGCAGCTCTTCGCCGGGCGCATCGCCCCGGACGAGGAGGTCCCGCTCTCGATACCGCTGCCCGATTCCAGCGAGTCCACGCCCTTCAACACCGCCCCGCCGCCCCTGCCGCGCGTGGCCCCGCCGGCACCGGCCAGCCGCCCCGCGCCCAGGCCGCCGCAGCAGGAGCTGGACCTGCGCCGGCAGGGCGAGTACCGCCCGCCCAGCCTGGACGTCCTGGCCAAGAGCGACCCCAATGCCGGGCCCAGCCTGGAGAGCCAGGATGCGCTGGAGAAGAACGCGCGCCTGCTGGAGGGCGTCCTGGAGGATTTCGGCGTCCGCGGCGAGATCGTGACGGTGCGTCCCGGCCCTGTTGTCACGCGCTACGAGCTGGAGCCGGCGCCGGGCACCAAGACCAGCCGCGTGGTCGGCCTCGCCGACGATATCGCGCGCTCCATGAGCGCGCTCTCGGTGCGCGTCGCCGTGGTGCCGGGCTCTTCGGTCATCGGCATCGAGCTGCCGAACGCGCGGCGCCAGACCGTTTATCTGAGCGACATCCTGCTCGACAAGTCCTACGCCCAGAGCAAGCACCGCCTGGCGCTCATCCTGGGCAAGGACATCGGCGGCGCGCCGCAGGTGGTCGATCTGGCCCGCATGCCGCACCTGCTGGTCGCCGGCACCACGGGATCGGGCAAGTCGGTGGCGATCAACGCCATGATCATGTCGCTGCTCTACCGCCTCTCGCCGCAGCAGTGCCGCCTGATCATGGTCGACCCCAAGATGCTGGAGCTCTCCGTCTACGACGGGATCCCGCACCTGCTCTCGCCGGTGGTGACCGACCCCAAGAAGGCCGTGGTCGCGCTGAAGTGGACGGTGCGCGAGATGGAGGACCGCTACCGCGCCATGTCGCACCTGGGCGTGCGCAACATCGACGGCTACAACGAGCGTCTGGCCCAGGCGCTGGCCAAGGGTGAGGTGCTAACCCGCCGGGTGCAGACCGGCTTCGACCCCGATACCGGCGAGCCGGTGATCGAGCAGCAGCCGCTGGACCTGAAGCCGCTGCCCTACATCGTCGTCATCGTCGACGAGATGGCCGACCTCATGCTGGTGGCCGGCAAGGAGATCGAGGGAGCGGTGCAGCGCCTGGCGCAGATGGCGCGCGCCGCCGGCATCCACATCATCATGGCGACCCAGCGGCCCTCGGTCGACGTGATCACCGGCACCATCAAGGCCAACTTCCCGACCCGAATCTCCTTCCACGTAACCTCGAAGATCGACAGCCGCACGATCCTGGGCGAGATGGGGGCCGAGCAGCTTCTGGGCCAGGGCGACATGCTCTACATGGGCGCCGGCGGCCGCATCCAGCGTGTGCACGGCCCCTTCGTCAGCGACGAGGAGGTGGAGCAGGTGGTCCAGCACCTGCGCGCGCAGGGCCCCAGCGACTACGTAACCGAGGTGACGGAGGAGCCCGACGAGGCCCTGGCCCCCGACCTCTCGGACGCGGGCGACGGCGACGACCTCTATGCCCAGGCCGTGGCGCTGGTGCGCGAGCACAAGAAGGCCTCCACCAGCTTCGTGCAGCGTCACCTGCAGATCGGGTACAATCGGGCCGCCCGTCTCGTAGAACGCATGGAAAACGAGGGGATCGTCAGCGCCGCCAACCATGTGGGCAAGCGCGAGGTCCTGGGCGGAGAGTGAAGAGGCCCGCAAAATCGCCCCAAAGCGGCGGCAGGGTCTTGTGCTGTTGCGCCCGGATGACGAGGTGACAGCGCAGGCGGCACCCCCCAAGGGGTGTCCGGATGAAGGAGCAGATTATGTCTGAAGAGCGATCCTTGCTTGGCCGCCCGCTGGGGCGTCGCGGCCTCCTGGCCGGGATGGCCGGCGTCGGCCTGATCGGTAGTCTCGGCGGGCTCGTGACCCGCGCGCATGCGGCGACGGCGATCGCGCTGAACGAGAACGACAAGCAGGTGGTCAACAAGGTCGAGCGCTACCTGAACAAGCTGGATACCGTGAAGGCGCGCTTCGTGCAGTCGGCCTCCAACGGCAGCTATGCCGAGGGCGTTGTCTATGTCGACCGGCCGAGCCGGCTTCGCTTCGACTACGACCCGCCGGTGCCGTTGCTGATCGTCGCCGACGGCTACGCCGTGGCGGTCTACGACCGCGAGCTGAAGCAGGTGACCCAGCTTCCGATCTGGGAAACGCCCCTCTGGTTCCTCTTCAAGGACCCGATCCAGCTGGACGAGAAGCTGGTGCTGACCTACCTCTCGCACGGCCAGGGCAACATCGTGATGACGGTGCAGGAAGAGCAGGCCGAGGGCAACCTCGCCTCCGTCACCCTCACCTTCAACGAGGACCCGGTCGAGCTGCGCAAGTGGGAGGTGGTCGACCCCCAGGGCGTGATCGTCCAGACCGGGCTGATCAACCCCGAGTACGGCCTGCGCTTCAGCAAGGATCTCTTCGACCTGCGCGAGCTCGACGTCTTCAAGTACCAGGCACCGGCTGGACGGTAGCGCGTTTCGGTTTTGCGCGGCTCCGGCCCGCACCCCCGCCCGGCCGCTACAGAAGTATCCTGCTTTGGGCGGGGGTGCGGGCCGGAGCCGATTGCACCTGAGCGCGAAGGCATAGGGCGCTTCCAAGAGTGTGGCGGAGGCCGGGGAACGAATCCCCCGACCCCCGCCTTAGCCCTCCCCAGGCTAACTGCAAGAGTATTGAAGCTGAGTGAATCCTGGCTGGCTTACCGGGCGCTGAAGAGTTGGCGGAGGCCGGGAAACGGGTCCCCGACCCCCGCCTAGCCCCCTCAGGCTAACCAGAGGAAGTCCGCGGCCGTGAGCTGGCCCGCCTGGCTCATGCCGGAGAGGCGGAAGGCCAGGTCGGTGCTGCCGTCGCCGTCCCGATCCACCTGGATCTGGCCCTGGCCGGCGTGGCGGGCCTCGCTGTCGCCATTTCCATTGAAGGCATTGCCGCCGATGTAGTCGAAGCTGCCGACCTCCAGGCCGCTGGCGAAGACCAGGCGGTCGCGGTCGGTCGTGGCGTTGAGGATCAGGCCCTGGAAGTCCTCGATCACCGGGCCGCCGGAGCCGTTCGCGTCGCCGACCTCGTCGCCGTCGAAGAGGAAGCGGTCGTTCCCGGTGCCCCCGTAGGCCCGGTCGCCCTGGCCCAGCTCGAGGCTGTCGTTGCCGCCCTGGCCCTGCAGCAGATCCTCGGCGCTGTCGTCGCCGCCCTCGAGGGTGTCGTCGCCGGCGGCGCCGCGCAGGACGTCCGCGCCCAGGCGCCCCCGCAGGAGGTCGTCGCCGGCCTGGCCGGCAAGGGAATCGTCGCCCTGGGCCCCGTAGAGCTCGTCGTCGCCGCTGCCGCCGATCAGGGTGTCGCCGCCGCTGTTGCCGAGGATGCGGTCCGCGTCGCTGTCGCCGAAGAGGGTGCGCCCGACGCCGTCCTGGGCATTGCGCAGGACCTCCACATGGGTGGCGATGGTGAAGCCGTCGACCTCGGCCGTGATGCGGTCGCGGCCCCCGTCCGGCGCCTCGTAGACCTGGTCGCCGGCGTCGTCGACGAAGATCTGGTCGTCGCCGGAGCCGGGGTTCACCGCGTCCGCCCCGGTGCCGCCATAGAGGGTGTCCTCACCGGACCCGCCCCGCATGGAGTCGCCGGAGCTGCCGCCGAAGAGGGTGTTGTCGCCGCTGTTGCCGAAGACCTCGTTGGAGAGGTCGTTGCCATAGCCCCGAAGGTCGCCGGCGTTCTTCTCAAGGGTCAGGTTCTCGACGTGGCTGCCGAGCGAATAGTCAACCTTGGCGCGGACCAGGTCCTGGCCTTCGCCGGCGAGCTCGATCGCCAGGTCGCCGGGGGCGTCCACCACGAAGGTGTCGTTGCCGCTGTTGCCCCGCAGGGTGTCGTTGCCGCCGAAGCCGTTCAACAGGTCGTCCCCGTCGCCGCCGGCGATCTCGTTGGCAGCGGAGTTGCCGAGGAGGGTGTTCTCGAAGGCATTGCCGGTGAGGTTGGCCGGGCCGATGCCCTTGTTGATGTTGGCCCGCTCGACCAGCGCCGTGTCGGCCAGGGTGTAGTCCTGGGCGTCGGAGCGCAGGACGTCGGCGACGCCCCCGGCCGTCAACTCGAAGACGACGTCGGTCAGGGTGTCAACGGTGATGGTGTCGTTTCCATCCCCGCCGAAGGCCGTGTCGCTTCCGCTGCCGCCGTCCAGGCGGTCGTTCTGGTCGCCGCCCAGGATGTCGTCGATCCCCGAGCCGCCCAGGACCAGGTCCCGTCCGCCTCCGCCGTTGGCCCGGTCGTCGCCCTCGCCCCCGAAGATCGTGTCGCGGTCCTCGCCGCCGGTCGCGGAATCGTTTCCGGAGAGACCGCGCAGCGTGTCGACGCCGGTGTCGCCGTCCAAGGTGTCGGAGCCGGACCCGCCCCTCAGGTCGTCGTCGCCCTCGCCGCCGAAGATGAACTCCGAGAACGAGAAATCGAAGCCCTTGATGAAATCGTCCCCGCTCTTGCCGAAGCTCATGGCCTGCTCGAAGCGGGTCAGATCGACAAGACCGACGGCGGGTACGGCGGAGAGCAGCATGACCAGGTCGTGACCGCTGCCGCCGTCGACAAGGTCGCCGGCGACGAGCTCGCCCGAACGCACGATGACCGTGTCGTTGCCGCTGCCACCGTAGAGGCTGTCGCGGCCGATACCGCCGAAGAGGTGGTCCGTACCCTGATCGCCGTAGAGCGCATCCTGACCCTGGCCGCCATAGAGGCGATCGGTGTCGCTGCCGCCGAAGATTCTATCGCCGGCCGATCCGCCGAAGGCGGTGTCGTAGTGACCGCTGCCGTAGAGGTCGTCGGCTCCGCCGCCGCCGAAGAGGGTATCGACCCCCAGACCGCCGAAGACCAGGTCGCTGCCGCTGACGCCGAAGAGACGATCGTGGTCCGCGGCACCGGCCAGGACATCGGCGTCCTCGCCGCCGAAGAGGCTGTCGTTGCCGCTGGCCCCGATCAGGGTGTCCTTGCCGCCGGAACCGTAGGCGGAATCGTCGGCATCGCCGCCGAAGGCGGAATCGTCGCCGTTGCTGCCCTCCATGCGGTCCTTGCCGCTGCCGCCGGTCAGCGTGTCGTCGCCGCTGGCCCCGATCAGGTTATCCAGACCGCTGCTGCCGAAGATCCGGTCGTTGCCGCTGCGCCCGACGATGAAGTCGTTGCCGCCGCGACCCTCGATGAAGTTGTTGCCGCTGTTAGAGCCGTAGAGCGCGTTGTTTCCGAAGTTGCCCAGCAGGCTGGCATCGCCGCCGGCGATCGCCCGCTCGAAGTTCAGAATAGTGTCGGCGAAGAGCGCGAAGGGTGCCGATGCGAGCCCGGCCTCCAGGTCGATGGTCACCGCGCCGTTGAAGCTGTTCTGGCTCATGTCGAGCTTGTCGATCCCGGGGCCGCCGTCCAGGTAGTCGCCGTTCAGCGCATCCCCGTCGACGATGCTGTCGTTGCCGCTGAGGCCGTAGACCCGGTCCGCGCCGCCGGTACCGTCCAGGGTGTCGTCCGCGCTGGTTCCGAAGAGGGTGTCGGTGCCGCTGGTGCCGATCGAGAAGGCCAGCGCAGCAAAGGTAAGATCGGTGAGGCTATCGGCAGCCGAGCCGCCGTTCGTGCTATCGGTATTGCCGAGGTCGGCCAAAGAATCGGAATTCGTTGTCATCCCTGTTAACCTTCTGTTGTCCAGGCGCTCGGGCTGCCCGAAAGGGCAGGACGCGAGCAAGAACATTGAAAGGAAAGGTCTGGCCCGTTGTTGTTGTTACTTGTCCAAGCACGGATCGACTGCGGTGGTCGGCCGGATCATCCTGTCCGCGCCGCCCTCTTGGTGCTGGCGACTGCGTCACGGTGAAGTGATCCGGCCCTGATTACGAAGGTCCTGGAACGGGTCTTTTCAAGAAAGCGCCGTCAAGCAGCCGCAATTCTTTGGTTTGGAATCAAAATTTCTGTCAGAGAGTGTCAGTTGCGGGAGTGGGCGCAAACCTTTGCGGCAAGGCTTTCCGAACCATTCGGTCAAGAGCGGTGACGTTTCTCGGTTCGGCCACATGGCAGGCCTGCCCTGAGCGCAAACCTCTGGCGTAGCCACAATTTAGAGCCTGGCCGCCTGCTCTATAGTGCCGGTCGGCGGGCGCGGAAGGCGGCGGTCAGGGTGCCGTCGTCGAGGTAGGTGATCTCGCCGCCCAGCGGGATGCCCTGGGCCAGGCGCGTCACCGGGACGGGCTGCGGCAGGGACGCCAGGCGCTCGGCGATGTAGTGGCCGGTGGTCTGGCCCTCCAGGGTGGCCGGCAGGGCCAGGATGACCTCCTCGACCTCGCCGGCGGCCGTGCGCTCGACCAGGGCCGTGAGGCCGATCTCTTCGGGTCCGCGGCCGTCGAGCGCCGAGAGGGTCCCGGCCAGGACGTGGTAGCGGCCGCGGAAGGCGGCGGAACGCTCCAGCGCCCAGAGGTCGGCGACCTCGGCCACGACGCAGAGCAGGCGGCGGTCGCGCCTCTCGTCCCGGCAGACGCCGCAGGGGGTCCGGGTATCGAGGTTGCGGCAGATCTCGCAGGTCTTGATCTCGCGGGCCGCGGCGGAGAGCGCCTCGGCCAGCGGCAGCATCAGGACCTCGCGCTGCTTCAGCAGCTGCAGCACCGCCCGCCTGGCCGAGCGCGGGCCCAGCCCCGGCAGGCGGGCCAGCAGCAGGGTCAGGCGGTCCAGCGCCGTCTCCGGCATTCCCTGGCTCCGCAACGCGCTGCCCTGCCGCCTAGAGCGAACCCCGCGCAGATGGATCCATCTGCGACGACGCTTCGCTTCTAGAGCAAGGTGTTGAATCCGGATGTGTGAGCATGAGCGAGCGCATCTAGCCCTAGAAGGGCAGCTTCATGCCCGGGGGCAGCGAGAGGCCGCCGGTCAGGCCCTGCATCTCTTTCTGCACCTCGGCCTCCATCTTGGTGCGCGCATCGTTGGCCGCGGCGACGATCAGGTCCTCCAGGACCTCGACCTCCTCGGGGTCGATCAGGGCGGGGTCGATCTTCACCGACTTGACCGCCTGCTTGCCGTTCACGGTCACCTGCACCATGCCGCCGCCGGAGGTGCCGGTCGCCTCGGCCGACTCCAGCTTCTCCTGCATCTCGGCCATCTTGCTCTGCATCTCTTGGGCCTGCTTCATGAGCTGGCTCAGGTTCTTCATGGTGTCGCTCCTTACTGGTCGCGCGGGATCGCTGGGCCCGCTCCCGGTTAGTCGTCCGACGGCAGGCCTGCCAGCAGTGCCCGTTCCTCGGGAGAGAGCTCTTCCTCCTCCTCTTCCGCGTCGGGATCAGCGGTAACATCGCCCTCCCCGCCCGGCAAGGCGGGCGGCTGCTCGCGGCGATGGCCGATCAGGCGGGCGTCGGGGAAGCTGTCCAGGAAGGCCTGGGCCAGGGGATGCTGCAGGGCGGCCTGCTGGCTCTCCGCCGCGGCCGCCTTCGCCTGCTGGCGCAGGGGCGGGTCGCCTGGCTCGCGGGTAAGCTCGACCCGCCAGGTCGCCCCCGTCCACTCGCCCAGCAGGCGGGTCAGGCGCTGGGAGAGGTCCTTCGGCGCGTCGTCCAGCGGGTGCAGCTTCAGGTGGCCGCTGGCGAAGGCGACCAGGGAGACGTCGCACTCCAGGTGGTTGGCAAGGCGCTGCTCGCCCTGGCTGCGCGCGAGCGCCACCAGGGCGGGAAAGGAGGAGATCCCCAGGCTTCCGCCCTGCGGTGTCGGCGGGGCCGAGGGGGCGGGCAGCGGTTCCGGCTCGGGCGCACTCGCCAGGGCGGTCGCGGGCGATCCCGTTGTGCGCTCCGGCGGCCGCGCACCGGCGGACGGCCTTGGCGGACCGCGGTCCTGCCCGGCCGGGGCGCTTCCAGGCGCGCTTCCGGGCGCGCTTCCGGGCGCGCTTCCCGGGGTCGCCGGCGCCTCGTTGCGGAGCTGGCGGACGAGATCGCCGGGCGGCGGCAGGCTGCTGGCATGGGCCAGGCGGATCAGCACCATCTCGGTCGCCTGCAGGGGCAGGGGCGCCACCTGCGCCTCGCCGTAGCCCTTCAGCAGGAGCTGCCAGGCCCGCGCCAGCTCGGCCAGCCCTAGGGCGCTGCCCAGCGCCTGGCCGCGGGTGCGTTCCAGGTCGGGAAGCGCACTGTCCTCGGCGCTGGCCGGCGAGAGCTTCAGGCGGGTGGCGCTGTGCACGATCTCCATCAGGTCCTGCAGCACGACCAGGGGGTCGCCGCCCAGGCTGTAGAGGTCCGCCAGGATCGCCAGCCCCTCGTCCAGCCGGCCGCCGAGGGTGGCCTCCAGCAGGTCGTAGAGGCGGCCGCGGTCGGCGATTCCCAGCATCTCCCGGACCGCGGCACCGGCGACCTTGCCGTCGGTCAGCGCGATCGCCTGGTCCAGCAGCGAGAGGCCGTCGCGCACGCTGCCGTCGGCCGCCCGGGCGATCAGCGCGATGGCCTCCGGCTCCGCCTCGGCGCCCTCGGCCTCGGCGATGCGGGCGAAGTGCTGGGTCAGCAGCTGCGGTGCCACGCGGCGTAGGTCGAAGCGCTGGCAGCGCGACAGCACGGTGACCGGCACCTTGCGGATCTCGGTGGTGGCGAAGATGAAGACGACGTGCGGCGGGGGCTCCTCCAGGGTCTTCAGCAGCGCATTGAAGGCGCTGATGGAGAGCATGTGCACCTCGTCGATGATGTAGACCTTGTAGCGCGCCTCGACCGGGCGGTAGCGCACCCCCTCGATCAGCTCGCGGATGTCGCCGACGCCGGTGCGGCTGGCGGCGTCCATCTCGATCACGTCTACGTGACGGTCCTCGGCGATGGCCTGGCAGATGGGGCAGTCGTCGGTCGGCCCGGCGGTGGGCCCGCGGTCGCCCTCGGGACCCTTGTAGTTGAGGGCGCGGGCCAGGATGCGGGCGGTGGTCGTCTTGCCCACCCCGCGCACGCCGGTCAGGATGTAGGCCTGCGCGATCCGCTTGGCGTCGATGGCGTTGGTCAAGGTCCGGACCAGGGCTTCCTGGCCGATCAGGTCGGCGAAGCTCTGCGGACGGTACTTGCGGGCGAGTACCCGATAGGCGGCGGCGCCGGCTTGAGCTCTCTCCTCGGCCTCGGCCATGGGCCCCCTCGCGCTCGCCCTATCCGTGAAACGGCGGGAGGCTGACGGGGCGACCCGAAGCGAAACTCGTTACGGCTGCTTCCTTCCGGACCTGACCGGGTTGGCGAGGACTCCGTCCGCTTGCCAACCTCCCTCACCCAATATTCGCGCTTGCGGTCCGCAACGCAAGGGGGGAGCGGCCCGGGCGTCGCGTCGCATGCCCGATCCTGCTACCTCCTGCTGCTACCACCCCCCGGCACAAGTCCCTTGCCATTGATCCGCCCGCCGCCTGCTTCCATCTGCCCTCGCCAGGTGCGACGCTCGCCCAAAGCCATTGGTGACCGCAGGAGAAATCCGCATGCAGGACGTGAGTGACTACGAACCGCCGAAGGTCTGGAGCCCCGACAACGAGCTGGGCGGGACCTGGGGCGGCATCAACCGCCCGACCGCCGGCCCCACCCACGAGAAGGAGCTGCCGGTCGGCAAGCACCCTCTCCAGCTCTACTCCCTGGCGACGCCGAACGGCCAGAAGGTGACCATCCTCCTGGAAGAGCTGCTGGCGCTGGGCGAGAGCGGGGCGGAGTACGACGCCTGGCTGATCAAGATCGCCGACGGGGACCAGTTCTCCAGCGGCTTCGTCGACATCAATCCCAACTCCAAGATCCCGGCGCTGGTGGATCGCTCCGGCAAGACGCCGATCCGGGTCTTCGAATCGGGGGCCATCCTGCTCCATCTGGCGGAGAAGTTCGGCCGTTTCCTTCCTCAAGATCCGGCAGGCCGAGCCGAGGCGCTCTCCTGGCTCTTCTGGCAGATGGGATCCGCGCCCTATCTGGGTGGCGGCTTCGGGCACTTCTACAAGTACGCGCCGAAGAAGTTCCAGTACCCGATCGACCGCTATGCCATGGAGGTGAAGCGCCAGCTCGACGTTCTCGACCGCCGGCTGGCCGAGGAGCCCTATCTGGCCGGCAAGGACTACACCATCGCCGACATCGCGGTCTGGCCCTGGTACGGCAGCCTGGTGCGCAACACGGTCTACGAGGCAGCGGAGTTCCTGGACTGCGCCTCCTACACCAACGTCGTGCGCTGGGCCGAGGAGATCTGGCAGCGGCCGGCGGTACAGCGCGGGCGTAGGGTGAACCGGACCTCCGGCGACCCGGAACTGCGGCTGCCGGAACGCCACGATGCCGGCGACTTCGACCGAAAGGCGACGGCGGAGGCGAAGTAGCCGGGCCAGGTTTCAGTCAGGCCTGGCGGACGAAGGTCAGCGGGCGGCCGCGGGCGTCGGGCCGGGCGAAGCGCAGCAGGGTGCAGTCCCGGTCGTACCAGAGCGAGCAGGGAAACTCGCCGCGCAGCTCCCAGCCGCGGGCGGCCAGGCTGCGGCGTCCCAGGGGGATCTGTCGGTCGGGCAGGGAGGTCGTGCGCACCACCTTGACCAGGCCGTCCACGACCGAGAGCAGGGCCTGGGCGTAGGGCGTGTCGCGATGCCAGAAGGTCGTCGCCACCACGTGGCCGGAGACGTTGAAGCGCAGGCGTCCGGCCTGTCCCGCCAGGCCGCCGCCATTGCCGCCGGCCTCGGGGTCCGCTCCGCCGGTCTGGGCTGCGCCGCCCAGCCGCTCGGCCCGGAGCTGGTAGTGGGCGCCGTCTTCCCAGGTGTCGGCGGCGAGCGCGACGAGCCAGCCGTCCTGCCAGACCTCCTGCACCTTCTGGCGAAAGTGCCATGCAGGCCCCAGGGTGAGCTCGCTCTCGCTCAGCGCCAGCAATTCGCCGCCCTGCCGGAAGAAGGCGATGCGACGCCAGCCCATCTCCCGACCCTCCTTCCGGGCCTGGAACTCCAGGCTGGCGGCCGTCGGATAGAGGCCGCAGAGCGCGGCGGCCGGCGCAGCCAGCAGGCCGCTGGTCAGGCCGGTGGTCACTGCGCCGGCCGCGAGCGCCAGGACCCGGCGCCGGCTGGCGGCGTGGCGAGGAACATCCATAGCCTGGAATCCTGATCCAGGCGGCGCAGTGCGACAAGTAAATCCTGCATGAGGCCGCCGCATTGGCCGACTGCATGAGCCCCTTGGCCGCCGCGAGGCAGCCCTCCGCAATTGCCCGATTGTCTCGGCGCAGTCCGCCGTGCCACTCTCCCGCCCCGCATGAGAGAAACCGCCTTGAACTTCTACGCCGGTGCCGGCCTGGACCGTGTCGACAAGCTCCGCCGCGACGAGGCCTGGATCGAGGCCCGCCTGGCCGATCCCGGAACGCGCTTCCTGCCGGTCTGGCGCGGCCGCAACCTGGTGGTCGAGCCGGACCGCCCTGCCCTCGCCTGGCTGACGACGGCCGAGGCGCACCACTATCTCGACCGCGGCGCCGCCTGGGCGGTCCTGGGGCTGGTCGGCCAGGACTGCTACGTCGCGCTGGACGTCTCGGCGGAGGAGACGCCCGATCACGCGCCGCTCCTGGTCGGCCGCGGCCACTTCAGCGACCTCCGGGTGGTGGGTCCCCTGCTGGGGCGGGCCGAGGGTGCCTTGCTGGCCTATGCCCGCGGGCTGGTCTACTGGCACGAGCGCCATCTCTTCTGCGGCCTCTGCGGGTCCAGGACCCACCTGGTGCAGGGCGGCCACGTGCGCCGCTGCGGCAACGAGAGCTGCGCCACGCAGCACTTCCCGCGCACCGATCCGGCGGTGATCATGCTGGTGCACGACGGCGGCGAGCGCTGCGTCATGGGCCGCCAGAAGGTCTGGCCGCCCGGCATGCACTCGACCCTGGCGGGCTTTCTGGAGCCGGGCGAGAGCCTGGAGGAGGCCGTCGCCCGCGAGGTCGAGGAGGAGGTCGGCCTCAAGGTCAGCGAGGTGACCTATCACTCCTCGCAGCCCTGGCCCTTCCCCTCCTCGCTGATGGTCGGCTTCCACGCCCGTGCCGACTTCGGCCCGCTGGAGATCGATCCCGACGAACTGGAGACCGCGCGCTGGTTCGACCGCGAGGCTTTACGCAACTCGCCGGAGGATGAGAGCCTGCGGCTCCCGCGCCGAGACTCCATCGCGCGCCGTCTGATCAACGACTGGCTGGAAGAGGACTGATCTTGCCACGCTCGAGCCTGCTGCCGGTGCTTCTGGTCCCGGTGCTACTGGCAATGCTGCTCCTCTCTTCCGGTTCGCTGCGCGATGCGGCCGCCCAGGAGAGCCTCTATGGGCACCTCGGCTATCCGGAGGCGGCGGCGGAAGACCTGATGGCGGTCTGCACCGGCAACAGCGCGCGCCTGCACAAGGACGTGGTCCAGCCCCTCAGGGTCATGATCGAGGCCGCGCGTGCCGACGAGGTCGACCTGCGCGCGCTTTCCTGCTTCCGGTCGATCCGCAAGCAGCGCTATCTCTTCTGCAAGGAGGTCTGCCAGGTGGGCGGGCCGGTCTGCGGCAGCGGCTGCGAGGGGCGCAAGCAGAGCGAGGCCGAGCGCGCGCTGGTCTCCGCCCCGCCGGGCTACAGCGAGCATGCGACCGGCTATGCCGTCGACTTCGCGGACGGCCGCAACCGCCGTTGCGACTTCGAGACCTGCTTCGGCGAGACCAAGGCCGGCCGCTGGCTGATCACCAATGCCACCTCCTTCGGCTTCGAGCTCTCCTTTCCCTTGGAGAACAAGCAGGGCGTCTCGTTCGAACCCTGGCACTGGCGCTTCGTCGGGACGCCGGAGGCCTTGCAGCTCTTCGGCAGGGCAAGAGAACTCCACCCGGCCAAACCCGCCGTCAAGTAGAGCCGAGCGCGACCGGCCGGGAGCGGCCGCTTCCGGCTTCTTTCGGTTGCTTTCGTTAGGCGTGTCCATCCCACCACCCAGGCCAGGTCACCCAGGCTAGGTCACACAAGCCAGGTCCGGCCGATCGCAGCCGGGCGAAATGCCTTGGATTGAGATTTTATCTCGGTAGTCTGTCTTGTGTTTTATTGTTTCTGAGGTGCCGCACCCGGACGGCTCGGCTGCACACCACTTCCTTGTGTTCGCTCTCAGTTTCCTGGCCGAATTTCAACTTAATAGGGCGCTACCCCACTGGATTCTGTGGATTCCTTGTGTGGACAGCTGGATTGCGTTTATGCAAAGCCAGAGTCATCGCCACTATGTTTGCGCTTACCTGTCTCTGACGCAGCCGGGTATCGGACGTCGGTTGTCTAGGTTTGAGTGAAGCAACGCCGCAGCGGGGACCTTGAAGCATGGCAGTCAAGACCGGAACCGATCTTGCCGAGACGCTCACCGGAACGGACAACACCGACACGCTCTTCGCGCTCGGGGGCGACGATACGGTGCTCGGCCGCGCCAATGGCGACACGCTCTACGGCGGAAACGGGAACGATAGCCTGCGGACCGGAAGCGGAGGCGACAGCGCCTTCGGGGACCCCGGCAACGATATCATCACAGGCTCGGCCGGGAACGACAACCTTTACGGCGGTGCGGGTGCCGACACGCTTCTGGGTGGGATCGAACAGGACCGTCTCTTCGGCGGCAACGACGCCGACTGGCTCTATGGCGGCGGCGATACCGACTGGGGCCTCTTCGGTGGCGACCGGAACGATTCCATCTTCGGCGGCGCCGATTGGGACAGGGCCTACGGCGATTCCGGCTCCGACTGGATTTGGGGCATGGCGGGGGACGACGACCTCTTTGGCGGCGAGGGCGTCGATATTCTCTACGGCGGCACCAACTTCGACGACCTCTTTGGTGGCTCCGGTGCCGATACGCTGTCAGGGGGCACTATCAGCGATCACCTGCGCGGCGGGTCCGGTAACGATTTGCTGTTCGGCGGTCTCGACGACGACACCTTGGACGGCAATGACGGAGACGACCGGCTCTTCGGCGAGGGAAGCGGCGATACCCTTCGGGGCAACAGCGGCAACGACATTCTGAGCGGGAGGAGCGGCAGCGACACGCTCTTCGGGGGCGACGGCAAGGACAGGCATTACGGCTACGAGGGCAACGACCGCGCCTACGGTGGAACGGGGGACGATCGCTTCTTCCTGCACAGCAGCCGGGAAAGCTTCTTCGGCGGCCCCGGCGACGATACCTTCCATGCCGACATGGTATCCGAGATCGGACCCAACGACAGCCTGGACGGCGGAGGCGGTAGCGACACGCTCGAACTCGCAAGCCAGAGCAGCTACAATCTGGCGCCCCTCGACAGTCAGATCTTCTCCGTCGACGTCGTTCGCCTCACGGGAACGAACCTGGCCGATTCCTTCGGGGGCTCGTCCACAATGGACCGCATCTATGGATTGGACGGTGCGGACATCATCCGGGGTAGGGGCGGGAACGACACGCTTTTCGGGGCGAGCGCACTCGACTCCCTTTACGGCAGTTCGGGCGACGACCGGCTCTATGCCGGACATGGAAACGACCATCTGGAGGGGCAGTCCGGCGACGACATCCTGGAGGGCGACAGCGGCGCCGATTCCCTCTTCGGCGGCAGCGGCGACGATACACTCTCGGCCGGCAGCGGCATCGGGGTGCTGGCCGCCGGTGTGGGCGACGACGTCCTCTACCTGGTCCAGCCCCTGACCCTGGGCTCGACCTTCTTCGGCGGCGAGGGCACGGACAGCCTCTACATTCCCACCGGCTTCGACCTGCTGGGCCCGATCCTGCCCTTCGGCATCAGGTTCGAATCGATCGAGCGGATCGGCACGCCGGGCACGACCGGGGCGGACACCATGGTCGGCACCAGCGGCAGAGACATCTTCCTCGGCCTCTACGGAGGCGATAAACTCTATGGCCTGAGCGGCAGCGACACCCTGAGAGGCGAGTACGGCAACGATACGCTCTTCGGCGGAAGCGGTGCCGACAGTCTTTTCGGTGCGAGCGGAGATGACGTGCTCGTCATCTCCGGGCAGGACCAGGTCACCGCCGGCGAGACCTTCAACGGCGGCACTGGAGTGGACGAGCTCCTGATCTATGGCGGCGTGTCTCTCCCCGCCGACGCCCTGCTCCAGAACATCGAGGCGGCGGTGATCTTCGGCGTCGGGAACCTCTCCGACACGCTCTACGGCACCGACCTCGATAACTTTGTCTATGGTGGAAACAGCAACGACATCATCGTTGCCGGGTCCGGCAAGGACCGGATTTTCGGTGGTAGCGGGGACGACACCCTGGTGGTCCGAAGCCAGGGAGACCTCGCGGCCGGAGAAAGTTTCGACGGCGGCACGGGGAACGACACCCTCGCCCTCCTGGAGGGCGCCACCCTGCCGGCCGGTGCCACCCTGCAAGCGGTCTTCTCGGTGTTGCACTTCGGGACCAGCGGCGCCGACAGCCTGGACGGCTCCAGCCAGATCGATGTCCTCTACGGCGCCAGCGGAAGCGACAGGCTGTCCGGCGGCAGCGGGGTCGACGCGCTCTATGCAGGGGCCGGACAGGACAGGGATCTCTTCGGCGGATCCAGCAACGATTTCCTCTTCGGCGACAGGGGGGCCGACTCCGCCTTCTATGGAGGCGACGGCAACGATATCCTGCGCGGCGGTGCCGGCGACGATACCGCCATCCACGGCGACAGCGGCGACGATACGCTCTTCGGCAGCTTCGGCAAGGACTCCGGTCTGGACGGGGGCAGCGGCGACGACGGTATCTCCGGCGGCGGCGCCGACGACGAGCTCGCGGGCGGCCAGGGCGCGGACAGCCTCTTCGGCGGCGGCGCGAAGGATCGCCTGCGAGGCGAAGAGGGTGACGACAGCCTCTACGGCGAGACCGGCATAGACAGCCTCTACGGCGCTGCGGGGAACGACCTGGCCTACGGCGGGGACAGCCGGGACAGTCTTTTCGGAGGCAGCGGCGAGGACCGCCTCTACGGCGATAGCGGCAGCGATTTCCTGGACGGCGGGTCGGGTGCAGACAGCGCTGCCGGGGGCCTCGGCAATGACACCTTCCTGGTCGACACCCAGGCCGACCTGGTGATGGAGACGGCCGCCGGCGGGGCCAACGACCTGGTGATTGCGCGCAGCGACTACACCCTGGCCGGCGGTGCCGAAGGCTTCGTCGAGCATCTGGAACTCGAACTCGGCCTGGGCGGACTGGACGCCGCCGGCAATGCTCTCGACAACCGGATCAAGGGCAACGAGGGCGGCAACAACCTGGCCGGGCTCTCCGGCGCGGACAGGCTGCTGGGGCTCGACGGCGACGACCTGCTGGACGGCGGCTCCGGGCTGGATCGCCTGGAGGGCGGTTCCGGCGCGGATAGCCTGATCGTCGCTGCCGGCGACACGGTGCTGGGCGGAAGCGGCGAGGACGCCTTCTTCTTCGGCGGCACCGGGCAGGGGACGGCCGTCGCGGACGTGGCCCTGATCGCGGACTTCGACGGCGTCCTCTTCGGCGCGGCCAACGGCGAGGACAAGCTGGTCTTCGCGACCGGGCTGGAGGTCGGCAGCTTCGGTTACATCGGCTCCGAGACCTTCTCCGGCGGCGGCGACTCCGAGGCGCGCTTCGCCGGCCGGCGCCTGCTGGAGGTCGACCGGGACGGCGACGGCGCGGCCGACATCACCGTGCGCCTCAACGACCTCAGCGCCGCCGATGCCCTGACCGCGACCGACTTCGTCTGGCTTGTCTAGCGCGCTTCTCGCTCAGGTGGATTCGGCGCCGCTCACATGGGAGGGTGGACGACTGACAATTCTTGCTTGTCTGTTCGCGCCGGCGTAGAAGGGAGAGTAGGCAGACCGCGGCAGCCGGGCAGAACACCTGCGGTAGTGCGCTTTGGGCTGTTGTGCTTGCCCTCTGTGCACCCGAACCTGCACACTGCGAACTTTCAACGCCGGATGCTGATCGGCCATGTCGACCGTCAGAAACTTCAGAGCCCTGCTGGACCAGGCCGGCTATAGCTGGTCGGGAAGAGGCGTCACCGGGCGTTCGGCCTTCGTCACCTACTCGTTCGAGACCAAGCCCGCAGAGGTTGTGGTGGAGGAGTACGGCAAGGCCGTCAGCGATTCCTTCCGCGTCCTCTCCTCGGTGGACGAGCTGCGTGCCCGCGAGGCCCTGGCGCAGTGGGAGGAAGCGAGCGGTCTGGTGTTCCTGGAGGTCGATCCCGGTGAGGGCGACATCCGTTTCGGCCGCTACGACTTCAACCTGATCTCCGGCTATCAGTGGGCCGCGGGCTTCGCCTGGTACCCGGACGTCCGGCCGCCCAGCGGCAGCCAGGCGGCCTTCAAGGACGAGATCGGCGGCGACATCTTCATCAACACGCGCTTCACCGCCGACCAGGACCTCTACCTGCACGAGGTCGGCCATGCGCTCGGCTTCAAGCATCCCTTCGACGGCGATCCGACGCTGCCGGGCTATCTCGACGACAAGTCCCAGACGGTCATGAGCTACAGCGGGGCCCGGGCCTTCGACCTGGGGCCGCTGGACCTCGATGCCGTGGAGTACCTCTACGGCAAGACAGACGGCGCGCACCTGGTCTCCTGGGAATGGCGCACGGGCGCCCAGCAGCTCATCCAGAGGGACGGCGACGACTCCGATACCCTGATCGGGGTCGGGGTCAGCGACCATATCGAGGGTGCGGGCGGGAACGACACGGTCGTCGGCTTCGACGGCGCGGACACGCTGGAGGGCGGCGCGGGCCGCGACCTCCTGCACGGCGACACGGCCGACGACAGCCTCTACGGCGGCGCCGGTACCGACAGCGCCTACGGCGGCGCGGGCCGGGACCTCCTCTACGGCGGCGGCCAGGACGACAGCCTCGACGGCGGCGCAGGTGACGACAGGGCCTTCGGTGATGCAGGCAGCGACATTCTCTACGGCGCGGGCGGACAGGATTCGCTCTGGGGCGGCACCGGCAGCGACTGGCTCGAAGGCGGTGCCCAGGACGACCTGCTTCGCGGTGGTGCGGGAGACGACACCCTCTGGGACCTCTCCGGCGCGGATCGCCTCTACGGAGGTCAGCACAGCGACCTGATCTATGGCGGCGCCGGGAAGGACAAAGCCTTCGGCGGCAAGGAGAGCGACAGCCTCTACGGAGCCAGCGGCCGGGACGGTCTCTTCGGCGGCGGCGGCGCCGACCGGCTGGAGGGCGGGGAGCACGACGATCGCCTGCAGGGCGATACGGGCGCCGACCTGCTCTACGGCGGCGAGGGCAGCGATATCGGCTTCGGCGGCGATGGCAGGGACCGGGCCTTCGGCGAGGCGGGTGCGGACAGGCTCAAGGGCTTCGATCAGGCCGACTCCCTCTTCGGCAGAGGCGGCGACGACGAGCTGAGCGGCGGGAACGGCAATGATTTTCTCGCGGGCGAGGCGGGCGAGGACGCGCTCTACGGCAACGAGGGGGACGACCTGCTCTACGGCGGCGACGAGGACGATTCCCTCTTCGGCGGCACCGGGCGCGACTGGCTGGACGGCGGATCGGGCGCGGACCTCCTCGAGGGAGGGCGCGGCAGCGACGTGCTGCAGGTCGGCCGCAACGATACGCTGTTCGGCGGCTCCGGCCGAGACGATTTCGTCTTCGACGGCTCGCGGCTGACCGGCGGAGGGCAGATCGTGAGGGATTTCGAGGGCGCCGACATGAACGGCGGCCGGGGCCTGGACAAGCTGGTCTTCGCCGGCGGCCTTGAGCGGGGTTCCTTCGACTTTATCGGGCGCCAGGACTTCAGCGGAGCGGGCGAGAGCGAGGCGCGTTTCGCCGGCGCCGGGAAGGTCCAGGTGGACTGGGAGGGGGACGGCACGACCGATGTCCTGGTTCGTATCTCCGGTCTCACCCGCGCCAGCCAGCTCACCATCACCGATTTCGCCTGGAGCTGACCGCTGGAGCGATGCCTGCGCAGATGGATTCATCTGCGACGACGATTCTCTGCCCGAGACAAGGTGCCGGAGCGAAGTACCTGAGTATAGGCGGATTGTATCTTGCTCCGGCGGGCCGGGATTGCAGTTGACAGTCCGCGAGGCTCAGGCATCCTCCGTTGCGTCTCGTGATTTTGCTGTTGGGTTCGCCGGCCGGATCGCTTTTCTTTCTGTCCGGGGGACCCCCCGCGTGGACAGGGGGGAAAAGCATGCATAAGGGCTGGCCGAAGGGCCCCGTTGTCTCTGTGGCTCTGCTCGCCGCCTTGGCGGCCCTTCCAGCGCCTGCCGGGGCTGTCTGCACCGTCGATCAGACGACCATGACGGCGACCTGCAGCGGCGACCTCTCTGCCGGCAACATCGAGCAGAACGACCTCACAACGGTCACCGTCTCGAACCTGACCGCGGACATCGCGCCACCTGGCCTGGACAACGGTGTGACGCTCCTGAACGGCAAGGTCGGTGAGGCACAGGCGAACATGCCCGGCATCAAGGGACCTAGCGGTTCTCTCGATTTCAACGATTCCAGTTTCGGCGTTTCGGCAAACGGAGGGATCGGCCTGTTCGTGGCGGTGATCGGCCAGGGCGGCGGGGTAGGCAGCGGTAGCAACAATGGAACCGGCAATCCAGGCCAAACCGGCGGCGATGCAGGCAATGCCGTCCTGACGGTCAATGCCTCTAGCTTGGCGGCGATCGAGTTCAACGGCGGGGGCCTGATGCGGGGCGGTACCGCGGTGGCAGCGCAATCGCTCGCCGGTAACGGCGGTGACGGTGTCGCGCAGCCGGGGTCGACTTCCACCACCAACACATTAACCGGCGGCAACGGCGGGCAGGGCGGCAATGCCGGCACCGCCAGCGCCGCAGTGACAACGCCGAGCCTGACCGTCACCGGGCAGGGCTCCGGGGTTCTGGTGACCAGCAGCGGCGGCGACGGCGGTCCGATCTCCGAGAGCCAGGTGGTCTCCTTCGGCAGCGCCTTCGGCGGCATGGGCGGGAACGGCGGAAACGGGGGCGCAGCCAGCGCGGATCTCAGCATCGGCAGTCTTTCCGTCGTCAAGGGCAACGGCGCCGGCGTCCTCGTGCAGTCGATTGGCGGCAACGGTGGGCTCGGAATGAACGCGGGCAACGCCAACATCAACCCCACCGGCTATATCGATTCTGGCGGCGACGGCGGTTTCGGCGGAAACGGGGGAAGCGCCAGCGTGACGGGATCGGTCGCGGTCACGGCGGCAGCGAGCGGCGCCTTCGATGCGGTCCGGGTCGAATCGACGGGCGGTACCGGCGGGGCGGGCGGGACCGCGTCCAACAGCTTCTCTGCCCAGGGTGGCGACGGCGGCATCGGTGGGGCGGGCGGCGCGGTCCAGATCGGCACGAGCGCCTCGGCGCCCTTCGATGCGACCATAGCGGTCACCGGCGGCAACGCACGCGGCATCTTCGCCCGCAGCCTGGGCGCGGCCGGCGGCGCCGGCGGCGTGGTCGACGGCGGCGGCACGGAGGTCGTGGGCAGGAACGGTGCGGCGCTCGGCAGCGGGCCGGGCGGCGACCTCACTCTCTTCATCGAGGGGTCGGTCTCGACGCAGGGCGATTCCTCCGATGCCCTGATCGCGCAGTCCATCGGCGGCTTCGTCGGCGGCGGCAGCACGGACGACGGCTACAGCGCCGGCATCGGCAGCGCCGGTGCGGGCGGTGGCGCTGCCCTCACCCTCACCACCAAGGCCCCCGCAGGCAGCAGCACGGCCTTCTCCACCGACGGGCTCGCCTCCGACGCCGTCGCGGTCCAGTCGGTCGGCGGCGGCGGCGGCAAGGCCTTCCAGGTGCTGCAAGGCCTGACCGCGCTCGGCGCCACCGGGTTTGCCGGCGGCAAGGGCGGCGACCTGCAGGCGACGGTCGCGGGGGCCGGTGTCATCGAGACCAAGGGCGACTTCTCGCGCGGCGTCTACCTCCACAGCCTCGGTGCGGGCGGCGGCAACGCCGGCCCCAACATGACGGTGACCGCGCTGGGTGCCTCCGGCGGGACAGCCGGCGATGGCGGGCAGGTCACAGCAAGCGTCAGCGCGCCCATCGTGACCGAGGGCCGTGCCTCCGACGGCATCCTCGCGGCCAGCCGCGGCGGCGGCGGCGGGTCGGCGCTCTCGACCTCGGGGGTAGAGAGCGTCGGCGGGAAGGCGGGCAGCGGTGGCGGCAGCGGCGGGCCGGTCAGCCTGACCGTGGGCGGCTCCGTCACGACCGCCGGCGAGGATGCCAACGCGATCCAGGTGCAGTCCCTGGGCGGCGGCGGCGGCGACGGAGCCAGCGTCTCTTCCGGCGGCGTCCTCTTCGACCAGGCGATCGGCGGCTCCGGCGGCGACGGCGGGTCGGCCGGGCCCGCCAGCCTCTCCCAGCCGGCGAGCGCCTCGACCCAGGCGATCCAGACCGGCGGCGACCGCGCCCGCGGCGCCTTCGTGCAGTCGGTCGGCGGCGGCGGCGGCAGCGGCGGCAATGCGGTCACCTTCGCCGCCGGTCCGGTCAACTACAGCCACGCCGTGGGCGGCAGCGGCGGCAGCGGCGGTGCCGGCGGTACGGCCAGCCTGGCCCTGACCGCGCCGATCACCACCAAGGGCAACCTGGCCGACGGCGCCTTCGTGCAGTCGGTCGGCGGCGGCGGCGGCAGCGGCGGGTCGGCGACCTCGATCGGTGAGGGCACCCTCACCTTCACCCACGCGGTCGGCGGCAGCGGCGGCGGCGGCGGGCCCGGCGACACGGTGACGGCCTCCGCCAGCGGCGCCATCGCCACCGCGGGCGAGCACGCCGCGGGCCTGGTGGCCCAGTCGATCGGCGGCGGCGGCGGCAGTTCGGGCGCCGTCATCAGCGTCGACGGCGGCAATCTGGCGACCTACAACCAGACCGTCGGCGGCAGCGGCGGCAGCGGACAGGACGCCGGCACCGTCACCGTGAACGCGAGCGGCGCCATCGCAACGACCGGGTCCGGCGCCAAGGGGTTGGTCGCCCACTCGGTCGGCGGCGGCGGCGGCAACGCCAGCAGCAGCGTCGGCGCGGCGACCGCGATGAATGTCGCGGCGGTCAACGTCGCCATCGGCGGCAGCGGCGGGTCGGCCGGCGACGGCGAGGCGGTCAAGGTGACCGCAGGCGCGATCTCGACCGAAGGCGTGCATGCGACCGGCCTCTCCGCGCTCTCCATCGGCGGCGGCGGCGGCATCGCCAGCACCGTCTTCAACGTCGATGCGGTCACCATCGGCACCATCGACGTGGCGGTCGGCAGGAAGGGCGGTACCGGCGGCAACGCCGGCGCGGTCACCGTCACCGCCGAGGGCGCCATCTCCACCAAGGGCAATCTCGCCGACGGCATCCACGCAGCCTCGATCGGCGGTTTCGGCGGGGACAGCGGTGCCGGGCTCACCGCGGCGACCAACGCCAACCTGGCCACCGCCGGCTCGATCGACGTCACCATCGGCGGCGACGGCGGCAAGGGCGGCAATGCCTCGGACGTCTCGCTCTCGACCCAGGGGGACATCTCGACCGCCGGGCATGCGGCCGACGGCATCCTGGTCCAGTCCCTCGCCGGCGGCGGCGGCCGGGCCTACGGCTCGGTCACCGCCAACGCCATCGACGTCGGCAACGTGGCGGTGACCGTGGGCGGCGACGGCGGCAAGGGCGGCACCGCCGGGAACGTGACCCTCGATACCGCCGCGGCCAGCACGATCAGCACAGGCGGGCCGCTGTCGCCGGGAGTTCTGGCACAGAGCCTCGGCGGGGCCGGCGGCTCCGGCGGCTTCGCTGCCGAGTTCTCGGCGAACATCGGCGTGGGGTCCGGGGTCTCGGGCCAGGTCGGGATCACCCTGGGCGGCGGCGGCGGTAGCGGCGGTAGCGCCGGCCAGCTCGCCATCACCAGCGCCGCTGCGATCGAGACCGGCGACTTCGGCTCGGTCGGCCTGCACGCCCAGTCGATCGGCGGCAGCGGCGGGGTCGGCGGCAGCGTCTATGCCGGCAACCTCGACATCGGCAACAAGGCCTCGATCAACGTCGACATGGCGGTCGGCGGCAACGGCGGCGGCGGGTCGAGCGCGGGCGACATCACCCTCTCCAACGCAGGCGCCATCACCACCGACGGCTTCCTCGCACCGGCCATCCTGGCGCAGTCGATCGGCGGCGACGGCGGCAACGCCGGCTCCACCTATACCGTGGGCACCCAGATCGGTGCTGCGACCCAAGAGAGCCTGCAGATCTCCATCGGCGGCGGCGGCGGCAATGGGGCGGTCGCCCAGGACGTCTTCCTCGAGAACAGCGGGAAGATCGTTACCATGAAAGGCGGCTCCGACGGTCTCGTCGGGCAGTCGATCGGCGGCGGCGGCGGCCGCGGCGGCAATGCCGCCTATCTCGGCATCGATCTCACCCCGCCGGTCAAGTCCGACGCCACCGGCCTCTCGGTCGGCTTCGACGCCAACCTGGGCGACGGCGGCGACGGCGGCAACGGCGCCGATGCGGGCCTGGTCTCGATCAACAACATGGCCCCGATCACCACGGGTGCCGCCCGCTCGCGGGGCATCTTCGCCCAGTCGATCGGCGGCGGCGGCGGCGAGGGCGGCACCGCCTCGGCCACCTCCTATGCGGTCAGCGACATCTGCCACCTGGGCAGCGGCCAGTACGTCTGCCCCACCAAAGAGGGCAACAAGACCATCCAGATCAACGCGACCCTGCAGATCGGCGGCAGCGGCGGCGGTGCCGGCAGCGGCGGCAGCGTGGTGGTGGGCAACACGGCCTCCATCGAAACGGCCGGCAACGTCAGCCACGCAATCTATGCCCAGTCGATCGGCGGCGGCGGCGGCAACGGCGGCGACGGCTCGCTCGGCCTCAGCGCCTGGACCACCAACTCCATCGCCAGGAACATCGGCGACCTGCCGTCGAACGTCCTGCCCTCCTTCACCTCTGCCGACATCGTGATCGGCGGCTCCGGCGGGTCGGCGGGCGACGGCGGCGATGTCCTGGTCCAGAACCAGGGCGCTCTCATGGTGAAGGGGCCGCCTGCGTCCGTCGTGGATGCCTACAAGGGGCTCGAGGGCGCGCCGCCCGATCCCCTGCCCCTGCTGCACAGCGGCATGGGGATCTTCGCGCAGTCGGTCGGCGGCGGCGGCGGCGACGGAGGGGCCGGTCATTCCAGCCTCACCGCCATCGTCACGGTCGGCAACTCCGGCAGCGGCGGCGGCGAGGGCGGCAAGGTGACGGTGACCAACAGCGGCGCCATCACCACCCTGGGCTTCAGCGGTGCCGGCATCCTGGCGCAGTCGGTGGGCGGCGGCGGCGGGACCGCCGGCAACGTCGGGCTGGGCTGGTCGAACTCCTGGACCGACCTCAACATCGGCGCAGGCCTCGGCATCCAGCTCAACGCCGGCGACGGCGGCGACGGCGGCGCGGTCTCGGTCGCGTCCACGGGCGCCATCGTCACCAAGGGGGTGAGCGCGCCCGGCATCATCGCCCAGTCGGTCGGCGGCTCCGGCGGTATGGCCGGCGTCGTCAACGCCGACTCGACCAACGGCATCATGGTCGGCAGCCGCGGCGCCGACGGCAACGGCGGCGCGGTCTCGGTCAAGGTCGGGGCACCGGTCACGGTCAGCGGCGAGGGCTCGGTCGGCGTTGCCGCGCACAGCGCGGGCGGCATCGCCACCAGCGATTCCAGCGGTGCCGTCACGATCGACATCGCCGCCGACGTGGCGGCCACCGGAAAGGGCGGCCGCGGCCTGCTGGTCGGCAGCGCCAGCTATCAAAACCAGGCGAACGGCACGGTTTCGATCACCGTGGCCGAGGGCGCCGAGGTCTCGACCGCGGCCGAGGGGGCGGAGACCCTGGGCGTGCTCAGCGCCGGCAACGGCTCCAAGATCGTGAACCAGGGCACCATCGTCAGCGGCAACCCCACGAGCTACGCGATCCGGGCCGAGGCCACAGGTGGCCTCACCATCACCAACGAGGGCACCATCACCGGCTCCATCCTGGGCGAGACCGGGACGGCCGGCGGCGACGCGGGGCTCTTCACCTTCACCAACAGCGGCCAGCTCAATTCGGGCTCCGAGATCAGCCTCGCCGGCAGCGCCGCACCTCAGGGCTTCACCAATGCGAGCGGCGGGACCCTTTCGCCCGCGGGCCTGGGGACGATCGGGTCCACGGCGATCACCGCCCCCGCGGTCGACCTCGCGGGCAGCTATCAGCTCGACCTCGACCCCAGCATACAGTCCATGGGGGTGACCTCCAGCGACAGCCTGGCGCTCACGCCCAAGAGCCAGACGATCGGGGGCACGGTGGCGCCCAACGTCATCGTCTCCAGCCCGGGCCAGGTCGCGAGCCAGGGCAGCGCCGACATTCTCTCCAGCCCGCTCGCCTTCGGGACGGGAGGCATCACCGTCGACAACACGGCGGCGACGACCTACAGCCTCTCGACCAAGGCAGAGGGCGGCCAGACCGTCCTGGTGCTGAACTACGCCGTCAACACCACGCCGTGGCTCGGCACCGCCGAAGAGCAGGCGAAGGTCCCGGGCTCGCTGCGGTCCCGGATCAACCGCAACCACAAGGCCTTCGGCGACTACGTGACGACCCTGCTGACCGCCTCGGCCGAGACCGAATCCCAGGCCTTCCTGGAGGAGCTGGGCGGCTACATTCTCAACATCCCCGCGGTCTCCTCGCTGATCGACACCTACGACGGCTTCGCGCCGGGCGAGCTTGTGGCCCCGGCCGATGCGGCGCTCTTCTCGGGCCTGCGGTTCGCCGACAGCCTGAACAGCTGTCCGGCCCTGGGCGACACGGACAAGATGGTCTTCAACCGCGAGGGCACCTGCGGCTGGATGGAGGTGGCCGGCAGCGCCAACCGCCGGCAGAGCGACGGCGATGCGGCGGGCTACGACGAGACCGCCTTCTCGGTCTCCGGCGGCCTGCAGGTCGAGGTCGCCGAGGGCCTCTTCGCCGGGCTCGGGCTGGGCTACGAGAGGGCGAACCTCTCGGCCGACGATCTCTCCGGCGACGGCAACCGCTTCCTCGCCGGCGCGGTGGTCAAGAAGGAGCTTGGCGCCACCACCCTCTCCCTCTCGCTTTCCGGCGGCGTCAGCGACTACGATCTGACGCGCAGCCTGGTGACGCCCAGCGGCGGGGCGAGCGCCAGCAGCAGCCCCAACACCAACTGGATCTCGGGCCATGCGCGCGCCAGCCACGAGATCCCCTTCGCCGAGGGCCTCTTCCTGACCCCGCGCTTCGACCTCGGCGTGACGCAGCAGTGGCAGGGCGGCTACACCGAGAGCGGCGCGGGCGCCTACGGGCTGGACGTGGAGAGCTACAGCGAGACCTTCGTGTCGCTCAATCCGGTGCTGGCCTTCGGCGGCGATTTCGAGGTGCTGGGGGCGGTCTCGCGGGCATCGGCGCGCGCCGGCCTGCTGGCGATCCTGCCCAAGGACCGCTCTCTCGACATGCGGCTGATCGGCCTCAACGGCGGCGGGCCCAGCTTCACCGTCACCAACGACGTGAAGCCGGTCTTCGCCGACCTCGGCCTTGCCGTCGACACGCAGGTGCTGGGCAACGTCAGCCTGAAGCTGGGGGTCGACACCCTGCTGGCCGGCCAGCAGCAGATCTACAGCGGCGGTGCCAGGCTGCGCATCAATTTTTGATGAAGGGCCGAACCGGCGGTCTGCCGTCTGGACAAGAGCGGGCCCTGCACTGTTTCGTCACTGGACAAAGGCGTTAGAGCTTGTTTGGCTCTGCCTTGGCCAAGCAACCTGCCGGAGGGGCGTAGCGCCTCGATGTTCAAAGCGATCGCCCCAGTCTCGGCGCTGCTGCTCAGCGTCGCCATCCTGCTCATGGGTAACGGCCTGCAGGGAACGCTGCTGCCTCTCAGGGCCCAGGACGAGGCCTTCTCTGCATTCGATATCGGTTTGCTGGGCTCGGCCTACTTCCTGGGCTTCGGTGCGGGATGCTTCTTCGGGCCGCGTCTGGTGCAGCGCTCCGGGCACATCCGAACCTTCACGGCGATGGTGGCGCTGGCCTCGGCCGTTGCCCTGGTGCATGTCCTCGTCGTCTATCCCCTTGTCTGGTGGATCCTCCGCGCCGTCACCGGCTTCTGCTTCGCCGTGCTCTACGTCATCATCGAGAGCTGGCTGAACGAGAAGTCCAGCAACGAGAACCGGGGGGCCGTCTTCTCGGCCTACACGATCATTAATCTGACGGTGATCACCCTGGGCCAGATGATGCTGACCCTCGATTCGCCCCTGTCCTTCTCGCTCTTTGCCCTCTCCTCGATCCTGGTCTCCCTGGCGGCCCTGCCGGTCGCCTTCACCAGGGCGCAGGCCCCCCAGCCGGTCGCGACCGTCAAGCTGCGCCTCTTTCGCCTCTACCGCCTGTCGCCGGTGGGGGCCGTGGGCTGCCTGGCCGTCGGGATGGCGAACGGCTCCTTCTGGGCGCTGGCGCCGGTCTTCGCACAGCGCGACATGGGCGGGACCACCGCCGTCGCGCTCTTCATGAGCGTCGCCGTGATCGCCGGAGCCGTTGGCCAGTGGCCGCTGGGGCGCCTGTCGGACAGGATCGACCGGCGCAAGGTGATCCTGCTGGCCTGTGTCGGGGCGGCGGGCGCTGGCATCGCCATGGTGCTGCTGGGCCGCCTCTGGGGCGACGCGCTGCTCGTCTTCGCCTTCCTCTTCGGGATGTTCGCCTTCCCGCTCTACGCCATCAGCGTGGCGCACATGAACGACTACATAGAGCCCGAGGGCTATGTCGAGGCGGCCAGCGGTCTGCTCCTGATCTTCGCGATCGGCGCCGTCGTCGGCCCGATCGTGGCCTCTGCCGTCGTCGGCTTCTTCGGCATCGCGACGCTCTTCCTCTACACGGCCGCCATCCACCTCTCCATGGCCGGCTTTGCCCTCTACCGCATGAGCAAGCGGGGCCGCGCGCCGCAGGAAGAGAGGGTGACCTTCACCGATGCGATCGTCGTGGCGCAGACCGTCTCCAACATCGACCCGACGGCGAGCGACGCCGCCCAAGGCAGCGACGCTTCGCAGCGCCACGCTAAGTAGCCCTACTGCCGGGTTTGCTCGACTGTCGCTGCGAGGGCGGCAGCCGGGCAGGCACCAGGCGACGCGCGCCCGGCCGGTTCCGCGTAAAACCGAAACGCTCTAGAGCAAATCCCGAGCAGATGGAATCATCTGCGACGACGATTTGCTCTTAAAACAACATGCTAGAGCGGGGTTCGTGAGCAAAGGCGAACGCATCCTGCTCTAGTGGTCGGAGATCTCTCCGTCCTTGAAGAGGAACTCCTTCAGGAAGCCGGCGAAGTCATCGTTGTTGCGGCGGATCCACTCCAGCACCATGGAGGCGTGCTCCATCTCCTCGCGCATGTTGTGGAGGAGGATCTCCTTCAATTCCGGGTCGTCGCAATCGTCTGCGCGCTGGCGGTACCAGTCGACCGCTTCCAGCTCTTCCATCAGCGACACGAGCGCGTGGTGCATGTTGAGCGTATCGTCGGAAAGGCGTTCACGTGGGGCGTGCAGCGAGCTGCTGGCGGCTGGCATCCGTATCCTCCTTGGGGCTTGGCAAACCGTGCGTCTCCGGGGATCACCCGGCGCGGTATTTTACTAGCATCGCCGGATGCGAATGACCAACCGGCCCGATCGACGCTTGCAAAGCCGCCTCAATCGCCCGAAGGGTCTGTCGAAGCTATACCGCTACCACGTGGATCTAGTCGACCACGCGGAAGTCGCCCGATGCAGCAGAGGGGGGCGGATCGTCATCCTGTTCCGAATGCAGGCCGCGGCGCAGCAGCTCTCTGATCGCCGCTGCCCGCGAGGGCAGGCGGTTCTCGAAACGCCAATCGTCGATAGCCGTCAGCTCCAGTTCGTCCAGCATGATCTGGAGCTTCTCGGTTCGCTTGGGAGACTGCGGGTCTGTCACGGGCGGTGTCCGAAGCTGTTTGTCGATCGGGGAACAAGACGAAGCTAGCAAGCGCACGCGCAAGGGTAAACGACGTCTGTGACATATTATGCGTCGGGAAGGGCGCTAACATCACCGATGGAAGCCCTGCCATGTCATTCTTGCATGGAAGGGCCGCTTCCGGTGCTCCTTCGGGAACGGCTGGACAAGGCTCTGTGGTTCTCTGTTTCACAAGAGATGCCCGGACCGACCTCCCCGACCGCCCCTCCTTGGCGATGGCCTGCTGCAGGCATTTGTGCCGCAGGGCGGTCCTGTGGTCCACTCAGCCCTCTCAGCTACGTCGAAGGGTTTCAGGATGCCATGTGGATAGACCGGTTGCGGCCGAGGCGGATCGAGCGAACGGGGGACGACAAGCCGGTTGCGTCCGCCCTGCGCTATGCCTTGCGTATGGGGGGCTTGCATCACCTTTGGCTCAGCCTGCTGGCCGTCTGCGTCGCCGGCTTGACCCTGATTCCGATCGAGCTGCAGCGGCGGATGGTCAACAACGCCATCGAGATGGAGGATGTGAGCGCGCTCTTCTGGCTGGGCGGCATCTACCTCGCCGCGGTCGTCCTGCAGTCGTCGGCGAAGTTCTTTCTGAGGCTCTATCAGGGCTGGCTCAGCGAGAGCGCCACGCTCTACACACGCAATCACCTGGCGGAGGTCCGCGCGAAGTCGCAGAGCGAGCATGACGGGACGGAAGGACAGACCGTCGCGGTGATCAGCACGGAGGTCGACCGCCTGGGTGGCTTCGTTGGAGAAGGCATATCGCAGCCGATCGCCGATTTGTCGCTCCTGCTGGCGATCGTCGCCTACATGCTCGTCGTGGAGCCCCTGGTCGCCCTCCTCTCGCTTCTCTTCCTTCTGCCCCAGGTTCTGCTGGTCCCCTTCTTCCAGCGTCTCATCAACCGCCTGATCAAGCATCGCCTCTTTCTGTTGCGCTCCTTGAGCGATCGCGTGGCCAAGCAGGAGGAGGAGGTCTGGTCGGGCGGCGCCGCAGTCCTGAAGGGGCCGCTTGCCCAGATCTACCGGATCAGGATGAGGATTTTCCTGACGAAGTTCGCCCTGAAGGCGGCGAACAACAGCCTCTCCGCCCTGACGCCGCTCGCCGTCCTGATGGTCGGAGGATACTTCGTGATCGAGGGCGAAACGACCCTGGGCGTGGTCGTGGCCTTCATATCGGGCTTCGAGCGCCTGGGGAATCCCTTGCGCGAACTGATGGCCTACTACCGGGTGGCCGCACAGGCCAACGTGCAGCACGGCATGATTGCCCGCTGGATGTAGCAGCGTCCCTGCGATCACCGCCGGGATCCCTTGCGCCCCTACATTCGCGTCGCCCCGGCCTCGCCGTCGTGTATCCTCCCGGTCTTGTGGCTTCGGCTGGCAAGATACCGGCCGGCCTGCGGCGACCGGGCCGACGAGATGCTGGAGGTTGCGCCTTGATCACGCTTATCAAGAATCAGGTACGTCAGATCGGTGCTGCGCTGTGGTTCCGGCCGGCGGTCTATTCCGCGGTGGCCCTGCTGCTCGCCACGACCGTGGCCCTGGTCGATTCCCTGGTCAGCAGGGAATCCTGGCCTTGGATGCCGGAGATCGAGCTCTCGACGGTGCGCGATCTCCTGAACCTCTCGGCGGGCAGCATGCTGACAGTCATTACGGTCACGCTATCGGTCTTGATGCTGGTGCTGAGCCTCGTCGCCGGGCAGGCTTCTCCGCGTGCCGTGCCCGAACTGATGGCCGATCCTGTCACACAAAACGCGCTTGGGACCTTTCTTGCGACATTCGTTTTTTCGATCGCATCGTTGTTGGTCTTCGGACTTGGTGTGTCTCTGGATGTTGGCGTCACTTTGACGTTTTGTATCACGATTATCTACATAGCTATGGTGATAAAATACTTTATTCACTGGATCGGGCATGTGGCGAATTCTCTTAAGATCAACAAGATGATCGAGAAAATGCATGACAGCGCGCGCGTGGCCTTGAAGGCCTACCTCTCGGTCGAGGAGGGCGAGGGGGGCGAAAAGGCCGTTGCGGCGACGGGGCGGGCCGTCACGCTGACCGGCGAGGAGACCGGCTACATCCAGTACATCGACCTGGAGGTTCTGTGCAGCCTGGCTGAGGACAAGGGGCTGGTCGTCTCCCTGCTCGCAACGCAGGGCAGCTTCATCCATCCCCGGCTGGGACTGATGGAGGTCTACCATCTCGACGCCGACGATGCTGAGACACGAGAGGCCCTCGTCCGCGCGGTGGCGGTTGGCTTCGAAAGGAGCCACCGCGATGATCCGCTGCTGGGGTTCGAACTCATCGCGGAAGCGGCCTGCCGGGCTCTGTCGCCCGGCATCAACGATCCCCAGACGGCCATCACGGCCGTGCAATTCCAGGGCTCGCTGCTCTGCGAGGCCGCGGCCTTGAAGCCGGAAGACTATCCGCAGTGCCTCGCTCACGGGGGCCGGGTCCGGCTGGAGCGACCGGGATTTCAGCAGATGCTGAAGCGGGCCCTGCCGCCCGTCATACGCGATGGGTCCGGATTCATCGAGGTGCTGAGCGAGGTCCAGGCTGTGCTGCTCGACCTGTCGCGCTGCTGCGATGCGGCCTATCTCGAGAGTCTCGAGGAAACCGGGCGCCGGGTGCAGGAACTGGCCGAGAAGGAGATCGCCGTGCAGGCCGACAGGGATGTGCTCCTTGACCAGTCGCGGCGTCTGAGTGCGGCAATCTCAGCGCGTCAGGCCGTGTGACCGCGGCCGGCTGGGGCCCTCTCACGTCTCCCTGGCACCGCCTGCGTAAGACGGCCGCGAAGAGAGCCCAGCCTGGCCGGAATGCGGCGATTCAGAGGTATTATTCGATCACACTTAAGGCGGGGGCGGAACCGTTTGTGACGTTTGCCTGTTTCTCACGGGTGCCCAGGCCACGACGAACCAGTTCACGGATGGCTGCGGACCGTGTGGGCATGCGGTTCGCAAAGCGCCAGTCTTCAATGACTTGCAGCTCTTCGTCGTTGACCATGAGCTGAAGCTTCTCCGTCCGCTTGGTGTAGTGCGCCACTGACATGTCGGTTGCTCCGATTCAAGTGGGTGCGTTGCAGTGTGGTTCATCTCTACCACCAACTGCCCCGGCGGTGCCTTAACCTATGTTGACCGCTATCCGCAGTGACGTCACCGACGTCACTGGCTTGGCTCGCGCAAGGGACCGCTCTGCACCAAACCACGGTCCTTCTATCTGCGCCTTATCTTCATTCAGATTAGTAAGCGTTGTGGTTTACTTCTCATGTGCTGGTTGACAACACGAAAATGCTTGGGCTGTTCTGGAAATCATCTTATCTTTTGTGGCGTTGAATAACTAATAAGGTGCCGCAAATGGAACACGCTCTACATGGTGATGTGCAGGCCCTCCTCCCTTGGCTCACCCGTCATGCCGTCAGGATGACCCGCAACCGCGACAATGCCGACGACCTCGTGCAGGCCTCTCTCGAGCGGGCGCTGAAGGGCCTGAACGGCTTTCAGCCCGGCACCAACCTCAAGTCCTGGATGTACCGCATCCTGAGAAACACCCACATCAACGAGATCCGCAAGCAGAGCCGCTGGCAGCAGACCGTGGACATCGACGAGAACGACTACCTCTCGCCGGTCGCGGCAAACCAGGATTCCCACCTGGAGTACCTGGAGATGGTCGAGGCGCTGATGGGCATGAGCGCGAAGGACAGGGAAGTCCTGCTGCTGGTCGGCGGCCAGGGCCTCAGCTACGACGAGGCGGCCGAGGAACTGGGTGTCGCGGTCGGCACGATCCGCTCGCGGCTCTCCCGGGCGCGGGTGCGCCTCGCATCGCTGCTGACGGACCATCAGCCCCAACCGCGCGCTGCCTAGCCTCGCTCCGGGCCTTGCCGGATCGGGGTGGGCGAGGCAGTCTGCCCCGACACCGGCAAGGTCGGCAGCGGCCGGCCGCTCCGGCCAGGCGGCGCAGTTTCGGGATGGCTGAGGCCAGAGGCATGAAAGCACTTGTCCTCCTGACGACAGGCAAGCTGCGCGAGCGGCCGGACCTGACGCGCGCGCTGGACATTCTCGACGAGGCGGGGATCGCGACGGACCTGCGCGCCTCGAAAGACTTCGCGGATGTCCTGGCGCAGGCCGAGAGCTGGGCCAGGGACTGCGATCTCATCATCGCCGCGGGCGGCGACGGCACCGTCCGGGGCGTCGCCGACCTGGCCGCGAAGGTCGGGCTGCCGCTGGGCCTTCTGCCGCTGGGGACGGCCAACGACTTTGCCCGGACGCTTGGCGTGCCCAACGATCTGGCGGCCGCAGCGCGCATCATCGCCGAGGGCCGGTCAGCCAGGATCGACATGGGGGTGGTCAACGGCGAGAGCTTCCTCAACGTCGCCAGCATCGGGCTCAGCGAGGAGGTGACCTTGCACCTGACGACGGAGCGCAAGCGCCGCTGGGGCGCCCTCAGCTACGCCATTGCGCTTAGCGACGTGATCAAGGCGCGCCGCCGCTTCGCGGTCGAGATCACCTGCGATGGTGTCTCGAAGAGCCTGAGGGCCATCCAGGTGGGCGTCGCCAACGGCCGCTTCCATGGCGGCGGTTTCGAGGTCTCCCCCACGGCGCGAATCGACGACGGTATGCTCTGTGCCTACGCCATCGCGCCACAGCCCCTGGGCAAGCTGCTGCTCATGGCAGCCTCGACCAAGATCGGGGCGCACAACCTCTGGGACGGCGTGCAGTGGTTCCAGGGAAAGCGCATCGAGGTGCGCACCAAGCGCCCGCGACGGGTCAACGTCGACGGCGAACTGCTGACCAGGACGCCCGCGGTCGTCGAGCTGCGGCGCGGCGCCATCGAGGTCTTCGTCCCCCAGTCCTTCCGCCAGTCGATAAGCGGCGCGAACGCCGCCTGATCCCCGCCTCGGGCGAGGGTGGGTGCGTCCCTCCGCCGACCCCGAGTTAATGGGGACAGACGCCGGCCGGATTGGCTACAAAGCTGTCGTGTCCAATCAGACGGCCGGGGACAGGGCATGCAGGTCGACCTTTCTTATCTTCATCTCCTTGCGATCATTCTTCTCTATGTCGCGAGCGCTGGCTGCATCGTCCATGCGATCATGGACACCCGCACCTCCCAGGGGGCGGTTGCCTGGGTCATCGGCCTGATCTCCTTCCCGATCCTCGCCCTGCCGCTCTACCTCGTCTTCGGGCGGCGCAAGTTCATCGGCTATGTCCAGGCCAGGCGGCTGAAGACCGACCAGCTCCACAAGCTGGAGGCGCTGGGCCATGTCCTCTGCCCGCACGAGGAGCACCGGCCCGACGCGGGCATGGGCACCATCGAGGCGCTGGAATCACTGGCCCGCATGCCCTTCACCAAGGGCAACGGCGTGACCCTGCTGGTCGACGGCCAGGCGACCTTCGATGCCATCTTCGCCGAGATCGACCGGGCCGAGCGCTATGTGCTGGTTCAGTTCTACATCTTTCGCGACGATGGCCTGGGCCAGCGCTTTCGCGATCACCTGCTGAAGGCGCGGGCGCGCGGCCTTGCGGTCTATCTCCTCTACGACGAGATCGGCAGCAACAAGACGCCCGGCAGCTTCTTCGAGAGCCTGCGCGAAGGCGGCATCCAGGTCGCCAGCTTCAACTCCGACCGCACCCGCCGCTACCGCCGGCAGATCAACTTCCGCAACCACCGCAAGATCGTGGTGGTGGACAGCCGCGTCGCCTTCGTGGGCGGGCACAACGTCGGCGACGAGTACCTGGGGCTCGATCCCAGGTTCGGACGCTGGCGCGACACCCACGTCGCCCTGCGCGGCCCCATCGTCGAGGCCTGCCAGGTCTCCTTCTACGAGGACTGGTTCTGGTCCCAGGAGGCCCGGCTGGAGCTGGACTGGACCTTCGATTCCGGCGGCGGGGAGGATCGCACGGCCCTGGTCCTGCCGACCGGGCCGGCCGACCACCTGGAAAGCGGCTCGCTTCTCTTCACCCAGCTCATCAACTCTGCCCGGCAGCGGCTGTGGATCGTCAGCCCCTACTACGTCCCCGACCAGGCGATCGTGTCCGCCCTGCAGCTGGCCGCGCTGCGCGGCGTCGACGTGCGCATCATCATTCCCGACAAGGTGGATCACCGCATCGTCTGGCTGGCCGCCTTCTCCTACTTCAAGGAGGCCGGCGAGGCCGGAATCAAGTTCTACCGTTACACCGGCGGCTTCCTGCACCAGAAGGTGATCCTGGTGGACGACCTGGTGGCCGGTGTCGGCACCGCCAACCTCGACAACCGCTCCCTGCGGCTCAACTTCGAGATCACGGTGCTCTTCGTGGACAGGCCCTTCGCGGCGGAGGTCGAGGCCATGCTGAAGCAGGACCTGGCCGACTGCCGCCGCTATCGTGACGAGGAGCTGCAGCGGCGCGGCTGGGTCTTTCGCTTCTTCGTGCGCGCGGCGCGTCTGGCGGCCCCCATTCTCTAGGTCGCTTTCATTAAACGCTCCGGCGCAAATGAGTGTTGCGGCCGGCTCGCCTGGTCAAGAGATCCCATATCCTCAGTGGAGGCGGTGACGAATCCTATTCATGGACGCCCGGTAGAGCACTCCGAACCTGGAGTTCCCACGCTTCTCTGATCTTCGCTTAGAAGTCGCTTTGTCGAAGACCATCGGTAGTTCGCCATGTCCAAGACATCTCTTGCCGGCGTGCAGGTCGGGAAAATTTGAATTGACTCGTTCGAAATTTTGTTCTGCGATTGACCGGCATCGACAAGCCACAAAGGGGGGCGAGATTCATGGCTGTCTATTTCGGTTCTGCGGGCGAGAACAACACGATTGTCGGCACCGAGCTGTCCGATACGATCTTCGGCCTGTCCGGGAATGACAGACTCTATGGCTTGAGCGACAGCGACAGTCTTTTCGGGGGCAGCGGCGTCGACGTGCTCTTCGGCGGCAGCGGCGAGGACACCTCCCTCTTCGGGGGCGATGGCAACGACACCGCCTTTGGCGACTATGGCGACGACGGTGTCTTCTCCGGCGGGAAGGGCGATGACGGCTTCTTCGGAGGTACCGGGAACGACGGGAGCCACTTCGGCGGAAGCGGCAACGATTCGATCTTCGGCGGCGCAGGCGAGGACAGCCACTTCGTCGGCGGCTCGGGCAGCGATACCCTGAGGGGCGGTGACGATGCCGACTGGCGCCTCTATGGCGGCGATGACGGCGATGCCCTGAGCGGTGACAGCGGTGACGACAGCGCCTTTCGTGGCGGGTCCGGTAACGACCTGCTGCAGGGCAACGACGGGGCCGACGCTGATTTCTCCGGCGATTCGGGCGCCGACCGTCTCTACGGCGACAGCGGCAGCGACCGGTCTTTCCACGGCGGCGAGGGTCCTGACGGCCTCTTCGGCGGGCGCGGCGACGACTCCTATTTCGATGGCGAAGGGGGCGACGACAGCCTCTTCGGCGGCAGCGGAGCCGACGAGGAGTTCCTGGGCGGTTCGGGCGCGGATACGCTTTCGGGCGGCAGCGGCGCGGACGAGTTTCTCATCGGCGAGAGCGGCAATGACACGCTGCTGGGCGAGCGGGGCGACGATCGCTCGCTGTTCGGCGGCGACGGGAACGATCGCGCCTACGGAGGCAGTGGCGGCGACGTGCGCTTCATCGGCAACTCCGGCGCCGACCGGCTTTTCGGCGGATCGGGCGACGACAGCTTCGCCTTCGGAGATTCCGGCGCCGACCGCTTCTGGGGCGGCGACGGGGCCGATACCTTCGTCGCCGGTCTCGACGGTGCGGACCGGCTGTACGGGGATAGCGGCGCAGACAAGCGGTGGTACGGGGGCAGCCAGGTCGACAGGCTCTATGGCGGTTCCGGTGCCGACAACGGATTCTACGGCTCCAGCGGCAACGACAGCCTCATGGGCGACGACGGTGCCGATTCCTTTCTGCGCGGCGATCTGGGCGATGATCTTGTCGACGGGGGGAGCGGTAGCGACGCTGGCTTGAACGGCAACTCTGGCGCCGACAGCCTTTCCGGCGGCAGCGGCGACGACGGCTACCTTTATGGTGGTTCGGGCGACGATGTCGTCGGCGGTGGCGATGGAAACGATGCCTCCCTCTATGGCGGCGAGGGCGAGGATTCCCTCTTCGGCGGCCTTGGGACGGACTCTCTCCTCGGAGGCGGTACCGGCCTGGACCGACTCTACGGCGATAGCGGCTCCGATGTCCTCCAGCGCGGCCAAGAGGGCGACGACCGGATCTTCGGCGGCAGCGGCAACGACTATCTCCTTTACGGTGGGACAGGCAGCGACCGCGTCTATGGCGGGGTTGGGTCCGATTCCGGCCTTTCGGGCGGCGAAGGGGACGATTCCGTCTTCGGCGACCAGGGAGAAGACAGCTTCCTCCTCGGCGCCGATGGCAAGGACGTGATCTACGGCGGCGGCGGCTCGGACATCGCGCTCTACGGCGGCAGCGGCGCCGACGTCCTGTTCGGCGGAACCGGTCACGACCTGGGCCTGGTGGGCAATTCGGGCGACGACCTGCTCTTCGGCGGCGATGGAAACGACAACCTGGTCGGCGCTGACGGCGATGATGCGGTGCGTGGACAGACCGGCGACGACCTGATGGCCGGCGGCGACGGCCGCGACACCATCTTCGGCGACGAGGGTGCGGATACCGCCTACGGAGCTCATGGCAACGACCGCCTGGGCGGGGGTTCGGGCAGCGACACGCTCTATGCCGGCACCGGCTCGGACCGCCTGAACGGCGGCTCGGGCGTCGACACGGCCTCGGGCGGGCGGGCCAACGATACCTTCATCGTCGACACCGCCGCCGACGTGGTGCGCGAGACCGCGATGGGCGGGGCCGAGGACGTGATCCGCTCCGATGCCCTGGCCTACACGCTGGCCGGCGGGCCGGAGGGGCATGTCGAGCGCGCCAACATCAACAACGGCGTGGGCGACGCCGACCTCGACGGCAACGAGTTCGCCAACACCCTGATCGGCAACAGCGGGGACAACCGCCTGCTGGGACGCGACGGCGACGATATCCTGAACGGCCGCGAGGGCAGCGACGTCATGACCGGCGGCCTGGGCGACGATACCTTCGTGGTGGACACGGCGAGCGACGTCGTCCGCGACTTTGACGGCGACGGGACCGATCTGGTCAGGGCCGAGACCAGTTTCACCCTGCCCGACGGCTCGGCCAGCGCCTTCATCGACAACCTGCGCCTGCAGGGCGGTGCCGGGAACATCAACGGCGCCGGCAACAGCCTGGACAACACGCTGTGGGGCAACAGCGGCGACAACCGCCTGGCCGGCAACGAGGGCGCGGACAGCCTGGAGGGCGGCGAGGGCGACGACACCCTCTTGGGCGGTGTCGGCCCCGACCGCATGGAGGGCGAGAGCGGCGCCGATACCCTCTTCCTGGGCGAAGGCGACACCGTCTTCGGCGGCTCCGGCATGGATGCCTTCCGCTTCAACGGCGGCAACCTGGGCAGCGGCGGATCCGGCGGTCCGATCCTCCGCGACTTCGACGGGGTGCTGGCCAACGCCGCCAACGGCGAGGACAAGCTGGTCTTCGCGACCGGCGTGGAGACCGGCAGTTTCGCCTATATCGGCGATGCCGCCTTCTCCGGCGGCGGCAACACGGAAGCCCGCTATGCCGGGACCCGCCAGATCCAGGTGGACCGCGACGGCGACGGCAGCGCCGACATCAACTTCCTGGTCGATGGCGTGACCATGCCCGACCTGCTGACCGCGAGCGACTTCGTCTTCCTCACGTGACGAGCCTCCGGAGCAGGTTTCAGGAGACCTCGAAGGTCGCCGTCAGCGGCAGGTGGTCGGAGAGCCCGCGCCAGCGCGGGTCATCCAGGACCGCGAAGTCGCGCAGCGCCAGGTTCCGGAAGTAGATTCTGTCCAGGCGCAGCACGGGAAGGAAGCTGGGGAAGCTGCGGGCGTGCTCGCCGTTGAAGACATGGGCGGCGTCGCGCAGGTCGAGGCTCTGCTCCAGCCCGTCGGAGAGCTGGACCTGCCAGTCGTTGAAGTCGCCGGCCAGGATGATCCGGTCGTCCGGACCGACGCCGCGCCTCATGTGCTCGATCACCAGGTCCACCTGGGCGGCCCGGTCTGCCTTGCGCAGGTTGAGGTGCAGGCAGAAGAGGTGCAGCTTCTCGCCCTCGGGTAGCTCGCAGACGGCATGCAGCAGGCCGCGCTGTTCCCAGCGGTTCAAGGTCAGGTCCTGGTTGTGATCCGAGATCAGCGGGAACTTGCTGAGGATGGCGTTGCCGTGGTGGCCTTCCTTGTAGGTCGCGTTCTTGCCGTAGACCCGGTCGGTCCAGACCTCCTCGGCCAGGAAGTCGTGCTGGGGGGCGACCTCGTTGCGGTAGGCGCCGCGCACCTCCTGCAGGAAGACCAGGTCGGCATGGGTGGCGCGGATCTCCTCGCGCAGGTCGTGCAGGACCCGCCGGTGGGTGAGGTAGGTCACGCCCTTGTGGATGTTGTGGGTCAGAACCCGGAACTGCATCGCTGTCCTATCACCTGTTGGACCGTGGACCAGAGCGCTGCGCCCTGGTTCCGTCAAACCTCAAACCACTCTGGCGGATAGCACAGAGGCTTTGCGCTCTGCCACCATCACAGCTAAGCCTTTCGGTCTTCGCGCTTGCTGCGATAGCCCCCAGAGCCGATATAGCAGCGGGATCACCTTCCACGAAACCGAGAGTGAGAACATGCTACGCAAGACGGATTTCTACATCGGCGGCGCCTGGGTGCCGCCGGCCACGCCCAACGACTTCGAGGTCGAGAACCCGGCCGACGAGACCTCCTTCGCGACCATTTCGCTCGGCTCTGCTGCGGACGTGGACCGCGCCGTCGATGCGGCCAGGGCCGCCTTCGAGAGCTGGAGCCGCACCACGAAGGAAGAGCGGATCGGCTATCTGGAAAAGCTGGCGCAGATCTACAAGGCCCGCATGGGCGAGATGGCGGCGACCATCAGCCAGGAGATGGGTGCTCCCATCAGCCTGGCCAATGCAGCCCAGGCGCCTGCCGGCTACGGTCACATCAAGTCCTTCATCCGCGACCTCAAGGCCTTCGACTTCGAGGAGCCGCTCTATCCCGACGTGACCGAAGAGCACATCGTGCGCGAGCCGATCGGCGTCTGCGGCCTGATCACGCCCTGGAACTGGCCGATGAACCAGGTGACCCTCAAGGTTATCCCCGCCGTCGGCGTCGGCTGCACGGTGGTCCTGAAGCCCTCGGAGATCTCGCCGCTCTCGGCCATGCTCTTCGCCGAGATGATGGAGGAAGCCGGCTTCCCGGCCGGCGTCTTCAACCTGGTGAACGGCGACGGACCGACCGTGGGGGCCGCCATGTCGTCCCATCCGGATATCGACATGATGTCCTTCACCGGCTCCACCCGCGCCGGCATCGCGGTCACCAAGGCGGCCGCAGACACGGTGAAGCGCGTGACCCTGGAGCTGGGCGGCAAGGGCCCGAACCTGGTCTTCGCCGACACCGACGTTGCCCGCGCGGTGAAGCGCGGGGCCCTGCACTGCTTCAACAACAGCGGCCAGTCCTGCAACGCGCCGACCCGCATGCTGGTCGAGCGTTCGGTCTACGACCAGGCCGTCGAGGTCGCGACCGAGACCGCCGGCAAGCAGGCCGTCGGCGATCCCAAGGAGGAGGGCAAGCATATCGGCCCGGTCGTCTCCAAGACCCAGTTCGACAAGATCCAGGGCCTGATCCAGAAGGGCATCGAAGAGGGCGCGAGGCTTGTCGCCGGCGGCCTCGGCCGGCCGGAGGGCTTCAACCGCGGCTACTTCGTGCGCCCGACCGTCTTCGCCGACGTGAACAACGAGATGACCATCGCGCGCGAGGAGATCTTCGGGCCGGTGCTCTCGATGATCCCCTTCGACAGCGAGGACGAGGCGATCAAGATCGCCAACGACACCTCCTACGGCCTCACCGCCTACCTGCAGTCCGACGATCAGGACCGCATGCGCCGCGTGGCACGCCAGCTTCGCTCCGGCATGGTGCAGATGAACGGGGCCCAGCGCCCCGGCGGCAGCCCCTTCGGCGGCTACAAGCAGTCGGGCAACGGCCGCGAGGGCGGCCGCTGGGGCATCGAGGACTTCCTTGAGGTCAAGGCGGTCAGCGGCTGGGTCTGAGGATCACGCAGGAGAGAGCGGCCGGGAACGGCCGCTCTCAGCACTTTGTGACCGCGTTGCACTGGACGGGAGGTGTCGCAAGAAGGCATCTTAAAGCCTTCTCGTTGCCGAAGGGAGCGAGTCGATGAAGTTGCGCGCTGTGATGGTCCTGGCCTGCCTTGCGCTGGGGGCCGGCGCCTGCGTCAAGCCCACGCCCTACGCTCCGGCCGGCAGCGGGCCCTATGGCTACAGCGATACCCAGATCGACGACGATACCGTCCGGATCGAAGTCGCCGGCAACAGCAAGACGCCGCGCGATCTGGTGGAGAACCAGCTTCTCTACCGGGCAGCACAGCTTGCGCAGGCGCGCGGCGATGCCACCTTCGTCTTCCTCTCCCGCGACACCGAAAAGAACGTGCGCTACTGGTCGCAGCCGATCGGCGGCTTCTATCCCTATGGCGGCTGGGGCGGTTTCGGCTTCTTCGCCCCCTTTCGCGGCTACGGCCTCGGCTATGCGCCGATCACCTACCGTGCGATCGACAGCTACACCGTCTATGCCGAGGCGCGCTTCTACAAGGAGGAGGCGCCGGCCGGGCTGGAGCCCGCCTTCAACGCCGACGAGGTGCTGAAGAACCTGAAGAACAAGATCAACCGCCAATCCCCGGCTCGCGGATAGACAGGGGGTTTGCCTGCGGGCTCGGCCGTACCGGAGCCCCGGCCAAGCTCTGCCAGGCCTCGTACTGCGAGAGGAAGACCCGCCCGTTCAGCGCGTCGAGCAGAGGGGTGATCCTGAGACGGTCCATCACCGGACCCTTGACCTCGGAGAGGTGGAAGCCGACGCCCAGGCTCTTGAGCCGGTGGTTGATGGCCTCGAGGCTCTCCAGGGCGGAGTAGTCGATCTCGTTGACCGCCGAGCAGAGGAGCACGACGTTGCGCAGCGGCGTGCCGGCGACGACCCGGTCCTGCAGCAGGTCTTCCAGAAAGCGCGCATTGACGAAGTAGAGGCTCTCGTCGATCCGCAGGACCAGGAGGCCGGGATCGGTCTCGACCTTGTGGCGCAGCACGTTGCGGAAGTGCTGCGTGCCGGGAACCAGTCCGACCTCGGCGACATGCGGCCGCGCGGTCTTGTAGAGGTGGAGCGCGATGGAGAGGAGCACGCCCGAGGCGACGCCGATCTCCACGCCCAGGGCCAGCGTGACCAGGATGGTGGCGGCGACCGCGGCGAAGTCGCTGCGCGAGTAGCGCCAGGTCTTCGCCAAGATCGAGAAGTCCACCAGGCTCAGGACCGCGACGACGATGGTGGCCGCCAGGGTGGCCGTGGGCAGGAAGAAGACCAGGGGCGTCAGGAAGAGGGCGGCCAGGGCCAGCCCCAGCGCCGTGTAGGCGCCGGCGGCCGGGGTTTCCGCCCCGGCGTCGAAGTTGACGACGGAGCGCGCGAAGCCGCCGGTCACCGGGTAGCCGCCGGTGAAGGCGGCGCCGAGGTTGGCGGCGCCGAGCCCGATCAGCTCCTGGTCGGGATTGATCCGCTGGCGCTTCTTGGCCGCGAGCGTCTGCGCCACAGAGATCGATTCCACGAAGCCGATGATCGAGATCAGGAGGGCGGGGACCGCGAGCGCACCCAGGAGGTCCGGCGAGAAGGAGGGCAGGGTGAAGGGCGGCAGGCTCTGCGGCACCGCGCCCACGGTCCCGACGCCCCTCTCGGTGAGCTCAAGGCCCCAGGCCAGAAGCGTGGTGGCGACCACGGCTGCGACCGGACCCGCCTTGGTCGCCACGTCGGCCAGCCTGGGCGGGAGACCGCAACGGACCAGCAGGGGCTTCAGCCCCTTGCGCACCCAGAAGAGGAAGCCAGTGGCGGTGAGGCCGATCGCCAGGGTGATGGGGTTGACCGCGCCCAGGTGCCGGAAGAGCGAGCCCAGCATCTCGATCAGGCTGTGCCCGCCGGCCTCCACGCCCAGGATGTGCTTCAGCTGGCTGGTGGCGATCAGGATGCCGGAGGCCGTGATGAAGCCGGCGATCACCGGGTGGGAGAGGAAGTTGGCAAGGAACCCCAGCTTCAGGAAGCCCAGCAGCAGCAGGAAGGCGCCGGACAGGAAGGCCAGGGTCAGCGCGGCCACGGCATAGCCGGCCGTGCCGGCCTCAGCGACCTCTCCGACCGCGGTCGCCGTCAGAAGCGAGATCACCGCGACCGGGCCGACCGCCAGCGCCCGTGAGGTGCCGAAGACGGCATAGAGCAGGATCGGCACGATGGAGGCGTAGATCCCGGCCTCCGGCGGCAGGCCCGCCAGCATGGCATAGGCCAGGGACTGCGGGATCAGCATGATCGTGACGATCACCGCGGCGGCGAGGTCGTTGGCGAGCGCACCGCGGTCGTAGCGGCGGCCCCAGTCCAGGATCGGCAGATAGCGGCTCGGTCCGGCGGTCATGGTCCTGTCCGGCTGGAGGGCGAGGGGGCGGAGGGAGGGTCCCGCCCCTCTCGCCTGGATTGTCGGGTTCCCTGCAGGCGGCCGTGCTATTGCCGGGAGGCCACCAGCTTCTCCGGCTTGGCCAGCCACTCCTTACCGCGCAGCATGCCCTTCCAGTAGATCGGCGGCAGCATCTTCTCCTTGAGAAGCCAGGCAGCCCGGCTGGGCCTGGTGCCGTCGATCAGGAACCTGGGGAAGCTGGGCAGCAGGACGCCGCCGTAGCCGAACTCGGCCAGCACGATCTTGCCCCGCTCCACGGTCAGCGGGCAGGAGCCGTAGCCGTCGTACTGGGCGACCGGGCCGTGCCCGGCGATGCTGGAGAGGATGTTCTCGGCGACCACCGGTGCCTGCTTGCGGGCGGCCGCAGCGGTCTTGGCGTTGGGCGCGTTCATCACGTCGCCCAGGGACCAGATGTTCTCGAAGGTCTTGTGGCGCAGGGTGATCTGGTCGACATCGACCCAGCCGGCCGCGTCGGCCAGCGGCGAGACCCGGATGAAGTCGGGTGCCGTCTGCGGCGGGCAGACATGCATCATCTCGAAGTCCATCTCCACCCGCGTGGGCTCCTGGTCGGGCTTCTTCACCTCGAAGACGGCCTTCCGGGCCGGGCCGTCGACGGCGACCAGGTTGTGGAAGAAGTTCAGGCTGGCGCCGTACTTCTCCACGTACTTCATGAGCGCGGGCACGTAGTCCTTGACGCCGAAGAGCACGCCGCCGGCGTTGTTGAAGTGGATGTCGATCCGGTCGAGCACGCCGCGCTTCAGCCAGGCGTCGCCCGAGAGGTAGAGGGCCTTCTGCGGGGCGCCGGCGCATTTGATCGGCATCGGCGGCTGGGTGAAGATCGCCCTGCCCTCCTTCAGGCCCTGGACCAGCTGCCAGGTGTAGGGCGCCAGGTCATAGCGGTAGTTCGAGGTGACGCCGTTGCGCCCCAGGGTCTCTTCCAGCCCCTCGACCTTGCGCCAGTCGAGCTTGAGGCCCGGGCAGACAACCAGGCGGCCGTACTTCACCACCCGGCAGCCGTCGAGGATGACCGCGTCGTCCTTCGGCTCGAAGGCGGCCACGGCCGCCTTGATCCAGTGCACGCCGCGCGGGATCAGGCTGCCCATGGTCTTGGCGGTCTCCTGGGCGTCGAACACGCCGCCGCCGACCATGGTCCAGCCGGGCTGGTAATAGTGGATGTCGGCCGGGTCGATGATGGCGACCTCCAGGCCGGGCTTGCGCGATTTTAGGCTGGCGGCGACCGAGATGCCGGCAGCACCCGCCCCCACGATCACCACGTCGAAGCGGGCATCGCCGACATCGGTCGGGGTCCTGCCGCCGTTGGCGATGCGCCTGGCCACGCCGTTCATGTCGTAGCCGGCGGCCTTGGTGGCGGCCAGGATCTCCGGCAGCGGCCGGTCCTTCGCCTCGCCCAGCGACCAGAGCGTCGCCGAACGGGTGCCGCTGCGGCAGTAGGCCAGGACCGGGCCCGGCAGTTCCTGGAGCGCGGCCTCGAAGACTTGGGCGTCCTCGTCGCGGACCACGCCGGTCTCGACGGGGATGTAGCGCGCCTCCAGACCCTCGGCCCGCGCCGCCGCCTCGATCTCCTCGAAGGTGGGCTGGTCGGCGCCCTCGCCGTCGGGACGGTTGCAGATGACCGAGCGGAAGCCCTTGGCCTTGAGCGCCGCGAGGTCCGCCGGGGCGATCTGAGGACTGACCGAGAAACCCGGGGTGACTTGCTTGATGTCCATGGTTCTTCTCCCTTGGGGCGGTCTAGATCGCGTTGACCGGAACCTTCAGCATGGCCCGGCCGTCCTGGTCCTCGGGCACGGCGCCGGCGCGCATGTTCACCTGCAGTGACGGCAGGATCAGGCGCGGCATGCCGAGCTGGGCATCGCGCTCACGGCGCATGGCGATGAAGTCTTCGCGGGTCTTGCCGGCGCCGACGTGGATGTTGTGGGCCTTCTCCTCGGCCACGCTGGTCTCCCAGCGGATCTCGCGGCCGTTGGGTCCGTAGTCGTGGCACATGAAGAGCCGCAGCCGTTCGGGCAAGCTCAGGAGCTTCTGGATCGAGTCGTAGAGCGTGCCGGCATCGCCGCCGGGGAAGTCGGCCCGCGCCGAGCCGCCGTCCGGCATGAAGATGGTGTCGCCGACGAAGGCGGCATCGCCCATCACGTGGACCATGCAGGCCGGCGTGTGGCCGGGCGTTGCCATGGCGAAGCACTGCATGCCGCCCACCTGGTAGGTATCGCCCTCCTTGAAGAGCTGGTCGAACTGGCTGCCGTCGCGCTTGAAGGCGCTGCCTTCGTTGAAGACCTCGGCGAAGGTCTCCTGCACCACCTTGACCTTCTCGCCGATGCCGATCTGGCCGCCCAGCTTCTCCTTGATGTAGGGGGCGGCGCTCAGGTGGTCGGCGTGGACGTGGGTCTCGATGATCCACTCCAAGGTCAGGCCGCGCTGCCGGACGGCCGCGATCAGCGCGTCGGCCTGCTCGAAGGAGATGCGTCCGGCCGCATAGTCGAGGTCCATGACGCTGTCGACGACCGCACAGGCGGACGAGGCCGGGTCCTTGACGATGTAGCTGATGGTGTTGGTCGCCGGATCGAAGAAGGCCTCGACCTCGGGCTTGACGGTCATGTCGACCGGGTAGGACGTCATCGGCTGGTCTCCTGTGAGGCTTTTCGTAGGGCGTCGCTGCCGGGCGTGGTGCGCTGGACGAAGCGGGCGAGGAGGATCCCGGCGGCCAGGGAGGCGACGAAGAGCAGGACCTCCGTTTGCCCGCTGCCGAGCGCCGGCAGGGCACCGCCGGGGCAAAAACCGGCGATGCCCCAGCCGATGCCGAAGACGGCGGAACCCGCGATGAGGCGCCTGTCGATGCGCTTGGCGGTCGGCAGGTGGAAGCTCCCGTCCAGCAGCGGGCCGCGCCGCGCCAGGACCAGGCGGTAGCCGACCAGGGTCACGGCCAGGGCGCCGCCCATGACGAAGATCAGGCTGGGGTCCCAGCTTCCGGCGAAATCGAAGAAGTTCAGGACCTTCGCCGGGTTGATCATGCCGGAGACCGCGATGCCGGTGCCGAAGAGAAGGCCGACGAGGTAGGCTGCGAGGAGGCGCATGGCTCAGCCCTCCAGGAGGTGGCGGAGCGTGAACACGGTGGCCGTGCAGGTCGCCATGAAGGTGACGGTGGCAGCCAGGGAGCGACGCGAGAAGCGGGCCATGCCGCAGACCCCGTGCCCCGAGGTGCAGCCGGACCCGAAGGTGACGCCGAGCCCGACGATGAAGCCGCCGATGGCCAGCAGCGGCGCCGAGACCGGGACCTGGATCGCAGGCAGGGCGCCCGTGACCAGCGCCACCAGCCAGGGGCCGGAGACCATCCCGGCAAGGATCGCCGCCCGCCAGAACCAGTCGCCCGGGTCCTTCGGCAACAGGAATCCGGCGAAGACGCCGGTCGCCCCCATGATGCGGCCCAGCAGGAGCATGAGGAGAACCGCCGCGAGGCCGATGAGGGCGCCGCCTGCCAGCGACTGGATCGGCGTGAAGGTTGTCTCGATCATGGCTCAGGCCCGGCAGGTCCGGATGCCGAGCAGGGCATAGACCGGACACCAGCGGAAGAGGGCCACTGCCAGCATCACCAGCCCGATGGCGGCCACGCCGTACCTGGCCGCTGCGCCCTCGAAGAAGGGAAGGCCGCTGGCAAAGGCCAGCACGACGAGGGCGACCCCCAGGAGCGCGCGCAGGACCCGATCGAGCGTTCCGACATTCTGTGTCATGGCAGTCCTCCGAAGTTGTTTCACTTCAGATTAGAGCCATAGCCCCTGCGCTTCAGTGACGAAGTCACCAAAGCGGAGCGGGAAAGCGGTATCCCTTGTGGACGCGGCGTCGCAGGCGCCGCTCGGGCCTCAGGCGTGCTCCACGGCCAAGCGGGCGAGCGCCTGGGGATCCAGAAGACCGATGGTGCCGCGCGCCTGCGAGATCCACTTGCGGCGCTGGAACTCCTGAAGCTGGCGCGAGACCACCTCTCTGGCCGTCCCCAGCTCGCCGGCGAGCTGCTGGTGGGTCACCTTGATCTCCGGGGAGCCGTGCGCAAGCGTCGTCAAGCGGTCGGCCAGGCGCATGTCGATACGCCCGAAGGCGACCTCCTCGATCACCCGGAAGAGGTCGGTGATGCGCCGCGCGTAGGCGGTGAAGACGAAGGTACGGAAGACCGGCGAGCGGGCGACCAGGTCGTCGAAGAGCGCGCGCGGTATCGCCACCGCCTCCACCTCGGATTCGGCCATGCCCTCGGCGGTGTAGTCCTCGTGGGCGAGCAGGCAGGCGGTGGTGAGCACGCAGCTCTGGCCTGCTTCCACGCGGTAGAGTACGATCTCGCGGCCGCCCTCGGAGGTCTGGTGGACCTTGACCGTTCCCTCCAGCAGCAGCAGCAGGTTCTCAGGCGTCACCCCTGGCCCGAAGATCACGCTGTCCTTGGGCAGGCGGACCACCCGGCTGCGCGATGTCAGGAGCGTGCGGATCTCCTCCGGCAGGCTCGACAGTCCGGGAAAGCGTGCGATCCAGTCCTCTACCATCGTGCCGAGACCTCCCCGCCGGCACCCTTCGCGGCCGGCAAGTTTCATTGTGACCCGCAGGGCTGCCGGGGTCCAGCCCCTGCCGGGGCGCCCTACCTCAGGGGTTTGCGGCTGTGGTCGCGCATGAAGAAGAGGGCGACGGCGCCCGCAAGACCGGCGAAGAGCAGATAGGCCGCCGGCGCGTAGTGCGAGCCGCTGGACGCGATGAGGGCGGTTGCCACCATCGGCGCCGTGCCGCCGAAGATCCCGAAACCGAGATTGAAGGACAGCGAGTAGCCGGTCAGGCGATGGCCGCGGTCGAAGGCCTCCACGAGGGTGGTCGGAACCGCGCCCAGCGGTCCTGCGATCAGGGCCGCAAAGGCCATGTAGACGAGGATCACCAGCCAGATGATGCCGGTCTCGGCCAGCATGTAGAGCGGGATGGCGACAAGGCCGATGGTCACGAAAATGACCGCAAGGAAATGAGTCCGCCTCATGCCCCAGTCGGTGAAGTGCCCGGCCAGCGGAATGAGAACCATCTGGAGGCCCATCACCAGGGTGGAGATAAACAATGCCTGGTGCAGGTCGACACCGGAGTAGAGCGACTGCCAGGTCGGCAAATAGACCATGGGGATGTAGTAGACGATTCCGTAGGCACTGGTGAAGACGAACACGCGGGCCAGCACCCAGGGTTCTTCCCGGAAGACCCGCTTGATCGGATGGTCGCCCTTCTCGCGCTCTTCCTCCGGAACCTCCTCCTCGGGCAGGCCCCGGCGCAGGGCCAGGCCCGTCACTCCGATAATGCCGCCCAGAAGGAAGGGTATGCGCCAGCCCCAGTCGTAGACCGCGGGCTCTCCCAGGAGCCAGATGACGGTGGCCGGCATGCCTGCCCCCAGCAGGGTCCCGCCGATCGCCCCGCAGTTGGCCCAGCTACCGGCGAGGCCGCGCCTTTCCTGCGGCGCCGTCTCGACCATGAAGGTGGCCGAAGAGCTGAACTCTCCGCCGACCGAAAAGCCCTGCACCAGCCGGATGACGACGAGCAGGATCGAGGCAACCACACCCCAGTCCTGGTAGGTCGGCATGATGCCGAGAGCGATCGTCGGCAGCACCATCAGGACGACGGAGAGCAGCAGGACGGGCTTGCGGCCGATGGTGTCTCCCAGATGACCGAAGAAGATCGCACCCAGGGGGCGCATGAAGAAGCCCGCGGCGAAGACGCCATAGGTCGCCAGAAGCGAGACCGTCTTGTCGCCGTGCGGGAAGAAGAGCTCGGAAATGATGACGGCCATGAAGCCGTAGAGGGCGAAATCGTACCACTCGATCACGTTGCCGACCATGCCGGCCGCGATCATCCGGGCCCGGCCCGTTTGCTTTCCGGCCGTTTCGTTCTGCATGCCCCTCTCAGCCCTCGCGTAGCATCACCCGCCACAAGCTTGGCCGAGAGGGCCGGTGCTTGGCAAGGCGGAGGGAGGCAGTCCCCTCTACCGGATCGGCCTCAGGCCGTTGCCAGGAGGGGCTCGTTCTGCCGTTCCTGTCGCGGTGTCTTGGCATAGTACTCGCGGTAGCACTTGGAGAAGTGCGAGGCCGAGACGAAGCCGCAGGCCAGTGCAACGTCCAGCACCGACATGGAGGTCTGCACCAGCAGGGAGCGCGCCTTCTGCAGCCTGAGTTCCAGGTAGTAGCGGGTCGGCGTGCGGCCCAGGTACTTGCGGAACAGCCGCTCGAGCTGCCGGGTCGAGAGCCCGGTCTGGCGGGCCAGGTCGCTGCGCGGCAGGGGTTCCTCCAGCGAGGCCTCCATCAGCTCGATTACCCGCAGGAGCTTGGGGTGAGAGACGCCGACGCGGGCGCGCAGGGCCATGCGCTGGGGATCGTGGCGGTCGCGGATGCGCTCGTGAATGAACTGCTCGGCCACGGCGGTCGCGAGGTCGCGGCCGTGGTTGAGGCCGATGAGCGAGAGCACCAGGTCCATCGCGGCACTGCCGCCCGAGCAGGTGAAGCGGTTGCGATCGATCTCGAAGAGCTCGTCGGTCACCTCCAGCTCGGGGAAGGCCTCCTGGAAGCCCGCCATATGCTCCCAGTGGATGGTGCAGCGATAGCCGTCCAGCAGCCCGGCCTTGGCCAGCAGGTAGCTGCCGGTGGAAAGTGCGCCCAGGTGACAGCCCTGCCGCGCCAGGCGCCGCAGCACGTTGAGCACCGGGCGGTCGCAGTAGCGCTCCGGCCTAAGGCCGGCGATCACCACCAGCGCGTTCAGGCGTTCCGCCTCGTTCAGTCCGCGGTCGGGCAGGATGCGCACGCCGCTGGAAGAGGAGAGCACCTCGCCGTCGGTCGTCATCACCGACCAGCGGTAGAGGGTGCGCCCGCTCAGGCGGTTGGCGGCGCGCAGCGGCTCCAGCATGCTGCTGAGAGAGATGGTGGAGTACTCCGGAAGCAGCAGGAACCCGAAACTTTCCGGACTTGGCGGCGCGGAGAGATGCGACGTCGGTGATGCCATCCCTTGCATAACGTGACGTTGGCCGCTCCCGGTTGCATACTTCCCTTGACAATCAAGGACGCCGGACGTGGGCGTCAAGTCGTTTCGACAGCTGGCATCAAGTGACACTTTCTCGCCTGGTTCACGTCGGGCGGCACGACGGAAGGCGGCCGGCGAAGACATGGCGTGAAGGGCGCCCGGGGTTCGATAGATGACGGAAGACGCTGGTCGAGAGCGCTGGTCCCTTGCGGATATCGAGGCCCTGGTGCGGGACGCCGGGCTGGAGCCGCGCGGAGCCTTCGTGCCCGAGGCGGAGCGGGACCGGCTTCCCGGCGTGGGCTGGCTGCTGCTGCTGGGCGCGGTCGGCGGGTCCCTCTGGTCCCGCTTCGCCGCTTCCCCGGAGGCGGGGGACGGGCAGGCGAACCCCCTGGACCGCTGGTCTCTCCGGGTCGTGACTGGACTGGCCGAGCGGCTGTCGGCCAGGCCCTTCTTCCCCTTCGGCGGGCCGCCCTACCTGCCCTTTCTCGGCTGGGCGCAGAAGGCGGAGGGGCTCCATCCCTCGCCCCTGGGCATGCTGATCCATCCCCGGCACGGTCTCTGGCATTCCTATCGCGGCGCGCTCGCCTTTGCGGCGGCACCGGCCGACTGGCAGCCTCAGGCCGCGAAGCCGTCGCCCTGCCCGGCCTGCAGCCGCCCCTGCCTCGAGACCTGCCCGGTCGGCGCCTTCACGCCCGAAGGCTACGACGCGGCCCGTTGCCGCGGGTACCTGGCCAGCGCGGCGGGCGAGGCCTGCATGACCGGCGGATGCCTGGCAAGACGGGCTTGCCCCGTGGCCGGGGACCTGGCCTATGATCGCGACCAGAGCGAGTTTCACATGCGGGCCTTTCTGCACGCCGGCACGCCCGGCTGAGGCGGTGCCGGCGTGGCGGGCGGGCCTGGCTTGAGGGAGCGAACCTTCGGGGAATGCAGCGGATACTTCTGATCGATCATCCGGTGACGCAGAGGCGGGACCGGGCGCGGGCGCACTTCGCGGAGCGCGGGCTGGACACGACTTCCTGCTGCCCGGGCGAGGGCGATGCCCTGCCCGACGCCGGGGACTTCGATGCGCTCGTCGTCTACGGCGGTGCGGAGATGCTCTCGACGGACCTCGGGAAGGCGGAGATGGGCTATCTGCGCGACGAGGTGCGCTTCGTCGCCGACTGGATCGCCAGCGACCGGCCCTATGTCGGCTTCTGCCTGGGGGGCCAGTTGATGGCGGCCGCGCTGGGAGCGGAGGTCGCGCCCCATCGCGAGGGCATCAATCAGATCGGCTACTACGAGATCGCGCCGACCCGCGAGGGCCGCAGGTTCCTCGACCGGCCGACGCGCATGTACCAGTGGCACCAGGAGGGCTTCGGCCTGCCGGAGGGCGCGGTCCGCCTGGCGACCGACCCGGCCTTTCCCAACCAGGCCATCCGCTTCGGCAAGGCCTTCGGCCTGCAGTTCCATCCGGAGGTCGACGCCTCCCACTACAGCTTCTGGCTCGAGCAGCTGCCGCATGCCCTGACCCGCCCCGGCGCGCAGCCGCGCGAGGCGCAGATGGCGGAGGCGGTGGAGAGCGACGCCAAGACGGCGCGCTGGTTCGAGGACTTCCTGGATACTTGGTTGAAGTTGTAAGGCAAGTCCCGAGCAGACGGACCCGTCCACGACTACGACTTGCTCTCATCGGAAAAGAAAACGGCCCCGCCCGTTTCCATGAGCGAGGCCGTCGGAAGCCGTGAAGTGAAGGGCTTCGGCTACTCTGCCGCCGACCGCTCTCCCTTCTCGATGACGTTGCCGGAGGCGTCGCGCTGGCGATTGTCGATCGTCCGGAAGTTCGCCGAGCGAACCTTGGCGGCCTCGTCGTCGTAGAGGAAGGGAAGGTAGCAGTAGCGCGTGCCCCGCAACACCGGCATGGCCTGGTGCAGCAGCGAGCAGGAGAAGATGCAGGCTCCCCCGGTCGGCGGCTTGTAGGTCGCGTCCCCGTACTCCGGGAAACGCAGGGTGCCGCCGTCGTACTCGTCGCTGTTCAGGTTGATCGTGCAGGCGAAGCGGCGATGCGACGTGCCCGTCGTGGTGTTGTCCCGGTGGGCGTTGAAGTAGCCGCCCTCCTCGGAATCGTAGCAGGCCACGATGTCCCGCTCGATGCGGGTCACCTTGAACTGGAAGGCCCGCCAGATCTCCGGCACCAGGCGGCGGCTGACGCGGTAGCGGGCAGCCTGAATAATGTTCTGGTCGGTGATGTTGACGTCGCGGCGGCGCTTGAACTTGGGGTCCAGGATGCCGACCGTCCGGCCGTCCTGCTGGCGCATGAAGCCGGAGGGCTCGCCGCCCCGCTCTTCATAGTACTCGATCAGCTTGCGGCAGAGCTCCGGCTCGAAGACGCGGGGCACCTCCAGCACCGGGGCCCAGCCGCTCTGCTGGCCCTCGAAGTGCGGCAGGGCGCAGGCCTGCGAGGCCTGCATGACCTGCTGCATGTGGGTCTGCGGATCGGACATGGGGATCACGCGGAAGAGCCGCAGGCGCGGATCGACGATGAAGGTCTGCGGCTTGAAGACCGGGTGCGGGCTGTCCTGGGAATAGCCCGACACGCCGTAGCATTCCGCCAGGGTCTTGTCGAAGTCCCAGAAGAGGATGAAGGTCGACCGCTCTTCCAGCCGCTCGACGTCGGCCGGGTCGTTGGAGACGCCGCAGAAGATCGGCCCGTTGGAGCGGGTGGATTCCGAGGCCTTCTGCATCAGGCCGACCAGCTCGCGCATCTGCGGCGTGCCGCCCGATCCGAAGAAGGTCAGCGCGATCGGCCGGCCGCCCAGGGTTGAGAAGCTGAAGCGCGGGTTGCGTGGCGAGGGCGCGGAGAAGCGAGGCACCGATTCGAAGAGCCGCGGCGGCGAAGGCGGTACGGGATCGGGCGATACACCGCCGATCTGCACGCCGTCATCGCGCGGCCCCTCGACTCTCGCCGGGGCCGGTACGGCCAACTCGTTGGCCACCGGGTTCATGTCCTGCGCTGCCGGGGTGCTGCTTGCCGCCTCGTCCGGCGGCGGCACCGACAGCTCGTTCTCGACCGGGCTCGTGGTCGGCTTTGAACTACTCATGGCCTCGCTCCTCTCCGCGTGACACCTGTCATTCCTCAATAGCTCGCGCCGGCCCCGGCGTCGAGACGGCCTGCGGTCAGGCCAGACCTTCCTCCTCGGCGACCCGATCGATCGCCCCCTTGGCACGCTCGACCAGCTGGTCGATCTCGCCGCGGGTGATCACCAGCGGCGGGGAGAAGACCAGCGTGTCCCAGGTCGCGCGCATCATCAGCCCGCTCTCGACCATGCGGTCGCGTACCATCCGGCCGCGCTTGCCGGCCTCGTCCGACCGCTTCTCGACGCCGTCGGGGACCGTCAGCTCGATGGCCCCGATCAGGCCCTTGGCGCGCACCTGCTGTACGAGCGGGGAGTCTCCCAAGGCCTCGTTCAGGCTATCGAGGAGGTAGGGACCGACATCGCCGGCCACCCGCTCTACCAGGCCTTCTTCCTCGATAATGCGGATATTGGCAAGAGCCACGGCGCAGGAAACGGGGTGGCCGTCGTAAGTATAGCCGTGCTGGAACTCTCCGCCCTTGTCGTGCAGCACTTGGGCCACCCGCTCGCCCACCATGAGGGCCGAGAGCGGCAGGTAGCCGGAGGTGATGCCCTTGGCCAGGGTCATGAAGTCCGGCTGGATGCCGAAACCGGGGCTGGCGAACCAGTCGCCGGTCCGCCCGAAGCCGCAGATGACCTCGTCGGCGACCAGCAGCACGTCGTGCTCGCGGCAGATGCGCTGGATCTCCGGCCAGTAGCTGGCCGGCGGGATGATGACGCCGCCCGCGCCCATGATCGGCTCGCCGATGAAGGCGGCGACCCGCTCGGCCCCCAGCTCCAGGATCTGCTCTTCCAGGGCCCTGGCGGCGCGCAGCCCGAAGTCCTCCTCGCTCTCGCCCTCCTGGGCGAAGTGATAGTGGTAGGGCGGCATGATGTGGACGAAGCCCGACAGCGGCAAGTCCGACATCTTGTGCATGGCGTTCATGCCGCCCAGGCTGGCGGCCGCCATGGTGGAGCCGTGATAGCCCCACTCGCGCGAGATGATGACCTTCTTCTCGGGTCGGTCCATCAGGTTCCAGTAGCGCTTGACCAGCCGCACCATGGTGTCGTTGGCTTCCGATCCGGACGAGCCGTAGAAGGCCTTCTCCAGCCCGTCGGGCGTGATCTGGGCCAGCTTCTCGGACAGCTCCGCCACCGGCGGGTGTGCCGTCTTGAAGAAGGTGTTGTAGTAGGGAAGCTGCAGCATCTGATCGCGGGCGACATCCGCCAGCTCGCTGCGGCCGTAGCCAACGTTCACGTTCCACAGGCCGCCCATGCCGTCCAGGATGCGGCCGCCCTCGCTGTCTTCCAGCCAGCAGCCCTCGGCCTTGACCACGATGCGCGCACCGCCGCCCGAGCCCAGGTCCTTGTAGTCGGTGAAGGGGGCCAGGTGGTGGCGTTGCTCCAGGGCCTTCCAGTGCCGGGTGGTGTTGCGTAGCGGTTCGTTCATTCTCTCACTCCATCAACGTCGCTTGTCCTCTCGAAAATCGCTCTCTCCGATCATGGCCCTCTAGACCAGAAAGGCGATCCTTGCGCAGAGGATCAAGAGTTCGCTGTGAAGCGTGCGTCCGGTCATTCTTTCTCACACCAGCTTGGAACCCGCTGCCGCGAATTCGCATTGATCCAGATCAAACGTTCAGCAACAGGTGCTCTCTTTCCCAGGACGAGATCACCTCCTGAAAGTCGGCAAGCTCGGCCTCCTTCACGGCGACCACCGCATGCACGAAGTCCTCGCCGAGGACCTCCTTGATATGGCGATTGCCTCCGAAGCGGTGGAGCGCATCCTGCAGGGTCCGCGGCAGCGTGTGCGCCAGGCGGTAGGCGCTGCCCTTGACCTCGGCTTTCGGCTTCAGGTTCTGCATCATACCCAGATAGCCGCAGGCAAGCGAGGCCGCAATTGCAAGGTAAGGGTTGCAGTCGGCCCCAGCCAGACGATTCTCGATGCGCCGGTCCTTGGCATCCGAACGCGGCACCCGCAGCCCGACCGTCCGGTTCTCCGTACCCCAGTGGGTGTTGATCGGCGCATCGGATTCGCGCAGCAGGCGGCGGTAGGAGTTCACGTTGGGCCCGAGCAGCGGCATGACGGCGGGCAGGAACTTCTGCAGGCCGGCGATGTGGGCCTGGAACAGCTTGGTGTTGCGCCCGTTGGTGGCGTGCGCGAAGAGGTTCAGGCCGGTCTTGATGTCCACCACGCTCTGGTGGATGTGCATGGAGCTGCCGGGCTCGCCCTGCATCGGCTTGGCCATGAAGGTGGCATAGACCTTGTGGCGCAACGCCGCCTCGCGCACCGTGCGCTTGAAGAGGAAAGCCTGATCGGCGAGGTGCAGGGCCGGCCCATGGTTGAAGTTCATCTCCATCTGGGCGGCACCGGCCTCGTGGATCAGGGTATCGACGTCGATCTCCTGTGCCTCGCAGAAGTCGTAGACTTCTTCGAAGAGAGGATCGAACTCGTTGACGGCGTCCAGTCCGTAGGCCTGTCTCGAGGTCTCCCGTCGCCCGGACCGGCCGATCGGCGGAACCAGGGGGTAGTCGGGGTCGGTGTTGACGTCGACCAGGAAGAACTCCAGCTCCGGGGCCACGATGGGCTGCCAGCCCTGCTCCTTGTAGAGGTCCAGGACACGCTTCAGCACGTAGCGGCTGGCAATGGTGATGGGCTCGTCGTCGAAGGAGAAGGCGTTGCAGATGACCTGGGCCGTCGGCTCCTCGTACCAGGGTACGACGCGGATCGTCTTGGGGTCCGGCACCAGGTAGACGTCGCCCACCGCCTCGGACAGCACGTCGTCGTCCGGATAGCCGCCGGTCACCGTCTGGCTGAAGACGCTGTCGGCGATGCGCAGCCCCTCGGAGCGCATGCCCTTCAGGAACTTCTGCGCCGGCAGGATTTTTCCGCGTGCAATGCCCGCCATGTCCGGCACCAGGCATTCCACCTCTTCGATCTTGTGATCTCTGAGAAACTGATCGATTGACGCCATCTCGCCTCACGCGTTTTCTTGGCTGAGTTCGCTTAACCCCCTGTCGCTCGGCTGCCGCGAGGGCTGGGAGATCCCGACCGATGACACCAGGAGACTACTCGCTGTCCGACAGTGCCGCCAGACTTCTTGCCGGGATCATGAGATGGCTTGGGGAGGCGGATTCCGGGCCGCCCGAGAAGAGATGACAGCGAAGCGCCGGCGGACGTCGGCAAGGCAGCCGCAGGGGCGGGAACGACCCGACTGGCGCCGGCCCTACCTCTATCTCTTGAGCGGGCTCGTTCTCTTCGCGGTCGTCGTCGGCGCCGCCATCGCCATTCAGCTTGGTCTTCTGTGACGCAAGGACCGGCCGGATCTGCACCGCGGAGATACTGGAATGTTGCAGAGGCGTTAGAATTTCCAGGACACCTCCCGGCAGCCGGGCCGCAATCCCTGGGTGCTGCCGGGAGGGTCTGCTGGCTGGAGCAGCGCCTTCGCCGATGAATGCCTCTGCGAAGACGGCTTGCCTGGTAGGTGCTAAACTTTGGCGAGGACCAGCCTAGCCCGAATTTCTCAAACTAGGGATGCATCGGGGCTCTGAATCTGGGAAAATTCTTGTGCGAACAAGGAGTTAACCCAGGATAGAGGAGTTCCCCGATGCCGACAGAGTGTAACCCGGATCTGTTTGGTTTTGCACCCGTGGAAGGACGGCGTGTGGAGGCAGCGTTCGATGCCGGTCTGGCGAGTTCGGACGCGGGAGCGCTGCTGCTGGGCGCCACGGACAAAGCGATTGGCGTGATCGAGCGCTTCGCCGGTTGCTTCGTCGATCATCGCGAGCCCTCGCTGATCGAGCATCAGGTGGGCACGCTGGTCGGCCAGCGGGTGTTCGGCATCGCGCTGGGCTATGAGGACCTGGAAGACCACGATCACCTGCGCTTCGATCCGGTGATGGCGGTGCTGGCCGGCAAGCTGCATGCGCGGCGGCGGGACTGCGCCCCGCTGGCCGGCAAGTCGACGCTGAACCGGCTGGAACTGAGCAGCGCCCTGCCGACGCTCTACCACAAGATCAGCTATGAGGCAGCGGCGATCGAGGCGCTCTTCGTGAGCCTCTTCCTCGAGGCACAGCCGCAGCCGCCAGCACAGATCGTTCTCGACCTGGATGCAACCGACGACCCACTGCACGGCAACCAGGAGGGCCGCTTCTTCCACGGCTATTACGACTGCTACTGCTACCTGCCGCTCTACGTCTTCTGCGGCCGCCACCTGCTTGCTGCCAAGCTCAGGCGCTCGAACATCGATGCCGCCGCCGGGGCGGTCGAGGAGATTGCCAGGATCGTGGCGCAGATCCGCCAGCACTGGCCCGAGGTGCGCATCCTGCTACGCGCCGATGCGGGCTTCGCCCGCGAGGCACTGATGGCCTGGTGTGAGGCCAACAGGGTCGACTACCTCTTCGGCCTGCAACGCAACGCCCGGCTGGTGGCCGAGATCGAGGCCGAACTGGCGACAGCACGCAGCCAGGCCGAGACCAAACGCCGCCCGGCGCGGCGCTACAAGGACTTCCTGTGGACCACCCTGGACAGCTGGAGCTGCCAGCGACGGGTGGTCGGCAAGGCCGAGTGGATGCCGGGCCGGCCCGACGGGAGCAACCCACGCTTCGTGGTGACCTCGCTGGCCCGCCACGACGTCAAGGCGCGCCGCCTCTACGAACAGCTCTACTGCGCGCGTGGCGAGATGGAGAACCGCATCAAGGAGTGCCAACTCGACCTCTTCGCAGACCGCACCTCGGCTCACACCATGCGCGCCAACCAACTCAGACTCTGGTTCGCCTCGATGGCCTACCTGCTGCTCTGCGCCTTGCGCCGCATCGGCTTGGTGAACACGCGCTTCGCCAAGGCCTCCTGCGGGCGGATCCGAAACAAGCTCCTGAAGATCGCCGCCCGGGTGCGCATCAGCGCCAGACGGATCAAGCTCGCCATGCCTTCGGCCTTCCCTTACCAGACCGAATTCGCCGCTGCTCACCGGCGATTAGCCATCGCCGCGGCCTGAGCGGCTCGACTAATCCTTCCCTTCCACTACAGAGGAACAGTGATCAACCGACCCAGCCGTCAATCGACGGGACAGACCGCTCGACCTCATTCAGACATCACCAACCTTGCCTGGACCAACCTCACCTAGCCACCATCACGCTGCATCCTCAAAGACTGTTTGAGAAATCCGGGCTAGGCGGACCCGGAGCGGCAGGCCATCGCGGACCTGCGCCGCTCCAGGTCACTGTCGGGACGCGCGGCTCCTCTCTATCGAAGGAACTCGCGGGTCTCCGGTTAGCTGCCCTTCTTCAGGCGGCGGGCGTTGCCCTCGAGCAGGATGCCGCGCTGGCTCTCGCCACCGGCCTGCATCTCGATGAGGGTGCCGTCGCTGCGGAACTCGAAGCAGGTCTGGGCCTCCGAATCCACCGTGGTGCAGACCTTGCGGTCGTCGGTGGCGAGCCACTCGCCGCGGTCGACCTCGAGGCCCTCGGGGTCGTAGGCCGGGATCACCTCGTAGTTCTCGACCGTCCAGCAGGTCGTGGGCTCGGGCTCGAACTGGGTGCAGACCTCGCGGTTCTCGTTCACGGTCCAGTTGCCGTCGCCGGCATCGCCGTAGGCGACACCGTCGCGACCGAAGTAGACGATGACCGGGCCGTCCGGGGTCTGGGTCACGTAGGAGCGCCCGACGAAGAGATCGCGCAGGTCCTGGTCGGCGGCGGCGGCGGGCATGGCGGCCATGGTCAGCGCCGAGACGGCGAGGGCCGAGGCTGCGAGGGTATGGCGGATCATGTCGATTTCCTTCCTTCAGAATTGCTGGGAGACCTCGTTGGAGAGGCAGCCGGTCGGGGCCGACGTTACGGGGAGTCCAACAAGGCCGGGGCGGAAAGGTTCCCCGGAAGAAGGAAGCGGAAGGCGGGCGTTCAAGCCTTTGTGACGGTGATCAGCTACCGAAATTCGCGGTTTCGAGTGGCGCCAGCGGCAAGCCTCAGGGCCACCAGATGGTCTCGACGTGGAACTCGCCGTCCCGAACCGAGATGATGGAGACCGGCTTGATCGGGACCATGCTGGGGCGGGTGTAGGAGATTTCACCGGTCACCGCGGGAAAGCCCTTGGTCCCGGCCAGCGCGTCGCGGATAGCCGCCGGTTCGACCGAACCCGCGCGCTGGATCGCGCTGGCAATGAGCATCAGGGCATCATAGCCCAGAGGGGCGAAGGAGTTCTCCGGTTCGACGCCGTACTCGCTTCGATAGGCCGCGATGAAATCCAGGACCTCGGGCCGGTCGTCGCCCCGAAAGGTGTGGCTGGAAAAGTAGATGTCGTAGGCGAGGTCGCGTCCCGGGATCGAGGCCACCAGATCGCTGTCGAAGCTGTCGCCGGCGACGATCGGAATGGTCAGGCCGGCCTCCCGGATCTGCTTGATCGACAGTCCGGCTTCGGAGGGGACCGCTGAAACGAAGACCGCGTCCGGCGCCGGGTCCAGAGCCTTCAGTCGCTCGATCTGGGCCGAGAAATCGGTGTCGCCATTGCTGAAGTGATCCCTCAGGACGATCCTGCCCCCCCGCTCCTCGAAGCGCTCCATGAAAAAGCGGCTGAGCGCCGTGGTGAAGTGCATGGACCGGTCGGTCCAGACCGCAACGGCGCGCATGCGCAGCGCATCGTAGGCATAGTCGGCGATCGCGTAGGACTGGTCGTCGTCGCCGAAGGGGGTCATGAAGAGGTTGTCGCCGACCCAGGCCGGCAGTTCCGGGTGCGTGGCCCCGGAGGTGACGAAAGGTATTCTCCGCTTCTGGAACAAGGGGGCGGCGGCCATTGCGAAGTTGGTGTCGGACATGCCGATGCCGGCGCTGATATCCAGGGACAGCACATGCAGCGCGGCCCTCGCGGTCTCTTGCAGGTCGGTGCGGGTGTCGACCGAGATGACGTCGAGCCGCTGACCCAGGAGTCCGCCCGTCTCGTTGATCTGCTTGGCGGCCAGTTGCACACCCCTGAGGGAGGGAGCGTCGAGTGAGGCCATGCCGCCGGTAAGGTTGTAGAGCGCGCCTATCTTGATGGTTTCTGCAAGTGCGCAGGATCCCATCAAGACGATCAGTGTTGCTGCGAGCGGGCCCATCACCCGATTTCGACGCTCCATCTGCCCCTTCGCCCTCTCGAATCGTGAGTCTCGGCCCTGCAGTGGACTTCTCTTGGGCGTAGAACGCCGTCACAGGGATCCAAGATCCGTGTGTTACAGTGCCGATTGCAGGGAGGATCAGGTTAGCGTCTCTGCAAAGAAGTTTCTATCTGTCCATAAGGACAGGTTTTACATTTTCTTTACTTTGCAGATACAGTCAGTGGTGGGACGCTACTGCAGTGCACGCAAACCGAATGAGCCTCAGCGGGTGGGCATCAGGCCGGTCGTGGTCCAGCCGCCGTCGACGGCAATGGCCTGGCCGGTGATGTAGCTGGCCGCGGGGCTCGCCAGGAAGACCGCCAGTGCGGCGATCTCGGCGGGCGTGCCGTAGCGGTGCATGGGGACCCGGCTCTCCCACTCCTGACGGGTGGCCGGGTCGTGCATCTCCCGGGTCAGGGGCGTGTCGACCGGTCCGGGGCAGACGACGTTCACCCGGATGCCCAGCGGCGCCAGTTCCGCTGCCGCGATCTGTGCCAGGTTCACCGCCGCCGCCTTGGCCGAACCGTAGGCCGTGCGGTTGGCCGAGGCCCTGAGCCCCGTGACGCTGGCGTTGACCAGCAGCACCCCGCCACGACCGCCGGCGATCATCGCCTCGGCCCCCGCCTTCAGGGTGTGGAAGACGCCGCGGCTGTTGACGGCGTGGATCGCCTCGTACTCCTCCGGCGTGGTCTCCAGGAAGGGCTTGACCACGCCGATGCCGGCGTTGGCGATCACCACGTCGAGGCCCTCCATGGCAGCGGCAGCCTCTTGCACGGCCTGCGCCAGTGCCGCTGCATCCACGACGTCGACCCCCTTGGCCCAGACGCGCTGCCCGGCCGATCCCAGGCCGGCCTGCAGCCGCGCGCGCGCCTCCTCGGCGGCGGCGGCGGCGCGGTCGGCCAGGGTGACCAGGGCCCCCTCGGCCAGGAAGGCCTCGGCCATCGCCAGCCCGATGCCCGAGGCGCCGCCGGTGATGAAGACGCGCTGTGGGGTTTTGCTCATGCCTCGCTCCGCTCGCTGGCCCCGACCTCGCCGCGCTCGATGCGATAGGCGCGGTCCAGCAGGTCCTTGGTGTGGGTCTCGTTGGAATCGGCGATCAGGACCGCCGGGGCCTGGCCGGTCTCCTTCAGTGCAGAGACGACCTCCGCCAGCCGGCGCGCCAGGGCCGGGGCCAGGCCCTCGAAGGGCTCGTCCAGCAGCAGGAGGCGCCGCCCCGCCATCAGCGCGCGTCCGAGCGACACCAGCTTCTGCTGCCCGCCCGAGAGCTGCAGCGCGCGGCGGTCCTTGAGCGCCACGACCTCCGGCATCAGCCCGTAGATCCAGGCCAGACGTTCCTCCGCATCTTCGAGGCCGAGCGACCAGACCGGAAAGCGGATGTTCTGTTCCGCGGTGAACTCCGGCACCAGGCGGCGGTCCTCCGGCATGTAGCCGATCCCCAGATGGGGGCGCCGGTGGTCGGGCAAGGCGATCAGGTCCTGGCCGGCCAGCTGCGCGCGGCCCTGGGCCGGGACCAACCCCATCAGCGCGCGCAGAAGCGTGGTCTTGCCGGCGCCGTTGCGGCCGATCAGGCCGCACATCTCTCCATCGGCCACCGTCAGGCTGGCATTGCGCACGATCGGGGTGGCGCCGATCCTGGCCTTCAGGCCCGCGACCTCAAGCATCGGGCTGCTCCCCGCCCCGGGTCAGCTCGAAATCGCCGATCACGAACTCCCGGACGTCCTGCATGACCAGCGTCTCGGCCGGCGGTCCGTCGGCGATGATGGTGCCGTCGTAGAAGGCCAGCACGCGGTCGGCATAGCGCTCGACGATCTCCATGTCGTGCTCGACGAAGAGCACGGTGATGCCCTGCTCGCCCAGCGCCTGCATCACGGCATCCATGGTCTGGAACTTCTCTTCGGCGCTGACGCCGCTGGTGGGCTCGTCCAGCAGCACGACCTTGGGCGCGCTCGCCACCGCCATGGCGATGTCCAGCAGCTTGCGCACCCCCTGCGGCAGGACGCCGGCCAGGCTCGCGGCATAGTCCGCGATGCCGTAGTGGCCGAGGGCCTCCAAGGCCCTCTGCCGGCGCGCCTCGCCGCGCAGCGGCTCCAGCAGGCGCGAGCGGCCAGCCAGGCGGTCGGCCACGCCCAGCGCCACCACCAGGTTCTCCAGGCTGCTGAGCGTCGGGAAGACCTGGGCGATCTGGAAGGAGCGACACACGCCCAGCCGCGTGATCTCCTTGGGTCCCAGGCCGGTTATGTCCCGGCCCCGGAAGCGGATGCGCCCGCTGCTGGGGTGCAGGTAGCCGGTGATCATGTTGACGAAGGTGGTCTTTCCGGCCCCGTTGGCGCCGATGATGCCGACCGTCTGGCCCTCGGGGATGGCGACGGAGATGTCGCGCGCCGCGGTCACCTGCCCGAAGGACTTCGTGAGGTTCTCGGCCGAGAGGATCGCCTCCATCGCCCCTAGGCCCCCTGCCGCTTGCGGGTGAAGAGCGACCAGAGGCCGCCGGGCAGGAACATGATGACCAGCAGGAGCGCGCCGCCCAGGATCATCTGCCAGAGCTCGGGCGCATAGGCGACGGCAAAGCTGCGGACCAGCTCGAAGACCAGCGCACCGACGAAGGGCGCCAGCACCGATCCCGCCCCGGCCAGGATGATGATGAAGACGAAGCCGCCGGAGACGGTCCAGTAGGCCGTGGCGTCGGGGTCGATGTGGCCGATGGCGATCGCGGTCACCGCGCCGCCCAGCCCGGCCAGTACGCCCGAGATCACCAGCTTGGTGTGGATCAGGTTCCTGACCGAGAGACCGAGGTACTCCACGCGCAATTCGTTGTCGCGGATGGGCTCGGCCAGGGAGCCGCGCAGCGATCGCAGGTAGGCCTCGATCGCGACCGCGGAGAGGAAGGAGACCACGATCACCAGCAGGTAGGTGGGCAGGGTGCGGCCCGAGCCCTCGCTGTCGAAGCCGAGGAAGGTGATCGGCGGCAGGCCGATGCCGTCGGTGCTGCCGAGCTCCGCGTTCTTCACCAGCACGCCGTAGAGGATCATCGAGAAGGCGAGGCTCAGCATGGCGAAGAAGATCGCCCGGTAGCGCGCCAGCAGCAGCCCGGCGACATAGGCCAGGGCGCCGCCCGCGAGCGCGCCGGCCAGGACCAGGACCAGGGCCTCGTTGATCCCGGTGCTGAGCGCCAGCAGGCCGGCCGCGTAGGCGCCGCCGGCGAAGTAGAGCGCCTGGCCGAAGGAGACCAGGCCCGCACGCCACAGCACCAGCAGGCCCAGGACCACCAGGCCCTTGGCGAAGGCGACCGTGGTCAGCGAGAGCAGCCATTCCGGCAGCAGGAAGCCCAGGACCAGCAGGGCCAGGGTGATCGGCAGGAGGCGGGTGAGCACGATCTGCTGCATGGCGTCGGCCCCGCTAGATCCGCCGCGCCACGACGCGGGTGAAGAGGCCTTCCGGCCGGATCGCCAGCACCAGCGCCATAACCGCATAGATCACGAAGAGCTCGACCTCCGGCAGCAGGTGGACGGCGGCCGCCCGGGCGAAGCCGACCAGGAGCGCGCCCAGCAGTGCCCCGCCTATGGCGCCCATGCCGCCGATCGCGACCACCGCGAAGGAGACCACGATGACCTCGATGCCGATGCCCGGCGTGACCGAGATCTTGGGCGCCGTGATGGCCCCGCCGAGTGCGCCCAGCACCGCCCCGATCACGAAGGTCGCGGTGAAGACACGGGCCACGTTCACCCCCAGGGCCGTCGCCATCTCGCGGTCGTGGATCACCGCCGTCACGATGAAGCCCCAGCGGGTGCGGTTCAGCGCCCACCAGGTCGCAAGCCCGGCCAGTGCCGCCACCGCGATCAGCAGCAGGTCGTAGTTGGAGATGAAGAGCCGTCCCGCCGTCACGTTGCCGAGCGCCACCATGGGCTGGTAGGCGAGGTAGGCATCGGTGCCCCAGATCAGCAGCAGCAGGTCCTCCAGGACTAGGAAGGAGGCATAGGTGATCAGCACCATGATGACCTCGTCGCGGCCATAGGCGAAGCGCAGCAGGCCCTTCTCAAGCGCGAGCCCCATCACGATGCCGATCGCCACCGGCACCAGCGCCATGCAGAGGAAGGTGAGCGGCATGCTGCCGCCCTCGGCGGCGGTGAAGCCGATGACGGTCGCGGTTGCGTAGGCGCCGAAGGCGTAGAAGGCCCCGTGCGCGACGTTCAGGATCTTCATCACCCCGAAGATCAGGGTGAGGCCGAGCGCGACGACGAAGACCCAGCTTCCGTAGACCAAGCCATCCATGAAGATGGCGAAGGCGGTGATCATGCCGCGTTCTTGAGTGCGTCGGCTCCGGGCCGGGTGGGCCGCGGCCGGCTGCTGTGGCCGGCCGCGGATCCCCTTGCCGGGGTCAGCACTTGGCGCCCGGCATGCCCTGTTCCAGCCACTCGATCGAGGTCATGTCGGGCGGCGGCTGCACGCAGGAAGCCGGATAGCGCACGATATCGACCAGCTTGCCGCCGTCCGCACTCGACCAGGTGGCATAGGCCGTCCCGGAGACCGCCTGGTGGCCCTGTCCGAGGGTGAGCGCGATGGGCCCGCTGGGCGTGTCGAACTCCAGGTACTCGAAGGCCTCGATCACCTGATCCTCGCTGGGCTTGCCCCCGGCGGCCGCCCCTGCCTTGTCGTAGGCGGCCTTGAGGCCGAGCAGCGCCATGGTCATGTCGTAGGCGGGATAGGTGATGCCTTCGCCGAAGCGCTCCTCATAGGCCGTCTTCAGCCAGGTGTTGAGCGCGCTCTCCGGCGCCAGATCGGCATGCTGGCCGCGCGCACCGATGATCGTGCCGTCGGGGATCTTGTCGCCGACCCGCGAGACCAGGGGCTCGCCCGAGGTCAGCACCAGCGGCATGCGCTGCGGCAGGCCGCGGGCGATCGCCTGGAAGAGGAAGCTCTCCAGGTCGCCGCCCCAGAAGGAGGAGTGCACGAGCTGGGCACCCGAGACCAGCAGCGCGGAGATCTCCGAGCCGTACTCGCCGGCGAAGATCTTCGGGAAGTAGTCGCCGGTCACCTCGGCGCCCGGCGAGAGGGACTTCAGCGAGAGCACGAAGTCGCGCCAGGAATCCTGTCCCCAGGCGTAGTTCTGGTTGATGCCGGCATAGTCGCCGATCTCGCCCATGCGGTCGACCACGTAGCGGGCGGCCGCGACGTTATCCATGGTCGCGTGCGGTGCGGTTCGGAAGACGTACTTGTAGCTGGCCTCCTCGAAGATCCGCGGGGTGCCGCAGACCCAGAAGACCGTCAGCACCTGCAGCTCCTCGGCCACCGGTGCCACGGCGAGGCAGCTACCCGACGAGATGTAGCCGACGATGGCGTCGACGTTCTCGCGCTGCACCAGGTTGCGCATCTCGGTCACCTGCGTGGCCGTACCGCCGGCCTCGTCCACGTAGACCGCCTCGATCTGCATGCCGGCGAGGCCCTTGGAATTGTAGGGGGCCGGCAGCTCGCCCTTGTTGATCGCGTCGATCACCAGCTCCGCAGCGTTCTTGCCCGGAATGCCGAAGGGACCGGCCGCCGCGCCGGTCAGGAAGCTGACCACGCCCAGCTTCACCGTGTCCTGCGCCTCCGCCGGCTGGACCGCCGCGGTCATCACCAGGGCCAGTCCTCCCGCCGCCAGGGCCCTGAGGCCCTTGACAGCTCTCCTCTCATTCGTCCGCATCGTCTCTCCTCCCGCTTCTTGCCGTACCTGTTCGCTCACCCTTGCCCGCCGGCCTGTTGCCTCCGGTCGGACGTCCGGTTTCCCGACCTCAGCATGAAGTCGGCGTCCTCACAAGTGGACTGGGCCCGAAAATCCCGTCTCGCGGCAGGTTTCCCGCCCCTTTTCTCGCGAAAGTTCCTATTTGGTCAGGCTGACCAGGTGTGCCGCCGTCTGGAAGCGGACCTGGCCGTTGCGCATCACGAAGGAGGAGAGCCTGCGCGCGGCCTCTGCCTGCAGGGTCCTGAACTGCTGCTCGTCGATCATGTCCGCGAGGGTCCAGCCCTTGACGTCGCTATGGATCCAGTCCTTCAGCGAGGGGAAACGCGCCTCACCGGTCAGGCTCTCGACCTCCGCATCGGTGAGGTCCGCATCGAGCAGTAGCTGCATGAGGTCCGACCGGGTGCCCAGCGCGAAGGGCGCCTCCAGCGCGGCGGAGGTCTCCGCCCCGAATAGGTCCCGCAGCAGCCGGGTCAGAGCCGCATAGCCCGGCGCGTCGGCCAGCGGGCCCCAGACCGCTATGACCAGGCGACCGCCGGGGGCCAGCACGCGGTACATCTCGCCAAGCGCGGCGATGCGGTCCTCGAAGAAGGTCAGGCCGAAGTTGCTGACCACCGAATCGAACGCCTCGTCTTCGAAGGGCAGCTTCTCGGCCATACCCTCCTTCCAAGAGATCGCGGGCGACTTCTTGGAAGCTACCGCCAGCATGCCGGGATTGCGGTCGAGGCCGACGACGCGCGCCTTGGAGCCCATCCGCGCCAGGGCCGCGCGGGCCAGCGCCCCGGTGCCGCAGGCGACGTCCAGAAGCGCGCCGTCGTCCGGCAGGGAGGCGCGGTCCAGGACCGGGTCGCACCAGGGACCGAAGAGGGCGGGCACGAAGAATTTCTCATAGACCTCGGCGGCGCTGCCGCTGACCTGGCCCTTCTCACTCGCCTTCATCACGATGACCTCCGGCTTGCGATCCCCTGCTCTGCTTCACGCGCCTTGGCGCCGAGCCCCTGCGGTCATTCCCTCCGGTCTTGGTCCGCGGCCTCGATCAGGGAGCGGAAGAGGGCCCCGTCATTGATGACGCGCGGCACCTTGTTTTGGCCTCCCAGTTTACCGCGCTGCTTCATCCAGGTGAAGAAGGTTCCGGGCGGGGCCGCCAGGACCCTCGGGGGCAGCATCTGCAGGTCGCCCTCGCGGTGCGCGCGGTAGTCGTCGTTCTTCGCGCAGAGCGTCTCGTCGACCCGCCGGGCGAAGGCCTCGAGGGCGGCCTGCGAGGGCCGGCCGCCGGCGAACTCGACCACGTAGAGGTGGCGGCCGCGCCGCTCCTCCCCCTCGGGGAAGAGCGCGCCGACCGAGAAGTCCGGGATGGCCAGGTCCTGGGCCTGCCCGGCCTCGCTGACCGCGGTCTGGATCTCCTCCTCGATCAGGTGCTCGCCGAAGGCCGAGAGCGAGGTGGCGGTGCGCCCCGTCACCAGGATCCGCGGCGGCTGCAGCGACACGAAGCGCACCGTGTCTCCCAGCACGTAGGCGAAGGCGCCGGCGGGACTGCTCAGCACCAGGGCGTAGTTGACGCCGGTCTCGACCTCGCCCAGCCAGAAGCGCGGCGGCCGCTCGCTCTCCAGCTCGTCGGCCGGGACGAACTCGAAGAAGAGGCCGCCGTCGGTCTCGAGGCGCAGGCCCTCGCCGACGCCGCGGTCGGCATGGGCGAGGAAGCCCTCGCTCGCCACATAGACCTCGCGCAGGTCGACGGATTGTCCCTCGAGCAGCCGCTCGAAGGGCTTGCGATAGGGCTGGAAGCCGACCCCGCCGTAGATGATGAGGTCGAGGTGAGGATAGACCTCGGCCAGGCCGCCCGGCTTGCCGGCGGCGAGCGACTGCAGGAAGAGCAGCAGCCAGCTCGAGGTGCCGCCGATCATGCGGATGTCGTGCCTGGGCGAATCCTCGGCCAGGATCGCCATCTTGCGCTCCCAGTCGGTGATCTGGGCCACCTCCAGCGGCGGATAGGAGAAGCGCCGGGCCCAGCCGGGCATGGCCAGCGCCGCGATCCCGGACATGTCGCCGGCGAAGATGCCCTCGCCCAGGTCTTCCAGCGCGGCGCTGCCCCCCAGCATGAAGGTGCGCCCGTCCAGGACGTGGCTGTCGGGCCTGGCAGCGACGTGATGGGCCAGCAGGTCCAGGATCGCCCGGTGGTTGCCGCTGAGGATGTCGCGGGTGACGGGGATGTACTTGCTGCTGCCGGACGAGGTGCCGGAGGTCTTGGCGAAGTAGGGCACCTGGCCGGGCCAGGAGGCGCCGCCGATCCGCGGGAAGTCGCGCTTCCAGTAGTCCTCCCAGAAGTCCTCGAAGCGGCGCAGGGGAACCCTGGACCTGAAGTCCTCGGGGCCGCCGATCTCGCGGAAGCCGTGGTCCCGGCCGAAGCGGGTCTCCGCGGCCCTGCGCAGCAGCCGCGCCAGGGTCCGGCGCTGCGAGGCCAGGGGGTTTTCGCGCTCGAGGCGCGCCAGGCGAAAGCGCGACCAGAGCTTGAGCAGTGCCGTCCTGCCGATCATCGTCCCTCAGCCACCATGAAAGCCCCGCAACTCGCCCTGTTGATTCGAAAGAGACCCGGCCGGTCTCCTCAGGACTTGGCGTTGGGGGCGGTCCGGGGCAAGCGCGGCTCGGCGCGCAGCAGGAGAGAGAGCGGACGCGCCGAGGCCGGATGGCGCGGCTCGCGCAGGGAGGAGAGCAGGAATCCGCCCGCGGCGAGGAGTTCCACCCAGCCCTCCAGCGTCCGGCAGTACCACGGCATGGGCTGCCAGGACCCGGAGGCGAAGCCCTCGAAGCGCTCCTCCCGCCAGCCCTCCCGGTAGGCCTCGTCCGGAGCGCCCGCCGGGGCCCAGGGATGCAGGGTCTGAACGACGAGGCTGCCGCCCTCTTCCAGAAGGCCCCGGCAGCAGGCGATCAGGGGCTGCAGCTCCGCCTCGAAGAGGGCGAAGTTGGCGACGATGCAGTCGTAGGGCCCGCCAAGGCGTTTCGGCGCTGCGATCAGCCCGGCGTAGGAGAGGTGGAGGTAGCGTCCGCCGCCCGCCTCCTCGGCGCGCGCGATCAGGCTGGCGGAGCCGTCGATCCCCAGCGCCTCGATGCCGGCCGTCGTCAGGTGGCGGACCAGCCAGCCTTCCCCGCAGCCCAGGTCCAGCACCCGCCGGGGCGCCACCGCCTCCAGGCTGTCGAGCAGCGCCCGGTCGGTCGCCAGGCGGCGGCTCTCGATCGCGCCGCTGCGCACCGCCTCGGTCCAGGCCTCGGCATTGCCCTCCCAGCTCTCGGCGAGGCGGGTCGCCTCCGTCACTCCGGCTCCCCCGGGAACTGCTCGGCCGTCTCCGGAAGGATCACCCCGGCAAGCTTTCGCCTGGTCCAGATGTGGATCGCCTCGGCCAAATCGGGCGGTTCGTCGAGGGAGCCGCCCTTGACCGTGATGCGCTCCGAGGTCGGGCTCATCTCGTGCCAGACGCGCGAGCCGCAGGTCGGGCAGAAGAGGCAGGTGAGACTGCGGCCGCTGTCGGTCGGGCGCGTCCAGGACTTGGGGCTGCCGCTGAGCAGGACGAAGCTGTCGCGGTCGACCTGTAGCGAGAGGCCGAAGGCCGAGGCCGATTGCTTGCGGCACTCGCTGCAGTGGCAAGCATAGAGGGTCCAGGGGCCCGTCTCGATCCGATAGCGGACCTCGCCGCACTGGCAGCCGCCTTCCTGGCTCATGACGCCTCCTCCTTCCCGGTGGGAGGCCGGAGTCTTGCAGGCAGAGGTGGCAAAGCAAAGCCTCTTCTTCGGGGCGCGGATCGCTAAGGCTTTTCCTGCCGCCGCGCTTGCGTCATCCTTGGCGCGGAGAGTGCTCGACAGTTCGTCAGGAGGAGAGGGGATGGACTACTACGACTTGGGCGGCTTCGGCCGCAAGGTCTCGACCTCGGTGGAAAGCGCGCAGCTCTGGTTCGACCGCGGTCTCAACTGGGTCTACGGCTACCACCACGAGGAGGCGATCGTCTGCTTCGAGAAGGCGCTGGAGCACGATCCCAGGTTCGCCATGGCGCACTGGGGCATCGCTTACTCCATCGGGCCCAACTACAACAAGCCCTGGCACCTCTTCGATCCGGTCGACAAGGCCCAGTCGCTGGCCCGCGCCGTCGAGGAGACGGCCAAAGCCCAGGCCCTGGCGGAGGGTACCACGGCCGTCGAGCAGGCGCTGATCGGGGCGCTGTCCGCACGCTACCCGCAGAGCAGCCCGCTGGAGGACCAGTCGCCCTGGAACGACGCCTTCGCCGACGCCATGCGCGAGGTCTTCCGCCGCTTCCCCGACGACCTCGAGGTGCGCACCATCTTCGCCGAGGCCATCATGAACCGCACGCCCTGGAAGATGTGGGACCTGGCCAGCGGCACGGTCGCCGAGGGCGCCGGCACCGCCGAGGCCGTCGAGGTATTGGAGACCGCCTTCGAGGACCATCCGGAAAGCTGGTCGCATCCGGGCCTCCTGCACCTCTATGTCCACCTGATGGAGATGTCGCCCTTCCCGCAACGCGCGCTGCGCCAGGGCGACCGCCTGCGCGAACTGGTCCCGGACTCCGGCCACCTGCGGCACATGCCGACCCACATCGACGTGCTCTGCGGCCACTACCAGGACGTGGTGGTGGACAACTGGAAGGCCATCCTCGCCGACCGCAAGTACCTGGAGCAGGTGGGGCCGATGAACTTCTACTCGGCCTACCGCATCCACAACTATCACTTCGCCATCTACGGGGCCATGTTCCTCGGCCAGTACCAGCCGGCGATCGACGCGGCCGAAGAGCTGATCCAAACCACGCCGGAGGAGCTGCTGCGCCTGCCTTCGCCGCCGATGGCCGACTTCATCGAGGGCTACATCCCGATGAAGCAGCACGTGCTGATCCGCTTCGGCCGCTGGCAGGAGATCCTGGACCAGGAGCTGCCGGAGGACCGCGCGCTCTACTGCACCACCGCGGCCATGATGCTCTACGCCAAGACGGTGGCGCACTCGGCACTCGGCCAGATCGCCGAGGCGGAGAAGAGCCGCGAGGCCTTCCTGGCGGCCAAGGAGGCCGTGCCGGAGAGCCGGCTGGTGCACAACAACACCTGCCGGGACCTGCTGGACATCGCCGAGGAGATGGTGAACGGCGAGCTGGAGTACCGCCGCGGCAACCACGACAAGGCCTTCGCGCACCTGCGCCGCTCGGTGGAGCTGGACGACAGCCTGCCCTATGACGAGCCCTGGGGCTGGATGCAGCCGGCCCGCCATGCCCTGGGCGCGCTCCTGCTGGAGCAGGGCCGCGTGGCCGAGGCCGAGACGGTCTACCGCGCCGACCTGGGGCTCGACGGCAAGCTCAGCCGCGCCTGCCAGCACCCCGACAACATCTGGAGCCTGCACGGCCTCTACGAGTGTCTCTCCAAGCGCGAGGACACGGTCGAGGCGCCCATGATCAAGCAGCGCCTGGACCTCGCCATGGGCCGCGCCGACGTCCAGGTCTATGCCTCCTGCTACTGCCGTCGGAAGAAGGCTGCCTAGAGGCCGACGCGGAACTCCGGCCTGCCGCTGAGGCCGACATCGAGAGCGAGGACCCGGCCGGCGAGCGGCTCGTCCGCCCGCTCCCGGGCCGTCAGGGGCTCTAAGGCCGAGGTGACGTAGAGGGTCTCGAGGTCCCGCCCGCCGAAGCAGCAGCAGGTCGGGTGGCTGACCGGCAGCGCGATGGCCCGGTCGCGCTCGCCCGTGGGGGCGTAGCGCACCAGGCGGCCGCCGGAATACTCGGCGTTCCAGAGGTAGCCCTCGGCATCGATGCAGCTTCCGTCCGGCCTTGCCGGCGGCGCGATGGAGGCGAAACGGCGGCGGTTGGAGACCTCGCCGCTCTCCGCGTCATGGTCGAAGACCCAGATCTCGTAGGCGCGGCTGTCGGCCAGGTACATGCGCCCGCGCCCGGCATCGAAGGCGAGGGAGTTGGGGATGGAGAGCTCCTCCGCCACCACCGTCACCGTCCTGTCGGCGCCGACGCGGTAGAGCCTGCCGACCGGCGCATAGCCTTGCTCTTCCAGCGTCCCCACCCAGAAGTTTCCGGCCGGATCGGCGCGGCCGTCGTTCTTTCGCCGACCGGCTCCATCCGGCTCGGGATCGACGAGGAAGCAGCGCTCGCCGCTCTCGGGCGCGTAGGCATAGAGCCCGTCATCGCAGGCGAGCAGCAGCCCGCCTTCCTGGCGGAGCGCGATCGACCCCAGCCGGCGCGCAGGAACGGCATGGCGTGTCGTTTCCCCTGTCGCCGGATCGTGGCACCAGAGTGCCGGGGTCAGGACGTCGACCCACCAGAGGCGGTCGGTGCGCTCGCACCAGAGCGGGCACTCGCCCAGCCGGTTGGCCTCGCCGGGTAAGGCCTTGACCCGCAAGGGTTCCGCCTCAGTCCCCAACATGGCCTCCGAGGAAGAGCTGGCCCACCCGCGGGTCGACCAGCAGCTTGGCCGCCTCGTCGTGCAGTCGGGTCCGGCCGAGCTCTAGCACGAGCCCGAAGTCGGAGATGGCGAGCGCCGCCCTGGCGTTCTGCTCCACCATCAGGACCGTGACCCCCCGGTCGCGCAGGCGCTGCAAGGTGGCGAAGACCTCCTGCACCAGGATGGGCGAGAGGCCGATGGAGGGCTCGTCTATCAGGATCAGCCGGGGATCGAGCAGCAGCGCGCGTGCGACCTCGAGCTGCTTCTGCTGCCCGCCCGACAGCTCGATCGCCTTGCGGTTCCGGAACTCCCGCAGCATCGGGAACTGCTCCATCACCGCCTCGATGCGCCGCCGCACCAGGGCCTGGTCCGCGGCGGTGACCCCGCCCAGTTCCAGATTGTGAAAGACCGAGAGCTGCGGGATGATGTTGCGCCCCTGCGGGACGTAGGTGACGCCCTCGGCGATCATGCGGCGCGGGGGCGCGCCGGCGACGTCGGCGCCCTCCAGCAGGATCTGGCCGGACTGAACCCCGATCAGGCCGAAGATCGCCTTGAAGAGGGTGGACTTGCCGGCGCCGTTCGGCCCGATCACCGTGGTGATCGTCGCCTTGGGGATCGCGAAGGAGACCCCGTTCAGGATGGTGATCTTGCCGTAGCCGCCGTAGAGATCCCGAACCTCGAGCATGCCTATCCCCCCAGGTAGGCGTCGATGACGCTCTGGTTGGACCTGATCTCCTCCGGCGTTCCCTCGGCGATGATCGCCCCCTCGGCCAGCGCGATGATGCGCGTGCAGAGGCTCATCACGAACTCCATGTTGTGCTCGATCACGACGAAGGTGGCCTCGCGCTCGGCGTTGTAGGCGATCAGCCTCTCCTTCAGGTCGGCCAGCATGGTGAGGTTGACGCCGCCCGCCGGCTCGTCGAGCAGCACCAGGCTGGGACCCGCCATGAAGGCCATCGCCGCATCCACCAGCTTCTGCTGGCCGAAGGAGAGCGACCCGGCAAGGCTATGGCTCAGGTGCGACAGCCGGAAGAAGGCGATCAGCTCGTCGGCGGCCTCGCCCAGCCCGGCATCGCTGGGGCCGAAGAGGCGCGACAGCATGGTCCCGCAATGCTCCTGCCCGGCCAGGATGATGTTGTCGCGCACGCTCATGCGCGGAAAGACCGAGAGCTGCTGGAAGGTGCGCCCCACGCCCAGGCGATTGAGCCGGCTGGGCCGCATCCGCGTCACGCTCCTGCCGTTCACCTCGACCCGGCCGGCCTCCGGCGCAAGCTGGCCCAGGATGCAGTTGAAGAGCGTCGTCTTGCCCGAGCCGTTGGGGCCGATCAGGCCCAGGATCTCGCCCTTGCGCACCTCGAAGGAGACGTCGCGCACCGCCCGGATGCCGCCGAAACTCTTGGAGATCGCCTGGACGCGAAGCACGGGCTGGCTCATTTCGGCTGCGCCCTTCCGTCGAGGCCGGTGCGCGGCCGGCGCGTGCGCAGCCACTCGACGACGCGCGTGCCGCCGCCGATCAGGCCGCTGGGCGCGAAGGCCAGCATGGCGATCACCAGGCCGGAATAGAGGATCAGATAGTAGCCCTCGGTGAAGCGCAGCACCTCCGGCAGCAGGATCACCACCCCGGCTCCCAGGAAGGGCCCGAAGAAGGTGCCGGCACCGCCGACCACGACCATCAGCAGGATGCGCAGGGAATGCACCAGCCCAAAGGATCCGGGCTCGATGAACTGCACCAGCGGGGTCACCAGCGCGCCGGCGAGCCCGCCGAAGGTGGAGCCGATCGCGAAGGCCAGCAGGGTGGTGCGGCGGGTGTCGACGCCGAGGCTTTCGGCGCGGATCGGGTTCTCGCGCAGCGCCTTGAAGGCGCGCCCCCAGGGCGAGCGCACGATCATCCACATGACCAGCCCGGCCAGGATCGTGACGCCCAGCGTGAAGTAGTAGAAGGGAAGCTGCTTCATGGTGGAGAAGACCAGCAGGTCGGGCCGGGGCATGCCGACCAGGCCGTAGACGCCGCCGGTCAGCCAGTCCTCGTTGCGCAGCACCAGGAAGACCAGGGTGTTGAAGGCGAGCGTGACGAAGGCGAGGAAGTGGCCCTGGACCCGCAGGGCCGGATAGCCCAGCGCCAGACCCACGAGAAAGCAGGCCGAGAGCGCGACCGGAAGGGCCAGGAGCCAGTGCCATCCGGCAAGGGTCAAGAGCGCCGTGACGTAGGCGCCGATCGCCATGAAGGAGGCCTGGGCCAGCGAGATCTGGCCAGCGTAGCCCAGGGTCAGGTTGAGCCCCATCGCGGCGATCGAGAAGACGAGCCACGAGGTCAGAACGTAGATGATGTAGTTGCCCTGTCCCAGCGGCGCGAGCAGGGCGAGCGCCAGGAAGAGCAGGATCGCCGCGGGCTTCAGCCAGGCGCCCATCAGACCGACCGTCCCTCGGCGGTTCCAACGATCCCCTGCGGGCGCAGCAGGATGACGGCGATCAGCAGGACCAGCGGCAGGGCCGCACGATACTCGGCCGTCACGTAGGTCGCGACCAGGTTGTCCAGCACTCCGATCAGCAGGCCCCCGACCAGCGCGCCGCGGATCTGGTTGAAGCCGCCCACGATGGCGGCGATGAAGGCGATCAGCCCCAGGGTCTCGCCGTTTGAGAACTTGGCCAGGTAGACCGGCGTGATCAGGAAAGAGGCCAGCGCCGCCAGTGCGCCGTTTATGAGAAAGGCATAGAGCACCATGCGCTTGACGTCGACGCCCAGGATCCTGGCGACCTCAGGGTTCTGGGCCGTGGCCTGCATGCAGCGGCCGGTCCTGGTCCGGTTCAGGAAGACGGTCAGCAGGATCACGGCGCCCAGCGAGATCGCCAGGTTGAGGATATCCTGCAGTGAGACAACGGCGCCGGCGATCTCGATCGGGTCGCCGGGAAACATGGCCGGGAAGGGCTGGGCCTCGGCGCCATAGAACTCCTTCACGCCCTCCTTGAGGAAGGTCGCCAGTGCGATGGTCGCGATGATGAGCGTGATCCCCCCGGAGGGCAGGATGGGGTCGACCACCAGCTTCTTGAAGGCGAGCCCCAGGACGGCCATCGACATGACCAGCGCCCCGGCGAGCGCCAGCCACAGCGGCAGGTCGAGGAACCTGGTGCCGACCAGCACGAAGAAGGCCGGCAGCATGACGAACTCGCCCTGCGCGAAGTTGACGGTCTGGGCCGCCTGCCAGATCAGGGTGAAGCCGATCGCGACAAGGGCATAGATGGCACCGGTCGCGAGGCCGGACAGGAGGATTTGCAGGAACTGCGCCATCTGCGGTCAAGCGGCCGGGCAGCGCGGCGGCGCTTGCCGCCGCGGCCCGACCGCGCTCGTCCGGGGCCGGTCAGTTGGCCGGAACGGTGCCGATCACGACGGGCTTGCCGTCCTTGACCTCGACCATGAAGCTCGGCCTGGACATCTCGCCGCGATCGTCCCAGCAGGTGTCCAGCAGCATGCGCGGATAGTCCGCGGCCGGGAGGCAGAGGCCGTGCATCTTCTCGGCGAAGGCCTCGCCGTCGAACGCGCCGACCATCTCGGTGACGTACTTGGTCGCCCAGGCGCCGACATAGCCCTTGATGGCGTCGTGGGTCGGATTGCGGCCGTAGGCTTTCACGAACTTGTCGGCGAACTCGGCGATGCCGGGGATCTGCGTCGCGGTTGCGGTCAGACCGACATGCGCCAGGGCGCCCTCGGCCGCGCCGCCCGCCAGGTCGATGACCTTGGCTTCGGTCAGGGTGACCTCGCCGACCAGGGGCATGTCGAGCCCCTGCTTCTGCGCCTCGATCAGGAAGCGGGCCGATTCCTCCTGGTTCATGTAGACGAAGACGGCATCGGCACCCGATTCCTTCAGCTTGGAGACGTCGGCGGCATAGTCGGTCTGGCCCTGCTCGGAGGAGACGTCGGCCACGACCTCGATGCCCGCGCCCTCCATCTCCGCGACGAAGACGTCGTGGCCGCCCTTGCCGAACTCGTTGTTGACCCAGGCGATGCCGACCGTCTTGGCGCCCAGCGTATCCTTGATGTAGGGGGTGAGCGCGGGCACGCCCTTCTGCGCTCCCGACGAGGTGCGGAAGACGAAGGGGTTGCCCTTCTCGACGATGGTCGGCGATTCCGAGCCGACGAACTGCGGCACACCGTTCTGCTGGGCGACCAGCATGTTGACGATGGTCGAGCCCGAATAGATCGTGCCCCAGATCGCATAGGCCCCTTCGTCGATCGCCTTCTGGACCAGGGCGCGCGAGACCTGGGGATCGGTCTGGGTGTCGTACTCGGTGACCTCCACCTGCTTGCCGAGGATGCCGCCATCGGCGTTGATCTCCTCGACCGCGATCCTGATGCCGTCGCGCCAGTTGGTGCCGGAGGGCGCGCCCGGCCCGGAGAGCTCGGCCACCATGCCGATCTTCACGCTCTCCTCCGCCTGGACGCTGGCAGCGGCCGCCGCCAGTACGGCGGAAGCGGCCAGAATGGCTATCGCTTTCATCTCTTCCTCCCCTAGTTTCGGGCGGCGCCTTCACGGCACCGTCTCCCCTGGTGCCGGCCCGTCCCTTGCTGTCTTCGCGTGGGAGACAGGTTGCTCCGCGAGCGGCGTGCCGGGACCGGCGCACCTCCCTGGCATTTTTTGAACCTAGTGGTACATTTATCCGCGGTCAGGGGCTTGTCAAGCGCCCGCGACCTGCGCTTGGCTCGTGGTCGGAGGGGCGGCATGTGACGGAACTGGACGAGAGGGCGGGATCGGCGGCTGGGCCGACGGATGGATCGCCGGCGGGTCGCAGGCAGGGGCCCGGGCGTCGCAAGCTCGCCGCCGACCAGGACGCCACGTCGCTCACCGAGGCGACCCGGGCGGACATCGTCGCGGTGGCGACGCGCGAGTTCGTTCGGAACGGCTACGAGGGCGCCAGCATCAATGCCATCGCCCGCAGCACCCAGACCTCCAAGCGCATGCTCTACTACCACTTCGACAGCAAGCGTGGGCTCTACCGGGCGGTGCTGGAGGCCGCCTACCTGCGGGTCGGGCGGATGGAGCGCCAGGCCGACTTCGAGGGGATGGCGCCGATGGAGGCCCTGCGCCGCTACGCCACCCACGCCTTCGACATGCACCTCAGGAACGAGGACTTCGTGCGCCTGGTGATGGCGGAGAACCTGAACGACGCGGCGGCGATCGGCGAGTCCGAGGCGATCCACAACCGCATCACCGGCAACCTGGCCTCGCTCGAGACGATCTGGCGGCGCGGCTGCGCCGAGGGCAGCATGCGCAGCGACATCCGGGTGATCGATCTCTACCTGGCGATCACCGCGGTCAGCTTCTCCGCCATCTCCAACCGCGCCACCCTGAAGGTCTCGCTCGGCGTCGACCTGGGCACCCCGGCCGAGATCGCCTTCCGCCGCAGGCTGGTGGGTGACATCGCCTGCGCCTATGCGGCCAGCCCGCCGGCCCCTCAGCGGCGCGGCGCGCCTTAGGGCCAGACGAGGGCCAGGGGCTGCAGGAAGAGCAGGGCGAAGGCCAGAAGGGCCAGCGGCAGGCGCACGAGGAGTCGCAAGGGGGCGATCACCGCGTAGGAGATGGCGGCCAGCCCCATGGCGACGATGAGGGCGGCCAGCACGCTGCGGACCGGCGTCTCGGCGAGCGCGATCAGCGAAGGTTCGGCCACCATGGCCAGCGGCACGATGTAGAGGCCGAGGCCCAGCGCCATGGCGCTGACGGCCACCTTCAGCCAGTTCTCCTCGACCATGCCGGCCGCGATGAAGACGGCGCCGCAGACCGGCGGGGTGATGGTCGACAGCAGCGCGAACCAGAAGACAAAAAGATGCGCCAAAAGGAGCGGCAGGCCCAGTTCCTGCAGGGCGGGCCCGGCGATGGAGACGCAGATCACGTAGGCCGCGGTGGTCGGCACCTCCATGCCCAGGATCAGGCAGGCCAGCGCCGTCAGCAGCAGGGCCGGCCAGAGCGCGCCGCCGGAGCCGGAGAGGATGAGCGAGGTGATCTTCACCCCGAGTCCCGTGGCGCCCAGGACGCCGATCACCAGCGAGGCGCAGAGGATGATCGCCGCGATCACCGCGATCTGCCGGCCGGCCAGGAGGCAGACCTGCTCCAGGCGCGCCAGGGTGCGCGACCAGGAGAATGTCAGCCGGTGGTCCAGCAGCAGCAGCAGGGCGCCGGCGAGGATGGAGAGCGAGGCGGCGTACTGCGGCGTGAAGCCGGGCCCGAACATGCCCCACAGCAGCACCGCGAAGGGCACCAGGAAGAAGGCGCTGGTGACGACCACGGCCCTCAGCGCCGGGCGCTGGTCTTCCGGCAGCCCGCGCAGGTCGTAGCGCAGGGCATAGGCGTCGATCCCGACCCAGACGGTGACGAAGTAGAGGATGGCGGGCAGGATGGCGGCCGCCATGATGCCGGTGTAGGGCACCCCGGTCAGCTCCACCATGACGAAGGCGCCGGCGCCCATCAGCGGCGGCATGATCTGCCCGCCCGAGGAGGCCACGGCCTCGACCGCACCGGCCAGCCGCCTGGGATAGCCGAGCGCGGTCATGGCCGGCAGGGTGACGGCCCCCGTCGAGGCCACGTTGGCCGAGGCCGAGCCCGAGATCGAGCCGAAGAGGGCGGAGGAGAGGACCGAGACCTTGGCCGCCCCGCCGCGCAGGCGCCCGGCCGCAGAGGCCGCCAGGTTCATGAAGCCCTGGCCGGCCTCGCCGGCGTTCAGTACCGCCCCGAAGATGACGAAGACCGCGACCACGCCGACCGAGATGCCGGTGAGCTGGCCCCAGAGGCCGCCCTCGGCGATGGTGAGGTTGCCGAGGAAGCTCGAGAGCGGCAGGCCCGGGTGGCCGAACTCGCCCGGCACGGCCTCGCCCCAGAGGCCGTAGGCCAGCGCCAGGGCCGCGACCAGGGGCAGCGGCCAGCCGATCGCCCGGCGCGCCATCTCCAGGGTCACCAGCAGCAGGGCGATGGCGATGGCCTCCTGCAGCCCGCCTTCCAGGAAGCCGTACTGGTCGCCCAGCGCCGAGTGGTTGAGCGCGACGTAGAGGCAGCCGACCAGCCCGGCCGCCGTCAGCAGGGCGCCGGTAAGCTGCGCCAGGCGGCTCTTCGCCAGGAAGAGGAAGACCCAGGGCAGCGCCAGCGCCATGTGCAGCGGCCGGCTCACCAGGTTGGGCACCAGCCCGGAGAAGACCAGCCAGAGGTGAAAGCCGATCGAGAGCGCGCCGAGCGCGCTCCAGATCAGCCGGGATGCGAGAGACATGGAGGAGGCGGTCACTCCGGCCCTTTGCCGCCGCTCCCGCCTAGCGCTGGGCGTCGGTGATCGGGAAGCCGGCCTCCTCGTAGTACTTCAGCGCGCCCGGGTGGATCTTGCCGGTGATGTTCTCCATCAGGCCCTGGTTCACCCCGTTCCACCAGGCGGCCGACTGGGCCAGATTCGCCTTCTCGTCCCAGAAGGTCTTGGTCATCTCGTAGGCGGTCTCGTCGTCCATCTGGGTGGTGGTGTAGGCCACGACCGGCAAGGAGGTAGTGACGATGTCCTCCTCCTGGCCGGCGTAGGTGCCGGCCGGGATCACCATCCGGGTGCGCTTGGTCTGGGCGATCTGCTCGTCGGTCAGCGAGAGCACCACGACGCCGGTGCCCGCAGCCGCCTCGATCACGTTGGGCGCGGGATAGGAGCCGGCGGTGACGAAGCCGTCGATCTGCCCGTTCTTCAGGGCCGGCCCGGCGTTGGAGAGCTCGACGTCGGCCAGCTCCACCTTGTCCTTCAGGCCGAAGAGATCGAGGTACTTCTCGCCCTCGGTGGCGCCGAAGGAGCCCTTGCCCAGCAGGATCGTCTTGCCCTCCAGGTCGGCGAAGCTCGCGATGCCGGCATCCGCGCGCACCACGAAGTGCATGGTGAGCGAGGGGATCGGGAAGAGGGCGCGGATCTCCTCGAACTTGGGATTGCCCTTGCCCTCGAACATGGCCTTGCCCTGCTGGGCCAGGCGCACCAGCACCGGCGGCGTGGTGAAGACGAAGTTGCCGCTGCGCTGGGCGGCCTCCATGACGTTCTGGACCGAGCCCTGGCTCTCCTCGATCGTCACGATGATCTGGCCGTCGGTGCCGGCCTTGATCGCCTCGGCGAGCTGGACGCCCATCTGATAGTAGGAGGAGCCCGTCTTGGCCGACTTGTAGGTTACCCGCGTCTCGGCCTCCGCCACGCCGGAGAGCAGCAGCAGGGTGGCGGCTGCGAGCGCCAGGGTCTTTGCCTTGAACATGCCTCTTCGTCCCTTGGTCAGTTGTGTCCACTGTCGTTTCCCGGGCGCCATTGAGGCGTCTCGGGGCCGAGAGTGCAAGTCCGCAGAACGTGCGGGCTGCGCGGCGGCAAGGAAGGTGCTAAAGGCGCAGCAGCGGACGCTCGTCCAAGCGGTCAAGGAGATCCCCCGGTGCTGCAACCTCCCCCCGGACTTCGAGTCCTGGCCACCGCCGGTGCCGGCGGCATCGGCCTGGCCGTCGCCAAGGCCTTCGCCGCCGCCGAGGCCAGGGTCTTCGTCTGCGACATCGACGAGGCCGCGCTGGCGGCCCTTCCGCCCGGCTGGGGCAGGCGCGCCGCCGACGTCAGCGACGAGGCCGCGGTGGCGGCGCTCTTCGCCGAGGCGGGCGGCGCGCTGGGCGGTCTGGACGTCCTGGTGAACTGCGCCGGGATCGCCGGGCCGACCGGGCCGCTGGAGAGCCTGGAGCTGGCGGACTGGCGCGCCTGTCTCGCCGTCAACCTTGACGCCGCCTTCCTCTGCAGCCGGGCGGCCATCCCGCTGCTGCGCCAGGCCGGCGGCGGGCTCATCGTCAACTTCTCCTCGACCGCCGGCTTCATGGGCTATCCGAACCGCACGCCCTATGCCGCCGCCAAGTGGGCCATCATCGGCCTGACCAAGAGCATGGCGATGGAGCTGGGGCCGGAGGGCATCCGGGTGAACGCGCTCTGCCCCGGCGCCGTCGAGGGGGCGCGGATGGACCGGGTGATCGCCGCCGAGGCCGCCAAGAGCGGGCAGAGCGAAGCGGCGGTGCGCGAGCGCTATGCCGCGGCCTCCTCGCTCCGGCGCTTCGTGACGGCCGAGGAGATGGCCGGGATGATCCTCTACCTCGCCACGCCGACGGGTGCGGCAATCAACGGCCAGGCCCTGCCGGTCGACGGTCACGCCGAGCACAGCTGAAGGCGCGTCGCCTCCCGAGAAATTGTTCCTCTCGTGAACCGCTCTGTTTGCGTCGCTCCTTATTGTCTCCACTGGCTCGTGCCTTACCTCTCACCCTCAGGCCCGTCCGGCATTTCGCAGGAAGAGCGCGGAGCGGGCCGTACCAGGGCTCGGTCGGCGTGCGAACGTCAGGCCGGCGGGCCACCCGACCAGCGCTTGCCAAAGGAGACTCATGACAATGCGCCTTACCAGAGTGGCGGCCGTGGCCGCAGCCCTCGCCTTCGCCGGTCCCGCAGCGGCGGAGCTCGAACTGCCCTCGGGGACCTATCAGATGGACCCCACCCACACCTCGGTCGTCTTCAAGGTGAGCCACATGGGGCTCTCCAACTACACGGCCCGCTTCACCCAGTACGACGGCAGTCTGACGCTGGACGCCGAGAACCCCGAGAACTCGACGCTCGAGGTCACGGTCGATCCCCTGTCGCTGCGCACCGGCTATCCCAACCCCGAGGCCAAGGACTTCGACAAGGAGCTGCAGGAAGAGGCCGTCTGGTTCGATGCCCCGACCTACCCGGAGATCACCTTCACCTCGACCGGCATGACCCAGACCGGGCCCAACAGCGGCAGAGTCGAGGGCGAGCTCACCTTCCGCGGCGTGACCAAGCCGGTCGTCCTGGACGTGGTCCTGAACGGGGCCATGAAGAAGCACCCCTTCGTCGATGCCGCCGCACTCGGCATCTCCGCGACGGGGCAGATCAAGCGCTCCGACTTCGGCATGACACACATGGTGCCTGGCATCGGCGACGAGGTGGACATCATCATCGAGGCCGAGTTCATAGAGAAGAAGTAGGTTCTCCCGGGCCTGCCGGTGCCGGGACCCCCGGCGCCGGCGGGCCGGGTGCCAGTGTCTCCTAGAGGAGGAGCGGACCCATGACCGCGGTCGGTGAACGTTACAGCTCCGTCGCCATAGCACTGCACTGGCTGATCGCGCTTGCCATCCTCTTGCAGCTTGCCAGCGGGCTCTGGATGGTGGGGGCTCTTGCGGAGAAGGACACCCAGATGCTGGCCTTCCAGGTCTACCAGTGGCACAAGTCGCTGGGCCTGACGGTGCTGATCTTGAGCCTGCTGCGCCTCTTCTGGCGCTTGAGCCACCGCGCCCCGCCCCTGCCGGACGGCATGACCCGCTGGGAACGGATCGCGGCGAAGGGAACGCACCATCTCTTCTACTTCCTGATGATCCTCCTGCCGCTCACCGGCTGGGTCGTCGTCTCGGCCAGCAGCCTGGGCCTGCCCACGCTCTACTGGGGCCTCTTCCAGTGGCCGCACCTGCCGCTCTTCGGGCTGGAGGCCGGGACCAAGGCCGTCCTGGAGCGGGCGGTCGGCGAGGTGCACGAGTTCCTGGCCTACGCGACGATCGCGCTCTTGGTCCTGCACGTGGGCGCTGCCTTGAAACACCACCTGGTCGACCGCGACGACGTGCTCTCGCGCATGCTGCCCTTCCTCCGGCGCGCGGGCTGACGGCCGCGGCCTCATCGCTTCAGACATCAGAAGGACCCGAGTGACCATGCCACGCCTGCTTCTGACCCTCCTCACCCTCTCTCTCCTCGCTCTCCCGCCGGTCTCCGGCGCCTGGGCCAGGGCCTGGGGCGTGGACAAGGAGGAGAGCGCCATCACCTTCTCCGGCGTGCACGCCGGCAGCCCCTTCGAGGGCCGCTTCGAGGACTGGACGGCGAGCATCGAGTTCGACCCCGAGGCGCCGCAGAATGCCGTGGTCCTGGTGACCATCGAGACGGCGTCGGCCAAGACCGGCAACCCGCTCTACGACGGAACCCTGGTGGGGGCCGACTGGTTCAACGTGGAGAGCTTTCCGCAGGCGCGCTTCGAGGCCTTCGGGGCGGAGCCCGACGGACCGGGCAAGTACGCCCTGACCGGTCAGCTCACGGTCCGCGGCCAGAGCGTGCCCGTCTCCCTGGTCTTCGAGGCCTCCGAGAGCGAGGCCAGGGCCGATGCGAGCGTCACTCTGCAGCGGCTCGACTTCGCCATGGGTGCCGAATCCGATCCGCAGGGCAACTGGGTCTCGCTGGAGATCCCCGTGAGCGTGCGGCTGGTGGCCCACCCCTCGGCTCAGTAGCTGCGCGGACGGACCGACAGCGCGACTTTCAAGAGAAGACGGAGAGGAGACGAAGAATGGGATTGCTCGTCGACGGCAAGTGGAAGGACGCCTGGTACGACACCGATTCGACCGGCGGCAAGTTCGAGCGTTCGGAGAGCGCCTTCCGCAACTGGGTGACGGCCGACGGCAGCGCCGGACCCAGCGGCGAGGGCGGCTTCAAGGCAGAGCCCGGCCGCTATCACCTCTACGTCAGCTATGCCTGCCCCTGGGCCCACCGCAGCCTGATCTTCCGGCGGCTGAAGGGCCTGGAGGAGGCGATCTCGCTGTCGGTGGTGAACTGGTTCATGGGCGAGGAGGGCTGGACCTTCAAGCCGGGTCCGGGCGTCGTGCCCGACCCCATCCTGGGTGCCACCTGCCTGCATCAGCTCTATACCGCCGCCAAGCCGGACTACAGCGGGCGCGTCACCGTCCCGCTGCTGTGGGACAAAGAGAGGGGGACGGTCGTCAGCAACGAATCCTCCGAGATCATCCGCATGCTGAACAGCGCCTTCGACGGCGTCGGGGCGAAGGCCGGCGACTACTACCCCGAGGAGCTGCGCCAGGCCATCAGCCCGGTGAACGAGCGGATCTACGACACGGTCAACAACGGGGTCTACAAGTCCGGCTTCGCCACCTCGCAGCAGGCCTACGAGGCCGCCGTGATCCCGCTCTTCGAGACCTTGGACTGGCTGGAAGAGCGCCTGGCCGGCCAGCGCTATCTCATGGGCGCGCGCCTGACCGAGGCGGACTGGCGTCTCTTCACCACCCTGGTGCGCTTCGACCCCGTCTACGTCGGGCACTTCAAGTGCAACCTAAGCCGGCTGGTCGACTATCCCAACCTCTGGGCCTACGCGCGCGAACTCTACCAGTGGCCGGGGGTCAGAGAGACCGTTCACTTCGACCACATCAAGAACCACTACTATCAGAGCCACAAGACGGTGAACCCGACCGGCATCGTCCCGGCCGGCCCCCGCATCGACTTCGAGGAGCCGCACGGCCGCGACCACCTGGAGCGTGCGGCCTGATCGGCGCTCTCGAACAACTCTTGGCGGCGTTCCCGGGCCTAATACATTGCTGTCCGGGCCAGGACCAGAAACATCCGCTCAGAGGTATTTTATTATGCATTATCAATCATTTATCGTCATGGCCGGGCTTGACTCGGCCATCCACGTCGTTCCGCCTGCGCCCAAGATACGAACAGCGCGCTGCCGATCCACGTGGATCCCCGGGTCTTCGCCCGGGGATGACGTTTATGGTTGTGCTTAGGGGCTAAAATCACAATCTCTATTGCTCAACCGGACAGCAGCGACCCATGACCCGGGGGCCCGCGAGGTCTCTCAGAGCGGTGCCAAAGCGTCAGGCCAGGTAGTCGTAGACCACCTCGCCCATGCCCAGGGTCAGGTCCGAGAGGATGTGCTTGGCGCCGATGACCTCGCGCACCGGCAGCTCGGCCACCGGCGCCAGGGCGTGGTGGAAGAGCTCGATGGCCGCCGGGCCGGACCAGGCCCCCTTCACCGTCACGTCGACCATGTAGTAGCGCACGATCTCGCAGATGCGCGGGCTGGCATCGACATGGGGGATGATCTTCAGCAGGAAGTTGGGTGCCGCCAGGCTCTTGGCCACCTCCTCGAGGTCGAGGTCCTTGTGCTTGTAGCCCATGGTGGCGTTGACGACGCGCAGGGGGCCGAAGTCCAAGGTGCCGACCAGGGTCTCCTTGTGCACCGCCATGCTGGGCTGGGCGAACTTCTTGGGAAAGCCCCAGAGCTCGCGCCCGCCGGCGATCGGCGGCTGGTCGTCCAGGTACATGGCGTGGACGTAGCTGCCGGCCTGGCCCTCGAAGGTGACCGGGATCACCTGCCCGCTCTCGGTATAGTCGCCGAAGCCGTTGGAATCGGGCATGCGGATGAACTCGTAGTGCACCACCGGCTCGCGCAGCTTCAGGGGTGCGGGCACCACCTTCTCCAGGATCTCGGGATCGCTGCGGTAGCTGACGATCATGAACTCCCGGTTGGTGAAGCGGTAGGGCCCGCAGGGATAGGCCGGGCTGGTGAGCGGCATGGAAAAAGCATTCTGGCGAACCTCATCCTCGGTCATGTCGCAGGTCCTTCTGCTGGAGGAGGGATGGTCAGTCTGTGGCGTCGAAGTGGATGTCGTGGGTCTTCACACCGTCGCGCGGGTCGGGCGGCTCCAGCCAGTCCAGGTGGCGCAGGGTGCGGATCATGTCGTGCTCGCCCATCTTCCAGTGGTCGAGCATGGTGTTGCGCGAGAACTCGTAGTCCTTGTAGTCGGCATCGTAGCTGCGGCGCTGGTAGATCAGGTGGATGATGTTGACCAGCGAGGTGTTCCGGAGCTTCTCCATCTCCTGCACCGCCGGCTCCTTGCGGGCCTCGGGCGGCAGCTTGTCCAGCAGGTGGCCCAGCGCCGCGCGCACGCGGTGGATGTCGCGGAAGAGGTCGGTGTTGAGCCGCGTACGGCTGGAATACTGGATGTCCTTCTGCCGCTCGGCGACGTCGGCCAGGGTGCGCGGCCGCATCCCGCGGGAGCTGAAGAGGTCGACCTGAAAGATCAGGGTCGAGAGCTCCGGCGAGGAGCGCAGGACGTAGCTGAGCGGCGTGTTGGAGACCAGGCCGCCGTCCCAGTAGTACTCGCCCTCGATCTCGACCGGGGGGAAGCCGGGCGGCAGCGCGCCCGAGGCCATGATGTGCTTGGGGCCGATGCGGCGCTGGCGGTTGTCGAAGTAGATGAAGTTGCCGCTCTCCACGTTGACCGCGCCGACGCTGAGGCGCACCGGGCCGTCGTTCAGAAGGTCGAAGTCGACCAGTTCCTCCAGGGTCGTCTTCAGCGGGGTGGTGTCGTAATAGCTGATCGCCTCGGCCGAGCCGCGGGGCTGGAACCAGGGGTTGGGAAAGCGCGGCTCGAAGAAGCCGGGCTGGCCCAGCATCATCGACGACATGGAGGAGAGCTTGTTCATGAAGCTGCGCATGTCGTCGCCCAGCGGCGGGAAGGGCCAGTCGACCCGCTCCGTCACCCGGAACCAGAACTCTCTCATCCTCTCGGCGCGCTTCTCCGGCGGATTGCCGGCGATGAGGGCACAGTTGACCGCACCGATGGAGATGCCGGCCACCCAGTCGGGATGCAGGCCTGCCGCTGCCAGCACGTCGTGTACGCCGGCCTGGTAGGAGCCGAGCGCGCCGCCGCCCTGCAAGACCAGCACCACGGCGCCGTACTTGGACCGGGCCGACTTGCAGGCCGTGACCAGGTGCCCTGCCTTGTCGGCGTCGATGTTTCGCATGGACTGAGCTCCCGGCCTTTCCGCTATCGGGCGATCCTATGCTTGCTGCAGTGCAGCGTCGAGAGGGCGCGGCAAAAAGAGGGGAGCGACAGAAGGACGTGCGGGAATCTCGGCCAGGCTACCCCGGCCGAAGGCCTGTGCTGGGGCGGAGCGCTCTATTCCGCGGGCGCGGGGCTCATCCGGGTCCCGGTCTGCTCCGCGCCCTCGGCGTTGAGCACCAGGCTGTGGGAGTCGACGGAGATCAGGCCCAGGCTCAGGGTCCCGCCGATCTCGGCCGACTGCGGCTCCGCGCTCTCCACCGTCACCAGGATGTTGTCGTCCTCCAGCACATAGGCGCCGCTGATCGAGAGCGTGATGTCGCTGCCCGTGCGGGTCTCCTGCATGTAGCTCTTGTCCGGGCCGAAGGTGCGCACGTCGATCTCGCCGGAGCCGTCCTGGAATTCCCAGGAGCCGACCAGCAGCTCGGCCTCGTCCGCCTCTGCGGCGGCGAGCGGAGCCAGGAGGAGGAGAAGCGAGACGAGGGGGGTGAGCAGGGCGCGCATGGTATCCGACGGCCTCCTGGGCTGGTTGCTGCGATCAGGCTGCCGGCACGATAGAATCGGGGACCTCCAAGAGGAAGGGGCCGTTATGCCCCAGGGCCTCGCCCAGCAGCCCCGGCAGGGCGTCGAGGCTCTCCGCCCGTTCCGCGCGTGCGCCGAAGGCCCGGGCGAGCGCCAGGTAGTCCGGGTTGCGCGGGCTGACGCCGATCTGCTGGAAGCCGCGGTTGATCATGTCGTCGCGGATCTGGCCCAGCCCGTCGTTGTTCCACAGCAGGATCAGCAGCGGCAGCTTCTCCTCCACCGCGGTCGCCATCTCCTGCAGGGTATAGAGGAAGCCGGCGTCGCCGATGATGGCCACCACCGGCCGCTCCGGGCGCGCCAGCTTGGCGCCGATGGCGGCCGGCAGCGCATAGCCGAGCGTCCCGTAGCCCTGCGGGTGCACCCAGCTTCTGGAGCTCTCGACCGGGAAGGTCACGTTGCCGGAATAGGCCATCTGGGTCATGTCGGTCAGCACCATGCCGTTGGCCGGCAGGGCCTCGCGCAGGCACGCCAGCACCCGGTTGTGCCGTCGGGTGAGCGGCGAGGCGGCCTCGGCCACAGCGCTGCGCAGGCGCCTGACGCCCTCCGCCCCCCAGCCGGACGCAGCCTTGCGCGGCGCCCCGCTCGCGGCCTCGGCCAGTGCCGCCACGGTCGGCCGCACATGCGCCAGCAGCGCCACCTCGGCCCGGTAGGCATCGTTCAGGCGGTCGGGATCGAGGTCGACCCGGATGATCCGGCCGGCGAACTCCACCCGCTCGGCCCAGAGGTCGGTCTCGGCCAGCTCCGAGCCCAGGATCAGGACGCAGTCGGCCTCGCCGGCGAAGGCGCGGCCCGCCTCCATCGAGAGCGGCGAGCCGCCGGATAGCGGGTGGCTTTCCGGCAGCACGCCCTTGGCGGCGACCGTGGTCAGCACCGGGGCCTGCAGTGCCTCGGCCAGGCGCCTGACCTCCGCCTCCGACCCCACGGCACCGCCGCCCAGGACGAGGAGCGGCCGCTCGGATGCGACCAGCAGGTCCATGGCGCGCTCGAGCTCAGCCGGATCGGGCTGGCGCTCGCCGCTCGCCGGCCGCAGCGGCCAGTCGCCGGCGACCGTCTCGGTCAGCACGTCGATCGGCACCTCGATATGCACCGGCCGCGGCCGCTCGGAGGCAAAGGCGCTGTAAGCCTTCGCCAGCAGGGCCGGAACCTGCTCCGGACGGTTCGCCGTCGCGCTGAAGCCGGTGATGGAGGCGGTGAGCGCACGCTGGTCGCGCATCTCGTGCAGGCGGCCGCTGCCCTGGGCCAGGCTCCAGCTCTCGTTCACCGAGGAGAGCATCAGGACCGGCACGGAATCCGAATAGGCCTGGCCGATCCCGGTCGCGGCGTTGGTCACGCCGGGCCCGGTGATGACGCAGCAGACCCCCGGCCTGCCGCTGGCCCTGGCATAGCCGTCGGCGGCGAAGGCCGCACCCTGCTCGTGGCGCACCAGCACGTGGCGGATGCCGCTCTTCGCCAGGCCGCGGTAGAGCGCCAGCGTGTGCACGCCCGGAATGCCGAAGACCGTGTCGACCCCATAGCGCTCCAGCAAGGCGATCAGCGCCTCGCCGCAGGTCTCGCCGCCCGTTTCTCCCGTCATTGGCTCCTGTCCCGCCCTTGCCGTCGTTTCGCCCCCTCATAGCGCTCCGCGCCGGCAAAGGCCAGCGGCCCCTTCCCGCCGATTGACTGCGATCCTTCCGGGCGGACTGGAGTAGGATCCGGGAAGCCGGACCCAACAGGGAGAGACAAGGCGATGAGCGAGAGGGAACGCTTCTTTAATCTGGACGACCTGGCACAGGGCCTGCAGCGCAGCCTCGGCCCCGGCCTCGACACGCGGATCTTCGTGGGCGAGCAGGCCATGCTGTCGGTGGTGAGCTTCGAGCCCAACGCCGAGGGGCAGCTACACAGCCACCCGGAAGAGCAGTGGGGCGTGATGCTGGAGGGCAGCGGCCTGCGCATCCAGGGCGAGGAGGAGATCCCGGTGAAGGCGGGCGACTTCTGGCAGACGCCCGGCGGCACGCGGCACGGCTTCAAGGCCGGCGCGGAGGGCGCGCGCGTGCTGGACATCTTCAGCCCGCCGCGCGAGGCCTACAGGAAGGCCGGGTCGGGCTTCGCCGCCGACTGACGGGCCAACCGCCGCCTCGCGCGCTCAGTAGGCCAGGATCACCTCGATGTTGGTCAGCTCCACGCCTGCGGGGATGGTGGCGCCCTCGCCCAGCAGCAGGGTGTCGGTGCCGGCCCCGCCGTCATAGGTCTCGCCCGCCAGGATCTCGAGCTGGCTCGAGACCGTGAAGACGTCGTCGCCCTGGTCGCCGAAGAGCCTGTCGATACCGCTGCCGCCGTTGAGGAAGAGGTCGTCGCCGTTGCCGGCCGCGATCACGTCCGCCCCGCTGCCGCCGAAGAGGGAGGCGTCGTCGCCGGCTGCACCGGTCAGGGTATCGTCGCCGAGATCGCCGAAGAGGAAGGAATCGTCACCGGCGCGACCGCTCAGGCCGTCGTCCCCGCTGCCGCCGAAGAAGCTGACGTCCTTGCCGCTGTCGCCGGTAACGAAGTCGTTCCCCGAGCCGCCGAAGAGGAAGAACTCGTCGCCGCTGCCGCCCCAGATCCTGTCCTCGCCCTCGCCGCCATCGAGCGTCAGGTCCTGGCCCGAGCCGCCGTAGACGCGGTCGTTCTCGTCGCCGCCGAAGAGCGCCCGGTCGAAGCCGCTGCCGCCGACGACGAGATCCTCGCCCTCGCCACCGAAGAGGCTGCGGTCGGCGCCGTCATCGCCGTAGACCCTGTCGTCGCCGGCCTGTCCGATCAGAAAGGTGTCGTCGCCCGCGCCGCCCCAGAGGGCGTCGGTGCCGCTGTCTCCCCAGAGGAAGGAATCGTTGCCGGTATCCCCGAATACCCTGTCGTTCCCTGATCTGCCGTAGAGGGAGCCGTCGTTGCCGCCCTTGCCGGCAAGCACATCGTCGCCGTCGCCGCCGAAGAGGATGCCGTCGTCGCCCAGGCCGCCGAAGACGAAGTCTCTGCCCGATCCGCCGTAGAGCACGGCGTCGTCGCCTCCCAGCCCGTTCAGCCGGTCGACCCCGCTGCCGCCGAAGAGGAAGGCGTCGACCCCCTCGCCGCTGACCACCAGGTCGTTCCCCTTGTCGCCCGCGAGCCAGGTGTCGTCGTTGTCGCCGCCGAAGAGCGTGTCGCGGGCCGGTCCGCCATAGAGCGAGAGGTCGCCTCCCGACCCGCCGAAGAGCGTGTCCTCGCCGCCCAGCCCGTAGAGCCGGTCGGCGCCGCTCAGCCCATAGATCCTGTCGTCCAGGTCGCTTCCGGTCAGGCTGTTGTCTTCACCGGCGGTCCCGAAGATGATTGCCATTGCGCTTCCTCCATCGCAGTCGTTCGGATCTCTTTTGTTATTGAGCTTATGATCAACGAGAGCGACGGGTCACCATCGTTCTCAGGGAACTATAGGGCTGCTAGTCCCGCGGCCGCTCAGCGCCGGCCCCCCGGACTTCAGGCGCGGATGGCCCGCTAGCCCTCCTCGGAGGGATGCACGTAGAAGACCTTGTTCACGTGCAGCCAGGCGTCCTCGTGCTTCAGCAGGGTGAGGATGTCGGTGAAGCGCTGGCCCAGGTAGTCGTCGACGACCTTGGCGCGCGCGGTGTCGCCCACGATCTCCAGGCTCTGTATCTCCCAGTAGAAGTCGGGATCGGGATCCTCCGGGCGCGCTGCCTCGCAGGCCTCGATGAACTCCTCGCGCGCGAGCCACTCCAGGGCGCCCTCGTAGTGCCCGATACAGTGCCAGCGCGGGTGCAGGACCCGTCTCAGGGTCTCGCCCTCGGCGAAGACCATGCCTGTCAGATAGTCCTTGATGACCGCGGTCACGGCATCGGATTCGCTTTCCTGCATCGGCCTATTCCTTCTTCTGGGGCCGATTGGCGGCCCAGTCCTCGTCTGTCATGAGATCGCCCACGACGTTGAACCGGCGGGTCCAGAGGGGGCCGCCGCACCAGCCTTTCCGAGAGACCTGCGGCCGCTGCCGCCGCCGGTCTTGATGAAGCGCTCGCCCGCCGGCAGATCCCGCTCGTACATGGGCGCTTGCCCTCAGGTTCAGGCCAGGTCGATTCCCCTGGCGGCGAGCAGGCGACGGCAGGCGCCGATGGCCTCGGCCGGCTCGAAGAGATCGGGATCCAGCCCCCACTCCAGCCAGAGGCCGTCGATCAGCGCGGAGATGTCCGCGGCCAGGACGACGGCGTCAAGCTGCAGGCCGCGTGCGGCCGCGGAGCGCTCTATGGCGCGCGCGAAGGCCTTGCGGTAGGTCTCGTAGATGGCCTTGTGCGCCTCTCTGAGCGCCGCGTTGCCGCGCACCTGTCCCCAGAGCGCCAGCCAGGTTGCGACCGTCTCGCGGTTGAAGATCTGCGGGCAGAAGGCGCTCTCCAGCAGGGCATTCAGCCGCCAGTCCGGCCCTTCCGCCCTGGCGTCCAGTGCGGCGCGCGTGGTCTCCAGCAGGCGGTCGGCCTCCGCCTGGTAGGTCGCGACCAGCAGCGAATCCTTGTTCGGGAAGTAGTGCCCGATCAGGCCGTTGGAGATGCCGGCCTCGCCGGCGATCTCAGCCACCGTGAAGCCCCCGACCCCGCCGCGGGCGAGACAGCGTGCGGCCGCCGCCAGGATCTCCCGGCGGCGCGCCTCCGGGCTCAGCCGGCTGAAGCGCGGCTGGCCGCGCCGCGGCGCGCTCGGGGCCGGCTCCTCGCCGCTTGCGGGTCTCAGCGCCTTGCCCTCGCTCGCGTCGGTCATGATGCAATTGCTCTGGTCTTGCTTTCGTCAGGGACGCATCCTGCCGTCTGGCCTTGCCGGGTGGCAAGCGCGTCGGCCGGGAGACAGCACTCGCGCTCCGCCGGCCGAGAGGCTAGCCTGCCGGCGCAGCAGGCCGGCCGCAAAGGACAGGGGCGCCTGCGCCAAGGGGAGACCGACCATGCGAGACTCGTCGCGCCGCTTCAGCGAAGACCTGACGGCCAGCCTGCGCGAGATCGAGGCCGAGGGCCTCTACAAGCGCGAGCGGGAGATCACCTCCGAGCAGGGCGCCGAGATCACCGTGAAGGGGCCGGACGGCCCGCGCAAGGTCCTGAACTTCTGCGCCAACAACTACCTGGGCCTGGCCGACAACGATGAACTGATCGCGGCCGCGCATGCGGGCCTCGACCGCTACGGCCTGGGGATGGCCAGCGTGCGCTTCATCTGCGGCACCGAGGACCAGCACCGCGACCTGGAGCGCGAAATCGCGCAGTTCCTGGGGCTGGAAGACTCGATCCTCTATGCGGCCTGCTTCGACGCCAACGGGGGCGTCTTCGAGCCGCTCTTCGAGGCCGAGGACGCCATCATCTCCGACGCGCTGAACCACGCCTCGCTGATCGACGGCATCCGGCTCTGCAAGGCCCGGCGGCTGCGCTTCACCAACAACGACATGGCCGATCTGGAGGCCAGGCTGGTCGAGGCCGCGGACGCGCGCCGGCGGGTGATCGTGACCGACGGGGTCTTCTCCATGGACGGCACCATCGCCCAGCTCGACCGCATCTGCGACCTGGCCGACAAGCACCAGGCCCTGGTCCTGGTCGACGACTGCCACGGCATGGGCGTGCTGGGCGCGGGCGGCCGCGGCGTCCTGGAGCACTGCGGCGTGCTGGGCCGCGTCGACATGGTGACCGGCACCCTGGGCAAGGCCATGGGCGGGTCGATGGGCGGCTTCGTCGCCGCGGCCCAGCCCATCGTCGACATGCTGCGCCAGCGCTCGCGCCCCTACCTCTTCTCCAATGCGCTGGCGCCGGCCATCGTGGCGGCCGGCCGGCGCGCCTTCCGCATGGTGGCCGAGGGGCGCGAGCTGCGCGAGCGGCTCTGGGAGAACGCCAGGCGCTTCCGCGCCGGGATGGAGGCGGCCGGTTTCGACCTGCTGCCCGGCAACCACCCCATCGTGCCGGTGATGATCGGCGATGCGGCCCAGGCGCAGAAGCTGGCCGACGCCCTCCTGGAGGAGGGGATCTACGTCATCGGCTTCTTCTATCCCGTGGTGCCCAGGGGCCAGGCCCGCGTGCGCACCCAGCTCTCGGCCGCGCACAGCCCGGAGCAGATCGACCGGGCCGTCGCCGCCTTCGCAAAGGCCGGCAAGCGCCTCGGCATCATCTAGGTCAGGATGCGTTCGCTTATGCTCACGTATCCTGACTTAGCCTATTGTTTTAACAGCAAATCGTCGTCGCAGATGAGTCCATCTGCGCAGGCTTTGCTCTAGCAGGGTTTGAACAATGAGCAGCACGATGCGGACCCTGGTCAAGGCCAAGGCGGAGCCCGGAATCTGGATGGGAGAGGCGGAGCGTCCGGCGATCGGGCCGGACGACGTGCTGATCCACATCAAGCGCACCGCGATCTGCGGGACCGACCTGCACATCTACAAGTGGGACGACTGGGCGGCCAGGACAGTGCCGGTGCCCATGACCGTCGGCCACGAGTACGCCGGCGAGGTGGTCGCCGTCGGCGAGGACGTGACCCGCATCAAGATCGGCCAGTGGGTCTCGGGCGAGGGGCATGTGGTGGGCGACCGCAGCCGTGCGGTCCGGGCCGGCAAGTACCACCTGGACCCCGACACCCGCGGCGTCGGCGTCAACATTCCGGGCGCCTTCGCCGACTACTTGGCCCTGCCGGCCTTCAACGTGGTGCCGCTGCCCGAGAACATCAGCCTGGAGATCGGGGCGCTGCTCGATCCCCTGGGCAACGCCGTCCATGCGGCGCTCTCCTTCGATCTGGTGGGCGAGGACGTGCTGATCACCGGCGCCGGACCCATCGGCATCATGGCGGCCGCGATCTGCCGGCACGCGGGCGCGCGCCACGTCGTCATCACCGACGTGAACCCCTACCGCCTGGAACTCGCCGGCAGGGTCGCCGACGTCCGGCCCGTCAACGTCGCGCAGGAATCGCTCCGCGAGGTGCGCGAGAGCCTGAAGATGACCGAGGGCTTCGACATCGGGCTGGAGATGAGCGGCGCCCCGCAGGCCTTCCACGACATGATCGACGCCATGATCATGGGCGGCCATATCGCGCTTCTGGGTATCCCGGCCGGCCCGACCGAGACCGACTGGCGCCCGATCATCGCCAAGGCGCTGACCATCAAGGCGATCTACGGGCGCGAGATGTTCGAGACCTGGTACAAGATGCTGGCCATGCTGCAGTCGGGCCTCGACGTCTCCGCGGTCATCACCCACCGCTTCCCCGTGGCCCGCTTCCAGGAGGCCTTCGACGCCATGCTGTCGGGCAACAGCGGCAAGGTGATCCTGGAGTGGGATTGAGCGAGCGCTTCCGTCTCTAAGTCTCGGGTTCCGGCCTGGCCGAGGCCTGGATCAGGAGGCTGGGATCGGGCGAGAAGCGCGCGTTGAGCGGGAGGAGGGCGGCGCCCAGGACCCGTGCCATCGCCCCGATGGAGCCGCTGGCGATCCGCGGCCGCTCCAGGCCGCGGAGGTCGAAGCGCTCGACCTCTCGCTCCAGTCTGTCGGTCAAGCGTCGGCGCCAGGGCGGGGGAAGCACGCCGTCGACCAGAACGGCCTCGAAGTCGTAGACCGCGAGCGCGGAGACCAGGGCGCGCCCGATATCGGGGATCGCCTGTTCCATCCAGCCCTCGAAGAGGCGGTCCGCCGCGGAACTCGTCCGGCCCGCCAGTGCGTCGGCCAGCGGGGTTCCCGCCGCGGCGAAGGCCTCCTCCAGCCTGACGAGGGAGGTGGCGGGGATGAGCTGCTCCGGCCGTCCGTCCGGTCCGGTCCGGGCGGTCGGCATGGAGCCGATCGCGCCGGCATTGGCGCGCGCTCCCAGCAACAGCTTGCCGTCGATGACGATGCCCGCGCCGATGAAGGTGCCGATGTAGAGATAGAGCGTGCTGGGGGCCATGGCGCCCCCGCCCAGGATCAGCTCCGCGGCACAGGCCGCCGTGGCATCGTTGTGGACCGTGACCTCGAGGCCGGTCGCAGCGCTCATCGCGGCTGCGATGTCGAGCCCGCGCCAGCCCTCGAGGCTGCCGGGCGCCAGCCCCAGTTCTTCCGACCAGGCGTGAAGCTGGCTCGGCATGGCGATTCCGAGACCGATCACCCGATCCCGGCGGGCGGGATCCAGCGCCGACAGCAGGTCCTGCACGCTCTCCTTAGCCCGCTCCGCGGCCAGCGCCGAGAGCGGGGCCGCGTAGCCGAAGCGGCGCTCGGCCACGACCTCGCCGGCGAGGTTCAAGAGAACGCCGTCCAGGCTGCGCCGGCCGATCTTGACGCCGAGCGAGAAGGCGCCTTCGGGGTTGAGGCGGATTGGAGTCGAGGGTTGGCCGACCTTGCCGCGGACCTTGTCGCCCTTCACCACCAGCCCGGCCGCCACCAGCCGCCGCACGATGATCGAGGCCGCCTGGCCGCTCAGCCCCGTCACCCGCGCGATCTCGGCCTGCGACAGCGCGCCCCGGCGCCGGATCGCATCGATCACCAGCCGCTCGTTGTAGGCTCTGAGCCCGGCCGTATCGCCACCGCGAATCGCCACGCGCCACCCCACTGCTGAAGACGCCCGGCGGCAGGATAGGCGATAGAATAAGAAAATCAAATTGATTTAAATATTGACAGGCAGAGGCCTTGCGGCATTCTATAGGCTGACGCGGCCAGCCGTTCTGCGCGACACTCCAGGAAGCATCAACGAGGCGCTCTGCCGGTCGAGGGGGAGATGGGACAGACGATGAGCAATGCCCGGCCCGCCGCGCCGGTCCCTGCCCAGCGCGCCGCAGCGTTCCCGCCGCCTCCCCGGTCGGGGGCGCGCTGAGATGTTCCTGGTCTGCGGCGAGGCGCTCTGGGACCTCTTCAGCGTGGAGGGGCCGCACGGTCTCGCCTTCGAGGCGAACATCGGCGGATCGCCCTTCAACGTGGCCGTCGGCCTGGCGCGCCTGGGCCAGGGTGCCGCTCTCCTGACCGGGCTTTCGACCGATCCGCTGGGCGAGCGCCTGGCAGCGGCGCTGCGGGCCGAGGGCGTGCGCACGGAGCTGCTGCTGCGCAGCGAGCGGCCGACCACCCTCAGCCTGGTCACGCTCGCCCCCGACGGCCAGCCGGTCTACTCCTTCTACGGCAGCGGGGCGGCGGACCGGGCCTTGCGGACCGAGGAGCTGCCGCTGCTGGGCCCCGACGTCTGGGGCGTGCACGCCGGCTCTTTCTCCCTGGTGGTGGAGCCGGTGGGCAGCGCCTTGCTGGCCCTCTTCGCCCGCGAGAAGGGGCGGCGGCTGCTGACCCTCGATCCCAACGTCCGGCTGAACGTCGAACCCGACCGCGCGGTCTGGCGTGCCCGCATCGCCGAGTTCGTCCGCCACGCGGACCTGGTCAAGGTCAGCGACGAGGACCTGGGCCTGCTCTACCCCGGCGCCACGGCCGAGGAGATCGCCCAGAGCTGGCTCCGGGCCGCCGTCGGTCTGGTGATCGTGACCCGCGGCGCGAGCGGCGCGGAGGCCTTCAGTGCCGAAGGCCGCATCGCCGTGCCGGGCCGGTCGGTCGCCGTGGTCGACACGGTAGGCGCCGGCGACACCTTCCAGGCCGCCCTGATCGCCGGTCTGGCCGAGCGCGGCGTCTGGGGCCGCAGCGACCTGGACCGCCTCTCCACCGCTCAGATCGCCGAGCTGGTGCGCTTCGCCGTGGCCGCGGCGGCGATCACCTGCACGCGCCGCGGCGCGGACCTTCCCCGGCGGACCGAACTGCCCCCTCTTGCCTAAGGGAGTCTCGCGATGGTAGCGCGCGTGGTGCCAGTCGAACCCTTCGACCTCGTCGTCTTCGGCGCAACCGGAGACCTGGCGCGGCGCAAGCTGATCCCCGCCCTCTACCATCGCCTGCACGACGGCCAGATGCCCGACGGCGCGCGCATCATCGGCGCGGCGCGCAGCGACCTCGACCGCGACGCCTTCCGCGCGATGGCCGAAGCGGCCCTGGAGGAGTTCGTGGGGCCGGCCGACCTGGATCCCGAGACCAAGGCCAGGTTCCTGCAGACCGTGGACTACGCCCAGGTCGACGCGCTCTCGGAAGAGAGCTGGGCCCACCTGCGGCAGGCCCTGCCGGACGGCAGCGACCGCCCGCGCGCCTTCTACCTCTCGGTCGCGCCGCGCTTCTTCGGGACCATGGCCCAGCGCGTGCAGGAGGCCGGTCTCGCCACACCCAAGAGCCGGATCGTCGTCGAGAAGCCGCTGGGCCACGACCTGGCCTCGGCCCGGGAACTCAACGCCTGCCTGGCGGGTTACTTCGACGAACGCCAGATCTACCGGATCGACCACTACCTGGGGAAGGAGACGGTCCAGAACCTGATGGCGCTGCGCTTCGCCAACGCCCTCTTCGAGCCGCTGTGGAACGCGCGGCACATCGATCATGTCCAGATCACCGTGGCCGAAAGCGTCGGCGTCGAGGGGCGCGGCCCCTATTACGACGGCATCGGCGCGATGCGGGACATGGTGCAGAACCACCTGCTGCAGCTCCTCTGCCTGATCGCCATGGAGCCGCCGGGGCACTTCCAGCCCGACGCCCTGCGCGACGAGAAGCTGAAGGTCCTGCGCGCGCTGGCGCCGCTCAGCGACCCCGACGCCGTGGTGCGCGGCCAGTACACGCGGGCGAACGGCATCGCCTCCTACGCCGAGGACGCGGAGAAGGAGCAGAGCCTGACCGAGAGCTTCGTCGCGCTGAAGGCCAGCATCGACAACTGGCGCTGGGCCGGCGTGCCCTTCTACCTGCGCACCGGCAAGCGGCTGCGCGCCCGCGTCTCCGAGATCGCGGTCGCCTTCAAGCAGGTGCCGCACCTGATCTTCCCCGCCGCCAGCGGCCGGGCGGTGCGCAACGTCCTGGCGATCCGCCTGCAGCCCGACGAGGGCATCACCCTCAGCATGACCATCAAGGACCCCGGCCCAGGCGGCATGCGCCTGGCGCCCGCGGTGCTGGACATGACCTTCGCCGACACCATGGCGGCGAGCCGGCTGCGCATGCCCGATGCCTACGAGCGGCTGGTCATGGACGTGATCCGCGGCGACCAGACCCTCTTCATGCGCGGCGACGAGGTGGAGGCCGCCTGGCAGTGGATCGACCCCATCATCGCGGGCTGGGAAGAGCGCGGCGATCGCCCCGTGGCCTACGATCCGGGCTCCTCCGGCCCCGACGACTCCCTCATGCTGATGCACCGCGACGGCCGCCGCTGGCGAGAGATCGCGACATGACGACCGTCGCGGTCACCGACTATCCCGACCGCGGGGCGCTGGCCGAGGGGCTGGCGGACCTGCTGGCGGGCCGTCTGGCGGAGATCGTCACGAGCCGCGGCCGCGCCTCCATCGCGGTGCCGGGCGGCACGACCCCCGGGGCCATGCTGACCCGGCTGGGTGCGGCAGCCCTGCCCTGGCAGCGGATTGCCGTCACCCTGACCGACGAGCGCCGGGTGCCCCCGGACTCCCCCCGCTCCAACCGGCGGCTCCTCACCGAGACGTTGTTGCTGGGCGCGGCGGCGGCGTGCTTCCAGCCGCTCGAGGATCCCTCGGACGGCCTTGAGGGCCTCTCCGCCGCGCTGGAGGCGAATGTCCTGCCCCTCGATATCGCCGTCCTCGGGATGGGGGCCGACATGCACACCGCCTCGCTCTTCCCGGGGGCCGGCGGCCTGGACGAGGCGCTTGCGGCCGATGCGCCCGCCGCCGTCGCGATCGAGGCACCCGGCGCCGCCGAACCGCGCATCACGCTCTCGGCGCGCGTGCTGGCCGCGGCGGGCGAGCGGCATATCATGATCGCCGGCAGCGACAAGCGCGCAGCACTCGAGCGGGCGCTCGGCACCGGGGATCCGCGGCTGGCGCCGATCCTGGTCGCGCTGGACGGCGCCCGGGTCCACTATGCGGAGTGAACCCTTCACCCCACGATAAGGTCAGGAGGTCAGCATGCACGCCACCATCGAGACCGTCACGCAGCGCATCCGAGAGCGCTCCGCCGCGGCACGCGGCCAGTACCTCGACCGCTGCAGGCGCGCGGCCGAGGCGGGACCCGCGCGCGCCCACCTGAGCTGCGGCAACCTCGCCCACGCCGTGGCCGCGACCGGGCAGGACAAGGCCGCCATTGCCGAGGGGGCCGGCGGCAACATCGGGATCGTCACGGCCTACAACGACATGCTCTCGGCCCACCAGCCCTTCGAGCGCTTCCCGGGGCTGATCAGGCAGGCCGCCCGCGAGGCCGGCGGGACGGCCCAGGTCGCAGGCGGGGTCCCGGCCATGTGCGACGGCGTCACCCAGGGCCAGCCGGGCATGGAGCTCAGCCTCTTCTCGCGCGACGTGATCGCGCTCGCGGCCGGCGTGGCCCTCAGCCACAACTGCTTCGATGCGGCCATCTTCCTGGGCGTCTGCGACAAGATCGTGCCGGGCCTGGTGATCGCGGCGGCGACCTTCGGGCACATCCCCGCGGTCTTCGCACCGGCCGGGCCCATGACCTCCGGCCTGCCGAACGACGAGAAGGCCAAGATCCGCCAGAAGTTCGCCGCCGGCGAGATCGGCCGCGAGGAGCTGCTGCGCGCCGAGATGGCCTCCTACCACGGTCCGGGAACCTGCACCTTCTACGGTACCGCCAACACCAACCAGATGCTGATGGAGTTCATGGGCCTGCACCTGCCCGGCGCCAGCTTCGTCAATCCCAACACGCCGCTGCGCGACGCGCTGACCGTGGAGGCCACGCGCCGGGCGCTCCAGATCACCGCCAGGGGCAACCAGTTCACGCCGGCCTGCGACGTGCTGGACGAGAAGGCCTTCGTGAACGGCATGGTCGGGCTGAACGCCACCGGCGGCTCCACCAACCTGCTGCTGCACCTGATCGCCATGGCGCGTGCCGCCGGCGTGCTGCTCGACTGGGAGGACCTGGCCGAGGTCTCCGCGGTGACGCCGCTGATGGCCCGCGTCTATCCCAACGGCCTGGCCGACGTGAACCACTTCCACGCCGCTGGCGGCCTCGGCTACATGATCGGCGAACTGCTAGAGGCCGGACTGCTGCACGAGGAGGTGACCACGGTCGCGGGGCCCGGTCTCAAGCGCTACACCGCCGAGCCGAGGCTCGAGGGCGATCGCCTGACCTGGGCCGATGGCGCCGGCGAGAGCGGCGACGAGGCTATCCTGCGGCCGTACGAGAAGCCCTTCCAGCCGACCGGCGGCCTGCGCCTGCTGCACGGCAACCTGGGCCGTGCGGTCATCAAGGTCTCCGCGGTCAAGCCGGAGAACCACGTGATCGAGGCGCCGGCCCGGGTCTTCCACGACCAGGAGGAGGTCAAGGCCGCCTTCAAGGCCGGCGGCTTCGACCGCGACCTGGTGGTAGTCGTCCGCTTCCAGGGACCGCAGGCCAACGGCATGCCCGAGCTGCACTCCCTGACCCCGCCGCTGGGCGTCACCCTGGACCGCGGCCACAAGGTGGCGCTGGTGACCGACGGACGGATGTCGGGTGCCTCGGGCAAGGTGCCCGCCGCGATCCACTTGAGCCCCGAGGCCGCCGACGGCGGACCCATCGCCCGGCTGCGCGACGGCGACGTGATCCGCCTGGACGCCGAGGCCGGCCTGCTGGAGGTGAAGGTCGATGCGGCGGAGTTCGCGGCCAGGGAACCGGCCCGGCCCGACCTCAGCCGCAATCATCACGGCATCGGCCGCGAGCTCTTCGCCGCCTTCCGCGCGGCCGTGGGCCCGGCCGAGAGCGGTGCCGCGGTGGTGGTGTGAGGGAGGAGACCATGACGATCCAGACCGCCTGGGACAGGCTCCAGCGGGAGGCGGAGCGCCTGAAGCCCGTTACCCTCGGCCAGCTCTTCACGGCCGACGAGGCCCGCTTCGAGAGCCTCTGCTTCGCCGAGGGCGACCTCACCCTCGACCTCTCCAAGGAGAAGATCGACGCCGGGGCGCTGGCTGCCCTGATCGCGCTCGCCCGTGCCGCGGAGGTGGAGGGCCTGGCCCGGCGCATGGCCGCCGGCGAGGCGATCAACCTGACGGAGGGGCGCGCGGTCCTGCACATGGCGCTGCGCGGCGGAACGCAGGCACCGCCGGAGGACGACGTGGCGGGCGTCCTGGACCGCTTCCTCATCTTCGCCGAATCGATCCGGCGGGGTGACTTCGCCGCTGCCGGCGGGCCCTTCGCCGACGTGATCAACATCGGCATCGGCGGTTCGGACCTGGGCCCGGCGATGGCCGCAAGGGCGCTCAGCCCCGATTGCGACGGGCCGCGGCTGCACTTCGTCTCCAACGTCGACGGCGCCCATCTGGCCGATACGGTCGCCGGGCTCGATCCGGCCCGGACCCTGGTGATTGTCGCCTCCAAGACCTTCACCACCCTGGAGACCATGGCCAACGCCAGGCTCGCGCGGGCCTGGCTGGGCCCCCATGCCGGCGGACAGATGGCCGCCGTCTCCACCAACGTGGAGGGCTGCGCTGCCTTCGGCATCCCGGCCGAGCGGGTCTTCGGCTTCTGGGACTGGGTGGGCGGGCGCTACTCCCTCTGGTCGGCCATCGGGCTCTCGCTGGCGATCGGGATCGGTGCGGAAAAGTTCCGCAGCTTTCTCGCCGGCGCGGCCGCCATGGACCGCCACTTCCTCGAGGCGCCGCTGGAGGAGAACCTGCCGGTCCTGCTGGCCCTCACCGGGATCTGGCGGCGCAACCTCATGGGCTGGCCGACGGTCGCGCTGATCCCCTACGACCAGCGGCTCGAGCGCTTTCCCGCCTATGTCCAGCAGCTCGACATGGAGAGCAACGGCAAGCGGGTGACGCGCGAGGGCCAGGCGGTCGCGACCGCCACGGGGCCGGTGATCTGGGGAGAGCCCGGCACCAATGCCCAGCACTCCTTCTTCCAGCTCCTGCACCAGGGCACCGACGTCGTCCCGGTCGACTTCATCGCCGCGGCGCGGCCCAGGGCCGCCGACCCCGGCCACCACGCCCTGCTGCTCGCCAACTGTCTGGCGCAGGGCCAGGCGCTGGCCTTCGGCCGCAGTGCGGAGGCGGTCGAGGCCGAGATGCAGGCGGCCGGCAAGTCGGCAGAGGAGATCCGGCGGCTGGTGCCCCACCGGACCTTTCCCGGCGACCGGCCCTCGACGACCATCCTCTTCCGCGAGCTCGATCCCTTCTCGCTCGGCCGCCTCATCGCCCTCTTCGAGCACAAGGTCTTCGTCCAGGGCGCCATCTGGGACGTGAACTCCTACGACCAGTGGGGGGTCGAGCTGGGCAAGGCGCTGGCCGGTGCCCTCATCCCGGCGCTGAGCGAGGGCAGGGAGGTGGAGGCCGACGCCTCGACCGCGGGCCTGATCCGGCGACTGAAGGAGCTCAGCCGATGACGATAGCCGAGATCTGCCGCCTGGCCCCGGTCGTGCCGGTGCTGATCGTCGAGGAGGTGGCGCAGGCGGCACCCCTCGCCCGCGCCCTGGTGGCCGGCGGCCTCAAAGCGCTGGAGGTGACCCTGCGCACGCCCGTCGCGCTGGACGTCATCCGCGCGATGGTTGAGGCCGCGCCCGAGGCGGTGGTCGGGGCGGGTACCCTGATGCGCCCGGCGGACGTGCGCGAGGCCGTGGCCGCCGGTGCCCGCTTCGGCGTCTCGCCCGGCCTCAGCGCTGCGGTCCTCGATGCCGCGGAGGAGGCCGGCCTGCCGATGCTGCCGGGCGTCGCCACCCCGTCGGAGGCGATGGCCGGTGCCGAGCGCGGCCTGGCGATCCTGAAGTTCTTTCCGGCCGAGGCCAACGGCGGTGCCGCCGTCCTCAAGGCCTGGGCGAGCCCGCTGGCGGACCTCTCCTTCTGCCCGACCGGGGGAATCGGGCTCGCCAACGCGCCCGACTACCTGGCCCTTTCGAATGTGATCTGCGTCGGCGGCTCCTGGGTCGCGCCCAAGGAGCTTGTCTCCAATGGGGACTGGGAGGGCGTTACCCGCCTGGCGCGTGAGGCGGCCGGACTCAGGCGTGCGGCTTAGCTCTTGCGGGATCCGGCGGGGCCGAGCACAAGAGAGCGCATGCGCCGGGGACCGCCATGATTGAACAGGCCAAATCGATCGAGCGGCCGCTGGAACTCGACCACAGGCGCTTCGCGGCCGCCGCCGGCCCGCATGTGGCCGTGGTCGACATCGGCTCCAACTCCGTTCGCCTCGTGGTCTACGACCAGTTGAGCCGCGCGCCCTTCCCGCGCTTCAACGAGAAATCGCTTTGCAAGCTGGGCGCCGGCCTCGACGAGGAGGGCCGCCTGGCGCCGGAGGCCATCGAACATACCCTGAGCTCGGTCGAGCGCTTCTTCGCGATCTCCCGGGCGATGGAGGTGGAGCGGATCGACGTGCTGGCCACCGAGGCCGTCCGGCGCGCGCCCAACGGCAACGAGCTGACCGACGGCATCCGCGCGCGCTGCGGCGCGGAGACCCGCATTCTCGACGGCAAGGAAGAGGCCTACTACAGCGCGCTGGGCGTGGTCTCGGGGTTCTATCGGCCCAAGGGCCTGATGGGCGACATGGGCGGCGGCAGCCTGGAGATCGCCGAGGTGCTCGACGACCGCGTCGGCGAGCGCTCGGTCAGCCTGCCGCTGGGCGCGCTGCCCACCTCGGCGATGCTGGCAGAGAGCTACGGCAAGGCCAAGAAGCGCATCGACGAGATGCTGAAGGAGGCCCTTCCCCCCGTCCTGACCGACCCGGTCTTCTATCCGGTGGGCGGCGGCTGGCGTGGGCTGGCCCGCGTGGCCTTGGCGCGCCGCGTCACGCTCTGTCCCATCGCGCACGGCTTCGAGATGGACGCCAAGGAGGCGCGCGCGCTGGCCAAGGAGATCGTGCGGGCCTCGCCCGAGGAGATTGCCGCCCTGCCGGACGTGCCTTCGCGGCGCATCGAGACCCTGCCCGCCGCCGCCCTGGTCTTCGACCGCGTCCTGAAGGCGCTGAAGCCCGAGCGCGTGGTCTTCTCGGCTACCGGCCTGCGGGAGGGCTGGCTCTACTCGCTGCTCTCCGACGCCGAGCGCGCGCTCGACCCGCTGCTGGAGGGGGCCCAGGCCTTCGGCACGCGGCGGGCCAGGGTTCCCGGCTTCGCCGAGGCGCTGGTGCGCTGGACCGACGACCTCTTTCCCGCGGAGAGCGCTGTGGAGCGGCGGCTGCGCCTGGCCGCCTGCGCGCTGTCGGACATCGCCTGGAGCGACCAGGCGAAGTTCCGCGCGCAGGAGATCTTTCGCCGGGTCCTGCAGCTTCCCTTCATCGGCATTGGCCACATGGAGAAGATCTTCCTCGCCACCGCCCTCTACGCGCGGCACAGCGGCAAGCCGGACTCCGCGGAGATGACGAGCGTTGCCGCGGTGCTGCCGCCGCCGAGCCTGCGCCGGGCGCAGATCCTCGGGCGCACCTTGCAGCTCGGCTACCGTCTCTCGGGCAGCGTGCCGGCCATCCTCGACCGTGCGCGCCTGGTGATCGAGGCCAACACGGTGCGCATCGAGATCCACGGGCATGAAGGCATTCCCGACAGCGATGCCGTGCAGGAGCGCCTGGCGCAGCTCTCCAAGGCCCTGGGTGTGGCCAACACCGAGCTGGCCCTGGACTGACCTTCGTTCATTGGCGCAGTCCCGGTCCCTGGTTAGCGGCGCGGTGCCATCACTCGTGCGGTCTCGGCTACCTGGGGTGAGGTCTCGATCTCCTCGGTGGCGACCGGGGCCTTGCGGCGCCAGTTCGGGACCTCGTCGACGGTCCCCGGGACGTTCTGCTGCTCCGTCACCCCGAAGATGTCGTCCAGCGCCACGCCGACAAGCTCCGATCGGCCCTGGCAGAGAAGCGCGTGCAGCGCGTCGCGCAGACGGGGATCCAGGCTGGCCGGCGGATGCTTCGGGTCGAGCCCCTCGGGCAGGTGACCCTCGGCCTGGAGGAGCGCGAGGAGGGCGCGGCGCTCGCCCTCGCGCTCCGCACGCGCCGCATCGGCTTCCGCCTCGCCGAGCCGGCCCAGCGCGACGCGGCCGTAGATGTCGCTGCCCTGCCACCAGCCCGCCATCGGCGGCAGGTCGTGGGTCCCGAAGGAGGCCAGGCTCTTCGCCCGGTAGCGCTCGGGCGGGCGGAAGCCCCGGCCCTCCCGCTCGAAGGGCAGGATCGTGCAGCCGTAGAGGCCCGAGGACTCCAGCGCCTCCTGCAGCCCCTCCGGCAGCGTTCCCAGGTCCTCGCCGACGACCAGGCAGCCGGCGCGCTCGGCCTCGATCCGGGTGAGGGCCAGCAGGGTCTCGGTGGGGAAGCTCACATAGCCGCCGGGGACGCCGCTGTCCGGCACCCAGTAGCCGCGCATGAAGCCGATGGCATGGTCGATGCGGACCATGCCGGCCTGCGCCATGGTCGTGCGCAGCATGCGCCGGAAGGAGGCGAAGTTCTCGGCCCTGAGGCCGAGGGGAGAATAGGGCGCCAGGCCCCAGTTCTGTCCGTCGGGTCCCAGCGCGTCGGGCGGCGCCCCCAGCGAGGTCCCGACGGCGAAGACCTGGCGGTCGGCCCAGGTCTCGGCCCCGCCCGGCCGCACCCCGACGGCGATGTCCAGGTAGAGACCCAGCGCCATGCCGGCCGCGCGGGCCCGCGCCTGCGCCACCGAGAGCTGGCCCTCGGCGATCCACTGGCACCAGTCGTAGAAGGCGACGGCCGCGTCCTCGGCGGCCGCGAGCTCCCGGACCGCCGGGCTGTCGGGGGCCTGCAAGCCCTGCGGCCAGGCCCGCCAGTCGTGGCCGTGACGCTGCGAGAGCGCATCGAAGACCGACTGCTGGCGCCGCGCCTCGGTCAGGGTGGCCCGCCAGCGCTCGAAGCCGCGGCGCCGGTCTGTCTCGCGCGCCTGGAAGCCGTCGTAGAGCAGGCGCAGCGCCGGCAGCAGCACCAGGTCCACGAGGCCGTAGTCCACCAGCTCCGAGCGGCGCGCCGCCTCGATCCGGGAGCGCGCGGCCTCCAGCAGCCGCCGCGCCCCGGCGGAGTCCTGGAACTCCGGCAGTTCGCTCAGCGCGATGTGGCGGATGTCGAGGCCGCTGCGGCTGGAAGCGGAATAGGGGCTGAAGCCCGGCTCGCCGACCCCGCGCGCATGCAGGGGATTGATGCCGAGAAAAGCCGCCCCGCTGCCGGCCAGCGCCTCGCAGGTCCGGGCCAGGTCCTCGTAGTCGCCGAGCCCCAGGTTGCGCCCGGAGCGGAGACCGTAGAGCGCCGCCGTGACGCCCCAGGCCTTCCGACTGCCGGTCAGGGCCTCCAGGCTGGGCGCCTGCGGCGGACTGGCGATCAGCAGCCGCCGGCCCGCCTCGGTGGTCAGGCTGTGCGCGCCGGCGGGCAGGGGGGGCAGGTGGCCCGGGTCCTTCGCGTCGCTCGCCAGCTCCCCCCCGTCCTCGAGCAGGAGCTGCCAGCGCGGCAGGTCCAGGCGGCTCTCCCGTCCGGCCGTCACCAGGATTTCCGGCCGGACCGCCGTCTCCGGGGCCTCCAGCCGCTCCAGGGAGGCCCGGGCCTCGGCCTCGCTGCCCGCGGCGATGCCCATGGCGCCGAGCAGCGCCGCCGCCGTCTCGGGGCTGCAGGCATGCTCGCTGCCGTCGAAGCGCCGGTAGGCCGGCACGATCCCCGCCAGGCTGGCGAGACGTTCGAGCGCGCTCATCTGCTGTCTCCACTCGTGAGAGGGGCCGAGAGGAAGACTGCCATGCTCTCGGCGGCCACGACAGCCTCGGCGTCCTCTGCCCTGGCCGCGGCCTCCGCCTCGCCGCTGTCGAGCAGCCGGGTCCAGGAGCGGCCGGGGAGCTCAGCGAGGACTGTTACTGCCCTCTCCCTGCTCGGGTTGATGGCGACGAGGATCCAGCGCTCCTCCTGCCCGCGCAGCAGGAGGCGGAGGCCGCTCTGCAGGGCGTCTTCCCAGTCGATCTCCCCGCCGTCCAGGGCCGACCACTCGACCGTCGCCAGCCCGTCGGCCTCGCGCGGCTCGCCATGCAGGAAGGCTGCCTGCCGCAAGGCCGGCTCGGCGCTGCGGAGCGCCAGGAGACGGCCGAGGAAGGCCTGCAGGCCCGCATTGCCCGAGGCCCAGTCGATCCAGCTGATCTCGTTGTCCTGGCAGTAGGCGTTGTTGTTGCCGCGCTGACTCTGTCCGATCTCGTCGCCGGCGCGCAGCATCGGCACGCCCTGGGCGAGCAGCAGGGTGGCGAGCAGGTTGCGTTGGCGCCGCTCGCGCGCGGCTGCGACAGCGGGGTCCGCGCTCGCCCCCTCCACGCCGAAGTTTTCCGAGAGGTTGTGGTCGTGGCCGTCGCCGTTGGCCTCTCCGTTGGCCTCGTTGTGCTTCTCGGCATAGGCGGTGAGATCGGCCAGGGTCAGGCCGTCGTGGCAGCTCACGAAGTTGATCGAGGACCAGGCCGGCCGGCCGGCGCGGTCGAAGACCCTGGCCGAGCCGAGCAGGCCGTCGCCCAGCTCCGCCGCAGCACCGGCCCGGCCCAGCCAGAAGCCGCGGGCGGCGTCGCGGAAGCGGTCGTTCCACTCTGCGAAGGGCGCGGGAAAGCTGCCCAGGCGATAGCCTTCGGGGCCGATGTCCCAGGGCTCCGCGATCAGCTTCAGCCCGCGCAGGATCGGATCCTGGAGCAGCGCCTGCAGGAAGGCCGAACCGGGCTCGAAGCCGGAGGCGCCGCGCAGCAGCGCCGGCGCCAGGTCGAAGCGGAAGCCGTCCACCCCGATGCACTGGGCCCACCAGCGCAGCGAATCGAGCACCAGCCGCAGGACGAAGGGCTGCGCCAGGTCGAGGCTGTTCCCGCAGCCGGTGTCGTTGACGTACTGCGCCGGCGCCTCTGGCTCCAGGCGGTAGTAGGCGCGGTTGTCCAGCCCGCGGAAGGAGAGCGTCGGCCCGAACTCGTCGCCCTCGCCGCTGTGGTTGTAGACCACGTCCAGCAGGACCTCGATCCCGGCGTCATGAAGGGCCCGGACGGTCCGGCGTAGGCCGGGAAGGCCCTCCGGCCCCAGGAGGCGGGGATCGGGCGCGAAGAAGGAGACGCTGTTGTAGCCCCAGTAGTTCCGGAGCCCCAGGTCGGAGAGCCGCCGTTCCGTCATGAAGGCATGCAGCGGCAAGAGTTCGATCGCGGTGACCCCGAGGCCCTTCATGTGGCCGATCACCTCCGGCAGGGCGAGCGCCGGTATCCGGCCGGCGAGATCCGGATCGAGCCCGGGCCAGAGCCGGGTCAGCCCCTTCGCGTGGGCCTCGTAGATCACCGTGCGGTCCCAGGGCCGGTCCGGCCGTTCGCCGGGGTCGATGGGTGCCAGGGCCGCCGTTGCGATGCACTTCGGCAGGACGGCGGCACTGTCTCTGGGGTCGGGGCTGCCCGGATCGTCGCTGCAGGCGCCCTGCAAGGGCGGCGACCAGACGACCGGCCCGGTGAGCGCACTGGCATAGGGATCCAGCAGCAGCTTCGCCGGATTGAAGCGCTGCCCCTCGTCCGGTGCGAAGGGGCCCTCTGCACGCAGGCCGTAATGCTGTCCGGCCGCGACGGCGGGGACGAAGCCGTGCCAGACCGATCCGGTCCGGCCCGGCAGCTCGAGCCTTGCGCACTCCTCTCCAGCGGCATCGAAGAGACAGAGCTGCACCGCCGTCGCCTGCTCCGAGAAGACCGCCATGTTGGCGCCGCCGTCCTCCAGGGTGAGACCCAGGGGCTCCGGCCTTCCGGGGAGAACCCGAGGCACCGGTCCCTTCACCATCGAAGCGAGGCTCCGGCGGCGCAAGCGAGGTAGGCTCCGGCTGCCGGCCGGACTGCGGTTGGGACCATCTGCTCCTCCAGGTGAGGACGCGAGACTAGTGCAGGACAGGGCCGAAACGAACCGCCTTGTCGTCCGGCCGCCGCTCTAGACGGTTGAAAAGGCGTAGGATAGGACCACAGCGATCCATCCGCCTCACTTCCGACCGGCGAGACCCTCCTATTGAAAAATCACTTTGATTTATTTAAAAGGAAGGGCGGTTGCCGCGGGACGGGGCGCGTGGTGGCCGCGGCGGATGGCGGGCTCGCGTTCGGCGCGCTGCCCCACGACACTGCGGATCCAACGTGACGGCGCAAACGAGACGAAAAACATGAGAGACGAGCCGAAGCCCATCCTGCCGCTACCCTCCGAGGTCACCGCAGCCGACCTCCGCGACCGGGTGGAGCATCACCTGATCTTCTCGATCGGCAAGAACGCCCGCGCCGCGGGGCTGGCCGACTGGCGCGTGGCCCTGACCCATGCGATCAGGGACCAGGTGGTGGTGCCCTGGTTCGGGACGACGGAGCGGATCTACGCCGGCGACCGCAAGCGCGTCTACTACCTCTCGATGGAGTTCCTGATCGGCCGCCTGCTGCAGGACGCTGTCTCCAACCTGGGCCTGGAAGAGGCCGCCAGGGAGGCGATGAGCGGGCTCGGCGTCGACTACGAGGCCCTGGTGCTGGACGAGCCCGACGCGGCGCTCGGCAACGGCGGGCTGGGACGGCTGGCGGCCTGCTTCCTGGAATCCATGTCGTCCATCGGCGTTGCCGGCTATGGCTACGGCATCCGCTACGACCACGGGCTCTTCCGCCAGAGCTTCGACGACGGCTGGCAGGCGGAGGAGGCCGAGGACTGGTTGGCGCAGCGCCACGTCTGGGAGTTCGAGCGTCCCGAGGTCGCCTACCGCATCGGCTTCGGCGGCGAGGTGGGCGAGAACGGCGGGAACCAGGGCCTCTGGCGGCCGGCCGAGACGGTGATCGCCGGCGCCTACGACACCCCCGTGGTGGGCTGGAAGGCCGAGTGGATCAACACGCTGAGGCTCTGGTCCGCCAAGCCGACCCACGAGTTCCAGCTCGATGCCTTCAACCGCGGCGACTTCATCGGCGCGGCCGCCCCGGCGATCCTGGCGGGGACCATCAGCCGCGTCCTCTACCCGGACGACTCGACGCCGCAGGGACGCGAGCTGCGGCTGAAGCAGGAGTACTTCTTCACCGCCGCCTCGATCCGCGACATCCTGCGGCGCTTCGAATCCCTGCACGGGGATCTCTCGCTGCTGCCGGCCAAGGTCGCAATCCAGCTCAACGATACCCACCCCGCGATCGCAGGCCCGGAGCTCATCCGCCTGCTGACCGACGAGCGCGGGATGGCCTTCGATGAGGCCTTCGACATCGCGAGCGGCAGCCTGAACTACACCAACCACACGCTGATGCCGGAGGCGCTGGAGCGCTGGCCCGTCGAGCTGATGGGCCGGGTGCTGCCCCGCCACCTGCAGATCATAGAGCGCATCGACGAGCGACACGCCCGCGACTGCGCCCTGGCCGGCAGGCCGCGCAACGGCCACCTGAGTGCGCTCGACGAGCACGAGGTCAGGATGGGAGAGCTGGCCTTCATGGCCGCCCGCCGGGTGAACGGCGTCTCCGCCCTTCACACCGACCTCATGAAGAAGACCGTCTTCGCCGAGCTGCACGCGCTGCACCCCGAGCGGATCGTCAACCAGACGAACGGGGTCACCCCGCGGCGCTGGCTCTACGGCTGCAACCCGCCCCTGCGCCGGCTGCTGCTGGAGGCCATCGGCGAGGGCTGGATCGCCGACCTCGCGGAGCTGGAGCGGATCGCCCCGCTGGCCGAGGATCCGGCCTTCCGCCAGGGCTTCGCCGCCGCCAAGCAGGAGAACAAGACGAGGCTCGCGGCCTGGGCGAAGGAGGCCTGCGGTGCCGCGATCGATCCCGGCGCCCTCTTCGACGTCCAGATCAAGCGCTTCCACGAGTACAAGCGCCAGCTCCTGAACCTGCTGGAGACCATCGCGCTCTGGAACGAGATGCGCCGCAACCCGGGGGCCGACTGGACGCCCCGGGTCAAGATCTTCGGCGGCAAGGCAGCGCCCGCCTACTTCATGGCGAAGCTGATCATCAAGCTGATCAACGACGTGGCGGAGACGGTGAACGGCGACCCGGAAACCAGGGCCCGGCTGACCATCCTCTTCCCCCCCAACTACAACGTCTCCAAGGCCGAGCGCCTGATCCCCGCGGCCGACCTCTCCGAGCAGATCTCCACCGCCGGCAAGGAGGCCTCGGGCACCGGCAACATGAAGTTCGCGCTGAACGGCGCGCTCACCATCGGCACCCTGGACGGCGCCAACGTGGAGATCGCCGAGCGGGTCGGCAGGGAGAACATCTTCATCTTCGGGATGACCGCGGAGGAGGTCGCGGCACGCCGCGAAGGCTACGACCCCAACGCCGCGATCGCCGCCTCGCCGCGCCTGGCCGAGGTCTTGGAACAGATCGCCAGCGGCCGCTTCTCGCCCGGACAGCCCGATCGCTTCCTCGGCATCGTCGAGGCCTTGCGGCACGGCGACCACTTCATGCTCTGCGCGGATTTCGACGCTTACTGGGAGGCCCAGCGCCAGGTCGAGCGTGCCTGGCACGACCGCGACGGCTGGGTGAAGAGCGCGATCCGGAACACCGCCCACTGCGGCTGGTTCTCCTCCGACCGCACCATCAGGGGCTATGCGAACGAGATCTGGCAGGCGGAGGCCGGACTCTAGCCCAGGCGCCAATCGCGAGCAGGAGGGAACCATCTGCGACGATCAACTGCTTGGGTAATCGGAGGGCAAGAGCGGACCCGGCAGGACGCAAGGATACCGCCGAGACCCGGCGACAAGAACATTCAAGGGAGGAACGGGACATGAGGGACGCATCGCACGAGCAGATCGGACGCAGCAGCATGGCCTTCGTCCTCGCCGGAGGGCGGGGCAGCCGTCTGAAGGAGCTGACGGACAAGCGCGCCAAGCCCGCCGTCTTCTTCGGCGGCAAGAGCCGGATCATCGATTTCGCCCTGTCGAACTCCATCAACTCCGGCATCCGGCGGATCAGCGTGGCCACCCAGTACAAGGCGCACTCGCTCATCCGCCACCTGCAGCGCGGCTGGAACTTCCTCTCGGTCGACCGCGGCGAGGGCCTGGACATCCTTCCGGCCTCTCAGCGCGTCGACGAGCGCTCCTGGTACCTCGGCACGGCGGACGCGGTCTTCCAGAACATCGAGATCGTGGAGAGCTACAGCCCCGAGTACGTCCTGATCCTGGCCGGCGACCACATCTACAAGCAGGACTACGAGGTCATGCTGCAGGAGCATGTGAACTCCGGCGCGGATGTCACCGTCGGCTGTGTCGAGGTGCCCCGCGATGAGGCCTCCGCCTTCGGCGTGATGCACATCGACGAGAGCCAGCGGATCATCGACTTCTTCGAGAAGCCAGCCGATCCCCCCGCCATGCCGGGCCAGCCGGACATGGCGCTGGCGTCCATGGGCATCTACGTCTTCAAGGCCTCGGACCTCTACGAGCGATTGCGCGCGGACGCCGCCGATCCGGACTCGAGCCGCGATTTCGGCAAGGACATCATCCCGGCCATCGTGCGCGAGGGCAAGGCGGTCGCGCACAAGCTCTCCGACAGCTGCGTGCGCGAATCGCCGGACCGCGAGGCCTACTGGCGCGACGTCGGCACCATCGACGCCTACTGGCGCGCCAACATCGACCTCACCGACTTCGACCCTGAGCTCAATCTCTACGAGCGGACCTGGCCGATCTGGACCTACAACGAGATCACGCCGCCGGCCAAGTTCATCCACGACGAGGAGAGCCGGCGCGGCTCTGCCACCAGCTCGCTGGTCTCGGGCGGCTGCATCGTCTCGGGCTCGCATGTGGACCAGAGCCTGCTCTTCACCAACGTGCGCTGCCATTCCTACGGCAAGCTCTCGCGGGTCGTGGCCCTGCCGTCGGTCGAGATCGGGCGCAAGGCCGAGCTCAGCGACGTGGTCATCGACCGCGGGGTGCGGATCCCCGAGGGCCTGGTGGTGGGCCAGGACCCGGAGAGCGACGCCAGGCGCTTCCGTCGCACCGAGTCCGGCATCTGCCTGATCACGCAGCCCATGATCGACGCCCTCCAGGCGGCCGGGTGAGTCGGGCAGTTGCGGGTCCTCTTCGTCGCCTCGGAATGCGCGCCCTTCGTCAAGACCGGCGGGCTGGCGGATGTCGTCGCCGCGCTGCCCAGGGCGCTCGAGGGGCTGGGTCTCTCGGTGAAGCTGCTGTTGCCGGCCTACCCGGCGCTCGCCGGACTGGCCGGGACGGGCGAAGAGCTGCTGCGCGTCCGCGACCCTGCCTTCGGCCTTCTCCGGGTCGTGGGCCTGCGTGCCGAGGGGCTGAATCTCCTGCTGCTGGTCGTGCCCAAGCTCTTCGAGCGGCCCGGCAATCCCTATCTCGGACCTGACGGGCGGGACTGGCCCGACAACGCCCTGCGCTTCGCCGCGCTCGGCAGGGCGGCGGCGCGGATCGCGGCTGAGGGCATCGGCGGATGGAAGCCCGAGATCCTGCATGCCCACGACTGGCAGGCGGGACTGGCGCCGGCCTACCTGCGGGCCGGCGCCGATTCCTCCCGAGCGCAAAGCGCTCTGGCCGGCGAGACCGCGACGGGCACGGTCACCACCATCCACAACATTGCCTTCCAGGGGCTCTTCCCGGCCGAGCGGCGGGCGGCACTGGACCTGCCGGCCTCCGGCTTCACCATCGAGGGCTTCGAGTACCACGGCTCCATCAGCTTCCTGAAGGCGGGCCTGGTCTGGTCGGACCGCATCACCACGGTCAGCCCGAGCTATGCCCGCGAGCTGCTGACGCCGGCCTTCGGCATGGGCTTCGAGGGCATCCTGGCGGCCCGGCGGGCTGAGCTCTCCGGCATCCTGAACGGGGTGGACCTGGAGACCTGGAACCCCGAGACGGACCCCAGCCTGGCCGCGACCTACACGCCGCGGAACCTCTCGCGCCGGGCGCTCAACCGGCAGGCCCTGATGCAGCGCTTCGGGATCGAACTCGCCCCCGATGCGCCGCTCTTCTGCGTGGTGAGCCGCCTCACGCGCCAGAAGGGGCTGGATCTCCTGCTGGAGGTGCTGCCGCAACTGCTGGCGGGCGGCGCCGGCCTGGTCCTGCTGGGTTCCGGCGATGCCGACCTCGAGGCCGGATTCCTGGCCGCGGCCGGGCAGCACCCGACGCGGATCGGGGTCCGGATCGGCTACGACGAGCCGCTGTCGCACCTGATGCAGGGCGGCGCGGACTGCATCCTCATCCCCTCGCGCTTCGAGCCCTGCGGGCTGACGCAGCTCTACGGGCTGCGCTATGGCTGCATCCCGCTGGTGGCGCGCACCGGCGGCCTTGCCGACAGCGTGATCGACGCCAACGAGGCGGCCGAGCTGGCCGGGGTCGCGACCGGCTTCCAGTTCGCCCCCGTGACGGCGGAGGCGCTGCGCGACGCGATCCAGCGGGTGCTGGAGAGCTTCGCCGATCGTGCGGGCTGGCAGGCCATGATGCGCCGCGCCATGCGCCACCCCGTGGGCTGGGAGCGATCGGCGGAGCGCTACCGCGCCCTCTACCTCTCGGTCCGGGACGAGAGGGCCGGACGCGAGCCGAGAGGCTAGGTGAGCGGCGGACCTGACCCCAAGACGAAGGAGTGAGAATGAACGCCAAGACGGTACCCACGCGGCCTTTCAAGGGCCAGAAGCCCGGCACCTCGGGCCTGCGGGCCAAGACCCGTGTCTTCATGCAGCCGGGCTACCTGGAGAACTTCGTCCAGGCCATCTTCGATACCGTCGGGGGCAAGAGCCTGGTCGTCGGCGGCGACGGCCGCTTCTTCAACGAGCGTGCGATCCAGACCATCCTCAAGATGGCGGCCGCCAACGGCTTCGAGCGGGTGGTCGTGGGCCGCGAGGGGCTGCTCTCCACGCCGGCGGCCTCGGCCGTGATCCGGCACCTCAAGACCGACGGCGGGCTGATCCTCTCCGCCAGCCACAACCCCGGCGGCGAAGAGGGCGACTTCGGGATCAAGTACAACATTCCCGCGGGCGGGCCGGCGCCGGAGGGCATCACCGGGGCGATTCACGAGCGGACCCGGGAGATTGAAGCCTACCGCATTCTCGAGGCGCCCGATGTCGACCTCACCCGGATCGGCGAGACCGGCCTGGCGGGCCTGCGCGTGGAGGTCATCGACCCCGTCGCCATCTATGCCGACCTGATGCGCCGGCTCTTCGACTTCGAGGCCATCCGGGCGCTCTTCGCCTCGGGCTTCCGGATGCGCTTCGACGCGATGCATGCGGTGACCGGCCCCTATGCCAGGGCCATCCTCGAAGGCGAACTGGGCGCGCCCGCGGGCACGGTCGTGAACGCCGTGCCGCTGCCCGATTTCGGCGGCGGGCATCCCGACCCCAACCCGGTCCATGCCGCCGCCCTGATGGAGGAGATGTTCGGGCCCGACGCGCCGGACTTCGGTGCCGCCTCCGACGGCGACGGCGACCGCAACATGATCGTCGGGCGCGGCGCCTACGTGACGCCCTCGGACAGCCTGGCGGTGCTGGCGGCCAACGCGCACCTGGCGCCGGGCTACGCCGAGGGGATCACGGGCATAGCACGCTCCATGCCGACGTCGCGGGCCGCCGACCGGGTGGCGGCCGGGCTGGGCGTCGGCTGCTACGCGACGCCCACCGGCTGGAAGTTCTTCGGGACCCTGCTGGACGCCGGCAAGGTCACGATCTGCGGCGAGGAGAGTGCCGGCACGGGCTCCGACCACGTGCGCGAGAAGGACGGTCTCTGGGCCGTGTTGCTCTGGCTGAACGTCCTGGCGGTCAGGCTGATCCCGGTCGCCGAGATCCTGAGGCAGCACTGGGCGACCTACGGCCGCGACTACTATTCCCGCCACGACTACGAGGGCGTCGACAAGGCGGCCGCGGAAGCCCTCATGGCGGGGCTGCGCTCCGCGCTGGCAGGGCTGCCGGGCCGCGAGGTCGAGGGGCTCACCGTCACCGAGGCCGACGACTTCGCCTACACCGACCCGGTGGACGGCTCCAAGGCCAGCGGGCAGGGGATCCGGATCGTCTTCGGCGATGCGGCCCGCGCCGTCTTCCGGCTGTCGGGGACCGGGACCGAGGGCGCCACCCTCCGGGTCTACCTCGAGCGCTACGAGGCCGATCCCGAAAAGCAGGCGGCCGATCCGGCCGAGGCGCTGGCCGGCGTCGCGCGCGCCGCCCGGCGCCTCGCCGGGATCGGCGAGAGGCTGGGGCGGGAGGAGCCGGACGTACGGACCTGACGTCTTCGCTCGCGCCGAACGGGGTCGGCGAGATGCGAGAGGTCCGTACGATCGGCACAGGCCTCCGGGCCTTCGCGAACGATGCGCCTACCTATCCGACCAGGGCCACGTCGGCGACCAGCAGCTCCGTCGGCTCGCTGGCCTCGATGGTGAGCTCCTCCCTGCCGGTGGCGGCAAGGCCGTCGCGGGCGGCGACCGCAAGGCCGTTCACCGTGAAGGCCCCGGTCGCGGCCACCAGGTAGGCGCCGCGGCCCTCGGCCAGCAGGTGGGTCACGGTCTCGCCGGGCTTCAGGGTGGCGGCCAGGATCGCCGCGTCCTGGTGGATGGTGAGCGCACCCTCGTCGCCGCTGCGGCCCGACGCCAGCGGCACCAGGGCGCCGCCACGGCTGTCCGAGGGGAAGGAGCGGGTCTCCCAGCGCGGGGCGACGCCGGTCACGGCCGGCACGATCCAGATCTGGAAGATCTGGGTCTCGTCTCCCTCCAGGTTGTGCTCCTCGTGCAGGATGCCCTTGCCGGCCGACATGACCTGCACGTCGCCGGCAAGGGTGCGGCCCTCGTTGCCCAGGTGGTCGCGGTGGGTGATGGCGCCCTTGCGCACGTAGGTGACGATTTCCATGTCGCGGTGCCCGTGGCGGTCGAAGCCGCTGCCGGGCCGGATGGTGTCGTCGTTCCACACCCGCAAGGTGCCGAGGCCCATCCGCCCGGGGTCGTGATAGTGACCGAAGGAGAAGTGGTGGCGCGCGTTCAGCCAGTCGTTCTGAAAGTGGCCCAGCTTGTCGAAGGGTCTAAGCTCGATCATGGCGGTAACCTCCGTCCTGTTGAACCCGGCGCCGCCGCTCTGGCGAGGGGCGGGGCCGTCTCGATAGAGAAGAGATAGGCAGCGCAATCGACGTAACAATCGGCTTCGAATGGAACGGATTGGACCTATTTAGTCCGTCCTGAAAAACGCTTAAGCGATTGAATTCAGGGTGGTGGGTCGGCGCTGGGAAGTATCGGGGTTTGCGAGTTCGCCGAGGATCTCGGTGAGGATCTGGACAAGAAGACGCCTCAGCGTGTTGAGGATGAGGCGCAGGTTGTGTCCGGCGGCAGCCAAGATCGCGTTGATCCTGTCGCCCTGGTGGCCGAGGAGATAGTTCCTGCCGAGCCGGCCGTCTGTCTTGGCATGACCGATCATGGGCTCGATCGCCGTTCGTCGTCTGAGTTCGCGCTTCATCGTGGGGGTTAGAGCGCGTCGCTGTCCAGAGAGCATGACCCGGGCCTGTCCCTTGTAGTCGTGGCCGCGATAGCCCTTGTCGGCATAGGCGCGGTCGATCGCAACGCCGCTCATGGCTTCGGCCTGGTCCAGGGTCGCAGCCAGGGTATGACCATCATAGGGGTTGCCGGCGAAGGCCTTTGCGGCCAGGAACAGCCCTTCCCTGTTGGTTGCCGCGATCCCCACCTTGCAGCCGAACTCGTAGCGCTTGTGCGCCTTGCCTTTGGAGATGCAGACCACCTCGGGCGCATGCAGGCTGTAGAGCTTGTCCTTGTCTTGGGGCTGCTGGGCCAGCAGGCGCTCGACCAGGCCCAGGAGGCGGGCGAAACGGGCCTGGCGCTGGGCGTCGCCGGCGATCTTGCGGCCGACGTCGCGGTAGACCCGCCCCAGATAGGTGCGCAAGCGCTTCAGCTCCCGGCGCATGCGCTTGTACTGGCGGGCATGGGCATAGCGCCCGGCCTTGGCGGAAGCCTTCTTGGCCAAGCGGGTGTGGCTCTGGCGCAGCTTGATACCGGCCTTCTTGGCCTGACGCACCAGGCTCTGCAAGGCCTTGAGATAGAGCCGGCTGTCGGCCGGGTGGGCGATCGCCTTCTCTTGCACCGTGGTATCGACCGTGACCCGCTCCAGGCTCGAAGGCTTCACCGTGTTGCTCGCCAGCGCCGCCTCGACCGTGGACTTCAGGACCCGCTCCATCTCCTCGGGCCCGATCCGCTGGCGCCAGCGGGTCATCAGCGAGGGATCGATCGGAAGCTTGTGCTGGAAGAACTCGAAGCCGCAGAAGAACTGCCAGTAGGGGTTCTCCACCCAGCGCGCCACCACCTCCTCGTCGGAGAGGTCGTAGCTGTGCTTCAGATAGTGCAGCCCGACCATCAGCCGGGTCGGCTTCGCCGGCCTGCCGACCGGCTTGTAGAAGCGCCCGAAGGCCTCGTCCAAGTCAGACCAGGCCACCAGCTCGGACAATCGCACCAGGGGATGGTTCAGGTCGATGATGGCGTCCAACCGCTCTCGAAAGAGATCCTTGCCGCCACGCGGCCGCTTCAAACTTCTCATCGCAAAACACCAGGAATCGTCGCCTCAAGCATCCCTTCCTGGCATTCTCCGCTATTTCAATCCGCGCCGGAATCCCCCTATTTCAATCACTTCCAACTTTCTCAGGGCGGACTATTTAGGAACAATCCTACTCCGTCAGCCGTTTCTTCGCTTCCTCCAGCAGGGCCGCGCGATCGGGCCGGAAGGCCTGGTCCAGCCACAAGGCCTCGAGCGCCCGGAGCGCCTGGCCGAGAGCCGGGCCCTCAAGCCCCAGGGCCTGGAGGTCGCGCCCGTCGACCGGAAGCGCCCTTGCCTGCCAGCTCGCGGCCTCCTCCCGCAGTTCCTGTAGGACCGCAGGGTCCAGCAGGCCCGCGGCGGCGGCGCTGATGCCGCGCTCCAGCAGGGCTTGCGGCCCCTGCCTGTAGAGCAGGGCGCGCCGCGCGCGCGGCCGGGCCAGCGCCGCGCCCTCGCGCGCCGCCTCCAGCATGGCGTCCAGGCGCTTGGCCTGGCGGCGCGAGAGCCTGAGGCGCCCCGCCGACGCGCTGCCGGCCTCCGCGGTCGGCGGCAGCAGGCTCGCCAGCCGCAGCAGAGCGTCGCTCTCCGGCGCCAGGGCCAGCAGGCGCGCCAGCCGCGGCCCGCCGTCCGCCTCGGGCAGCACGTGGGCCAGGATTCCCCGCTCGCGCATGATCGCGACCACGGGCAGCGGGTCGGGCGCCTCCAGCAGGCGCAGCATCTCGTTGCGCTTGCGTTCGCCGGAGATACGCTCCAGGCCGGGCGCGAGGCTGCTGGCTGCCTCCAGGGCCATCGGATCCGGCGGGCCCTCGGCATAGTGGGCGTGGAAGCGCAGGAAGCGGAGGATGCGCAGGTAGTCCTCCTCGATGCGCCGCCTGGGGTCCCCGACGAAGCGCACGCGGCGTGCCTCCAGGTCGGCCTCGCCGCCGACGAAATCGTAGATCTCGCCCTTGGCGTCCAGGAAGAGCGCGTTCATCGTCAGGTCCCGGCGCCGGGCGTCCAGGCACCAGTCTTGCGTGAAGACGACCAGGGCATGGCGGCCGTCGGTCTCCACGTCCTGGCGCAGGGTGGTGATCTCCAGCCGGTCGTGGCCCCGCGGCTGCCCGCGGACCACGGCCGTCACCGTGCCGTGCTGCAGGCCGGTCGGCACCGCGGCGATGCCGGCCTCGCGCAGCGCGGCCATCACCGCCTCGGGCAGCAGCGGCGTTGCGATGTCGATGTCCGTGATCGGCCGGCCCAGCAGGCTGTCGCGGACGCAGCCGCCGACGAAGCGCCCCTCGCCGCCGGCAGCCGCGAGGGCGGCGAGCACCGCCCGTGGCGCTGGCGCCTCCGCCCAGGGATGCCGGGTCCTCTGCATGGCGCGCCCTAGCCGGCTTGCCCGCGCTGGATCAGGCTGGGACCGCCGATCCAGCCGTCGGGATCGATGTCGAAGAGCCACATGGCCAGGAAGGAGAGCACGATGAGGGCCATGCCCGAAAGGATGAGCCAGCCCCAGGGCAGGGTGGCCCAGCCCTGCCCCTTGCCTCGAACCAGCGCCCGGTTGCGCCTGCGCTCGAAGGCCATCCAGGCGGCATAGACCAGGAAGGGCACGAGGATCGACAGCAGGATGACGAGGATGCGGGCCATGGGCTAGGCCTCCGCGCCGATGCTCAGGACCTCGACCAGGTTGTTGATCATGCCCGCCGTGGCGCCCCAGATGTAATAGTCGTTGTAGGGGAAGACATAGAAATAGCGGGTCGCGCCGGCGTAGAGGCGGCTGTCGATGCGCCGGTTGGCCGGGTCCAGGAAGAAGTCGAGGGGCACCTCGAAGGCCGATTCCACCTCCGATTCCTGCAGCCGCAGCGCCAGCGGCGGCTCCAGCAGGCCGATGACCGGGGTCACGTCGAAGCTGGTGCGCGTGACATAGGTGTCCAGGCGGCCGACGACCCTGATCCTGCTGCGCTCGAGGCCGACCTCCTCCCCCGCCTCGCGCAGCGCCGTGTCCTCCGGCGAGCGGTCGTCGGGGTCGACGCTGCCGCCGGGGAAGGCGATCTGGCCGGAATGGTGCTTCAGGTGCTGCGTGCGGCGGGTCAGCAGCAGGCTGGGCGCGTCCGGTTTCATCACGATGGGAACCAGGACGGCGGCCTGGCGCAGCCGCTGGTCGGGATCGTAGAGTTCGGGATTGAGCTCGTGGTCGCCGCGCGGGCGGCCGGCCTCGCTGACACCCTGGGGCGCGCCGCGCCTCAAGGGTGCCGGCAGGCGCGCCAGGCGCGCGGCCAGGTCGTCGAGAGAGAGGTCCGGCACGGGGCCTAGGCCACCTTGCCCAGGGGGTAGAAGCGTCCGCCGCTCCAGAGGCCCAGCCGTGCGGGGTCCGCCTCGTCGGGGACCGCGGTCTCGACCAGCCGGTAGAAGACCGGACGGTTGATCAGGGCCTCCAGCCCGTCGCGGACCAGCACGTAGGGCCGCGGCTCGCCGCTCTGCGGGTCCTCGGCGATCCGGAGCGGGTGCTCCTCGCCGGCCGCGACCTCCTGGTCCAGGTTGGTGCGGAAGTGGATAACCTGGTCCCTGCCGCTGCCTTCCGTCCGGCTGTCCACGGCGACGAAGGGCGCGTCCTCGACCTCGATCAGGCCGCGCTCGACCGGCGTCACCAGCCAGTAGCGGCCGTCCTCCTCGCGCCTGAGGACCGAGGCGAAGAGCTTCACCAGCGGCAGGCGGTTGATCGGCGAGTTCTGGTAGTACCAGGTGCCGTCCGCGGCGATCCGCATCTGCAGATCGCGCTCCTCCTCGCCGTTTTCTTTCGCCTTCCGGTCTGCTTGCGGCTGGTCACTTGCAACTTTGCGCCCTAAGCTGTCCAGAAGGGATTCGTTCGCGCTTTTGGTCATAGCTCCATCACATTGTCGCCAGCTTGTGGAGGCAGCGTCACGGTCGAAGCAGTAGGATAGGCTAACCTAAGCCCGCGGTCGCCCCGGAAGTTAGGGCCGCGCGCTGATTTGCCGACAACGTGAGGTGCGACAGTGGTCATTCTGGAAAGCGAGATGAGGGTGGAGCAGACGGCCGACGAGCTGGCCGCTGCCATGGAAGCGACCGCAGCGCAGCTTGCCGAGGCCCGCACGGCCATCGGCGAGGTGATCTTCGGCCAGGACGAGGTGGTGGACGCCACCCTGGTGACCCTGCTGGCCGGCGGGCACGCCCTGCTGGTGGGCCTGCCGGGCCTGGCCAAGACCAAGCTGGTGGAGACCCTGGGCCGCGTCTTCGGGCTCAGCGAGAAGCGCATCCAGTGCACGCCCGACCTCATGCCGGCCGACATCCTGGGCAGCGAGGTCCTGGAGGAGGACGAGACCGGCCGGCGCCGCTTCCGCTTCCTGCCGGGCCCGGTCTTCGCCCAGCTTCTGATGGCCGACGAGATCAACCGGGCCAGCCCCCGGACCCAGTCGGCGCTGCTGCAGGCCATGCAGGAGGGCCGGGTCACCGTGGCCGGCGAGACCCACCTCCTGCCGCAGCCCTTCCACGTGCTGGCGACCCAGAACCCGATCGAGCAGGAGGGCACCTATCCGCTGCCCGAAGCCCAGCTTGACCGCTTCCTGCTGGAGATCGACGTGGCCTATCCGGAGCTGGAGGCGGAGCGGCGCATGCTGATCGCCACCACGGGTCTGTCGGAGGCGCCGCCGCGCCAGGTGACCGACGCCGAGACCCTGCAGAAGGCGCAGCGCCTGGTGCGCCAGGTGCCGGTCGGCGACAAGGTGGTCGATTCGATCCTGAACCTGGTGCGCGACGGCCGCCCGCAGACCAGCCGCCTGGCCGACGTGCAGGCGCATGTCTCCTGGGGGCCGGGCCCCCGGGCCAGCCAGGCGCTGATGCTTGCGGTCCGGGCGCGCTCCCTGCTGCAGGGCCGCCTCGCCCCCTCGCTGGACGACGTGGCCGCGATGGCGCCCGCGGTGCTGCGCCACCGCATGGCGCTGGGCTTCGCCGCGCGGGCGGAGGGCCTCAGCCTGGAGGATATCCTGGAGCGCCTCCTTGGCACGCTTGACTGACCTGGATCTGGGCGGTCGCGTGCGGCGCGGCGAGCGCCGCACGGGCCTGGCGCACGCCCGTGCGCTGGCCGAGCGGCTGCCGCCCCTGGTGGTCGAGGCGCTGCGCATCGCCGACACCGTGACCGCCGGCGCGCACGGTCGCCGCCGCGCCGGACCCGGCGATGCCTTCTGGCAGTTCCGCCCCTACATGGCGGGCGAGCCCGCCCATGCCGTCGACTGGCGCGTCTCGGGCCGCAGCGATCAGGTCTTCGTGCGCGAGCGCGAGTGGGCCGCAGCCGCCAGCCTCTACCTCTGGCGCGACGGCAGCCAGTCGATGCGCTGGCGCGGCCACAAGAGCCGGCCGAGCAAGCTGGAGCGCGCCGAACTGCTGCTGCTCGGCCTGGCGGCGCTGGCGGTCCGCGGCGAGGAGCAGGTGGCGCTCCTGGGCCTGGACCAGCGGGCCAGGCAGGGGCGCGCGGCCCTCACCCACTTCGCCCAGGCCCTGACCGAGCCCGGCGAGGAGAGCCTGCCGCCGGAAGGGCCGCTGCCGCGCCAGTCCGACCTGCTGCTCTTCTCCGACTTCTTCTCCCCGCTGGACGAGCTGGCCCGCCGGCTGGGCCTGCTCGCCTCGCGCACGGCCCGCGGCCTCATGGTGCAGATCTACGACCCGGCCGAGGCGGCGCTGCCCTTCGAGGGCCGGATCCGCTTCGAGGGTCTGGAGGGCGAGGGGCGCTGGCTGGCGCCGCGCGTGGAATCGCTCCGCGGCGCCTATGTTGAGCGCTTTCGCAATCACCAGGCCGCACTGGCGAGCCTGGCTGGCAGCCTGGGCTGGCGCTTCCTCGCGGTCCCGACCGACCGCCCGGCCGCGGCGGCGCTGGCGAGCCTGCACGCCGGCCTGGCGCCGGGACCGAGGCAGCGCTGATGGAGCTGCTGGCCGGCCTCACCTTCGCACAGCCCTGGCTGCTGCTGCCGCTGGCACTGCTGCCGCTGCTGTGGTGGCTGCTGCGGGCAACTCCGCCGGCGCCCAAGCGCCTGGGCTTCCCGGCCGTGCGCCTGCTCTTCGGCCTGCATCCGGTGGAGGAGACGCCGCAGCGCACGCCCTGGTGGCTGCTGCTGCTGCGCCTGCTGGTTGCGGCCCTGGTCATTCTCGCCTTCGCCCGCCCGCTGCTGAACGCCGCGACCACGCTCTCCAGCCAGTCGCCCCTGCTGGTGGTGGTCGACGACGGCTGGTCGGCGGCGCCCGGCTGGCGCGAGCGCCTGACCGCGGTCGATATCCAGCTTGCCGAGGCGGAGCGCGCCGGGGTTCCGGTGCGCCTGCTGCGCGCTGCACCCGGGGCGGCCGGCGAGGCCCCGACGGTTTCCGGCAGCATGACGGCGGCTCAGGCCCGCAGCCAGCTCGCCGGCATGCAGCCGCGCCCCTGGCCCTTGGACCGGGAGGCCGCCGCTGCCGCCCTCGCGGCCCTGGAAGGGGCCAGGCACCAGGTGCTCTGGGCCAGCGACGGCCTCGACAGCGTGGGCACCGCCGCCTTCGGGCGAAGCCTGACGGCCCTGGGACCGGTGAAGGAGCTGCATCCCGAGGCCGGGCGCCTGCCGCGCCTGCTGCGCCCGCCGCGCGACATCGACCGCGGCCTGCTGGTGGTCCTGGAGCGTCCGCTGGCCGCGGCCTCGGCACCGCTCACCCTGCGCGCGCTGCGCGACGACGGGCGCGAGGTCGGCCGGGTCGCCGTCAGCTTCGAGGAGGACGCCACCGAGGCCGCCGCGGCCCTGGAGCTGCCGCTGGAGCTGCGCAACGCCATCGCGCGCCTGACCCTGGTCGAGGAGCGCACGGCGGCCACCACCCTGCTGCTGGACGGCCGCGCCCAGCGCCTGGCGGTCGGGCTGGTGGAGGACGAGGGCAGCGAGACCGCGGTCCAGCCTCTCCTGAGCGAGCTGCACTATGTCGAGCAGGCGCTGGCCCCCTTCTCGGTCATCTCGCGCGGCAACCTCGAGACGCTGCTCGAACAGAAGCTCTCCGTCCTGGTGATCCCCGACCGCGGCGCGCTCTCCGCCGCCGAGCAGGGCGAGCTGGAGGCCTTTCTGGAGGCCGGCGGCTTGGTGCTGCGCTTCGCCGGACCGCGGCTCGCCGGCAGTCCCGACGCCCTGACACCGGTGCCGCTGCGCATCGGCGACCGCCGCCTGGGCGGGGTCATGTCCTGGGAGGAGCCGGTGCCGGTCGCCCCCCTGACCGAGGGGCCCTTCGCCGGCCTCGCGGTGCCCGAAGAGGTGACGGTCGACCGCCAGGTGCTGGCCGAGCCCTCGCCGGACCTGGCCGGGCGGACCTGGGCGCGCCTGGCCGACGGCACGCCGCTGGTGACCGCCAGCGAGCGCGGCGAGGGCACCCTGGTCCTGGTGCACACCACGGCCAGCCCCGCCTGGAGCAACCTCGCGCTCTCCGGCCTCTTCGTCGAGATGCTGCGCCGGGTGGTGGAGACCGCCAAGGGCCTGACGCCGCTGATCGGCGACGCCAGCCTGCCGCCGGTCGAGAGCCTGGACGCCTTCGGCCAGCTCGGGCCGCCCTCGCCGGCGGTGCTGGACCTCAATGCCAGGGTGGTGGCGGATAAGGCGGTGGGCCCGCGCCATCCGCCGGGTTACTATGGCAATCGAGACAGCCGCCGCGCCTTCAACCTGGAGTCTGCCGTGTCGCGCCTGCAAGCCATGCCCGAGATCACCGGAATCAGCCGCGAGGTCTACCGCACGGCGCCCGCCTTCGAGCTGAAGCCCTGGCTGCTGAGCGCCGCCCTCCTCCTGCTGCTCTTCGACCTGCTGCTGGCACTCTGGCTGCGCGGCCTCCTGATCCGTCCGGCGGCCGCCGCGCTTCTGGCCCTGGCGCTCGTCGGCGGTGCGCCGCAGGCGGCCCGGGCGGTGGACGACGGCCTGGCCATGGAGGCCTCGCGCGATACGCGGCTCGCCTTCGTCGAGACCGGAGACTCCCGGGTCGACGCCATCTCGCGGGTCGGGCTCGAGGGCCTCTCGCGCCTCTTGAACCGCCGCACGGCGGTGGAGACCGGCCCGCCCATCGGCGTCAACCTGGAGCGCGACGAGCTCGCCTTCTTCCCGCTGATCTACTGGCCGGTGACGGCCGAGCAGCCGCCGCTCAGCGACGCCGCGGCCGAGCGGGTGAACGCCTTCCTGGCCAGCGGCGGCACCATCTTCTTCGACCTGCGCGATCCCGGCGGCGGCGGCCCGAACTCCGGCGCCACCGCGGACCTGCGGCGCCTGACCGACCGCCTGGAGATCCCGCCGCTGGCGCCGGTCCCGCCCGAGCACGTGCTGACCAAGGCCTTCTACCTGATGCAGGACTTCCCCGGCCGCTATGACGGCTCCACCCTCTGGGTCGACACCGAGGGCACGGTCGCCAACGACGGCGTCGCCCGCGTGCTGATCGGCGCCAACGACTGGGCGGCGGCCTGGGCACTGGACCGCGCCGGGCGGCCGCACTTCGCGGTGGTGCCCGGCGGCGAGCGCCAGCGCGAGCTGGCCTTTCGCTTCGGCATCAACCTGGTGCTCTACAGCCTGACCGGGAACTACAAGGCCGACCAGGTGCACGTCCCCTTCATCCTGGAGCGCCTCGGCCAGTGAGCAGCGCCTCTCTCGCCTTCGCGCCGCTGATCCCGCCCCTTGCCCTGTTGGTGCTGGCGGCGCTCGCCTGCATCCTCCTGGCCTTCGCGGCCTGGCGGCGTGCGGTGGGCTGGCCGCTGCGCGGGCTCGCCGTCGCCCTGCTGCTGCTGGGCCTGGCCAATCCCTCGCTGATCCGCGAGGAGCGCCAGCCGCTGACCGACGAGGCCATCATCCTGGTCGACGAGAGCTCCTCCCAGTCCGTCGGCAATCGCAGCGGCCAGAGCGCGCGCGCGCTTGCCGGGCTGAAGGCAAGGCTGGACGCCCTGCCCGCGGTCGAGACCCGCGTCATCACTGCCGGGCGCGAGGGCGAGGGTACGCGCCTCTTCCAGGCGCTGGAGGAGACCCTGGCCGACATGCCGCGCGCACAGCTTGGCGCCGTCTTCGTGATCTCCGACGGGCAGGTCCACGACGTACCCGAGAGCTACGAGCAGCTCGCGATCGAGGCGCCGGTGCATCACCTCATCACCGGCCGAAAGGATGCCGCCGACCGCCGCCTGCTGGTGGTCGAGGCGCCGAGCTTCGGCATCGTCGGCAAGGAGCAGAGCCTGACGGTCCGGGTCGAGGAGCAGGGCGAGGGCGGCGGCGAGGCCCTGCTGACCGTGAGCCAGGACGGCGGCCCGGAAGAGCGCATCAGGATCCCGGTCGGCCGCGACGTCTCCGTGCCCTTCACGCTTGCGCGCCGCGGCGAGAGCCTGCTGCTGCTCGAGGTCTCGCCCGGCGAGCGGGAGTTGAGCCTGGAGAACAACCGCGCCGTGGTCGCCGTCAACGGCGTGCGCGACCGCCTGCGGGTGCTGCTGGTCTCCGGCGTGCCGCACAGCGGCGAGCGGGTCTGGCGCAACATCCTGAAGTCCGACCCCTCCGTCGACCTGGTCCACTTCACCATCCTGCGCCCGCCGGAGAAGCAGGACGGCACGCCGATCCACGAGCTCTCGCTGATCGCCTTCCCGACCCGCGAGCTCTTCTCGATCAAGCTGCACGAGTTCGACCTCATCATCTTCGACCGCTACCGCCGGCGCGGCGTGCTGCCGCGGCTCTACCTGGAGAACATCGCCAACTACGTGGAGCAGGGGGGCGCCCTGCTGGAGAGCGCGGGGCCGGCCTCGGCCACCAGCCAGTCGCTCTACGGCACGCCGCTGGGTGCGGTCATGCCGTTGGCCCCCACCGGCCAGGTGCTGGAGCGCGGCTTCCGCCCGGAGCTGACCGACCTCGGCCAGCGCCATCCGGTGACCGCCGGCCTGCCCGGCGCCAACGCCAGCGCCGAGGAGACGCCGGAGTGGGGCCGCTGGTTCCGCCTGGTCGAGGCCGAGCCCAACGGCGGGCAGATGCTGATGGAGGGACCCAGCGGCCGGCCCCTGCTGGTGCTGGAGCGCGTGGGCGAGGGCCGGGTGGCCCAGCTCATGAGCGACCACGTCTGGCTCTGGGCGCGCGGCTTCGAGGGCGGCGGCCCGCAGGCAGAGCTGCTGCGCCGCGTTGCCCACTGGCTGATGCAGGAGCCCGACCTGGAGGAGGAGAACCTCAGCGCCACCGTCCAGGGCGACCAGCTGATCGTCCAGCGCCGCTCGCTCTCCAGCGACCCGGTGACCGTCACGGTCGAGGGCCCGGACGGCGCGATCGAGGAGCTGGAGCTGGCCGAGGAGCGCCCGGGCCTCATGGTCGGGCGCCGCAGCCTGGAGCAGACCGGCCTCTACACCGTCCGCCACGGCGAGCTTGCCACCCTGGCCGCCGCCGGCCCCCTGAACCCCCTGGAGCTGGCCGACCTCCGCTCCTCGCCCGCACCGCTCGCCCACCTGGTCGAGGCCTCGGGCGGCGGCAGCCTCTGGCTCGAGGAGGCGCCGGACCCGGGCCTGCGCGCCGTCACCAAGGAGGGCCGCCGCGCCGGCAGCGACTGGGTCGGCCTGGTCCGCCAGGACCGCTACCGCGTCACCGGCGTCAGCGAGGCCGCCCTGCTGCCCGCCTGGGCCTTCCTCCTGCTGGCCCTGGCGGCCGCCGTCTGGGCGTGGAGACGGGAGGGGCGGTGAGCCGGACGTGGGGGATTCGTGGTGGACTGCTATCTCTTGTGGTAGGGTGATTGCATGACGGCAATCCTGGAGAAGGCATTTCAATCGCTTCGCGTGCTTCCGGATGCGATGCAGGAAGAACTCGGCGCAAGCCTCCTGGCCTACGCCTCCAAGTGGCGGGAGCTTCAAGCTGCAATCGAGCAAGGCACCGCAGAGCTCGATCGGGGCGAGGGCGTTGAGGTCACCGACATCAGCGACTTTGTAAGTCGTATCGAACGGACCCATGGCGGGTCCTAGACGACTCGTCCTTTCTCTTTCCGCCGTTGCTGACCTCGAGGCAATCTTTGCACACATCGCCAGGGAAGATCCTGCAGCGGTCCGCAAACAGATCGAGCGGATCCTCAAAACCGCGGTCGGTCTATGCGATTTTCCAGAGATTGGTCGAGCGCGACCCTACCTTTCCCTGAACCTCCGCTCTTGTGTGCAGGATAAATACGTGGTGTTCTACTACCCTCACACAAACCGAATCGATGTGGTACGGGTTCTGCATTCTCGCATGGATATCGAAAACGAGATGCTATCATTTCTATCAAATCGTTTGAACTGATTGGAGTTTATTAAAGTTTGGTAGATTTCTGCAAATACTTACACAACTAATGGTCATGTCTAACAAGATGTGACGGTCTAACAACTGAGCGCCTGGGGCAAGGGCACTTATTCTCAGCGCCCCGGGCCACCAAGTGCCCCCTTCCCCAGATCCATCACCATCGTCGCCGCGGCCAGGTTTCCCATGTGGAGGGCCGTGTTGACGTTCTGGTGGCCCTGGTAGAGGAGGTCGCCGGCGGCGTAGAGGCCGGGGCGGGCGGTGCGGAAGCCCTCGTCGACCCTGACCGCGCCGCTCTCGTCGAGATCGAGGTCCAGGGCCTGCACCAGGTCGCACTGGCGCTGGCGGGGCCAGAGCAGCAGGGCCCGGCGGGCGACCCGGCTGCCGTCCGCCAGTTCGAGGGCGGTGAGGCCGCTCGCCTCGCCGAGCAGGCGGCGGACCGGGCGGCGCTCGACGGCGAAGCCGCGGGCGGCGAGCTCCGCCTCGCGCGCGGGCTCCAGGGACTGGCCGGGCTGCAGGAAGAAGGCGAGGTCGTCGGTCCAGTGGGCATAGATCTCCGCGGCCGCGGTCATCTCCGGCCGGTCGCAGAAGACGCCCCAGGGCAGGCCCTTCAGCTCGAAGCCGTGGCAGAAGGGGCAGTTGATGACGCTGCGGCCCCAGAAGGCCGGGAGGCCGGGCAGCTCGGGGAAGAGGTCCACCATGCCGCAGGCCAGCAGCACGACGCGGGCCGCGATGCGCCGGCCCTCCTCCGTCGTCACGGTGAGGCCGGTGCCCTCCTCGATGGCGGTGACCCGCGCATCCTCGAAGCGGGCATAGCCGTAGCCCTCGATCTCCTGCCGGCCGAGGCTGCGCAGCTCCGCCGGCAGGATACGGTCGCGGCCCAGGAGCCCGCCCACGCCCGGCGAGGCGCTGTTGCGATAGCCGGCGCCGGGGTCCAGCACCAGGGTGGGCACCAGCGCACGCGAGAGGGTGAGCGCCGCGGCGAGCCCCGCCGGCCCGGCGCCCACGACCAACGCGGTGACGCTTTCATCGATCGGGGCGTCGGGCAGGGTGGGTCGATCGCCGGTCATGGCCGCACCATCCCCAAAGCGTCATCCTCCGGCTTGACCGGAGGATCTCGCAACGCCTGTGCAGCGCGCCACACTGTCAACCAATTCGGTGCATCGGGACCAGGAAGGCAGGATCCTCCGGTCAAGCCGGAGGATGACGGTGGATGTTGTGCGTGTCTGAGGGCTCCCTGTTCGGCAGGGCCGCTGCCCTCTCGCATTCTCACCCTGCCAATGCCCCTCACCGCGGCATGTTGCTCTCGATCACCTGCAGGTCGACCGCGCGGTCGATGATGGTGTCGGTCAGGCACTTGGCCTCGGCGGGGCCGATCCAGTCGCCCTGCAGCTCGCGGTAGAAGGCGCAGCGCTCCTTGCGGTAGCGCTCTTCCGCGCGGCCCGATTCCTGGACATAGCGCTTCAGCTTGGCCGGGGCCACGCCCTCGATGCGCTTGGCGCGCTTGGCGGCGACGGCGGACCAGTAGGTCTCCAGCGCGCCCCAGCACTGGCGCTGCATGTTCACGGTGAAGCCGCCGGTGTCGGCGCACTGGGAGTAGTAGTCGGCGGTGCACTTGCGCGCCTGGCTGCTGTCGCTGACCTCGTCGCCGCCGGTGCCCTCCAGGCAGTTCTGCATGTACTGCTCCAGGCGGGCCTGGTCGATCTCCAGGGAGGAGCCGTCCTGGGCCCTGAGGCCCTGCGGGAGAAGAAGCGCGAGGGCGAAAAGGAGCGGAAGGAAGCTATGCCTTGACATCTGTCTCTCCTGCTGGCAGAGGGCTCGGTCTGCGAAAAGGGATCGGATCGGCCGGGCTGCCGGTCCTTGCCGGGAACCGCAGTCTGCCACCTTCACCCCTCGCTGCGATAGGCGCCAGTCGCCGAGACCCAGCTTGCGCGACCGCGCGACGTCGCCGCAAGGGGCGGAGGAGAGTGGCGGGCGCGGCGAATAGCCAGCATCGTCGCGAGCCTGTTCGCGACGCCAAGCCGCGTGCTAGGGAGGTTCCGGGCTGCGCGGCAGCCACCTCACGGACTTGCAAAGCAAGGGCCCTTCGCTAGATTGAGCGCCGCTGCAATGGGAAAACGAATGACATGGCAACGAGGGCAATGGCCGAGGCGCCTGGCTTGAGGAGCAATGCTTCGGACCGCGGGGTCCTGCTGCGCGGCCTGCTCGTTGCCGGCCTGCTCGTGACGGCGGCAGCCGGGCTCTCCTCCTGCAAGCAGGCGGGCGGCTTCCCGGGCAGCAGCACGCCCGCCACGGACGGGGCCATAACGGCCAGCAGCGCCGGCGGGGCACAGCCGGCCAGCCTCCTGCCGGGCAGCGGCGAGCCCAGCCTGACGCGCGCCCTAGCCGGCAATGCGGGCTTCGTCACCCTGGTGGACAAGCAGGGGGTCAGCTGGTCGGTCCAGGTCGGGCAGCCCTACAACGCCGCCAGCGGCCACCTCTGCAAGCCCCTGCGCATGACCTCCCTGGCCCGGGCCGGGAACTTCGACCGGGTCGCCTGCGTGGACGACAGGGGGATCTGGCAGATGATTGCGCCGCTGCGCGGCACCGACAGCGGCCCGAGTTTTTGATCTCGCCCTTCCAAGCGGCAGGCAGACCGAGGTTCTAGAGGATTGTCGAGCGTCGACCACAGAGGACGACCCATAAGGAAGCCGGGCATGATCGATGCCCTGGCGATCCAGAGCCGAGTCCTCTTCGGGCTGACCATGCGCGGCTTCGCGGCAGAGTTCGGGCGCCGCGGCCAGGGGCTGGCGTTTACCTTCATCTCCCCCATGATGCAGTCGGCGGTCATCGCCGTCCTGCGCCTGGTGGCCGGCGCTCCCGGCTACGGCGGGATGGAGATCTTCGCCTTCACCGCCTGCGGCGTCTTCTACGTGCGCGCCTTCACCATCATGGGCTCGGCGCTCATGGACGCGCTTCCGTCCAACCGCGGGCTGCTCTACTTCCACCACGTGACGGAGCTGGATATCTACCTCTCCAAGTTCCTGGTGCAGCTGGCGATCAGCCTGACCAACGCGCTGGTGATCTATGTCGTCATCCGGGTGGCCGGCATATCCCCGGCAGCGGACGAGCCGCTCTATCTCATCCTGCTGCTGATCGCGACGAACATCCTCGGCTTCGGCTACGGCCTGACCCTGGCGAGCCTGGCCCTGATCGTTCCCAAGCTGCAGAGCGTCAACAGGATCCTGAACCGCATCCTCTATTTCACCTCGGGCGTCTTCTTTTGCGCGCCCGAGCTGCCGCCGGTCATCAGGGACTACCTGCTCTACAACCCCCTCCTGAACGTGACGGAGTGGTCGCGGTCCTTCTATTTCTCGCAGTACAACACCCAGTACGGCGACCTCTACTACGTCGCCGAGTTCGTCGTGCTCTTCCTCGTCGCCGGCCTGGTGCTGGAGCGCCTCTTTCGCGATCGGTTCGAGCGATGACGGCGATGATCAGCCTCAAGAATGTCTCCAAGTTCTACCGGGTGAAGGGCCGCAAGCGCTACATCCTGGAGGACGTCTCGGCGGAGATGCCGGTGGGGAAGTCGGTCGGGATCCTGGGGCGCAATGGAACCGGCAAGTCGACCACGGTCCGGCTGATCGCCCGCGCCGAGCGGCCCAACAGCGGCACGATCGCCTGGGCACCGGGCATCGAGGTCTCCTGGCCCATGGGCTTCGGCGGGGCCTTCCTGCAGCATGTCAGCGCGCGCGACAACATCCAGGTGGTCTCGCGGATCTACGGACGCGACTGGCGCGAGATCTTCCACCGGGTGGAGGACTTCGCAGAGCTCGGTCCCTACATCGACATGCCGCTGCAGACCTACTCCAGCGGCATGCGCAGCCGCTTCAACTTTGCCATGTCGGTGGCGATGGACTTCGACTGCTATCTCTTCGACGAGCTGATGTCGGTCGCCGACGTGCGCTTCCGGCAGAAGGCGGAGAAGGAGATCGAACGGCTTGCCGACCGCAGCACCTTCGTGTTCGTGTCGCACCGCAACCGGACGATCCAGAAGTTCTGCCAGTGCGTTTACGTTCTGAACGACCGTAAGCTAAGGTACTTCGAGAAGGTGTCGAAAGGCATAAAGTACTATGAAAGCCTCTAAAGACAGTCCGCGGTCGAACCTGACCCTGCTGCACGGCAAGCGGACGGACGAGAAGGCGACCCCCGGCGAGGCGCACCCCGACGAGGCGCCCCCCGAAGAGGCGCCCCCCGAAGAGGCGCCCCGGACGGCTCAGGACTTTGCCTTCGATCTCGACCAGCAGGGGGACGGCGAAGCGCCGGCGAGACCGGCCGAGGCGGAAGCCTCCGGCGAGGCCGCGCCGCCCGCCTTTTCCCCGGAGCCTTCTCCCCTTGCCCCTCCGGCCGGCGCCGCGCCGGCGGAGGAGGCCGAGGCGCCGGAGAAGGAGCGCCGGGCAGGCCAGTCCGACGCGGCCCAGCAGGCCAGGCGGGAGCTGCGCGCGCAGCGGCGCCAGAGGAACGCCGAGGCCAGGGGCCAGGAGGAGAACGGGGAGGAGAAGGCCGCCAGCGGCAAGGAGGCGGACGAGAGGGGCAACGACAGGAAGCGCGGGGCGGAGCGGCGCGCCAAGCAGCGTGCCGCCGGCAAGAAGACCGGGGCCGCCATGCCGATCCCGCTGGTCAAGCCGAACAAGCGCTCGCGCGACAAGGAGGGGGCCAAGGGCCAGCTCGAGGAGCTGCGCCTGACGCCGCCGGCGGAGGCCCCCGCAAAGGAGCGGCGCCGGCAGCCGGAGCCCGAGGCCGAGCCGCGGCCGGTGGACCAGGTGAAGCAGGGCCTGGGAATGGTCGTCGGCTTCTTCAAGACGCTGCTGGTTCTGGCCCTGATCGTCGGCCCCATGCTGGCCGCGGGCTATTACTACTTCTTCGTGGCGGCCGACCGCTACGAGGTCAAGACCGTCTTCCTGATCAGGACCGCGGGGTCGGAGACGCCGCAGGTGGCGAGCTTCCTGGGGCAAACCCAGGCCTTCGGCCGGGCCGCGGACGAATCCTTCAGCGTCGTCGACTACGTGCATTCCTACGAGGGCCTGGTGCGCCTGCAGAACCTGGTCGATCTGCGCGCCGCCTACAGCCTGCCCAAGGACGATCCCTTCTACTACCTTCCGGCCGATTCCACGCTGCTGGAGCTGCACGACTACTACCTGCGCATGGTCGACGCGGTCTACGACCAGATCACCGGCCTGGTCACGATCGACGTGCGCGCCTTCACGCCGGGGGATGCCCTGGCGATCAGCAAGGCGCTACTCGCCGAGAGCGAACGCCTGATCAACGAGTTCAACTCCCGCGCCCAGGCCGACCTGCTGCAGCTCTCGCGCCAGGAGGTGGCGAACGCGCTGGCCGACCTGGAGCGGGCCGAGGGCGCCCTGACGGTGTTCCGCCAGACCAACAACGTGATCGACCCCAGCGAGGTGATCATCAGGGTGAACGGCATCATCGCCACCCTGGAGGGGGAGATCGCCAAGGCCGAGGCGGAGCTGCTGCAACTGAGCAAGGTCACCGGCAACAAGGGCGGCGTGGCCCGCCTGGAGCTGGAGGCGCGGATCGAATCGCTGCGCCTCCAGGTCGACCGTGAGCGCGATAGGCTGATCGGCCAGCAGGAATCCGTAGGCACCCTCATTCCCCAGTTCGAGCTCTTGTCCCTGCGCAAGGAACTGGCCGGCCAGGCCTACAGCGCGGCGCTCGCCTCCATGCAGAACGCCGTGGCACAGGCGCAGCGCCAGCAGCTCTACGTCGTCCCGGTCGTGGCGCCGACGGAGCTGGATCAGGCACAGCTACCGGACCGCTGGGAGAGCCTCTTCTTCGTCTTCCTCGTGGTCCTGCTCGTCTTCACCATCGGGCGGCTTCTCTTCCTCGGGATCCGGGATCACATCCTATGAGACTTGGCATCGCCGGCGCGCTTTCGGCTCTCGCGCTTCTCCTGGTGTCGCCGGCGGCGGCACAGATCATCCTGCCCGACGAGGCGCAGGTGGACGAGAAGAGCAACGTCTTCGATACCGAGGAACGCCAGCAGAACACCGTACCCGTCGGCGACCAGCTGGCCCCCTTCGGCTCGTCCATCTTCGACCGCGAGGGCTTTCCGGTCCAGCAGAGCGCCGATCTGGCCAGCCCCATCATGGTGGGCGACGGCGTCTCCATCCAGCTGACCGGCGCGGTAGAGACCAGCCTGCAGACCGTGGTCGACCCGCAGGGCAACGTCTTCATTCCCGAGCTGGGGCCGGTGCAGGTGGCGGGTGTCACGGCCGGCAACCTGAACGAACACATCCGCACCCAGGTCCGCGACGTCTATGGCGAGAACGTCGACAGCTACGCGACCGTGCTGGAGTTCTCCTCGATCGGCGTCTTCGTCACCGGCTACATCGAGACGCCCGGCCGCTATGCCGGCTCGCCGACCGATTCGGTGATCGACTACCTGTCGCGGGCCGGCGGCATCCTCTCGGCCAGCGGCAGCTACAGGGACGTGGGCATCCTGCGCAACGGCAGGCGCCTCTACACCACCGACCTCTACGGCTTCCTCCTGCGTGGCAGCCTGCGCAACCACCTCTTCCAGGCCGGCGACACCATCCTGGTGGGCGCGCAGCGGCCCCTGGTGGCGGCCCGCGGCGCCATCCGCAACAGCTACGCCTTCGAGTTCGGCGGCAGCGGCATGAGCGGGGGCGAGCTCAACAAGCTGGCGCGGCCCCTGCCGAACGTCTCTCACGTGCTGCTGGAGGGAACGCGCCGCGGCCAGCCCTACAGCGCCTACATCGACATGGACGACTTCGAGAACACCCCGCTGGAGGACCAGGACAACGTCACCTACTTCGCCGACCGCCCGCGCGACACCATCCAGGTCTCGCTCGAGGGCACCTTCCTCGGCGATTCGCGCTACGTCGTGGAGCCCACGACGACCCTGATGCAGCTCCTGAACTACGTGCCGGTCAACCCGGAGCTCTCGGCCTACGAGTCGGTGATCCTGAAGCGCCCCTCGGTCGCGCGCCAGCAGAAGCAGCTTCTGGAGGCCTCGCTCGACCGGCTGGAGCAGACCCTGCTCACCTCGCGCTCGCTCACCACCGGCGAGGCCGAGATCCGAGCCGAGGAGGCGGCGCTGCTGGGCGTCTACATCGAGCGGGCGCGCCAGGCGCAGCCCGAGGGCATCGTCGTCGTGGTGGAGCGCGACGGCAAGATCAACGACATCCGCCTGGAGAACGGCGACAAGATCCTGATCCCCTCGCGGACCAGCCTGGTGAACATCTCCGGCGAGGTACGCATCCCGCAGACCATGCCCTACGAGAAGGGCAAGACCTTCAGGGACTACGTCACCGAGGCCGGCGGCTACACCGACCGTGCCGACGAGGGGCTCTTCATCGTGCGCCGTCTCTCGGGTGCCATCGACCTTCTGCCCAACGCCAGCAGCAGCACCGCGCTGGGCCCCGGCGACGTCCTGATCGTCCCGCCGGAGGTCACGCCGCGCTACGTGCAGCTCTTCGTCGACTTCCTCGACATTCTCGCCAGGGCCTCGGTGGTCGCCGCCATCGTGCGGTAGGGCGCTCGCTTTGGCACGGCTCCGGGCCGCACCCCCGCCCGGAGCCGCTTCCAGCTAAGCCTCGCAGCGCTGCCGGCTATTCTGCGCCGGGCACGGGCCAGGCGGCCAGCGGCGGCAGCGACATGAGGATGGCGTCGGGGTTGCCCCCGGTCATGAGGCCGAAGCGGGTGCCACGGTCATAGAGCAGGTTGAACTCGGCATAGCGTCCGCGCCGGAAGAGCTGGTGGCGACGCTCCTCCGCGCCGAAGGGCTCGTCCTTGTGCCGCCGCGCCAGGTCCGGATAGATCTCCAGGAAGGCAAGACCGACCTCCCGGGTGAAGGCGAAGTCGGCCTGCCAGTCCTGGTCCAGATAGTCGTAGAAGATGCCGCCGACGCCGCGGGGCTCATTGCGGTGCTTGTTGAAGAAGTAGTCGTCGCACCAGGCGCTGAAGCGGTCGTAGTAGTCGGCCCCGTGCCGGTCGCAGGCCTGCCGCAGGCGCGCATGGAAGTCCTCGGTATCCTTGTCGACCGGGTAGATGGGGTTGAGGTCCGCCCCGCCGCCGAACCAGGCCTTGGTGGTGACAACGTGGCGGGTGTTCATGTGAACCGGCGGGACCAGGGGGTTGCGCGGGTGCAGCACCAGGGAGATGCCGCTGGCCCAGAAGCGCGGGTCCTCGTCGGCGCCGGGAATCTCCTTGGCGAAGCTCTCCGAGAAGCTGCCCCAGACGGTGGAGACGTTGACGCCGGCCTTCTCGAAGACGCGGCCCTCGCTCAGCAGGCCCATGACCCCGCCGCCGCCGCCCTCGCGCGACCAGGCCCGGCGCTCGAAGCGCGCGGGAGGCCGCTCCCCGGCCCCGAAGCCGCTCTCTTCCTCCAGCGCCTCCAGCGCGCCGCAGATCCGTTCGCGCAGCTCCTCGAACCAGGCCTGTGCTTCGGCCTTGCCGGCCTCTCTGTCTTGCATGCTCTTCCTCCTCTCAGCGGAACGGGCGCCAGCCCGCCTCCAGGCCGGACTTCACGAGGCCATGGCGGTCTGCCGCAAGGCCTCGCCCAGGACCATGGCCGCGGCCAGCGCGACGTTCATTGATCTGGCCCCGGGCTGCATGACGATGGCGACCGCCGCGTCGACCTCTTCGTGAATCTCCTCGGGCACGCCGGCCGACTCCCGCCCGAGCAGCAGCCGGTCGCCCGGGCGGTAGCGGAACTCCAGGTAAGAGCGCTGCGCGCGGGTGGTCAGCAGGACGAGGCGGCCTCTGTCGGCGCGGCGAAAGGCCTGCCAGGAGCTGTGCCGCCGACAGTCGGCGAGGTCGCGGTAGTCCAGGCCCGCGCGCGCCAGCCGGCGGTCGTCCATGAGGAAGCCCAGGGGCTCGATCAGGTCCAGCCCGACGCCCAGGCAGGCACCCAGGCGCAGCATTGCGCCGCAGTTCTGCGGAATGTCCGGCTGGTAGAGAACCAGGCGCAGGTCGTGCTCGGCGGGCGCTGTCATGGCGCCTCTCTAGCAGAGCCCTGCACGGCCCGGGAATGCGGAACAGCCGTCGCCTCGAAACGCGGCGGTAGGGTCGCGCCCGATCTTGCGGCCCTCTGCCGCATGGGTCGCGCAGGGGCGACCGATGGCGCTATTGTCATGCCGAGAAATGGCGGGTCTAAAGTCCGCCGATGGAATTGCATGCCTTAAGCTCGCTTTGGGGGTTCAGGAGAGTGAAATGTCGGACGCGGTGAGTGACGGACACGCCGATGCAGAAGAGCACGGCGGCACACGACGCGATTTTCTCTTTTTGACGGCCGGCGCCCTGGGTGGCATCGGTGCTGCTGCCGTTGCCTGGCCGTTCTTCAACTCGCTCAACCCGGCGCAGGACGCGCTGGCGCTGGCCACCACGGAGGTCGACCTGGGACCCGTCGAGGTGGGCCAGGCCATCACCGTGATGTGGCGCGGCAAGCCGGTCTTCATCCGCCACCGTCCCAAGGCCGAGATCGAGGCCGCGCGCGACGTCGACGTCGACGACCTGCCGGATCCCCAGACCGACCAGTCGCGCCTGGTGGAGCCGCCGCCGCCGGAGAACCCCGCCGCGGTGGCCGCCGTGCCGGACTCCGACTTCCTGGTCGTGGTCGGTGTCTGCACGCACCTGGGCTGCATCCCGCTGGGGCAGAAGCCGGGCTCGCCGCGCGGCGACTACGACGGCTGGTTCTGCCCCTGTCACGGCTCGCACTACGACACCTCGGGGCGCATCCGTAAGGGGCCGGCCCCGCGGAATCTCGAGGTTCCCGAGTACAGCTACCTGACCACGACCCGCATCCAGATCGGCTGAGGACACCCGAAAGGCACGTCATGGCAACGAACGGCTCTTCGATGGGCAGCGACCTGGTCAAGTGGATCGACCATCGCCTGCCGATCTTCACCTTCATGCGCCACGAGACGCATGAGTATCCCACCCCGCGGAACCTCTCCTACTGGTGGAATTTCGGATCGCTGGCCGGGATCGTGCTGGTGATCATGATCGTCAGCGGCCTGGTGCTGGCGATGCAGTACAACCCCTCGACCGCGGGCGCCTTCACCTCGGTCGAACGCATCATGCGCGATGTGAATAGCGGCTGGATGCTCCGCTACATCCACATGAACGGCGCCAGCTTCTTCTTCATCGTCGTCTACATCCACATCTTCCGCGGCCTCTACTACGGCTCCTTCAAGCCGCCGCGCGAGATCCTCTGGATCCTGGGCGTGCTGATCCTGGTGCTGATGATGGGCACGGCCTTCATGGGCTACGTGCTGCCCTGGGGGCAGATGTCGCTCTGGGGTGCCACGGTGATCACCAACCTCTTCTCGGCCATACCCTGGGTCGGCGACTACATCGTCACCTGGCTGTGGGGCGGCTTCTCGGTCGACAACCCGACGCTCAACCGCTTCTTCGTCTTCCACTTCCTGCTGCCCTTCGTGATCGTGGCGGTGGTCTTCCTGCACCTCTGGGCGCTGCACCGCTTCGGGTCCAACAACCCGCTGGGCATCGACGCCAAGGGCCCGCAGGACAAGATCCCCTTCCACCCCTACTACACCGTGAAGGATGCCTTCGGGCTGGGCGTCTTCCTGATCATCTTCGCCGCCGTGGTCTTCTTCGCGCCGGACTACATGGGCCACCCGGACAACTACATCCCGGCCGACCCGCTGGTGACGCCGGAGCACATCGTGCCGGAGTGGTACTTCCTGCCCTTCTACGCCATGCTGCGCGCCATCACCTTCGACATCGGCATCCCCTTCACGGGCGTGGTGATCATCGAGGCCAAGCTGGGCGGCGTGATCGTGATGTTCGGCTCGCTGGTGCTGCTGGCGCTGGTGCCCTGGCTCGACCGCTCGCCGGTGCGCTCGGCGCGCTTCCGGCCGGTCTACAAGTGGTTCTTCTGGCTCTTCGTAATCGACTGCCTGATCCTCGGCTACTGCGGCTCGCAGCCTCCGGAAGGCATCTGGCCGGTGATCTCGCTGCTGGGCACCATCTGGTACCTCGCCCACTTCCTCATCATCCTGCCCCTGCTGTCGGTCATGGAGCGGCCGAAACCACTGCCGGCCTCGATCAGCGAGCCCGTGCTCAAGGGCGGCGGGACTCTCAGCGGCGCAACCGCCAAGCCGATGGAGAAAGCATGATGACCGCCCGCCGCTTCACGCAGGGCCTGCTGCTGGCCGCCGGCCTCCTCGCTGCCCCCGCCGCCGCCGGGGCGGCCGAGAGCAACCTTGAGCCCTATCCCTCGCTGGACTGGTCCTTCGAGGGGGTCTTCGGGACCTACGACCGGGCGTCCCTGCAGCGCGGTTTCCAGGTCTACAACGAGGTCTGCTCGGCCTGCCACGGCCTGAGGTTGCTGGCCTACCGCAACCTCGAGGCCATCGGCTTTTCGCCCGAAGAGGTGAAGGCCATCGCCGCGCAGAGCGAGGTCGTCAACCAGACGCCGGACGAGAGCGGCGACCTCTTCACCCGTCCGGCCGTACCCTCCGACCACTTCCGCGAGCCCTTCCCGAACATCGAGGCGGCGCGCGCGGCCAACGGCGGGGCGGCCCCGCCCGACCTCTCGCTGGTCGCCAAGCGGACGGCCTATCGCGCCAACTATCCCTACGCGATGCTCACCGGCTACGAGGAGGAACCGCCGCACGACTCCGGCATCGAGCTGCTGCCCGGCCAGTACTACAACAAGTACCGGGGTCCCATCTCCATGGCCCCTCCGCTGCTGGAAGGCATCATCGAGTACAGCGACGGGACCGAGGCGAGCGTGCATCAGATGTCCTACGACGTCTCCAACTTCCTGATGTGGGCGGCCGAGCCGCACATGGAGGCGCGCAAGCAGACGGGCATCAAGGCCATCCTCTTCCTTCTGGTCTTCACCGTGATCCTCTACGCCGTGAAGCGGAAGATCTGGGCCAAGCTGCATTAGAGCAGGACGCGCTCGCTCATGCTCACGCATCCTGCTCTGACACTTTGTTTTAGAAGCAAATCGTCGTCGCAGATGAGTCCATCTGCGCAGGATTTGCTCTGAGCGCCATGGCCGTCCGCAACCCGGAAAAGCGCCTGGTCGAGGCCGCCATGGCTCTCGCGGCCGAGCGACCCTGGTCGGAAGTCGGCTACCGGGAGATCGCGGCCAAGGCTGGCGTGCCGCTGGCCGAGGCCTGGAAGGCGGCTCCGGGCCGCCAGGCCATCTTGCGCCACCTGTCCGCAAGAGCCGACGAGGCCGTGCTGAAGGAGCCGGCGGCGCTGGAGGACGGCGATGCCCGCGACCGCCTCTTCGATGTGCTGATGCGCCGCTTCGATGCGCTGCGTCCCTATCGCCAGGGCCTGGCCTCGGTCGCTCGCTCGGTGAGCGGCGATCCGGCCGCGGCGCTGGCCGGGGGGCTCGGCCTGCTGCAATCCATGCGGGCCATGCTGCTGGCCGCCGGCATCCCGGCCGAGGGCTGGCGCGGCGCGCTGCGCGCCAAGGGGCTGCTGGTGATCTGGCTGGCCGCCGCCAGGACCTTCCTGAAGGACGACAGCGAGGACCTCTCGCCGACCATGGCGGCGCTGGACAGCCAGTTGCGGCGCGCCGACAGCCTGCTCGGACGCTTCCGCCGCCGCCCAGGCGAGGCCGCCCCGCCGCCGGAAGAAGAGGCCCGGGCGTGAGCGCCACCATCGGCTTCGACGACTTCCTGAAGGTCGACATCCGGGTCGGGCAGGTGGTGCGCGCCGAGCCCTTTCCGGAGGCGAGGAAGCCGGCGATCAAGCTCTGGGTCGACCTCGGCCCGGAGCTGGGCGAGCGCAAGTCCTCCGCCCAGATCACGCGCCACTACACGCCCGAGGCCCTGGTCGGCCGCCGGGTGATGGCGGTGGTCAACTTCCCGCCCCGCCAGATCGGCAAGTTCATGTCCGAGATCCTGGTACTGGGCGTTCCCGACGGCGAGGGCGAGGTGGTCCTGCTGGTGCCCGACCTGGAGGTGCCGCTCGGCGGCCGCCTCTTCTGAGGGCGTTTGGGTTCGCGCGGTACCGGTTCAGCCAGGGTGCGCAGCGCCCTAGCGCGTTTCGGTTTTGCGCGGCACCGGCCCGCACCCCCGCCCGGCCGCCCACTCAAGTATTCTGCTATGGGCGGCCGGGCGGGGGTGCGGGCCGGTGCCGATTCGACTTGAGCGCGCAGCGCCCTAGGCCGCGTCGTGGAAGATCAGCCCCAGGGTGGTGCGCTCTCCCGCCGTGACCTCGCTCACGCCGTGGCGAAGCTGGGCCCGGACCGGGCCCCGGCGCCCCGGCAGGGGGAAGAGGCTGTTGGCGAAGAGGATGGCCTCGCCCCGGGCCGGCCGCAGCACCTGGGCGCGGCTCTGCATGCGCGCCCGCGATTCCGCGAGGATCAGCTCGCCCCCCTCGAAGTCCCGCTCCGGATCGCTCAGCAGGAAGACCACCTGGATCGGGAAGGAGAGCGCGCCGTAGAGGTCCTGGTGCAGGCGGTTGTAGTCGCCGGGTCCGTAGCGCAGCACCAGCGGCGTGGCCCTGGTCTGTCCCGCCGCATGGCAGCGGGCCAGATAGTCTTCCAGGCGCGGCGGATAGTCGTGCGCCAGGCCCAGCGCCTCGGCCCAGTCCCGCGCCAGGGGGGCGAGCCCGGTGTAGAAGGCGGCGCGCAGCGCCGCGACGGCCGGAGGAAGGGGATAGTCGAAATAGCGGTAGCGCCCCGCCCCGTAGCCGTGGTGCTGCATGACGATGCTGCGGCGGAAGCGCTGCTCGTCCTCGAAGAGCGCGGCCAGGCCTTCCGCCTCTGCCGCCTGGAGCAGGGGGCCGCTGCGGGCGAAACCCCGCCGGTTCAACGCGTCCGCCAGGCCGTCCCAGTCAAGGCCCTCGACCCGTTTCGCCAGGCTCTCCGCCATCGCGCTCCTCCAAGCCCACCCGGCCTCACATCCGGCCGCACATTCGATTGAGGGAGTCTAGAGCGGGATGCGTTCGCTCATGCTCACGAATCCCGCTCTAGCCTGTTGCTCTCAAGCCAAATCGTCGTCGCAGATGAGTCCATCTGCTCGGGATTTGCTCTAGCTAGGCTGGCAAGCGCGGCGGCGCTTCCCGCTGCTTGCGTGGATCAGGCCTCGCCCTCGATGGCGATCAGGGACTTGTAGGCGTGCCAGCTGGCGAAACCCAGCAGTGGGAAGGTCACGATCATGCCGACGAAGAAGGTGACGATCCCGGCGACGGACAGCAGCGCGATGAGCCAGGCCCAGAGCAGGCAGGGCTTCCAGTTCGTCGCGACCGCATTCATGCTGGTCACGATCGCCGTGAAGATATCCACGTCGCGCTCCATCAAGAGCGGCACGCCCACCACCGAGATGGAGAAGACGATGAGCGCGATGACCGCGCCCACGGCGCTGCCGACGATCAGGAGCGCGATGCCGTGCTGGGTCAGCAGCAGCTCGGTCAGCAGGAGTTCCGCCGGCGGCACGTGGTTGGTGCCCATGAAGAGCGCGAAGAGCAGCAACGCAATGCGCATCCAGAAGAGCAGGACCACCATCAGCAGCATGGCCATGAAGGCGAGCTGCAGGGGCGAGCGCACCGAGACCAGCAAGGCGGCCGAGAGGCCGGTCGACTCGCCCTTCTGCAGGCGGCGGGCGGTCTCGTAGAGACCGACGGCGAGCAGGGGGGCCACCAGCATGAACCCGGCCGCGAGCGGCGGCAGGAACTCGATCCGATCGGTGACCCACAGGCCGATGGTCAGCACGGCGCTGATGGCGGAGAAGATCAGTCCATAGGCGATCGCCACCGGGCGCGCGGCGGAGAAGTCGCGCCAGCCGGCCGAGAGCCAGGACCAGGGTGCCTCCGTGCCGACATGCTTGACCTCAATGTGCCGCGGCCGGCCACTTTCTTCGACGGTCTGCTCCATGGCTGCATCTCCTCGGTCTTTCCAACCCCGCCTCCATTCTACATTGTCGAATTGCAAAGGGCAGCCGGGTTTGGGCGGCAAAAGGGCGGCTTCGGCCCAAAAAGGCCGGTTCCTTTGTCGCACTGCGGCAAAGCGGCGGCTATCGGTACCCGGCCAAGCTTGACAGCCTGAGACCGGCCTTTCTAAGTTGCCGCCGCTGTGTGGGGCGACGGTCGGAAGGATGCGATGCCGGATCCAAATGATCGCGAAGACCTGCGCAGCCTAGAGACTCGTCTGGAGGCGGCGCGCCAGCGTCACCGGGGCGGGCAGAGGAAACCCAGGCGGCCCGCGGACAGCAGCGGCATGGCGGCTGGGCTTCGGGTGGCTATCGACCTGATCGCCGGGTTGGCGGTGGGTGTCGGAATAGGCATCGTGCTCGACCTGTGGCTCGGAACGTCGCCCTGGTTCTTGATCCTGTTTTTCTTCATAGGATCCGGGGCTGCCTTGATGAACGTGATGCGCACGGCCAAGAGCCTGGAAGCGGATCGCAAGCGGCGCCAGGAGGAGGAAAAGCAAGAGCGGTCGGCTTCCCGCTGAAGGTTGTGGGGGGCGCGCTTGAGACCTAGGCGCTAGGAGGGCCCCGTTGGGCGCCTCCGTTGATAGAGGGGGTTCCGTGCGTGGCGTCTGAGACCACCACTACTGAAGACGGCGGCGTCATCGGTACTGCCATCGAGGCGGAGACTCATGCCCATGAGTCGCCCTTCCACCCGATGGAGCAGTTCGAGATTCATCCGATCGGCAACGTCGATATCTTCGGGCTCAATCTCTCCTTCACCAACGCCTCGCTGTGGATGGTGATCGCGGCCGTCGTCTCGACCGGCTTCCTCATGTTCGCCATGCGCGGCGGCTCCATCGTGCCGACCCGCCTGCAGGTGATCGCCGAGGGGCTCTACGACCTTGTCGCCGGCATGGTGCGCGACAACGTGGGCAGCGAGGGGCGGCCCTTCTTCCCCTTCATCTTCACGCTCTTCATCTTCATTCTCTTCGCCAACTGCCTGGCGCTGATCCCCGGCTCCTTCGCGGTCACCGCGCAGATCGTCGTCTGCTTCCTGATGGCCATCGTGATCTTCGTCACGGTCACGGTGATCGGCTTCATGCGCCACGGAACACACTTCTTCCGCTTTTTCTTTCCCGAGGGCGCGCCGGGCTGGACCGCGGTCATCCTGATCCCGATCGAGCTGGTCAGCTATCTCTCGCGGCCGATCAGCCTCTCCGTGCGCCTCTTCGCGAACATGACGGTGGGCCACGTGCTGTTCAAGATTCTGGCGGGCTTCACCATCCTGATGGGCGTTTTCGGGATCCTGCCGCTGGTCGTGCTGGTCGGTATCACCGCGCTGGAGCTGCTGGTCGCCGTCCTGCAAGCCTACGTCTTCACCATTCTGACCTGCGTCTACCTGCACGACGCCATCCATATGCACTAGTGCGCGGGTCTTCCCGTCAACCGTAAAGCCGACGGCCCGGTGGGCCGTCAATCGAGAGGAGTTAGAGAGTTATGGAAGCAGAAGCAGCAAAGCTGATCGGTGCGGGCCTCGCCGCAATGGGCATGATCGGTGCCGGTATCGGTGTGGGCAACGTCTGGTCGTCCTTCTTCGCCGCGATCGCCCGCAACCCCGCGTCCAAAGACGAAATCGGCGCCAACATCTGGATCGGCTTCGCCGTGACGGAGGCAATCGCCCTCTTCGCGCTGCTGATCTCGCTGATGCTCCTCTTCGTCGCCTGAACCAGGCGATGACGTGCCGCCGCCGCCTGCCCGTTCGGGCGCAGCGCGAGGCGGCAAAGGAGTTGAAGAGAACGCCGGTCGGCCGGGACGAGGGTGTCGCCAGACCTCGCGTCGCCGGCCGCACAGCGTCGATAGACAGGTAGCAAGCCATGCCTCAGTTCGATTTGAGCACCGCACCCAGCCAGATCTTCTGGCTGCTGCTGGTCTTCGGTCTGCTCTATCTGACCTTCGTCAAGCTGGTCCTGCCCAAGATGGGCGGGGTCATCGAGGCGCGGCAGAAGAAGATCGAGGGCGATCTCGCGCGGGCCGAGACCCTGAAGCGCGAGGCCGAGGAGGCTGTGGCCGGCTACGAGAAGGGCCTGGCCGAGGCGCGCGCGGAAGCCAGCAGCATCCTGAACCAGTCCGCCGAGGCTGCCCGCAAGGAGATCGAGGCGGAGAGCGCCGCCTTCGACAAGGAACTGAACCAGAAGGTTCAGGCAGCCCAGACCCGCATCGCCGAGGCCGAGAAGGAGGCGCGCAGCCACCTGAAGGAGATCGCGGTGGCGGCCGCCGCCATGGCGACCGAGAAGCTGATCGGCGTGGCGCCGAGCGAGGCTGAGGTCAAGTCGGCGGTCGACCGTGTGGCGGGAGGAGCCAAGTGATGGACCTCTTTGGCGATACCAATTTCTGGCTCTGGATCGCACTCGTCGCCCTGATAGTCCTGATCTGGTGGAAGGGCGGCAGGGGCATCGTCGCGGGCCTGGACAGCAAGATCCAGAAGGTCCGCCAGGCGATCGACGAGGCCGAGAGCCTGAAGGCCGAGGCGGAACGCACCTTGGCCGAGTACAAGCGCAAGCAGCGCGACGCCATGGCCGAGGCCGAGCGCATCGTGGCCCACGCCAGGCGCGAGGCGGAAGAGATCCGCGAGCAGCAGCTTGCGGCTCTCAAGGTCAGCCTGGAGCGCCGCGAGCAGCTTGCCATGGACCGCATCGCCCAGGCCGAGGCCAATGCGCTGCGCTCCGTGCAGGCCGGCGCCGTCGATGCGGCGATCGCAGCCTCGGCCCACCTGATCCGCGAGAAGCTGGACGAGGGGCGCTCCGACGCCCTGATCGACGCCTCGATCCAAGAGGTGGGGCGCCGCCTGAACTAGAGCCGCAGGCGGCCGGACCGGCCGAAAAGGTTTCGGAGATCGAGAGGGGTCGCAAGCTGTTGCGACCCCTCTTCTCTTTTTGCGACAGGGCTTGTGGTATCCCGGGTTGACGATCTGGTCGAGGGGCGCGAGGGCGACGACACCCTCTTCGGCGGCTACGGCGGCGACCTCTTCTACGACGCCACCGGGGCGGACAGGATCAACTTCGCCAGGGACGACACCGCCTATGGCGGGTCGGGCGCGGACCTCTTCCTCTACGGCGGCGACCTCTCGACCGGCGCGCAGGTCATCGCCGACTTCGACGGGATCAGCCTCAACGCCGCCAACGGCGAGGACCGCATCGCCTTCCGGACAGGTCTGGAGGTGGGCTCCTTCACCTACATCGAGGCGGCCGTCTTCACCGGTGGCGGCAACTCCGAGGCCCGCTACGCCGGTGGCGGAACCCTGGAGGTCGACTAGAGCAGGTTGCGCTCGCTCATGCTCACGCATCCTGCTCTAGCGTGTTGTTTTAAAAGCAAATCGTCGTCGCAGATGATTCCATCTGCTCGGGATTTGCTCTAGAACGGCGACGGCGTGGCCGACGCCATGACCGAGATCACCGGCCTCTCCCTCGCCAACCAGCTGACGGCGACGGATTTCCTCTGGCTCTCGTAGAGGTGCGGGCTGGAGCCGATTCCACCTCTAGCCGGCAGAGGCGCTGACCATCCAGCAGGCCGCGGTGAAGGAGACCTCTCCCTCCGTCACGAAGGGTGCGTAGGCCAGGCGCAGCGCGTCGGTGACCCTGGCGCGCGTGTCCTGGTCCACCTCCGCCAGCCTGCGGCCGACGGGACCCAGCCGCGTCAGGTAGGTTGTCAGATCGTCCTCCGAGAGGCTGCAGGTCAGGTCGACCGGACGGATCTCCACCGCGGCCCAGCCGGCTTCCTCCAAGTTCGCCCGCAAGCGGGCGTCGTCGGCGAAGGCGAAGGGCCCGGGCAGGCCGGCACGGCGGGGCGGCAGGTCGGGCAGCAGCGGCGCGGCCGCGCGCTCGGCCGTGGTCATGAAGGGGTTCTCCTCCGGGCTGCGCCAGGCGACGAAGCGCAGCCGGCCCTCCCGCCTGGTGGCGCGCCTGAGGTTGGCGAAGGCCGCCGCCGTGTCGCCGAAGAACATGACGCCGAAGCGCGAGAGCACGAGGTCCAGGCTCTCCGGCTCGAAGGGGTGGCGCTGGGCGTCGGCCAGGATGAAGCGCGCCTCGATCCCCTCCCGCTCGGCACGCGCCCTCGCGGCGGCGATCATGAGCTCCGAGACGTCGATGCCCAGCGCACGGTCGCCAGCACCGAGCCGCCGCGCCGCGGCCAGGGTCGTGCTGCCGGTTCCGCAGCCGACATCGAGCAGCCGGCCGCCGGCCGCGAGGTCGAGGGGCTCCAGCAGGCTCTCCTCGATCGGTGTGAAGACGCGGTCCAGCACCTCTTGCGCCTCGATCCAGTTGCGCCCGGCGACTCCGTTCCAGAGCCGTCTCTGCTCCTCGGCCGCCTCATGCTGTTGCACCATCGGATCCTCCTCCTGCTTGCCATTTTGTAGCGCAGGCGACAGGCTGCCACTTCAAGTCCACTTGAGGTCAAGAGATGATTGCTCTGGACATTGCAGAGGTCGCGCGGCGCTCGGGGCTTCCCGCCTCGACCCTGCGCTACTACGAGGAAAAGGGGCTCATTCGCGCGATCGGCAGGCGCGGCCTGCGGCGTCTCTTCGAGCCCGAGGTGCTCGACCGTCTGGCCCTGATCCGGCTGGGCGGGGCTGCCGGCTTCTCGCTTGTCGAGATCGGGGTCATGTTCGGCGCCGACGGGCAGCCGCAGATCGACCGGCGCATGCTCGCGGCCAAGGCGGACGATCTGGAGCGGACCATCCGCAGGCTGAGCGCCATGCGCGACGGTCTGCGCCACGCGGCCGCCTGCCCTGCCCCCAGCCACATGGAATGCCCGACCTTCCGGCGCATCCTGAGCGCGGCGGCCTCGGGCAGCCTCAACCCCCGCGGCAAGCGGTCCGGCGGGCCCGGCTTCGGGCCGGAGGCGTGAGGACCCGGCTGCTTCAGCGCGCGCCGCGGTCCGCGAGCTCGGCTTCCAGGGCGGCGATCCGGGCGTCGCGCTCGGCCAGCAGGCCCGCGACGCGGGCCAGGTCGATCCGCCTGGGGATGTGCTGCGGGCAGTTGACGTCCCAGGTCGAGACCTCGAAGAGGATCGCCCTCTCGGCACGGCCCTTTGCGTCCGCGATGCGCAGGCGGTCGAGCAGGGCGGCGTCGTCTTCCACCACCCGGGCCCTGCCCCAGAGCTTGATCCGCCGCGCCTCTTCGTAGTCGATCAGGAAGAGGAAGGCGCGGTCGTTCTCCGAGAGGTTCCCCATCGTGATGTACTGCCTGTTGCCGGCCAGGTCCGCGAAGCCGATCTGGCGCTCGTCCAGCACCTGCAAGAAGCCGGGCGGTCCGCCCCGGTGCTGGATGTAGGGCTGGCCGTCCGCGCTCGCGGTGCCGAGGAAGACGCTGTCCTGCCGGCCGATGAAGTCAGCCAGCTCCGGGGTGATCCGGTCGGGCCAGGGGCGCCGCTCCTCCATGCGGGCATAGCCCTCGCGCGAGCCCTTGGCGGACTGGATGGCCTTGACCGCGGGCGAGAAGGCGAGGTCGCTGGGATTGGTGGGATGCTCGTCCATGGTCAGAGCCCCAGGTCGCTCAGCGAGGGCGCGTCGTCGGGGCGCCGGCCCTGCGGCCAGTGGAAGAGGCGCTGCGACTCCTCGATCGGCAGGTCGTTGATGCTGGCATGGCGCTCGGCCATCAGACCGTCTTCATCGAAGGCCCAGTTCTCGTTGCCGTAGGCTCGGAACCACTGGCCGCTTTCAGTCCGGTGCTCGTAGGCGAAGCGCACCGCGATCCGCGCGCCGCTGAAGGCCCAGAGCTCCTTGATCAGGCGGTAGTCCAGTTCGGTCCGCCACTTCTCGGTCAGGAAGGCGACGATCTGCGCGCGGTCGGTGAGGAAGCGGTCGCGGTTGCGCCAGCGGCTCTCCGGCGTGTAGGCGCGCGCGACGCTCTCCGGGTCGCGGCTGTTCCAGGCGTCTTCGGCGAGACGCACCTTCTGGGCGGCGGTCTCGGCGGTGAAGGGGGGAAGCGGGGGGCGGGTCATGGGTGGCTCCTGCCGGGGGGGGGCGGCGGGCGCAGGGCCCGCCGCCCGCTGCATCGCTCGATCAGGCGGCGAGGTCGCGCGCCACGACGGGGAAGTCGATCTCGGTCTTGGCCACCTCGTTCATGTAGTTGGTCCAGACGTTGAGCGCGACGTGCTGGACGATCTCCACGATCTCACCGTCGTCGTAGCCGGCGGCCCGGACGGCCTCGAGGTCGGCGTCGGCCACGCCACCACGGCTCTCGAGCACCTTGACGGCGAAGCGCAGTGCCGCGTCGGCCCTGGCGTCGCTGGAATGGCCCTGGCGGTTCGCCGCAATCTCCTCGGCCGAGAGCCTGGCCAGATTGGCGCCGAGATAGCTGTGGGCCGAGAGGCAGTAGCCGCAGGCGTTGAACTGCGCCGCCGCCAGGGCGATCCGCTCGCGGGTGGCTGCCGGCAGCCTGCCCTTGCCGAGCGCGCCGAACATGCCGAGGTAGCCCTCCAGCGCGGCCGGGCTGTTGGCGACGAGGCGGAAGAGGTTCGGCGTGCTGCCCAACTGCTTGGCCACCTGCTGCAGCAGCGGGCGGGAGGCTTCCGGGGCGGCCTCGATCGAGGCGGGGATGGCGATGCGGGACATGGGGTTCTCCTTCGGGCTTCTGTCGATGCAGTGGAAAATAGGCTTTCCAGATCCAGAGAGGAGATGGCATTTTCGGGAGGGTTCCTTCCGGAAAATGGAAAGATGGCGGATCGTCTCGACTCCATGTCCCTGCTGATCGCTGCCGTCGACGCCGGCAGCCTCTCCGCGGCGGCGCGCCTGCAGGGGCTGCCGCTGGCCACGGTCAGCCGGCGGGTGAGCGAGCTGGAGGAGCGGCTGGGGACGCAGCTCCTGCTGCGCTCTGTACGCGGTCTTGCCCTGACCGATGCGGGCACGGTCTACGTCGCGGCCTGCCGGCGCATCCTGGAAGAGGTGGCCGAGGCCGAGCGGACGGCTGCCGGCGAGTTCAGCCTGCCCAAGGGCCTGCTGACCCTGACCGCGCCCATCGTCTTCGGGCGGCTGCACCTGCTGCCGGCGATCGCGGCCTTCCTCGAGGCCTTTCCGGCGGTCGACATTCGCCTGGAGCAGACCGACCGGCCAGTGAGCCTGGTCGAGGAGCATATCGACGCCGCGATCCGCATCGGCCGGCTGCCCGACAGCAGCCTGAGGGCGCGCCGGCTGGGGGAGGTGCGCCGGGTGCTCTGCGCCAGTCCGGGCTACCTGGCCGAGCGCGGCCGTCCGGAGAGGCCGGAGGCCCTCTCGCAGCACGACTGCATCACCTTCGAGAACCTCATGCCGTCCGACCGCTGGCGGTTCGGCGAGGGGCGGGAGGAACGCCAGGTCACCATCCGCTCGCGGATGATGGTGAACACCGCGGAGGCAGCGGTCGATGCGGCCTCGGCCGGGCTGGGCGTCACCCGGGTCCTCTCCTACCAGGTGGCCGAGCGGGTGGCCGCGGGGCAACTCGAGATCCTGCTCGAGGCCGACGAGCCGGCCCCCTGGCCGGTCAGCATCCTCTACGGCGGCGGCCTCGTTCCCCAGAAGCTCCGCGTCTTCATTGACTTCGCCGCGCCTCGCCTGAAGACGGCCCTGGCCGAGGCCCTGGCCAAGATCGCCTGAAGCGCGCGGCGTTGCGGACCTTCGGGGAGGGTCAGGCGTCCGCCACCGAGCCTTCGGGCGCCTTGCGCGGCCGCTTGCCGGCGGGCCGGCTGGAGGGCAGGCGCAGGCTGACTAGCAGCAGCGCGATGCCGAGCCCGAGGGCCGCCAGGTCACAGCCGGCCGCGTAGCTCTCGCCGCGCGACAGCAGCTCCCAGAAGGCGTCGCCGCCGGCGATCCCGTTCAGCAGCGGCAGGCCCAGGCAGGCCAGGCCGGTCGCGGCCAGCAGCTCCTTGCAGGCCCGGTACTCGTTCGACCTGAGGCAGCCGTAGAGCAGGCCCAGCCCCCAGACGGCGAAGTAGACCGTGCCGATCATGTCGATGCGCCGCTCTTCCGCCGTCGCCACCAGCTTGTCCGCATAGAAGATGGCGATGCTGGCCAGTCCCATGCCGGCGCTGACGCCCAGCAGCAGGCGGCTGAGCGCCCTGTAGGCGAGCGGCGAGCCGCCGCCCGCATGGCCGTGCAGGCGGCGCTCCAGCCACATCATGGTGCCGGTCACGGTCAGGACGCAGAGCGCCAGGCCGAGCAGCGCGTAGAGCAGCTTCAGCCAGGGGCCACCGAAGTCGCCGTAGTGCAGCGAGGTCACCGCCGGCAGGACGCGGTAGGTCAGGCCCGGATTCTGGCCGAAGCGCGGTTCCGACAGGCTGCCGTCGGCGGCGGCCAGGTCGATATGACCGTGCGCCGTCAGGCGGTCGTCCGGATGGAAGGTGAAGCGATAGACCGCGTCCCGGTCGCCCCAGTTGAAGACGGTCAGCGAGTCGGCTGCATCACCCAGCTTTGCCTCGACCGCCGCGCGCGCCTCGTCGATCGACAGCGGAGGGCCCGCGGTGCCGCTGGGCTGCGGCTGCTCGCCCATGACCGTGGCGATCACGGCCCCGATGTCCCCTTGCGTCGAGACGGCCGCGGTCAGCGGCAGCAGCAGCACCACGAATCCCAGCCAGGCGCCGGTGAGGGCGATCACGGCATGGAAGGGCAGCCCCCAGAGGCCGAGCGCCTTGTGGCTGTCCTGCCACTTCAGCCGCACCGAGCGGTCCAGTCTCCACTGAAAGAGCTCCGTCAGCATCTTGCGGTGGATCACCAGGCCCGAGACCAGCGAGAGGAAGAGCAGGATGCCTGCCAGCCCCACCAGCGCCCGTCCCCAGGTGCGCGGCAGCATGAGGTTGCGGTGAAAATCGACCAGCCAGTGCGACAGCCCGGCGCCGCGCTCGGGCAGCGCGGCACCGCTCTCGGGATGCCAGCGGCGCTGGTGGGTCTCGAAGGCGCCCTCCGGGGTCAGGACTTGCGCCGAAGCCGAGTAGAAGGGGTGCAGCGGCGAGGGGAAGTGGAGCGAGAGGCCCCGCAGCTCTCCCGGCAGCTCCTCGACCAGGCCCTCGACTAGCGGCATGGCGGCGAGCGGGGCCTCGGGAAGCGCGATGCGGCGGGTCTCGTCCTCCCAGACCAGCAGCTCTTCGCCGAAGAGGGCGAAGACGCCGGAGAGCGACACGATGTAGATGAAGAGGCCGGCGATCACCCCGGTCCAGGCGTGCAGGTCGTAGATGCGCTTCAGGCGATCCCTGGTCATGCCGCCCCTGCCCGCCTCGCGCCCGTCTCAGGCATAGAAGGTCACCAGTCCGCCGAGGAGGAGCAGCAGGCCCAGGACCGCCGCTGCGACCCAGCCGCGCTCCGGCCAGTAGCTGTAGAACATGAAGAGCGGCCAGAGGAGGAAGACGGCGAGGCCCGACCAGACGATCCGCGCCGGCAGCTCGGCCGGCCAGGCCGCGAGCCCGGCAGCCGAGAGGGCAAGGGCCGCAAGGGGAGCGAGGAGGAGGGCGCTGAGGAGCCGCATGGAGGCCTCGGAACGCGCTTCTTTAGGCAGCCGCGGCCAGCAGCGCGGCCGCCAGTAGCGAGGCGGCGGCCGACAGCAGGGTGGCGGCGGCATGCCCCCTGCGGGACAGCGCGGAGAGCAGAAGGTTGGCCAGGCCGACGAGGCCGAGCAGACCCAGGAAGATGGGCACACCGATCTCCGCGCCCAGGCTCTCCAGCAGCAGCCAGAGGCTGGCCGGAAGCAGCAGGCCCGCGAGCAGGCGAAGGGTGGCAGTGGCGCGCGGATGTGCCAGCAGAGCAACCTCATGCCCCCGGCGCCTGCCAGTGACGACCAGGGCACCGATGGCCGCGAACTGGAGTGCGACGGCCAGGAAGACTGTGACGTCGGTCACTGGAGCAAAGCCTGCGCAGATGAGTTCATCTGCGACGACGATTTGCGTTCAAGACAACGTGCTGGAGCAGGGTGTGCGAGCATGAGCGAGCGCATCCTGCTCTAGAACCGCACTCGCATCTCGATGCCGAAGAGCCTGCCGTCGCCGACCGTCGCCTCGTCGGCGACCAGGGAGCGGCCGGTCAGGTAGTCCTTGTCGAAGAGGTTGTCGACGAAGAGAGAGGCCTGGATGTGCTCGGTGGCGTAGCCCAGCCGGGCGTTGGCCAGGAAGCGGCCGTCGATCTCGAAGTCGGGATTGTTGTTGATGTCGCCCTGCGCGTAGTAGCCGCTGGTGTAGTCGCCCCAGGCCGAGGCGAAGATGCCGGAGCGGTGCTGGTAGTCGCCGCCGAAGGAGAAGGTGTAGGAGGGCGCCTCGGGAAAGGCGTTGCCCTGGCAGCTTCCCCCCGAAGGCGTGCAGGCCGCGTCGTCGAAATCGCCGAACTGGGTCTTGAGGAATCCCAGCGAGCCGAAGACGTTCAGGCCGAAGTCGAAGGCATAGCGGCTCTCGAACTCCGCACCGATCGACCAGGAGTTGCCCGCGTTCACCGTGTTGGCCAGCGGCGTGTAGACCGGATCGATGATCGAGATCTGCTGGTTGCGATAGCGGTTGTAGAAGGCATTGGCGCCGAAGCTCAGGCGCTGGTCGAAGGCGCTCAGCCGGTAGGCCAGCTCGTAGGTCCAGACGAACTCCGGGTCGACCGTGTGGACGCTATCCAGGGTGCCCGCCCTGACCTCGGTCTGGCCCTGGCGGTAGCCGCGCGAGGCGGTGATGGCGACGCTCTGGTTGTCGGCGATGTCGTAGGCCAGGCCCAGCTTCGGCAGCCAGACGTTGTAGCTGGTCGTCCGGTCCGATCGCGTCGGACCGAAGGCGGAGTCGATGTCGATCTTGTTCTGCACCCGGTCGTGCTGGAAGCGCAGGCCGCCCAGCAGCTGGAAGTCCTCGAGGAAGCGGTAGCGCAGGTCGGCGTAGACGGCCGTGGTGCTGGTGTCGTTCTCGAAGGTGCCGTCCTGGAAGACCAGGCCGGAGGCCTCGATGTAGGAATCGACCGACTGGTTGAAGTCGCCGTAGAAGATGCCGGCCACGCCGGAGAGGCCGAAGCCCGTGTCGTAGATCTCCAGCCGCAGGTCCTCGGTGTAGTCGTGGTCCCTGCGATTGTCGTCGCGGATGAAGAAGGTCGCTCCCGGGACGCTGGTGACCTCGAGGTTCGTCCGGTTGGCGGCGAAGAGAGAGCGAAGGGTGAAGCCGTCGCTGAGGTCGTAGCCTATGTCGGCGATGTAGTTCTGGACGTTCATGTTCCTGACTTCGGTCAGGGTCGAGGCCAGATCGAAGTTGCGGTCGAAGAAGTCGGGTCCGGTGACGGTGACGCCGTTGGGCTGGTCGTAGGTCTGCGATGCCGTCAGGAGGACGCTGAGGTCCGGCAGGGCGTTGGGCTCGATCAGGACCTTGCCCCTGACATTGTAGTACTCGTCGTCGGCCAGCGGTTCGTTCAGGGAATCGACAAAGCTGACCTCCGTGTCCTGGTTGCGGTACTCGCCGCTCAGGCGCACGGCGACCTGGTCCTCGATGATGGGGCCCGAGAGGGCTGCGGCCACGTCGACCCGCTCCAGGTTGCCGATCTGTCCCTTGGCGAGGAATTCGGGGTAGTAGGTCGGGTCGTTCGACTCGATGATCACCGCGCCGGCCAGGGCGTTCCGGCCCTGCAGGGTGGACTGGGGCCCGCGCAGCACCTCGATCTGCTTCAGGTCCCAGGTGCCGCGCGAGCCGCGCTTCAGGCCCTCGGCCGACTGCGTGGCCCCGTCGATGATGACCGAGATCAGCGGGGCGGAGTTGGCGGGCTGGGTGACGCCGTCGGCATTGACGCCCCGGATGGTGAAGCCGTTGTTGCCCCCGTTGTTGGGGAACCAGCGGACGTTCGCCATGGTCTCGAAGACCTGGTTCAGCTCGTCCAGCTGGTAGTCCTCGATGTCCTTGCCGGTGGCGATACCGACGCTGGTGAAGGTGTCGAGGTAGGAGCGCTCCACCTTCTCGCCCGAGACCGTGATGGGTTGCAGGGTGACCGGGCCGCTGCTGTCGGCCAGGCTGAAAGCGACCGTGCTGGGGCCGGTGAAATGGTAGGTGACGCCGGTTCCCGCCAGGAGGCGCTGCAGCGCCGCGCCCGTCTCCATCCGGCCGGACACGCCCGGCGACTGGATCCCGGCCAGCTCGCTCGTCCGGTAGACCAGCGAGACGTTGGCCTGAGAGCCGAAGCGGTCCAGCGCGGTGACCAGGGACTGCGCCGGGACCGAGAACTCGACGACGCGGGTCTCTTCGGCGGTCTGCAGTGCGCGGACCGGGGGAACCTCGTCGGCTGCCCTTGCGCCGGTGCCGGCCAGCAGGGCCGGCGCCGTCACGGCGAGAAGCCCCAGAACGGCAAGCCGGCTGCCGATCCCCGCTCCGGCAATCCGACTGGGCCTGCGACCCGCGATACAACCTTCTTCCACCTGGCGCCCCCACGGTTCTACTCAATCCAGGAAGCGCGAATGCGTCTTAGTCGCGCCTTTCCCTATTGAGACGAGTGGGGATCGCCGACTTGTCACCGCTGCCTGCAAAAAACTTCTGCACGAGGGGATCTGTCCGGCTCATCGCAGGATCGTCAGAAGGTCGCCGATCTCGGTGATGCGCAGTCCCTGCATGGCCGCCAGGGTCTTCAGGCCGTCGTCGATGTCGGCGATCGAGAGGCGCGCGCTCACCTTCTCCCAGCGGACCGACTCCGCGAGCAGCAGGATCCTGCCCGGGCGGTAGCGGTCGATCTCTTCCAGCGCCGCCGGCAACGCGAGGCCGTCGATGATGATCGTCCCCCGCCGCCAGGCCGCGATCCTGGAAGGCTCGACGCGGGGCAACTGCTGCGGCGGGGCGTCGGTCCGGTAGGTGGCGACCTGGCCCGGCCGCAGAGTGAGGCCCGTGCCTTCGCCCCCCGGTGCATCGGCGGGGGAGGTCACCCGGACCCGGCCTTCCGCCACCGAGACCTCGGCACGCTCGCCCCGGTCGCGGACCGCGAAGGCCGTGCCCAGCGCCGTGGTCTGCCCCGCAAGCGCCAGTACGTCGAAGGGGCGGGTCCGGTCGGGCGCGACCTCGAAGAAAGCCTCGCCGGCGAGCAGGGTCACCCGCCTGCGCTCCGAGCCGAAGTCGAGCGCGATCGCGCTGCCGGAGTTGAGATGGACGAGCGAGCCGTCGGGGAGAAGCACCTTCGCCTGCTCGCCGACCGAGGTCCGGAAGTCCGCCTGCAGCCGCACCGCCAGGTCGGGCGCGAAGACCAGGGCCAGGAGGCAGGCCACGGCCAGGGCGCCGAGCGCCGCCGACCAGCCCGCCCGCAGCCTGCGGCGCGGCCGGAGAACCATCTTCGACGGCCTCCTCCGCTTGGCGGCCCCTGCGGCGGACACCGACGGCCGTTCCCTGGCTTGCGGCAAGGTCGCAGCAGGGTGAGCGCTGGCCCGTGGGGCCTCTTGCAGCTCGGGTTCCAGCGCCCCCAGATCGCCCCAGAGGAGCCTGACCTCCTCGAAGCCGGCACGGTGGCCGGGGTCTGCGTCCAGCCAGGCCGCGAGGCCGGCGCGCTCCTCGGCCGTGAGCTCCTGCGACTGCAGGCGCAGGAACCAGTCCATCGCGGCCTGGGCCACCGGGTCGCCGGTCTCGGCTCTCTCCTCGGGTTCTGTCATCGGCGTCGCGACCGGGCCGGTTCCGCGCAAGTCCGAAACGCTCTAGCGCACATGGATCGTCCCTCTTACTTGGGATCGGCCGAACCCTCGAGGGCTCCGATCTCTCCTGCCTTAGTTAGACGACTGGGCGCGGGCATTCCGGTGGTCTTTCTCGTCGGGGCCTTGTGCGTGGAAGTCTTTGCGTGCGGCCAGCAGGGCGGCCATTGCCGCGCTCAGCTCCTTGTAGACGGTGGTCTGGCCGACCCCGAGGAGCGCCGCGATTTCGGCCTGCGTCTTGCCCTTGAAGCGGCTGAGGTAGAGGACCTGCCTGCGTCTCTGCGGGAAGCCGGCGATCACCGCCCTCAGACAGTCCAGCTCCGCCCTGGCAAGGGCCCGGTGCTCCGGTGTCAACTCTTCCCTGCGCCGGCCCAGCAGGTCCGAGGCTTCGCTCAGCAGCTCCTGCCTCCGGCGCTCCACCCGCAGGTGGTCCGTCGCCAGGTTGGCGGCCATGGTGAAGAGCAGCGCCCGGCTGTCGCGTACGGGAGCGTCATCGACCCGCCCCAGCAGCTTCACGTAGAGATCGTGCGCAAGGTCGGAGGCCTTGACGGGAGAGCCCAGGCGCCGGGCCAGGAAGCGTAGCAGCGCGCGCTCGTGGAGGTGATAGTCCCGGAGAAGAACCGAATCTGACATGCCCGCCCCAAGGCTGGATCGGCCAATCCGCCGGACGGAGTGCTGTCCTCCCCAAGACAGCAGCGCCCGCCGGAACCACTGGACCGCCGATCGGTGAACGGCTCGAGGCTAGCGCGAATGATAGTAAGTCGCAATATCAATGCTGGATCGATGGTGAACAGCCCCGGAAGGGCGGCCGCAGATTCCTAGAGTCCGGGGTCGATCGCGCAGCTGAGTTGCGCTGGCTGCCCGATGGCGGATGGGGTGGGATTCGAACCCACGATACGACTCAACACCGTATACACGCGTTCCAGGCGTGCGCCTTCAACCACTCGGCCACCCATCCGTCCGTCGGAAGGCGCGGAAGCTAGCGCAGGATCGAGCGCCGATCAATATCCGAAGCCGCTGTAAGCCCTCCCCACCGGCAGATAGCGCACCTGCGCGCGCTTCATGGACCCCGCTCAGTTCACCGCCAGGCCGAGCGCCCGGCGGAAGCGGTTCTTCAGGTGGACGCCGTCCCTGGGCGGCAGGATGCGCGGCTGCTCCTCGGCGGAGATGGAAAGCGTCCAGAAGCGCGGCCCCGCCTCGAGATCCAGGATCTGCGGGCGGAAGCGGGCGACCTCTTCCAGGGAGCCCAGGGCCTGGCTTTGGGGAAAGCCGGCGGCGGCGGCGATCCGGTCCAGGGCGACGCCGCGCCCGCTGTGGCTCTGCTGCATGCCGGTCTCGCCGTAGTGCCCGTTGTCGAGGACGGCCAGGGTGAGGTTGGCTGGCCGCTTCACCGCGATGGTCGCGAGCGATCCCAGGCCCATCAGCGCCTCGCCGTCGCCGGTGAGGACCAGCACCGGGCGCTCCGGCCGGGCCAGCGCAAGGCCCAGGCCCATGGCCGCCGCCCCGCCCATGGCGGCCCAGAGGTAGAAGTTGGTCTCACGGTCGCCGGCGGCGAAGAGGTCGTAGCTGGGCGAGCCCAGGCCGCTGACGACGAGGGCGTCGCCCAGGCCCTCGACCAGGGCGGCCACGGCCTGGCGGCGATCCATCGCGCTCATTCCTTGATCCACCGCTTGGCGCCGATCAGGCGCTGGGAGAGCAGCAGCGCCACCTGGCGGTCGGCGTCGAAGGCCATGGTCATGGCGGCCTCCAGGGTCTCGGCGGCCTCCTCGGCGCGCTCCACCCGGAAGACCTGCAGGCCCATGAGCTGCAGCAGGCCCGGGGTCGCCTGGCCCATGGCGTTCTGCCAGGGATTGAACTCCCCCCACTCGCCGCGCATGGTCACCAGGGTCAGGAAGGGGAAGCGGCAGCTCGCCAGCATGGAGAAGAGGTTGGCGCAGTTGCCGACGCCGCTGGACTGCATCAGCAGGACCGAGCGCTGGCCGCCCAGCCAGGCACCGGCGGCCAGTGCCACGCCCTCCTCTTCGGTGGTCAGCAGGGTGCAGGCGACCTCAGGGTCGGCTTCCAGACGGGCGATCAGCCGGGCATGGCCGGCGTCGGGCACGTAGGACATCTGCCGGATGCCGCCCGCCTTCAGGGTCGCGTAGAGCGCGTCCTGCCAGGCGGCGGGGTCGCTGTCGCTTCGGGAGGCCCCGGACCCGGCTTCGGACCCGGCCATGGCCCCGGCTAGAGCTTGGGCGCCGGCAGGCCGCGCCGCAGGCAGGCCGCCGTCACCGTGTTGGCCAGCAGGCAGGCGATGGTCATGGGGCCGACGCCGCCGGGGACCGGCGTGATGGCGCCCGCGACCTCCTTGGCGCTCTCGAAGTCGACGTCGCCCACCAGGCGGTTCTTGCCGCCCTCGCCCTCGATGCGGTTGATGCCGACGTCGATCACCGTCGCACCCGGCTTGATCCAGTCGCCCGGCACCATCTCCGGCCGGCCGACGGCGGCGACGACGATGTCGGCGCGCCGCACCACGCCCGCCAGGTCGCGGGTCCGGGAGTGGGCCACGGTGACGGTGCAGCTCTCCTTGATCAGAAGCTGCGCCATGGGCTTGCCGACGATGTTGGAGCGCCCGACCACCACGGCGTCGAGGCCGCTGAGGCTGCCGAGCTGGTCGCGCAGGAGCATGAGGCAGCCGAGCGGCGTGCAGGGTACGATGGCGTCCTCGGCCCCGGTCGCGAGCTTGCCGGAGTTGACGACGTGAAAGCCGTCCACGTCCTTGCGCGGGTCGATGGCGGCCAGCACGGCCTGCTCGTCGATCTGCTCCGGCAGGGGAAGCTGCACCAGGATGCCGTCGACCGTGCCGTCCTCGTTGAGCTGCGCGATGAGGTCCAGGAGCTCCTCCTGGCTGGTCTCGGCCGAGAGGCGGTGCTCGAAGGAGGCCATGCCGGCCTCGACGGTGGCCTTGTGCTTGGAGCGCACGTAGACCTGGCTTGCGGGGTTCTCGCCCACCAGCACGACCGCCAGCCCCGGCGTGAAGGCGGCTTCCTGCTTGATGGTGGCGACGGCCCTGCCGATGCGCGCGCGCAAGCCCGAAGCAAAGGCCTTTCCGTCGATCAAGGTGGCGGTCATGGTTTTCCCCCCTCGTTTGTCGTGAAAAGCGCCCGCGCAGAGAAGTGCCGGGGCGGGCGCTCGCATTATAGGATTGGCGGGCTCAATAGAGCTTTTTTGCCTGCCTGACCAGTCTTTCGCTCTCACCACGCAGCAGCACCAGCTTGGTCCGCTCGCTCTCGCCGCGCAGGATCTCGACCGCCCGCTTGGCCAGTCCGAACTCCTGTGCCAGCAGCGCCACGAGGGCCGCGTTGGCCTTGCCGTCGACCGGCGGGGCGGTGAGCCGGACCTTCAGCGCCATCCGGCCGCCGGCCAGTTCCACCAGGCCGGCAAGCCCGTTCCTGCGGCTCGCCGGCTGGGCCTTGACGGTGAGCTTCAGGCCCTCGGCGCAGATCTCGTGGGGCTCGTCAGGCAAGCGAGGCGGCGAGGCGCCAGAGCATCCCCTGGATGAAGTAGAGCGCGAGGATCAGGATGATCGGTGAGATGTCGATGCCGCCGAGATCCGGCAGGATGCGTCTGATCGGCCTCAGCGGCGGCTCCGTGATCTTCCACAGGAAGCGGCCCACCGTGCTGACGAACTGGTTGTGCCGGTTGATCACGTCGAAGGCGATCAGCCAGGACATGATGGCCATGGCGATGACGAGGTAGATGTAGATTTCGATGGCCAAGGAGATGACCGACACCAGGGGAATGAGAACGACGTCCATCGTGGCTTTGACTATCCCTGTAAGGCCTTGAGGCAGATCCCGAGAAACCCTGTGGCGTTGTGCGGAGCCGGACCCGGTTCCGATAAGACACTTGAGAACCTAGTCGTGCACCGGGGGTCGCGCAAGGGAAGCGCGCCTGCACTCGCGCCTCTCCGCTCCTCCCTTCACTCGCCCTGGGCGTCCATCTTGGCCCGGAGGCGCAGGATATCGCGGTCCAGCCGCCGCCGCCACTGCGTGCCCTCGGGCAGGGCGGCGGCCATGTCGCTCCAGAGCTGCAGCGCCATCGCGTTGCGCCCCTCCTGCTCCAGCGCGTGGCCGATGTAGTAGAGCGCCAGCGGCTGGTTCCCGTCGCGCGCCAGGGAGTCGGCCAGCGCGCCGCGCGCTTCCGGCGTCACCTCGCCTGCGGCCTGCATGATCAGGGCCTCGGCGAGGGCCGCATGGACTTCCGCCTCGTCGGCACCGTTGGCGATGGCAAGGCGATAGGCCTCGGCAGCCGCCCCGGCCTGGCCCAGCAGGCTGCGCAGCATCGCCAGCTCCTGCCAGCCCTCGGGGTCGGCGGGGCTTTGGGCCAGGCTCCGGCGCAGCTCCTCGGCGCGCTGCTGCACGGCCCGCTGCATGGCCACGTCCTCGCGCTCGCCATGCGGCTGGGCCGGCAGGTCCGGCTGGCCCAGCAGGAGATAGAGGCCGGGCCCGGCCAGCGGTAGCACGACCAGCAGGACCAGCGCCAGGCGCCTGGCCGGTGCGCCCTGCACGACCCGGCGCCGCCGCGCCTCGTCGGCCGCCAGGATCCTGCGCTCGACCTCCCGGCGCGCCAGCCCGGCCTCCTCGGCGGCCAGAGTGCCGGCGGCGAGGTCGCGGTCGATGTCGGTGAGCTGGGCCTTGTAGACCTCCAGTTCCTCCGCGCCCGCGGCCTCGCCCTCCTCGCGGCGGCGGAGCAGGGGATGCAGCAGCACGGCCACGACCAGGGCCGTCAGGATGCCGGCGAGGAGGTAGAGCGTCACGGGCGGTCGGAGCCCACGAGCGTCTTCAGGCGAGCCTTCTCCTCGGCGCTGAGGGGGGCGGTCTCGGCCGGCCTGGCGCGGGCCCGGAGGCTCGCCCAGGCGAGCGCGCCGCCGCCGAGGAGGAGGATCACGGGCGACAGCCACAGCAGCAGGGTGCCGGCACGGAAGGGCGGCTCCAGCAGCACGTAGTCGCCGTAGCGCGCGGTGAGGAAGCCCAGGATCTCCTCGTTGCTCTTCCCCGCGCTCAACTGCTCGCGGATGATGACCCGCAGGTCCTTGGCGATCTGTGCCTCGGAATCGTCGATCGACTGGTTCTGGCAGACGACGCAGCGCACCTCCTTGAAGAGGTTACGTGCCTCGGCCTCGAGGGCGGGGTCGGCCAGGCGCTCGCGGTCGTCCACGGCCCAGGCGGGCAGCGCCAGGCAGAGGAAGGCGAGGAGCCAGAGCGCTCTCATCCGGCGATCTCGCGGATGCGCGGCAGGATGCTGTTCTCCAGGGTCTCGGCGTCGATCGGGCCGGTGTGCCGGTGGCGCACCTGCCCCTCGCGGTCCAGGAAGAAGGTCTCGGGCACGCCGGTGATGCCCCAGTCGATGCCGGCCCGGCCTTCCTCGTCGAAGCCCACGGCCTCGAAGGGGTTGCCCAGGTGGGTCAGGAACTTCACCGCCTGCTCCGGGCGGTCGCGGTAGTCGATGCCCAGCATGCGCACGCCGGGCTCCTTGCTCAACGCCAGAAGCTGGGGGTGCTCGATGCGGCAGGGCGCGCACCAGGAGGCCCAGATGTTGACGACCGTGACCGGAGAGCCGGTCAGCATCTCCGGCTCGATCCCGGGGACCTCGAGGCCTGGAACCGGCGGCAGGGTCAGGCCCGGCCCCTCCTGCCCGACCAGGGGCGAGGGGATGGCCGAGGGGTCCCGGTCGGGGTTCAGGCCCAGGAAGAAGCCGACCCCGGCGGCCAGGAAGATCAGGCTGGGCAGCACGAAAAGGATCGTCTTGGTGGTCGCACGCAGCGCCATTGCGGGGGTCCTCTATTCGGCGGGCTGGGCGGCCGGCCGGCTGCGCGTGCTGGCGGCCGTCTGGCGGGCGGCGATGGAGACCAGGCCGCCGATCGCCATGACCAGGGTCCCGACCCAGATCCAGGCGACCAGGGGCTCGAAGTAGACCCGCAGGAGATAGCCCTCGGTGGCCGCCCGGTCGGTCTCGCCCAGGACGGCATAGAGGTCTCCCGCGGCGGTGATGCGGATCGCGGCCTCCGTGGTCGGCATCTGCTGCACCGGGTAGAAGCGCCGCTCGGGCCGCAGGGTGGCGATGGCGCGGCCCTTGGCGCTCACCTCCAGGCTGGCCACTTCGGTGCGATAGTTGGGGCCCATCAGCACCTCGACGCCGGTGAGCTTCAGTTCGTAGCCGGCGATCTCCAGGGACTGGCCGGGCTGCAGGGTCTCGATGCGCTCCTGCTTCCAGACGGTGGAGGCGGTCATGCCGGCAATCGCGATGCCGAGGCCCGCGTGCGCGAGGGTCATGCCCCACTGGCGGCGGGGCAGGCCGCCCAGCCGCGCCAGGCTGTCGGCGAGCGGGATGCGGAAGAGGCGGATGCGCTCGGCCAGCTCGCTCAGGCTGGAGAGCACCAGCCAGGCGGCCAGGCCCAGGAAGACCACGGCCATCACCGGCCCGCCGCCCAGCAGCACCGCGGCCAGAACGGCGGCCGCCAGGCTGAGCAGGGCGGCCAGCAGCAGGCGCGGCAGGATCCGGCCAAGCTCCGCCTTCTTCCAGGGCAGGAAGGGGCCGATTCCCATCAGCACCAGGAGCGGGATCATCAGCGGCACGAAGGTCTTGGCGTAGAAGGGTGGGCCGACGGAGACAACCTTGCCGCTGACCAGCTCCAGGAAGAGGGGATAGAGCGTGCCGACCAGCACCGTCCCGCAGGCGGCCGAGAGCAGGAGGTTGTTCAGGAGCAGGCCGCTCTCGCGCGAGACCGCCTGGAAGCTGCCGCCGCCGCCCAGCCTCGGCGCCCGCCAGGCATAGAGCGCCAGCGAGCCGCCGATGGCGATGAAAAGCAGCACGAGGATGAAGACGCCGCGCTCGGGATCGACGGCGAAGGCGTGCACCGAGGTCAGCAGGCCGGAGCGGACGATGAAGGTCCCCAGCAGCGACATGGAGAAGGCCAGGATGGCCAGCAGCAGGGTCCAGGCGCGAAAGGCCTCGCGCTTCTCCACCACGCTGACGCAGTGCAGCAGCGCCGTGCCGGCCAGCCAGGGCATGAAGGAGACGTTCTCGACCGGGTCCCAGAACCACCAGCCGCCCCAGCCCAGCTCGTAGTAGGCCCAGCGCGCCCCCAGCGCGATCCCGGCGGTGAGCGCGGTCCAGGCGACCAGGGTCCAGGGCCTGACCCAGCGCGCCCAGGCCGGGTCGATCCGGCCCTCGATCAGGGCCGCGACCGCGAAGGAGAAGACCAGCGAGAAGCCGACGTAGCCCAGGTAGAGCAGCGGCGGATGGAAGGCCAGGCCCGGGTCCTGCAGCAGGGGATTGAGGTCCTGCCCGTCCAGCGGCGGCGGGACCAGGCGCACGAAGGGGTTCGAGGTCGCCAGCATGAAGGCGAGGAAGCCCACCGCGATCAAAGCCTGGATCGCCAGCACGCGGGCGCGCAGGCTGGCCGGCAGCTTGCCGCCGAAAAGCGCCACGGCGGCACCGAAGAAGGCCAGCATCAGGACCCAGAGCAGCAGCGAGCCCTCGTGGTTGCCCCAGGCGCCGGCCAGCTTGTAGAGCATCGGTTTCAGGGAGTGGCTGTTCTCGGCCACGTTCAGCACGCTGAAGTCCGAGACCAGGTAGCTCCTGACCAGCGCTAGAAAGGCGAGCGCCAGCAGCAGGAACTGCAGGTAGGCCGCGTGCTCGGCGAAGGCCATCAGGCGCCCGGCCCCCCGCTGGGCGCCGTAGAGCGGCACCACGGTCTGCGCCAGCGCCACCAGCAGCGCCAGCACCAGCGCGTAGTGGCCGAGCTCGGGGATCACTGGGCTTGCCCCGCCTCGGGTCGCCACTCGCCGGCTGCTTTCAGCGCCTCGGCCACCTCGCTCGGCATGTAGGTCTCGTCGTGCTTGGCCAGCACCGTGTGGGCCTCGAAGAGCCCGCCGCTGGCGAGCTTGCCCTCCACCACCACGCCCTGGCCCTCGCGGAAGAGGTCGGGCAGCACGCCGCTGTAGGTGACCGGCACGCTCTGGACCTGATCGGTGATCAGGAAATCCACCCGGTGGCCGGCGCGCTTGACGCTGCCGACCTCGACCAGCCCGCCCAGGCGGATGGCCTGTGCGGGGTCCGGCGGCTTGGCGACGAGCTCCGAGGGGGCGTAGAAGAAGGCCAGGCTGTCGTCCAGCGCGGCCAGCACCAGCGCGGTCGCCCCGCCGAAGCAGAGCAGGGCCGCCAGTACGATCGCGAGCCGCTTGCGCTTTGGCTTCATGCCAGTCCCGGTCCTATTGGTCTCAGTCCCGCTTGCCGCGGCCGCGGCGCCTCTCGAGACCCAGGGATTCCAGGGCCTTCAAGCTCTTCTGCGTGCGCTTCAGGCCGGCAAGCGACGACCAGGCGAGCCAGGCCAGGACGGCCAGGGTCAGGAGCAGGGCGGGCCAGACGTAGGCCGCATAGCCGCCCATGGCCAGGAAGTCTTCGAGGGCTTGCATGGCGCATGGCCTACGCGTCGGCGGCGGCGAGCTGCAGGCTGCGCAGGCGGGTTGCCAGCACCTGCTGCTTGACGCGCACCAGAAGGACCGCGACGAAATAGGCGGTGAAGCCCAGGCCCATCACCAGGACCGGCCAGAGCTGCGTCTCGTGGATCGTCGTCTGGCCGTCCAGGCGCATGATCGAGGCGGGCTGGTGCAGGGTCGCCCACCAGTCGACCGAGAACTTGATGATCGGCAGGATGACGACCCCGACCAGGGCCAGGACCGCGGCCGCCTTCTCGCCGCGCCGTGCATCGTCGAAGGCCTCCGCCAGGGCCAGCAGGCCGAGGTAGAGGAAGAAGAGGATCAGGACCGAGGTGAGGCGTCCGTCCCAGACCCACCAGGTGCCCCACATGGGCTTGCCCCAGAGCGAGCCGGTGACCAGCGCCAGGAAGGTGAAGGCCGCCCCGATCGGCACGGCTGCTCGCGCGATGACGAAGGCCAGCGGATGGCGCCAGATCAGCCCGACGGCCGAGGCCAGCGCCAGGCTGGCGTAGATGAACATGGCCATCCAGGCCGCGGGCACGTGGACATACATGATCCGCACGGTCTCGCCCTGCTGGTAGTCCGCCGGCGCCAGGAAGAGACCGCCGTAGAGTCCGACAGCGAGCAGACTCACCGCGAGCCCCGTCATCCAGGGCAGAACCCGGTCGGCGATGCGGAGGAATCTCCCAGGGTTGGCCAGGAAGTGCATGGCAGGAAGATAGGGTTCTTTCTCGCTAGTCCAAAGCCTGTCGCAGTGCCGCAGGGGCGGCCACTGCCGTCACCGGTAGCAATAGCAGAAAGAAGGCGCCCATCAAAAGGAGATTCGGCCGGGCGCTGAGCGCCAGGGACTGGGCCTCGACCGCGAGGACGCCCAGGATCAGGACCGGCACCGCGAGCGGCAGGACGATGAGCGGGACCAGCAGCGCGCCGCGCCTGGCGCCCAGGACCAGGGCCGCCGCGATGGTCCCCAGCAGGCTGAGGCAGAGGCTGCCCAGCAGCAGGCTTGCCAGCAGCACGGGATAGAGCTTGGCCGGCAGCGAGAAGGTCAGCGCGACCAGCGGGGCGGCCAGGGTCACCAGCAGGCCGCTGCTCAGCCAGTGGACCAGCGCCTTGCCCAGGCTGAGGACGGCGAGCGGGATGCCGGACAGCGCGAGCTGCTCCAGGCTGCCGTCCTCGTGGTCGGCCTGAAAGATCCGCTCCATCGAGAGCACCACGGCGAAGAGGGCGGCGACCCAGAGGATGCCGGGGGCCAGGCGCGCCAGGAGCTGCGGGTCGGGGCCGATGGCGAAGGGGAAGAGGCTGGCGCTCAGCACGAAGAAGGCGATGGCCAGCAGGACCTGGCCGCGCTGCCGCCAGGCCAGGGCGAGATCGCGCCCGATCAGCAGGCGCTGCTGCGCCGCGAGGCCGGCCGTCATGCTGCCGGCCGGTCGACGGCGAGGGTGAGCAGCCCGTCCAGCGGCACGGTCGAATGGCTGGCGATCACCAGTCGCTCGCCGCCGGCCAGCCGCTCGCGGCAGAGCTGCCAGAGGGTCTCCTCGCTGGCGCTGTCCAGCGCCGTCGCCGGCTCGTCCAGCAGCCAGAGCGGCCCCCCGCCCAGGGCGAGGCGGCTGAGCGCCACCCGCCGCCGCTGCCCCGCGGAGAGGAGGCGCAGCGGCAGGTCCGCCAGGCCCGTCAGGGCCAGCCGCTCCATCGCCGCGACCAGGGCGCCTTCCGGCCGGCCCCGCAGGCCGGCCTCGAAGCGCAGGTTCTCCAGGACGCTCAGGTCCTCCTTCAGGCCGAGACGATGACCGATCAGGCCGACGCGGCGGCGATGCTCGCCGGGATCGAGGTCGCAGGGGCGTTCGCCCCAGAAGGTCCGGCCCGCCAGCGGCCGGGTCAGTCCCGCCATGATCCTGAGGAGGGTGGTCTTGCCGCTGCCGTTGGCGCCGCGCAGGACCAGCGCCTGGCCGGGCCCGACCGCGAAGCTCAGGCCCTTGAACAGCAGCCTCTCGCCGCGCATGACCGCCAGGGCCTTGCCGGTGAAGGTCTCCTCGCCGATGTCGTCGTTCCCCGCCATGAGCCGGGACGCTAGAGCAAATCTCCGGCAGAGGGAATTACCCGCGCGAGCGCGGCGGCAGCGGAAGAGGCAAAGGGAAAAGAAGCTGTCCCCCAAACGAGGCGGCGGCCAGCGGGATCGGGACCGCTGGCCGCCTTTATTCCAGCCTGAGGGGGGCATCGGGGTGAGGTCGGCTGGAAACCTCGGACAGAGAGGGGAAGTCTCCGTAACGAGAGAGGTAGTCCCAGATCGTGTTCGGACCTTGCTCCGAATGTGGCAGGAATGTGATTTTCGCAACAGGCAAGAAAAAAGAAACAGTCATTCGAATCATCGAAAAGCTGTTGCCATTATGTAACAGTTTTTGTGAACCCCTGCCAGGCAGTGTGCGCGACGCCCTATAAAAGGCCACTTAAATCAGCGGCTTGGCCCGCTTCTCCCTGACACTCTTCAGCCTCTCCCTGTCCCGTTCCAATACCACAGGGAGAGCAGAGACGGAGGAATCAGCGGTCACGTTAGCACAGGAGGGCTCTGGTGACAGTGCCCAAATGGGGCCGCTGGTGAACCCGCCGCCGGCGCCGTCACACGGCGGATAGCCCTCCGTCCAGCACCAGGGCGTGTCCGGTCATGAAGGCGTTCTCGGGCGCGCAGGCCCAGAGCATGGCCTGCACCACCTCATCGGGCTGGCCGAAACGGCGCATGGGCATGTTGGACAGCACGCGGGCGCGCGCCTCCTCAGCGCTGCCGCTCATCTTGTCCAGGAAGTCCGTCACCATCTGCGTCTCGGCGAAGGCGGGGCAGAGGCAGTTGATGCGGATGCCCTTGCGCGCGCACTCGCCCGCGGCGGACTTGGTGAGGCCCACGACGCCGTGCTTGGCCGCGGAATAGACCGACAGCAGCGGCGCGCCGATGACGCCGGCGACCGAGGCGACGTTCAGGATGGCGCCGCGCCGCCCGCTCTCGGCGAACTGGCGCTCCATCTGGGGGATCTGCGCCTTCAAGGCGAGGAAGACGCCCATGAGGTTGATCGAGAAGATGCGCTGGGCCTCCTCGACGGGCACCTGCGAGAGCTTGCCCAGTCCCCCGCCGATGCCGGCGTTGTTGACGGCGACGTCGAGGCCGCCGAAGCGCTCCACCGCGCGGGCCACCAGGGCGTCCGCCGTCTCCCAGGCCGAGACGTCGCCGGCCAGGGTCTCGACCTCGGCGCCCTCGGCCCGGAGCGGCGCGGCCACGGCCTCCAGCGGCTCGTCGCGAATGTCGGAGAGCAGCAGCCTGGCCCCTTCGCCGGCGAAACGCCTTGCCGCCTCGCTGCCGAAGCCGCCGGCCGCGCCGGTGATCAGGACGACGGAGCCTTCGTAGCGCCTCATGTCCCCTCCCCCTCGACGATCTCCATGGCCATGCGGGCCAGCACCGGCACGGCCGCGCCCATCTGCAGCCCCCGCTCCGGGTTGGAGGCATTGCCGTCCAGCGCCCGCTTCAGCACGCCCTGCAGGATCGCGGCCAGGCGGAAGAAGCTGAAGGCCAGGCAGAAGGTCCAGGTCTCGATGCCCTGGATGCCGGTGCGCCGGCAGTAGGTCTCGACATACTGGGCCTCGGTGGGAAGGCCGTGCCCGCCGCGGTCGAGCGCGCCCAGGCCGCGGAAGACCCCCTCGTTGGGCAGGCGCCACTGCATGCACTGGTAGGCGAGGTCCGACCAGGGATGGCCCAGGGTCGAGAGCTCCCAGTCCAGCACGCCCAAGACGCGCGGCGCGGCCGGTGCGAAGATCATGTTGTCCAGGCGATAGTCGCCGTGCACCAGCGAGACCCGGCCGTCGTCCTCCGGCATCTCCGCCTGCAGCCAGGCGATGAGGCGGTCCATCTCCGGGATGGTCTCGGTCTGCGAGGCGACGTACTGCTTGGACCAGCGCGAGACCTGCCGCTCGAAGTAGCTGCCCGGGCGGCCGAAATCGGCCAGGCCCACGGCCTCCACGTCGACCAGGTGCAGGGCGGCCAGGGCGGCGTTCATGGCATCGAAGATGGGGCCCCGCTCCTCGCGCGAGACCTCTGGCAGGGCCGGGTCCCAGAAGATGCGCCCCTCCAGGAACTCCATCACGAAGAAGACCGAGCCGATGACGGCCTCGTCCTCGCAGAGGTGATAGGTCCTGGGGACCGGCACGTCGGTCTTCGCCAGTGCCGCCATCACCCGGAACTCGCGGTCCACGGCGTGGGCGGACTTCAGGAGTTCGCCCGGCGGCTTGCGGCGCAGGACATAGCGGCCGCGGTCGGTCGTCAGCAGGAAGGTCGGGTTGGACTGTCCGCCGGCGAACTTCCGGGCCTCGCTCAGGCGGCCGAAGCCCTCGATCCGCTCCGGCAGGTAGGCGGCCAGGGCGGCCTCGTCCAGCTGCGCGACGTCTAGGCTCATAGGGCGTCTCTCTTCATTGCACGGGTGCTCGTTCCAGGGGTGCTCGTTCCAGGGGTACTTGTTCCAGGGGGCGGCTCTAGCTGTAGGTCACCAGGTCCTTGCGGTCCGGGGTCTCCAGATGCGGTGCCGCGTTGAAGCTGTGAAGATAGATGGCCCTGCCGTTGAAGATGAAGCGGGAAAAGCCACTGTTCTTCGCCTGCAGGTTCAGGTTGACCGCCACGTCCGGCGTCAGGCTCAGCACCTGGGCCAGGACCATGGAGATGGCGCCGCCGGAGCTGACGGCCAGCACCCGCCGGCCCCTGGCCGGATCGCAGAGGCTGGCCAGGGCGCCTGCCACGCGGCCGGTGAAGTCCTCCCAGCTCTCCTTCAGGACCGCTTCCGGCAGCTCGCCCCGCGACCAGGCCAGAAGTGCCTGGCGCAGGGTCCGGAAGAAGATGCGCCGGTCGCTGCGGAAGTCCGGCGGTTGCTCGTGATCGACGAAGTAGGCCTCGGCCAGGTTGTCGAAGTCGTACTCGTTGAGGCCGGGAAGCACCTCGGCTTCGCCGGCGTGCCCCAGCTCCGACAGCAGGTGCTCCAGGGTCTCGGCATGACGGCGCATCTCGCCGCGCGCGACCCGGTCGAACTGGAGGCCCAGCGCCGCCAGATGGGCGCCCAGCAGGGCGGACTGCTGCCGGCCCAGCTCGGAGACGCGGTCGTAGTCGCCGCCGAGCCGCCCTGCCTGGGCGTGGCGGACCAGATAGAGTTCGGCCATGGAGCTAGAGCAAAGCCCGAGCAGATGGGGGCATCTGCGACGACGATTTGCTTCCAAACCAGCATGCTAGAGCGGGGTTCGTGAGCATAGGCGAAGGCATCCTGCTCTAGCGGTTCGTGTAGCGCTTCAGCTCCTGGCGCGCCACCTGGCGCCGGTGCACCGCGTCGGGACCGTCGGCGAGCCGGAGGGTGCGCAGGTGGGTCCACATGTGGGCCAGGGGCTGATCCTGGCTGATGCCTTCGCCGCCGTGCATCTGCATGGCCTCGTCGGTCACCTTCAGCGCCACGCGCGGCGCGGCCACCTTGATCTGGCTGATCCAGGGCGCGGCTTCGCGCGGGCTGGTGGTGTCCATCATCCAGGCGGTCTTGAGGCAGAGCAGGCGCGCCATCTCGATATCCATGCGGCACTCGGCGATGATGTCGTGGTTGGCGCCGAGCTGGGCCAGCGGCTTGCCGAAGGCCTCGCGCGAGAGCGAGCGGCGGCACATCAGCTCCAGCGCCCGCTCGGCCTGGCCGATGGCGCGCATGCAGTGGTGGATGCGCCCCGGCCCCAGGCGGCCCTGCGCGATCTCGAAGCCGCGGCCCTCGCCCAGGATCAGGTTCTCGGCCGGCACGCGCACGTCGGTGAAGCGGATGTGCATGTGGCCGTGCGGGGCGTCGTCGTTGCCGAAGACCTGCATGGGGCGCAGCACCTCGATTCCCTCGGTGCCGGCGGGCACCAGGATCTGGCTGTGCCGGCGGTGCTTGTCGGCGTCGGGGTTGGTCACGCACATGACGATGTAGACCTTGCAGCGCGGATCGCCGGCGCCCGAGGCCCACCACTTCTCGCCGTTCAGCACATAGTGGTCGCCCTCGCGCACGGCCGAGAGCGCGATGTTGGTGGCGTCGGAGGAGGCCACCTGCGGCTCGGTCATGAGATAGGCGGAGCGGATGCGGCCCTCCAGCAGGTCGTCCAGCCAGGCGCGCTTGTGCGCCTCGCTGCCGAAGCGCTCCAGCACCTCCATGTTGCCGGTGTCGGGGGCCGAGCAGTTGAAGGCCTCGGCGGCCAGGCGCGACCAGCCCATCTCCTCGGCGAGATAGGCGTACTCGACCGTGGTGAGGCCATAGCCGCGGTCGGAGGCGGTCAGCCAGAAGTTCCAGAGCCCGCGCTCTCTGGCCTTGCTCTTCAGCCCCTCGATGATCTCGGTCTGGCGCGGCGTGTAGGCGAAGCGCTCGCCCTTGGCGATCTCGGCCTCGTACTCCTCCTCCAAGGGGATCGCCTCCTCGCGCACCATGCGGCGCACCTTGTCGATGAGCGGCCTCACCTTGTCACTGATGCCGAGATCCATGGCCACGCTTCCTTGCCCTGTTGTGCTCGCTGTTCGGGGACCGGCCGGCGTCCTTGAGACTGCCAGAACGGCTGGCGCCGGTGCGGTCGCCATCGTGGCCGCAAGCGCGGCTCCGGGCAAGGGTGACGGGCGCCGCAGGAGGCGGCCGGCGCCGCGAGACACTCGACGCCGCTTAGAGCAAATCCCGAGCAGATGGACTCATCTGCGACGACGATTTGCCCTAGCGGACGTAGACGTAGACCTCGTCGACGAAGACGTTGGGGCTGGCCGTGGCGGCCAGGCCGACGCGATCCAGCGGCAGGCCCATGTTCGCCAGGCTGCGCACCACCTGCTCGGCATAGCGCCGTCCGCGCGCGGTGTTGAGGCGTGCCTGGGTCCCGGCCGGGGAGACGGCCACCACGTCGAAGGCGGCGTTGGGGCGCCGCTCCAGGGCCGCGGAGACGGCCTGGTAGAGGACGGCGTTGTAGTCGACGTTGGGGCGGTCGAAGCGGATGATGACCAGCGGCTCGCGGGCGCCGACCAGGCTCTGCGGGCCGCCCAGCGGCGGCGGGGCGGGCAGGCCGGAGGAGAGCGAGGCCAGGCTGGAGCCGATGAACTGGCCGTTGTCCACCGCGACCGAGAGGGCACGCATGTTGTTGCCCTCGGCAGCGATGAAGTTCGAGGTACGGGCGACGTCGGTGGTCAGCTCGTTCAGCAGGCGGTCGATGGTGACGGCGGTCTGGCTGGTCTCGTCCTGCAGGACGGCGAGCTGCTGGTGGTCGGCGTCCACGGCGCCGCGCACGGCGAAGGTCGCCTGGGTCGACTCCAGCAGGTAGCCGGCCGTGGCCGAGGAGGCGGAGACCTCGTTCAGGAGGGTCGTCAAGCCCGAGGCGTCGGCGTTCACCTGATCGAGCTGGCCGCGCGCCTGGTTCCAGGCCTGGACCATGTTGGGATTGCCCGGCGTCGTGCCGACCTGGAGGCTGCCGTTGATGGCGGCCACGGTCTGGTTATAGGCGCCGGCATTGCGGCGGATCGAGCTGCGGATCGCCTGCAGGCTGGCGTTCTCCTCGCGCACGCGGCTCTGCAGGTCCTCCAGCTCGTCGCGCAGATCCTCGACGCGGTCGCCGACGGCCGTGCCGGTGGAAGGGAACTGGGTGACGCCGGGGACCGTGAAGTTCGTCGTGCCCAGCTGCACGCCCGGCGAACTGGCGCCGGGCGATCCCCCGGGAAGCACGACGCTGTTGAAGTTTTGGCAGCCTACCATTGCGAGCAGCAGCCCGGCCAGGGCAACCGCTCGGCCAATCTTCTTCTTCTGCCTAAGCTGCATCGCTCACCACTTCCGACCGCCCCTCGCTACGGGATTTCGGGCACGGAAGCCCGCTTCCTCCGTGTCCCTTGTCTCCCTAGCGCCACAGTGTGCCTAAGGGAAGGGTGATTCGCCAACACGCGTCAAACAGTGGCCGAAGCGCATCACCTGTAAACGCATGGCTGACCGGACGAAAGCCCCTTGCATGCGCCCCGGCCTTTCGCTAGTTTCCGCGCCCTCAGGCCACCGGCGCCGCGCTTTTCCGCGCACCGGACCGGCCCCGGCGCCCGTAGCTCAATTGGATAGAGCACCTGACTACGGATCAGGAGGTTGGGAGTTCGAATCTTCCCGGGCGCGCCAATTGGTTCAATCGTTCAGCGGCATTTTGAGTTGGGCGTGCTTCCCTGAGACTCGGCGGAGCGCATTTGAAGTGCTGTCCGGTAGCCAATTCGTCACGCGGCCGATACGCATGGCAGTACACGCCGTCAGTGTCTGGGCATGCCTGCCAGTAGCCGGTCGGGTGTTCGGCGAACCCACCCTGCTAAATCCGCTAAACTCAAGCGGCTGAAGGGTCCTGCTCCGGCGTGCGTGTGTTTCGCCCCGGGTGGGCAGCTCAGTTCCCCTCATCATCGTTGCCGTCTGAACCGCGCTCATCATCAACCTGTTCGTCTAACGGTGGTTGCTCGGCCTGACCCACCTGCTGTCGCAGCAGTCTAACCACGAGCGAGTGCAGCTGTTGCAGCGCTGGATTTCCCTTCTCGTCTTTGCCATCCGCCACACGCAATGCAGCAATATACTCGTCACGGTTTTGTAGCAACAGATCTGGCAGGATGGTATCTCCGCGAAGAAGGCCGCCAGATTTCAAGCACAAGACAAAGTAGGCAGATGCTCGGGCAGTTCGTCCATTTCCATTTATGAAAGGGTGGATATTGTTCAATCGCCAAAGAACGTAAGTGGCGAGTGCCACAGCGTCTGTTTGCTCCCAAACTCTGTTGACGTTGTTTACAAAATCATCCATCAGCGCCGAAACTCGAAAGTGTTCTGGCGGTATGTATGGACCCACTTTTACGGGACACGGCCTGTACTCACCAGCATTCGTGTGAAGGCAAGCGATGGCGTGATAATTTATTGCCTTAATGACCGTCTGCGAGAGGAATGGTCGTTGGATGTCCAGCGCTGCAACGATTATAGATTGCAAGAAATTGTAGTGCCTTCGAGAGTTAGCAAGCTCAAGGGCCTTGTACGCCGGATGTTTTTCATTCCCTCCGGTCAGCTCATGTAGGATCATGCTGCGCTCAGGTGGGCTCGTCCATCTTGGCTAAGGCAGCCTCTACGTCAGCCTTTGTGACGTTCCCATCATCATTGATACAGCCAACGATGAAGGACACCTCTTGGCGCCCCCGCTCGTCTGGCGAAAGCACCCGAGTTGCGGACCTCTCAAGTGCCGCCAACAGGTCCTCCGGGGTCCGAATCTCAGCCATCTTGGTCCCTCCTAAAACGCCAGCTTTTTCATTTTTCGTTAAACTGAAGATAGCGATGCGAGCCGAGCAAGGCAAATCAACTCAAAACCTACAACATCGGCGGTGTATGGCGGAGTCGGCCACGATATGCTGTACGGTGGTGTCACCTCTGCGAGGCCAGCTTGCTACAAGGACCCTCCATACATTGCCCAGCTTATTGGTGCAGAAACGGGTCCTCGCAGCGGGGCTAGGTTCACATATCAGCTGCTAGGCCAGGACCGTGGGTTTCAGCTAGGAGACTACGCGCCTTGCCAGCCGCTTCTCTATCCATCCTTCGCCTTTGGTCGATGCGTTGAATGGCCGCTTCAAGTTGACGTTCGTCGGCAGACATATCGCCCAAGTCTCTTGGGTGCAAACTTCAAGCATGAGATCGCCGGCCGCATCCGTGCCAACGTGCTCGACCGGTGACAAGATGGCTTGGCTCGTCATTCCTACTCCCGCACCCGCCGCAGATTTGAAAGGACGGAGGCGACAAGTTCGCGCCGCTCCTCGCCGTTGAGATCAACGTCCGGGTCTCTTCGGCAGCGGGGCGCTTGCCGGGCATGACCTCGGGTTCGGCCTGGCGTACGGGCGAGGCACCTTCGTACTCGTCAGATCCCTCAGAAGCCGCGAGGTCTGTCGCTACCGCGTTGCGGTAGGCCCCAACCGAGTCCTGATGGATGAGCGCAAAGTAGCTAGGGCTTTGCCGGTCGTTTTCGGTGACTTGCTGTGCTGGCAAGGACCGCCAGCGAGCCGCGCATGGGCAGCCCACCTATTGGTGCGCGGGTCTGGGCCTGACCAAGGTGTGCACTTTATGTTCCGAGTTTCGAGAGATGGTCTCTGGGAAATCCGGCCAGTCGGTGCGAAACCAAGGGCCACACGTCAGAATTTAGTGGCTTGTTAGATGGGCAACGTTAGGATAGATTTTATCAGTAAGTGCAAAGGAGGAGGCCGAATGATGAAGGCCCGGCGGTACTTGGTGAGCCAAGCTGCTCAAGGTCTAGCAGGTGCCGTGATTCTGCTAGCGCTTTCCGGGTGCTTCTACGGTGGTGACGCCAATAGCGATTCTGGAGATGCAACCGGTGGATCCGCGGCCGATGTAGAGGTGTACAACGCTCCCGGATACAGAGGAATAAATGTTTCTCCTGCTGGGACACGTGACCAACGGCGCCAATATGGCCCTGCAATAGCATGCGTTACCCAGTTTGGTACATGCCCGATGGTTGTAGCGATTCCGCCGGGCGCTTCATGTCACTGTTCGGGGATTCCTGGGGTCGCGGTAAATTAGAGGGATTTCACTATGAGAATTTATAGGGTTATTGCAATAGTAATGCTCTTCATATGCAGCGGCTGCTCCCGTGGGGGCGATGCTAGTTCTGTGAGTGGCAATGCGACTGGTGGTAACGCCGGGCCAGTTACTGTGTCCCCCCAAGTAAGGGCTGTTGTATCCGGAACAGGAAATCCAACAGGCACATTTAGCACCGAGTGCGCCGACGGCTCCGATTCGTGCTAGGATTTGCGCGGGCAAAGTCCCAGATGATTGCGCGCCGGAACCTGGCCGCCAGCAGGTTGGTCGACGCAGAAGGCGTAGAGCGGCTGGTAGCACTAGCCGTCCCGCGGGCTCGGCTTCGCTGGCCTCTTTGGCCCTGGAAGAAGCGGCGTTCTCGATGGTCAGGGAGGGTCTCGTTGGTGGTGTAGAGGTCGAGCGTGATGTGTGCCATTGAGATTTCTTGAGCATCGAGAATGAGGTCGATGAAGAGCCTTTGGACGGACTTTAGGGTCATGGCCGATGCGGCGGTCGCGGTCGGCGCTCTCAGGTGTATGCGTCAGCCTGTTCAGCCCGAGCGGAGTGCCAGAAGGCAACCCAGCATGGGTTCCAGGACCGGATCGAAACGATAGTTCTTGTTGTCGTTCACATCCTCATGCCCCAAGGCGACGGCGAAGATACGCTGGCCATCCAGAGTCGCGATTTCATGCATCCCCCGATCAGTGCGACGGCCGTCCTGAAAGCAAGCGCCGAAACGCTCTACAGGGCCATTTCGCCTGGTAAGTTGCGCCAAGCAGCAGCGCTTTGGCATCCGGGTTGTTTGCTGGGCCTCCAAAATCCGCGACTACACGGCGCATTTGAGGCATGCAACGCCCATTGGCTACGGGTCACAGAGGGTTTGTATCGTGGGGTTCTCTAGAAACCGTGCAAGCGCTTGTTAGGGTTCACATTTTCACTGGATCGGACCCGTGATGCACCTAACCTCATGAGAAAAGCGACCTAATCCTCGAAGCGGCTCGCAGGGTCGCGGTCGCGCTCGTAGCTGTGCTTCAGCGGGAAGGGTGGCAGCCAGGATTCCCGGCGGGTGGTCCAGCTCTCGTAGGTCGGCATGAAGCGGTCGGGCTGGTCCAGGGCGCCCAGGTTCACCTCGACCTCGTCGCCGCTGCGCCCGAAGAGGGGGGAGCCGCAGTTGGGACAGAAGTGGCGTCCGGCATAGGCGCCCGTCTCGCCCTCGACCGTCACCGCCTCCTGCGGGAAGATCGCGGAGGCGTGGAAGAGCGCCCCGTGATACTTGCGGCAGTCCAGACAGTGGCAGAGGCCGACCCGGTAGGGGCGCCCCCGCGCCACGATCCTGACCTTGCCGCAGAGGCAACCGCCGGTCACCTGCTCCATGCTTCCTCTCCTTCGTTGCCGGTGGGCAGGGTTACACCGGCGCGCAGCCTTGCCGCAATTGTCCACTGCGGCCGGGTGCTGGGCCGGCCCCGGCGCCACCGGCCGCCGCACTTAACAGGACAGCCTCTTCCATGCGAGCATCCTCGGCGTTAGCCACGCCGGGGACTGCAAAATGACACTCTTGAGAAGCTCTATCGTGAAAGAAAAGAAGAAGCGGTTTGTCGAGCTCACCTTCGCGACGGACGACAGCGACGATCCCGAAGAGTACGCTTACATCCGCACGGCGACGGACACCGACGAGAACTCCAGGTTCGTCGAAGCCGAGCTGGATGGCCTCCGCCGCGTCCGGACGGTGATCGACCGGGAGATTGAGCGCCTGCTGCCGCTCGCGGGCAAGCGCGGCTAGCGCCGGGCGCCCGAGCCGCCGCCAAGGGAGCCGACGCGATGCCGAGACGATCTCCCTCCTTCGATCCCGCCGTGGCGGCCGCGCTGGCAGCAGCGGTGCTGTCGCTCGGCGTCTGGGGCTTCGTCCTGCTCTTCGGCTTCGACCGGCCGCCGGCGGGGGCCCCCTCGGGCTACGAGACCTATTTCCGGCAGGCCAACTGGTGGCCCTTCCCGCTCTTCTTCCTGGCGGCGGTGCCGGGGCTCTGGTTCACCTGGGGCGCGCTGCTGAAGGCCTGGCGGGAGCTTAGCGACACCGGCGTCCTGCGCGCGCAGCGGGGCGAGGTGGGGGAGGAGAGCCTCGGCCGGCTGCTGGCCGGGCTCAGGCGCCTGCGCCGCCCGGCCGTGCTGCTGGCGCTGGCCGTCACCCTGGTCGTCAACCTCGCCGACTGGACCCCCGGTTTCCCGGTCTTCTTCGGCTCGGCGCCGCGCCACGAGCAGCTCCGCTTCGCCTGCGAGGTCAAGAGCCCCTCGGTCAAGTGGCTGCTGGAGGCCGAGGAGGCGCGCGGCGGGCTGCTCTGCGCCGGCCCCCGAGTCGGCACCAGGATCGACGCCAGGGTAGAGACGTCCGGCGCCCACATCCCCCAGCCGGCGGACCAGCTCGTCCTCAACCTCATGCTGATGGCCCAGCAGTTCCTGCTGGTCTTCTTCGCCGCACTCGCCATCTGCCAGATCCTGCTGCACACGGCCCTCTTCGCCCTCTTCGAGCGGCTGCAGGTCGCCAGGCGGGAGGGGCTCTTCCTGCAGCTCAACGCGCGCTCGCCGCTGAACGAGTTCGGCCTGGAGCACTGGAACTTCGCGCTCAACAACTTCTACTGGTCGAGCTGCCCGATCATGCTGGCCGTCTTCCTCTCCCGCGCTGCGACACCGCCGGAGGACTACCTGCCGGGACAGGTCCTGCTGGGCTTCGCCGTGCCGGGCGCCCTTATCGCCCCCATGGTCGCGACCATCCTGGCCCGCCAGGCGCGCCTGCCGGCCTGCTGGCGCGCGCTCACCGAGGCGGGGCCGGAGGCGGCCGAGGACTACCGCCGCCAGCAGCTCTGGCCGCTCGACCGCAACTGGTCCTCCAAGCTCGGCATCGTGCTGGCCTTCGCGCTGGCCGCGCTCTCCATCGGCTTCGAGATCCATAACCTCCTGCGCGTCTGACCCCCTGCCGCCCAGCCGTTCTATCTTTCCATATTGACACCTTGGTACCAAGGTATTATCTATTTCACAGAACGTCCGACAGCTGGAGCGAGGGATTGAAGAATGTCGAGCGGGTCCAGACCGGTCTCAGGCTGGAGAAGCGGCTGCTCAAGGTCCTGAAGGGCCTGGCGGAGCACCTGGACATCTCGGTGGCCGAGCTGATCGAGGCCATGGCGCTGCACGCCTTCGAGGGCAAGGCGCCCTTCCCGGAAGCGACCCTGGAGAAGATCCGCCAGCTCAAGTCCGTCTACGACCTGGAGCTCACCGCCGCGGACAGCCACGGCTATGTCGACGAGGACGAGAAGAATGGACCATCGAAAGACGCTTGAGGGCCTGGTCACGGGCAGGCTCGATCCCGCCGGCTTCAGGCACCGCGATCACGTCGGCGTCGCCTACGAGGCGCTCTCCTGCACCGGCTACTTCGAGGCGCTGCACCTGGTCGGCGGCGGGATCCGGGGTCTCGCCCGCAAGGGCGGCGACACCAGCAAGTTCAACGCCACCATCACCCAGGCCTTCCTCAGCCTGATTGCCGAGCGCATGTCCACCACGCCCCACCGCGACGCGGAGGACTTCCTGGAGCGGAACCCCGACCTGCTGCAGCGCGATCTGCTGTCGCCCTGGTACTCCAGGCAGCGCCTCGGCTCGCCGCTGGCGCGCCGGATCGCGCTGCTGCCCGACCTTGCGGGGCCGGGGGGTCACTGACCCTTGCGCAGCATCTTGTCCATGACCTCCATGTAGCCGGCCACCTCGGCCTCGGCGGTACCCATGACGGCCGGCGCCCGGCGCGTGGGCAGTTCCTCGCCGCGGGCTTCGGCCAGGTCGGGCTCGTTCGAGAGACCGGCGCGGCGGCGGCGGAAGCGGTACCAGAGGCGCATGACGGTCGCGTACTCGCCCGGCGGGTCGCTGAAGAGGCGGTCGCCGTTCTCCGAGATCATGAGGTTGTTGAGGTTGATCGCGGGATCCTCGCTCTTCAGCATCTTCAGGAGCTCGCGGGCGAGGATGGAGTAGCCGAGACCGCTGGGGTGGTGGTTGTCCAGGCTGGCGATGCCGCCGCGGCGGAAGGAATCGAAGAAGAAGAAGTTGTCGAAGTCGATGGCCTCGTTGCCGTAGCGGTGGTTGGGATACTCCAGCCGGGCGCCGGGCGTGGCCTGGCGGACCGCCTTGCGGTCGTCGTGCTTGGCGTCGTAGGCCCTCAGCTTCTCGTCCAGGCGGAAGATGCTGAGGCGCCCGTCGCCGGCGGCATCGAAGACCCGCTGCATGCGGCTTATCATGCGCTCGTTGATCTCGGTGACGGCCCCGTCGATCGCCCGCATCTCGGCGCCCGAGTACTGGACATAGCTGTCGGGGCCGCCCAGGCGGTTGTCGTAGACGGGGTAGTAGCCCTGCTGCTGGGGGAGGTCGCCCGGATAGATCTCGCGCAGGTTATAGGGGTACATGAGGTTCGGCACGCTGGAGGGCAGCACCACCGTGTTGACCACGATCTGCTCGACGCTCTTGGGCAGCTGGATCAGGCGCTCGGCGAAGCCGCTCATGGCCTCGGCCCAGGCGGAGAGCGACCGCAGGCCCGTATTGGGGTCGGGCGGGCTCTGGGCTTCGGAGCCGCCGAGCGTGATGTCGATGATGCCGTGGTTGGAGCCGATGTTGACCAGCAGGCGGCGCGGCTCGCGCGCGTTCACCAGGTCGAGCGGCGTCAGGCGGTTCAGCTCCGGGCGCCGGTTGGGGTTCAGCAGGAAGCGCCCGTTCAGCGCCATGTGCAGTTCCATGATGTCGATGCCCGTCGCGCTCAGCGCCTCGAGCGAGGTCACCCGGTCCAGCAGCGGGCGGAGCTCGGCCATGCGCGCATCCCAGTAGGCGAAGCTGCGGTCGGTCAGGTCCTCCAGCAGCGCGCCGGAGATCGAGAGGTTGTCCCAGCAGGCATGCTCCTCCGGCACGACGTGGACGTTGTCGGCCCAGCGCTTGGCGTTGGCCATGGCGGCCGCCAGGCGCCGGCGCATGCGGCTCACCAGGTCGCCCAGGTCGACGTCGCGCAGGGTCTGCTCCAGGTCCATCAGCAGCACCTCCGGATAGCCGGGGGCGCGGTGGTCGTACTCGGGCGCGATCGCGCGCGCGACCAGGGCCGGCACCGACTTGGCCGCGAACTCGCGGGTGATGGTGGCCGAACGCATGCCGTTGTACATGGAATCCCCGATCGCCATGACCGGCGGGTGCATGAGGTGATCGGGAAAGCGGTAGCCATCGGCTGGCAGGGTGAACATGGGCCGGTTTCCTTCGCAGCGGCGACGATGGCGCCAGTCTAGGCGGGCTTGCGCGCCGGAACCATGCTAGAGACATCCCTGACGGAACGATGGGAGTGAGGATGACCATGGCGACCGGCTTGGACGCGAAGCGGCAGGTGGTGAACGCGCTGACCGCCGACTACCGCCCCTACGGCCTGCAGGGCAGCGAGCAGAGCGACATCCTCTGGCACAACATCTCCTGGTCGGAGGAGACGCAGTCGGGCTTCTTCCTGGTCCGCTTCAAGCCGGGCGGCGTCTCGATCCCGCACGAGCACCGCGGCCACGAGGAGTTCGTGATCCTGGAGGGCAGCCTGGAAGACTGCGACGGCCGGGTCTACGGCGTGGGCGACTGCATCTCGCTGCAGGCGGGCTCGCGCCACTCCTCGCGCTCCGCGGAGGGCTGCACCGTGGCGGTCTTCGTGCGCGGCGGCTTCAGGACCCTGGAGCAGGGCGAGGAGGTCTAGCGGCCTGGGCCTGGCAAATCATGACGTCCCGCCTCCACATGCCCGCCGGCATTCCCGGGCGTGACCCACTGCAGTACGGTTTGGCTGGTGGGATTCTATCGCGTGCACCTCTGCACAACCCTTGTTCGTCATCCCCGGGCGAAGACCCGGGGATCCACGTGGCTCGGCCTCACGAAAGTGGAGAATTCGGCGCTGGCGGGACGACGTGGATGACCGGGTCAAGCCCGGTCAAGACGGAAAGTGGCCGGTCGGACCGCAGTGGTTACCACTGCGGTCGTCGGGGTTAGCCGGCCTTGCCCGACCTGGCAGCGCCCGACCTGCCGGCAATCGCCCGGCGCTACCGCCGCTTCGCCGACCTGGAGGCCGCCGGCCACTCGCCGCTCTACGAGGCGGCCGCCAAGGCCGTTGCAGACGACGAGACCCTGCTGGCCCTGCTGGCCGGCCTGCCGGAGGCCAAGCAGCAGCCCAACCTGCTCTTCGCCAGCCTGCGCCACCGCTTCGGCCTGGCCGGGAGCGCCGCGGCCTTCCTGGCGCCCGCCAGGGAGGACTGGCCGGCGCTCAGCGCCGTCATGCTGGCGCGCAGCACCCAGACCAACGAGCCCGGGCGCTGCGCCACCCTGCTGCCGCTCCTCGCCCGCTTGGCCCAGCCCCTGGCCCTCCTGGAGGTCGGCGCCTCGGCCGGCCTCTGCCTGCTGCCGGACCGCTACGGCTACGACTACGAGGTGGAGGGCCGTCACCACCGCCTGCTGCCGGCGGACGCCGGCCCCGACACCCCGGTCTTCCCCTGCCGGGCCAGTGCCGGCACGCCCCTGCCCGAGGCCCTGCCGCAGGTCGACTGGCGCGCCGGCCTCGACCTCAACCCCCTCGACCTCTCAGAGCCCGAGGCCTGCCGCTGGCTTGAAACCCTGGTCTGGCCGGAGCAGGAGGGCCGCGCAAGGCGCCTGGCCCAGGCTATCCGCCTCGCGCGACGCGACCCGCCGCGGGTGGTAAAGGCAGACCTGAACGAGGGGCTGGCCGCCCTGGCTGCGGAGGCGCCGAAGGACGCCACCCTGGTGGTCTTCCACTCGGCCGTGCTGGCCTATCTCTCGCCCGATGACCGCGCGCGGTTCTGCGAAGGGGTGGCGGGGACCGGCGCGGTCTGGATAAGCAACGAGGCGGCTACCGTCTTGCCGCCGTCAAAACCGCTGGCGGGACGCATGACCCAGGCCGGGTCCTTTGTCGCTCAGCAAGACCGCCAGTTCCTGGCGCTTCTCAATCCTCACGGCGCGTCCATCACCTGGATCCAGTAACCTCGCGGTGCACCCGGCCGGATCTTGCTGACGTGTCCCTATTGTGAGGGCTCTCGGTCCCCGTCCGAGGAAGTGACAGTTGGGGTACCTGCCACCGGTGGTTGGCAACCATCGGGAAAGTTGGATCGCGCTGTGCTTTGGTTGAGAATTCCCTTGGTTGGCCGAGGCCCGATGGCAAGAGCAAAGGGATAGGCGACCGGATGCGGGCCAGCACTGCTACCCGCGGTCTGGCAATCGTCGTGGCGAACCCCGACAAGAACGTGGTGGCTCCATCTGCCGGTTCTCTCATCATAGTCCAGCTTCTGCACCAATATCTTTCCGCTCGCGCTCCCTTGTTCGCCAATCCAGACCGCGAAGAGCACCTCCCGTTCGAAATCGACGGCAGCTATCACGCGAGACAGCGCCTCTGCTTCCATGGCCTTCGAGAGCCACGAACGCCTCGCTTCGGCCGCGCTTTCGAACAGGTGCCAGCCGCCTTCCTGGGGCCCGTTCATTCCGGAATAGAGCTGGCGGACCTTCGGATCGATGTCGGGAGGCAGGCCATCGAGCACCGGGCGTCGCGATGGAGGCGGAGGAAAGCCAGCCAGAATCTCCTTCCGCAACTCGTGCAAGCGCGCCTTAGCCTGTTTGAACTGCTCGTAGAGGGCGGTCCCCACGGTGAGAGGGCCTCCTGACTGAAGCTGTATATTCGCCATCTCCGCCTGCACGGCCCGATACCGGGGATCGACCATCAGGACGGCGTATTGCCGAAGTTGATACAGGCGACGATCGATCTGCTCCTGCGCAAATTGGGTGTACAGCGCAAGGCGATCACTGTCCCGATAGGCCCAACCCGGATTGTAGTTCGGTCCGAAACGCGGTTTCCAGGCCGCAACCCGGTCGAGCAGACGCCCGGCGGTCTCGGGGTCTGCATAGAGCGCGCTATCCCCCGGACCGCCGTATAAATAGAAGAGGTCCCGATAGAGCTCTGCTGCCACACGTTGGGCCTTCTTGTCCGCCGGCTTGAGCAGAGTCAGATCAATCTTCGCGCGGATCTGTGCCGTGATCAAGAACAGGGTGGCAGCGAATAAGTCCTCTTCGCGAGCGCAAGTTTCAGCCGCTTGTAGAAGGGTCGGCGCGTTGGCGAGTTCCAACCGGTCCTGAAGGGCTTCGCATCGTCCGGCCGGCTTTGCAGCAGAGCCGGAATCTTTCGCTGGAGCCTCCAAGGACAGGGAGGACACCACAACCAGAACTGCTGCCGCCCCCTGCAGCCAGTTATGCCAAGTCGATTCCCTGCACCGCATTGTTGCCGTCACCCATTCTTGCCAGTCTGCAAATTGCTGCCGACCCGCTCAATATTCAAGCGAAGGCTGGCACGCGGCTCAGTTGAGAGGCAAGATTCCGGAACCTGGCGAAGCGCCAGGCCCACCGTGGGGCGCTACAAAATAAACCTGCTCAAGTCCTGGTCCTTGGCGAGTTCGCCGACGCGGGCCTGGACGTAGGCGGCGTCGATCTCCACCGCGTCGCCCGGGCGGTCGGAGGCGGTGAAGGAGATCTCCTCCAGCAGCTTCTCCATCACGGTGTGCAGGCGGCGCGCGCCGATGTTCTCGACGCTGGCGTTGATCTCGGTCGCCAGGTCGGCCAGCGCGTCGATGCCCTCCTCGGTGAAGGTGAGGGTTACCTCCTCGGTGCCGATCAGGGCCGTGTACTGTCGGACCAGGGAGTTCTCGGGCTCGGTCAGGATGCGTTTCATGTCGTCGCGGGTCAGCGCATTCAGCTCGACGCGGATCGGCAGGCGGCCCTGCAGCTCCGGCAGCAGGTCGGCGGGCTTGGCCATGTGGAAGGCGCCCGAGGCGATGAAGAGGATGTAGTCGGTCTTGATGGTGCCGTGCTTGGTGGCGACCTGGGTCCCCTCCAGCAGGGGCAGCAGGTCGCGCTGCACGCCCTCGCGGCTGACGTCGGCGCCGGCGCGCTCGGAGCGCGCGGTGATCTTGTCGATCTCGTCCAGGAAGACGATGCCGTGCTGCTCTGCGGCCTCCACGGCCTCGCTGCGGATGGTCTCCTCGTCCAGCAGCTTGTCGCTCTCCTCGGCGACCAGCGTGTCGTAGGAATCCGCGATGGTCATCTTGCGCTTCTTGGTGCGCCCGCCGAAGGCCTTGCCGAAGATGTCGTTCAGGTTCAGCATGCCCATCTGCGCGCCCGGCATACCGGGGATGTCGAAGGTCGGCATCTGGCCGGCGCCGGTGTCGGCCAGCTCCAGCTCCACCTCCTTGTCGGCCAGCTTGCCCTCGCGCAGCATCTTGCGGAACTTCTGGCGGGTGTCGGCGCTGGCGTTCTCGCCGACCAGGGCGGTGATCACCCGCTCCTCGGCGGCGAGCTCGGCCTTGGCGGTCACGTCCTTGCGCATGCGCTCGCGGGTCATGGTGAGCGAGACCTCGACCAGGTCGCGCACGATCTGCTCCACGTCGCGGCCGACGTAGCCGACCTCGGTGAACTTGGTCGCCTCGACCTTCACAAAGGGGGCGTGCGCCAGCTTCGCCAGCCGCCGGGCGATCTCGGTCTTGCCGCAGCCGGTGGGGCCGATCATCAGGATGTTCTTCGGCATGACCTCTTCGCGCAGCGCGTCGGGCAGCTGCTGGCGGCGCCAGCGGTTGCGCAGCGCCACGGCCACGGCGCGCTTGGCGTCGTTCTGGCCGACGATGAAGCGGTCCAGCTCGGAGACGATCTCGCGCGGCGAGAAGGTCGCGCCCTCGCTGCTCTTGCTAGAGCTCAAGGCTTTCAACGGTGATGTTGTCATTGGTGTAGATACAAATGTCCGCGGCTATGGCGAGGGATTTACGGGCGATGGCCTCGGCGTCGAGATCCGGCAGGTCGGCCAGCGCGCGGGCGGCGGCCAGCGCGTAGTTGCCGCCGGAGCCGATGCCGATCAGGCCGTCTTCGGGCTCCAGCACGTCGCCCGCGCCGGTCAGGATCAGCGAGACCTTCTTGTCGGCGACGGCCATCATGGCCTCCAGGCGGCGCAGGTAGCGGTCGGTGCGCCAGTCCTTGGCCAGCTCCACGCAGGCGCGCGTCAGCTGGTCGGGATAGGTCTCCAGCTTCGCCTCCAGCCGCTCGAAGAGGGTGAAGGCATCGGCCGTCGCGCCGGCGAAACCGGCGATGACCTTGTCTTTGGCCAGGCGGCGCACCTTGCGCGCGTTGGCCTTCATGACCGTCTGTCCGAAGGAGACCTGGCCGTCACCGGCGATGATGACGCGATTGCCCTTGCGAACGGAAAGGATGGTTGTGCCGTGCCACGGCGAGGATCGGGACTCTGACATCGCGGTTTACTTGGCCTTGCGGGGGCCAGCGATCAAGCCGTCGTTCATGCCCTTGCGACAATCCCCTCCCCGCCGCTTCCCCGGGCCGCCATCGGAAGGGGCAGCGTTTCCGGCAAGAATCAAAACGCCAATTCGGTCAGAAGTTGCTTGTCAAGGCGAGTAAAGCTCGGCTAGACACGCTTTCCGAGAGATCGGGATCCGAGGGAGAGGAACAATTCGCGCAATCTATCTATCCGGCCTTGCGCTGCTGCTGGTGCTTTCGGCCTGCGGTGGACGCACGCCGAACCCCGTGGCGTCCAAGCGCAGCAGCGACACGGCCTTGAGCTGCCTGCAGATCAAGGACGAGTACGCGGCCAACCGGGATACCATCGACTGGCTCTACCAGGAAGACCTGGACCGCCAGAAGACCAATGCCGCCGTCGCAGCACTCACCATCGTCGGCGGGGTGGCCGTGCTGGCGGCGATGGACACCGGCGAGGCGGAGGACGTCGAGACCGATGCCCTGCTGAACCGCAACCTGCACCTGACGGCGCTTGCCGCCAAGAGCGGCTGCGACCCGCTGACCCCCAGCATGGACGACGTGGCAGCCCGCGTGGCGCAGGAGAAGGCCGAGAAGGCCGCCGCCGAGGCGGCCCGCGAAGAACTCCGCCGGCAAGCCGAGGAACAGCACTAGCGCGGTGGTGCCAGATCGAGTCGGATCGGGCGTTGAGATCGGGGGCTGTTGCACAAGTGCCACCCAAGGTCCGGGCCGGCTCTTTCGGGAAGGCCGTGCCCTAGAACCGCCCGACTCGACCGCTCCCTGCTTACTGCCGGCCTGGCTGGAATAGCCTGCGCTTGATCGCAGTCTTCCGTGGCGGCACCATCGGGCTTGCTTTTGGAACGGGAGGCCCTCGGCTTGGAGGGGCCATGCTTTGCCCGATGATGAGTTAAGAGTGAGGCTGGTCGGCGATCATAGCGCGGAGCATTGCGGGTGCGCCGCTGTCGCCGAAGTTCTCAAGGACGAGATTGCGAGCGCCGGCCGCCTTGTAGGAGAAGACGAAGCCTTCGACGTTCTCTTGGTGAACGGGGAAGGGTCGATGCATCACGGATCCAATCCCTTCTTGAACAAGATCGCCCAGATCGAGCATGCGCAGGCGCTGGGCAAGATCACGCTGCTGGTCAATACGGTCTGGCAAGGCAACCCGAACCACTACGACGCCTGCCTGGCAAAGCTGCACGACCTGACCGTTCGTGGGGTCGCCAGCGCGCGTGACCTGCAAGGCCACGGCGTCCTGGCAAGACGGTTCATCGACCTGAGCTACTATGCCTCCATAGATGAGGATGCCGATTCCATAGATCTCTCCGGGATGGTCGTCAGCACCGACTTCCATACCGAGGCCATCGGCTTTGCCTGGCCCAGCACGCCAGCCGCCGCGCAATGGCAGAACCTCGATATGCGGGAGATCACCTGGTCGAGCCTGGTCAAGAGCCTGCGCACGGCGTCGATCCTGGTCGCCGGCCGGCATCACGGTATGTACGCGGCTTGCCGCGCCGGTATTCCCTTCGTGCCATTCGTCGGAAACACCCACAAGTTTGAGGACCTGCTCTGGTCGGCCGGTAGCCGGATACCCATTGCCCAGCACCTGCGTGAAGTCCCTCACCTGATCGACTGGGCTCTCAAGAACCGGGGCGAGTACCGGAAGCTGTTCGAGTGGATGGAGACGCAGCCTAGGTGGCGTCTCGATCTACAGGATCGGAAACCTGGAACGGAAGCAGGGGCCCTCGAGGGCGAGCCGCAATCGGGCTGGAGAGCGATGTCGGCATCGCTACGCCGAGACCACGCGGCCGCAGCGGCTCATTGGGCCGAGCATTTCAAGAGGAACGAGGCCGGACCCGGCGAGCCGCGCAGAGCGAGCAGAGATTTCTTCAACGCCGGCGATGTTGCCAGAGCGATGAGTATCATTAACGAGACCCGGTCGAGACGCAAACACCTGCTATGGCCGTGTCTGGAACTCAAGAACTTCGCAGAGAACAAGCTGGCATGGCGTCGTGACGGCTCTGGGCCGGATTGGTGGGTGCTCTTCAAGAGGGTTGCCCGCGATTCGTCGTTTGGAGATGACGTTGCCAGTCGCCGGGGAATGAGAGCGGCAATGGCAGAGGTCGAGAAGGACGGCAGTGCCCTCGAAGTTTCGTCGGCCCTGTTCTTGATGGCTTGCAAGCTTGTAGCCGAGCGCCGGCACGACCTAGCCTTCGAGTTTCGCCAGGAGTTCCTGCCGGTAGGGACGCCACCATGGGCCAAGGCGCAGGAGGATTCCCTCCTCCTCAATCTGTGGCGGCGCTTCGACAGCGATGCGGTGTCGACGCTAGGACAGATTGCCCGACAGCCCGTCTGGAAAGACGTCTCCTGCCGTCTTGAGGTCTTCAGGTTCCGGCGGCTCTGGAACGGTGCGGATCGATCCCTGCTGTCGGATATCGGTGAAACACTGGAGACCTTCCCAACGAAGCCCGCTCTGAAGCAGCTCTACTACAGTGTTGCCGGCGAGGCCGGTGTCCTGAAGGATGTTATTGATCTGTCCTCTGGCCAAGATACTATTGTAGATTTAGAAAAACAGGCTGAACAAATTCTTGTTTTGGCGAACACTATGGTGGCCTCGAATCTCTCGAATAGCCATCTGCTGTTGGATCTGAACGATCTATTTTTGTCGATGCAGGAAGAAACAGGGAATTTTCTGAGGGATATAGAAGACCAGAGCCGTCGCGTGGCCCTTGTCGGGAACTCTCCGATCGAACTTGGCCGAGGTCGGGGACCTGCAATCGACGCCTACGAGACTGTCATTCGAATGAACGAGTTTCGTACCGCCCCTCCCTTCGATCGCGACTATGGAACAAAAACAATCTATGCGGTGGAAACTTTTCTTGAGAATCAAAAATTTCTAGAGAGATCGGATTTAGAAGATGTTGTTATTATCTTGCGAAGGAGTATTTATGAGAAAAGTAAATGGAAAGAAGTATTGTATTATTATAAACAAGGGATGCGTTTTGGCTATCTCCCGCACACATACTATAAAGCTGCAGCAAAATTGATTGGTTGCACTCCAAGTGTGGGATTTTTGCTTGCATTGTTGATAAAAACACTAAGAACTAATGTAAATCGAAGTGACTTCTTTGGATTTTCTTTTACAGATCAGGTTCGAGGGGATCGGAAAGCGCACTATTTCGACTCCCAGCCACCGTCAATGATCCATGATTGGGAACGGGAAGCTGTTGCGTTTGCCAACCTGTTCCAGGACGGCACTGCTGACAACGAGCCCTGCAAGCAATGATGCGGATGGGACACTCTCACCCACGGTCGTTTGACGCCGCTCTGCGCGTCCAGCGGGGCAGCATTCAGATGAGCATCAACGCAGCCCTGCTATCGTGCCTTTTGGTCCCGCTGGTCATCTCTGCCTGCGGCGGGCGCTATCCCCTGCCCGTGGCCACCAAGCGGAGCGAGGACGAGGCGCTGACCTGCTGGGAGATCGGGGAGCAGTACGCGCGGAACCGGAACGAGATCGACTGGCTCTACCAGGAAGACATCCTGCGCCACCAGAACAACGCGGCCCTGGTCGTCGTGACCGTGCTTGGCGGCAACCTCGCCAACCTGGCGGGCGTCGACCGCGGCGTGGCACAGGATGTCGAGACCGAGGCGCTGCTCACGCGCAACCTGAACCTGGTCGCACTCGCCGAGCGCAAGGGCTGCGAGCCGCTCTATCCCCCGATGGACGACGTCATCGCCCGGGTGGAGGCGGAGAAGGCCTCCAGGGCCGCGGCCCAGGCAGCGCAGGAAGAGGCGCTGAAGCAGGCGGAGGAGCAGCGGTAGGACTCCTTCCATCTTCCTCTATAGCAGGATTCGTTCGCTCATGCTCACGAAGCCCGCTCTAGCATGTTGTTCTAAAAGCAAATCGTCGTCGCAGATGAGTTCATCTGCTCGGGATTTGCCCTACTCCAGGTCGACGATCAGCGGCACGTGGTCCGAGGGCTTCTCCCAGGTGCGGCTGTCGCGGTAGGTCTCCAGCGCGGTGATGGACCCGCCCAGCGGCGGGGTCGCCAGGGCGTGATCCAGGCGCCAGCCGTAGTTCTTCTCGTAGGACTGCGGATAGCGGTAGCCCCACCAGGAAAAGAGCGGCTCCGGCTCCGGTGTGAAGCGGCGCGGCACGTCCTCCAGGCTTCCGGCCTCCCGGAGCTTGGCCATGGCCGCGCTCTCCCCCGGCGTGTGCCCGACGGAGCGCACCAGGCGCTTGTGGCTCCAGACGTCGGTCTCCAGCGGTGCCACGTTGAGGTCGCCGACCAGCAGCACCTTGCGCTGGCTGACGCCGTCGCTCTGCGCCCAGTCGGCCATCTCTTCCAGGAAGTCCAGCTTGTGGGCGAACTTGGGATTGGCCTCGCGGTCCGGGTCGGGACCGCCGGAGGGGACGTAGAAGTTGTGCAGCTCCAGCCCGCCCGGCAGCAGGACGCAGAGATGGCGGCGGTCGTCCTTGTTGCAGAAGATCCGGCGGGTCACCGTCTCGAAGGGCAGGCGCGAGGCGATCGCGACCCCGTTGTAGGACTTCTGGCCGTGGATCTCGAGATGGTCGTAGCCCATCTCCGCCAGGGCCTCGCGCGGGAAGAGCTCGTCGGCGACCTTGGTCTCCTGCAGGCAGAGCACGTCGGGGCTGCGCTCGGCGACGAAGCGCTTCAGGTGGTCGAGGCGCTGGCGGATGGAGTTGACGTTCCAGGTGACGATACGCATGGGCGATCAGGCCGCCAGGGCCAGGCGCTTGCCCTGGCGCTGCGCCACCGCCGCGCCGAAGGCCTGGAAAAGTGCCAGCGACTGGAGATTGTCCATCACGCCGTACTCCGGGTGCCACTGCACCCCCATCGCCAGGCCCCTGGCCTCGGCCACCCGCACCGCCTCGATGGTGCCGTCGGGCGCCCAGCCCTCGGCGATCAGGCCCGGTGCCAGGGTCTCGATGCCCTGGTGGTGGAGCGAGTTGACGCGGATGGTCTTGCGGCCGAAGAGCTCGGCGAACCAGCCGGTCACCTCCAGGTCGTGGCGCGGTCCGTAGTCGATGCTCATCTCGCCGGTGGCGAGGCTGCGGTGGTCCATACGGCCCTCGACCTCGTGCAGGCGCGGATAGAGGCTGCCGCCCAGCGCCACGTTCAGCTCCTGGAAGCCGCGGCAGATGCAGAAGAGCGGCAGGCCGCGCTCGATGGCCGTCCGGATGACGGCCAGGGTTACGGCGTCGCGGGCCGGGTCGTGCGGCTTCGAGGGCTCCTCCAGGTCGGGCCGGCCGAAGTGGCTGGGATGCACGTTCGACGGCGAGCCGGTCATGAGCAGGCCGTCGACCTGGTCCAGCAGGGGCAGGGGGTCCATCACCTCCGCCAGGTTGGGAAGCAGCAGGGGCTGGGCGCCGGCGGCCTGGGCGACGGCGCGCACGTACTTGTCGCCGACGGTATGGAAGGGCATGCCGTCGATCGACTTGGTGCAGGCGGGCAGCAGCACCAGGGGGCGCGGGGAGTGCGTGATCATGGCCCAGCTTTACGAAGTTCCGCCGCGGCCGTAAAGCACGGCCGATCAGCAATGCGTGTTGACCGGGCGGCAAGGCTTGGCGGGGAGGCCGGCTTCTTGCCATATCGGGGGCGTGCCAGTCCTCAAGAGCGGAGACCGATGGAGAACCTGGAAAGCCTGCTGTTCGGAAAGGCCGGCCTGGTCCTGCTCTGGCTCGCCCTCCTCTTCCTGGCCGAGCGGCTGCGTCCCGCAGCCCCGCCGCCGGAGGCGCCGGACGGCCGCGGCCGGCTGGTCCGGAACCTGGGAATCTGGGCCGCGACCTCCCTGGTCTCGCTGCTGCTGGTGGCGCCCCTGACCCTCTGGGCGGCGGGCCTGGCGCTCGACTGGCGGCCGGCCTGGTGGTCGGGCCTTGCGGGCCTGCTCCTCGACCTCCTGGTGCTGGACTGCCTGATCTACTGGTGGCACCGGGCCAACCATGTCGTGCCCTTCCTCTGGCGCTTCCACCAGGTGCACCACCTGGACCGGACCCTCGACACCACGACGGCCCTGCGCTTCCACCCCGGCGAGGTGCTGCTGTCGGCAGTGGCCAGGGCCGGGATCATCCTGCTGCTGGGCTTCCCGCTGGCCTCCGTGGTGCTCTTCGAGACCCTGGTGCTGCTGGCCGCCCTCTTCCACCACTCCAACCTCCGCCTGCCGGCCGGGCTGGAGCGCGCGCTCTCCCGGGTCGTGGTCACCCCCTCGATCCACTGGGTGCACCACCATGCGCTCCGCCGCGACACCGACTCCAACTACGCGACGATCCTCTCGCTCTGGGACCGCCTCTTCGGCTCGCGCAGCCGCATGGCCAGGGAACCCGCGATGACGATCGGGGTGGAGGGGTGCAACGACCGGCCCTTGCTGCAGCTCTTCGCGCTGCCCGTCAGCCGGCGGGAGGCGGCGGCTCCTCGCGAGGGTGCGTGAGGAGACGCTGCCGGCACGCTACTGGTTGCACCTTTCGTATTGCGATTCCCGCCACCCTTCGATAATTCTCGTGATGGGTGAAATGATCGGGGTGTCGCTATGCGTATGGTTATGGTCTCCAGCCTCATGCTGGCATTGGCGCTGTCGGGCTGCAGCGGACGGTCCGGGAGCGGCGGGGACAGCAGCACGGCCGTCATCCGGGGCTTCGACGCCTCCATGAACTGTGAGCAGCTCAAGAACACCTACGTCAGGAACAACGCCACCATCGGCGGCCTCTTCGAAGAGCAGCTCGCGACCGACTCCCGCAACCCGCTGGTCACCGCGTCGATCGTGCTGGGGGGCGTGGGCGTGATGGTGGCCATGCAGAACCGGAACCGCGAGCTGCAGGGGGAGATCCGCAACGCCGTGCAGCGCAACCGGCAGGTCGAGACCTACTCGCTGGAAAAGAACTGTCCGCCGCTGGCGCCGACCATGGACGCGGTCGCCGCCGAACTTTCCGAGAAGGAAGCCACGCAGGTCGCCGCCTGGGAAGCCGAGCGGGCGGCGCAGGAGAAGCTCGACCAGTCCTTCAAGCGCAACGACGAGCCGTAGGTCGGCCTTCCGTCGCTCTTTCTAGATTCGGTCGCAGCCTGCCCTAAAAGAAATCCAGCAGGCGCTCGATGTAGTCGCGTTCCTGCTCGGGGCGGCGCAGGTCGTCGCGGCGCTGGCGCAGCTCCTCCAGGATCTCGCGGGCGCGGGTGAGCTCGCCGGCGTCGGGGATGCCGATGTTCTCGCGGGTGTCGATGCGGCCCTGGCCGGCCTCGCGGCCCAGCGGGTCCTGCGTGGTCTCGCGGCGGCTGCCGACCGGCGCCATGCCCTGGCCGTCCTGCGGCGGGCCCATCTGCGGGCTCATGCGCTGGGCGAGGTCCGAGAGGCCCTGGCGCATCTGTTCCAGCGCCTCGCCCTGGGACTCGGCGGCGCCCTCGGCGTCCTCGCCGCGCAGGGATTCGCCGGCGCGGCGCATGGCCTGTTCGGCGCGGCCCAGGTGCTGCGGCACCTCGCCCATCTGCTGGGCCAGGTCGCGCATCATCTGCCCCAGCTCGCGGCGGAGCTGGTCCTGCGCCGGGGCGTTGCCGCTGAGCGGCCGCCGGCCCTGCCGGTCCCCGTCCTGTTGCTGCCCGTCCTGCTGCTGGCCCTCCTGCTGGGCGCGGTAGCTCTCGTCCAGCAGCTCCTGCTGGCGGCGCAGCATGCCCTCGAGCTGGCGCATCTGCTCCAGGGTCTCGGCGGCCGAGGGGTCGGGCTGGGCGAAGGGCATGGCCTGCAGGTTCTCCAGCAGGCGCTGGAGCTGCTCCAGGCGCTGGCGGGCGAGGTCGCGGGCGCCGGCCTTGTTCAGGTCGCGCAGCTCGTCCAGCATCTGCTGCAGGCTCTCCGAGGGGACGAACTGGCTGTTCTCGGGAAGCTGCTGGGGCATCTCGCCGCGTTCCATGCGCCGCTGCATCTCCTCGGCCATGGCCTGGAGGTAGCGCTGCATGGCCTCTTCCAGCTCGTCCAGCAGGGCCTCGATCTCTTCCTCGGAGGCGCCGTTGTCCAGCGCCTCCTGCAGGCGCTTCTGGATGTCGCGCAGCTCCTGCACCAGCAGCGAGACGTCGCCCTCCTCGATGCGCAGCGCGGTCTCCCAGAGCAGCCCCTGGACGGCGGGAACGGCGGCCTCGGAGCGGTCCTGCAGCAGGCGGCTGCCGGCACCGATGATGCCCAGTGCGGCCACCAGGTCGTGGTCGAAGGCCTCCGGCGCCTCCATCAGGACGTCCAGCGCCAGGATCACCGGCTTGCGCGCGTCCGGCGTGACGGTCAGCTGCCGGCGCAGCTCGATTAGCTGGCGGGCGACCGGGTGCCGGAAGTCGCGCTGCGGCACGACGATGCGGACCTCCTTGCTCTTGCCCTCCTGGCCGCGCCCGTCGGTCGCCACCAAGGTCAGGACCGCCGGCAGGCCGGCCCAGGGGTGGGCGGTCAGGTCCTCGTAGCTCTCGCCCTCGACCAGGGCCGTGCTGCCCTCGGGTGCCGCCAGGGAGTAGGTGAGGTCGCTGCCGTCGCCGCCCTCGGTCAGGACGAGACGGGCGACCACCGTCTCCAGGCCGTAGTCGTCCTCGGCGCGGTAGGGCACCATCAGGGCCTTGCGGTCGCTCTCCGCCACCTCGCCGGTGAAGCCCACCTTGGGCGCCCGGTCCGGCAGCACCTCGATCGGCCAGGCCGCAAGCTCGCGCTCGCCCTCGACGATGGCCAGGCGCCGGCCGCTCTCGATGCCGCTTTCCAGCCGGTGCAGGCCAGGTGCCAGGGTCTCGAAGGGGGTGGTCTCGAAGGCCTCGGCAGCCTGGTCGAGGCGTAGCTGCGGGGCGGCCTTCAGCCCCTCGACCTGGGCGATCAGGCGGCTGCCGGCCGGGATCGAGACGGTCTCGCCGCTGCTGGCCGAGAGGTAGATCGGCGCAAGCTCGGTATAGTCCGGGGGATCGACCCAGGCCTCCAGGCTCATGGGCTGCAGGGGGGCCGCCTGCAGGCCCGGCAGCAGGGCCGCGCTCAGCCGGTTCCAGGAATCCGAGCCGGCGCCGACCAGGGTCACCACCAGCAGCAGGGCCGCGAGCGGCAGCAGCGCATAGCGGTCGCGCGCCGCCAGCACCGGGCGCGGGCCGGCCGGGCGCAGGCGCGAGAGCAGCTCCTGCATGCGGCTGCGGTGGCGGCGGTAGAGGGCGACGGTGACCGGGTCGTCGCCGGTCGCGACCGACTTGTCCAGGAAGGAGCTGAGCGGGCGGTTCGGCAGGCCGCTGGCCTGCTCCGTGCGTCCCCGAATCTCGGCGGCCTTGGGCCAGGAGAGGCGCCGCAGGCCCCTGACCATAAGATAAACCAGGGTCAGCAGCAGGCCCACGAGGACGGCCAGGTGGAGCCAGCCGTTCAGGCGCTCCAGCAGTCCGCTGAGGCCCAGCGCCAGGATCGCGAAGAGCCAGGTCGCCGCCGGCCAGAAGGCCGCGAGCAGCGCCTCGCTGACGAGCGAGACCTTGGTCAGGCGGAGCGAACGTCCGACCTGCGGCGGCATCTTGGACAGCCGCTGTTCCTGCTCGTGTGGCGAAGGAATCCTGCTCAAACCGCCTATCCCGAAGTCACCTCGTCGAAGGCCGCGTTCACCCCTCCACTATGCAGCCCTTCGTAGCGGAAGTGAATTCACTTGAGCGAGAAGAGCGGTCGGAGGGGTTCGAGCTCTTGCCGCAACGGCAAGACATGCTAGCTCCGCAGCCAGTCCGGAAGCGATTCCTGAGCGATCAGTGTGGCATAATCTAGGCGCCGGCGTACCAGGGCGTGCTCCTTGCCCCTGACCAGCGCTTCGGCGGTCATCGGCCGGGTGTTGTAGTTGGACGACATGACGGCGCCATAGGCACCGGCATGGCTCAGGGCCACCAGGTCGCCGTCGGCCAGCGGCGGCAGGCTGCGCGCCTTGGCCAGGAAGTCGCCGCTCTCGCAGATCGGGCCGACGACGTCGGCCGGCTCCAGAGCGGCACCCGCGGCCGGCTCTCTCACCGGCAGGATGTCGTGCCAGGCGTCGTAGAGCGTGGGGCGGATCAGGTCGTTCATCGCCGCGTCCAGGATGAGGAAGCGGCGCGCGCTGCCCTGCTTCACGTAGACCACCCGGGCCAGCAGCAGGCCGGCGGCCCCCACCAGGTGACGGCCGGGCTCGCAGATGAGGTCGGTTTCCAGGTCGCGGACCGCCTCGGCCGCGGCGGCGGCATAGGCCTCGGGCGTCGGCGGCGTCTCGTCCCGGTAGGAGATGCCGAGCCCGCCGCCGATATCCAGGCTCTCCAGCGGCCAGCCCTCGGCCTTGAGCTGGCGGTAGAGTGCTGCCAGGCGCTCGAAGGCGGCGCGGTAGGGCGCGATCTCGACGAGCTGCGAGCCGATGTGGACCGCCAGCCCCTTGAGATCCAGCGCCGGGCTCTGGCGGATGAAGGCGAGCGCGTCGGGCAGGACCTGCAGGTCGATGCCGAACTTGTTGTCGGCCCGGCCGGTGGTGATCTTCTCGTGCGTGCGGGCGTCAACGTCGGGATTGACGCGCAGCGCCAGCGGCACGCTGTGGCCGGAGGCGGCGGCGACCTCCGCCATGGCCTTGAGCTCCGGCAGGGATTCGGCGTTGAAGCGGTAGATCCCGGCCTCGAGCCCGGCCCGGATCTCCTGCCGGGTCTTGCCGACGCCGGCGAAGACGATCTTCCCGGCCGGCACGCCGGCGGCCAGCGCGCGGGCAAGCTCGCCCTCGGAGACCACGTCGGCGCCTGCGCCGCGCCGGGCGAAGGTCGAGATCACGGCCTGGTTGGAGTTGGCCTTCATCGCGTAGCAGACCAGCGGCTGGATGCCCTCGGCCCGGAAGGCGGCCAGGAAGCGGTCGTAGGCCTCTTCCAGCGCGCTTGCCGAATAGACGTAGAGCGGCGTGCCGTAGGCCTCGGCCAGCAGGGTGAGGTCGACCTCGTCCGCGTGCAGACGGCCGTCTCGGTAGGTGAAGTGGTTCATTCGTTCTCGATGCTCAGGGCGTCGTCGGGATCCTCGAAGCCGGGCACGACCGGCTGTTCCAGGGTCGAGGCGCCCGGGGCCGGCTGCACGTCGCCGCTGTAGTTGGGGACCACCGTCTCCGGTGCCGGGTAGGTCTGCGGGTAGGTGTAGCGCTCGGCCTCGGCCTTGGGCGGGATGATGGTGCTCTTGCGCCCGCAGGCGGCCAGCAGCGCGGCCGCCCCGCCGAGCAGGACCAGGCGGCGGACGATCACGGTCCTGCCTCCAGCCGTGCCCTGGCCGCCCTGGCGGCTGCCGCCACCAGCTCCGGCGCGGTGCCTCCCAGGCTGTTGCGGCTGGCGACCGAGCGCTCGACGGTCAGCACCTCGAAGACCTCCTCGTGGATCGCCGGCTCGATCGCCTGCATCTCCGCCAGCGGCAGCTCGGCCAGGTCGCAGCCCAGTGCCTCGGCGCGCTGGACGACCTGGCCGGTGATGTGGTGGGCGCGGCGGAAGGGCAGGCCCAGCCGGCGCACCAGCCAGTCGGCCAGGTCGGTGGCGGTGAGGAAGCCCCTGGCGCAGGCGGCCCGCATGGCCGCGCGCTCCACCGTCATGTCGCGCACCATGCCGGCCGAGGCCGCCAGCATGAGCGCCAGGTTGTCGACGGCGTCGAACAGCGGCTCCTTGTCCTCCTGCATGTCCTTGCCATAGGTCATCGGCAGGCCCTTCACCGTCACCGCCAGGCTGGTGAAGTCGCCCAGGATGCGCCCGGCCTTGCCGCGGATCAGCTCGGCCGCGTCGGGGTTGCGCTTCTGCGGCATGATCGACGAGCCGGTGGTGAAGGCGTCCGACAGGCGGATGAAGCGGAAGCCCTCGCTCATCCAGATCACGATCTCCTCGGCGAGGCGCGAGAGGTGGGTGGCGAGGATGCTGCCGGCGGCCAGGAACTCCAGCAGGCAGTCGCGCGCGGCGACCGCGTCCATCGAGTTGCGCATCGGCCGCGCGAAGCCCAGCGCCTCGGCCGTCATGACCCGGTCGATGGGGAAGGAGGTGCCGGCGAGCGCGGCTGCGCCCAGGGGCGATTCGTTCATGCGCCGGCGGCAGTCGGCGAGCCGGCCGCGGTCGCGCTCCAGCATCTCGACGTAGGCCAGCAGGTGGTGGCCGAAGGTGACGGGCTGGGCGGCCTGCAGGTGGGTGTAGCCGGGCATCAGGGTACCGGCCTCCTCCTCCGCGCGCCCGATCAGGGCGGCCAGCAGGTCGGCCAGGGCGCTGTCGAGCTGGTCCAGCGCGCGGCGCAGGAAGAGGCGCACGTCGGTCGCCACCTGGTCGTTGCGCGAGCGCGCCGTGTGCAGCCGGCCGGCGGCCTCGCCGATCCGCTCCTTCAGCGCTGCCTCGACGTGCATGTGGATGTCTTCCAGCTCCGCCTTCAGCTCGATCTCGCCGCGCTCGAAGGCGGCGAGGACCTGGTCCAGGCCGGCCAGGATGGCCTCGCCGTCGGCCGCGTCGATGATCTCTTGGGCGACCAGCATGCGGCAGTGCGCCTTGGAGCCCTCGATGTCCTCGGCGACCAGGCGGCGGTCGAAGCCGATGGAGGCGTTGATCTCGGCCATGATCGCGGCCGGGCCGGCGGCGAAACGCCCGCCCCAAAGGTCGTTGGCCTGGTCGTTGGCCTGCTTCTTCGTGGTGCTGCTCATGACCGGCAGTGCATCGGGGCTTTTGCGCCTGCCGTCAAGGGGGGCTCTTTCTCGAAGGCGGCGAAGCGGGATAGTCTCTCCGCCGAACCTGGAATCTGGAAGGGCCCCCGACCCATGATCACCACCTCGCGCGCGTTACTGTTCCTGGTCGTCCTGCTAGCCCCCTGGCCGGCGCTGGCCGACCCCCTGCCGTCCTGGAACGAGGGGGAGGCCAAGCAGGCGATCGTCGCCTTCGTCGAGAGCGTGACCGACCCGGAGGGCGACGACTTCGTGCCCGCGGCCCAGCGGATCGCCGTCTTCGACAACGACGGCACGCTCTGGTCCGAGCAGCCTTTCTACTTCCAGGGCGTCTACGCGCTGGACAAGGTCCGCGAGGCGGCGGCGAAGGACCCGGACTACGCGAACACGCCGGCGCTCAAGGCGGCGGTCGAAGGCGACATGAAGGCGCTGCTGGCCGACCACGGCAAGGGCCTGCTCGAGGTGATCTACGCCACCCATTCGGGCATGCCGGTCTCCCAGTTCATCGCCGGCGCCAGGGACTGGCTGGCGAGCGCCAAGCACCCCAAGACCGGCAAACCCTACGGCGAGATGGTCTATCAGCCCATGCTGGAGCTGCTGAGCTACCTGCGCGACCGGGGCTTTTCCACCTACATCGTCTCCGGCGGCGGCATCCACTTCATCCGCGCCTTCGCCGAGCCGACCTACGGGGTGCCCCCGCAGCAGGTGGTCGGCACCAGCGGCGAGCAGAGCTACAAGCTGGTCGAGGGCAAGCCGGAAATCATCAAGGAGGCCGGGATCTTCTTCATCGACGACAAGGCCGGCAAGCCGGTGGGGATCGACCGCCACATCGGCCGCCGCCCGATCTTCGCCGCCGGCAACTCCGACGGCGACCTGGAAATGCTGCAGTGGACCACCGCCGGCGAGGGCCCGCGCTTCGGCCTGATCGTCCACCACGACGACGCCGAGCGCGAGTGGGCCTACGACCGCGACAGCGCGGTCGGCCGCCTGGACCAGGCCTGGGACATGGCGCCTGCGGAAGGCTGGCACCTGATCTCGATGAAGAACGACTGGGCCAAGGTTTTTCCCTGGAACAGGTGATCCGGCGCGGGGACTGAGATCGCCGAGCTGGTGAAGGATTCCGAGGGCCCGGAGGCGCCAGTGGATTCGCCCGGTGGCCGCAGCCTTATCCTGCGGCGCCGACGATCCCGCGCTCGATCTGGTCGCGCTCAATAGACTCGAAGAGGGCCTTGAAGTTGCCCTCGCCGAAGCCCTCGTCCTTCTTGCGCTGGATGATTTCGAAGAAGACGGGCCCCAGCAGGGTCTGGGTGAAGATCTGCAGCAGGATGCGCGGGTCGCCCTCGGCGGTCGAGCCGTCGACCAGCAGGCCGCGCGTCTTCAGGGCGTCCAGCGGCTCGCCGTGGCCGGGCAGGCGCTCTTCCAGCATCGCGTAGTAGGTCTCCGGCGGCGGCTTCATGAAGGACACGCCCGCGGCCTTCAGGCGGTCGCAGGTCGCGTAGATGTCGTCGGTGGAGAGCGCGATGTGCTGGATGCCCTCGCCGTTGAAGGCCATGAGGAACTCCTCGATCTGGCCGGTGGCGTTGGAGGCCTCCTCGTTCAGCGGGATGCGGATCTTGCCGTCCGGCGCGCTCATCGCGCGGGAGTTCAGGCCGGTGTACTCGCCCTTGATGTCGAAGTAGCGGATCTCGCGGAAATTGAAGAGCGTCTCGTAGAAGCGGCCCCAGTAGGCCATGCGCCCGCGGTAGACGTTGTGGGTCAGGTGGTCGATCTCCTTCAGGCCGCAGCCGAAAGGCTGCCGCTCCACACCCTCGATCCAGTTGAAGTCGATGTCGTAGATGGAGGAGCCCGCCTCGCAGCGGTCGATCAGATAGATGGGCGCCCCGCCGATGCCCTTGATCGCCGGCAGCCGCAGCTCCATCGGTCCGGTCGGGATCTCGATCGGTTGCGCGCCGCGGGCCAGCAGCGCCGCATAGGCCTGGTGGGCGTCGCGCACCCGGAAGGCCATGCCGCAGGCCGAGGGCCCGTGCTCCTCGGCGAAGTAGGCGGCAAGGCTCCTGGGCTCGCGGTTCAGGATGAAGTTGATGCCGCCCTGGCGGTAGAGCGTGACGGCCTTGGAGCGGTGCTCGGCCACGGCGGTGAAGCCGAGGCTGGCGAAGACCCGCTCGAGCACCGCCGGGTCGGGCGCTGCGAACTCGACGAACTCGAAACCGTGTAGGCCGATGGGGTTCTCGAAGAGGTCAGGCATGGCGGCTCCTCCGATGGGTTGTCCTTAGCGCGCTTCGCGTTCGGATGGAATCGGCTCCGGCCCGCACCCCCGCCCGGCCGCCCATACCAGGATACTTCCGTGGGAGGCCGGGCGGGGGTGCGGGCCGGTTCCGTGCAAGACCGAAACGCTCCAGCGCGGCAATGTGGGGCCGGGTCCTGCCCACTGCTAGACAGCCCTTCCGCCTGGTGGAAGACTTTCGGCCATGAGCGAGAGCGTTCGTAGCCTGGAACGCGGCCTGGCCTTGCTGTCGGCCCTGCAGGCCCGCGGCAGTGCGGGCTTGTCGGACCTCGCGCGTGCGACCGGCCTGCCGCTGGCCACGGCCTCGCGGCTGCTGGCCTCCCTGGTCGCCAGCGGCTGGGCCGAGCGGCGGCTGAACGACGGCCGCTACCTGCCGTCGCTTCCGGGCGAGCAGGGCGCGCCCGCCGCCCGGCTGCGCACGCTCGGCGCCAGGCTGGGCGCCAGGCACCTGCCGGCGCTGACGGCGGAGACGGGCCTGCCGGTGGACCTCACTCTTCTGGTCTCGCTGGGGGTGATGGAGGTGATCGATTCCACCCGGCAGAAGCAGGCGGGCGGAGTCGATCCCAGGGTCGCGGGCTTCCGCCCCTCGCTGGTCTTCTCCTCGCCGGGCCGGGCCTTCCTGGCCGCTGCCGACGAGGCGACCCGGACCCGCCACCTGGACCATGTGCTCAAGGGCGACCTGCCGGCCGAACGCTTCGCCGTCACCAGCGGTGCGCTGGACCGGGAACTTGAGCAGACGCGCCGGCGCGGCTATGCCGAGCGCGCGGCCGGCTACTGGCCGGACAGCTCCGACTACGGTGCCGAGCCGATGGACATCGCAGTCGCGCTGATGACGCCGCTGGGACCGCTGGGCTCGCTCTCCCTGGTCTGGCCGGCGGCGGGGAGGACGGCTGCTCAGGTTGCCGAGACTCACGTGGCACGGCTGGGCGCTGCCGCCGACGCTCTGTCACGGGCGCTCTATGACAGACTGCCTTGGAAAGAGCTTCCGCTTTGACGCACGCCCGGGTGCGGTCTCGATTGACAGGTTTGGTGGTGCTGTCTACGCACTCCGTCAACCAATGCCGCCGGCCCCCCGGGGAAGGGGGGGGCTCGCGGTGGCGGAGCTTTGTCGGGAAGGCTTCGGGGGACGCGGGATCTTGCTGCGCTCTGCCGCCGCCATAGTGAACGGGGACGCGTCGATGCGGTCATTGCAGGCTGTTCTTCATATCGGGGTCATGAAGACGGGATCCACCAGTGTTCAGGTGTTCCTGGAGAAGAACCGCTCCGCGCTGGAGAGCATAGGCCTCGCCGCACCCGACTGTGCCGTCAGCCCTCTGCGGGTCGGGTACAACAGCACCGCGCTCAGGGCCTATTCCACGACTCCGAAGTCAAAGCACTTCGGCCCACGCAAACCGCGCTGGTTCACGGACTTTGGCATCTCTTCCCCGGAGGATCACGCGCGGTTCAAGGACAAGGTGCAGCAAGACCTGCGCTTGAGCATCAAGAAGTTCAGCTCAAGGTGTGATAAGTTCATTTTTTCGTCGGAAATATTATCGATGGCGTCGGACGACTCCGTTGTGCAGCTCAAGACGCTGTTTCAAGGCCATTTTGACGAAATGAAGATAATTGTGTACTTGCGCAGGCAGGACCAGATGCTGTCCAGCATGTATTCGACCGATCTGCGCAACAGGGGGGAGACCCAGTCGATCGATACCTATGCAAAGAGGAACAGGGGCATATCGATGCTGCTCTACGATCGGGTGCTGGATCGCTGGGCATCGGTCTTCGGTGAAGAGGCGATCGTGCCCAGGATTTACGAAGGGACCGGGCAGGGCCGGTTCGACACGGTCGCGGATCTGATGGGCGAGCTCGGGGTCTCCGACCTCTCTGCCTTCGTCAGGCCCACCTCCGTCAACCGGGGCCTGTCCGCCGAGACACAGGAAAGAATCCGCCAGATCAACCTCAAGGTCGAGCAAAAGATCGAAACACGCGAGTCGGCCAGTAAGCTCGTCCGCTTGGAACGGGAGAGCGCCGCAGGGAAGGGCCAGGAGCTCTCGCCCGATACGGCCTCCTATGTCCTGGGTCATTTCCGGAGCGGGAACGAGCGGGTCAGGCAGCGCTGGTTTCCGGAGAGGGAGACGCTGTTCGCGCCCCATGGCGCCGACTCGCCGAAAGTGCCGGCCTGATGAGGCGCCGTGTAGATCCGAAACGCTCTAGGAGTGCAGCTTCGCGCCCCGGGTGATCTTGTCGACCAGCTTCTTCTCCTCGCGCAGCGCGAGGCCGACCAGCGGCAGATCCTGGGTCCGGTAGCGGGTCACGGTCTCGCGGTTGGCCGCGTCGTGGCCGGTCGCGAACATGTCCTCGATGTAGAGTGCCAGCTCGACGTTCCGCTCGAGCGCCCGGGCGTGGATCTTGGCGAGGCCGGCCGCGTCGCTGGCGAGCACGATGATGGGCTGGATCAGCAGCGCTGCGTAATGGCGGCCGTCGGCGTCCCGGTAGGGCGCGCCCAGCAGGCTCTCCTCCGCGCCGATCACCCCGCTGGTCAGGAAGGCGGTCACGTTCAGCTTCTGCCAGCTTGCCAGGTCGTCGCGAAGCACGATCGCGATCTTGGTGTCGAACATCACTCCCACCCTTCTCTGTCGCCGAGCCGCCGGAGACCGGCGAGCGCTGCGGTGCCTTCGCCCTCCAGCAGCAGGGCTGCCTCCCGGTTCAGGCGGTCCATCGACGCGTCGACCGCCGGCTGTAGCACGCGTGCCCTGGCGGTCGCGTGCACCCGGTGGATGCGGCGGTCGCCCGGATCGGCGCGCCGCTCGATCAGCCCGGCCGCCTCCAGCCGGTCCACAACGCCAGTGATGCTGGCGCTGTCCAGGACCAGGCGCTGGCTCAGCTCCGCCCCGCTCAAGCCCTCCCGGCCGTCCAGGGCCTTGAGCACCGCGTACTGCACCGGTGTGATCCCGTGCGGCGCCAGCAGCTCGCGGGCCCGCCGCGTCACCTGCTGTGCCGCCTTGCCCACCAGGAAGCTGATGCAGTCCTCCAGCCGTTCCATCGGTCCCTCACAGTCGCTGATAGGTGTTTAGGATAGAAGATGCTTGTATACAAGGTTTTTGTTTCCGGCATCGAACGGAACAGCATCGACTGTCTCTTAGCCACCAGCCCCTAGTGCTTTGCAATCTTGGGCGTCATGGCCGGGTGTGATCCACTGCTGCCCGGCTTAGATCAAACTACAACCAATTTGCGAATAATCTATAATTTTATGCAATTATTATACGTCGTGGCCGGACTTGATCCGGCCATCCACGTCTCGCCGCCAGCGCCCAAGGCCCGAACAGCTCACTGCCGAGCCACGTGGATCCCCGGGTCGTCGCCCGGGGATGACGGGCAAGGCTTGTGTAGAGACTAGAATGGTCGACCTTCCTGCCAGGTCGGAAAGAAGGGAAAGGGGAGACGGTACACGGAGGGAGTGTCAGCGCACGACGGAGATGGCGAAGCCGTCGTAGCCCTTGGGATCGACGATCTGCAGCGCGCTGGAGGTGAGGCGCGGGTCTTCGCCCAGCATCTCGAGATAGCGGCGGCTGCCCTTGACGCCGGGGTCCGCGGAACCGGCATCGGCCACCCTGCCGCCGCGCACGACGTTGTCGCAGACGATCGTCGTCCCGGGGCGGGAGAGCTTGAGAGCGCGCTCCAGGTAGCCCGGGTTGTTCGGCTTGTCGGCGTCGATGAAGATGAGGTCGAAGGAGGGCGTTTCGGCGGCGATCATGGCGTCCAGGCTCTCCAGCGCCGCACCCACCTCGATCTCGACCAGGGGGGAGAGGCCGGCGACCTCCAGATTGGTCCTGGCGACCGCGGCGTGGGCGGCGGACTGCTCCAGGCTCACCAGCCGGCCGTCCGGCGGCAGGGCACGGGCGAGCCAGATGGTGGAATAGCCGCCGAGCGTCCCCAGCTCCAGGATCCGCCTGGCCCCGCAAGCCAGCGCCAGGACCTGGAGGAAGGCGCCCAGGGTGGGCGAGACGGCGATCGCCGGCAGGCCTGCGGCAGCCGATCGCTCGAGCGCGCGCTCGAGCACGGGGTCGCGCTCCAGCAGGGCTTCCTTGAGGAAGCTGTCGACCGCCCTGACGGCGCCCTCGGGAACCGCCACCTCAGCGGCCGATGGCGTAGCCCTGCTGCAGGCGCGGGTTGGCGCCGGCGCGCAGCAGGGGGCCGTCCTTGCGCGCCGCCGAGATGCGGCCCAGCGACCAGGGATCGACCTCGCTCACCCGGTGGCCGCGCCGCTTCAGCTCCTCCACCGTCGCCTTGGGGAAGCGCGCCTCCAGGCTGAGGCTGCCCAGGTCGGCCGCCCGCGGGAAGAAGGAGGAGGGCATGTGGTCGGTGTTGAAGGCGGGCGCGTCGATCGCCTCCTGCAGGTTCATGCCGTGGTGGATGTGGCGCAGGAAGAAGGGCGGGGTCCACTGGTCCTGATAGTCGCCACCCGGCGTGCCGAAGACCATCAGCGGCTTGCCGTCGCGCAGCACCAGGTTGGCCGACAAGGTGGTGCGCGGGCGCTTGCCGGGGGCCAGGGCCGCCGGCACGCCCTCCTGCAGCCAGAACATCTGCGCCCGGCTGTTGAGGCAGAAGCCAAGCGAGGGGATGTTGGGAGAGGACTGCAGCCAGCTTCCCGACGGCGTGGCCGAGACCATGTTGCCCTGGCGGTCGATCACGTCGATGTGGCAGGTGTCGCCGCGCTGCGTCCCGTTGTTGGCGAGCGCCCCCTGCGCCGTCGGCTCGCCGCCGCCCAGCGAATCGAACTCCGCCTCGCCCTCGCGCTCGGCCAGGGTGAACTCGATCGAGTTGTCGAAGCCGGGGATGGAGCCGGGCTTCAGCTCGTGGCTGGCGCTCTCGCCGATCTCGGGGCGGCGCGCCGCGGCATAGGCCTCCGACAGCAGGGTCTCGGCCGGCACCTCCACGAAGTTGGGATCGCCGTAGTAGGCCTCGCGGTCGGCCAGAGACAGCTTGGCGGCCTCGATCACGAGATGCACGAAGTCGGGGCCCAGGGGATCGAGGCTCGCCAGGTCATAGCCCTTCAGGATTGCGAGCTGCTGCAGGAAGATCGGGCCCTGGCTCCAGAAGCCGCCCTTGCAGACCGTCAGCCCGTGATAGTCGAGCGAGGCCGGCTCCTCGTAGGTTGCCTGCCAGTCGGCCATGTCCTGCGCCGTCAGCACGCCCCGGTGCGGCTGGCCGGAGGCGTCCATCACCTCGGTCTCGCGGCAGAAGCGCTCCAGTTCCTCGGCGACGAAGCCCCGGTACCAGGCCTTGCGCATGGCTTCGATCTGGGCCTCGCGGTCGCCGCCGGCGGCCTCGCCCTCGGCCAGCAGGCGCTTGTAGGTCTCTGCAAGCTGCGGGTTGCGGAAGATGCTGCCGGGCTGCGGGATGCCGTCGGCCAGGTAGAGTTCGGCCGAGGTCGGCCAGTGGTCGCGGAAGAGGCTCTCGACGCGCTCGATTGTCGCGGTGATGCCCCGGACGATGGGATAGCCGCCCTCGGCGTAGGCGATGGCGTGCTCCAAGACGGCGCGCGGCGGCAGGCTGCCGTGGTCGCGCAGCATCACCATCCAGGCGTCGAAGGAGCCCGGCACCACCGTGGCCAGCAGGCCGGACCCCGGAACCAGGCTCAGCCCCTCGTTCCGGTAGTGCTCGATCGTCGCACCGGCCGGCGCCACGCCCTGGCCGCAGAGCAGCTTGGTCTCCCCGCGGGCCGCGTTGTGCAGCAGGATCGGGACCTCGCCGCCCGGGCCGTTCAGGTGCGGCTCCACCACCTGCAGGGCGAAACCGCCGGCGACCGCCGCATCGAAGGCATTCCCGCCCCGCTCCAGGATCGCCATGGCGGCCTGGCTTGCCAGCCAGTGGGTGGAGCCGACGACACCGAAGGTGCCTTGAATTTCGGGACGGGTGGTGAACATGCGGTGGGACCTCTCTTGGAATTCGGCGAAAGCGGCGGACTTTAGGCCGGAGAGCGGGCCCGGAACAAGCGCCCGCGCAGGCAAAAGTGCCATCTATCCCAGCCGCCGCCCGCTCGCTAGACTGCGCCGGCAACCCCTGACCATGAGGTAATCGCTCTATGGAGCTGCAGCGCCCCTATCTTCTCTTCCTCGGCGACGTTCCCGATCAACTGGCAGCCAAGACGGCACAGGGCATCCGGGACTGGCGTCCCGACTGGTGCCTCGGACAGCTTCGCCTGCCGGACTGCAAGGCCGACCTGGGCATCGCGGACCTGAGCCTGGAAGAGGCCTATGACGGCGGTGCGCGCACCCTGGTCCTGGGCGTGGCCAATCGCGGCGGCGTCTTCTCGCAGAGCTGGATCGAGGTCATCCTGAAGGCGCTGGAGCTCGGCATGGACGTGGCCAGCGGCCTGCACTCCAAGCTGACCAGCGTCCCGGCGATCTGCGAGGCGGCGGCCAGGCACGGCCGCGCCCTGCACGACCTGCGCCACCCCACACAGAACTTTGACGTCGCCAACGGCGTCAAGCGCCCGGGCAAGCGCATGCTGGCGGTCGGCACCGACTGTTCGATCGGCAAGATGTACACCGCGCTCGCCTTCGAGAAGGAGATGCTGGAGCGCGGCATGAACGCGAGCTTCCGGGCGACCGGGCAGACCGGCATCTTCATCGCCGGCAGCGGGGTCTCGGTGGATGCCGTGGTGGCGGACTTCATCTCCGGCGCGGTGGAGTGGCTCTGCCCGGCCAACAGCCCCGACCACTGGGACCTGGTCGAGGGCCAGGGCTCGCTTTTCCACCCCTCCTTCGCCGGCGTCACCCTGGGCCTGATCCACGGCGCCCAGCCCGATGCGCTGGTGCTCTGCCACGAGCCGACGCGGACCCACATGCGCGGCCTGCCGCACTATCCCCTGCCTGACATCCAGGCCACGATCGATGCCGCGCTGGCGCATGCCCGCCTGGTCAACCCGGCCGTCGTCTGCATCGGCATGGCGGTCAACACCAAGGCGCTGGGCGCGGGCGAGGCGGGCGACTATCTGGCGAAGCTGGAGGACCAGTACGGCCTGCCGGCCGTCGATCCCGTGCGCAACGGCGTCGGCCGCCTGGTCGACGTGCTGGCCGGGATCTAGGGCGGGATGCGTCTCAAGGTCTCCCAGGAAAGCTGGCCGATCCGCGGCAGCTTCACCATCAGCCGCGGCAGCAAGACCGCAGCCGAGGTGCTGCTGGTGACCCTGGAGGACCGCGGCTTCGTCGGCCGCGGCGAGGCCGTGCCCTATGCGCGCTACGGCGAGACGATGGAAGAGAGCCGCGCCACGCTCGAGGCCCTGGGCACGACCCTGCCGGACGAGTTCGACCAGGCGGCCTTGCAGCAGCGCCTGCCGCCGGGCGCTGCGCGCAACGCGCTCGACTGCGCGCTCTGGGACCTGGCCGCCAAGCGTAGCCGCCGCCCGGCCTGGGTGCTGGCCGGCCTGGCGCAGCCGATGGCGCTGACCACCGCCTACACCCTCTCGCTCGACACGCCGGAAAAGATGGCGGAGGCCGCCCGGGAGAACGCCCGCCGGCCGCTCCTGAAGCTGAAACTGGCCGGGCCCGAGGATCTGGACCGGGTGGCCGGCGTGCGCGCCGCCGCACCCAGGAGCCGGCTCATCGTCGACGCCAACGAGGGCTGGGACATCGAGGCCTACCGCAGCCTCGCCCCGCGGCTGGCCGAGCTGGGTGTCGCCCTGGTCGAGCAGCCGCTCCATGCCGAGGCCGACGAGGCATTGCGCGGCGAGGAGCGCCCGGTGCCGCTCTGCGCCGATGAATCCTGCCACGACCGTGCGTCCCTGGACCGCCTGGTCGGCCTCTACGACTGCGTCAATATCAAGCTCGACAAGGCCGGCGGCCTGACCGAGGCCCTGGCGCTGAAGGCAGACGCAGAAGAGGCGGGCCTCGCCATCATGGTGGGCTGCATGCTGGCGAGCTCGCTCGCCATGGCGCCGGCGGTGCTGCTGGGGCAGGGCGCTGCCTTCGTCGACCTCGACGGTCCCCTGCTGCTGGAGCGCGACCGCCAGCCCGGCCTCACCTTCCAGGGCTCGAAGCTGCAGCCGCCCGCACCGGCGCTCTGGGGGTAGGCCTGCGGGGCGGCACAGCTAGCCCCCTACGTAGTTTTCTCTGCAGGTTCGACCCAACCACCGGCCGAGACCTGTCATGACGCCCCTTCGAGATCCTCCGCGACGATGGCGTCGACTTCGATCTCGACAAGCCACTCGGGATTGACGAAGCGGGTGACCGCCATGATGGTGTCGACCGGACGGGCGTCGAGGCAGTACTTTTTCCTGGCCTCGATCGCCTGCTTCCAGGTGTCGATGTCGGTCAGGATGACGCGCGTGCGGACGATGTCCCCAAGACCGGATCCGGCCGCTTCCAGGGCTGCCTTCACGATCTCGAAGCATTGCGTGGTCTGGGCGTAGACGTCGCCGATTCCGACCGTCTTGCCTTCAGCGTCCACCGGCGCTGTCCCGCCGACGGTGATGTAGGGTCCGACCCGCACTGCCCGGCTGAAGCCGACGATCTCCTCCATCGGGTTGCCGTTCGAGATGAGTCGTCTCGCGCTGGACACCTCGGCCATCCTCCTCGAGCCGCCAGGTTCTTCTCGGTCAGCATACCCGAAACCCCGGAGCGGAGAAGACCTCCGGCCTCCGATAGAATGCTTCGGCTCTTCCGGGCTTCCACACAGATTGCTACTGCAGATATCTCCCTCTGCCGGGAGCTTAGCTTACCCGCCCGCCGCCAGCGGCTTGAAGAGGGAGGCCAGGTCGTCCTCGGAGAGGTTGAGCGAGCCTTGGCCCGTGCCTTCGAAGAGCGCGTCGGCGAGCGCCTGCTTCTTGGTCTGCAGCTCCTGGATCGCCGATTCCACCGTGCCCTCGGCGACCATGCGGTAGACGAAGACCGGCTTGTCCTGGCCGATGCGGTGGGCGCGGTCCATGGCCTGGCGCTCGACCGCCGGGTTCCACCAGGGATCGTAGAGGATGACGGTGTCGGCGGCCGTGAGGTTGAGGCCGACGCCGCCCGCCTTCAGGCTGACCAGGAAGATCGGCACCTTGCCGCTCTGAAAGCGCTGGACCACGCGGTGGCGCTGCTTGGTCTGGCCGGTCAGCATGGTGTAGTCCCAGCCGCGCTCCTGGATGTCGCCCTCGATCAGCTTCAGCATCTCGACGAACTGCGAGAAGATGAGGATGCGGCGGTTCTCGCCCACCAGCTCGTCCAGCATCTCCATGAGGCGCTCTCGCTTGGCGCTCTCCTCGACGCGCTGGGCTGCCTCCAGCTTGACCAGGCCGGGGTCGCAGCAGGCCTGGCGCAGCTTCAACAGCGCGTCCAGGATGGTGATGCGGCTGCCGTTCAGGCCCTTGGAGCGGATGGCGTCGCGCACCCGCTTGTCCATCGCCGTGCGCAGGCTCTCGTAGAGGCTGCGCTGGCTGCCGCTCAGCGGCACCAGCTCGGTGATCTCGGTCTTGGGCGGCAGGTCGCTGGCGACCTCCTCCTTGGTCCGGCGCAGCAGGAAGGGGCGGATGCGGCTGCTGAGCCGCATCTGGGTCTGGCTGCAGCCCTGCTTCTCGATCGGCACGCGGAAGCCGTCCTTGAAGGAGCGCGCGTCGCCCAGCAGGCCGGGGATCAGCCAGTCGTAGAGTGCCCAGAGCTCCTGCAGGTTGTTCTCGATCGGCGTGCCGGTCAGCGCGATGCGCTGGCGGGCGTCGATCTGGCGGATGCGCTTGGCGGCGTTGGAGGTGGGGTTCTTGACCGCCTGCGCCTCGTCCAGGATCGCGAGCTCGAAGGCATGCTTGAAGAGCACGCCGTGGTCGCGGTGGATCAGCGGATAGGTGGTGACGATGAGGTCGTGGTCGGGAATCTCGTGGAAGTAGGACTTGCGGTCGCTGCCGTGCAGCACCAGGAGCTTCAGGTCGGGGGCGAACTTGGCCGCCTCGCGCATCCAGTTGTGCACCAGGCTGGTCGGCACCACCAGCAGGCTGGGCCGGTCGCTGCCCTGGACGATGTGGCGCTTCACCAGCAAGGCCAGGGTCTGGATGGTCTTGCCCAGCCCCATGTCGTCGGCCAGGCAGCCGCCGAAGCCGGTCTCTGAGAGTGCTGCGAGCCAGCTGAACCCCGTGGTCTGGTAGGGCCGCAGCTTGCCGTTCAGGCCCTTCGGCGGCTTCAGTTGCTTGATGTCGGTCAGGCCGCGCAGCTTCTTGCCCAGCTCCGCCAGCTCCTCGGCGCCGTCGAAGGCGATCCCGTCCGAAAAGAGCGAGGCGGCGACGGTGGCGACCTTGCCGGCCTCGGCGCGGTGGAACTCGCCGTTCAGGCCATGCACGCCCAGGAAGGCGCGCACGATGGGCGTCAGCATCTCGCCGTCCAGGCGCACCAGGCCGCCGTCCGGCAGGTCGGGATAGAGCACCAGCTCTTCCAGGAAGTCGTCCAGATCGAAGTCGTCGGAAAGCCCGCCCGAGACGTCGACCGGCAGGATCTCGATCACCGAGAGCACGATGGGCAGCAGGTCCAGCTTCTGCCCGTCGACCTCGACCGAGGCGGAAAACGCGAACCACTCGACGCCGGAGCCCTCTTCGATCCCCGTGTGGAAGGTGAGCGGGCCGTCGTAGATGCGGTAGGGCCAGTCCGTGGCGATCTCGACCTGCCAGCCTTCCTTCTTCAGGATCGGCAGCTCGTCGGCGGTGAAGCCCAGGCCGACGGAGCGCGCCTCCTCGCGCTTGTGGCCGAAGACCCAGTCCTCGTAGCGGTCGGAATCGGGGAAGGCGCGGTCGCCCTCGCGCGCGCTCTCGCCGAAACGCAGATAGCGATAGGCGTCCAGCGCCTTGGCGCCGCTGTCGTCCAGCCGCTTGATGAAGCTGGCCTCGGCCTTGAGGTTGCGTTTCAGGCGGATGACCTTGCCGTTCTCGACGAACTGCGGGTCGTCCAGCGGGAAGGCGGCGGTTTCCTGTCCGTCGTAGTCGAAGCTGACGCGCATGGCCGGCACCGAGACCGGCTGCGCGCCGTGGTCGTAGTAGGGCGAGCGCTGCTGGCGGGCCGGCAGTGCGAAGAGCGTCACCACCGGCTTGGGCGTTCCCCCCTTGCGCTCTTCCACGTTCAGGGTGGAAGGCAGCGGCGCCTTGCCGGACTGCAGCCCCTTCAGCACCTCGGCCACCTCGTGCGCCGCCTCGGCCGGCACGGTGGGCGCGGCGATCAGGGTGGCGGCCAGGCGCGGCGGCAGCTCGAGCTGCAGCGGGCCGAAGGCACCGGTGGCGGCGTGGAAGTAGCTCGGCGGCGCGGTGGGCAGCGCCTGCAGGGCCTCGCCCCCGGAATCGCGCAGCAGCAGCGCCTGCGAGCCGTCGTCCTGCTTGCGCCACTGCAGGCCGGCCTCGCGGGGGCCGGCCGCGTGCATCGCCGGACCATGCACCTCCCGCCAGCGCGCGCGGCCGGTTCCCACGACCTTGGTCAGCAGGGCTTGCAGGTCCTCCGCATCGGCCTCCTGGCTCTGATAGCCCGGATTGCGGGTTCCCAGACCATAGGCCTGGAGCATGCGAAAGATCCTGAGATCGACCGGCAGCACGAACTGGGGCGGGTCGTTGACGTCGAGGTTGGAGAAGTTGTAGGGCCGGGCGCCCGCGCCGATGTCGCCGGCCCGCTTCAGGCTGCCCTTGACCGGCGTGACCGTGATGCGCTGCTGGCGGTCCTGTCCGATGACGTAGAAGATCCGCTCCTTGATCCGGTCGGACAGGTCGATCGTCTCGTCGTCTTCCTCTTCTGGCTCTTTCAGCGCGCCGTCGGCCTGCTTCAGGCGCTCCAGCCAGCTACGGACCGCCGGCGCGGTGGGCTCTGCCGGACGGCGTGCGTGCGTGGCCCCGTTGGTTGCCGGCACCTGGGGCTCGGGCGGCTCGATATCGTCGGCCGTGGCGAGTAACGCCGCGGTGACATGCTTGCAGTTGTACCCGACGGAACAGGTGCAGAGCCCCTGTATGCTTCGCAGGTTGCCGCTCTTGGCAAAGGAAAGAGAGATCGTCTGGCGGTAGGACTTCTTCCCGCCTTCCGACACAATGGCATTGACCTTGCTACCGTTGCTACTTTCGGCGGAAACGACCTGGCCTTTTTCGAAGAAATCGAGACCGTCATTGAAGTGCGTGTCTCGAATGAAGCGTTGGATCTGTTCTTGCGGAAGGGTCATAGAGTTTCACTGGACAGAGGATACGAGCGTGTGGGGGCGACCTGCGTGACTCCCGTCAGGCGGCGGTCGAATCGAGAGGACTCGCTATCATGACTCGAATCGCCGGGAAAGTACAGCCTGTCAAAGCAGCGCAGTCTGGGAAGCGAGCCGTAGCGTCGGGGCAGGCCTGCGGGCGGTGCCGGGGGTGAAAGCCGGTCAGGCCGAAAGGCTGTCGAGATCCAGAAGGCTGCGCGCGAAGGCCTGGGCCTCGAAGGGTTTCAGATCCTCCGCCCCCTCGCCCACGCCGATGGCATGGACCGGCAGGCCGTAGCGCTCTGCCAGGGCGACCAGGATGCCGCCCTTCGCGGAGCCGTCCAGCTTGGTGACCACCAGCCCGGTGATCGAGACCAGCTCTTTGAAGGTCTGCACCTGGGATAGCGCGTTCTGTCCCGTCGTGGCGTCGAGTACCAGCAAGACGTCATGCGGCGCCTCGGGGTCAATTTTCTTCAGAACTCGGTTTATTTTGGCCAACTCCTCCATCAGTTCTCGCTTGTTGTGCAGACGACCGGCGGTGTCGATCAGCAGCAGATCGTCGCCGGCGCCGCGGGCCTGCTGCAGGGCGTCGAAGGCCAGGCCGGCGGCATCGGCCCCGCTCTCCTTGGCGACCACGGGGGCGCCGCAGCGCTGGCCCCAGATCTGCAGCTGCTCGATCGCCGCCGCCCGGAAGGTGTCGCCGGCCGCCAGGCGCAGCTTCAGGCCGTTCCCGGCATAGTGCTGGCCCAGCTTGCCGATGGTGGTGGTCTTGCCGCTGCCGTTGACCCCGACCACCAGCACGACGTGCGGCTTCCGGCCGGGATCGATCCGCAGCGGCTGGGCCACGGGCTCCAGGATCTCGGCGATGTCGCCCGCCAGGGCCTCGCGCACCTCGGTCTCGGTTACCTGCTTGTCGAAGCGCTCCTTCGCCAGCTTGGCGGTGAGCTTGGCGGCGACGGAGACGCCGAGGTCGGCCGTGATCAGCGCCTCCTCCAGCTCCTCCAGCGCCTCCTCGTCGAGGCGGCGGCGCGTCAGCGCGCCGCTGATCGACTGGGTGAGCCGGCTGGACGACTTGGAGAGGCCCGCCTTGAGACGCTTGAACCAGCTCACAGGCGGCGCCCCTCCAGCAGGGGCGGCCGCGCGGCCGTCAGCTCTGCGGCGACGATCTGTCCGACGGCGGCCGGCTCCTCGGCCAGGCTCACCTCGGAAAAGTCCTCGGCCCGGCCCAGGCCCGGCTTCTCGATCAGGATGCGGTCGTGCTGGCCGACGCGGCAGGCCAGATGCCGGGCGACCTGCCGCTCGCCCAGCGCCCGCAGGCGCGCCGCGCGCTCCTTGCGCAGCGCCTTGGGCACCTGCGGCATGCGGGCCGCCGGGGTGCCCGGCCGTTCCGAATAGGGGAAGACGTGGAGGTGCGTGAGCCCGGCCTCGAGCACCAGGTCCAGGGTCTCGGCAAACGCGGCCTCGCTCTCGGTGGGAAAGCCGGCGATCAGGTCGGCTCCTAAGACGACGTCGGGCCTGAGGGCGCGCGCGCGCCGGGCTGCCGCCAGGACGTCGGCCTTCAGGTGGCGGCGCTTCATCCGCTTCAGCACCAGGTCAGCGCCGGCCTGGACCGAGAGGTGCAGGTGCGGCATCAGCCGCGGCTCGGCCGCCAGGAGGCGGTAGAGCTCCTCGTCGATCTCCACCGGATCGAGCGAGGAGAGGCGCAGGCGCGGCAGTTCCGGCACCTGTGCCAGCAGGCGGCGGCAGAGCTGGCCCAGGCCGGGCCGGCCGGGCAGGTCGCCGCCGTAGCCGGTGATGTCGACCCCGGTCAGCACGACCTCCTTCACCCCCTCGGCGGTCAGGCGGCGCACCTCCGTCACGATCGCGCCGATCGGCACCGAGCGGTTGTTGCCGCGCCCGAAGGGGATGATGCAGAAGGTGCAGCGGTGGTCGCAGCCCTGCTGGATCTGCACGAAGGCACGGGTGCGTCCGGCGAAGGCGGAGGCGAGGTGGCTCGCGGTCTCGCTGAGGCTCATGATGTCGTCGACCTGGAGGGCCGGGTGCGCGCCCCGGCTCCAGCTCTCCGGCCGCAGCTTCTCGGCGTTGCCCAGCACCCGGGCGACCCCGGGCAGGGCAGCATAGCGCTTCGGATCGATCTGGGCGGCGCAGCCGGTCACCACGATTTCGGCGTCGGGGCTCTCGCGGTGGGCCTTGCGGATCGCTTGGCGCACCTGGCGCTCCGCCTCGGCGGTGACCGCGCAGGAGTTGACAACGATCAGGTCGCGGCCGCCCGCGGCCCCGAGGTGGCCGCGGATCACCTCGGACTCGTAGGCATTGAGGCGGCAGCCGAAGGTGAGGATCCTGGGCTCCGCCATCAGAAGAGGATCTCCGGCGGCAGGAGCCCGCTGAAGGCCGTCGCGATCGGCCCGGTCATCTCGACATGGCCGTCCTCGCGCCAGCGGATCGTCAGGCTGCCGCCGTCCAGCTCGGTCACCACCACCGGCCCCGTGAGGCCCCGCCGCCTGGCGTTGACCGCGGCCGCCGAGGCGCCGGTCCCGCAGGCCTGGGTGATGCCGACCCCGCGCTCCCAGACCCGGACCCGCAGGCGGTCCGGGCCGGTCACCGCGGCGACGGCGATGTTCGCATGCTCGGGGAAGAGGGGATCGACCTCCAGCGCCGGGCCGAGCTCCGCCAGCGGTACGGCCTCGGCGTCGGGCACGAAGAAGGTTGCGTGCGGATTGCCGAGCGAGACGGCCGCGGGCGCGCTGAGCAGGCCCCGGGCGAGCGGCAGCTCCAGGCTGTCCAGTGCGCGCGCCAGCGGAATCTCGCGCCAGTCGGTCCGCGCCGGGCCCAGGTCGACGGTCATGCGCCCGTCTGCCTCGCGCCGGCAGGTCAGCAGACCGGCCAGGGTCTCGATGGCCAGCGCATCGCGGCCCAGCTCTTCGGCCAGGAGCCAGCCCACGCAGCGGCTGCCGTTGCCGCAGGCGCCGGCCTCGCTGCCGTCGGCATTGAGGAAGCGCACGAAGGCGGCGGCAGCCGGATCGCGCGGCGCCTCCATCAGGATCAGCTGGTCGAAGCCCACCCCGCGGCGGCGATCAGCAAGGCGCCGCGTCGCGTCGGCCGAGAGGGCGATCCCTCCGGCACGCGCGTCGATCACCACAAAGTCGTTGCCCAGCCCATGCATCTTGCGAAAGGGCAGGGCGGCAGCCTCGGCCATCGCCAGGACGTCCTTCGATCAGTAGCGCCGACCGTTCGATGCAGACCGGACGAACAGCGCTCAAGAGACAGTTCTTTTTGCAGCTGGCCTTATAGGCAGCGTTTGCCAAGGCGTCTATGGCTCTCTGCGAGCAGGGCTGCCTTGCGGCTTTTCGGCCACTCCTTGCGGCCCGGGCGTCCTTTTCGCGGTCCCCTTCCACCCCGTGCGACCGCGGAAGCGGCTCGAAATACCGGCAGGGGACGCTATGTTGGCGATGGAGATCGGCGGAGGAGCAGAGGAGAAGGAGAGGGGAGTGTCGGGGTCTCTTGGGCATCCGGATCGCTATCCCGGCGCCGCTCTGGTGACCGGCGGCGCGCGCCGCATCGGGCGGGCGATCGCGCTGGATCTGGCCAGGTGCGGCTTCGCCGTGGCTGTCCACTACCACCGCTCGGAGGCCCGCGCCGACGAGCTGGTCCGGGCGATCCGCAGCGAGGGCGGCCGGGCGGTGGCCCTTGCCGCGGACCTCTCTCGGGACGAGGAGGCGCGCGGGCTTCTGGGGCGGGCCGGGCGCGCGCTGGGACCCGTCGGCCTGCTGGTGAACAACGCTGCGGTCTTCGACTACGACGACGTCGCCAGCGCCGACCGGGAGAGCTGGCAGGCGCACATGGAGCCCAACCTGACCGCCCCGCTGATCCTGACGCAGGCCTTCGCCGAGGCGCTGCCGGCCGATGCCGGCGGGCTGGTGGTGAACATGGTCGATTCCCGGGTGCTGAACCCGACGCCGCGCCACCTCTCCTACACGGTCAGCAAGGCGGCACTCTGGGCCCTGACCCAGAGCCTGGCACGGGCCCTGGCCCCCAGGATACGGGTGAACGCCATCGGCCCGGGGCCGGTGCTGCCGCCGCAGGGGCAGAGCGACCAGCAGTTCGAGAGCCGCTACCGGCGTCTGCCGCTGGGCCGCCCGGCGACGCCGGAAGAGATCGCGGCCGCGATCCGCTTCCTGCTCGCCGCCAAGTCGGTGACCGGCCAGCTGCTGGCACTCGACGGCGGCAACCACCTGGCCGACCACAGGAGCCAGCACCCGGACCTCCCCCCGCCGCTGGAGAGCGTCACCGGCGAGACCGCAGCTTGACCGCAAGCGGCGGGAGGACTATCTAAGCGCGGCTGTCAGACAGCGAGAGTTTCGAGAAGGCCCCCCCGAAGGGGTCACGTTCCGCCGCGAGGGTTCGCGCCGGGACGCTTTTTTGCTTTGGGTCAAGGGCGGCCGGAAACGGCGCCGGAGGTTGCGACATGTTTCAGAGCTTGCAGGAACGCCTGGGCGGTATCTTCGACAAGCTGACCCGCCGGGGCGCGCTGACCGAGGCGGAGGTGACGGCTGCGCTGCGCGAGGTGCGGATCGCCTTGCTGGAGGCCGACGTCGCGCTGCCGGTGGTGAAGGACTTCGTCGCCGCGGTGCGCGAGCGTGCCATCGGCCAGGAGGTCCTGCGCTCGGTCACGCCCGGCCAGCAGGTGGTCAAGATCGTCAACGATCACCTGGTCGAGACCCTGGGCAGCACCTCGGTCGGCCTGGACCTGAACGCCACCGCCCCGGTCGTCGTGATGCTGGTCGGGCTGCAGGGCTCGGGCAAGACCACGAGCTGCGCCAAGGTCGCCAAGCTGCTGACCGAGAAGGAGCGCAAGAAGGTCCTGATGGCCTCGCTGGACACCCGCCGCCCGGCGGCCCAGCGCCAGCTTGCCGTCCTGGGCGAGCAGACCAAGGTCGCCACCCTGCCGATCGTCGAGGGCCAGGATCCCGTCGCCATCGCCAAGCGGGCCAAGACGACGGCTGCCAGGGAAGGCTACGACGTCCTGCTGCTGGACACCGCCGGCCGGCTCTCGATCGACGAGGAGCTGATGGCCGAGGTTGCCGCCGTGCGCGACGCCACCGGCCCGCACGAGAGCCTGCTGGTGGCCGACGCCATGACCGGCCAGGACGCGGTCGGCGTGGCCACGGCCTTCAAGGAGAAGGTGGGGCTGACCGGCATCGTCCTGACGCGGGTGGACGGCGATGCCCGCGGCGGTGCGGCGCTCTCCATGCGCGCGGTCACCGGCTGCCCGATCAAGCTGATCGGCGTCGGCGAGAAGCTGGACCAGCTCGAGGGCTTCTATCCCGACCGCGTCGCCAGCCGCATCCTCGGCATGGGCGACGTAGTCTCGCTGGTGGAGCGGGCCGCCGAGACCATCGAGCAGGCCGAGGCCGAGAAGCTGGCGGCCAAGCTGCAGAAGGGCAAGTTCGACCTGAACGACCTGGCAAGCCAGCTCCGGCAGCTGCAGAAGATGGGCGGGCTCTCCTCGATGATGGGCATGCTGCCCGGCATGGGGAAGATGAAGGCCCAGATGAAGAACGCCAAGCTGGACGATTCCGTCGTCAAGCGCCAGCTCGCCATCATCTCCTCCATGACGCCGAAAGAGCGCCTGCACCCCGAGATCATCAAGGCCAGCCGCAAGCAGCGCATCGCCAAGGGCTCGGGGCTGGCGGTGAACGACGTGAACAAGCTGCTGAAGCAGCACCAGGAAGCCGGCCGCATGGTCAAGCAGCTCAAGAAGATGGGCAAGAAGGGCCTGCTGGGCCAGGGCATGGAAGGCCTCCTGCCGCCCGGCGCCGGCGGCGGCGGTCCCGGAGGTGGCTTCGGGGGCGGCTTCGGCGGCGGTGGCGGCGGCCCCTTCGGCCCCGGCGGCTTCGGTCGGAAGTAGAAACGAAGTAGAAACAGAGAATCCTGGCGCGCCTTGCGCCTGACCCACACAGCAATCAACCAGAACGACCTTGAGGAGTGAATAAGATGTCCCTGCGTATCCGACTGGCCCGCGGCGGCGCCAAGAAGCGCCCCTTCTACCGCATCGTCGTGGCCGATTCCCGCAGCCCCCGCGACGGCCGCTTCATCGAGCGCATCGGCAGCTACGACCCCATGCTGCCGCACGATCACGAAAACCGCGTGCGTCTCGACGTGGAGAAGGCGCAGGAGTGGATCGGCAAGGGCGCGCAGCCCAGCGACCGCGTCGCCCGCATGCTGGCCGCCGCCGGTGCCATCACCCTGCCGGAGCGCGCCGAGCAGACCAAGAAGCCGCAGCCCAAGGCCAAGGCCCTGGAGCGCGCCAAGGAGCGCGAGGACAAGGCCAAGGCGCTCTCCGAGGCCGCAGCCGCCGCCTCGGCAGCCGAGGAGCCGGCAGCGGAGGAAGCTGCGCCTGAGGAGGCCCCCGCCGAGGAGGCTCCCGCTGAAGAGGCTCCGGCCGAGGAGGCAGCCGCCGAGGACGAGAGCAAGGCCTAGGCAGCGCAGACCCATGACGCCCTCCGGTCGAGACCACTGCTGTCCGGTTTAGCGGTCCAGGTTGCTCTATGAACAAGAGAGCACAGCCATTGTTCGTCATCCCCGGGCGTGACCCGGGGATCCACGTGGCTCGGCATCGCGAAAGTGCAGAGTTGATTGCTGGCGGTAAGACGTGGATGACCGGGTCAAGCCCGGTCATGACGGTTAATGATAGACTATGCTGGATACACAATCGCGTAAAAGCAGCAGGAACTGCCAAACCGGACAGCAATGGATCAAGCCGGAGGATGACGCCTCGGGGGTGGTTGCGTCCGTCGCGTCCCCTGCGCAGAAGGCAGCCGGGTGACGGACTGCGGAACGGCCTCTCTACCATGGCGGAGCGGCGTCTCAACCTGCTCCCCTCCCTCCTGACCTCCTCCGGCTCGACCGGAGGGCCGCGTGCCGCGCGCGCGGGTGGGGGGCCTCGCGGCCTCCCAGGCCCTCGCCGTGTCTGACGGGACCGCAGAGGCCCCGGGCGAACTGATCGAGATGGGCGTCATCACCGGCGCCCACGGGCTGCAGGGTGCGGTCACGGTCAAGTCCTTCGCCGAGGTCGAGGAGGACCTGGCCGCCTACGGCCCCCTCTTCGACCGCAGCGGCCGCCGGCAGTTCCGCCTGCGGCTGAAGGGCCGGACCCGCGGTCTCCTGATCGCCTCGATCCCAGGCCTCACCGACCGCGACCAGGCCCAGGCGCTGAAGGGCACCCGCCTCTTCCTGCCGCGCAAGGCCCTGCCCGAGCCGGAGGAGGAGAGCTACTACTATACGGACCTCGTGGGCCTGGCCGTGGAGGACCTGCAGGGCCGGCCGCTGGGGCGGGTGAGGGCGGTCGAGGACCACGGCGCCGGCGACCTGCTGACCATCGCCCGTGCCGAGGGCGGCGAACTGCTACTGCCCTTCACCCGCCAGGCCGTCCCCACGGTCGACCTTGCCAGGGGACGCTTGATCGTCGATCCGCCGGAGGAGATCCTGGTCCGGCCGCGCCAGGAGCCGGCGGAGAAGGGAGAGGACGGCGATGACTGAGACGCACGCAATCCCGGACGCCTGGGAGAAGTCGCCGCAGGGACGCAAGCGCGCCCGCGGGCTGGGCCTGGTCTTTCCCGGCACGCCCGGCCCGCTCAACGCCATCACCGACGTCGAAGGGCTGACCCTGGGAACCGCGACCCTGGTCTCGGGCAGCGGCAGCTTGAAGGTGGGCGAGGGGCCGATCCGCACCGGCGTCACCGCGATCCTGCCGCGCGGGCTCTCGGGCCTCTCCACGCCCTGCTGGGCGGCGGCCCAGATGCTGAACGGCAACGGCGAGCTCACCGGCTCCTGGTGGCTGGCGGAGACCGGGCAGCTCGAGCTGGCGATCACGCTGACCAACACCCACTCCGTGGGCCTGGCGCGCGACGCCACCCTGCAGTGGGCCTTCACCCACCTGCAGAACCCGCTGGAGCAGGACTGGGGCCTGCCGGTGGCGGCGGAGACCTACGACGGCTATCTGAACGACATCAACGGCTTCCACGTGACGAGTGCGCATGTCTTCGACGCGCTCGATTCGGCGGTCGGCGGGCGGGTCGAGGAGGGCTCTCTGGGCGGCGGGACCGGCATGGTCTGCTACGGCTACAAGGGCGGCAACGGCACCGCCTCGCGCCGGCCGCTGGCGGCGGGCGAGACCTACAGCCTGGGCGTCTTCGTGCAGGCGAACTTCGGCCGGCAGGGCGATCTCACCATCCTGGGGCGGCCGATCCCGAGCGGCGATGCGGTGGAGACCGGCGGCAGCGGCTCGGTGATCGCCGTGGTGGCGACCGACGCGCCGCTGCTGCCGCACCAGCTCCGCCGCCTGGCGCGCCGCGTGCCCCTGGGCCTGGCCCGCACCGGGACCAGCGGCAACCACTCGTCGGGCGACATCTTCCTGGCCCTCTCGACCGCCAACGCCGGCGCGCTGGGCGAGAGCGGCCTGCAGCGCGCCACCTTCCTCAGCGAGGACAGCCTGGACCCGCTCTTCGAGGCGGTGGTCCAGGCGACCGAGGAGGCGGTGGTGAACGCCATGATCGCCAACAGCGACATGACCGGCCGCGACGACCACCTCGTCAGGGCCCTGCCGCACGAGCGGGTGCTGAAGGCGCTCGCACTTTAGAGCGCTTCGCGCTCTGGTGGAATCGGCTCCGGCCCGTACCCCCGCCCGGCCGCCCACGGAAGTATCCTGCTATGGGTGGCCGGGCGGGGTTTCGGGCCGGTTCCGCCTAGAATCAAAACGCCCTAGCAGGGGCTTACCGGCCCGCCGGCCCGGCCGTGAATGCCGCGCGGACCCAGGCCTCGAAGTCTGCCACGATGGAGACGCCGTCCGAGCGCTGTGGGCGGACCAGGGTGTAGGGTGCTGCGGCCTCGATGGCGGCCGCGAAGGGCCTGACCAGATCTCCGCGCCGCACCAGATCCTCGACCAGGAGGTCGTGCCCCATGGCGAGCCCGCCGCCGGCGCGCGCGACGTCGATCGCCACGCTGTAGAGCGAGAAGTACTGGCCCGGCTGGCCGCGCGCGAGGGGAAAGCCCACGGCATCGCACCAGCGCCGCCAGTCGTCGTGCCAGTAGGTGTCGTGCAGCAGGCGGCAGCGTGCCAGGTCGTCGGGGCTCTCCAGGGCGAGGCGCCTGGCATAGCCCGGGCTGCAGAGCGGGCTCAGGCGGTCGAGGCCCAGCGCGGTCGTGGTCAGCCCCGCCGCCTCGCCCGATCCGAAGCGGATGCCGAGGTGGGCGTCGGAGCGCGAGAAATCTACCAGTGCGGCGTCGGAGGAGATCTCGATGTCGACCTCCGGGTGGTCCTCCTGGAAGGCCTGCAGGCGCGGCGCCAGCCAGAGTGCGGCGAAGGCCGGCAGGACCGTGACCCTGAGGGAGCGGCGCTGGCGCTGGCGCGACAGGCGCTGGGTCGCGCGCTCCAGCCCGTCCAGGGCGGACTGCGCGGCCACGTAGTAGCGCTGGCCCGCATCGGTCAGCTCCAGCGAACGCCCCGAGCGGTCGAAGAGGGCGAGCCCCAGGTACTCCTCCAGCTGCCGGATCTGCTGCGAGACCGCGCCCTTGGTCACCCCCAGCCGCTCGGCGGTCCTGACCAGGCTCTTCAGCTCTGCTGCGGCCTCGAAGTAGGCGACGGCGCGCAGCGGCGGCAGGCGTCTCCACATGATCGTATAGAAATCCTAACCGGAGGTTCATGATTAGCTGTCTTGCAAGCGCATTTCTGCTCGCATCTAGTGGAGTAATGCTAAACCTCTGAGGGGAGACCGCACAATGCGTCTCGACAGCGAACAGCGTGCCAGCCTGGACCGGGACGGCTTCCTCGTCTTGCCGGGGAGGTTCACGGAGGCCGAGGTCGATCTGCTGCGCGCGCGCCTGCCGCGGCTCTTCGCCGAGGATCACCCCGGCAACATCGTGGAGAAGGAGACCGGCGAGGTGCGCACCACCATGGGCCTGCACCTGCGCGACGAGGTCTTCGACCGCGCGGTCCGCCACCCGCGCCTGGTCGAGCCGGCCCTGCAGGTGCTGGGCGAGCCGGTCTACGTCCAGCAGGTCAAGGTGAACGTGAAGGCGGCCTTCTCCGGCGAGGTCTGGCAGTGGCACTACGACTTCGCCACCCATCACGAGGAGGACGGCGTGCCCGGCCCCCGCGCACTCAACCTGCACATCTTCCTGGACGAGGTGAGCGAGTTCAACGGGCCGCTCTACTTCATTCCGGGCTCGCACAAGGCGGGTGTCCACGGGGCGCGGCTCGACAGCGAGACGACAAGCTACCCGCTATGGGTCTGCGACCGGGAGACCGTGCGCGGCCTGATCGCCCGGCAGGGCCTGGTCGCGGCCAAGGGCGGCAGGGGGACCATGTTGATCTTCCACGACACCCTGGTGCACGGCTCGCCCAACAACATGTCGCCCTGGGACCGCGCCATCTTCTCGCTGATCGTCAATCCTGTCTCCAACGCCCTGCAGCGGCCCACGCGGCCGGACTTCAAGCATCACCGGGACCTGACGCCGGTCCGGCCGCTCGGCGACGACTGCCTGCGCGTCGCGGCGGCGGCGGCGGAATAGGGAAGGGATAAGGGGAAAGGTCATGCCGACACTTGCCACCCGTCCCTGGGTACCCGCAGCCGCCGAGGGTCGCGTCCAGGACCTGGCGGCCCGGGCAGCCGCCGCGGACAGCGCCGCCGTCGCGCGGCGCATCGACCGGCTCGTCGCGCGCAACCGCGAGATCCACGAGCGCGACTGCTTCAACCTCAACCCGGCCACCAACGCGATGAACCCCAGGGCGGAGGCCTTGCTGGCCTCGGGCCTGGGCTCGCGGCCCTCGCTCGGCTATCCGGGCGACAAGTACGAGATGGGCCTGGAGGCGATCGAGGAGATCGAGGTCATCGCCGCCGAGCTGGCGGCGGAGGTCTTCGCCGCCCGCTACGCCGAGATCCGCGTGGCCTCCGGCGCGATGGCGAACCTCTACGCCTTCCTGGCGACCTGCCGGCCGGGCGATGCCATCATCGTGCCGCCGGCGATGATCGGCGGTCATGTCACCCACCACCAGGCCGGCTGTGCCGGGCTCTTCGGCCTGCGGATCCTGGAAGCGCCGGTGGCGGCCGACGGCTACAGCGTCGATCCCGAGGGTCTGCGAGCCCTGGCGAAGGCGCAGCGCCCGAAGCTGATCACCATCGGCGGCAGCCTGAACCTCTTCCCCCACCCCGTCGCCAAGATCCGCGCGATCGCCGACGACGTGGGGGCGCGGCTGCTGTTCGACGCGGCTCATCAGTGCGGGATCATCGCCGGCGGCGCCTGGCCGAACCCTCTGGACCAGGGCGCCGACCTCATGACGATGAGCACCTACAAGAGCCTGGGCGGGCCCGCCGGCGGGCTCATCGTGACCCGCGACGCGGCCCTCGCCGAGCGGCTCGACGCCATCGCCTTTCCCGGCATGACGGCGAACTTCGATGCGGCCAAGTCGGCGGCGCTGGCCGTCACCCTACTGGACTGGCGCGACTGCGGCGGTGCCTATGCCGCTACGATGGTCGCGACCGCACGCGCCCTGGCAGAGGCGCTCGCCGAGGAAGGCCTGCCCCTCTTCCGGACGACCGAAGGGATCACCGCCTCGCACCAGTTCGCCATAGAGGCGGCCCGCTTCGGCGGCGGCCAGGCGGCCTCGAAGACGCTCCGCAGGGCAGGCTTCCTCGCCTGCGGGATCGGCCTGCCGATTGCGCCGGTCGAGGGCGATCTCAACGGCCTGCGGATCGGCACCCCGGAGCTGGTGCGCTGGGGCATGACCGCGGCCGACATGCCGCGCCTGGCCCGCCTGATCGCGCGCGGGCTCAGCGGCAACGACCCCGAGTCCGTAGCCGCCGAGGTCAGCGGCTACCGCCGGCAGTTCGACAGGATCCACTTCATCCGCGACGAAGAAGCGGCCCCGCTGAGCTCCTACGGCTGAGGCCGCCGCAGGTAAGGGTGTGGGCAGGTTACGCGCCGTTCCGAAGCGCCCTAGAAATCCGGATCGCCGTTCCAGTCTTCTTCGGCCCACGCCGGGTCGAGGTTCTGGTAGGCGGCCGCCCCCTGCCGGGTGACGGTGCCCCAGCGGCCATCGTCGGTCACGACGAACCAGCCCGTGCCCTGCGGCAGGTAGCTGGCGCCGAAGCCGCCGGCGTCGCTGACGAAGAGGCTGCCGTCGGACCCCTGGACGAAGCCGACGCTGCCGTCGTCGCGCGCGAAGGAGCGGCGGCCGTCCTCCGGGCCGAAGATGCCGACCGACGCATCCTCGCAGCCGAAGCTGCTGCCGACCTCCGTTCCCATGCCGTCGCAAAAGGCCGCCGCGCCGACAGGGGCCAAGAGGCATGCAGAAGCGGCCAGCAGAGCGCCCGACAGGGACAGTTTCATGCGATGGTGTTTCGAGAACATAATGCGAACATCGCTTCTTTCCGGGTGAATTGCAATCATTAATGACTGAAAAGAGTGACCTCTCCCGGTTCGGGTGCCGGGCAAGGGTCCACTGCAGGGCCTATTTCGAGGCGCGGCGCGGCCGGATACCCGCTAGACTCCGGCCCGAGAGGAGGAAGCCATGCGCCGCCTGTGGAGCCGACTGCATATGGACCGGCCGCCGCCCGCCGGACTGGACCGCTGGGTCCAGGCGGTGGCGCGCTGGTGGCTGCCCTTCCTGGTGCTCTTCGCGGGCCTGCTCTACCTGCCGCTGCTGGACGCCCGCCCGCTGCGCTTCGAGGAGGGGCGCCGCGCGGTCCAGGCGCTGGAGATCCTCGACGGCGGCTCCTGGTGGTACCTGCGCGTCCTGGGCGAGCCCTACGTCAACAAGCCGCCGCTGCTGCCCTGGCTGATGGTCCTCGCAAGCTGGGTCAGCGGCGGGCTGAACGAGGTGGCGGTGCGCCTGCCGGCCGTGATCTCGGTCATCCTGGGCGCGCTGTCGGCCGGGGCCATGGCGCGGCTGCTGGCGCCGGAGCGCGGGCGGGTCGCAGCCCTGGCGGCGGGCGTGGCCTTCCTTTCCTGCGCCTACATCTTCACCAAGGCGCGGCTGGGCGAGACCGACACCCTGGTCACCGCCTTCTGCGGCCTGGCCTTCCTGATCTGGGCCTGGGCGCGCCTGCAGGGACGGCTGGGCTGGGCGGCCTGGGCCGGCGTCTGGTTCTTCCTGGCGGCGACGGCCTTCACCAAGGGACCGATCCCGCTGGGCTTTCCGGCCGTCGCCTTCCTGGTCGTGCCCCTGTGGCAGCGGAACTGGAAGGAGGCGGGCCTCGCCCTCCTCGTCCTGTTGCTGTCGCTGCTGCCCATGGGGGTCTGGGCCTATCTCAACCTGGCGCAGCCGGGGGCGGAGGACTGGGCGCAGCAGATGCGGGTGACCAGCAGCGGTGGTACCTGGTCGGACTACTGGTGGCGCCTGCTGCACCTGAACCAGGTCCCCAACGGCGTCTTCTATACCCTGCCCTGGTGCCTGCCGGCCGCCCTGCTGGTCGCGGCGCGCTGGGGCGAGCGGCGCGGTTCCGGCTGGCCGGTCTTCGCCCTGCTGCTCTACGCCCTGCCCTTCGCCGTGGTGGTGCTGCTGACCAGCGAGGCGCGCCCTCGCTATGCCATGCCGATCGCCTGGCCGGTCGCGGCGCTGGCGGGCGGCTGGATCGCGCTCAACTGGGCCAGGGGGCGCCTGGCGATCGCCCTGCTGCTGGGCGGTGCCCTCTTCATCGCCCTGCACCAGGCGATCCTGCTCGGCATCTTCGAGGGACGTACCGATGCGCAGCAGGCCTTCCGCGCCAAGGTCGAGGCCCTGGGGGAGGCCGTGGCGCCGCTGCCGCCCGGCGTCCTGCTGCTGGTCGACAGCGCCTGGGAGCCGGATCACGATTCCCTCGCCTATGCCGGCCGCCCGTTGCAGCGGATCCATCCCGAGGCCGGCCTCTGTCCAGACCGTGGGCTCTACCTTCTCGCCAGCGGCAAGGACCGGGCGACCGTCGAGGCCGGCGGCTTCTGGCAGCCCGAGAGGGACATCGCGGAGGGCTGGATGGCGCTCTACCGCCGCGACGAGGCCGCCTGTCCGCTCGGCCGATAGAGCGCCACCGCATTATCGTGGAGCGCCGCCTCGGCAAGCTCCGGGCCGAGAGCCCGGCGCAGCAGCTCTATGTCGTCGGCCGAGAAGGGCCGCGGCGCGCGCGTCGAGGGTAGGTCGCTGCCGAACAGCAGGGCCTCGGGGTTCGCCCCGGCGATCTGCCGCAGGGCCGGTGCCGGATCGAAGTCGAGCCGGCCGAAGCCCGTCGCCTTGACCTTGGCGCCCCGCTCCACCAGGCGCAGCAGGCTGGGCAGCCCGGCCTCCGAGAGGCCCAGGTGGTCGACGACGATCTGCGGCAGGCGCAGCAGGCGCTCCTCCAGCTCGGCCAGGTCGCGGGAATCGACATAGAGCTCGACATGCCAGCCGACCAGGTCGTGGACGCGGGCGGCCAGGGTCTCCAGGTCGTCCAGGCCGGCCGATCCGCCGCGCCGCAGGTTGAAGCGCAGGGCGCGCACGCCGGCCCGCTCCAGCTCCTGCAGCTCTGCCGCCCCGACCTCGGGCGGTAGCTGCGTTACGCCGACGAAGCCGGGGCCCAGGCGCTCCAGGGCCGCCACCAGGTAGCTCTGGTCGAAGGCCTGGAAGGAGCCGGAGACCACGGCGCCACCGGTCACGCCCAGGGGCCTGGCCGCCCTCAGGTAGTCCGAGGCGGTGAAGGCGGGCGGCAGGTAGCCCTGGTTGGCGACCAGCGGAAAACGCGGGTCGATGATGTGGAGATGGGCGTCGAAAAGGCCGTGGGTCATGCTCTATCTATACACCGATGTATCGGTACTGGACAAAGGAAGAGCAAGGCGCCATAACCTTCGCCTTCGTGTGCTAGGGACAGGCGATGACCTGGACGGCGCATGTCCTCACCCTCTTTCCGGAGGTCTTCCCCGGGCCGTTGGGCGCCAGCCTGGCCGGGTCCGCCTTGGCGAAGGATCTCTGGAAGCTCAGGGTGACGGACATAAGGGACTACGCGACGGACCGCCACCGTTCGGTCGACGACACGCCTTTCGGGGGTGGGGCCGGAATGGTGCTGCGGCCCGATGTCGTGGACGCGGCCTTGCTGGCGGCCAAGGAGCAGACGGCCGGAGCCAGGACCGTCTATCTGACGCCGCGGGGCCGTCCCTTGTGCCAGGCACTGGTACGCGAGCTGGCGGAGGCAGAGGGGCTGGTCCTGCTCTGCGGCCGCTACGAGGGTGTGGACGAGCGGGTGCTGGAGAAGCATGCGCCGGCCGAGGTGTCGATCGGCGACTATGTGCTGTCTGGCGGAGAGCTGGCGGCCATGGTCCTGATCGACAGCGTGGTGCGCCTCTTGCCCGGTGTGATGGGCAATGCGGCCAGCCCGGAGGAGGAATCCTTCGGCACGGGCTTCGGCGGGCTGCTTCTCGAGCATCCGCACTACACCCGACCGGCGGTCTGGCAGGGCCGCGCGGTGCCCGACGCTCTGAAGAGCGGGCATCACGCGGAGATCCGGGCCTGGCGCCGGCAGCAGGCGGAAGCGATGACGCGCCTCAAGCGGCCCGACCTGTGGCGGGCCTACCGGGGCGATGACGAGACTGGAGGTCGAGAGACATGAACGTAATTGCCGAGATCGAGCAGGAGCAGATCAAGAGCCTGACCGCTGAACGCGGCGTTCCGGAGTTCGCACCGGGAGACACCGTGAAGGTGACAGTCAAGGTGGTGGAAGGCGAGCGCGAGCGCCTGCAGGCCTTCGAGGGCGTCTGCATCGCCAGGCGCAACCGGGGCCTCAACTCCTCCTTCACCGTGCGCAAGATTTCCTACGGCGAGGGCGTGGAGCGCGTCTTTCCGCTCTATTCGCCGCGGATTGCCGCCATCGACGTGGTGCGCCGCGGCGACGTCCGCCGGGCCAAGCTCTATTACCTGCGCGGCCGCACCGGCAAGGCAGCCCGCATCGCCGAGAAGATCGAGAGCAAGGACAAGATCGAGGCGCGGCGCCGCGCCCGGGCCGAGGCCAAGCAGGGCGCTGCCCCGGGGGCCTGATTTCGGCTCCGCCGCAGGCTTCCCGGCGCCCCAGAAGGCTCGTTTGGAACTGTAGGGAGATGAGATCAGAATGACGGCCGGCACTCCGAAGACGCTCTTCGACAAGATTTGGGAGAGCCACCTGGTCAGGCAGTCGGACGACGGCACCTGCCTGATCTACATCGACCGCCACCTGGTCCACGAGGTCACCAGCCCGCAGGCCTTCGAGGGCCTGCGCCAGAACGGCCGCAAGGTGAGGCGCACCGACCTCACGCTCGCGGTGGCCGATCACAACGTGCCGACCAAGAACCGTGCGGCCGGGATCGAGGATCCGCAGTCGCGCATCCAGGTCGAGACCCTGCGCCGCAACGTCAAGGACTTCGAGGTCCCCTACTTCGATATGGAGGACCTGCGCCAGGGCATCGTCCACATCATCGGGCCCGAGCAGGGCTTCACCCTGCCCGGCGCGACCATCGTCTGCGGCGATAGCCACACCTCCACCCACGGCGCCTTCGGGGCGCTGGCCTTCGGCATCGGCACCTCCGAGATCGAGCATGTGCTGGCGACCCAGACCCTGCTGCAGCGCCGCGCCAAGAACCTGCGTATCTCGGTCGAGGGCGAGCTGCCGCTGGGGGTGACCGCCAAGGACGTGATCCTCTCCATCATCGGCAAGATCGGCACGGCCGGCGGCACCGGCCATGTGATCGAGTTCGCCGGCGACGCGATCAAGGCGCTGTCGATGGAGGGCCGCATGACCGTCTGCAACATGGCCATCGAGGCCGGTGCAAGGGCCGGCCTGATCGCCCCGGACGAGACCACCTTCGACTACCTCAAGGGCCGTCCCATGGCGCCCAAGGGGGCTGCCTGGGAGCAGGCCGAGGCCTACTGGCGCAGCCTGCCCTCCGACCCCGGCGCGCACTACGACAAGGAGGTGACGCTGGCGGCCTCGGAGATCGACCCCCAGGTCACCTGGGGCACCAGCCCCGAGGACGTGGTGCCGGTGACCGGCGTGGTCCCCGATCCGGAGAACGCGCCATCCGACGCCAAGCGCAAGTCGATGATCGAATCCCTGGAATACATGGGCCTCAACGCGGGCATGCCGGTCAGCGAGATCGCGGTCGACAAGGTCTTCATCGGCTCCTGCACCAACGGTCGCATCGAGGATCTGCGCGCCGTCGCCCAGGTGGCCAAGGGCCGCAAGGTGGCCGACAGCGTCTATGCCATGGTGGTCCCCGGTTCCGGCCTGGTGAAGGAACAGGCCGAGAGCGAGGGGCTGGACCGGATACTGACGGAGGCCGGCTTCGACTGGCGCGAGCCCGGTTGCTCCATGTGCCTGGCGATGAACGCCGACAAGCTGAAGCCGGGAGAGCGCTGCGCCTCCACCTCGAACCGCAACTTCGAGGGGCGGCAGGGCCCGGGCGGCCGCACGCACCTGATGAGCCCCGCGATGGCGGCGGCCGCGGCGCTGACCGGCCGGATCACCGACATCCGGGAGCTCTAGGGGCGCTGCATGGCCGCCAGTGTCCAGCAGGCGCGCGTTGCCGGCTTGCTGGCCACCGGCGTGGTGGTGGCTTTCTTCCTGCCCTGGACCGCCACTCCCAGCGCCTGGACCGGGCTGGAACTGGTGGCGGTCGCGATCGAGCGCCACCAGGACGAGGGCGAGGCGATCCTGCTGATCCTCTACGGCGCCATTCCGGTGGCGGGGCTGCTGACCATCGCCGCCGCCCTCCTGCGCCACGGGGTCCGGGTCTTCAGCGGCTTCTGCGGCGTGCTGGCGGTCGCCGGCATCGGCCTGCTGATGCTGGCGCGCGTGCAGGCCGAATCGGCCGCCGCCATCGGCATGGGGGCCTACGTGACGGGCGGCTTTGCCTTGGCGCTGCTCGCGATCGGTTTTAATGTGGTGCGGTGAGAGGCTGGAGAGGCGCTCGCCTGAAACAGAGCTTGAAGCAGGTCGCCGGCGCGGACGTAGGGGTCCGCCAGCGGCTTGCCGGAGTGGAGGAGACGATGGAGAAGTTCACCACCGTGACCGGGATCGCGGCCTCGCTGCCCCTGGCCAACATCGATACGGACATGATCATTCCGGCGCGCTACCTGAAGACCATCAAGCGCACCGGCCTCTCCGAGGGCCTCTTCGCCAACCTGCGCTTCGACAAGGACGGCAAGCCCAAGGACTTCATCCTCGACCGGCCGCCCTACGACAAGGCCGAGATCCTGGTCGCCGGCGAGAACTTCGGCTGCGGCTCCTCGCGCGAGCATGCCCCCTGGGCGCTGCTCGACGCCGGGATCAAGGTGGTCATCGCCAGCTCGATCGCCGACATCTTCTACAACAACTGCTTCAAGAACGGCATCCTGCCGATCATCCTGCCGGAAGAGGTCGTGGCCCAGCTTCACGACGACGCTTCGCGCGGCGACAATGCCCGCATCACCGTCGACCTGGAGAAGCAGACCATCACCGGACCGGACGGCGGCACCGTCTCCTTCGAGATCGATCCCTTCCGCAAGCACTGCCTGCTGAACGGACTGGACGACATCGGCCTCACCCTGAAGGAGAGCGCGTCGATCGACGACTTCGAGTCCAAGCGGCAACTGGCGCAGCCCTGGCTCTAGCTCCAAGCTCGCCTCACTGATCCCCGCCCACTGCTGTCCGGCTTAGCGAAATCGGTTGTGTTACTCTCATCCATGCACGACCCTTACCGTCATCCCCGGGCGAAGACCCGGGGATCCACGTGGCTCGGCAGCGCGCTACTCGGGCCTTGGGCGCTGGCGGTAAGGCGTGGATGGCCGGATCAAGTCCGGCCATGACGGATAGTGATTGAATGTAATTCTAAATTAGTCGCTAATTGGTTGTCTCTTAACTTTACCGGACAGCAGTGGGTCAGTGCCCGGGGATGACGGTGAGAGAGCAAGCGGGATAGGACCCACCGGCCGAAGGCTCGCCTAGATCTCGACAAGGCATCATTGCCGCATCCGCAATGGCTTCCAACGATGGGTTGCAATCCACGAGGTGCCCGTGCCTAGCATCGGCATGGCAGGCGGATGGGTCTATATCATGACGAACCGGCCGAACGGCACGCTCTATGTCGGCGTCACCAGCGATCTTGCCCGGCGTGTCGGTCAGCATCGAGACGGCGGTGGCAGCCTTTTCGCCAGACAGTACGGCCTGCGCCGCCTTGTTTATGCCGAGCCCCACGAGGACATCCGCCTGGCGATCCAGCGCGAGAAGAACTTGAAACACTGGCCGCGCGCCTGGAAGGTGAAGCTCATCCTGGGTCAAAACCCGGAGTGGAAGAACCTCTACGATCGGCTGCTGTGACCACGTGGGTGTCCGGGTCGAGCCCGGCCACGACGGTGAGAGGGAGCAAGTGGGATGGATAGCCGGGAAGTCCGCTATCATGCTTCTCTCCCACCGCCAGTTCCGAGCTTCGACCAACTACTGTCCGACTTGGCGAAACCGGTTGATTCCTTGCCCCCATGCACACCCCCCATCCGTCACCCCTGGGCGAAGACCCGGAGATCCACGTGGCCCGGCAGTGAGCTACTCGGGCCTTGGGCGCTGGCGGTGAGACGTGGATGGTGATGGGATGGCCGATATCAGCTTCTGGCTCGACGGTCTCAGCGCTCCGGACTAGCTCAGTGACGACAACTTCTTCTGGCGAGGACGCGCAGGAAGCGAAGGGCGGCAGCCGTCGGCGCGCTGACGACCAGCTGGCGATTGCGATCCATCGCCCATGCGAGCAGCGAAGGTTCGGGTTGGAAACTTCGTTGTTGTTGTCGTGAGGCCGGCGCGGCATTGTGTGGCCTCGCCCGTCGGCCACAGCCTTCATTCCAAACTTTTGGGGGAGCCCTTTTCCATGCGCGCCTGCCTCGCCCTGCTGCCTTTCGACGACCAGCAGCTCTCCGTGCTGCACTATGCGGCCGAGATCGCGCCGAAGCTGGACCTCAAGGTCTCCGGGATCCTGGTCCCGCCCTCGCAGGAGATTCCGGCCTACCTCTTCGACCACGCCGGCCTCGGCGTGCCGCACATTCCGGCCCGCGACGAGACCGCCGACGAGGCCCTGCGCGACCGCATCCTCCGGGCCTGGGACGAGAGCCGCAAGGCCACGCCCTCCTTCGTCGACTGCGAGGTGCTGGACAGCGTGAACGAGGAGCGCGCCAACGCCATCGGCCGCTGCAGCGACCTGGTGCTGAGCATCAGGCCCGGAACGCTGGCCTCGCCCGGCTACGACCTGATGGTGCGCGCCGCGATCATGGAGGGCGGCGCACCCGTTCTCGTCCTGCCGCCGGGACAGCGCACGCAGTCCTGGAACAAGGCCATGGTGGTCTGGAACGGCACCTTGCAATCCTCGCGCGCGATGCGCGGCTCGCTCGGCCTCCTGAAGGCCTTCGAGGAGGTCATCGTGCTGCGCACCCGCGAATCGGCCGGCGACCTCGCCGGGCACTATCTCTCCACGCACGGAGTCAAGGCCCGGGTCGTCGACCTGGAGGCGAAGAACACCTCGGCGCGCGAGCGCGGCCGCCGCATCGTCGACGCGGCTAAGAAGTACGAGGTCGACATGGCCGTCATGGGCGCCTACAGCGAGGGCCGCGTCGGCCGCTATCTCGGCTTCGGCGGTGCCACGGAGAAGGTGATGACCGGGGCTGCGATACCGATCGTCTTCGCCCGCTAACCACCCTCTTCATGCTCGATGCCGTCGTCATTGGGGCCGGCATGGCCGGCCTCTCGGCCACGCGCCGCCTGGCCGAAGCCGGCCTCCAGGTCCAGTGCCTGGAGGCGCGCAACCGCGTGGGCGGGCGGGCGCACAGCCTGACCCTGGCCAACGGGGCGCGCATCGACCGCGGCTGCGCCTGGCTGCACTCGGCCGACATCAACCCGCTGGTCGGCCTGGCCGAGAAGCAGGGCTTCCGCATCGAGCGCTATCACGGAAGCTGGTCGGAGCCCTTCGGCCGCGCCATCGTCGGCGAAGAGCGCTTCAAGGACTGGGCGGAGACCCGCGACACGGTCTGGGGCGCCTATCCGACCGCGCGGGACTGGGAAGAGGACAGGCCGCTGACGGCGCACTTCCCGGCCGACAGCGCCTGGCTGCCCTTCTGGTCGGCGGTCAACACCTATATCTGGGGTGCCACACCCGGGCTGATCTCGGCCAAGGGCAATGCCCTCGACGGCGACACCGGCGTCAATTCCCGGACCGCGCTGGGCTATGGCAGCTTCGTCGGCCGCTACGGCGAGGGCCTGCCGGTCGCGCTGGAGGCCCCGGTGTCTCGAATCGCCTTTACCGCCCATGGCATCAGGGTGGAGACGCCCAAGGGCGCGCTGGAAGCGCGCGCGGCCGTGCTTGCCGTGCCGGTCAGCCTGCTGCAGGCCGAGGCCATCGCCATCGAGCCGCGCCTGCCGGACCGCAAGCTCTGGGCGCTGGAGGGGGTGCCGCTGGGCTCCGTCAACAAGATCCACTTCGCGGTCACGGGCAGGCCGCCCTGGCCGCAGGAGGACTTTCACGCCAACTTCCGCTTCGACAGCGAGGCGGTCGGGCAGTACCAGTTCCATTCCTTCGGTCAGCCGGTGGTCGAGGGCTATTTCGGCGGCGAGCTCTCGCGCCAGCTCGCAGGCGCCGGACCGGCCGAGTTCGCCGCCTTCGCGCTCGACGAGATCGCCTCCCACTACGGCAACGAGGCGCGGCGCCACCTCAGCTTCCTGCATGCCACGGCCTGGGACCTCGATCCCTGGACCCTGGGCGGCTACAGCTATCCGAAGGTGGGCTACTGGGAGGCGCGCCAGGCCCTGGCGGAGCCGCACGAAGATCGCCTCTTCTTCGCGGGCGAAGCGACCCATCCTGCGCATGCCGCCACCTGCCACGGCGCCTATCTGACCGGCCAGCGCGCCGCGGAAGAGCTGCTTGCGGCGCTGTCCGGCTGAGGCGGGGTAGCACGAGAGCAAATCCCGAGCAGATAGAATCATCTGCGACGACGATTTGCTTTCTAAAACAAAATGCTAGAGCAGGAGGCGTGAGCATGAGCGAGCGCATCCTGCTCTAGGCGGCTGCGCCGGGTGCGCGGATCACTTGTCGCTAGACAACTCTAACAAAGACGGGATGACGCCCTGCCGACTTGCCGTGGCGTCATCCCGCTTCGAGGCCTGTTCGGCTCCGTTGAGGGTCGGTCTTGTTCAAGGCCGGGTTCCCCCTGGAGCCCGTTGCGGGTCAAGCGGAACGTCCGCGCGTATCCTTGGCCTGGCGGCGCAGATCGTCCAGCTCTCGGTTGGTGGAGTGCCCCGGGCGGGGCTGCGCACCAAGAAGCATGCCGTAGGCGTCTGCCTTCGCGGTCATGGCTGCTATGAGAAAATTTAACATCTCTTCGTCCTTTCCTACACGCTCCAGCTTGCGCTGTGCGCTTTTACTATGGACAATATAGGCCGTCGCAAGGGTGCCGACAAACGAGTTCCCTTCTATTGATTAATAAATGGAATTTATAAGCTGTGGCCACGTCTCTTCCCTCGCTGACCGCCCTCAGGGCCTTCGAAGCGGTCGGGCGCCTGGGCTCCTTCACGGCGGCCGCGGCGGAGCTGAACGTCACGCAGGCGGCTGTCAGCCACCAGGTCCGCCTGCTGGAACAGCAGCTGGGCGTGAACCTCTTCACCCGCAGCACCCGCAAGGTCACGCTGACGGCCGAGGGTGCGAAGCTCCTGGCCCCGACGAGCCAGGCTTTCGAGCTGCTGATGGCTGCTGTCGCCGACCTCCGCTCCAGCGAACGCAGCATCGCGATTTCGACGACGCCGGGCTTCGGGGCGCGCTGGCTGGCGCCGCGGCTGGGGCGCTTCGCGGTCAAGCATCCCGACTGGGAGATCACGGTGCGGCACGCGACCACCTCCTTGGATCTGGAACGCGAGGGCCTGCTCGCCTCCATCCGCTGGGGCGAGGGCAGGTGGCCCGGATTGATGGCGGAGCTGATCACGCCGGTGACGCTGGTGGCCATGGCGAGCCCGGAGCTGATCGAGGCGCGCGGCCTGCGCCAGCCGGCGGATCTGACCCGGATGACCCTGTTGCACGACGAGGACCCCTCGGAGTGGATGGAGTGGCTGCTGGCGGCCGGGCTCAACCCGGAACATGCGCGGCGCGGCCTCATCTTCGACGACGAGAACGCACTCATCCAGGCGACGCTGGAGGGTCAGGGCGTGGCCCTGCTCTCGCCGGAACTGGTGACCGGTCCGCTCGAGGAAGGCCTGCTGGTCCGGCCCTTCGGCCGCTCCGGGTCCGAAGAGAAGGGCTATTACCTGGTCTATCCGCCCTCCCGGCAGGGCGATCCCCGCCTGAAGGCCTTCCGCGACTTCATCCTGGCGGAAGGGGCGACCGCCAGGTTGCAAAAACATGAAGAAGGCAATTAGGGGCTGGCGAGGCTCGGCCAAGCCGGTATCGTAAGGAACCCACCGGGCCGCGACCGACGAGCTTGCGGCGACAGGCAAGGCGAGCGGGAGAGAAGTGATGGCTAAGCAGACTGGGGCAAGGCAGACTGGCGGAGTGGCGAGAGGTGCGGCCTGCGCTCTGGTTCTGGCGGCCGGGCTGGTCCTGTCCGGCGGGGCGGGCGCCGACGAGACGGCCGACCTGGTCGCGCGCGGCAAGGAGCTGGCGACGGCCGGCGACTGCGTCTCCTGCCACACGGCACCCGGCGGCAAGGAGTTCGCCGGCGGGCTGGAGATGAACACGCCCTTCGGCTCGCTCTCCACCCCCAACATCACCCCCGACGAGGCCACGGGGCTGGGCAAGTGGACGGAGGAAGACTTCTACAGGGCCATGCACGAGGGCATCCGCCGCGACGGAGCCTACCTCTATCCCGTCTTCCCCTATCCCTCCTTCACCAAGGTGAAGGAGGACGACGTGGCGGCGATCTGGGCCTACCTCAAGACCCTGAAGCCGGTCGATGCGCCGCGCAAGCCCAGCGGCATGTCCTTCCCCTTCAACGTGCGCGCGGGCCTCGTGGTCTGGCGCCAGCTCTACTTCAACGAGGGTACCTTCCGTCCCGATCCCAAGTGGACGGAAGAGGAGACGCGCGGCGCCTACCTGGTCGAGGGGTTGGGTCACTGCGGCGCCTGCCACAGCCCGCGCACGATCCTGGGCGGCACCGAGACCGACGACAGCCTGGCCGGCGGCGACGTCGACACCTGGTTCGCGCCCGACATCTCCTCCAACATCTACGACGGCATCGGCGACTGGAGCATCGATCAGATCGTCGACTACCTGCGAAAAGGGGCGGCGAAGGGCAAGGGCAAGGCCTTCGGCCCGATGGCCGAGGTGGTGCACAACTCGCTCTCCAAGCTGCCGGACGAGGACATCAAGGCCATCGCCGCCTACCTGAAGGCGACGCCCTCCAGGGCCTATCCCGTCGACGACGACCCCGACCTGCGCAAGCGCGCCGGCGGGCTGGTCTATCTGAACAACTGCTCGACCTGCCACCAGCCCAACGGCGACGGCGTTCCCAAGGCCTTCCCGAACCTGGCCGGCAACGGCGCGGTGACGGCCGAGAAGCCCGACAACGTGATCTCCGCGGCCCTGGGTGGGCTGCCCGGCGGCGGCAGCTACGGCGCCATGCCCTCCTTTGCCGGCACCCTGACCGACCGGCAGATCGCCGACGTGGTGAACTACGTCCGCAATTCCTGGGGCAACTACGCGCCGGCCACCGCGACACCGGATATGGTCGCCTCGATCCGCAGCAGCATGAAACTGCCGGCAGCGGACGGCAGCGCGCCTACTGAGGCTTTCACCTGCCCGGACAGCGACAACCTGCAGATCTCTCCGGCGACCCTGAACCTGATCCGCTATGCCACGCCTGACGAGCTGGGCAACCGCATCGGCGTGATCCTGGCCCAGTTGAAGCGCCAGCATCCCAACATGGACCGGGCGGAGGTGGTCGACAACGTCTCCGCCGCCGTCTGCCCGGTCCTGAAGGCCGATACCGGCCTCAGCGACGAGGAGCGCAGCCAGCGTCTGGCCAGCTTCCTCGCCAAGCTGGACAGCCACCTGGCGAAGGAGAGCCTGCCGGAGGGCGCGCGTGTCCTGGTGGAGGTGCCCTTCTCGCCCGACGTGCTGGGCCGGATCGAGGCCGCCGCGCAGCAGGCCAACGAGGAGCGCACGACCTGGATCGAGAAGGCCGCCGAGGAACGCCTGAAGTCCGGCCAGTAGGAGAGCGAGGCCCGGGCGGACGGGCGCCGGCCGCTCGTCCAGTGGGGCCGGCGCGTGGTTGCGGGCATTGCGGACGATCACTGATCATTGACAGGAGGCCTGCTGCCGCCCGATGTCATCGCCGGCCCCGGGCCGGGGAGGAACGGGCGGGTTCGCTCCGGCCGGGTACCCGTGGACTGCCGGGCAGTACGATTCAAGCCTTTGGAGTATGACCCGTGACCGGACTGGTGGCCCTCCTGGACGACGTGGCGGCGATCGCCAAGCTGGCGGCAGCGCAGCTCGACGACGTTGCCGCCCAGGCCGGCAAGGCCGGTGCCAAGGCCGCCGGGGTGGTGATCGACGACGCTGCGGTCACCCCGAAGTACGTTGCAGGGCTTCCGGCGGCGCGCGAGCTGCCCATCGTCTGGAAGATCGCGCGGGCTTCGATCTTCAACAAGCTGGTGATCCTGCTGCCCGCGGCCCTGCTGCTGGAGGCCATGCTGCCCTGGGTGCTGACGCCGCTACTCATGCTGGGCGGTGCCTATCTCTGCTTCGAGGGCGCGGAGAAGGTCTGGCACGTCGTGGCCCCGCACAAGCCCTCGGGCGCTCCCAAGCCGGCGAGCCTCGATGCGGCGCATCTGGAGAAGACGCGGGTCGCGGGGGCCATCAAGACGGACTTCATCCTCTCGGCCGAGATCATGACCATCGCCCTCTCGCAGATCGATTCCGACAGCATCTGGACCCAGGGCATCGCGCTTGCGGCCGTCGCCGTGGGGATCACCGCCCTGGTCTACGGCGCGGTCGCCCTGCTGGTGAAGCTCGACGACATCGGCCTGAAGCTGACCCAGATCGGCCGCCTCTCCGTCACGCGCGCCTTCGGGCGCGGCCTGGTGAAGGCCATGCCGACGATCATGACCGTGATCTCGACCGTCGGCACCGCCGCCATGCTCTGGGTCGGCGGCAACATCATCGTGCACGGCATCCTGGAGCTGGGCTGGGCCTGGCCCTACGACGCGATCCATCACCTGGCCGTGGCCGCTGCCGCCGCCGTCGGGGCTGCCACAGGCGCCGTCCGGTGGATCGTCACCGCTGCGCTGGACGGCGTCGTCGGCCTGGCCCTCGGCCTGCTGCTGATACCGGTGGTGACGCTGGCCCTGGCTCCGCTGTTCCAGCGGTTCAAGAAGCAAGCGGGCTGAAAGACCCCGCGCCGGACGGTCTTGCTGGACTGTCGGCAGAAAATGCCTTCTCTTCACCGTCGCCAGGAGAACCTGCCAGGGAACCTGCCAGAGGAACCAGAAGGAAGGAGCTGGCCCCGCGGTGCGTGAAACGGACCTGGTGATTTTCGATTGCGACGGCGTGCTGGTCGACAGCGAGGCCATCAGCGTCTCGGTGCTGGTCGGGCAACTGGCCGTGATCGGCATCGCCATGGAAGCGGCCTTCGTGCAGGAGAACTTTCTGGGCCGCAGCTTTCCCACCGTGGCCGCCGAGATCCGCAGGCTCTCGGGCCTGGTCCTGCCGGAGGGCTTCGAATCTGGCTACCGCAAGGAGCTGCTGGAGCGCTTCGAGACGGAGCTGCGCTGCACCGTCGGGCTGGAGGAGGTGCTGTCGCGGCTTGCCTGCCCCTGCTGCGTCGCGACCAGTTCGAGCCCGGCACGGGCGGAACGCACGCTCGCCCTGGCCGGTCTGACGGAGCGCTTCGGGCCGTACGTCTTCACCGCCTCTGAGGTCGCGCGGGGCAAGCCGGCCCCCGATCTCTTCCTCCACGCCGCGGCGGAGATGGGCGCGCGGCCGGACCGCGTGCTGGTGGTCGAGGACAGCCTGCCCGGCGTCCTGGCGGCCCGGGCGGCGGGGATGCAGGTCCTGGTCTATGCCGGCGCCTCGCACATGAGCGGGGAGGTCAGCTTTCCCGGTGCGCCCCCCGTCATTGACAGCTGGGAAAAGTTCCCCCTAGACCTCTTGTGGAACAGTCCGCGCGAAGCAAAGGCGTGACGGTGGAAGCGATCAAGACCTCGGATTCTCGGCTCGACGACGCGGCACGGGCTGCCTGGCTCTACTACGTCGGCGGCAACACCCAGGCCGAGATCGCGAGCAAGCTCGGCATCTCGCGGCAGTCGGCGCAGCGGCTGGTCTCACTTGCCATGGCCGAGCAGCTGGTGAAGGTGCGGATCGACCACCCGATCGGCCACTGCATGGATCTCGCCCGCCGGCTGACCGAGCGCTTCGAGCTGCAGAAGTGCGAGGTGGTCCCCTCCGATCCCTCGGCGTCCAATATGCTGACCGGGATCGGCATCGTCGCCGCGACCGAGATCGAGCAGGTCTTGCGGCGGCCCGACGAGCAGATCATCGCGCTGGGCACCGGCCGCACCCTGAAGGCCAGCGTGGAGCAGGTGAGCCGCATGTACTGCCCACAGCACCGCATCGTGTCCCTGCTGGGCAACATGATGTCGGATGGCTCGGCCACGCCCTACAACGCCACCATCGCCATCGCCGACCGGGTCGGCGCGCGCCACTATCCCTATCCCATGCCGATCCTGGCCGCCGACGAGGAGGAGCTCGGGAACCTGAGGCAGCTCCAGTCGGTGCGCCATACCCTGGAGCTCTGCGCGCGGGCAGACCTCACCTTGGTCGGGATCGGCCAGCTCGATTCGACCGCACAGATCCTGGTGGACGGCGTGGTGACAGAGGCCGAGATCAATACCCTGCAGAGCCTGGGAGGCGTCGGCGAGATCTGCTGCCGGCCCTACGACAAGCGGGGCCGGATGATCGAATCGGACTTCAGCCGTCGCATCGCCGGGGCACCGCACCCCCGTGCCGACAAGGGGCGGCTGGTCATGGCCGTGGCCGTCGGCCGGGCCAAGGTTCCGGCAGTACGCGCGGCACTGATCGGGCGGCTGGTCAACGGCCTGATCACCGACGAGGCGACGGCCGCAGCCATCCTCGCCCTCGACTGATCCCACCCTCCAGCGTCGGGTGCCTGTGAACTCGCCGAATGCGCGAGACCTGAGCACTTGCCTGTTGACAAGGCAATCGCCATGAGTGAACATATGCCCTATAACTAAGCAATTGCCCAAAAGGCAATCGGGAGGAAAAAAGATGCCAGTGACGCTTCGTGCCCTCTTGGGCGCCACGCTTCTGACGTCGCTTGCCGGCCTGGCGCAGGCAGAGGACGTCACGCTCACCATCGCCACGGTCAACAACGGCGACATGATCCGCATGCAGGGTCTGACCGAGGACTTCACCGCCAAGCATCCGGGCATCGAGGTCGACTGGGTGACCCTGGAAGAGAACGTGCTGCGCCAGCGCGTGACCCAGGACATCGCGACCCGCGGCGGACAGTTCGACGTCATGACCATCGGCACCTACGAGGTCCCGATCTGGGCGGCGCAGGACTGGCTGCTGCCGCTGGAGGGCATGCCGGAGGACTGGGCCGCCGACGACATCCTGCCGGCAATCGCCAGCGGGCTCACCCGTGACGGCACGCTCTACGCCGCGCCCTTCTACGGCGAGAGCTCCATGGTGATGTATCGCAAGGACCTGATGGAGAAGGCCGGGCTCACGATGCCCGACGAGCCCACCTGGGACTTCATCAAGGAGGCCGCGGCCAAGATGACCGACAAGGATGGCGGCATCTACGGCATCTGCCTGCGCGGCAAGCCCGGCTGGGGCGAGAACATGGCCTTCCTGACCGCCATGGCGAACTCCTACGGCGCGCGCTGGTTCGACGAGAACTGGCAGCCGCAGTTCGACAGCGCGGCCTGGAAAGAGACGCTCGACGACTACCTCACGCTGATGAACGAGTACGGTCCGCCGGGCTCCTCCTCGAACGGCTTCAACGAGAACCTGGCGCTCTTCCAGCAGGGCAAGTGCGGCATGTGGATCGACGCCACCGTGGCCGCCTCCTTCGTCACCAACCCCGAGGATTCGACGGTGGCGGACAAGGTCGGCTTCGCGCTCGCCCCCGACAAGGGTCTGGGCAAGCGCGGCAACTGGCTCTGGGCCTGGACCCTGGCCGTGCCCGCCGGCACCGACAACGAAGAGGCCGCCAAGAAGTTTCTCGCCTGGGCGACCGGCCCGGCCTACACGAAGCTGGTGGCGGAGAACGAAGGCTGGGCCAACGTTCCGCCGGGCACCCGCACCTCGCTCTACGAGAATCCCGAGTACCTCAAGGCGGCGCCCTTTGCCGAGATGACCCTGCGCTCGATCCAGACCGCCGATCCGAAGAACCCGACGGTCGACCCGGTCCCCTACACCGGCGTCCAGTTCGTCGCGATCCCGGAATTCCAGGGCATCGGGACGGCCGTGGGCCAGCAGTTCTCCGCCGCGCTTGCGGGGCAGGTCAGTGCCGAGGACGCCCTCGAGCGCGCGCAGATGCTGACCGAGCGGGAGATGAAGCGCTCCGGCTACATCGACTAGCGTCGTTGCGCCGGCGGGGCGGCAGCGCGCCGCTCCGCCGGCTCCCCGGGACGGGCGTCCGGGCCCGGTGACGCCCCTCCTCTGTCCCTGTCCCGCGCTGTCAGGAGATCGGTCATGGCCACACAGCACTCCCGAACCGCAGCCCGCTTCATGATCGCGCCCTCGGTCATCCTGCTTCTGGGCTGGATGCTGATCCCGCTGGGACTGACGCTCTACTTCTCCTTCATCCGCTATAACCTGCTGATGCCGGGGGCCCATCCCTGGGTCGGCTTCGAGAACTACGAGTACTTCCTGACCGACCCGGCCTTCTGGGCGGCGCTGATCAACACGCTGCTCCTGGTGGGCGGGGTGCTGCTGATCACCGTGGTGGGCGGGATCCTGCTGGCGATCCTGCTGGACCAGCCGATGTGGGGTCAGGGGATCGTGCGCATCCTGGTGATCGCGCCCTTCTTCGTCATGCCCACGGTCTCGGCCCTGGTCTGGAAGAACATGTTCATGAACCCGGTGAACGGTCTCTTCGCCTACCTGGCGCAGTTTCTCGGGCTCGAACCCTTCGACTTCCTGGCCCAGGCGCCGCTCGCCTCGATCATCGGGATCGTCGCCTGGCAGTGGCTGCCCTTCGCCACCTTGATCCTGCTGACCGCGATGCAGTCGCTGGACAGCGAGCGGCTGGAGGCCGCCGAGATGGACGGTGCAGGCGCGTTCAACCGCTTCTGGTACATGGTCCTGCCGCACCTCTCGCGTGCGATCACCGTCGTGGTGCTGATCCAGACCATCTTCCTCCTGTCGATCTTCGCCGAGATCCTGGTGACCACGAACGGCGGGCCGGGGACAGCGTCGACGAACCTGACCTTCCTCGTCTACGCCGAGAGCCTGCTGCGCTTCGACGTCGGCACCGGCTCGGCCGGCGGCGTGGTCGCCATCATCCTCGCCAACATCGTTGCCATCTTCCTGATGCGGATGATCGGCAAGAACCTGGACGCGTGAGGGGAGACAAATCATGGCCAGAGCAGTCACCAACCAGCGCAAGTCCATCAACACCGCCATCGCCTGGGCGATCGCGATCCTGATCTTCTTCCCGATCCTCTGGACGGTGCTGACCTCCTTCAAGACCGAGGCCGAGGCGATCGCCGACCCGCCGGTCTTCCTGGACTTCTCCTGGACCTTCGAGAACTACGCCACGGTGCAGGAGCGCTCGAACTACTTCCGCCACTTCATGAACTCGGTGGTGATCTCGGTCGGCTCCACGGTGATCGGGTTGATCATCGCGATCCCGGCGGCCTGGGCCATGGCCTTCGTGCCGGGCCGGCGGACCAAGGACGTCCTCATGTGGATGCTGTCCACCAAGATGCTGCCGGCGGTCGGCGTGCTGGTCCCGATCTACCTGATCTTCCGCGATACCGGGCTGCTCGATACCCAGATCGGCCTGATCATCGTGCTGACCCTGATCAACCTGCCGATCATCATCTGGATGCTCTACACCTACTTCAAGGAGATCCCCGGCGACATCCTGGAGGCGGCCAGGATGGACGGGGCGAGCCTCAAGTCGGAGATCCTCTATGTGCTGACGCCGATGGCGCTGCCGGGGATCGCGTCCACCCTGCTGCTCAACATCATCCTCGCCTGGAACGAGGCCTTCTGGACCTTGAACCTGACGGCGGCCAATGCCGCCCCGCTGACCGCCTTCATCGCCAGCTATTCCAGCCCCGAGGGCCTCTTCTACGCCAAGCTCTCGGCGGCCTCCACCATGGCCATCGCGCCGATCCTGATCATGGGCTGGTTCAGCCAGAAACAACTCGTCCGCGGCCTGACCTTCGGCGCCGTGAAGTAGGGGAGAGAAGCACATGGGACAGATCACGCTGGAGAAGGTGCGCAAGGCCTTCGGTGAGATCGAGGTCATCCCCTCGCTCGATCTCGAGATCGAGGACGGTGAGTTCGTCGTTTTCGTGGGGCCGTCGGGCTGCGGCAAGTCCACCCTGCTGCGCCTCATCGCCGGGCTGGAGGACGTGAGCTCGGGGCGGATCACCATCGACGGCCGCGACGCGACGGAGCTGCCGCCGGCCAAGCGCGGGCTCGCCATGGTCTTCCAGTCCTACGCCCTCTACCCGCACATGACGGTGCGCAAGAACATCGCCTTCCCGATGAAGATGGCGGGCGTGGACCAGGTCGAGCAGGACCGGCGGATCGAGAACGCCGCGCGGGTGCTCAACCTCACCGACTACCTGGACCGGCGTCCGGGCCAGCTCTCGGGCGGCCAGCGCCAGCGCGTCGCCATCGGCCGCGCCATCGTCCGCGAGCCCTCGGCCTTCCTCTTCGACGAGCCGCTGTCGAACCTCGATGCGGCGCTCAGGGTCAACATGCGCCTTGAGATCTCCGAGCTGCACAACAGCCTGGAGACCACCATGATCTACGTGACCCACGACCAGGTCGAGGCCATGACCATGGCCGACAAGATCGTGGTCCTGCATGCCGGACACATCGAGCAGGTGGGCACGCCGCTCGATCTCTACCGCGCGCCGCAGAATGTATTCGTGGCAGGCTTTATCGGCTCGCCCAAGATGAACCTGCTGGGCGGCGCGGTAGCCCAGAAGTACGGCGCCCACATCGTCGGCATCCGCCCCGAGCACATCGCCGTCGGCCCCGAGAGCGGGGAGTGGAGTGGCAAGGTCGGCGTCTCTGAACACCTCGGTTCCGACACCTTCTTCCACGTCCACTGCGAGGGGATCGCCGAGCCCATCACCGTGCGCGCGGGCGGCGAGGTGGACCTGCATCACGGCAACAGGATCTTCCTCTCGCCGGAGCTGGAGAAGCTGCACCGCTTCGACCAGGCCGGCCTCAGGATTGCATGAGGCGCCGATGAGGCTGCACGGCAAGCGCGCCCTCATCACCGGCGCCGCCCGGGGCATCGGCCTTGCCTTCGCCGAGGCCTACGCGCGCGAAGGGGCCAGGGTGGCGATCGCCGATATCAACCTCGAGGCCGCCCGGAAGGCGGCCGAGGGGATCGGGCCCGCGGCCGTCGCGGTGGAGATGGACGTCTCCCGGCAGGACAGCATCGAGGCGGGCGTCGCCGAGGCCGAGCGGCAGCTCGGCGCGATCGACATCCTGATCAACAATGCCGCCCTCTTCTCCGCGGCCCCGATCGTCGAGATCGAGCGGGCCGATTTCGACAGGCTCTTCGCCGTCAACGTCGCCGGCACGCTCTTCACCCTGCAGGCCGTCGCACGACGGATGATCGCAGCCGGCGTGGGCGGAAGGATCATCAACATGGCGAGCCAGGCCGGCCGCCGCGGCGAGTCCCTGGTCGCGGTCTACTGCGCCACCAAGGCAGCCGTGATCAGCCTCACGCAGTCGGCCGGGCTGAACCTGATCGAGCACGGCATCAAGGTGAACGCCATCGCGCCCGGTGTCGTGGACGGCGAGCACTGGGACGGCGTGGATGCCTTCTTCGCCAGGTACGAGGGCTTGCAGCCCGGCGAGAAGAAGAGGCAGGTCGGTGCTGCGGTCCCCTACGGCCGCATGGGCCGGCCGGAGGACCTGACCGGCATGGCGATCTTCCTCGCCACCGACGAGGCCGACTACATCGTCGCCCAGTGCTTCAACGTCGACGGCGGCCAGTGGATGAGCTGATGGCGATCCCGCTCAACGCCGCTGCCCTTGCGGCCCTGCCCGCCGAGGTGGCCGGTCCGGCCTACGACCGGCGGCGCCTTGCGCCCGGCATCCTCCATGTCGGCGTCGGCAACTTTCACCGCGCGCACATGGGGGTCTATCTCGACCGGCTCTTCGCCGAGGGGGGCGCGCCGGACTGGGCCATCGTGGGCGCCGGCGTCCGACCGGCCGACGCCGCCATGCGCGCGCACCTCATGGAGCAGGACTGGCTTTCGACGGTGGTCGAACTGGATCCCCGGGGGCTCACCGCCCGGGTGACGGCGCCCATGGTGGATTTCGTCGAGATCGATGCCGGGAAGACGGCGGCCCGGATGGCCGACCCGGCGATCCGCATCGTCTCGCTGACCGTGACGGAAGGCGGCTACTTCATCGACGCCAAGGGCGGCGGCTTCGACCGGAGCCACCCGGAGATCCTGGCGGACGCCGCCGCACCCGACCGGCCGGGGACCGTCTTCGGCATCATCGTGAAGGCCCTGCGCCGGCGCCGGGCGGCCGGCCATCCGCCCTTCGCCGTCATGAGCTGCGACAACCTTCCCTCCAACGGCCACATCACCCAGCAGACCGTCGCCGGCCTTGCTGCGCTCTCCGATCCGGCCTTCGCCCAGTGGATCGAAGGCGAGGTGGCCTTCCCCAACGCCATGGTGGACTGCATCGCGCCGGCGGTGTCGGAGAGGGTGCGCGGCCTGGTCCGCGACCGCTTCGGGCTGGTCGATGCCGTGCCGGTCGCCTGCGAGCCCTTCCGCCAGTGGGTGCTGGAGGACCGCTTCCCTTCCGGCCGTCCGGCCCTCGAGCGGGTCGGGGTGGAGTTCGTCGCCGACGTCACCCGGCACGAACTGATGAAGCTCCGCATCCTGAACGGCGGGCACGCGACCATTGCCTACGCCTCGGCGCTGCTCGGCCACCGTTTTGCCCACGAGGCCATGGCCGACCCGCAGATCGCCGCCTGGCTCACGGCCCTGGAAGAGCGCGAGATCATCCCCACCCTGGCACCGATCCCGGGGGTCAGCTACCGGGCCTATCTCGCCCTCATCGTCGAGCGCTTCTCCAACCCGGAGATCGGGGATACCATCGCCCGGCTCTGCTTCGATGGCTCCAACCGGCAGCCGAAGTTCATCCTGCCGGCACTGGCCGATGCGCTGGCCAAGGGCATGCCGGTCGCGGGGCTGGCACTCGAGGTCGCGCTCTGGTGCCGCTACTGCGCGGGCAGCGACGAGGCCGGGGAGGCCATAGCCGCCAACGACGAGCGCGCGCCAGACCTGAAGGAACGGGCCCTCAGGGCGAGGAGCGATCCCGATGCCTTCCTGGCGAACGAGGAGGTCTTCGGCGATCTCGGCCGCAACCCGGACTTCCGCCGGACCTTTGCCGCCGCGCTGACGACGCTCTGGTCAAAGGGTGTGCGCAAGGCGCTCGACGCCTACTTGCAGGGGAGCTGACGGCTTTGTTGCGCTAACGCTCCGCGGCGGCGGAGGGGGCGGACTGTCCGGGCTCGACCAGGCGGGTCTCGCGGAGCTGGCCGCGGCGCTGCAGTAGCACCTGGCCGACCGAGGCGAAGAGGGCGTTCACCTCCTTCAGGGCCCGCAGCAGCTCCAGATGGACGTTACTGCTGCCGAGAGACGGCTCCACGCCACGGCGCAGACGGTTCAGGTGCTGGTCGCGGCTGTGGCGCTCCAGCGCCCGCATGCGGTCCTTCTCCTCCACCAGCTTGCGTGCCGCTTCCGGCGCCTGGGAGATCAGGACGTTGATCGCGAGCTGCATGTTGATCATCACCCTGTCGTGCAGGCTGGTCAGCTCGTACCAGCCCTCGCGCGAGAAGCTCAGGTCGTAGAGGTTCTTCTTCTTTGCCAGGACGAGGATGCGCTTCGAGACGATGTCGCCCGCACTCTCCAGGTTGATCGCGAAGTCCATGAGGTCGAGGCTGCGCTGGCGCTCCTGCGGGCTCATGGCGTTGCGGTTGAGGGCGGCGATGTAGGTCTTGATGCCGTCGAAGGTCTGGTTGACCTCGCGGTCCAGGGCGGCGATGCGGCCGATCTGCTCCTCGTCGCCGGTCTCGAAGAGCTCCATCGCGGGGCGTGCCATGACCTCGACCAGCTCCGCCATGCGCAGGATCTCGCGCGTGGCGCTGGCGAGCGCCAGGCCGGGGGTCTCCAGCGCCGTCCGGTCCAGCGCGGTCGCCGGCCGCAGCGGCGTCGCCTCGCCCGCCGCCGGCCGCCGGTCGTCCGGCAGGATCGCCTGCAGCAGGGCCATCATCGGGGCGACCAGGGGGAGACCCACCAGGAGCACCGCCAGGTTGAGCGCCAGGTGCAGCCACACCAGCTGCTGGCCGGGAGCCTCCGAGAGCGCTGCCAGCGGCAGCGGCAGGCGGGCGGCCATGACCAGGAAAAGCAGGGCGACGGCGGCGCGCAGCAGGAGATTGGCGAAGGGCACCCGGCGTTCCGCGCGCCCGGCCCCCCGGGTCAGCCAGACCGCAAGCAGGGCGCCGCCCAGGTTTGCCCCAAGCACCAGCGGGATACCCACCCCGATGGGAAGCAGCGACTGCTGCACGAAGGCGACCGTCAGCAGGATGGCCGCAACGCTGGAATGCAGCACGAAGGCGAGCAGGGCGCCGATCAGGAAGGCGGAGACGGCCTGGTCCTCGAGGAAGCCCATCACGACCGGCAGGACCGGGCTTCCGGCCAGGGGCGCCGTCGCCTCGCCGATCAGCCGCAGGGCGAGCAGGATGAGCGCGACACCCAGCAGGATCCGGCCGAGCTGCTTGGCACTGCGCCGCTCGAACTTGAGGAAGAGGATGCCGCCGGCGACCAGCAGCAGGGGAACCAGCCAGTCCAGCCGGAAGGAGAGGATCTGCACCACCAGTGCCGAGCCAAGGTCCGCCCCCAGCAGCAGCGCCAGCCCGCCGGCAGCCGTGAAGACGCCGCTGGCGACGAAACCGACGGTCAGGAGGGCCGCGGCGGTCGAACTTTGCAGCAGCACGGCCAGCAGCAGACCGATCCCGGAATTGGCCAGGCGTCCGCCACGGTGATCGACCAGCAGGGTCCTCAGCCGCGGGCCGGCCGCCCGCTCGATCCCGGTCCGGACCATCCTGACCGAATAGAGAAGCAGCAGCGTCGCGCCGGCCAGTTCGATCAACATGAGGGGAAGCTGCATGGGCGACCAAGTTTCCTTACGGACTGACTGCTTGACGATTTGCGGCCTCGCCCGAACTGTCGCGCCCGGCGGTCCCCCCACCGTCAGGCCCGTTCGGCGACTCCACCGGATCCAGTCGTATCGCAAGTGCAACAAACTTGCAACAAAACTGTAACATAAGGCGGAGAGGGGCCGGGGCAAGGGCCCACGCAGCGGTAGAAGGATTGCGGCGGGGTGCCCGTCCAGCCGCTTGACAGCCGCAGGACCACCGGGGCTTTCTGTCGGCCATGGCCACCATCGACAGCTACGACGCACCCGCCGACCCGGATCGCCTGCTCGCCAGCCTGCAGCGGGACGGTGCCGTGATCCTGCGGGGGGCCGCGGACCGCGCCCTCTGCCGGACGATCGCCGAAGAGTTTCGCCCGCACTTCGATGCCGAGGGCGACCGCGAGATGAGCGACTTCAACGGCTATCGCACCTTGCGGCTGAGTGCGGTCCTGGCGCGCGCGCCCTCCTGCGGTGCGCTCTTCACCGAGAAGACGACACTTGCGCTGGCCGATGCCTGCCTGCTTGGGAACTGCATCAACTACCGGATCGGCTCGGCCACCGCGATCGAGATCTGGCCGGGGGAGTCGGAGCAGCGCCTGCACCGCGACGCCAACTGCTACAGCATCGAGATCCCGGGCATGGAGCTGCAGATCTCCGCCCTCTGGGCGCTCACCGATTTCACGGCCGAGAACGGCCCGACCCGGGTCGTGCCGGGCAGCCACCGCTGGCCGACCGGGCGGCTGCCGACGGAGTCCGATCCGATCGTCGAGGCGGTGATGCCGGCGGGCTCGGCGCTCTTCTACCTGGGCAACAGCTATCACGGCGGCGGCGCCAACCGCTCCGGGCATCCGCGTATGGCGCTGGTGAACACCTACAGCCTGGGCTGGCTGCGCCAGGAGGAGAACATGTACCTGGCGCTCCCGCGCGAGGTCGCGGCCGGCCTGCCCGACGAGCTGCGCCGCCTGATCGGCTATCAGCGCCACGGACTGGTCGGCTGGTTCCCCGAGGACCACGAGTGCCGAGAGCAGAACGGCTATGTCCCGCCGGTCGCAATCGCCAAGCCGGTCTTCCGCCGGCCGCCGGCGGCCAAGCCGTAGGCCTCAGATCGCGTCGCGCCGGGCGAAATCGAGATAGAGTTCCTGCAGGCGCCGGGTGACCGGCCCCGGCCGCCCGTCGCCCAGCGTCCGGCCGTCTATCCCGACGACCGGCGTCACGTAGGTCGAGGCGCCGGTGATGAAGGCCTCCTCGGCGGCCAGCGCCTCCTCGAGGGTGAAGAGGCGCTCGTCCAGGCCGATATCGCCCTCCTCCAGCAGTGCCAGCAGCGCCTTGCGGGTGCAGCCGTGCAGGATGTCGTTGGAGAGCGGGCGGGTGACGATGCCGCCCTGCTTCACGATGTAGAAGCTGGTCGCTGCCCCCTCCGTCACATGGCCGTCCTGGTGCAGCAGGGCCTCGCCGGCGCCGGCCCGCTTGGCGGCCGTCTTGGCGAAGACGCTTCCCATCAGGCCCACGGTCTTGATGTCCCGCCGGGCCCAGCGGATGTCGGGCGCGCTCGCCATGACGATGCCGTCTTCCAGCTCGCGCTTCGTCTCCTCCGACTTTTTCTGGGCGAAGGCGAAGACCGTCGGCGCCATCGCTGTGGAGGGCACGAACTCCCGGTCGCCCTCGCTGCCGCGGGTGATCTGCATGTAGATCAGGCCCTCCTCGACGCCGTTCAGGCGCACGAGCTCGCGCATGACCGCCAGGATCTCCGCGTGGCCGGGTGCGCCCTCGATGCCCATCTCGGCCAGCGAGCGGTCCAGGCGCTGCATGTGGGCGGCGAAGTCCATCAGCTTGCCGTCGATCACGCCGGCGACCTCGTAGATCGCATCGGCGAAGAGCAGGCCGCGGTCGAAGATCGAGACCTGGGCTTCCTCGGGCGCGCAGTAGCGGCCGTTGATGTAGACGGTCCTAGGCATCGCCCAGCCCCGCCTTCGCCCGGTCCGGCTGCACCATGGGGCCGACCCCGACGCGCTCGGTGATCAGGCCGTAGGCCTCCGGCCGGCGGTGGCGATCGAAGTTGAAGATCTCCTCCTTGGCGTAGCGCGCCATTTCCAGGTCGCAGCTTGCGGTGATCAGCTCGTCCTCCAGGGTCGCCGCCATGGCGACGATCTCCCCGTTGGGCGAGACGATCATGCTCTGGCCGATCATGTCGAAGCCTCCTTCGGTTCCGCACTTCGCCGCTGCAGCAACGAAGCAGGCGTTGTGATAGGCGCCGGCCTGCAGGGTGAGCGCATTGTGGAAATTCGCGAGTGCCGCGGCCTGATAGGGTTCGCCCAGGCCGGTGGGCGTGTTGTAGCCCAGCACGATCAGCTCCGCACCCTGCAGGCCCATGACCCGGTAGGTCTCCGGCCAGCGCCGGTCGTTGCAGATCGCCATGCCGATGCGGGCGCCCAGCAGGCCGTAGACCGGAAAGCCCAGGTCGCCGACATCGAAGTAGCGCTTCTCCAGGTGCTCGCCCTTGCGGGTTGGATCGGGTTCGGCATGGCCCGGCAGGTGCACCTTGCGGTACTTGCCGACGATCCGGCCCGAGGGCTCGACCAGGATCGAGGCGTTGAAGCGCCGGCTGCCCGCCTTCTCCGCATAGCCCAGATAGAAGCCGATGCCGAGGCGTTCGGCTTCCTCGAAGAGGGGCCGCGTATCGGGGCCGGGCATTGCCTCCTCGAAGAAGGCCTCCAGCTCGGGATCGCCGCGCTCGTAGATCCAGCGCGGGAAGAAGCTGGTGAGCGCCAGCTCCGGGAAAACGACGAAGCCGCAGCCCCTGGCCTTCGCCTCGCGGAGGAGGGCGATCAGCCGGCCAACCGCCTGTCCGCGGGTGTTGTTCTTCTGGATCGGGCCCATCTGGGCCACGCCCACCACGATGCTGCGCATTCTGCTAGGATGCTCTCCCGGTCGCAGCCCTGAGCTTCGGTTCTGCGCTCCGCGCAATCAATGCAAAAGTGGCGGGCTCGGTGTCGGCGGCCGGGCGAGGGTGCGACGCCCGCACGCTGGAAGAGAGGTCTTGCGGCATGACCGACACTGCGCTCGTCAAGGAAGAGCTGAGCCGGGTCTACGAGCTTTACGGCGCGCAGCTCCGCTCTTTCCGGCGCACGCTCTACGTCCTGATCGTCGCGGGCCTCGCGGTCTTCGCCGTCATCGTCGTGCCCTTCCTCACCTTCCGCGACCAGCTCGCCGAGCTGCAGGCCAGCGAGGAGCAGCAGGCCGAGGCCAGGCAAGAGGCGATCCAGCGACTGGCGGAGATCCGCTCGGACCTCGAGACCGTGAGAGAGATCGATGGCCGCGTCTATGCCTTCGCCGAGCGCTATCGCAGCTCCGAACTGTTCGAGACCCTGATCCGCGACGCGCGGGAGCAGGACCGGCGCCTGGCGGATCTGCGTCAATCCTTCCTGAACGCGCAGGACCCGGGTCTGCGCGCCTGGGCCGCGGGCGAGCGGCCGGCGCCGCCGGAGGAGGCGGTGGCCGGGAACCGCCAGCTCTTCGGAATCGGTCAGCGCCCCTGCGCCTGGAAGACCGGTGTCGAGCATGGCGCCTGCCAGATCTGCACCGCCTTCGACACCCTGAACCGGCAACTGGTCCACCGCCTGAGCCGTCTCTCGGAGGCTTCGGTTCTCCACAGCCTGGACGAGGCCGGCGCGCTGACGCCGCTTGCCGAGCGGGCCTGCGCCTGGCTCGACCGCGGAGAGGTCAACTGGAGGACCGGGGAGCCACTGGACGCCTCCAGCTTCAGGGGACTGCGCGGGATCTTCTCTTACGATCTCATGGCCTATGGCGAGGCGCTCGAGACAGTGGAGCGGCGCTTGCGCGAGCTGCTTCCCCGCGCCCAGACCGAACTCGAGCGCATCGAGCGCAGCCGGGCGGTGACCGCCGAGCGGCTGGGCGTGCTCGAGAGCCAGCTCGGCCGCATCGCCAGCTTCGACCGCCTGGGCACGCCGATCGGGGACCTCCCCGTCGGCCTCGGCCAGATCGTCCTGCTCTTTCCGGTGGTGATGGCGCTGGCCTACGTGGTGCTGGCGAACAGCTACGCCAGGCTCGCGGCCCTCAGGCGCGCCTTCGCCAGGCTCTGCCGCCAGCGTGATCTCGAGGGCGCGGTGATGGACGCGGGGCACATTGCGGTGATCGCCCCGCTCTGGCTCGACCGCAGCGACACCCTGGGTGCCAGGATCGCCAAGGTGGTGATCCTGATCGTGCCCCTGCTCCTGATCCTGGCAAACCTGCTTCTGATCCATGACACCCGGGCACTCGCCGAGCAGCTACCGGACGACGCGGCGATCACGCCGACCGCCTATCTGGTCCTCTACGGGGTTTCGCTGGTGCTGGCCCTGGGCGGGCTGCTGCACATCCTGCGCTCGGCCCGCAAGGACGTCGGCCCTGCCTAAAAGCAGTCCCAGCGCACCCCGTGGATCACGTCGGTGAAGTTGCCCATGAAGAGCTTCCACTCGGCCAGGCGCACGTCGACCGACATGATCGGCGTGTCGTGGCATTCGAAGTTGAAGCCGCTCTTGTCCGCGTGGGCCGAGATGATGAAGGGGGCGGCGTTGTTGTAGTTGTCCGTATCGCCGCCGGCAAAGAGGTAGATGCGCTTCTTCTCCTCGTCCCGATAGTTCTGCACCACCTTCGGCCAGACCTTCCAGGGGTTCTTCTGGGTGATGGTCGCACACTCGATGCTGATGGAGGCCAGCAGCCAGTGGCCGCCCCAGTTCCTGTTCACCCCGCGAAGGCCGGAGATCGCCATCCCTTCCGGGCAGACCATGTCGTAGCGCTGGCCTCCGCCCTGGCCGCCGACGCCGACCACCTGGGTCGTGCCGGGTGCGGTCCAGGTGTTGAAGCGGCTGCCGGCGAACTGGGGGGCACGGCAGTGGAAGTGCAGGCTGTCGACCGTGCGGCCCTTGATGTAGGTGAGCGCCACGGCCAGTTGCTGGGGCGGGCAGAAGAGGCTGCCGGTCTTGTGGGAGTCTATGGTGTCCCAGACGTAGTGCTGTTGCAGCGAGTTGTCCTGCGGTGCCGCCGAGGCGGGGCTGCCGCAAAGCAGAGCGGCAAGGACCCATGATAGGCAGGTGCCGACCGCCTGCCGCTTCCCGGCAGGGAAGCGGGGTTTGCGGAACCAGGGGCGGCAGCGGACAGACATGGCTTCTTCAAGCCTCCCTCCGCCACCATGATAGAGGGATCAGCCCGCTTCTGCCAGCTTTCGGTGCGCCGGCAGGGCGCCGGCCTCACTCCTTGCGGACATAGACCTCGATGCTGTCCTGCCAGTCGCCGCAGGGCTTCGCGGTGCTCCTGGCGCGCCAGGTGTTGGAATCGGGGATGCGCTTGAAGCTGTGCTTGCCCTTGCGGGTGCAGTGGACCGTGCCGTCCTCCTGGTAGAGGTGGTACTCGACCCTGCCGTCCAGGGTGAAGCCCTCGGCATCGATCTCCCCGACGTAGCCCTCGATCACGAGGCTGTCCTTGGCCTTGGCGCCCTCGCCCTTCTGGCCGCCGGTCAGGTAATAGAGGCCGAGGTCCTCGAAGACCACCAGCTCGCCCCAGGGCTGGCTGCCGATCCAGTTGAGGACGACGCCGTGGCTGCCGATCAGCTCGGCCGCGGCCGCCTCGTCCTTCACCTCCGTGGCGACCAGGTCCTCCGGCGGCTCCGGGAAGTCGGGGAGCGCTGCCAGCAGCTTGCCGAAGATGAAGCCGCGCCGTCCGTCGTAGTGGCTGACCGCGTACCAGGACCGGCCGCGGTCGTCCTGGGTCTCGCCCAGGATCAGCACCTGCTCGCCCGCCTGGAAGGTATCCAGCGGCGCCTGCCCGGTCGAGGGATCGGCCCGGAAGTTGCTGGTCCGCAAGACCATCGCCGGCTCGTAGAGCGGCGTCACCTCCGTATCCTGGGCGAGCGCGGCGCCGGTCGAGAGGAGAAGGAGAAGGAGAAGAGCGAGTAGCACAGGCATGGTCCGGGCTCCGCTGCAGCGGGAAGGAAAGTTCCTCTTCAGAGGGCGCCGATCCTCCCCCATCCCCCACCGGGAAGTCCAGGGGGCCCTCTCTCTCGGCGGCGCCCTCGCAATGCCCGGACGCTACGCGATCCGCTCCAGAATGTCGAAGACCCTGGGGCCGTAGAGCCGCAGGTCCTCGCCGTTGGTGGCCTCGCGCAGGTCGCGGCGGACCAGGCGGCGGAAGGCCTCCGCATCGCCCGGGCGCTTGCGCAGGAGCTCGTCCAGCATGGACTTGCGCAGCAGACCGGTCGCGCGGTCGTGCTCGGGGTTCCCGGCCTGGATCTCCTCGCGGAGCGCCACCAGGCGGGACCTGGCATCGCGCTCGCTCAGGACCTCCGGCAGCAGGCGGTCGGGAGGCAGGCTCTCCTGCTCGAGGGTGAGGCCGGGCAGCGGAGGTTGGACCGGCGCTTCTGCCGGATCGCCCTCCACGCCAACGGGCTCCACGGGCGGCGCGGCCTCCACCTCGCCCCCGCTGCGCCGGAGCGCCTCCAGGCGGGTGACCAGGCGGGCGAGCGTGGCCTCGGGGTCGCGGAACCAGTCGGTGGACCAGACCCTGAGGATGTTCCAGCCAAGGCGTTCCAGCACCGCCTGGCGCAGGTGGTCGCGGTCGCGCGCCGAGGGGCTGCTGTGATAGTTGGCGCCGTCGCACTCGATCCCGGCCAGGTAACGGTCGGGCTTCTCCGGGTCGACCACGCCGATATCGATGAAGAAGCCGGCCTGGCCGATCTGGGGGCGGCAGTCGAAGCCCTGCTGCTCCAGCCCCTCGATCACGGCCTGCTCGAAATCGCTGCCAACCGGACGCGGGCTGGGCCTGGCCGGTCCCTCCAGGATGCCGGTCTGGGCGTAGGCGAGGAAGGACTTCAGCTCGACGAGCCCGCGGCCGCTGCCCTCGCCCGGCGCGACGTCGCCCGCGTCCATGCTGGAGAAGACCCGCATGCGCTGCTTGGCGCGCGAGAAGAGCACGTTCAGGCGGCGCCAGCCGTTGTCCTGGTTGATCGGGCCGAAGCGCTGGGCGACGCGGCCGCCGGGCTCGGGCGGGCCATAGGTCATGGAGATCATGATGACGTCGCGCTCGTCGCCCTGCACGTTCTCCAGGTTCTTCACGAAGAAGGGCTCGCTTTGGCGCTCTTCATCGACTTGCAGTCGGGCCAGTTGCGGCTCCTCGTCGATCCGCCGCTCGACCAGCTCGGCGATGAGGTCGCGCTGCTCCACGTTCATCGCGACGATGCCCAGGCTCTGGCTCGGCCGCTCCAGCAGATGCTGGACCGCCGCCGTGGCGACGATCTCGGCCTCGGGCCGGTTGCGGCGGTCCTCGAAGCAGCCTTCGGCCACGCGCTCGAAGCTGAGGCCGCTGTCGGCGGACTCGCGGCTGGCGCTGGGGAAGAGCAGCAGCCGGCCGTCGTAGAAGCGGGCGTTGGAGAAGGCGATCAGGTCGGGGTGCAGCGAGCGGTAGTGCCAGCGCAGCATGACCGCGGCCAGGCGCTGCTCGGCCATCTCCAGGATGCTCTCCTGCTCGGCCGCCAGCGGCGTGTCCTCGCCCAGCTCGACCTCGCCGGTGCGCTGGAAGAAGCTGGTGGGCGGAAGCTGCCTGGTATCGCCGACGATCACCACCTGGCTGCCGCGCGCGATCGCGCCGATGGCCTCCTCCGGGCGGACCTGCGAGGCCTCGTCGAAGATCACCAGGTCGAAGTGCAGCCGGCCTGGCTCCAGGTACTGCGCCACCGACTGCGGCCCCATCATGAAGCAGGGCTTCATCGCCTGCAGCGCCTTGCCGGCCCGGCGCAGGAGCTGGCGGATCGGGATGTGCCGCTTCTGCTTGCCGAGCTCGTGGGAGAGGAGCTGCCACTCGGTGAGCTCTCCGACCCGCGCGCCGCTGCGTCCGGCAGGCACCTTGGCGCGGGCCAGGCGGGCCGCGATCTCCTCCGCGTTGGCCTGCATCAGGGCCTCGTCCGTGCCGCGGAAGGCCTCGCGCAGGCGGTCCTGGTCGCCGGCGCGCAGGCGGCGGATGGCCGGGAAGTCCGCCAGCGCGGACCGGGCCAGACCGTCGAACAACAGGTGGTCGTAGAGGCTGGCTGCCTGATCGGCCGGCAGGTCGCCGCGCAGCACCGCCTCGGCCAGGGCCGTCACCCCCGCCGGCAGGTCGCCCCGCCGCAGCGCATCGATCTCCAGCCACTGCAGCAGCCGCTCCTCCGCCGCCAGAGCCAGGTCCAGCCGCTGCGCGGGGCTCTGGCCCTCGCGGTCCCAGAGCGCGGACTCCAGGCCGACCCGGCCGGCGAAGTCGACCTCCGCCGAGAGCGCCGCGTCGCGCAGGGCCGTCAGCTCCGGCAGTCGCCGCAGCAGGTCGGCAAAGCGCGCGCCGTCGAGCCCGGCGAGGGCGCGCGCCTGCTCCTCCGGCACCCGTTGGGCCAGGAGCGCGAACCAGGGGTCCGCCGCATCCGGCAGTGTCGCCAGCTCCTCCTCCAGGGACAGCAGGGCCTGGCCGCCGGGATCCCTGGCCGCAGCCGCCAGGTCCGAGAGGTCGGCGGCGGCAGTGCCGCGCAGGGCCGAACCCCAGCCGGCGCGGGCAGCGAGGCCGCGGCCGAAGCAGGCGTCGAGCTGGCCGTGCCAGGCCCGCAGAGCCTCGGCAGCCGCGAGCGAGGCTGCAAGCGCCTCAAGGCTGCCGGCGGCGAGGCCCTGGCCCTCGGCCCGGTCGAGCAGGGCCTCCTGCTCCTCCAGAAACTTGGCGGCGCTGCGTAGCTCCATGGCCTGGCCGGCAGGGCGCGTCCCCGGCCGCGAGAGACCGCGCACCTCGCGGCGTGCGGCGCGGACGGCGCCGCTGAGCCAGGAGAAGAGGCCGGCGTCCTCCAGCACCCCGGCCAGATGCCGCAGCCGGGCCGGCTCGCCCAGTCGTTCCGGTGGCAGCGCGAAGACCTGACCGAGGCGTCCGCGCTGGTCCTGCAGCTTGGAGAGGCGGCGCGCGTAGCCGGCGCAGAGCTCCGCCCCGGCTTCCTCCAGCGCCGCTTCGGGAACTGGACTCGTCCGGCGCGGGGCCTCGGCAGCCAGACGCAATGCGGCAGCCGCGGCGGTCAGGGTGGCGCTGTCTCCGGCATCCGGCTGGCCCAAGAGGCCGGCAATCCGCCTCGCGAGCGGTGCCGCCGCCGTCAGGCGCGCGCGCAGGTCCAGCAGCGCCTCGCCCTTCTCGCAGAGCCCGGCAAGAGCCACCAGGTCGCTTTCCGGCGGCAGCGCCAGCTCGCGCCGCAGCGGCTCGGCTGCCGCCTCGAAGGACGCCAGTGCCTCGCGCCAGGCCCGCGCCCCCCGGACCGCCAGCCGGCGGTCGGCCTCGCCGATCACCCTCTCCGAGGAAAGGCCGGCCCAGGGGTGCAGGGCCAGGCGCGGCTCCGGACAGGCGGCCGCCAGCACGGCCATCTCTGCCAGAAGTGTCAGCGCCTGGCTGCGCTCGCGCTCATTGACTGCTGCCGGCTCCAGGTCCGGCGCCTCCAGGCCGCCGTGCGCCGCCTCGCCCAGCCGGCGGTAGATCCGGCCGGCCTGGAAGAGGATGCTGGAGACCGGCCAGCCGAGCGCGCCGTGGGGGCTGGCCACGGCCTGGACGTAGGCCTGCAGGGCGCCCCGCTGCTCGGCCAGGTCGCGGCGCTGCCGCTCGATCGCACGCGGCGGCCGGCGCCGTTCGGCGGCGGTGAAGCGCTCGCGCAGGTCCTCGATCAGTGCCTGGCGCCGGGTCTTGTGGCTGTGCAGCTCCAGCACGAAGTCGCCGAGCCCGGCGTCGTCCAGGCGCCGGCGCACCACCTCCAGCGCGGCCAGCTTCTCGGAGACGAAGAGCAGGCTCTTGCCGCGCGCCAGCGCCGCGGCGATCAGGTTGGTGATGGTCTGCGACTTGCCGGTTCCGGGCGGCCCCTGGATCACCAGGCTCTCGCCCGAGAGCGCGCGCAGCAGGGCCGCGGACTGCGAGCTGTCGGAGCGGTCCACCAGCTCCAGGGCCAGGTCAATGTCCTCGGGGCTGGGCTCGACCGGCGCCTGGCCGAAGGCGATGCCGCCGCCTTCCGTCCCCTCGCCCAGCAGCAGCCGGCCCAGCAGCGGCGAGCGGGCGAGGCCTTGTCCCGCCGGCCAGACGGCGGGATCGAGGTCGCGGTAGAGTAGCTGCTTGCCGAACTGGAAGAGCGCCAGGGTGACGGAGCGGCGCACGCGCCAGCCCTCCAGCCCCTCGACCAGGAGGCGGACGGCGCGGAAGTAGCCCTCCGGCGTCTCCTCCTCGCCCAGCGGCGGCAGGGCCAGGCCGAAGCTCTCCGCCAGCTTCTTTTCCAGCGAGAGGTTGGACTGCAGGTCCTCGCCGGAATAGCTGAGGCGGTAGAGATGCCGCCCGCCGCGCTCCAGCCGGCGCTCCAGCTCGACCGGCAGCAGGATCAGCGGTGCCAGGTGGCTCCGCTCCACCCGCGGCTCGCGCCACTCCAGGAAGCCGAAGGCCAGGTGCAGGAGGTTGCTGCCCGTCTCCTCGACCGCGGTGCGCGCGTCGCTGCGCAGCTTGCGCAGGCGCTTCTCCATCTCGTCGGGATAGAGCAGGGTCTGGATAGTGCGGTCGCTGTGCCGCTCCGGACGTTCCGCCCCCTGGTCGATCGGCAGCTCGTAGCCGGCCTCGATGCCGCAGTGCGAGGCCCATATCTCCGCCTTCGGCAGCGGCAGCCTGCCGGCGGGGTCCGGGGCCCGCGGCACCTGGCCGTCGGCCCGGTGATAGGCTTCAAGTTCGTGCCGGCTCGGTTCCGGCACCGGGGCGAAGCCGAAGTCCCTGCCGTCGCGCAGGCCCTGGAAAAGCTGGTCGGGCAGCTCGTCCACCACCCTCAGGCACCCGGTGCGCGTGTGGTTGAAGGCGAGCAGGCGGTTGCGCGTGGTGAGATCCAGCAGCTTGGCGCGCAGGCTCTCCAAGATGGGCGCCAGCGCCTGCTCCTCCGTCGATCCGCTCATGCCCCCCGATCCAGACGTTTTCTCGGTTCCAGCCGCGCCACGCCAGCCAGTACGATAGAATTCCGCGCCCGATACAATCAAAAACCGCAGGCAAAGCCAAGGCGTCCTTGCCGGTCTCACTTGCCGGTCTCAGAAAGTCGTCCGCAGAGAATGAGCCTGCAGACGATCGCCGGCATCGAAGCGACGGCCGCCCCGGGGCGAGCAGGACTCTACCTGTCCTGCTTGCCCAAGAGTGCACTTGAGGGATCGACCGGCGGGCGCTATGCCGCTATCGTCCCGTGAGATCAGGGCAAAGCTGGCGGGCACCCTTCGGGCGCCTGCCGGTGAAAACCTGGCGGAAACGACGTAGACAAGGAAGAGGCTTAACCAATGAAGTCTGGGATCGCAGTAGCCCTCGCGGCTGCAGGCCTGAGCGTCACGCTCGGTGCCACCGACATGCGTGCGGAGACCTTGCGCTTCGCCTTCCAGGGCTCCCTCAACTCTCTGGACCCCTACACCCTGAACGAGACCTTCACGCTCGGCATGCTGGGCAACGTCTACGAGGGTCTGACGCGCCGCGGCGCCAAGCTGGAGATCATGCCGGCGCTGGCGGAGAGCTGGGAGGTGGTGGAGCCGAACCGCTGGCGCTTCCACCTGCGCAAGGGCGTCAAGTTCGCCAACGGCAACGACTTCACCGCCGAGGACGTGGTCTTCAGCGCCGAGCGCGTGCTGGCCGAGGGCTCCGACCTCAAGACCCGCCTGCCGGCCGACGTGAAGGTCGAGGCGGTGGACGACTACACCGTCGACTTCGTCACCAGCGGCCCCAATCCCATTCTCTATTACGAGTGGGACACCTGGTACATCATGGACAAGGAGTGGGCGACGGCGAACGACGCGGTCTCCCCCACCACCGCCGCCGATGTGACCAAGGGCTATGCCGCCTTTAACTCCAACGGCACCGGGCCCTTCATCATCGAGAGCCATGAGCCGGGCGTGAAGACCATCCTGAAGCCCAATCCCGGCTGGTGGGACACGCCGCAGCATAACCTGACGGAGGTGGTCTTCACCCCCATCGGCTCCAACGCGACCCGCGTGGCGGCCCTGCTGTCGGGCGAGATCGACTTCATGTACCCGGTGCCGACGCAGGACATCCAGCGCGTCGAGAACAACGCCGATACCTCCATGCTGATCGGGCCGGAGCTCCGGACCATCTTCCTCGGCATGGACCAGATGCGCGACGAGCTGCTCTATTCCAACATCAAGGGCAAGAACCCCTTCAAGGACCAGCGGGTGCGCCAGGCCTTCTACCACGCCATCGACATCGAGGCGATCAAGCAGAAGGTCATGCGCGGGCTCTCCACCCCGTCGGCGCTGATGATCTCGCCCTTCCTCTTCTCCAAATCCGACGACTTCAAGCGCCTGGACTACGACCCGGAGAAGGCCAAGAAGCTGCTGGAAGAGGCCGGCTACGCCGATGGCTTCGAGGTCGGCATGGACTGCCCGAACGACCGCTACGTCAACGACGAGGCGATCTGCCAGGCGGTCACCGCCATGCTGGCCAAGGTCGGCGTCAAGGTGAACCTGAACGCCCAGCCCAAGGCGCTCTACTTCGCCAAGGTGCTGGCGCCGGGCGGCTACGACACCTCCTTCTACCTGCTGGGCTGGACGCCGGGCAGCTTCGACAGCTGGAACGTGCTGCACAACCTGCACGGCTGCCGTAACGAGGCCGGCGACGGCGGGCCCTTCAACCTGGGAGGCTACTGCAACCCCAAGGTGGACGAGCTGGCGGCCCAGATCCTGGTCGAGACCGACGCCGACAAGCGCGACGACCTGATCAAGCAGGCCTACGACCTGACCACCGGCGATGCCTCCTACGTGCCGCTGCACCAGCAGGGTCTGGCCTGGGGCGTGCGCAAGGGCACCAACGTGGTGCAGCGCGCCGATAACCAGGTGATGCTCTACCACATCACCATGGACTAGAGCGCAGGGACGGGTCGGCGTCGGGCCGGCAGCCGAGAAAAGCGGCTGCCGGCCCGCCCGCCTTCCGTCACGCGCCGTCTAGCGCGCCTTACGCCAAGCCTCCATGCTGGCTTTCATCCTGCGCCGCCTGGGACAGGCCGCCATCGTCATGATGGCCGTGGCCCTGCTGGCCTTCGTCATGTTCCGCTTCGTCGGCGATCCCGTGAACCAGATGGTCGGCATCGAGACCAGCCTGGAGGAGCGCGAGGCCCTGCGCGAGCGCCTGGGCCTGAACGACCCGCCGGTCGAGCAGTTCTTCACCTTCATCTGGGAGGCGATCCACTTCAACTTCGGCATCTCCTACCAGTTCAAGGCGCCGGTCTCGGAGTTGCTGGCGAGCCGACTGCCGGCAACCCTGGAGCTCTCCGTCATCTCGGCACTGGCGGCCCTGCTGGTGGGCGTGCCCATGGGCGTCTATGCCGGGCTCAGGCGCGAATCCTGGCTGTCGCGCATCTTCCTCACGGTCTCGCTGCTGGGCGTGGCCCTGCCGACCTTCCTGATCGGCATCCTGCTGATCTATGTCTTCGCCGTGCTGCTGGGCTGGCTGCCCTCCTTCGGGCGCGGCAAGACCGTCGACCTCGGCTTCTGGACCACGGGCCTCCTGACCCTCTCGGGCCTCAAGTCCCTGGTGCTGCCGGTCATCACCCTGGCGCTCTTCCAGCTCACCCTCATCATGCGCCTGGTGCGCGCCGAGATGATGGAGGTGCTGCGCACCGACTTCATCAAGTTCGCCCGCGCCCGGGGCCTGACCTCGCGGGCCATCAACTTCGGCCATGCGCTGAAGAACGCGCTGGTGCCGGTCATCACCATCACCGGGCTGCAGCTAGGCTCCGTCATCGCCTTTGCCATCATCACCGAGACGGTCTTCCAGTGGCCGGGCATGGGGCTTCTCTTCCTGCAGGCGGTGCAGAACGTCGACATCCCCATCATGTCGGCCTACCTGCTGCTGATCGCCTTCCTCTTCGTCCTCATCAACCTGGGCGTCGACCTGCTCTACTTCGCCGTCGACCCGCGCCTGCGCATCACGCGGGCCGGCGGGCACTAGGGGGGTGGGGATGGCCGCGCACAATGCCTCACTAGGCCAAGGGCAAAGGGCAGGAAGGGAGCGACCGCCGGTGTCTAGGTGGTGCCAGGGCACTCTCCCCCCACCGCCCCCCACTGTCATCCTCCGGCTTGACCGGAGGATCGTAGTGCGATGGTCAGGCAGGCGTTGCGGGATCCTCCGGTCAAGCCGGAGGATGACAGTGGGGGAGGAGGGGGTAGAAAGATCAGAGACGGTCGCGGGGGAGGAGAGAAGGGGCGTCTATGCCCGGATTTCCGAACCAGGGTGCCGGCGCCGGCAGCCCGATAGCGGACTGCGGCCTACCGCTCTCCCGCCGACAGCGGGGGGTGCGCCATGACCGACACCGCGCCGCAGGGCGCGCCCTCGGGCGCCAAGAGCTGGTGGGTGCGCGCGAAGGACAGCGACGTCTACTACTCCTTCCGCCGCTCCTGGCTGGCGCAGGTCTCGGCCGTAGTGACCCTGGCCTTCATCGTCATGGCGGTCTTCGCGCCGCTGCTGGCGCCCTTCAATCCCTACGATCTGGCCCAGGTGAGCCTGATGGATTCCCTGATCCCGCCGGTCTGGGTCGAGGGCGGCGAGGCGCGCTTCCTGCTGGGCACCGACGACCAGGGGCGCGACATCCTCTCGACCATCATGTACGGCGCGCGCATCTCCATCTTCGTCGGCCTCGCCGCGGTCATCTTCGCCGCCGTCATGGGCGTCTCGCTCGGGCTCCTGTCCGGCTATCTCGGCGGGGCGGTCGATGCCGTCATCATGCGCCTGGCCGACATCCAGCTCACCTTCCCGGCGATCTTGATCGCGCTGCTGATCGACGGCATCGCCTCTGCGCTGATCGGCGGCGGGGAGGATGCCTTCGTCTCCTATGCCGTGCTCACCCTCTCGATCGGCCTTGCCTCCTGGGTGCAGTTCGCCCGCACGGTGCGCGGCTCCACCCTGGTCGAGAAGAACAAGGAATACGTCCAGGCCGCCCGCATCATCGGCCGCCATCCGCTGGCGATCATGCTGCGCCACGTGCTGCCCAACGTCATGGGCCCGGTGCTGGTCATCGCCACCATCAACCTGGCGCTGGCGATCATCCTGGAGGCGACCTTGAGCTTCCTCGGCGTCGGCGTGCCGGTGACCGAACCCTCGCTCGGCACGCTCATCCGCATCGGCAACGACTTCCTCTTTTCCGGCGAGTGGTGGATCACCTTCTTCCCGGGCCTGGCGCTGGCCGTGCTGGCGCTCGCCGTCAACCTTCTGGGCGACTGGCTGCGCGACGCCCTCAACCCGAGGCTCCGCTAGCCCATGGCCAAGCCCCCGCTGCTCTCGGTCCAGGATCTGGTGGTGGAGTTCCCCACCCGCCGCGGCACCTTGACCGCCGTCGACCGGGTCTCCTTCGACCTGGCCGAGGGCGAGATCCTGGGCGTGGTGGGAGAATCGGGCGCCGGCAAGTCGCTGACAGGGGCCGCCATCATCGGCCTCTTGGAGCCGCCCGGCCGCATCGCCGAGGGGGCCGTCTACCTGGAGGGCCAGCGCATCGACCAGCTCCGCGGCGAGGCCCTGCGGCGGATCCGGGGCGCGCGCATCGGCATGATCTTCCAGGATCCGCTCACCAGCCTGAACCCGCTGCTCACCATCGGCCAGCAGCTGACCGAGACCATCCGCACCCACCGCGCGCTGGGCCAGGGCAAGGCGCGCAAGCGCGCCCTGGAGCTGCTCTACGAGGTCGGCATCCCCGCGCCTGAGCGGCGCATCGACCACTATCCTCACCAGCTCTCCGGCGGTATGCGCCAGCGCATCGTGATCGCGCTGGCACTCGCCGCCGAGCCGCGCCTGGTGATCGCCGACGAGCCGACCACGGCGCTGGACGTCTCGATCCAGGCGCAGATCACGGCGCTCCTGCAGCGGCTCTGCCGCGAGCACGGCACCGCGGTGATCCTCATCACCCATGACATGGGCGTTATCGCCGAGACCGCCGAGCGGGTGGCCGTCATGTACGCCGGCCGGGTGGTCGAGATCGGCCCGGTGCGCGACGTGGTAAGAAACGCGCGCCACCCCTATACCAAGGGCCTGATGGGCGCCATTCCCAAGGTCGGCGACAGCCTGGAGCGCCTGACCCAGATCCCCGGCTCCATGCCCCGGCTGACCAACATCCCGGCCGGCTGCGCCTTCAACCCGCGCTGCGGCGAGGTCTTCCCGCGCTGCCGCCAGGCCCCGCGGCCGGAGCTGATGACCGCCGGGGCCACCCGGGCCGCCTGCTGGCTCTACGCACAGGAGCGCGAGGAGGAGGCCGCCCATGGCTGAGGCCGCCGAGTTTGCTTCCTCCGGGGCCGAGCCGCTGGTCAGGGTCCAGGACCTGGCACTCTCCTTCGACGTCTCGGAGCCGGCACTGGTGCGGCTCATCAACCGCAGCCCCAGGCTCCACGTGCGCGCGGTCGACGGTGTCTCCTTCGAGATCCCGCGCGGCGCCACCTTCTCCCTGGTGGGAGAATCGGGCTGCGGCAAGTCCACAGTGGCGCGCCTGCTGGTCGGGCTCTACCGGCCCTCACGCGGCACCATCCACTTCGAGGGCCAGAACCTCTCCGAGGCGGCCCGGAGCCGGCGCGCCATGGCGCCGATCCGCCGCCGCCTGCAGATGATCTTCCAGGACCCCTACGCCAGCCTGAACGCCCGCTGGCGGGTCGAGCGCATCATCTCCGAGCCGATCACGGCGCACGGGATAACCAAGGATCCCAAGCGGATCGAGGCCCGCGTCGGCGAGCTTCTGGAACAGGTCGGCCTTTCAGCCGCCGACGGGCGCAAGTTCCCGCACGAGTTCTCCGGCGGCCAGCGCCAGCGCATCTCCATCGCCCGGGCACTGGCGAGCGATCCCGAGTTCCTGGTGTGCGACGAGCCCACCTCGGCGCTGGACGTCTCGGTGCAGGCGCAGATCCTGAACCTCATGCGCGACCTGCAGCGTGAACTGAAGCTGACCTACCTCTTCATCAGCCACGACCTGGCGGTGGTCTATCACATCGCCGACTGGCTGGGGGTCATGTACCTGGGCCAGCTGGTCGAGGTGGGCCCGGCGCGCGCCATCTTCACCAACCCCCAGCACCCCTATACCCGCCTCCTGCTGGACGCCATTCCCGACCTGGAGATGAGCGGCCGCCAGCGCCGCCCCGTCGCCGGCGAGGTGCCGAGCCCGATCTCACCGCCAAGCGGCTGCTATTTCCACCCGCGCTGCCCGCTCGCCAACGAGCGCTGCAAGCGCGAGCAGCCGCGTTCCCTGCCACAGGACAGGGGCGTGGCGGTAGCCTGCCACGCCGTGGAGGAAGGCCGCGCCGAATCCGGCTTCGCGACGCACCGCCAGAATGTCAGCTAGGGGACCATCCTTGATACGGCCCCGGCCCGGACTTCCACCCGACCGCCCCTCCAGGATACTGTCGCGGTCGGTCGGCTGCGGGCCGGCACCGACCCGAGCGAAGCGGGAAAACTAACGAGAGCAGGAACAGAAACGCCCATGTCCAGTCTTTATGCCGGCGGCAAGATCTTCGATGGCGAGGCCCAGGTCCTCGACGACCACGGCCTCCTGGTCGAGGGCGAGACCATCGCCCGCATCGCCCCCCTGGCCGAGTTCGAGGGCTATGCCGGAGAGCGCATCGACACCGCCGGCTGCACCCTGCTGCCGGGGCTGATCGACTGCCACGTCCACCTGAACTACACGGCCTCCGGCGACCCGCGCGGCGCCATGGACAAGATGGGCCCGGCCCAGATCGTGCTGACCGCGCTGGAGAACGCGCAGAAGAGCCTGCGCGGCGGCATCACGGGCCTGCGCGACTGCGGCGGCAAGGACTATCTGGAGTTCGCGGTGCGCGATGCCTGCAACCGCGGCACCTTCCTCGGCCCCACCATCCGCTGTGCCGGCCGCATGATCTGCATGACCGGCGGCCACGGCAACTACATCGGCCGGGTGGCGGACGGGGTGGACGAGGTGGTGAAGGCGGTGCGCGAGCAGGTGCATGCGGGCTCCGACCTGATCAAGATCATGGCGACCGGCGGGGTCATGACGCCGGGCGTCAACCCGCAGGACGCCCACTACAGTCCCGAGGAGATGGCCGCAGGCATCGCCGAGGGCCACCGCTTCCACCGCCCCTGCGCCAGCCACGCCCAGGGCCGCGAGGGCATCATGAACGCCGTCCTGGGCGGCATCGATTCGATCGAGCACGGCATCTTCATGGACGAGGTCTGCGTCCAGGCCATGCTGGAGCACGGCACCTATCTCGTCCCCACCCTCTCTGCCATCAAGAACATCCTGGCCAATGCCGAGAACGGGGTCCCCGACTACGTCATCCGCAAGGCCCGCGACGTCGAGGCCCCGCACCGCCGCTCGATCAAGATGTACTATGAGGCCGGCGGCAGGATCGCCATGGGCACCGACGCCGGCACCCCCTACAACAAGCATGGGCAGAACGCCTGGGAGCTGGCCTACATGGTCGAGATCGGCATGAAGCCGATCGATGCGCTGAAGGCCGCCACCGCCACAGCCGCCGACCTCAACCGCCTGGAGCGCCAGGGGCGCCTGGCGGAGGGCAAACTCGCCGATCTGCTGCTGGTGGAGGGCGACCCGACGGACGACATCACGATGGCCGCCGACAGCGCGAACCACCGGCGGGTGGTGAAGGGTGGAGTGGTGGCGAAGGATCGCGCCTAGAGATCCGCGCGCCCCGAGTCCGCGCGCCCGCAGCACCCTGGCCTCTTCGGTCGCGCCAGCCCGCCAGAGCAGGATTCGTCCGCTTATTCTCACGAATTCTGCTCTAGCATGTTCTTTTGAAAGCAATTCGTCGTCGCAGATGATTCCATCTGCTCGGGATTTGCTCTCGCTCACCCGACCGCCCGGTAGACTACCATCCTGGGCGGCCTTGCGGATCAGGTCTTGGCCTTGCCGCGGGCCGCCTCGGCGCTGCCGGATGACTTGGCCAGGTTGGCGAAGGGACTCTCGGCCTTGGGCGGCGCCTTCTTCTGCTTGGGCTTCTTGGGTTCGCGGTTACTTCTTTTCTGTCCCTTGGCCATGGCCAAACGTCCTTTCGATGAGAGCTGCACGACCATCCGACTGTGTGGCGCCGAGCGGCCAGAGCCTGTCTTGGGTCACCACCCGCTCATGGCGCTCGCTTTCGCTGCGGATACGGTACTGGGGAGAATTGTCCAGCGGGGGCAGCGTGCCGGTGATGCGATAGACACCGCCGGACCCGGGAGCCCCACCGAGTCCTGCTTCGAAGCGTACGGACTGTCCGACCTTGAAGCGATGAGTCGTGACGTCGTGCAGCTTCGGCTGGGTGTCGCGCTTCTGGCTTGCTTTGCTGGTCATGAGTGTCGCTGGTCCTTTTCGAGTGATTGATCGAGGATCGCCGGTCGCCGGAAGCATGGGCCGCGGCCTCGCCGACCGGGCCCCGGTCTCGATAGCCGGGAGGTCCGATCGGTCCCGCGCGGCCGGCCAGCGGCTGGTCCCCATACCCTCTGCCCGCTGCCTTGCGCGCGATCGCGCGCCCTTGCCGGCATGCCTGCCAGCTCGTCTCTTTCGCTACTTTAGTGGGGAAAGCAAAAAAGCCAGAGCACCCCGGTATCCAGGCGCCATCGGCATCTTGTGACATCCCGGATACATATGGCCTTGCGGGCCGTTCAATGCAAGAGAACAATAATTCATTGGGTGATATTTTGGAATCCGTGTTATAAAGGCCGATCTTGCGCGCAATCCAGCGTGCCTGATCCGATAGCGATTGGATTTTATCATGAAACTTCCTGAATGGACGAAACCGGCCCTCCTGGGCGCGGCAGGCGGCGCCATTGCCTTGGCCGTCGTGGGATTCAGCTGGGGCGGATGGATGACCGGCGGTGCGGCCTCGGCTCTCTCCAGCAAGGAGTCGGTGGTGGCGACCGCCGCAGCCTTGACGCCTTACTGTCTCCAGAAATCGCAAAGGGATCCGAAGCTGGCCGACGTCCTGGCCGAAATACAGAAGGCCAGCACCTACCAGCGCTCCCGCATCGTCGAGGACGCCGGCTGGGCCACCCCCCTGGGGACCGACAAGCCGAACCGCGACCTCGCCGAGGCCTGCCAGATCGCCTTGAGCAAGAGCACCTGACGGGTCGGTGAGCCCCGGGGCGCGCCAGGGGCCGGGCAAGGGGCGCGCCCGCGTGTGAGCGGTGGAGCGGCTGGAGAGGCCGTCGTGGAGGCTGGCAAGGGCTTGACGCTACCTCCCCCCGCCATCGCGTTCCCCCACATCCGGAAACCCGGCCCAAGGGGATCGTCGCGACATGGGCCTCGATCGATGCGAGTGCCGCGGCCGTCAGCGGCAGGGTTCCTCTTCTCCGCCCGCCACTGCTCGTGAAAGCGCGCCACAGTCTGTCTGGCAGTATCGAGCACGAACCTTTCCGGTAGCCGCGCGCCTGCGGCCAGGTGGGAGAGCTCATCCTCGGTGAACCCATCGAAGCGCTTGCTGCGGCTGACCTCCAGCGCCGCCCGCTGCTCGGGGATGCAGGCGATGGTGGAGACTCGGTTCAGGAAGAAAAAGGGCGCAGCAGCCATCGCCACCGCGCCCACTCTAGAGCAGGTTGCGCTCGCTCATGCTCACGCACCTTACTCTAGCGTGTTGTTCTAAAAGCAAATCGTCGTCGCAGATGAGTCCATCTGCTCGGGATTTGCTCTAGATCTCGCGGGGTAGGGGATTCGCCTCCCTCACTCCACCGTCTCCGGCTCCCGGCTTTCCTCGTCGTCGTTGTCCTCGCCCTTGGCCTCGCTGGGCCTCGGCAGGGCCTTTATGGTCTCGGGGTAGGTGAAGACGGGGAGGTCGTCTTCGATGTCGACGCGGACCACGCCGCCCTTGGTGAGGCGGCCGAAGAGGAGCTCCTCGGCCAGTGACTGCTTGATGTGCTCCTGGATCACGCGGGCCAGCGGCCGGGCGCCCATGATGGGGTCGTAGCCGCGCTTGGCCAGCCACTTGCGGGCCTTCTCCGAGAGCTCGATGGTGACCTTGCGGTCGGCGAGCTGGGCTTCGAGCTGCAGGATGAACTTGTCGACGACCTGGGCGATGATCTCCGGCGTCAGGTGGCGGAATGGGACGATCGCGTCCAGGCGGTTGCGGAACTCCGGCGTGAAGGTGCGGGTGATCGCCTCCTCGCTGTCGCCCACGCGCAGGTCGCGCGAGAAGCCGATGGCGGGCTTGGCGAGCTCGGCAGCACCGGCGTTCGTCGTCATGATCAGGATGACGTTGCGGAAGTCCACCTGCTTGCCGTTGTGGTCGGTGAGCTTGCCGTAGTCCATCACTTGGAGGAGCACGTTGAAGAGGTCGGGGTGCGCCTTCTCGATCTCGTCCAGCAGCAGGACGGAGTGCGGGTGCTGGTCGATCGCGTCGGTCAGGAGGCCGCCCTGGTCGAAGCCGACGTAGCCCGGGGGCGCACCGATCAGGCGCGAGACCGAGTGGCGCTCCATATACTCCGACATGTCGAAGCGGGTGATGTGGATGCCCAAGGAATTGGCGAGCTGGCGGGCGACCTCGGTCTTGCCGACGCCGGTGGGACCGGAGAAGAGGTAGCAGCCGATCGGCTTCTCGCCGTCGCGCAGGCCGGCCCGCGAGAGCTTGATCGCCGAGGAGAGCGCCATGATCGCCTGGTCCTGGCCGAAGACCATGGACTTCAGGTCGCGCTCCAGGTTCTGCAGGGACTGGCGGTCGTCCTGGCTCACCTGCTTGGGCGGGATTCGGGCCATCTTGGCGACCACGGCCTCCACGTCCTTGGAGCCCAGGCTCTTCTTGCGCCGGTTCTCGGGCAGGAGCTGCTGCGAGGCGCCGGCCTCGTCGATCACGTCGATCGCCTTGTCGGGCAGCTTGCGGTCGTGCATGTAGCGCGCCGAGAGCTCGACGGCGGTGCGGATCGCCTCGTGGGTGAAGCGCACGCCGTGATGCTCCTCGTAATAGGGCTTGAGGCCGCGCAGGATCTTCACCGCGTCGTCCACGCTGGGCTCGGTCACGTCGATCTTCTGGAAGCGGCGGACCAGCGCGCGGTCCTTCTCGAAGTAGTTCCGGTACTCCTTGTAGGTGGTCGAGCCGATGCAGCGCAAGGTGCCGGCCTGCAGGGCGGGCTTCAGCAGGTTGGAGGCGTCCATCGCCCCGCCGGAGGTGGCGCCCGCGCCGATCACGGTGTGGATCTCGTCGATGAAGAGGATGCCGTGCGGCTGCTCCTCCAGCTCCTTCACCACGGCCTTCAGACGCTCCTCGAAGTCGCCGCGGTAGCGGGTGCCGGCCAGAAGCGAGCCCATGTCGAGCGCGAAGATGGTGGCCTCGGCCAGCACGTCGGGAACGTCGCCCTCGACGATCTTGCGCGCCAGGCCCTCGGCGATGGCGGTCTTGCCGACGCCCGGATCGCCGACGAAGAGCGGGTTGTTCTTGGTGCGCCGGCAGAGCACCTGGATGGTGCGGTCGATCTCCAGGTCGCGGCCGATCAGCGGGTCGATGCGGCCCTCCAGCGCCTTGTTGTTCAGGTCCACGCAGTAGGCGTCCAGCGCCTCGCGGCCCTTCTTCACCATCTTTTCTGCCTGGGCCTCCTTGTCGGCGCCGGAGACCGGGCGCTCCTCCTCGTAGCCCTTCACCTTGGCGATGCCGTGGCTGATGTAGTTGACGGCGTCCAGCCGGCTCATCTCCTGCTCCTGCAGGAAGTAGACGGCATGGCTTTCGCGCTCCGAGAAGAGGGCGACCAGGACGTTGGCGCCGGTCACCTCTTCGCGGCCGGAGGACTGCACGTGGATGGCGGCGCGCTGCAGGACGCGCTGGAAGCCCGCGGTGGGCTTGGCGTCGCCGGCCGAGCGGCTGATCAGGTTGGAGAGGTCGTTGTCGATATAGTCGATGAGCTGGCTGCGCAGCTTCTCCAGGTCGACCCCGCAGGCCTTCAGGACGGCGACGGCGTCCTGGTCCTCGCTGAGGGCCAACAGCAGATGCTCGAGCGTGGCATACTCGTGGCGTCGCTCATTGGCGTAACCCAGTGCGCGATGCAGCGTCTGCTCTAGGTTGCTGGAGAGCATAGGCTACTCCTTCTCGAGGGTGAGTTGCAGAGGGTGCTGGTGCTTGCGTGCATAGTCTATCACCTGGGTTACTTTGGTCTCCGCCACCTCATATGTGAAGACCCCACATACGCCGACCCCGCGCTGGTGGACGTGCAGCATGATGGAGGTCGCCTCGCTGCGGTTCTTGCTGAAGAAGCGCTCCAGCACGTGCACCACGAACTCCATGGGGGTGTAGTCGTCGTTCAGCATCAAGACCTTGTACATGGAGGGTTTTTTGGTCTTGCTGCGGGTGTCCAGCAGGACCCCGCTGTCGTTCTCGTCGCGGCCCGAACCGTGCCCCGGTCCATCGGGCCCGCCCGGGCCGGAGGGTCCCTCCGGGTCGCCGCCGTCGGGCCTGCCGGCGGCACGAGGCCGCAAGGCCGGCCGGCCGGCCGGACCTTCCGCGTGCGCAAGCATGGGCGCAAGCATGGGCAACGTCTCTTGGCCTTGCATTCCGAGACTTCTCCGTCCTTCTCGCCTCTCTGCCACGACCTGCGTGGCGCAATGTCGCAATCTTGCGGCGGCAGAGTCCGCACTGCCGGGGTACCGGACCATGATATCGGCTTGCCAAGAGCGCGGGGACAGTGCCTGCCGAGGAAAGGGTCCGATCCCGCGAGGTCTATGATTGGGGGCCTTCGCCAGCGCCGAGTCAAGGGCGCGGCGACTCCTGGACGGGCCCTGCCGGGCGCCGCTACCGTCGCGTCCTTTGACATGAGAGGCAGGGGCTGAGGATGCAAGAGGCAGGGCCGCAAGAGGCGGGCGAGGGCACGTCCGCCGGGGCTGCCGGGGAGGGCGGCGGGGGCGCTGCCGAGCCGCCTGGGGAGCCGCCTGGGGAGCCGCCTGTAGACTGGTCCTCCATCCTCGCCATCATCGTCGGGATCGGCGCTTTCGGGCTGGCGCTGGGGCTGACATATCCTCTGGTCTCGCTGCTGCTGGCCGCGCGCGGCGTCAGCGAGGGGCTGATCGGACTGAATGCCGCGACCATGTTCGCCGGCCAGGCGGTGGCGACCCTGGTGCTGCCGCAGCTGGCCGCCCGCATCCGGCCGGCGCGCCTCATCATCCTGGGCCTGCTGCTGGCCGCTGTCAGCGTGCTGGCGCTGGTCGCCACGGAGGACCTGACGGTCTGGTTCCTGGCCCGCTTCGCGCTGGGCTTCGGGGTCAACCAGGTCTTCGTGCTGGGCGAGGTCTGGATGAACGCCGCCACGCCGGACCGCCTGCGCGGGCGCATCGCCTCGGCCTTCGAGACCAGCCTGGCCGCCGGCTTCGCGCTGGGGCCGCTGGGCATCCCGGTCTTCGGCGAGTCGCACGGGCTGGCGCTCGCGATCGGCGCGCTGCTGCTGGCGCTCGCCGCCTTCCTCTTCGCCCTGCTGTCGCGCCGCTCGACCCTGGCCTTCGAGGCGCCGCCGAAGGGCGCGATCCGCGGCTTCGTGCTGGGCGCGCCGCTGCTGGTGGCGATGGTCGCCACCCTGGCCTTCTTCGACGCCACGGCGCTCTCCCTGCTGCCGGTCTACCTGCTGGGCGAGGGCATGACGGCCGGCGGCGCGGCGCTGGCGGTCACCGTCCTGCATCTGGGTATGATCGCCTCGCAGCCCCCGCTGGGCCTGGCGCTGGACCGCCTGCCGCGCTACGGCGTCGCCGCGGCCGCTGCGCTGGCCTCGGCCGTCGGGGTTGCCTTCATCGGGCTGTTGCCGGCCGGCGGCTGGGCCATCTGGGTGGTGCTGCCGCTGCTCGGCGGCACGGCGCTCGGCCTCTACACCTGCGCGCTCACCCTCTTGGGCCAGCACTACCGCGGGGCCCAGCTCATGGCCGGCAGTGCCGCCTTCGGGCTGGCCTTCGCGGTGGGTGGCGGCCTGGGTCCGCTCTTCGCCGGCGCGATCATGGAGCATGCCGGCCCCGGCTACATGCCCTACATCTTCACCGTCACCTTCCTGGCACTCGCCCTCTGCCTGCTGCTCCGCCGCTCCGGGGCGCGCTGAGCCGCCTTGGACTTGGCAAGAGCCGGCCTCTCCGTCAGGCTCACCGCAGAAGACCAAGAGGAGGAGCTGTCCGGATGAGCGAGAAAGCGGTCGTGGGCTTCATCGGCGTAGGCCTGATGGGCTGGGGCATGGCGAAGAACGTGGTGGAGAAGGGCTATCCCCTGCTGGTCAAGGCCCACCGCAAGCGCGAGGCGGTCGACGACCTGATCGGCCGCGGCGCCGAGGAGGTCGAAAGCCCCAGGGCCATGGCCGAGCGGGCCGATGTCGTGGTGCTCTGCGTCACCGGCTCGGCCGAGGTGCAGGCCTGCGTCGAGGGGCCGGAGGGCTTGCTGGAGGGCGCGCGGCCCGGCCTCACCATCGTCGACTGCTCGACCTCGGAACCGGCCCTGACGAGGCGCCTGGCGGCGGAGCTGGAGGCGCGCGGCATCACCTTCGTCGACGCACCCCTGTCGAAGACGCCGGCACACGCCTGGGAGGGCGATCTCAGCACCTACGTCAGCGGCCCGGCGGAGCTGGTCGAGCGCCTGCGCCCGCTGCTCTCGACCTGGGCGACCACCATCATCCCGGTGGGCGGCGAGGCGGGTTCGGCCATCGCGCTGAAGCTGATCAACAACCTGGTGGGGATCGGCTACGCCGCGCTCTGGGCGGAGTGCTACGCCATGGTGCGCAAGGTGGGCGTAGAGCCCGACGTCTTCCGCCAGATCGTCTCCTCCAGCGGGCTCAACTGCAACAACTTCCAGACCTTCTCGAAGTACGTCTGCGACGGCGATCCCAACGCGCACAAGTTCTCGCTGTCGAACTGCCTGAAGGACCTCACCTACTACAACCGCATCGCCACCGAGGCGAACAGCGCCACCCTGGTCTCCGACGGCGCGCTGCAGATGCTGAAGCTGGCGAAGTCCATGGGCTTCGAAGAGCGCTACATGCCGGAACTGGCGGACGTGATGGCCAGGCTGAACGCCCAGCCGGAGGGCCCGGCGACGAAATAGGGCGCCGTGCGCCGCGAGGGGATTGGCATCGGCCCGGACCCTCGCCCGGTTACTCCTCGGGTGCGTCGGCCGAGAGCAGGTCCTCTCCGGCGTCGGCTCGCCGCTCCGCCTCGACCTTCTCTTCGATCGCCGCGACCTTCGTCGGCGCCAGCACCTTGTCCTCGGGAGGCCCGATCTTGGGTGGAGCCCGCCTCTCGGCTTCGCGCCCCTCGCTGGTCCCGGCCAGGGGCAGCATGCCCTGATCGAAGCGCAGGCGGTAGATCGGCTCCGGCAGACCGAAGCCGGCATGCTCCAGCGCCGCCTTGGCCTGGCGGATCGCCTCACCGCGCGCGGCCAGAAAATCGCTGGCCCGCTGGTCGATCCAGCCGCTGAGAATGATGATGACGTTCGAGTCGCCGACCGCTTGCACCCAGGTGTTGGGTCCGGGCTCCGCCAGGATGAAATCGAGCTGGCGCAGGGTCGCCTGGCAGACCTCCTGCGCGCGGGCCAGGTCGGCCTCCGCGTCCACGCCCAGTTCGAACTGAAAGCGGCGGTGCGGATTGCGGCTGAAGTTGACGATGCGGCTCTTGAACACGGTCGCGTTGGGAATGCGGATGTGGTTGCCGTCGAGAGACAGCAGGATGGTTGCCCGCGAGGTCAGGCGGACGACGTTCCCCTGCTCGCCGTCGATCTCGACGAAGTCGTTCGGACGGAAGGGCTGGCGCACGCTCAGCATGATGCTCGCCAGGAAGTTCTCGACCATGTCCCGGACAGCAAAGCCGATCGCCAGCCCGACGATTCCGGCCGCTCCCAGCACCGTGCCGATCAGGGCCACGGCACCCAGGATGTCCAGGGCCACCACCAGGCCTGCGAGGATGAAGAGCAGGCGCAGGATCTGCCGGTAGATGTCGGCGATGAAGGCGTTCGGTGCCAGACGCTCGAAGGGCCAGGCCAGCCTGGTAAGGTAGACGCCGCAAAGAACGATGGCCGCGAAGATGCCGAGGGCGACCAGGGTCAGGGGAAAGTAGGCGATGATCTGATCGAAACGCTGGCCAATCCGGTCTACCGCCGGCGTCAGGCGGTCGACGACATCGGTGGTCTCGACCACGTCGTTCTCTATGGCGGCGACGCCCTCCACCCGATTGACGAGTCTCTCGAGGGTGTCGATATCGCCCCTGTCGAGCACCTGTCCGGTCAGGTGGACGACCCCGGAGGTGACCCTGACGGTTACGCCCGACAACCCCTTGACCTCACCCAACAAGGCGCGCAGGCGCCGTTCGATGGCGAGGTCCGTCCGTGCATCGCCCTCGAGTGAGATACCGGGGGAGGGCTGGGGATCCCCGGCCTGTTCCTGAGCCGGGGCGGGCTGCGCGTCCGTCAGACAGAGGAGAAGGGCGACCAGCAAAGCGGCCGCCTTGGAGCGCGAACCTCTGGCGGACGAGGGCTTCGGGCAAGCAGGCAAGGGCCGATCCTCAGAGTTGGTGCAAGAGCATCCCTCCAAGGAACCGGGATCGGCGCGCAAGGTTCCCGGACAGGGCCTCGCGCCAGGCAGGGCCCCAGGGCGCGCAGCTTGCCTCCGAGAGCAGATCGCCCCCGAATGTGGTGAGACGGGGGCCCTGAATCCGCATTCGATGTCTTCGTAGTAGGGCGGTCTCGTCCCCTTGCCCGAGAGTAGGGCCCGGGGACCTCAGGCCGCGTGGTAGATGCCGGCGGCCTTGACCTCGTCGCCGACGTAGGCCTCGAACTGCTTGAAGTTGGTCTCGAAGCGCTTGGTCAGCTCCCGGGCGGTCTGGTCGTAGGCCTTCTTGTCTTGCCAGGTGGTGCGCGGGTCCAGCACGCCCTCCGGCACCTCGGGGCAGGCCTCGGGGACCAGCAGGCCGAACTGCGGGTGCTGCAGGGTCGGAACGTCGGTCAGCCCGCCGCTCAGCGCGGCGCGGACCATGGCCCGGGTGTGGGCGATCGACATGCGCTCGCCGACGCCGTAGGCGCCGCCCGACCAGCCGGTGTTGACCAGCCAGCAGGTGGCCCCGGTCTCGGCCATCTTCTCGCCCAGCATCTTGGCGTAGACCGAGGGGTGGCGTGGCATGAAGGGCGCGCCGAAGCAGGTGGAGAAGGTCGCCGTCGGCTCCTTGCCCATGCCCTTCTCGGTGCCGGCCACGCGTGCCGTGTAGCCCGAGAGGAAGTGGTACATGGCCTGCTGCGGCGTGAGGCGCGAGATCGGCGGCAGCACGCCGAAGGCGTCGGCCGTCAGCATGACGATGTTGCGCGGCAGGCCGCCGATGCCCTCGGCGCTGGCGTTGGGGATGAAGTCGAGCGGATAGCTGGCGCGGGTATTCTCGGTGAAGGTCGCGTCGTCGAGGTCGAGCACGCGGCTGCCCTCGTCGAAGACCACGTTCTCCAGGATCGTGCCGAAACGCCGCGTGGTCGCGAAGATCTCCGGCTCCGCCTGCTCGGAGAGGCGGATCACCTTGGCGTAGCAGCCGCCCTCGAAATTGAAGACGCCCTCGTCGGCCCAGCCGTGCTCGTCGTCGCCGATGAGCGTGCGGCTGGCGTCGGCCGAGAGCGTGGTCTTGCCGGTGCCCGAGAGGCCGAAGAAGATCGCCGTGTCGCCCTCGGCGCCGATGTTGGCCGAGCAGTGCATCGGCAGCACGTTCTTGGCCGGCAGCAGGTAGTTCAGGATGGAGAAGACCGACTTCTTGATCTCGCCGGCATAGATCGTGCCGCCGATCACCACCAGGCGGCGGGAGAAGTCGAGCAGGACGAAGGACTCGCTGTTGGTGTGGTCGGTCTCGGGGTCGGCCTCCAGGTAGGGCGCGTGGAGGACGGTGAAGGCGGGCTCGAAGCTGCCGAGCGCCGGCAGCGGCGGGCGGATGAACATGTTGCGGGCGAAGAGGGCGTGCCAGGGGCTCTCGCTGACCACCCGGATCGGCAGGCGATGGCTCTCCATCGCGCCGGCGTAGAGGTCCTGGACGAAGAGGTCGCGGCCCTGGAGGTAGGCCAGGACCTTGGCATGCAGCCGGTCGAAGCTCTCCGGCGTGGTGGCGACGTTGACCTTGCCCCACCAGATGTTCTCGCTGCTGCCCGGCTCCTTCACGATGAACTTGTCATTGGGCGAGCGGCCGGTGTGATGGCCGGTACGGACCACCAGCGCGCCGCCGTCGGCGAGGCTGCCTTCCCCGCGACGGATCGTTTGTTCGTAGAGCGCCGGTGCCGAGAGGTTCCAGAAGGCCGTGCCTCGGGTTTTGATGCCTTGTTTCGCCAGGCCGTGACGGCTGACGGTCGGTCCTTGATCGCTCACGCTCTCTTCTCCTCCTTCGCATAAGGCGCCCCGCGCGGTGCCTTCTTACGGGCGCGCCCTTTGCTCAGCCCAAGCTGCCGGTTGGGACTTCCGCTGAGCCGGTATCCGGTTTTGCCATCAGTGTTACGGACTGTCACCGCTATTTGCGCATGACAGTACTGTTGTTAGCGATATCACCCTATTCCGACGCCCCGGGCGCGCTGGAGAGCGCCGCAAGGTCGCTCGGGTCGAGCCAGGCGATGCGCCCGAAACCTGCGACGAAATGAGCCCCGATCCAGTCGAGGGCGTAGGGCTTGAAGTCGGCGAACTCGGCCCAGAGCTTGGACCTGGGATGGGCGGCGATGAAGGCCTGCTTCAGCCGCTTCGCCGGCTCCGGCTCGCTCACCTGGCGGGCCCGGCCCATCAGGGTAAGACGCGGCTCGGCCAGCGGGTCGGACTTGCCCTCTGTGCGCTCCAGCAGCAGGGCGAGCTCGGGGTCGGCCTGCAGGTTCTGCGCATGCTCCGAGAGATCGGAGAGCAGCAGGAAGGGGCGGCCTTCCGGGTCGGGTGCCAGCAGCACCAGCGAGACATAGGGAAAGCCGGCCGTCACGGCCTGGTCGCTGCGCGCCAGCCGCGTCGCCAGGCTGCCGCGGCGAGAGTGAACGATCAGATCGGACGCCTCTTGCAGCATACCATCAGGCTGCCTTGCCTTGGACATGACCCAATTCCTCCCAGACATCACCCCAAGGGCGTGCCCATTTTTGTGCGGCTTGTGGCTGCGCAGCGGTGTAAGAATGCGCTAAAGAGACGTTTGTTTGGCCCGGCCGGCAAGCAATAGCCGTGCGGCAAAGTTGCCGGCCCCTTGGGTGCCGGATGGCGCCCCACCTGGTCGAAGTCCCGCCACGGCCACTTGGCAAGGCCTCTAGAGTTGGATGGTTTGAGACGATGCAGAACACGATCGCCCTGGTCGACGACGACAAGAACATCCTGACCTCGGTCACCATCGCCCTGGAATCCGAAGGGTTCAAGGTGAAGAGCTACACCGACGGCACCGAGGCGCTGCGCGCCCTGCAGGCGGCCCCGGTCGACCTGGCCGTGCTGGACATCAAGATGCCCCGCATGGACGGGATGGAACTGCTGCGGCGCATCCGCGAGAGCTCCAGCCTGCCGGTCATCTTCCTCACCTCCAAGGACGACGAGATCGACGAGGTCCTGGGCCTGCGCATGGGGGCCGACGACTATATCAAGAAGCCCTTCTCGCAGCGTCTCCTGATCGAGCGCATCCGGGCCTTGCTGCGCCGCGGGCAGGCGGGCGGCGAGAGCGAGGGCCACAGCGAGGCCGCGATGGTGCGCGGCGACCTGATCCTCGACAGCGAGCGCCACCTCTGCACCTGGAAGGCCCTGGCGGTGCAGCTCACCGTGACCGAGTTCCTGATCCTGAAGGCGCTGGCCAGCCGGCCCGGCCACGTGAAGAACCGCGACCAGCTGATGGACGCGGCCTACGGCGAGCACATCTACGTCGACGACCGCACCATCGACAGCCACATCAAGCGCCTGCGCAAGAAGTTCAAGGCGCTGGACGACGACTTCAACCAGATCGAGACCCTCTATGGCGTGGGCTATCGCTACAAGGACAACTAGTGGTCCGATCGCAACGCTTGAGTCCCAAGCGTTGCGTGAATCGGCCCACCAGATCAATTGCTTGGTGGTGAGAATCAGACGGATGGATGGGAACCATCCGTCTGATTCTCACCACTAGGGCCGGCCCCCGAGAGGGGTGAGAAATGGCTTCCTCGACCACGGAGGACGGACTCTACCCTGGCAAGCATGAGCGGAAGGCCGGGCGGGGCGCGCCCAGGACGGCGAGGGGCGGCGCCCGGCGCGAAGGCGACGCCGAATCGGGCCTCTCGCGGCGCACCGACGGCTGGCGCTTCTGGCGCTCGCCCATGCTGCGGCGCATCCTCACCCTGAACCTGATCGCGCTCTCGATTCCGATCCTGGGCCTGCTGCACCTGAGCCAGTACCGCGACAGCCTGATCCGGGCCGAGCTCACGGCGCTGGAAACCCAGGGGCGGGTCTTCGCGCTGGCCCTGGGCGCGACCTCGGTGCTGGCCGACCGCAGTGGCCGCGAGCGGCTGGTGCCGGAGCTGACGCGCCACCAGCTTCGCCTGCTGCTGAGCGAAGCGGGACTGCGGGCCCGGCTCTACGGTCCGCTCGATCGCCGTGGGGCCCTGATGGTCGATTCCTTCCAGCTTCCGGGTCCGCAGGGGGTCATCACCGTCAGGCCCCTGCAGCCCAGCAACGACAGCGACTGGATCGACAGCCTTCTGGCCTTTCTCGGCCGGATCTCCGGCTGGCTGCCCGGCGCCGAACTGAAGCCCTATCAGGAGGGGGTGACGCGCATGGCCTCGGACTATCCCGAGGTCGAGGCGGCGCTCCGCGGGGGGGCGGCAGGCGAGGCCCGGCGGGGGCCGCGCGGCGAGCTGATCCTGACCATGGCGGTGCCGGTGCAGCGCTATCGCCAGGTGCTGGGCGCCCTGCTGCTGAGCCGCGAAGGCTCCAACATCGTCGCCTCGGTCGACGACCGGCGCCGCGACGTGCTGCTGGTCTTCGCCATCGCGACCAGCATCACCATCCTGCTGTCGCTCTATCTGGCGGCCACCATCGCCCGTCCGATCCGGAACCTGGCGCGCGCGGCCGACCGGGTGAAGAGCGGCAAGGGCAAGAAGATCAAGCTGCCCGACTACACCAACCGCAGCGACGAGATCGGCGAGCTGGGGCGCGCGCTCACCTCCATGACCGATGCGCTCTGGACGCGGCTAGACGCGATCGAGGGCTTCGCCGCGGACGTCAGCCACGAGATCAAGAACCCGCTCACCTCGCTGAAGAGTGCGGTGGAGACCGTCTCGCGCGTCTCTGATCCGGCGCGGCGCGACCAGCTCATGCAGATCATCCTCGACGACGTCGGCCGGCTGGACCGCCTGATCACGGATATCTCCGAGGCCTCGCGCGTCGATGCCGAGCTGGCGCGCGCCGACAGCGAGGCCGTCGACCTGAACGAGCTGCTGCGCGCGCTGGTCGAGATCCAGAAGCTCTCCAAGGCGGGGCAGGGCCTCGACTACCGGATCGAGCTGCAGGGGCGCGGGCGGCGCTTCATGGTGATGGGGCTGGAGGGCCGCCTGGGCCAGGTCTTCCGCAACATCATCACCAATGCCACCTCCTTCTCCCCACCGGGCGGAACCATCCGCTTCTCCATCCGAAGCGATGGCGAGATGGTCGAGGTCCGCATCGAGGACGAGGGGCCCGGGATCCAGTCGGACAAGCTGGAGGCGATCTTCTCGCGCTTCTACACCGAGCGCCCGGAGGAGGAGAAGTTCGGGACCCACTCCGGTCTCGGGCTCTCGATCTCCAAGCAGATCGTCGAAGCCCATCACGGCCTGCTCTGGGCCGAGAATCGCACCGCGCCCGACGGCAGCGTCGCCGGCGCCACCTTCGTCATCCGCCTGCCTGCGGCGCCGGAGGGGAGCTAGACCGCGACGGTCCCGCAAAATGGCGGTCCGAGGGTGATGTGCCTCGGGGGATTCGACTTGGCCGGCTTATGGTGTATGAGGGCAGGGCGGTGAGATCGGCCGGCGGGGTAGTGCGACGGCGATGCGCCGAGCGCAAGCGATGCAGCAGGGACCGGGGGACGCGATGAGCCGAAGCGAGCTTGTGCATGCCACCTGCATCTCCCTCTTCGGGCGGGGAATCCTGCTGCGCGGGCCCTCGGGCGCGGGCAAGTCCGACCTGGCGCTCAGGCTGATCGACGCCGGCGGACTGCTGGTCGCCGACGACCAGACCCGGCTCACCGCCGAGGAGGGGCGGCTCAGCGCCACCGCACCGCCGGTGCTCAGCGGGCAGATGGAGGTGCGCGGCATGGGGATCGTCGGCCAGGCCGCCCTGGTCTCGGTCGCCGTCGCCCTGGTGGTCGACCTGCAGCCGGCCGAGACCATCGAGCGACTGCCGGAGGAGGCCGCGGCGGAGCTCCTGGGCGTCCGGATTCCGAACCTGGTGCTGGATCCCCGGGCGGCCTCGGCGCTGGCCCGTATCCGCCTTGCGCTGGACCGCGCCGGCAAGGCTGAGGCACGGCGCCGCGGGATCGAGCGGCGGCGGCCGGTGCTGCTGGTGACCGGCATGGCCGGCGCCGGCCGCTCGCTGGCGCTCGATACGGCCGAAGACCTGGGCTACGAGGTGATCGACAACCTGCCGCTGGCCCTCATCCCCTCGCTCTTCGTCGGCGCCAGCGAGAGACCCCTGGCGCTGGGCGTCGACCTGCGCACCCGCGACTTCTCCATCGCCCGCTTCCTGGAGGCGAGCGAGGCGCTGCGCGCCACGCCCAGCCTGGAGCCGCGCCTCATCTTCCTGGACTGCGCCGACGACGTGCTGCTGCGGCGCTTCAGCGAGACCCGGCGGCGCCACCCGCTGGCCGTCGACCGCCCGCTGGCGCGCGGTATCGAGACCGAGCGGCGCCTGATCGCCCCGATCAAGAGCCGCGCCGACCTGGTGATCGACACCTCCGCGCTCCGCCCGGCCGACTTCCGCCGCCTGCTGGGCGGGCATCTCAGCCTGACCAAGGACGCGGGCGGCGGGCTGGTGGTCTTCGTCACCTCCTTCTCCTACCGCCACGGCTTGCCGATGGAGGCGGACCTGGTCCTGGACGTGCGTTTCCTGCGCAACCCGCACTATCAGGCCGAGCTGCGAGACCTGACCGGCCGCGACCCCACCGTGGCCGACTTCATCGCCGAGGATCCGGCGATGGAGCCCTTCTTCCAGGGCCTGCTCGGTTGGCTGCGCCCCCTGCTGCCGCTCTACGAGGCCGAGGGCAAGAGCTATCTCACCTTCGCGATCGGCTGCACCGGCGGGCGCCACCGCTCGGTCTACGTCGCCGAACGCCTGGCCCGCTGGCTGACCGAGGAGCAGCGCCAGGTGGTGATCGCGCACAGGGACAGCGAGCGCCAGGGGTAGGGCCATACGGGTTCATGCGGCGCCGGCCCGCACCCCCGCCCGACCGCCCCGGAAGTATCCTGCTATGGGCGGCCGGGCGGGGGTACGGGTCGACCCCAGGTCCCTGTTCCCGGAACCTATCCGGGCTGCCGCAGCCGCTTGCGCACGCGCATCCAGATGTCCGCCATGATCACGCCCGGGATGGTGTGGCTGTCGCGCTTCACCCGGTGCTCGAGCGGCCGGTCGCCGGTCGAGAGCAGGGCCGCGCGCGCCGCCTCGTGCTGGGCGAACTTGGCGTTGCAGGCCCGGCGCATGAGCTGCCAGTGATCCCAGGTGCCGGTCCGGATCCTCGCTCCCTGATAGAGGAAGCTGTCCGGGGGCTCGATCCCAGCCGTCGCGCGCTTGGCGGCACCGCCGGAGAGCGCGGCGATCCTGGCACGCTCCGCCGCGTCCGCAAGCTTCAGCCCCTGCCAGAAGGCCTCGACGCTCGCATAGGCAGAGCCATCGAGCTCGAAGGGGGTGGCGGCGAAGTTGCCGATCAGGGCGAGCGGTGCCGGCGCGCGCGAGGTGATGTTGATCGGCTTCCTGCGCACCGCCTCTTCCGGACCGAGCGTGACGAGGCGGAGGTGTCCCGGATCCTCCGTCAGGCGAAAGGCATCGCCGGCCTGGCGGTCGAGGTAGCTCGCGATCTCGGCGCGCTCGGCCTCCTCCTCGGGAATCACGACGAGCAGGCCCGGTTTCAAGACGACACGCATCGGGTCTTCCGGGGGCATGGATTACGGACAGCGTCTGCGAGGATAGCACCGGGAAGCGCCGGCGCCCAGGCCGATCGGCCTTAGCCGTAGAGGATGGCCTCGACGCTGGTGAGGACGACGCCGGCCGGCAAGGAGACTCCGGCATCCAGCAGCAGGGTGTCGCTGCCGGCTCCGCCGTCGTAGGTCTCGCCGGCCAGGATCTCACCCTGGCTCGCCACCAGGAAGCTGTCGTCGCCCGAGCCCCCGAAGAGCAGGTCCAGCCCGGCCCCGCCGTAGAGCCGGTCCTCGCCGGCATCGCCGTACAGCGCATCGGCACCGCTCTCGCCCTTGATCGCGTCCTTCCCGCTGCCGCCGAAGAGCCCGCTGTCGTCGCCCACACCGCCACGGATCAGGTCGCCGCCCGAGCCGCCGTAGAGGCCGCTGTCGTCGCCGCCGCTGCCCATGAGCGTGTCCTGCCCCTCGCCGCCGAAGAGGAAGGCGTCGTCGTCCAGATTGCCGATGATCCGGTCGCTGCCCGAGCCGCCGTAGAGGAAGGAGTCCTCCCCCTCTCCGCCGTAGAGCTCGTCCGGGCCGCTGCCGCCGTAGAGGCGGGCATCCGCGCCCTCGCCGCCGAAGAGCTGGTCGGGACCCTGGCCGCCGAACAAGAGGCTGTCGTCGCCCGCCCCGCCCTCGACCAGGTCGCGTCCGGCGTCGCCGCCCAGATAGCTGTCCCCGCCCGAGCCGCCGAAGAGGCTGTCGGTGCCCTCGCCGCCGTAGAGCGCGGTCTCGGCCCCCGAACCGCCGTAGATCTTGTCGGCGTTGTCGCCGCCGTAGAACTCGGTGTCGTTACCCTCCCCACCGAAGAGCTGGTCGTTGTTGGCACCGCCGAAGAAGGGTCCATCATTGTTGCCGAGGCCGTAGAGACGATCCTGGCCGCTCTCGCCGTAGAGCACGTCGACGAAGGAACCGCCGACCAGCCTGTCGACCCCGGAGGTGCCGAACTGGACGGCGAGGATCCGCTCGATCGAGGTCAGGACCGCACCTGCCGGAATGGTCACGAGGCCGCTGCCGGTGTCGGCCAGCAGGAAGAGCGTGTCGGTGCCGCTGCCGCCGTCGTAGGTCTCGCCCGCCAGGATGTCGCCCTGGCTCGCCACCAGCATGGTGTCGTCGCCGCTGCCGCCGAAGACCCGGTCGATCCCGGCTCCGCCGGCCAGCCCGCAGTCGTCGCCGTCGCCGCCGGAGACCCTGTCGGCCCCGCTGCCGCCGTAGAGGTAGCAGTCGGCACCGCTGTCCCCTTCGACCAGATCCGAACCGCTGGCGCCCTGCAGGTAGGAGTCGCCGCCTGAGCCGCCGGAGAGGCTGTCGTTGCCGCTGCCTCCGACCAGGCCGGCATCCTGCCCCTGGCCGCCGTAGAGACTGTCGTCGCCGGAGCCGCCGAAGAGGGCCTCGTCGGCCGCGGAGCCACCTACGATCAGGTCGGCACCCACCCCGCCGAAGAGGTAGGAATCGCGGCCCGTGTCCCCGAAGAGGCTATCGTTGCCGCTCTCTCCCATGAGCGAGGCATCGCGCGCCAGACCGCCGAAGAGGCTGTCGTCGCCGCTGCCGCCGTAGAGGGAAGAGTCGTTGCCGCCGCCGCCTTCCAGGCTGTCACTGCCGGTCCCGCCGCGCAGGCCGCTGTCCTCGCCGCCGTTGCCCTGGATCCGGTCCGCACCCGAGCCGCCGTAGAGCGCGCTCTCGTCGCCGGCACCGCCGGCCACCCGGTCGTCGCCGATCCCGCCGTAGAGGCTCGTGTCGTCGCCGTCGCCCCCGAAGATCACGTCGGCGCCGCTGCCACCGTAGAAGGCGCCGTCCGTTCCGCTGTCGCCGAAGAGGTGGTCGTTGCCGCTGCCCCCGTAGAAGCCGGTGTCCAACCCGCTTCCGCCATAGAGGCTGTCCTTACCGCTGGCGCCGAAGAAGAAGGAATCGTCCGCACCGCGGCCCTCGAGGCTGTCGTCGCCGCCGGCTCCGTTGAGGTAGGCGTCGTTGCCGCCGCCGCCCGAGACCCTGTCGTCGCCCTGGCCGCCGAAGAGGAAGCTGTCGTCTCCGCCCTCGCCGAGCAGGGTGTCGGCGCCGCTGCCCCCGAAGAAGCTCAGGTCGCCCCCCGTGCCGCCCGAGAGGTGGTCATCGCCACTCTCCCCGAAGAAGGCGCTGTCGCCGCCCTGGCCACCATCCAGGCTGTCGTCGCCGCTGCCGCCGTAGAACCAGGCGTCGTCCCCGCTGTCGCCGAAGAGGTGGTCGCCGCCGCTGCCGCCGTAGAAGCGGGCGTCCATCGCGCTGCCGCCGGAGAGGCTGTCGGAGCCGGTGTCTCCGTAGAAGCGGGAGTCGTTCCCCTCGCCGCCGTAGAGGCTGTCGTCACCTCCCTCTCCGGTGAAGCCGGCATCGTTCCCACCGCCGCCCCAGATCCCGTCCTCGCCCCTGCCCCCGAAGAAGAGACCGTCGGCGCCGCTTCCTCCGACAAGGCTGTCGTCGTCGTCGCCTCCATAGAAGTTGACGTCGGAGCCGCTGTCACCGGAGAGGCTGTCGTTACCGTCTTGTCCGATCAGCGAGGTGTCGTCCCCCTCGCCGCCGAAGAGGCTGTCGTCGCCGCCGGCACCGAGGAGGGCGCTGTCGTCCCCGCTGCCGCCATAGAGGCTGTCGTCGGCGGCAAGACCGTAGAGACGGTCGGAGCCGCTCAGCCCCTTGAGGAGGTTGGCCTGATCGTCGCCGGTCAGGGCATCGTTGCCGTCGGTGCCGCAGCGGAACAGCAGCTCGATCGAGGTGATCTCGACACCCGCAGGCAGGGTCGCAGCCCCTTCCAGCAGCAGGGTGTCGGTGCCGCTGCCGCCGTCGTAGGTCTCGCCAGCCGTGAAGTCCGCCTGGCCGCTTACCACGAAGAGGTCGTCCTGGTCCCCGCCGAAGAGCAGGTCCAGTCCGGCGCCGCCGTCGAGACTGTCGGATCCGCTACCGCCGTAGAGCGAGTCGGCCTCGTCACCGCCGTAGAGACGGTCGTCGCCGGTCCCATCGAGCAGGGTATCCACGCCGCTGGCGCCGTACATCCGGTCGTTGCCGTCGGTGCTCGGCAAGGTCTCCTTGATCTGGTCGTTTCCGCTGCCGCCGAAGAGGGAATCGCTCCCGGCGTCGCCGATCAGGCCATCGTCGCCGTTGTCGCCGAAGAGACTGTCATTGCCCAGGCCGCCGAAGAGGTAATCGACCCCGCTGCCGCCGTACCAGAGATCGTCGCCGTTCGCGGGGTAGTAGTACTCCTCGATCAGGTCCCGTCCGCTATCCCCGAAAGCGGTATCGTTGCCGCTACCGCCGATGATCGAATCGATGCCCAGACCCCCGTGCAAGGTGTCGTCGCCCTCCCCCCCGTCGAGGTAGTCCAGGCCGTCACCGCCATAGAGGCTGTCGTCCCCGTCGTCGCCGGTAAGCTGGTCGCTCCCGGAATCGCCATAGAGCCGATCCGATCCAAGGCCGCCCCAGAGCCTGTCGTTTGCGGAGCCTCCGTACCAGAGGTCGTTGCCGTCCGCGGGGAAATGGAACTCGTCCACGATATCGACCGCCGCCCCGCCGAAGACGGTGTCGTCACCGCTGTTGCCGGTGATCCAGTCGGTGCCCTGATCGCCGAAGATGATGTCATTGCCGCTGCCGCCGACGAGCGTGAAGTCGATGCCGCTGCCGCCATAGAGGGTGTCGTCGCCGTCGATGCCGAAGAGGGAATCCGAACCGCTCTGGCCGAAGATGGTGTCCACGCCGGCCGAACCGGTGAGGGTGCTGGCCTCTCCGGCCGTTCCGATGTAGACGCCCATAGCAAGTCTCCCGCCCCTCTGCGCCGCGCATCGACGAACGCGCCTTTCCGCTCGCGACCCTAGCTGGCGGCGAAGGGCACGACTCGACCGCTCGACGCTCAGATGCCTGTGAGGTCGCGGGCTATCCTACGGTAGCTTTTGCTGCAATGCAAAATGGATTCTCGGTTGTGGCGACAGGCCGCCGGAGTGTGCCGCCCCGAGGAGACTTCTTCGGGGCCGATCTCTCCGGGTTCTCGCGGACCGGATAGAAGAAGGGCGGCGCCGCATAACTCGCGGCGCCGCCCTGATGTTAGAGGCCCTTGGTGCGGTCCCTTGGTCGCGCCAGGCCTCAGCCGTAGAGGATGGCCTCGACGTTGGTGACCAGGACGCCGGCGGGCAGCGAGACGCCGGCATCCAGCAGCAGGGTGTCGCTGCCGCTGCCGCCGTCGTAGATCTCGCCGGCCTGGATCTCGGCCTGGCTCGCCACCAGGAAGCTGTCGTCGCCCGAGCCCCCGAAGAGGACGTCGAGCCCGGCACCGCCGTAGAGCCGGTCCTCGCCGTCCTCGCCGTAGAGTACGTCCGCCCCGCTCTCGCCCATCACGACGTCCTTGCCGCTGTCGCCGAAGAGCCAGGCATCGTCGCCGCGCCCGCCGCGCACAAGGTCGCCGCCCGAGCCGCCGAAGAGGAAGCTGTCGTTGCCGCCGCTGCCCATCAGCGTGTCCTGGCCCTCGCCGCCGTAGAGGAAGCCGTCGTCGTCCAGGTTGCCGATGATCCGGTCGCTGCCCGAGCCGCCGAAAAGGAAGGAGTCCTCTCCCTCGCCGCCGTAGAGCTCGTCCGGGCCGTTGCCGCCGAAGAGCCAGGCGTCCTCGCCGTCGCCGCCGAAGAGCTGATCGGGACCCTGGCCGCCGAACAAGAAGCTGTCGTCGCCCTCGCCGCCCTCGACCAGGTCGCGCCCGGCATCGCCATTGAGAGAACTGTCGCCGCCCGAGCCGCCGAAGAGGCTGTCGGTGCCCTCGCCGCCGTAGTGGTAGGCCTCGGCCCCGCTGCCGCCGTAGATCTTATCGGCGTTGTCGCCACCGTAGAACTCGGTGTCGTTACCCTCCCCACCGAAGAGGTGGTCGTTGTTGGCACCGCCGAAGAAGGGGCCGTCGTCGTCCTGTAGGCCATAGAGCCGGTCCTGGCCGCTGTTGCCCGAGAGCACGTCGACGAAGCTCGTTCCGATCAGCTTGTCTGGGCCGGCGCCGCCGAACTGGTAGAGGACGATGCGCTCGACCGAGGTGATCACCACGCCCGGCGGGATCGTCACCTCCTCGGCCGGCGAGAAGGAGCCCAGGATCAGGGTGTCGGTCCCGCTGCCGCCGTCGTAGACCTCGCCCGCCAGGATGTCGCCCTGGCTGGCGACCGTCATGACGTCGTCGCCGCTGCCCCCGAAGACCTGGTCGATCCCGGCACCGCCGGCGAGAGCGCAGTCGTCGCCGTCGCCGCCCGAGACCGTGTCGGACCCGCTGCCGCCGTAGAGCGAGCAGTCGTTGCCGCTGTTGCCCTCCAGCCGGTCCGTACCGGTGCCGCCGAAGAAGACGGAGTCGAGGCCCGAGCCGCCCGAAAGGCTGTCGTTGCCGCTGCCTCCGACCAGGCCGGCATCCTGCCCCTGGCCGCCGTAGAGACTGTCGTCGCCCGAGCCGCCGAAGAGGGCCTCGTCGGCCGCCGAACCGCCCTCGATCAGGTCGGCACCTACCCCGCCGAAGAAGTAGGAATCCCGACCGGTATCCCCGAAGAGGCTGTCGTTGCCGCTGTCCCCCATCAGCGAGGCGTCGCGCGCCAGACCGCCGAAGAGGCTGTCGTCGCCGCTGCCGCCGAAGAGCGAGGAATCGTTGCCGCCGCCGCCTTCCAGGGTATCGCTGCCGGAATGCCCGCGAAGATTCACATCCTCGCCGCCGTTGCCCAGCAGACGATCCGCGCCCGATCCTCCGTAGAGCTGACCGTCGTCGCCGGCACCGCCGACCACCCGGTCATCGCCTGCGTCGCCGTGGAGAAGCGTGTCCGCACCGCTTCCGCCGAAGAGGCTGTCGCTGTCCGTGCCGCCGAAGAGGAAAAGGTCGGCGCCGCTGTCGCCGAAGACCCCGTCCTTGCCATCGCCGCCGAACAGGCCGGTGTCGTTGCCGTCACCACCGAAGAGGCTGTCGTCGTCGAATGCGGCGAAGAGATTGTAGTCGTCGCCGCTGCCGCCGTAGAGGCTATCCTTGCCGGTTCCCCCGAAGAGCAGCGTGTCGTTGCCGCTGTCTCCGAAGACTCCATCGTCGCCCTTGGCGCCGTGCAGGCTGACATCGATGCCGTCGCCACCGAAGACCCGGTCGTTGTCCGCTTCGCCGAAGAGAAAGACGTCGTCGCCGCTGTCGCCGCTGACGCTATCCTCGCCAGCACCGCCATAGAGCGAGGTATCCTCGCCGTCGCCGCCGTAGAGGCTGTCGGAACCGCTGCCACCGTAGAGACTGTCGGAACCGCTGCCGGCGCGCAAGGTGTCGGTACCGTCCCCGCCGTAGAGACCGTCGTTGCCGGTTGAGTCATTGAAGGTGTCCGCGCCGGACCCACCGAACCACCGGTCGTTGCCATCCTGGCCATAAAAAGTTTCGACCCCGATATCGTTACCGCTGCCGCCGAAAAGCGTGTCATCTCCAAGGTCTCCATCGACCCTGTCGTCCCCGGTATCGCCGTAGAGCGTGTCCGATCCCTCTCCACCCCACAGGACATCGTTACCGCTGCCACCGAACCAGAGGTCCTTGCCACCACCAAAGAGGTACTCGATCAAATTGTCGTTGCCATCATCGCCGTGGACGATATCATCGCCACTGCCGCCGTTGATATAGTCAAAATCCCCGGCTCCATAGAGGCTATCGTTGCCGCTCTGGCCGTAGATGGTGTCTACGAGGGCCGAGCCCGTGATGGTGCTGGCCTCGCCCGCCGTTCCGGTGTAAATGCCCATGGTTTGGTTCCCCTATCGAGATTACGCGTCGGTGTATCGGCTAGGCGGGATTGATTCCGGCCAACATTAAATATTACGGTTCGGCTACCATAGATCATCCGCCTCATTGCGACGTAATACTATTTCCAGAGAACGCTGGTTGCAATATAAAACCACAGGACACAGGGCAATTGCGACTTTCCGGGGGCGTGCACGATCATTGCGCGATGGTGCTGCGATCTTCATGCGCTCGGATTTGTTCTCTCAGCGATCGATCTGCGGCGAACCTCGGGGAGGGGCGTCAAGCGTGCCGGAGCGCTGGGCCGGTGCCGTCCGGGCTGTTTTGGGCCCTACCGTATCACTTACGATCAAAGTAAAGCTGACAGTATCCCGAAAGCATGCGCTCCTTGCTCTCAATAGCCAGGGGCTGGCCGAGGAACTGATTACCGCAACTAGGTTCAAAAACACATTTTTGTCGTTCTTGAGTCCTTTCATTTGAAAATATGTCCAAAATGTGTCGGTTTCTTCTTGCGTCGCCGCAATGCAGTCACTATCATCGCCGGCGGAGGTACAGGGGGGTGATCGCCGTATCATCCGCAGTTCCGGGCCGAGACGTGCTGGCTTCAGGCTCTTCCGGCCAGGCGGCGGGTCTTGCTCGCGACGACTGTACCGCAGCACAGTGGGCGGTCGCTCATGCGGTTGAGCGATCCGGCGGGTGCAACGGCCCCGCAGCCGCATCTGTGCCGATTGCGAGGCCGCAAGCGGCCAAACCACACCGGCCGGGCCTGGGCGCCTGGAGACAAGGGTCCTGCGAGAGCAGACCAACGGAGGAAGACATGGTCGGTAAGTTGATTGAACAGTCAGAATCTTTTCCGGGCTTCGCCGGCGACGACCTGCAGGAGCTTGCGGCCGAGTGGTCGGCCGCCGAGGAGACCAAGCGCTGGGCGGAAGAGCAGATCAGGGCGCTGATGCCGGAAGGCTCGACCTTGCAAATCGGACCCTACCTGATCCGCCGCAACCAGGACTCTCTGCAGATCCTCCAGGGCGCCTGATAGCCACGCCCCTCCCGGCCCTGCGGGGCAGGCAGGGGGTGCGGCTTCGCGCGGCAGCCGGAACCGCCTCGGCGGGTGGACGGCGTTGCCGCGATGGAGAGGCAGAGCTCTCCTTTCGGTCGCGAAAAGGCGCTGAAAAGAATGGCGTCCCCCATCGAACGAAGTTCGAACACCCAAGATCGAGGGGACGGCGGTTCGAGTTTGCGAGGAGTGGCGTCCTCCATCGAACGAAGTTTGAACACTCAAGATCGAGGGGACGGCGGTTCGAGTTTGCGAGGAGTGGCGTCCCCCATCGAACGAAGTTCGAACACCCAAGATCGAGGGGACGGCGGTTCGAGTTTGCGAGGAGTGGCGTCCTCCATCGAACGAAGTTCGAACACTCAAGATCGAGGGGACGGCGGTTCGAGCTTGCGAGAAGTGGCGTCCCCGACAGGATTCGAACCTGTGACCTACAGCTTAGGAGGCTGTCGCTCTATCCTGCTGAGCTACGGGGACGCAGCACTGGAGGGGTGTTAGCAGCTTTATCCGCTGCGGTCACCAGGCCACAGTCGGCGGGTTATCCGCAATGCGACCAGAATGTGCGTGATAGTGCTGAAGAATTTTGCTGTTATCCGGCCACAGAGCAGGACGATGAACGGCAGAACGAGGGGTCATGGCTTCGCAGCGACGCGCAGTACCGGTCATTTTCGCCATCGTCCTCGCCTCCTGTCTGGCCCTGTCCGGAGGCGCGGTCCAGGCCGCCGATGAGCCCGATCCGGTGCTCCAGGAGCGCCACAAGGCACTCTTCCAGGAACTGCTGCGCGCGCCGGTCGATATGGACCTCCTCTTCGAGTACGCCGGCGTCTCCGTGCAGCTCGGCAACTACGAGACGGCGATCTCGGCCTATGAGCGCATGCTGCTGCTGAACCCCGAACTGCCGCGGGTCAAGCTGGAACTGGGTGCCCTCTATTACCGCCTGGACTCCTACGAGGCGGCCAAGCGCTACCTCGAGGACGCGCAGAACGACCCCGACGTGCCGCCGGTGGTGCAGGAGCGCATCGACGAGTACCTGGCGCTGATCGACGATGCGACCACCAAGTCGCTGTGGCTGGGCTCGCTGACGGTCGCAGGCCGCTACCAGACCAACGCCAACGCGGGGCCTGAGAACATCATCGTGCGCGCTGCCGGCCAGCCGGCCGAGATCGGCGACGAGTTCCAGCCAGAGGACGACTTTTCCTTCGTCGTGCTGGGCACGGCGCGCAACCTCTACCGCCTGAACCTGGGCGCCGACGGCGAGGGCCTGCCCTTCGACAACGAGCTGCTCTGGCAGACCGACATCGAGGCCTACTACAGCGCCGAGGTCGAGTACCAGAACCTGAACGTCGGCCTGATCGCGCTGGAGACCGGCCCGCAGTTCGAGGTGAAGCAGGGCGATCCCGACGCCGATCCCTGGTTCGTCCGGCCCTACCTGCTGGCCGACTTCGCCTCGCTCGGCCAGAAGCCCTTCTACTGGACGGTGGGCGGCGGCTTCAGCGTGACGACGACGATCGACGAGTGGATCGGCGTCCAGGGCTGGTACGAGATCAGCTACCGCGACTTCAACAACACCGACGACAACCCCGATCTGGACGAGCTGACGGGGCTTGGGAACGCCGTCGGCCTGGACAGCAACATCCTGGTGACCGACCGGCTGCGCGGACGGCTGGGCGCCTATGTCGACTTCGACAGCGCCCGGGTCGACTTCCAGTCCAACACGGAGTTCGGGATCTACGGCGGCATCGACTATCTCTACGATGCACCCCTCCGGCTGACCGAGTACCCCTGGGAGGCCTCCTTCACGGCCACCGGCGTGCTGACCAACTATCGCTCCGCCGACCCCTCGGTCGATCCGGACGTGACTCGTCACGACCGCGAGTACAGCTTAAACTTCGTCAACAGCGTGCCCATCTACGACAACATGTCCCTGGTGGGCCAGGTCGAGTGGCTGGACAACAACTCGAACCTGCCGAACTTCCGCTTCAACAATCTCTCGGTGCTCTTCGGGGCCACCCTGGAGTTCTAGCGGCAGTCGGGTGAGGAACCGCCTGCCCGGCGGTGGAGGAGAGAAGGATGCGCGTGTTTCATCCGGGTAGACTCCTGATCGCGGCCACGGCCGGACCGGCCGCACTGGCGCTGGCCGCACTGGCGCTGGCCGGCCTGCCGGCGGCCGCCCAGGACGTGGGCGTGACGGCGGCGGTCAATCCCGCAAGCTTCGGCACCGTGCCGGGCGAGGCGACCCGCACCCTGGAGCTGGGCGGCAACATCACCTTCCTGGAGGAGATCGAGACCGACGACGGCGGCCAGGCCCAGGTCCTCTTCCTGGATCAGTCGACCCTGACGGTCGGCCCCAACAGCTTCATCGTCATCGACGAGTTCGTCTTCGACCCCTCAACCTCCGTCGGCAACCTGGTCATGAACCTGGAGCGCGGGCTGGTGCGCTACGTCGGCGGCGAGATCAGCAAGGAGGGCGGTGTCACCATCGACACCGCGGTCGCCACCGTCGGCATCCGCGGCGGCATGGCGATCCTGGACAACCGCGATCCGACCCGGCTCCGGGTCGTCAACCTCTTCGGGCAGACCACCGTCAATCCCAAGGCGCCCGGCAGCCGCGCCGTGGTGATGGACGACACCAGCGAGCTCGCCGTGGTGGAGCGCAGCGGGCTGGAGGAACTGGGCAGTGTCACGTCGGAGGACCTGGGCGGGCTCTACCAGAACTTTCGCGGGGGCAACAGCACGCGCATCGTGACCGCGACGGTGCAGCGCCAGCTCGCCAGCAACCCCAGCGCCGACGTCTCCTCGCAGCCCGTCGTCATCCCGCCCCCATCACCGGCGAACAGCCCGCCGTCGCCGCAGACCATCCTGGCGGACACGCAGAACCAGCTCGGCAGCGAGGTCGCTCTCGGCCTGCAGCAGGAGCAGATCAGCAACACCCAGCCGGAGAACACGACCGGACTGTCCGGCAGCTACAACGCGACGCCCAATGCCTACGTCACGCCCACGGGCGGGGATTTCTCGCAGCCCCTGGCCCAGGACGCCAAGGGCGGTCCCGACCCCAACTTCGCGCGCCGCTTCAACAACGCGACCATCATCGCCGGCGACCAGCTTCGGGTCGATACCGACGGCGACGGCACGATCGACCTGATCCTGCCGATCCAGGAAGGGGACTTCGAGGTCGCGCTCAGCGACACCACGACGCCGCTGGGGGCCGTCAGCGGCTCCGGCAGCTACGAGCTGCTGGACGGCGACAGCGCCTTCTTCTCCTACAGCCTCACCACCGCCGACGGCCGGCGGGAGCTGCAGGTGGTGGGCGGCCTGCCGACCGATCCCTCGGTCTTCCAGCAGGGGGATCTGGAGGTCTTCGCCTACGACCTGGACCTCGAGCTCACCCGATCATTCCCCAACATGAAGGCCTCGCAGCTCCTGGTGGCCACCGCGCCCGGCGGCGGCTTCGACCCGCTGGGCGGCACCTACCGGACCTCGGTGCTCTGGATGACGTTTGCCGTGGAGAGCGACGGCGAGGTCCAGAGCTCCATGCTACAGGCCACGGCGGGCAAGCTGACCGACCTGGGCAACGGCAAGCCGGTGCTGGTGCAGACCGCGCGCGGCTCCTCCCTGATCGGCGGGCAGCCGGGCGACATCACCCGCAGCGAGGCCGCACTCTCTTCCCTGGTGGATGCCGACGGCAATGCCTTCTTCGGCGATGCCGCCGACCGCGTCGTGCTCTCCAACAACGGGCCCTTCCCGCTGGAGGGCAGCAGCTCTGAAGAGGAGGCCCGCAACATCGGCCAGGTGCTGGTCCAGCCCTACGACAATCTCGCCGGCGTGGTCCTGGGCTACAGCACAGTGACGCCGCGGGTTGAGACGCCGGAGGGTGCCGGCGCAGTGCGGCCGAGCACGACGCTGACCGGCTATGCCAGCGGCGTCGGCGTCTCGCGCCTGCCGGGCAACCAGTTCTCCGAGATCTACATCCTGGAGAGCAGCGCGGGCGAGGGGAGCCAGACCGGCCTGACGGTCCAGCGCAGTGCCGCGACCTCCTCGCTCTCGGCCGCCGCCGACTTCCAGGCCACCGCCTTCGTCAGCGCGGGCAACGCGCCGACCAGCGCGCGCTGGGTCTTCGGCGACATCGGTTCCGACAACGCCGCCTACCTGGACGAGCAGCACTATGCGGCGCTGGAATCCTTCGAGGATCGCGGCCAGGGCTTCGACGGCCAGGTCAACCGCAACGACCAGGGCGCCGACGGCGAGAACCGCTATGGCTTCCGCTCGCTCTTCGTCGGCCAGGCGCCGCTCTCGCCCCAGAGCTTCTTCCCCGAGACCCAGTTCTGCGAGTGCGCCTACCTGCAGTGGGGCTTCTGGTCGGGCGAGTACGAGTGGGACCCCTCGAGCGCCGAGGCGGGCCGGCGCGAGCGCGTGCACATCGGCACCTGGGTCGCCGGCCAGAAGCCGAGCGCTGCCGACATCGCCGGCCTCTCCGGCGAGGCCAGCCACAGCGGCCATGTCTTCGGCACCGTGGTCCTGGCCAACGGCACGCAGCGCCTCGCGTCGGGCCAGTACGACCAGACCTTCAACTTCGGCACCGACACCGGCAGCTTCAAGATCAGCAACTTCGACGGCCGTACCTATGACGGCGGCAGCCTGGGCCTGGCCGGCACCGGCCACCAGGCGGACTTCAAGTCGACTAAGTCGGCGACCGCTGCGAACGGCTACAAGGCCGACATCAAGGCCAGCTTCTTCAAGGGCGGCGGCGACGCCGCCAAGCAGGTGGGCGGCACCTTCAAGGTCACCGACGGCGGCGCCGGCCGCTACGGCGCCACCGGTATCGTCGCGGCGGACAGGAAGAAGTAGCGCTCCGCCATGAGGCCATGGCGCTGGCTGAGACAGCGTGTCTTCCTACTGGTTCCCCTCCTGGTGCTGGCGCTGGGCGTGGCCTTGCGCCTGCTCGACCCGCAGCCGCTGATCGAGCTCAGGCTCAGAGCCTTCGACTTCTACCAGCGTTTCGAGCCGCGCCAGGCCGAGGACCAGGGCGTCCTGGTGGTCGACATCGACGAGGCCTCCTTGGAGCGCCTGGGGCAGTGGCCCTGGCCGCGCAGCGTGCTGGCCGAGCTGGCCGCGCGCCTGCAGACCGCGGGACCCGCCGCCATCGTCTTCACCCCGCTCTTCGCCGAGCCCGACCGCCTGTCGCCGCGCGACCTCAGCGCCATCCTGCCGCCGGCCGTGCAGTCCGCCGTCGCGGCCGCCCTGGCGGACGGGCGCATCCCCGATCCGGACAGGCTCTTCGCCGAGGCGCTGGCCCAGACCCCCTCGGTCATCGGCTTCGCGCTGACGGCGGGACCCAGCGGACGCAAGCCGCCGATCCTGCGCACCGGCCTCTCCTTCATCGGTGAATCGCCGCTGCCCTACCTGCCGGCCCTGGGCGGGGCGATCCCGGCGCTGCGCAGCTTCCAGGAGGCGGCCAAGGGCAACGGCGCCCTCTCGCTGCTGGTCGACGCGGACGGGATCGTGCGCCGCCTGGCGCTGTTCTTCGACGTGGCCGGCGAGGCCTATCCCTCGATCACGCTGGAGGCCCTGCGGGTGGCCCAGAAGGGGCGCGGCATCCTGATCAAGACCTCGGGCCAGGAGGCCGTGGCGCAGTCCGGCGGCGAGACCGGCATCCAGGCGGTGCGCACCGGCCGCATCACCGTCGACACCACGCCCAGCGGCTCGCTCTGGCTCTACGACCGCCGGCCCGATCCGGCCATGCGGATTCCGGCCTGGCAGGTGATGACGGGCGAGGTCGACGCCCAGCGCCTGGCCGGCGCCATCGTGCTGATCGGCGTCACCGCCAGCGGGCTGGGCGACCGCCATGCGACGCCGCTCTCGCCCTCGCTGCCCGGCGTGGTGCTGCAGGCCCATGCCGTGGAGCAGATCCTGGCGGGCGCCTACCTGCTGCGGCCGGCCTGGACCGAGGGGGCGGAGATCCTGGCGGTCCTGGGCGTCGGCCTCCTGGTGCTGCTGCCCTTCGCCTGGCAGAAGGACGGGGCGCTGCTCTCCGCCCTGGTCGGCTTCGTCGCCGTGCTGGCCGGCCTCGGCTTCGCGCTCTGGGCCTTCCGCGAGTGGAACCTGCTGTTCGATCCCGTGACGCCGGCGCTGGTGGGCCTGGCGGTCTTCGCCAGCGCCGGGATCGCGCGCCTGGCGGTCAGCGAGCGGCGCCGGCGCGACGTCCGCGCCGCCTTCGGCCAGTACGTGGCCCCGGCCGTGGTCGCGCGCATCTCAGAGGACCCCGATGCCGCGCGGCTCGCCGGCGAGACCCGCGATCTCACCCTGCTCTTCTGCGACATCCGCGGCTTCACCAGGCTGGCCGAGAACCTGCCGCCGGAAGAGCTGGCGCGGCTGATCAACCGCTTCCTGACGGAGATGAGCCAGGCGGTGCTCAGCAACGAGGGGACCATCGACAAGTACATCGGCGACTGCATCATGGCCTTCTGGAACGCGCCGCTCCCGGTCGAGCGCCATGCCCGGGCGGCCTGCACCACGGTCCTGGAGATGCGCCGGCGCCTGGCGGCGCTGAACGCCGGCTTTGCGGCGGAGAAGGCGGGTGCGGCGCCGCCGCCCCAGCTCGCGGTGGGCATCGGCCTCAACAGCGGGTCCTGCAGCGTCGGCAACATGGGCTCCTCCTTCCGCCTGGCCTACACCGCCATGGGCGACGCCGTGAACCTGGCGGCCCGGCTGGAGGGGATGACCCGGCCCTACGGCCTGGACTGCCTGGTGAGCGAGAGCACCCGGCGCGAGGCGGAAGATTTCGCCTTCCTGGAGATCGACTGGATCCAGGTGAAGGGGCGGCGCCAGCCGGTGACGGTCTATGCCCTGCTGGGCGACCGGGACCTCGCCGAGGAGGAGGCCTTTCGCGCGCTCGCCGCCGCGCAGGAGGCCTTCCTCGCCGCCTATCGCGGTCGCGACTGGAGCCGGGCGCGCGGGGCCCTGGCGGAGGTGGCGGAGAAGGCCAGGGGTCCGGACCTTGCGGGCGTCGTGGCGCTCTTCGCCCAGCGGCTGGACCACCTGGAGAAGGACCCGCCGGGCGAAGACTGGAACGGGGTCTTCGTCGCGACGACGAAATAGGAGTTGTTCTCTTTGATCTTACGTTGATCATTGCGTGAAATAATTTACACTGCTTTCACCGTTCTTCGAAACTGTTACCTGTACAGTGTTCCAAACAACAATGAGGAGCCTGCTCATGACCGTATCGGAAAGAATTGTGGGTTTCCTGCGTGGAAGAAGCCCAAAGGCGTTCTGCGATGATTGCATCGCTGATGTTTTGAGTTTGAAGCGAAGTTTGCAATCGTACCACGTAACAAATGTTCTTGGTTTGACGAGTGAATACACGCGTCAGGAAGGAATTTGCTCAAGATGTGGATTAAAAAAGAAAAATGTTACCAGTAGCCCTTAGAAGCTCAATCTCCTGTACGTGAGTTTCTGTGCTTTCTCGAGCATGCAAAATAGTGCGAATGCACTGCGTTTTCTCTGATGCACGGGTCTCGGGCTTTAGTCTTCAGTCCAGCTCGGCGAAGCGGTCGCAGGCGGCCACCAGGCGCCGGCGGGTGCCCGGCTCCATCGCCGAGTGGCCGGCGTCGGGCACGATCTGCAGCTCGCCCTGGCGCCAGACGCGCGAGAGGTCGTGGGCGCTGATCGCCGGGCAGACCACGTCGTAGCGGCCCTGCACGATCACGCCGGGGATCTGCGCCAGGCGGTCGGCCTGGCTCAAGAGCTGGCCCTCCTCGAGGAAGACGCCGTTGATGAAGTAGTGGGCCTCCAGCCTGGCGAGCGCCAGGGCGACGCTGTCCTGCGCGAAGGCCTGCAGGGTCTGCGGCGAGGGCAGCAGGGTGGAGCAGGAGGCCTCGTAGTGCGCCCAGGCCCGCGCGGCCGGCAGGTGGACGGCCGGGTCGGGATCGGTGAGGCGGCGGTAGTAGGAGGCCAGCAGGTCGTCCTGCTCCTCCGGATCCAGGAATCCGGCGAAGCTCTGCCAGGCGTCGGGGTAGATGAGCCGCAGGCCCTTCAGCCACCAGTCGAGCTCCAGCCGTCGGCCGAGGAAGATGCCGCGCAGCACCAGGGCCGTGACCCGCCCGGGGTGCGCCTCGGCGTAGGCGAGCGCCAGGGTGGAGCCCCAGGAGCCGCCGAAGACCAGCCAGCGCTCCACGCCGATGTGGCGCCGCAGGGTCTCGATATCCTCCAGGAGGTGCTGCGTGGTGTTGTCGGCAAGCGCGCCCAGGGGCCGGGACCGCCCGGCACCGCGCTGATCGAAGAGGCAGATGCGGTAGCGCTCCGGATCGAAGAAGCGCCTGTGGTCGGGTGCGCAGCCGCCGCCCGGCCCGCCGTGCAGGAAGACGACGGGCTTGCCCTTGGGATTGCCCGAGAGCTCCCAGTAGAGCCGATGCCCGGACCCCACCTCCAGCATGCCGCTTTCGTAGGGGGCGAGGGGCGGGTAGAGGTCGCGTTCGGCCATGGGACTCGTCTCGAGGCGCATCCTGGGGTCTCGTGGGTAACCGCTGCTCCAGTCGTGCGACCATAGCAGTGCCTGGCCGGCCTCCTGTCAACTGCGGCACAGGCCTGCAGCCTCCGTCAGATCCCTGGCGACGGGCGCGCCCCGGGTCTCACAGCCAGAGGAAATCGGTCGCGGTTAGCTGGTTGGCGCCGCTGAAGCCGTTGATGCGCACCGTGATGTCGGCGGACGCGTCGCCGTCGCGGTCGACCTCCAGCAGGCGCTTGCCGGCGAAGCGCGCCTCGGAATCGCCGCCGCCGGAGAAGGCGGCATCGCCGATGTAGGCGAAGCTCCCGCTCTCCAGGCCGGTCGCGAAGACCAGCTTGTCCTCGCTGTCGAACGAGCCCAGAAGGGCGCCGTCGAAGCCCACGATCACTGCGACCTCCTCCACCGCCGTGCCCTGGCCGGTGCCGCCGAAAACGAAGGCGTCCTGGCCGCTGCCGCCCAGGGCGGTATCCTGCGGACCCATGATCAGGCTGTCGGCGCCGCTGCCGCCGACCACGCGGTCGCGTCCCGACCCGCCGTCCAGCGTGTCGTCGCCGAGCAGACCCAGGATGCGGTCCACACCCGAGCCGCCGTCGAGGCGGTTGTCGCCGCTGTTGCCGCGCAGGGCATTGTCCAGGGCGTTGCCGGCTCCGTTCAGGTTGCCGAAGTCGAACTCCAGGTTCAGGCGCTCGATGAAGGCCTCGTTCCCGCTGCCCAGGGTGTAGTCGACCTCGCTGCGCACCAGGTCGTTGATTCCCCCGGCCGCCGTCTCGATCACCAGATCGTCGAGGGTGTCGACCACGAGCGTATCGTTGCCGCTGCCTCCGGCAGCCAGGTCGGCGCCCGAGCGGCCGCCCAGCGTGTCGTTGCCGCTGCCTCCATAGAGACTGTCGTCTGCATCTCCGCCGAAGAGGCGGTCCGGGCTGTCGCCGCCGTAGAGATCGTCCTTGCCGCTTCCCCCGAAGAGGCTGTCGGAGCCCAGACCGCCCTCCAGCCGGTCGTTGCCGGCTTGTCCGCGTGCGGTATCGTTCCCTCCGTCGCCGTAGAGCAGGTCCCCGCCGCTGCCGCCGGAGAGATCGTCGTTGGCCTCTCCGCCGAAGATCAGGTCCTTGCCGTCGCCTCCCAGCAGGGAGGTGTCATGGCCGAAGCCGCCATAGAGGCTGTCGGCACCGCTGCCGCCGACCAGGGCCCAATCGTTGCCGGGCCCCCCGTCCAGGACGTCGTCCCCGGACTGGCCTCGAAGCTGCGTGTCGTCGCCCTGGCCGCCGAAGACGGCGTCGGCGCCGGCGCCAGCCGACAGGGAGGTGTCGTTGCCGCTGCCTCCGAAGAGACTGTCCGTACCGCTCCTGCCGTCGAGCCTGTCCGCGCCGCTGGCCCCGCGCATGAGGTCGGGCAGGCTGGTGCCGGCCAGCGAGTCGACGCCGCTGGTCCCGAAGTGCGCAAGCTGCTCGATCCCCACCAGGACCACCCCGGCCGGCAGGGTGGCACCCTGCTGCAGGATGAGGAGGTCGGCGCCGGCCCCGCCGTCGAAGGTCTCGCCGGACTGGATCGCAGCCTGGGACTGGACGATCAGGGTGTCGCCGCCGCTGCCTCCATAGAGGCCGTCCAAGCCGCTGGTGGCGTAGAGGGCGTCGTCCCCGCTCTCGCCGAGGAGCCGGTCGTCGAGGCTCGAACCTAAGAGGACATCCTGGCCGCTGGTCCCGATCTGGACCACCTGCTCGATGCCGGTCACCGTGACCCCGGCCGGCAGGCTCGCAGCCTCGCCGAGCACGAGGGTGTCGGTGCCGCTGCCCCCGTCGTAGCTCTCACCGGCGGTCAGATCGCCCTGGCTTTCCACGACGAGACTGTCGTCCCCGCTGCCGCCGAAGAGGCTGTCGCTGCCGCTGCCGCCATAGAGACTGTCGGCTCCGGCACCGCCGTAGAGGGTATCGTCGCCCGCCGCGGCATTCTGGGTATCGGCGCCGTCGGCCCCGTAGAGCAGGTCGTCTCCGCTTTCGCCCTGCATGAGATCGGCGGGGCTGCGTCCCGTCAGTATGTCCTGGCCGCTGGTCCCGAGGTGTTCGATCAGTTCGATGCGGGTCAGTACGGCGCTGGCAGGAAGGTTTGCGCCGCCCTGCAAGACCAGGCGGTCGCTGCCGCTGCCGCCGTCGAGGAACTCGTTCGCCGCCAGATCGGCCTGGTCCGCCACCATCAGGACATCGTCGCCGCTGCCCCCGTAGAGAAGATCGCGCCCGCTGCCGCCGTAGAGCGTGTCGTCCCCGGCCTCGCCGCGCATGCTATCGCTTCCGCTCTCGCCGAACAGCAGGTCGTCGCCGGAAAGCGCCAGGAAGACGTCGTTGCCGCTGGCGCCGGTCATGGTCTCCGCAGCGCTGGTGCCCGGCGTTCCGGCGCGCTCCACGCCGGTGAGCACGATGCCCGCGATCAGCCCCAGGACCGGAAGACCGGTGGAGAAGTAGAGCGTATCGCTGCCGGCACCCCCGTCGATCGTCTCGCCGAGGCTCCAGCCGTTGCTGACCAGCAGGAGGTCGTCGCCCGACCCGCCGATCAGCTTGCCGATCTGGTGCCCGGCGTCGAGCGTGTCGTCTCCATCGCCGCCGTAGAGGTGATCGTCGCCCTCGCCGCCGTAGAGCAGGTCGTCGCCGCTGAGACCGCGCATGACCTCGTCCAGGCTGCTGCCGTAGAGGCTGTCCTGGCCGCTGGTCCCCAGGTGCTCCACCTGCTCGATGCTGGCGAGCACGACCCCGGCGGGCAGCGTCGCACCGCCCTTCAGCACCAGGGTATCGTTGCCGGTACCGCCGTCGTAGGTCTCGCCGGCGAAGATCTCGCCCTGGCTCGCGATCACCAGTGCATCGTTGCCGGCATTGCCTTCCACCGTGTCCACGCCGCTGCCGCCGTAGAGCGTATCGTCCCCGCCATCGCCGCTCAGGCTATCGTTGCCGCTGTTTCCGAAGACGCTGTCGTCGCCCAGAAGCGCCAGGAAGGCGTCGCCGCCGCTGGTGCCGTTCATGGTGTCGTTGCCCGTCGTGCCCGGCGTACCGGCCCGCTCGACCGAGGTGAAATGCACGCCGAAAGGCAGGATGGGGAGGAAGAGGTTCAGCCCGGTGGAGAAGTGGAGCGTGTCCGAGCCACCCCCGCCGTCTATTGTCTCGCCCGATGACAGGTTGTCGGTCACGACCATGATATCGTTCCCTTGCCCGCCAACGAGCCTGTCCAGACCGCTGCCGCCGTAGAGCCGGTCGCTACCCTCACCGCCGACCAGGGTATCGTCGCCGCCTGCACCGTAGAGCCTGTCGTTCCCATCCCGACCGAGCAGGCTGTCGTCGCCGCTCTGCCCGTCGATCCTGTCGTGCGAGGAGATACCGCTTATGGTATTTGCCGCACTCGATCCGACGAAGGAGCCGAACTCGATTCCCGTGAACTCTGCTCCGGCCAGATCGGAAAGGGGGTCTTGGAGGAAGAAGATGGTGTCGACCCCGCTGCCTCCATGAAACAGGGCACCGGTGCCGATTGTGGGGATGGGTCCGGCGGCAAAGATGCCGACCAACCAATCATTGCCACTGCCTCCAAAAATGGCTTGTTGACCCACAGAATCTGAAAGTTGGTCATCGCCGAGCCCGCCATAGATCAGGTCATTGCCGGCCCCTCCGAAAATCCAATCGTTTCCGGTGCCGCCGTATAGAAGATCGTCTCCATCGTCATCCGCCTGCCAGTCATTGCCGTCACCGCCGAAGTTCGTGTCGTCCCCCTCTCTGCTGTGCAGGGTGTCGGCGCCGGCACCTCCGAACAGGCGGTCGCTGTTCGACCCGCCATCGAGGCTATCGTCCCCCGACTGTCCGCGCAGCTCGTCATCCGCGCGTCCGCCATAGAGGGTGTCATCGCCATCGCCGCCCAAGGCCGCGTCGGCGCCGCTCTCGCCGTAGAAGAAGTCCGAGTCGAAACCGGGGCCGCCCCAGAAGGTGTCCTCGTGGCCGCCGCCGAAGGCCCAGTCCCAGCCGGAGCCTCCATAGAGCAGGTCGTTCTCGTCGTTGCCGAAGAGGGTATCGTCGCCATGGGTGCCGATCAGGATGTCGTCGCCGCCACTGCCCGACAGGGTGTCGTTGTGGATGCCACCGTCCAGGAGGTCGGCCCCGTTGCCGCCGAAGAGGTCGTCCTCGCCCTGGCCGCCGTAGAGCGCATCCTCGTTGCCGGAACCGTAGAGGGTATCGAAGTTCGCCCCGCCCCAGGCGGTATCCTTCCCGCTGTCGCCGAAGACGGTATCGACGCCGTCGCCGCCATAGAGCAGGTCCGAATCGTTCCGGCCCCGCAGCTCGTCGTTGCCGCCCACCCCGAAAAGGGTGTCGACGTTGTTGGTGCCGGTCAGCACATCGCTGCCGTTGGTCCCGATCTTCGTTGCCATAATGCTCCCTCCTGCAGCCCAGGTGACACCTGCTGCTGTCGATCCCGACTCGGACCAAGAGATCGGACAGGCTCGCCCTGCCGGCGGCATCCTGGTGGTGGGGCATTTTAGTAACTATCAAGGGCATTGAAAACCTGACCAAAAGGTTAGGTTGTCCTGCGCTGAGACGGTGGGGTTTCAGGTAACAGTTCGATCATCGAAACGAGTCCCGAGGGGCGTGAAAAATATGGAGCTTAGGGGTTTTTCTTTCAAATACTGATCAGGGCGCCGGAGTCATTGCGATGTCAGAGGTTGGAAAGGATCTCTTGCGATCGCGCCGAGGGGAGCCCCCCGCGCCACAAGGGCGAAGGGGGATGGCCGGCGAGGCCCCCAAGCGACCTCGTCTCACGGGATCCATGGGTAGCCGCTGGTTCGGTCCGGAGACCTTGGGGCAGCCTGCTCGGCCGGTTGGCGTTCACAGGCGCCGTCGCGGAGGGGCGGTCGCCTTTCCGGGTGCGGTCCTACAGCCAGACAAAGTCGCTGCCGGTAAGCTGCCCCGCAGCCGTGAGGCCGGTGACCTTGAAGGCCTGATCCACGACCCCGTCGCCGTCGCGGTCCACCTGCACCTGCTGGGGGCCGGCGAAGCGTGCCTCGGAACTGCCGACTGCGGAGAAGGCGGCAGCGCCGATGTAGGCGAAGCTGCCGGTCTCCAGGCCGGTCGCGAAGACCAGCTTGTCCGCGCCCGAGCCGCTGCCGAAGCTCACCCCGTCGAAATCGCGCACCGTCGGGCCGCCGCTGCCGCCCGTGCCCAGGCTCGTCCCATCGAAGAGGAAGCTGTCCCCGCCCGAGCCGCCGAAGGCGAGATTGCCGCTCTCCATGGCAAGGACGTCCGCCCCGCTCTCCCCCTGCAGCCGATCGATGCCGCTGCCGCCGACAAGCGTATCGGCCCCGAGCTCGCCGATCAGGACGTCGTCGCCCTCCATGCCGTAGAGCGCATTCTCAGCTGAGTTGCCACGCAGGCGGTTGTCCAGGGCATTGCCCTCGAGGAGGCCGCCGGCGACGTCGTCCAGGATGACGGCGACCTCGACGAAGCCCTCGGCCCCGGTGCCGAGCGTGTAGTCCGACAGCTCCAGGCGGACCATGTCCCTGATCCCGCCGTCCGCCGTCTCGATCACCAGGTCGGCCAGGGTGTCCAGGGTTATCGTATCGTTGCCCGAGCCCCCGTAGGCGGTGTCGACGCCGCTGCCGCCCAGCAGCTTGTCGGGCCCGCTGTCGCCGAAGAGGACATCCGCGCCGGTACCGCCGCCGATCTGGTCGCCGGCGATCCCGCCGTAGGCGGTGTCGTCTCCGGCGCCACCGAAGAGCGTATCGACGCTGGCCCCGCCGAAGAGGAGGTCGTTGTCGTTCAGGCCCAGCAGCGTGTCGGTGCCGCTATCGCCGTAGAGGCTGTCGTCGCCGCCGAAGCCGCGCAGTTCATCCGTACCGCCATAGCCGCGAATGAGGTTCACCCCGCCATGTCCGCCCAGGGCGTTGGCGCCGTTGGTACCGAAGAGGTGCACCTCCTCGACGTTCAGCGCGACCCCGGCAGGCAGGGTAGCGCCCTGCTGGAGGATCAGGGTGTCGGTGCCGCTGCCGCCGTCGTAGATCTCGCCGGCCAGGATCTCGGACTGCGCGGAGACCAGGAAGGTGTCGTTCCCGCTCTCTGCATAGAGGCGGTCGACCCCGCTGCCGCCGATCAGGATATCGTCGCCGAGACCGCCGAAAAGGCCGAGGTCGGCACCGCTTCCGCCCGCGATCCTGTCGTCGCCCTCACCACCGGACAGGTAGCTGTCGTCGCCCTCGCCGCCATAGATGACGTCCGCCCCGCTGCGGCCCAGCAGTGCTCCGTCCTCGCCACTGCCGCCGGAGAGGAAGTCGCTGCCCTCCCCACCGAAGAGAGAGGAGTCGTTGCCGCTCTCGCCCGATACGAGATCGCTGCCGCTGCCGCCATAGAGCCTGGCGTCGTCTCCCGCTCCGGCGAGGATATAGTCCGTGCCGCTCTCGCCGCGCAGCCGCAGGTCGAGGCCTGCGCCGCCCGAGATCCGGTCGTCGCCGAGCCCGCCGTAGAGGTAGCTGTCGCTGCCCTCACCGCCGAAGAGGGTGTCCGCTCCGCTGTCGCCCTCCAGCAGGGTATCGTCGCCCTCACCGCCGGACAGCGTATCGTCGCCACTGCCACCTGCTAGGCGATCATTTCCGCTGTCGCCGCTGAGACCGCCGTCGTTTCCGGCCCCGCCGTAGAGGCTATCGTCGCCGCTGCCCCCGGAGAGGAGGAAGTCGTCGCCGCTGTCGCCTGCCAGCCGGTCGTTGCCGGCGTCGCCCAGCAGGTAGCTGTCCGCGCCGCTGCCACCGTAGAGGCTGTCATCGCCGGCCTCGCCGCGAAGCTGGCGATCATCGCCTGCACCGCCATAGAGACTGTCGACCCCGCTACCGCCGAAGAGGGTGCCGTCCCCGCCGGACCCGCCGGAGAGCCTGTCGGTACCGCTGCCTCCGAACAAGCGGCTGTCGTCCCCTTCGTCGCCGGAGAGGTCATCGTCGCCGCTGCCCCCATAGAAGCGGCCGTCGGCGCCGCTGCCGCCATAGAGGCTGTCGTCGCCGCTGTCCCCGTGGAAGCTGCTGTCCCGACCGCTATCGCCCGACAGGCTGTCGGCGCCGTTGCCTCCACGGAAGCCGAGGTCGTCTCCACTGCCGCCGAAGAGGCTGTCGTTACCGCTGTCTCCATTGAACTGGCTGTCGCTGCCGCTGCCGCCGGCAAGCGTGTCGTCACCGCCATTGCCGTGGAAGGTCCTGTCGCTTCCGTCACCGCCGAAGAGGACATCGTCGCCGTCGGCCCCGTAGAAGCTGGTGTCGTTGCCGCTGTCACCATTGACGGTGTCGCGGTTGCCGTCGCCGTAGAAGCCGACGTCTTCGCCGCTGCCGCCGTAGAGCCGGTCGATGTCGCTGCCGCCGTGGAAGAGACTGTCGGCGCCGCTGTCGCCGTAGAGCCGGTCCTGGTTCTCGCCGCCGAAGAAGGAGGTGTCGTTCCCACTCCCGCCGTAGAGCCCGCCGAAACCCTCGCCCCCGAAGAAGGAAGCATCGTCACCAACGCCACCGAAGAGGCTGTCCCTGGCGCTGCCGCCCTTGAAATTGACATCGTTACCGCTGCCGCCGTAGAGCCGGTCTTCGAAGCTGCCTCCTTCAAAATTGGAGTCATTCCCGCTCCCACCGTAGAGCCTGTCGTCGCCGCTTTGGCCGCGCAAACCACTTTCATCTCCATCGCCGCCGAAGAGACTGTCGTCACCGCTTTCCCCCCGGAGGTCTACATCATCTCCTTGGCCGCCGAAGAGACTGTCGTTGCCCTCGCCGCCCCTCAGCCAGCTGTCATCGCCACTGTCGGCCCAGAGAGTGTCGTCCCCCTCGTCTCCATAGAGGAAGAACTCATCTCCGCTGCCGCCGAAGAGAGTGTCGTTACCCGCACCTCCATAGAAGTCCCCGTCATTGCCGCTGCCGCCGAACAGGGTATCGCTGCCGCTGTCGGCGAAGAAGCGGGAATCATTGCCTTTGCCCCCGTAGAGCAGGTCGTCGCCCGTGCCGCCGGTGAAGGTCCTGTCCTGACCGTCACCCCCGAAGAGCAGGTCGACGCCGTCGCCTCCGTAAAACTGCGAATCGCTTCCGCTGTCGCCGGAGAGGCGGTCGTCGTCGGCTCCGCCCAGGAAGCTCCTGTCGGCTCCGCTGCCGCCGTAGAGGCTGTCGCTGTCGCGTCCGCCTTTGAAGATGAGATCGTCGCCATCCCCGCCATGGAGCGTGTCGGCGCCGTCTTCGCCCGCGAAGCTCGAATCCACCCCGCTGCCGCCCGAGAGGCTGTCGTCGCCGCTGTCACCGAAGAAGAGGCTGTCGTCGCCGCTGCCACCGAAGAGGCTGTCTTCGCCGCTTCCTCCGCCGAAAAACTCATCGTGTCCTTCACCGCCGTAGACGCCGTCGTTGCCGCGGCCTCCGTAAAAATAGAGGTCATAGCCATCGCCGCCGTAGAGGGTGTCATTGCCGCTTTCACCGTGAAATACCGCATCGGAACCACTGTCGCCCCGGAGAACGTCGTCGCCGTCTGCTGCGAAAAAGTTGTAGTCCGACTTGCTGCCGCCGTAGAGCCTGTCGGTTCCGCTGCCGCCGAAGAAGAACCGGTCCTTGTCATCCCCTCCGAAGAGGCTATCGGCGCCGCTTTGTCCCAGGAACGAGCTATCGTTCCCGTCGCCGCCGAAGAGGCTGTCGTCGCCGCTGTCTCCATTGAAGAGGTAGTCTACGCCGTTGCCACCATAGAGCCCGTCCTTGTCATCGCCTCCATAGAAGGCCATGTCGCTCGCACTGTCCCCCCGGAGCGTGTCGTCGCCGCTGTCCCCGTAGAAGTAGGCGTCGGCTCCAGTCCCGCCATAGAGCCTGTCCGCCCCGCTTTCGCCGAGAAACACGCTATCGCCGTCGGTCCCGCCGAAGAGGCCGTCGTCGCCGTCTCCACCCCGGAAAAAGCTATCTGTCCCCTGGCCGCCGAAGAGCCTGTCGTCGCCGTTGCGTCCATAGAAGTGGCTGTCATCCCCGCTGCCGCCATAGAGGCTGTCGGCACCGCTGTCTCCGTAGAAATAGGGATCGCTCCCGTCTCCGCCGAAGAGCGCGTCGGCGCCGCTGTCTCCGTAGAAATAGCTGTCCTTGCCATCCCCGCCGAACTGCGTGTCGTTGCCGTCGCCTCCATAGGCAATCACATCGTTGCCGGTGTCGCCCGAGATCGTGTCGTCGCCGCTGCCTCCGAAGAAGAAGGCATCCCCTGCACTGCCGCCGTAGAGGCTGTCGGTGCCGCTCCAGCCGAAGAGTTGCTTGTCGGTGCCGGCCCCCCCGAAGATCACGTCGGCGCCGTCGGCTCCATCGAGTGTGGTGTCGCCTCCGCTGCCGCCATAGAGGGTGTCGTCCGCCAGCAAGCCGAAGAGCTGGTCGGTGCCGGAGAGACCCTTCAGGACATTGTTGCGTTCGTCGCCGGCAAGGCTGTCGTCCAAGTCGGTGCCGCAGCGGATCAGGACCTCGATCGAGGTCAGGACGACGCCGACCGGAAGGCTGGCGCCCTCTTCCAGGACCAGGGTGTCGGTCCCGCTGCCGCCGTCATAGGTCTCGCCGGCGGTGAGCTCCATCTGGCTTGCCACGACCAGGAGGTCGGCACCGCTGCCGCCGTAGACCCGATCAAGCCCCAGGCCGCCCGCCAGGGAAAGGTCGTCGCCGTCGCCGCCGTAGAGGCGGTCGTCGCCGCTGCCACCTAGGAACGAGCTATCGTTTCCATTGCCGCCGAAGAGGCTGTCGGCCCCGCTGCCGCCTTCGAAAGAGGTATCGCTTCCAGCGTCACCGGACAGGCTGTCGGCGCCGTCACCGCCTTGGAAGCGGCTGTCGTCGTCGTCGCCGCCGAAGAGCCTATCGGCGCCACTGTTTCCGAAGAAGCGGACGTCATCCCCCTCGCCGCCATAGAGGCTGTCGTCGCCGCTGTCTCCATAGAAGAAGCTGTCGTTCCCACTGCCGCCATAGAGGCCGTCGTCACCTCCGCTTCCGCGGAAGATTGCATCATCCCCTTGGCCGCCGTAGAGTCTATCCTCGCCACTGCCTCCGTCGAAGTAGAGTTCGACTCCATCGTCGCCGAAGAGGACGTCGGCGCCGCTGCCTCCGTAAAAGTAAAAGTCCCGGCCATCGCCGCCGAACAGCCCGTCGTTGCCGTCGCCTCCGTAGACGATCGAGTCGCCGCCTTCATCGCCAAAGAGACTATCGTCGCCGACGTGACCGAAGAAAAAGATGTCTCCGCCGGTGCCGCCGTAGACCAGGTCGGCCCCGCTGCCGCCATAGAAATGGGCATCCTTACCGCTCCCCGCGAAGAGGCTATCGGTCCCGCTTTCACCGAAGAAGCGGCTGTCGTCGCCGGTCCCTCCAAAGAGGCTGTCGTCGCCGTCGTCGCCATAGAAGCGGAAATCATCCCCGCTGCCGCCATAGAGGCCGTCTTGGCCGCTGCCTCCTCGGAACAAGCTGTCGTTCAGATCGTCGCCGTAGAGCTTGTCGTTCCCGCTTCCGGAACGAAACTCAGTGTCGATGCCGGTCCCTCCGAAGAGGCTGTCGTCGCCGTCATCGCCATAGAAGTGGCTGTCGCCGCCGCTGCCGCCGTAGAGGCTGTCGGCGCCGCCGTCTCCATAGAAATAGCGCTCGCTTCCCTCTCCGCCGAAGACCGCATCGTCGCCGCTGTCCCCATAGAGATAGAGATCGTTGCCGGCCCCGCCGAAGAGTCTGTCGTTGCCGTCGTCTCCGTGGACGATCAGGTCGCTCCCGCTGTCCCCCGAGAGCGTGTCGTCGCCGCTGCCTCCGAAGAAGGTGGCGTCCCCCGCACTGCCGCCGTAGAGGGTGTCGGCCCCGCTCTTGCCGAAGAGCTGCTTGTCGACGCCATCCCCCCCGAAGAGCAGGTCGGCGCCGCTGCCTCCGTCGAGCGTGGTGTCGCCTCCGCTGCCGCCATAGAGGGTGTCGTCTGCCGACAATCCGAACAGTTGGTCGGTGCCGGAGAGACCTTTCAGAATGTTGTTGCGCTCGTCCCCGGCCAGGCTGTCGTCGCCGTCGGTGCCGCAACGGATCACGACCTCGATCGAGGTCAGGATGACGCCGGCCGGCAGGGTGGCGCCCTCTTCCAGGACCAGGGTGTCGGTCCCACTGCCGCCGTCATAGGTCTCGCCGGCGGTGAGCTCCGTCTGGCTCGCCACGACCAGGAGGTCGGCACCGCTGCCGCCATAGACCAGATCCAGGCCCAGGTCGCCTGCCAGGGAAAGGTCGTCGCCGGTGCCACCGTAGAGGCGGTCGTCGCCGCTGCCTCCCCAGAAGCGGGTGTCGGCGCCGCTGCCGCCATGGAGGCTGTCGGCGCCGCTTCCTCCGTAGAAATAGCGATCGACGTCTAAGCCGCCGAAGAGGGCGTCGTCGCCGTCGTCTCCGTAAATATAGAACTCATCTCCGGCACCGCCGAAGAGGCTGTCATTGCCGCTGCTTCCGTTGAAGTAGTAGTCAACTCCGGAGCCGCCGTAGACGGTGTCCGCCCCGCTGCCGCCGACGAAGTCATTATCATCGCCAGTCCCTCCGAAGAGGCGGTCGTCGCCGTCGTTTCCGAGGAAGGATCTATCGTGCCCACCGTCGCCGTGGATCTCGTCGCTGCCGCTCCCGCCTAAGAAGCGGCTATCGGCGTCAGCCCCTCCGAAGAGGTGATCGTCGCCGCTCTCCCCGCGAAACGAGACATCGTCCCCATTCTCGCCGTAGAGCCTGTCGCTCCCGTCTCCGCCCCGGAAACGGCCTTCGCTGCCGGTTCCTCCGAAGAGGCTGTCATCGCCGCCGTCGCCATAGAGTCGGGAATCATCCCCGCTGTCGCCATAGACACGGTCGTCACCGCTGCCTCCCTCTAGGTAGATATCGGTACCGTCGCCGCCGAAGAGGCTGTCGTCGCCGCTGTCTCCATAGAGATAGAAGTCAGCGCCATTGCCACCGAACAGCTTATCATTGCCGTCGCCTCCGTGGAGCTCGTCCTCGTTTCCATCATCGCCCGAGAGGGTGTCGTCGCCGCTGCCTCCAAAGAAGCGGTTGTCTGCCGCAGCGCCGCCGTAGAGCCTGTCGCTTCCACTTCCGCCATAGAAACGGCTATCGGTGTTCGCTCCACCGAAGAGGCCGTCGTCGCCGGTGCCTCCTTGAAACGCTCCATCATTTCCTTCGTCGCCATAGAGGCTGTCTTTGCCGCTGCCCCCAAAAAGGCCGGTATCGCCCCCGCTGCCGCCATAGAGGGCGTCGTCGCCCTCGCCGCCAAAGAGGCTGTCGTTCCCGGACAACCCGTAGAGCCGGTCGGCGCCCGAGAGGCCGGCCAGAAGGTTGGTGCGCTCGTCGCCTGTCAGGCTGTCGGCGCCACCGCTGCCGTAGCGATTGAGACGCTCGATCGAGTTCAGGACGACGCCGGCCGGCAGGCTCGCGCCCCCTTGCAGTGCCAGGGTGTCGGTTCCGTTACCGCCGTCATAGGTCTCGCCGACGGTAAGCTCCGCCTGGCTGGCCACGACCAGGAGATCGGCACCGTTGCCGCCGTAGACCAGATCCAGGCCGAGGCCTCCTGCCAGGGAAATGTCGTTGCCGTCATCGCCGAAGAGGCTGTCGTCGCCGCCGCCACCGAAGAAAGAGGCATCCCCCGCAGAGCCGCCATAAAGGGTGTCGCTGCCGCTTCCGCCGAAGAACCGCTCGTCGGCGTCAGCTTCTCCGAAGAGCGCATCGGCGCCGCTGCCTCCCTCGAAGGAGGTATCGCTTCCATCGCCGCCGTAGAGCTTGTCGATGCCGGTACCGCCGAAGAAGCGGTTGTCATCGCCAGTCTCACCGAAGAGGCTGTCGGCGCCGTCCCTTCCTTGGAACGCGCTATCGTTCCCATCGCCGCCGAAGAGCGTGTCGTCGCCGCTGCCTCCATCGAAGAAAGTATCATTCCCATCGTCGCCGAAGAGGCTGTCGTCGCCGTCTTCTCCATAGAAGCGTCCATCGTAACCGCTGCCGCCATAGAGGCTGTCTGCGCCGCTTCTTCCGAAAAAATAGTTATCACCGTTCTCATTGCCGAAGAGCCCGTCGGCGCCGCTGTCTCCGTAGAAATAATAGTCCCCACCGTCCCCACCGAAGACCCGGTCGTTGCCGTTGCTTCCGAAAAACAGGCCATCCTCCCCGCTGTCGCCCGAGAGGGTGTCGTCGCCTTGGTCGCCGAACAGAAGGTTGTCGTTCCCACTGCCGCCATAGAGCGTGTCGCTGCCGCTCCTGCCGAACAGCTGCCCGTCGACATCGGCCCCCCCGAAGATGAGGTCGGCGCCGCTGCCTCCATCGAGCGTGCTATCGTTGCCCTCGCCGCCATAGAGGCTGTCGTCGCCCGCCAAACCGAAAAGCCGGTCGTTGTGGGAGAGGCCCTTCAGCACGTTGATGCGCTCGTCCCCGGTCAGGCTGTCGGCGGCACTGGTGCCGTAGCGGTTCAAGAGCTCGATCGAGTTCAAGATGACGCCGGCCGGCAGGCTCGCGCCCTCTTCCAGGACCAGGCTGTCGGTTCCGCTGCTACCGTCATAGGTCTCGCCGACGGTGAGCTCCGACTGGCTCGCCGCGACCAGGAGGTCCGCACCGCTGCCGCCGTAGACCAGATCCAGGCCCAGGCCGCCTGCCAAGGATACGTCGTCGCCGCTGCCACCGTAGAGACGGTCGTCGCCCGATAAGCCGTATAGCCGGTCGGCGCCGGAGAGGCCCTTCAGGACGTTGATGCGCTCGTCGCCGGTCAGGCTGTCGACGCCACTGGTGCCATAGCGGTTCAACAGCTCGATCGAGGTCAGGATGACGCCGGCCGGCAGGCTCGCGCCTCCATCAAGGGCCAAGGTGTCGGTCCCGCTGCCGCCGTCATAGGTCTCGCCGGCGGTGAGCTCCGGCTGGCTCGCCGCCACCAGAAGGTCGTTGCCCGTACCGCCGTAGACCAGATCCAGGCCCAGGCCACCTGCCAGGGAAAGGTCGTCGCCCGCGCCGCCGTAGAGGCGGTCGTCGCCGCTGCCCCCCTTGAAGGTGGCGTCATTGCCTTCATCGCCGAAGAGACTGTCGGCGCCGCTGTCTCCAAAGAAGCGGGTATCGCCGCCGCTGCCGCCGAAGAGGCTGTCGGCCCCGCTTTCCCCTTCGAAATAGTAATCGATGTCTCCGCCGCCGAAGAGCGCGTCGGCACCGCTGTCTCCGTAAAAATAGAAGTCGCTTTCGTTCCCGCCGAACAGCCTGTCGTTGCCGTTGCCTCCGTAGAAAAACCCGTCTTGCCCACTGTCGCCCGACAGCGTGTCGTCGCCCAGGCCGCCGAAGAAGTCGACGTCCTTCGCACTGCCGCCATAGAGACTGTCCGTACCGCTGGCGCCGAAGAAGCGCCTGTCGATGTCAGCCTCTCCGAAGAGAACGTCGGCGCCGCTGCCCCCGACCAGGGAGCTATCGTCCCCTTGGCCGCCATAGAGGCTGTCGTCGCCCGACAAGCCATAGAGCCGGTCGGAGCCGCTGCCGCCGAAGAGGCTATCCTTGTCCGAAAGACCGAAGAGGCGGTCGTCGCCGCTGAGACCGTAGATGGCATCGGCGGCGTTCGTCCCGTAGAGGGTGTCGTCCTTGCTGCCATATCCCAAGTACACGGCCATATCGCCCCCCTTTCGCCAAGGGTTGTTCTCCTTTTCAGGTACCCGAACCTCCGACTATCGGGTAACCGATAGCGAACGCTATCGAATAGGGGTCGTTAGTCAACCTGTCCAAAAGGTCAGGCTTGCGATCATTCAAAGGAGATTATCGTGCTTGACAACCGATCTTTGGATAAGGCCTGAACACTCGGGAAGATTGTATTGAAAATGGAGTGATTAGTACCGAGTGAAGCCGATTTCGACTCTGATTCACTTGGATATAGTGACTCAGAGCGCCCCGCTTGGTGTGGAAGGCGGGGACCGTTTTGCTGGCGGAAGCGATCTCCCTGGTCGCTTCCGCTTCTCTGGGGTCAAGAGGCCATGTTCGCAGGTGTCTGTGCGCTGCTGAGTAGGATCACGCCGGTACCGCATCCCTCGCGGCCGGGGCCTCTTCTGCCTCGAGCGGGGCGAGGATCAGGGACAGAAGGCCGGCGATACCCGCCCCCTTGCCCAGATTGTCCACCCGTGCCTCGATCTCGGCACTGCGGGACCGGCCGAGAAGGGGGTCGGCATAGGCGTGGAACTTGGCACGCACCGCGTCCATGGGCAGGGGGTCTTCGGGGTCGCCGACCGCCTCGCTGGGGCCCGACTCAAGGCGCCGGCCGTCCTTCAGGAGGAGCGCCACCTGCGAGAAGCGCCGCGCCGGGAAGGCGGCGTTGTAGTCCGCGCTCTCGCCGACCGTCATGCCCTCGGCCAGGCGCCGGATCTCGGGGTCGGCGAAGGCCCCCTCCATCACGTCGGCCGGCCCGATGTCGCCGCGGACCAGCGCGACCGCCGAGGGGAAGGCGGTGGAGTACTGCGCCTCCTCGGTGCTGGCCGGCCGGCGCGTGGCCAGGCGCAGCGACTCGTGGAAGGTCGTGACCTCGATCCGCTCCACCTGCTCGGAGGTGAGATCGTGCCGGCGCCTCAGGTTCAGGACCGCCTGCGCGGCGGGCTGGGCCCAGCGGCAGACCGGGTAGAGCTTGGTGTACTGCTCGAAGATGCGCCAGGTGCTGCCGAGGTCGGACCAGAGGTCGGCGACCTCCGCGCCCTCGACCGTGATCGCAGGCGCACCGGTGAAGCCACCGGCGGCCAGATAGGCGGCAGAGACCCCGGCCATCGCCCCCCAGCCGGAGCCGTCCTTCAGCATGGTCGGATGGTCGATGCAGCGCATCATCTGGCTGCGCGGCCCGTGGTACTCGGCGATCCCGATGGCTTCGCGGCTGCGGGCCCCGTCCAGGTCCAGGAGCCTGGCACCCAGGGCCGCCGTGGCGACGCTCACCCAGGCGCCGGAGGTGTGGTAGTCGGGGGCGGTGCGGTGCAGCGCGATGCCGGCGCGCGAGCCGATCTCGTAGCCCAGCACCAGTGCTGTGAGGAAGCCGCGGTCGTCCAGCCGGTCCTCGGCCTCGCAGAGCGCCAGCAAGGCCGGCAGCACGCCGCAGCCGACATGGCCCTTGGTCAGCTTGTGCCCGTCGTGGGCGTCGAGCGCGTCGATCGTCATGCCGCCGGCCATTGCCGCGCCGAGCGGGCTGACGGCCCGGCCGTCCATCAGCAGCCGCGCCCGGCGGGTGCCGGGCCCGAAATGGGCCGCCGCGTGATCGCGGATGATGGCGGAGAGCCTCGTCCTGGAACCGCCCGCGGCGACCCCGATGAGGTCGAGGCACCAGCGCCGGGCATAAGCCCTGACCTCCTCGGGCAGGTCGTCCCAGGAGAGGTCGTGGAGGAAGTCGAGGAAGGGGCGGGTCATGCTGCGGGGCTCCTGAGATGAGCGAGGGCTGCCGCCTCATTGAGGCGGGCCCGGATCTGGGAAGGGAAGGAGACCGCCCGGCGGCCGGAGCGGTCGACATGCAGGAAGAGCACCTCCGCTTCGGCGGCGGTCGCCCCGTCGTCGCGGATCATGCGGTGGGTCAGGCTGAGGCGCCGGGCGTCGGCTCCGGCAAGCCAGGTGGCGATGCGGAAGCCCTCGCCCGGGCGGAGGACGGAGCGGCAGATGTACTTGGCCTCGGTCAGGAGGAGGCTGCAGCCGCTGGCCAGGCGGTAGGCCCGGGCGAGCTGGAGGGCCTCCAGCGCCGCCGCGTCGGCGGCGGCGAAGGCCAGCGCCAGGGAGGCCGAGGTCATGCGCTGCTCGGCGTCGAGCCACTCGGGCCTTACCTCGCCCTCCACGGCGGCCAGGGCCATCGCTCAGGCTCCGGTGAAGCTGGCCGCCCGCTTGCCCAGCAGGGCGTCGACGGCCTCCTCGTGATCGGCGGTCTGGTGGCAGGCGCCCTGATAGGCGGCGGCGAGCTGCAGCACCGAGGAGAGGCGGGTGTCCAGCCCCTCGCGCAGCAGGCGCTTGGCCATGCGAAGCTGGCGCGGCGGGTTCTTCGCGATGCGCCGGGCGAGCGCGCGGGCCTCCTCCATCAGCGCGTCGGGTGCCACCACCCTGGAGACCAGGCCCCAGGCGAGGGCGGTTTCCGCGTCGACCGGATCGGCGGTGAAGGTCATCTCGGCGGCCCTGCTGAGCCCGACCTGGCGCGGCAGCAGCCAGGCCCCGCCGTCGCCGGAGATCAGCCCGACGTTGACGAAGTTCTCGGCGAAGGTCGCCGCCGTCGAGGCGATGCGGATGTCGCAGAGGCAGGTGGTGTCGCAGCCGGCACCGTAGGCTGGGCCGTTCACCGCGGCGATCAGCGGGACCTCGCAGTCCCACATGGCGCGCGCGACCCGCTGGATGCCGACCCGGTAGCCGTCCTTCACGCTGACGGCGTCGCCGGCGAAGGTGCCCTGCTTCTCCTTCATGTGCTTGAGGTTGCCGCCCGAGGAGAAGGCCTTGCCGGCGCCGGTCACGATGGCGACCCGCACCGAGAGGTCGCCGGCGATCCGGCCCATGGCCCGCACGATCTCGTCGCAGAGGTCCTGGTCGGTGAGCGCGTTGCGGGTCTCCGGCATGTTGAAGGTGAGCGTGACGACGTGGCCGTCCTGCTCGTAGAGGAGTTTCTCGGTCATCTTTTTCTCCGTCAGGCTGCGGACGCGGGCTGGAAGGCCGCGATCAGCTCTCGCTTCAGCACCTTGCCGCTGGGATTGGTCGGCAGGCTCTCCATGAACTCGTAGCGCTTGGGCCGCTTGTAGGGGGCGATATCCTGGCTGGCCTTGAAGAAGGCGTCGATCGTCTCCGCGCTCAGCCCCTCGTCCGAGCGCACCACGAAGGCGGTGACGATCTGCCCCCACTTCTCGTCGTTGAGGCCCACCACTGCCGCCTCCTGGACGCCGGGACAGCGGTAGAGGATCTCCTCGACCTCGCGGGGATAGATGTTCTCGCCGCCGGAGATGATCATGTCGTCGGCGCGGCCGTGGAAATAGTAGAAGCCGTCGGCATCCTTGGAGAAGAGGTCGCCGGTGTAGATCCAGCCGGCCTTCAGCTTCTTCTGGGTCTCGAAGGGCTTGTTCCAGTAGCCGTTCATCGCCTGCGGCCCGCGCACGATGAGCTGGCCGATCTCGCCCTGGGGCACCGTCTCCGAGGGGGGAACCTCGCGGGCCTGGTCGTTGACGATGACGCGGCATTCGGAGATCAGGGTCGGCTTGCCGCAGGAGCCCAGCTTGCGCAAGCCATCCTCCGGGTGCAGCACCAGGGTCAGCGAGGCCTCGGTCATGCCGTAGCCGTTGAAGATCTGCGGGCAGAAGTCGGCGATCACCCGCTCCATCGTCGCCGAGGAGATCGCAGCACCGCCGGTGGTGATGAGGCGCAGCGAGGCGACGTCGTAGTCCTTGAACCTGGGATGGAAGAGCATCTCCTGGATCTGCGTCGGCACCGCGAAGAGCGTCGAGATGCGCTCCGACTTGATGGTCTCCAGCGTCTTCTCGGCCTCGTAGCGGCCGATCACCACGTTGGTGCCGCCGACCATGAGGTGCGGCAGGAAATAGGCCTGCATGCCGCCGACGTGGTAGAGGGGCGCTATGTGCAGCGCATTGTCCCGGTGGCTCAGCGAGTACTCCATCACGCAGTTCATCGCGATGGCGAGGTCATTGGCATGGGTGTGGATCACGCCCTTGGGCCGGCCGGTGGTGCCGGAGGTGTAGACCAGGGCCGAGATGTCGGTGCCGGCCGGCGCCGGGCGCGGCTCCCGGCGGTCCTCGGTCTCCTCGGCCAGGCTGTCGAAGTGGTGATGACCCTCGGGAATGAACTCCCGGTCGTAGGCGCAGCCGATGTAGTCGTGGACCGAGCGGACCTGTGCCTGGATCTTCAGGGCGTTCTCGGTCAGGTGGCGGCCGTAGACCAGCACGCGGGCGCCGGAATCCTGGATGATGTAGGCGGCCTCGCCCGGCGAGAGCCGGAAGTTCAACGGGACGGCGACCGCGCCCAGCATCTGGCAGGCGAAGTAGGTGGTGACCGAGTTCTCCGAGGTCGAGACGTAGAAGGCCACCCGGTCGCCCGGACGGATCCCGAGGTCGCCGAGCGCCTGAGCGAAGCGGCGCACGCGGCCGAGCCACTCGGTATAGGTCCAGCGGCGGTCCTCGAAGACCAGCGCGCAGTGATCGGGGTAACGGTCGGCCGAAGCCTCCAGCAGGTGGGCGATGTTCATCGCCAGCCCTCCATTGCTTGAACGTTGCTACAGGTTGAGCTTGATCGACGGCATCTCGCGGGCGGCGATCAGGTACTTGCACATCTCCGAGGTGCCGCCGACGATCGGCAGCGCACGGGCGTCGCGGTAGAGCTGCTCGGCGCGGCCGTACTGGCGGGTGACGCCGTCGCCGCCGAGGATCTGGACCGTCCGGTCTGTGCAGAAGACCGCCGTCTCGGTCGAGACCAGCTTGGCCTGGCTCGCCTCGCGCATCAGCTCCTTGCCGCCGATGCCGGCGTCGTACATCTTGGCCGCCCGCTGGGTCAGCAGCTCGGCTGCGTCGATGCGCCAGCTCATCTGCGCGATCATCTCCCAGATCAGCTGCTTCTGCCCCAGCTTCTGGCCGAAGCTGACGCGGGCTTCGGCATGGGCCCTGGCGATGTCGAAGGCCGAGCGGGCGACGCCGAGGCCGGAGCCGCCCAGGATCACGCGCTCGAAGTTGAAGGCGCCCAGCATGATCCGGAAGCCGCCGTTGACCTCGCCCAGCAGGTTCTCTTCGGGCACCCGGACCTGGTCCAGGGTCACCTCGCCGACCACGCAGCCGCGCCGGCCCATGAAGTCGTAGCCGCGCGGGAAGGAGAGGCCGGCGCTGTCGGCCGGAACCAGCACCGCGCTCATGCCCTTCTGCGGGGCGACGTCAGGATCGGTGATGCCCCAGACGATGTAGACGTCCGCCTTGGAGGCGTTGGAGATGTAGCGCTTGAAGCCCTCGATGACCCATTCCCGGCTGGCCTCGTCGAAGCGGATGCGGGTCTCCATGCCGGCGCTGTCGGAGCCGACGTTGGGCTCCGTCATGCAGATCGAACCGACGGCCCGGCCCTCGAGGATCGGCATGAGATAGCGCTCGCGCAGCGCCGGGCGGGCGTAGGCGTGCAGGGGGTAGGCGCAGGAGAGCGCGGTGGCGATGCCGGTCTCGATGGCATAGTTCAGGTAGGCCACCTCCTCCGAGACGATGGTGGCGTGCAGCAGACCGGGCTTGGCGAGGCTGCCCCTGTAAAGGTCGGCGAACATCAGCTTCAGGTAGCCGGCGTCGCCGAGCGCGCGGACGACCTCGAGCTGGGCCTGCCAGTCCTGGTCGATCTCGATCGCGTCGACCCTGGGTGCCAGCTCGCGCGTCAGGAAGTCACGCACCTCGACCCGGAAGGCCCGGTCCTCGTCGGTCAGGAAGAAATCGTGCATCGTGGGTCTCCTCAGGCCTCGTCGCGGACGAAGTCCGGGACGCCGAGCCTCTCGATCAGGCGGGCGGTCTCGCGCTGGACCAGCGCGATGTTGCTGTCGCGGACGGTGGGCAGCAGCCGGCGGGCGTTGCGCACCACCTCGTAGTTCAGGGTGGCGGTGATCATCTCCTCCTCCTTGCCGGCCACTGCGAGCTCGCGGCCGAAGGGGTCGATGATCCGCGTGCCGCCCCAGAAGGTCAGGTCCTTCTCGCTGCCGGTCCGGTTCACCATGATGACCGGCGCGCCGTACATCATGGCGTAGAAGCGCACGGTCAGCGCCCAGCCGGCGGGATTGTCGAACTCCGCACCCACCGCCTCGACGCCGGAGCTCACCGGCGTGATCAAGAGGGTCGCCCCGTGCAGGAAGGCCAGATGCGTCAGCGCCGGGTTCCAGACGTCGGCGCAGATCAGAAGACCGGCGCGCCAGTCCCGGTCCAGCGCATGGGTCTCGACGAAGCGGCCGGACGCGAAGTGCTTGCCTTCCTCCAGCTTGCCGTAGGTCGGCAGGTTCACCTTGCGGTGCAGGTGGACCATGCGGCCGGCCTTTAGGATCGCGGCCGCGTTATAGAACTGGGCGGCCGGCCCCTCCTCGATGAAGCCGACCACGACCGCCATCTCGCCGGCGGCCTCGGCCAGGCGGGTGAGCCGCGGGTCGTTCCGGTGCATCGCCGCCTCGAGCAGGGAGTCGGCACCGTAGTGGCCGGTCAGGGAAACCTCCGGCAGCACCAGGAGGTCGAGGCCCTGGGCGCGGCCGCGTGCGATCCAGTCCAGGTGTCGGTCCATGTTCGCATCGACATCGCCGATCACGCTGGCGAACTGGGCGGCACCGACCTCGAGGCTGCTTGCGGTCATGTCTGGGAGCCTTCCTTGGCGTTGGTCCGATGGCGGGAGTACAGCGAGAATACCCCCGCCACTGCGGCTCTAGTTCAGGCTGTTGTTCTTGATGAACTCGGCGGCCACGTTCTCGACCGAGACGCCGTCTACGTCGACCTGGGCGTTCAGCTTCGCCATCATCTGGTCGTTGAGCTTGGCCGAGACCTCGTTCATCAGGTCGGCGATCTCCGGGTGCTGGTCCAGGATCTCCTGGCGCACGACCGGGGCCAGCGCGTAGGAGGGGAAGTAGCCCTTGTCGTCGGTGAGCACGACGAAGTCGAAGGCGGGGATGCGGCCGTCGGTGGCGAAGACCAGGCCGACGTCGACCTGACCGTCCTTCAGCGCCTGGTAGACCAGGCCGGTGTCCATGCGCTTGACGTTGGAGCGGCCGAACTCGAAGCCATAGGCCTCCTCCAGCGGCTTCAGGCCGTCGGGGCGGGCATAGAACTCGGCATTGGACCCGAAGGTCAGGTCGCCCTCGCCGTTCACGCGGGCGGCCATGTCCGACAGGCTCGCGATCTTCTTCTCGGCCGCATCGGCCTTGCGCATCGCCAGGGCGTAGGTGTTGTTCGCAGCCGAAGGCTCCAGCCAGATGATGCCCTTCTCGGCGTCGAGCGCGCTCACCTTCGCATAGGTGTCTTCTGCATTCATCTTCTCGGTCACCTTGTTGTAGGTGATGAGCGAGGTGCCGGTGTACTCCCAGTAGATGTCGATCTGGCCGCTCTCCATCGCCTGGCGCAGGGCAGCGGAGCCCATGCCGGCACGGTTGTCGACGTCGTAGCCCTTGGCCTCGAGCAGCTGGGCGGTGATCGCAGAGAGGAGCTGCTGCTCGGTGAAGTTCTTGCCGCCGACGACGATGTCGTCGGCCTGGGCGCCCAGGCCGATGCCCGCAAGGGCAAGGCCGGCAAGCGCGGATTTAACGGTCTTCAGCATCGGTGGGGTCTCCTTGAGATTAGATGCCCGGTTGTCCGTCCGTTCAGCGGAGCGGGTTCACGCCCTTCGGAATGAGGCGCAGCTGCCCCTGTCCCGTCAGGAAATCCACCAGCACCGCCAGCAGTGCAGTCGGGATCGCGCCCGCCAGCAGCATGCCGGTGTCCATCAGGTCGATGCCGGTGAAGATCAGTTCGCCGAGGCCGCCGCCGCCGATCAGGAAGGCGAGCGGCGTGGTCCCGACGTTGATGGCAAGCGCCGTGCGCACGCCGGAGAAGATGACGTAGAGCGCGTTCGGCAGCTCCACCCGCCAGAGGATCTGCAGGGGGGTCATGCCCATGCCGATGGCCGATTCCTTCAGGTGCGGGGGAACCGCCAGCAGGCCGGCATAGGCATTGCGCACGATCGGCAGCAGCGAGGCCACGAAGAGGCCGAAGAAGGCGGGCGCGAAGCCGATGCCCAGCAGGGTCATGGAGAGCGCGATCACCGCCAGGGTTGGGATGGTGGTGCCGATGTTGAAGACCTGCATCACCGTCTCGGCATAGCGCTCCATCGAGGGGCGCGAGAGCCAGATGCCGACCGGAATGCCGACCAGGATGGCAGCTCCGCCCGAGGTGCCGACCAGCACCAGATGCTGCTTGGTGAGGTAGACGATATCCTCCCAGTAGGTCCCGATCTCCGTCAGGAGACCTGAGGTGCAGACCCAGAGCCCCAGCACGAAAGCAAGGAGCGGGACCAGGACACCGCCGAGGTCGAAGGACTTGCGCATCTTGTCTATCCCCCCTTGTCAGGCGGCCGCGGTCTGCCGATAGGTTCGGCCGAGCGCGTTGGTGACGGCCGGCTGGGTGACGATGCCGGAGAAGCGCCCGGTCTCGTCGACGCAGACCAGCCAGTGGGTGTCGTGGGCAAACATCTCGGAGACGACGGCGCGCAGGTCGGCATCGGCCTTGACGGTCGCCGGCAGCGGGTGGGCGAGGCTCTCGACCGAGCCCTCAGCCCCCTCGGCCTGCTCCAGCGCGACGAAGCCGATGGGATAGCGGTCGTCGTCGGTGACCACGGCGACCGCGCTGCCATGGTCGCGCATCCTGGCGGCTGCCTCGGAGGCGGCGACGTGGCGCTCGACGGCCGGGGCGCTCGCGTCGTTCACCTGCGCGGCGCTGACCAGGCGCAGGCGCTTCAGGGTGCGGTCGGCGCCGACGAAATCGGCGATGAAGCTGTTGACCGGGTGCGCCAGCAGGTGGTCGGGCGAGTCGTACTGCTCGATCTTGCCGGCCCGGAAGATGGCGATCTTGTCGCCCATCTTGACCGCCTCGTCGATGTCGTGGCTGACGAACATGATAGTTTTCTTGAGTTCGGCCTGCATCTTCAGGAACTCGTCCTGAATGATCTCGCGGTTGATCGGATCGATCGCACCGAAGGGCTCGTCCATCAGCATGACCGGCGGATCGGCGGCCAGCGCACGGATCACGCCGACGCGCTGCTGCTGACCGCCGGAGAGCTCCTTGGGGTAGCGCTTGAGGTAGAGCTTGGGGTCGAGGCCGACGAGGTCGAGAAGCTCTGCCGCCCGGGTCTTGGCCTTGCGGCTGTCCCAGCCCAGCAGGCGGGGCACGACGCAGATGTTCTCCTCGATCGTCATGTTCGGGAAGAGGCCGATCTGCTGGATGACGTAGCCGATCTTGCGCCGAAGCTGGATGTCGTTCAGCGTCGAGGTGTCCTCGCCATTGATGTAGATCTTGCCCGAGGTCGGCGGGATCAGGCGGTTGATCATCTTCAGCGCTGTGGTCTTGCCGCAGCCCGAGGGGCCGAGCAGGATGCAGATCTCGCCGGTGGGGACCTCCATGTCGACCTTGTCGGCAGCCGTGACGACGCCGTTGGGGGTCTCGAAGGTCTTGGTCAGGTTCTCCAGCCGGATCATGGCGGGCGTTTCCTCTAGCCTTGTCGTTTCGTTGAAAGGTCAGCGTCTCAGGCCGGCGGGCGTGAGCCGCTTCTGCACCTGCAGGAGCGCCCAGTCGGCGAGGATCGCGAGAAGGGAGACCGCGAGCGCACCGGTGATGAGCTGGCGCGGATCGGTCTGGGATATGCCGCGCGAGATCAGGACGCCGAGCCCGCCGGCGCCGATGTAGGCGGCAATCGCGGCGACGCCGATATTCATCACCACGGCCGTGCGCACGCCGGCCATGATGACCGGGATGGCGATCGGGATCTCGACCTGGCGCAGGCGCTGGAAGGGCGTCATGCCCATGCCGCGGGCGGCCTCGCGCAGGGAGGGCTCGACGTTGGTGATGGCGGTATAGGTGTTGCGCACGATGGGAAGCTGGGAATAGAGCAGGATCGCGATCACTGCCGGCAGCCAGCCGATACCCTGGCCGATCATCGACAGTACCGGGATCATCAGGCCGAAGAGCGCGATCGAGGGGATCGTGACGATGATCGAGGCCACGTAGAGCACCGCATCGGCGGCACGCCGGTTCTGGGTGATCGCGATGCCGATGGGCACGCCCGTCAGGATGGCGAGGCCGACAGCGACGGCAACGATGGAAATATGCTGGACCGCCAGGCTAGCAATCACGCCCAGGTTGTTCGCGATGAACTCGATGATTTCCATGCCTCACCCCTCGGCAGCAGCCATGCGAGACTGCGAAGGCCGCGTCTCCAGTGGGTGGGGCTTTTAGAGGAGGTCCGTTCAAAGGACCTTACGTCGCACCGCCAATCTCTTGCATCCTTCCGACATTCTGCTGCCTGTGGCGACGCCTGACGACCGAAGGGGTCTCTCTGGCCCAGGCCTTGTAACAGCGACTGAAATGCGGAAGGCTGGAAAATCCTACCTTGTAAGCAATTTCCTCAAGGGAATCGGTGGAATTCAGGAGCCAGCGTTTTGCTGTCTTCAATCGGATCTCCATATAGAAGTCCGACGGCGACTTATCGAATTCCGACAAGAAGAGTCGTTCAAGCTGCCGTTCCGAAAGCCCCGCGACAGCCGCGATCTGGGCAATCTTCAGGGGCTCCGCCTGGCGTTCCTCCATCAGGCGGATGGCGGTGACCAACCTGCGGTCGGTCACTTGAAAGCGCCAGCTCACATCCTGTCGTTGCATATCGGTCGAGGGGCGGACCGGCCCATGCAGAAACTGGTCGGAGACGTCGGCTGCTACCTCATGGCCCTCGCGTTCGGCTATCAGTGCCAGCATCAGGTCCATCGAGGCGGTACCGCCGGCCGCCGTCAGGATACCCTGGTCCCAGCAATAGAGGTCTGCGCTGACCTCCAGGTCGGGATAGCTCTCGGCCAGCAGGCGCTGCATTTCCCAGTGGATGGTCACGCGCCGCCTGTTAAGCGCGCCGGCCCTGGCGAGCAGCAAGGTGCCGTTACTGATAGCGCCGATCAGCCTTCGCTCGTTGCGGAGACGGCGCAGCCAGTCGAAGACGGAATTGTTCTGATAGCGCTCGGCATCATAGCTGGCGACCACCAAGGTCAGGTCGCCGCTCGGGAGATTGGCGGTGCTGTGGAGGGCAGCGACCTCGAGCCCGTTGCTGGCCGGAACCGGGCCTTCCCGGTCCGCGGCGACGGTCCAGCGGTAGCGCGGCTCTCCGAGCAAACGGTTCACCGAACGCAAGGGTTCGATGGCCGAACTGAGGGCCATCAACGAGAATCCGCCGACCACGAAGAAGACCACATGAAAGGGTGCGCCCGGATCGGGCGCTACTGGCCGCGCTTCCTCCTGATGGTCCCCCGCCAATTGGTCCTCCCGGGAACCCTGGTGTTATTGTGCGCCCGCTCAGAACGCCCCAGGTGCAGCTACAGTAGCATCATCGGTCCCATTTCCAAGGAATGATCCCAACCACAGCCGCACGCCCACCGGCTCCGCCTGTCGACTTTGCGGAAGCAAGGCGGCTACCGCGCCAGCCAGCCCCCGTCCACCGGCAGGACGACGCCGTGGACATAGCTCGCCGCTGCGGATGCCAGGAAGACGGCGGCACCGGCAATCTCTTCCGGCCCGGCCCAGTGCCCGGCGGGGATGCGGGCCAGGATCGCCTCGTTGCGGGCGGCGTCGGCCCGGAGTGCCACGGTGTTGTTGGTGGCCACGTAGCCGGGGGCGATGGCGTTCACGTTGATGCCCTTGCCGGCCCACTCGCAGGCGAGCAGCCGGGTGAGGCCGGCAAGGCCGCTCTTGCTGGCGGTGTAGGCGGCGACGCGGATCCCGCCCTGGAAGGAGAGCAGCGAGGCGATGTTGACGATCTTGCCGCCGCCGCGCGCGACCATGTGGGCGGCCGCGGCCTGGGACAGGAAGAACGCGGTCTTCAGGTTGACGTCCACCACCGCGTCCCAGTCCTCCTCGGTGACCTCGAGCGCGTCGCAGCGCCGGATGATGCCGGCGTTGTTGACCAGGATGTCGACCTGCCCCGACCAGGCCAGCGCGGTCTCGACGATGGACCGGCAGTGGGCCGTGGTGGCGAGGTCGGCCTCGATCGCAAGGAAGCGCTCCCCCTGGCCGCCGATCCGCTCCGCCGTCTCCTCCATCGACGAGCGCCCGACGGCTGCGATCCTGGCACCCGCCGCCGCCATGGCGACGGCGATGGCCTGGCCGATGCCGGTGTTGGCCCCGGTGACGACGGCGGTCTTGCCGGCCAGGGAAAAGTCAGGAGGGCCGGCTGTCACCTGAGCGCTTCCATCGGCACGATATCCATGTCGGTAAAGGCCTGGTTGTCGCCCGCCATCGACCAGATGAAGGCATAGCGCCCGGTCCCCGCTGCACAGTGGATCGACCAGCTCGGCGACACGATGGCCTGGCGGTCCGCGACCACCATGTGCCGGGTCTCCTGGGGCTCGCCCATGAAATGGAAGATCCGGGTCTCGGGCGCCATGTCGAAGTAGAGATAGATCTCCGAGCGGCGACTGTGGCGGTGGCAGGGCATGGTGTTCCAGACGCTGCCCTCCAGGATCGCCGTCATGCCCATGACGAGCTGGCAGGAGCTGCAGGTCTCCGGATGGATGTACTGGCGTAGGATCCGCCGGTTGGCGTCCGGCTGCGCGCCCAGGTCCAGGCGGATGGCCTCCTCGGCGGTGATCTTCTTCGCCTCGTAGCGGTGGTGGGCCGCAGCACTCACCAGGTAGAACTGCGCGGGGTCGGCGGGGTCGGCGCTGGAGAACCGAACGTTGGCGCTGCCCATCGGCAGGTAGAGGCAGTCCGTCGGCTCCAGGTCGTGGCGCTGGTTGTCCGCCTCGACGCTGCCGCGGCCGGAGATGAGGAAGATGCCCAGCTCGCGCCGCTCGAGGAAGGAGGCTGTGCCCACGCTCTCGCCGCCCGGCAGCTCCAGCGGCGTCTCCAGCGGCATCGCGCCGCCGATCACCAGGCGGTCGAGATCGAGGTAGGTCATCCGCACCTCGCCCTCGACGAATAGATCGTCGATGAGGAAGGAATCGCGCAGGCGCAGGGTGTCGAAGTCCTTGGCCTCCGCCGGGCTGATGGCGTGCCGCGTGCTGATCGTCATGCTGTTCTCCCTTCCCATGTTTCCCGCCGCCGTCCGATCGGGAGGCCCGCGGCCCGTTACAGTTCCTGCCGGTCGCTGAGGTCGACATCGTGGACGAAGTAGTCGGGCCAGAGGTCGCGGAAGACGGCGATGTCGAGCTGCAGCTTGTTCAGATGCTCTTCCATGCAGGCAACCGCGCGCTCCCCGTCGCCCTCGGCCATGGCCTCGACGACGGCCGCGTGCTCTTCGACGACAAGCTGCATGCGTCCTTCCTGCGGCAGGGTCAGGCGGCGGTAGCGGTCCACCTGCACCTTCACCTGCTGGATCAGCTCCCAGATGCCGGGATAGCCGGCGGCAAGGGCGATGGCCGCGTGGAAGTCCTCGTCGGCACGGTGAAAGGCCTCCCGGTCGTCCGCCGCCGCGGTCTCGCGCTGCCGTTCGACGAGCGCGGTCAAGGTGAGGATCTGGCTGGGCGTGGCCTTCGCGGCGGCCGTGCGCACGGTGACGGCCTCCAGCGCGCGCCTGACCACCAGAGCCTCGGGCAGGACGGAGAGTGGGATGCGGGCGACGAAGGTACCGGACTTGGGCACCACCTCCACCAGGCGCTCGTCGGCCAGGCGCAGCAGGGCCTCGCGCACCGGCGTGCGGCTGACGCCCTGGGCCAGCGCCACCTCCTTCTCGGAGATCGCCGTGCCGGGGGTCAGCTCCATCGCCACGATGCGGCCGTGGAGCTGGCGGTAGACCGTCTCGGCGATGGTCGAGCCGCTGCCGCGCAGGAAGCGCGCCGGCCCCAGCGGCGGCGCGTTGGCTGTCCGCCGGCGGCGCTGGGTCTCCAGGGGGTTTCTGTCGTCGCTCACGTCTCTCGGTCCACTCGCATCCTCTCCCGGCAGGCCTGCCAGCCAGGGCGGTGCCGGAGGACACCGCCTGCTTGCTTGGACAAGGCTGCCGTCGCTGTGGCCCACAGGTCTAGCCTCTCGTTTCCCCGGGCGAGGCAGCGCTTCGCCCGGGCGTTGCCGGTTGCACCGTCTCATTAACTAGTATATTAGGTATAGCAGTTATTGGCGCAAGTCCAACCCCTTCGTGGAAGGAGGGGAGGCGCCCGAGGAGAAAAAGGTCTCGCGCCGGCGGCCGGGACGCACCACAGGGAGAGAGATTATGTTCTTGAAAAGGCTGGCTATTCCCGCACTATCCGTGTCCGTGACGCTGGCTGCCTGGACGGCGGCGGGGGCGAGCGAGACGCTGAAGTGGGCCCATGTCTACGAGCAGGGCTCGAACTATCACGCGGTGGCCGAATGGGCCGCCGAGGAGATCGCCAAGCGCACCGACGGGCGCGTCGCGGTCGAGGTCTTCCCGGCCTCCTCGCTCGGCAAGGAGGTCGAGATCAACGAGGGCCTGGGCATCGGTGCGGTCGACATCATCTACACCGGCCCCAGCTTCGTCGAACGCTACTACGGGCCGATCGCGATCTCCGACTATCCCTTCATCATGCGCGGCTTCGACCACTGGAAGGGCTATCGCGACAGCGACCTCTTCGCCGAGCTCTCGGAGGGCTACAAGGACGCGACCGGCAACAGCGTGATGGCCCTGGTCTACTACGGCCAGCGCCACGTCACCTCGAACAAGCCGATCCTGACGCCGGCGGACATGGAGGGCCTGAAGATCCGCGTGCCGAACTCGCCGGTCATGCTGATGTTCCCCAACGCGGTCGGGGCCAACCCGACGCCGATGGCCTTCTCGGAGGTCTATCTGGCGCTGCAGCAGGGCGTGGTGGACGCGCAGGAGAACCCCTTGCCGACCATCAAGTTCAAGAAGTTCTACGAGGTGCAGTCCAACATCAACCTGACCGGCCACCTCCTGAACTCGCTGCTGATCATCGTCTCCGGCAGCGCGATGGACCGCATCGGCGACGACGCGCCCATCGTGGAGGAGGTTCTGGAAGAGGCGGCCGCGCGGGTCTCCGAGGAGATCTTCCAGGCCGAGCAGGACCTGATCTCCTGGTTCCGCGACCAGGGCATCACCGTCAACGAGGTCGACCGCCAGCCCTTCCAGGATGCCGTGAAGCCGATGCTGACCAGCGAGGGCGTGCCCTACACCATGGAGCAGTTCGACCGCCTGCAGAAGATCCAGGACGCCGGCAGCTGATCTGAGGTCTTGGCGAGGTGACGGACCGCGGTCCGGAGAGGGAAGGGCGGTCCAGGGCGGATCGCCCTTCCCCATACGCGAGCGACCCGGGGCTTCCGGCGGCGGAGACCCGGCTGGTCGACGTCCCGGGGCTGATCGCGCTCTGGGCGCTGGCGGTGATCGTCTTCCTGCAGTTCTTCACCCGCTATGTGCTGAACGACAGCCTCGCCTGGACCGAGGAGATCGCCCGCTACATGCTGATCCTGGCCGCCTTCCTGGGCGCCATCACGGTGACCCGCAAGGGCGGCCACATCTTCCTCGAGTTCTTCTATCGCTACCTCTCCCCCGGGCTGGCCAAGGGCCTGGCGGTCGCCATGGAGGCGCTCTGCAGCTTCTTCTGGGGCACCATGGCCTGGACCGCGGTCGAGCTTGCGCTGAAGACCAAGACCAAGATGGCCTCGGCCGAGATTCCCAAGAGCCTGCTCTACTGGAGCGTGGCGGCGAGCCTGCTGTTGATGACCCTCTTCTCGCTCTGGTGGCTCTTCCGCAAGCTGCGCCAGAGCCCCGCCGAGGTGGTGGAGGAGCTGCGCCGGCACAGCTTCTCCGACCTCGCCGAGCAGGACCCGCGTTCATGACCCTCGCGCTTCTGTTCCTGGTGCTCTTCGCGCTGCTGATCGCCGGCGCGCCGGTCGCCGTCGCGCTGGGCCTCGCCTCGCTCGCCTTCGTCGCGGTCGACGGGCTGCCCAGCGTGATCGTGCTGCACAACATGGTGAACGGGATCAACTCCTTTCCCCTGATCGCGGTGCCCTTCTTCATCCTGGCCGGCCACCTCATGAACTCCGCCGGCATCACCGCCCGGATCTTCGCCCTGGCGCGTGCCACCGTCGGCTGGATGCATGGCGGGCTGGGCCATGTGAACGTCGGCGCCAGCGTCATCTTCGCGGGCATGTCCGGGGCCGCGGTCGCCGACGCCGGCGGGCTCGGCAACATCGAAATCCGGGCCATGCGCGATGCCGGCTACGACACCGACCTCTCGGTGGGCATCACCGCGGCCTCCTCGACCATCGGACCGATCATCCCGCCCTCGCTGCCGCTGGTGGTCTACGGCGTGATCGCCGACACCTCGATCGGACAGCTCTTCGCGGCCGGCATCCTGCCGGGCCTCATCATGGCGCTGGCCCTGATGGTCATGGTGGGGGTCTATGCCCGCATCCGCCACTACCCGCGCGACGAGCGCTTCAGCCTCGGCCGTTTCGGCCGTGCCTTCGCCGACGCCTTCCTGCCGCTGATGACGCCGGTCATCATCGTCGGCGGTATCCTCAGCGGTGCCTTTACCCCGACCGAGGCGGCGATCGCGGCGGTCGCCTATGCCACCTTCCTCGGCACGGTGGTCTACCGCACGCTCGACTGGCGCGGCATCCTCCGGGTCTCGCAGGAGACGATCGAGACCACGGCCTCGATCATGATGATCGTGGCGGCTTCGGCAATCTTCGCCTGGATCCTGACGGCCAACCGGGTGGCCGGCCTCTTCGCCACCGAGCTGCTGGCCTTCACCGACAATCCCGTCGCCGTGCTGCTGATCATCATGCTGATCGTGCTGGTGGTCGGCTGCTTCATGGAGACCATCGCCGCCATCACCATCCTGACGCCGGTGCTGCTGCCGGTCGCCCTGCAGCTCGGCATCGATCCCGTGCACTTCGGGATCATCCTGATCCTCAACCTCATGATCGGACTGCTGACCCCGCCGGTCGGCATGGTGCTCTACGTCCTCTCGAAGGTATCGGGCGTTGCCTTCGAACGCTGCGTCGTCGCCACGGCGCCCTTTCTGGTTCCTCTGGCCGCAGTCTTGCTGCTGCTCTGTTTCGTGCCGTGGCTGTCGCTGTGGTTGCCCACGCTGATCTACCGCTAGTCGCGGTCGGTGTCGGCGCGGGCCATGCCCTCTCATCCCGTCTCGGGACCATTGTGCGGACCTGCAGAGCCCGCTAGCGTGACGGGAAGAACAAGCAACCAGGGAGAAAAGCAATGAAGAGACGTTCGTTCGTAAAGCTGGCCGGCCTTGCCCTGGCCGCGGTGACCGCCTTCCACGCTGCCGACGCCAGGGCAGAGTGGCCGGAGCGGCCGATCACCATGATCGTGCCCTGGGGTGCGGGTGGCGGCACCGATGCCGTGGGGCGCATTCTGGCCAAGCTGCTTGAAGACGAACTGGGCCAGCCGGTCAACGTCGTCAACCGCACCGGCGGCAGCGGCGTCGTCGGCCATTCGGCCATCGCGACGGCCGATCCCGACGGCTACACGATCGGCGTCGTCACGGTCGAGATCGCCATGATGCACTGGGCCGGCCTCACCGACCTCACCTACAAGGACTATACCGCCATCGGCCAGGTCAACCTGGATCCCGGCGGCCTGATGGTGCGCGAGGATTCGCCCTACAAGACGGCGGCCGAGCTGCTGGCCGCGATCAAGGCCGAGCCGGACAAGACCTTCAAGGCCTCCGGAACCGGCCAGGGCGGCATCTGGCATCTGGGCTTTGCCGGCTGGATGCTGTCGGAGGGCGTCGACCCGGCAAAGGCGCCCTGGGTGCCGAGCCAGGGTGCGGCCCCGGCGCTGAAGGACATGGTCGCCGGCGGCGTCGACATCGTGACCTCCTCGCTGGCCGAGGGGCGCGCCCTGATCGAGGCCGGAGAGGTGCGGCCGCTCGCCAACATGGGCGATTCGCGTCTGGCGATCTTCCCCGACGTCCCGACCTTGAAGGAGGCCACCGGGTCGGACTGGACGGTCGGCGCCTGGCGGGTGGTCGCCGGACCCAAGGGCATCCCCGAGGACATCACCAACAAGCTGATCGCGGCGCTCGAGAAGGCCTACAACAGCGCCGAGTACAAGGACTTCATGGAAAGCCGCGGCTTCGGCATGGTCTGGCGCCCGGACGGCGAGGCCTACGCCTTCATGGAGAAGGCCGATACCGACTTCGGCAAGGTCATGGGCGAGGTGGGCCTGAAGAAATAGCGCCTCCGCTCCCGACAGGAACGCCGCCCCGGCCGGACCCGCGTCCGCCGGGGCGGCGGCCCGCCGCTGCGGCGCTGTCGGGGGAGACCCGCACATGAAAGTCAACGATGCCGTCTCCGGCGCCTTCTTCATCGCCCTGGCGGGGCTGATCTTCCTGCTGACCGGCCACTTCACGGAGATGCCGGGCCAGAATTACGGCGCCGGCTTCTTCCCCCGGGTGATCGCCGTCGCGATGGCGCTGCTGGGGGCAGGGCTCGTCGTGCGGGGCATCCGGGCGCGCGGCGCCGGGCCTTGGGCCCAGCCGCTGGACTGGATGGGCTCGCCGCGGCTCCGGGCCAACTTCCTGCTGGTCCTGGGGGCCCTGGTCTTCTACATCGTCGCCTCCGACCTGCTGGGCTTCGTCATCACCGCGCTGATCCTGCTCTTCGTGCTGCTGACCGCCTTACGCGGGCTCGCCACCTGGCGCTCCTCCGCGGCGATCGCGCTGGTGGCGACCTTGGTCATCCAGCAGTTCTTCGGCCAGCTGCTTCGGGTCCCGCTGCCCTGGGGCCTGCTCCAGGACTACGCGTGGTGAGGTGATGGAAACCTTCCTCCAGGCGATCCCGCTCGTCTTCGACCCCTCGGTCCTGCTGGTCATCTTCCTCTCCGCGCTCTTCGGCCTCTTCATGGGGGCCATCCCGGGCCTGTCGGCGACCATGGCGACGGCCCTGCTGGTGCCGGTCACCTTCTTCATGCCGCCGGTGCCGGCACTGGCCGCGGTGGTCACCGCGACGGCCATGGCGATCTTCGCCGGCGACCTGCCGGGCGCCCTGCTGCGCATCCCGGGCACCCCGGCATCGGCTGCCTACACCGACGAAGCCTTCGCCATGACGCGCAAGGGCAAGGCCGAGATGGCGCTGGGCGCCGGGCTGCTGGCGGCCATCTGCGGGGGGCTCTTCGGTGCGCTGGTGCTGACTCTCTCCGCGCCGGTGCTGGCCAAGTTCGCGCTGAAGTTTTCCAGCGTCGAGTATTTCTGGCTGGCCCTTCTGGGGCTCACCTGTGCGGCCTTCGTCTCCACCGACCAGGTCCTGAAAGGCGGCCTGTCGCTGCTGATCGGGCTGCTGATCGCGACCGTCGGCCTGGACCCCATGTCAGGGCAGGCGCGCTTCACCTTCGGCAGCGTGGAGTTGCTGGGCGGCGTCAGCTTCATCCCGGCCATGATCGGCATGTTCGCGCTCGCCGAGGTGCTGCGCAGCGTGACCGCGACCAAGCCGCAACCGGTCATTCAGCAGACCGGCATCGGCAACATCTTCTCCGGTCTGGGCCCGGTCCTCTACCGCTACAAGGTAAACCTCCTGCGCGGAAGCGTCATCGGCACCCTGGTGGGCGCGCTGCCGGGTGCGGGTTCCGACATCGCGGCCTGGATCTCCTATGCCGTGGCCAAGAAGTTCTCCAAGCAGAAGGAGAAGTTCGGCACCGGCCACGTCGAGGGCATCGTCGACGCGGGCGCGTCCAACAACGCCGGCCTCGGCGGGACCTGGGTGCCGGCGCTGGTGTTCGGCATCCCCGGCGATTCCATCACCGCCATCGTCATCGGCGTGCTCTACGTGAAGGGAATGAACCCCGGCCCGACGGTCTTCCTGGACCAGCCCGAGCTGATCTATGCCGTCTTCGTCTCCTTCTTCCTGGCCAACCTCCTGCTGCTGCCGCTCGGGCTGATGGCGATCAAGTCCTCCAAGCAGCTGCTTCGCGTGCCGCGCAGCATATTGATGCCTTTAATACTCATGTTCTGTATCGTGGGGACCTTCGCGGTCAACAACACGGTCTTCGGCGTCGCCATCATGCTGGTGCTGGGCCTGGTCGCCTACCTCATGGAGGAGAACGGCTTTCCCATCGCGCCGGCCATCCTGGGGCTGGTGCTCGGCGGCCTGCTGGAGGACAGCTTCATGACCTCCATGATCAAGGCCGACGGCGACCTGCTGACCTTCTTCGAGCGCCCCATCGCGGCCGTCCTGGGCGTCGTCACCATCGCCGTCTGGCTGACCCCGGCGGTCCTGCATCTCCGGCGGCGCCGGCGGCCGCTGGAGTCCTGACACACAGCTTCTTCGCACCCCTTGAGCTCCGGTCCGAAGCCGCGCCACTATGGCGTGTATCTTCGACCGCCCGTGAGGATGGCTTGGTGTCTCTCCCACTGCAGCCGAGAAGCAGCGCCGCCCTGGCTGCGGTCCTGCTTGTCCTCGTCCTTCCGGGGCCCGCTTCGCCGGCCCGGGCGGATGAGGCCCCGGTGCATGCCGAGCCGCTCTCGCCGGTGCTGTTGCGCCTTGGGGACGGACGCACACTGCGCCTCGCCGGGCTCGAGGGTGCGCTGCCCGAGCACGAGGAGCTGCGGGCCGCCGCCATGAGGGCGCTGGCCGGACTGGTCGAGGGAGAGGCGCTTCGCCTGGAGCCGGAGGAGCCGCCGCAGGACCGCCTCGGCCGCGAGCTGGTCCAGGCCTTCCGGCGGAGCGACGGCCTCTGGCTGCAGGGGCGCCTGCTGCGCTGGGGCCATGCCCGGGTCGATCCCTTCACCGCGCCTTTCGAAAACCTGCAGGAATTCCTCCTGCTGGAAGAAGCGGCGCGCGAAGAGGCCGCCGGGCTCTGGTCGCATCCGGCCTACCGCCTGCGCGGCAGCGCGCCGGACGAGCTGCTGCCCTGGATCGGCAGCCTGCAGGTCTTCGAGGGGCGGGTGGAGGCCGCCGGCGGTGGCCGCGGGGACCTCTATCTCAATTTCGGCGAGGACTGGAAGAGCGATACGACGGCGCGCGTCTCGGGTCGCCTGCGCAAGCGCTTCGAGGAGGCCGGGTTGGATCTGGAGGGGCTCGCCGGCCGCCGGGTCCGGCTGCGCGGCTGGCTGCATGACTGGAACGGCCCCTTCCTGGAGCTGCACAGCCCGGCGCAGATCGAGATCCTGGAAAGCGAGCCTCCGCCGCCGGGTTAATCGTCGAGCAGGAGGTCGCTGTCCTGCTCGGCGCGCTTGGAAAGCGCCACCCGGAGCTTCTGCAATGCCCGGCTCTCGAGCTGGCGCACCCGCTCCTTGGAGACGCCCAGCACCTTGCCGAGATCCTCCAGGGTACGGCCGACCTCCTGCAGGCGGCGCTGCTCGATGATCACCCGCTCGCGTGCCGACAGCTCCGCCAGGCACTCCTTCAGCCAGCGCGACCGCGTGGCGCTGTCCTTCAGGCCCATGATGAGGTCTTCCGGCCCCGGACGTTCGTCTCTGACGAGATCCAGGCGCTCGAGGTCGCTGTCGTCCGCTAGGGTGGCGTTCAGCGACTGGTCCGGCCCGCCCATGCGTCCTTCCATCGCCTCGACGTCGCGCAGGTTCACCTTCAGCGCCTGTGCGATGGCGTCCCGTCCCTCGCTGTCCAGGGTCCGGCCGGTGTTGCGCTCGATCTCGGCCCGGAGCCGGCGCAGGTTGAAGAAGAGGCTCTTCTGCGACGAGGTGGTCCCCGAGCGGACGATCGACCAGTTGCGCAGGATATAGTCCTGGATCGCCGAGCGGATCCACCAGGAGGCATAGGTGCTGAAGCGCACGCCGCGCTCCGGCTCGAAGCGGTTGGCGGCTTGTAGAAGGCCCAGGCTGCCTTCCTGCACCATGTCCGGCATGGAGAGCCCGTAGGTGCGGTAGCGCGAGGCGAGGGCGGCCACCAGGCGCATGTGGCTGTCGATCATGCGATGCAGCGCACCCTCGTCCTGCTCGTCGCGCCAGGCCTTCGCCAGTTCGATCTCTTCCTCGCGCGCCAGCAGGGGCGCCTTCATGGCCTTGCGGAGAAAGGCGGTATCGGCACTCGACAGGGCGTTCTGGTTGGCAGCGGCGTGCATCGGCGCATTCTCCCGTTACAGGACGGACGGCTTCCGGCCGTCGTCGCAACAGGTCATACGAACGAGTGACGGCCCCGGATCACCTCTGGAACAAGTGGGAGAAGGGTCAAAAGGTTCCCGTGCGGAGCTGCGGCATCTCAGGGCTCTCGGCCGCGCAGGCGCTGCGGAGCAGGCCGTCGAGCTCTGCCAGGAAGTCCTGGCCGGGCGGCGTCACGCAGACCAGAACGCTGCGGCGGTCCCTGGGGTCGCGCTGGCGCAGCAGGAAGCCGGCGGTGCCCAGCCGGTCCAGCGCGCGGGTGACGGCGGGCTTGGAGATCTGCAGGGCCTCCGCCAGGCCGCGCACCGTGTGCGGCGGCGGCTCCAGGGCGACGTGCAGCAGCACGGCCAGCTGGCGGGTCGTGAGATCGGGGAGGTCTTGCGTCAGGGCCGCGTGCAGAACCCTGTACCACCAGGAAAGCGCATCGCTTTGCATCGTTCGGCCACCCATTGAGCGTGCTGCGCCCGCATTTGCACGCAGGTCGCATCGGGGGCTTTCATTCGCCCGTGTAACCGTGTCTCCGGGCAGCCTTGCCAGAGGCAGCCTCGCCAGGGGATCGCGGTTCTCCTATTCGGAGGCTAGACCCCGTCTGGCTGTGCTTTCATTGCTGAAATGTAACGGTTTTGTGACTATCGGCGGCTGGACCGCCGGGCTGCCGGGCTACTTGACGACGATGCAGGTGGAACGCGCGAGGCTGGTGACCTTGTGCGAGACGCTGCCGATCAGGATGCCCTCCAGGTCGCCGAGGCCCCGGCTGCCGAGGACGATGGCATCGGCCTCGATCTCCGTCGCCACCTGCACGATGGTACGCGCGGGCGGTCCGACGCGCACCTCCATGCGGACTTCGGGGGCTCCTGCCGTCTCGGCTTCCTCCTTGGCGCGCTGCATGATGCGCTCGACGGCGGCGTCCAGGATGTACTGCGGCTCGCCGGTGAGCTGCTCCAGCTTCATGTACTGCCGGACCGGGTTGGAGGTCGCGATCTCCTTGGTCACCGTCAGGAAGATCAGCTTGCTGCCCAGGGCCGCGGCCAGCCGGGCGGCCGTCGAGGCGGCCCGCAGGGAATGGTCCGAGCCGTCCACGGCGCAGAGTATCGTCTTGAACACGGGTCGCCTTCCTTCCCCTTGGCCGGCGTGGTCTTGCGCCGGGCCTTCTCATCTGGAGAGGAGTGTAGCCTTCGCCGGGCTCTGCTTACAGCCTGCTCTTGCTGTCGATCGTCACCCGGCCGCACCCTTCCGGCTCCAGTCCTTCAGCATGGCATAGGCCGAGCGCAGGCCCATGGCCTCGCCGCCGATCGGGCGGCCGGGCCGCGCCCGGCTGTTCCAGGCCATGAGGTCCAGGTGGGTCCAGGCCATCCCCTTGGGAACGAAGTGCTGCAGGAAGAGGGCAGCCGTGATCGCGCCGCCGAACCCGCCCTCGCCGGTGCTGTGGATGTCGGCGATGCGGCTCTCCAGCAGGGCGCGGTAGTCGGCGTGCAGCGGCAAGCGCCAGACGGGGTCCTTGATCTTCCTGCCGGCCGCCAGCCAGGCCTCGGCCACCGCCTCGTCGCTGCTGAAGAGCGCGGGCACCTCGGTGCCGAGCGCGACCCTGGCAGCACCGGTCAGGGTGGCGAAGTCCATCATGAGGTCGGGCTTCTGCTCGGCCGCGTAGGCCAGCGCATCGGCCAGGATCAGGCGGCCCTCGGCGTCGGTGTTGCCGACCTCGACGCTGGTCCCGTTCCGCGCCTTCAGGATATCCAGGGGCCGGAAGGCATTGCCGGAGATGGCGTTCTCGACGATCGGCAGCACCAGGGTGAGGCGGAGCGGCAGGCCGGCATCCATCACCAGGCGGGCCAGGGCCAGCGCGTGCGCGGCACCGCCCATGTCCTTCTTCATCAGCTTCATGCCCTCGGCCGACTTGATGTCCAGGCCGCCGGAATCGAAGCACACACCCTTGCCGATCAGGGCCAGGTGCGGGCCGGAGGCGGAACCGCTCCAGCGCAGGGCGACAAGGCGGGGCGGATCGGCCGCCGCACGGCCCACGGTGTGCACCATGGGAAAGTTGCGCTTCAAGAGGTCCGCGCCGACGATCTGCTCGACCTCGGCGCCATAGGCCTTGCCGACCTCGGCCGCGGCTGCGGCAAGCGCGCTGGGTCCCATGTCCTCGGCCGGCGTGTTGATCAGGTCGCGGGCCTGGCTGACGGCCTGGGCCAGGCGCAGGATCTCGGCGCGGTCCACGCCGTCCGGCCAGACCAGGCGCGTCTTGCTCTGCTTCTGCTCCTTGTAGCGCCCGAAGCGGTAGTGGCCCAGCAGCCAGCCCAGGACCATCTGGCCCGCCGTCCAGGGGTCCAGCCCGCCCTTCAGGCGATAGTCGCCGGCCGGCAGGGCGGCGGCGAGCTCCGCGAAGTTCCAGGGCAGCCCATCGGGGTCGTAGGCCATCAGGACGGCCTCCAGCTCGCCCTCCGGCCCCGGCAGCAGGCAGTGCCCGCCGGTCTCGCCGTCGAAGCCGCTGGCCTCCGCCCAGCGGCGCCAGCGCGCCTCGGGCAGGTGGCTCAGCTCGATGGAACCGGCGCGTTTCGGCAGGATTGCGATGGCCTTTTCCGCCTCTTCGAGCAGGCTCTTCAGCATGTCCCCCTTTTCCTCCCTGGTCTCTGGACAAGTGCGGCGGCCTCCGGCAGGTAACGCCGGGCCGCGATCCGACGGCGGCACTCTTGCAGAGGAGAGGGGCAATGGCCACCGTCCATCTTACCATCGGCAACAGGCGCTATTCCTCCTGGTCGCTCCGGGGCTGGCTCGCGGTTCGTCTGGCCGGCCTGGAGCCAGAGACCGAGGTCGTCTGGCTGGACGTGCCCGGCTTTAAGGAAGCGCTGGCCGCGATCAGCCCCAGCCGGACGGTGCCGGTGCTGCGCGACGGCGGCCGTGTCGTCTGGGACAGCCTGGCGATCGGGCTCTACCTGGCCGATCGCTTTCCCGAGGCCGGCTTCTGGCCCGAGGATCCCGACCTCAAGGCCGAGGCCTTCGCGGTCACGGCCGAGATGCATTCGAGCTTCCTTGCCCTGCGCCGCGCCCTGCCGATGGACCTGGGCCGGCGGGGTCAGCCGCGCGAGCTGACGTCCGACGTGGAGAGGGACATCGCCCGCCTCACCACCATCTGGTCGCGCCCGGCGGTCGCCGGCGGCCCCTTCCTCTTCGGCAAGCCGGGGCTCGCCGACTGCTTTTTCGCGCCGGTCGCAAGCCGCTTCCGCAGCTATGCCGTCGACCTGGAAGGCCGGGCTGGCGACTATGCCGGGGCCCTGCTCGCCTGGCCGCTCTTCCGGGAGTGGGAGGCCGAGGCGGCAGAGGAGACGGCGGTGATCGCCAATCCCTGATCGCCCGGCAATCTCGAGCCGGACGATTCCTTTCCGGGCCGATCTGTTCTAGACATGCGCGTCGGAACCTTGCGCGGGGGAGCCAAGCCATGACCAAGACCGTCGACTACTACATGACGCCCATGTCGCCCTGGGCCTATCTGGGCGCCCGGCGCTTCGCCGAGATCGTCGGGAAGCACCGGGTCCAGGTGACCGTGAAGCCGGTGAAGTTCGGTGAGATCTTCGCCCAGACCGGCGGCCTGCCGCTGGCCAAGCGGGCGCCGCAGCGCCAGGCCTATCGCCTGCAGGAGCTGAAGCGCTGGCGCCGTCGGCTCGGCATCCCGATCAAGCTGCACCCGGCCCATTTCCCGGTGCCCGACGCCCTGGCCTCGCGCTTCATCCTGGCCGCTGCCGAGATCGGCGGCGATCCGCTGCGCCTGGCCGAAGCGCTGGGCCATGCCGTCTGGGTGGAGGAGCGCAACATCGCCGACACCGGCACGCTGCAGGACATCGCCGAGGCCACCGGGCACAACCGCATCACCATCCTGGCCAAGGCGATCGAGCCCACCCTGGAGATGCGCCTCGACGCCCTGACCGAGGAGGCCGTGGCGCGCGGGGTCTTCGGCGCGCCGACCTATATCGTGGGCGAGGAGATGCTCTGGGGCCAGGACCGGCTGATGTTCCTGGAAGAGCTGCTGGAGGGGGAGGACTGACCCCGCCATGACCGAGCCGGTCAACCTGCGCCGCCACCGCAAGCGGCGCGCCCGCGAGGAGAAGGAACGGCTGGCCGCCGAGAACCGGGTCCGCTTCGGCACCCCCAAGGCGGAGACGGCCAGGCGCGAGGCGGTCGTGGCACTGGAGAGCCGCCGCCTGGACGGCAAGCGGCGCGAGCGCGACGGGGAGTGATCGCCCGGCCTGCCGCGCTTCGCCTCTCGACAGCCGCAGGGGGACTCCTATAACCAGACCTATGTCCGAAGGCGCGCAGGCGATCCCACCCTACATGCAGGGCCTGAACCAGGCCCAGACCCAGGCCGTGGAGGCCCTGGAGGGACCGGTCCTGGTGCTGGCCGGGGCCGGCACCGGCAAGACCCGGGTGCTGACCACCCGTCTGGCCCACCTGCTGATGACCGGGCGCGCGCGTCCGGGCGAGCTCCTGGCCGTCACCTTCACCAACAAGGCCGCCCGCGAGATGCGCGAGCGGATCTCCGCCATCCTGGGCCGTCCGGTCGAAGGCTGGTGGCTCGGCACCTTCCATGCGCTAGCCGCGCGCATGCTGCGCCGCCACGCCGAGAAGGTCGGACTCAACCCCAGCTTCACCATCCTCGACACCGACGACCAGCTCCGCCTGCTGAAGCAGGTGATGGCGGCGGAGAACGTCGACGACAAGGCCTGGCCGGCGCGCATCCTCTTGAACGCGATCCAGCGCTGGAAGGACCGCGGCCAGACCCCGGACAAGGTGCCGGTCGCCGAGCGCGGCGAGCTGGCGGCCGGCCGCATCCAGCAGCTCTACGCGGCCTACCAGCAGCGCCTGGTGGAGCTGAACGCCTGCGACTTCGGCGACCTGCTGCTGCACTGCCTGACCCTCTTCCAGACCGACGGGAGCGTGCTGCAGGAGTTCCAGCAGCGCTTCCGCTACATCCTGGTCGACGAGTACCAGGACACCAACGTCTCGCAGTACCTCTGGCTCCGGCTGCTGGCGCAGGGCCACCGCAACCTCTGCTGCGTGGGCGACGACGACCAGGCGATCTATGCCTGGCGCGGGGCGGAGGTCGGCAACATCCTGCGCTTCGAGAGCGACTTCCCCGGTGCGCTGGTGGTCCGGCTGGAGCGCAACTACCGCTCGACGGCGCTCATACTGAAGGCGGCCTCGCAGCTGATCACCCACAACGAGGGGCGGCTGGGCAAGACGCTCTGGACCGAGGACGAGGCGGGCGAGCTGCTGCGCATCCGCGGCCTCTGGGACGGCGAGGCCGAGGCGCGCTTCGTCGGCGAGGAGGTCGAGAGCCTGCAGGCCAGGGGCGAGCGGCTGGACAGCATCGCGATCCTGACCCGCACCGGCGCCCAGACCCGCGAGTTTGAGGAACGCTTCCTGACCCTGGGACTGCCCTACCGCGTGGTGGGGGGCCTGCGCTTCTACGAGCGCCAGGAGATCCGCGATGCCATGGCCTACCTGCGGCTGATCCACGCCGAGAGCGACGACCTGGCCTTCGAGCGGGTGGTGAACAAGCCCAAGCGCGGCCTGGGCGACGCCACCCTGCGCCTGCTGCACCAGGCGGCCCGCGCGCGCGGCGCCTCCCTGGCCGCGGCCGGCCGCCTGCTGGTGACCAGCGACGAGCTGCGCCCGCAGGCGCGCAAGGCGCTGGCGGCCTTCCTTGCCGACCTGGAGCGCTGGCGCGACCTGCTGGAGCAAGCCAGCCACGTCGAGGTCGCCCAGGTCGCGCTGGACGAGAGCGGCTACACCGGCATGTTGCAGCAGGACCGCTCGGCCGAGGCGCCGGGCCGCCTGGAGAACCTCAAGGAGCTGGTGGTGGCGCTGGCCGAGTTCGAGAACCTGGGCGGCTTCCTGGAGCACGTCAGCCTGGTGATGGAGCGCAGCGGCGACGAGAGCCAGGAGGTCGTGACCCTGATGACCCTGCACGCTGCCAAGGGGCTGGAGTTCGATACCGTCTTCCTGCCGGGCTGGGAGGACGGTCTCTTCCCCAACCAGCGCGCCATGGACGAGAACGGCCTGAAGGGCCTGGAGGAGGAGCGGCGGCTGGCCTACGTCGGCCTCACCCGCGCGCGCCGGCGCGCCATCCTCTCCTTCGCCGCCAACCGGCGCCTGCACGGCTCCTGGACGGCGACCCTGCCTTCGCGCTTCCTGGACGAGCTGCCCGAGGACTGCGTGACCCGCGAGAGCGATCAGGGCCTCTACGGCGGTGCGGGCGACCAGGCCTGGGCGGCGATGGGCGGCGTCGCGCCGGAGCTGGACCGCTGGAACGCCCGCCGCCTGACCCCCGGCCTCGCCCGGGCGCGCGCGCGGGGCGGCGAGACCGCGCCCTTGCTGGAGCTGACGCCGGTCCGGGTGGAGCCGCTGGGCGGCTACGGCCCGGGCGAGCGGGTCTTCCACCGCAAGTTCGGCTACGGCTCGGTGGAGGAGGTCGAGGGCGACCGCCTGACCATCCTCTTCGACAAGGCCGGCCAGAAGCGCATCATCGCCGACTTCGTTGTGCCGGCGGACCAGGCGGAATGACGGCGCCGGCGAAGAGCGGCCTCAGGCTTGCCCGCCTCCAGGTGCCGGCGAGCGCGCTGCCGGCGGTGGACGAGCTGGCGACCTCGCTGGGGGCGGCGCTGTGGGCCGACCTGGCGGGCGACCCGGACCCCGTGCCGCTGGAGCTGACCCTGCCGCCGGAGCTGGATGCGGAGGCCCTGGAAGCGGGCGTCACCGTGATCCTGGAGGCCTTCGGCTTTCCGCCGGCCGCGATGAGCCTGGAAGAGCTGCCCGACCGGGACTGGCTGGAGGAGGTCCACAGGAGCCTGCCGGCGCTCACCGCCGGGCGCTTCTACGTCTACGGCCAGCACGTGCGCGCGGCCCCGCCGGAGGGGCTGACGGCGCTCCAGGTCGAGGCGGCGCTGGCCTTCGGCAGCGGGCATCACGAATCGACGCAAGGCTGCCTGGAGGCGCTGACGGCGCTGGCCGACCGGCCGGGCATCGCCCGCGTGCTGGACATGGGCTGCGGGTCCGGCATTCTCGCCATGGCCGCGGCCAAGCTCTGGCCCTGCCGGGTGCTGGGGGTCGACATCCACGCGCAGTCGGTGGAGGTGGCCCGCGGCAATGCCCTGCTGAACGGGGTGGCGGACCAGCTCACCCTGGTCTGCGGCGACGGCTACCGCAGCCCGGAGGTCGGCCGGGCCGCACCCTTCGATCTCATCTTTTCCAACATCCTGGCCAGGCCCCTCATCGCCTTCGCCCCCGATCTGGCGGCCAGCCTGGCGCCGGGCGGGCTCGCGATCCTGGCAGGTCTGCTGGTCCGCGAGGGCGAGGCGGTGCTGGAGGCACACCGGGCCCAGGGCCTCGGCCTGCGGGAGAGCCGCGACCTGGGCGAGTGGCGCTGCCTGGTGCTGGAGAAGCCCGCGCAAGCGGCGGTTCCGGCATGAACGGACCCGCGGCCAATCCGGCCGAGGGGAGTTTGCAGTTGTACATTGCCGCCGATGAAGGCAGGGTCTGGCGCCGGAAGCATGAAGCTTGCGGGCCGCCGGGCCCGGGGCCGTGCTGCGAGGATGAACAGCCGGACCGGGCTTCGGCCCAGCGACGCGGCGAGCCGCGCGCGGCCAGGTCCAGGCAGGACGGATAGCGATGATCGGCATTGTCTTGGTGACCCACGGGCGGCTTGCGGCGGAGTTTCTCCTGGCGCTCGAGCACATCGTCGGTCCGCAGGAGCGCGCGGTCGGCATCTGCATCGGACCGGACGACGACATGGAGGCCAGGCGCGCGGAGATCCTTGAGCAGGTCCGCGCCGTCGACGAGGGCAAGGGCACGGTCCTGCTGACCGACATGTTCGGCGGCACGCCCTCGAACCTGGCGATCTCCATCATGGACCATGCCGAGGTCGAGGTGATCGCCGGCGTCAACCTGCCGATGCTGGTGAAGCTCGCCAGCGTGCGCGACCGCCTCAGCCTCACAGAGGCCGTCGCCGAGGCGCAGGAGGCCGGCCGCAAGTACATCAACGTGGCCTCGCGCCTGCTGACCGGAACTCAAGCCAAGGGTTAGGGGGGCGTTCGGATTTACACGGAACCGGCCCGCACCCCCGCCCGGCCGCCCATGCCAGTATACTTGAGTGGGCGGCCGGGCGGGGGTGCGGGCCGGCGCCGATTCCACCTAAGCGCGAAGCGCTCTAGGGAGGGGCCCGTGGGGGCCTTCCGACCTCCATCCTGCGTGCCCTATCCCGCGAGGTCGCGGTGGATGAACCAGTCGTCGAAGCGGCTGAGTTCGGGGAAGCGGCGGGTGTAGCCGTTGCGCTGCAGGAGATCGGCGATCGTCTCGCGCTTGGGCGAGTAGTTGTGCTCGACGTTGATCAGGCCGATCCGCCGCTTCGAGAAGTCGAAGGCCTGCAGGATGTCGTACTCGGAGCCCTCGGTGTCGACGGACATGTAGTCGATCTCCTGGGGCGCCTCGAAGTGGTCGAGCAGGTCATTGAGCGAGATCGTCTCTACGTCGACGTAGTCCGCCACCGCGCGCCGGCCCTTCTCCTGGTGGTGATCGTCGGGCTCCACGCTGACCATGTGGGAGAAGGAGGACTGCTCGGTGCAGGCCAGCCGCTCGGTCAGGCCGGAGCGGCTATAGACGCACTGGGTCGAGATGTGGCAGTCCCTCAGGCTGTAGAGCTTGTCGTGGTGCAGGGGATTGGGCTCGGAGAGGATGCCTTTCCACTGGTAGCTCTTCTCCAGGAGGAAGCTGTTGGAGTTGCTGCGCCCGTCGGTCGCGCCGAACTCCACGAAATAGCCGGAGGTCTTGCTGCCGTACTCGAAGAGGACCCAGAGGTCCTGCAGGATCTGGGAGCGCGATTGCGCCGCGTGCTGGGCTGCAAAGCGGACGAAGTCCTTGAGCCTGGTTTCCTCGTTGGCGTCGACCTTGCGCACCGGCCGCTCGCGCAGGACCTTGACCGTATCCACGAAGGCCCGCGCGATCTTGATGCGCTCCTGATTGACGCCTAGGGCGCGGAGCGCGAGGCTGTAGTTGTTCTCTTTCTTGGCGGCGGCTTTCTTCATCGGGCACTCCGGGAAACAGGCGGCGGGACCGCGGGTGTCCTTGAGTTTTGGAAGAAAGCCAGGCCGATCGCAACAATCAAAGCGCGCTGCGGTTCGTCTTGCGGTAGTGGGGTGAGCAGCGCAGAGGAGACGGCCCGGTTGACCGCGCCGGTAGACCGCCCCGGTAGACCGCCCCGGTAGACCGTGCCCGCTTCTGGCCGACGGCTGCCCGAAGCAGGCCTATCCGCCCAGCACGATGGCGTCCACGATCTCGTAGCGCTCGTCGCCGACCCGGACGAAGGAGAGGTCGGCCTCGCGCCTGGCCGAGAAGGGCGGATAGCCGTCGGCCTGGGAGGTGTCGGCACTGACCGCCTGGCCCTGCACGAAGAAGATGGCGCGTTTGGTTCCGTCCGGCCTGGTGATCACGACGGTCCCATCGCCGCCGGTGCCGCGGGCGACGCCGAAGGGACACCTGGTCATGGGCTGCCCCGGCGCGGTCGCGCAGGGGACCTCGCCGGTCGCGTCGAAGTCGCCCGCGCCGGCCCGCTCGGCAGAATCGTCGTAGCCGGTGGGAACGTCGCCGTTGGGACCGCGGGCAGGCGTCAGGTAGTCGGCGGCCGCATAGCCGACCGGGCCGCCCTCCATCGGCTGCACCTGGCACCAGACCCGGTCCGCATCCTTCTCGCAGCCCAGGTTGGTCAGGATCTGGCCGGGCTTCAGGCTCGCCAGCACCTCGGACCCGGTATCGGCCGCAGCCCGCAGGTTGAGGCTGGTGGTGATGCCGGTGACCTCGAAGCGCCGCGGACCGCCGTCCGCAGGGGAGGCCGGCACGGCGCCGGGCGTGGCCTCGGCCAGCTGCAGGTTCGTCTCCGGCTCCGCGGCACGGGGCGCCGCGGGGGCGAGGAGCGCTGCGGCCAGGAGAGCCGTGGCGACGAGGACCGGGAGGTGACGCATTTCACTGCCTTTCCATCATGCTCTGCTGTCCGGTTGGGACCTTCCATCAACCATTTACCGTCATGGCCGGGCTGGACCCACTGCTGTCCGGTTAAGGTCAAGATACAACCATTTTCCGATATTCCTGAAACATCATTCAACCGTTACCTGTCATGGCCGGACTTGATCCGGCCATCCACGTCCTACCGCCAGTGCCTGGGGCCCGAGTAGCTCCCTGCCGAGCCACGTGGATCCCCGGGTCTTCGCCCGGGGATGACGTCAATGGTTGTTCCTGGAGCAAACAACACAGCCAATTTCGCTAAGCCGGACAGTTGAGGCTCCCCTTACGTGAAGATGAAGTCGCCGGAGGTGAGCTGCTCGGCCTGGGAGTAGCCCGGGATATCGAAGAAGAAGTCCGCGGTTCCGTTGCCGTCGGCATCGACCTGGATCCGGCCGCCGCCGCCGGTGAAGAAGCGCACCTCGCCGGCAGTCCCACTGAAGGCCGCATCGCCGATCCACATGCCCGTGACCCCGGTGGCGAAATCGACCGCCAGCTTGTCGCCGCCGCCCGAGAGCGAGGCCATGAAGTCGTGGGCGTTGCCCTCCTCGCCGCTGGAGAGCGCCGCATCGAAGAAGAAGGTATCGTCGCCGGCACCGCCGTAGAGATCGTCGTCGTCGGGGCCGCCCTGCAGGAAGTCGTTTCCGGACCCACCGAAGAGGTCGTCCTTGCCGGATCCCCCGAAGAGGGTGTCGAAGCCGTCGCCGCCGCTGAGCCGGTCGGCACCGCTGTTGCCATAGAGGTTGTCGTTGCCGATACCTCCATCGAGCGAGTCGGTGCCCCTGCCTCCTATCAGATCATCGTCACCGGTAGCGCCGAGGAGGGAGTCGTTCCCGCTGTTTCCATACAGCTTGTCATCGTCGTCACCGCCGAACAGGACGTCCTTCCCGGATCCGCCGGTCAGGAAATCCTCGCCGCTGTTTCCAAGGAGGGAGTCCTCGCCTTGGCCACCCGACAGCGAGTCGGCCCCGTCGCCGCCATAGGTCTTGTCGTTGCCGGAACGCCCTTCAAGGCTATCGTTTCCATCATTGCCGTTGATGGTATCATTGCCGCTATCGCCAAAGACGACGTCGGTCCCCGAGCCGCCGTTGACGAGATCCAATCCGGTCCCGGCGAAGGCCGTGTCGCTACCGCTGCCTCCCTCCAGGGTGTCGTTTCCAACACCGCCGTACAGCCTGTCAATGCCCTCGCTCCCGAAAGCGGTGTCGTTGCCCTGGTCTCCGTAGATCCGGTCGTCGCCGAGGTTCCCGTAGAGCTTGTCGTCACCCTGACCGGAGGAGAGGAGATCGACTCCGGTTCCGCCGAACATGAAATCCTTGCCTGAACCGCCGTAGATGCGATCACCGCCGCTTCCTCCTTCGATGGTGTCGCTGCCGGAACTGCCGCCCAGGAGGTCGTCATTCAACCCACCGAAGAGACTGTCGTCGCCCAGCGCCCCGACCAAGGTATCGTTTGCGATGCCGCCGAACAGCCTGTCGATGCCGGATCCGCCGTTCAGGCTGTCGTTTCCGCTTCCGCCGGAGATCGTGTCCGCTCCGGACCCCCCCGCGTGGACGTCGGCGCCGGAGGCGTCCATCAGCGTATCGTCACCGACGCCGCCGTAGACGAAGTCGCTCTGGCCGCCGCCGAAGAGTTGGTCCTTTCCGCTGTCGCCGAACAGCCGATCGATTCCGCTATCGCCGTAGAGGTAGTCCACTCCGGAGCCCCCATTGGCAGTGTCTTCTCCCGTACCGCCATAGACGACATCGACGCCGAGGCCGCCGAACAGACTGTCTGCCCCGGAGTCCCCGAGGATCACATCGTCACTGCTGTTTCCAGAGACGGTATCCACGCCGGATCCGCCGTAAAGATTGTCATTACTGCTTCCCCCGGAAACAACGTCGTCTCCGATCCCGCCGTAGAGGTAATCTTTACCGATGCCGCCGAAGACGCTGTCGTTCCCTGTTCCTCCGGCCGCGGTATCGTTGCCACTACCTCCTTCCAGCCGGTTGTTGCCGCCCTGACCGTGCAGGTGGTCATCACCTGAAGCGCCAAAGAGCGAGTTGGCGAGGCTGTTGCCGTACATGCTGTTGGCTTCGCCGAAACCGTAGCCGTTGACGCCTGCCACGTCCGGCACCGCCCGGAAGTTCTCGAAGCCGCTGGAGAGGGTCCAGGAGACGGCCGCGAAGACCCAGTCGACCCCACCACCGGCTTCGACCAGCGTCTCGCCGCCGTCGACCCGGAAGGTATCGTTGCCCAGCCCGCCGAAGAGCGTGTCGGCCTCGCCTCCGGTCCCGCCGACCAGGTAGTCGTCACCCGATTCACCGTAGACCCGGTCGATTCCACTTCCGCCGAAGACGCTGTCGCCGCCGGACGCACCGTAGGCGAAGTCGTCGCCATCGCCGCCATGGATGCTGTCCTGCCCCAGGGAGCCGAAGAGCGTGTCCTTGCCGCCATCGCCCGCGAGGAAATCGTCGCCCGAACCACTGGCCAGTCTATCGGCGCCGCTGCCGCCCGACAGACCATCCTGGCCGCTGCCTCCATAGGCGACGTCGTTGCCTGTCGCACCGATGAAGCTGTCGTCGCCCAGACCGGCATAGGCCAGGTCGCTGCCGGCCTCTCCGTAGATCCGGTCGCCGCCTGAGCCACCGTAGAAGCGGTCCTCCGAGCTCCCGCCGTGGAGGGTATCGGCGCCGCTATCGCCGTAGAGGGAGTCTGCCTGATCGCCGCCATAGAGGCTATCGTCGCCGAGTCCTCCGCCCAGGATGTCGACACCACTGTCACCCGCCAGGGTATCGATGCCCTCGCCGCCGGCAGCGCTGTCCGTGCCGCTTCCACCGACGAGCAGGTCGTCACCCGCGCCGCCGTCCAGGCTGTCGTTGCCACTGTGACCGAAGAGGTCGTCAAGACCGAGCCCGCCGTAGAGCAGATCGACGCCGTCTCCACCGTAGAGGCTGTCGTCGCCGTCGCGACCCTCGATCTTGTCCTTGCCGGAGGACCCTGCAGCCGCATCATCGCCTTGATCGCCGTAGAGGCTGTCATCTCCCGATAGGCCGGCAAGAGAATCATCTCCACTGCCGCCAAACACCCTGTCGTTGCCGTCGCCATTGAACAGAGGGTCGGCCAGAATGGCATCATCCCCGGATTCCCCATAGAGGTTGTCTGTTCCCAGGCCGCCCTCCATAGTGTCATTCCCATGACCACCGGCGAGTACGTCAATTCCGCTGCCGCCATCAATGAAATCGTGGCCATCACCGCCATAGAGCCTGTCGGCCCCGGTTTCGCCGGCGAGCGTATCCTCACCACTGTCGCCGTAGAGCGTATCGTTGCCGCCGCCGTAGAAGAGCACGGCCTCGCCCAGGATGACATCGTTCCCGGAACCCCCGTGCGCGGTGTCGTCGCCCAGGTCGCCCTCGATCACGTCGTTGTCGAGCCCGCCGGCGATCACATCGTCGCCCGTTCCGGCCACGATGGAATCGTTGCCGGCCCCTCCGGAAAGGCTGTCGTCACCGCTCTCGCCGGCGATCAGGTCATCTCCGCTGGCGCCGAAAATGGTGTCCTTGTCGTCTCCGACGATGGTGCCCGTCCCGCCACCCCTGATGCTGTCCGCACCGGACCCTCCATCGGCCCAGTCGTTGCCCTGGCCCAGATCGATCACGTCCTTGCCGGCGCCGCCGTAGGCACGGTCGTTGCCATCGTAACCAACGAGGCTATCGTCCCCAGCTCCTCCCTCGATGCTGTCGTCACCGGAGAGACCGACGAGGAGGTCGTCCTGGTCTCCGCCGTCGATGAAGTCGTCGCCCGAATCGCCGATGATGGAGTCGTTGCCGCTGTCGCCGAAGAGGCTGTCGTTGCCGGCCGCGTTGTAGACGAAGGGACCTGCGCCGCGGATAATGTCGCCGCCGGATCCGCCCCAGGCGGTGTCGTCGCCGACCACACCGATGAGGTAGTCCCCGTCGTTTCCGCCATAGAGGCTGTCATCGCCCTCCGCACCGGCCAGCGCATCCTTGCCGTCAAGCCCGAAGAGGCGGTCGTCCTCGGAACCGCCGTCGATCGCATCGTCACCGGCCTGTCCGTAGGCCGTGTCCTTGCCACTCTCGCCCGCGAGGCTGTCGCTGCCGCTGCCGCCGAAGAAGAAATCCTCGCCGTCACCGCCGAAACCGAGATCCGCCCCGGTGTTCCCGACCACGCTGTCGTCGCCGTCACCGCCGTAGAGGGTGTCGTCACCGGCGTCGCCGTCGACCTCGTCCTGGCCGCTATCGCCGCTCAGGGTGTCGTCGCCGTCGCGGCCATGCACAAGGTCGGACCCCGACCCGCCGAAGGCCACGTCCTTGCCGCTGGCAGCCTCGATGTTGTCGCTGCCCGTGCCGCCCGAGAGGAAGTCGTCCCCCTCCTCGCCGAAGAGGGAATCGTCGCCGTCGCCGGCGATCAGGGTATCGTTTCCGGCGCCACCGGCGACGCCGTCGTCGCCGGCCTGCCCGAAGACGGTGTCGTCGCCGCTGCCACCCTGCAGCATGTCGTCGCCGCTGCCTCCGGTAACGAGGTCCTGACCGCTGCCGCCGCGGGCCAGATCCTTGCCGCTGCCGCCGAAGAGGCTGTCGGTACCGGCGTCGCCATCCAGGGTGTCGTCGCCGGCGCCACCGCCGACCCGGTCGTCGCCGTCGCCGCCCTCTACGGTATCGTTGTCCTCACCGCCCTGCAGGGAATCGTCGCCCGATCCCCCCTGGATGAAGTCGATGCCGCCCTCGCCGTTGATCTCGTCGTCGCCCGACCCACCGTCCAGGGTGTCGTCGCCGACGCGGCCCTCGATGCTGTCCTTGCCGTCGCCTCCGTAGACTTCGTCGTCACCGGTCCCCCCGGCCAGGTAGTCGTCGTCGGCACCGCCGTACAGGCTGTCGTCGCCGTCCTGGCCGTAGAGGGAATCCTGACCCAGCGAACCGTTCAGGACATCCCGCCCGACGCCCGCACGGACCGTATCGTTCCCGGCCCCTCCGTCGGCGGTGTCATCGCCGGCAGCGCCGATCAGAAGATCGGCACCGCTGCCGCCCTCCATCCGCTCGTCGCCCTGGCTTCCGTAGGCCGCGTCCTTGCCGCTGCCACCGAAGAGGCTGTCGCTGCCGCTGGCGCCGCGCATGATGTCGTCGCCGTCGCCACCGTAGACGCGGGCCGTGCCCGAGGCATCGACGAAGGAATCGTCGCCTGCACCGCCGTAGACCAGATCGTCGCCCAGCCCTCCGCGCAGCCGGTCGCCGCCGCTGCCTCCGAAGATGAGGTCGTTGTCGGCCCCGCCGAAGATCTGGTCCAGACCGCTGCCGCCGTAGCCGCTGTCGGCGCCGTCGCTGCCGATCAGCCGGTCGTCGCCCTCGCCGCCGTCGAGGGTGTCGTCGCCCTCCTGCCCGCGCAGCCGGTCGGCGCCGGAGCGGCCGCTCAGCGCATTGGCCCCGGTGTTGCCCCTGATCTCGTTGTCGATGCCGTTGCCCGCACCGCTGAGGTCGCCCTGGTTGGCGAAGAGCACCAGGTCGTCGATGAAGGCGGCACCGCTCTGGGTATAGAGCGAGAAATCGACGCTGGCGATCACCGTGTCGACGCCGCCGCCGGGAGCGGCCTCGATCACCTGGTCCAGGGGGTTGTCGACCCGGAAGGTGTCGATGTTGACGTCGCCGATCATGGTGTCGGCGCCGCTGCCGCCGTTCAGGTAGTTCCGGCCCGGACCGCCCATCAGCAGGTCGGTGCCGCTGTTCCCGAAGAGGCTGTCGCCGCCGGCCCCGCCGTCGGCCGTGTCGTCGCCGTCGTTCCCGCGCAGGACGTCCGCAGCCCCGCCGCCGAAGAGGGTGTCGTTGTCCTCCTGACCGCGCAGCAGGTCGTCGCCGGCCAGGCCGTAGAGCCTGTCGTCCGCGCCGCGCCCGTAGATCTCGTCGACCGTGTTCGTGCCGATGATGCTGTCGGGTCCGTCGGTTCCGGTGAAGGTCGCCATCTCTCTCTCCTGCGTCTTGCTGGCGGCGGCGGTCCGGGGAGCATCCGACGTCGCCTTCCCGGATCCCGTGGGGAAGCAACGCCTTCTGCGCGCCACTGCTGCCTCATGGGATGCCGAGCGCATCCCTGCGGATCGTGCAGGTGGGCACGTCCGGGTAGGATTATTCTGGAAAAGCCGTGAAGGAAGAAGGGTTTACTTTGTCCGAAAAGCGAAGCGTCTCTGTCCGATTGACGAAGGCTGGCGGAATCAAGTCACGTATGGTCATCTTTGACCTGCCGGACAGACCTTCTTGCCGACATCTTTTCGGAACGAGGACAGTGGGTGCCGGCAGTGACCTGCCGACTATCCGCCCCAGCCGGCCTTCAGGGTCGCCGAGGGGGGTTCGCCATAGCGGGCGCGGTAGGCGGCCGTGAAGCGGCCCAGGTGGCTGAACCCGCAGGCATAGGCCACGCTGCCGACGGTGCAGCGGCCGGTGGGCCGCTTGAGGCGCTTGTTGGCCTCGTCCAGGCGCAGGTGGTTCAGGACGTTGAGGGGCGGTGCGCCCCTGACGGAGCGGAAGGCCTGCTGCAGGCGCCTGGCGGTGACCTCGAGGCGGGCCGCCAGGTCGCTCACCGAGAGGGGCTCGTCATAGTGCTGCTGCATGATCTCTTCGGCGGCGCGGACCAGGCGCCTTTCGGCCGGCCCGGCCGCATCGCCGCGCGGGGCCGGCTCCTCCTCGCTATCGAGCAGGTCGTTCAGCAGCTCGGCGACCAAGACGCCCGCGGCCTCCGCGGCGCGCTCGCTCCTATAGAGGCTGCCGCCGCTCTTCGCCACGCTGAAGAGCGCCGAGAGATAGCTGCGCAGCGCCCCGTCGCGCCGCCCGCCGCTGTCCTCCTCGAACGCCAGCTCGATCACCGGATCGACCAGGCGGGAGGGCTGCGGCGTCGCACCCACCGCCGCCTGGAGCCTGGGAACCAGCACGCAGTCGCAGTGGAAGAGGCCGGTCTCGTCGGGAACCACCGTGGTCTGCCGGGCGTTGGGGCTGAAGATCAGAGTGTCGCCGGGGCGGGCAACGAAACCGCCACGCTCCGTCCTGACGGAAAGCTGGCCCTGCCGAGGCATGAGAATGGTGAGATTGTTCTTCTCGCGTAGCCCGATCACGTGGCCGGTCGAGCGGACCTGGCAGAGCCGGATCTGCCCCAGCCAGGCGGTTTGCACCTGCATTGCCGGGTTCTCGGCTTTCAGGAACTCGCACCACTCCTCCAGCGCGAACATCCTGCTGCCGGTGGTGAAGACCGTTTCCGGCCCGTAGGTTTCCGTCGTTCGGAAAGCGTCTGCTACACCCACAAGCGGTATCCTCTGCGATCTCGACTTCGCGATTGTCATTCGACCGAAGCAAGCGTTGTGCCGGCCCGTGACTGCAACGCGCCTGGGTGGTGCGTCGCCTCTCCGGGCTTGGTAGCATTTCCCGGCCGCCTTCGCAATGCGGGGCGTCCCGTCCTGTTAAATGACAGGAACAAAAACAAGTTAGTCAGTTCCACACAAAGACGATGATGAACAGCTTGCTTGAATATACCAATGTTCATGTCGCGCGATCGCGCAGGGGTCTATTCACAGGCGCCGGCTGTTCTTCGAGACGGAGGCCTGAGAGGCCGCGATGAAGCGGTCAATTGCACTGATCTTACGGCCGGTCCGGCTTGGGGAGACGGCACGCAGGGTCTCCGGTTGCGCAATCCGGACAAAGATTGCACCCTAAGCGGCTAGGCTTGTCCCTTCAATACCGGCGAGCACCTAGGCTAGCGTCGGGGCGATACCTGGCCAAGACTTGGTCTCGCCACCGAAACTCAAGAAACGGGGAAAGACGAAGGATGTCGATGCTCTCCAGGGCCCTGTTTCCGGTGCTCGCGTTCGCTGCCGTCCTGGCGCTGGGCGGCCCCGGTGCCGCAGCGCAGGAATCCTCGCAGGTTCAGTTCCAGGCCGGGAAGGACGGCGCCATCTTGAGCGGCAGCATCACCGGGCACCAGTACCGGGACTACCTGCTGCGCGCCGGCAAGGGGCAGACCATGACCACGGTCCTGACCGTCGAGAGCACGAACGGCCACGGCATCGCCTACTTCAACGTCCTGCCGCCCGGCAGCCAGGACCTGGCGATCTACGTCGGCTCCCGCGCCATCGACCATGCCAGCGGCTCCCTGCGCTGCACCATGGCCAACGCCCAGCAGGGCGGGGTCTGCCCCTTCGAGGTGACGCGCGAGGGCGACGGCACGGCCAAGGTGACCGTCGACAAGCCGGACGGTCAGAGCCGCGTGATCTTCTTCAAGGGCGGCAAGGCGACGGGCTACCGGCAGACCCAGCAGGCCAATCCGGAAAGGTTCTCCGCCTCGAAGCAGGGCGACACCAGCATCGTCACCATCGGCGGCGAGCGCTACGAGATCCCCGACGCGGTGGTGTTCGGGGGATAGGGGATCATTCGCCGCCTTGGCGCCGGGTGCTTCCGGTAGCTTCCAGCAGCTTGAGGAAGGTCTCGTCGCGCCAGGCGGCGAGCTCCTCCAGGCTGCGGCCGGCCATCTCGGCCTCGACGCCCTCGATCACGCGGGCCTCCAGGGCTTCGGTCAGCTCCGGCGTTCCCAGCTTGGGGAACCAGTCGCGCATGGTCGGCCCGAACTGCTCGAAGAAGTGCCGGATCCCACCGGGGCCGCCGCCCAGGTTGTAGGTCATGACCGGCCCCATCATCGCCCAGCGCAGGCCGGGTCCGGTGGCGATCGCCCGGTCGACGTCGGCGACCGAGGCCACGCCCTGCTCGATCAGGTAGAGCGCCTCGCGGAAGAGGGCGGCCTGCAGGCGGTTGGCGATGTGGCCGGTCACCTCCTTCTCTACCCGGATCGCCGCCTTGCCGACGTGGGTGTAGAAGGCGAGCGCCCAGTCGACCGCGGCCGGCGAGGCGCCGGCACCGCCCACCACCTCGACCAGCGGGACCAGGTGCGGCGGGTTGAAGGGATGGCCGACCAGCAGGCGTTCCGGGTGGCGTCTGGCGGCCGCCTGCAGCTCGCTCGGCATGAAGCCCGAGGTCGAGGAGGCGATGACGCGGTCGGCGGGCAGCGCGGCATCCAGGCGCTCCAGCAGGGGCAGCTTGATCTCCAGACGCTCGGGCGCGTTCTCCTGCACGAAGTCGGCGCCCTCGATGGCGGCCAGGGGATCGCGGTGGAAAGCCAGGCGGTCGCGCGAGGCGCCCGCCGCCAGGCCCAGGCGCTCCATCGCCGGCCAGGCGGCCTCCAGGATGGCGCGGCTGCGCGCCTCTCCGTCCTCGGCCGGGTCGAAGAGGGAGACATCGTAGCCGCGGGCCAGGAACCAGGCGGCCCAGGAGGCACCGATGGTGCCGCCGCCGATGAGTGCGATCCTGCGCACCGCTTCGATGTCGATCATGATAGCTGGCTCTCCACCTTGCGGTCGATCCGGCGGCTCTCTCTGACGTTCAAGGTGAGCGCCACCACCACGATGATGGCGCCGGCGATCTCGAGGTAGGGCCGGTTGGGCCAGATGAGCGCCACGCCGCTGGCCGCCACCAGCAGGCGCCAGGGCCAGGACAGCGGCGCCTCGAAATAGCCCTCGATCGCCGCTCCCAGCGCCAGGAGGCCCAGCAGCGCGATGGCGAAGGTCAGCAGCACCTGTCCCGGCGTCCCGGTGAGGAAGGGGGTGTAGGCGAAGAGGATCGGCATGAGGTAGAGGCCCTTGGCCAGCTTCCAGGAGGTGAAGCCGGTGGCCATGGGCCTGGTCTTGGCGATCGCCGCGGCGGCGAAGGCGGTGAGGCAGACGGGCGGCGTCACGTTGGAATCCTGGCTCAGCCAGAAGATGATCATGTGGGCCGAGAGCAGCGCGCCGATGGTCAGCTCCTTCGGCAGGCCCTGGGTCGTCTGCTGGCGGACCTGGTCCAGGACCTCGTCGGGGGCGGCGTGGTAGAGCGCCTCGGCCTCGGCCAGCGGCATGGGGCCGGAGAGCTTGGCCAGCGCCGAGGGGTCGACCAGCATGAAGAAGGGCTTCACGCTCTCCGCCAGCGTGCCCTGCGCCATCGCCCGGATGGTCTCGCCGTCGATATCGACCAGGAAGTCGATGATCAGCCCCTGCAGCGCCGGGGCCGAGAGGGTGGCCAGCACGATGTAGGCCGCGGTGACCGGCAGGCCCATGCCCAGCACCAGCGAGGCCAGCGCGATCAGCGCCAGGGCGATCAAGAGGTTGCCGCCCGACCACTCGGCGATCATCAGCGAGAAGGTGTTGCCGATGCCGGTCATGGCGATGACGTTGACGATGAGGCCCACCGCGATCAGCAGAACGGCCGTCATCACCATGTTGTGCGCGCCCAGGATCAGCGCCTCCAGGATCGCGCGCGGTCCCATGGGATTGGGGGTGAGCCAGGAGGCGAGGATCACCGAGAGGATCGCGAAGCCGGCGGCATAGACCGGCGTCAGCCCGTAGATCAGCAGCCCGATCAGCACGCCGATGGGGATGAGGAAGGCAGGGCCGCCGCGCCGCAGCACCGCCAGCGCCGAGGTCTGCGGCCCCTCGGGCGCCTGCACCCTGCTGCGCCGGGCCTCGATGCGCACGAAGAAGGCGACCGAGAGGAAATAGGCCAGGGCCGGCAGGAAGGAGACCGCGACGATGTCGAGATAGGGGATCTGGGTGTAGCTCGCCATCACGAAGGCGCCGGCGCCCATGATCGGCGGCATGAGCTGCCCGCCGGTCGAGGAGGCGGCTTCCACGCCGGCCGCGAAGCGCGAGGGAAAGCCGGAGCGCTGCATCAGCGGGATGGTGATGACCCCGGTCGAGACGGTGTTGGCCACGGCCGAGCCGGAGATGGTGCCGGTCAGGCCGGAGGCGAAGACGGCGACGAAGCCGGGTCCGCCGGTCACCCGCCCGGCGACGGCCCGGGCCAGGTCGATGATGAAGTCCCCGGCACCGGAGCGGACCAGGAAGGCGCCGAAGAGGATGAACATGAAGACGAAGGTCGCCGAGATGCGGCCGATGATGCCGAACATGCCCTCGTCGAGGAAGATGGAGCGGAAGACGATGGTCTCGGTCGTCAGTGTGCCCGCGAACTTGAAGATGCCGCCGATCTCGTCGCCCCAAAGGTCGACGTAGCTGAGCGCGACGATGATGAGGATCGGAATGATCAGGCCGGTGGTGCGCCGCGTGAACTCGATCGCGGCCAGGATCGTGAGGATGGCGAAGCTCCACTCCCAGGGCCCGAGGCGCACACCGCGGTCGTAGATGGCGCTCTCCTGGTTGATCAGCCAGGAAACGCCGCCTGCCACCAGCAGGCCGAAGGTCAGGTCGACGATGAGCAGGACCCGGCTCTTCGCCAGGCGCGGGATCATGGGATAGCGGATGGCGCAGAGCAGCGCGAAGCCGGCGAAGTGATAGCCGGCGAGCTGCAGGGTGGAGAGCGTTCCGGAGACCCCGTTGGCCCAGAGATGATAGAGCGAGACGGCAACCGCCGTTGCTAGATAGATCCAGCCGTACCAGGTGCCGATGAGCTTGCGCGTGCCCCCCTCGCCGTCGGAGGGAAGGCCGAAGCCCGGCAGAAGCGCTGGTGCCTGCATCGCCGTGCCGGCCGGGGCGCGGAGTAGCCCCGGCCGCCAGAGAGGCGCTACTTCAGGCGGTCGGGCACCGCGATGCCCACCTCGTCATAGTACTTCAACGCCCCCGCATGCAGCTTCAGCGGCAGGCCGGCGATGGCGCCATCCAGGCTCATGGCGTTGGTGGCCGGGTGGATCGCCTGCAGGAAGGGCAGGTTCTCGAAGATCGTCTTGGTGATCAGGTAGACCGTCTCTTCCGGCAGGTCGCAGCGCACCGCCAGGAAGTTCGGCTGGGCGATGGTCTTGATCTCCTTGTCCAGGCCGGGATAGGTGCCGGCCGGGATGGTGAAGGCGGTCCAGAGGTCCTCGAAGTCACCGTTGGCCTTCTTGGTCTGCTCGTCGGTGAACTCCAGGATCGCGATTGCATCGCCCATGCTGGCGAAGGCCCGGGTGACGGCCGAGACCGGCACGCCGGCAGGCGTCGACATGCCGTCGATCTGGCCGTTCTGCAGCGCGTCGGCCGAGGGGCCGTAGCCCATGTAGACCAGCTCGAACTCCTTCTCCATGTCGATCCCGAGGTTGCCCAGGATCGTCTTGTTGGAGCCGATGGTGCCGGAGTTCTGGCGCCCCATCGACATGGGCTTGCCCTTGAGGGCCACGATGTCGTCGATGGTGCCGCTCTTCACCGCGTCCTTGCCGACCACGAAGTGCTCGACGTTGCGCCACAGCATGGAGATCGAGCAGATCTCCTTCTGCGGGCCCTCGGCCTCCAGCGGCCCGGTGCCGGTCGCGGCATAGGCGCCGAAGAGGCCCTGGACGATGGCGAACTGGGCCTCGTTGTCGCGCAGCAGCTTGATGTTCTCGCCCGAGCCGGCGGAGTTGATCGCCGACATGCCGATCTTGTCCTTGGGCTGCAGCTTCACCTTCACCAGGGTCGCGAGCGCCACGCCCACGGGGTAGTAGGTGCCGCCGGTGGAGGCCGTGGCGAGCAGGTAGTCCTGCTCTTCCTGTGCGCGGACATCGCCGGGTATCAGGCTGCCCAACAGGGCCAAGGTGCCGGCACCCGCCACCAGGGTCCGCAGAATGCTGCGACGAAGCATGACTCTCTCCTCCTTGAAGCTGACCTGGACCGGCGCCTGTTCTTGCCTACGGCTACCGCGCCGCCATAGCAAAACATCGACCGGGCCAAGGCAAGGCAAAAATCCGGACGCCGCGACGGCACCCGGATTCCGTGAGCCTAACCTTGCCGTCGGCGATTCCCTTTGCCAGGGCTTTTATCCTAACATCCCGGCGTGCGAAGACGAGGAGAGTGGCGGCGTGAGCCAAGAGACGAGCGAGCTTAGACCCTGGCGCAGCTACGACGCCATCTACAACCAGCCCGACCCGCGTGCCTACTTCCGGACCCTGGAGCCGCTGGGCTATCGCCAGCCGGAGGTGCTGGCGGGATTCCTCAGAGAGCGTGCAGGTGCAATTGCCCAGGCGCTGGGCCGCCGCCGCTTGCGGCTTCTCGACTTCGGCTGCGGCTACGGTGCGCTGGGGGCCGTGCTGAAGCACAGGCTCCTGATGCAGGACCTCTACGGCTACTACGGCCGGGATGCCGGGGCCGACTTCGCCGAGGCCGACCGCCGCTTCTTCGCGGGCCTCAGCAGGAAGACACCGGACCTGGAACTGGGCGGCATCGACATCGCCGAGCGCGCGGTCGCCTATGCGCTCTCTTGCGGCCTGATCGACGCCGGCTTCACCGAGAACCTGAACGAGGTGGAACCCGGCCCGGCGCTTGCGGCCTTCTTTGCAGGAACCGACATGGTGGTCGAGACCGGTGCCGTCTACCGCCATGTGGCGCCCTGCTTCCGCCGCCTGCTGGAGGGCACCGCGCGGCGGCCCTGGTTCCTTCTGGGGCCGCGCGGGGATGCCGATAGCGGGCCGCTCGAGCAGGTGCTGCGGGACCAGGGCTACCTCCTGGAGACGGTCAGCCTGATCGAGCGGCGCTACCGCCGCTACTCGGACGAGGCCGAACGGCGGGACAGCGAGGCCAACATGCGGGCGCTCGGCCGCGAGGTCGCGCGGCGCAGCCAGGGCGGCTGGTTCCTCAATCCCCTCATCCTGGCCCGCCAGCCGGCCGAGGTCGAGGCCCTGCCGGCCGGCCAGCTCGGCTATTGAGACGGGGCATCGCCGGCGGGTAGGGCGGGGGAAAGGTGAGACGACAATGATCAATCCGCTTGCCTGGGCCGACCACGGTCTGAAGCGCGCCCTCAGGGCTGCGGTCGTCGGCAACGCCCTGGAGTGGTACGACTTCGCGATCTACGGCTATCTGGCGCCGGTCATCGGGCGCCTCTTCTTCCCCTCGGACGATGCCTGGGCCTCGCTGCTGGCGGCCTTCGGGGTCTTCGCCGCCGGCTATCTCGCAAGGCCCCTGGGCGGCGCGCTCTTCGGGCACATCGGCGACCGCGTGGGTCGCAAGACGAGCCTCGTGATCTCCATCCTGGCGATGGGTGCGGCGACGGTGGCGATCGGCTTCCTGCCAACCCATGCGGACATCGGCCTGGCCGCTGCCGTCCTTCTGGTGACCTTGAGGATCGTTCAGGGCCTCTCGGTCGGGGGAGAGTACACCGGCTCCGTCGTCTTCCTGGCCGAGCAGGCGTCGCCGGAGCATCGCGGCCTCGTCTGTGCCTTTTCCCTGGTGGGTGCCGTCTGCGGTTTCCTCACGGGCTCACTGGTCGCCGCCCTGGTCAGCGATCTTGCGGGGCAGGCGGGCCTCGAAGACTGGGGCTGGCGGCTGCCCTTCCTGCTGGGAGGCCTGATCGCGGTCGTCGGTCTGGTCTTGCGCCGGCAGCTCAGCGAATCGCCGGCGCTCGCTGCGCTCGAGCGCCAGGAGAGATCGCCGGTGATCCTGGCGCTGCGCGATCACTGGCCCAGGATCCTGCAGATCGTCTGCCTGCTGCTGCCCTATGGGATCGGCTTCTACACCATGTTCATCTACGCTGCCGCCTATCAGGAGAGCGTGCTGCATTTCTCGACCGGCCAGGCGCTGGAGATCAGCTCCGTCAACCTGGTGGTGATGCTGCTCGCCACCTTTCCGATGGCCTATCTGGCCGACCGCGTCGGCCGCAAGCCGTTGCTGCTCGCGGCCTCGCTCGCCCTCCTGTTCCTGAGCTGGCCCCTCTGGTGGTTGATGCACGAGCCCTCCGTCCTCGTGGTCGTTCTGGGCCAGGCGGGCTTCGCGCTTCTCTTCGCCACGACCGGAGCGGCCGTGGCGCCCCTGATGGTGGAGCTGCTGCCCGCCGGTGTTCGCTGCAGCGGCGTCTCGATCGCCTACAACCTGGCCTGCGGCGTCTTCGGCGGCAGCGCGCCTCTGGTCGCGACCTACCTGGTCGGGCGCAGCGAGAACGACATGATCCCCGCCTTCATTCTGATGGCCGTCGCCGTGATCACTCTGACGGCGCTTGCGACAGTCAAGGAAACACGGGGGCGGCCTCTGACCTGATTTCCGATAATAGCGCACCGTTGGGTTGAAGAATTGTTCAAGATATACTCGCACGCTTTAAGCGCACTGGACCCGGCAAGTCTTGCCAGACAGCCCATGAAGTATCGGAAACTTGTAGGGCGGCCGATCGCAGCGGTCCACCCCGACGGCTCTCGAGCGCAGGCGCCGTGCGCGGATGACCGCCTGAAGGCCTGAACTGGACCTTCGGCTCGCGGCTGGCGGAGGGATAAGATAGCCCTAGCGGACCTCTTTCTGGCGTCTGGAAAGGGGATTCCTTGCCAGAGCATGCTGGCAACCGCCCGAAGGTCCGACGGCCGGTCCGGGCCTTTCAGCGGACCGAAGGAAGGCCAGGACAGGAGATACGCCGGGCAGTCTTGCAACCGACCGGCGTCTTCTCCTGCAATTTATCGTCCGATATCCGACCTTGCAGCCGGTCCTGCCGGGGCCCGGTTAGCCCTCGCCGCGGACGCGGTTGCGATAGGCGGTGGGGCTCTCTTCGAACTGGCGCTGGAAGGCGCGCGAGAGTTCCGGCCCACCGGCGAAGCCGACGGCCATGGCGATGGCGATGATCGTCATGCTTGTTTCTGCCAGGAGCGTGCGAGCCCGATAGAGCCTGAGCGCCTCCTGGTAGCGCCGCGGAGCCTGGCTGAAGGTGTCGTGGAATAGGCGCAGAAGCTGGCGTTCCGACAGGCCGGACTCGACCGCGGCCGCGCGCACGCTGCCCTGGTCGCCCGACAGCAGCGAGGAGAGCCAGCGCACGGCCGTCGTCAGCCTCTCGTCCGCGCGGCGCATGTCCGACGGCTTGATCAGAGCGTCGATCTCCGAGGGGCGGCGGCGGTAGGCGAGCGCCTCACAGACCCGATCCGCCATCTCGGATCCCAGCCGGCGCTCGATCAGTCCGAGCGAGAAGTCCAGAGGCGCCGTGCCCCCGGCGGCGGCGGCCCGGTTGCCGATGACGCTGAAGAGGCCGTGTGCAAGACCAGCTCCCAGGTGGCGCTCGTCGAAGGCCTTTGCGGCCTCCATCGGGACGCCGCCGCCGCCCGCGTCCAGAACGCCGGCCTTCGCCAGGACGTCGGCGCCGGCGCCGACCCCCGCAACCAGGCTGCCGGTCTCCGCCAGTCGCTTCAGCCAGGTGATGAAGGGTTTCTCCGGCGCCCGCAGCAGCTGGTTGCCGCCGACCATGATCACCATGTCGGGTGAAGCATCGACAGTCTTCGTAGCACCCTCTATCGCAATCTCTTCGCCGCCTGCTGCTGCAACCGACTTTCCATTCCATGTGGTCACATGCCAGGTGACGCTTTTCTCTCCGGAGATCTCGTTGGCCAGCCGCCAAGGTTCCGTGAGCTGCGCGAGTGAAAGAAGCGGGTAGCCTCGGACGAGCGCGATGGTCGCTGCGAAGTGCTTTGCCATCCTTGTTTTGCCCCAATCTTCATCATGTCTGATAGAGCAATGAGTAAAGCAAGGCGTGACGCGCCGCACAAGCGCCGCGTGAAGCTTTGATGGCAGAATGGCGAAACCTAGACAGGATTTGTCGTAAACGGAATAGGGCAACCCTGGCGTCAAAGAAACAGCCGGATACTGCCGGGTCCCGGTGTCTACATGTAAAGACGATCGCTGTCGTTGTTGCTGTAGAGATCGGCGACAAAGGCACCGTAGCCGTTGAAGAGTTGCGTCGGCACCGTCTCGTCCGTGCCCAGCAGCCGCTCGCGCGCCTGGCTCCACCGCGGGTGGGACACATCGGGATTGACGTTGGCCCAGAAGCCGTACTCGCTGGCCTGCAGCTCTTCCCAGAAGGAGACCGGCTGGACATCGGTGAACTGGACGGTGACCAGTCCCTTGGCCGACTTGAATCCGTACTTCCAGGGCAGCGCCAGACGCAGGGGAGCGCCGTTCTGCTTGGGCGCCGGCTTGCCGTAGAGGCCGGTCACGACAAAGGCCAGATCGTTGGTCGCCTCGGCCAGGGTCAGTCCCTCGACATAGGGCCAGGGATACCAGCTCGCCCGCTGACCGTCGGCGACGCTCGGATCCTCGAAGGATACGAACCGCAGATACTTGGCCGAACTCAGCGGTTTGGCGAGCGCCACCAGGTTAGACAAAGCAAAGCCGCTCCACGGCACGGTCATCGCCCAGGCCTCGACACAACGATGCCGGTAGAGCCGCTCCTCCAGCGGCATCTTCGCCAGCAGGTCGTCGATGCCGATCTCGAAGGGCTCCTCCACCAGACCCTCGATGCGCAGGGTCCAGGGACGGATCGGCAGCGCCTGGGCCTTGCGCCAGATCGACTTGGAGGAGCCGAACTCATAGTAGTTGTTGTAGGTAATGACGTCCTCTTCCGGCGTCAGCGGCCGCTCGACCGTGTAGAGCTCGTTGCGGGCGACGGGATAGAGCTTGGCCGAGGGATCGTCCGCCTCGCCCGCCGCCTGGGCCGCCATCATGCCCTCGTCGCCGTCGCAGGATGCGAGCGCAGTCGTCGCCAGAACGGCGCCGGCGCCGGCCATGAAACGGCGGCGATTGAGATAGATGCCCTCCGGGGTGCTCATCCATTCGGGCAGTTCCCAGCCCTTTTTGCGCTTGATCAGCATGGTCACCTCTGTTGTGCGGGCCGCCCTCGCGGGTCTTCCGGGCCGGTGCCGGCAGGTACAGCCAGCGTCGATGACGGAAAAATAGCGCCTTCTTCCGGCAACGACAAACCACGGCTCTTCACGAACACGATAGAGAAGGGCCCCCGGCCGGTCATGGCGGGGGCCCCTTGCAGGTACTTCAGTCGTAGGAAGGTCTCAGGCGGCGTCCCGGGTCAATCCCGGGTCAGTCCCTGGTCGGTCCCTGGTCAGTCTGGGGCCGGCCCGGCTCAGGCCAGGTGGCTGCGCAGCATCCAGGCGCCCTTCTCATGCGCGCTCAGCCGCTGGACCATCAGGTCGAAGGAGGCCTCGTCGCTGGCCTCCTGCATCGCCGGCATGGCGGCCCGGATGGTCTTCATCAGCGCCTCGTTCCCCCTGACGAGGTCCTCGACCATCTCCTTGGCATCGGGAACCTCGTCGTGCTCCTCGATCGTGGCCAGCTTCGCCATGGCGGCGTAGCTGCCGGGCGCATCGAAGCCCAGCGCGCGGATCCGCTCTGCGATGTCGTCGATGGCGGACCAGATCTCGTTGTACTGCTCTTCGAAGAGCAGGTGCAGGGAGCGGAAGTTCGGGCCCTTCACGTTCCAGTGGTAGCTGTGCGTCTTGGCATAGAGCAGGAAACTATCGGCCAGGACGCGCGCCAGGCCGTCGCTGATCTCCCGACGGGCATTGTTGCCGATACCGATATCCATCGCTTCACTCCTTCCGAGTTGCGGCTTGCGGAGCGTCCTTGGGCCCGCACCGACGGCGCCTTGCGCCGTCTCATCGGGGGCCCGATCGCCCGCATCCCACCAGAGATAAGAGGAGTGCCGGAGGAATCAAGGCAGTTTCGAACTATTCTAAAAAATATCACAAACCATCATGTCACATCGAAAACGACGGTCCCAAGCTCGCCGAAATCGGCTTCTGCGCGCTCGCCCTGGCCCAGGTAGGCGATGTCGGTCACCACGCCGGTCGTGACCACATCGCCGGCCGCAAGACCGCGCCCGCGCGAGGCCAGATTGCGGCTGAGCCAGAGCAGGGTCTTCAGCGGGCCACCCAGGGCCCTGGCGCCCTCGCCCAGGCTGTGCAGCTTGCCGTTGACGGAAAGGCGCACCGGGTGCTTGTCGAAGTCCAGCTCCTGCCAGTCGGTGACGGCCGGACCCAGGACCATGGCGGTGTGCACGGCATTGTCGGCGATCAGTGCGGCGGGGCCCGCCTCGCGCCAGGCGTCGCCATAGGCAGAGCTCACGATCTCGAAGACCGGGTGCAGGCTGGCGACGGCCGCCGCGATCTCGGCTTCCTGGTAGCCCTCGTCCCGGGGTGGCAAGTCGCGCCCCAGGGTGAAGGCATACTCCGGCTCCACCACGAAGAACCTGTGTTCGGCCGCCGGCAGTGACGCCGGAGAGCGATAGATGCGGTCGGCCAGAAGCCGGCCGGTCAGCGGACCGTCGATGCCGAGATGCTCCTGCGCGATCTTGCTGGTCGCGGCCACCTTGTAGCCGGCAGGCCGGCTGCCCAGCGCTGCCACCACGGCGTCCTGGACGGCGTAGGCCGCCTCGAGGTCCAGGCGGCCGAGCGGCCCGGGCAGGGCGGCGGGCGGCATCTTCGGGTTGCGAGCGGCGATCAGTTCCTTCGCCAGACGGTCAGGCTGCACGCCTCTCTCCTTCCTGATAGGGCTCCAGCGCCGAGACCACGGCTGCGGTCGTGGGGACGGCGAGCCCATGCTTTGTGGCCAGGCGCAGGACGGCGCCGTTGAGCCAGGGCAGTTCCAGCCGGTTGCCGCGCCGCAGGTCCATCGCCATCGAGGCCTCCATGCTGTCGGGGAAGCCCTCGAGCTGCCCCAGGATCGTCGCGACGCTGTCGTCTGGCAGCGCCACGCCCTCGGCCCGGGCGACGGCCATGGCCTCCTCGACCAGCCGCCGCAGGAGGAGCGGCCCGCTCGGCGTCCGCCGGACCGGTCCCAGCGGCACCCGGCGCAGGGCCGTGGCACCGGCGAGCGCCGTCAGGACCATCATCTTGCGCCAGAGGTCCAGATCCGGCCGTTTGCTCATGACCGCCTCGAAGCCCGCGGCCTGGCCGGCCGCGCAGAAGGCCTCCAGCCGGTCGCGCTGGGCAGGATCGCGCGCGCCCAGCGCCAGGCGGTGGGCCTTGTTGGCGTGCTTGATCCGCCCCGGCGCTTCGATGAAGGCGGAGATGTAGGCGATGCCCTGCGCCACCCGCCGGTCGCCCAGCGATCCGGCCAAAAGCCCTGCCGCCTCGACCCCGTTCTGGAAGGGCAGGACCAGGGCATCCTCGGCCAGGCAGGCGGCCAGGCGGCGTCCGCTCTCCTCCACGTCCCACATCTTCGTGCAGTGCAGGATAATATCGCAGTCCGCCAGGCTCTCCATCTCTTCGGAGACCGAAAGGCCGGTAAGAGAGAGGTCGCCGAAGGGGCTAGAAAGGTCCAGGCCGCGCCCGGCCAGCGCCGCCCCGTGCGCACCGCGCGCCACGAAGTGCAGGGACTGGCCGGCGGCCAGGAGGCGCGCCCCGAAGTAGCCGCCGATCCCGCCGACGCCGAGTACGCCGATCTTCATGGCGCTCAGTCTTTGAGCGCCGCGCAGGCCCGTTCGATCCTGGCGCAGGCCTCGCTCAGGGCCTCGGTGGAGGTCGCGTAGGAGACACGGAAGTGCGGGGCGAGACCGAAGGCAGAGCCCTGTACCACCGCCACGCCCTCGCTCTCCAGCAGGTAGGTCACAAAGTCCAGATCGGTCTCCAGCCGCTTGCCCTCTGGCGTCTTCTTGCCGATGGCGCCGGCGCAGGAGGGAAAGACGTAGAAGGCCCCTTCCGGCGTCGGGCAGTGCAGGCCCTGGCACTTGTTGAGGGCGGAGACCACGAGGTCGCGGCGCGCCTTGAAGGACTTGTTGTGCTCGGCGATGAAGTCCTGCGGGCCGTTCAGCGCGGCCACGGCGGCGGCCTGGCTGATCGAGCAGGGGTTGGAGGTCGACTGGCTCTGGATCGTCGCCATGGCCTTGATCAGGGCCTTGGGTCCGCCGGCGAAGCCGATGCGCCAGCCGGTCATGCAGTAGGCCTTGGAGACGCCGTTCATGGTGAGCGTGCGGTCCTTCAGGTCCGGCGCCACCTCGGCCAGGGTGGCGAAGGTGAAGTCGTCGTAGACCAGGTGCTCGTACATGTCGTCGGTCAGGGTCCAGACCTGGGGGTGCTGGCGCAGGACGTCGGCCAGGGCCTCCAGCTCGGCGGCGGTATAGGCCGAGCCCGTGGGGTTGGAGGGGCTGTTCAGGATCAGCCACTTGGTCTTGGGTGTGATCGCGGCCTCCAGGGCCTCGGGCAGCAGCTTGAAGTTGGTGTTGGCCGAGCAGGCGACCGGCACGGGCTCGCCCTCGGCCAGGGCCACCATCTCGGGGTAGCTGACCCAGTAGGGTGCCGGAACCACCACCTCGTCGCCGGGGTTCACGGTCGCCATGAGGGCGTTATAGAGCACCTGCTTGCCGCCGGTGCCCACGGTGATCTCGTCCAGCGCGTAATCCAGGTCGTTCTCGCGCTTGAACTTGGCCCGGACCGCCTCCTTCAGCGCCGGGGTACCGTCGACGGCGGTATACTTGGTGTCGCCGGCCTCGATGGCCGCGATGGCGGCGGCCTTGATGCTGTCGGGGGTATCGAAGTCCGGCTCGCCGGCGCCGAGACCGATGACATCCCGGCCGGCGGCCTTCAGCTCGCGGGCCTTGGTGCTGACCGCGATGGTCGCGGAGGGCTTGATACGGCCGAGGCGTTGGGCAAGCGCGGACATGGCTGTTTTCCCCTATCTAGAAGCAGCGCCGACACGCTACTCCCGTGACGGGAAGCTCGCAACGTGCGCCGGGCTGGAGGGTGCGTCCAGCATGACGCAGGGCTTCCCCTGCGCTAGGAGTTAGGGAGGAGGAGCGAGAGCAGATGCAGGGACTGCTGCCGTCATTGCGAGGGCTCTACAGCCTCGGGCTGGCGCTGGCGCTCGGCCTGCTGGTGCTGCTCGGTCTCCTGGGCGTGCTCGGCGGTCTCTTGCCGGAACTGGACCTGATCAACCACTTCCGTCCCTGGCTCTTGCTGGCAGGACTTCTGGCCCTGCCGGCGCTAGCGGCCGCGGGCCGCGGCTGGCGGCCGCCGCTCGCCTGCCTTGCCGGGCTCTCGCTCGTCTTGCAGGCGCCCTTCGTTCTGCCGACCGCCCTGGCCGGGAGCGGCGGGGAGGGGGGCGGGGGCCAGGCGATCAGCCTCGTCACCCTCAACCTGCGCTACGCCAACGGCGATGCGGAGCCGACGGCCGAGTTTATCGAGCGGCTGCGGCCCGACCTGGTCTTCCTGCAGGAGGTCGCCCCACAGCACCTGGCGGTGCTGCAGCGGCGCCTGCCCGCCCTCCTGCCGCACGCCGTGCATTGCGTCGAGCTGCGCTATTGCAACCTGGCCATCCTCTCCCGCTTTCCCCTGCAGGATGCGGCGGCCAGCTACCTCGGCCGGCGCGAATCCCTGCCGCCCCTGCCGAGACCGATCGAGGGCTGGCGCAAGGCCGAGATCGAGCTGGTCCGCGATCACGGGGCGGCGTCGGGGCTCACCGCCCGGGCGCTCCTGCCGGGGGGGCGGCACCTGATCCTTTTCGATACCCACCTCTCCTGGCCCACCCCGGCCGAGGCTCAGCGCCGCCAGTTCCGCTGGGTCGCCGACCGTCTGGCCGATCTCGGCGCGGGCCCTCTGGTGTTGGCGGGCGACTTCAACTCGACGCCCTGGTCCTATGGCTTGCGCGGCTTCGAGACCGCCATCGCGCTCAGGCGCGTGACCCAGGGGCTCTTCACCTTCCCGACGGAGCAGGTGCTGCCGCTGCCGATTCTCGCCATCGACCAGGTCTACCTCAGCGGGGAGGCGCGCGTGGAGGAGGTCGAGCGCGGCCCCGACGTCGGCAGCGACCACTTTCCCGTGCTGGTTCGCTTCGCGACGGCGTCCGACTAGAGTAAATCCCGAGCGGATGGACTCATCTGCGACGACGATTTGCTTTTTTAACAACATGCCAGAGCGGGATTCGTGAGCACAGGCGAACGAATCCCGCTCTGGCGCGCTCTTATTGGGGGACGGACCGGTTCCGCGTGAATCCGAAACGCTCTAGTTGCTGCGCACCTGTTCGGCCAGGTTCGGCAGGACCGTCGTCACCTTGGACGCGGGCGCAACCTTGCAGAGATCCTGGAAGGCAGCGAACCAGCGATTTGCCTCCTCCAGGTCGAAGGCGGCATCGGCCTGGCCCATCGCGTAGCCGACGGCCAGGCCTATGACGGTGGTCTGGATCGCTTCCGGCTGGATGCGGGTCACCTCCGCGCAGGTGAGGGTCTCCAGATCCAGGCCCTGCGCCTGCGCTGCGGGCGCGAGCGAGGCGAGCGATGCTAGCAGGGAGACGGCAAGCGTGCGACCGAAGCGGCCGAGGCCGGGGGCCCAATCAGGAATGCGTATCATTCCTCGAATGCCCGGAATGACGATCCACTTTGGATAGCAAAAGCCGTCAATAATATCGTTCCGTGGCATTTTTTTACCTCATGTGTGGTACCAAAGTGCGTTGAGTGATTGCGCTCACACGCCTATGCTGATGAGGCTATGATTGGAAGCATGAGCACCTCGGTTCCCTCTTGGCACATCGATGCCTCGAATCGCCAGAGGGGAGAGGGATTCGACATCTGGGCCGAGTATGCGCGGCCCCTCTACGACGCGCGTGCGCCCTGGGGCGCCGACAACTTTACCGCGACCGCGACGGGCTACCTTCTTGATCAGTTGATTTTCGTACGCTCCTGTTTCGAGCCGCTGGAGGTCGGGCGGTCGCGACGCCACCTGGCATCCGAACCCTCCGAGTTCCTCACCATCAACATCTTCAAGACGGGCGGCTTCACCGGTCTGATCGAGGACACCCCGATCACCAAGCGCCCGCACGAGGTGGTGCTGCAGGATGCGTCGCGCGCGCTCCGCGCGGTGGTCGATCGCTCCGATGTGCTCGCCGTCATCGTTCCCTTCCGGGTGCTGGGCTTCGATCCCTCAAGGCACCGGCCCTACCTCTCGCTTGCGGCGGACTCCTCCAAGGGACGCGTGCTCGCCAGCGTCACGCAGGACATCTTCGACCGTCTGCCCAGCATCGATCGCGAGGAGGCGCCGGCGATCGCGTCCGGCTACGCCGGGATGCTGCGCGGCATCTTCCTGGAGAGTAAGGCCGAGGCCGACCAGCGCAGCCTGCGCCGGGCCGTGCGGTCGGCCATGCTCTCCTTCATCGACGGTCAGCTCAACAACCCCCGGCTCGATGCCGACCTGTTGTGCAAGGTCTTCGGGCTGTCGCGTGCCAGCCTCTATCGCCTGTTCCAGTGCCAGGGCGGTGTCGACCAGACCATCCGCCGGCGCCGGCTCTACCGCTGCTTCCGCGAGCTGACGCAGCGCGGCCCCCACACGACCGTGCGCAGCGTCGCCGAGCGCTACGGCTTTCACAACCCGAGCCACTTCACCCGCAGCTTCAAGGCCTTGTTCTTCGTCTCTCCCTCCGAGATCGGAGAACTGGTCGGGGCGGCCCCGCGGAGCGCCGGAGCGCCGGACCCGCAGAGGAGCAACGAGCTGGTGACGCTGCACGAGTGGCTCTATCAGACCTGCGGCTTGAAACAGGCGACGCCGCGGATGAGCCCCGTTCCCGCTGCCGCAGAGTGACTCTGTCCTGACTGTTTGAGGTGCGGAGACGATCGCGAGTCCCCCTGGCCCGGCCGGGGTCCCCCGACGATTCCCACCCCGCAGCTACCGGGGTCGGGAGGACGGCCCACGATGGCCGTCCTCCTCCCCGCCGGCTCAGGGCTTCCGGCGCTTCCTGTCGCCCTCCTTCTCCTTGGTGAGGGCCCGGACGATCTCCTCGGCCTGTCTGTCGTCCCAGTAGTGCCGGCCGAAGGCGTCCCGGGTGATGGCGCGGGCGAAGCGGATGCGCTGCTCCTCCCGCTCCGATCCCGGTTCCTTTCTGCAGGTTCCCTCTCCGCGCTCCTTCTTGCGGTGCATCGCCGTCTCCTCTCGCAGGTTGCAGAGGCCGGCCGACCCCTGTCGGACCGGCGCAAGACGAACGGCGACCCTGGCCTCAGGCACAAAGAGGGCCTCGTCCGTCCTGCGAGCGATTGGAAAGGAGACGCGGAGCGTCAGAATGCGGCGGGTGGCGGCATGTCCAAGAGGTAGTGGCTGCTTGCGGAGAGGTCAATCTTCCGCTCGTGCTGCCGGCGCACTGTGTTAGCCTTCCCACCGCACCAAGGGAGCGGAGCCCATGGCACGGGAGCTGAGACAGGGGATCGCCGGACTGGAGGCCATGACGACGGCCGCCCTGGGCGTGCTCGCCGTGGCCAGCGGCGTCTACACTTATATCGGCGTTCGCGGCCTGCTGGACGGGGCCGGCCTGCTGACCTTCGGGGCCGCCGTGGTCTATTCCGGTGCCGTCTCGGTCGGCATCTTCATCTTCTGGGCCTACATCCTGCGTTTCCTGCCGCAGATGCGCACCGGGGCGACGCGGCTGGCGCTGACGGGTGCCATGCTGCTGGGCTGCGGCGCCATCGTCGCCATGTCGAGCTGGCTGAACGCCGCCGCACTCGCCGGCGCTGCCTCGGTCGAGCAGCACCTGGCCGTCACCGTCGTGGACTACCAGGAACGCCTGGAGCAGGCGCACGAGAACGCGCTGGCGGCACAGGGGCTGCTGCCGGACATCCGAATCGCCCAGCAGCGCTTCGCCCAGCTTTCCGAGCGCGAGCAGGCCGAGGGGGCGCTGACCGGCTCGTCGGGGCGCGGGACTGTGGCACAGTACCTGGCGCAGATGGCCCAGCAGCTTCAGGATCTGGGCGACCAGATCGAAGGCTCGCGCGGTCCGGTCGAGAACCTCTTCGCCGAGGGCAGCCGCCATCTCGACGCCATGCGGGCCATCGTCGGCGGCGCGCAGGACATCGAGCAGCGCAGCGTGCGCTTCGCCGACCAGGCCGTGGCGCTCGCCGGCGTCATCGCCTCGCTCACCCAGACCTCGATCGCGCCGGCGGTGCGCCGGCAGGCCGAAGACCTCTCGCGCTCCTTCATCATGCCGGCGGTGACCGGGCTGTCGGCGGACCTGCGCGACCGGCAGAGCCAGGTGCTGGACGAGGTGCGCTCCACCGTGGACGAGACCTCCGGCGTGCTGGCGGCGGCGGCAGACGAGATCCTGGCCCGGCCGGCGGTGCAGCCCCTGCGGTTCGTGCCGCTCTCGCCGGCCGAGGCGGTGCTGCTCTACGCCGCCGACTTCGTACCCTCCTGGGCCGGCGCCATCGCCATTGACCTGCTGCCCGGCGTGCTGGTCCTGATCCTGATGGTGGTGCACGCCTCGATCCGGCGCCAGGAGACCCACCTCTCGCGCGACGAGGCCATGAGCCTCAAGGACCTCCAGGCAGCGCTGGAGGCCTGGGCCCGGCTGTCGCGCGCCGCCCACGGCAGCGACCTCGACCACGGCCGGCGCGAGGAGGTCCCGCCGCCGCTCCAGGCCCCGCCGCCGGCAGCGCCGGAGATCGAGGAGCCGGCGCCGCCGCCGGGCGCCGAGGTCGAGAACCTGGACGAGAGCCGCGCCAGGCGGGGTGCGGGCTAGCCGGCGATGGAGGCGCGGGAAAGCGGCATCGGCGGCAGGGCGCTCGGCTGGATCCTCAAGCTGTGGATCCTGCTGGCACTCGGGATCGTTCTGGCCGACATGGCGGAGAGCGCCAAGGTCGGCTGGTGGAAGTCCGACCGTGCGCCGGCCCTGCCCGAGGGGCCGAACCGGCTGGAGCGCGAGGGGCCGGCGGTGCCCATGCCGCTGTCGCCGGCGGAACCGGGGGACCAGCTTCGCCCCTACGATCCCTCGGCCTTTCCCATGCGGCCGGACGGCGGCCTTCCGCACCTGCCTGGCGGCGCCCCGCTGGAGCCCACCCGCGGCCCCATGACCTTCACCTGGAGCGATCTGGAGGGCCGGCCGGCGATCCTGGCCCTCGGCATGATCACCCCCGGCAGTGCCGCGAGCCTGCGCCGCTTCGACCTGCAGCACGACGAGCGCGCCGAGGTGCTGGTGCTGCTGTCGCCGGGCGGCGCCGTCAAGGAGGCGCTGGCCATGGGCGACTACCTGCGCGCCCGCTCGCTCGAGACCCTGGTCCCCGACGGCGGCTACTGCGCCTCGGCCTGTCCGCTGGTACTGGCCGCGGGCGTCAGGCGCCGGGTCGCCCGCGATGCCTGGGTCGGGCTGCACCAGCCCTATCTCGCCAACGTGGCAGGCCTCACCCCGGACGTCGCGGTGTCCGACGTCCAGCACCTGAACTACGAGATCCTGACCCGGCTCGACCACTGGGGCGTCGATTCCAGGGTCTGGACGCACGCCCTGAAGGCGCCGCCGTCGCAGATGTACGTCCTGCTGCCGGAGGAACTGATGGCCTACCGCCTGGCGCACAGCCTCTTCTGATGCCGCCGCTGCGCTACCGACGCTGCGAGAGCCCCCTGGGCCCCCTGGTCCTGGTCGGCGACGGCGAGGTTCTGACCCAGATCCTCTTCTCGACCGGACGCCATGCCCGGGAGCCCGACGAGGCCTGGGACGAGGCACCCGGCGCCTTCGGTGCGGCCGCCCGCCAGCTCACCGCCTATTTCGCCGGCAAGCTGCGGTCCTTCGACCTTGCGCTGGCGCCGGAAGGAACCGCCTTCCGTCAGCGCGTCTGGACCGCCCTTCGCGAGATTCCCCTGGGCAGGGCCATGAGCTACGCCGAGCTGGCCCAAAGCATCGGCGCGCCTAAGGCGGTGCGCGCGGTAGGGGCCGCCAACGGCGCCAACCCCATCCCCATCGTCATCCCCTGCCACCGCCTGGTGGGCAGCAGCGGCGACCTGACTGACTTCGGCGGCGGCCTGGCCGCGAAGGCGGCGCTGCTCCGGCTCGAGGGACACGCGGTGGAGGAGCGGCGCAGTCGGTTCCGGCTCAAGCAGGGCGGCCAACTAAACTAATCCGCTTCGGGCTCCTCTTCCTCTCCCGGCCCCTGCCGGGTCACGTCCATTGGGATCACCACCGGAGAGACCGCCCAGACCAGGACCGCGGGCTTGTCGCTGCGGTTGCGCCCGTGGTGGGGAATCCGGGCCGGGTGGCTGTAGCTGTCGCCGGGGCGGAGGGTGATGGTCTCCTCGCCCAGGCGCAGCTCCAGCTCGCCCTCGATCAGGATGCCGTGCTGCTCGCCCTCGAAGGACATCATGGTCTCGTCCACCCGCGCAGCACCCGGGGCGTAGTGCGCGATCCCCATGTAGAAGCCGCCGCCGATGGAACTGGAGAGCAGGCTGTCGACATAGCCCAGCTCGCCCGCGCTCTGGGCGTAGAGGGCGTTGAGGTTGCGGCGCTCGTGGGCGCGCACGACATAGGCCCGTTCCATCGGCCCGCTGCCGCTGCGCCTGGCGAAGAACCAGTCGGGCGTGATGGCCAGCGCGGCCGCGATCTGTTCGATCACGTCGAGCGAGGGCCTTGTCGCGTTCCTCTCGATCGCGCTCAGGTGGCTGAGCGACACGCCGCTGGCCTGGCTCAACTGCTTCAGGGTCATGCGGCGCGCCTTGCGGAGCTGGCGCACCTCGCCGCCGAAGGAGGGCGCGGGCAGCCTCGGAACCGGCCCGCCCGCCTCTGCGCCGGGCTCGGCCGCATCGCCGGCTGCTTGAATGTTTTCTCTCTTGCTCATGGCGCGTCAGGCTTAACCTAAACGGCGCAGCCTTGCCAAGAATTCGGCTCATAGAAGAATTATCTTGCAAAATTCTTATATAGAGCGAACTATGTCGCATAGATCCTTCCGATATGAGGCTGGCTGTTGCGTCCGAGGGGCGGGGCCATTGCAAAGGGGAGAGCGGACGATGACCGAGAGAGAGGTTTCGCCGAGAGACGCGAGGGGAGTAGCCGGGCCGTCCAGGCGCCGTATCCTGGCCGCGGGTGCCGCCCTGGGCGTCACGACCGCGCTTTCGCCCTCCCTGTGGTCGCCGGCGCGGGCCGAGGCCGCGCGCAAGGGCGGCCACCTGCGCCTCGGCGCCGACGGCGGCAGCACCACGGATACCTTCATCCCGCTGCAGGCCTTAGGGGCGGATCACGCCACCCTCTCCATCCTCTCCACCTTCGACACCCTGACCGAGATGGATCACGAGGGCCGCCCGCAGCCCAGCCTGGCCGAGAGCTGGGAGAGCAAGCCGGACGGCACCTGGGTTTTCACCCTGCGCAAGGGGGTCGAGTTCCACGACGGCAAGCCACTGACCGCCGAGGATGTGGTCTGGTCGCTCAAGCAGCACACCAGCGAGGACAGCAAGTTCGCCGAGGGCAAGCAGATCATCGGCAACCTGGAGGAGCTGAAGGCCGACGGAGACCTGCGGGTGGTCATGAAGCAGCGCGAGGTCAACTTCGACCTGCCGACCCATCTCTCGGCCTTCGGCCTGATCATCGGCCAGGCGGGTAACGACGACTGGGACGCCGGCATCGGCACCGGCCCCTACGTGAAGGAGGTCTTCGAGCCGGGCCAGCGCTACCTGGGCCGGAAGTTCGCCAACTTCTACCGCGACGACCAGGGCCACTTCGAGGAGGTGGAGATCCTGAACGTCACCGACCCCGGTGCCAGGGTGACGGGCCTGCTCTCCCACTCGCTCGACGCCATCGGCTCGCCCGACATCTCGGTGGCCAGGCGGCTGGCGCAGGCGCCCGGCTTCTCGCTGGTGGAGGTGGCGGGCACGCAGCACTTCACCACCGACATGCGCTGCGACACCGATCCCTTCACCGACAACAACCTGCGGCTCGCGGTCAAGTACGGCATCAAGCGCAAGGAGATCGTCGACAAGGTCCTGGGCGGCTACGGCAGCATCGGCAACGACCTGCCGATCAGCCGCAACCAGCAGTTCTTCAACGCCGACCTGCCGCAGCGGGAGTACGATCCCGACAAGGCCAAGCACTACCTGAAGCAGGCCGGCATGGAGCAGGCGAACCTGGTCTTCTCGACCAGCGACGGCGCCTTCGACGGGGCGGTCGACACCGGCGTCCTGATGAAGGAGAGCATGGCGCCCATCGGCATCGACGTGGAGGTCGACCGCCGCCCCGCCGACGGCTACTGGACCGACGTCTGGCTGAAGGCGCCCTGGTGCGCGGTCTACTGGAACGGCCGGCCCACGGTCGACTGGATGCTGAGCTCGACCTACACCTCGGACTCGCCCTGGAACTCGACCTACTTCAAGAACGAGACCTTCGACAAGCTGCTGGTCGAGGCGCGCCGCGAGGCCGACCAGGACAAGCGGCAGGAGATGTACTACGAGGCCCAGCGCCTGCTCTATGAAGAGGGCGGGGCCGTCGTGCTCGCCTTCGCCAACATCCTGATCGGCAAGAGCGACAAAATGGGACACGGCGCGGTCGGCAGCAGCCGGCGAGTCGACGACAGCCGTCTGCCGCGGCGCTGGTGGTTCGCGGCCTAGGCGGCAGCACTCGGGACCCACGAGCCGCAGAGGACGGGGTGGTAGAGCCGGCAGTCGAGCCGGGGTCCGCGGTCGAGGAGATCGAGCACTGCTGGATCCCCCTGCCGGACGGCCTGCGCCTCGCCGCCCGCCTCTGGCTGCCGGCGCGGGCCCGCCACCGCCCGGTGCCGGCGCTCTTCGAGTACATTCCCTACCGCAAGGGCGACATGGTCCGCGCCCGCGACGAGCGCAATCATCCGGTCTTCGCGGCCGCCGGCTACGCCGCGCTCCGGGTGGACATGCGCGGCTCGGGCGACAGCGACGGGCTGATGGCCGACATGTACGGCCCGGAAGAGCTGGAGGATGCGCACCGGGTCATAGACTGGATCGCGCGCCAGCCCTGGTGCGACGGCCGGGTCGGCATGTTCGGGACCTCCTGGGGCGGGACCGCCGCCTTGCAGGCAGCCGTCGATGCCCCGGCCGCGCTGAAGGCGGTGATCGCGCTCTGCGCCACGCACGACCGCTACGAGGACGACATTCACCACAAGGGCGGGCTGCTGCTGACCGATTCGGTCGAGTGGGGCGCCACCCTTCCGGCGGTGCTGGCGGCACCTCCGGCGGCCGCCACGGTCGGCGAAGACTGGTTCGAGACCTGGGAACAGCGCCTGCTGGGCGCCGCCTTTCCGCTGGAAGCCTGGGTCCGGGAGGAGGAGCGCAGCGCCTACTGGCAGTGGGGTTCGGTCGCGCGCCAGGCGGGCAGGCTCTCCTGCCCGGTGCTGGCCATCGGCGGCTGGTCCGATCGCTACTCCAACTCCGTCATGTCCCTGGTCGAGCTGAACCCGGAGAAGGTCTGGGGGATCGTCGGTCCCTGGGGCCACCACTATCCCGACCTTGGCCATCCCGGCCCGGCGATCCACTTCCAGCGCGAGGCCCTCGGCTGGTGGGATCACTGGCTGGGCAGTGAGGAGCCCGCGACCCCGAACTGGCCGCGCCTGCGCCTCTGGCTCTCGGACTTCGATCCCCCGCGCGAGGTCATCGATCGCCGCCGCGGGCGCTGGATCGAGCTGGCCAGGCCGGCAAGCGCAGCGACGGAATCGGAGGACTTCTACCTGGGCGAGGGGGCGCTCGCCCGCCGACTTGCGCCCCGCAGCTCGGAGGCCCGGATCCCCTACGACCTCCGCGTGGGGGCCGCCGGCGGCGACAGCGGCTATTTCGGCCGCTACGGCGGGCTTCCGACCGACCAGGCAAGCGACGACGCGAGGTCCCTGGTCTTCGAGACCGGGCCCCTGGAGGAGCCCTTCAGTCTGGTCGGCAGCGCCGTGGCCCTGCTGGAGATCCTTTCCGATCGCCCGCTGGCCCAGGTTGCCCTGCGCCTCTGCGACGTTGCACCGGACGGAGCAGTCGCGCGGGTGTCGCTCGCCCTGCGTAACCTGGCGCTCGACGACAGCCTCGAGACGGGCCGGCCGCTCCAGCCGGACCGCCGCCGGGTCCTGCGCATCCCCTTTCCCACACGGGCCTACCGCTTCGCCGCGGGCCATCGCATTCGGCTCGCGCTTTCCTCCTCCTACTGGCCGCTCGCCTGGCCGGCGCCCGAACCCACCCGCCTGGCGCTTGGTCTCGGCGGCTGCCGCCTGACCCTGCCGCGCCTCGCCGGCGAGCCGGCGCCCCTGCTAACCCTCTTCGCGCCGCCCGAGCCGAAGCCGGAGGGCCACCGGCAGGTGGCGAAGGGGCCCCTGACCCGCAGCGCCGGCATGGAGGAAGGATGGGTCCGAAGCGGCTGGCACCAAGGCTGGTCCGCGCAGTTCTTTCCGGAGACCGACACGCTCTTCGGCTTCGAGACCTCCGGGCGGCATGCGCTCCAGGCTTCCGACCCGCAGACGGCCGTCAGCCGCTTCGAGCACCGCATGCGCATCGAGCGCCCGGACGGTGCGGCGGAGATCAAGAGCTGGGCCGAGCTGCGATCGGACCATCGCTTCTTCCACCTGCAGGGCCGTCTGGAGGCGGAGTGGCGCGGCAAGCGTCTCTTTGTACGCGACTGGTCGCCCAGCCTTCGTCGCCGCATTTCATAGTGCCGCCGGAAGGGTTTGCAGCGTCGGGGCCCCCACGGCGGCTGCCCGGAATCTTCAAAAGTTTGCCGCTATCCTTCAAGACCCCGCTTGACCCTCCTCCTAGGCTACCCGAACGCGCGAAACAGCCCCCGAAGAGGGGCAGGGCAAGAGCGAACCGAAAGGCAAGCGGGAGGAAAAGGCTGCCATGGACGCAGATGCGATCGTACAGGAGACGCAGGAGACCAGGATTCTCGACGCCCTGATCGTCGGGGCCGGCGTTGCGGGTCTCTATCAGCTTCACATGCTACGCAACCTGGGGCTCAAGGTCAGGGCCTACGACAATGCCCCGGGCGTGGGCGGGACCTGGTGCTGGAACCGCTATCCCGGCGCCAAGTTCGACTCGGAATCCTACATCTACCAGTATCTCTTCTCGGAAGAGCTCTACAAGAACTGGACCTGGTCGGAGCGCTTTCCCGGTCAGCCGGAGATCGAGCGCTGGATGAACTACGTCTGCGACAGCCTGGATCTGCGCGACGACATCCAGCTCTCGACCGCCATCGTCGCCGCCCACTTCGACGAGGCGCGCGGTCGCTGGCGGGTCACGACCGACCGTGGCGAGACCATCGACACGCAGTTCCTGATCACCTGCTGCGGCATGCTCTCGGCCCCCATGACCGATCTCTTCCCCGGCCAGGCGGACTTCAAGGGAGAGATCTTCCATACCTCGCGCTGGCCGCGCGAACCCCTGGAGCTGGCCGGCAAGCGCGTCGGGGTCATCGGCGTGGGGGCGACCGGCATCCAGGTGATCCAGACCATCGCCGGCCAGGTCGATCAGCTGAAGGTCTTCGTGCGCACGCCGCAGTACGTCCTGCCGATGAAGAGCGACAAGTACGGACGCGACGAGGCCGCCGCCTACAAGGGACGCTTCGAGGAGCTGCGCCGGACCCTGCCCAACACCTTCACCGGTTTCGAGTACGACTTCGAGCACCAGTGGGCGGGCCTGACGCCGGAGCAGCGCCGGGAGGTCCTGGAGGACACCTATGCGAACGGCTCGCTGAAGCTCTGGCTCGCCTCCTTCGCCGAGATCTTCTTCGACCCGGAGGTGAGCGAAGAGGTCTCCGAGTTCGTCCGCGAGAAGATGCGCGCGCGCCTGAAGGATCCCCGCCTCTGCGCGCTCCTGGTCCCGAGCGACTATGGTTTCGGGACCCACCGCGTGCCGCTGGAATCGGGCTATCTGGAGACCTATCACCGCGACAACGTCGAGGCGATCGGCGTCAGGGACAATCCGATCAAGCGCATCACCGAAGGCGGCATCGAGCTCACCGACGGCAGTCGCTACGACCTGGACGTCATCATCATGGCCACCGGCTTCGATGCCGGGACCGGCTCGCTCACGCGGATCGAGATCCGCGGTCGCGACGGGCGCTCGCTCAGCGAAGACTGGGGCCGGGACATCCGGACCACGATGGGCCTGCAGGTGCACGGCTATCCCAATCTCTTCACCACCGCCGTGCCGCTGGCGCCCTCGGCCGCGCTCTGCAACATGACCACCTGCCTGCAGCAGCAGACGGAGTGGATCGCGGACTGCATCGACTACATGCGCAAGAACGACCGCAAGGTGGTCGAGCCGAGCGCGGAAGCCGAAGAGGCCTGGGTCAAGCATCACGACGAGCTGGCCAACGCCACCCTGATCTCCAAGACCACCTCCTGGTACCTCGGCTCCAACGTACCGGGAAAGCCGCGCCGGGTGCTCTCCTACACCGGCGGCGTCGGGACCTATCGCCAGAAGTGTGCGGAGGTGGCGGCCGAGGGCTATCCCGGGTTTCACATGCAATGAGAAGACCGGGCTCGGCCCGGCGGGTCGGGCCCGGCATTGGGAGGATCGAACCATGAAGGACTTCAAGGCCGCCGGCGATGCCATACTCGAGGGTGTCGTCGCAGCCGAGGCCCCCGTCCCGGGCGTCGTCGCCATGCTGACCGACCGCGAGGGCAGTCTCTACGAGGGGGCTGCCGGGCTGCTCCGCCTCGGCGAAGACAGGGCGATGGAGAGCAACAGCGTCTTCGCGCTCTTCTCCACCACCAAGGCCATCACCGGGACCGCAGTCCTGCAGCTGGTGGAGGACGGCAGCCTCGACCTCGATGCCCCGGCCAAGACCTACCTGCCGGAGATCGGCGAGATGCTGGTCATCGAGGGGTTCACGCCGGCGGGTGAAGCCAAGCTGCGGCCCCCCAAGCGCGAGATCACCACGCGCATGCTGATGCTTCACACCGCCGGCTTCGGTTACGACTTCTTCAACCGCAACTACCTGCGACTGGCGGAGGAGAAGGGCCAGCCCAGCGTCATCACCGGGTCCAAGGCGGCGCTGAAGACCCCGCTGCTGTTCGATCCGGGCGAACGCTGGGAGTACGGCAGCAACTTGGACTGGTGCGGCCTCGTGGTGGAGGCGATCGCCGGCAAGCGGCTCGGCCAGGTCTTCGCCGAGCGCATCTTTCAGCCTCTGGGCATGACCGAGACGACCTTCGAGATCGGTAACGTTCCGCGCGACAGGCTGGCCTCGATCCACACCCGCAATGCCGACGGCTCGCTGACGCCGATGGATTTCGAGCTGCCGCCCAGCCCCGAGGTCCACATGGGCGGGCACGGGCTCTACGGCACGGTCGGGGACTACCTGCGCTTCATCCGCATGTGGCTGAACGACGGCCGGGGCGAGCACGGCAGAGTGCTGAAGCCGGAAACGGTCCGCATGGCCGCGCGGAACCAGCTCGGCGACAAGAAGATCGCCATGCTGCCGGGCGTCATTCCCGCCCTGTCGAACGATGCGGAGTTCTTTCCCGGTCTCTCGAAGTCCTGGGCCTTCTCCTTCATGGTGAACGACGAGGAGGCACAGACCGGCCGGCCGGCGGGCGCACTCGGCTGGGCCGGACTGGCCAATCTCTTCTACTGGATCGACCGCCAGAACGGCTACGGTGGCTTCTGGGCGACCCAGATCCTGCCCTTCGGCGACCCGACCTCGTTCGGCGGCTACCTGGAGTTCGAAACGGCCCTCTATCGGGCCCTCAAGGAGAAGCGCGCCGCATGAGCGTGAGGATCGCAGGGACCCTCGGCGATTGCGTCCCTGCAACCAAGGGTCTAGACAGGAGATGAGCCTGGAAAGGAAGCCGTCCGGCAGGAAAGCCGGCGAGCGCAGCTCAGGATCTCAGAGCGCGGAAGGTCATATCTCGACATGCCGCTGGAACGACCGCGACCGACCTCGTTGATCACGCCCCGCGAACTGCCGGTGTGGGTTCCCGGAGAGGTGCTTGCGGCCAGCGACGGACAAGGCTGGAAGGAAGTTGCGCAGCGGACCTACCGCTACCGCGGCCAGGATGTCGAGATCCCGCCCATGGAAACCTCCATGATCGTGCAGTACCGACGCGGGGTGACGCCGATGGACCGGCAGGTCGAGGGCCGCTGGACCAGTACCCGCTGCGGGCCGGGCAACGTCTCGCTGCTGTCGCGCTCGGCGCAATCGCACTGGAACTGGAGCGACAATGTCGAGGTCACCCACCTCTATCTGGCCAACAGCCTGCTTGCGCGGGTGGCCGGCGAGCTGCGGCAGCAGGAGGTGGCGGAGGTCTACCTGCACGACGTCCTGGAGGGCTCCGACCCCGTCATCAGCCATATCGCCGACTGCCTGACGGAGGAGGCGCGCAGCCCGGGTGCTGGCGGACCGCTCTATGTCGAGGCGCTGGGGCTCCAGCTGGCGGTCCACCTCTTGCGCGGCTATGCCACCTGTATCGCCAAGGAGAAGCTGGTCATCGGGGCCCTGACGGCAGGGCAGCTGTCCCGTCTGGAAGACTATGTGGATGCCCACCTGCACGAGACCATCTCCATCGAGGACATGGCGGAGAGTCTGGGCCTGGGCGCCTACACCTTCGTGCGTCAGCTCCGGCGCAGGCTCGACTGTTCGGCCTATGCCTACGTGATCCAGAGGCGGCTCGCCCGCGCCAAGCGGCTGCTGCAGCAAGGCGATCTCGCGCTGAAGGAGATTGCCGCGGCGAGCGGTTTCGCCGATCAGGCACATCTGACACGCACCTTCCGGGCCAAGCTGGGCGTGACACCGGGCCAGTACCGCAAGCGGCTCTGAGCGCCCCGGACCGCCAACTGTCCGACCATTCGACAAGGCAGCCCCATCGATGCTCTTATCCCCCGGCGCTGACCGGCAAAAGGGGCTGCCATGCCTACCCTCTACGAACGCGACGCCAGGACGCTGTCGCGCCTGCAGAAGCTGCGCTTCTTTCCGCTGGCCGCGACCGGCGGCCAGGGGAGCTATCTCGTCAACGAGGACGGCCGCCGGCTGCTCGATCTCTCGGCCTCCTGGGGAGCCGTCAGCCTCGGCCATGCGCACCCGGCGATCGGCGAGGCCGTCGGCCGGGCCCTTGCCGACCAGGCGGGGGCCAGCACGCTCTCTGTCGCCAACGCGCCGGCGGTGGCACTCGGCGAGCGCCTGCTGGCCCTGATGCCCGGCGAGGGCGAGCGGCGGGTCTGGCTCGGCCATTCCGGCTCCGACGCCAACGAGACCGTGGCCCGCGCGGCCGTGGCGGCGACCGGGCGTCCGCGGCTCATCTCCTTCGTCGGCGCCTATCACGGCGGCACCGCGGGCTCCATGGCGATCTCCGCCCACAGCGTGCAGGAGCATGCGGAGAAGGCTGCGGGCCTGCACCTCATCCCCTACCCCGATCCCTACCGGCCCAGCGGCGGGGGCGAGGGCGGCGCCGGGATCCTCGCCGCCCTGGAGGAGTCCTTCGCGCGGGACTGCCCGCCGGAGGAGGTGGCGGCCGTCTTCATCGAGCCGATCCAGTCGGACGGCGGCCTGATCGTGCCGCCGGCCGGCTTCATGGCGCGCCTGGCCGCGCTCTGCCAGCGCCACGGCATCCTGGTCGTCAGCGACGAGGTCAAGGTCGGCTGTGGGCGCAGCGGGCGCTTCCACTGCATCGAGTACGAGGAGGTCCGGCCCGACATCGTCGTCATGGGCAAGGGGCTGGGCGGAGGCCTGCCGCTCTCCGCCGCCATCGGGCCGGCCGAGATCATGGACTTCGCGTCCTCCTTCTCCATGCAGACCCTGCACGGCAATCCGGTCTGCGCCTCGGCCGGCCTGGCCGTGCTGGACACCATCGCCGCGGAGGGGCTGACGGAGAACGCAGCGGCGGTGGGCGAGCATCTCCAGGGCCTGCTCGGCGCCCTGGGCCAGAAGCACGCGATGATCGGCGACGTGCGCGGCCGCGGTCTCGCCATCGGCGTCGAACTGGTGGCCGACCGGCAGTCGCGGGCGCCGGCGGCGCGCGAGGCCGCCAAGGTGGTCTACCGGGCCTTCGAGCTTGGGCTCGTCGTCTTCTACGTCGGCATGAGCTCAAACGTCCTGGAGCTGACGCCGCCGCTGACCCTCACCAAGGCGGAGGCGGAGGAGGCGGTCTCGCTTCTGGACCGCGCCCTGGCCGATGTCGCCGAGGGGCGGGTTCCCGATACGGCCGTCGCCGGTTTCGAGGGCTGGTAGACCGGCCCGCTCCAGACCCGGCAGCCGTCGCCGCAGGCGTACCAGGTCGAGCTTGGCCCGGTGGCGCCGCTCGCGCGGCAGCGGACCCAGGCCCTCCACGATCCGCAGCGTGCCGAGCCCCCGCAGACGGTCCTCCACCGCGCGCCGCCTCGCACCCAGGCGGCCGGCCAGGACCAGCAGGATCTCCCGGCCCAGCGGCAGGACGGCCAGGTCCTCTCCGGGCAGCAGATCCTCCAGCAGGCCCTGGGCCTGCAGGGCGTGCACCGGGCGCTCCGGTGGCCCCAGGGGCTGGCTCGCCCGGCCGACGATCCACAGCAGGCCCTCGCCATCCAGATAGCCGGCATCGCCGGTGCGGTGCCACACCAGCGGCCCGCACCGCAGCTTGTCCCTTGCCGAAGCCCCCGCCGCCGCCGTCTCCTTGATGACGTGATCGCCCGAGACCAGGATCTCGCCTACCTCGCCCGGCCCTGCGAAGGCCTGCGTCTCCGAATTCCTGTCCGGGCAGGACGGCAGGAGAGCGAGCCGGACCTGCGGCAGGGGGCGCCCGACGACGGCGCCGGCACCCTCCCGCCAGAGGGCCGCCTGTCGTTCCGTGACCTCGCGGGCCTCCAGCGCGGCGATCGGTTCCGCCTCGCTGGCGCCGTAGACCGCGACCACGCGCGTCGCCGGCAGGGCCCGGCCCAGCGCCCGCAGCAGGGGCGGTTCCACCAGGGCGCCGCCGGTGAAGAGCTGTCGCAAGGGCGGCAGGCGGCCCTGACCGGCCAGGCTGCGCAGGAGCGGCGGCGAGGCGATCAGGGTCGAGACCGAGGCCCGCTCCAGCCGGCGGAGGAAGCCCCGCGGGCTGCTGCGCCCTCCGGGGGGCGTCACCACCGTCCCGCCCGCGGCCAGGATCGCCAGGGCGAAGAGCGGCAGGGTGGTGAGGCAGGGCTCGCCCGGCCGGATGTCGAGCAGGCCCGAGAGCGCGCTCTCCTGCGCCAGCAGCTTGGCGTGGGAGCGCGGCACGGCCTTGGGCGCCCCGCTGCTGCCGCTGGTGAAGGAGACGAGGGCGGGCGCCGGCTCGCCCGGCGGAAGCACCGCGGTGGGGCCGGTGCCCGGCGTCGCCTGGAACTTGAGGCGCGGCGTGCCGGGCAGCGGGAGGTCGCTGCAGAGCGCCAGGGGGATCCGGCGCAACGCGGGCGCGGTCAGGCGCAGGAGCTGGGCCCTGGCCGGCCCGATCATCGCCCTGGGCCGGGTCTGCCTGCAGGCGGCCTCCAGGGTCTCGGAGAGTGCTGCCGGGTCGGGCAGGACCGCCGTCACCGCGAGGCGGAAGAGCGCCAGCAGCAGCGCGTAGAGGCGGGGTGAGACCGGCTCCAGCAGCAGCACGCGCTCGCCGGGCCCGATGCCCTGCGCCTGAAGCTGGCGCGCCAGTCCGTCCACCTGGGCGTCGAGCGCGCCGTAGGTGAGGGGCCGGGAGCGTCCCAGGCGGTGGGTGAGGAAGGCCGCGGCGCCGGGGGCCCTGGCGACCTGAAGGCGGAAGCGGGCGTCGAGAGTCTGGCTGGGGTTCACGGCAGGGATCTCCTGTAGAGGGCATAGCGGCGGAAGGGTTTGGCGCTGCGGCGGCTGAAGGCATCGGAGTGGCCGCCCTCGCGCATCAGGGCGTGAACGACCCGGGTGAGGCCGGCCGCCCGGGCCCGCCTTTCGACTATCCGGACCAGGTGGCGCCCCAGGCCCGCGTAGGCCCGGCCCCGCTTCACGGCGAGGCTCTTCACCACCAGGGTGCCGCTCCCGGACTCCGGCCAGCCGGCCAGGGGGAAGGCGAAGAGGAAGCCCGCCAGCTCGTCCCCCTCCTCGGCCAGCAGGCAGAAGTCCGCGGTCATGAGGCGGCGCTGGGTCTCGTAGAGCGCGAGGAAGCTCTCGAGCGGGAGCGGGTCGAAGAGCAGCGAGCGGCGAAAGGCTTCCATCGCCAGGCCGTGGACCCGCGCGAGGTTGCGGCGCCAGTCTGCCGGCTCGAGGCCACGCAGGCGAACCCGGTCCCTCCAGGGAAGATCCGGCCTTGCCGTGAGACCGGGCTCCTCCCGCTCCGACAGGTCGGCCATGGCGCTGCGGTAGAGGGCGGCGGGCGCGAAGCCGCAAGCCTCCATCCACCGGGCGTGGCTGGGCGGATTCCAGGGCTCCATCGGCAGGGGCGGCAGGCCGGCGTTCTCGATGCTGAGGCGGTAGCGGCGCCAGATGCTGCCGTCGACGGGGCCGTAGGCCGCCTGGGTACCGCGTGCCGCCAGCGCGCGGCAGGCCTGCTGCAGGAGGGCGCGGTAGCTCTTCCCGTCGGCGGCCTGCAGCGCGCCGATCAGGCCGGGCCGCTCCTCCTCAGCCTGCCAGGCCCCGCCCCACCAGATGCGGCAGCGGCCCTCACCGGCACGAATCTCGAGCGACGAGGTACCGGAGCGGCCTTGATCTCGGTCCTTCCCTGCAATCGGAATCATGGGTCAGAACTCCTCTGCGGGTGAAACAAGGGCCAGGCTGCCGGGAGAGACGAGCTCCAGGCCGGCGAGCGCGACCAGGGCGGCGGCGAGCGCGATGGCACCCTGGACAAGCAACCGCATGGCCGGGCTCCGCCGACGCGACAGCCCTGAGGTCGCGCTCGCCAGCCCCAGCGCGATCGCCAGGCCGACGCCGGCCAGACGCAGCGCCTGGGGGGTGAAGTCGAAGAGGACGAGGCTCGGCAGGGCCAGGGCCGCCCAGACGGCGAGGGCGCAGCCGAGGCCGGCCCCCGCTGCCGTCCGGCCGGCGAGCACCAGGTAGAGATGCGCGCCGAAGGCGACGGCGAAGGGGAAGAAAGCATTGCTGCCCAGCCAGAGGCTCTCGGCGAGGAGCCAGGGCGCGGTGGTGAGCGCGATGGCGACGATATCGCCGGCATTGCCGGTCTCGCCCCGCCTGGACCCGGACGAGAGGGCACTGACCAGGAAGACCACCAGGGGCGGCACCAGCCAGAGCAGCCCGCCCAGCACCCAGTAGCAGGCGCCCAGCAGGGTGGCGGCCATCAGGCCGTCGGCCTGCAGGCGCGTGCGGCCGGAGAGCAGTGCCGCCAGTCCGGCGAGGCCCAGGCTTACCGCGGCATCGGCCAGCAGGGCCTCCAGCGGGCGCGCCGCCAGGGCCTCCAGCAGCAGGAAGCTCCCCAGCGGCAGGACCAGGTTGTCCAGGCCGTGCCAGGAGGCCCCCTCCATCAGGACGGCAAGCAAGGCCACGATCAGCGCGATCAGCAGGCATTCGGCCCGCCCGATCCCGGTCAGCAGCAGCAGCGGGACCAGCACCGCCAGGTAGGAGACGGCGAAGAGCGCGATCGAGCCCTCCCAGCTCTTCTCGGCCTCCCGGGTCCGGTAGCGCGCGCGGCCGTAGGCCTTGCCGACCAGGGCGGCCAGGGCGTCGCCCAGGGTCAGCACCAGGAGCGAGGCCAGGTAGAAGGCGGGCCGGTCGGCCGAGAGCCAGTAGAGGAGCGCGACGGCGAGCGCGAAGCAGAGCTCTCCCCAGGAGGCCCGCTTCACCGCGTAGAGCACCTGCGCACCCCGCTGCAGCCGGGGCAGCGTGCGGACCGCCAGCAGCAGGGCCACCGACCCCAGCGCGCAGGCCGCGACCCAGAGGGGATCGTCGAAGAGCCAGGGAAAGCCCGCCGCCGTCAGCCCCATGGCCAGGTGCACCAGCTTGCGGCTGACCTCCGGCGGCAGGCGCCAGGCCCGACCGGCCTGTGCCAGGCCTGCCAGCAGCGAGGCCAGGGCCGCGACCACGACCAGGGCCGCCCCCCAGCCGGGCAGAAGTGCTGTCATCACACCGCCTCCAGCAGGTGGAAGGCGGAATAGAAGAAGGCCTTGTCCTGCTGCAGCAGGCCCGCCCCGGGCCGGCTCAGAGGCCGCCACCCGCTGACCGCCTCGGGCTGGGCCTGCCGCGGGACCAGCATGTTCCAGAAGGCGATGCGGCCTCCTATCGGACAGGCGGCGCGCAGCCGGCGCAGCAGCTCTTGCGCGGCGTCCTCCGACTTGTACTCGAAGACGTCGCTCAGGTTCATGCGGTCGAAGGGGCCGGCCGCCACGGCCTCTTCCAGGCCCTGGCGGCGGTAGGTCAGGCGGTCCAGCCGCGCACGGATGGGCCCGAAGCTCTCCGGGCGCAGCGCCAGCGGCAGGCAGCGGCCGTAGCGCCCGGTCAGCACCTGGTTGAGGTAGGGGTTCCGGCTGGGGTCGAGTTCGGTCAGGGCATGGCGGCTGCGGGCCAGCAGGTGCCGGGCCAGATCGGCCTCGGCGTGGGCGAAGAAGGCGGGCTCGCGGCCCAGCGCCTGCATCGTGCAGCGCGAGAAGAAGAGGCGGAAGAGCAGGCGCCAGCGCCAGGAGTCCCACGCTTCCCGGTAGAAGCGCGCGCGCTCCCGGCGGGTCCTGGGGGCGAGCAGCGCCTCGATCCGACTGGATCCCTGGACCAGCCGCAGCAGGCGGCGGAAGAGGCGCAGGTAGCGCTCCAGCCGGCCCACGCCGGCCAGGCCGTGGCGGAGCAGGAGGCCCTGCTGCCCGTCCCAGAAGGCCGCCGTCCCGGCATCGCCGAGCAGCGGGCGGCAGCGGGCGTAGAGGTCGGCCCGCCGGCGGCTGGGCTCTGCGCCGTAGAGCTCCAGGAAGGCCGCGTGGTCCAGCGCCCGGTAGGCGGCGATCCGCAGCTCGAGGCAGGCGATCTGGTAGGGGTTCAGGTCGATCGCCACCACCTCGGCCGGATCGGCCAGCAGCAGGGCCAGGGCATTGTCCCCGGCCGAGGCGATGGAGAGGCAGCGCTCGCCCGGCTGCACTGCCAGTGCCGACAGCAGCAGGTCCGCGTCCTCCCAGACCTGGCCGTAGTTGACCCGGTCGAAGGAGGCGCGCCGCGCGATCTCGTCGGTCATGGTGCTGCCACCTTGCGGACCAGGCCGCTGGTCCCGTCGACCTCGATCAGCGCGCCCTCCTCGATCCAGCGGGTGGCATCGGCGAGGCCCAGCACGCTGGGCAGCCCCAGCTCGCGGGCGACGATGGCCGAGTGCGACAGCAGGCTGCCGCGCTCCACCACCAGACCGGCGGCATTGACGAAGAGCAGCACCCAGCCGGGATCGGTGAAGGGGGCGACCAGGATCTCGCCCGGCCGGACCGTCACGCCCCTGGGGTCGAGCACCACGCGGGCCCGGCCGCGCACCGTCCCCGCACAGCCGCCGACCCCGCGCCTCTGGCCCGGCTGCACCTCCTCGCCATCGGGGCTTTCCGTCGGGCAGGGCTCGATTTCGGCCAGGCTCACCGCGCCGCGGGTGAGGAAGCGCCGCGGCGGCTGCGGCCGCAGCGCCAGCCGCTCGAACTCGGCACGGCGCAGCGCTGCCAGCGCGCCCGGGTCGCCGGTGATGGAGCCGGCTTCCGCCATGGCCAGAAGCTCGTCGATCGTCAGGTAGAAGACCTCCCGCTCATGGGCCAGGCGGCCGCACGCGGCGAGATCCCGGCCCATGGCCAGCGCCAGCCGGCGCACCAGGCCGAAGACGCGGGTGCGCTCGAAGCGCATGTTCTCCCGGTCGCGGATGCGCCGGCGGGCCTCGCGGGCGAGCAGGCGGACCGCCAGGCGGAGCAGCGGCCGGCCCGCCAGGGCCTTGTCCAGTTCGTCTCCGGGGCCGGCCTCGGGGGCAGAATCTCGCGCCGGGCCGGTGGCCGCCTGCGCGATGGCGTCGAGCAGCAGGCGGGGGTCCTCCTGCAGGCTGGGGCTCTCCAGCTTCAGCTCGGCCGCGCAGCGTTCGCCGAAGCGGGCGAGGTAGGCGCTGAAGGCCGGACCCATCTCCGGGTCGGCCGCGATCGCCTCCTGCGCCCTCTCGGTCGGGCCGTCCTGAAGGGCCTTCAGCAGGGCGGGGCGCCGCCGGGCCATTGCTCCCAGCTCGGCGATTAGGCGCGCGGGCTCGGTGGAGAGAATGTCCTTCTCGCCGGCCAGGAGCTGCGCCTGAAAGCGCGGCGCCCGCTCGCCGAGGGCCCGCGCCAGCAGGCGGCCCAGCGCGCCCACGGCGATCATGCAGAAGAGGTCGTTGACCAGGGGGGCGGTCCAGCGGCCCAGCAGGTCGCGTTCCAGCCGGCGGTAGACGGCGGCCGCGCCGGCGAGATCCAGCCCTCCCTCGAGCAGCCGGGCCTTGCGCAGCGCCGCCTCGACCTCGGCGTGGAAGCGGCGCCTGCTCCGGCCGAGCCGCAGCCGCTGGACCAGCAGCCCGGCGCCCACGCGCGCCAGCCGGAAGGCCGTTCCGATCCGCCCTGCGGGGCCCCGGCGTTGCGGGCCTTCGACCTGGCTCAGCAGGGCCCGGTCGACCCCCATCATCTCTTCCATGGAGGCCTTGAGGAAGCCATAGGCCGGAAAGAGGGTGAGGATGCGGTACCAGTTCAGGAGGTTGTAGTAGATCCGGCCCTCGACCTGGCCGATCATGTTGCGGAAGGCCTCCGCGTTGCCGGCAATGTCGCGCTCCGCGACGCCCACCAGGCGCGCTATCTGCGGATAGACCGCGCCATAGACCCGGTGCGCGAAGGAGAAGGTCAGCGGCGAGACCACCCCGCCGAAGCTCTCGACGATGTTGCTGTTGTCCCAGAGGATCGCGCGCCCCTGCGGCCCCTCGGGCAGGCCGGTGATGGGCCGCGCCTGCAGCAGGAAGAGGCGCCCCTGCTCGATGGCCCACTCCACGTCCTGCGGGCAGCCGGCGGCGAGCGCCGCCTCGCGGCAGAGGCCCGCGATTGCACGGGCCTGGCCTGCCGGGAGGAGCGGAGCCTCTCTGGTCCGGTCCCGGGTGACCTGGCCGTCCAGCGACACCCTGCAGGTCTCGCCGTCGCTGCGGCCGGCCGCCAGTTCCTCTCCGCTGCCGCGCACCACGGCGATCACGCAGGTCCCACGGTCGCCGCTGCCGGGGTCCGCCGTGAAGGCGATGCCGGAGAGCGCCGGCCGCAGCATGCGCTGGACCACGACCGCGCAGGCGGCAGGGCCGTCCTCCTGACCCACGGCCCGGCGATAGGCGGCGACCCTGGCGCCGGAGGCGGAGCCGCGCACCCGCTCCACCGCCGCGCAGACGGCCTCGGGCGCGACGTCGAGCAGGCTGTCGAACTGGCCGGCGTAGGACTGTCCTGCCCCGTCCTCCGCGGCGCCCGAGGAACGCACGGCGAAGCGGGAGCCGCCGAGGCGGTGCAGGCCGCGCACGATCTGGGCGCGCACCTCCGGCGTGAGCCTGGCCCGGGGCCAGGCACCCCGGCAGGGCGCGTCGGGGCGGACCAGGAACCAGGTGGGAACCGAGAAACCTAGATTCTGCAGGCGCAGCAGGCCTCCGGCCTTGCCGCCGCAGTCGCGGGGCAGGGGCAGGTCGCCCGGGAAGAAGAGAGCGGAACCAGTCATGACAGGACCTCCGGAATGGCGAGAAGGGTGAAGCCGGCGACGATCCAGAGCGCCGCGAGCGGCTCCAGGAAACGGGCCGCCCCGCCGGAGCGAAGGCAGAGCGTTGCCAGCGCGGCCAACAGTGCTGCGGCCAGCATGGCGAGCCCCGCCCACAGCGAGAGGCGCGCGTAGAGCGCCTCCTCCTGGGCCAGGAACAGCCCGAGGCCGGAGAGCAGGAAGCAGAGGCACCAGGCGGCCAGGGCCGGCGCCAGGCCCCAGGCCTTGGAATAGGTCTCCACGCCCCGGCGCTCGCCCTGCGGCAGGCGGATCTTGCGCCCGATCTCGAGCCCGAGCCCGCTGGCGTAGACCAGCAGCAGCACCGGCAGGAAGGCGCCGACCAGCTCCTGCCAGTGGGCCGGCAGTCCGCCCAGCGCCGACCACTGAACCGCCACGTCGAAGAGCGCGATCAGCGGCAGGATGGCCATGTGGCTCAGCAGGACCAGGCCCGGCCGGCGGCGCAGGAAGCTGCTGCAGCCGAACTCCAGGCTCATGAGGGCGCCGTAGCCCCAGACCGCCGCGAGCGCGAGCAGCGCCAGGGGTCCGCAGAGCCAGGCGACCAGCGCCTGGATGGCGGCGAAGAGGCCCGCCGGCAGCAGCAGCTCGCCCAGGCCGACCAGGCCGCGCGGGACCGGCCGCTCCGCGCGGTAGCGCCGGTCGACCTCCCGGTCCTTGAACTCGTCGGCGACGCGGAGCTGGAAGAAGAAGCCGAAGATGGCGAGGAAGGCACCCAGCAGGGCCAGGGGCCGGTAGGCTGTGACCTCGCCCGCCAGCCCCATGGCCCAGCTCTGCATCGCGAAGGTCATGACGGCGATCGGCAGCCCGTGCGCCAGGACCGGAAAGCGCTCCGCCTGGTAGATCCAGTAGCGCCGCAGCAGCGGCAGCGAGCGCTCGCCGGTGAGAGCTTGGTTACTCATACTATCTCTCCTTGTGCGACTCGCCCGACTTGTCGAGATAGAAAAGTATGAGAAAAGGTTCCTTTTTTCGGCGGTGCCGAATTGGTGCTCGCCGCACGTGGCGCAGTTGGCTTTGGCCTCTGTACTGCCGCCTGTTCCGTCGAAACATGGATCGGCCGGCCCCACTGAGCTTTGCAGCCTTTTCTTGGGCGCTCATTGTTGGGAGCCTGGGTGCGGGATGGATCGCAGGGAATGGGGCTCTCAAAGAGTACCAAACGCTTGCGACAAGTGCGTTTTTTATCATCTCTGCTTGGTTTGTGTGGCACCAGACTCGTCAAGCTGACCGACGATCCAAGAAAGAGCGGCAACTTCTGCGTGAGCAGATCGCGCTGATGAAAACACACGAAAGAGAAAGGCGTGAGATTGAATATTGGACATCGTTGGTATCTTCTCTTCGAATTATTCGTGCAGGAGTTAGGGTTCAGTTGGAGCAGAAAAGCGTAGAACTGCAGCCAACAGGATTTGTTACTACTATGTACAATGCAAGTTGGGATTTTTCTCAATCTAGCCCATTCACTTTTGATCCATCTAAGCCAGATGAGCCGCATCCTTTTTCTAAAAGATTTCTTAAACTGCCAGAGCCAACAGATTTTCTTGTGTTGCCCGCTGAACTGTTGGGAATTCTCCCGTTGGAGATGGCAGACGATGTTATTCGTCTTCGAAGCATCGAAAGGGAAGGGCAAGCATTGATCGAAGGTATTCGAAACTCCCCAAATTTTGCAGGAGATCAAGTTCGCGAGTGTATGCGAGAGTATTTTCATCTTTTGCACGCACACCGTAATAAACTCCTTCGCGTCCTTGCATCTATTGATGAAATACTGCCTCGAATTGAGAGTAAACTCTACGTTGTTCGAGGGCACACCTTCTTGAAAGTGAAATACCCAGAAGACCCGCAGGGTCATGGTGTTGCTCATCGAGAACAAACCTAACCGCGGGCGCACTTGCGGTGCGCCTGGGCGAAGTGGCCGGCCGCGAGTGCTGCGATGATGGAGATCTCGCCGGCCAGGCAGAGGGCGGCTGCCGTCTCGGCCAGGGCACCTGCCTTGCCGTCGCCCTGGAGGTCCATCAGCTCCAGCGCCGCCCGCTGCCAGGGCAGCCCGGTGCCGCCGCCGACACTGCCGACCAGCAGGCTCGGCAGGGTGACGGAGGCATAGAGCCCGCCCCCGGCGATCTCCTCCATGCGGGTGACGCCGAGCGCCGACTCGGCAACGCAGGCGGCGTCCTGCCCGGTCGCGATGAAGAGCGCCGCCAGGCCGTTCGCATAGTGGCCCTGGATGCCCAGGGTCCCGGTCAGCACGCCGCCGATCGCCGACATGCGCCAGTAGTCCAGCATCTGGCGGACGGAGACGCGCAGCTGCCGGCGCACCAGGGCTGCCGGCAGCGTGACCTCGGCGCATGCCCGGCGTCCGCGCCCCTGGACCAGGGCGAAGGCGCTGGCCTTCTTGTCGCCGGAGTGGTTGGCCTCCAGGAAGCAGTAGCCCGGCCTGACCGGCGTTGCCTCCAGGATCCCGGCCACCAGGGCCTCGGTCGCGAAGGTCGCCATGTTCTGGCCGGCGGCATCGCCGGTCGCGTAGGTGAGCAGCAGGTAGACGTGGTTGCCTTCCAGCCTGGGCTCGGCCGCCAGCAGCCGCGTGTGCCGCGAGCCGGCCTCGGCCAGCGGGCGCAGCAGCTCGGCCTCGGCGGCGATCCAGCGGCAGAAGGCCTGCGCCTCCACCAGGCCCGGGAAGGCGAAGCCGGGCGCGCGCTGCACCCGGTTCTCGCCCGCCACCGCGCGGCAGCCGCCGGCCGCGGTGATGGCTGCCGCGCCGCGGGCGTAGGAGGCGACCAGCGCCCCCTCGGTGGTCGCCAGCGGGATGAAGCGCTCTACCGTTCCGGCGGCGCCGTGGATGCGGAGCGGGCCGACCAGACCCAGCGGCAGCTTCACCCAGCCGATCAGGTTCTCGATGCTGTTCCGGAAGACCTCGGACGAGGCCAGGAAGGCCTCGTCGCAGAGCCGCGTCTCGATCCCCCGCGCCGCCTGCAGGACGGCCCAGCGGCGCCGGACTGCCTGGCTATCGGTCAGCCTGCTATTGGTGAGCCTTGGCTTCTGCTGCCGGCAATCCGGCACGGCCTCGATCGTCTGGTGGATGCTCATCGCCTCGATCCCCTCGGGTGTTGCGTCGTCTGCTGCAGGAGATCGGATCGGGCAGCCGCGGCTGCCGTTCGGGCGCCGTGAAAGCCGGTCGCGAGCGGCGTCAAAAGGCCGTCAAGACGGCGTTTCCGGGTCCTTGACGCCGCTTGCGGGGCGCCGAAGAAGGCGCTTGGCGGGAAAGCGGCCGGCAATCTAGGGTGCGAGCGCGGGCCCGCCGGATCGGCGGAAGTCAGGGCAGGAGGGAGAAGCGGCGCATGGCCGGGCTGCGCTTGCGGGTGCTGGGTGGTTTCGAGCTTCAGGCCGAGGCGCAGTCCCTTGCGGCCTCGCTGGGCAAGAAGACCCGCGCGCTGCTGGCCTACCTGGCCGTCACCCGCAGCGCCCAGAGCCGCGAGCACCTGGCCCAGCTCCTCTGGCCCGACCGCTTCGAGGAGCAGGCGCGTCAGAGCCTGCGCCAGAGCATCTCCTCGCTGCGCAAGGCCCTGGGAGAGCAGGCCGCGGCGCTGCTGGTCACGGAAGAGGACCGCGTGGCGACTGCCCCGGGACTGGCCTCCGACCTCGCCGACTTCGAGCGTCTGGCTGCCGGAGAGGGCCCGGCGGACTGGCAGACCGCGGTCGAAATCTACGAGGGCCCGCTGCTGGCCGACCTCGGCAGCGTCTCTGAACCCTTCGACGCCTGGCTCGAGGGCGAGGACACGCGCCTGCGTTCGCTCGCCGCCGACACCCTGGGGCGCCTCCTCGATGCGCCGGAGGGCACGGAGGGGAGGGGCGATCCCGTCCTCCTGGCCGAGCGGCTGGTGGCGCTGGATCCCTACCGCGAGGATGCGCACCGGACCCTGATGCGCGCCTATGCCGGCAGCGGCCGCCGCTCCGCCGCGCTGCGCCAGTACCAGATCTGCCGGGACAGCCTGGCGCAGGACCTGCAGGTCGAGCCGGAAGCGGAGACCCAACGCCTCTTCGAGGAGATCCGCGCAGCGGGCGACAGCCCCGCAGCCTCATCGGACGCCCTGGCCGTCCCACAGAAGGGGAGGTCTGACGGAGGCCTCCTCCGGCGGCGGCCGCTCGCGGCGGTGCTGGTCCTGCTGCTGCTGGTCCTGGCGGGCCTCGGCGGCGGCTACGCCATCTGGGGGCTGAAGGTCGGCCTGGGGCCCTTCGACCCGCCGCCCGAGGGGCTGGACCTGACCCTGCCCACGAAGCCCTCGATCGCGGTCCTTCCTTTCCGCGCGGTCGGTGACAGCCAGGAGGCCGCCGGCTTCGCCGAGGGCCTGACGGAAGGCGTCACCACGGCGCTCACCATGGTCTCCGACATGTTCGTGATCGCGCGCAGCGCCGCCAGCCGCTTCGGCGAGGAGGATCGCGACCTGGCCGCCATTGCCGACCGCTTGGGCGTGCGCAACGTGCTGGACGGCAGCGTGCAGCAGGCGGGATCGCGGGTCCGGGTCTCGGCCAGGCTGGTCGAGGGCGAGAGCGGCAAGCAGATCTGGGCGCAGAGCTTCGACCGCGAGATCACCGACCTCTTCGAGGTGCAGGACGAGATCATCCACCGCATCCTGGTGGCACTCCAGGCCGAGATGACCGAGGGCGAGCAGGCCAGGATCTCCATGGAGAAGCAGCGCCCCAACCTGCGCGCCTGGGTCCTGGCCGCCCAGGCGCTGAAGCATCTGCGCCTGCTGACCCGCGCCGACACCCTGCGTGCCCGCGCGCTCTACGAGCAGGCGATCCTGACCGATCCCGACTATCGCGGCGCCTGGGAGGGTCTCGCCTGGACGCACTGGGTCGACGCGCGCTTCGACTGGGGCACGTCGCGCGAAGATTCCCTGAGGCGCGCCGAGGAGATCTCGCAGAAGAGCTTCGCAATCGCGCCTGAGCGCGGCATCAACATCGCGCTCCAGTCCATGCTGGCGCTGATGCGCGGCGAGCACGCGCTGGCGGTCCGGATGGGCGAGGAGGCCTTGCGCCTGCAGCCCAGCGGCGCCGACGTGACGGCGCTCCTGGCCTACGCGCTCTCCTACACCGGCGACCTGGAGCGCAGCGCGGAACTGGCCCGGCGCGCGCTCAGGCTCTCGCCCTTCTATTCCGACTGGTACCGCTGGACCCTGGCCCGCGCCTACCGCCTGCAAGGACGGCTGGAGGAGGCGCTGGAGATCCTGACGGCCGAGGCTCGCGAGGAGAACCGCTCCATCGCGCTCCTGCTGGAGCTGGCCGCCGTCCATGCCGCCATGGACGAGACCGAGGCGGCGGCCGAGGTGGCGAAGCAAATCCTCTCCCGCAATCCCGACTTCTCCAGCGCGGCCTGGCTCGCCATGCCCCCCTACGCCGACCCGGCGACCGCCGCCGCGGAACTGGCGCTTCTGGTGAAGGCGGGACTGCCGGAGTAGGCACCGCCTGCCGCGTACGACCAGACCGCGCGCGGGCAGAAGGCATAGGGCGGGGGGCTTACCGGACTGGCAGCCCCCCTCCCCAAGGCCTACGCGAAGACCGCGTCCACCGCCTTGCGGGTGGCCTCGACGATGCGGTCGGCCTCTTTCTTGGTCAGGCAGAGCGGCGGGGCGAAGCCGATGATGTCGCCCTGCGGCATGGCGCGGGCGATGACGCCCTCCTGCAAGAGCGCGCCGGCGACCTTGGCGCCGATCTTCTGGCCCGGGTCGAAGAAGCGGCGGCTGGCCTTGTCCTCGACGAACTCGACCGCGGCCAGCAGGCCGTCGCCGCGCACGTCGCCGACCTTGGCGTGGCCGGACAGGGCGTCGGCCAGGGCCTGCCGGAAGTAGGTGCCGACCGTGCCGACGTTCTCAACCAGGCCCAGGGAATCGATCAGCTCCAGGTTGGCGACGCCGGCGGCCGCGCCGATGGGATGGGCCGAGTAGGTCCAGCCGTGGCCGATCGGGCCGGTCTCGTCGGTCCCCTGCTCCAGCACCTTCCAGACCCCCTCGGCGACGATCGAGCCGGAGAGCGGCGCATAGGCCGAGGTGAGGCCCTTGGCGATGGTGATGATGTCGGGCGTCATGGCGTAGTGGGTCGAGCCGAACATGGTCCCCAGCCGGCCGAACCCGGTCACCACCTCGTCGGCGATCAGCAGGATGTCGTGGCGCTTCAGGATCGGCTGGATCGCCGCCCAGTAGCCGGCGGGCGGCGGCACCAGGCCGCCGGTGCCCAGCATGGGCTCGCCGATGAAGGCGGCGATGGTCTCCGGGCCCTCGCGCTCGATCAGCGCCTCCAGCTCGGCCGCGCAGAAGGCGGTGAAGTCGGCCTCGCTCATGTCCAGCTCCGCGCGGCGGAAATAGTAGGGCGCCTCGGTGTGCAGGACCTGGGGAAGCGGCAGGTCGAACTTCTTGTGGAAGAGCTCCAGGCCGGTCAGCGAGCCGGTCATCAGGCCGGAGCCGTGATAGCCGCGCCAGCGCGAGACGATCTTCTTCTTCTCCGGCCGGCCCAGGATGTTGTTCACGTACCAGACCAGCTTCACGTTGGTCTCGTTCGCGTCGGAGCCGCCGAGGCCGAAGTAGACCTTGGACATCTGCTCCGGCGCCCGGTCGAGGATCATCTTGGCCAGCCGGATCGAGGTCTCGGTGCCGTGCCCGACATAGGCGTGGTAGTAGGCAAGCTCCCGGGCCTGCTTGGCGATGGCCTCGGCGATCTCGCTGCGGCCATAGCCGACGTTCACGCAGTAGAGTCCGGCGAAGGCGTCGAGGAAGCGCTTGCCGTCGCGGTCCTCGATATAGACGCCCGACCCGCCGGTGATGATGCGCGACGGGGTCTCGCCGCGGGCATGCTGGGCGAGGTGGGTGGAGGGATGGAAGAAGGTCTCGCGATCCCACTGGCTCAGTTGATCGTTGGTCAGCATGGTTAGGCTTCCTCGGTGCTTGTTGGGCGGCGGGGCTCAGGCCCAGTCGCGGCAGACGTACTTGATGTCGGTGAAGGCCTCGAGGCCGTGGCGGGCTCCCTCGCGTCCCAGGCCCGACTGCTTCATGCCGCCGAAGGGGATGGGCGCCCCCGTTACCTTGGTCCGGTTGACGGCGACCATGCCGTACTCAAGGGCACGGCTCAAGCGGTAGATGCGGCGCGGGTCCTGGGTGTGCAGGTAGGCGACCAGGCCGTACTCGCTGTCGTTGGCGATCGCCAGGGCCTCGGCCTCGCCGTCGAAGGGTGCCAGGGCGGCGACCGGGCCGAAGGTCTCCTCCCGGAAGATGTCGGCGGCCGGGTCGACGTCGGCCAGGACCGTCGCCTCGTAGAAGAGCGGACCGAGCGCCGAGCGCCTGCCGCCGGTGAGGCAGCGCGCCCCGCGGGCCAGGGCGTCGGCCACCTGCGCCTCCTGCTTCTCGACGGCCCGTGCGTTCATCAGCGGGCCGAGGTCGCGGTCCTCCGAGCCCGGCCCCAGGGTCAGGGCCGCGGCGGCCTCGGCGAAACGCGCGCAGAAGTCGGGGTAGAGGCTGCGCTCGATCAGGAAGCGGTTGGCGCCCAGGCAGTCCTGCCCGCTGGTCGCGAACTTGGCCTTGATCGCCTCCGCGACGGCGAGCTCGAGGTCGGCGTCGGCGAAGACCAGGAAGGGCGCATGCCCGCCCAGCTCCAGCACCAGGCGCTTCACCGTCGCCGCCGAGCGGCGGTAGAGCAGCTTGCCGACCTCGGTGGAGCCGGTGAAGGAGAGCGCGCGGATTTTGGGGTCGTCCAGCCAGGGCTCGACGATCTCGGCCGCGGTGCCGGGAATAACGTTGAAGACGCCGGCCGGAAGACCGGCACGCTCGGCGAGCTCGGCCAGCGCCAGGGCCGAATAGGGCGTCTCCTGCGAGGGGTGGACGACCACGGTGCAGCCGGCGGCCAGCGCCGCCGCGGCCTTGCGGGTGATCATCGCCGAGGGGAAGTTCCAGGGGGTGATGAGGGCGGCCACGCCGACCGGCTCGCGCCAGAGCTCCATCTCGGCGTCGGGCAGGTGCGAGGTCACGCCCTCGATGTTGGGGCGCTTGGCCTCCTCGGCGTAGAACTCCAGGAAGGAGGCGGCATAGTCGATCTCGCCGCGCGCCTCGGAGAGCGGCTTGCCCTGCTCGGCCGTCATGATGCGGGCCAGGTCCTCGCGGTTGGCGCGCAGCAGCTCGAACCAGCGCCTGAGTGCCGCGCCGCGCTCCTGCGGCAGGGCGCCGGCCCAGAGCGGGAAGGCCTTCGCAGCCGCGGCAGCCGCCAGGGCGCTCTCCTCGGCGCCCAGGTGGGCCACCTGGCCCAGGACGCGGCCGTCGGCCGGGTCGCTGACGGCGAAGCTGCGTCCATCGGGGGCCGCGATCCAGCGCCCGTCGCAATAGCCGAAAGAGCGGAAGAGCGTCGGGTCGGACAGGCGGACGGCCTCCGAGAGGGCTCCGTCGTTCTCCAGGGTCAGCATGGGCTCGCTCCTTCTCCGCCGGTGGGTTCCAGCAGAGGCTAGGGGCAAGCGGGCCGAGGTTTTCTCTAAAGAGGCCGCCTGTTTCCGAGAACCTGCCGGAAAGTCCGGCCTCGCGGGCTCACTCCTCCGCCTCGCCCAGCAGTGCTTCGAAGGGCGGCGGGGCGGCCGGCTTCACGCTCTTGGTCATGATGTAGGTGAAGTAGCGCTTGAGGCCGATCTGCTGCGCCAGAAGCTGGTCGATCATCCGCTGGTAGCCGTCGATATCGCGGGCGACGACCTGCAGCAGGTAGTCGAAGCCGCCGCCCAGCGCCCAGCAGGCGACGATCTCCGGGCGGCGCCGCACCGCCTGCTCGAAGCGCTGGAAGTCGGCGCCGCGGTGCGATTCCAGTTCGGCCATGACGAAGACGCTGACGTGCGGGGCGAGCTTGGAGAGCGCCACCTCGGCGCGGTAGCCGCGGATCAGCCCGCTCTCCTCCAGCCGCTTCAGCCGCTCCCAGCAGGCCGTGGCCGAGAGGTTCACCCGCTCGGCAAGCGCCGTCTTGGAGATCCGCCCCTCGTGCGAGAGAATCTCCAGGATCCGGATGTCGCGATCGTCCAGCGCCAGCACCATCGCTGGACCTTTCTCCCTCGTTGGCTTATTTGTCAATTGCTCCATTTCTTGGGATAAATGTCTCATGACAATATGGCCTCCCAAGCCGGGAAGCCTGAAGCGGCCCGCCTACCGCTCCCTCGCGCAGACCCTGATCGAGGCGATCGGGGCCGGCGAGCTCAGGCCCGGCACGCGCCTGCCCACGCACCGTTCGCTCTCCTACGAGCTGGGGCTCAGCGTGCAGACGGTGAGCCGCGCCTACGAGGAGCTGGCGCGCCTCGGCGTGATCGAGGGCGAGGTCGGGCGGGGCAGCTTCGTGCGCGCCGGACCGCCGGATGCGCGCATGCCCTGGGACCGGCTCGCCCGCAGCGAAGAGGTGATCGATTGCTCCATGCTGGTGCCGGTCACCGGCGAGATCCAGGCGAGCCGCATGTCCAACACGCTGGCCGGGCTGGCCGGCGACCTTCCGGCGGAATCGATCTTCTCCTTCCGGCCGCGCGCCACGCTGGAGGCGCACTGCGAGACGGTTCTGCCCTGGCTCGCCCGCTGCGGGCTGCAGGTGCCGCGCGACCAGGTGCTGCCCACCAACGGCAACACCACGGCCATGAGCGTGGCCCTGATGACCGCCGCCCTGCCGGGCGACCTGATCGTCACCGAAGAGATGGGCCACCACACCTTGACCTCGCTGACCAACACCCTGGGACTGCGCCTGCAGGGTCTGGCCATGGACCGCGAGGGCCTGCTGCCCGATGCCTTCGATCAGGCCTGCAGGGCCACGGCGGTCAAGGCATTGATTCTCTTGCCAAGCGGGCTCAACCCGACGACCGCGACGATGGGACTGGCGCGGCGCCTGGCGATCGCCGAGGTCGCCCGCAAGCACAGTGTCTGGATCATCGAGAACGACGCCTGGGGGCCGGTGCAGCCCAGCCGCCCGCCGCCGATCGCCAGCATCGCGCCCGAGCGCAGCTTCTACTTCACCGGCTTCAGCAAGTGCCTGCTGCCGGGCCTGCGCATTGCCTGGCTGGTCATGCCGGAGACCCTGAGCGCGGCCGCGCGCACCCGCCACCTGGTCACGAATTGGATGGCGACGCCCTTGATCGCCGAGATCGCGTCCCGCTGGCTGGAGGACGGAACCGCCGTCGAGCTGCTGAACTGGCAGCGCAGCCGCCTTCATCGCCGCAATGCGATTGCCCGGCGGGTCATGGAAGGGACCGACATCCGGACCACGACCAACGGTCTGCATGTCTGGCTGCCGATGCCGGAGGCCTGGCCCGAGCAGGCCTTCGTCGCCCATGCGCGCCACGGCGGCGTCGCGCTGGCCGCCGGCAACAACTTCGCGATCACCACGCCGCAGGCGGTCGAGGGCGTGCGCATCTCGCTGGGCGCCGGCTCCGAGCAGGACATCGAGCGCGGGCTCACCGTCGTCGCTCGCCTGGTCCGCAGCACGCCGGAACCGGCCCTGCTGGCGATCTGAGGGGCACCGGGCCCGCGCAAAAAATTGTCATGATTTAATATAGCATTTGACATGATTTTTTTGCTGGCCAAGGCTATGTGCGAACTTTGCCGGAGCACTGCCGCGGGGAGGAAAGTGGGCAGCGGCCGGTCTGTGGCGGACGGAAGAAGCCGCCACCTGCCGGTGGGCCGCCCGCTTGAGGCAGCAGGGCTTCGCAAGCCAGCCCGTCTTCATGAACAGGAAGGAAGAGATGATGAAGAAATCAGTCGTTCTTGCAAGTGCCGCAGCCGCAGCGATCCTGCTCGCCAGCGGTACGGCCTCCGCCGACACCTGGCGCTATGCCTTTGAGGAGTCGATGGACGAGGTCCAGGGCAAGTACGCACAGAAGTTCAAGGAAGAGATCGAGGCCAATTCCGACCACGAGATCCAGCTCTTCCCCTACGGCACCCTGGGCGAGTCGGCCGACATCATGGAGCAGGCCCAGGCCGGCATCCTGCAGTTCGTCGACCAGTCGCCGGGCTTCACCGGCTCGCTGATCCCGGAAGCCCAGGTCTTCTTCGTGCCTTACCTGCTGCCGACCGACCAGGCGCAGCTCGCCCGCTTCTACAAGGGCAGCAAGGCGATCAACGAGGACTTCCAGCAGCTCTACGCCGACCAGGGCCTCGAGCTTCTGGTCATGTTCCCGGAGGGCGAGGTGGCCATGACCACCAAGGCGCCGGTGACGAGTTGCGCCGACCTGAACGAGGTCAAGTTCCGGGTGATGACCAACCCGCTGCTGGTGGAATCCTACCGCGCCTTCGGTGCGACGCCGACGCCGCTGCCCTGGGGCGAGGTCTACGGCGGGCTGCAGACCAACATCATCCAGGGGCAGGAGAACCCGACCTTCTTCCTCTACTCGACCAAGATCTACGAGGTGACCGACCACATCACCTATGCCGGCCACAACAACTTCACCACGGCGGTGATGGCCAACAAGGACTTCTATGACGGCCTCAGCGACGACGAGAAGAAGGTCGTCCAGAACGCGGCCGATGCGGCCTACGACTACATCGTCGAGTACCAGCAGGGACTGGCCGATTCGGAGCTGCAGAAGATCAAGGACGCGAAGCCCGAGATGACGGTCACCGTCCTGACCGAAGAGCAGCGCCAGTGCTTCAAGGACGCGGCCGCGGAGGTCGAGGCCAAGTTCATCGAGATGACCGGCGACAGCGGCAAGGCCATCCTCGAGCAGATGAAGGCCGACCTGAAGGCCGCCGAACAGGGCTAGCGGCCGACCGCAACGTTCCAGCCCGCCGTCGGGCGGGGCTCCTGACAGGCCCCGCCCGACAGCCATTCTCTCGCCGGCATCTGGGGGAACAGTGCCTTGAGCGACAAGCCAAGAGCCTCCGAGCACGCCTCTTCGCTACCGGGCCCTCTCGGGCTTCTCGACAGCCTCATCAGCCGGATCGAATCGGTCATGCTGGCGGTCGGCGTGCTGCTGATGGCGGCCAACACGGTGGGCAACGTCGTGGGGCGCTTCGTCTTCCAGTCCAGCATCTTCTTCTCCGAAGAGCTGAACCGCATCCTGATCATCGTCATCACCTTCGCCGGCATCAGCTACGCCGCGCGCCAGGGCCGCCACATCCGCATGTCGGCGATCTACGACGCCCTGCCGCCCGGCCTGCGCAAGATCGTGATGATCGTGATCGCGCTGGTGACCGCGGTCTTCATGTTCGGGCTCTGCTGGTATGCGCTGGGTTACATCGAGACGCAGGCCGGCCGCGGCCGCGTGCTGCCCGCGCTTCAGATCCCGGTGTGGTGGACCCTGGTCTGGGTGCCCGTCGGGCTTTTCATGACCGGGGTGCAGTACCTCCTGACGGCCATCAAGAACATTTTCGAGAAAGATATCTATCTCTCGACCAACGTGCTCGAGGGCTACGATAACGACGAGCAAGAGGTCTGACGATCATGGCCCTGACTATTTTCTTTATCATGATCGTGCTCCTGCTGATCGGCTTCCCGATGATGATGCCGCTCATCGTCGGCGCCTTCGTCGGCTTCTTCGGCCTGCTGAACGGCTTCAGCCAGATGGAGACCATGATCCAGCAGCTCATGGCCGGGATCCGGCCGGCCTCTCTGATCGCGGTTCCCATGTTCATCTTCGCCGCCGACATCATGACCCGCGGCCAGTCCTCCAACCGCCTGATCGACATGGTCATGAACTTCGTCGGCCATGTGAAGGGCGGGCTTGCGGTCTCCACCGCGGCGGCCTGCACCATGTTCGGCGCGGTCTCCGGATCGACCCAGGCGACGGTGGTGGCCGTCGGCGGTCCCCTGCGGCCGCGCATGCTCGAGGCCGGCTACAAGGACAGCTTCGTCCTGGCGCTCATCGTCAACGCCTCCGACATCGCCTTCCTGATCCCGCCCTCCATCGGCATGATCATCTACGGCGTGGTCTCCAACACCTCGATCTCGGAGCTCTTCATCGCCGGGATCGGACCGGGGCTGCTGATCCTGCTGCTCTTCTCGATCTATTCCATCGTCTACGCGATCCGGAACCAGGTGCCGACGGAACCCAAGGCGACCTGGCTGCAGCGGATCAAGTCGGTGCAGCGCGCGATCTGGCCGCTGGGCTTTCCGGTCATCATCATCGGCGGCATCTACGGCGGCATCTTCTCGCCGACCGAGGCGGCCGCGGCCTGCGTCCTCTATGCCCTGATCCTCGAGGTGATCGTCTTTCGCTCCATGACCATCGGCGACGTCTATCAGACGGCCAAATCGACCGGCCTCATCACCGCCGTGGTCTTCATCCTGGTGGCCGCGGGCGCCGCCTTTTCCTGGATCATCTCCTTCGCGCAGATCCCGCAGGCCATTCTCACCTCCATCGGCATTACGGAGATGGGGCCGATCGGGGTGCTCTTCGTCATCTCGATCGCCTTCTTCATCGGCTGCATGTTCGTCGATCCCATCGTGGTGATCCTGGTCCTGGTGCCGATCTTCGCACCGGTGGTGAAGTCGGTCGGGCTGGACCCCGTCCTGGTCGGCACCATCATCACGCTCCAGGTCGCCATCGGTTCCGCCACGCCGCCCTTCGGCTGCGATATCTTCACGGCGATCGCCGTCTTCAAACGGCCCTACATAGAGGTGATCCGCGGCACGCCGCCCTTCATCGTCATCCTGCTCGGCGTGTCGGTCGCGCTGATCTTCTTCCCGCAGATCGCCCTCTTCCTGCGCGATCTGGCCTTCGCCAAGTAGGGGGCGGCGATGTTCGCGCACATCCTGGTTCCGGTCGACGGCTCGAAGAACGCGATCAAGGCGCTGGAGACGGCAGTCAAACTGAGCAAGCTCACGGGCGCCGATCTCACGATCGTGACCCTCTATCGTCATCACTCCATGCTGGAGGCTTCCTTCTCCATGGTGCGCCCGGACGACCCCGGCACAATGGACGACATCATGCGCGAGCACGCCAAGGAGGTGGCCGAGGAGGCCAAGGCCCACGCCAGATCGCTGGGCTGCGAGGCGGTCCGAGCCTTCGTCCGCAACGGCCCGGTGGCACGCGGCATCGTCGCCTTCGCCGAGGAGCACAGGGCGGATCTGATCGTCATGGGCAGCCGCGGCATGGGCTCCATCGAGGGCTACCTGCTGGGCAGCGTCTCGCACAAGGTGACCGGCACCGCCGGCTGCCCGGTCTTGGTGGTCTAGAGCACAATGCGCTCGCTTCCGCTCACGCACTGTGCTCTAGCGCGTTGGTTGAAAAGCAAATCGTCGTCGCAGGTGATCCCACCTGCTTGGGATTTGCTCTAGATGACCTTGGCGGTCCGCCCCTCGCCGGTCTCGCCATCCCTCGAACCCGAGGGTCGGCCGCCGCGTCTCGGCATGATCGCGCTGGCGACCGACCTCACCTCGGAGCGCGACGCGGCCCGGGTGATTCCCAGGGAGGCCGCCGTCCTGCATGTGGCGCGCGTGGCCTACGCCAACCCGACCACGCCCGAGAACCTGCGCAAGATGGGCCCCCGGCTGACCGCCGCGGCCGACCTGCTGGTGCCCGGCGTCAGGCTGGAGGCGATCTACTATAGCTGCACCGCCGCCTCGGTGGCGATCGGCGAGGCCGCCGTGGCCGAGACGATCCAGCAGGTCCGCCCGGGCACGCCGGTGGTGACGCCGACCTCCGCCGCCCTCGAGGCCTTCGCCGCCCTTGGCGTCCGGCGCATCGCCCTGCTGACGCCCTACCTGATCGAGACCACCCAGCCGATGGCGGACTTCTTCCAGGGCCGCGGGCTGGAGATCGTCGCTGCCCAGTGCCTCTGCCTGGACGACGACCGCGCGATGGCGCGGGTGACGGCAGACAGCATCCTGGCCGCGGCCGCGGCCGCCGACTGTGCGGAGGCCGAGGCCCTCTTCCTCTCCTGCACGGCCCTGCCGGCGCTCTCCGTCATCGCCGGCCTGGAGGAGCGGCTCGGCAAGCCGGTGGTCTCCTCCAACCAGGCGGGCTTCTGGCGCCTGCTGCACCATGCCGGCGTGCCCGCCAGTCCCGACGCGCCCGGACGGCTCTTCGCGACCGCGCCGCTGGAGCAGGCGGCATGACCGAGGCCGCCAGGGTCGGTCTTGAGGAGATCGAGCAGGCGCGTCGTACCCTCGAGGGGCGCATCAGGACGACAGCGGTCGAGCCCTCGCCGACGCTCAGCGAGCGCGCGGGCGTGCCCGTGCACCTGAAGCTGGAGCACCAGCAGTTCAGCGGCAGCTTCAAGTTCCGTGGTGCCAGCAACGCGGTCCTCAGCCTCTCCGACGCCGAGAAGCGGGCCGGCGTGGTGGGCGTCTCGACCGGCAATCACGGGCGCGGCCTGGCCCGCGCCGCCGCCCGGGCCGGCGTGCGCTGCATCGTGGCCATGTCGGAGCTGGTGCCGCGCAACAAGGTCGACGCGATCCGCGCGGAAGGGGCGGAGGTCCTGATCAGCGGGCGCTCGCAGGACGCGGCCCAGCGCGAGGTCGACCGCCTGGTCGCCGAGGGCATGACCATGATCCCGCCCTTCGACCATCCCAAGATCATCGCCGGGCAGGGCACCCTGGGCCTGGAGATGCTGGAGCAGCTCCCCGAGGTCGAGACCCTGCTGGTGCAGCTCTCCGGCGGCGGGCTGATCGCCGGAATCGCGGCAGCCGCGAAGGCGCGCAAGCCCGGAGTCAGGGTGATCGGCATCTCCATGGCGCGCGGTGCCGCCATGCACGCGAGCCTCGCCGCCGGCCAGCCGGTCGAGGTCGAGGAGCTGCCGACCCTCGCCGACAGCCTGGGCGGCGGCATCGGCCTCGACAACCGCTACACCTTCGCCATGGTGCGCGAGCTGGTGGACGAGGTCCTGCTGCTGAGCGAGGCCGAGATCGCCGAGGGTATCCGCCACTGCTACTGGCAGGAGCGCCAGATCGTCGAGGGGTCGGGTGCCGTCGGCGTGGCCGCGGTCCTGGCCGGCAAGGTGGAGCTCACGGGCCCCACCTTCGTGCTGCTGAGCGGCGGCAACATCGACATGGCGCTGCACCACAGGCTCGTCTCCGGCGAGCAGGTGGAGGTCGGCGAGGAGGAGAGGCCATGCCCGCAATCCGCATCCTGAACGAGGCGGAGCTCCGCCGGGCCGTCCCCCTCGACCTCGACAGCGTCGCCTGCGTCGAGGCGGCCTTCCGTGCGCTCGCCGGCGGCAAGGTGGTGATGCCGCCCATCCTCTCGATGGACCTGCACGAGCGGGGCGGAGAGTTCGATGCCAAGACGGCCTACGTGCCGGGCCTCGACAGCTTCGCCTTCAAGATGTCGACGGCCTTCTGGGGCAACGTCGCGCTTGGCCTGCCCTCGCTCTCCGGCCTGATGGTGGTCTTCTCGGCGGTGAACGGCCTGGTCGAGGCGGTGCTGCTGGACAACGGCTACCTGACCGACGTGCGCACGGCGGCCGCCGGCGCCGTCGCCGCGCGCCTGCTCGCGCGCGAGGACGCAAGGACCGCCGCCATCCTGGGGACCGGCCTGCAGGCGCGCCTGCAGCTCACCGCGCTCACCCTCGTCCGGCCGATCGAGCGGGCCCGGATCTGGGGCCGCGACCGGGAGAAGGCCGCAGCCCTGGCGAGCGATCTGAGCCGGAGCCTGGGGATCGAGGTGGAGGCCGCAGCCGAGGGCCAAGGCGCGGTCGCAGAGGCCGATATCGTGGTCACCACCACGCCGGCGGAGAGCCCGATCCTGCTGGCCGACTGGCTCCGGCCCGGACAGCATATCACCGCCATGGGCTCCGACGCGCCGGCGAAGAATGAGCTCGATCCTCGCTGCATCCAGCGCGCGGACCTCTATGTCCCGGACCGCCTGAGCCAGACCCGGGCCCTGGGCGAGCTTCGGTCCGCGATCGCGGCCGGGCTCGTCACCGCCGACCGGGACTTTCCGGAGCTCGGCGCCGTCCTTGAGGGCCGCGCGCCCGGGCGCCGGAGCGCGGAGGAAATCACCCTCGCCGACCTCACCGGCACCGGTGTCCAGGACACGGCGATCGCCGCCCTGGCCCGGCAGCGGGCCGAGGCGGCGGGTGCCGGCCGGACCATCGAGAGCTGAGCCGGCGCCAGGAACGACGGAGAGATTGGAAGAGCGCGACCATGCCGTCCCCGACCCTGCACTTCACCCGCGCGGAGTACGAGACCCGCATCGCCAAGACCCGCCGTGCCATGGAGGCTCGGGGCGTCGAGCTGATCCTCGTCTCCGACCCCTCGAACATGGCCTGGCTCACCGGCTACGACGGCTGGTCCTTCTACGTCCACCAGTGCGTGGTGCTGGCGATGGAGGGAGAGCCGGTCTGGTTCGGCCGCGGGCAGGACGCGGCCGGCGCGCTGCGCACCACCTTCCTCGATCCCGCCAACGTCATCGGCTACCCGGACCACTACGTGCAGTCGACAGAGCGTCACCCCATGTCCTACCTGGCCGGCCGCCTGGCCGAGCGGCGCTGGGCCACGCGGGCAATCGGCGTCGAGATGGACAACTACTGGTTCTCCGCGGCCGCCTACGCCAGCCTGCAGAAGGGCTTGCCCAACGCCCGCTTCCAGGACACGACCGGCCTGGTGAACTGGCAGCGCGCCGTGAAGTCGGAGCAGGAACTGGCCTACATGCGCACCGCCGCCCGGATCGTCGAGCGCATGCACGCCCGCATCGTCGAGACGGTGGAACCGGGCCTCAGGAAGTGCGACCTGGTGGCCGAGATCTACGATGCGGCGCTGCGCTACGACCCGGAGATCGAGGCCGGCGGCGACTATCCGGCGATCGTGCCGCTGCTGCCGTCGGGCAGCGACGCCGCGGCCCCGCATCTCACCTGGGACGACCGCCCGATGCGCGCCGGCGAGGGCACCTTCTTCGAGATCGCCGGGACCTACCGCCGCTATCACTGCCCGCTGTCGCGCACGGTCTTCCTGGGCAAGCCCGCGCAGGCCTTCCTCGACGCCGAGAAGGCCGTGCAGGAGGGCCTGCAGGCCGGGCTCGAGGCCGCCAGGGCCGGCAACCTCTGCGAGGACATCGCGCGCGCCTTCTTCAAGGTGCTGGAGGGCCATGGCTTCAAGAAGGACAACCGCACCGGCTATCCCATCGGGCTCTCCTACCCGCCGGACTGGGGCGAGCGGACCATGAGCCTGCGCCTCGGCGACCGCACGCCGCTGGAGACCAACATGACCTTCCACTTCATGCCCGGCCTCTGGCTCGACGACTGGGGCTTCGAGACCACGGAGAGCATCGTCATCGGCGAGCAGGGTCCGGAATGCCTCGCCTCGGTTCCGCGCAAACTCACGGTGAAGTCCTGATGTCGCAAGAAACCAGTCCCAATCCCATCCGCGCGACCGTTCCCTTCGAGCGCGACGGCACCCATCGTGGCTATCTGCGCCTGCCTTACAGCCGGGACGAATCGGCCTGGGGCGCGTTGCTGATACCGATCGCGGTGATCCGCAACGGCGAGGGGCCCACCGCGCTCCTCACCGGGGCCAACCACGGCGACGAGTACGAGGGTCCGATCGCGCTCCAGGCCCTGGTGCACCAGGTCGATCCCGCCGAGGTCAGCGGCCGGATCATCGTGGTGCCCTTCATGAACGCGCCGGCCTTCTGGGCGGCCAAGCGCACCTCGCCGCTGGACGGCGTCAACATGAACCGCTGCTTCCCCGGCAGCCCCACCGGCTCGCCGACGGAGAAGATCGCCGACTATTTCCTGCGCGCGCTGGTGCCCATGGCCGACATCGTCCTGGACCTGCATTCGGGCGGCAAGTCGCTGGAGTTCGTGCCCTTCGCCGCCGCCCACCTGCTGGACGACGCCGATCAGCAGGCGGCCTGCGTCGCCGCCATGCGGGCCTTCTCGGCCCCCTATTCCATGACCCTGCGCGAGATCGATGCGGTCGGCATGTACGACACCGCCGCCGAGGAGGCCGGCAAGGTCTTCGTCTCGACCGAGCTGGGCGGCGGCGGCTCGACCCGGCCCTACACCAACGAGATCGCGCTGCGCGGGATCAGCAACATCCTGAAGCATGCCGGCATCCTGAAGGGCAGCCCCGAGGTCGCGCCCAGCGTCGACATCGACACCACCGAGGGCGACTGCTTCCGCTTCAGCGAGGAGGACGGCCTGCTGGAGCCCCTGGTCGAGCTGGGCGCCACGGTGGGCAAGGGCCAGCCCCTGGCGCGGATCTGGCCCGCCACCCGCAGCGGCGCTCCCCTGGCCGAGGCGCATGCAGGCACCAACGGCCTGCTGGTCGGGCGCCACTTCCCTGGCCTGGTCAAGCGCGGCGACTGCTTGGCGGTGGTGGCGAAGGTCTCTTAGCTTTTTCCGTCAGGACGCCGGTGGAGCGCCTTCCGGCTCTCCTTCGATGATCTCGTCGCCGCAGGCGCCGGGGCGTTCGATCTCCACCGTCGAGTGGCCGATGTCGAACTGGCTCTTCAGGCGGGCGCGCACCGCCAGGATGGCGTCCTCCGGCGCCACGCCCTCGGCGGGGACGATGTGCAGGGTGGCGACCAGGGCGTCGTTGCTGAGCGACCAGAGATGGAGGTGGTGGGCGTCCGTCACCTCGGCCATGGCCTTGATGTCGGCCAGCACGTCGTCGCGCTCGAGCTGGTCGGGCGTGCCCTCCAGCAGGATGTGGGCGGCCTGGCGGGTGATGGACCAGGCGCTCCTCAGGATCACCACGCTCAGCACCAGCGAGAGGATGGGGTCGATCGGGTTCCAGCCGGTAAAGCGGATGACCAGTGCCGCGCCCACCGCGCCGACCGAGCCCAGCACGTCGCCCATGACGTGCAGCAGGGCGGCGCGCATGTTGAGGCTGCTCTTGTCGCCGCGGTTCAAGAGCCAGAAGCAGACGCCGTTCGCCAGCAGGCCGGCAATCGCCACCAGCAGCATGGTGTCGCTCAGGATCTCGATCGGCTGGAAGAAGCGGGTGACGGCCTCGACCACGATCCAGATGGTGAGCAGGATCAGGAGGATGCCGTTGGTGAAGGCCGCCAGCACCTCGAAGCGGCGATAGCCGAAGGTGCGCCTGACATCGCCCGAGCGCCGGCCGAGCCGGATCGCCGCCAAGGCCAGCAGCAGGGCGGCCACGTCGGTGAACATGTGCCCGGCATCGGCGATCAGCGCCAGCGAGCCCGAGATGAAGCCGCCGGCCGCCTCCAGGGCCATGAAGGCGAAGGTGATGACCAGCACCAGGCGGATGCGCTTTTCCGCGTCGGCGCCGCTCGGCAGGTGGCTGTGGCCCGCAGCACCGTGGTCGTGCGCCTGGCCCGGCTCGTGCTTGTGGTCGCTCTCCTTGCCGGCCATGCCTAGTCCCCCTCCTCGCGTCTTGCGGCGATCCGCTGCACGGCGGCGGGTTTCGGCTCGGAGACCACCAGGTCCTCGTAGGCCAGGATGCGCAGATGGCCCCGCAGGGCCTCCAGCAGCTCCCCCGGCCGCAGCAGGAAGTCGGGGTTGCTCGGGCGCCCGAAGCGCTCGTTGCCGCGTGCGAAGGTCTCGTAGAGGAAGCCGCCGCCGGGCGCAACCGCGGCCACCAGATCGGCCAGGATCGGGCGGTAGAGGTAGTTGGCGACCAGAACACCCTGGAAGCGCTGGCCGGAAAGCGGGAAGGGGCTGCCGTCCTCCAGATCGGCCTGCACCAGGGTGAGGCCGGGCGTGCCTTCCAGGTCGGCCATGGCCGAGAGGTCGCGGTCCAGCGCCGTCACCCGGTAGCCCAGGCCCAGCAGGTAGCGGCTGTGCCGGCCGCTGCCGCAGGCGAGATCCAGGACCGTGCCGCCCTGCGGCAGGCACCAGGCAAAGCGCCGGACCCAGGCCGACGGCGGCGGTCTAAGCGGGTCGCTCACCTGATCTGTCACTCCTCTGATCCTGGAGCAGATCGGTCCCGGATGGCATCGTTCGGGGGCGTGAATCTGCTCCAGATATCTGATTCGTAGAGCGGATTCACGCGAACAGTTGTTCCCAACCGATCACGACCCGCTCTAGGGCCTCTCTTGCTCTTTTCCACAGAGCGCGCCATCTTACTGTCATGATCAAGTATGATCTGAAATGCACGCAGAATCACCGCTTTGAGGGCTGGTTTCCCAGCAGCGCCGGCTTCGAGGAACAGCGAGGCGCGGGCGAGATCGCCTGCCCGGACTGCGGCTCCACCGAGGTCGAGAAGGCCCTGATGGCGCCCAGCCTCAGCGGCAAGGCCAACGCCGGTCCGGCCGCCTCCCTGCGCAAGGAACTCCTGAAGCTGCGCGAGGCGGTGGAGAGCAACAGCGACTATGTCGGCCCGCGCTTCGCCGAGGAGGCGCGCAAGATCCACTACGGTGAGAGCGAGGCGCGCAGCATCTACGGCGAGACCAGCGACAAGGACGCCAAGAGCCTGGCCGAGGAGGGCGTCACCTTCGCCCGGATCCCCTGGGTGCCCAAGGAAAACGCCTGAAGCGCCCGGCTTCGGGGAACTTCGGCCTCTAACCCGCGCTTAACTCCCTTCGAGTGTTCCCTGGCCCGCCGCCGGCAGCGCTGCGGTCCCGGCGTCTTTCGCTTCCAGACGGAAGACTTCGGTCTCGTCGTGGCGCCCGTGCAGCACCTTGCAGCCGACGGGCGAGAGGCGGAAGGCGCTCCGCTCCAGCCGCTTGGCGGTCTCGCCGCTGATCAGGCAGACGGCATCGCTGTCCGGCCGGCGGACCTCGCGGCCCAGGGCCTCCAGGCGCTGGGCCGTGTTCACCGTATCGCCGATCACGGTGTAGTTCATGCGCCCCGCGGGCCCGATGTCGCCCACCATGGCGGAGCCGCTGTGGACCCCGATGCAGAGATGGATGGGCTGCAGTCCTTCGGCTTGGCGCCGCGCGTTGTCCCGTTCCACCGCCTCGATGATCCGCACCGCGGCACGGCAGGCGTGGGTCGCGTGGTCCCGGTCGCTCTCCAGGCCGCCCCAGAAGGCCATGGCGGAATCGCCGATGAACTTGTCGACGTTGCCTTCCTCCTCACGGATGCAGGTCGAGACCAGGGTGAAGTGCTCGTTCAGCAGCTCCAGCACGGCCTTCGGCGCCATGGCCTCGGCCACGGCGGTGAAGCCCACGATGTCGGTGAAGAGGACCGAGATCACGCGCTCTTCCGCCTCCAGGGGCCTGTCGTCTTCGCGCTGGATCAGCCGGAGGGCGAGCCCGTGCGGCAGGTAGACCTTCAAGGATCTCAGTCCCTTGATCGCCGAGAAGAGGGCTGCGTTCGCCTCGTTGATCTCCCTGAAGAGGCTGTGCCTGGGGGCCGTGCCGGTGTCGAGCTCCCAGTTGTTGATGGAATCGACCATGGCACCCAGGCGCCGGATGGGCCGGCTGATCAGGCGGCTGACCACCAGGGCCAGGACCATGGCACCGGCGATGACGATCAGGCCAAGGGTCACCATCGCCCTGTTTCGGGTGAGCTGCGAGGCGACGCTGTCCAGGGTGACGTAGTTGCCGATGGTCCAGGGCACCGCGCCGAAGGCCTCGGCGCGCTGGAACAGGAAGACGTAGGTCTCGTCGTCCACCTGCAAGACCCGGGCCTCCAGTCCGTTGGCCAGATCGGCCTCGAGACCGCCGAGCTGGCCCGGCGACCAGATCCTGGCCAGCACCTTGTCCGAGTAGTCGGCCAGTCGCGGCAGCGGCTGGCGGTCGCTCAGGCCCGCGTAGCCCTCTGCCAGTTGCCCGTGCGCCAGGACCGCCCGGTCGCCATAGAGGATGAAGGGCGTGCCGGCGACCTCGCTCTGCAGGCTGCGCAGGAACTCGGACAGGGTCGTCAGGGAAACGCTGGCCACCAGCACGAAGACCTGCCCGGCCGCGTCTTCGAAGGGGGTCAGGTAGTTCAGGAAGGTCGTGTCGCTGCTCTCGGCGTAGAACAGCGGGCCCCAGTGCGGCCTGCCCTCGATCCGGGCCTCCACCATCATGGCGATGAAGCCCAGGTCGTCGCTCCAGTCGCTGAGCGCATAGTGGGTTGGCGGACGGTTCCTGAAGGCACGGACCAGGTGGAAGTTCCTGTCCACCAGGGCCAAGGAGGAGACCTGGGGCGCGGCGGCCAGGCTAGCGTAGAGGAGCTCGCCGATCGTCTCCTTGCCCGCTTTCGCGATATCGATCTCGCGTAGCGCTCCGGCGAGGAAGTCCGCCTGCAGTTCGATCGGCAGCAGGTGATCGCTCACGCGCTGGACGATCGAGTGGTGGACGATCTCGGCCTTGTCTCGGATCAGCTCCCTGGTGATCTCGCTCGAGGTTCTGTAGACCGACAGAAGGATGACGCCGCCCGTTGCCAGCACCAGGGCCACGGCAGCCAAAGTGATGACCACACCGATCGGTAGTCCCTTTCCGAGATGCTTCATGCTACCGGATCGGTTTCAGGCGGGTGGTGGGGGTCGCAGGTCAACGGCAGTGCCTCCCTCAGCACTCCGCCCAGTGTTCCACAGTCCTCTATCGTGTCGCAAAGGCTCCCTGACCGCAACCGACCGCCGGCGGGAGCAGCCAAGGCCGCCGACAGGCGCCGTACCGATGGCGACGCCCGCTATTTCGAGTGACTGTCCGGCTGCTCGGTCTCGTGCTTCTCGATGGGAGGGGCGCTGCTGAGGTACTCGCCCACCGGGCGCAGGGGCTCGAAACGGTCGGAAACGATGCGGAAGACAACCAGCAGCGGCACCGCGATCAAGGCGCCGGGAATGCCCCAGAGCCAGCCCAGCAGGAGCAGCGCGACAAAGACCACCACCGGATTGAGCAGAAGCTTGCGCCCCACCAGGGACGGCGTGATGAAGTTGCCTTCCAGGGCTTGCAGGGCGATGAAGACGAGCGGTGGAAGGATGATCTGCCCCCACTCGTCGAACGTGAGCAGCGATGCCAGGAAGATCGCCGCGCCGGTCACCAGGGGACCGACGTAGGGAATAAAGTTCGCAATTCCTGCAAGAACGCCCCAGATGACCGGATCTTCCAGTCCTGTCAGCAGCATCGCTAGGGCCGTTGCCGTTCCGAGCCCGGTGTTTATCAGTGTTATCGTCACGAGGTAGGATGAAATTTCTCGTTCTATATTCCGTGCAATCTCGACGATGCGGCGCTTTTCCGTGAAGTCCGGCAGCAAGTACACGGTCTTTCGTAAAAATAAGTCGCCGCTCGACAGCAGGAATATGATGAGAACCAGCATGATCAGCAATGTTCCGAAGAAGTCGGCCGTGTTGGAGACGAAGAGCTCCGTCATGCTGACCTGATTGACGACGACGGCTTCCTTGTCGCCCGAGTCCGCGCCGCTGGCAACGTTCTGCGTCAGCTTCTCCACATCCTCGATCGTCTGGGTGATGGCCCGCAGGTGCCAGGACAGCTCGTCGACCGCCTCGGGCAGGCGGCCCATCCAGCGCGTTGCCGGGTCGGAGAAGTAGAAGGCGATCCCCGCCACCGTTCCGATGATCACGAGCATCACGGCGATGGCGGCGATCCACCGGGGCAGCCCCAGCTTGGCCAGGCGGCGCACCACCGGCGCCAGCAGGAAGCCGATCAGCACGGCCAGCGCGATGGGTATGAGAACGGAGCGCGCGAAGTAGAGCGTGTAGACGATGGCGAGGATCGCCAGGATCCAGAGCGGTATCGAGAAGCGGGAGGAGCCGGTCACAGCGACAATCTCTCCAATCTCATAATACGAGCCCAGGCTCGTCTCTGCCCCGGGGAGAGGTCCCCTATGCCAGGCTCACCCCAGCCGGGGCCGCCAGGCGTCCAGGGCGCCGCGAGCCCGCACCTGGGCGCCCGCGGTGCTGCGGCCCGCCGACCGGTCGAGCGGACGCCTGGGGTCCGGGCCGGAGACCGCCGCCGCACGTCTCGACGGCAATCCCTGCCCGAAGCCGGCATTTCAAGCAAGCCCGTTCAGCTGGAGCCGGACTTTCCCGCATCGCCCTTCTTCGTCGATTGGCCCAGCTTGGTGCGTTCCGCCTCGCTCTCCGCGGCCTCGGCAACGCGCCTGGCCGCGGACTTCGCCTCCGCTTCCGCCTTGTCCGCCAGGTCCCGGCCTTCCGGCACGTGGCGCTCGACGCTCTCGGCATAGTCCTCCGCGACGTGGCGTGCCTCGGCGGCCGCGGCCCTGGCGACGTCCTTCAGCTTCTGGCCTTCCTCCTTGGCTCTCTCCTTGACGTCCTGGCGCATCCGCTCGGCACTGCTGCCCATCAGCCGGTTCTCGGCACGGCTGTTGCGGATCGCCCCGCCGATGGCGGCGCCCAGCGCGAAGGCCAGCGCGCCGACGACCAAAGGCTGCTCTTCGACCAATCGCCCCAGGCTGCTGCCGGCGCGCCGCGCCACCCGCTTGCCTTCGGACCAGGCCTCGCTGCCGTACTCCGAGGCCCTGTCACCCAGGGCTTCCGCGCGCTCGCCGATCGCTTCGGCACCGTCGCGTGCCGCCTCCTTCACCCTGGCTCCGCCCTCGGCGACGCTGCTGGCAGCCGAGCGGCCTGCCGCCTTGACACTCTCGGCCGCGGCCTCAGCGCGGGCGCGCAGACCGTGGTCGGAGGACTCGTCGTCATCGGGCAGGCCTTGCGGGTCCTGCCGGAGGTGGCTGCGCCTTTCCCCCTCGCTCCGGGTGCCGCTGACCAGGAGCCAGACCAGGCCTGCTCCGATCAGGGTCATGGGCACGGGGTGCTTGCGGACAGTGTGGCCGACCGTGCGGCCGATCTGCGCCCCGTGACGGCTGCCGGCGCCCACGATCTCGTCGATGATCGAGCCGATGGAGAGCTTGCGTTTCAGTGCCCGCGCGGTCTCCGCCAGGCGGCTTCGTTCCTCGGCCGCTTCGCGCTCCACCTCGGCCGAACTGGATCTCTCATAGCTCATCTGATTCTCTCCTTGATTTCCTTGGCGCTTCTGGAGATGGAGCGCAGCGTCCGCTCCGGCTTCAGGTTCGCCAGCTTCAGTCGTTGAGCGCCCAGCCTGACGAGCAGGAAGGCGAGGAGGGCGATCGCGGCGCCGACGATCACGGCCGCCCAGCTTGCTGGCACGCCGGCCGCCGCGAGCGCGCCAACCAGGGCCGAGGCGAGCACGTTGATCGCGGTGATGGCGAAGACCAGGCCGGCCACGATCAGGCCGACGGCGACCCCGACCTGCTCCAGCTTCTCGCTGAGCTCGGCCCGGAGAAGCTGCAGCTCCTTCTGCGCCAGCTCCGTCACCTGCTCGACGAGATCGCCGAGGAGGGCTTTGGCGGACCTGGCGCCGGGATCGCGCGGCGCGGCGTCCGGGTCGGGATCGGTCATCTGGCGCCGCCCCTGCGCGGCTGCGGGGAGGCGCTCTTGTTCTTGGCGGACTTGGACTCGGTGGCCGGCGGCGTATCGCGCTCTTCGGCCGGATCGGGATCCTCGACGAGTCCCTCCCGCGGCATCAGCTCCGGCTTGGGGGCGGAGGCCGTGGCGAAACGCGCCAGAGCGAAGCCGGCCAGGGCGGCTCCGCCGAAGAAAACCACGGGATGGCGCCGGCCCAGCTCCGCGACCTCGCCGGCGAGCTCGCTCCAGTTCTTGCCCTCGATGGTCGCGGCGACATCGTCCAGCCCGTCGGCCGCCTGATCGAAGAGCCTGCGCGAGGTCGATCCGTCGTCCAGCTCTCCGGCCGCCTTGTGCAGCGCGCGCGCCACCTTGGTCACCTGGTCGCCGCCGCGGGCCTTCTGCTCCTCGGCGAACTGCGCCGCCTTATCGGCGGCGTCCCGCGCCGTCTCGCGGGCGCGCTCCTTCAGGGCCTCGGCCTTTTCCTTGGCAGCTTCCCCGGCCTCCTCGGCCTTGCCTTTCAGGTTCTTTGCCGCGGTTTCGGTCCGGGAGGGCGTTGCTTTCTCTTTATCCGACATGGCGAGTCCCTTTTCTGGTGTGGCGCGCTACTGACTTATCATTCAACGGATGCCGAGCAGTGACAATTCGGCCAGGATCACCACGATCACACCGATCAGCCAAAAGATACGATACGCGGGAGAACCCTTCCCGGACCGAAATCGGCTGCTGGATCCCGCTCCTCGCGTCATCCGCACAGACGGTCCGGCAAGAGGGCCATCCCTGCCTGGGCCAGGGACCCGGCCGCGTATCGGAAAGAACGCGCAAGCCGGATAAAGGTTCCCGGCTGGCCGACACGAGGTCGGGGCCGCAGGGAGGGCCAGCGTGCGCGGGAGGATCAGGCCTCCGCCTTCAGCACGCTGGCGGCCCGCTCCAGGCCGCGGCGCAGGATCCCGCGCCGCTTCCACTCGTCGAGTTCGAGGCGATGGCTCTGGTCTCGGTCCAGGTCGTAGTGATCGTTCAGCGTCGCCACGGTCTCGGGGTGATCGACGATCAGGGCCACCTCGTCGTCCTTGCGCATCGAGCGGCGATTGAAGTTGGCTGAGCCGATGCAGGCGAGGCGGTCGTCGAGCGTGATGACCTTGCAGTGCAGCATGGTCGTCTGGAACTGCCAGATCGTGACGCCCGCCGCCAGCAGCGGGCGAAAGCGGTGGGAGGCCGCCAGTTCCGATACCCTCTTGTCGACATGGCGGCCGGGGATGAGGATCTCCACCTCGACCCCCCTCTGGGCGGTCTCCACCAGCAGCTTGAAGGTGCGGCGGTCGGGCACGAAGTAGGGCGTCGCCACGCGCAGCCGCTTCTGCGCCAGACCGACCAGCGTCTGGAAGAGGTTCGCGATGTCGCTCCAACCGATAGTCGCGGTCGAGCGGACGACCAGCAGGTCGGCGTTCCCGGCGGGGCTCAAGGGCTCGGGGCGGCTGAGATTTCCGGTCACCGAGCGTCCGGTCTCGCTCCAGTTATCGAGGAAGGAGGAGATCAGGCCGTCGACGGCCGGTCCGGTGATGCGAAAGTGGGTGTCGCGCCACTCGGTCTCGTCGCGCGCATCGCCCTCCCACTCTCCGGCAATGCCCACCCCGCCCGTGAAGCCCACCTCGTCGTCGATGACGAGGACCTTGCGGTGGGTCCTGTTGTCGAAGGTCCAGACCCGCCAGTTCAACAGGGGCCGGTACCACCTGACGGCGACGCCGGCCTCCTTCATCTCGTCGATCAGCCGGCGCGACATGGGCCGTGCGCCGAAGGCGTCGAGCAGCACCTTGACCTCGACTCCGGCACGGGCGCGCTGTGAAAGCGCTTCGGCGAAGTCCTGGGCGACCTGACCGGTCCAGTAGACGAAGGTGAGGAACTTGATCGAGCGCTCAGCCGAACGGATGCCGTCCAGCATTGCGGGAAAGATCTGCTGCCCGTTGCGCAGCACCTCGATGGCGTTGCCGGTGAAGAAGGGCGCGCCGTAGGCCATCTGCAGGGCGCTCTTGTACCGGTCGATGCCGGGGTCCCCGGTGGGGCGCGATCCGCCGTCCTTGTCCAAGGTCCCCTCCGGGCTCACGACTCCGCCCTCACCTGGTCCGCCGGGACGCGGTCTCGGTGAAGTGCAGATAGCCGTCGTCGAAACCGGCAATGCGCTGCAGGCCGGTCATGTCCAGGATACGGATCTGCCCCTCGCCGGTCGAGACGAGCTGTTCGTTGCGCAGCTTCTGCAGGGTGCGATTCACGTGAACGGTGCTCAACCCCAGGGTATCGGCCAGGTCCTCCTGGGTCATCGGCAGGGGAAACTTGTTTCCCTCGGTCAGGTCCAGCAGCTCCAGCCGGCGCCAGATCTCGCAGAAGATGTGGGCCATTCGCTCTTTCGCCGTGCGTCGGCCGAGCGAGACGATCCTTTCGGCCATCAGCGCCTCTTCGTGCGCGTTGGTCCAAGAGAGCGCCAGCGCCAGCTCGGGTTCGACCGAAAGCATCTTGGTGAAGGGCGGGATCTGCATCACGAAGACCCGCATCTCGGTCTGTGCGGCGATGTAGTAGTCGGAGCGATCGAAGAGCGCCGCGTTGAAGCAGAGGAAGTCGCCGGGCAGGGCGAAGTTGACGATCTGCCGCTCGCCGCTCTCCAGCAGCTTGTAGCGGATGGCCCAGCCTTGATTGACGAGATAGACGTGGGTGTAGGGTTCGCCCGCCCCGATGATGGTGTCGCCGCGCGCGAACCTGCCGTGGTCCTGCGCCAGGATCCGGATGGCATCCTCCATCGACTCGGTGATCGACAGGAAGGGAGCCAGTTTCCGAACCAGATGCTGCGTCACTGCTTCCAACTCTCCAGCAAAGTCCCTCACTGCGGTGCCGCCTTCTCTTCAATCGGAGCGGCCGTCATCCTATCATGCAGGAACGGTCGACCGGCAAGAGTCTGCCCGGAACAGGCGCCGGTCGACCCTTCGTCGCTGCTGGGCTTGCTCGCGACAGAAGGGTCTAAGCGCGGCGCGCCGGGATACCTGCGCTAGAGGTGCCCGGATCCGCGAAGCGAGTTGGCACCGGACTGGATGCGCCGGAGGATCTCCGCCGCCTGCATGTGGTCGCTCGACTTGAAGGCGGCAGGCTCGGCATGGAGATGCGTCAGGCGCGCGCTCTCTATGATCTCTTCGAACTCGGCGCGCTCCAGCAGCCCTTTCTCCATCAGCGCGATCATCAGGGATTCGCAGGCAGAGAGGGCAGCCAGGGCCGCCGCGGCGCTCAAGGCTTCGTCAGACTTCACGGGTGATCTCCCTTCCCCTTGGAGAGGGTGGCGGCGAAAGACGCGATGGTTCCCTGGTCGCGCCCTCTGCCCTTCGGCATGACAGGTGCGGGGCAGGAGACCCCAGTCGTGGCGCGGGCCCTGCCCAACCGTCGGAAGGGCCCGCGCGCGATCAGACGTCTTCCGCCTTCGCCCTGGCCTTGCCCTTCCGCTCCGCTTCCCGCAGCGCCTTGCCTTCCTTGCCGCTCAAGGCCTTCTCAGCCTCCTTCGCGTGCTTCGTCACGTCTTCCGATTCGAGGAACTCGGCCGTGTCCTTGCGGTAGCGGCGGTCCGCGGTGCGATTGCCTTCACCCTGGTTCTTCTTCGTGTCAGTCATCTCGACCTCCGAAACTTGAACAGTCACGATCAAAGAACGCAGCGGCGGTCGAAAGGTTCCCCCACGGGCGTGGGGCCGGCGCCATGCCGTCAAAGACAAAGGATCAGGGCATCGGCCCCCGGCGGCCGCGCACGAAATGCACGATGAGCGCGATGACGAAGATCGCGATGAAGATGAAGAACAGGACCTGGGCGATACCGGCCGAGGTCTCGGCCAGGCCGCCGAATCCGAAAAGGGCGGCGACGATAGCCACCACCAGGAAAATCAATGCCCATCTCAACATGAGGGCGCTCCTTCCTTGCGATAGTCGAGCCTTGCCGTCCGTCGGCCTGACGGGCCCCCACCGCCCACCCTCCCGGCGCTCGAAACGAGCAGTCGGGGGTGCAGTGGGGGCCGCTGCGGTCAGACGCGGAGGGTCTCTAGACCCTCCACTCGTTCACCTGCCGCTCGGCTTCCTCGCGGGTGATGCCGTACTTCTTCTGCACCTGGCCGACGAGCTCGTCGCGCTCGCCGTTGATCTTGGAGACGTCGTCGTTGGTGAGCTCGCCCCAGGTCTGGCGAACCTTGCCCTTCAGGATGTTCCAGTTGCCCTTCATCTCGTCGGAATTCATGAGGTCCTCCATTGCTAGACAGTGTGGGGGGCCCCCGCTCACACGGGCCGGATGGGGGGAGAGTAGAGGAGATAATCTCGGCCGCATGAGCGAGGGTTACAGTTAGAACGTCGCCAGGACGGGATGGTTCCATGGGCACGATTGGTCCGGGCTCTGGCATTCGCCAGGGCCGGTTTCGCCGTTGCCCGACGCGAGGGGTTGCGAAGGATCGGGGAAGGGGAATCCGGTTTCTGCTCTTGGCCCTCCGGGGCTGCGCGTATAGCTTCATCGCTGAAGACAGGGGAGACGAGGCATGAGCGCTCCGGCCGGGCCCGCCAACCAGGACCAGATCGACTACTGGAACGCCGAGACGGCACAGAAGTGGCTGCACTACCAGGAGGGCCTCGACCGGATCTTCCAGGCGGTCACCGACTATCTGGTCGAGCGCACGCAGCCCCAGCCCGGCGAGGCGGCGATCGACATCGGCTGCGGCACCGGCGCCACCACGCTGGCGCTCGCCCGGCGCGTGGGGCCGGAGGGCCGTGTGCTCGGCATCGACGTCTCCGTACCGATGCTGGAACGGGCGCGCGCCAGAGTGCAGGAGGCCGGGCTCGGCCAGGTCACGCTCGAGCTGTCGGATGCGCAGACCCATGCCTTTCCGGCCGAGAGCTTCGACCTGCTCGCCTCGCGTTTCGGCGTCATGTTCTTCTCCGAACCCGTCGAGGCCTTCGCCAACCTGCGCCGCGCGCTGCGCGGCGGCGGCCGGCTCTGTGCGCTCGCATGGGCGCCGGTGCCCGGCAATCCCTGGTTCGAGATTCCGCGCAATGCGGCCATCGACCGGGTGGGCACGCCGCCGCCGCGCGACCCGCGCGCGCCCGGTCCGCTCGCCTTCGCCGAGCGGGACTATGTGGTGGACATCCTGAAGGACGCCGGCTTCAGCGGCTGTGAGGCGGTCGAGCAGCAGATCGAGTTGGTCTGGAACGGCAGCATCGAAGAGGTGGCGACCCTGGCCAGCAACCTCGGCCCCGCCATGCGCGCGGTCAAGGCGATGGGCGGCAGCCAGGCGGACCTCGATGCCATCGCGGTGAGCGTGGCCAGGGAGTTCGAGGCCTTCGCCACGCCGCAGGGGGTCACCATCCCGGCGAACCTCAACGTCTTCGTCGCCCGCAAGGCAACGCGGGCATGACATCGGGCAGACTTTGGGGAGTGCGGGCACCATGGCACGGCTGAAATCGATCACCGCGGAGACCCCCCTCGACGAGGCCATGGCGATCCTCGAGGAGGACGGCGCCGTCATCTACGAGCGCCTCCTGGACGATGCGGTCATGGCGCGGATCGGCCAGGAGCTGGACGACTACCTGCAGCGCTCGCACCTGGGCGAGGGCGAGTTCTGGGGCTTCAAGACCAAGCGCGTGGGCGCCCTGGTGGCGAAGTCCCGGACCTTCGCAGAGGAGGTCGCGCCCAACCCGACGGTGCTCTCCGTCATGGAGCGCCTGCTGGGTCCGCGCTGCGAGCGCTTCCAGCTTCACGTGACCCAGTCGGTCAACATCGGCCCGGGCGAGGGCGCCCAGATCCTGCACCGCGACGACGGCCTGCTGCCCTTCGTGCATCCAGGCCCCCAGGCGCTCTGCAACACCATGTGGGCGCTGACCGACTTCACCGAGGAGAACGGTGCCACGCGGGTGATCCCCGGCAGCCATCTCTGGGACGACACCCGCATCCCCACGGCCGACGACGAGGTCGTCCAGGCGGTCATGCCCAGGGGCTCCTGCCTCATCTACGTCGGCTCGGTCTGGCACGGCGGCGGCACCAACCGTACGGCCGAGGGCTGGCGCAACGGCATGATCTGCGGCTACTCGCTGGGCTGGCTGCGCCAGGAGGAAAACCAGTACCTGGCCGTGCCGCCGGCCGTGGCCAGGACCCTGCCCGAGGCGGTGCAGCACCTGATCGGCTACAAGATCCACGGCCGCTTCCTCGGCTGGGTCGAGGGCCACGATCCCCATGTCGTCCTGGAGGACCGCTACAGCGACGTCATGCCGGCGACCCCGGAAGGCGGCGAGGCGACGGAAGACACCAGGCAGTTCAAGACGGCGAGCTTGGGCGAGCCGCACTTCGTCCGTTTGGGCTGACGCCGGCCGGCTTCATCCGGCGTCAGCGGTCCGCCGGTAGGACCTGCGTGGCAGCTCCCGTTTCGAGGGAGGGAAGGGGCGTCGGCGTCGCCAGGGCCTCGTAGACAGCCAGGTAGTGGCAGACGACGGCGGCCACGACGAAGGCATGCCAGACGGCGTTGTGATAGCGCATGCGCTCGGAGAGGTGAAAGGCCACTCCGACGGAGTAGAGCAGGCCGCCGGCGGCGAGCAGGACCAGCACCCTTATCGAGAGCGCCTGGATCAGGGGACCGATGATGATGATCACGCTCCAGCCCATGGCCAGGCAGAGTCCGAGCGAGGCCCGGTCGCCGCTTCTCGGGAAGCGCAGCACCAGGATGAAACCGAGGGTCGCCAGGGACCAGACGAAAACGAAGACGCTGGTGCCCCAGGCGCCGCCGATCTTGACCAGGGCGAAGGGCGTGTAGCTGCCCGCGATCAGCAGGTACACCCCGACATGGTCCAGCCGTCGCAGCACCTCCTTGCTGCGTGAGTGCAGCACGATGCCGTTGTAGGCTGCGGAGACGATCAGCATCCACAGAAGCGCGAAGCTGTAGAGCAGGCAGGCAATCAGCTTCACGCTGTCGTCCCAGGGATCGGCCGCGATGAAGAGCAGGGGTACGGCGGGAATCGCCACCAGAATCGCCAGGCCGTGAATCGCCCGGTCCAGACGCCGCTCGGCCAGCGTGTAGGTCGGGAAGGGTGCTTTGGCCGTGCGCTTGGGTGCTCGGTTCTTGCGATGCTGCATGAAAGGCCTTTACGCGACGCCGTGGTTACCGCTGCTCCGCCTCAAAGGAGCAGACCTACTTCCACAGCCCCCCAGATCGCTGCAATCGTCACCGCCAGGGATATCGCTGCAAGCAGCAAGGCAATGGAAAGGAGAATGCCGTCTTCCTCCAGGAAGGCGAAGGCCAGCAGCATGATGACCAGCGCGGGAAAGACGTGGCTGAAGGGCAGGGGCGCAAGCATGGTGCCGGCCAGCAGCAGCATAGCCAGTCCGATCACGCGCTTCGTCGATTTGAAGGGGGTGCGCCATCGCGGACGCACGAAGCGCTCCATGAACCGCAGTATCGGGACGGTGCGGTCGATCAGACGGGCAAGCCGCTCGGTCGAAAGCCGGCGTTGCGAGATCTTTCGCGGAAGGACCGGGCCATTGTGGGCCTTGATCATCTGCGCGGCGGGAATGAAGAGCAGGATACCAGCGATGGGCGAAACGCCGGGCAGGAGCCCGATCACCGCGATGAGCAGCATGATGATTCCGAACGAGCGGTCACGCAGGTGATCGACGATCCATTCCAAGGTGACGGTATCGCCCTCGGCCTCGGCCATCAGGTCGTCCAGAACGACCGATGTTGGAAGACGGTCCTCTTCCTCGACGGTTTCCTTGATCTTCTCGAGAAGCGCACGGACCATGGATGGGCTGTCGCCCCCTTTCTATGCCAATCCCTCGGATGCCCTGCTTCCCTGCGGGGCGGCATCGCTGCCTCTTTCGTTCATTCCTATTCTATGCGGAGAGGCTCCCTCTCTCCAAGTCCTCACGGTGAGGGGCCGGCTCTTCGAGATCCAAGCGGCGACCGTCGGCCGGCCGACGGCGCAGTTCCGGCGCCCCCTCGCCGAGCACTTCCCGGACGCGCGGGTCCTCCTGATCGTGCGGGATCCGGAGGACTTGCAGCCGACCTTCGCGCAGATGGAGGACAATCGCCTGCTGCACCCGAATTCCCACAGCAAAGCGTGAGCATGGGAGCTCATCTGCGGCGACGGTTTGCTTCCAAGTGCCAGGCGCTAGGGCAGGGAGCGTCAGCAGGAGCGAGCGCATCTTGCTCTAGAGATCTCTCATTGCCTGGGCTATCGTAGCGGGCAGGGGAGACAGCTTCGAAGGGACGAACAGTCGATGAGCACTCTGAAATCCGCCTGCGATGCGGTCCTCTCGCGCATCACCGAGAGCACGCCGCGCGTGCCCGGCGTCGTCGCCATGGTGTGCGACCGCGAGGAGGACATCTACGCCGGGGCGGCCGGCGAGCGTCTGCTGGGCGGCGAGGCCATGACCCTGGACACGGTCTTCGCCATCTTCTCCACCACCAAGACCATCGGCGGCACCGCCGTGCTGCAGTGCGTGGAGGAAGGCTTGCTCGACCTTGACGCTCCGGCGAAGGACTATGCGCCGGCCATCGGCGAGCTGCAGGTGCTGAGCGGCTTCGATGCGGCCGGCAAGCCGCTCTTCCGGCCGCCGAAGAGCGACATCACCACCCGGCAGCTCCTCCTGCACACCGCCGGGCTGGGCTACGACTTCTTCAACGAGGACTACAAGCGCCTGGCCGAGGAGCAGGGCCAGCCGAGCGTGGTGACGGGCACCAAGGCCTCGATCGCCACCCCGCTGCTCTTCGATCCGGGCGAGCGCTGGGAGTACGGCTCCAACATCGACTGGGCCGGGCAGGTGGTCGAGGGCATCCGCGGCAAGCGCCTGGGCGAGGTCCTGCGCGAGAGGGTCTTCGACCCCCTGGGCATGGAGGAGATCGCCTTCACCCGCACAGCTGCCATGAAGGAGCGCACGGCGACGATCCACGCGCGCGGCGAGGACGGGTCGCTGACGCCGATGGACTTCGCGCTCCCCGACAACCCCGAGGTCGACATGGCGGGCCACGGCCTCTACGCCACCGTGCCGGAATACATGAAGTTCATCCGCATGTGGCTGAACGACGGTGCTGGACCCAAGGGGCGCGTGCTGAAGCCCGAGACCGTCGAGATGGCGGTCACCAACGGCCTGCAGGCGCACCAGAAGGTGGTCATGCTGCCGGGCGTGATCCCCGCACTCTCCAACGACGCGGAGTTCTTCCCGGGCCTGGCCAAGTCCTGGTGCCTGACCTTCATGATCAACGACGAGCAGGCGCCGACCGGCCGGCCGGCGGGTGCCATCGGCTGGGCCGGTCTCGCCAACTGCTTCTACTGGATCGACCGCAAGAACGGCATCGGCGGCTACTGGGCGACCCAGATCCTGCCCTTCGGCGACCCGGTCTCCTTCCCCGGCTACATGGACTTCGAGACCGCGGTCTACGATTCCATGCGGAGCGCAAGGGCAGCTTAGGGTCGGCGCGCCTGCTTGCGGAAGGTGAGGACGAGCGCCGGCATGTCGAAGACGACCCTGCCGGCCTCGTCGCAGAAGGGCATGAGGGCCTCCTCGGACCGGCGGAGCAGCGCCTCGAACTGCCCCTCGTCCAAGAGGCCGCCCAGGGTCCAGACGCAGGCCCGCTCGGTCGAGACCAGATCGGCGATCGACTCGAAGGAGACCGGGCGGCTGTGCTCCTCCACGGTGGCCTCGAGTCCGGCAGCGGCCGCGATGTCGTGCAGGCGCGCAGCCTCTCCCAGGACGAAAGGCGCGCGGAAGGCTTCGCCGACCTCGCGGCCGAAGAGGCGGTCGAGCAAGCGGGCGAAGGCCGCGTAGCCCGGCGAAGAGTCCAGCTCGCCGCAGACGGCCACGGCCACCGCGGCGCCGGGCCGGGCGACCCGATGCATCTCCTGCAAGGCCCGCTCGCGGTCCTGGAAGAACATGAAGGCGAACTGGCTCGCGACGGCATCGAAGCTTGCCTCGGCGAAGGGCAGCGCTTCGGCGCGGCCCTCGTGCCAGTCGATGGCTGCCGGCTTGCTGCGCGCGACCGCCAGCATCTCCGGGTTGGCGTCGAGGCCGGAGACCCTGCCGCCGGGTCCGACGATCGCGGCCGCGGCCAGGGCCAGCGCGCCGGTGCCGCAGCCCACGTCCAGGACCGCCATCCCGCGCCGGACCCCGGCGATAGCGGAGACGACGGGCCCCCACTGGCCGAAGAGCGCAGGCACGAACCTGCGGTCGTAGACCTCGGCCGGCTTCTGGGTCTCGATGGCGGCGGTCATGGTGGGTTCTCCTCCCGACGTGCTGGTCGCGAGAGGCTAGGAGGAGTCGCTGGCGGTTGACCATGACCCGCAGTCCGGGATGCTTGATCGGCAGTCCGAGAGGTCGCCCAAGAGTGGCCCTGGAACCTCCGAGCGAGGAGCTGCGGACGGCGCAGCTGAAGGGGGGTGCTCTTCGTCCTGCTCGAGGCGACCGGTCCCTGGTGCGTCGGGGTACCGGCCGCCCGGATCACTCCAGGGTAAATCCCGAGCAGATGGACTCATCTGCGACGACAATTTGCCTATAAAACAATAGACTAGATCCGGGCGCGCGACCGCGAGGGAGCGCATGCTGCCCTGGGGCACTGCAGATGAGAAGCGAAGAATGAAAGGTTTTCTTGAGCCGGGAAGCGCGTGCTAACAAGGAGTTAGGAATAGCGACGCCGGATCGCTTGAAGCCCTTTGGGAAGCGCACATGACCGATTCAGAAGCAATGCGGAACCTCTTCGACCGCTGGGAGCGGGTTTGGCACAAGGGGGAGTTCGACCTTGTTTCGAGCTGCGTCGCTGACCGCTACATCCGCCACGATGAAGCCGGCAATCGGACCGTCACACGAGAGGCCTACGCCGCTGAACTTGTGGAGATGAAGAAGAACCGGCCGGATGTCCGGATTATCGTCTACGACCATGCCTTTTGCGGTGACTATGCATGGTATCGCTTCACGATGAAGTGGACGGACCAAGCCAGTGGCGAGTTGCGGTCGCGTGCGGGAATGCAGTCATACCGCATCGAAGGGGGCAAGCTCGCTGAAACATGGGTGCTGTTTCAGCAGTTGGGCTCGGCATGGGACGATCCCGTTGCGCAAGAAACATGGACGAGCCATGTCCGCTAGAGGAGGATGCGTTCGCTCATGCTCACGCATCCCGCTCTAGTTTGTTGGTTTAAAAGCAAATCGTCGTCGCAGATGATTCCATCTGCTCGGGATTTGCTCTAGGGGCCGCACCTCTTCATGGTAGGCTTGCGAAGGTCACGATAAGCGGAGCACTTTCCGAGCGGACCGAGCCGCAGGAGGGCCGCTGGCGCCTTGCGATGTGGTTCAGGCTCTTGTCCCTGCCGCCCCACAGTCCGGACTTCACCCCCATCGCGATCGTCAGATAAGCAGGAAGTCGGCAGCCGTGAGCTGGGAGGCCTCTGTCATGCCGTCGATGGCGAAGACGATGTCCAGGCTGCCGTCGCCGTTGGTGTCGATCTCCACCTGCGCCAGGTCCTGGTCGAAGCGCGCCTCGGTGTTGCCGGCGCCCGAGAAGTCCGCGCTCTCGATGTAGGTGAAGCTGCCGCTCTCCAGGCCCGACTGCAGCAAAAGGACGTCGGCCTCGGTCCCGGCGTCGAAGAGCTGGCCCTGGAAGTCCCAGATCTCCGCTGCCGCCACCACCGTGCCGCCGGAAAGCGTGGTTCCGCTGTCCTGCTTGTCGATCCAGAAGGAGTCGCCCCCCGACCCGCCGAAGACCGTGTCCTCGTCGGTCACATGCACCTCGTCCGCACCCGATCCGCCGTAGAGGACGTCGCCCGCATCCGCATCGCCCTCGCCGTCCAGGGTGTCGTCCCCATCGCCGCCGAAGGCCGTGTCCACGCCCGAGCGTCCGCGCAGGTAGTCGTCCCCTCCGCCGCCGTAGAGCAGGTCCTCGCCCAGCCCGCCATAGACCCTGTCGTCGCCAGACCGCCCCACCAGCGTGTCGTCGGCGCTGTTGCCCACCAGGCTGGCGCCGCCGGTGTTGCCGTAGAGGATGCGGTCGGTATCGTCCTGCTGGTTGCGCAAGGTCTCGACGTTCTCCGAGAGCGTGAAGCCGCTGACCTCGGCGATCACCCGGTCGCTGCCGCCGTCGCTCGCCTCCACCACGAGATCGCCCAGGTCGTCGACCAGGAAGTCGTCGTCGCCCGAGCCGCCGTAGGCCGTGTCCGCACCCGCACCGCCGTAGGCCTCGTCCGACCCGCTGCCGCCGAACAGGACGTCGTCGCCCGAATCTCCGTAGAGGTCGTCATCGGAGCCGAGCCCATAGAGGGTGTCGGCGCCGCTGCCGCCGAAGATGTCGTCCAGGTTGTCCGATCCGGTGAAGAGGTCGTCGCCGGAGCTGTCGAAGAGGGTCAAGGTCACCCCGCGGACGATCGCTTCCACGTTGGTGTAGACGAAGCCGTCGGGGATCGAGAAGGACGACTTCCGCAGGTCCAAGGTGTCGGTCCCCGACCCCCCGTCGTAGGTCTCCCCGGAGAGCATCTCGCCCGCGCTCATGATCATCAAGATGTCGGCGCCCGAGCCGCCGTAGAGGCTGTCCGTGTTGCTACCCCCGTAGAGACGGTCGTCATCGTCTCCGCCGAAGAGGCTATCGTCGTCGCCGGCGCCAAAAAGAGTGTCGTCGCCGCTCTCCCCATAGAGGCTGTCGCTGCCCCACAGGCCCGAGAGGTAGTCGTCGCCGCTCCCTCCCCGCAGGCCGTCGTCGCCGAAGCCGCCGGTGAGGTCGTCATCCCCCTCGCCGCCGTAGAGCAGGTCCTCGCCGTTGTCGCCGCCGAGGCCGTCATCGCCCGTACCGCCGTAGAGCCTGTCGTCGCCGGACTGGCCGACCAGGCTGTCGTCGCCCTCGCCGCCCGACTGGTAGTCGTCGCCCTCGCCGCCGAAGAGTTCGCTGTCGTCGCCGCTGCCGCCGTAGAGGCCGTCGTCGCCGCTCTGGCCGCTGAGGAAAGTGTCGGACCCGCTGCCGCCGAAGAGCCCGTCCGCCCCGCTGCCGCCGTAGAGGAAGCGGTCGTCGCCCTCGCCGCCGAAGACCTTGTCGTCGCCCTCCTCGCCGTAGAGCAGGCTGTCGGCGGCACTGCTGCCGTAGATCCTGTCCGGCCCAGAGGTCCCGACCAGGCTGCCGGCCGCGCCGGTGGCGATCCAGATCGTGCCGTAGGTCTCGAAACCGGTGACCACCGCGTCCGCCGGCAGGGTGACGCCGCCCGCCAGCACCAAGGTGTCGGTCCCGCTGCCGCCGTCAAGGGTCACGCCGGCCTCCAGCTCCCCCTGGCTGAAGACCACCACCTTGTCGCTGCCGGAACCGCCATAGAGGCTGTCGACGCCGTTGCCGCCCCGGAGCTCGTCGTCCCCGGCATCCCCGTAGAGGCTGTCGTCGCCGGAAACCCCGAAGAGGCTGTCGTCCGCGGAGCCGCCGTAGAGGAGGTCGGCCGCGGACCCGCCGTAGAGGCTGTCGTCGCCGCCCGCACCGTAGAGGCTGTCCGACCAGGAGGTCCCGACCGCCGTGTCGGCATCGCTCGTGCCGGTGAAGAAGTAGACGTAGTACTCGAAGTTCGTTGCTTCCGCGCCGGCCGGAAGGGTCACGCCCAGCGGCAGGAGCAAAGTGTCGGTGCCGGTACCGCCGTTGAAGCTGTCCCCCGACTCCAGCTCCGCCTGGTCTGACACCACGATGGTGTCGTTGTTGTGCCCGCCGCTGACGCTGTCCGCACCCGTCCTGCCGGAGAGCCGGTCCCGGCCCGAGCCGCCGAAGAGCGTGTCCGCTCCGCTCGAGCCCTCGAGGTTGTCGTTTGCCTGATCGCCGAAGACCACGGCCGGCCCCGAGAGGCTGAGCAGGGTCTCCTTCCCGCTGGTGGCGATGATCCTCTCGATCGAGGTGACCGAGACATCGGCCCCCAGGCTCACGTCTATGCCGAGAAACAGCGTGTCCTCGCCGCTGCCGCCGTTGAAGACCGCGCCGGCACTGATCTCCCCCAGATCGTCGATCACCAGGGTATCATTGCCAGAGCCACCGTAGAGCCTTTCGGCTCCGCTGCCCCCTGCGTAGAGTGTGTCGCTTCCATCGTTGCCATAGAGGCTGTCGGCACCGCTGCCGCCGTAGATCAGGTCGTCCCCATCCCCGCCGGCGAGATCGGAATCGTCGCCCGAACCGCCGTAGACGATGTCCGTGCCGCTTCCACCGTGGAACCGACGGTCGTCGCCCTCCTCGCCGTAGAGAAGGTCGTCGCCGCTGCCTGCGAAGAAGGCGGCATCGTCGCCGCTATCGCCCGAGAGCGTGTCGTCGCCGGTTCCTCCGTAAAAGAAGCTATCATCCGAACTTCCGCCGACGAGCGTGTCACTGCCGGTCGAGCCAAAGAAGCTCCAGTCATCTCCCTCATCTCCGGCCAGCGCGTCATCGCCGGTTTGGCCGGAAGCCCCTCGATCATCTCCGTCGCCGCCAAATATGACATCATCGTCATCGCCACCAAAAAGAGATGTATCGCCCCCGTCACCGCCAAAAAGATAATCCGATTGACCTCCGCCGAAAAGTTCATCAGATCCGCTTCCGCCATACAAAAAATCACTATTGTATTCACCAAAGAGGGTATCAGCGCCGCTTTTTCCATACATTAGGTTATGAAGATTATCTCCGGTTTTTGAGTTGTTGTTGCTGTTTCCTTTGTATGTGGTTGTAAAGGATTTATCCAGCGCGTCTTTAATCTCCTTGACAGTAGAACCGCTATGGAATTCAATGGCAGACATTGTATACCCTTCCCATGCTTGAGCATTTCTACCAGGATGCGCAACCTGGCAGGAGGCATAAGCTTATTTCTTCCCGCACACCAACCGGCATGGCGTCCCTCGAAGATACAAGAGCACCGCGGGACGAGCGCGGTCGTCACCGCTTGTACCCTCGTCCTTCACGTGAGCAATATGAGTTAAAAAATACGTACCTGTCACCTAACCAGAAGATCAGGTTTGCAAGAAAGGCAGAGAACCTGACCAAAAGGTCAGGTAGTCAGCACGACTGGTTGTTGTTTATCAGGAGGCTGGTGCTTGCGAGGAGAGAGCGATGCTCGCAGCGGATCGGACAGGCTTCGGCCGATTGAGAGTAGTTCGGTCGGCGGCGGGCCGAAGTGAGGGACGTTACGCATGTCCCTAAGGATGGGCGCGTCGGCGGCGCTCCCGGTGTTTAAGGTTGTCGCGCCCGGTCCTCCCCGCAGAAGAGAGGGCCGGCCGAACTGACGCGGAGAAGGGAGGTCGCGCCCGGACGCAACAAAGAAGATGCAGTGCCATCCTCGGCTTGCCTCTTTCGGCCTGTTCCGCCGTACTGGCAATATCTGCTAGAGCAAATCCCGAGCAGATGGAATTATCTGCGACGACGATTTGCATTTAGACCAACATGCCAGAGCGGGATTCGTGAGCATAAGCGAACGCATCCTGCACTAGACAAGCAGGAAGTCCGTCGCGGTGAGCGATCCGGCCTCGGTCATGCCGTCGATGGCGAAGACGATGTCCAGGCTGCCGTCGCCGTTGGTGTCGATCTCCACCTGCTGCAAGTCCTCGTCGAAGCGCGCCTCGGTGTTGCCGCCGCCCGAGAAGTCCGCGCTCTCGATGTAGGTGAAGCTGCCGCTCTCCAGGCCCGACTGCAGCAGCAGGACGTCGGCCTCGGTGCCGGCATCGAAGAGCTGGCCCTGGAAGTCCCAGATCTCCGCTGCCGCCACCACCGTGCCGCCGGAAAGGGTGGTTCCGCTGTCCTGCTTGTCGATCCAGAAGGAGTCGCCCCCCGACCCGCCGAAGACCGTGTCCTCGTCGGTCACATGGACCTCGTCCGCACCCGATCCGCCGTAGAGGACGTCGCCCGCATCCGCATCGCCCTCGCCGTCCAGGGTGTCGTCCCCATCGCCGCCGAAGGCCGTGTCCACGCCCGAGCGACCGCGCAGGTAGTCGTCCCCGCCGCCGCCGTAGAGCAGGTCCTCGCCGAGGCCGCCGTAGACCGTGTCGTCGCCCGACCGCCCCACCAGCGTGTCGTCGGCGCTGTTGCCCACCAGACTGGCCCCACCGCTGTTGCCGTAGAGGATGCGGTCGGTATCGTCCTGCTGGTTGCGCAAGGTCTCGACGTTCTCCGAGAGCGTGAAGCCGCTGACCTCGGCGATCACCCGGTCGCTGCCGCCGTCGCTCGCCTCCACCACCAGGTCGCCCAGGTCGTCCACCAGGAAGTCGTCGTCGCCCGAGCCGCCGTAGGCCGTGTCCGCACCCGCACCGCCGTAGGCCTCGTCCGACCCGCTGCCGCCGAAGAGAACGTCGTCGCCCGAATCTCCGTAGAGATCGTCGTCGGATCCGAGACCATAGAGGGTGTCGGCGCCGCTGCCGCCGAAGATGTCGTCCAGGTTGTCCGATCCGGTGAAGAGGTCGTCGCCGGAGCTGTCGAAGAGGGTCAAGGTCACCCCGCGGACGATCGCTTCCACGTTGGTGTAGACGAAGCCGTCGGGGATCGAGAAGGACGACTTCCGCAGGTCCAAGGTGTCGGTCCCCGACCCCCCGTCGTAGGTCTCCCCGGAGAGCATCTCGCCCGCGCTCATGATCATCAAGATGTCGGCGCCCGAGCCGCCGTAGAGGCTGTCCGTGTTGCTACCCCCGTAGAGACGGTCGTCATCGTCTCCGCCGAAGAGGCTATCGTCGTCGCCGGCGCCAAAAAGAGTGTCGTCGCCGCTCTCCCCATAGAGGCTGTCGCTGCCCCACAGGCCCGAGAGGTAGTCGTCGCCGCTCCCTCCCCGCAGGCCGTCGTCGCCGAAGCCGCCGGTGAGGTCGTCATCCCCCTCGCCGCCGTAGAGCAGGTCCTCGCCGTTGTCGCCGCCGAGGCCGTCATCGCCCGTACCGCCGTAGAGCCTGTCGTCGCCGGACTGGCCGACCAGGCTGTCGTCGCCCTCGCCGCCCGACTGGTAGTCGTCGCCCTCGCCGCCGAAGAGCTCGCTGTCGTTCCCGCTGCCGCCGAAGAGCCCGTCCGCTCCGCTGCCGCCGTAGAGCAAGTGGTCGTCGCCGCCGCTGCCGTAGACGAGATCGTCGCCATCCTCGCCGTAGATCAGGCTGTTGGCATCGCTGGAGCCGTAGATCCTGTCGGCCCCGGAGGTCCCGACCAGGCTGTCCGCCGCGCCGGTGGCGAGCCAGATCGTGCCGTAGGTCTCGAAGCCCGTGACCTCCGCATCCGCCGGCAGGGTGACGCCGCCGGCCAGGATCAAGGTATCGCTGCCGCTGCCGCCGTCCAGGGTCGCGTCCGCCACCAGTTCCCCCTGGCTCGAGACCACCACCACGTCGCTGCCGGAACCGCCATAGAGGCTGTTGACCCCCATGCCGCCCCAGAGCGCGTCGTCCCCGGCATCCCCGTAGAGGCGGTCGTCGCCGGAAGCCCCCGCCAGACGGTCGTCTGCGGAGCCGCCGTAGAGGAGGTCGGCCGCGGACCCGCCGTAGAGGCTGTCGTCGCCGCCCGCACCGTAGAGGCTGTCCGACCAGGAGGTCCCGACCGCCGTGTCGGCATTGCTCGTGCCGGAAAAGAAGTAGACGTAGTACTCGAAGTTGGTTACTTCCGCGCCGGCCGGAAGGGTCACGCCCAGGCCCAGGAGCAGGGTGTCGGTGCCGGTACCGCCATTGAAGCTGTCCCCCGATTCCAGCTCCGCCTGGTCTGACACCACTATAATGTCGTTGTTGTGCCCGCCGCTGACGCTGTCCGCACCCGTCCTGCCGGAGAGCCGGTCCTGGCCCGAGCCGCCGAAGAGCGAGTCCGACCCGCTGGAGCCCTCGAGGTTGTCGTTTGCCTGATCGCCGAAGACCACGGCCGGCCCCGAGAGGCCGAGCAGGGTCTCTTTGCCGCTGGTGGCGATGATCCTCTCGATCGCGGTGAGCGAGACATCGGCCCCCAGGCTCACGTCTATGCCGAGAAAGAGCGTGTCCTCGCCGCTGCCGCCGTTGAAGACCGCGCCCGACTCGACCGCAGCCTGATCCGTCAGGAACAGGGTGTCGCTGCCCGACCCGCCGTAGAGGCTCTCGGCGCCGCTGCCGCCATAGAGCCTGTCGTCCCCCTCGTCGCCGTAAAGCTTGTCGAGACCGCTGCCGCCGTAGATCAGGTCATTCCCGTCGCCGCCATCGAGATCGGAATCGTCGCCGGACCCACCATAGATCGTGTCATCGCCATCGCCGCCATGAAGGTGGGCATCGTCGCCGGATCCGCCGCCTACGAGATCAGCACCGCTGTCACCATAGAACCCGCTATCCTGGCCTTCGCTGCCTGCGACGATGTCGTCTCCGCTTCCTCCGTAGAAGAAACTGTCATCTCCGGTCCCACCATATAACTTGTCATCGTTGGCACCCCCGTAGAAACTGAGGTCATCTCCTTCGTTTCCCCCCAGGTGATCATCGCCGGATCTTCCGTAGACTCCACGATCGTCACCGTCCCCGCCAAGAACGGTGTCGCTGTCATTTCCGCCGTAGAGAGACCAATCGTCACCGGACCCCCCAATAACCAAATCACTGCCGTCCCCGCCAAACAACTTGTCGGACCCACTGTCACCTTTCAGTATATCGCTATCCCCTTCGCCCTTCAGATAATCATCTCCTGCTTCGCCGTGCATATAATCGTGCAGAGACCATCCAGAATGTGTATTATCTCCATCGCCGCCGGTATAAATGCTCGTTTCGAGCACCTCGAAAGCGTCTTCAAAAGCATCTACTATAGCTTGAATGTAATCGGCCATCTCACCACGCCTCTTTCCTCAAACAGACCGGTAGAACCCTCCTGGGCCCCTGTTTCACCGACAAGATCCCAGGTGGCTGTCGCACAACCAAGCGACCGCCATCCGCTCGACACGCAACAGACCCTTTCACCGCTCGGCCCTGCAGTCCCAAGCGCCGTCTGCTAGAGAAAGAGGAAGTCCGTTGCGGTGAGGTCTGAGGCGGTGTCCAGGCCGTCGATGGCGAAGACAATGTCGAGGGTGCCGTCGCCGTTGGTGTCGATCTCCACCTGCGCCAGGTCCGCGTCGAAGCGCGCCTCGGTGTTCCCGTCGGCCGAGAAGGTCGCGCTCTCGATGTAGGTGAAGCTGCCGCTCTCCAGGCCCGATTGCAGCAGCAGCACGTCGGCCTCGGTGCCTGCGTCGAAGAGCTGGCCCTGGAAGTCCCAGATCTCGGCTGCGGCCACCACCGTGCCGCTGCCAAGCGTCGTGCCGCTGTCCTGCTTGTCCAGCCAGAAGGAGTCGGCCCCCGAGCCGCCGAAGGCGGTATCGAGGTCGGTCACATGCACCTCGTCCGCGCCCGAGCCGCCATAGAGCAGGTCGGCGGCGTCGTTGTCGCCCTCACCATCCAGGATGTCGTCCCCCTCGCCGCCGAAGGCCGTGTCTACACCGGAGCGCCCGCGCAGGTAGTCGTCGCCGTCGCCGCCGTAGAGCAGGTCCTCGCCCAGCCCGCCGTAGACCGTGTCGTCGCCCGATCGCCCCACGAGCGTGTCGTCGGCGCTGTTGCCCACCAGACTGGCGCCGCCCGTGTTGCCGTAGAGGATGCGGTCGGTATCGTCCTGCTGGTTGCGCAGGGTCTCGACATTCTCCGAGAGCGTGAAGCCGCTGACCTCCGCGATCACCCGGTCGCTGCCGCCGTCGCTCTCTTCCACCACGACGTCGCCGAGATCGTCGACCAGGAAGTCGTCGTCGCCCGAGCCGCCGTAGGCCGTATCCGCACCCGCACCGCCGTAGGCCTCGTCCGACCCGCTGCCGCCGAAGAGAACGTCGTCGCCTGAGTCTCCGTAGAGATCGTCGTTGGAGCCGAGGCCATAGAGGGTATCGGCTCCGCTGCCCCCGAAGATGTCGTCCAGGTTGTCCGACCCGGTGAAGACATCGTCGCCCGAGCTGTCGAAGAGGGTCAAGGTCACCCCGCGCACGATCGCCTCGACGTTCACCAGTTCCAGCCCGTCGGGGATCGAGAAGGTGGCGAGCCTGAGGTCAAGCGTGTCCGTCCCGGCCCCGCCGTCGTAGGTCTCGTTCGAGGCCATGTCGGTCGAGGTCTGGATCAGGAAGGTGTCGGATCCGCCGCCGCCGTAGATCGAATCGACGCTGCTGGAGCCATAGGCGATATCGTCGCCGGCACCGCCGTAGACAGTGTCGTCGCCGCTGCCGCCCTGCAGCACGGCATCATCGCCCGAGCCGCCGTAGAGGGTATCATCCCCGGCATCGCCATAGAGGAAGTCGGTTCCGGAGCCTCCGTAGATCTCCTCCTCGTCGCCCTCGCCGCCGAAGATGCCGTCGTCGCCCTGCCCGCCGTTCAGGCTGCCGTCGTTGCCGGTCCCTGCATAGAGCAGGTCGTCGCCCGATCCGCCATAGAGATAGTCCGGCTGGGTGTTACTGGTAAGGATGTCGTCCCCGGACCCACCGAACATGCTGTCCGTGGCGCTGAGGTCGGAATTGGCGGTGAAGCTGTCGTCCGCGGTCGATCCGAAATAGGTGTTGTACTGGTTCGTGTAGGCATCGACGGTGAGGATCCTCTCCCACTGGATCACCTCCACGCTGGAGGCCTGCGAGGCGTCGAAGGCGAACTCGCCGCTCACCACCAGCGTGTCGGTTCCCTCTCCGCCGTAGACCAGGTCGTCGCCGCCGAGAAGCGGCAGGTCGAGGCGTATGACATCGTCGCCGCTGGCGCCGTAGATGGTGTCGTCGCCGTAGCTCCCTTCGAGCTCGTCGTCTCCGCTGGCACCGTAGATTGTGTCATCGCCATCGCCGCCGCTCAGGAAGTCGTCGCCGGTGTTGCCGTAGAGCGAATCGTCTCCCTCGTCGCCGAAGAGCAGGTCGTCGCCATCGAAGCCGCGCAGGAAGTCGCTATCCGATCCGCCGAAGAAGTCAAAGTCCAACCCGCTGCTGCCGTAGAGCTTGTCATCGCCGCTGCCGCCGTAGAGGTAGCCGTTGAAGGTACCATCGGTGAAGAGGTTGTCGTTGCCCGGACCTCCGTAGAAGAGCGAGTCGCTGCCATCGCCGCCGTAGAGGCGGTCGGAGCGGCTGCCCCCGAAGAGGCCCGCGTCGTTGTTGTCGCCGCCGAAGAGGTAGTCCCTGCCGCTTGAGCCGTAGAACAGGCTGTCGGCACCGTCGTCGCCATAGATCTTGTCGTAGCCGCTGCCGCCGAAGAGCGAGGTGTCGGCGCCGCTGCTGGCGAAGATGAAATCGTTCCCCGATGCGCCCGTGATCGGTCCGTCGTCTCCGCCGCCGGCGTAGATCGTGTTGTTTCCCGTCGCGCCATAGATGCGGTCGGCATCGGAACTGCCGAAGAGCGAATCCTCCGTGCTGGAGGCGACGATGCTGAAGTAGTAGGTGCTGTCTGCGGCCGGCGTGACGGTGGTGGCGTAGACCTCCACATCCACCACGACGTCGCTCGGCAGGGTGACGCCGTCATAGAGCACCAGGGTATCGTTTCCGCTGCCGCCATAGAAGCTCTCGCCCGTCGCGAAGGCGTCTTGCGATGCGGCAACGAGGACATCGGCACCGCTGCCGCCATAGGCGGTGTCGGCGCTGCTTCCACCATAGAAGGTGTCCCATCCTTGGTCGCCGAAGAGGAGATCGGCCCCGCTACCGCCATGGAGCGTGTCCCGGTCCGTGCCGCCGAACAGTATGTCGGTGCCGTCGTTGCCGAAGACCCTGTCCTCGCCGCTGGCACCGGCCATGGTGTGTTCCGCGCCGCTGCTGCCGTAGAAGCGGTCGTTGCCGTCGCCGCCGAAGATGGAGGTGCTGGTCTGGTTGCCGTAGATGAAAAGGGTATCGGCAGAATCGGTAAAAGTAAGCGAATCCAGGGCGCTGTAGCTCTTGAAGACACCATTGACGACTACGAGGTCCGACATAGCAATCCCCCATCTGGCGGGGCAGGAGAGGCCGTCTCCCGAGCCTTGGTCCTCGTTGCCGAATTGCGGACCCGATCGGAACGACTCGTCACTACTCCGCGGTTCGAGATCAGCGCAGCTCCACAGCGCAGGCAGTGGCGATGCTCTCAATCCGTCCGTTGAGTGACGATATTTGAGAATTATTTAACTGTCACCTGTCCAAAAGGTCAGGTTTTGGAAAGTCCGGACGGTGGAAACACCATCGGAGTCCCGGATTCGCCGGCAGGCGCGGCGGCGGTGGTCGTGCGCCCGCAGGCTCGCGGCTTCAGCCGGAGGGTCGACAGTCCGGATCGGGGGCCTTTGGGCCAAAGGCGCTGCCGGCCCGCCCCCCTTCCGTCCGACCCGGGATAAACTCCGATTCGCCCGGAGGGGGAGGGGGCCTGCGCCGATTCGAGCCGGGCGTGAGGCGCCTCAGAGCTGCTTCAGGATCGCTTCCGCGCTGGAGGCTTCGAGCGCGCCGGGGTTGGGCTCCTCGGCGAGGAAGGTGACCTTGCCGTCGTCGACGATCATGGCGAAGCGCTTGCAGCGCACGCCCATGCCATGCGCGGTCAGGTCAAGGTCCATGCCCATGGCCTTGGTGTAGGCAGCCGCCCCGTCGGCCAGCATCAGCACCTTGTCGCCGGTGCCCTGGTCCTTGCCCCAGGCGCCCATGACGAAGGCGTCGTTCACCGACAGGCAGGCGATGGTGTCCACGCCCTTGGCCTTGATCTCGGCGGCGTGCTGGACGAAGCCCGGCACGTGCTTGGCCGAGCAGGTCGGCGTGAAGGCGCCGGGCAGCGCGAAGAGCACGACCTTCTTGCCCTTGAAGAGTTCGTCGGTGGAAATCTGCTCCGGGCCGTTCGCGGTCATGTGATTGAGGGTGCCGCTGGGCACGCTGTCGCCAACCTGGATCGCCATGCTGGTCTCTCCCTTTGATCGGTTGATCTGCTGGAAACGGCACCGCGGGCGGGCGCCGAACCCCCTAGACATAGGACAGACGGGGGCCGAGGCCAAGACGGTGCTTCGCGCCCGCGCGAAGATCGCCGTCCCTTCCCTTACCGCCGGGCGGCCCCGTGTGGGCGGGGCCGGCTGCCGGCCGGCGGGGCCTATAGCCATCATGGGCTAGTGAAGGCGAGCCAGCGAGCCCCTATCTTTGTTATAAGAGGTCGACAGCCCCCGGGTCGCCGAAGCCCGGGGCGCCAAGCAGCAGGAGACAGCAATGGCACACGACGAGGAAGGGGAAGGCTATCTCACCGGTCAGATCCTGATCGCCATGCCGGGCATGCGCGACAGCCGCTTTCAGCGCAGCGTCGTCTACGTCTGCGCACACAACGAAGAGGGCGCGATGGGGCTGGTGGTGAACAAGCTGATCGACAGCCTGACCTTCGACGAGCTGCTGCAGCAGCTCGGTATCGAGAACCCCGCGCCCGGCCAGAAGATCGACGTCCACTTCGGCGGGCCGGTCGAATCGGGCCGCGGCTTCGTGCTGCATTCGGCCGAATACGCGCAGGAGGCGACCCTGCAGGTGGACGAGCGCATCGCCATGACCGCGACCCTGGACATCCTGCGCGATATTGCCGCCGGTGCGGGCCCCAAGCAGCACCTCTTCGCGCTCGGCTATGCCGGCTGGGGTCCGGGACAGCTCGATTCCGAGCTGCAGGCCAACGGCTGGCTGACCGCCGACGCCAGCGAGGCCCTGGTCTTCGACCCGGCGCTGGACGACAAGTGGGAGGCGGCGATCAAGGCACTGGGCATCGACCCCAGCTTCCTGGTGATCGACGCCGGCCACGCGTGAGGGCGCGGGTGCCGGCCGGCAGGACGATCCCCTACTTGATCGGCGCTCCGGGAACCCCTGGGCGGCTCTGAGGAACCTGGGCCCGAGGGAGCCGCTGCTCCCTCGGTGCAGGGGGGCCGGCAAGGATTTCCCCCTATCGCTCCGGCCCTGCCGGCCATAGCATCCTCACCCAAGGGGAAACAGCCAAAGACGAAGAGAGAACCATGGCTCCACAAGCGCTGCTGCCGCAGAGGCTCTATCGGGTCTGCGAGTGCGATGGCTTCAACTTCAAGACGACCGACGACCTGGAACCCCTGACCGAACCGCCGGGTCAGGAACGCGCGCTGGAGGCGATCCGCTTCGCCGCCGCGATCCCGCACTCCGACTATCACCTCTACCTCCTGGGCAGCCACGGCACCGGCCGGCACCGGACCGCGATTGCGCTTTTCGAGGAGGAGGCGCGCCAGCGCGAGACGCCGGAGGACTGGGTCTACGTCCACAACTTCAACACGCCGCACCAGCCGCGCGCCATCGCCCTGCCGCCGGGCCGCGGCCCCACCTTCGCCGAGGAGATGCGCGACTTCATCGAAGAGCTGACGCAGTCGATCCCGGCGGCCTTCGAGCGCGACGAGAACCAGGCACGGATCCGGGCCATCGACGAGCGCTACCAGAAGGAGCAGGAGGCGGTCTTCTCCAAGCTGGACAAGGAGGCCAAGGAGAAGGGCTTCGCCCTGCTGCGCACCCAGCAGGGCCTGATCTTCGCGCCCTACGTCGACGGCGAGGTCAACCCCAAGGCCTACGAGAATGCCGACGAGGAGCAGTCCAAGGCCCTGCAGCAGACGCTCTCGGTGCTGCAGGATAAGCTGAAGGAGATCATGCAGGACTTCCCGCGCTGGGAAAGGAAGCGCCGGCACGAGCAGACCGAGCTGCAGCGCGAGATCATCGCGGATGCGGTGCGCGAACCCCTGGCCGGCGTGCGCGCGGTCGTCACCGACGTGCCGGAGGCGCTGAAGCACCTGGACAAGGTGCGCAAGGACATCAAGGCGAACTTCCAGTCCCTGCTGGGGATCGACCAGCAGGGCCAGCAGGACGGACAGCCGCGCACCGAGCCCCTGGGCACGGTCCGGGGCCTGCGCCGCTACGAGGTGAACGTCCTGGTCCAGCATCGCCCGGAGAGCGGTGCGACCGTGGTGCACGAGGACAATCCCACGCTCGCCAACCTCACCGGCCGGGCCGAGCACGTGGCCCAGATGGGCACGCTCGTCACCGACTTCAGCCTGATCAAGGCGGGCGCCCTGCATCGCGCCAACGGCGGCTTTCTCATCCTGGATGCGCAGAAGCTCTTCAGCCAGCCCTTCGCCTGGGAGGCGCTCAAGCGCTGCCTGAAGGCCGAGCAGGTTACCATCGAGAACCCGGCCCAGACCGCCGGTCTCGTCTCCACGGTGTCCCTGGAACCGCAGCCGATCCCGCTGAAGGTGCGCGTCGCCATCGTCGGCAGCCCGCGCCTCTTCTACATGGCCCAGCAGCTCGACCCTGACTTCACGACCATGTTCAAGATCGCCGCCGACTTCAGCGAGAGCATGACCCGCGACATGAAGCGCGACGAGCTCTTCGCACGAGTCATCGCCGCCATGGTGCAAGAGGCGAAGCTGCTGGCCTTCGACGTCGATGGGGTTGCGCGCCTGATCGAGGCCGCATCGCGGCGTGCGGCGGATTCGCAGAAACTCTCCCTCGACCTGCAGCACATCTACGACCTGGTGCGCGAGGCCGATTTCTACGCACGCCGCGCCGGCGCCAAGCTGGTCTCGCGCGCGCACGTGCAGGACGCGATCTCGGCCCGCATCCGCCGTGCCGACCGGATCCGCGAGGTCAGCCACGAGCAGATCACGCGCGACATCATGCTGATCGATACCGAGGGATCTGTTGTCGGCCAGGTGAACGGCCTCTCGGTCCTGCAGCTCGGCCGCTTCTCCTTCGGCAAGCCGACCCGCATCACCTGCAACGTCCGGCCCGGCTCGGGGAGAATCCTCGACATCGAGCGCGAGGTGAAGCTGGGCGGGCCGCTGCATTCCAAGGGCGTCCTGATCCTGCAGGGCTTCCTTGCCGGCCATTTCCTGCCCAGGGCCAAGCTGTCGCTGGCCGCCAGCCTGGTCTTCGAGCAGTCCTACGGCGGCGTGGACGGCGACAGTGCCTCCTCGACCGAGCTCTACGCCCTGCTCTCCGCGCTCTCGGAGCTGCCGCTGCGCCAGGATCTCGCGATCACCGGGTCGGTGAACCAGAAGGGCGAGGTGCAGGCGATCGGCGGGGTCAACGAGAAGGTCGAAGGCTTCTTCGACATCTGCAAGGCGCGCGGCCTCACCGGCCAGCAGGGCGTGATGATCCCCAAGTCCAACGTGGTGCATCTGATGCTGCGCGACGACGTGGTCGCCGCGGCCGCCAGCGCCCAGTTCCACATCTATCCCATCGCCACCATCGCCGAGGGCATCGAGCTGCTGACCGGCAGGCCCGCCGGCGCGCGCGACGAGGCCGGCCTCTATCCCGAGGACAGCGTCTTCGGTCTGGTCGAGGCGCGCCTCAAGGCCTTTGCCAATCTGGGAAAGAAGGATAAGGAAGAGGCCGATTCGACCGAGGAGGCCGAAGAGGGCGAGAGCGATGGGGAGGAGGAGGCGAGCCGCTGAGGCCGCTCCGCCTCCGGAGTTCGCGCTCCCTCCTTCGACTTGCCGGACCCACGACGGCTGAAGGAGGCCGGCCATCTTCGACCGCTTTTATCTCTGGGCCATGCGGGTCGGGCAGGGACCCCGCGGTCTCTGGGCCTGTGCCGTCACCTCCTTCGCCGAAAGCGCCCTGCTGCCGCTGCCCGTCGATGCCGTGCTGGTGCCGGTTATGCTGGCCGATCGCCGCCAGGTCTGGCGGGCGGCCATCATCACCGCGCTGGCCTCGGTGCTGGGCGGCTGCGTCGGCTATCTGATCGGGCACCTGCTCTACGAGACGCTCGTGGTCTGGCTGATCGACCTCTACGGCTGGGAGGAGAGCTTCAAGCGCATCCAGGCACGCTTCCACGAGGAGGGCGTGTGGATCGTGCTGGTGGGCGCGCTGACGCCGCTGCCCTACAAGCTGATCGCGATAGCCAGCGGGGTGCAGTCCCTGCCCTTTCTCCTCTTCCTCGGCGCTTCCATCGTCGGCCGTGGGATCCGCTTCCTCGCGGTCGGGCTTGCGCTCTACTACTTCGGCCCGCAGATCCGCGTGCTGCTGGACCGCCACGCCAAGATCATCGGCTGGATCGTCGTGATCGTCCTGATCCTGGGCTTCGTGATGATCGAATGGGTGGTGTAGGGCAAATCCCGGGAAGATGAACTCAACTGCCGAGGATTCTCTCAAAGAACAACGCCCTAGATACCGTCAGACGAAGAGGAAATCCGTGGAGGTCAGCTGGTCGACCGCGGTGATCTGCGCCAGGCGGACCGAGAAGTTGGCGTCGCCGTCGCCGTCGGTGTCGACCTGCAGTCTGCCGTCGGCGGCACCGCGGTCCAGAAAGCGCGCTTCGGCCGTTCCGTTGCCCGAGAAGGCGCTCTCGCCGATGAAGCTGCCGCTGCCGCCGTCGACGGCGAGCTGGAACTTGTCCCGGCCGTCCGTCGCCGCCCCGTCGAAATCCTGGACGATTCCCTGCGCGCCCGAGAGGTCGTCGCTGAAGGCGAAGGTGTCGGCGCCCCGGCCGCCGGTCAGTTCGTCCTGGCTGCCGTCGCCGCCATCGAGGAAATCATTGCCCCTGCCGCCGAAAACGACGTCGTCGCCCTTGGCACCGAAGACGCTGTCGGCACCGCTACCGCCCTGGAGGACGTCGTCGTCCCCATTCCCGCGCACCAGGTCCCGGCCCGATTCGCCCATGATCCGGTCGTCGCCGACCTCGCCGTTCAGCACGTCGTCGCCGAGGCCCCCGTCCAGGAAGTCCCTGCCGCGGCCCCCGGAGGCCAGGTCGTCGCCGGCATCGCCGAAGAGGCTGTCGCGGCCGGTGCCGCCCTCCAGGTAGCGGTCGCCGCCGGGACCTCCGTAGATGTGATCGTTGCCGCCGTTGCCGGTCAGCAGGGTGTCGCTTCCCGTCCCGCCGAAGATCCGGTCGTCGCCGGCCAGGCCCGCGAGCAGCCGGTCCTGGCCACCGCCGCCATAGATGAGATCGTCACCCGACCCGCCGGAGGCGAGGCCGTCTGCGTCGTTGCCGAGGTCGATCAGATCGTTGCCGCTGTGTCCGAAGAAGCCCTCGTCGCTCCCCTCGCCGCCGAAGAGGGAATCGTCGCCGGCCTGGCCCATGAACAAGCGGTCGTCGCCGGCCCCTCCGAATAGGCTGTCGTCGCCGCTACCGCCTTCGAGATCGCCGTCGTTGCCGCCACCGCCGAAGATCCGATCGACGCCATCGTTGCCGACCAGGTTGATGTCGTTGCCGCCTTCACCGAGGATCCGGTCGTTGCCGCTGCCCCCGAAGAGGAAGATGTCGTTCTCTCGGCCACCGAAGATCCGATCCTGCCCGCTGCCTCCGAAGAGGCGGAAGTCGTATCCGTTGGCGCCATAGATCAGGTCGTCGCCATCGTTCCCGACGAGCGAGTCCGTGCTGCCCAGTCCATAGATCCTGTCGTCGGACTGGCTGCCGAAGATCGTGTCGGGTCCGTTCGTGCCGGTGAAGTTCGCCATCTCTTAATCTCCCCCTCTGTACCGGGACAGCGGATGCTCGCCTAAGCGCGCCCGCTGCACTCTTGTCTTTCCATTGAATCCCGCGCCGGAGGCGCCTTCTTCCGCGCGAGAATTGCTCCAACCGCCGTTCCGGGGGAGTATCGGCGAGAGCGCCGTGCGGAGGCAAGCAATCACTCGCCGGCCGGGTAGGCAGGGCGGTTGGCAACGGACGACGGGTTGCCATGCAGGGTTGCGGGTCAGAAGAGGTCGGCGCGCTGCTGGGCGATATTGGCCTGCGCCTTCTTCCAGGCTTCCTCCTCTTCCTTTTCCCTCGCCTTGCTGGACTTGCGCCGGTCGCCTCCGTCCGGACCCTCGCCTTCGGCGCCTGGGAAGAGGCCCGTCGGCAGGAAGGCCAGGTGCGTTCCGGCCTTCTCGACCAGTCGGATGACCTCCAGCAGCAGGGCGCCGCGGATCTCCTTGAACTCTTCCTTGTCGTTCGTCTCGATCTGCGCGTCGATCTCGATGTCCAGCGAGTAAGCGCCGATCCCGCGGAAGGTGACGTGTAGATCGTCGGAGGCGACCTTTGCTTCGCCCCGGAAGCAGTCCTGGATGGCGGTCAGCAGGTCGGCAATCTGCTCCCGGTCGGTCTCCGGCGAGAGGCGCAGGACCTCGTGCAGCTCCAGCCGATCGCGGCTTTCGAGGTTCACCAGCCGCATCTGCGCGAAGTCGGAGTTCTGGATGACGATGCGCGAGCCGTCGGCGGCGCGCAGCCGCGTGGAGCGGATGCCGATGGACTCGACCACGCCGTCGGTGTCGCCCAGGCGGCAGCGCTCGCCCACGCGCACCGGCCGGTCGGAATAGAGGATGACGAAGCCGACGAAGTTCTCCAGGGTCGGCTTGACCGCGAGCGCCAGGGCGAAGCCGCCGACGCCCAGGCCGGCGACCACGCCCACCACGGGCAGGCCGACCGAGTAGGCGCCGAAGGCCAGGATCACGGCCCCCAGCAGCAGGGAGACGATGCGGAAGCAGACGCGGAGCAGGCTCGCGTCCAGGCTATCGGGCCCGATGTTGGGCGAGGAGATGATCCACTCGGCCACGAAGTCGGCGATCACCAGGACGATCCAGACGGCGATGAAGGTCGCACAGACGTCGAGCGCGATGTCGATCCACCAGGAGAGGTCGCCGGTGATGTTGATCAGGCCGTCGAGCGCCTCGCCGTAGAGGTAGCCGACCGCCAGCAGCAGCACGGGCGTGAGAAGGCGGCCCAGCGCCCGGCCGCGCAGCGAGCGTCCGAACCTGATACGCCGGCGGCGGAGCACCAGCACGGCGGCGAAGAGCGCGAGCGCGGTGACGAGGGCGAGCGCGATCCACTGCCAGACCGCCTGGTCGTCGTAGACGATGCGGAACTCCTGCGGCAGCGCCATGATGAGCCAGAACCACTTGGTCGGCAGCAGTTCGCCCGGTGAGAAGGAGTAGGCCTGATAGAGGTCCGGCCGGGTGGCGTCCTGCTTCGGCAGGTCCTTCACCTGCCTGTAGTAGGCGGGAAGGTTGCGCACCGTCTCCGGGTCGAAGAGGAAGCGCCGCGGGTAGCTGCGCGAATCGTCCAGGCTGATGGTGATCTCGGTTCCCGGCAGCCGGTAGCCGGTGATCGTCGGGTCCTCGGCGACATCCCGTTCGCCCGGCGCCAGCTCCAGGTCGACCGGGGGCAGCCGGTTCAAGATCTCCATCAGCAGGAGGACCGATTCGAGCTCGACCCGTCTCAGGGTCGCGCGCGGCACCTCGCTGAGGTCGAAGGTGTCGGCTGCGTGCCGCAGGAGCCTGCGAACCTCCGCGATCTGCGCCTCGACCTCGGGCGAGGGGAAGAGGCCCTCCTCGGCCTCGTGCCGTTCCAGCGCGGATTCGAGCAGGTGGCTGGCCTCGTGGATGTCCAGGAGGAAACTGAAGAGCGTCTGGCGCGGACTGGAGGTTTCCGGCGGGGCCAGCGGGTTGAAGAGAAGAGAGCGGTCGTCGGCCCCGGCCGTCTCCGTCGCCTGGGCACCGTTCTCCCCGGCCTGCTCCTGGGCCGCAGCGCCCCAGAGCGGAAGGACCAGGCAGAAGAGCAGGGCCAGCAGCCGCAACGGCCCGGCCGGGTAGAATGGTCTCCGATCTGCCGCATGGGCGCCCATGTCGCTTCGCCCCTTCCCCCCATGGTTCCCCCCACCATACAGGCTCGGGCGGCTTTGGGCGACGCCTCTCCTGGATTCGCCGTCAGACCGGCGGCAGGTGGTGGTCCATGACCTCGTCGCTCTCCAGGAGCTCGCGCACGACGGCGAGGCCGCTTTCCAGTTCGCTGTCCGTGCGTGGCCCGGTCACCGACAGGCGAACGGCCTGCGGCACGTACTGTCGGCCGACCGCGAAGAGCTCGCCCGACGCGATCGCCACGCCGCGGCGCAGGCAGGCGGCGGTGAAGGCCTCTCGGCCCCAGCACTCGGGCAGGGTCAGCCAGAGATGCAGCGAGGCCTCCTGCCGGCGGATGTCCCAGTCGCCGAGGTAGCGTCCGGCCAGCGTCTGGCGGCGCAGCGCCTCCTGGCGCACCAGGCGGCCGTTCTCCTGCGCCGTCCCGGTCTCGATCAGGCGCGCGGCCACCTCGTGCATCAGCGGCGAGACCATGACGCTGGTCGCACGGATCCCGGTCAGGAGGCCGCCGACGAGCGATTGCGGGGCCGCCAGGTAGCCGACCCTGAGGGCCGGTGCCACGGGCTTGGAGAGGTTCGAGAGATAGACCGTCTGCTCGGGCAGGAAGCTGGCGAAGGGCGGCACCGGCTTTTCCATCAGGAAGTTATAGATGTCGTCCTCGATGATGGTGACGCCGTGCCTGCGGCAGATCTCGGCGATGGCCTGGCGGCGCGCAATCGACAGCACGCCGCAGGTGGGGTTCTGGATCGTCGGGCAGGTGTAGAGCGCGCGCGCGCCGGTCGACTTGATGGCGGCTTCCAGGGCATCGGGCAGCAGGCCCTCCTCGTCCATCTCCACGCCCTGCAGGCGCAGGCCCAGGAAGCGCGCCAGGGCCTTCAGGCCGAAGAAGACCAGGTTCTCCGTCAGCAGGCACTCGCCGGCACCGGCCGCCGCTGCGATCGCGGTCACCATGCCGTGCTGGGCGCCGTTGGTGGGGATCACCAGCCTGGGGTCGACCTCGAGGCCCAGGTGCGCCATCCAGGCCGCACCGGCCTCCGCGTGGGCGGCCATGCCCTGGCTGGGGCGGTAGCGCAGGAACTCGGCGAAGTTCCGGTCGCGCGCCATCTCGACCATGGTCTCGGAGATCCGTTCCGCCAGCGGCGGCGTCGGCGGCGCGTTGCCGGAAAGCTCGATCGGTCCGCGGTTGTCGATCTCGTTGCGCTGCCGGTAGCGCATCTCCGATTCGCCGGGCTCGGAATACTCGGCCATGGCGGGGCGCACGAAGGTGCCGCGCCCGACCTCGCCGCTGATCAGCCCGCGCCGCTCGGCCTCGACATAGGCGCGGGTCACCGTGCCGACCGTGACGCCCAGCTGCCAGGCCAGCTCGCGGTGGGTCGGCAGCCGCTCGCCTTCGCCCAGGCGCCCGCCGGCGATGTCGTCCTGCAAGGCATCCGCGATGGCGCGATAGCGGGGGCCGCTGCGCCCCGCGAGCTCCGGAAGCCAGGACAGGCTGCCCTGCGATTCAGGCATCGTTTGCTCCCTCCAAAGATAATTGTTTCGGTAACAATGTTTACATTGTATCGAAACTCGCCCGGATTAATCTGTTTGTCAAGCGCCGTCCGGCGCGAAACCAGCTATAGGAGTGCTTTTGTATGGAAACAATATTGACGCAAACGCGAATGGCGGGGACGCGAAGACGCCGATCCGCCTTACAGTCCCTCCTTCTGGCGCCCTTCGCCACGCTGCTGGCGTGGCAGGAGCGCGAGATCCAGCGGCGGCATCTTGCCGGTCTGGACCCGCATGTGCTTAAGGATATCGGACTGTCACAGGCGGACGTAGACCATGAAAGCGGCAAACCCTTCTGGCGTGGATGATCCTGCGGTTATCCGGCTTGCCGCAAAGGAGGAGATGGCGGAGGTCGCCAGGCTCTTCCGTGCCTACGAGGCCTGGCTGGGGGTGCCCCTCTGCTTCTACGGTTTCGATGAAGAGGTGGCCTCCCTGCCGGGCTTCTACGCGCCGCCGTCCGGTGCCCTCTGGCTCGCCTGGCACCAGGGGCGTGCGGTCGGCGTCATCGGCTTGCGCGCGCTCGAGGACGAGGGCGCCTGCGAGATGAAGCGGCTATGGGTGGAGCCCTCACAGCAGGGCTCCGGGCTCGGTCGGCGCCTGGCCGAGACCTGTGTCCTGGGCGCCCGCGAGCGCGGATACCGTGTCATGCGCCTGGACACCCTGCCGAAGCTGACGGCGGCCATCGCGCTCTACCGCTCGATGGGATTTTACGCCTGCGAACGATACAATGACAACAATTTGCCCGGCGTCTTCTTTCTGGAGAAAGACCTTATCCGAGGCGTGACAGAGCGCGCCTAGCGTCTCCTCCGATCCTCCGTCTATATTGCGCTGCAGCAAGACAGGGGGGAGCCTTCCCGAACGCGGTCATGGACGATCTCTATTTCGAGGATTTCACGCAGGGGCGCAGCTTTCGCACGCCCGGCGCAAGCCTCACCGAGGCGCAGATCCTGGACTTCGCCTTCACCTACGACCCGCAGCCCTTCCACATGGACAAGGTGGCCGCTGAGGAGTGGGGCTACGGCGGCCTCATCGCCAGCGGCATGCAGACCTTCTGCGTTGCCTTCCGCCTCTTCCTGCAGTCGCGCATCATCAACGCCTGCTCCCTGGGCTCGCCCGGCATCGACGAGCTGCGCTGGCATCATCCGGTCCGTCCGGGCGACACGATCCGCGTCGTGGCCACGGTCGAAAGCCAGCGCGAATCGCGCTCCAAGCCGGACCGCGGCCTCATCCACATGCGCTACGAGGTCTTCAACCAGGACGACGAGCGCGTGATGTCGTGGCTTGCCATGCAAATTTTGCGCAAGGCTTCCTCGTCCTAGCCATCAAACTGCGCTCTCACCCTGCGGCATTGAACTGCCGACACCTATCCGACGAACAGCCAGTCTCAAGGACTCGATCATGTCGCCTCGCCAGCCTGCCCGGCGCCCGGGCAATCCCTGCTTCTCCTCCGGTCCCTGCGCCAAGCGGCCGGGCTGGTCGCTCGGGGCCCTCGAGGATGCAGCGCTCGGCCGGTCGCACCGCGCCAAGGTGGGCAAGGCCAAGATCGCCGAGGTGATCGAGCGCTCCCGCGCGCTCCTGGGTCTGCCCGATGACTGGCGGCTGGCCGTCGTCGCCGGCTCCGACACCGGTGCCGTCGAGATGGCGCTCTGGAGCCTTCTGGGTCCGCGCCGGGTCGAGGTCCTGAGCTGGGAATCCTTCGGCCAGGACTGGGGCCAGGACGTCGCCAGGGAGTTGAAGCTGGCGGATCCGCTGCTGCGCAACGCCGACTACGGCCGGCTGCCCGACCTCGGCGCGGTCGACTGGTCCAACGACGTGGTCTTCCCCTGGAACGGCACCACCTCGGGCGTGCGCCTGCCCGACGGCGACTGGATCGCCGCCGACCGCGAGGGACTGGCGATCTGTGACGCCACCTCGGCCGTCTTCGCCATGGAGCTGCCCTACGACAAGCTCGATGTCGTGACCTGGTCCTGGCAGAAGGTGCTGGGCGGCGAGGCCGGCCACGGCATGCTGGCGCTGGGCCCGCGCGCCGCCGAGCGCCTGGTCTCGACGCCGGCGCCGCGCGGCCTGCCGAAGATCTTCCGCATGACCAAGGGCAAGGGCCTGAACGAGGGGCTCTTCAAGGGAGAGACCATCAACACGCCCTCCCTCCTGGCCGTGGAGGACGCACTCGACGGCCTGCGCTGGGCCGAGGCGATCGGCGGCCTGCCGGCCCTGATCGGCCGGTCCGAGGCCAACCTGGCCGCGCTGGCGGCCTGGGTGGAGGCCAGCCCCTGGGCCGCCTTCCTGGCCGAGGACCCGGCCACGCGCTCTTCCACCTCCATCTGCCTCAAGATGGTCGACCCCTGGTTCCAGGGCCTGGAGGCCGAGGCCCAGGCCGCCGCCGTGAAGCGCATGGCGGGGCTGCTGGAGGAGGTCGGTGCCGCCTACGACGTGGCCGGCTATCGCTCGGCGCCGCCGGGCCTGCGCATCTGGGGCGGCGCCACGGTCGAGACCGCCGACATCGAGGCCCTGCTGCCCTGGCTCGACTGGGCCTGGCAGAGCCTGCGTGTCGAGCAGCCCGCGTGAAACTTCGAAGGAACAGATAGAGCCATGCCGAAAGTCGTCATTGCCGACAAGCTGAGCGAGAAGGCGCGCGCCGTCTTCGAGGCGCGGGGGATCGAGGTGGATCTCGCCGTCGGCCTCTCGCCGGAAGAGCTGGCGCCCCACCTGGCCGATGCCGAGGGCCTGGCCGTGCGCTCGGCCACCAAGGCCACGGCCGCGCTGATCGAGGCCGCGCCGGCGCTGAAGGTGATCGGGCGGGCCGGCATCGGGGTCGACAACATCGACGTCGCCGCCGCCACCGAGCGCGGCATCGTGGTGATGAACACCCCGCAGGGCAACGCGGTCACCACGGCCGAGCACGCGATAGCCCTGCTCTTCGCGGTTGCCCGCCAGATCCCCGCCGCCGACCGCTCGACCCGCGCCTCCAAGTGGGAGAAGTCGCGCTTCATGGGGGTCGAGCTGACCGGCAAGACCCTGGGCCTGGTCGGTTGCGGCAACATCGGCGCCATCGTCGCCAGGAAGGCGGTCGGGCTCGGCATGAAGGTCGCCGCCTACGATCCCTTCCTCTCGCCCGAGCGGGCGACCGATCTGGGCGTCGAGCGAGTGGAACTGCCGGAGCTCTATGCCCGCGCCGACTTCGTCACCCTGCACGTGCCGCTGACCGACCAGACCCGCGCCATGATCGACGCCGCAGCACTGGCGCAGATGAAGGACGGCGTGCGCCTGGTCAACTGTGCGCGCGGCGGCCTGGTGGTCGAGGCCGACCTCAAGGCCGCGATCGAGGCCGGCAAGGTGGCCGGTGCCGCCTTCGACGTCTTCGAGGTCGAGCCGGCCCGCGACAACCCCCTCTTCGAGATGGAGGAGGTGGTGGTGACCCCGCACCTGGGGGCCTCGACCACCGAGGCGCAGGAGAAGGTGGCGGTCGAGATCGCCGAGCAGATGAGCGACTTCCTGCTGACCGGTGCCGTGCGCAATGCGCTGAACATGCCTTCCCTCACCGCCGAGCAGGCGCTGAAGCTGAAGCCCTACATGAAGCTGGCCGAGCAGCTCGGCTCCTTCGCGGGCCAGCTCACCCGCACCTCGGTCCAGGCCATCCACCTGGAGTTCGAGGGCCTGGCGGCCGAGCTGGACTGCAGGCCGCTGACGCTCGCGGCCATCATGGGCTTCCTCCGGCCCATGGTGGACAGCGTCAACTACGTGAACGCCTGGGTCCAGGCGCGCGAGCGCGGCATCACGGTGCACGAGACCAAGCACGACACCGACGCCGACTACGCCAGCCTGATCCGGCTGACCGTGCAGACCGAGCGGCGCACGCGGGCCGTCGCCGGCACCCTCTTCGGCGGCTCCAAGCCGCGCATCGTCGAGATCAAGGACATCGCCGTCGAGGCCGAGCTCAGCCCCCACATGCTCTACGTCACCAACGAGGACAAGCCGGGCTTCATCGGCGCCATCGGCGCGCTCCTGGGCAACGCCGGCGTCAACATCGCGACCTTCCACCTGGGCCGCGCCGATGCCGGCGGCGAGGCCATCGCGCTCATCGGCCTGGACCAGGAGCTCTCCCCCGACCTGCTCGCCAAGGTCCAGGCCCTGCCGCACATCCGCCAGGCCGCCCCGCTGTCGTTTTGAGAGGGGCTGGGTTGATACGGCACCAGCCCGCACCAACCCCTCCTCTCGGGTGACTCGGCGATAGCGAATCTCTATCCTTCCTCCGACCAGTGCTCGCAGTGGATCGACGCCTCGACCGTCTCCTCCCTGCGTCATCCCCGGGCGTGACCCGGGGATCCACGGGGGGCCAGGTTCGCCAAGGGTCCGTGGTTTGCCGGGTCAAGCCCGGCAATGACGGTGGAGAGGACGGGCAAGCGCGGTGCCGCTGCGCCAAGCCGGCTTCCGGCCGGGCGGAGGAAGGAGAGGCGAGAGGCGCATGCGGCTTACCCCGGATCTGCTGCTGAGAGCCTATTCCATCGGCATCTTTCCGATGGCCGAACGCCGCGACTCGGACGAGGTGCACTGGATCGAGCCGCGGCGGCGGGGGATCCTGCCGCTGGACGGGCTGCACGTGCCGCGCAGCCTGAAGAAGCGCCTGCGCCGGGGTGCCTTCACCGTGACCTGCGACCAGGCCTTCCAGGAGGTGATCGCGGCCTGCGCCGAGCCCTGCCCCGACCGGCAGGAGACCTGGATCAACCCCGTGATCGAGCGGCTCTATTCCGGCCTCTTCGAGCGCGGTTTCGCGCACTCGGTCGAATGCTGGCGCGACGGCGCCCTGGTCGGCGGGCTCTACGGCGTCACCCTGGGCGCTGCCTTCTTCGGCGAATCCATGTTCAGCCGGGTGACCGACGCCAGCAAGGTGGCGCTGGTGCACCTGGTCCTGCGCCTCAACAAGGCGGGCTTCCTGCTGCTGGATACCCAGTTCGAGACGCCGCACCTGGCCCGCTTCGGGGTGATCGAGGTGTCGCGCGACGACTACCGCGCCCTGCTGGCCGACGCCGTGGCCCGGCCCGCCCGCTTCCCCACCGGGCCACTGGCCGAGGGGGAACTCGAGGACTTCCTGGCCGACCTTGCCGCCAAGGACGAGGGGCGAACGGGCACGACTTGACGGGGATCAATGCCCGCCGCCGCAACCCCGTGGGAGGCTGGCGGTGCCGGCCGCGGAGGAGAGCCACATGTTCACACTGATCGACGTCCTGCAGCGCGAGCACCTCTCGATGCGCGAGTTGCTCTCGCGCGTCCAGGAGCAGGTGCAGGGCGAGGGTGCCACCGACTACGACCTGCTGCGCGAGGTGATGCGCTACTGCGAGGCCTATCCCGGCGCCTATCACCACCCCAAGGAGGACCTGATCTTCCAGGCCCTGGTCGAGGAGGCGCCGGAGGAGGCGGCCGCCATCGAGGACCTGACCGCCGAGCACCTGGTCATGGCCTCTGCCGCGCACGATACCGGCCGCCTGATCGAGCAGGCGGCCGAGGGTGACGCCGCGGCGATCGAGAGCCTGCCGCAGAAGGTCGGCGCCTACCTGCGCTTCTACCGCACCCACATGGCGCGCGAGGAGAAGGAGTTCTTCCCCCTGGCGCTGGAGGTGCTGACACCCGAGCAGTGGCTGGCCCTGGAATCCCAGGTGGTCGACCCCACCGACCCGCTCTTCGCCGAGCGGGCGGGACAGCGCCTGCGGGAACTGCTGGGCGAGGGGGAGGCCGCTTAGAAGTAGAAGAAGGTCGCCATCAGGAAGAAGACCAGGACGCCCAGCACGTCGTTGCTGGTGGTGATGAAGACCCCGGTCGCCATGGCCGGGTCGATGCCGACCTTGTCCAGGATCAGCGGCACCGAGGCGCCCACGACCGCGGCGATGGTGGTGACGCAGATGAGCGAGAAGAGGACCGAGGCCGCCAGGCGGTGCGGCGCCTCGATCGGCACCGCCAGGGCGGCGCCCAGCACCAGCGCGCCGACGATCAGGCCGGCCGTGCTGCCGTTGATCAGCGCGCCCAGGACCTCCTTCACCATGCGCCAGGCCGTGTCGCCCTCCCAGATGGTGCCGTTGGCGAGCCCCTGCACGGCCACGGCCGAGGCCTGCAGGCCGGAGTTGCCGGCCATCGACATGCAGACCGGGATGAAGGCAGCCAGGATCGCGGCCCGCTGCAACTCCTCCTCGAAGGAGCCGACGACCAGGGCCGCGATGGTGGCCCCGAAGAGGCCGGCCAAGAGCCAGGGCAGGCGCCCCTTGACGATGCGGAGCACCGAATCGCGGCTGTCGGCCTCGGGCGAGACGCCGCTCATCAGCATCATGTCTTCCTCCGCCTCGCTGCGCATGATGCGGCGGAGCTGCTTCACGGTGATGCGGCCGACCAGGTGGTCCTCTGCGTCGACCACCGGCAGGGAGGGCAGGTTGCGCTTGAGCGCCAGCTTCAGCGCCTTCTCCTGGTCGGTCGCCGGGCTGACCCAGACCAGGTTCTGGTCCATGATCGCGCCAAGGCTCGCCTCCTCCGGCTGCAGCAGCAGGCGGTTGAGGGAGATGCGGCCGACCAGGTGGCGCTCGGAATCGACGACATAGAGCGTGCCCAGTTCGCCCAGCACCTCGGCGACGCTGCGGATGGTGGCGACGGCCTCGGCCACGGTGGTCTCCTGCGGCAGCGCCAGGAACTTGCGGCTCATGATGCGCCCGGCCGTGTCGGGCTCCCAGTCGCGGTAGGAGCGGATGGTCTCGGCGTCGTGCAGGCGCTCCAGCAGGGTCTCGACCACGTTGTCCGGCAGGCGGTCCAGCGCCTCCACCACCTCTTCCGTCGGCAGCTTGTCGAAGATCCCCACCAGCCGTTCCAGGGTCTCCTCCTCGAAGAGGGCCTCGCGCACCTCCGGCCGGAGCTCGGCGATCACCTTGAGCGAGGGTCCCTCCGGCAGCCAGAGGTAGAGCTTGCGGGCGTGCTTCAGCCGCAGCGAGGTGATGAGGTCCAGGAGGTCGAGCGGGTCCCAGCGCTTCAGCAGCGCCAGCAGCTCCTTCCTGCGGTCGGCCTTGATCAGTCCGCGCACCTGCTCCAGCGCGGCCTCGCGCAGGGCCTCGGCCTCCTCGCTCTCGCCGCGCGCCCAGCGCAGCTCCTGCGGTGCCTCCTCGAGGGTCGTCTCTGCCGTAGCCATCGCCTACCTCCAGCTAGAGCAAGTTGCGCTCGCTCATGCTCTCGCACCTTGCTCTAGCATGTTGTTTCAGAAGCAGATCGTCGTCGCAGATGAGTCCATCTGCTCGGGATCTGCTCTAGCCGCGCATCCTATGCGAGGCCCGATGGGGCGTGCCAGCAGGCGATTGTTACAGATTTGAGATGATTGCCCGCCGTAGGCCGGGACGTCCCGGGTGCAGCCCCTCAGGCCTCTTGCCGGCCGTCGTCCAGCGGGGCGGCCTCGCTCTCGCGCTCGGCCTCGGCGATGCGGGCGGTGTCGAAGCGGCGGGCGGCGGCGAGGTAGCTGTAGACGGTGGGGATGACATAGAGGGTGAAGAGGGTGCCGACCGCCATGCCGCCGACGATGACCCAGCCGATCTGCTGGCGGCTCTCGGCCCCGGCACCGGTGGCGAGCGCCAGCGGCAGGGCGCCGAAAATGAGCGAGAGCGCGGTCATCAGCACCGGCCGCAGGCGCAGCACGGCGGCCTCCAGCGCGGCGCGGCGGACCTCCAGGCCCTTCTGCTCGCGCAGCTTGTTGGCGAACTCCACCACCAGGATGCCGTTCTTGGCGATCAGTCCGACCAGCGCGATCAGTCCGATCTGGCTGTAGATGTTGAGCGTGCCCCCGGTCAGGTTCAGCGCCAGCAGCGCCCCCACCATGGCCAGCGGCACGGTCACCAGGATGATGAGCGGGTCGACCCAGCTCTCGAACTGCGCGGCCAGCACCAGGAAGACGAAGAGCACGGCCAGGCCGAAGGCGAGCAGCAGGCTGTCGGAGGATTCGTAGAACTCCCGCGCCGCACCGCCGAAATCGACCTGCACCGTGTCGCCGCCGATCTCCTCGATCAGCCGCTTGGCCTCGGCCAGCGCGAAGCCCTGGGCCGCGTCGCCGGCGAGGTCGCCCTCGATCTTGGCCGAGCGCAGCTTGTTGAAGTGGTTGAGCTCGCGCGGCACCACGGTCTCGGAGACCCGGATCAGGTTCGAGAGCTGGATCATCTGCCCGTCCTGGCCGCGCAGGTAGATCCGGGTCAGGTCGTCGGGGTTGCGGCGATCGATGTCGTCGAGCTGCACCACCACGTCGTACTGCTCGCCGTCGCGCTCGAAGTCGGTGACCTCGCGGCCGCCCAGCAGGGTCTCCAGGGTGCGCCCGATGGTCTCCACCGGGATCCCCATGTCGGCCAGCTTCTCGCGGTTCACGTCGACCCTCAGCTCCGGCTTGTTCAGCTTCAGGTCGACGTCGACATTGGCGAAGGCGCCGTGCTGCTCCATCGCCTGGACCGCCTGGTCGACGATGCGCTCCAGCTCCTCGTAGGTGCCGGTGGTCTGGACCAAAACCTCGATCGGCCGCTTGCGGCTGGAGCGGCCGAGCGACTGGGGATTGACCGGAAAGGCGCGGATGCCGTGGATGCTGGAGAGCTTGCCGCCCATCTCCTTCACGATCTCCTCGGTCTTGCGGTCGCGGTCGTTCCAGTCCTGCAGTGCGACGAAAGAGATGCCGGAAGAGACGGTGGGGAAGCCCACCACCATGAAATAGCGGTCGGCCTCGGGGATCTCGGCGTAGAAGTCCTCCATCTGGCGGGCATAGCGGTCCATGAACTCGACGGTGGCGCCTTCAGGCCCGGAGAAGATGCCGACGAAGTAGCCGCGGTCCTCGCGCGGGGTGAGCTCGGCGTTGAGGTTCTGGTAGAGCGCCACGCTGGCGACCGCCACCCCGCCGCAGAAGAGCAGCACCATGGGCCGCACGCCCAGCGTGAAGGCGAGGCTCGCGCGGTAGGCCAGCTCCATCCGGTAGAAGAAGCGCTCGATCAGGTTGAAGGCCACGTTGCGGCTGGTCTGGCGGACGAGCAGGCGCGAGCACATCATCGGCGAGAGGGTGAGGGCTATGAAGCCGGAGATGATGACGGCGGCCGAAAGGGTCAGCGCGAACTCGGTGAAGAGCCGTCCCGTGCGCCCCTCGGTGAAGCCCACCGGCACGAAGACCGCGGCGATGGTGATGGTGACGGAGATGATGGCGAAGGCGATCTCGCGGCTGCCCTTAAAGGCTGCGGCCATCGGCGAGAGGCCGTTCTCGATGTGGCGGTAGACGTTCTCCAGCATGACGATGGCGTCGTCCACCACCAGGCCGACGGCGATGACGAAGGCGAGCAGGGTCAGGGTGTTGATGGAAAAGCCGATCGCCGCCATCAGGATGAAGGCGCCGATCAGCGAGACCGGGATGGTGACCAGCGGGATGACGACGGCACGCAGGGAGCGCAGGAAGACGAAGATCACCAGCACGACCAGGGCCACGGCCTCGGCGATGGTCTTAAAGACGGCCTCGATCGAGGCGTTGATGAAGATGGTGGAATCGTAGGCGACGCGCACCTCCATGCCTTCGGGCAGGAGTTCCGCGATTCCCGGAATCGCCGCGCGCACCGCGTCGGTCACCTCCAGCGGGTTGGCGACCGACTGCTTGACCACGCCCAGCGCCACGGCGTTGCGCCCCTTGAAGCGGGCGACCCGGCGCTCGTCGCGCGGTCCGACCTCGATCGAGGCCACGTCGCGCAGGCGGATCAGGTAGCCGTCCACGTTGCGCAGCACCACCTCTTCGAAGTCGTTGACCGTATTCAGGTCCGTCGCGGCCTGCACCGTCAGCTCGCGGTCGCTGCCCTCGACCCGGCCTGCCGGCAGCTCGACGTTCTGCCGGCGCAGCGCGTCCTCCACGTCCTGCGTCGTGAGGCCGTAGGCGGCAAGCCGTGCCGGGTCCAGCCAGATGCGCATGGCGTAGCGGCGCTCGCCGAAGATGCGGACCTCGGCCACGCCCGGCAGCACCTGCAGGCGGTCCTTGACCAGGCGGTCGGCGACGTCGGTCACCTCCAGGTCGTCGTGGCGGTCGCTGGAGAAGGCGAGATAGAGGATCGGCCGGGCATCGGCCTCGACTTTGGCGATGATGGGCTCGTCGACCTCGTCGGGCAGGCGCCCGCGGGCCCTGCCGACCCGGTCGCGCACGTCCGAAGCCGCCGCATCGGCATCGCGGTCCAGCTTGAAGACGACGGAGATCTGGCTGCGCTCGGCGCGGCTGATCGAGGTGATGAAGTCGATGCCCTCGATGCCGGACAGGCTGTCCTCGATCGGCTTGGTCACCTGCGACTCGACGATCTCGGCGTTGGCGCCCTTGTAGTCGGTCGAGACCGTCACGGTCGGCACGTCGATGTTGGGGTACTCGCGCACCGTGAGCGAGAAGAAGGCGACGCCGCCGACGAGGACCAGAAGCAGGTTCAGGACGGTGGCGAAGACCGGACGTCGGATGCAGATATCCGACAGGGTCACTGCTGTGCCTCCGCGGCCTGCTGGTCGCTTGCCGGCGGGCTTTCCATTCCCTCGGGCAGGCTGACGTCGCTGCCGTCGCGCAGCTTCACCTGGCCGGCGATGACCACCAGGTCGCCGATCTCGATGCCGTCCAGGATCTCCACCTTGCCATGGCGGTAGAGGCCGACCTCGACCTCGGTGCGCACGGCCTTGCCGCCCTCGACCTTGTAGACGAAGAGGTTGCGGCCGCTCGGCACCAGCGCCGACTCGGGCAGCAGCAGGGCGTCGTCGTTCTGCTCCAGGATGATCTCGACGCGGGCGAAGAGCCCCGGGCGCAGGCTGCCGGTGGCATTGGGGATCTGGGCGCGCAGGACCAGGGCCCGGCCGTTGATGTCGACCTGGGGATCGAGCGCGATCACCCGGCCCTCGAAGACCTGTCCCGGCAGGGCGTCCACGGTGACGCGCAGGTGCTGGCCCGGCGCCATCTCCGCCAGGAAGAGCTCCGGCACCCGGAAATCGACCTTCATGGGATTGATCTGCTCCAGGGTGACCAGGGTGTCGCCCTGCTGCACGTAGTCGCCCACCGAGACGTCGCGCAGTCCGGCGACACCGTCGAAGGGCGCGCGGATCACGGTCTTCGCCAGCCGGGCTTCGGCGAGCTGAAGCAGGGCGCGCCCCCTCTGCAGGTCGGCCACGGCCTCGTCGCGCGAGCGCTCGGTGCCCGCGCCGCGGGCGTGCAGTTCCTGGGCGCGGCGGTGGTTCTGCTGATAGAGCGCGAGGTCGGCCTGGGCGGTCGCCAGCTCCGCCGCCAGCAAGCCATCGTCGAGCCGGAAGAGGACCTGGCCCTCGCTCACCGCCTGGCCTTCCAGAAAGGCGATCTCGGTCACCAGGCCGTTGATCTCGGGCTGGATCTCGACCGCCTCGTTCGAGGTGAGGGTCCCGACCGCCTCGACCGAGCGGACCACGCGGCCGACCTCCACGGGCGCGGCATCGACGGCCACGGGAAAGTTGCCCCAGCCTCCGCCGGCCTCCGGCTCCCGCTTGAGATAGGCCTCCCACAGCCAGTAGGCGCCGGCGCTCAGCAGCAGCAGGATGACGCTTGCGACAATGTAGCGGCGCGCTCTCATGCCTTCCCCGACTCCGATCTCCCAACCGGCCCGCGCGTATCCCGCCGGACCGCGTGAGCGAGGCGCGAGGGGCGGGCAGCCAGAGCCCGCAACAGCGGCCGAATCGCTGTCGTTGGGGCCAGCCTTGACTTGCAGGCCCCTTGATAACGGACTAACTCATGCATGGCGAGTGCCAAGCGCAACAGGAAGGAGGAGGAGATGCAGGCTCGTGAAGCCAGATACGACATCGGCGACATAGTCCGCCACCGACTCTACCCTTTTCGCGGTGTGATCTTCGACGTCGACCCGGAGTTCGCCAACACCGAGGAGTGGTGGCAGTCGATCCCCTCCGAGGTGCGGCCGCGCAAGGACCAGCCCTTCTATCACCTGCTGGCCGAGAACTCTGAGACCACCTATGTGGCCTATGTCTCCGAGCAGAACCTGCTGCCCGACGATTCGGGCGACCCCGTCGGCCACCCGCAGGTCAGCGAGATCTTCAGCGAGCTGCGCGACGGCCGCTACCGGCGCCGCGACCCGGTGAGCTGAGCCGCTCGACGACCGGCCTTTTGCAGGCAGAAACCCTCCTCAAACGAGTTGCCGAACAGCACTGCTCACCGACGCGGCCACAGCCGGGCTTTGCTTGGTGGATTGGCTTGGCGCGATGAACTCGGCGGAGAAGCCGCTTTTTACGGGGGGCCCTCCTCTTGACGCAATTCGGATAGTGTAGCTGCCGCGGCAACGGCCGAAAACGACGAGAGGCCGGCGCCAGGTAACGGCGTCGGCCTCTCGTCGTTTCCGCTTCGCCCGGTCGCGGTCCGCTCTAGCGGAGGAGCGGTGGTCCCGGCGGGTGCGGCGGGGGCAGCAAGGCATGGGCGACCGCTCCTGCGATCCCTCCGCCTGCGGGCGGGGGCGGCGGTCCGAAGGCCGGGTGCGGTCCGGGGTGCGGGCCCGGAGGGGGAGGAGCCGCCATGGCGGCCGTGAAGGGTGCCGCCGCCGCCAGTGACAGGACCACTGCGCCTACGATCGATACTGCTTTCTTGCGGTTCATTATTGAAACCTCCACGCATTCTGTAAGCAGAGGGTCCGGCGAAGAGTATGCTTGCTTCAGTCCACTGCTTACGAAAAGGAGGTGAGGTCTGAAATGCGGCAGAAAAAGAACGCAGCCGGCGCGGCTGGCGGAGGCAGCCATGCACAAAACGGCGCACTCCGCGGGTAGCCAGACAGCGGCCGAGGGCAGGCCGAAAGCCTGCCCCCCCTTTTGGCCGGAGAACCTCGGCTACTTGCGCAGGCGGCGGTAGAGCGAGGAGGTGTCCCAGCGCCCGCCGCCCATCTGCTGGACGTCCTTGTAGAACTGGTCGATCAGGGCGGTGACCGGCAGGGCGGCGCCGTTGCGGTCGGCCTCTTCCAGGCAGATCCCCAGGTCCTTGCGCATCCAGTTGACCGCGAAGCCGAAGTCGAACTTGTCGTCGACCATGGTGTTGCCGCGGTTCTCCATCTGCCAGGACTGGGCCGCCCCCTTGGAGATCACCTCGAGCACGAGCTTGCTGTCCAGCCCCGACTTCTCGGAGAAGTTCAGGGCTTCCGAGAGGCCCTGCAGCAGGCCCGCGATGCAGATCTGGTTGACCATCTTGGTGAGCTGGCCGGCGCCGCTGGGGCCCATCAGGGTGACCGCCCGCCCGAAGGAATCCATCATCGGCTTGGCCCGGTCGAAGGCGGCCTGCTCGCCGCCCACCATGATGGTCAGCACGCCGTTCTCGGCGCCTGCCTGACCGCCGGACACGGGCGCGTCCAGGGCATGGAAGCCGCCCTCCTTGGCAGCCTCGGCCAGCCGGCGCGCGATGTCGGCCGAGGCCGTGGTGTGGTCGACGAAGATGGTGTCCCGGCCCATGCCGTGGAAGCAGCCCTCCTCGCCCAGGGTCACGCTCTCCAGGTCCCGGTCGTTGCCGACGCAGCAGAAGACGATCTCGGCGCCCTCGGCGGCGGCTTTCGGCGTGTCGGCCTTCTTGCCGCCGTGTTCCTTCACCCAGGCCTCGGACTTGGCCGCGGTGCGGTTGTACACCGTGACATCGAAGCCCTTGGCCTGCAGGTGCCCGGCCATGGGATAGCCCATGACACCCAGTCCGATGAAAGCAGCAGTCTTGGCATCGCTCACGTCACATCTCCTCCGAAGCGCTCGTTCCTCAGCGCCTGTGCTAGCCTAGTTGGCGCGGTAAACCAAGCCGCCTTGGGGGACGAATCGGCTCAGTCTTCGGGCAGGGGGGCGTCCTCGTCGGGCACTTCCTCGTCCTGCAGGGCGTCGAGCGCCGGCACCGCCTTGTTCAGGGTGTCGCCCTCCACGCCGGAGCAGCCGACGACCCAGACGTCGTAGACCGGATGCTCCATGGCGGAGACCGAGGGGGAGGAGGCGAACATCCAGCCGCTGAAGACCATGCGCCGCGGCTGGCCGGGCTTGGCTTCGACGATCTCCAGGAAGGCGGTGCGTTCGGGTGCCTGGGCGCGCACCCGGGCCACGCACTCGCGGACCGTGACCTCCAGGCTGCCGAAACGGATCGGCCGGTTGAAGGGGGCGCGGAAGGCGAAGGTCTTGGCGGTGATCTTGTCGAGCCCCTGCAGGAGGGCGCCGTCGGGTGCCGCCTCTGCCGTCGCGGCCGGCCCCGCCAGCAGGCCCGCAAGACAGGCGATCGCAAGAAGGCGCCGCATCAGCGCGCTCCGTTGCGGCCGTAGGGGTTCGACAGGGAATCGACCAGCGCATGCAGGGTCTCGCGCAACTGGCGCTCGTCGCAGCCGATCAGCAGGCCGTCCTCCAGCGCGTCCTGGGCGATCTGGCGCAGCTCGTCCAGGTTCTCGTTCAGGACCTTGATCTTCTCCAGGCAGGAGACGGAGGTGCCGTCCGGGTGCTTCCACACCGGCGGCTCGAATTCGGCTTCTTTCACGCCTTCGCTCATGTCGGCCTGTATTCCTTCCTGCCGTTGCCGGCTCCCGCTCCTGTTCCAGCCGAAGGGAACCCCTTGGTTGGCGTCTCCCGTCTGAGGAGGGGCCTGCGAAGCGATTTTCAAGTCGGGGCCCGCCTCCCGGTCCCGAAAAGCGGTCACCGAGGCGCGCGTAGGCGCAGTGTTCCGGCTCTTTAGAGATCCGATCCGTAGATGAAGCGTCCGATCTGGTCGATCAAGTTCACCGGGCTCACAGTTTTTGTGACGAAACCGCCTTTGCCCAGCATCTCCTTGGAGGTGCCGCGGTGAAGCTGCACCTGGGTCTCGCCCAGGGCGCCGTCGGTGGTGAGGGAGGCGCTGCTGTCGCTCGGCAGCCCGACGGTCTCGTCGATCTCCATGCGCACCTCGACGTCGAAGGTGACCGGGTCCACCGCGACGCGCGAGACATAGCCGACCTTGACCCCGGAGATCTGCACGCCCGCACCCTCCAGAAGCCCCGGTGTTTGCAGGAAGTTCGCCTTGACGTCATAGGAGTCGCCGCTGGAGCGGTCGGTCAGATTGACCACGAAGATCACGAAGCTGGCGGCGATCACCACCACCACCGCGGCCAGGACGGTCTCGATCAGGTTGCGGCCCATGGGATCCCGGGTCCTGAGCCTACTGTACGTTCGACGTGGCTTCGGCGCTCTGGACGACGAAGCGGGACAGCAGGTCCACCACGTTGATGGCGCCCTGCGTGCGGTCGTAAGAGACGAAGCTGTCGGGCGCCATGTCCTCCAGCGCGCCTCCCGGCTCGAGCTGGACGTAGCTGTTGCCCAGCAGTCCCTCCGGCAGGATGCGCACGCGGCTGTCCGCGGGAATGCGATAGTCGGCACCGATCGAGAGGGTGAGCAGCGCGAGATCGCCCTCCTTGGCCAGCGACTTGCCGACCACCGTACCGACCTTGACGCCGGACAGCCGGACCTCGGTTCCAAGAGACACGCCGGAGACGTTGTCGAACTCGGCCTCGATCTGATAGCCGGCGACCGACTCGACGCCGGAACTCCGGAAGGCCAGCACCACGGCGCCGGCCGCGATCAGCAGGACCACGATACCGGCCAGGATCTCCATCACGTCACGGGGCACGTCGGGCGCTCCCCATTAGGTGCCGGGCGCTGAGGCGGAGTGCGTTCATTCCGGCGTCCAGGGCTCGTAGTCGCCGCCCGAGGCCGCGCGCTTGCCGCCCATCAGGGTGTGGCCCGGCGGCCGGTAGGCCTCCGGCGTGCCGGTCATGTTGGCCTTGTGCGGCTTCTGCCAGGGCCTCTTCTTGATGCTCTCCGGCGGGGTCTCGTCGGTCGTGTGGTGCAGCCAGGCGTGCCACTCCGCGGGGACCTTGGAGGCCTCGGGAGCATCCTTGTAGATCACCCAGCGCCGCTCGTGGCGCAGGCTGTCGCGGTGCACGGCGGCGCCACGCGCCTTGTAATAGCGGTTGCCGTAGTCGTCGGCGCCGACATAGTGACCCTTCAGCATGGTGTAGAGGCGCGTACCGATCGTGGCGCCCATGTGCATCTGCTCCCTTGAGGCGGTGAACCCGGCCGGACTATAGCGAGGCCGGGTGCCGGCAGTCCAGAACTGCGCAAGCCTGCCGGAGCGTAACGAACAAGAGGGGCCGAGCCCCGAGAGGCTGGAGGAAAGCCGCATGACGATCAGGAGTGGCGAGGGCCTGGGCCTCGCCCTGGCTTTGGCGGCCGCCTGCTCCTATTCCTTCACGGCCGTGCTGGCCGGGCTGGCCTATCTGGAGGGCACCAACGCCGCGACCCTGGTCGCCTTCCGCTTCACCCTGGCCGGCCTCCTGGTCTTCGCCCTTCTCCACCTCTGGCGCCGGCCCTGGACCCTGCCGCGGGAGGCCTACCGGCTGATGGCCGGCGTGGTCGCCGGCGCGATGGGCACGGCCACGGGCTACATGAGCGCCATCCAGTACATCCCCGTCTCGCTGGCGGTGCTGATCTTCTACACCTTCCCGCTGCTGGTGGCCGTGGTCGAGGGCCTGCTGGAGCGGCGGGCGCCCTCGCAGCGCCTGCTGCTGGCGCTGCTGGTCGGCTTCGTCGGCCTGGGCCTGGCGCTGGGGCCCGACTTCAGCGATCTCGACTGGCGCGGCATCGCCTTCGGCGTGCTCGCCTCCTGCTCCTCCCTGCCGCTCTTCCTCTGCGCCCGGCGCCTGGTGCTGCGCTACGACGCCGTCCTGGTCGCCGCCTACGTCAACCTCTTCGCGCTGGTGCTGGCCTTCCTGCTGGCCGTCACCACCTACGGCATCGCCCTGCCGGGGTCCGGCGCGGGCTGGCTGTTTTTGCTGGGTGCCTGTTGCTTTTTTGCAGCAGCCTCCCTGTTGCAGCTCTATGCGGTGCGCAACGCCTCGGCCGGATCGGCGGCCATGGTCTTCAATGCCGAACCCCTGCTGACCATCCTCATCGCCTGGCTCTTCCTGGATCAGGCGCTGGGCGGGCTGCAGTGGCTGGGCGTGGCGATGGTGCTGGGCGCCCTCTTTCTCCTGGTCGGCCGCAAGGGATAGTTACCCCCACCCTCATCCACAGGGGTGCCCCACGAGATAGGCGATCAAGCACAATATCATGGGGTTCGGGCGCGTCGCAGCACTAATCTTCGCTAGGCGACCTCAATATCTTGTGGTCTAATACCTCTCAACACGCCAGACCTAGCTGGCTGCGGCTTTTGCAGGGCGAGCGCCCCCGACTCGGGGAAGGGGCGAACCGGCAAGGTTCCGCGAAAGGCTGGCGACGGGCGCAAACGCAATCGGAGCGCCGGGCCTTCTGCGACTCGACCGGGAGGAGCGGCGGCGCGAACGAGAGGGGACCAGGAAGACCATGCGAATCAGCCGTCACTTCACCCATGCCCAGGAAGACGTCTACGCCGATATCGAGTTTCGTCGGACCAGCAGCGAGATCCGGAACCCCGACGGGACTGTGGTTTTTTGCGCACAGGACATCGAAGTGCCGACCGCCTGGTCGCAGGTCGCCGCCGACATCATCGCCCAGAAGTACTTCCGCAAGGCCGGCGTCGCCACGCGCCTGAAGCGGGTGGAAGAGAAGGGCGTCCCGGCCTGGCTCTGGCGCTCGGTCCCCGACGAGGAGGCCCTGGCGGAGCTGCCGGAGGACGAGCGCAGCCGCGGCGAGGGCTCGGCCAAGGAGGTCTTCGATCGCCTGGCCGGCACCTGGACCTACTGGGGCTGGAAGGGCGGCTACTTCGACGGCGAGGAGGACGCGCGCGCCTACTACGACGAGATGCGCTGCATGCTGGCCCGCCAGATCGCGGCCCCCAACTCGCCGCAGTGGTTCAACACCGGCCTCAACTGGGCCTACGGCATCGACGGGCCGAGCCAGGGGCACTTCTATGTGGACGAGCGCAGCGGCAAGGTCGTGCGCTCCCAGTCCGCCTACGAGCGCCCGCAGCCCCATGCCTGCTTCATCCAGTCGGTGGGCGACGACCTGGTGAACGAGCGCGGGATCATGGATCTCTGGGTCCGCGAGGCGCGGCTCTTCAAGTACGGCTCGGGCACCGGCACCAACTTCTCGGCGATCCGTGGCGAGGGCGAGCCGCTGTCGGGCGGCGGGCGGTCCTCGGGCCTCATGTCCTTCCTGAAGATCGGCGACCGGGCGGCCGGCGCCATCAAGTCGGGCGGCACCACCCGGCGCGCGGCCAAGATGGTGGTGGTCGACATCAGCCATCCCGACATCGAGACCTTCGTCGGCTGGAAGGCCATCGAGGAGCAGAAGGTCGCCGCCCTGGTCGCCGGCTCGAAGATCTGCCAGAAGCACCTGAACCTGGTGCTGGAGGCCTGCCGCTCGGAGCCGGAGCTGGGCGAGAAGGCCTACGACCCCAAGGTCAACCGCAGCCTGAAGCGGGCGATCCGTCAGGCCCGCGATCTGGCCGTGCCGGAGAACTATATCCGCCGCGTGCTCGACCTGGGCCGCCAGGGCTATGCCGAGATCAAGTTCCGCATCTACGACACCGACTGGGATTCCGAGGCCTACCTCACGGTCGCCGGGCAGAACGCCAACAACTCGATCCGCGTCTCCGACGACTTCCTGAAGGCGGTCGGCGCGGAGGGCGACTGGGACCTGACTTGGCGCACCAGCGGCAAGGTCGCCAAGACCGTGAAGGCGGCCGAGCTCTGGCAGCAGGTGGCGGAGGCCGCCTGGCAGTCGGCCGATCCGGGCATCCAGTTCGACACCACCATCAACGACTGGCACACCTGTCCGGCCGGCGGGCGGATCAACGCCTCCAATCCCTGCTCGGAATACATGTTCCTGGACGACACGGCCTGCAACCTGGCGTCCCTGAACCTGATGCAGTTCCGCGGACGCGACGGCGGCTTCCAGATCCCGGCCTTCGCCAATGCCGTGCGGCTCTGGACCCTGACCCTGGAGATCTCGGTCCTGATGGCGCAGTTCCCCTCACAGGAGATCGCGCGCCTCTCCTACGACTACCGCACCCTGGGGCTGGGCTACGCCAACCTCGGCGGTCTCGTCATGGCCATGGGCCATTCCTACGATTCCGACGAGGGCCGGGCGCTCGCGGCCGCGGTGACGGCGCTGATGACGGGCGTCGCCTACTCCACCTCGGCGGAGATGGCCGGAGAGATGGGCGCCTTCCCCGAGCACAAGAACAACGCCCAGCAGATGATGCGGGTGATCCGCAACCACCGGCGCGCCGCCTACAGCTTCGACGAGGGCTACGAGGGCCTCTCGACCCAGCCGGTGCCGCTGGATGAGGCCAATGCGCCGGAGACCGCGCTGGTGCGTGCCGCCCGCGAGGCCTGGGACCTGGCGGTCACCATGGGCGAGATCAACGGCTTCCGGAACGCGCAGACCACGGTCATCGCGCCGACCGGGACCATCGGCCTGGTGATGGACTGCGACACCACCGGGATCGAGCCCGACTTCGCGCTGGTGAAGTTCAAGAAGCTGGCCGGCGGCGGCTACTTCAAGATCATCAACCGCACCGTGCCCGAGGCGCTGCGCGTGCTGGGCTACGGGGAAGAGAAGATCGAAGAGATCGTGCGCTATGCGGTGGGCCACGGCAGCCTGGCAGACGCCCCCGGCGTCAACCACGAGAGCCTGATCGCCAAGGGCTTCACCGAGGACGCGCTGGAGAAGCTGGAGAGCAGCCTGGCCGGTGCCTTCGACATCCGCTTCGCCTTCAACCGCTGGTCGCTCGGCGAGAGCTTCTGCACCGAGACCCTGGGCCTGGAGGCGGCAGAGCTCGACCGTCCCGGCTTCGACATGCTGGAGTCGCTGGGCTTCAAGAAGAGCGAGATCGAGGCGGCCAACACCTACTGCTGCGGCGCCATGACTGTCGAAGGCGCGCCGCACCTGGATCCCGCCCACCTGGCGGTCTTCGACTGCGCCACGCCCTGCGGGCGCAAGGGCAAGCGCGCGCTCTCGTGGGAGAGCCACATCCGCATGATGGCGGCGGCCCAGCCCTACATCTCCGGCGCCATCTCCAAGACCATCAACATGCCCAACGACGCCACGGTGGAGGACTGCAAGCAGGCCTACCTGCTGTCCTGGAAGCTGGGGCTGAAGGCCAACGCCCTCTACCGCGACGGCTCCAAGCTCTCGCAGCCGCTGGCGACCCAGCTTCTGGAAGACGACGAGGAGGACGAGGAGGTCGTCGAGGCGCTGGCCGAGGCCCCGGCGGCCGAACGTGCCGGCAAGCTGGCCGAGCGGGTGGTCGAGCGGGTCATCGAGCGGGTGGTGGAGAGCAGGGGGGTCGACCGAGAGCGCCTGCCGGGCCGGCGCAAGGGCTATACCCAGAAGGCCATCGTCGGCGGCCACAAGGTCTACCTGCGCACCGGCGAGTACGAAGACGGGCGCCTGGGCGAGGTCTTCATCGACATGCACAAGGAGGGCGCCGCCTTCCGCTCGCTCATGAACAACTTCGCCATCGCGATCTCCATCGGCCTGCAGTACGGCGTGCCGCTGGAGGAGTTCGTGGAGGCCTACACCTTCACCCGCTTCGAGCCCTCGGGCATGGTGGAGGGCAACGACACCATCAAGATGGCGACCTCCGTGGTCGACTACATCTTCCGCGAGCTCGCGATCTCCTACCTCGGCCGCCACGACCTGGCGCATGTCGAGCCGCAGGAGACCCTGCCGGACGCCATGGGCAAGGGCGAGGACGAGGGCGTGGCGCTGGCCGACAGCCTGCGCAAGGTGGCCTCCACCGGCTACGTCCGCTCCCGCCTCACGGTCCTGCAGGGCGGCCAGTCGGATCTCGGCGAGGTCACCGCGACCACCGTCGTCGCCGAGGCGGCCGTGCTGGAGCAGGGCGGCATGACGCGGGTCGCCGCGGAGAGTGCAGCGATCGGCCAGAGCACCGCGGGCTCGGTCGCCCGCCAGGTGCAGGAAGCGCGCCTCAAGGGCTACGAGGGCGATCCCTGCGGTGCCTGCGGGAACTTCACCCTGGTCCGCAACGGCACCTGCCTCAAGTGCGACACCTGCGGCGGCACCAGCGGCTGTTCGTGACGCCGGACGGTCGCTCCGGTCGAGTGCGCGACCGGACGTCTCCCCACCGGGGGAAGTGATCCAGAAGAACGGGCGGCACCGCAGGAGCGCTTGCGGTGCCGTTCCGATTCTGGGCTCTCCCATGCAGCCAGCAGAAAGCAGGTCGTCCTTTCCGGTCAGGGGCTTGAGGGGCGGCGCCTGCCGTGGCAGCAACAGGGGGCACCGCCGCGATGGACCCGGCGGAAGCCGATCGGATAGGGAGGGAAGAGAGTGAAGACCACGCCCCTGCACGCCGCCCTCGGGGTGCGCGTCGAGGATCTGGATTTCGCGCGGCTGGACGAGGCGGCGGCGGCCCTGAGCGGCCTGCTGGAGCGCCACCAGGTCGTGCTGCTGCGCGACCGGGAACTCTCCGCGCAGGAGTTCCTGGCCTTCTGCGGGACCTTCGGCGCGCTGGAGGTGCTGCCGGAGCCGGACAAGCGCCATCCCGACCATCCGGAGATCTTCAACCTGACCAACGTCCGGGCCGACGGCAGCGTCACCCCGCCCGAGGATCCGCAGGCGGTCTTCCTGCGCGGCACCTCGCGCTGGCACACCGACAGCAGCTACCGGGCGCAGCCCTGCCTGGCGACGGCCCTCTATGCGCGGGAGGTGCCGCCGGAGGGCGGGGAGACCGAATTTGCCAACATGGTGGCGGCCTACGAGAGCCTGGAGGCGGCCGAGCGGCGGGAGCTCGAGGCGCTGCGGGCGGTCCACTCCTACGCCTTCAGCCGGGCGCAGAACCCCGGCCGCCTCGCGCCCATGAGCCGCGAGGCCCTGGAGCGCCTGCCGGAGGTCGAGCATCCGGTCGTGCGCCGCCATCCCGACGGGTGCCGGTCGATCTACCTGGGCGGCCACGTCTCGCACCTGGCGGGCCAGGCGGTCGAGGAGAGCCGCCGGCGCGTGCGGGCGATGGAGGAGCGCTTCACGGCGCTGGGCAACGTCTACCGGCACCGCTGGCAGAAGGGCGACCTGCTGATCTGGGACAACCGCACCACCCTGCACCGCCTGATCCCCTACGAGATCGGCCGCCACCGGCGGTCGCTGTGGCGCTGCACCGTCGTCTGCGAGGAGCCCGTGGTCGGCTGTCTGGAGGCGGAGGCCGTCTGACGGAATCCGCCGCTGCCCGCCGATGCGGGCGGAAGAGGGGCCGGGGAGGCAGTCCCCGGCCCGCTCGATCGGTCAGTCGGCCAGGTACTGCTCCGGCACGTCGTAGCCGAGCCGCTTCAGGAAGCGGAGCTGGTCCTTCAGGACCGCGGCGTACTCCGGCGAATCGGCGGTGTACATCTCGGCCACCACCTTCATGCGGGCCTCCTCCAGCTTGCGCATGTCCTCGGGCGACCAGACGATGATCTCGATCCCGGCGTCGCGCAGCTTCTGGAAGGTCTCGGCCTCTTCGGCGTTGACCTTCATCCAGTAGGAGAAGCCGACCTCCTGCAGCGCGGCCTTCACCACCTCCTTCAGATGGTCGGGCAGCGCGTTCCAGGTTTCCAGGTTGACCACCCAGTCATAGGTGGAGCCGCCGGAGTAGCTGGGGGTGATGACGTAGTCGGTCACCTCATGCAGGCCGAAGCCGAAGTTGACCGGCAGGGTGGTCCACTCCGCGGCATCGACGACGCCGCGCTGCAGGGCCTGGTAGACCTCCGAGCCCGGCGTGGAGACCGGCGCTGCGCCCAGCAGCTTGAAGCTGCGCGAGGCGACGCCGCCCGAGCGGATCTTCAGGCCCTCCATGTCCTCGACGCTCCGGATCGGCACCTTCGACCAGATGTGCTCGCCGGCGACGGGGGTGACGCCCAGGTGGTAGAGGTTGTCGTCCACCAGGGCCTCGCGGTAGGCCTCGGCCCCGCCCTGGTCGTACCACATGGCCGCCTGCAGGCGGTCGGCGTTGACCGGCCACTCGTTGGCGCTACGGAACACCGGTTCCTTGGCCGCGTAGAGCTCCAGATAGCTGTGCCAGACGTCGAACACGCCGCGCCCGACGGCGGTGCCGGCCTCCAGCTCGTTCGAGAGGACGCCCGAGGGGAAGACCTTGATCTCGAGCTGGCCTTGCGACAGCTCGGCCACACGGTCGGCGAAGGCCTGCGCCAGGTCGTCGTACTCGGAGGTGTTGGGCGCCGCGATGGTCTGCATGCGCCAGGTGATCTTCTCCTTGTCGTCGGCCTGCACGCCGCTCGCCAGGGCGAGCGAGGTGCCGAGGGCCAGGCCCCAGGTTGCCATGTTTCGAACCAGTGTCACGCGTTTCACTCCTTATCGATTGCGATGGAGCCGCCAGGCTGGCGGCGTTGCGTGGCGCCTTGGGCCGACGCTTCTTGTTCGTTGCCTCACCCTCATGGGAAGAGGGCTTCCGGTAGCCAGGTGATGACCTCGGGGAAGAGAATGCAGAGCGCCAGGCCCGCCGCCTGCAGCGCGACGAAGGCCGGCACCGCCTTGTAGAGATCGAGGGTGGTGACGTCCCGCGGTGCCACCGACTTCAGGATGAAGAGGTTGTAGCCGAAGGGCGGCGTCAGGTAGGCCATCTCCAGGTTGATGATCACCAGGGCGCCGAACCAGATGGGATCGAAGCCCAGGCTCTCCACGATCGGCAGGAAGATCGGGACGGTCAGGAAGATGATCCCGACCGGGTCCATGATCATGCCGAGCAGGAAGATCACCACCATCATGGCGATCACGACCTCCCAGCGCCCGACGCCGGCGATCTCGATCACCTCGCGCACGAAGCTGTCGCCGCCCAGCCCGGCATAGACCGAGACGAACATGAGGGAGCTGACGGCGATCCAGATGACCATGGTGGAGGAGATCAAGGTCTGCCGGCAGGAGGCCAGCAGCGCCTCCCAGGTGAGACGCCGGTTCGCGGCCGCCACCAGCAGGCTGCCGAGCGCGCCGACGGCCGCGGACTCGGTGGGGCTCGCGATGCCGGCGAAGAGGGAGCCCAGGACGCCCGCGACCAGCAGGGTGGCCGGCAGCACGACCTTCAGGCTGACCAGCTTGTCCTTGAGGGTGATGGAGCGGCGCTCCTCCGGGGCCAGCGGCGGCCCCAGGCGGGGGTTCAGGGAACAGCGGATCGCCACGTAGACGATGAAGAGGCCCATCAGGAGCAGGCCCGGCGTCGCACCGGCGAGGAACATCTTGCCGACCGACAGGTTAGCCATGCTGGAGAAGATGATGGCCAGCAGGCTCGGCGGGATCAGCTGGCCCAGCGCGCCGCCCGCCAGGATCGTGCCGGCGGCGATGTTCTTGTCGTAGCCCCGCTTCAGCATGGCCGGCAGGGCGATGGTGCCCATGGTCACCACGCCGACCGCGCTGACGCCGCTCATCGCTGCGATCAGCGCGCAGATGATGACCGTCCCCATGGCAAGGCCGCCGCGCAGCGGGCCCATCCACTTGTACATCGCATCGTAGAAGTCGTCGGCGATGCCAGAGCGGGCCAGCACGTTGGCCATGAAGAGGAAGAAGGGAATCGATATCAGCGTGTGGTTGAAGATCATGCCGACGATCTTGTTCCCGATCAGGAACAAGCTGGCTGGACCCCAGAAGAAGTAGGTCGTCACCAGGGCGACGCTGCCAAGTGCGAAGACCAGAGGCACGCCCAGGAAGATGGTGATCAGCAGACCCGCGAAGGCCAGCAGGGTGATCATTTCGATACCCATCTCAGGCATTCCGAGTGAACTCCGCCAGTTCTTTGATCAGCGCCGAGAGACCCTGCAGGATCATGAGCACGGCCGCTACCGGGATCATCGAGATGACCGGGAAGACGTAGGGGCTCCAGACCGAGAAGTGCTGCTCACGGATGGCGATCGACTCGACCGCCTTGATGCCGCCGTAGTAGAGGACGATGGCGCAATAGAAGAAGACGAACAGAAGGGCGAAGATCTTCAGTCCGGCGCGCGCGCGCCGGCCGGTATACATGTAGGCGATCTCCACCCTGACGTGGCCGTCCTCCCTCAAGGTGTAACCGGCGCCCAGCAGGAACATGAAGCCGAACATGATCTGCGCCGATTCCAGCGCCCAGATCGTGGGCGCGGTGAAGACGTAGCGCAGGACCACCTCCAGCAGCATGACGGCGATCATGGGCAGCGTCAGCAGCGAAACGAGCGTCCCGATGGCGCCGTTGAGGCGGTCGACCGCCCGCGCGAAGCCTTGCAGCATGGTGTTCCCCCGGTGATGCGCAGCGCAGCTAGTGCAGCTGCGGGACGGCAGGATAGCCCTTGACGCTGATGCGGTGCAGGATCCGGGTGTTCGCCCTGTCCCTGGCGGTATCCATGACGGCCGCGGCGTGCATGGTCGCCAGCGTATCCCAGATGAAGAGATCGCCGATGCTGTAGCGCTTGCTCGCCACGAACTCCGGCCTGGTGCAGTGGCCCTTCAGCTCGTCCAGGAGGGAGAGCGCTTCGTCGTCCGGCATGCCGCAGATGCCCCGCGCGCTGGCCGCCACCGCATAGAGGCAGCGCTCCCCGCTGACCGGATGGACCCTGACCAGCGGATGGGTGACCTCGGGCACATTCTCTTCCTGCTTGCCCTGCAGGCGGCCGGCGTCGTGCTCCTTGCCGGCATCGCGGTTGCCGTAGCGATGCCGCACCGTCAGCGCGTCCAGCAGGCGCCGCCGCTTCTCGGGCAGGGCGCGATAGGCGGCGGCCATGTCGCAGAGGTGCGTCTCCCCGCCGTTCTCCGGCACCGCGATGGCGAAGAGCATGGTGGCGCTGGCCGGTTCGCGTTCGTAGGAGTTGTCGGTGTGCCAGAAGGCGGCCCCGTTGTGGCCGTTGGGCTTCGAGTTGTCCTCGACGACGTTGGTCAGCACCAGGATCTCCGGCCAGCCCGGCAGCCGCAGGTGTTCGAGCACGTGCGGATGGGGCGTGCCGAAGAGGCGCGAGAAGCGGACGAAGTCCTCCGCCGAAATACGCTGATCTGGCATGCACAAAGTGCGATGCTCGGCGAGCGCCAGTCGCAACTCTCTCACCTCCTGGGCCGACAGGGCCGTGGTGAGATCGATGCCGGACACCTCTGCCCCGAAGGCCTTTGCGCCCAGCCGCCGGACTTCTGCCATGCTGCCTCCTCCCCTTGCTTAGCATTTGATCAACTGGTCTATTGCTAGCGCCACATTTCGCTCCCGGCTAGTCTAGACATGCGTGGCGCCAGGGCATTAGACCTGCGGCTGTACCTGCTGGGGGAAAAACAAGCGGAGGGACAATGCGCGACAATCCAGTGAAGGACAAGCTGGCACAGGGCGGGACCGTGTTCGGCACAATGATGTTCGAGTTTCTGAGCCCCGGCCTGCCACAGATACTTGCTAATACCGGTGCCGATTTCGTCTTTTACGATATGGAGCACTCGGGCTTCTCCATTTCCGACATGAAGACCCAGGCCGCACTCTGCCGCGGGCTGGAGGTGGTGCCGCTGGTCCGGCCGCCCGGCAAGGACTACCAGTTCGCCTCGCGGCTGCTCGATCTCGGGGCCATGGGCCTGCTCTTCCAGATGGTCGAGTCGGCCGAGGAGGCGCGCGAGCTGGTCTCCTGGACCCGCTATCCCGGCCGTGGGCGCCGCGGTGCCATCTTCGGTGGCGCGCACGACGACTATTCCGGCGGCGACATGGCGGAGAAGGCGGCCGCTGCCGAGTCGCGGACCCTGGTCACGGTGCTGATCGAGACCGCGGCGGGCCTGGCGAACGTGGAGGAGATCATGGCCGTCGAGGGCGTCGACGTCGCCCACCTGGGCCATGCCGATCTCTCGCTCTCCATGGGGCTCGCGGGGCAGTTCGACCACCCCGAGCTGCAGCGCGCCATCGACACCATCGTCGAAGCGGCAGAGCGCCACGGCAAGGCCGCGGCCTCTCTCGCACCCAACCCCGAGTGGGGCGAGAGCCTGCTCGACCGTGGCTATCGGATGATGTCCTACGGCTACGACATCGCGCTCTTCGCGAACAGCCTGGCCGAAGGGATCGCAGATTTGAGAAAGGCAGCAGAGAGGAAATCGGCATGAAACTGACCGACGCGCAGATCGAGGACTACAAGACCAAGGGCTGGATCGTCCTGCCCGGAGTCTTCGATGCGGACGACGTTGCAATCCTGGAGAGCGCCGTCGCCAAGGTGAGCAGCATCGAGGGTCCGGAGGTGGCGCGCGAGCCGACCGGCGAGCCGCACGTGGTCTACGGCATGCACCTCCTGGACCCGCGCTTCGCCGCGCTCACCCGCCATCCGGCGATTGTCGAGAGCGCCGAAACCCTGCTGGGCAAGCAGATCTTCGTGCATCAGAGCCGGGTGAACGTGAAGCAGACCGGCGGCTCGATCGTGAAGTGGCACCAGGACTTCGGCACCTACCACCGCGTCGACGGCCTGCCGAAGCCCGACGGCATCATGGTCGGGATCTTCCTGAACGAGGTCACCGCCTGCAACGCGCCGGTCATGGGCATCCCGGGCTCGCACAAGCACGGCATCGTCTCCAAGGCCTTCAAGGACCCGAGCTCCCGCGATTTCGAATCGGTCTCCAAGTACCGCTACGACATCCCGCCGGAGACCATCGCGGCCCTGGTGGAGGAACACGGCATCGAGGCGATCACCGGGCCCGCGGGCTCGCTGCTGCTGATGGACATGACGGTCGTGCACGGCTCGACCATCAACATCACGCCGCTGGGACGCACGATCCTCTATATCAACGTCGCTAGCGTGGATAACCGCGGCGAGACCTACGAGCGCCCGGAATACTATGCGGCGCGCGATTTCACCCCGCTGGTGGCCGCCAACTCGGACTGCCTGAAGACCCTCTCCGCCGCCGGATAGGGGCGGATAAGGTCCTGTGACCGGGCTGGGCGTCTTTCCGATAGCGCTAGTGCGAGGGCTTGCCTGCGACTACCCTGCAGCCTCGTCGGCCCGGGGCGGACCGGCAGCAAGGGAAGGATGGGAAGAGCCATGACAGGACGGGTCGAGGAGAGGCTGAAGGAGCTCGGGATCGCACTGCCGGAGGCCGCAGCCCCGGTCGCGAACTACGTCGGCTGGGTGAAGAGCGGAGACCTGGTCTTCGTCTCGGGGCAGGTCACCCTGAAGGCGGGCAAGCCCCAGTACGTCGGCAAGCTCGGCCAGGAGATCGACCTTGAGGCCGGGCGGGCCGCGGCGGAGCTCTGCGCCGTCAACATCGTGGCCCAGCTGAAGCAGGCCTGCGAGGGCGATCTCGATCGCGTCGTCCGCATCGTCCGGCTCGGCGGCTTCGTCAACTCGATGCCGGACTTTGTCCAGCAGCCGCAGGTGATCAACGGCGCGTCCGATCTGATGGTGGCGATCTTCGGCGACAGGGGCCGGCACAGCCGTGCGGCCGTCTCGGTCCCCAGCCTGCCGCTTGGCGTCGCCGTGGAGATCGACTGCGTGGCGGAGATCGCTTGAACCTGGGGCACTGCGGGGCGGGCGCCGGCAACGCAGGAGCGTCCGGCGCCTCCTGCATGCCTCCCGCGCTTGTGGCTTTCGCACGGCTGATGTATCAAGCGCTGCCATCCTCCACCCTGTCGGGGACCAGCTCCCTTGGAGTCGTGGCATGAAGATCAGAGACGCACTTACCTTTGACGACGTCTTGCTGGAGCCGGCGCATTCGAACGTGCTGCCCTCGGCGGCCGAGGTCTCGACCCGGCTGACGCGCGACATCAGGCTGAACATACCGCTGATGTCGGCAGCCATGGACACGGTTACCGAAGCGCCGCTCGCCATCGCGATGGCCCAGGCCGGCGGGATCGGTGTCATTCACAAGAACTTCGACATTGCCGCCCAGGCCGACGAGGTCCGCAAGGTCAAGAAGTTCGAATCGGGCATGGTGGTCAATCCCGTCACCATTCCTCCCGATCGGCCGCTGGCCGATGCGCTCGCCCTGATGGACAAGCACCGCATCTCCGGCATCCCCGTGGTCGAGCGCGAGAGCGGCCGCCTGGCCGGCATCCTGACCAACCGCGACGTTCGCTTCGCCGAGGACAGCGAGCAACCGGTGGCGGAGCTGATGACCAAGGAGAACCTGATCACGGTGCGCGAGGGCGTGTCGCGCGACGAGGCCAAGCGCCGGCTGCACCAGCACCGCATCGAGAAGTTGCTGGTCGTCGACGAGGACTATCGCTGCATCGGGCTCATCACCGTCAAGGACATCGAGAAGGCACAGACCCATCCGGCCTCCTGCAAGGACGAGCACGGCCGCCTACGTGCCGCGGCCGCAACCGGCGTCGGGCCGGACGGCAGCAGCCGCGCGGAGGCCCTGATCGAGGCCGGCGTCGACGTCATCGTCGTCGATACGGCGCACGGCCATTCCGACGGCGTGCTGAAGGCCGTGGCGACGGTCAAGCGCCTCTCGAACCGGGTCCAGGTGATCGGCGGCAACGTGGCGACCAAGGCCGGCGCCCAGGCCCTGATCGACGCCGGGGCCGACGGCGTCAAGGTGGGCATAGGACCGGGCACCATCTGCACGACCCGCATGGTGGCCGGGGTCGGCGTGCCGCAGCTCACCGCCCTCATCGACGCGGTCGAGGCCTGCCGGGCGGCCGGCGTGCCGGCGATCGCAGACGGCGGCATCAAGTATTCCGGCGACATCGCCAAGGCGATCGCCGTGGGTGCGGAATCCTGCATGATCGGCTCGCTCTTCGCCGGCACCGACGAGAGCCCGGGCGAGGTCTTCCTCTACCAGGGCCGCTCCTACAAGTCCTACCGCGGCATGGGCTCGCTGGGCGCGATGGCGCGCGGCTCCGCCGACCGCTACTTCCAGGCCGAGGTCGGCGACAAGCTGAAGCTGGTGCCCGAGGGGATCGAGGGGCGGGTCCCCTACAAGGGCCCGATCGGCAATATCCTGCACCAGCTTGTCGGCGGACTGAAGGCGGCCATGGGCTACACCGGCAGCGCCAGCATCGCCGAGCTGCAGGCCAATGCGCGCCTTCTGAAGATCACCGGGGCGGGCCTGCGCGAGAGCCACGTGCATGACGTCGCCATCACCCGCGAGGCCCCCAACTATCGCGGCAACGTCTAGGGTTTTGCGGTACGGGCCGGCGCCGTCTGCAGTGCAGCTGCGAAACACCCTAGTCTGTAGATCGGAGCCTCTTGATTTGCCTGGACGGAAACTTTTTTCACCGTTAGGCTATTCAACAGTGAACGGAGATCGCACGCCAGAAGGAGCGCTTGTTCATGGCACCCGACGATTCGAAACCGAGAGATCCCTATGCGATCGAAGACGAGGCGCAGCTGCGCGGTCACTTCGGCGTCACCCATCCCCTTGCGATCCAGAAGGTGCGGGACAAGATCGACAAGCACGGCCGGGACTTCATCGCGCGCTCGCCCTTTCTCTGCATGGCGACGGTCGGCGGCGACGGCGGCTGCGATGCGACCCCGCGCGGCGACCCGCCGGGCTTCGTGAAGGTGCTGGACGACTACACCATCGCGATCCCCGACCGGCCCGGCAACAACCGGCTCGATTCCCTGACCAACCTGCTGGCCAATCCCGCGGTCGGGCTGCTCTTCCTGATACCCGGCTACGACGATACCTACCGGGTGAACGGCCGGGTGCGGCTGACGCGCGATCCCGAACTCCTGGCCTCGATGGAGGTCAACGGGCGCCAGCCCAAGGTCGCGATCGTGGTCGACGTGGAGGAGACCTTCCTGCACTGCGCCAAGGCCTTCCGGCGCTCGAAGCTCTGGGATCCGGACAGCCGTCAGGATCGAAAAGAGTTGCCCAGTCTGGCCCGCATGATCTTCGAGCAGGTCGGAGAGAAGAAGAGCGAGCGGGAGCTGTCGGAGACCGACGAGGCGCTCGAGGTGGAGTACAAGACCCAGCTCTACTGACCGGCCGTCCCGGTCCCTGCAGGGGCGGTCGTGCGCGATGACGCCGGCTGCCCGTCTGCAGGCCTCGATCGAACTATCGGAGGCCATTGCCACCGATCCGCGCCCGGCGGACCAGGCCGTCGCCGACTACCTGAAAGGCCGGCGCTACATCGGCGCCAAGGACCGGCGTGCGCTCACCCAGATGGTCTACGACCGGCTGCGCCGCCTGGCCCGGCTGGACTGGTGGCTGCGGCGCCTGGGCCTGCCGGAGGACGCGCGCGGCCGCGCGCTCCTCGACCTGGCCCTGGCCGGGGGCAAGGACCTGCGCGGCCTGGAGGCGCTCTTCACCGGCGGGCGTTTCGCGCCCGAGCCGCTGAGCCGCGAGGAGATCTCCCGGCTGCACAAGCTGAAAAGCGCGGCGCTGGACCATCCCGACCAGCCGCCCGAGGTGCGCGGCGAATGTCCCGCCTGGCTGCTGCCGCAGCTGCCGGAAGAAGCCGCAACACTCCTGCAGGCGCTCAGCCAGCCGGCGCCGCTGGACCTCAGGGTCAACGGCCTGAAGACAACCCGAGAGGAGGCCAGGGCGGCACTGGAAGGCGAGGGGATCGCCTGCCGGGAGACGCCGCTGTCGCCGCTGGGGCTCCGGGTCGAGGGGCGGCGCAACATCGCCGCCACCAGGGCCTTTCAGGAGGGCTGGGTCGAACGCCAGGACGAGGGCAGCCAGCTTGCCGCCCTGCTGGTGGGAGCGCAGCCCGGCGAGCGCGTGCTGGACTTCTGCGCCGGCGCCGGCGGCAAGACCCTGGCCCTGGCCGCGGCCATGGGGAACAAGGGCAGCCTCTTCGCGCTCGACGTCAGCAAGCTGCGCCTCGACCGTGCCGGTCAGAGGCTGCGCCGCGCCGGTGCCTTCAACGTCACCAGGCGGGCTCTGGCCGACCACCGCGATCCCTGGCTGAAGCGGCACAAGCAGGGCTTCGACCGGGTCCTGGTCGATGCCCCCTGCAGCGGAGTCGGGGCCTGGCGGCGCAATCCCGATGCCCGCTGGCGCACCACGGCCGAGGAACTGGACCGCCTGGTCGCCCTGCAGCGCGAGATCCTGGCCTCTGCCGCCCGGCTGGTGAAGCCGGGTGGACGGCTGGTCTACGTCACCTGCTCGCTGCTTCCCCGGGAGAACGAGGCGCAGGTCGAGGATTTCCTCAAGGAATCTGAGGGCTTCCGTCAGGACGATGTCCGGCTGCTGCTGCCGCAGGCAGCCCAGGCGGTGGACAAAAAAGGCGCTCTGACCCTCAGACCCGACCGCGAAGGCACTGACGGGTTCTACGTGGCCGTGCTACATAGGGAGGCATGACTCTCAAGATCCGCAAGGCCATGTGTATCGATTCGGCGGCTATCGCGCAGGTGCATGTCGAGACCTGGCGCTCGGCCTATGCCGGGCTGGTTCCCGACCGCTACCTGCTGGAGCTTTCGACCGATATCCAGGCCATGCGCTGGCAGCGCTCCATCGGTCAGGCACGCACCCGCGAGACCACCCTGGTGGCAGAGCTGCCGCGGGTGACCGGCAACCGGATCGTGGGCTTCGGCTCCGGCGGGCCGGCACGTGGGCGCCACGCACCGGCCAAGGCGGAGATCTACACGCTCTACGTGGCGGACGACCACCAGAACCGCGGCGTCGGCCGGGCGCTGCTGACCGGGCTGATGCGGGATTTGCGGGCGCGCGGCTATCGCGACGCCTTCCTCTGGGTGCTGGCCGGCAACCCGGCGCGCTTCTTCTACCAGTCGATGGGCGGGCAGCTCGCCGGCCAGCAGATGGACCACTTCGCAGGCGTGCAAATCGCCGAGGAGGCCTACCTCTGGCCGGATCTGCATGCCTGGCTGGCGGAAGAGGCCTCCGACGAGAACGGCCGGGCCTGACTGCACGTCAAGAATCTCGAGGATTGGCCTGGAGCCGTCGCCCGGTGACGCTTGCGGGCTAGATTGCCCGGCGCCCGCTGCTATGTCTTGTTGAACGTTTACCCAACTAGCCAAATGTCACCTCGGGTCCTGGAGAGAGGGCGATGAACAGAGACGTCATGGTCACTTGCGCGATCACCGGCGCGGGCGACACGGTCGGCAAGCATCCAGCCATCCCGGTCACGCCGCAGCAGATCGCGGAAGCGGCGATCGAGGCCGCCAAGGCCGGCGCCACCATTGCCCACATGCATGTCCGCGAGCCGGACAGCGGCAAGCCCAGCCGCCGGGTCGAGCTCTACCGCGAGGTGGTGGACCGCATCCGCGACAGCGGCACCGACATCATCATCAACCTGACCGCGGGCATGGGCGGCGACCTGCAGGTGCGCGACAGCGACCCGGCCACGCCGGGCCCGGAGAGCGACCTGGTCTCGGCGATCGAGCGCCTGGCACATGTCGAGGCGCTGCTGCCGGAGATCTGCACGCTCGACTGCGGCACGCTCAACTTCGGCGACGGCGACACCACCTACGTCGGCACGCCGGAGATGCTGCGGAAGGGCGCCAAGCGGGTCCAGGAGCTGGGCGTGAAGCCGGAGCTGGAGTGCTTCGACAGCGGCCATGTCTGGCTCGCCAACCGGCTCTACGAGGAGGGGCTGGTCGACGGCCCGCCCATGTACCAGCTCTGCCTCGGCATTCCCTACGGCGCGCCGGCTTCGACCGAGACCATGCTGACCATGCGCAACCTGCTGCCCAAGGAGGCCATCTGGGCCGGCTTCGCCATCGGCCGCAACCAGATGCCCTTCGTCGCCCAGGCTGCCCTGCTCGGCGGGCACGTGCGGGTCGGTCTCGAGGACAATCTCTGGCTGGAGAAGGGGGTCTATGCCTCCAACGCCAGCCTGACGGAGCGCGCCATCGAGATCCTGCTGCGCATGGGCGCGCGGCCCCTGACGCCGGCCGAGGGCCGCGAGCTGCTGGGATTGAAGGCGCGCAATTAGGGGGTCTTTGCATTGACACGGCACCGGCCCGCACCCCCGCCCGACCGCCCACGACAGTATCCTAGAGGGGCGGTCGGGCGGGGGTGCGGGCCGGTGCCGACTGATCCCAAGACTGCAAGAGGTTGACGGACATGATCGAGGGCGTTGGCAAGGTCGCCGTGATCGGCGGTGGCGTGATCGGTGCCGGCTGGGCGACACGCGCGCTGGCCTGGGGTCTGGATGTGGTGGCGCACGACCCTGCGCCGGGGGCCGAGGCGCGGCTGCGCCAGGCCGTCGCCAGGGCCTGGCCCTCGATCTCGCAGCTCGGCCTGGCGGCGGGCGCGAGCCGGGAACGGCTGACCTTCGCCGCCTCCGTCGAGGAAGCCGTGGCCGGGGCCGACTTCGTGCAGGAGAGTGCGCCCGAGCGCATCGAGCTGAAGCGAAAGCTGCACCAGGCGATCGACGCGGCCGCCCGGCCGGAGGTGCTGGTCGCCTCCTCCTCCTCCGGCCTGCTGCCGAGCGAGATCCAGGCCGACTGCCTCCATCCCGGGCGGGTGCTGATCGGCCATCCCTTCAACCCGGTCTACCTGCTGCCCCTGGTCGAGCTGGTGGCGGGCGAGAAGACCGCGCCGGAGAGCATCGAGCGGGCGCGCGCCTTCTACGCCGGCATCGGCATGCACCCGCTGCACGTCCGCAAGGAGGTGCCGGCCTATCTCTCCGACCGCCTGCAGGAGGCGCTCTGGCGCGAGTACCTGCACCTGGTGAACGAGGGCGTGGCCACGACGGACGAGCTGGACCAGGCCATGGCCTACGGGCCGGGGCTGCGCTGGGCCTTCTGGGGCACCGGCATGATCTTCCATCTGGCCGGCGGCGAGGCCGGCATGCGCCACATGCTGGAGCAGTTCGGGCCGGCCTTGAAGCTGCCCTGGACCAAGCTGGAGGCACCGGAGCTGAGCGAGACCCTGATCGACCGCATGGTCGAGGGGACCGAGGCCCAGGCCGCCGGCCGCTCGATCGAGGAGCTGGAGCGCCTGCGCGACGGCGCGCTGATCTCGGTCATGCGGGCGCTCAGGCCCTTCAAGGTCGGCGCCGGGGCCACCATGGCCGACTACGAGGCGCGGATGTTCGAGGCGGTGCAGCCCAGGCGCTGGCGGCCGGGCGAGACTCCGGCAGCGCCCCTCCGCCTGGCCGAGGGCTTCGTCCGTCCGGACTGGGTCGACTACAACCAGCACATGAGCGAGGCCTTCTTCGTCACCGCCATCGGCGACGCCTCGGACGCGCTCTTTCGCTACATCGGCATCGACGAGGCCTACCGGGCGGCTGGGCATTCCTTCTTCACGGTGGAGAGCCACCTGAACTACTACGCAGAGGGCAAGCTGAACCAGCCGCTGGTCTACGAGACCCGCATCCTGGACCTCGACGCCAAGCGCCTGCACCTGCACCACACCATCCTCGATCGCGACAGCGGCGCGCGCATCTTCACCGCCGAGCAGATGCTGCTGCACGTCGACGGCCAGGCCGGCAAGACGGCCCCGATCCTGCCCGGCCCCAAGGCCGCGCTCGACGCCATCTGGGCCGTGCATAAGGACGCCCCCCGCCCCGATGACGCCGGCCGCGCCATCGGCATCAAGCGCTGACGCGCAGACAGGTTGTTCATTGACACCTCCCCTGCCTCCTTACGTCATCCCCGGGCTTGACCCGGGGATCCACGCAACGCCCGCTACCAGACGGCGTTCGTGGATTGCCGGGTCAAGCCCGGCAATGACGGAGAGGCAGGGTGCATCCGCCCCCGGAAGGGGAGACCAGGAGGACACCCCATGCAGTTCGAGCTGAGCGAAGAGCAGGAGCTGATCGTCCGCACCACGCGCGGCTTCGTCGAGGACGTGCTCTACCCCCACGAGGAGACGGTGGAGCGCCTGGACGAGGTGCCCGAGGAGATCGCCGAGGAGGTCAGGACCAAGTCGATGGAGCTCGGCCTCTATGCCGCCAACATGCCCGAAGAGCTGGGCGGGGCCGGTCTCGATGCCGTCACCCTGGCGCTGATGGAACGCGAGCTCGGCCGCGCCAACTTCGCCCTGCAGTACCTGGTGGCGCGGCCCTCCAACATCCTGCAGGCCAGCCGGGGCGAGCAGGTGGAGCGCTACCTCCTGCCCACCATCCGCGGCGAGAAGACCGAGGCCTTGGCCATGACCGAGCCCGGCGCCGGCTCCGACCTGCGCTCGATGAAGACCAAGGCCGTGGCCGACGGCGACGACTTCGTGATCAACGGCATGAAGCACTTCATCAGCCATGCCGACATCGCCGACTTCGTCATCCTCTTCGCCGCCACCGGGGAAGAGCAGACCCCGCGCGGGCCCAAGAAGCAGATCACCGCCTTCTACATCGACAAGGGCACCCCCGGCTTCGAGGTGCGCCTGGGGCCGCGCCCGGTCAGCCACCGCGGTTATCACAACTGCGAGCTCATGTTCGATGACTGCCGGGTGAACAAGCGCCAGATCCTGGGCGAGCTGCACCGCGGCTTCGAGACCGCCAACGACTGGCTGGGGGCGACCCGCCTGCAGGTGGCCGCCATGTGCCTCGGCCGGGCCCAGCGCGCGCACGAGCTGGCGGTCGAGTGGGCGGCGACGCGCAAGCAATTCGGCCAGACCATCGGCCGCTTCCAGGGCGTCTCCTTCAAGCTGGCCGACATGGCGACGGCGATCCAGACCGCCGAGCTGCTCTGCCTCTGGTGCGCCTGGAAGCACCAGCAGGGCATCGCCCAGGACCAGGACTTCGCCATGGCCAAGCTCTATACCACCGAGACCCTGGCCAAGGTCGCCGACGAGGCCATCCAGATCTTCGGCGGCATGGGCCTCATGGATTCCCTGCCGCTGGAGCGCATCTGGCGCGACGCCCGCGTCGAGCGCATCTGGGAGGGCACCAGCGAGATCCAGCGCCACATCATCAGCCGCGCGCTGCTGCGGCCGCTGGGAAGCTAGAGAGGGAGCAGGCACCATGAGCCAGTCGTTGCACCTGGAGCGCCAGGGCCAGATCCTGGTCGTCACCCTGGACCGGCCCAAGGCCAATGCCATCGACGCCGCCACCAGCCGCGAGATGAGCCGGGTCTTCGAGGAGTTCCGCGACGATCCCGACCTCAGGGTCGCGATCCTGACCGGCAGCGGGCGCTTCTTCTCGGCCGGCTGGGACCTGAAGGCAGCGGCCGAAGGCGAGGCCTCGGAGAGCGACTACGGGCGCGGCGGCTTCGGCGGCATCACCGAGCTCTGGGACCTGAAGAAGCCGGTGATCGTGGCGATGAACGGGCTGGCGGTCGGCGGCGGCTTCGAGCTGGCGCTGGCCGGCGACCTGATCGTGGCGGCCGACCATGTGCGCGCCTGGCTGCCGGAGGTGCGGCTCGGCATCCTGCCCGATGCCGGCGGCGTCCTGCGCCTGCCGCGGCGCATCCCCCGCGCGCTCGCCATGGAGCTCTTGATGACCGGCCGCGAGATCGCCGCGGAGGAGATGGCGCGCATCGGCCTCGTCAACCGCGTGGTCCCGGCCAAGAAGCTGATGGAGACCAGCCTGGCGCTGGCCGAGGAGCTGCTGCTGGCGGCCCCCCTCTCGCTCGCCGCGATCAAGGAGATCGTGAACGGCACGGAAGAGCTCTCGCTGGAGGCTGCGACCGCCAGGATGCGCGGGCCGGAGCTGCCGACCTATCGCAGGGCACTCGCCTCCGAGGACGCGAAGGAGGGGCCGGCTTCCTTCGCCGAGAAGCGCCCGCCGCGCTGGAAAGGACGTTGACCTCGGCGCGGCGGATGCCGACCTAAGGACCTCCATCTCAGGAGGTCGCCCCATGGACTTTGCCATCGAACGCCTCGACCACGTGGTCCTGCGAGTCGCCGATCTGGACCGCGCGATCCGCTTCTACCAGGAGGTTCTGGGCTGCAAGGTCGAGCGGCGGGTGGAGCGGATCGGTCTGGTGCAGATGCGCGCCGGCGCCTCGCTGATCGACCTGATCGCGATCGAGCCGCCGGACGCGGAGGGCAAGCGCAACATGGATCACTTCGCCCTCCGCATCGATCCCTTCGACGAGTCGGCCCTGACGGCGCACCTGGCCCAGCACGGGGTCGAGGTCGGAGAGGTCGCCCAGCGCTACGGTGCGGAGGGCGACGGCCCCTCGCTCTACCTGAGCGACCCCGACGGCAACACCGTGGAGCTGAAGGGTCCGGCGACTCCGGCCTAGTCGGTTAGGCTCGTAAGATTCTTCGAAGATTCGTCACAGCCGAGGGAAAGCGATGTCCGCAAGCATAACAGTCGCGATGCTCTTCGGCGGGCAGTCGGCAGAGCACGAGGTCTCCGTCAACTCGGCCCGCAACGTCCATGCCGCCCTGGTCGAGGCCGGCTACCGGGTGGTCCCCATCGGCATCGACGAGCAGGGCGTCTGGCACCTGGCGCCGGAGGTCAGGCTGCCCGATCCGGCCTGGCCGGAGGTCGCCATCCTGCCGGGCAGCGGCGGCGAGGTCAGGGTCCTGGGTCCCCAGGGGCGGCGCATCCCGGTCGATGTGGTCTTTCCGGTCCTGCACGGCCCCAACGGCGAGGACGGCTCGGTGCAGGGCCTGCTGCAGCTCGCCAACGTTCCCTTCGTCGGCTGCGGCCTCTTCGCCTCGGCGCTCTCCATGGACAAGGTCTATGCCAAGCAGCACCTGGCGGCGGCCGGCCTGCCGGTGGTCGAGGGCCTCTGGTTCGAGCGCGAGGGGGCGCCCGGCTACGAGGAGGTGGCCGGGAAACTGGGGCCGGTCCTCTTCGTGAAGCCGGCCAACATGGGCTCCTCCGTCGGCGTCTCCAAGGTGAAGGACGCGGCGGGCTACGAGGCGGCACTGGCCCGCGCCTTCCGCCACGACAGCAAGGTGCTGGTGGAACGCTTCGCCAAGGGCCGCGAGATCGAGTGCGCCGTCCTCTCCCGGAAGGGGCTCGAGGCCTCCGAGGCCGGCGAGATCGTGCCCGTGGGGCGCCACGGCTTCTACAGCTACGAGGCCAAGTACCTCGACGCCGAGGGCGCGCGGCTGATGGCGCCGGCCCAGCTTCCGCCGGACGTCCGCGCGCGGGCGCAGGCCCTCTCGATCGAGGCCGCCCGCGCGCTGGCCTGCGAGGGCATGGTCCGGGTCGACTTCTTCCTGCTGGAGGACGGGCGCCTGCTGATCAACGAGCTGAACACCATCCCCGGTTTCACCCAGATCTCCATGTACCCCAAGCTCTGGGAGATCTCCGGCGTGCCGCCGGCAGCACTGGTGCGGCACCTGATCGACCACGCCCTCGTCCGCTTCCGGCGCGAGGCCGCACTGGCGCAGGTGCCGGAATCGGGCCCGGCTGCCGAGGTTCGCTGAGGGGAGACCGACGGGTTCAGAGAGGCGCTATGTCCCCGCGCGCCTGCTCTTCCGCGAAGCCTGCCGCGAAGTCCTCCGCCCGTCCCTCCGCGATGGCCGCGCGCAGGTTCGCCATCAGGCGCTGGTAGAAGGCGAGGTTGTGCTGGGTCATGAGGATCGGGCCCAGCATCTCGCCGGCCTTGGCAAGGTGGTGCAGGTAGGCGCGGGAGAAGCGGGCGCAGGTGGGGCAGGGGCAGTCCGGGTCCAGGGGGCGCGGGTCGGCCTGGTGGCGGGCGTTGCGGATGTTGACCGTCCCGCGCGCGGTGAAGGCCTGTCCGGTGCGTCCGCTGCGGGTCGGCAGCACGCAGTCGAACATGTCGATGCCGCGCAGGACCGAGCCCACCAGGTCGAGCGGCTTGCCGACCCCCATCAGGTAGCGGGGCTGGTCGGCCGGAAGTGCCGGCGTCGTCTCCTCCACGACCTTGAACATGACGGCCTGCGGCTCGCCGACGGCCAGCCCGCCCAGCGCATAGCCCTCGAAGCCGATGGCGGTCAGGGCCTCCGCCGCCCGGTGGCGCATGGCGATGTCGTCGCCGCCCTGCAGGATGCCGAAGAGCGCGTGGCCGGGGCGCGGGCGGAAGGCGGCGCGGCAGCGCTCGGCCCAGCGGTGGCTGCGCTCCATGGCCGCTTCCAGCGCGGGCCGCTCGGCCGGCAGCCTGACGCACTCGTCCAGCACCATGGCGATATCGCTGTCCAGAAGCTGCTGGATCTCGACCGCCCGCTCGGGCGTCAGCATCAGGCGGGCACCGTCCAGGTGCGAGCGGAAGGCGACGCCCTCTTCGCTCACCTTGCGCAGCTCGGCCAGCGACATGACCTGGAAGCCGCCGCTGTCGGTCAGGATCGGCCCCGGCCAGTCCATGAAGCGGTGCAGGCCGCCCAGCGCCGCGATCCGCTCGGCCGTCGGGCGCAGCATCAGGTGATAGGTGTTGCCCAGCACGATCTCGGTGCCGCTCTCGCGGATCTGCGCCGGCATCAGGCCCTTCACCGTGGCGGCCGTGCCCACCGCCATGAAGGCCGGGGTCTCGAAGCTCCCGTGCGCGGTGGCGATGCGTCCGCGCCGCGCCTTGCCGTCCTCGGCCAGCAGGGTGAATCCGAAGTCGCTCACAGCAGGTCCTCGCGGGTCAGCAGGGTGGCGTCGCCGTAGGAATAGAAGCGGTAGCGCTCGGCGATCGCGTGGGCATAGGCGGCCTGCATGCGCTCGAGCCCGGCGAAGGCGGCCACCAGCATGAAGAGGCTTGAGCGCGGCAGGTGGAAGTTGGTCAGCAGCATCTCCACCACGCGGAAGCGGTAGCCAGGCAGGATGAAGATCCCGGTCTCGCCGCGGAAGGGCCGCAGCCCGCCCGCCTCGTCGGCCGCACTCTCCAGCAGGCGCAGCGCGGTGGTGCCGCAGGCGACGATGCGGCCGCCGCGCCGCCTGGCCGCCGCCACGGCCGCCACGCTCTCCTCGCCCAGCAGCCCCCACTCGCTGTGCAGCCTGTGCCGCCGGGGGTCGGCCTCGCGGACCGGCGCGAAGGTGCCGGCGCCGACATGGAGCGTCAGTGTCGTCGTGTCCACCCCGCGCAGCGCCAGCGCGGTGCGCAGCGCCCGCGTCATGTGCAGGCCGGCCGTGGGCGCTGCGACGGCGCCCGCGACCCTGGCATGTGGGGTCTGATAGTCGCTGCGGTCGGCCTCGTCGCCCTTGCCCTTGCGGATGTAGGGCGGCAGGGGCATGTGGCCCTCGGTCTCAAGGTAGGCGAGAAGTTCGGCGTCCGCGGCCTCGAAGGCCAGGGCGATCTCGCCGGCCTCTCCTTTCTCCTGCACCGCCGCCGCCATGCCGCCGGGGAACTCCAGGCGGTCGCCGGGTGCCAGCTTGCGGGCCGGACGGGCGAAGGCCAGCCAGGACGCAGGGCCGGTCTGCTTGTGCAGCGTGACCTCGACCTTGGCCATCCCGCGCCTGCCGGTCAGCCGCGTGGGGATCACCTTGGTGTCGTTCAGCACCAGCAGGTCGCCGGCCCTCAAGAGCTGCGGCAGGTCGTAGAGGTGCCGGTCGGAGAGGCTGTGCCCGACCGCGAGCAGCCGGGCCGACTCCCGCGGGCTGGCCGGGCGCTGGGCGATCAGGTCTTCCGGCAGTGCGAAGTCGAAGTCGTCGGTCAGCATGGCGGCGGACAGGATCACAGGCACAAGACCCCTGGCAAGGGGTCTTGCGGCTTTATGCCGAGCGACTATAGTGCGGCTCCTTCAAGCCTGGGTGCGCCCGTGTGGCGGAACTGGTAGACGCGCGCGACTCAAAATCGCGTTCCTTCGGGAGTGGGGGTTCGATTCCCTCCACGGGCACCAAGGGGGTACCGCCGCAATCGCCTCAGCGTGTGGAGCGCGGCCGCTCGGGCTCCTCTTGCTGGCCAGCCGGCCCGGTCGGCGTCATCCGATGATGTGGTAGCCGCCGTCGATGTAGACCGTGTTGCCGGTGATCAGCCGCGCGGCGTCGGTCGCCAGGTAGGCCGTGGCGACCCCGACGTCGTCGATGCTGACCAGTGCGCGTGCCGGTGCCGTCGCGGCGGCCCTGTTCAGAAGCTCGTCGAAGTGAGAGAGGCCGGAGGCAGCACGGGTCTTCAGCGGCCCGGGCGAGATGGCGTGGACGCGGATGCCCTGTGGCCCCAGCTCGGCCGCCAGGTAGCGGGCCGCACCTTCGAGCGCGGCCTTCACCGGCCCCATCATGTTGTAGTTCGAGACCACGCGCTCGGCCCCGAAGTAGCTCATGGCGAAGAGGGTGCCGCCCTGCACCATCAGGGGTTCCGCCAGCTTCGCCATGCGGATGAAGGAATGGCAGGAGACGTCCATCGCCGTCAGGAAGCCCTCTCTCGAGCAGTCGACGACGCGGCCGTGCAGGTCCTCGCGCGGCGCGAAGGCGATCGAATGCAGCAGGAAGTCCAGGCGGCCCCAGCGCTCGGCGATGACCTGGAAGAGGGCCTCGAGCTGGCCCTCCTGCAGCACGTTCAGCGGCTCGAAGATCGTGGCGCCCAGCTCCTGCGCCAGGGGCTCGACGTGGGGACGCGCCTTCTCGTTGTAGTAGGAGAGCGCCAGCTCGGCGCCGAGGCTGCGGAACGCACGGGCGCAGCCATAGGCGATCGACTGGTCGTTCGCCACCCCCACCACCAAACCGCGCTTGCCGGCCAGGGTGCGGCTGTTGTCGAGGGTTTCTTGCATCTGTCATCTTCCTGTACTTGTTTGTCGCTGCGTTACTGTCCCTTCTAGGATTAGATGCCACGCTGGACCAATGAAAGTTCTGCGTTGTAGAAATAGTCGCTGTATGCGACGGTGAATCGAGGGGAGCATAGTGACGCATGGATACGCTGGCAGACGGAGCTTGGGCCTACTGGACCGACAGCCTTCAGCGCGCGGTCCTCACCGCTGACGTCCTGCGCCTGCGGGGCAACCGGTTCGTCGAGCACTCCCGGGCGGGGTCGCCTCCGGTGCTGGTCTTCGAGCACGAGCCGGTGCTCTACGCCGAAAGGTTCGAGCGCCCCTGCAACCACGGGCTGCTCAGAACCGACCTCGAGTCGCCTGCCGCCGCGCAAGCCGAACCCGCCGGGAGCAAGGTGGCGCCGCTGCGGCCGCAGCAGGGCCGCCAGGGCGGCTGAGCGACGAGAGCGGAGCCCGACCATGTCCATCGTCCCGATCACCTACGACAAGGTCCTCTCTCTCGTCGGCGACGTGATGCGCGTCGCGCTGCCGCCGGGAACGCGGGACGATCCCGAAGGGCCCCGGTTCGGCGACCTGGCCCTGGTCCAGGAGGGCCATGAGGCCGCGCGGCTGGCGCAGGTCGTCCGCCTCGACGAGGGGGAAGCCTCGCTGCAGGTCTTCTCCGGGACACGCGGCATCTCGACCCGGGCCAACGCGCGCTTCCTCGGCCATCCGCCCAGGGTCGCCTTTTCCGGCAACATCCTGGGTCGCGTCTTCGCTGGCGACGGCAGGGTCGTCGACCGCGGCCCCTCGCTCGACCAGGACCCGCAGGTGGAGATCGCCGGACCTTCGGCCAATCCGGCCAGGCGGGCGCTGGCCTCGCGCATGATCCGCACCGACGTGCCGATGATCGACCTCTTCAACTGCCTGGTGGAGAGCCAGAAGATCCCGATCTTCTCGACCTCGGGCGAACCCTATAACGCGCTGCTCTCGCGCATCGGCGTTCAGGCCGATGCCGACGTCGTGGTCTTCGGCGGCCTGGGGCTCACCTTCGACGAGTACTGGAGTTTCCGCGCCGCCTTCGAGGACGCCGGCGTTTTCGCGCGCACCGTGATGTTCGTGAACCAGGCCTCGGACCCGGCGCTCGAGCGCCTGCTGACGCCCGACATGGCGCTCGCGGTCGCGGAGAAGTTCGCGGTCGAGGAGAAGAAGCGGGTCCTGGTGCTGCTGACCGACATGACCGCCTATGCCGACGCGCTGAAAGAGGTCGGGATCGCGCTCGACCGGGTGCCCTCGAACCGGGGCTACCTGGGCGACCTCTACTCGCAGCTCGCGCGCCGCTACGAGAAGGCGGCGGTGTTCCCGGGCGCGGGCTCGCTCACCATCCTCTCGGTCACGACCATGCCGGGCGGCGACGTCACCCACCCCGTGCCCGACAACACCGGCTACATCACCGAGGGCCAGTTCTACCTGCGCAACGGCATGATCGATCCCTTCGGCTCGCTCTCGCGCCTGAAGCAGCATGTCATCGGCAAGGAGACCCGCGAGGACCACAGCGCGGTCATGAACACCATGATCCGCTTCTACTCCGGCGCGCGCGACGCCCAGCGCAAGCTGGCGATGGCCTTCGAACTCTCGGACCTGGACCAGCGCCTGCTGCGCTACGGCGAGCTCTTCGAAGAGCGCTTCATGAATCTCTCGGTCTCCCTGCCGCTCGAGCAGGCCCTGGACCTGGGCTGGGCGACCATGGCCGAGTGCTTCACGCCGGACGAGCTCTTGATCCGCCAGGCGCTGGTCGACAAGTACCTGCCGCCCAAGGATGCCTGAGCCGTGGCCCGCGTCCCGCTCAGCAAGTCCCAGCTTCGGCACGAGAAGGAGAACCTGACCGCCTATCGCCGCTACCTGCCGGCCCTCGACCTGAAGCGCCAGCAGTTAATGGGAGAGCGGCTGCGCGCGCGGCGCGCGGTCGAGGACGCCAGGGCGAAGCTGGCCGCCGCCGCCGCCGAGGCGGGCGCTGCGATCCCGATGATGGCCGACAGCCGCATCGACCTCGACGGCCTGGTGCGGCTGGGGGAGGTCAGGATCGGCAGCCAGAACGTCGCCGGCGTTCGCCTGCCGCGGGTCGAGGATGTCGAGATCGTCCGCAACAGCTACGGCCGGATGGTCCGCCCGCACTGGGTCGACGCCCTGGTCGAACGGCTGGCGGCGGCACTGCGGCTGAGCGTCGAGGCCAAGGTCGCGCAAGAGCGGCTGGCGCTTCTGGAGACCGCGGTCGCCAAGATCACGCAGCGCGTCAATCTCTTCGACAAGCTGCTGATCCCCGAAACCGAGCAGAACATCGGCCGGATCCTCGTCTTCCTGGGCGATGCAGAGCGGGCCGCCGTGGTCAGGGCCAAGATCGCCAAGCGCAAGCACGCGGCCAAGGAGGGGGCATGACGATCGTCGCCATGCGGCGGGTGACGCTCTGCGGCCTGGTGGACGACAAGACCGCCGTGCTGGAGGGGCTGCAGGCCCTGGGCGTGATGCACCTCATCCCGCTCAACGAGCCCAATCCCCTGGCCCCGGCGGACCTCGCCCAGCGCCGCCGGGCCGAGACCGCCTTCCGCCATATCGCCACGTCACCCGAGCTGCGCCGCCCCTACCCGCTGGCCACCGACTTCGACATGGAGGAGGTCATCGAGCAGATCTCCGAGAACCGGAGCCGGCTGCGGCGCCTGACGGACCGGAGAGACGAGCTTCAGGCACGCATCAAGGTCCTGGAGCCCTGGGGCGATATCGCCTACCCGCCGCTGGAAGACCTGGCCGGCCAGCGCCTCTGGTTCTATGCCCTGCCGGTGAAGGAGCAGCCGGCGCTCGACCGCCTGAGCCTGCCCTGGGCCGTGGTCGGCCGCGATCCGACCCTGCTCTACCTGGCGGTGGTCTCGGTCGAGGAGCCGCCGGCAGACCTGCTGCCGGTGGCGCGCACGCACAGCGGATCGGTCCCGCTGAGCCGGCTCCACGCCGAGCTGGAGAAGACCGAGCTTGCCATAGACAAGGCCCAGGCGGCGCGATCGGAGCTCACGCGCTGGCGGCTGCTGCTGGCGGCGAACCTGGCCGCGGCGCAGGATCGCGACGCCGTGCGGGAGGTCTCGGGCCAGACCCTGGACGAGGGCGAGATCTTCGCCCTCCAGGGCTGGGTCCCGGAGGACGGCATGGAGGAACTGGAGCGCTTCGCCGCCGATCGGGATCTGGCGCTGGTCACAGAGGAGCCCGCGGCGGAGGACAAGCCGCCGACGCTGATGCGCAGCGCCGACGAGCGCCTCTCCGGCGGCACCGATCTCACCGTCTTCTACACCAGCCCCGGCTATCGCACCTGGGACCCCAGCGTCGTCGTCTTCGCCTCCTTCGCGCTCTTCTTCGCCATGATCCTGGCCGACGCCGGCTATGCCGCCCTGATCGGCCTGGTCGCGTTCGCCTACTGGCGGCGCATGGGGCAGAGCGCCGGGGGACGGCGCATGCGGGTGCTGCTGGCCGCGCTGGCCGGAACCTCCTTCGTCTATGGCGTCTTTGCCGGTTCCTACTTCGGCGTCCCGCCGCCCGGGGACAGTCTGCTTGCCGCACTGGCGGTGATCGACGTCACCGATTTTCAGGCGATGATGCGTGCATCCCTGGCAATCGGCGCGCTGCACATCGCCATCGCGCTCCTGGCCGCGGCCTGGATCAAGCGCGGCAGCGGCAAGGCCGCGGCCTCGCTGGGCTGGCTCGGCGTCATCGCCGGCGCCGCGCTCACCTGGCTGGGCCAGGGGCTATGGCAGCAGGTCGGCATCGTGGTCCTGATCGTCGGTCTCGCGGCGGTCTTCCTCGGCAGCGCCTCCGTGCGCCCCGTCGAGAAGCCGACGGACTGGCTCCTGCGCGTGGGCGACGGGCTGATCGCGATGACCGGCGTCACCAAGCTCTTCGGCGATATCCTGAGCTATCTGCGCCTCTTCGCCCTGGGGCTCGCCAGTGCCTCTCTTGCCGTCACCTTCAACGGCATGGCGGCCGACATCGAGACCTCCCAGCCCGGACTGGGCCTGCTGCTGGCCATCGTCATCCTGCTGGTCGGACACTCGATCAACCTCCTCATCGGCATCATGGGCGGCGTCGTCCACGGCCTGCGGCTGAACTACATCGAGTTCTTCGGCTGGGGCATCGCCGAGGAGGGCTATCCTTACCGCGCGTTTGCCAAGAGAGGGACACCCGAATGAACGAGCTCATGGTCATTCTCGGCTGGCTCGGCGTCTTTGCCCCCGTGGGCCTGGGTGCCGTCGGCAGTGCCATTGGCGTCGCCATCGCCGGCCAGGCGGCGATCGGCGCCATGCTGGAGACCGAGAGCGGTTTCGGCCGCTTCGTGGGCGTCGCCGCCATCCCCTCGTCGATCGTGATCTACGGGATCGTCGTCATGTTCTCGCTGCAGCGCGAGATCTCCGCCCAGAATGGAGCGGCGCTCTTCGGCATCGGGCTCCTGACCGGCATCTCGCTGGCCTACATTGCCGTCTGGCAGGGCCGGGCCTGCGCCAGTGCCATCGCCGCCTCCAAGAACAAGCCGGAGATCTTCGGGCTGGCGCTGGCGCCGGCGGCGATCGTCGAGGGCTTCGCCGTCTTCACCTTCGTCTTCGCGCTGGTCCTGGCCGGCGGCATCGAGGGATAGGGAGAGCGCGATGGCCGCAAAGTCGAACGCGCCGCGCACCTCCGCCGGCGTCGAGAAGCTGATCAAGCGCCTGCGCGAGGACGGCGTCGCCGCCGGGCGCAGCGAGGCGGAACGGCTGCTGGCCGATGCCCAGGCCGAGGCGCGCACCATCCTGGAGAAGGCGGAAGCGGAAGCCGCCCGCAAGAAGGAAGAGGGGCGTATGGAGGGCGAGAAGCTGCGCCGGGCCGGCGAGGACGCGCTGCGCGCCGCCACCCGCGACACCGTCCTGGATTTCAAGCAGCGGCTCACCGAGCGCTTCGCCCAGGACGTGGGCAAGGCGGTTTCGGCTGCCCTCGTCGACGAGGCGCTCTTGCAGGAGATGATCCTGGTCGTCGCCGGCCGCGCCCGCGAGGAGGCCAGCCTCGACAAGGCGAAGAAGGTGGAAATGATCCTGCCGCGCACCGCCGTCGGCCTGGACGACCTGCGCCGCAAGCCCGAGGAGCTGCGCGAGGGCACCCTGACGCACTTCGTGGCGGCGATGGCCGGAGAGATGCTGCGCGCCGGCATCACCTTCGGCCGTGCCGAGGACGAGGCAGGCGGCATCCGCCTGACCTTGCCGGACGACGGCGTCTCCATCGACCTGACCGACCGTGCGGTGGCCGAGGCCATCCTCGTGCACCTGCAACCGCGCTTCCGGGCCCTGCTGGAAGGGGTAGTCAAGTGATCTTCGACAGCGATCCCTACGTCATGCTGGTGGCGAGCCTGCCGGCCATCGGTCTGCTCTCCGAGAAGGAGCCGCCGATCAACCGGCCGCGCCTGATGGAGCGGCTGGCCCTGCTGAGCGCGGACGACCGCGCCGAACTGGATGCGCTGGTCGCGATCCTCTCGTGGAGCCAGGTCGACCCGGCCGAGGAGGACGCGGCCTTTATCGCCCGTGCCGAGCGCACCGTCGCCGGGCTTCGCAGCCCCGACCTGCGCGCCGCGGTCCGCGACCGGCTGGAGATCCGCACCCTGCTGGCTGCCCTAAGGCGGCGGGCGGCGGGCGAAGAGGCGCCGCCGGCTGGCAGCGTCTGGGGCTTCGGCCGCTACCTGGAGCAGATCCGCGCCAACTGGTCGGCCGCCGATTTCGGCGTCGGCCGCTCCTTCCCCTGGATCCTGGCGGCCAAGGACAAGCTGGAGAGCGGCGACACGGCCGGGCTGGAGCGCATCGTGCTGGAGGCGGCCTGGTCGGCCGGCACGCGCCACGAGCAGGAGCACGCGTTCGACCTCGAGGCCGTGGTCTTCTACCTGCTCCGCTGGTCGCTGGCCGAGCGCTGGGCCCGCTACGATGGCGGTGCCGCCGCCGCCCGCTTCACCGGGCTGCTTGAAGCCGCTCTCCAGCCGAACCCCGAAGCCTCGGCCGCGGCATGAGCGAGAAGCCGGCCGCCCACATCGCCGCGGTGCAGGAAGACATCGTCCGCCTGCGCCTCGAGGACGGACACGCCGGCCGTCTGATGAAGAACGAGGTGATCTATATCCGCCCTGGCCGGGCCCCGGAGCAGCGCCTCAAGGCGGAGGTGCTGCGCGTGATGGGCGACATGGCCGATGCGCAGGTCTTCGAGAGCACCGGCGGCGTCGGCCTCGGCGACCCGGTCGAGCAGACCGGCAGGCAGCTCTCGGTCCAGCTTGGGCCGGGCCTTCTCGGCCAGGTCTACGACGGGCTGCAGAACCCGCTGGAGGCGCTTGCCGTCGGCCACGGGGTCTTCCTGCCGCGCGGCGTCGAGGCGCCGGGCCTCGACCGCTCGACCAGGTGGTCCTTCGCCGCCAGCCGGCGCAGCGGCGACAGGGTGCGCGGCGGCGACAGTCTGGGCAGCGTCCCGGAGGGGCCGATCCGGCACAAGATCATGGTGCCCTTCGACCTCAACGAGGAGCTGACCGTCACCTGGATCCGAGACGGGGCGGTCAAGGTCGACGAGCCGGTGGCACGGCTGACCGCCGCCTCCGGCGCCGAGCGCAGCGTGACCCTGGCGCAGGACTGGCCGGTGCGCGAGCCCCTGCCGCGCCGGTTGCTCACCGCCGGCTTCTCGACCCGCCTCTACCCGGACCGGCCGATGATCACCACGCAGCGGATCGTCGACACCTTCTTCCCGGTGGCGCTGGGCGGGGCTGCCTGCATTCCCGGGCCCTTCGGCGCCGGCAAGACGGTCCTGCTGAACCTCATCGCCCGGCACTCCGACGTCGACGTGGTGATCCTGGTCGCCTGCGGCGAGCGGGCGGGCGAGGTGGTCGAGACCATCACCGAGTTCCCGCAGCTCAAGGACCCGAGAAGCGGCGGCTCGCTGATGGACCGCACGGTCATCATCTGCAACACCTCCTCGATGCCGGTCGCCTCGCGCGAGGCCTCGATCTATACCGGGATCACCATCGGCGAGTACTACCGCCAGATGGGTCTGCGCACCCTGATGATCGCCGATTCCACCTCGCGCTGGGCCCAGGCGATGCGCGAGACCTCCGGCCGGCTGGAGGAGATCCCGGGCGAGGACGCCTTTCCCGCCTATCTCGACAGTGCGGTCAAGGGCGTCTACGAGCGTGCCGGGGTCATCCAGACCAACGACGGCGAGACCGGCGCGCTCACCATCATCGGCTCGGTCTCGCCGGCCGGAGGCAACTTCGAGGAACCGGTGACGCAGTCGACCCTAGCGGCCGTCAAGTGCTTCCTGGGCCTCTCCTACGATCGCGCCTACAAGCGCTTCTACCCGGCGATCGACCCGCTGATCTCCTGGTCGCGCTACCGCGAGCAGCTCGAGCCCTGGGCGGCGGAGGCGCTGGGTCAGGGCTGGGCCGGCAAGGTGGAGGCGATGATGGCGCTGCTGCGCCGGGGCGACGAGGTGGCCCGCATGGAGCAGGTGACCGGCGAGGAGGGCATCAGCCTGGACGACTTCATCGCGGCCCAGGCAGCCGGCTTCCTCGACATGGTCTTCCTGCAGCAGGACGCCTTCGACAAGATCGACTCTTCGATGCCGATGGAGCGCCAGAAGGCCCTCTTCGAGCGGGTCCACGCCATCGCCTCCCGCCACTATGCCTTCGCCGACAAGGAGGTCGCGCGCGACCATTTCACCAGGATGACGGGCCTCTTCCGGAACCTGAACTACGCGATGCCCGGCTCGAAGGAGGCCGCACGCCTCTTGCAGGAGATCGAGGGTCTCGACGCCGCGGCGCCGATGGTCTCGCCGCAGGAGCACGACGTTGGCCGGGAGGGAGAAGACGCTCTGCCCGTCAAGACAGACGCGGACAAGAAGACTCCCCAGGAGGAACACGATGAAACTTGATCTCGATTTCGAAAGTAAGCATCGCCTGCAGGTGGGCGACGGTGGCGTCGTCAAGTTCCGGCTGGGCGATCTCGCCGTCAAGCCGGGAACGAAAGTCAATCTTAAGAAGGACTTCGATCCCGATTTCACCGGGGGCTACAGCGACAAGACGGGCGCGCTCGAGCATGTGGCAGGCAATGTCGATCGCCTGGCGGCCCTTCAGGAAAAGCTCTACGCCCAGGACACCCACGCGCTGCTGATCGTGCTGCAGGCGATGGATGCGGCGGGCAAGGACGGTGCGATCCGCCACGTGATGTCCGGTGTCAACCCGCAGGGCTGCCAGGTGACCAGCTTCAAGGCGCCCTCGGCCGAGGAGCTCGACCACGACTATCTCTGGCGCGCCGCGCGCGCCTTGCCCAGCCGAGGCATGATCGGGATCTTCAACCGCTCCTACTACGAGGAGGTCCTGGTCGTGCGGGTGCATCCGGAGCTGCTGGACTTCCAGAAGCTGCCCGAGGAGAGCCGGGGCCCGGACCTCTGGAAACGCCGCTTCAAGGAGATCAACAACTTCGAAGAGTACCTGACGGCGAACGGCATCGGTGTGCTGAAGTTCTTTCTCAACATCTCCTACAAGGAGCAGCGCAAGCGCTTCCTCGCCCGCATCGACGAGGAGGACAAGAACTGGAAGTTCTCGACGGCCGACTACCGCGAGCGGGGGCACTGGAATGACTATCAGGCCGCGATCGAGGATATGCTGGAGCACACCAGCACCGACTGGGCGCCCTGGTTCGTCGTCCCCTCGGACGCCAAGTGGTTCGGCCGCCTGGTGATCTCCGAGGTCATCTGCACCTATCTGGACAGGCTGAACCTGAAGATCCCAACGGTCGACGACGAACGCCGCGCAGAACTGGCGAAGATCCGCGAGGAGCTGCTCAAAGACTGAGCAGGGGAGGCCGCCGGCGGGTGTTGGGCTTTGGCGGAACCGGCCCGCACCCCCGCCCGATCAGCTGCTTGCCTTGATGAAGTCGTAGTAGTCGGGAAGAGGCTCGTCGGGTTCGGCACGCTCCGGCCGCACGCGGAAGAAGATCCCGTAGAGAACCGGCACCACCACCAGGGTCAAAACGGTGCCTAGCGCCAGGCCGACGGCGATGACGGTGGCCATGGAATAGAACAGTGGGTCGCGCACGATGATCAGCGGCAGCACGCCCAGGATCGTGGTGATGGCCGACATCATGATGGGACGGAAGCGCGACACCGAGGCCGCGATGACGGCCTCGAAGGCATCGAAGGTGTGGTGGCGCTCGCTGTCGATCCGGTCGATCAGCACGATGCCGTTGTTGATGATGACGCCGGCAAGGCTGAGGAACCCCAGGATCGAGAAGAAGTCGAAGGGCGCGCGCAGCAGCAGGAGGCCGACGATGCCGCCGGCCATGGCCATGGGGATCGTCAGGAAGATGATCAGCGGCCGGCGGAAGGAATTGAACTGCCAGACCAGCAGCAGGAAGATCAACAGCAGGCAGGCCGGCAGCGGCCCGAAGAGCTTCTCGGTGGACTCCTGCGACTGCTCGATCTCGCCGCCCAGCTCGATCTCGTAGCCCGGCGGCAAGTCGAGCGCGGCGATCGCCTCCTGGGCCGCGGCCACCATCTGGGGCGCCTTCAGGTGCTGGTGCTTGGCCGAGATGGTGACGGTCTTCTGCTGGTTGTAGCGTGCGATCCGGCTGAACTGCCACTCGCCCTTGATCGAGGCGATCTGGGTCAGCGGCACCAGGCGGTCCCGCTTCGAGGAGAAGACGTTCAGGTTCCAGAGATCGCCCAGCACGTCGCGGTCGGCATCGGCGGCGCGGATGGTGACCGGGATAGCCTGGTCGCCCTCGCGGAACTCGGTCAGGGTGCGGCCGTCGAGGAAGGCTTCCAGCGAAAGAGAGATGTCTTCCGAGGTGATCTCCGAGCGCCGGGCCCGCGACTGGTCGATCTCCACTGAGGCGACCAGGACCTTGTTCTCCCAGTCGTTGTGGACGAAGTCGATCCCCGGCATGGCGGCCAGCGCGTCGGTGAGCGCGCCGCCCTTCTCGAAGAGCAGCTCGGCATCGGGGCCGGAGAGGCGGAACTCGACCAGGCCCGGTTCGGTCGCGCCGAGCCACATCTGCTTCAGCCTGGCATTGACGTCGGGATAGTGCTGCGCCAGCTCCTCGCGCAGGCGCTCCAGCACCGCCGGCACCTGGTCGACCTCCTCGGTGTTGACGATCAGGAAGCCGAGGTTGGGGTCCGGGTCGACCGGCGAGAGCGACAGGAAGAAGCGCGGGCCTCCGTTGCCGACATAGGCGATGGTGCTCTCGATCTCCGGGTTGATCTCCTCGTCGGCGAGCCAGGCGGTCAGGCGCTCGACCACCTCCTGCGTCGCGGTGATGCGCGATCCGGCCGGCAGGTCGAGGTAGACCAGGAACTGGTTGCGGTCGCTGGTGCCGAAGAATTCCTTCACCAGGCCGCTTGCGGCCAGGCCGGCGCCGGCCAGCAGCAGCAGGGTCGCCCCGACCACGACGAAGCGCAGCCGCAGGGCCAGCCGCAGGAACCCGGCATAGCGCTTGGCGAAGCCGCCCGGCTGCCTGGAGGGCTGCTCCTTGTCCTGCTTGGGCTTGACCCGCATGAACCAGCTACACATGGCCGGCGTCATGAACATGGCCAGGAACCAGGAACCGAGCAGCAGGATGGTGACCACCATCGGCAGCGAGAAGACGTATTCCCCGGTCTGTCCGGTGACCAGGAACATCGGCGTGAAGGCCAGGATGGTGGTGAGCGAGGAGGTCAGCAGCGGCACCGCCAGGGTACGGCCGGCCGCCAGGGCGGCTTCGCGCTGCTCTTCGCCGCGTTCCATGCGCGTTCGGATGTCCTCTGCCACGACGATGGCGTTGTCGACCAGCATGCCGAGCGCAACGATGGCCGAGATGATCGAGACGCGCTCCAGCTCGATGCCGAAGGGTGCCATCAGCAGCAGGCCCAGCAGCATGGTGATCGGCACGAAGGAGCCGACGATCAGGCCCGTGCGCACGCCGAGGAACAGCATCACCACCACCAGCACGATGACGAGGGTCTGGTAGACGCTAGACATGGCGCCGTCGACCGCCAGCACCACCAGGTCCGGCTGGAAGGTCGCGTAGTCCAAGACGTAGCCGATCGGCAGCTCGCTCTCCATCTCGTCGAGCTTGGCCGTCAGCCGCTCGCCGAACTCGACGCTGTTGACGCCCGGCGTGATCGCGATCGAGATCACGATGGCCGGTTCGCCGTCGAAGTAGGCGAGCGGTTTCGGCGGGTCGGTATAGTGCCGTTCGATCTCGACGATATCGCGCAAGGGAATGAGGGTCCGGCCGTCCTTGGCCGGAATGAGGGCGCCTTCCAGGTCGGCCAGGTCGCGGAAGCGGCCGCTGGGCTGCAGGACCACCTCCAGGCCTTCGACGTTGATGCTGCCGCCGGGCAGGATCACGTTCTGCTGGCGCAGCGCGGTGACCACGCCGGTGACCGAGACGCCCAGTTGCGCCAGCTTGGCCATGGAGACCTTGAGCGTCAGCTCCTCGTCCTGGACGCCGTAGAGCTCGACCTTGCGGATCCCCTCCAGCACGTAGAGGCGGTCGCGCAGGTCCTGGGCCACCAGCCGCATCTCTTCCATCGAGAAACCGTCCGCCCAGAGCGCGACGGTCGCCACCGCGGTCAGCCCGAACTCGTCGTTGACGAAGGGGCCGAGCGTGCCGCTGGGCAGCCTGGGCGCCAGGTCGTCCATGCGGTTGCGCAGCCGCTTCCAGATCTCCTGCAGGTTGTCGTACTCGTCGCGGGTCTCGACGTGGATCACCACCTGGCCGGTCTTGGTGTCCGACCAGATCTCGTCGATTTCCGGCATGGTGCGTATTTCGGCTTCGATGTGGCGGGTGATCAGCTCTTCCATCTCGGCCGGCGGCATGCCGGGAAAGTAGGCGGCGACCACGGCCTCGCGGATAACGATGGGCGGGTCTTCCTGGCGCGGGAAGGTGGTGAACTGATAGATGCCGAAGAGGATGATCAGCAGGATGAACGCGATGGTCGTCCTGGAGTTCGACAGGGCGAAGCGGGTGATGCCTTCCATCTGCGCTCAGCCTTCGCCTACTGGCCCGCCAGGCGGACTTCCTGTCCGTCGCGCAGGAAGGACACGCCGGCCGTGGCGATGATCTCTCCGCCGGAGAGGCCCTCACGAATCTGTATCAGGTTGTCCTGCACGCCCTCTCCGGCCACCGGTTGCTTGCGCACCGTGCTGCTGTCGGGATCGTAGACGAAGACGAAGCCCTGGCCTTGCCCCTCGCCCGGCAGGACCGCCGTCAGCGGGACCAGGAAGGAGGAGCCGCCGTCGGGCGCGGCCAGGATCAGCTCTACCGAGGCCGACATGCCCGGCCGCACCGACGCGGGCGGGTCCTCCAGGGTCACCACCACCTCGAAGCTGTTCGCCTCGTTGGCCGAAGAGCTGATCTCGGTCACCCGGCCGTTCAGGGTTCCGATGTCCGAGGTCGGGAAGACGACGAGCCCCGGAAGGCCCAGGTCGATGCCGCCGACCACGGTTTCCGGCACGTCGATGGCGGCTTCCATGGCGCCTTCGATGTAGGCTTCGAAGGCGGTCTTGCCGCGCGGGACCTCCTGGAAGGGCTCGATCAGCCGCCTGGCGATGACGCCGTCGAAGGGCGCCACCATCACCGTCTTCTCGAGGTCGCGCTTGGCGAGATTGAGCCGCGAGCGGGCATAGCGGACCTGGTTGTCCGCGGTCTGGTAGGTGGCCTGGGCCTGCTCCAGGGTCGCCCTGGCGACCCAGCCCTTGGAATGGAGGATGTCCTGGCGTTCCAGTTCGGTGGTGGCCTCCCCGAGCTGCGCCTGGGCCCTGCCGACCTCGGCCTCCGCCGCCTGGACGTTGATCTCGTAGGGTGCGGGGTCGAGCGTCGCCAGCACCTCGCCCTGGCGCACGCGGTCGCCCTGGGTGACCTTGACGTCGCGGGTATTGCCGGGCACCTCGAAGGCCAGGCGCGAGACATCGACGGCCCGGATCTGGGCCGGAAAGGTGCGCAGCTCGCCGCTGCTGCGGTCGACCACCTCGATGGCACGGATGGAGCGGACTCGCTCGGTGACGGCCGGCGCTTCCTCCTCGCAGCCGCTCAGGCCCACGAGCAGCAAGGCTGCCAGCACCGGAAACCATCGCGCCGGCCGGCCGCCGTGTCCGGCCTCCGGGTCATCACACTTGACCGCCAATCCCTATCCCTCCCCGGTGTCCACCGTATCACTCGGCGTGATTACCACTATCGGTCCGGGATTTCACCCTGTCCAGCCGGGGGCGTCTTCGGAATACCTCGACCTGGACGGCTGATGAGCGGCCAGGGGCGCATGCATCCTTGCGCGGCAAGGCAGCGGTGCAAGCCGTCAGGTCGCTCTACTGCAGGCGCGGTTCGGGCAGCGGTTCCTGCGGGCCCGCCTGGGTGGGGCCGGCCTGATGGTGGAACAGGCGCCAGAGCCCCTGTTCCTTGCGGAAGAGGTTGGTGGCCGCCAGGACGCCGCGGTCCAGTCGCTCGCGGCAGAGCACGAGGCCGACCTCACCCTCGATCAGGACCCTGTGATCGCTGGCCCTGATGGCGGGGCCGCCGGAGGCGAGGATTCCTTTCCAGCTCTCCATCACCTGGCTGCGTCCGACCAGCAGGGGCCAGCCGGGATGCAGGCAGTAGAGCGGCTCGCGCTCGCTCCAGACCGCGGCCATCGCCTCCAGGTCCCTGCCGGCGAAGGCGGCGTAGAATGCCTCGTTGGCGAACAGCAGCTTGGTGTCCTCGGCCATGGCAGTCCCTTCCTCACCCGGCCCATTCTGAACCGGCTTGCGGGTCGGCAGGCCCTCTGCTAACGCCAGCCGGTCACCCCGAGCCCATCACGCCGGACCCTCCGCATGCTGCGCAAGCTTTACGACAAGACCATGGCCCTTGCCGGCCACCCGCGGGCGGAACGCTGGCTGGCCCTGGTCTCCTTTGCCGAGGCTTCCTTCTTTCCCATTCCGCCGGACGTGATGATGCTGCCGATGATCCTGGCGGAACGGCGGCGGGCCTGGCGCATCGCGCTCATCACCAGCCTGGCGTCGCTGGCCGGCGCCTTCCTGGGCTATGCCATCGGCTATTTCTTCTACGAGAGCATCGGCGAGCCGATCCTCCAGGCCTATGGGCTCCTGCACAAGTTCGAGGAGTTCCAGCAGCTCTACAACGAGTGGGGCTTCTGGATCGTGCTGGCGGCGGGCTTCACGCCCATCCCCTTCAAGGTCATGACGATCGCCAGCGGGGTCACCGGCATGGCATTGCTGCCCTTCGCGCTGGCCGCGCTGGTCGGACGCTCCGCCCGCTTCTTCCTCGTGGCCGGGCTGCTCTATCTCTTCGGCCCGCCGATCAGGACCTTCGTCGAGCGCTACCTGGGTCTCCTGACCCTGGCCTTCTGCATCCTACTCGTTGGCGGCTTCGTCGCCCTGCGCTATGTCTTCTGACATGCAAGCCAATCTCAAGAACGGGGCCTTCCTGGCAGGCCTTTTCGCCGTGCTGGCCTCGGGGCTGGCGCTGGCGCTGGCCCTGATATCGCAGTACGGCTTCGACCTCTTTCCCTGCCTGCTCTGCCACTATCAGCGCTGGGCGCAGATCGCCGCCCTTTGCCTCGGCGTCATCACCCTGCTGCTGGCACGCAGCGCCGCCGCACCCTGGATCGCCCGGCTGGCCGCACTGGCCTTCCTGGCGAGCGCCGCGGTCGCCTTCTTCCATGTCGGCGTCGAGGCCGGCTGGTGGCAGGGCACCGAGGGCTGCTCGGCGCCCAGCTTCGGCGGCGGCATGAGCAGCGAGGACATCAAGAAGGCGATCCTCAGCGCCCCGGTGGTGGCCTGCGACGAGGTGCCCTTCCGCTTCCTCGGCCTCTCGATGGCAGGCTGGAACCTTGTCTATTCCCTGCTGGCGGCCGCCCTGGTGGCCTGGCTTGCAGGCCGGAAAGGAGCGAGACGATGACCCAGAAGCAGCGCGCGCGGCGGCGTCCGGGCGACCTTTCGCGCAAGGCGGAGATGGACCGCCTGGTCCGGGTCGATCACGCGGGCGAGTACGGTGCGCGACGGATCTACGAGGGCCAGCTTGCCGTCCTGGGCCGCAGCCCCTCGGCCAAGACCATCCGCCACATGCATGCCCAGGAAGCGCGCCACCTGGAGAGCTTCGAGCGCCTGATCCGCGAGCGGCGCGTCCGCCCGACCGCCCTCTTCCCGGTCTGGCATGTGGCCGGCTTCGCCCTTGGTGCCGCGACGGCGGTCCTGGGCGAACGGGCGGCGATGGCCTGCACGGCAGCCGTCGAAGAGGTGATCGATCAGCACTACGAGAAGCAGGCCGCCTCGCTCGGCCAGGAGGAGTCGGACCTGAAGGAGATGATCCGGGAGTTCCAGGCCGAAGAGGTGGAGCACCGAGAGACGGCTCTGGCCGAAGGCGCCGAGCGGGCGCCGGCCTACCCCCTGCTCTCCGCCGGGATCAAGGCCGGCAGCCGCGCGGCCATCTGGCTCTCGGAACGCTTCTGATGCAGCCAGAGCGGGGGCTCGTCTGGGACGAGGGTCTGCCTGGACGCTCGGCCGGGTAGGCGCCAGGGCGCGCTTTGGCGGCTCGTCCACAGCGCATTGACATTTTTCAATCTTTGTCCCACCTGTCTCCAAGACACTCGGTCCTGGAGCCTGGTGGCGGGCTTTCAGCGGAGGGTCGGCGGCGCCTCCCGCTGCGGGAGGCCTGCCGATGCGGTTCGGCGTCGTCTGCCGCGCCGCGAAGCTCTACAAATAGATGCGCAGAGTTGGATAGTGCTCTCTTGTTGAATTGCCACGATGGTAGTGCGAGTTTTCAACTGATTCTAGATTACATAGGTTGTATTTTCGCAAGATTTACGCATTCGGAATACATTTTATAGATGATTTCTGGCGCGTTTCTGTCATGGCGAGGCGATACACCAGGGAATTTTATTGACAAATGACAAACTCTGTACCAAATCTTGAGGTGCCCCCCGATCCTGGGGCGGACTATCCGAATCTGGGGAGATAGGAATGGCGACTTACACGGGCGGCGGCGCGGGCGACGCGCTGACGGGCAGCGACACGGCTGACCTTCTGCTGGGCTTCAGCGGCGACGACACCCTCTACGGGCTGAGCGGGAACGATGTGGCGCGCGGTCTGGACGGCGACGACAGCCTCTTCGGCGGGTCGGGCGACGACAGCCTGACCGGACAGGACGGCGACGATCGCGGCTATGGCGGCCTCGGGGACGACACCCTGAACGGCGGCTCGGGCAGCGACCTGCTCTTCGGGGCCGAGGGTGACGACTTCCTGCGCGGGCGCAGCGGCGCCGACGTGCTCTACGGCGGCATCGGGAACGACACCTTCCGCGTGGACGACGGCAGCGAGGTCATCGTCGAGCAGGCCGGCGAGGGCATCGACAAGATCATCTCCAACGTCGACTTCGACCTGGCGGCCTCGGGCACCAACGTCGAGAACCTCGATGTGATCAACACCGCGGTCTTCGGCGCGGGCAACGCGCTCGACAACGTGATCCGCGGCAACATCAACGAGAACACGCTTTCCGGTGCCAGCGGTGCGGATCGCATCCTGGCGCGCCTGGGCGACGACGTGGTCTTCGGTGGCAGCGGCAACGACTTCGTGAACAGCGCCAGGGGCGACGACCGGGTCTACGGCGAGGCCGGCGACGACAACCTCAACACCAAGGCCGGCGACGACAGCGCCTGGGGTGGCGCGGGCAACGACACCATCATCGACGACAGCGGCGATGCGTTGCTCTTCGGTGGCGACGGCGACGACCAGCTTGCCGGCTTCAGCGGTGCCGACACGCTCTACGGCGGATCCGGCTCCGACACCGTGATCGGCGGCGACGGCGACACGGTGATCGACACGCTTGGCGGCGGATCGGGCGACGACGTGCTCGTCGTGGTCGGCGGCGAGGTGCTGGTCGAGACGGCCGGCGGCGGCATCGACACGGTCTTCGCGCTGACCGACCTCGTCCTGGCCACCAACATCGAAGTCTTCCAGGCGATCGACGGCGACCTGCTCGCCCAGCTCGCCATCGGCGAGGACCTGAATGGCGGCGGCAATGCCCAGGACAACGTCATGCTCGGCAACTCGGGCAATAACAGCCTTGGCGGGTCCAGCGGCATGGACTGCCTCTACGGGGGCGGCGGCGACGATACCCTGGTCGGTGGATCGGGGAACGACAAGGCCTACGGCGGCAGCGGCGACGACATCTTCACGGTCTCCTCCGCCGGCGAGGTGGGCGAGATCGAGATCATCAGCGGCGGCAGCGGCAGCGACACGCTCTTCCTGGGCGACGACGTCGACACCAACGACCTCAGCCTGACCTCCATCGAGTTCGTCTACGGCGGGCTGCAACCCGTCACCACCATCACCGGCTCCGACGGCACCGACGGCCCGGACGTCATGTTCGGCAGCAACGGCAAGGACACGATGTACGGCAGCGGCGGCAACGATATCATGTACGGCGGCAATGGGTCGGACACCCTGTTCGGCGGTTCCGGCGATGACCGCCTCTTCGGTGACAACGGCAGCGACATCCTCTTCGGTGGGTCGGGCAACGACACCCTGGAAGGCCGCGGCAGCAACGACACCTTCGCCTTCGACGGCAACACCGGAAGCGGCGTGGAAGGCAGGATCCTCGACTTTGACGTGTCGCACGGCGACAAGATCGCCATCGACATGCCGGGCAATACGGGCAGCTTCATCGGCGCCAGTGCCTTCAACGGAAGCACGGGTCAGGTGCGCTTCAGCGGCTCCGGCATCGAGGTCGATAGCGACGGCGACGGCAACGCCAACTTCTCGGTCCAGATGGACGGAGTGACGGCGGGCCAACTTTCTTCCGGCGACTTCATCTTCAGCTAAGAGGGGGCGGCTGGGGCCGAGCAGGGTGGGCACATTTGCGGAAGCCCACCCTGCTCCTTCACTGAAGCGGCCGGTGCAGGCTCTCCCTTGCAAGCAGCGATCAACGAAGCGCACGAGGCGGAGTGTCTGGGAGCGGGCAGGTAAGAGGGAGAAGGAAGGGCGTCGAGCGGGTCAACCCCGTTTGACGCCCTTTCCCTTGGCGCTGTGTCAGTCCGTCTGCTTCTCGCGCGGCTTGATCATGCGTCCCAGGTCGGTGCCGGCGAAGAGGTGCATGTGCAGGTGCGGGACCTCCTGGTGGGCGTCCTTGCCGATGTTGGAGAGGATGCGATAGCCCGGCGCCTCCAGCCCCAGGTCGCGGGCGACCTTGCCGATGGCCCTGACCCAGCCGGCGATCTCCGCCTCGCTCGCCTTCTCGCAGAAGTCGTCGAAGGAGACGTAGGCGCCCTTGGGGATCACCAGGACGTGTGTCGGGGTCTGCGGGGCGATGTCGTGAAAGGCCAGCGCGTAGTCGTCCTCGTAGACCTTGTTGCAGGGGATCTCGCCGCGCAGGATCTTGGCGAAGACATTCTCGGAATCGTAGCTCATCCTCAGTGCTCCCTTCCCAGTCAGTCCGGCTTCCGGCTGGCCTTCTCCGCCAGCCCGGGGCGTCCGCTTCGCCCCTCCAGGGCAGCCCAAACCTCGGCCGGTTCCACGCCGCGGGCAACCCAGAGAACTGAGAGGTGGTAGAGCAGGTCGGCCGACTCGGCAACCAGCTCTTCCGCGCTGCCGGCGGCTCCCGCAAGGGCGGCCTCGACCCCCTCCTCGCCCACCTTCTTGGCGATCTTCTGCGGCCCCTTGGCCAGCAGCTTGGCGGTGTAGCTCTCGGCCGGGTCGGCGCTGCGCCGCTCCAGCAGGGCCCGATGCAGGCGGTCGAGGGCGTGGTTCTCGGGCATCACAGTCTCCTTACCGGGACGCCGGCAGCGGCCAGGGTCTCCTTGGCCTCGGCGATGCTGGCCTCGCCGAAATGGAAGATCGAGGCCGCCAGGACGGCGGAGGCATGGCCCTCCCGGACGCCGGCCACCAGGTCGCCCAGCCCGCCCACGCCGCCGGACGCCACGACCGGCACCGGGACGGCATCGGCAATCGCGCGGGTCAGCGCCAGATCGTAGCCGTCGCGGGTCCCGTCGCGGTCCATCGAGGTCAGCAGGATCTCGCCGGCGCCCAGGGCCGCCATGCGCTCGGCCCAGGAGACCGCCTCCAGGCCGGTCGGCTCGCGCCCGCCGTGGGTGAAGATCTCGAAGCGGTTCTCGTCCACGCGCTTGGCATCCACGGCAACGGTGATGCACTGGCTGCCGAACTTGGTCGCCGCCTGGGCCACGAAGTCGGGGTTCCTGACCGCTGCCGTGTTGATCGAGACCTTGTCGGCCCCGGCCAGCAGGAGCTGGCGGATGTCTTCCAGCGTCCTGATGCCGCCGCCCACGGTCAGCGGCATGAAGCAGACCTCGGCGGTGTGGCGCACCGCGTCCATCAGGATGTCGCGGCGCTCGTGGCTGGCGGTGATGTCCAGGAAGCAGAGCTCGTCGGCGCCCTCCAGGTCGTAACGCTTGGCCTGCTCGACGGGATCCCCGGCGTCGCGCAGGTCGACGAAGTTGATGCCCTTGACCACCCGGCCGTCCTTGACGTCCAGGCAGGGTATGACCCTGACGCTCAGCATGCCGCCCCCTTGAGCAAACCCAGCGCTGCGGCCGGATCGAGCCGCCCGTCGTAGAGCGCACGGCCCACCACCACGCCCTCGATCCCGGGCTCGCCGGCATCCAGCAGCGCTTCCAGATCCTCCAGGCCCGCAACCCCGCCCGAGGCCAGCACCGGCAGGCCGGAGTCCCTGGCAAGAGCGGCGGTGCCGGCGACGTCCACGCCTGTCAGCGCCCCGTCGCGCCCGACGTCGGTGTAGAGCAGGGCCGCCACGCCGGCGTCGCGGAAGCGGCCGGCCAGCTCCAGCGCCGTGAGGCTCGAGCGCTCGGCCCAGCCCTCCACGGCGACATAGCCCTCCTTCGCGTCGACGCCGACGACGATGCGGCCGGGGAAGAGCCGGCAGGCCTGGCGCACCAGGTCGGGGTCCTTGACCGCCACGGTGCCGAGGATGACGCGCCGGACCCCCAGGCCGAGCCAGGCCTCGATGCGGGCAAGATCGCGGATGCCGCCGCCGAGCTGGACCGGCAGGTCGACGGCCTTCAGGATCTCCGCCACCGCAGCGGCATTGCCGCCGGTGCCGGAGAAGGCGCCGTCCAGGTCGACGACGTGCAGCCATTGGAAGCCGGCCGCCTGGAAGGCCCGCGCCTGGCCGGCCGGGTCCTCGCCGTAGACGGTCACCCGGTCGGCGCGTCCGTGCAGCAGGCGTACCACCTGGCCGCCCTTCAGGTCGATCGCGGGAAAGAGGATCATGGCCGCCAGCCCAGGAAGTTGGCGAGCAGGCGCAGGCCCACGGCCTGCGACTTCTCGGGATGAAACTGCGTGCCGACCAGGTTGTCGCGGCCCACCACCGCGGTCAGCGGGCCGCCGTGTTCGCTCCGCGCCAGCAGGTGGGCAGGGTTCGCCGTCTTCAGGTGGTAGGAGTGGACGAAATAGACCTGATCGCCCGCCGCCGTGCCGGCCAAGAGCGGGTGGTCGGAGACCACCTCGAGTGCGTTCCAGCCCATGTGCGGGATCTTGAGCGCAGGGTCGTCCGGCTGCAGCGCCACGACCTCGCCGGGGATCCAGTCGAAGCCCGCCGTCTCGCCGTGCTCCAGGCCGCGCGTGGCCATGAGCTGCATGCCGACGCAGATGCCGAGCAGGGGACGGGCGCGCCGGATCGCGCTCTCCTGCAAGGCCTCGAGCAGGCCGCTATGTGCCTCGATGCCATGGTAGCAGTCGGCGAAGGCTCCCACGCCGGGCAGGACCACGCGGTCGGCGGCGACCACCGCCTCGGGCCGGTCGGTGACCAGAATGTCGGCCTCGACCCCGGCTTCCCGCGCCGCGCGCTCGAGCGCTTTCGCCGCCGAGCGCAGGTTGCCCGACCCGTAGTCGATCAGGGTGACGAGAGACCGCCCCATGTCACTGACTTCCCTCGCAAACGGAGGGCAGGAGCAGCTCGGGTCCGCATAGGCTCGCCCGCTTCACCCCAGCCCCTTGACTGGTCATGCAGATCGTCGGTGCAGGTGAGGCCACCTATGCCGGATCCGCCTTAGAGCATGCCCTTGGTCGTGGGCAGGACGCCCGCGGCGCGCGGGTCGATCTCGCAGGCCTGGCGCAGGGCGCGCGCGAGCCCCTTGTAGCAGGCCTCGATCATGTGATGGTTGTTGGTGCCGTAGAGCACCTCGACATGCAGGGTGAGGCCGGCCTGCTGGGCGAAGGCCTGGAACCACTCCTTGAAGAGCTCGGTGTCCATGGTCCCCAGCTTGTCGCGGGTGAAGTCCACCTTCCAGATGAGGTAGGGCCGGTTGGAGATGTCCAGCGCGACGCGGACCAGGGTCTCGTCCATGGGTATGTAGGCATGGCCGTAGCGGCGGATGCCCTTGCGGTCGCCCAGGGCCTGGGCCACGGCCTGGCCCATCACGATCCCTGTGTCCTCGGTGGTGTGGTGTCCGTCGATGTGCAGGTCGCCCTGGGCCTTGACCTCGATGTCCAGCAGGCCGTGGCGGGCGAGCTGGTCCAGCATGTGGTCGAGGAAGCCAAGCCCGGTCTCGATCGAGGAGCGGCCGCTGCCGTCCAGGCCGATCCTGGCGCTGATGCGCGTTTCCTTGGTGTTGCGCGTGATCTCGCCGACGCGCGGCTTGCTGTCTGTCATGGCTGCTTCCTAGAGCAGATCGCACCGAAAGGGAATCGTTCGACCGCGCCGCCCTGCTATGCCCCCGATCTTCCCGAAAAGACCGCCGCCCGTCGAAGTCCGCTGGGGGCCGGCCGATCAGGCGACCGCTGCGTTCCGGCTCAGGGCGCAGTGCGACCAGATCTCCGAGAGCGCCTCGACCAGGGCGTCGATCTCCCGGTCGCCGTGCACCGGCGAGGGGGTGAGGCGCAGGCGCTCCGTCCCCTTCGGCACGGTCGGATAGTTGATCGGCTGCACGTAGATGCCGTGGTTGTCCATCAGCCAGTCGCTGATCATCTTGCACTTGACCGGATCGCCGACCATGACCGGGACGATGTGGCTGGGGTTCGGCAGGGTGGGAATGCCCAGTGCCGCCAGCTTGTGGCGCACCTTGGCGACCACCGCGCGGTGCCGCTCGCGCTCCACCTGGCTGGTCTTCAGATGCCTGACCGAGGCGCGCGCACCCGCCGCGACGGCCGGCGGGAGCGCGGTGGTGAAGATGAAGCCCGAGGCGAAGGAGCGCACGAAGTCGCAGAGCGCGGCCGAGGCGGCGATGTAGCCGCCGACCACGCCGAAGGCCTTGCCGAGGGTCCCCTCGATCACCGTCAGGCGGTCCATCAGGCCCTCGCGCTCGGCGACGCCGCCGCCGCGCGGTCCGTAGAGGCCGACGGCATGGACCTCGTCGAGGTAGGTCATGGCGCCATGGCGCTCGGCCACCTCGCAGATCTCGGCGATCGGCGCGATGTCGCCGTCCATCGAGTAGACCGATTCGAAGGCGACCAGCTTCGGCCGGTCGGGGTCGAGGGCGGCCAGGCGGCGCTCCAGGTCCTCGATGTCGTTGTGCCGGAAGATCTGGCGCTCGGCCTTGGAGTGGCGGATGCCCTCGATCATCGAGGCGTGGTTCAGCGCGTCGGAGAGCACCACGCAGCCGGGGATGCGGCTGGCGAGCGTGCCCAGGGCCGCCCAGTTGGAGACGTAGCCCGAGGTGAAGAGCAGGGCCTCTTCCTTGCCGTGCAGGTCCGCCAGTTCCGCTTCCAGCAGCACGTGCTCGTGCGTCGTCCCGGAGATGTTGCGCGTCCCGCCGGCACCGGCGCCGCAGCGCTCCAGGGTCTCGTGCATCGCCTCCAGGACCTTGGGGTGCTGGCCCATGCCGAGGTAGTCGTTCGAGCACCAGACGGTGACCGGCCGCTGGCCGGCATCATGGCGGTTGGTCGCCTTCGGGAACTGGCCGCGATGGCGTTCCAGGTCGGCGAAGACGCGGTAGTTTCCTTCCTCGCGCAGGGCGTTCAGCTGTTCGCTGAAGAAGGCTTCATAGTCCATGACCAAGATCCTTGGGGCGTTCTGGCTCTCCCGGCGCGGCTTCCGATAGCTGTCCAGCGGCCGCCTCGCGCAAGGGAAGTTAGCCCGGCAGGGCGCGGAGAACCATGCGCCAAATTGGTCCCCCCGGCAGACTGCCTCAACCGCCGAGGAAGAGCTGGCCCACCTTCGGGTTCTGCAGCAGATCATCGCCCGTGCCGGCGATTGCGATCTCGCCGGAGACCATGACATAGCCGATGTCGGCGAATTCCAGGCCCTTCTTGGCGTTCTGCTCGACCATGATGATGGTCTTGCCCTCCTTGTGCTGCAGGTCGTGCAGGATCTCGAAGACCATGTCGATAAAGCGCGGCTCCAGGCCGATCGAGGGCTCGTCGACCAGCAGCACCTCGGGGTCCATGACCAGCGCGCGGGAGATTTCCAGCAGCCGGCGCTCGCCGCCGGAGAGCACCTTCGCCTGGTGCTTGCGGCGTGCGGCCAGGCGTGGGTAGCGGTCGAAGATGGCCTCTGCCGCGCGCTTGGCCTCGGCCGGGCGTTCCTTCAGGAAACCGCCCATCCAGAGGTTCTCCTCGACCGTCATGCCGGGGAAGACGGACTTGTCCTGCAGGATGTAGGCGATGCCGGCCTGGCGCAGCTTCTGGTTCGGCGAGAGCTTGGTGATGTCGCGCTTCGGGTCACCGTCGCCGATGGCGATGCGGCCTGAATAGATCGCGTTGAAGCCGAAGATGGCGTGCAGCACCGTCGACTTGCCCGCCCCGTTCGGGCCGATGAGGCAGAGCGACTGGCGCCGGCCGACCTTGAGGTTGATGGAATGGAGGACCTCCATCTTGCCATAGCCGGCGCGTAGGTCCTCGACCACGACGTAGGGCTCGCCCGCGACCAGGGCCGCCAGCATCTCGGGCGTCACCTCCTGGGCGATGGAGGCGACCTGGCGGGTCACCTCGTCGACCGAGATGACGGCGTCGACCTTGCCCTTGCCGTAGCCGCTGATGGCGCCCCTTGGTTTCTCGCTCATCAGTGCGCCCCGAGGTAGGCGTCGATGACGCTCTGGTTGTTCTGAATCTCCTCGGAGCTGCCCGAGGCCAGCAGCTTGCCGTGCGCCAGGCAGTAGATCGTATCGGCCATGTTCATGATGACGCGCATGTTGTGCTCGATGATGAAGAGCGTGATGCCGAACTCCTGGTTGGCCTTCTTCAGGCGGTCGATCAGGCCGTTGATCAGGGTCGGATTGATCCCCGCCGTCGGCTCGTCCAGCAGCAAAACCCTGGGCTCGTTCATCAGCGCCATGGCGAACTCCAGCAGCTTCTGCTGGCCGAAGGAGAGCGAGCCGGAGCGCAGGAAGCGCTTCTCGTAGAGGCCGACGAAATCCAGCAGGCCCTCGGCGCGCTCACGATCCTCCTTCGTGTTGCGCCCGAAGCTATTGAAGAAGCCCATTTTTCTGTGCGGCAGCGAGATCAGCATGTTCTCCAGGCAGTCCATGGCGCCGTAGATCCGGGTCTGCTGGAAGGTTCGCAGCAGTCCCAGGCGGGCGATATCGGGGACCAGGAGCTTGGAGATCTCGCGCCCCTCGAACTTGATCGAACCCGAATCGATCGGATGGTAGCCGACGATCGAGTTGAAGAGCGTGGTCTTGCCCGACCCGTTGGGGCCGATGAGCCCGGTGATCTGTCCCGTTTCGACGGTGATGGAGATGTCGCTATTGGCCTGGACCCCGCCGAAGGACTTGGAGACCTGGCTGACCTCGATGATCTTGCTCATTCGGCCGCCTCCGAGACGACCTCGTCCTTCTTCTCGACGCGCAGCCCGAACCACTCTGGCCGGGTGTGGCGCAGCCAGCCCATGAGGCCGTCCTGAAAATAGACCACGGTCACCACGATGAGCGCGCCCAACGCCACCCACTGCCAGCCCAGCAGGTAGCTCCAGGTCACCTCCTTGAAGACGTGAAAGAGGATGGCGCCGATGATCGGTCCCCAGATCGTGCCCTTGCCGCCCAGCAGCACGCAGACCACCATGAAGATGCCGAGGTTGATGGTCTGGTATGCGGTCTCCAGCGGCTCGAAGTGGATGAGCTGGAAGCCCGAGATGGCGCCGGCCACGCCGACGAAGAAGGCAGAGAGCGCCCAGGCGACCAGCTTGTAGCGCAAGGTGTGCAGCCCCATGGCCTCCGCCTTTTCCTCGTCGTCCCGGATGGCATTGACGGCCGAGCGGAAGCGCGTGCGGTAGAGCCACTGCAGGAAGATGAAGAGCACGACGCCCACGCCGGCGAAGAGGAAATAGATGAAGGTCTTCCCGTTCTCGTAGTCGCCCGGATAGACCGGCAGCGAGATGCCCTGCCCGCCGCCGATCCAGTCCCAGTTGGAGACCAGCTCGCCGGCGGCTATGGCCACGCCCAGGGTGCCGATGGCGAAGTAGGGTCCGCGCAGGCCGAAGAGCACGTAGCCGAGTATGACGGCCGTGAGCGCGCAGAAGAGGCCGGCCCCCAGGCTGCCGAGCGCCAGGCCGGTGAAGTACTCTGCGGCGGTGAAGGCGAAGGTGCTGCCGCCCGAGGCGTCGGTGTACTCGCCGACGGGATAGACCAGGCCGATCGAGACGACGGCCGCCACGTACATCCCCGTGCCGTAGAAGAAGATGTTGCCCAGCGAGTTGTAGCCCATCTGGCCGCCGGTCATGTCCCAGGTCAGGGCGACGATGATCATCAGCCAGAGCGTGGCAAGCTGGGTCTTGTAGTCGGGAAAGAGGAAGGGGGCCGCGATGGTGAAGGCCAGGAGGGCGGCATAGAGGGCGCTCTTGCCTGCGGTCGAGGTCATGGGCCGCCGGCTCCTACTGCAGGACCTGCCGCATGCGCTTCTGGCGCATCAGGCGATAGACCAGCACCAGGATCAGCAGCATGACGGCGATGGCCTGCTGGTAGCTGATGCCGAAGATGTGGCTGCCGTACTGCTCCGCGACCCCCAGGCCGAAGCCGGCGGCGATCACGCCGGGCAGGTTGCCCAGCCCGGCCGCGGTAACGATGACGAAGGCGCGGACCGAATAGGTGATGCCGTAGAAGGGCTGGATCACCCAGACCATGACGATGATCGCGCCCGCCGCCCCGCAGATCGCGGCGTTCAGCGAGAAGGTGAAGGCATAGACCTTCTCGGTGTCGATCCCCAGCACGCGGGCAGCACGGGCGTCCTGGGCGGTTGCCCGGATGGCCTGGCCCATGCGGCTCGCCTTCATGAAGTAGATGACGGCGGCGGCGATGGCGATGGCCATCAGCACGCCGATCAGCTTGGCAATGGGGATGTCGATCAGCCCGCTGGCCAGATAGATGGTGTCGTACTCCAGCTTGACGCTCTGCGTATCGGAGCCGAACAGCAGGTTCATGATCTGCGCCATCATGATGGCGAGCCCGAAGGTCGCCAGCAGCGAGGTGAAGAGGTCGCGCTCGATCACGCGGGAGATGATCAGCTTGTAGCAGGCCCAGCCGATGGCGCCCATGATGACGAAGGCAGCCGGCACGCCCAGCAGCGGGTGCAGGCCTTGCTGGGCCAGCCACCAGGACACGTAGCCGCCGGCGATGACGAAGTCGCCCTGTGCCAGGTTCTTGACGTTCATCACCCCCCAGACCAGCGCCAGCCCGTAGGCCGCCAGCGCGAAGAGCGCGCCGATCATGATGCCGTCGATGACGATCTTCAGGTTGACGACCGGGAACTGAAAGAGGAGATCGATATTGCCGAGGATCTGATCCATGGGATCAGTCGTCCTTCCCAGAATCCATCGTGCGCCGACGGCCTCCGAGTGGAGACCCCCGTTCCGGTTGCGGAGGTGGATGGAAGAGGCCGGGCGGCGTGCCCGGCCTCGTCACGATCACGAACCCTACTTCGGGACACGCGGCCAGTTTAGCTTGTGCGACGCGAACTTGGAGGGCGCGACTACGTTGTAGGCGCCGTCCTGGATCTGGCGCAGGACCATCGGCTTGGCGATGTTGTTGCCGGCCTCTGCGAACTTGATCGGCCCGTAGAAGGTCATCAGGTCGGTCTCGGCGATGGCGTTGCGCAGGTCTTCCTTGTCCAGCGACCCGGCCCGCTCGAAGGCGTCCTTGAAGACGTAGACCGCGGCCGAGGCCTGGGCGATCTGATAGGGCACCTGCTTGTCGGTATAGTCCGGATAGGCCGCCTTGAACTCCTTCTCGTAGTTCCCCGCCGACCCGAAGATCGGATCCTCGTAGGTCAGGGTCTCGGCCCACTGGGTGGAGCAGAGGATGTCGTCGGCGAACGCGCCGAAGTTGCCGGTGACGTCGGCCGCCTCGCAGTGGGTGAGCGCGATCATCGGCGTGTCGATCTTCTGCTCGCCGATCTGGCGGACCGCCGTCGCCGCGCCCTTGGAGTGGCCGGAGACGATCAGCAGGTCCGGCTTCACCAGCTTCACCTTGGTGAGGATCGCCGACATGTCCGAGAGGTCGCGCGGCAGCTTCTCGTCGATGACGATGTCCATGCCGTACTTCTCTGCGTCCTCCAGCACGCCCGCGCGGATGTCGAGCGAGAAGGGGTCGTTCTCCACCGCGATGGCGACCTTCACGTCGCTCGGGCTCTTGCCCTCCTTCTCGGCGACCTCCGCTGCAAGGTCGACGGCCGAGGCGAGGTACTGTTCGGAGGTGGAGAGCACCGCGAAGAGATACCTGTAGCCCTTGTTGAAGAGCGAGCGCGACGCGCCCTCGGCCTCCACCATGGGGATCTGGTAGTTCTCGGTCACAGGCGCGATGGCCTTGGTCATGCCGGACGAATAGGGGCCCAGCATGTACTGGACCTTGTCCTGGTTGATCAGCCGCTCGGCCAGGGTCGCGGCGCGATCGCCCTTGGACTCGTCGTCGTAGTAGATCACCTCGAAGTTGTAGCACTTGTCGCCGATCTTGACGCCGCCGTCCTCGGCGATCTTCTTGATGGCGAACTCGTAGCCGTTCTTCGAATGGATGCCGTTGGTCGCGTACTTGCCGGTCAGCGAGATCGCCGAGCCCAGCACGATGGTCTCGCAGTCGGCCGCGGCGGCGAGTCCGCTGCTCGCCACCAGCGCCCCGGCCGCAAAGGCCAGAGTCTTGATTCCCAGAGTCATTTTTATCCTCCCATTTTTATGTTGGGAGGATGATAAGCGAAAGGCGCGAGTGGCCGCAATATATGATCCTGGCGGCACCCGGCGGGGCCAAGCTCTCTGCTGCGAAGGTTTCTCTCACCCGAAAGGTATTACTTTTCACAGGGAAAGAAAGTGGTTGAGGCGGAACGCCTGTCCTTGCCGGACGGACCTGTTCCCAGCGGTAGCCGAGTAACCGTTGATCCAGCAAGGCCCTGTTGCTGAACAATCACCGACTCGGACCACAGGGTCGTTGCGGCCCATAGCGTTCCGGGAGTTCCTCGAGCCGAAATCCGCTCGGCTCGAGGCCCGGGATGGTTCTAGTTCTTGCCCACCTCCTGGATCACCTCGAAGCCCTCGAACTGCGGCGGGCCCTCGTAGAGGCCCCGGTGCGCCCCGGCATTGGCGTGTGCCTTGCGGAAGGCTTCGGACTGGGTCCAGGCCTCGAACGCGCTCTTGGATTCCCAGACCGTGTGCGAGCTGTAGAGCGCGTGGTCCTCTGCCACCGGTCCCTTCAGAAGGTGGAAGACACGGAATCCCGGCACCTGGTCGAGATAGATCTCGCGCGAGGTCCAGACCTTCTCGAAGGCCTCGCACTGGTCCAGTTTCACTCGAAAGCGATTCATCGCGATGAACATTGCTGCTGCTCCATAGCCTTGCCCGCTGCCGTCGCCCAGGCAGGCGAAGCTGCCGCTTTGGACGACGACCGTTGTGGGCTGTCTGAAAGATCCCGGCACCGGCCTGGTGGGAGTGCGGGTATGGGCCGAGGAAAGCGGCGCGGGCGCGGCTTCGTTCGGCAACGCAGCCTACTTGGCTGAACGCGCCCGGCCTGACAAGCCCCTTCTCTCAGTCCGAAAGCCGGGAGATCAGACTGCGCCCCGCCGCCTGGATGTGCGCGGCCAGCAGCGGCTCTGCGGTGGCGAGGTCGCGCCGGCGGTAGGCCTCCAGCAGCGCGCGGTGCTCGGCTTCCGAGCGCGGATGCCAGTCGAGGTCGCGCCAGGCGGCGAAGAGGTAGCGGGCGCTGGCGTCGTGCAGCTCGGCGATCGCGGCCAACAGCCGGCGGCCCTCGCCGGGCGCGTAGAGGCAGGAGTGGAAGCGACGGTTGCAACCCTCCCAGACCGCCAGGTCTTCGGAGGCCTCGGCCGCCTCGATGGCGCTTTCGCCCTCCGCGCGGGCCCGGGCAAGCTCGTCGGCCGTGGCGACCGCAAGTGCGCGCCTCAGCGCCAGGCATTCGAGCGCGCTGCGCATCTCCACCAGTTCCTGCACCTCCCCGGCGCTCAGCAGCGGCACGCGCACGCCGCGCCGGGGCAGGTTCTCCAGCAGCCGGCGCGCCTCCAGGCGGCGAAAGGCCTCGCGCACGGGCACGTGGCTCGCCTGGAAGCGCTGCGCCACGCGGTCCTGCCTGAGCCAGGCGCCGGGCGCGATCTCGCCGCTGACGATCTCTTCGGCCAGCGTGCGGGTGATGCTGGCGGCGAGCGAACGATCCTGGTTCACCGGCTCGTCCGCCGAACCCTCCCCCTGTCGGGCTTGAAAGCTCCTGATCATTCAGGATAATAGATAATCTATTCCGGTTTGGAAAGCGGGGTGTCGTGTCGATGATGCGGCGACTCAAGTTGGATGACGGGCATGAAGGAGGGGAAGCAGGGATGACGACAGCAGTCTTCTCGCGGCGGCCGGCGCGGCTGGCCGAGATCGCCGGGATCGGCGTCGATCGGCTGGGGGCGCTGGCCGACGAGGCAGGCAGCGACCTCTTGCGGCTCGAGAACCTGGACGTCGACCTGCCGCCCGTCGCCGCGGCGCTGGCCCGCACGAAGGAGGCGGCGGAGCGCGACGAGGACAACAGCTACCTGCCCTTCATCGGCCAGGAGGCGCTGCGCGCGGCAGCGGCGGCCCATGTCTCGCGGCTCTCCGGACAGCACTACGGGGCGAGCAACTGCCTGATCTCGGCCGGCGGTCTCTCGGGGATCCTGAACGTGCTGCTGGCGACGATCGAGGTGGGCGACGAGGTGATCGTGACCGACCCGACCTACGCCGGCCTCCTGAACCGCATCCGGCTCGCCGGCGGGGTGCCGCGCTTCGTTCCCTTCCGCTTCACGCCCGGTGCGGCCTGGGAACTGGACCGCGACGCACTGGCCGCCGCCGTCGGCCCCAGGACGCGGGCCTTCCTCCTGACCTCCCCCTCCATGCCCAGCGGCGGGGTGCTCACCCGCGCGGACTGGGAGGCGGTTGCAGCCCTGGCCTGCAAGCACGACCTGCTGCTGATCCTGGATTCGGCGATGGAGCGGCTGCTGTTCGACGGGCGGCCGCTGGTCCACCCGCTCGCGCTGCCCGGCATGGCCGAGCGCAGCGTCGTCGTCGGCAGCGCGTCGAAGGAACTGCGGATGATCGGCTGGCGCGTCGGCTGGATCGTCGCGCCCGACGCCCTGATCCCGGATCTCGTGGCCGTCTCGCTCGCCAACGTCGTGGTGCCGGTCGGCATCGCCCAGGCGGCGGCGGCGATCGCGCTCGAGGCCTCGGAGGCCGACATGCCGGGCTACGTCGCCGAGCTGCAGGCGCGCCGCGACCTCATCATGGCGGAGCTGGAGGGCCTGCCGGTCGGCCTGCCCGCCGGCGGCTGGTCCCTCCTCCTGCGCAGCCAGGAACTGGGGCTCAGCGGCGAGGAGGCCTCCGGGCGCCTGCTGGCAGAGGGGATCGCCGCCACCCCCATGACCGGCTGGGGGCCGGCCAACGGTGCGCCCTTCGTCCGCTTCGTCTTCTCCAACGAGAACTGTGAGCGCCTCGCCGGCATGGGTGCAAAGGTGCGGCGGGCGCTCGAGGGCTAGGCGCGCCGGCCTGCGTTCACCTGCCGGGACGCCTTGTGCATGACCCGATCCTGGGACACTGTCGAACCAAGGGGCGCGACCTGCAATCGGAGGGACGGACAATGTCATGGCGTGTGAAGCTGGCTGCGGCGCTGGCGCTCGGAACGGTGGCGGCAACAGGCGTCCGGGCGGAGACCGCCCTCAGCCGTGACTACCTCATCGGACACTGGGGGATCGGCGAACCCGAAGAGTGCAACGGCAGGGACACCATGTCGTTCTACGATTCCGGCGCCTGGGCGGTCACCAACGGCGGCGGCAATCCGGTCGAGGCGATCGGGCTGTGGCGGCTGGAAGACGGCAAGGTCCTGATCCTGGCCTCCGATCTCAGGAGCACGGGGGGCGCAAGGGAACTCGGCGCCGAGATCAGCGAGGTCGGGGCCGACAGCTTCACGATGACCGCCAAACCCCTGCAGAACAGCCAGGCGACGCTCTACCGCTGCGGCTTTTGAACGTCTGGAGGGGGTGAGGCGGCCGGTCTCTTTTCGTGTCCGGCAAAAAACACACATCCGCCATGCTGAATGTGATAGTCGCATGTCGCAGCTTGGCGAGATTCGCAGGGGAACCCGGCGCAGGGTCGGCATGGCTAGACGTTCCGAGTCCCCGACATGCTTCACCGCCGAATTCCCGAGTGGGTCCGACACGCGCCGACGCCCAGTGCTGTCGGCTTCGGAGTTCTTGCCGCGCTCGACGCAGGCGCGCGTGGCCTTCTTCTCTCCGTCTTCCCGCTTGCTCTGTACCGAGCGCTCGGCGACGCCGAACTGATCTCTCGGGTCTTCCTGATGATCGGCGTGGCCTCGCTGGCGATGGCGCTGCTGACGCCCTGGTGCATCCGCCATGTGCCGAGGCGCTTCATGTTTACCTTCGGCGCCGGCCTCTACGTCGTCAGCGCCGCGACCGCGATTGCAACGGACCTCGATGCAATCGCCGTCGTTCTGCTCATGTCGACATTGGCGACCGTCATCGTCTTCGTCTGCTTCAACACCTACGTGCTGGATTTCGTGGCCCAGGTGGAGCTGGTGAAGTGCGAGACGCTGCGCCTCTTCTTCGCCGCCACGTCCTGGTGCGTCGGCCCGGCGCTGGGGGTCTGGCTCTATTCCTACTGGCCCACCTTGCCCTTCCTGCTGTCCGGCCTCTTCGGGCTCACGCTTCTCGTCGTCTTCTGGTGGATGCGGCTCGGCGACGGCAAGCTGATCCGCCGGGCGACCGCGCCGCCGCCCAACCCCATCGCCTTCCTCGGCCGATTCTTCTCTCAGCCCAGGCTGGTGGCGGGATGGCTCATGGCCGTCGTCCGCTCGACGGGGTGGTGGGTCTTCGTCGTCTACCTGCCGATCTTCGCCATCGAGAACGGCCTGGGGGACCGCCTGGGCGGGCTCGTCCTCTCCGTGACCAACGGCTTTCTCTTCGCAGCGCCCGTCATGCTGATCTGGGTGAGGCGCCATTCGGTCCGTCATGCCGTCCGGGTCGGCTTCCTGATGAGCGGCATCCTGTTCGTCGCCGCGACCCTGACTGCGGACCTGCCCTGGCTCGCCGTCCTGGCACTCTTCGCAGGGTCCCTCTTCCTGATCCTGCTCGACATCTCCGCCGGCCTGCCCTTCCTCATGGCCGTCAAGCCGTCGGAGCGCACAGAGATGTCGGCCGTCTATTCCAGCTTTCGCGACGTATCGGCGATCCTCGCCCCCCTGCTGGCCTCGGCCGTCCTGCTGGTCGGTCCCGTTTCCCTGGTCTTTGCCGCCGAGGGGCTTTGCCTCTTCCTTGCCTGGGCGCTCGCCGGCCGCCTGCACCCGCGCCTGGGGTCCCGCCGGGCCGCGCTCGGCCCGGCCGCTCCGGCCGTCGACGCCGGAGCCTGACGGGCAGCGCAAGTGTCACCATCGGTCACTGATCGTGACCGATGGTAACCAGCGGCACCGGCCCCCTCCCCCTCCCGGCCACCCAACAGGATACTGGCGTGGGTGGCCGGGAGGGGGCCGGTGCGATGCGGTGAGGCGCACTCACCGCAGTTCGGTGCTAAGCCACCTTGTCTGCCAGCAGTTCTTGGCCCAGGACCTGCAGCTCTCCCAGGGTCTCCTCGAAGATGCGGGCGGCCTCCTCGACGTCGGCCTCGGTCATCGGGATCATCATGACAGAGAGGCCGCGGCGCGCGGTGTAGAGGCCGCGCAGCAAGAGCTCCAGGTGCAGCAGCTTCTGCCAGCCGGGGTGGGGCCTGACCTCGGCCGCATGGGTCGGGCGGCGGGGCTGGAAGTGCAGGCCCAGCATGGAGCCGCGGCCGGTCACCTGCAGCGGCAGGCCGGTCTTGAGCGCGATGGCCTCCAGGCGGCCGCGCAGGCGGTCGCCCAGTGCGTTGGTGCGGTCGATGGCCTCTCGGGTCAGAACCTCGGTGATGCCGGCCAGCGCGGCGGCCATCATCAGGACGTTGTTGTTGAAGGTGCCGGAGTGGGGCAGGGGCTCGGCATGCCCCGGATCGAAGCGCGCCATCAGGTGCTGGCGGCCGCCGAGCGCACCGAAGCTGAGGCCGCCGCCCAGGTACTTGCCGAAGGTGGTGAGGTCCGGCGTCACGCCGGTGGCCCCCTGCAGCCCGCCGTAGTCCAGGCGCGAGGTCATGACCTCGTCGAAGATGAGTAGCGCCCCGGTCTCGTCCGCGGCCTGGCGTGCAGCCTGGAGGAAGGCCGGCTCTGCCGCCAGGCAGCCGGCCGCGCCCATCAGCGGCTCCATCAGGATGGCGGCGAGCGAGGGCCCCGCTTCCCGCGCCGTCGCCAGCAGGGCCTCGGCGTCGTTCATCGGCACGGTCAGGACCGGCACGTCCAGGTTCATCGCCCCGTGGCCGGGCATGTAGTAGAAGACGCCGCCGTGATAGGCCCCCTGCAGCACCAGCATCTTGCTGCGCCCGGTCAGCGCCCGGGCCATCTGCACGGCCAGCAGGTTGGCCTCCGTGCCCGAGTTGCAGAAGCGCACCATCTCGACCGAGGGGAAGCGCTGGCAGAAGGCGTCGGCCAGCGGCGCTTCGTAGCGGTTGGGCCCGCCCAGCACGAAGCCGTCGTCGATGGCGCGGTGGAGGGCTGCCTGAACCGGGGCCGGGCTGTGGCCGTAGAAGCCTGCCGAGTACTCGCCCAGCAGGTCCAGGTAGCCGTGGCCGTCCAGGTCGTAGAGGCGGGCACCCTCGCCGCGCTCGATCGCCACCGGAAAGGGGTCGTAGTGCAGGATGGACCGCGTGTTGCCGCCCGGCATCCAGGCCTTGGCCGCCAGGTGGCGCGCCTGGCTCTTGGGGTTCGCCGCGATGAAGCGGCTCTCGACGTCGGCCAGCGCCGTCTCCAGGTCTCGATTCGCACGCAAGGCCGCTCTCCTTAAGCTCCGCCAGGGACGCCGCGGAGAATAGAGGTTCGAAACTCGAATGCGAAAGGCCCTTTCTGGCCGTCGGTCCGCGAGGGAGGTTTTGCTCCAGGCCGGAAGTTGAGACCAGAGAAGCATGGGCTGAAGATCACCGGCTTTCCCCGGGATCGCCGTAGCTGTCGAAGGCCCGGGGCCTGCCGTCGCAGAACGTCGTCGTCTGCATCGGGTGAAGCCTCCCGGTCCGGCGGAACCGGGAGGACAATACAGCAATGCAGCCCGCGCGCTACCCGCGCTCTCGGTCGGCCGCAAGCAACGCTAGATTTTGGAACCGCCTAGTCCAGGTCTTCCGCCAGGGCCGCACGCACGGCCTCGGGCATCACCACCATGTGCCCGTAGTCGGGATGGTCGATGCCGAGGATGACCCGAGCACCCTGCTTCTTGAAACCCTCGGCCTGCGCCTCGGTGAAGGGGAAGTGCACGAACTGCACGGAGGAGGCCTTGCCGTCCGCCGTGGTGCGGTCCACGTCGGCCTCGGGCTGGCTCATGGCGCGCGAGCCTTCGACCTCGATGAACATGACCTCCTCCACGCCGCCCAGCTTGGAGAGGAAGGTGGCGCGGCGCTTGGGCTCGTCGATCTCGAACATCACCGTCGCGACCAGTTCCTTGCCTTGCGGGATCAAGGGGTTGTAGGCCGCCAGCTCGTCGGCGATCTGCTCCTCGCCACCCTTCTCGATGTAGAGCATCTCGTGGATCTGGTGCCACATGGTCGCGTAGTTCTCGAAGTAGAAGGTCGCGACGGGGCCAACCTCGAGGCGTCGCAGCTTCTTCTTCGCAACCAGGTCGCGACGCAGCTCCTTGCGTTCGCGGGCGTAGTCCTCCGGCGGCAGGATATCCTCGCGGGTGATCCGCCGCCTGTTGGCCAGTGTCTCGGTCATTGCTCCTCCTTAGCGCCTGGAGGTCCCGCTAGTAGCTGAGACCGTAGGCGCGCGCAAAGAGTTCGATGGGATGGGGCGCCTCGACGAACTCCGGCTTCTTGTCCATCGAGAGCGCGGCGATACCCTGGCGCAGGTGTTCGCCTGCGAGCGGGCACTCGGACGAGAGATAGGTCTTTGCCGGCGTGTTCTTGCCGCCGGCTGCCGCCTCCTCGGCCTTCTTGGCCACCGTGGCGGCCTGGCGGGCGGCGGGCCGGCCGACCTTCAGTGCGACCTCGAAGTTCTCCTTCATGATGCCCCAGGACCCGCCGTGGCCGGAGCAGCGCAGGATCTGCGTCACCGGCGTCTCGGGCACCAGCTTCATCATCTCGTTCGCCTTGTTGCCCATGTTCTGGGCGCGGGCATGGCAGGCGATGTGCAGGGCGACGCCGCCGTCCAGCGGCTTCAGGCCCTCGGCCAGGCCCTCCTTCTGGGCGATGTCCACGACATACTCGGTGATGTCGGAGGTGGCCTTGCTCAGCTTGGCGACGGCCTCGTCGTCGGGCAGCAGCAGCGGCCATTCGAACTTGAGCATCAGCGCGCAGGAGGGCGTCAGCGCCACGATGTCGTAGCCCTGGTCGATCAGCTTGCCCAGCTCATTCGACACCAGCTTCGCGCGCTCGGAGACGCGCGAGAGGTCGCCGCGCTCGAACTGCGGCATTCCGCAGCAGCCGGGATAGGCGACCAGGGTTTCCACGCCGTTCTTGGCCAGGACAGCCTGGGCGGCGCGGCCGGTCGCGGGATTGTTGTAGTTGACGAAGCAGGTGGCATAGAGGGCCACCTTGCGTCCGGCCGCCGGCGCCTCGCGGTTGACCGCCGGGCTCTCGGCCTTGGCCTGGCTCTCGAAGGTGCGGCCGTGGAACTTCGGCAGGTAGGCCTTGGCGTCGACGCCTGCCACCTTCTCCATCATCGGGCGGGTGAGCTTGTTGCCGGTGTCGCTGGCCCAGTTGCTGAGGCCCGGCAGCTTTCCGGCCAGGCGGCCGTTGCGGTCGGTCTCGGTCAGCTGCTTGGTCCAGAAGTCGCCCTTGCCGGCCTTCACCTCGGCGGCGCGGTGGCGCAGCATCAGGTGGGGGAAGTCGATGTTCCACTCGTGCGGCGGCACGTAGGGGCAGGAGACCATGAAGCAGAGGTCGCAGAGGGTGCAGGCCTCGACCACGCGGGCGTAGTCTTCCTTCTTCACCCCGTCGAGTTCACCCGTCGGGCCCTCGTCGATCATGTCGAAGAGCCTGGGGAAGGAGTCGCAAAGATTGAAGCAACGCCGGCAGCCGTGACAGAGATCGAAGACGCGCTCCATCTCCGCCTCGATCTTGTCCATGTCGTAGAAGTCGGGATTGTTCCAATCGATGGGATGCCTGACGGGGGCGTCCAGGCTGCCTTCGGCCATCCGCTTATCCACTTCTCTATAGCCTTCGGAGCCCGCGGCAGAGGATCGGCGCGGGTTTGTCCGGGTTCTACAGGGGGTCTTGAGAGCGGGCCTCGCCGCTCACCGATCGCAAGTCCACGGCGCTCGGCCCTGCGGTCCTGCGACCGAAGCCCTTACCGAAGAGGGCCGGCGCCCTCCCGCGCTCGGCGGTGGGCCCCGGCCGCTCGGTCGGATTTAGGCGTCCAGCGCGTCCAGCGCCTTCTGGAAGCGGCCGGCGTGGCTCTTCTCGGCCTTGGCAAGGGTCTCGAACCAGTCGGCGATCTCGTCGAAGCCCTCTTCGCGGGCCGTGCGGGCCATGCCCGGGTACATGTCGGTGTACTCGTGAGTCTCGCCCGCGATGGCGGCCTTCAGGTTATCGTCGGTCGCGCCGATCGGCTCGCCGGTGGCGGGGTCGCCGACCTCCTCGAGGTACTGCAGGTGACCGTGCGCGTGGCCGGTCTCACCTTCGGCGGTCGAGCGGAAGACGGTGGCGACGTCGTTGTAGCCCTCGACGTCGGCCTTCTGAGCGAAATAGAGATAGCGGCGGTTGGCCTGGCTCTCGCCGGCGAAAGCGGCCTTCAGATTGTCTTCGGTCTTGCTGCCCTTGAGTTCCATCGGAACGATCTCCTCTTAGTCTGTGCCTATCCGCAAGAGGGCCGGGCTACGACGCGACAGGACGGCCCGAACCTGGGATCTCAGTAGCGCCGAGCAATGCAGGGCGGCGCCAGGGCAACCGGCGCCTCAGCATCAATCGACAGACAAGATGTAGGATCTTACAAGGGTTTGGTCAACAGTTTAGAATGATTTGAGAATAATTATCATGCCGGCGCCGCGATCCGGCGATCAGACCCCGTCCTCGGTCTCGTCTTCCAGCCGGATGATCACGTCGACACGGGCGACCTTGCGGCCGAGCGGGGCGTCGGGAAGCTTGGTCAGCGAGACCTGGTCGCCCGGAATGTCGGTCAGCAGGCCCTTGGCCTCGTCGTAGAAGTGGTGATGGTCGCTGATGTTGGTGTCGAAGTAGGACCGCCCGCTGTCGACCACCACCTCGCGCAGCAGGCCGGCGGCGGTGAACTGGTGCAGGGTGTTGTAGATCGTCGCCAGCGAGACCGGGATCTGCTCTGCCTGGGCTTCGCCGTGCAGGCCTTCCGCCGTGAAGTGCCGGTCGCCGGCCTCGAACAGCAGGCGCGCAAGGGCCAGGCGCTGGCGCGTCGGGCGCAGTCCCGCGGTGCGGAGTCGGTCCAGGACCGGTGCAAAGGTGCGTGGCTGTGTCATGGCCATAGATCTAGGGAGCCTGCCTTCCCATTTAAAGCGTCAAGGCCTTAGCTTATCGCGAGATTTGGAATCGCTTCAAGGTGATTGCCGCCGCCGGGGTCCGCCGGGGGGCCAAAGACGGCGCGCAAGCCGGCACCGCCCTGAGACCAAGCGACCCGCAAAGCTCTGGTCTGCTTGCATTCCGCCCGCGGGTACGATAGTGAGCTTTTGATAGGGGCGTGCAAGCTTCATGGCGAATTCTCGCTGTCCTGCTTCGACTGCTCCCCCCTTGAAGCATAATGAACGGCAGCTAGGCCGCGCCCTGCTGGTTGGAGGTTACGGTCCCTTGAGCGATACCGACGGTCCGAGCGCGAAGCGCAAGACCAGTTTCACCTATCAGGATCTGCTCGACTGCGCGCAGGGACGTCTCTTCGGCCCCGGCAACGCGCAGCTTCCCATGCCGCCCATGCTGATGGTCGACCGCATCAAGTCGATCACCGAGAAGGGCGGTAAGCACGGACGCGGCGAGATCATCGCCGAATACGACCTCACGCCCGACCGCTGGTTCTTCAAGTGCCACTTCGAGGGCGATCCCGTGATGCCGGGGTGTCTGGGTCTGGACGCCCTCTGGCAGATGGTCGGCTTTTTCCTGGGCTGGGTCGGCGCGCCGGGGCGCGGCCGTGCGCTCGGCGTCGGCGAGGTGAGGTTGACGGGACAGGTTCTGCCGACGGCGAAGAAGATCGTCTATCACCTGAACCTGAAGCGCGTGATGCGCGGCAGGCTGGTCCTGGGCATCGCCGATGGCAGCATGAGCGTGGACGGCCAGACCGTCTACGAAGCCAAGGATTTGCGGGTCGGCCTCTTCAAGACAGAGACAGCCTGACCCCGAGCAAGCGTACTGGAGCCGGGAGCATGCGACGTGTCGTCGTGACGGGGATGGGAATCGTCTCCTCGATCGGCAATGACAAGGCCGAGGTGACGGCCGCATTGCGCGACGGACGCTCGGGCATCGAGCGAAACGAAGAGCAGGTCGAGATGGGCTTCCGCAGCGAGGTTGCGGGCACCATCAAGCTGGACATCGACCAGCACATCGACCGCAAGCTGCGCCGCTTCATGGGCGAGGGCGCCGCCTACAACTACATCGCCATGCAGCAGGCGATCGCGGATTCGGGCCTGGAGGCAGCCGATATCTCGAGCGAGCGCACCGGCCTCGTGATGGGCTCGGGCGGCACCTCCACGCGCGACATGACCAACGCCTACCAGATCGCCAAGGAGCGGGGAGTGAAGCGCATCGGTCCCTTCATGGTGCCGCGCATCATGTCGAACACCAACTCCGCGACCCTCTCGGTGCCCTTCAAGATCAAGGGCGTCAGCTACACCATGAGCTCGGCCTGCTCGACCTCCGCACACTGCATCGGGCACGGCATGGAGCTGATCCAGCTCGGCAAGCAGGACGTGGTCTTCGCCGGCGGCGGGGAAGAGCTTTCCTGGACCGCCTCGATGCTCTTCGACGCCATGCCGGCGCTCTCCGCGCGCTACAACGACCAGCCGGAACGCGCCAGCCGACCCTTCGACCGGGACCGCGACGGCTTCGTCATCTCCGGCGGCGGCGGCACCATGATCCTGGAAGAGCTGGAGCACGCCAAGGCCCGCGGTGCCAGGATCTATGCCGAACTGGTGGGCTACGGTGCCAACTCCGACGGCTACGACATGGTACAGCCCTCGGGCGAAGGGGCGGTGCGCTGCATGCGCATGGCGCTGGCCTCGATCGGCAACAGCCGGGTGGACTACATCAACACCCACGGCACCTCGACGCCGATCGGCGACCTTGCCGAGCTCAAGGCCATCAAGGAGGTCTTCGGGGACCAGGCGCCGCGGATCAGCTCCACCAAGTCGCTGACCGGGCACGCCCTGGGCGCGGCCGGGGTCAACGAGGCGATCTATTCCCTCCTGATGATGAAGGAGGGTTTCCTCTCCGCCTCGGCCAACATCGAGAATCTGGATGAGGAGGGCGAAGGCCTGCCCATCCTGCGGGAGCGCGTGGACAACGCGCAGATTGACTGCGTGCTGTCGAACTCCTTCGGGTTCGGCGGCACCAATGCGAGCCTCGCCTTCAAGCGCTACGAGGGTTAGGGTCCGGGGGCCAGGCGCCTTGCGGCTCAGCAAGCGCCGGGCCCCGCGGCAACTAAGGCCAGACCCCGCGAAAGCGAAGGTAGGCGTGGACGAGAGCCCGAAGAGGGCTCGCAAGAAGAGAGGGGAGGCCGCCGGGTGCAGGGTCTCGATAGTTTGATGACCGGTAAGCGTGGCCTGGTGATGGGCGTCGCGAACGATCACTCCATTGCATGGGGGATCGCCAGAGCGCTGCACCAGGCCGGTGCGGAGCTGGCCTTCACCTATCAGGGCGAACCTTTCGGCAAGCGGGTCAAACCCCTGGCCGAATCGATCGGTGTCAAGCACCTGCTGGCCTGCGACGTTGAGGACGAGGCCTCCGTGACGGCCGTCTTCGACCGGCTGAAGGCGGATTGGGGCAGCCTGGACTTCCTGGTGCACGCCATCGCCTATTCCGACAAGGAAGAGCTGAAGGGGCGCTATCTCGACACCAGCCGCGCCAACTTCAGGCATACCCTGCTGGTCTCCTGCTATTCCTTCACCCAGGTGGCGCGGCTGGCGCAGCCGATGATGAATCCCGGGGGAACGCTGCTCACCCTCTCCTACATCGGGGCCGAGCGGGTGACGCCGAACTACAACGTGATGGGCGTCGCCAAGGCGGCCCTGGAATGCTCCGTGCGCTATCTGGCGACCGATCTCGGCGACGCGGGTGTCCGGGTGAACTGCATCTCGGCCGGCCCGGTCAGGACCCTGGCGGGCTCGGCGATCGCGGACGCGCGCTTCACCCTGGGCTGGGCGCGCGATCAGTCGCCGCTGCGCCGCCAGGTGGACCTGGACGAGGTCGGACGGGCCGGGCTCTACCTCTGCTCGGACCTCTCCTCGGGCGTCACCGGCGAGGTGCACTTCGTCGACTGCGGCTATCACGTGATCGGCATCCCCTCGCCGCGCCGCCTGACCACCAGCGAGGTCTCCAAGGCCAAGGGCGGCAGCGGCGAAGAGTAGGGTTCTATTCTGTTACGCGGCGGTCGAGGCCTCCGCGGAGGCGATCAGGGCCGGCGGATCGTCGGTGATGGCGCAGTCGAGGCCCCAGCTAAAAAGCAGCGAGGCGCGCTCTGCCGCGTTCACGGTGTAGGCTGCGGTCTGGAATCCGGCCGCCTTGATCTCCTGCAGCCGCTCCTGGGTCAGACCCGGATGCCAGAGGTGCATGGAGATGCACTCAAGCCGCCTGGCAGTCGCGAGCCAGTCGGGCGGCGGCACCTTCACCAGATAGCCGCGCGGCGCCTCGGGCCAGATCCTGAGCGCCTCTTCCAGGGACTCGATCTCGAAGGAGGAGAAGAGCGGCAGCGGCAGGGAGGCGGGCCAGACCGCCTTGGCCAGCTCCACGGACGCGATCGCCGTCTCGCGCGCCAGGCCGGGCGAGGGCTTGATCTCGATGTTGGCGCCGAGGCCGAGCTCGGACAGCAACTCGACCGCCGCCTCGAAGCGCGGGACGGCCTCGCCGGCGAAGGCGGGGGCGAACCAGCTACCGGCGTCCAGCCCGGCCACCTGGTCCAGCGGCACCTGGGCGATCTTGCGCCGGTCGCCGGTGGTCCGGTGCAGGGTGTCGTCGTGCATCAGCACGGGCACGCCGTCGCCGGTGAGCTGCACGTCGAACTCCACCCAGTCGACGCCGAAGTCCTTGGCCTTGCGCAGGGAGACCAGGGTGTTCTCCGGTGCATGGGCAGCGGCCCCGCGGTGGCCCATCAGGCGCGGCAGTCTCATTGCTTCTCGTCCTGCGAGGAATGGAAGGCCGCACCTTGGCGCGCCGGGCTGGCCTCGGGCAAGTGCGCGGTCGCCGCATCGCCACCCTTCTTCTTCCTTCGCTTGAAGAGGGAGGCGATCTCCCGGCCGCTTGGCAGGAAGGGAATGGGCCGCGGCTTTGGCGGCGGGTCCAGCAGCAGGCCGCTGGTGACGACCCGCCCCTCGCCGACGGTGACGGCCACCAGCTCCAAGGGGCCGATGCGCAGGCGGTCGCCGCTCTCCACCGTCCCGCCGAACTCCTCGGCGAAGAGGTCGGCAAGCGTGGTTTCCGGCGCATAGCCGCGGACCTCGACGTCGTAGAAGGTCGCAAGCTCCGCCAGCTCCGTCTCTCCCCCGAGCTGGAAGTCGCCGAAGAAGAGGCGGTCTTCCGGGTGGATGGGGACGGAGCCTGCGAAGAGCTTGTCGAACAGCGCCACCTGGTCGGGCGCTGCGAAGAGGAAGGCCTGGTCGCCGGCCTGCAGCGGCTCTCCCGGCAGCAGTTCCACCGCACGACCGCCGCGCAGCACCAGCGAGGGGCGGGCGAAGCGCGGCAGCGGCCGATCGGAGGCGGCGGGGCTCTCGGCATGCACGCGGTAGGCCACGACCTCCATCTGCGCCTCGCCGGGCAGGCTGAGCTCGACCCGCTCCAGCGGCCCGATCCTGGGCGGGATCGTTATCTTCAGGGCCTTCGCCAGCGGGCGCACGGTCCAGCCCTGGAACAGCAGCGAGACCAGCACGATGATGAAGGCCGCGTTGAACAGCAGGTGGCCCTGCGCATGGCCGCTCAGGAGCGGCACGATGGCGAGCAGGATGGAGACCGCGCCGCGCAGGCCGACCCAGGAGACGAAAGCGGTCTCACCGCGGCTGAAGCCGAAGGGCAGGAGGCCGATCCAGACGGCAAGGGGGCGCGCCACGAACATGAGCACGGCGGCGATCAGCAGCGCCTCGAGCCCGACGTCGAGGAAGTTGCTGGGCGTCGCCAGCAGACCGAGCGTCAGGAAGAGCACGATCTGGCAGAGCCAGGTGAGCCCGGCCTGGAAGCGCTGTACCTCGATCCGGCCGTGCAGGCGGCCGTTGCCGACGACCAGGCCGGCCACGTAGACGGCGAGGAAGCCGCTGCCCTGCAGCATGTTGATCGCGGAGAAGAGCGCGATCGCCAGGCCTGCGACCAGCAGCGGCGCCAGGCCCTCCTCCAGTTCCAGGCGCGCCATCAGCCAGAGGATGAGATAGCCGCCCAGAAGCCCCCCGAGGCCGCCGATCGAGAACTGCTGCAGGAAGGAGAGCGCGAACTCGACCAGATCGCCCGGATTGGGCGTGCCGACCAGGGGCACCAGCCCCAGGGCCAGGAAGATCGCGACCGGGTCGTTGCTGCCCGATTCGATCTCGAGCGTGGCCTTGACGCGCTCGCGCAGCGTGACGCCGGACATGCGCAGCAGCAGGAAGACGGCCGCGGCATCGGTCGAGGCGACGATCGCCCCCAGCAGCAGCCCGGTCATCCAGTCAAGATGCATCAGCCAGACCGCCGCGGCCCCCACGATGCCTGCCGTTGCCAGCACCCCCAGGCTCGCCAGCACGAGGCCGGGTGCTGCGGCCAGGCGCCAGGTCGACCAGGGCGTCTCGAAGCCGGCGTCGAAGAGGATGACCGCCATGGCGAGCGAACCGATGAAGTAGGCAAGCGGTGCATTGTCGAAGGCGATGCCGCCCGGCCCGTCGACGCCGACCAGCAGCCCGATCCCCAGGAAGACCAGCAGGATAGGCACGCCCAGCCGCTTCGACAGCAGCGAGGTAAAGGTGGAGAGCACGAGCAGGCCGGCGCCGACCAGGATCACCAGGTTGATGAGCGTGAGCAAGAGAAACTCCCAGAAACTCCCAGGACCTCAGAGGACCTCAAGACTTGCACAGACGGCCGATTTGCGCGAAGAGCTTGGCCGGGCTCAGGGCGAGCCTTAACCGAAGCGAGGGGAAGCGCTGATGACCTTCAAGCACGACAAAGAGGCCCTGCGCCATCAGGCGATGACGCTCCTGAAGGCCAAGTCGGGCTGGATGATCGGGATCGGCCTGGTGATGGTCCTGCTGGGGCTGGCGGCCGCCCTGCTGCCGCACCTGGGAACCCTGGCGGTGACCGCGCTGGTGGCCTACGTGCTGATCGTCGGCGGCATCGCCACCCTGCTGAAGGGCTTTGCCGGCTCGACCGAGGGCTCGCGCCTGGGCGAGCTGCTGCTGGGGCTGCTCTACCTGGTCTGCGGCGTCTTGCTGCTGGTGAACCCGGTGGAGGGCGTGCTGGCGCTGACCCTGATCCTGGCGGCCTACTTCCTGGTGGACGGTCTGCTCCGGATCTTCCTGGCTTTCCGTCCCGAGACCGAGGGCAATCGCTTCTGGCCGGCCGTGGGCGGGATCTGCTCGCTGGTCCTGGGCGTCATCATCATTGCCGGCTATCCCTTCGACGCCGCCTGGGTGCTGGGCCTCCTGGTCGGCATCAACCTCTTCATCGCCGGCTTCGGCATGCTGAGCGTGGGGATGAAGCTGCGGCAGATGAAGTAGGTTCTGCCCGGTTCCACACGTTGCTTCCTAGAGCAGGTTGCGCTCGCTCATGCTCACGTATCCTGCTCTAGCGTGTTGTTTTAAAAGCAAATCGTCGTCGCAGATCATTCCATCTGCTCGGGATTTGCTCTAGTAGGCAAGCTCTGTGTAGGCCGGCTCGACGCTGCCCTCCCAGCGGCCGTGGAAGGCCTCGAGCGCGCGCTCGGCAGGCGTGAGGCCGCTCTCGGCGATCTCCTTGAGCGGCGCGACGAAGTGGCTCTCGTCGCTGATCAGGTCCAGGCTCCTGGCCCGGCCGTGCAGGCCGGCCTCCGAGATCGCCAGGACCTGCTTGGCCAGATCGCCGACCGTGCCGCCGCGGAAGGGCGCCTTCAGCGCCAGGCGGGGGACGCTGTCGCGAAGCTGCTGGTGCTCCTCGATCGTCCAGTCCTTGACCAGGTCCCAGGCGGCATCCAGCGCGCCCTGGTCGTAGAGCAGCCCGACCCAGAAGGCCGGCAGCGCGCAGATCCGCCACCAGGGCCCGCCGTCCGCGCCGCGCATCTCCAGGAAGCGCTTCATGCGCACCTCGGGGAAGAGCGTGGTCAGGTGGTCGGCCCAGTCGTCGAGGGTCGGTCGCTCGCCCGGCAGCGCCGGCAGGCGGCCGGCCATGAAGTCGCGGAAGGACTGGCCGCTGGCGTCGATGTACCGGCCCTTGCGGTAGACGAAGTACATGGGCACGTCGAGCACGTGGTCGACGTAGCGCTCGAAGCTCATGCCGTCCTCGAAGACGAAGGGCAGGATGCCGCAGCGGTCGGGATCGGTGTCGGTCCAGACGTGGCTGCGGAAGGAGAGGAAGCCGTTGGGCTTGCCCTCGGTGAAGGGCGAGTTGGCGAAGAGCGCGGTGGCGACCGGCTGCAGGGCCAGGCTGACCCGGAACTTCTTCACCATGTCGGCCTCGCTGGCGAAGTCGAGGTTCACCTGGATGGTGCAGCTCCGCAGCATCATGTCGAGGCCCAGCTTGCCGCGCTTGGGCATGTAGGCGCCCATGATCTTGTAGCGGCCCTTGGGCATCCAGGGGGTCTCGTCGCGGGTCCACTTGGGGCGGAAGCCCATGCCCAGCATGCCGATGCCCAGGGGCTCGGCCACGTGCTTCACCTCGCTCAGGTGGCGGTGCACCTCGCCGCAGGTCTCCTGCACCGTCTTCAGCGGTGCCCCCGACAGCTCGAACTGGCCGCCGGGCTCCAGGGTGATGGAGCAGCCCTCCTTGGTGAGCGCGATGGGCTTGCCGCCCTCGCGCACCTCCTCCCAGCCGAAGTCACGGGAGAGCGATTCCAGGAGCGCGCGGATGCCGCGCGGCCCGTCGTAGGGCAGCGGCCTGAGGTCGCCCCAGGTGAAGCCGAACTTCTCGTGCTCCGTCCCGATGCGCCAGTCGGCGGCCGGCTTGCAGCCCGCCTCGAGATAGGCGACCAGTTCGGCCTTGCCCTCGATCGCCGGCGGGCGTTCCGCGGCGGTCTCCTTTGGCGGTGCTGACACCCGACTAGCCCCTTCCCTGAACGCGCCTGCCGGACCGGCAGGCTGTTGACTTGACCCTCTACCCGCGCCGCTCAGTCCTCGGCGTCGTCGGCCAGCGGGCCGAGCGAGATCCGCCCGGCGACGGCGCGGCGTTCCTCCGGGCGCTGCTTACCGTCACCCCGGAGGGCTTGCCAACAGGAAAGCGCCGCCAGGGCCGCGGTGTCCGCCCTGAGAATCCTTGGTCCCAGACCGACTGGTCTAACGAAGGGCAGACGCAGCAGCGCGTCAAGTTCCCGGGAGGCAAAACCCCCTTCCGGTCCGGTCAGCAATGCCTGCAAGGGCCGGTTCCCCGCATCGCAGAGCTGCTCGGCCAGGGGGCGGGCAACGCCGGCCTCGGCGCAGAACAGCAGGTCGCGCTCCTCCGGCCAGCCGGCCAGCAGGGCGGGCAGCGGCAGGGGGTCCAGCACCTGCGGCAGGGTCAGGCGCTCGCACTGTTCGGCGGCCTCGCGCACCGTGGCGCGCAGGCGGCCCAGGTTCACCCGCTCGACCACCGTTCGCTCGGTCATCACCGGCTGCAGGCGCGAGACGCCGAGTTCCGCCGCCTTCTCCACCAGGAAGTCCAGCCGTGCGCGCTTGATCGGCGCGAAGCAGAGCCAGATGTCCGGCTCCTCGCGCTGCGCGGTCAGCAGCTCCTCGACCAGCAGCGACGCCCAGCCCTTCCCCAGGCCCTCGATCCTTGCGGTCCAGGCGCCGTCGCGGCCGTTGAAGAGGGCGACCCTGGCCCCCGGCGCCAGGCGCAGCACGGTCCGCAGGTAGTGCGCGCGCGGGGAATCCAGTCCCACGACCTGCCCGGCCGCGAGATCGCTCTCGACGTGGAGGCGGGTTTCGATCCGTTCGCTCATGGTGGCTCCCTGGTCCGACCGCTTCACATTGCGTCGTCGCGCGAGCGGCGACAAGTCCCCCGGCCTCTGCTATCTGACGGTCTTTGCCACCCGGTCTGCGCCCCCATGAACCCCGACAACCCCACCGACATCCGCCCCGATCACTGGCTCTATCGCCTGAGCCCGCGGCCCCTCTGGCCCTATCTCAGCCTGATGCGCGCGGACCGGCCGATCGGCTTCTGGCTGCTCTTCCTGCCCTGCCTCTGGGCGCTGCTGATGGCGCCCATCTCGCAAGGGCGCCTGCCGGACTGGTGGCTCTTCCCGCTTTTCGCGCTGGGCGCCATCGCCATGCGCGGGGCCGGCTGCACCCACAACGACATCGTCGACCGCAACTTCGACGCCCTGGTCGCGCGCACCGCCAGCCGGCCGCTGCCCAGCGGCCAGGTCACGCTGCGCCAGGCCCTGGTCTTCCTGGGCCTGCAGCTCGCCGTGGCGCTGGCCGTGCTCCTGAGCCTGCCCTGGCTCGCCATCCTCCTGGGCGTGGCCTCGCTGGCGCTGGTCTTCACCTACCCCTTCATGAAGCGGGTGACCTACTGGCCGCAGGCCTTCCTCGGCCTCACCTTCAACTGGGGCGCCCTGCTGGGCTGGGCGGCCGCGGTCGAGAGCCTGGCCTGGCCGGCGCTGGCGCTCTATCTGGGCGGGCTCTTCTGGACCATCGGCTACGACACCATCTACGCGCACCAGGACCGCGAGGACGACGCGCTGATCGGGGTCAAGTCGACGGCGCTGAAGTTCGGGCGCCGCACCCGCCCCTGGGTCGCCCTCTTCTACCTGCTGGCGGTCCTGGGCTGGGGGCTGGCCGGCTGGCTGGCCGGCCTGGCCTGGCCCTTCGCGCTGGGCCTGCTGGCAGCCGCCCTGCAGCTCGCCTGGCAGGTGGCGAGCCTCGACATCGACGATCCGCAGGGCTGCCTGGCCCGCTTCAAGTCCAACAAGTGGACCGGACTGCTGCTCGGCGCCGGCATTCTGGCGAGTTACTGGGCGGGCCACTGGGCGGGCCACTGAGCGTCATGACGGCCGGAAGCGACCCGCCCGCCTTCATCGCGGAGCACACCCTGGTGCAGTCGCCCCGCCTGGTGCCGGAGCTGCGCCTCCACCTGGCCTCGGAGCTGCTGCCGATCTGGCAGGCCAGCGAGGCCTGGCTGGAGCGTGAGGGCCTGCCGCCGCCCTTCTGGGCCTTCGCCTGGGCCGGCGGCCAGGCGCTGGCCCGCTACCTGCTGGACCGCCCCGAGGTCGTGCGCGGCCGGCGGGTGCTGGACTTCGCAGCCGGCTCCGGCCTGCAGGGGCTGGCCGCCAGGCGGGCCGGCGCGGCGTGTGTGGAGGCGGCCGAGATCGACCCCTTCGCCTGTGCCGCGATCACGATGAACGCGGACCTCAACGGCCTGGAGATCGCGGTGCGCGCGGAGGACCTGATCGGCCGCGACGAGGGCTGGCCGCTGGTCCTGGCCGGCGACGTCTGCTACGAGCGGCCGATGGCGGAGGCGGTGACGGCCTGGCTGCGCGCGCTGGCCGGGCGCGGCGCGGAGGTCCTGATGGGCGACCCCTCGCGCAGCTACCTGCCCAGGAGCGGCCTGGAGCGGTTGGCCCACTACGCCGTGCCGACCACGCGCGAGATCGAGGACAGCGACCTGCGCAATGCCGCGGTCTGGAGGGTCCTGCCGCTTGCACCCTAGTCCGAGTTTGCCTCGCCATGACCCGGAACGGGGCCGCTTTCTGCGGTCTCCCGGCCGCTTCTGGAACCCGAGGCCAAGCGACACCGTTATCCAAGAGTAAACTTTGACCGGAGTTCGAGAATGACCGAGAGGGTCACCGAGACGAGAGACGCGACTTTTCTGGCCGCCGCCGCCAATGCCGAACGCCTGCAACAGCCGGAAGGCCCGAAGTCCGGCCTCTGGGGCTTCGGGCTCGGCAGCCTGGGTCGGCCGCCCTTGCGGTCCTTCCAGGGGCGCAACCTGGATACCCGGGGCGACCTGCGCTAAGTCCAAGGGGCGAGACCCTGTAGCCCCGAGACTGTCCAGGCGAGAGTGCGTGCCGTCCCCATGATGCAAGACGAGAGACCGGAGAGGGCGGCGGCCGAGGTGGGCCGGGGGCGAGAGGCCGTGCGGCCGCGCGAGCTCACCCTGGCGGCCTGGCGCGACATCCTCCTGCGGACCAAGGAGGAGGTCGCCAACGACCACATCTCCATCGTCGCCGCCGGCATGGCTTTCTATGCCCTGCTGGCGCTCTTCCCCGGCATCGCCGCCCTGATCGCGATCTGGGCGCTCGCCTTCGATCCCGGTGAGATCGAGCAGCAGGTGCTGGCGGCCAGCGAGATGATGCCGGACGAGGCCGCGGAGATCGTCATGGGTCAGGCACGCCAGGTCGCCTCGGGCGCCGGCGGCGGCCTGACCCTGGCCGCGATCTTCGGCCTGCTCCTGGCGGTCTACAGCGCCACCAAGGGCACCAAGGCGATGATCGAGGGGCTGAACATCGTCTATGGCGAGCGCGAACGGCGCGGCATCGTCAAGCTCAACCTCGCCGCTATCCTGATGACCTTCTGCGGCATCGTCGGCACCGTCCTGGTGCTGGCCCTCGTTGCCGGGCTCCCTGCGATGCTGGGAAGCCTGGGCCTCGGGTCCACCGCCGAGATGCTGCTGAGCTGGGTGCGCTGGCCGATCCTCTTCGTCTTCGCGCTCTTCGGTCTTGCCATCATCTACCGGGTCGGGCCGAGCCGCGCCGACGCCCGCTGGCGCTGGGTGAACTGGGGCGCGATCCTGGCGACCGTCTTCTGGATCATCGCCTCGGCGGGCTTCTCCCTCTATGTCCGCTACTTCGGCAGCTACAACGAGACCTATGGCTCGCTGGGCGCGGTCATCGTGCTCCTGATGTGGTTCTGGCTTTCCGGCTACATCGTGCTGCTGGGCGCCGAGCTGAACGCCCAGATGGAGCATCAGACCCTGCGCGACTCGACCACCGGCAGGCCCAAGCCCATGGGCGAGCGGGGCGCGCGCGTGGCCGATACGGTCGCCAGGAAACCCTAGGACCGCTCGTCCGCCGCAGCCGTCCCGCGCCAAAGCGCTTGGCAAGCCCGCGAGGCTGGGGCAGCATGGCTGACCAAGGCCATCCAGAAGGCCGGATGAGGGAGCGCCGAGGCGAGGTTGAGCCCCGTGATTTTTCACGTGCTGCGCCGCACGGCTGTCCTGCAGCCCTGGGGGCGCGCGCTTCGAGGAGGACAAGCAGCATGGACAGCATCCCGAGCGAAGGCATCGTTGCCGTCAAGCATCCCCTGGCACCCCTGACCAAGGACGAGATCGAGCTGGCGGCCGATCTCGCCCGCGCGGCCCTCACCGAGGAAGGGCCGATCCGCTTCGAGGTGATCGAGCTGAAGGAACCGGAGAAGTCCGTAGTGCGCGGCTTCAAGCCCGGCGACCCGATCGAGCGGCAGGCCCGGGTCAACGTCTATTCCAGGCGCGGTGTCGGCGTTTGGCGTTGCGTCGTCTCGCTCGCCAAGCGCGAACTGCTCTCGCTCGAGCACCGGCCCGATGCCTGCCCGATGATCCAGCTCGAGGAGTTCGAGGAGGTCGAGGCCGCGGTCAAGGCCGACCCGCGCTTCATCGAGGCCTGCCGGGCGCGCGGCATCACCGACATGAGCCTGGTCTGCTGCGACCCCTGGTCCGGCGGCAGCTTCGACGTGCCGGAGGAGGCCGGGCGCCACCTCTGCCACACCTTCTCCTGGGTGCGCTCCTACGAGGACGACAACCTCTATGCCCATCCGATCGAGGGGCTCAACGCCATCGTCGACGTGAAGACCGGCGAGGTGCTGCGCATCGACGACCACGGCGGGGCGCCGATCCCCAAGCAGGACGCCAACTACGCGGCCATGTTCCAGGAGCACACCCGCGACGACCTCAAGACCATCGACGTGGTGCAGCCCGATGGCGCCAGCTTCACGATGGACGGGCAGCAGCTCTCCTGGCACGACTGGACGCTCAACATCGGCTTCAACGCCCGCGAGGGGCTGACCCTGCACGACATCAAGGTGAAGGGCCGGCCGGTGGTCTACCGCATGTCACTGTCGGAGATGGTCGTGCCCTACGGCAGCCCGGAGGCCGGACACTACCGCAAGAGCGTCTTCGACATCGGCGAGTACGGCCTGGGTAAGCTCACCAACTCGCTGACCCTGGGCTGCGACTGCCTGGGCACGATCCAGTACCTGGACGCCTGGCTGAACGATCCCGACGGCAAGGCCTACAAGCTGCCGAACGCCATCTGCATCCACGAGGAGGACAACGGCATCCTCTGGAAGCACTGGGACTTCCGCACCGACAAGACCGAGGTCCGCCGCGCCCGACGCCTCGTGATCTCCTCCATCGCCACGGTCGGCAACTACGAGTACGGCGCCTACTGGTACTTCTATCTCGACGGGACCATCGAGTTCGAGATGAAGGCGACGGGCATCATCAACACGGTCGCCTGCCATCCCGGCCAGCCTTCCAAGTTCGGCGTCGAGGTGAAGCCGGGCCTGGTCGGCCAGGTGCACCAGCACCTCTTCTGCGCGCGCATCGACATGGCGGTCGACGGCGACCGCAACTCCGCCGTGGAGTGCAACACCCGCGCCCTTCCCATGGGCCCCGAGAATCCCTACGGCAACGCCTTCTACGTCGAGGAGACGACCCTGGCGCGCGAGAGCGAGGGCGGCCGGCGCGCCAAGGCCGAGAGCCAGCGCTACTGGAAGTTCCAGTCCGCCGACAAGGAGAACGCGGTGGGGCGGAAGACGGCCTACAAGCTGGAGCCCACCCACACGGTGACGCCCTTCCTGAACCCCGAGGGTCCCTCCGGCCGCCGCTCCGGCTTCATCTATAACCACCTCTGGGTCACGCGCTTCCACCCGGAGGAGCGCTATGCCGGCGGCGAGTACATGAACCACTCCGACGGCAGCGACGGTGTCCGCGCCTTCGCCGAGCAGGACCGTCCCCTGGTCGACGAGGACATCGTCGCCTGGCATGTCTTCGGGCTGCATCACCTGCCGCGCCCGGAGGACTTCCCGGTGCAGGCCTGCGTCAACAGCGGCTTCAAGCTGATGCCCACGGGCTTCTTCGACGGGGCGCCGACCATGGACCTGCCGCCCTCTGCCAACAAGGCGAGCCGCCGGGCGGAGGACTGCTGCGGGTAGCCGCTTCGCTAAGGGCTTCCGGGACTACTCAAGAAGGCCGTCGAGGCGCTGCAGCTGCTGGAACTCGACCAGCGCCTCGATGCCGCTGCCCTGCAGACGCGCCGCGAAGGCGGCCCGACCCTCGGCCTCGGCCACGCGCTCGAGGATGGCCTCGACCATCGTCTGGCCGGGCAGGAAGAGGTCGATGAGGCGCTGCTGCAGCAGGCGCTGCGTCATGGCGACGAAGGTCCGCCCCTCGGCCTGCACCGCCGCCAGCCCGATCGGCTCGCCGTCGAGCAGCAGGGCGCCGCGGTTGCCGACATAGCTGCTCAGGCTCTCCGGCCGGGGGCCGACCTCGGGCAGGAAGGCCGCGGCCGGCAGATGGCCGTAGCTGTAGTTCATGCGCTCGCTCTGGTGCATGTGCGCCAGTTGCTGGCGGGTCAGCCAGGTGACCGCGATCCGGACCTGGCAGCCGGGCGCGGAGGCCAGGGTCGAGGTGATGGCGCCGTAGCGCGCGACATGCGCGCCGTAGACCACGTCGAAGCCGTGGAGCCAGCCGTAGGTGACCGGAATCGTGGCGCTGGCGCCGAACTTGCGCAGCAGATGGTCGGGCGCGCGGTTGGAGCCGTGCGCCACGACGGCGAAACGATCCTTGAAGTGGTCGGGGTCGGGGCTGCCCATCAGCGGCACCAGTCCCCCGGCCCGCAGGATGTAGGAGGTCTCCGGCGCCTCGTAGGGGTAGTCGAGCGCCAGCGAGAGCAGCTCTTCCGGATCCTGCGGCAGGGTCCAGATCACCGCTCCGGCCTCCCGTTCAGTGCGACCGGCACGGTCCTGACGATGCTTGCCTGCTCCACCTAGTCAGAGCAGGGGGGGCAGTCGTCGCTCATGCATTCGATCCGGTAGCGGGAAAAGCAGTTGTCCACCCTCTGCCACGATCTCTTCTGCCACTCCTTCTTGGCGACATCATAGTTCCCGAAGGGTCCGATCCATTCTTCGTCCTTGCCGGGAACCACCGTGGTGAATTGGGTGGAGGTGTATTCTCCTCCGACTACCCAGTACTGTTGCATTGCCCTACCTTCTCCGTTCGACTCAGCTTTCGAACCAGCCTCGTTCCCCGTAATTTCAGTGTGATGGCGTTTCCTGAACGCCGCAAGCAGGCTTGTCCTCTGGTTATAGGAAGCGTGGCCGGCAAACAGGCATGAGGCTTTTGCAGAGCCGATGAAGAGAGACCGCGATTGTGGCCAGGGACTACCGCAGGAGGTCGCATACGCGGTCTTAGGCGACGGCTTTTGACGAAAAACGGCGGATGGATAGCCGACTGCGTTCCGGCGAAGCTTCGTGAAGCCACGGAAGTTGCGTTTTTGCCACAGCCAGCACAATTGCTCGTGAGCGGGGCATCCTCCCGCCCGAGAGGCGCCCGGCGGCGCCGGGAGGCTTGCCCGGCGCGCGCCGGGACGCCATGACCGACCAGGAGGTTCGCCCATGCCCTATCGATCGCTGCGCGAGTTCATGGAACGACTGGAATCCACGGGCCGCCTGGTCCGGGTCAGCCATCCCGTCTCGCCGATCCTGGAGATGACCGAGATCCAGACGCGGCTGCTGGCCGAGGGGGGGCCGGCCGTGCTCTTCGAGAAGGTCGTGCGTCCCGACGGGCGGCCCTATGGCATGCCCGTCCTGGTCAACCTCTTCGGCACGGTCGAGCGCGTGGCCTGGGGCATGGACCGCGAGCCTGCAGGCCTGCGCGAGGTGGGCGAGACGCTGGCCTTCCTGCGCCAGCCGGAGCCGCCGGGCGGCTTCCGGGAGGCGCTCGACTACCTGCCGCTGCTGAAGACCGTGATGGCGATGCGGCCGAAGAAGGTCGGCCACGCCCCCTGCCAGGAGGTGGTGCTGACGGGAGAGCAGATCGACCTCACCGCCCTGCCGGTGCAGACCTGCTGGCCGGGCGAGCCGGCGCCGCTGATCACCTGGCCCCTGGTGGTGACCCAGGGCCCCACGGCCAAAAAGGAGGACGCCTTCAACCTCGGCATCTATCGCATGCAGGTGCTGGACCGCGGCCGCACCCTGATGCGCTGGCTGAAGCACCGCGGCGGCGCCCAGCACCACCGCCGCTGGGGGCTGGAGCGGCGCGAGCCCCTGCCGGCCGCCGCGGTGATCGGGGCCGACCCCGGCACCATCCTGGCCGCCGTCACGCCGGTGCCCGACACCCTCTCGGAATACCAGTTCGCCGGCCTGCTGCGCGGCCGCAAGGTGGAATTGGTCGACTGCAAGACCATCCCGCTCCAGGTCCCAGCCGAGGCCGAGATCGTGCTGGAGGGCCACGTCAGCCTGGAGGACCACGGCGACGAGGGCCCCTACGGCGACCACACGGGTTATTACAATGCCGTCGAGCCCTTTCCGGTCTTCACGGTGAGCGCGATCACCATGCGCGAGCGGCCGATCTACCTCTCGACCTTCACCGGCCGGCCGCCGGACGAGCCCTCGGTCCTGGGCGAGGGGCTGAACGAGGTCTTCATCCCCCTGCTGCAGCAGCAGTTCCCGGAGATCGTCGACTTCTGGCTGCCGCCGGAGGGCTGCAGCTACCGCATGGCCGTGGTCTCGATCAAGAAGGCCTACCCGGGCCACGCCAAGCGCGTCATGCTGGGTGTCTGGAGCTATCTCCGCCAGTTCATGTACACCAAGTGGGTGATCGTGGTGGACGCTGGCATCGACGCGCGCGACTGGAAGGACGTCATGTGGGCGGTCTCCACCCGCATGGACCCGGCACGCGACATCACGGTGATCGAGAACACGCCGATCGACTATCTGGACTTCGCCTCGCCGCTCTCGGGCCTGGGCTCGAAGATCGGGCTCGACGCCACCGACAAGTGGCCGCCGGAGACCAGCCGCGAGTGGGGCCGCGAGCTGCGCATGGAGGATTCCGTCATCGACCGGATCGACGAGATCTGGCCCAAGCTCGGCCTGCCCGGCAGCGGCAAGGACATCTGGCGGCGGTCGTGATCGTCGCCTCTCCCCTTGGCGGCGGGGCCGCCAGGGGCTAACTCCTCTCTGCAGAACGAGACCGGAGCCCGAAGGAGCTGAAGCCCGTGCCGACTGATCCCGCCATTCTCGACCGCCTGACCGACCTGGTAGCACTCGCCCAGCGCAAGGGCGCCGATGCCGCCGACGCCGTCTTCGTCCGCTCCGTCGGCATGGCGCAGTCGGTCCGCCTGGGCCAGCCGGAACGGCGCGAGCGTGAGGAGAACCAGGACATCGGCCTGCGTCTCATGATCGGCAAGCGCCAGGCCTCGGCCAGCTCCGCCGACCTGACGCCGAAGGCCCTGGAGGCCCTGGTCGAGCGCGTGATCGCCATGGCCAAGGCGGTCCCGGAGGACCCCTACATCGGCCTGGCGGAGCCCGAGCAGCTTGCGAAGGACTTTCCCGACCTCGATCTCGAGGACCCCGTGGAGCCCAGCCCCGACGAGCTCTCCGAGCGTGCGCTCGCCTGCGAGGAGGCGGCGCGCGCGGTCGCCGGCATCACCAACTCCGAGGGCGGCGATGCGAGCTGGAGCCGCAGCGAGCTGGCGCTGGCCGCCAGCAACGGTTTCGCCGGCGCCTACGCACGCAGCGGCCACTTCGTCTCGGTCGCGGTCATCGCCGGCTCGGGCGACGGCATGGAGCGCGACTACGACTATTCCAGCGCGCTGCACCTGGAGGACCTGCGCGACCCGGAAGAGGTGGGGCGCAAGGCGGGCGAGCGGACGGTAAAGCGCCTGAAGGCGCGCAAGATGAAGACGGTCAAGGTGCCGGTGGTCTACGACCCGCGCGTCTCGGGCTCGCTGATCGGCCACCTGGCCGGCGCCATCAACGGCTCGGCCATCGCGCGCGGCACCTCCTTCCTCAAGAGCAAGCTGGGCAAGCAGATCCTGCCCGAGGCGATCAGCATCTACGACAGTCCCTTCCGCACGCGCGGCCGCCGCTCGCGCCCCTTCGATGCCGAGGGCCTGGCCGGCGCCGAGCGGGCGATGATCGACAAGGGCGTCCTGACCGGCTGGTTCCTGGACCTGGGAACGGCCCGCCAGCTCGGCCTGGAGAGCAGCGGGAATGCCACGCGCGGCACCGGCGGCCCGCCCTCGCCCTCGGCCACCAACCTCTTCATCCCGCCGGGAGAGAAGACGCCGGAGGCGCTGATCGGCGAGATCGAGCAGGGCTTCTACGTGACCGAGATGATGGGCCGCGGCGTCAACGAGGTGACCGGCGACTACAGCCGCGGCGCGGCCGGCTTCTGGATCGAGAGGGGCGAGATTGCCTTTCCCGTCTCGGGCCTGACCATCGCCGGCAACCTGCTGGAGATGTATCCGACCCTGACGGCTGCGAACGACCTGGAGTTCCGCACCGGCACCGACGCGCCGACCCTGCGCATCGAGGGGCTGACGGTCGCGGGGGTCTAGGCCGCAGCCCGGCGCCGCTGCGGGAGCAACCAACCGGGAGCCGCGACCGATGCCACAGCCGAACGCCGGTGCGCCGGCCAGCCGCAAGACCGACGTGCTTGTCGTCGGCGGGCGGACCACAGGCTTGATGCTTGCCATCCGGCTCCGGCGCCAAGGGCTCAAGGTCCGGATCGTCGACCGCTCGCCCGGCATCGACCCTGCCTCGCGCGCGACCCTGCTGCATTCGCGCTCGCTGGAGCTGCTGGAGAACCTGGGCGTGACGGCAGAGGTGGTTGCCAAGGGCCAGCCCCTGCGCGGCATGCGCCTCTTCGCCGAGGGGCGGTTCGTCATGAAGACCGAGGACCCGCCGGTCGATTCGCCCTATCCCTATGGCATCGCCTATTCCCAGGTGCAGATCGAGAGGCTGCTGGAGCAGCGGCTTCACGACCTGGGCGTCGCGGTGGAGCGCAGCACCGACCTGCTGGCGCTGGAGCAGGATGGCGCGCGCGTCCTCACCCGGCTGGGTCACCCCGACGGCGGCGAGGAGGAGGCCGAGGCCGCCTGGCTGGTCGGCTGCGACGGGGCGCACTCCACGACCCGCCACCTGCTGGGCATCGGCTTTCCCGGCAGCCGCAGCCGCCATGCCTACATCCTGGGCGACGTGGTGGCGGCAAACGCCGAGCCGTCGGATGCCTGGTTCTACTGCCTGCACCGGGAAGGCGCGCTCATCTTCGCGATCCTCGACGGCGGCCGCCGGCAGATCTTCGCGAACCTGCCCGAGGGTCATCCGGCCGAGGGCAGGCCCAGCCTCGCCGAGCTGCAGGCGGTGGTCGACCGGCGCAGCGGCGGGGACTACCGGCTGAGCGATCCGCGCTGGCTCACCTACTTCCGGATTCACTACCGGCTGGCGGAGCGTTTCCGCCGGGGCCGGGTCTTCCTCGCCGGCGATGCCGCGCACCTTAACTCACTGGTCGGCGGGCACGGCATGAACGCCGGCATCCAGGATGCCTGCAACCTGGCCTGGAAGCTGGCCCTGGCCAGCCGCGGCCTGGCCTCGGAGGCCCTGCTGGAGAGCTACGAGGCCGAGCGACGGCCTGTCGCCCAGGCCATGATCGAGGGCTCGCGCGCGCTGACCCAGCCGGGCGAGGACTATCCCGGCATGAGCGCCGAGGAGCGCGAGGCCTTCATTCAGGGCTTCCGCATGGCCCCGGACGACCTGGTCGCCTTCCGCCGCAACTTCGAGGAGCTCGACCTCGACTACGGCGCAAGCCCGCTGTCGCGCGACGAGGCCGCGGACCTGCCCGCCGCGCTCAGGCCGGGGCTGGAGGCGAGGGACGTCGGACCGCTGCGGCTGGGGGTGCGGAGCTGCCGTCTCTTCCAGCTACTGGGCGGCCCAAAGCATTGTCTGCTGGTCTTCGTCGGCGAGGCTGGCGATCTCGCCGCCGCGCGCGCCTCGGCCCGGGCGGCCCGGAGCCGGGCGGGAGACTGGATCGAGGCGCACCTCGTCGTCCTCAAGGAAGTCGCAGGCAGTGGCTCGGAGGTCTCGGTCCTGCTCGATGCCGAGGCCAGGCTGACCCGTCTCTACGGCATGGGCGGCGGCGGTCTCGTGCTGATCAGGCCGGACCGCTACATCGCCTATCGCACGCGCCGCCTGGGGGGCTTGCCGGACTACCTGTCCGAGGTCCTGTCTTCCTAACGCAGAAGGTCTTCCCGCCTCACAGGGACCTCAAGGTCTTGAGGAAACCCCGTCGCCAGGCAACGATGTCCTCGCGCTGTACCTTATCCAGCAGGGCCGAATGGCGGGCCTGGCGTTCTTCCAGCGGCATGAAGATGGCGCGGCGCATGGCGTCGGTCATCTGCTCCTCGTCGTAGGGGTTGACGATCAGCGCTTCCGTCATGGTCTCCGCCGCGCCGGCGAAGCGGGAGAGCACCAGCACCCCCGGATCCTCCGGCCTCTGTGCGGCCACGTACTCCTTGGCCACCAGGTTCATGCCGTCGCGCAGCGGCGTTACCAGGCCCACCTTGCTCTCGCGGAAGATCCCGGCCAGGGTGGCGCGGGGGATGCTGCGGTGGATGTAGCGCAGCGGCGTCCAGTCGAAATGGCTGAAGTTGCCGTTGATCTCGCCGGAGAGCTGCTCCAGCTCGCGCCGCAGATCGGCATAGGCGGTCACGGCCTCGCGCGTCGGCGTGGCGATCTGCATGAAGGAGACCCGCCCCTGGCGCTGGCGCTTTTCCTCGCCGTCCTTGTCGAGATCTTCCAGGAACGAGCGGAAGGCACGGAAGCGATTCGGCAGGCCCTTGGAGTAGTCCAGGCGCTCGGCCCCGATGATCTGGATGGCATGGCGGTTGCGCTGGCGCATGCGCTGCGTGGTGGAGCGTGTTTCCTTGCTCTCGGCCATGGCCGTGAAGGCCTCGACGTCGATACCGATCGGGAAGGTGCGGGCCAGGACCGTGCGGTCCTTCAGGGTCACCCGGTCGCCGTCGCTAACCTCTCCGTCGAGCTCCTCGCGGACGTAGCGGGTGAAGTTCTTCCTGTCCGCATTGGTCTGGAAGCCGATCAGGTCGTAGGCGAAGAGGCTGCGGACCAGCCACTCGTGACCGGGGACGGCCTGCAGGATCTGCGGCGGCGGGAAGGGAATATGGAGGAAGAAGCCGATGCGCCTCTGGAAACCCCGGTCGCGCAGCTCCGCGCCCATGGGGATCAGCTGGTAGTCGTGCACCCAGATGTCTTCGTCGCCCTTCAGCTTCTCGGCCAGCTTGTCGGCGAAGGTGCTGTTGACCCGGCGGTAGCCGCGGAAGAAGTTCCGCTCGAAGGCGGCGAGGTCCAGCCGGAAGTGGAAGGAGGGCCAGATCACCGAGTTGGAGAAGCCCAGGTAGAACTCCTCGTGGTCCTTGTTGGTGAGGTCGGTGGTGATGTAGCGCACCCCGTCGCGCGAGTAGGTCTGGGGCTTGCGCGTCGGCGGCTCCGCCACCTTGCCGCTCCAGCCGAACCAGACGCCGCCGTCCTCGGAGAGCGCGTCGCCCAGGGCGACGGCCAGCCCGCCGGAGGTGGCCTGCGCGCTGGGCAGGGCCACCCGGTTGGAAACGACGACGAGTTGGTTCATGTGCTGCTCTCCCAGGGTCGGCTCAGGCGCACCGCCCCGTTGATGATGCCGACCATCGAGTAGGTCTGCGGGAAGTTGCCCCAGAGCTCGCCGGTCCTGGTGTCCACGTCCTCGGACAACAGGCCCAGGTGGTTCCGCGCGGCCAGCATGGCCTCGAAGATCTCGCGCGCCTCGGCATAGCGCCCGCTGCGGGCCAGGGCGTCGATGCGCCAGAAGGTGCAGACATTGAAGGCTGTCTCCGGCAGTCCGAAGTCGTCGGGCGCCTTGTAGCGTAGCATATGATGGCCGATCGCAAGCTCTTCCTCCACGGCACGCAGGGTCGAGAGGAAGCGCGGGTCGGAGGCCGGCAGGAAGCCGACCTCGGCCATCAGCAGGACGCTCGCATCCAGGTCTTCGCCGTCAAAGCTTTCAACAAAGGCCTGGCGCCTTTCGTTCCAGCAGCGCTCCAGAATCGTGGCGTGGATCGCATCGGCGCGGTCGCGCCAGTAGCCCGCCCGCTCGTGCAGGTCCAGCGCGTGGGCGACCTTGCAGAGCCGGTCGCAGGCGGCCCAGCAGAGCAGGGTGGAGGAGGTGTGCACCCGCGCCCGGGTGCGCAGCTCCCACAGCCCGGCGTCGGGCTTGTCATGCAGCTCGAAGGCCTTCTCGCCCATGCGCTCCAGGTCGTGGAACTGCTGGACGCCCGGCCGGCGGAAGAGCCGGTGGTCCAGGAAGGCCTGCGAGGCTGCGAGTACGACGTTGCCGTAGACGTCGTGCTGGTGGTGTTCGTGCGCCTGGTTGCCGCGGCGCACCGGGCCCATGCTGCGGTAGCCGCTGAAGGTGGTCACGATCTCCTCCGTCAGCGCCTTTTCGCGGCCGACGCCGAAGACCGGCTGGATGATGGCCTCGCCGGCGTCGTGGATGATGTCGGTCAGGTAGACCAGGTACTCTTCCATCGTCGCGACCTCGGCCAGGCTGTTCAGCGCGCGCACCACGAAGAAGGCGTCGCGCAGCCAGCAGTAGCGGTAGTCCCAGTTGCGGCCGCTGTTCTTGAACTCGGGGATCGAGGTGGTGAGCGCGGCAACGATGGCGCCGGTATCCTCGACGACGCAGAGCTTCAAGGTGATGGCGGCGCGGATGACGGCGTCCTGCCACTCCAGCGGCAGCGCCAGGCGGCGCGTCCAGGTCCGCCAGTAGAGCGCCGTCTTCTCCTCAAACTCGCGCGCCACCTCCTCCGGGCCGCGGTCCAGGGTTTCGTCCGGGCCCAGGATCAGGTCGATCGGGCGATCGAGGATGAAGGGGGTCTGCCTCAGGACATAGTTGACCGGCGCGTTGGTGGTGAGCCGCATGGCCTTGCCGGAATCCACGTAGCGGACGTGGTTCGAGCCATGGGTCAGGCGCGGCTCCTCCGAACCCCAGGAGAACTGCGGGCAGAGCTCGATGCGGACGCGCGGACTGCCGGAGAGCGGGCGCAGGCGGCGCACCAGCATCAGGGGGCGGAAGCTGCGTCCGCGCGCCAGGAAGCGCGGCGCGAAGTCCACGATCTCGAGCTGCTGGCCGCTGGCGTCGGTCAGGACCGTCTTCAGGATGGCGGTGTTGGGAAGGTAGCTCTGCTCGCTGGAGACCTGGTTGTCCAGCCGCACGGTGAAGTGACCCCGCTCGCTGTCGGGCGAGAGCAGGCGGTTGAAGACCGGGTCCCCGTCGACCCGCGGCAGGCAGCACCAGACGATGCTGGCGTTCCGGTCGATGAGCGCGGAGATGGCGAGGTTGCCGACGACCCCGAGGTCGAGGTTGGCCTGCCGGGCCTCTTGCTGTGCGTCCGCGAGGGATCTTTCCATGCCGGTCGGGTCTCCTGGTTAGGTCGGTTTGTCGGTTGTGCCCGAAGGGGCGGGTTGGCGCCGTGACAGGGCAGGATCCCCTAGCTTGCGCACCTGGACTGCGCCAGCAACCACGAGCGGAGCTGGCGGGCTTCCTTCAGTTTCAGCAGGGCCTGCGTCTCGGAACCGCCGATCCTGACGCCCAGGCCGCCGAGCTCCTGGGCGACGCGGATGCCGTCCTCGTCGGTCCGGTCGTCGCCGGCGAAGAGCGGCCGCCGCCCCCGGAAGGGAGGCTCCGCCATGAAGCGGCGGACGGCCACGCCCTTGTCGACCTCCGCCGCCTTCACCTCGAAGACGCAGTGCCCTTCGAGCAGCAGGAGGTCGGGGTCGTTCGCGACCAGCGCCTGGAGGCGGTCGCGGCAGAGCGGCGCCAGCTCGGGTGCTGCGCGCGTGTGCAGGGCCAGGGCATGGCCCTTGTCCTCGACCAGGAGCGCCGGGTGACTTGCCGCGAGCGCCCGCATGGCGTCCCTGACGGGCGCCAGGTCCAGGTCGGGCGCGGCCTCGATCCGGCGGCCGTCGGCGAGGCGCATCTCCTGGCCGTGAACGCCGGCGATGGGCAGCACCAGGGGCTCCAGGAAGCGATCGATCTCGGCGATCGGCCGGCCGCTGACGATCGCCAGGGCCAGGCCGCATTGCCCGGTGAGCCTTGCCAGGGCCTCGCGCAGCGGTCCTTCCAGCACCACGGCGTCGGGCCGCGGCGCGATATCGACCAGGGTTCCGTCGAAGTCGAGGAAGAGCGCCCAGCCGGCAGCGCTGTCGGGAAGTGCAGGGGGCTGCATCCAGGATTTGGCCTCTCAGTTCGGTCATCTGCAATCTGCCGGCTCCGGCCGCCGATTCCAACCGCCATGCCCGCCGGCCTCGGCCGCGGAGCTCTGCAGCGGGAACCCGTGTCGAGCTTATCGCCCTCCCTTCGCGCGGCCGCGCTGCCTGTACCGGCAATCAAGAGTGGCGTTCTTGTAGTGTTTTGCGTCCCGCACAGCGTAAGGCTTAGATAATTCCTTGATATCAAAGCGATAGAACATTTCAGACCGCAGAGAAATCTGTCATAAATAACGATTCCTAGCTGTAATAGTTCGTAAGAATCGTGAATTCTCTTGTGCATGTTTCAGCTCTGGGTATCTTGCCTCTTGAGAGAGGAGCGGATCGTTGGTCATAGAGGCGCCAGCCGCAGGGTTGATGCTTTGGTTCCACCTGAAGCGGTCGCTGGATGTACAGCAACCCGATAGTGTCGTTTGGGTCCCAGACGCTGCGTGAATCGGAACAGGCCACCGAGCAATTCTGTCCGCCGCATCGCGGGTGCGAGCCGGACGCTCTACGGGTGGCAACACCGACGTACCACGATGGCGATCCGGAAGAGCTCGATTCGCCGAACGACCGGGTGACAACCAGAGAGACGAACAGGGAGCAGGGACTTGGCCACACTATTCGGGACGACGGGCGCGAACGATGCGCTCACCGGCACGAACGCGCTGGATCGCATTTATGGACTGAGCGGGAACGACACGCTCTTCGGATTGAACGGCAACGACAGCCTCTTCGGCGGTAGTGGCGACGACGGCCGGATCTACGGCGGGTCCGGATCGGACCGTCTCAATGGCGACGACGGCGATGACAGCTTCCTCCTCGCTGAGTCCGGCGACGACCGTGTCTTCGGTGGCCCCGGCGCGGACTCCTATCTCTACGGCGGCGCTGGAGACGACAAGGTTTTCGGTGGCCCCGGTGACGACAGGCGGCTCGGGTCTTTCACGGGGCAGGACACCCTGGTTGGCGGCGACGGCGACGACTACGGCTTCTTCGCCGGATCCGGCAGCGACCTGCTCTACGGCGGCAGCGGCAGGGACGTGGGACTGCGCGGCGGCGAGGGCGCCGACCTCATCTACGGTGGCAGCGGCGACGACGAGATTCTCTTCGGTTACTCGGGCAACGACAAGATTTTCGGCGGGGACGGCAAAGACATCAATCTCGCCGGCACCCAGGGAGACGACATCGCCTATGGCGACAGCGGCGACGACTTTTTCTTCTCCGGCGGCGAAGGCGAGGATACGCAGTTCGGCGGCAGCGGCTCCGACGCTCGTTTCGAGGGCGGCCCGGGCGCCGACACGATCTTCGGCGGCGATGGCGAGGACCACAACGCCGACGGCGAGAGCGGTGCCGATCTGGTCTATGGAGGCACCGGGAACGACGGCTCCTTCTACGGCCTGAATGGAGGGTCGGGCAACGACACGGTCTTCGGCGACGATGGCAACGATACCAGCCTCTACGGGGGCAGGGGCACCGACCGGATCTACGGCGGTAGTGGCGACGACTATCTGCTCTCGGGCGGCGCCGGCGACGACGTCTTGGTCGGTGGCAGCGGTGCCGACAGCGGCCTGATGGGCGGCAGCGGTAGCGACACCCTTGGCGGCAACAACGGTGATGACTTCAGTCTCTTCGGAGGTCAGGGGAACGATACGCTCTTCGGTGGCCTTGGCGATGAACTCAGCTTGTTTGGCGGTCTAGGCAATGATCAGATCTTTGGTCGTGGCGGCCTCGACCGGCAGATCTACGGCGGAAGTGGTGTAGACAAGATCTATGGCGGACGCGACAAAGATTTTAATGTGTTCGGCGGTACAGGTAACGATACCTTCTTTGGTGGCAGCGGCACAGATCTTGTCGTTATAGGGGGCAGTGGCGCCGATAGGCTGTACGGGGACAGCGACCGCGATGGTATGTTCCATGGCGAGAGCGGTAACGATCGTCTCTTCGGCGGCGACGGTGGCGATTATTCTCTCTTCGGTGGTCTCGGAAACGACACGATCCGAGGTGGTAGCGGCGACGACACACAGCTATCCGGTAAGGAAGGCGATGATAGGCTGTTCGGCGGATCGGGCGATGAGTTGAAGCTCTACGGCGAGGACGGTGCCGATAGGATCTTCGGTGGTGATGGGAACGACCGCTCGCTAGAGGGCGGCAGTGGCGACGACCAGATCCGAGGCGAGCAGGGCGACGATACAGCCTTCGGTGACAGTGGCCGCGATACCCTCTTCGGCGCCGACGGCTTCGACACCTTGGACGGAGGCGATGCCAACGACCAGCAGGTCGGCGGCAGCGGTGAGGATCTGCTCTACGGCGGGCAGGGGCGCGACCGCCTGAACGGCGGCAGCGGCGCCGACACGGCCTACGGCGGCAACAACAACGACACCTTCATCATCGACATCGAGGACGACCGGATCTTCGACGGCAGCGGCCAGGGCGACGACGTGCTGCGCTCCAACGCGGAGGACTACACGCTCGGGACCTCGGCCGAGGTCATCATCGAGCGGGTGAACATCAACACCGCAGCCGACGCCGCCTCGATGACCGGCAATGGCAACGACGACATCCTGCTCGGCAACTCCTTCGACAACAGCCTCTCGGGCATGAGCGGCGACGATCGCCTGAACGGCCGGGCCGGGACCGATACGGCCCTGGGCGGTTCCGGCGACGATACCTTCGTCGTCGATACGGCCAGCGACATCGTGCTGGAAGTCGACGGCGAGGGCACCGACCTGGTGCGCGCGGAAGCCAGCTACACCCTTCCCACCGGCACGGCCACGGCCTTCGTCGAGAACCTGCGCCTGCAGGGTGGTTTCGGCAATATCGACGGCACCGGGAACAACCTGGACAACACCGTCCAGGGCAACAGCGGCGACAACCGCCTGGCCGGCAACCAGGGCGCGGACCTGCTGCAGGGACGCGAGGGCGACGACAATCTCTTCGGGGGTGGGGATGCCGATACCTACGAAGGCGAAGCGGGCAACGACACCCTGAACCTCGGCCTGGGCGACACGGCCTTCGGCGGAGCGGACGAGGACATCTTCCTCTTCAACGGTGCCAGTCTCGGCTTCGGCGGCTCCGGCGGTGCGGTGATCGGCGACTTCGACGGCGAGCTCATCGGCGCCGGCAACGGCGAGGACAAGCTGGTCTTCAAGACCGGGCTGGAGGTGGGCGCCTTCTCCTACATCGAGAGCGCGGCCTTCGACGCCAACGGCAACAGCCAGGCCCGCTTTGCCGGCAGCGAGCAGATCCAGGTCGACCTCAACGGCGACGGCAGCGCCAACGTCCTCTTCCTGGTCTCCGGCATGACCGCAGGCGATCAGCTCACCGGCTCGGACTTCGTCTGGCTATAGACGGGGTTCCGGGTGGCAAGCACTTCGTGACGCGGACTAGCAGGTGAATAGGGAGCAAGCACGACCATCACGACATTAGACCATGATGATCGCAGATCGAATCGATCTGCGGTCTGTATCGTGGTCGCTTTTCAAAGCTGTAGAGTGCGATTCAGACGATAGATCGGTTCGATCTATAGTCATCGCACTCTAGAGACCGGAGAGGAGCAGGGACTTGGCCACACTATTCGGGACGACGGGAGCGAACGATGCGCTCACCGGAACGAACGCGCTCGATGGCATCTATGGATTGAGCGGGAACGACACGCTCTACGGACTGGCCGGCAACGACAGGCTCTTCGGCGGCAGCGGCGACGACACGCTTGCGGGGGACAGCGGGAGCGACCAGGTCGTCCGCGGAGACGACGGCAACGACAGACTCTTCGGCGGCAGCGGCGAGGATCTCTATCTCTACGGGGACAGCGGCGACGACCGTGTCTTCGGCGGCCCCGGCCGGGACTCCTATCTCAACGGCGGCGCTGGAGACGACAAGGTCTTCGGTGGCCCCGGCGACGACATGAAGTTCATTTCTTTCACGGGCCAGGACACCCTGGTTGGCGGCGACGGCGACGACTACGGCTTCTTCGGCGGATCCGGCAGCGACCTGCTCTACGGCGCCAGCGGCTGGGACCGGGCACTTCGCGGCGGCGACGGCGACGACCTCATCTACGGTGGCAGCGGCGACGACGCGGTTCTCTTCGGTTACTCGGGCAACGACAAGATTTTCGGCGGGGACGGGAAAGACCAAAACCTCGCCGGCACCCAGGGAGACGACATTGCCTACGGCGGCAGTGGCGACGACTCTTACTTCTTCGGCGGCGAAGGCGAGGATACGCAGTTCGGCGGCAGCGGCTCTGATGCCGGTTTCGAAGGCGGCCCGGGCGCCGACACGATCTTCGGCGGCGATGGCGAGGACGACAACGCCGACGGCGAGAGCGGTGCCGATCTGGTCTATGGAGGCACCGGGAACGACGGCTCCTTCTACGGCCTGAATGGAGGGTCGGGCAACGACACGGTCTTCGGCGACGACGGCGACGATAGCAGCCTCTACGGTGGCCAGGGCGCCGACCGGATCTATGGCGGCAGCGGCAGCGACTATCGACTCTCCGGTGGCGCGGGCGTGGATGCTCTGATCGCCGGCAGCGGTTCCGACTCCGACTTGATGGGTGGCAGCGGCGGCGACACGATAGCCGGCAACGACGGCGAGGATGAACGCTTCTTCGGTGGCGTGGGTAACGACACGCTCTTCGGCGGTCGCGGCATCGACAGCAATTTCTACGGCGGCTCGGGTAGTGACCTCATCGATGGCCGGGGCGACGCCGACCGCCGACTCTTCGGTGCCACCGGTGGCGACCGCATCTATGGCGGTGGCGGTGACGACGGCTTTCTCCAGGGTGCCCTGGGAGACGACACGCTCAGCGGCGACAGCGGGCTCGATTTCGTGCTTCACGGCGACAGCGGTGCGGACCGCATCTACGGCGGCAGCGGCTATGATTTCGCGCTCTACGGCGGCAGTGGTGCCGACCGTATTTTCGGCGACAGCGGTCAGGATACGCAGCTTTTCGGGGGCGATGGGAATGACTCGCTGTCGGGCGGTGACGGCAACGACTCCCTGCTCTTCGGCGGCAGTGGCGATGACGTGGTTCGCGGCGATGGGGGCGACGATACGGCCTCCGGCGACAGCGGCCGCGACACCCTCTTCGGCGCCGACGGCTTCGACACCCTGGACGGAGGCGACGCCAACGACCAGCAGGTCGGCGGCAGCGGCGAAGATCTGCTCTATGGCGGTCAGGGACGAGATCGTTTGAACGGCGGCAGCGGCGCGGACGTTGCTTACGGCGGTAAGAACAACGACACCTTCATCATCGACATCGAGGACGACCGGATCTTCGACGGCAGCGGCCAGGGCGACGACGTGCTGCGCTCCAACGCGGAGGACTACACGCTCGGGACCTCGGCCGAGGTCATCATCGAGCGGGTGAACATCAACACGGCCGCCGATGCCGCCTCGATGACCGGCAATGCCAACGACGACATCCTGCTCGGCAACTCCTTCGACAACAGCCTCTCGGGCATGAGCGGCGACGATCGCCTGAACGGCCGGGACGGGACCGATACGGCCCTGGGTGGCTCCGGCGACGATACCTTCGTCGTCGATACGGCCAGCGACATGGTGCTGGAAGTCGACGGCGAGGGCACCGACCTGGTCCGCGCGGAAGCCAGCTATACCCTTCCCACCGGCACGGCCACGGCCTTCGTCGAGAACCTGCGCATGCAGGGCGGTTTCGGCAATATCGACGGCACCGGGAACAACCTGGACAACACCGTCCAGGGCAACAGCGGCGACAACCGCCTGGCCGGCAACCAGGGCGCGGACCTGCTGCAGGGGCGCGATGGCGACGACAATCTCTTCGGGGGCTCGGACGCCGACACCTATCAGGGCGAGGCGGGCGACGACACCCTGAACCTCGGCCTGGGCGACACGGCCTTCGGCGGAGCGGACGAGGACATCTTCCTCTTCAACGGTGGCAGTCTCGGCTTCGGCGGCTCCGGCGGTGCGGTGATCGGCGACTTCGACGGCGAACTCATCGGTGCCGGCAACGGCGAGGACAAGCTGGTCTTCAAGTACGGGCTGGAGGTGGGCGCCTTCTCCTACATCGGGAGCGCGGCCTTCGACGCCAACGGCAACAGCCAGGCCCGCTTTGCCGGCAGCGAGCAGATCCAGGTCGACCTCAACGGCGACGGCAGCGCCAACGTGCTCTTCCTGGTCTCCGGCATGACCGCAGGCGATCAGCTCACCGGCTCGGACTTCATCTGGCTATAGGCGGGGTTCCGGGTCGCTGTCGAGGTTACTGTAGAGCGCGTCGAACTCGGCCTCGCCCAGGCCGGCGGCGGCCAGCAGGCGATAGATCTCGCCGGCCCTGGCCGTCATCGGCAGGGGAACCTCGGCACGCTGGCCCACGTCCAGTGCAGTCTCGACGTCCTTCAGCACCGTGGCGATGTGGGCAAGCGGCGTCTCGACCGGCTGCAGCATGCGCGGGCCGAAGATCTGCAGCGGCTTGGAATCGGCGAAGCCGCCCTGCATGGCGGCGATCAGGGCCAGCGGGTCGATGCCGGAGCGCGAGGCCAGCTTCAGGGCCTCGGCGATCACCGCCAGGCCGCAGCCGACGATCACCTGGTTGCAGAGCTTCGCGGTCTGTCCGGCGCCGACGGCGCCCAGCAGGCTCTGGCGGGCCGAGACCTGCTCCAGGAAGGGCAGCGCGCGCTCGAAGTCTTCCCGGCTGCCGCCGGCCAGGATCGAGAGCGTCCCGGCCTCCGCCCCGGCGACCCCGCCGGAGACCGGCGCATCGAGCCAGGTCATGCCGCTGGCCGCGGCCAGGCGTGCGGCCATGGCGCGGGTCGCCTCGGGATGGATCGAGGAATGATCGACCAGCAGCTTGCCGCGGCCCGCCGCCTCGGCGATGCCGGCCTCGCCGAAGACCACGGCCTCCATGGCCGCCGTGTCGGAGACGCAGGTGAAGAGGAGGGCGCTCTCCTCGGCCAGCGCGCGGGCACTCGCCGCCACTTGGGCGCCCTCGGCCCGGACCGCGGCGGACTTCTCCGGGCTGCGGTTCCAGATGGTGAGATCGCAGCCCGCCGCCAGAAGCCGGCGCACCATGGGCAGGCCCATCAGGCCCAGGCCGATGAAGCCGATCCTCGTCTTGCCCTCGGACATCGGTCCGGCCGGTCCCTAGGCCGCCTCGCGGCTGTCGCTCTCCAGCAGCCCTGCGATGTCGGCCATGATGGCGGTCAGGTCGAAGTCCTTGGGCGTGTAGACCGCGGCCACCCCGGCGGCGCGCAGCTTCGCGGCATCCTCGGGCGGGATGATGCCGCCGACCACGACCGGGATCTCGCCCAGGCCCTCCTCGCCCAGCAGCCGCAGCACCTCTTCGACCAGGATCAGGTGCGATCCGGAGAGGATCGAGAGGCCCACCACATGCACGCTCTCCTCGACCGCGGCGTTGACGATCTCGTCAGGCGTCAGGCGGATGCCCTCGTAGACCACCTCGAAGCCGCAGTCGCGGGCGCGCACGGCCACCTGCTCGGCCCCGTTGGAGTGGCCGTCCAGGCCGGGCTTGCCGACCAGCATCTTCGGCCGCCGGCCCAGGCTCTTGGCCAGGGCCTCGACGCGGGCCCGGACCTGCCCGACCCTTGCCTCGTCGGCCGTGGGTAGGCCGGCACCGACACCGGTCGGCGCGCGGAACTCGCCCAGGAGCCCGCGCAGGGTCGTGCCCCATTCGCCGGTCGTCACGCCGGCATGGGCACAGGCGATCGAGGCTTCCATCACGTTGCCGCCGGCGGCGACCGCCTGCTCGAGCTGCCGGAGTGCCGCCTCGGCGGCCGACTGGTCGCGAGACGCCCGCCAGGCCTTCAGCCGCTCCACCTGCCCGGCCTCGGCGGCAGGATCGACGGTCATCGCGCCGCCCTCGGCCCCGCCTGCCGTCAGCGGCGAGGGCTCGGTGCCGGTGAAGGCGTTGACGCCGACCACCGTCATCTCGCCGCTCTCGATCGCCTGCATGCGCAGGGTGGCGCTCTCCACCAGCGCGCGCTTCATCGCGGCGTTCTCGACCGCCGCCACGGCGCCGCCCATGGCCGCGATGCGCGCAAGCTCGGCCCTGGCCTCGCTGCAGAGCGCCTCCACCTTGGCCTCGATCACCGGCGATCCCTCGAAGATGTCGCCGTACTCCAGCAGGTCGGTCTCGAAGGCCAGGATCTGCTGCAGGCGCAGCGACCACTGCTGGTCCCAGGGGCGCGGTAGGCCCAGCGCCTCGTTCCAGGCGGGAAGCTGCACGGCGCGCGCGCGGGCATCCTTGGAGAGCGTGACCGCCAGGGTCTCCAGCAGGATGCGGTAGACGTTGTTCTCCGGCTGCTGCTCGGTGAGGCCCAGCGAGTTCACCTGCACCCCGTAGCGGAAGCGCCTGAGCGCCGGGTCCTCGACGCCGTAGCGCTCCCGGCAGATCTCGTCCCAGAGGCGGGTGAAGGCCCGCATCTTGCAGATCTCGGTGATGAACCTGAGGCCGGCGTTGACGAAGAAGGAGATGCGCCCGACGACCTTGGGGAAGGCCTCCTCGGCCACTTGGCCCGAGGCCTTGACGGCATCCAGAACCGCGATCGCGGTCGCCAGCGCATAGGCCAGCTCCTGCACCGGCGTGGCGCCGGCCTCCTGCAGGTGATAGCTGCAGACGTTGGTCGGGTTCCAGCGCGGCACCTCCGAGACGGTAAACGCGATGACGTCGGCGGTCAGCTTCAGCGAGGCCTCGGGCGGGAAGATGTAGGTGCCGCGCGAGAGATACTCCTTGATCACGTCGTTCTGCGTCGTACCGGTCAGGGCCGAGCGCGCCACCCCCTGGCGCTCGGCCACGGCGATGTAGAGCGCCAGCAGCCAGGGTGCGGTCGCGTTGATCGTCATGGAGGTGTTCATGCGGTCGAGCGGGATCCCCTCCAGCAGGGTCTCCATGTCGCCGATGTGGCTGACCGGCACGCCGACCTTGCCGACCTCGCCGCGGGCCAGCAGGTGGTCGCTGTCGTAGCCGGTCTGGGTCGGCAGGTCGAAGGCGATGGAGAGCCCGGTCTGGCCCTTCTCCAGGTTCTTGCGGTAGAGCTGGTTGGAGGCGGCCGCCGTCGAGTGGCCGGCATAGGTCCGCATCAGCCAGGGCCGATCGCGCCCGTCCTTCGTCCCACCGGCCTTGCCCTTCTTCGCCTCGCTCATGTCCTTCACTCCGCGTCTCGTCGCAGGTCGCTGTCACGCAACATTATGTCTCACAGTTCGATCAAAAGGTATGATCGTTTCTATTGCATCGCAACAGAGAAGAGCCTGCCGCCTGGCTGCTGCGGTGGCAAGTGCCCAGGGCTTGGGCTTGTCCGCCTGCCCGACAAGGCCCCATCCGAGGCACCTTTGCGCCCGCATGGCCTCGCTGCCCGACGTTCTGGGACAAGTTGACACAGAACCCCGAAGGTCCGAGAATATTGCGTTGCAGCAGGGTGATTTCGCCTCTTCGGTTCGACTTCGGGAGGGGTTGAAGGGGATAAAAGCAATTATATTGCTCATTTTTTATGCAAATCAGTGGTAAATTGCCGATTGCCAAGGCGACTTGGAAGGCGTTACAACTTGATGATGTTGCACTGCGGAAACTCGGCGGTGCCGAAGGACGACAAGAGAACGACAGAGCGCCTTGGGAGAAGGGGCCGGCGGCCGACGGGTCGGACCCGGCGCCATGACGACGGCCCTTGGGTAGACGTGAGGAGCAAAGGACGATGACAGAGGCAAGCAACGTGGTACCCCTGCGGGACGACCAGCCGACCAAGGACCTCTACGAGGTCGGCGAGATCCCGCCGCTGGGCCACGTGCCGAGCAAGATGCACGCCTGGGTGATCCGCCGCGAGCGTCACGGCGAACCGGAGACGGCGATGCAGGTCGAGGTCGTCGAGACCCCGAAGCTGGACAGCCACGACGTGCTGGTCATGGTGATGGCGGCCGGCGTCAACTACAACGGCGTCTGGGCCGGCCTCGGCACGCCGATCTCGCCCTTCGACGTGCACAAGGCGGAGTATCACATCGCCGGGTCCGACGCCTCCGGCATCGTCTGGGCGGTCGGCTCCAAGGTGAAGCGCTGGAAGGTCGGCGACGAGGTCGTGGTCCACTGCAACCAGGACGACGGCGACGACGAGGAGTGCAACGGCGGCGACCCCATGTTCTCGCCCTCGCAGCGGATCTGGGGCTACGAGACGCCGGACGGCTCCTTCGCGCAGTTCTGCCGCGTGCAGGACCGCCAGCTCATGCACCGCCCGCTGCACCTGACCTGGGAAGAGAGCGGCTGCTACACCCTGACCCTGGCGACGGCCTACCGCATGCTCTTCGGCCACCGCCCGCACATCCTGCGCCCGGGCCACAACGTGCTGGTCTGGGGTGCCTCGGGCGGCCTGGGCTCGATGGCGATCCAGCTCATCTCCACCGCCGGCGCCAACGCCATCGGCGTCATCTCGGATGAAACCAAGCGCGACTTCGTGCTCTCGCTGGGCGCCAAGGGCGTGGTCAACCGGAAGGACTTCAACTGCTGGGGCCAGCTGCCGCCGGTCAACGGCGAGGGCTTCTCCGACTACATGAAGGAGTGCCGCAAGTTCGGCAAGGCGATCTGGGAGGTCACCGGCAAGGGCAACGACGTCGACTTCGTCTTCGAGCATCCGGGCGAGGCGACCTTCCCGGTCTCCTGCTTCGTGGTGAAACGCGGCGGCATGGTGGTCTTCTGCGCCGGGACCACGGGCTACAACATCACCTTCGATGCCCGCTTCGTCTGGATGCGCCAGAAGCGCATCCAGGGCAGCCACTTCGCCAACCTGCTGCAGGCCAGCCAGGCCAACAACCTGATGGTCGAACGCCGCATCGACCCCTGCATGAGCGAGGTCTTCAGCTGGGCCGACATCCCGCGCGCCCACACCAAGATGATGAAGAACCAGCACAAGCCCGGCAACATGGCCGTCCTGGTGCAGGCCAAGCGGCCCGGCATGCGCACCCTGGACGACGTCCGCGAGGGCTGAGCCAAGCCAAGACTGGAGAGCGAGGCGATGACCTGTCGCCTCGCTCTCGCTATTTCTGCCGGCAGCACATCACGAAGGAGAGACGGCCGACCATGTCGCAAGCCGCAACCGCGATCGAGGGACCCTCGGGCAAGGAGGGCCTGACCTGGGAGGCGCTGCTCGCCGATTGCGCCGAGGCCCTCTCCGCCGCCGAGCGCTTCGGCGAGGCCGCACGCCAGGCCGTGGCCGCGATGATCGCGCCCGACGGCAGGGTCGACCCGGCCCTGCTGGAACGCGAGCAGCAGGGCGCGCACGGGCTCGCCTGGACCCTGACCTACGTCGCCGCCCTGCGCGAGATGCTGGCCTGGGCCCAGCGGCTGGAGGAGGCCGGCGAGCTGGGCGAAATGGAGCGCCTGATGCTGCAGGCCGCCTATGGCGAGTACCTGCAGCAGCTCTGGGGCGGCCTGCCGATGAGCCAGGGCGAGATCCTGCGTCCCGCCGACATGGGCATGGGCGAGGAGGAGATCCACGCGCTCTGGAACCCGGCGATCAAGCGCCTGGTCGCCGGCGGCAACACCTCTGCCGTGCGCCAGCGCCTGGCGGAGTTGATGGGCGAGGGAAGCTTCGGCAAGGCGGGCCTCGACGACGAGACCCTGGAGATGATCCGCGAGCAGTTCGCGCGCTTCGCCGAGGACCATGCCGAGGCGGCGCACGAGTGGCACCGCAAGGACGAGCTGATCCCCGACGCCGTGGTGCAGGAGCTCTCCGACCTCGGCGTCTTCGGGCTGACCGTGCCCGAGGCGTTCGGGGGGGCGGGGCTCGGCAAGATGGCCATGTGCGTGGTGACCGAAGAGCTCTCGCGCGGCTACATCGGCCTGGGCTCGCTCGGCACCCGCTCGGAGATCGCAGCCGAGCTGATCCGCCTGGGCGGCACCGAGGCCCAGAAGCAGCACTACCTGCCCCTGATCGCCTCGGGCGAGATCCTGCCCACCGCGGTCTTCACCGAACCCAACACCGGCTCCGACCTGGGCTCGCTGAAGACGCGGGCGGTGCTGGAGGGCGAGAGCTACCGCATCCAGGGCAACAAGACCTGGATCACGCACGCCAGCCGTTCCGACCTCATGACCCTGCTGGCACGCAGCAAGCCCGACACCAAGGACTGGCGCGGGCTTTCCATGTTCCTGGCCGAGAAGCCGCGCGGCAGCGAGGCCGATCCCTTCCCGGCCGAGGGCATGACCGGCGGCGAGATCAAGGTCCTGGGCTATCGCGGCATGAAGGAGTACGAGCTGGCCTTCGACGGCTTCGCCGTGCCGGCGGAGAACCTGCTGGGCGGCGAGGAGGGCCAGGGCTTCAAGCAGCTGATGGCGACCTTCGAATCGGCCCGCATCCAGACGGCCGCGCGCGCCGTGGGCGTGGCGCAGAACGCCATGGAGCTGGGGCTGGACTACGCCCGCGAGCGGGTGCAGTTCGGCAAGGCGCTGATCAACTTCCCGCGGGTGGCCGGCAAGCTCGCCTGGATGGCGGTGGAGACCATGATCGCCCGCCAGCTCACCTACTTCGCCGCCCGCCAGAAGGACAGCGACCGGCGCTGCGATATCGAGGCGGGCATGGCCAAGCTGCTGGCCGCCCGGGTCGCCTGGGCCAACGCCGACAACGCCCTGCAGGTCCACGGCGGCAACGGCTATGCCGAGGAGTACCGCATCAGCCGGGTGCTGTGCGACGCGCGCATCCTCAACATCTTCGAGGGTGCGGCCGAGATCCAGGCCCAGGTCATCGTGCGCGGCCTGCTCGCCAGCGGCCGGAATTAGGGTACTATCTGAGCGAGGCCAAGGCGGTGCGGGTTGGCGCCGCCGGAACCGAACAAGCTCCTGCAAGAGCGAAAGGCTGGACGATGCGTATCGACGCCGTGCCGATCGGCAACAATCCGCCCGAAGACGTCAACGTCATCATCGAGGTTCCGGTCGGTGGCGAGCCCATCAAGTACGAGATGGATAAGGCCGCCGGGGCCATGTACGTGGACCGCTTCCTCTACACCCCCATGCGCTATCCGGGGAACTACGGCTTCATCCCCCACACCCTCTCCGACGACGGCGATCCCATCGACGTGCTGGTGCCCAACCAGCGGCCGGTCGTGCCCGGCGCCATCATGCGCTGCCGGCCGATCGGCGTCCTGCTGATGGAGGACGAGGGCGGCGGCGACGAGAAGGTGATCGCGGTGCCGCAACACAAGCTGACCCGCCGCTACGACAAGATCCTCTCGATCGAGGACCTGCCCAAGATCACGCTCGAGCAGATCGAGCACTTCTTCGAGCACTACAAGGACCTGGAGACCGACAAGTGGGTCAAGGTCGTGCGCTGGGGCGGCAAGGAGGAGGCCATGGAGATGATCTCCAACGCGATCGAGCGCGCCAAGGCTGCGGCCTGACCGGGCCCGCGCGGCAGCCTGCCCGAAACGGGCGAAGTGACTGGTCTCGCCACGCGCAGCACCCTATCTTGAGGGGATCATGGAAGCCTTCACAATCATCCTGATGGTCATCGCCATGCTGATCACCCTGGTGGTGCTCTTCGCCGGCCTGATCTCCTTCGCCCGCGGCGGCGAGTTCAATGCCAAGCACGGCAACAAGCTGATGCGCTGGCGCGTCATGGCGCAGGGCATCGCGATCGGCCTCTTCCTGCTGGCCGTGCTGATGCGCGGCTCTGGCAATTCCTAGATAATGGACTGAGGAAGCGGGGCGTCGGGGGCGGTTGGTCAAACTAACGAAAATCTACACGCGCGGCGGCGACAAGGGCACGACCTCGCTGGTCGACGGCAGCCGGGTCGCCAAGCACGATCCCCGCGTCTCAGCCTACGGCTCGGTCGACGAGACCGGGGCGGCGATCGGCCTGGCCAGGCTGGAGGCGGACGAGGCCTACGGCGCGCTGCTGTCGCTGATCCAGAACGACCTCTTCGACCTGGGCGCCGATCTCGCCACCCCCTTCGAGGAGAACCCCAAGTACCCGCCGCTGCGCATCACGGCAGAGCAGGTGGCACGGCTGGAGCAGGAGATCGACCGCCTGAACGCCGACCTCGAGCCCCTGAACTCCTTCGTGCTCTCGGGTGGCAGCCGGGCTGCGGCGCATCTGCACATGGCGCGCACGGTCGCACGCCGCGCCGAGCGCGAGATGACCGCCCTGGCCGAGGCCGAGCGGGTCAACGCCGAGGCGATCAAGTACATGAACCGCCTCTCCGATCTCCTCTTCGTCCTGGCGCGCCACGCCAACGACAAGGGGCGCGGCGACGTGCTCTGGGTACCGGGGGCCAACCGTTGAGCGGACCGGCCGCCGGCGGCCGCGCAGCCTCCGAGAAACTCTGCTATGCAGTGGCATCAGGTACGATTGACAGGCTTTCCGCAGCCCTCCTATTGTGCGGCGCGAAATTGAGTGCGCTCAGGCCGCTCAAACCGGCAATTTCTGAACCAGGCGTGCCGCGGATACCGCATCCCGACGGGCGCGCGAACGGAACTCTCCAAGAGGAACGCCCGAGGCCAATGGAATGAAAGTACTCGTACCGATCAAGCGGGTGATCGACGCCAACGTCAAGGTTCGCGTGAAGGCGGACAAGAGCGGCGTCGAGACGACCAATGTGAAGATGGCGATGAACCCCTTCTGCGAGATCGCGGTCGAAGAGGCCGTGCGCATGAAGGAGGCCGGAACCGCCAGCGAAGTGGTGGCCGTGGCCGCCGGCGTGCAGCAGTCGCAGGAAACCCTGCGCACGGCGCTCGCCATGGGTGCCGACCGGGCCATCCTGATCCTGACCGACGTCGCGCTGGAGCCGCTGGCGATCGCCAAGCTCTTGAAGGCGGTGGTCGAGAAGGAAGAGCCGGGCCTGGTGATCATGGGCAAGCAGGCGGTCGACAACGACAACAACCAGACCGGCCAGATGCTGGCCGGCCTGCTGGGCTGGGCCCAGGGCACCTTCACCTCCAAGGTCGCCGCCGAGGGCGACGGCCTGACCGTCACCCGCGAGGTCGATGGCGGCCTGGAGAAGGTCTCCCTGAAGATGCCGGCGATCGTGACGGTCGACCTGCGCCTGAACACGCCGCGCTACGCCAGCCTGCCGAACATCATGAAGGCCAAGAAGAAGCCGCTGGACACGCTGTCTCCGGAGGATCTGGGCGTCGACGTGACGCCGCGGGTCTCGGTCCTGGAAGTGACCGAGCCGCCCGGCCGCAAGGCCGGCATCAAGGTCGAATCCGTTTCCGAGCTGCTGGACAAGCTCAAGAACGAGGCGAAGGTCCTGTCATGAGCACTCTCGTTATCGCAGAACACGACAACGCCAGCCTCAAGTCTGGTACCCTGAACGCGGTCAGCGCGGCCTCGGCCCTGGGCGGCGACATCGTCGTCCTGGTGGCCGGCAGCGACTGCGGCGCAGCGGCAGAGGCCGCCGCCGCCCTGCCCGGCGTCGCCAAGGTGCTGAAGGCCGATGCGCCCGAGTACGGCCATCACCTGGCCGAGAACCTGGCCCCGCTGATCGTCAAGCTGGCCGGCGACTACAGCCATGTCGTGGCCGCCGCCAGCACCTTCGGCAAGAACGTCATGCCGCGCGCCGCAGCACTGCTGGACGTGCAGCAGATCTCCGACATCTCGGCGATCGAGGGCCCGGATACCTTCGTGCGCCCGATCTACGCTGGCAACGCGCTGGCCAAGGTGCAGTCCTCGGACCAGATCAAGGTGCTGACGGTGCGTACCACGGCCTTCGATCCGGTCGAGGAGAGCGGCGGCAGTGCGGCCATCGAAGCGGTCGAGGGCACCGGCGATGCCGGGCTCTCCAGCTTCGCCGGCCAGGAGCTGACGAAGAGCGAGCGGCCGGAGCTGACCACCGCCCGCATCGTCATCTCCGGCGGCCGCGGCATGCAGTCCGCCGAGAACTTCGCGATCCTGGAGAGCGTCGCCGACAAGCTGGGTGCCGCGGTCGGCGCCAGCCGCGCGGCCGTGGATTCCGGCTATGCCCCCAACGACTATCAGGTTGGCCAGACCGGCAAGGTCGTCGCCCCCGATCTCTACATCGCGGTGGGCATCTCCGGCGCCATCCAGCACCTGGCCGGCATGAAGGACTCCAAGGTCATCGTCGCGATCAACAAGGACGAAGAGGCGCCGATCTTCCAGGTGGCGGACTATGGCCTGGTCGCCGACCTCTTCCAGGCGGTCCCGGAGCTGGACAAGGAACTGGGCTAGGCCGGGGCGGCGCCGGATCGCAGCAGTTTGGCGTCTCGTTCCTGCCGTGAGGCCATGAAAGTAAGGGCAGAGTCACGCGACCGGGAGGGACCGCCCGATCGCGCTCTGCTCGAGCCGGACGCAGCAGAGCTGCTGCCCGGGGCGCGCCCCGGGTTCCCTTCCGGCAACAGAGGAAAGCGTTCATGACGAGCATTCGATCGGTGGGCATCATCGGGGCGGGGCAGATGGGCAGCGGCATAGCCCATGTCTGCGCGCTTGCCGGCATGGACGTTCGGATGAGCGACCTGTCCGAGGATGCCCTGGCGCGCGGGATCTCCGCGATCGACCACAACCTGGCCCGCCAGGTGCACCGCGAGAAGATCTCCGAGGAGGAGAAGGCGACGGCGCTCGCACGCATCAGCACGGCCGTCGGCCTGGAGGCCATGGGCGACTGCGACCTGGTGATCGAGGCGGCCTCCGAGAACGAGCAGGTCAAGCGCGAGATCTTCAAGGCGCTCTGCCCGGTCCTCAAGGCCGATGCGCTGATCGCCAGCAACACCTCCTCCATCTCCATCACGCGCCTGGCGGCCACGACCGATCGCCCGGAGCGCTTCATGGGGATGCACTTCATGAACCCCGTGCCGCTGATGAACCTGGTGGAGCTGATCCGCGGCATCGCCACCGACGATTCGACGGTGCAGATCTTCCGCGCGCTGGCCGTGGAGCTCGGCAAGACCCCGGTCTCGGCCGAGGACTTCCCGGCCTTTATCGTGAACCGCGTGCTGCTGCCGATGATCAACGAGGCGGTCTACACCCTCTACGAGGGCGTGGGCTCGGTCGAGTCGATCGATACCGCCATGCGGCTGGGCGCCAACCACCCCATGGGCCCGCTGGAGCTGGCCGACTTCATCGGCCTCGACATCTGCCTGGCCATCATGCAGGTGCTCTACGAGGGCCTGGCCGACAGCAAGTACCGCCCCTGTCCCCTGCTGGTGAAGTACGTCGAGGCCGGCTGGATCGGCCGCAAGGCCGGCCGCGGCTTCTACGACTACACCGGCGACACCCCGGTGCCGACCCGCTAGGCCCTATTCCCGCGAGGTCCCGCTCTGGCGGTGCCACCGTGCGCGATGGTGCGGCGGCTGTCCTGATCTTCTCTACAGGTCCCGCTGCAAGGGAAAGTCCTGATCCCCCATACTTTCATCGAGAGTGATCAACCTATGCCTCGCACGCGAGGCGGAGAGTTGGGCTCTTGCGGGGACAGGAATCTTTGCGGATAGCGCACCGTTCCAATTCTGTTACAATTGCGGGACAAGGTTGCCCAAGTTTGACAGCGAGGGCATGACCGGAAGCTGGCAGGATTGGCGCTTGGCGAATGGGATTCCTGTGGATGGAAGGTGCAGCAAGACGCCCGACGCGCAGCGGGTGGCTTGGCGTGCTGTCGCTCCTTGCAGTGTTGCTCTTCTTGCCCCAGGCGACATCGGCGCAGACAAGTCCGCGTTTCGAGTGCATCTCGGGCAAGGCTTTGAACGGAGGCAACGACCGGACGCTGCTGCAACAGTCTCAGACTTCCTGCGAGCGGGCCTGCGCCGAGTGGGCGGAGTGCGCCAGTTTCGACTACGGCTTCAATCAGGGCGGCATCTGCTATCTTTCTAGGTCCCGGGCGGCGGCGGATACCAGTCTCGTCTCGAACCCGAACTTTCTCTACTGTGCCAAGACCAACCAGCAGAGCTGTGTGCCGCGCCCGGAGCGCTATGAGTGCTGGAGCGGTCTTGCCCTGCAAGGCGGCAATGATCGCAGTTACGCCAATCAAACCTATGGCCAATGCGCGCAACTGTGTAGCGGTTGGGGTCCCTGCCAAAGCTTCGACTACGGAGAGCAGGCGGGGGGCGCCTGCTACCTCTCTAAGAGGAGCGTTCGTTCGGGCAGCGGCGTGACCGTTCGCAACGACAAGTTCATCTACTGCGAACGCGTGATCGGGACGGCTTGTCCCAATCCTGCCTTGCCGCAAGCCACGGAATTCGAGTGCCGAACGGGCGCAGCTCTTTCCGGAGGTAACGACAAGGTGTTGCTCCAGCAATCGCAAGAGTCCTGCGAGCGGGCTTGCCGAAGTTGGGACAACTGCCGCAGCTTCGATTTCGGATTCGGTGACAACGGCATCTGCTACCTGTCTTCGAAGAGCGAGCGCGACGGATCGGGCCGCATCGTCGTCAATTCCCGCTATCGCTACTGCGAAAAAAGTCGTTAGGGCGGCTCGCGCTGTGATGTAATCGGCGCCAGCCGGTACCCGCGCCCACGGAAGTATCCCGGCGCCGGACGGTCGGCCTCATGAACTGGGCCGGTTGCCGAAGCCGGTGACGTAGTCCCAGACGACGTCGAGGTCGATCAGCGCCCAGGCGATCAGCAGCAGGATGAGGCCGCTCAGGATCGGCAGGAACCAGGGATAGACGACCGGGGTGCGGGCGCCACAGCGCGCGCAGCGGATGTCGTCCGGGTCGAGCGCCGCCCCGCAGCGCTGGCAGAGGCGCTGGTCCTCAGCCATCCTCTCGGCCTAGCCGCAGTTCGAGTAGCCGCAGTCGTTGCACAGCGAGCAGCCCTCCTGGCGGACCAAGCTGGCGTTGCCGCAGCGCGGGCATTGCGACGGCCGCACCGGCAGGCCGCCCTCGCCGCCGCCCTCCATGGCTTGCCGGCGCAGCTCCGGCCGGACGGCCTCGTCCAGGTCCATGGGGCCGGCGAGGAAGCCGATCGCCTGCAGGTGGCGCTCGATGACGCCGCCGATGGCCGCCAGCAGGGAGGGGACGTAGCGACCCTCCATCCAGGCGCCGCCGCGCGGATCGAAGACCGCCTTCAGCTCTTCGACCACGAAGGAGACGTCGCCGCCGCGCCGGAAGACCGCCGAGATCATGCGGGTCAGCGCGACGGTCCAGGCATAGTGCTCCATGTTCTTGGAGTTGATGAAGATCTCGAAGGGCCGGCGGCGCGGCTGTCCCTCCGCCCCCGGCTGCTCGATGTCGTTCAGGGTGATGTAGAGGGCATGGTCGCTGTCCGGCCAGCGCAGCTTGTAGGTCTGGCCCTGAAGCTGTTCGGGGCGGTCCAGCGGCTGGCTCATGTAGACCACGGCACCCTCGCCCTCGACCGGCCGTTCCGCCGCTACCGGCGGCGGCTCGGCCCTGACGCTCTCCAGCACCTGGCCGCGCAGCGCGCTCGGCCGGTAGGTGGTGCAGCCCTTGCAGCCGATCCGCCAGGCCTCGCGGTAGAGCTCCTTGAAGTCCTCGAAGGCGATCTCCTGCGGCAGGTTCACGGTCTTGGAGACCGAGGCGTCGACGTAGCGCTGGACTGCCGCCTGCATCGCCAGGTGCGCGCCGGGGTCGAGGTCGGCGGCGGCCACGAAGGCCGGCGGCAGCGGCGCCTCCGGCCCCTTCATCTCGCGGTAGCGGCGCCAGGCGGCGTCGCTCACCTCCTCGCTGTCGCGGCTGCCGTCGGCGCGCAGGATGTTGCGGCGGTAGGAGAAGGCGAAGACCGGCTCCAGCCCGGAGGAGACATTGCCGGCCAGCAGCGAGATGGTCCCGGTCGGCGCGATCGAGGTCAGCAGTCCGTTGCGCAGGCCCGAGGCGGCGATACCGCGCTTCAGCGGCTCCGGCAGGGCCTGGATCCCCGGCCGCTCCAGCAGGGCCTCGCGGTCGAAGAGCGGGAAGGGGCCCTTCTCTTCGGCAAGCGCGATCGAGGCCTTGTAGGCCTCGTCGCGGATCAGCCTCATCCAGGATTCGGTCCTGGCCACAGCCTCCGGGCTGCCGTAGGCGAGGCCGCAGTAGATCAGCGCGTCCGCCAGGCCGGTGATGCCCAGGCCGATGCGCCGCTTGGCTTCGGCCTCGGCCCGCTGCTCGGCCAGCGGGAAGCGCGAGACCGAGATCGCATTGTCCAGCATGCGCACCGCGAGCTGCACCAGGCGCTGCAGGCGCGCCTCGTCCAGGCGGGCGTGCGCGCCGAAGGGGTCGAGCACCAGGCGCTCCAGGTTGATGGAGCCCAGCAGGCAGGCGCCGTAGGGCGGCAGGGGCTGCTCGCCGCAGGGATTGGTCGCCGCGATGGTCTCGCAGTAGGCCAGGTTGTTGGCCTGGTTGATGCGGTCGATGAAGATCACCCCGGGCTCGGAGGCTTCGTAGGTCGCGCGCATGATCTGGTCCCAGAGCGCGCGCGCCGGCAGCTCCCGGAAGGTCTTGCCGGCGAAGACCAGGCGCCAGGGCGCATCGGCCTCCACCGCCTCCAGGAAGGCGTCGGTCACCAGGACCGAGAGGTTGAAGTTGGTGAGCTTGCCCGCCTGCCGCTTGGCCGCGATGAAGGCCTCGATGTCGGGGTGGTCGCAGCGCAGGGTCCCCATCATGGCGCCGCGCCGCGCACCGGCCGACATGATGGTCCGGCACATGGCGTCCCAGACCTCCATGAAGCTGATCGGGCCGGAGGCATCGGCTCCCACGCCGTGCACCGGCGCCCCCTTGGGCCGCAAGGTCGAGAAGTCGTAGCCGATGCCCCCGCCCTGCTGCATGGTGAGCGCCGCCTCGCGCAGGTTGGCGAAGATGCCGCCCATGTCGTCGGGGATCGTGCCCATGACGAAGCAGTTGAAGAGGGTCACCTGCCGGTCGGTCCCCGCGCCGGCGAGGATCCGGCCGGCCGGCAGGAAGGCGAAGTCCTCCAGCGCGCCGTAGAAGCGCTCGGCCCAGACCTGCGGCTCGGACTCGACCGCAGCCAGCGCCCTGGCCACGCGCTGCCAGCTATCCTCGACCCGCGCATCGCGAGGTCCGCCGTCCGGCGAGATCAGGCGGTACTTGGTATCCCAGATCCGCTGGGCGATGGGCGTCAGTTCGATCATGGTTCGCCTACTGCTTCGGGCGGAAAAGCATAGGTCGCAAGGGGCGAGGGGTCAAGGGAATGTTCGGTTTTTGTTCTCGGATCTGTCGGATTGCCCCTTTGGGGGAAGTCCCGCCGAAAAGGCAGTCTATCCAGGATCATAGCCGCGCCGCTTCAGGTCGGCGCGGCCCTCTTCCACCAGCCTCGCGGTCGCGGTCTCCAGGCGGTCCTCCAGCTCCTTCAGGAAGAGCTTTCGGTCCAGGCCCGGCGGGATCGGCGGCAGCGCCTCGATGACGATCCTGCCCGGGATCTTGATGAAGCTGCCCCGCCGCCAGTAGAGGCCGGAGTTGAGGGCCACCGGCACCACCGGCACGCCCAGCTCCTTGTAGAGCCCGGCCACGCCGGGGAAGTAGCGCGGCTTCTGGCCGATCGGGGTGCGGGTGCCCTCGGGGTAGATGATGACGGTGCGGCCCTGGTCCAGCCGCTCGCGCGCCAGGCGGATCATGTCGCGGATCGCCTGCGCGCCCTTTTCGCGGTCGATCGGGATCATGCCGGCGCGGCGGAAGTAGTAGCCGTAGACCGGCATCTGCGCCAGCTCGCGCTTCAGCACCGTGGCCGGCAGGTCGACCATCGTCGAGAGCTTGATCGTCTCCCAGGCCGACTGGTGCTTGGCGGCCAGGACGATCCGCTTGTCTCTCAGGTGCTCCTGCCCGCGGATCTCCGCGCGGATGCCGAGGAAGACCGCAGCACCGAAGGTCACGCCGCGGGCCCAGACCTTGGCCAGGCGCATCACCACGTCGGAGTGGAACAGCAGGGACGGTCCGAAGAGGAAGGCCATGCCGATGGTCCAGATCTGCAGGTAGATGTTGAAGGCGATCGCGCGGAGGAGGTTCATGAAGCACTTCGTGGGCGAGCCCCGGGGGCGCGTCAAGAGGCCTCTCGCTGCGGCGCGGTTGCCGGGTCCGTCAGCTCGTCTCCCCGGATCCCTTGAAGGGGTTCGAGATCAGCGCCACCAGGTACTTCAGATACTCCCCCAGCAGCAGGCTGGCGCTGTCCGACGAGGTCCACCAGTGGGCCTGGTCCACGCTCGAGGGAAAGACCGGGTTGGGGATCAGCTCCACCCCCGGCAGGGTGCGCTGCAGCTCCAGGAGGCTGCGTGGCATGTGATAGGCCGCGGTCACGACCCTGAGGCTGCGCACCTCGTTCTCCCGGACCCAGCGTGCCGTCTCGCGCGCGTTGCCCACCGTGTCGGCCGCATCGCGGTCGAGGGTGATGCGCGCGGCGAGCCTGCCCGGCACCTCCGGCGCCAGGGCCATGAGCTCCGGCAGCTCGGTCGAGGGATGCACGCCCGAGATCAGGAGATGATCGCCCAGGCCGGCCGCCAGCAGCCGCAGGCCCTCACTGACCCTGGCGGCGCCGCCGGTCAGCACCACGATCGCATCGCTGCGCCGGGTGTCGCTGCTGGGCGCGCTCGGCAGCGTCTCGATGAAGACGATGAAGCCGATGCCCAACCCCAGGAGGAGAAGCAGAGCGGCCAGGAGAGTTCGCACCATAGTCGGCTCGAGCCTTGACCCTTGTCGCCGTGAGTCGTCCGGAGGGTCCTTCCGGCTGCTCCGAAGCGGATTGTCTTGAGGCAGGTCGGCATCGCTGACCTGCCCGTCGGCCAGGGACCTGCTTAGCCGAAGAGCTGGCGCCGTCCTAAGAGTTTCCGGTAACCGACCGCGCGCTCCCGGCTACTGCAGCTGTCCGAGCGTCCTAATGACGGTCAATCGTGCCGTAAGCATGGCGATGAGACAGGTGACGAGCAGCACCACGGCGACGATGACCCAGTCGAGGATCGAGAGCTCGATCCGCGGCAGCAGGCCGCTTTCCATCTGTCCGCCGAAATAGGCGAGGAGACCCAGGATCGCAGCGGCCGCGGCGAAGCCGAGGAGGCCGCCGCGCAGGCTGAGGCGCAGGGCGTGGCCCTGGAACTGCTTGGCGATGTAGCGATCCTCGGCGCCCATGAGATGCAGGAGCTCGATGACCGGCCGGTGGATGGCGAGGCTGGCCCGGGTGACGAAGATGACCGTCGCCGTGCCTGCCAGGGCGACCAGGGCCAGGACCACCAGGGCACCCAGCTCGACCGAGCGGGCCAGGCGCACCAGGGAGCCCAGCCAGCGCTGGTGATCGTCGACCTGCGTCCCGGCGACGGCCTGGTCCAGGGCGAGCTGCATGGCCGGCACGTCGGGCTGGCTCGCGGGATCGAGGCGGACCGCCAGCAGGCTCGGCAGGAAGGGCGCCATCTCCTCGCGGTTGCCGCCCAGCCAGGGCTCGACCAGCTTCGCCACGGCCTCCTGCGAGAGCACCTGGGCATCCTGGACGCCGGCGGTCCCGGCCAGCACGGCCAGCACCTGGTCCAGCCGCTCCTGCCTGAGTTCCGCCAGCGCCTCCAGCGAGGCGCTGCTGTCCGGCGGTGGGATCTGCACGGTCAGTTCGGCGCGCAGGCCGCGATCCCAGCGCGCCACCAGGCTCTCGACCACCAGCAGGCTGGCCAGCGAGAGGCTTGCCAGGAAGACCATGAAGGCGATGAGCCAGGGCAGGAAGCGGACCGAGGAATCCTGGTCCAGGGGGATGTCGGAACGCGCGAGCAGCATGGAAGGCGGCCTAGTCCTCTTCCTCGGGATGCTCGACCAGGTGCGCGTGGGTCTCGTCCAGGCGGATGATGGGGTGCTTGAACTGCTCCACCAGGTGCTCGTTGTGGGTGGCGATGAGGACGGTGGTTCCCAAGCGGTTCAACTCCTCGAAGAGGTAGAGCAGGCGTTCGGCGATCTGGTCGTCGACGTTGCCGGTGGGCTCGTCGGCGAGCAGTAGGTTGGGCCGGCCGATCACCGCGCGGGCGATGGCCACGCGCTGCTGCTGCCCGCCCGAAAGCGTGTGCGGCAGGGCCTCCAGCGCATCGCCCAGGCCGACCCAGGACAGGAGCTCGCGCACGTGGTGCTCGACCTGCGGGCCGGTGTGGCCGATCAGCTTCATCGGCATCATGACGTTTTCCATGACGCTCAGGTGGTCCAGCAGGCGGAACTCCTGGAAGACCATGCCCATGCGCCGGCGCGTCTGTGCACGCTCGTCGCGGCTGAGGCTGGTGCCGTCGCGGCCGAAGATGACGATGCGCCCCTCGCTGGGCTTCTGTGCCAGGATCATCAGGCGCAGAAGCGAGGTCTTGCCCGCGCCCGAGGGGCCCGTCACGTAGTGAAAGCTGCCTGGATCCAGGGAAAAACTCAGATTGCGCAAGATGAAGGGGCCATCTTCGTAGCGCAAGGATACCTCTTCGAACCGGACCACGTCCTTGCCGTCTCCCTGAAAGCGACCCCGCCTGCCAACGACCCTGCCTGCCAACGATCCCGCCGGCGGACGTCCCGGCCGCTCATCGCTCTCTTGCTCGTGCCTGAGACCCCGCTTGGCGGTCGAGAACCGCCTGGCGAACCAGCCTGACCTGGTGCAGCCGGGCCGTCGGCCGGCTGCAGGCGGAGATTGGCACGGCCCGCGGCGTCATGCAAAGGTCCCGTGGTACAAAGGACGCACTCGCGAATGGCTTGGCCGCCGCTCTCTTGCACGCCCCGAAGGCCGCTTCTATAAACCGAAAACTCGGCGTGGCCCTCATGTTTTCCGGATTTACATGATCATCACCTGCCCGTCATGCAACGCTCGTTTTCGCCTGGCGGACGATGCCCTCGGCGAGAAGGGGCGACGGCTGAAATGCAGCCGCTGCCAGCATTCCTGGCATCAGGCTCCGCTTGCCGGCCCGGCCGAAGGGGTCAGGGCCGAAGAAGTCAGGGCCGAGCCATCGGGCCGGCGTACGCAGCCCCCGGGCTTGCGCTCGCCCACCCTGCGGCCGCCGGGCCAGGAGACCCTCAAGGCCACGTCGGCCCCGCCGCGCCGCGCCGATCCGTCGGGACCGACGGCGCTGCCGCCGCGCCCCGCCGCCCAGCCGGTCCCCGACGATCCCCTCTCGGTGCAGCTCGGCGACACCGAGGCCGACCGCCGCGCCCGCTTCCTCAGCGAGCAGGAGCGCCCCGTCGCCGGGCCGGGAGGGCGGGGCAGAGGGCAGCGCCTGGACCTTGACCCGCCGAAGCCGCGCTCCACCGCGCCGCTGGTCGTGGGCTGGCTCTTTCTCCTGGTCGTGCTGGCGGCCGTGGTCGCCGGTGCCTGGTACTTCCGCGACCAGGTGGTGACCGCGATCCCGGAGGCCGCGCGCCTCTATGCCGCGCTCGGCATCGAGGCGGAGGGCGGCCGCGGCGACGGCCTGGAGATTCGCGACGTTCTCTACCGCGAGGAGGTCATCTCCGGCGATCCGACCCTGGTGGTGACCGGCGGGGTCTTCAACAGCTCCACCTCGACCAGGCCGGTGCCCACGGTCGAGGCGGTGGTGACGGACGCCGGCGGCCAGGTCCTGGCCAGGTGGCGCTTCCGCGTGGCGACCCTCTCGCTGCCGCCCGGCGGCAGCCAGCCCTTCGAGGCCCGCCACCCCTACCCCAATCACGACGGCCCCCTCTCGGTCACGGTGGACTTGCAGGAACCGAGGCGCTGAAGGGCGGGGTCTTTTCGGTCACTTCGGACTAACGCGGCACCGGCCCGCACCCCCGCCCGGCCGCCCACGGAAGTATCCTAGTAGGGGCGGCCGGGCGGGGGTGCGGGCCGGTGCCGATTCCACCAGAGCGCAAAGCGCTCTAGCCAGAGCCCTTGCGGCCCACCTCGACCAGGGCGCGGAGTTCTGCCAGTTCGCGCCGCATGGCCTTCACGTCGGCGCTCAGCTCCTTGCGGGCGGCGACCGCGGCGGCCTCCTGCTGGCGCTGCTCTTCGTCGTGCTCTGCCTGCATGGCGCCGACGACGATGCCGACCACCAGGTTCACCACGGCGAAGGTGGTCAGCAGGATGAAGGGGACGAAGAAGAGCCAGGCCTGGGGATGGGCCTCCATCACAGGCCGGACGATGCCCATCGACCAGCTCTCCAGGGTCATGATCTGGAAGAGCGAGTAGGCCGAGTCCCCGACGCTGCCGAACCAGTCCGGGAAGCTCGCGGCGTAAAGCTTGGTCGCGATCACCGAGAAGACGTAGAAGATCAGGCTCATCAGCAGCAGGATCGAGCCCATGCCCGGGATGGCGCGGGCCAGGGCCTCCACCACCTTGCGCATCGAGGGCACGACCGAGATGAGGCGCAGGATCCGGAGGATCCGGAGCGCGCGCAGAACCGAGAAGGCGCCGCTGCTGGGCAGCAGTGCGATGGAGACGATCACGAAGTCGAAGACGTTCCAGGCGTTGGTGGCGAAACGCCAGCCGAAGGCCACGATCTTGCACGCGATCTCGACCACGAAGATGGCGAGGAAGATCCTGTCCAGGGTCGGCAGCAGGGCGCCGGTCGCCTCGGTGATGCTGCGCGAGGTCTCCATGCCCAGGGTCACGGCATTGAGGACGATCACGCCCGTGATGAAGTGCTGGACCCTGGTCGAGGTGATCCACTCGCCCAGCTTCTCTCGCCAGACTGCGCGTTCGCTCATGTAGCCGTCGTCTCCCGCTGGTCGCTGCCGCCGCTCTATCTGTCGCTTCGGTGGGGCGCGCACAAGGACCCAGGGGCGCCGGCCGCAACTGAAACCCCTAGGAAACGACTCCCGTCCGCGCGAGCGCCGCGTCGATCACCTTCTCCAGCATCCGCGGGTAGGCGATCCCGGCGAAGCCGGCCATGAAGGCGAGCTTGCCGTCGTTGGCCCAGGCCGGGTTGGGGTTGACCTCCATCAGCCGCGGCCGGCCGTCGGCCGCGCAGCGGAAGTCGAAACGGCCGTAGTCCTGCAGGCCGAGCCGGCGGAAGAGCAGGGAGGCCCAGCCCCTGAGCCGCTCCTCCACCTCGGCCGGCAGGGAGGCGCGGCGGAAGGTGATGTCGGTCCAGTAGGGCGAATCGGGGTCGGTCTTGGATTCGAAGGAGAGGATCGGGTTGGCGCCCTTGGGCAGGCGCGAGAAGTCGACCTCCAGCGGCGGCAGGCATTCCAGCGCGCCCGGGTTGCCGATCAGGCCCATGCCGTACTCCGGCCCCGGCAGGTACTCCTGCCACAGCACGTCACGGCCGGGCAGCTCGCGGGCCAGGAAGGCGAGATAGCGCCTTGCGGCCTCGGGATCGCGGACCACGGCGTCCTTGGTGATGCCGACGCTGCCGTCCGCGGCATTGGGCTTCAGCAGGGCCGGATAGAGGTCCGGCAGCTCGCGGAAGCCCTGGTCGGCGGGCAGGTAGATCTCTCTCGGCGTCTCCACGCCCAGCGCCTGGGCGGCCAGGCGCACCAGCTGCTTGTCGAAGCAGATCGCCATGGCCTGCGGCGTGGCGCCGCTATAAGGGATCTCCTTCATCTCCAGCCAGGCCGGCAGGTTGAGCTCGCGCGTCGGCCGGTTGAAGAGGCCGGTGTCGCAGAAGTTGACCACCAGTTCTGGGGGGGCTGCGCTCAGGCGCTGGAAGAGCTGGCGGTGATCGGCGCAGACCTCGACCTGGAAGCGCCCCAGGCCCTCGATCGCCGCGACCATGGCCTGGTGGGTTTCCATGTCCTGGGCGGCGTAGGCGGCCCCGTGCTTGGTCGGATCGGGCGAGAGGTGATCGCCGGTGACGATGAAGAGGCGCTTGGGCCGTCGGCTTCGCGTATCCGCCATGAACCACCCCGACTGCGGCCGTCCGCCGGGCAACGCCCATCCCAATTGGCTAGGCAGTCAGGTGGAGTTCCGGCATACTCCGCCCATGCCGATATGCGAAGCAGACCCCTGGCGCAAGCAGTATTTCGAAGGCATCGACTGTCCAGACGAGGTGATGATTCCGACCGAGGACGGCGACGCCTGGCAGTGGTACCCGGCCTACAAGTGGGTCTACAACAAGCTCTCGGTCGCCGAGAGCCAGGGCTTCGCCTGCGGTCCGCACGGCATCGAGCCGCCGGGCTTTCCGGTCTTCTCCAAGCCGGTCTTCAACATGCGCGGCATGGGCATCGGCAGCCGTGTGCTGAAGACCCTGCGCGACTACAAGGCCTATCAGCGCCCCGGTCACATCTGGATGCCGATCCTCGAGGGCGAGCACATCTCCAGCGATGCCGCGGTGATGGACGGCAAGGCCGTCTGGTGGCGCCACACCTACGGTGCGCCGCTGGAAGGCGGCATGTTCGACTACTGGGTCGTGCTGGCCGAGGCGCGCCCGGCGATCGAGGACTACTGCTCCGACTGGATCCAGCGCAACCTCGCGGGCTACAGCGGCATGGTCAACGTCGAGACCATCGGCGGCAAGATTATCGAGGCGCACCTGCGCTTTGCCGACCAGTGGCCCGATCTCTACGGCGGGCGCCCCTGGGTGGAGGCGCTGATCGGCCTCTACCGGGACCGGGCCTGGCGCTTCGACGATAGCGGGCGGCGCGACGGCTACAGCGTCGTGCTCTTCGGCGGCCACGGCCTGGAGTACCGGCACCCGCCACGCGACCTGGTCGAGGAGATCTGCGCCGAGCCGCAGGTCAGCAGCGTCCAGATCACCTTCCACGAGGACCGGCCGGCCTCCTGGCATGCCATGCCCCCCGGCGGCTTCCGCCTGGCCATCGTCAACTGCTGGGACCTGCAGGCCGGCCTGGCCGCGCGGGACCGCCTGGCGCTCAGCTTCTGGTCGACCCAGCAGCTGGCGCAGACCCGCCGCCGGAAGACGGGCAGCGCGAAGGGGAACGCCCAAACGTGAGCCAGGCGCGCGATCTGGACGCCCTCTCCGCCATCGAGGAAATCGAGAACGTCTGGATCCCAGGATCGGACGGTGCGCGGCTGGCCGCGCGTCTCTGGCTGCCGCGTAGCGCCCGCAAGAAGCCGGTCCCGGCGATCCTGGAGTACATCCCCTACCGCAAGCGGGACTTCATGCGGGTGCGCGACGAGCCGATGCACCGCTACTACGCCATGAAGGGCTATGCCAGCATCCGGGTCGACATCCGCGGCAGCGGCGATTCCGAGGGGATCCTGCAGGACGAGTACACCGATATCGAGCACCAGGACGCGCTGGCCATCATCGAGTGGATCGCGGAGCAGGACTGGTGCAGCGGGGCTGTCGGCATGACCGGCATTTCCTGGGGCGGCTTCAATGCGCTGCAGGTGGCAGCCCTCAGGCCGCCGGCACTGAAGGCCATCATCACGCTCTGCTCCTCCGACGACCGCTACAGCGACGACGCCCACTACAAGGGCGGCTGCCTGCTGAACGAGAACATGCAGTGGGGCTCGATCCTCATGCTCTACAACGCCATGCCGCCGGACCCGCTGATCGTGGGTCCCGCATGGCGGGACATGTGGCGCGCGCGGATCGAGGCGACCGAGCCCTTTCCCGCCGTCTGGATGAGCCACCCCTGGCGCGACGACTACTGGCGGCACGGCTCCGTCTGCGAGGATTTCGATTCCATCGCCTGCCCGGTCTATGCGATCGGCGGCTGGGCCGACGGCTATTCCAATGCCGTGCCGCGCCTGCTGGCCGGGCTCACGGTGCCGCGCAAGGGCCTGATCGGCCCCTGGGCGCACAACTTCCCGCACCATGCCGTTCCCGGTCCCGAGATCGGCTACCTGCAGGAGGCTTTACGCTGGTGGGATCACTGGCTGAAGGGGGTCGACAGCGGCATCATGGAAGAGCCCATGCTGCGCGCCTGGATTCAGGAGGCCGCCCCGCCGCAGCCGCAGTACGAGGAGCGGCCGGGCCGCTGGGCCGCCGAGGCGACCTGGCCCTCGCCGCGTATCGAGATGCAGCGCCTGCACCTGGACTGGGGCTACCTCTCGCCCTCGGCCGGCGTGGAGCACGAGATCTCCTTCGCCTCGCCGCACACCCTGGGCCTGCGCAGCGGCGAGTGGTGCGGCTTCGGCGCGGACGGCGAGGCGCCGCGCGACCAGCGCGTCGACGACGGCGGCTCGCTGGTCTTCGACAGCGACCCCTTCGAGCACACCCTCGATCTTCTGGGCGCGCCGGTGCTGGAGCTGGACGTGAAGTCCGACCAGCTTGTCGCCTTCCTGATCGCGCGGCTCTGCCTGGTCGACCCGAACGGCGCCTCGGCGCGGATCTCCTACGCCATCCTGAACCTCTGCCACCTGGAGGGGCACGAGCGGCCGCGGCCGCTGACCCCCGGACGCTGGCAGCGGGTGCGGCTCTCCCTCGACGACCTGGGCCAGAAGGTGCCGGCGGGCTACCGCCTGCGGCTGGGGCTCTCGACCGGCTACTGGCCGATGATCTGGCCAGCGCCGCAGCCGGTGGTGCTGACGGTGCGCACCGGCAATTCCTGGCTCGACCTGCCGGTCCGGCCGCACGCGCCGGAGGACCAGAACCTCCGGCCCTTCGAGCCGCCGCGGGCCGCGCCCGGCACGGAGATCAAGAAGCTCCGCCCGGTCACGATGCGCCGCCGGATCGAGATCGACCTCGCGACCAACGAGGTGACCTACACCCTGGAGGGCGACGGCGGCGAGTTCGGCGGCGCCTCCCTGGCGCGGCTGGAGGAGATCGACCTCGACCTCGGCTATTCCCAGGTCAAGCGCTACCGCATCCTCGAGGACGACCCACTCTCGGCCACGACGGAGCTGATGCAGTCCTGCCTGCTGCGCCGCCAGGACTGGCAGGTCCGTGTCGACTGCCGCACGCGGCTCAGCGCCACGGTCGACATGTTCCAGTTCAGCGGCGACCTGGAGGCCTTCGAGGGCGATGCGGTCTTCGCCACCCGCCGCTGGACCCTCTCGATCCCGCGCCGGCTGCTGTAGTGCGGATCTCGGGCAGACCTCCTCTGCGACGACGATCTGCCCGAGCGACCGAAGAGCTCCCTACCTCCGCCCGAACAGCCTTTCGATATCGGCGCGGCTCAAGGAGACGTAGGTCGGGCGGCCGTGGTTGCACTGGCCGGAGTGCGGGGTCGCCTCCATCTCGCGCAGCAGCGCGTTCATCTCCTCGGCGTTGAGGCGGCGGCCGGCGCGCACCGAGCCGTGGCAGGCCAAGGTGCCGCAGACCTCGGCCAGGCGCTCCTTCAGGGCGACCGCGAGACCCAGTTCGGCCAGCTCGTCGGCCAGGTCGCGGATCAGGCCCTGGATGTCCAGCTTCTCCAGCAGCGCCGGGACCTCGCGCACCACCAGCGCGTTCTCCCCGAAGGTCTCGATCACCAGGCCCAGTTCGGCCAGCTCGCCGCTGCGGGCGGCAAGCGCCTGCGCGGCGGCGGAGGGCAGCTCCACCACCTCGGGGATCAGCAAGGCCTGGCGGGAGACGCCGCTGGCCGCCAGCGCCGCCTTCATGCGCTCGTAGACCAGGCGCTCGTGGGCGGCGTGCTGGTCGACGATGACCAGGCCCTCGGCCGACTCGGCGACGATGTAGGTGGCGAAGAGCTGGGCACGCGCTGCCCCCAGGGGATGGTCGGGCTCGGGTGCCTCCTCCGCCTCGGCCAGAGGGACGGCGCTGCGTGCCGAGGGAGGCAGCGAGAGCTCCGGCAGCAGGTCTTCCCGATCGGTCAGCGGCGCCTGGTAGGTACGGCTCGCCTCCGACAGCCCGGCCGGCAGGCTGCCGCCGCGTGGGGCCGGCCAGCTTCCGCCCGTTCCACCGCTGCGGAAGGCGCCCAGGGCCGCGCTCGAGGCCGAGCTGGAGGAGCGGTGGCCGGCGCCGGCGAGCGCGTGGCGGATGGCGCTGACCAGCAGGCCGCGCACCAGGGCGGAATCGCGGAAGCGCACCTCGGTCTTGGCCGGGTGCACGTTCACGTCCACCTCCTCCGGCGGCAGGGCGAGGAAGAGCGCGACCAGGGGATGGCGGTCGCGGGCCAGGAAGTCCTGATAGGCGCCGCGCAGCGCCCCCACCAGCAGCCTGTCCTTCACCGGCCGGCCGTTCACGAAGAGGTACTGGTAGCGCGAGGTGGCGCGGTTCAGGGTCGGCAGGCCGGCGAAGCCCTCCAGCTTCACGCCCTCGCGCAGAGCGTCGATCGCCAGCGCGTTCTCGGCGAACTCCCGGCCCATGATGGCGCCCAGCCGGGCCAGCCGCGCGGCAGCCGGATCGAGGTCCTGCTTGGCCGCCAGCTCCAGCAGCTTGCGGCCGTCGGCCTCCAGGCGGAAGGCGACGGCGGGGTTCGCCATGGCGAGCCGGGTCACCACGTCCTCCACCGCCATGCGCTCCGAGCGCTCGCTCTTCAGGAACTTGAGCCTGGCAGGCACGGCATAGAAGAGGTCGCGCACCTCGATCCGGGTCCCGGCCGGGCCGGCGACGGGGCGCGGCTCCTCTGCCCGCCCGCCTTCGATGGCGAGCGACCAGGCCTCCTCCGCCCCCGCGGGCCGGCTGGTCAGGGTGACCCTGGCGACGGCGGCGATCGAGGGCAGGGCCTCGCCGCGGAAGCCCAGGAAGCGGATCTCGCCCAGGTCGTCCTGCGGCAGCTTGGAGGTGGCGTGGCGCAGCACCGCGAGCCCCAGGTCCTGGCGGCTCATGCCGCAGCCGTCGTCGCCGACGGTGATCGCCGCGGCACCGCCGGCGCGGAGCGAGACGGAGATCCGGGTGGCGCCGGCGTCCAGCGCGTTCTCGACCAGCTCCTTCACGACCGAGGCCGGCCGCTCCACCACCTCGCCGGCGGCGATGCGATTGACCAGGGTCTCCGGCAGGCGCCGGATCTCTCTGGGCTTCGCTGCTGTCTCACCAAGGCCGGCCATGGCGCCTCCTCACCGTCAGGGCGCCGCCTCCGGCCCTTCCCCCGGCCTTCCTCGACCGGGAGCGGCAGCGAGCCCTCAGTTGGTCTCGCGCACGGCCGGCTCGCCCTGACCCTCCGGGGATAGCGCGTTCGAGGGCGCGCCGGCAATGACGATGGCCAGGGCCTCGGGGTCGAGCCAGCGCTTGGCCGCGGCGCGGATCTCCTCGGGCGTCAGGCTCTCGTAGATCTCCTGGCGGCGCTCGATGTAGTCGATCCCCAGCTCTTCGCGCTGGATCGCGACCAAAGTGTCGGCGATGGCGTCGGAGGAGGAGAGCGACAGCAGGAAGGAGCCGACGATGTAGTCGACCGCGGTCTCGATCTCCTCGTCGGTCGGGCCCTCCTCGGCCATCTCGCGCCAGACCTGCTGGATGACGGCCACCGACTCGGCGACCCGCGCGGTCTGGGTCGAGGTGCCGGCGTACCAGATCCCGGCCCGGTCCATCGGCCGGAGGCTGCTCCACACGCCGTAGGCCAGGCCGCGCTTCTCGCGCACCTCGTCGTAGAGCCGCGAGGAGAAGGAGCCGCCGCCCAGGATCTTGTCCACCACCACCAGCGCGTAGTAGTCGGGATCGTCGCGCAGCGGCCCGTGCTGGGCCAGCATGATGCTGCTCTGCGGCACCGGGATCGCGACCTCCTGGCGGTGGCCGGGCGCGGCCGGCCGGGTGTGCTCGACCGCCAGCGGCGCGCCCCTCTCCGGCAGCTTGCCGAAGAGGCCGTCCAGGTAGGGGCCCAGCTCCTCGGCGGTGATGTCGCCCACCACGCCGACGATCAGCGAGTCGCGCGCGAGGCGCTCCTCCAGGAAGGCCCGGAGGTCGGCGACCTCGAGTGCTGCCACGCTCTCCAGGCTGCCGTCGCTCGGTCGGCCGTAGGGATGGCCGGGGAAGAGGGCTGCCTGCAGCGCCAGGGCGGCCTGCGCGTTGGGCTGGCTCTCGCGGCGCTCCAGGCTGCTCACCATCTGCCGGCGCACCCGTTCCACCGCATCCTCGTCGAAGCGCGGCTCCGTCAGGGCCAGCGCCAGCAGGCGGCCGGCCTCCTCGCGCCGGTCGCTCAGGGTGACCAGGCTGCCGTGCAGCGTGTCCCGGCCGACGTCGAAGGAGAGATCGATCGAGCGCCGCTCCAGGGTCCCGCGGAAGGCCGCGGCATCCATCTCGCCGGCACCCTCGTCGAGCAGCGAGGCGGCCAGGCGCGCCCGACCCTCCTCGCCCTCGGGGTCGCTGGCCGTGCCGCCGGTGAAGGAGAAGGACAGCGCCAGGATCGGGTTGGTGTGGTCCTCCACCAGCCAGGCCTCGATCCCGCCGGGGCTGGTGACCTCCTGGATCTCCAGCGCGCGGACCGGGACCGCGAAGAGGGTCAGGAGGCCGAGAATGAGGAGGGGGGAAAGGCGAAGCGCGTTCATCAGGACGGTCTCTCCGGGTGCAGGATGCCGGTGACCGAGCGGGTCGGGTCGATCACCCGGCGGGCCAGGTCGGTCACCTGTTGCGGTTCGACGGCGGCGACCCTCTCGGGCCAGGCCTGCAGGTAGTCCAGGCTCTCGCCCACGGCCATGGCCGAGCCGATCACCCGGGGCGCGGTCTTGGGGTCGTCGCGCACGAAGACCGCCGCGGCCGCCAGGCGGTCCTTGGCGTCGTTCAGCGCGGCCGGATCGACGCCGGCCTCCAGGAAGCGCTCGATCTCGCCGTCTATCTCCGCCTCGAGGGCCGCGATCTCGACGCCGGGCACGGGCTGGCCGTAGAGGTGCAGCGAGGGATAGTCGAGCACCTCGGCGCGGTCGTAGCTGCCGGCCGAGATCGCCGTCCCGCGCCCCAGCACCAGGTTGGAGTAGAGCAGGCTGGTGTTGCCGCCGCCGAGCAGCATGGTGAGGAGCTGCAGGGCCTCCAGGTCGCCGGCCTCGAGCTCGTGGCGATGCGGCACCAGGTAGGCGCGCGAGAAGCGCGGCACCGGCGTCAGCGGCGAGCGCATCTCGACCCGCCGGGCGGTGCGGGAGGGGGGCTCCAGCGGCCGGGAACGGCTGTCGCGGCCGCGGCGCGGCAGCAGGCCGTAGGTCTCCTCCACCAGCGGGCGGGCCTCGGCGGCGGAGATGTCGCCGCCCAGCACCAGGATGGCGTTCTGCGGGCCGTACCAGGTCTCGTAGAAGCCGATCGCATCGGCGGTGGTGAGCCCGCGCATCTCCTCCTCCCAGCCGATGATCGGGATGCGGTAGGGGTGATTGCGGAAGAGGGTCGCCATCACCGCCTCGCTCAGCTGCGAGTCGGGGGAGTTGTCGATCCGCGAGCGGCGCTCCTCCAGGATCACCTCGCGCTCCGGCAGGACCTCCTCGTCGGTGAGCTCGAGGTTCAGCATGCGGTCCGATTCGAAGTCGAGGATGGTCTTCAATTCCGAGATCGGCACGGTCTGCCAGTAGCCTGTGTAGTCCTGGTGGGTGAAGGCGTTCTCCTGGCCGCCGACCGCCGCGATCGCGTCGGAGAAGGCGCCGGCCGGATGGCGCTTGGTCCCCTTGAAGAGCAGATGCTCCAGGAAGTGGGCCAGGCCGGACTTGCCGGGCACCTCGTCGGAGGCGCCGACCCGGTACATGAGAAGCTGGGTCACCAGCGGCACCCGGCGGTTGGTGGTGACGACGACGGTGAGCCCGTTGTCGAGGGTGAAGCTCTCCGCCGGGAAGATCTCGGCAGAGGCCCGGCGCCCGGAGACGAGCGGCAGGCCCGCGAAGGGCAGGGCGGCGGCGGCCGTCAGCAGGCCGCGCCGTGACAGGGTGAACTCAGGCATGGGTCGCTCGGGGACTCCTCTTCGCCGCGTGCAGCATTGGAAATTCGTCACCTAGAGGATGGCTCTGTCTAAAATATGGTGCCGAGGTGGCCATCCGCCTATCCTTCCCGCCACAATGACGCTGAGATGTGAACGCCGCCCGCCGGCCTGCGGGCCCCGGGGAGGGGGAGCATGGATCCGCAGAAGCTGATCGCGATGAACGCCTTCGCCGCCGTGGTCGAGGCCGGATCCTTCACCGGGGCCGCCGGCGCCAAGGGGCTCTCCAAGGCCGCCCTCTCGCGCCATGTGGCGCAGCTCGAGGACCGCCTGGGCGTTCGCCTGCTGAACCGCACCACGCGCCGCCTCTCGCTGACCGAGGCCGGGCGCGCCTTCTACGAGGGTTGCCAGCGCATGCTCTCCGAGGCGGAAGCGGCCGAGGTGCAGGTGACGGCACTGGCCGCCCGGCCGCGCGGCGTGCTGCGCCTCTCGGCCCCGGTCTCCTTTGCCTACTGGTACCTGAACCCCCTGCTCGGCCCCTTCCTCGAGGCCTGCCCCGAGCTGGAGCTGGACCTGGTGCTGGGCGACCGCGTCGTCGACCTGGTGGAGGAGGGCTTCGACGCCGCCGTCCGGATCGGGCGGCTGGCCGATTCGACCCTGATCGCCAAGCGGCTCTGCGGCCTGGAGAGCTATCTGGTCGCCGCTCCCGGCTACCTGGAGCGGGCCGGCGTGCCGCAGGACCCAAGGGCGCTGAAGGCGCACAACTGCCTGCTCTACAGCTACCGGCAGGAAGGCCGGCACTGGCGCTTTCAGGGCTCCGAGGGCAGCGTCGCGGTGGAGGTCTCCGGCCGGGCGCTGGCGAACAACGGCGACGTGCTGCTGTCGCTCGCCCTGGCCGGCCAGGGCATAGCCCTCTTGCCCAGCTTCTTCGCCGCCGAGGCCCTGCGTGCGGGCCGGCTCAAGCGCCTGCTGCCGGGCTGGCGGATCGGCCAGGACGACGCGGTCTCCGTGGTCTATCCGGCCAGGCGCAACGCGCCGCCGAAGCTGCGCGCCCTCCTGGATTTCCTCGCCGGCCAGCTCGGCGACCCGCCGCCCTGGGAGCGCGACCTGCCGCCGGCGATCGCGGCCCTGCCCTGAGCCGGCAGGGCGGGAACCGGCAAAGACCTTGCCCCGGCGCGGGCCGGGTGTTACTTGGCAGGGGTGAGCGCGGCTCCCCGGAGCCGTGCCTCTTCAGGGAGTGTCCCGATGCAGATCGTCAGGTTCCGACGACGACCCTAGAGCAAGCGGTGAGGCGAGAGGCTTTGGCCTTTCGGTGGCCCTCTTGGGCCGCATTCGGTCAGGGAACCACGAGACGCATCCGCCGAAAGGCAGCAGAGGAGAGCACGAAGGGCTCTCATCGGAGGTGCCGGTCCAAGCACCGGCGGATGGCTGAGCGACGGGACACGACACGACGATGAGCGACTACGCGATCATCCTGGAAGAGCCGCACTATGCGGCGAAGATCGAGCACCTGCTGGACCGGACCTTCGGTCCCTCGCGAGTCGAGCGCACGGTCTACCGCCTGCGCGAGGGCATGCCGCCGCTGGCCGACATCTCCTTCATGGCGGTCAATCCCTACCGCCTGCTGCTGGCCTCGCTGCGCTTCTACCCGATCCTGATCGAGGAGACCGAGGCCATCCTGCTGGGCCCCCTGGCGGTCGAGCCGACCCTGCAGGGCCGCGGCATCGGCAAGGCACTGGTGCGCCACGGCCTCACCTGCGCCAAGCGCCTGGAGCACAGGATCTGCGTGGTGGTGGGCGAGCCCTCCTACTACGGCAGCTACGGCTTCCGCAACGCGGCCGAGGAGGGCCTGATCCTGCCCGGCTCGGTCGACCCCCGCCGCTTCCAGGTCCTGGAGCTCAGCCCCAACGCTCTTTCCGGTGTGAGGGGCCTGATCCACCGCGACGAGCGCCCGCGCAGCAACAAGCCCAGCCCGGAAGCCGAATGGGCCGCCTCGCTGCTGTCGCGCAGCGGGTGAAAGGAAGAGCCCAAACGCCCGCCCTGACGCCCGCCCGAGCCGACGGGCGTCGCCCTCAGCGGTAAGCCACCACCGTCTGACGCTGGCTTCCCAGACCTGCGATGGAAAGCTCCACCAGGTCGCCGGGCTTCAGCCAGATCGGCTCCGGCTTCTTGCCCATGCCGACGCCGGGCGGGGTGCCGGTGGCGATGACGTCGCCCGGCAGCAGGGTCATGTAGCGGCTGAGGTAGGAGACGATGGTCCTGACGGAGAAGATCATCTTGGCGGTGCTGCCCTCCTGCATGACCTGGCCGTTCACCGTCAGGCGGATCGCCAGGTCCTGCGGGTCGGCCACCTCGTCGGCGGTCACCAGCCAGGGGCCGAGCGGGCCGAAGCTGTCGCAACCCTTGCCCTTGTCCCACTGCGTGCTCTGGGTCTGGAAGGCCCGTTCGGAGACGTCGTTGGCCACGCAGTAGCCGGCGACGTGGTCCAGCGCTTCCGCCTCGCCGACGTTGCGGCAGGTCCGGCCGATGACCACGCCCAGTTCCGCCTCCCAGTCCAGCTTGGTCGAGTTGAGAGGCTGGATGGTATCGTCGTTCGGCCCGCAGATGGCCGAGGTGGCCTTCAGGAAGACGATGGGCTCGCTGGGCTCCGGCAGGCCCGATTCGGCGGCGTGGTCGGAGTAGTTCAGGCCGATGCAGACGTACTTGGAGATGCCCGCCAGCGGCACGCCGTAGCGCGGCCGGCCCTCGATCGGCGGCAGGCCGGCGGGGTCGAGGCCGGCCAGCGCCGCCAGGCGCTGCGGCGCCAGCGCTGCGGGGTCGATCTCGGCGAGCACGCCGGAGAGGTCGCGCAGGCCGCCCTCGGCATCGAGGATCGCCGGTTTCTCCTGGCCGGGCTGGCCGACACGGCAAAGCTTCATGGAACACACCTATCGTTGGCAGGGGGAGGGAAGGAAGGGAAGGGGGGCCGTCAGGCGGCTTTGGCGACGTAGGCCTCGACCGGACGCACCGCGCGGCCCCGCTCCAGCGGCACGCAGCTCTCCGGGAAGTCCTGGGTGAAGCGGCTGCCGGCCTCCTTGGCCGTGGCGATGAAGCGGTCGAGATGCGCCATCGCGCCGGTGGGAAGATCGTGCAGCACCACCAGAGCATGCTCCTCTTTCCGGCAGAGGTCGAGCGCGCGCTCGACCCAGCCGCTGGGATAGGCCCAGTCCTCCGGGATCACGTTCCACAGCACGATGCTGTAGCCCTCCCGGCTCAGATGATCGAAGGCCTGCTGGTTCAGGAGGCGCTGGTCGATGATGCCGCCGCCGCCGAAGGGGCGGAAGAAGCGCCGGGGGTGGGCAAGCTCGCCGATCAGCGCCTCGGTGCGCACGATCTCGCTGACCGCGGTCTCCGGCTCGGCGGTCATGCCCAGCGGCACCATGTGGTTGAAGGTGTGGTTGCCGATCCAGTGGCCCTCGGCATGGGCGCGCTCGGCCAGCTTGCGCCGGTCGCGCAGCTTGTCGCCCAGCACGAAGAAGCTGGCCTTGAGATCGTGCCGCGCCAGGGTGTCGAGCACCTGGCCCGTGACCTCGGGATCCGGGCCGTTGTCGAAGGTAAGCGTGATCAGGGTCACCGGGTCATGCTCCAAGTCGTGAAAGGGTTTGGGATGGGACGCTCTCCCCCTGGACCTACTGCCCGCTTTCGCCCGAGCGGGTGGCGTGGCGCCAGTGCCGGGTGCGCCGCTCGAAGAGCCGCACCAGGCCGTCGAAGGCGAAGACCAGGACCACCACCACCAGGATCCCGGCGAAGACCCGGGGGCTGTTCAGCAGGGTCCGGTAGTGCGAGATCACGTGGCCGATGCCCTCGGTCGAGGTCAGCATCTCGGCCACCACGATGCCGACGATGACGAGCGCGCCGCCGATGCGCAGCGAGGCCAGCACGGTGGGGATCGCGGCGGGCAGCAGCACGCGGGTGATGAGCTGCCAGCGCGAGGCCCTGAGGCTGCGTGCGACCACCAGGTACTGGCGCTCGATCGTCTGCACGCCCGCGACCGTGCCGAGGAAGGCGGGGAAGAGGCCGTAGAGGCTGGCGAAGATGATCTTCGACTGCGGGCCGATGCCGAACCAGGCGGTGAACATGGGGTAGAGGATCACCAGCGGCACCGCGAAGAGCCCGGAGGCAAGCGGCTGGGTCACCCGTCTGACCGGGGCGATGGAGCCCGCGAGCAGGCCCAGCGCGATGCCGCAGCCGCAGGCGATCAGCAAAGAGACGGCGATCGCCTGCAGGGAATAGAGCAGGTTGACGGCGTACTCGCCCGCCCCCTCCACCAGGGCCGCCACCGTCTCGGTCAGCGGCGGCAGGAAAAGCGGCGTGATCAGGCCGGCGCGCGGCAGCAGCTCCCAGAGCAGTAGCACGGCAAGGCCGATCAGCAGCCGCATCCGGCGCGGCTCCGGCAGGCGGCGCCCGGCGGTTTCGGTACTGGCGGCGGACAGGCTCATGCCTGGCTCGCCTGGTCGCGGATCTGCGCCCAGATGCGCTCCCGCAGTTCCGAGAAGCGCGGCGTCGACATCATCTCGTAGCGGCGCGGGCGCGGCAGCTCGACCTCGATGCGGTCGACGATGCGGCCGGGGCGGGCTGACATCACCAGGATCTCGTCGGCCAGGTAGGCGGCTTCCGTCAGGCTGTGGGTGACGAAGACCACGGTGCGCTGCGTCTCTTCCCAGATCCGCAGCAACTCGTCGCCCATGGCGAGCCTGGTCTGCTCGTCCAGGGCGGCGAAGGGCTCGTCCATCAGCAGGACCGGCGGGTTCTGCACCAGGCCGCGGGCGATCGCGACCCGCTGTTTCATGCCGCCCGAGAGCTCGTGCGGATAGCGGTCCTCGAAGCCCGCAAGGCCCACCAGGGTGAGCTTCTCGCGCGCCCGGCGCTGCCGCTCCTCCCGGCCGACGCCTCTCAGTGACAGCGGGAACTCGACGTTGCGCAGCGCCGTCAGCCAGGGATAGAGGCTGGCCTCCTGGAAGACCACGCCCACCCGGTCCGGGTCGGGGCCGGTCATGGCCTGGCCGGCGCAGGCGACCTTGCCGGAACTGGGCCGGTTCAGCCCCGCCATCATCATCAGCAGCGAGGACTTGCCGCAGCCGCTGGGCCCCACGATGACCACGAAGCGGCCGGCCGCGATCGAGAGGTCGATGGCCTGCAGCGCCTCGGTGGAGCGCCCGCCGGTGCTGTAGGTGTGGCCGAGGCCGGAGACCTCGACCGCCACCTCCGCCGGGCTCTCCACGGTGTCGACGATCTGCGGCTTGAAGCCGAGGGGGCTGTTCCTGGCCATCAGGCCCTCCAGTGCTCGCAGGCCAGTTCCAGCCTGCGGATCGTCTCATTGAAGAGGATCGCGGTCGCGGAGACCAGCAGGATCGCGGCCAGAAGCTCGCGCAGCATGAAGTTCTCCCCCCAGGTGGCGATGAGCTGCCCGACCCCGGCGCGCGAGGCATACATCTCGGCCAGCAGGATGCCGGTGACGTTGAAGATCATCGCCAGCCGCACCGCCTCCAGCAGCACCGGCGCCATCGAGGGCAGGTAGACCCGCCAGGCGATCTGGCCGGTGCTGGCGCCATAGGCGCGGGCCACGCGGACGTGATCGCTCTTCACCGATTCCAGCGCCGAGAAGGCGCTGATCAGGACGATGAAGATGGCCGAGAAGACGCCGAAGCCGATCTTCTGGGGAATGTTGATGCCAAACGCCAGGATGAACATCGGCAGGAACACCGTCTTGGGGATCGAGAAGACCAGGAAGACGATGGGCTTCAGCACCTGGCTCCAGTAGTCGCTCTCGGCGATCGCGATGCCGAGAACGATGCCCAGCGGCACGGCGATCGCGAAGGCGGCCGCGATCTCGGTCAGGGTGACGCCGACGTGGGAGAGGAAGGCGGGGCGCTGCACCAGGTCCCAGGCGGTGGCCAGGACATCGCTCACCGGCGGCAGCAGGATCGGCGAGAGCAGGCCGGCCATCACCGCCGCCTGCCACACGCCGAAGAGCACCGCCAGGGCCGCGACCCAGATCAGCAGCTCGCCGAACCCGCGGCGCCGGCGCCTGCTGCGGCCGGCGCCCGCCGCCGTCTCGGCCATCAGGCCGCCGGAGAGACCGGCACGTAGTCCAGGGAGACGATCTCCTCGGCCGGGGCCAGGTCGGTGAAGCCGGCGAGCCTCGCCAGGTCGAGGCCGACCTTCACCTGCTCCATGGTGAAGGTGCCGTCGGTGGAGAGCTTGAGGAAGGTCTCCTCGTACTCCTGCTTGGCGACGGGCACGTCGATGGAGTTGACCTCGGCGATGGTGGCGATGGCCGCCTCGGGATTGTCGCGCAGGTACTGGACGGCGCCGTAGACCGCCTGCAGCACGCCCTGCACCAGCTCCGGCCGTTCGGCCAGGTCGTCGTCCTTGAAGGCCCAGCCGACCACCAGGTGCGGCGGCATCGCGGTCGCGTAGTCCAGCAGCGAGCGGGCCTGGCCGGCCTGCAGGGTCTGGAAGCTGAGGGGCGAATAGACCACGCCGGCGTCGATGTTGCCGGTCAGCAGGTTGGGGACGAGGCCGCCGCCGCCCACCGGCACGCTGGTGAAGTCGATGCCGTAGGTGGAGCGGGTCCAGAGCGCCATCACGTCGGAGAGCGAGCCCGAGCGGGTGATGCCGACCTGCTTGCCGGCGATCTCCTCGACCGTGGTGATCGGCGAATCCGTGGGGACCAGCAGCTTCCAGCCGGTGTTGGCCGAGACGCCGAGCGAGGCGATCTTGGCGAGGATGCCCTTGTTGCGCGCGGTGCCGATCTGCGAGGGCAGGCCGGTGATGGTGTCGGCGGCACCCGCGGCGAAGGCCTCGAAGGTCTCGCCGCCGCTGCGGTAGACCGTGAGCTCGGCCTCCAGGCCGGCCTTCTCGAAGAGGCCCTGGGCGACGGCAGTCTGGGCGATGACCGAGGGCCACCAGGTCGCGGTCGCCAGGCCCACCTGCACCTTGGTGCGCGCGGCCAGGATCGCGGGCGCGCCCAGGGTGAGGGCGGCCGCGCCGGCGGCCAGGCCGAGCGCGCGGCGCCGGCCGACCGGACGGGAGAGACTCTTGGACAGACTCTTCATGGACAGGTTCCTCCTCTGTGCCTCTTGGCTAGTCTTGCTTGTTCCCCCGGGCGCCGCAGGGCCCGGGTGGCTTTGGTCGTCATTGTCGTCGGCGGCCGTCATTCTTGTGAACCTGGAATTAACGCAATAAACTATTCGCGATTCGAGCAGAATGGTGGACAAGCGATGACGGTGCTCTCCCCCGGCGGGCTGAACAACGCCAGCATCCTGTCGCTGCGCTGCTTCGTTGCGGTGGTGGAGACGCAGAGCTTCTCGGCGGCGGCCCGCCAGCTCCGCCTGGCGGCCTCGTCGGTGACCAAGCACGTGCAGCTCCTGGAGGCCGGGGTGAGGGTCGCCCTGGTGCACCGCACGACCCGGCGGATCAGCGTGACCGAGGCGGGCGAGCGCTTCTACGAGCAGTGCCTGGGGATCCTGGGCCAGGTCGACAGCCTGGCCTCGGCGATGACGGCCGAGAGCGCGCTGGCCGGCCACCTGAGGGTGACCGTGCCGCCCTCCTTCGCAGCGACCGCGCTGGGGCCGCACATCCATAGCTTCCTCGCGGCCCACCCGCAGATCTCGGTCGACGTGATGGTGACCAGCGCTACCCCGGACCTGGTGCGCGACCGCATCGACGTCGCGATCGCCATCCAGGAGGAACCGGAATCGAAGCTGGCGCACTTCCTGCTGGCGGAGAACCCGCGCGCCGTCTGCGCCTCGCCCGCCTATCTGGCAAAGCACGGCGTGCCTAGCAAGCCGCAGGACCTCCTGCAGCACGAGTGCCTCTCCGGCCGCTTCTCGGAACTGGCGGAGCCCCTTAGTGTGCGCCGCATGGGGAGCGTGCGCCGCAAGGGGAGCCTGCGCCGCAAGGGCACCTGGGAGACCATCCGCATCCCCAGCCGCCTGCTCTCCGACAACGGCGAGCTGCTGCGCCAGGCCTGCGTGACCGGCGCCGGCATCGGCAACTTCTACTATTTCCACGTCCGCGAGGATCTGGAGCAGGGGCGCCTTGTGCGCCTCCTCACCGACTACGAGTTCCGCTCCCGCCACATCTACGCCGTGGTGCCCCATCGCCAGATCGTCAGGCCGCAGACCAAGGCCTTCATCGACTTCGCACGCGACCTGGCCGGCAGCCTGCTGGGCGCGGAGGCGACTGCCAAAGACCTGGTCCCCGAACCTGAGGCCCCGCAGTAGAATGGGCGGCGCCGCTATCCGTCACGCTCGCGCCGGCGGCGCAGGAGCACGTAGAGCGCGCCCTCGCCGCCGTGGTGCTGCTGGGCGGGGGTGACGGCCAGCACCAGCGGGCGCAGGTCGGGATCGTTCAGCCAGAGCGGGACGGCACGTCGGAGCACGCCGCTGCCCGGCCCCGCGCGGCCCTTGCCGGTCACCACCAGCAAGCAGCGCTGCCCGCGCGCCGAGGCCTCGCGCAGGAAGCGGCGCAGCACGGCGTGGGCGCGCTCCTGGGTCATGCCGTGCAGGTCCAGCGTCGCCTCGATCTCCATGCGCCCGCGGCGGAAGCGGTCACCGGTCCGCCGGTCGATCCCGGCCAGGCGCCCGGTCTCCAGCGGCTCCTTCGGCTTGGCCGGGGTTGGAGCCGGCGCCTGTTGCGGGGCCACCAGGGGAACCTGGCTCGCCTTGGCGATGATCCTGGGTCGCCCCGCCGGGGCCGGCTGCCTGGCCTCGGGCGCCGGCGCGCGCTGCTTCAGCGGCGTCACCGAGCGGGCCACCTTCTGCCACAGCGCAAGCTCCTCCGCGCTCGGGCGCGCCTTCGGCTTACGCCCCGCCATCCTCGACCAGCAGGATGTGCAGTCGCTTGGGGCCGTGCGCCCCCAGTTGCAGGGTCTGCTCGATGTCGCCGGTGCGCGAGGGGCCGGTGACGAAGTTGACCGTGCGCGGCAGGACGCCGGGGCCGTAGCGTGCACGCAGGCCCTCGAAGACCTCCTCGTAGGTGCCGTGAAGCTGGCTGGTCCTGACCACGGCGATGTGGGTCTCGGGCAGGAAGTTCAAGGTGGTCGGCGTCTCGGGTCCGCTGACCAGCACCAGGGTCGCGGTCTCGGCCACGGCGCCCTCGACCGGCGTCAGCGAGACTCGGTCCTCCGGCTCCGCCCTGCCCTTGGCGACCGTCATCAGGGGCTCGCGCTCCCAGGGCAGGCCCTCAAGGCTGGGATGCGGGGCCGCGCGCAGCTCCAGCGGCTGGTTCTGCTGGCGCAGGTAGCGCGCCACGGCCTCGGGGATCTCCTCCATCCCGCCCAGGCGCTCGATGCTGCCGGAGAGCTCCTTCGTCGCCTCCTCGAAGAGGGCGATGCGCTGCTCCAGGTCGACCTGGCCTCGGGCCGGGACGAGGTTGGCGCGGTGGCGGTCGACATGCTCGGCCACGGCCTCGATGGACTCGCGGCCGGGCCGGCCCTCGAGGCGCCGGCGGATCTTCGAGAGGATGGCGTCGCGCGCGACCATCACCCGCGCCCACCCGCGCGCCACTGCTGCTGGAAGGTCCGGCCCTCGGGCGCGGCCATGTCGCGATAGCGGGTCCAGCCGCCGGCCAGCGGCAGGCTCTCCAGGCGGCCCTTCCGCCCGGCCCGCAGCTTCAGCAGGCGCATGGCGATCCCGGTCGCCAGGCGGTAGAGCGCCGGCCGCCGGGCGAGGAAGGCCCAGGCGCTAAGCCCCCAGCGCTGGGTCGCGGGGTTCAGGTGCCGCTCGAACTCCTTCTCTCGCCAGTGCCGCAGCATCTTGGGCAGCGGGATCCGCATGGGGCAGACCTCCTCGCAGCGCCCGCAGAAGGTCGATGCGTTGGGCAGGTGGCGCGCTTCCTCGATGCCGATCAGGGCAGGCGTCAGGACCGAGCCCACCGGCCCCGGATAGACCCAGCCGTAGGCATGGCCGCCGATCGCCTGATAGACCGGGCAGTGGTTCATGCAAGCCCCGCAGCGGATGCAGCGCAGGATATCCTGAAATTCGCTGCCCAGGATCTCGGAGCGGCCGTTGTCCAGCAGGATCACGTGGTACTGCTCCGGCCCGTCCGGGTCGCCGCGCCGACGGGGGCCGGTCGAGACCGTGGTGTAGGCGGAGAACTCCTGGCCGGTGGCGGAGCGCGCCAGCACGCGCAGGACCGTCGCCGCATCCTCCAGGGTCGGGACCAGCTTCTCCAGGCTCGCCAGCACGATGTGCACCTTGGGCAGGATCTGGGTCAGGTCGCCATTGCCCTCGTTGGTGACGATGATCGAGCTGCCGGTCTCGGCCACCAGGAAGTTGGCGCCGGTGATCCCGACATCGGCCTCCAGATAGCGCTGGCGCAGCACCTCGCGGGCCTCGGCTACCAGGGCGGGCGGGGCATCAAGCGGGCGGTCGGCGGGGAAGTCGCTGTGCTTGTTGCGGAAGTCCTCGGCCACCTGCTCCTTGGTGACGTGAATGGCGGGCGCGATGATGTGCGAGGGTGTCTCGCCGCGGAGCTGGATGATGTATTCGCCCAGATCGGTCTCGACCGGCTCGATTCCGGCGGACTCGAGGAAGGGGTTGATCGCGATCTCCTCGCCGATCATCGACTTGCCCTTGGTCACCGTCTTGGCCTCGACCGAGCGGCAGATCCTGAGGACGGCCTCGCGCGCCTCGGCTGCGGTCTCGCACCAGTGCACGTGGCCGCCGCTTTCCTCCACCCTCTCCTCGTAGTACTCGAGATAGTGGTCGAGGTTCGCCAGCACGTGGTCCTTGATGTCCCGGCTCTGGTCGCGCAGCCGCTCGAACTCCGGCAGGCGGGTGGTGGCGGCCCCGCGCCGGTCGACGAAGCCGCTGCGCAGCTTGCTCATGGCGCGCTGCAGGTTGGGGTCGGCGAGTGCTGTCTTGGTGTTGGCCTTGAAGGCGGGGCTGGTGGTTTGCATCAGGCCTTGCCCTCGCCGATCGCGGGGCCGTCGGCCATGTCGGCCAGGACCTCGGCCACGTGGCGGGCCTTCACCGCGCTGCCCTCGCGCGAGAGCTTGCCGGCCATGTTCAGCAGGCAGCCCATGTCGCCGGCCAGCAAGGTGCCGGCACCGCTCTCCTGGATGGTCCGGGTCTTCTCCTGCAGGATCCGGTCCGAGATCTCGGGGTACTTGACGCAGAAGGTGCCGCCGAAGCCGCAGCAGGCCTCGGTGTCGTGCATCTCGCGGATCTCCAGGCCCTCGACGCTCTGCAAGAGCTTGCGCGGCTGGCCCTTGATCTTGAGCTCGCGCAGGCCCGAGCAGGAGTCGTGATAGGTGATGCTGCCGGGATAGCTGGCCTCCACCCGCTCCATGCCGCGCTGGTCGACCAGGAAGGAGACCAGCTCGTAGGTCCTGGCGGCCAGGGCCTCGGCCCGGATCGCCCAGGCGCGGTCCTCGGCCAGGAGGGCCGGGTAGTGGTGCGAGATCATGCCGCCGCAGGAGCCCGAGGGGACCACGACGAAGTCATAGCCCTCGAAGGCGGCGATCACCTGGCGGGCAATCGCGGCGGCATCCTTGCGGTCGCCCGAGTTGTAGGCCGGCTGCCCGCAGCAGGTCTGGGCAGCCGGTACCTCGACGGTGCAGCCGGCAGCCTCCAGCAACTTCACCGCGGCGAAGCCGACCCTGGGCCTGAAGAGATCCACCAGACAGGTCACGAAGAGCGCGACCCTGGGTTTTCCGTCTATCATTGCGTCTCCCAGAGCAACCCCCGGCCGATGGCCTCCACTGCGACGAGGATTTGCCCCAACAATCGAATAGCCAGAGGTGCCCCGGGTCAGCGAAGGTGAGCCCGAAGTGCCCTAGAGTGTTTCCGGAGACTGGTTGTACCGACCTGAAAAGGCAAGGGATAGCTGGTCCTGCGCCGCGCCGCCGATCGACGCTGGCGCATGCCCGCTAGCCGTAGATCGTGAACTCGATGCCGGTGACCGTCACGCCGGCCGGCAGGCTGACGCCCTCCGCCAGAAGGAGGGTGTCAACGCCGGCGCCGCCGTCGAAGAGATCGCCGGCCTGCAGCTCGCCCTGGCTGGCGACGTTCAGCGTGTCGTTTCCGTTCTCGCCCAGCAGCGTGTCGACCCCGCTGCCGCCGAAGAGGAAGGCGTCGTCGCCGCCGCCCCCGCGCAGGGTGTCGCTGCCGGTGCCGCCGTAGAAGTTGGCGTCGAGGCCTTGACCGCCGGCCAGGACGTCGTCGCCGCTGCCCCCGAAGAAGAGGGAGTCGTCGCCGCCGCGCCCGGTGAGGAGGTCGGTGCCGCTGGCGCCGAAGAGAAGGGCGTCGTCGCCGCTGTCGCCGGCGAGGAGATCGTCGCCGTGCTCTCCCAGCAGCGAGAGGTCCTGGCCGCTGCCGCCGTAGAGGTTGTCCCTGCCGCTGCCGCCCGCCAGCGAGAGGTCGTCCCCGTCGCCGCCGTCGAGGAAGTCCCGGCCGTTGTCGCCGAAGAGGCCGGTGTCGTCGCCCTCGCCACCGTAGAGGTCGTCGTGACCGAGGCCGCCGTAGAGGCTGTCGTCGCCGCTGCCGCCGAACAGCAGGTCGGCGCCGTTGCCGCCCTGGACCAGGTCGCTGCCGCTGTCGCCCGAGAGTGCGCGGTCGTCCCCGCCGCCGCCCGTCAGCCGGTCGTCGCCGAGGCCGCCGTAGAAGAGCGAGTCCGAGCCAGCACCGCCGTGCAGGACATCGTCTCCCTGGCCGCCGTAGAGTTGGGAATCGTCGCCGGCCCGGCCGGAGAGGATATCGGCACCGCTGCCTCCCTGCAGAAAGGTGTCGCTGCCGCTGTCGCCGGCCACGAAGTCCGCGCCGGAATCGCCCGTCAGCCCCAGGTCGTCGCCGCTGCCGCCGAAGATGCTGTCGTCGCCCTGGCCCCCGTAGAGGGCATCGTCCTCCCCCGCGTCGCCGGAGAGGTCATCGTCGCCGTCGCCCCCGTAGAACGCGGCATCGACCCCGCTGCCGCCGAAGAGGCTGTCGGCGCCGCTGTCGCCGTAGAAGAAGGAGTCGCCTCCGGCCCCGCCGTAGAGGCTGTCCGAGCCGCTTCCTCCCTCCAAGCCGCAGTCGTCCCCACTGCCGCCGAAGAGGTCGTCGGCACCGGCGTCGCCGTAGACGAACTCGTCGAAGCCCTCGCCGCCGAAGAGGCTGTCGGCACCCTCTCCGCCGAAGAGGAAGTAGTCGTCGCTCTCACCGCCGTAGAGGCTGTCGGACCCGCTGCCTCCGAAGAAGGAGAAGTCGGACCCGCTGCCGCCGGAGAGCCGGTCGAGACCGCTGCCGCCGTAGAAGCCGAGGTCGCGGCCGAAGTCGCCGGCGAGGTCGTCGTCGCCGTCGGCGCCGAAGAAGCTGCTGTCGTCGCCGCTGCCGCCGGAGAGGCTGTCGTCCTGCTCGGCGCCGTAGAAGCCGACGTCGTTCCCGCTGCCGCCCGCCAGGCTGTCGGCGCCGTGGCCGCCGTAGAAGCGGAAATCCTCCCCGTCGTCGCCGTACAGGCGGTCGTCGCCGCTTCCGCCCGAGAAGCGGTCGTCGCCGTCATCGCCGCCGAAGAGGCTGTCGGCACCGCTGTCGCCATAGAAGGAGGAATCGGCTGCCTGGTCGCCGAAGAGGCTGTCGTCGCCCCCGCCGCCGTAGAAGGTCCGGTCTATCCCGCTGCCGCCGAAGAGGCTGTCGTTGCCGCTGTGGCCATAGAAGTAGCGGTCGTTCTGCCCCCCGCCGAAGAGGCCGTCGGCCCCGCTGGCTCCGAAGAAGTAGTCGTCGAAACCCTCCCCGCCCGAGAGGCTGTCGTCGCCCTCGCGCCCGTAGAAGCGACTATCGTCCCCGACGCCGCCGAAGAGGCTGTCCGCGCCGCTGCCGCCGTCGAGGGTGAGATCGTTCCCGCTCCCGCCATAGAGGCTGTCGTCGGCAGAAAGCCCGTAGAGCCTATCGTCCCCGCTGAGCCCGAAGATCCTGTCGGCAAGGCTCGTCCCGGTGAGCGTGCTGTTCTCGCCCGCGGTACCATAGATGTCAGCCATAGCACCGCTCTCCACTGTTTCAACCCAGAGGCTAAACTTTTAGGAGAGGGGCGCGCTAGGGTCAACGCCGATCAAGAAAGTTTCATGAAACCGGAAAACCGCAGCATCCAGCCGGCCGCACCTCTGTGGCGGCTCGAGCTGGCGTGCCGGGCGGCAGAGGGGGCGTTCCACCAAGGGCTGCCCTGTCTGAACGTCCATGCAGAAACCTGCGGCCTCGCAAGGACTCCGACCGACCCCTGCTCCCCCCGGGCCGCGGCTACTCCGCCTTCATGATCGTCGTCGGGGTCTTGCCCTCCTCGACCCAGGCTTCGAGCGCCGTCAACGGGTCGAGGGAGGCCTGGCTGATGGTGCCGGGGCCGGGCAGCAGCCCGCAGTGGTCCATGCCGGGGATCATGAAGAGCTGCACGTTCTTGGCCAGCTCGGCCTCGCCGCCGGCGGCCTGGGCCGCCTTCTCATGCCAGTCGACGGTCTTGTAGGGCGTGACGATGGCATCGGCCCAGCCGTGCCAGACGATCATCTTACCGTCGGCCGCGCGGAAGGCGGAGAGGTCCGGCGAATCGGAGTTGTAGACCGCGGCCATGGTGGCGAGCCGCGCGGGATCGCTCTCGAAGTCGAAGTCGGCCGTCGAATAGGCGGGTCCGGGATCTTCCGGGAAGGCCATGTAGGCGCCGAAGTTCTTGGCGAAGAGCGGCACCAGCTTGCCGCCGCCGCCCTCCTTGCCGGTGAGCCAGAGCCACCAGAAGGGCTCCGAGCCCTCGGGGATGCCGCCGGGATAGAGCTGCTCGCCGGCCGCGTTCTGCGGGCCCTGGCGCCACTTCGCCACGACCTCGAGCTCGGCCGGGCTGAGGCAGGTCTGGGGATCGGCGCCCTCCTTGCAGGCAAGCGCGGAGAGGTCGACCTTGCAGGCCCGCGGGTCGGCGATCAGGCCGTCGTTCTTGCCGTCGGCGCCGTCGCACTGGCGCATGACCTCGTCGCCGATCAGCGCGTCCTTGCCGGGCTTCAGGATGGCGTTACCCTCTGCATCGGTGTTGGCCTGGTCGATCCAGGCCATCTTGAGGGCCACCAGGCCGGTGTAGTCCAAGGCCGGCGCGCCGGAGATGATGCCGCTGAAGACCTCGGGATACTTGAGGGCGGCCATGTTGGCCATGCGCCCGCCGGTGGAGCAGCCCTGGAAATAGTTCTGCGCCGGCTCCGCCCCGTAGAAGGCCTGGATCGCGGCCGCGGCCACGCGCTGGGTCTCGCCGATGGAGCGCCAGCCCCAGTCGCGCTCGGCGTGGGGGTTGTTGTAGGCCCAGCCGGCATCGATCACCGAGAGCCCGTGGTGGCCGCTGTCGGAGGTCGCCGTGGCATAGCCCCTGGCCAGCCCCGGCCCCATGGCGTTGATGAAGCCGCCGGAGGCGTCGGCACGGCCCAGCACGCCGCAGAAGCCGCCGCAGCCGGCCTGGTAGTACTTGCCGTTCCAGTTCTCCAGCGGCAGGCGCACCTCGATCGAGACGGCGGGCAGCGCCGTCGCGCGAACCTCGCAGTAGGCCGGCAGGGTCTCGCTCGGCGGCATGACCCGGGCCGAGGTGACGAAGGCGGCGTCGAGCACCAGGTTGCGCAGCGCGCTGCAGCGAGCCTCCGGGCTCTCTTCAGCCGCGGCGCCGGCCGCCAGGCCCAGGAACAGCGTTGCGGCCAGGACCGCGGTCGGGCGACGTGTCATGCCTTCTCTCCCTCTAGTAACGGCTGTTGGTCTTGGCTGCATGGTGCCGAAGTCTGCGGTCCCGCACAATGTCGCAGAGGAGAGCGTTCCGCCCCCGCAACACTGCCCCCAACGCTGCCCCCCACAACGCCGTCCCGCGCAGGGCCCTCCTCAACGCGCAGAGAAGCGCCTACACTCTGGCGGCAGCAAGAGGGCGGCAGGTGGCCGCCCGCCGGAAACGAGAAGGGCCGGATCGCCATGGATGCCTCGCACGTCTTTCCCCGCAACCCCAAGGAGAGCCTGCCGCTCGCCGTCGCCGGCGAGGGCTGCCGCATCATCGATTCCGCCGGTAAGCGCTATCTCGACGCCTGCGGCGGTGCCGCCGTCTCCTGCCTGGGCCACTCCGCCAGGCCGGTGATCGAGGCGATCAAGGCGCAGCTCGACACCCTGGCCTATGCCCACACCTCCTTCTTCACCTCCGAGCCGGCGGAGGAGCTGGCCGAGATGCTGATCCGTCTGGCGCCGCCGGGCATCGAGCGGGTCTATTTCGTCTCCGGCGGGTCGGAGGCCAACGAGGCCGCGCTGAAGCTCGCCCGCCAGTACCATCTGGAGAAGGGCGAGCCCCAGCGGCGCTACATCGTGGCGCGCAAGCAGAGCTATCACGGCAACACCCTGGGAGCGCTCTCCGCCGGCGGCAACCAGTGGCGCCGGGAGCCCTTCGAGCCCCTGCTCTCGCCCGCCATGCGCCACATCGATCCCTGCTACTACTGGCGTCTGGGCGAGGAGGGCGAGAGCCCGGAGGCCTACGGCTGGCGTGCGGCCGACGCCCTTGAGACGGAGATCCAGGCGCTGGGGCCGGAGAACGTGGCGGCCTTCATCGCCGAGTCGGTGGTGGGCGCCACCCTGGGTGCCGTGCCGGCCGAGGACGGCTATTTTCAGCGGATCCGCGAGATCTGCGATACCCACGGCGTGCTCCTGATCCTGGACGAGGTCATGTGCGGCATGGGCCGCACCGGCACCCTCTTCGCCTCCGAGCAGGAGGGGATCGCGCCCGATATCGTCTGCATCGCCAAGGGGCTGGGCGCCGGCCTGCAGCCGATCGGCGCCATGCTGGCCAGCGGCAAGATCTACGACGCCGTGCGGAACGGCACCGGCTTCTTCCAGCACGGCCATACCTATATCGGCCATCCCGCCGCCTGCGCCGCGGGCGTCGCGGTCCTGAACGAGATCGAGGACCGCGACCTGCTGCTGCAGGTGCGCGAGAAGGGGGCGAAGTTGCGCTCCGCGCTGGAGGCTGCCTTCGGCCAGCATCCCCATGTCGGCAACATCCGCGGCCGCGGCCTCTTCCAGGGGCTGGAGCTGGTCGAGGACCGCGCCACCAAGGCGCCGCTGGACCCGGCCCGCAAGGTGGCCGCCACGATCAAGCGCGAGGCCATGGCCGACGGATTGATGTGCTATCCCATGGGCGGCACCATCGACGGCCGCCGCGGCGACCACGTGCTGCTGGCCCCGCCCTTCATCATCCAGGACGGCGACATCGACGAGATCGTCGAGAAGCTGGGCGGCGCGATAGAGCGGGCGCTGGCGAAGACGGCCTGAGGGAGCCGGTTCGCCGGATTCCGGCCCTCAATTCCTGACGTCGAGTCAGTTGGGAGACAGGCCCGTTCCGACTGCTTCGCCGATCGACCCGAAACCCTCCGCCTTCACCCGTGCCATCAGGCCCTCCAGGATGTCGGCGATCAGGGGCGGGCCGGCGTAGGCGAAGGCGGTATAGAGCTGCAGCAGGCTGGCGCCGGCCAGGATCTTCCGCCAGGCGGTCTCGACGTCCTCGATGCCGCCGACCGCCACCAGGGGCACCCGGCCGTGGGTCAGGCGGTAGACCTGGGAGAGCACCTCGGTCGAGCGGGCGAAGAGGGGACGGCCCGAGAGGCCGCCGGCCTCGCCCTTGTGCCGGCCGCGCAGGCTGGCGGGACGCGCCAGGGTGGTGTTGGAGACGATGATCCCGTCGAAGTTCAGCATCGCGACCGCGGCGATGTCCTCCAGGTCCGCCTCGCCGAGGTCGGGGGCGATCTTCACCAGCAGGGGCAGGTCCCGGCCCACGTCGTAGAGGGCATCGCGCACGGCCTCCGCCAGCTTCTCCAGTTCCGCGCGGTCCTGCAGCGCCCTGAGGCCCGGCGTGTTGGGCGAGGAGACGTTGACCACCAGGTAGTCAGCGAGCGGTCCCAGGCGCCTGGCGCCCCTGGCGTAATCCTCCGCGGCGACCTCCGTCTCCTTGTTCTTGCCGAGGTTGATGCCGAGCAGCCCCCGGGGCCGCCTGGCCTCCAGGCGGCGGGCGACGGCCTCCATGCCCTCGTTGTTGAAGCCCATGCGGTTGATGACGGCCCGGTCCTCCTCCAGGCGGAAGAGGCGCGGGCGGGGGTTGCCGGCCTGCGGGCGCGGGGTGACGGAGCCCACCTCGACGAAGCCGAAGCCCATCTCGGCCAGCGCCGGGGCGGCCTCGGCGTTCTTGTCGAAGCCGGCCGCGATCCCCAGGGGGTTGGGGAAGCGCAGGTTCCAGATCGTCTGCTCGAGGTTCGGATAGGGGACGGTGGAGCGGCCGCCGAAGCCCCGGCGCAGTCCCCAGATCGCCAGGCGATGGGCGGTCTCGGGCGGCAGGCTGCGCAGCAGGCGAAAGGCCAGGCCGGCGATCACGCGGGCAGGTCCAGCGCGTCGGGGAAGCGATGGCGCCCGTCGTCGCCCAGCGGCAGGGGCCAGGTCCGGGTGACCGCGGCCAGCGGCAGGGCCCCGTAGAGGTGCGGGAAGAGCGCACCGCCGCGCGAGGCCTCCCACCTGAGGGCCGGACCCAGTTTCGCCGCGTCCGCCTCGATCAGCAGCAGGCCTTCCTGTCCGGCCCTGTGCTTGGCGGCGCTGGCCACGAGCTGGCCGGGGCCGGAGAAGTGGATGAAGCCGTCGGCCCGGTCCTGGCTGGAGCCGGCATAGCTGCCGGCGGCTTCGGCGGCCTGCCACTCTTCGGCACGGCAGATGTGATAGATGAGGGGCGCGCTCACGTGGCTGATCCCTGTGTGGCTGATCCCTGTTAGGCTCTCGACTGCGTGGTGACCCTAACCGGGGTGCACCTGAGGTCAAGCGCGGTCATTGCGCGACTGGCGCGGGCCGGCCGGCGCCGCTAGTGTCCTCGGCAAGGATCCGCTTGAGGGAGAACGGATAGAGCGATGCAGGCTTGGCATTTCTTCGATGGCGCCTGGCACGAGGGCAACCCGCCCCTGATGGGGCCGATGACGCACGGTTTCTGGATGGCCTCGACCATCTTCGACGGCGCGCGCGCCTTCGAGGGGGTGGCGCCGGACCTGGACCAGCACTGCCAGCGCCTGATCCGCTCCTGCCAGACCTTCGGCCTGACGGCGCCGCTGGGCGCCGAGGAGATCCAGGAGATCGGCGAGGCCGGGCGCAAGCGCTTCGCCAAGGACGCCGCGCTCTACCTCAGGCCGACCATGTGGGCCGAGAGCGGCTTTGTCACCGCCGACCCCGACAGCACGCGCTTCTGCTTCACCATCTTCGAGGCGCCGCTGCCGCCGGCCGACGGCATCAGCGTCATGCGCTCGGCCTACGTGCGGCCGCTGCCGAACTCGGCCCCGACCGAGGCCAAGGCCTCCTGCCTCTATCCCAATTCGGGCCGCGCCCTGGGCGAGGCCAGGGCCAAGGGCTACGACAACGCCGTGGTGATGGACGCCCTGGGCAACGTCGCCGAGCTTGCCACCGCCAACCTCTGGATGGTGAAAGACGGGGTCGCGATCACGCCGATCCCCAACGGCTGCTTCCTGAACGGCATCACCCGCCAGCGCATCGTCATGCTGCTGCGCGAGGCCGGCATTCCGGTCGAGGAGCGGCGCGTCACCTATGACGAGCTGCTGGGCGCCGACGAGCTCTTCACCACGGGCAACTTCGCCAAGGTCCAGCCGATCGTCCGCATCGATCAGCGCGACCTGCAGCCGGGTCCGGTCGCCAAGCGGGCGCGAGAGACCTACTGGGACTATGCCCACAGCCGAGGGAGCAGAGGATGAGCGACGTGGAGACCCCCGACTGGCGCGAGCACGGCGTCAAGGTGATCAAGGGCGACCGCCTCGATTCCAACACCGCGCAGACGCCGGGCATGTTCCGCCAGGCGGCGATCAACCATGCCCGCGTGGGCGCGCAGAAGATCTGGGCCGGCACCGTCTCGATCCAGCCCAACGCCAAGACCGGCGTGCACCATCACGGCCATCTGGAGAGCGTGATCTACGTCGTCAGCGGCCGGGCGCGCATGCGCTGGGGCGAGAAGCTGGAGTACGTCGCCGAGGCCGAGCCCGGCGACTTCATCTTCGTCCCGCCCTACGTGCCGCACCAGGAGATCAACGCCAATCCGGGCGAGCCGCTGGAATGCGTGCTGGTCCGCTCCGACAACGAGGCCGTGGTGGTGAATATAGAGGGCGTGGACCCGGTGGAGGCGCCGGAGGAGGTCTACTGGGTGGACCCCATCCACAAGGATCCCTCGAAGTGATTGGTTAGAGGGAGTTGTGTGACTCCGCTCGGTCGATCAATCACCTGGATCAGCGTCGCGCCCCCGATGGGCTACATTCGGGGCGCGCGCTCATCTAGAGCAGCATGCGCTCGCTCATGCTCACGCATCCTGCTCTAGGACGTTGTTTTAAAAACAAATCGTCGTCGCAGATGAGTCCATCTGCTCGGGATTTGCTCTAGGCCTTGGCGCTGGGCCTGGCCGCCACCTTCTCGTACCAGGCCTGCAGGTTGGGCAGGTCCTCGTAGGGCTGGCCCATCTTGATGGTGCGGGCGAAGTCGCAGCAGATCAGCGCCGTGATGTCGGCGAGGGAGAAGGTATCGCCGGCGAGATAGGGTGACTCGGCCAGGCGGGTGTCGAGGTCCTTCAGGAAGATCCGGAAGCGCTTGGGGCCGCGCTCGGCCAGTGCCGGGATCTGCTCGAAGTTGACCGGGCCGGCGAGGCCGCGGTCCTTGAAGAAGGCGTTGCCGTTGCGGAAGCCCTCGGCCACGGCGTCGATGCCGTGGAGCTGGACCCGGCGGTCCCACATCATGATGCGGGCCTTCTCCAGCGGCGTCTCGCCGAAGAGGCAGGGCTCGGGGTGGAGGCCCTCCAGGTAGCAGCAGATCGCCGTCGACTCGGTCAGGACGCTACCGTCGTCCAGCAGCAGGCAGGGCACCTCCGCGAAGGGGTTGACCGCCTGGAAGGCAGGGTCGAGCTGGCTGCGGCTGCCCAGATCCACCTCTTCGGTGGGAAGGTCGATCCCCTTCTCGGCCACGAACATACGCACGCGCCGCGCGTTGGGCGCCATCTTGAAGTCGTAGAGCTTCATCGCTTCCTCCTCTTGTTTCAGTCCTCGAAGGCTTCGCTCTCCTCGCGCCGGCCCAGCAGGAAGGCATCGGCCACCAGGCGCAGGGGACGGGTGTCGGCCTCGCTGCGGCCCTCGGCGATGAGGCGCGCGAAGTGGCTGTAGAGACCGGCATACTCGCGGTCGGGTCCCTGCTCCAAGGTCCGGGAGTCCTCGGCGAGGCGGCTGCCGCCCTCGCTCAGGCAGAGCCGGCCCTCCTCGCTCTCGATCTCGATGTCCCAGGTCTGGGGGCCGGTCTGGCGCCAGTCGAACTCGGCCTCCACGCGCAACGACCGGCCGTCGGTCAGGGCGAGGCTGGCGGCGATCGGCGCCTGGCGGTTGGCGGGGAAGGTGAGGCTGGCCTCGGTCAGGCTCAGCGGCTGCGGCAGGATCGCGGTCAGGATCGAGAGCGCGTTGATGCCGGGGTCGAAGACGCCGAGCCCGCCGGGCTCCCAGATCCAGGCCTGGCCCGGGTGCCAGCGGCGCACGTCCTCCTTCCAGGCGATCCGCACCGCGGCGACCTTGCGGCCGCGGAGCAGCCGGGCGGTCGCGGCCACTGCTGCGGCATGGCGGGAATGCCAGGAGGCAAAGAGCGAGACACCGGCGTTCTCGGCCGCCTCGCGCAGGATCTCGACCTCGCCCAAGCTGGCGCCCGGTGGCTTTTCCAGCAGCACGTGCTTGCCGGCCTCCAGGGCCGCCAGCGCCGCCGGAAAGCGGACCTGCGGCGGCATGCAGAGCGCGAGCGCGTCGATCTCCGGCCCCTCGGCCAGCAGGGCCTCCAGGCTCTTGAAGTTGGCCAGGCCCTCCACCCTGGCGTTGCGGCTGGCCGCTGCGACCAGGGAGAAGTCGCCGCTCTCGGCCAGCACCGGCAGATGCTGGTCGCGGACGATCTTCCCGACGCCGACGACGGCGATGCTGAGCGGGGCCACGGCGCCGCGCTCAGTCCGCCGCGAACGGGCCGTTGAGCGCCCGGGAGATCAAGGCGCGGCTCTCCGCCAGGCCGTAGAGCGCGAAGAAGGAGCCCAGCCGCGGCCCCTGCTCCTGACCCAGCAGGACCTCGTAGAGCGCCTTGAACCAGGCGCGCAGGTCCTCGAAGGGATGGCGCTTGCCGACTTCGTAGACCTCGGTCTGGATGGCCTCGGCCGGCGCGTCCTCCGGCAGGGCCTCCAGGGCGGCCAAGAGGTCGGCCAGGGCCTCCCGTTCCATCGCATCGGCCGGCCGGTAGCGCTTCTCGGGCTTGACCCGGTCCTGATAGTAGCTGACGGCCAGCGCGACCAGGCGATCGAGGAAAGGGTAGCGTCCAGGCACGGCATCCGGCCGGTAGCGCGAGATGAAGCCCCAGAGGATCGCCGGGTCCTCGGCGTTGCAGACGCTGGCCAGGTTCAGCAGCAGGCCGTAGCTGACCGGGGAGCCCTCGGCCGGCGGCTTGCCGTTGTGGATATGCCAGGCGGGGTTCTCCATGCGCTTGGCGGCCTCCTGCTCCGGGAAGCCCGCCAGGTGCGCCAGGTAGTCGTCGACCGCCCGCGGGATCACGTCGAAGAAGAGCCGCTTGGCCGCACGCGGCTTATTGTACATGAAGAGCGCCAGGCTCTCCGGCGGCCCGTAGGCCAGCCACTCCTCGACCGAGAGCCCGTTGCCCTTGGACTTGGAGATCTTCTGGCCCTTCTCGTCCAGGAAGAGCTCGTAGTTGAAGCCCTCCGGCGGGCGCCCCTTCAGCGCGCGCACGATGGTGCCGGCCAGCTTGACGCTGTCGATCAGGTCCTTGCCCGACATCTCGTAGTCGACCTCCAGCGCGTACCAGCGCATGCCCCAGTCGGGCTTCCACTGCAGCTTGCAGTGGCCGCCGGTGACCGGCACCTCGGTCAGGCTGTCGTCCTCGTCGCGGAAGACGACGGTGCCGGCGTCAGGATTGCGCTCGAGGATCGGCACCTGCAGGACGCGCCCGCTCTTCGGCGAGACCGGCAGGAAGGGGCTGTAGCTCTGCTGGCGCTCCTCGCGGAGGCTGGGCAGCATGATCGCCATGATCTCGTCGTAGGCGGCCAGCACCTGCAAGAGCGCCTTGTCGAAGCGCCCCGAGAGGTACCAGTCGGTCGAGGACTGGAACTCGTACTCGAAGCCGAAGGCGTCGAGGAAGGACTTGAGCCGGGCGTTGTTGTGCGCCCCGAAAGAGGGGTGGGTGCCGAAGGGGTCGGGCACCTGCGTCAGCGGCTTGCCCAGGTTGGCCTGCAGGAGGTCCCGGTTGGGCACGTTGTCCGGCACCTTGCGCAGGCCGTCCATGTCGTCGGAGAAGCAGAACAGCCGGGTCGGTATGTCGGAGAGGCGCTGGAAGGCCTGGCGCACCATGGTGGTGCGCACGACCTCGCCGAAGGTGCCGATGTGCGGCAGGCCCGAGGGGCCATAGCCCGTCTCGAAGAGCACGTAGCCTTTCGCCGGGGGCGCCGTCTTGTAGCGCTCCACCAGCTTGCGTGCTTCTTCGAAGGGCCAGGCGCGTGCCGCCTGGGCCAGCTCTCGTTCTGCCGTCATGTTCCTTGCTCGATCATCGTTTCCCGGCGGCGAGACCGTGAACCCGCCGCCACCTGCTCTCGCGGAAACCCCTGCCGGCCCAAGGGCGGAAGGCCGGTCCCGCGCTCACGAGCAGCCGTCATAGAGCAGGCTTGTCCAAAGGGGAAGCGAGCAGAGGTCATCGCAGCCCGGCAGGAGCGGGGCAGGGGCGGGGCCGGTTCCGCGTAAAACCGAAACGCGCTAGAGCAAATCCTGAGCAGATGGAATCATCTGCGACGACGATTTGCTTCTAAAACAACACGCTAGAGCAAGCTGCGTGAGCATGAGCGAGCGCAACTTGCTCTAGCTGTTGCTGCTGTTCGGATCCGGGCCGAAGAGGCGGCGCAGGAAGCTCTCGTCCGTCTCGATCTGGGTGAGAAAGGTCTGGCGTGCGTCCGGGGTGAGGCCCGCCGTGAATTCGTAGAGGCGCGACATGGTCGAGACGAAGAAGTCGATCCGTCCGGCATCGCGCTCCACCAGGCCGACCTTCAGGGAGCCGCCGTCGAAGCTCGGCTGGCGCAGCACGCCGGCCAGGATGTTGCCCCAGTCCTGGCCCTGGCGCTCGCGCGCCCGGTAGCGGTCGATCACCGAGATGCGGATCGCGGTCAGCTGCTGGGCCTGATCGGCGGTCAGCTTCAAGGTCTCGGTCAGGCTCGCGATCATGTCGGCGCCGCGGGGCGGCTCGTCGACCTGACGGCCGGCATAGAGCGCGCCCAGGATGAGCGAGACGTTGAGCGCAAGCGACAGGATCAGAGCGACCCAGATCAGACGTCGTGGGACCCGCGGCACCACGCCGTCCTAGAACATCGACTGCGGGTCGAAAGGCAGCGCGCTCAACTGTGCCGACTTGGTGGCCTCGTCGCGAGCGGAGGCATAGCCGTAGTTGCCCAGCTCGAACCCGCCGAGACAGATCATGACGAAGAGGGCGGCGGCGGCAGCCCAGGCCAGGCCGTCGATCGGACGCGCGGCGGCCAGGCTCGCGCCCCAGCGTTGCATAAATGTCACAGGCGCCGTGAATCCGTCCGGATGCATGGCGCTGACCCGGCGCAGCAGCATCGAGGGCGGTGCCTCGTAGCTGCCCAGCGCCTCGCGCGCATGCAGCCACACCTCGCGAGTCTCGGTATCGGTGGCCAGCTCCGCCTCCACGGCTGCCGCCTCCTGCTCGCTCAGGCGCCGCTCGATGTAGGCGGCAAGGCTCATAGGATCATCGGTCCTCTCTACGGCGGCGATTGCCGCGTCCTGCCCGGCCCACAGCCTCTGGGCGCGTGCCACCAGCTCGCGGTCCAGTTCCGCGTCGCACTGGGCCTGCTCCAGCTTGGATTGAAACGTTTTAGCCACTCGTCCTCTTGCCCCGTCAGTCGATCACGCGGACTTCGCCGCGGTCATTGCTCTATGTTAATCCCGACCGTTCTAACCTTGATACGAAACGCCGGCCTTCGTCATCCCTTCGCAGGCCCCGGCCACCCGTTCGGCTGTCGATTTTTCGCCGCCTGTGTCCTATTGGCCCTCGTCGGCGAGGCGCGCGCGCAGCCGCTGCAGCGCCTTGTGATGCATGGAGCGTACCGTCTGCGGGTCGATTCCCAGCCTGTCTCCCACCTCGGCGGCCGTCATGTCATGGCGGTAGAGCAGCTCGATGATCAAGCTCTGCCGCGGCGAGAGCAGGCCGTCCGGGATCGTGACCCACGCCGGTTCCTTGGCGGGAACCGAGAGATGGTGTTCCGGCACCGTATCCAGGCTGGCGCTCGTGCGCGCGTTACGCCTCAGGTGGTCGATGCTGGCCGAGGTTGCAATCACGGTCAGCCAGGTGGTCAGCTTCGCCTTCCTGGAATCGAAGCTGCGCAGCAGGCGGAAGTCGTTGGCGCAGATCTTGACGAAGACGTCCTGCACCACGTCCTCCACCTCGCCCTCGCGCCCCGCCGGCACCAGGCGCTTGCGGACCGCGCCGTAGATGACCGGGGCGTGGCGCTTGACGAAGCTTCCCCAGGCGCCGCGCTTGCCGGCCAGGAGGCGCGTTATGTCTCTCTCGCCTGTCACCTTGCTGCCGCTCGAGCCCGCGTCACAGCCAGTCGATGAGCTGCGCCACCAGCGGCTCGTCGGCGGGCGGCATGGGATAGCTGCGCAGCGCATCCTTGCGGACCCAGGCCAGGCTCTGGCCCTCGCGCGGGCTGGGATGGCCCTTCCAGATCCGGCAGGCGTAGAGCGGCATCAGCAGGTGAAAGTCCTCGTAGCCGTGCGAGGCGAAGGCCAGCGGGGCGAGGCAGCTCTCCGCCGTCTCCACGCCCAGCTCTTCCCTCAACTCGCGCACCAGCGCGGCTTCCGGGGTTTCCCCGGCCTGCAGCTTGCCGCCCGGGAACTCCCAGAGCCCGGCCATCGACTTGCCGGCCGGGCGCTGCGCCAGCAGGACTCGGCCGTCCGGGTCGATCATGGCGCAGGCCGCGACCAGCAGAATGTCGGACGGCTGCGAGCCGGAGGGTGCGGCGCCCCAGCAGCCCTCGAGGACATCGGTGGGCATCGAGGCTAGCTGCGGTAGTCGGCGTTGATGTCGATGTAGCCGTGCGTCAGGTCGCAGGTCCAGACCTGGGCTTCGCCGGAGCCGACGCCGACGTCCACGGCGATGTCGATCTCCTGGCCCTGCATGTGCTTGGCCACCGGCGTCTCGTCGTAGTCGGCGACCCGCTCTCCGTCGCGGGCCACCGCGATGCCGCCGATGGAGACCGCGATGCGGTCGCGGTCGGCCCGCTGGCCGGCCTTGCCGACCGCCATGACGATCCGCCCCCAGTTGGCATCGGCGCCCGCGATCGCCGTCTTGACCAGCGGCGAGTTGGCGACGGCGAGCCCGATGGTCTTCGCAGCCGCCGCGCTCTCCGCCCCGCTGATGCGGATCGAGACCAGCTTCTGTGCGCCCTCGCCGTCCCGGACGACCAGCAGCGCCAGCTCCAGCAGCAGGGAATCGAGCGCGGCGACGAAGCCCTTCAGGCGCGGGTCCGCGTCGTCCTTGACGGGATCGTGGCCGGCCTTTCCGGTGGCGACCACCACCAGGGTGTCGCTGGTCGAGGTGTCGCTGTCGACCGTGATCGCGTTGAAGCTCGCCTCCGTCGACCGCTGGACCAAGCCCTGCAGCAAGGCGGCCGGCAGGCGCGCATCGGTGGCGACGAAGGCCAGCATGGTCGCCATGTCCGGGGCGATCATGCCGCTGCCCTTGGCGATCCCGGTCAGGGTCACGGTCTTGCCGTCGATCATGCACTGCCGGCTGGTGGCCTTGGGGAAGGTGTCGGTCGTGCGGATGGCCTCGGCGGCATCGTGCCAGCGCGCCGCCGATTCCGACTGGCCGGCGACCAGGTCCGGCAGGAAGGAGATCAGCTTCGCCGCCACCAGCGGCTCGCCGATCACGCCGGTGGAGGCCTGCAGGACCTCCTCCTGCCGGCAGCCGCAGGCCTCGGCGACCGCCTCCCCCATCGCGCCCACCGCCGCCTCGCCGCGGCGGCCGGTGAAGGCGTTGGAGTTGCCGGCGTTCACCACCAGGGCGGCGACGGCGCCCTCGCCCTTGGCGAGCGCCTCGCGCGACCAGACGACCGGCGCGCCGGCCGTCAGCGAGCGGGTGAAGACGCCGGCGGCCACGCTTCCCTTGGCGAAGGTCATGAGCAGGAGGTCGGGGCGGGCACGATAGCGATAGTTGCTCTCGGCGACGGCCAGGCTGACGCCGGGTACGGCATGCAGCAGCGGGGTGGCAGCGGGTGCCAGGGGCGAACGGGGCGGCAGCACGGCGAAAGAGGTCTCCCTGGGCTGGCGGCCGCGCTTCAGCGCGGCGGAAAGAGGCTGATGGTGGTCTGCTGGCGAAGCTGCGCCAGCAGGCGGTCGAGGGCAAGGCGCGACATTTCGGTGCGCACCTGCTGACGCCTGGCCGCATCCTGCGAGCGGTTGCCGCCGGACAGCGCCTTGACCCTGGCCTCCACGGCGCCGGAGGAGACGTTCTTTGCCAGGTACTCGCCGACATAGAGGTCGCGCATGAGGTCGTCCTCGAAGCGCCGCACCGCCTCGCGGATCTCCGGCCGGTTGGCATAGCCCTCGCGGCGCGCCGCATCGGCCAGAAGCTGGCGGTCGACCAGGCGGGCGAGCAGGATCTGGAAGAGCGGGGTCACCTGGCTTTGCTGGTCGGCCGGCAGGCGCCTGGCCGAATAGATGACGTCGTTCCAGCGGATCTCGGTGTTGCCGACGCGGCCCACGACGGGGTTGTCGGGGCGCAGCATGGCCTGCAGGGTCGGGGGCAGGGCCGCCTGTTCCTGGGCTGCCGCCGCAAGCGGCGGCAGGGCCAACAGCAAGGGCAGGATCACCGCCGCCACCCGCCGCGCGACGCCGGGCCGGGTGGGCCCGAGGCCTGCTTCAGGCGGCCTTGCGAAGCTGGACAAGGGCACTGGCATGGCTGATCTGCTTTCTCTCCGTTCGCACCGATTATAGAGGATGGAGCCGCCTCCAAGGTGATCATCTCGACCCCCTGGCGCAAGCGGCAAAGCCGGCCGGCCGGGGGCGGTGCGAATTGACAGCGCCGCTCGCCCCTCTTATCTAGCAAACGATTGTCGAGCTTCCGCTGACGTTCGCGGAAGACAGCTTGGCTCTCCTTTTTTCGACCTTTGACCCCAGAGGCCTTCCGCGCATCATGATGGGCTCTATTGCCAAGCGGATCTTCGGGTCCGCCAACGACCGTTTCGTCAAAGGCCTGCGACGCGATGTGCAGGCGATCAATGATCTTGAGCCGCAGCTCGAGGGCCTCAGCGACGAGGCGCTGGCCGCGCGCACCGACGAGTTCCGCCGGCGCCTGGCCGAGGGCGCGGCGCTGGACAGCCTGCTCGTCGAGGCCTTCGCGACGGTACGCGAGGCCTCCAAGCGGACCCTGGGGCAGCGACACTTTGACGTGCAGCTCATGGGCGGCATGGTCCTGCACCGCGGCATGATCGCCGAGATGAAGACCGGCGAGGGCAAGACCCTGGTGGCGACCCTGGCCGTCTATCTGAACGCGCTCGAAAGCAAGGGCGTGCACGTGGTAACGGTGAACGACTACCTGGCACGCCGCGACAGCGAGTGGATGGGCCAGATCTATCGCTTCCTTGGGCTCACGGTCGGCTGCATCGTGCCGGGCCTCGACGAGGCCCAGCGCCAGGAAGCCTACGGCGCCGACATCACCTACGGCACGAACAACGAGTTCGGCTTCGACTACCTGCGCGACAACATGAAACGCCAGCTCGCCGCCGTGGTGCAGCGCGACTTCAACTTCGCCATCGTCGACGAGGTCGATTCGATCCTGATCGACGAGGCGCGGACGCCGCTGATCATCTCGGGCCCGGCCTCCGATTCCTCGGAACTCTACCAGCGCATCGACGCGATCATCCCCGAGCTGGACCAGAGCCACTACGAATCCGACGAGAAGCAGAAGTCGATCACCCTGACCGAAGAGGGCAACCAGAAGGTCGAGGAGCTGCTGGGCGAGAGCGGCCTCATGACCGAGGGCTCGCTCTATGACGTGCAGAACATCAACCTGGTGCACCACGTGAACGTGGCCCTGCGCGCCCACAAGATGTTCGAGCGCGACCGCGACTACATCGTCAAGGACGACAAGGTCATCATCATCGACGAGTTCACCGGGCGCATGATGGAGGGGCGGCGCTTCTCGGACGGGCTGCACCAGGCTCTGGAGGCCAAGGAGCGGGCAAAGATCCAGCAGGAAAACCAGACCCTGGCCTCGATCACCTTCCAGAACTACTTCCGCCTCTACCCCAAGCTCGCCGGCATGACCGGCACCGCCATGACCGAGGCCGCCGAGTTCCAGGACATCTACGGCCTGGAGGTCATCGAGATCCCGACCAATGTCACGGTCGAGCGCAAGGACATGGACGACGAGGTCTACCGCACCGTTGGCGAGAAGGAAGACGCCATCGTCGCCAAGATCAAGGAGTGCCGGGAGCGCAACCAGCCGGTCCTGGTCGGCACCGTCTCGATCGAGAAGTCGGAGGTGCTGTCGCGCCGGCTCAAGCGCGACAAGGTCCCGCACAACGTGCTGAACGCCCGCTATCACGAGCAGGAGGCCTTCATCATCGCCCAGGCCGGCGCGCCGGGTACGGTGACGATCGCCACCAACATGGCCGGCCGCGGCACCGACATCCAACTCGGCGGCAACGTCGAGATGCGCGTGGTGCAGGAGCTGCAGGGGATCGAGGACGAGGCCCAGCGGCGGGAGACGGAGGCCGCGATCCGCGCCGAGGTGCAGGCCAACCGCGAGATCGTGCTGAAGGCGGGCGGCCTCTTCGTGCTCGGCACCGAGCGCCACGAGAGCCGGCGCATCGACAACCAGCTGCGCGGCCGCTCCGGGCGCCAGGGCGATCCCGGCCACTCGCTCTTCTTCCTGTCGCTGCAGGACGACCTGATGCGCATCTTCGGCTCCGAGCGGCTGGACGGGATGCTGACCCGCCTCGGCCTCAAGGAGGGCGAGGCCATCGTCCACCCCTGGGTGAACAAGGCGCTGGAGAAGGCGCAGCAGAAGGTCGAGGCCCGCAACTACGAGATCCGCAAGAACCTGCTGCAGTTCGACAACGTGATGAACGACCAGCGCAAGGTGGTCTACGAGCAGCGCCGCGACCTCATGCGTTCCGAGGAGGTCTCCGACACCATCAAGGAGATGCGCCAGGAGGTCATCGGCGACATGGTCGCCCAGGCGATCCCCAAGGGCGCCTTCGTCGACCAGTGGGAGATCGGCACGCTCCACGAGGAGTGCCGGCGCCTCCTGCACCTCGACCTGCCGCTCACCACCTGGGCGGAGGAAGAGGGCATCGCCGACGAGGAGATCGAGGAGCGCATCACCGAGGCGCACGAGCGCCTGATGGCAGAGCGCACGGCGCGCTTCACCCCTGCCATCATGCGCGCGCTCGAGAAGGAGGTGCTGCTGGCGGTGGTTGACAAGCAGTGGAAGGACCACCTGCTCTCGCTCGACCACCTGCGGCACGGCATCTCGCTGCGCGCCTATGCTCAGCGCGACCCGCTGATCGAGTACAAGCGCGAGGCCTTCGAGCTCTTCGGCGCCATGCTGGTGGAGGTGCGCCAGGAGGTGGTGCAGATCCTCTCGCTGATCGAGCTGCGCAACCAGGAGGCCCCGCCGCCCGAAGAGGTCAACGCCGGCGAGATGCCGCGCGAGATGCACGAAACCCGCCAGGACCCGGCGCTGGTCGGCGCCGGCGCGGAGGCCGAGCTTGCGACCGCCGAGGCCGGCGGCGGGATGGCGCGCGAGGCCGGGCCGCAGCGCGCGGCACGCCAGCCGGCGCGCAACGCCCCGCCGGCCGGCATCAAGGCCGACCCCAAGGACCCCGCCACCTGGGGCAAGGTCGCCCGCAACGCCCCCTGCCCCTGCGGCTCCGGCAAGAAGTACAAGCACTGCCACGGGAAGATCGGCTAGGGAGTGGATTGTATAGGAAGGATCGTTTTGAGTTGAGAGTTATGTCTAGCGGACGATAATCTGACTGCCTTTTTAGATTTCTATTTAAGTGCTGCCCAATTATGTATCATTGTTCTCGCTCTTGTGAATGTCACCCTCCGGCTTGACCGGAGGATCTCTTTCAACCCGCGTCGATTCACTTGACATGATCCTCCGGTCAAGCCGGAGGATGACGGAACTATTGAGAGGATAACGAATTCTGGGGTGCCGCTGGTGTGCCGATGGAAGGAGTCTGCCCCACTTGACAGCCGCCATAACGCCGTTATGGCCAAGGGCTTGGACGCCATCCGCAAGGAGGGTGCAGAGGGCGCCGCCCGCTTCCGCGACGGCGCCGGGCGGCACGGGGACTACGAGCGCATCTGAAACTCTTGCCCCGGCTGCGGGAACCGCAGGCAGTTTGCGCTAGACGCCCGCGCTGCCCCTGGGCTACGACAGCCCCGCCCCCAATGGGCAGTCGTGGAGAGAGTTCGGAGGGACGGCCGCCGGCCATCCGCCCGGGTCTCGCCGCGGACAGATGGACCTTGTGGGCAGTGACCGCGTATCGGGGCGTAGCTCAGCCTGGTAGAGCGCATGCTTTGGGAGCATGAAGCCGGAGGTTCGAATCCTCTCGCCCCGACCAACCGGGCCGACCAGATGGCCCCTGCCAATCGCACTTGGTGGCCGAAGGGCGCCATGCTAAGGTCCGACGGGACAATTCGGTCGGTATGAAGAGGCTGACGGGGACGATGCAGGCAAGGCTGTACCAACCAGCGAAGACGGCGATGCAGCAGGGCCAGGGCAACTCCCGGCGCTGGCTCCTGGAGTTCGAGCAGGAGGCACCGCGGCGGATCGAGCCGCTGATGGGCTGGACCTCGTCGAGCGACACCAAGCAGCAGCTTCGCCTCTGGTTCGACAGCCGCGAGGAGGGCGAGGCCTACTGCCAGCGCCACGGCATCATGGTCTCGGTGCAGGAGCCGCATCGCCGCAAGGTGCAACCCAAGGCCTATGCCGACAACTTCGCCTATCACCGTCCCTTCCCCTGGACGCACTAGAGCAAGATGCACTCGCTGATGCTCCCACATCCCGCCCTAGCGTATTGTTTCAGAAGCAAATTGTCGTCGCAGATGAGTTCATCTGCTCGGCAATTGCACTAGGGTCCGCGACGCCGGCTCCCTGGCTCACCTGGCCCCTTAGCTCAACTGGATAGAGCGCGAGCCTTCTAAGCTTGAGGTTGCAGGTTCAAGTCCTGCAGGGGTCACCATCCCCCTTCTTTGCCCCTTTCTATCCGGTACCTGGCCGGCTTCGCTTGGCGGGCCGGAGGCAAGGCGGCGTGACTGCGCAGGTTGCGGTCCGCGCGCCTTCGCTCTCTTGATTGTTCGATCAAATCGCCGTTGCAGAGGTTTTCATCTGCTCGGGGTTTGCTCTAGCCTAGGCGCCACCCTGATGTCGCATCGCTGGGAGGTAACGATGGCGAGGCTCCTACTGTCACTGTTCGCAACGGCCCTGGTGGCCCTCCTGGCGAGCGCCGGCGCGCGCGCCGAGGTCCTGACCTCCGATGCAGGCCTGAAGCCCGGCCTGGCGGTCTGCTACATGAAGCAGATGATCCGTCACGTGGACGAGATCTACCGCTACGAGGACGACTGCGAGCCCGGCCCGACCATCACCAAGCTCAATTACAAGACCGGCAAGGGCAAGGTGCTGACCAGCGACGGCAACGACGGCGTGCTGGCCAAGATCACCGGCTACATCCACCTGGACAAGCCAGGCGAGTATGTCTTCGCCTTCGAATCGAACGACGGGGTCAGGCTCCGGATCAACAAGATGCTGGTCGCCCAGGACCCCGACGTCCACGCCGACCGCTTTTCGGACCTGGGCACCTTCCGCGCCAAGACGGCCGGCTGGTACCCGCTGCTGATCCTCTATTTCGAGCGCCGCAACACCTCGACCCTGCGTTTCTACTGGCAGCCGCCGGGCGACACCTCCGACACCATGCCGCTGGTCCCGGCGGAGGTGCTGGCCCACTAGAGAGGCCAGTGCGCTCCTGCTCACGCGCGCTGCTCTGACATCTGTTCTGCCGGTGCTTCCGATCGCTGACGGCTCTGGAGGCTTGGGAAGTGCTCGGGAACGGGGCCATGATCCAGATCATCGCCTATCCCTCCTACTCTGCTAGCATTCGTTGAGAGCGGCGTGGGCAGGGGTTGGAGCCCACGGTCCTGAAGCAGCGCCGAAGCCGCACGGCGGCCGGCGGAAGGGGGGCTCCATGAGCGTTTCCAGGGAGAGCGCCGGGAAGAGCGAGCAGGTCGATTTCGCCGCACTCAGCGTCGAAGATGCGCTCGCGCGGCTGGGGAGCGACCCGAAGCAAGGCCTCGGCAGCGGCGAGGCGCAGAGGCGCCTGGCGGAGGCCGGCCCCAACGCGCTGCCGGAGGCCAAGCGAAGCCTGCTGGCCCAGATCGCCGCCTACTTCTGGGGGCCGATCCCCTGGATGATCGAGGCCGCCGCCCTGCTCTCGGCGATCGCCGGCGACCTCGAGGACCTGATCATCATCCTGGTCATGCTGGTGCTGAACGGCGCCATCGGCTTCTGGCAGGAGCATCAGGCGAGCAACGCGCTCTCGGCCCTGAAGAGCCAGCTCGCGCTCACCGCGAGGGTGCGCCGCGACGGCACCTGGAAGGATCTGGATGCCAGCGCGCTGGTGCCGGGCGACATCGTGCACCTGCGCCTGGGCGACGTGATCCCGGCCGACGTGAAGCTCCTCTCCGGCAGCTATCTCTCGGTGGACCAGGCGGCGCTGACCGGCGAATCCCTGCCGGTCGACAAGGCGGTGGGCGACATGGCCTTTTCCGGCTCGCTCGCCAAGCAGGGCGAGATGGACGCCCTGGTGACGGCGACCGGGATCGAGACCTTCTTCGGCAAGACGGCAGAGCTGGTGGCCGGGGCCGGGGCCAAGTCGCACTTCCAGCAGGCGGTCATGCGGGTCGGCGACTTCCTGATCGTCGCGGCGCTCGCGCTCGCCGTCATCCTGATCGCGCACGAGCTGATGGCCGGCGCACCCTTCCTGGACCTGCTGCAGTTCGTGCTGATCCTGGTGGTGGCCTCGATCCCCGTCGCCATGCCGGCCGTGCTCTCGGTCACCATGGCGCTGGGCGCGCTGGCGCTGTCCAAGCAGAAGGCGATCGTCGCGCGCCTGCAGTCGATCGAGGAGATGGCCGGGGTCGACGTGCTCTGCTCCGACAAGACCGGGACCCTGACCCAGAACCGCCTGACCCTGGGCGATCCCCTGCCGCTCGGCGGGGCCGGCGCAGACGACTTGCTGCTGGCCGCAGCGCTCGCCTGCAGCCGCGACAACGACGATCCCATCGACCAGGCGATCCTGGCGGGACTTCCCGACGCTTCGCGGCTGGAGGGCTACCAGCAGACCGCCTTCACGCCCTTCGACCCCGTCTCAAAGCGGGCCAGTGCCGAGGTCCTGCACGAGGGCAAGAGGATGACGGTCGCCAAGGGGGCACCGCAGGCCCTGGTCGATCTGGTCCGGCCGCCCGAGGCGGAGACCGCCGCTGCGATGGCGGAGGTCGAGAGGCTGGCGGCCAAGGGCTTCCGCGCGCTGGCCGTCGCCGAGGACCGGGGCGAGGGCTGGCGGCTGCTGGGCATCCTGGCGCTCTACGACCCGCCGCGCGAGGACTCCGCGCCCACCATCGCCGACGCGCGCAAGCACGGGATCGCGGTCAAGATGGTGACCGGCGACGACGTCGCGATCGGTCGCGAGATCGCCGACGAGCTGGGGATCGGCAAGACCATCCTGCCGGCCAGCAGCCTCTTCGACGGAACCGAGGGGCAGGGCGACGGCGCGATGACCCGCCGCATCGAGAAGGCCGACGGCTTCGCCCGCGTCTTCCCCGAGCACAAGTACCGGATCGTCAAGTCCCTGCAGGAGGGCGGCCACATCGTCGCCATGACCGGCGACGGCGTGAACGACGCTCCGGCCCTGAAGCAGGCCGACGTCGGCATCGCGGTCTCTGGCGCCACCGACGCGGCGCGCGCGGCTGCCGCCCTGATCCTGACCGAACCAGGGCTCTCCACCATCGTACGGGCGGTGGACGAGGCGCGGCGCATCTTCGAGCGCATGCTGAGCTACACCGTCTACCGCATCGCCATGACCATCGACATCATGGTCTTCGTGGTGCTGGCGACGGTGCTGCTGGACTTCCGGCCGCTGACGGCGGTGATGATCATCCTGCTGGCGCTGCTGGACGACATCCCCATCATGGCGATCGCCTACGACCGCGCCAGGGTCTCAGCGGAGCCTGTGGTCTGGAACATGCGCCGGACCATCCTGATCGCCACCTGGCTGGGCCTGCTGTCGGTCGTGGAGTCCTTCGGCCTGCTCTACCTGGGCCGCGAGGTCTGGGCGCTGGGCAGCGGCGAGCTGCAGTCCATCATGTTCCTGCAGCTTGTTGCCGGGGGCCATCTGCTGCTGCTGCTGACCCGCGCGCCGGGCTTCTGCTTCCTGCCGCCCTATCCGGCGCCGATCCTGCTGTTCGCCGTCTTCGCGACCCAGATCGTCGCGATCCTCATGTGCGGGCTGGGCTGGCCGGTCCCGCGCCTCGACTGGGGGACCATCGGCCTGGTCTGGCTCTACAATCTCGGCTGGATGCTGGTCCTGGATCTGCTGAAAGTGGCGGGCTACAGGGCCCTGGACCGCCGGGACGGCCTTCTCTCCTAGAGCGAGTTGCGCGCGGCCGGAAACAACCTGTCGGGCGAATCCACGCGTTGAATCAAATCTCTAGAGGTAGGACCACGCCCCCGAGCGATTTCCTTGGCGAGCCTTCTGCTCTAGGGTACCGGCCAGCCGGGCCAGCCTCAGCGGAAAGCCTGCCCAACCAGAAGCCCACGCCAGCTCGCCGAGGTAACGCTCATGCCAAGCTCGTCCCTCCTCGCCATCGCCGTCGCCATCTTTCTCGCGGAGCTGGGCGACAAGACCCAGATCGCCGTGCTGGCCGCCGCCGCGGCCAACAAGGAGCAACCCTTTCTCGTCTTCGGGGCCTCGATCCTGGCGCTATCGCTCTCGACCCTGCTTGCGGTCATCGTGGGACGCACCACCGCAGTCTACTTCACCCAGCTTCCCATCCAGGCGATCTCCGGCGTGATCTTCGTCGCCATCGGCCTCTTCATGCTCTACCGCTCCCTCGCCTAAGCGGGGATCAGACCTCCGGCGCGGCCTCCTCGGCCTTCTCCTTGCCGTTGACCAGGTCGAAGAGGCGGAAGAGCACCTCGGGCGGGTGCGCGCCCGACAGCACGTACTTGCCGTTCAGGATGTAGGTGGGAACGCCTTGGATGCCGATCTCGCGGGCCCGCGCGTCCTCAGCGGCGACGGCCTCGCGGTCCTCCTCGCCGGCGAGGTAGGCTTCGACCTCCGCGCGGTCGAGACCGGCGCCGGCGGCAAGCTCGGCCAGGGTCTCCAGGTCGCCGATGTCGCGGCCCTCGAAGAAGTAGGCGCGGAAGAGGCTCTCCAGCACCGCCTCGCCCGCCTTGGCGGACCTGGCCTGGGCGAGGCGGATCAGGCGGTGCGAGTTGAGCGTGTTGGGCGTGCGCGACATCTTGTCGAAGGCGAAGGCCACGCCCTCCGTCAGCCCGGCCTGCTTGATCGGCTCGTAGACCGTGGCCGCCCGCTCGGCGCCGCCGAACTTCAGCTCGAGATAGCGCTGCCGGTCCATGCCCTCCGCCGGCATGGCCGGGTTCAGCTGGAAGGCGCGCCAGACGATCTGCAGGTCGGGCTGCGGCTGCTCTGCCAGCGCGCGTTCCAGGCGCCGCTTGCCGATGAGGCACCAGGGGCAAATGGTGTCGGAGTAGATCTCGATCTGCATGCTCGCCTGTCTCCCTTGCCGGTCCCGGCGGGGCTTGCCGCTTGACCGCCATGCGGCGAGGTCGCCACGATAGCCGCCGGCAGGCCTGCCAGGGGTCACGTCAGGAGATAGCAGCCGAGAACCATGTCGCAAGCTCAAACTATCTACGAACAGGGGCTGGAACGCCGCCCGGCGAACTTCGCGCCCCTCTCTCCCCTGACCTTCCTGCGCCGCAGCGCCTTCGTGCATCCCGAGCGCGAGGCGGTGATCCACGGCGATCTGCGCTACAGCTATGCCGACTTCTATGCCCGGGTCCGCCGCCTGGCCTCGGCCCTGAAGGCCCGCGGCGTGGAGCGCGGCAAGACCGTGGCCGTCATGGCGCCGAACGTGCCCGCACTGCTAGAGGCGCACTACGGCGTGCCGCTGGCCGGCGGCATCCTGAACGCCATCAACACCCGCCTCGACCCCGCCACCATCGCCTTCATCCTGGAGCACGGCGAGGCCGAGATCCTGATCACCGACAAGGAGCTCTCGCCGGCGGTGAAGCCGGCGCTGGCCCAGCTCGGCCGCAAGATCCAGGTGATCGACATCGACGATCCCCTGGCCGAGTCGGGCGAGCTGCTGGGCGAGAAGGACTACGAGGCCCTGCTGGAAGAGGGCGACCCCGACTTCGAGGCCGACGAGCCTGGCGAGGAGTGGCAGTCGATCTGCCTGCTCTACACCTCCGGCACGACGGGCAACCCCAAGGGCGTGGTCTACCACCACCGCGGTGCGGCGCTGAACGCCATGGGCAACCGCATGACCTTCGGGCTGACGGGCGAGAGCCGCTACCTCTGGACCCTGCCCATGTTCCACTGCTCGGGCTGGACCTTCACCTGGGCAGTCACCTGTGCGGCCGCGACCCACATCTGCCTGCGCAAGGTGGACCCGGCGCTGATCTTCCGCCTGCTGGAGGAAGAGCGCGTCACCCACCTCTGCGGCGCCCCCATCGTGGTCAACATGCTGGCCACCGCCGAGGAGGAGATCAAGCGGCCGCTGGCGGGCCCGGTCCGGCTCATGACCGGCGGTGCGGCCCCGCCCAGCGCCATCATCAAGGCGATGGAGGAGCAGGGCTTCAGCGTGCTGCACGCCTATGGCCTGACCGAGGTCTACGGGCCCGCCACGGCCTGCGACTGGCAGGAGGCCTGGGAGGAGCTGGACCTGCCCGCCCGCGCCGCCATGATGGCCCGCCAGGGCGTGCGCTACGCCACCCTGGACGGGGCCAGGGTCATGGACCCCGAGACCATGGCGGAGGTGCCGCGCGACGGCGAGACCATCGGCGAGATCATGCTGCGCGGCAACACCGTGATGAAGGGCTATCTGAAGAACCCGACCGCCACCCGCGAGGCGCTGGCGGGCGGCTGGTTCCACACCGGCGACCTGGCGGTCTGCCACCCCGACGGCTACATCGAGGTCAAGGACCGCTCCAAGGACATCATCATCTCCGGCGGCGAGAACATCTCGTCGCTCGAGGTCGAGGAGGCGCTCTACCGCCATCCCAAGGTGCTGGAGGCCGCCGTGGTCGCCAGGCCGGACGAGCGCTGGGGGGAGACGCCTTGCGCCTTCATCACCCTGCGCCGGGGCGCCGAGATGACGCCGGAGGAGGCGATCGAGCACTGCCGGCAGAGCCTCGCGCGCTTCAAGGTGCCCAAGACCGTGATCTTCGGACCCCTGCCCAAGACCTCGACCGGCAAGATCCAGAAATACCTGCTCAGGCAGCAAGCCAAGGACCTCTAGACGTGACGATCAATCCCTTCGACATGAGCGGCAAGGTCGCCCTCGTGACCGGTGCCTCCGCGGGCCTCGGCCGCCACTTCGCCCTGGACCTGGCCCGCGCCGGTGCCAGGGTCGCGATCGCAGCGCGCCGGCTGGACGCGCTGGAGAGCGTGGCGGACGAGATCCGCGCCCAGGGCGGTGAGGCCCTGCCGCTCGCCATGGACGTGACCGATCCTTCCAGCGTCGACGAGGCCGTGGAGCGGGCCGCGGCGCGGTGGGACCGACTGGACAGCGTCGTCAACAACGCCGGCATCGCGATCACCGGCAACTCCCTGGAGGTGAGCGAGGAGGACTGGAGCCGGGTGGTGGAGACCAACCTCACCGGCGTCTTCCGTGTCGCCCGCGCCTCGGGCCGGGCCATGCAGGAGAGCGGCGGCGCCATCGTCAACATCGGCTCGATCATCGGCCTGGGCGGTGCCGCGATCCTGGCCTCCTATGCGGCCAGCAAGGCCGGCGTGATCAACCTGACGCGCAGCCTGGCGGTCGAGTGGGCGCGCCACGGCATCCGCGTGAACGCGCTCTGCCCCGGCTACTTCGCCACCGACATGAACCGCGACACCCTGGAGGGCGAGGCCGGCAAGGTCATGGTGAAGAAGATCCCCCAGCGCCGTTTTGGGGAACTGAGTGAGCTGACCGGGCCGCTGCTGCTGCTCGCGTCCGATGCCTCGTCGCACATGACGGGATCGGTGGTGGTGGTGGATGGGGGGCAGCACGCGGTGATTTAGGATGAAACTCGGCCCATTTTGCCCGGAAGCGTTCCCAGAATGATAAGGACGCCACTCGTCATTTGATTCAGTGAATCCGTTATCACATTTCTCCGGTTGAACTGTATTTTTTTTGGTCTGGTGTGTTCTCTGGAGGTCTCGCAGTATCCAGATTTCGGCATCGGAGCAACAAAAGTGCGCCATAAATCTTAGGAAAACTATAAGCGATCAGGAGGTTTGGTATTGAATATACCTCAATTGGCTTTCTACGCGGTCATGGGGCTTCCTCTTGTATCGTTGTTGGCTCCGTGGCCTTGGGTGCCGCGGCTGTGGCTGGCATCGGGATTAACATTTCTCTTTCAAGAGGTTGGAAGAGCGCCGAATCTGGATTTGAGTCTATCTGAAATCGTTGGCTATGGCATCATCATTGCGTTCTTGATTTTTTGCCTCGTTCTTCTTTGGCTTAGATACCTCGTCACAGTTTGGTTGGTGGCGCGACGCGGCCGTCGCTTCGAGCTGTTGATGAAAGGCGGGGAAGCTCTGCGGTGGTTCGATCTTCTCCTCTTCTTGTCGCTCGGTAGCATACTCGGGCTATTGGGAACGTCGATGCTAGCGAACGCCTTTGAAGGCGCTTACAGGGGGTATCTCACACACGTTGTTGTTGCTGTAGTGTGTTTGGCGATTGTAGCGTTCCTAGTGGTTTGGGTTCGGCGCTCTGATCGGACGCTATTGCGACCTTGGACAGTCTTGCTTGGGATGGTTCTCACAATCGCTCTTGCTTCAGTTTTGGGCATCTTTCAACCGCGCAACGTAGTCGCCAGCGCTCTGGAACTCGCAGAGGGGCGACCGCACTGCATCCTGTTGCTTGATCGCAAGCAGCCGCCGCGCAGTTGGGATGATTTGACATTTTATGCAATGGACAAGCGACGGCGTCAGCATCACGCCATGCTCCTGGTTCAGGGGCACACCCGGATTTGGCCATATCATTGGTCCTACCGTTCCCAAAGGTTTCTTCCTGGGATCGTCAACTGGGACAATTACCGCCGCCCCAAGGCAACCTGCGAACCGACTGGCAGGTTTGTCGAGGGCTTGCCGCTGTTCAATCCGTGAATCTCGTGTGGTGAGCGAGGAGGATCGGAGCCGGGTGGTGGAGGCCAAACTGGCGGCCGTCTTCCGAGTGGCCCGCGCGTCGGGCCGGACGATGCAAGAGCGGGACGGTGCCATCGTCAACATCGGCTCGATCTTCGGCATGGGCCGGCTGGCAAGGCCACGGTGAGGGTAAACCCCAGAAGCGCTTCGAAAAACTGAGCGAGCGGACCGACCCGCTGCCGCTGCTGGCGTCTGTTGCGTCATCGCATGTGAGGGTGGTGGTCGTCGTCGTGGATGGGGGCAATTCGCAACAGACGGCAAGATATTGACTCAAGAACAAGCAAAACCTCTCGGTAGCTTGTCAGCTACGCTGGCGAACGTTACTGTGTCGGATTGGTTGACACTGAGCTGCATTGGCCGAAGCAACTCAGAGTAGGCCTGACTGCCAGGTATTTGTTGGTTTGGTAGGGGCGCGACAGATGGACAAGCAGGTGTCTCCCCAGCATGTTGCCGTGATTCCCGATGGAAATCGGCGTTGGGCCAAACAGAACAACGTGTCATTGGCAGAGGCCTATCAAAGATCGGCAACCCTTCTGCAAGACCTGCTCGATTTTATGGTTTCTAGAGGTGTGGACGTAATCACAATTTGGCCCATTTCTAACAGAACCTTCTGGAGATCAAGGGATGAGTTGCAGGTAATCATCGATTGCATCGAAGATTACCTGCATCTGGCGATGGATCATTATCGCAACAAGGGCTATCGCTTCCAGGTTATCGGCCGGCGGGACCGGCTGAAGAAGGTGGCGCCGACCCTTGTCGCCACGATGGAGGACCTGGAGCGGGCGACGGCTGCCTCCGGTGGCGCCACCGTGGTCTTCGCGCTCGACTACTGCGCGGCCGAGGAGATCGAGCGGGCCTTCGCGCGCATGCGCGCCTGTCCGGCGAACGGCGAGGGCTTTCAAGCGGACGCCCTGGTCGCCAACCTCGATACCGCCGGGCTGCCGGATCCCGATATCCTGATTCGAACCGGCGGCGACCGCCGGCTCTCCGGGTTCCTGCCGCTGCAGCTCGCCTATACCGAGATCTACTTCAGGGACGAACTTCTGCCCGACCTGAACAGGGATGCCGTCGATGAGATCTTTAGGGAGTTCGCGCGCCGTCGCTACAGTCAGTAGGACCCCGCCGGCCGATGTCTCGCCGCGTTTCGGTCGTGGTCCTAGAGCAGGATTCGTTCGCTTATGCTCACGAATCCCACTCTAGCGTGTTGCGTTAGAAGCAAATCGTCGTCGCAGATTATCCTATCTGTTCGGGATTTGCTCTGGGCCGAGGTCCGCCGTTTCTGTTGCGCCTTCGCAACGGCCTGTACGGCTTGCGGAGTCGATGGCCGCGCCATGCTCATTCTGCATAGGCCTCTGTGCGTTCAGGGAAAATTCGCTGCTTGCGCCCCGAAGCTTCGGGCCTTAAGTCCCCCGCCAGACGCCTAACGCATGTGCCCCTGGCCGTCCCCTAAGACGGTGAAGGACCCGCGGATCGCGTTCTTTTTGGCAACGACAGGCATGGTCTTCCCCTCGCGGGCCCCATGTCGGTTTCCGAGGGGGAACGACGATGCACATCGCACAGTTGGGCGGCAAATCCGCCCGTATCCGTGTTCGCAACCAGCAGCAGCCGATGAGCACCCCGGCCAACAAGGCCGCCGTGCGCCGTCAGCTGAGCCTCGTGCCGCCGGCCGTGCCGGAGCGCGGCGGCGTGACCGCCGCCCAGGCCGAGTTCCTGGACCGGGTGCAGCCGGAGACGCCCTGCCTGGTGATCGACAGCCAGGTGGTGGAGCGCAACTATCTGGAGCTGGCCGCGGGCCTGGACCCGGCGCAGATCTACTACGCCGTCAAGGCCAACCCGGAGCCGGCCGTGCTGCGCCTGCTCGACCGCCTGGGCAGCAACTTCGACGTCGCCAGCAAGGGCGAGATCGACATCTGCCTGGAGCTCGGCATCGAGGCCGATCGCCTCTCCTTCGGCAACACCATCAAGAAGGCGGGCGACATCGCCTATGCCTACCAGCGCGGCGTCACCCTCTTCGCCTTCGACAGCGATGCGGAGCTCATGAAGATCGCCGAGCTGGCGCCCGGCGCCTCGGTCTTCTGCCGCTTGCTGGTGGACGGTGAGGGTGCCGAGTGGCCGCTGTCGCGCAAGTTCGGCTGCAGCCGCCGCATGGCCAGGAGCCTGCTGCTGCGCGCCAGGGAGCTGGGCCTGGATGCGGCCGGCGTCTCCTTCCACATCGGCTCGCAGCAGACCGACCTCTCGCAGTGGGACAAGGTGCTGGGCGGCATCGCCGAGCTCTATGGCGAGCTGGAGGCCCAGGGCCTCACCCCCTGGCTTCTGAACCTGGGCGGCGGCTTTCCGGCCCGCTACCGGCGCGACGTCCCGGGTCAGCGCCACTACGGCGAGAGCGTGATCGATTCGGTCGCCCGCCAGATGGGCGACCGCGACCTGCAGCTCATCGCCGAGCCCGGCCGCGGCCTGGTCGGCGAGTCCGGCGTGATCGAGGCCGAGGTCGTCCTGGTCTCCACCAAGGACGTGGGCGAGACGGTGCGCTGGGTCTACCTCGACATCGGCAAGTTCTCCGGCCTGGCCGAGACCATGGAAGAGGCGATCAAGTACCGCATCGTGACCGAGCACGACGGCGGCCCCGTGGGCCCGGTGGTCCTGGCCGGTCCCACCTGCGACAGCGCCGACGTGCTCTACGAGAAGACCCTCTACAGCCTGCCGCTGGCGCTGAAGCCCGGTGACAAGGTGCGGATTCTCGCCTGCGGCGCCTACACCACCACCTACTCCGCCGTCGCCTTCAACGGCTTCGCGCCGCTCAAGGCCTATTGCCTGTAAGAAGACGCTCCGACGGAAAGACCCGCATCCCGGGCCGGGGTGATGGCCCGGGGTGCGGACTCCTGTCGTCTGGCGGGCCGGAGGGCGAGCCCCTATATCGGGGGGAAGGATCGCCCATGGACATCACTCCCAGCCCAACCGAAGGTCGCCGGCTCGTCGAGGGCTACGGCGACGGCCACTTCATCGTCAGCGGCACCCGATACAAGGGCTCGCTGGTGGTGACGCCCGAGAGCGTCACCCCCTGGCCCGTCACCGCCTTCGCCGAGGCCACGCCCGATAGCCTGGGTTTCCTCGCCGAGGTGGAGAAGCCGGTGGAGCTTCTGCTGCTGGGCAGCGGCAGCGCCCAGGCCTTCCTGAAGCCGGCCTTGCGCCGGGCCTTCAAGGAGCGTCTGGGGGTCGTGGTGGAGTGCATGGCCAGCGGCGCCGCCTGCCGCACCTACAACGTCCTGGCGACGGAGGATCGCCGCGTCGCCGCCGCGCTGATAGCGGTTTTCTAGAGCAGGATGCGTTCGCTCTTGCTCACGCATCCTGCTCTGGAGGGTTTCGAACTTTCGCGGAACCGGCCCGCACCCCCGCCCGGCCGCCCACGCAAGTATCCTGGTATGGGCGGCCGGGCGGGGGTGCGGGCCGGCGCCGGTTGCAGCCGAGTGCGACGCGCTCTAGTGCCTTGTTTCAGAAGCAAATCGTCGTCGCAGATGATCCCATCTGCGCAGGCTTTGCTCTAGACCACGATGGCCGGAACGCTCTCGCCGCTGGGAGAGCAGGTGAGGCGGGAGGATCACGACCGCTATCTCACCTTCGTTTTCGCGCCCGCGCCGCTGCGCGAACGGCTCTTCGTGCTGGCCGCCTTCAACCAGGAACTGGCCCGCACGGCCGAGCGCGTGAGCGAGCCGCTGCTGGGCGAGATGCGCCTTGCCTGGTGGCGCGACGCCATCGAGGCCATGGCCGGCGCCGGCGAGCCGCCCGACCACCCCGTCACCCAGGCCATGGCACCGCTGATCGGCAGCGGACAGCTAGATCCCGCAGCGCTGCTGGAGCTGGTCGAGGCACGGCGGCGCGACCTCGATTCCGAAGCCTTTCCCGACGAGGCCGCGCTCAAGCGCTATGCCGGGGAAACGGCCGGCGCGGTCAACCGCCTGACGGCCGGCCTTCTGGGGCTGGAGGCGGAACAGCGGGAGCTCGCCGGCGACATCGGCACGGCATGGGGCATCATCGGCCAGCTTCGCTCCTTCGCCGCCTGGCGCCGCCGCGGCCGCATCTGGCTTCCGCGCGCCGCGCTGGAGGAGGCGGGCCTCAGCCGCGGGCGGCTGATGGAGGGGCAGGGCGGGGCCGACTTGAGCGCGCTGGCCGAGCGGCTGGCCGGTTCCGCGCAGAGGCTGCTGGCCTCGGCCCGGGCGCGCCATCCGCGCCTGACGAAGGGGCAGGGCAGCCCCTTCCTGCTGGGCAGCCTGGCGCAGATCTATCTGAAGCGGCTGCGGCTTTGCCGCTACGACCTGGAGGACCCACGCCTGGCGCTGCTGCCGCCGGGACGTGTGTTCCGCCTGACCTTGGCGGCGGCCCGGCGGCGCTGGTGAGCCTCGCGCGTTTGGCCGCAGCCAGCTTGACAGGGCGGCGGCGGCAATGGTCCACCATGGCCCTAGGGTTCTGCCGAGAGCGTCCGGCCGCCGTCTCTCCGGAGGTCGGGCCCCGATGGAAGGGCCTTTCTCGCGGACTAGAGTAGGATTCGCTCGCTTGTGCTCACGAATCCTACTCTAACATATTGTTTTAAAAGCAAATCGTCGTCGCAGATGATTCCATCTGCTTGGGATTTGCTCTAGAAGGAGGAATGTATGCGGGCTGAGAGCGTGGCAGAGAAGAGAGCCGTGACCACTGACGGGACGGAGCGCCATGCGGAGCTCATGCAGCGTTACAGCGGTTCCGACCCGACGGGAACGACCCTCGACCGCGCCTTCATGGAGCGGTCCAAGCTGGTCTTCAATCACCTGGCGAAGACCGGCGGCTCCTCGCTCTACTTCTTTTTCCTGAAGCTTCTGGGGGAGCAGGCCTGCTTCCGCTACAAGAAGCGCAATGCGGCCGACGAGGCGCCCAGCATCAAGGACCTGTCGGATCAGGACAAGGCCCGCTACCGCTTCTTCCAGCAGCATCTGCCCTACGGCGATCACGTCTTTTTCGACGCGCCCTGCCTCTACCTCGGCGTGGTGCGCGATCCCATCGACCGCCTGATCTCGAACTACCACTACAACCTCGAGAAGGCCGTGGAGCCGATCAAGGCTGCGACCAAGCGCATGACCCTGACCGACTTCATCGAAACGCGCCTGGAGGGGAAGGCCAACTTCGGGTCGAGTTCGACGAACTTCCTGACCGGTGTGCGCAACTCCAAGCGCGCGGCCGAGGTCGTCGAGAAGGAATACCTGATGATCTGCACCACCGAGCAGCTCAACGACTTCCAGGCGGTGCTGGCGCGGCTCTTCGGCAGGCCCGACCTCAAGGCCTTGCATCGAAACAAGACCGGATCCAGCGACAAGGACGACGACGTGCGCCAGGCGACGAACGAGAAGTTCGGCGACTACTTCAAGGTCGACCTGCAGTTCGTGGCCTTCGTCCGCAAGCGCTTCGCCGAGCACTATTCCAAGCTGACCCTGGGGTAACGCCGGCCGGTTGGCGCCCGCGTACTCCTCTAAGACCCCACGGCCGTCCGATCCAGCAGGTCCCACTGCCGGAACTGCTCGTGGATCAGGGCGTGCAGCCGTTCCTTTCCGAAGCTGGGGTCGTGGCCGGCATGCACCGTCGCGACCGGCAATCGCAGCAGGCGCTCGAGGCTGTGGCGGTAATCGCCGAGGTCGGAGTGGTCCAAGGTGTCGATCAGCGGGCCGTCGTAGAGGGTGTCGCCGGAGAAGAGGGTCGCGCTCGCCGCCTCCCAAAGGGCGATGCCGCCGGGGGAGTGACCCGGCAGGTGGAGGACCTCGAAGGAACGGTCGCCGAGGTCCAGGAGGTCCCCCTCCTCGACGAAGCCGATGCCGCGCGCGGGCCTCAGCCGGTAGCTCTGGAGTGCGAATCCGGCGTGCGGCAGCGCGGTCACCATGGCGCCCTCGGGCTGGTAGTCCGGCATCGGCGGCAGCAGCAGGGTTGCCAGGTCGCCCGCGTCGAAGCCTTCGTCGATGAGGTTTAGCGCGCTGGGCGGGTTCCTCAGCCCCTCGGCCTCCAGGGGATGCACCAGGCACTCGGCGAACTCGTGATGGCCGCCGACATGGTCCAGGTGCACGTGGGTCGCGATCGCGGTCACGGGCTTGTCCAGGACCTCGCGGGCGAAGTCGGTCAGGCTCGCCAGCCCGGTTCCGCTGTCGATCATGAGGTCGCGGTCGCGCCCGCGGACATGCCAGATGTTGCAGCGCAGGAGCGGGACGACATGCGGCTCGTAGATCAGCGTGACGCCGTCCGCCATGGACTGCGCCTCGAACCAGTTCTCCGCAACGGGTATCGCCATTGGCATCTCCCCTGTCCGGCGTGTATCGTTCCGCTACCGAGAGGTCGCGCTTGCGCGACCTTGGCCGAGCGAAACGGCTGTCGGGGGTGAGGATAGCATGCACCCGGAGAACAGCCACAGGAGGCAGGTGGTTTACCGCGGGCGCCGTTCGCGGTAAGGCGTCGCTAAGCCTGAAACGAGTAGGAAGGTTCGACGCTACCCATCGCGGAGCCGTCGCACATCTGGGAGGAAAGAGACGATCATGAGACTGGCAAGCACGCTCCTGGTGACCCTTGTCGCCCCCCTTGTCCTGGCCCTGCCGGCCGCAGCCGAATTCACCCTGGACAGCCGCTACAGCGATGCCGACGGCGACCTGATCGCCGACATCCCGAGCGACCCGGCAGACCAGGTCGACCCCGGCACCTTGATCTTCGCCTACACGCCGGTCGAGGACCCCGCGGTCTATGCCGAGGCCTGGTCGGACTTCCTGGCCTACCTGGAAGAGAAGACCGGCAAGAAGGTGCAGTTCTTCCCGGTGCAGTCGAACGCCGCGCAGATCGAGGCCATGCGGGCAGGCCGCCTGCACATCGCCGGCTTCAACACGGGATCGAACCCGCTTGCCGTGGCCTGTGCCGGCTTCCGGCCCTTCACCATCATGGCCTCCGCCGACGGCTCCTTCGGCTACGAGATGGAGATCATCACCTTCCCGGGCTCCGGCATCGAGAAGGTCGAGGACATCAAGGGCAAGAAGATGGCCTTCACCTCCGAGACCTCGAACTCCGGCTTCAAGGCGCCCTCGGCGATCCTCAAGGCCGACTACGGCATGCTTCCGGGCGAGGATTTCGAGCCGGTCTTCTCCGGCAAGCACGACAACTCTGTGCTTGGGGTGGCCAACAAGGACTATCCCGCCGCCGCGATCGCCAACTCGGTGATGGCGCGCATGATTCAGCGCGACGTGATCAAGCCCGACCAGGTGGTCTCGCTCTACAAGTCGCAGACCTTCCCGACCACCGGCTACGGCGTCGCCCACAACCTGAAGCCCGAGCTGCAGGAGCAGATCCAGGAGGCCTTCTTCTCCTTCCCCTGGGAAGGCAGCTCGCTGGAGGAGGAGTTCTCCAAGTCCGGCGAGGCGCAGTTCATCCCCATCACCTTCAAGGACAACTGGGCGGTGATCCGCAAGATCGACGAGGCCAACGGCGTCTCCTACGCCTGCCAGTAGGCTGAGGCCCCGAGGCGAGGGGGACGGCTCGTGCTGCGCATCGAGGGGCTGACCAAGTCCTACAGGACCGGCGACAAGGCGCTGCGCGGGGTCTCCTTCGAGGTGCCGGCCGGTCAGGTCATGGGCCTGATCGGCCCCTCGGGCGCGGGCAAGTCGACCCTTATCCGCTGCATCAACCGCCTGGTCGAGCCCAGCGCCGGCAAGGTCTTCATCGCCGACAGCGAGGTGACCGCCCTGCCGCGCCGCAGCCTGAAGCAGGCCCGGCGCCGCATCGGCATGATCTTCCAGGAGTACGCCCTGGTCGAGCGCCTGACGGTGATGGAGAACGTGCTGTCGGGGCGCCTGGGCTACGTGCCCTTCTGGCGCTCCTTCACCCGGCGCTTCCCCCAGGCCGACATCGACAAGGCCTTCGCGCTCCTGCAGCGGGTGGGCCTGTCCGAGCACGCCGACAAGCGGGCCGATGCGCTCTCCGGCGGGCAGCGCCAGCGCGTCGGCATCGCACGCGCGCTCGAGCAGGATCCCGACCTGCTGCTGGTGGACGAGCCGACCGCCTCGCTCGACCCCAAGACCTCGCGCCAGATCATGCGCCTGCTGCAGGAGATCTGCCGCGAGCGCAACCTGCCGGCCATCATCAACATCCACGACGTGGTCCTGGCGCAGGGCTTCACCGAGCGCATCGTCGGCCTTCGCGCCGGAGAGGTCGTCTTCGACGGGCCGCCCTCGACCCTGGACGAGGCTGCGCTCACCTCCATCTACGGCGAGGAGGACTGGACCCAGATGCGCCGGGCCGCGCAGGAAGAGCGGGAGGAAGCCGAGGCCCTGGCGCAGGAGCACCGCATGGCGGGGTCGGTCTGAGGTGGCGAGCCAGACGCTGCGGCGCTGGCGCCGTCCGCCCATCCTCATTCAAAGCCGCTTCTGGCGCTCAGTCATCTACGGCGGCGCGCTGATCTACCTGCTGCTGGCGGTCGGCTCGCTGGAGGTCAACTGGGTCCGGGTCTACGAGGGACTGGACCGCGGCTGGCGCTTCGTCGAGGGCTTCCTGCTGCCCGACTTCACCAGCCGCTGGCGCGACATCCAGATCGGCCTGATCGAGAGCCTGACCATGACCGTGACCTCGACGGTGGTAGGCATCGCCCTCTCGATTCCCATCGGCATCGGTGCGGCGCGTAACCTGGCGCCCCTGCCGGTCTACTATCTCTGCCGTGCCGTCATCGCGGTCTCGCGCTCCTTCCAGGAGATCATCATCGCGATCCTCTTCGTCGCCATGTTCGGCTTCGGCCCCTTCGCCGGCTTCCTCACCCTCTCCTTCGCCACCATCGGCTTCCTCTCCAAGCTGCTGGCCGAGGACATCGAGGACATCGACGAGAGCCAGGCGGAGGCGATCCGCGCCACCGGAGCCTCCTGGCTGCAGCTCGTGAACTACGCGATCCAGCCCCAGGTCATGCCCAGACTGATCGGTCTGTCTCTCTACCGGCTGGATATCAACTTCCGGGAGTCCGCAGTGATCGGGATCGTGGGGGCCGGCGGCATCGGCGCCACCCTGAACACGGCGATCGACCGCTACGAGTACGATTCCGCCGGCGCCATCCTGATCATCATCATCCTGATCGTGATGCTCGCGGAATACGCCTCCTCGCAGGTGCGGGGGTGGGTGCAGTGAGCGCGGCCGTCTGGCGTCACCGCAGCCCCCGCGGCCAGCTTCTGCTCTGGTGCGGCTGGCTGGCGCTGGTGGCGCTCTTCGTCTTCTGCTGGCAGGTGATGACGAAGGACACGATCTGGGCCTTCGTCGGCGATGCGCCCAGCCAGGCCGCCGACATCGGCAGCCGCATGTGGCCGCCGCGCTGGTCCTATATCGAGCGCCTCTGGGTGCCGCTGTGGGATACGCTCAACATCGCTACCTTGGGCACGCTCCTGGGCATCGTCATCGCCGTGCCCGTGGCCTTCCTGGCGGCCCGCAACACCACGCCCTCGGCGGCCTTCGTGCGGCCGCTGGCGTTGCTGATCATCGTCGCCTCGAGGTCCATCAACTCCCTGATCTGGGCGCTGCTGCTGGTGGCCATCATCGGGCCCGGCGTGCTGGCCGGCGTGATCGCCATCGGCCTGCGCTCCATCGGCTTCGTCGCCAAGCTGCTCTACGAGGCGATCGAGGAGATCGACGAGACGCAGGTCGAGGCGGTGCGCGCGACCGGGGCCAGCGGTGCCCAGGTCATCGACTTCGCCATCGTGCCGCAGGTGCTGCCGGCCTTCTTCGGCATCGCCGTCTTCCGCTGGGACATCAACATCCGCGAATCGACCATCCTGGGCCTGGTCGGGGCAGGGGGCCTCGGCCTGCAGCTCCAGGCCTCGCTGAACGTGCTGGCCTGGCCGCAGGTCACCGTGATCTTCCTGGTGATCCTGGCGACCGTGGTGCTGAGCGAGTGGGTCTCCGCCAAGGTGCGCCACGCGATTATTTGAAAACAAGAAACAATTTGTCTTTTATGTATTAGTTATATACATTGTTCTGCATTCTAAAAATTCCTTGATCTTTAAAAAGCTCGTTCACTTCTCTGATTTTTTTCTCATCGAGATTCTTCAGATACAACGAGTCTATTTCCTTGTCGGTGGTGCCGGGGATATCCTTGGGCTTTAGCGGAATGCACGTCGGATCCATTGCGCAGGCCCAAGCAGTTGCCGACTCACCTTGGCGCAAACCGTCCTCCGGCTCTTCAGCGGACGCACTAATATTAGCGGCCAACAAAGCGGCACATAGCAATAGCGGATTTCGGTATTGCAAAGGATTGCCCCCAAATATCTACGTCAAGGTCCTGTAGGACAATGGCAAAGTGCATGAAGTCCTTCGATTCGACGAACATTCTTAGCTGCCCCTCAGCCATCAATTTGTTGAAGATCTGTCTGCTGCTTTCTTCGACTACCGCATTGTCTTTCAGCTCGCAGAACGCTAGTGTACCATACCCTTCATTGGTCATAAGGTGCGCGTGCTCACCTGCCTTCCAAGCACCCACCTGGCTTGCTCCCCATGTTGCTGATACGAACAACAATAGCATGGAACCATAGTGTAGCCAGGGTTGGGCTCGATTGGTTCTGATATAAATAAATAGCAAAATCCCAAGAACTAAAACGGTTGTAAAAAATATTTCGAAATCACTCAATAAGAGCAAGCCTCGCAGAATTAAAGAGGGAAATGAGAACTCTGAGTCTTTTAAGGAAACGCCCAGATGCTTAAACAATGTGGCACGGTATGCGAAACCTGTGAACAATATATATGAGAAAGCTATCGAAACTAGGAAAGCAACGAAATCTTTATTAAAGAAGATTATTTATTGAGACGGGCTGCCTGCGGCGTCGTCCTCTAACCCATCCGTCGCAGCAGCCTTCCACACCGCAATAACCCTCAAAAGTTGCTGTCTTTGTCGGCTTTACGCCCTCAGGATCAAACAGTCAAGATCTGAAATGAAATAGGGATTAGCGGGCTTGCCTAGTTTCAATGGGGCAGAGGCACACCTTACGCGCTTAGGACAAGGCCGGCTCGGGTCGAAACCATCGGAGTCTACGTTCTCTCGAAGCGCAGCAGGGCAGCGCCCAGCAGGGTGGTCATGGTCGAAGCCAGCTTCACCAGGTCGAGGCGTTCCTTCAGGAAGAAGACTCCGATCAGCAGCGCGAAGACGATGCTGGTTTCGCGCAGCGCCGTCACCAGGGCGATCGGTGCCTGGGTGAAGGCCCAGATCACCAGGGCATAGGCGCCGAAGGAGGCGCCGCCGCCGATCAGGAAGGCCCGGCGCCCGCTGCGGGCGATCTCGCCCAGGACCGGGGGCGCGGTGGCGGCGAGGTAGAGCACCATGGCGAGACCGTTGCCGATGGTGAGCCAGCCGTAGAAGCCCAGCGGCGAGCCCGCCAGGCGGGCGCCGTAGCCGTCGACCAGCGAGTAGGCGGCGATGAAGCAGCCGGTCCCCAGCGCCAGGGAGGCTGCCTTGCCGTTGCGCAGGCCGTCGGCGCGCCGGACCAGGGCGAGGCTGAGGATCCCGCAGCCGATGACGGCGATCGCCAGCAGCTCCATCTGGCTGAGGTGGACCCCCAGGAAGGCCAGGGACACCAGGGCGACGATCAGCGGCGCCGAGCCGCGGGCGATCGGATAGACCTGGGTCAGCTCGCCGACCCGGTAGGCGTGCATCAGGAAGAGTTGGTAGGAGAGATGGAGCGCGATGCCGGCACCCAGGTAGGGAAGGCTGGCCGGTGCTGGAGCCGGAACCAGCGGGAGGACCAGGGCGGCGAAGGGCAGATGGCCCAGGACCACGGCCCCCATGGTCACGCGCTTGTCAGCACTCCCCTTGACGAGGGCGTTCCAGGCGGCGTGCAGGAGGGCTGCGCCGACGACGGCCAGGAAGACGGTGGCTGACATGACAGGGATCCGGATAACGTTCCGGACCAGGAATAGAGCCGTCGGCGGCCCGGTGACAACTGACGAGACCAGAGGGCAGCCCCCCGGGCCGGCGATCAGCTCTCCGAACTGCGCTCGCGGAAGGCCCCGAGGTCGAGGCGCGCGCGCAGGCCGACGCGTTGCGGTTCCTCTGCGGCGGCAGGTGGCTCGGCCTCCGCTTCGGCCGCAGCTTCGCTCGGGCTTTCCTCGCGCTCCGCCGCCGGCTCCGCTGCCTCCTCGGGAAGCCGAGTCGAGACGGACTGGGTGGGCCTTTCGGCCGCCGCCTCCGAGCGGGGAGCGGTCTCCTCGCGCGGTTCCGCGTCCTCGGCAAGCTTGTCGACGAAGCCCTTGCCGACCTTCCAGCCGGTCCTGACCGCGGCTGCGGCAGCACCTGCAGGCGTGGTGAAGTCCTCGTCGTAGTCGTTCAGCCCGTCGAGGTTTGCCAGGAGGGGGTTGGAGCGCCAGAGGCGCCGCAGGGCCTGGTTGCGCAGCGCGCCCGGAACGCCCGGCTTCAGGAAGAGGTTGTAGTCGGACTCGTAGGTGAGGGCCTCAAGGTCCACGGCCTCCGCCGCCGCCCGGTTCTCCGCCTCCTGGGCCGTCTCGTCGGCCGCCGCAGCGGCGCGCGCCTGTTCCGCCTCCTGCTTGCCTGTCGGAGGGGCAGCTTCGGCCGCCTCCTCCTGCCCGCGCTTGCGCCGCGACCAGCGGGAGAGAAAACCGGTCTCGTCCTCCGGTGCCTTGCTCACCTCAAACCTCCTCGCCTTCGCCGGGGCGCCTGCGCTGCAGGAAGATGGGATCCTTGGAGAACTGCAGGCGATCGGGAACGGCCTTGTCGCGCCGGCGCTTCTTGAAGGCGGGCGGATCGGGCTGGGCGGCCACGAAGCGTTCCAGGAACTCCAGGATCTGCGGCACGACGGGCAGGGCCTCGACGATGTCCTCGTCGCTGTCGAGATGGTCCTGCGCCTCGTAGGGCGAGAGGGTGACGAGGTGGACCTCGTAGGGAACCGCGCCCGCTCCACCGCGGGGGCGCAGGATCACGTAGATCCTGGGATCGCCCTGCAGGTTGAAGCGATAGGCCTCGGTGTCGCCGCGATAGAGCACCAGCCGTTCCGTGCCGGCCCAGTAGCGCAGGGTCCCGTCGTCCTCCTCGGCGATCGGCGTCCAGGGCTCGGCCAGCGCCTCGCCCGCCATCACCGAGACCGGCCGCCAGATGGCATCGATCCAGACGCTCTTGGCCGGCCGCTTCTCGACCAGCACGCCGACGGGCATCTCCGCCTGCCGCGGTGCGCTCATCCCTTCGCCATCCTTGACGGCATCTCCCGCGCCTTCCCTCGCTTCGTTATTTTTGTCCGACCTGTTACAGATATCTCCCAAGACCGTGCTGTCTAGGCTAAAAGCATTCTTAATGCATAATTCAATGAGTGGGGAGCGCTATGCCGGACGCCACGCGCCGCTTGCTGCTGTGTAGCTGCGAGAAGACCATGCGGGTCGACGCCAGGGCAATTGGCGAGGGGGTCGGCTGCCCCGCGCAGGGCACGGCGGATGCCCTTTGCCGGCGCGAGCTCGACCGCTTCGAGGAGGCGCTGGCCGCCGGCGAGCCGCTGCTGGTGGGCTGCACCCAGGAGGCACCGCTCTTCGAAGAGCTGGCCGAGGAGGCCGGCGTCGATGTCGCCTTCGTCAACATCCGCGAGCGCGCCGGCTGGACCGAGAGCGGCGAGCCCACGGCGAAGATGACGGCCCTCATCGCCGAGAGCCTGGTCGAGGTTGCGCCCGCACGGCTGAAGGAACTGCAGTCCGACGGCGTCTGCCTGGTCTACGGCAGGGGGCAGGCGGCGCTCGACATGGCGCTGCTGCTGAACCGGCGCCTCTCGGTCAGCCTGGTGCTGAGCGACTGGGAGGACCTGGTGCTGCCGGAGGTCATGCCGGTGCCGCTCTACCGGGGCCGGCTCGCCCGGGTCACCGGTGCGCTGGGCGGCTTCGAGGTGACGGTGGACGGCTATGCGCCGATCCTGCCCTCGGCACGGCGGGAGGCGACCTTCCTGATGCCGCGCGACGGGGCCAAGTCGCGCTGCTCTATCGTCCTGGACCTCTCCGGAGAGCCGCCGCCGCTCACCGGCTGGGAGAAGCGCGACGGCTACCTCAGGGCCGATCCGGGCGACCCCGCGGCCGTGGCGCTGGCGCTCTTCAAGGCGAGCGACCTGGTCGGCAGCTTCGAGAAGCCGCTCTATGTGACCTACGACGCCGCGATCTGCGCGCACGGGCGTTCCGGCATCGCCGGCTGCACCAACTGCCTGGACCTCTGCCCGGCCGGCGCGATCGCGAGCCAGGGAGAGAGCGTCTCGATCGACCCGCTGGTCTGCGGCGGCTGCGGGGCCTGTTCCGCGCACTGCCCGACCGGCGCCGTCAGCTACGCCTATCCCGACCGCAAGGGGCTGATCGGGCGCGCCCAGGTGCTGATCTCCAGTTTCCTCGAGGCCGGCGGCCGGGATCCGGTGCTGCTGCTGCACGACGGCGAGCGGGGCAGCGAGACCATCACGGTGATGGCGCGGATGGGCCGCGGGCTGCCGGTCAACGTCCTGCCCCTGGGCCTGCATTCCCTGGGGCTCGCCGGTCACGACCTCTTCGCCGCGGCGCTGGCGGCCGGTGCCGGCCGCGTCCTCCTGCTCTGCGATCCCGCCAAGCAGGACGACCTTGCCGGCCTGCGCGAAGAGGTGGCGCTGATGCGCGCGATCCTGGCCGGCCTCGGCCAGGCCGAGGAGCGGCTTGAGCTGATCGAGGAGGCCGATCCCGAGGCCGTGGAGAGCTTGCTCTGGCGCCTGACGCCGCTGCCGGCGCTGGCCCGCAAGACGCCGGAGCCGATCGGCGGCAAGCGCGCCGTGGCACGCAGTCTGCTCTTCGCCCTGCGCGAGGCGGCGGCGCCGGACTGTGGGCCGGTCGCGCTCTCCAAGGGCGCACCCTACGGCCGGATCGCCATCGATCCCGAGGGCTGCACGCTCTGCCTCGCCTGCGTCTCGGCCTGTCCGGCCGACGCCCTGCGCGACGGCGGCAACGAGCGCCCGGCCGTCTTCCTGGTCGAGCAGGCCTGTGTCCAGTGCGGGCTCTGCGCCGCCACCTGCCCGGAGAAGGTCATCACCCTGGAGCCGCGCCTCTCCTTCTCGGCCACGGCCCTGCGCCCGGAGGTCCTGCACGAGGACGAGCCCTTCGCCTGCCTCTCCTGCGGCAAGCCCTTCGGCAGCCGGGGCACCATAGAGCGCATCAGCCGGCAGCTTGCCGGCAAGCACTGGATGTTCCAGTCGGAAGAGCGCAGCCGCCTGATCCGCATGTGCGACGACTGCCGCATCCAGCACCAGGCCGACCTCTCCGGCGGCGACCCCTTCGCCGTCGGCGCCCGCCCCAGGGTGCGCACCACCGAGGACTACCTTGAAGCGCGCGACAAGCAACTGAAGCCGGAAGACTTCCTCACGGAGGAGTAGTGGGTTCGGCCGCTTCGCGCTAGAGAAAATCCCGAGCAGGTGGCATCACCTGTGGCGACGATTCACTTTTAAAACAATGTACTAGAGCGTAAGCGAGTGCATCCTGCTCTAGCCGGAACCGGCCCATGGGCCGGTTCCGTACCAACCAACAAACCTTCGGGTCTCCGTCAGCCGAACTCGCGCCGCAGTGCCTCGCTGTGCTCGCCGCAGGCGGGGACGGGGCCGAAGGTCTCGGTCCGGCCGCTGACCACTGCGGCGGGCGAGAGAAGCTCGATGGGGCCGTTCTCGGTCTCCACGCGGATCAGGCGGTTCTGGGGATGGGCCAGCAGGTCGTCCAGATCGGAGAGGCGGCCGAAGGCGATGCGCGCGGCCTCCAGCTTCGCTATGTTGGCCTCGCGGTCGCGACGGGCGAAGATCCGGCCGATGGCGCCGTCGAGTGCCGCCCGGTTCTCCACCCGGAGCGCGTTGGTGAGGTAGCGCGGGTCGCTCGCCATCTCCGGCATCTCCAGCGCCAGGCTGCAGAGGTTCCGCCACTCCCGCTCGTTCTGGATCGAGATCAGGATCGCCTTGCCGTCGGCGCAGGAATAGGCGCCGTAGGGCGCGATGGTGGGGTGCTGCAGGCCCTCGCGGCGCGGCGGGCGACCGCCGTAGCGGTACTGCAGGTAGGGTACGTTCATCCAGTCGGCCATGGCGCCGTAGAGCGAGACCTCGATGGCGCGCCCGCCGCGTCCCTGGGCGCGGGCATAGAGCGCCTGCAGGATGGCCTGGAAGGCGGTCATGCCGGCGGCGATGTCGCAGACCGAGACGCCGACCCTCGCCGGTCCCTCGGGCGTGCCGTTGATCGCGCAGAGCCCCGATTCCGCCTGGATCAGCAGGTCGTAAGCCTTCTGGTCGCGGTAGGGCCCCTCCTCGCCATAGCCGGAGATGGAGCAGACGATGAGCTCCGGGTGGCGCTTCCTCAGCTCCGCCGGGCCGAAGCCCAGCCGGCCGATGGCGCCCGGCGCCAGGTTCTGGATGAAGACGTCGGCGCGGGCGATCATGCGCGCCATCACCGCGTGGTCCGCCGGCGTCTTGAGGTCCAGGCAGATCGATTCCTTGCCGCGGTTGAGCCAGACGAAGTAGGCCGAGTTGCCCTTGGCCAGGGAATCGTAGTTGCGTGCGAAGTCGCCCTCCGGCCGCTCCACCTTCACCACCCGCGCCCCGGCATCGGCCAGCCGGCTGGAGGCATAGGGCGCGGCCACGGCCTGCTCCAGGGTGACGACCAGGAGGCCTTCAAGATCTCGCATGGCTTCTCTTCCCGTCCTTTGGCTGGCAAGAACTTCCCGTTTGCCGGAAAGCCGCCGTGGGCCCGCGGTCGCGCGACCTCGCCGTCTTGACCGCAAGTCTGCCGATTTCGCGCCGAGAAGCACAAATAGCGAGTTTCTTGACCCCCGATAGGTTTGCGCTATGGCCCGCAGGCCACCGGCCGACGGTCGGGCTCTTACCGCTCGTCGAAGGCGCCGAGGTAGGTGCGACGCAGCTTGTCGGTGAGGAAAGAGAATATGGTCCGCTTGCCGGTCACCAGGTCGACCGTCGCCGTCATGCCGGGCGAGACGGGATACCTGCCCGGCACCTCGCCCATGTAGTTGTGGTCGGTGCGCACCCAGACGTTGAACAGCATCTTGCCGGTCTTCTCGTCCTCGACCGCATCGGGAGAGATGCGGGCGACCGTGCCGTCGAGTGTGCCATAGCGGATGTAGTTGTAGGTCGCGACCTTCACCCGCGCCTGCTGTCCGACCGTGACGGCGCTGATGTCGTCGTTGGAGAGCTTGGCCTCGATAATCAGTGTGTCGGCGGTCGGCACCAGACGCATCAGTTCCTGGTTTGGCCCGACCGATTGCCCGATGTTGTTGACGACCAGTTCCTGCACGATGCCGTCTGCAGGCGCGGTGATCACCAGGTTGCCCAGCGCAAGGTTGCTCTGGTCCAGGTCGGACTGCAACTGGTCGTAACGGCTGAGGGCTTGGGAGAGCTCCTGCTTCACCCGTGCTTCGCTCTCGGTCTCGATGGAGTGCAGCGTCTCCTTCGCTTCCTCGAGCGCGGAACGCGATTCCTCGAGCTGGCTCTGCGTCTCCAGCCATGCACCCTCGGCATCGTTGAGCTGGCGCTGCGCACCGATGAATTGCAGCTCCGGGAAGTGACCCTTGTCGCGCAGGGTCGCCAGCTTCGTGACCTGCTCGTTCATCAGTTCGTAGCTGCGCCTGGCCTTGCGCAGGCGGCTTTCCAAGGTGGTGACCATGTGCGTGCGCTGGCTGATCACTTGTTCGGCCGACATGCGCCGGCTGTTCAGTGCGTCGGTGCGCGCCTGGAAGAGGCTCGTCTGCGCGGCGGCTAGATCGGGACGCTCGGCGACGAGCTTTGGATCGAAGGAGGGCTGGCGGCCTTCGGCTTCCGCCCTCAGGCGTTCGACATCGAAGCTGGTCCCGATGAACTGGTCGCGCCGCTTCTCGACCTCTTCCGTCATCAGGTTGGGATCCAGCGAGAGCAGCACGTCGCCCTTCTTCACCTCGTCGCCGTCGCGCACCATGATCGCGGTCACCCGGCCGCCTTCGGGGTGGTTCACTACCTTCACCCGGCCGTCCGGGCGCACGACACCGGCGGCCGTGGCCACCTGGTCGACTTCGGCGATAGATATGTAGGTGATCAGGCTGGCCACCAGCCCGATCAGCACGAACATGACGGTGCGCACGAAGGGAGAGTGCGGCCGCTCCACGATGGCCTGGGTTTCCGGCAGGAAGTCGCCGAAGCGCTTGCGCGACTTCTTCGACATGGTCTCCGGCAGCCGCTTCTGGGGAACGGCCGGAGTCTTCGCCTGAAAGGGAACGGGTACCTTCACCATCTGCTGTCTCCGCGTTTGCCTCGGCCGGCGTCGCCTCCCTCTAGAGATAGGCGGTCAGGTCGGGCGCGCAACTTCCGCCATGCGGGCCTTGGCGTAGGTGATGACCTCCTTGGGCGGTCCCAGCTTCTCGATCTGCCCGTCGATCACCAGGGCTACCTGGTCGACGATGGAAAGCGGCGCCAGCCTGTGGGTGACCATGACGACCGTGCGTCCGCGCGCGGCACGGCGCAGGTTGCGCAGGAAGAAATCCTCGGCCACCGGATCCAGGTCGCTGGTCGCCTCGTCCAGGATAAGGATCCGCGGGTTGCGGATCAATGCTCGGGCGATGCAGATGAGCTGGCGCTGGCCGTTGGAGAGGCCGACGCCGCGCTCGCTCAGCACCGTCTCGTAGCCCTTGGGCAGGCGCTGGATGAACTCGTGCGCGCCGACGAACTTGGCAACGGCCGTCACCCGCTCCGGGAAGCGCTGGAAGCCGCCCATGGAGATGTTCTCGCGCACGGTGCCGGCGAAGAGCTGGCTGTCCTGCGGCACCACGCCGATCTGCTGGCGCAGCGCTGCGAGCGACATGTGCTGCACGTCGGTGCCGTCGATGACCACACGGCCCTTGCTCGGCGGATAGAGTCCCTGGATGCACTTCGCCAGGGTCGACTTGCCGGAACCCGAGGGGCCGATCACCGCCAGCATCGTGCCCGGCGCAATGGTCAGCGACACGTTCTTCAGGACCGGCGGGCGGTCGGGATCGTGGGTATAGCTGAGGTTGTCGACCTTGATCTTGCCGCGCAGGTCGGGCAGCAGGCTGTTGGTGCCGGGCTCGGGCTCCGCCGGCTCATCCATGATCTCGTTGATGCGGCGGAAAGCGTCGCGGACCTGGGTCACCTGGTGCCAGGCCGAGGCCACCTGGCGCAGCGGCATCAGCACGCGGCTGGCCAGCATGTTGCCGGCGATCAGCGCACCCAGCGACATCTCGCCGTCGATCACCAGCAGCGCGCCGACCGACAGCAGGGTCATGGTGGTCAGAAGCTGCAGGATGTGGCCGGCCGCCTGCGAGATGCTGGCGAGGTTGCCGGCGCGGTAGGAGGTCCAGGCCGCACTGGCCACGCGCGCCTCCCAGCGGCGCTCGATCTCGGATTCCAGCGAGAGCGACTTGACGGTCAGCGAGTTGTTCACCGTCTCGTTCAGCAGGGCGGCCTTGGCCGCCTGGGCCTGAAAGGTCTCGCTCACCAGCGCCATCTGCTTCTTGTGCATGAGGGCGGCGACGCCGACCAGCAGCGGGGCGGCCGCCATCACCACGTAGGCGATGAAGGGCTGGATGAAGAAGAGAACGGTGATGAAGAGGACGATGAAGGCCAGGTCCACGATGTGGATCGGCATCTGTCCGGTGAAGAAGGCGCGCACCGTATCGAGCTGGCGGATGCGCTCCACCATGGTGCCCGCCGACTGCCGCTCGAACTGGGCATAGGGAATGCGCAGGAAGTGATGCATCACCTCGCCGCCCAGCAGGGCGTCCATGCGTGCGCCGGTGTGCGCAGAGATGTAGCCGCGCAGCGCCCGCAGGGTGCCCTCGAAGGCGAAGACCATGATCATGCCGATGACCAGCACGAAGAGGGTATCGGTCGCCTCCTGGCCCACCACCTTGTTGAAGATGGTCATGGCGAAGAAGGGCATCGCCAGCGCCAGGATGTTGATCGCCGAGGAGCAGAGGATGATTTCCCAGATGACGCTGCGAACCCGCTTGTTCGCCATCTTCCACCAGGAGGGCCTCGCGGCGTGGCTCGGCGGCTTCGACTTCAGCAGGATCGCCTCGATGGAAGAGGCAGCCAAGGCGCCTGCCGGCAGCACGATGGTCTCGTCGGTGGCGCCGTCGTAGACCAGCAGGCCTTCGGGCTCGTGGCCGAGCACCAGGCGGGCCGAATTGGGCCGCCGGCCGATCAGCAGCACCGGTGCCGGCATCTCCGACAGCAGATCGCCGTCCACCTTGCCCTCGCGGCGGGCGTAATAGCCCATGCGCTCGGCCACGCGGCAGGTCTGGTCGACGGTCATGCCGCCGGGGGCCAGCGGTGCCAGCCCGCGCACCTCGTTCTCGTCAACCGGGCGTCCGAACTCGATGCTGACGCGCGCGAGGCAGCGCACCACCGAATCCGGCATCTGCGGGGCCAGCGCCTTGCTCTTGGCCGGCGCGACTGCAGGCGTTTGCGGTTCCGCTTCCTCAGCGTCGCTTGGCTGCAAGTTTGTCAGGGCGCGCTTTCCTCTATTCCGACAGCCTTCAGAGATGGCTCTGAAAGCAAAAGCAAATTTTCAGGGCGGTTTTGTGACGGATATGCAATCTCCATATCCCACAAAGCCGGCGCAGCGCCAGTGATCGCACCTCGTTTCCGCAGCAGCCAGCGCAAGGTTGGCGCACCTACATCGGCCGGGCGCGGATCAGTTATGCATTCCCAGAATGCCAAGACCTGCCTCGCCGCTCGAGCTCATGCCAACAAACACCCACTTGCTTCATAGCATGCAGCCTAACGTCTTGCCATGGAAAGTCGCGGCGGCTGTCATGCAAGGAAACCACGGAGGCCAGCGACCTTGCGCGCCACCCTGCAGCCCGGACGGAGACTCTACGCGATCGGCGACCTGCACGGCTGCCTTGACCTGCTGGAAGAGCTTCTGGCCCGGATTCGTGCGGACCTGGAGGGGTGGGCCGGCGAGACCCTGCTGGTCTTCCTGGGCGACTATGTCGACCGCGGCCCGGAGCCGTCGGCGGTGGTCGCGCGGCTGCTCGCGGGGATCGGCCCGCGAGACATCGCGGCGGACTGTCGCGTGGTCTGCCTGAAGGGCAATCACGAGGACCTCTTCCTGAGGGCTTTCGAGGGGCCCGAGTCGGTCGCCGTCTGGCTGGCGAACGGCGGCGAGGCGACCTGCCGCTCCTACGGCATCGACCTGGACCGCCTGCTGGCGCACGGCAAGCTCTACGCCGGCCTGCCGCAGGCGCTCAACGAGTTGGTGCCGCGCGCCCACCGCGACTTCCTCGCGCGCCTGCCGCTCTCCTACGCCGCCGACGGCTACTTCTTCTGCCATGCGGGCGTGCGTCCGGGGGTCGAGCTGGCGCGGCAGAGCGAGGAGGACCTGCTGTGGATCCGCGAGCCCTTCCTCCACTCCAGGCAGGACCACGGCAAGATCGTGGTGCACGGCCACACACCGGCCTGGCAGCCGGAGCTGCGCGCCAACCGCATCGGGATCGACACCGGCGCGGTCTACGGCGGCAGGCTGACCGCCCTGGTCCTGGAGGGGGACCGGCAGCGCTTCCTCCAGGCATGACCGGCGGAGAGCCCGCCATCGCCATCGTGACGGCCGACCTGAGGGAGGGCCTGAGCGGCGTCGGCGACTACTGCCTCCGGCTCGCCGCAGCCTTGCGGGAGCGCGGCGCCGCGACGCGGCTGGCCGCCCTGGCCTCGCCGGCCGCAGGCACGCCGGGCCTCGACCTGGAATGCCGGGCGGAGGCGCCCTGGTCGGCACGCCTGCGCCTGCTCGAGACGGCCCTGGATCGCTGGCGGCCCGGCTGGGTCTTCCTGCAGGTCATGCCGGATCTCTACCACCCCGGGGCCCTGCTGGGGCGGCAGATCGCCGGGCTCGCCGGGGCCCTGGCGGGCCGCCGCATCGCGGTGATGGTGCACGAGCTGGAGTCGAGCCGCACGCCCGGGTACGACCGGCCGGCCAGGCAGCGCCGGGCCCGCCAGGCCGGGGCCGTCTTCCGCCTGCTGGAGGCGCTGCGGGCGGAGGTGGTGGTGACCAGCAACCGGACCTATCGCCGGCGCCTGCAGGCGGCCGGCTTCGACGCCCAGGTCCTGCCGCTCTTCAGCCACCTGCCGGTCGGGCCGGAAGCGGCCGGGGCCTGGCTGGACCGGGCGCTGGGAGTGCGCGGCGGGCGCGCCGGCGCCGCGCTCTTCGGGGTGATCGGCCGGATCCCCGCCGACTGGGCGCCCGAGGGCGCCTTTGCTGCCTGTTCGGCGGCCGCCGGGAGTGCCGGCCTGCGACCGGTTTTCGTCTTTGCCGGGCACGGCGGTCCCGGCAAGGCGCGTCTGGCCGTCTGGCGGGCGGCACTGCCGGACCTGACCCTGGTCGACCTCGGCCCCCTGTCGGCGCCGCGCCTGGTCCAGCTCCTCAACAGCCTGCATCTGTTGGTGAGCCAGACGCCCTATGAGGTTCTGGGCAAGTCGAGCGCTGTCGCCGCGGCGCTGGCGCAAGGCCTGCCGGTGCTGGCCTGCCAGGGCGTCGCGGACGGCGAAGCACCCCTGCCGGAGTGGCCGGCCCGGCTCATCTTGCCGCCCGGCAGCAGGCCCGATCGGGCGCTCGCCAGACGCCCGGGCAGCGGGCCCTTCGAGCAGCGCCTGGGCGCCACGGCGGAGAGCTTTCTGGCGCTTCTGCGGGCGGCCGGGCAGGCGTCATGAGCCAAAGGACCCTTGCGGGGCCCTGCGGTCGGTGCGATCTATCGCAGAATCCGAGCAGGAAACGGGGACAAAGGGTTTCGCCATGACGGCATTCGACAGTGATCGGCTCTTCGCCGCCGGGTTCGGCGAGCACCTGGAGGTCGCGGCCCGCACCCGCGTCGCCCTGGGCCAGGACTTCGCCCGCCTTGCCGATGCCGCTCTCGCTTGCGTCAGGGGCGGCGGCAAGCTGCTGTTCTTCGGCAACGGCGGTTCGGCCAGCGATGCCCAGCACCTGGCGACGGAGCTGACGGTGCGTTTCATCACCGACCGGCCCTCGATCCCGGCGATCGCGCTCACCACCGACACCTCCGCGCTGACCGCCATCGGCAACGACATGGGCTTCGACCAGATCTTCGCCCGCCAGGTGGAGGCCCTGGGCCGCAAGGGCGACATGGCCATCGGCATCTCGACCTCGGGCAACTCGAAGAACGTCCTGCTGGCGCTGGAGACGGCGCGCGCGCAGGGGCTGGTCACGGTCGGCTTCGCCGGCCGCAACGGCGGCAAGATGCTGGAGCTCTGCGACATCGCCCTGGTGGTGCCCAGCCAGATCACGGCGCACATCCAGGAGATGCACATCACCCTGGGCCACCTGCTCTGTGCGGCCCTGGAGCAGGGTTTGGGCTTGGTCGAGGTGGCCTGACCCGCTAACTGCGGAAGAGATCAGAGACGTGACAGACGGAACGGGAATCATGGACGAGGCCGAGGACCTGAGCGAGGCGCTGGAGAAGGTGCGGGGAACCCGCGTCCTGGTGATCGGCGACATCATGCTGGACCGCTTCGTGCACGGCAGGGTGGAGCGGATCTCACCGGAAGCGCCGATCCCGGTCATGCATGTCGAGCGCGAGGACGTGATGCTGGGCGGCGCGGGCAACGTGGTGCGCAACCTGGCCGGGCTCGGGGCCAGGCCTGCCTTCATCTCGATCATCGGCGACGACTCGGCGGGCCAGCAGCTCCAGCAGCTGGTCAGCGAGGCCACGGGCGACCTGGGCCACCTGCTGCTGGACCGTAGCCGGGTCAACACCATCAAGGAGCGCCACGTCGCCCTGCACCAGCAGCTCCTGCGCGTCGATCGCGGCACCTCGGCCCCCCTCTCGACGGCGCTGGCCTATGCCCTGGTCTCCTCGGCCGAGCAGCATATGGAGGAAGCCAAGGTCATGGTCCTCTCGGACTATGGCAAGGGCGTCCTGGGCCCGGCGACCATCCAGGCCCTGATCGCCGCCGCCCGCGAGCGCGGCTGCGCCATCGTGGTGGATCCCAAGGGCCGCGACTTCGGCCGCTACCGCGGTGCCGACGTGGTCACGCCGAACCGCCGCGAACTGGCGGACGCCAGCGGTCTTCCGGTCAGCAGCGACGAAGAGGTCGTGGCCGCCGCGCGTCTGATCTCCAAGGCCTGCGGCATCGCCTCGGTGCTGGCCACCCGCAGCGAGCAGGGCATGACCCTCTACGAGGAGGGGGGCCCGCGTCATCTGGAGGCGCGCGCGCAGGAGGTCTTCGACGTCTCGGGCGCCGGCGACACGGTGGTGGCGGCACTCGCCGCCGGCATGGCGGGTGGGCTTTCCACCTTCGATGCCGCCCGGCTGGCCAACGTCGCGGCGGGCATCGTCGTCGGCAAGGTCGGCACCGCCGTCACCACCCCCGACGAGATCATGCAGACCCTGCACGCCCAGGAGTTCATGACCGCCGGCAGCAAGCTGATGGGCCTGAACGAGGCCCGCGCCAAGATCCACCGCTGGCGCCAGGCGGGCTTGAAGATCGGCTTCACCAACGGCTGCTTCGACCTGCTGCATCCCGGCCACGTCTCGCTGCTGGCGCAAGCGAGGGCCCGCTGCCACCGCCTGATCGTGGGCCTCAACAGCGACGATTCGGTGCGCCGCCTGAAGGGCGAGAAGCGGCCGGTGCAGAGCGAGGTCTCGCGCGCGACCGTGCTTTCCTCTCTCGCCAGCGTCGACGGCGTGGTGATCTTCGACGAGGAGACGCCCGAGCGTCTGATCCGCGCGCTGAAGCCGGAACTGCTGGTGAAGGGCGCGGACTATGCGCTGGACCAGGTGGTCGGCGCCGACATCGTACAGAGCTATGGCGGCGAGGTCCTCCTGGCGGAACTCTCGCCCGGCCACTCCACCAGCAACACCATCGCGAGGCTGTCGGCCAAGAGCTGACGTTCAGACCTTGGGCAGGCCGGCAACCCGAGGACTTCAAAGGTCCGCGAAATCAGCCCCAGAGCCGCGACCTACTCTTCGGCACTGAGGTCCCGCGCCGCCAGGCCCTCGTCTTCGCCGCGGTCCGCGCCCGAGGGAAGGGGGCGGTCCTGGGCCTTGACCCAGGCCGCCACGTCGTCGATGACTACCTCTGCCTGCAGGTCCTTGAAGAGGAGATGCCAGCCCTCGGGGTAGAGGGCCCGCCGCCGTTCCTCGCCTGTATCGGGTAGCCGCGCCCAGAGCAGGTCCACGGCCTCGGCGGGCACCAGCTCGTCCTTCTTGCCGTAGAGCAGCAGGACGGGGCGCTTGAAGACCAGGGCGCGCTCCTGCGCCAGGTCCATCAGGTCGACCAGGCCGTGCACCGAATCCATGCGGGTGCGCTTGAGCACCAGGGGGTCGCGGCCGAGCGCGCGCAGGGCCTCGATGTTGTCGGAGGCCTGCACCGGCACGCCGGTGGGCTTGAGCGCCAGCCAGGGCAGGCTGTGGCTCATGAGGGCCAGGCTCCAGCGGTAGGTCAGCGGCAGGGTCTGGCGGCTGCGCACCGCGGGTGCGGCCAGGATGACGCCCGAGACCTCCGGCACCTCTCTTTCCGTCATGGCAGCGATCGCGATCGCCCCGCCCATGGATTCGCCCAGCAGGTAGAGCGGCCGGCCGGGATAGCGCGCGCCCAGCAGGGCCAGCAGGTCCAGCGCGTCGCGGGCATAGGTCTCGGCACCCGCCCAGAGGCCGCGGTTCGCGGCCTCGCCGAAGCCGCGCTGGTCGTAGGCATAGGTGGCGATCCCCTGCTCGCGCCAGCGCTCGGCGGCCGGTGCGATGAAGGTCGAGTGGTCGTTGAAGCCGTGGAGCGCCAGGATTACCGCCTGGGGCTCGTCCTGCGGCAGCCCCACCGGAAGCCAGCGGCGCAGGGTGGTGCGATAGCCGTCGTGGGTCCGGAAGCTGTCGACCTCCGCGGCCTCGCCCTGCTCTATCACCGGCCGGCCGGGCTCCGGACCCGGCGGCGCCAGCCGCGGCTGGCAGGCGGCCAGCGCCCCTGCGGCCAGGCAGGCGAGGACTCTCAGGAGCTGCCCCATCGCCTCATTCGCGGGTGAGCTGCAGGAAGAGGTCCTCCAGGTCCGGCTCGCTGGTGGAGAGGTCCACCACGCTGAGGCCGAGGGCCGAGAGGGTCGCCAGGATGCCGGAGAGTGGGCTCTGGCTGGTCCGGAAGGTGAACTTCAGGACGCGCGGACCGAGGAGCTCGGCGCTGTAGTCGCTCAGGGCCTTGGGCAGGCGGTCGAGCTCGCGGTCGACCGTGATCGCGACCTCCTTGTGGTCGAGCCGGCCGACCAGGCCGCGAGTGCTGTCGCAGGCGATCACGCTGCCGTGGTGGATGATGGCGATGCGGTCGCAGAGCTGCTCGGCCTCCTCCAGGTAGTGGGTGGTCAGCAAGACCGTGACGCCGGCCTCGTTCAGCCGCCTGACCTCGGTCCAGAGCTGCTGGCGCAGCTCCACGTCGACGCCCGCGGTGGGCTCGTCCAGCACCAGGACCGGCGGGCTGTGCACCATGGCCTTGGCCACCATCAGCCGCCGGCGCATGCCGCCGGAGAGCGTGCGGGAGTAGGCGTCCGCCTTGTCGGCCAGCCCCAGCGCGGTCAGCAGCTCCATGGTGTGGCGCCTGGCCGGCGGCACGCCGTAGAGCCCGGCCTGCAGCTCCAAGAGGGCCTTCGGCGTGAAGAAGGGGTCCATGTTGAGTTCCTGCGGCACCACGCCGATCGCCGCGCGGGCCTGCCGGCCCTGGCGGTCGATGTCGTAGCCCCAGATCTCGGCCGACCCGCCGCTCTTGATCACCAGGCCCGCCAGGATGTTGATCAGGGTGGACTTGCCGGCCCCGTTGGGGCCCAGCAGCCCGAAGAGGCAGCCACGCGGGATCTCCAGGTCTATGCCCTTCAGCGCCTGCTTGCCGCCGCTGCCGCCATAGCTCTTGGTCAGGCCCCTGACCGTCACCGCGTTCTCCGGCAGGCTGCTGACCGCGTCCGCCTGCTTCACCATGCTATCCGTCATCGTCATCCCTGTTGCCCGGCTCTCTCATTCCGGCTCGGCGCGCCCTAACGTGGCGAGACAGGGAGCCGAGGGCAAGAGTTGCCGGCGCACCGGCAAAATGCCGCCCCTTGGAATAAAGCCCTCGTTTGAATGCTGCACCGCCCGCGCTATGATCCGCGGGCAAGAACCCCAGGCGAAGAGAAGGCTGCTCTAGATGGCACAGAACGATGCGCCGCTGAACGCGGAAGCACCCGAGGTGGTCGAGGTCGACAAGGAGGTGGTCTCCTGCGACGGCGGCGGCACGCTCGGCCATCCCAAGGTCTGGCTGAACATGCACGGCCGCGGCTGGGTCGAGTGCGGCTACTGCGACCGGCGCTTCGTCCTGCGCCGCCCGGCCTGAGGCTGGGTCGACGATGAGTCCCGAGGGCGAGAGCGCGCCCAAGCATCTCTTCCTGGTCGACGGTTCGGGCTACATCTTCCGGGCCTATTTCGCGATCCCGCCGCGGTCCACCTCGACGGGGATTCCGACCAACGCGGCCTTCGGCTTCACCAACATGCTGATCAAGCTGCTGCGCGACAGCGAGTGCGACGGCCTGGCTGTGGTCTTCGACGCCTCGTCGAAGTCCTTCCGCAACGAGTTCTACCAGGACTACAAGGCGCACCGGCCGGAACCGCCCGAGGATCTGAGACCGCAGTTCCAGATGATCCGCGAGGCGACCCGCGCCTTCGCGCTGCCCTGCCTGGAGATGGAGAACTACGAGGCCGACGACATCATCGCGACCCTGGCGCGGCAGGCCCGCGAGGCCGGCTGGGAGGTGACCATCGTCAGCTCCGACAAGGACATGATGCAGCTCGTCGGCCGCGGGGTGGGCATGCTGGACCCCCTGAAGCAGCGCGCCATCGGGCCTGCGGAGGTGGTCGAGAAGTTCGGCGTCGCGCCGGACAAGGTGGTCGACGTCCAGGCGCTGGCGGGCGATTCCGTCGACAACGTGCCGGGCGTGCCGGGTATCGGCGTCAAGACCGCGGCCCAGCTCATCGAGGCCTACGGCAACCTGGAGAGCCTCCTGGAACGCGCCGGGGAGATCAAGCAGCCCAAGCGGCGCCAGAACCTGATCGAGTACGCCGAGCAGGCGCGGATCTCCAAGCGGCTGGTGACCCTGAAGGACGACGTGCCGCTGGACGAGGACCTGGACAGCTTCGCGCTCCGCGCACCCGACAAGGAGGAACTGCGCGGCTTCCTGGAGCGCTACGAGTTCCGCTCCGTCCTGGCCCGGCTTGCCGACCAGCTCGACAGCGGTGCTGTGGCCGAGCAGGAGGCCGACGAGGCGCCGGTGGGCCAGGCCAGCTACAGCCTGGTGCAGGACCTGGAGGCCCTGGCGCCCTGGATCGAGGAGGCCCGGGAGCTGGGCATTCTCGCGGTCGACACCGAGACCACCGGGCTGGACGCGCTGCAGGTCGATCTCGTCGGCGTCTCGCTGGCGCTGCCGGGCGGGCGGGCCTGCTACATCCCCCTGCAGCACGGCAAGATCGCCGGAGAGGACGGCAGCCTCGACCTGATGGCCGAAGTGCCAAAGCAGATCCCGCTGGACGAGGCGATCGCGGCGCTGAAGCCGGTGCTGGAGGATCCGGGCATCCTCAAGGTCGGGCAGAACATCAAGTACGACATGCTGGTGCTCGCGCGCCGGGGCATCGAGGTGGCGCCGATCGACGACACCATGCTGCTCTCCTACGTGCTCGAGGGCGGTGCGCACGGCCACGGCATGGACGAGCTCTCCGAGCTGCATCTCGGCCACCGGCCCATTCCCTTCAGCGAGGTCGCCGGCAGCGGCCGCAAACAACTGACCTTCGATCAGGTGCCGCTGGAGAAGGCGCTCGCCTATGCCGCCGAGGACGCCGACGTGACCCTGCGCCTGCACGAGGTCCTGAAGCCGCGCCTGGTCCCGGCCCGGGTGGCGCGGGTCTACGAGACCCTGGAACGCCCGCTGGTGGCGATCCTGGCGGACATGGAACGGCAGGGCATCAAGGTCGACAAGGCCAAGCTGAAGGAGCTGTCCGACGACTTCGAGGTTCGCCTGGGCGTGCTGGAGGGCGAGATCCACAAGCTGGCCGGCCGTCCCTTCTCGATCGGCAGCCCCAAGCAGCTCGGCGAGATCCTCTTCGACGAGATGGGGATCGAGGCGGCGGGCGTGAAGAAGACCAAGACCGGCGCCTATGCCACCGGCGCCGACGTGCTGGAGGCGCTGGCCGCCCAGGGCCACGACCTGCCGGCCAGGGTCTTGGACTGGCGCCAGCTCGCGAAGCTGAAGTCGACCTACACCGACGCGCTGCAGCAGCAGATCAACCCCGAGACGGGGCGCGTCCATACCTCCTACAGCCAGGCCGTGGCCTCGACCGGACGGCTATCCTCCTCCGATCCCAACCTGCAGAACATCCCGATCCGCACCGAGACCGGCCGGCGCATCCGCGAGGCCTTCGTGGCCGAGCCCGGCCACCGGCTGCTCAGCGTCGACTACAGCCAGATCGAGCTGCGCCTGACCGCGGTCATGGCCGACGTGCCCGCACTGCAGGCGGCCTTCGCGGAGGGCCAGGACATCCACGCCATGACCGCTTCCCAGGTCTTCGACGTGCCGCTGGAGGAGATGGATTCCGAGACCCGGCGCAAGGCCAAGGCGATCAACTTCGGCATCATCTACGGCATCTCGCCCTATGGCCTGGCGAACAACCTGCGTATCCCCCAGGGCGAGGCCAAGGCCTACATCCAGGCCTATTTCGAGCGCTATCCCGAGATCCGCGACTACATGGAGCGGACCAAGACCGCGGCGCGCGAGCAGGGCTATGTCGAGACCCTCTTCGGCCGCAAGGTACACACCCCCTACATCAAGGAGAAGAACCCGGCCCGCCGCTCCTTCGCCGAGCGCGCGGCGATCAACGCGCCGATCCAGGGGACCGCCGCCGACATCATCAAGCGCGCCATGATCCGCATTCCCTCGGCCCTGGCCGACGCCAGGCTGGGGGCCAGGCTGCTGCTGCAGGTGCACGACGAGCTGATCTTCGAGGTGGCGGAGGACGAGCTGGAGAAGACCTCGGCCCTGGTGCGCGAGGTGATGGAGGGCGCCGCAGCACCGGCGGTCGATCTCTCCGTGCCGCTGACCGCCGATGCCGGCGTCGGGCAGTCCTGGGCAGAGGCGCACTGAGGGAGGACGAAGGTCCTCAGTTCGAGATCGGGAGGGTCAGGATCGGGGGGCCCTGACCGCGGCCCGCGGCGTCGGCGATGCGCGCGTTCATCAGGATCTCGAGCAGGGTGAAGTAGGCCTTGCTGGGCTGGTCGGTATCGGAAATGTAGTACCAGACGCCATGCGCCCGGGCCGCGACCAGAGCGCCGCTGGGCGGCGTCGTGCTGCTCGGAATCTGGATGTAGCGGCCGACGAAGCCGAGCGGCGGCGTAGCGGTCGCGAGGCCGGAGCGGACCTGGTCCTCCGGCACGGCCATGGCGGCACCCGCGATCCTGATCAGGTCCAGGATGGAGCGGGTCTCGACGCGGATCTCATGGCCCGTGTTGGGTCCCGCACCCAGCAGGATCGGGACCCGGAAGTAGCCGCCGTCGGCCGGGGGCCGGGAGATTCCCAGAAGGTCGGTCAGCTCGATAATCTCGTCGCGGTAGAGGCCGAGGTCGGTCGGTACGACCAGCACGAACCCGCCCTCCTTGTCCCTGGCGAAGCTCACCAGCTCTTCGCGATGCAGGGCCGAGATCAGCTCGGCCACCCGGATGAAGCGCGCGCCGGCGTCGGGATCGCGTTCGGAGACGAAGATGGGGTTGCGGATGGCATTGATGCTCTTGACCAGGATGGCCATGGCCGCGGCGCCCTCGGGGCTGGCCTGCACGGCCAGGATCGTCAGTTCCAGCGGGATGGGGCCCAGGATCTCCCGCAGGTAGTCGATCCCCTGCACCGGGGTATAGGTGATGGTCGGGTTCTCCTCGTAGGAGGTCCCGGCGCTCAGCGGCACCAGGTTGCCCGCGAAGTTGCTGTCGGGTCCGAAGCCCAGGTTGACGCCGACCTCGCCTTTCAAGCGGAAGTTGGCATTGATGCTGGAGACGGCAAGCAGGCTGCTCGGCTCCTGGTAGCGGAAGTTGGCGATCACCTGGAAGATCTGCTGGTGGCTGGTCTCGGAGATCGCCTCGTTGTAGGCCGCTCGCCCGCTGCTGACCGCTGCGGGGCCCAGGGTGTTGCAGCCGGCCAGCGCCAAGGCCGCCGCTTGAAGCGCGATCAACAAGACAAGCCTGGTCGCCATCGGACCCCATCCCCCCAATCCACGCCGAGTCGAATCCGGTCGCAGCACTCCTCCGAAGCGAAGACTAGCGAAAGGCTACGGGCCGCTCAATCGGCCTTGCTCCCTTCGGAGGGCGAGAGGGCCTCGGGCTGACGGTCCGGGAGATCGTAGAGGTGGCAGGCGACCTCTTGGTCCGCCCGCAGGGGCCGCAGCGTCGGTGTCTCGCTCAGGCAGCGGGGCATGGCCTGCGGGCAGAGCGGGGCATAGCGGCAGCCGACCTCCGGCGGGGCCTCGGTGTCGAGGTCCGGCTCGGCGTCGGGATCGAAGCGCTGGCGGCGTATCTTCGGGTCGGGCAGCGGGATCGCCGCCTTCAGCGCCTGGGCATAGGGGTGGGCCGGCCGGTCGATCACCCCTTCCGCCTCGCCCTGCTCGACGAAGCGCCCGCGGTACATGATGACGATCCGGTCGCAGAGATAGCGCGTGGTCGAGAGGTCGTGGGAGATGTAGAGGATGGAAAGCCCGAAGTCGGCGGCGAGCTGCTTCAGCAGGTTCAGGACGCCGGCGCGGATCGAGACATCCAGCATGGAGACCGGCTCGTCGGCGATCAGCAGCTTCGGCTCCAGCACCAGGGCGCGCGCGATCGAGAGGCGCTGGCGCTCGCCGCCGCTGAGCTCGTGCGGGTACTTGGCGGCATAGGCCTCTGGCGGCCGCAGGCCGGCCCTCTCCAGCGCCGCGGCCACCCGCTGGCGCCGCTCCTCCGGACGGCCGAGACGCTGGGTCTTCAGGGGCTCGACCACGGTCTCGAAGACCGAGAAGCGCGGGTTGATCGAGGCGTAGGGGTCCTGGAAGATCATCTGCACGTCGCGGTAATAGTCGCGCAGGGCCCGGCCCTTGAGGGCCGCGACCTCGCGGCCGTCGGCGAAGCGGATGGTCCCGGCCTCGTGCTGCTCCAGGCGCAGCAGCAGGCGCGCCAGCGTCGTCTTGCCGCTGCCGCTCTCGCCGATCAGGCCCAGGATCTCGCCCTCGGCGATCTCGAAGCTGACGTCCTCGACGGCGCGCACCATGCGCCCGCCGCCGCCGAAGAAGCTGCCCAGGTCGCCCTTGGCGGCGAAGGACTTGGAGACACCGGAGAGCGTGACGAGCCTGCTCACGGCAGGGCCGCCATCTTCGACCAGGTCTCGGCCTTCGCCGCCTCCCGGCGCATCGCCACCGCGTCTGCGGCATGGTGGCAGGCGGCCTGGTGCCCCTCGGCGATCTCGGTGAGCACGGGGTCCTCGCTGGTGCAGCGCGCGGTGGCGAAGGGGCAGCGCGGGGCGAAGCGGCAGCCGGTCGGCGGGTCCAGCAGCACGGGCGGCGCGCCGGCGATCGAGATCAGGGTCTCGTTCTTCGGTCTCGTGGTGCTGGGAAAGGCGTTCTTGAGGCCCAGGGTATAGGGATGCACCGGCTGGTCGAAGAGCACCTCGGTCGGGGCGGTCTCGACGATGCGGCCGGCGTACATGACGGCCACGCGGTCGCAGTTCTCCGCGACCAGGCCCATGTCGTGGGTGATCAGCAGCATCGAGGCACCGGCCTTCTTCTGCAGCGCGCGAATGCGGGTGAAGATGCGGTCCTGGGTCACCACGTCGAGCGCGGTCGTGGGCTCGTCGGCGACCAGCAGGGCGGGCTGGAGGGCCAGCGCCATGGCGACCAGGGCGCGCTGGCGCATGCCGCCGGAGAACTGGTGGGGATAGTGGTCCAGGCGCTCCGGGTCGATCTTGACCAGCCGGAAGAGCGTCTCGGCCTGCGCGCGGGCCTCGGCGCGGCTGACCCTGGTGTGGGCCTGGATGGTCTCCTCGATCTGGCGGCCGACGCGGAAGACCGGGTTCAGCGCGTTCATCGCGCTCTGCGGCACCACCGAGATCTCGCTCCAGCGGACCTGGCGCATCTCCTCGTCCCCCAGCGGCACCAGATCCCGGCCGCGGTAGAGGACGCGCCCGCCCGCGATCCTGGCGTTCGACGGCATGACCTTGATGACGGCCCGGCCCACCGTGGTCTTGCCGCAGCCCGATTCGCCGACCAGCCCCAGGGTCTCCCCCGGCGCGATCTGGAAGGAGACGCCGTCCAGGGCGCGCACCTCGCCGGCGGCGATGGAATAGGTGACGGCGAGGTTCTGCACGTCCAGAAGCGCGCTCATCGCTTGCGCAGCCGCGGGTTCGCGACCTCCTCGAAGGCCTGGCCGATGAAGTAGGCGGCCGTCACCACGACGATGATGCAAAGCCCCGGCGGCACGAACCACCACCAGGCGGTGTAGGAGACCATGGAGGTGAAGACGTCGTAGATGATCGTCCCCCAGCTCACCGTGAAGGGGTCGCCGAAGCCCAGGAAGTTGATGCTGGCCTCGGTGGTGATCGCCCAGGCGACGCCGAAGACACCGTGGATGAAGGCCTGCGGCATGACGTTGGGGGCGATGTGCTTGTAGAGGATCCTGATGTGGCCGGCGCCGGAGATGCGGGCGGCGTCGACGAAGGGCCGCTCGCGCAGGCTCAAGACCTGGGCGCGCACCACCCGCGCGGTGATCGGCCAGAAGAGGAGCGACATCAGCGCGATGATGTCCCAGGTGCTGGGCTCCAGCAGCGAGAGCGCGACGATGGCGAAGGGCAGGATCGGCACCCCGAAGACCACGTCGGTGAAGCGCATGAGGAGCGAGTCCACCCAGCCGCCGAAGTAGCCGGCGATGAGCCCGATGTTGAGCCCGAGGATGGTCATGGCGATCGCCGTGATGACGCCGACGACCAGCGCGCTGCGGGTGCCGACGATGATCTGGCTGAAGACGTCGCGGCCATAGAGGGTCGTGCCGAAAGGATAGTCCAGGCTGGGGGTCTGCAGGCGGGCCAGCTTGCCGGCGTCGGTGAAGTGCTTCTCCATCGGCTCCGAGGGGGCGAGCCAGGGCGCGAAGAGTCCGACGAAGACGAAGACCAGCAGCACGGCCAGCGAGGCGATCGCCAGGGGGCGGCCGGCGAAGGGCCGCCAGAGGCGCCGCAGCAGTCCGGGATGTCCGGGGGTGGCGCGAGGTCCGGCGGCGCCCGGTGCGGTCAGATCAGCCATAGCGCACCCGGGGGTCCAGCAGGCCGTAGAGCACGTCGGAGACCAGGTTGCCGACCACCACCAGGACGGCGATCAGAAGGAAGGAGGCCTGGGCCACCGGATAGTCGGAATCGGCGATCGCCTGCACCATCAGGCGGCCGACCCCGGGCCAGGAGAAGACCGTCTCCACCAGCACGCTGCCGGCCACCACGTAGGCGCCCAGCAGCGAGACCGAGGTGGCGATCGGCAGCAGCGAGGCGCGCAGTGCGTGGCGGAAGACGATGCGCCGCTCGCTCAAGCCCTTGGCCTTGCAGAGCTCGATGAAGTCGTCGCCCAGAACCTCCAGCATGGCGGTGCGCATCACCAGAAGCGGATAGCAGCCGTAGTAGATCGCCATCACCAGCATCGGCAGCAACAGGTGATGCAGGAAGTCCAGCGAGAAGTAGGTGGCGAGCAGCCCGGCGGGCGGCGTTCCCGGCGTGCGCATGTGGCTGGCCGGGAAGAGGTCGAGGCGCACGGCGAAGAAGGCGATGAAGATGATGCAGATCCAGAAGATCGGCGCCGAGCGGAAGACCATCGCGACCGCGGTGATCCAGCGGTCCAGCGCCGAATTGCGCTTCCAGGCCGCGAAGGCGCCAAGCGTGACGCCCAGCAGGTAGGCCAGCACCAGCGAGGGCAGCATCAGCACGATGGTGTTGGCGAGCGCCTCCCCCAGGATCCGGCTGACGGCCACGCCGCGGTTGAAGGAGACCCCCAGGTCCAGGGTGAAGAGGCTCGCGATATAGCGGCCGTACTGGACCAGCAGCGGCTGGTCCAGGCCGAAGCGCGCGCGCAGTTCCTGCTGCACCTCGGGCGACAGCGCCGGGCTGATCACCGTCATGGTGGGATCGCCCGGCAGCAGCCGGAAGAGGGCGAACATCACCGAAGCCAGAAAGAGGATGGTGACGAGGGCCAGTGCGATCCGCTTGGCAAAATAGCTGCGGATCTTGCTCGCCTGGGTCGTGCCGCCTGGCATCTGCTGCTGTCAGTCGCCGGCGTTCGAGGCGCCCGAAAGCGGAGGGGCGAGAGCGGGCTCGCCCCTCCTCAAGGCCGGAACCGCTCGCCTCACGGCAGCTGCAACTTGCCGTCCGAGGACCAGGAGTAGCCGGCCGCCTTCAGGACCTCGCGGGCCTGGTCCAGGTCGTAGGGCTGCGCCACGACGCTGGGCTCGTGCCAGAACTCGTTGGCCGGGCCGATGACCGAGCCGCCGATGGTGCCGTAGCCCTCGAAGAGCTCCTGCAGCGCGCGCTGGCGCGGGGTGGCGAGGCTGAGCGCCTTGCGGAAGGCCGGGTCGTCGAAGGGCTTGTTGCGCGCGTTCAGCACGACGGTGATGGAGCCGTTGCTGGGCACGGTCACCACCTCGATGAAGTCACGTCCCTCCAGGTCGAAGAGCTGGTGCGGCAGGATCTTGTCGATGACGTCGATCTCTTCGCGGGTGAGCGCGGTGTAGGCGGCCTCCGCCGTGCCGAAGAAGACCACCAGCACGCCCTCGTTCTCCGCCGGCTCGAAGTGGTCGGCGAAGCGCGAGACCTTGAAGTCCTGGCCCTTGGTCCAGTAGTCGAAGCTGTAGGGGCCGCTGCCGACCGCCGGAATGTTCTCGAAGGTGCTGGGGTCCTCGATGCCCTCCCAGACGTGCTTGGGGATGATCGGCACCATCGCCAGGGTCTGGGTGATGAAGGGCGCATAGGCCTCCTTCAAGGTGAAGCGCACCCGGTTCGGGGCCACCGCCTCGGCCTTTTCGAGCTGGCCCAGGGTGGAGGTGTAGTAGGCGGCCTTCTTCTCCTTCATGTAGTTGAAGGTGAAGGCCACGTCCTCGGCCGTCACCGGCTTGCCGTCGTGGAACTTCAGGTCGTCGCGCAGCACCACCTCGACCGTGGTGTCGTCGATCGGCTCGATCGCGCTTGCCATCCAGAACTGCGGCTCGGTGTTGGGCCCGATCTTCATCAGGGTGTCGTAGATCAGATAGACCAGACGCACCTGCGAGCTCTCGGAGGCGATGATCGGGTTGATCGTCTTCAGGTCGGAGAAGGGGGCGCCCCAGCGCACGACCTTCTGCTCGCCCACCGGCTTCAGGGTGACGAAGGCGACGGCGTCCTTGAAGCCCGAGACCTTGGGCAGGACGGGGTCGGTGAAGTTCGCCTTGTTGTAGGCCTGCAGCTCGTCGAAGTTCAGCATCACCAGCCAGGGGTTCTGCTCGTCCAGTTCTTTCTGGATATCGCCGACGATGGCCTTGCGCTTCTCGGGGTCGTACTCGCGCCGCTGCGCCTCCAGCAGCTTGTCCAGCTCCGGATCGGTGGTGCCGGAGATGTTCCAGCCGCCCGCTTCGGCGCGCGAGCTGTGGAAGGTGTTGAAGGTGTAGAATTCGGGGTCCAGCCGCTGCAACTGGGCGGTGAAGTTGATCAGCGCCGCATCGAAGTCGCGCAGGCTGAAGACCCGTTCCACCAGCGGGTTGGGGAAGTTCGCTGGCTCCACCTTGATCTCCAGGCCCAGTTCGCTCCAGGCCTCTGCCAGCAGGATCGCCGATTCGTACTCGATGGGGTACTGCGCCTTCGCCCAGGTGAGCAGCACCACCTCGCGCATCGGCTCGGCCGCTTCGGCCTTGCCGCCGGCCGTCACACCCACTCCCAATCCCGCTGCAAGCATCAGTGCCGCAGCGGTGCGCCGCGTCACTTTGGGGCCTGCAGAGGTGCGCCAGCCTTCCAGGTTCAACCGCATTGTTGCCTCCTTCGCAGCGCCCGGCCTTGTCCCGTGTCGCCTCAAGCTCGGGTTGACGCCGGGCCGTCCCCTCGTCTTGTCGATCGCTCTCGTCAGTCGGCGGATCACAGCTTCTGACGGAAAGAACGATAACACGAAAAAAAATTGGAGCTAACTCTAAATTTATGGCACGCTCCAATTCAATGCAGGGACTCGAAGTGGACGATGGGAAGCAAGGCAGAACGGGCGATGCGGCAGGAGGCGGCGCCGGGCTTGAGAGAACGGCAGCGCCGCGAGCGGCGGGAGAGCATCCTCGACGCGGCCGGTCATCTCTTCAATCGACTGGGCTACGACGCCACGCCGATCGAAGCGGTGGCGGAGCGGGCCGGCGTGTCTGCGGCGACGGTCTATAACTACTTCGGCAGCAAGCTGAACATCATCATGGCGCTCGCGCGCCGGCACCAGGAGGCCTGCCAGGCGGAACGGCTGGCCTTCGTGCGCAACCCGCCGGCCGATCCGGTCGCCGCGGTCCGCCAGTTCACCGCGCTGCTGCTGGAGCAGAGCCGGCGGCTGCTGGACCGCGACTGCTGGCGCGTCATCTACGCCTCCTTCCATCAGCAGCCCGGAGGGCCGGGCTTCGTGACGGCGGAGAGCCTCAACGCGACGATCCTCGTCAACTACCAGGAGATGCTGGGGCTCCTGGCCGAGCGCGGGCTGCTGCGCCGGGACAGCGACACCGCCGCGCTCTCCCAGGTGCTGCTGGCGATCATGGCCTACAACTGGCGGCGCTTTCTCGGCGACGCCGACATGACCCTGGAGCAGGTGAAGGAAGCGGTCGACCGGCAGGTGGTCGTCGTCCTGCGCGGCCTGGTGGTGCTGCGCGAGGCGCGCGATTAGGGACCGCGAACAAGATGTCCTTGGGAAGGAAAGCCGAGAGATGACGGAGATCTGCAGGAACCACATCGATCACCCCAGCGCCTGGCGGGGGAGCGACTTCGCGTCGAAAGACGACTTCGCCTTCGATCTGGAGGCACGCCACCTGAAGGCGATCGAGCGCGCGATGGACCGCATCCGCAAGCAGGGTCTCGGCCTCGACGACATCGAGCGCCGGCACTTCGAGCTGGAGGAGGTCGCCGAGGACATCGCCGGGCTCAGGCGCGAGCTGCGCGACGGCCGCGGCTTCTTCATGCTGCGCGGCTTCCCGCTCGAGCGCTACAGCGAAGACGAGATCGGCATGATCTACTGGGGGATCGGGACCCACCTGGGCATCGGCGTCTCGCAGAGCGTGCTGGGCGACCGCCTGGGCCACGTCAAGGACTTCAGCAAGAACGACCCCAACGCCCGGGCCTACCGCAACAACAAGGAGCTGAAGCTCCACACCGACCTCTCGGACATCGTCTCGCTCCTGAGCCTCTCGAAGGCGGCCGAGGGCGGCGCCAGCCAGTTCGCCTCCGCGGTCACGGTGCACAACGAGATCCTGGCCAACCATCCGGAGTACCTGGAGCCGCTCTACCGCGGCTTCCGCTACTACCGCGCCGGCGAGGAGGCGGAGGGCGAGGAGCCCGTGACGCCCTGGAACGTCCCGGTCTTCGCCTATGTCGACGGCCGGATCAGCACCCGCTACGTGCGCGCCTACCTGGAGCAGGGCCAGGCCGTCCTGGACCGCCCGATGAGCGATCTCGAGGTGGCGGCGCTGGACTACTTCGACGAGGTGGCAGCGCGCGAGAAGGTGGAGTTCGTGATCGAGCCCGGCGAGGCCGTCTTCCAGAACAACTACGTCGTCTTCCATTCCAGGACCGGCTTCACCGACGACGAGGCGACGGGACGGGTGCGCCACCTGCTGCGCCTGTGGATCGACGTGCCGGAGAACGGCTATCCGGCGGTCAAGGAGATGCACCTGCACGCCACGCCCGGCATCGCCCGCCAGGAGGGACGGATGCCCTCGGGCGAGGGCGAGGCCTACCTCGAGGTCGTGCGCAAGCGCCGGGCCGAGGCCGAGGCTCACTAGAGCGCCTTGCGCTCAGGTGGAATCGGTGCCGGCCCGCACCCCCGCCCGGCCGCCCACGGAAGTATCCTGGTAGGGGCGGCCGGGCGGGGGTGCGGGCCGGCACCGGGTCAGACCGAAACGCACTAGCAAGGGAGAAGGCGGCATGCAGCGTCGTGAGAGCGAGACCGGAGACCGGGGCGGCGCAGTGCCCTGGCGCCTGACGCCCCTGCCCGGCGCCGGCTTCGGCGGGGTCATGGAATTCCCCGGCATGACGGCGGCCGGCGCGGTCGCCGCCCTGGAAGCCAGGCCTGATGCCCTGGAGGCGGCTGTCTGCGAGTCCGGCGGCATCCTGCTGCTGCCCGGCATGGAGGGGATCAGCGAGGAGCCGGCGCTGATGCTGCGCCTGAGCCAGCTTCTGGGGCCCGAGGTCGAGGACTACCGCAAGAGCTACAGCCTCGATAACCGCAAGTGGCTCTTCGACCTGCACGAGGAGGTGCCGGAGATCATCCGCATCACCAACCTGCCGCCGATCAACAGCCAGCCCTCGCCCCTGCCGGACCCGCCGCTGACGGCCGAGGGGCTGGTGCCGGTGCGCTATCCGCACCGCCGCGGCTGGCACACCGACCAGAGCTTCCGCCGCCCGCCGCCCGACTACTCGCTCTTCTACGCCCACCAGCCGGTCCCGCAGGGCCAGGGCCAGACGCTCTACTGCGATGCCACGGCGGCCTACGAAGCCCTGGACCAGGAGATGAAAGCGCGAATCCGGGACCTGGAGGGCATCCACGTCTTGCCGGCGACCGGCCGCTCCGATGCGGCGGTGCTGAAGGGCGAGCCGGTGAAGCCGCTGGCCAGCCACCAGCAGCCGCAGCCCCAGCCGCTGGTCCGCCGCCACCCGGTCACCGGCAAGCCCAGCCTCTATCTCTGCGACGGCGGCCAGATGGACTTCCTCAGCGGGCCGATCGCCGGCCTGGAGGCTGGACCGGAGGGCGCGGGGGCGGCGCTGCTCTACCGCCTGCTGGAACACATGACCCAGCGCCGCTTCACCTACACCCACGAGTGGAACCGCGGCGACCTGGTGATCTACGACAACCGCAACCTGCTGCATGCCGGCACCTGGTACGATGCCGAGGCGCACATCCGCATCATGTGGCGGACCACGGTGCGCGGCAATCCCGACCCCACCTACGAGGGTCAGGACTATAGCTGGGTCCCCGACGCCGATTTCCAGGCCGGCTAGGGGCGGGGCGATGAGGCGAAGCACGCTCAGGCTCTGCGTTCCGCGACCCGGCGGCGCGTCGCTCGCGATCGAGACCAACCACAGCGCCGGCCTGCGCCAGGGCGACACCATCTACGTCGGCGGCCAGGCGGCCCTGGGGCCGGGCGGGGAGGTGCTCTTCCCGGGCGAGCTGGACCGGCAGGTGGAGGCCAGCATCGACGCCGTGGAGGAGGTCCTGGCCGAGCTCGGCGCCGACATTCGTGATGTGGTGAAGCTGGTCTGCTTCTACGTGAGCGACGGCAGGGTCGACGAGGCGGCCCTGCTGGCCCGCCTGAGGGCGCGCTTCTCGGGCGAGCCGGCGCCGGCCTGCATGATCCTGCCGCTCCCCGCTCTGGCCTACCCCGGCATGGAGGTGGAGATCGAGTGCATCGCCATGCGCGGCGAGGAGGGCGAGTGCCTGCCGCGCCGGGCCGGCAACCCCGCCGGCCACTGGCCCTGGCCCTTCAGCCACGGCCTGCGCTGCGGCGAGATGTTCTTCATCGGGGCGCAGGGGCCCTATGCCGCCGACGGCAGCCTGCGCGCGCCGGGCGCGGTGGTCGAGCAGGCCAAGATCAACATCGAGAACATCGCCAAGGTGGCGGCCGAGCTGGGCGCCAGCCTGGACGACATCTGCCGCTTCAACACCTTCTACGTCGGCCACGGCACGGTCGAGGACTGGGCGCGGGCCGCGGAGGTGCGCGGCAATGCCTTCGAGCGGCCGGGCGTCTGCGGCACCGGGGTGCCGGTCCCGACCCTCTTCCCGGAAGGCCTGACGATCCGGCAGGAGGCAACGGGCATGCTGGGCTTGGACGGCAGCCGGCTGGAGCGGCGCCCCTCGCTGCCGGAGGGCCACTGGGACTGGCCGATCCCGGTCAAGGCACAGCAGGGCGTGCGCATCGGGCGGCGCATCATGATCGGCGGGCAGGTGGCGGCCGACCGGCACGGCAAGGCCGTCCATCCCAACGACCTGCCGGCCCAGACCCGCGTCGTGATGGACTTCATCAAGGCCGTGGTGGAGGACCTCGGCGGCACGATGGACGACGTCGTCAAGGTCAACGCTTTCTACAAGGACACGGCCGGCGCCGATCCCGAGGTGCTGCACAGCAACCTGGCGGTCCGCAGCGGCTATTTCACCAAGCCGGGCCCGGTCTCGACCGGCATTCCGCTGAAGGCCCTGGGCCTCGAGGACAAGACCATCGAGGTCGAGGCCTACGCCATGCTGGGAGAGTAGACCGGCCTCAGTCGACGGTGCCGATGAAGGGAAGCTCGCGGTGGGTGTCGGCGGCATCGATGCCGTAGCCGACGACGAAGCGGTCCGGTACCTCGAAGCCGACGAAATCCGCCTGGACCGGCAGGGCGCGCCTGGCGGGCTTGTCCAGCAGGACGCAGGTCCTGACCTCGGCGGCACCGGCCTCCTTCAGGAGCCCGACTGCGGTTTGGAGCGTGCGCCCCGTATCGAGGATATCGTCGACCAGCAGGACCTTTCGCCCCGCGAGACCGCCCGGCGGCGCGCCCACCAGCGAGACCCTGCCGCTGCTCTCCCTGGCATCGCCGTAGCTCGCCAGGCGAAAGAACTCGATGCGCGGCGCCAGGCCCTGGCGGGAGAGGGCGCGCGCCAGGTCGGCGACCAGGATGAAGCTGCCCTTCAGCAGGCCGACCAGGGTGAAGGTCTCGGGTAGCTCGGCGGCGATCTCAGACGCCAGCTCCTCGATGCGCGCGGCAATCTCCGCCTCCGTGAACAGCAGACGAACGCCCGGAACCTCCATCCCCGACCCTTCCTCATCCAGCGACCCTCACCTCGCAGTCTGGTATAGACGGACGAGTTGCGTTAGGCACGGGACAATTCAGGAGGGCTGGGCCGCCGATGACGGTACTCGATCGCTTTCTCGCCGGTCTGCCGAAGGCGGAGCTGCACCTGCACATCGAAGGCACCCTGGAGCCCGAAATGCTCTTCCGCCTGGCCCGGCGCAATGGCATCCGCGTGCCCTACGACTCGGTCGGGGAGCTCAGAGCCGCCTACGACTTCGGCCAGCTCCAGGACTTCCTGGACCTCTACTACGCCGGGGTCGCCGCGGTGGTCCGCGAGGAGGACTTCTTCGAGCTAGCAGAGGCCTATCTCGACCGCGCCCGGCAAGACGGCGTGCGCCATGCCGAGGTCTTCTTCGACCCGCAGGCCCACACCCTGCGCGGCGTCGCCTTCGAGACCCTCTTCGAAGGCCTGCACACGGCCTGCGCGGAGGCGGAGCAGCGGCACGGCATCAGCGTGCGGTTGATCCTCTGCTTCCTGCGCGACCGACCGGTGGAGGAGGCGGAACTCACCCTCGAGCAGGCCCGTCCCTTCTTCGACCGCATCGCCGGCGTGGGACTGGATTCGGCCGAGCGGGGCAACCCGCCGGGCCCTTTCGCCCGGGTCTTCGAGAAGGCGCGGGCCGAGGGGCTCCGTGCCGTGGCCCATGCCGGCGAGGAAGGGCCGGCAGCCTACATCGAGGAGTCGCTGGACCTGCTGAAGGCCGAGCGGATCGACCACGGCGTGCGCGCGCTGGAGGATCCGGCCCTGGTCCGGCGCCTGGCGGAGGAGGCGGTGCCGCTCACCGTCTGCCCGCTCTCCAACCTCCGGCTCTGCGTGGTCGGGAGCATGGCGGAGCATCCCCTGCCGAGGCTGATGGCCGAGGGGCTGACGGTCACGATCAACTCCGACGACCCGGCTTACTTCGGGGGTTACGTCAACGCCAACTACGCGGCCGTCGCCGAGACCTTCGGCCTGGATCGCGAGACCCTCTGCGATCTCGCCGCCAACTCCTTCCGCGCCGCCTTCCTGCCCGAGGCCGCGAAGGAGGCCCTGGTGGCGGAGGTGGAGCGCTATCGCGCGCACTTCTGCGGCACCGTCACCGACCCCGCGCCATGACGATGCTCCGCCAGACCTTCTCGGGCGTGATCGGCATGTCCAGGTGCTCGACGCCGTAGTCGGACAGGGCATCCACCACGGCAGAGGCCAGGGCGGGCGGGACCACGACCGCGCCGCTCTCGCCGGCGCCCTTGGCGCCCAGCAGGTTGGTCGCGGTCGGCCAGTCCTCGCTGTGGTGGCAGGCGAGAGGCGGGACGCAGTCGGCCCGGGGCAGGGCGTAGTCCAGCGGACTGCCGCTCAAGAGCTGGCCGCTGGCACCGTCGAAGACCGTCGCTTCCAGCAGGGCCTGACCGATCCCCTGTGCGATCCCGCCGTGCATCTGCCCCTCGATCAGCAGGGGGTTCACCGCCCGGCCGACATCGTCCAGCGTGGTCATGCGGTCGACCCGCACGACGCCGGTCTCGGGGTCGATTTCGACCTCCGCAATGCAGCAGCCGTTGGGGAAGCTGTAGGGCGCCTCCTGCAGGGCCTGCACGCGGAGCTCGCCGCCCGCGCTCCCGGCTGCCAGGTCGCCCAGGGAGACGAAGCGGTCGGTGCCGGCGATACGCAGAGCATCTCCCTCCAGGACCAGGTCCGCGACCTCCGCTTCCAGCACCCTGCTCCCCAGGTCGAGCAGGCGCTCGGCCAGGCGCTCGGCGGCGGCCAGCGCCGCGCTGCCGCCGAGATAGAGAGAGCGCGACCCGTAGGTGCCGCCGCCGCTGGCCACCTGGGCCGTATCGCCCTGGATCACCCGCACCCGCTCCGGCGCGACGCCGACCCGGTCGGCCAGGATCTGCGCGTAGGCGGTCGCCAGCCCCTGGCCGATCGCCTGGGTGCCGCTGAGGAGGGTCACACGGCCCTCGCCATCCAGGCGAAGCTCCACCTCTTCCTGCAGGCTGATGCCGCTGGTGGTGTCGATGTGGCAGGCGAGCCCCCGGCCCCGCAGCAGGCCCCGCGCGGCGCTCTCCCGCCGCCGGGACTCGAAGCCGGACCAGTCCGCGAGCCCCAGGGTCCTCTCCAGGACGGCAGGGAAGTCGCCGGAATCGTAGGTCCAGCCGGCCACGTTGCGGTAGGGGATCTGCTCCGGCCGGATCATGTTGCGCCGCCGGATCTCTGCCGGGTCGATTCCCAGCCTGGCGGCGGCGACGTCGAGGACCCGCTCCAGGCGATGGATCGTCTCCGGCCGGCCGGCGCCGCGGTAGGGGCCGGTGGGCACCGTGTTGGTCAGCACGCAGCGCAGGCGCAGGTGGACGGTCTGGATGTCGTAGACGCCGGTCGCGATGCGGTGGCCGGTGGTCGAGACGATCGGCATCCCGAAGGGCGAGGCCGTGGCGCCGAGGTTCGCCAGGATGTCGGCCCGATAGGCGAGGATGCGGCCGTCGTTCCGGAGCCCCAGGGTGACTCTGGCGACCTGGTCGCGGCCCTGTGTGTCGGAAAGGAAGGCCTCGCTGCGCTCCGCCCGCCAGCGCACCGGGCGGCCCAGCGCTCTCGCGGCCGCCAGCAGGACCAGGTCTTCGCGGTAGGGCGTGATCCGCGCACCGAAGCCGCCGCCGACGTCCTGAACCTGAAGGACCAGCTTCTCCCTGGGCACGGCCAGGGCGTCTGCCAGCAGGTCGCGGCTGAGGTGGGCCGCCTGGCTTCCGCAGAGCAGGGTGAAGAGGCCCTGCTCGGGATCGTAGGCGGCGATGGAGCAGCGCGGCTCCATGGGGTGCACGACGATCCGGTTGTTGCTGAGGGTGAGGCTCACGACGTGGTCGGCCTCCGCCAGGGCCTCGTCGCAGGGGCCGGCCTCGCCGATCTCGTAGAGGCCGGCGACGTTGCCGGGCGCCTCCGGCCAGATCTCCGCGGCGGCCTCGTCGACGGCCCCGGCCGTGTCGACGACGTGGGGCAGCGGCTCGAAGTCGGCCTCGATCAGCGCTAGCGCGTCCTGGGCGAGGAAGGGGTCGGAGGCGATCACGCAGGCGATGGGCTCGCCGACATGGCGGACGCGCTCGACTGCCAGCCCGTGGCAGGGCGGGACGGAGACCTTGCCTCCCCCCGGCCCCTCGATCGTGCAGAAGAAGGCCAGCGGGCCCACGCCCGCCGCTTGCAAATCCTCGGCCGTCAGGACCGCGGCCACGCCGGCCGCGCTTGCGGCCTCGGCGACCGCGAGCCGCGTCAGGCGCGCATGCGGATAGGGCGAGCGAAAGAAGGCCGCGTGCAGCTCGCCCGGCAGGCGGCGGTCGTCGGTGAAGCGCGCGCAGCCGCGCAGCAGGCGCTCGTCCTCCAGACGGCGCAGCGGCCGGCCGATGACCGCGGCTGGGTCCGGTCTGTCGGGGGGCATCTCTTGCCGGGCGGCTTGCGGCGAACCGGGAGGGCCGTCAGCGCGATGCGGCAACCTTCAGCAGTGCCGGGCCGGCGTGCAGCCCGCTGCCGCTCTGCCAGCCGCCGTGCGCCGACTTGTAGGCCTCCAGCGCCGGCCAGATATGGTCGATGCAGAGCCGTACCAGGCGCTGCCGGTCGCCTTCCTTCAAGGCGTCGAGTTGCTCGCGGTGCTCGTTGCGCGCGCGGGCCAGAAGCAGGGGATCGCCGATGGCATAGCAGCGGATCCCCAGGGTCTCGGTCCAGACCCGCTGGATCATGCCGCTGAGATAGCGGTTGTTGCAGGCGCTGAACATGGTGTGATGGAAGGTGTTGTTCAGCGTGCAGACCTGCTTCAGGTTGTGCGCGTCGATCGCCGCCTCGTAGGCCGCGAAGATCTCTTCCAGCTCTTCGATCAGCGCCGGGTCGGCCGGCAGGGGGATGCGGCTGGCCGCTTCGGCCTGCAGGATGGCCCGCATCTCGTAGATCTCGTCGACCTCTTCCGGGGCGAAGTCGCGCACGATGACGCCCTTGTTCGGGCGCCGGGTCACCAGGCCCATCTGCTGGAGTTCCGAGAAGGCGCTGCGCACCAGGTGGCGCGAGGCGCCGAAGCGTTGGCTCAGTTCGTCCTCGATCAGGCGTTCGCGCGGGCGCAAGCGCCCGAAGATGATCTCCTGCTTGATGCTGTCGACGAGCGCCTGCAGCTGGCTGTCGCTGTCTCGGTTTGCCAAGTCCGTCTCCATCTTCGTCCTGCCGTCCGCGGCCCAACCCCTGCCGGGGGCGGCGCATGGCGACCCATCGGGTGGGGTATCTGCCCCGACCTTGCCGGCAGAAGATAGCCGAATCGTCGCGAGGGGGCAATTCACGACAAAATTGTTGACAATCGTGTCGGCAAAAAGAGAGGGTTCCAGGCCGAATGGACAAGCAAGGCGGCGCGGTCCGAGAGTTCGGGTTCGATCGGACCGTGCCAGTCGTTGCGAGGGTGAAGGCGGGAGGCAAGACCATGGAGTTCGCAGCTAGCGCGGGGGCGCGCCTGGCGTGCCGTGCCGACGGCGACCCGTCGCATCCGGTCGTCATCCTTTCCAACAGCCTGGCCAGCGACCATCGCATGTGGGATTGGCAGATGCCGGTCCTGGTCCCGGGCTTCCGCGTCATCCGCTACGACACGCGCGGCCACGGGGCGAGCGATGTGCCCGAAGGGCCCTACTCGATCGAGCTGCTGGCGCGCGACTGCCTGGCGGTGCTCGACCATTTCGGGGGCGGGAAGGCGCACTTCGTCGGTCTCTCTCTGGGCGGCATGACGGGGCAGTGGCTGGGGGCCGAGGCGGGCGAGCGCTTCCTGTCGCTGACGCTCTGCGATACGGCCTTCACCATGCCGCGCGACGTCTGGGACCAGCGCATCCGGCAGGTCCGCGAGGACGGTTTCGCCTCGTTGGTCGACGCCACGGTCGAGCGCTGGTTCACGCCGCCCTTCAAGGAGCGTGCACCGGCCGAGATCGAGCGGGTGAGGGAGATGGTTGCGGGCACGCCCGATGCCGGCTACCTGGGCTGCGCCTCGGCGATCCGCGACATGTCGCTGGAGCCGCTGCTCGCCAGGATCGCCCTGCCGACCCGGATCATCGTCGGCGAGCAGGACGGCTCCACGCCGCCGGCTGCGGCCGAGAAGCTGCACCGCGCCATTGCCGGCTCCGACCTCAAGGTCGTCCCGGAAGCGGCGCACCTCTCCAACATCGAACAACCGGAAATCTTCAATCAGGCGCTACAGGAGTTCCTGTATCGTCAAACCGGCGCGTCGGTCGCGTGACGGACCGCCACGCACAGCAAGGCGGGGGTCAGAGAATGCCCTCGCCAGAGCTCACTCGAAGGGAGATCAGGCCATGAATGACGATAAGAGACGCAAGAACCTTCTGGAGGAAGCCAAGGAATACGCGGCCTTCTCCCGGCGGAACTTCCTCGCGGCCGCCGGTGCGACCGGCGCCACCCTGGCGGCGGGGTCGATGCTGAACCCGGTCGATGCCGGCGAGATCCAGCTTGCCCAGTCCAACAAGAAGGTGCGGGTCGGCATCCCGCTGACCTACGGGCCCTTCAATCAGCCCTGGCGGCGCGGTTGCTGGCAGCTGGTGAAGACCGTTCTGGAGATGGGCGGCGAGCCGGTCACGGTGCGCGGCAAGCCGACCAAGGCCAGCGAGCAGGAAGCCGAGCGGACCCTGATGGACCGCGACATCGACGTGCTCTGCATGGGCATCTACTCGCTCGAGTCCGAGACCGCCTACATCGCCGACGAGGCGCGCGAGCGGGGCATCCCGACGGTCGGCTTCGCCGTGCCGGTCAAGGACTCCCCGGCCGTGGTGGAGGACACCTGGGCCACGGCCATGACGCTCGGCTACTTCGTGCAGAACGAGCTGCAGCGCCAGGGCACCCTGGTGCAGACCGCAGAGGACAAGGGCTTCTACACCCCCTTCGACATGGAGGCCGACCAGCTCGACCTCATGACCAAGTACGAGCCCAGGATGAAGATGCTGCCCTTCATGCCGGGCACGGTCTCCACGCAGGACCAGATCTCCAAGGGGCGCGAGAACATGCTCTCGCTGCTGCAGGCCCATCCCGAGCCGGGCTCGGTCAACGGCCTGATCTCCTGGTGGTGGCCGCTGACCATCGGCGCCGGACAGGCGATGCAGCAGATGGGCCGCACCGACGTGGTCCTCTATAACCACTACTTCTCGGACCAGCTCCTGCAGGCCATGGCGGCCGAGGCCTATCCCATCGTCTTCTCGACGGACGTGCCCTGGCACACGCTGGGCAAGAAGACGGCCGAGCTGGCCATGGCGCTGGGCAGCGGTCAGGACGTTCCCAACCACGTCTACCGCGTGCCGGTGACGGCGATCGTGCAGTCCGAGGCTGCGGCGGCGCTGGCCGAGGTTCAGGAGATGGACAAGCAGGCCATCGCGCTTCTGTCCGAGTACGGCGGCTAGAAGAGGGAGCCCATCTGGCGGGCGGTGTCCTTCGGGGCGCTGCCCGTCCTTTTTCGGCCGTCAGTCAATACTCATCAGGAGGCAAGAAGCGATGCCGGTGGTTCAGGTCCACATCAAAGAGGGCCGCAGCATGACGCAACGGCGCGAGCTGGTGCGTCGCATCACCCAGGACCTGGTCGAGGTCTGCGGTGCTGCCGAGGAACGGGTTCACGTCATCATCAACGAGGTGCCGACCGACCAGTGGGGACGCGGCGGGACCCTTCTTTCGGACATCTCCGCGGCGGCGGCCGCGGACAAGGGATAGCGGCAGGGATTGGCGAGGAGCAGTGAGTAGAGCGATGGGTGCGCGCCTGAAGGGCAAGAGAATCATCATCACCGGTGCGGCCGACAACATCGGCAAGGCGGCAGCGGGCCTCTTCGTCGAGGAGGGGGCGAGGGTCGTCGTTGCCGACCTGAACCGGGAGAAGGGCGCTGCGGCCGCCCGAGAGCTGGGCGAGGCTGCGCATTTCGTGGAGTGCGACGTCACCAGCGAGACCTCGGTGGCAGCCATGATCGATGGGGCGGTCTCCTGGCTGGGCGGGCTGGACGCGCTCTGCCAGAACGCCGGCCTGCAGCACTCGGGCAAGGTGACCGAGTTCGACCAGGAGCGCTGGGATGCGCTCTTCGCGGTCAACTCCAGGGCGCACTTCTTCGGCGCCAAGCATGCCGTAGCGCACCTGCGGGCTGCCGGCGGCGGGTCCATCGTCAACACCTCCTCGCTGGCCGGCCAGCGCGGCGGACCGGGCATGACCGCCTACTCGGCATCGAAGGGGGCGGTGATCGCCTTCTCGACGGCGCTGGCGATGGAACTGGCGCCCGACCGCATCCGGGTGAACACCATCTGCCCCGGCTGGGTCGACACGCCCTTCAACAAGCCGGCGATCGATTTCATGGGCGGGCGGCGCCGGCAGGAAGAGGTGGTCGAGGCCATCGTACCGCTGGGCCGGCAGGGGCTGCCGCAAGACATCGCGCCCATGTTCGTTTACCTTTGCTCCGATGAGTCGGCCTATATGACCGGCCAGGCCGTCACGATCGATGGCGGCGTCTACAACTAGGCTGCCTTCAGAGCGGCGATCAGGCAGGAGCAGGTAGAGATGTCGGCAGCAGAGACAGGGGCAGCGGGCAGCGGCGTTGCCGCCGGAGGCGACCAGACGGCCGGGCAGGGCGAGAGCCTGCTGATCAGGCTGTTGCGCCGCTGGGGGACGATCGCGGTCATCGTGCTGGTGGCGATCGGCTTTTCCTTCGCCTCGCCCTGGTTCCTGACCTTTTCCAACTTCAACAACATCCTCTTCTCGATGATCGTGAGCTGCCTGGTCTCCATGGGCCTCACCTACGTCGTGATCGCCGGCAGTTTCGACCTCTCGGTCGGGCTCTGCGTGACCACGACCTCGATCATCTGCGCCTACATGATCCCCTGGGTCGGTCCCTGGGTCGCGATCGTGGTCGCGCTCGCCGTGGCGCTGGTGATCGGGCTGGTGAACGGCATCCTGGTGACCTACGGGCGGCTCTCCGGCATCGTCGTCACGCTCGGCATGATGTTCGTGCTGGGCGGCCTCAACATCTACATGACCGGCGGCTACCAGGTGGCCGTCGACTATCAGGAGAACGCCTTCCGCTTCATCGGCCAGGGCAAGATGCCGATCTTCGACTTCAACCTGGCGGTGCCGGTGATCATCCTGCTGCTGGTCTTCCTCTTCGCCCATGTCCTGGCCACCAAGACCAAGGTCGGCCACTACATCGTCGCGGTCGGCGACAATCCCTTCGCCGCCTTCTATTCGGGCATCAAGGTCTACCACTGGGTGATCGTCGCCTTCATGCTCTCGGCCCTCATCGCCGGCATCGGCGGGATCATCCTGACCTCGATCTCCTCCTCGGCCCAGCCGGTGGGCGGCGAGGGCTACCTGCTGGAGGCCTTCGCGGCCGTCTTCCTGGGCGCCACGGTGCTGGGCAAGGGCAAGCCGCACATCCTGGGGACGCTGCTGGGCGTCTTCTTCATCTACATGGTGAACTCCGGCATGAACATGGTGGGCTTCCCCTATGCCTTCCGCCAGCTCTTCGCCGGACTGGTTCTCATCCTCGCGGTCGGCGCCAACGCCATGCTGAACCGCGAAGAGATCCACCTGAAGTTCATCTAGAGCAGGATGCACTCGCTCATGCTCCCGCATCCCGCTCTAGCGCGTTGTTTTAAAAGCAAATCGTCGTCGCAGATGAGTCCATCTGCTCGGGATTTGCTCTGGCCGGTCTGGATAGAAAAATGAGCGAGCAGCCACTCGTCGAGCTGAAGGACATCGTCAAGGTCTTCAGCGGGACCCGCGCCCTGCAGGGCGTCTCCCTCTCCTTCCGGCGGGGCGAGGTGCATGGCCTCCTGGGCGGCAACGGGGCGGGCAAGTCGACCCTGATCAAGATCCTGACCGGGGTCTACTCGCTGACCAGCGGTGAGATCCTGCTGGAGGGCCAGCCGGTCAGGATCTCCAGCCCGATGGATGCGCACAAGCTGGGGCTGGGGGCGGTCTACCAGGACGCCGAGCTCTGCGGCGGCTTCACGGTCAGCGAGAACGTGGTGCTGGGCAACGAGCCGGGCGGGCTCTTCGTCAGCCGCAACGCCATCCACCGCGAGGCGCAGGCGATCTTCGACGAGATCGGCATCGCCATCGACGTGCGCCGGCCGGCGGCCAGCCTGTCGGCTGCGGAGATGCAGCTGGTCACCCTGGCGACTCTCTTCCACCGCCGCTACAAGCTGATCGTGCTGGACGAGCCGACCGCGCGGCTCTCCGCCAACGAGGTGGACCTGCTGTTCAAGCTGATCCACCGCTTCAAGGCCGAGGGCATCACCATCGTCTACATCTCGCACCGCCTGGGCGAGATCAAGCAGATCTGCGAGCGCATCACCATCCTGAAGGGCGGGCTGGTCTCGGCCACCCTGGACCAGGGCGAGATCACCGAAGAGCGGGTGACCGAGCTGATGGTCGACCGCAGCAAGAAGGACCTCTCGACCGTGAACGCCGGGCTGAAGACCGACCGGCCGGTGCTCGAGGTTCGCGATCTGGCGACGTCGCAGCTCGCCCCGCTCTCCTTCACGGTGAACGCCGGCGAGGTGCTGGGGATCACCGGTCCGGTCGGCGGCGGCATGGAGCAGGTCGAACGTTCGCTTGGGGGGATCGCCCCGCATGGCGGCACCATCGCCGTCGAGGGCCGGGTCCGGAAGATCGGCAGCCCGGCGGCCTCGCGCAGTGCCGGCATCGCGCTGATCCCCGAGGACAGGCGCAAGCAGGCGCTCTTCCCCAACCTCTCGCTCGCCACCAACGTCTGCCTGCCGGTGCTGGATTCCCTCTCTCGGCTGGGACTGATCCGGCAGAGCATGGAGATGAGCTACGCCGACAGCGTGATGTCGCGCCTCAAGGTCTATCCCCACCAGCCCGAGAAGCCGGTGAAGCTCTTCTCCGGCGGCAACCAGCAGAAGGCCGTGATCGGCAAGTGGCTGAAGGCCGAGGCCAAGGTCTTCATCTTCGTCGAGCCGACCTCGGGCGTCGACGTGGGCGCGGTCAAGGAGATCTACGACATCATCCTGCAGGCGGCCAGGGAGGGCGCCGCGGTGATCGTGATCAGCTCCTCGATCCAGGAGATCCTGTCGCTCTCGGAGACGGTCCTGGTGATCCACGACGGGCTCGCCGTCCACCGCGGCGCGACCCGGGACTGCACGGAGGACCAGCTGATCACCCTCTCCCTCGGCGGCCGGCCCCGCGAGGCGGCCGAATAGATCGGTTCACCCAACTCAAGGAAGGAAGCAAGATGGCGTTGACGGAAGCACAGGCACGCAAGGCGATCGAGGCCGGTCTGGCCAAGGCCGGCGAGATCGGTTCGCCCTCCAGCATCGCGGTGGTCGATGGCGGGCGGAACCTCGTGGCCTTCCAGCGCATGGACGGTGCGCTTCTGGCCAGCATCGAGATCTCGCAGGCCAAGGCCTACACCGCGCGCTCGCTGAACATGAAGACCGGTGACGTGACCCAGTACGTGCAGCCGGGCGGTCCCTTCTACGGCATGGAGACCTCCCATCGCCAGCCGCTCGTGGTCTTCGGCGGCGGCCAGCCCATCACGGTGGGTGGAGAAGTCGTCGGTGCCGTCGGCGTGGCGGGCGGAAGCGTGGACGACGACGAGAGCGTCGCCGCGGCGGCGGCCGAGGCCGCCCAGTCCTAACGAGGTAGAGCGTCCCCGGATGACAGCGTTCGGGGACGCTCCGCACCGGCCAGGGTCTCCCTCGCAGCTTTCAGATTAATAGTTGTATTATACATTTTTTAAACAGAGCTTCCGGAGCGCGCGGTACTTCCAAGAGCGCTGGCAGAGCATCTAGAAAAGTGAGAGGCGGTTTCCATGTGGGAGACCCCAAGGATCGGAGCGTCCGAACTCTGGTCGAGGGTGAGGACGGATACTGCCGTCCCGCCGTCTCTGCGCGTGCCCGAGTCGCGGATTTCCTGCCCCTCTAGGGTGCTCGAAGTGAGGGTGGCGCAGGCCGCCAGCATCATGATTCGACAGGCTTCGAGCCGGGGTCGGGAGGGGCGGCGGCAAACTGTCAACAAAATTGTTAACAATCTTGCCGCTGGCTTTCCGCCTGTGGCATGCTCTTGACTAAGATCAGGGCGATGGGCTCACGTCGTTCCAGATAAACAGCAAGCAGGAGGAAAGCCTATGGCCAATGTCGCGCCAAGCGGCGAGGTCGCAGATGCCCTCATCATCGGCGCAGGTGCCTCGGGGTCGATCGCCGCGCGCCACCTGGCGGGCGCCGGCTTCAAGGTGGTCTGCCTGGAGCAGGGCACCTGGGTCGACAACTCGGAATTCTGGGGCGACAAGCCGGAATGGGAGCTGATGGCGCAGAAGCGCTGGCATCCCAACCCCAACGTGCGCGAGCTGGGCGACGACTATCCGATCAACACCGAGGAGTCGGACGTCAATCCGCTGATGTATGCAGCCGTCGGCGGCAGCACCATTCTCTGGGCGGCGCACTGGCAGCGCTTCATGCCGTCGGACTTCAGGGTGAAGACCCTGGACGGCGTCGCCGACGACTGGCCCTTCACCTATGAGGACCTGGAGCCCTTCTACGACCAGGCCGAGATCGAGATGGGCGTCTCCGGCCTCGCCGGCGACCCGGCCTTCCCGCCGATGAAAGCGCCGCCGCTGCCGCCGCTGCCGATCGGCAAGATCGGCATGAAGGCGGCCGAGGGCATGAACAAGCTGGGCTGGCACTGGTGGCCCGGCCCGAACGCCATCCCCTCGCGCCCCTATGGCGGGCGCAATGCCTGCGTGCGCCGCGGCACCTGCCTCACCGGCTGCGCCGACAAGGCCAAGGCCTCGATGGACCACACCCACTGGCCGGGCGCGATCGAGGACGGGGCCACGGTGATCACCGGTGCGCGCGTGCGCGAGATCACGGTGAACGAGCAGGGCCTGGCCGACGGCGCGATCTACGTCGACCGCAGCGAGCAGGAGCACCGCCAGCGCGCCCGCCTGGTCATCGTCTGCTGCAACGGGGTGGGCACGCCCCGCCTGCTGCTCAACTCCGCCTCCAACCGCTTCCCCGACGGGCTCGCCAACAGCTCCGGCCTGGTCGGCCGCAACCTCATGATGCACCCCTATGCGGCGGTCAGCGGTCACTTCGACGAGCCGCTGGAGAGCTGGCTCGGCCCGGCCGGGCAGACGATCCAGTCCATGCAGTGGTACGAGACCGACGAGAAGCGCGGCTTCGTGCGCGGCGCCAAGTGGAACTGCATGCCCTCGGGCGGGCCGCTGGGCATGCGCGCCGCCTATGGCGGCAAGGCGCTGGAGGAGGCCTGGGGCGCCAACCTGCACCGCAACACCCGCAAGGTCTTCGGGCGCTCTTTCGAGTGGGGCATCATCGTGGAGGACCTGCCCGACGAGACCAACAGGGTGATCCTGGACGAGGAGCTGACCGACAGCGACGGCGTGCCGGCACCCAAGCTGATCTACAAGAACTCCGAGAACACCGAGCGGCTGATCGACTTCCACCTGGCGCGCGCCAAGGAGGCGATGGAGGCCTCCGGCGCCGTCGAGATGGCGGAGACCCGGCTGATGCGCGACTGCGGCTGGCACCTGATGGGCACGGCCCGCATGGGGACCGACCCCGCCCGCTCGGTCATCGACCAGTGGGGGCGGGCGCACGACGTGCCCAACCTCTACGTCTTCGACGGCAGCACCTTCGTCACCTCGTCGGGCTTCAACCCGACGGCCACGATCATCGCGATCGCGCTGCGCTGCACGAAGCACATGATCGACAATCGCAGGGACCTGGAGGTGGCGTCATGAGCCTGGTCAGCGACAAGCACAGAGAGACCTTCGCCGGCATCGCCGACGTCCTGATCCCGGAGGCCGAGGGCATGCCGTCCGCGACCCAGGCCGAGGTGCACGGGGCCATCCTGGACCGCGTTGTGGAGCTGCGCCCCGACCTGCGCGAGGCCTTCTTCCGCGGCCTCAACAAGGCCGCCGGCAAGGATCCGGAGGCGGCCGCCCAGGCGCTCAACAGCGACGACCCCGAGGCCCTCGGCGCCATCGGTCTCCTGGCCTCGGCCGCCTACTATATCCAGCCCCGGGTGCGCGAGCTCATCGGCTATCCGGGACAGGAAAACCGCCTGGTCGACGCCGACGCCGAGCCCGAGTATGTCGCCAACGGCATGCTGCAGGTCGTCATCGACCGCGGCCCGATCTATCGTCCGACGCCGAAGGACTGAGGATCGGGACTTACCCAGCGGAAGACTGACGTGACGTCAGCAGAGGCCAGGGAGAGAAGGATGGCGAAACAGGCAGCCCCGCGTCGGGGCGAAGAGGTCGACGTGCTGATCGTCGGCGCCGGGCCCTCGGGTGCGGTCGCGGCGAAGGAGTTGAGCGGGGCGGGCCTCTCGGTGGTCTGCCTGGAGCAGGGCTTCAATCCCGATGCCGGCGACTTTCCCGGCAAGGACCCGGCCTTCGAGCTTCTGAGCCAGAAGAACTGGCACCCCAATCCCAACGTCCGCGACATGCCGCGCGACTATCCCGTCAACACCGAGGAATCGGACATCAACCCCCTGATGTTCGCGGGCGTCGGCGGCAGCACGACGCTCTATGCCGGCCACTGGACCCCCTTCCTGCCGTCGGACTTCAAGGTCCACAGCATGGACGGGATCGCCGAGGACTGGCCCTTCACCTACGAGGACCTGCTGCCCTACCTGGAGGAGGTCGAGCATGCGGTCGGGGTCTCGGGCCTGCCGGGCAATCCCGCCTATCCGCCGCAGCGCGCCTTCCCGACGCCGCCGCTGCCGATCGGCAAGGCGGGCCTCAAGGCCGCCGAAGGGATGGATAAGCTGGGCTGGCACTGGTGGCCGGGCACCAACGCCATCCCCTCGCTCGCCTGGAACGGCCTGAACCCCTGCGTGCGCACCGGCACCTGCATGACCGGCTGTCCCGAGGGGGCCAAGTCCACCGCCAACATCACCTACTGGCCCCACGCCATGCGTCAGGGGGCAAGGCTGGTGACCGGCGCACGCGTGCGTGAGATCGAGGTCGACGATCGCGGCCTAGCGACCGGTGCCGTCTACATCGACGCCAACGGGCGCGAGCGGCGGCAGAAGGCGAAGGTCGTCATCCTCTGCGCGAACGGCATCGGAACCCCGCGGCTGCTGCTGCTCTCCAGGTCCAAGCGCTTCCCCGACGGCCTTGCCAACTCCTCCGGGATGGTGGGCAAGCGGCTGATGATGCACCCCTTCTCGGCCGTCATGGGGGTCTACGAGGACCCGCTGGACTCCTGGATCGGCCCCTTCGGCCAGCTCATCGAGTCCTTCGAGTTCTACGAGAGCGACGAGAAGCGCGGCTTCCTGCGCGGCGCCAAGTGGGGGGCCATGCCCGGCGGCGGGCCGCTGGGTGCCACCAGCTTCGTCGGCAGCCAGATCTTCAAGGGCGACCAGCCCGCGGTGGAGGACCTATGGGGCGAGAACCTGCACCGGATGGTCGAGCGGCGCTTCGGCCACAGCCTGGTCTGGGGCATCATCGGCGAGGACCTGCCGGAGGAGGCGAACCGCGTGGTCCTGGACCCGGAGGTGACCGACACCGACGGCATCCCGGCGCCGAAGCTGATCTACAAGGTCTCGCAGAACTCGCACGACATGCTGCGCTTCCACGTGGCGCGCCTGCTGGAGGCGGTGGAGGCCGGCGGCGCCATCGAGACCAACGTGGTGCACCAGGTTCCCGACACCGGCTGGCACCTGATCGGCACCTGCACGATGGGCGCCGATCCCAAGAGCTCGGTCGTCAACCAGTGGGGCCAGGCGCACGACGTGCCGAACCTCTACCTGATGGACGCCAGCACCTTCCCGACCTCCGGCGGGGTCAACCCCACGGCCACCATCATGACCGTGGCGCTGCGGCAGGCGCGCCACCTGGCGGCCGAGCGACGCAATCAGGAGGCTGCATGATGTCCCAGAGGATCTCCGAGGCGGAGCGTGCCCGCTTCAAGACGCTGGCGGACTACCTCATCCCGCAGGCGGGCAAGATGCCGGCGGCCAGCGCGGTCGGCGTGCACGACGCGCTTCTGGACCGGGTGCTCGATGCCCGGCCGGATCTGCTGGAGGGTCTGAAGCGCGGCCTGACGGCCTGCCAGGAGGGTCCGGCGGGCCCGGCGCTGAACGCGCTTCTGAAGGCGGACGAGGCGGCTTTCCAGTCCCTCAGCCTCTGCGCCTCCGGCGGCTACTACATGGCCGAAGAGGTGCGCGAGAAGCTGGGCTATCCGGGCCAGGGCAATGCGCCCTACGACCCCCTGGAGACCCCGGTCTACCTTGTCAACGGCATGATCGAACGGGTGGTGCGCCGCGGTCCCCTCTACCGGCCGACGCCCAGGTCCTAGCCGCCGACGGCTCCTTGCGGTGCCGGCCCGGCGGGCCGGCGCTCGATGGGGCCGAAGATTCTTGGGCCCTTCCGCCCCTCCTTGCGGGCAGCAGAGAATTGAAGCAGACTTGCTCCTTACGGGAGGATCGCCGTGAGGAGCGGGCTTTTTCGTACCCGACCCGCGGCTGGCCTGACAGAACGAAAACCGGCAAACGGTCGAGGTGATAGGGATGGCAGAGGGAACGGTTTCGGGAGACTCCGAAGCAGGGCGGCCAGGAAACGGGGCGCGCTGCGCCGTTCTGGTAGGTCCCTATAAATCTGGTAAGACGACACTCTTGGAATCCCTGCTCTTCGCGGCCGACGCGCTGGGCCGGCGGGGAACCATTGCCGACGGCAACACCCTGGGCGACCGGTCGCCGGAGGCCGAGGCGCGCGAGATGTCGGTCGAGCCCAACGTGGCGCACTGCCAGTACCTGGGCGAGGACTGGTCGCTGATCGACTGCCCGGGCTCGGTCGAGCTGCTGCAGGACAGCCTCAATGCGCTGATGGCCGCCGATCTGGCGGTGATCGTCGCCGAGCCCGATCCGGCGCGCGCCGCCACCCTGGCGCCGCTCTTCAAGCTGATCGACCGCTTCCAGGTGCCCCACATCCTCTTCATCAACAAGATGGACAAGGCGAGCTGGCGCGTGCGCGACATCCTGGAGGGGCTGCAGGCGGTCTCGCCCAAGCCCCTGCTGCTGCGCCAGGTGCCGATCCGCGACGGCGAGACGGTGACCGGCTTCGTCGACCTGGTGAGCGAGCGCGCCTACCGCTACGTCGAGGGCAAGCCCTCGGACCTGATCGAGATGCCGGACACGGTGAAGGAGCGCGAGGGCGAGGCACGCCAGGAGATGCTGGAATCGCTCGCCGACTACGACGACGCCCTGCTGGAGCAGCTACTGGAAGACAAGGTGCCGGCGACCGGAGAGGTCTACGACCTGGCGACCAAGGCGCTGCAGCAGGACAAGGTCGTGCCCGTCTTCCTGGGCTCGGCCGAGCACATGAACGGCATCGGCCGGCTGTGGAAGGCGCTGCGGCACGAGGGGCCGCGCGCCGCGCAGACGGCCCAGCGCCTGCAGATCCCGCTGGGCGGCGAGTTCACCGCGAGCGTGGTCAAGACCTTCCACCAGGCCCACCTCGGCAAGCTCAGCCTGGCCCGGATCTGGCAGGGCAGCATCTCCAACGGCACCACGCTGGCCGGCGAGCGCCTGACCGGCCTGCACCGCCTGATGGGCGCGGACACGCAGAAGCTGGACCAGGCCGGACCCGGCGAACTGGTGGCGCTGCAGCGGGTGGAGAGCGTCATGACCGGCGACCTGCTGACCGCCGAGGGCCGCAGCGACGGCGGCCGCGGCAAGGAGGGCGGCATGCTCTGGCCGGAGACCCTGCCGCCGGTCTACTCGCTGGCGGTCGAGCCCGAGAGGCGCCAGGACGAGGTGAAGCTGACCGCCAGCATCGGCAAGCTGATCGAGGAGGACCCCTCGCTCGCCATGGAGCACAACCCCGATACCCACCAGCTCCTCCTGTGGGGCCAGGGCGAGATCCACCTGAAGCTGGCGGTCGAGCGCTTGAAGAGCAAGTACAACGTCGACGTCCGGACCGACCCGCCGCGCACGGCTTACAAGGAGACGATCCGCCAGGGCACCACCCAGCACTCGCGCTTCAAGCGGCAGTCGGGCGGACATGGCCAGTTCGGGGACGTCAAGGTGGACATCAAGCCGCTGCCGCGCGGCGGCGGCTTCTCCTTCGTCGACAAGATCGTCGGCGGTGCCATCCCCAAGAACTACATCCCCTCGGTGGAGACCGGCATCAAGGAATACCTGGCGCGCGGGCCGCTGGGCTTCCCGGTGGTGGATGTGGAGGTGACCCTCTTCGACGGGCAGTTCCATTCGGTCGACAGCTCCGACCAGGCCTTCAAGACCGCCGGGCGGCTCGCCATGTCGGAGGGGCTGCCGAACTGCCGGCCGGTGCTGCTGGAGCCGATCTACACCGTCACCATCTCGGTGCCGAGCGATGCCACGGCAAAGGTGCACAGCCTGATCAGCGGTCGGCGCGGCCAGATCCTGGGCTTCGAGGCCAAGTCGGGCTGGGACGGCTGGGACGAGGTCGCCTGCTACATGCCGCAGGCCGAGGTGCATGACCTGGTGCTGGAGCTGCGCTCCCTGACCCAGGGCGTGGGCACCTTGACCTTCGCCTTCGACCACCTGCAGGAGATCACCGGCAAGCTGGCCGACAGGGTGATCGGCGAGGCGGCGGAGATGGCCTCTTAGCGGGTCTGGGAAGCCTCTCGGCCCTGCTGCCGCCCGTCCGGCAGGGCCATTGGGATTGGCGCTCAGCCGCTCCAGGTAGTATACTTGAGTCCCCTTCACCCGCGCGGCTGGCCGCGCGGCGAGGTCGAGCGGACCTCGGGTGAACGGAAGGAGACGGGCTCATGGCCTCGATTACCGGCACCACCGGTCCCGATACCCTGTTCGGTTTCGGATTCAGCGATCAGATCTACGGTCTCGGCGACGACGACACCCTGCATGGCGTCGGCGCCAACGATACCCTCTTCGGCGCGGACGGCAAGGACACCCTCTACGGAGGCCCCGGCTACGACCGCTTCTACGGGGGATCGGGGGCCGACCTTCTCTACGGCGGCAGCCAGGCCGATCTCCTGGTCTTCGGCGGCCCCGGAAACGACCGGATCTATGGCGGCCACGAGTCCGACGCGCTGTCGGGCGACAGCGGCGACGACCGCCTCTTCGGCGGTGACTTCGGCGACCAAGGCCTGGCGGGAGGCTCCGGCAACGACCGCATCTACGGCGACGGCGGCGACGACATGGGCCTCTTCGGCGGCGAGGGCAAGGATCTCCTCTACGGCGGTACCGGCCCGGAGTTCCTGCTGAGCGGCGGTGCGGGGAGCGACACGCTCGACGGCGGATCCTCGGTCGACCGGACCTTCTACGGGGGTAGCGGCAGCGACCTGCTGATCGGGGGAGAGGGCAACGACGGCTCCTTCTTCGGCGACCAGGGAAACGACACGCTCTTCGGCGGCAGCGGCAAGGACTACCGGCTCTACGGCGGGTCGGGGGCCGACCTGATCGCGGGGCAGAGCGGCGACGACAGGATCCATTTCGGGGGTTCCGGCGACGACCTGCTGACCGGCGAGAGCGGGGCCGATTCCAACTTCGACGGCGGCGCGGGGGATGACCGCGTCTATGGCGGCCCCGGCGACGACTTCGCGCTCGGGGGCGGCAGCGGCGACGATCTTCTCGTCTCCGGCCAGGGCGACGACGACAACCTGAGCGGCGGGGAGGGCGACGACAGCCTCTACGGCGGCTCCGGCGCCGACAACTTCCTGACCGGCGGGCTGGGGCGGGACCGCCTCTTCGGCGGGTCGGGCGCGGATTCGAACCTCTTCGGCGGCAGCGGGACCGATATCCTGGACGGCGGCGCCGGCCAGGACACCGCCTTCGGCGACAGCGGCGCCGACACCCTGCGCGGCCAGGCAGACGACGACAGGCTGACCGGCGGCCTCGGCGAGGACCTGGTTCTCGGCGGCCTGGGGGCCGATCTCATCTACGGCGGCGACGAGAACGACCGCATGGTCGGCGGCAGCGGCAGCGACACGCTCTTCGGCGGCAACAACCGCGACCGGCTGAACGGCGCCTCGGGAACGGACACGGCCTATGGAGGGGCCAACAACGACACCTTCATCGTCGACACGGAGAGCGACCGGATCTTCGACGGGATCGGCCAGGGCAACGACGTGCTGCGCTCCAACGCCTTCGACTACACGCTGGGCACGGCAGCGGAGGTCGCGGTCGAGCGGGCCAACATCAACACGGCGGCCGGCAACGCCCGCATGGTCGGCAACGACAACGACGACATCCTGGTCGGCAACTCCTTTTCCAACCTGCTGGAGGGCCGCAGCGGCGCGGACCGGCTGAACAGCCGCGGCGGCAGCAACACGCTGAGCGGCGGCGCCGGCGACGACACCTTCATCGTCACGACCGCAACCGACGTCGTGCGGGAGTTCTTCGGTCAGGGCGTCGACCTGGTCCGGGCAGAAGCGGACTTTACCCTGCCGGACGGCACCGCCAGTGCGATCGTGGAGAACCTGCGCCTGCAGGCAGGCTTCGGCAATCTGGAGGGCAACGGCAACGGCCTCAATAACACGGTACAGGGCAACAGCGGCGACAACCTGCTGCGCGGGATGGGCGGCAGCGACTCTATCGAGGGCGGCGAGGGTGACGATCTGATCTTCGGCGGTGCCGGCGACGACCGTCTGGAGGGCGAGAGCGGTGCCGACACCATCCTGATGGGCAGCGCCGCTGTGGCCTTCGGCGGGTCGGGCGGCGACCTCTTCCGCTTCAACGGGATCCCGCTCGGCAACGGCGGTTCCGGCGGGCCGGTGATCCGCGACTTCGACGGCCTGCTAGCCAATGCGGCCAACGGCGAGGACTGGCTGGTCTTCGCCAGCGGCCTCGAGGTCGGCGCCTTCTCCTATATCGGGGCCGCCGGCTTTTCGGGCGGCGGCAGTTCCGAGGCGCGCTACGCCGGCGTGCGCCAGATCCAGGTCGACCAGGACGGCGACGGCAGCGTCGACCAGGCCTTCCTCGTCGACGGCGTCACCGCGGCGAACCTGCTGACCGCGAGCGACTTCCTCTGGTTATGAGAAGCCTGCGGAGATCAGCCCTCGAGTGATGCCTCGCCCAGCGCGGCGGCATCCAGGGGCGTGTCGAGGGCCATGCCGGTGCGGTCGTAGCCGCGCTTGAAGTCCTCCATGTGGCGCTTCATCCAGGCGCGCACGGTCTCGGCGTCGCCGGCGGCGAGCGCCTTGTGGATCGCCCGGTGCGCGTCCAGCACGCGGCGGTGGGTCTTGAGGCGCGGCAGAATCACCCGGCCGGCGGGGATGAAGAGGCGGCTCACCGGCTCGCGCGCGAGGCTCAGCACCCGGTTGTCGGCGGCCTCGCAGATGATGGCGTGGAACTCGGCGTCCATCGCGACGAAGGCCTCGACCTTGATCGGCTCCCCGGCCTCGACGCGGCCGACCAGCACCTCCATCTGGGCCATGTTCTCTTCCAGCCGCTCCAGGTGTTCCGGGCCGATGCGGGCAGCGGCGTACTCCGCCGTCGCCGGCTCGATCAGGACCGAGGCCTCCCAGAGCTCGCGGAAGGTGACGGCGTGCAGCACCAGCGCCCGGCTGGCGCGCGAGGCGAGGTCGAGGAAGTGCGGCAGGGCCACCTGCGGCCGCCGCCCGCCGCTGCGCGAGACCAGCCCGTTCTCTTCCAGGAGCCGGATGCCCTCGCGGACGGTGGAGCGGTTGACCCCCAGTTGCTCGGCCAGCGTGGTCTCCGAGGGCAGGCGGTCGCCCACGCCCAGCCGGCCGCTCAGGATTTCCGCCTCGATGGCGTTGTAGACCAGGCGGTAGGTCGGCGTCCGCTCGATCACCGAGAACTGCGGTTCGCTCATGTCGTTTCCTACTCTCCGTCGCCGGGTCGGGGCAATGGCGCCACAGCCCCCCGGTGCTCCCTCTTCTCGCGCTCTCGCCGCTCTTGATCTGTCGGAGAGGCATCGCTAGTGTTCTGCCGTACTGTCCGACAAACGAACAGTTGGTCAGTTTTCCGAACCTTAGCCCGCCGATGAGGGCGGGGGCAATAACGACAACCCTCGGGGACGAGACGCGGGCGTGAGCGAAGAGAGCGAGAGCACTGCGGCCGGGCAGGAGACCGCGGGCCACCTTCTCGAGATACGGGGAAGGGTGGCCTGGATCCTGCTGAACCGGCCGGAGAAGATGAACCCACTGGACCGCGAGACCGTCGCCGCCCTGAACCGGACGGTGGAGGCGCTGGAGCGGCAGGACGCGGTCAAGGTGGTGATCGTCACCGGGCGCGGCCGGGCCTTTTCCGCCGGCGGCGACCTGGAAGGCTATCAGGCGCTCTATCGCGATCCCGCGGCCTTCCAGCGCTTTCTCGACGACTTCCAGCGGCTGAACCGCCGCATCGAGGATTCGGCCAAGATCTACCTGGCGGCGGTGAACGGTGCCTGCGTCGCCGGCGGGCTGGAGCTGATGCTGGCCTGCGACCTGGTGATCGCCGCCGAGGAGGCGAAGATCGCCGACGGGCACCTGCTCTTCGGCCAGCTTCCCGGTGCCGGCGGCTCGCAGCGCCTGCCGCGGGCCATCGGTCCCCTGCGCGCGAAGCACCTGCTGCTGACCGGGCGCACGATCGACGGGCGCGAGGCCGAGAGGCTGGGGCTCGTCACCCTGGCCGTGCCGGCCGCCGAGCTCGAGGAGAGCGCCGCGGCGCTGGCCGAGCGCCTGACGACGATGAGCGCGGCCGGCCTCAAGGGCGCCAAGTTCCTGGTGAACGAGGGCCTGCGGGGCGACCTCGACGAGGGGCTGGAGATGGAGAAGGCCTTCGTCCACCGCTACGCCACCACGGAACCCGACGCCACCGAGGGGCTGCTGGCCTTCGCCGAGAAGCGCAAGCCCGCCTTCAGAAGCTGACGGCGTCCAAGGAGCAACGACCATGTTCTCAGCCCGTGACAACTGCGCCATCGCCGGCGTCGGCTGCACCGACTACTCCAAGAAGTCTGGCCGCAGCGTGCGCAGCCTGGCGAGCGAAGCCTGCCTGAAGGCGATCCAGGACGCCGGCCTAAGGGTCGAGGATGTGGACGGCATCGTCAGCTACAACTTCAACGATTCGGTGCCTGCAATCGCGGTGGCGACGGAGCTGGGCGTGCCGCAGGCCGGCTATGCCGTCGACTTCCTGGCCGGCGGCAACGCGGCCAACCTGATCGTGCTGACCGCGGTGGCGGCGATCGAGGCCGGCCTGGCCGAGACCGTGGTCTGCTACCGCGCGATGAACGGCCGCTCGGGCTTCCGGCTCGGCGGCGGGCGCGAGATGCGGGCGCAGGGGATCACGCAGTTCACCGCCCCCTTCGGCTGGATCACCTATCCCCAGGCCATGGCCATGTGGTGCCGCCGGCACATGATCGAGTACGGCACCACCAGCGAGCAGCTCGGCGAGATCGCCGTCACCCTGCGCCAGAACGCCGTGCTCAACGAGCGCGCCATGCAGCGCCAGCCGATCGACCTGGAGGACTACCTGGCCTCGCGGATGATCGTGGAGCCCTTCCGCCTGCTCGACATCTGCCTGGAATCGGACGGCGCCTGCGCGGTGGTGGTGACCTCGGCCGAGCGCGCCAAGGACCTGGCCCAGAAGCCGGTCTACATCGCCGGCGGCGCCTACGGCGGCGGGCCGATGCAGGGCGAGGACCTCTTCGACGCGATCCGATGGCCGGACCACTCGCACAACTATTCCCGCTACATCGCCAAGGACCTCTGGAACAGCGCCGGGCTGGGGCCGGAGGACATCGACGTGGCGGAGATCTACGACTGCTTCACCTATTCGATCGTCATGCAGCTCGAGGGCTTCGGCTTCTGCAAGGAGGGCGAGGGCGGTGCCTTTGCCGGCGGCGGACGCATCGCGCGCGACGGCGATCTGCCGGTCAACACGCACGGCGGCCTGCTGTCCGAGGCCTACATCCACGGCTTCAACCACGTGGTGGAGGCGGTCGAGCAGCTGCGCGGCCAGTCCGGGCCGCGCCAGGTTCCCGGCGCCGAGGTGGCGCTGACCACTGCCGGGGCGATGACCTGCGGCAGCGCCATGGTCCTGCACAACTAGAGTGGGATGCCTTCGCCTATGCTCACGAGTCCCGCTCTAGCCTGTTGTTCTAAAAGAAAATCGTCGTTGCAGATGGGTCCATCTGCGCAGGCTTTGCTCTAGGAGGTGACCGCCGTGGGATACCAGAAGCCGCTTCCCTCTCCCGACAGCGAGAGCGCCCCCTTCTGGCAGGGCTGCCGCGAGGGAAAGCTGCTGATCCAGCGCTGCGGCGGCTGCGGCCAGCACCGCTTTCCGCCGACCGACTTCTGTCCCTCCTGCCGCTCGCAGGACAGTGCGTGGGTGGAATCCAGTGGCCGCGGGCGGGTCTTCAGCTGGATCGTCGTGCGCCATCCTGTGCCCAAGGACGTCTATGCCGACGAGGTACCCTACGTCGTCGCCATCGTGGTCCTGGAAGAGGGCGTGCGCCTGGTCTCCAACCTGGTGGAGATCGCGCCCGAGGCGGTGACGGCCGACATGCCGGTGGAGGTCCGCTTCAAGGCGGCGGCCGACGAGATCGTCCTGCCGGTCTTCGCACCGGCTGCAGCGGCGGTGTGAGGATCGGCGGTGTCGGCGCTCCTCTCGACATACGAAGGCCTTGACCGGCCGGCACTGCAGGCACTGCAACTCGGCCGGGTCCGGGCCCAGCTTCAGCGGCTGCAGCGCGACAGCGGCTTCTACCGGCGCAAGCTGGAGCAAGCCGGAGTCCTGCCCGATCGGATCGACAGCCTTGAGGCCTTCCGCGAGCGCGTGCCCTTCTCGGACAAGCGCGACTTCCTGGAGGACCAGGAGCGCTGCCCGCCCTTCGGCGAGCGGCTCTCGGTGCCGCGCAGCGAGGTCGCGCTCATCAACCTGACCGGCGGCACCTCGGGGCAGGGCCAGGAGGTCTACGGGCGGACCCAGGCCGACGTGCAGACGCTTGGCTACCTGCACGCGCTGCCCTGGTACCGCGCCGGGCTGAGGCCGGGGCACAGCGTGCTGAACTGCGTGCCGACCGGCGGCATGACCACCGGCGGCTGGGGTCCGGGCGAGGGCATCCGCATCCTCGGCGCCACGGCGCTGAACCCGCCGGCCAACCTCGGCAGCGAGGCGCGCATCGACCTGATGCTGCGCTTCCGGCCGATCCACTTCATCTATGCCTCGACCAACTACCTGCATCGCCTGACCGAGGCGCTGGACGCCCGCGGCCTGGTCCCGCGCGACGCCTTTCCCGACCTGGTCGCGGTCTTCATCGCGGCCGAGGGCTATCCCGCCGCCTGGGCCGAGCGGGCGCAGGAGCTCTGGGGCTGCAGCCTGCACGAGGGCTACGGCAGCACCCAGTGCGTCGGCTTCGCCGCCGGCACGGGCGCGCCCGGCTGCGTCGGCCCTGGCGGGGGCCGCGGCGCCATGCAGCTCTTCGAGTGGATGACCCTCTGCGAGGTCCTGGATCCGGAAACGGGACAGCCGGTGGCCTCCGGCGAGGAGGGGGAACTGGTGGTGACCAACCTCACGGTCGAGGCCTCGCCGGTGATCCGCTTCCGCACCGGCGACCGCGTGCGCTATCTCGCCGCCAGCGATCTCGGCTGCAGCCTGGACGCCATCGAGTGCGGCGGCATCGGCCGCTACGACGACATGATGAAGATCCGCGGCAACAATGTCTGGCCCGATGCCGTCGACGCCGTGGTCTTCGCCTTCGCCGAGGTCAGCGAGTATGTCGGCCGGGTCTTCACCGCCGGCGACGGCAGGACCGAGGTGGAGCTGACCGTGGCGCTGAAGGAGGAGCACTGCGCGAGCGGCGGGGAGCGCCTGGCCGCGGCCATCGGCGAGGCGGTGCGCGAGCGCACCAATGTCGCCATGCGGGTCAGCCTCGCCGAGCGCGCGGCCCTGCCGGAGTTCACCTACAAGGCGCGGCGCTGGTCGGACGACCGCCAGTCCGGCTACCGGCTGTGAGAGGGCCAGGGGCCATGCAGCACGACGAGATCGAGACCCTGCGCCGGATGCAGGCCCTCGCCGAGCGGCTCTGCCGCAGCGAGGACCCGCTGGTGCTGGGCCAGGCGCGGCACCTGAAGGGGCGGATCGACGGCTTGCTGTCGGTGCTGGGCGCCGATGTCGCCGATCTGCTGGAGGAGGAGGGACCATGACCGCTCGTCTCGCCGGCAAGCGCGCGCTGGTGACCGGCGGCGCCTCCGGCCTCGGCCGGGCCGTGGTGGAGCGCTTCGCCGCCGAGGGGGCCCGCGTCCTGGTCGCCGACATCGACCTCGAGGCGGCGGAGAGGCTCGCCGACGGCCTCGACGGGGTGGTCGCCTGCGCCTGCGACCACACCCGTACGGAGGCCTGCCGGGCCGCGGTCGCGCTGGCCGAAGAGCGCTTCGGCGGGCTCGACATCCTGCATGCCAACGCCGGCGGCCCCTTCACCGGCGCCTTCGGCGAGATCGACGACGAGACGCTCGAGCGGGTGATCGAGGTGAACCTGATCGGCGCCATCAAGATGGCACGCGCGGCCCTGCCGGCGCTGGAGCGCCAGGCCGGGGCCGCGGAGGGCGCCGCCATCGTCTTCACCTCCTCGCTGCAGGGGCTGAAGGCGAAGCCGAACTTCTCGCTCTACACCGTCTCCAAGCACGGGCTGGTCGGCCTGGTCCGCAGCCTGGCGCTGGAACTGGCGCCGAAGAACATCCGGGTGAACGCGGTCTGCCCGACGGTGACCGAGACGCCGATGCTGGGCCACTTCCTGCCCGGCATGGCCGACGACCCGGAGGAGGCGCGCCGGCGGTTGCGCGCCACCATCCCGCTGGGCCGCATGCCGCAGCCCGAGGATACCGCCAACGCCGTCCTCTACCTGGCCTCGGCCGAGGCCAGGATGGTGACCGGCGTGGCGCTGCCGGTGGATGGCGGGCAGATGGCGATGTAGCTGCGCGCGCAAGCGGACGAAAGATCCGGGGACCGAGAAGAGGAACAGGTTGAGGACGATGCTGGAGAGCTTTCGACTGGACGGAAGGGTGGCGGCGGTGACCGGCGGCAGCGGCGGGCTGGGCGGCCTGGCTGCCCGCACCTTCGCCGAGGCCGGCGCCGACCTCGTGCTCATCGGCCGTAACGAGGAGAAGCTGGCCGCCGGCGCCGAGGCGGTGCGCAGCCTGGGCCGCAGGGCGCTGACGATCGCGGCCGACGTCACCGACGGCGGGGCCCTCGCCGAGGCGGCCCGCCGCATCGAGGCGGAGCACGGCGGGCTCGACGTGCTCTTCAACAATGCCGGCATCACCTCGCCCAAGCGGCTGGAGGAGACCGAGCCGGAGGAGTTCCAGGCGCTGGTCGACACGAACCTGACCGGCACCTACCGCAGCACCCGGGCCTTCCTGCCGCTGATCAGGCAGCGCGGCGGCGGGCGGATCATCAACATGGGCTCGATCCTCTCGGCCCGCGGCATGGCCAACCGCGTGGTCTACTGCGCGACCAAGGCGGCGGTGGCGAACCTGGCCGCGGCCCTGGCCTTCGAGCTGGGGCCGGAGGGCATCACGGTGAACACGCTGGCGCCGACCGTGATCGTCACCGACCTGAACCGCGAGACCATCAAGCGCCAGCCGCAGCTCTACGAGGACCTGATCCGGCGCACGCCGCTGGGCCGGCTGGGCGAGCCGGAGGACCTGGCCGGCACGCTGCTGCTGCTGGCATCCGACGCCGGGCGCTTCATCACCGGCCAGACGCTCTTCGTCGACGGCGGCTACACGGCGGGATGAGGGCGGCGAGGCGATGCTGATCCAGCTTCTCAACGGCGTGGTCTACGGCGGGCTGCTCTACCTGCTGGCGGTCGGCCTGGTGCTGATCTTCGGCCTGCGCGAGATCGTGAACTTCGCGCATGGCGCGCTCTTCATGCTGGGCTCCTACATCGGCTTCTCGCTGGCCGCGGTGGTCGACTTCTGGCTCGGGCTGGCGGGTGCGGTGGTGGCCATGACCCTGGTCGGGCTCTGCCTGGACGCAGCCGTGCTGCGGCCCCTGCGCAAGCAGGACCACATGGTGACCGTCCTGGTCACCTTCGGCATCCTGCTGGTGCTGGAGACCCTGGCGATGGCGGTCTGGGGCAAGGCCTACCGCTCGATGCGGCCGCCGGAGCTGCTGGACGGCACCGTTATTCTCTTCGGCGAGCCCTTTCCCTCCTACCGGCTCTTCGTCATCTTCGTCAGCCTCTGCGTCGCCGCCGGGCTGACCCTCTGGCTGAAGCGCAGCCGCATCGGCCTCTACGTGCGGGCCTCCAGCAGCGATCCCAGGACCACGGCGATCCTGGGCGTCGATACCGACCGCTTGAGCCTCCTGGTCGTCGGGCTGGGCACCGGGCTCGCCGGGCTCTCCGGCGTGGTCGCAGCACCGCTGATGGCGCTCTCGCCCTCCATGGGCAACTTCATCCTGATCGAGAGCTTCATCGTGGTGGTGGTGGGTGGGCTCGGCAGCTTTTCCGGCGCCTTCATCGCCGCGCTGCTGATCGGCCAGATCCACAACCTGGGCGCGGTCTACCTGCCCTGGGCCTCGACCCTGCTGCCCTTCCTCTTGATGGTGGCGGTCCTGATCTGGCGGCCGACCGGCTTCGCGGGAGGACGCTCGTGAGCGCGACCCAGCCACAGGCCGGACGGCTGGCCGAGCGGGGCGGCCTCGCGCCGGCCTGGCTCTCGGGGCGCCTGCTGCTCCTGGCGCTGGTGGCGATCGCCTTCGGCGTCGCCCTGCCGCAGGTCCTGGTCTCGGCGCTCTGGCTCTCGCTGCTCACCCAGGCGGTCATCGACATGATGCTGGCGACCAGCGTCGGCCTGCTGGTGCGCCAGAACGGACGCATCTCCTTCGGCCAGGCGGCCTTCTTCGGGCTGGGCGGCTATGTCTTCGCCGTCTTCTCGGTCCGCTCCTTCGTCTCGCCGGAGCTGGCGCTGATCCTGGCGCTGGTGATCCCGACGGCGCTGGCGGTGTTGCTGGGCCTGGTGATCGCGCGGATCCCGGGGGTGGCGCACGCCATGCTGACCCTGGCGGTGGGCCAGGCGCTCTACGAGGTGACCTTCAAGTGGCGCGGGCTCGCCAACGGCGACGACGGCATGAGCGTGCCCCTGCCCAAGACCCTCTTCGGGCTGGACAGCGGCCTCTTCTACAGCCCCTCCTCGATGCTGGTGATCTGCTGGACCCTGCTGGTGCTGGTGCTCTTCGCCATCACCGTCATGGCGCGCAGTCCCTTCGGCCAGCTGACCGAGCTCATCCGCGAGAACGACGAGCGCGCGCGCTTCATCGGCTACTCCACCACCTGGCCGAGGGCCGTGGTCTATGGCCTCTCGGCCTTCGTCGCGGCGCTGGCCGGGGTGCTGCACACGCTCTACGGCGGCTACATCTCGCCGGAGATGCTGCACTGGAGCCTCTCCGGCACGGCTCTCATCATGGCCATCGTCGGCGGGCCGCGGATCATCTGGGGCCCGGCGCTGGGCGCCTTCATCCTCTTCTTCTTCAAGGACATCGCGGGCGACCAGACCGAGTACTGGCCGGCCCTGGTGGGCGGTTCGCTCATCGTCGTGACCCTGCTGCTGCCCGAGGGCGTGGCCGGTCTCTTCCTGCGCCTGACGCGCGGGAGGCAGGCATGAGCTTCGCCCTGGAGGGACGCGGCCTCGCCCGCGCCTTCGGCGCCTTCGTGGCGCTGGACGGCGTCGACATCGCGGTCGAGCGCGGCCAGATCCGCGGGCTGATCGGCCCCAACGGCGCCGGCAAGTCGACCCTGATCGACGTGCTCTCGGGCCGGGCCCGGAACTGGAGCGGCCAGATCTACCTGGACGGCAAGGAGATCACCGGCCTCAGCGTGCAGGAGCGCCGGCGGCGCGGCCTCGCGCGCTCCTTCCAGCGCACCAACATCTTTCCCGGCATCACGGTGGCCTCCCAGCTCTCGGTCGCCGCGCGGGCGCTGGGGCGCGAGGGCCTGGACGAGGTGATCGAGGCCCTCTCGCTGGAGCCCTTGCTGGACCGCCGCGCGCAGGAGGTGAGCTACGGCGACCAGCGCCGCCTGGACCTGGCGCTGGCACTGGTCGGGCGCCCGCAGGTGCTGCTGCTGGACGAGCCGGCGGCTGGTCTGACGGTCGAGGAATCCCTGACCCTGGCGGAGGTGCTGCGTGCGCTGGTCAAGCAGTGGGGCGTCACCGTGCTGCTGGTCGAGCATGACATGGAGGTCATCTTCTCGGTCTCCGACCGCATCACCGTCCTGCACCTGGGCCAGGTCCTGGCCGAGGGGGAGCCCGCCGCGATCAAGGCCGACCGCCAGGTCATCGCCGCCTACCTGGGCTCGGAGGCGGCGGCATGACGATCCTGGCCTTCGAGGGCGTGGATGCCTACTACGACGACGCGCTGATCCTGAGCCAGGTCTCCTTCGCGGTGGGGCCGGGCGAGCGGGTGGCGGTGGTCGGCCGTAACGGCGTGGGCAAGACCACCATCGTGAATACGCTCTGCGGCATCACTACCATCGGGACCGGGGCGGTCAGGATCCGCGAGCAGCGCTTCACCCAGTTGCGCCACTACCAGGCGGCACGGGCCGGAATCGCCACGGTGCTGCAGGGGCGCGGGATCCTGGCGAACCTCACCATCGAGGAGAACCTGCTGCTGGGCGCGGCGGTCGACCGGGCCGGGCCCTGGTCGCTCCGCAAGGTCTACGACCTCTTCCCGATACTGGAAGAGCGGCGCCGCAACCCCGGCCTGGGGCTCAGCGGCGGCCAGCAGCAGATGCTGGCGATCGGCCGGGCGCTGATGGCCAACCCCGAGCTGCTGGTGCTGGACGAGCCCAGCGAGGGCCTGGCCCCGGTCATCGTCGACGAGCTGGCGCTGCTCTTCGTCCGCCTGACGGACGCTGGCACGGCGATCATGCTGATCGAACAGAACATCTCGCTCATCCAGAGGGTGGCGGAGCGCTACTACGCGCTCTCCAAGGGCCGGGTGGTCGGCGAGGGGAGCCTTGCCGGCATGACGACGGAGGAACTGCAGGCTCACATCACGATCTAGAGCAAGTTGCGCTCGCTCATGCTCACGCAGCTTGCTCTAGCGTGTTGTTTTAGAAGCAAATCGTCGTCGCAGATGAGTCCATCTGCTCGGGATTTGCTCTAGCGGGTCTGTCATGGCGGTGGAGGCTGGCGCCTTCGCCGAAGGACTGCGGCGGGGGGTCTGGTTCCCGCCGCGGAGAACAATCGGAGACGACACAGGGTTTAAGGAGACGCAGATGTTTGTACCTTCCAGCAGACGCAGGACCGGGGTCGCGGCGCTCGCTGCCGCCGCCCTCTTCATGGGCGCGGGTCTCGCCGAGGCCGCGGACCCGCTCAAGATCGGCGTGCCGACCGATCTCTCCAGCACCTACGCCGACCTCGGCAACCAGGTGGTGCGCGCGGTCACCTTCGCGGTCGAGGAGGCCAATGCCGCGGGCGGCGTCGACGGCCGCGAGGTGGAGTTCCGCTCGCTCGACACCGAGGCCAACCCCGACAACGCACGCCGCCAGGCGGAGAAGCTGGTGCGCGAGGGCTATCCCATCGTCATGGGCCTGATCGCCTCGGGCGAGGGGCTGGCGATCGCGCCCATGATGGAGCGCTGGGGCGGGCTTTACATCTCCACCATCAACAAGAGCGACAAGCTGACCGGCGATTCCTGCCAGCCGCGCGTCTTCCGGGTGAACACCCAGAGCGCCATGGACGCGCTCACCATCAAGCCCTGGCTGGAGGAGCGTCCGGAGACGAAGTGGGCCGTGGTCGCCGTCGACATCGCCTGGGGCCAGGGCTCCAGCGAGGCCTTCGCCGCCACCGCCGAGGGCGCGGGCAAGACCATGGTCGGCCAGTTCTTCGTGCCGCCGAACTCCAACGACTTCGCCCCCTATATCCAGCAGGTGAAGGATTCCGGCGCCGAGGGCATCTGGGTCGTGCTCGCCGGGCGCGACGCCATCAACTTCGCCCAGCAGGCCAAGCAGTTCGGCCTGATCGACAGCGTGACCGTGGCCGGGCAGAGCTTCACCACCGACAACACGGTGAAGGCGCTGGGCGACGTGGCCGAGGGCATCTACGGCATCATCAACTACAGCTCCACCCTGGACACGCCGGCCAACAAGGCCTTCGTCGAGGCCTGGCGCAAGAAGTACGACAGCGATCCGACCAACTTCGAGGGCGAGACCTACATCGGCGCGCAGGTCCTCTTCGAGGCCGTCAAGCGGGCGGGCAGCGTCGAGCCGGAGAAGGTCGCCGAGGCCATGTCGGGCGGCCAGTTCGACACCATCCTGGGCACGCTCACCATGCGGGCCGAAGACCACCAGCTCCTGACCCCCAACTACTTCGGCGTGGTCGAGGTCTTTGAGGGCAGCCTGCGCCCGGTCATCACCATGACCGCGACGCCCGACCAGGTGGCCCCTCCGGTCGCCTGCCAGATGTAGCGAGAGCAAGTTTCGAGCAGAGGAACTCCTCTGCGACGACGATTTGCTTCTGGACGCTAGCCGGGGAGGCCGCAGCCGGCCTCCCCGCGCCTGCTTTTCTCGCTCCGGCCGGGTTTAGCGACCGGTTCGATGCGCGCATCGTCCCTGTGGCGATCCCTGCCTTTCCCATTCATCGAATGACCGTCGTGGCCGGGCTTGACCCGGCCACCCACGTTCCTCCGCCAGCGCCTAAGGTACGAACAGTGTGCTGCCGAGCCACGTGGATCCCCGGGTCTTTGCCCGGGGATGACGGTTAGAGTCGGGGCAGGGAATTCTTGAGCCAGCCTTGCTCACCTGGCCTGTCGCCAGCGGGCAGACTCCGAGCCTCGCGAAGTTCACTGTTGCCATTCCGTGTCGGTTGGAAACACTCTGGACCTCTGCGGCAGGGAGTGCAGGACAGGCTTTGGCCAAGAAAGAAACCAGAATCGAGATCCAGAACGCGCCGGCGCATGGGGCGGACGTCTACAAGCGGCTTCTGGACATGGTGCGCGACGGGGATCTGAGGCCGGGGGACCGGCTGCGTGAATCGCACCTGGCCGAGCTGTTGGGCGTCAGCCGGACGCCGGTGCGCGAGGCGCTGCGCCGGCTGGAGATGCAGGGGCTGGTGACGCACGAGCTGCATCGCGGCACCGTGGTGCGCGAGCTGGACCACAACACCATCACCGAGCTCTACTTCATGCGCGAGGTGCTGGAAGGCTCGGCCGCCGCGCTTGCCAGCCGGCATGCCTCGCAGTCGGAGATCGCCGCGCTGCGCGACATGATCGAGGCGGACCGGGAAAGGCTGAGCGATCCTACCTACCTGGCGCGGACCAACCAGCGCTTCCACGCGGCCCTCTATCTTGCCAGCCACAACCGCTATCTCGTGGAAATGCTGCAGGGCCTCAGGACCTCCATGTGGCTGCTGGGTCCCACCACCCTCGCGCATCCCGGCCGCGGCCAGGAGGCGCTGGAGGAGCACATCCGTATCATCGACGCGATCGAGCAGGGCGACCCGGAGGCGGCCGAGAATGCCGCCAAGGAGCACATCCGCCGCGCCCACACGGTCCGCCTCAAATCCCTCTACGACCAGGAGATCAAGCAGTAGACGGCCGGAGGCGGTCCTACTCGTCGGTCGGCGGGCTGGTGATCACGAGGAAGACCAGGTCTTCCAGGCCGCTGTTGTAGATGGCGTGCTCGACCCCCGGCGGCAGGAAGATGCAGGCGTGGGGCCGCACCACCTGGCGCTCGCCGTCGAGCTCCATCAGGCCTTCGCCCTGCAGGATGTAATAGATCTGCTCCTGGATCTTGTGGCTGTGCGGCGCGACGTAGCCCTTGGGCTGGTAGCTGGAGATGCGGAAGTCGAGCTGCCGGGTCCTGTCGCTCGAGGGATTGACCAGCATCTTGGAGTGCGCGTCGTAGTGGGCGGGCGCGGTCTCCCAGAGCACCTCGGCGATCTCCCGGATGGTGGCTCCGTTGCGTTCGATCATGCCTCTTTCCTCTCTGTCTTGCTTCTGGCGGGATGGGGGTGGTGCCCGCCTACCTCGGCGTCCCGAAGACCGGCTCCTTGTGCGGGATCGGCGGCAGCGCCCAGGTGCCGGTCGCGGGCGGCTTGACCTCGGCGTCGACGTGCACGTCCAAGAGGTAGGGCTTCCCCGCCTTGACCGCGTGCTCCAGCGCGCCGCGGAAGTCCTCGGCGGCGGTGACCGTGATGGCCTCCACGCCGTGCGCGCGGGCCAGCATGGCGAAGTCGGGATTGTAGGGGGTCTTGTTCGCCCCGCTGTAGAAGGCCGTCCCGATCTCGCGGCCGTCGAACAGCCCGTACTGGATGTCGCGGATGGCGCCCCAGCAGAAGTTGTTCCAGACCACCCAGACGCAGGGCAGGTCGTACTCGACGGCGGTGCAGAGCACGTGCGGGGTCATGGTGAAGCCGCCGTCGCCGCAGATGGCGACGCAGGGGCTCTCGGGCTTGGCCAGCTTCGCGCCCAGGATGCCGCTGACGCCGAAGCCCATGGCGGAGAAGCCCCAGGCGTTCAGCATGGTCTGCGGCTGGCGGGCCTGCCAGAACTGCATGAACCAGTTGTGGTGCACGCCGGAATCGAGAGAGATCACGGCATCGGCCGGCAGCACGTCGCGCACGCCGGCGACCACCGTCTCCGGGCGCATGGGCTTGGCCATGGTGGTGAAGTTCGGCGCCACGAAGGCCTCCCACTCCTGGCGCCAGCCCTCGATCGCGGCCAGCCACCCGCGGCGCTCCGGCCGGGCGAGGCCGCGCTCTTCGACCGCGGCCAGAAGCTGCTGCAGGAAGATCCTGGCGTCGGCCGAGATCCCCAGCTCCACGGGGTAGTTGCGGCCGATCTCGTTCACGTCGACATCGACCTGGATCAGCCGCGCGCCGGGCATGTTCCAGGAGTAGCCGGGCAGCCAGGAGGAGGAGGAGCGGTCGTCGAAGCGCGCCCCGATGCAGAGGATGAGGTCGGTCCCCCGGCCCGCCTGGTTCGCCGGATAGGCGCCGTTGCGGCCGATGAAGCCCAGCGACAGCGGGTGCTGCATGTCGAGGCAGCCCATGCCGTTGGGCGAGCTGATGACCGGGATGGTGAGGCGCTCGGCCAGGGCGGTCAGCTCCGCGCCGGCCTCGGCCAGGGTGACGCCGTGGCCGATGAAGAGCACCGGCCTCTCGGCCGCTTCCAGCAGCTCCAGGACCCGCGCGATGTCGTCCGGCGCCGCGCCGGAGCGTCTGGCGGTGCGGCGCGCCTGCGCCGTCTCCAGCTCGACCTCGGCCTCTTCCATGAAGAGGTTGAAGGGAACGTCGAGCTGCACCGGTCCCGGCCGGCCGCCGAGCATGACGTCGTAGGCCTGGCGGAGCGCCAGGGGCAGCATCTCGACACGGGTCGGCTGGTAGCTGCGCTTGACCGCCGGGCGCAGCATGGAGGGGAAGTCGGCCTCCTTCTGCCGGTACATCTCCTGGAAAGGACCCCGGTTGAACTGCTGCGTCGGGACGTTCGCGGTGATCGCGAAGAAGGCCGAGGAATCGGCATAGGCGTTGGCGACCGCCATCGGCAGGTTGGCGGAACCGGGACCGCAGGAGGTCAGGGTCGCCACCGGCTCGTGCCGCACCCGGAAGTAGGCGTCGGCCATGTGGCCGGCCGTCTGCTCGTGGCGCGGCGAGATCATTTTGATCTTGTCGGAGCGCGCGTGCAGGGCGTCGAGCATCCCGACATTGCCGTGGCCGCAGATACCGAAAACGTAGGGGACGCCCTCGCCGATCAGGAAATCGGCGATGACCTCGCCGCCCTTCATCCGTGTCACAACTCATCTCCTTCTGCTTCGCGGGCGCCATGGTACAGGGGAAAGGCCGCGCCGCTCAGCGCCATCCTCCCCCGGCGGACGCCCGTCTTACCCCCGCGCCCTCGCACGATCATGTCGCTCTGGTCAAGCGAGAGGATGCAATGGTACACAATGGAATGCAAGATGGAGGACCGCATGACTGCCGATCAAAGAGAGTGCGATAAGAGCACGGGCAGGCCGAGACTCGAAACGCGGCTGTTCTTCGAGGGCAGGTGGCAGGAGGCCGAAGAGCGCTTCCCGCTCTATGACAAGTACGAGGGGCGCGAAATCGCGCGCATCGCCGCCGCCGGGCCGGGCGAGGTCGAGCGTGCCGTGGCCGCGCTCTGTCGCGGCTTCGCGGCCGGCGTGCCGCAGCCGGTCGAGCGCGCGGAGATCCTGCACCGGGCGGCCCGCCTGCTCCGCGCGGAGGCCGCCGACTTCGCCGCGACCTACCGCCTGGAGACCGGCTTCACCCACAGCGACGCCGAGGCCGAGGTGGCGCGCTGCATCCAGACCATGACCCTCTCGGCGGAGGAGGCGCGGCGTTTCGAGCAGAACGAGACGATCCCGCTTTCCGGTGCGCCCGGCCCCGCCGGCCGCTTCGCCTTCGTCATGCGGGTGCCGCTCGGACCGGTCGCGGCGATCACGCCCTTCAACGCGCCGCTCAACACCGTCGCCCACAAGATCGCCCCGGCGATCGCGGCCGGCAATGCGGTGGCGCTCAAGCCCTCCAGCATGACGCCGCTCTGCGGGGCGGCCTTGGTCGACCTCGTCCTGCGCGCCGGCTGGCCGGAGAGCCTGGTGGCACTGCTGCAGGGCTCGGCCGCCACCGCCAAGGCGCTGCTCGCGGACCGGAGGATCGAGTACTACGCCTTCACCGGCTCGACCGAGGTCGGGCGCGCGGTGCAGGCGGCCGCCGGCCTGCGCCGCTCTCAGCTTGAGCTGGGGGCGATCTCCTTCACCCTGCTGGAGCACGATGCCGACCTCGAGAAGGCCCTGCCGGCGATCCGCGGCGCCGCCTTCCGCAAGGCCGGCCAGGTCTGCACCTCGGTGCAGGTGGTCCTGGCGCAGGAGCAGATCCTGGAGGCCGTGGCCGAGGGCCTCGCCCGGCTGACCGGCGAGACCCCCTACGGCGACCCGGCGCGGCCGGAGACCTTGACCGGGCCGATGATCTCCTTCGCCGCGGCCGAGCAGGCCAAGGCCCGCGTCGATTCGGCCGTGGCGGGCGGGGCGGCCCTGCTGGCCGGCGGCGACCTGGAGGGCGCGGTGCTGGCCCCGACCCTGTTGCGTGGCGCGCCCGACGACAGCATTCTCCTCAAGGAGGAGATCTTCGCGCCGGTGATGACGGTCCAGCCCTACGGCACCCTGGACGAGGCCTTCGCCAGGATCAACGCCACGCCCTACGGGCTGGCCGCCGGCATCTTCACGCAGCGGATCGGGACGGCCTTCGCGGCTGCGCGCAGCCTCAGGGTGGGCAGCCTGCACGTGAACAACACCTCCAGCTCGCGCGTCGATCTCATGCCCTACGGCGGCGTCAAGGACAGCGGCTTCGGCAAGGAGGGGCCGGCCTACGCCATGCGCGAGATGAGCGAGGAGCGTCTGGTGACCTTTACCTTCTGAACCGGGGAGCCATGCCTACATCCGGGGCTTACGACGCCATCGTCCTCGGCAGCGGCGCGGCCGGGATGACGGCCGCCCTGGTCGCCGCCCTGGGCGGGCTCTCGGTCTGCCTGCTGGAGCGCGAAGCCCTGCTGGGCGGGACCACCGCCTGGTCGGGCGGCATGGTCTGGGCGCCGGGCAGCGCCCTTGCCGAGGCGGCAGGCTTCCGGGAGGATCCCGCCGCGCTTCGGGTCTACCTGGAGGCGCTGGTTCCCGGCTCGGGCAGCGATCCGCGCATGGCCGCCTTTCTCGCCGCCGCGCCGGAGGCCGTGGACTTCCTGGCGGCGCGGAGCGACGTGGTCCTGCAGCCCGTCCCGCTCTATCCGGACTACCATCCGGATCTGCCGGGCGCTCGCTCGGCCGGCCGGGTGCTGGAGCCCAGGCCCTTCGATGCCGCCAGGCTGGGCACCGACCTTCGCCTGCTGCGCCGGCCCCTGCCGGAGTTCACGCTCTTCGGCGGGATGATGGTGGCGCGGCCCGACATCCCGCACTTCCGCAGGGCCTTCCGCTCCTCGCGCTCGGCCGCCGTCGTCGCCTCCTACCTGCTGCGGCACGGCTACCAGCGCCTGCGTCATGGCCGCGGGACCAGGCTGGTTCTGGGCAATGCCCTGGCTGCCAGGCTGCTCTTCTCGCTGCGCCGGGCCGGCGTCGAGATCCGCAGCGAGGTCCGGGTCCTTGCACTGACGCGGAATGCGGAGGGCCGCGTGTCCGGGGTCGAGCTCGAGGAGGGGACCGCGCTCGCCGCCCGGCGCGGCGTGGTGCTGGCGACGGGCGGTTTCGGTCACGCGGCCGGGCGCCGCGCCACCGCCCTGCCCGCGGCCCTGGCGGACAACAGCGCCACCGCGCCGGGTGCGCTGGGCGACGGCATCGCACTGGCCGAGGCGCTGGGGGCCGCGTTCCGCTCCGCTGCCGAGGGCAATGCCTTTCTCGCCCCGGTATCGCGCTTTCGCCGCGGGGACGGCAGCCAGGCGGTCTTTCCCCACACCGTCACCGACCGCGCCAAGCCCGGCCTGATCGCCGTCGACGACGAGGGCCGGCGCTTCGCCAACGAGGCGCTCTCCTATCACCGCTTCGCCCTGGCGCTGCTGGCGCAGCGGAACCGGTCGCGCGGCGACGGCGGCGCCTGGCTCCTCTGCGACGCGGCCTTCCTCGGGCGCTACGGGCTGGGCGCGGTCAAGCCGGCGAGCCGGCAGGTGGCGCGCTTCCTCGCACAGGGCTACCTGCACCGAGCCGAGACGCTCGAGGAACTGGGAGACGCGCTCGGCCTGCCGGCAGGCCGGCTCGCGGCGACGGTCGCGGCCTACAACGAGGCCGCCCGGAGGGGCGAGGACCCCGCTTTCGGGCGCGGCGGCGACGCCTACCAGCGCTTCCTGGGCGATGCCTCGGTCGCACCCAATCCCTGCGTCGCGCCGATCCTACGCCCGCCCTTCTATGCCCTGCGGGTGGTGCCGGGCGACCTCGGCACCGCCGCCGGCCTGGCGAGCGACGCCGTGGGCCGGGTGCTCGACCGGCAGGGTAAGGCGATCGCCGGCCTCTACTGCTGCGGATCCGACATGCTCTCGGTCATGCAGGGCGCCTATCCCGGCCCCGGCATCACGCTCGGGCCGGCGCTGGCCTTCGGCTACCTGGTCGGACGGGATCTCGTCAGCGGCTGAGCGGCCGGCTCCGGCCCGCCCGGCGAGGCGCTTGCGCCGCTATTCGTTCTTGCCGGCCGCGGAACCGCCGGCCAGGCGGCCGAACACCAGGCCTGACATGAGGCCCGTGCCGCCCGGATAGTTGAAGTAGAAGATGCCGCCGACCAGCTCGCCTGCTGCATAGAGGCCGGGTATCGGCGAGAGGTCCATGTCCAGCACCTGGCCACTCGCCGGGTTCACGCGCAGCCCGCCGAAGGTGAAGGTGATGCCGCAGCCGACCTGGTAGGCCTCGAAGGGCGGCTCGTCGATCGTATTGGCCCAGTTCGACTTGGGAACGGCGAGCCCCTCGGCCGCGCGCCCGTCCTTGACGTTGGGATCGAAGGGGATGTCGGTGCGCACGGCCGCGTTGTAGGCCGCGACCTCGGCGAGAAAGCCCTCCGGCCTGACGCCCTCCAGCTTCTTCGAGAGCGCCTCCAGGCTGTCGGCCTCGACCTTGGAGACCCGCTTGATGCGGTACTCGTCGCGCAGCAGGTGCGTGACCTTGCGGTCGAAGATCTGCCAGGCGAACTGGTCGGGCTGCTGCAGGATGACCTGGCCGTACTTGGCGTAGGTATAGTTCCGGAAGTCCGCGCCCTCGTCGACGAAGCGGCGGCCCTCGGCGTTCACCATGATGCCGAAGGGGTAGGAGTGCTTCTGGAAGTTGTCGCCCACCGTGAGGTCGCCGAACTCCGGCGCGTTGTAATCCCAGCCGACGGCATGGCAGCCGGACCAGTTGCCGTAGCTCGAGGCGCCGATGTCGAGCGCCATGCGGATGCCGTCCCCGGTATTGAAGCGCGAGCCGCGCACCTTTGCCATCTCCCAGCCGGGGCCCAGATAGCGCGTGCGGAGCTCCGCATTGGCCTGGAAGCCGCCGGTGGCCAGGACCACCGCCTTGGCCGGCATCTCGACGATCTCTCCCTTGTGGCGGACCTTCAGGCCGCGCACGGCATGGCCGTCGTGGAGGAGCTGGACGGCCTTGGCCGAGTAGAGGACCTCGATCCCGCTCTTGAGCGCGATCTCGGTGTGCGCGTCGACCAGGCCGGGACCGCCGCCCCAGACCTCCAGGGTGAGGCCGCCCCAGAACTTGAAGCGTCCGTTCACCTCGAAGGCCTGGCGGCCGTAGATCGGCATGAAGCGGATGCCCTTGTCCCGCAGCCAGAGCATGGATTCCCGCGAAGACATGACCAGACGCTCGCAGAGCTCCGGGTCGGTCCGGTAGCGGGTGACGCGGAACATGTCGTCGTAGAACTGGTCGGTCGTGTAGGTGCCGAAGTCGGTGACGGCCACCTGCTCGTCGCTGAGGTCGGGGCAGAGCTTGCGGATGTCGTCCACGCCGTCGTAGGCGAAGCGGATGGCACCCGCGGTGAAGCGGCTGTTGCCGCCGTTCTCCGCCTTGGGCGCCCCCTCCAGGACCAGGACCAAGGCGCCCTTCTCCCGCGCTGCGTGGGCGGCGCAGAAAGCCGCGTTGCCGGCGCCGACGACGATTACATCCCAGCCTGCCATCACGTTTCCTCACTGCAAGGTGCCGGGCCCGGACCTGGCCCGCCTGTCCGCTGCCGGCCGCCGGGGGAACCTTGTCGCTATCCTTAGTACAGAAGTACACAGTTGCATACGCATGGAGACTTTGCAAGGCGAGCAGCGGGGCCGCCTGCCCGACAGGACCCATGACCGCAGCCAGAATGCCGGTCCCGCCGGCCCTGTTGCAATGCCAGAGCAATTTTGCATACCATTGCGTACAGAAGAACTCAGAGCCACAGGGAGGACAGCAGGGTGGCAGAGATACGTCGGTCTTCGGAGGTCGCCGAGGTCCTTGTCATCGGTGCCGGGGCCTCCGGCTCCATCGCCGCAAGGCACCTGGCGGAAGCGGGTTTCAAGGTGGTCTGCCTGGAGCAGGGCCAGAAGGTGCAGCAGGAAGACTTCTATACCAGCTCTCCCGCCTGGGAGCTGATGCAGCAGAAGCGCTGGCATCCCAATCCCAACACCCGCGGCCTGGCCGACGACTATCCGGTGAACACGGAAGAGTCCGACGTCAATCCCCTGATGTACAACGCCGTCGGCGGCAGCACGGTGATCTACGCCGCCCACTGGCACCGCTTCGTGCCCTCCGACTTCCGGGTGCGCTCGCTGGACGGCGTGGCCGACGACTGGCCCATCTCCTACGAGGACCTGGCGCCCTACTACGATGCGCTCGACATCGAGATGGGGATCTCCGGCCTGCCGGGCGATCCCGCCTTCCCGGAGAACCCGGGCCCGGCGCTGCCGCCGCTGCCGATCGGCAAGGTCGGACGCAAGGCCGCCCAGGGGATGAACAAGCTGGGCTGGCACTGGTGGCCGGCGGTCCAGGCCATTCCCTCGCGCGCCTACCGCGGCCGAAGCCAGTGCGTGCGCCGCGGCACCTGCATGTACGGCTGCCCGGAGCAGGCCAAGGGCTCGATGGACCTGACGCACTGGCCCGATGCCCTCTCTTTCGGCGCCAGGCTGATCACCGGCGCGCGCGTCAGCCAGATCACCCTCGACTCGCGCGGCTATGCCAACGGCGCGGTCTACATCGACCGCGAGGGCCGGGAGCAGCGCCAGCGGGCCGAGGTCGTCCTGCTCTGCTGCAACGGCATCGGAACGCCGCGGCTGCTGCTGAACTCCAGCTCCAGCCGTTTCCCCGACGGCCTGGCGAACGGCTCTGGCCTGGTGGGCCGCAACCTGATGATGCACCCCTTCGCCGCCGTCATGGGCTATTTCGACGAGCCGCTGGAGAGCTGGATGGGCCCCAACGGCCAGTGCATCTACTCCATGCAGTTCTACGAGACCGACGCCAGCCGCGGCTTCGTGCGGGGTGCCAAGTGGAACGCGCAGGGGACCGGCGGCCCGCTGGGCCTGCGCTCGGCCCTCGGCGGCAAGCCGCTGGAGGAGGCCTGGGGCGAGGCCCTGCACCGCAGCACGCGCGAGCGGCTGGGCCGCTCGCTGGAGTGGGGGATCATTGCCGAGGACCTGCCGGACGCCGAGAACCGCATCGTCCTGGATCCCCATCTCGCCGATTCCGACGGCATCCCGGCGCCCAAGGTCATCTACCGCAACTCGGAGAACACCAGGAAGCTGATCTCCTTCCACGTGGCCCGCGCCAAGGAGGCGCTCGAGGCCTCCGGCGCCTATGCCCTGAGCGCGACGGAGCTCATGACCGACTGCGGCTGGCATCTGATGGGTACCGCCCGCATGGGCGACGATCCGGCGCGCTCGGTGGTCGACCGCTGGTGCCGCGCCCACGAGGTGCCGAACCTCTACATCCTCGACGGCAGCGTTTTCGTCACCTCCTCGGGCTTCAACCCGACGGCGACCATCAGTGCGGTGGCCCTGCGCGCCACCCACAACATCATCGAGAACCGCAACAATCTGGAGCGTGCGGCATGACGATCTCGCTGACCCAGCCGCAGCGCCGCGCCTTTGCCGCGCTGGCGGACGTCCTGATCCCCGCGGCCGAGGGCATGCCCTCGGCCAGCCAGGTCGGCCTGGAGCAGGCGCCGCTGGACCAGGTGCTGGCCCTGCGGCCCGACCTCCACGCCGACTTCCTCCGTGCCCTGGAGGCTGTTGGCGGCGCGGAGGCCGCGGACGTGCTGGAGCGCCTGAACCGGGAGGACCACAAGGCCATCGGCGCGCTGGGCGTCTGCGCGTCGGCGGCCTACTACATGCACCCGGAGGTGCACCGCCTGCTGGGCTACCCCGGACAGACCAGCCGGCCGGCCGAGCCCGAGGAAGAGAACGACTACATTCACGACGACCTTCTGAAGCCGGTCATCGCGCGCGGTCCGATCTTCCGCCAAGCACCCGAATAGGGGACCCCGTCAGCGGCCCCTGCGCAGCATGTAGAAGGCGGTCGCCGCGACGATGATGACGCCCTGGATGATGTACTGGAACTCGGTCGGGAAGCCGTTCAGCAGCACCAGGTTGAAGATCACCGTCAGGATGAGGGCTCCGGCCAGGCCGCCGAAGATGCTGCCCCGACCGCCGGTCAGCGCCACGCCGCCCATCACCGCCGCCACGATCGACAGCAGCTCGTAGCCGCGGCCGACGAAGTTGTCGATGCTGCCGACGTAGCCGACCAGGAAGAGGCCGCCCAGGCAGGCGCAGACCGAGCAGAGAACGTAGCAGGCGATGGTGACGCGGTCGCTGGCGATGCCGACCAGGTTGGCGGCCTCGGGGTTGCTGCCGACCAGGTAGATGCGCCGGCCGAAGGCACTGCGGTGCAGGAGGTATCCGAAGCAGGCCACCAGGACCAGCAGGGCCACGATGCCGGTCGGGATCCCCAGGATGTCGCCGGTGCCCAGGAAGCGGAAGCCGCCGGGCAGGGAGCCCGAGGGCGCACCCTTGGTGATCACGAAGCGCAGACCCTGCAGGACGATCATCATCGCCAGGGTCACCAGGAAGGGCGAGACCTGGCGCTTGGTCACCAAGAGTCCGTTGACCAGGCCCACGACGGCGGAGAAGGCGACGCAGGCGGCGAAGATCACCGGGATCATCGCGTCGGAGGTCGCGTTGAACTCCGTCGCGATCACCGCGGCGGTGGCCATGACCGAGGCCACCGAGAGGTCGAGGCCGCGCACCAGGATCACCAGGCACTGGCCGATGACGACGATGCCCAGGGGGGCCGCCTCGGTGAAGATGTTCTGCAGGTTCTTGGCGGTGAAGAAGACCGGCGTGGTCAGGCCGCCCACCAGGATCAGCAGCAGGGCGAAGACGAAGATGCCATAGCGGTTCAGCATCTCGGACGCCGAGTCCGCTGGCTGCCCGGAGGTGCGCCTGGAACCTTTCGTCGTCACGCCATGGCTGCTTTCCTCTGTCATCGGCCTCGCCTTCTTTCGACGTAGAGCGACACTGCGGCGATGACGATCAGTCCCTGGACGATCCACTGGTAGAAGGCCGAGATATCCAGGAAGTTAAGCAGGTTGCCCAGCATCGCCATGAGCACCACGCCGAGCAGGGTGCCGCCGACCCCGCCGACGCCGCCGCTGAGCATGGTCCCGCCCACGACGACCGGCGTGATCGACTCCAGCTCATAGCCCTTGACCGCGAGCTCCGGGCTGCCGACGCCCTGCTGGCTCACCAGGTAGACGGCGGCCAGGGCGGCGCAGAAGCCGCTGAAGCCGTAGGCGATCAGGAGGCTACGGTAGACCGAGATGCCCGACAGGCGCGCCGCATCGGGATCGCCGCCGACGGCATAGAGGTTCCGCCCGCTGCGCGTCCGCTTCAGGAAGAGGTAGACCGCGCCGTAGAGCAGCAGGCAGAAGGTCCCGGCCAGCGAGAGGCCGCTGCCCGACCAGATGTCGATGGTCAGACCCTCGTCGCTGCCGACGATCCGCCCCATGGCGAAGGTGGCATAGGCCTCCGGCGTGCCGCCGACCGGCGTATCCGAATAGATCAGCATCACGCCGCGCAGGATCGCGGCCATGCCCAGGGTCACGATCAGCGGGTGGACCCGGAGGAAGTGCGAGGCCGTCGCGTTGAGGAAGCCGACCAGGACCCCCAGCGCCAGGACCAGGGCGGTCACCGGCAGCATGTTCTCCGGGTTGCTGTCGATCAGGCCCGAGGTCAGCACGGCGGCGAAGGCGATGGTGGAGCCGATCGAGAGGTCGATGCCCCGGGTCAGGATCGGCAGGGTCTGGCCGATGGCGATGATCGCCAGGAAGGCCGCCTGGCCGAAGAGGTTGGAGAAGTTGCGCAAGCTCCCGAAGCGGTCCGAGAGCAGGAAGCCGGCGATCGCCAGGCAGGCGATCAGGGCGACGACGACCAGGGGCGCACTGCTGCCGGTCAGCCGCCAGCGTCCCCTCCGTCGATCCATCTGCAGCAGCGACATGGGTAGGACCTAATGCACCGTCTGCGAACTGGTCTCGAGCGTCGCGTGGCTGAGGATCGCCTGCTCGCTGATCGCCTCACCCTGCAGTTCGCCGGTGACCAGGCCCTCGCGCATCACGATCACCCGCCGGCACATGCCGATGAGTTCGGGCAGCTCGGAGGAGATCATGAGGATGGCGATCCCCTCGTCGGCCAGCGCGCGGATGATGCGGTAGATCTCGGACTTGGCGCCGACATCGACGCCGCGGGTCGGCTCGTCCAGGATGAGGACCTTGCGGCTGCCGCGCACCCAGCGGCCGAAGAGGACCTTCTGCTGGTTGCCGCCGGAAAGCCCGATCACCCTAGCGTCGGGCGAGTGCGCGGCGATCGAGAAGCGCTCCATGGCCTCGCGGGCGATGCGCCGCTCCAGCCGGCCGTCGCGGCCGCTTGCGGTGGAGATCTCAGACAGGGCCGGGGCCGTGACGTTGGCGGCGAGCGCCATGTTGAGGAAGAGCCCCTCGGCCTTGCGGTCCTCGGTCAGGAAGCCGATGCCGCTGTCGATGGCCTTCTTCGGCGTCAGCGGCGCCAGGTCCCGGCCCTCCAGCAGGACGCGGCCGGAGGAGAGCGGGCGGGCGCCGAAGAGGCCGTGCGCCAGCTCCGTTCGCCCGGCGCCGACCAGGCCGGCCAGTCCCAGGATCTCGCCGCGGTGCAGGCTGAAGGAGACCTCCCTGACCCCGCGGCCGATCGAGACCCTCTCCACGCGCAGGACCTCGGCCGCAACGGGCGCGGCCGGCCGGGCAGCCGGGAAGAGGTCGCGGATGGTCCTGCCGACCATCATGGCGATCATCGAGTCCCGCGTGAGGGCGGCGATGGGATGGGTCCCGACAAGCTGGCCGTCCTTCAGGACCGTCACCCGGTCGGCGACCTCGAAGATTTCTTCCAGGCGGTGGGAAATGTAGATGACTGCCACACCCTTTTCCTTGAGCGCCCGCATGCGCTGAAACAGCACCCGGGTCTCGCGGCCGGAGAGGACGGCGGTCGGCTCGTCCAGGATCAGGACGCGGGCCTCGGCGAGCATCGCCTTGGCGATCTCGACGATCTGCTGGTCGGCGACGGAGAGGTCGCGCACCAGGCTGTCGGGGTCGAGGGGGTGGCCCAGCGCCTCGAGCTGCTCGCGCGCGATGCGCCTCTCGGCCGTCTTGTCGATCAGGCCGAAGCGCCCGCGCGGCTGCCGGCCGATGGTGATGTTCTCCGAGACCGAGAGCTCCGGAAAGAGCACCAGCTCCTGGTGGATGAGGTAGACGCCCGCTTCCTGGGCGTCGTGCGGCGTCGCCCAGGCCCGCTTGCGTCCCTCCAGCCCGATCTCGCCTTCGTCGGGCTGATAGACGCCGGCCATGATCTTCACCAGGGTCGATTTCCCGGCACCGTTCTCGCCCAGCAGGGCATGGACCTCTCCGGCCTCGGCGGTGAAGGAGACACGGTCCAGGGACTTGACGCCGGGAAAGGACTTGGAGATGCCCGATACGGTCAGCATGGCGGTCCGGATGAAAGGGCATCCCCTCCGCGGGCGGGAGGTCTAGCCTCCCGCCCGGACGGGGCACCGCAGCAGCGCTGTGCCAGCACTAGAGCAAATCCCGAGCAGATGGAGTCATCTGCGACGACGATTTGCTTCCAAAACAACACGCTAGAGTAAGATGCGTGAGCATGAGCGAGCGCACCTTACTCTAGTTATCCAGTCCGGCGTCGAAGGTGTTGGGGTCGTAGTCGGGGCCCAGGCCGGTCGAGAGGATCAGCTCGTTCGGACGGTCCATCTTGGCGATGTCCTCGACCCAGAGGTCGGCCCTGACCGACGGCGTCTCGTGGCCCTTGGTGACGGCGATGTCGGCGCTGATCTCGTAGACCTTCGGGACGGTCTTGCCGGCGAGCACGTCGAGTGCGACCTGGACCGACTTGTAGCCCATCGAGGGCGGGTAGTCGAAGCTCATGGCCGGCACCTTGTGCTGGACGGCCAGCTTCACGCAGCCGTTGAGGTCGCCGCAGGTGACCGGCGGGATCTTGCCGTCCTCGTAGCCCGCGTCGACGAAGGCCTCGATGGCGCCGGAGCCCTGCAGGCCGGAATCGGCCCAGATGCCGTCGATCTCGTCGCCGAAGCGCTGGATCAGGGCGGCGGTCACCTGCTTGCCCTTGGCCGGGCTCCAGTCGGTGTACTGCGTATCGAGGATCTCGATCTCGGGATACTGCTTGAAGATCCCCATGGCCGCGCTCTTGCGGATCTCGGCCGGGCTGGCGCCCTTGGCGCCGGGCAGCATGATCACCTTGCCCTTGCCGTTCAGCGTCTCGACCAGCCACTGCGCGGTGAAGCGGCCCAAGGCGTAGTCCGAGGCGGTGACGAAGCTGACGAAGTTGTCGGAGGTGACGCGGCGGTCGACCATCACGACGGGAATGCCGCGGCGCATGGCACCGGTGACCGCCCGGTCCAGGGCGTCGGCGGTCGCCGCCGAGACGATCAGCAAGTCGACGTCGCGCTCCAGCAGGTCCTGGACGTCGGAGACCTGCTTGGCCGGGTCGTCGTTGGCGTCGGTGACGTAGAACTTCTCGATCTTGTCCTTGTTGTCGGCGACCGCCTGCTGCAGCGAGTGCAGCATGCCGACGCGCCAGATGTTGGAGATCGAGGCGTTGGAGAAGCCGATGGTGTAGGGCGGCTCCTTCTTGAACTCGGCCGCGTCGAAGAACTCGATCGGGCCCGGCGACCACAGCAGGGTCCTGGGCTGTCCGTGATAGCCGTCGCGGGCCTCCTCGGCCTGGGTCGCGGTGGCGGCGAAGCAGAGTGCTGCTCCCAACAGAAGACTTACCGGGCGTAGCTTTAACATGGTCTCTTTCCTCCCTCGTGGATCGCTTTGTTGATTGAGGTCCTGACGGCGCGCGCCGGCGAAGACTTGGCTCCGGGCCTGCGGACCCCTGTCATGACCTTGCCGAAACTGCCTCGTAGCCCGCCTCTCGGCGCCTTCCCTCCTGTCCTGCGCGTCACGCGAAGCCCTGCCGGTACGGCCTGGCGGTCCGTTCAATCCGCCACTCTTGGACACCGCTGTCCAAAAAGGTTCTTCGATTCAACGCTTCCCGCCATTTCGTATACCACTGTGTTCAATATACAGAGAGCCCGGCTGGGCCGTCAAGTTTCGAGGGCGGTCTGCTGGCGCCGGCCGGGCGTCGGCCGCAGCCGGAGGCAGGGCGAAGAGCAGCGCTTCCCGTTCGGCGGGAGCGGGAGGGAGGGGGGCTTTGTCGGAGGCGGGAGTTCGGCCGGCGCCGATGCCGCCAAGGCGCGACGCGCCCTAGAGTCCCTTTTCTGCAAGGAACTGGGCAACGGTTCCGATGCAGGTGCGCCAGGCCGGTTCGTGGTCGACCAGGATGTGGTTCCGGCTCTCCAGCGGGACGAAGACGGCCTCCGGGATGCCCGAGGCCATCGCCCGGCCCAGGTCGAGCGGGATGCGCTGGTCGTGCCGGGAATGCAGCACGATGGTCGGTGCCCTGACCTCGGCGAGACGCTCGCGGACGTCGATGTAGCCGAAGGCGTCCTGGAAGCGGGCGGCGTTGCGGGGCGAGGTGGTCTGGCGCTGGAACTCGTCGAACCAGGCGAGGTCGTCGGCGGTCGCGTCCGGCATGAAGGTCTGCGAGAAGATGTGCCGGTAGGCCGGGTTGTCGGTGCCCCAGCCGACCTCGGTCAGCTTCAGGACCGCCTCGCGGCGGGCCTGCTCTTCCGCGCTGGCCAGATGCCGCCAGCCGGCCGCGTAGCCCGAGATCAGCACCAGGCCGCTGACCCTGTCGGGGTGGCGCACGGCGTACTCGACCGACACCGCGCAGCCTTGCGAGATCCCCAGCAGGGGAAAGCGCTCCAGGCCGATCCTGTCGGCGACCGCCTCGAGGTCCTCGACGAAGGCCTCGAAGCTGAGGTCCGCGACCTCCCAGTCCGAGAGGCCGCAGCCGCGCTCGTCGTAACGGATGAAGTTGCGATAGCGGGCGATGGTGGCGAAGCTCCGCCCCCAGATCGGGCTCGCCCAGTCGTACTCCAGGTGGTTCAGCCAGTTGGCGGCCTTCAGCAGCGGGGGACCCGCGCCGATGGTGGCATAGGCGATCTTGGTGCCGTCAGGCACCTGGCAGAAGCCAATCCGCTGCCTGCGCAGGGCCTGGCCGCGCGCCGTTGCAGCCGCCGGCCGCGATGGCCGTGCCGCCGGCGCCTTCGCCGGCTGTCGGACGCCGCTTGGCGTTTCCGGCGCCCGGTTGAAGTCCTTCGTGCTCGGCCTCGCTGCGGTTGGGCTCGCGTGGGCCTCGGCCTCGGCATCGGCGGGGTCGGCGTCGCGCCAGAGTTGCAGCCACTTTCTCGCCGCCGTCGGGGCGATGTCGGGATGCGTCGCCAGCTGGCGCAGGACCGAGACCCGTGCCGCGAAGGCGTCGGCCCGCTCGGCCATCAGCCAGGACTGGAAGGCTTCGCCGCCGGCCCCGTCGAGGCCGTCCAGGAGCACGAGGTCGAGCTGCCCGGCCATCGCCTCGAGTTCGTCCAGGCCAAGCGGCGCATCCTGGCGCCGTAGCTGCCGCTGGATCCGGGAGAGATCCGTCTCGACCTCCTTGGAATCGAAGAGCACCCGCTCCCGGTCGGCGACGATGCGCGGACGCTCGGGTGCGTCCACGACCCGGCGCAGCTTGCTGAGAGACCAGCGCAGCGCGGCCTTGGGATCGTCCGGCAGGTCCCAGAACATCTCGCAGAGCCGCTGCCGGCGGTGCGGGCGCCCGGTCAGGACCAGGAAGGCCAGCAGGGCTCGGGCCTTGCGCGATGCGGGCAGCGGCACCTCCGACCCATGCGATAGGACGCGCAACTCTCCCAGGAGCGAGATTTGAAGATCTTCGGGCACCTGCCACTCCAGGCTGCCAAATACAACGCTTCACGAGGTCCTTTACCACGCTGGCGACAACGCTGGCGACAACGGTCTCTCACTACATACGGCTTCGAGACAGGGATCGGCAATCGTTCGCCTGATGTCCGTGCGCTTGAGACGTTCGAGGCCTGCCAGCCGGAGTCTGCCGAAGCAATCCTGTCACCCCAAACTGCATAGCAGAATACCTCATCCGGGGCGCCTTCGGTTACTCGCTACCTGATGAACCTCCAAGGCCGGGATGGGGCTACGCATCCGACAAATCTAAGGGCGGCGCGTCGAGGAGACCTGGGCTCCAGACAGTTCCAACTCCAGTCACGATACGAAAAGAGGAAGATGACATGACCGAGATTCTTGGCACGCCGGGCATCGATGTCCTCGTCGGCGACAGCGGCGACGATACCGTCTTCGGCTTCGGCGCCGACGACAGTCTCTATGGAGAGACCGGGGACGACAGTCTCTATGGCGCGGTGGGTGCCGACCTGCTCGCCGGCGGCAGCGGCACCGACGAGCTCTTCGGCGGACTGGGCCTGGACAGGCTTTACGGAGGCTCCGGCAAGGACCGGGTCTTCGGCGGCGACAGCGACAACCGGCTGCTCTACGGCGGCAGCGGCGACGACCGGATCTTTGGCGACCGCGGCGATGACCTGCTGCTCGACGGATCGGGATTGGACAGCCACCTCGGCGGTGACGGCGACGACACCTTCGTCATTCGCGAACAGGGCAACGTCGTGGCCGGAGAGCGGTTCGACGGCGGAACCGGCAGCGACACCCTCGCCCTCGGCGCAGGCGTCACCCTTCCGCTGGGCCTCACGATTGCGAACGTGGAGGCCTACATCCTCCTCGGCAACGACTCGTACGACCTGTTCGACGCCTCGACACAGTTCAACACGGTCTTCGGTCAGTCCGGAGCCGACTTCCTCTACGCGAGCGTGGATGCGACCTTCTACGGGGGCAGTTCGGCTGACCGCATGACCGCAATCACGGGAAGTCAGGTCTTCTTCGGCGGCGAAGGCGACGACGTGTCCATTATCCTCGGCAGTGGGGCCGATCTCGCCTATGGCGGCAGCGGCTACGACTCGGACATCAGAGGAGATGCGGGAAATGACCGCCTCTTCGGAGGCTCCGGCGGAGCCGGCTTGTTCGAAGGGGGCGCGGGCGCGGATCGGCTCTACGGCGGCAATCTCTATAACACATTTTTTTATGGAGGCGACGGCTCGGACTCTCTAGTCGGCGGCAGCGGCGACGATGAGCTATTCTACGGCGGCAAGGGTGACGATCAGATCTTCGGCGCCAGCGGTTTCGACAGCTCCTTCTTCGGCGGCGATGGTGACGACTATCTGTTCGGCGGTTTCAACTATCTCAGTGACTTCTTCGGCGGCAGCGGGGACGATCTCCTGGATTCGGGTGTCTCCGGGGCCTCCTACTTCTACGGAGGGTCGGGCAGTGATCGTCTGCTGGGCAACGCCGGCCAGCAGCGTGGCTTCTATGGGGGAGATGGTGACGATCTGATCGACGCCGATGCCGGCTATGACAGCAGTTTCTATGGCGGGTCCGGTGCAGATACGCTGTTCGGCGGAGACAACGGCGATTTCTCTCTCTCTGGCGACAGCGGTGCCGACAGTATCTTCGGCGGTGAGGCCTTGGACGGGCTTCTTTACGGCGGTGATGGCAACGACCGTCTCTATGGCGATGGCAGCTACGATTTCGGCCTGTATGGCGGTTCCGGGGACGATGCGATCTTCGGAGGCGCCTACCGTGACCGCGGTCTCTATGGTGGCAGCGGCGACGACTCTCTCTTTGGCGGAGATGGAGATGACTATACCCTCAATGGCGGTTATGGAGATGATCAGGTTTTTGGAGGAAGCGGCGGCGATTCGGGCCTGACCGGCGAGGAGGGTGACGACAGCCTCAACGGTCAAACGGGCGACGACCGCTTCCTCTCCGGAGGCTCGGGGGCCGATCGTCTCTCCGGCGCTGCCGGTGAGGATGGCTTCCTCTATGGCGGCAGCGGCGAGGATCGGATCTACGGCGGCGCCGGCAGCGACACGGGTCTCTACGGCGGGGCCGGGTTCGACCGCCTCTTTGGTGGCGTTGGCGACGAGATGGGGCTCTACGGCGATGACGACAACGACCGCATCAACGCCGGCGCCGGAGACGATGCCATCGTGTACGGCGGAAACGATGACGATCGAGTTTACGCCGGATCGGGCGAGGACCGGAGTTTCTTCGGCGATCTCGGCGACGACAAGCTGTCCGGCGACAGCGGCAATGACAGCCTGTTCTTCGGTTCGTCCGGGGTCGACACCCTCTGGGGCGGAGATGGCGATGACGCCAACTTCTACGGCGCCACGGGAGAAGACAGCCTCTACGGCGGCGCCGGGGACGACAGCGTTCTCCAGGGCCAGCTCGGCGACGACCGCGTCGAGGGGGGCGACGGGTCGGACCTGAGTCTGGTCGGCGCCAGCGGCGAGGACAACCTCTTTGGCGACAGCGGCGACGACAGCCTCCTGCTCGGCGGCAGCGGCGCCGACCGGCTCTTCGGCGGCAGCGGCGACGAGCGGAGCCTCATCGCTGCCGATGGCGACGATGAGGTCTTCGGCGGTGACGGCTTCGACGCCTATCTCTTCGGCGGCAGCGGCAGCGACCTGATCGATGCGGGGGCCGACATCGATCTCGGCCTCTTCGGCGGCGAGGGCGCCGACAGCCTCTACGGCGGCAGGAACAGCGACTTCTACCTCTACGGCGGCAGCGGCGACGATAGCGTCTTCGGTGACAACGGCAACGAGCGGAACCTCTTCGGCGACAGCGGGTCGGACAGTCTGGTCGGCGGCGGCGGCGACGAGCGCTTCCTCTTCGGCGGTCTCGGCGACGACAGCCTCTTCGGCGGCAGCGGGAACGACATCTCCTTCAACGGAGACTCCGGTTCGGATCTCCTCTTCGGCGACGCCGGCAGCGATCGGCAGTTCTTCGGCGGCAGTGGCGTGGACTTCCTCTTCGGCGGATCGGCGGGGGATCGCGGGCTCTTCGGTGGGGAGGCCGATGACAGTCTCTACGGCGATCAGGGCAACGATGCCTCCCTCTACGGCGGCAGCGGCCTCGACGTTCTCGATGGAGGCAGCGGCAAGGATGCGGGCCTCTTCGGCGGCCTGGGCGGCGATGTCCTGGTCGGCGGGTCCGGGGATGACCAGAGCCTCTTCGGGGATCTCGACGGCGACTCCCTCTATGGCGGCGGTGGTCAGGATAGCTTTCTCTACGGCGGCTCGGGCGTCGATCTCGTCTATGCGGGCGCGGGCGACGATGGAGCCCTCTTCGGCGGTTCCGATTCGGACCGGCTCTATGGCGGTCTGGGCGACGACCGGGGCCTCTTCGGCGGTCTGGCCAGCGACTACGTGGATGCCGGTTCGGGTAGGGATCTTGCCTATGGCGATGGCGGCAAGGACACCCTCTATGGCGGGTCCGGCGGAGATACGCTTTTCGGCGGCACGGGTCGAGATACGGTCTTCGGCGACAATGGCAATGACCTGATCTATGGCGGATCCGAAACCGTTCTCAATGGGGCAATCCTTGTCCCCGTGCCGGAGAACCAGCTCTTCGGCGGTAACGGCGATGACACGATCCGGGGCGGCGATCATGTGGACCATGCCTATGGCGATCTCGGTGACGACAGGGTGCTGGGTCTGGACGGCAACGACCTGATGGTCGGGCTGCAGGGCGACGATCGCCTGTCGGGCGGCAACGGGGCAGACGAGGCCCTTGGCGGGAGTGGCAAGGACAGTCTCTTCGGCAATTCCGGAAGCGACAGGCTCGATGGCGGCAGCGGGGTTGACATAGCGAGCGGAGGATCGGGTGACGATACCTTCCTGGTCGACACGGCCGCCGACCAGGTACGGGAGTTCGCCGATGGCGGCACCGACCTGGTCCAGGCGGCGATCGCCTTCACCTTGCCCGGCGGGTCGGATGCCTTCGTCGAAAATCTCGAACTGCTGGACGAGGCCGGCGAGGCGGCCGGCAACGGGAACGCCCTGGACAACACCATCGCAGGCAACAGTTCGAACAACCTGCTGCGCGGGTTCGCCGGCGACGATGTGATCGAGGGCAACCTGGGCGACGACACCCTCTTCGGCGGCCTCGGCAACGACAGCCTGGTCGGCGGCAACGGCGAGGACACGCTTTTGATGCTGACCGGCGTGGAGGCCTTCGGCGGCAATGGTGCCGATGAGTTCCGCTTCAACGGCAGTCCCCTGGGCCAGTCGGGTTCGCTCGGCCCCGTCATCCGCGACTTCAACGGCGCCGCCGGGGACCGCATGGTCTTCGTCACCGGGCTCGAGGTCGGCAGCTTCAGCTACATCGAGGCGGCGACCTTCTCCGGCGACGGGAACAGCGAGATCCGCTTCGACGGCAACGGCCAGCTCCAGGCGGACCTGGACGGCAACGGCGTTGTCGACCAGGCTTTCCGCGTCGACGGCATCATCAATGCCAACGACCTCTCGGCCGGCGATTTCCTGTTCCTGAGCTAGAGCAAAGCCTGTGCAGACGGCCGCATCTGCGACAACAATTTACCTCTAGAACAAGGTCTTAGAGCGGGGTGCGCGTGCAGGAGCGCGCGCATCTTGCTGCAGTCACGCCTCATGACGCTTTCCATCGCTTTCCGTCCTCTTCGGCGGACCGGGGCGAGGAAGGTCCGGAGACCCTGAGGCGCTTGCAACTCCAGGCTGCCGAAAAAACAACGATCCGGCGGCAGGATTACCACGCTGGTTACAACGCTGAAGACAACGGGGGCTTCCTACATGTGCGGCATGGGCAGTGCCCCGCCGACTGAACGCTGCAGTTCGCCGACGAGGACATGAGATCGATAGGGCAAGAAGACAGTCGACCGCGCGGTCCAGCCGCGCGGCGGCGGTGCCTGTCGTTCCCTCCGCAGCAACAAGAGTGAAAAAGGATCAAGCCATGCAGATCCAGGCCTCTCACTTCGCCGGCCGCGCGGGACGCTCCCGCTGGTCGCTTGCCAGGGCCAAGCGCAGCCGCGCGGCCGTCCTGGCGCTCTCGGACTACACGCTGAACGATATCGGAGTCTCCCGGCAGGAGGTCCTCTCGAAGATGATCCCTGAGCAGAAGCCGAGGAGGGCCGCGGCGTGATGGTTGCGGCCCTGGCCCAGGACGGCAGCAGACTTCCGCAGGTCTCGGAGTGCTCGCCCCGGACCCTTCCCACTCCGCTCTTCCCCGCGGCGCAGGGCGCCGCTCCGGTCAGACTGGTGCCGCAGGAGGCCGCTCCGGTCAGCTTGGCGCCGCAGCCGATGCCCCGTTGCGGCAGCGCGCTGGAGGCCCTCTGCTCGGTCGTCGGGTCCGCTAGCGACCCCGAAGTGAGCTGCCTCAGGGAACTGATCGCCAGCCTCGCACACGAGCTGAAGAACCCGCTGTCGGTCGTCGCCGGCCAGGCCCTGATGCTGCAGGAGGCCGCCTGCGACGCGGTCACCGCCGAGCGGGCCAGGAAGATCCGCCGGGCAGCCGATCGCAGCGCCCGCATCATCGATTCGATCCTGGCCATGGCCCGGAAGGACCCGGTCGATGACCTGCGGGTGAACCTGAACCAGGTGATCCGGGATGTCCTCGAATCCAGGGCCTCTCAACTGCTGGCCTCCGGCATCCGGGTCACGCTCTGCCTGGAAGAGAACCTGCCCGCCGTCAGGGGCGATGCGGACCAGCTCCACCAGGTGATCACCAATCTGCTGGTGAACGCCCAGCAGGCGATGGAAGAGGTCAAGGCCTGCGGGCGCCTGACGATCACCTCCCGCTTCAACGCGCAGGAGGGGACGGTCGGCGTCAAGGTCGAAGACAACGGTCCCGGCATCCCGCCGGCGATCGCCGCGCGGATCTTCGAGCCCTTCGTCACCAGCAAGGCCTGCGGGGTCGGCACCGGGATCGGACTGGCGCTGTGCAAGCGCATCGTGGAGGCCCACCAGGGGTCGCTCAAGGTGGGCAAGGGCCTCGGCAGCGGTGCCGTATTCATCGTGCGGCTGCCGGCCCGGTCGGCACGAGTCCGGATCGTCTGAAAACCGGATACAACTGAAACAATTTTCCCGAACGGTCGACATCTCCTGGAAACGCGACCCCACCACTTCTCTTGGCGTCTGATGAGTTTTCCAAGGAGACCTACAATGGAAAAGCTGAACTTCGCCGAATACATCTGGCTCGACGGTGGCCGTCCGGTCCAGGGCCTGCGCTCGAAGACCCGCGTCGTGCAGGTGCCCGACGCCGCCGGCCCCGAGGACTTCCCGATCTGGAGCTTCGACGGTTCGTCGACGGAACAGGCCGCGGGCGACGACTCCGACTGCCTGCTGGTCCCGGTCTCGGTCGTTGCCGATCCCCTGCGCGGGGCGGGACACTATCTGGTCCTGACCGAGGTGCAGAACGTCGACGGCAGCACCCATGCCTCCAACCGGCGCGCCGGTCTGCGCGAGGTGCTGGGCGCGGTCGACGCGGAGATGGAGCCCTGGGTCGGCTTCGAGCAGGAGTACACGCTCTTTCGCGACGGCCGCCCGCTGGGCTTCCCGAGCAACGGCTACCCGGGTCCGCAGGGCCCCTACTATTGCGGTCTCGGCGCCGACCGCGCCTTCGGCCGTGAGGTCGCCGAGACCCACGCCCGGGCCTGCCTCGCGGCCGGGCTGCGCTACTACGGCCTCAACGCCGAGGTGATGCCCGGTCAGTGGGAGTTCCAGGTCGGCTATCGCGGCCTGGAAGGCGAGACCGGCGACGCCCTGGACGTCTGCGATCACCTCTGGATCGCGCGCTGGCTGCTGCACCGCATCGCCGAGGAGCGGGGCGTCGCGGTCTCCTTCGACAACAAGCCGGTGAAGGGCGATTGGAACGGTGCGGGCCTGCACACCAATTTCTCCACCGCCGCCACGCGCGATCCCGAGCGCGGCCTCGACAGCATCAAGACCGCCATCGCGCGGCTGGAGCAGCGCCACCAGGCGCACATCCGCCGCTATGGCGACAAGCTGGAAGAGCGTCTGACAGGGCTGCACGAGACCTGCGACATCAACACCTTCGCCTGGGGTGTGGCGCACCGGGGGGCCTCGATCCGCATTCCCCACCCTGTCGCCCAGAAGGGCTACGGCTACATGGAGGATCGCAGGCCGGGCGCCAACGCGAACCCCTATGAGGTCGCGGCATCCCTGGTCGCGACGATCGCCGGCATCGAGGAGAGCGGCGAGGCGGTCTCGATCGCGGCCTAGAGCGGAAGTCCCGGGCCCGCTGGGGAAGGTCGGGGCGCTTCATGCCCCGACCTCCCCGGGGGGCGGAGAAACAATTGAAACAAATCTCCGTCCTTCCCGACACGCTCGGGAAACAGAAGCTCACCACGTCCTCTTGCAGGACGACAGTAGAGGGATCGCAACTTCGGACCCACCCGATGCGATCCGAGACGAGGAGAAGAGCAATGAGCTACGAGGTCTTTTCCCACCACCGGACGGTGAGGGCAGGCAAGGCACCCGCCGCGGTGCAGGCCGCAGTGCAGGCCGCAGTCGCGCCGCTCCTAGGGGCCTACCGGGCCGTCCGGGTCAGGCTCAGGGAGCGGGCGGCACTCAAGGTGCTGCTGTCGCTCGACGACGCGACCCTGATCGATATCGGCATCCCGCCGAGCCAGATCCGTCACCTGGCGCGCCTGGCTGCCGAGAACCCCGGCCTCGACCAGCATCACCTGATGGGGCGCCGATGACCCGGCCCGGCCATACGGCCCCGGGTGCATCGAGCCCCGGGGCCGTGTCGGCCGCGTTCCGGCCGCGACGGCCTTCGAGGCCTCAGCCTGTTCGGAGCGCCGCTGAATGAAGGAGCCGTTCACAGTGAGTTCGAGCCCTGCGGCGGGTTCCGGCACAAGAGAGCCGGGCCGGTCGCTGCCGGGACGCCTCTCCGATAGGCCGCTCCCGGAGGGCCTGCGGCGGCAGGGGCAGGGCCAGGAGGGACCGAAGCCCGCTCTCGCGATCACCTATATCCAGGCGCTGGCCGGCGCGCGGCCGGTCCGCTTCATCAGCCCGAACGTCGAGGCGGCAACGGGCCACCGGCCGGCCGCCTTCCTGGACGACCCGGACTTCTTCCGCCGCCAGCTTCACCCGGACGATCTGCAGGCCTATCTGCGGGGCTTCGACCTCTTGCGCCGGGATGGCTCCTCCGTCAGGGAGTATCGCCTGCGCTGCCGCGACGGACTCTATCGCCGCTACCGGGACGAGCTGCACCTGACCGGTGCCGCGACCGCCCGACCGGAGGAGTTCGTCGGTTGCCTGGTCGAGATCCCGGAAGGGGAAGAGGCCAGCCGCCGGCCGCTTCACGAGGAGGCGCTCAGCCGGGTGCCGGAAGCCTGTCCCGTCGTCCTGACCCTGCACCGCGCCGAGGATGGCACCATCCTCTACGAGAACCCGGCCGCGGACGCGCTCTTCAAGCAGTCCGGTCCCGAGCCGGGGCGCTCCGTGATACCGCGCTGGGCGAGCCCGGAAGACTACCGCGCCCACATCGAGCAGCTCCGCAGGCAGGGCTCCGTGGAGGGGCTGGAGGTCTTCTACCGGAAGGCCGACGAGCAGGAGTTCTGGTGCGCCCTCTCCGCCCGGCTGGTGCAGTTCCGCGGAGAGGAAGCCATCGTCTCCAGCCTCTTCGACCTGACGGGCCGCCGTGCGGCGGAGACGGAACTGGCGCGCCAGCGCGAGATCCTGCACCAGAGCGAGAAGCTGAGCGCGCTGGGCGAGCTGCTGGCGGGCGTCTCGCACGAGCTGAACAATCCCTTCTCGGTGCTGATCGGGCAGACGCTCCTGCTGAAGGAGAAGGCGCCCGACGACAAGGTCGCCGCCAGGGCCGAGAAGATCGGCAAGGCGGCCGAGCGCTGCGCGAGGATCGTGAAGAGCTTTCTCAACATGGCCCACCTGGAGCCGAGCGAGATGGCCCTGGTCGACCTTTCGGCCATCATCGAGCAGGCGCTCGAAGAGGCTGCCGCCGCGCTTCGAAGCTCGGAGATCCAGGTGTCTCTGCGCATGGCGAAGGCGCTGCCGCAGGTCCTGGCCGATGCGGGCCAGATGCGCCAGGTCTTCGCCAACCTGATCGCCAATGCCAAGGACGCCCTGCAGGCCATGGAGGGCCCACGCCGGCTGCGCATCACTTGTACCTATCGCAAGCAGAGCGACCAGCTTGTGGTGAAGGTGAAGGACAACGGCCCCGGCGTGCCCGCGGAGATCGGCGCCCGGATCTTCGAGCCGCTCTACACCACCAAGGAGACGGGAAGCGGGACGGGGATCGGCCTCGCCCTCTGCCATCGCATCGTTGAGGCGCATTGCGGCAGCATCGTCCTGGAGCGGGGCCAGGGCGAGGGCGCGATCTTCGCGGTCAGGGTCCCGGCGGCCCGGACGGCGCTTCGCCCCGCCGCGGCCAGGGAGCCCGGCAGCGCGACGACGGGCTCGCTGCGCGTACTCGTGGCGGATCGCGACCAGGGGCCGGGCGCGGCCCTCCGCGACCTGCTGGAGGGCGACGGCCACAGCGTCGATACCGCCGCCTCTGGCTATCTCGCCCTGCAGAAGATCAGGCAGTGCACCTACGACGTCATCTTGAGCAATGTGAGCCTGCCCGGCATGGAGGGCGCCGGCTTCTACCGCGCCCTCGCCGAGCTCAGGCCCGAGAGCATCGGCCGCCTGGCCTTCATCACCGCCGACCGGCTCGGCGCCCAGAGCAGGGCGTTCCTCGATGCCGCCGAGCGACCCTATCTCGAACGGCCCATCTCGCAGCGGCAGGTTCGCGATCTGGTCGACCTTCTGGTCCGATCCTAGAGCAGGGTGACGTCAATCCGAGCCGACTTGTCGCCTGATTCCTCCTCTAAGGTCATGAATGAGCGAGCAGGGCTATCGTCCCTGCTCCTGGCATGCTGATCGACTATCGGGAGTGTGTAATGAGCGCGAACGCGCATATCGTCGTCGTGGACGACGAAGTGGACATTCGGGAAACGCTGGAAGAGTACCTCGGCATGCAGGGCTACAGGGTGACTGCCCTGGAGAACGGCGCTGCCCTGCGCCGCCTGGTCGACCAGGAGGTACCCTTCGACCTCGCGGTCCTCGACATCACCATGCCCGGCGAGGACGGCCTTTCCCTGGCGCGCTTTCTGCGCGAGAAGGTCGAGGTCGGCATCGTGATGGCGACGGCCTCCGGCGAGACGGTGGACCGGATCATCGGCCTCGAGATGGGGGCCGACGACTACATCCCAAAGCCGGTCGACCTGCGCGAGCTTCTGGCGCGCATCAAGGCCGTGCTGCGGCGTTCCAGGGCCTCCTCAACGGGCGCGGCACCCGCGGAGGAGGAGCGCCGCATCGTTACCTTCGGGCAGTGCCGTCTCGACCTCGATGCACACAAGCTCTTCGATGAGGACGGCAAGGAGATGCCGCTCACCTCGATGGAGTTCGACCTGCTGAAGGCCTTTGCCGAGCGGCCCAACCGGGTCCTCACCCGCGACCAGTTGCTGGAGCTGGCGCACAATCGGGGCTGGCAGCCCTTCGACCGCTCGATCGACATCCGCATCGCCCGCCTGCGCCGCAAGGTCGAGCGCGATCCGGGCAAGCCGCAGGTGATCAAGACGGTGCGCGGGACCGGCTATCTTTTCTCGCCCGGCGGCGGCCGCTAGGCAGGGTCCTGGAAGGACAAGGCGCGCGGACTCCGCCGCCGAAACAATTGAAACCATAAAGGCGGCCCCGGGACATCCGGCGGAAACCTCGACAGCCCATCTGACGAAGCGAACCAACCGATCTGCCCCCTCGATCCGTCAGGACGAGCGTCCAGCAGGGTCGCTTCGAAAGGATTGGCAAAGATGTCTGTACTCTCCCTGTTTTTCTCGAGGCTGCCCCGGAAGGGCCTCCTGCTTCTCCTCCTGGCCGCGGGGGCGTCGCTCGCCGGCTTCTCGAGCCCTGCAAGCGCCGCGGTCTCCGCCGAGACCAGCTTCGTCTTCAACACCTTCTCCTTCCTGGTGCACGGCTTCCTGGTGCTCTGGATGGCGGCCGGCTTCGCCATGCTGGAGGCGGGCCTGGTCAGGACCAAGAGCGTGACGACGATCCTGCTGAAGAACGTCACCCTCTTCTCCATCGCCGGCATCGCCTTCTACCTGGTGGGCTACAACCTGATGTACGACGGCGTCGACGGCGGCCTGATCGGGTCCTTCGGCATCTGGCAGGCCGAGGACGCGGCCGCACTGGCCGGCGACTTCTCGACCGGCTATGCCGCCTCGTCCGACTGGTTCTTCCAGATGGTCTTCGTGGCCACGGCGGCCTCGATCATCTCCGGCACCCTGGCGGAGCGCATCCGGCTCTGGCCCTTCTTCGCCTTCGTGTTCCTGCTCTCGGGCCTGATCTATCCGATCCAGGGGGCCTGGCTCTGGGGCGGCGGCTGGCTCGCCGAGCGCGGCTTCGCCGACTTCGCGGGCTCGACCCTGGTGCACTCGGTCGGCGGCTGGGCGGCGCTCACCGGTGCCTTCTTCCTCGGCGCCCGGCGCGGCAAGTATTCCGCCGACGGCAGGGCCCACAGGATCCCCGGTTCCTCCTTGCCTTTGGCGACCCTCGGCACCTTCATCCTCTGGCTGGGCTGGCTCGGCTTCAACGGCGGCTCGCAGCTCGCGCTGGGCTCCGCGGCCGATGCCATCGCGATCTCCAACATCTACGTCAACACGACGATGGCCTCGGCCGGCGGCCTGCTGGCGGCGGTCGTTCTCACCCAGTTCCTGAAGCGCCGGATCGACCTGGCCATGGCGCTGAACGGCGCGCTCGGCGGCCTGGTCAGCATCACCGCCGGCCCCGATACGCCGCTGGTCGGCCAGGCGATCCTGATCGGGGCGGTGGGCGGCAGCCTCGTGGTCCTGGCGACACCCCTGCTGGACCGCTGCAAGATCGACGACGTGGTGGGCGCGATCCCGGTCCACCTGGTGGCCGGCATCTGGGGAACGCTCGCGGTCCCGCTCTCCAACCCGGAGGCGAGCTTCGCCACCCAGCTTCTGGGCATCGGAGCCATCGCCCTCTTCGTCTCGGCAACCAGCGCTGCGGCCTGGTTCCTCCTGAAGAAGACCGTGGGCCTCCGCCTCAGCCAGGCCGAGGAGGCGCTGGGGATCGACAAGATCGAGCTGGGGACCCTCGCCTATCCGGAGTTCCGCCTGACCCAGCGGATCTAGAGGGCGTTCGCGTCCGGGCGCGGCCTCGGTCCCTGGGACCGGGGCCGCGGTTCCCTTTGCGACTCCGGAATGCAAGCAACTGAAGCAACAAAGTACTGCGGCGGCAGCGGCAGCGACCGGATCTTCGGTGGCGAGGGCGACGACAGGTACATCTATGGAGGTGACAATGACGACAGAGTCTTCGGCGACAGGGGCAACGATCTCATCGCCGGCGCGATCGGGAACGACCTGCTGCGCGGCCAGGAGGACGACGATACCCTCTTCGGCGGCAGCGGAGGAGACGACCTTTTCGGCGGTGAAGCGGACGACCTGCTTTACGGTGGTACGGCCGGCGATCAGATCGTCGGGGGCACAGGCAGCGACACGCTCTTCGGTGGTGCGAACAGGGACCGCCTGAATGGCGGGTCGGGTGCGGATACGGCCTTCGGCGGGCGCAACAACGACACCTTCATCGTCGACGAAGAGACCGACATCGTGCGGGATTCGGCGGCGGGAGGGCTCGACGTGCTCCGCTCCAACGCGCTGAACTTCACCTTGGAGAGCGGCGGGCTGGCCTTCATCGAGCGCGCGAACATCAACAAGGGGATCGGCGAGGCCAGGATCACCGGCAACGAGAACGACGACCTGCTTGTCGGGAACACGGCCGCCAACAGCCTGACCGGCTCCAGCGGCGCGGACCGCCTGAACGGCGAGGGCGGCGCGGACATCCTGGCCGGCGGGTCCGGCGACGACACCTTCATCGTCGACACGGCCACCGACCGGGTCTTCGAGCTTGCGGGCGAGGGCGTCGATCTGGTGCGCGCCGAGGCGGACTACACCCTGCCGTCGGACGGCGCGGTCGGCTTCGTCGAGAACCTGCGCCTGCAGGCGGGCTTTGGCAATCTCAACGGCCGCGGCAATGGGCTCGGCAACGAGATCGAGGGCAACAGCGGCGACAACCGCCTCTCCGGCAACCAGGGCGACGACAGCCTCTTCGGCGGCGAGGGCGACGATCTGATGTTCGGCGGCCAGGGCAAGGACCGGCAGGAGGGCGGCAGCGGCGACGACACCCTGGTGGTCGGCGAGGGCGACATCCTCTTCGGCGGCTCCGGCGAGGACGTTTTTCGCTTCCTCGGCGGTGACCTGGGCAGCGAGGGCTCTGGCGGTCCGGTCATCCGCGACTTCGACGGGGAGCTGGCCAACGCAGCCAATGGCGAGGACAAGCTGATCTTCGCGACCGGCCTGGAGACCGGCCGCTTCGCCTACATCGGGACGGAGACTTTCAGCGGATCCGGCAACAGCGAGGCGCGCTTCGCCGGCCCGCGCCAGATCCAGGTCGACCAGGACGGCGACGGCCAGGTCGACCAGGCCTTCCTGGTCGACGGCGTCACCGCCGCCAACCTGCTGACGGCGACCGACTTCGTCTGGCTCGGCTGATCCGGCCCTGCCATGCACGGCGATAGCCTGTGCTGCCCTGTTGCGGCCCCGGCATTGGAGCCGGGGCCGCGCCTCTTCTGTTCGCCGGGCTGAAACAATTGAAACAATAAAGTTCTCCCGCGACACGCGCCGGACATCTTGCAAGCTCATCTGTTGCGCAGGACGCAAACCGACAGGAGCGACAGGACGATGGCTACCTTTGTTGGAACGAGCGCGGATGACTCCCTGGCGGGGACCAATCTCTACGACCTCATCTATGGCCTGACCGGAAACGATACGCTGTTCGGTGCGTCGGGAGACGATTCCCTCCTTTCCGGAGCGATAGGCGACGATACGCTCTACGGTGGCAGCGGTGCCGACGTCAATCTCAAGGGGGGCAGCGGTGCCGACAGTCTCTTCGGCGGAGAGGAGCGCGACGCATCCCTGTCCGGAGGCAGCGGCGACGATTTCGTCTATGGCGGCGAGGGAAACGACGGCTCCAACACCGGAGGAGACGGAGACGACCGCTTCTTCGGCGGCAGTGGCGACGACGAGTTCGTCGGCGGCCGCGGTGATGACAGGCTCTACGGCGACAGTGGCGACGACCTGCTCTTCGGCAACAGCGGCGACGATCGGCTGTTCGGCGGGGCAGGAGGCTTGGATCGCCTCTATGGCGGCAGCGGTGCCGACGGCTTCCTTTTCGGAGGCAACGGCACGGACCGCATCTCGGGCGGAGAGGGAGACGACAGGGTCTTCGCCGGGGGCCAGGGCCTCGACCGTCTTTACGGCGGCGAAGGAAACGACGCTGCCCTCGCCGGCAACGATGGCGACGATCTGCTCTATGGCGGCAGCGGAGCCGACAGTGCCTTCAATGGAGGCGATGGGATCCTGGCCGGCCTCGCGCCGGAAGACGGCAATGACGGCCTCTTCGGCGGCGACGGAGTCGATGCTTCGTTCTACGGTGATAGCGGCAACGACAGCCTTTTCGGCGGCTCGGGTCGCGATTTTTTCTTCTATGGCGGTCTCGGCAACGACAGCCTCTTCGGCGGAAGCGGTGCCGATGGCAACTTTGCCGGCGATGATGGCGACGATCGCATCTACGGCGATGCAGGATCGGACGGAAGCCTCTTCGGGGACGGCGGCGACGACCGGCTCTACGGCGGCTCGGGGCAGGACTACGAGCTTCGCGGTGGAGACGGCAGCGACCAACTGTTCGGTGGCGACGATGACGACGAGGACCTCTATGGAGGCTCCGGCGACGACAGGCTCTTCGGTGGCAAGGGTGACGACGCACTGAACGGTGACAGTGGCAACGATCTGGTGCGCGGAGAGGAGGGCGAAGACCTCCTGATTGGCGGTGACGGGCGCGACAGTCTTTTCGGCGCGGGAGAGGCGGATACACTCTACGGCGAGTCCGGCAATGATCAGATGATTGGGGGCACCGGCACGGACTTGCTCTTCGGCCGTCAGGGGCGCGACCGCCTGAACGGCGGATCGGGCGTAGATGCAGCCTTCGGCGGGCTCAACAACGACACCTTCATCGTGGACACCGCGGCGGACCTGGTACGGGAGTCGGCGGCGGGGGGCTTCGACGTGCTGCGCTCCAATGCGCTGGACTTCACCCTGGATGGCGGTGGGCTGGCCGTCATCGAGCGGGCCAACGTCAACAAGGGGATCGGCGCGGGCTCGATCAGCGGCAACGAGAACGACGACATCTTGGTCGGCAACACGGCCGACAACAGGCTCTCGGGCCGCAGCGGCGCCGACCGCCTGAACGGCGAGGGCGGTTCCGACGTGCTGATCGGCGGCTCGGGCGACGACACCTTCATCGTCGATACCGCGACCGACCTGGTGATCGACCTGTTCGGCCAGGGCGTGGACCTGATCAGGGCCGAGGCGAGCTACACTTTGCCGACCGGCGGCGCCAACGACTTCATCGAGAACCTGCGCCTGCAGGCCGGCTTCGGCAACATCGACGGCCGCGGCAACAACCTGGCGAACAGCATCCAGGGCAACAGCGGCGACAACCAGCTCTCCGGCAACCAGGGCGACGACAGCCTCTTCGGCGGCGCGGGCGACGACCTGATCTTCGGCGGCCAGGGTGCGGATCGCCAGGAGGGCGGCAGCGGCGCCGATACGCTGGCGGTCGGCGAGGGCGACGTCATGTTCGGCGGCTCGGGCGAGGACTTCTTCCGCTTCCTGGGCGGCAACCTGGGCAACGAGGGCTCCGGCGGACCGGTGATCCGCGATTTCGACGGGGAGCTGGCGAACGCAGCCAACGGCGAGGACAAGTTCGTCTTCGCCACCGGCCTGGAGACGGGGAGCTTCGCCTACATCGGCACGAACGCCTTCAGCGGCGGCGGCAACTCCGAGGCGCGTTTCGCCGGCCCGCGCCAGATCCAGGTCGACCAGGACGGCGACGGTGCGGTGGACCAGGCCTTCCTGGTCGACGGCGTCACCTCGCCAAACCTGCTGACGGCAAGCGATTTTCTCTGGCTTTGAGCCTCGAGTCGGGCCGGCAAGCTGCCGGAGGACTGCGTTTAGAGCAAATCCCGAGCAGATGGAATCATCTGCGACGACGATTTGCTTACAAAACAACAAGCTAGAGCACTGTGCGTGAGCATGAGCGAGCGCATTGTGCTCTAGGCGGACCGAAAAGAAGGGTCAGGAACCATGGCAACCTTGTTTGGAACGAGCGCGGCCGATTCCCTCGCGGGGACCAGCCTGGATGACCGGATCTATGGTCTGACCGGGGACGACACCCTTTACGGCGACAGCGGGGACGACACCCTGTTCCGGGGAGGCAACGGGGCCGACAGCCTCTTCGGCGGCAGCGGTTCCGACAGCGGCTTGAACGGCAATAGCGGCGCCGACAGCCTATACGGCGGCGAGGGAGATGACAGCACCTTCTCGGGCGGCAGCGGTGACGACGGTCTCTTCGGCGGCAGCGGCACCGACACCGTCTTCCGGGGCGAGGGCGGCGACGACCTCCTCTATGGCGGCAGCGGGACGGACAGCTTCTTCTTCGGGGACGGCGGCGACGACCGGGTTCAGGGAGACGAGGGCGACGATTCGGCCTTCAACGGCGGCAGCGGCGCCGACTCCCTTTCGGGCGGCAGAGGTGGGGACATCGGCTTTTTCGGCGGCAGCGGCGACGATCTCCTCTCCGGCGACGGTGGTTCGGATCTCCGGTTCCTCGGGGGCGACGGTAACGACCGCCTCTATGGCGGCACCGGTGCCGACGTGGATTTCGCCGGCGCCTCGGGCGACGACAGCCTCTTCGGCGGTCAAGGCATCGACAGAACCTTCTCCGGCGGCAGCGGCACCGACAGGCTGTACGGCGACAGCGGTGCCGATGGAGTTCTGCGTGGAGAGGAGGGTGACGACAGCCTCTCCGGCGGCAGCGGCGACGACGTCGCCCTTTTCGGGGACAGCGGCGCCGACCGCCTCTACGGCGACGCGGGAGACGACAGGAGCCTCGTCGGCGGCAGCGGCAACGACAGGCTCTACGGCGGCAGCGGCGCGGACTCGCAGTTCTTCGGAGGCGACGGCGGCGACAGTCTCTTCGGCGGCGAGGGGGACGACGCGAACATCTTCGGCGGCAGCGGTGAGGACCGGCTCTTCGGCGGGTCCGGCAGCGACAGCTTGGGCGGCGACAGTGGCAACGATCGCCTGTCCGGCCAGGAGGGCGACGACAGCCAGGTCGGTGGCAGCGGCCGGGACGCGCTCTCCGGCGGTGCCGATGCCGACCTCCTCAAGGGTGACTCGGGCAGCGACCAGATGGTGGGTGGCAGCGGCAGCGACACCCTCTTCGGCGGTCAGGGTCGCGACCGCCTGAACGGCGGCTCCGGCGCGGACACGGCCTTCGGCGGGCTCAACAACGACACCTTCATCGTCGACACCCTGGCCGACCTGGTACGGGAGTCGGCGGCGGGTGGCTTCGACGTGCTGCGCTCCAACGCCCTGGACTTCACCCTGGAGGGCGGCGGGCTGGCCGTCATCGAGCGGGCCAACATCAACAAGGGGATCGGCGCGGGCTCGATCAGCGGCAACGAGAACGACGACGTGCTGGTCGGCAACACGGCCGACAACAAGCTCTGGGGCCGCAGCGGCGCCGACCGCCTGAACGGCGAGGGCGGTTCCGACGTGCTGATCGGCGGCTCGGGCGACGACACCTTCATCGTCGATACCGCGACCGACCTGGTGATCGATCAGTTCGGCCAGGGCGTGGACCTGGTCAGGGCCGAGGCGAGCTACACCCTGCCGACCGGTGGCGCCAACGACTTCATCGAGAACCTGCGCCTGCAGGCCGGCTTCGGCAACCTCGACGGCCGCGGCAACGCGCTGGACAACAGCCTTCAGGGCAACAGCGGCGACAACCAGCTCTCCGGCAACCAGGGCGACGACAGTCTCTTTGGCGGCGCGGGCGACGACCTGCTCTTCGGCGGCCAGGGCGAGGACCGCCAGGAGGGCGGCAGCGGTGCCGATACGCTGACGGTCGGCGAGGGCGACCTGCTCTTCGGCGGCTCGGGCGGGGACGATTTTCGCTTCCTGGGCGGCAACCTGGGAAACCTGGGTTCCGGCGGACCCGTGATCCGCGACTTCGACGGGGAGCTGGCGAACGCGGCCAACGGCGAGGACAAGTTCGTCTTCGCCACGGGCCTGGAGACGGGGAGCTTCGCCTATATCGGGACGAACGCCTTCAGCGGCGGCGGCAACAGCGAGGCGCGTTTCGCCGGCCCGCGCCAGATCCAGGTCGACCAGGACGGCGACGGTGCGGTGGACCAGGCCTTCCTGGTCGACGGCGTCTCCTCGCCAAACCTACTGACGGCAAGCGACTTCCTCTGGCTTGGCTAGAACAGGGTGTTCCAAAAGCAAATTGTCGTCGCAGATGGATGTTTCCATCTGCTCGGGTTTTGCTCTTGCACCCTTGGGAGCCGCGTTCGCTGGCCTCACGGAAACAATTGAAACGACAAAGCGCTCGTCGCGACACGGGACGGAAACCTCGCATCTCCAGATGTCGGGCACGGCTGGAAACCGGATCGCTGTCCGGAACGAACGGGCCGACAGGAGGGAATGAAGAGATGGTCAGGAAGAAAGTGCGTGGCGAGACCCCCACCCAATCGCAGAACGAGGTCATGGACGCAAGCCTGGCGCTGCAGCCCAAGGCCGAGAGGGCGCTGGACGTGAACGATCTGGCCCGGCTGGACCTGCGCGAGGAGCGGCTGTTCCAGGCGCTGAACGGCAGCCCCGACGAGGCGGTCCGGCTGCGCGACTTCAAGCAGGTGCTGGCCGATGTCGGCCTGCGCGAGGACGACGGGCGCCTCAGCGAGAGCCTGCGGGCCTTGCGTGGACCGATGGAGGCCGCGCGCAGCCTGGACGAGACGGTGCGCACCATCGGCCGCGAGGCCTTCTGCCGGGCGATCCGCCACAACATCCTGCTGATCGAGCGGGCCCTGCAGGGGCGGATGGTGATCCCCGACTTCCGCGACTTCGCCACGGAGATCGAGCGGATCTTCGAGGCAACGCGGGCCAACCGGCGGGGCGCGCCGGCCGACTACATCCCGCAGCTCAACCTGCAGGGGGCGGACGCGGACCGCTTCGGCGTGGGGCTCTGCACCGTCGACGGCCAGCGTCTCGCGGTCGGCGATTCGGGCCACTTCTTCTCGGTGCAATCGACCTCGAAGCCGATCAACTACAGCCTGGCCCTGGAAGAGCACGGGCCGGATCTGGTCCACCGCTACGTCGGCCACGAGCCCAGTGGCGTGGGCTTCAACGAGCTGGCGCTCAACAAGCTGGAGCAGCCGCACAACCCCATGATCAACGCCGGTGCGATCATGAGCAGCGCACTGGTCGGGCTGAAGGAGAAGCAGAGCCTGCTGGCGCAGGGCGGCGGCCAGGGGCTGGATATGCGCGGCTGGACGGGCCGGCGCTTCGACCATGTCATGGGCCGCTGGACGGCGCTCTGCGGCAACGCGGCGCCGCGCTTCTCGACCTCGGTCTTCCTCTCCGAGCGCGAGACGGCGGACCGGAACTATGCGCTGGCCTACTTCATGCGCGAGAAGGGGGCCTTCCCGGACGGCGTCGACCTGCATGACGTGCTGGAGTTCTATTTCCAGTGCTGCTCCATCGAGCTCAACGCCGAGATGATGTCGGTGGTCGCGGCCACGCTCGCCAACGGCGGCATCTGCCCGGTCACCGGCGAGCGGATCTTCAAGACCGAGACGGTCCGCAACTGCCTGTCGCTGATGGCGAGCTGCGGCATGTACGACTATTCCGGCGAGTTCGCCTTCACCATCGGGCTCCCGGCCAAGAGCGGCGTGTCGGGTGCCATCATGGTGGTGATCCCCAACGTGCTGGGATTCTGCACCTGGTCGCCCAGGCTGGACGCGCTGGGCAACAGCGTGCGCGGGATCGAGTTCTGCCGGCGGCTGGTCGAGACCTTCAACTTCCACAACTTCGACAACCTGACCGGCAACAGCTCGAAGCGGGATCCCCGTCTCAATCCAATCCAGGTCAAGGCGCGGCAGGTGAACGAGATGATCTGGGCGACCACCAAGGGCGACCTGGGTGCGATCCAGGACCAGCTGCGCCGGGGATCGGCGCTGACCTGCGCGGACTACGATCTGCGCACGCCCCTGCATCTGGCCGCGGCCGAGAACCAGACCCACATCGCGCGCTTCTTCGTCGAGCAGTCAGGCTGCGGCGAAGGTGAATTCGATCTGAATCCGAGGGATCGCTGGGGCGGCACGCCGCTCGACGACGCCTATCTGGAAGGGCATGGCGAGATGATCGCGCTGCTCGAGGGAGCCGGCGCCCACCGCGGCAGGGTCGAGACCTCTTCCACCAAGCAAGGACCGGCCGCCGCGGCAACGGCACTGGCGCGCACCGATTCACCCAAGACCGACGAGCTGATCTGGGCGGCAAGCCTCGGAAACCTCCACGTCATTCGCCGCCTGGTGGCGCAAGGCGTGTCGCTCGAGCTTGCCGACTACGACCACCGCACAGCCCTGCACCTGGCCGCGGCCGAGGGGCACCGGGAGGTCGTGCAGTACTTCATCGTCCACGGCGTGCCGGTCGATCCGGTGGACCGTTGGGGCAACACGCCGCTCGACGACGCCGTCAGGCACGGGCGGGAGGCCGTCGCCGAGCTGCTGCGGCAGCAGGGCGTGCAGGGTCATGGCCGGGCCGGTGCGAGCCTGGCGGTTCCAGGTCGACAGAAGGCGGCCTGACGAGCGGGACAGGAACGGTGATCCTGCCGTCTCCGAGGGTCCCTCTCGGGCAATAAAGCGGCCGATTCTCGGATCGAACCCTGCGGTATCGGGAGAGGTCGTCTTTGCGTGATGGATAGGAAGGCCTGCGTGTCGAATGGATTTGCAGGATAACCGAACAATGTCGGAGGATTTTGGAACATGGCTACTCTATTCGGAGCGAGTGGGGACGATTTACTGATCGGCGGAGATGTCGACGATCGTGTCTACGGCCTGACCGGAGACGACGCGCTGTTCGGCCAGGCTGGAAACGATGTCCAGTACGGCGGGCCCGGGGAAGACCGGCAATTCGGATCGGAAGGCGACGACAGACTGTTCGGCGGCCTCAACGCCGACAGCCTTCAGGGCTTTGCCGGGTCGGACAGGCTCTACGGCGGCGACGGGCGGGACAGGGCCGATGGCCAAAGCGGCAATGATTCCCTCTTTGGCGGTAGGGGAGGCGACTTCGCCTTCTATGGCGGGAGCGGTGCCGATCTGCTGTCCGGCGGCGGCGGGACGGATACAGGCTTCTATGGGGAGGACGGCGACGATAGCCTCTTCGGGGACAGTGGGAACGACGCCTTCTTCTACGGTGCCAGCGGTGGCGACAGTCTCTTCGGCGGCCTGGGCGACGACCGCATTTTCTTCGGAGGCAGCGGCGACGACAGCCTCTCGGGCGGCGAAGGCAACGACAGCTATTTTTTCGGAAGTAGCGGTGCCGACGGTCTCTCCGGCGGCAACGACGAACTTTCCGGTGGCGATGGCAACGATTTATCCTTCTATGGAGCCCTTGGTGACGACAGCCTCGCCGGCGACGACGGCGCCGACGGCCGCTTCTTCGGGGGCGGCGGCGCGGACATCCTTTCAGGCGGCAATGGCAGGGATGACGATTTTTACGGCGGCAGAGGCGATGACAGCCTCTTCGGCGATGATGGAGATGACTATTTCTTCAGTGGAGACCTCGGCAACGACCGGATCTACGGCGGTAGCGGGGACGACAGCTCAGCCTTCGGCGGAGAGGGGCAGGATCGCCTCTATGGAGGCTCCGGCAATGACAGAGGCCTCTACGGCGGGGAGGGGAACGACCGGCTCCGCGGTCAGGACGGTGATGATACCCTGGTCGGCGGCAGCGGTGCCGACACGCTCTTCGGCGGAGCAGCAGCGGACCGGCTCGCAGGCGATTCGGGCAGCGATCAGATCGTCGGGGGCACAGGCAGCGATGTGATCTTCGGCGGTCAGGGGCGGGACCGCCTGAACGGCGGATCGGGCGCGGACACGGCTTTCGGCGGCAACAACAACGACACCTTCATCATCGACACCGCGGCCGACATCGTGGTGGACCTGACGGCAGGCGGCGACGACGTCATTCGCTCCAATGCCAACGACTACACACTGGAGTCCGGCGGAGCGGCCTTCATCGAGCGCGCCAATCTGAACCAGGGGATCGGCGAGGCGAGCATCAGTGGGAACGAGAACGACGACCTTCTGGTCGGGAACACGGCCGACAACAAGCTCTGGGGCCACAGCGGTGCCGACCGCCTGAACGGCGAGGGCGGTTCCGACACCCTGATCGGCGGTTCGGGCGACGATACCTTCATCGTCGACACCGCGACGGACATCGTGATCGAGCAGTCCGGCCAGGGCGTGGATCTGGTCAGGGCCGAGGCGGACTACACCCTGCCGACCGGCGGCGCCAATGACTTCATCGAGAACCTTCGCCTGCAGGCCGGCTTCGGCGATCTCAAGGGCCGGGGCAACGCGCTGGATAACACCATCGAGGGCAACAGCGGCGACAACCGGCTCTCCGGCAACCAGGGCGACGACAGCCTGAGTGGCGGTGCGGGCGACGACCTTATGTTCGGCGGCGAGGGCGGAGATCGCCTGGAAGGCGGCAGCGGTGCCGACACCCTGGTGATGGGCGAGGGCGATGTTGACTTCGGCGGGTCCGGCGAGGATACCTTCCGTTTCAACGGCGGCAACCTCGGCGACGAGGGCGCCGGCGGACCTGTCATCCGCGACTTCGACGGTCTTCTGGTCAATGCGGCCAACGGCGCGGACAGGCTGGTCTTTGCCAGCGGCCTGGAGACCGGCAGCTTTGCATACGTCGGCTCCCAGGCTTTCAGCGGATCCGGCAACAGCGAGGCGCGCTTCGCGGGCCCGCGCCAAATCCAGGTCGATCAGGACGGCGATGGAGCTGTTGACCAGGCCTTTCTGGTCGATGGAGTCGTGGCGGCCAACCTGCTGACGGCAAGCGACTTCGTCTGGTTATAGGCCCGGCGACTTGCTTGAGCCCGATCGAAAGGATCGCGAACTAGAGAAAATCCCGAGCAGATGGAATCATCTGCGACGACGATTTGCTTTTGAAACAACACGCTAGAGAAAATCCCGAGCAGATGGAATCATCTGCGACGACGATTTGCTTACAATACAACAAGCTAGAGCACTGTGCGTGAGCATGAGCGAGCGCAACTTGCTCTAGCGCTTCTCCAGGAAGGCGTCGATGGCCTTCTTCATGTCGGGGCCGCGGCCGGCCTCGCCCTGGATGTCACGCTCCGAATCGAGCTGGCGGTCCAGGCCCTCTTCCGCGGCCTGGGTGAGCAGTTGTTTGGTCCTGGCGACGGCAAGGGCCGAGCGCTGGCAGAGCGTCCTGGCGATCTCCTCGGCCGCCGGCATCAGGGCCTCGTCGTCGTAGAGGCGCCAGAGGAGGCCCCAGGAGAGGGCCTCCTCGGCGGTGATCCTCTCGCCCAGGAGCATGGCGCCGGCGGCGCGGATCCGGCCGGCCAGTCGCGGCAGGAAGAGGGTGTTGCCGGCATCGGGCACCAGCGCGATCCCGACGAAGGGCTCGTAGAAGTAGGCCGAACGCGCGGCGATCACGATGTCGCCCGCCAGCGCCACGCCGACCGAGGCGCCGGCGCAGGGGCCCTTGACGGCGGTGACGATGGGCACGCGGGAGCGCCGCATCTGGCGGATCAGGGGGTTGAAGTGCACTTCCAGCACGCGCTCCAGGTCCGGTGTCTGGCCGAGGTCGAGCGTCGAGAGGTCGTAGCCGGCGCCGAAGGCGCGGCCCTCGCCGGTCAGGATCACCGCGCGGACGGTCTCGTCCTCCTCGAGGCTCGCGAGCGCCTCGCGCAGCTCGTCCGCGGTCCGGTCGCGCATGGCGTTCAGGCGGTCGGGGCGGGTGACGACAAGGCGCGCGACGCCCTCGCTCATCGTCAGGTCCAGGTCTTGGAAGGTCATGGTTGCTCGCCTCCTCGCGGGTGATCTCACGCAGCGGATGCCTGCCGCAGTCGCCAGGCGATCTGCGGCAGGCGATCGGCGCCGAAGAAGGGCTCCTCGCCCAGGAAGACGAAGGGCGAGCCCCAGACGCCGCGCGCCGCGGCTTCGGCCACGCAGCCGCTGAGTGCCGCCTTGCTCCCGGCCGCCGTCATGGCGTCGTTCAACAGTGCAGGTGCCAGGCCCAGGCTGGTGCCGATCTCCTGCAGGACCGCGGCCTCGCCGATGTCGCGTCCCTCGACGAAGTAGGCCTCGAAGACCGCCCTGCAGAAGGCATCGGCCGGCCCGCCGGCCGCCTGCAGGCCGTACCAGGCGCGTGCCGCCAGGTGGCTCGAGAGGGGAAAGCGCTCCGGCTGGCGGTAGGGCAGGCCGAAGAAGCGCGCCGAGCGTTCCATGTCGCGCAGCAGGTAGTCGCCCTTGGCCGGCGCGGCCAGCGGCACCGGCAGGGAGAGCTCCTTCAGCACCGCCCAGAGGAGCAGCGGTTTCCTGACCAGCGGCCGGCCGCTCTCCTGCGCCAGGGCCTCCAGCGTCGGCAGGGCGAAGTAGGCGTAGGGAGAGGCGAAGTCGAAATAGACCTCGATCATTTCGGTCATGGCTTACAACAAATCCCGAGCAGATGGACTCATCTGCGACGACGATTTGTTTCCATACCAACGAGCTAGGCGAGCAGGCGTGAGCATGAGCGATCGCATCCTCCCCTAGAACCTGAAGACGCCGTAGCCGCTCTCGCCGAGCGGCGCGTTCAGGGAGACGGTGATGGCCATGCCCAGCGCGTTGCGGGTGTCGACCGGGTCGAGCAGGCCGTCGTCCCAGATCTCCGAGGTGGAGTAGTAGGCCGAGAGCTGCTCGAGGTAGGCGCGCCTGGTCTCCGCCTGGATCTCGGCGATCACCGCCTCGTCGATGCTCTCGCCGTTGCGCTGCATCTGGGCGACCTTCACCTGGGCCAGGGTCTTGGCCGCCTGGTCGCCGCCCATGACGCCGATCTGGTGGTTGGGCCAGCCGAAGAGGAAGCGCCCGTCGAAGGCGCGCCCGCACATGCCGTAGTTCCCGGCCCCGAAGGAGCCGTTGCACATGACGGTGAACTTCGGCACCCGCGAGCAGCTCTGCGCCATGATCATCTTGGCGCCGTCCTTGGTGATGCCCTGGCGCTCGTACTCGCGCCCGATCATGTAGCCGGTGATGTTCTGCAGGAAGACCAGCGGCGTGTTGTTCTGATTGCAGAGCTCGATGAAGTGCGCGCCCTTGAGCGCGGAATCGTTGAAGAGCACCCCGTTGTTGCCGAGGATCCCGACCTTCCAGCCCCAGATGTTGGCGAAGCCGCAGACGAGCGTGGTGCCGTAGTTCGGCTGGTACTCGTGGAAGCGGCTGCCGTCGACGATGCGGGCGATCACCTCGCGCACGTCGAAGCCCTTCTTGATGTCGTCGGGGATGATCCCGTAGAGCTCGTCGGGGTCGTAGTAGGGCGGCGCCGGCTCCTCGCGCTGGCAGGGCCACTTCTGCGGGCGGTCCCACTGGGCCACGATCTCGCGGCCGATGGCGACGGCCTCGTCCTCGCTGGCGGCCGGGTAGTCGCAGGTGCCGCTGACGCTGGTGTGCATGGCGGCCCCCCCCAGCTCCTCGACCCCGACCTCCTCGCCGGTTGCGGCCTTGACCAGCGGCGGGCCGCCCAGGAAGACCGCCCCGGTCCCCTGGACGATGACGCTGTAGTCCGAGAGGCCGGGGATGTAGGCGCCGCCGGCGGTGCAGTGCCCGAAGACCAGGGCCAGCTGCTTCACCCCCATCTCCGAGAGCTTGCACTGGTTGCGGAAGATGCGGCCGGCCATCTGGCGGTCGGCGAAGATCTCGGACTGCAGCGGCAGGAAGCCGCCGGCGGAATCGCAGAGATGGACGACCGGCAGGCGGTTCTCGATGGCGATATCCAGGCAGCGCACGATCTTCTTGATCGAGAGCGGATACCAGGCCCCGCCCTTGATCGAGGAATCGTCGGCGTGGATCATCACCTCGCGGCCCGAGACGATGCCGATCCCGGTGATGATGCTGGCGCCGGGCGACTCACCGCCGTACTCCATGTTGGCGGCCAGGCTGGAGAGCTCCAGGAAGGGCGTTCCGGGGTCCAGCAGCATCTCCAGGCGCTCGCGCGGCATGCGCTTGTTCTGGCGCTTCAGGCGCTCGCGGTCGCGTTCGGCGCGGCGGTGGCGCGCGGCCTCCTGCCGCTCGCGCAGCTCCGCGGCGAGGCGGCGGTTGTGCGCCTCGTTGACCTTGAAGTCGGCGGCCTGGGTGTCGATCGACGAGACGAGTCTGCGCATCGGCCTAGTCCTCTCCCGCCGCCAGGGCGTCCAGCAGGGCGACGGTCTCGTCCTTGTCGAAGGTCTGGCCGACCTGCTTGCGAATCTCGGCGATGGTGCCGTCGCGTGGCGCGGTCAGCCTGGTCTGCAGCTTCATGCTCTCGATCGTCAGTACCGTCTCGCCCCGGCGCACGGCGTCGCCGACCTGCTTTTCGAGAGAGACCACCTGGCCCGGCATGGGCGCCAGGATGGCGCTGTCGCCCGAGGCCTCGCTGCGTGCGGCGTCGCGCGGATCGATCAGCTCGACCAGCCAGTTGCGGCCGCCGAGGCGCAGGTAGACACGGTTGCCGTCGCGGACCTGAATCACCTCGTGGGGGCGTCCGGCGACCTCGATACGGCGATGGCGCCCCTCGCGACCTTGGTCCGCGATGCGGTGCGGGCGTCCGTCGATGGCGACCGTCAGCTCGGGCTTGCGTGCCAGGATCGTCACCTCGTGGGTCTGGCCGTCCGCGAGAAGCGTCAGCGCCATGTCTAGTTCCTCCACCCGCCGATCGAGGCATAGGGTTCGGGCGTCTCGAAGGCCAGGGTCCTGAACTCGCGGAAGGAGAGGAGGGCTGCCAGGATCGCCAGGTCGCGCTCCGCCTCCTCGGGCACCGGTCCGGCGAGCGCTGCTGCATGCTCCTTGAGGAAGCCGGTGTGCAGACGGCCGTCGCGGAAGGCCCGATGGTCGAGGACGCGCGCCAGGTAATCGAGGTTGGTCTCGACACCCAAGAGGACCGTCCGCCCCAAGGCCTCGAGCATCCGCGCGATGGCGGCCTCGCGGTCGGCGGCATGGACCACCAGCTTCGCCAGCATGGGGTCGAAGTCGGCGGTGATGGCCTGGCCTTCGGCAAGGCCGCTGTCGAAGCGGATCCCCGCGCCCTCGGCCGGCTCCAGCGCCAGGATCCGGCCGGTCTGCGGCAGGAAGTCGGCGGCCGGGTCTTCCGCGCAGATCCGGCACTCGATGGCGTGGCCTGTGGGCCGGATCTCCTCCTGGCTGAGTGCCAGCGGCAGGCCGGCGGCGATCTCCACCTGCAGGCGCACGAGGTCGAGGCCGGTGATCATCTCGGTCACCGGGTGTTCCACCTGCAGGCGCGTGTTCATCTCCAGGAAATAGAAGCTGCCGTCGGGTGCCAGAATGAACTCCACGGTCCCCAGGTTGCGGTAGCGCGCGGCCCGCGTCAGGCGCAGCGCTGCCTCGCAGATCTCTTCCCGCAGGGTTTCGTCCAGGCCCACGGCCGGCGCCTCCTCGACGATCTTCTGGAAGCGGCGCTGGAGCGAGCACTCGCGCTCCAGCAGGTGCAATGCTCCGCCCTTGCCGTCGCCGACGACCTGAACCTCGATGTGTCGCGTGACCTCCAAGTAGCGCTCGGCATAGATGCGGCTGTCGCCGAAGTAGCGCCTGGCCTCGCTGGCGGCGACCAGCGCACGCTCCTCCAGTTCCTCGGCCGAACGCACGATGCTCATGCCCTTGCCGCCGCCGCCGGCCGCGGCCTTGATCAGGAGAGGGAAGCCGATGGTCCCGGCCTCGGCGATGAAGCCGGCCATGTCGGCGCCCGCCATGACCGAAGGCGCCACGGGCACGCCCTCCTTCTCGGCGAAGCGGCGCGACTGGATCTTGTCGCCCATCAGCGCGATCGCCTCGGCATCGGGTCCGATGAAGGTGAGCCCCGCCTCGCGCACCAGCCGGGCGAAGCCGGCGTTCTCCGAGAGGAAGCCATAGCCGGGATGGATGGCGTCCGCTCCCAGGCGGAGGGCGGCCTCGATGATCCGGGCGGCGTCGAGATAGGCGGCGACCGGCGTTTCAGCCTCGATCTCGGCTGCCTCGTCGGCGAGAGAGACATGGCGCGCCTTGCGCTCGCTGGCGTGATGGATCGCCAGCGAGGCGATCCCCATCTCGGACAGGGTTCGCATGATCCGGCATGCGATCTCGCCGCGATTGGCGACCAGGACCTTGGCAAAGAGCGCTTTGGACGACACCAGTGAACCCCTTCTTGGTTGTTCGGAGACGGAAACGGCCGGGGGACGGCCAGGGGACGGGCAGGACCGCCCCCCGGCCGGACCGGGATCAGTACTCGGTGAACTCGGTGACGGCGGTCACGGTCCCCGCCTTGGGATCGACCTCGAGCACCCGGACCGCGGTGGCCGAGATGTGCCGGTCCTTGGCGAAGGTGATGGGCAGCGTGACGCCGGCGGTGTCGAACTCCTCGCCCGATTCCAGCTTCTCGATCACGCAGGCCCGCGTCGGCTCCACGCCGCAGCGCTTGATCGCCTCGATCATGATGCGGGTCGCCGCATAGCCGGTGAGCGCATAGCGGTTGAGGGCCTTCAGCTCGTCCTCGCTCAGCGCCGCCTTGGCCATCTCCATGAAGTGTGCGGTCCCCTCAGAGCCCATCGGCGAGATGTAGTCGCCGCTGTAGTAGACATAGCCGTAGGGCGCGTTCAGCCCCATGATCGGCGGCAGGGTCGCGGTGGGCACGGTGGCGATCTGGAGCGGCAGCTTGAACTTGCTGGCCTCCTTCAGCATCGCCGGGATCTCGGTGGTGACGCCGCCGGCGATCAGGACATCGACCTCGTTCGCACGGGTGCGCAGGATCTCGGCGCCGAAGTCCTTCTGGCCGCGCTTGTAGCGGATGGGGTCGGTCGCGGTGACGTCGAAGGCCTCGACGGCCCTGAGGTAGGCCTCTTCGACCTGCTTGCCGAAGTCGTCGTCCTGGCGGATGACGCCATAGACCGCCTTTTCCTTGCCGCCCTTCTCGTAGATGTACTCGAGCTGGGCGAAGAGCAGGTCCTGGTAGGAGGCGCCCAGCATGAAGACGCTGGGCTTGATCGGATCGACCGCGGCCTGCAGCGGCGAGAAGGAGACGATGGCGGGGATGCCCTCCTCCTCCAGGATCGGCAGGATTGCGGCGGTGCCGGCGCCCGCACCGGTGCCGATCAGGCCGAAGACGCCCTCGTCCATCAGCTTGCGCAGACCCTGGACCGTGCGCGCCGGCACGTAGCCGTCGTCCTCGGTCTTGATGGTGATGTTGCGGCCGTTGACGCCGCCGGCGGCATTGGCCTCTGCGGCGGCCACCACCGAGCCGAAGTGGGCGGCGCGGCCGACCAGGGCGGCCGAGCTGGACATCGGCAGGACGTTGCCGATGATGACCTCGCCGGCATTGACGCCGGGCTCGGCCTGGCTGGCGCCGACACTCGCGGTCAGCACCAGGGCTGCAAGGACTGCGGACACTTTGTACGTCATCTTCTTTCCTCCCTCTTGTTCACCTTTGCGGTGGCTGGTTGGTCTCACACGGATAGGGGCCAGTGGCTCCAGTAGCGCTTGAGGTCGCGCCACAGGCCGATCAGGCCGTAGGGTTCGATGCGGAGCATCACGATGATCGCCAGGCCGGTGAGGAGCCCGCGCATCTCGTAGACATAGGTTGAGAGCATCGCCGTCAGGCTGGCCGGCAGCAGGTCCATTGCCTCGCGCATGGCCTCCGGCAGCAGGACGATGAAGACGGCGCCCAGGATTGACCCGGCGATCGAGCCCAGCCCGCCGACGATGATCATCGCCAACGCCTCGACCGACAGCAGCAGGTTGAAGAGGTCGACGTTGATGAAGCGGAACTGGAAGGTCATCAGCCCGCCGGCGATGCCGACCATGAAGGAGGAGGTCATGAAGGCCACCAGCTTGTAGCCGGCGAGGTTGACCCCCATGACCCGGGCGGCGACGTCGTGGTCGCGGATCGCGGTGAAGGCGCGCCCGACCCGGGTGCGCATGATGTTGAGGGCGGCCAGCACCGTCAGCACGGCGACCGCCAGCACCAGGTAGTAGAGCTGGACCTGCGAGGAGAAGTCGAGGAAGAGGAAGCGCGTGTCCTCGATCCTGACGCCGTAAGGGCCGTGCGTCACCGATTCCGCGTAGAGCAGGAAGTGGGTGACGATGAAGGAGAAGGCCAAGGTGGTGATCGCCAGGTAGAGGCCCTTCAGGCGCAGCGAGGGCACCCCCACCAGGAGGCTTAGGAAGGCGGAGACGATGCCGGCGGCGACCAGCGCCAGTTCCGGCGGCCAGCCGTAGTCGGCGATGAGCAGGCCCGTGGTGTAGGCCCCGGCGGCGAGGAAGCCGGCTTGGCCCAGCGAGATCTGCCCGGCGACGCCGGTCAGCAGGTTCAGGCCGACCGCCCCGATGGCGGCGATCGCGACCGTGGTGGCCAGCCCGATGAAGAAGCTGCCGGCCAGCAGCGGGAAGATGAGGAGGGCGGCCAGCAGGATGCCGACCCAGGACCAGAGCGTGGGGTTGTCGCTGAGCGACACCTGTGCGCGGTAGGTCTCGACGAAGTGGTGGGTCCGCATCACACGCGCTCCAGCTCTTTTTCGCCGAAGAGGCCGTAGGGCCTGACCATCAGGATCACAACGATGACGATGAAGCCCGAGATCTCCTTCAGGCCCTGGCCGATGTAGCCCTCAGAGAGGTCGCCGATGACGCCGATGATGAGCCCGCCGAAGCCCGAGCCCAGGGCCGAATCGAGGCCGCCCAGGATGGTGGCCGGGAAGGAGCGGAGGCCCATGAACCACATGTCCGGCGCGCGCGAGAACATGATGGCAAAGGCGATGCCGGCAAGGCCCGAGACCACGGCCGCGATCGCCCAGGTGATGGCCGAGATCCGCCGCACGTCGACCCCCATCAAGAGGGCCGAGGTCTCGTCCTGCGCGGTCGCCCGCATGGCGATGCCAACGCGGGTGAAGCGGAAGAAGACGTAGACCGCGGTCGCCACCGTGAGGAAGAGCGCCAGCGCGAAGACCTGTTCGCTGAAGAGCACCACCGGCCCGATCTCGATGATGGAGCCGGCGACCGAGGCCTCGAAGCTCTTGGCCTCGGCCCCCCAGATCAGCACGATGAAGCTGCGCAGGAAGACCGCGAGCCCGATCGTCACCATGACGATGGCGAAGACCGGCTGGCCCAGCATCGGGCGGATGAAGATGCGCTCCACCACGATGCCGATGACGGCAGCGGTCGGGATCGAGACCAGGATCAGCAGGAAGAAGGGAAGGTCGAGCGAGGTGCCGAGGCTCCAGCTCGTGTAGGCGACCAGCATCATGACCTCGCCCTGGGCGAAGTTCAGCACGCCGGTGGTCTTGAAGATGACCGCGAAGGCGATCGCGATCAGGCCGTAGATCGAGCCGATGACCAGGCCGGAGGCGACGAGATTGAGAAAGAGATCCATGCGTCCGGCCTCACTCTCCATAGAGGGCCGCGATCTGCGGCCGGAACTTCTCTTCGATCACCCGGCGCCGGACCTTCATGGTGGCCGTGACCTCGCCGTCGTCGTGGTCCAGTTCCTTGTCGAGCAGGCAGAACTTGCGGATGTTCTCGACCCGCGCGAACTCGGCATTGGTCTTGGCGACCTCGCGGTCGATCAGGTCGCGCACCTCCGCAAGCGATGAGAGGCTCTTGAAGGTGGTGTAGGCCAGGCCCCGTTCCTGCGCCCACTTGCCGACCGTCTCGTAGTCCACCTGGATGAGGGCGGAGAGATAGTTCCGCCGCTCGCCGATCAGGATGGCCTCGCGGATAAAGGCCGAGTTCTTCAGCTTGTTCTCGATCAGCGAGGGGGTGATGTTCTTGCCGCCGGAGGTGATGATGATGTCCTTCTTGCGGTCGGTGATGCAGATCGAGCCGTCTTCGGCGATCTCGCCGATGTCGCCGGTGTGCATCCAGCCCTCGCTCACCGCCTCGGCGCTGGCGGCCTCGTTGTGCAGGTAGCCGGCGAAGACGGAGCGGGAGCGCACCAGGATCTCGCCGTCCGCGGCGATTCTCTGCTCGTAGCTCGCAAGCGGCGGGCCCGACTGGCCGAGCGCCGTGTGGCCCGGATACTGGCTGTGGGAGATGCCCGACAGCTCCGTCATGCCGTAGACCTGGTAGACCCTGAGGCCGATGGTCCAGAAGAACTCCAGCACGTCGGGCGAGATCGAGGCGCCGCCGCAGAGCATGGTGCGCGCCCGGTCGAGGCCCAGGGTCTTCTGCAGGGGGCGAAAACAGAGCAGCCACAGCAGCGCGAAGACGGCCCGGTCGCGCAGGCCCACCCGCCTGCCGCCGGCGGCGAGCTGGCGCCGGGCGATCGGCCTGCCGATCTCGAGGCAGCGGGCGACCAGGCGCTGCTGCAGGGGCGTGGCGTCCTTCAGCTTCACCGTGATCTGCTGCTGCATCTTCTCCCAGATGCGGGGCACGCCGAGGAAGCCGGTGGGCGCGATCTCGCGCAGGTTCTCCGCCACGGTGTCGATCGATTCGGCGAAGTTGACCGGGGTGCCGTTCACCAGCTGCATGACCGTGGAGCAGAGCCGCTCGGCCACGTGGCAGAGCGGCAGGTAGCAGAGCACTTCCCAGCTCTTCTCGTCGATGCCGTGGCGCTCCGAGAGGCGGAGCGCGCCCCAGATCAGGCCGCGATGGGTCAGCATCGCACCCTTGGGCTGGCCGGTGGTGCCGGAGGTGTAGACGATGACGCCCACCTGGTCGGGCTCCAGCGCGTCGATCCCCGCCTCGAAGCGATCGGAGCTGCGCTCGCGCTCGGCGCGGCCCAGCGCCACCACCTCCTCGAAGCTCATCAGCCGGTCGCGCGGGTAGCGGGTCATGCCCTTCATGTCGACGCAGACGATCTTCTGCAGCGCGGGCAGGGGGCCGCCTTCCGAGATGGCGTCCAGCACCTTGTCGGTCTGCTCCTGGTCGCCGGTCACCACGATCTTGGCGCCGGAGTGCTCCAGGATGTAGCGCAGTTCCGGCCAGGGGTTGGTTGGATAGATGCCGATGCAGGCCCCGCCCAGGCTCTGGATGGCGAGGTCGGCATAGATCCATTCCGGCGTGTCCTCGCTCGCCACCGCCAGGAAGTCGCCCTTGCCGATGCCCAGCGTCGTCAGGCCCAGCGCGAAGTCCTTGGTGTTCTCGTAGTACTGGCGGTAGCTCGTGCGCTCCCAGACCCCGAAGTCCTTCTCGCGGAAGGCCAGGCGCTCGGGCGTGGTCTGGGCCCAGTGGCGCAGCAGACCCGGCAGGGTCATCGTCTCGAAGAGGGCGGCGTCGCGGAGCATGCTAGTTCCGACCCAGGTAAGCCTGGATCACGGCCGGGTCGGCGGAGATCTCGGCCGGGGTTCCCTCGGCGATCAGCGCGCCGTGGTTCAGCACCGCGATCCGGTCGGAGATGTCCATGACGATGCCCATGTCGTGCTCGACCATGACCACGGTGATGCCGAGCTCCTCGCGGATGTCGAGGATGAAGCGGGCGATGTCCTCGGTCTCCTCGCTGTTCATGCCCGAGACCATCTCGTCCAGCAGCAGCAGCTTGGGACCGGTCGCCAGCGCACGCCCCAGCTCCACGCGCTTCTGCAGGCCATAGGAGAGGCGCCCCACCGGCAGGTCGCGCAGGTGCTCGATCTCCAGGAAGTCGATGATCTCCTCGACCCGGCGGCGGGCGGCGATCTCCTCCTGCCTGGCCGGACCCCAGAAGAGGGCGGCGCTCAAGACGTTGGTCTTGAGGCGGTGATGCAGGCCCACCAGCAGGTTCTGCACCACGGTCCCGTGCGAGAAGATCGCCAGGTTCTGGAAGGTGCGGCCGATGCCGAAGCTCGCCAGCTTGTGGGTCCTGGTCTTGTGGATCTGGTGGCCGTCGAAGTCGATCTCGCCGGCGCTGGGCGGGAAGAGCGCGCTCACCAGGTTGAAGAGGGTGGACTTGCCGGCCCCGTTCGGCCCGATCACGCTGTAGATCGTGCCCTCCGGCACGGTTAGGTCGACGCCGTCGACGGCAACCAGGGCGCCGAAGCGCTTGGTCACGCCGCGAAGCTGGAGGAGCGGCCTCACGACAGCCACCTCTTGCGCCGCTTGTAGTGCTTGACCTTGCGATAGTCCTTGCGCTCCCCACCCTCGGCGTAGCCCAGGTAGAACTCCTTCACGTCCTCGTTGCCGGCGATGGTCTTGGCCGGCCCGTCCAGCACCACGCGGCCGTTCTCCATGATGTAGCCGTAGTCGGCGACCTCCAGCGCCAGCGCCGCGTTCTGCTCGACCAGCAGGATGGAGAGCTGGCGCTCGCGGTTGAGCTGGACGATGGTCTTGAAGATCTGGTCGATGATCTGCGGCGCCAGGCCGAGCGAGGGCTCGTCCAGCATGAGGAGCGTTGGCTCGCCCATCAGTGCGCGGCCCACCGCCACCATCTGCTGCTCGCCGCCCGAGAGGTAGCCCGCGACGGTGCTGCGGCGCTCCTTCAGGACCGGGAAGAGGGCGAAGGTCTGCTCCAGCCCCTCGGCGACCTGGCCGCGCGAGCGCAGGAAGCCGCCCATCACCAGGTTCTCCTCGACCGTCATCAGCGGGAAGAGGCGGCGGCCCTCGGGCACCTGCAGCACGCCCGCCCGGACGATCTCGTCGGCGGAGAGCTGCAGCATGCTGCGGCCCTCCAGCGTGATGTCGCCGTGCAGGACCTCGCCCTCCTCGGGGTAGAGGACGTTGGAAATCGCCTTCAGCAGGGTCGACTTGCCGGCGCCGTTGGAGCCCAGGAGGGCCACGATCTGGCCCCGCTCAACGGTCAGAGAGACGTCGCGCACCGCCTCGATCGCCCGGTCGTACATGACCTGCACGTTGGTGAGCGCGAGCATGGGCTCAGTCCCCCTCGCCCGAGCTGCGGTCGAGCCTGTCGGCCACCCGCTCCAGCCTCTCGATGGCGGCGCTGAGCGAGCCGGGGCCGTGACCTGCCGTCTCGGCCGGCCTGGCGATCCCCGCCATCACCAGCGCGGTAAGCTGGCGCGCCACGGTATCGTGGTCGAAGTCGCCCCGGCGCGAGAGGAAGGGGGTCACCAGGTGCTCGATCCCGCCGAAGATGACGTCGCGCACCAGGGTGACCGAGAGGTCCTCGCGCAGCTCGCCGCGGGCGATGCCGCCGCGCACGATGTCCATCAGGACGCGGGTGTAGTCCCGGTTCAGGTGATAGAGCTGGCCCTCGAAGTAGTCCTCGGAGCTTCTCACCTCCGCATAGAAGAGGCGGCAGAGATCGGGGTTGTCCCGGATCGACTTCAGGTGCTGCCAGATCACGCAGTGGATGCGCGCTTCCGTGCCCTCGATGCCCGACAGCTTGTCGAGGAACTCTGCGATCATGCCCTCGTACCAGTGCCTGAGCACGGTTAGCAGCAGGTCCCGCTTGTTCTCGTAGTACTTGTAGATCGTGCCTTCGACGACGCCGGCACCCTCGGCGATCTCGGCCATGGAGGACATGGCGTAGCTGTTGCGCGAGAAGACGTCGCGCGCGGCGGCCTCGATCTCGCGCATCCGGCGCGCGCGGGGCAGCCGCACCACGTTGCGCTTGGGCAGGCTGCCGCTCATGCCTCTACCGGCTCCCTGGCTGCGGTTTCGGCCCAGTCGGCCAGCGCCCCGCCCTCCGCCAGCCACTCGGCCGGCACCGGCACCGGCAGATCGAGCAGCATCTGGCCCAGCGCCTTGCCCTGGGGGTCGTAGCGCAGCGAGGCCACGCCGCCGCCGCCCAGCGCGCCGTGCAGCACCAGGTTGATGCCGTCCAGTCCCGGCCAGTCGAAGCGCTCGACCGGCCCGGTCAGGAGGTGCGCGAAGTAGGCGGCCACCGCGTCTACCGTCACGGCCTGGCGGATCGCCGGCAGGAACTCCGGCCTCCGCGCCAGGACCCCGATGTTCGCGATGTCGCCCTTGTCGCCGCTGCGGGCATGGGCGAGCGCGATCAGCGGCACCGAGGGGCCTGCAAACTGCGCCGCGGGAGCGGCCTGCGGTACTTTCGTCTCTGCCGCCTGCGCTCGCCCGGCCTTTACCTTCGTCTCGGCGACTGCGGTGCGTCGGCCGTCCATGACGACCTCGACCGGCACCTCAGCCCTGTCGATCAGGAAGGAGAAGAGGCGGAAGAGGGGTTGCGGGGCCGGGCGGCCGCCGGCGAAGCCGGTGATCCCCTGCGCCATGGCCGTCGCGGAGGGATAGATCTCGCGGCCGAGCAGTTCCAGCGCCTCCTTGGAGCCGTGGCGTGCGGCGATCTTCAGCACCACCTCGCGGGCATCGCGCCGGCGCCCGTTCGGGCCGTAGGTCGCCTCGCTGCCCAGCACCTCGACCGAGGTTTCCTGGAAGTCGCCGTGGCCGACCTCGGCCATCAGGCGGCGGGCCCTTGCCAGGATCGCGGCGCCGACCCGCTCGGCCTTCGCGACCGCGTCCCGGCCGCCGATCATCATGCTGGCCAGCATGCGGTAGCCGTCCGCATAGGTCGCGCTGACCTTGTAGCTGCCGCCGGGCGCCCGGCCGCGAGCGCCGCTGACCTCCACCCGGTCGGGGCCGGCAGGCTCTAGGCGAACTCGCGAGAAGTCGCAGGTCACGTCGGGCAGCGCATAGGCCGCCGGATCGCCGATCTCGTAGACCACCTGCTCGGCCACGGTCATGGGGCTGACCAGGCCGCCGCTGCCCTCCGGCTTGGTCACGACGAAGCTGCCGTCGGGCCGGCACTCGGCGATGGGGTAGCCCATGTCCTCCCAGCCCGGCACCGCGCGCCAGTCGGTGAAGATGCCGCCCGTCGTCTGGGTGCCGCACTCCAGGATGTGCCCGGCGAGGCTGCCTGCGGCCAGGCGGTCGTAGTCGTCGTCCTTCCAGCCGAAGGCATGCATCAGGGGGCCCAGCGCCAGCGCGGAATCCACCGTGCGGCCGGTGACCACGATGTCCGCGCCCTGGTCCAGCGCCACCGCGATCGGCCTCGCCCCGAGGTAGGCGTTGATGCTGGTGAGCCTCTCCGGCAGGACGGCGCCGCTCGCCATCTCCCGCACCCCGATGGCCCGCAGGCTCTCGGCCCGGTCCAGCAGGTCGTCGCCCTCCACCACCGCGATCTTGAGCTGGACGCCTTTGGCGGCGAAGGCGGCAGCCAGCGCCTCGGCGCAGGCAGCGGGATTGACCCCGCCGGCGTTGGTCACGACCTTGATGCCCTTGGCGGCGATCTCCTCGGCCAGGGGGCCGGCGACCAGGGTCACGAAGTCGGTGGCATAGCCCAGCTCCGGCTTGCGCGCGCGCATGCGGGCCAGGATCGACATGGTGATCTCGGCCAGATAGTCCAGCATCAGGACGTCGATGGCGCCCCGGCGGACAAGCTGTGCCGGCCCTTCCGGGCTGTCGCCCCAGAAGCCGGCACCGCAGCCGATCCGCAGTCTCTGCATCGCCCTGCCGCTCACGCACCCGGCCAGACCGGGCGGCGCTTCTCGGCGAAGGCGGTGAAGCCTTCGCGCGCGTCCTCGGTCCGGGCCATGTTGGCCAGCATGAACTGCGCGTATTCCAGCGCCGTATCGAAGCTCATCTCGCGGATCTTCGGCAGGGCCTGCTTGCCCAGGCGGATGCCGGTCGGCGAGCCCGCGGTCACCCTGGCCAGCAGCGCCTCCAGCCGCTCGTCCAGCCGGTCGCGCGGCACCGCCTCGTTGATGATCCGCTGGCGCGCGGCCTCGGCGGCGGAGATGGGCTCGCCGGTGAGGCACATCTCCATCAGGGTACGCTCCGGCGCGACCCGCAGCAGGTGCGGCAGGATCATCATGGGGAAGAGGCCGACCTTGACCTCGGTGACGCCCACCAGCGCGTCCTCCACCGCCACCGCCAGGTCGCAGGCGCAGACCAGTCCGAAACCGCCGGCGAGTGCGTGGCCGTTGACCCGCGCGATCAGCGGCAGGCGGCAGGCCTGCAGGCGGCGCAGAAGCTGGGCGACGTAGTGTCGGGGGTCGGCGTGGTCGATGGTGAAGGGCGTACCCTCGGCCGAGAGCTGCAGGTCGCCGCCGGCGCAGAAGGCCTTCTCGCCGCTGCCGGTCAGCACGACGGCCCTGATGTCCGCATCGGCTTCGGCCCGGTCGAGCTGCTCGACGATGCCGCGTGCAACCTCCTGGTTCAGCGCATTGCGCTTCTCGGGCCGATCGATCGCGATCGTCAGCACCTGGCCCTTGCGCGTGGCCTTGACCACCTCGTTCACGCTTCTCTCCCGGTCTCCGGCTCTTGGGCCTGGCGTTTCTGCGGCCCCTTGACGGCCTTTGATCCTATGGTGAGGCGGACTTGCTAAATGAGTCAAGATTTTTCTGATTGTCTTCCGGTTCGAGTGCATGTTTGATGGTTCAATCCTAAAAATAGCAGTATTATCAATATGATAATAGATATCCAAGCATCTAAAAATCCGATATGGATTTGGTAAGTGAAATTCACTATAGTCGGGACAAAATCACGAAAGGGCAGTCTCGCGGCCAAGGCGGCAGGGCTGCGAAACGAGGAGGAGACGCGAGAGATGCAGGCCGCAGAGACAGCCGCCAGCTTGCCCAACCACCCTGTCGGGACCGGCTTCGATCTCGGCGCCGACCAGCGCGAGATCCTGGAGCAGGCCGACCGCTTTGCCAGGGCCGAGCTCTATCCCCTGGCACAACGTATGGACGATGAGGAGTGGTGGCCGGAGGAGGCCTTCCCGAAAATCGGCGATGCGGGCTTCTTCGGGATCACCGTGCCGGAGGACTACGGCGGCGTCGGGCTCGACCTCCTGACCTCCGGCGTGGTGCTGCAGGCCTTCTCGCGCTGGAACCACGCCATGGCGCTAAGCGTGGTGGCGCACGACAACCTCTGCCTCAACAACATCTACCGCAACGCCAACGAGGAGCAGCGCCGGCGCTACCTGCCGGACCTCTGCTCCGGCCGCAAGATCGGCGCGCTTGGGCTGACGGAACCCGGGGCCGGGTCCGACGCGCTGGGGTCGATGCGCACGACCGCGCGGCGCGAGGGCGACAGCTACGTCCTGAACGGGACCAAGATCTACATCACCAACGGGCCGGTCGCCGACGTGCTGCTGGTCTATGCCAAGACCGACAAGGAGCGCGGGCCCAAGGGCATCTCCGCCTTCATCGTCGAGAAGCACTTCCCCGGATTCAAGGTGGCCCAGAAGCTGACCAAGATGGGCTACCGCGGCAGCCAGACGGCGGAGCTGGTCTTCGAGGACTGCCGGGTGCCGGCCGAGAACCTGGTCGGCGAGGAGAACCGCGGCGTCGCGGTGGTGATGAGCGGCCTCGACCTGGAGCGCGCGATGATCTCGCCGATCTGTCTCGGCGTGTCGGAACGTGCGCTGGAGCTCTCGATCGACTACGCCCGGACCCGCCAGCAGTTCGGCAAGCCGATCGGCTCGTTCCAGATGGTGCAGTCGATGCTGGCCGAGATGTACGTCGCAGTCGAGACCATGCGAGCCTTCACCTACAAGACCTTGGCCGATGCCGCCAGCCTGGAGGTCGGCGGCGGCGGCCGCGGCGACATCCACAAGCTGACCGCAGCCTCGGTCCTCTATGCCGCCGAGGCCTGCCACGCGGTGCTCGACAAGGCAATGCAGGTCCACGGCGGCAGCGGCTATATCTGGGAATCGGAGGTCAACCGCCTCTACCGCTCGATCAAGCTGCTGGAGATCGGCGCCGGGACGACGGAGGTCCGCAAGATGATCATCGCCGGCGAGCTGTTGGGCGACCTCCGGGGCCATGGCTGAGCGGGCCGAGGAGGCCGGCGGGGAACCGCTGGCCAGCCGGCCGACGGTCTATGCGCCGGACGCCCTGGCCGGGCAGGTGGCCCTGATCTCCGGCGGCGCCGGGGGCATCGGCCGGGCCGTCGCCTGGCTCTTCGCCCGCCTGGGCGCGCGGGTGGTGATCTCGGGCCGCAAGCAGGAGAAGCTGGACACACTCGTGGCCGAGCTCTCGCAGCAGGGGCTCGCGGCCAGCGCGCGGGCCGCGGACATCCGCCAGCCCGAGGAGGCCGAGGCCCTGCTGCAGGCCGTCTGGCAGGACCACGGCCGCCTGGACATGCTGATCAACAGCGCCGGCGGCCAGTTCCCGCAGGCGGCCATCGACTTCTCGCCCAAGGGCTGGCGCGCCGTGGTCGACACCAACCTGAGCGGTACCTGGTACATGATGCAGGCCGCCGCCCGGCAGTGGCGCGATGCCGGCCGGCCGGGTGCGATCGTCAACATCGTGGTGGTGACCCGCCAGGGCCTGCACGGCGTCGCCCACAGCGTCGCCGCCCGCTCCGGCGTGATCGGCCTCAGCCGCGCGCTCGCGGTCGAGTGGGCGCCGCTCAAGATCCGGGTCAACTGCCTGGCGCCGGGCGCCATCGAGACCAGGGGCTGGGACGTCTATTCGCCGGAGGCCCGGGCCCTCTACCCGCGCTCCAACCCCATGATGCGGGTGGGCACGCCCTGGGAGATCGCCGAGGCCTGCGTCTACCTCGCCGGCCCGGCCTCCGGCTACGTCACCGGCGAGGTCTTGAACGTCGCCGGCGGGGCGCAGCTCTGGGGCGAGACCTGGACCATCCCCAAGCCCGACTACTTCAAGGTTTAGGAGGCGATAGGCCGATGCCGCTGCCCCAAGCGCTGCAGGGACGCCTGCGGGTCCCCGCCATCGCCTCGCCCATGTTCCTGGTCTCCGGGCCCAGGCTGGTGACGGAGGTCTGCCGCGCCGGCATGATCGGCGCCTTTCCCGCACTGAACCAGCGGACCACGGCCGGCTTCCTCGACTGGCTGCAGGAGATCCGCGAGGGCCTCTCCGGCAGCGATGCCGCGCCCTTCGCCGTCAACCTGGTGGTGCACCGGAGCAACCGCCGGCTGGAGGCCGATCTCGCGGCCTGCGTGGCGAACCGCGTACCGCTGGTCATCACCTCGCTGGGGGCGGTCGAGGAGGTGGTGCAGGCGATCCAGGGCTACGGCGGGCTGGTGTTCCACGACGTGATCAACCTGCGCCATGCCGCCAAGGCGGCCGCGGCCGGGGTCGACGGGATCATCGCGGTGGCGGCCGGCGCGGGCGGCCACGCCAGTACCTTGAGCCCCTTCGCCCTGGTGGCGGAGATCCGCAGGATCTACCGGGGCTGCGTGATCCTGGGCGGCGCCATCTCCGAGGGGCGGCAGATCGCGGCCGCGCGCATGATGGGCGCCGACCTCGCCTATGTCGGGACCCGCTTCATCGCCACCCAGGAGAGCCTGGCGCCGGACGGGCAGAAGGCCATGGTGCTGGAAAGCCAGGCCGCCGACATCGTCTACTCGGCCGCCGTCAGCGGCATCCACGGCAACTTCCTGCGGCAGAGCCTGCTCCACTTCGGGCTCGACCCGGAGAAGACCCGCAGTGCTAGCGACTACGACTTCGGCACCGAGGACGCCAAGGCCTGGAAGACCCTCTGGGCCGCCGGCCAGGGGGTCGGCTCGATCGGCGACCTCCCCGCCGCAGCGGAGCTCTGCGGCCGGCTGGAGCGGGAGTACCGCGACGCCCTCTCGGACGCGCGGCAGTGGGAGGCGGCGCAGGCGGGCTGAGGCTTCGGGACCGGCTGCCCGGCGGTTACCCCTCCAGGCCTGCCTTCTCCAGTCCCTCCTCGAGCGTCCGGCGGTCCTCCGGCCTGTGCAGCAGGACCCAGTCGTGCAAGTTGGAGAGGCGCAGCCTGGGATCGAGCCGGCGCAGGTGTAGGAGGGCCCGCCGGGCTCCCTCCGTCCGGCCGGCAAGGGCATCGGCGGCCGCCAGGATGGCGACCGCCAGGGAGAAGCTCGGCAGCTCCCGGAAGGCCTTCTCCGCCCAGGCGGAGGCCTCGTCGAAGCGGCCGGCCAGCAGGTGGGCCATCGCCGTCCCGGCCAGCATGCGCGCCATTTCCGGGTCCAGGGGACTGAGCCGCCGGGCGCGGGCGAAACGCGCGATGGCATCGTCGTGCTGGCCTCGCGTCACCCGCTGGAAGCCGCTCAGGTACCAGGCGGCCGCCAGATTGGGGTTGAGGACCAGCGCGCGGTCGAGGAGCGCGATGCCGAGGTCCAGGTCGCCGCCGAAGTGGCCCAGCGCATGGCCGCCCCTGGTCAGCGCGATCGCATCGTTCCTGCCCAGGTCCACCGCACGCTGCGCCAGCCTGGCTCCCTCTGCCGCCTCGGCGCGGTCGCTCATCCAGCCGTTGATCTTGCGCCAGAAGCGGCACCAGGCCGCCATGCCGTAGGCGGTCGCGAAGTCCGGATCGAGGTCGAGCGCCTTGTAGAAGAGGGGGAGGGCCTCGTCGACCGCCTCCCTGGTTCCCCTGTGGAAGAGCGCCATCCCGCGCAGGTAGTAGTCGTAGGCGTCGAGGCTCTCGGTCGGCTTGCGCTGCGCACGTTCGATCTCCGCACGCTCCAGCTGCGGTGCGATCGCGCCGACGACGCTGGATGCCATCTGGTCCTGCAGCTCGAAGACGTCGCCCAGCGTGCCCTCGAAGCGCTCCGCCCAGATGTGGCTGCGGGTGGTGGCGTCGATCAGCTGTCCGGTGACCCGCACGCGCCGCTCGGCCTTGCGAATGCTGCCTTCCAGCACGTAGCGCACGCCGAGTTCGCGGCCGACCTCCTTCACGTCGACCGCGCGGTCCTTGTAGGTGAAGCTCGAGTTGCGGGCGATGACGAAGAGCCAGCGCAGGCGCGAGAGGGCCGAGACGATGTCCTCGACCATGCCGTCGATGAAGTAGTCCTGCTCGGGGTCGCCGCTGAGGTTCAGGAAGGGCAGGACGGCGAGCGAGGGCTTGTCCGGAAGCTCCGGCCGGGCCGCCTCGGCTTCCGCGGCGCGCAAGGCTGGGTGCGCAGCAGGCCGCTCTTCTCTCACCTCGCCGACGAAACGGAATCCCTTGCGGGCGATGGTGCGGATGAGGCGCTGCTGCTGTCCGCTGTCGCCGATGGCCCTGCGTGCCGCGTTGATGTGGCTGGTGAGGGTCGATTCGGAGACGACCCGTCCCTTCCAGACCGCGTCGAGCAGGTCGTCCTTGGAGACCACATGGTCCCGGTTTCCCACCAGGTAGAGAAGCAGGTCGAAGACCTGGGGGCCCAGCGCGACCTCGTCCGGGCCGCGCCTCAGCTCCCGTCGCTCCGGATCGAGGACGAAGCCCTCGAAGAGGTAGTGCATCTCGATCCTCCCGGGCTGCCTGCTCGGGCCTCGCGCACCCGGCCGCAGCCGCTGGGCGGACCCCCTCTGGTCTGACGCTCCGGGCAGGGACAACCCGGCGTTGCCAGTCCCGGTGGACGGCCTGGAGGAATAATCAAGCGAAAGTCCCGCGCATTTCAAGACTGCCGCAAGGTCTTTTCCTTCGGCCTGCGCCATCTTCCTTCCAATCGAAACCGCAGTTGGATGGAGCAGGAACCATGAAGATCGTCGTTATCGGAGGCAGCGGCCTGATCGGCAGCAAGCTGGTGAAGCGGCTCCGTGAAGGGGGCCATGAGGTACTGGCGGCTTCTCCGCAAAGCGGTGTTAACAGCGTCACCGGCGAGGGCTTGGCCGCAGCGTTGATGGGCGCCGAGGTCGTGGTCGACGTGGCGAACTCGCCCTCCTTCGAGGCCGAGCCCGCCATGAGCTTCTTCCGCACGGCCGGCCGCAATCTCCTGGCCGCCGAGGCGGCCGCCGGCGTGCGCCATCACCTGGCGCTCTCCGTGGTCGGGACGGAGCGCCTGCTGGAGAGCGGCTACTTCCGCGCGAAGCTGGCCCAGGAAGAGCTGATCAAGGCCGGGAGGATCCCCTACACGATCCTGCGCTCGACCCAGTTCTTCGAGTTCGTTTCCGGCATCGTCCAGTCCGGAACCGAGGGCGAGGTGGTCCGCCTGTCGCCCGCCCTGATCCAGCCCATCGCGTCCGAGGACGTGGTTGCCGCGCTGGCCGACCTGGCGGTGGGGCCGCCGCAGAACGCCACCGTGGAAGTGGCCGGCCCGGAGGCCTCTCCGATCGACAGCTTCGCCCGCAGGTACCTGGACGCGAAGGGCGACGCGCGACCGGTGATCGCCGACGTCCACGCCGGCTACTTCGGTGCGACGATCGACGATCGCTCGCTGACGCCCGCCGAGCGGCCGCGCCTGGGCAGCCTTCGCTTCGCCGACTGGTTGGCTGAGGCGACGGCCTAGAACAGATCGGCTTCGAAGGGAGTCCTTCGGCGCCGGTGGCCTTCGAACAGGGAGCAGGACAATGCTGGATCCTTCGAGCGCAGAGCGCTTGCTGCAGTACCGACAGTGGGCGGACGAACGCACCTTCGAGGCCGTGGCGGCGCTGCCGCCGGGCGAGGCCGCCAAGCAGCGGCCGACCCCGCTGGGGTCGATCATCGGCACGCTCAACCATGTCTATCTCATGGACCTGGTGTGGCAGGCGCACCTCGAAGGCCGCGAGCACGGCTTCGCCTCGCGCAGCCTCGTCCTGCACGAGGACCTGCCGGGGCTCCGGCAGGCGCAGCGCGCGATCGCCCGCTGGTACCGCGCATGGTGCGCGCACCAGACCGCGTGCTCGCTGCGGGAGATCGTGCGCTTTCGCTACATCGACGGCGGGTCGGGCGAGATGACCCGCGGCGAGGTCCTGCTCCATCTCGTCAACCACGCGACCTACCACCGTGGCTGGCTGGCGGAGATGTTCTCGCAGATCCCTGCCGCCAGCCCGACCACCGACCTTCCGGTTTTCCTGAACAGCACCGCCCTCAGCCCGACAATGGCCGGCTGAACCGAAGAAGGCGCCCGACCGCACCCCCCGCACCCCAAGCGGCGATGCGGATACCAGGAACGATAAGGAGAAAGCGATGAGAGTGAGCGAAGACAGCGGCCCGGTGCTGGCCATGGTGATCCTGCTGGTGGCCTTCAACGGCCTGTTCCTCTCCAGCAACGGGATCTTCATGCTGGCGGCACCCCTGGCCTGGTACGATCTGGTGCCGGGCGTGACCGATACCGGCTTCTTCAACCAGCACTTCGTCCGCGACATCGGGATCATCCAGCTCTTCCTCGGGCTGGCCTTCCCGATCGGGCTGGTCCGACCGGCACAGCGCATCGGCCTCTGGCTCGCGGCCACCCTCTGGCTGATCGCGCACGCCCTCTTCCACTTCTGGGAGGTCGCGGTCGGGATCTGCTCGGTCTCGGTCATCCCGCGCGACTTCCCCGCCGTCACCCTGCCGGCGCTGATCGGCGTGGCGCTGACGCTCTGGGCCTTCCGCCGGTCCCGCACGGCCAACCCCGTCCTCGCCTGAGCCGGCGGCAGGCGACCCCCTCGAAGCGAAGGAGAAGACCATGACGAAACGACTGAACATCCTTGCCCGCAAGAACGGCGGGATCGAGATCCTCGTGGGACTGGAGGCCTGGCTCGCCGACAACGGCGACCGGAGGCTGCTGGAGCTGGTCCGCATGCGCAGCTCGCAGATCAACGGCTGCGCCTTCTGCCTGCACATGCATCGCGAGGAGGCCTTGAAGCTGGGCGAGAGCGAAGAGCGGCTCCTGCTGCTGAGCGCCTGGCGGGAATCCGGCCTCTACAGCCCGCGCGAGCGTGCAGCGCTCGCCTGGACCGAGGCGTTGACCCTGATCGGCGACGGCCACGCGCCGGACGCGGTCTATGAAGAGGCACGCCGGGAGTTCGACGAGGAAGAGCTGATCGGCCTGTCGCTCGCGATCGGCATGATCAACCTCTGGAACCGGCTTTCCATCGGGTTCCGCAGCGAGCACCCGCGGGACCGCCGCCGGGCCGCATGACGGCAAGGAGCGTCCGCCCGAACCGTTCTTTAAATCAAACATCTAGATCAGGTGCACGCTCCCGAATGATTCCATTCGGGAGCGATCTGATCCAGGCGCGTCGATCCTCTCGGCCCGCGCTGAAACCGTGCAGTCCGCAAAGTGTCTCACAATGATAAATTGTTCATCGGAGGGGGATTCGCTAGCCTCTTGAGGCGAGTGGCCAACGACGAGGATTGCGGCAATGGCGGTCATCTACGGCACCACGGGCGTGAACGACAGGCTCTACGGAACCACGGCCGCGGACACCATCTTCGGGCTCAGCGGCAGCGATACGCTATTCGGGGTGCTGGGGAACGACAGCCTTTACGGCGGCAGCGGCAACGATAGCGTCCTGTCGGGAGGATCGGGCGTTGACAGGGTCTATGGCGGACCCGGTGCCGATGTCTTTCTCTTCGGAAACACCGGCAACGACTCCCTCTTCGGCGGCAGCGCCGGCGACGTCATGCTGAACGGCAACGACGGACGCGATTTCATCTACGGCGATCAGGGACAGGACTGGGCCCTCTTCGGGGGAGAGGGCGGCGATTTCATCTTCGGCGGCAGCGGCGCCGACAGCAGCCTCTTCGGGGACAACGGTCAGGACCTGATTTACGGGGGTTCGGGCGACGACAGCTCGCTGATCGGCAGCAATGACAACGATCTCCTCTACGGTGACGAGGGCGACGATTTCTCTCTGAGAGGCGATGACGGCGACGACCGTATCTGGGGCGGCGAGGGGCGCGACCGCTATCTTCTCGGCGGCAATGGAGACGACGTGCTGGTCGGCGACGGCGGCGACGACGAGCTGCTGCTGGCCGGGCCGGGAGACGATCTGATCTTCGGCGGTGCCGGCGACGACTCCCTGCTCTTCGGCGATACCGGCGACGACAGCATCTTCGCCGGCGAGGGCGACGACCGGGCGATCTACGGCAGGAGCGGGGCGGACGACATCAATGCGGGCGGCGGCGAGGACCGCTTCATATTCGGGGGCAGCGGCGACGATACCTTGCTGGGCTTCGGCGGCGCCGACAGCCTGGTCTACGGCGGCAGCGGCGGCGACCTGTTGGGCGGCGGGGCAGGGGAGGACCTCTCCTTCCTGGGCGGCAATGCCAGCGACACGCTCTACGGCGACAGCGGAAACGATGAAGCCTTCTTCGGTGGCGGCGGCAGCGACACCTTGAGTGGCCGTGCCGGGCAGGATTTCTCCTTCTTCGGCGGCACCGCGGCCGACATCCTCTTCGGTGCGGCCGGCAACGACAGCTTCTTCTACGGCGACGGCGGCGACGACCTGATCTTCGGACGGGGCGGACAGGATCGCTTCCTGATGGGCGGCAGCGGTCGCGACGGTCTCTATGGCGAGAACGGCTCTGATCTTCTCTTCGGCGGCGAGGGTTCGGATTCCCTCTACGGCGGCATCTCCAACGATACGCTCCTGGGTGAGCGCAACGCCGATATCGGACTCTTCGGGGGCGACGCCAGGGACCTGCTCTACGGCGGCGGCGGCCACGACCGCTTGCTCTTCGGCGGAACCGCGAACGATCGCCTCTATGGCGGAACCGGCCGCGACGTCGCACTCTACGGCGACCTCGGCGACGACTTCGTGGCGGGCGATGCGGGCGATGACGTCAGCCTCTTCGGCGGCAGCGGCGATGACGGCCTGAGCGGACGAGAGGGAGACGACGCCTTTCTCTTCGGGGCCACCGGCGCGGATCGCCTGTCCGGCGGGAAGGGCGCGGACTCCCGCTTCTTCGGCGGCAGCGGGGACGACTATCTGAACGCTGGAGCGGACGACGACGCCTTCCTCTACGGCGGCAGCGGCATTGACAGCCTGTTCGGGGAGGACGGCGACGACACCCTGAACGTCGCCAGCCAGGGCGAACTGCAGACCGGCGACCTCTTCGACGGCGGTGCCGGTGTCGACACGCTCGTGCTGGGTGCCGGCGCCACCCTGCCTGCGGGCGTCACGATCACAGGCATCGAGTTCCTGGTATACGGTTAGGCCTCGATGGTTCGACCGACCGGATGCCCTCGTCCCAGCCCCTGATCCTCGGGGCGCAGGTGGATCTTCATCGCTGACGTTAGCACGCGCGCCGGCAAGCGGCAGAGGGGTCTCTTCACCTCCGGGGAGGGGTAATCGCGGCCCCGTGTCGAGGGCTGGGGGGCTCTGCGTCAGCAAGCCTGCCCTTCCCGCTTGACAGGATATTGCAGGTAATATTTTATAAAATACAAAGCTACTAAGCATCTCAGGGAGAGACGGGTGAACCTTCCAGATTACCCGCGTAACCAGTCTCGGCTGGACAATCTGCGCTATCGCGATGTCGTGGCCCACCGCCTGGCGGGGGCGCTGAAGCGCCATGGCGTCAGCCGCATCTTCGGGCAGAGCCTGCCCAGCATGGTGCACCTTGCCGCCGAGAGCCTCGGCATGAAGCAGGTGGCCTATCGCAGCGAGAACACCGGCGGCTACATGGCCGACGGCTATGCCCGCACGACCGGCAAGGTGGCCGTGGTGACCGCCCAGAACGGCCCGGCCGCGACCCTGTTGGTGGCGCCGCTGGGCGAGGCGCTGAAGGCCTCGATCCCGATCGTGGCGCTGGTTCAGGACGTGAACCGCGACACCACCGACCGCAACGCCTTCCAGGACTTCGACCACATCACCATGTTCGAATCCTGCGCCAAGTGGGTCCGCCGGGTGAGCGAGGCCTCCCGCGTCGAGGACTATGTCGACATGGCCTTCGTCCAGGCGGCGAGCGGCCGGCCGGGGCCGGCGGTGCTGATGCTGCCGGCCGACCTGCTGCTGGAACAGCCGGTGGACGGCCTGGTCTCCCGCAGGCAGGACTGCGGCCACTATCCGCTCGACCGCAGCCGGCCGTCCGATGCCGCGATCGCCGAGGCTGCGGCCCTGCTGGCCGGCGCCCGGGCGCCGCTGGTGATCGCCGGCGGCGGCGTGCATTCCTCGGGCGCCTCAGCGGCGCTGGTGGCGCTGCAGGAGACGGCCTCGCTGCCGGTGGCGACCACCAGCATGGGCAAGGGCAGCGTCAGCGAGGAGCATCCGCTGAGCGTCGGCCCGGTCGGCTACTACATGGGCGAGAACGGGGCGGCCCGCTTCCTGCGGCCCATGGTGACCGAGGCGGACGTGATCCTGCTGGTCGGCAACCGCACCAACCAGAACGGCACCGACGCCTGGACGCTCTATCCGACCGGCGCGACCTACATCCACATCGACATCGACGGGTCCGAGGTCGGGCGCAACTACGAGGCCCTGCGCCTGGTGGGCGACGCGCGCGACAGCCTGACCGCACTGACCGCGGCGCTGGCCAAGCAGGACCTGACCAAGCGCAGGGCCGCGCAGGCGTCCCTGGAGGCGCAGATCGCCGAGGGCCGCCGGCTGCACCGGGAGCAGGTGAAGCCCTGGATCGAGAGCGACCAGCAGCCGATCCGGCCGGAGCGCATCATGGCCGAGATCGACCGCCGCCTGACCCCGGAGACCATCGTCGTCGCCGATGCCAGCTACAGCTCCATCTGGGTTCCCAACTACATGCGCGCGCGCCGGGCAGGCCAGCGCTTCCTCTCGCCGCGCGGTCTTGCCGGGCTGGGCTGGGGGCTGCCGATGGCGCTGGGCGCCAAGGTCGGCAACCCCGACGCGCCGGTCATCTGCGTGGCCGGCGACGGCGGCTTCGCCCATGCCTGGGCCGAGCTGGAGACGGCCAGGCGCATGGGCCTGGCGGTGGTGCTGGTGATCCTGAACAACCAGGTCCTCGGCTTCCAGAAGCATGCCGAGGACATCAAGTTCGGCACCCACACCGACGCCTGCGACTTCGAGCCGGTGGACCATGCCGCGATCGCGCGGGCCTGCGGGCTGACCGGTATCAGGGTCGAGGATCCGGCGGAGCTGGGGCCGGCGCTCGACCGGGCGCTGGCGGCCGGTGAGACCGTCCTGATCGACGTGCTCACCGACCCGGATGCCATGCCGCCCATAACGCTCTACGAGGCAGCGAAGAACGCCGGGTAAGGGTCATGGAGACCGTCATCCAGATCCTCATCTCCGGGATCATGCTGGGCGGCGTCTACGCGCTGGGCGCCATGGGCCTGAACCTGATCTTCGGGGTCGCCAACATCATCAACTTCGCGCACGGCGAGTTCCTGATGCTGGGCATGTACGTTGCCTTCTGGATCTGGGCGCTGACCGGCATCGACCCCTATATCGCAGCCCCGCTGATCTTCGCGGTCAGCTTCGCGCTGGGCGTGGTCTTCTACCTCGGCCTGATGAAGCACACGATCTACAAGCCGGAGCTGACCCAGGTCTTCACCACCCTGGGCGTGGGCATCTTCATCCAGAACGCCGCCCTGATGGCCTGGAGCGCGGACTACCGCACGGTCCAGGTGCTGCCGCAGGGCGCGGAATCGGTGCTGATCGGCGACTTCTACATCTCGACGACGCGGCTGATCTCCTTCTGCTTCGCCATCGTGATCCTGGGCGCGGTGATCTGGTTCATCCGCAGGACCCACACCGGCCAGGCGATCGAGGCGGTCTCGCAGGACCTGCCGGCGGCCGAGCTGATGGGCATCAACGTCAGCCGCATCTTCCTCATCACCTTCGGCCTGGGCATCGGGCTGACGGGGCTGGCCGGCGGCGTGCTGATCCCCTCCTTCTACGCCTTCCCCACGGTCGGCTCCTACTTCGTGCTGGTGGCCTTCGTGGTGGTGGTCCTGGGCGGGCTGGGCAGCCTGGTCGGCACGGTGGTGGGCGGCCTGATCCTCGGCGTGGTCGAGACCGGGGTCGGCTACCTGGTGCCCGACCTCAAGGACGCCACCCACTTCGTGCTGCTGATCCTGCTGCTCGCCTTCCTGCCGAACGGCCTCTTCGGGGTGAAGGGCGCGGAGAAGGAGGCCCTGAAATGAGCCTCCGCCTGCTCGAGGTCGAGCGCAAGCACCTGCTGGGCATCCTGGTCCTGCTGCTGCTGGTGCTGGGCCTGCCGGCCCTGGTCGGCAATGCCTTCTACCTGAACCTGATGGTGCTGGTCTTCATCTATGCCGGCGCGGCCACGGCCTGGAACATCCTGGGCGGGATGACCGGCCAGTTCTCACTGGGCCACACGGTCTTCTTCGGCATCGGCGCCTACACCTCGACCCTGCTCTATAACTTCTACGGCATCTCGCCCTGGATCGGCGGGCTGATCGGCGGGGTCATCTCGATGAGCCTGGCGCTGGCGATCTCCTATCCGATCTTCCGGCTGCGCGGCGTCTTCTTCGCCATGGCGACCCTGGCGGTCAGCGAGACGGTGCGCATCCTGGTGATCTACGCCCGGCGCGAGTTCGACCTGCCCTACGGCCTCTCGATCAACTACGAGCCCTCGCTCGCCAACATGATCTTCGCCAGCCGGGAGAGCTACGTCTACCTGGCGGGCGGCTTCCTGCTGCTGGTCATGGCGGTGGCCTTCGTGCTGGACCGCAGCTACGTCGGCTATTACCTGCGCGCGATCCGCGACAACCAGGAGGCGGCCGAGGCGGCCGGCATCTCGGTCCGGCGCTACAAGCTGCTGGGCCTGCTGGTCTCGACCTTCCTGACCTCGCTGGGCGGGACCATCCTGGCGCAGTACACCCTCTACATCGAGCCCGAGACGGTCTTCAACGTCACCATCTCGATCAACATGGCGCTGATGTCGATCCTGGGCGGGCTCGGCACCCTGCTGGGGCCGCTGGTCGGCGCCGTCATCGCGCTGCCGCTGCAGGAGTTCCTGCGCGACTGGCTGGGCTCGGCCGCCTCGGGCGCGCACCTCGCGGTCTACGGCGTGCTCCTGGTCGCCATGGTGATCGGCATGCCCAAGGGCATCGTCGGCACGGTCGGCGACCTGCTGGCGCGCCGGCGTGGGCGCCTGCTGCGGGCGGCGCGGGAGCGCGCGCCATGAGCCTCAGGATCGACTCCGTGGTGATGCGCTTCGGCGGCCTGATCGCCGTCGACCAGGTCTCCTTCGAGGTCGGCGAGCGCGAGATCGTCGGGCTGATCGGCCCGAACGGCGCCGGCAAGACCACGCTCTTCAACGTCATCGCCGGGGTGATGAAGCCGAACGAGGGGCGGGTGCACCTCAAGGGCACCGACATCACCGGGATGAGCACGGCGAAGGTCTGCAACCTGGGGCTCGCCCGCACCTTCCAGATCCCGCGCCCCTTCGGCTCGATGACGGTGCTGGAGGCGACCATGGTCGGCGCGCTGCACCGCACCGCCGACCTGGTGACGGCGCGCGAGCGGGCCCTGGCGGTGCTGCGGCGGGTCGGCCTTTCCGATCGCGCCCTGCTGCCGACGGCGACCCTCACCACGGCCGGCAACAAGCGGCTGGAGGTGGCGCGGGCGCTGGCGACCGACCCCGCGCTGATCCTTCTGGACGAGGTCATGGCCGGCCTCAACCGCTCGGAGACGGCGGAGATCCTGGCGCTCATCGTCCAGCTCCGCGAGGAGGGCGTCACCATCCTCCTGGTCGAGCACAACCTGGAGGCCGTGATGCAGGTCTCGGACCGCATCGTGGTCCTGGACCACGGGGCGCTGATCGCCCAGGGCCTGCCGGAAGAGGTGGTGAACGATCCCGAGGTCATCCGCGCCTACCTGGGCGACGAGGTCGACGATGTTGAAGGTTGAGGGTCTGAACGCGGGCTACCGCGACACGCAGGTGCTGTTCGACGTCGGGCTGGAGGTCGCCGAGGGCGAGGTGGTGGCCGTGGTCGGCTCCAACGGGGCCGGCAAGACCACCCTGCTGCGCAGCCTGGCCGGTTTGCTGCCGCCGAAGTCGGGCAGCGTCACCTTCGAGGGCCAGGAGATCGCCGGCCAGCGCGCCTTCTCGGTGGTGGAGCGGGGGCTGATCTACGTGCCCGAAGGCCGGCGCCTCTTTCCGCGCATGAGCGTGCGCAAGAACCTGGAGCTGGGCGCCTACAGCCATCGCGCCCGCCCGCACCGGGACGAGCAGCTCGATTTCGTCCTGCGCCTCTTCCCGGTCCTGAAAGAGCGCGAGAACCAGCTCGCCGGCACGCTCTCGGGCGGCCAGCAGCAGATGTGCGCGATCGGCCGTGGGCTGATGTCGCGCCCCACGCTCCTGATGCTCGACGAGGTCTCGCTCGGCCTCGCGCCGGTGATCGTCAAGCGCGTCTACGAGGCCATCGCCGAGGTCAAGCGCCTGGGCATGACCCTGCTGCTGATCGAGCAGAACGTCCGGCTCGCGCTCTCCGTGGCCGACCGCGGATATGTGATCCAGAGCGGTTCCGTGGTGCTGACCGGCACCGGCGCGGAGCTGCTGGGCAACCCCGAGGTGCGCAAGGCTTACCTCGGCCTGTAACCAAGTGAGAAACGGGAGGATCTAGAATATGAGTTTCGCAACTTCGATGAAGCGGGTGCTGGTCGCGTCCGCGGTTTCGGCGACGGTCGTCTTCGCCGCCTCCGGTGCCTGGGCGGAGGCCAAGATCGGCGTGCTCCTGCCGCTCTCCGGCCCGCTGGCCTCGCTCGGAAACGACGTGCTGCGCGGCTTCGAACTGGCCCGCGACATGGTGAACGAGAAGGGCGGCGTGCTGGGCGAGGAGGTCGAGTTCGCCGTCGCCGACGTGCCCGGCTCGACCGAGGCCACCAGCCAGGCCAACCGCCTGATCGTGAACGAGGGCGTGAAGGTCATCGTCGGCTCCTACGCCAGCTCGATCTCCTTCGCCGCCAGCCAGGTGGCCGAGCGCAACCAGGTGATCTACCTGGAGCAGGGCGCGGTCGCCGACGACATCACCAAGCGGGGCTTCAAGTACCTCTTCCGCCTGATCTATCCGGCGACCGAGCTCGGCCGCGGTGCGGCGCAGTTCATCACCGACGTGGCCCTGGAGCGGATGGAGATCCCGCTCGACAAGGCGCGCGTGGCGCTCCTGAACGAGGACTCCTTCTACGGCACCGCGGTCACCGCCGGCGCCGAGGAGTGGCTGAAAAGCAAGGGCGTCGAGATCGTCGACGAGACCTCCTACAGCTACAAGACCAACGATCTCTCCTCGGTGGTCCAGCGCTACAAGACCCTGGCGCCCGACGTCATCATCGCCACCTCCTACACCCCCGACGCCATCCTCTTCTGGCGTCAGGCGCGCGAGGCCAACCTGAAGGTCAAGGCCTTCATCGGCAACGGCGGCGGACACAACATCCAGAACTTCGCCGAGGCCCTGGGCGACGACGTGAACGGCGTGCTGAACGCCGGCACCTCGGCCTACTTCAATCCGGCCGGCCTCTCGGAGGAGGCAGCCGCGCTCTACAAGGAGTTCCACGAGAACTACCAGGCCAAGTTCGACCGTGCCCCCTCGGCGCACTCGGCCATGGGCTTCAACGCCATGTACCTGCTGCTGACCGAGGCGATCCCGGCCGCCGGCGAGATCGACCCCGAGAAGCTGCGCGAGGCCTTCCTCGCCATGGACAAGCCGGTCGGCTCCACCATCGTCGGCTGGGGTGTCAAGTTCGATCCGGAGACGCAGAACAACACCCGCGCCTTCCCGATGATCGACCAGTGGCAGCAGCAGCAGATCCGGACGATCTACCCCTGGGAGTTCGGCCTGACCAAGGACATCGTCCTGCCGCTGCCGGCCTGGGGCCAGCGCGGCGACATCGGCAAGTAGGCCGATAGGTCAGCCAGCATGGACACCGCCCGGCGCCATCGGCCGGGCGGTGCCTTCCCCGATCCCTTTCTCTTCAGCAGCGAGTTTCCCGCGGCATGCTTGCAGTCCAGAAGACCAGTCCCGAGGCCGGCCTCACCCTCTCTCAGGTCGCGGAGCCGGAGGCTCCCGCCGCGGGCGAGGTGCTGATCGAGGTGGCCGCCGCCGGCATCTGCGGCTCCGACGTCCATGTCTACGACTGGTCGGCCGGCTACGACTGGATGACGCCGCTGATGCCGCTGACCATCGGGCATGAGTTCTCCGGACGGATCGCCGCGCTCGGCCCCGCGGTCGAGGACCTGGCGGTCGGCCAACGGGTGGTCGTGGCCCCGACGACACCCTGCCTTGCTTGCTCCGCCTGCCGGCGGGGCGATCTCGAATTCTGCAGCAACCGCCTGACCCTGGGACTGCACCGGCCCGGCGCCTTCGCGCCTCTGCTGCTGGCGCCGGCCAGAAGCTGCATTCCCATCAGCGAGGCGGTGGATGACGAGCTGGCGGCGCTCACCGAGCCGCTCTGCGTCGGCGAGAATGCGGCCCGCGTGGCCGAGGTGCAGCCCGGCGAGACCGTGCTGGTGCTTGGACCCGGCACGATCGGCCAGGCCTGCGCCTTCATGGCCGACAAGCGAGGGGCCGCCCGGGTCATCGTCGCCGGCAAGGACGATGCGCTGCGCCTGGAGATCGTGCGCCGGCTGGTCGGTGCAGAGACCCTGGACCTCGCCGAGGTCGGCCTGGCCGAGGGCGTCCTGGCGCTCACCGGCGGCCGCCCGGTCGACAAGGTGATCGAGGCTACCGGCGTTGCCGCCAGCATCGCCGAGGCCCTGCCGCTGCTGAAGCGCGGCGGTATCCTGGCGGCGGCCGGTATCCATCACCATCCGCTGACGCTCGACCTCACGCCCTTCATCCGCAGCAAGCACCAGCTCCGCGCCGCCTACGGCTCCACCCCGCGCGGCTGGGAGAGCGTGCTGGCCCTGCTGCCGCGCGACGGGGCGCGCCTGAAGGCCATGATCACCCACAGCCTCGACCTGTCGGACGCGCTGGAAGGCTTCCGGCTGGCCAAGGAGCGCAAGGCCTCGAAGGTCATGCTGCGGCCGCGCTGAGGCCGAAAGAACACCGGAAAGATCGGAGAGAAGCGATGAGCAAGCGCTGGAAGAAGCGCCCCGAGGGCTCCAACTGGGGCGACTTCGGCCCCGACGACCAGCTCGGGCGGATCAACCTGATAACGCCGGAGCGACGCCTGAAGGCAGCGCAGGAGATCAGGAGCGGTCAGTGCTTCTGCCTCAGCCTGCCACTGGACCTGCCGGGCGGGGCGGAGCTCAATCCCAACCGCAAGCCGCCGGTGCGCCATGTGAGCCCGCGCAAGCAGGGCCACTTCAGCGTCAACTATCCGCTGGAATGCGAGGACGAGCACTATATCGACGCGACCTGCGATGACAGCGTCACGCTCTTCACCCAGTACTCGACCCAGTGGGATGCCTTGAGCCACGTCGGCCAGCACTTCGATGCCGACGACGACGGCGTGGCAGAGATCGTCTACTACAACGGCTATCGCGGCGGCGAGCATGTGCGGGGCACCGATGCACCCGGCGGGGTCTGCGCGGCCGAGCTGGGCATCGAGAAGCTGGCCGAGACCGGCGTCCAGGGCCGCGGCGTGCTGATCGACCTGGAGCGCGCCTTCGGCCGCGAGCGGCGCCTGGTCGGCTACGACGACCTGCAGCGCACGATGGAGGCGCAGGCGGTCGCGGTCGAGACCGGCGACATGCTCTGCCTGCACACCGGCTTCGCCCAGATGATCGTGGAGATGGGCGGCAAGCCGGACGCGCACCTGCTGCACAACGCCTGCTGCGTGCTCGACGGGCGCGACGAGCGCCTGCTGGCCTGGATCGCCGACAGCGGCATCTCGGTGCTGATCGCCGACAACTATGCGGTCGAGGGCTTCCCGAACCAGCCCGACGCGCCCAAGGGCTGCTATGCCGGGCTGCCGCTGCACCAGCAGTGCCTCTTCCGGCTCGGCATTCACCTGGGCGAGCTCTGGTACCTGACCGAACTGGCCCGCTGGCTGGGCGAGGCCGGGCGCAGCCGCTTCTTCCTGACGGCACCGCCGCTGCGCCTGCCGGGCTCCTTCGGCTCGCCGCTGACCCCCGTCGCCACCGTTTGAGGAAGATCCCCACATGAACATCGAACCGCCGTCGCGCGGCCTCGCCGGCCGGCGCGCGCTGGTCACCGGCGCCGCCCGCGGCATCGGCTTCGGCATCGCCCGCCGCCTGCTGCAGGAGGGCGCGCAGGTGCTGCTGGTCGACGTGCTGGACGGGGCCCTGGCCGAGGCGCTGGCCGGCCTGCCGGAACCCTTGGCGGCCCGCGCCGCGGTCTGCCGGGCCGACGTCTCGGCCGACGCCGAGGTCGAGGCCGCGGTCGCCGCGGCGGTCGCCCGCTTCGGCGGCCTGGAGATCCTGGTCAACAACGCCGGCATCTCGCCCAAGCACGAGGGGCGCAAGATGCCGGTTGCCGGCATGGACCCGGCGGAGTGGCGCCGCGTGGTGGAGGTCAACCTGACCGGGGCCTTCCTCTGCTGCCGGGCCGCGCTGCCGCACATGCAGAAGGCCGGCTGGGGGCGCATCGTCAACATCGCCTCCCAGGCCGGGCGCACCCGCGCCGACATCGCCGGCGCCCACTACGCGGCCTCCAAGGCCGGCATGATCGGCCTGGCCCGCACCCTGGCCGGCGAGGTCGGCAAGAGCGGGATCACGGTGAACTCCATCGCGCCCGGCCGCATCGTGACGCCGATGGCGGCGGAGGCCGGCGCCTCCTTCAACGAGGCCTATCTCGCCAGCATCCCGGTCGGCCGCCTGGGCACGGTCGAGGACATCGCCGGCGCCGTGGCCTACCTGGCCTCCGAGGAGGCGGGCTTCATCACCGGCATGGCGCTCGACGTCAACGGCGGCTTCTTCATGCTTTAGAGCGAGTAAGGCTACAGAAATGACAGCACTCCCCGGCGAGATGACCGCCATCGAGATCACCCGCCCCGGCGCGCCCGAGGTGCTGCAGCCCTGCCGCCGGCCGCTGCCGCAGCCGGGACCCGGCGAGGTGCTGATCCGGGTGGCGGCCGCCGGCATCAACCGGCCGGACCTGCGCCAGCGCACCGGCCACTACCCGCCGCCCGAAGGCGTCACCGACATTCCAGGCCTGGAGGTTTCGGGCCGCGTGGTGGCGCTGGGCGAGGGGAGCAAACCGGCCGCGCTGGGCCAGGAGGTCTGCGCCCTGGTCCAGGGCGGCGGCTATGCGGAGTACTGCGTCGCCCCCTGGCCGCAGTGCCTGCCGATCCCGACCGGCCTCGGCCTCGCCGAGGCGGCGGCCCTGCCGGAGACCTTCTTCACCGTCTGGACCAACGTCTTCGAGCGCGGCCGTCTGCAGCCGGGCGAGACCCTGCTGGTGCACGGCGGCGCCAGCGGCATCGGCACCACGGCGATCCAGATCGCCCATGCCCTGGGGGCCGAGGTGATCGCCACCGCCGGCACGGCGGAGAAGTGTGCGGCCTGCTACGACCTGGGGGCGTCGCTCGCCATCAACTACCGCGAGGAGACCTTCTCCGAGCGGGTGCTGGAACAGACCGGCGGGCGCGGCGCGGACGTGATCCTGGACATGGTCTGCGCCGGCTACCTGAAGCCGAACCTGGACTGCCTCGCGGTCGAGGGGCGCCTGGTCATCATCGCCTTCCTCGGCGGCCGCGAGGACCAGGTCTTCTTTCCCCAGCTGGTGCAGCGGCGCCAGACCATCACCGGCTCCACCCTGCGCCCGCAGAGCGTCGCCGCCAAGGCGCGGATGGCGGCCGGCCTCGAGGAGAAGGTCTGGCCGCTGATCGCCGCGGGCCGGATCCGCCCGCAGATCTTCGCACGCTTCCCGCTGGACCAGGCCGCGGCCGGCCATGCAGCACTGGAGGCGGGCGATCACGTGGGCAAGATCGTCCTCGAGGTCGCATGACCGCCCCCCGCAAGATTGCCCCCCGCAAGATTGCCCCCCGCAAGATTGCCCCCCGCAAGATTGCCCCCCGCAAGATTGCCCCCCGCAAGATTGCAGTCGTCGGCGCCAGCGGCGTGGTCGGCCGCGCGGCCCTGGAGCATTTCGCGGCGCAGGAGGGCTGGGAGGTCGTGGGCCTCTCCCGCCGGCCGCCGCTCTATGGTCCCGAGGTCCCCCATGTGGCGGTCGACCTGCTGGATGCCGAGAGCTGCCGGCGGGCCGTGCCGGCGCTGGCAGGCGTCACCCACGTCGCCTTCGCGGCGCTGGTGGAGCTGCCGGAGCTGGTCTCGGGCTGGACCTCGTCCGAGCAGAGCGACGCCAACGTCGCCATGCTGGCGAACCTGCTGGACGCCCTGGCCGAGGGCGCGTCGGACAGCTTCCGGCATCTGACCCTGCTGCAGGGCACCAAGGCCTACGGCATCCACCTGGGGCCGATGAAGCTGCCGGCCAAGGAGAGCGACCCGCGGCACATGCCGCCCAACTTCTACTTCGAGCAGGAGGACCTGGTCGCCGAGCGGGCCGCGCGGGAGGGCTGGTGCTGGACCGTGCTGCGCCCGCAGATGATCTTCGGCTTCGCGCTGGGCACGCCGATGAACATCCTGATGGCGCTGGGGACCTACGCCGCGATCTCCAAGGAACTGGGCCTGCCGCTGGTCTTCCCCGGCGGCGAGGACTGCCTGCAAGAGGCGACCGATGCGCGCCTGCTTGCCCGTGCAATCCACTGGGCTGGCGAGGAGCCGCGCGCCGCCGGCGAGATCTTCAACATCACCAACGGCGACTGCTTTTCCTGGCGCAACATCTGGCCGACCATTGCCGGCGTCTTCGGCATGGAGGTGGGCTATCCCCGGCCGATGGCGCTGGCCAAGCTGATGGCCGGCAAGGGGCGGGTCTGGGAGCGCCTCGTCGCACGCCACGGTCTGCTGCCGCTCGGCTACGACCAGCTCGTCGGCAACTGGGGCTTCGCCGACCACAGCTTCCGCTACGGCGGACCCAGGCGCGATTCGATCATGAGTACGATCAAGGCCCGTCGTTGCGGTTTCGCCGACTGCCTGGACAGCGAGGAGATGTGCCGGGAGCTGCTGTCCGACCTGCAGGCGCGGCGGGTGCTTCCCGGGCCGGGTTGAGGCGGGGCTGAAGCCGGGCCCTTCAGTCCTTCAGGTGGGTCAGGATCGGCGCGCCGCCCTCGACGATGTCGCGCTCGATCGCGGCGGCCACGGCCTCGGGCCGCCGCGCTTCCAGGCCGGCCAGGACCTCCTCGTGCGGGTGCACGCTGTCGCCCGCGGGCACGCCGCTGGGATAGAGGAAGTTGAGGTAGGGGCCGGTCTGCACCCAGAGCGACTCGATCATCCAGACCAGGGTCTCCATGCCGGAGGCTCGGTGCAGGGTGAAGTGGAACTCGCGGTTGGCCGAGAGCGTGTCCTTGAAGCGCTGGGCCGCCTTGGCGCGGGCCAGCCGCTCGTGCTGGCCGCGCAGCTCCGCGATCAGGGCCGGCGTCGCGCGCTCCGCGGCCTTGCGCGCCGCCAGCCCCTCCAGCACCACGCGGATCTCGCGCAGCTCCAGGAAGCGGCCGAGCGTTAGCTCCGGCACGCGGGGCGAACGCCCCGGCTCGAAGGTCAGGACCCGTTCGGCGACCAGTTGCATCAGCGCCTCTCGGATCGGCGTCTGGCTGGTGCCCAGCATGTCCGAGAGGATGCGCAGGCGCAGCGGTTCGCCGGGCTCGAACTCGCCCTCCATCAGGCTGGTTCGCAACTCGTCGTAGACGCGGCTGGCTAGGTTTGCGCGCTGCAGCTCTCGCATCGGATCTCTTGCACCCCATTCTCCCTCCGGTCCCCGCAGCGGCAGCCGGTCTGTGAGAGTTTGTAAATTATAACAAATCACGTCACGAGGCGGCAATGCCGGAAGCGCGCGCAGACTGTTCGGCCGCCAGCTCTGCGACAGGCTGGCGGCATCTATGGCGGCGGTCGGGCTGGTCAGCGCGGCAAGGAAAAGAAGGGAGGCCGAAAGAGAGAGCTGGCTGGCCTTCCTGGACACGTATCGAACCGGGTGCATGGCCCCAGAGCCTGCCTTCAGGCGGCTTCTTCTAGACGTAGCTGAGGTCGCTCCGGCCGCGTGACGACGATGGCTGACAGGAGGCCCGCGGGTCCCGCTGCCCGCCGGTCTAGCAGGGCAGCGGATACTACTCGGGACCTTACAATCGGTTTGCCGAGAGCCGCAGGTGCCCCGGATCTCCGGTCAAGCGGGATGACGCTATCGCGGGATACCACCCCAGGGACTTTGACACGTCGTCTGGGGGGCCGAGGCTGCACCGGCGCCGGTGCTCCTGGATCTTCGCTCAAACGGGGTAACGTTGTCGCGGGATACCGCCTTGAGGGCTTCGTTTCGCCCGCCAGGGGGCCAGGGTCGCGCAAAGTGCGCGACCGGAAGCCCGGAGTCAATCAGTTGGGCATGTGTGGGCATGCGCAAGCGCTCGCCCATGGCGTCGAGCCGGACACTGACCCCAAAATCTTGTAGTGGGTTCTGTTGACACCGCTTGATATTGACATCGAAGGCGTTTAGCATTACGTAAACAAGAAACAATGGGAGAGAGCGATGTCAGACACCATCGAGCGCTTCGGCGAGTTCGTGCGGCGCAGGCGGCAAGAGAAGGGGATGGGCTTAAGGCAGATGGCAAAGCTGGTCCTGGTTAGCCCGACCTACCTGTCCAAGGTGGAGCGGGACGAGTTCCCGCCGCCGGCCGAGGACAAGGTGAAGGCCATCGCCAAGCTGCTAGAGGTCGATCAGGACGAGTTGCTGGCGCTGGCCGACAAGGTCGACAGCGAACTGTCGGCGATCATCAAGGAGCGGCCGCGCCAAGTGGCCCACCTGCTTCGCTCTACCAAGGGTCTTTCGGCAGAGGACTTGGAACGACTCGGCAACCAAGCGCGTGACGTGAAGGGTGACTAGGCCAGCTTCTTGATCCACAGCCGGCACAGAATGCAGATGAGGGGAAATCGACCGACGATGAGACAGGTTCCCTACCTTGAGGAAGAGACCATTGAAAGAGATGCAGAGGCCCTTCTGGCTGACTTTTCACAAAGCCGCAAAACTGTGGTGGTGCCGCCGGTCCCGGTCGAGGAGATTGTGGAGCAGCACCTCGGCCTGACCCTGGAGTTTGACGACCTGCACTCCCTCTTCGGGGTACCGCGCGCTGCGGCGAACGAGACGGATATCCTTGGCGCGATCGACCTCGAAGAGGGACGCGTCGTCATCGATCAGAGCCTTGACCCGGAACAGCGGCCGGCTCTTGAAGGTAGGTTCCTCTTCACACTTGCACACGAAGGCGGAGGCCATTGGCGGTTGCATCGCCCGTTCTTCCGTCGAGCTGCACTGCAGCAGACCACTCTGTTTGGAGATCTGCCAACCACCAAGATTGTCTGCCGATCGAATACGGACAAAAGACGCGAAGAATGGCAGGCTGACTACTATGCCTCGTGTCTCCTGATGCCGCGCAAGATCGTCCGTGATGTCTGGGTCGAGACCTGCCCGACGGGCACCCGCGCATTTTGGAACAGGCACCCTGGATAGAGCATGGCTTCGTGCAGATCCGCGAGACCATCAACGCGGACGCTCGGGCGCAGATCCAACGCGAGAACTCGGTGCTCGAAGAATTCGTAAGGCCATTGGCGCGCCGTTTCCGTGTCTCCCCGATTGCCATGCGCATCCGGCTTGAGAACTTGGGCCTCTTGCTCCGGGAGATCCCCGCGCAGGCACGGCTGTTCGGCACCTAGAGGCAACGCGGCCTAGTCCGGCGACTCGTGCAAGGAGTGTATAGTGTCACGTTTACAAAACACCATGATAGCACCGCAAAATAGGCAGTCGTTTGAAACCCGCGATTTCTACCTCGCCTGCTTCCTGAGGTGCTGCGGCTACGACCTCCAGGACCTCCGGAGCGAGGGGCGGCGGAAGGTCTTCGTCTTTGCCGATCAGCCCAGCCGGAAGGGCGATGTCATGGCCTTCTACGGCAACGACACCAGGGTAGCGCCGCTGGCTTTCGCCTCTACCATCCGGGAAATGAAGGCGCTGCTTCACAATGCCTGAAGATCGTTTGCGGGCGCAGGGCCCCCGGGCACCAGGCCTGCAGTACCTCGAGGCGGTGCAACAGCTGGTCGAGGTGGTCACCGACGGTCTGCAGCACGGTCACTTCGGCTGCACCGTCTCGGTGAAGATCGGCAACCGGTGCAGGCGCGAGGTCGTGATCGAGGCGGGCAAGAGCCATCGCTTCACGGTGCCTGAAGACGAGATCCCCCGGCTCAGCTGGGTGAGAGCGGCGATCCCTGGGACGGGGACGGCCGAGATGCAGATGAATGGTGATCCGGAGCCATCGGTGGGAAACCGAGGTCGCGGATCTGGGACACGGCCGGCGCAAGCGGGCCGTGGTGCAAGCTATGACGACCGATAGGACCACCGACGAGGATCTGATCGACCGCACGGCGGACCTCTGGGAAGGACGCCTGGGACGGGCCGTCAGCCGGGATGATGCCCGGCAGATCGCCGAAAACATGGTCGGGTTTTTCTCCTTGCTGGCCGAGTGGTCGCGGGCCGGGACGCCTCCGGCCGCCAACGACAACCGGCAGGCCGGTGTGATGGGGCGCAGCGGCCATGAGTGCTGAGGCCCTGGCCCGCGCCCTGCAGGGCCGCAAGAGCGGCAGCACCTGGATGTGCCGCTGCCCTGCGCACGCCGACCGCAACCCGAGCCTGGCGCTTCGCGAGGCCGAGGGTGGAGGCGTCCTGCTGTACTGCCACGCTGGCTGCGCCCAGGAGTAGGTGATCGCCGCTCTTCGGGAAAGGGACCTCTGGCCCGGCGGATCGGGTCCGATGCCTGGACCGGCTCCGCACCGGTCCGATCGAACGGTGGAGGAGGAGGTCGAGCGTTCCGCCGCAGCACTCCGGATCTGGAAGCAGACCCTGCCGGTGGCAAGAACGGTTGGCGAAGTCTATCTCCGCCGGCGCGGCATCACCCTGGAACCTCCGCCGGCGCTGCGCTTCCACCCGGGGCTGAAGCATCCCTCGGGCGGGTACTGGCCTGGTCTCGTAGCGCTGGTCACTGACGGGGTCACCGGCAGGCCGCGCGCGATCCACCGCACTTTCGTGGCGTGCGACGGTAGGGGGAAAGCCCCGGTCGACCCGAACCGGCTGATGCTCGGTCCCTGCGGCGGCGGGGTCGTTCGCCTGGCCGAGGCCGGGACCGAGATCCTGGTGGGCGAGGGGCTCGAGACCTGCCTGGCGGCGATCCAGGCGACCGGCAAGCCAGCCTGGTCGGCTCTCTCGACCTCCGGCCTCCGCCGCCTGGCGCTGCCGGAGTCCGTGGGAAGCGTGGTCGTCCTGGCCGACGGCGACCCGCCGGGCGCGGCCGCGGCCAGGAATGCTTCGGCACGCTGGCGTCGTGAAGGCCGGCAGGTTCGCATCGCCTGGCCGCCGCCGGGACGGGACTTCGCCGACCTCCTCTTTCGCGACGGAGAGGCGGCATGACGATCGACACGGAAGACGAGATCCGGCGCATTATCGGCGCCGCCGAGGAGGTGGGCGATCCGGCCGAGGACCTGCCCCGCAAGCCGCGGCTGCTGATCGAGCCCGCCGATCCGGACATCACCGTCGCTGCCTTGCGGGACATCCTTGCCGGCGCTGATAGTCTCTACGATCGCGGCCTGCCGGTACGCCTCGCCCAGGACCAGTTCCAGGGCGGAACGGTGGCTCAACTGGTGACGCCCGAGATCCTGGTGATGATGGCCCACAGGGTGTGTCGGCCCTACAAGCGGATCGTGCGGGCCGACGGCTCCGTCGAAGAGAGGAACGTGCACCTGCCGCGCCAGATGGCCGTCACCTATCTGGAGTGGCGCGGGGCCTGGCAGTTGCCGCCGCTGAACGGCATCGCCTCGGCGCCGATCCTTGCGGACGACGGAAGCATGCAACTGGAGGACGGCTACAACGCGCCGACTGGGATGTGGTGCGAGAACCTGCCGGCCATGGCAGGCCTGGTCCCCCAGCACCCGACGATCGGCGATGCGCGCGCGGCTCTCGGGATCCTGCGCGAGACCTTCCGTACCTTCTGCTTCGAGGACGCCGAGACGCGCTATGTTCCTGACCAGGACGAGCCAGTCGTCGACTTGGACCGGCCGCCGGACCACGACGAGTCCGGCTTCCTGGCCGCCGTCCTGACGGCCGTGTGCAGGCCGAGCTTGCGCCTGGCGCCGGGGATCCTGCTGCATGCTGCGCCGTTGTCGGGCGCCGGCGCCGGCAAGGGGCTGCTGGCGCGCTGCCTCTCCATCATCGCCTTTGGCCGAGAACCCCACGCGGTGACCGGGGGCAGCGGCAACGAGGAGCTGGAGAAGCGCATCGCCGCGGAGCTGATCGAGGGCAGCCCCGTGCTCTTTCTCGACAACCTGAACAACCGGGCCTTCCGGTCCGACCTGCTGGCCAGCGCGATCACCGAGCGGCCGGCGCGAGTCCGGATCCTCGGCAGGTCGCAGATGGTGCCGCTGAATGCCTCGGCGCTGGTCATCCTGACCGGTAACGGGCTCAGGGTCTCCGAGGACCTGGCGCGGCGCTTCATCGCCGTGGAGCTCGACCCGCGGACCGAGGATCCGGAGGCGCGTCGCTTCAGGACCGACGCAAAGGCCGTCATGATGGCGAGGCGCGCGGAGCTGCTGGCCGCCGCGCTGACGATCTGGCGCTGGGGACGTCAGCACCGGGCGCTTCCCGCCGGACGGGCGCTCGGCAGCTTCGAACAGTGGTGCCGCTGGGTCCGAGATCCGCTGCTGGAGCTCGGCTGCAAGGACCCGGCCGAGCGTGTCGGGGATGCCAAGGAGCGGGACAACCAGCGCCAGGTCACCGCCGAGATCTTCGGACGCTGGTGGGACCACCATGCTGACCGCGCCGTTCCCGTCAGTGGTCTCAACGAGGAGGTGGTGCAGCTCATCGACCCGCAGGGACGGGGCCGCCAGTTCGTCGCCGCAAAGCTGGTGCAGATGGCGGGCACGCGCATCGCCGGGTTCCATCTGACACGGCAGCCGGCTGCCGGAAAGTGGGGCGCGGCCACCTACGCGCTGAAGAGGACCGACGGGGCCGAGGGGCATAGGGACCATAGGGGGCACGGGACCGCGGATCAGCCAGGTGGGCCCCCCTGCAGCGCCGATACCCCCTATGCCCCCTATGCCGTTGGCCGTTCCGAGGACAGCGCGGGTCCGGGCACGGTCGCCGATCCGCCGGTGCCCCGGGATGACGGTACGCAGGACACCGCACCTGCGAAGGCCGGGCAGCCCGCCTGGAGGACGCTGTTATGAGCGCGGCCGCAGCTCTTCGTGTCGCCCTGCAGCATGGAATCCGGATAGAAGTCGCGGGAGAGGGCCTGCTGCTGGAGGCCGGCCACAAACCGCCGGCCGAGGTTCTCGATCACCTGGCGCAGCACAAGGCAGAGCTGCTTTCGCTTCTACGTCCGGGTCCGGAATGGACCGTAGAGGAGTGGCGAACCTTCTTCGACGAGCGGGCGGGCATCCGCGAGTTCGATGGCGGCCTCCACCGCCAGGAAGCCGAGGTTGCGGCCTACGCCGACACCCTTGCGGAGTGGCTCCGCCAGCACCCCTCCGCCTCTGCACGCCATCAGCGAGAGGTCGAGGCGACCGCAGTGCTGGAGGCAATGGGCATCCGGGACCCTGTCAAATCTCCAGACGATTTCGGGAAAACCGGAGCGGGATGATGGGAGGGATCGGATCTGGCCGGACGGCCGGCTTTGGCGGCGTCACCGTGGAGGACTGCCGCTCACTGGACGTGAACCGTCTGCACCGGGAGGGCTGCCTGCGACCTGGATGGCAGGGGCTGTGGCGGTGGACCAGGGAGGGGGAGGAGGTCGCCTCGATAGGGCTGCATGCGGAGGAAGGCCGGCTCGTTCTGGCATACTCCAGCCGCATCGGAGGCGGCGACTGGCAGCCGGTCCGCGCCACCGTGCCGATCGAACAGGTGGCCTGCCGCTTTGGCGGGAGCCGACCCTACTTCCGCTGCCCGGGCGTGGTGAACGGGATCGCCTGCGGCCGGCGGGTGGTGAAGCTCTACGCGGCGAGCCGCTTCTACCTCTGCCGCCACTGCTACCGCCTGACCTACTCCAGCCAGCGCGAGGAGCACCACGACCGGGTGCAGCGTCGCGCCGACCGCATTCGCCGTCGGCTAGGTGGCGAGGCCGGCTTCGAGGCCCCTCTGCCCGCGCGACCGAAGGGCATGTGGCTACGCACCTACGACCGCCTCATCGCCGAGATCCTGCAGGCCGAGGACCTGGTCGGGGCCGCCTTCGACAGGCGCTGTCTGCGCCTCTTGCAGCGGCTGGAACGATAAGGAGATTGGATCATGACGTCTTCCAAGACGATCCTGCCGGCCGAAACCGTCGGCACCGAGATGACCCGTTTCAACGCGATGAAGCACGGCCTGCTGTCCCGCTACACCGTGCTCCCCTGGGAGGACGGGGAGGCCTACGCCACGCTGCACAACGCGCTGGTTGTCGAGCATGCGCCGGTAGGGCCGACCGAGGCGCACCTGGTCGAGGAACTAGCCGGCATCTTCTGGCGAAAGCGGCGGTTGCGGATGGCTGAAGCGGCCGCTTTCCGGACCGGACTGGTGGGGACCTTCAGTTCCCATGAGGACACCAAGAAGTCAGCCCTGGCGCACAGGGGCAGCGCCGGAGACAACGAGGGCGTGGCCGAGGCCGTTCGGGCGAGCCCTGACGACACCGCCGGTGAGATCGCCGAGCTGGACGCCTACGAGACGGCGACGCACCAGGCCCTAGCGATCCTGGAGGCCGGGCGAGAAGACGCCTACGGCGCTGCTCTAAACGCCCTGCTGCATGACACGCGCGACTGGTGGGACGACGAGGTCGAGGAAGGTGCTGGTGAGGCCGACGCTGCTCGCCGAACGGACACCGAGAGCTTGAGGCGGTTCCTGGAGGAGACAGTTCTGCCCTGGTACGAGAGCCGGCGCAGCGAGCTGGCGAACCGGCCGCTGATTCGTGAGCAGGCCTATGGTGAGGCCCTGAACCCGCACATGCTGGAGAAGCTCAGCCGCTACGAGGTGCACCTGGACCGCAAGCTGGAGCGGACCCTGGCCATGCTCCTCAAGCTGAAGGAGCTGCGCGGGACGGCGCCCGAGGGGTAGATCCGTTTCGCAAGAATCCGATTTCACGCACGACGAGCTTACGTCGGAAGCGCGACAGGTCGATATTACGCTTCGGGTTGCAGTTGTCGGAACCGGATTTCCGGTGTCCGGAGATCCTAAGCATAGAGTCTTGAACGGGGAGCTGCCCGAAGCGTTAATCCCACAAAAGTCGCAAAATCCCTTCCTTATCCAGCGAAAAGTCCCTAATTTGCTTTGAGAGGGATCGCTAATGCCGGAAATGTCCGCTCCGAAATCACTGGACCGCATGCCAGAGGCCTTCGTCTCCGACAAGTCGATCACGCGCGAGGTGTCGCGCTGGGTCAAGACCGGCAGGCTGCGCAAACTGGCCTCGCGGCTCTACACCCGAAACCTGTCGGATCCGCCCGAGGCCGTGGTCTCGCGCAACCTGTGGAACATCGTCGCCGGCTACTTCCCGGGTGCCCTTATCGCCGATAGGACGGCACTGGAAAACCAGGCAGCAAACGACGGATCGGTTTGCCTGATTACCGAAAGTGGCCGCGACATCAAACTGCCCGGCATCATTCTTCGCCCCAGGCGGGGAACCGGACCACTCCCTTCGGACAGGCCATTCATAGCCGGCTTGTTCTTGAGCTCGACGGCGCGAGCTTACCTGGAGAACATGCGTCCCTCGCGCGCACGGGGCGGCCTCGTGGGCCGTACCCTGGGTCGGACCGAGATCGAAGAAAGACTGGACACCCTGATTCGCAGAACAGGCCAGAAAGCCGCTAATCGCTTGCGCGACGAGATCCGAAACCTCGCGCCGATCCTGGACCTCGCCGACGAGGCAAAGGCATTAGATGCGCTGATCGGTACGCTTCTCGGGACCCGCGAGGCCGAGCTGAGCGCGCCGGTCGCCATTGCTCGTCGCCAGGGCCGTCCCTACGACCCAGATCGGCTGACCCTCTTCCAGAACTTGCGTGCAACCCTCCGCAACAGCCCGCCGGTCACGCGAATCGCATCGGTCCGCGGGTCGGAGGGAAGGGCGACACTTGCCTTCTTCGAGGCCTACTTCTCCAACTTCATCGAGGGCACGGAGTTCGCCGTCGAAGAGGCCGCCGACATCGTCTTCCGCGGAGTCCTGCCCAACGAGAGACCGGAAGACGCCCACGACGTGCTGGGCACCTGGCGCATTGTCTCCGACGATCGCGAGATGCGACGGACCCCTGCCGATGCCGCGGAGCTGGAAGCCCTGCTGAAGACACGTCATGCGGCGATCATGGAAGGCCGCCCCGATACCGGTCCCGGCACCTTCAAGCAGATGGCGAACCGTGCCGGCTCAACCCACTTCGTCGCGCCGGATCTGGTGGCAGGCACCCTGGCCCAGGGTCTCGACCTTTGCCGCAGCCTGGAGACGCCATTCGAGCGTGCCGTCTTCATGATGTTCCTCGTAGCCGAGGTGCACCCCTTCGCCGACGGGAACGGGAGAACCGCGAGGATCATGATGAATGCAGAGCTGGCGGCGGCCGGCGAAGAGCGCATCGTCATCCCGACCGTCTACCGCGCCAACTATCTGTCGGCCTTGAAGGCGCTGTCGCAGAGCAGCCGGCCGGAGCCGTTGATTCGCATGCTGGACTATGCGCAGAAATGGACCGCAGCCGTCGACTGGCGGTCGGTCGAGGAGACCAGGCGTGAGATCGAGGCCTGCAACGCCTTCCTCGACGCTGCGGTCGCGGAGGAAGAGGGGAAACGCCTGGTGATGCCGGGGAGGGCAGCAGCATGAAGGGTGACGGCGCGCCGGCAGCAGCCAGCGACCATTTCGACGGCCTCGAACGTTTCGAGGCGGATCTCTGGAAGCTCGCCGACGACCTTCGGGCGAACTCGGGCCTCGCCTCGAACGAATACTTCATGCCGATCATGGGGCTCTTGTTCCTGCGTCACGCTTCCAATCGCTACTACGAGGCGCTGGCAGCGATCGAGGCAGACAAGGCTGCCGGCAAGATGCCCGATCGCGCGCTGGTGGAGGGCGATTTCACGCGACGCCGGGCCATGATGCTACCCGAGGCGGCGCGCTACGACGTGCTGCTGGAGCGGCCCAAGGACGGCGCTCTCGGGGCCGCCCTCACCGCTGCGATGGAGGCGGTCGAGGACCGCTTTCCGCCGCTCGCCGGCCAGCTTCCGAAGGACTACGAGCGCTTCGAGGACGATCTTCTCGAACGCATGCTGCGGATGTTCGATTCCGACGCGTTACGCGGCGCCTCCGGCGACGTCTTCGGGCGCATCTACGAGTATTTCCTCGCCGAGTTCTCCAAGCAGGGCGCGCACGACAACGGCGAGTTCTTCACCCCGCCCTCGATCGTCCAGACCATCGTCAACGTGATCGAACCCGACCACGGCGTCGTCTTGGACCCCGCCTGCGGATCCGGCGGCATGTTCGTCCAATCCAGCCACTTCATCGAGCACGAAGGCCTGGAAACGATGCAGCGGGTCACTTTCTACGGCCACGAGAAGAACGAGACCACCGCGAAGCTCGCCCAGATCAACCTCGCGGTGCACGGGCTGGAGGGCAAGATCAGGGCCGGCAACGAGGCCATCACCTATTACAAGGATCCGCACGAGCTGGTCGGGAGGTGTGACTTCGTGATGGCCAATCCGCCCTTCAATGTGGATGAGGTGGATGCCGAAAAGGTTAAGGGCGACAGGCGTCTGCCGTTCGGACTGCCGGGCGTCAACAAGATGAAAAAGGTTTCGAACGCCAACTACCTTTGGCTCCAGTACTTCTACAGCTACCTGAGCGAGACGGGGCGCGCCGGTGTCGTCATGTCCTCGCAGGCCTCCAGTGCCGGGCGGGACGAGGCGAAGGTGCGCCGGAAACTGGTCGAGACCGGCGCCGTCGACGTGATGATCGATATCCGCGGCAACTTCTTCTATACGCGTACCGTGCCCTGCCAGCTCTGGTTCTTCGATCGGGCGAAGGAGCGGGATCCGGATCGGCGCGACCATGTCCTGATGCTCGATGCGCGCAGCATCTACCGCAAGGTCACGCGTGCCATCCACGACTTCAGCCCAGAGCAGCAGAAGAACATCGCCGCCATCGTCTGGCTCTATCGGGGACAGTCCGAGCGCTTCCTAAAGCTGGTAGAAGCCTATATTGCGGAGGCGATCGCCAGGGGGCAGGCGACTGCAGACCCGCTAGCCGTTTTCGAGGACTCGCTCGGCACGCTCACCGACCTGATGGAGCCCTTTGCTACGAACGACAGGGAGCCTGACCCGCTGGCGGAGACCTGGGAGGAGCTGACCTCGGCCCAGGCGGTGCTTGCTGCAGACATCGAGGCGTTCGGCGACGAGATCGCCACCCGCGCCGCGGAGTGGGGCAAGCGTGCAGACGGTGGGGAGCGGGACAATGCCGCGCTCCATGCGTCACGGGAGGGGATGCACGGCATGGCCGAGCGGTGCCGGGATCTGACCAGGCAGATCGACCTCGCGGCCAAGCTCGCGGGACGGGTGGCCGATGTGGCGGTGAAGGAACTGGACGCGCGGGACTCGGCGCTCTGGGCGAATGCCGAGGTGACCAGGGCGCGCCGTACGTTGGAAGCGGCGCGAGCCGGAGCGGTGGAGGCGCTGAAGGCGGCTCGCTACTTCGTGAGGCAGGCTGACTGGCTGCAGGAACGATTCCCCGACGCTGTGCTGCGCGACGTCGAGGGACTGGTGAAGCAGGTCAGCCGGACCGATATCGCCGCGCATGACTGGAGCCTGACCCCCGGCCGCTATGTCGGCGTGGCACCCGAGGAGGTGGACGAGGATTTCGACTTTGAGGAGGCGCTGCGGTCCATCCACATCGATCTGCAGGGCCTGAACGAGGAGGCGGCGGAGCTGGCAGCACGGATCGCCCGAAATTTTCAGGAGTTGGGGGTGTGAGCGGAGAGACCGTTCGGCTTGAGACGTTCGCCGCAGAAGGACGATACTCTCTAATCGGCGGCCCATTCGGCTCAAAGCTTACTTCAAAGGACTACGTCCAAGAGGGGATTCCCGTCATCCGAGGATCGAATCTCAACGGCGGAAGGTATCTGGAAGAGAAGGACTTCGTTTTCGTCTCGGAACAGAAGGTGCGCGAAGATCTTTTTGGAAACCTCGCACACCCTGGGGATATCGTTTTTACGCAACGAGGCACGCTGGGGCAGATCGCACTCATCCCGGACAATGCATGTTTCGATTCATACGTGATCTCGCAAAGCCAGATGAAGCTCACTGTGGATACTCGGAAGGTGGATCCACGGTTTGTATACTACTATTTTACGAGCCGTGAAGCCCAGCAACAGATTTTGAACCAGAACTCATCGTCCGGCGTTCCCCATATAAACCTCACCGCGCTAAAGAACTTCCCGGTTCCAAGATTTTCACTGTCGGCTCAAACTGAAATCGCTAATGTCCTTTCCGCCTACGACGACCTGATCGACAACAACCGGCGGCGGATTGCATTGCTGGAGGAGGCAGCGCGGCTGCTATACCGCGAGTGGTTCGTCCACTTCCGCTTCCCCGGCCACGAACACGTCAAGATCATCGACGGTCTCCCTGAAGGCTGGAAGGCAACAGAAATCAAGCGGGCGTATGTCGGCTTGTTCGATGGTCCCCATGCAACGCCAGCGCCAAGTGATGAGGGGCCCGTCTTTCTGGGCATCAAGAACATTCTTGAAGCGGGAGGTTTGGACCTCTCCAGCATCAGGCATGTATCGGAGGCCGATTTCCCAAAGTAGACTCGGAGAGTTACACCGGTAGAAGGAGATATAGTGTTTTCCTACGAGGCGACGCTAAACCGATATGCGCTGATCCCTCGCGGGTTGAGATGCTGCTTGGGTCGACGCATGGCACTTATCCGCCCTATAAACGAGTATAGATATTTTCTTTTCCTGCACATGTTTAGCGAGAATTGGCGGCAGGTGATTGCGGGAAGGGTACTGACTGGCGCCACAGTTGATAGAGTGCCTCTTACAACTTTTCCAGATTTCCCACTCTTGCTACCGTCCCAAAGGATCGCGGTCTTGTTCAGCGAAGCCGTAACACCTCAATTCGGTATGATCGAACTCCTCCGAGAACAGAATCATAAACTTGCTCAGGCCCGCGACCTCCTGCTGCCGCGCCTGATGAATGGGGGGAGTGCGATGTAATGGCCAAGATGGTTCCCAAAACGATGGACGAGGAATTGCTCAGGGATTTATCGGAACGATACCTTCTTCCGTTCTTCTCTGGCGCGAGCCTTGGTGCGGCTGCCGTCCCGTCAAGTCCCTCCGAAGGCACTGTCTCGTTTTTCAACCCGCAAACCATCGGCTTCAAGGTCAACAAGGCGAACACCTATCGCCTCCAGTTCCGACGCGACCAACCCTTTGCGGCAAAAACCGACTCAGCCCGTGAGACGAGGGTCATCGAAGCCTTCGTGAGTATTCTGAGGGAAATGAACCGCGAACTGAAAGGTCCGCTGAAAGACGATTTACTATCGACGTTCCAACGGCGCGTTGTAGCCCGCGCTATTGCTGAAAAGGGAAAGGACCGGGAACTCCTGGCTGTTATCGACCAGATGGCGCTGTGGGCCTCCCGGCTATACGAGGGTGCACCGATTTCCAGCGGAGTTGGCATCGACCCGGAGGCCAGGGGTGCGACCGATCTCGATTTGAACATGGTGGCCGACAACGATTTCGGGGCCGTTTTGTCAAATGGTTTCGATACCCTCTTGGTCTTCGACAGCGATCTGAGATTTTCAGAACATTCGATTGTGAGACCCGGAGCGGCAATGGCGCCTACCTGTCCATGGAGGCATTCCGCAGTCGCGCAGTGGACGGCCGAGGGTGATGGACGTGTGGCTATCGTGTTGAACCGACTCGGCGAAATCCTGGTGTTCAGAGACGAGCAATTGCTCTTCGCCCGTCGCAGCGGAACTTGGCATTTCCTAACGCACGGACCGATACTTCGACAAATGCGCGTTCCTCAAAACATAAGCACCCGGACTGCGCTCTATGAGACCGCGCTTGATGCATCATTTGCAAGAACGGGAGCATGCCTTGGTGTCGTCAGTTCGGGATCGGCCGGCTCTTGGACGAAGGTGGTCGCCGAGTCCGACCGCCTGGACCTGAAGACATCGGCGAAGTCCAGGACCCTTGCGAAGGCTGTGGCCGGTCGAAAGTTCCAAGACTTAGACCGCACGTTTAGGCAGGAACTGGTGGCGATCGACGGGGCGACGGTGATCAATCACTCGGGGGAGGTACTGGCGGTGGGTGCGATTCTTCAGATCGACGGCGGCAGCACCGGCGGCGGACGAACAGCCGCCGCAAAAGCGCTTGCCCGTCTAGGGCTTGGCATCAAGATTTCGCAGGATGGCGGCATTACCGCTTTTCGCGTCGATACCGGGAAGGCGAAGGATGAGCGAGTCGCATTCAAGGTCATGTAGATTGCTGGGGTAGGTTGTGGCGATCACAGGCATCAATAGCGAGGATCGGCTGACCCAGAAGACATTCGCCGACCACCTTGAAGAGGTGCTGGGCTGGGACAGCATACATGCCTTCAATCAGGAGACCTTCGGCCCTGACGGCACGCTCGGGCGGAAGGACACCAAGGAAGCGGTCCTGACCCGGGATCTGCGCGCCGCGCTGGCCCGCCTCAACCCAGACCTGCCCGACAAGGCCATTGAGGACGCGTTGCGCGCACTGACGGTCTATGACGTCAGCCGCTCGACCGTGCAGCACAATCGCGACTTCTACCGCCTGGTCCGCGGGGGGGTGCCGGTGGAGTACCGGGACGCCCAGGGCCGACGGAAATCCGGACGCGCCAGGGTGATCGACTTCGATACGCCCGCGAGCAATCGCTTCCTCGCCGTGCGCGAGTTGAAACTCACTGGCATCCGCACCCCGAACTACAATCGCAGGGCCGATCTGGTCTGCTTCGTCAACGGCCTGCCCCTTGTCTTCATCGAGTTGAAAGCGGTCTACCGGAACATTCGCGAGGGTTTCGACGCGAACCTCTCCGACTACATGGACGAGGCCGTCATCGCGCACGCCTTCCACCACAACGCCTTCCTGATCGTCTCCAACGGCGACCGCGCCCGCTATGGCTCGATCACCAGCGCGTGGGATCACTTCGCAGAGTGGAAGCGGCTGGACGAGACGGACAGGGGTAGCGTCGAGGCCGAGGTTCTGTTGAACGGCATGCTGGCGCATGACCGGCTGCTGGACATCCTGGAGAACTTCATCCTCTTCGACGAGAGCAAGCCGGGCGCAACGCGCAAGGTGATCGCGCGGAACCACCAGGTGCTGGGTGTCAACCGGGCGGTGGCATCGGTGGCGGCGCAGGAGGCGCTGAAACTGACCTTTCCGCCGGACCGACGGCTCAGGCACCGCGTCGTCGAACTGCCTCTCCAGTCCCGCGCACCCTCGGAGAGCCAGTCGATGCCCGGCTTTGCGGAGGCGCCTTCACCCTACATTCCCGAGGGTCCGATCGACATCGTCGAACGCGCGCATCCCGATCTCGGGCGGCTGGGCGTGTTCTGGCACACCCAGGGCAGCGGCAAGTCCTACTCCATGGCCTTCTTTGCCGAGAAGGTGCGGCGAAAACTGGAAGGCAACTTCACCTTCCTGCTGATAACCGATCGGCACGACCTCGACAGCCAGATCTATCGGACCTTTGTCGGCTGCGGCATTGCAGACGATCGGACTCCGCGGGCGGCCTCCGGCGAGGATCTGGAAGAGCGGCTGAAGGAGAACCATCGATACGTCTTCAGCCTCATTCACAAGTTCAACAAGGATGTGAATCGGCAGCAGCCCTACAGCGAGCGTGACGACATCATCGTGATCTCGGATGAGGCACACCGGACGCAGGCGGGGCGGCTCGCCAGGAACATGCGGCTCGCGCTGCCCAACGCCGCCTTCATCGGCTTCACCGGAACACCTCTCTTCAAGCAGGATCAGATCACCAGGCGCATCTTCGGGAACTATGTCTCTCGCTACGACTTCAAGCGCTCTGAGGAGGACGGCGCGACCGTCAAGCTGGTCTACGAGAACCGCGGCGAGAAACTGGGGGTCGCCCGTGCCGATCTCAATGATCGCATCGCATCCGGGATCGAGGCGGCCGAACTCGACCCCGATCAGGAGGCGTTGCTCGAAAAGCTGCTCGGCAAGGACTACGAGATCATCACCGCCGATGAGCGGCTGGACAAGATCGCGAGGGATTTCGTCGACCACTGCGCGACCCGGTGGGAATCCGGCAAGTCGATGCTGGTGTGCATCGACAAGATCACCTGCGCGCGGATGCTGCAGCGCATCAAGCCACACTGGCAGGCGAAGGCGGCTGCGGTCAAAGCGGCAGCCGATGCGAAACGTAGCGAAGCGGAACTTGCAGTCGACCGATTCGTCCGCGCCGAACTCGCCGAGCAGGCGCAAGAGTTGGTGGCGCAGGCCGACTGGCTTGACAAGACCAGGGTAGAGATCGTCATCAGCGAGGCCCAGAACGAGGTCAGAGACTTCAAGCGATGGGGCTTCGACATCGTTCCCCATCGTGACCTGATCAAGCAGGGGTTCGAGACCGCAGACGGGGAGCGCGTCGATATCGAAACCGCCTTCAAGGATCCGGGCCATTCCTTCCGCGTCGCCATCGTCTGTGCCATGTGGCTGACCGGCTTCGACGTCGAATGCCTCTCGACGCTCTACATCGACAAGCCGATGAAGGCGCACACCCTGATGCAGGCCATTGCAAGGGCCAACCGGGTTTACCCCGGCAAGGACTCTGGACTGATCGTCGACTACAACGGCATGCTTCGGAGCCTGCGCGAGGCGCTCGCACAGTACGCGCTCGGCGACGACGGCGATGGTGGCTCGGAGATCGTTGCCCCGATCGAGGAGAGGGTGCAGGCCCTGATCGAAGCCATCGAAGCGACTGAGGCGCATCTGCGGGGCCTTGGATTCGACCCTGCCTCGTTGACTGGAACGACCGGCTTCGTGCGCATCGGGGGCCTGAAGGATGCCGTCGAAGCCGTCTATTCCAGCGACGAGGCCAAGCGCCGCTTCGAGGTGCTGGCGCGCCAGGTCTTCGTCCGCTTCAGGGCACTCCTGACGGAACCTTCGGCCTTCGCCTATGCCGAGCGGCACGACAACATCGAGGCGATCTACAAGAAGCTGACCGAGCGCCGCGACACGGCCGACGTTACGGAGCTTCTGAAGGCCCTGCACCGGATCGTCAACGAGGCGATCCGGACGCAGAAGCCAGGCGATGACGAGGCCGAAGGACTGACCTTCGATCTCAGCAAGATCGACATGGAAAAGCTGCGAAACGAGTTCGCAGGAAAAGTGCGCCACAAGGCGACAGCACTTCAGGACGTTCGGGAGATCGTCGAACAGAAGCTGGCGGAGATGCTCGCCCGGAACCCCATGCGCATGGACTATCAGCAGAGGTACGAGGAGATTGTCGCCGACTACAACCGCGAGAAGGACCGCGTGACCATCGAAGAGACCTTTCGGCGGCTCATGGAGCTCGTGAATGAGCTGGATGATGAGCAGAAGCGGTCGATCGAGGAAGGTCTCAGCGAGCGTGAGCTCGCACTCTTCGACCTCTTGCAGAGGAAGAAGCTGGGCAAGGCCGAACGTGAGCGCGTCAAGCAAGCAAGCCGCGACCTACTGGCCGCCATAGAGGCCCGCCTGGCCGAGCTGGACCGCTTCTGGGAGAAGGAGCAGACACAAGCGCACGTCAAGATCCTCATCCTAGATGCCATCCACGCCGACTTGCCTTCTCCGCCTTTCACTGACGACGAAAAGGCCACCATGGCGGAGGAGATATACGCCCACGTCTGGCAGCAGGCCGTGCGGGGCGAATATGCAGGAGGGGCAAGATGAGCCCGGCACCGATCCACCAGTTCGATGCGGGATGGGACCGGGAGAAATGGCTCCCGAGCTGCTTTACCGGCTGCGATCTGCGCAACACCCAGGGTTTGCTTTCCGCCTCCCTTCAGGGCAAATCCGATGGCATTGCTCCGGCCGGCTGCTGAAGGGAGCAGTGTCCCAGGAGTTGGTGTAGGAGGCCGCGCGCGGAGCCACCGGCGCAGCGCAGCGCGCGGCCGATGGTGACGCTAGGCGGTCATCGCCGGTCTTCGGTAGAGGTTCGGGTTAGCAGACCTAGAACCGGAACCGGAGATGACGATGACCGAGGAGAGAATGGCCTTAATCGAGCTGGTAGAAAAGGACGCTGATGGCGACCTGGTTCGCGAGATGCTGGCCTTTGCCGCTGAGCGCATCATGGAGCAAGAGGTGGAGGCGCACACCGGCGCGCCGAAGGGGGTGAGGACAGAGCTGCGCGAGACGCAGCGCAACGGTTATCGGGCGCGCAGCTGGGACACGCGCGCCGGTCGGATCGAGTTGTCAATCCCGAAGCTAAGGAAGGGGAGCTATCTGCCGAGCTTCCTGGAGCCGCGGCGGACGGCGGAGAAGGCGCTGGTCGCTGTGATCCAGGAAGCCTACGTGCACGGTGTTTCGACCCGTGCGGTCGATGACCTGGTGAAAGCCATGGGTGCGGGCGGCATGTCGAAGAGCCAAGTGTCCAGGCTCTGCGCTGAGATCGATGAACGCGTTCAGGCTTTCCTGAGCCGCCCGCTCGAAGGCGCCTGGCCCTACCTCTGGCTGGATGCGACTTATCTCAAGGTCCGAGACAGCGGCAGGATCGTCAGCCGTGCGGCGATAATTGCTGTGGCGGTCAACGAGGATGGTAAGCGCGAAGTGCTGGGCCTCGCGCTTGGGCCTTCGGAGGCCGAGACCTTCTGGACCGACTTCTTACGCAGCCTGGCAGACCGCGGCCTGCGCGGGGTTAAGCTGGTGATCGCTGACGATCACAAGGGCCTGCGGGCCGCAGCGCGCCGGGTATTCAATGCGACCCACCAGAGGTGCCGGGTTCATTGGATGCGCAATGCCTTGGCCCACGCGCCTGCCAAGCAGCGCAGTGCCGTAGCGGCCATGCTGAAGACGATCTTCGCCCAGGAAACCAAGGCTGATGCCATGACCCAGTGGGACGCCGTCGCCGATGCACTGCGCGAGAAGCAGCCCAAGCTCGGCGCCATGATGGATGCCTCGCGCGAGGACGTGCTCGCCTACATGGATTTTCCCAGAGAGCACTGGCCCCAGATCGCCAGTACCAACCCGCTTGAGCGCGTCAACCGAGAGGTCAAGCGGAGGTCGGATGTCGTCGGGATCTTCCCGAACGACCAAGCCGTGATCAGGCTCGTCGGCGCACTGCTCCTGGAGACCAACGATGAGTGGGCTGTCGCCAGGCGCTACATGAGCCTTGAGAGCCTCGCGCGCGTGCTCGATACTCAGAACCGCAGGATGCCCGCTGTGGCATCCTGATCAACCTCGGGCCTCTCCGAGGATCGGCGCTCTTACACCATCTCTTGGGACATCACCGCTGAAGGGTGTGCAGACCTGCAAACGCGTTGACAAATAGAACAGCTTGAAACCGCCTGGGTATTGCTTACGTCTGCCTCGTCGACCTGTAACGGAGGGGCTTCTTGCAGTGGGCACTCATGGTACCGTTAAGGGAACATCCAGGCCGGAAGTGTATCAGAAGTACCTGTCTGTGGCGGAGCCGTGGTTAGCAGTGGACGCTGACCTTTATCCCGATCCGAGATACAAGAAGGCTTGCAAGCAGCGAATGGAACAGGACCCAGTAACCGGGGGCTGGGTCTTGCACTACCGGTTTCATACCTAGGTAGTATTGGATAGTCCCGGAGAAGGGTGGCGCAATTGACCAAACTTTTGTGACACCTCTCAGGCCGGATGGGGAAGCAGAGAGAGGGCCGCGAGATAGTGCTTCCCTGGGCGGAGAATAGGAATAGAGCGAAGACCATCAGTGTATGCCCGATGCTGGCGCCCGAGCCGTAGCGGCATCTCAATTGCACTGAGGCAAGCCCCGTCGAAGCCCGCCTCACTCAGGCGTTGATCTGTGGGAGGATTCGGTCCATTTCGCGGCCAGCGGGAGAGCTGATGTTGGCTCGGGCAGCATCAGCTCTCTTTGCCAGGTTGGCTTGTTCTATGCTGCGGCGGTCCTCGCCACAGTGTTGCATTCCAGAGCGTTTAGTATATATTAAACATCATGGCTCAGACCTCCAGATCCAAGGACAGCACCGGGACCGCCGCCTGCAAGCAGGCCGTCCTCTACGCCCGCGTCTCCTCCAAGGAGCAGGAGAAGGAAGGCTTCTCGATCCCGGCGCAGCTCAAACTGCTGAAGTCCTACGCGGCCGCCGAGGGGCTGGCGATCGTCGCGGAGTACGTTGACGTCGAGACCGCCAAGCAGAGCGGGCGCGCCGCCTTCGGCGAGATGGTGGCCTTCCTCGAGGCCAACCCGGCGGTGCGGATCCTGCTGGTCGAGAAGACCGACCGCCTCTACCGCAACCTCAAGGACTGGGTGACGATCGACGACCTGGAGGTCGAGATCCACCTGGTGAAGGAAGGCGAGGTGCTCTCGGACGTCTCCCGCTCGTCGGAGAAGTTTATGCACGGCATCAAGGTGCTGATGGCGAAGAACTACATCGACAACCTCTCCGAGGAGGCCCGCAAGGGCATGCAGGAGAAGGCCGAGCAGGGCATCTGGCCGACCAAGGCACCGCTGGGCTACCGCAACGTCGCGGGCGCCGATGGCAAGCGGATCATCCTGTCGGACCCGGCCTCGGCGCCGCTGGTGGCCAGGGTTTTCGAGTGGTACGCCACCGGGCAGCTTTCCTTGAAGGAGCTGGCGCGCAAGGCGAAGGCCGAGGGGCTGGTCTATCCGAAGTCCGGGAACGCGGTCCCGGTCAGCACCCTGCAGACCATCCTGCGCAACCGGCTCTACTGTGGATCCTTCGACTGGAACGGCAGGCGCTACGAGGGGCGGCACGAGGCGCTGGTCTCGCCGGAACTCTGGGAGCGGGTCCAGGGTGGGCTGGACGGGCGCAGCGCCGGCAAGCCGCGGCGGGTGAAGCACGACTTCGCCTTCTCGGGCCTGATCTCCTGCGGCCGCTGTGGCTGCGCGGTGGTCGGCGAGATCAAGAAGCAGACCTACATCTACTACCACTGCACCGGCTACGCCGACCGCTGCCAGGGCAAGCCCGCCGACTGCCGGCGCCGCTATGTCCGCGAGGAGGTGCTGGAGCAGCAGTTCGCCGGTCTGCTCGACTGTCTCCACTTTGACGAGGAGGTGCTGGTCTGGGTCCGCGACGCGCTGCACGCCAGCCACGCCGACGAGCGCCGGGAGCACGCGGACGCGATCAAGCGCTTGCAGGCCGAGTACAACCGCCTCCAGCGCCGGATCGACGCCATGTACGTCGACAAGCTGGACGGCTGCATCGATGCCGCCTTCTTCGAGCGCAAGGCCAGCGAGTGGCGCGGCGAGCAGGATCGCCTCCTGGCCGACATCGGGCGCCACCAGTCCGCCGACCGGTCCTACATGGACGAGGGCGTCAGGATTCTCGAACTCGCCCGGAACGCCCGCAGCCTGTTCGAACGCCAGCCCGCCCGGGAAAAGCGGCGCCTGCTGAACTTCCTGCTTTCGAACTGCTCCTGGGACGACGGCCAGATCACCGCCACCTTCCGCCAACCCTTTGACATGCTGGCAGAAACGACGGCAGCCGTCGGGCATGCCAGGGCGGCTGGCGAAGGAAAACCGGCTGAAAGAGAGATTTGGCTGGGGGACCTGGATTCGAACCAGGGCTGCTCGGGTCAGAGCCGAGAGTTCTACCGCTAAACTATCCCCCAAGGGCCCGCCAGGGGCGCTCTCGCGAAGGCGGAGTGCGCGATATAGCGGCAGAGGGCCGGCATTTCAACCTCGGAGTTCGCCGGAGATCGGGCGAGGGATCCTGCGCGCACCCTGCCGGGTGTGCTTGGCGGCGTCCCTCTCGCCTGCTAGGCTTCGCTACGCAGCGGGAACGAAGACCAGGAACTGATCCGAAACCGGGGAGACGATGGAGGCAGCGACAGGCAGGATCGCGAGACACGAGGGTCGACGGCGCCGCCGCTCGCGGCCCGAGCAGATCTTCGCCGCGCTCGACCTGGGCACCAACAACTGCCGCCTGCTGATCGCACGGCCCAGCCGCCAGGGCTTTCACGTCGTCGATGCCTTCTCGCGCATCATCCGCCTGGGCGAGGGGCTGAACGCCACCGGCGCGCTCAGCGACGCGGCCATCGAGAGGGCCCTCGACGCGCTCGCCGTCTGCGCCGCCAAGCTCCGCCGCCGCGGCGTCACGCGCCTGCGCGCGGTGGCCACGGAGGCCTGCCGCCAGGCCAGCAACGGCACCGATTTTCTGGAGCGCGTCTACCTGGAGACGGGGATCAACCTGGAGGTCATCTCGGCCCGCGAAGAGGCGGCCCTCACGCTCTCGGGCTGTGCGCCCCTGCTCGATCCCCTGCGCCGCCACGCCCTGGTCTTCGACATCGGCGGCGGCTCGACCGAGGTGAGCCATCTGGCCGTCTCGCCGGCTGCCGGAAGCTGCAGGCTGGCGCCCCTGGCCTTCGCCTCGCTGCCGTTCGGCGTGGTCACCCTGGTAGAGCGGCTGGGCCCGGCAGCCAGCACCCGCGAGGGCTACGAGACCATTGTCGACGAGGTCGCCCGCTCGCTCGGCGCCGCCTTCGACGAGGCCCACCTGCTGGAGGAGCTGAACGGGGGCGAGGTGCAGATGCTGGGGTCCTCCGGCACGGTGACCACGCTCACCGGCATGCACCTCTCGCTGCCGCGCTACGACCGGCGCCGCGTCGATGGCGCCTTCCTCACGCAGAACACCATCGAGACCGTCGTCGAGCGCATCCTGGCCATGTCGCAGGAAGAGCGGGCGCGGCATCCCTGCATCGGACCCCAGCGGGCCGAGTTCGTGGTGAGCGGCTGCGCCATCCTGGCCGCCCTCTGCCAGCGCTTTCCCGTGCAGCGGCTGCGCGTGGCCGACCGCGGCGTGCGCGAGGGCATCCTGCTGAGCCTGATGCGCCGGCCGGGACGTTCCCTGCCGATCGAGGTGCAGGAGATGGCGTCGGCGTGACCGGGACAGCGGCAGGGTGAGCGATCAGCGGCGCCGCCGCCCCGGCGGCAGGGGCGGGCGCGGCGGCGAGCGTGGCGGCAGCGGCCGCAGCCTCAGCCAGAGGGTCCGCTCGGCGCGCGGACGGCCGGTCGGCTCCACGCTCTGGCTGCAGCGCCAGCTGAACGATCCCTACGTGCAGGACGCCAAGTCCAGGGGCTATCGCTCGCGGGCCGCCTTCAAGCTGCTGCAGCTCAACGAGCGCTTCGATCTGATCGCGCCCGGGCAGAAGGTGGTGGACCTGGGCTGTGCGCCCGGCGGCTGGCTGCAGGTGGCAGCCGAGATCGTCGGCAACGACAGGGGCGGCGGCGGGCGCCTTGTCGGGATCGACCTCCTGCCGGTCGACCCGCTGCCCGGCGTCGAGATCATCGAGGGCGACTTCCTGGACGACGAGATGCCGGAGCGCCTGAAGCAGGCGCTGGGGGCCCCGGCCGACCTCGTGCTCTCCGACATGGCGGCCAACACCATCGGCCACAAGAAGACCGACCACCTGCGCACCATGGCCCTGGCGGAGGCCGCCGCCCTCTTTGCGCTGGAGGTGCTGGCGCCCGGCGGGGCCTTCGTCGCCAAGGTGCTGCAGGGCGGCACCGAGGCCGAGCTTCTGACCCTCCTGAAGCAGCGCTTCGAGAAAGTCCGCCACGCCAAGCCGCCGGCCAGCCGCAAGGATTCCAGCGAGATGTACCTCGTGGCCCAGGGCTTCCGCGCGGCGGGAGACGACGCCGAGTAGGCTCGCCAAGCAGTTCTGAACTGCGGTGAGGCTGCTCACCGCAACGCACCGGCCCTCTCCCCCTCCCGGCTACCCAATAGGATACTGGCGTGGGTGGCCGGGAGGGGGAGAGGGCCGGAACCGGTTCTACTCGAGCGCGACCCGCTCTAGGGGTGCGCGTGCTGCGGCTGGCGGTCGCGCAGCAGGACGAAGGCGGCGACGAAGATGAGGGCGGCGGCGACCGCGAGCACGCCGAAGAGGGCGCCGCTGCTGCCGGTGGCGGCGTAGAGCGAGGCGATCAGCGGCAGCACCAGGGCCGCCACGCCCAGCGAGAGCAGGTGCTGGATGCCGTAGACCCGGGCCAGCCAGCGCTCCGGCACCACGTGCCCCAGCAGCCAGGCGGTGATGGGGATCTCGCCGAAGACCAGCATCAGGAGGACCGCCGCGAAGGGCAGCGCCACCGGGCCCTGCGTCAGGAAGAGGCCCAGCAGCAGCAGGGTCTGCAGCCCGGTCGCCAGGATCAGCGGCAGGCGCGGGCCCTGGCGGTCCAGCAGGCCGCCGACCGGGAGCTGCGCGAAGCCGGCAATGGCGAAGACCAGGCCGGTGACCAGGCCGAGCGCGCCCAGCCCGGGCAGGAAGTCGCCCAGGCGCTCGGCGAAGAGCTTGGGCAGCGCGAAGGTGACGCCGTTGAAGACCAGGCCGCCGCAGAAGGCGGAGAGGCCGATCAGGGCCAGCGCGCGATAGGGCGACAGCAGCGCCGCCTTGGCAGCACCGCCTCCGGTCTTGGCGGCCAGGCGCGGGCTCACCTCGACCTTGCGGACCATGACGAGGAAGATCAGCGAGACCGCGACCAGGACGACGGCAGGCAGGATGAAGGACCAGCGCCAGCTCAGCTCCGCCATGGTGACGGCCGTCCCCAGGGCGGCGGCGGCAACGCCCATGTTGCCCCAGAGGCCGTTGATCGCCAGCGCCCGCCCGCTGCCGCCCGAGATCTGCATCACCAGCGCCGTGGCGACGGGGTGATAGATCGCGGCCGCTATGCCCAGCAGCACCATGCCGACGGCGAGCTGCGCCTCGCTCTCGGCGGTGCCGACCACCAGGAGCCCAACCGCGAGACCCGGAAAGAAGAGCCGCAGGGTGGCGAGCCTGCCCCAGCGGTCGCCCAGCCAGCCGGCCGGCGGGGTCGCGATGGCAAAGGCGATGTAGCCGCCGCTGCCCAGCGCCAGGGCGGCATCGTAGCTGAGGCCCCAGGCCTTGGAGAGCCCCAGCACCGCCGTCGGGAAGATCAGCAGGCAGTAGTGATCGACGAAGTGCGCCAGGTTCAGAAAGGCCATCAGGCCGGGCTTGGCCGCCATGCGGGGTCTCCAGGGATATCCGATCGTTTGAGAAGGGATCGCAAAAGGCGCCTTGTCAGTCTTCCGCCAGAATGCCAATATGTGTCGCTGAAATGCCAGATTCTCTCGCAGCGGACCTCCAACCGGCCATCCGGACCCTCTCAAGCGACCACGCCGCCGGGATCTACCTGGCGCCGCACTGCCATGACGAGGCCCAGCTGGTCTATGCCCGCCAGGGGGTGATGCAGGTGACGGTCGAGAGCGATCTCTGGGTCCTGCCGCCCCTGCGGGCGCTCTGGATCCCGCCCCGGATCGAGCATGCCATCGACTGCCGCACCGCCGTCTCGCTGCGCACCCTCTACCTCAGCGGCCAGCGGGCGAGGCTGATCAGCCGTTGCCGGGTGATCGCGGTCAGCGACCTGCTGCGTGCCGTGGTCCTGCGCCTGGTCGAGGGACCCTGCCACGAGCGGCAGCGGCCGCTGCTCGAGGCCCTGGCGGTCAGCGAGCTCTCCGCGCACGGGGCCGAACCCCTGCGGCTGCCGCAGCCGCAGGACCCGCGGCTGTGGCGCATCGCGCAGGCCTGGACGGCCGATCCCGCCGACCGGCGCAGGCTCGCGGGCTGGGCGCGCGCGCTCGGCATGAGCGAGCGCAGCCTGATCCGGGCAATCCGGCGCGAGTGCGGCATGACCTTCCGCCAGTGGCAGAGGCAGGCGCGCCTCCTGGCGGCACTCGAGGGGCTGGCGGCGGGCCGCGCGGTGACGACGGTGGCGCTGGACTGCGGCTACGACAGCCTCAGCGCCTTCGTGCAGGCCTTCCGGCAGGTCTTCGGGACGACCCCGGCGCGCTACTTCGAGCAAGAATACAACAAGCGCCCCTAAACCTATCTGTCTCCAGGCTGCCCCCTCGCCCTCGGGCTTGATCCGGGAGGCGGCGGCTGCGCAGGATGCGGGACCAGGGCGAGGGAGGTTAAGGGATTGCGCCTGGCGAAAGACGAGGCATCTGCGGACCGGCACGGCGGCCCTCCGACCGGCAGTCGCTTCGCCGGGCCGGACGGCATCCTGCTGAAGCTCTACCGGCGCCTGCACCTGACCTGGCTCTTCTGGCGCTACGTCGGTCTCAGGTTCTGGCACGACGAGCTCTTCACCCGTGCCGCCGCACTCTCGTTCCAGACCGCCCTTGCCATCGTTCCGCTGATGACCATCGCCATCACCCTGCTGGCGGCCTTCCCGAGCTTTCACGAGATGCAGACCGCGGTGCAGGAGCGCCTGCTGCTCTACGTCGTGCCGACCATCGAACAGACGGTCATCGACGCCGTTAACGACTTCATCGAGAAGGCCAGACAGCTCACCGGTTTCGGCGTCCTATTCCTGGCCTTCATCGGGATGATGCTGCTGCACACGATCAGCGACACCTTCGACGCCATCTGGCGGGTGCAGCGGCCGCGCAGCCTGGCCGTGCGCTTCATGGCCTACTGGACCATCATCACACTGGGCCCGCTGCTCTTCGCGCTGGGCATCTCTTTCTCGGCGCAGTTCCTGGCGCTCACCCAGCGCCAGTACGGCGAGGTCCTGGGCGAGGACCTGGGCCTGCTGCGGACCGCGGTGCCGGCCGCGATGGAGTGGCTGGGCTTCTGCCTGATCTACTGGGTGGCCCCCAGCCGGCGGGTGAACATCTCCCGCGCGGCGGCTGCGGCCGTGGTCGCCGCCGTCATGTTCCAGATCCTGAAGGCGGGCTTCGGCTACTACGTGGCCTACGTCTCCAGCTACCAGACAATCTACGGCGCCGTGGCGGCCCTGCCCTTTGCCCTGCTGTGGCTGGAACTGGCCTGGGCCGTGGCCCTCTTCGGCGCTTGCCTCACGGCGGCGATGGACGAGTGGCACCAGGGAACGGCAGACCCCCGCACCGGCCGCCTGCGCCCGGAGACCCAGGCCCCGGCGGCCGGCTGACGGGAAGGACTTCGATCGGCGGGGGTCAGGCAGCCGTTGCCATTGCCTTGCGCACGGCCTCGCCCATCTCGCGGGTCGAGACCACCTTGTCGCCCGGGCCGGCGATGTCGCCGGTGCGCAGGCCGCTCTCCAGCACCTGGGTGACGGCGCGCTCCACCAGGTCGGCGTCCTCGTCCATGTCGAAGGAGTAGCGCAGGCACATCGCGAAGCTCATCAGCATGGCGACGGGATTGGCCTTGCCCTGCCCTGCGATGTCCGGCGCCGTGCCGTGCACCGGCTCGTAAAGCGCCTTGCGCCGGCCGCTGGAATCGGGCGCGCCCAGCGAGGCCGAGGGCAGCATGCCGAGCGAGCCGGTCAGCATGGCCGCCTCGTCGGAGAGGATGTCGCCGAAGAGGTTGTCGGTCACGATCACGTCGAACTGCTTGGGATTGCGCACAAGCTGCATGGCGGCGTTGTCGGCGTACATGTGGCTGAGCTGGACGTCCTGGTAGCCCTCTGCGTGCAGCTTGGTCACCTCCTGGCGCCAGAGCACGCCGGATTCCATGACGTTGGCCTTCTCGGCCGAGCAGACCCGGCCCTGGCGCTTGCGGGCCAGCTCGAAGGCCACGGCGGCGACGCGGCGGATCTCGTTGGTGGTGTAGACCTGGGTATTGATCCCGCGGCGCTGCCCGTCCGGCAGCTCCTCGATGCCGCGCGGCTCGCCGAAGTAGACGCCGCCGGTGAGCTCGCGCACGATCATGATGTCGAGGCCCGAGACGATCTCGGGCTTCAGGGTCGAGGCGCCGACCAGCGCGTCGAAGCAGATGGCCGGGCGCAGGTTGGCGAAGAGCTCCATCTCCTTGCGCAGGCGCAGCAGGCCGCGCTCTGGCTTCTGCTCGAAGGGCAGCTCGTCCCACTTGGGACCGCCGACGGCACCCAGCAGGGTGGCATCGGCCGCCTGGGCCCGCGCCATGGTGGCGTCCGACAGCGGCGCGCCCTCGGCATCGATGGCGCAGCCGCCGACCAGCCCCTCGTCCAGGTCGAAGGTGGCGCGGCGCTCGCCGTCCAGCCAGTCGATGACGCGCTTCACCTCGTCCATCACCTCGGGCCCGATGCCGTCTCCGGGCAGGACCAAGAGCTTCTTGTTGGCGACCATGGCGGAACTCCCTCTCAAGGCTTCTCGTGCAATCGGCGGCCAAGTAAGCCGATCACCGGCCCGCTGTCACGGGTCTTGTGGGCTCCTGTCCGCGGTGGCAGGCATGCAAGTCCCGGGGGATCGGGCCGGCCGCTCTCCGCCCCGCTAGATCAGGGCTTCCTGCCAGAAGGCCATCGACCGCGGGTTCACCGGCCGGCCGGCCGCCGCCACCCGGGCGAGGATCGCCTGGTGGAAGTCCTCGGCTTCCTCGCGGCCGACCAGGAGCCGGAGCGAGCGGATGATCCGCGTGATTCGCAGGTGGTTGTGATCGAAGCCCCGCAGCCAGTGGTCGTTGGCCTCGTAGAAGCGCTCCATCCTCGCCGCGGAGCGGAGCAGGTTGGTCCCGATGGAGCTGTCGGTCGAGATCAGGTTGCGCTCCTCGGCCGTCAGGACGGGAGAGCCCGGCACGGCCCGGCTGGGCTCCATCAGCGGGAAGAGCCACTGGATGTAGTCGTGACGGCTTTCCAGTTCCCCGTCGGGCAAGGCGAGGATCTCGTCCAGGGTCCGGCCGGCTGCATCGCGGCCCTGGCCGGACAGAAAGGCGATCAGTCTGGAGGGCATGGGCTGTTCCTCGACCTGCGAGAGGCACCCGGTCCGACAGCAGGCGTCGTGTCATCCCGAGCGCCCGGGTTCACCGAGCTAGGGCCTCCTCCGATTATGGAGGCAGGCGGCCGCGATGGCGACCGCCGAGGTCCCCTGCGGTGGCTCGGGCGCCCACGCACTGCCTGACAGCTTGCCGTTTGCCGGAACCGCATGGCACTTTTGGGTCATGGAAGTGCGGCACCATAGCAAGGGCGGTCTCATGCGGGCCTGTCTGGCCTGTCTCCTGCTGCTCTTCGCCGCCGCTTGCGCCAGGACGCCGCCCGGCGCTGCGGCGCTGCCCAAGACCGTGGCCAGCGACTGCCAGCCGCGCAGCTTCGACTATCAGGATGCCTACAGCAACCAGGACATCAGAAGCGGGCGTGTCTACTACGCCGACTTCACCTTCCCGGACTGCTCGCGCGCCTACGGGCTGGGCTTCGAGGGCGAGATCTCGCAGGAGGCGGTGGACCGCCTGATCCGCACCTACGAGGCCGATCGCTCCAGGCACGACATCCGCTTCCTGGTGCTGAACAGCCCGGGGGGCAACGTGCGCGCCGGGCTGACGCTCGCCCACTTCATGGTCGACCGCGACCTTGCCGCAGTGGTCGGCGAGAACATGGTCTGCGTCTCCATCTGCTCCTTCGCCTTCATCACGGCCAGCACGCGCATCATGGGCAGCGGCGCGCGCCTCGGCATCCACTCCGCCTCGGACTACAGCGGCCGGGCGAACTACGAGACCAACGTCACCCTGGCCAGCATCCTGAGCCTGGTCCCGGGCGCGGAGTCCCAGGCCTACCTCGCCATCGCCAACGCCACCCCGCCGCAGGAGGTCACCTGGCTGAATGTCGACCAGGCCCGGACGCTGGGGTTCGCGGATTGAGGTGAGAGGGTAGGGTGCGTGGCTGAGTTCGATGGGATGGAGACGGTCGTGTTTCGGTCGTCCCCAACGCTGTCCCTCCTAACCGCACTGTCCGCACCGACCGGACCGACCGCACCGGCCGTGCCGACCGCGCCTCCATCCCAGCACCGTTCACGCCGTCCGTACCTCCACCCCTTTATTGTCATCCTCCGGTCAAGCCGGAGGATGACAAAAATGGTGAAGCTGGGGGACGATAAAAAAAGGTCAAGCCGGAGGATGACAAGAATGGTGAAGCTGGAGGACGACAAAAAAGCGTCTTAACAAGAACTTGCACGCCCGCCGACCCCCGCAGCGGCGGCGCCGGCGGGCGGCAATCCCCTACTTCACCGGGGTCAGCAGGTAGCTGGCGCTGTCGTGCAGGCTGGCCTGCCAGCCGGGCTCGATCACCACGGTGGTGGTCACCTCCTGGATGACGGCCGGTCCGGTGACGACATCGCCGGCCCCCAGCTTGGAGCCGTCGTAGACCGGAGCGTCCACCTGCTCGCCCTCGCGCGAGAAGATCATCTTGCGCAGGCCCAGGTTCGCCGCCTCCGGCTGGCCGCCGGCAGCCGCCTTCGGCGGGACCGGCTTGTCGACCCGTCCGTAGAGCGTCGATTCCAGGTTCACCACCTCGACCGTGTTGTGCGGCTCGTCGTAGGTGTAGAGTTCCTTGTGGCGGTTGTGGAAGGCCTGCTTGACCTCCTGCACGGTCTTCTCGTCGATGTCGAAGGTGCCGATATCCACGGTGCACTCGTGGATCTGGCCGACGTAGCGCATATCCAGGCTGCGCTTGACGTCGATCCGCTCGCGCTCGAAGCCGTCGGTCTCCAGGTGCTCGATGCCCTGGGCCTCGATCTCGGCGAAGACCTGGTTGATCTGGTCGTAGGCCTCCTGGCCCTCCAGGCGCAGCGGCTTGGTGGCCATGTAGTTGTACTTGACGTCGGAGATGATCTGGCCGAAGGCGCAGAGGCCGGAGGCCAGCTTCGGCACCAGCACCGTCTCGATCCCCATTTCGCGGGCGAGTGCGGTGATGTGCGCCGCCCCGGCGCCGCCGGCCGCCACCAGCACGAAGTCGCGCGGGTCGTAGCCGCGCTCGACCGAGACCCGGCGGATGCCGTTCACCATGTTGTTATTGACGATGGTGAAGATGCCGTAGGCGGCCTTCTCGACCGAGATCCCCAGGGGTTCGGCGACCCTGGTCCGGATGACCTCCTCCGCCTTGGCGGCGTCCAGGTCCATGCGTCCGCCCAGCAGCGCCTTGGGATTGAGATAGCCCAGCACCAGGTTGGCGTCGGTCACGGTGGGCTCCGTCCCGCCGTTGCCGTAGCAGGCGGGACCCGGATCGGCACCGGCCGACTGCGGGCCGACCTGCAGCAGGCCGCTGGGATCGATCCAGCCGATGGAGCCGCCGCCCGCACCCAGGGTCTCGACCTGGATCATCGGCACGCCGATGCGGTAGCGCAGGAAGTCGATGTTCTTGTTCACGTTGGCGCTGCCGTCGCGCACCAGGGTGATGTCGAAGGAGGTGCCGCCCATGTCGACGGTGATCACGTTCTTCTTGCCGAAGGGCTCGGTGACGAAGAGGCCGGCGGCCGGCGCCGAGGCGGGGCCCGAGTTGATGGCATAGACCGAGCGATCGGTCATGGCCTGGCCGATGGCGAGCCCGCCGTTGGACTGGAAATAGCGCACCGGGTACTTGGCGCCGAGGTTGGCGAAGTAGCGGTCCACCGCGTCCACGTAGTCCTTCATGATCGGACCCAGGTAGGCGTTGGTGACCGTGGTCGAGGTGCGGGTGTACTCGCGGACCTGCGGGTAGATCTCCGAGCCCAGGCAGAGGAAGGCGTCGGGCATCATCTCGCGCACGATCTCGCCCGCGCGCCGCTCGTGCTCGGGATGCAGCACCGACCAGACGAAGGAGATGGCGACGGAAGGGATGCCCTCCTCGATGAACTTGGCGCAGGCGGCGCGCACGTCCTCTTCCTTGAGCGGCGTGCGCACCTCGCCGGTGGAGAGCACGCGCTCTTCCACGCCCATGCGCAGGTAGCGCGGCACCAGCATCTTGGCCGCGGGATACTCGGGGTCGTAGCGGTGGCCGTCTTCCTTGTGTCCCAGCCGGATCTCGATCGAGTCCTCGTGGCCCTTGGTGCAGATGAGGCCGACCTTGGCACCCTTGTGCTGGATCAGTGCGTTCAGGCCCACGGTGGTGCCGTTGATGCAGAGATCGCACTGCGAGACGATCTCGGCCGGGCTCTCCCCCAGGGCCTCGGACATCTCCACCAGGCCGGCCCTGATCGCCAGGGTCGGGTCCTGCGGCGTGGAGGGCGTCTTGAAGAGGCGGACCCCGCCGTCGCGGTCGGCCAGAACGAAGTCGGTGAAGGTGCCGCCGGCATCGACACCCAAACGGTACTTGGTGCGCATTCTGTTCCCCTCAGGCGACGGCGCGCGGGTGGGCCCCGCGCGCCGGCAACGTGACGAACCCGGACGTCGGGTCTACTCTTGCTCGGCTACTCGGCGGCCATGACGTCGCCGCGAAGCTGAGAGGTCGCCGCCTGGTCGACCTCCAGGGTCTCCGGGTCGGCGATCACGACGCCGTAATCCTCGCGGGCGCCCTCGATCGAGACCAGGCCGTTCTTGACGTCCCAGACCACCTTGTCGATCGGCCGCTCCATGGGATTGCCGTAGCCGCCGCCGCCGGGGTTCATGTTGGCCGCCCGCTCGCCGGGATTGATGGTGGCGATCAGGTTCTTCTTGACCAGCTCGCTGCTCTCGCCGCGGGTGATCTCGATGCGCCCCACCTTGCTCTCGATCATCTTCGACTGAGCGCCGGCAGCGCCCATGGCGGGGATCCGCCGCCCCTCGCCGAAGCTGACGAAGGTCATCGGCCGGTCCAGCGGCTCCACCTCCCAGCAGGTGCCCGAGCCGCCGCGGAACTTGCCTGCCCCGCCGCTGTCGGTCATCAGCGAGTAGCGGTGGATGACGATGGGGTAGGAGTACTCCAGCAGCTCCAGGTCGCCACTGGTGAGCGCGCCGAAGCAGCACTCCGGACCGCAAGCGTGCCAGCCGTCCTGGCTTGGCGTGGCGCCGGCGCCGGAGATCAGCGAGGCCAGCACCATGGTGACGTATTCCTCGTCGTGGCGCGTGTCCCAGCCGGCGATGTTGCAGCCGTTGGCATGACCCCAGCAGGCCGAGGTGCGGTCGGGCGCTGCATGTTCGAAGGCCAGCCGCACGGCATCGGTCAGGGTCTCCATCGGCGTGGTGGTGGAGTTCATGTGCGGCGCCGGCTCCTTGGCGTTGCACAGCGTTCCCTTCGGTCCCATGTCGCAGGTGATGCAGCGATAGAGTCCCTCGTTGTAGGGCGGCGGCAACTGGGCGAACATCATCACGCCGAGGTAGACGCCGGAGTAGGAGTTCCCCTCGTAGGAGTTGATGAAGTAGGGGATCTGCGGCGGGCTGTCGATCTCGATGTGGCAGTTGTCTCCGGTGATCGTGACCGTGGCGGTGATGTCGAGGTCGCCGAAGCCGTGACCGGCGTCCTCCACCGTGGCGGTGCCCTTGTAGGTGCCGTCCGGGATATCGGCCATCAGCTTGCGCATCTGCTTGTCGGCCATCTCCATCAGGGCCTCGATGCAGTCCTGCACCTCCTGCTTGCCGTACTTGTCAAGGAGGGCGATCAGGTTGCGCTCGCCGACCTGGACGGCGCCGAGCTGGGCGTTGAAGTCGCCCTCCTGGTCGCGGCGCGCGCGCATGTTGGTCAGGATCATGTTGATCACGTCGTTGCGCCTGACCCCGCGGTCGACGATCTTCACCGGCGGGATGCGCAGCCCCTCGGCATAGATCTCCTTGGCGTCGGGGTTGTAGCCGGCCGGCACCGGCCCGCCGATGTCGGTCAGGTGCCCCTTGCAGACCGTCCAGAAGACCAGCTCGCCCTTGTAGAAGATCGGCTTGTAGAGGCAGGTGTCGATCATGTGCGAGCCCATGTAGGCCGGGTCGTTGTGGATCACCACGTCGCCCGGATGGATGTCGTCGCCGAAAAAGGCCGCCACCGCTTTCATCGCCGGGATCAGGGATCCCAGGTGGATCGGAATATCCTGGCCCTGCATGATCATCTCGGGCACGTGGTTGAAGAGGGCGTTGGAGTAGTCGTGCGCCAGGTTGAACACGCTGGAGCGCGCCGTCATCTCCAGGGCCAGGGTCATCTCGCGCTGGGTGGTCTCCAACGCGCCGCGCACCACCGAAAGGGTGATGGGGTCGACCTTGCCGGACTGCAGACCCATGGTATCCTCCTGTCTCGTCGCTTGAGGCTCTTCATAAAGGAGCCACAGGGACCCGGGAAATTCAATGCCCCGTGATCTGTGATCACGCCGCAGCCCGGCGTCGGAGCGATATCGCCCCGGGCGTGTTGCAGCTGTCGGGCGACTTCTTCCAGACCTCTACCCTCCGTACCGCGAACAGCCGCCACCACCAGTCGCAAGCTCGATTTGCCACACTTCGCTTGCGCCCCTCTTTGTATGGCTGCCTTAATCGTGTAGGACGGGATAAAGAGAGAAGCAGAGGCATCAAGGAGGGGAGCACCTTGGGGACCTATATCGGCACGTCCGGGCCGGACACGCTGACCGGCAGCGTGGAGAACGACCTGATCAGGGGGCTGGGCGACAGCGACAAGCTCTTCGGCTTCTTCGGCGACGACTTCGTTTCCGGTGGAGCCGGGGAGGATACCTCCCTCTTCGGCGGGTGCGGCCAGGACGGCCTCTACGGGGGCACCGGCAACGACACCTCCGTCTTCGGCGGCAGCGGCGAGGACAGGCTGGACGGCGACCGCGGCGACGACCGCTTCTTCTACGGCGGTCCCGGCGACGACAGCCTCTACGGCGAAGCCGGGGACGACACCCACTTCCTCGGAGACGAGGGTGACGACAGCCTCTACGGGGGCAGCGGCCTGGATTCCAACTTCAGCGGCGGCAGCGGCGACGATTCCCTCTTCGGGCGGGAAGAGGACGACAGGTTCTTCTACGGGCAGACCGGCGGGGACGCACTCTTCGGCGGAGACGGCGAGGACCTGAACTTCTTCGGCGACAAGGGCGACGACAGCCTCTTCGGCGATGCGGGCATCGACAAGCGCTTCCTGGGTGGCAGCGGCGGCGATGCGCTCTTCGGCGGAGCCGGCAGAGACCTCAGCTTCTTCGGCGAGGAGGACGACGACGGCCTCTTCGGCGACACGGGCTTCGACAGCTATTTCTACGGCGGCGCCGGCAGCGACAGCCTCTACGGAGGGGATGGCAGCGAGGAGTTCTTCTTCGGCGGCGAGGGCTCGGACAGGATCCAGGGCGACAGCGGCCAGGACGACCTCTTCTACGGCGACGGAGGGGACGATTCCCTCTTCGGCGGCAGCGGCGACGACGCGGTCCTCGACGGGGAGCTCGGCGACGACAGCCTCTTTGGCGGTGCCGAGAACGACCGTCGCTTCTACGGCCGTTCCGGCGCGGACAGCCTGCTCGGCGAGCAGGGACGCGATGCCTTCTTCTACGGCGGCAGCGGGTCCGACGGGCTCTTTGGCGGCAAGGGCTTCGAGAACCTCTTCTTCGGGGGCGAGGCCGCCGACAGCCTCTTCGGCGGCAGCGGCGAGGACCGCAACCTCAACGGCGACGCCGGCTGGGACAGCCTCTACGGCGGCATCGGCGACGACAGCTCCCTCTTCGGCGGCAACGGACGGGACCGCCTCTACGGGGGAAGCGGCCACGACCGCGACCTCTTCGGCGGCGCGGGCGTCGACAGCCTGAAGGGAGACAGCGGCGACGATGGAGGCCTCAGCGGCGACAGCGGTGCGGACAGGCTCTTCGGCGGCGCTGGCGCCGACGAGTCCTTCTTCGGCGGCAGCGGGACGGACCGGCTCTACGGCGGCCGGGGGTTTGATGCCCGCTTCTACGGGGGCGCCGGCGACGACAGCCTGCACGGCGACAGCGGCGACGACAGGTACTTCTTCGGCGACAGTGGCTCCGAGGGGCTGTTCGGCGGTATCGGCGACGACCGGAACTTCTACGGCGGTTCGGGAACGGACCGGGTCTACGGCGGCAGCGGTGCCGACAGCCTTCTCTTCGGAGGCCGGGACGGCGATAGCCTCTACGGCGGCACCGGCGACGATGTGAGCCTCGGCGGCGGCTCCGGCGCGGACCAGGTCAAGGGACAGGAGGGGCAGGACACGCTCCTGGGCCAGAGCGGGGAGGATCTGCTCTTCGGCGGTGCCAACGACGACCTCGCCTACGGCGGCGACGGCGACGACCGCCTGAACGGCGGCGGCGGGGTCGACACGGCCTTCGGCGGCGCGGGAGACGATACCTTCCTGGTCAGCACGGCGGCCGACCTGGTCTTCGAGTTCGCCGGCGAGGGGGTCGACCTGGTGCGTGCCGAGGTCGACTACACCCTGCCGGACGGTTCTGCCGGCGCCCAGATCGACAACCTGCGCCTGGAACCGGGCGCGGGCGACCTGAATGGCGGCGGCAACAGCCTGGACAACAGGCTGGAGGGCAACAGCGGCGACAACAGGCTGAGCGGTCGCGGCGGCGCCGACCGGCTGGAGGGCGGCGACGGCGACGACCGGCTCTACGGCGGCGGCGGCGACAACGATGACGAGCTGCTGGGCGAGAGCGGGACCGACACCCTGGCGATGGGCTCGGCCGACCAGCTTTTCGGCGGCAGCGGCGCCGACCTCTTCCGCTTCACCGGACAGGCCCTCGGCAGCGGCGCCTCCGGCGGGCCGCTCATCGGCGACTTCGACGCTGCGGAGGGCGACAGGCTGGTCTTCGCGACCGGGCTGGAGACCGGCAGCTTCACCTATCGCGGATCGGATGCCTTCGCGCACGACGGCAATTCCCAGGCTCGCTTTGCCGGCGACAACCAGATCCAGGTGGACCAGAACGGCGACGCCGTCGTCGATCAGGCTTTCATGATGGCCGGGATCGACTCGGCCGACCAGCTGACCGCGACGGACTTCGTCTGGCAGTAGAAGGCCTGGAAGCGGCCCGGGGCACTCCTGCCGGCCTGCACCGGGACTGCGCTCTGGGCCCGGTGCAGGCCGATTCTCAAGGCGAGTCGTCTCGTGCCGCCGAACCTGCGCTCACTCTTCGGGCCTGTAGGCGATGAAGCGCGCGGAGATGGAGTTGAAGGTCCCGCCGCCGTTGAAGTAGCGCTCGAGCTTGGCGAGGTAGGCCGGCCTCAGCGCCTCCAATCGGATCGCCCCGTGCGTCGTGCCCTCCCACCAGGCGGCGAACTGCTCGCAGGTGGGGAAGTAGTAGGGGACCGCCAGCAGGGCCGACTGCTCGACGACGAAGCCGGTCTCCTCCAGCAGGATCTCCCACTCCAGGTCGCTGAGGCAGGTGACCTTGGCGGGCAGGCGCTGGCCGCTCAGCTCTCCCTCTTCGTAGAGTTCCTCCATGAAGGGGCTGAAGGCGCCACAGAGCTCGAAGGCGGCGCGGCCGCCCGGCCTGAGGGCGCGCCGCACCTGCTGCATGAGGTAGCGCTTGTTCTCGATCCAGTGGGCCACGTAGTTGGAGTAGACCAGGTCCCAGTAGCCCCGGCCGAAATCGACGATCTGCTCGCCCCGGGCCGCATGGAAGCAGAGGTTGGAAAGCGCCTTCGGCTTGGACAGCTTGGCCAGGGCCAGGCGCTCCTCGTCGGGATCGATCCCGATCACCTCGCCGGTCGGGCCGACCCGCCGGGCCAGCTCCTGCGTCAGGATGCCGGGACCGCATCCCAGGTCGAGGACGCGTTCGCCGGGGGCGGGGGCCGCCGCCTTCATCAGGTCCAGGCCGCGGGCCTGCTGCCAGCTGCTCTGTTCGGCGTAGAGCGCCGCTGCATTGGTTTGGATACCCATCTCTCATCACTCCCCTGGAAATGTCTTCACTTTCCGAGCTGGGAAGCCATTGTGGCGGGGCGGTGTCAGGGCGATGTAGCTGCGGTCGAGGCGGCGAAAAAAGTTTGTCGGCGCAGGGAATGCAGGTAGGAACGCCAGCTCTTGACAATTTTTGCGGAGGCACGCTGTGGTCGATCTTGACAGGTTCGCATGTGTCTTGATGGCAGGGGTCTTGGCGATGGTGGTGCAGCAGGGATCGGCGCAGGCCGCCGGGGATTGGCCCGAGCGGAGCCTCGAAGAGGCGGGCTTTGCGGCCGACCTGGGCGAGGGCCTGGATGCGGCCGTGGCCTCCGGCGCGATCGAGGACCTGCACGGTGTTGTCGTGGTGAAGGACGGCCACCTGGTGCTGGAGCGCTACTACCCCGGCCGGGACTGGCGCTGGGGCCGCCCGCTGGGCGAGGTCGACTTCGATGCCGCTACGCTGCACGACCTGCGCTCGGTCACCAAGTCGGTCGTCGGCCTGCTCTACGGGATCGCCCTGGCGGAGGGGCTGGTGCCGCCGCCCGACGCAGTCCTGGTCGAACAGTTCCCGGACTATCCGGACCTGATCGCCGATCCCGAGCGTCGCCGCATGACTGTTGGGCACGCGCTGTCGATGAAGCTGGGGACCGAGTGGAACGAGGACCTACCCTACAGCGACCCGGCGAACAGCGAGATCGCCATGGAGCGGGCGCCGGATCGCTACCGTTTCGTGCTCGACCGGCCCTTCGTGGCCGAGCCGGGCGACTGGTGGGAATACAACGGCGGCGCCACCGCGCTTGTCGCCCACCTGATCGAGCGCGGCAGCGGCGAGAGCCTGAAGGACTTTGCCGAAGCACGCCTGTTTGCACCCCTGGGCATCGAGGAGATCGACTGGATTCAGGGCGCCGACGGCATCTACTCGGCCGCCTCGGGTCTCAGGCTGAGGCCTCGCGATCTCGCCCGCATCGGCCAGCTCGTACTGGACGGTGGGCGCTGGGAGGGCCGCCAGGTGGTGCCGGAGGACTGGCTGAAGGAGAGCTTCACGCCGCGCGCCAGGCTGCGCAACGGCCTGCGCTACGGCTATCAGTGGTGGCTCGGCAGCACGCAGAGCGGAAAGCCCTGGATGGCCGGCTTCGGCAACGGCGGCCAGCGCCTCTTCATCCTGCCCGACCGAGACCTGGTCGTTGCCATCTCGGCCGGCAAGTACAACCACCCCGAGGCCTGGAAGATCCCGGTCGCCGTCATCGTCGAGCATGTCCTGCCCGCGATGAGCGGGGAGTAGGGGGGCGCCTCAGACCGCGCGCGTGATGCCGCCGTCGACGCGCAGGTTCTGCCCGGTGATGTAGCCCGCCCCCTCGGAGGCCAGGAAGACGATGGTGGCTGCGATCTCGTCGACCTTTCCGTAGCGCGCCATGGGGATGCGGCTGCGGAACTCCTCCTTCTCTGGCAGGCTGTCGATGAAGCCCGGCAGGACGTTGTTCATGCGGATGTTCTCCGCCGCATAGCGGTCGGCGAAGAGCTTGGTGTAGGCGGCCAGCCCGGCCCGGAAGACGCCGGAGGTGGGAAAGACCGGATCGGGCTCGAAGGCCGCGAAGGTCGAGATGTTGACGATCGCCCCGCCCTTCTGCCGCTGCATGATGGGCGTCACCAGGCGGGTGGGGCGCACGGCGGAGAGGAAATAGACCTCCATCCCGCGGTGCCAGTCCTCGTCGGAGAGCTCCAGGATCGCTGCACGGGGGCCGTGGCCCGCCGAGTTCACCAGCACGTCGATCCGCCCCCAGCGCTCCATGGCAAGATCGACCAGCCGCTTGAGGTCCTCGTTCGACTGGTTGGACCCGGTGACCCCGACCCCGCCCAGCTCTTCGGCCAGCGCCTCGCCCTTGCCCGAGGAGGAGAGGATGGCGACCCGGTAGCCCGCCTCCGCCAGCGCTCTGGCGGCCCCCGCCCCCATGCCGCTGCCGCCCGCCGAGATCATCGCCACCTTGTGATCAGTCATCCAAACATCTTCCTTTTCGTGTTGTTGCCGATGGCACAGGGCAAATTGCTTGTCGATCGGCGCGTGAGAAATGATAGGCTTGGAGCATGACGGACGACAGCACAAAGTGGCCCTTGACTCTCGAAGAGGCGTCCTCGCCCACGGCGAAAAAGCCGAGCGAAGAGGTGCGGCGCTGGCAGGAGGAGCAGATCAGGCGCGGCATCGCAGAGGCCGACGCCGGCGACTTCGTCACCCTGGCAGAACTGAAAGAGAGCGTGCGCAAGTTCGTCCCGCATGGATGACGTTGTTTGGACGCGCCTCGCCAACCGCCACCTCGTCAACATCGGTGAGTACATTGCGCAAGACGACCCTGCCGCTGCGGAACGCACCCTTCGTCACATAATCGAGCAGGTATCCGGTCTGGCCTTCTACCCGCGCCTGGGGCGCCGGGGACGCGTGGAAGGAACCCGGGAACTGGTGATAGCGGGCACACCCTAAGTCGCTGCCTATCGCTTGCGTGAGCGGGTCGAAGTCGTGGCCATCATTCATTCCGCGCAGAAGTGGCCGGAAGCGCTCTGAACGCTGTTCGCTACAAGACGTCCTACGGGTTCACCGCCACCACCCTCACCGCGACCGCATGGACGGCGGTGCTCTCGCCCATGTCGGTCTTGGCGCCGGGGTTCAGGCGGTTGAGGTTCGTGCCCCAGTGGCCCTTCACGCCGTAGACCGCGCCCGGTGGGATCAGGTCGTCGACGGCGGCCAGGGCTTCCAGGCTGTCGGTCTCGTTCTCCAGCCGGATCCTGCTGCCGGCGGCGATGCCCAGGCGCTCGGCATCCTTCGGGTGCAGGGTCACCTCCAGCGGCTCCACCTTCTCCTTGATGCGCGGCTCGTTGGCGTAGCTGTCGTTCATCATCCAGGGGCTCGCCGGCGAGAGCAGGCGCAGCCAGCCCTCCGAGAGGGCCGGGTCGCTGATCGGCTGCGGCATGCGCGGGTGGCCGGCCGCCTCGGCCGCATCGCTCGCCAGCTCCAGCTTGCCCGAGGGCGTGGGAAAGCGCAGGTCGGCGTAGGTGACCAGCGGCTCCTTGCCCAGCCAGACCCCGGGCCGCTGCTTCAGTTCCTCGAAATCGATGTCGAAGGCCGAGCGCTCCAGGACATGGTCGATGATGTCTCGGTCCTCCTCGTAGAGCGCGACGTTGCTGAGGCCCATGGCGTGCGCCAGGCGGCGGAAGATCTCCTGGTTCGGCAGGGCCTCGCCCGGCGGCTCCATCACCTTGGTCTGGGCGTGGATGTTCAGGTGGAAGTAGGACTTGTTGAGGTCGTCGAACTCCAGGAAGCTGGCCGCCGGCAGCACGAAGTCGGCGAGCCTGGCGCTGTCGGTCTCGAAGAGGTCGATCACCACGCCGAAGAGGTCCTCGCGCTTCAGGGCCTCGCGCAGCGCCGTCTGCCTGGGTCCCGAGGAGGCGACGTTCATGTTCCAGGAGATGTAGGCCTGCGCACGGGCCCCGTCGTTCAGGGTCTCGACCAGGTCCATGTGGCTGACCGAGGGTCGCGCGGCCGAGGCCAGCTTGGCGCCCTCGACATAGCCCATGGGAATCTTCCGGTCGCCGCCGCCGTTCAGGTAGTAGAGCCCGGCGCCCGGCTTGCCGAAGTTACCGGTGGCGGCCGGCAGCAGGGCGATGGCCCGGAAGACGTTGCCGCCATGGGGCTGGCGCTGCAGGCCCTGCCCGAGCCAGGTCAGCGCCGGGCCGGCCGCGTAGAGGGCCGCGGCCTTTTCGATCTCGGCCTCCGAAAGGCCGGTCTCGGCGGCACCCCAGGCCGGGGTACAGCCGTCCAGCAGCGGCAGGATCTCGGACCAGCCCAGGGTGTGCTTCTTAAGGAAGCTGTGGTTCAGCTTGCCGTCGCGCTTCAGGATATGGAGCAGGGTGAAGGCGAGCGCGGCATCGCTGCCGGGCCGCAGCTGCAGGTGCAGGTCGGCTGCTTCGGCGGTTGGCGTGCGCACGGGATCGACCACGACGACCTTGCCCGGCGCCTCGGTCAGCCAGTGCTTGTGCGCATGCGGGGCGGAGGCCGAGGGATTTGCCCCCCAGACCAGGATGCAGGCGCTGTCGCGTGCCGTCCTGGGATCGAAGCCCCAGACCGAGGTCCCCATGACGTAGCCTAGTGCCACGTGACCGGCGTTGTTGCAGATCGTGTCGGGCTCCACCTCGGTGGCGCCGACCGCGTTGAAGAAGCGCAAGGGGAAGCCGCCGGCCAGGATCGAGCAGGTGCCGGTGTAGTGGATGTTGAGGATGCGGTCGCCGCCGGCCTCGGCGCGGATGTGGTTCAGGCGGTCTGCGATCTCGGCCAGGGCCGCGTCCCAGGAGACCTCCTGCCAGCGGCCGCTGCCCTTGGGGCCGACCCGCTTCAGCGGCCGGCCGAGGCGTGCCTCGGGATCGCGCCAGACGCCGTTGTAGGCCAGCGCGCACTTGCCGCAAAGGGCGCCCCGCGCCACCGGGTGGTCGGGATCGCCCAGCACGCGAGTTACCTGCTCATCGCGCTTGACGACGACGATTCCGCAACCGTCGTAACAGTCGCGCGGACAGCTCGTCCGGATGTGGTGCTTTTCCATGACCGGCAGGATAGCGCGCGGACCGGCGGGCCGTCACTATCCCACGTTCGGGCGCAAGCCCGATAGCGGCGATGCTCAGCTCCCCTTGAGCAGGACCTCGAGCTCCTCGACCGGCCGGCAGAGCCTGGCCCGCTTGCCCGCGTCCACCACGGGGCGCTCCATCAGGATGGGGTGCTGGCCCATGAAGTCGATGAGCTGGTCGTCGCTCCACTTGGGATCGTCGAGGCCGAGCTCGTCGTAGGGCGTGCCGCGGCGGCGCAGGAGCTGGCGCACGGAGATCCCCATCTTGCCGAGCAGGGCCACCATCTCCTCGCGGCTGGGCGGGGTCTTGAGATACTCGACCACCCTGGGCTCCAGCCCTTCCTCCTGAAGGCGCGCCAGCACCTTACGCGAGGTGCCGCACTTGGGGTTGTGATAGATCGTCCAGCTCATGTCTCGCTCGCTTCCTGAAGTCTCTTCCTTGCCGGCAGGCAGCCGAAGACTAGGACCAGCAGGACCGCGCCGACAAGCTGGGCCGGGGTGAGGCCAGGCAGGAGCGGGGGAAAGATCGCGCCCGCCCGCTCTAGCGGGCCGGCCCGGCGTCCCCGGCGGACGGGCTCTCCGGCAGCGGTGCGCAGAGCTCCGCGCGTCCCTGGCAGCAGTCCTGCAGCAGGAAGCTCATCAGGCGGCGCACCCCGGCGCTCTCGACGCGATAGACGATCTGCCGGCCCTGGCGTTCGCCGGACAGCAGGCCGGCGGAGGTCAGCAGTGCCAGGTGGGTCGAGAGGGTGTTGTGCGGCACGCCGATCCGCTGCGCGATCTCGCCGGCCGGCAGCCCCGCCTGCCCTTCCCGCACCAGCAGGCGGAAGACATCGAGCCGGCTTTCCTGCGCCAGGGCGGAGAGACCGCGGAGGGCATCGCGCTTGTTCATGCGTCGATACCTGCCGACATGTCGTCGCCCGGTCAAGGCGGGAGTGAGCGCCCGGTGCCTGCGGGTCGGGAGGGAGGGCGCGAGGTCGCTTCAGCGCTTCGCGCCCTACCGTGACGTCGGCTCCGGGAACGCGGGCCTACCAGCTTCCGCTGTTCTGCATCGAGGCCCAGGGCTCCTTCGGCGGCAGCGACTCGCCCTTCTGCAGCAGCTCGACGGAGATGCCGTCGGGCGAGCGCACGAAGGCCATGTGGCCGTCGCGCGGCGGGCGGTTGATGGTGACGCCGCCGTCCTGCAAGCGCTGGCAGGTCTCGTAGATGTCGTCGACCCGGTAGGCCAGGTGTCCGAAATTCCGCCCGCCGCTGTAGTTCTCGGGGTCCCAGTTATAAGTCAGCTCGACCATCGGGGCCTTGGCGTCGGAGCGCGCCTGCTCTTCATCGCCGGGCGCTGCCAGGAAGACCAGGGTGTAGCGCCCCTTCTCGTAGTCGTTGCGGCGGATCTGAACCAGACCCAGCTTGTTGCAGTAGAAATCGAGGCTGGCGTCGAGATCGGTGACGCGCACCATGGTGTGCAGATATTCCATGCTTCGGTTCTTCCTCTTGCCTTCTGGGAACGATGGGTCGGCGATAGGCGTTATGTCGGTCAGGCGACGCCAAAAGCCAAGCGAGAAGCACTCGCAGGGCCGCTCCGGGACCATGGGGCGCCACAGGGAGCGGCCACAGGAAGCGAAGGAGCGGAGAGCAATGGCAAAGGACCATGGACCGAGCGTCAAGAACGACAGGCTCTACGAGGAGCTGCGCAAGAAGGGCGAAAGCAAGGAGAAGGCGGCACGGATCGCCAACGCCAAGGCGGCCGGGGGCAAGCCCTCGAAGAAGGGCGGCAAGGCTCCGCCCTACGAGGAGTGGAGCAAGGAAGACCTCTACCGGCGGGCCAAGGAAATCGACGTCCAGGGACGCTCGCGCATGAACAAGGGCGCGCTGATCGACGCCCTGCGCAACCACTGAACCGCCCCGCCTGCACCCCGGGGGCGAGCGGGTTGCGGGTGAGTGTCCGGATTGTTCTCTTTTTGTTCGACGACTCCTGCCTTATGCGCTAGCCTGTCCTCATCCTTGCCCTTCAGCTTCGATCCTCCCCATGCCGACGACGCAGAGCCTTTCCATCAAGCAGGCCCGCCGCATAGCCATCGGCGCCCAGGGCTTCACCGACCCGCCCGCCGGCGGAGCCCTCGACCGCCGGCACATGCGCCGGGCGCTGGATCGCGTGAAGCTGCTGCAGATCGATTCCGTGAACGTGCTGCAGCGTGCCCACTATCTGCCGCTCTTTGCGCGCCTGGGGGCCTATCCGCCGCGCGCGCTCGATTCCATGACCGAGGGCCGCAAGCGGGAGCTCTTCGAGTACTGGGGGCACGAGGCCTCCTTCATCCCGCTCTCCGCGCACCGCCTCTTCCGCTGGCGCATGGAGGACGCGCTGGCGGGCCGCGGCCTCTATTCCAGCCTCGGCCGCTTCGCGCAGGAGCGTGCGGCCATCGTGGACGCGGTCTACCGCCGGGTTCGCGAAGAGGGGCCGCTGGCCGCCAGCGAGATGGAGAACGGACGCGGCAAGGGCGGCTGGTGGGGCTGGAGCGAGGTCAAGGAGGCGCTGGAGCTGCTCTTCTGGCAGGGCCGGGTGACCGCCGCCGGCAGGCGCAAGAGCTTCGAGCGGCTCTACGACCTGCCCGAGCGGGTGCTGCCGGCCGAGGTCCTGGACGAGCCGACCCCGACCCGCAGCGAGGCCCTTGCCGGCCTCGTCATGATGGCGGCCGAGGCCATGGGCGTTGCCAGCGAGGGCGATCTGCGCAGCTATTTCCGCCTGCCCGTGGCCGACATGCGCCGGACCCTTCCCGAACTGCTGGAGGAGGGCCGGCTGGAGCAGGTGAGCGTGGCCGGCTGGAAGCAGCCGGCCTACCTGCATCCAGCGGCCAGGAAGCCGCGGCGCTTCCACCGCAACACGCTGCTCTCGCCCTTCGATTCCCTGGTCTGGGACCGGAACCGCTGCGAGCGGCTCTTCGGTTTCCACTATCGGCTCGAGTTCTATACGCCGGCGGAGAAGCGCGTCTTCGGCTACTACGTCATGCCCTTCCTCCTGGGCGATCAGCTGATCGGCCGGGTGGACGTCAAGGCCGACCGCGCGGACCGTCGCCTGCTGGTGCTCGGCGCCTGGGAAGAGCCGGGTCACGCGATGCAGGGGGCGGTCGAGGCCCTGTGGGAGGCACTGGAGCGGCTGGCGGCCTGGCTGCATCTGCCGGCTATCCACGTGACCGGCCCCGGAGACCTCGCCGCTGCCTTGCGGCGCCTGCAGGAACGACGATAGACGGTCCCGCTTCAGGGAACCTCGTCGGTCCTGACCTCGAACCCCACGAGGGTGTTGGGTCCGAAGGTCTGCGTCAGGGGTACGTCCGCAGCGTCGCGGCCATGCGCCACGATGATCCGCCCGATACGCCGCGTGTTGTTGCGCGGGTCGAAGACCCACCATCGGTCGTTCAGAAAGACCTCCATCCAGGCCGCGAAATCGCCCGGGGGATGCGGCTCCGGTTCTCCGATGTCGCTGAGATAGCCGGTGCAGTAGCGCGCCGGTATGTTCATGCAGCGGCAGAAGGCGATCGCAAGATGGGTGAAGTCCCGGCAGACCCCCACGCCCTCGGCCAGGGTTTGCGAAGCGGTCCGGGTGGAACGCGCCTGGCCGTAGTCGAAGCGCACCTTGTCGTGGACGAAGTCGCAGATGGCCTGGACCCGCGCCCATCCCATCGGTGTCTTCTCGAACAGCCGCCACGCCTGGTCGGACAGGAGGTCGGTGTCGCAGTAGCGGCTTCCCAGAAGGTAGACCAAGGTTTCAAAGGGTAGGTTTTCAACCGCGTGTTGCCGTGCGTCAGGCGCGAACGGATCGGTTTCGCCGCTGTCGCGGATGACGCTGCCGGTGGTCAGGCAGAAGTCGCCCGCGGGAGCGACGAGCCGGGTGCACCAGTTCCCGAAGCCGTCGCGGTAGCTCTGTAGCGCCACGCTGGGCGAGGTGATCAGATGATCGGGCCGTTCAAGATCGCCGGAGCGCGAGTAGTGCACGTTCAGCATGGCAATGATCGGCGTTGCTTGCGGAAAGCTGTACGTCAGTCTGCAGCCAAGGTCGATGCGCATCGCGCCCTCCTGTCAGGGCAAGCGGGCAGTCGGTACCGGTTTGCCGCTCGCCGAGCAGAGGGCCGCAAGTTCAGGTTCCGCGACCGTCGATCGGTCCTGCGCAACTCAAGTTCGCGGCCCTCTTTCCGATTACGACGATCCGAGGTCGAGCGCCGATACGCAGGCCAGCGCCAGATCGCGATCAGGCTCTTGCGCTCCGGGAACCGTTGCCCAGCCGGAGTCCATCAAGACGGCACTCCGCTTGTAGGACGAAGCCTCCTTGATCGTCGCCAGCTTCGTTGCCCGATCCACGTCCTTGCTCGACATGTCCACGCACACCGGCACCAGGGCGGCGATCACGTCGTCATGGGCCATGGTCTTGGCCATTTCCGTTGCCCCGCTGCCGGTCACCCAGCCACCCCAGGAGAATCCGACGATGGCGACGAGAGCGCCGCCGACAACGGCTCCGGTGAGTCCGGGCTTCAGCCAATCAGGTTTGGTCATGCAATGTCCTCCAGCGGTGAGAGCGCCGCTTCGCTATGCGGAGAGAGCGCCGCATCGCTATTGGGTGTTGTCTCGGTCTCTGCGTGGTCTTAACGCAGCGCCGCCTCCGCGCTTTCGGTGTCGATGGGCCGATATTCTGCGCATTCGGCTCCGCTACCGCTCACGTGAACTGTCGTCTGGGTTGGCGTTTTCTGCGACTCGCTGAAGCTAAGGTCCTACAATAGCTCCGCTTCTGACGACATGCCCCGGTCGGGCCGTTTCGCCCCTAGGGTAGCACCTGTCAGCTTAACTTAGATGTAAGCGGTCCACCTAACACTTCTTGGTCCCGGCCGACGCCGCTCGCTGCCGGGATAGATGCCCGATCGGCGGCCGAGCCTTGCGGCAGGGCAGATGAGGTGGAGACGGCTTCAGGTGCTACTCGGCCGCCAGGCTGGCCATCTGAAGGCTTCTGCTCAGCCGCTCCTGGAAGTAGGCCACACCGGCCTCGTGGCGCGGCGACAGGGGGCCGCGGTCGAAGGCGCCGGAGGCATAGTTGGCCTGCGTCTCCTCGCAGATGGAGAAGTCCTCGCGCACCACCTGGCAGTTGCCGGCGATGGTGGCCGCGCGCGCCTCGGCTGTCGCCTCGGAGAGGTCGGCGAAGTAGAAGCGATAGACGAGCTCCGTCCGCTCGGGCCCCAGGGGATTGATCCGGCTGGTGTTCATGCCCTCGGGGTAGACCGAGAGGGTCCAGTTCGGCCAGGCCCAGAGCCAGGTGCCGCCGTAGAAGTAGCCCTCCTTCAGGGGCGCGGTCATCTTGACCAGGCCGTCCTCGGCCGTCGTGCGGAAAGCCTCGAAATCGATCATCTTGCGGAAGCCGGGGTGGATTCCGGGGATGTGGTAGCCCTCGACGAAGTTGTCGGTGTAGGTCTTCCAGTTGCAGCGGATCTCGAAGCGCTCCTCGGCGGCGAGGCGGAAGCGCTCCAGCGGGTGGTCGGCCACCGCCGCCGGCAGGGCGCCGAGCTGCGCCTCCAGGTCGGACTCCGGCTCGATGGCGACGAAGAGGAGCCCGCGCCACTCGGCGACCGAGATCGGCTGCAGGGGATAGTCCGCCAGACTGAAGTCCGGATCCTCGCCGAACCAGGGCGCCTTCTTCAGCCGGCCCTCCTGATCGTAGAGCCAGAGGTGGTAGGGGCAGCGCAGCACCTGGCAGTCGCCGCTGCCCTCGCCCAGCAGGCGCGCACCGCGGTGCCGGCAGACGTTGTGGAAGCCGCGCAGGACGCCGTCGCGTCCGCGCAGCACGAAGAGCTTCCAGCCGGCAACGTCGACCGCCTGGTAGCGGCCCGGCTCGCGCACGACAGAGGCGGGCCCCAGAAGCTGCCAGGTCCGGCGGAAGACCGCCTGGCGCTCCGCTTCGTAGATCGCCGGGTCCACGTAGGCCCGGGAGGAGAGGGAGTTGACGATGCTCATGGCGCGCGCAGTCTAAGCGCTTCGCCGGCCGCTTTGGGAGAGATTTCGAGCCTGGAGGCCGACGCCTTCGCCCTGCATCACCAGGCAGCCAACCGGCTGACGGCCGCCGATTTCCTTTGGCACTGACGGCCGTCGCGGCAGCAGGGTCGCGCCCATGCGTCGCGGTCGGGTGGGTGAGAATGCAGGTCTGCTCTCGTGCCTGACTGGCGAACCCTCCCCTTCGCGCGTGCAAAGGCCTCAGTCCTGCGCATGAGGCGTGCGATCTCTCGGCAAGGTCCTGACCCGATCCCGGTCTGCCGCATCGGCCACGGAATGGTCGTCTTCCGCCTTCAGGCTTCGTTGCTGGTCATGGCCGGCGCTGGATTCTATTGTCCCGGCCGCAGGGTGCGGTGCGATCGCCCTCTTTAGCGGAGAAGGCGACGGCCCGCCTGGTTCGGCAGGACGGAGGGGCGAGAGCAGTGGCGACCATCACCGGAACGGATCTTCCCGACCTTCTCTACGGCACCTCCTTCGCCGATGTCCTCCTGGGGCTCTCGGCCAACGACACGCTGGCCGGGCTGACCGGAGAGAACCGTCACTTCGGCGCCTCGGGCAACGACAGGCTCTACGGCGGCGGCGGCGAGGACACGCAGTACGGTGGCGACGGTAACGACGCCATCTTCGGGGCCGACGGCAACGACACCAACTTCGGCGGACCCGGCGACGATGGCTTCGTGGAGTTCCTCTCCGACGGCGACGACCGCTTCTACGGCAACGCGGGCGACGACAGCGCCTTCTCCGGCGAGGGCTACGACATCCTCGACGGCGGCGGCAACGCGGACCTGCTCTACGGCGGTTCCGACAGCGACCAGATAGACGGCGGCGGCGGCGACGACAGGCTCTATGGCGGCCATGATGGCGACGTAGGGCTCTACGGCAACAGCGGCAGCGACACCGTCTCGGGCGACAGCGGGGACGACTTCGGCCTCTGGGGTGGGGCCGGGCCGGACAGCGTCTTCGGCGGCAGCGGGGCCGACCAGCAGCTGCTGGGCGACGGGGGGACGGACCGTCTCTACGGCGGGCAGGGCAAGGACACCTCCCTCTACGGCGGCGGCGGATCCGACAGCATCTTCGGGGGCAGCGGCGACGACTTCCTCTTCTTCGGCGATGCGGGCGACGACCGCCTCTACGGCGGCAGCAGCGCCGACCGCGCGCTGATGGGCGCCAGCGGCGCGGACGGCGTCTATGGCGGGGACGCCAACGACATCCTCGCCGGCGGTACGGGAGACGACAAGCTGGCCGGCGGCAGCGGGCCGGACCTCCTCTTCGGCGGTAACCTCACGACCCTGTTCGTCTCGGTGGCGGGCGACGACTGGTTGATCGGCGGTTCCGGCGACGACAGCATCATCGGCAACGATGGCGACGATACCCTCTTCGGCGGCGAGGGGGCCGACCGGATGAGTGCCTACGACGGCGGCGACAGCATCCTGGCCGGACGGGGCAATGACTTCAGTATCTTGGCCGGCTCCGGCGACGATGTGGTCTACGGCGGAAGCGGGCAAGATAGTATCTTCTATGGCGGCAGCGGCATGGACCGGCTCTATGGCGGCAGCGGCACGGATACCCGCATCAACGGGGGGGAGGGTTCGGATTCCGTCTTCGGCGGGCTTGGCGACGATGCCCTGGGCGGCAACACGGGCAACGACCGCCTCTACGGCGACAGCGGTGATGACTTCCTGACCGGGGGGCTCTTCGTGGACGCGTTCGATCCCAGTCTGGGGAAGGACCGGCTCTTTGGCGGCTCCGGAGACGATCAGCTGGTCGGCAACGACGACGTGGACACGCTGTTCGGTGGCGACGGCACGGACGCCATGAGAGGCTACGACGGCAGGGATCGCCTCTATGGCGGAACGGGGAACGACACCTCGCTCTACGGCCGCAGCGGGGCGGATAGCATCTTCGGCGATGCCGGAAACGATTCCCTTCTCCTGGGCGACAGCGGCGACGATACCATCTTCGGGGGCGGCGGGCACGACAGCTCGCTCGACGGCGGCGACGGGGCGGACAGCGTGAACGGCGGAACCGGGAAAGACCTGCTCTTCGGTGCTTCCGGGGATGACGTGTTGCGCGGCGACGACGGCGACGACCGGGCGGAGGGGCAGTCCGGCAAGGATACGCTCTTCGGCGGGGCGGGGGACGATACCCTCTGGGGCCGCGATCAGAACGACCAGCTGGTCGGCGGCACCGGCATCGATGTCCTCCTTGGCGGTGCGCAGCGCGACCGCCTGAACGGTGGCTCCGGCGCGGACACGGCCTATGGCGGTCCCAACAACGATACCTTCATCGTCGATACGGCTGCCGACGTGGTGGGCGATACGGCCGGGGGCGGGATGGACGTGCTGCGCTCCAACGCCCTGGACTACAGCCTCACCGGCGGCCCCGGTGGCTTCATCGAGCGTGCGAACATCAACGAGGAGGCCGGCGCCGCCACCCTGCGCGGCAACGAGTACGACGACATCCTGGTCGGCAACAGAGCCGACAACAAGCTCTTCGGCGCCAGCGGTGCCGACCGCCTGAACGGCGGCAGCGGATCCGACACCCTGCTGGGAGGCTCCGGCGACGACACCTTCGTGGTCGACAGCGCCGGCGACCGGGTGAACGAGCAGGCCGGCGAGGGCGTGGACCTGGTCCGCGCGGAGAGCGACTACACCCTGCCCGACGGCGGTGCCGGCGACTTCGTCGAGAACCTGCGCCTGCAGGCCGGCTTCGGCAACCTTGAGGGCGCCGGCAACTCCCTGGACAACACGCTCGAGGGCAACAGCGGCGCCAACGTCCTGCGCGGCCTGGGCGGCAGCGACACGGTGATCGGCGGCGGCGGCAGCGACCAGCTCTTCGGCGGCCCTGGTGCGGACCACATGGAGGGCGAGGGCGGCGCCGACACGCTCTACCTGGCATCCGGCGACATCGCCTTCGGCGGCGGCGGCGAGGACGATTTCCGCTTCAGCGGCGCGCCGCTGGGCAACGGCGGTTCCGGCGGGCCGGTGATCCGCGACTTCGACGGCCTGCTGGCCAATGCGGCCAACGGCGAGGACAGGCTGGTCTTCGCCACCGGCCTGGAGGTGGGCTCCTTCGCCTACATCGGGGCTGCCGCCTTCTCGGGCGGCGGGGACTCCGAGGCACGCTTCGCCGGCGTCCGGCAGATCCAGGTGGACCAGGACGGCGACGGGCAGGCGGATCAGGCCTTTCTCGTCGATGGGGTCACGCTCGCGAACCTCCTCACGGCAGCGGACTTCCTCTGGCTTTGAGCCCCCGCTCTGCGACAATCTTGACCGCGCCATGCGGCTGGGATAGGAGGAGCGATCTCAGACAGGATCGATCGGCTGACACATGGCTGTGATCTTCGGGACTGCCGGCGAGGACAACAGCCTCACCGGGACGAGTGCGACCGACAGCATCTACGGATTGAGCGGCGACGACAAGATCGCCGGGCTCAGCGGCGATGACAACCTCTTCGGCGGCAGCGGGCGCGATTCCTATTTCTATGGTGCCACCGGTTCCGACCGGCTCTTCGGCCAGGACGGCTCCGACGCCTTCTTCTATGGCGGCAAGGGGCCCGATCGTCTGTTCGGAGGGAGCGAAAGCGACATCTTTTTCTACGGAGGCAGCGGTACCGACTCCTTGGTTGGCGGCACGGCATCCGATCTCGACTTCTACGGCGGTGCGGGCATCGACTACCTCGCGGGCGGCGACGGCGCCGACGCCTTTTTCTTCGGGGGCCTGGGCGCCGACTTCCTGCTCGGGCAAAGCGGTCGCGACCGCAACTTCTTCGGTGAGCGTGGAGAGGACCTGATCAGCGGCGGAAGCGGCGACGATTCCTTCTTCTACGGCGGCGGCGGCCTGGACGTCCTCGGCGGAGGGAACGGCGCCGATGCCTACTTCTATGGAGACACCGCCGGCGATGGCCTGACCGGAGCAGCCGGCGACGATTCCTTCTTCTTCGGCGGCAGCGGCGACGACTCCCTGACCGGCGCGCTTGGAAATGACAAGGCCTTCTACGGGGGCAGCGGCAACGACTACATTCGCGCAGGCGGGGACAACGATGCCTTGCTGTTCGGGGGGCTGGGGATCGACACCGTGCTCGGGCAGAACGGTAGCGACACCATGAACGTGGCCAGCCAGGGAGAGCTGCAGGCGGGCGACACCTACGACGGCGGGTTCGGCGTGGACACCCTGCTCCTCGACGAGGGTGTCAGTCTGCCGGCCGGTGTGGTCCTCACCAGCATCGAGCACATCGTCTACGGCTAGAGCAGATCGATCCCGAATAGAGTTATTCGGGATCGTGAATCTGCTCGATCTATCAAATCGGTAGAGCGGATTCACGCGACCGGTTGTTTCCAACCGCTCCCGACCCGCTCTAGGAGCTGGCCTGAAGGAGACCAGTTGCTGGCAGCAACAGGTCCCCTAGGTAGAAGAGAAACGTTCAGAGTCGCCACGAAGTCCGGGCGGATACTGTCCTCTTCTGCTGGGTTCATGTCCTTTCGGGCGAGAAACCGGTCAGGCGTGATGCTTTCAGCATCTGGTGCACGGCCGCTCCGGGCGCATATGTCGCTGGATTGTCCCGAAGTGGGGCTCCGCCGGGGCCGACAGTGCGTTACTCTGAGCCACGGAAGGCTGTTTGCGACGCGCTTGGGGGGCAGCACTGATGGCAACGATCACCGGAACCGACGGCCCGGACTCTCTTCTCGGGACCTCGCTCGCCGACACCATCCTGGGGTTGTCCAGCGCCGACAGCCTCTACGGGGGCGCCGGCAACGACAGCCTCTTCGGTGCCTCGGGCGATGACAGCCTCTTCGGCGGCGGCGCCAGCGATTCGCTCTTCGGCGACGAGGGCAAGGATCGGCTCTATGGCGAGGAGGGCAGCGATCGCGGGCTGATCGGCGGGGCGGGCGACGACTTCCTCGACGGTGGCCAGGGACCGGACCGCTACTTCTACGGGGAGAGCGGTGCCGATGGTCTGGTGGGTGGCAGCGCCGCCGACAGCGACTTCTTCGGTGGGTCGGGCGCGGACTACCTGCGCGGCGACCAGGGTGACGACAGCTCTTTCTTCGGCGGCGATGGCGACGACATCGTCGACGGCGGGCCGAACAACGACTATCTCCTGGACGGGCGCAGCGGCGACGACGTCGTCTTCGGTGCCGACGGCAACGATCTCTTCCTCAGGGGACGCAGCGGGGACGATTCGATCTACGGCGGTGCCGACGGCGATACCTACCTCTACGGCGCCAGCGGACAGGACAGGGTCTTTGGCGGCGATGGCGACGATGCTTCGCTCTCCGGCGGTGACGGTGACGACAGCGTCGACGGCGGCAGCGGTGCCGACTATGCGCTCTATGGCGGCAATGGCGCGGACCGGATCTTCGCCGGCAGCGGCTCCGATCAGAGCATCTTTGGTGGCGGTGGGTCCGACAGCATCTTCGGCGGAGCGGGCAGCGACCTGGGTCTCTACGGTGGCTTCGATGCCGATGGCTTGCGTGGTGGGAGTGGCGACGATCAGCTCTATGGAGGCCGAGACAACGATCGGATCTACGGCGATTCCGGTGACGATAGTCTCTATGGCGATTCCGGGGATGACCGCATCTTCGCATATGCTGGGAACGATACCGTTTTTGGCGGAACTGGTAACGATAGCCTCGATGGAGGTACTGGTGACGACGTCATTTTCGGTGGTTTGGGCAATGATGGGATAAACGGTTCGGACTTGGCGGACTACGTCAGAGAGACCGGCAATGACACCCTCTATGGCGGCAGCGGCGATGATTCCATCGGATACAATTATGACAACAGAAGTGTCACTCTAGAGTTCTCCGGATCCTACTTCGGAGGATCCGGCAACGACCGGATCGATGTGGGGGGCGGTAAGGACTTCCTCTACGGGGGCGATGGCCTCGATCACCTGATCGGTGGCCGCAGCGAGGACAGGCTCTTCGGCGGCAGCGGCGCCGACACCCTGACCGGTGCGCACTCGGGCAATTACGCGATCGTCGGAGACGATGGCGACCGGCTCTATGGCGAAAGCGGTGCCGACACCCTCTTCGGCGCCTCGGGCGACGACCGGGGCTACGGCGGCGCGGGGGATGACACCGTCTTCGGCGGGTCTGCCGGCGACGACACGCTATCCGGCGATGACGGTAAGGACACCCTGCGCTCCTCCAGCGGCGACGACGTCCACTATGGCGGCAACGGCGATGATTCGGCCGAAGGGTTCTCGGGCAGGGATACAATTTTTGGCGGCAGCGGCGACGATAAGCTCGCCGGTGGAGACTATGTCGACGGTATTGCGGTGGGCAAGACCGGCGACCTGATCTTCGGTGGCTCCGGGGAGGACCTTATCTTCGGAGCGTCGGGCAACGACACGATCTACGGGGGCGATAGAGCCGATGTGATCAGGTCGGGCCTGGCGGGCGACAACACTGCCTTCGGCGGAGGCGGCGACGATCGTTTTCGCGGTTCGCATGTTGGCCCCGACAGCTTCTACGGTGGCTCCGGCAGCGAAGTCAGCGCCAACGGCTATGGCGGTGACGATCTCCTCGATCTCGGGTCCGGGGCGGACAGCGTCGCCTTTGGCGGCTACGGTTCCGACCGGATCTTCGGTGGTCAGGGTGACGATGCTTCGCTCTTCGGTGGTGCGGCTTTCTCCGACGGCATGGACAGGCTCTATGGGGGCAGCGGCAACGATAGCTCCCTGCTGGGCGGGGAGGGCAACGACAGCATCTTCGGCGACTCGGGAGGGGATAGGGCCCTCCTCGGCCAGACGGGCGATGACGTCATCCGTGGCGGCGCGGGCGATGACCAGGCCGAGGGCGGTTCGGGCGAGGATATCCTGCGCGGCGAAGACGGCGACGATACGCTGGTGGGCGACAGCGGTCGCGACACCCTCTTCGGGGCGGCGGGGCTCGATACCCTGGAGGGGGGTGACGGCAACGACCAGATGGTGGGCGGCAGCAGCAACGATATTCTCTTCGGTGGCCAGGGTCGAGACCGTCTCAACGGCGGCAGCGGTGCGGACACCGCCTATGGCGGGGACAACAACGATACCTTCATCGTCTTTTCCCAGAACGATCTGGTCTACGATGGGACGGGCCAGGGCGACGACGTGGTGCGTTCCAACGCCAAGGACTACGAACTCGGCACCTCATCCGAGGTCGTGATCGAACGGGTGAACATCAATACCGCCGCCGGCGACGCCAGGGCGATCGGCAACGACAACGACGAGATCCTGGTCGGCAACTCCTTTTCCAACGCGCTGCTGGGCCACAGCGGTGCAGACCGCCTGAACAGCCGCGGCGGTACCAACCGCATGACCGGCGGCAGCGGCGACGACACCTTCATCGTGACGACCGCGGCCGATGTGGTGCGCGATCTGGCCAACCAGGGGACCGATCTGGTGCGCGCGGAGGTGAGCTTCACCCTGCCGAACGGCACCGCTTCAGCCTTCGTGGAGAACCTGCGGATGCAGGGCGGCAAGGGCGACATCGACGGCACCGGCAACAGCCTGGATAACTCCATCGAGGGCAACGCGGGCGCCAACCGCCTGGCCGGAAACCAGGGCAGCGACGAGATCGCGGGCGGCGAGGGCGACGACACCCTCTTCGGCGGCGCCGGCGAGGACCTGATGATGGGCGGCAACGGGGCGGACACGCTCTTCGTCGGCCAGGGCGACAGGCTCTTCGGCGGTTCCGGCCTGGACGACTTCCGCTTCAACGGCGGCAACCTGGGCTTCGGCGGCTCCGGCGGGCCGGTGATCCGGGACTTCAGCGGCCAGCTCGTGAACGGTGCCAGTGCCGAAGACCTGCTGATCTTCGACACCGGCCTGGAGGTGGGCTCCTTCTCCTACATCGAGGCTGCGACCTTCTCCGGCAGCGGCAACTCCGAGGCCCGCTTTGCCGGCAGCCGGCAGATCCAGGTGGACCAGGACGGCGACGGCGCGGTCGACCTGGCCTTCCTGGTCGACGGGGTCACCGCCGCCGGGCTGCTGACGGCGACCGATTTCCTCTGGCTGTGATTTCATCCCCTGGAGGTGTAGAGCGGCAACAGAACCTGCCTGTTCTGTACTTTAGTGCTAGAGGCATAGACTTTCAGGCCCTGTCATGAAGCTATAGAGTGCGTGCGGCGCCTGGATCGGCCGGACCGGGAGCCAGCGCCTCGATTCGCCGGGAATCCCGGCCACATCTTGCCGAAAGAGTGCTGCCTGTCGGCCGTCTACCGCAATTGATTCAATCCCGCCGAGTCGGTTCTGCTAAGGTCTTGGCATGACGGACCGCGCAAGGGGGGAAGACAGGCATGGCAACGATCACCGGAACAGACGGCCCGGACTCTCTACTCGGGACCTCGCTCGCCGACTCCATCCTGGGACTTTCCAGCGCCGACAGCCTCTACGGGGGCGGGGGCAACGATAGCCTCTTCGGCGCCTCGGGCGATGACAGCCTGTTCGGCGACGGCGCCAGCGATTCTCTTTTCGGCGACGAGGGCAAGGACCGGCTCTATGGCGGCGATGGAAGCGATCGCGGGCTGTTCGGGGGAGCGGGCGACGATGCTCTCTACGGCGGCCAGGGGCCGGACCGCTACTTCTACGCAGGAAGTGGTGCCGATTTCCTTGTGGGGGGCAGCGCCGGCGACAGCAATTTCTTTGGCGGGTCGGGTGCGGACTACCTGCTCGGCGAGCAGGGCGACGACAGCTCTCTCTTCGGCGGCCATGGCGACGACACCGTCAAGGGCGGTCCGAACAACGACTACCTCCTGGACGGGCGCAGCGGGGACGACTCCGTCTTCGGTGATGACGGCAACGATCTCTTCCTCAGGGGGCGCAGCGGGGACGATTCGATCTACGGCGGTGGCGACGGCGATAGCTACCTTTACGGCGCCAGCGGGGCGGACAGGGTCTTTGGCGGCGATGGCGACGATGCTTCGCTCTACGGCGGCGACGGCGACGACAGCGTGGACGCCGGCAGCGGCGAAGACTTTGCCCTTTACGGCGGCATCGGTATTGACCGGATCTTTGCCGGCAGCGGTTCCGATGAGAGCGTCTTCGGCGGCGGTAGTCGGGACTATGTTTTCGGTGGCGAGGGGGACGACCGGGCAGTCTACGGTGGCTACGGCAATGACTTCGTCTATGGAGGAAACGGCAAGGATCAACTTTTCGGCGACCGTGACAACGATTATTTGGGTGGCGGATCCGGCGACGACAGTCTCTACGGTGGATCGGGTGGCGACTACCTCGCAGGTCGTGGCGAAAGAGACAGCCTATTCGGCGGTACGGGGGAGGATGAACTAGCTGGCGGTTCCGGTGACGATGTCGGCTACGGCGGCCTGGGAGACGACTATCTTCGGGGCGGCAATTTTTCCGACGCTTTCCAGCCCACCGGCAACGATACACTCTTCGGCGACAGCGGCAACGACTCCCTTGTGGGCGAACAAGGCGAGGCCGGGGCGCTCTTCTCGAACTCCCTCTTCGGCGGATCCGGCGTCGATCGTCTCAGTTCTTACGAGGGTCAGGACTTCCTCTACGGAGACGACGGGGCCGACACGCTGCGCGGGCGATCCGAGGCGGACAGCCTCTTCGGCGGGAGCGGCGCGGATTCCCTTTTCGGAGGTACCGGGAACGACTATGTCCTCGGCGACTCCGGAAAGGACAGGCTGGAAGGCAACGCAGGAGACGACACGCTCCGCGGCGGGGAGGGCGACGACAGCATCTTCGGTGGGACGGGCGGCGACGACACCCTCTTCGGCGACGGCGGGAAGGACAGGTTGCTATCCTCCAGCGGTGAGGACCTCCACTATGGCGGTGACGGCGATGATTTAGTCGAAGGATTCTCCGGCAGGGATACCATTTTCGGCGGCAGTGGCAACGATGAACTCGCCGGTGGCGACTATGTTGACGGCATTGCGGTGGGCAAGACCGGCGACCTGATCTTCGGTGGCTCCGGGGAGGATCGTGTCTTCGGAGCGTCGGGTAACGACACGATCTACGGGGGCGATGGCGCCGATGGGATCAGGTCGGGCCTGGCGGGCGACGACACTGCCTTCGGTGGGGGCGGCGACGACTCATTTTTTGGTTCGAATGCCGGCTCTGACAGCTTCTACGGTGGCTCCGGTGACGATCGCGCCGTCATCGGCTTTGACGGTGACGACCGTCTCGATCTCGGGTCCGGCGCCGACAGCTCCGCTTTCGGTGGTGCCGGTTCCGACCGGATCTTCGGTGGCCAGGGCGACGATGCTTCGCTCATCGGTAGTGGGATCTCCTACAGTGGCATGGACAGGCTCTATGGGGGCAGCGGCAACGACAGCTCCCTGCTGGGCGGGGAGGGCGACGACAGCATCTTCGGCGGCTCGGGAAGGGATACGGCCCTCCTAGGGCAGACGGGCGACGACGACATCCGCGGCGGTGCGGGTGACGACCAGGCCGAGGGTGGGTCCGGTTCGGACACCCTGCGCGGTGAGGAGGCCGACGACCTGCTCTCGGGCGACAGCGGTGCGGACACCCTCTTCGGTGCCGAGGGCGACGACACGGTCTACGGCGGCGACGGCAACGACCGCCTGGGGGGCGGCAGCGGCAGCGACTTCCTCTCGGCCGGGATCGGCAGCGACCGTCTGAACGGCGGGTCCGGCGTCGATACGGCCGTCGGCGGGATCGCCAACGACACCTTCATCGTCGATACCGCAGCCGACGTGGTGCAGGAGACGGCAGTCGGCGGCATGGAGGACGTGATCCGCTCCGACGCCCAGGCCTACACGCTGGACGGCGGACCCCAGGGCTTCGTCGAGCGGGCCAACATCAACAACGGCATCGGCGAGGCCAGTCTGGTCGGCAACCAGCGGGGCAACACCTTGCTCGGCAACTCCTTCGACAACCTGCTGCTGGGCAACAGCGGCGACGACGTCCTGAACGGCCGGGGCGGCAGCGACAGCCTGGTCGGGGGCCTCGGCGACGACACCTTCGTGGTGGATACGCAAGGCGACAGCATTGTCGAGCTGGCGGGCGAGGGCACGGACCTGGTGCGCGCCGAGAGCGACTTCACGCTTCCGAACGGCACGGCGACGGCCTTCGTGGAGAACCTGCGGATGCAGGGCGGCAGGGGCGACATCGACGGCACGGGCAACAGCCTGGACAACACCGTCGAGGGCAACACCGGCGACAACCGTCTGGCCGGCAACCAGGGCAGCGACGAGATCGCGGGCGGCGGGGGCGACGACACCCTCTTCGGCGGCGCCGGCGAGGACCTGATGATGGGGGAGAGCGGCGCGGACACGCTCTTCGTCGGCCAGGGCGACACGCTCTTCGGCGGTTCCGGCCTGGACGACTTCCGTTTCAACGGCGGCAACCTGGGCTTCGGCGGCTCCGGCGGGCCGGTGATCCGGGACTTCAGCGGCCAGCTCGTGAACGGCGGCAGTGCCAACGACCTGCTGATCTTCGACACCGGCCTGGAGGTAGGCAGCTTCACCTACATCGAGGCTGCAGCCTTCTCCGGCGGCGGCAACTCCGAGGCCCGCTTCGCCGGCTCGCGCCAGATCCAGGTGGACCAGGACGGCGACGGCACGGCCGACCTGGCCTTCCTGGTCGACGGGGTCACCGCCGCCGGGCTGCTGACGGCGACCGATTTCCTCTGGCTGTGACGGCCTCGACGCTTTGCTTATCCTTCCGGCTGTGCAAGGTTCGCCGCGCGCGAGTCCGGCGTCCTAGAGCAGGTTGCGCTCGCTCATGCTCACGCATCCTGCTCTAGCCTGTTGTTTTAACAGCAAATCGTCGTCGCAGATGAATTCATCTGCTCGGGATTTGCTCTAGATCTGGAGTCGCCCGGCGCCACGAACGGCGAGACGCGACGACGAGAGGAGTGCTGCGGCTATGGCAACGATCACCGGGACCAATGGCCCCGATTCTCTGCCCGGAAGCGAGCTGGACGATACGATCCTGGGCCTGTCGGCGAACGACCGGCTCTTTGGGCTCGGCGGCTCCGACGACCTCTTCGGCGCAAGCGGCAGCGACTCGCTCTATGGCGGCCCGGGCTCGGACACGGCCTTCGGCGGCCTTGGAGAGGACCTCTTCTACGGGGGCTCCGGCAACGACTTTATGGACGAGTACTTTCAGGCCTCGGTCGGCGGCAGCGACACGGCCTACGGCGGTTCCGGCGTCGATACGCTCTACGGCGGCAGTGCCGCGGACACCCTTACCGGTGGGGTGGGGGACGACTTTCTCGATGGCGATCAGGGCAACGACCGGCTTTACGGTGGGGCCGGCGTCGACAGCCTCCGCGGATTGGCAAACAGGGACCATCTCTTCGGCGGCAGCGGAGACGATCGGCTCGACGGCGGGCAGGCGAATGACTCGGCCTATGGCGGGTCGGGATCGGATCTCTTTTACGGGGCCGAGGGCGACGATTTTTTCAACGAGTACCTGGTCCCCGGCAGTGGCGCCGATAGGGTCTACGGGGGCTCGGGTCGGGATACGGCCTTCGGAGGATCGTCCAGCGATCGTCTCTACGGCGAGAGCGGAGCAGACCGCCTCGACGGCGATAGCGGCAACGACAGCCTCTTCGGCGGCGGCGCGGACGACAGCCTCTTGGGATTTGACGCAGCGGACAGTCTCTTCGGCGGCGACGGGGAGGACAGGCTCTACGGCGGAACCGGCGCCGACCCCTGGCTTGACGGTGGAAGCGGCGCTGACGTGATCTTCGGCGGTTATGACTTGGACTCGCTACGCGGCGAGTCCGGGGATGATCGCCTGTACGGCGATTCCGGCAAGGATGTGCTCAGAGGCGGTGCCGAAGACGACTCGCTTTTCGGTGCATCGGGGGACGACCTGTTGGAAGGCGGCTCGGGCGATGACGTTGCTTTCGGTGGTGACGGACAGGATAGCCTACACGGCTCCAGCGCTGGCGACTATGTCAGACAGACCGGAAACGACACCCTCTATGGCGGCAGCGGCGATGATGCCATCGGCTACAATTACGACGACAGCGGCGGCACGCTTGATTTCTCCGGTACCTACTTCGGAGGGTCGGGCAACGACCGGATCGATGTCGGCGGCGGTGAGGACTTGCTCTATGGCGGTGATGGGATCGACCGTCTTTCCGGCGGCAAGCGCGACGACAGCCTTTTCGGTGGCTCCGGCGCCGACACCAGCCTCTTCGGCGGGGACGGCGACGACCGTATCGAGGGCGGTAGCGGCGTGGACCGCAGACTGGAGGGTGGTACCGGCAACGACTCCCTCTCCGGTGGCTCCGGCGACGATGCCAACCTCTTCGGCGGGGACGGCGCCGACCGCATTTACGGCGATAGTGGCACCGACCGCGGTCTGTACGGTGGCACCGGAAACGACTCCGTCTTCGGTGGGGCGGGCAACGATCATCTGGACGGCAATGCGGGAGATGACCGTCTCTTCGGCGGCGACGACAACGATCTAGGTCTATTCGGCGGCGAAGCCGACGACCGAATCTATGGCGGTAGCGGCAATGATCGCTACCTGTTTGGCGATTCGTTGTTCGGTTCGGGAGCCGGCGACGATCGGGTTTACGGCGGTACCGGGGACGACCGGACGCTGACCGGGGGCAGCGGAACCGACTTGGTCTTCGGTGGTCTGGGTGCCGACTACATCTGCAATGGCCCCGGCATCAACAGGGCCTATGGAGCGAGCGGAAGCGACACCATCAGTGGCGCGCGAGTCGTCGACGGTTTGATCCACGCGACGGGCGACAACCTCAACTACGGCGGGTCAGGGATGGACCTGCTCATAGGGTCCCATGGCAAGGACTCTTTCTTCGGCGGCGAGGGGGTCGACAGCGGCACCGGCAACAGCGGAGGCGACCTGCTGTCGGGCGATTCGGGCAAAGACGCCTCCTTCTACGGCGGCTCCGGCGCCGACCGGATCTTCGGTGGATCCGGTGACGACTCTCTCCTGAACGGAGGCCACGGCGACGACGACATCCGCGGCGGAGCGGGTGACGACCAGGCCGAGGGTGGGTCCGGTTCGGACACCCTGCGCGGTGAGGAGGCCGACGACCTGCTCTCGGGCGACAGCGGCGCGGACACCCTCTTCGGTGCCGAGGGCGACGACACGGTCTACGGCGGCGACGGCAACGACCGGCTGGGGGGCGGCAGCGGCAGCGACTTCCTCTCGGCCGGGATCGGCAGCGACCGTCTGAACGGCGGGTCCGGCGTCGATACGGCCGTCGGCGGGGTCGCCAACGACACCTTCATCGTCGATACCGCAGCCGACGTGGTGCAGGAGACGGCAGCCGGCGGCATGGAGGACGTGATCCGCTCCGACGCCCAGGCCTACACGCTGGACGGCGGACCCCAGGGCTTCGTCGAGCGGGCGAACATCAACAACGGCATCGGCGAGGCCAGTCTGGTCGGCAACCAGCGGGGCAACACCTTGCTCGGCAACTCCTTCGACAACCTCCTGCTGGGCAACAGCGGCGACGACATCCTGAACGGCCGGGGCGGCAGCGACAGCCTTGTCGGGGGCCTCGGCGACGACACCTTCGTGGTGGATACGCAAGGCGACAGCATTGTCGAGCTGGCGGGCGAGGGCACGGACCTGGTGCGCGCCGAGAGCGACTTCACGCTTCCGAACGGCACGGCGACGGCCTTCGTGGAGAACCTGCGGATGCAGGGCGGCAGGGGCGACATCGACGGCACGGGCAACAGCCTGGATAACTCCATCGAGGGCAACACCGGCGACAACCGTCTGGCCGGCAACCAGGGCAGCGACGAGATCGCGGGCGGCGGGGGCGACGACACCCTCTTCGGCGGCGCCGGCGAGGACCTGATGATGGGGGAGAGCGGCGCGGACACGCTCTTCGTCGGCCAGGGCGACACGCTCTTCGGCGGTTCCGGCCTGGACGACTTCCGTTTCAACGGCGGCAACCTGGGCTTCGGCGGCTCCGGCGGGCCGGTGATCCGGGACTTCAGCGGCCAGCTCGTGAACGGCGGCAGTGCGGACGACCTGCTGATCTTCGACACCGGCCTGGAGGTAGGCAGCTTCACCTACATCGAGGCGGCAGCCTTCTCCGGCAGCGGCAACTCCGAGGCCCGCTTCGCCGGCTCGCGCCAGATCCAGGTGGACCAGGACGGCGACGGCGCGGCCGACCTGGCCTTCCTGGTCGACGGGGTGACCCAGGCGAACCTGCTGACGGCTGTGGACTTTCTGTGGCTGTAGCAGACCGAGGGCTGCGGTATCGCTTCCTGCCCCTGGAGCGCGATAGCGCAATAGAGGAGGACGGCTGTTTTCTCGGCCTAGCTGCGCTATCCTGGGTAGCGATCTCAAGTCGACGGCAGCGAGCGAGGCCCGGCCTTCATGGCGACGGTCACAGGTACTGACGCCCCAGACACTCTCTTCGGAACCTCCTTCGCGGACAGCATACTGGGGCTTTCCAGCGGCGACAGCCTCTATGGTGGCGGCGGCGAGGATGCGGTCTTCGGAGCCTCGGGCATCGATCTCCTGGCCGGCGGTGAAGGCGACGACAGCCTCTACGGCGGCGAGGGCAGCGACAGGAGCCTTGCGGGCGGGCCGGGCGACGACGCGCTCTTCGGGGGCAGGGGGGCCGACCGCTTCCTCTATGGGGGTAGCGGCAGCGATGCTCTCTCGGGCGGCAGCGCCGGCGACCGCTCGCTCTTCGGCGGCTCGGGTGCGGACTTCCTGAGAGGCGACCAGGGGAGCGACCAGCTCTTCGGCGACGACGGCAACGACCGGGCCTACGGCGATTCAGGCGACGATAGCCTCTACGGAGGCTCCGGCCGCGATAACCTCTATGGTGTGGGTCAGGACGATCTCCTCTTCGGGGGATCGGGCGACGATAGCCTGGAAGGCGGATCGGGCGACGACATCGTCTTCGGCGGGCTCGGCAACGACGGTCTGCAGGGGTCGGACTATGCCGGGTTCATCAGGCCGACCGGCAACGATACCCTCTATGGCGACAGCGGCGACGATTTCCTCGGCAACAACAGCGACGAGAAGGACACGACCCTCACCTTCTCCGGCTCCTACTTCGGGGGCTCCGGAAACGACCGGATCGACGTGGGCGGCGGCGAGGATTTCCTCTTCGGGGGCGAGGGCTTCGACCGCCTCTATGCCGGCGCGCGCGACGACAGCGTCTCCGGCGGCAGCGGCGAGGATAGCGTCTTCGGTGGCCTCGGCGACGATCGCCTCGAGGGAGACTCGGCCCGCGACACCCTGGAAGGCGCCTCCGGGGCAGACAGCCTCTATGGCGGAGCCGGCTCGGACTTAGCGGTCGGCGGTTCGGGCTTGGACCGCATCTTCGGCGGTAGCGACAACGATCTCCTGGTCGGCCAGGGGAGCGGCCTTGTCCCCGGAGATCTCGACTATCTCTATGGCGATTCCGGTAGCGATGCCCTTTATGGACCGGTTGCCTTCGGCGGCGAGGGAGAGGACAGGCTCTTCGGCGGGTCGGAGGGCGAGGACATCCTGTTCGGCGATGACGGCGACGATACCGCCGAAGGTCGGTCCGGCAGGGACACGCTTTTCGGTGGCAGCGGCAGCGACACCTTGATCGGCGCAAGCCTTTCCGGCGACACGGCGGTTGGCGACACCGGCGACCTCGTCTTCGGCGGGTCGGGAGGCGACAGCATCCTGGGGGCCTCTGGCAGCGATACGCTCTATGGCGGTACCGGGGACGATGACCTGGAGGCGGGCCTGGCCGGCGAGAACTCCCTGTTCGGTGGGTTGGGCGGCGATGCCTTTCGGGGTGCGGCGGATCGGGACAGCTTCTTCGGTGGGTCCGGAGACGATACATTTGCCAACGGGGTGGCGGGGGATGACCTCATCGACCTGGGCTCCGGCGCCGACGGCACGGCCAGGGGCGGCAACGGCGACGACCTCATCTTCGGCGGGGTGGGGGACGATAGCTTCCTTTCTGGCGATGCCAGGGACGACGCGCTCTACGGCGGCTCCGGGAATGACGAAAGCCTGCTAGGCGGGGGAGGCGACGACAGGATCTTTGGCGGCTCCGGCGCCGATGCAGCCCTCTCCGGCGGGCTCGATGACGACGACATCCGCGGCGGGGAGGGCGATGACCGGGCCGAGGGCGGTTCGGGCAGCGACAGCCTGCGCGGCGAGGAGGGCGACGACTTCCTCGAAGGCGACAGCGCCGGAGACCTGCTCCTGGGCGATGATGGAGAGGACAGGGCCTTCGGCGGAAACGGTAACGACCGCCTGGTCGGAGGCAGCGGCAGCGACACAGTCTCTGGCGATAACGGGAATGACAGGGTGGACGGGGGCAGCGGTGTCGACACCGCCATCGGCGGGGCCGGTAACGATACCTTCGTCGTGGACACCTCGGCCGACATCGTGCGGGAGGGGACCGCGCAGGGAACGGGAGACATCCTCCGCTCCGAGGCCCTGGCCTACACTCTGGACAGCGGCCCCGATGGCTTCATCGAGCGCGCCAACATCAACGACGGCGTAGGCCCGTCGAGCCTGGAGGGCAACCAGCGGGCCAACACGCTGATCGGCAACTCCGCGGACAACCTGCTTCAGGGCAAGTCCGGCGACGACATCCTGAACGGCCGCGGCGGCAGCGACAGCCTGGTCGGCGGAGGGGGGGCCGATACCTTCGTGGTGGATACCGCGGCCGACCGGATCGTGGAACTGGCAGGCGAGGGGACCGACCTGGTCCGCGCCGAGAGCGACTTCACCCTGCCGGACGGCACGGCGACGGCCTTCGTCGAGAACCTGCGGATGCAGGGCGGGGCGGGTGACATCGACGGCACCGGCAACAGCCTGCGCAACACGATCGAGGGCAACACGGGCGACAACCGCCTCTCCGGTCTGCAGGGCAGCGACGATATCTACGGCGGTCTGGGCGACGACACGCTCTTCGGCGGCGCCGATATCGACCTGATGATGGGCGGCAGCGGCGCGGACACGCTCTCCGTCGGCCAGGACGACCAGCTCTACGGTGGCTCCGGCCCCGACGAGTTCCGCTTCAACGGCGGCAACCTGGGCTATGGCGGGTCCGGAGGGCCGGTCATCCGCGATTTCGACGGGGTCCTGGCGAATGGGGCCAATGGCGAGGACAAGCTGGTCTATGCCACCGGCCTGGAGGTGGGCTCCTTCAGCTACATCGGGGCCGCGGCCTTCTCCGGCGGCGGCAGCTCCGAGGCCCGCTTCGCCGGCGGCCGTCAGGTTCAGGTCGATCAGGACGGTGACGGCTCGGTCGACCAGGCCTTCCTGCTGGATGGGGTGACCGCCGCAGGCCTGCTGACGGCGAGCGACTTTCTGTGGTTGTGAGTTCGGCGTCAAGCCGCGGGCAGGGGCGCCCGCGGCTTGACCACCGGAAAGCGGTTTAAAGCCAGACGAAGTCCGAGGAGGTCAGGAGGTTGGCGGCCGTCACGCCGTCGATCAGGAAGGCCTGGTCGACCGACCCATCGCCATCCTGGTCCACCTGGATCTGCCGGGGACCGTCGTAGCGCGCCTCGGAGTTGCCGCCGCCGGAGAAGGCGCCTGCGCCGATGTAGGCGAAGGAGCCCACCTCGAGCCCGGTGGCGTAGACCAGCTTGTCCTCGCCGTTGGCGACGTTTGCGAGCTCGCCGTCGAAGTCGCGGATGACCGGCCCGCCGGAGCCTCCGGCGCCCAGATTGCCGCCGTTGAAGAGGAAGCTGTCCTCGCCGGAGCCTCCGAAGGCGATGTCGTTCTGGCCCATCGCGATGGTGTCGGCCCCGCTCTCGCCGTCGAAGCGGTCGGCACCGGCCCCGCCGAAGAGGGTATCGTCGCCCTCGCCGCCGATCAGCCGGTCGTCGCCCTGGTTGCCGGCCAGGCGGTTGGAGCCGCTGTTGCCCTCGACCGTGTTGTCCAGGCTGTTGCCGGTGCCGTCGATGTTGCCGAAGCCGCCCTGCAGGCGCAGGTTCTCGATGAAGGCCGTGGCCGAGCCGGTGGGCAGGGTGTAGCTCGCCTCCGCGCGCACCAGGTCGACGCCCTCGCCGGCCAGCTCCTGCACCACGTCGGTGGCCGTGTCGACGACGAAGGTATCGTCGCCCGAGCCGCCGGCCGCCGTGTCGCTGCCGCCCCGGCCGTTCAGGATGTCGTTGGCCGAGAAGCCGGTCAGGATGTTGGCGAAGGAGTTGCCCAGCAGGGTGTTCTCGTGCTCGTTGCCGCCGAGATTGCCGGGGCCGATGCCGAGGTTCACGTTCATGCGCTCGACATAGTCGTCGCCGCCGGACCCCAGGGTGAAGTCCATGGCGTTGGAGCGCACCACGTCCTCGGGCCCGCCCATCATTGTCTCGCGCACGATGTCGGCCGCGGTGTCGATGATGAAGGTGTCGTTGTTGCGCCCGCCATAGGCCGTATCGACGCCGCTGGCACCGTTCAGGCGGTCGCGCTCGTTGTCGCCGTAGAGCGTGTCGGACCCCGTGCCGCCGACAAGCTGGTCCTTGCCGGTTCCGCCCACCAGGTCGTCGTCGCCCTCGCCCCCGAAGAGCTGGTCGTCGCCCTCCTGCCCGTAGATGTTGTCGTCGCCGTCCTGGCCGCGGGCCTGGTCCTTGCCCGTGCCGGCGAAGAGGAAGTCGGCCTCGTCCTCGCCGCGCAGGTCGTCGTTGCCGGAGCCACCGTAGAGAACGTCGGTGGCCGAACCGCCGGTCAGGGAGTCGCTGCCGTCATCGCCGAAGAGGACGTCCACGCCGGAGTTGCCGTCGATCTCGTCCTTGCCGCTGTTGCCCGAGATGCGGTCGGTGCCGGCGATGCCCACGATGGTGTCGTCGCCCTCCAGGCCGACCACCGTGTCGAAGCCGGTGCGGCTGGTAAAGCTGTCGTTGGCGCTGGTGCCGCGCAGCAGGTAGACCTCGACGCTGGTGACCGAGATCGAGGCCGTGGGCAGGGTCGCGAGGAAGTGCACCGAGAGGGTGTCGGTCCCGCTGCCGCCGCTGAAGCTTTCCATGACGGTGGCGCCCAGATTGATGTCTCCAGGGTCCACCAATAGAATGTCGTTGCCGTCGCCGCCGAAGAGCCGGTCCGATCCCGACCCGCCGGAGAGGGAGTCGGCCTCCAGGCCGCCGCCCAGAAAGTCCTCTCCGGATCCGCCGAAGACGCGGTCCTTGCCGGCGCTGGCGTAGGCGTCGTCGTCGCCCAGCCCTCCGTAGATGGCATCGTCGCCGTCGCCGCCGATCATCTGGAAATCGTTGCCGCGGCCGCCGAAGATGGTGTCGTCGCCATAGCTGCCGTAGAGGTAGTTGTCGTTGCCGGCGCCACCGGAGAGCGTGTCGTCGCCCGAGCCCGCGCTGAAGAAGTCGTCGCTGCCCGATCCCAGGTGGATCGTGTCGTTGCCCGAGAACCCGCCGCCGTAGTCGAGCCCCGATCCGCCGAACATGACGTCGTCGCCCAGCCCGCCGACGATCTCGTCGTTTCCGACGCCGCCGTAGAGCGTGTCGTCGCCCGAGTTGCCGTAGAGCTGGTCCAGGCCCGTGCCGCCGACCAGCACGTCGCCGCCCGATCCCCCGCCCAGGGTGTCGCTGTCCGCGCCGCCGTCGAGGGAATCGTCGCCATCGCCGCCGTAGAGGGAATCCAGGCCGTTGCGCCCCAGCATGATGTCGTCGCCGGAGAGGCCGTAGAGGGTGTCGTTGCCCGAGAGCCCGTCGATGAGGTCCGCGACATCCGTGCCGGTCAGGGTGTCCGGTCCGTCGGTTCCGAAAATCACCGCCATTGTTCAATCCTCCATGGATTTACTCGGCCGCAGCCTGGTTGAGGCCTCAGTTTACTACGAATGTATTTTGAAATCGAGGCCCATGGGAAAAAGTGAAGAGGGGCGGTTCAGTGCCCTTCCCGGCCGGCTCTCGCCATGAGCCTTGGGATGGGGCGCAACGAGAACCGCCCGTCCTTCTGCCGGCGGTTGGAGCCGGCATCCGCTTGTTCTTGAGAATGGAACGACATGTCCCGAGGGGCCGGGGCCCGATCTACACCGGACCCCGGCCTTTCCCCGCGGGACTAGAGCCAGACGAAGTCGCTCGCCGTCAGCAGGTTCGCGGCGGTGACGCCGTCCACCAGGAAGGCCTGGTCGACGGAGCCGTCGCCGTCCTGGTCCACCTGGATCTGGCGGGAACCGTCGTAGCGGGCCTCGGAGTTGCCGCCGCCGGAGAAGGCGTTGCTCCCGATGTAGGCGAAGGAGCCGGTCTCCAGCCCGGTGGCGTAGACCAGCTTGTCCTCGCCGTTGGCGCCGTTGGCGAGCTCGCCGTCGAAGTCGCGGATGGCCGGGCCGCCGGAGCCGCCGACGCCGAGATTGCCGCCGTTGAAGAGGAAGACGTCCTCGCCGGAGCCTCCGAAGGCGATGTCGTTCTGGCCCATCGCGATGGTGTCGGCCCCGCTCTCGCCGTCGAAGCGGTCGGCACCGGCCCCGCCGAAGAGGGTATCGTCGCCCTCGCCGCCGATCAGCCGGTCGTCGCCCTGGTTGCCGGCCAGGCGGTTGGAACCGCTGTTGCCCTCCACGGTGTTGTCCAGGCTGTTGCCGGTGCCGTCGATGTTGCCGAAGCCGCCCTGCAGGCGCAGGTTCTCGATGAAGGCCGTGGCCGAGCCTGTGGGCAGGGTGTAGCTCGCCTCCGCGCGCACCAGGTCGACGCCCTCGCCGGCCAGCTCCTGCACCACGTCGGTGGCCGTGTCGACGACGAAGGTATCGTCGCCCGAGCCGCCTGCGGCCGTGTCGCTGCCGCCCCGGCCGTTCAGGATGTCGTTGGCCGAGAAGCCGGTCAGGATGTTGGCGAAGGAGTTGCCCAGCAGGGTGTTCTCGTGCTCGTTGCCGCCCAGGTTCCCGGGGCCGATGCCGAGGTTCACGTTCATGCGCTCGACATAGTCGTCGCCGCCGGTCCCCAGGGTGAAGTCCATGGCGTTGGAGCGCACCACGTCCTCGGGCCCGCCCATCATGGTCTCGCGCACGATGTCGGCGGAGCTATCGATGATGAAGGTGTCGTTGTTGCGCCCGCCAAAGGCCGTGTCGACGCCGCTGGCACCGTTCAGGCGGTCGCGCTCGTTGCCGCCGTAGAGCGTGTCGGACCCGGAGCCGCCGACCATCTGGTCCTTGCCGGTCGCGCCCAGGAGGCTGTCGTTGCCCTCGCCCCCGAAGAGCTGGTCGTCGCCGTCGGCACCGTAGACGTTGTCGTCGCCTTCTCCGCCCCGGACCTGGTCCTTGCCGATCCCGGCAAAGAGGAAGTCGGCCGACTCTTCGCCGCGCAGGTCGTCGTTGCCGGAGCCACCGTAGAGCACGTCGGTTCCCGAGCCGCCCCGCAGGCTGTCGCTGGCGTCATCGCCGAAGAGAAAGTCGACGCCGGAGTTGCCGTCGATCAGGTCCGTGCCGCTGTTGCCCGAGATGCGGTCGGTGCCGGCGATGCCTTCGATGGTGTCGTTGCCGGCCAGGCCGACCACCGTGTCGAAGCCGGTGCGGCTGGTGAAGGAGTCGCTGGCGCTGGTGCCGCGCAGCAGGGTTACCTCAACGCCGGAGGTGAAGAAGGAGCCCTCGGGAAGGGTTGCCAGGAAGTGGACGGAGAGGGTGTCGTTTCCGGCTCCGCCACTGAAGCTCTCGCCGAAGGTGGCACCGAGGACGAAGTCGCCCGGGTCGACCAGGAGCGTGTCGTCGCCGTCGCCCCCGTAGAGGCTGTCGACGCCGGATCCTCCGCTGACGATGTCGTTCTCGCCGCCGCCGGCGGCCTGATCGTTCCCGGAGTCGCCGAAGACGCGATCGTCGCCGCCGTCTCCGGTCAGGTAGCCCTCGTCACCGTCGCCGCCATAGACGGCATCGTCGCCGGGACCGCCGGAGGTCAGGAACTCGCCCCCGGGCCCACCGAAGACGCTGTCGTCGCCCCATCCGCCGGAAAGGTAGTCGTCGATACCGAAGCCGCCGTAGAGCGTGTCGTTGCCCGAACCTCCGTCGAAGAAGAACTCGCCGCCGGAACCCAGGAAGACCGTGTCGGCGCCCGAGTGGCCGCCGCCGTAGTCCGATCCCGAGCCGCCGTAGAGAAGATCGTCGCCGTCGTCGCCGTCGAGCTGGTCGTACCCAAGGCCTCCGAACTGCGTGTCGTCGCCCTCGCCACCGAAGAGGTGGTCGCTGCCGCTGTCGCCGATCAGCTCGTCGGCGCCCGATGCGCCCGTCAGGCTGTCGTTGTCGTCGCCGCCGGAGAGGGAGTCGTCGCCGTCGCCTCCGAAGAGCGTATCGAAGCCGTTGCGCCCCAGCAGGATGTCGTCGCCGGAGAGACCAAGGAGCGTATCGTTGCCCGAGAGTCCGTCAATGAGGTCAGCTACGTCCGTGCCGGTCAGGGTGTCCGGTCCGTCGGTTCCGAAAATCACCGCCATCGCTCGATCCTCCATGGATGCCGTGTGGGCCAGAGCCCGCTCGCAGGTCCAGTCTAACGAGAACGTTTTTTCAAATCGATAGGGTGGATTGAAAATTCAAGGGCGGCGTCGACCGCAAGGTCCACGCCGCCCCTGACGTCACGGGTCAATAGCCGACCCTAAGCCGCTGTTTTCCTCGCCTACTCCCTCTGGCTTGCGGCGAGGACTCGTTCCATCGATTTCGGATCGTCGAGAAGGCGCAGGTCCTCCTCGTAGGTCCTGCTCTCCATCGACATCTGGACGACGTGCCAGCCGATCCAGAAGACGACGGCGGCGATCACCAGGACCACCTCGATGCCGACGAAGGGGTAGACGGGGCCGAGGGTGTTGAGATCCACCGCCCAGCTATCGACAGGTGTCGTGCTCATAAGCGTAACTCCTCCACTCTCTTCGTTAGCTGATCAGGCCGTGGCGACGGCCTTCCTCGCGCTCCGCGGCGGCCACGTCCGCTTCCGAGAGGTAGCGGTCGTGGTAGTCGGCGAAGTCGAGGCCGGCCAGTTCCAGCTTCTCGGGAATGCGCAGCACGCCTGCGGCCTTGAGGATACCTGCCAGGATGAAGGTCGGCAGGAAGCCCAGGACCCAGAACATGATGATCGCGCCGATGAGCTGGCCCCAGGGCGTGATCGGGGCGTAGCCCTCGAAGCCCGAGGAGGGGTGACCCCAGAGCAGGAAGCCGGCGATGACCAGGCCGGCGAAACCGGCATAGCCGTGCACGGCGACCGCGCCCACCGCATCGTCGATCTTGAAGCGGCGCTCCACCCAGAAGTGCAGGCGATAGGCGATCCAGACGCCCACGACGCCGACGAACATCGCCTCGATCGGGTGATAGAGGTCGTTGCCGGCCGATGCCGTGATGATACCCGCCAGACCTGCCGAATAGGTCCAGAAGGCATCGCCCTTGGAGATGATGTAGCCGGCCATCAGGCCGCCTGCGAGCGACATCAGGAAGTTGAAGGTGATCGCCGAGAGGGTGGTCGGCGTCAGGTAGATGTTGGTCGCCGTGAAGGCCTCGCCCTGCGATCCGATCGAGGCCGCGTCGATGATCGGCACGTTGCAGGCCACGTAGAAGCCCCAGAAGCCGGTGTAGATCAGGAAGAGCCCGATGGTCACCAGCCAGGGGTTGTGCGGGACGATGTTGCGCGGGGTTCCGTCGGCGCGGAACTTGCCGATGCGCGGCCCCAGATGCACCAGCACGCCCAGCGCAGCACCGCCCGCGATCGCATGGATCACGCCCGATGCATAGGCGTCATGGTAGCCCAGGAGCTTCACCATCCAGCCGTCGTAGTGCCAGCCCCAGGCCGCATCGATGATCCAGGTGAAGGATCCCACCAGGACCGCGATCAGCCAGAAGGCGCCAGAGCGGATGCGCTCTATCACGGCACCGGAAACGATCGAAGCCGCCGTCCAGGAGAACAGCAGGAAGGCCGCCCAGAAGACGCCGTTGAGGCGTGCCCAAAGCGCGTTGGTGTCCGGGTCGGTCGCGCCGCTGACCGAGGGTCCGCCCAGATGGGTGCCCATCAGCTCGGACCAGGGGACCGCATTGGGCGCATCGATCAGCCCCAAGCCGTCGTAGATGAAGGGTCCGTTGGGAAAGGCGAAATAGATCCACCAGCCGAAGAGGAAGAAGGTCACGGTGACCAAGGGGATCACCATGGTGTTCTTCATCAGCGTATGCATCATGTTCTTGCGGCGTGACGCTCCCACCTCATACATGCAGAAGCCTACATGGATGAGGAACATCAACGCGACGGTCAGCCAGTAGTAGAATTCAGTGAAAATCACCACCAGCGCATCGAGCTGCGCTTGCGAAGCAGCTTCCGGCATCAGGCGAATCCTCCATCGAGACAGTTTGAGATCGATCTGAGCAGCAACTGCGCACGAAGCAGGTCTCGCGGATCTCGTTCCCGGCGGAGCGGAGCCATCCCCTAGAGCAAGCCCACTGGATCCACCGCGAGCCCCTTTGCGCGCAGGCCAGTCCATCCCCCGGCCCGTCTCTGCGATCGCTTTAAAGTGCCGCCGTTTTGGGCCGAGTGGCGCGATTCTATGCAGAGTCTCTCCCAACAATCAACTGCAATGACAAAATGTTTCCGCTGAATTATTCTCTCCAGCGAACCCGCGCCGTCCACCTGCCTCGGCTTCAGCCTCCCATACCGCTAGCAGAGATCAGGATCGCGATTTCATCACTTTGACGAGGCATGGCGACATGCCATCCTCCACTCTCAGAACCGTTTTCCAGAACGCAGGCCTTCGGGGAGATCTTGAAGCAATGGATGCGAGATCGGACGGCTGGCCGTGGTTCAGGGACTTCCGGGGTCTCGCCGGCTATGACCTGTTGAGCCGTCCCGTCTGGATTTTCGATGTCGATCGCCACGCGATGTGGTGGGGCAACGAGAGCGCGCTTGCCTTCTGGAACGCGGGCTCGCTCGAAGACTTCTGCCGGCGCGACTTCTCCAGCGACTCCTCGAACGTGCGCGAACGTCTGCGGCGGATCGTGGAGAGCGGGCCCGGCAGCGCCCGCTTCCAGGAGAGCTGGACGCTCTATCCGCTGGGCCAGCCGACCACGGTGGTAACGGACATCTCCCCGGTCTGGATCGCCGAGGGACGGCGGGCGATCCTGCTCGAGGTCTCCTATCCCCTGAACCTGTCGCACGATCCCGAAGCCCTGCGCCTTCTGGAGGCCGCGAAGAACTCGCCGCTGATGATCGCCACCTTCACCTTGAAGGGAGAGCTCCTGGCGCAGAACACAGCTGCCGGTCTCTGCTACGGGACGCACGGCGGCGAGAGCTCCGGTCGCGCCGGCGAACTGGCGGCGCGCCTGCAGCAGGAGGCGGATGCCGGCCTGCTGCTCGAGGCCGCGCACCGCGATGAAACCCTGCAGCGCGACATCACCGTACGAACCTTGAAGGGCGAGCGCTGGCACCGGGTAACGGCCAAGCGCGGGCGTGACCCGATCACGGGCCAGGTGGTTCTGGTCCTCTCGGAGGAGGACATCACCGATCATGTCACCCTGAAGATCGAGCTGGCGGAGGCGAAGCAGCGGCTGGAGGAGCGGGTCGCCAAGCGCACCCAGGCGCTGGAGATGCTGAACCGGTCCCTCTCGACGGAGATCGAAGAGCGCGGGAAGACCGAGGCCGTGCTGAGCGTCCGCGATGCCTGGGTGGCGACCATCCTGGAGAACACGCCGGTCGAAATCGTGCTGAAGAACAGGGAAGGGCGCCTGCTCGCTGCCAGCCGAAAACGCTGGCCGGTCGAGGAGGACGGCAAGAGCCGCAAGAGGCTGGAAACCGACGAGCGGCAGGTGATGAAAAGCGGCAAGCCGCTGCAGCGTGAGGTGAGCCTGCAGACCCATGACGGATTGAAGAACCTGGTGATCGCGCGCTTCCCCCTGGTCGGCGAGGGTTCGGAGCCGCTGGGGACCTGCAGCATCACGACCGATATCACCGAGCACAAGCGCATCCAGGAGCAGTTGGCCCAGGTGCAGAAGATGGAGGCCCTGGGGCGTCTCACCGGCGGTGTCGCCCACGACTTCAACAATCTCCTGGCCATCGTGCAGGGCAACGCGGAACTGCTGGCCGACCTGAAGGGCGCCGACCCCGAGCTTGTGCAGCCCATCCTGCACGCGAGCCGCCGAGGCTCGGAGCTGACCCACGCCTTGCTCGCCTTCGCGCGCCAGCAGGCGCTGCGGCCCCAAGCCATCGACCTGGTCGCCCTCATCGAACAGACCATCACGATCCTGCGGCACACGCTCGACCCCGGCATCGCGATCGAAACGGACCTGCCGGAGCAACCGCTCTACGCCTTTGCCGATCCGGGCCAGGTCGAGCTCGCGCTCCTGAATCTGGCCTTCAATGCGCGCGATGCGATCGGCGAGCAGGGCAGGCTCTCGATCGGCTGCAGCAGGCGGGCGGGGCCCGACCGCAGCGCGGACGCGCGCGCCTTCATCTTGGTCGAGGTCGCCGACGACGGCGAGGGCATGTCGGCGGAAACCAGACAGAGGGCCTTCGAGCCCTTCTACACCACGAAGGAGGGAGGCAAGGGCAGCGGCCTGGGCCTGGCGATGGTCTACGGCTTCGCCAGGCAGTCCGGCGGCCATGTCACCTGCGACAGCCGGGAGGGGGCCGGCACCAGGATCGTGCTCTACCTGCCGGAGGCCGAGACGGCAGGACCTCGGCAGAAGGCCACGAGGCGCAAGGCGATGCCGCGCGGAAGCGGACAGACGATCCTGGTGCTGGAAGACGACGACGACCTGCGCCGGCTGACGGCCCGGGTGCTCGGCAACCTGGGCTACCGGGTGCGCGAGGCCGGCGATGCGGCGGCCGCGCGCGTCGCGATGGAAGAGTCCGGGGCAGTCGACCTGCTGCTGACCGATCTGAAGCTGCCGGGCGGGGTCAGCGGCCTGGCCTTCGCCGGGGAAGCGCAGGCGCGCCAGCCTACCCTCAAGGTCGTGCTCATGTCGGGCAACATCGCGGAAGCCGGCGACCTGCCGCCGCAGACACCCTGTCTCAGGAAGCCCTTCCCGCGCTCGCTGCTGGCCGAGACGCTCTACGCCTGTCTGCAGCCGGGTGGTTGACGATATCCCCGGTTACTCCAGTCCCGCTACTCCAGTCCCGCTACTCCAGGCCCCGTTACTCCAGTCCGGCCTCCGCGAAGGTGGCCATGCCGTTGTGGCAGGCGCAGGCTGCCTTGAGGATCGGCAGCACAAGCGCCGCGCCGGAGGCCTCGCCCAGCCGCATTTCAAGATCGACCAGGGCGGCCTTCCCGATCGTCTCCAGGAGGCGGCGGTGTCCCGGCTCGGCCGAGACATGGGCGACGAGGCAGTGGTCGAGCAGGTCGGGGCGGATGGCATGGAGGACGCTGGCGGCGGCCGTGCTGGCGAAGCCGTCGAGGATCACCGGCGTACGCGCAAGGCGACAGGCGATGGCGGCCCCCAGGATGGCGCAGAGCTCGTAGCCGCCCAGGGCGGCCAGCGTCAGCAGGGGATCGCCCAGCGCCTCGGCATTGGCGGCGAGCGCGCGGTCGATCACGTCGGCCTTATGCTCCAGGGCCGCGCCCTCCAGGCCGGTGCCGGGGCCGGCCCACTGGGCGCCGTCGCCGCCGAAGAGGCCGGCCGCAAGGGCGGCGGCGGCCGTGGTGTTGGCGATACCCATCTCGCCCAGGGCCATGCAGTCGAAGCCCTCCTCGACCGCCATCATCCCATAGGCGATGGCCCGCACCGCCTCTTCCTCGCTCATCGCCGGGCCGAGGCTGAAGTCGGCGGTCGGCTGGTCCAGCGCCAGCTCGTAGATCCTGAGGTCGGCGTCGGCCAGCGCCGAGAGCTGGTTGATGGCGGCCTGGCCGGCGATGAAGGCCTGCACCATCTTCGCCGTGACGGCCGAGGGGTAGGCCGAGACGCCCTGCGCTGCCACGCCGTGGTTGCCGGCGAAGACCGCGATCCTGGGGCGCGCCATGTGCGGGTCGGCCCTGCCCTGCCAGGCGGCCAGCCAGGCCGCGAGCTCTTCCAGCCGGCCGAGCGCGCCCCGCGGCTTCAGCAGCTCAAGCTGACGCTCCTCGACGGCCCGCCTGGCGGCCAGGTCGGCCGAGGGAAGCTCGCGCAGGAGAAGACGGATCTCGTCGAGGCTCGAAGGGGTCTCTATCTCGTTCATCTGGGCAGGGGGCTCCAAGGCGGGCGTCGGGGTGCGGTCGAGGTTCGCTCAGGCCTCGCACCCTCCTCGTCGACGGGCGCTTCGCCTGAGGCACCTTATCCCGCCATCTTCGCCCAAGCAGCTACTCTATGTGCCGCCGTCGGGGCAATCCCCTTGCAACCGGCCCTCGTCGGCGGCAGAGGTCTCCCATGAAGCAGGACAGGGATCCAAAGGGGTCAGGCCGGGTCCTCTCCGACCTCGGCGTTTCGCTGGTCTTCCTGACGCGGCTGCCGCTGGCACCCGGCAGCGAGGGGCGCTACGGGGAGCTGGCGCGTGCCTGCTGGAGCTTTCCCCTGGTCGGGCTGCTGGTCGGCCTCCTCTCGGCCGGCATCGGGCTCCTGGCACTCTTCTGCGGCCTGACGCCCTGGGTCGCGGCGGTTCTGGCGCTGGCGCTGGGGGCCCTCGTCACCGGGGCCCTGCACGAGGACGGGCTGGCCGACATGGCCGACGGCTTCGGTGGCGGTTGGACGCGCGAGCAGCGGCTGGAAATCATGCGCGACAGCCGCATCGGCAGCTACGGCGCGCTGGCCCTGGGGGTCAGCCTCTTGCTGCGTGCCGCCGCCCTTGCCGGCCTGGCGGCGCTCGATCCCCTCTACCTCGCTGCCGGTCTCCTGGCGGCGCACGCCGGGGCGCGTGCCCTGCTGCTGCCCTTCATGTTGCTGACGCCCCTGGCACGCCGCGAGGGCCAGTCGGTCTCGGCCGGCCGGCCGGGGGGGAGGGTGGTGCTGGTGGCGGTGGGGCTAGCGCTGCTGATCCTGGCGGCTGCCGGCCTGCTGCTGACGGGCGGCCTCGCCTACCCGCTGCTGGCCTGCGTGAGCCTGGCGGTGACCTTCCTTGCGCTGCGCGCATTGGCCTGCCGGCAGGTGGGCGGCTATACCGGCGACGTGCTCGGCGGTCTGGAGCAGTGCGGGGAAGCGGCACTGCTTCTGGCCGCTCTCGCCCTCGTCTCTTGATTCCCGGAGGAACTACGCGATGTCCGAGACCCGCTGGTGGTGGATTCGCCACGCGCCCGTGACCGCCAATCAGGGCCGCCTCTATGGCCAGTGCGACCATCCTTGCGACGTCGAGGATCCGGCGACCTTCGAGGCCTTGGCGGGGCTCATGCCGCGTGATGCCGTGTGGGTGACCTCCACCCTGCTGCGCACGATCCAGACGGCCGATGCCATCCGCGCGCGCATGGCCGAGACGCCGCCCGAGCCCGCCGCCTTCCCCGAACTGATGGAGCAGCATTTCGGCGACTGGCAGGGGCGCAGCTACGAGGAGGTGCGCCGCGGCGACCTGGGCCACTGGCATCGCTTCTGGCTGGCCCCGGCGGAAGCGGCGCCGCCCGGCGGCGAATCCTTCGTCCAGGTGATGGAGCGCGTGCGCGACAAGGTCTATGAGCTCTCGGACCAGCACCAGGGCCGGGACATCGTGGCGGTGACCCACGGCGGCACCATACGAGCGGCACTGGCGCTGGCGCTCGGCCTGCAGCCCGAGCACGCCCTGCGCATGGTGATCGACAACTGCTCGCTCACCAGGATCGATCACGTGCCGGGTCCGATCGGCAGCCACGATCCCGACGAGAGCCACGCCTGGCGGGTGGAGTGCCACAACCTCTCCCCCCGGCGCCTGCACGACCTCGGCCACCGGGTGGTCCGCAAGGCCGGCTGAGTCCGGGAGGGCTTTACTCCGGCGCTGCGGCCGCTTCCTCCTCTGGGACGGTCGCTTCCTCCTCCGGGAGCGGCGCAGCCGGTACCGGTGCCGGCCTCGGCAGGGCGGCGGCCTTGGCCGGCGCCGGTCGCGTTTCCGGGAAGAGGCTGGGCGTCGCACTCAGTTCCAGCAGGAAGTTGCGGGCCAGCACGCCCTTGTCGGACTCGCCCGTCGTCTGGCGGCTGCCGGACCACTTGTCCAGGGTCACGATCTGCGCCTGCACCGTCTCCGAACGGGGATAGGCCGGCAGGCTGATCCAGGCCCGGTAGGTGGGCTCCTCCTCGCCGCGCTTGCCGACCGGCACGCAGGCGGCGAAGAGCCCGTCCCCCTCGAGCTGCGTGCTCTGCTGCAGAAGCGTGCCGCTGTCCAGGTCGAAGACCGCTTCCGCCAGTACCTCGTTCTTCTTGTCGGCCAGCAGCAGGGCGACGAAGCGGCGCCCGTAGGAGGCCAGCTCGATCGAGATCGTCAGCGGCTTGCCTTCCTCCGCCTTCCCCCTGAGCGAGGACCTGTGGATGCGGATCGTGTCGGTCTCCTTGAGGCAGGCGAAGCCGTCCTCGCTGGTTCCCTCCATCTCCAGGCCGGCCAGCTGCCACTCGGCGCTGGGCAGCTTCGCGGCCGCCAGCAGCGCCTCTTCGGCCAGGGGCCTGGCGTCCGCCAGGATCTCGGCGCCGACGTCCTGCGGGTCCAGGCGGATATGGTGGAAGAGGTTGCTTCCCGTCGAGAGGAAGGCCTCGCGCACCGCGGCGAGGCTCAGGCTCTTCGGCAGGGCAACGAGATGCCCCCGCGCCCAGGGCAGGTCGGAGACGAAGGGATAGGTGGCAAGACGGCGGAAGAAGGACTCGGTCTCGTTGCCGATGTGCGGATGGTCCTCGGCGACCAGGACCAGGTAGCCGGCCTCCGCCAGCTGCTTGGCGGCCTCCCTGTGGTTCGAACCGGCCGCGTCGTCGAAGGCGATGACGGCCGCGCGGGCCTTCAACTGGCAGGTCAGCTCCGCGGCCTCAGCGGCGAAGGCGGGGGCATTGCCCAGCAGGATGTTCGCGCTCTTGATCTTCGCGGTGCTGCAGTAGGCCTTCACCTGCTCGATCAGCGCGTCCTCGCGCTCCTCGTCGGAAAGCTGCTCGATCCGCATGCGCGATGCCAGCTCCGGGTGAAGCTTCTGCAGGCGCGCCTTCGCGCGCAGGCTCGCCCGCTCGCTGCCCGCCACGGTCAGGCCCTTGCCCTCGGGGCTCAGGAGCTGGATCACCTGGTCGGCGCGCTGCCCGAGAAGCTCGAAGCCGGCCGGGGGCTGGCCCTGGCCGGCGAGGCAGGCCTTGACCGCCGCCAGCGGGTCGGCCTTGCGGGCCTCGTCGCGCGGCAGCGGGCCCAGCAGGCTGACGGCGGGCTCGCTGCTCTCCACCGGCGTGAAGTCCAGGTAGGCCTCGTCGGCGGCCAGGGAAGACTTGATGAGCTCGCTGGCCAGCCGCTGCCAGGAGTTCGCGCGGTAATAGAGCTTGGCCGCCTCGCGGAAGTCCCAGGGCCTCTGCTGATGGCGTTCGACCAGCTCCACGACGCTCTCGGCGATCTCCTCCGCCGAGCCGCGGTCGACGACGACGCCGCAGCCGTACTTCTGCGCGACTTCCGCAAGGTAGGTGCCGCGCACGACGATGGTCGGCGCGCCGGCGTAGAGCGCGTCGATGACCAGGCCGGAGGTGCGGTCGGCGAAGTCCGGCGGCAGGTAGGGCAGCACCACGACATGGCAGCTACGCAGCACCTCGATGAAGGTCGCTTCCTCGATGTGGCCTTCGAGCACCGTCACGTAGCGATGGAGCGGGTCCTCCTCGACCTTGCTGTTGCGCTCGAAGGGCGAGGTGCGAAAGATCAGTTCGAGATCCAGGTCGCCTAGCTCGTCGACCAGCTTCCGGGCGGTCTCGCTCAGCAGTTCGACGCCCTTCTCCGTGCGGTTCGCCGAGGGGAAGAACACGCGGATCTTGCTGCGTTCCGGGATCTCCTCGGAGAGCAAGGACCAGGCGTTCTCGTCGTCCACCAGCGGCGAGGGATGCGCGGCGACGGGCAGTGCTATGCCCGAGCGTGCCAGGATCTGCCGGCGCTGGTGGGCCGTCATGCAGGTGATCGCCAGGCGAGGGTCCTGGTCGGCCGCCTTCAGCAGCCACATCCAGCGGTCCAGGAACCAGGGCGCCCAGGCGTCGGCCGAGCGGAACCAGAAGAGGTTGACCTGGACGCTGACGCGCGGCCGCAGCAGCGCGATCTCGTAGAGAATGGCCGCGTGCTCCAGGCTGCCGACGTACATGTAGACATGCAGGCGCCCCTTGCAGCTTGCCAGCGCCCGGTCCACCACCATGGAGAACTCTTCGGTCACCTTACGTGCCAGCTGCTGCAGGCGCTGCGGGCTCTCGTCCGGCTTGTTCGCCAAGGTGTAGCTGTAGGTATAGAGCGAGCAGTCCAGGTACTGGTTGGCGTTCTCTCCGGGGTCGTTCTGCGCCGCCCATTCCACGCTGGCGGCGATCCAGTAGCGGATGCCGCCGGCCTCGACCTTGGGCGCCAGCCTCTGCTCGTAGTTCCAGTAATGCCCGATCCGGTCCCGCATGTCCGGCGTCAGCGAGAGGACGGTCGCATCGGCGCCCTCCTCGAAGCCGGAGGAGGCCGGCAGGGGTTCGGGCGCTCCGCGCCGGCGCAGGGCTGGAATGTGGGAGGCCGTGTAGCCGCCGACCGTCTTGCCGGCCCGCTCCAGCGCCCTGGCGAAGCGCTCCAGTTGCTTGGTGAAGGCCACATAGTGCTGCGCCTGCCCGCCTTCCAGCGCGGCCTGCGGTACCCGGTCCGCCTTGGTCCTGTGGTCGCCGTAGGACTTGGCCGCCGAACCCGACCAGGCACTGCTCGCCAGCGCCATGGGCATGCCGTCCATGCCGCAGATCCGGATGTCGTCGAACAGGCTGGCGCCCAGCGGCAGCATCAGCCGCGGCATCACATGGTTGAAGGAGGCCACGGCGAACTGCTGATCGAGATCGAGCGAGAGGCGGTCCTGGTTGTGGACCGGCAGGCCGACGACGCGCGCATGCAGCGAATCGGGCAGTGCGGAGAGGTAGAGCGGGTAGTCCTTCATCGAGACGATGAGGTAGAGCCCCTGGGCCTCCATGCGTTCGCGCAGCGCCTGGCGAAAGCTGCCGCCGAAGTGGGTCGGGACCGCATAGAAGCCGGAATCGGCCACCGCGACCGCGACCGGCTTCAGCGCTTCCATCACCTGGGTGTCCAGGACCAGATCGTTGCAGACCACGGCATGGCCGTCGTCGAGCGGCAGCCGCAAGCACTCCATCAGCGAGGGACCGTTGCCGATCAGATAGCCGGTCTTCTTGCTGAGCGAGGCCTTGAGCGCGCTGTAGGCCTCGCGGGAGCTCTGCAGCCGGGTGCTCCTGTCCGTCTCCAGGCTCTTGGCCAGGGCGGCCAGGCGGGCCCCGCCGTAGCCGCTGTCGGCCTCGTCGATGACGATGACCTTCGCGGTCGCGCTGCTCTTGGGCGGCGCCTCGCTCTTCGCCTTCCGCCAGACCAGGATCACGTCGGCGCCGTCCAGCAGGGCGCGCCAGTCGCTCCTGTCGGCCGGCGGCGGTGCGAGCTGGACCTTCTGCAACAGACGGGCGCTCGCATCGGAGGTCAGGATGGCGGGATCGAGTTCCTTGGACACCTCTTTCGGCAGTTCGGGGAAGGAGGCGAAGAGAGAGATCGTCGTGACGGCATCGGTGGCGGGCGACAGGAACCAGCACAGTTTTGTCAGGAAATCCCCGCAGGCCTGCGGCTGCTCGAAAGCAGGATAGACAACGATCTTGGACATACGCCGATGGGCCCCCGGCTGCGATGGTCTGGGTGAGCGGAAATGACAGCCCGCGCGCTGTCAGCCGAGGCCGCACTTTGGCGGCTGGAGAGGTCGAACGCAAGAACGGCATGGCGGCAGCGCCCTGTCGCGCTCGCCGCTGCGACATCGAGAGCGCGGGCGGGCGAGCGACCCCTGCGCGCCGCCTGTCTTGCAGGCCCGAAGGGCGCTGGCGACCGCGCGTTTCCACGCTATCCGCTCTGCTATCGTCGCGATTGCGGATGGCGGGTCGATGGGATAGGCAGGGCTTCCGGCGCGGGGACGCCGGCGGCGGTGCGGCAATCTACCGGCCGCGCTTGCGTGTTAGCTGTGGGAAAAGCGCAGTGAATGGACTATGAGTCTTCCAAAAACCACAAGTCCAGACGTACCGGGGGAGCACGGCCTTCTAAAGTTGGGGCCAGGATAACAGCGAGTGTGCGCATGCCGAACGAGCATCGGCGCGAGCGTGCAGAATGAACGAAGGATGCCTCCCTTGGCGGGACGACAGGTTGCAGTCATCACAGGTGTGACAGGCCAGGACGGTGCCTACCTGGCTGAATTACTGCTGGAAAAAGGTTACGAGGTGCACGGCATCAAGCGGCGCTCCTCTTCCTTCAATACTCAGCGCATAGACCACCTCTACAAGGACAGCCATGAGGTGGAGACCCGGTTCCACCTGCACTATGGCGACATGACCGACAGCGTCGGCCTGATCCGGCTGATCGGACAGATCAAGCCGACGGAGATCTACAACCTGGCCGCCCAGAGCCACGTCAAGGTGAGCTTCGAATCGCCGGAGTACACGGCCAACGCCGATGGCCTGGGCGCGCTGCGCATGCTGGAAGCGATCCGGATCCTGGGGATGGAGAAGGTCTGCCGCTACTACCAGGCCTCGACCTCGGAGCTCTATGGCCTGGTGCAGGAGGTGCCGCAGCGCGAAAGCACGCCCTTCTACCCGCGCTCTCCCTACGCGGCGGCTAAGCTCTATGCCTACTGGATCACGGTGAACTACCGCGAGGCCTACGGCATTCACGGCTCCAACGGCATCCTCTTCAACCACGAGAGCCCGGTCCGCGGCGAGACCTTCGTCACCCGCAAGATCACGCGCGCAGTGGCTGCTATCGAGCATGGCCTGCAGCGGACCCTCTACCTCGGCAACATGGATGCCAAGCGCGACTGGGGGCATGCCCGGGACTACGTGGAGGGCATGTGGCGGATCCTGCAGCAGGAGGAGCCCGACGACTATGTGCTGGCGACCGGCGAGACCCATTCGGTCAGGGAGTTCGTCGAGCGCGCCTTCGCCGTGGTCGGCCGCAGCATCGTCTGGGAAGGAGAGGGTGTCGACGAGGTGGGGCTGGATGCCAAGTCCGGCGAGCGCCTGGTCGCCATCGATCCGGCCTACTTCCGGCCGACCGAGGTCGACCTGCTGATCGGCGATCCTTCCAAGGCCATGCAGAAGCTCGGCTGGTCCTTCACCACCAGCTTCTCCGACCTGGTGACCGAGATGGTCCAGGCCGACCTGAAGCTGCTGAAGACGGAGAGCCTGGCCCGCACTGCCTATGGCGTACGCGAGTAGCGAGGGTGGAGCGGTCGGGTCCGGGGAGACTGAGATGAGCCTGGACGACAGTTTTTCTCTTGCCGGCAAGCGGGTCTATGTCGCCGGTCACCGCGGCATGGTGGGCTCCGGCCTGGTCCGACGGCTGGAGCGGGAGGACTGCGAGATCCTGACCGCCGGGCGCGGCGAGGTCGACCTGCTCTCGCAGACGGCGACCCACGCCTACCTCGCCCGTGAGAAGCCGGATTGCGTGATCGTCGCCGCGGCCAAGGTCGGCGGCATCCATGCCAACAATAGCTTCCCGGCCGAGTTTCTCTACGAGAACCTGATGATCGAGGCCAACCTGATCCACGGCGCGCACCTGGCCGAGGTCGAGCGGCTGCTGTTCCTCGGCTCCTCGTGCATCTATCCGCGCGAGGCGCCGCAGCCGATGCCCGAGGACTGCCTGCTGACCGGGCCCCTGGAGGCGACGAACGAGTGGTACGCGGTCGCCAAGATCGCCGGAATCAAGCTCTGCCAGGCCTATCGCGCGCAGTACGGGCGCGACTACATCTCGGCCATGCCGACGAACCTCTACGGCCCCGGCGACAACTTCAACCTGGCCAACAGCCATGTCCTGCCGGCCCTGATGCGCAAGGCGCACGAGGCCAAGCTGGCCGGTGCCGCCGAGCTCCCGGTCTGGGGCAGCGGCCGGCCGCGGCGCGAGTTCATGCATGTCGACGACCTCGCGGACGCCCTGGTCTACCTGCTTCGCACCTATTCCGGAGCCGAGCACGTCAACGTGGGCGTGGGCAGCGACGTCTCCATCCGCGAGCTGGCCGAGACCGTGGCGCAAACGGTGGGCCTTGACGCCGAGCTGGTCTTCGATCCCTCTAAGCCGGACGGCACGCCGCGCAAGCTGATGGACGTCAGCCGTCTGACAGCGATGGGATGGCGCGCAAGGATCGGTCTCGAGGAGGGCATCGCCCAGACCTACGACTGGTTCCGCGCCCAGATCGCCGAGGGCGCTTCGGTCCGCGAGTGAGGCCGGTGCCGATCGGCCAGGGACAGCGAGGACGCGCATGATCATTCCGACTATCCTCTGCGGCGGTTCGGGGACCCGGCTCTGGCCGCTGTCGCGCAAGAGCTATCCCAAGCAGCTCGTCGACGCGCTCGGGGAGCGGTCCCTGTTCCAGGACACGGTGGGCCGTGTCGTCGGCCGGGACTTCGACAAGCCCCTGGTGATCGCGGGAAACGACTATCGCTTCATGATCGCCGAGCAGTTGAAGGAGCTGGGGGTCGCGGCCGATATCGTGCTGGAGCCCGAGGGGCGGGACACCTTCCCGGCCATCGTGGCGGCGGCCTTGCTGGCGGCCCGGCGCGATCCGGAGGCGATCGCGCTGGTCATGCCCTCCGACCACGTGATCCCCGATACGCAGGCCTTCCAGGCCGCGGCCGCCGAGGCGGCGGCAGCCGCCGGCAGGGGCGATATCGTCACCTTCGGCATCACGCCGACCCGGCCGGCCAGCGAGTACGGCTACATCCGGCCTGGCGGCGAGGCGGCCGGGGCCCGGCGGATCGAGACCTTCCTGGAGAAGCCGGAGGCCGAGCGGGCGAGGGTACTGATCGAGGAAGGCTGCCTGTGGAACGGCGGGCTCTTCTGCTTCCATGCGGGGAGCCTTCTGGAGGAGGCCCGGCGCCTGGAGCCCGAGGCGGTCGAGCGGGTGGCCGAGGCGGTCGAGGCGATCGAGGAGGACCTGGACTACCTGCGCCTCGGTGCTGCCTTTCGCGAGGCGCACAAGATCTCCTTCGACTATGCCGTCATGGAGAAGACCGAGAAGCGCCTGGTGATCCCGGTGGCCTTCGCCTGGTCCGACGTTGGCAACTGGCGCGAGCTCTGGGTCATGTCGGACAAGGATCCGGCCGGCAACGCGGTCAGCGGCGACGTGCGCCTGGAGGAGGTCGCGAACAGCTACGTGCGCGCCGACTCGCGCCTGGTCTGCGTCATGGGCCTGGAGGGCGTGGCCGTCATCGACACGCCCGATGCCCTGCTGGTCACCTCCCTGGAGATGGCGCAGCAGGTCAAGACCATCGCGCAGAGCCTGGCCGATGAGGGGCGGGACGAGGCCGAGGTGCACAGCCGCGTCTATCGGCCCTGGGGCTGGTACCAGACCGTGGACCTGGGCGACCGCTTCCGGGTGAAGCGCATCGTCGTCACGCCCGGCCGCCAGCTCTCCCTGCAGAAGCACTTCCACCGGGCCGAGCACTGGGTGGTGGTGAAGGGCACGGCCGAGGTGCAGGTCGACGAGACCGCCCGGATCGTGCGCGAGAACGAGTCGGTCTTCATCCCCATGGGCAGCGTGCACCGCCTGACCAACCCCGGCCGCATCCCGGTCGAGCTGATCGAGGTCCAGACCGGCGCCTACCTGGAAGAGGACGACATCGTCCGCCTGCAGGACGACTTCGGCCGGCAGTAGTCCTTCTCAGGGCGCTTCGCACGCTGGTGGAGTCGGCTCCGGCCCGCACCCCCGCCCGACCGCCCACGCAAGTATCCTGGTATGGGCGGTCGGGCCGGGGGTGCGGGCCGGTTCCGCGCCAAACCGAAGGGCTCTAGGAGCAAAGCCCGAGCAGATGGAATCATCTGCGACGACGATTTGCTTCTAAAACAAAACGCTAGAGAAAGGTGCGTGAGCATCAGCGAGCGCAACTTGCTCTAGAGCAAAGCCCGAGCAGATGGAATCATCTGCGACGACGATTTGCTTTTAAAACAACATGCTAGAGCAGGATGCGTGAGCATGAGCGAGCGCAACCTGCTCTAGTAACCTCGTTCGAAATCCACAACGTTCAGCAGCGGCTCTCCCGCCTCGTGGCGGGCGATGTTGGCCAGCACCGAGGCGACGGCGGTCTCGGCCATGGTCTTGGCGGCGATGTGCGGGGTGACCACGACGCGGGGGTGAGTCCAGAAGGGGGAGTCCTGCACCAGGGGCTCCTCGCGGAAGACGTCCAGGGTGGCGGCGCTCACCTGCCCGCTGTCGAGTGCCGCCAGCAGGTCCGCCTCCACGATCAGCCCGCCGCGCGCGACGTTGATGAGGGCAGCGCCCCTCGGCAGCAGGGCCAGGGTACGGGCGTTCAGAAGGCCGTCGGTCTGGGGCGTCAGGGGCAGCAGGCAGACCAGGATCTCGCTCTCGGCCAGTACGCGGGCCAGCCCCTCCTCGCCATGGTGCATCTCGACGTTCGCCACGCGCTTGGGACTGCGCGCCCAGCCCAGCATCTGGAAGCCGAAGACGCCCAGCTTCTCTGCCGCGCCGCTGGCGAGCGCGCCCATGCCGAGGAAGCCGACCTTGCGCTTCTCGGCCAGGATCGGCTCGATCTCGTGCCAGACCCGGTCGCGCTGCTGCTGGGCATAGTCCGCCATGTCGCGGTGATGCCAGAGGACCGAGAGGGCCACGAACTCGCTCATGCCCTTGGTCAGGCCCTCCTCGACCATGCGCACGATCGGCAGGTGACGGGGCCGCTCGGGGTCCCTGACGATGTGGTCGATGCCGGCCCCGACCGAGAAGATGATCTCCAGGTTGGGCAGGCTCGCCAGCAGGCCGGTCGGCGGCTCCCAGACCAGGGCATAGCGGACGGCCGCCGGGTCGGCGATGTCCGGGTAGACCTGAATCCGCCGCTCGGGGGCCTGTGCGGCCCAGGCATCGCGCCAGGGACCCTCGTTGGACCAGTCGGACTTGTGCAGGATGGTCAAGACGGCAAACCTCCCCTCATCAACGCTTCAGCCGGATAGCGCGTCCGGCGTCTTCGGGCCAGGAGAGATCTGCCTGCAGCCCGTCGAGGTGCTCCAGGGCCTGCTGCATGGGCCGGCCGAAGGGGGCCGAGCGGGGCGGCTCGCCGGCGACGTGCAGCAGCAGGAACTCGGCCGCGGCCACGGGATCCGGCTGGCCCTCGACCCAGGTGCGCGCATAGAGGCGCAGACGCTTGGCATCGCGCTCGAAGGCCTGGCTGGTGACCAGAAGAGGCTCGCCCTCCTTCACCTCCAGGAAATAGCGGATGTGGGTCTCCAGCGTGTAGAGCGTACCCTGGCCGCTCTCGCGGTAGGCCTGGTCGCAGCCGACCAGCTCCATGAAGCGGTCGGTGCCCCAGCTCATGACCAGCAGGTAGAAGCTCTCGTTCATGTGGCCGTTGTAGTCCAGCCACTCCCTGCGACAGGGGCCCTGCCAGGTGACGAGGCCGCCGACACGGTGCCAGGGCGTGGCCTCGAGCTCGCTACCCGCCTTTGGTGCCATCAGGCCGTCTCCCGCAGCTCCTCGGCCTGCTGCAGGTTGACCGAGACCAGTTGCGAGATCCCGCGCTCGGCCATGGTGACGCCGTAGAGGCGGTCCACCCGCGCCATGGTGAGGCGGTGGTGGGTGATCAGCAGGAAGCGGGTCCGGGTCTCGCCGGCCATCTGCTGCACCAGGCTGCAGAAGCGGTCCACGTTGGCATCGTCGAGCGGTGCGTCGACCTCGTCCAGGACGCAGACGGGGGCGGGGTTGGTGCGGAAGACGGCGAAGAGTAGGGCCAGCGCCGTCAGGGCCTGCTCGCCGCCGGAGAGCAGCGAGAGGACCTGCAGCTTCTTGCCCGGCGGGCTCGCCATGATCTCCAGGCCGGCCTCCAGGGGGTCATCGGATCCGGTCAGCGCCAGGTGCGCGCGGCCGCCGCCGAAGAGCCTCTGGAAGAGTTCCGAGAAGTGCTTGTCGACCTGCGTGAAGGCCTCCATCAGGCGGGCGCGGCCCTCCTTGTTCAGGGTGGAGATGCCCTGGCGCAGGCGGGCGATGGCCTGGGTCAGGTCCTCGCGCTCGCGCAGCAGGTCGCCGATCTGGGTCTCCAGCTCGCCCGCCTCGATCTCGGCGCGCAGGTTGACCGGTCCCATGCCCTCGCGCTCGCGCAGGAGGCGCTGCAGCTTGGTCTCGACCTCCTCGGCCGGCGGGAAGCTCTCCTCGGGGTCGATGCCTGCGGTCGCCAGGATGGCGTAGGGCGGGCAGTCCAGGGTCTCGCGCACCCGGCGGATCAGATTCGCCTGCGCCTCCTGCGCGGCCTCGACGGCGGCTTCGGCGCGCACCTTCTGCTCGCGCTCGGCAGCGAGCGCGGCCTCGGTCTCCTTCAGGTGCTTGCGCGCCTGGGACACCGCGGTCTCGGCTTCCGCCAGTCGGTCCGCCGCGCTGCGGCGCTCCTCCTGGGCTTGCGCGATCAGCTCCACCAGGCGCTCCTGCCGGGCGGTGATCTCGCCCGGCTGCTGCTGCAGGCGGTCGCGCTCTTCCTGGGTCGCCTCGGCGCGCTCCGCCAGTTCCGTCTCGTGGCGCCGCGAGGCCTCCCGCCGCTCGCTCCAGGAGCGGCGCTCTTCGGCGATGGCCTTCAAGCGGCTCTGCGCCACCTCGCCCTCGCGGCGCAGGCGCTCCAGCGCGCTGCGCTGCTCGCCCGCCTGGTTGCGCCGCCCGGCCAGCTCGGTGCGCGCGTCCTGGACGGCCTGGCGCGCCAGGGCCAGGTCCGGGAGTGCCGCGACGCTGGCCTCGACCTCGGCCAGGGTGGCGGCCAGTTCCGCGCGGTCGGCCTTCAGCCGGGTCTGGGTCTCGGCCAGGGCCGCCAGACGCGTGTCGCCGGCCGCCAGGCTGCGCGCCAGTTTGGCCTGCTGGCTGCGGGCCGCCTCCAGGCGGCGGGAGGCCTCGCCCTGGGCGCTGCGTGCCGCCTGCTCCTTCTCGGCGGCGGCCCTGCCGGCCTGCTCCCGCACGGCGAGCGCCTCTCTCGCGGCCTCGACCCTGGGGCGCCGCTCGGCCACCTGGGCCTCCAGCTCCGCCAGGCGGTTGCGCTGGGCCAGGCGCTGGGCGGCGGCCGTGGGGGCGTCGGCGCGAGCGACGAAGCCGTCCCAGCGCCAGAGGTCGCCGGCCTTGCTGACCAGGCGCTGGCCGGGCAGCAGGGCCGCCTGCAGGGCCTCGCCCTCGGCCGCGTCGGCCACCAGCCCGATGCGCGACAGCCGGCGGGCCAGCGCCGGGGGACCCTTCACCTTCTGTGCCAGCGCCACGACTCCGGGCGGGAAGGGCGCCTCCTCCAGCGCCGGCAGCGCCGTCCAGTGCACCGGGGCGGCCTCCGCCTCGGGCACGGAGAGGTCTTCGCCCAGGGCGGCGCCCAGGGCGACCTCATAGCCCTTGGCGACGCTGACGCGGTCCAGCAGCGGCGGCCAGGCCTGCCCCTCTTCCGGCGCGATGACGGCCGCCAGTCCGGCGGCCTCGCCGGCCAGACGTTCCAGCTCGCGCTCCAGCTCGGCCAGGCTACGGCGCTCCTGCTCCAGCTCGCCGCCGGTCCTCTGCTGGGCCTCGCGGGCGCTCTCGGCCTCCTTGTTCAGCGTGGCCAGCCTGGTCTCCGCCTCGGCCACGGCCCGTTCCAGCTCGGCCAGCGAGCCCAGGGCCGCCTGCTCGCGGCGCAGGCGCTCGACTTCCTTCTCGGTCTCCTCGCTCTCGCGGGTCAGGCGCTCGCGGCGGCGCTGCAGGTCGCGCTGGCGCTCTTCGGCGCTGCGCCGCTGCGCCTCGTCCTGGGCCAGGGACTGGGTGAGGGCCTGCAGCCTCTCCTCGCCCTCGGCCACCAGCGCCGCTGTCTCCGCAAGCTGCGCCTCTAAGCGTCCCTGCTCCTCCGCCCGCTCGGGGAGGGCTTCCTCCAGGCGCTTCTGCTCGCCCTCGAGGTGGGTCAGCGCATTGCCGGCATCCAGCACCTGCGCCTGGGTGCGGCCGCGGTCGCGCTCGATCTGCTGCAGGCGCTCTTCGGCGGCCTTGCAGGCCTCGGCGAGGCGCGCGAGTTCCTGGGTGAGGACGTCGCGGTCGAGGGTCAGCTTCTGCAGCTTCGCCGCCGAGACGGCCTCGGCCTCGCGCAGGGGGGAGAGGGCCTCGGCCGCGGCGGCCTCGCGGGTGGTGGCGGCGGCGACCTCCTCGCTGCGGGCGCCGACCTGCACCTCCAGCTCGCGCAGGCGCCGCTCGGCCTCGGCCTGCTGGGCGGCGGTCTTCTCCGCCTCCTGGTGCAAGGCGATCGCCTGGTGGCGGCGGATCTGGGCCTGCAGGTTGCGGTAGCGGCTGGCCTGGCGCACCTGCTTCTTCAGGCTGGAGAGCTGCGCCTCGAGGGCGGCCACCACGTCGTCGAGCCGCTCCAGGTTGGTCTCCGCCGCGCGCAGACGGAGTTCCGATTCATGCCGGCGGCTATAGAGGCCGGTGATGCCCGCCGCCTCTTCGAGGACCGCCCGGCGCTCGGCCGGCTTGGCGTTCACCAGCTGGCCGATCTTGCCCTGGCTCACCAGCGCGCCGGACTGGGCGCCGCTGGCGGCATCGGCGAAGAGCACCTGCACGTCGCGGGCCCGCGACTCGCGCCCGTTCACCCGGTAGTTCGAGCCGCGCTCGCGCTCGATCCGGCGGACGACCTCCAGCTCCTCGTCGTCGTTGAAGGCCGCGGCCGCCCGGCGTGCGGAGTTGTCGAGAAGAAGGGAGACCTCGGCCAGGTTGCGAGCCGGACGGCTCTGCGTGCCGGCGAAGATGACGTCGTCCATCTCGCCGCCGCGCATGCGCTTGGCCGAGGTCTCGCCCATGACCCAGCGCAGGGCCTCGACCAGATTGGACTTGCCGCAGCCGTTGGGGCCGACGATCCCCGTCATGCCGGGCTCGATCAGAAGCTCGGTCGAATCGACAAAGGACTTGAAGCCGGCCAGGCGCAGACGCGTGAACTGCAGCAATCCCCCTCCCTTTCTCCTCGTCCGGGCTTAGCTTCCCTGGCTCTCGGCGATCAGGCCGGAGAGCTCTTCGTAGTTGCTGGGCTGGATCTTCTGACCGTTCAGGATGAGGGTGGGCGTCGAGTCCACGCCATAGGTCGCCTCGGCATACTGGATGCCGGCGACCAGACGGTCGAAGGTCTCCTGGTCGTTGAGGCAGGCCTCGAAGCGATCCTTGTCGAAGCCCGCGATCTGGCTGAGCTCGAAGAGGGCCACGGCGGGCTCCTCGGCCTGCAGCCAGCTCTTCTGCTGCTTGTAGATCATGTCGACGAAGGCGAAGTAGGCGTCGCCCTCCAGGCACTGCGCCAGCATGGCCCCCCAGAGCGCCGGGGCGTTCAGCGGGAAGTCGCGGTAGACGTAGAGCAGCTTGCCCTGCTCCACCCAGTCCTTCTTAACCTCGGGCAGCAGGGTGGTGTGGAAGCGCGCACAGTGCGGGCAGCTCATCGAGGCGTACTCGATGAGGACGGCCGGGGCGTCCTGGGCGCCCTGGGTGCGGTCGCCCGGAAGCAGGCCCCGCTCGTCCGCCGTCAGGGTCACGCCCTCCTCGTCGGCCCGCAGGCCGCGCGGCAGTCCCACCAGCAGCGGTACGGCCGCCAAACCAGCCAGCGCTTTGCGCCTATCGATCACGATGTGCTTAGTGTTCATCAGTTCACCCACCAGATGTTGTAGATCATACGAGAGATGGCATGTCCCGCAAGCCCCTTCTTTTCCACATCGCGCGGAGGGGGCGACGAGCCGTTCCAGCAACACTCACCTCGGCTAGGTGGCCATGATGGCTGCCTCATGACAAGTCTATGATGAATCGACCGCTCTCAAGTCGCGTCTCCGTGATGCCGGCGTGACCGCAGGGTGCCGGAGAGGCGCGCCAGCGCGCGGTCCAGCGCCTCGTTCCCGCTGCTGGGAAGCGAGGCGTCGGGCGGCGGCGGCTCTTCGGGGCCGGCCGCCGCCGGCAGGGATGAGGGGCGCGTCCTGCCGCCCTCCGTCGTCAGGCGGGCCACCTGGCGGATTCGCAGGCGCTGCACGGCCGGAACGCCGAGGAAGTTGTTCACCCGCTCGATCAGCTGCGGTGCGCGGTGCTGCAGTTCCAGGGCCGCCCAGGAGAGGCAGGCGACCTCCAGCGCGGCGATCTGGTCCCCGCCCCGGCGGTCGCGGCGCAGCTTCAGGGGCTGGCAGAGCGCCGCCAGCTCGTCGCCCACGGCCTCGTTCCAGTCCAGCAAGAGCGCGGCCTCCAGGGGCGGGCGCTTCTTCAGCAGCGGCTTCACCACGGGACGCAGGGCGCTGCCCAGCGGCCTGAAGCCCCTGCGGCCGGCCGTGTCCGTCTTGTCTTTCCGGCTCTTGTCCATTGGGTTCTAGTCTGCTGGCCTCAATCTACCTGCCTCTGGGCGATGGCGTGGCTCTTCGCTATCTCTTGCCAGTCTAGTCCCTTTCAGTCCGAGAGTCCTCCTCGCCGCATGGATGCACAAGCCCTTCGCCGCTCCCTCCTTGCCTGGTACGACACCAACAGGCGCCGCTTTGCCTGGCGCAGCCCGCCGGGCGAGCGCCCCGATCCCTACCGTGTCTGGCTGAGCGAGATCATGCTGCAGCAGACCACCACGGCGGCGGCCGGCCCCTACTTCGAGCGCTTCCTCGCGCGCTTCCCAGACGTCTTCGCCCTGGCGGCGGCCGAGCAGGACGAGGTGCTGCGGCTCTGGGCCGGGCTCGGCTACTACGCCCGGGCCCGCAACCTCCATGCCTGCGCCAGGCGGCTGGTCGAGGACTTCGAGGGCCGCTTCCCCGAGGAGGAGCAGCAGCTCCTGAGCCTGCCGGGCATCGGCGCCTATACGGCGGCCGCCGTCGCCGCCATCGCCTTCGACCGGCCGGCGGCCCCGGTCGACGGCAACTGGGAGCGGGTGCTGGCGCGGCTCTTCGACCTGCACGAGCCCCTGCCGGGCGCCAAGCCCCGGTTCCGTGCCCTGGGCCAGGGTCTCGTCGGCCCGGAGCGGCCGGGCGATTTCGCCCAGGCGATGATGGACCTGGGGGCCACGGTCTGCCTGCCGGACCGCCCGCGCTGCCTGCTCTGCCCCCTGCAGGCCGCCTGCCGGGCGCGGGCCGCGGGGACGGCGGAGAGCCTGCCGGTGAAGGCGGCCAAGAAGCTGAAGCCCGAGCGGCACGGCGTCGCCTTCTTCGCCCGTGCCGAGGACGGCTCCGTGCTGCTGCGGCGCCGGCCGGAGTCGGGTCTGCTGGGCGGCATGATGGAGATCCCGGGAACGCCCTGGCGCGACCAGCCCTGGGGCGAGAGCGAGGCCCTGGCCCACGCGCCGGGACCGGCCGCCTGGGAGGGCCTGCAGGGACAGGTCACCCACGTCTTCACCCACTTCCGCCTGACCCTGCTGGTCTGGACGGCCAGGCCGGCGCGCTCGGACTGGTCCCTGGCGGGCGACCTGCGCTGGGTCGGACGGAAGGATCTGGACGGCGAGGCCCTGCCCAGCGTCATGCGCAAGGTGGTCCGCCTGGCCGCACGCTCGCCCGGCTGAGCGCGGCTGCCGCTCGCGCTCAGCCGCCGCGGTTCTGCTGCAGTTCCTGGCGGGTCAGGACGAAGCCGACGAAGAGGCGATAGCCGAACTGCGACTGGGTCTCGGTCAGCGGCAGGCTGGGCTGCACCAGCTCGGTCAGGCGCACCCGCCGTCCCTGGGCGGCGAGCGGGATGGAGACCGGGAACTCCTGGCGCTTCAGCAGGCGCTGGTCGGCCGCGGTTACGGCGACGAAATAGGCGAAGTCGGCGCTGTCGCCCTGCATGGCGGGCCCGCGCCTGGCGGAGATCGCCACGCTCATGTCGATGACGAGGTGGTCCTTGCTGCGCGAGCAGACCGGGGTGATGCTCTCGATGTTGGCCTCATAGGCCACGTCGATCAGATCGACGCCGCCCTGATAGCGCACCAGCCGCGCGGCATCGGGCAGGATGGAGATCGGCGGGCACTGCACCGGGGGCGGCTCGAAGGCCGAACAGCCGGTCAGAACGAGTCCTGCGAGGGCGAGGAGCGCCCACCTGCGGGACCGCGATAGCAGTGAGGTCAGGGACAAGCGGCTGTTCCTAGAGCTGGCTGTGCGTCCCGTCGCAGAGGGGCCGTTTGCCGGTTGCCTTGCAGCCGCAGAAATAGCAGTCCTTGCTGCTCTCTGCCTTGTAGGCGAGCGGCGTCAGGCTGGTCTCCTTGTGGGATCCGTCGCAGAAGGGCTGCTTCGCGCTGCGTCCGCAGGCGCACCAGTAGTAGGTCTTGCCGGCCTCGACGGAAACCTTGTAGGGCGCCTTCTGCGCCGGGATCGCCTCGCTGCTCGCCTGCGACATGCCGTTCTCTGTCCTTGTTATCTCCGGATCAACGCGCCACCTCACTGGCGCGAGGATAAGGCGACAAGGACTGTAGGTGACGCTGCGGAGGTCGGCAAGGTCCAGCCGCTGCGGCGGGGCCGGCGAGCCGGGCGTCGATGTAGCCCCAGGGCCGCAATCGGCGAGCGGTTCCTTCTTTGAGGATTGACGCCCCGCGCGGACTGCGCCATCGAAGGACAGTCTGGATTCACCAGCGCACGCTTGAGACCAAGGAAAGAGGTCGAGCCGGAACCATGCCCGATCGGAAACCCGCACTCACCATCCTCCTGGCCGGGCCGCGCGGCTTCTGCGCCGGCGTCGAACGGGCGATCGAGATCGTCGAGCGCACACTCGAGAAGTACGGCGCCCCGGTCTACGTGCGCCACGAGATCGTCCACAACCGCTATGTCGTGGAGAACCTGCAGGCCAAGGGCGCGATCTTCGTCGAGGAGTTGGCCGAGGTCCCCGAGGGCGTGCCGGTCATCTTCTCCGCGCACGGCGTGCCGAAGTCCGTGCCGGCGGAGGCCGAGAACCGCGAGATGCTGTACCTCGACGCCACCTGCCCGCTGGTCTCCAAGGTGCACCGCGAGGCCGAGCGCCAGCATCGGCTGGGCAACCAGATCATCCTGATCGGCCATCACGGGCATCCCGAGGTGGTGGGCACCATGGGCCAGCTCCCGCCCGGCTCGATCAAGCTGGTCGAGACGGTGGAGGACGTGGAGCACCTGGAGGTCGAGGATCCCAAGAAGCTGGGCTTCATCACCCAGACCACGCTCTCGGTCGACGACACGGCCGGCATCGTCGAGGCCCTGATCCGGCGCTTCCCGGAGATCCTGGGCCCCAAGAAAGAGGACATCTGCTACGCCACCACCAACCGCCAGGAGGCGGTCAAGGCGATCGCGCACCGCAGCGGTGCCATGATCGTGGTCGGTGCCCCCAACTCCTCCAACTCCCGGCGGCTGGTCGAGGTGGCGGAGAAGCAGGGCTGCTCGCGCGCGGTCATGGTGCAGCGGGCCTCCGATCTGGACCTTGCCATGCTGGAGGGTCTCTCCAGCGTCGGGCTGACGGCCGGGGCCTCGGCGCCCGAGATCCTGGTGGAGGAGGTGATCGCCCTGCTGCGCCGCCATTTCGAGGTGACGATCGAGGAGGTCGTGGTGCGCAACGAGAGTGTCGTCTTCAAGTTGCCGCGGCAGCTCACGGAAAGCGCAGCTTAGGCACCGCGACCGGCCATGGCCGTCTATACCGACGTCGGCGACGAGGATCTGGAGCGCTTCCTGGCGCCCTACGATCTGGGGACCCTGAAGGCCGCCAAGGGCATCGCCGAGGGGGTGGAGAACTCCAACTACCTGCTGGAGACCGATCGCGGGCGCTACATCCTGACGCTCTACGAGAAGCGGGTCCGCCCCGACGACCTGCCCTTCTTCATCTCTCTCATGCGCCATCTCGTGGCCGAAGGGATCGCCTGCCCGCAGCCGGTGCCCACGGACGAGGGCCAGGTGCTGCGGCGCCTCTGCGGCCGCCCGGCCGCGCTCTTCACCTTTCTCGACGGGCTCTCCCCGCGCCAGGTCAAGGACTGGCACTGCGACGCGGTCGGCGCCACGCTTGCAGAGCTGCACATGGCGACCCGCGGCTTCGGCCAGCAGCGCGCCAACGACCTCTCGCTTCCCGGCTGGCAGCGGCTGATCGAAGACTGCCGCAGCGGCGCCGACAGCGTCTCGCAGAACCTCTGCGGCGAGCTGGACGAGGCCTTTCGCAGCATCCGCGAGGCCTGGCCCGGCGACCTGCCGGGAGGCGTCATCCACGCGGATCTCTTCCCGGACAACGTCTTCTTCCTGGGCAAGGAGCTCTCCGGCGTCATCGACTTCTACTTCGCCTGCAGCGACTCCTACGCCTACGATCTGGCGGTCTGCCTGAATGCCTGGTGCTTCGACGGGGCACACAGCTATGTGCCCGAGCGCGGACAGCGCCTGATCCGGGCCTATGCTGCAAAGCGCCCGCTCCAGCCGGCCGAGTACGAGGCGCTTCCGACCCTGGCGGCGGGAGCGGCGCTCCGGTTCCTGCTGACGCGCCTCTACGACTGGCTCAACCACCCGCCGGACGCCATGGTGCGCCCCAAGGACCCGCGCGAGTACCTGACCAAGCTGCGCTACCACCGCATCGCCAGCAGTCCGGAGGCCTATGGCCTTGTGCGACCCTGAGGAGAGGGTGGAGATCTTTACCGACGGCGCCTGCCTGGGGAACCCGGGACCCGGCGGCTGGGCGGCCCTGCTGCGCTTTCGCGGCCGGGAGAGGGAGATCGCCGGCGCCGAGCCCGCCACCACCAACAACCGCATGGAGCTGATGGCGGCCATCGCCGCGCTGGAGGCGCTGAAGCGGCCCAGCCGCGCGCGGCTCACCACCGACAGCAGCTACGTGAAGGACGGCATCACCAAGTGGCTGGCGGGCTGGAAGGCCAAGGGCTGGCGCACCGCGGCGCGCAAGGCGGTGAAGAACCAGGACCTCTGGGAGCGCCTGGATGCCGCCGCCGGGCCGCATGACGTCGAGTGGGTCTGGACCAGGGGTCACTCCGGCCATCCGGAGAACGAGCGGGTCGATTTGCTGGCTCGCAAGCAGGCCGAGGCGGTCTCCAAGGCCTCCTGAAGGAGGGTCAGGCCTTCTCCTGTTCCGTGGCGTAGTTCTTCAGGAAGAAGCGCACGGCTTCATCGATGATGGTGCCCATCTCGCTGCGGCTGACCGGCTGGCCGCTGAAGATGACCGGCCAGAAGGCACGGGTCTTGATCAGGCCCAGGAACTGCTCCGCGGCGAGCTTGGGGTCGGGGGCGCGCAGGACCCCGGCGGCATGGGCGTCGGCCAGGAAACGCTCGAAGACCACCTGGTGCTGCATCTTGGCGCTGGTCTCCGCGGCGATGACCGGATCGCGCAGGGTCTCGCCCATGACCATGCGGGCCATGCGCATGAAGCGCGGATCGGTCAGCAGGCGACCCTCGGCCCAACCCAGGGCCAGAAGCTGCTCGGCGATCGGCCGGCCTGGGTCGAAGGTGATGTCGAGCGCCAAGCGCACCTCTTCCGACATGCGATCCAGGATGGCGCGGAACAGCACCTCCTTGCTTTCGAAGTGATTGTAGACCGTGCGCTTGGAGACCTGTGCCCGGGCCGCGATGCGGTCCATCGAGGCACCGGAGAAGCCTTCCTCCTGGAAGATTTCCACCGCCCCTTCGAGAATTTGCGTGCGCTTGTCCGCAGCAGGCGTCACCGCCCGTCACCTCCCCTCTGCCCGACCCCGAAAAAATCTACACCGGGCGGTTTACATTGTCATGCTCCATACCTAAACTACACTGTGTAGTTTACAAGAGCGCTCCGCAAGCGAGCAAGCCAGGGGAGTATGCGGTTCATGTCTCTCACTCTCAAAATTAACGGCGAAGACAGGTCCGTCGAGGCCGATCCGGAGACCCCGCTGCTGTGGGTCATCCGCGACGAGCTGAAGATGACGGGTACGAAGTACGGTTGCGGCGTCGCCTCCTGCGGCGCCTGTACGGTCCTGATCGACGGCGTCGCCACGCGGTCCTGCCAGACCTTCGCGGGCGACCTGGAGGGCCAGGAGGTCACCACGATCGAGGGTGCGTCGGGGCCGGTGGCCGAGGCCGTGCAGCAGGCCTGGCGCGATCTCGACGTCGTCCAGTGCGGCTACTGCCAGTCCGGCCAGATCCTCTCCGCGGTCTCGCTGCTGAGCGAGATCTCCAGTCCCAGCGAAGCGGACATCGACGCCTACATGAGCGGCAATGCCTGCCGCTGCGCCACCTACCAACGAATCCGTGCGGCCATCCACCGGGCCGCCGCCAGGGCGGAGGGTTGAACACCATGGGTATCCAGGCAAGCAGACGCGGATTCCTTCTGGCAGGCGGTGCCGCAGCGCTGGTGGTTGGCTTCAAGCCCGGGGGGCTTCTGGCCGCCGGCGGTGCCGAGGCCCGGGAGATCAATCCCTTCGTCGCCATCGGGCCCGACGGCCAGGTGGTCGTCGTGGTCAAGCACTTCGAGATGGGGCAGGGCACGACCACCGGCCTGCCCACCCTGGTGGCGGAAGAGCTGGACGCCGACTGGGAGCAGATCGAGGTGGCCTTCGCGCCGTCCGATAGCACCCGCTATGCGAACCTTGCGTTGGGCGCGCAGGGCACCGGCGGGTCGACCGCGATCGCCAACTCCTTCATGCAGTACCGCCAGGCGGGTGCTGCGGCCCGCGACCTGCTGGTCCGCGCGGCGGCCGAGGCCTGGGGGGTCGATCCCGCAGAGGTCGCGGTCGAGCGCGGCACGGTCAGCGCAGGCGGGCGGCGTGCCGGCTTCGGCGACCTGGTCGAGGCGGCAATGAAGCTGGCCCCGGCGGCGGAGCCGAAACTGAAAGAGCCCGGCCAGTTCCGCCTGATCGGCAAGCAGAGCCTGCCGCGCAAGGACACGCCATCCAAGATCAACGGCCAGGCCGTCTTTGCCCTGGACGTGCAGCTGCCCGGGATGGTGACCGCCGTTATCAAGCGGCCGCCGCGCTTCGGCGCCAAGCTGGTCTCCTTCGACGCTGCTGCTGCGGAGGAGATCGCGGGCTACCTCGGTGCCAAGGCGCTGCCCAACGCGGCCGGCATCGCCGTCTTTGCCAGGAGCACCTGGCCGGCGATCCAGGCGCGCGAGGCCATCGCGGCCGAGTGGGACTTCTCCGCGGCGGAGAACCGCGGCAGCGACGCGCTGCTGGCCGACCACCAGGCCCTGCTCGACCAGCCGCAGTACCTGGTCCGCCCCGGCAGCGAACTCGCCGCCACGGCGGCCGCCATCGGCACGGCAGACAAGCTCGTCGAGGCGGAGTTCCACTTCCCCTACCTGGCGCACGCGCCGATGGAGCCGTTGAACTGCGTTATCGAGCCGACGGCCAGGGGCGTCAGGGTCCATGACGGCAGCCAGTTCCCGGCCATCACCCATCCGACGGTGGCCGCCATCCTGGGGCTGGAGCCCGACCGGGTCGAGATCGAGACGGTCTATGCCGGCGGCTCCTTCGGTCGCCGGGCAACGCCGACCTCCGACTATCAGGCCGAGGCCGCCATGGCCTTCGCGCTGCTGGGCGGAGAGACCCCGGTGAAGCTGGTCTGGACCCGCGAGGACGACCTGGCCGGCGGCTACTACCGTCCCATGGCCGTCCACCGTGCCCGCATCGGCCTCGATGCCGAGGGCCGGATCCTGGGCTGGGACCACCGCCTCGCCACCAAGTCGATCCTGAAGGGGGGTCCCTTCGAGGCGATCCTGGTGCATGACGGCGTCGACCACACCTCCGTCGAGGGGCTGGCCGACAGCCACTATGCGATCCCGGCCTTCTCGGTCGGGCTCAGCGATGCCGAGAACGGCGTTCCGGCTCTCTGGTGGCGCTCCGTCGGCAGCACCCACACGGCCTATGCGATGGAGACCCTCATCGACCTGGCGGCCGAGGCGGCGGGGAAGGACCCTCTGGCTTTCCGGCTGGAGCTGCTGTCGGGGCCGGACAAGGACAGCCAGCGCCTGGCGGGAGTCCTGAAGCTGGCGGCCGAGAAGGCCGGGTGGGGCAGCCCCCTGCCCGAGGGCCACGGCCGGGGCCTGGCCGTTCACAAGTCCTTCGGCAGCTACGTGGCCGAGGTGGTCGAGGTCTCCTATGCCGACGAGCTGGTGAAGATCGAGAACGTGACCTGTGCCGTCGACTGCGGCGTGGCGGTGAACCCCGACGTCATCCGGGCGCAGATGGAGGGCGGCATCGGCTACGGCCTGGGTGCTGTGATGCGCAACGAGATCACCCTGGCCGAGGGCGAGGTCGAGCAGTTCAACTTCCCCGACTACGAGCCGCTGAGGATCGCCGACGTCGGCCGGATCGAGGTCCATATCGTGGCCTCGACGGAGGCACCGACGGGCGTGGGCGAGCCCGGCGTGCCGCCGGCCGGCCCGGCGCTTGCCAATGCGATCCGGGCGGTGACCGGCAAGAGCGTGACCAGGCTTCCCATGACCCGCAGCGGCATCGCCTTCGCCTAGCGCCGCTTCCGTCCAAGGCGACCTCGTGCCTTTCCGGCGCGAGGTCGCCCTTTTTTTTGGTCCCGCCGGCCATTCTGCCAGGAAAATCGCGCCCGGCTCTTGCAAGCCCGCCATATGCCATCCATCTACCATCCACACGGATGGAGAACTGCAATGAGCAACGTTCATCGCCTGCCGGAGCGTCAAGCCGATCCGGAGAAGATCACCATAAATCTCGGCCACGTGGATCTCGGCCGGATCGACCTTCTCGTCCGGGAAGGCTTTTACTCGAACCGCACCGACTTTATCCGCACCGCGATCCGTAACCAGCTGACGCAAGAGGCCCCCTCGGTCGCCCGTTCCATGGAGCGCCATCAGCTCGAGATGGGACTCTTCGATATCACCAGGGCGGATCTGGAAGCCATCGCTGCCTCGGGTGAGATCCTGCACCTGAAGGTCGTGGGGCTCGCGCGTATCAACGCAGACGTGCCGCCGGATCTCGCGCGACGGGCGATCGGATCGATAACGGTCCTCGGAGCGTTACAGGCCAGCAAGGACGTCAAGTCGGCCCTCGCCGATCGCATCACCTGAGGCCCGACGCCTCACACACCGAAAGGACAACGAAATGTTTTGGGAAACCGCGCCGGCTCTGCGCCGCGCGCTCGAGAAGACCTGTGCCTCGGATCCGGCAGGGGCAACCGCCATCATTCAGGCGGCACTGCGCCAGAGCCTGGGCAAGGGGACCGGACTGCCGGGTGGCGCCCTCTCCAAGGGGGCGAAGGCGCCCGACTTCGCCGGGCTCTGCGGGGAGTGCAGCGGCCTGACCGGCGGCCTGGCCTCGTCACCGGGGCTTCGTCGTTCCTCACCGGCTCCGCAGGTGCCGGACGGCGCCCGCTATGAACACCGGCACTTCGCCAATGCGGCTGGCGCTCGGGACTACCGCCTCCTGGTACCCGACGCAGCCTCGCGCAAGCCGAAAGGCCTGGTCATGATGCTGCACGGCTGTACCCAGTCTCCCGACGACTTTGCGGTCGGCACCCGGATGAACCGGCGCGCCGGGCACGCGGGCTACCTGGTTGCCTATCCCGGGCAGACGCAGGCCCACAATCCTCAGTCCTGCTGGAACTGGTTCCGCCCGGAGGACCAGCGGCGCGGCGCGGGCGAACCTGCCGTCCTTGCCGGTCTGGCCCAGGCCCTCATGGCAGAGTTCGACCTGCCGGCCGGCAGTGCCTTCGTTGCCGGTCTCTCGGCCGGCGGGGCGATGGCCGCGATCCTGGCGGAGGCCTATCCGGACCTCTTCGCCGCGGCCGGCGTCCATTCCGGGCTGCCGCCCGGAGCGGCCAGGGATCTGCCTTCGGCCTTTGCCGCCATGCGCGGGCAGGGGCAGGCTACGAGACGGTCCCTGCCGGTGCCGCTGATCGTCTTCCATGGCGACGGCGACGGGGTGGTCGCACCCCGAAACGGCGAAGAGCTCGTGGCCGGCGGCGGCGTGGAGACGGCGCATTCCGGCAATGGCCGGCAGTGGCGCCGGCTGGTCACGGAGAAGGGCTCGGAGCTCTGGCGCGTGGCCGGTGCCGGGCACGCCTGGTTCGGCGGCGATGGGGCAGGCTCGCACAGCGATCCGTTGGGTCCCGACGCCTCGGCGGAGATGCTCCGCTTCTTCCAGGCGCGCTTTGCAAGAGAGGGCGCATGAGCGGGGACCGCCAGGCAGCGCTGCGCTTCGATGCGGTTAGCGAGGACCGTCCCGGAGCGAAGTGGAAGGCGCGCTGGGAGCGGTCCTGGCCGGCCTATCGCGAATGGTTCCTCGCCCGCGGCGGCGAGACGGGACCTGCCCGAGCGGATTGCGAGGCCGCCCTCGAGGCCCACATGCCCGAGCTCATGCCACTGTACCGCCGCCTCGTCGGCATCGCGGGCGGGGGCGACCTTGCCGCGCGCTTCCTGTCCACCTGGTCGCCGCCTTCCTATCTCGGGGGCTGCTCGCTGGCGGCCCGCGCGGATGGCGGCCAGGTTCGCCTGGTGCGAAACTACGACCTCTCGCCGGATCTGAACGAGGGCTTCCTGCTGCGCAGCGCCTGGACCGGCCGGCCGGTGATGGGGATGGTGGAATTCCTCTGGGGGCTTTCGGACGGCATCAACGATGCAGGCCTTGCCGTTGCACTCGCCTACGGCGGCAGGCGGGAAGTGGGCCAGGGCTTCGGCATCTGCACCATCCTGCGCTATCTTCTGGAGACCTGCAGCGATGTCGCATCCGCGCTGGCGGTGCTCGAACGGGTGCCCTCGCACATGGCCTACAACCTCGTCCTCGCCGACGCCGGCGGGCAGCTCGCCTCGGTCGAGCTGGCACCCGGCGGCGGCCTCAGGCATTCCAGCCTCGCGATCGCAACCAACCACCAGCCGGGCCACATCCGCCCCGACTGCGACGACGGTTACCGGACCCTGGAGCGTCGGATGTTCCTCGAGAATCGGCTGCAGGCAGCAGCCCCGGACAAGCTCGTGCCGCTGTTCCTCGACTCCCCCCTTTACCAGACCGACTACGCGGGCGGCTTCGGAACGCTCTTCACCGCCGACTACGACCCCGTCAGGCGCTCTCTGGCACTCGTCTGGCCGGACAGGCGCTGGAGCTTCAGCCTGGCGGATTTCAGGGAGGGATCCCGACTCGTCACCTACGATTCGCCGAAGATCCCGGTCCGTACGGAAGCCGATGCGCTGGCTGCTCTCGAAGCTGCCGTGCCTCCGGCCAGGCGCCCGGACTTCCAGGGCTGGCTCGCCGATGCGCGCCGGCAGGGGGCCGACTGGCAGGCCTTCAGCCGGCTCTTCATGCCGCGCGAGCCGACGACTCGGGCCTGATCCGTTTTGACCCGACCCGTTCTCGGGGCCGGGGAAGCCGTCAGAGGGCGGCTTCCCCGCGCCTGAAGGGGTGGGCCGGATAGACGCCCAGCACGCGGACCTCGCGGCTGAAGAAGGAGAGCTCTTCCAGGGCCAGGCGGACCAGGCGCTCGTCCGGGTGGCCCTCGATGTCGGCATAGAACTGGGCGACGGTGAAGTTGCCGTCGATGATGTAGCTCTCCAGTTTGGTGATGTTGACGCCGTTTGTGGCGAAGCCGCCCAGCGCCTTGTAGAGCGCGGCCGGGACGGAGCGCACCCGGAACACGAAGGAGGTCACCATCGGCCCGGCCTCGGGGGCCGGGTGCAGGGGCTCCGCCGCCATCACGACGAAGCGCGTGGTGTTGTCGGTCGTGTCGTTGATGTCCCGGTCCAGGATCTCCAGGCCGTAGATGTCGGCCGCGAGCTCCGGGGCGATGGCGCCCACGCCGAGGTCGCCCAGTTCGAGCAGGCTCTGCGCAGCGCCGGCGGTATCGGCGACGACCTCGCGCTCGAAGCCCTGCCGGCGGAGGTAGGCGCGGCACTGCGAGAGCGCGTGCACGTGGCTGCGCACGCGCTTCAGGCCCTTCAGGCTGCTGCCCGGCAGGCCGAGGAGCTGGTGCCGGATCGACTGGAAGTGTTCGGCCACGATGTGCAGGCCCGATTCCGGCAGCAGGTGATGGATGTCCGCGACCCGGCCGGCGCTGGAGTTGTCGATCGGTATCATGGCGAGCCTCGCGCGGCCCTCCTGAACCGCCGCGAAGGCGTCCTCGAAGGTGGGGCAGGGCAGGGTCTCCATCGCCGGATAGCAGAAACGGCAGGCCATGTCGGAGTTGGCGCCTGCCAGGCCTTGGAAGGCGATGCGCCCCGTGGCGTCCGGATCGGACATCGTTCTCTCTTCGTCTCGTGGCTGTGCGGGAAGGCGGGCCTGCCGGGAGCCAGTCACTCAACCCCCTTGGCCGGGGTCCAGGATGCGGCGGGCGCGCTCAAGGTCGGCGGGAGTATCGACACCCAGGGGGACTGAGTCAACGAGCGCCACGTCGATCCGGAAACCCGCTTCCAGCGCGCGTAGCTGCTCCAGGCTCTCGCGCAGCTCCAGTGCCGAGGGCGGCAGCGCCACGAAGCGCCGGAGCGCCTGGCGCCGGTAGGCGTAGAGGCCGATGTGATGATAGAGCGGGCCCCGGCCCTCCTTCCCGGTCCAGGGGACGGGCGCCCTGGAGAAATAGAGGGCCGGTGCGATGCGCCGCTCCGGCGAGAGGGCGGTCGCGATCTTCACCACGTTGGGGTTCCGGCGCTCCTCCTCCTCGGCGATCAGGGCGGCCAGGGTGCCGATCTCGCAGGCCGGCTCCTGCAGCGGCGCCAGGGCGGCCGCGACGTCCTCCGGCGGCAGGGTCGGCAGGTCGCCCTGCACGTTCACCACCACATCGAAGCGGCCCTCCGGGTCCAGCCGCTCCAGCGCCTGGTTCACCCGGTCCGAGCCGGAGGGCAGGGACGGATCGGTCAGCACGGCCTCGCCGCCTGCCGCCCGGACCGCCTGGGCGATCTCCTCCTCCGCGCAGGCGACGGCGACGGGTCCCACGCCCGCCGCCTGGGCACGCTCCATGACATGGACGATCATGGGCTTGCCGGCGATCGGGGCCAGGGGCTTGTTGGGCAGGCGGGTGGACGCCAGCCTGGCCGGTATGATGACGATGGGCCGCAAGGTCTCTCCCTTTCTCTCGAATCTACCGCATTCTTGCTAATTGCCATGCCAGGACAAGAGGGTCACACTAGAGCTTTGCGGCGTTCTGTCGAGTTGATGGACGCTCCTGGCCGGCATAACGTCTGCGGCAAGCGCAGGGGAATCGCACAGAGGCAAAACCCAGATGTCCTTAGAGATGAACAAGGTCGCCGCCGCCGTCCTGACCGGCGGTATCGTTGCCATGTTGAGCGGCTTTGTGGCGAGCACACTCTACCATCCCGAGACCCTGGAAGAGCCGGCCTATAAGATCGCTCTTCCCGAAGGCACGGGCGAGGGCAAGCCGGAGGAGCCCAAGCAGCAGTCGATCCTGCCGCTGCTGGCCTCCGCGAGCGTCGAGGCCGGCCAGAAAGCCACGGCCAAGTGCTCTGCCTGCCACAGCTTCGACGAGGGCGGGGCCAACAAGGTGGGCCCCAATCTCTGGGGTATCGTCGGCTCCGAGCCGGCCGAGGTTCCGGGTTTCCAGTTCTCGGACGCGCTCGAGAAGCTGAAGTCGGAAGGCAAGAAGTGGGACTACACCAATCTCGACCACTTCCTGACCAGCCCCTCCAGCTATGCCCCCGGCACCAAAATGACCTTCGCGGGCATCAAGAAGATCGACCAGCGCGCCGACGTGATCGCCTACCTGCGGACCTTGAGCGGCAGCCCCGTGCCGCTGCCCTCCAAGGAAGAGATCGAGGCCCTCGAGAAGAAGGACGGCGAGCCGGAGCAGAAGACCGAGGCCGAGGGCGCCAAGGGCGAGGAGACCAAGACCGCATCGGCCTCCGGTGCGACGGGCGAGGAGGCCAAGGCGGCCGAGGAGCCCAAGACGGAAGAGACGACGACCGCCGCGGCCGCGACCAGCGAGCCTGAGGCGACGGGCGAGGCCAAGGCGGCCGAGGAGCCCAAGACGGAAGAGACGACGACCGCCGCGGCCACGACCAGCGAGCCTGAGGCGACGGGCGAGGCCAAGACTGGCGAGGAACCCAAGGCGGAAGAGACCCAGTCTGCGGAGGCCCAGTCCGCGGAGACCCAGTCCGCGGAGACCCAGTCCGCCGACAGCGGTTCCAGCGCCGAGGAACCCAAGACGGAGACGGCAGCGACTGACACCAGCGCCGGCGGCACGAGCGAGACCGCCGCTGCCGGCGAGGCCAAGGCCGACGAGAGCCAGACTGCCTCGACCGACGCGGCCGGCGCCGCCACCGGCGAGAGCGCAACGGCCGAGACCGCCACGCAGACCGCTGCCGCCGCCACGACCGAGGGCGGTTCGGAGCTGGGCAAGCTGCTGGCCAATGCAGACGTGGATCAGGGCAAGAAGGTCGCGCGCAAGTGCTCTGCCTGCCACACCTTCGAGGAAGGCGGGAAGAACCGGGTCGGCCCCAATCTCTACGGCATCATCGGTTCCCTCGCCGGCGAGGTGGAGGGCTACAAGTTCTCCAAGGCCATGGCCGAGAAGGGCGAAGAGGGCTTCACCTGGACCTACCAGAACCTGGACGACTATCTGGCCAATCCCAAGCAGTTCATGCCCGGCAACAAGATGACCTTCCCCGGGCTGAAGGACGCACAAGAACGCGCTGACGTTATCGCATATATTCGTAGTTTGGCCAAAGATCCGCCACCTTTGCCGAACTAGTTTGCCGGCCTGCGCGGCAAGCATTCGGAAAGGTCGAAATGACGGAGCCCTGCCCGTCTGAGTTCATCGATTTCGCAAACAGTCTGGCAGACTGCGCCGGGAGCATCGCGCTCGAGCACTTCCGCGCGCCGCTGGACGTGGAGCGCAAGGGCGACCTCTCCCCGGTGACCATCGCCGACCGGGGGGCCGAGGAGGCGCTCAGGGCCCTGGTCCACAAGCACTATCCCGCGCACGGCGTCGTGGGAGAGGAGTTCGGGCCGCACCAGCCGGACGCGGAATTCGTCTGGATCTTCGACCCCATCGACGGCACCCGCGCCTTCATCAGCGGCAACCCGCAGTTCGGCAACCTGGTGGCCCTGCTGCGCGGGGGCGAGCCGGTGCTGGGCGTGATCAACATGCCCGCCCAGCAGGAGCGCTGGATCGGCGCCAGGGGCCGGGGCACACAGCATCGTGATGGCCGCGGAGACCTTGCGGTGCGTTGCCGGCCCTGTGCCAGCCTGGACCAGGCCATCTTCCGTACCCAGGTCTTGATGCTGAACCAACCGGAGGTCTTTCAGCGCGTGCGCCATCGGGTCCGCGATACGCTCTTCGGCGGCGATTGCTTCGCGTTCGGCCAGATCGCGAGCGGCTGGCTCGACCTCGTGGTCGATGCCGGGCTCGGCACCTTCGACTACCTGCCGCTGGTCTCGGTCGTCCAGGAGGCCGGCGGCTGCATCAGCGACTGGCAGGGCAGGCCGCTGGGCCTCAAGTCCGACGGCCGGGTCCTGGCCTCGGGCGACCCCAGGCTGCACGCCGAGGCCCTGGAGATGCTGGCGGCATGACGGGGCGGCTGACACGGCGCAGCGCCCTCGGCCTGCTCTCGGCAGCGGCGCTGCCGGGCGGCCTCTGGCGCCCGGCCCGGGCTGAGGAAGCCCTGCCGATCGAGCTGGCGGGCCAGGACCAGACGCCGATCCAGTCGCTGCACGCGCTCTCCCTGCACGGCGAGCCGAAGTATCCCGCCAACTTCCACCACTTCGAATACACCAACCCCGATGCACCCAAGGGCGGCCGTCTGGTGCAGGGCGCGACCGGCGGTTTCGACAGCTTCAATCCCTTCATCGCCAAGGGCCATCCCGCCGCCGGCATCGGCCTGGTCTTCGACACCTTGATGGTCGACGGCGGCGACGAGGCCTTCAGCAAGTACGGCCTCTTGGCCCAAGAGGTGCGCCTTCCCAAGGATTCCACCTGGGTGGAGTTCCGCCTGCGGCCCGAGGCGCACTGGCACGACGGCGCACCCTTGACCGCGGAAGACATCGCCTGGACCTTCGATTTCCTGATGGAGAAGGGCCATCCGCAGTATCGCTTCTACTACGCCAGCGTGACCAAGGCCGAGGTGCTGGAGCCCTATCTGATCCGCTTTTCCTTCGCCGAGGGCGAGAACCGCGAGCTGCCGGCCATCGTCGGCCAGCTTCCCGCACTGCCAAAGCACTACTGGACCTCCGACGGCCGGGACCCGGCCCAGACCAACCTGGTGCCGCCGCTGGGCAGCGGTCCCTACCGGGTGGCCGACTTCGAGGCCAACCGCTTCATCGAGATGGAGCGGGTCGAGGACTATTGGGCGCGTGACCTGCCGGTCAACCGCGGCCAGTACAACTTCGATCGCATGCGCTACGACTACTTCCTCGATCCCGTGGTGGAGCAGCAGGCGATCAAGGCCGGCCGCATCGACATCCATCAGGAGACCAAGGCGTCGGACTGGATGACCAGCTACGATATCCCGGCCGTGCGCAACGGAACCCTGAAGAAGCAGTCCTTCGAGATGCTGAACGTCGGTCGCATGCAGGGCTTTTGCATGAACCACCGCCGCGCGCTCTTCCAGGACCGGCGCGTGCGCTGGGCGATCGCCCATGCCTTCGACTTCGAATGGACCAACCGCAACCTCTTCTTCGGCCTCTACGAGCGGATCACCAGCTACTTCTTCCCGACCGAACTCGGCGCGCGCGGCCTGCCCGGCCCGGCCGAACTGGCGATCCTGGAGCCCTATCGCGACCGCCTGCCGCCGGAAGTCTTCACGAAGGCCTACGAGCCGCCGATGAGCGATGGCAGCGGCTGGCCGCGGGCTAACCTGGAGAAGGCGCTGGCGCTGCTGGCCGAATCGGGCTGGGTGGTGCGCGACATGGCCCTGGTCAACGCCGAGACCGGCCGGCCCTTCCGCTTCGAGATCCTGCTGGTGAGCAAGTCCTTCGAGCGGATCGTGCTGCCCTTCAAGCACAACCTGGAACGTCTCGGCATGGACGTGCGCGTGCGCACGGTGGACCAGTCGCAGTACATCAACCGGGTGCGCAGCTTCGACTTCGACATGACGACCCAGGTGATCGCCCAGTCCCTTTCGCCCGGCAACGAGCAGCGCGACTACTGGAGCAGCGAGGCCGCCGGGCGGCCCGGCAGCCGCAACTGGGCCGGCATCAAGGACCCGGTGGTGGACGAGCTGATCGATATCCTGATTGCAGCACCCGACCGGCAGGCCCTGATCGACCGCACCCGTGCGCTCGACCGCGTTCTGCTCTGGGGCCACCACACCGTGCCGCAGTGGACCTCGGCCAAGGTCAACTTCCTTATCTGGGACAAGTTCGACTGGCCGGAGATCGCGCCCCTGGTGGGCATCGACCTCTCTACCTGGTGGTACGACGAGGCCAAGGCCGAAAGCCTGCAGCGCCGCCGCCGCGCCGCCGGCGACGCGGCCGAGGAGAGCTGAGGTCTTGGCAAGCTATCTTATTCGCCGCCTCTTCCTGGTGATCCCGACTCTCTTCGGGATCATGCTGATCAACTTCCTCATCGTGCAGGCGGCCCCGGGCGGGCCGATCGAGCAGGCGATCGCCGACCTCAGCAACATCGGCGGCGGCGCCACCGACGCCATCACCCGGGCCGGCGGCGATACCCTGGACCAGCCGGTCTTAGACCAGCAGAGCGGACGCGGCGGCTATCGCGGCCGCCAGGGCCTGCTGCCGGAGTACATCGCCGAGCTGGAGAAGCAGTACGGCTTCGACAAGCCGCTGGTGGAACGCTTCTTCCTGATGATGGGGGACTATCTCACCCTCGACTTCGGCACCTCCTTCTTCCGCGACCAGAAGGTGATCGACCTGGTGATCGAGAAGATGCCGGTCTCGATCTCGCTGGGCGTCTGGACCACCCTGATCGTCTACCTGGTCTCGATCCCGCTTGGCATCCGCAAGGCGATGCGCGACGGTACCCGCTTCGATATCTGGACCTCGGCCGTGCTGGCGGTCGGCACCGCCATCCCCAGCTATCTCTTCGCCGTCTTCCTGCTGGTCTTCTTCGCCGGCGGCAGCTACGTCCAGTGGTTCCCCCTGGGCGGCCTGGTCTCCGACGGCTGGCAGGAGATGGCGCTGGGCGAGCTGGTGCTCGACTACCTCTGGCACATGGTGCTTCCGGTCTTCGCCATGGTCATCGGCGGCTTCGCCAGCCTCTCGATGCTGACCAAGAACTCCTTCCTGGACCAGCTCCGCCTGCAGTACGTCACAACCGCCAGGGCCAAGGGGCTGACCGAACAGCGGGTGCTCTACGGCCACGTCTTCAGGAACGCCATGCTGATCGTCATCGCCGGCTTCCCGGCGGCCTTCATCGGCGTGCTCTTCACCGGGTCGCTGCTGATCGAGATCATCTTCTCGCTGGACGGCCTGGGGCTGCTCGGCTTCGAGGCGGTCATGCGGCGCGACTACAACGTGATGTTCGGGACGCTCTTCTTCTTCTCCCTCATCGGCCTGATCCTGAACATCATCAGCGACCTGACCTATACCCTGGTCGACCCGCGCATCGACTTCGAGAGCCGTGGATGAGCGGGGTCGCGGTCGATAGGAGTGCGGTGGCAGCCGCGGCGGACAAGCCCGGGCGCTCACCGCTGATGCAGCGGCGCATCGAGAACTTCCGCGCCAACCGCCGGGGCTACTGGTCCCTGTGGATCTTCGCGGTCCTCTTCGTCGTCACCCTCTTCGCGGAGTTCATCGCCAACGAGAAGCCGCTTCTGATCTATTACGACGGCGGCCTCTACTTCCCGATCTTCGAGACCTACCCCGAGACCGACTTCGGCGGGACCCTGCCGACGGCCACCGACTACAGCGACCCTTATGTGAAGGCGCTGATCGACGAGAAGGGCTTCATCCTGGAGCCCCTCATCCCCTACGGCTTCGACTCGGTCGCCTGGAACTCGACGGAGCCCGCACCCGCCCCGCCCAGTGCCGACCACTGGCTGGGAACCGACGACCAGGCACGCGACGTCGTGGCCCGCCTGATCTACGGCTTCCGCATCTCGGTGCTCTTCGGCTTCGCCTTCACCGCGGTCGCCGCGATCATCGGCGTCTCGATCGGTGCCATCCAGGGCTACTTCGGCGGCTGGATCGACCTCTTCGGGCAGCGCTTCATCGAGATCTGGTCGGGGCTGCCGGTGCTTTTCCTGCTGATCATCATGGCGAGCCTGGTGGAGCCGACCTTCTGGTGGCTGCTGGGCGTCACCGTGCTCTTCGGCTGGATGGGCTTCGTCGGGGTGGTCCGGGCCGAGTTCCTGCGCGCGCGCAACTTCGACTACGTGCGTGCCGCCCGGGCGCTGGGCGCGCGCGACTTCACGATCATGCACCGCCACGTCCTGCCCAACGCCATGGTGGCGACCCTGACCTTCATGCCCTTCACCCTCGCCGGCTCCGTCACCATCCTGACCTCGCTCGACTTCCTGGGCGTCGGCCTGCCGCCGGGCTCGGCCTCGCTGGGCGAGTTGCTTGCGCAGGGGCGCTCGAACCTGCAGGCGCCCTGGCTGGGGCTCACCGGCTTCTTCACGCTCGCGATCATGCTGACCTTGCTGATCTTCATCGGCGAGGCCGTGCGGGACGCCTTCGATCCGCGCAAGTCCATCATGGAGACCGTCCGATGAGCGAGCCGCTGCTTGAGATCAGGGACCTCTCCGTCACCTTCGGCAAGGCAGCGCCGGCGGTCAAAGAGCTCTCGCTCGAGATCCGCAAGGGCGAGACCCTGGCACTGGTCGGCGAATCGGGCTCCGGCAAGTCGGTGACCGCGCTCTCGATCCTGCAGCTCTTGCCGCGCCCGCCGGCGCACTACGGCCCGAAGAGTTCCGTCGTCTTCCGCGGCAAGGAGCTGATGGGAAGCAGCGAGCCCACCCTGCGCTCGGTGCGCGGCAACGACATCTCGATGATCTTCCAGGAGCCCATGACCTCGCTGAACCCGCTGCACACCATCTCCAAGCAGGTGAGCGAGACCCTGGCGCTGCACCGCGGTCTGGGGCCGGTGGAGGCGCGCAAGCGGGTGCTGGAATTGCTGCGCCTGGTCGGCATCAAGGATCCCGAGCAGCGCCTCGGCGCCTATCCGCACGAGCTCTCAGGCGGCCAGCGCCAGCGGGTGATGATCGCCATGGCGCTGGCCAACGAGCCCGACCTGCTGATCGCCGACGAGCCCACTACGGCGCTCGACGTGACGGTGCAGGCCCAGGTGCTGGGCCTGATGCGCCGCCTGCAGCGCGAGCTCGGCATGACCCTGCTGCTGATCACACACGACCTGGGCGTGGTGCGCCGCATGGCTGACCGGGTCTGCGTCATGACCGGGGGCGAGATCGTCGAGCGCGGGCCGGTGGAGGAGGTCTTCGAGGCGCCCAAGCATCCCTACACCCAGCGCCTCCTCGCGGCCGAGCCCAGGGGCAGTGCGCCCGCGGTGCCGGAGGATGCCGCCGAGGTCATGGCCGCCGAGGACGTGAAGGTCTACTTCCCGATCAGGAAGGGCTTGCTGAAGCGCACGGTGGACCATGTGCGCGCCGTCGACGGCGTCAGCCTCACCCTGCACGAGGGCGAGACCCTGGGCGTGGTCGGCGAGAGCGGCAGCGGCAAGACCACGCTCGGCATGGCCCTCCTGGGGCTGAACCAGGCCCAGGGCGCGGTGCTCTACCGGGGACGGCGGCTCGACGGGCTCTCCTCCTCGGCGCTGCGGGCGCTGAGGAAGGACCTGCAGGTCGTCTTCCAGGACCCCTACGGCTCGCTCTCGCCGCGCCTGACGGTGGGCGACATCGTGGCCGAAGGGCTGGATATCCACGAGCGCCTGGACCGGGCGGAGCGCGACCGCCGCATCGCCGCGGCGCTCGAGGAGGTGGGGCTGCTGCCCGAGATGCGCCACCGCTATCCGCACGAGTTCTCCGGCGGCCAGCGCCAGCGCATCTCCATCGCCCGGGCGATCATCCTGAAGCCCCGCTTCGTGATGCTTGACGAGCCGACCTCGGCGCTGGACATGTCGGTGCAGGCGCAGATCGTGGAGCTGCTGCGCGACCTGCAGGCCAAGCACCGCCTGGCCTATCTCTTCGTCAGCCACGACCTGCGGGTGGTTCGCGCCATGTCGCACCGCATGCTGGTCATGCGCGACGGCAAGGTGGTGGAGTCCGGTGCCGCCGACGATCTCTTCGAGCGGCCCCAGCACCCCTATACCCAGAGCCTCCTGAAGGCAGCGCTCGACGTGGTGGTCGAAGAGGCGGCCTGAGGGCGCCTGCCCGTCAGGGCTCGGACACCAGTGGGCCACTCCACTCCATCCCGATTCCGAAAGGGTTCCGCTGAGAGGGGCAGGTCTCCGGCGACCTCTATGAACGGTCGAAGTGCCGCAGTGCTATGGCCGCGCGAAGGAGAGCGCGAGCAGGCTGTCGCGCAGTCTCTGGGGCTCGCCCTCCGCCAGCAGCCGGTCCACCCTGTCGTGGGTCGCCCGCCAGATCGGCAGGGCCTCTGCGAGGAGGTCGAGGCCGGCCTCTGTGAGCGACAGCCGGCGGCCGCGCCGGTCCTTCTCGTCCGGGACGATCTCGACCAGACCGCGCCGTGCGAGCGGCTTCAGGTTAGCCGTCAAGGTGGTGCGGTCCATCGCCAGAAGCTGCGCGACCTCGCCCATGCGCGGCGGCCGGGGCCGGTTGAGGCTGACCAGCAGGGAATACTGGCCGTTGGTCAGCTTGAGCGGCCGCAGGGCCTCGTCGAAGTGCCGCCCGATCGCCCTGGCGGCGCGCTGGAGATGCAGGCAGAGGCAGCGGTCGCGGACCTCGTGCGTCACCGCCAGCGGAAGATCGTCTCTCATGGAGCATTTTATGTTGACATCAACTTAACTGTCAACTAACCAGGCGCCCGAACGGAGCGGGAGTTGCCGAGGCAATAAAGATTGATATCAACTGAAATCCGACGACCCACTGCAGATGGAGAAGCCCCCATGAAGTTCGGATCGAAGGTCCGCACCTGTCTCTTCCTGGCCGGCGACGCCGAGGCCGCCGCCGCCTTCTATACCGCCCTGCTGCCCGACAGCAGGGTTGATGCCACTTACCGGCCCGATCCCGAGGGGCCCGCTCTCGTCGTCGAGTTCACCCTTGCCGGCGCCCCCTTCATGATCCTGAGCGGCAATCCCGATCCCAGCCCCAGCGTGCTCACCTCGATCTCGGTGCTGACGGCAGACCAGGCCGAGACCGATGCGCTCTGGGAGGCGCTGACCGAGGGAGGCGGCGAGGCCGGCGTCTGCGGCTGGCTGAAGGACCGCTTCGGGGTCCACTGGCAGGTCGTCCCCGAGGCCCTGCCGCGCCTGATGATGGGCGGTGATCCCGAGACCGCAGGGCGGGTCCAGGCCGCCCTCATGACCATGCAGAAGATCGACATCGCAGGCCTGGAGGCCGCGGCCGCGGCCTGACGGCCCAACACTTACCCCGACCAACCCTTTCATCGTTCCGTCCAAACGCCCGCGCAGAGGTGTCTCTGCGTGGGGGGCGGGCCCACCCAGAGGAGGAAGCAACTTGTCCTACATCGACGGCGTCGTCTGTGCGGTCCCCACCGCCGCCAAGGAAGAGTTCCGCCGCCATGCCGAGATCTGCGCGGCCGTCTTCAAGGAGAACGGCGCCCTTGCCGTCAACGAGGGCTGGGGCGTCGAGGTTCCGGAGGGCAAGCGCACCTCCTTCCCGCTCGCCGTCCAGTGCCGGGAGGAGGAGACGGTCTGCTTCTCCTGGGTCCTCTGGCCCTCCAAAGAGGTTCGCGACGAGGCCTGGCCGAAGATCATGGAAGATTCCCGCATCCAGCCGGAGACCAACCCCATGCCCTTCGACGGCAAGCGTATGATCTTCGGCGGCTTCGAGCTGATCGTGCAGGCCTGAGCGCCACCGGGGCCGCCTGCCCGGCAGGGGCGGGCGGCCCTCCTACTTGCGGCCGAGGCCGAGCGCGGCGATCGCCAGCAGCAGGGCGACGCCCATGCCGATCGGCATCAGGATGCAGAGCGCCTGATAGGCCGAATCGAAGAGGCTGGAGGCGGCGAGCTCCGCCCCCAGCGCCCCGCAGAGCACCTGGATCACGCCCATCATGGAGGAGGCGGCCCCCGCGGCCGGCCCGGCCGGCTCCAGCGCCTTGGCGACGGTGAGCGGCAGCAGCATGCCGAAGCCCAGGACATAGCCCGAGATCAGCGCCCAGAGGCTGACAAGGCCAAGGCCGTTGCCGGCGTTCACCAGCAGGCCGACCCCGGCGAGGCTGCCCAGCACGGCAGCCACCAGGATCACCTTGTCCAACGCGATCCGCCGGATCGCCTGGCGGGCCGCGACCGAGCCCAGGATGAAGGCCAGTGCCGCGATGGCGAAGATCGGCCCGAAGGCGGCGGGCGAGACGCCGTAGCGCACCTGCGCCACCACCGCACCCACCGAGAGGAAGGCGGCATAGCCCAGGAAGACGGCCGAGGACATGGCCGTCCCCAGCAGGAAGTCGCGCGTCCGCAGCACCAGCAGTGCGCCCACCAGATAGCTTGCCAGGTCCGGGCGCTGCTCCGGCCGGCTCTGCCCGCGCAGGAAGAGGAACATCAGCACCAGCAGCACCGCGGCGAAGAGGCAGAGGAACCAGAAGATCGCCCGCCAGTCGGCCAGGGTCAGCAGGCCGGAGCCGATCGAGGGTGCCACCAGCGGTGCCGCGCCCAGCACGATGGTCATGGTGGAGATGAGGGCCGCCGTCTGTGGCCCGCCGCCCTGGTCGCGGGCAATCGCGCGGGCGATGACCGGCGCCCCGCCGCCCAGCAGCCCCTGGACGAAGCGCGCCCAGATCAGCATCCCCATCGAGCTGGTGGTGGCGCAGACCAGGCTGGCGATGAGGAAGCCCACGAGCGACAGGGTCATGAGCGGCAGCCTGCCGTAGCGGTCGCTGAGCGGCCCCCAGAAGAGCTGCCCCGGCCCGTAGCCCAGCAGGAAGAAGCTGACCAGTGCCGCCCCGGCGGTGGGGTCCTGGCCCAGCTCGCGCGCGATCTCGGGCTGGGCGGGAATACAGATGTCGACGGCCGTCGCGGTCACCGCGGAGAGCGCGCCCAGGGTCAGAACGAATCCGGGTCTTTGCATGAGCGTTTAGTGGCACGGAACCCGGGCGTCGAGGTAGTCCCCCGACCCGCAGTCCAACCCGCTCAATCCGCATGGCCCGAAAGCAGAAGGGTCCGCTGAGCGAGGGTCGGCCGCAAAGGCGTCGGCCATGAAATGTTACAGACATCATATTTCTAGTTCGCGAACTCATGGGGAAACGAACCGCGCTTAGATTGTAGGGGCAACGAAGGGGGCTCTCCCTTCGGGTCAACTGAAGGAGATCTGAGATGAAGAGGTTCACCATCCTTGCGGCCGCGGTCCTTGCTTCGGCTGTCTTGCTTCCCGCGACCTCCCAGGCCGGAGTCCGTTACGGCGGTGTCTTCAAGCAGGGGGTCAGCCTGAACGGCACCGATGGCGCGACCCTGGAGGGCGCGGCGCCCTCGTCGGAACAGCAGATCCAGGCAGTGACCCTGCCGGACGGCAGCCTCGTGGAGACGGGCACTGCCACCGACGAGCGAGAGTAACGCTCGCTCGAGTCGAAACGGCGCCGGCCCGCGCCCTCGGCTGTCCGACCAAGGAACGATCCTGGTCCGGGCGGCCGGGCGGCGGTGGGGGCCGGTTCCGCGTGATTTGGAAACGCGCAAGAGCAATTCCCGGGCGGTTGGCCACATCTGCGAGGACGATTTTCTCTCCGGATCGCCGCGCCAGAGCGGGGGCGCGTGAGCAAGAGCGAGCGCGTCTTGCCCTCGCGCTCGCTCCGGCACGGCAGCAAGCAGCGCCATCCCTTGACGAGCGCGCAGCGGACGGCGGCCAGGCGATGAACTGGCGGACCGGCTCGGGGTTCGCTCGGCCGCCGGAAGTTTCGGAACTGAGGAGGAAAACCCATGGCACTCTATAACGGATCCCCCGGTGACGACGTCATCGTCGGCAGCAGCTTCACCGACACCATCAACGGTCTTTCCGGCAAGGACACGGTCTTCGCCGGCGATGGCGCGGACAGCATCTTCGGCGGCAGTAACGACGATGGCCAGCTCAACGGTCAGTCCGGCGACGATTCGATCTTCGGAGGGCTTGGCGACGACACGGCACTCGCAGGCGATGACGGCGATGACTCGCTCTTCGGCGGCTTCGGCAAAGACTCCTTCTTCGTGGGCGGCAACGGCAATGATCGCATCGAAGGCAATACCGACGAAGATGCCCAGTTCCGGGGAGGCAGCGGCGATGATGAGATCAGCGGTGGAGAGGGCAACGATAGCTTCTTCTACGGGGGGTCGGGCATCGACGGGGTATCGGGAAACAGCGGTCACGATGAACGACTTTTCGGTGGCGCCGCCGACGACAACGTGAACGGCGGTTCAGGCAACGACTCTTTCCTGTTCGGCGGCGACGGAGACGATAACCTCAGCGCCAACAATGGTTTCGACCGCTATCTCTTCGGCGGCACCGGGAACGATTCCATAAGGGGAGACAGCGGGGTCGACGGATTCATCTACGGCGGGCGGGGCGGAGACTACATCCGCGGCAACAGCGGGGGTGACTACAAGATATTCGGTGGGGGCGGTGCCGACACGATCCGGGGAGGCGATGGCGACGACACCAGTCTCTTCGGCGGCACCTCCGGCGACCGTATCGACGGCGGATCAGGTAAGGACGATTTCCTTGCCGGCGGTCTCGGCAACGACACGATCACCGGCGGCAGCGGTCAGGACGGCCGTCTCTACGGTGGAAGCGGCGAGGACACCTTCCTTGTCTTCGGCGCGGTGGCAGCCGCGGGCGAGGTCTATGACGGCGGCAGTGGCGTCGACATTCTGAAAAGCGACGAGTTGCTGCCCTTCGGCGTGGTCCTGCCCGACGTGGAGCTCCTGGTTCGCGACCTGGACTTCACGTTTTTCGGGACCTCCGGCAACGATAGCTTCAACTCCGGCACTGCGAGCCAGGAGGTTTTCGGCTTCTCCGGTAACGACAACCTGCGGGCCGGCACCGGAGACGACGTGATGTTCGGCTCGGAGGGTAACGACACCCTGCGCGGCGAACTGGGCGACGATATCGTGAACGGCGGCAGTGGCAAGGATACGCTCTTCGGGGCCGAGGGCGACGACTTCGCCTTGGGTGCCACGGGGAACGACCGCCTGGGCGGCGGATCCGGGCAGGACGCGCTCTTCGGCGGACGCGGGAGCGACCGGCTGAACGGCGGCAGCGGCGTGGATTTCGCCGCCGGCGGCGTCGCCAACGACACCTACGTCGTCGATACCGCCGGCGACATGCTGCGCGAGACCGCGGCCGGCGGCTTCGAGGACGTGGTGCGCTCGGACGCTGCGACCTACATGCTGGCCTCCGGCGCCGATGGCTTCATCGAGCGGGTCAACGTCAACAACGGGGTGGGCGACGCCACCCTGCGCGGCAACGCGCACGACAACACCCTGATCGGCAGCAGCGGCGACGACAGCCTGATCGGCGAGGACGGGGACGACATCCTGAACGGGCGCGGCGGCACCGACACCGCCTTCGGTGGCATCGGCAACGACACCCTGGTGGCCGACAGCGCCGACGATTTCCTGCTGGAACTCGACGGTGGCGGCACCGACCTGGTGCGTGCACTGGTGAACTACACCCTCGACGGCAACGTCGAGAACCTGCGCATGCAGCAGGGTTTCGGCCATCTCGACGGCGGTGGAAACGAGCTCAACAACGTGATCCAGGGCAACACCTCGCAGAACGAGCTGCGCGGCTTCGGGGGAAGCGACAGCCTCTTCGGCGGCGGCGGCAGCGACACGCTCTTCGGCGGCACAGGATCGGATCTGCTTTCGGGAGGAAGCGGCGTCGATACGCTCGTCCTGAACAACGGAGCCGAGGCCAGCGGCGGCCTGCTCAACGACGCCTTCCTCTTCGACGGCGACGAGGTGGGCGACGGTGCGGGCTCCGGCGGCCCGGTGATCTCGGACTTCGACGGCCAGGACTTCGGCGGGGCCGAGGCGGACCGCTTCGTCTTCGCCACCGGCCTGGAGACCGGCGTCTTCGCCTACATCGAGGGTGCCGCCTTCTCCGGCGGCGGCAACTCCGAGGCGCGCTTCGACGGCGCCGGGCAGATGCAGGTCGACAGCGACGGCGACGGCGCGGCCGACATGGCCTTCGTGGTCAAGGGCCTGACCGCGGCCGATCAGCTGACCGCCACCGATTTCTTCTGGAGTTAATAGAGCAAATCCCGAGCAGATGGAATCATCTGCGACGACGATTTGGCTACAAAACAACAAGCTAGAGCACTGTGCGTGAGCATGAGCGAGCGCATTGTGCTCTAGGTCTTCGCTGGCTGAAGCGAGGCAGGCAGACGGGGCGAGGCAGAGATGCCTCGCCCCATCGTGCGAGAAGGCCGGCCCTTCCGGCGTCGCGCGGTGCCGGCGGAAGGGCCTGCCGCCTGGCGTTCTGCTTGATGATTCTCTGGATTCCTTTACCCTGGGGAGCGAGCCACCTCCTAAGGGCTCGTAGGAAAGCGACGCTCTCACCTGGAGCCGGAGTGGTCGGAGTTGTGCGACCGCGACTCGCGCCAGGTTTCCGGCCGGAGCGGACTTGGGCCGGCGAGAGCCGCTTCACCTCAGGGAGACGCGCACCATGCCAAACTATCTGGGGACCCCTGGCGCCGACACCATCTTCGGCAGCGGCCTGGACGACAACATCCAGACCTTCGGCGGCAAGGACACGATACTCGGCCGGGACGGCAACGACTTCGTGCTCGCCGGCAACGACGACGACGGCTTCATCGTCGGGCAGTCCGGCGACGACATGATCTACGGGGGCGGTGGGAACGATACCAGCATCATAGGTGGATCCGGCGACGACCGGCTCGATGGGAACGACGGGGACGACTCCATCTTCTACGGCGGGCTGGGAGACGATTCCCTGCACGGGGGGGACGGCGACGATTCCGCCTTCTACGGAGATGCCGGCAACGACGTGCTGCTGGCGCACAGCGGCAAGGACCGCTCCTTCTTCGGAGGGTCCGGCAACGACGTCTTCTTCCTGCACAGCGGCGACGATTCCCGCCACTTCGGGGGCAGCGGAGATGACGCCTTCTTCGGCGCCGCGGGCAGCGATCGCTCGCTCTTCGGTGGCGATGGCACCGACACGATCGACGGCGGCAGCGATGCCGACTTCCTGCTCTACGGCGGCAGCGGGGACGATTCGATCCGCGGCGGCAGTGGCGGCGACGCCTTTCTCATCGGGGGCAGCGGCGCCGATACCCTCCGGGGGGAAAGCGGAAACGACGGCTATTTCTTCGGCGACAACCAGGCGGACACGCTCTTCGGCGGCAGCGGTAAGGAGTATGCGCTGATCGGCGGCGGGGGCAGCGATTCGATCTTCGGGGGCGATGGAAACGACGTCCTGCTGGCCGGCAGCACGGGCAACGACCGGATCTTCGGCGGTTCCGGCGACGATGTGTCGATCTCGGGCGACCTGGGCAGCGACGACCTCTTCGGCGGCAGCGGCCGCGACACGCTCTACGGTGGCAGCGGCGGCGATACGCTCTTCGTGGCGGCGGGAGAGGCCACCGCGGGGGAGGTTTACGACGGCGGCAGCGGCGTCGACAGCCTGCGGACCGACGACCTCTTGCCGCTGGGCGTCGCCCTGCCGGAGGTCGAGACCCTCATCCTCGTCACCTCCTTCGATCAGTTCCTGGGCGGCAACGACGCCGACAACAGCCTCGATGGCGGAACCATGAACGATCAGCTGGGCGGCTACGGCGGCGACGACGACCTGCGCGGCGGCAGCGGTACCGACCAGATCTTCGGCGGGGAGGGCGACGACACCCAGCGCGGCCAGGATGGCGACGACGTGATGAACGGGGCCAGCGGCCTCGACACCCTCTTCGGCGCTGACGGCGACGACTGGGCGCTGGGTGCGACGGGGAACGACCGCCTGGGCGGCGGGTCGGGGTCCGATGCGCTCTTCGGCGGGCGCGGCAGCGACCGGCTGAACGGCGGCAGCGGCGTGGACTTCGCGGCGGGCGGGATCGCCAACGACACCTACATCGTCGACACCGCCGCCGACATGCTGCGCGAGACCGCCGCGGGGGGCCTGGAGGATGTGGTGCGTTCGGATGCCGCCACCTACGAGCTGGGCACCGGCCCGGAGGCCTTCATCGAGCGGGTCAACGTCAACAACGGCGTGGGCGACGCCAGCCTGATCGGCAACAGCCAGGCCAACACCCTGATCGGCAACAGCGGCGCCGACCTTCTCGCCGGCCAGCAGGGAGACGACATCCTGAACGGCCGCAGCGGCGTCGATACCGCCTTCGGGTCCTTCGGCAACGACACCTTCGTCGTCGATACCGCCGGCGACACGGTGGTGGAGGGGCCCTTCGGCGGCACCGATCTCATCCGTGCGCTGGTGGACTTCACCCTTGCGCCCAATGTCGAGAACCTGCGGATGCAGCAGGGCTTCGGCCCCATCAACGGAACCGGCAACACCCAGCACAACGTCATCGAGGGTAATAGCTCGGCGAACATTCTGCGCGGGCTGCAGGGCAACGACCAGATCTACGGCGGTCGCGACAGCGATACCCTCTTCGGCGGGGTCGGCGACGACATGCTCTTCGGAGACAGGGGCGCGGACACCATCGGCCTGAACAACAGCGCGCAGGCCTTCGGCGGCCTCCTGAACGACGAGTTTCGCTTCAACGGCGACGAGGTGGGCGACGGCGGCGGCTCCGGCGGGCCGGTGATCGGCGACTTCGACGGCCAGGTCTTCGGCGGCAACCAGGAGGATGTCTTCGCCTTCGTGCCGGGCCTGGAGAGCGGGGTCTTCGCCTACATCGGTGCTGCCGCCTTCTCCGGCGGCGGCAACTCCGAGGCGCGCTTCGACGGCGGCGGCCAGGTGCAGGTCGACAGCGACGGCGACGGCGCCGCCGACATGGCCTTCGTGGTCACCGGCCTGGCCGCCGCCAACCAGCTGACCGCGACCGACTTCGTCTGGCTGTGATCTTCTGCAGGGGATCCCAGGCGGATGGAATCCTCTGTGACGAGGCTTTGCGTCTGAGAAGACGCCACCAGAGCAGGGAGCGTGAGCATGCATGCCCGGCTGCCGTCGGGGCGAGGGGCTCTCTAACCGCCTTGCCCCGCTCTCACGCTGAGAAAGAAAATTTCTACCAGACAATTTCGAACGCTTTTGCGTGGCTTCCGACCGCGCAACGGGGCTGATTTTTCCGAAAACCGGTATTATATTACCTCTTTTGCGCGATTTCAGCCTAAATTCGCTCAGATTCCTTTCGGAAATGATCATTGGGGGTTGAAATTTTTTTCTATCACCGTATGTTGCGCCATCATTCCTTCCGGCGACCTTGCCGTTCGGGCGGCTCGCCGGGTTTTTGCGGAGGTGGGAACAATGGCCAACTACGTCGGCGGACCTGGAGACGACACGATCACCGGCAGCAGCGCTGCCGACAACATTCAGACCTTCGGCGGCAAGGATACCGTCTTCGGTCGCGACGGCGACGACCTCATCCTCGCGGGAGGCGACGTCGACGGCATGATCCTGGGCGAAACCGGCAACGACTACATCTTCACCGGCGAGGGAAACGACACCCTCATCTTCGGCGCCGTCGGAGACGACAACCTGCGCGCCGGCGACGGCAACGACTCGCAGTTCTTCGGTGGCTCCAACGACGACACCCTGTTGGCCGACAGTGGCAACGATGCTTACTTCTTCGGTGAGATCGGTGACGACAACCTCTTGGCCCACAGCGGCAACGACAGCCGCTTCTACGGCGGCCCCGGCGTCGACTTTCTCTTCCTGCACGACGGCAACGACGTCTCGCACTTCGGCGGACCGGGCGACGACCGGATATTCGGTGCCAGTGGCTACGACCTGTCGCTCTTCGGGGGCGAGGGGAAGGATTCGATCTTCGGCGGGGACGGCAACGATTTCTTTCTCTACGGCGGAAGCGGCAACGATACCTTGGAGGGGGGCAAGGGTACCGACGCCAGTTTTGCCGGTGGCAGCGGCACCGACCGCCTCGAAGGCGGGAGCGGTATCGACGGTTTTCTCTTCGGCGGCAACCAGGACGATTTCGTCTTCGGCGGTGCGGGCGACGACGTGGGGCTCTTCGGCGGAGGCGGTACCGACGATCTCTTCGGCGGCCTCGGCGACGACGCCTCGCTCTTCGGCGGTACCGGCGTCGACACGCTGATCGGCAACTCCGGCGAGGACGCCTTCTTCTATGGTGGCCTCGGCGCCGATCTGATCTTCGGCGGCAGCGGGAAGGACGTCGGCCTCTACGGCGGCAGCGGCGGTGACATCTTCTCGATCGGGGTCGGCGAGGCAGCCGAGGGCGAGGTCTATGACGGCGGCAGCGGCGTCGACGAGGTCCGGGTGAAAGACCTGCCGCCGCCCAACATTGCCTTACCGGAGGTCGAGACTCTGGTTCTCAACAGCGTCTTCGACACCGTTACCGACGGCGGTGCCGATGCCGACAGCCTGTTCGGCGGCAATTTCCGGGACAACCTGAGAGGCTTCGCCGGCGACGACGACCTGCGCGGCGGGAACGACACTGACATGCTCTTCGGCGGCGTCGGCGACGATGTCGAGCGCGGCCAGGAGGGCGACGACATCATGAACGGCGGCAGCGGCAGTGATTCCCTCTTCGGCTCCGACGGGGACGACTGGGCGCTGGGTGCCACGGGCAACGACCGCCTGGGCGGCGGCTCCGGCATGGACGCGCTCTTCGGGGGGCGGGGCAGCGACCGGCTGAACGGTGGCAGCGGTGCCGACGTGGCGGCCGGGGGCATCGCCAACGACACCTACATCGTCGATACCGTGACCGACATGCTGCGCGAGAGTGCGGCCGGCGGCTTCGAGGACGTGGTGCGCTCGGACGCCTCGACCTACGTCCTAGGGACCGGCCCCGATGGCTTCATCGAGCGAGTCAACGTCAACAACGGCGTGGGCGACGCCGCCCTGGGCGGGAACAGCCTTGCCAACACCCTGATCGGCAACAGCGGGAACGACGTCCTGGTCGGAGCCGACGGCGACGACATCCTGAACGGCCGCAGCGGCAGCGACATCATGTTCGGCGGCACCGGCGACGATACCTTCGTGGTCGACACCGCCGGCGACACCGTCTTCGACAGTGCCGTCACCGGCGTCGATCTCGTGCGCGCCCTGGTCGACCACGAGCTGGCGGAGGGCATCGAGAACCTGCGCATGCAGCAGGGTTTCGGTCACCTCGAGGGCCGCGGCAACGACGGCGACAACCGGATCGAGGGCAACACCTCGATGAACCTGCTCTACGGCGAGATGGGCGACGACGTCCTTTTCGGCGGCGGCGGCAGCGACACCCTCTACGGCGGCACCGGAGTGGACACGCTCTTCGGCGGCAGCGGGGTCGATACCCTGGCCCTCAACGCCTCGGCGGTGGCCTTCGGCGGCCTGCTGAATGACGAGTTCCGCTTCGACGGGGACGAGGTCGGCGACGGTGCCGGGTCGGGAGGCCCCCTGCTGCTCGATTTCGACGGCCGGAACTTCGCCGGCGGCGAGGAGGATACCCTGGTCTTCGCCTCGGGGCTGGAGACCGGGACCTTCGCCTACATCGGCGGCGATGCCTTCTCCGGCGGCGGCAACTCGGAAGCCCGCTTCGATGGCGGCGGTCAGGTGCAGGTAGACAGCGACGGCGACGGCAGTGCCGACATCGCCTTCCTCATCGCCGCCCTCACGGCCGCCGACCAACTGACGGCGACCGACTTCGTGTGGAACTAGAGCCTGTCCCGGGCTACTGAGCGCAGCCGCTGAGAGGCCGCGCCCGGCCAAGTATAGGACTGGTGCGCGGCGGTCGAGCAAAGGCGAGGCCTCAGGGCTCTGGTCAACCAGTAAAAACGACACCCTGCCTCACCGATCATATCTCGAAGATTTGTTCGCGTTGGCTGGACGTTCTTATCAATCCGAGCCTGAGATGCTGCAGCAGCGGTGGACCGGGCCCTTTGGGAGGCGAGACCGATGGCGTTCTATTTCGGAACCAATGGCAACGACACCCTATTCGGCAGCAGCGATGCCGATACGATCCAGACCTTCACCGGCATGGATACTGTCTACGGTGGCGACGGTGACGATCTCGTCATAGCAGGGCCCGGCGCGGATGGGACCGTCGCTGGCGACAGCGGCGCCGACGATCTCTATGGCGGGTCCGGCGGTGACGTGAACTTCTTCGGCGGCCTGGACAACGACTTCATTCGGGCGGGATCCGGACAGGACTCCTGGTTCGCCGGCGGGGACGGCAATGACACCCTCTTCGGGGACGGCGGGAACGACGCCAACTTCTTCGGAGCCCAGGGCAACGACCTGCTGGTTGGCGGCAGCGGCAACGATTCGCGCTTCTACGGCGGCATCGGCGACGACGCCCTCTTCCTCCTGAGCGGCAGCGACGTGACGCACTTCGGGGGCTCGGGTGCGGATTCCTTCTACGGTGGCGAGGGCAATGATTTCTCGCTCTTCGGCGGGCTGGGCGCCGACACGATCCGGGGCGGCGATCACAACGACTTTTTCCTCTACGGCGGCAAGGGACCCGATTCCCTTTTCGGAGGTACGGGCACCGACGGGAACCTCTTCGGCGGCAGCGGCTCGGATCGCATGGAAGGTGGATCCGGAGCGGACGGCCAGTTCTTCGGCGGCAACCAGAACGACCTCTTGTTTGGCGGAAGCGCCAGCGACGCTGCGCTCTACGGCGGCAGCGGCGACGACACGCTCTACGGCGGGGTCGGGGACGACAGCTCGCACTACGGCGGCAGCGGTAAGGATTTCCTCTTCGGCGGCGAGGGCAAGGATGCCTATCTCTTCGGCGGTCTTGGCGACGACCGCATCTTCGGCGGCAGCGGCATCGACGGAGCGCTCTACGGCGACAGCGGGAACGACAGCTTCCTGGTCATGACGGGCGAGGCGGAGATCGGCGAGGTCTACGACGGCGGCAGCGGTATCGATGTCGTCACGGCCGCGGAGAAACTGCCCATCGGCCTGTGGCTGCCGGAGGTCGAACTGCTGGTTGTCGAAGGGTCCTACACCGACGTGGTCGGCGGCGCCGGTTCTGACAGCCTACAGGGCGGTGCCACCGACGATGCCATGTCCGGGCTTTCCGGCAAGGATGACCTGCGCGCGGGCGAGGGCGACGACCTGTTGTTCGGCGAGCAGGGCGACGACACCCAGCGCGGCCAGGAGGGCGACGACGTCATGAACGGCGGCAGCGGCCGCGACTCCCTCTTCGGCGCCGAGGGCGACGACTGGGCGCTGGGGGCCACCGGCAACGATCGCCTGGGCGGCGGGTCCGGTATGGATGCCCTCTTCGGCGGGCGCGGCAGTGACCGCCTGAACGGCGGCAGCGGTGTCGACATCGCCGCCGGCGGCGTCGCCAACGACACCTACATCGTCGATACCCTGAGCGACATCGTGCGCGAGTCCGCTGCCGGCGGCTTCGAGGACGTGGTGCGCTCGGATGCCGAGACCTACGTCCTGGGTGCCGGTGCCAACGATCACGTCGAGCGGATCAACGTGAACCGGGGCGTGGGCGACGCAGGAGTCGGCGGAAATCATCTGGCCAACACCCTGATCGGCAACAGCGGCGACGATCTGCTGGTCGGCAATGACGGCGACGACATCCTGAACGGCCGCAGCGGCAGCGACACCATGCTCGGCGGGACCGGCGACGACACCTTCGTGGTCGACACCGCCGGTGACGCCGTGTACGGCGGTGTGGCAGGCGGCGTCGACCTCGTCCGTGCCCTGGTCGACTACGACCTGGCGGCGGGCATCGACAACCTGCGCCTGCAGCAGGGCTTCGGTCCGCTCGAGGGGCGTGGCAACGACGGCGACAACCGCATCGAGGGCAACACCTCGATGAACCTGCTCTACGGCGAGATGGGCGACGACGTCATCTTCGGCGGCGGCGGCAGCGACACGCTCTACGGCGGCACCGGACGGGATACGCTCTTCGGCGGCAGCGGGGTCGATACCCTGGCCCTCAACGCCTCGGCAGTGGCCTTCGGCGGCCTCTTGAACGACGTCTTCCTCTTCGACGGCGACGAGGTCGGCGACGGTGCCGGGTCCGGCGGACCCCTGCTGTTCGACTTCGACGGCCGCAACTTCGCCGGCGGCGAGGAGGACACCCTGGTCTTCGCGGCCGGCCTGGAGACCGGGACCTTCGCCTACATCGGCGGTGCGTTTTTCTCCGGTGGCGGGGACTCCGAGGCGCGCTTCGACGGCGGCGGCCAGGTGCAGGTGGACACGGACGGCGACGGCAATGCCGACATCGCCTTCCAGGTCGTCGCCCTCACCGCAGCCAGCCAGCTCACCGCCACCGACTTCGTCTGGAACTAGAGCAGGGTTTGTGAGCCGCGCCGGCTCGTCCAGGCCGGCGGCGGCAGCTCCGAGGTTGCTGTCGCCCGCGGGGGACTGCTGCAAGTTGCCGCCGATTAAGGTGGGGTCAGCGAGTCCGCCTTCGTGACCGGCCCGGGTGCAGCCAACCGGATCACTGCAGCCGGTTCTCTCTGGTCCAGACGGGAGCAGGTCGGCTGCCCCGCAGCCTGGACACTTCAGATCGCGACCTTGGCCGTGCTCACCTGCCCCGCCGGCGAGGCAACCGTTGCCGGCAGCAGCGCGCGCAGCCCGACCGGGTCGCGGCCGAAGATCGCGCGGTACCAGACGAAGGTCAGCGCCTCGGCGACATCCTCCTCGCCGCCGATCATGGCGTTGAGGTAGGGGCTCTTGTAGACGTAGGTCTCGCGCAGCAGCTCGTCGGCCATGGCGATGACAGTGCGCACCGCCAGCAGCGCGCCCGTGTCCTTCAGCAGGCTCTCCGGGCTGCCCGAGCGCTGGCAGAGGTCGTGCAGGATCGCCTTGGCCCAGCGCTGGTTCAGGAAGTCGCGGGCCTGCGCCAGCTCCGGCTTGTCGCGCATCAGGGCCTCGCGGCCCATCAAGAGGGTGGCGTTGGCCGCGTAGCTGCGCACGTAGAAGAGGTTCATGCGGTAGATCGACTCTTCCGCCGGGCGTCGGCGCCCGCCGCACGGCCGGTAGCGCCGCATGCCCGCCGCAAAGGCGCGCATCACCGCGATCGCCGCATCGGCACGGTTGCCGAAATAGAGATAGAAGGTGCCGCGCGCGACGCCGGCGCGTTCCACCACCGCGTCGATGGTGAGCCCGTTGTAGCCGGAGGCCTCCATCTCCGAGGCGGTGGCCGCCAGGAGGCTCATGCGCGTCCTTATCCGTTTGGGTTGCGCGCCCGCCTGTTCTGCACGCTGTTGCAACAGCGAGACCAGGTGGAAGGGCACGATGTCGTCCTGTCCCATGACAGGATATTGACAGGGCTGAAAAATGACGTCAACGTCAGTTATGACAGTGACGTCAGTATCATTTCACTGTTCGTGAGTCCGTCTCGGAGATGTTGAAAGCGGGTATGGAGCGACGATGGCAGGCGCCTCGGTGAGCTATCGGCAGGTCGGCAAGCGCTACGGCGGGGTTGCCGCGCTCGCCGATTTCGACCTGGACGTGGCACCCGGCGAGTTCATGATCTTTCTGGGTCCGAGCGGGTCCGGCAAGACCACGGCGCTCAACGTGCTGGCCGGATTCGTCGACCCCAGCGAGGGCGATGTCGCCATCGACGGCCGCTCGGTCGTGGCCCTGCCGCCGGAGCAGCGCCAGCTCGGCATGGTGTTCCAGAGCTACACGCTCTTCCCGCACATGAACGTCTTCGACAACGTGGCCTTCCCGCTGCGCCTGCGCCGCCGGCCCAAGGCGGAGATCCGCCGCAAGGTGGAGGAGAGCCTGGCCATGGTGCGCCTGACCGGGCTGGAGGGGCGCATGCCCAAGGAGCTCTCCGGCGGCCAGCGCCAGCGCGTGGCCTTCGCCCGCGCGGTCGTCTTCGAGCCGCCGGTCCTGCTGATGGACGAGCCGCTGGGCGCCCTCGACCTGAAGCTGCGCCAGGCCATGCAGCTCGAGATCAAGCGCTATCACGCGGCACTGGGCTGCACCATCATCTTCGTGACCCACGACCAGGGCGAGGCGCTGGCGCTGTCGGACCGCATCGCGGTCATGGGCGAGGGCCGCATCGCCCAGGTCGACACGCCCGAGCGGATCTACGACCGGCCGAGCTCGCGCTATGTCGCGGAGTTCATCGGCAAGACCAACATCCTGACCCTGGACGCCGCCCGGGACGGCGGCTTCAGCATCGTGGAGACCGGCTGCAGCATTGCAGCCGAGGCGATGGGAGCCGACGCCGGCCGGATCGAGACCCTCTCGCTCCGGCCCGAGAAGCTGCACCGCGTGGCGGCGGACGAGAGCGAGGCTGTCTTCTCCGCCAAGGTCGGGGAGGTGCTCTTCCTCGGCGACATCGTCCAGTACGAGGTGGCGAGCGAGAGCGGCCACAGCCTGATCTTCCAGGAACATCGCGGTCCCGAAACACCGATCCTGAAGCGGGGGGATACGGTCCGCCTCGGCTTCCGGTTGCGCGACGCCCTGCCCGTGTCCTCGCAAGGCCACATGCGGGCGCTGATCGACGACTGACAATGCAAGAGGACCGAAGGAGGTGATCATGAAGACGCGTTTGAGAGAAGTGGTGATGCTGTCCGCTGCGGCACTGGCGCTTGCCGGTGGGCCGGCGGCGGCCCAGGACAAGGTCATGACGATCAGCGGCTCCGGCGGCGTGGTGGCGGAGGTCAACGCCAAGATCTTCATCCCGCCCTTCGAGGAGGAGAGCGGCTGGACCGCGAAGCAGGTCAGCGCCGAGGGCAGCCGCATGGCCGAGATCGAGGCCATGGTGCAGGCCGGCAAGACGACCTGGGACGTCTCGGAGATCTCCGCCTCCAACTATCCCATCGGCGTGCAGAAGGGCCTTCTGGAGCCGATCGACTACAGCCTGGTCGACCCCGACGGCGAATTGCCCGAGGTCGCGCGCGCCAAGTACGGCGTGGGTGCCGCCTCCTACTCGACCGTCCTGGTGCAGAACCTCTCGCACAATCCGGACGGCAAGAAGATGGAGTCCTGGGCCGACTTCTGGGACGTCGAGACCTTCCCGGGCCCGCGCTCGCTGGGCAACCGGCCGCAGTACAACCTCGAGTTCGCGCTGCTGGCCGACGGCGTGCCGAAGGAGGAGCTCTACCAGGTGCTGTCCACCGACGAAGGTGTGGACCGCGCCTTCGCCAAGCTGGACGAGATCAAGGAGCACATCCCGGTCTGGTGGAGCTCCGGCGCGCAGACGGTGCAGCTGCTCTCCGACGAGGAGGTCTTCTACACCACGACCTATAACGGACGGGTCAACAAGCTGCAGGAAGCCGGCATGCCGGTCGAGATCGTCTGGAACGGCGGCGCGCTGCACGTCTCCTACGTCGGCATCCCCAAGGGCGCGCCCAACGTCGAGCAGGCGCACCTCTACATCAAGATCCGGACCATGCGCCCGGACCTGGAGCGCGAGTACCTGAAGCTCCTGCCCTACCCCAGCTTCGCGCCCAATCTCTTCGAGGGGATGCCCCAGGAGATCGTGGAGCAGATGCCCACCTATCCGGCCAATGCCGATGCCCAGTACGCGGCCAACGAGCTCTTCTGGGCCGAGAACCTGGACCGCATCCAGGAGCGCTGGAACGAGTGGCTGCTGGAGTAGGAGCGGCCTTAGGGACGCCGGGCGTCTAGGCGCGCGATGGCCGCGAGCAGCACCCTGCCGGCAGGCAGAGGACTGCAGAAGACCAAGGCCGGCTTCCTGCTGGTGCCGGCCTTGGTCCTGCTGCTGGCCTTCTTCCTGCTGCCCAGCCTCGACGTGATCCAGGCGAGCCTCTGGGACCCGGACTTTTCCACCCAGCACTTCGAGCGGATCTGGGACCGGTCGGTCTATCTCCGGATCTTCTGGCGCACCCTGGAGGTCTCGCTGGTGGTGGCGCTGCTCGCAGCCCTGGTCGGCTATCCCGTCGCCTACTTCATCACCCTGCAGCCGCGCCGCCTGCAGTTCCTGCTGATCTTCCTGATCTTCATCCCGCTGTGGATGAGCATCCTGATCCGCTCCTATGCCTGGATGGTGCTGCTGGGGCGCGACGGGATCGTCAACTCGGCCCTGCTGGGCCTCGGCCTCGTCGAGCGCCCGGCGCGCCTGCTCTTCACCACGGGCGCGGTCTATGTCGCCATGCTGCAGATCCTGCTGCCGGTCCAGATCGTGACCTGCTACGCCGCCATGACCGAGATCGACCGCGACCTGGTGCGCACCGCCCGGGTCCTGGGCGCCAGGCCCTTCGAGGCCTTCCGGCGGGTCTTCCTGCCGCTCTCGCTGGACGGCACCATCACCGGCCTGCTCATCGTCTTCATGCTCTCGATGGGCTTCTTCATCACGCCGGCCCTGGTCGGCGGGCGCGGCGACATCATGCTGGCGAACCTGATCCAAGTTCAGGTGGAGCAGCTGAACTGGGGCTTCGCTTCCGCACTGGGCGTGCTGCTGCTGGTCGGGACCGTGACGGCGGTCGCGATCATCCGCTGGCTCGGCCGCCTCTTCCTGCGCTGGGTGGTCTGAGGCCATGCGGCAGAGAGGCGAGCGGATCCGCGGGTGGGCGCTGTCGGGCTACTTCTGGCTGATGGTGCTCTACCTCATGTTCCCCATCTTCATCGTGATCCCGATCTCCTTCTCCGACAGCGAGTTCCTGGAGTTCCCGCCCGAGACCCTGGGGATCCGCTGGTACGAGGCCTATTTCGGCAACCCCGTCTGGGTGGAGGCGACCCTGCTGTCGCTCAGGGTGGCGCTCTTCTCCAGCCTGCTGGCGACCCTGGTGGGCACCATGGCCGTCGTCTTCCTGGAACGCCGCGCCTTTCGCCTGAAGGCGGTCCTGGTCACCACCATCACCGCCCCCATCATCATCCCGCACATCTTCATCGCCCTCGGCGTCTTCATCTTCGCGGTGCGCCTGGGCTTCGACGACAGCAGCCTCGCCCTTGTGGGCGCGCACGCGACCATCGCGCTGCCCTTCGTGGTGCTGATCGTGGGAGCTGCCGCCCGGCAGCTCGACCCCACCATCGAGCGGGCGGCTCGGGTCCTGGGGGCCGGCCCCTTGCGCGCCTTCTGGGCGGCCAGTTTCCCCAGCTTGCTGCCGGCCATCGTGGCGGCGGCGGTCTTCTCCTTCTTCGTCTCCTTCGACGAGCTGATCATCGCCGACTTCCTGATGAGCAGCCGGGAGACCCTGCCGATGCGGATCTGGGCCGACCTTCGGCTCGAGGTCAGCCCCACGGTCGCCGCCGTCTCCTCGATCCTGATCGTGGCGACCACGGTGGCCATGGTGGCGGCCGAGGTCCTGCGCCGGCGCAGCGCCAACCAACGCGGATCCTGAGAGGCAAGCCCATCATGAGACCAGTAGAGCAAGGAAAGACCCAGGCATGACGATACGCTACGAGCGGCGCGGGAAGGTCGCGCTCTTCACCCTGGACCGGCCCAAGGTGAATGCCCTGACGCCGGCCATGCACAAGCAGTTCTTCGAGCTTCTGAAGGAGTTCGTGGCCGACAAGGAGGTGCATGTCGGCATCCTGACCGGTGCGGGCGAGCGTGCCTTCTGCGGCGGCGACGACATCAAGCACAACTGGGGCTATGCCAGCCACGCCGAGACCCTCGACGCGCACTTCTGGCCCTCGCGCGAGGAGACCGCCGACCTGCGCCCCGGCTGGGAGCGGGAGCTGAAGACGATCGAGCGCTACAAGCCCATCATCGGCGCGGTCAACGGCGCCGCCATGGGCATGGGGCTGATCTACCTCCTGAACCACACCGACCTCAGGATCTCCGTCCCCGGCGCCAAGCTGGGCCTGCCCGAGATCGCCTACGGCATGGGCGGGGCCGGGGGCACCACGCAGCTCTGCCGGCACCTGCCGCCGGCGGTCGCCATGTGGATGCTGATGACGGGCGAGCCCTTGCTGGCGGAGGACGCCCTGAAGCACGGGCTGATCAACGAGATCGTGCCGCCCGAGCGCCTGCTGGAGCGCGCCTTCGAGGTGGCGGAGACGATCGCCGCGCACCCGCCGCTTGCCGTGCGGGTGGAGATGGAGGTCTCGAAGCGGGCGATGGACCTGCCCAAGCAGGAGGCGATCAACCTCTCCATGCATCTCTACCGCTTGCAGCGGGCGGCCTACCTGGCGCAGCCCGGCACCACCGCAACCCCGCTGGCCCCCGGCGTCGAGGAGAAGGGATAGGAACCATGGCGGAAGTCCTGGAGGAGCTGCATCCGGGCGTGGCCCAGATGCGGGAGTTGAGGCAGGAGATGGAGGCGACCCTCCTGCCCGAGAGCCTCGGCGGGCTGGTGCGCGAGGCGGCCGAGCAGCACGGCGACAAGGTCCTGGGCCACTGGTTCGATGAGGGCCAGAGCCTGACCTACCGCGCCTTCGACGAGGCGGCCGACCGGCTGGCCTCTAGCCTGGTGCGGCTGGGCGTGCGCAAGGGCACCCATGTCGCCGTCATGCTGCCGAACCTGCCGGCCTTTCCCATCACCTGGGTAGCGCTGGGCCGCATCGGCGCGGTCATGATCCCGGTCAACATCGCCTACCGCTCGGAGGAGCTGCACTTCGTGCTGAGCGATTCCGACAGCCAGTTCCTCGTGATCGACGAGAGCGTGCTGCCGGTCTACCGCGGGATCGAGGGGCCGCTGCCCCTGATCGAGGATGCCCGCGTGATCCTGCACGGGGCGGCGCAGGAAGGCCATCCCTCCTGGCAGGAGCTGCAGGAGGCCGGCGCTCATCCATTCGAGGCGCCCTCGCAGGTGCTGCGCAGCGACCTGCTCAATATCCAATACACCTCCGGCACCACCGGCTTTCCCAAGGGCTGCATGCTGAGCCACGACTACTGGATGGTGATCGGCGCCTATGCCGCGCGCTTCCGCAACCAGGATGGCCGCATCGCCAACGTCTTGATCTGGGCGCCCTTCTTTTACATGGATCCGCAGTGGCAGTTCCTCATGACCCTGCGGCTGGGGGCGACCGCCCATGTCGCCCGCCGCATGAGCCTCAGCCGCTTCTACGACTGGCTGGAGCGCTACGAGATCAACTACTGCATCTTCCCGGAACCGGCGCTGAAGGCCCGCCCGCCCTCCGAGGCGGACGCCAGGCTCTCGCTCACCTACGTCAGCATCTACGGCTGGCGCCAGGACTCGCGCCGCCAGGTGATGGAGCGTTTCGGCGTGGTCGCGCGGGAGGGCTACGGCATGACCGAGATCGGCGGTGCCTCGATCGTCCCGGTGGCCGCCGAGGACAAGGCCCTGATCCCGACCTGCGGCCTGCCCGGTCCCTTCCGCGAGCTGAAGATCATGGACGAGGAGGAACGCGAGGTCACCGAGCCCGAGCAGCTGGGAGAGCTCTGGGTCGCCGGACGCTCGATCCTCTGGGGCTACTACAAGCGCCCGGAGGCCAACGCCGAATCCTTCCGCGGGCGCTGGTTCCGCACCGGCGACATCTTCAAGCGCGACGCCGAGGGCTACTACTACATCGTCGGCCGCATCAAGGACATGATCCGGCGCAGCGGCGAGAACATCGCCGCCCGCGAGGTCGAGGCTGTGCTGGCGAACATGGACCAGGTGGCCGAGGCCGCCGTGGTTCCGGTTCCCGACGAGCTGCGGCGTGAGGAGGTCAAGGCCTACCTGCTGCTGCGCGACGGCGTCCTGCCGGCGGACTGCCCGCCGGAGGAGGTGATCGCCCACTGCAAGGCGCACCTGGCCGACTTCAAGGTTCCGCGCTACGTCGCCTACATGACCGAGGACTTCCCCCGCACACCCAGCCGCAAGATCCAGAAGAAGATCCTGACCGGGGGTGTCGAGGACCTGCGCCTCGGCGCCTACGACCGCGAGGAGGGGTGCTGGCGGTAGGGTAGCGGGACGCGATCATGCGGTTCTAACCGGTCGCAAACCGTCTCAGAGCCAGACGAAGTCGGTCGCCGTGAGCTGCCCTGCCGAAGAAACCCCATCGACGATAAAGGCCTGGTCCGCCGCCCCGTCGCCGTTCTGGTCGACCTGAACCTGCTCTGCGCCGGCAAAGCGGGCTTCCGAGTTGCCGCCGCCGGAGAAGGCGTCTGCCTCGATATAGGTGAAGGTGCCGACCTCGAGGCCCGCCGCGAAGAGGAAGCGGTCGCCCGCCGTGCCGTCGAAGTCGCCGATCATCGGCCCACCAGAGCCCCCAGCACCCAGGCTCTCGCCGTTGAAGCGAAAGCTGTCCGCGCCGCTGCCGCCGAAGGCAGCGACGCCGCTGGACATCAGCAGGGTATCTTCACCGCTGCCACCCTCCAGGTGGTCCTTGCCCAGCCCGCCGAAGAGCTTGTCGTCGCCGTCGCCGCCTTCGAGCCGGTCGTCACCGCCGAGACCACGCAGGAGGTTGCTTCCGGCGTTGCCGCCGATGGTGTTGCCAAGCCCGTTGCCGCTGCCTCCGGCATCGCCTGCCTGGCTCAGGAGTTGCAGGTCTTCGACGAAATCCTCCGCACCGCCTTCGGGAAGGGTGTAGGAGACCTGGGCTCGGACCAGATCGGTGCCCTCTCCCGCGGCCTCGTGCACCTGATCGCCGGCCTCGTCCACCACGAAGGTATCGTCACCGGCTCCGCCGTAGGCCCTGTCCGTGTCGCTGCCTCCGTTCAGGAAGTCGCTCCCCGACCCGCGGAAAAGGCGATCCTGACCGCTACCGCCCATCGCGCGGTCGGCGCCTGTCCCGCCGGTTAAGGCATCGTCTGCGCTGCTCCCGAAAAGCCTGTCGTCTCCGGCGTCGCCATAGAGGGAATCGGCTCCGCTCTCGCCGCGCAGCGTGTCGCCGGCACTGCCGCCGTAGAGGCCGGTGTCGTTTCCCGCGCCGCCGAAGATCCGATCCACGCCGCTGCCGCCAAAGAGACCGGAATCCTTTCCGGCCCCGCCGTCGAGGGAGTCGTCGCCGGCCCCTCCGTAGAGCAGGGAATCGTCGCCGGCGTCGCCGTAGAGCTTGTCGCTTCCGCTGTCGCCGAGCAGGCGCCGATCGGCCTCCGCTCCGCCGTAGAGCAGATCTGCACCGGAGCCGCCGCGCAACCGACTGTCCTCGCCGCTGGCCCCGAAGATCCTGTCCGCACCCAGGCCGCCGAAGACAACGCGATCATTTCCGCCACCGCCATCGATCACGTCGGCACCGCTATCGCCGAAGATTCCCCTCTCGTTGCCGTTTCCGCCAAACACACTGTCATCGCCGCTGCCGCCGTAGAGATAGGAATCGCTGTTCTGGGCGCCAAAGACGCTGTCGGCTCCCTCGCCGCCGAAGAGGCCGCGCTCGATGCCCAGCGCCCCGTCGATCACATCCTCTCCGGATCCGCCGAAGAGGTAGACATCGAAGCCGGCATCGCCGAAGAGGTCGTCGGCACCCGATCCACCGAAGAGGCCTTCATCGTCCCCGAGTCCGCCGTCGATCAGGTCGTTCCCGTCGCGGCCCTCGAGCTGGCTGTCGTCACCCTCGCCGCCAAAGACCAGATCGCTGCCGGAGGAGCCCACGAGTGAGGTGTCATCGCCCCCGCCGCCGTAGATGCGATCCTTGCCATCGCCGCCGAAGAAGGCCGTGTCGGCGCCACTGCCCCCGTACAACCGGTCGCCTCCGGAGTTTCCTATGAAGACATCTTCGGCTCCGCTTCCTCCGAAGAGACGGTCGGTTCCGTCGCCGCCGTAGAATCGCAGGTCGTCGTCTTCCCCGGCATAGATGCGGTCGTTACCGCTGCCGCCGGTGAACCTGATATCTTCGCCGGCGCCGCCGAAGATGCGGTCGGCTCCCGAATCGCCAAAGAGATAGCGGTCGTTGGAGAGCCCGCCGTAGAGCCTGTCGTTGCCCTGGTTACCGACGAGGCTGGTGTCGCTGCCGTCGCCTCCATAGAGGCTATCCACGCCGGAGCCGCCGAAAGCGGCCTGATCGGCACCGCTTCCACCGAAGATCACATCCTTTCCAGAGCCTCCATAGAAGCGAGAGTCCTCGCCGGATCCGCCAAAGAGGGTATCGTCTCCCAGTTCGCCGTAGAAAGTCGAATCCGAGCCCGGTTGCTCGTCCGGTCCGAGAGCACCATCCCCGTAGAGGCGGTCGTTGCCGCTCTTGCCCAACAGACCGGAATCGTCCTGGTCTCCGCCAAAGACACGGTCGTCGCCGCTTCCCCCATAGAGGTTGAAATCAAGGCTTCCCCCGCCATAGACGTGGTCTGCCCCGTCGCCGCCGAAGAAGTAGCTGTCCGCATTGCTACCGCCGTAAAGACGGTCGCTCCCGTCCCTGCCGGCAAAGTAGAAGTCGTTCCCGCTTCCGCCGAAGGCGAAGTCGTCGCCGCTGCCCAGATCGATCTGGTAGTCGTTCCCGTTGTCGCCGAAGATGCGCTGGCCTCCCGTCGCACCATAGGCACGGTCGTCATCGTTCCCACCAAAGGCGGTTGCATCCGCGGCACCGAAGACGATGTCGTCGCCGTCCTCGCCAAAGGCCAGGGTGAAGAGTGCATCGGTCGCGATCTGATCTTCGCCGTTGGCGCCGCGGCGCATGAAGACCTCGATGTCGGCGAAGCTCACTCCACCGGGAAGGACCAGCGTCGGTGCGAGCGCGAAGCTGTCGCTACCGGCGCCGCCGTCGAATGTCTCTCCGGCGACGAGGAAGGCCTGGTTGCGAATGTCGAAAAGGTCGTCGCCGCTGCCGCCGAAGTGGCTGTCCTGGCCGAGATCCCCAGAAATGCGGTCGTCGCCGTCATCACCGAAAATCTGATCGTTGCCGCTGCCGCCGAATAGATAGGTGTCGTTGCCAATCCCTCCGAAGATGCGATCGGTGCCGGAGCCACCAAGAACTGTGTCGATGCCCAGGGCGCCAAAGAGGCTGTCGTCGCCCTCGGAGCCAACGATCTGGTCAGGGCCGACCCCACCGTAGAGCACATCGTTGCCGGAGGCTCCGTCCAGCGCGTCGTTGCTGCCGAAGCCCAGGATCGTATCGGAATAGCTGCTGCCCAGAAGGCTGTCGCCTTGGGGGGTGCCATAGATCGTAGCCATATCGTCCTCCTACCTGATTGCGGAAGCCCTTTGGTCACGGGGCACCGGTCGCGGTCAGTCGGTCCCGATCGTCCGCCCATGGTCATTCCGTTCCCAGCGGTCCGACCAGAGCCAGCGGCTCCGCAGGCCACCTCGATGGCATCGTCCCCTCAATTCGGACCCGATCCCTCCTTCAACGAAGAAGCACTACCGGAAATTGCCGTTCCCTACAACCTGACAAAGTCGGACGTAGTCGGCAGGCCGGTCGTCGAGTTCTCCTCGATCCGAAAGACTTGATCAAAGGTGTCCTCGCCGTCGTGCATTATTGTTGACAGCAAAGTGTCATCCCTCACCACCGCCCGGTCTGATCTGGATAATTTTGTTAGAGCGTCAGCACCGGGACGTAGGAAATGAGGAACGAGATCAGCGGTGCCGCCAGATAGAAGGGGATGAACGTGTCGACGACCTGCTCGACCTCGACGCGGGCGATGGCCGCCGAGATGAAATGCCTCGTTTCCACCGGGGGCCCAAAGAGCCCGAGCGCCAGGTGCGAGAGCCTCGAGTATGCCCAGAGCGAGAGCCGGCGCCGCCCCGGTGCCTGGCTGGCCGCCGGCGAAGAATCGGATGATTGATCACCGCCAATTGCGGCGCTTGCCAGGAGATCGGCCGGAGCCGATCTCCCGTCTTGGCGCAAGCTTCCAGAGCAAATCTCAAGCAGACAGGGTCATCTGCAACGAGGGTTTGCTCGAACAATCAAAGAGCTAGAGTGATGCGGGCGAGCGAACGCGAACCCGAAGTCCTCTAGTCGGCGAAACTGATGCTGACGCCCTCGGTCGCCAGGGTCAGCTTCGCCCCGGTCTGCGTGGCATTGAGGTTGATGATCACGTTGTTCTCGTTGCGCATGGCGGTTCCCGAGACACCGCCGCCCAGCGCGGCGCCGGCCTGCACGGCGACATAGGTGCCCTCGAAGTCCGAGAGCGCCAGCAGGTGATGGACCGTACCGACCGCGGTGACGCTGGAGACACCCAGGTCCACGACCGAGAGGCCGTTGACGTCGAACTTGTAGGTCTTGCCCTCCCAGGTGAGCTCGCCGTCGCCCCAGGTGACGCCGATCCCCAGTGCGATCGAGGTGCTCTCGATTCTGACCGTCGGGTTCGCTCCGTCCTGGGCGGTGACGGGGCCGGCGAGGGCGAGGCTAACCGCGGCAGCGGCCAGCAGGCCGAGCGCTCTACGTCTTTGCATGGTCTGGACTCCTTCGGATGATGGGGGTGGTGGGGGGCCTGTTCCTCCCGGGCGGTGCGCTCTCAGCGCTCGCCGACCGGAGGTTGACCCTCAGCTAGCACGAAAGCCCGCAGCGGGCCATCTCCTCCTGAGGTCGGTTCCTCCTGGAGCCTTCCCGGCCCCTGGGACGCAGCGAAAACCTTGTGCCCCGGCTGCGCGCCCCATAGCGTGGCCCTCCGACGAGAGACGAACGGCAAGGTGGAGCGGCAGGCATGGCTAGGATCGCCTTCTTCGGGCTGGGCAAGATGGGAAGCGGCATGGCCGCCAGGCTGGCGGGCGGCGGGCATGAGGTGACGGTTTGGAACCGCACGCCCGGGCGTGCGGCGGATTTGATCGCCGCGGGTGCCAGAGAGGCGAGGACCCCCGCCGAGGCGGCGGAGGGCGCAGACGCGCTCTTCTCCATGGTGGCCGACGACACCGCCTCGGAGCAGGTCTGGCTGGGGCCGGAGGGCGCGCTGGCGCATGCACCCGAGGGGGCGCTTGCGGTCGAGTGCAGCACCATCTCGCACGAGCACGTGCGCCGCCTCTCGGCGGCGGCGGCCGAGCGGGGCCAGGCCTATCTCGACTGCCCGGTGAACGGTCCGCCCTCGGCGGCGGCGGCCGGTGAGCTCGTCCTCCTGGTTGGCGCCGAGGCGGAGAACCTGGAGCGCGCACGCCCGCTCTTGGAGCTACTCAGCCGGTCGATCCTTCACTTCGGGCCGGTCGGCACCGGCACCGCCTTCAAGCTGATCAACAACCTGCTGGGCGCGGTCCACGTGGCCTCGATCGCGGAGGCGGCGCACCTGGCCCGCAAGCTGGGGCTCGACCCGGACACACTGGTGGCCGCGGTCGAGAGCGGCCCCTGCGCCAGCCCGCACGTCAAGCGCATGATCCGGCCGATGGCGGAGGGCCGCCTGGCCGACAGCTTCGGCCTGGCGATCGGGCTCAGGGAGAAGGATTCCCGCTACTGCCTTGCCATGGCCCGGGCCATGGAGACCGGCATGGCGGTCGGCGAGACCGCCTACGACTGGTACCGCCTGGCACGGGAGAGCCTTGCCGACCAGGACGACTCGGCCATGCTGCAGGTGACCACGGCCCACAACGGCAGGCCGCCGAAGCGCGGCGAGGGATCGTGATCTCGCCGGTCCGGGCGGACCTGCCCTCTGGCAGGGTTGGGGAAGCGGCTCCCGCACAACGGCGAGAGCCTGACGCGCTATGATTCAAGACAGTTTGGCTGGTGTCGCAGAGGAGCGGTCGGGACGAATGCAGCGGCGGCGGAACGAGGAAGGACGGGCCCACAGCCTGACCCTGGCGGGCCTGAGTAAGCACTACGGCCCCGTGGTCGCCGCCGACCGGGTCGACCTGGAGGTGGCCAGGGGAGAGTTCATCACGCTGCTCGGCCCCTCCGGGTCGGGCAAGACCACCCTGCTGATGATGATCGCAGGCTTCGTGCAGCCGACGGCCGGAGAGGTCTTCCTGGACGGCCGCGCGATCACCGCGCTGCCGCCGGAGAAGCGCAACTTCGGCATGGTCTTCCAGGGCTATGCGCTGTTCCAGCACATGAGCGTCGCCCGCAACGTCGGCTTCCCCCTGCGCGTGCGCGGCCGCCCGCGCGCCGAGACCGACGAGCGGGTCGGCCGGGCGCTCGGCCTGGTGCAGATGGACGGCTTCGCCGATCGCAAGCCGCGCCAGCTCTCCGGCGGGCAACAGCAGCGCGTGGCGCTGGCCCGCGCGCTCAGCTTCGATCCCGATGTCCTCTTGCTGGACGAGCCCCTGAGCGCGCTCGACCGCAAGCTCAGGACCGAGCTGCAGGTCGAGCTGAAGGCCCTGCACCAGCGCCTCGGCAAGACCTTCCTCTACGTGACCCACGACCAGGAGGAGGCGCTCTCGATGTCCGACCGCATCGCCATCGTCCGCGAGGGCCGGATCGAGCAGCTTGGCCGCCCCGAAGACCTCTACGAGAGGCCGGTGAGCCGCTTCGTCGCCGGCTTCCTGGGCGAGAGCAACTTCCTGGCTGGCCGGGTGGAGAGGCTGGAGGGCGGCGGCTTCCTCTACCGGACGCCGGCCGGTAGCTTCCGGCAGGCCCGGGCCGACGTCCAGGCGGCGGGCGAGGAGGTGCTGCTGGCGATGCGGCCGGAGAAGCTGGCCGTCGGCATGAGCGAACCCGGCGAAGGCTCCAACAGGCTGGCCGGCAGCCTTGCGCGCTGGAACTACCTCGGCAGCCAGCTCCGTCTGGAGGTCGAGGTCGAGGGCATCGGTCCCCTGGTGGCCGTGACGCCGGCCTGGCAGGCCAACCTGGACCTCTCGCCCGGCGCCCGCGTCTGGTTGTCCTGGCCGGGCGACGCGAGCGTTGTCGTGGCCGACCGCTAGGGGGTGTGGGCCGGAGCCGATCTCAGCGAAGCGCTTTAACTCAGGCGTCGGCCGCTACGGCTTCGATCTCGACGATCATGCCGGGGTAGGAGAGCGCGGGCAGCGCGACTTCGACGATCAGGGGATCGGCACCCCTCTCGGCGCAGTAGCCTCGGATGGTCTCCACGACCGGCGCCTCGGTCCCGGCGGCATGGAAGACCACGAGGAGGAGCAGGCGCTCGGCGGTCTTCTCGAAACCCGCCAGGATCTTCTCGATGGCCGCCATGGCGCCGCGGGTCTGGGCTACGGCGTCGTTCGCGGCGATCACCTCGCCCGCCGGCGAGAGCAGGACCTGGCCGCCGATGAAGATCAGCCCGGCCCCGGCGACGCCGTGCTTGTAGGGCAGCTCGATCGGCCAGTCCCAGTGGCCTTCGGGCCAGACCCAGCGGCGTTCTGGAATGGCGTCGCCCGCCGCGCGGAGGCAGGCGACCTCGACCCGCGTGCGCAGGGCGGGCTCGTCGAATGCCGGCAAAGGCATCCCGGTGGCGGCTGGTCCCGGCTCCGGAAAATGGGCCGCGCGGACCCTTGCCGGCGCCGACCAGTCGGCCACATCCGCGGCGCCCAGGTAGAAGTTGTTCGTCTTCAGCCCATGCGAGAGGCTGCTGCCGCCCTGCTGCGCCAGGGCTTCCAGCCTCCGCATCACGGCCTCGCTCTGCCCGACCAGGTCGCCCGGCGCCGCGCCGGGGCAGCCCAGCAGGCCGCTGACGAAGAGCGGACCTGCGGCGACCGCGGCCGACAGGGGCGCCGGCAACTCCGGATCCGGCAGGGCGAGCCGGTCTCCCGGCCCGTCGTAGGCCATGCCCAGCGCCGTCAGCCTGTGGCTTGCCTCCTGCGGCGGCAGCGGCACCAGCGATAGCGCCGGACCCGCCGAGAGACCGGCGGCCTCGAGCAGTGCGGCGATGTCGCTGAGGAGCTCCCGCTCGGACCCGCTTCCGCGGTGAAAGAGCGTGAGGCGCAGCAGGTGTTCCGGCGCCAGATCCTGCGTGCCCAGGGCCGCAGCCAGCCCGGAGAGCACCTCTGCCGGCGTCCGGCCCCGGCCGACCGCGAAGCCGTGGGGACCGTGCCGCCGGGCGGCAGGCGGGCCGTTCTTGGTGCTCATGGTTGCCCTCCCTTCCAAGGTACCGTGATGAATCAGAAAAATGGCAAGACTGTCAGCACGGGCCTCTCCGGCGCCTGCGCCGCGGCGGCGCTTCCGGCCGCTGTCGAAGACCTCGCAAAGCACGGCGAGCGGCCCCGGCACAAGGCTTAATCATCTGGTCAAGTCCCATCGACATGCTATGATTCGTGTCAGCGAGAGGCCTCCGGAATCCCTCTGGAGAAGCAAAGGCTTAAAGGGGTGCGACACGATGAGCGAGACCAAGACGATCGAGGGTGCCTTGCGGGCTGCCGAGCGCTTCGCCAGGGGCAGGCTTGACCGCCGCAGCTTTCTGAAGGCCTGCGCGCTCGCCGGCCTGGCGCCCGGCCTGGTCCTGGCGACTGCCAGGAACGCCAGGGCGGAGACCCGCGTGGTCCACTCGAACTGGGGCGGCGATGCCGTCACCTGCTACGAGAGCATCTACGTTCCCGCCTTCGAGAACGCGCACGAGGGCAGCACGGTCGTCATCGACGGCACCGGCCCGCTCGAGGGCAAGATCAAGGCCATGGTGGAGGCCGGCGACGTCATCTGGGACGTCTGCGACGTCGATGCCTTCAACATCCTGCGTCTCGGCAAGCAGGGCCTGCTGGAGGCCTTCGACTATTCAATCGTCGACAAGGGCAAGATCCTGGCGCCCTACACCTGGGACCATGGCTGCCTGGGCTACTGGTACTCCAACATCCTGGCGTGGGATTCCGAGAAGATCGGCGCAGGCGTGACGCCGACCTGGGCCGACTTCTTCGACGTCGAGAAGTATCCGGGCAAGCGGACCCTCTACAAGTGGGCGGTCGGCTCGCCGGAGTGCGCGCTCTTGGCCGACGGCGTCGCGCCGGACGCGCTCTATCCGCTGGATCTCGAGCGGGCCTGGAAGAAGATCGAATCGATCAAGGACCATCTGGTCTTCTGGGGCTCCGGCGCGGAGAGCCAGCAGATGTTCCTGCAGGGCGAGGTCGTCATGGGCAACGTCTGGCACACCCGGGCGAGCGTCCTGGAGAGAGACACCGAAGAGCGGGTCAAGTGGACCTGGGACAAGGGGCAGGCGGCACCCGCCGGCTGGCTGGTGCCCAAGGGCAACCCGGCCGGCAACACCGCGGCGATGCAGTGGGTCGCGGCGATGCAGGAGCCCGCGCTGCAGGTGGCGGTCATGAACTGCTTCGGCCAGGGACCGGCCAATCCGGCCGCAGCCGACCTGATGACCCCGGCCGAGCGCCGCCTGCACCCGGCCGCCCCGGAGAACTACAAGGTGCAGATTCCGATCGACTCCCAGTACTACGCCGACCACTACGATCAGGTGCTGAACGAGTACCTCGACCTGATCTCGGCGTGATCCGGGGGCCGCTTGCCTGATGGGCCGCCCGGTGGGCCGAGACGCCGCCGCGGCCCAGGCGGGGACGGCGACCAGGGGCTACTGGCTGCTGGTCGCACCCCTGCTGCTGGTCGTGCTGGGGCTCTACCTCTACCCGATCGGCCAGGTGCTGTGGATCAGCGTGACCGATCCCAGCTTCGGCCTGCAGAACTACGAGCAGCTCGTGACCTCGGGCTCGATCCAGCGGATCCTGCTGACCACGGTCAAGATCGGCGCGATCACCACCGCGGTCGCGGTCCTGGCCGGCTATCTGGTGGCCTACGTGATGGCGCATGTCGGCCGCACGCAGCTCATCTGGATCCTGCTCTTCGTGCTGGTTCCCTTCTGGGTTTCGGTGCTGGTGCGGGCCTTCTCCTGGCTCATGCTGCTGCATGACGGCGGCCTCCTGAACACGGCCCTGCAGGAGACCGGCCTGACCAGCGAGCCGATCTCCCTGGTGCGCAACGAGCTGGGCGCGGTCATCGGCATTGTCCACTACATGATCCCCTATGCGGTGCTGCCGCTCTTCGCCACCATGCGCACCATCGACCCCAGCTACGTCGCCGCCGCCCGCGGCCTGGGGGCGAGCCCCTTCGCCGCCTTCTGGTCGGTCTACCTGCCGGCGACCCTGCCGGCGGTGATCGGTGCGAGCCTGCTGGTCTTCATCCTGACCCTGGGCTTCTTCGTCACCCCGGCGATCCTGGGCGGCGGCAAGACGGTGATGGTCGCCGAGTACGTCAGCGTCCAGGTCCTGCAGATCGCCCGGTGGGGCGTGGCGGCGATGATGGCGAGCGTGCTGCTGATCGCGGTGCTGCTGCTGCTCGTGACCCTGGACCGCTTCGTCAACCTGCGCCTGCTCTTCGGGGCGAAGTAGGAGGGCGGCTGTGGAGCAGCGACGCAACTGGAGATCCTGGGTGCTGGTGGCTGCCGCCTGGCTGGTACTTGCCTTCCTGCTGTTGCCGGTCTTCGTCTCGATTCCCTTTTCGCTAACGGACAAGCGTTACCTCTCCTGGCCCAGCGAATCGTTGTCGCTCGCGCCCTATCTCGACCTGCTGCAGAGCCGGAAGTGGCTCGCCAGCTTCTGGCAGAGCCTGGTCATCGCCAGCGCCTCGGCGCTGGCCGCCACCCTGCTGGGCACGCTCTGCGCCGTCGGCCTCTGGCGGATCGCCTCGCGCTATTCCGAGATGGTGCGCGGGCTGCTGCTGGCGCCGGTGATCGTGCCGCCGATCGTCTCCGCGCTCGGCTTCTACCAGCTCTTCGTTGACCTGGGGCTGCTGGACAGCTACGCCGGCGTGATCCTGGCGCACGCCATCCTGGCCTCGCCCTTCGTGGTGATCACGGTGGCGACCTCGCTGGCCGGCTTCGACCTGCGCCAGGAGCAGGCGGCCCGCTCGCTCGGCGCCTCGATGCTGCAGAGCCTCCGGCTGGTCATCCTGCCGGCGATCAAGCCCGGCGTGCTGTCGGGCGCGGTCTTCGCCTTCATCCTCTCCTGGGACGAGATCGTGGTGACCCTCTTCATCACCCACCTCGACATCTTCACCCTGCCGCGCCGCATGTGGGACGGCATCCGCGAGCACACCGACCCGAAGATCGCCGCCTGCGCGGCTATCCTCATCCTGATCACCCTGCTGGGCACCTTGATCTCGCTCGCTGCACGGCGCCGGCAGAAGCTCGCCGACGGCAGCTAAGACTTTTGGGATTTACGCGGCACCGGCCCGCACCCCCGCCCGGCCGCCCCTCAAGTATCCTGGTATGGGCGGCCGGGCGGGGGTGCGGGCCGGTGCCGATCCCGGCAGAGCGGTATTCGTGAGCGCGAGCGAACGAATCCCGCTCTAGGCTTCGGAAAACGTCTCGGCGGTGAAGTGCCAGACCTTCACGCTGTCGCTCCAGTGGCCCTTGGGAAGCCCGGCCTTGACGACCAGGCCGGCGAGGAAGGCCTCGGCGGTCGGCAGGCTGTCCCATACCAGCGGCAGGAAGGTGCCGCGCTTGCCCTGGTCTTCCAGGATCAGCCCGCTCTTGCCCGGCGTGATCTTCGCCAGCAGGGCGTCGCGCGAGGCGAAACGGATGCGGGCCGGGCGCGAGAGGATTGCGATCTTGAAGGCGAGCGCGGCGAGCTGCTCGGCCCGCTCCAGCGGCCGGAAGCGCTTGTCCTCGATCCCCGCCTTGATCGCGTTGCCGGCCACGTCGGCCACCAGCGGCCGGTGTGCGCTCAGCGAGCCGACGCAGCCGCGCAGGCGGCCCTCCTGGGTGAGGGTGACGAAGCTGGCTGCATGGGTCTGCAGGGCGCTGCGGAAGGTGGAGACCTGGACCTCCGGCGCCTTTCCCCGCAGCAGGCGTCCTCTCAGGCTGGCCCGCGCGATGCGCAGCAGCTCCGAGCGGTCGGCGGCGGTGATGGCCGCGCCGGGGGAGGGGTAGAAGGCCCAGGCGCCATAGCCGACGACCCGCGCGGTATCGCCCGTGGCCAGGGAGGAATCGGCCATGCCCAGGCGCACGGGCTGCGCGCCCCGGCCGGTCCGGGACAGCAGCCAGCCCCCGATGGGCTGCCAGCCGCAGGCATCCTTGCCGCTGAAGCCGCGCAGGTCCGCGATCTCGATCCGCTTGGCGGTATCGGCGTCGCGTGCCTGTGCGGCCTCCTGCGTCAGGTAGTGGCTGAGGTCGCTCGACAGCAGGAAGCAGGTGCGCTCGGGCCTCGCGGCCAGACGGTCGATCAGGTCCGGCAGCAGCGCATGGGCACCTGCGCCGCAGACCAGCGGCACGATGGGCACGCCCGGGAAGACCTGGTGCACGTAGGGCAGCAGCACCTCGACGGCATGCTCCTGCGCGAAGGCCTGGTCCAGCACCTGGACCTCCCCGCCTACCAGGGAATCGCGCAGGTCGCGGTCCACCGCGACCGCGCCCAGCGGCGTCTCGAAGGCGTCGACGGACGGCAGCGCCAGGCCCTTGAAGCCATGCCTGTGGGAGGGGCTGGCGATGACGATCCGGGCGGGCAGGGGGGTCTCCTTGCCGCCGCGGGCCGCCAGCATGGCCTGCGCGATCAGCGGCGCGCAGAAGCGATAGCCGGCATGGGGCACGATCACCGCCTGGGCCGGAGGGGCATGAGGGTCCTGCCCCGCCGCCTTGGAGGTCAGGCTGCGCGAGACGGCCTCGCCCAGGGCCTGGCCGTTACCCGGGTAGAAGCGCCCGGCAAAGACAGTTGGCTGCACCGACATCTTGACCTCGTTCCCGGAGTTGGTCCCACATAGCGGGTGAGCGTGAGGACTAGGCTACACATGTCGCACCCCACGAGTCATTGGCGTTTTGATCGGGCAGACAACCGCGTCACCTGCACGCTCTGCCCGCGCGAGTGCCGACTGGGGCCGGAGCAGCGCGGCATGTGCTACGTGCGCAAGCGCGAGGGCGACGCGGTGGTGCTGGACACCTACGGCCGTTCGTCGGGCTTCTGCATCGACCCGATCGAGAAGAAGCCGCTCAATCACTTCCTGCCCGGCACGCCGGTCCTGAGCTTCGGCACGGCGGGCTGCAACCTGGCCTGCAAGTTCTGCCAGAACCACGACATCTCGAAGAGCCGCAAGCAGGACAGCCTGGCCGCCAGGGCGAGCCCGCGGGCGATCGCTAGGGCCGCCGTCGAGGGCGGCGCGCGCTCGGTCGCCTATACCTACAACGACCCCGTCATCTTCATGGAGTATGCGCTGGACGTGGCCGCAGAGTGCCGAGCGCTTGGGGTGCGCAGCGTCGCCGTCACCGCCGGCTACATCTCCGAGGCCGCGCGGCCGGCCTTCTTCGCCGGGATGGACGCGGCCAACATCGACCTCAAGGCCTTCTCGCCGGACTTCTACCGGCGCCTGACCGCCTCCGACATCGGCCCGGTGCTGGACTCCATCGCCTATGCGGTCAGGGAGACCGCCTGCTGGGTCGAGGTGACCACCCTGCTGATCCCCGGCGAGAACGACAGCGAGGCGGAGATCGAGGCGCTGGCCGCCTGGATGGTCGAGACCTGCGGACCCGAGGTTCCGCTGCATTTCTCGGCCTTCCATCCCGACCACCGCATGCTCCAGCATCCGCGCACGCCCCACGCGACCCTGAGCCGGGCCCGCCGGATCGCGCTGGCCCACGGCCTGCAGCACGTCTATGTCGGCAACGTCAGCGACATCGAGGCGCAATCCAGCTACTGTGCGGGCTGTGGGGCGTGCGCGATCGAGCGCGACCGCTACCGCCTGACGGCCTGGAACCTGGACGACTTCGGCGCCTGCCTCACCTGCGGCACCCCCCTGCCGGGCCGCTTCGACGGCCCGCCCGGCAGGCAGGGCAACAAGCGCCAGAGGGTAAGGATCGCGGCGCCGGCTTGAGTGCCGGGAAGGGCCCGCTCACTCCGCGGCGATCTGCGCCCTCAGCGCCTGGGTGGCGGCCTGGTCGATCGAGTAGCCGAGGGGCGACTCGTCCTTCCGCAGGACCACTCCGTAGATCGATTCCGCCCGCTCCAGGGTCTCCCACTTCTCGGCCACGTCGTAGAGCACGCGCTCCGGGTCGCGCTCGGTCGGCTTGCCGTAGCCGCCGCCGGAGTTGTCGATGCCACGCAGCCACTCGCCGGGCTCCAGGGTGACCTGGGCGACGCCGGGCAGGCGTTCTTCCTGGCCGTTGCGGCCCACCTTGAAGGTGCGGGCGCCCGGGCTGTCGTGGCCGCCGTTGACGCCCTTGGGCGGGAAGACCTGGCCGTCGCAGGGGATCGCGACCGTCATGGGGTCGCGCTTGGGGCCATAGATCAGCTCCGCGCCCGGCGCACCGCGGAACTTGCCGGGCGCGCAGGTGCCGGGATGGATGCGCACCGACTTCATGTGCAGGGGATGCTTCACCTCCACCAGCTCGACGGAATCGCGGTAGATCAGGCCGGCAGCGACGGGAATGCCGTAGGTCAGCCAGCCGTCGGCCTGCGGACTGGCGGGCCCGCCGTTGCCGCCGACGAAGAGCTGGTTGATGTAGGCCTCGCCCTCGCGGCGGAAGTCCTTGCCCGAGACCACGGCCCAGCCCGCACCCATGCCGACCCCGCCCTCGGCCAGCCCGTAGCCGTCGCCCAATTGGGCGAGCGCGGACTGCGTCAGGTTCACCAGGCGGTCGCCGACGTTGGTGGTGGCGATGGAGGCCGAGTGCGGGAACTTGGTGCGCCCGACCACGGCGCCGTCGCGCAGCAGCACGTTCACGCGGCGGAAGACGCCGTGGCAGCGCGGGATGTCGGGATCCAGGCAGTTCATCACGCCGGCGATGGCGTTGTTGATGGCGCAGGCCTCGCAGACGTTGAAGCCGTTGTCCAGGCAGTCGATGTTGTCGCGCAGGTCGATCTCGATGCGCCCTTCCTCGGGGTCGATCTGGATCGTGCACCGGATCGGGACGCCCTCGGGCAGGTCGGGCAGCGGGTCATGGGCGCCCTTGTGGGCGATGGTCGCCTTCGGCATCCGCTTGATGGCCTGGATCGTGCGGTTCTCGGTGTAGTCGATCCACTGGGCGATGTAGCTGCGGACCTTCTCCTTGCCGTACTTGCGGCAGAACTCGATCAGCCGGCGCTCGCCGACCCGGGCCGAGCCGATCGCCGCCAGGAAGTCGCCGTACCACTGGTCGGGCACGCGGATGCGGCGCCGGCACATGCGCACGATGTCGTCGATCATCTTGTAGTCGCGCTGGACCCGCACGCAGGGGAAGATCAGGCCGCCCTCCTCGTAGACGTCCTTGGCGTAGGGCGTGTAGGTGGTGGGGGTCGAGTTGCCGGTGTCGGCCTGGTGCGACTTGGCGCAGACGGTGAACATGTGCTCGCCGTCGACGAAGACCGGGACCAGGATCGTGTGGTCCGCCGGGTGGGTGTTGCCCATGTAGGGGTCGTTGTGCAGGAAGGCATCGCCCGGCGCCAGGTCCGGGTGCAGCTTCTGCATCGAGATGGTCTGCAGGTGCGAGCCGAAGATGTGGACCGGCAGGCCCTCGGCGGTGGCGAGCAGCTCGTTGTCGCCGGTCACGATGGCGCACGACATGTCGCGGGCGCTGGCGATCACGGCGGAGCGCGAGGCCCTGAGCAGCGTGTTGGTCATCTCGCGCACGATGCCGTCGACCCGGTTGGCCATGATCGACAGGAGCATCGGGTCGATGTCGCCCCCCGGCGCAGGCTTGGCAGAAGCGTCCATGGTCTTGTCCCTCGGGCTTGGTTCAGCAGGTCAAAGCGAGATCACGTAGTTGCCGCCGGCGGTCAGGCGCACGCTCGACCCAGGATAGATCACCAGGGTCGTGGTCGGCTCTTCGATGATGGCGGGGCCGGCGATCGACTCTCCCACGGTGAGGTCGTCGCCCAGGTAGATCGGCACCGAGACCGCGCCCTCACCGAAAAAGGAGGTCCGCTCCTTGGCGGTCTTGGCCTCCGCCGCCTGCCGCGCGGCCGGCGCCATCCGGTGGCTGGCGAGCTGGACCGTCATGCGCCCGCGCCAGTTGAGGCATTCGACCTGGCCGGTCTCGTCGCGCACCGCGAAGACACGCTCGTGCGCACGGTGGAAGGAGTCGACCATCAGCGCCACGTCGTCGTCGGAGCGGAAGCGGTCGACCGGCAGGGCGGCGTCCAGCTCCCAGACCTGGGTCAGGTAGCGCGCCTCGACGGTGTACTCGCGTCTGGTCTTGGCGTCGGCGGCGACCGTCAGCTCGTTGAAGGACCGGGTCAGGCGGCCGTCGATCTCTTCCAGCACGGCGTTGACGCCTTCGCTGTCGAATCGGCCGCTGACGGTCACGCGGTTTCCCGACTCCTCGAAGACGATGTCGGAGAACTGCATGCCCGAGGCCGAGAGCGCGGCCGCCGTCCTGGGCACCAGCACGGTCTTGACCCCGAGCTCCCGGGCGATCGGGACGATGGAGAGGCCGGCTGCACCGCCGCCCGCGACCAGCACCGCCTCGGCCGGATTGAAGCCCTCGGCCACGGTGATGTCCTGGATGGCGTTGATCATGTGCTCGTTGGCGACGTTCAGGATGGCGTGCGCGGTCTTCTCGACCTCGGTGCCCAGCTCCTTGGCCAGGCCCTCGACTGCGCGGCGCGCCGCGGCGGCGTCGAGCTGCATGCGCCCGCCCAGGAAGTAGCCGGGATCGATGTAGCCCAGCACCACGGCTGCGTCGGTCACGGTCGGCTTGTCGCCGCCCTGGCCGTAGCAGACGGGGCCGGGCACCGAGCCCGCCGACATCGGCCCGACGCGCAGCAGGCCGCCCTCGTCGATCCAGGCGATGGAGCCGCCGCCGGCCCCGACGGAGCGCACGTCGACCGAGGCCATGGCCATCAGGTGGCCCATCCACTGGCCGCCCAGCCAGGTCTCGCGCGTGTACTTCAGCTCGCCCTCGCGGACCAGGCCGACGTCGAAGGTGGTGCCGCCGGTGTCGCAGATGATCACGTCGCTGCCCAGCTCTTCCAGCGCCGCGAAGGCGCGGCCGGCGACCGGGGCCATGGCCGGGCCGGACTTCACCGTGTGGATCGGCTTCTCGACGATGTCGTCGACATAGGTGCAGCCGCCCGCCGAGGTGGAGACGAAGACGTTGCCCCTGAAGCCGGCCTCTCTCAGGTCGCTCTGCATCGCGCGCAGGTGGTCCTGCATCAGCGGCTTGATCGAGGCGTCGATGGCGGTGGTCGAGGCGCGCCGGTACTCGCGCACGATCGGCACCAGGATGTGCGAGAGGGAGACCGCGATCCCGGGTGCCTCGCTCGCCAGGATCTCGGCCATGCGCCGCTCGTGGGCGGGGTTGGCGATCGACCAGAGGAAGCAGACGGCAGCGGCCTCGTAGCCCTCGGCGACCAGCCGGCGGGCGACTTCGCGCGCCTGCTCCTCGTCCAGCGGCACCACCACCTCGCCCTCCGAGGAGATTCGCTCGGCGATCTCGAAGGTATGGCGGCGGGCGACGTAGGGCTTGGGAAAGTCGTAGGAGAAGTCGTGCGGCCCGAACTTGCCGCCCTCGCGCGTCACCAGGACGTCGGGGAAGCCCTCGGTCGTCAGGAAGGCGGTCTTGGCGACCAGGCCCTGCACGATGGCGTTGGTAGAGCGGGTGGTCCCGTAGATCAGCAGGTCCGCATCGGCCAGCAGGCTGCCCTGAGAGATATCGAGCGCCGCTGCGGCATCCGAGAGCGCGCCCTGCATCCCCTCGAAGATCCGCTCGGGCGTGGTCGGCGACTTGCCGATCACCACGCGCCCGCGGTCGTCCTGCACCACCACGTCCGTGAAGGTTCCGCCCGTGTCCACCGAGATCTTGTATCGCATGCCTGCCCTCTTCCTTGTGGCCTTCAGTTGAGTTCCGTGCCGAACTGCGCGGCGACTTCCGCGTGCGCGTCGTCGATGTGCTTCTGCATGGCCCGTTCCGCGGCCGCGCCGTCGCCGGCCTCGATCGCCTCCAGCAGCAGGTCGTGGGTCGCCGCCGTGTGCTCCAGCGTGGTGAAGGAGGTGCCGACCATGCGCAGCAGCATCTTCAGCTCGATGTAGATCTCGTCGAAGGCGCGGAGCGCGCGCCGGCTGCCGGAGATCTCGCAGATGGTACGGTGGAACTTCACGTCCTGGGCGAAGGTCTCGGCGGTGTCGCCCCGCTTGGCGGCGCCATGCATCGCCTTCAGCACGCCGCGCAGGCTGGCGAGGTCCTCGCTCTTCCGGCTGCGGGCGACGCGATGGATGCTGGAGCGTTCGATGCTGGCCCGGAAGAAGAAGATGTCGTCGGCCTCCTCGCGCCCGATCTCGCGCACGAAGCGCCCGCGCCGGGGGTGGTTGACCAGAAGACCCGCGCCCTCCAGCCGCCGCACCGCCTCGCGGATCGGGTTGCGGCTGATCCCCAGCCGCCGCGCCAGCGCCACCTCGGTGATCTTCTCGCCGGGCTTGATCCTGCCGTGCACGATGTCCTCGCGCAGCAGCTCCGCCACCCGGTCCACCAGGCTCTCCGGCGCAAAGAAGGCTCCGTCCTCGTCCATCGCTCCTTCCAGGCGGCGTGTTTGGGAACGTCGCCGCGAATGTATAATGCCCACTGTATCTTGTGGACAGTTTTCAAAGCGTAGGCGACGGCAGGTGCAGCGGTCAAGGGCAAAGTAAGGCAATCTCGTTTGGGGGAAGGTTCTCCAGGGGTGTCCTTTGGCCCTTGGTCCGGCGAGCTGCGGGCCGCCAATGTCTGTTCCGCCTATCGCGTGCGTACCCTCGAAGACTTTGGGAGGTTTGCGCGTCCTGCGTCGCGTCGTCGGAAGAGGTGCTCGATGTCGGCTTCGGACCTGCCGCGCTCGCGAACAACAAGCTCGAGGTTCATTGCCGTCATGACGACCGGCAGGGGGCGAAGCTGAGTGCCCGGCTGACCGTTCTCCAATGACGAGATCGTGGCCTGCCGCAGGTTCGTCAGTCGTCCCAGGTCGGTCTGGGATTGCCCGGTCCGGAGCCGAGCTGCCTCGAGGTTCTGGCAATCTGATCCATGAGCCGTCGCTCCTTCTTTCCGGATCATGATATCCGTAAGAGCGTATAAAGAGGAAAATACGAACTAGCGTATAACACCGGATCGTACGACCGAGCGTATGGGCAACATGCTTACGGGTGGATAAGGTGTCCGCTGGCCAGGGGTGCCGTCGCGGAAGGAGTCGCAGAACCTCTGAGAGCTTGCCGGGGTTTGGTGGAGCCGAGGGGAATCGAACCCCTGACCTCCTCATTGCGAACGAGGCGCTCTCCCATCTGAGCTACGGCCCCAAACCCGGCGTGCGCGGAGGCGCAAGGCCGCCCGCGCGAGAAGCGGGACTATGGTGATGGCGAGGGGGGCTGTCAAGGCCGCTCGAGACCTCCCGCGAGGGTGCCGGCGGAGACGCGAATGCTGCGCCGCACACAAACTTCTGACCAGTTGATTCAAATCAATGAGCGGCGTTAACTCCATAGCCAGACTTCAGCCGTAGTTGGCACGCCCAGGTCGACCCCAGGCGTTCTCGGTCGCCCGCGTGCCCTCGCATAACGAGCCGCAAGGTCAAGGGGGCTGTAGAGCAGATGACCGACACTCACAACGCCGAGCCGGGCCGGCCGTCGCACGGCAACCCGCTGCTGATCGCCCTTCTGGCCTTCGGGGGGCTCCTGGGCCTGCTGCTGGCCGCCCGGGCGAAGGACGGGGTCATGGAGTTCCATGGCTACCTCTTCGTCATCGCCGCCGTCATCGGCATCTTCGCGCTGGTCTCCAAGGTCTTCGACGAGCCCGAGGGCGCACTGGTCGAGCGCGGGGCCGGCGTCACCTACATGGACGGCGTCATCCGGGCCGGCGTCATCGCGTCGATGTTCTGGGGCGTGGTCGGCCTGCTCGCCGGCGACTTCATCGCCTGGCAGCTGGTCTTCCCCTCGCTCAACCTGGACCTGCCCTGGACCACCTTCGGGCGCCTGCGCCCGCTGCACACCTCGGCGGTGATTTTCGCCTTCGGCGGCAACGTGCTGATCGCCACCTCCTTCCACGTGGTGCAGCGCACCTGCAAGGCACGCCTGGCGGGCGGGGCCGCCGGCTGGTTCGTCTTCTGGGGCTACAACCTCTTCATCGTGATCGCGGCCTCGGGCTACGTGCTGGGTGTCACCCAGTCGAAGGAGTACGCCGAGCCGGAGTGGTACGCCGACCTCTGGCTGACCCTGGTCTGGGTGGTCTACCTGCTGGTCTTCCTGGGCACGCTCTGGAAGCGCACGGAGCCGCACATCTACGTCGCCAACTGGTTCTACCTGGCCTTCATCGTCACCATCGCGATGCTGCACATCGTGAACAACCTGGCGCTGCCGATCTCCTTCTTCGGCACCAAGTCGGTGCAGGCCTTCTCCGGCGTGCAGGACGCGCTGACCCAGTGGTGGTACGGCCACAACGCGGTGGGCTTCTTCCTGACCGCAGGCTTCCTCGCGATCATGTACTATTACGTGCCCAAGCGCGCGGAGCGGCCGATCTACAGCTACCGGCTCTCCATCGTGCACTTCTGGTCGCTGATCTTCCTCTATATCTGGGCCGGGCCCCACCACCTGCACTGGACGGCGCTGCCGGACTGGGCGCAGACCCTGGGCATGGTCTTCTCCATCATGCTGTGGATGCCCTCCTGGGGCGGCATGATCAACGGCCTCATGACCCTCTCGGGCGCCTGGGACAAGGTGCGCACCGACCCGGTGATCCGCATGTTCGTGCTGGCGATCGCCTTCTACGGCATGAGCACCTTCGAGGGCCCGGTCATGTCGATCAAGGCGGTGAACTCGCTCAGCCACTACACCGACTGGACGGTGGGCCACGTGCACTCCGGCGCGCTCGGCTGGGTCGGCATGATCTCCTTCGCCGCGCTCTACCACATGACGCCGCTGCTCTGGGGCCGCCGGCAGCTCTACTCCCTGAAGCTGGTGAACTGGCACTTCTGGATCGCCACCATCGGCATCCTGCTCTACATCACGGCCATGTGGGTCTCGGGCATCATGGAGGGCCTGATGTGGCGGGCCTACGACGCCCAGGGCTTCCTCGAGTACGCCTTCATCGAGACGGTCGAGGTGAAGACCCCCTTCAACGCCATCCGTGCCGTCGGCGGGCTGCTCTACCTGCTGGGCGCCGTGGTGATGGCCTACAACCTCTGGCGCACGGTGCGCGGCGACGAGGCGCGGGAGGTCCTGCCGGCCACCCATCCGGCCGTCTCGCGCGCGGCGCCGGCCGAGTAAGGGAGGGCTAATCCCATGGGACTGAAGCACGAAGTCTTCGAGAAGCACTCCCTGGTGCTGACCGTCGGCATCCTGGTCACCGTCGCCATCGGCGGCCTGGTCGAGATCTCTCCGCTCTTCTACCTGGAGAGCACGATCGAGAAGGTGCAGGGGGTCAGGCCCTACACGCCCTTGGAGCTGAAGGGCCGCGACATCTACATCCGCGAGGGCTGCTACAACTGCCACAGCCAGATGGTGCGGCCCCTGCGCGACGAGGTGGAGCGCTACGGGCCCTACTCCTTGGCGGCGGAATCTATGTACGACCACCCCTTCCAGTGGGGCTCCAAGCGGACCGGGCCGGACCTGGCCCGGGTCGGCGGGCGCTACTCCAACGAGTGGCACGTGGCGCACCTGATCGACCCGCGCTCGGTGGTCCCGGAATCGATCATGCCGGCCTACGGGCACCTGCAGCGCTATCGGCTGAAGTTCGACGACATCGCCGAGGAACTGGAGACCCACCGGGCGCTGGGCGTTCCCTACAGCGACGAGATGATCGAAAACGCCCGCACCGACCTGATGGCGCAGAGCGATCCCGACCGCGACGGCGCCTTCGACGTCAAGGAGCGCTATCCCAAGGCGGTGGTGGCCGACTTCGACGGCAACCCCGCGGTGGTGAGCGAGATGGACGCGCTGGTCGCCTACCTGCAGATGCTGGGCACCTTGGTCGACTTCAGCGTCTACGACGCCTCCGAGAACCTGCGCTAGGAGGCGGGCGATGACCTACGAGACCGTTTCTTCCATCGCGCCGACGATCGGGCTGATCTTCTTCATCGCCCTCTTCACCGGCGTCGTCGCCTACGCCTTCTGGCCGCGCAACCGCGAGAAGTTCCGCCGCGCCGCCAAGATGCCCCTGGACGAGGAGTAGACCGCCATGGCCGGAACGCCAGAAAAGGACGCGATCACCGGCGTCGAGACCACGGGCCACGAGTGGGACGGCATCAAGGAGCTGAACAACCCCCTGCCGCGCTGGTGGATCATCGTCTTCTACCTGACTGTGATCTGGGCGGTGGTCTACATGGTCTTCATGCCGGCCATCCCGCTCGTCGACGGCTTCACCCGCGGCGTGCTGGACTGGTCCAGCCGGGCCTCGCTGGAGCGCAAGATGGAGGAGGCCGCGGCCGAGCAGAGGCCCTACATGGAGAAGATCTCCGCCGACAGCCTGGAGCAGATCCAGGGCGACCCGGAGCTGGCCGGCTTCGTGCAGGCCGGCGGCCGCTCGGCCTTCGCCGTCAACTGCTCGCCCTGCCACGGCTCGGGCGCCGAGGGCGGGCCCGGCTATCCCAATCTGAACGACGACGCCTGGATCTGGGGCGGGAGCCTGGACGAGATCTACGCCACCATCTCTTACGGCATCCGCAACGCCGACCCCGATTCCCGGCAGAACGTCATGATGGCCTTCGGCAAGGAGGGCGTGCTCTCGCGCCAGGAGATCGAGGAGGTGGCGGAGTACGTGCTCTCGCTCTCCGGCCGGGCCGAGAAGCAGGAGCTGGTGGAGAAGGGCAAGGAGATCTACGAGGTGCAGTGCGTCGCCTGCCACCAGGAAGGCGGCATCGGCGATCACACCCTGGGCGCGCCCAACCTGACCGACGCGATCTGGCTCTACGGCGGTAGCCGTGCCGACATCCTCGAGTCCCTGACCTACGGGCGCGCCGGGATGATGCCGCCCTGGCAGGGCCGCCTCAGCGACGACACCATCAAGCTGCTGACGGTCTACGTCCACTCGCTGGGCGGCGGCCAGTAGGCGGCCTTCGGGAGCAGCAGGCTCTGACATGGCTCAGGTAGAACCCAGGCTGACATTGGAGGAAACGGTCCGGGAGGCGGCCGCGGCCGCCGATCCACACGGCAATGCGGGTGAGGAGCCGGGGCCGGTCGAGACCGTCGCCGTCGAGGCGGTCAACAAGAAGGAAAAGCGCGAGTCCCTCTACAAGAAGCGGGTCAAGATCTATCCCAAGCTGGCGCACGGCCGCTGGCGCAAGATCAAGTGGATCGTCCTGGTCGTCACCCTCGCGATCTACTACCTCCTGCCGTGGATACGCTGGGACCGCGGGCCCGGCCAGCCGGACCAGGCGGTGCTGCTGGACCTGCCGACCCGGCGCTTCTACTTCTTCTGGCTGGAGATCTGGCCGCAGGAGGTCTACTTCCTGACCGGACTGCTGATCCTGGGCGCGCTGGCGCTCTTCCTGGTGACGGCGCTGGCCGGCCGGGTCTGGTGCGGCTATGCCTGCCCGCAGACCGTCTGGACCGACCTCTTCATCTACGTCGAGCGCCTGGTCGAGGGCGACCGCGCGGCCCGCATCCGCCTGGACAAGAAGGGCTGGAGCCTCGACAAGCTCTGGCGGCGGGTGGTCAAGCATTCCGTCTGGATCCTGATCGGCCTCCTGACCGGCGGCGCCTGGGTCTTCTACTTCGCCGACGCGCCGACCCTCGCCGGCGACCTCTTGGCCTTCGACGCGCCGGTCGTGGCCTATGCCTTCATCGGCGGGCTCACCTTCACGACCTACTGGCTGGGCGGGCACATGCGCGAGCAGGTCTGCACCTACATGTGCCCCTGGCCGCGCATCCAGTCGGCCCTCTTCGACGAGGACTCGCTGATCGTCACCTACCGCGACTTCCGCGGCGAGCCGCGCGGTCCCTTGCGCAAGGGCAAGGTGCAGGAGACCCACGGCGACTGCATCGACTGCAAGCAGTGCGTCGCCGTCTGCCCCATGGGCATCGACATCCGCGACGGCATGCAGCTGGAGTGCATCTCCTGCGCGCTCTGCATCGACGCCTGCGACGACGTCATGGACAAGATCGGCAAGCCGCGCGGGCTGATCGCCTACGACACCCTGCCGGGGGTCGAGGCCGAGGCGCGCGGCGAGCAGCGCAAGCTACGCCTGGTGCGGCCGCGGACGATCCTTTACGGCGGCCTCATCCTGCTGGTCTCGGTCATCATGCTGATCGGCCTCTTGAGCCGGACCAGCCTGGACCTCAACCTGCTGCCGGACCGCAACCCGCTCTTCGTCACCCTGGCCAACAGCGACCTGCGCAACGGCTACACGCTCAAGGTCATCAACAAGACCGACCGGCCGCAGCGCTACAGCCTCGCCGTTGAGGGCCTGCCGGGGGCCGAGGTCTCGGTGCTGGGCGAGGACCAGCCGGTGGTCGCGGCACCGCGCGACAGCGTACAGTCCAAGCGCATCTTCATCGCCGCGCCGGCGGCTTCCGTGTCCGGATCCTTGACCGACATCGAGCTTGTCCTCACCGACGAGACGGGCCAGTCGAAGGCGGTCGGCACGGTCTTCAGAGGACCCTGACGCCATGGCGACACTCCTGCCCTCGATGAGCGGACGCCCCTTCACCGGGCGGCACATGCTCTACTGGCTGCTCGGCTTCTTCGGGGTGATGCTGGTGGCCAACGTCATCTTCATCTGGCTGGCGCTCGGCACCTTCACCGGGGTCACCAGCGAGCAGGCCTATCAGGACGGGCTGGATTACAATCAGCGCCTGGAGGCGGCCGCCGCCCAGCGCGCGCTCGGCTGGCAGGGGAAGCTGACCCAGGAGGCCGGCAGCGTCCTGCTGACCCTGGCCGATGCGGCGGGAAGGCCGGTCCGCGGCCTCCTGCTCGACGCGCGCTTCCTCCGGCCGACGAACGACGGGCAGGATCGGACCCTGCCGATGGTGGAGGCCGCCCCGGGCCGCTACGCCGTGCCGCTCGACCTGCCGCTGGCCGGCAACTGGGACCTGGTGATCTCCGGCACCGCGGCCGACGGGACGCCCTTCGAGACGCGCACGCGTCTCTGGCTCGACTAGGCCGTGGTCGAGAAGCTCGGCAGCGAGAGACCCGCGAGCCGGCCCCTGGCGGCCTGCTGCCTGCCTGCGGGCGCGCCCGACCTCGACGATCGGGTCGCCGCCCTGGTGGCGGCCTCGGAGGACGCGGTCGAGAGCCTGCCGGAGGGCCGCAGGCGCCTGGTGCTGGTGATCGAGAACCTGGAGTGCGCCGGCTGCGTGCCGAAGATCGAGGGCGCCATCGCCGGCCTGCCCGGCCTCCTGGAGGGGCGGGTCAACCTGACGACGCGGCGCCTGCGGCTGGTGTGGCGGCAGGGCGCGACCGACCTCGAGGCGCTGCTCGGCCCGCTCATCGACCTGGGCTATCGCCTGGCGCCCTTCCAGGTCGGACGCCTGGAGGCGCAGGACGCCGAGGAGCGCAACCTGCTGCTGCGCTGCCTGGCGGTGGCGGGTTTCGCCGCCGGGAACGTCATGCTGCTCTCCGTCTCGGTCTGGAGCGGCCTCTGGGACGACCAGGGCGGCGACATGGGGCCGGCGACGCGCGATCTGCTGCACTGGGTCTCGGCCCTGATCGCCCTGCCGGCCGTGGCCTACGCCGGCCGGCCCTTCTTCCGCTCGGCGCTGACAGCGCTCAGCGCCGGCAGGCTCAACATGGACGTGCCGATCTCGCTCGCGGTGGTTCTGGCGGCGGCCATGAGCCTCTTCGAGACCATGCGCGGCGGCGAGGAGGCCTACTTCGACGCCGCCGTGACCCTGCTCTTCTTCCTGCTGATCGGCCGGCTGCTGGACCGGATGATGCGCGGGCGCGCACGCTCCGCCGCGGAGAACCTGCTGGCGCTCAAGGCCGAGACGGCGCTCGTCGTGGACCCTGCCGGCAGGCGTGCCCGGCGGCCGGCGAACGCCCTGAAGCCGGGCGAGCTCTTCCTGGTCGCGCCGGGCGAGCGGCTGCCGGCCGACGGCCAGGTGGTCGAGGGCCGCGCGGCCCTCGACGTCTCGGCGATCACCGGCGAGAGCCTGCCGCTGGCCGCCGCCCCCGGCCGCAAGGTCCATGCCGGCACCCTGGCGCTCGACGGCAGCCTGCTGGTGCGGGTGACGGCCTCGGGCGAGCGGACCCTGCTGTCGGAGGTCCTGCGCCTGGTCGAGACGGCGGAGCAGGGGCGGGCCCGCTATGTCCGCCTGGCCGACCGCGCCGCGCGCCTCTACGCGCCGGCCGTGCACCTGCTGGCGCTGGCGAGCTTCGTCCTGGCGCTGGGCTGGGGGGCAGCCTGGCAGGCGGCGCTGATGAACGCCATCGCGGTGCTGATCGTGACATGTCCCTGCGCGCTGGGCCTGGCGGTGCCGGCCGTCCAGGTGGCCGCCGTCGGCCGCCTGCTGCGCGCCGGCGTCCTGGTGAAGAGCGGCGACGCCCTGGAGCGCCTGGCGGAGGTCGACCACCTAGTCTTCGACAAGACCGGGACCCTGACCCTGGGCCGGCCGGTGCTGCTGAACCGCGAGACCGTGGCGCCTGCCGACCTCAGGCTCGCCGCCGGCCTGGCAGCGATCAGCCGCCATCCCCTGGCGCGGGCCCTGGTGGAGGCGGCCGGCCCCGTGCCGCTGCTGCAGGCCGAGGTGACGGAGGTCCCCGGCGCCGGCCTGATCGCCCGGCGGCCCGACGGCGAGCTGCGCCTGGGTTCTGCCGGCCACGTCGGCGCCGAGGAGCCGGGGGAGGGGGCCGAGAGCCTGCTCTGGCTCCGCCGCACCGACGGCCGCCTGGTCTGCTTCCGCTTCCACGATGCGCTCCGCCCCGACGCGGCGGAGGCGGTCGCAGCCCTGCGCGACCAGGGGCTCAGCCTGGAGATCCTCTCCGGCGACCGCCCTGCCGCGGTGGCCGAGGTGGCGCGCCGGCTGGGCATCGAGACCTGGCAGGCCGGCGTGAACCCGGCCGAGAAGAGCCGCTACCTTGAGGCGCTGGCCGCGCGCGGCCGGCGGGTCGCCATGGTGGGCGACGGCCTGAACGACGCGCCGGCGCTGGCGGCCGCCCATGCCTCGCTCTCCCCGGCGGCGGCCAGCCAGGCGAGCCAGGTGGCCGCCGACCTGCTGTTCCAGGGCGAGGCGCTGAGCCCGGTGCCGCAGGTGCTGCGCCTGGCCAAGCAGGCGCGCCGTCTGGTGCTGCAGAACTTCACCATCGCCATCGGCTACAACCTGGTGGCCGTCCCGCTCGCCATGGCCGGCGAGATCACGCCCCTCCTGGCCGCCGTCTTCATGTCCTGCTCGTCCCTGGTGGTGACCGCCAACGCGCTTCGTGCCGCTGCCGGAGAGCGGCGGAAGGAGGCGGGAGGTCAGCCGGTGCGCCTCGCCCAGGCAGCCGAATGAGCGCGCTCCTCTACCTGATTCCGGCCGCCCTCTTCCTGGGCGCCATCGGTCTCGCCGCCTTCCTCTGGGCCCTGCGCAGCGGCCAGTTCGAGGACCTGGAGGGCGCCAAGTACCGCATCCTGCAGGACGACGAGGACAGCAGCCCCGGCAAGAGGGACGACCGGCAGTGATAGCTTACCGAGCGAGCGCGATGATCTCCGGGCTCTTTGGGCCGACCGGGCTGCGGTCCCAGTCGCCGTAGAGGGTGATGACATGGAAGCCCGCCCCGGCCAGCCAGCCGACGATCTCCTCTGCCGTGGAGAAGCGCAGGCGGTCGGAGGCGGAGAGGCGGGTGCCGTCAGCCAGGCGGTAGTGCAGCTCGTAGGTGACGAAGGGCGGTTCCTCGGCGGCGATGTCGTACCAGACCTCGACCTTGCCAAGGCTCGGGGACTCGATCCACTCGCGGCTCTCGTCGGGGCGCCAGGTCACCCACTCCCGTACCGGCGGGTTGCGGCTCTCGAAGGCGAGGCGGCCGCCGAGCGCCAGGTGCCGGCGCAGGGTCCCGAGCACGGCCAGGATCTCAGGCTCCTCCTGGAAGACCTGGAAGACGTGGCCGGTCATGACGATGAGGTCGAAGCGGGTCTCGAGGTCCAGCTCGGCCGCGCCCGACTCGACCCAGGTCACGGCCTCCGCGCCCGGCTGGCGCCGCGCCTCGGCCAGCATGGCGGGCGAGGGCTCGGCACCGGTGGCCGCGTGGCCGGCGGCGGCGAAGGCACGGGCCAGGCGGCCGGTGCCGCAGCCCATGTCCAGCACCCTGGCCGGCGCAGGTCCCAGGAGATCGAGATAGAAGTCGAAGTAGACGTCCCAGGGGTTTGCCAGGTCGTAGAGGGCGGCAAAGCGGGGGTCGGCGTAGAGCGGCAGGACCATGGTGCTACAGCAAATCCCGAGCAGAGGGAGACCTCTGCGACGACGATTTGCGTCCAAGAAAGGCTGCTAGAGCAGGGTGCGTGAGCAGTAGCGAGCGCATCTTGCTCTAGCCTGTCGGTACGATGGGCGAGAGGCGGGCCAGGGGGATCTGGCCGAGCGGCAGCTTCAGGAAGGCCCGCCCGTCGCGCAGGACCAGCGGCACGGCCAGCCAGCGCCCCTCCCTGCCGCTGCGCTCCCGCGCCATGCCGCCCAGCAGGCCGCCGTAGGTCCTGGCGAGCGCAGGCTCCAGCCGGCCCAGGTCGGCGAGGGTATCCAGGACGGCCGTGAGGCCGGCAATCTCCAGCCTGAGCTCGCCGGCCGGACGCAGGGCCTCGTCGAGCTGCAGCCGCCCGCGGCCCTCGAGCGCGAAGGGTCCCCAGGCGAGCGCCAGGCTCTCCAGGTCCAGGAAGCCGCCGCCCAGCCGCCAGGCCTGCAAGCTCTCTGGCGCCGGCCCCGGCAGGAGCGGGCCGCTGAGCCGCGCGCGCAGGCTGCCGCTTTCGATCACCGCGCCCAGCGAGGGGAAGGCCGCCCCCAGGACGGCGGGCAATGTCAGGCGCGAGAGGTCCAGCGCGATGGCGGTCTGCTGGGCTGCATCGGAGAGCGGCGGCAGGGGGGCCGCTGCCAGGAAAAGCGCGTCGAGGCTCGCCTTGCCCACGGCCTGGTCGAAGAGAATCTCGGTGTCGGCCAGCGCCGCCTCCACGGCCACCGGGCCGGCGGAGCCGACCTCGATCAGGGCCTCGGCCTTGCGGCTCTCGATCGTCACCGGAAGGCCGTCCAGGATCAGGCGGTGGCGGCCGCTGCCGTCGAAACTGAGCAAGGTCGGATCGCTGAAGGAGGTCTCGCCCTGCAAGCTTTCGGGTCCCTGCCAGCTTCCGCCCGACCAGGCCGCGCCGGGCTTCGCCACGACCGCCGAGAGATGGAAGGGGAAGCCGGAAAAGGAGAGGCCCTCGTGGCGCAGCTCGATGCCGTCGCGGGCCGCGTCGCGCTGGGCGTTCTCCAGCGCCGAGGCGACCTGGTCGCGCGCGATCCACCAGATGACCGGAACCGCGACGACCGCCAGCAGCAGCAGGGCCGCAGCCCCGAGCACCAGGGGATGGCGCCGCCGCCGGCCTTCCCTCTTCGCCATCGCTGTCTGTCCTCCCTCAAGGGCCCGGTGACGTTCCGAACGTCGCCTGTTCTACGAGGCCAGGGGGCACAAGGGAACCTCGAGCGCGCCGAGAAAACCGCCGGACCGGGTGCCGGTCATTGCCGGTTGATCTTCGCAAGAGTTTGCTATGCTGTGTTCGAGGGAGACGGACGAGCGGCAAGCCAGCCGAACGAAGGAAGGCACCGCGAGCGAGGAAGGTCCGGCCGCCCCGTCGTGTCTGGGTTCCCGGGGAGAGGATTGCAGAGCAGCATGGGCGAGGACGACAAGGCTCTCTTGCGGGCGCTCTTTCAGGCCGCGGTCGATGCGGCCATGCCCGACCGCGTGCTGGCACGCCACCTGCCGGCGAAGCCCAGGGGCAGGACCCTCGTGGTCGGTGCCGGCAAGGCCTCGGCGGCCATGGCGGCGGCCCTGGAGGCGGCCTGGGACGGCCCGCTGGAGGGGCTGGTGGTCACCCGCTACGGCCACGCCGTGCCCTGCGAGAAGATCGAGATCGTGGAGGCCGCGCACCCGGTCCCCGATGCGGCCGGCGAGGCGGCGGCGCGGCGCATCCTGGAGCTGGTGTCGGATCTGGGCGAGGAGGACCTCGTGATCGCCCTCATCTCCGGCGGCGGCTCCTCCCTGCTCTCGCTCCCGGCGCCGGGCCTCGCCCTGGCGGACAAGCAGGCGGTCAACAAGGCCCTTCTTGCCTGCGGGGCCTCGATCGGCGAGATGAACTGCCTGCGCAAGCATCTCTCGGCGATCAAGGGTGGGCGCCTGGCGGCTGCGGCCTATCCGGCGGCGACCGTGACCCTCATCATTTCCGACGTGCCGGGCGACGACCCTGCGGTGATCGCCTCGGGGCCGACGGTCGGCGACGGCACCAGCCTGGCCGATGCGCGCGAGATCCTGCGCCGCCACGGCCTGAAGCCCGGCGCGGCTGTACTCCGGGCCCTTGAGGATCCGGCCAACGAGACGCCGGAGCCGGGCGACGAGAGCCTCTCCCGGGCCTCCTGGACCATGATCGCGGCCCCGCAGGCCTCGCTGGAAGCCGCTGCCGAGGTGGCACGCAGGGCCGGCGTCGCGCCCCTCATCCTGGGCGATGCGCTGGAAGGCGAGGCGCGCGAGGTGGGCAAGGTCATGGCGGGGATCGCCCAGCAGGTGCGCCGCCACGGCCAGCCGCTGGCGCCGCCTTGCGTCCTCATCTCCGGCGGCGAGACCACCGTCACCCTGCGCGGAGAGGGCTGCGGCGGGCGCAACGTCGAGTTCCTGCTGGGCCTGGCCGAGGCCCTGAAGGGCGCGCCCGGCATCTCCGCGATTGCCTGCGATACCGATGGGGTCGACGGCGGCGCGGAGGTCGCCGGCGCCCTGGTCACGCCCGACAGCATCGCGCGCGGCCAGGCGCTCGGCCGCAGCCTGGCGCAGGCGCTGGAGGAGAACGACGGTCACGGCTATTTCGGGGCGCTGGGCGACCAGGTGGTCACCGGCCCGACGCTCACCAACGTGAACGACTTTCGCGCCATCCTGATCCGCGAGGCCGGCCAGCAGGGAGAGGTCGATGGATAGAGAACGCCAGGTCAAGATCGTCGCCACCCTCGGTCCCGCCTCGTCCGACCGGAAGACCATCAAGGCCCTGTACCAGGCCGGCGCCGATGTCTTCCGCCTGAACATGAGCCACGGCACGCGCGAGGAGCAGCGCGCCCGCTACGACATCATTCGCAGCGTGGAGGCGGAGGTGGGCCGGCCCATCGGCGTGCTGGCGGACCTGCAGGGGCCGAAGATCCGCTGCGGCACCTTCGCCGACGGACCGGTGGAGCTCGAAAGCGGTGCCAGCTTCCGTTTCGACAGCGACCCGAGTCCGGGTACCGCAGAGCGCGTCTGCCTGCCGCATCCCCAGGTGCTGGAGGCGCTGGGCGAGGGCGAAACCCTGCTGGTCAACGACGGCAAGGTCCGGCTGACGGTGGCGGCCGTGGGGCGGGACTTCGCCGACTGCCGGGTCGTCGTCGGGGGCGAGATCTCCGACCGCAAGGGGGTCAGCTTCCCGGACACGATCCTGCCGCTGGCCGCGCTTTCGGAGAAGGACAGGACCGACCTGGAGTTCGCCTGCGAGATGGGGGCGGACTGGATCGCGCTCTCCTTCGTGCAGCGGCCCGAGGACGTGCTGGAGGCCAAGTCGCTGGTGGGCGAGCGGGCCGCCGTGCTCTCCAAGATCGAGAAGCCGGCGGCGGTCAAGAACTTCGCCGCCATCCTCGAGGTCTCGGACGGCATCATGGTCGCGCGCGGCGACCTTGGCGTGGAGATGCCGCTGGCCGAGGTGCCGCCGATCCAGAAGCAGCTCATCCGCGATTGCCGGGCCGCCGGCAAGCCGGTCATCGTCGCCACCCAGATGCTGGAGAGCATGATCAGCGCGCCGGTGCCCACGAGGGCCGAGGTCTCGGACGTCGCAGGAGCCATCTACGACGGCGCCGATGCGGTCATGCTCTCGGCCGAGTCGGCGGCCGGCGACTATCCCGTCGAGGCCGTGACCACCATGAACCAGGTGGCCGTCAGGGTGGAGCGCGATCACCTCTACCGCGAGATCCTGGAGGCCTTCGACACGCCCAAGACGGCGACGGTCTCGGCCGCGATCGCGCGGGCGGCCAAGGAGATCGCCGAGACCATCGACATCAAGGCCATCTGCTGCTTCACCTTCAGCGGCACCACGGCGCGCAACGTCGCCAAGCGGCGGCCCTCGGTGCCCATCATCGCGCTCACCCCCTTCGAGCCGGCCGCACGGCGGCTGACCCTGGTGTGGGGATTGCGCTGCATCAAGGCAGCACCCGTGGGCCGCTTTAAGATGGCGGTGATCGAGGCCGTCCGCGGCGCGCAATCGCTGAACATCGGGCAGAAGGGAGACCGGATCGTCGTGGTGGCGGGCGTGCCCTTCAATCGCTCCGGCACCACGAACATCCTGCGGGTTGCACCGCTGGACGAGCAGGCCGTCTTCGAGGGCGAGACCTCGGACTGAGTGCACCCGGGAACTGCCCGCTGCGTGGCAGGTTAGACAAGACAAGCAACCGAGCGAGAAGGGAGGACCATGAGCGACAAGGAAGCCGACCTCGACCCGGTCGAAACCCAGGAGTGGCTGGACGCCATCGAAGATGTCGTCGAGCGGGACGGCTCGACGCGGGCGCACTATCTTCTGGATCGCGCCGTCGCACTGGCGCGCGAGCATGGCGCCAACCTGCCCTTCAGCGCGACCACGGCCTACGTCAACACCATTCCAACCGAGGACCAGCCTGACTACCCGGGCGACGTGGAACTGGAGTGGCGCATCCGCACGATCAACCGCTGGAACGCCATGGCGACCGTCGTGCGCCGCAACAAGGTCTCCAGCGAGTACGGCGGGCACATCGCCTCCTTCGCCTCCTCCGCGGTGCTCTACGACATCGGTCTCAACCACTTCTGGCGCGCGCGGGGGAGAGAGCACGGCGGCGACCTGGTCTTCTTCCAGGGCCACGCCATCCCGGGGATCTATGCCCGCGCCTTCATGGAGGGGCGGATCGACGAGGAGACCCTGGACAATTTCCGTTCCGAGTGCGCGGGCAAGGGGCTCTCCAGCTATCCCCACCCCTGGCTGATGCCAGACTTCTGGCAGTTCCCGACCGTCTCCATGGGCCTGGGACCGCTCTGCGCCATCTACCAGGCGCGCTTCATGACCTACCTCGACCACCGCGGCCTGATCGACCGGGGCGACCGCAAGGTCTGGTGCTTCCTGGGCGACGGCGAGATGGACGAGCCGGAGAGCCTGGGCGCGCTCTCCATCGCCGCGCGCGAGAACCTGGACAACCTGATCTTCGTGGTGAACTGCAACCTGCAGCGCCTGGACGGCCCGGTGCGCGGCAACGGCAAGATCATCCAGGAGCTGGAGGGCGAGTTCCGCGGCGCCGGCTGGAACGTGATCAAGGTGATCTGGGGCTCCGGCTGGGACGATCTCCTGGAGCGCGACGTCACCGGGCGCCTGCGCCAGCTCATGGAAGAGACGGTGGACGGCGACTACCAGGCTTTCAAGTCCAAGGGCGGCGCCTACACCCGCGAGAACTTCTTCGGCCGCTATCCCGAGACGGCGGCCCTGGTCGAGCACATGAGCGACGAGGAGATCTGGAGGCTGCAGCGCGGCGGCCACGACCCCTTCAAGGTCTATGCCGCCTTCAAGCGGGCGGTCGCGACCAAGGACCAGCCGACCGTGATCCTGGTGAAGACGGTCAAGGGCTACGGCATGGGCGAGGCCGGCGAGGGCCAGAACATCACCCACCAGCAGAAGAAGATGGCGGAAGACCAGCTCCGCGCCTTCCGCGACCGCTTCAAGATTCCGGTGGAAGACAAGGAGGTCGGCAACGCCCCCTACGTCCGGCTGGGCAACCAGCAGCGCGACTACCTTCTCTCGCACCGCGAGAAGCTGGGCGGCCCCTATCCGCACCGCGATCCCAAGCCTGACGAGGACATCGAGATCCCGCCGCTCTCGGCCTTCGACGCCGCGCTGAAATCGACCGGCGACCGCGAGATCTCGACCACCATGGCCTTCGTGCGGGTATTGAACACGCTCTGCCGCGACAAGAAGATGGGCAAGCACGTGGTGCCCATCGTGCCCGACGAGAGCCGCACCTTCGGCATGGAGGGCATGTTCCGCCAGCTCGGCATCTACAACCCCAAGGGCCAGCTCTACAAGCCCGAGGATGCCGACCAGCTCATGTTCTACAAGGAATCGAAGGACGGCCAGGTGCTGCAGGAGGGCATCAACGAGGCCGGCGCCATGGCCGACTGGATCGCCGCTGCGACCAGCTATTCGGTGCACGGCGTGCCGATGGTGCCCTTCTTCATCTTCTATTCCATGTTCGGCTTCCAGCGGGTGGGCGATCTTGCCTGGGCCGCCGGCGACAGCCGCGCGCGCGGCTTCCTGATCGGCGGCACGGCCGGGCGCACGACCCTGAACGGCGAGGGCCTGCAGCACGAGGACGGACACAGCCACCTGCTGGCCGGCACGGTCCCCAACTGCATCAGCTACGACCCGACCTTCTCCTACGAGGTGGCGGTGATCGTGCACCACGGGCTGACCCGCATGTTCGTCGAGCACGAGGACGTCTTCTTCTACCTGACGACGATGAACGAAAACTACAGCCACCCCGAGATGCCCGAGGGCGCCGAGGAGGGGATCGTCAGGGGGCTCTACTGCCTGAAGAAGACCTCCAGGCCGGGTAAGAAGCACGTGAACCTCATGGGCTCCGGCACCATCCTGATGCAGGTGCTGGCCGCGGCCGAGAAGCTGAAGGCGGACTTCAAGGTCACCGCCGACGTCTGGTCGGCCACCTCGATGAACGAGCTGGCCCGCGACGGCCAGGACTGCGCACGCCACAACCGCCTGAACCCGCTGGACGAGCCGAAGGAGCCCTATGTCACCCAGGCGCTCTCCAAGGCCAAGGGGCCGGTGGTGGTCGCGACCGACTACGTGAAGGCCTATGCCGAGCAGATCCGTGCCTTCGTGCCGCTGCCCTATCACACGCTCGGCACCGACGGCTTCGGGCGCTCGGACAGCCGGGTCAATCTCAGGCGGCATTTCGAGGTCGATGCCAACCACGTGGCGGCGGCCGCCATGGCCGCCCTCTACCGTGAAGGTGCGGTGACCAAGGCCGAGATGACCAAGGCGCTGGAGCTCTACGAGGTCGATCCCGGCAAGGCCAACCCGCGCACCGCCTAGGAGTCTCATGAGGACAAGAGGCAGGGGCTCCTAAGCGGGTCCGCTGCCCGCCTCGCGTCGGGAGGCGCGAGAGAGCAGGAGGAACAGCAGCATGTCCGTCATCGAAGTGAAGGTTCCCGACATCGGCGATTTTTCCGACGTCCCGGTCATCTCCGTCCTGGTCTCACCGGGCGACAGCGTGGCGGAGGAGGATCCCCTGATCGAGCTGGAGAGCGACAAGGCCACCATGGAGGTGCCCTCGCCCGCCCACGGCAAGGTGAAGGAGATCAAGGTCAAGGAGGGAGATACGGTCTCCGAGGGCGCGCTGATCCTGCTGCTGGAGGCCGGCGAGGCCGAGGCCCCGGTCGACGCCCCGCACCCAGAGGGCGTGCAGGAGCCAGAGGCGACCAAGCCCCAGGCCCCGACGCCTGCACCGGCTCCGGCCCCCTCCGAGGCTCCGGCGGCGGCACCCGGCAAGCTGGACCAGGTCGACGAGGCGGGCTTTGCCGAGGCCCACGCCTCGCCCTCGGTCAGGGCCTTCGCGCGGCAGATGGGCGTTGACCTCTCCAGGGTGAAGGGCAGCGGCCGCAAGGGACGCATCCTGCGCGAGGACGTGGCCGCGGCGCTGAAGCAGGAGGTGAAGTCTGGAGCCCCCGCCGGCGCGCCGGCGGCGGGCGGCATGGGCATCCCGCCGATCCCCAAGCAGGACTTCTCCAAGTTCGGCACCGTCGAAGAGGTGGAGATGAGCCGGATCAAGAAGATCTCCGGCCCGGCGCTGCACCGCTCCTGGCTCAACATCCCCGCGGTCACTCACAACGAGGAGGCCGACATCACCGAGCTGGACGGCTACCGCAAGGAGCTGGACACGGCCGCCAAGGCCGAGGGCTACCGCGTGACCCTGCTCTCCTTCCTGATCAAGGCCTCGGTCTCGGCCTTGAAGAAGCACTGGGAGGTGAACAGCTCGATCCACCCGGACGGCGACAAGCTGATCCGCAAGTCCTACTACAACATCGGCTTCGCTGCCGACACGCCGCTCGGCCTGGTGGTGCCGGTGATCAAGGGCGCCGACGCCAAGGGCATCATCGAGATCTCCAAGGAGCTGGGCGAGCTTTCCTCCAAGGCCCGCGACGGCAAGCTGGGGCCGGGCGACATGGCCGGTGCCAGCTTCACCATCTCCTCGCTGGGCGGCATCGGCGGCACCTCTTTCAGCCCCATCGTGAACGCACCCGAGGTGGCGATTCTGGGCGTGACCCGCTCCAAGATCGCGCCGGTCTGGGATCCCGAGAGCGAAAGCTTCGAGCCGCGCAACATGCTGCCGCTCTCGCTCAGCTACGACCACCGCGCCATCGACGGGGCGCTGGCGGCGCGCTTCTGCGCCACCCTGAGATTCCTCCTGGCCGACGTGCGTCGGCTGATGCTCTAGGAGGGGCGGAACGATGGCAGAGAAGGACGTCAAGGTTCCGGACATCGGCGATTTCTCCGACGTGCCGGTCATCGGAATCATGGTCTCGGTCGGCGAGACGGTCGAGAAGGAGCAGCCGCTGATCGAGCTGGAGAGTGACAAGGCCACCATGGAGGTGCCCTCGCCGGCCGCCGGCAAGGTGGTCTCGATCGCCGTCAGCGAGGGCGACACTGTAAGCGAGGGCAGCCTGATCCTGACCCTGGAGAGCGAGGCGGCCGAGGCGCCGGCACCCGCACCCAAGTCGGCGCCCGCGCCGGCGCCCAAGGAAGCAGCCGCGCCTGCGCCGGCGCCAGCCAAGGACATCGAGAAGGGCGACCATCACGCCAGCCTGGTGGTGCTGGGCTCCGGCCCCGGCGGCTACACCGCGGCCTTCCGCGCCGCCGACCTCGGGCTCGACGTGATCCTGATCGAGCGCCATTCTTCCCTGGGCGGGGTCTGCCTCAACGTCGGCTGCATCCCCTCCAAGGCGCTGCTGCACGCGGCCAAGGTGATCACCGAGGCCGAGGAGATGGGCGCGCACGGCATCCAGCTCGGCAAGCCCAAGCTGGACCTGGACAAGCTGAGGGGCTGGAAGGACCAGGTCGTCGGCAAGCTGACCGGCGGCCTCGACGGCCTGGCCAAGGGCCGCAAGGTCAAGGTGGTCCACGGCGTCGGCCGCTTCGCGAACGCCAACGCCATCGAGGTGAAGGGCGAGGACGGCAAGACCTCTACCGTCTCCTTCGAGCAGTGCATCGTGGCCGCCGGCTCCGAGCCGGTGGAGCTACCCTTCATCCCGCACGACGACGAGCGGGTGATCGACAGCACAGGTGCGCTGGAACTGCGCGACGTGCCCGCTCGCCTGCTGGTGATCGGCGGCGGCATCATCGGGCTGGAGATGGCCTGCGTCTACGATGCGCTGGGCAGCAGGATCACCGTGGTCGAGCTGATGGACCAGATCATCCCCGGCGCCGACAAGGACCTGGTGCGCCCCCTGCACAAGCGCATCGAGGGGCGCTATGAGGCCATCCTGCTGAAGTCCAAGGTGACCAAGGTGGCAGCGCAGAAGAACGGCCTCTCGGTCACCATCGAGGGCCCGAAGGAGACGGTGACGAAGATCTTCGACCGCGTCCTGGTGGCCGTGGGCCGCAAGCCCAACGGCAAGACCATCGGCCTGGAGGCGGCCGGCGTGACGGTCGACGAGCGCGGCTTCGTCTCGGCCGACAAGCAGCAGCGCACCAACCAGCCGCACATCTTCGCCATCGGCGACATCGTCGGCCAGCCCATGCTGGCGCACAAGGCGGTCCACGAGGGCAAGGTCGCGGCCGAGGTGGCCGCCGGCCACAAGCGGGCCTTCGACGCAAGGGTGATCCCCTCGGTCGCCTACACCGACCCCGAGGTGGCCTGGGCCGGCCTCACCGAGAACGAGGCCAAGGAGAAGAAGATCGCCTACGGCAAGGGCGTCTTCCCCTGGGCGGCCTCCGGGCGCTCGCTGTCGCTGGGGCGCGACGAGGGCATGACCAAGCTGCTTTTCGACGAGGAGACCGACCGGGTGCTGGGCTGTGCCATCGTCGGCCCCAACGCCGGCGACCTGGTGGCCGAGGTGGCGCTCGCCATCGAGATGGGGGCGGACGCCACCGACATCGCCCGGACCATCCATCCCCATCCGACCCTCTCGGAGACGGTGAACTTCGCGGCCGAAATGTTCGAGGGCTCGATCACCGACCTGATCCCGCCGAAGCGGAAGAAGAAGTAGCGTTGGCTGGAGCAAATCCCGAGCAGATGGACTCATCTGCGACGACGATTTGCTTCAAAAACAACACGCTAGAGCAAGGTGCGTGAGCAGGGGCGAGCGCAACTTGCTCTAGCTCCCGTCCTCGTAGAGGGCGGGGATCCGGCCGGAGAGGGTCACGGCGACCTCCAGCGGCGCGACCGCGCGCCAGGCGGCCAGGTCTTCCAGGGCGATCGGCGGGGCACCTTCCATCGCGCCCAGCACCAGCAGCCGCTCGCCCAGCACCGGGTCGGGGATGCGGCTGAGGTCGAAGGTCGTGTGCTCCAGCGAGACGCCGATGACCGGCACCCGCTGGCCCTGGATCAGCACCTCGGCGCGCCTGCCGGGTGCCGCGGCGCGCATGCCGTGGTGCATGCCAAGCGGGATCACACCGATCTTCATGGCGTTGGCGATGCCGTAGAGCCCGCCCATGCCGATGTCGCCGCCGGCCGGATGGTGCCCGACATGGACCAGCCGAGCGCCGACCTCCGTCAGCACCGGCCGGAAGGCCGAGAGGTCGGCCTCGCCCGGCGCCATCGGCGAGAGGCCGTAGAGCAGGTGGCCGACGCAGACGGCGTTGCAGCGGTCGCTCAGCCCCTTGAGGACCGCCGAGCTGGCCAGTGCCTGGGTCACCAGCGGCCCGATCCCGCTCTGCTTGAGTTCGGCGATAAGGCTATCGAAGCCCTTGAGCTGCCGCTCGCTGCGCGCACGGCTCGCGGCATCGAAGAAGGGCAGGTGGGTGTAGACGCCGGCGACCCTGAGGTTCGGCAGAGCCCGGAGTGCCTCGACGTAGCCGACGGCCTCCTCCAGCGGCACGCCCAGCCGGCCGAGCCCGCACTCGACCTTCACGTAGACCGGTGCCTCCCGCGTCGCGGCGGCGGAGACGGCCTCCGCCATCTCCCTGTTGTAGAGGGTCGGAATCAGGTCGTGGTCGAGCAGCCGCGGGACATCGCCGGGCAGGAAGCCGCCGAAGATCAGGAGGGGGAGGCCGACCCCGGCCTTCCGGATCGCGACCGCCTCCTCGACATCGCCGGTCGCCAGCGCGAAGGCGCCGGCCCTCTCCAGGCGCCTGGCGCAAGCGACCGCCCCGAAGCCATAGGCATTGGCCTTGATCGAGGCGATCACCCTGACGTCCGGCGCCAGCCTCCGCACGACCTCGCGGTAGTTCTCTTCGAGCGCACCCAGGTCGATGCGTGCCCAGGCGCCTGGGTCCGAGGTTTTGCTCTCCATCCTGCGCGACTGCCCCCATCTTGTCGTTCCCTCGCAAGAGTGCCCTTTCTCGCCGGGGAGCCAAGGACAATCGCCCTGCAGGCGGCGAATATCTAGAAAGCGGTTTGCGGCAGCCAGAGCGAGAGGGCGGGGATGGTGAGGATGGCCAGCAGGACCAGGGCGTCGAGGATCAGGAACCAGGCGACGCCGCGGAAGATCTGCTCCAGGCTCACCTCCCTTGGCGTCACCGATTTTATCACGAAGACGTTGAGGCCGATGGGCGGCGTGATGAGGCCGATCTCCAGCAGCTTCACCACGACCACGCCGAACCAGATGAGGTCGAGACCGTAGCCCTCCACCAGCGGGACGGTGAAGGGCAGGGTCAGGACCAGGATGCCGATGGAATCCAGGAACATGCCGATCACCAGGTAGAAGAGGACCAGGCCTGCGATGATCAGCACCAGGGGCGCGCCGGAGGTCTCGACCCACGCAAGCGCGGCCGGGGTGATGCGGGTCAGCGAGACGAAGGCGACGAAGATCTTGGCGGCCAGTGCGATGGCGAAGATCATCGCCGTCTGGCGGATGGCGGTGGCGCCGGCCTCGACCAGGCCCTTGGGCGTGAGGCGCCCGGTGAGGAAGCCGATCGCGACGGCCAGCGCCAGCGAGACCGCGGCGGCCTCGGTCGGCGTGAAGATCCCGAGATAGATCCCGCCCACCACCACGACCAGCAGCAGCAGGGTCGGCCAGGTCGCCAGCAGGGCCGGGACCAGCGGTGCGCGCTGCTCCTCGGCCGCCGGCAGCGGTGCATCGCCGGGCCTGAGGCGCACCCAGAGCCAGACGGTGAGGAGAAAGCCCAGGAGCGAGAGCAGGCCCGGCAGGACGCCGGCGAGGAAGAGCGACTTGACCGACTGCTCGGTGAAGATCGCGTAGATGACGAAGAGGAGCGAGGGCGGGATCAGGGACCCCAGGGTGCCGCCGGCCGCCACCGCGCCGCTGGCGAGCCCCGGGTTGTAGCGATAGCGCAGCATCTCCGGCACGGCGATGCGCCCCATGGCGGCCGCGCAGGCGACGCTGGAGCCGGTGATGGCCGAGAAGCCGCCGCAGCCCATGACCGAGGCCATGGCGAGCCCGCCGGGCGTGCGCCCGAGCGCCAATCTCAGTGCGCGGTAGAGGTCGGTGGTGATCCCGGCCTGATAGGCGACGTGGCCCAGGCCGATGAAGAGCGGGATCATCGAGAGCGGGTAGTTGTGGATGAAGCCGAAGCTGGTGGAGCCGATGATCGAGAGGGTCGGCCTCAGGCCGCGGGCCAGGTCCATCTCCGCCCCCGGCCGCCAGGAGAAGAAGAGCAGCAGGCCGACGCAGGCGACGGCCCCCAGGCAGTAGGCGATGGGCACGCGCAGCACCAGCAGCAGGAAGACGCTGAAGAGCGCCAGGCCCGCCAGGAAGAGAGGGTCCATGGGTTAGCGCGCTCGCCTCACAAGGAGATCGCCGGCCAGCAGCGCGAGGAGGCGAAGCCCGAAGGCCAGGATGCCGGCGAAGAAGAGGCCGTAGCCCAGCCAGTGCGGTAGGCGGAGCTCGCCCTCGTAGTACTCGCCCGAGGCCAGGGCGTCGGTAAAGAGGCGCCAGGCCGCCCAGACCAGAAAGCCGACGAAGACCAGGCCGACGAGGTGGCCGAGACAGGCGAGCCGGCGCTTGGCCGTCTCGCCGGCCCGCTTGGTGAAGATGGTGACCTCGATGTGCTCGCGCGCCGCCGTCACCAGCACCAGTGGTGCCAGGACGACGACCACCATCAGCTCCTGCACCCAGAGCACCTCGTCGGGGATCACGTTGCGATAGAGCCAGCGGCTGACCACCGAGATCGTGACCAGGAGGCAGAGCAGCCCCAGGGCCAGGTTGGCCAGATCGCCGAAGCGCCGCTCCGCCCAGGTGGGTTCGCTTGCCGCCAGGTCCCGGCTCAGCGGGTCCATGGATAGCCCTTGTCGTCCTTCTCCTTGGCGTACTTGGCGGTGGCGGCGTCATAGGCCTTGAGGATCGCCTCGCCCTCCAGGCCGTCGCCGTCGGCATCGGCGATCCAGGCGTCGAGCTGCTCGTGGCTGGTCTCCAGCAGCTTCTGGCGCTCTTCCGGCGAGAGGACCGTCACGATGATGGACTTGCCGTCGATGCCGGCCTCCATCTCCGCCTTGTCGGCCACCTGGCTCTCGATCATGGCCTTGGCGAAGTGGTCGACGAAGTCGGAGGCGACCTCGTGCAGCAGCTTGCGCTGCGCATCGCTCAGTGCCTCGAAGCTCTGCCGGTTCATGATGATGCCGAAGGACATGTTCTGGCCCCAGTCCAGCTCCAGCACGTAGGGTGCCACCTCGTACTGCTTGTAGGCCTTCATGGAGTAATAGTAGTTTTGGTTGCAGTCGACCAGCCCGCTGTCGAGGGCCTGGTAGACCTCGCCCTGGCCCATGCGCACGACCTCGGCGCCCAGCGCCTCCATCGTCTTGCCGTAGGGGCCGGAGCCGCGGACCTTCTTGCCCTTCAGGTCCTCCAGGGTCTCGACCTTGCTGGTGCAGATAAGCTGGATCGGCCCGGTCGTGTAGTTCGAGATGTAGACGATGTTGGCGGCCTTGAACTCGTCGAGGAAGACCGGGTGGTCGTTCGCCACCTCGAAGAGGGCGCGCATGCCGACCCAGGGGTCGGAGTTCGCCACCGGCAGGTCGCCGATGTTGTAGGCGCGCAGCTCCTTGGGCGTGAAGAAGCCGATGACCGAGCCCATGTCGGCCACGCCGTCGCCCACGCCCTGCAGCACCGCCTTGGTGTCGAGCAGCGACTTGCCCCAGAAGAACTCGAGCGTCAGGTCGCCCTTGGAGCGGGCCTCCAGCTCGTCGGCGAACCACTGCAGGGCCTCCGCACGGGTCCCGCGGTTGGGGCCGAACTCGGCGAAGGTCAGCGTCTTCGCCGCGCTCTCGCCGGCCCAGGCCAGCGCCGCGGTCATCAGGGCCGCTGCCCCCAGAAGCTTGATTGTCATAGCGTACCTCCCTCGTTGAAGCCTTATCGTTGTCCCGTTATCCGCAGCAGTTGCCCGATAGATTTGCTGCGGCGACGCCGCTGTGGTCGCAGCAGCCGCCCTTCCAGAAGGCGGCGCCCTTGCCGTGGCAGTACTTGTCGTCGGCCTGCACCATCTGCATGAAGAGCGGGTGGTAGTTGCGGCAGATGTTCAGCTCTGACTTCACCCAGTGCAGGGGATCCTTGGCGTAGTGCTCCCAGTAGTCCCCGGCCATGTTGAGCCCGGGGATGGCCGGGTTCCAGGACTCGTCCAGCCAGAGCTCCGGATCGCCGTAGTTGGCGGCGATGCGGCGGATCTTGGGGTCGTCCAGGCCCAGAAGCCTGCCCTTGTCGATCAGCAGCTCGTTGTCGCCCTCGCGCTCCAGGCTGTAGGTCGGGAAATAGAGGTGCAGGTGCCAGTGGCCGACCAGGTGGCCCATGCGCGCCGCGCGGCGCTCGTCCATCGAGGAGATGATGGTGCCGAAGCCCATGTGGATGACGCCGGAGCGCACCCGCTCGTAGAGGCAGTTGACGAAGCCCGAGGGGAAGTCCTTGCGCGGCCGGTGGATGTGCGGGTTGGTCCCGATCGAGGCCTCCCACCAGTACATGAGCCCCTTGCCGGGAAAGCCCGGGTACTGGATGTCCCGGGTCTGCTCCATGACGCCGCGCAGCTTGTCGCCGAACTCGCCGCCGGCGTTGATCTCGACGATCTTTGAGTTCTCGACCTTGAGCTGGGTCCAGTCGCAGGGCGCGATGTGGTTGGTGGTCCCGGCGATGGTGCCGTTGCCGTCCTCCTTGCCCGGCAGGTAGATCCAGGGCCGGCCGGTGATGTGCCCCGGCAGGTAGGTGGCGCCGAACTCCGCGTTGCCTTCCCAGGTGCGGCCCACGATGTCGGCGTTGTAGCGCTCGCGCCGCTGATCCCAGTAGCCGTCGTGGTTGGTGAACTCGATGTCGGTGCCCTCGGGGTCGAGGATGCGCGCGCGCTTGCAGCTTCTGACCCGGTCCCAGGTCCAGCGGTCCAGCGCGGTCAGCAGCTCGGCCGGCATGGCGTGCGCCGGCGAGGCCAGGATCTCCGGCGTGATGAAGGGCATGCGCTGGATCTTCACGTAGGTGTCGGTCAGCACCGGCCCGCCGTAGCCCATGAAGATCTTGTCGTATTCCTGGCGGGCGGCGATCTCCTCCCACTCGTCCATCCACTGGGCCAGTTCCTTGGTGCGGAAGAGGTAGTAGTCGACCTCGTCGGCACCGACCCACTGGCGCACCGGGCCGCGGTCGATCTGCTTGATGTCGTAGCGCACGCCGTGCTTCTCGAGGATCTTCTTGCAGGCCTCGATCACCATCTCGCTGTGCCAGTTGTCGACGCGGAGCAGCACGCGCTCGCCCGGCTTCAGGTCCCAGCAGGCGTTGAGGCCGTGGTTGTAGGGCCGGCGCGCCACATGCTCCAGGTAGGGCAGGAGCTGGTCGGAGTGGGTCACCTCGACGAAGGGCGGGCAGCGCGGCGGACGGCTGGAGGCCAGGGGCGGCTCGCTGAAGTGAGGCCGGTCGAGCGGCTCGACCAGGGGGCCCTGTCCGTCGGCCATGGCGCGTGATCCTTGTTCTGTCTTTCGGCAGGCGCAGGAATGCATGCAAAATTGCTTAGGTCAAGCGAATCCCCTGGGCTAGTGTCCGGTCTCATGAGCTTTTGCATGCAAGTGGGCCGGGCGGGCCTGTGAGCGCCCAGCTGGAGGCGGCAACGGCCGCACTGCGCCAGGCCGTTCTCGACGGTGCCTTCGCGCCCGAGGAGCGCCTGCGCGAGGTGGCCGTGGCCGAGACCCTGCAGGTCTCGCGGACCCTGGCGCGCCTGGCGATGAGCGCGCTCGAGACCGAGGGGCTGCTGCTGCGCCAGCCCAACCGCGGCTCGCGGGTCCGCGCCTTCAGCCTGGCCGAGATCGCCGATGCCATCGAGGTTCGTGGCGAGCTGGAGGCCATGGCCGCCCGCCTGCTGGCCGAGCGGGGTCTGCCGGCGGGCGTGGCCCGGGTCTTGAGGGACTGCGTGGCGCGGGCGGAGGCCCTGCTGGCAGGCGGGGTGACGACCGCCGAGGCGCGCCGGGACTGGAACGGCATGAACCAGGCCTTTCACAATGCCGTGATAGAGGGCTGCGGCAACCGCGCCATCACCGTGGCGATCCGCCAGGTCTCCATGCTGCCGCTGGCCTCCGCCTCCTCCATCATATTCGATCAGAGCGACGCCGCGCGCGGCAGCGCCCAGCTTCGCCGTTCGCACGAGGATCACCGCCTGCTCCTCCAGGCGGTCTCCAACCGCCAGGGCGGGCGTGCGGAAGCGATCTTTCGCGAACACGCCTTCCGCAGCGCGGAGAATCGCCGCCATAATCTGGCCCTGACAGAGAACAAGAATGCGATCCGGGGTCTGCCGGGGGCGCACCTGATCAGGTTCGAAGAGTGAATGGGCTGTTTGGCCGCGTCGCTGCCGTCCACGGGCCCAATTTTCCGCGCTTTCCCGCCTCATCAAGGCTGGAGAAAGCGTCTATAAGGCCCAGGTAGAGAAACAGCAGAGAAGCCGTGTCGGAGGTTATTGAAGGTATGTCGCGTGCGACTGGTGCCGGCGGGCAGGCCGGTGGTGAGAAGGGGGCTGAAGGCAGCGGGCGTCCGCGTCCTGTCGTCTTGTGCATTCTCGACGGCTGGGGGGCGCGCGAGGCGGCACCGGACAATGCCATCGCGCTCGCCAAGACCCCCTGTCTCGACCGCCTGACGGCGAAGCGGCCGCATGCCCTGATCGACGCCTCGGAACTGGAGGTCGGCCTGCCGGCCGGGCAGATGGGCAACTCCGAGGTGGGCCACATGAACCTGGGCGCCGGCCGCGTCGTGCTGCAGGACCTGCCGCGCATCGACAAGGCCCTGGAGGACGGCAGCCTGGCCCGCTCGCCGGAGCTGGAGGCCTTCGTCGGGACCATGCAGAAGAGCGGCGGGCGCGTGCACCTGATGGGACTGCTGTCGCCGGGCGGCGTGCACGCCCACCAGGACCAGATGGCCGGGCTGGCCGAGATCCTGCGCGGCAAGGGGCTGGAGGTGCTGGTCCATGCCTTCCTCGACGGCCGCGATACGCCGCCGAAGAGCGCCGGGCCTTTCCTCGAGCGCTTCCGTTCCAGGACCGGGGCCGAGATCGCCAGCCTGAGCGGCCGCTACTTCGCCATGGACCGGGACCGGAACTGGGACCGCGTCGGGCGGGCCTACAGCTGCCTGGCGGAGGGCGAGGGCGAGCGCGCCGTCGATGCGGCGACCGCGCTGGACCTGGCCTACGAGCGCGGCGAGAGCGACGAGTTCGTCTCCCCCACCGCGATCGGCGACTATGCCGGCATGGCCGACGGCGACGGGCTCATCATGGCGAACTTCCGGGCGGACCGGGCCAGGGAGATCCTGACCGCGCTGCTCGATCCGGCCTTCGAGGGCTTCCGGCGCGACCGGACGATCGCCTTTGCCGCGGCGCTGGGCATGGTCGAGTATTCGAGCGAGCTTGCAGCACTGCTCACCACGCTCTTCCCGCCGGAGAGCCTGGAGGACACGCTGGGTGCCTGCGTGGCCGCTGCTGGCTGGCGGCAGCTCCGCATCGCCGAGACCGAGAAGTACGCCCACGTCACCTTCTTCTTCAACGGCGGCCGCGAAGAGGTCTATCCGGGCGAGGAGCGCATCCTGGTGCCCTCGCCGAAGGTCGCCACCTACGACCTGAAGCCCGAGATGTCGGCCGTCGAGGTGACTGACAAGCTGGTCGAGGCCATCGAAGCAGACCGCTTCGACGTCATCATCGTCAACTACGCCAACGGCGACATGGTGGGGCACACCGGCAAGCTGGAGGCGGCGATCAAGGCGGCGGAGTGCGTCGACGCCTGCCTCTCGCGCCTGGAGGCCGCGGTCGCGGCCGCGGGGGGGGCCTTGGTCGTCACCGCCGACCACGGCAATGCCGAGCGGATGGCCGATGCCGAGACCGGCCAGGCGCACACGGCCCACACCATGAACCGCGTTCCCATCATCCTGGCCGTGGGGCCGGCGCGCTTCGAGCGGATTGGCGACGGCCGCCTGGCCGACGTCGCGCCGACCCTGCTGGAGCTCCTGGGCCTGCCGCAGCCGGCGGCGATGACCGGGCGCTCTCTCCTGCAACCCCAAGCCGCCACCGCTGCGGCCTGAGCCCCGGGCGTCCGCGACCTTGATCCGTCCTGCCTCGCTGCTGCTCTCCTGCTTCTGCCTGCTGGCCGCACTCCCTGCGGCTGCCCAGGACGGCGACCAGGTCGACAAGCTGAAGGAGCTGGAATCCGCCATCGCGGCGACGCAGGAGCGGGCCGACAAGCTCGCCGCCCGCCAGGCCGCGCTTGCCCGCGAGAGCGAGGCGCTGAGCACGGAACTGGCCGAGGTGATGGAGAAGACCCAGTTCTGGGAAGAAGAGCTGGTCCAGGTGGAGATCACCCTGGAGACCCTGCTGGAGGAGTCGGAGCTGCGGCGCGAGGAGCTGCAGGTGGCGCGCCAGCGGCTCTCGGTCCTGACCAGCGCGCTGCTGCGCCTCTCTCTGCTGCCGGCCGAGGTGCTGGTGGCGCGGCCGGGGGCGCCCAGTGAGACGGTGCGCGCCGGCCTGGTCATGCGCCGCCTGGTGCCGCAGCTGCAGACCCAGGCGGCCAAGCTGCGCCACGAGGTGGCGGACCTGAAGAGCCTGGAACACCAGATCGAGCAGGAGAACGCCGAGGCCCTGGCCGCGCGGCGCACCTTGCGCGAGGAGGAAGAGCGCCTGGCGGTCCTGCTGCAGCGCCGCCGCGACCTCTTGAAGGTGACTGAGAGCGAGCGCAGCGAGGCCGAGAGCGAGGCGATCGCGCTCGCCAGCTCCGCCAAGGATCTGAAGTCGCTCATCGAATCGGCGGCCCGCCGGGTGAGCCTCGGCCCGCCGCAGGTGCCGCCCGAGCCGCCGAAGAGCCGCCGCGTGGCGCTGACCGCAGAGGGCCGGGTCGACGAGGTTCTCCTGCAGGAGATCGCCAGCAGCCGAGAGCAGGAGCAGGCGGCGGCGACGCAGTCCGGCGATACCCTGCGCGCGGACGAGCGCCAGGCGACCCGGTTGCCGCCGGAAGAGGTGTCGCTGCGCGACCTGCCGCCCCTGCCGGAAAGCCCCGGCGGCCTGGTCTGGCCGGTCGCGGGCAAGGTCACGAAGAGCTTCAGGCAGAGCCGCGGCGACCGCCAGGGCCTGCGCGTCGAGGCGCGCGCCGGCGCGCCCGTGGCAGCGCCTTACGACGGGGTGGTGGTCTATGCCGGGCCCTTCCGCAGCTATGGCCTTGTCTTGATCCTCGAACACAGCGGGGGATATCATTCGGTTCTAGCGGAACTGGGGCAGATCGACGCGCTGCTGGGTCAGCGTGTTGTGGCAGGAGAACCCGTAGGCGCTCTCGCCCAAGGCTCGCAGGGAACTCCAGAGTTGTATGTTGAATTGCGGCGCAACGGCAGGCCCATCGATCCGGAGCCCTGGTTTGCACGCGCCAAAGAATGAGGACATGAATGACAATGACTCTACGTCACCTGGCCGCAGCCGCGGGCATGGCGCTCGTCGTGGTGATCGGCGTCGGCCCGCTTGCGGCCGAGGAACCCACCAAGGAAACCTACCGGCAGCTGAAGCTCTTCGGTGACGTGCTCGAGCGCGTGCGCGCCGACTATGTCGACGATGTCACTGACGAGGAGCTGATCGAAGCCGCCATCCGCGGCCTCCTGACCGACCTCGACCCGCACTCGAGCTACCTCGACCGCGAAGAGCTGGAATCGATGCAGGAGCAGACGCGCGGCGAGTTCGGCGGCCTGGGCATCCAGGTGACGATGAAGGACGGCCTGGTCGAGGTCATCGCCCCCATCGACGACACGCCGGCCGCCCGCGCCGGCCTCAAGGCCGGCGACCTCATCGCCGAGATCGAAGGCGAGACCGTGCAGGGCCTGACCCTGGACGAGGCCGTCGACCGCCTGAAGGGCAAGGTGGGGACCGAGGTCACCATCACCATCCTGCGCGGCAAGGAAGAGCCCTTCGAGGTGACTCTGGTGCGCGACATCATCACCGTCGCCTCCGTGCGCCACCGCACCGAAGGGGACGTGGGCTATATCCGCATCACCCAGTTCAACGAGCAGAGCACCGAGGGCCTGGAAGAGGCCATCGAGGCGCTGCAGGAGGAACTGGGCGACCGGCTGATCGGCTATGTCCTGGACCTGCGCAACAACCCCGGCGGACTTCTGAACCAGGCGATCTCGGTCACCGACGCCTTCCTGGACCAGGGCGAGATCGTCTCGACCCGCGGCCGCAGGGAGGAGGATATGCAGCGCTATAACGCGCGCGAGGGCGACCTGACCAACGGCAAGCCCCTGGTGATCCTGATCAACGACGGCTCCGCCTCGGCGTCCGAGATCGTGGCGGGTGCGCTGAAGGACCACCGCCGCGCCATCCTCATGGGCACCCGGACCTTCGGCAAGGGTTCCGTCCAGACCATCATTCCGCTGCCCGGCCACGGCGCCATGCGGCTGACCACGGCGCGCTACTACACGCCCTCGGGCGTCTCGATCCAGGCGACCGGCATCGAGCCCGACATCGAGGTGCAGCTCGCGACCATCGAGGCCATCGACGTCGGCAAACTGCGCCACGAGGAGGACCTGCGCGGCTCGCTCGAGAACCCCAACGGGGACGGCGAGGGCGCGGCCGAGACCACGCCCGCCGTCGCCCCCGAAGAGGGCGGCGGGCCGGACGCCGTCAGCGACGATTCCAAGCCCGAGGAGGTCGGCGTCGGCGGGGTCACGCCGACCAACGACTACCAGTTGAGCCGCGCGCTCGACCTGCTGCGCGGCCTGGCGCTCTTCAACACCAAGACCAGCCAGCTTCAGTAGGGACGATAAAGGCCGCCCGCGAGATCCGATCGCGGGCGGCCCCTTTCTACCTTCGGCTCGTCTGGCAGGAGGGGAGTTATCAGACCTCCATGCCGAGCGCGCGCTTGTAGAGGTCGAGCAGGTGCTCCTGCTCCTGCCGGTCGTCCTGCTCCAGCTTCCTCAGCTTCAGCACCTGGCGCATGATCTTGGTGTCGAAGCCGTTGCCCTTGGCCTCGGCGAAGACCTCGCGGATATCGCCCGCGAGTGCTGCCTTCTCCTCCTCCAGCCGCTCGATTCGCTCGATGAAGGACTTTAGGCGCTCGGCCGCGATCCCGCCGACCGAGGGGTCGGAGGGGCTGGCGTCCGTGGCCGTAGCGGGTGCAGTGTCGGGCGCCAAGGCGCCGCTCTCGTCGTCCATGCTGGCCTCCCTGCCAGGAGCGTTGATCGGAAGCCGCCAAGACTAGTGAGGCAGGGGCCGTCCGGGCAATGGCCGTGGCCTGTGGAACGCTGTGGATAAGCAAGCCGGCCGGAGGGAGTGCCGGCGCAATCTGCGAGAGAAGCGGTCTAGCCGTGCTGCTTGCTGGCCTCGGCGAAGGCGGCCTTCTGCGATTCGCTGGCCTCCGTCTGGTACTTGTCGCGCCACTCGCCATAGGGCATGCCGTAGACGATCTCGCGGGCGGCCTCCTTGTCGATCTCCAAGCCCTGCTCGGCGGCCGCCTCTCCATACCAGCGCGACAGGCAGTTGCGGCAGAAGCCCGCGAGGTTCATGAGGTCGATGTTCTGTACGTCCGTGCGGCCGCGCAGATGCTCGACCAGGCGGCGGAAGGTGGCGGCCTCCAGTTCGGTGCGGGTCTTGTCATCCATAGTCTCTTCGTCCTTCGGTCTCTGGGCGGAATGCGCCAATCGCTTGCAAGCGCCTGTCGTTCTCGGTCGCGATTGTCTAGAAATTGGTCGCCTCCCCGCCGGCCGCAAGCGAAGGACCCTGTTTCGGTATGACATTGAGGATTTTCGGGGCCCCGCTCACGCGCGCCTACCGCTGCTTCTGGCTGGCCGAGGAGATCGGCCTGGACTACGAGGCCGTCCCGGTGACGGCCGAGGAGGCCGCCGGCCACGCCGGGCTCCTGGCGGTCAATCCCATGGGCAAGGTGCCGAGCCTCGACGACGAGGGCCTGCATCTCTGGGAATCCTACGCCATCAACCACTATGTCGCCCGCAAGTACGGCGGGCCGCTGGGACCTGAGAACCTGGCGGAGGAGGGGTTGCTCTTGAGCTGGGCCTTCTGGACCGCGACCGCGATCGAGCCGCCGGCGCTCGTCATGCTGATGAACGGCTTCCTGGGCAAGGAGAGCGAGCGCGACCCCTCCAAGATGCCGCCGGCGATGGAAGAACTGCGCCGGCCGCTCGAGGCCCTGGAAGCGCACATCGACAAGGCCGGCTACCTGGTGGGCGAGCGCTTCACCGTCGCCGACGTCAACCTGGTCTCGGTCCTTGGCTGGGTTGCGGTCAGCGGCGGCGATCTCGCCCCCTACGGCAGCACCGTGGCCTGGCTCGCGCGCTGCGGCGCCAGGCCGGCGGCGCGCAAGGTCCTGGCCTCCATGGGCCTCTAAAGCAGATCGCCCTGAAGCTGTAGCAAGCGGAGCTTGAGCCATGCAGACTCTTCTGGAAACGCAAGACCCGGTGCTCTTGAGCTTCGCGCAGGCGGTGCTGCGCGACGCCGGGATCGAATTCCATGTCTTCGACGCCAACATCTCCATCACCGAGGGGTCGGTCGGGATCTTTCCCCGCCGGCTCTGCGTCGCGGACGGCGAGGTCGGGAAGGCGCGCCGGGCGCTGGAGGCGGCGGACCTCAAGGGCGACCTGACGTCGGGTTAGGAAGGGGTCTCCCACGCGGCAGGTCTGCGTGGCTGCGCTTTGTCTTGCCTTGTCGGGACGGCGCCTCTATATACCCCGCTTTCCGAAGCCAACAGCGGTCGGGCTCCAAGGCATGCCTTGGCCGCGTCCAGCCGTCGCGAATGCGGCGGCGGCTTCCTCCACCGTCCTACCCTAAGGAGCTTCAAAATGCCGAAGATGAAGACCAAGAGTGGCGCCAAGAAGCGCTTCAAGCTGACGGCCAAGGGCAAGGTCCGGGCCGGCGTCGCCTACAAGCGGCATAACTTTTCCGCCAAGTCGCCGAAGATGAAGCGCCAGGCGCGCGGCACCTTCATTCTCGACGAGAGCAACGCGCGAACCGTTCGCCGGTACTTCCTGCCGAACGGCTAAGCGCCAGACATCTATTCAGACGACAAGGAAAGTTAAGCCATGGCACGCGTCAAGCGCGGTACGACCGCCCATGCCCGCCACAAGAAGGTTCTGCACCAGGCCAAGGGTTTCCGCGGCCGCTCCAAGAGCAGCTTCCGCCCCGCCCTGCAGCGGCTGGAAAAGTCGCTGCAGTACGCCTATCGCGACCGCCGCAACCGCAAGCGCGACTTCCGCGGCCTCTGGATCCAGCGCATCAACGCCGGTGCGCGCGAGCACGGCATGACCTATTCGCAGTTCATGCACGGCCTGAAGACCGCCGGCATCGGTCTCGACCGCAAGGTGCTGGCCGATCTCGCGGTGCGCGAGCCCGACGCCTTTAGAAGCCTGGTCGAGCAGGCCGGAGCCGCACTGGGCCGCTAGCGGGCGGGTCCCCTCCCCGGACGACCGGCGGCGGGGGACCGAGGTTAGCCGACATAGAGTGCCTGTGCTGCGGGGCTTGCCGATCTTGGGGTTGCACAAGCGACACCGGGCCTTGGCATACCCCGCGATCGGCGCTAAGCATCCGCCGCACATCCGATCATGCCGACGCTCGCTTGCGACGAGTGGCGGTACTTGACTGCAGCGGCCCCTTCCCTCACCCGGCGACCTCCGCCAGCGTTCCGCTGACTGGCTGGCCGGGTCGGGGAAGGGGCGGCTGCGCAGCGGCGAGTCTGCCTTGCCGCTCTCTGGTGTAAGTGAGGGACGAGATGCAGGAATGGAGCGCCGAAGCACTTGGCGCGCTCGAGGACGGCTTGCTGAAACAAGTGGCCGACAGCGGTGACAGTGCGGCGCTGGAAGCCGCGCGCGTCGCCATTCTGGGCCGCAAGGGCAGCCTCACCGAAAGACTGAAGGGTCTCTCCGGCCTGGCGCCGGAAGAGCGCAAGGACGCAGGGCGCGCGCTCAACCGTCTGAAGCAGGCCGTCGAGGGCGCGATCGAGGCGCGCAAGGCCGCGCTGGCCGACATCGAGCTGGAGAAGCGGCTGGAGGCAGAGCGGATCGACGTCTCCCTGCCGCCGCGCGCCTTCTCCGTCGGCCGGCTGCATCCCCTGCCGCAGGCGATCGAGGAACTGGTCGCCATCTTCGGCGAGATGGGCTTCGCCTGGGCCGAGGGGCCGCACATCGAGGACGACTTCCACAACTTCTCGGCCCTCAACATCCCGCCCGATCATCCGGCCCGCCAGGAGCAGGACACCTTCTACCTGCCGCCCGACGGCGAGGGGCAGCAGAAGGTGCTGCGCACCCACACCTCGCCGGTGCAGATCCGCACCATGATGAGCCAGAAGCCGCCGATCCGGATCATCTGTCCGGGCCGCACCTTCCGTTCCGACCATGACGCCACGCACAGCCCCATGTTCCACCAGGTCGAGGGCCTGGTGATCGACGAGGCGACCCACATGGGCCACCTGAAGGGCACGCTGGTGACCTTCCTGCGCGCCTATTTCGGCGTGGACGACCTGCCGGTCCGCTTCCGCCCCAGCTATTTCCCCTTCACCGAACCCTCGGCCGAGGTCGACATTGGCTGCGACCGCTCCGGCGGCGGCCTGGCGATCGGGGCCGGCAAGGACTGGCTGGAGATCCTGGGCAGCGGCATGGTGCACCCCAGGGTGCTGGAGAACTGCGGGCTGGATCCGGCCCGCTATCAGGGCTTCGCCTTCGGCATGGGCATCGAGCGCATCGCCATGCTGAAGTACGGCATTCCCGACCTGCGCCCCTTCTTCGAGAGCGATATCCGCCGCATGCGTCACTACGGCTTCCTGCCCCTGGAGGTTCCCTCCATGGTGCGCGGTATCTGAGCGGGAGGACGAGGCATGAAGTTCACCCTCTCCTGGCTGCAGGACCACCTCGAGACCGAGCGGTCGCTCGAGGAGATCGTCGCCAAGCTCTCCCTGATCGGCCTGGAGGTCGAGGGCGTCGAGGATCCAGCCGCCGCGCTGGCGCCCTTCCGCGTCGCCTATGTTCGCGAGGCCAAGCAGCATCCCGACGCGGACCGCCTGCGGGTCTGCATCGTCGAGCACGCCGAGGGCGTCTCGCAGGTGGTCTGCGGCGCGCCCAACGCCAAGACCGGCATGCTGGGGATCTTCGCCCCACCGGGCAGCCACATCCCGGGTACGGACCTGGACCTGAAGCCCGGCAAGATCCGCGGCGTGGAATCCAACGGCATGCTGGTCTCCGAGCGCGAGATGGGCCTGTCCGACGAGCACGACGGCATCATCGAGCTGGAGGGCGACTTCGCCATCGGCACGCCGCTGGCCGAGGTGCTGGAGCTGAACGACCCGGTGATCGAGATCGCGATCACGCCCAACCATGCCGAGGCCCTGGGGGTGCGCGGGATCGCACGCGACCTGGCCGCGGCCGGCATGGGCCGCCTGAAGGATCTCGACCTCACGCCGGTCGCCGGCAGCTTCGAGAGCCCGATCCGCTGGCACATCGAGCCCGGCGCGGCCGAGGCCTACTGCCCGGCGGTCGCCGGCCGCTACTTCCGTGGCGTCACCAACTGCGAGAGCCCGGCCTGGCTGAAGCGGCGCCTGGAGGCGATCGGCCTCCGGCCCATCTCGGCCCTGGTCGACATCACCAACTACGTCACCTTCGACCTCAACCGTCCGCTGCACGTCTTCGACGCCGACAAGGTGGCCGGCGACGTCACCATGCGCATGGCCAGGCCCGGCGAGGAGGTCCTTGCCCTGGACGGCAAGACCTACGGCCTGGACGGTGAGACCCTGGTGATCGCCGACGAGACGGTGCCGGAGGCCATCGCCGGCATCATGGGCGGCGAGGAGAGCGGCTGCACGCGCGAGACCAGGAACGTCTTCCTGGAGGTGGCGCTCTTCGATCCGATCAGCGTGGCACGGGCCGGCCGCCGCCTGGGCCTGAGCTCCGACGCCCGCTACCGCTTCGAGCGCGGGATCGACCCCAGGAGTCTGGAGTGGGGCGTGGAGGTGGCTGCCCGGCTGATCCTGGAGATCTGCGGCGGCGAGGCCAGCCGTCCGGTTCTCGCGGGGAGGATCCCCGATCCCCGGCAGCGCGTAGGCTTGCGCCCGGAGCGGGTCGAGGCGCTGGGCGGCGTCGCCGTCCCGGTCGAGCGGCAGGAGGCCATCCTCTCCAGGCTGGGCTTCGAGGTCACCCGGACGGACGGCAGGCTCGATTGCCTGGTGCCGAGCTGGCGGCCCGACATCGACGGCGAGGCCGACCTGGTGGAGGAGGTGCTGCGCATCGAGGGCTACGAGGCCATCCCGGTGACGCCGCTGCCGCGCAGGGGCGACCTGCCGGCGGCGGTCCTCACGCCTGAGCAGCGCCGCCGCACCCAGGTGCGCCAGACCTTGGCCTGGCGCGGGCTGGACGAGGTGATCACCTTCTCCTTCATGGACGGCTCCCAGGCGGCGCTCTTCGGCGAGGTCAAGGAGAGCCTGCGGCTGGTCAATCCCATCTCCAGCGAGCTGGACGTCATGCGCCCCTCGGTCCTGGGCAACCTCGCCGCCGCGCTGAAGCGCAACGCCGACCGCGGCAGTCCGGACCTCGGCTTCTTCGAGGTGGGGCCGGTCTACCTGGACGATACGCCCGAGGGCGAGCCCTGGCTCGCCAGCGGCTTGCGGCACGGCCTGGCGGTGGAGCGGCAGTGGCAGGGCGGCAGCCGTCCGGTCGATGCCTTCGACGCCAAGGCCGATGTCCTGGCGGTCCTGGAGGTCCTGGGCGCGCCCGTGGAGAACCTGCAGACCAGCACGGACGCGCCCGTCTGGTATCACCCGGGCCAGTCGGGCCAGCTTCGTCTGGGACCCAAGGTCCTGGCCGCTTTCGGCAGCCTGCACCCCAAGGTCGCGGCGGCCTATGGCCTGAAGGGCAAGGTGGCGGGCTTCGAGGTCTTCCTCGACCGCATTCCCTTCCCCAAGGCCAAGGGCAAGGCGAAGGCGCCGCCCAAGATCTCGGCCTTCCAGCCGGTCGAGCGCGATCTCGCCTTCGTCGTGGACCGGGCGGTCCCGGCCGAGGCCCTGCTGCGCGCCGCGCGCGGCGCCGAGCGGGCGCTGGTCGCCTCGGTCAGGCTCTTCGACCTCTACGAGGGCAGCGGCCTGCCGGAGGGCAAGAAGTCCCTGGCGATCGGCGTCACCCTGCAGCCGACCTCGGCGACCCTGACCGATGGCGAGATCGAGGCCGTCATGGCCAAGGTCGTCGCCGCCGTGGCCAAGGCGACGGGCGGTACCTTGCGCGGGTGAGGAGAGGGATAAGGGTGGTGCGACCCGCCTGCCTGAGAGGGGGGAAGGGGCGGCAGCGGGCCGCACCACATCAAATCGGAGCAGCCAGACGTGGTTGGGGGACCTTAGGCTTGCTCCTGAACAGCTATACGAGGCCTGCCCGCCAAGAGTGCCCGGGCGTGCCCCAACTTTTTTCGCCCGAGCGCACTTTTTTCAGGGCACGCCGAGGAACTTGCGTCGTCCCGGGGTTTTTGCGAACGAAAGCGACATGAGCGACCTGTCCCACATCCGGAACTTTTCCATCATCGCGCACATCGACCATGGCAAGTCGACCCTGGCAGATCGCATCATTCAGCTCTGCGGCGGCCTGTCGGACCGCGAGATGAAAGAACAGGTGCTCGATTCCATGGAGCTCGAGCGCGAGCGCGGCATCACCATCAAGGCCCAGGCCGTGCGCCTGACCTACACCGCCGAGGACGGCGACACCTACCACCTGCACCTGATCGACACGCCCGGCCACGTCGACTTCGCCTACGAGGTCAACCGCTCGCTGGCGGCCTGCGAGGGCTCGGTCCTGCTGGTCGATGCCAGCCAGGGCGTCGAGGCGCAGACCCTGGCGAACGTCTATCAGGCGATCGACAACGACCACGAGATCGTCGTCGTCCTGAACAAGATCGACCTGCCGGCGGCGGAGCCGGAGCGGGTCAAGGAGCAGATCGAGGAGGTGATCGGCCTCGATGCGTCCGAGGCGCTGGAGATCTCCGCCAAGACCGGCAAGGGCGTGGTCGAGGTGCTGGAAGCGGTGGTCAAGCGCCTGCCGCCGCCGAAGGGCGTCGAGGACGCGCCGCTGCAGGCGCTGCTGATGGATTCCTGGTACGATCCCTACCTGGGCGTTGTCATCCTGACCCGCGTGGTGAACGGCGTGCTGCGGCAGGGCGCCAAGATCCGCCTGATGGGAACCGGCGCAGCCCACGAGGCCCAGGAGGTCGGCCTGCTGACGCCGCGCAAGGTGGCGCAGAAGGCCCTGGGGCCCGGCGAGATCGGCTATCTGGTTGCCGGCATCAAGACCATCCACGAGACCAAGATCGGCGATACCATCACCGAGGACCGCAAGCCCGCTTCGGGACCCTTGCCCGGCTTCAAGCCCTCGGTGCCGGTGGTCTTCTGCGGCCTCTTCCCGGCCGATACGGCGGAGTACGAGGATCTTCGCGATTCGCTCGCCAAGCTCGCGCTCAACGACTCCTCCTTCCACTTCGAGGCCGAGACCTCGGCCGCGCTCGGCTTCGGGTTCCGCTGCGGGTTCCTGGGACTGTTGCATCTGGAGATCATCCAGGAGCGCCTGGAGCGCGAGTTCGATCTGGATCTGGTCACGACGGCACCCTCGGTCGTCTACCGGGTGCATATGAACGACGGAAGCCTGCTGGAGATCCACAACCCCGCCGACCTGCCCGATCCGGTGAAGATCGACTACATCGAGGAACCCTGGATCAAGGCAACGATCCTGGTTCCCGACGACTACCTGGGCGCCGTGCTGAAGCTCTGCGAAGACCGCCGGGGCGAGCAGATCGAGCTTACCTATGTCGGCAGCCGGGCCATGGTGACCTATCTCCTGCCGCTGAACGAGGTGGTCTTCGACTTCTACGACCGCCTGAAGTCGGTGACGCGCGGCTATGCCTCCTTCGACTACCAGATCGAGACCTACCGCGAGGGCGATCTGGTCAAGGTGTCGATCCTGGTGAACCAGGAAGCGGTCGATGCGCTCTCGATGATCGTGCACCGCAATCAGTCGGAGACCCGCGGCCGCCAGCTCTGCGAGCGGCTGAAGGACCTCATTCCCCGGCAGCTCTTCAAGATCGCGATCCAGGCGGCCATCGGCGGGCGCGTCATCGCGCGCGAGACGGTCTCGGCCATGCGCAAGGACGTGACCGCCAAGTGCTACGGCGGCGACATCTCGCGCAAGCGCAAGCTTCTGGACAAGCAGAAGGAGGGCAAGAAGCGCATGCGCCAGTTCGGCAGTGTCGAGATTCCCCAGTCCGCCTTCATCGCCGCGCTCAAGATGAAAGATAGCTGATATCCGGCTGCCACGCCCGGCCGAACGCGATTTCCGTCCGGCCGGTTCCGCCCAAAATCGAAACCCACCGGCGGTCGAAACTGATTGCTTTTTGCAACAGTTTTGTGACGATCTAGGGTTGCTCGCCCGGAGCGCGCTGCTCGGCTTGCTTTTTTTTGTCCATTGATATCCCATAGTACACAGAAAGGGAGGACGCGCACAGCAGACGTCGCAGAGGCTTGATTGCGCACGGGTCCGTGTGAAATCCAAATCGTTTGCGATAGAAAGTGGGAATCCGTTAGTTGTTTTTCGGTTCTTGTGTAATGTACGCTGTCGTGACTGAAATGGGCTGTTCGCCAGTTTTGGGGCTGGAGAAATGAGCTATCGCGGTGCGATGAAGAGGGGGCAAAGGACGTCGAAGCGGGGACGAACGACGTCGACGCTGACCCTGGTCCTGCTCATCGTCACGATCGCGGCGATCGTCGCAGCCTGCATCTACGCCCGGGACCTCGCGCGCACACAGGACAAGATGATCCTGGAAGCGGAGAACAACCCGATCTGGCGGATCCTGCAGGCCGAGGACGAAGCACGCCGCCTGCGCCAGGGGATCGCCGGTTTCCTTGCCGTGCCGGCCCGCGAGATCGCGATCGGCGACGAGGCGCGGGCTCGGCTCGCGAGCCGCGCCGGGAAGCTGGAGCAAGACCTCCTGGCATTGCTGGAAGCGGGCGTGGGCATCCTGGCCGTCGAGGCGATCGGCCGGGACAGCAGCGTGCAGGACCTCTTCTATTCTCTGGAGCAATTCGAGGCCGAACTGGACGGGCGCTTGCTCTCTCCGCGGTTCCTACGCCGGCTCGATGCGGAGTTGCAGACGGTCGGCGGCACGCTGCATGGCCTCTCGATCCTGGTGCTGGAGCGTCACAAGTCAGAGGATCTGGAGCACGCGCGCACCGCAGCCGAAAGCGTCCGCTCGCTCGTCGCCGTGTCCCTCACCGGCCTGCTGGCGCTGCTCGTCCTCGTGGCCCTGACGATCTTGGCCTTCCGGCGGTCCGAGCGGCGGGCCGCCGAGGCTGCGCTTCACTGGTCGAAGCTGGAGAATGCCCTGAACACCCTGGGCCACAGCTTCTCCTACTTCGATTCCCGGGACCGCCTGCAGTTTCACAACGACTGGTACGGCAACCTGGAGAAGCTTGTCCTGCGACGGGGCATGAGCTTCGAGGAAGCCGTGAGGAACGGTATCCGGGCCGGAATCTATGCCGTGCCCGAGGGCCAGGAGGAGAGCTGGCTGGCGGAACGGGTCGTCGCCCACCGCAACCCGCAAGGCCCCCTGGAGGTGCTGCTGAGCGACGGGCGCTGCATGCTGGTCGACGAAAGGCGCACCGGCGACGGCGGGCGGGCAGCCCTCGGTATCGACATCACGGAGATCAAGCGGTCCCTGGAGAGTGCCCGGCGGGATGCGGCCCAGAGGTCCTACGACCTGCAGGCCTTCAGAGGGGCGAGCCAACTTCCACTGGCCCTGCTGAACGATACCCTGGATCTGCTGGGGGCGCAGAACGGCCAGGCATCGGCTGACGTCAGCTTCGACACGGCGCTGGAGAGCTGCCTGCTGCTCACCGCCTTCATCGGCGATCTCGTCGCTCTCTCCGATCCGACGCCCGGACCCTTCCGGACGGAGATCGCGGAGTTCGAGACGGCCCGCCTCTGGAGCCTCCCCATCGGACTCCTGGAAGGCAAGGCGCTCTCGCGCGGGATCACCCTGCTGCACGAGGCGGATCGCGACCTGCCGCCCCGCGTCCGGGGCGACTGCCGGCGGATCTCTCAGGTGATCCTGCTTCTGCTCGGCGAGGCGATCTCTTTGAACAGGGGCGGAACCCTCTCCCTGACCCTGTCTGCGGCCCTGCGGCGAGGACCCGGTGCGACCGGCCTGGCCCTGGAGTGCAGCCTGAAGCGCAACGGCAGCGAGGGGGTCTGGCTGCAAGCCTGGGAGGGCGAGCGGAGCGAGCCTGGGCGCTCCTGCCCGCCCAAGATCGAGCTGGCCCGGCGTCTGGCACGCGCCATCGGAGGAGACCTGCGCCAGGATCCGGAACTGGGCCTCGTCTTCGAGGCACCGATCAGCCGCCCCCTTCGTCCCGCCCTGCCCGGGCCTCACGACCTGGGCGGAAGTGCCGCCGAGCGCTTCACGCGGCGCCTTGTCAGCGACCACCGGGTGCTGGTGGTGGAGGACGATCGGATCAACCGGCGCCTGATCCTTGCCTATCTCGAACGCATGGGCGTGCAGGCCGAGGCGGTAGGCGACGGCACCGCCGGCCTGGCCCGGGCGAACGAAGGCGCCTTCGATCTGATCCTGATGGACCTGTCGATGCCGGTGCTCGACGGCTTCGCCGCCACGGAGGCCATACGCAGCGGTGCGGGGCCCTGCAGGAACGTCCCGATCCTGGCGCTGACCGCAAACGCCAAACCGGAGGACGTGGAACGCTGCCTGAGCAGCGGTATGAACGGCCACATCGCCAAGCCGGTCGATCCGGCCCGCCTGGCGCAGACCTTGCGCCGCTGGCTGACGGTTTCGGACAGCGCCAAGCCGGTTGAGATCCAGGTAACGGGACCGGACTTCGACGAGCCGCTGAACGCGGCCGCCCTGGACGACCTGGTCGCCGGTGCCGGCGGCGCCCTGGCATCGGAACTGATCGGGGACTTCCTCACCGACCTCGACAAGAACATGGAGGTCCTGAAAGAGGCGGTCAAAGCGCGGGACAGTGCGACGATGGCGAGGATCTGCCACACGATCAAGGGATCGGCGGGCCTCTTCGGCGCCAGCGAGGTATCGGACCTCGCCGCTCAGATCGAGGAGGAGGCCAAGCACCTCTCGCGCGGCGAGGCCTTCCGGCTGGTCAGCGAACTCGCGGCCTCCTTCGACCGCTCCCGCGATGCCTACGGGGCCTGGCAGTCCCAGCACTCCACCGGATTGGATGCGATCGGGCCCGAATCCCGCGATGGCCCGGAGGGTGGCAGTCCAGCCTGAGGGACTTGGCCGTGAAGAACTGACGGTCTGAAGTCGACCGTCCTCTGGCCTCACGCCTCGCTACGGATGCGCTCCAGGACCGCCTGCTTCTCCTCGGCGGTCATGATCATCCAGTCGCGGATCTCGTCGAGACTGCGCTTGCAGCCGATGCAGATGCGATTGGCCGCATTCATCTGGCAGACCGCGATGCAGGGCGAGGGGACGGTCGTGTCGAAACGGCCCTCGCGCAGCCGCCGGCGGCGCTCTTCGCGCCGGCTCTGCCGGTCCCTGGCCTCCAGGCCGACGGAGATGGGGTCGGGGCGGAACTCATCCATCGCGCAGGTGGTACTCTCGCACAGGTGATCGCGAAAACAAGCGCTCTACTTGGCGCCTCGGTCAGCCGACGTCTAGTGTGCGGCTCGGCTTTTTCTGCCAGTCTGCCGTGAGCCGCTGTCGGAGCGGGAGGGCTCTCAGACCGTGTTGCGCCGTTTACGCTTGTACTCCGGGCTCTTCCTGCTGGTCTTCGTGACCACTCACCTGATCAACCATGCCGCCGGACTCTTCGGCTACGAGGCGCTGGCGGCCGGCCTCGCGATCTTCAAGGCGGTGTGGAACAACCTGCCGATGCAGATCCTGCTGCTGGCGGTCGCCCTGCTGCACATGCTGCTCGGCATCTATGCCTTCTTCATCCGCAAGAGGCTGCGGGGCCTGCCCCTGCCGGAGATCTCGCAGTTGCTGCTGGGTCTCTTGATCCCGCCCCTGCTGGTGATCCACATCCTGGGCACCGCCTATGCCGACGCGGTCTACGGCCTGAACGTCGACTACACCTATATCCTGCTGATCTACTTCGTCTTCGATCCCTGGCTTGGCGTGCAGCAGGCCGCCGTCCTGCTGATCGCCTGGACCCACGGGTCGCTGGGCATCTGGTACTGGCTGCGGCTGAAGCCCGGCTTCGCAGCCTGGCGCGACCAGCTTCTGGCTCTCCTGATCGTCTTTCCCCTCGTCTCGCTGGCGGGCATCCTGGCCTCCGGGCGCGAGATCATCTATCTGGCCGGCCGCTCCTCCTGGCTGAACGCACGCATCCAGGAGTTCAACCTCCCGAGCGAAGCCGACATCGCGGCCATCTACCGGCTGGAGACGATCCTGCTCGCGGTCTATGGCGCCCTCCTGGGGGTCACCCTCGCCGGCAGGATCGTCCGCTATCTCCTGGCCGGGCGCAGCAAGCAGGTGCGCATCGCCTATCCCGGCGGCCGGGTGGTCACCGTGCCGCTCGGCACCTCGATCCTGGAGGCGAGCCAGCTCAACGGGATCGCCCATGCCTCGGTCTGCGGCGGGCGCGGGCGCTGCTCCACCTGCCGGGTCCGGATCGTCTCCGGCTTCCACCAGCTTCCCGACGCCTCGCAGGAGGAAAAGCGGGTCCTGCGCGGCGTGCGGGCGCCGCCGGACGTGCGCCTGGCCTGCCAGACGCGGCCCCTGGCCGCCGTCGAGGTGGAGCCGCTGCTGGCCCCCAGCGTCGGCACGGGCGAGGTGACTCGTCGGCCCGGCCCGCGGCCCGGCGAAGAGCGCGTCATCGCGGTCCTCTTCGCCGACATCCGGGGCTTCACCTCGATCAGCGAGGCCATGCTGCCCTATGATGTCGTCTTCCTCCTGAACCGCTACTTCCGGGCGATCGCGCTGGCGCTGGAGGGCGTGGGGGGACACCTGGACAAGTTCATCGGCGACGGGGTCATGGCCCTCTTCGGTCTCGAGATCGACCCGGACCAAGCCTGCCGCCAGGCCCTGGCAGCGGCCGCCGCCATGGGCGGGGCCATCGACGACATCAACCGCTCGCTGTCGCAGGACCTGGAGGTGCCGCTCAGGATCGGCATCGGCGTCCACGTCGGGACCGCGGTCGTCGGCGAGATGGGCTACGGCACGGCCCGGGCGCTCACCGCCATCGGCGATACGGTCAACACGGCCAGCCGGTTGGAACAGCTCACCAAGGAGCATCGCGCGCTGCTGGTCTTCTCGGAAGAGGTGGCCCAGCGCGCAGGCCTCGCCATGCCGGACCTCAAGCGGGCGACGACGACGATCCGTGGCCGCAAGGAGCCGCTGGCGATAATGATCGTCGAGCGGTCGGAGGATCTGGCTGCGCTGGCAGAACTCGATCCGGCGGCAAGACGGATCTCGGCCTGACGGTCGCGGCCGCTATTGCTTGGCCTCGTAGGCCTGGATCGCGGCCTGCAGTTGCTCGAACTCCGGGCAGCCGACCACGCAGGCCGTGTCGACGATGCGGAGCTGCGCCTTGGCCTTCTCCAGGTCGCCCACCTGCAGGTAGAGCTGGCCCAGGTACTCGTTCGCCCCGACATGGTCGGGATTGATCAGCAGCGCCTTGTTGTAGGCGGCGAAGGCGCGGTCCGACTGGCCGATGCTGCGATAGGAGAGGCCCAGCAGGTTCCAGACGTCGGCGCTGTTGGGCTCCTCCTCGGCCACCTCCTCCAGAAGCGCGATGGCCTCGTCGTAGCGGTCCTCGTCGATCAGCGCGATGGCATCGTTGAAGGCCTCGGTCGGGGTGGCGTCGTTCGTGATCATCTTGACCGCGCCGGCCGGTGCGGCGAGTGCAAGGACGAGGCTGAAGGCCAGGACGAGAAAAAGGGCCCGGGGCAGCCCGAGGGTGCGAAGCGGCATGACTCGTTCCTCTCCGAGAGGTCGGCGCGCGGTGTGTCTGTCGCCGCCAACCTCGCCACAGCCGCCTGGGCTTGTCCAGAAGCCTTTTGCCGGATGCCGGTCCTGCGGGCGCCGGTAGAGTTCCGCTAATCGGCCTCGCGCTCGCGGGCCGCTTCCGCCGGGGCGTCGATCACCGCGCGGGCGGTCTCGAAGGAAAAGCCGCGTCTTGCCAGTGCGGCGAGGTCCGCCTGGCGCCTGTCGGCTCGCTCCTCGGTCAGGCGATAGGGGCCCAGCCGGCGCTTGCGGCTGTAGTGCCAGGCGCGTGCCAGCTCGCTCGAGAGCTCCCCGTCGAGCTGCTCCAGGGCCTCCTCGGCCGTGGTCCGGTCCAGTCCCTGCGCGGCGAGCCGGGCCTTGATCGCGACCGAGGCGAGGCCGCGCCTGGCCAGGCTGCGGGCCTTGGTCAGCGCGACGGCACGATCGTCGATCAGGCCCAGGCGCTCCAGATCGTCCAGCAGCGGGGCGATGGCCTCCGCGCCGACATCGGCCCGCCCCTCCGCCTCGGCCTTGGCGACGCGCCTGGCAAGGAAGTCCTGAACGCGCTTCCGGCTGGCCGCGTAGCGGGCCAGGTAGAAGAGCGCCTGGTTCCGGAGGGACTTGCGCGTCAGCCGCTTCATCGGCGCGCCGGGCCTGCAATCTGTGCCATGCTGCGCATGATAGCATTGCCGATCCGCGCCTTGCAGCCGCGGCCGAGGAAGCGATATTGAACGCAGCCATGCCACTCGACGAGACCAGCCCATCTGGCGCAGCCCCATCCGGTGCAACCTTGTCCGGCAAGAAGGGACTGCGCGGCCTGGAGCCCAACCTGCATCCCAGCAGGATCGGGTGGATCAACGCCCGCGGTCTCTGGACGCTCTACCGCAAGGAGGTGCAGCGCTTCCTCAACGTCTTCACGCAGACCGTGATGGCGCCTATCGTCACCACCCTCCTCTTCCTCGCGATCTTCACCCTGGCGCTGTCGCGGCAGGGCATGAGCCCGGGCTATGCCTACGACCAGTTCCTGGCCCCGGGGCTGGTGGTGATGGCGCTGATCCAGAACTCCTTCGCCAACACCTCCTCTTCCGTGATGGTCTCCAAGATCCAGGGCAACATCGTCGACGTGCTGATGCCGCCGCTCGCCCCCTGGGAGCTGGTTGCGGCCTACGCAGCGGCCGGGGTGACGCGAGGGCTGCTTGTGGCCACCGCCGTGACCCTGGCGATGGTCTTTTTCGTGTCGCTGCCCTTCACCGATCCCCTGGCGATCCTCTTCTATGCCGCCAACGCCAGTCTGATGCTCTCGCTTCTGGGCTTCCTCACCGGTGTCTGGTCGGAGAAGTTCGATCACCTGGCGGCCGTGACCAACTTCGTCATCATGCCGCTCTCCTTCCTGTCCGGCACCTTCTACGCCCTGGACCGCCTGCCCGAGGCCTGGCAGACCGTGGCCCTCCTGAACCCCTTCTTCTACATGATCGACGGGGTGCGCTACGGCTTCCTCGGCGTGGCGGACGCCTCGCTGCTGACGGGCGCGGTCTATCTGCTGGCGGTCAACCTGGCACTTCTGCTGCTCGGCCATCGCCTGGTGGAACGCGGCTGGCATCTGAAGGCCTGACGGCCTGCGCCCGGCCGCGCAGCGGCGATCCCTGCCTAAGGAACATGGTAAGGCCGCGGTTTTTGCCGGCGTGACGGACCAGCACGGCGTTGACAGCCTGCCTGCCTGCCGCTTTAGTCGCAAAGCAGGGCCCCGGGCCGGTTCAAGCCGCCTTCTGGGGCCTTTGTGATCGAATGTATTCGCCAAAGAGAGGATCTGCGAGATGACCGGCGGTCTCATGCCGACGTACAACAGGATCGACATCGCCTTCGAGCGGGGAGAGGGCTGCTGGCTCTTCGCCGAGGACGGGCGACGATACCTGGACTTCGCGGCGGGCATCGCGGTCAACGCCCTCGGCCACTGCCATCCGAAGCTCGTCGCGGCCCTGGAAGAGCAGGGGCGCAAGCTGTGGCACACCTCCAACCTCTACCGGATCCCGCAGGCCGAGCGTCTGGCGGAGCGGCTCTGCGCGAACTCCTTCGCCGAGCAGGTCTTCTTCACCAACTCGGGCGTGGAGGCCGTGGAGTGCGGCATCAAGCTGGTGCGCAAGTACCACGACGAGACCGGCCAGCCGCAGCGCTGGCGCATCATCGGCTGCCAGGGCGCCTTCCACGGCCGCACCCTGACCACCCTGGCCGCGGCCGGCAACGAGAAGTACCTGGCGGGCTTCGAGCCGCAGGTGCCGGGCTTCGATCACACGGCCTTCGGCAACATGAACGAGATCCGCGCCGCGGTCACCGACGAGACCGCGGCCATCCTGGTCGAGCCGATCCAGGGCGAGGGCGGGATTCGCGCGGGCGACCTCTCGTTCCTGCGCGACCTGCGCCAGCTCTGCGACGAGTACGGCCTGCTGCTCTTCTTCGACGAGGTGCAGTGCGGGATGGGCCGCAGCGGCAAGCTCTTCGCCCACCAGTGGGCCGAGATCGAGCCCGACGTGGTGGCCACCGCCAAGGGCATCGGCAGCGGCTTCCCGCTGGGCGCCTGCCTGGCGACGGCCAAGGCGGCGCAGGGCATGACGGCGGGCACGCACGGCTCGACCTACGGCGGCAATCCGCTGGCGACCGCGGTCGGCAACGCGGTCCTCGACGTGCTGCTCTCCGAGGGCTTCCTCGAGCAGGTGACCGAGCGCGGCCGCCGCCTGGGCGCGGGCCTGGAAGCCCTGGTCGCCCGCTATCCCGGCGTCTATGCCGAGGCGCGCGGGGCCGGGCTGCTGCGGGGTATCAAGTGCCATCCGCCCGCCGGAGAGATGCTGGCGGCACTGCGCGAGGCCGGCCTGCTCGCCGTTCCGGCGGCCGAGAACGTGCTCCGCATCATCCCGCCGCTCGTCGTCTCTGATGCGGAGATCGACGAGGCGCTCTCGATCCTGGACCGGGTCGGCGCGGCCACGGCCGAAAGGACGGCGGCGGCATGAGCAAGGGCGTCAATGCACCCAGGCATTTCCTGGATATCGATGCGCTGAGCCCAGAGGACCTGCGGGACATCCTGGACCGCGGGCTGGCCTACAAGCGCGGCGAGCCGCCGGCAGGCGACGCCAGGCCCCTGGAGGGCAAGTCTATCGCGCTGGTCTTCGAAAAGCCCTCGACCCGCACGCGCGTCTCCTTCGAGGTCGGCATCCATCAGCTCGGCGGCCAGGCCATCGTGCTGGAGCCCTCGGGCACGCAGCTCGGCCGCGGCGAGACCATCGCCGACACCGCCCGCGTGCTCTCGCGCTACGTCGATGCCATCATGATCCGCACCACCCTGGTCGAGAAGCTGCTGGAGCTGGCCGACTATGCCAGCGTACCGGTGATCAACGGGCTGACCGACCGCACCCACCCCTGCCAGCTGATGGCCGACCTCATGACCTTCGAAGAGCGGCGCGGTCCGATCGCCGGAAAGCGGGTCGCCTGGGTCGGCGACGGCAACAACATGGCGGCCACCTGGATCCATGCCGCCGTGCGCTTCGGCTTCGAGCTCTGGCTGGCCTGTCCCGACGGGCTGGAGCCGGACGCCAAGTTGCTGAACTGGGCGACGCGCGAGGGCGGATCGGTCGGGGTCACCACCGAGGTGGCGGCTGCCGTCGAGGGTGCGCACTGCGTGGTGACCGACACCTGGGTCTCGATGGGCGACGACGTGGGCGACAGCGAGCGACGACGACGCCTGCTCACCCCCTATCAGGTGAACGGCGAGGTGATGGGCAGGGCAGCCACGGACGCCATCTTCCTGCACTGCCTGCCGGCCTACCGCGGCAAGGAGGTGACGGCCGAGGTGATGGACGGCCCGCAATCGGCCGTCTGGGACGAGGCCGAGAACCGTCTGCATGCGCAGAAGGGCATCCTGACCTGGTGTCTTGCGAGCTAGAGCGATTGGGATTTGCGCGGGCCGGAGCCGGTTCACCCCAGGCGCGAAGCGCCCTGGCAGGATCGGCGCACCGCCTTGCACGAGGGAGCGGTGATGACGGCCTTGGCCGGTGAGGATTCCGTCCTTCCCTTCGTGATCGAGACGGCAGGCGTGCGCGGCCGGGTGATTCGCCTGGGGCCGGCCCTGCGCGAGATCCTCGGCCGCCACGACTATCCGCCACAGGTGTCGGGGCTCTTGTCCGAGTTCCTGCTGCTGGCCGGCTGCCTCTCGTCGATGATGAAGTACGAGGGGATCTTCACCCTGCAGATCCGCGGCGACGGCCCGCTGCGCCTGATCGTGGCCGACGTCGATTCCAACGGCGCGCTGCGCGGCTATGTCGACTGGAACGAAGAGGATCTCGAGCGCGTGCTGGAGCGCGACGAGCGGCCCTCGCTGCCGCGCCTCTGTGGGACCGGCTACCTCGCCTTCACGGTCGATCGGAACGACGAGGGCAAGCGCTACCAGGGCATCGTCGAGCTGGAGGGGGCGAGCCTGGCGGACTGCGTGCTGCACTACTTCCGCCAGAGCGAGCAGCTGCCCAGCGCCATCCACCTCGCCAAGGCCTCCGGCGGGGATCCCGGTCAGGCCGCGGGCATGATCCTGCAGCGCCTGCCGGCCAGCCAGTACGGCAGCGAGCATCCTGATATCCTGGAGGCGCGCGAGGAGGGCTGGCGGCGCGCGACCATCCTGATGGCCACCCTGACCGACGAGGAGCTGCTGGATCCGGCGGTCCCGCCGGCGGGGCTGGTCTACCGCCTCTTCAACGAGGAGGAGGTCACGCTCTACGAGCCGACGCGGCTCAAGGACCAGTGCCGCTGCTCGCGCGAGCGTTTGGCCGGCGTGCTGGCCTCGATGAGCGCGGAGGACCTGGCGGCGATGACCCTGGCCGACGGGCGCCTCGAAGCTGTTTGCCAGTTCTGCAGCAGGCGCTATGATTTCTCACCGGAAACCGTCAGGGACCTGGAAGGGCGGGGCGAGCAAGGGGAGGGATAGCACCGATGGAAGGCGACCCGGTCGAGGTCAGTACCTTTCTGGCCTACACGGTCGGGATCGTGGTCTTCTTCGTGGGCAGGCACGTGAACAAGCGCGTCGCCGTCCTCAACTTCTTCAATATCCCGGAGCCCGTGACCGGCGGTATCCTGGCAGCACTGGCGGTTCTGCTGCTCTATCTTCTCTTCGGACTGCAGCTTCAGTTCGACATGGCCACGCGCGATCTGCTGCTGGTCTATTTCTTCACCTGCATCGGCATCAATGCCCGCATCGCCGACCTCATCTCCGGCGGCCGTCCGCTGCTGATCTTCCTGGCGCTGACCCTGGGCTACATCGTCTTCCAGGATCTGGCCGGCGTACTGGCCGCCGGTGCGATCGGCCAGCCCGCCGCCATGGGCGTCCTGGTCGGCTCCGCCTCGCTGATCGGCGGGCATGGGACCGTGATCGCCTGGGCGCCCAACATCGCCGCCGACTACGGCATTCCCAATGCCCTGGAGGTCGGCATCGCCTCGGCGACCTTCGGCCTGGTCATCGCCGGCCTGATCGGCGGCCCCATCGCCCTGCTGCTGCTGCGCTGGTCGCCGAGCAGGGAGCCCGAGGGCGAGCGCCTGCTGGTCGGCATTCCCCACGAGCGCGAGGAGGTCGAGCAGATCAACCACGTCAGCATCATGAGCGTCATCCTGGTGCTGCACATCGCCATCATCATCGGCTACTTCCTGGATCAGGCCTTTGCCGGGCTCGGCCTGAAGCTGCCGCTCTTCGTCTCCTGCCTCTTGGTGGCGATCCTGCTGTCGAACAGCCTGCCCAACCTCTTCCCGGCAATGCGCTGGCCGGCGCGGACCCGTGCGCTGGCCCTGGTCTCCGACTTCTCGCTGGGCCTCTTCATCGCCATGTCGCTGATGGGCATGCAGCTCTGGGAGATGGCTGACCTGGCCGGGCCGCTGCTGGTGATCCTGCTGGTGCAGGTCCTGGCCGTCCTGGTCTACGTCGTGGTCCTGGTCTTCCCGCTGATGGGACGGGACTACCTGGCGACGGTGCTAAGCGCGGGCTTCGCCGGCTTCGCGCTGGGCGCGACGCCGACCGCGATCGCCAACATGACCGCGGTCACCAAGACCCACGGGCCGGCACCGCAGGCCTTCATCATCCTGCCCCTGGTCGGCGCCTTCTTCGTCGACATCACCAATGCCTTCGTCATGCAGGCCTTCCTCGCGCTGGAGCTCTTCTGAGTAGCAGACCCTGGCCCTCTGCCACGCTCTGCCGCACACTCCTGGCAAGAAGGGGGACCGGCTGCGCCCTCAGGCCGAGGAGGAAAGATGCTCGACGAGATCCGCACTGAGATGCGCAAGGACATCCTGGCCGACGAGGCCGGCTGCCTGGAAGGCCTGATCGCGCTGGCCGACCTGGATGCGGCCAAGCGGCAGGCGATCGGCGACAGGGCGGCCGACCTGGTGCGCAAGGTCCGCAAGCGCGGCCAGGTCGGGGTGATGGAGGCCTTCCTGGCCGAGTACGGGCTCTCGACCAAGGAGGGCGTGGCCCTCATGTGCCTGGCCGAGGCGATGCTGAGGGTGCCCGACAGCGAGACCGTGGTGGCGCTGATCCGGGACAAGATCACCCCGCACGACTGGGGCAAGCACCTGGGCGATTCCAGCTCGATCCTGGTGAACGCCTCGACCTGGGCCCTGCTGCTGACGGGCAAGGTGCTGGACGAAAGTTCCGAGAGCGTGGTCGGCGCCCTGCACAGCCTGACGCGCCGCCTGGGCGAGCCGGTGCTGCGCAAGGCCGTGGGCCAGGCGATGCGGGAGATGGGGGCGCAGTTCGTGCTGGGCCGCAGCCTGCAGGAGGCGATGCGGCGCGGCGAGGCCATGGTCGCCAAGGGCTACACCTATTCCTACGACATGCTGGGCGAGGCGGCGCGCACCGACGCCGACGCCAGGCGCTATCATCGCGCCTACGCCGATGCCATCGCGGCCATCGCCAAGGCGGCGACGGCGGGCGACATCCGCGACAAGCCCGGCATCTCGGTCAAGCTCTCCGCCCTCCATCCGCGCTACGAGTGGGGGCAGCGCGAGACCATGCTGCCGGTGCTGATCGACAGGCTCCTGGAGCTGGCGCGGCCGGCGGCGGCGGCGGGCATCGGCTTCAACATCGACGCCGAGGAGGCCGACCGGCTGGATCTCTCCCTCGACGTCATCGAGGCGAGCTTGCGCGATCCCGGGCTCGCCGGCTGGGAGGGCTTCGGCGTGGTGGTCCAGGCCTACGGACGCCGCGCGCCCAGGGTACTGGACTGGCTCTACGCGCTGGCCCGCACGCACGGCCGCCGGATCATGGTGCGCCTGGTGAAGGGGGCCTACTGGGACACCGAGATCAAGCGCGCCCAGGTGATGGGCCTGGAGGGCTATCCCGTCTTCACCCGCAAGGTGCACAGCGACGTCAGCTACATCGCCTCGGCAGCCAAGCTGCTCGGCATGACCGACCGCATCTATCCGCAGTTCGCCACCCACAACGCGCACTCCGTGGCGTCCGTTCTGGAGATGGCCGGCGGCGACAGGGACCTCTTCGAGTTTCAGCGCCTGCACGGCATGGGCGAGGCGCTGCACGAGACCGTCCGGCAGGAAGCCGGCACACGCTGCCGCATCTATGCCCCGGTGGGCGCGCACCGCGACCTGTTGGCCTACCTGGTGCGCCGCCTGCTGGAGAACGGGGCCAACAGCTCCTTCGTCAACCAGATCGTCGACGAGAGCGTAAGCCCGGAGCGCATCGCCGAGGATCCCATCGCGCTGGCCCAATCCTGGGGCGGCGCCGCCAATCCGCGCATCCCGCGGCCCGCGCAGATCTTCGGCTCCCGCCGCAACTCTCGGGGCTGGGACCTGACCGACCCGCTCGATCTCGCCCGGATCGACGAGGGGCGCAAGCCGCTGGCAGCGCCGCACCGCTGGCACGCGGCGCCGCTCACGCCGGCCGGCGGCGCCGGAGAGCCGCGCGAGGTCACGAACCCGGCCGATCCGGAAGAAATCGTGGGCACGGTCGCCGAGACCGGGGTGGAACAGGTCCGCAGCGCCGTCGGCATCGCCGAGGAGGCGGCGGAGGACTGGGCCGCAAGGCCGGCCGGCGAGCGCCGCGCCATCCTCCTCGAGATCGCCGACCTCTACGAGGAGAACACGGCGGAGTTCCTGGCCCTGGCCTGCCGCGAGGCCGGCAAGACCCTGGCCGACGGCGTCGCCGAGGTGCGCGAGGCGGTGGACTTCCTGCGCTACTACGCCGACGAGGCCCTGCGCCTTCCCGCACACACCGAGGCGCGCGGCGTGCTGGTCTGCATCTCGCCCTGGAACTTCCCGCTGGCGATCTTCACTGGCCAGATCTCGGCGGCCCTGGCGGCCGGCAACGCGGTGCTGGCCAAGCCCGCCGAGCAGACGCCGCTGATCGCCGCCAAGGCCGTCGGCCTGATGCAGCGGGCGGGCGTGCCGGCCGAGGTCCTGCAGCTCCTGCCGGGCGACGGCGGCATCGGCGCTGCCCTGACGTCGGACCCCAGGATCGGCGGCGTCGCCTTCACGGGTTCCACGGAGGTGGCGAAGCTGATCGACCGCCAGCTCTCCGAGACCGCGCCCGATGCCATGCTGATCGCGGAGACCGGCGGGCTGAACGCCATGATCGTCGATTCCACCGCACTGCTGGAGCAGGCGGTGCGCGATATCGTGAACAGCGCCTTCCGCTCCGCCGGCCAGCGCTGCTCGGCCCTGCGCGTCCTCTACGTGCAGAAGGAGGTCGAGGGCCACCTCATGGAGATGCTGAACGGCGCCATCGATGCGCTGAGCCCCGGCGATCCCTGGCAGCTCTCCAGCGATCTGGGCCCGGTCATCGACCGCGAGGCCTACGATTCGATCCAGGCCTACATCGAGGAGAAGCGCCGGGCCGGCCAGGTCGTCAAGCAGGGCTCCGTGCCCGCCAAGGGCCTCTTCGTCCCGCCCACGGTCATCAAGATCGCCGGGATCGCGGCCATGGAGCGGGAGGTCTTCGGGCCGGTGCTGCATGTCGCCAGCTTCCGTGCGCAGGAGCTCCCCTCGGTCGTCGCCGCGATCAACGCCAAGGGCTATGGCCTGACCTTCGGCCTGCACACCCGGATCGACGGGCGCGTGCAGACCTTCGTGGACAGTCTGCACGTCGGAAATCTCTACGTGAACCGCGACCAGATCGGCGCCGTCGTCGGCTCGCAGCCCTTCGGCGGCGAGGGCCTGTCCGGGACCGGGCCGAAGGCGGGCGGGCCGCTCTACCTGCGCCGCTTCCGCCGCGCGTCCCCCTCGGGGCGCAGCGCGGAGGCCGGGGGCGTGCCGCTGGGCCTGGCCGAGGTGAAGGTTCTGGCCGCCGGCCTCGACGCGACGGGCTGGGCGCGGGCCAAGGACCGCATCGGCGTCCTGCGGGCTGCGCTGCGCGGGCGGGCGGCCGACGCGGTGGCAGCCGCCGCCAGCATCGACAGCGGGCCGGTCGACCTGCCCGGACCGACGGGCGAATCCAACCAGCTCTTCATGCCGCCGCGCGGCCTCGTCCTCTGCCTGGGGCCCGATCCCGAGAGCCTGCTTGCGCAGGCGGTCCAGGCCCTGGCCCTGGGGAACGCCGTCGTCGCGCTGGCTTCAGGCGCGCGGGCGGTCCTGGCACCGCTCCTGTCGGAGGCGCTGCCCCTGGCGGTGGCCGAGGGCCAGCCCTCGGACGAGGTCATCGAGGGCCTGGACTTCGATGCGCTCGCCTACGCCGGGCAGGGAGCCGAGGCTCTGCGGCTGCGGCGGGCCCTGGCGCGGCGCGGCGGACCCATCGTGCTCCTGATCCGCCCCGTGCTGGCCCCGGCCGCCTACTGTGCGGAGCGCACCGTGTGCATCGACACCACGGCTGCCGGCGGTAATGCCTCGCTCCTGAGCGCGGCCGGCTGAGCGGAGGGGCCGAGGAGGGCGCTTGTCTCAGCCCTCTTCCTTGTACTCGTTGTACTTCTTCTGCAGCGCGTTCAGGAAGGACGCGATCCCGTCCTTGCCGAGGATGGAGGTGTATTCCGAGCGCTTGGTCGAGAGCTCGCTCACCCGGGATTCGAAGAAGATGTCGATGGCGCGCCAGGCGCCGAAGTCGTCCTGGCGCATGAGGTAGGAGATGACGCGCGGGGTCTTGCCCGGCAGGGTGAGCGTGGTCTCGATCAGCTTGGTGTTGCGCGGCCCCTCGCGCTCGCCGGTCACGGTGAGGCCCGCCCTGGGCTGCGCCTTGAAGCGGCTGGCGGCCGTGGCGACCGAGAGGTCGGTGAAGAGTGCGACATAGCGCTGCTCCTGCTCGGCCGTGAAGTCCTTCCAGTAACGCCCGGCGGCAATGCGCGCCATGAAGGGATAATCGAAGGCGGAGACCATCAGCGGGCGCAGCATGCCGACCCTGGTGTCGAAGTTGCTGGCCGACGGGGTGTGCAAGGCCTGAAGAATGGCGCTGTTCAACTGCTCCACCGCTGCTTCGGGAGAGCCGGGTTCGGCGGCACGTGCTGGCACAAACAACACGCTCGCCAGGAAAATCGGTAAGAGCAGCTTAAACACGGACTTATACACCTCTTTGGCCTTTGACAGCGCCGAAGCAAGCATGGCAGCAATCGGGGCGACTGTGCGATGCAACAATGACATGGGCATCGGGGGATTTTGCAGCAAGCACGACCTTGCATCCTGGCGTGCGATCCTCAGATACGCCCTGTCGTTGCCGTTTGTGAAGGAGTGCGTCCCGCCGTGGCTGTCCCCGTGATACAGCAGATCCGAGTCGGCGCCTACATCATGAAGCAGCGCTTGAAGCGCAACACCCGCTACCCGCTGGTGTTGATGCTGGAGCCGCTCTTCCGATGCAATCTGGCCTGCCCCGGCTGCGGAAAGATCGACTATCCGAAGGCAATCCTTGACCGGCGCCTTTCGGTCGAGGAGTGCATCGAGGCGGTCGAGGAATGCGGCGCGCCCATCGTCTCCATTCCCGGCGGCGAGCCGCTGATCCACCGCGAGATGCCGACCATCGTGGCGGAGCTGGTGAAGCGCAAGCGCTTCGTCTACCTCTGTACCAACGCGCTGCTGCTCGAGAAGCGTCTCGACGAGTTCAAGCCGACGCCCTACCTCACCTTCTCGGTCCACCTGGACGGGCTGGAGGAAGAGCACGACGCGGCCGTGGCGCAGAAGGGCGTCTTCAAGAAGGCGGTCAAGGCGATCAAGGAGGCGCGCGACCGCGGCTTCCGGGTCAATCTGAACTGCACGCTCTTCAACAACGCCGAGGCCGACAAGGTCGCGGAGTTCATGGACTTCGCGCGCGATCTCGGCGTCGAGGGCGTCACCATCTCGCCGGGCTATGCCTACGAGCGCGCGCCCAGCCAGCAGCACTTCCTGAACCGCACGCACACCAAGAACCTCTTCCGCGACCTCTTCCGCATGGGCAAGGCGCGGGCCAAGGACAAGAAGCCCTGGCGCTTCAGCCAGTCCAGCCTCTTCCTGGACTTCCTGGCCGGCAACCAGGACTACAAGTGCACGCCCTGGTCCAACCCGACCCGCAACGTCTTCGGCTGGCAGCGCCCCTGCTACCTGCTGAACGAGGGCTATGCGAAGACCTACGGCGAGCTCATGGAGTACACCGACTGGAACTCCTACGGCACCGGCAACTACGAGAAGTGTGCCGACTGCATGGTCCACTGCGGCTATGAGGGCACCGCCGTCGAGGACACCGTCAAGCGGCCCTGGAAGGCGCTCAAGGTGGCCCTGGCCGGCATCCGGACCGAGGGTGCGATGGCCAAGGAGATCCCGCTCGAGAAGCAGCGCCCCGCCGAGTTCGTCTTCGACCGCCTGGTTGACGGTGCGGTCAAGGAGATCGACGAGAAGGGCGGTCCCCAGCGTCCCGGCGACAAGCGCCGCAACAGGGCGGCGGCCGAGTAGGCGGAAGCCTTCCTTTCAGTCCCGGAGCAGCGCCCCGCTCTCGACCACCCGTCGGAGGGTCTGGTGGGCGCGCCTGCTGCCCTTGCCCAGGGCGATGAGGACAGGAAGCTGCTGCGGCCGGCGCGCCAGGCCGGCCAGCACGGCCGCGAGGTCGATGCCGCCGTCCGGCCGGGTGGCCCTCAGCGCCGCCTCGGGCAGCGCCTGCCCGGCCTCATCCGAACAGGCACGAACCACCAGGAATGGCAGGCCGTGGCGCCGCGCGGTGCGAGCCAGCGCGTGGCTTTCCATGTCGACGGCCAGGGCGGAACTGCGCAGGGCGAGGGCGGCCTTCTCCTCGGCGGTGGCAATCGCCCGATCGGAGCCCAGGATCGTGCCGCCCTGTGCGGCCCGCAGGAGACCCGGCGGCAGTCCCTCGCGTAGCCGTGCCCTCCAACCGGCATCGCAGGGCCAGGTCTCGTCCTCGGCCAGAACCGCCTCGGGCAGGACCAGATCGCCGGCCGAAACCTCGGCGCTGAGCGCTCCGCAGAGACCGAAGGAAAGAAGGGCCGTTACGCCCTCGGCGACGAGTTCTTCAGCCGCTTTGGCAGCCCGCGCGCTGTCCGCGCCGGAAGCCCGAACCAGGAGGCGGCCCTGCTCGACCAGCGGGGCCAGCAGGGCCGCCTCGCTTTTCAGGCCGCAGACCGCCCCGATGAGGGGGTTAGGCACCCTGGTCCGGGAGCCCTAGAGCAAAGCCCGAGCAGATGGAAACATCTGCGACGACGATCTGCTTCTGAAACAACATGCTGGAGCAGGGTGCGTGAGCATGTGCGAGCGCACTCTGCTCTAGAGCCCCCAGATGGGGCGCTTGGCGTTGCTCTGCTTCAGGCTGTGATAGCGGCCCAGCGCCCAGAGCGGGAAGTAGGCGCTGTAGCCGTCGTAGCGCAGGTAGAAGATCCGCGGGAAGCCGACGCCGGTGTAGAGGTCCTCCTGCCACTTCGCGCCCTCGCGCGGGGCGTAGAGGAGATAGTCGATGCCGCGGCTGACCTCGGGCGAATCGACCTCGCCGGCGGCCATGAGGCCGAGCAGCGCCCAGGCGGTCTGCGAGGGCGTCGAGCCCTTCACCTCTCCACGGCGCTCGCTCCAGTAGGTGGCGCCGTCCTCGCCCCAGCCGCCGTCGGACTGCTGGAAGTCCTTCAGGAAAGCGACCGCGCGCTGGATGTAGGGCTGCCGCGGGTCCTCGCCGGCGGCATTGAGCGCGCTCAGCGCCGACCAGGTGCCGTAGATGTAGTTGGTGCCCCAGCGCCCGTACCAGGAGCCGTCCGGCTCCTGCTCGCCCTTCAGGTAGTCGATGGCCTTGGCGACCACCGGATCATCGCGCTCGTAGCCGAGCTGCGCCAGCATCGAGAGGCAGCGCGCGGAGACGTCCACGGTCGGCGGGTCCAGCAGCGCGCCGTGGTCCGAGAAGGGGATGTGGTTCAGGTAGGTGAAGGTGTTGTCGGCGTCGAAGGCACCCCAGCCGCCGTTCTTCGACTGCATGCCCCGGATCCAGTTGGCCGCACGCTCGATCGCCGGCCGGTAGCGATGGTCGTTGGCGCGGTGCAGCGCCGTCACCACCACGGCGGTATCGTCCACGTCGGGGTAGTAGTCGTTCCAGTACTGGAAGGCCCAGCCCGAGGGCGGCAGGTCGGGCCGGCGCCAGGCCCAGTCCCCCTTGAGGTCGGTGATCTCGCGCTCCAGCAGCCAGTTGAAGGCGTCGTTCAGCGACTGGTCGAGGTGGTTCTCCCCCACCTCCAGCAGGGCGTGGCAGGCCAGGCAGGTGTCCCAGACCGGCGAGAGGCAGGGCTGGCAGTAGGCATAGTCGCCGTGGTCCTTCAGCAGCTTCTCGACCGACCCGTAGGCGGTCTTGAAGTCGGGGTGGTCGTGCCCGTAGCCCAGGGTATCGAAGGCCATGACCGCGCCGGCCATGGCCGGGAAGATGCCGCCCAGGCCGTCCTCGCCGTTCAGCCTGGGCTTGATGAAGTCGACGGCCTTCTCGATCGAGCGCTCCTTCCAGCGGCGCGGCAGCAGCGGGAAGACCCGGCGCACGACGGCGTCGATGCCGGCGAAGAGGGCGCCCAGCTTCGTGCCGGTCGTGTTCATGCGATAGCGCAGGCGCTCTGGATGGTCGGGAAAGAGCTCGTCGATGCGAACCCCGCGCGGGTTCCGCCCCTGAGGCTTCAGGTGCATCAGGATAAGGAGCGGCACGATCACCGTCCTCGACCAGTAGGACACCTTCTCCAGATGGAAGGGGAACCAGTAGGGGAAGATCATGATCTCGACGGGCATGAAGGGAACGGCCCGCCAGGGGATGACCCCGAAGAGTGCCATGGCGATGCGGGTGAAGACGTTTGCCGTCTGCGCGCCGCCCTGCGCCAGGATGGCCTCGCGCGCCCGGCGCATGTGCTCCGCGTCGGGATCGTCGCCGGCCAGCTTCAGCGCCCAGTAGGCCTTCACGCTGGCCGAGATGTTGAAGTCGCCGTCCTTGAACAGCGGCCAGCCGCCGTGCGCGCCCTGGATCTTGCGCAGGTAGACGGCCAGCTTGGCCTCCAGCTCCGCATAGCCCGGCTCGTCGATGTTGCCCAGGAAGTGGCGCAGAAAGATGTACTCGGCTGGAATCGTCGCATCGGCCTCGAACTCGAAGACCCAATGGCCGTCTTCCTGCTGAAGATCCTTGAGGGCTTGCCCGGCGTCCTCGATCGCGCTTTCGACCGCTTGCCGGCGCCTCAGTTCCAATGAGAGGTCCATGATATCTTCACACGTAAACCCGCTGCCCCAATGGGGGTAAACTACTCAAGTCACTGAAGTGCCTCAAGCCGTCTTCGCACCTGCAGCATTGAACCCAGAGCGTATCGCCCCTTCGATGGTTGCAGGGAGGCCCGTGTCGGTCCAATCCCCTGCAAGATGTAGGTTTTTGAGCCTCGTTGCGCTAGCCGGCCGGCGTGCTTCGGCCGCGGGCGTGGCGGCGAAGGTAGCGCGCTTCTCGCGGATCAGCCGGATCGTCGGCATGGGCGCGCGCGGCAGCTGCAGCGCCAGAGCCGTGTCCTGCCACAGGCGTGCGGCCAATTCCTCTTGCGAAACAAGGCTTAAGCTCTCCGCAGCGCTGACCGTGAGGCTGACGACCCGCCCCCTTGCGAAGATCCACTCGGCGGTTCCGCCCAGGAGCCCCAGCAGGGGCTTGTCGGTCGGCAGGGGGGCCGGCGCCTCCAGGCAGAGGTGGGCATTGACGATGGGCCGCGGCTCGAGGCCCGGGTCCATTTCGGGCAGCAGGTCGGCCAGATTCCAGGGCGGCAGCGCCAGCACCAGGCGGTCCTGGGGTTCCAGGTCCAGGGATTCGCGATCAAAATGAAGGCGTTGTGCGACCGAATTACCACAGTCCAAGCGGCGCAGGCGGGCACCCAGATGGATCTGGCCCCCCGATTCGGCAATTTTTGCAAGAGCCGGGTCGACGAAGGTAGCGGCGAGCGATTGCCTGGCGATTCGTGGGCGGCAGGCTTCGCCGCCGCGCAGGAAGGTTTCCTCCAGGATGCGCCAGAGCAGGGTGGCGCTGGCTTCCTCGGGCCGGGTGTTGAGCGCGGCCACGGTCAGCGGCTCGAAGAAGCCGCGCCAGAGGGCGTCGCGCTCCGGCAGGCAGTCGGCGACCGTGGCCCCGGGCCCGGCGCGCTTCAGGCGCAGCGCGCGCAGGTAGTCGAGCGGCCGGGTGCCGGGGATCCGGCTCGAGCCGCGAAAGATCCACCAGGGCAGCCGGCCGTCTGAAAGCGTGAGCTCGAAGCCCTGCCGGCGCTCCAGGTCGTAGAAGGGATAGCTCGCCCCCGGCGGCCCGATCAGCTCCCCCTCCGCCCCGATGGTCGCCAGGTAGTCGCGGATCGCGCCGTTGCCCGAGAGCACCAGGTGGTTGCCGTTATCCAGGGTGACGCCCAGCCCACGGTCGAAATAGCTGCGGCAGCGGCCGCCGGCCTGGGGCGCGGCCTCGTAGAGGTGCACCTCTAGGCCCTGCTCGGCCAGGCGCAGCGCGGCCGAGAGGCCGGCGAGGCCGGCCCCGACAACATGGGCGCGCGGAGACATGGCTCAGAACAAATCCCGAGCAGATGAGTTCATCTGCGATGACGATTTGTTTGGAAGATAACGTGCTGGAGCACACTGCGTGAGCATGAGCGAGCGCATTGTGCTCTAGAACAAGCCGTGCCGCAGCAGCACGGCGATCTTGCTGAGCTTCGAGAGGCTGACGCGCGGCTCCAGCACCTCCCAGCCGCGCGCCTCCAGGCGGTCCAGGATCTTCTCGTAGACCGCGTGCATCAAGAGGGGCGGCCGCATGGCGCGGCGGGGCAGGTCGCGCATGATGACGCGCGCCCGATCCAGGCGCCGGCGCGCATGGCCGGCCAGCCAGGCTGCCGCCTCAGCCCGCCTGGGATCGGCCAGGACCGCGGCCGGGTCGCGGGCCGTGATCCCGGCTGCCTCCAGCGCCTCGCGTGGCAGGTAGAGGCGTCCGTCCTCGGCATCCTCGCTGAGGTCGCGCAGGATGTTGGTGAGCTGCAGGCCCTCTCCCAGGACCACGGCCAGCTCCTCGGCCCTGGGGCCGCTGGCACCGAAGCAGCGGATGGAGAGCATGCCCACCGCGCCGGCCACGCGCCGGCAGTAGAGCAGCAGGGTCTCGAAGTCCGGCGCCACGATGGGGCCGCGGGCGTCCATCTCCATCCCGTCGATGACCGCCAGGAACTCCGCCTTGGGCAGGTCGTAGGCGGCGATGGGACCTTCCAGCGCCTTGCTGGTGAGCGAAGAGGGGGCCCCGCGATAGAGCCGCTCGATCTCGCCGCGCCAGGCCTCCAGGCCGGTCAGCTTCTCCTCCAGCGGTGCCGGTTCGTCGGCGATGTCGTCGACCTCGCGGCAAAAGGCATAGACGGCGTACATGGCCTCCCGGCGCGCCTTGGGCAGTGCGCGCATGCCGGCGAGGAAGGAGGTGCTGGAGGCGGCGACCACCTGGGCCGCGTGCGCGCGGGCGGCGCTTTCCGTGAGCCCGCCCGTGCCGGCCTCGTTCAGGGTGGCGCTCATTGCTCCCGTCTCCCCTCGCCCAGGCCCAGGAAGACCGCGCAGCAGGCACCGAGGGCCGCGCGCAGCATGGCACTCTTGCCGAAGGCCACGCGTTCGGCCAGCGGGTCGCGGCGGCGCAGCGCGACCGTCAGGCGGCAGGCCAGCCGGTAGATGGTGGCGGCCTCCAGCGCCAGGCGGCGGCTGGGCAGGCGCCCCGGCAGCGGCCGCGCCTCGGCCAGCAGCGCCTCGGTCGCATCGAGGCATCGGTCCAGCACCCGGCGCATGGCCGGGCTGAGGGAGCCGCCCGCCAGCTCCTCCGTCCTGGCTCCCTCCGCCGCCATCCAGTCCTGCGGCAGGTAGCAGCGGTCGAGCTGGCGGTAGTCCTCGCCGCAGTCCTGCAGGTGGTTGATCACCTGCAGCGCGGTGCAGAGCGCGTCGGAGGCCTTGTAGGCGGCCGGGTCCTCGGTCTCGTGCAGCGCCAGCAGGAAGCGGCCGACGGGATTGGCCGAGTTCTCGCAGTAGCCCAGGAGCTCCGCCCAGTCGGCATAGCGGGACTGGCGTGCGTCCTGGATGAAGGCGATGGTCAGGTCGCTGGCGTGGTGCAGCGGCACCGAGCGCAGCAGGAGGGCGGCCCGGCAGGCCTGCGCCTTGGCGTAGGCCGGATCCTCGCGGTGGGCGCCGTGGATCGCCTCGGCGAAGCCCTGGAGGCGCGCGATCTTGGTCTCGGCGGCCAGCTCCGGGTTGTCGGCGATGTCGTCGATGGCGCGGGCGAAGGCGTAGTAGCTGGCGACCTGCGGGCGCAGTGCGCGCGAGACCAGCAGCGAGCCCACGGGGAAGTTCTCGTCCCCCGCGCCCTTGCCGGACGGCGTCTCCAGCCCGGTCTCCGGTCGGCTGTCGGCAGTCAAGGTGGGCGCCATCCTTCTCGCTTTCCAAGCTCCGGCAGTCACTCGCCGCAGTCAGTTACCTGGGCTGTTCCCGGCGCCGATGCGGCCTTTCCAGGCCGCACCCCTGCCTTGCCAGTGTCGCCGAGCCGAGTCAAAGGTCATGGCGGTGTAGAGGAGCCCCGCCAGCGGCAAGAGAAGACCGCGCCAGAACGGCAGGTCATAGAGGCGCAAGGTGGGAAGCCAGGCCGCCGCCATCAAGAGCCAGGCGGCCCCGCCCAGGATCGCGGCCGCCCCATCGCCGTGCCAGGGCAGGCCCAGCACCAGCGCCGGGGGCAAGAGGTAGAGCAGCAGCATGCCCACCAGCGTACCGGCCAGCAGCAGCGGGTTGTAGCGGAGCTGGGTATAGGCCGAGCGCGCCACCATGGCCCAGATCTCGCCCAGGCCGCTGTAGGGCCTGATCGAGTGCGAGGTGAGCGTGAGGCCGAGGAAGAGGCCCAGCCTCGCCTGCTGCGCGGGCCCTCTCAGGCGCGCGGCCAGGCTGCAGTCGTCGATCACTGCACCCTTGATCGCCTCGATCCCGCCGGCGGCCTGCAGGGTCTCCGCCCTGACCAGCATGCAGCCGCCGGCCGCCGCCGAGGTGCCGCGCCGGTCGGCCACCACCCAGGGGAAGGGATAGAGCTTCTGGAAGAAGAAGACGAAGGCTGGGATCAGGAGCTTCTCCCAGGCGCTGGCGCAGGAGAGCCGCACCATCAGCGAGACGAGGGCGAAGCGCCCGCCCTCGGCCTTCTCGACCAGCCCGGCCAGGGTCGCGGGGTCGTGCGCGATGTCGGCGTCGGTGAACCACCAGTAGTCGGGCCCGGCCCCGCCCTCCTGGGTGCCCGAGTGCAGGGCCCAGAGCTTCCCGACCCAGCCGGGCGGGCGCTCGCCGGCGTCGAGGACGGAGAGCCGGCCGCCGGAGCCGGCCGCGACCTCGCGGGCCAGCGCGCCCGTCGCGTCCTCGCTGTGGTCGTTCACCAGCAGGATCCTGAAGTCGCCGGGATAGTCCTGGGCGACCAGGCTGGCCAGCGACTGCCCGATCACGTCGGCCTCGTTGCGCGCCGGCACCACGGCGGTGACCCGCGGCCAGGCCGGGCGGGCGCCGAGGGGGGCGGCATCCAGCCGGGGCCGCGCCAGCCAGAAGCCGCCGTGCAGGCTCAGGAGGTAGAGCCAGGCCAGGAGGGCGGCGAGGGCGAGCCAGATCATGTCTCGGCCGCCAGCAGGACCGCGTGGCGCTTCATGAAGGCCGCCTTGGCCGCGTCCGGCGGGATCGGCTCCAGCAGCGGCCGCCTGATCGCGCGCGGCGCGCCGAAGAAGGTGCGCGCCTCCTTCTCGCCGAAGCCGGCGAGCTGCGTCGCCTCGAAGTAGGCCGAGGCCTTGTCGGCACGCTTGATCGTGTCGGTCACATGCTGGGGCAGGGTCGCCGGCAGCCCGAAGCGGATGTGCACCGCCTCGCCCAGGCGGATCTCCAGCTTCTTGTAGTCGCTGCCGACGGCCGCCTTGAAGGGCGTGATCAGGTCGCCCAGCACGTATTCCGCGGCGTCGTGCAGCAGGGCGGCCAGCAGCCAGCGCGGCCGGTAGCCCGGCCGCAGCTCCGCCACGATCCGCTCCACCAGCAGCGAGTGCTGGGCGACGGTGAAGGCCCAGTCGCCCTTGGTCTGGCCGTTCCAGCGCGCCACGCGCGAGAGCCCCTGGGCGATGTCCTCCACCTCGATGTCGAGCGGCGAGGGGTCCAGCAGGTCGAGCCGCCGCCCGGAGAGCATGCGCTGCCAGGCCCTCGGCGGCGGCGTCCTGGGCCCGCCTGGAGTCTTCTGCTTTGCGGTCATGATGTCCCGGAAGCTGGCGGCCCTGCGCCGCGGAGGAATGCCGACATGGTGAGGTGGTCCGAGGGGTGGAAGTGCGTGCTCTACCCCCCGTGTCTAGAACAGGCGCGGGTCCTGTGCCAGCCCCTGCCGCCGGCCTGCGGGGGGGAGCATCGCTTTCTTGCGCACCTGGCTCTCTTTCTGATAGGCGCAAGGGCCTGTCCCGCTTTCCATGAGAGGTCCCGATGTCGGCTACCCCGCTCCGCGGCGTCATTGCGCCCACCCTGACGCCCTTCAACGACGATCTCTCGATCGCCCACGACCTCTTCCTGGCGATGAGCAAGCGTCTCCTGGCAGAGGGCTGCGTCGGCCTGGCGCCCTTCGGCACCACGGGTGAGGCGCTGTCGGTGGGGATCGACGAGCGCATCGAGGCCCTGGACAAGCTGATCGACGGCGGCATCGACCCGGCGCTGATGATTCCGGGCACCGGCCTCACCGCGCTTTCCGATACCGCGCGCCTGACCGCGGCCTGCCTGGAGCGCAGCTGCGGCGGGGCCCTGCTGCTGCCGCCCTTCTACTACAAGGGCGTCAGCGAGGAGGGGCTCTACGACTACTTCGCGCGCCTGATCGAGATGCTGCAGCCCAAGCGGCCCTCGCTCTATCTCTACCACATCCCGCCGATGGCCGTGGTGGGCCTGCCGCCGAGCCTGGTCCGCCGCCTCTTCGAGGACTTCCCCGAGGCCATCGCCGGCATCAAGGACAGCTCCGGCGACTGGGCGAACATGCAGGAGCTCTTCAAGATCGAGGGCCTGATCGTCTATCCAGGGTCCGAGCTCTTCCTGCTGGACGGCCTCAAGGCCGGCAGCCAGGGCTGCATCACGGCGACGGCCAACGTCAATGCCGGCCCCATCGCCGAGGTGGTGGCGCGCTTCGATGCCGGAGACCTGGCCGGCGCCGAGGCACAGCAGGCCGAGATCTCGGCCTTCCGCAAGCTGATCCAGGGCCCCGGTGCGATCCCAGGCCAGAAGCGCCTGTTGGCCATGGAGACGGGCGACGAGCGCTGGGCCAACCTGCGCCCGCCGCTGCGCGCCTTCACCCGCGAGGAAGGCCGCGCGATCGCGGAGAAGCTGGGCCGCGCGGAGGCCGCCGCCCAGGCCGTCTAGGCTTTCTGCTCGAAGAGTTCTAGCTTCAGCGGCAGCAGCTCGCCCATCCACAGCGCGTGATCGCGGTGGTCCTCCAGGGCCTCGCCCGTGTTGGGATGGATGAAGACCGTGAGGCCGTCGCGGTTCAGCGCCAGCCAGGAGATGACCCGGCCGAAGGCCTCGGGCGCGAAGGAGAGCTGACAGCTCCAGCGCGGGTGGGGGCCGACCTCCCGCTCGTGCACGCGGCCCATCTCGATGCCGAAGCGATCGCGTGCCGCCTCGCAGAGCGCGCGTGCCTTCGCAACGCTTCCGGCATCGAAATAGACGTGGGCGTGGAAGCTCTCGATCCCGCTCTCCGCGCGCATGGGGCTGCTACTCCGGGGTCGAACCCAGCACGTAGAGCGCACGCAGCAGGTCCGGCACCTCCTGGCCGAAGCGCGAGAACCAGCGCTCGTAGATCGGCGTGATCTTGCCGCTGCGGTTGAGGTCGGCGATCACCGTGTTCGCGATCAGGCGGAAGTCGGCATCGTTGCGCGGCACCGCAAGCGCGAAGGGCTCGAAGGAGAAGAGCTCGTTGGCAATCGCGAAGCGCGTGCCGGAGGTCTGGGTGATGATGAGGCCGATCAGCACGACCTGATCGGCGGAGAAGGCCGCGACCTCGCCCTTGATCACGGCCTCCACGCCCTCTTTGGCCGTGTTGACCGGGACCACGGTCGCCTTGGTGCCGGACTGCTCCAGCCGCTTGTTGAGGACGTCGATGGTCGTGGTGTCCTTGACCACGGCAACCTTCTTACCCTCAAGGCCACGGATGCCGGGCACCGGGTTGTCGGCCAGGCTCATCATGGTGGCGCCGGTGACGAAGGTGAGGTCGGTGAAGTCCACCTTGGCCTGGCGCTTCAGCGTCTTGGTGGTCGCGCCGCAGAGGATGTCGATCTCGCCGTTCGCGATGGCGTCGAAGCGATGGTCGACCGTCACCGGCACGAAGGTGGTGGCCAGGTCCTGGCGGTCGAGCTTCTCCTTCACCGCCTTGACGATCGCCAGGCAGAGGTCGATGGAGTAGCCGGTGACCTGGCCCTCGTTGTTGACGAAAGACATGGGCGGGCGGTCTTCGCGGTAGCCGACGTTGATGCTGCCCCGCTTCGAGATCCGGTCCAGGGTCTCGCTGGCCGCAGCCGGCGTGCTGTCGAAAGCAGGCAAGAGAAGCAGGCCAAGGAAACAGGCCAGAACTCCCCGTGAAACCAGTGACGTCACTCCAATGCGCATCGCGTCCACTCCCAGATCGAATGCCTCGTCTCAAGCTCGGGCGGGAAGGTGACACAGGCGCGGGCGCGAGACCATGGCCTTTTTCGCGCCCGCGTCCGCGGGCAAGACGAATTCTTCGACGCGCGCGAACCTTGGGCTTTCTTCGAGAGACGTGGCATAGTCTCCCGCCTGAGAACGGGCTCTTCGCGACCCAAAAGGCATGCTGACCGTAGAGTACGATCCCCTTCTGGTCGCCGCATCCATGCTGGTGGCCATCATGGCGGCCTTCACGGCCCTGAAGCTGACGAACGGGCTGAGCGCGCTGCCCTCGGCGCGGCGCAAGCCGGTCATTGCGAAGGCTGCGATCGCGCTGGGGGCCGGCATCTGGTCGATGCACTTCGTCGGCATGCTGGCGGTCCGCCTGCCGGTCGGCATCTCCTACGACCCGCTGCCGACCCTGCTCTCGGTGCTGCTGGCGATCCTGGTCACCGGCATGGGCCTGATCCTGCTGCACTTCGGGCGGCGCAGCCACCTGCGCATCGTCGGCGCCGGCGTCCTGACGGGGCTCGGCATCGTCGGCATGCACTACCTCGGCATGTCGGCGATCCGCGGCAACTGCGTCCTGCTCTACGAGCCCCTGGGGGTGGTGCTGGCGGCCCTGATCGCCATCGCCGCCTCGACCCTGGGGCTGGAGCTGGCCTACCGCCAGCGCGGCATGGCGCAGACGGTGATCGGCGCCGTCGTGCTGGGGCTCGCGGTCTCCGCCATGCACTACACCGCCATGGCCTTCACGGCCTTCCAGCTCGCCGAGCAGACCAGCTTCGTTCCGGCCTCGATCCTCTCCAGCGATTCCCTGGCGCTGGTCGTCTCCCTGGCCTCCTTCCTGATCTGCGGGCTCTTCCTCCTGATCGCCATCCCCACGGGCACGGCCCAGCCCCGCGCCGCCGGGGAGGGAGCGGCGGCCGCCCCGCCGCAGGAGGCGGAGCCGCCGCGGCAGGCCAGCCAGGCGGTCTACTCGCAGGCGCTCTCCAGGCCGCGCGGCCCGCAGCCCGGCAGCGAGGAGCGCATCCCCTACGAGCGGGACAGCGCCATCCGCTTCCTCTCGGCCGAGCAGATCGCCGCGGTGCGCGCCGACGGGCACTACACCTGGCTCCTGAACGGCGAGGGCGAGCTCTTCTGCCCCTGGTCGATCTCGCGGGTGGAGAAGGCCGTCGCCCAGAAGTCCTTCCTCCGCACCCACCGCAGCCACCTGGTGAACCTCTCCAAGGTGGCGGGTTTCCGCCGCGAGGGGGACAAGGGCATCTGCCTGCTGGCCGACGGCCGCGACAGCGAGGTCCCGGTCAGCCGCTCCAAGCTGCCGGAGGTGCAGAAGGCCCTGGGTCTGCATTAACGCGCTTCGCGCTGGCGCTTGGACGGCTTCGGCGCCGGCCCGCACCCCCGCCCGGCCGCCCATACCAGGATACTTCCGTGGCCGGCCGGGCGGGGGTGCGGGCGGTGCCGCGCGGGTGCAGACCACCCTCCGCATCTCGTGCAGCCAGGCCGCATTTCGTGCAGGCCGCGGCCTTTTCCGCGCACCGCCTCTGGAGCCCCGGATGCGGCGCCTCATCATGGCCGCATAAGAAGCAATAACGCTTTGGGAGGAGCCTTAGACGAGATGATTCCAGCGTCATTCGACTATCACCGCCCGGACAGCCTGGCCGCTGCCCTGCAGCTTCTGGGCCAGCACGGCGACGAGGCCCGCGTGGTCGCGGGCGGCCACAGCCTCATCCCCATGATGAAGCTGCGCATGGCTGTGCCGGAGCACCTGATCGACCTCCGCGACATCGCCGAGCTCAAGGGAATCCGAGTGGCCGGCGACCTCATCTCCATCGGTGCCATGACCACCCAGGCCGAGGTCATCGCCTCGGCGGAGCTGGCGGCCGCCTGCCCGATCCTGCGCGAGACGGCGTTGCAGATCGCCGACCCGCAGATCCGCAACCTGGGGACCCTCGGCGGCAACGTCGCCAACGGGGACCCCGGCAACGACATGCCGGCGGTGATGCAGACCCTGGGTGCCCGCTTCCGGGTCCGCGGCCCCGGCGGCGAGCGCGAGATCGCGGCCCGGGACTTCTACGAGGGCGCCTTCTTCACCAAGCTGGCCGAGGACGAGATCCTGCTCGCCATCGACATTCCCGCCCCGCCGCCGGGCCACGGCCATGCCTACGAGAAGCAGAAGCGGAAGATCGGCGACTATGCCACGGCCGCCGTCGCCGTGGTGCTGACCATGCAGGGGGGGACCTGTGCCTCGGCTGAGATCGGCCTGACCAACCTCTCCGACACGCCGCTCCATGCGGAGGCGGCCGGCGCGGCCCTGGTCGGCACCGCCCTGGACGAGGCCGCGCTCGCCGCGGCCGCGCAGGCCGCGGAAGCCATCACGGAGCCGGTCTCCGACGGCCGCGGGCCCGGCCAGTTCCGCAGCAAGCTCGCGGGTGTGCTGCTGAAGCGCGCCGTCCTGACCGCCCGCTCCCGCGCCGCCTGATCCAAGACACCGGAGACGCCGAAAGCTATGAGCAAGAAAGCCCTTTCCATGACCGTGAACGGCGGCAAGGTGGAAGCCCTGGCCGAGCCGCGCACGCTGCTGATCCACTTCCTGCGCGAGGCCCTGGACATCACCGGCCCGCACATCGGCTGCGACACCGGCCACTGCGGTGCCTGCACGGTCGATCTCGACGGCAGGTCGGTGAAGTCCTGCATGGTCTTCGCCATCCAGGCCGAGGGGGCGGAGGTCACCACCATCGAGGGCATCGCCAATCCCGACGGCAGCCTGCACGCCATCCAGGAGGCCTTCCGCGAGCACCACGGGCTGCAGTGCGGCTACTGCACGCCGGGCATGATCACGCGCGCCTTCCGCCTGCTGCAGGAGAACCCCGATCCCAGCGAGGAGGAGATCCGCTACGGCATCTCCGGCAACCTCTGCCGCTGCACCGGCTATCAGAACATCGTCAAGGCGGTCCGTGCAGCGGCCGACAGCCTGAACGCGGTCAAGGAGGCAGCGGAATGAACGAGCAGACTCCCCCGGCAGCGGCACGCGCCGAACAGCTTCAAGGCCTGGGCTGCGCCCGCAAGCGCGTCGAGGACGCGCGCTTCACCCAGGGCAAGGGCAACTATGTCGACGACATCAAGATGAAGGGCATGCTGTTCGGCGACTTCGTGCGCTCGCCCTACGGCCATGCCCGCATCAAGAAGATCGACAAGGAGGCCGCCCTCGCGGTGCCCGGCGTGCTGGCGGTCATCACGGCAGAGGACCTGATCCCGCTGAACCTGCACTACATGCCGACCCTTGCCGGCGACGTGCAGGCGGTGCTGGCGCACGAGAAGGTGCTGTTCCAGAACCAGGAGGTCGCCTTCGTCGTCGCCGAGGACCGCTATGCCGCCGCCGACGGCGTCGAGCTGGTCGAGGTCGACTACGAGGAGCTGCCGGTCCTGGTCGATGCCGCCAAGGCCATGGCCGAGGATGCGCCCCTGCTGCGCGAGGACATCAAGGACAAGACCGAAGGCGCGCACGGTCCCCGCAAGCACCACAACCACATCTTCTACTGGGACGCCGGCGACAAGGAGGAGACCGAGAAGGTCCTCTCGGAAGCCGAGGTGGTGGCCGAAGAGTTCATCACCTACCAGCGCGTCCATCCCTGTCCCCTGGAGACCTGCGGCTGCGTGGCTTCGATGGACAAGGTGAACGGCAAGCTGACGGTCTGGGGCACCTTCCAGGCGCCGCACGCCGTGCGCACCGTGGCCTCGCTGATCTCCAATATCCCCGAGCACAACATCAGGATCGTCTCGCCCGACATCGGCGGCGGCTTCGGGAACAAGGTCGGCGTCTATCCGGGCTACATCTGCGCCATCGTCGCCTCCATCGTCACCGGCCAGCCGGTGAAGTGGATCGAGGACCGCATCGAGAACCTCTCGGCCACGGCCTTCGCGCGCGACTATCACATGACCGGCAAGATCGCGGCGACCCGCGACGGCAAGATCACCGGGCTCTGGTGCCACGTGCTGGCCGACCACGGCGCCTTCGACGCCTGCGCCGACCCGACCAAGTTCCCGGCCGGCTTCTTCCACATCTGCACCGGGTCCTACGACATCCCGACGGCCTATGTCGGGGTCGACGGGGTCTACACTAACAAGGCGCCGGGCGGGGTGGCCTATCGCTGCTCCTTCCGGGTGACCGAGGCCTCCTACTTCATCGAGCGCATGATCGACGTGCTGGCCCGCAAGCTGGGAATGGACCCGGCCGAGCTGCGCATGAAGAACTTCATCGCCAAGGAGCAGTTCCCCTACACCTCCGCGCTGGGCTGGGAGTACGATTCGGGCGACTACCACACGGCCATGTCGAAGGCCCTGGAGACGGTCGACTACCAGGCGCTGAGGGCCGAGCAGGCCGAGAAGCGGGCCCAGTTCGACCGCGGCGAGACCCGCAGCCTGATGGGCATCGGCGTCGCCTTCTTCACCGAGATCGTGGGCGCCGGCCCGGTCAAGAACTGCGATATCCTGGGGCTCGGCATGTTCGATTCCTGCGAGATCCGGGTGCATCCCACGGGCTCGGCCATCGCCAGGCTCGGGACCATCAGCCAGGGCCAGGGGCACTCCACCACCTTCGCCCAGATCCTGGCGAGCGAGATCGGCCTGCCGGCCGACAAGATCACGGTGGAGGAGGGCGATACCGACACGGCACCCTACGGGCTCGGCACCTACGGCTCGCGCTCGACGCCGGTCGCAGGAGCGGCGACCGCCATGGCCGGCCGCAAGATCCGCGCCAAGGCGCAGATGATCGCGGCCTACCTCCTGGAGGTGCACGACGACGACCTGGAGTGGGAGGTCGACCGCTTCCAGGTGAAGGGCAACCCGGAACGCTTCAAGACCATGGCCGAGCTCGCCTTTGCCGCCTACAACCAGGCGATTCCCGGGATCGAGCCGGGACTTGAGGCGGTCAGCTACTACGACCCGCCGAACATGACCTATCCCTTCGGCGCCTATGTCTGCGTGCTGGACATCGACGTCGATACCGGGGTCAGCACGGTGCGGCGCTTCTATGCGCTGGACGACTGCGGCACCCGGATCAACCCCATGGTGATCGAGGGCCAGGTGCACGGCGGCCTGACCGAGGCGCTGGCGATCGCCATGGGCCAGGAGATCCGCTACGACGAGATCGGCAACGTGCAGGGCGCCAGCCTGATGGACTTCTACCTGCCGACCGCGGTCGAGACCCCGCACTGGGAGACCGACCACACGGTCACGCCCTCGCCGCACCACCCGATCGGCGCCAAGGGCGTGGGCGAGAGCCCCAATGTCGGCGGCGTCTCGGCCTTCTCCAACGCGGTGGCCGACGCCTTCGCACACCGCGGCCTGACCCACACCCAGATGCCGCACGACCACTGGCGGGTCTGGAGCGTGGCGGAGAGCCTGGGCCTGCATGGCTGACCGCGCTCCCGTCGGCGGAGGCATGGAGCCGCTCCAGGCGCTGATGGAGCGGCTGGCGGGGGTCGGCTACCTGGCCGACCCGCCGCTGGCGGCCGCCCTGCAGCTCGCGCTGCAGCTCGGCCGCCCCCTGCTGCTGGAGGGCGAGGCCGGGGTCGGCAAGACCGAGGTGGCCAAGGCCCTGGCGGCGATGGAGGGGCGGCGGCTGGTGCGCCTGCAGTGCTACGAGGGCCTGGACGCTTCCGCCGCGCTCTACGAGTGGAACTACCAGCGCCAGCTCCTGGCCATCAAGGCGCACGAGCACGACCGGGTCGCGGCCGAGGCCATCGAGGCGCAGATCTTCTCCGAGCCCTACCTGCTGCGCCGGCCGCTGCTGGAGGCGATCCTGAGCGAGACGCCGGTGGTCCTGCTGATCGACGAGGTCGACCGCGCCGACGAGGCCTTCGAGGCCTACCTGCTGGAGGTGCTCTCCGACTACCAGATCACCGTGCCGGAACTGGGGACCATGACGGCGCGCTCGCGCCCGGCGACAGTGCTCACCTCCAACGCCACGCGCGAGCTCTCCGACGCGCTGAGGCGGCGTTGCCTCTATGCCTATGTCGACTTTCCCGACGAGGCGCGGGAGCTGGCCATCGTCCTGCGGCGGGTACCGGACCTGGGCGAGCGCCTGGCCGGCCAGGTGGTGCGCTTCGTTCAGGCGCTGAGGCGCGAGGAACTGGAGAAGCTGCCCGGGATCGCGGAGACCCTGGACTGGGCCGCCGCCCTGCTGGGGCTCGGCGTCCGCGACCTGGCGGCGGGCGACCCCGTCACCCTGCAGGCCAGCCTGGTCTGCCTGCTGAAGACCGAGGGCGACCAGAAGGCCGTCGTGGCGGAGGTGGTGAGCCGCCTGGTCGGCCGGGCGGCCTGAACCCATGACCCGGCGCCTCGACCCGGAGCGCAGCTCCGCCGCGGCCGGCAGGATGATCGGCTTCGTCAACCACCTGCGCCTCAACGGCTACGTCGTGGGCCTGCCGGAGGCGGAGGCCGCCGTCGCCCTGCTGGGGGCGCTGCCCCTGGCCGACCCGGCCGGGAGCCGGCTGCGCCTGCGCGCGCTGCTGGCCAAGCGCAGGCAGGAGTGGGAGGCCTTCGACGACCACTTCGAGGCCTACTGGTTCCAGCGCGGCCGCCGGCGCCGGGCCCTGGAGCGGGAGGCAAGCCCGCGCAAGGCGCGGCAGCCGAGCGTGTGGAACGATCACCTCGCCCGCCCGAGCGCCAGCACCGGTGAGAGCGGCAACCCGCAGGAAGGCGGCGGCGAGGGCGAGGCGGAGGCGGGCGAGGGCCGGCTGATCGCCACGCGGACGGACTACCTGCACAGCCGCGACCTGCGCCATCTGGCCGACCGCAGGGAACTGGCGGAGGCGGAGCGCGCGGCCGAGGCCCTGGCCCGGGCGCTGCGCTATCGCCTGGCACGGCGCTATCGCCTGCAGGCGGCGGCGGAGCGGCTGGACCTGCGCCGCACCCTGCGCCGCAGCCTGGCCAAGGGCGGCGAGCCCATCGACCTCGCCTGGCGCGCGCGGCCGGAGCAGCCGGTGCGGATCGTCGTGCTGCTCGACGTCTCGGGCTCGATGGAGCCCTACAGCCGTCTCTTCCTGCAGTTCGTGAAGGGCCTGGTGGGCGGCTGGGCGGAGAGCGATGCCTATCTCTTCCACACGCGCCTGCTGCGCATCACCGACAGCCTGAGCGAGCGCGACCCCATCAAGGCCATGACGCGCCTCTCCCTCATGGCCTCGGGCTTCGGCGGCGGCACCAGGATCGGCGGCTGCCTGAAGAGCTTTAACGAGCGTCACGCCAAGCGGGCGCTGAACGGCCGCAGCGTGGTGATCGTCATGAGCGACGGCTACGACACCGGCCCGCCGGAGCTGCTGGCCGAGGAGCTGCGCCGGCTGAAGCGGCGCGCCCGCCGGCTGATCTGGCTGAACCCCCTGCTGGGCTGGCGCGACTACGAGCCGGTCAACCGGGCCATGACCGCCGCCCTGCCGCTGATTGACCACTTCGCCAGCGCGCACAGCCTGGAGAGCCTGGCGGCGCTGGAGCCGGAGCTGGCGAAGCTATAGGGAGGCGAAGCATGACCCAAACCGACGGCCTCTACCGGACCATCGAGCGGCTCACCCGCGAGGGCGAGGACTGCTGCATCGTGACGGTGGTGCGCACCGCCAATGCGACCTCGGCCAAGGCCGGCGCCAAGGCCCTGGTGACCGCAGCGGGAGAGATGACCGGCTTCGTCGGCGGCGGCTGCGTCACTGCCGCCGTCCGGCGCGTGGCGCAGGAGGTGCTGAAGAGCGGCAGCCCGCGCCTCATTCGGGTGAAGCCGCGCGAGGAGGTGGTCGAGGCGCTCGACCTCGACGGGGTGGAGCTGCACCGCTCCGGCTGCCCCAGCGGCGGCACGGTGGAGCTCTTCCTGGAGCCGCTGCGCCAGGCGCCGCGCGTGCTGGTCTGCGGCGCCTCGCCGGTGGCCGCCGTCCTGGCCGACCTGGCGCTGGCGATGGGCTACCGGGTGGTCCTGGCGGCCCTGCCGGAGGACCAGAGGCAGCTCGCGAGCGCGGCCGCGCGCCACGAGGGCTTCGACCTCTCGGCGCTGGCGCCGGGCGCCAGGGATGCGGTGGTCGTTGCGACCCAGGGCAAGCGCGACCGCGAGGCCCTGAAGGCGGCCCTGCAGTCCGGGGCGGGCTACCTCGGCATGGTGGGCAGCCGCCGCAAGGTCGAGCGCCTCAAGGCCCAGCTCGCCGGAGAGCTGCCGCAGGAGCGGCTGGCCGCGCTGCACGGTCCGGCGGGCCTCGCCATCGATGCCATCGAGCCGGAGGAGATCGCGCTCTCGATCCTGGCGGAGATCGTGCAGTGGCGCCGGGCCGACCAGCGTGCAGCCCGCGGCGATGCCCCGCTCCTGCAGGCGGCCGGCAGCGAGGGATGACGCGAGGGATGACGGGCGACCCGCCGCTCGACGTGGTGCTGCTGGCCGCCGGCAGCTCGACCCGCATGGGCGCGGAGAACAAGCTGCTGCTGGCCTACGGGCGCTCCAGCGTGCTGCGCTCGGTGGCCGAAGCTCTGCTGGAGACGGCACCGCGCAGCCTGATCGTGGTCCTGGGACACGAGGCGGAGAGGGTTCGCACGAGCCTCGACGGCCTCGGCGTCGACTTCGTCGAAAACCCGGATCATGCCCAGGGGCAGATGTCCTCGGTGCGTGCCGGCTGCCGGGCCGTGCGGCCGGGCGGTGCCGGGACCCTGGTGGCGCTGGGCGACATGCCGGCGCTCACCGCCCGGCACTACCGGGCCCTGTCCGCCGCCTTCTTCCAGGCCGGCGGCGACAGGATCCTGGTGCCGCTGGTCGGCGGCCAGCGCGGCAATCCCATCGTCCTGCCGCCGGCCCAGACCGCCCAGGTCGCCGAGGGCGCGCTCAACGCCGGCTGCCGCCGCCTGATCGAGCGGCATCCGGAGCTGGTGGAAGCTTTCGAATTGGGCGATCCGGCCTTCCTGGCGGATATCGACACGCCGGCCGCCTACAGCGCCGCGCTTGCGGCGACGGAGAACCAAGGGGCTCGTTTGAACAATGCAGTTTGACACCGGTATGACCGCGCTCGGGCCGACCCGTGAGGCCGCCGATGACGGAACCGGTGTGCTTGGAAGCAGCGTATTCGACTCGTCAACTTTCGAGTGGGGAGACAAGCATCCGAAACTTGTGAAACCGCCGTGTTTCCAGTGCCCCGCGGGTCTGCTGATTGCACTGACAAGGTGCCTTAAGCAACCCCTTCGCTACCAATGCAATTCACCTGGGGAGCTGTAGCGTTAACCATCTCTCGAACCTTGCTAGCAAGAGGGCCAGTCCAGACAAATTGGCACTTTGTGACAATCTGTCGCGGGAAAAAAGATCATGCGATTCAAGTCAGTACTCGCAGACAAGGTGAGGTAGATGCATGTCTTGGAGAATCCTTTCCGACGATATGGTAAGACGTAACGGATTGGTGTATAAATGGACTCACGTGTTGGAATGCGGATGGTTAGAAGGGATTCTGTGTTTTCACGAACTCACCTGACGACGAGCAGGTTGGGCTTGAGGTGGGTGACAATGAGGGCGCATTGTAAAATGATTGGAGGTTCTGATGAGGAGACAGGGATACTTATGTGCAAAAAGAATGCTACTGCTTTTTATAGGACCAATGTTCTTAGTTCTTATGCCTTTGGGTAAGTCTTATGCGCAAACTGCTGCAGCAATTTTAGCGGCGTATCAATATCTCAATGATCCTTCGAAAGTTGGTTCGTTGTCCTGCGGGCTACATTTGGGTGAAAATCAATGTAGAAGCCTAGATAGATGTGAGCGCAATTTGTCGATTATTGCTTATTTGAAGCAAAATCCCTCAAGCGAAACGGCTGCAAGTGATCTTGATAAAAAATATAGATCAAGTAGTATGAACCGAAATTGCATCAAATCTTTGCTAGGTGGCAATGCTGGAGCTATTATTAAGAACGTGAGAGTGCTAGCGAAAGCTGGTCAAGAAAGAATCAATGCTTCTCTCACTGGAAAAGGAATAGAAGCTCCGCAAATTACTATATCTCCTAGAGTTGCAGAGTGCGGTGGAGGTTTTGTTGAGGTCTTAGACAGCGGTGATAAGGCGATATTTATAGATAAAAATGGAATAGAGGAGCTTGTATACGATGGTAGATATCAAATACGCCGTGTAGCAAGTTGCAATAGCGGAGTGCTTACTGCTTTTGATTTTGGAAAACATGATGAGGTGTACTATTCTCCAAATTGTAGACATATTGGCAAGGTTGGCGCAGATTCGCAAACTGAGGTAGTTTATAATGGAAGTTACAAAGTTAGGCGATTTGAACCACTTTCTGCAGGTGTTGCAACTTATTTCGAAGGTCTAAATCAAAGATATGTTAGCTCTAACTGTCGTGATATCGGTCGTTAGGGTTAAAGACGTGTGGAACTAAAGTTGCGTTTTTAAAGTATGTGTGATCTCGTCCCTGCGATCTTATGCAAGGTATGGGAATAGTTGCTTCAGAGTTAAGCGCGAACGTGACGATCGCCTAGCCCAGGGTCTCGAACCAGTCGAGCGTGCGGTCGAACCAGCGCCAGGGAATGCCGTGGCCGCCGTCGCTCAGGTAGAGGGTGAGCGAGCCCTCCGCGCAGCCGGTCCAGGTCTTCTGCCAGAGTGCGCCGTCGGCGGAGATCTCGTCCGCAGAGTTGCGGCAGCCGTTGAGGCGGCGCCAGACGTCGAGGCCCTGCATCACGTTGCCCTGGGTATAGAGGTGGCCGTTCCACGCCACGTCCCGGCCCTCGAAGGGCACCAGGCGGTCCTTGAAGCCGTGGGTGTGCTGCAGGTGCACCGGCGCCCGGCAGTCCTTGTCCATCGGTTCCCAGAAGGCGCCGGCAACGGCGGCGAAGGCAGCAGCGCTTTCGGGCGACTTGCAGGCGAGGTCCCAGACCATCGAGCCGCCGCGCGAGAAGCCGGCCGCCAGCACCCGCTCGCCGTCCAGATCGAAGCGCGCGACGGCGTCCGCCAGCACGGCCTTGAGGTAGGCGATGTCGTCGCGCGGCAGGTCCACGCCGTCATCCACGTTCCAGTCGCGCTTGCCGGACTTGGCGATGTCGTCCTGCCCGCTGGTCGCGATCAGGGCATAGCCGCGGCCGGTGACCAGCTCGGCGATGCCGGGGTTGGCGATGGTGTTGGCCCCCGATCCGCCGTAGCCGTGCAGCCAGAGCACCACCGGCGCGCCGCCGGGCCGGTCCGGCAGGGCGACGTGGTAGACGCCGTTCTCGACCTCGCAGGGGGCCTCGGCGCTGCCGCAGTCGGCCTCGGCCGCAGCGGCAAGGCTGCCGGCCAGCAGCAGGGCGATCCAGGCGCCGGCCAGATGCTTCACCGGGATGGGCATGGCTCTTTCCCCATCGCTGAATGGTAGGGTCGGACCAGTAGAGCGGCCGCTTCCGCTCGGAACAAGCTGATCTAGCGCCGCAGCAGGAAGTGCGCCTGCGCCGTGGCCACGGGGCGCTCGATCGAGTCCTGCCAGGCGGCGACCGAGACCGTCGCAAGGCGGCGGCCGATACGGGTGACCTCCGCCTGGGCGTAGCTGTGCTTGGGTCCCGCCGAGCGGCGATAGTCCACGGTCGTGGTGATGACCTTCGGCAGGCCGATCGACTGGTGCTGCCACAGCAGCTCCACCGTGGCGGTCAGCTCCAGCAGGCAGGCAACCGCGCCGCCGTGAATCGCCGGCAGGTAGGGGTTGCCGACCAGCCTGTTCGTAAAGGGCAGGGTCACCCGCACCCGGCCGTCTGCCAGTTCCGCGCTGGCGCCGAAGATGCCGGCGAAGGGAATGCTGGCGAGGAAGGCGGCCGCGTCGTCGCGGTTGCGGGCCTGCTCGAGCTGCTCGGCGAGGTCCGGGCTCACGGCTGCTTCTCCCGCCACTCCGGCGGCACCTCGTAGACCATGAAGGTGCCCTGGGCGCTGGCCAGCGGCGGCTCGTTCCGGTCGTGAAAGGCAAAGCCGCGGGCGAAGGCGATCTGGCGCGTCAGCCGGTAGCACTCCCCCAGCGCGAAGACGTCGCGGCCGGGCTCGTTCGCCCTGGCGTAGTCGAGCCTGAGGTCGATGGTCGCCACCGCGCTCTTCGGCGCCACCGCGCGGCCGCAGGCCGTCCCCAGCGCGAAGTCCAGCAGCGAGAAGAGGGCGCCGCCGAACAGCGTTCCGGTCTGCGGGTTGCCCAGCAGGGCCTCGCTGTAGGTCAGGCGGCAGAGCATGCTCTCGCCCTCGGCGCGCTCGAAGCGGATCCCGAGCAGCTCGTTGAAGGGCACATCCGGGCCGATGACCGGTGCCGGCGGATCTTTGGACTGGCTCATTGGTCCCGTTGCATAGCCGATCGGCGCGCAGCCGTGAAGCGACAGCTTTCCTGGCCGGCCATCGCCCGATCCGGGCTTGCTGACGGCGAAGGCGGCACCCTATAAGGGCGGCCATGTTTCTCGTAACGGGCGGCGCCGGCTTCATCGGCTCGAACATCACCGCGGCGCTGGTGGAGCGCGGCGAAAGGGTCGTCGTCTGCGACAGCCTGGGCAGCGACGACAAGTGGCAGAACATCGCCAAGCTGGCACTGGACGACATCGTCGCGCCGGGCGATCTCGCCACCTGGCTCGCCGGGCGGCGCGGCCTCGAGGGCGTGATCCACATGGGTGCCATCTCGGCCACCACCGAGACCGACATGGACCTGCTGGTCACCAACAACCTGCGCCTGACGCAGAGCATCTGGCGCTGGTGTTCCGAGCGCCGCGTCCCGCTGATCTATGCCTCCTCGGCCGCGACCTACGGCGACGGCGAGGCGGGGTTCGAGGACGATCCCGACCCCGAGGCGCTGGCCCGCCTGAAGCCGATGAACGGCTACGGCTGGTCGAAGCACCTCTTCGACCGCTGGGCGATCCGCGAGCTGGCAGCCGGCCGGGCGCGCCCGCCGCAGTGGGCGGGGCTCAAGTTCTTCAACGTCTACGGCCCCAACGAGTACCACAAGGGTAGCATGCGCTCGGTCGCCAACCACTTCTTCGGCCAGCTGCAGGAGCAGGACTACGTCCGCCTCTTCGAATCGCACCGGGCCGGCATCGCCCACGGCGAGCAGAAGCGCGACTTCGTCTATGTCGGCGACTGCGTGGAGGTCATGCTCTGGCTGATGCAGCGTGGCTCGGCCTCGGGCCTCTTCAATGTCGGGACCGGCCGGGCCGAGAGCTTCAACGAGGTCGCGAAGTCGGTCTTCGCCGCGCTCAACCGCGCCCCGAAGATCGAGTACATCCCGACCCCCGAAGCGATCCGGGAGCGCTATCAGTATTTCACCCAGGCCAGCATGGACCGCCTGCGGGCGGCCGGCTACGACCGGCCCTTCCTCTCGGTCCGGGACGGCGTCCACCGCTATCTGCACGACCACCTGCTGCAAGAAGACATCTACCGGTGATGACGCCGCTCCTCGCATTGCCCTTTCCGGCCATCGACCCCGTCGCGGTCGAGCTGGGGCCGCTGGCGATCCGCTGGTATGCGCTGGCCTACATCGTCGGCATCCTGCTGGCCTGGCTCTACTGCCGGGCCCTGGCGCGCAGGCCGGAGAGCCCGGCCACGGTGCAGGCGGTCGACGACCTGGTCTTCTGGGCGACGCTCGGCATCCTGATCGGCGGGCGGCTCGGCATGGTGCTCTTCTACCAGCCCTCCTACTACCTCGCGAACCCGCTCGACATCGTGAAGGTCTGGCAGGGCGGCATGTCGTTCCACGGCGGCTTCCTCGGCGTGCTCGCCGCCCTCTTCTACGTCTCCTGGCGGCACAAGATGCACTTCTTCGTGCTGGCCGACCTGGCGGCCGCCGGTGCGCCCATCGGCATCTTCCTCGGCCGCATCGCCAACTTCGTGAACGGCGAGCTCTGGGGCCGCGCCAGCGACGTCTCCTGGGCGATGGTCTTCCCCGACCCGGCGGCCGGCGGCATCCCGCGCCACCCCTCGCAGCTCTATCAGGCCTTCGCCGAGGGGCTGGTGGTCTTCATCGTGCTGCGCATCCTGGTGCAGCGCGGCTGGCTGGGGCGCCCCGGCCGGGTGGGGGCCGCCTTCGTGCTGAGCTACGGCCTGGCGCGCTTCATCGACGAATTCTGGCGCGAGCCCGACGCCTATCTCGGCTATCAGCTGGGCTTCGTCACCCAGGGCCAGCTCCTCTCGATCCCGATGATCCTGGTCGGGCTCTTCTTCCTCTGGTACCTGCGCGGTCCGCTGCCGCAACGCAAGGGCAGCTCCGACGGGAAGACGTGAGCCCGAGCCTGGAAGAGCGCCTCCTCAGGCGCATCGCGGCCGAGGGGCCGCTCACCGTCGCCGACTTCATGGCAGCAGCCCTGCTGGACCCGCGCGAGGGCTACTACACCCGCCAGGCGCCGCTGGGCGACGAGGCCGGGCGCGGCGGCGACTTCGTCACCGCGCCCGAGCTGACGCAGGTCTTCGGCGAGCTGCTGGGCCTCTGGTGCCTGGAGGCCTGGCAGAGGATCGGTGCGCCCAAGACCTTCCGTCTGGTCGAGCTGGGCCCGGGGCGCGGCAGCCTGATGAGCGACCTGCTGCGCAGCCTGGCGCTGATCCCAGAGTGTCTCGCGGCCGCCTCCATTCACCTGGTCGAGGTCTCGCCCCGGCTGGCGGCGATCCAGCGCCGGACCCTGAGTGGCCGTGCGGCAAGCTGGCATGGCTCGCTGGCGGAGCTGCCGGAGGGGCCGACGATCCTCGTCGCCAACGAGTTCTTCGACGCCCTGCCGGTCCGCCAGTTCGAGCGTGGGCCCGAGGCCTGGCACGAGCGGCTGGTGGTGCGCGGCCCCGAGGGCCTGGCCTTCGCCCTGTCGGGCCCGGTGCCGCCCGCCCTCCTTCCGGAAGAGGCGGCTGAAGGGGCCGTGCTGGAGACCTCTCCGGCTGCCATCGCCCTTGCCGGCGCGCTCGGCCGCCGCCTCGCCGGGGAGGGGGGAGCGGCCCTGCTGATTGACTACGGCTACGACGCGCGGCCCTGGAAGGGCAGCCTTCAGGCCGTGGCCGGCCACCGCAAGCTGCCGGTGCTCCAGGCGCCCGGACGGGTCGATCTCTCCGCCCAGGTCGACTTCGCGGCACTCGCCCAGGCGGCCCAGGCCGCCGGCGCGGCGGCCCATGGCCCGGTCTCCCAGGCGAGCCTCCTGCTGGCGCTCGGCCTCGAGGCGCGTCGGACTGCGCTTGCGGCCGGCAAGCCGCCCGAGGTCGCCGCAAGGATAGAAGGCGCTTGCCAGCGCCTGATCGCGCCCGAGGGCATGGGCGAGCGCTTCCTGGCCCTCAGCCTGCAGGGCCCCGGCCTCCCCGGCCCGCCCGGCTTCCCGGAGGAGGCGCGGCCGGGTTCGCCGTGAGGGCGGGCGGAGGCGCCGATGCCTGCCCGCCCTCCTAGGAGGCGCGGGACCAGGCGGCGGTGAGCACGGCGGAGGAGAAGAGGAAGCCGGCGCCCACGCGCTGCGCTCTCGCCATCATGCGCGGGCTGGTGAGCTTGCCGCGCAGGCTGCCCGCGAGCAGGCCGTAAGCCGCGGCATTGATCGACCCCAGCACCAGGAAGGTCGCGCCCAGGATCATGAGCTGAGGTGCTGCCGGCAGGGCGGGGTCGACGAACTGCGGCAGGAAGGCCACGAAGAAGACGATGCCCTTGGGATTGAGCGCCGTCACCACGAAGGCGTCGCGGAAGATGCGCCGGCCGTGGGCGACGGGAAGCGCCTTCGCCAGGCCGGAGCGGGTCAGCCCCTCGGCGCTGCGCCACAGCTTCCAGGCGAGCCACAGCAGGTAGGCCACGCCGAACCACTTCAGCACGGTGAAGAGCGTGGCCGAGGCGGCCAGCACGGCCCCCATGCCAAGAAGCGAGGTCACCATCGCGACGGCATCGCCCAGCGCGACGCCCGCGGTCGCCGCCGGCACCACCTTGCGCCCGTGCGCCAGGGACTGGCTCACCACCAGCAAGACGGTGGGACCCGGGATCAAGAGCAGGATGACGGCGGCCAGTGTGTAAGCCAACCAAAGTTCGAAAGACATGGAAGTGTTTCCCTCGGTGGTGCATTTCGATAGAGCCCATAGAGATGGCGGCAGCGCAAGGCTCTTTTGCGCGCGTGGGCTATCGCGGCGCGCGCGCGAAATCTCTAGACTGCCCGGCATGTTGACTGCCTCTGCGCTTTCCAGCGCGCCCAGACTGCGTCATGGCTTCTTCACCCGCGCCGGCGGCGTCAGCCGCGGCGCCTTCGCCGCGCTCAACTGCGGCCTCGGCAGCCGCGACAAGCCCGAGGCCGTGCGCGAGAACCGCCGCCGCGCGATGGAGAGCCTCGGCCACGACTACGAGGACCTCTCGACCCTGAGACAGGTGCACTCGGCCGAGGTCGTGACCCTGGAGGCGCCGCTCTCTCCGGAAGCACGGCCCAAGGCGGACGCCATGGTGACCGCCAGGCCCGGCCTGGTCCTGGGCATCCTCACCGCCGACTGCGCGCCGCTGCTCTTCGTCGATCCCGAGGCCCGGGTGATCGGGGCCGCGCACGCCGGCTGGCGCGGCGCACTCGACGGGGTGGGCGAGGCGACCCTCGCGGCCATGGAGGCCCTGGGTGCCGCGCGCAGCCGGACTAGGGCTGCGATCGGACCCTGCATCGCCCAGGCCTCCTACGAGGTGGGGCCGGAGTTCAAGCAGCGCTTCCTCGAGGCCGACCAGGAGAACGACCGCTACTTCGCGCCCGGCATCGCCGACCGCCTGCAGTTCGACCTCAAGAGCTATCTGGCCGACCGGCTGGCCGGGGCCGGCCTGGCCGAGGTCTGCGTGGAGCCCGCCGATACCTGCGCCGAGGAGCTGCGCTTCTTCTCCTACCGCCGTGCGACCAAGCAGGGCGAGCGCGACTTCGGCAGCCTGCTGTCCGCCATCGTTCTGGAAGGCGCCTGACCCCATGCCGCTTCACTTCAGCGAGGACGAGTTCGCCCGGCGTATCGTCGCCACCCGCCGGTCCCTGGTGGCCGAGGGCCTGGACGCTCTCCTGATGTTCCGCCAGGAGTCGATGTACTACCTCAGCGGCTACGACACCTTCGGCTATGTCTTCTTCCAGTGCCTGGTGCTGACCGCCGACGGGCGCCAGGTGCTGCTGACGCGGGCGCCGGACCGGCGCCAGGCAGCGCTGACCTCGCGCATCGCGGACATCCGGGTCTGGATGGACGCGCCCGATGCCGATCCGGCGCTGGAGCTGCGCGCGATACTCGACGAGCTCGGCCTGCGCGGCAGCCGTCTCGGGGTCGAGTACGAGGCCTATGGCCTCACCGCGCGCAACGGCAAGCGCCTGGAGGCCGCGCTCGACGGCTTCGCCGCCCTGGTCGATGCCTCCCTGCTGGTGACCCGGCTGCGCGTGGTGAAGAGCGACGCCGAGATCGCCTACCTGAGGAAAGCGGCGGTCCTGGCCGACGAGGCCCTGGAGGCCGCCCTGCCGCTCGCCGTCGGCGGCGGCGATGAGGCCCAGATCCTGGCCGCCATGCAGTCGGCGGTCGTCCGCGGCGGCGGCGACGACCCGGCCAACGAGTTCATCATCGGCTCGGGTCCGCAGGCCCTGCTCTGCCGCTACTACACCGGCCGCCGGACGCTCGACGCCGAGGACCAGCTCACCCTGGAGTGGGCCGGCGCCTACCGCCACTATCACGCCGCGATGATGCGCACCCTCCCGATCGGCGGGGTGCCGGCGCGGCAGCGCGAGATGTACGAGGTGGCAAGGGAGGCCCTGCTCGCCGTCGAAGATGCGCTGCGGCCCGGCCAGCGGGTCGGCGATGCCTTCGATGCCCATGCCCGCGTGGTCGATGCTGCGGGGATGAGCGAGGCGCGGCTCAATGCCTGCGGCTATTCCATGGGTGCGGTCTTCGCGCCCAACTGGATGGACTGGCCCATGCTCTACCACGGCAATCCGGTGGAGATCCGGCCGGGCATGGTCTTCTTCTGCCACATGATCATTTTCGACGACGCGGCCGGGCTGGCCATGACCCTGGGGCGCAGCAGCCTGGTCGGAGAGCGCGCCGCCGAGCCCCTGTCGCAGGGGACGCTCGATCTCTTGGTGGGGTAGCGGCGGGGCTCTTGCGTGAAGGTGTCCGGGGTGGGTAGGTCTCACCTGGTTTTTCGTTGCTCTGGCAAAAGGTTCACTCGTGGCTGATGCCGCATCTCTTCATCTTTGCAGTGCTCTGCCTGCTCGGGCTCCTGGCCACCTGCGTGATGGTCTGACGGTCTTGCGCCTGGTCTCTCTCGTCCTGCTTCTGGCTCTTGTCCTGGCCGGCTGTGGAAAGCTGCCGCGGCCCTTCGAGATGGGCGACAAGCAGGCCAATCCCCTCCTGGTCCCGCCGGAGGGCGGCGAGCTTCTGGTGCGCCGGCCCACCGGCCTCGAATCGGCCCTGGAGGATGCCGGGGCCTCGATCCTGGCCGAGGGCCTGAAGCGCGGCGGGGTCGAGGCCAGCACGGTCTCGCGCAGCGCCATCGGCGCCGATCTGCTGGTGCATGTCGAGCGTGCGCCGGTCGGCCTCGACAAGGAACGCCTCTTCATCTCCTGGGAGGTGCTGAGCCCCAGCGGTGTGCGCCGCGGCGAGGCGCGTCAGGACCTGGTGGCGCCTATCGGTGCCTGGGCGTCCGGGGACCCGACGATCCTGCTGGCGGCAGCCGAGGAAGCGGCGCCGCAGCTGGCCCCCCTGGTCTCGGGCTCCGAGCGCGATGTCCGCGTGGCGAACCTGCAGCAGGAGAAGACATCCCTGCCGGTCCCTGAAATGGCCGTCGGCCGGATCGAGGGTGCGCCGGGCAGTGGCGATACCGAGCTGGGTCAGGCCCTGGTGATGCAGCTGGCACAGCAGGGGATCCGGCTGATCGGCGAGCCGCGCCCCGACCGCATGCTGGTCGACGGGACGATCGAGATGGGCGCGCCGAAAGACGGCCAGCAGAGCATCAAGCTGCTCTGGGTCGTCCGGGAGGGGCTGGACGGTGAGGTCCTAGGCCGGGTCGAGCAGGAGAACGTCATCCCCGCGGGAAGCCTCGACGGCCGCTGGGGCGACATCGCGACCCTGGCCGCCCGCGGCGCCGTCGAGGGCATCGTCTCCGTCCTGCGCCAGAAGGAGATACTCTGACGCAGGCCTCTCACGAGGCCGAGGAGGTCGCCCAACCGGAGTATCGTGTCCCCTTGCCCTATCGTCTTTCCGGCCATTGCGGCCCGGACCGCTAGGCAACCCGTTCTCTTGTCGTCGTCGGCCTTTGGCCCGTTTACAGCACAAGTCGGAACCATTACAGTCCGCCCGCCTTTGGCGATGGGCGGCGGGCACGCGCTGCGGCCGGCCGCAACAGGGGTGGAAGTCCGGGGGAGGAGAGCTCTTCCCGGGGTGTGGTCTGGGCGTTTCGGGCAGCGGAAGAACCGCCGGCATCGCTCACGTGGGACGGAGCTTGAGGCCAGGATTCAGCGGGCAGGTGGGGCGCCTGCGCTCTCAATCCTGGTCTAGGGGCGGGCGATGAAGATCTTGACCGGCAACAGCAATCGGCCTTTGGCGGAGGCGATCGCTGCCTACCTGAGCATTCCGATCACCAAGGCCAGCGTGCGCCGCTTCTCCGACATGGAGTGCTTCGTCGAGATCCAGGAGAACGTGCGCGGCGAGGACGTCTTCATCGTCCAGTCGACCTCCTATCCGGCGAATGACAACCTGATGGAGCTGCTGGTCTCGCTGGATGCCCTGAAGCGCGGCTCGGCCAGGCGCATCACCGCCGTCATCCCCTACTACGGCTATGCCCGCCAGGACCGCAAGTCGGGGCCGCGCACGCCGATCTCGGCCAAGCTGGTGGCCAACCTGGTGACCATCGCCGGCGCCAACCGCGTGCTGACCCTGGACCTGCACGCTGGCCAGATCCAGGGCTTCTTCGACATCCCGACCGACAACCTCTTCAGCGCGCCGGTGCTGATCGAGAACATCGTCGAGCGCTACAACGGCGAAGAACTGGTGATCGTCTCGCCCGACGTCGGCGGCGTGGTCAGGGCCAGGACCATCGCAAGGCGGCTTGACGCGGACCTCGCGATCATCGATAAGCGCCGCGAGCGCGCTGGCGTCAGCGAGGTGATGAACATCATCGGCGACGTCGCCGGGCAGCGCTGCATTCTGGTGGACGATATCGTCGATTCCGCCGGGACGCTGTGCAACGCGGCCGAGGCCCTGGTCAAGGCCGGTGCGTCCAGCGTCTCCGCCTACGTGACGCACGGGGTTCTCTCCGGCGGCGCGGTGGCGCGGGTCGAGGCCTCGCCGCTGGAGAAACTGGTGATTACCGATTCGATCCAGGCGACTGAGGCGGTGCGCGTCAGCCGCAAGATCGAACAACTGACCATCGCCCCCTTGCTGGGCGAGGCCATGCGCCGCATATCCGACGAGCGCTCGGTGTCGAGCCTCTTCGACTGAGCGGCGCACCATCCTTCCACCCCTTGGTCGGGCGGCACCCCTGGAGGCCGCTGGCCGGGTGGAAGTCCCGGGAGTGCAGACCCCCGCGGCAGCGGTCCGAGACGAACGGGACCGGCCCGGGGCCTGTTCTCCTTTGTTTGTTGACGAAGGTAGAAACGAGCTATGTCCGAAACGCAAACCCTGATCGTTACGTCGAGAGAGCGGGCCGGGAAGGGGGCCGCCCGCGCTGCCCGGCGTGAGGGTCTCATCCCCGCCGTCATCTATGGCGACAAGCGCCCTCCGGTGACGATCAATCTGAACTACAACGAGATCTGGCAGCGGCTGCACCGCCCCGGCTTCTACACCACCCTCTATGACCTCGAGGTCGGTGGCGAGAAGGAGCGGGTGCTGGCCCGCGACGTGCAGTTCGACCCGGTGCGCGACGTCCCGATGCACATCGACTTCCTGCGCGTCGGCGCTGGCGCTACCGTCACCGTGCAGGTGCCCGTGCACTTCGTCAACGAGGAAGCCTCGCCGGGCTTGAGGCAGGGCGGTGTGCTGAACATCGTGCGCCACGAGATCGGACTGGTCTGTCCCGTCGACAGCATCCCCGACGTCATCGAGATCGACCTGACCGGCCTCGAACTGACCGACGGCGTCCATATCTCCATGGTGACCCTGCCCGCAGGTGTCGAGCCGGAAATCTCCGACCGCGACTTCACCATCGCCACGATCGCGGCCCCCTCCGTCGTGCGCTCCGAAGCGCAGGAGGCGCAGGAGGCCCTGGAAGGCGAGGATGCGGACGAGGACGAGGATCGCGAGGAAGACGAGGCGGAGGCCAAGGAGGAGTCCTAAGGGGCTCCCCGCAAGGTCGGAGCGCGCTGGGGGACCCGAGACGTGCATCTACTGGTCGGACTCGGCAATCCCGGCGCGCGCTACGCCTACCACCGACACAACATCGGGTTCATGGCGCTCGACGACATCGTCGAGCGCCACGACTTTCAGCCCTGGCGCAAGCGCTTTCAGGGGCTGGCGTCGGAAGGTCGGGTCGGTCGGGAGCGTGTGCTGGCGCTGAAGCCGCAGACCTTCATGAACGACTCGGGCCGCTCCGTCGGCGAGGCACTGCGCTTCTACAAACTTGAGAGCCGGCAGGTGATCGTCTTCTACGACGAGCTGGACCTGGCGCCCGGACGGGTGCGGGTCAAGCTGGACGGCGGTGCCGGCGGCCACAACGGCATCCGCTCCCTGGACCGTCACATCGGCCCGGACTACTGGCGCGTGCGTCTGGGCATCGGCCATCCCGGCCACAAGCACCTGGTGACCGGCCATGTGCTGGGCAACTTCGCCGGCGCCGACGAGGACTGGCTCGATCCCTTCCTGGAGGCGGTGGCGGGCGAGCTTCCGGTGCTCTTCGGCGAGGGCCACGAGGCCTACATGTCGCGCGTCTCGCACCAGGCACCGGCCCCCAAGGCCGGCGGCCGGGGCAAGGCGATTCCTCTGGAGTAATCGATGGGTTTCAACTGCGGTATCGTCGGCCTGCCCAACGTGGGCAAGTCGACCCTCTTCAACGCGCTGACCGAAACGGCGGCGGCGGAGGCGGCGAACTATCCCTTCTGCACCATCGAGCCCAACGTCGGCCGGGTCGGCGTGCCCGATCCGCGCCTGGGGGTGCTGGCCAGGCTCGCCAAGTCGGCCAAGGTCGTCCCGACCCAGCTCGAGTTCGTCGACATCGCAGGCCTCGTGCGCGGCGCCTCCAAGGGCGAGGGCCTGGGCAACCAGTTTCTCGCCAACATCCGCGAGACTCAGGCCATCGTCCAGGTGCTGCGCTGCTTCGAGGGCGAGGTGACCCACGTCGAGGGCTCCGTCGACCCGATCCGCGATGCCGAGATCATCGACACCGAACTCCTGATCGCCGATCTGGAATCGCTCGAACGCCAGCGCGAGGCGGCGGTGAAGCGTGCGCGCGGGCAGGACAAGGAAGCGACAGCCCGGCTCGCCGCCATCGACCTGCTGCTGCCGGCGCTCGAGGCGGGCAAGCCGGCGCGCAGCGTCCAGGTCCCCGCCGACCAGCGCCAGCAGGTGCAGCAGCTGAACCTCTTGACCGCCAAGCCCCTGCTCTATGTCGCCAACGTCGAGGAGGAGGCGGCGGCCGAGGGCAACGACCACGCCAGTGCCGTGGCCGCGCGGGCCGAGGCCGACGGCGCCGGCTTCGTCCTGGTCTCCGCCGCCATCGAGGCCGAGGTCGCCCAGCTCACCGACCCGGTCGAGAAGCAGGAGTTCCTGGCGAGCCTGGGCCTGGAGGAGACCGGCCTCTCGCGGGTCATCAAGGCCGGCTATGCCCTGCTGGACCTCATCACCTTCTTCACCGTCGGGCCGAAGGAGGCCAAGGCCTGGACGGTCCGCCGCGGCGCCAAGGCACCTGAGGCGGCGGGCGAGATCCACACCGACTTCGAGCGCGGCTTCATCCGCGCCGAGACCATCGCCTACGACGACTACGTCGCCTGCGGCGGCGAGGCTGGTGCGCGCGACGCCGGCAAGCTGCGTGCGGAGGGCAAGGACTACATGGTCAAGGACGGCGACGTCTTCCACTTCCGCTTCAACGTGTAGAAGGCCGCTTGCTGAGGCGGCGCCGCCAGAAACCGCGGACCTGGCTACAGGAAGCCGTGCCGGCGCGCGCCGTTGGAGGAAGGCGCGGTCGGGTCTCTTGTGGCCGGCGCAGCCCTGTAGACAAGACCGTCGAACGCTTCTACGGGTAAAGCGTCCAGACGATCCAGAAGCTGCCGGTCGTGTATCATCCCGGCAGGTTATCTAGATATGTACGCCGTCCCTCAACTGGTTGACCAGGCGAAGGACCTTATCGATCTTTCCGGACTGGATAAGTTCTGCCGGGCTGACGCCACCCAGAAGCTTCTGCCGTGCGAAGATCCACTGGCGCGCCTCATCGGGTTCATAGAAATCGGCGAGCTGGTCCACGATGAATTCAAGCTCAAGAATGATGCGCTCGGCATCGCGACGCGGGTAGGCCTTCCCCTGGTTCCACCGGGAGACCGTCTCCGGTCGAGAAGCAACGAGCTGCGCGATGTCCACGGCCTTTAAGGATCCCTTGTCCCTGATCGTTTCAAGTCGTCTGGCTTGTCTAATAATCTGATCGGTTCATCTGCTAGGGTGAACTGCCGAGGGAGCGTGGCCACGCTCCCTCGGCGGCGGGGGATGGATCGTTCGTTTGGTAGGCCGCAGAGCGGGCCGTGCTACAGAAGGATCACCCCCGTCTTTTCCACGAGACCTGAACGGATACCAGGGCTTTGGGCCCGCATGACAAGCACAGGGGCTGGAAAAGATGACCGAGGCTACCATCGGCAACGACTTCTCGAAAGATCATTTCGACGCTCATCGCTTACCCGACGGGGCAAGGCGTCGCTTCACCAACGACAAGCGTGGCTATCGCGCCTTTCGGACCTGGCTGAAGGGCTGGAGCATTGTGCGCATTGTCTTCGAGGCCAGCGGCCCTTACACCCTGGCCTTCCAGGAGGCCATGGCAGAGGCCGGTCTGCCCCTGGCCATGGTCAACCCGCGCCAAGCCAGGCGTTTCGCCGAGGCCATCGGCCAGTTGGCCAAGTCCGACCCGGTCGATGCGGCCATGCTGGCCCGCATGGGCGAGCTGCTCAAGCCCAGGCTGACGCCGCCGCCCTGCAAGACCCTGCAGAGCCTGCGCGAACTTGAGACCGCCCGTCGCGGGCTGATCAAGGAACGCACCGCCGCGCGCAACCGGACCCAGAGCAGCAGCTTGCCACTCCTGCGCCGCCAGCAGGTCAAGCGCCTCAAGCTGATCGAAACCCAGCTCGCTGCCATCGACAAGGCCATGCTGGAGATCGTCAAGCAGGATCCGGAGCTGGCAAGACGCTTCCAGATCCTGATCTCCATCCCCGCCATCGGCCAGGTCTCCGCCTTTGCCATCCTTACCACCCTTCCCGAACTCGGCAGCCTCGAGGCTAAACCCTTGACAGCCTTGGCTGGCCTCGCTCCCTTCGTCCGGCAATCGGGGAAATGGAAAGGTAGGGCCAAGATCAAGGGCGGACGCGCTGATCTCAGACGAGCTCTCTACTTGCCGGCTGTCGTCGCCTGCCGCTACAACCCCGACCTCGCCGCCAAGTACGACAAGCTGCGAGCCGCCGGCAAACTGCCCAAAATCGCCATCGTCGCCGTCATGCGAAAGCTCCTCATCCTCGCAAACGCTCTCATCAGGGACGACCGAAACTGGGCGCCAAATCGCCCTTGACCAAGACGGATACCTATGGCGTTCATTGTCGTCCTGCTCCTTCCGGGCGCCCTGTGCCGGCTGACCGGCGCTTGCAGTTTCGCTGACACGGGAGCCTTGCGGGCTTGACCTTATCATAGTGGTTAGGATTGACGATAGAGTTGACATTTCGAGTGACGCTTAGCAAGAGGCTTTGCGGGTCGGGGGCTTGGTGATCGAAGCCGGGAAGCACGGAGGGCAGCGATCTGGACCGCAGGCTCAGGTCCGGCAGGAAGGGTTGGAATAGATCGCCCGGCCGGCACGTCTATCCGGTGCAAGAATGCCAACGATAACCGGAGGGACAGTCATGGCACCGAGAGACGACCGGATTCCAAGCCTGAGCGAGTTCTATGCAGCCGACCCCGCGGCGGCCGACGAGGCCTTCTTCGGGCGGGTGAGCCACGGAGACCGCCGGGGCTTCCTGAAGGGGGCGGGGCTCGCCACCATGGGCGCCATGCTGGGGATGTCCATCCCCTTTCACCGCAACATGCCGCAGGGCCTGATCCCGGCCGCCTTCGCGTCCGATGAGGTGCTGAAGGACAAGGACGGGCTGACCCTGCTGAACGACCGGCCCGTCAACGCGGAGACGCCCGCGCACCTGCTGGACGATCCCATCACGCCGACCAGCCGGCACTTCATCCGCAACAACGGCCTGCCGCCGGACGACGTCGATGCCGCGACCTGGACCCTGACGGTCGACGGGCTGGTGGACAATCCCATGAAGCTCTCGATCGACGACCTGAAGAAGGACTTCGAGGTCGTGACCATGGCGCTGGTGATCGAGTGCGGGGGCAACGGGCGCGCCGCCTTCGACCCGCCGGCATCGGGCAACCAGTGGACCACGGGGGCCGTTGCCTGCTCGAACTGGACCGGCGTGCGCCTGAAGGACGTGCTGAACAAGGCCGGGGTCAAGTCGGGCGTGATCTACACCGCCCACGAGGGCGCGGACATCCATCTCTCCGGCGATCCCGACAAGATGCCGATCTCGCGCGGCGTCACGATCGAGAAGGCCATGACCGACGACGTGCTGATCGCGTTTGAGATGAACGGCGCGCCGCTGCACCCGATGAACGGCGCGCCGCTGCGCCTTGTGGTGCCGGGCTGGCCCGGCTCCTGCTCGCAGAAGTGGCTGACCCGGGTCTGGCTGCGCGACCAGGTGCACGACGGGCCGAAGATGACCGGCACCTCCTACCGCGTGCCGAACCGTCCGGTGGCGCCGGGCGAGGAGGTGGCCAAGGAGGACTTCGAGATCATCGAGCGGATGCCGGTGAAGTCCCTCATCACCACGCCGGAGAACAACGCCGAGGTCGACCAGACCGCCCTGGTGCGCGGCCATGCCTGGTCGGGCGACCGCACGATCGAGGCGATGGACGTCTCCATCGACTTCGGCGCCTCCTGGATCCCGGCCGAGCTGGATCCGCCGGTGAACTCCGGCGCCTGGCAGAACTGGCGGGTGAACCTCTCCTTCCCCAAGGCCGGCTACTACGAGATCTGGTCGCGCGCCACCGACAGCGCCGGCGCCATGCAGCCCTTCGCCATCGACTGGAACCCCAAGGGCTATCTCAACAACACCATGCACCGCGTCGCCGTCCGCGTCGCCTGACGCCCGGCCGGGCTGGGGGCTCGTCCCTTGCGGGTCCCCGATCCCGCCATGCAAAGGAGCACTCGATGAAGCCTGTCACCCTCTTCGGGGCGGCCCTGGCCGGCCTTGCCCTCGGCCTGCCGATCAGCCTGCCGATCACCGGCCTCCACGCCGACCAGGAGGAGAGCGAGTACGGCGTCCTGGTCGTGGCCGATGGGGTCGAGGAGACCTACTATAGCTGCGTTGCCTGCCATTCGGAACGCATCGTCGCCCAGCAGGGCCTCACCCGCGAGCGCTGGGAGAAGCTGCTGGTCTGGATGGTGGAGGAGCAGGGGATGCCCGAGCTCGATCCCGAGACCGAGACCATCGTCCTCGACTACCTCGCCCAGCACTACAACGTCGACCGGCCGAACTTTCCCGCTCCCGCCAACTGATGCCTGGCGGGGGCCCATCAGGGGTTGCAACTGATTGACAATCGCAGGCGCGCGGCCTATCTCTCCCCGCGCGGTGCAGGCCGCATCCGGGCCCGCGGGAAGGGTTGAACCCACTTGCAACGATGAGCTGGTAATCCAGACCTTTGTGCAGCCGATCAATGCGGGCCGTCGGCGCTGTTGCACGGAGGATCTGATGAAACGGCTTCCCCACCGCCCCGATCTCGACCACCTGAAGAAGCAGGCGAAGAACCTGCTCGCCGGCCTGAAGCGCGGCGAGGCAGAAGCGATCGCGCGTTATCGCGAGGCCCTGCCGGCGCGTGCGGCCGGGCAGCAGGCCTAGCGCCTCAACGAGGCTCAGTTCTGCCTGGCGCGCGAGTACGGCTTTCCCTCTTGGGCGGAGCTGCGCAGCTTCGTCGAAGCCCGCCGCGCGCAGACTGACGAGCGGGCCACGACGCTGCTCGCCTGGCTGCGCCTGGTCTATCCGGGCGACGTCACCGGCACGATGAACAGGGCAAGCCCGGCCGCCGCCGCACGCATGCTGAGCGAGGACCCCGACCTTGCCCGGGAGGGGCCCCATGTCGCCTGCGCCGCCGGCGATCTCTCCGCCCTCCGCGCCATGACCGAGCGCGATCCGGGCTGGGTCAACCAGGCTGGCGGGCCGCTCAAGCTGCCGCCGCTGCTCGCCATCACCCACTCGAGCCTGCTCCGCCTGCCGGAGTTCCGCGAGCCCCTGCAGGCCTGTGCGCGGTATCTGCTGGACGCCGGGGCGGATCCCAACCAGAGCACGGGCAACAGATGGCCGCCCGCATCCCTGGAGCAACCCTCCGAAGCCCACCGTCTCTCGGCCCTCTACGGCGCTGCGGGCCAGAACCACGACCCGGAGCTGACCCGGCTCCTGCTCGAGGCCGGCGCCGATCCGAACGACGGGGAATCGCTCTACCACGGGCTGGAGAGCCCGGCCTGCACCCGGCTCCTGCTGCAGGCGGGCGCGCGGGTCGCCGGCAGCACCGTCCTCTACCGCGCACTGGATCTCGACTCGCTCGAGGTCCTGCAGCTTCTCCTTGCGTCGGGTGGCGATCCGAACGAGCCCGCGCGCAGTCCTCCGGCCTCGGAGTGGGGCTGTCCGCTTCTCTGGGCGATACGGCGCGGCAGGTCTCCGGCGCACATCGAGGCGCTGCTTGCCGCCGGCGCCGACCCTGCGGCCCGCAGCGCCGATGGCACCCCTGCGCAGGTCCTGGCCCTGCGCTTCGGCCTGCCGGAGGTGGCGGCGCTGCTGGGCGCCGGGGCCGAGGGCGCGCCGCTGCCGGAGGAGGAGCGCTTCCTCGCCGCCTGTGCTGCAGGCGATGAGGCTGCCGCCCGGCGGATAGCCGCGGCCCGCCCGGATCTGCCGGGATCCCTCAGCGAGGCGCAGCAGCGCCTGCTGCCGGAACTGGCCGCGCTGGGACGGGGGGAGGCCGTCCGCGTCATGGTGCGGCTCGGCTGGCCGATCGCGGTCCGCGGCGGCGACTGGGGTGCCTCCGCCCTGAACCAGGCCGTCTTCCGCGGCGATGCCGATCTCACCCGCTTCCTGCTGGAGCAGGGCGCGAGCTGGCGGGAACGCCACGGACACGGCGACACGGCCTGCGGCACGCTCTCCTGGGCCTCGGTGAACCGGCCCGAGCCCGAGGGCGACTGGCTCGGCTGTGCCGAGGCCTTGGTCGCCCACGGCATGCCGCCCGGCCGGCCGGACCCCGGTGGCAGCGGCGCGCTCCTCTTCGAAGAAGGCAAGAAGAGCTTCTCCGAAGAGGTCACCGATTTTCTTCTTGCTGCAAGACGGCCTGCGCCGCGTTCGTAGCCCGTCGGGCGCAAATGGCCGACGGCCCCTCGTGGACCGTCGGCCATGCTCACTTTGATGCTGCGGCTTTCGACCAAACCGCGGGGCTCTGTCCTACCGCGCTGCGCCCTACTGGTTCACGCGGTTGAAGATCGCCTTGACCATGGTCCGCAGGTCCGAGGCATCGCAGCGGTAAAGGAAGAAGTTCATCTCCGGCGGCTGGATCTTCACGTCGATCTTGTTGCTGTTCTTGTCGTCCTCGTGGAGGATCTCGACGGCCTGCGCGTTGGTGATGGAGAGGCGGTTGCCGTCCGGGCTTTCCAGGCGGCCCGTCATGACGGAGATCGCCTGCTGCTTGCCCTTTTCGTTCTTGGCCTTGGGCTTGTCCTTGGCGTCATCGTCGCCCTTTTTGGCTTCCTTCGCCTTGTCGACCGACTGGTCCAGGCTCGCGAAGACGAAGGTGCCGTCCTGCTTCCGGTACTCGTATCCCAGGATGACATCGTCTTCCCAGGAGAAGTTCCTGGCGTTGGCGCCCTCGCCCTTCTTGGTGGAGAAGCGCAGCACGATGCGCTCGTCGACGAAGAGGTAGGCGGTGCCGCTGCAGTCCTTCTCCGTCGACCAGCCGCCGAACAGGGTGTCCTTCAGCTCGTTGGCGGTCAGGTTATCCGGCGACTTCTCGGCGGCCTCGGCGTTCTGCGAGAGGATGAGGGCTCCCATCGCCACGCCGATCGTGAGACCTGCGATACGGGGAACAGTCCAAACGGTCTTCGTCCTGGTCATCATAGCCACCTCCGGTCACTCCTATCGTCGAGGCCCCTGTCCGGGCGTCGAAGCGGCGCTCGTTTCTGGCGCGCTCAGCAAGGAACGCTTCGGCCAATGCCGGGGTTCCGAAGAAAAGGCGGGTGATCGCGAGGACATGAGACTGGGTCAGGCGGTCCCGAAGGGCGGACTTCTCTTTAAGGGAACAAAAGAAGGCGCCACGCTTGACCGGAGGTTGAGCGGTCCGGCAGCCCGGTCACGCGCAGGGTTCGGCCTCGGCGGTCGTGTCCACCAGGGCGAGGCGCAGGGCTTCCTGCTGGTCGGCGGCGCGGACCTGGGCTTCCGCGTAGGCGGCGATGGCGGCAAAGCGGGCAGGGTCCATGCCCTCGGCGGTCAGGCTGTAGTGCGCACGCTCCGTCTGCCAGGCCGCCGAGAGCTCGGCGGTGAGCGGCGGGGGGGCCCTGTCCGGAGCGCGCGCCACCAGGGTGACCCGGCAGCCGTTGGGGCCGAGATAGCGCATGGAGACGCTCTCCTCCCCGCCCTCGCGGCGCAGGGCCATCTCGGTCAGCTCCAGGTTCGAGGCCGAGAGGTCGGGCGCACCGATCGCGCCGATCCGGCTGCCGGAGGCCATGTCGGCGGCAGGCGCGAGGGCCTCCGCGGCCTCCTGTACGGGGGGCTGCGGCTCCTCCAGATCGGCAAGCTTAACCTCGGCCAGCTTGACCTCAGGCTGCGAGACCACCAGCAGGCTGTAGGCGGCAAAGCCGGCGGCGACCAGGAGCGTGATGGCGGCCGCCAGCGACCAGAGCGGGCTCCGCCGCCTGGCCGGCTGCTGAGGCGGCAGGCTCGGCGCCGCGGCGGGGCGCAACCCGGCCAGGCCCCGCTTGGCGGCCTCGATCCGCGCCAGCTCCTCCCTGAGGCCCGGCTCGGCCTTGAGGCGCCGGCGCAGCAGCTGGGCCTCCTTGGCCTCCAGTTCCCCGTCCGCATAGGCGTTGAGGGCTATCCAGTCGTCCTCGCCGATCGTCATTCCTTGCCTTCGCTCATCTTCCGTTGTCGGCAGCCCTGCCGGGGGCCTTCTCCTGCGGCTCCACCCGTGCCAGGAGGGCGCGGCGCGCGCGGCTGACCCGGCTCATCACCGTTCCCTTGGGCACCTCCAAGACCGCCGCCGTCTCGGCATAGGAGAAGCCCATGATATCGACCAGGAAAAGGACCTCGCGGTCGCGCCCGGCCAGGCCCTCGTAGGCGCGGCGGATGAGGGCGGTCTCTTCCACGTCCAGTCCCGGTGCCTGTCCTGCCCCCTCTAGACGTGTCAGGGCCTGCGCGTATTCCCGGCGGACACGGCGCTTGCGCAACTCGTCGAAGGAGAGGTTGCGGATCACGCGGAACATCCAGGGCCTGAGGCTCTCCAGCTCTTGCGGGCAGCCGCCGCTGCGGATCGCCCGCTCGATGGCGTCGCCCACCAGGTCCTCGGCATCCTGCGCGCTGTCGGCCAGACTGCGGGCATAGGCCCGCAGGTCGGGCAGAAGCTGCGTTATCAGCGGCCAGGCGTCCATGCTAGCCTTGATGCCCAAGAAGCGGGCTGGAGGCAAGAAGGGGCGTTTCATGGCGAGTCTGGTGGAGGAGCTGCGGCAGTTGCCCTGGCGGCGCGCGAGCGTCGATCGCGAGGAGCCCTCGCTGCGCTTCGCGCGCGAGGCGCTGGAGAAGGACAAGCAGGAAGCCCTGAAGCTGGCGGTCTGGGCGCGCTGGGTGGCGCTGGCGGTCATCGCCCTGCTGCTTCCCTTCATCAATCCGACCTGGGAGGTGGCCTACTACGAGGCCCTGCTGCTGGGCTTCGCCGCCATCGGCTGGGCCCAGCGGCGCATCGGCCGCGTCGGGCGGTCGACCGCGGAGCTCGCCCTCATCTTCGCCGACCTCCTGCTCATGACGGTGATCTGCATCGCGCCCAATCCCTTCGCCGCGGTGGACTGGCCGCTCGCCATGCAGTACCGCTTCGACAACTTCATCTATTTCTTCGTGCTGCTGGCCGGGGCCACCCTGGCCTATTCCTGGAACACGGTCTCCTCCATGGCCACCTGGGTCGCGGTGCTGTGGATCGGCGGTCTGGTGCTGATCGGGTACTTCTCCGAGCCGCCGCCGGCCGTCAACCCGGCCCTGGCGCTCTACCCCGACAACCCGAGGATGGCGGAGATCCTCAATCCCTACAGCCTGCGCTACGAGCTGAGGGCGCAGGAGATCATCGTTTTCGCCATCGTGGCCTCCACCCTGGCGCTGACCGTCCGCCGGGCCGGCCGGCTGCTGCTGCGCCAGGCGGTGCTGGAGCGTGAGCGCGCCAACCTGGCGCGCTACTTCTCACCCAACGTGGTGGAGGAGCTCTCGCACAACAACGAGCCGTTGAAGCAGGTCCGCAACCAGACCATCGCCGTGCTCTTCGTCGACATCGTGGGCTTCACGACCTTTGCCGCCAGCCGCAGCCCGGAGGAGGTGATCCGCACGCTGAGGGCCTTTCACGGCATGATGGAGCAGGAGGTCTTCCGCCATCAGGGCACGCTTGACAAGTACCTGGGCGACGGCCTGATGGTGACCTTCGGGACGCCGTCGGCGAGCGGTCGGGACGCGGCCAACGCCCTGGCCTGCGCGAAGGCCATGCGCGACGCCCTGGCGGCCTGGAACGCGGAACGCGAGGCTGCCGGCGAGGAGCGGATCAGGGCCGGCTTCGGCCTGCACCACGGTCCGGTCGTGCTGGGCGACATCGGCTCCAACCGCCTGGAGTTCGCGGTGATCGGCAACACGGTGAACATCGCGAGCCGCCTGGAGGGCCTGTCGCGGCCGCTGGGCTGCGCGCTGGTGATCAGCGACGCGCTGCTGGCGGCCGCCCGCGCCGAGGGCTGCGATCCCTCCCACCTGGAGGGGCTGGAGGAACGGCCGGGCCAGCAGATCCGTGGCCTCTCGGAGCCCATGACCCTCTGGGTCGAGGCGTGACCGGTCCGGCCCGGTCCTACTGCGGTGCGGGGACCAGGTCCTTGTGCCGGGGACGCCCGTGGAAGACGCTCATCAGGTGCCAGCCGTAGGTGCCCGCACCCGGCCGCTCCGGCACCGTGCCGGCCTCGCCGATGGGTGCCAGGCGGGCCGAGAGCCCCGGCTCCAGGAAGAAGCCGACCGAGCGGCGGGAGACGCCGTGATCGACCACGCGGTGCGGGGTGGCGCGGACCCGCCCCTCCGTCATGACCGACAGCACGTCGCCCAGGTGGACCGACAGGCAGTTCGGCACGCAGGGCACGGCGAGCCACTTGCCGTCGACCGCCTCGACCTCGAGGCCCGGCGTCTCCTGCCAGAGCAGCGAGAGGCCGGAGGCGTCGCAGTGGCGGCCGGCGGCCAGGACCTGGCCGTTCTCTCCCCGCCGCATCTCGATGGTGCGCTCCGGCGAGATCGCTTCGGCCGGCGGGCGGGGATAGTTCAGCAGCCGCAGGGTCGAGTTGCCGTCGCGGAAGCGCGCGCGAAAGTCCTCCTCCTCGAAGCCGGCCGCGCGGCCGGCTGCCAGCATGACCCGCTCTGCCACCGCCTTTAGCTGGCGATAGTGCTGCTGCATCATGGGCTTCCAGCCCGGCGCGGGTTCCGGCTCCGGCCAGATGTTGGTCTCGGCGAAGATCTCCATGCCCGGGATCGGCGGGCCCGCGACCGGCGCCTCCGGCCCGATGTCGAAGAACTCGTTGTAGGCCCAGTTCGCAGGGTCGAAGCTGGAGAAGTAGCCGCGGTAGATGCGCTGCCCCTCCGGCTCGACCGCGCGGGTCGCCACCGCGCGCTTGGCCGCCGCCGGAAGGTCGAAGAAGGAGAGAAGCGCCCGGGTGCGCCGGTCCAGGTCGTCCGATCCGGGGAAACCGGTGACCACGAAGCCGCCTTCCCGCTCGATCGCCCGTCCTATGGCCTGCACCACCCGCTCGGCCGCCGCGGCCTCCTCGCCGAAGAGCGCGGCCACATCGATCGTTGCAAGTTCGGGCATCGTCCGTCTCCCTCGCCGAATGGAGGGGATCATTCCCCGGAACCGCCCCGCGTTGCAATCGTCTCTTGCAGCTTTTCGGCAAGCAGCGGCGATCCGGGGCAGACCTTGCCGTTCGGGGCCCAGAGCGCTTCGCGCTCGGCTGGAATCGGCGCCGGCCCGCACCCCCGCCCGGCCGCCCATGCCAGGATACTTGAGTGGGCGGCCGGGCGGGGGTGCGGGCCGGTTCCGTGTAGATCCGAATCGCCCTACTGGGCGCGCGTCAGCGCCAGCCTTGCGCCGAGCAGGATCAGCAGGCCGCCCCCCACGCGCCGCAGGACGAGCAGGATGCGTTCGGACGCGCCCAGGCGGCTTGCCAGGGCATGCGACAGCTCGATCAGCACCGCGTCGGTCAGGGAGAAGAGCAGGTTCACCACCAGGCCCAGCACGACGATCTGTAGCCAGACCGGGAAGGCGGCCGAGGCCTCGGTGAACTGCGGCAGGAAGGCCAGGTAGAAGAGGGCGGACTTGGGGTTGAGCGTCTCGGCGATCACGCTGTCGCGCAGGGCCTTGCGCGCCGAGACACGGCCCCGGCCGGCCGCAGCGGGCAGGGCCGCGCGCCCGCCCGTGAGGTAGCGCAGGCCCATCCAGATCAGGTAGGCCGCACCGGCGAGCTTCATGGCGGTGAAGAGGGCGGGCACCACGGCCAGCAGGGCCGAGACGCCGAAGGCGGCTGCCGCGATGTGCCCGAGCCCCGCGATGTGGAAGCCTAGCGCCGACCACCAGCCCGCCCGGCGGCCCAGCGACAGGGTCTGCGCCGCCGCATAGAGCATGCCCGGCCCCGGCACGCAGGCGAAGATCGCGCTGGTGAGGAAGAAGGGGATGAGGAGCTCGAGCGAGGGCATGGGGCGATGCTCGCCCATCCCCCTCGGATCCCGAGGGCGGCAAATCACCGCCCGTGACGGCGGGCCGGAAGCCCTCAGCGGATCATGTAGACCTTACGCACCGTTTCCTCGACCCGGCAGGTCCCCGTCCAGCCTGCCGGGAAGAAGGCGATGGTCTCGGGCGTGATCTCGATGGTCTCGCCAGCATCGCTCAGGTAGGTGCAGCGGCCCTCCAGGAAGTGGCAGAACTCGTCGCGCTCCACCTGGCAGGACCAGGTCCCCGGCGTGCAGACCCAGATCCCGCACTCGCTGGAGCCGTCCGCGTTGCGGTGCAACAGCGTGCCGGAGGTGGTGGAGCGTCCTTCCAACATGGTCGGGATCGGGCCCCAGTCTTTCAGATCGCCGGCCTCGCGCGGGCGGTCGAGCTTCACGGCCTGCATCGGCCTAGCTCCCCAGCAGGCCGCTGAGGATCCGCGCGGCCTTCTCGGTGCCGCGCTGGCCCTGCATGTGCGCCCTGGTCTGGGCCAGGCGCGCCTGCATGGCGCTGTCGCTCAGCAGGGTCTGGATCGCGGCCGCGAGTTGCTCCTCGGTCCAGTCGGCGCGGTGCATCTTCAGGCCGTGGCCGGTCTCCTGCACGCGCGTCGCGTTGTCGTGGCCGTCCCAGACGTAGGGCATGATGATCGCCGGCTTGCCGAAAAAGAGGCATTCGGTGAAGGAGTTGTTGCCGCCGTGATGGATGACGGCGTCGACCTGGGCGATCACCGAGGGCTGCGGGTACCACTTGTCGAGATGCACGTTGCCCGGCGGCGTCTCGTAGTCGTCGATGTAGTCCCCGACGTTCACCAGCGCCCGGACCGGCAGCTTGCCCAGGCAGGCGATCAGCCGCTTCAGCAGCGCCGTGTCGCCCGATCCGAGTGAGCCGAAGGACAGGTAGATCAGCGGCTTGTCCTGCTTCTCGGAGAAGGCCGGGATCTCGTAGTCGGCCTCGCTGCGCACGCAGCCCTCGAGGTACTGGAAGCGCGCGGGGTCGAGGGGGCGGGAGCGCTTGAAGGTCACCGGCTCGGGGTAGAGCAGCAGGTTCATCGACGGCGAGGCCTCGAAGAACTGGCCGAGCGGATAGGGCTCCTGGCCGCAGTCCTCGAGGAAGCGGTTGAAGTCGTCGTGGATCGGCTTCACCACCGCGTTGAAGCGCTCCTCGAAGGCCTTGAAGCAGGCCTTGTCGTTCTCGCCGCAGCCGGAGAGGTGCGGCGGGATCTCGGGATCGGGGATCTCGTTCTCGGAGCAGGAGATGATGCGCACCCAGGGACGCCCCTTCTCCTCGCAGAAGCGCTTGATCGCCGGGAAGAGGATCACGTTGTCGATGCAGACCATGTCGGGGGCCAGTTCGGCCAGGGTCGCGGGCAGAGTCTTCTCGGCCCAGAGAGAGGTCGAGACGATGGCCTCCCAGCAGTCCTTCACGTAGTTGTCGATCTGCTCGTAGGGGGTCTTGTTGAAGTTCGGGATGTGGCCGTTGATGAAGTCGGACCAGTACTTGGCCATCGCCTCCGGCTCCATCGGCTCCGACATGGGCACCGGGATCTCCTTGAAGCCATAGCCCGCGAAGACGCCGGTGAAGCCCGGGTCGGTCAGGAAGACGGCGCGGTGGCCCTTGGCCTCCAAGGCCTGGGCGATACCGACGGAGTTCAGCGCCGGGCCGAAAGCGGCTTCGGGAAAGAATGCGATGGTCTTTGCGGTCATGAAGGTCCTCCTTGTCGCCGCCATTATGAGACTTCGGCCCGCTTTGGGAAGAGATCCGCCGGCCCGGTTACTCCTCGGCCAGCAGGCGGGAGTGGGCGGCGTCCCAGCCCAGTTCCAGTTCGCTGCCGGGCTGCGGGATCGACCCCAGCGCTTCCACGCCCAGCCGGGCGATCAGGGGCTCGTCCAGCCCCGCGACCGCGACCTGGATCAGGAGGTCGCCGCCGCGGTAGCTGACCTCCTGCACCCTGCCGCCGAGGTGGTTGTCCTTGCCGGCGGCGCCCGGACCCACGGCCAGGCGCTCCGGGCGCACCGCCAGCACGGCCGCCTGGCCGGCGGAGAGCGCCCGGTCCGGCCGGCCGCGCAGCAGACCGAGGCCTGGATGCTGCAGGCCCTCGGCGGCGGCCCGGCCCTCGAAGAAGTTCATCCTGCCGATGAACTGGGCGACGAAGCGGCTGGCCGGCCGCTCGTAGAGTTCCTGCGGCGGCCCAAGCTGGGCGATGGAGCCCGCCTGCATGAGGGCCACGCGGTCGGCCATGACCAGCGCCTCTTCCTGGTCGTGGGTGACGATGCAGAAGGTGATTCCGACCTCATGCTGCAGGCGCTTCAGCTCGAGCTGCATCTGCTCGCGCAGCTGCCGGTCGAGCGCGGCCAGGGGCTCGTCCAGCAGCAGGACCTTGGGACGCTTCACCAGCGCACGCGCCAGCGCCACGCGCTGGCGCTGGCCGCCGGAGAGCTGGTCCGGCTTGCGCCTGGCGAGGTCTGAGAGCGCGGTGATCTCCAGCACCTCGCCGACGCGGGTCCGGATCTCCTGCTTCGACAGGCGCTCCATCTCCAGGCCGTAGGCGACGTTGCCGGCGACGCTCATGTGCGGGAAGAGCGCATAGGACTGGAACATGAGGTTCACCGGCCGGTGCCTGGGCCGGACCGCGGTCATGTCGCGGCCGGCGATCAGGATGCGGCCGCTGTCCGGCGTCTCGAAACCGGCGATGAGGCGCAGCAGCGTGGTCTTGCCGCAGCCGGAGGGGCCCAGCAGCGCGAAGAACTCGTTCTCCCTCAGCTCCAGGGACACCCCGTCGACGGCGAGCAGGCTGCCGAAGCGCCGGACCAGGCTCCAGGCCTCGACCAGGGCCGTCATGTCAGGCCGCCGCGCCGCCCGCTCACGCGCTGGGCGATCAGCACCAGGGTGAAGCTGGTCAGCAGGAAGAGGGTCGCCAGCGCGTTGATCTCCGGCGTCACGCCGAAGCGGATCATGGAATAGACCTGCATCGGCAGGGTGGTCGAGGACTGCCCGGCGCCGGCGGTGAAGAAGGCGATGATGAACTCGTCGATGGAGAGCGTGAAGGCCAGCAGGGCCGCGGCCACCACGCCCGGCAGGATGGCCGGGAGCGTGACCCGGAAGAAGGTGATATGCGCCGGCGCGCCCAGGTCCTCCGAGGCCTCGATCATGGCCCAGTCGAAGTGCTTGAGGCGGGCGCGGACCACCGCGCAGGCGAAGGCGATGTTGAAGACCACATGGCTCAGGATGATGGAGTGGAGGCCGAGCGAGAAGTTGAGGATGTAATAGAACGAGAGCAGTGCGATCGCGAGCACGATGTCCGGGATGATCATCGGCGCGAAGAGCAGCGCGTCGAGGCCGGCGGAGCCGCGGCGCTGCTCCACCCCCAGGGCCAGGAGCGTGCCCAGCGCCGTCGCCACCAGGGTCGAGACCCCGGCCACGATCAGGCTGTTGACGGCGGCGCGCTGGATGGCGCCGTTCTCCGCCAGGGCCTGGTACCAGCGCAGCGAGACCCCTGACCAGGAGGTCGGCAGGCCGGATTCGTTCAGGCTCAGCACCATCAACAGCAGGATGGGTCCGTAGAGGAAGGCGTAGACCAGCAGCAGGTGTGCGGAGAGCGGCCAGGGCGCGCGCATGGGGCTAGGCCGCCGCGCGGCGGCTGCCGGCGCGCCGCACCAGCAGGGCCTGGCCGAAGAGCAGCAGCAGCATGATGGCGATCAGCAGCATGGAGAGCGCCGCCCCGAAGGGCCAGTCCCTGGCGGTCAGGAACTGATCGTAGATCAGGTTGCCGACCATCTGGATGCGCCCGCCGCCCAGCAGGTCCGGGGTGATGAAGTTGCCGATGGAGAGCACGAAGACGAAGATGGCCCCCGCGGCCACGCCCGGCAGCGAGAGCGGCAGGGTGATCCTGAGGAAGCTGCGCCAGGCCGGCGCCCCCAGATCCTCGGAGGCCTCCAGCAGGCTCCGGTCCAGGCGCGCCAGCGAGGCGTAGACCGCCAGCACGACGAAGGGCAGGTAGTTGTAGACCAGGCCGGTGATCACCGCGCCGCGGTTATAGAGCAGCGCCAGGGGCTCCTCCTGCAGGCCCCAGGCGATCAGGCTCTCGTTGACGATGCCCTTGCGGTTCAGCAGCACGATCCAGGCGTAGGTGCGGATCAGGAAGTTGCTCCAGAAGGGCAGCATGACGAGGACCAGCAGCACCGGCTGCCAGCGCGGCCCCGCCCTGGCGATCGCATAGGCGGCGGGATAGCCGATCAGGAGGGCGATGGCCGTCGCCGCGCCGGCGACCAGGGCCGACTGCCAGAGGATGGAGAGGTAGAGCGGGTCGATCGCGCGCTCGAAGTTCTCCAGGGTGAAGAGGTAGTCGATGCCGCCGTAGAGGCCGCGCTGGAAGAAGGCCAGCAGGAAGACGATGCCTGCCGGAACCACCAGGAAGAGCGCCAGCCAGCCGAGACCTGGCGCCATCAGGAGGAGCGAGGCGCTGGGGCGTTTCATGTTGCGGCGGAAGGGTTCTGCCAGGCGGGCCGGACCTCCATGGAGAGGCTCCGGCCCGCCCGTCGGGTCAGTTGGCCGAGAGGACTTCCTGCACGCTGCGGGTGAAGGCGCGCTGGCCCTCGCCCAGGTCCTCCACCAGCTCGAGCTGCATCAGCTCGGCGGGCGTCATGCCGAGGTTGGGGAAGGTCTCGATCAGGGCGGGGTCGACCTCGGCCATCGCCGCCTCGTTGGGCACCTTGTAGAGGATGTTGGAGGCGACCCAGGAGTGGATGTCGGGGCGCAGCACGTAGTCGATGAAGGCGTGCGCCAGCTCCTTGTTCTCCGAGGCGGCGGGGATCACCATGGCGTCGACCCAGAGGTCCGCACCCTCCTTGGGCAGGATGAACTTGATCTGGTCGTTCTCGGCGATGCCGTAGTTGCACCAGCCGTCCCAGCCCTGCACCATCACCGCCTCGCCGGAGACCAGCTTGGAATAGAAGGTGGTGTCGTCGTAGGCGAGCAGACCCTCCTTGGCCTTGATCAGGAGGTCGCGCGCCTCGGCCAGCTTCTCCGGATCGGTCTCGTTCACCGAGTAGCCCAGCACGAAGAGCGCCGGCTGCATCAGCCAGCGGTCGGTTGCCAGCATGGTGATCTTGCCCTTGTTGGCGGCGCTGGGCTCCAGGATGTCCATCCAGCTATCCGGTGCGGCCTCGACCAGGTCCTCGCGGAAGCAGATGCCGGTGGTGCCCCAGGCGTAGGGCGCGGAATAGCGGTTGCCGGGGTCGTGCGGCAGTTCGCGGGCTTCCTTGTAGTAGTTCCCCAGGTTGGGGATCTGGCCATGGTCCAGCTCCGCCACCAGGCCCAGCTTGTCGAGGGCCTGCGCGAAGGGGCTGGACATGAAGACCACGTCGTAGCCTTCGCCCTTGTTTGTCATGAACTTGCCCATGATCTCTTCGTTGGTGGCGTGGGGTGTGAACTCCACCTCCACCCCCTTTTCCTTGGCGAAGTTCTCGAGCAGGTCCGGCGGCATGTAGCCGTCCCAGTTTCCGATGACCAGGGTCTCCGCGCGGGCCGCGCCCGCGGATAGGAAGAGAGCTAACGCCAGGCTGCCAAAGGATGTCAAAATCTTGATCATGTTAACCTCATTTTGTGATTTGCTTGACGTTGGTGACATCAGGCCAAAACTGACAAGTGAGGCCCAGCCTATCCTGTGCCTCCTCAGAGGGTCAAACGGCCTTTTGCGGTCATCACTGGCGACCTCGCCCTTTGGTCAGGGTGACAGAGGCAGCCAAACACCTGTAGGACAACCAATCGTGGCTGAGTCCAGACACCAACGCACCTCGGTAAGCCGAAAGCTGGAATGAAATGAAAGGTGTATTGTTCCGCGCTCTGATGAGCTATGCTGAAGAGCAGTTCGGTCCTCTCGCGCTTGAGCGGGTGCTGGATCGCGCAGCTCTTGAACGGCACGGAGCCTACACGACGGTCGGTCAGTATCCGGCCGAAGAACTATTGGTCTTGGTCCGCGCCATGCAGGCCGAGACCGGCGAAGCCTCCAGCAAGATCCTGGTCGAGTGCGGCCGGCGGACCATCGCCTACGTCATCGCCGCGCAAGCGGGCCAGAGACCCGAGGGCAGCGACCTGCAGGCAGTGCTCTCTTCCTTGGAAGCGCTGATCCGTGCCAACTACCTGAAGCTCTATCCGGGCACCGTCGTGCCTTCGCTCACCATGGAGGGCAGCGAGGAGGGCTGGGTCCATCTGCTCTATGGTTCACCGCGTCCTCTTGCCGATCTGGCGGAAGGGCTTATTCTGGGAACCCTCGATGTTCTGAAGATCGACACCCAGGTCCGGCGCGAGGACCTGGCACCCTATGACGGGCGAGCCGCACGCTTCCGCGTGAAGCTGCCCGAGGCAGGGAGCGGCACGTGAGAGCCTTTGCCGGCTCCTCCTGGAGAGGGGCGCTGATACCGGCCCTGGGTGGGTTTGCCGGGGGCCGCGTTCCCCGGCTCGAGGCCCGCTCCAGGATGCCTTCTTGAGGTTGGCGGGGATGTGCCCGATGGATCGCGAACAGCTCTTGGACCGAAAGCTCTCCCGGGAGATCAAGGCCCGTCAGGAAGCCGAGCGCCTGCTCGAGGAGAAGAGCAACGAGCTCTACGAGGCACGCCTGCGTGCCGAGGCGGCCGAGGCTGCGCTCGGCGATGCCCTGCGCTCGCTGGACGACGGCCTGCTCCTGTTCGACAAGGAGGGCAACCTCCTGCTGGCGAACCGCCGCTTCTTCGAGATCTATCCGGAGGCCAAGGGGCTCTGCACCTCGGGGATGGAAGAGGGCCAGCTCTGGCAGGCCATCGTGTCCACCGGCGCCTTCAGCGGCGGCAGCAGGCGTCTGCCGGGCCCGGACAGCAGCGGCGAGAAGGGGCGCGCTCCGGATCGCTGGGAAAGGATCACCGCGTCCGGCAGGCACGTCTGCATCATCGAGTACGAGACGGACGCCGGCCAGAGGATCTCCGTCCATCGCGACATCAGCGACATGCGCGCCGCCGAGGCGCAACTGCAATGGCGCCTGGCTGCGATCGAAGAGGCGGCGGACGGCATCGCGATCACCGATGAGCTGGGCCTCTTCGACTATGCCAATGCGGCCTACGCGCGCCTGCTGAAGTACGGCGACGCTGCCGACCTGATCAACAAGCCCTGGCGCGCCCTCTACGACCAGGAAGAGCGCGAGCGTCTGGAGAGCGAGGTCTTGCCGGTCCTGCTGGAGCTCAATGCCTGGAGCGGCAAGGTGCGCGCCCTCGACCTCCATGGCAGCTTCATCGACCAGGAGCTCTCTTTGAACCTCCTGCCCGGCGGCGGGATCCTCTGGGTCATGCGCGACGTGACCGAGCAGGTCAAGGCCAAGGCCGAGCAGCAGCGGGTGATGCAGCGGCTCTACGAGGCCGAGCGGCTGGAAGCCGTGGGCCAGCTTGCGCGCGTCGTCGCGCACGACTTCAACAACGTTCTCTCGGCCATCTCCGCCTTCCGCCACGCCCTCGAAGACGACACCACCCTGTCGGAGCCGGCGCGCGACCTCCTGGGGAAGATCGGCAGCGCGCTCGGCCATGCCGAGGGCATCGTCCAGCGGCTGCGCGGCTCCGACAGCCAGCGCCCCCTGGCGCGGGGCCGCGTCGATCTGGTGCGCCTGGCACGCGACACCAGCGACATGGTGCGGGCCACCCTGGCGCCGGGACAGCGGCTCCGGGTGCGTGCCGGCAGGCCGCAGGTCCCGGTGCTCGGCGATCATGCACAGCTCGGCCAGATGGTGATGAACTTCCTGGTGAACGCGCGCGAGGCCCTGGGGCGGGAGCCGGGCAGCATCGACGTGACCGTGACGGAGATCGCCGGCCAGGCCGACCTCAGCGGCGACTGGATGGTGTCCGCCAGCAGGGGGAAGCGTCCCGAGGCGCCGCGGCAGGCCAGCCTCTCGGTCGAGGACAGCGGCTGCGGCATGACCCAGGACACCGTCGAGCGGGCCTTCGAGGCCGATTTCTCGACCAAGGGCAACGCCTCGGTGCGCGGCCTCGGCCTCTCTGCCGCCGAAGAGGTTGCGCGCGCGCACCGGGGGCTCATCGCCCTCTACGCCACCTCCGGCCTGGGAACCAGGGCACAGCTTGTGCTGCCGGTCTACCGGATGGACCTGCCGAAGGCGGCGCGGGTGCTGGTGATCGACGACGACGCTCTCGCCGGCGAGGGACTGGTCACGCTGCTGGAGGGCCTGGGCCATAGGGCGGACATGTTGGACCACCCCGGCGAGGCCCTGGGCATCATCGAGGACGATCCGGCGCTGTGGGACCTGGTGATCACCGACCAGCAGATGCCGATGATCACCGGGACCACCCTGGCACAGCGCTGCCTCGACCTGCGCGCGGACCTGCCGGTGATCCTCTGCACCGGCCTGCAGCAGTCATTGGGCTTGCTGCCCAACAATGTCATCGGCGTGCTGAGGAAGCCGGTAGACGTCCAGGTCCTCGAGGCGATGCTGGCGGAATAGACTTGCCTGCCTCTCGTAAGCCCCTTGAAACCTTTGGGCGAAGGGAGCAGCCTCTTGGAAAGGCTCTTGAGTGCTTGTGAGGGGAGGGGCCTTGGCGATGAAGGTTTTGCTGGCGGACGATCACGATCTCGTCCGCGACGGGATGATAGCCATCCTTTCGCGCGACGATCCGTCGATCAAGGTCACAGCCGTGGACGACCTCGGCTCCGCGCTGGGCATGCTCGAAGACCACGACTTCGACGTGATCGTTCTCGATCTTCGCATGCCGGGAATGCGCGGTCTTGCCGGCATTTCGCGGGTCCGCGAACTCTATCCCGACCTGCCGATCGTGCTGCTCTCCGGGGCGATCTCGCAAGGCGACGTGGACGAGGCCTATGACCTGGGCATCCGCGGGTTCGTGCCCAAGACCCTGGCTGGCAAGGCGCTGGTGAATGCCCTGCGCCTGGTCGTGGCCGGCGAGCGCTACGTTCCCTCGACCATGCTGCAGGATCCGCAGGAACAGGACACGATCGAGAAGACGGCCGGCACGCTGTCGCCGCGCGAGGCGCAGGTCCTGCAGCGCCTCTCGCACGGGGCCTCGAACAAGGAGATCGCCCGCGCGCTCTCGATCCAGGAGACGACGGTGAAGCTGCACCTTCGTAATCTCCGGGACAAGCTGGATGCCCGTAACCGCACCGAGATCGTGATCCACGCCATGGAGAAGGGCCTGATCTGAGGCACTCCGCCCGGCAAGACCCTCGACGCTTCCCTTTCGGAGAGACTCGGGGGCTCCTCTAGGATCGGAACACGAACGGCCCGGATCGCGGAGGCTTACCGATGGAAGCGGAGGCAGGGGCCACCTTGGCCTTGGTCCTTGCACTGGCGCTGGTCGCGGCGCTTGGCCTGGCCGGCCTGGTGTGGCATCGCGCCCGTAAGGCGCAGCAGGAAGGCGATGCGGCCAAGGCGGCACTGGCCGAGCAGGCGGCGCGCCTTGCCGCGACGGCGGCGCAGCTGGACGAGCGCAGCCAGCAGCTCGACCGCCTGCGCGAGAGCGAGGCGCTGTTGCAGGGCGCCCTGGCGGAGGCGCGCCAGGAGCTTTCGAGGCTAGACGAGGCGCGGGAGCAGACCGAGCGCCAGGCAGCGGAGAAGCTGCGCCTGCTGGAGGACGCCCGCGAGCGCATGACCAAGGAGTTCAGGCTGCTCTCCAGCGAGATCCTGTCGAAGCAGGGCGACAGCTTCGCCAAGCAGAACGAGGAGAAGCTGACCGGCATGCTCGATCCGCTGCGCCGGCGGATCCAGGAGTTCCAGACCAGTCTCGAGACCGCGCAGCGCGAGAGCGCGAAGGAGCGCGCGGGCCTTGGCCAGCAGATCAAGAGCCTGGCCGACCTGGGCACGCGCATGAACGAGGAGACGCAGAACCTCACCCGCGCGCTGAAGGGCAAGAGCCAGACCCAGGGCGCCTGGGGCGAGATGATCCTCTCCACCGTGCTGGAACGCTCGGGCCTGCGCGAGGGCGAGGAGTTCACCACGCAGGTCAGCCACAGCGACGAGAGCGGCCAGCGGCTGCGGCCCGACGTGATCGTGCACCTGCCGAACGGCGAGCGGATCGTGATCGACGCCAAGGTCTCGCTCTCGGCCTATCAGGACTACCTCGGCGCCGCCACGCCGGAGGAGCGCGCCCGGCACCTGGCGGGCCACGTCCGCTCCCTGCGTGAGCACCTGCGCGGCCTCACGGGCAAGGGCTATCAGGCGATCGCGGGCCAGGGGCCGGAGTTCGTGATCATGTTCCTGCCGATCGAAGAGGCGCTCTCGCTTGCGCTCCAGGCCAATCGCGAGCTGATGGACGAGGCCCTGCGCGGCAACATCGTGCTGACCACGCCCACCACCCTGATCGTGGCGCTCAGGACCGTGCACAGCCTCTGGAACATCGACCGGCGTACCCGCAACGTCGAGGAGATCGCCGAGCGCGGCGGCCTGCTCTACGACAAGTTCGTCGGCTTCGTCGAAGACATGCAGAAGCTGGGCCAGCGCATGAGCCAGGCGCGCGACAGCTACGAGGAGGCTTTCGGCAAGCTGAAGCAGGGCCGCGGAAACCTGGTGAGCCAGGCGGAGAAGCTGCACAGCCTGGGCGCCAAGTCCAAGAAGCGCCTGCCCGGCGAGCTGCTCGATGAGGAGGCGGAGGTGGCTCGGACCTTGACCTTGGTGCAGGAGAGGGATGAGAAGGGTGGCGCGTCATAGCTTCCCCGCTGCTTGACGCCGCCGCGGCGCAAACCCAGCTATCCACTGCGCCAGCGAAACAGACGAACCTGCCAAAGAGAGCCTGACTGATGGCCCTGCTTCCCATTCTCGTTGCACCGGACCCGCGCCTGAAGAAGGTCGCCAGCCCCGTCGAAGCGGTCGACGACGACCTTCGCCGGCTGATGGACGACATGCTGGAGACCATGTACGAGGCGCCGGGGATCGGCCTGGCAGCACCGCAGGTCGACGTGCTGAAGCGTGTGATCGTGGTCGACACGGCGCAGGAGGGCGAGGAGCCCAGGCCCTATGCCATGGCCAACCCGACCCTGACCTGGGTCTCGGACGAGGACGCAACCTACAACGAGGGCTGCCTCTCGCTGCCCGAGCACTATGCCGACGTGGTGCGCCCGGCGGCCATCCGCGTCAGCTATCTCGACCGCGAGGGCGCGGCCCAGGAACTGGAGGCCGAGGGCGTGCTGGCGACCTGCATCCAGCACGAGATCGACCACCTGGACGGCATCCTCTTCGTCGACCACATCTCGGCGCTGAAGCGCAATATGATCCTGCGCAAGCTGCTGAAAGCGAAGAAGCAGGGCGCGCTGGCGACGGCGTGAGCGCCGGCCCGCGCGGGAGGCGGCCTCCCTTGACCGGTCTTCGTCTGGCCTTCATGGGCGCGCCCGACTTCGCGCTGCCGGCCTTCCACGCGCTTCTCGCCGCCGGACACAGCATCCTTGCCGTCTACTCCCAGCCCGCACGCCCGGCCGGCCGCAAGCAGGCCCTGCGAGACACGCCGGTGGCCGCGGCCGCCAAGGGCCTGGGCCTGCCGCTCAGGACGCCGGAGAGCCTGAAGGGGGCGGAGGCGATTGCGGACTTCCGCGCGCTCTCGCTCGACGCGGCGATCGTGGTCGCCTACGGCCTGATCCTGCCGCCCGCGATCCTGCAAGCGCCGCGGCTCGGCTGCATCAACCTGCATGCCTCACTGCTGCCGCGCTGGCGCGGTGCCGCGCCGATCCAGCGCGCCATCCTGGCCGGCGACAGCCGGAGCGGTGCCAGCATCATGCAGATGGACGAGGGCCTGGATAGCGGCGCGATCCTGGCGCAGCGGGCCGTCGCGATCGGCCCCGAGACCACGGGGCAGAGCCTGCACGACGCGCTGGCCGAGGATGGCGCCGCACTGCTCGTTGAGAGCCTCGCCGCGCTGGCCGAGGGCCGGCTGGAGGCGCGGCCGCAGCCGGCGGAGGGGGTCACCTACGCCCACAAGCTGAGCCGGGCGGAGAGCGGCCTCGACTGGTCGCGCCCGGCGGCGGTCCTGGAACGCCAGGTCAGGGCCTTCACGCCCTGGCCGGGCAGCCACTTCCAGTTCGAGGGCACCCGCATCAAGGTCCTTGCGGCCGCCGTCGTCGAGGGCGAGGGGGCGCCCGGCCTCATCCTGGACGACAGCCTGACGGTGGCCTGCGGCGCAGCGGCGCTCCGGCTCTTGGCGCTGCAGCGGCCCGGCAAGGCGCCGCAGCCGGCCGAAGCCTTCCTGCGCGGCTTTCCCCTGCCCCGGGGCGCGCGCCTCTCGTGACCCGCTATCGCCTGACCCTGGAGTACGACGGGACCGACTTCGTCGGCTGGCAGAGGCAGACCTCCGGCCTCTCGATCCAGGAGGCCCTGGAAACCGCCATCGAGGCCTTCACCGGCGCGCGGACGAACGCCGTGGCGGCCGGCCGGACCGATGCCGGGGTTCACGCCAGCGGCCAGGTGGTACATGCCGAGATCGCCCGTCCGAGCGATGCCAGGGTGGTGCGTCTTGCCCTCAATCACCACCTGAAGCCCCTGCCGATCTCAATCCTCGAGGCGGCGCCGGTGGGGCCGGATTTCCATGCCCGTTTCTCCGCGGTGCGGCGCCACTATCGCTATCGGATCCTGAACCGGCCGTCGCCGCCGGCGCTGGAGCGCAACCGGGTCTGGTGGGTGCCGCTGGCCCTGGACCTGGAGGCGATCGGCAAGGCCGCCGCACAGATCGCCGGGCATCACGACTTCTCCTCCTTCCGCGCGGCGGGCTGCCAGGCGAAGTCACCGGTCAAGACCCTGGAACGGCTGGAGGTCAAGACCAGCGGGGAGGAGATCCACCTGGAACTCTCCGCGCAGTCCTTCCTGCACAACCAGGTGCGCATCATTGCCGGCACCTTGAGGTGGATCGGAAGCGGCCGCTGGCCGGCGGACGCCATTCCCGAGATCCTGGCCGCCAGGGACCGCAGGGCCGCCGGCCCGACAGCGCCGCCGCAGGGCCTCTGCCTGACCGCTGTAGACTACGGCGCTGAGGCCGAAGCTTCTTAATCCGGGAGCTTGATTCCCATCTCGGTCAGGCTGAAGGCCAGGTTCACGATGTTGAGCGAGAGGAAGAAGCCCAGGGCGACGATGGCGGTGGCACCCCAGCCGCTGATGCCCAGGCTCTTGCGGGCCAGGTACCACTTCACGCCGAAGATGTAGAAGACGAAGATCGGCATCAGGAGGCCGCTCAGCGGCTCCGGCAGGATCGAGACCAGGAACCTGAGATAGGCGACGGGCAGCAACAGCCAGTTGTAGGCCGCGATGAAGTGCGCCAGCCGCGGAGCGAAGGCCTTCTTGCGGCCCACCTCAAGCATGACCAGGGGCAGTGCGGTCCAGAGCAGCACGTAGGCCAGGAGCCAGACCAGGAAGAAGTGCAGCCCCAGCGGCTCCATCGGCTCCTCGCGCTGCTGCACCAGCATGAAGACGAGGAAGGGCGGCAGGGCCAGGACGGCGGCCAGGAACGAGCGCCAGGCCGTCCAGTTGTCGCCCTGCAACAGGCCCAGGCCGCTGTCTTTGAAGCTAAAGAGCGGCAGGACGGCAGCCAGGCCGCGGCGCAGCTCCTCGCCGGTGGGAAACATGACCTGCCTCCGCTCGGGTGCCGGGGCGCCGCGCGCTTGCGGCGATCTTCGGCACGAAAGTGAACTCTTGCGGGAGAGCCGCCGGCGGCTCCCCGATCGATCAGGCGGCCAGACGCCCCAGGGCTCGACCGTAAATCCGGGTCAGAGCAAGGATGTCGTCGAGCGGTGCTCGTTCGTCAACCTTGTGCGCCCATTCGTTGCGCAGTCCCAGCTCGATGACCGGGCAGGCATCCTTGATGAAGCGGGCGTCCGAGGTGCCGCCGGTCGTGCCCAGCTCCGGGCGGCTGCCGGTGACCTCCTCGACGGCGGCGGCGATCGCCTCGCTCAGCGGGCCGGGCGGCGTCAGGAAGGATTCGCCGGAGACCCGGATCTCCAGGTCGATCTCGCCGCCGATCCGCGCCATCCGCTCGCGCACCCAGGCCTCCACGTCGCTGCTGTGGTGGCAGTCGTTGAAGCGGACGTTGAAGCGCGCGCCGGCCTCGGCCGGAATCACGTTGGTCGCCGGATTGCCGACGTCGACCGTGGTCACCTGCAAGCTACTCGGCTCGAAGTGCGCGCTGCCCCGGTCCAGCGGCTCTTCCGTCAGGCAGGCCAGCAGGCGGACCAGGCGGTGGACCGGGTTGTCGGCCAGGTGAGGATAGGCGGAGTGGCCCTGCAGGCCCTTGACCTTGATCCAGCCGTTCAGGCTGCCGCGCCGGCCGATCTTGGCCATGTCGCCGATCCGCGCGACGCTGGTGGGCTCGCCGACGATGCAGCCGTCCAGGCGTTCGCCCGAGCCCAGCACCCAGTCCAGCATCTTGCGCGTCCCGTTAATCGAGGGACCCTCCTCGTCCGCGGTGATGAGGAGCGAGAGCGAGCCCTTGGGCCGCCCCTCCTGCAGGAAGGTCGAGAGGGCCGCGACCCAGGCCGCGATGGCCCCCTTCATGTCCACCGCGCCGCGGCCGATCAGCCAGCCGTCGCTGACCGTCCCGGCGAAGGGATCGACGCTCCAGAGGCCGGCGTCGCCGGGCGGGACCACGTCGGTGTGGCCGGCATAGCAGAGGTTCGGACCCTCGCTGCCCAGGCGGGCATAGAGGTTGTCCACCGGCTCGCTGCCGGCCTCCTCGAAGACCTGGCGGCTGCAGCGGAAGCCCAGGCCCTGCAGGGTGCCCTGCAGCAGGTCCAGCGCGCCGCCTTCCGTCGGCGTGACGGAGCGGCAGCGGATCAGGTCCTGGGCGAAGGCGATCGGGTCGATGGTGCTGGTCATGGCCGGCAGGGGTCAGTCGCGCAGCAGGTCGTTGATCGAGGTCTTGGAGCGCGTGCCCTCGTCCACCCGCTTGATGATGACCGCGCAGTAGAGGCCGGGTCCGGGGCTGCCGTCCGGCAAGGGCTTGCCCGGCAGGGTGCCGGGAACCACCACGGAATAGGCCGGCACGCGCCCGCGGTGGACCTTGCCCGTCTCGCGCTCGACGATCTTGGTCGAGGCGCCGATGAAGACCCCCATGGAGAGCACCGAGCCCTCCTCGACCACCACGCCCTCGACCACCTCGGAGCGTGCGCCGATGAAGCAGTTGTCCTCGATCACCACGGGTCCCGCCTGCAGCGGCTCCAGCACGCCGCCGATCCCCGCACCGCCGGAGATGTGGCAGTTCCGGCCGACCTGCGCGCAGGACCCGACGGTGGCCCAGGTGTCCACCATGGTACCGCGGTCGACGTAGGCGCCGAGGTTCACGAAGCTGGGCATCAGCACCACGCCCGGCGCGATGAAGGCCGAGTGACGCACGATGGCGTTGGGCACGGCGCGGAAGCCGGCGTCGCGGAAGCGGTTCTCGCCCCAGCCGGCGAACTTGGAATCGACCTTGTCCCACCAGGGCGTGTTCTCGCCGGGCCCGCCGGCAATGGGCTTCATGTCGTTCAGCCGGAAGGACAGCAGCACCGCCATCTTCAGCCACTGGTTCACGTGCCAGGCGCCGTCGCGCTTCTCGGCGACGCGCAGTTCGCCGGCGTCGAGCGCGCCCAGCGCCGTCTCCACGGCCTCGCGCACCTCGCCCCGGGTCGCCGGCGACACGCTCTCGCGCGCCTCCCATGCTGCCAGGATGCTCTTTTCCAACGCGGCCTTGTCCATGGCGCGCTCTCCCTCTTCCGTATTGAATTCTCGGCTATCGGCTCGGTGCGGCATAGACACCGCACTTCGCCCTCAGTTGTCCAGCGGCTTCCGGCGCACCAGGGTGCCCAGGCCGTGCGCGGTGAAGATCTCCAGCAGCATGGAATGGGGCACGCGGCCGTCCAGGATCACCGCCGCATCGACGCCGTTCTCCACGGCATAGACGCAGGTTTCCAGCTTGGGGATCATGCCGCCGCTGATCACGCCCTCCTGGCGCAGGCGGGCGATCTCCACGACGTCGAGGTCGGTCAGGACGTTCTTGTCGGCGTCCATCACGCCGACGACGTCGGTCAGCAGCAGCAGGCGCGAGGCGCCGACCGCTGCGGCGATGGCCCCGGCCGCGGTATCGGCGTTGATATTGTAGGTCTCGCCGTTGACGCCCACGCCGATCGGGGCGATCACCGGGATCATGCCGGAATGCTCCAGGCCGGCCAGGATGTGCGGGTCGATGGCCTTGGGCTCGCCGACGAAGCCCAGGTCCAGGATCTTTTCGATGTTGGAATCGGGATCGCGCTGGGTGCGGCGCAGCTTGGTCGCCTGGATCAGGCGGCCGTCCTTGCCGGAGATGCCGATCGCGGTGCCGCCGGCCTCGCCGATGGCGGTCACGATCTGCTTGTTGATGGAGCCGGCCAGCACCATCTCGACGATCTCCACCGTCTCGGAATCGGTGACCCTGAGGCCGTCGATGAACTTGCTCTGCACCGCCAGGCGCTCGAGCATCTGGCCGATCTGCGGGCCGCCGCCGTGCACCACGATGGGATTGATGCCGATCTGCTTCAGCAGCACGATGTCGCGCGCGAAGAGCTTGGCCAGCTCCGGATTGCCCATGGCGTGGCCGCCGTACTTGATGACGAAGGTCTGGCCGGAATAGCGGCGCATGTAGGGCAGCGCCTCGCTGATGACGCGGGCGGTGCGCAGCCAGGCCTTGGTGTCGCTTATGTTTCTTTCAACCATGGGGCCCTCGCGCTCCTTCCTCTTCCTGTGCCGGCGAGCTTAGTGCAAAGCTCGAGCGGCTGGAAACACCTGCAATGCCGCTGTGCGTCGAATTCGGGGGGCCTTGCGGAGGCGGCCCTAGTCTGCCTCGGCTGGCGAGGCCAGGCCGGCCAGCTCCCGGCGGAGCTCGGCGATGCCGTCGCTCTTGGCGGCCGAGGTCAGCAGCACACGGGGATGGCAGGCGCGGAAGCGGCTGGCCTCGGCGCCGACCTTGGCGAGCAGGGCCTCGCGCGCCGAGCCCTTCACAAGGTCGGCCTTGGTCAGCACCAGCTGGTAGGGCCGCGCCGCCTCGTCCAGGGCGCGCATGACGGCGCGGTCGCTGTCCTTCAGGCCGTGCCGGGCATCGATCAGGACCAGCACGCGTTCCAGGTCGCGGCGGCCGCGCAGATAGCGCTGCGCCAGCTCGGTCCAGGCCTCGACCTTGCTCTTGGAGGCCTTGGCGTAGCCGTAGCCCGGCAGGTCGACCAGGATTAGTCGGCCGCCGAGGTCGAAGAAGTTGAGCTGCTGCGTGCGCCCGGGCGTGCGTGAGACCTTGGCCAGCGTGTTGCGCCCGGTCAGCGCGTTGACCAGGCTGGACTTCCCGACGTTGGAGCGGCCGACGAAGGCGACCTCGGGCCCCAGCGCCGGCGGCAGGCGGTCTTCGCTGGCGGCGCCCGCCACGAAATCGCAGCGCTGGGCGAAGAGCCAGCGCGCGAAGGCCGCACCGGCCGCATCGGGGTCGTCGTCGGCCTCAGCCTGGGGATCGCTGGCGGGCCTGTCGGGATCGTCCGTCAAGACCGCCGGCGCTTCTTGGCCGCCGGGTTGCTGGACCGCCGCTGGCCCTTGCGCGGGGCGCGCGGCTTGGCCGCTCCGCCCTCCAGCTTGGCAGGCGCCGGTGCGACCTTCTTGGGCGGCTCCGGCTCGTCGTCGGTCTCGGCCTCCGCAGCGCTTGCGCCCTTGTCGTCGTCCTTCGTGCCGCCGTGCCCGCCCAGGTGCAGTGCCGGCATCTTGCCGCCGATGGGGATGCCCTGGCGGCGCATGATGATCACCTGCTGGGTCATCGACAGCAGGTTGTTCCAGGCCCAGTAGATCACCAGGCCGGCCGCGAACTGGCCCAGCATGAAGGTGAAGACCACCGGCATCCAGGCGAAGATCTTGGCCTGCATCGGGTCGGTCGGCTGCGGGTTCAGGCGGTACTGCGCCCACATGGTGAAGCCCATCAGCAGGGGCCAGACGCCCAGCGAGAAGAAGTTCAGGATGCCCAGGTTCGGCACGGTGTAGGGCAGCAGCCCGAAGAGGTTCATCCAGGTCGTGGGGTCGGGTGCGGAGAGGTCCTGGATCCATCCGAAGAAGGGCGCATGGCGCATCAGGATGGTGCCGTAGAGCACGTTGTAGAGTGCGATGAAGATGGGGATCTGCACCAGCATGGGCAGGCAGCCCGCCACCGGATTGGCGCCCTCCTTCTTGTAGAGGCCCATCATCTCCTTCTGGAAGCGCGGCTTGTCGTCCTTGTAGCGCTCGCGTAGTTCCAGCATCCGCGGCTGCAGCTTGCGCATCTTCGCCATCGACTTGTAGGCCTTGTTGGCCAGGGGGAAGAGCAGGATGCGCACGCAGACCACGAGCAGCAGGATCGCCACCCCGAAGTTTCCGACCAGCCCGTGGAACCAGTTGAGCGCCAGGTAGATCGGGCGCGCCAGGAAGAAGATCCAGCCGTAGTCGACGGCCAGGTAGAACTTGTCGATGTGCAAGGTGTCGTTGTAGTGGTCGATCAGCTCCGGCTCGCGCGCGCCGGCGAAGAGGCGGAAGAGATCCTCGTGCGTGGCCCCGGCGGCGACGTCGTAGGGGCTGTAGGTCATCGAGGTCTGATAGGTATCGCCACCATTGACCGGGCTGTAGGAAAAGTGCGCGTCGACGCTGGCGTCCTGCTCGGGAATCAGCAGCACGGTCCAGTACTTGTCGAAAAAGCCGATCCAGCCGCCCTCGCTGCGCTCGGTCATCGTGCGCGTCGCGTTGTTCGCCGAGGCCGGCGGGGCTTCCTCGACGGTGCTGTAGTCGACCTCTTCGTAGGTATCGTTGAAGACTCCGACCAGACCCTCGTGCACGATGAAGGCGGTGTCCAGGGTCGGGGGAATGCCGACGCGGTTGACCAGGCCGTAGGCCTTGACGCTGACGGGCTTGTCGCTGGAGTTGATCACCCGCTGCTTCAGGGTGAACATGTAGTCCTTGTCGACCGCGATCTCGATCTCGAAGCGCTGGCCCTGGCCGTTCTCCCAGAAGAGGACCACCGGGCGCTCTTCGCCCAGCGTGGTGGCCTCAGTCTGCCACAGCGTGTCGCTGGCCGGGACCGGCGTGCCATCGGTGGCAGCCCAGCGCATGGCGGCAAAATAGGGATACTCGCTGCCGCGCGGTGCCAGCAGTTCGACGCCCGGGCTCTTGCTGGAAAGTTCGGTATGATAATCCTTGAGGATCAGGTCATCCAGCTTGGCGCCGCGCAGCGCGATGGAACCGCGCAGGCGCTGGGTGTCGATCGGCAGGCGCGGGCTGTCGGTCAGGACCTCCTCGCGGGTTCGCGCACTGGCCGTCTTGCTGCCGTCGATCAAGGGCGCGCTCGTCTGGCCCTCGGTCCCGCCCGTCGCCGGCGCGCTCGTCGTCTGCTGCGTCTCGGGGGCAGGCGTCTGCGGCGGCAGGAAGAAGAACTGGAAGGCGAGAACGATGGCGATCGACAGACCGATGGCCAGGATGAGGTTCTTTAGGTTCTGTTGATCCATGAAAGAGCCTTGGCGGTTCAGCCGTGTCGTTGCTGTGTGGGGCCCGGGCGCAGAGCGTCGCCCGGCGGGGTTCGCTCGGGAACAGGGTCGTACCCCGATCCGCCCCAGGGATGACAGCGAGCCAAGCGTCGCAACGCGAGATACCCGCCAAAGAGTGCGCCGTGCCGCCTCAGAGCTTCCTCGGCATAGCCGGAACAGGTCGGCAGGAAGCGGCACTGCCGGCCGAGAAAGGGCGAGAGGAAGAGGCGATAGGCCCAGATCCCGGCGAGCAGGGGAAGGACGCTCAGCCAGTGCAGCAGGGCTAAAGCTCGCTCGGCCAGGCTCATCGGCTGCGCTCGCGCTTGGGCCGGTTCACCCTTTCGAGGGCCGTCAGCAGATCCCGGCGGAGCGCGTCGTAGTCGCGTCCTATGGTCTCGGTCCGTCCGATCAGCACATAGTCCATTTCCGGGCGGCCGCAGCGCGGCAGGACCTCGTTGGCCAGGGCCCGGAGCCGCCGTTTGGCGCGGTTGCGCTGGACGGCGTTGCCGACCCTCTTGCTGGCGGTCAGGCCCAGTCTGGGAGCTGCTGCCTCTCCGCCTGCCTCTCTGGCGTCATCCTTGCGGATCGCCGCCTGTACCACCATGCCCGGCATGGCCCACTTGCGGCCGCGACCGGCAACCCTGAGGAAGTCGGCGCGCGTCTTCAGATGGCGGAGGCGCTGCGCCATGCCCGGCTGCGGGCGGGGCTAGGCCGAGAGGCGCCTGCGGCCGCGCGCCCGGCGCCGACGCAGAACGTTGCGGCCGCCTACCGTCGCCTTGCGCGCGCGGAAGCCGTGGCGGCGCTTGCGGACCACGACACTGGGTTGAAAGGTGCGCTTCACCTTGAACTCTCCTAAGGGTCAGAAAAAAGGCAACAGCACTGCCGCGCAGAAAGTCGGCTGCAGCGCCCGCGAACCCGGCATATAAGGGGGGGAGGGGTGCACTGTCAATGACGGTGAGCCCGGCCCCGTCCGCTGGCCGAGGGTCCCGGCTCCGCCTCCGGCCGAGGCCCGCCCATCACGGCCTTGTGACGCATTTTCAGCATGCGCTGCCGGGCCACTCGGGTCATCTAAGTGGTGTCCGGGGGGTGGGCTGGCAAGGCAGCACGGGACTGTTGGGGCAAGGAAGGAACCGCCTTTGCGGCCTTGTGCGGGGACGCGCGATGCTGTCGGGTGGTGGGGCACCGGGAATGGACGTTTCGAGCATGCGAGGGCGCGGTAGGGCCGGAAAGCAGCAGGAGACCTTGGCCAGGCGTTGGCGCTGGCTGCCGCTGGCGCTCCTCCTGCTTGCCTCTGCAATCGGCTTCGTCCTGCTGTTCCGGCAGGGCGGCCTCACCTTCCAGTCGATAGCCGGGCACAGCCACTGGCTGCACGCCCGGGTCGACGAGAGCCCGCTCGTCGCCGGCCTCGCGCTCTTCGCGATCTACGTCGTCATCACCGCGCTCTCGCTGCCGATCGCAACCCTGGTGACCGTGGTGGCGGGCTACCTCTTCGGCATCCCGGTGGCCTCGGTCTGGGTGGTGCTGGGCGCGACCCTGGGCTCCATGGCCGTCTTCCTGGCGGCGCGCGGCGCCCTGCACGACACCCTGATGGAGCGCGCCGGGCCCTGGCTGAAGCGCATGGAGAAGGGCTTCCAGGAGGACGCGCTCAGCTATCTCCTGGTGCTGCGCCTGCTGCCGATCTTCCCCTTCTGGCTGGTGAACTTCGTGCCGGCACTGCTGGGCGTGAAGCTCTGGGTCTACACCCTGGGAACGGCGCTGGGCATCATCCCGGGCGTCGTGGTCTATGCAGCACTCGGCCACGGCCTGGGCCACGTCATCGAGCGCGGCGAGGAACCCGACCTCTCGATCATCCTGGATCCGCAGATCATCCTGCCGCTGATCGGCCTGGCGGTCCTGGCCATGCTGCCGGTCGCCTGGAAGCGCTGGCAGCGCCACCGGAAGGCCGATGCCTGACGGCCGGCAGGAGATCGAGGCCGACCTCTGCGTCATCGGCGCGGGCTCGGCCGGGCTTTCCGTCGCCGCCGGCGCCTCGCAACTCGGCCTGAAGACGGTGCTGATCGAGCGCGGCGCGATGGGCGGGGACTGCCTGAACAGCGGCTGCGTGCCCTCCAAGGCCCTCCTGGCGGCCGCGGCGGCGGCGGTCTCCTGGCGCGCGGCGGCGGCCTTCGGGCTGGAGGCGGAGCCGCCGCGGGTCGACTTCGCCAAGGTCATGGCGCACGTCCGAAGCGTGATCGACGCCATCGCGCCGATGGATTCGCAAGAGCGTTTCGAGGGCCTGGGGGTGACGGTGCTGCGCGAGAGCGCGGGCTTCGTCTCCGCCGAGGAGGTCGCCACCGCCGGCCACCGCGTCAGGGCGCGCCGCTTCGTGATCGCCACCGGCTCCCGGCCGGTGGTGCCGCCGATCGAGGGGCTGGCGGAGGTCGGCTACCTCACCAACGAGACCCTCTTCGACCTGACGCGCCTGCCGGAGCACCTGATCGTGCTGGGCGGCGGGCCGATCGGCTGCGAGATGGCCCAGGCCTTCGCCCGCCTGGGCAGCCGCGTCACCCTGGTCGAGCGCGCGCGCATCCTGCCGCGCGCCGACGCCGAGCAGGCCGACCTGCTGGCCCGGCGCCTGGCCGCCGAGGGCGTCGAGCTCAGGACCGGCGTCGAGGCCGAGCGCGCCGAGCGCCGGGGCGAGGGCGTGGTCCTCCAGATCCGGACGGGAGACGGCCGCCAGAGCCTGAGCGGCAGCCACCTGCTGGTCGCGGTCGGGCACAGGCCCGACTACGAGGGCCTGGCTCTCGAGCGTGCCGGCATCGCGCTCGACGGCGGCCGCCTGGTGCTGGACAGCCGCCTGCGCACGACCAACCGTCGGGTCTATGCCGGCGGCGATGCGGCGGGCGGCGAGCAGTTCACCCACCTGGCCGGCGCCCATGCCACGGTCCTCATCAAGAACATCGCCTTCCGCCTGCCGGCCCGGGCCGACCGGCTGGTGGTGCCCAGGGTCACCTACTGCGACCCGGAACTGGCCGAGGTGGGGCTGGGCGAGGCGGAGGCCCGGGCGGCCGGCCGGGAGATCAACGTCCTGCGCTGGTCCTTCCACGAGAACGACCGCGCCCAGGCCGAGCATGCGACCGGCGGCTTCGCCAAGGTCGTCGTCACGCCGGGCGGCAGGATCCTGGGGGCCTCGATCCTGGGGCGCCACGCCGGCGAGCTGATCCAGCCCTGGGTGCTGGCGCTGGAGCGCCGCCTGCCGATCTCGGCCCTGGCCACCACGCTTGCCCCCTATCCGACCCTGGGCGAGGTCTCCAAGCGTGCCGCCGGCAGCTACTACGCCGCGAAGCTCTTCTCCAGGCGCACCCGCCTTTTGGTCGCCTTGCTGAAGCGTCTGGGCTAGGACTATTGGGTAACGGACCTCGCCCGCCGGGTGACGCCGGCCCAGGACAGCGACACGAGTGATGGCGATCAACCTCAGACAGCCCTGGCAGAGCATGTCCGCCCGGCTGCTCCTGCTGACGGTCGGCTTCGTCATGCTGGCCGAGGTCCTGATCTTCATGCCCTCGATCGGCCGCTACTGGGAGAGCTGGCTGAACGAACGGCTGGCCGCGGCCCACCTGGCGGTGCTGGGCCTGGCCGCCACCCCCAACCTGGTGATCAATCCGGAGCTGGAGGCGGAGCTGCTGTCGCACGTCGGCGCCTACTCGGTCTCGGTGCAGACCGACACCCACGGCACCCTCATGCTGATGGCCGAGCCGCCGGCCGAGCCGATCTCGCAGACCGTGGACCTGCTGAACGCCTCGGCCTTCCGGCTGATCGACTACGCGCTCGAGGGGCTGGTCAGCTACGAGGACCGGATCATCCGGGTGATCGGGCGCTCGCCGGAGGCGCCGGCCAGCACGGTCAGGATCGTGATCGACGACCTGCAGCTCAAGGACGACCTCAGGCAGTTCGCGGTGCGGATCCTGCTGCTCTCGCTGGTGATCTCGGTGATCACCGCCGGCCTGGTCTTCCTCTCCCTGCAGCTCATGCTGGTCCGGCCCATGCGCCGCGTCACCGCGAGCATGATCGCCTTCCAGGCCGACCCGGAGGGCAGCCCCGTCTACCGCCGCGCCGGCCGCCGCAGCGACGAGATCGGGCTTGCCGAGCACGCCCTGGAGGAGATGCAGGAACACCTGCGCGAGGCCCTGAAGCAGAAGACGCGCCTGGCGGCCCTGGGCACCGCCGTCTCCAAGATCAACCACGACCTGCGCAACATCCTGACCACGGCGCGCCTGGTCTCCGATTCCATGGCCCAGAGCGCGGACCCGCGCGTGCGCAAGGTCGCCCCCACCCTGATCAAGTCGATCGACCGGGCCGTCGATCTCTGCGAGCGCACCCTCACCTTCGCCCGCGGCGGGCAGATGGAGATGGAGATGAGCCCGGTCGCGGTTGCCGACCTGGTGCACGAGGTCGGCGCCGGCCTGCCCGCAGTGCTCTCCGGCGCGGCCGCCTGGACCGCCCGGGTGCCGCCCGGCCTGGTGACCCTGGCCGACCGCGAGCAGTTCCACCGCGTGCTCTCCAACGTCGCCCAGAACGCGCTGGAGGCCGGTGCGACCCGCCTGGAGGCCGAGGTCGCGGTGGCCGACGACGGCAAGAGCTGGTCCATCACCCTGGCCGACAACGGTCCGGGCCTGCCCCCCAGGGCCGAGGCCAACCTCTTCCAGCCCTTCCGCGGCTCCGCGCGCGCCGGGGGCACCGGCCTGGGCCTGGCGATCGCGCGCGAGATCGTCGAGGCCCACGGCGGCAGCATCCGCCTTGCCGCAAGCTCCGCCGAGGGCACGGTCTTCCGCATCGACATGCCCCTGATCGACCCCGGCCCGCAGGCGGAACGGCCGGAGCGGCAGCGGCTGGCTGGGGAGTAGGGGGAGAGGGAGGCTGCTCTCCCATGCCGCAAGGCTCTCGCCTGCAGTAGGCGCAGTCGCCTTAGAGCAAATCCTGAGCAGATCGACTCACCTGCGACGAAGATTTGCTTTTGGAAAGCAGTGAGCTGGGGTGCTGTGGGCGAGCGATAGCGAACCCAACGCTCTCTAGCTATAGACCACACTTTCGATGGAGGTGAGCATCACCCCGGCGGGCAGACTGACCCCCGGGCCCAGGATCAGTGTGTCGTTGCCAGCGCCGCCGTCGAAGAGGTCTCCGGCCACGAGTTCGCGCTGGCTCGCCGCCGCCAGCGTGTCGTCGCCCCCTCCACCCAGGACCCTGTCGATGCCGCTGCCGCCGAAGAGGAAAGCGTCGGCGTCGCCGCCGCCGTTCAGTCTGTCGGCGCCGGAACCCCCATAGAGGCGGCTATCCGACCCGGCCCCACCGAACAGGCCGTCGACGCCCTCGCCACCGTAGAGGAAGGCATCGTCGTCGGCCCCGCCGGACAGGGTGTCGTTCCCGCCTTCGCCGAAGAAGTAGGTATCGTCTTCAGCTTGACCAGATAGGGTGTCATCCCCGCTGCCGCCAAAGAAATAACTGTCGTCTCCGACACCTCCGGCTACTAAGTCATTGCCTTCGCCACCGATCAGAGAGGCGTCGTCCCCCACGTCGCCGTAGAGCAGGTCGGAACCGCTGTTGCCGTCGAACGAACGGTCGTCGCCGCTACCGCCATAGAGCCTGTCTGTGCCGTCACGTCCTTCGAAGCGTTCGTCGTCGCCTGTGCCCCCGAAGAGGCTGTCGTTGCCATTTCCGCCTTTGAAGTCGAAGTCATCGCCCTCGTCGCCAAAAAGGCTGTCCGTGCCCCCTCCTCCCGAGAAGCTTGCGTCGCCATCGCTGCCGCCGAAGAGAGTGTCGTCGCCGTTACCGCCGATGAACACTTGGTCGAACCCCTCGGCGCCGAAGAGGCTATCGTCTCCATCGCCGCCGCGAAGAGTGAGATCGTTGCCGGTGAAGCCGAAGAGGCCATCCTCTCCGCTCAGTCCGAAGAGGCGATCGGAACCGTTCCGTCCATTGAGGATGTCGTTCCTGTCGGTGCCCCTTAGCGTGTCATTGTTCCGGGTACCATCGTGAATAATAACTTCGATGCTGGTGAGAACCACGCCGTCGGGAATCGCCGCAGCGTTGTCGAGGATCAGGGTGTCGGTTCCACTGCCACCGTCATAGCTATCGCCGGCTGCGATCTCTCGTCGGCTGCGTACGACGAGTAAGTCGTCTCCACTGCCGCCATAGACTCGGTCTACGCCTGAACCGCCGTAGAGAGGGCCATCATCACCGTCGCCGCCGAAGACACTGTCGCTGCCGCTTGACCCGTAGAAAAGAGAGTCCTCTCCGCTGCCGCCGGAGAGGCTGTCATCGCCGCCACCTCCGACGAAGCGGAGGTCATCGCCGTCTCCGCCGAACAGACTATCGTCACCGAAATCTCCGAAGAACCAGGAATCTTTGCCGGAGTCACCGAAGAGGCTATCGTTGCCGTCCTGGCCGAAAAAGCGTCCGTCGGGGCCGCGGCCGCCGAAGAGACTGTCATCGCCACCATCGCCACGGAATCTGGCATCAGCTCCGTCACCGCCGAATAGCGTGTCGGCTCCGTCATCTCCGTAAAAGTAGATGTCGTCATCATCGTTGCCGGCAAGCCTGTCGTCGCCCTCGCCACCAAAAAACGAACGGTCGGCCATCGCGCCGCCGAAGAGGCGGTCGGGGCCTGCGTGGCCCATGAAATTGCTATCCTCACCATCGCCGCCGTACAGAGCATCGCTGCCGCCGTTTCCGAAGAACGATACATCGCTGCCGCTTCCGCCTTGCAGGATGTCGTTACCGCTTCCTCCGTGAAAGGCTGTGTCGCGCAGGGTGCCGCCGGAGAGGCTGTCGTTGCCGCTGCCTCCGTGGAAAGTACGATCGTTGCCTCCACCGCCGTACAGGAGGTCGCGACCTGGGCCGCCGACTAGGGAGGAGTCATCGCCTTCGCCGCCGGAGACTGTGTCGGCACCATCACCGCCGTAGAGGTAGAAATCCCTGCCGCTGTCGCCATAGAGTTTGTCGTCGCCGTCGCCGCCGGACAAGGTGAAGTCGTCGCTACTGCCGCCGAATATGGTATCGTCGCCGCTATCCCCATAGAAGGAGAAGTCCACCCAGTTACCACCATAGAGGGCGTCGGCCCCGCTGCTCCCGAAGAACAGAGAATCCGAAGAATCGCCGCCAAAAAGGCTGTCGGCGCCGCTGTCGCCGTAGAAGAGCGCATCATCCCCGCCGCCTCCCCAGAGACGGTCCGGACCTTGACCGCCGAAGAAGGTTCCGTCTTTCCCGCCGTTTCCTGAAAGCCTGTCCGAGCCGCTACCCCCGTAGAATGCCCTGTCCTGTTGACCTCCCCCCGCAAGCAAGTCGCTGCCACGGCCACCGAAGAAGGCCGAATCGTCGCCCCCGTCACCGAAGAGCCTGTCAGCACCCTGGCCGCCCTCGGCGAAGCGATCGTCGCCACTGCCGCCGAAGAGGGTATCGTCGCCCGACAGACCATAGAGCCTGTCCTTCCAGCTCAGCCCATACAAAGTATCGAACTGGTTGGTGCCAGTGAGCCTGTCGCTGGCGAAGTCGGTTCCGAAGATGACGGCCATTTCTCGAGTTCCTGTTTCAGAGTGTCCGCAATTCAGGGGAGTGCGCAGCGGCAATCTCGGTCAACGAAGACCGGTTCGAGGAGGTGCTGCTCCGGTCTGGCTATGCCGACTATCAAGTGTACACAACGCTTTCGATCGAGGTGAGCACGACGCCCGCGGGAAGGCTGACGCCCAGCCCCAGAATCAGGGTGTCGCTTCCCGCGCCGCCGTCGAAGAGATCTCCATTCACCAGTTCGCGCTGGCTGATGACGGCCAGGGTGTCGTCGCCGTTCTCGCCAAGCAGCGTGTCGACCCCGCTGCCGCCGAAGAGGAAGGCGTCGTCGCCGAGACCGCCGCGGATATAGTCCGCGCCGCTGCCGCCGTAGAAGCGGGTGTCGCCGCCGTCGCCCCCGAAGAGGCGATCGGCGCCCTCGGCACCGTAGAAATAGGCGTCGTCCTGCGCCCGGCCGGAAAGCACGTCGCTGCCGTTTCCGCCGAAGAGGAACTGGTCGCTGCCGGAGTCTCCGGAGATGAAGTCATCGCCGTCGCCTCCGCTGAACGAGGAATCCTTTCCGTCGCCGCCGTAAATCTGATCGGCACCACTCGATCCGTTGAAGGAGAGGTCGTCTCCTCCGCCGCCGAAGAGGCGGTCCTCGCCGTCGCCGCCTAGGAAGGCCCGATCCCCCTCCGCGCCGCCGTAAAGGCGGTCGTTTCCACTGCGCCCGAAGAAGGCCCTGTCTCTTGAACCGCCGCCGAAGAGTGCGTCAGCGCCGCTGCCTCCATCGAAACGGCCGTCGAAGCCTTCGCCGCCGAAGAGGCTGTCATTGCCAGCACCCCCGTAGAAAGAAGTATCGTTAGCCTCCTTGCCGGCCAGGCTGTCGTCTCCATCGCCGCCAAAGAAGCTTGTATCATCTGAGAAACTGCCCGAGAGGCCGTCGTTTCCGCTATCACCATACAACAGACGACCACCATAGAGGCTGTCGGCCCCGCTGCCGCCGAAGAGGCCGCCTGATCCATAGAGGGTGTCGTCCGCTCCCAGTCCGTAGAGCCGGCCGCCACCTTTCATGACATTGATGCGGTCGTCGCCCGTCAGCTTGTTGTTGCCGTTGGTCCCGTAACGGAACAGGAGGTCGATTCCGGTGACCAGGGCGCTGGCCGGTAGTGAAGCAGCTCCGGCAAGGATCAAGGTGTCCGTTCCGCTCCCGCCGTCGTAGGTCTCGCCGTCAGTTACCTCGGACTGGCTGAGCACTTCGAGGACATCGGCGCCACTGCCGCCGTAAACCCTGTCGGTGCCCAGGCCACCCCGCAGGGCGACGTCCCTTCCGGCGCCGCCGAAGACGAAGTCGTCACCGTCGCTCCCGGCGAGGAGGCTATCGCTGCCGCTGCCGCCATAGAGCCAGTCGGCCCCACTGCGACCGATCAGAGAACTATCCTTGCCATCGCCGCCGAAAATGGTATCGAACTGGTCTCCACCGAATAGATGGCTATCATGCCCAGCGTCGCCATAGAGCGTGTCGGCCCCGTAGCCACCGAAAAGAAAGGTGTCATCTCCCCCTCCGCCGAAAAGGGTGTCGTCGTGATCTCCGCCGTCTAGGCGGCTGTCATCTCCACTGCCGCCGAGAATCGTGTCTGCATCGTCGTTGCCGAAAAAGACGCTGTCATTTCCACTGCCGCCGTGAAGCCTGTCGGCTCCGCTGCCGCCAACGAAGTAGACATCTTCGCCATCACCGCCGAAGAGGGAGTCGTCACCGTCGCCGCCGAAGAGGCGTGTATCGATCCCGGTGCCACCGTAGAGCTTGTCTGGGCCGTTGCCGCCGGTGAGCAGGCTATCCTTCCCATCGCCGCCGAAAATGCGGTCGGCGCCGGTGTCACCGAGGAGAGAGAAATCGTTCCCACTGCCGCCGTAGAGACGATCGTGTCCGTCTTCACCGGAGAGCAGACCGTCACTGCCGCTGTCGCCGAAGAGGCTGTCGTTTCCACGGCCGCCCCAAAGAAACGAATCGATATCGTTGCCGCCGTAGATGCCGTCGTTGCCGCCGTAGCCCATCAGCGAGAAATCGCGACCGTTCCCCCCGTAAAGCCGATCGGCACCAGCGCCCCCCCACAAGTCGATGTCGGTGTTGTCACCACCGTAGAGCCTGTCGCTGCCGCTGCCGCCGAGAAACCGCCGGTCGAGCCCGGTCTCGCCCTTGAGCGTGTCATCGCCGCTGCCGCCAAAAAAGGCCGAATCGCTGCCGCTCTCGCCGTAAAGGCTGTCGTCTCCGGATCCTCCGTCGAAACTGAAGTCTTCGTCGATACCCCCGAAGAGTCTGTCGTTGCCGCTGCCACCGAAGAAGCTTGAGTCTGAGCCGTCGCCACCGAAGAGCGCATCATCGCCCCCGCTTCCTGCAAAACGTCTGTCGCGACCGCTACCGCCGAAAAGGCTATCGGCGCCGCTCCCTCCTAAGAAGAAGCTATCGGAACCACTGCCGCCGAAGAGACTGTCGGCTCCGCTGTCTCCGAACAGACCGCTGTCTCGGCCCTCGCCGCCGAAGAGGCTATCGGCACCGTTGCCCCCTCGGAACCCGACATCGTCTGCGTTGCCTCCCTCGATACGATCGCTGCCGTCCCCCCCGAAGAACGAGACGTCTGTACCGGGGCCACCGATGAGCCGATCGTCGCCTTCGTCGCCGAAGAACCCAAAGTTCCTTCCCGCCTCTCCATACAGCCTGTCCGTGCCGCTGCCGCCGAAGAAGGAGGTATCGTCCCCGTCGCTGCCGAAGAGTGCGTCAGTCCCTCTGCCACCGAAGAAGGAGGCCGCCTCGCCCGAGCCTGCGATCAGACGATCGTTACCCCTGCCGCCGAAGAAGGCCGCGTCGTTGCCGCTACCCCCAAAAAGGCTGTCGCGGTCCTCGCCTCCCGATAGCGAGCGGTCGTCGCCCATACCCCCGAAGAGGCTGTCGCTTCCAGCACCGCCAGCCAAGTAGCTGTCGTCACCGCTGCCGCCGAAGAGGCTGTCGTCTCCATCGAGGCCGTAGAGCCGGTCCCTTCTGCTGAGCCCGTAGACCGTGTCGACGGCGTCGGTGCCGCTGAGCGTGTCGCTGGCGAAGTCGGTCCCGAAGATGACGGCCATTGCCCGGATTCCTGCGGTAGTGAAACAGCAATCCAGAGTAGTGGCACTGCGCGAGACGGGTCAATCGCCGGTGCCAGCGACCGCCTGAGCAGGATGCGCTCGTCTTCCGCTCTGAAGCATCGTCTTGGAAGCTAACCGTCGTCGCATTTCACAAAGGATCAAAGAGGATCCCCTCTGCGCGGGATTTGCTCAGTCCAGCGCGATGGTCAGTGCCTTCAGGTAGGCGCTCTCGGGCAGGTGCGGGTGCAAGGGGTGGTCGGCGGCGGGGCCGCTTAGCTTCAGGATGCGGCCGCTGCGGCCGGCGTCCTGCAGGCCGCCGGCGACGGCGGCGGTGAAGCTGGGGGCATCCACCGGCTGCGAGCAGGAGGCGATGAAGAGCAGGCCCTCGGGGGCGGTCACCTTGGCCGCCAGCCGCGCCAGCTTGCGGTAGCCCTTGAGCGCCTGGGCCAGCTCCTTGCGACTCTTGGCGAAGGCCGGGGGGTCGGCGATGACGAGCCCGAAGCGCTCCTCCTCGCGGGCGAGGGCGGCCAGGCGGCCGAAGACCTCGGCCCGCTCGAAACGGCAGCGCGCCTCCAGGCCGTTGGCCGCGGCCGCCAGCCCCGCCAGCTCCAGCGCCGCCTCGGAGCGGTCGAAGCCGAGCATGCTCTCGGCCCCGGCGGCGGCGGCCATCACGCCAAAGCCGCCGGCATAGCAGTAGGCGTCGAGCACGCGGCGGCCGGCGGCGAAGCCGGCGACCCAGGCGCGGTTCTCGCGCTGGTCGTAGAACCAGCCGGTCTTCTGGCCGCCGCTGGCCCGCGCGAAGAACCGGAGGCCGTTCTCCTGCAGCGGCAGGGGATCGGCCGGGGTGCCGCGAAGGATCCTGAGGCCGCCCGGCAGGCCTTCCAGGCTGCGCGAGGAGGCCTCGTCGTTCAGCAGCAGGACCTTGGGCGCCAGCACCCGCTCCAGCGCCTCCACCAGCGGCTCTTTCAGGAGCTCCATGCCGGCGCAGTTGAGTTGGACCGCGAGCGTGTCGCCGTAGCGGTCGATGATCGTGGCCGGCAGGCCGTCGGCTTCGGCGTGGACCAGGCGGTAGAAGGGCTCGGCGAAGAGGGCTTGCCGCAGCGCCAGCGCCCGCTCGAGGCGCTGGGCGAAGAAGTCGGCGTCGATCGCTTGCCTGGAGCCGGCGCTGAGCAGCCTGGCGGCGATCAGGCTCTGGCGGTTGAAGACCGCGGTGCCCTGCGTCTCGCCGCCCGCGGTCAGCAGCCGGACCAGTGCACCGGGCGGCTGGCTGCGCGCCGTCTCGTCCATCGCGATCTCGTTGGAATAGGCCCAGGGAAAGCCCTGGGCCAGGCGGCGGTGCCGGCCCGGCAGCAGCGAGAGGGAGGGGAACTCGGAGGTCATGCTGGCCGGACCCTAAGGCAGAGCCGCGGCCCGGTCCAGCGCCATGCCTTAGAGCGGATCGGTCCCGAATGGAATCATTCGGGGGCGTGAATCTGCTCTAAATATTTGATGTAAAGAGCGGATTCACGCGGTCGGTTGTTTCCAACCGACCACGATCCGCTCTAGAGCAAATCCCGAGCAGATGGAATCATCTGCGACGACGATTTGCTTTTGAAACAACATGCTAGAGCAGGATCCGTGAGCGCAAGCGAACGCATCCTGCTCTAGAAGGCGGGGCTCAGCAGGGCCACGGCCTTGGAAAGGCGCAGCGCGTCGGTCGCCAGGCCACAGCAGCGGAAGGCCGTGAGGCCGCGCTCCTCCGCCGCCAGCCCGCGCGCCATGGGAAGCTGCAGGCGCAAGGCGGCACAGCCCAGCCGGCGCGCCTCGCGCTGCAGGTGCTCGTCGATCAGCCGCGCCACCAGGCCGGCGCCCACCAGGTCCATCACGATCACCGGGTCGGCCAGCAGGCAGCGGCCGTGCTGCAGGTCGGGACGCACGCAGAAGGCCGCCAGGGCCAGCATGGTGCCGCGGCCGTTCTCCACGGTCGAGAGGCCGCTTTCGGCCTGGCGCAGGTGGTCGGCGAGGAAGGCGCACCACTCTTCCAGCGAGAGCTCGGGCAGCGCGGTCCTGGCGAGAGGGTGCGCCAGGGCGAAGCGGTGCTCCTCCAGGGTGCGAACGACCAGATCAGTTGCGGTATGTGGTGGCGAGCCCATCTTTGCCTTCGCGATCCGACCAACCCGTCCGACAAGGCTAGGAAGCCTGCGCCATCGCGCGCTTTGATCTGTGTCAAAAGGTGCGTAGATTGGTAGGGTGACGTTCGTAGAAGGCGTGATGGCGATGGCACGGACGGAGGAACGCAAGGAAGAGAGCGGGTCGAAAGCCCCCGCGGCGATGCCCCAGGCCTGCGCGGCCTGCGGTGCGCGTGGCCGGACGGTCTGTGCCTCGCTCGACGGCGACGCGCTCTCCGTGGTCGATGCGGTGGCGATCCGCCAGGCCTTCCCGCCGGGGCAGAACATCTTCGACGAGGGCGAACCCTCGGACTACCTCTTCAACCTGACCCAGGGCACGGTCAAGATCTACAAGCTGCTGGCCGACGGGCGCCGCCAGGTGACCGGCTTCCTCTTCGCCGGCGACTTCCTGGGGCTGGCCTCAGAGGCCGCCTATGCCTACACGGCCGAGGCCGTGACCGAGGCCAAGGTCTGCCGCTTCCGCCGCGGCCAGCTCGATCAGCTTCTGGAGCGCTTCCCGCAGATGGAGCGGCGCCTGCTGGTGATGGCCGGCCACGAGCTGGCCGAGGCGCAGGAGCAGATGCTGCTGCTGGGCCGCAAGACGGCGAAGGAGCGGATCGCCTCCTTCCTCCTCAGCCTCTCGCGCCGGGCGCAACAGGCCGGCCGCGCGGCCGATCCCGTCAGCGTTCCGATGAGCCGCACCGACATCGCCGACTACCTGGGCCTGACGACGGAGACCGTCAGCCGGACCTTCACCAAGCTGAAGACCGAGGGCCTGATCCGCCTGCTGCCGGGCGGCCTGGTGGCGCTCGCCGACCGCGAGGCGCTGGCCGACCTGGCGGAAGTGGAATAGCCGCGGTTACCGGTCCGCGAGGCCGCCCTTGGTTGCCGCTCAGGCGCGCGCGGCAGGCGTCCGCGCATCTTGCCGCTCTTCCTGTCCACCTCCTCTGATGAGGGGAAGCGGCTCCTTGAAGGTGAGCGTGCGATAGGGGAAGGGGATCTCGATTCCGGCCTCATCCAGGGCGCTCTTCACCGCTGCCACCACCTGATCGCGCGAGCGTCGTACATCGACCGGCCTGGAGCCGGTCCACCAGGACACTTCGAAGTTGATCGACGAGGAGGCGAACTCCTGCGCGAAGATCTGCACCGGCTTGTCGTCCATAGTGACGCTGTCGCAAGACCTGACCGCCTCCTCGATGACGCCACGCGCTTCGTCGACGTTCTCGCCGTAAGCCACGCCGCAGATGATCGTGACGCGTCTGAGGTCGTCGTGCGTACGGATGACCACGGGATTCTTGAACAGGATCGAGTTGGGCACGATGACCAACTGTCCGTCGGTCTTTCGGATGTGGCTCTCGCGCACGGCAATACGTGCGACTTGGCCCTCGATCCCCTCGCATTCGATGTGGTCGCCGATCCGCATCTCGCGACGGAAGAGGATGATGATGCCGGCCAGGAAGTTCTCGAAGACATCCTTGAAGGCAAAGCCGATCGCAACCGAGCCGATGCCGAGCCCCGCCAGAATGCTGCCGGGTGTCAGATCGGGAAAGACGATGACGGCGGCAACCATGATGCCCAGGATCCAGACCAACATGTGGACCATGAGGGCGAAGAGCTCTTTGAGACTTTGCCGCATGCGGCTTCGTCTCAAGACCCTCTGCAGGACAAGGGCGGCGACCTTGCTCCCCAGCCAGGTGACGAAGATGACGACCACGGCAACGACGATTTGCGGCAGGTGGGCAAGCGCGCCTCGTAGGATGTCGTTCAGTTGATCCAGAATGATCTCGATTGGTTCCAGGGCACGCTCCCTTGTGACTGCCGGTAAACCCGGCTCGGCCACAAAGGTTCCAGCGAGCGCCGCCGGCTATCGTTCGGGTGCGGGCCGGCGCCGTTTCGGTCCGACCGGGAAGCGCTCTAGACTTCAAGCCACTCCTGCCGGATCGCCGGATTGTCGCGCAGGGCCTGCGGCGTGCCCTCGAAGACGATGCGGCCGTGCCCCATCACGTAGACCCGCTGGGAGATGTCCATGGCGATGGAGAGCTTCTGCTCGACCAGCAGGATGGAGATGCCGCTGCGCGCGATCTCGGCGATCAGCGCGCCCACCTGGCGGACGATCAGCGGGGCCAGGCCTTCGGTCGGCTCGTCGATCATGATGAGCTCCGGGTCGCCCATCAGGGTCCGGCAGATGGTCAGCATCTGCTTCTCGCCGCCCGAGAGGACGCCGGCCGGGCTGTCGGCGCGCTCGCGCAGGTTGGGGAAGAGGTCCAGCATCTGGTCCAGGGTCCAGCGGCCGGGCTTGCGCATGTCCTTGATCCCCAGCACCAGGTTCTGGCGGGTCGTGAGATAGGGGAAGATGTCCCGGTTTTCTGGCACGTAGCCCAGGCCCAGCCGCGCGATCCTGTGGCTGGGCAGCCCCGCGATCTCTTTCTCCTTGAAGGCGATCGAGCCTTGCGGCGGCACCTCGCCCATGACCGCCTTCACCAGGGTCGAGCGCCCGACGCCGTTGCGGCCCAGCAGGCTCACCACCTCGCCGCTGCCGACCTCCAGGTCGACGCCCTGCAGGATGTGGCTCTTACCGTAATAGGCGTGGAGGTCACGGATCCTCAGCATGGGCGGCCGCTCCCGTCGTCGAAGTGAGGGCAGGGCCAAGCCGCAAGACCGCTCGGCCTGCTAGAGCGCTTCTGTCTTGCGCGGAACCGGCCCGCACCCCCGCCCGGCCGCCCATGCCAGGATACTTCCGTGCGCGGCCGGGCGGGGGTGCGGGCCGGCGCCGGTTCCACCGGAGCGCTAAGCGCTCTAGAAGGGCCGCCGCGACACCATCCCCACACTGTCATCCTCCGGCTTGACCGGAGGATCGCTACCCGCTCGCCGGACCGCCGTCGAGAGATCCTCCGGTCAAGCCGGAGGATGAGTGCGATCGCGAGGTCGTTTCTGTTAGCAAGGTGTGAGTCCTTGTCATGTGAGGTCACGACACATGTAGCCGAAGGAAACTGCGTCGTCGTGAGGCGGGGTGGGGAGCAACCGGAGGCGAAAGGGCAGCCCGGAGGATAACGAACCCGTTTCGGCGTGATGTTGCGGCGAGCCTTCTCATCCGTGGCGAAGCCTGGTCTTGGCAGCAAGAGCGACGGTCCGCGCAGAGGTGACTGGAAAGCGATGGACAGGCGACATGGCGTGGTTGGGGCCGGGATGTCCTGAAGGCAGAGCGAAGGAAGCGGTGAGACCTGTCGGTTTCGGGCGAGGCCGTCAGGAGTCAGAGCCTTCATAGTACCGCAGCGGCCTTGACCGCGAGAGGTCCGGTTAGCAAAGCCGGGTTGAGGGAAGGGAGGCAGGAAGGTGGATGCGTGATGTGTGCAGAGCGGCAAGAGAGCAGCGGCAGTGCCGGCGAGGCTAGACGCGCTGCAGAAGCCCTGTCCCGGCGAGCCGGGGCCTGGAGATGGGTGGAAGCTGCGGTGTGGACGGATCGCATGGTGTCGGCGCTCGAGAAGGGCGTCAAAGGAGGACGATGGTACAGCCTGATGGATAAGGTGTACGCGCCGGCGACGTTGGCGGTGGCCTGGAAGCAAGTCCGGTCCAAGCGCGGGGCTGCCGGTGTGGATGGTGTGAGCGTCGAGCGTTTCGAGGCTCGCTCGGAGGACTATCTGGGCGAGCTTTCGCGCGCGCTGCGGGCGGGAGACTACCGCCCGCAGCCGGTCAAGCGAGTGGAGATCGCCAAGGAGGACGGAGGGACACGGCCGCTGGGGATCCCGGCGGTGAAGGACCGTATCGTCCAGACGGCGGTGAAGCTGGTGATCGAGCCGATCTTCGAGGCTGGCTTTCAGCCCACGAGCTACGGCTTTCGACCGGGACGCAGTTGTCACGACGCGCTGGGCGAAGTGGATCGGCTGATCAAGGAAGGGCTGACCTTCGTGGTCGACGCCGACCTTGCCGGCTACTTCGACAGCATCCCGCAGGACCGGCTGATGGCAAGGGTCGAGGCGAAGATCAGCGATGGTCGCCTTCTCGACCTGCTGGGCGGCTGGCTCCAGCAGGATGTCCTCAGGGGAATGGAACGCTGGACGCCGACGGCCGGCACGCCGCAAGGAGCGGTGATCAGCCCGCTTTTGGCGAACATCTACCTGGACCCCTTGGATGCGTTGCTGGCGGCCAAGGGCCATCGGATGGTGCGCTATGCGGACGACTTCGTGGTGCTCTGTCGGGGCCGCGAGGAGGCCGAGGCCGCCTTGGCGGAGATCCGCTGCTGGGTGGCCGAGAACGGCCTCAGTCTGCATCCGGACAAGACCCATCTCGGCGATTGCCGGGAGCCTGGGGAGGGTTTCGAGTTCCTGGGCTACCGCTTCGAGGCGGGACGGCGTTATGTCCGCAAGAAGGGCCTGACCCGTCTCAAGGACCGTATTCGGGAGAAGACCAAGCGGACGCGCGGGCAGAGCCTGACGTGTGTCATCGCCGATCTGAACCCGATGCTGCGGGGCTGGTTCGGCTACTTCAAGCATGCCCATCCCAACACCTTCGTGCGCCTGGACAAGTTCACCCGTCGCCGGCTGCGCGCGCTCCTGCGCAAGCAGGACAAGCGGCCCGGCTTCGGACGCTGTCTTGGCGACCATCTACGCTGGCCCAACGCCTTCTTCGCTGAAGCCGGACTGTTCGCCCTTGAAACGGCCTGGCGTGAGGCGAGACACCCCCGATGAGGAAACCACCAACTGGAGAGCCGTGTGCGGGAAAACCGCATGCACGGTTCGGAGGGCGGGGAGGGCCACAACCCTTCCCGACCCCTATCAGGAAGTGGGGCTGCGAGCCCCTCTGTCATTGCCGTGCCCATTGCCATGCAGGTGCGCGCCGCCAGCATCTAGACCGCCTCCTCGCCGAGGTAGGCCTCGCGCACCTTGGGGTTGCCGCGGATCTCTTCCGGGGTGCCGCTGGCGACGATCTCGCCGTAGACCAGGACGGAGATGCGGTCGGCCAGGCCGAAGACGACGCCCATGTCGTGCTCGACGATCACCAGGGTGCGGTCCTCCGTCACCCGGCGGATCAGCTCGACGGCGCGGTCGGTCTCGGCGTGGCTCATGCCGGCCGTGGGCTCGTCCAGCAGGATGACCTCGGCCCCGCCGGCGATGGTGATGCCGATCTCCAGCGCGCGCTGGTCGGCGTAGGAGAGCAGGCCCGCCGGCGTGTTGCGCGCATGCTCCAGGTGCAGGAGCTGCAGCAGCTCGTCGCTGCGCCGGGTCACGTCGGCGAGGCGCGAGGCCCAGCGCCAGAAGGTGTAGCGATAGCCCAGCGACCAGAGCACCGCACAGCGCAGGTTCTCGTAGACCGACATGTTCTGGAAGATGTTGGTCACCTGGAAGGAGCGCGAGAGTCCGCGCCGGTTGATCTGGTAGGCCGCCAGCCCGGAGACCCGCCGGCCGCGCAGAAGGACCTCGCCGCCCGAGGGCGGGAAGGCGCCGGAGATCAGGTTGAAGAGGGTCGACTTGCCGGCCCCGTTCGGCCCGATGATGGCATGGCGCTCGCCGGCGGCCACCTCCAGGTCGACGCCGCGGATGATCTCGGCCGGACCGAAGGACTTGGTGAGGGACCTGAGGGTGAGCGCGGCTGCGGTCATGGCGCCTCTCCGCGCAGCAGGCGGCCCCAGCGCCGGGGCGCCTGGCGCAGGCCATAGGCGCCGAGGGCCAGCAGGCCCGCGGCCAGGAGCCAGGGCAGGACCTCGCCGTGGTTGAGGCTTATGCCCAGCAGCTCCATGGGGTCGGAATGCTCGCGCCAGCGGAAGACCAGCTCGACCAGGATGATGAGGCCCAGGGTCATGCCCAGCGCCGAGAGGACGCCCATGGCCCAGCCCGGCGCCACCTCCGCCAGTTCGCCGCGGTGGTGGGCCAGGCGCACCCGCTCGACCAGCCCGGCCAGCCCGCCGGGGGAGAACATGACCATCACCACGAAGAGGATGCCGATGTAGAACTGCCAGGCCTCGGTGTAGTCCGACAGCAGGGACTGCATGATCACGATCAGGATGGCGCCCAGGATCGGTCCGTAAAAGGTGCGGATGCCGCCGATGAAGGCCATGATCAAGACCGCGCCCGAGACGAAGGCGGAGAAGGTCTCCGGGGTCAGGATCTCGTAGTTCACGGCCGACATGCCGCCGGCCAGGCCGGCGAAGCCGCCGGAGATGATGAAGACCAGATAGCGAACGCGCTGCGGGTCGAAGCCGATGAACTGGACGCGCTGGTCGTTGTCGCGCACGGCGTTGGAGAGGCGGCCAAGCGGCGTCTTGGTGAAGGCCCACATTGCCAGGGTCGCGACGAAGGCCCAGAAGGCGATGAACCAGTAGACCTCGCTGATGGGTCCCATCGAGAGCCCGAAGATCTGCGGGCCCACCATCCGGTCGCCGGAGATGCCCTCCTCGCCGCCGAAGAGCGAGACGAACATGAAGCCGGCCGCCGCCACCAGCTCGCCGATCCCCAGCGAGATCATGGCAAACGGCACGCCCGAGCGGCGGCAGGACGGCCAGCCGATGACCGCGCCCGCGATCAGCCCGACGGCGAAGCCCACCAGCGGCAGGCCGAATACGGGGAAGTCGAGGATCCCCTCGTCGACGGCGCTCATGACATGCATGGCGCCGTAGCCGCCGAAGCCGAAGTAGACGGCATGGCCGAAGGAGAGCATGCCGCCCTGCCCCAGCAGCATGTTGTAGGAGAGCGCGAAGACAAGCTGGATGCCGATCGCGTTCATGACGTACATCGCGGTGCGCGAGGGGAAGATCGAGGGCAGCACCGCGAGCAGCAGGACCGCGGCGAGCCAGGGCAGTAGACCCTTCAGGAAGCCGGAGCCCCTCATGATTCCCGCTCTCCCATCAGCCCGCGCGGTCGGAAGATCAGCACCAGGACCAGCAGGATGAAGGGCAGCATGGGCGCGATCTGCGCCAGGGTGACGCCGGTCAGCTCGCCCTTCGGATCGACCTCGATGCCGAAGAGCGCGAAGAAGTCGGAAAGCGAGGCGTCGATCGCGATGGCGAAGGTCTGCAGCAAGCCGATCAGCAGCGAGGCGAGGAAGGCGCCGGTCAGCGAGCCCATGCCGCCCACCACCACGACGACGAAAACGATGGGCCCCAGGGTGAAGGCCATGGCCGGCTCGGTCACCAGCAAGGCACCGCCGATCACGCCGGCAAGCCCGGCCAGCGCGCAGCCGATCCCGAAGACCAGCATGAAGATGAAGGGGACGTTGTGGCCCAAGTGGCCGACCATCTGGGGGTGGGTGAGCGCCGCCTGGATCATCAGTCCGGCGCGGGTCTTCTTCAAGAGCAGCCAGAGACCGACGAACATGAGGGCGGCCACCACCATCATGAAGACCCGGAAGGCCGGGTAGGTGGTGTCGAAGAGGGTGAAGATGGCCCAGTCCAGAGAGTCCGGCACGGCGTAGGGCACCGGAAGCTTGCCCCAGATCAGCTTCACCACCTCTTCGATCAGGTAGGCCAGCCCGAAGGTGAAGAGCAACTCGGCCACATGGCCGTGGCTGTGCACCTTGCGCAGGCCATAGCGCTCGACCAGCGCGCCGATCAGCCCCACCAGCACCGGCGCCAGGAAGAGCGCCGGCCAGAAGCCGATCCCGCTGGAGAGCGTGAAGGCCAGGTAGGCGCCCACCATGTAGAAGCTGGCATGGGCAAAGTTCAGCACGCCCATCATCGAGAAGATGAGGGTCAGGCCGCTCGACAGCATGAAGAGCAAGAGGCCGTAGAGCAGGCCGTTCAGGGCCGAGAAGACGATGACTTCCATGGCGTTGCGCCACCGCGACGAGCCCGCGGCCTCATGGCAGCGGGCTCATTCGGGATGGAACTGGCGCTTAGCTGGGGCGCTCCATCTGGCAGGTGGTCTCCGTGGCGGTGTCCGGGCCCTCGATCCGGTAGTCGGTCTTGAAGCCGAAACCTGTGTTCTCCACGTCGCGCGCCACCTTGTCCGAGAAGGTGGAGAGGTAGAGCGGCTGGATGAGCTGGTGGTTGTCCGCACGCATCAGGACGGGGCCCGCCTCGGTCTCGTACTCCATCCCCTCCAGCGCGTCGGCCAGCGCCTTGGGATCGCTGGAGCCGGCCTTCTCGGCCGCCTTCTGCAGCATCTCCATCAAGGTCTTGACGCGGTAGTAGTAGAAGTCGATCTCGTTCGCGGTCTCGAACTCGTCCAGCATGGGCTCGATGCCCAGGCCTTCCACGTTCTCATGCCACTCGGTGACCTGCATGACGCGGTCCACTGCCGACTGGCCCATCGCGGTGGGAGCACCCAGGCCGCCGCCGTAGTAGGTAAGGAAGGGGACGTCCAGGCCGGAATCGGCGGCCGCCTTGATCAGCAGGGTCATGTCGTTGCCCCAATTGCCGGTGACCACGACGTCGGCGCCGGAGGCCTTGATCTTGGCGATGTAGGGGCTGAAGTCCTTGACCTTGCCCAGCGGATGCAGCTCGTCGCCGACGATCTCCTTGTTGGGGCTCTTCTCGGCGATCATGGTGTTGGCGGCCGCTGCCACGGCCTTGCCGAAGGAATAGTCCTGGCCGATGATATAGACCTTCTGCAGGTCGTCGCGGGTGGCCAGCCAGTCGGTCAGCGCCTCCATCTTCATGTCGGCGTCGGCGTCGAAGCGGAAGTGCCAGAAGATGCAGCGGTCGTTGGTAAAGGCCGGATCGACCGCGGCATAGTTCAGGAAGAGCACCGGATTGTCGGGGTTGCGCTTGTTGTGCTTGTCCACCGCATCGATGATGGCCGAGGCGATCGACGAGCCATTGCCCTGGGTCACGATGTTGATGCCCTGATCGATAGCCTTCTGCAGTTGGATCAGGCTTTCCTTCGGATTGATCTTGTTGTCGAAGGCGACGATCTCGATCATGTCGCCGTTGAGACCGCCGTTGGCGTTGATCTTCTCGGCCAGGTACTCGAAGTGCCGCTTGCCCGAGTCGCCGACGTTGGCGAAGGCCCCGGACAGGGGGTCGATGTAACCGATCTTGACGGTATCGGCCTGGACGGCCGTCCCGGCCAAGAGCGCTCCGGCGGCAGCCGCAGCGATCAGACTCTGTTTCAGCATTGCTGTTCCTCCCTAGGTTAATCTCGCTGCGCCCTCGGTGCCTTTTCGGTCTGTCCGCTGCGCATAGGTTTACTGTTCCTCCAGTTTCTCCCCTCTTGCCATAGCCGATCTAGCCATCAGGACCAGCCTTCATGCAACCTCGAATAGTCCGGCAGCACCCATTCCGCCGCCGACGCACATGGTGACGACGACGTACTTGACGCCGCGGCGCTTGCCTTCGATCAGCGCCGTGCCCACCAGCCTGGCCCCCGACATGCCGTAGGGATGGCCGATGGCGATGGCGCCCCCGTTGACGTTGAAGACCTCCTTGTCGATGCCCAGCTTGTCGCGGCAGTAGAGTGCCTGCACGGCGAAGGCCTCGTTCAGCTCCCACAGGCCGATGTCGTCGACCTCGAGGCCGTGGCGCTCCAGCAGCTTCGGCACGGCGAAGACCGGGCCGATCCCCATCTCGTCGGGCTCGCAGCCGGCGACGGCCATGCCGCGGTAGATGCCGAGCGGCGCAAGGCCGCGCCTCTCGGCCTCTTTCGCCTCCATCAAGACCGAGGCCGAGGCACCGTCGGAGAGCTGCGAGGCGTTGCCCGCGGTGATGAAGGCGCCCTCGCCCACGCGCTGGCCCTCCTTGAAGACGGGCGCGAGGCCGGCCAGGCCCTCCAGGGTCGTGCCCGGGCGGTTACCCTCGTCGCGCTCCAGGGTCACGGCCTGGTAGGAGAGGTCGCCCGTGGCCTTGTCCTGCACCGCCTTGACCGTTGGCAGGGGCACGATCTCGTCGTCCAGCCGGCCGGCCTGCTGGGCCGCGGCGACGCGCTGCTGGGAGAGGAGCGCGAACTCGTCCTGGGCCTCGCGGCCGACATTGTAGCGCTCGGCCACGATCTCGGCGGTCTCGATCATCGACATGTAGAGGGCGGGACAGTTCTCGACCAGCCAGGGGTCCTGGAAGCGGTAGACGTTGCGGTGCTCGTTCTGGACCAGGGAGATCGATTCCAGGCCGCCGCCGACGGTCACCGTCATGCCGTCGTCGACGATCTGCTTGGCCGCCGTCGCGATCGCCATCAGGCCGGACGCGCACTGGCGGTCGACGCTCATCCCCGCGACCGAGGTCGGCAGGCCGGCGCGCACGGCGGACTGGCGCGCGATGTTCATGTTGGTGGAGCCCTGCTGCATCGCCGCGCCCAGGACGACGTCGTCGACCTCGGCCGGGTCGACCCCGGCGCGCTTCACGGCATGCTTGATCACATGCCCGCCCAGCTCCTGCGCCTGGGTGTCGTTGAAGGCGCCGCGATAGGCCTTGCCGATCGGCGTGCGCGCGGTGGATACGATAACGGCCTCTCTCACTCTCTTTCCTCCTTCATGATCGAAAGGGCCAGCCATTCGGCGGCCAGGGCGGGTTTCTCCTCGCCCTCGATCTCGACTGTCACGCCGTAGCGGACCAGGATCTGGCCCGGCTGGCGCTCGGCGACCTCCAGCAGGCGAAAGCGCCCCCGCACCCGGCGGCCGGATCGCACCGGCGCCAGGAATCGCATCTTTTCCAGCCCGTAGTTGATGCCCATGGCCCGGCCGGCCAGCTCCGGCAGCACGGACTGGCCCATCGGGACCAGCAGGGCCAGGGTGAGGAACCCGTGCGCGATGGTGCCGCCGAAGGGGGTCTCGGCCTCCGCGCGCTCAGGGTCGACGTGGATGAACTGATGATCGATCCCGACCTCCGCGAAGGCGTCGATGCGGGCCTGGTCGATCTCGATCCAGTCGGAGACGCCGAGCTCCTGGCCGACCCGGGCCTGAAGCTGGCTCAGGCTGACCTTCTCGCGCACGCTCATGCGCCTGGCATCTCTTCGTAGATGGCTGCGGTCAGCCAGTGCGCGACCAGGGCCGCGCGCTCCTCGCCTTCGATCTCCACGATCACGCTGTGGCGGAAGAGCAGGCGGCCCGGCGTCTTCTCGTTCATCTCGGCGAGCGTGAAGCGGGCGCGGACACGCTGCCCGGCCTTCACCGGAACCAGCCAGCGGATCTTGTCCAGGCCGAAGTTGATGACGGGCGGATCGCCGTCCAGCACCGGCACGCAGAGCTCGGCCATGCGCACCAGCAGCGACAGCGTCAGGAAGCCGTGGGCGATGGTGCTGCCGAAGGGGCCCTCGCTCGCCGCGCGCTCGGGATCGACGTGGATGAACTGATGGTCCTCGGTCACCTCCGCGAAGGCGTCGATCCGCGGCTGGTCGATCGCGATCCAGGGCGACTCACCGATCTGCTTGCCGACGAGACCGCGCATCTCCTCCAGGGTGACGACGCGGGGCGGGGCGGCTGGTTGCGGTTGCGTCGACGGCATTGCGGCGGTGTCTCTGTCTTTCCTGGAGGAGCTCGCTTCTGACAGCATAGTTTTTGCAAGCTTGGCAGGGCCTTGTCCAGGGATTGCAGAATTGTCTTTCGCAGAGCGAACGGATTGGCCCGGCCGTTCGGCGAGTCTAAGCTCTGGCTCAAGGCGGCGAGCGAGCGACCGCCAAAGGCCGCAAAGCGAGGGGACTGAGGGAGGAACGACGCGATGCTGCAGGGTATGATGATGGATCGGCCGCTGTCGATTCCCTCGATCATCGACTATGCGGGCGAGCTCTATCCGGATGTCGAGGTGGTCTCGGCCACGGTCGAGGGCGGCATCCACCGCTATGGCTATGCCGAGGCCCGCAGGCGCATCGCCCAGCTGGCGCACGGCCTGAGGGCACTGGGGGTCGGACCGGGCGACCGGGTCGCCACCCTGGCCTGGAACGGCTACCGCCATCTGGAACTCTACTACGCCATCGCCGGGGTCGGTGCGGTCTGCCACACGATCAACCCCAGGCTTTTCGAGAGCCAGCTCGAGTACGTGGTGAACCATGCCAAGGACCGGCTGCTCTTCTTCGATACGACCTTCGCGCCCCTGGTCCAGAAGATGCAGGGGAAGTGGCACGAGGGGCTGCGCTACGTCGCGATGACCGATGCCGCGCACATGCCGCGCGACCCGGGCCTGCCGGACCTGCTCTGCTACGAGAGCCTGCTGGCCGGACAGCCCGAAGACTTTACCTGGGTCGAGGTCGACGAGCGCGCGGCGGCCGGCCTCTGCTACACCTCGGGCACCACGGGCGATCCCAAGGGTGCGCTCTACTCGCACCGCTCCTCGGTCCTGCATGCGCTCTGCTGCGTGGCGACCGGGATCAGTTCGCATCGCGCCGGCAACAGCATCCTGCCGGTGGTGCCGCTCTTCCACGTGAACGCCTGGGGCCTGCCGCATTCCGCCCCGCTGGCCGGCGTCGGCCTGGTCTTCCCGGGCGCCAAGCTGGACGGCGCCTCGCTCTTCGCGCTGATGGAGGAGGAGGCGGTCACTTCTGCCTGGGGCGTCCCCACGGTCTGGCTGGGCCTGCTGGAGGAGATCAAGAAACAGGGGCGCCTGCCGAAGGGGCTGGACATGGTCCTGATCGGCGGCTCGGCGGCGCCCAGGTGGATGATCGAGACCTTCGAGCGAGACTATGCCGTCGAGGTGGTCCACGGCTGGGGCATGACCGAGATGAGCCCGGTCGGCACGACCTCCATGCTCTCGCCCGCCATGCTGGCGGAGAGCCAGGACAAGCGGATCTCCTACAAGGCAACGCAGGGCCGCCGGGTCTTCACGGTCGAGATGAAGATCGTCGACGAGGAGGGCAAGCGCCTGCCGCACGACGGTGTCGCCAAGGGCGAGCTCTTCGTGCGCGGCCCCTTCATCGCCAGCGGCTACTTCGAGGACGAGGGGGCGACGAGGGCGGCCCTCGACGCCGAGGGCTGGTTCGGCACCGGCGACGTCGCCAGGATCACGCCGGAGGGCTTCCTTCAGGTCGTCGACCGGACCAAGGACCTGGTGAAGTCCGGCGGCGAGTGGATCAGCTCCATCGACCTGGAGAACATCGCCATGGGCCACCCCGCGATCGTCAACTGCGCGGTGATCGCGGTGCCGCATCCCAAGTGGGACGAGCGCCCGCTGCTCTGCGTGGTCAAGGCGGTCGACTGCGACCCGACCAAGGAGGAGATCCTGGTCTACGTGGCCGAGCGGGTGGCGAAGTGGCAGGTGCCGGACGACGTGGTCTTCCTGGACGGCCTGCCGCTGACCGCCACCGGCAAGATCTCCAAGCGGACCCTGCGCCAGCAGCTCGAGGGCTACCGCCTGCCGGGCGTGGAGGACTGATGCCGGTCGGGCCTGACACCACCAGGCTCGCGCGCGCGGAGGACTTCGAGGAGATCGACCGGCTCCTGACGGCCGCCTTCGGGCAGCCGGACGAGGCCCTGCTGGTCCGCCGCCTCCGGGCCGACGGCGTCCTGTGGCAGGAGTGCGTCATGCCCTGGCGCGGCGTGATCGCCGGCTATGCGGCGCTGTCGCGCATGCGCGCGCCCGAGGGCTGGGCCTGCCTGGCGCCGGTCGCCGTCCTGCCGAGGTTTCAGAACGGTGCCGCAGCGCCGAATGAGGATATGCGGCGCACCTTCGCCATCGGGACTCGGATTGTGCGTGAACTGGCGGAATCGCTCGATCCCTTCGGGCGCTTGCGCAGTGAAGGCAAGGACGTCCCCTCGACCATCGTCGTGCTGGGCAAGCCCAGCTTCTACGAGCGTGCGGGTTTCAGCCTGGCGCGGGCGCAGCGCCTGACCTCGCCCTATCCCCTCGACCACACCCTGATCGCACGTCCGGGCGACGACCTTCCCGAAGAGACCCTGGTCTATCCCGCAGCCTTCGGATCCTGACGCTGGCGGGTCAGTGCTTTCCCGCGATCTCCCCGGCGAGCTGGGCGAGGGAGGCGTCGAGGACCTCGATGATCTCCTCGATGTGCTCTTGCGTCACGATCATCGGCGGGCAGACCAGGAAGTGGTCGCCCTCCAGGCCGTCGCGGGTGCGCCTGGCGTAGATGATGAGGCCGCGCTCATAGGCGATGTCGACCAGGCGGGCGTAGGCGTTGAGCTGGCGCGGCAGGGGCGCCATGGTCGCGCGGTCGGCGACCAGCTCGAAGGCCAGCAGCAGGCCCTTGCCGCGCACGTCGCCGATCAGCTCGTGACGCTGCATCAGCGCTGCGAGCCGGGCCTTCAGCAGCGCGCCCATCTCCGCGGCGCGGGCCAGCAGGCCCTCGGACTCGATGACCTCGATGACGGCCAGGCCGGCGGCCGAGGCCAGCGGGTTGCCGGCCGAGGTGAAGCCGTGCGCGAAGCCGCCGGCACCCAGGACCGCCTCCACGATCTCCTCGCGCGCCACCATGGCGCCCAGCGGCACGTAGCCGGCGCCGAAGCCCTTGGAGAGCGCCAGGATGTCGGGGGCGACGTCCCAGTGCTCGGCGCCGAAGAAGCGCCCGGTGCGACCGCCGCCGCACATGACCTCGTCGTGGATCAGCAAGACGCCGTGGCGCTCGCAGATCTCGCGAACGCGCGGAAGATAGGCGGGCGGAGGCACCAGTGCCCCGGTCGAGGCGCCGCCGATCGGCTCCACGATGAAGGCCAGCACGCTCTCCGGCCCCTCGGCCTGGATCTTGGCCTCCAGCATGTCGGCGTAGTGGGCGCCCGTGGCTGGGCTCTCGGGGTCGAGCCCCTCCAGGTAAGCCCGCGGCGCCGGAATCTTCGGCATGGCCCGCATCATCGGCTCGAAGGGGGCGGTGAGCGAGGCGAAGCCGGTCAGCGCCAGCGCGCCCAGGGTACAGCCGTGGTAGCTGGGGCTGCGCGAGATCACCTTCCAGCGGCTCTCCTGGCCGATGGCGATGGCGTACTGGCGGGCCAGCTTGATCGCGCTCTCGACCGCCTCCGAGCCGCCGGAGACCAGGAAGACGCGCTCCAGGCCCGGCGGCGCCAGGCGCGCGGTCTTGGCGGCCAGGCGCTCTGAGGCCTCGGTCTCGAAGTGCAGGCGATAGCCGAAGGTCGACTTCTCCATCTGCCGGCGCATGGCGTCCAGCACCTGGGGGTGCGAGTGGCCGATGTTGGAGACCATGGCGCCCGACGAGCCGTCCAGGTAGCGCTTGCCCGCCACGTCCCACATGTAGACGCCGGCCGCACTCTCCAAGAGCGGGCGCGGCGCGTGGCTCTGGTAGAAGAGGTGAGAGGTCTCAGTCATCGAACACCTTTTGCAGGAAGGCCTTGGTCCGGGCTTCTTTCGGATTGCGGAAGATCTCCTTCGGCGGACCCTCCTCGGCGACCAGGCCGTCGGCCATGAAGACGACGTGATCGGCCACGTCCTCGGCGAAGCGCAGGTCGTGGGTGACGATCAGCATGGTCATGTGCTCCTGCGCCAGGCCTTTCATCACCCGGTTGACCTCGCCGACCAGTTCCGGGTCCAGGGCCGAGGTCACCTCGTCGAAGAGCATGACCTTGGGCGACATGGCGAGCGCGCGGGCGATCGCGACCCGCTGCTTCTGGCCGCCAGAGAGGCGCGAGGGGAAGTAGTCGGCGCGGTCCTCCAGGCCGACCTTGGCCAGCAGCGCCTTGGCCTCCTCCTGCACCTCGGCCTTGGAGCCGCGGCCCAGCAGGGCCGGGGCCAGGGTCACGTTCTCGAGGGCGGTCAGGTGCGGGAAGAGATTGAAGTGCTGGAAGACCATGCCGATGTCCTGGCGCAGCCGGTTCAGGTGGCGCTCGCGGGCGCGGTGCGGCAGGTCCCGGTTCACCAGGTCGCCGTCGAACCAGATCTCGCCTTCCGTGACCTCTTCGAGCTGGTTGATGGTCCTGAGCAAGGTCGACTTGCCCGAGCCGCTGGCACCGATCAGCGCCACGATCTGGCCCGGCTGTACCTCCATGTCGATCCCCTTGAGGACCTGGAGCGTGCCGAAGCTCTTCTTCAGGCCGCGGATGGAGATGATGGCATCGCTCATGGCCGGGCCTATCGGTAGCGGGCGGAGCGTCGCTCGGCGACCCGGACGCCCTGCTCCAGCACGAGGTTCAGGATGTAGTAGATGGCCCCCGCCGCCAGGTAGAACTCGAAGGGCCGGAAGCTGTCGGAAATGGCGCGCTGGGCAGAGAGGGTGAGCTCCATGACCCCGATCACCGAGACCAGCGCGCTCTCCTTCAAAAGCGCGATCATCATGCTGCCCAGCGCCGGGGTCACGTTGGCCACGGCCTGGGGCACGATGGTCTTGCGCAGCGCCTGCAGGTGGCTGAGGCCCAGGCTGCGGGCGGCCTCGTACTGCCCCCGGTCCACCGCGACGATGGCCGACTTGATGATGTCGGAGTTGTAGACCGCGAAGTGCAGGCTGAGCGCGATGACGCCCGCCGTGAAGGCGTTGAGGTCGAGCCCCACCTGCACCAGCCCGAAGTAGATGAGATAGAGCTGCAGCAGCAGCGGCGTGCCCATGAAGAGCCAGACGAAGCCGGCCACCGGCCAGCGCAGCAGGGCGTGGCGGCTGAGCAGGGAGACCGCCATCAGCACCCCGACGGCCAGGCTGAAGACCATCGAGAGCGCGGTCAGCGCGATGGTCCAGAGCGTGCCCGCCAGCAGGATGTCGCTGTAGTGGGGCAGGATGGTGAAGTCGAGGTTCATGCGAGCAAATCCCGAGCAGATGAACTCATCTGCGACGACGATTTGCCTTCAAGAATGCCTACCGGAGAGAAAAGCGTGAGCATGAGCGAGCGCATTTCTCGCCTAGTCCAGGGCAACGCGCTGGTCGACCTTGCGGACGCCGTAGCTGAAGACCGTGGCGATCACCAGGTAGAAGACCGAGGCCAGGATGAACATCTCGAAGGGCTTGTAGGTCGAGGAGATGTAGCGGTGGGCGGTGTAGGAGAGCTCCACCACCGAGATGGTCGAGACCAGCGCCGAGCCCTTGATCAGCGCGATGGCATTGACCCCCAGCGGCCTGACCATCATGCGCGCGGCCTGCGGCAGGATCACCTTGCGCATCACCGTGGCCTGGCCCAGGCCCAGGCAGCGGCCGGCCTCGGCCTGGCCGCGGTCGACCGAGACGATGGCGCCGCGGATCGATTCGCACATGTAGGCGCCGATGTTCAGCCCCAGCCCGATGAAGCCGGCCTCGAAGGGGTCGAGATTGATGCCGACCTGCGGGCCGCCGAAGTAGAGCAGGAAGAGCTGGATCAGCGCCGGCGTGCCGCGGAAGAGACTGACGTAGGTCCTGGCCGGCCAGCGCAGCAGGCGCAGCCGCGAGAGGCTGGCCAGGGCCGCGGCGAAGCCCAGGGCTAGCCCCAGGACGATGGCGAGCGCCGAGATCTCCACCGTGATGAGGGCGGCTTCGGCGAAGAAGGGCCAGACCCGCCCGATCAGCTCGAAATCCAACTAGTCCCCGACTGGCTTCGCATTCGGCAGGAGAGGCCCCCGCGTCCTCTCCTCCGCCCCCCGGCCTTGAGCCGGGACGGGGGAGGAGAGGTTAAGGGGTCGGTTCACCCAGCCGAGCGGCCTGAACCTAGCGAATGTCCGCGCCGACCCACTCGACCGCGATCTTCTCGTAGGTGCCGTCGGCCATCATCTCGTCGAGGGCGGCCTGCATGGCGGCGGCGAGCTCCGGGTTGTCCTTGCGGATGGCGATGCCGATCTCGACGCTGCCGCCTTCGAGGTTGGGAAGGTCCATCATCTTCAAGGGCTTGCCGGAGTTGATCGCGACCTTGCCGGGGATCGAATCGATGATGAAGGCGTCGAGCCGGCCGTGCTCGAGCTCAAGCAAGAGCTCCGGCAGGCCCTTGTAGGTGCGGATGTCCCAGTCCATCCCCTCCTGCGCGTTGGCCCACTGCTCGTGGGTCTCGCCCAGGGTCACGCCGATGCGCTTGCCCTTGAGGTCGTCCAGGGTCGTGGCCGTCGAATCGGCGGGGATGAAGATGGCGCGGCCGCTGCGGTAATAGGGCCCGACGAAGTCGACGACCTTCAGCCGCTCTTCGGTGATCGTCATGGAGCCCACGATGGTGTCGTACTTGCCGGCCAGCAGGCCCGCCAGGATGCCGTCCCAGGCGGTGGTCACGATGACCGGCTCGACGCCCAGCCGCCTGGCGATCTCGCTGCCGATGTCGACGTCGAAGCCGACCACCTGGTTCTGGTCGTTGACCAGGGAGAAGGGCGGGTAGGCACCGGAGAGCGCGATCGAGAGCTCGCCCTTCTCCTTGATCTTCTCCAGGTCGTCTGCAAGAGCCGGGGCGGCCATGGCCATTCCGGCGAAGGCAAAACCGGCAAGCAAGCCTGTCACTGTCCTGAGCATCGGGCGTTCCTTTCCTTGTTCCTGTCGCGAAGCGGTGTCCCGCGGGCCATCGGCGGCCCTGGACGCACGCGCGAGCCTGTCACGACCCGGGGCATTCCTGAAATAGATAGTGACAATAGCCGATATTCATGCAGTCAATGCTGCATGAAGAGGGATCAGGAGCCGGGCGAGCAGGGCGGGGTGCCGGGCGCCCGGGACTTCGACTGGAACCTCTTGCACACCTTCGTCGTCCTGGCGGAGGCCGGCAGCGTCACCGCCGCGGCGGAACGCCTGGGGCGAAAGCAGCCCAGCGTTTCCAATGCCTTGCGGCGGCTGGAAGAGCAGCTCGGCAAGCGCCTGATCGAGCGCTCGCCCGGCAGCTTCTACCTGACCGACGCCGGCGAGCTGCTCTATCGCGAGGCGATCGACATCTACGGCTCGGTGCTGCGGCTGAAGACGCTGATGCGCGACGTCACCGACGAGGTGCGCGGCCACGTGCGGATCGCCATGGTGACCCACGCCGTCTCGCCGCTCTTCGACGACTGGCTCTCCGACTTCCACAAGACCCATCCCAGGGCCACCCTGACCCTGGACGTCATGGCCAGCATAGCGGCCCAGGGCGAGGTGCTGGCGCGCCGTGCCTCGCTTGCCGTCTGCATGGTGCACGAGCGCAGCCCCAAGCTGGAGTACCGCTGTCTCTACCGCGAGTTCTTCGGCCTCTTCTGCGGCCCAGGCCACCCCCTCTACGGGCGCGAGGGACTGACGAAGGCCGACCTGCGCGGCCACTCCTCGATCAGCTTCCCGACCGACCGCCTGAACGACGTGCTGCGCCCGATCGCCCTGATCCGGGCGGAAGCGGGCCTGGACCAGGAGATCGTCGGCCGCTCCACGCACCTGGAGGAGGTCCGCCGCATGACCGTGGCCGGCCTCGGCATCGCGGCCCTGCCGGTCCACGTCGTGGCCCGCGACCTGGCCGACGGCCTGCTCTGGCGCCTGCCGCCCTACGAGGACCCGCCGGCCGTGGACGTCTTCCTCGCCTGGAACCCGGCGGCGCGCACCAACCGTGCCGAGGCAGCCTTCCTGGAGGGCCTCGTCGCGCGGATCGACAGCACGCCGCTGGACGCGCGCACCTACCGCTGAGCGTGGCGGCCGACGCTGACCTTGGCCTCGATCGCCAGGGCGGCTGCGAGGACGGCCTCGTCCTGACCGTGCGCGGCGGACAGCAGGAAGCCGACCGGCATGCCGTTGCGGTCCAGGCCGCAGGGCAGGGTGACGCCGCAGAAGTTCAGGAAGTTGCCGATCATGGTGTTGCGCAGGGTCAGCATGTTGGTCTCGATGTAGAGCGCGTCGTCTTCCAGCAGCGGGGCCAGCGGTGGGGCCACATGCGCCACGGTCGGATAGGCCAGCATGCAGCCGGGGCCCAGCTCGGCCGCCATCTCCTCGATCAGCCTGGCCCGGGTGTCGCGGATGGCGATCAGGTCGGCTGCCGTCTGCGCCTGGCCCATGCGCAGGCGATGGACGATGCGCTGGTCGTAGAGCGCGGCCTCGGGGCCGGCCAGGCGCTCGGCATGCAGCGCATAGGCCTCGGCCGTGATCAGCCCACCGCGCTCTGCGTTCAGTCTGAAGAAGGCGTCGAACTGCGGGATGCTCCGCCGCTCGCTGGTCACCCCGATCTCCGCCAGGCGCAGCAGGGCCGCCTCGAAGGCGGCGATGACGTCGGGCTCAGCCTTGTCGAAGACGACGTTGTTCGGGACGATGAGGTGCAGGCCCTCGGCCGGGCAGCGCTCCAGCGCCGGGGCCAGCCTGCCGGTCATGGCGGCATCCACCAGGGCGGCGTCGAAGACGGAATGGCAGAGCACGCCCAGGGTATCGAGGCTGGTCGAGAGGGGATAGACCCCCTCCATGGGATAGCGCCCGTGGCTGGACTTGTAGCCGACCAGCCCGTTGAAGGCGGCGGGAATGCGCACCGACCCGCCGGTGTCGCTGCCGATCGAGACCGGCGCCAGGCCGGCCCCGACGGCGGCGCCGGAGCCCGAGGAGGAGCCGCCCGGAATGCGCACCACGTCGCGCGCCAGGGGGTTGCGCGGCGTGCCGAAGTGAGGATTGAGGCCGAGGCCGGAATAGGCGAACTCGGTCATGTTCACCCGGCCCAGGCAGACCATCCCGGCCGCCTTCAGGCGCTCCACCACCGCGGCGTCGCGCTCGGCCGGTGCAGAGTCCAGCAGCACCTTGGAGCCGACCGTGGTGACCTCTCCGGCGAGGTCGAAGAGGTCCTTCCAGGCGATCGGCACGCCGTCCAGCAGCGAGAGCGGCCGGCCGGCCGCCAGGCGCTCGGCCGCGGCCTCGGCTTCCCGGCGCGCGCGCTCTTCGGTCAGCAGGGTGAAGATCGTCGGATCGTCGTAGCCCTCGATCGCCGCCAGCCGCTCCTCCACCAGGGCTGAGACGTTCAGGCGTCCGGTCTGCAGGTCTGCGGCGAGCTGCAGGGCCGTAGCCGCCCCGCCACCCTGGTTGCTGTCGGTCATGCTGGTCTCGCTTGCTGGGGTTGGCCCGTCAGACGGCGTGGCGCGTGTTGCGCTTCATGGCACCGCACTTGCGCGTGCAGACCTCGTTCGCGCCCGCGATCCAGTCCTGCTCGTAGAGGCTGGCGAAGGGCTCGTCCTGCAGGATCTCGGCCAGCGGCCGCTTGCGGATGTTGAAGGCCTCGCGGTCGTAGCCGGCGCGCTCGATCATCACGATCTCCTCGCGCGAGCCCGACAGCCAGCAGCAGGGCGCCACGTAGCCCTCGGTGTTGATGTAGGAGCTGTTCTTGATCTGCGACTTGCAGTAGATGCCGTTGACGCCGGCCTGGGCCCTGGCGCGCATGCCGTCGGGGTCGGGCATGCCGGCCTGCTGGTCGGCCGGCGGCGGCAGGGTCGCGGCATGGGCGGCGGCGAACTCGGCGCTGGTGTAGCTCGGCGGCTCCAGGTAGCGGGTCTCGCCGCTGGGCATCTGGTAGGCGAAGTGCTTCTTCTTGCCGAAGCGGATGGTGTCGATCAGCACGAACTTGCGGAAGCCCATGGCGCGGCTGAGGTCGCGCGCCTCCTCGGCCTGGTGCTCGTTGTGCTTGAAGATGATGAAGTGCCACTCGGCGACCGCGCCGGTGGACATGTAGGCCTCGAAGTTGGCCATGATCTTGTCGAAGCGCGTGTTCACCCGGTAGAGGTGGTTGGTGTCAGCCAGTCCGTCGACGTGCAGCTCGACGAAGGAATCGTTGCGCTTCAGCACCTTGCCCATCTCGCGCCACCAGTCGGTGGAGCGCAGGCTGCCGTTGGTGGAGATCAGGACGCGCACGCCGCGCCTGGTCAGGAGATCGCAGATCTCCAGGCACTGGCTGGCCGCCGGCGCATCGCCCAGGCCGCCGCCGAACTCGACCTCGTCGACCTGGCGGCAGAACTCCTCGGTGAAGTGCGTCTCGAAGTCCTCGAGCGTCAGCTCGATCTTCTGCACCTTGTCGTAGTTGGTGCGGCAGTGGTCGAGGTGGCGCACGCGCTGGCACATGGGGCAGGCCGCGTTGCACTTGTCGGTCAGCTCGATGTGGAAGCGATAGGGTCGGGCGGTGGTGAACAAGGGTCGCGTCCTTCCCTTCCGAAGAGAGGCGTAGCTGTCCGCAACATGCGCGACGAGGGCCGGCGCTGCAAGCCCCAGGGGCGCGGAAGCCGGCCGCCGCGAGATCAGGCGCGGCGGTCGTCGCGCAGGTCGAGGAAGCGGTACCAGTGCACCAGCGCCTTGAGGAAGGGGCGGCGCAGGCCGTGCAGCGGGATCGGCCTGATCGGCCGGTTGGGCAGCGGCAGCTCCTCGAAGGGGGTGCCCAGCGCCCGCCGGGCGAGCTGCGCGCCGGTGGCGCCTGCCATGGCCACCCCGCGGCCGTTGAAGCCCAGCGCTGCGGTCACGCCCGGCGCCAGCTCGGCAAAGTGCGGCAGCTTCGAGGCCGTCATCGCGACCTGGCCGCCCCAGTAGAACTCGAAGGACCTCTCCTCGATGTGCGGGAACATGCGCCTCAGCGCCCGCACCACGTTGCGGTAGTCCTCGGGGTCCTGCGATTCCCGGAACTCCCCGCGCCCGCCGACCACCAGGCGGCCGTAGGGGTCCAGCCGGCAGTAGGTCAAGAGCCGCCGGGTGTCGGAAAGGGCATGGCCCTCGGGCATGATCGAGCGGCGGACGTTGTCGCTCAGGGGACTGGTGGCGATCTGGTAGCTGAAGATCGGCACCACCGATTCCTTGAGGCCCGGCCAGAGGTCGTCGGTGTAGGCATTGGTGCAGAGCAGCACCTGCTCGGCCAGGACGCTGCCGCCGGGCGTCGTGACCCGCCAGCCCTTGCCCTCCTTCTCGATCCCCGTCGCGGGCGAGGCGCCGTGCAGGCTGGCGCCGGCCTTGATCGCCGCGGCGGCGATGCCGCGGGCATAGCCCAGCGGGTTCAGGCTGCCGCCGCGGTCGTCCTTCAAGGCGCCCAGGTAGCCCTTGGTGCCGGAGAGGCGCTCGGCCTCGGCGCGGTCCAGCAGGGTGACGGGATGGCCGCGGGACCGCCACTGCTCCGCCCGTTTCTCCGCGGCCTCCAGCGCCTCTGCATTGTGGACCCCGTGCAGCCAGCCGGCGCGGGTCGCATCGCACGCGATGCCGTGCCGCTCGATCAGGTCGAAGACGAAGTCGGCCGTGCCGCCGGCATAGTGCGCCATGGCCTCGCCCTTCTTCTCGCCGAAGCGCCGGATCAGCTCGTCGGGATCCAGCTTGAAGCCCGGGATCACCTGGCCGCCGTTGCGCCCCGAGGCGCCGAAGCCGGGCTCCGCCGTCTCCAGCAGCACGACCTTGGTGCCGGCCTCGGCCAGGTGGAGGGCGGCCGAGAGGCCGGTGAAGCCGCCGCCGACCACGCAGACATCGGCCTCCACGGCCTCGGTCAGCGGCGGCGTGGCCGGGGCCGGCCTTGCGGTGGCAGCCCAGAGGGAAGGCGGAAGCGCTGGTCTGGACATGCGGGCCTGGATCTCCCCTGGCAGGAGCCGCAGCGACGCGGCAGGACGGCATCTTGGAGGGCCGGAGCGCCGCTCGTCCAGTGGCGAGGCCTGCCGCCAGGGCGGGGCAGCCAGAACAAGAGGGGCTTTGAGGCCGGCACCGCTTCCGGCAGACTGCGCGCCGATCCCGAGCCGGCGCGACAGACGGTGCCGGAGAGACCAGGCGCGGCTGCCGGATACGGCCTGCCGGCAGCAGAAGGAGACATTCTCATGGAGACCTACAACCATTTCATCGACGGCGACTATGTCGAGCCGGCCTCCGGCGAGTGGATGAACAGCATCGATCCCTACCAGGGCCAGCCCTGGGCGCGCGTGCCCAAGGGAACGGCCGAGGACGCCGACCGTGCGGTCAAGGCCGCCAGCAGGGCCTTCAGGGAAGGCCCCTGGGCCGAGATGAAGGCCAGCCAGCGCGGCCGGCTGATGCTGCGCCTGGCCGATCTGGTCGAGGAGAATGCCCAGAAGCTGGCCGAGATCGAGGTGCGCGACAACGGCAAGCTGCTGGCCGAGATGGGCGGGCAGATGAAGTACCATCCGGAGTGGTGGCGCTACTTCGGCGGTCTGGCCGACAAGGTCGAAGGCTCGGTCATGCCGATCGACAAGCCCGACATGATGGCCTTCACCCGGCACGAGCCGCTGGGCGTGGTCGCGGCGCTGACCGCCTGGAACTCGCCGCTGCTCTTCGTCGCCTGGAAGGGCGCGCCGGCGCTGGCCGCCGGCTGTACCCTGGTGCTGAAGCCCTCGGAGTTCGCCTCGGTCTCGACCCTGGCCTTCGCCGAGCTCACCCGCAAGGCCGGCTTCCCCGACGGCGTCTTCAACGTGGTGACGGGCCTCGGACCCGAGATCGGCTCGGCCCTGGTCGACCATCCCGATGTCGCCAAGGTCACCTTCACCGGCTCCGACGCCACGGGCGCGCGCATCTACGCCCAGGCGGCCAAGACCATGAAGCGGGTCTCGCTGGAGCTGGGCGGCAAGTCGCCGAACATCGTCTTCGAGGATTCCGATCTCGACGCGGCCGCGGCCGGCGTGGTCTCCGGCATCTTCGCGGCGACCGGCCAGACCTGCATCGCGGGCTCCCGCCTGCTGGTCCAAAACTCGATCCGGGAGGCCTTCGCGGAGAAGGTGGTGGCGCTCGGCAAGTCGGCCAAGAAGGGCAACCCCATGGAGCCCGACACCAACATCGGCCCGGTGACCACCGAGCCGCAGTTCAAGAAGATCCTGGACTACATGGAGATCGCCAAGTCCGAGGGCGCGCGCTGCCTGCTCGGCGGCTCGCGCGCCGACTCGCCCGACCTGCCGGGCGGGCAGTTCGTCGAGCCGACCATCTTCACCGACGTCACCCCCGACATGCGGATCGCCCGCGAGGAGGTCTTCGGCCCGGTGCTCTCCATCATCGGCTTCGACGACGAGGCCGATGCGATCCGCATCGCCAACGATACGATCTACGGCCTGGCGGCGGGAGTCTGGACCAAGGACATGGGGCGCGCCGTGCGCATGTCCTCGGCGCTGAAGGCCGGCACGGTCTGGGTCAACACCTACCGCGCGGTCAGCTACATGATGCCCTTCGGCGGCATGAAGCATTCCGGCATCGGCCGCGAGAGCGGGGTCGAGGCGATCCGCGAGTACCTCGAGACCAAGAGCGTCTGGCTCTCCTACGCCACGGGGGCGCCGGCCAACCCCTTCGTCATGCGCTAGGCCGGCAGGGGCGGCTCCCGGATGACCGGCGAGAGCCTGCTGCGCCCGGAGTGCAGCTTCCTCGGCGCGCCCCTGGCCGGGCGCCCCGAGGCCGGCGGGATCGCGGTCGTCGGCCATCCCTTCGACCACGGTACGGCCCTGCGCGTGGGGGCCAGGCTCGGCCCCTCGGCCATCCGCCGGGCCTCGCACGAGCTGGGCGCCTTCGATCCCGAGAGCGGGCTCGACCTGCGTGCGGCGCTGCGGCTCGTCGACCTGGGCGACACGCCCGTTGTGCCGAGCCGCGTGGCCCAGTCCTTCGAGGCCATCGAGCGGGCGACCGGTGCGATCTACGACGCCGGCGCCCTGCCGCTCTCGATGGGCGGCGACGGCATGGTGAGCCTGCCGCAGCTCCGTGCCGCCGCCGCGCGCTACCCGGACCTGGCGACGGTCCACATCGACGCCCACAGCGACTGCTACCCGCTGGTCGAGGATACGACGGCCACGACCTTCGCGCGGGCGGCGGAGGAGGGGCTGGTCGCGACGGAAGCCTCCTTCCACATCGGCCTGCGCGGCACCACCCGCCACGCCGAGGCCTGGTCCTACCCGAGGAAGCTCGGCTACCGCCTGATCCCCATGCGCCAGCTCCGCGCCGAGGGCATCGCGGCCGTGACGGAAGAGGTGAAGGCGGCGGTCGGCTCGCGCCCGGTCTACCTCTGCTTCGACATGGACTTCCTCGACGCCACTGCCACGCCCGGCGTCTGCAACCCGGTCTTCGGCGGCGCCACGGCCACCGAGGCCCTGGACCTGGTCGCCGCCCTGGCCGGGCTCCACACCGTCTGCTTCGACGTCAACACCGTGAGCCCGCCGCAGGACCTGGGCAACATGACCGCCCTGATGGCCGCCACGGTGATGGTGGAGTTCCTGCTGGGGCGGGGGCGGGCGGCTTAGTTTGCCGGTCCCAAGGATGTTGGTTGCCCCTAACGGAATTCGAGGATAGATCACAACAATACAACTAATTGTCATCCTCCGGCTTGACCGGAGGATCTCGCGCGGTCTTCTCGGTTGCTCACATGTACCACGTCTACATCATGACCGATCGAAAGCGTGGCACCCTCTACATCGGCGTGACGAGCGACATCGCGCGTCGCGCGTGGGAGCATCGGGAGGGCAGGGTCGAGGGCTTCACCAAGCGCTATGGGCTGAAGACCCTCGTCTACGCTGAAGAGTTTCAGGACGTTTCAGAGGCCATCCAGAGGGAGAAGCGCCTGAAGCACTGGAACAGGGCCTGGAAGATCGCCCTGATCGAAGAGCAGAACCCGCTGTGGGAGGATCGCTACCCGCAGCTTCCATGACTGGTGCGGGATCCTCCGGTCAAGCCGGAGGATGACGCTAATAGTTGTGTTTGCGTGGTGGACCGTGTCGTTTTTGGCTAGCGAGGGACGTCTTACGCATCGCGATCCAATCGAAACGCCCCCCTACCCCGCCGTCAGATAGTCGTAGGACGACAGCACATGCGTCTTCAGCACGTGGAAGAAGTCGTCCACGGGGACGTGCTCGTCGGCGGTGCCCATGCCGCTGGGGAAGGGGCCGTAGACGTAGGCCGGGATGCCGGCGTGGCGCCAGAGACGGGCGTCGGTGCCGCCGAGACTCACCACCGGGGTCGGGCGGAAGCCGCGCAGCTGCTCCACGTTCTTCTGGATGATCTCCACCATCTCGCCGTAGGGGTCGCAGTAGGATGGCAGGCTGCAGTTGATCTCCTCCCAGCTTGCCGCGGGATGGGCGGCGAGGATCTTCTCGACCGCGGCGACGATGGTCTCCTTCTCCACACCGACCGGCAGGCGGATATCGGCCTCGAAGCTGCACTCGCCGGGGATCATATTGACCTTCAGCCCGCCGGTGATGGTGCCGATGTTGAGCGTCGCCTTGGGCAGGATCTCGCTCGCTCCCGGGCCCATGGCACGGTCCGAGGCCTCGGTCGCCTCCGACTGCGCGCGCATCAGGTTGTCGGGCAGCTCGAACTCCAGGTCCTCGATCGCCTCCAGGTCGCGGATCACGGCAGCCGCCAGGCGCGTCGCCGAGGGGCTGGCATGGGTGTAGGCCCCGTGCGCGCCGGGGGTGCGGACCGTGACCTTGATCCACAGCGGGCCCTTCTCGCCGTAGCGGATCGAGAAGGGGCTGGAGGGCTCGCCGTTCAGGCAGCAGTCGCCCAGGACCTCCGGCTCGTGCTCCATCAGCCAGCGCGCGCCCCAGGGGCCGAAGTTCTCCTCGTCGGAGACGCAGGTGAGGGTGAGCTTGCCCTTCAGGCGGTCCTTCAGGCGGTGCAGCAGGGCATAGGTCCAGACCGAGCTGGCGGTGCCGCACTTCATGTCGGCCGAGCCGCGGCCGTAGACCTTGCCGTCGGCGATGGCGCCGCCCCAGGGGTCCTGGGTCCAGCCCTCCGCCTTGGGGTCCGCGCCGACCGGGAAGACGTCGATGTGACCGTTCAGGACCAGGTGCTTGCCGGGGCCGCCGCCCTCGAAGGTCCCCACCACGTTGGCCATGGTCGGCTGCGGGTCGACCAGGCGGAAGGGCAGGCCCTGGCGCTCCAGGAAGCCGGTGATGTGGGCCACGGCCTCGGTCGTATCGCCCGGCGGGTTGGGGCTCTTGGCACGGACGAAGTCCTGGAAGAAGGCGAGAATCTCGTCGCGCTCGGCCTCGATCCAGGCCAAGAGCTGGTCACGGTCGTCCATTGCTACCTCATGTGTCTTCTTGCGGGCGGTAGATTCTCTGCTTCTGCTGGCCGAAGATCTGCGCCAGCACCAGCAGCAGGCAGGAGACCGCGATCAGCAGGGTCGAGATCGAGGCGATGGTGGGGTCGATCTCGTCGCGCAGCGCGTTGAACATGCGCCGCGTCAGGGTCGCGTTCTCGCCGCCGGAGATGAAGAGCGCGACGACGATCTCGTCGAGCGAGGTGAGGAAGGCCAGCAGCGAGCCGGAGATGATCGAGAAGCGGATCTGCGGCAGGGTCACCGTCAGGAAGGCGACCAGGCGCGAGGCGCCGAGCGAGCGCGCCACCAGCTCCTGGTTCATGTCGTAGGTCTTCAGGCCGGCCGAGACGGTGATCAGCACGAAGGGCAGCGCCAGCATGGAGTGCGCCAGCACCAGCCCCAGGATGGTGTTGTTCAGGCCGAGCCGGGCATAGAGGAAGAAGATGCCGATGGCGATCAGGATGACCGGCACCATGATCGGCGTGGTCAGCGCCATCTGCAGGAGCTGCGCGTAGCGCACGCCCGAGACGTGCAGCGCATAGGCCGCCGCCGTGCCGACCGGGACCGCCAGGCAGACCGTGAAGATGGCCGCGGTGAAGGAGATCCGGGTCGCGTCCATCCACTCGATGGAGAAGAGATAGTTCTCGTACCAGCGGAAGCTGTACTCCTGCGGCGGAAACTCCAGGAAGCGGGAATCCGAGAAGGACATGGGGATGACCAGAAGGCTCGGCGCCATCAGGAAGGCCATGGTCAGCCCGCAGAGAAGGTAGAGCCAGAGGCGCTGGCCGTGCGTGATCTGGGTGTCGGAGGCGGGGCGGTTCAGCCAACTCATGGGGTCCCCCTAGCGTCCGTAGATCTTGTTGATGCCGAAGAGGCGGTTGGCGACATAGAGGATGATCAGGGTCACCACGAGGAGCGCCACCCCCAGCGAGGAGGCAGCACCCCAGTTGAAGTAGACCGCGACGTTGGTCTCGATCCGCATGGCCCACATCTGCACGCGCCCGCCGCCCAGCAGCACCGGGGTCACGTAGAAGCCCAGGCAGAGCACGAAGACCAGGATGAAGCCCGCGGCCAGGCCGGGCAGGGACAGCGGGAAGAAGACCTGCCAGAAGGCCTTGGCCGGCGAGGCGCCGCAGTTCGAGGCTGCCCGCATCAGGTCCTTGGGGATCGACTTCATGGCGGCATAGAGCGGCAGAATCATGAAGGGCAGCATGATGTGCGTCATGCCGATCACCGTGCCGGTCTGGTTGTGCACCAGCTTCAAGGGCGCGTCGATCACGCCCCAGTCCTGCAGCCAGGTGTTGATCAATCCCTTGCGCTGCAGGATCACCAGCCAGGCATAGGTGCGCACCAGAAGCGAGGTCCAGAAGGGGAGCAGGACGGCGATCATGCAGAGGCCGGCGATGCGCCCTGAGAGCTGCGAGAGGAAGTAGGCCAGCGGATAGCCGATGGCGATGCAGAGGCCGGTGACGACGATGCTGACCTCGAAGGTGGTGGTGAAGGTCTTGATGTAGAGGGGATCGAAGAGCCGTTCGTAGTTCTCCCAGGTGAACTTGTCATCCTTGTCCAGCAGCGAGAGCCAGAAGAGCCAGCCGATCGGCAGGTAGAGGACGACGCCCAGCAACAGGAAGGAGGGCGTCGTCAGGCCCAGCAGGTTGCGGTGCTCGCGCTCGTCGGCCCGCCGCAGGGTCTCGCGGTTCGGCGCCTCGCGGTCGGTGGCGGCCTGGACCCGGTCGGAGAAGGAGGCTGTCATGGCTCCCCCGCCTAGTCCGTCTCTGGCACGACGATGGTGTCTTGCGGATGCAGCCCCAGATAGATCGGCTCGCCCTCCCTGGGCATGGAGGCCAGGGTCTCGCGGCGGGTCGGCTGGCGGATCGCCATGGTCTGGCCGTCCTTGAGACCGACGTAGAGCAGGAAGCTCTCGCCCTGGTAGACCATCTCCTTCACCTTGCCCTCGATCAGGTTCAGACCTTCGCCCTGGCTGCCATCGACCAGCACCTCCAGCTTCTCGGGCCGGACCACCAGCCAGTTGCGCTCGTCGCCGCCGGCGCTGTCGTCGGGCAGGGTGAGCGGTACGCCGTCCAGCAACACGTGGCCGTTCTCGCTGGTCACCGGCAGGAAGGAGGATTCGCCGATGAAGTCGGCGACGAAGCGGTTCTGCGGCCGCTCGTAGAGCTGTTCGGGCTTGTCGATCTGGGCGAAGCGGCCGTGGTTGATGACCGCCACCCGGTCCGACATGGTCAGCGCCTCGCGCTGGTCGTGGGTGACGTAGACCGTGGTCATGCCCAGCCGCTCGTGCAGGTGGCGGATCTCGATCTGCATGGCCTCGCGCAGCTTCTTGTCGAGCGCCGAGAGCGGCTCGTCCATCAGCAGGATGCGCGGCTCGAAGACGATGGCGCGGGCCAGCGCCACGCGCTGGCGCTGGCCGCCGGAAAGCTGGTCGACGCGCCGCCCCGCCAGGTGTTCCAGTTCCACCAGGTCCAGCGCCTTCATCACCCGCTCGCGCTGCTCGGCCTTGCTCACCTTGCGCAGGCGCAGGGGGTAGGCGACGTTGTGGAAAACGTCCATGTGCGGGAAGAGGGCGTAGTTCTGGAAGACCATGCCGACGCCGCGCTTGTGCGGCGGGACCAGCACCATCTCGTCCTCGCCGAAACGCACCGAGCCGCTTTCCGGCCTGACGAAGCCGGCCAGCACCATCAGCAAGGTGGTCTTGCCGGAGCCCGACGGGCCCAGCAGCGTGATGAACTCCCCGCTCTCTACCTCGAGCGATACGTCATCCAGGGCCTTGAAGGTTCCGTAGGCCTTGGTGACGTTGCGGATGGAGAGCGGAAGCGAAACCTCAGTCGACATGCACTGCCCTTAACCTAGCCTGACCGATAGGAAGAAGGCCGCCCGGTCCAGCCGGGCGGCCTTCTCGGAACTGCTCGAGACCTATTCGGCGATGAAGAGGTCGAAACGCTCCTGCAGCTCGTCGTACTTGCCGTTCCACCACATCGGATCGAAGATCACCGACACGGCGACCTTGCTGGGCGAGGAGGGCAGGGCATCGGCGATGTCCTGATCGATCAGACCGGTATCGAAGGCCTTGAGGTTCACCGGGCCGTAGTTGATGTACTTCGGCAGCATGGCCTGGTTCTCAGGCTTCAGGAACTCGTTGATGGCCTTCATGGCCAGTTCCTTGTTCGGGGCGCCCTTGGGCACCACCAGGCAGTCGAAGTCGAGCAAGGCGCCGTCCCAGGCGATGGCGGCCTTCGCGCCGTCCTTGATCGCGTTGCCGATACGGCCGTTCCAGAGCGCGATCATCTCCACCTCGCCGTCCTTGACGAGCTGGGCCGACTGCGCGCCCGACTTCCACCAGACCGCAACGTCGTCCTTGATCGTGGCGAGCTTCTCGAATGCGCGGTCGACGTCGATCGGATAGACCTGGTCGCGCGGCACGCCCGAGGCCAGGGTCGCGATCTCGAGGTTGTAGTAGGGCTTGCGGTACATGGAGCGCGCACCCGGGAACTTCTCGGTGTCGAAGAAGTCGTCCCAGGTCTTCGGCGCGTCGGGATAGGCGTCGGTCGAGTAGCCCAGGACCGTGGAGAAGAAGATGATGCCGACCCAGTGGCTGTTCACCAGGTTGTCCGGCACGCCGTCGGTGTTGATGACGTCATAGTCCAGGGGCTCCAGCATGCCCTCTTCCTTGAGCTGGACGCAGGAGTTGGAGCCGAGCTCGACAACGTCCCAGGTCGGGCTGCCGGACTGGACCTGAGCGCGCACGTCCTGCATGCCGTTGGTCGTGTCTTCCTTCATGGTGATGCCCAGCGCCTTCGCGGCGGGCTCGAAGAAGGCCTTGCGCTCGGCCTCCTGGAAGCTGCCGCCCCAAGACACCACGGTCATGCTGTCCTCGGCCGCGGCGGCGCCGCCCCAGAGGATCAAGGCGGCGGAAAAGACTCCGCCCAGCAGATTGCTTCTCGTCATGAACTGGTCTCCCAAACTGGTTGCCGAAGCCGATGGTCGGCGATTTCACGCGTTGCCGCCGATCGCCTTCTTGTGATCACATATGTTCATCGACTTTCCGCGAGGGATCAACAGTCTTTCGCGACCGCCGGCCGGGCGGGCGTCCGAGCCCGCCGCAAGAGGCGCCGGCTACCAGCAGCACGAGGGGAGAGCAGGCGATGGCATTGCATTTCGAGCGGGCCGAGTTCCAGGCCCGGATAGCGGCCGCACGGGCAAAGCTGAAGGAGGCCGACCTGGCAGCCCTCCTGGTTTTCGGGCCGGAGAGCCACTACTACCTCACCGGTTTCGACACCAGCGGCTACGTCTTCTTCCAGTGCCTGGTGGTGACCGCGGACGATTTGCCGCTCACCCTGCTGACCCGTCGCCCGGACAGGGAGCAGGCACGGCTCACCTCCGTCATCGAGGACGTCCGCCTCTGGTACGACGCCGAGGGCGCGGACCCCAGCGAGAACCTGCTGGAGATCCTCGCCGAGAAGGGGCTGCAGGGTGCGCGCATCGGCATAGAGCGCGACACCTTCGGCCTGCGCGCCATGAACTACGACATGGTGCGCAATCGCCTCGATCCCTGGTGCAGCCTGGTAGACGGCTCGATGATCGTGCGCAGCCTGCGCGTCACCAAGTCGCCGGCCGAGATCGCCTACGTCCGCAAGGCGGCGGAACTGGCCGACCGCTCGCTCGAGGCCATGTGCGCCGAGGCGCGTCCCGGCGCCTTCGAGGGCGCGATCGCGGCCGCCGGCGCCGCCGCCATCCTGGCCGGCGGCGGCGACCCGGCCCCCTCCGGCCCGGTCATGGGCTCCGGCGAGGAGGCGCTGCTGGTGCGCGCCTCGACCGGCTATCGCACCCTCGATCCGGTCGACCAGCTCACCCTGGAGTTCGCCGGCACCTACCGGCGCTACACCGCCTGCCTGATGCGGACCCTGCCGATCGGCGAGGGCAACCCGCGGCAGGAACGCATGTTCGAGGTGACCCTGGAAGCGCTGGCGGCGATGACCGAGGCGGCCAAGGTCGGGCGCCCCCTGGGCGAGATCGACGCCGCCCACCGGCGGGTCTTCGACGCGGCCGGCTTCGGCCACGCGCGCATGGCGGCCTGCGGCTATTCGCTCGGCGCCACCTACCGGCCGACCTGGATGGACGTGCCGCCGATGCTCTTCATGGGCAACTCCATGCCGGCGGAGCCGGGCATGGTCCTCTTCCTGCACGCCATCCTCTCCGATGCCGAGGCGGGGCTGGCCATGAGCCTCGGCCACACCCTCGTGGTCCAGGAGTCGGGCCCGGAGGTCCTGAGCAAGCTGACCCCGGAATACCGCGTGATGGTCTAGGCGCCGGGCCCCGGTCGGCCGAGCGGGGGGTGGATAAGCCTTTGCGTCCGGCCGCCCGAGGCTGCAGACTTGCCCGACCACGCCCCGGCCGGAGTGGGCAAGGCCAAGCCTGGCTCCCCGCCCCCGCGGCCTGGCCGCTGCGAGGTCGCCGGGGTCGGGCGCAGCGCCCGTCGGAGGGTCGCTCCGGCACGGCCGCTTCACAGTTGCCCCAAGTCCACAAGGAACTGTCGCAATCTTTTCAAATAGTTAATCTTGGCAGGGCGAGGGGCGCCACTTACCTATAAACGTGAGGGTGCTCGGAATAATGGCGTGGCACGCGCAAACGGGAGGGCAGAGTCATGGAGCTGTACGGGCCGCAGGGTGAACTGCTGACCGACGAGATGGGGGCAGACCTCATCGACAACCCGCTCTTCAACAAGGCCACGGCCTTCAGCGCGGAGGAGCGCGCGCGCTTCCACCTGGAGGGGCTGCTGCCGCCGCAAATCGAGACCCTCGAGCTGCAGGTCGAGCGCGCCTACGAGGCCTACCGGCGCAAGGACCAGGATCTGGAGCGCCACATCTACCTGCGCGCGCTGCAGGACACCAACGAGGTGCTCTTCTACCGCCTGATCTCGGAGCACCTGGCGGAGATGATGCCGATCATCTACACGCCCGTGGTCGGCGCCGCCTGCCAGCAGTTCAGCGAGATCTACCGGCGCCCGCGCGGGCTCTTCATCTCCTACCCGGAGCGCGACCGGATCGACGCGATCCTGGCGAACGCCCCGCAGGCCAGGGTCGAGGTCATCGTCGTTACCGACGGCGAGCGCATCCTGGGGCTGGGCGACCAGGGTGCCGGCGGCATGGGCATCCCCATCGGCAAGCTCTCGCTCTACACCGCCTGCGGCGGCATCAGCCCGCACACCACCCTGCCGATCCTGCTGGACGTCGGCACCAACAACGAGGAGCGCCTGAAGGACCCGCTCTACATCGGCTGGCGCAACGAGCGGGTGACGGGCCAGGACTACGACGACTTCCTCGACCTCTTCGTGCAGGCCGTGAAGCGCCGCTGGCCCAACGTGCTGCTGCAGTTCGAGGACTTCGCCCAGACCCACGCGGCCCCGCTGCTGCAGCGCTACCGCGACCAGCTCTGCACCTTCAACGACGACATCCAGGGAACCGCGGCGGTCGCGGTCGGGACCCTGCTGGCAGCCGTCAAGGTCGCCGGCAGCAAGCTCTCGGACCAGAGGGTGGCGATGTTCGGGGCGGGCTCGGCCGGCTGCGGGATCGCCGAGCAGATGGTGCAGGCCATGGTGAAGGAGGGGCTGGACGAGGCCGAGGCGCGCTCGCGCTTCTACATGATCGACCGGCCGGGCCTGCTGCACGACGGCATCACCGGCCTGCTGCCCTTCCAGACCCGGCTGCTGCAGCCTGAGAGCAAGGTCGCCGGCTGGGCGGCGAGCCCCGGTGGACAGATCGGTCTGTCCGATGTCGTCCGAAACGCCAGGCCGACGGTTCTGGTCGGCGTCAGCGGGCAGCCCGGGACCTTCACGCAGGAGGCCGTGCTGGAGATGGCCCGGCACTGCGAACGGCCGATCATCTTCCCGCTCTCCAACCCCACCTCGCGCATCGAGGCCCAGCCCAGCGATCTGATCCACTGGACCGAGGGCCGCGCGCTGATCGCCACCGGCAGCCCCTTCCAGCCCATCACCTTCAGGGGCAAGAGCTATCCCATCGCGCAGTGCAACAACTCCTACATCTTCCCCGGCATGGGGCTGGGCATCCTGGGCTCCGGCGCCAGGCGGGTCACGGACGAGATGTTCATGGCGGCGGCCGAGGCGCTCAGCAGCCAGGCGCCGGCCCTGAAGGAGGGCGAGGGGGCGCTGCTGCCGCCGCTCTCGGAGGTGCGCAGCTCCTCCATGGCGATCGCATTGGCGGTCGCCAAGGCGGCGCAGGCAGGGGGCCAGGCGCCGCCGAGCTCCGAAGAGGATCTGGCCCAGGCGCTGCGCGACAGCTACTGGCAGCCCAGCTATCCGGCGCTGCTCAGCCGAAGCGCGGCGACCTGAGACGAGAAGCGAGGACGAGGATCATGAGCTTGGACATCATGTCGGTCAGGCCGGCCGGCGACAAAGAGAACTCCGCCTTCTTCGACGACTACCGCCTGAAGATCTACGAGCGCCGCCGATCCAGCGGGCTGGAGGACCTGCTGGGTCCCATGCGCGGCATCATCGTGCAGGTCGAGACCGGCGACGGCCTGCCCTACCTCTGCGAGCTGGCGCTGATGTCGCCCTACCGCCTGGACTGCGCGCGGCAGAACGAGACCCATCGGATCTTCTTCCTGCGCGCCGGGGCCGAGCAGCCGCGCATGATCGTGCTGGAGCCGCTGGACGCGGCCTACGTCGACGACACCACGCGCTTCAACATGCTCTACCCCCGCGCGCGGGCCAAGGCCAACGCCCGCTACATCGGCGAGCTCTTCCTGACCCGGGACCTGGCGGAGACGCGGAAGGTCCTGCAGTCCCACGAGGTCCGCTTCCACACGCCCGAGGAGGAGGGCAACGGCTTCTTCGCCAATGCGCACTTCTCCTTCTCCTACCCCTCCGACTTCACCGGCAACCGCGTGGGCTACACCGAGCTCGACCTGAACGACGTGGAGGCCATCGGCGCCGGCCGGCCGATCGCGCTCAGCGGACCCGAAGAGGGGCAGCTTGCCAAGGCCGTCGAGCGCAGCGTGGGCGCCGGACTTCCGGACCTGATCCTGGGTGCCGACCACATGGCGACCCGTATCCTCTCCGGCGAGCGCGAGGACGCGATCCTCGAGTTCCTGACCATGTCCAACTACTACTTCTGGGGCGCCTACAACATCGCCGACATGAACTCCTCGACCAACGTGAACCGCAACCCGCACGTCGAGGACGAGAAGCACTCTCCGGCCAAGGTCTTCACCGCCAACAACACGCCCTCCTTCGTCAACTCCTTCGAGGGGCTGCCGATGCCGACGGAGAACTTCGTGCGCAACTTCGGCCGGCGCATGCACCACATCGCCTATGAGGTGCTGGACGGCGACCATGAGAGCGGCCAGAAGAACATCGACTACGTGGTCGGCGCGCTGAAGGCCATGGAGGTGCCCTTCCTGGCCCACGTGGTCGGCGCCTGCGGCGAGGAGCCGGACCTGAAGCAGATCTTCTCCAAGCACTCCGACTACTCGCTCCTGATCACGGAGTACGTGGAGCGCTGCCACGGCTATCAGGGCTTCTTCACCAAGCAGAACGTGGCCGCGCTCACCGAGGCGGCCGGCCTGGACGAGCGCTTCGAGCACGGCCACGTCTTCGACTGAACCCGGCAGCAAGGAGAGTTCCCATGGCAGCGGAAGGCTGGACCGTCGGGTCCTATCTGGCACGGCGTCTCTGCGACGTCGGCCTCAAGCACTATTTCTCGGTCCCCGGCGACTTCAACCTGGTGCTGCTGGACGAGCTGCTGACCAACAGGGACCTGCAGATGGTCGGCTGCTGCAACGAGCTGAACGCCGGCTATGCGGCCGACGGCTACGCCCGGGCCACCGGCGGCCCCTCGGCGGCGGTGGTGACCTACTCCGTCGGCGGCCTCAGCCTCCTGAACGCCGTGGCGGGCGCCTATGCCGAGGACCTGCCGCTGATCGCGATCTCCGGCGGGCCCAACACCAACTCCGAGGCCGAGTACGAGTTCCTGCATCACACCCTGGGCCACGTCGACTACAGCTATCAGCGCGAGATCTTCGCGCGGGTGACGGCGGCGACCGCGGTGATCCACCACCCGCGCCTGGCGCCCGAGCAGATCGACCGGGCGATCGACACCGCCATGCTGCAGCGCAAGCCGGTCTATATCGAGATCGCCTGCAATATCGCAGGGGCGGCCACCTCGGCCCCCGTCGCCCGCGGCTTCGCCCGCAGGCCGCCCAGCGACCCCGCGGCGCTCGAGGCCGCGGTCGCTGACGCGGCCGGGCGCCTGAACGCGGCCGCCCGTCCGGTGCTGGTCGCCGGCGGCCTGGTCCGGGCCGGCAATGCCGAGGCCGAGCTCCGGGCGCTGGCCGCGGCCTCGGGCTACGCCACCGCCGTCATGCCCGACGCCAAGAGCTTCCTTTCCGAGGAGAGCCCCGCCTTCATGGGCCTCTACTGGGGGCCGGTGAGTTCGCCCGGCTGCGGCGAGATCGTCGAGGCCTCCGACCTGCCGCTCTTCGTCGGCGCCAAGTTCAACGACTACACCACGACCGGGCACACCCTGGCCTTCAACGCCAAGGCCGCGATCCGGGTCCTGCCCAAGTCGGTGCAGATGGGCGATGCGCTCTACAGCAACGTGCAGATGGTCGATTTCCTGGCCGGCCTGAAGGAGCGCCTGACGCCCAACGACGCCGCGGTGACCGCCTTCCGCCGGGTGGAACGCCCGTCGCTGCCGCTGGCGCCGGGCAGGGCGGAGGACAAGCTGACCGTGCGCCAGCTCTTCGCCCGCATCCAGGCGCTGCTGGAGCCGCAATCCGCGCTGCTGGTGGAGACGGGTGACTCCTGGTTCAACGGGCTGGAGCTGTCGCTGCCTGAGGGCGCGCGCTTCGAGATCCAGCTCCAGTACGGCTCCATCGGCTGGTCGGTGGGGGCGACCCTGGGCTACGCGCTGGGCCAGGCGGAGGGGCGGCTGGTCGCCTGCATCGGCGACGGCTCCTTCCAGCTGACGGCGCAGGAGGTCTCGACCATGATCCGGACCGGGGCCGATCCCATCATCTTCCTGATCAACAACCGCGGCTATTCCATCGAGGTCGAGATCCACGACGGCCCCTATAACCGCATCAAGAACTGGAACTACGCCGACCTGGTCCAGGTCTTCAACGCCGAGGACGGCACCGGCTGGAGCGCCAAGGTCAAGACCGAGGGCGAGCTCGACCGCGCGATCGAAGAGGCCAGGGGCCGCGAGACCCTCTGCTTCATCGAGGTCGAGATCGATCCCGACGACTGCAACGTGAACCTGCTGCGCTGGGGCAACCGCGTGGCCGCCAACAACGCAAGGGCGAGCCGCTGTTAGGGTGGTGCGGCGCGTCTCGCAAGAGTTGGAAAACACAATCCATGGGGTATTCTCCACACCCTAAGTGTCATCCTCCGGCTTGACCGGAGGATCGCTACCCGCTCGCCGGACCGCCGTCGAGAGATCCTCCGGTCAAGCCGGAGGATGAGTGCGATCGCGAGGTCGTTTCTGTTAGCAAGGTGTGAGTCCTTGTCATGTGAGGTCACGACACATGTAGCCGAAGGAAACTGCGTCGTCGTGAGGCGGGGTGGGGAGCAACCGGAGGCGAAAGGGCAGCCCGGAGGATAACGAACCCGTTTCGGCGTGATGTTGCGGCGAGCCTTCTCATCCGTGGCGAAGCCTGGTCTTGGCAGCAAGAGCGACGGTCCGCGCAGAGGTGACTGGAAAGCGATGGACAGGCGACATGGCGTGGTTGGGGCCGGGATGTCCTGAAGGCAGAGCGAAGGAAGCGGTGAGACCTGTCGGTTTCGGGCGAGGCCGTCAGGAGTCAGAGCCTTCATAGTACCGCAGCGGCCTTGACCGCGAGAGGTCCGGTTAGCAAAGCCGGGTTGAGGGAAGGGAGGCAGGAAGGTGGATGCGTGATGTGTGCAGAGCGGCAAGAGAGCAGCGGCAGTGCCGGCGAGGCTAGACGCGCTGCAGAAGCCCTGTCCCGGCGAGCCGGGGCCTGGAGATGGGTGGAAGCTGCGGTGTGGACGGATCGCATGGTGTCGGCGCTCGAGAAGGGCGTCAAAGGAGGACGATGGTACAGCCTGATGGATAAGGTGTACGCGCCGGCGACGTTGGCGGTGGCCTGGAAGCAAGTCCGGTCCAAGCGCGGGGCTGCCGGTGTGGATGGTGTGAGCGTCGAGCGTTTCGAGGCTCGCTCGGAGGACTATCTGGGCGAGCTTTCGCGCGCGCTGCGGGCGGGAGACTACCGCCCGCAGCCGGTCAAGCGAGTGGAGATCGCCAAGGAGGACGGAGGGACACGGCCGCTGGGGATCCCGGCGGTGAAGGACCGTATCGTCCAGACGGCGGTGAAGCTGGTGATCGAGCCGATCTTCGAGGCTGGCTTTCAGCCCACGAGCTACGGCTTTCGACCGGGACGCAGTTGTCACGACGCGCTGGGCGAAGTGGATCGGCTGATCAAGGAAGGGCTGACCTTCGTGGTCGACGCCGACCTTGCCGGCTACTTCGACAGCATCCCGCAGGACCGGCTGATGGCAAGGGTCGAGGCGAAGATCAGCGATGGTCGCCTTCTCGACCTGCTGGGCGGCTGGCTCCAGCAGGATGTCCTCAGGGGAATGGAACGCTGGACGCCGACGGCCGGCACGCCGCAAGGAGCGGTGATCAGCCCGCTTTTGGCGAACATCTACCTGGACCCCTTGGATGCGTTGCTGGCGGCCAAGGGCCATCGGATGGTGCGCTATGCGGACGACTTCGTGGTGCTCTGTCGGGGCCGCGAGGAGGCCGAGGCCGCCTTGGCGGAGATCCGCTGCTGGGTGGCCGAGAACGGCCTCAGTCTGCATCCGGACAAGACCCATCTCGGCGATTGCCGGGAGCCTGGGGAGGGTTTCGAGTTCCTGGGCTACCGCTTCGAGGCGGGACGGCGTTATGTCCGCAAGAAGGGCCTGACCCGTCTCAAGGACCGTATTCGGGAGAAGACCAAGCGGACGCGCGGGCAGAGCCTGACGTGTGTCATCGCCGATCTGAACCCGATGCTGCGGGGCTGGTTCGGCTACTTCAAGCATGCCCATCCCAACACCTTCGTGCGCCTGGACAAGTTCACCCGTCGCCGGCTGCGCGCGCTCCTGCGCAAGCAGGACAAGCGGCCCGGCTTCGGACGCTGTCTTGGCGACCATCTACGCTGGCCCAACGCCTTCTTCGCTGAAGCCGGACTGTTCGCCCTTGAAACGGCCTGGCGTGAGGCGAGACACCCCCGATGAGGAAACCACCAACTGGAGAGCCGTGTGCGGGAAAACCGCACGCACGGTTCGGAGGGCGGGGAGGGCCACAACCCTTCCCGACCCCTATCCAGGAGGGGTATTTACCGCGGCGGCTGGAAGTGGAATTGTCTTGCGATAAACGCCTGCATTGGATGCATTTTTCGTTTCACGAAGCTGTTGCGCTCGGGCAACCGCGTGGTCGCCAGCAACGCGCAAGCGAGCCGCTGTTAGGGCGGAAGCAGTAGGTCTCGTAGGCGTTCGAGAATACAATCTATGGGGTATTCTCCACACCCTAAGCGTCATCCTCCGGCTTGACCGGAGGATCTGGCTCCGCTCGTCCGACCATCCTACTCCGATCCTCCGGTCAAGCCGGAGGATGACTGGGAGGGGGATTCACGGCGGCGGCTGGAAGTAGCATTGTCGTGTGGCAGACGCCTGCATTGGATGCATTTTTCGTTTCACAAATCTGTTGCGCTCGGGCAACCGCGTGGTCGCCAGCAACGCGCGGGCGTGCCGCTGTTGGAGCGGAAGCGGTGAGTCTCGTCGGTGTTCGAGAATACAATCTATGGGTTATTCTCCACACCCTCAGTGTCATCCTCCGGCTTGACCGGAGGATCTGGCTCCGCTCGTCCGACCATCCTACTCCGATCCTCCGGTCAAGCCGGAGGATGACCAGGAGGGGATCTCACGGAATGAACTAAAGGCAGAAACAAACTGCCATAAATACCTGCATTGAGTGCGTGTCTGGTCTCACGAAGCCGTTAGGGCCTTGGTTTACCAGGAACGCAACAGCGTCGAGGGTCGTAACACCCGGAGCAACGACAACACTACGATCCCGGAAAGGACGACCCATGGCGAAGACCTTCAGACTGCTGGCGCCGGCCTCGGCTGCCCTTGCACTCGCGCTGGTTCTCGGTGCCGGTTCGGTTTCGGCCGATCCCAAGGGCTTCTGCCCGCCGGGCCTCGCCAAGAAGGGGGCCTGCGGCCACCAGGTCTACAAGCGCGACCGCTACGACGACGGCTACCGCTACTACCGCCCGGGCGACCGCATCGTCGCGTACCGGGTGATCGACTACGGCCGCTACGACCTGCGGCGGCCCCGCTACGGCGAGGTCTACGTCGAGACCGGCGGACGCGTCTACCTGCTGGCCGAAGCGACGCAGCGGGTGATCGAGGCCATCAACCTCTTCAACGCGGCGACCGATTGAGGCCGTCGGAAGGGGCGGGCCTCAAAGCCAGAGGAAGTCCTCTGCCGTCAGCGCGCCTGGCGAGGTGATGCCATCGATCAGGACGGCATGGTCGACGATGCCGTCGCCGTCCTGGTCGATCTCTATGTTGCGAGGCCCGGCAAAGCGCGCCTGGGAGTTGCCGTCGCCTGAGAATGCGGCATCACCGATGTAGGCGAAGCTCCCCCTCTCGATGCCCGTCGCGAAGACCAGCTTGTCTTCTGCGTTCGCGCCGTTCGCCAGCACCCCGTCGAAGTCGGCGATGACGGGGTCGCCGCTGCCGACGCTGCCCATGGAGACGGCGCCGAAGAGGAAGCGGTCCGCGCCCGAACCTCCGAAGGCCCTGTCGGCCTTGCCCAGGTGCAGGCTGTCGGCCCCGCTCTCGCCCCACAGGTGGTCGGCGCCGCGCCCGCCGAAGAGGGTGTCATCGCCCAGGCCGCCCCGGATCCTGTCCTCGCCCTCGTTGCCGGCAAGGCGGTTGTCTGCGCTGTTGCCGGTCAGGCTGTTGTCCAGGCCGTTGCCGGCACCGTCGATGTTTCCGAAGCCGGCCTCGAGCCGCAGGTTCTCGACGAAGTCGCAGAGCCCGCCGTCCGGGAGGGTGAAGCTGACCTCCGCCCGGACCAGGTCATCGCCCTCGCTTTCGAGCTCGCAGACCCGGTCCGTTGCCGTGTCGACGACGAAGGTATCGTCACCCGACCCTCCGGTCATGCTGTCGCTGCCCTCACGGCCGTTCAGGCGATCATTGCCACCTCGACCGTAGAGGCGGTCGTCGCCACTGGCACCCATGAGAATATTGGAACCGCTGTTGCCGCTCAATTCGGCATCGCCGACGTTCTCGTTTATGTTCGCCCTATCAAAGGGATTGTTTTCCAGAAGCGTGAAGGCCGTGGCGTCCGACCGGATAATCACACTTCTGCCATTGGCGAAGGCAATGTCATCGGCCGTGTCGACAAAAATGGTATTCCCTCCATAAGCGGTATCGACCCCACCGCCACCATAGATAAGATCATTGCTGTCACCACCGCCATAGAGCACATCGTCGCCGTCATCGCCGAAAAGCGTGTCATTGTAGGCGCCGCCGAACAGACCGCGGTCATCCCCCTCCCCGCCATAGAGGCGATCCCTGCCGTCGCCGCCGTACAGCAGGCTGTCGTTTCCACTGCCGCCGAAGATCCGGTCGACCATGTTTCCGCCGAAGAGACTGACATCATCTCCCTCACCGCCGACCACGCGGTCGTTGTCTTCACCGCCGATGAGCTTGGTGTCGTCACCGCTGCCGCCGAAAATGCGGTCGTGACCGGGCATGGGATTTCCGTAGATGTCCTCGCCTGTCAAAACAACATCGTCGCCACTGCCGCCATAGACCCTGTCGTCCCCCTCCTCACCGATTACAATGTTCCGGCCGCCTCCTCCGAACACGCGATCATCGCCGCTCATCCCTTGAACAAAACCTCCGCCGCTCCCGCCGAAAAGGAGATCGTCACCCGACTCCCCATCTATGAAGTCACGTCCGCTGCCCCCATAGATCGTGTCGTTCCCCTGATCCCCTTTGTGTAACCAAAAAGCCCCATCATAGCGCCCGGAGCCTCCAAACAGGAGGTCGCGTCCATCACCACCGAACAGCGTGTCATCACCGGAGCCACCATAAAAGTAGATGTCGTCACCAGATCCGCCGTAGAGAGTGTCGTCGCCATTCCCTCCGTAGAAGCTGCCATCGTCCCCCTCCCCGCCGAAGAGGACGTCATCTCCGTAAGATCCATTGAAGCTGCGATCTATGCCGGCGCCCCCATAAAGCCAGTCGCTTTCGCCTCCGCCAAACAGAACCCTGTCGCTCCCCGACCCGCCAAAGAGCCGGTCATCACCGGCTCCGCCATAGAGGGTAAAGTCCTGCTGGATACCGCCAAAAATCGTGTCGTCTCCCTCCAAGCCAAAAAAGGAGCGGTTCAGGCCCTTGCTGCCATAGATCAGATCGTCTCCGGTGCCACCGGACAGCGAAGTATCACCCCCGACACCGCCGAACAGTCTGTCATCACCCGACCCGCCGAAGAGGCTGCTGTCGTCGCCGGCGCCGCCGAACAGACGGTCATCGTCTGGGCCGCCGAACAGGAGCGAGTCAGCCCCGCTGCCTCCGAAGAGGCTGTCTTCGCCGCTCAGCCCATAGATTCTGTCGCTGCCGCTAAGGCCGTAGATCCGGTCCGCCAGGTCCGTCCCGATCAGGGTGCTGTTCTCACCCGCGGTTCCGTACACCGCTGCCATCCGGCCTCTCCCTCGATCCTTGATCCTGGCGCCGGCCCTTCGCGCTCGTTGCGCTGCCAAGTGCCGGTTTGGAGCCCATGTGGCCCCGCCCAGACGACGATAGGCTTTCCCCGCGCAGGAATGCAATTTTTGGTCATTGCGGAGGCCGTGGAGAGGGGCAGGGTGGGTGAGGCGGATCCGATGCCTGCCGATGGTTCGAACAACGACACTGGTCGGGAATGGGACAAGGGTGCCCGGTTTGGGTCCCACTTCGACATTCCGGCGATAGTTGGTTGATTTTACTCATAAGAAGGCCGTCGTGGCCGGGCTTGACCCGGCCACCCACGTGGTGCCGCTGGCGCCCAAGGGGGGAATAGCGTGATGCCGATCCACGTGGATCCCCGGGTCTTCGCCCGGGGATGACGTCAAAAGGTGTGCACATGGGAGAGTTAAACAACCTATGTCGCCTAGCCGGGCAGCGGTGGGTTTTCGCACGGGGATACGAACAAGGGTTGTGCATCGACCTGCAGACTACGGCCGTGCTCGCTGGACCGGACAGGGAGTCATGGCCTTGGGATGACGGATGGGGGCATCGCCCGCGAGAGAGCCGAGAGGAGAATCGAACGATGGTGCTCCCGTGGCGGCCCTGACTGCGCGCGGGTCACGCGCCCAGCCCGATCAGCGCCGGCACCTCCTCCAGGCGGGCCACCGTCTCAGCCCCCGCGGCTAGCAGGACCGCCTCGTCGCGTGGGCGGCCGGCGGTGTAGCCGAGGACGCGCATGCCGGCGGCCAGGGCCGCCTCGACGCCGGCCGGGGAGTCCTCGATCACCACGGCCTCGCCGGGGGCGACCCCCATGCCCCTGGCGGCGTGGAGGAAGACGTCGGGCGCCGGCTTGCCCCGGGCCACGTCCACCGCGGTGAAGAGCCTGCCCTTCAGCAGGGGGTAGAGGCCGACCTGGCTCAGGGTGAGCTGCATCTTCTCCAGCGCGCCGGAGGAGGCGACGCAGCAGGGCAGGCCGGCTTCCAGGACGCGGCGGACCAGGGCGGGGGCGCCGGGGATGGCCTCGACCCCCTCGCGCAAGGCGGCGTAGATCGCATTGCGGACCTCGGCGGGGAAGCCGGGGTCATAGGGCTGGCCCAGGCGGGCGAAGAAGTCGGCGGCCAGGTCCTCGATCTTCCTGCCGCGATAGCGCAGGTCGAGCTCCTCGAAGGAGAGGGTCTCGCCGCGCGCCTTCAGAAGCGCGTAGAGCGCCGCCCCGCCGGCGGCTTCCGTCTCCACCAGCACGCCGTCGCAGTCGAAGATCACCAGGCCCGGTCTCCGGACCCTTGCTCTGCCGGCCTCCCGCATGGCCGCTCCCCTCCGCCAGAGTGCTTCGGGCTCGCATTCGCTCACCCGCAGCACTCTAGCTCTCAGATCGTTCAAGCAAATCGTCGTCGCAGATGGTTCCCTCTGCTCGGGATCTGCTCTCGTTGGAGGACCTCTATAGCCTGCGCCCGGCGCTCTCTCCAAGCGCCGCACCCGAAGCCTGGAGGTCGGCCCTGGGGGGTGGCCCTGGGGGGATGGCAGAGAGATGCGAATGGCCTATGCTCCGCTCCTGCTCACCGGCGCGAAGGGGACAGCATGGCACGATCGGTCTGGATCGAGGTGGCGGTCAACGGTCCCTGGGGCCGGGCCCTGCAGCCCCTCATTCCGATCACGCCGAAGGAGATCGTCGACGAGGCCGTGGCCTGCGTGCACTCCGGCGCCGCCATCGTCCATGTCCACGCCTACGACAGCGCGACCGGCCGCCAGCGCGACGACTGGCAGACCTATGCCCGCATCATCGAGGGCGTACGCGCCAGGGTGGACGCCATCGTCTATCCCACCCTGCCGCTGGCCGGCAGCCCCGACTCGCCCGAGCCGCTGAGCCCCGAGACCCGCTTCGCCGTCGTGGAGGCGCTGGCCGAGCGCGGCCTGATCGAGTGGTCGATCGTCGACCCCGGCTCGGCCAACTTCGCCAGCTACCGCGAGCTGCACCGGGGGCGGAGCGGCTTCGTCTATGCCAACCCGGAGGAGCACATCCGCTACGGGCTGCTGCTGGCGGCGCGCCACGGCTTCCACCCCTCCTATGCCTGCTACGAGCCCGGCTTCCTGCGCCTGGGCTCGGCCCTGCACCACAGTCTCCGGCGGGAGGGCAAGCGTGTGCCGCTGCCGCTCTACCGGCTGCTCTTCAGCCAGGACTTCACCTTCTCCTTCCCGCCGGAGGAGTTCTATCTCACCGCCTATCACCGCCTGCTGCAGGCGGAGCATTCCGAAGCACCCTGGATGGCGGCGGGGCTGGGCGCCGACATCCGCGTGCTCTATCCCGCCGTGCTGCGCCTGGGCGGGCACCTGAGGGTGGGCCTGGAGGACGCGCCGCTCGGCACGCGGGAGGGCAACGGCTGGTGGCTGGAGACGGCGCTGGCCGCCGTGGCCGCCCAGGGCGACCGGCCGGCGAGTGCGGCCCAGGTGCGCCGGGACCTGAAGGCCCTTTCCAAGTCCGCGGGCCTGGAGCGCGGCGGGCCCGGAGACGACACGCAGCCCGAAGACGGTTAGCCGGAAAGGAGGACAGCCATGAGCAAGGACCCCCTGCTGCAGCCCTACCAACTGAAGCACCTGACCCTGCGCAACCGCCTCATGACGACCTCGCACGAGCCGAACTACTCCGAGGACGGTATGCCGAAGGAGCGCTACCGGCTCTATCATCTGGAGCGCGCGAAGGGCGGGATCGCGCTCACCATGACGGCGGGCTCGGCCGTGGTCTCGCGCGATTCGGCGCCGGCCTTCGGCAACCTGCTGGCCTATCGCGACGAGATCGTCGGGCACATGAGGAAGCTCTCGGAGGCCTGCCACGACGAGGGCGCGGCGGTGATGATCCAGCTCACCCACCTGGGGCGGCGCACCAACTGGAACCACTCCGACTGGCTGCCGGTGCTGGCCCCCTCGCCGGTCCGCGAGCCGGCCCACCGTTCCCTGCCGAAGGAGCTGGAGGACTGGGACGTGGAACGCATCGTCGAGGACTATGCGCTGGCCGCCCAGCGCATGCAGGCCGCCGGCCTCGACGGCATCGAGCTGGAGTGCTACGGCCACCTGATCGACAGCTTCTGGTCGCCGGCCACCAACCGGCGGGAGGACGAACTGGGCGGGTCGCTGGACCGGCGCCTGCGTTTCGCCTTCCTGGTCTTCGGCGCGATCCGCGCCGCGGTCGGCCCGGACTTCCTGGTCGGGGCCCGCCTGGTCGCCGACGAGGACTGGGAGAGGGGCCTCACCCGCGAGGAGGGGCTGGAGATCTGCCGGCGCCTGGTCGCGGGCGGCGACATCGACTTCCTGAACGTGATCCGCGGGCACATCGACAGCGATGCGGCGCTCAGCCGGGTTATCCCCGTGGGCGGCATGCGCTCGGCCCCGCATCTCGACTTCGCCGGCCAGGTCAGGGCGGAGACCAAGTTCCCGGTCTTCCACGCCGCCCGCATTCCCGACGTCGCCACCGCGCGCCACGCCATCGCCGAGGGCAAGCTCGACATGGTGGGCATGACCCGCGCCCACATCGCCGACCCGCACATCGCGCGCAAGGTGGCTGCGGGCCGCGAGGAGGAGATCCGTCCCTGCGTCGGCGCCACTTACTGCCTCGACCGCATCTACGAGGGGCACGAGGCGCTCTGCATCCACAACCCGGCGACCGGCCGCGAGGCCCGCATCCCGCACGAGGTGCCGGGCTCGCGCGGGCCCTCCGCCAAGGTGGTGATCGTGGGCGCCGGCCCGGCCGGGCTGGAGGCGGCCCGGGTGGCGGCCACGCGGGGCCACCGCGTCGTGCTCTTCGAGGCCGCGAGCGAGCCCGGCGGCCAGGTGCGGCTGCTGGCGCGCAGGCCGCGGCGCAGCGAGATGATCGGCATCGTCGACTGGCGCGTGGCCGCCTGCGAGCGCCTGGGCGTCGAACTCCACTGCAACCGCTACGCCGAGGCCGCCGACGTGCTGGCCGAGGAGCCCGACGTGGTGATCCTGGCGACCGGCGGCCTGCCGAACCTGGAGGTCCTGGACGGCGGGGCGGAGCTTGCCGTCTCCTCCTGGGACATCCTCTCGGGCGACGCGGCACCGGGCGGCCAGGTGCTGCTCTACGACGAGAACGGCGCCCATCCCGGCCTGCAGGCGGCCGAGACCCTGGCGGAGGCGGGCGCGGCGCTGGAGATCGTCACCCCGGAGCGCTTCTTCGCGCCCGAGATCGGCGGGCTGAACCACGTCAAGTACGCCGAGTGCTTCGCCGACCACGGCGTGCGGATCACGATCAACAGCCGCCTGCTCTCGATCGCGCGCGAGGGCAACCGCCTGAAGGCGACTCTGGGCGGCGACTACTCGAGGAAGACCGAGACGCGCCTGGTCGACCAGGTGGTGGTCGAGGCCGGTACCCTGCCGCTGGACGCGCTCTATCTCGAGCTGCGCGGGCAGTCGGTGAACGGGGGCGCCCTGGACCACGAGGCCTTCGTCGCCCTCGAGCCGCAGCGGCTCGAGCGGAACCCCGGGGGCCGCTTCCGCCTCTACCGCATCGGCGACGCCGTCTCCAGCCGCAACATCCACGCCGCGATCTACGACGCGCTGCGGCTCTGCCTGGCCTTGTAGGGCGGGGAGGCCGCCGCGAATTGGTCTGCCGGCTTTTTCACTTTTTGGACATTTTGAACCGACAGGGTTGCCGCTAAGCTCGGCCCGATTTCTGCGACGGCGGAACGGAGGCCTGAATGGACAAGTACGAGGGTGCGACGGCGCTGCCCAGCGTCTGCCCGCTGGATTGCCCCGATACCTGCAGCCTGGTCGCCCAGGTGCGCGACGGCGAATTGCTCGAGGTCAGGGGGTCGGACGCCAACCCCTATACCGACGGCGTCATCTGCAACAAGGTGGCCCGCTACTATCCCGAATTCGTGCATGGCGAGGGGCGCCTGCGCCATCCCCTGAAGCGCGTGGGGCCGCGCGGCTCCGGCCGCTTCGAGCGGGTGAGCTGGGAGACCGCCCTCGACCTGATCCACGAGGGCTTCTCCAGGGCGATCGCGGCGCACGGGCCGCAGTCCGTCATGCCGCTGAACTATGCCGGCCCGCACGGGGAACTGGCCGGCGGCTCGATGGACCGGCGCTTCTTCCACCGCATGGGGGCGAGCCTCTTGAACCGCGGCCCGCTCTGCGGGGCGGTGCGCGGCACGGCCTATTCCAGCCTCTTCGGCAACGCGCCGGGCATGCCCCCGGAACAGGCGGTCCACGCGGATCTGGTCCTGGTCTGGGGCAACAACGTGACGGTCTCGAACCTGCACCTGATGAAGGTGCTGAACGCCGTCAGGGCCAAAGACGGCAAGGTGGTGATCGTCGATCCCAAGCGGATCAAGGTCGCCGAGCAGTGCGACCTCTTCATCCAGGTCCGGCCCGGCACGGACGTGGTCCTGGCGCAGGCGCTGGCGGCCGAGCTGGAGCGGCGCGGGGCGCTTGATCTCGACTTCGTGGAGCGCTGGACCCTGGGCTTCGAGCGCTTCATGGCCGAGGCCCGGCAGTACGGCGAGGCCGAGGTGGAGCGCCTCTGCGGCGTGCCGCCGGCCCAGTTCCGGGAGCTGGCCGGCCTCTACCAGGCAGCCAAGAACGTGGCGGCCTCCTTCGGCAACGGCATCGAGCGGGGACGCAGCGGCGGCTCCGGCCTGCGTGCGGCCATGGCGCTGCAGGCGCTGACCGGCAACCACGGCCGCCTGGGTGCGGGCGTGATCGCCAAGTCGGGCCTCAGCGCACCCAAGACCGGGGCCCGCCTGCAGCGCAGCGACCTGATCCCGGAGGGCACCCGGACGATCAACATCGTCGACGCCGCCGAGGTCATCCTCGATGACGCGATGGACCCGCCGATCCGGGCGATCATGATCTACAACCACAACCCCGTCGCCACCCATCCCGACCAGAAGCGGATGATCCAGGCCCTGGAGCGCGAGGACCTCTTCATCGCCGGCGCCGAGGTGGTCATGACCGATTCCATGGCCTATGCCGACGTCGTCCTGCCGGCGGCCAGCCACTTCGAGTACGACGACATCTACGGCGCCTACGGCCAGGACTATGTCCAGCGCGCCGCCCCGGTGATCCCGCCGGTCGGCGAATCCCTGCCCAACACCGAGATCTTCCGGCGCCTGGCCGCCCGCTTCGGCTACAACGAGCCGCTCTTCAGGGCCAGCGACAGCGAGCTGATGGACGAGGCCATGAATCCCGAGGACCCGCGTTTCGGAGGTATCCGGCCGAGCGAGATCTCGCTGCACGGCGCGATCCGCATGAAGCGGCCGGAGGGGGGCGAGGTCATCATGTGCGCCACCGTCCAGCCGGCGACCAGGTCGGGCAAGATCGAGCTCTTCTCCGAGGACCTGGAGGCGCGCTACGGCTTCGGCGTGCCGCGCTTCGATCCCGTATTGCAGGACCTGCCGCTGGTCCTGATCAGCCCCTCCTCGTCGAAGCGGACCAATGCGACCTTCGGCGGCTGCCTGGCCTCGAAGGGTCCGGAGACCCTGGAGATGCATCCGGCAGACGCCAGCAAGCGCGGGCTCAGCGAGGGCGACAAGGTGCTGGTGCGCAACGCGCGCGGCGGCGTGACCTACCGCCTTGCGGTGACGGATGCGGTCAAGCAAGGCGTGGTTTACGCGGCCAAGGGCGCCTGGCGCGACAGCAGCGAGACCGGCTTCACCTCGAACGTTCTGATGTCCGCGGACATCCGCACCGATATCGAGCGCGGTGCGGCCTACAACGAGACTTTCGTGGAGGTCGAGGCCGCCTGACGGCGGGCGGCGATCAGCTCTGCGAGCGGGCGCCGCTGCCGGCCCTGGGCGTCGAAGTTGTCCGGCGCCAGCCAGGCTTCGTAGGCAGCTTTCGTCGCCGGCCAGTCGCGGTCGAGGAGCGAGAACCAGGCAGTGTCGCGGTTGCGTCCCTTGTAGACCACGGCCTGCTCGAAGAGGCCGTCGTAGGTGAAGCCCAGGCGCTCCGCCGCCCGGCGCGAGGGCGCGTTCAGGCTGTCGCACTTCCACTCGTAGCGGCGGTAGCCCAGCTCGTCGAAGACCCGGGCCATCATGAGGAACATGGCCTCGCTCGCCGCGGCGGTGCGCTGCAGGACGGGGGCGTAGGCAATGTTGCCGACCTCGATCACCCCGAAGGCCGGCACGATGCGCAGGTAGGAGGCGACGCCGACCGCCTTGCCGCTGGCCCGGTCGAGGATCGCGTGGAAGAGGGGATCGCCGCTGCGGCTGGCCGGCTCGATCCAGGCATCGAAGTCCCGGCGCGAGGCGAAGGGGCCGTGCGCCATGTAGGTCCAGACCCGTCCCTCCCGGTCGGCCGAGTAGGCCTCGAAGAGGTCGCCGGCGTGGGCCGCGGGATCCAGGGCCTCCAGCCGGCAGAAGCGGCCCTCCATCGGCGCGCGTCCCGGCGGCTCCCGGCCGCTCCAGCCGGGCAGGGCCTCTCCGATCGGCTGGCCGAGGTCGTTCAGGCGTTGGGTCATGGGCAGGCTCCTCTTCGCTCGGGCCTCTCCTTGCCGGAAATTCGGCCTCTTGTTAATGTCCAAAAGCGATCCAAACGAGCAGACCACTTCATGAAGCAAGCACCCTGGATGGGCTTTTCCATCGAGCGCGGGTCGGACACCCCGATCTTCGAGCAGATCTGCCGCGCGATCCGGGCCCAGGTGGCCGCGGGCGAGCTGAGCGAGGGGATGCGCCTGCCGCCGACCCGGGTCTTCGCCACCGAGCTGGGCGTCTCGCGCTCCACCCTGGTGACGGCCTACGAGCAGCTCGTGGCGGAGGGCTATCTCACCAGCCTGCGCGGCTCGGGCTACCGGGTCTCCCCGGTCGGCGACATCGAGCTCGCGGCCGCCGCACCGCCGGCGGCGCCGGAGGTGGCGGAGCCGGCGGAGGCGGGCCCGCGCCCCTTCCGGGCCGGCCTTCCGGACATGCGGCTCTTCCCCTACCAGCAGTGGGCCAAGACCCTCGCCAGGGTCTGCCGGACGAACCCGCAGTCCATGCTGGTGGGGGCGGGCGTCAAGGGCAACCTGGCGCTCCGGCGGGCGGTTGCCGGCCATGTCGCCGAGTGGCGCGGCATCGCGGCCTCGCCGCAGCAGATCGTCATCACCGCCGGCTCGGGCGACGCGCTGGAGCTCTGCATCCGCACCCTGACGGCGCCGGGCGAGTCCATCGGGCTGGAGGATCCGGGCTACCCGCCGCTGGTGAGCTACGTCACCACGCTCGGCCTCAGGACCAGCTACCTGGCGATCGACGCCAGCGGTGCGCGCCTGCCGCAGGAGGGCGAGGCGCCCAGCCTGGTGGTCCTCACCCCCTCGCATCAGTATCCGCTGGGCGGGGCCATGTCGCCCAGCCGCCGCCTCGCCTTCGCCCGCTGGGCGGCGGAGACCAATGGCTGGATCGTCGAGGACGACTACGACAGCGAGTTCCGCTATGCCGGCCGGCCGATCCCCGCCATGGCCGGCTTCGACCGCCTGAGCCGCACGATCTATGTCGGCAGCTTCTCCAAGATTTTCTCCAACCAGCTCCGCCTGGGTTACGTGATCGTGCCGGAGGCGCTGCTGGCCCGCTTCACCCGGACCCTGGAGCGGCAGGGCGTGAAGGCCTCGCTGCTGCCCCAGCAGGCGTTGGCGGAGTTCATCGATCAGGGCGAGTTCTACCGCCACCTGCGGCGCATGCGGCGGATCTACGGCGAGCGGCGGCGCTACCTGCTGACCCGGCTGGCCGCCGACTTCGGCTGCTACGGTTCCTTCGACGATCACCAGGCCGGCATGCAGGTCGCCTTTCGCTTCGAGGCTCCGCTGGACGATGCCAGGGTCGCCGCCGAGGCCGAGCGCCGCGGCCTCTTCGTCCGGCCGCTCTCGCGCTACTGCGCCCTGCCGCGCGACCTGAACGGCCTGCTGCTCGGCTTCTGCGCCTACAGCGAGGCCGAGATGGGCGAGGCGCTGGACCGCCTGGGCGCGCTGCTGGCCGAAGGGCGCGCGCGCGGTCGGGTCAGCCGACCTCGGCCCCCTCGGCGTAGCGCGCCGGCTTGAAGCGGCCGGCGTAGAGGCCGCTGGCCTCCCCGGGGTCGATGTCGGCGACCAGCAGGCCTTCCCGGCCATAGGGCAGGTGCTCGAGGCAGCGGCCCTCGGGCGAGACCAGGCTGGTGGCGGCGTCCTGGAAGGGGTGGGCGTAGTTCACGCTGGCGAAGAAGATGGAGTTCTCGGCCGCACGGCAGGCCATGGCCTTCTCGAAGATCGGAGAGGCGCGCGTGCCCCAGGCGGCGGCCTCGCCCCCGCCGTCCTCGCTGCCGGACTGGAAGGGCTGGAAGACCAGCTGGGCGCCGCGCACGGCCGCCCAGCGCACCGTCTCCGGATAGCGCCAGGCCTCGTGGCAGATGGCGATGCCGAAGGGCACGCCCTTGATCTCGAAGAGCCGGCGGCCGCTGCCGGGGACGTAGAAGGGATCCTCCTCCGGGGCAAGCTGGACCTTGGTCTGGACGCCCTCGACCGCGCCCTCGGCGGAGATCACGAAGGCCAGGTTCAGGATGCCCTCGGGGCTGTCCCAGTCCATCGGCAGGATGACGGCGATCCCGGCCTTTCGCGCCAGGGCGCAGACCGCCTCGCGTGCCGCGGCGAGCCCCGCGGGGTCGTGCGGCTCAACCGGAAGCCCGGCACCGCGCAGACCCGGCAGAAAGCACTCGGGAAAGCAGACGATCTCCGCCCCCCGGTCTGCGGCCAGGCCGATGTAGCGCGCGACCTGCGGCAGGGCGCCGGCGAGGCTGCCCACGAAGGGCGGAGAGGCGAGGGCGATCCGAAGCATGGGGCAGAGCTTCTATCCGGGCTCCTGCAGGGTCAAGAGCCGTAATCTAGAGCCAGACAAAGTCGCTTGCCGTCAGCAGGTTGGGGTCGACGACGCCGTCGACAAGGATCGCCTGGTCGGCGATGCCGTCGCCGTTCTGGTCGACCTCGATCTGGCGGCTGGCGGCAAAGCGGGCCTCGGAGTTGCCGCTCCCGGTGAAGGTCGCAGCGCCGATGTAGGCGAAGCTGCCCTGCTCGATGCCGGTCGCCCAGACCAGCTTGTCCTCGCCGTTGCCGCCATTCACCAACTCGCCGTCGAAGTCGCGGATGACGGGGTCGCCCGGGCCGATCGCCCCCATGTCGACCGATCCGAAGAGGAAGGAATCCATGCCCGACCCGCCGAAGGCCACGTCATAGAGGCCCATCGACATGGTGTCCGCCCCGCTCTCACCGTCGAAGCGATCGGCGCCGGCGCCGCCGAAGAGGGTGTCGTCGCCCAGGCCGCCGATGATCCGGTCGTCGCCCTGGTTCCCGGCCAGGCGGTTGGCGCCGCTGTTGCCCTCGACCGTGTTGTCCAGGCTGTTGCCGGTGCCGTCGATGTTGCCGAACTGGCCCTGCATTCGCAGGTTCTCGATGAAGGCCGTGGCCGTGCCGTCCGGCAGGGTGTAGCTGGTCTCGGCCCGCACCAGGTCGGTGCCCTCGCCGTCCAGGTCGCGGACGCTGTCGAGGGCGGTGGTGACGACGAAGGTGTCGTCGCCGCTGCCGCCGGTCATGGTGTTGGTCCCGCCGCGGCTGTTCAGGCGGTCGTCGCCGCTAAGCCCGGTCAGGACGTTCAAGAAGGAGTTGCCGACCAGGATGTCGTCGTTGCTGTTGCCGGTCATCGAGGCGTCGCCGGCGCCGGTGTTGATGTTCACATGGTCGATCATGACCTCCGAGGCGGTGCCCAGCGTATAGTCCTGGGCGTTGGACCTGAGGGCGTCGGAGCCCTCGCCGGTGCCGTCGTAGACCCGGTCGGCCGCGGTATCGACGATGAAGGTGTCGTTGTTGGCACCGCCGAAGGCCGTGTCGGTGCCCGAGGCCCCGTTCAGGCGGTCGCGGCCCTGACCGCCGAAGAGGATGTCGCTGCCGGTGCCGCCGACGATCTGGTCATTGGCATGCCCGCCGTAGAAGCGATCCTCGCCCGACCCGCCGAAGAGCGTATCCCTGCCGCTGGCGCCGTAGAGCAGGTCGTTGCCCTCCTGGCCGCGCAGGCTGTCGTTGCCGTCCAGCCCCCTGACCAGGTCGTCGCCGCTGAGCGCGCGGATGTCGTCCGGCCCGCTGGTCCCGAGCAAAAGGTCATTCATGCTGGTCGGCAGCGGCAGCCCGTCGATGATGGTCTCCACCGAGAAGAGGAAGGCGGAGTTGGCCGCGGCCGTGCCGCCCAGGATGAAGAGGGTATCGACGCCGGAGCGGCCATCCATGATGTCCAGCGGCTGCAGTTCGCCCGTTCCGACGACGAAGGTGTCGTTTCCGCTATCGCCGTAAGCGGTGTCCTCTCCACTGCCGCCGGAGATTATGTCGGCACCGTCTCCGCCGAAGAGCTCCTTGTCGTCGCCGCTGTCGCCAAGCAGCCTGTCATCGCCGATACCACCGGTCAGGAGGGTGTCGTCGCCGGGGCCGCCGGAGAGGAGGTCCGTACCGGAATCGCCCGTAAGCCTTTGATCGTTTCCTGCGCCGCCGAAGACGGAGTCGTCGTTGCCATGGCCCAGGAGATCGGTATCGTGTCCCTCGCCACCGAAGACCAGATCATTGCCGGTCCAGCCGTAGACGACCTCGTCGTCGCCCGATCCGCCATAGACCCGGTCGTCGCCCTCGCGGCCCGATATCCGGTAGTCGTTGCCGCTGCCCCCGTAAAGCCGGTCCTGCTCGAACCCGCCGAAGAGGCGGCTGTCGTCGCCGAGCCCGCCGAAGACGCTGTCGTCGCCGCCGCTGCCCGCAAGGCTGTAGTCGACGCCCTCGCCTCCGAAAATCTTGTTGCCGGCGAGGGAGGAGTCCGCGCCCGATCCGCCGTAGAGGACATCGCCACGGAACTTTCCGTCGGACCCGCTTCCGCCGAAGACCGTGCTGGCATTCATCTGCTGGTCGTCGCCGAGCCCGCCGTAGATCGTATCGTTGCCTGACTGGCCATCGACGTCGCTGTCGTTGCCCAGGCCGCCGAAGAGCGTGTCCGATCCGTTGCCGCCGTCCGCGCCGATGAAGTAGCCAGCGCCCGCGTAGAGCAGGTCATTGCCATCACCGCCGAAGACCCGGTGCGACCTCTCTTCCCCGAAGATGCGGTCGTCTCCACTTCCGCCGTAGAAGCGATAGAGGGTGCCCTGGTCGCCATAGAGGCGATCGTTGCCACTATCGCCGTGGAAGCTGGTTTCGTTGCCCAGACCCCCGAACAGCAGGTCGTCGCCGTCGCCGCCGAAGAAGCTCCTCTCGACGCCGAAGTCGCCGAAGAGGCTGTCGCCGCCGCTGGCGCCGTGGAAGCTGATATCCAGCCCGGTTCCGCCGAAGAGACGGTCCGCGCCGCTGTCGCCGTAGAAGGAGGAGTCGTTGCCCGAGCCTCCGTAGAGCGCGTCGTCGTCGTTGCCGCCGAAGAAGAGGCGGTCTGGCCCGCTGCCGCCGGAGAGGCTGTCCGGGCCGGTGCCGCCGAAGAAGCGCTCATCCACGCCAAGGCCGCCGAAGAGGCTGTCGGCCCCGCTGGCGCCGAGGAAGAGGCTGTCGTTGCCCGCCGCACCGAAGAGGCTGTCGTCGCCCGACCGGCCCTGCAGGGCCACATCGTTTCCCGACCCTCCGTAGAGCCCATCGTCCCCGCTCAGCCCGTAGAGGCGGTCGTCGCCGCTGAGCCCGTAGATCCGGTCGTCCTCGCTGGTGCCGCTGAGCGTGCTGTTGTCACCGGCGGTCCCGAAAATCACAGCCATCGACCGTCTCCTCCCTGGGTAGCACAAGGCCTTCCCCGCCCGCCGTCTCCGAGCGGCAACGCTCCAGCGAGGGTAGGGGGCCCGGCCCGCTTTCCCAACCGTTTCTTTCGCTGGGCGCCTGCCTGCTTCGCTGGGACCGTCGGCAGGCGGCCAGGCGTCCTAGCGCGGCTGCAGGACCTCGCTCAGGAAGGCCGCCAGCGCCCGGTTCGACTGCGCGCGCACCGCGTCGTCGCGGCCGATGAGATAGCCCTCCCGGCTGGCGCAGAGCGCCAGGGAGCCGCGGCGTAGCAGCGGGGTCGAGACCGGAAGCCCGGTGCGCTCGTCGATGCCGCTGCCGTCGGTGCGCAGCAGGTAGGAGCAGGGCGCGAGCGTGTACCTGGGGCGCCAGGGACGGCTGGAGCGGCCGTCCCACTGGTGCATGGCGTCCGGATAGACGATGGTCTCGACCTTCGAGCCGCCGGCCTCGAGGTCGTCCTCGACCTCGGAACAGCGCTCCGGGTCGAGCAGGCCGTCCTGGCCGCCGTTCAGGAACAGGATCGGCGCGCCGGTGGTCCGGTGATCCTCGGCCCGGATGATGCAGGGTGCGTAGTAGGCGACATGCCCGGCGAAGCGAAGCCCCTCGGGCGCCAGGGTCTCGGCCACCTGCTCGTAGGCCGCGAGCACGCTGGCCATGCCGCCGTAGGAGAAGCCGATCAGGGCGACGCGGTCGGCATCGACCTCCGGCAGGCCGTCGAGGAAGGCGAGGCCGGCGTAGGCGTCGGCCAGCAGCATGACCTCGGTGATGTTGAAGAGCCGCTCGAAGAAGCCGGCGGCCATCTCCCGCCTGGGCGCGAAGGAGTCGATGACCAGCGCCGCCACGCCCTGGGCCGCGAGCTGCGGTCCGTAGGTCAGCTCCCGCGCGCCCAGGACGCCGCCGGCGCCGTGCAGCAGGATCGCGGCGGGGACCGGGTTCTCCGGGCTTGCCTCGGGCGGCAGGAAGAGCCGGCCCTGGGCCTCAGCCGGCTGGGCCTCCTCCAGGCCGTTCAGGCTGAAGGGACTCAGGCTGTCGAAGGTCAGGCGCTGGCCGGGCGACGTGGGGAGCTCGGGCCAGGGGTCCTGGAAACGCGGTGCCTCGGCCAGAGCCGGTCCGGCCAGTGCGAGGCACAGCAGGGCGGTCAACAGGCGTGTTGCCATGGCTGTCGTCGGTCCTTTGCCGGCTGGATCGCTTGCGAGCGGTGCGCTCTCTGGTACATCTGGCGGGCCGTCATGGCATGAACAAGGCAGGGAGGGGATCACATGAACGCTAGGAATCCGCGCTGGACGCGGCGCCCGGAGGGCTCGACCTGGGGCGACTGGGGGCCGGACGACCAGCTCGGCCGTCTCAACCTCATCACGCCGGAGGCCGTCCTGCGCGGCGTCGGCGAGGTCAAGGCCGGCCTCAGCTTCTGTCTCAGCCTGCCGCTCGAGCTTCCCGGCGGCAACATCCTGAACGAGCGGCGCTTTCCGCCCAAGCTGAGCCCCACGGTGGGCGAGTCCGAGCCCATGTACAACCGCCCGGTCGCCGGCATGGTGACCTACACGGGCCGGCAGGAGCTGACCGACGTCGTCTCCGACGACGCGGTGCTGCTCTACACCCAGTACTCGACCCAGTGGGATTCCCTGGCGCACGTCGGCAGCCAGTTCGACTGCGAGGGCAGCGGCAAGCCGCAGAAGGTCTACTACAACGGCTACCGGGCGGGGGTGGAGATCGAGAGCCCGGCGGTGGGCAAGGGGGCCACGGCGCTGGGCATCGAGAACCAGGCGGTGAAGGCGACCCAGAGCCGCGGCCTCCTGGTCGACCTGAAGTCCACCTACGGCGCCGAGCGGCACTATGTCGGGCTGGCCGACCTGGAGGCGGCGCTCAAGGCTCAGTCGGTCGAGGTCGAAGAGGGCGATATCCTCTGCCTCTACACCGGCTTTGCCGACAACGTCGTGGCCATGAAGGGCGAGCCGGACCCGGAGAAGCTGCTGCGCGCCTATGCGGTGCTCGATGGCCGCGACAAGGGCCTGCAGGAGTGGATCACCGAGAGCGGGATCTCCGCCCTGGTCGCCGACAACTACGCGGTCGAGGGCGTGCCGGCGCGGAAGGGCGAGGGGGCGCATGCCGCCCTGCCGCTGCACGAGCACTGCCTCTTCCGCCTGGGCCTGCCGCTGGGCGAGCTCTGGTACCTGGAGGAGCTTGCGACCTGGCTCCGCGAGGCCGGCCGCAACGCCTTCCTGCTGACCGCGCCGCCCTTGCGCCTGACCGGCGCGGTGGGCTCGCCGGCGACGCCGGTGGCGACCGTCTAGGGCAAACCCGCGTCGAAGAGGAGTCTCTCCTGCGCTGGAGCAGGATGCGTGAGCAACCTGCTCTAGCGTCCCTCCGCGAAGCGGGCCAGGGCCTCGACATCGGCGCCCTCGATTGCGGGGATGGCCTCCTGGATCCGCTCTGGGGGCCAATCCCACCAGGCGATCTCCAGCAGGCGCGCGACCGTCTCCGGGGGAAAGCGCATGCGCAGGAGCCGGGCCGGGTTGCCGGCCACGACGGCATAGTCCGGCACCCGGCCGGCGACTACGGCACCGGCGCCGACGATAACGCCCGAGCCGAGCGCGGCACCGGGCAGGAGGCGCGCGTCGCGGCCGAGCCAGCAGTCGTGTCCGACCAGGGTGTCGCGGCCGCGCGGCAGGCTGCGGCGATAGGCGGGAAAGCGCGTCTCGTCGAAGACGCCGAAGGGGTAGGTGGAGATCCCCTCCATGGGGTGGTTGGCCGATGCCGTGATGAAGCGCACGCCCTCGGCGATCTGGCAGAACTTTCCGATCGAGAGCCGCTCCGGCATGCCGTGGAAGAGGTAGGGGGCGAGCCTGGCGGCATAGTCCTCGCAGGGCTCGCGGTCGCTGTAGTAGGTGAAGTCGCCGATCTCGATGTTGGGATGGTCGATCACGCGGTTCAGGAAGACCGTCGTCCTGGCCCGGGCGCCGTCCTCCAGGACCAAGGGATAGGGCTCGCCGGGGTCGGGTAGTAGGGTTCGCAAGGGCCGCCGCCTCCATCGCTGAGGGCGGCAGGTTGGCTGCAGCGCAGGGGTCGTGCAAGGGGCCTTGGCTTACCCACTTGGCTTCTCTTGGGGCGGCCTGCATGCTTGGCCTCCCCGGACGAGATGGATGAGAGGCATGCTTGAGATCGAGTACTTCTACTGTGCCCACTCGGCCTTCGCCTACCTGGGCTCGGCCGAACTCATGGTTCTGGCCAAGCGGGCGGGCAGGCAGATCCGCCACAAGCCGATGGACCTGCACCGCGTGATGGAGGCCCGCGGGACGGCCGCCTTCAACCGGCGCGACGACGACTATGTCCGCTACCACTTCCGCCGCGAGATCTGGCGCTGGGCGGAGTTCCGCAACCTGGAGATCATGAACGCGCGCCCGACCCACCACAGCAACGACTACGGCCTAGCCAACCGCATGCTCGTCGCCTGCGGCGAGACCGGCGTGGAGATCGACGCCCTGGCGCATGCCTTCCTGATGGGCCACTGGCGCGACGATGCCGACCTGGCCTCGCCGCAGACCCTGGTGGCGCTGGCCGCCAGTGTCGAGTGCGACGGTGGCGCCCTTCTGGCGGCTGCCGATAGCGACGCTGTCAGGGAGGCCTATGAAAAGAACACGCAAGAGGCGATCGCTGCAAAGATGTTCGGTTCGCCCACCTATGTCGTCGACGGGGACCCGTTCTACGGACAGGATCACCTGCCCCTGGTGGAGCGAGCCTGCCACCACCCCTTCGCACCCGCCCCCGGCCTCTGACCGGGCGGCCCGCCGGCATGGACCACCGCATCGCCATCGGCTCCAACCTGCGTAAGTCGCCCTTCTTCGAGGCGACGGTCGAGGCGGGCGTGGAGAGCTTCTCCGTCTACAATCACATGCTGCTGCCGGCCTCCTTCGGCGACCCGGAGGAGGAGTACCGCCTGCTGACCGAGGGCGTCGCCCTCTGGGACGTCGCGGCCCAGAGGCAGGTGGAGGTCGCGGGCCCGGATGCGGAGGCGCTGCTGCAGTACCTCTCGACCCGGGAGGTCGGCGGCATGGCGGTCGGCCAGGGCCGCTACCTGCCGCTCTGCAACCACGAGGGCCTGCTGATCAACGATCCGGTCCTCCTGAAGCTGGCCGAGGACTGCTTCTGGCTGTCGCTCGCGGACAGCGACATCGGCCTCTGGGCGGAGGCCACGGCCAGGGCCAAGGGGATGGCGGCCAGCGTCGTCGAGCCCGACGCCTCGCCGCTGGCGATCCAGGGACCGAAGGCGGAGGCGCTCGCCAGGGCGCTCTTCGGGGATTGGGTCGGCGACCTCCGCTACTTCTGGTTCCAAAGGACGGAGCTGGAGGAAATCCCGCTCCTGCTGGCGCGTTCCGGCTGGTCCAAGCAGGGCGGTTTCGAGCTCTACCTGCTCGACGCCGACCGGGGAACGGAGCTCTGGCGCATCGTCCAGGAGGCCGGCCGGGCCTTCGGGATCGGTCCGGGTGCCCCGAACGACGTGGAGCGCATCGAGAGCGGCCTGCTCTCTTATGGCGCCGACGCCCGCCTGCAGAGCGATCCCGCCAATCCCTTCGAGCTGGGGCTCGGCAAGCTGGTCCATCTCGACAAGGGCGACTTCATCGGCCGCGTACCGCTCCGCTACATCGCCCGCGAGGGAGTCCATCGCCGCCGGGTCGGGGTCTTCATCGAAGGGCCGCCGCTGGCGGCGGTCGAAACGCCGCTCGACATCTTATCCGGCGCCCGGCAGGTGGGGCGGCTGAGCGATCTCGCCTTCTCGCCGCGGCTGGGGCGGACCATCGGGATCGCCATGCTGGCCGTCGATGCGACCGACCCCTCGGTGGTCGTCGACGGCGAGAGGCGGGCGCTCGAGGTGACGACGCTTCCCTTTCCCACGGCGTGATCGTATTCGTTCTTCCCTGCCGGTCCGGCCCGGATCCTGCCAGGTGCCGCCGCAGCTTCGCCCTCGAGCCGGAGTAGCGCCGCGATGGATATCCTGACGGTCAACGACAAGCCCGGCGCCTACCCGCAAAGCTACTACGCCGCGAGCCTGGACCTGCCGCCGCCGCGCGAGCGGGCCGAGGGCCGGATCGTTTGCGACGTCTGCGTGATCGGCGGGGGCTTCACCGGGCTCTCCGCGGCGCTTCACCTGGCCGAGAAGGGCTTCCGGGTCGTCCTGCTGGAGGCGCACCGCCTGGGCTGGGGCGCCTCGGGGCGGAACGGCGGACAGGTCGGGACCGGCCAGCGCGTGGACCAGGAGAAGCTGGAGGCGCTCTTCGGCGAGGCCAGGGCGCGGGAGCTCTGGAGGCTGGGGCTGGAGGCGCCGGCCCTGGTGAAGCGCCTGATCGCAGAGCAGGGAATCGACTGCCACTACGTCGAGGGCGTGATCCATGCCGACCACCGCCAGCGCTTCGTCGCCGAGAGCCACGCCTATGCCGAGCTGCTGCGCGTCAGCTACGGCTACGACCTGATCGAGCCGCTGGACCGCGAGCGGATTCGCGCGCTGGTGGGCTCCCCCGCCTATTACGGCGGCACCCTGGACCGCGGCGCCGGCCACCTGCACCCGCTGGCCTATGCCCTGGGCCTGGCGCGTGCGGCCGAGGCGGCCGGGGCCGTCCTCCACGAGGGCTCGCGCGTGACGGAGGTCGTTCGCGGCGAGAAGGTCCGCGTCAGGACCGGGGCCGCGGAGGTGGTGGCGGACTATCTGGTGATCGGCTGCAACGGCTATCACGCCGACCTCTTCCCCGAGCTCTCCCGGCGGGTGATGCCGATCAACAACTTCATCGTCGCCACCGAACCCCTGAGCGAGGAGGAGGCGCGCGGTCTCATCCGCGACGGCCAGGCCGTGGCCGATTCCAAGTTCGTGGTGAACTACTTCCGCCTGTCGCAGGACCGCCGCATGCTCTTCGGCGGCGGGGAATCCTACGGCTACCGCTTTCCCCGCGACATCGCCGCCAAGGCGCGCGGCCCCATGGTCGCGACCTTCCCGCAGCTTGCGGGCAAGCGCATCGACTATGCCTGGGGCGGCACGCTGGCGATCACCATGAACCGCCTGCCCTGCTTTCAGCGGCTGGCCGGCAACATCCTGAGCGCCGGCGGCTACTCGGGCCACGGCGTCGCGATGGCGAGCCTGGCCGGCGCCATCCTGGCCGAGGCGGTGGAGGGACAGGCCGGCCGCTTCGACCTCTTCGCCTCGATCCCGCCGCCGGCCTTCCCGGGCGGCCCGCTGCTGCGCAGCCCGCTGCTGGTGCTCGCCATGGTCTGGTACGCGCTCCGCGACCGTCTGTGAGGCGGCGCGGGGGCCGTCAGACGGCCTCCTCGAAGAAGACGCGGTCGTGCTTCAGGGGATTGTCCGGGTCGGGCAAGTTATCGAGCTCGCGGGCGTAGCGGTGGCCCGCATAGACCGCCGCGGCGATGATCGCCGGGGCCTCGCAGTCGCCGATGCGCTTCAGGCTTTGCGGCGCCCCCGACGCGCCGGCGGAGATCCTGGCTGTGAGCTCCTGGTAGAGCGCGTCCAGCGGCGTCCTGGCGGTCACCAGCACCAGGGCCTCTGCTGCCACCCTGCGCTCGCGGTCGCTGTAGGCGCAGCGAAGGACCGCCTCCCGGCCGTCGAAGGAGGCGAGGTTGTGCGAGACCAGGATCTCGGCCCCCAGATCCATCAGCCTGCTGCGGGCACGCCAGCGGTCGTAAGTTAAGCCGCCCCAGGCCGAGAGGCTGTCGTCCGGTGTGACGAAGGAGAGGGGTAGGCCCGCCAGGAGAAGCTGCTCGGCCAGCACGCTGCCCATGTAGTAGTGGTCGTCGTCGAAGAGCAGGGTCCGGCCCTTCGGCAGGCGGCCCGCCATGATGTCGTCAGGCGTGAAGATCCTCTCTGACGGCCCCAGACTCCCGATACCGGCCGGGTTGCTGAGGCCGAAGCCGTCGCTGCGCCAGCGGGCCCCGGTGGCGAGGACCACATGGTCGGCCGCGACTTCGAGCACATCCTCGGCGCTGAGTGGGCTTTCCCGGTAGATCTCGACCTGGGCCATCTTCTCGAGCTGCTGCAGGCGATAGTCGCGCACCCGGGCCCACTGGACCAGGCCCGGCAGCCCCGCCTCGCGCGTCACCCGCCCGCCCAGCTCGCGCTCCGCCTCGGCCAGCATCACCGGGTAGCCGCGCTTGCCCAGTGCAAGGGCGGCCTCCAAGCCTGCCGGGCCGCCGCCCACGACCAGGATCCGGGCCTCGGACCCGCGCGCCGGGATCCGCTCGGGGTGCCAGCCGCGCCGCCACTCCTCGCTCGTGGTTGGGTTCTGGGTGCAGCGGATCGGCACGCCCTTGCCGTCGCCCACGTAGCAGACGTTGCAGCCGATGCACTCCCTGATGTCCTCCAGCCGGCCCTCCTCGATCTTCCTCGGCAGGAAGGGGTCGGCGATCGAGGGCCTGGCCGCGCCGATCATGTCCAGGATGCCGCGCTTGATCTGCCCCGCCATGGTGTCCGGCGAGGTGAAGCGCCCGACCGAGACGACCGGCTTGGAGGTCATCGACTTGATGGCGGCGACGTAGGGCTCCAGCGCTGCCTCGGGCACGTAGCGGGAGAGCCCCATCTCGAGCGAGTAGTCGCTGACGTTGATGTCCCAGAGGTCGGGCAGCTCGCCCAGGATGCCGAAGATCTCCTCGGTCTCGCCGGCCACGGGCCTGCCGTCGCCGCCGCCGCCGCCGTTGGTCTCGGCCGAGAAGCGGATGGCCACGGCAAGGCTGTCGCCGACCGCCTCCTTGGTGTCCTCGACGATCTCGCGCACCAGGCGCACGCGGTTCTCCAGCGACCCGCCGTACTCGTCGCCGCGGGTGTTGTGGACCGGCGACAGGAAGTGCGAGAGCAGGTAGGAGTGCGTTGCATAGACATAGGCGATGTCGAAGCCCGCCTCCTTCGCGCGCAGGGCCGCGTTGCGGTGCCAGCGGCGAAGCTCGCGGATGTCGGCCTTGTCCATGGCCCGCGACTGGAAGGGGTCGCCCGCCGTGTTCGGCATGGAGGTGACGCCCATCGGCACCTCGCGGGTGATGAGGTTGGCGCTCCTGGCGCCACCGACCCAGAGCTCGACCCCGGCCAGCGCGCCGTGGGCATGCACCTTCTCGGTCATCAGCGCGTGCGACCTGATATCGCCGCTGTCCCAGAGCGAGGCGCAGGGGTAGGGGGCATCGTCGCTGGCGGGGTGGATGGAGCAGTACTCGGTGTTGACCACCGCCCAGCCGCCCTCGGCCTTCACCTCGCGCAGGCCGGCCAGGGTCCGCGGCCGCTCCCAGCCGCTGCCGGTGCAGTGCGGGACCTGGTAGAAGCGGTTCTTGGCGGTGACCGGGCCGATCCTGAGCGGCTCGAAGAGGATGTCGTAGCGGGGATCGCGCGCCATGGGCCCTCAGGTCTCGACCTTCGCCTTGTCCTCGGCCGAACGGTCGGTCTTCGCCTCGCGGAAGTGCCGCGGGAAGGCGGAAGCCAGATAGGTGAAGGCGTCGCCGCGCGCCTTCTCCCGGCTCGTCCACTTGGGATACATCAGCAGGCTGAGCCAGAGGCCGTCGATCAGCGCGTCCAGCCCGCGGGCGACGGAATCCGGCTCCACCTCCTGATAGCCGCCCTCCCGGGCGATCTCGTTGCAGAGGCGCGCGATCTGGACGAAGCGCTGCTCGTCATAGCTGCCGTGGATCGTCAGGTAGTTCGGCCGGTACTTGGCCTGGCCCCAGAAGGCGAACCAGACGGCGAGCTTCTCCGGCGCGCAGATGCCGGGATCGAAATCGACCTCGATCATGGCCCGCAGCTGATCGGCCGGGTCGGGGCCTGCATCCAGCATGGCCTCGTACCAGAGCTCGTAGTGCTCCTTCGTCAGGTAGCCCAGGGTCTGGTCGTAGAGATCCTCCTTGCTCTCGAAGTGAAAGTTGACGACGCCGTGCGAGAGCCGGGCGCCCTTGGTCACCGTGTCCAGGGTGGTGCCCGAGAAGCCGTACTTGGCGATCGAGCGTATGGTGGCGTCGATAAGCTGCTGACGGCGGGCCTTGCGGTTTGCCAGGCGGCTCTTGCTCAGTCCGGAGGACCTGTCGTCCATCACGACCCCTCCATCCCATGCCGACCCGGACGGCGCGCCGCCTTGGCCGCTGCTGCCGCGATCCTGTCGGCCGATTCTCGTGCTTTTCTTTTCATCATGAGGAACTTGGCCGGGCACTATCTGACCGGTCAACCAGAAAGTTGCAGGCTTCCCGCCCGGGTCGTGGAGGGGGCTGGCGCCGCTACTACGGCGGCCCCGACGACCCGGCCCGACAGCGCAGGGGCCGAAGCATTCATTCGCCGCTCCACACAAGAAGGGCGGCCCGCCGTGTGTAGACGGGCCGCCCGAGGCTCACTCAAGGTGGAGAGGAAACCGCCAGGCCAGCTACAGCCAGACGAAGTCGGTGGCGGTCAGCAGGTTGGCCAGGGTGACACCGTCCACCAGGAAGGCCTGGTCGACCGAGCCGTCGCCGTCCTGGTCCACCTGGATCTGGCGGGGGCCGTCATAGCGCGCCTCGGAGTTGCCGCTGCCGGAGAAGGTCTGGGCGCCGATGTAGTCGAAGGTGCCGACCTCCAGCCCGGTCACGAAGACCAGCTTGTCTTCGCCGTTGGCGGCGTTTGCCAGCTCACCGTCGAAGTCGCGGATGACAGGTCCGCCAGAGCCGCCGTAGCCCAAGTTGCCGCCGGCGAAGCGGAAGTCGTCCATGCCGGAGCCGCCGAAGGCCGCGTCGTCCTGGCCCATGCTGATGGCGTCGTCCCCGCTCTCACCGCGCATCTGGTCGGCATCGCCGCCGCCGAAGATGGTGTCGTCGCCGTCGCCGCCGTGGATGCGGTCCTCGCCCTGGTTGCCGCGCAGGCGGTTGTTGCCGCTGTTGCCCCAGATGGTGTTGTCGAGGCTGTTGCCGGTGCCGTCGATGTTGCCTGCGTTGGCCTCGAGCTGCAGGTTCTCGATGTAGGCGTCGGCGGAGCCGTCGGGCAGCTCGAAGTCGACCTCGGCGCGGGCGAGATCGATGCCGGACCCGTCCTGATCGCGAATGATGTCGGTCGAGGTGTCCACCACGAAGGTGTCGTTGCCCGAGCCACCGACCAGATGGTCCGAACCACCCCGGCCGTTCAGGATGTCGTCGCCGCCCCGGCCGCGCAGGAAGTTCTCGCCGGTGTTGCCGAGCAGCGTGTTGCTGAGATCGTTGCCGCGCATGCCGCCGTCACCGGCACCGGGAACGATGATCCCGCGCTCGATGTAGCCGTTGGGCCCGTCGCTGATGGCGTAGTCGTCGGCATTCGAGCGGATGACGTCGGACAGGCCGCCGCCCATGGTCTCGATCACGATGTCGGCCTGGGTGTCGACGATGATTGCGTCGTTGCCCATGCCACCCACCAGGGTGTCTATGCCGCTGCCGCCGTTCAGGCGGTCGCCGTTGTTGCCGCCGAACAGCTTGTCGCGGCCGCTGCCTCCGGCGAGGCGGTCCGCGCCGCTGCCGCCGTAGATCCTGTCGTCGCCGTCGCCGCCGATCAGGACATCCTTGCCGATGAAGCCGTCCAGGCTGTCGTTGGCGCCCTCGCCGCGGATGGTGTCGTCGCCGATGCTGCCGAAGACGTAGTCGCGCCCGCTGCCGCCGCGGATGTCGTCGTCGCCCGCCTCGCCGGAGATGGAATCCTCGCCGGTGCCGCCGAAGATCCGGTCCGCGGAGTCGCCACCCCTGAGGGAGTCGCTTGCGGAGCCTCCGAAGAGCGTGTCGACGCCCTCCGCACCCTCGATCCGGTCGCGGCCGGAGCCGCCGTAGACCGTGTCGACGCCGGTATCGCCGAACATCTGGTCGAAACCGTCGCCGCCATAGAGCGTATCGTCACCGCCGCCGCCGTAGACCTGGTCGAAGCCGGTGCCGCCGAACATCTTGTCGTCGGCGTCGACGTAGCTGGTGTAGTAATAGTAGTAGGCGTAGGCGTAGTAGGAGTAGTAGGAATCGTAGAGATAGCGGTCGCTGTAGATCAGGTCGTTACCGGACCCGCCGTAGAGCGTGCTGGCGCCGGACTGGCCGCCCAGGTTGTCGCTGCCGTCGTCACCGAAGAGGGTGTCGACGCCGTCGTCGCCGAAGATGGTGTCGTGGCCCGATCCGCCGAAGGCGCGATCGATACCGGCACCGCCGTAGACCGTGTCGGTACCGCTGTTGCCCAAGAGGCGATCGTTTGCGGTTCCGCCATAGAGCGTGTCGCTGTCGTCGCCGCCGACGAGGGTGTCGTTGGATTCACCGCCATAGAGCGTGTCGTCGCCGGTCAGGCCGTAGATGGTGTCGTTCTGGCTGGTGCCGGACAGACTGTTGTCCAGGAAGTTGCCATAGAGTAGCGCCATTGTCCGTTGCTCCTCTCGTCAAGGGTCGCACAGGGGGTTGACCAAGAACGGAAGCCTCTGGTGTCGGAGGAACTCCGGTTGTCTGGCCCTTTTTCGCTCCCGACACGGTTCATGATGGGGCACCAAAGGTGACACAAGGCTCTCGCTTGCGTGAGGTTCTACGCAGATGGTGGCAGCTTCTTGGTTGTCAATCCGAGATTATGGCAAGATCGCCACAATTGAGTCGTCCGGACCGTAGGATTCTGTGAGTTTTTTCGCTTAAACTTCTGAAACAAATGAAAAATTTACTTTCTGTTTTTCGGCGCAGATCGGAACAAATTTTCTCCCGTACCCCTCTTGGCACCCCTCTTGGCGCCGCGCGCTGCCCGTCGTTTCCGGGTGCGCCGTTGGCCGGCGGCATCATCCTATTTGTGGCGTGGTGGTGAATTTCCACATCCAGTCGCAGCCGATCTTGGCCTCGGGGTCGAGATAGCCCTCGCTCAGGGTCACGACCACCCTGGCCGGAATCTCGGGCGGCGTGTCGCCCAGGGTTCTGAGGTCGGGCCCGATGGCCCCGCGGCGGAAGTCGGCCACGTACTCGGTCGAGGTGTCGCCGCGGACGACGATGAAGCAGAAGGCCCAGACGTCGCGGTAGAAGTTGAGCTCGAAGCCGCCGTCCGGTTCCTCGCGCTCCTGCTTGATTGCCGTGGTGACGTAGAGCTTGTCGCCGGGCTGGAAGACCAGCGGCGCGCAGGGCCTTATCCCCTCCGGCGTGCGCGGCGCCTTGCTGCGACAGGCAATGATGCCGCGCTCCTCGGCCGTCTGGCGGATGAGTTCCGGCATGTTGCTGGGCCAGGTGCCTGGGTCGGCCTGGGCCTCGTCGCGGGCATGGCCACAGGCGGTGAGCAGGAGCGGCAGCAGCAGTGGGATGAGGTGCGCAGGGCGCATAGGAGCTTTTCCGGCCTTCCCGGCTATCGTTGCCATGAGCCCATCTTGTAGGACAGAGCGGTCGCGTCCTTCAATGAGGCCCATTCCATGCCGTCTGATCCAGAGCTACCCGGACCCAGGGAAATCGAGGCTGCGGCCCAGCGCATCGCCGGGCGGGTCCGGCAAACGCCGCTGCTTGAGCCGGGGCCAGGCGCCTTCGGCCTGGACCTGGCGCTCACCTTGAAGCTGGAGTGCCTGCAGCACGCAGGGTCCTTCAAGGTCCGCGGGGCCTTCAACACGCTGCTGGGCACGGAGGTGCCGGCGGCCGGCGTGGCGGCGGCCTCGGGCGGCAATCACGGGGCCGCGGTCGCCTTCGCCGCCGAACGCCTGGGCATCCCGGCCAGGATCTTCGTCCCGGAGATCGCGAGCCCGGCCAAGCTGGCCCGGATCCGCTCCGCCGGCGCCGACGTGGTGGTCTCCGGCCAGCGCTACGCCGATGCCCTGCTGCTCTGCGAGCGCTACCAGCGCGAGAGCGGTGCCATCGGCATCCACGCCTATGACGCGCCCGGCACCGTCGCCGGCCAGGGGACGCTGGGCCGCGAGTGGGAAGAGCAGTCTCCCGATCTCGACACCCTGCTGGTCGCCGTCGGCGGCGGCGGCCTGATCGGCGGTCTTGCGGCCTGGTTCCAGGGCCGCAAGCGCATCGTCGGGGTCGAGCCGGAGGGCTCCGCCGCCCTCCACGCCGCCCTCGCCCACGGCGGACCGGTCGACGTTGCGGTCGATTCGGTCGCGGCCGACTCCCTGGGGGCCAAGCAGGCCGGCCGCCTGCCCCATGCGCTGGCCGCCCGCTACCTGGACCGGGTCGTCCTGGTGCCCGATGCGGCCATCGTCGAGGCGCAGAGGCGGCTGTGGGAGGAATGCCGGCTCGCGGTGGAGCCGGGCGGTGCCGCCGCCCTGGCCGCGCTGATCGGCGGCCGCTACCGGCCGGCCGAGGGCGAGCGGGTGGGCGTGCTGGTCTGCGGCGCCAACGTGGATCTCTCCACCCTCGCCGAGGCCTGAAGCGCTCTCAGTGGGGGAGGCCTACCAGGCCTTCGCCTTCTGCCCGCGGTTGGTCAGCGCCTCGTCGCAGCGGCCGGCGACGGCGTCGTAGCCGGGGTCGCCCAGGTGGAATGCGCGGGTGGTCGGCAGGTAGGGCTCCGACAGCTCGGCGGTCACGATGCCGCTGCTCGGCGGGGTCAGGCCCAGCTCCTGCGCCGAGAGGCGCGTCACGTAGAGGGTGTCGCTACCCTCCAGGCGATAGCAGATCTCCCAGTCCCGCGGATGATTGTCCAGCTCGACGCTGGCAAGAGGGACGGGGCTGGCCACCCGGATACCGGTCTCGGGCGGGAAGAGCGCGCCCTGGTCGCCCTTCTCGATCCACTCGCACGATGCCGTCAGCGAGACGCCGGGACACAGCAGCATGGGCTCGCGATCCAGTCGTTCCTGCATCGCCAGCACCACCTGGTCGCTCGAGGGCTGAGCAGGCGTATCGCCGATTCCGGTGATCGCCACGCCCTGCGGCGCCTGACTGTCCGCGCAGGCGCTCAGCGCCACGGCAGCCAGCGCAAGAAGGCTCAAAATTCGCATCGGTCCCTAACCTCGCTTCGCGGGAAGCACCTTCTGCATACTCCCTTACGGCAGCCAAGGCGAGTCCTTGCGGCTTCTGCCGCATCTCGCCATTTCACTCTAGGCCGAAACAGCGAGGGTGGTATAGTCGAAACCATGGTACCCCCCGACAGCAGCCGCGCCCCGGCCAAGGCCCCTGGCGAGATGGGCAGCAACCACCGCCCGACGGTGGTCCTGACCGGCGCCAGCCGCGGCATCGGCCACGCCACGGTCAAGCGCTTCTCCGACGAGGGCTGGCGCGTCATCACCTGCTCGCGCGAGCCCATTCCCGACGAGTGCCGGCGCGACCGGAACTGGACCCACCACATCACCTGCGATCTCTCGGACCGGCGCTCGCTGCAGGCCTTCGTCCATCAGGTCGAGGACCTGACCGACCATGCGCCGCTGCAGGCCCTGGTGAACAACGCCGCGGTCAGCCCGAAGACGCCCTTCAAGGAGCGCCTGGGCTGCCTCAACGGCGACCTGGACGACTGGCGCCTGGTCTTCGAGCTGAACTTCTTCGCGCCGCTTGCGCTGGCCCGCGGCTTTGCCAGCTCGCTCGGCAAGGCCAAGGGCTCGGTGGTCAACATAACCTCGATCGCCGGCCACTCGATCCATCCCTTCGCGGGCTCGGCCTACTCGACCTCCAAGGCGGCGCTCTCGGCGCTGACGCGCGAGCTGGCGGTGGAGTTCGCGCAGCTCGGCGTCAAGGTCAACGCCGTGGCGCCGGGCGAGATCGAGACCGGCATGGTGAGCGAGGAGTACGACAGCCTGATCCCGCGTATTCCCCTGCAGCGCATGGGCACGCCGGACGAGGTGGCGGCCGCGGTCTACCAGCTCTGCACCCGCGACTTCGCCTATGTGACCGGCACCGAGATCTTCGTCACCGGCGGCCAGCATCTCTTCTGAGGAACCAGCCATGACCCGAGAGGTGGAAGGCGCCGTTGCCGCCCACTACGCGCGCAGCGACCTGGAATCCGCACTGCTGGAGCAGCTGGCTGCCGCCGGTGTCGATCTCGACGCGCTGACGGCCCGCGACCTGGCGCCGGTGGACGAGTTCCACATCGGCGGCCTGGAGGCCAGCGAGGCCCTGGCCCGCCACCTGCCCGAGGGGCCCGACTGCGCGCTGCTCGACATCGGCTGCGGCATCGGCGGTCCGGCCCGCTATTTCGCCGAGCGGCTGGACGCGGTGGTGGTCGGGATCGATCTCACCCCCGATTTCATCGCCGTGGCTGAGAGCCTCACCCGGCGTGTGGGATTGGCCGAGCAGGTGCGCTTCGAGCAGGCGAGCGCGCTGGACCTGCCCTTCAAGGACGCCCAGTTCGACTGCGCCACCCTGCTGCACGTCGGCATGAACATCGCCGACAAGAAGGGGCTCTTCGCCGAGGCGGCGCGGGTACTGCGGCCGGGAGCGGTCTTCGCCGTCTACGACGTCATGCGCCTGGCCCCGGGCGATCTCACCTTCCCGCTGCCCTGGTCGAGCCTGCCCGAGACCAGCTTCGTGGCAAGCCCAGAGGACTATCGCCGGGCGCTGGCGGCCGCGGGCTTCACCCTCGCGTTCGAGCAGGAGCGCGCGGCCGAGGCCAAGGCCTTCTTCCAGAAGCAGCGCGCCCGCATCGAGGCCGGCGAGGGCGGCCCCAGCCTGGCGGCGATCATGGGCGAGACCTTCCAGACAAAGATCGCCAACATGGTGGGGCTGATCGGCACCGGGGTGCTGGCGCCGGTCGAGGTGATCGCGGTCCGCAGCAGCGGATAGGTAGCCGGGTTCCTGCGGCGGCGGGGCGGCCCGGGTGGGGGCGGCTCGGGTGGTGGCGGCCCGAGTGGGGCGGAGAGTGGGGAAGGGGAATCTCGTTTGGCCAAGCTTTACGGTACCACGGGCGACGACTCGCTGTCCGGAACCAGTATCGCCGATCTGATCTACGGTCTCAGCGGTAAGGACTCGCTCATCGGCCGACACGGCGACGACCTGCTGTTCGGCGGTTCGGGCGGCGACCGCTCCTTCTACGGCCAGAGCGGCAATGACGCAGTCTTCGGCGATGCCGGGGCAGACTACGATCTCTTCGGGGGCTCCGGCGACGACAGCGTATCCGGCGGTCTCGGCAACGACCGCCGACTGGTCGGGGACTCCGGCGATGACGTGGTGCTCGGCGATTCCGGCAGCGACTACATGCTCTACGGGGGCAGCGGGCAGGATGCGATGGCCGGCGGATCCGGTGACGACAGCCTGCTCTTCGGCGGCCGCGGCGACGACCGCATCTTCGGCAGCCAGGGTAACGACAGCCTGCTCTTCGGAGGCTTCGGCAATGACCTCCTGGAGGGGCGGGCAGGCGAAGATCAGAGCTTTGAGGGCGGTGCCGGCGACGACAGCCTCGGCGGGGGCGACGGCGACGACTGGCAGTTCTACGGCGGTTCGGGTGCCGACACCCTCTATGGCGGATCCGGCGACGACAGCTTCTTCCACGGCGGGTCCGGCGACGACAGCCTCTTCGGCGGCGACGGGGTGGACAATGCGCTGGAGGGAGGCCTCGGCAACGACTATCTGAGCGGCGGCAGCGGCGAGGACAAGCGCTTGAGCGGCGACTCCGGGGACGACGTGATCCTCGGGGGCAGCGGCGAGGACCGCGGCGTCGGTGCCTCCGGCGATGACAGGGTGGAGGGCGGCGATGGCCTCGACCGGCTGTTCGGCGGCCTGGGCGACGACACCCTGCGCGGTGATTCGGGCAACGACTACCTCTTCGGCAGCGATGGCCGGGACCTGCAGTTCGGCGGCGAGGGAACCGACGTCCTCGAGGGAGGCCTGGGCAACGACCAGATGGTCGGTGGCAGCGGAAGCGACCGGCTGTCCGGCGGGCAGAACCGCGATCGCCTGAACGGCGGCTCGGGCAGCGACACGGCCTTTGGCGGCAACAACAACGACACCTTCATCATCGACACCAAGTCCGACCGGCTGTTCGACGGCACCGGCCAGGGCGATGACGTGCTGCGCTCCAACGCCGATGACTACACGATCGGCACCGCGACCGAGGTTCTGATCGAGCGGGCCAACATCAACACGGCCGCCGGAAACGCCAAGATGGTCGGCAACGACAGCGACGACCTGCTGATCGGCAACTCCTTCTCGAACGTGCTGCTGGGGCGCAGCGGCGACGACCGCCTGAATGCCCGCGGCGGGACCAACAACATGACCGGCGGCAGCGGCGACGATACCTTCATCGTCACCAGTTCTGCCGACAAGGTGCGGGAGTTCTCCGGCCAGGGCACCGACCTGGTCCGGGCCGAGGCCGACTTCACCCTGCCGGGCAGCGCGGCCGACGCGTTCATCGAGAACCTGCGACTGCAGGGTGGCGCCGGCGACCTTGCGGGTGCCGGCAACGAGCTGGACAACACCATCGAGGGCAACACGGGCGACAACCTGCTGCGCGGGCTCGACGGGGCCGACAGCATGATCGCCGGGGCGGGGGACGACCGGCTTTTCGGCGGCGCCGACGCGGACCGCATGGAAGGCGGCAGCGGCGCCGACACCATCCTGCTGCAGAGCGGCGACCAGGCCTTCGGCGGCTCGGGTGGCGATGACTTCCGCTTCAACGGCGAGACCCTGGGCCAGGCCGGCTCCGGTGGACCCGTCGTTCGCGACTTCGACGGCGTCTCGGCCAACGGCGGCAACGGCGAGGACAAGCTGGTCTTCCTGACCGGGCTGGAGGTCGGCAGCTTCGCCTACATAGGCGCCAGTGCCTTCTCCGGCGGCGGCAACTCCGAGGCCCGCTACGACGGGCCGCGCCAGCTCCAGGTGGACCGGGACGGCGACGGCGCGGTCGACCAGGCCTTCCTGCTGGACGGCGTGACCGCGGCGAACCTGCTGACGGCCACCGACTTCGTCTGGTTGTGACGCCCTCGTCATAACGCCCTCGTCATAACGCCCGGGTCATGATGCTCCGGGAATGCATGAGGGGGGCGAGGCGAACCTCGCCGGTGCCGGTAGTGCTCGAACGGCTCTCATGATCTTCCGGCCGGAAGGCTCGCGACTGTCGGATAGTATGAAGACATAGCAGTCGTCTTGCCCCTGGGGGCGCAACCACACGCGCCCTCCACCCTGCCTTGACCAGCAATGCGCAGAGTCTTCGGGATTGTTGTGCGGCGGCTTTGCAACTAAACTTCAACCCTCGCGATGAGTCGCATTGCCTGTTGATCTTATCGATAGCGCAACGTGGACCATCTGTTGATCGCAGGAGGGAGGCCAACCGTGGGCGTTTACATCGGGACCGCTGGCGATGCCAGCACCATCTCCGGCTCGACCGGCGTCGATAGGATCTACGGCTTGAGCGGCGATGACGGTCTCTTCGGTATCGGAGGCGACGACACCCTCTTCGGCGGGAGTGGCGGTGACGTCTTTCTCTATGGCGGAGGCGGCAGCGACACGATCTGGGGCGGCCCCGGTGATGAGTACCGCATCAACGGCAACGGCGGGGACGACACCGTCTACGGCGACGACGGAAACGACGTCATCCAGGAATACTTCTACTCATCCGTCAGCGACGACCGCTGGTTCGGGGGCTCGGGTTCCGACAACCTCTGGGGCGGAGGGGGATCGGACAGGCTCTACGGCGATACGGGCGAAGACACCTTCGCGGGGGACCAGGGCGACGACACGCTGTTCGGCGGCAGCGGAGATGACTATGGGGCGGAGACCTTCCCCGACTCCTCCGGCAACGACAGCTGGTTCGGCGCAAGCGGCTCGGACAGCTTCAGCGCCGGGTCCGGAGATGACCTTCTGGATGGCGGAGACGGGGCCGACTCGCTCTACGGCGGCAGTGGTTCGGACAGACACTACGGCGGTGCGGGGCTGGATAGACTGTTCGGCGGTGACGGCGACGACCTCTTCACGGTGCCCGTCCAGGCGGACATCGCGGCAGGCGAGACCTACCACGGCGGCAGCGGCACCGACACCCTGGTCCTGGAGAACGCTGCGAGCTTGCCGGCGGGTGCGGTGCTCACCTCCATCGAGGTGCTGGTTCGCTGCGGGACCAGCGGCAACGACACGCTGTTCGGCGACGAGCGGAGCAACCTGCTGAAGGGGCTGAGCGGCACGGACCGGCTCTTGGGCCTCAGCATGAACGACAGGCTCTACGGCGGCAGTGGCAATGACACCTCGCTCAGTGGAGACACCGGAGACGATGCGGTCTTCGGCGGCGCGGGCGACGACTCCTTCCTGATAGGCAGCAGCGGCGAGGACAGCCTCTTCGGCGGCAGCGGGGCGGACGCGGCCCTTCACGGAGGATCGGGGAACGACAGCATCGACGGCGGTGCGGGCGACGACAACAACCTGCTCGGCATCTTGGGGGCGGACGAGCTTCGTGGCGGCAGCGGGTCCGATTCTCTGCTCTTCGGGGGGGGCGGCGACGACAGCCTCTTCGGCGGCGACGGCAGCGACGCCAGCCTCTATGGCGGTGCTGGCGAAGATAGCGTCAGCGGCGACAGCGGCGACGATGTCCTGCTGTTCGGCGACGCCGACAACGACCGGGTCTTCGGTGGCGACGGCGATGACGTCAGCCTGCACGGCGCCAAGGGCGACGATGGGGTCTTCGGTGGCAGCGGCAACGACACGCTGCTCTTCGGGGGAACCGGCTCCGATAGCCTCTACGGCGGCGACGGCGACGACTACAATCTCCTGGGCGAACTCGCCGACGACAGCCTCTTCGGTGGCGAGGGCAACGACACCGGCCTGAACGGTGCCGAGGGCGAGGATGGGCTCTTCGGCGGCAGCGGTGCCGACTTCTTCTTCTTCGGCGGCACGGACAGCGACAGCCTCTTCGGCGGCAGCGGTGCGGACTCCTTTCTCTACGGGGGCGAAGGAGATGACCGGGTGGTCGGCGGTGCCGGCGACGACGGTCGGTTCTACGGAGGATCCGGCGCGGATCGTCTTCTGGGCAACGGCGGCGAGGACGTGGACCTGCGCGGTCAGTCCGGCAGCGACACCCTGGAAGGCGGCGGCGGCAACGACAGCCGACTCTACGGCGGCAGCGGCGAGGACAGCCTCTTCGGCGGCTTCGCGCGCGACGCCTCGCTGATGGGGGACAGCGGCAACGACAGCCTCTTCGGCGATACCGGCCGGGATTCCTACCTCTTCGGCGGGGCGGGTGACGATCTGCTCGAGGGCGGCTCGGCGGCCGACGAGGCCCTCTTCGGTGGCTCTGGCGACGACGGTCTCTACGGCGGCCAGGGCCGGGATGCCGGCCTGGTCGGAGGCAGCGGCAACGACAGCCTCTCCGGCGGGTCGGGGGCCGACTCCTACCTGCAGGGCGACAGCGGCGACGACCGTGTCGAGGGGGACAGCGGCATGGACTGCTTCCTCTACGGCGGCAGCGGCTCCGACAGCGTCTACGGCGGCGACGGCGACGACTGCGGGCTGGCCGGCGGAGCGGGGATCGACTCAGTCTTCGGCGGCAGCGGTAACGACATCATGCAGGTCGCAAGCCAGGGCGACATCCTGGCGGGCGAGGTCTACGACGGCGGCAGCGGCACCGATACCCTGATCCTGGGCTCCTTCTCGCCGGCCGAGGCGGTCACGATTCCGGTGGGCGTGGCGATCACCTCGGTCGAGCGCATCGTCCTCTACCAGTTCGGCGGCGCCGGTCCCGACAAGCTGATCGGCACCTCCTTCGTCGACGTGCTCTCGGGCAACAGCGGCCAGGACCGGCTCTATGGCCTGCAGGACGACGACGGCCCCTTCCTCGGCGGTGCCAACAACGACCACCTCTTCGGCGGCGATGGCGACGATACCGAGTTCTACGGCGGCGACAATGCCGACAAGATCTACGGCGGTTCGGGGGCCGAGGCCTACCACTACGGCGGCGAGGGCACCGACAGCCTCTTCGGCGGCTCGGGCGGCGACAGTTATCTCCATGGCGATGCCGGGCGCGACCTGGTCGAGGGCGGCGAGGGCGACGACAGCTTCTTGTTCGGCGGCCAGGGTCCCGATCAGCTCTTCGGCGGCGAGGGCGAGGACGCCTGGCTCTACGGCGGCAACGGCCCGGACGAGCTCTACGGCGGCGAGGGAGAGGACTCCTTCCTCTTCGGCGGCTCGGGCAGCGACCGGATCATCGGCAACCTGGACGACGACGCCTTCCTCTACGGCGGCGAGGGCCAGGACACGCTGATGGGCAGCGGCGGCAACGACAGCTTCCTCTTCGGCGGCTCGGGCGGCGACCTTGTCCGCGGCGGGCGCGGCGACGACGCCTGGCTCTTCGGCGACAGTGGCAAGGACGTCTTGATGGGCGAGAGCGGTGCGGATGTCCTCTACGGCGAGGACGGCGAGGACCGACTCTATGGCGGTGCCGGGCTCGACGTCCTCTTCGGGGGCGAGGGCGACGACAGCTTCCTGGTGGCGAGCCAGGCCGAGATCCAGGCCGGCGAGATCTACGACGGCGGCAGCGGCAGCGACACCCTGCTGCTGGATGCCGGCGTCTCCCTGCCCGCCGGCGTGCTCATCACCAACGTCGAGGCCATCCTCTACGGCTGAGACCTGGCGCCAGCGGCGCAGGTCCAGCGGCGCAGGTCCAGCGGCGCAGGTCTGGCGGCGCAGGTCTGGCGGCGCAGGTCTGGCGGCGGCCGAATGCGTGCTTTGGGCGCCCGTCGGGCGGAGCGGGGAGCCCAGGCCGCGGGGCGGTCCCCTGCTGTAGCGCCAGGCCGGCACCGGTACCGGGGAATGCCGATCCAAAGGACGCCATGCGGCATCGAGGCGCGCGCGGACTTGCAAGTACCGACTTCTTAAGTCAGCGCGATCGGATGCGGTCTCCACTTTTCTGGTCTGTAAAAAGGCATGGGTGTCCAGCATAGCGCGCCCCTCTCTTGGCCTTCTTCGAAAGAGCCTGCTGAAATACCTTGCGGCCGATCGGGAAAGGCGTAGCGTCAAGGTGACAGAAAGAATCACTGCAACCCGGGCCGGACGCAGGGTCACAGGCGTCTCGAGATCCCGGTTGGGGGACTGGAGGGGATCCGATGGCAAAGTTCATGGGGACGCCGGGGCCTGACTCTCTGCAAGGCAGCAGCACTGATGACAGCCTCTACGGCTATGGCGGTAACGACACTCTTTTCGGCCAGAGCGGTGCCGATACGGCCTTTGGGAGCAGCGGCAACGATTCGGCCTTCGGGAGTAGCGGCGACGACAGGCTCTATGGCGGCAGCGGAAACGATATAGGCTTCTTCGGAGGCGACGGCAACGACAGCCTCTCGGGCGGTGACGGAGACGACCTTGCCTTCTACGGAGGCAGCGGCGATGACAGTCTCTCGGGCGGCAGCGGGCTTGCCGCGTTCTTCTTTGGTGGCGACGGCGCCGACAGCCTCTCGGGCGGCGATGGAAACGACACCCTCTTCTACGGGGGCGACGGCGACGACAGGCTCTCGGGCGGCAGCGGCGATGATGCGCTCTTGGCCGGCGACAGCGGCGCCGACAGCCTCTATGGCGGTAGCGGAAGCGACAGTCTCCTCTTGGGAGGGAACGGCAACGACAGCGTCTTCGGCGGTCAGGGAGATGATTCGATCCTTCGCGGCGGCAACGGTAGCGACACGCTGTGGGGAGGCTCGGGTTCGGACCGGCTCTTCGGGGATGACGGAGCGGACCGGCTGGTCGGGGATTCCGGTGACGATAGGCTCTATGGCTGGTATGGGGACGACACTCGCTTCTACGGAGGGGACGGCAACGACAGCCTCTACGGCGGCAGCGGGAAGGACTCCTCCTTCTTCGGAGGCAGCGGCGCCGACAGCCTCTCGGGCGGCAGCGGGGACGATGTCGGCCTCTTCGGAGGCGGCGGCGCAGACAGCCTCTCGGGCGGCAGCGGGTTGGACTCGATCTTCTTCGGAGGCAGCGGCGCAGACCGCCTCTCGGGCGGCAGCGGGTTGGACTCGGGCTTCATCGGAGGCAGCGGTGACGACAGTCTCTACGGCGGCGATGGGATTGACAACCTCTTCTACGGAGGCAGCGGCGCCGACAGCCTCTGGGGCGGCGACGGAAAAGACTTCGAATTCAACGGATTGAGCGGCGACGACAGCCTCTGGGGCGGCGACGGGAATGATTTCTTTTTCTTCGGACACGCCGGCGACGACAGCCTCTGGGGCGACGGGGGGCTTGATGTCCAATTCTACGGAGGCGGCGGCGACGACAGCCTCTGGGGCGGCAGCGGAGACGACTTCGCCTTCTCCGGAGGCGCCGGCGAGGACAGCCTCTTTGGCGACAGCGGCGACGACCAGCTTCTCGGAGACAGTGGCGCGGACCTGCTGGTTGGAGGAGCGGGTCTGGACAGTCTCTTCGGCGGGGCGCAGGACGATGTCTTCACGGTGGCCAGCCAGGCCGACATCCTGGCCGGCGAGACCTACAACGGCGGGGGCGGCACCGATACCCTGATCCTGGAGGAGGCTGCAGACCTGCCGGCGGGCGTCGAGCTCATCTCCATTGAGGTGCTGATCCGCTGCGGGACCAGCGGCAACGACACCTTGACGGGCGATGACCGCATCAACCTGCTGAAGGGGCTGAGCGGCGCGGACCGCCTATACGGCCTCGGCGCCGACGACACCCTCTTCGGCGGCAGCGGGGAGGACACCTCCTTTTTCGGAGGCAGCGGCAATGACAGCCTCTCGGGTGGCGATGGCAACGACTCCTTCTTCGATGGGGGCAGCGGCAAGGACCACCTCTCGGGCGGCAGCGGGGACGACGCGATCTTCTCCGCAGGCGGCGGCAACGACGACCTCTCGGGCGGCAGCGGCAACGACTCCTTCTTCTCCGGTGGCAGCGGCGACGACAGCCTTTCGGGCGGCAGCGGCGACGATTCGATCTTCGCCGGCGACAGCGGCGGCGACAGCCTCTCCGGCGGCGATGGCAACGACTCCTTCTTTTCTGGAGGCAGCGGCGACGACAGCCTCTCGGGCGGCAGCGGTATCGACTTCTCCTTCCTGGGCGACGGCGGCGCTGACAGCCTCTCCGGGGACGCGGGCAATGACCTTGCCTTCTACGGCGGCGGCGGCGCCGACAGCCTGTCGGGCGGCAGCGGGATGGACACCGGCTTCTACGGCGGCAGTGGCGCCGACAGGCTCTCCGGCGGCAGCGAAGCCGACATCTTCTTCTTCGGCGACAGCGGTGCCGACAGTCTCTTCGGCGGCAACGGAAACGACATCTCCTTCTTCGGCGATGACGGCGCCGACAGCCTCTCTGGCGACGAGGGGACAGACTCGGTCTTCTACGGCGGCAGCGGCGCCGACGGCCTTTCGGGCGGCAGCGGGGATGACTTCCTCTTCTTCGGAGACGGCGGCGACGACAGCCTCTCGGGCGATGACGGAGACGATGTCAGCTTCCGCGGCGGCAGCGGCACCGACAGCCTCTCGGGCGGCAGCGGGAAGGACTCCTTCTTCTTCGGAGACAGCGGCAAGGACCAGCTCTCGGGCGGCAGCGGGGATGATTTCTTCTTCCTCGGAGGCGGCGGTGCCGACAGCCTCTCGGGCGACGGCGGGGACGACTCCCGCTTCTACGGAGGCAGCGGCGACGACAGCCTGTCGGGCGACGGCGGAGACGACGTCCGCTTCTACGGCGCCAGCGGCGACGACAGCCTCTCCGGCGGTAGCGGGGACGACTCCCGCTTCGTCGGCGGCAGCGGCGCCGACAGCCTGTCCGGCGATGACGGGAAGGACTCACTCTTCTTCGGAGGCAGCGGCAAGGACCTTGTCTTCGGCGGTGCAGGGGATGACCTCGGCCTCTATGGCGGGGACGGCGACGACCGGATCGTGGGCGGCGTGGGCGACGACAGCCTGCTGGCCGGCGGGTCCGGGTCGGATCGCATCCTGGGCAACGCAGGCGCGGACAGCGACCTGCGCGGCGGGGCCGGGAGCGATACCCTGGAGGGCGGTGGTGGCGGCGACAGTTCCCTCTTCGGCGGCAGCGGCGACGACAGCGTCTATGGCGGCCTGGCGCGCGACGCCTCGCTCATGGGAGAGAGCGGTGACGACAGCCTCTCCGGCGACAGCGGCCGGGATTTCCTCTTCTTCGGCGGGCTGGGGGCCGACCGGATCGCGGGCGGCTCGGCGGCGGACGAGTCCCTCTTCGGCGGCGAGGGCGACGACAGCCTCTACGGCGGCCAGGGGCAGGACGCGGGCCTGCACGGAGAGACCGGCGACGACAAGCTCTCCGGCGACAGCGGCCGGGATTCCTTCCTCTACGGTGCCAGCGGCAAGGACCGGCTGGAGGGCGGCAGCGGCCAGGACTGCTTCCTCTACGGCGGCAGCGGGGCCGACACGGTCTCGGGCGGCGAGGGCGACGACTGCGGGCTCGTCGGCGGGGCCGGGATCGACAGGGTCTTCGGCGGCAAGGGCGACGACACCATGCTGGTCGCCTCTCAGGGCGATCTCCTGGCCGGCGAGACCTACGACGGCGGCAGCGGGACCGACACGCTCTTCCTCCTGGCCGACACCGGCAGCGCCGGCATCACCATCCCCGTCGGCGCGGTGCTGACCTCGATCGAGCGGATAGTCGCCCTCCAGTTCGGTACCTCCGGGGTCGACAAGCTGGTCGGCGGCTCCTTCGTGGATGTGCTCTATGGCGAGAGCGGGCAGGACCGGCTCTACGGCCGCAGTGCTGCCGACGGGCCGTTCTTCGGCGGCGTGAACAACGACCATCTATTCGGCGGGTCGGGCGGCGACACCTCGCTCTACGGCGGCGACAACGCAGACAAGGTCTACGGCGACGGCGGCGAGGATTCTTCGCTCTTCGGCGGCGAGGGCACGGACAGCCTCTTCGGCGGCTCGGGCGGGGACGCCTCGCTCTTCGGCGACGCCGGGAGCGACCTGATCGAGGGCGGCGCGGGGGACGACAGCCTGCTGGCAGGCGGCCAGGGGTCGGACCAGCTCTTCGGCGGGGCGGGCAGCGACGCCTGGCTCTACGGCGGCGCGGGTCCCGACGAGCTTTACGGCGGCAATGGCGATGATTCCTTCCTTTTTGGTGGTTCCGGCGGCGACCGGATCATCGGCAACCTGGACGACGACGCCTTCCTCTACGGCGGCTCGGGCCAGGACACGCTGATGGGCAGCGGCGGGGACGATTCCTACCTCTTCGGAGGCTCGGGCGGCGACCTGATCCGCGGCGGTGTCGGCGACGATGCCGGGCTCTTCGGGGGCAGCGGCAAGGACCTGCTGGCGGGCGAGGCCGGTGCCGACCTGCTCTACGGCGATGAGGCCGAGGACACCATGATCGGCGGCGAGGGGATCGACAGCCTCTTCGGCGGCAGCGGCGCCGACAGCTTCCTGGTGGCGAGCCAGGCAGAGATCCAGGCCGGCGAGACCTACGACGGCGGGGCCGGCAGCGACACCCTGCTGCTGGGCCCCGGCGTCTCCCTGCCGGCAGGCGTGCTGATGACGAACGTCGAGGTGATCCTCTACGGCTGAGGCCTGGCGCTTACCGGTCGGACTTGCCGGAGTGCACGGCCGGGCGTCGCCGCATGGCACCAGCAGCAGACGAGGATGAGGAGATCCGGCCAGGACCTCCCTGGCACGCTTTGCTCTTGCGTGGCCTCCAGCCGAGCGAATCGATCCTGCGTTCCTCCGGCAGAGACAGTATCGCCGGTCATTCCGGATCGCGAATTTTCCGCTCTTCAGCCGACAGGGGCGGGACTAGAGCAGAATGCGCTCGCTCATGCTCACGCACCCTACTCTAGCGTGTTGTTTCAGAAGCAAATCGTCGTCGCAGATGACCCTATCTGCTCGGGATTTGCTCTAGTGATTCTGTCATGGGTTGCAACTGATCAATGGTCTTTCCCGTCAAAGGTTGTTAGGATTTAGAGGACAGAGACGGATCGAAGCCGACCTCGGCAAGGGAAGGGTCCCGTGCGATGGCTGTGATTTTCGGTGTCACCGGCGTGAACGACACCCTCTCCGGAACCGATCTAGCCCGCATCTCTCACCAAGGTAAGAGTTGATCGGGTTTGGGCGCGGTCTGTGAAGCAGATGCGCGATCGGGAAAGTGGAGGCGAGCGAGACGGTCGGCGCGTTCGGATCGCCGTGTTGGTCATCGGAGCTGGTGCCTTTGCTGTTGAAGAGCGGGTGAAGCGCTGCCGTGGAGCAATCAGGAGCAGAGCCTGGCGTGAGCGATGCGAAACTCAGCCTCGTGTGGGCAGGCCGAGGTCATGGCGATGCGGATGCGTCTGACGGAGAGGGTGATCCGCGCGCCGATCTTGAAGAGCGCGTTGCGGATGGTGGCGCAGGTTGCCCTGGCGAATTGGGTGTGCGGCAGGGCGATACGGCGTAGGGCGGCGATCAGGACATAGGCGAAGGAGGCGAACCAGAGGCGGAGCTGGTTGGCCCTCATGGTGGCCGCAGAGGTGCGGTCGGCGAAGAGATCGAGCTGGCATTCCTTGATCCTGTTCTCCATGTCGCCGCGGGCACAGTAGAGCTCTTCGTAGAGAGCGCGTGCCTGATAGTCCTTGGCCTTGAGCGAAGTGACGATGAAGCGTGGATTGGCACCTTTCTCGCCGCGTCCCGGCATCCATTCGGCCTTGGCAACGACGCGTCGTCGCCGGCTCCAGCTCGCTCTCGTGGTCCAGCGGAAGTCGGCGAAGCGGCGCACGGGCTGGCCGGTCTTGAGAGCTTCCTCCTCAGCCCAGGCGAGTTCGGCATGGATGTGATCGACCAGGCGGGCATTGCGTGCAAGGCCGAAGAGATAGTCGACCTTGTTCTCCTCACACCAAGCCATGAGGTCATCGCGGGCAAAGCCGGAGTCGGCACGCAAGATGATCTTGACCCTGGGCCAGCGCCGGCGGATCTGGGCGACGATGCGGGTCACCTCCTCCTTGGCACCTGCCGAGGCATCGATGTTGGCCCGCCGGAGCTTGGCTGCCAGTAGGTGGTCGCCGCAGAAGATGTAGAGGGGGAGGTAGCAGTAACAGTCATAGTAGCCGTGGAAGAAGCGGCCTTCCTGGTGCCCGTGGATCGGATCGTCGGTGGCATCGAGATCGAGGATGATCTGCCTGGGCGGCCTGTCATGCGCTTCCAGGAAGAGCGCGACGAAGAGCTCTTCGATGGCCGCTCCCTCGTGAGCGATGCGCCGATAGCGATCCGGTCCCTGCGGGGCGTGCTCCAGGCGGTTCAAGGTACTCTTGCCGGCCAAGGGCGCACAGTCCGGCCGGCGGGCTTGCAGGCGGCCCAGGACCGTTCCCAGAACCGGATCATGGCGCAAGGCGTCATGATCGTTCACGTCCTCATAGCCAAGGGCAATGGCAAAGAGGCGCTGGCCCAGCATGGTCGGCAAGTCGTGCACCACCCGTCCTGCTTGGCGGCCGTCCTGGAAGCAGGCGGCAAAGCGATCTACCAGTCCGATGGCTTGGTCGGTAGCGCCCAGCAGGAGGGCGCCGGCGTCCGAGGAGATCGCTCCTCCGTCGAAATCGGCGACAACTTTACGCCCTTCAAGGCGTGCAAAGAGCATCGGTTCTGAGCTACAGTCTGTCAGCATCGTGGGGCCCTCCGGATCCAGTGTAAGTGTCTGTTAGCACTCACATTTTCACCGATTCGGACCCCCGATGCACCTAACTTGGTGAGATATCCGGGCTAGCGGACACGATCTACGGGCTGGACGGGGACGACCGGCTCTACGGCCAGGATGGTTTCGACATGCTGTCGGGAAGCAGCGGAGAGGACGCCCTCTTCGGCGGCGGCGGGGTCGACATCAGCTTCTATGGTGGGAGCGGCGCCGACACGCTTTCCGGCGGCAGCGAGTCCGACTTCGTCTTCCATGGAGACAGTGGCGCCGATCTGCTGCTGGGTGACACCGGCAACGATGCCTCCTTCTTCGGCGGCAGCGGTGGCGACAGCCTCTACGGCGGCATCGGGAGCGATCGCAGGTTCATTGGCGTTTCGGGCGACGACAGCCTCTTCGGCGACAGCGGCCTCGACGCCGTCTTCTACGGCGGTGACGGTGGCGACCTGATCGCCGGAGGCAGCGGCACAGACTATGTCTTCTATGGCGGAACGGGCCCGGACAGCCTCCTCGGCGACGTCGGAGACGACAGCTATCTCTTCGGGGACAGCGGCGCGGACGGCCTCTTTGGCGGTGTCGGGGTCGATGTCCGTCTCTACGGCGAGAGCGGCGACGACAGCGTCTTCGGCGGCAGCACCGATGATCGTTGGCTTTTCGGTGACGACGGCGACGACCGTGTTTTCGGCGACAGCGGCGTGGACAGCCTGTTGATCGGCGGTTCCGGTGACGACAGGCTCTATGGCGGCGGCGGAGAGGACCGCTCCTTCTTCGGTGGCGCCGGTGCCGATTCCCTCTTCGGCGGGGAGGGGGACGATACCCTGTTGCTGGCGGCGGTCGGTGACGACCTCGTCTATGGCGGGCCGGGCGCGGACAGCAGCCTTTTCGGCGACGCCGGAAGCGACAGCGTCTTCGGCGGCAGCGGTAGCGACCTGACCGCCTGGGGCGGTGCCGACGACGACCTGCTCGCCGGCGGCAGCGGCGACGACGAGAGCTTCTGGGGCGGCGGCGGAGCCGACAGTCTTTTCGGCGGCGGGGGCGATGACTCCACCTTCCTCGGGCAGTATGGCGATGACCTTCTCTTCGGCGGCAGCGGCGAGGATCTGAGTTTCTACGGTGGCGAGGGCGATGATCGTCTCTATGGCGGCAGCGGGACGGACTGGCTGGTGGGGGACAGCGGCGACGACCAGTTCCGTGTCGCCGACCAGGCCGAACTGCTTGCCGGCGAGATCTTCGACGGTGGCAGCGGCAGCGATACGCTGGTCCTGGAGAGCGCCGCCAGCCTCACGGCCGGCGTGTTGCTGAGCGGCATCGAGTTCCTGAACCTCTACGGGACGAATTCGGCCAACAGCCTCAACGGGGATGCGTCCGTGAACGTGGTCCGCGGTCTCGGCGGGGCGGACCAGCTACGCGGCTTCGGCGGTGACGACAGCCTCTACGGCGACACCGGTAACGACGTTCTCCTGGGTCTGAACGACGGCGACAGCCTCTTCGGCGGTGCCAGCGTCGACACGCTCTTCGGCGGCGGCGGGGACGATCTCCACTACGGCGGGCTGGCGCGCGATCAGCTCGGCGGCGGCACGGGTGCGGACGTCATGTTCGGGGGCTCCGGCCCCGATAAGCTGAACGGCGGCAGCGGTGTCGACACGGCCTACGGCGGTTCGGGAAACGATACGGTGACGGTCGACAGTCTGGGCGACCTGGTGATCGAGACCGCCGGCGGCGGCATCCGCGACGTTATCCGCTCGGAGCTTGCCGCACTTACTCTAGGCACTGGTGCCGAGGGCTTCGTCGAGGTCGCCATCTTAGTCGACGACGTTGCCTCCGGCGCGCTGGCCGGCAACGCGCTGGACAACCGCCTGCGCGGCAACTCGTCGGAGAACGGGCTCTTTGGCGAAGCGGGCGACGATGTGCTGATCGGTGAGCTGGGGGCCGACAGCCTCTACGGCGGCTCCGGTCTCGATCGGCTGCGCGGGGAATCGGGCGCCGACGTTCTGGCGATGGAGAGCGGCAACCGGCTCTTCGGCGGCTCCGGCGGGGACAGCTTCTTCTTCGACGGCAGCACGCTCGGCATCGCGCCCACGGGCAGACCGCTGCTGCAGGACTTCGACGGGGTACTGGCGAACGCCGCCAACGGCGAGGACAAACTGGTCTTCGCCACGGGGCTGGAGGCAGGCTCCTTCGCCTACATCGGGTCCCAGACCTTCTCCGGCGGCGGAAGCTCGGAAGGCCGCCTTGCCGGCGCACGCCAGGTCCAGGTCGACCAGGACGGTGACGGAGCCGCCGACCAGGCCTTCCTCGTCAACGGCGTCGCCAATGCCGGGCTGCTGACCGCGAGCGACTTCGTCTGGTTGTGACGCCGGCCTCAACCGGCGATCTGCGGGGCGGCTGCCGCGCGGGTGAAGCGCTTGGTGGCGAGGTAGAGCGAGGTCTCGCTGGCGGCGATGCCGTCGATCATGCGGATGCGGTGGAGGACGGCGTCCAGGGCCTCCAGCGAGTTGGTGCCAAGCTCCGCGATCAGGTCCCAGCGGCCGTTGGTGGTGTGGACCGTCTCGACCTCCGCCATGCGGCCGAGCTGCGTTGCGATGCGGTCGCTGCCGCGGCCCTCGACCGCGATCAGGATGATGCCGCGCACCGGCCGCGGCTGCGCGTCGCCCTTCAGCACCACGGTGAAGCCCAGGATCTCGCCCTCGGCCCTGAGCTTCTCCATGCGGGTCCTGACCGTCGCCCGGGCGAGGCCCAGTTCGCCCGACAGCTCCGAGATCGAGGCGCGGCCATTCCGGCGCAGGGCCGCAACGAGGTGCTGGTCGGTTTCGTCCATTTTGGCAGGATAGGCTTATCATATCGGTAAATCTAGCTCTCAGTTTGGCCAAGAATCCGGCTTGTGGCTGCCAGGCTTTCGGCCTCATCTCTGGCTCATCACGAAGCCAAGCGAAGGACTGGGGAAACAGCCATGACTGCGAAGGATATCGTTCTCCTGGGCGTTCCGACCGACAGCGGCAGCAAGCGCGCCGGCTGCCTGATGGGCCCCGATGCGCTCCGGACCGCGGAGATCGGCCCGGCGCTGACCGGCCTGGGCCACAGGGTCGAGGACCGCGGCAACCTGGCGGTGGCGCCCGGTGTCGTCTCCCACCACCCCAACGGCAACCTCCACGCGCTCGCCGAGTGCCGCCGCTGGGTCGAAGAGGTCTCGGAGGCGAGCTACGGCCTGGGCGAGGAGCGGATCCCGATTTTCCTGGGCGGCGACCACCTGCTCTCCGGCGGCACCGTGGCCGGCCGGGCGCGGCGCGCGGCCGAGGCGGGGCGCGACCTCTTCGTGCTCTGGCTCGACGCGCACCCCGACTTCCACAGCCTGGAGAGCAGCGAGAGCGGCAACCTGCACGGAACGCCGGTCGCCTACTTCACCGGGCAGGCCGGCTTCGAGGGCTACTTCCCGCCGCTGCGGGCGCGGGTGAAGCCGGAGAACATCTGCATGATGGGCATCCGCTCCGTCGACGGGGCCGAGCGCCGCGAGCTGGCGCGCTCCGAGATCCAGGTGAACGACATGCGGGTGATCGACGAGGTGGGGATCGCCCGCCCGCTCAAGGCCTTCCTGGACCGCGTGGCGGCGGCCGAGGGGCACCTGCACGTCAGCCTCGACGTCGACTTCCTGGATCCCGGCATCGCACCCGCGGTCGGCACCACGGTGCCCGGCGGGGCCAGCTTCCGCGAGGCGCACCTGATCATGGAGATGCTGCACGACAGCGATCTCGTGACCTCGATGGACATCGCCGAGCTCAACCCCTTCCTGGACGAGCGTGGCCGCACCGCGACCCTGATGGTCGACCTGACCGCCAGCCTCTTCGGACGCCGCGTGATGGACCGCCCGACGCCCAGCTTCTGATCGGGGGAGAGGCGGAGTAGAATGACGGGCACTGCTCGTCGCAAGTAGGTGAGGAGGAAACGCCATGACTGCCAAGCGCACCGACAAGATCAACATCGTGCCCTTCGTCAGCGTCGACAACATGATGCGCCTGGTGCTGCACGTCGGCGTCGAGCGCTTTCTCGAGGGCCTGGCGGCGGCCATCGAGGAGGACTTCCGCCGCTGGCCGCTGTTCGACAAGACGCCGCGCGTGGCCTCGCACTCCAGCGAGGGCGTGATCGAGCTCATGCCGACCAGCGACGGCGAGACCTACGGCTTCAAGTACGTGAACGGCCATCCCAAGAACACCCGCGACGGCCTGCAGACCGTCACCGCCTTCGGCCTGCTGGCCGCGGTCGACACCGGCTATCCGCTGCTCTTGTCGGAGATGACCCTGCTGACCGCGCTGCGCACGGCGGCGACCTCCGCCGTCGCCGGCAAGTACCTGGCACCCCTCAAGGCCGACACCATGGCCCTCATCGGCAACGGTGCGCAGGCGGAGTTCCAGGCGCTGGCCTTCAAGGCCCTGCTGGGCGTCAGGCGGCTGCGCCTCTACGACATCGACCCCGCGGCGACGGAGAAGTGCCTGCGCAACCTCGCCGGATGGGGCTTCGACCTCACGGCCTGCAGCTCGCCCTACGAGGCGGTCGAGGGCGCGCAGATCGTGACCACGGTCACGGCCGACAAGCGCTGCGCCACCATCCTGACCGACAACATGGTCGGCTCCGGTCTGCACATCAACGCGATCGGCGGCGACTGCCCCGGCAAGACCGAGCTGCACCGCGACATCCTGCTGCGCTCCGACATCTTCGTCGAGTATCCGCCGCAGACCCGCATCGAGGGCGAGATCCAGCAGCTTCCCGCCGACTATCCGGTGACCGAGCTCTGGCGCGTCATCGCAGGCGAGGAGAAGGGGCGCCGCGACGCCGCCCAGACCACCCTCTTCGATTCCGTGGGCTTCGCGACCGAGGACTTCTCGGCCTTGCGCTACCTGCGCCAGGCGCTCGCCGGCACGCCCTTCTTCGAGGAGCTGGACCTGCTGGCCGATCCCGACGATCCCCGCGACCTCTTCGGCATGCTGATGCGTGCCGGGGCGCAGCAGCCGAGCGCGGCCTGAGGTTTCGGGCCGGCCGTTCCGCGACAAAAACGCCGAGGCGGCGGCGGCCGGAGGTGTTGCGTGCCGGGAGGAGGCGCGTCACTGTGGCGCGGGCTCGTGGCGGGCCGCTCGGGGAGGGCGGTCGCGCGGGCCTTACGGGGCCACCTGGACAGCGGCAGGCGCCGCACCGTCCGGCTCCGTTCTCCCAGAAACGGAAACGCGGATTGGTGTGTCGATGACGAATGAATTGCCGCCTGTGCCTGAGCTCTTTGTCGCGCCGGACAAGGCCGAGAAACTGAAGCAGGAGGCTGGGCACATGCCCAGCTGGGACCTGACGCCGCGCCAGATCTGCGACCTGGAACTCCTGATGAACGGCGGCTTTGCGCCGCTCACGGGCTTCCTGGGCAAGGCCGACTACGAGAGCGTCGTCGGGTCCATGCGCCTGGCCGACGGCCGGCTCTGGCCGATGCCGATCACCCTGGAAGTCAGCGAAGCCTTCGCAGAGACCGCAGGGCCCGGCACCTCCATCGCGCTGCGCGACCAGGAGGGCGTGATCCTCGCGGTGCTGGAGGTCAGCGATAACTGGCAGCCGGACAAGGGGAAGGAGGCGATGGAGGTCTTCGGCACCGAGAGCCAGGAGCATCCCGCCGTCAGCTACCTGATGAACGACGCCGGCCCGGTCTACCTGGGCGGCAGGATCAAGGGCCTGCAGGCGCCGATCCACTACGACTACCGCGCCCAGCGCTACACCCCCAACGAGCTGCGCTCCTTCTTCAACAAGATGGGCTGGAGCAAGGTCGTCGCCTTCCAGACCCGCAACCCCCTGCACCGGGCGCACCAGGAGCTGACCTTCCGGGCGGCCAAGGAGGCCCAGGCGAACCTGCTGATCCATCCCGTCGTCGGCATGACCAAGCCCGGCGACATCGATCACTTCACCCGGGTGCGCTGCTACGAGGCGGTCCTGAAGGAGTATCCCGGCGGCACGACCCATCTCTCGCTGCTCAACCTCGCCATGCGCATGGCCGGGCCGCGCGAGGCCGTCTGGCACGGCCTGATCCGCAAGAATCACGGCTGCACCCACCTGATCGTCGGCCGCGACCATGCAGGCCCCGGGTCGGATTCGGCCGGCACGCCCTTCTACGGCGCCTACGACGCGCAGACGCTCTTCAAGGAGCACGAGGCCGAGATCGGCGTGCGCATGATCGACTTCAAGAAGATGGTCTACGTGCAGGATCGCGCCGAATATGAGCCGGCGGACGAGGTGGGCAAGGGCCAGACGGTGCTCGAGATCTCCGGCACGGAGCTGCGGCGCCGTCTTGCCGAGGGGCTGGAGATTCCCGACTGGTTCTCCTTCCCGGCCGTGGTGGCGGAACTCCGCCGCACCCACCCGCCGCGCTCCAAGCAGGGCTTCACCGTCTTCTTCACCGGGCTCTCCGGGTCGGGCAAGTCGACCATCGCCAATGCGCTGATGGTGAAGCTGATGGAGATGGGCGGCCGGCCGACCACCTTGCTGGACGGCGACGTGGTGCGCAAGCACCTGAGCTCCGAGCTCGGCTTCTCCAAGGAGCACCGCGACATCAACATCCGCCGCATCGGCTATGTCGCCTCGGAGATCACCAAGAACGGCGGCATCGCCATCTGCGCGCCGATTGCCCCCTACACGGCCACCCGCCGGGCGGTCCGCGAGATGATCGAGGCGGTCGGCGTCTTCATCGAGGTGCATGTCGCGACCTCGCTGGAGGAGTGCGAGCGCCGCGACCGCAAGGGGCTCTACGCGCTGGCGCGTGCCGGCAAGATCAAGGAGTTCACCGGCATCTCCGATCCCTACGAGGAGCCGCAGAAGCCGGAGCTGCGCATCGACACCGAGGAGACCGATCCCGACGGCTGCGCCCACCAGGTGATCCTGAAGCTGGAATCGATGAACCTCTTCGGCTGACCCGTCCTGACGGACGACCTTGAAAGTGGGCCGGCCCCCAAAAGGGGGGTCGGCCCCTTTTTCTTCTGCGCTGCAAAAGGGATCGTCGAGGCTCGCTTCACGTTCGTGCTAGGCTGCCTTGCCAGCGCCCGATTCCTGGCTAACTTGCTTGTGTCTGAACCGAACCTTCGCGTTTTCTGAAGAAGAGTGGGTCCTCGATGCGTGGCATCCTTCGCTGCTTGAGCCTTGCCGCGGCGCTTCTTGCCGCCGGCCCGCTGTTGGCGGCCGAGTCGGCGCCGACCGGGACCGAGCGGGTGCAGGTGCGTCTGGTCGCGGACGTCGATGCCGTGGCGCCGGGCAAAGCCTTCACCGTCGCGCTCGAGCAGCGCATCATCCCGAACTGGCACACCTACTGGCAGAATCCCGGCGACAGCGGCCTGCCGACCGAGATCGACTGGGTCCTGCCGGAGGGCAGCAGCGCCGGTGCCATCCAGTGGCCCTATCCGCATCGCTTCGACCTGGGTCCGATCACGAACTACGGCTACAGCGACCATGTACTGCTGCTGAGCGAGATCCTTCCGCCGGGGGACCTGCAGCCCGGCGGCAGCTTCCCCGTGACGGCCAAGGCCAAGTGGCTGGTCTGCGAGGAGATCTGCATCCCCGAGGAGGCCTCGATCGCGCTCAGCCTTCCGGTCGCGGAGAGCCCGGTCTCCGCGGGCCCGCAGCCGCTGCTGGAGGAGACCCGCAGCCACCTGCCCGTGGCCAGTCCCTGGCAGGCGGCGCTGGCGCAGGAGGGCGAGAGCCTGAGCCTCCAGGTGGCTCTGCCCGAGGACGCCCAGGCCTCTCTCGTCAAGGCCGCCTTCTTCCCCGATTCCTGGGGCCAGATCATGCACTCCGGCGCGCAGCGCCTCTCGAAGAGCGGCGAGGGCATCCGCCTCTCGCTGGAGCCGGAGGTCGGCTTCGATCCGCAGAAGAAGGACCTCACCGGCGTGCTGGTGCTGACCGAGCGCCTGGACGACGGCAGCGAGATCGAGCGCGCGCTCACCCTGACCGCCGGCCTGAACCCGGCCGGGTCTGCGGCGGGCACCTCCGGCACCACGGGCGCTTCGGCGGGCGACGGAGGCCAGCCCGTTACCATCACCGAGGGCGGAGAGATCTCACGGATCGGCTTCCTGCCGGCGCTCTTCTTCGCCTTCCTGGGCGGGCTGATCCTGAACCTCATGCCCTGCGTCTTCCCGGTGCTCTCGATCAAGATCCTCTCGCTCGGCCAGCAGGTCGGCGGCGACCGCCGCGAGATGCGCCATCATGGCCTGGTCTACACCGCCGGGGTGCTGGTGAGCTTCGCGGCGCTGGCCGGGCTCCTGCTGGCGCTGCGGGCGGGCGGCGAGGCGCTGGGCTGGGGCTTCCAGTTCCAGTCGCCCACCTTCGTCATGCTGATGGCGCTGCTCTTCTTCGCGCTGGGCCTGCTGCTGTCCGGGGCGATCAGCGTCGGCGGTTCGCTGATCGGCGTCGGCAGTTCTCTCAGCGGCCGGCCGGGCATGACCGGAAGCTTCTTCACCGGGGTGCTGGCGACCCTGGCGGCGACGCCCTGCACGGCGCCCTTCATGGGGGCTGCCGTCGGCTACGCCGTGAGCGCAGGCGCGCTGACCGCCATCTTCGTCTTCCTCTCCCTCGGCCTCGGCCTGGCCGCGCCCTACCTGGCCCTGACCCTGGTGCCGCGGGCGCTCTCCTGGCTGCCCAGGCCCGGGCCCTGGATGGAGCGCCTGAAGCAGGTGCTGGCCTTCCCGATGTACGGCGCCGCCATCTGGCTGGTCTGGGTCCTGGCGCAGCAGAGCGGTGCCTCGGGCGTGCTGGCGGCGCTGGCGGCGATGCTGCTGCTGGCCTTCGCTGCCTGGCTCTACGAGACCACGCGCGGGCTCAAGCAGCGCGGGCGTCTGGCGGCCGCCTTCACCGTGGCCCTGTTGCTCGCCGGCGCCATCGTAGGGTTGCCGCGCCTGCTGCCCCCGGCGGGCGAGGGGCCGGCGATGGCGGCGACCGGCGACGGCCTGATCGCGAGCGAGCCCTTCAGCCCGGAACGGGTGGCGGCGCTGCGCGCCGAGGGCCGTCCGGTCTTCGTCAACTTCACCGCCGCCTGGTGCATCACCTGCCTGGTGAACGAGCGGATCGCCTTCACCGACGAGCGCGTGGCCGCTGCCTTCGCCGACGGCAACGTGGCCTACCTCAAGGGCGACTGGACCAATCGTGATCCCGTGATCACCGAGGCGCTGGCCGAGCATGGTCGCTCCGGCGTGCCGCTCTATCTCTTCTATCCGAAGACCGGCGGTCCGCCGGAGATCCTACCGCAGGTCCTGACCGTCGGCGGCCTGCTGGACGCGGTTGAGACGGCAACCGAGAACCCGAGGCTGCAGCAGGCTTCGGCCGAGTGAACCGACCGAGTAACCCACCCCAACCGGCAACAACAGGAGGTGTCCATGTCCAAGTACACAGCCCTCGCCGCAGCCGCGGCCTTGACCCTGGTCTCCTTCTCCGTAGCGGAGGCCGCACCCGAGGTATCCCAGCCCGCCCCGGGCTTCACCGGCGTCACCGCCGCCGGCGAGACCGTGGCCCTGGAGGATCTCTCGGGCAAGTACGTCATTCTCGAGTGGACCAACCATCTCTGCCCCTACGTCGGCAAGCACTACGGCAGCGGCAACATGCAGGCCCTGCAGCAGGAGATGACCGGCCAGGAGGTGGTCTGGCTGCAGGTGATCTCCTCCGCGCCCGGCACGCAGGGCTATGTCGAGGGCCCCGAGGCGATCCAGCTCAACCAGGAGCGCGCGGCGGTGCCGAGCGACACCCTGCTCGACCCGGAAGGCCGCATCGGCCGCGACTATGCGGCCAAGACCACGCCGCACATGTACATCATCGATCCCGAGGGCACCCTGCTCTACATGGGCGGGATCGACTCCATCCCCTCGTCCAACCCGGCCGACATCCCCGAGGCCACCAACTACGTGCGCGAGGCCATGACGGCGATCGCCGCCGGCGATCCGGTGCCCAACCCGATCACCCGGGCCTACGGCTGCTCGGTCAAGTACGCTCCCTCGTCCTGAGCGGAGCGAAGCGGGAAGGAGACCCGGCGCAGACGCTGCTGCGCCCGGTCGGTCATGAGGTGGAGCGCGCCGGGTGAGCCTGGCGCGCTCTCTTCGTTTCAGGCCGGCGCGGCCGGGAGGCGATCGCGGTCGGGCCGGTGGAACAGCAGCACTAGCACGACCGAGGAGGCCGCGAGCGCGGCCAGCAGCAGGAAGGCCGCGCTGAAGGACCCGCTGGCGTCGTAGACGAAGCCGGTGATCACCGGCGCCAGGAAGCCGGCCGCGGCGAAGCAGCAGTCCATGATGCCGAGCGCCGCCCCCGAGCGGTCCGGGAAGACGTCGATGTTGACGGCGAAGTAGGCGGCATTGGCGGCCATGGTGGCCGCGACCGCGAAGGTGATGCCGATCATCGCCACCGTCAGGCTGTCGATCAGCGCGACGGGGATCACGGCCAGCGCGGCGACGGCCTGGGTCGCGGCGATCTGCAGGCTGCGGGCCTCCCGCAGGCTGCCGCCGCGCCGCAGCACGCGGTCCGACCAGCCGCCGAAGAGAAGCAGTGCCGCCGCCGCGGCGGCCCAGGGCAGGGCCGCCAGCAGACCCGCCGTCGCGATCTGCAGGCCGTAGGCCTTGTTCAGGTAGCCCGGCAGCCAGGACATGAAGAAGAAGAGGAAGTAGCCGAAGACGAAGAAGGCCCAGTAGTTGACCAGCAGGGTCGGCGTTGCGAGGAGACGATGCCAGGGGCGCCGGCCTGCGGCCCGATCTTTGGCTCTGTCCTTGGCCTCCTCGGTCCGGTCCTGCTGGATGTGGGCCAGTTCGGCGGCGCTCACATGGCGGCTGTCCTCCGGGCGGTCGCGGTAGAAGACGAGCCAGAGCGGCAGCCAGCAGAAGCTGAGCGCCACCAGGATCAGGAACATGGTGCGCCAGCCGAAGGCGTCGATCAGCAGCGCGACCAGGGGTGCGCCGGCCGCCAGAGCCAGCGGAACCGCGACCAGCGTGCCGGCCAGCGCGCCGGCCCGCTCCCGCGCCGGCAGCCAGCGCCTGACCGCGACCCCGAGCGCGGGGAAGCTGGGCCCCTCCGCCAGGCCCAGGGCCACACGGGCGGCATAGAGCATGGCAAAGCCGGTCGCGAGCCCCGTGGCGCCGATCGCCAGGCCCCAGAAGAGGACGGCGCCGGCCAGCACCGACCTGGCGCCGAGGCGGTCGACCGCCAGTCCTCCCAGCAGGGTGGTGGCCGCATAGCCCAGCCCGAAGGCGCCCAGGATCAGGCCCATCGCCGTTGCCGAAAGTCCCAGCTCGCGCTCGATATCCGGCACCGCGAAGGCGATGGCGGAGCGGTCGACATAGTCGATCACGGTGATGGCGAAGAGCAGGGCGACGACGGCCCAGCGGAAGCGGTTGTGCAGCATCGATACCTCCCCCTGCCACCTTCGCACCGGGGAGGCAGGGGAGACAACAGGTTGGCGCACCTACCCCTACCGCCGGCCGCCGCGACGGGGGTGCGGCCGGCGGCTGAGCTGTGGGCTGGACTTACTCGGCTGCGTTGGAGATGGCTCCGGTGGCTGCGCCGGTCGCCTGGTCGGTGGCCGCACCCGCGGCGGCGTCCGCGGCAGCGTCGGTGGAGACGGCCGAGGCCGCGTCGGAAGCCGTGGAGGCTGCCGCGGCGGCGTCGCCGGCCTGCTCGGTCGCTGCCTCCGTTCCGCTTCCCATGACCTCGTCCACGGCGGTGCCGGCGGCCTCCGAGGAGGCGTCCTGCGCCGTAGACTTGACCACTGCGGAGGTCGCGTCGCTGCCCAGGGTGCTGTCGACGGCGGAGCCGGCGGCGTCCTTGGCGGCATCCTGTGCCGTCGACTTGACCGCAGAGGTGGCGGAGTTCGTCAGCGAATCGGTGACGTTCTGGCCCTGCGCAGGCAAGGCAGCCAATCCTACCAGCCCGGCGCCAAGTGCTGCTAGCATGATATACTTACGCGTCATCTGTCATTTCCTCTCCTTGTAACGACCAAGAGGTAAGAACTAGCGCGGATGACTGTGCAGTCAAGCAAATCCTCGGTACGATATGAAGCGATCACGCTGATAGCGCGTCTTTGTCAGGGTACATCTTTCATCTTGCAGGCAAGCCCTACGCCGGCTCTTTATCCGGGGCATGGAACGCAACGAGACTCTCGGCTATTGTCTGGGGTTTGTGGGGGTCCTGGCCTTCAGCCTGACCCTGCCGGCGACTCGTGTCGCGGTGGCCCTCATGCCGCCCGCGATGATCGGCCTCGGCCGTGCGCTCCTGGCCGCGGCGGTCGCCGGCCTTCTCCTGCTGGTGCTGCGCCCCAGGCGCCCGCGGGGGAGGCAGTGGGTCAGTCTGGGGATCGTCGCCGCCGGCGTGATCTTCGGCTTTCCCTTCCTCAGCGCATGGGCCATGGGACACCTGCCCTCCAGCCACGGCGCCATCGTGCTGGCCCTGCTGCCGCTGGCCACGGCCCTCTTCGCCGCCCTCAGGGCCAACGAGCGCCCCTCGCGGGCCTTCTGGATGGTGGCCCTTCTGGGTAGCGGCCTGGTCGTCGTCTTCGCGTTCGAGCGTGGCGCGGGCAGCCTGCATCCGGCCGACCTGGCCCTGATCGCCGCCGTGCTCTGCGCCGGTCTGGGCTATGCCGAGGGGGCCAGGCTGACGCCCGCGCTGGGCGGCTGGCAGGTGATCTCCTGGGCCCTGGTGATCGCCGCGCCGGTCCTGGCGGTGCCGGTGGCGCTGAGCTTCGACGAGGTCGCCTGGGGGGCGCTTCCCCTCGAGGTCTGGGCCTCGTTCCTCTACCTGGCGCTGGTTTCCCAGTACCTGGCCTTCTTTGCCTGGTACGCCGGGCTGTCGCTCGGCGGCGTCGCCAAGGTCGGGCAGCTTCAGTTGCTGCAGACCTTCCTCACCCTGGGTTTCGCCTGGCTGCTGCTGGCCGAGCCGATCGACCTCGCGACCCTGCTCTTCGCGGTCGGCGTCTTCCTCTGCGTTGCCTGGAGCAAACGGCTGCCGGTCACGCGGCGGGCGCTGGCCCCGCATTCTCCTCGATGAGCGCCTGCAGGGCCGGCCGGGCGCGCAGGGCCCCGGCAAGGTCGGCCAGGCGCGGGTAGGCGGCAAGGAGGCCCGCCTCGCCCTCGGGGAACCAGGTCATCAGCATGAAGAGGTAGTGGTCGGCGGCCGAGAGGTCGCCCAGCAGCCAGGGGCCCGGCCGCTCGGCCAGCGCTTCCTCCAGCAGGCGATAGACCTCGAGCGAATCGACGATTGCCTTGGCCTTCACCTTCTCCGCATCGGCGGCACCGTCGATGGTGTAGCGCTCGGCATAGTAGATGCGCCGGCAGCACTGGTAGAGGCTGCTGGAGAGATAGGCCATCCACTGCAGGAAGCGGGCATGCTCGGCCGAGCCGGGCTCGGGCGCCAGGCCCGCCTCGGGATGGGCCAGGGTCAGGTGGATGCAGATGGCCGCCGATTCCCAGACGACCGCGCCGCCGGGCAGCCCGAGTGCCGGGACCATCGCGGTGGGGCAGATCTTGAGGTAGGCCTCGCCGCCCGCCGCCTCCTTCGAGATCGGCACCAGCTCGTAGGGCTGGCCCATCTCGGTCAGCAGCATCTCCGGCGCGAAGGAGCCGGCTCCAGCCCGCCCGTAGACCCGGTAGTGCGCCATGGCCCGTCTCCTCAGCTCCAGCCGTTCAGGATCGAGGGGCGCACCAGGGTCAGCAGCGTCTCGCCGTTGTTGTAGGCGGCGCCGATGCGGGTGGCCTCGGCGCCCTCGGCCAGCGCGCGCAGCGGCTGGGGCGCATGGCTTGCCATCACCGGCAGCGGGGCGCCGACCAGGAAATAGCTGATCTTCTGGTTGGCGGCGGCGACGGAGCGGACCGGTGCGCGCGAGCCCGGCAGGATCAGGGGCGGCGTCATCTCCTGCTTCGACAGGAGCTGCTGGGCGAGCTGGCGGCGGGCAAGCTCGCTGCGGTGCAGGTCGACCAGCAGGGTGTCGCCAAGCTGGAAGACCAGGCCGATCTGCAGGTTGGATGAGAAGTCGCGGCCGGAAAGGCGCGGGGCGAAGAGGTTGCCCACGATGGGTATGTCGCGGAGGATGCCGATCCGGTCCTCGTCGCGGCGGATGACGCGGGTCGTGAAGTCGGCATACCAGGCGCCGCTGTCGGCCAGGACCAGGATGTCGGTCAGGCCGAACTGGCGGTTGCCCTCGCCGCGGAAGAGCATCTTGCTGAGGCGCCCGCTGCCCAGCGGCTCGTTACGCTCGCCCCGCCCGTCAGAGCCGGACTTGAGGTCGAAGGCGAGGGCCCCTGCCGGCAGCAGCGTTGCGGCGGCGGCAAGGAAGAGGCGGCGGTTCATCTGGCTCATGGGACAGGGCCCTCCCTGGTCGGGCTGAAGCGTGTCGGGTCTAGCAGAGAGGTCGGCCTGCCCCGCCGCGCTTTCAAGCGCCGCGGTCAGGTCTCTTGCGCCTGGCGGAGGCCGCAGCGCTCGGCGACCAGGCGCTCCAGGAGGGGGCGATAGTGATCGAAGGGCTTGATGGCGGCCTGCTGGCGCTTGCCGGCCTCGTCGAGGAAGCGCACCTGCAGGATCGACCGCAGGTGCGGGTTCCGGGCGAAGGCCGCGACCTCCGCCTCGTCCATCGGACCGCCCTGCAGCAGCAGGGAGTGGCAGGAGGCCTCCGAGAGGCGCTCGAGGTAGTCCGGCATGACCGCGCAGAGATAGCGCTTGGCGGCGACGTGGTGGCGGACGCATTCCACGACCCGGTCGGGAAAGAGGCCCTCCAGCAGGCGCGCGCCGCTGTCCTCGTGGTGCCGGTCTTCGAGGTCCTGCATCGTGAAGCTGCCGTTGGGACCGACGAAGTGGCCGATGTCGTGCAGCAGGGCCGCGGCGATGACCGTCTCGCTCTGGCCGGTGCGCTCGGCCAGGCCGGCCGCCTGCAGCATGTGCTCGGCCATGGTGACGTCCTCGCCCAGGTAGGCCTCCTTGCCGCGACGCTCGAAGATCTCCGCCAGGTCCGCGACGATGGTCTGGGGCGTGGGTCTCTGTTCCGGGCTCACGGTGCCTCCGCCGGCTGGCGCGCCTCGAGAAGGGAAAGGGTGGAGAGCAGGCCGTCCTTGTCGGCGTAGCAGCCCTGGAGCCAGCGCGATCCGGCGTTCGGACTGTAGGCCTTGCGGCCGTGCAGCACGCGGGTGTTGTCGACGATGAAGCTGTCGCCCGGCTCCAGCTTGAAGGTGACAGCCATCTCCGGGTCCTCGACCAGCTCGCCGAAGCGGCGGTAGGCCCGGTAGTAGGCTGCCATCTCCTCGAAGGGGACGGCGGTGATGGCCGCGGTGCTGCGGTTGTTGAAGCGTATGGCGGTGATCTCGCCGTCGCCCTGGACCTCGATCATCGGCCGTTCGGCGCTGAGGTGCACCTCGCCGCTGCCGCGATACTCGAAGCGGGCGCGGTGTCTGGCCAGCAGCGCGAAGCCCTCTGGGTTCTCGGCATGGAGGCGCTCGGCCACGCGGAAGCCGTCGACCACCAGGTTGTCGCCGCCCTCGGCCGCGTTCTCCAGGCAGTAGAGGATCTGCAGGGTCGGCTGCGGGTCGCGGTAGGGGTTGTCGGTGTGGGCCTGCAGGCCGAGGCCGGTAAAGGCCAGGTTGCTGGGTTTCACCTCCGTGCGCACCTCGAACCAGCGGCCGTAGTTGGTCTCGCGCACGTAGCCGAAGAGGGCGGCCACCTTCAGCAGCGCCTCCGGCTCGGCCGGGCCGCCGACCAGCCGGGCGAAGCCGTAGCGCCGCACATGGGCCAGCCAGCGCCGCCGCGCCTCCGGGTCGTCGGCCACGGCAGGGTGGTCTGAGGTCACTCGCCCGGGATCCAGGCTGCCGTCCCAGGTCTCGACCGCAGCCCCGGTGTGGAGCCCTTGCTGCTGTCCGCGGTCGTAGATGTGGCGGCGGAGCCAAGCCGCGGAGAAGGAAATCCAGCGGTCTTCCGGTTGGAAGAGAAGCTGAAGTGCCGTTGCGGCGAGCCGCGCCTCGGCGATGCGGGTCCCGGGCGCGATCTGCTGCAGGGTGATGAGGCGTTGCCCGTTGGCGGGATCGCGGGTCTCAGGGTTCTGCGCGTTGTCTCTCAGCCAGATCGCATGGAAGCGCGCCGAGAGCCCGTCCGCCCAGGCGAGGCTTACCGCCGCTCCCGCGTCCAAGACCTCCACGCGCGATAAATCGGGCACGCTCAGCCTCCTCTCGGCGATCACCGGCAACCCGCTGGCCGGGGGTCACCAGGGCTAGAATGACGGGATTCGACCGCCAAGACCATGGTCGATTTTCGACCGAGATGCGCAGCAGGGCAGGGCGAGCTGGATCTCTAGGGCAGGATTCGTGAGCACAGGCGAAGGCATCCTGCCCTAGAGATCCGGCAGGCCGGGGTGGCGGTAGGCGTGCCAGAGGAAGCGCGCGGCCGCCGAGCGGTGCGGGCGCCAGCGCTCGGCCAGGGCCCGCAGGGCCTTGTCGTCGGGGCGCTGGGCCAGTTGCTTCATGCGCTGGGCGGCCACCTGCAGGGCGAGATCGCCCGCCGGCATGATGTCGGGCCGGCCGAGCGAGAAGAGCAGGTAGATCTCGGCCGACCAGCGGCCGATGCCCTTGGCGGCGGTCAGGTGCTGGATCGCCGCCTCGTCCTCCATGAGGTCCAGGGCCCTGAGGTCGAGGCGCCGGGCCAGCAGGTCCTCGGCCAGGGCCGTGGCGTAGCGCATCTTGGCCCGCGAGAAGCCGGACGCGACGAGCTCCGCCTCGCCCAGCTTCAGGAAGGCCTGCGGGGTGGCGCGCGGCATGCGGGTCTTGAGCTTGGCGAGGATGGCGGCGGCCGAGGCGGTCGAGACCTGCTGCGAGACGATGATCCGCAGCAGGCCCGGGAAGCCGGCCGGGCTCTTGCGCCTGGGCGGCAGTCCGCAGTCGCCCAGCGCCCTGGCCAGGTCGGGGTCGCAGTCCGCCAGCGCCGCCAGCGGGGCTGCCAGCTTCGGATCGGGAGGCTTTGCCATGCGAGAGCCATAGCGGAGCTGCGGGCAGGGCGATAGAGCGTTTCGGACCAGCGCGGAACCGGCGCGCAGCCCCTCCTGGCCGCCCCGGGAAACTTATTGCGGAGGGGCTGCGGGCCGCCGATACCATCCGAGCGCGAAACGCTCTAGCCTGACGGCGATGACCGTCGAGACCACACGCTTCGCGCCCTCACCCAGCGGCCTGCTGCACCTGGGCCATGCCTATGCGGCGCTCTTCGCGGCCGGGGCGGCGGGGGTGGACGGGCGCTTCCTCCTGCGCATCGAGGACCTGGACGAGGGGCGGGCCAGGGCCGACTACGAGGCCGCGATCGACCGCGACCTCGCCTGGCTGGGGCTCGACTGGCCGCGCCCGGTCATGAAGCAGTCGGCGCGCAAGCCGGTCTATGCCGAGGCGCTGGAGCGTCTCAGGCAGCAGGGCCTGCTCTATCCCTGCTTCTGCACCCGCGCCCAGATCCGTGCCGAGATCGAGGCCGCAGGGCAGGCGCCGCAGGGGCCGGAGGGCCCGCTCTATCCCGGCACCTGCCGCGGCCTCTCCGGCGAGGAGACCGCCGCCCGCCGCGCCGAGGGCCTGCAGCCGGCCTGGCGGCTGGACGTCGCCGCGGCCAGGGCACGAGCGGGCGCGCTCTGCTGGCACGACCGCGACCGGGGCCGGCAGGAGGCCCGGTCGGAGCTCCTGGGCGACGTTGTGCTGGCGCGCAAGGACCTGGGGGCCAGCTATCACCTGGCGGTGGTGCTGGACGACGCCGCGCAGGAGATCTCCCTGGTGACCCGCGGGCTCGACCTCTTCCCCGCGACCCACATGCACCGCCTCCTCCAGGCCCTCCTGGAGCTGCCGGTGCCGGAGTGGTGGCACCACCGCCTCATCACCGACGAGACCGGCAAGCGCCTGGCCAAGCGCGACGACGCCCGAAGCCTGGAATCTCTCAGGGCCGAGGGCTGGACACCGGAGAGGGTGCGCGCCGAACTGGGCCTGTAGTCGGGTTTGAGCGTACCGCGCTCGGTTAGGTTCGGCACCGGCCTGCGCAACCGTCCCACCCACCTAAACCGTCATCCTCCGGCTTGACCGGAGGATCCCTCTCCCCCTTGCCGCCAGGGTGTAGCGAGATCCTCCGGTCAAGCCGGAGGATGACGGAAGGGAGGGGTGGAGGATGACGGAAGGGAGGGGCGGGAGGATGACGGAAGGAAGGGGCGGGAGGATGACGGAAGGGACGGGTGGAAAATGACGAAAGGGTGGGGTGGAGGACGACGGATGGTGCCGCGGCAATCAAGACCTTCCTAAAGCCAGAGGAAGTCCGTCTCGGTCAGCAGGTTGGCGGCGGTCACCCCGTCGACCAGGAAGGCCTGGTCGACCTGGCCGTCGCCGTCCTGGTCCACCTGGATCTGCCGCGCTCCGGCATAGCGGGCCTCGGAATCACCGCCGCCCGAGAAGGTGGTTGTCCCGATGTAGGCAAAGCTTCCGGTCTCCAGGCCGGTCGCGAAGACCAGCTTGTCCTCGCCGTTGGCCGCGTTGACCGAGATGCCGTCGAAGTCGCGCAGGACCGGTCCGCCGGCCCCGCCGCTTCCCAGCGGCACGCCGCTGAAGAGGAAGCTGTCTGCGCCCGAGCCGCCGAAGGCCACGTCGCCGGAGGCCAGGTGCAGGGTGTCGGCACCGCTCTCGCCGTCGAAGCGGTCGGAGCCGGGGCCGCCGAAGAGGTCGTCGTTGCCCTCGCCGCCGATCACCGTGTCGTTGCCGGCAAAACCGCGCAGAGCGTTGTCCCCGGAATTGCCCTCAATTGTGTTGTCCAGCTCGTTGCCGCCGCCGTCGATATTGCCGAAGCCGCCCTGAAGCCGGAGGTTCTCGACGAAGGCGCCGGCGGTTCCGCTGGGCAGCGTGTAGCCCACCTCGGCGCGTACCAGGTCGGTTCCCTCGCCGGCAAACTCCCGGACCTCGTCAAGGCCGGTTGTGACGATGAAGGTGTCATCGCCGCTGCCGCCGAGAAGCGAGTTTATGCCGCCGCGGCTGTTCAACCGGTCGTCGCCGCTGAGGCCCGAGAGCCGGTTCGAGAAGGAGTTGCCGATGAGGAGGTCGTCGCTGTCGTTGCCGGCCATGGAGGCATCGCCGGCGCCGGTGTTGACGTTCACCCGCTCGACCAGGATCTCGCTGGAGGTGCCGAGCGTGTAGTCGAGCGCGTTGGAGCGCAGCACGTCGTCGCCCTGCCCGGTCCCGTCGAAAAGCCGATCCGTGCTGGTATCGACGATGAAGGTATCGTTGTTGTTGCCACCGTAGGCGTAGTCGGTCCCGGAGCCGCCGTTCAGGCGGTCCCGGTTTGCCGCCCCGAAAAGGTAGTCGGTACCGCTACCCCCCACGATCTGGTCGTTGTCGGTCCCGCCATAGATCCCGTCCGAACCATTGCCGCCAAAAAGAGTGTCCCGGCCGCTTTCGCCGACCAGCCTGTCGTTGTCCTCCTCGCCGCGAAGGATGTCGTTGCCATCGCTGCCAAAGAGCTGGTCCGTCGACGAGCCGCCGAAGAGGCGGTCAGGGCCATTGTCGCCGGCCAGAAAGTCGTCGCCAGATCCGCCGGCAAGGCTATCCTTGCCGTACCCGCCGTAGAGATAGTCGGTGTCGTTGCCGCCGTCGAGCGTGTCATCGCCTTGCCCTCCGTACAGGGTATCGTCGTTCGCTCCGCCGTAGAGGCTCCCATCCGCACCGGATCCGCCGTAGACAGCGTCGTCGCCGTCACCGCCAAAGAGGCTGGTGTCCTGGCCCGATCCGCCGAAGAGATTGTCGTCTCCGGCACCGCCGAATAGCATGTTGTCATCACCGTCACGTCCGTAAATCCTGTCATCGTCACTTCCTCCGGACAGGAAATAGTCGAGTCCGCTGCCGCCGTCGACAAGATCATTGCCAGACCCGCCACGAAGATATCGGTCTACGCCGGAACCGCCGTAAATGCTGTCCGAGCCGGCATCGCCGTAGAAATAGAGATCTGTGCCGTCTCCGCCGTAGAGCCGATCCGTGCCGCTCTTGCCGCTTATGCGATGATCGAAGCCGCTGCCGCCACGAACCAGGTCGTCGCCCGCCCCGCCTGTAAGCCAGTAATCGCTGCCGCTGCCGCCGGCAATGATGTCGTCACCACTGTCGCCTAGCAGGTAGCTGTCGCCGCCGTCGCCGCCCTCAATACGATCATTGCCGGACCCGCCGTAGAGACTATAGTCCGCACCGCTCCCTGCATTGAGACGGTCATTGCCATCCCCGGCATAGGCCAGGCTGTCGTGCCCGCTGCCCCCGTAGATCCGGTCGTTGTTCTCACCGCCGTAGAGCGCATAGTCGTTGCCGTCGCCGCCGAAGAGCCGGTCCTGTCCGCTCTGGCCGAAGAGCTGGAAATCGACCCCGGAATCGCCGATCAGGCTGTCGTTGCCGTTGGCCCCGTTCAGGTCGTAGTCGCTGCCGCTGCCGCCCCTGACCGTGTCGTTCCCCGCCGCCGCGAAGAAGAAGGTGTCGTCGCCGTCGCCGCCCGAGAGGTAGTCGTCGCCCACGTCGCCGTAGAGATAGGTATCGTTGCCGCCATCTCCGAAGACGCTGTCGTCGCCGCTGTCTCCCTTCAGCGCCGTATCCCGGCCGCCGCCGCCGTAGACCAGATCCGCCCCGCTGCCGCCATAGAGCGCACTGTCCGACCCGCCTCCACCGTGGATGGTATCGTTGCCGGTCCCACCGTAGAGGGTAGCGTCGTTCCCGGCATCGCCGAACAGGGTGTCGTCTCCGGAACCCCCGCCACCGCGATCGCTGCCGCTGCCGCCGAAGAGGGTGTCGTCGTCCGCGTTGCCGAAGATGAAGTCCTTGCCGCTGCCACCGTAGACTCGGTCCTTACCATCGAAGCCCTCGGCAAGATCGTCGCCCTCCGCGCCGTAGAGCCGGTCGTCCCCGGTATCGCCGATGAGGACGTCGTCCCCCCGGTTGCCGAGGAGACGGTCCGGTCCGATACCGCCGAAGGCCGCGTCGTTCCCGCTGCCGCCGAAGAAGACATCCCCGCCGTTGGCCGCCAGCTCATACTCCGAAAATGTGTCCGACCCGCTGCCGCCGAAGACCCTGTCGCTGCCCGATGCGCCGAAAATGTAGTCGTCGCCGTCGGCTCCGAACAGCGTATCGTCGCTCGACAGGCCCAGGATCGTGTCGTCAAGCGACGTGCCCACAAGCGAGTCGGGCCCGTCCGTACCGGTGATCGTCGCCATCGTCCCCTCCCTCGCCCATAGCTCCGCGACGAAGGTAGCACGTACACCCTAGCGACAAAGCGAATTCGGCGGTCAGGCCTTCTCCAGGCCGAGGACGATCTGCGGCTGTGCGACCGACAGCATGCGCGCCCGCGGGCCGGTAAGGGTGAGGCGCAGGTCGAAGCGCTCCGGCTCCTGCTGCAGGCGCTCGGAGACGAAAGCGATCTGGTGCAGCAGCTCCTCGTCGTCCTGCGGCACCAGCCCGGTGATGAAGCCCATCGCCAGCAGGTCGCCGAAGTCGTGCGCGTAGAGGCGGGTCGGCTGGCGGATGACCTCCGCCACGCGGAAGAGCCGGCCGCCCAGCCGCGCGCCGAGCCTTTCCTCGCAAGCCCGGCGGCTCTCTCCCTCCGGCAGTTCTCCCGTCTCCAGGCCGAAGAAGCGGTCGAGCTCGTCGCCGGTGGCGTGGGGCGGCTCCTCGCCCGCGGCCGGGTGCAGCTTCCTGTAGGCCTGCGCGAGCCCGCCGGAGTAGCGGCCGTTGTCCACGCCGAAGGCGATCACCAGCTTGCCGCCCGGCAGCAGTCGGTCGTGGGCGAAGCGCAGGAAGCGGGCGACGTCGGCGGTGAAGTAGATCGCGTGGATCACCATCACCATGTCGACCCGCTCCTCCAGGAAGGCGGGGCTTCCGGGCGTGGCCGTCACCATCTCGTCGATGCCGGCCGCGAGGCTGCGGCCGACCTTGAGCTGCGGGAAGCGGCTGGCGAAGAGGTCGCGATAACGCGCGAGCGCGCCCTCGGCGATGTCCACCGGCAGGAATGTCAGGGGCTGCAGGCGCCCCTCCAGCGCGTAGGCCGTGGTCTGGCCGTCGCCCGCGCCGACGTCCAGGACCACCGCGCCGGGCCTGAGCGGCATCAGCCGCTCGGCCAGGCGCGGCACGATCTGGTCGCGCTGGTCGGTGCCCAGCGTGAAGGGCGTGTCAGGTCCCATCCCCATCCCGAAGAGGCGGAAGGGGTCGGGCCGGAGCAGGCGCGAGAAGACCAGCTGGTAGCGTGCCTCCGGCTCCTTGCCGGCCAGTTCCAGGGCCAGGAGGTGCTCGTGGTTGCGAAGGATGCTCGCCTGCGCCTTCAGCGCAGCCTTGGTGATGGGAACCGATTGCGACATGAGCTCAGCGCCTCCCCGCGTTTCGGGGAGGCTAGCTCAAAGTCACAAGTTCGGTCGACTCTCTATGGCCCTGGCGATGATGCTCTCGATGCGCTGGCGCTCCTCGCCGGCGAGCGGCAGGCGCGGGCGCCGGGTCCACTCGCTGCCCTCGCCGGTCATGGCGTTGGCCAGCTTGATGTACTGCACCAGCTTGGTGTGGCAGTCGAGGTGGAGCAGCGGCATGAACCAGCGATAGAGCGGCAGGGCGGAATCGAGGTCGCGCGCCCTGGCGTAGCGGTAGAGCGCCACCGATTCCTTCGGGAAGGCGTTGACCAGGCCTGCGACCCAGCCGTCCACGCCCAGAAGGACGGATTCCACGATCAGGTCGTCGACGCCGCAGAAGAGGATGTAGCGGTCGCCGACCTCGTTCTTCAGGTCGGTGATGCGGCGCACGTCGTCACTGGATTCCTTGATCGCGACGACCGTCTCGCGGCTCGCCAGTCTGGCGAAGCCCTCGGGCTTCATGTCGACGCCGTAGGTGACGGGGTTGTTGTAGACCATCATCGGCAGCGGGCTGGCGTCGGCCACGGCCGCGAAGTGCGCCAGGGTCTCCTCGGCGTCGGTCTTGTAGACCATGGGCGGCAGCACCATGACCCCCTGGCAGCCGTCGGCCTCGGCCTGGCGGACGGCCTCGATGGCGAAGTCGGTGGTGTATTCCGCGATGCCGGAGAGGATCGGCACCTTGCCGCCGGCGGCTTCCACCGCGGCCGCGCGCACCGCCGATTTCTCCACCGCGCTCAGCGAGAGGTTCTCGCCCAGGGTGCCCAGCATGATGAAGCCGTCGACGCCGGCGGCGATGCAGGATTCGATGTGCCGGGCGGTCGCCACGAGGTCGAGGGTCCCGTCCTGCTTGAATTCGGTCATGAGGGCTGGATAGACGCCCTTCCAGTTGACAGCCATGGTCTGGTCCTTCCGGTTCTGGGTTAGCTGATCTCGAAGAGGGGCCTGCCGATGACCTCGGGCCGCGGGGCGATGCCCAGGCCCGGCCTGTCGGAGGCCTGCATGCGACCCTCGACGCGCTGCGGTGCGCCCTCGGCCGTGGAGACGGTGACGTAGGAGTTGAAGTCGGTCGCGGCCAGGCGGAAGTCCTCCGCCGTGGAGTGCGCCAGGTGGGCGATCGCGGCGGTGGTGACGTCGCCGCCCCAGGAATCCTCCAGGTTCATGGCGATGCCCAGCGAGACGCAGAGGTCGCGGATCTGCCGCGCCCTGGTGAGCCCGCCCACCTTTGAGATCTTCAGGTTGATCGCATCCATGGCGAGATCGCGCTGGGCGCGCAGCAGCATCTGCAGACCGTCGATGTTCTCGTCCAGGATGAAGGGGTGATTGCAGTTGCGCCGGATCGCCAGGCAGGCCTCGTAGGTGGGGCAGGGCTGCTCGATATAGACGTCCAGGTCGGCGACGGCGCGCACCACGCGCTGGGCCTCGTGCTGCTGCCAGCCGGTATTGGCGTCGCACATCAGAAGCTCGCCCGCCTCCAGGACCGCCCGGCAGGCACGGATGCGGGCGATGTCGTCCTCCACCGCGCCGCCCACCTTGAGCTGGAACTTGGTGTAGCCCTCCTCGCGGTAGCCGGCGACCTTTGCCGCCATGGCCTCGGGCTCCTCCTGGCTGATCGCGCGGTAGAGGGCGACGGCCTCGCCGGCACGCCCGCCCAGCAGGGTGACGAGCGGCAGTCCGGCGGCCTGACCCAGCAGGTCCCAGCAGGCCATGTCGAGCGGCGACTTGACGTAGGGGTGGCCCAGGAGGGCGCGGTCCATCACCCCGTTCACCCGGTCGAGGTCGCGGGGGTCGAGCCCCAGCAGATGCGGCCCCAGCTCCCTGATGCCCTCCCGCGCGCCGGGCCCGTAGGCCGGCAGGTAGAAGGGGCCCAGCGGGCAGACCTCGCCCCAGCCGACCAGGCCCACGTCGGTCGTCAGGCTGACCAGGGTCGAGTCGAAGACCTCGACGAACTTGCCGTCGGCCCAGCTATAGCGGCCCTCCTTCAGCGGCAGGTCGACCTGGTGGACGGCGATGCGGACGATCTTCATGACGGCTCCTCAGCGTTGCTGGCGCAGGCGCGCGACCAGGGCGCGGCCGGCCTCTTCGATATGACTGCGCATCACCCGGCCGACCTCTGCCGCCTCGCCGGCGCGGGCCAGCGCCAGCAGGCTGCGATGGTCGGCCTGCGCCTGCTTCAGCGCACCGGTCAGGGCGAGCTGCAGGCGGACATAGCGCTCCGTGCGCTCGTTCAGCCCGCGCAGCTCCTCCAGCCAGAGCGGACGTTTGGCCGCCTGCAGCAGGGCCTTGTGGAACCGCCAGTTCAGGGTCCCCCAGTCGCCCACCTGCTCGGCCGTCAGGGCCGCCTCGTAGGCGGCGAGCGCGCGCTCCATGGCCTCCAGGTCAGCCTTGCCCAGGCGCGGGACGGCGCGGGCCGCCAGGTCGCCCTCCAGGCAGGCCCTCAGCTCGTAGAGCTCGCCGATCTCCGCCAGGGCCAGGCCGGAGACGCGGGCGCCGCGGTTTGGCGCGATGCTGACCAGGCCCTCGGCCTCCAGCCGCTGCAGGGCCTCGCGCACCGGGATGCGGGAAACGCCATAGGTCTCGGCCAGTACCTCCTGGCGCAGCGGCGTGCCCTCGGCCAGCTCGCCGGAGATGATCCTCTGGCGCAGGGAATCGGCGATCTCGCTGGGAATCGAGCGCCGCTGCAGGCGCAGCTCCGGCGCGCGGGTCTGCCGCTCCTGGTCGAAGTCCTGATTCATTGCTGCTCCGAAGGAGGTGTTTCGAGAACGCCTATCTTATATTGTATCCAATTTGAGATTGCAAGCGGGCAGGCGTCAAGCATTCGAACCCAGGCGGCCGCTATGCCGGATAGTCCTCTCGGCCGTCGCACTTCGCCGCCTCGCTGGTCGAAGGGGCCTGGCGCTCCCGACGAGCCCAGGGCTGCAGCCGCCCTGTTAATTAACATTAATTCCATCGGATTCCGGCAATATCGTTGCCCGCCGGACTGGACAGCGGAGCAAGAAGACATGATCTCTTGGGCACGGGGGCGCCGTTATCAGGTGGCCGAGATCAGAAAAAGCAGGAAACGATGAACAGAAATCCTGCAACCTACAACAAAAGCAGCGAAGCCGGGCCGTCGAGCGACCGCGTCAGGCCCCAAGAGGAGAGTAGAAATGGACAGTGATCAGTTCCATGACAGCGCCACCGACGCGGCCTTCGAAGCGCGCGACTTCCTGATCGCGCAGGCAAACGGCAACTCCGGCATCGTTCTGGGAGCGAGCTTGCACCTGACGGCGGTCATCATGTCCGAACTCCTCTACAGCGGAGAACTGGAGGACAAGGCCCTCGACGTCACCCTGGCCGCCATGAAGGCGACAGTCGAGGAGATGACCGACAATCTGCGGGGGAACCCGACCTCCCTGCTCAACTGAAGCCTCGCGGCAGGCCACGGATACCGCCGGAACTGTAAAGCCCAACAGTCGTCAGAGGGACTTTGAGGGGCTTCCGCGGGGCGCTACACTGCCCCCGCGGCCGCGGCGGTACGGGGAGAAGCTAGGCGCTGCCCGAGGACCCGGAGGGGGCTCCGGGGGACTGGCAGCCGGCCTCGCGGACAGTTGCGATGCCGGCTGGAGGACAGGGAAAACCATGAAGGCTTTGCTGATCGAGCCCGACCTGGAGGCTTCCGAGGAGATCGGCTCGGCCTTGAAGTCCGGCGGCTTTTCGGTCGAAAGCGCAGAGGATTCGGTCTCCGCCTTCAACTGCCTCATCTGCGCGCGCTTCGACATCATCGTGCTGAACCATGCCCTGCACGACCGCGGCGGCCAGAGACTCTACGATCGCTTTCACGCTGCCGGGCTGCCGACGCCGATCCTGCTGATCGCCGAGCCGGGCGAGGAGATCGACAACGAGACCATCCTGAACGTCACCAAGGACAGCATCCTGCCAAAGCCGGTTGAGGGCCATGAAGCGCTGAGCTGGGCCAGGGCCCTGGTCGACTTCAACAACATCATGGTGGAGTTCATGGACTTCCCCGCGATCCTCAAGGAGGAGGGCGCGCAGGGCCCGGACAGCCTCGCCAGCAGGACCAAGAAGGACGTCGAACTGACGGACGCGGAGAAGAAGCTGCTGGGCTACTTCCTGAAGAACCGGGGCAAGACCGTCTACAAGAGCGATATCCTGCGGAGCGTCTGGAACACGGAAGAAGAGGAGGTCTTCACCAACATCGTCGAGGTCTACATCACCCGGCTGCGCAGGAAGCTCGGCGCGCACGGCAAGAAGCTCCTCAACATCAGGGGCGTGGGCTACCGCTTCGAGATCTGATGGGGAAGACCGGGCAGGACCCTACCGCAAGGTCAGGCTGTCCCCGGTCGCGATCCGGCCGCCTTCCACCACCCGCAGGTAGACGCCCATGTCGAGGTGGGCGTAGCCGGCCCTGAGCGTGCGCGGCAGGTTCAGGTCACGCTTGGCCGTGTCGGGGTTGACGGTGGTGGCGGCACAGCGTGCCGTGCGGTCGGCCACCTCGAAGAGGGCCCCGCCGATGGCGAGTTGCCGGCCGACCCAGGACAGCTCCTCCCAGGCATCCAGCCCCTCGATGACCAGATTGGCGCGAAAGCGGCGCAGGTCGACCGGCTGGCGGGCCACCCGCTCCAGGTCTTTCGCGGTCTCCCGGCTGACCAGGTGCAGGTAGATCTCGTCGAACTCGCTGAAGGCGCGATCCGGCGCCTCGACGAACTTCGGCAGGCCGCGGGGCGAATCCTTGAGGTAGGCCGTGAAGAACTGGGTCAGCAGGGTCTGGCCGATGCCCTCGTCGGCCTTGCCGCGCGCCACCTGCTTGCCGTCGCGCAGCACGGTGACGGTCGTGCTTGCCTCGTCGTAGTCCACGCCCAGTGCGGCCAGACGTTCCTCGTGGTCCAGGCCGACGAACTGCAGGTTTCCCGGCCTGTCTCCCAGCGGCAGGCCGGCGCTGGCGTAGACCAGGGCAAAGCGGCGGTCGTGCGGCAGCGGCCCGCCGGGGCTGAGCTCCGCCGCCTCCACAGACTGCCCTGCCAGGCCCTTAACGGGATAGCGCGTGATTGCTGCCAAGCTTGCCTGCATTGCCGCCGAACCGCCTCGTCCGGGACGCCAGCCGTCCCTCGAAGGTCTTCACGAGACGCCGGGAGCGCGCCGGCTGTCAAGACTGCCGGGCGGACGCGGCGTCGTTCAGGGCCCAGTCGTAGCTGCTGTCCTCGATCTCTTCGATCTCGTCGAGCTGCCGGGCCAGGTCCGGTGCCGCGTAGCGTTTCAGGTGGGCGATCACCCCGGTCTCGCTGCCGCCGAAGTCGGAGCGGTACCAGTCGTAGATCGAAGAGACGTAGAGCTTGCCCCCCTCGATGCGTGCGGCGCGCGGATGGTTGACGAAGGCCCGCGCCGCCGCCTCTAGCTGGTCCTCCAGCCGGGCCGCGTCGAAGGGCTCGTGATGCAGGTTCGGACAGCCGAGCGCCGCGCAGTTGACCGCGTAGTGGATCCGCGCGTCGCGCCAGATGGGCCGCAGGATGCGGTGCTCGATATCGTCCAGGGTCAGCGGCACGCGCTCGACCTCCACCAAGCTCGCGCCCCAGGGACCGTTGGAGAAGAGACCGCTGGAGATGTCGATGTCGCGTATCGTGGCCACCGGATAGTGGTCCAGCACCGTGGCGACGGTCAGCGCGTTGTAGAGGTTGACCCAGAAGGCGAACTGCTGGGCCCTGCCCAGACGCCCGACCGGCACCGCCTGCAGCTCTTGCATATAGCCGTGCAGCCCGGCCCTTGCGGTCATCGCGGCCCGGTAGTCCAGGCGATTGATGCCGTCCGTCCCGCGCAGCAGGTAGCGGGCGAGGAAGGCCGCCCAGGAGCCGTGATCGACCCGCTGCTGCGACCCAGGGTTGTGGGCCTGCCAGCGCGGCCAGAGTTCTGCGCGCGGCGCCGCACTCGCGAGCGCCGGCGACAGGCTTGCCAGCAGGCCCGTGGCGCCTGCCCGGCAGAGGAGTTCGCGTCGTCCAACCATGATGGCAAGAGGTAGTGGAGGGGCCGGAACACGGCCAAGCAAGCCTGTGTGCAGGTGGCGTGAGCGCGGATCCCGCTGTCGGCGAAGAAAGCGCCAAGAAGCCGCGCCGACCCTCTTGTGCCATTTTTGCCACAGCCCCATATCCTTGAAGGTGCGCCGCCGGCCGACGAACCGGGGGCGGCGCGCGGCTTCATTGATGTGCCGCAATGCGGGCATCGGTGGGACAAGGCATCATCGGCGTGTGCCGCGGGAAAGCGGGCGCGCGGAAGGAGGGCAAGCAATGGATTTCGAGAAGTACAGCGAGAGGGCCCGCGGCTTTCTGCAGGCAGCGCAGACCCGTGCTCTGGGCGAGGGCCATCAGCGCCTGGCGCCCGAACACCTGCTGAAGGTCATCATCGACGACCGCGAGGGACTGGCCGCCAACCTGATCAAGGCGGCCGGCGGCGACGCGGCCGTCGCCAAGCAGCAGGTCGACCAGGCGATCGCGCGCCTGCCGAAGGTATCGGGCGCCGGCGCCGGGCAGCTCAGCCTCGACCCGGCCATGGCGCGGGTCTTCACCCAGGCCGAGAAGCTGGCCGAGAAGGCCGGCGACAGCTACATCACGGTGGAGCGCCTGCTGCTCGCGATCGCCATGGATAAGGATTCCGCGGCCGGCAAGGCGCTGGCTGCGGCCAAGGTCACGCCGCAGGGCCTGAACACCGCGATCGAGGCCCTGCGCCAGGGGCGCACGGCCGACAGCCCGGGCGCCGAGGGCGGCTACGACGCGCTGAAGAAGTATGCCCGCGACCTGACCGAGGTGGCGCGCGAGGGCAAGCTCGACCCCGTGATCGGACGCGACGAGGAGATCCGGCGCACCGTGCAGGTGCTCTCGCGCCGCACCAAGAACAATCCCGTCCTGATCGGCGAGCCCGGCGTCGGCAAGACCGCCATCGTCGAGGGCCTGGCCCAGCGCATCGTCAAGGGCGACGTGCCGGAGAGCCTGAAGGACCGGCGCCTGCTGGCGCTCGACCTGGGCGCGCTCGTGGCGGGGGCCAAGTTCCGCGGCGAGTTCGAGGAGCGTCTCAAGGCCGTGCTGCAGGAAATCTCGGCGGCCGGCGGCGAGATCATCGTCTTCATCGACGAGATGCACACCCTGGTCGGGGCCGGCAAGGCCGACGGGGCCATGGATGCCTCCAACATGCTGAAGCCGGCGCTGGCACGCGGCGAGCTGCACTGCGTCGGTGCCACCACGCTGGACGAGTACCGCAAGCACGTCGAGAAGGACGCGGCCCTGGCCCGGCGCTTCCAGCCGGTCTTCGTCTCCGAGCCGACGGTCGAGGACACCATCTCGATCCTGCGCGGCCTCAAGGAGAAGTACGAGGTGCACCACGGTGTCCGGATCACCGATTCGGCGCTGGTGGCGGCGGCCACGCTCTCCAACCGCTACATCACCGACCGCTTCCTGCCCGACAAGGCCATCGACCTGATGGACGAGGCGGCGGCACGGCTGCGCATGATCGTGGACAGCAAGCCCGAGGCCCTGGACGAGCTTGACCGGCGCATCATCCAGCTCAAGATCGAGCAGTCGGCGCTGAAGAAGGAGGAGGACAAGGCCTCCAAGGAGCGCCTCGAGAAGCTGGAGGAGGAACTCGCCGACCTGGAAGAGCGGGCGTCCGAGCTGACTGCGCGCTGGCAGTCGGAAAAGGAAGAGCTGCAGAAGGCACAGAAGCTGAACGAGCAGCTCGACCAGGCCCGCGGCGAGCTGGAGATCGCCCAGCGCGAGGGCAACCTGGAGCGCGCCGGCGAACTGCGCTACGGCGTGATCCCCGCGTTGGAAGGCCAGCTCAACCAGGCCGTCGAGGCCGAGCATCATCGCATGCTGAACGAGGAGGTGACCGACAGCCACATCGCCGCCGTGGTCTCGCGCTGGACCGGCATCCCGGTCGACAAGATGCTCGAGGGCGAGCGCGACAAGCTGCTCGGCATGGAAGCCGCCCTGGGGGCGCGGGTCATCGGTCAGTCCGAGGCCATCGCCGCGGTCTCCGATGCCGTGCGCCGTGCCCGCGCCGGCCTGCAGGATCCCAGCCGGCCGATCGGCTCCTTCCTCTTTCTGGGCCCGACCGGCGTGGGCAAGACGGAACTGACGCGCGCGCTTGCCGGCTTCCTCTTCGACGACGACCAGGCCATGGTCCGCATCGACATGTCGGAGTACATGGAGAAGCACGCCGTCTCGCGGATGATCGGCGCGCCCCCGGGCTATGTCGGCTACGACGAGGGCGGGGCGCTGACCGAGGCGGTGAGGCGCAGGCCCTACCAGGTCATCCTCTTCGACGAGGTGGAAAAGGCGCATCCCGATGTCTTCAACGTGCTGCTGCAGGTCCTGGACGAGGGGCGCCTGACCGACGGTCAGGGCCGTACCGTCGACTTCCGCAACACGGTGATCATCCTGACCTCCAACCTCGGCTCCGACATCCTGGCGGCCCAGCCCGACGGGCAGCCGGTGGAGGCCGTGCGCGAGCCGGTGATGGACGTGGTCAGGGCCGCCTTCCGGCCGGAGTTCCTGAACCGTCTGGACGAGGTGCTGCTGTTCCATCGCCTCAGCCGCGCCAACATGGACGGCATCGTCGCCATCCAGCTGAAGCACCTGGACGCCCTGCTGGCCGACCGCAAGATCGTGCTGGACCTGGACGACAAGGCCGTCTCCTGGCTGGCGGACAAGGGCTATGATCCGGTCTACGGGGCGCGTCCCCTGAAGCGTGTCATTCAGCGCTATCTGCAGAATCCCCTGGCCCAGTCCATACTGAAGGGCGAGATCCACGACGGCGATCGCGTGCCGATCACCGCCAGCAGCTTGGGTCTCGTTATTGGGGCGCCCGAGGCACCCCCGCAGGTGGACGAGGCGGCGGCCTGACCCGGTCGGGGGCCGCGCCCGAGGAGAGGTCGAAGCTTGACGCACGCAGTCGGCGAGAGCTCCGAGGCCGCGGCCCTGATCTCGGCCGGGGAGGATTCCCTGACGCGGGGCCTGACGGACCGGGCCGCGGCGCTGGCGGCCCGGGCCTGCACCCTCGATCCGGGTTCGGGCGCGGCGCTGAAGCTGGCCGCGGAGGTTGCCCGGGCCGAGGGCGACCTCTTCGGTGCGGCCGAGGCCTATCGCCTCTGGAACGCGACTGCGCCGGAGGATCACGAGGCCTACTACACCGCCTGCATCCTCTGCGGCGAGGCCCTGCCGCAGGCGCCGGAGACCCGCCTGCCGGTCCCCTTCGTGGTCGAGGACAGCTTCCTCTCGCCGGTGCAGCAGTCGCTGGTCTCGACGCATGTCCTGGACCACCTGGACCTGATGGAGGAAGCCAGCGTCGTGCAGTCGGGCGAGAGCCAGCGCGACGACAGCTCGCGCTCGGCCAGGGTGCTCTACGATCCCGAGGCGCTGCAGTCCTGGTTCTCGCCGCTGGTCCTGGCCTACCTGCCGAGCGTCCTGCCGCGCCTGGGGCTTCCGCCCTTCCCGGTGCAGCAGGTGGAGTTGCAGCTAACGGCCAGCTACCACGGCGACTTCTACAAGGCCCACCACGACGTGACCCTGGGCGAGATGGACTCCGTGGCCGGGCGGCGGGTCAGCTTCGTCTACTATTTCCAGCTCGCCGGCGGCAGCTTCGCCGGCGGGGCGCTCCGGCTCTACGATCACTTCGCCGGCAAGGGAACCGACACGCGCGATCGCTTCACCTCGGTCCTGCCGCTGCCCAATCGCCTGGTGCTCTTCCGCAGCGAGACCCTGCACGAGGTCATGCCGGTCGAGGCCCGCAGCGGCCGCGCCGAGGACGGGCGCTTCACCCTGAACGGCTGGATCCACGGCGAGGGCGGATCGGCCTGGCGGCCGGCCGACCGGCTGTAGCGGGCCGACCGGTCCCTCTTTAACTCCTGGCCCGCCGCCTCACGAGAGCGCGTTCCAGAGGCCGAAGAGACCCAGCGAGACGATCAGCAGGCCCACGGCCACCATCAGGAAGCGGCGCGGGGCGTACCTGACCGCGACCGCCGCGAAGGGGGCCGCGGGCAGGCCGCCGACCACCAGCGCCAGGGCGGCGATGCCGAACTCCTCCAGGCCCAGATGGCCGGCGAAGGTCACGGTCACCGCGACCGTGACGAAGAACTCCGCGGCGTTGGAGGAGCCGATCATGTGGCGGGCGGAACTGTTGGAGGCCACCAGGGTGCCGGAGACGATGGGCCCCCAGCCTCCGCCGCCCACGGCATCGAGGAACCCGCCGACCGCGCCCAGGGTGGTCAGGCCCTTGGGCGGATGGATGCCGGGCACGCGCCGGAAGGCTTTCCAGAGGATGACCCCGCCCATGAGGGCGAGGTAGACGGAGACGAGCGGCGCCAGAACCTCGCCGATCCCGGTGGCCAGAAGGCTGGCGCCGGCAATGCCCCCGAGGCAGCCGGCGATGGCGAGCGGGCGGACCAGCCGCCAGTCGATATTCTTCGCCACCTGGTGCGAGGCCGCGCTGACCGCCGTCGTCGCCGTTTCGGCAAGATGAACGGCGGCGCTGGCGGCGGCCGGGGTATGACCCAGGGTCAGCAGAAGCGAGGTCGAGGTCAGGCCGTAGGCCATCCCCAGGGCGCCGTCCACCAGTTGCGCGGCGAAGCCGACGGCGACGATCTGCCAGAAGGTGTCATCCATGGTGCGCGGAAGGTTCCGGTTCGGCGGCGGAGACCGCGCCTGGGAGGGGGGCGGCGAGGGGCTGCCGGGCCGGGAGGGTCAAGAAGGGCTCCTCCCTGGCCCGCCTGGGCCGGGGAGGGGCCAGCCGCCTGCCGCAGCGGGCGGTAAAGGTCCGGAACGAGTGCCTGTCCCCATGTAACCACCCTGCTTTTGACGCGTGCTGTCGATCAAGTACTTAGGTCTGTCGGCACCGACACCCAAGCAAGAGGGGCTTCCAAAAATATATCGCCGACGGCGGGGATTGACTTCTTCCGAAACCAAGACCAGCTCCGCGCTGTCCGCCCAGCGGTCTCCGCCTGCGCCTCCTCCGGCGGCGGGCCTCCGGCTACCGGGTCTCCCGCGCGGCCGCCATCTCCTTCAGTGCGACGCGGTCCAGCTTTCCCGTGGGGTTCAGCGGCAGGCGGTCGAGAAAGACGATCTCCTCCGGCGCCTTGTAGCCGATCAGACCGCGCGTGAAGGCGATCAGTTCTCCCGCACTCGGCGGGGCCTCGGCTTGCCTGAGCGCGACGAAGGCGAGGACGTTCTCGCCGTGCAGCTCGTCCTGGACGCCGACCGCGCCGGCCGCGGTGACGGCGGGGTGCTCCAGCAAGGCGCCCTCGACCTCCTGCGGGGCGATGTTGGAGGCGTCGTGCACGATCATCTGCTTCTGTCGGCCGCGGAACCAGAGGAAGCCGTCCTGGTCCGCTTCCACCAGATCGCCGGTGTCGAGCCAGCCCTCGCGCATCACCTCGGCAGTGGCCTCGGGGTCGTTCCAGTAGCCGATCATCAGCGAGGGGGTGCTGGTCCAAAGGCGGCCGGTCTGTCCGGCCAGGCACTCCCTGCCGTCTGCGTCGCGCACCGCGATCCGGACTCCCGGCAGGGGGCGGCCGATGGAGCCCGGCTTGATCTGCCCGCCGGAGCGGTTGAAGGCGATCTGGCCGGCCTCGGTGATGCCGAGCCCCTCGTGGATGGGAAGGCCGGTCTTGGCACGAAAGGCCTCTTGCAGGGTGGCGGAGACCTTGTCGCCGCCGCAGCGGCAGAGGCGCAGCGAGGCAAGGTCCGCGGTCCCGATCCCCGGGTTGCGCAGCACGCCGAAGAGCGCGGTCTGCAGCATCATCAGCACGCTCGGCCGCTCGCGGCGCAGGAGTGCGCCGATCTCCTCGGGCTGCGCGCCCCTGGTCAGGACCACGCGGGCGCCGACGGAGAGGGCCGCGAAGGTCAGGAAGAAGGCCCCGAGGTGGGCCATGGAGGAACCCGGCAGCACCCCGTCGTCCGCCGTCAGCGCGAAGCCCTGGGCGTTGCTGGCCAGCATGGCCGCCATGCTGCGCTCGGAGTGCACCACGCCCTTGGCCGGGCCGGTGCTGCCGGAGGTAAAGAAGATGAAGGCGGGCGCATCGGGATCGCGTCGGGGCAGCGCCACCGCGTCCGCCGGCGCGCCCATCAGTCCCTCGAAGCTGGGCTCACGCCCGGTCGCCGAATCGTAGCTGAGGAGGCCGCAGCGTAGGCTTGCGCCCAGCGTCGCCACCTCCTGGTCCCGCTCGGCGTGGGCGAAGAGGAGGGCGGCGCCGCTGGCGGCCAGCTGCTGGGCCACCCCCCGGGCCTGCAGGCGGTAGTTCAGCGGCACCAGCACCAGGCCGGCGCGCATCGCGGCCAGGAAGAAGACGGCGAGCGCCGTGCGGTTCGGCATCAGGCAGGCCACCCGCTCGCCCGGCTCCAGGCCCAGGCCCAGCAGCTTCCCGGCGAGGTGGCTCGCCTTGCGGTCCAGCTCTCGCCAGGTGTAGCTGGTGAGCAGCGAGACCAGGGCGACCTCGTCGGGCTTCGCGGCGAGCCCGGCCGCCAGCAGCTCCGGCAGCGGAACGATGTGGTCGATCTCACCTCCGTTCAGCGGCATGGACCCCTTTCTCCGCTTCCCGCACCCTCTGAGGCTGCGCATACCGCTTGGTCGCGGAGCCTCGTCACAGACGCGCCGATCTGCTCGAGGCCTGCTCAACCCCGCACTCCATAGCACAGAGATACGGCCTTTGGACCGATGAGCGCCCCCAAGTCGGTCCGTCAGAGCCAGAGGAAGTCTGTTGCGGTCAGCAGGTCGGCCTGGCTGAGGCCGTCCAGCAGAAAGGCCTGATCTGCGACCCCGTCGCCGTTCTGGTCGACCTCGACCTCGCGGTTGGCGTGGAAGCGGGCCTCGCTGTTGCCCGCGCCGTTGAAGGCGGCGGAGCCGATGTAGGCGAAGGCACCCACCTCCAGCCCGGTGGCGAAGACCAGCTTGTCCTCGCCGTTGCCCGCCCCCAGGCTCACCCCGTCGAAGTCGCGCACGATGGGTGCGCCGATCTCGTCCGGGGTCAGCGTGCTGCCGTCGAAGAAGAAGCTGTCGCCGCCGGACTCGCCGAAGAGCCGGTTGCCGCTCTCCATCGCCAGCACGTCGTCACCGCTGCGCCCGCGGAGCTGGTCCTGCCCGCTGCCGCCAAAGAGAGTGTCGTCCCCGTCGTTCCCGAAGAGGCGGTCGGCCCCGGCCAGCCCGGCCAGGATGTTGTCCGAGCTGTTGCCGTTGATCACGTTGTCCAGCCCGTTGCCGGCACCGTTCAAGGGCCCGAAGTTCGCCTGCATGCGCAGGTTCTCGACGAAGGCCGAGGCATCGCCGTCGGGCAGCGTGTAGTCGGCCTGGGCACGCACCAGGTCGGTGCCCTCGCCGGCGAACTCGATCACCCGGTCGCCCTGGGTATCCACCACCAGGGTATCGTTACCCAGGCCCCCGGCCAGCTCGTCGCTGCCGCTCTTCCCGTTCACCACGTCGTTACCTGCCTGGCCGGCCAGGCTGTTGGACTCCGTATTGCCCAGTAGGGTGTTCACGAACTCGTTGCCGACCAGGTCTCCGGGTCCGGCCCCGTCGGCCACGATGGCCCGCTCGATGTCGCTGCCGCTGCCGCTGGCCAAGGTGTAGGCGGCAGCCTCCGAGCGCAGCACGTCGATCGCGCCCTCGCCGCCTGCCTCGCGCACCACGTCGGCCGAGGTATCCACGGTGACCGTGTCGCTGCCCGATCCCCCGTAGACCGTATCCACACCGCTGCCGCCGCTCAGGAGGTCGTTGCCTGCGTCTCCGAATAGCGTGTCCTGGCCGGTGCCGCCAACGATCCGGTCGATGCCGGTACCGCCGTAGGCCACGTCATCGCCCGAAGCTCCGAAGAGACTGTCGTTGCTGTGCTGGCCGTAGAGGCGGTCGGACCCGTCGCCCCCGCGCAGGGTGTCCTCGCCGGTCAGTCCGAAGAGGAAGTCGTCGCCGAAGCCGCCGTAGGCCGTATCGTAGCCGCCGCCGCCGTAGAGCGTGTCGGAGGCGTGGCCGCCGAAGAGCAGGTCCGCTTCGCTGCCGCCGAAGAGCTGGTCGTTGGCGCTCTGGCCGTAGAGGCTGTCCATGCCCTGGCCGCCGTAGAGCGAGCGGTCGTCGCCCTCTCCGCCGCGGATGATGTCCTCGCCCAGCCCGCCGTAGAAGAAGCTGTCGGCGCCGTCTGCTCCGACCAGCGTATCGTCATAGTGGCCGCCATAAAGCCCGCTATCGTCTCCGCCCCCGCCATAGATCTGGTCAGCGCCGCTGCCGCCGAAGAGCCCGCTGTCGTTGTCGTTGGCGCCTGAGATCCTGTCGTTCCCGTCGCCGCCGTTGAGCTGGCTGTCGTTGCCGTTGCCGCCGAAGATGCTGTCGTCGCCGTTGCCCCCGAAGAGGCTGCTGTCCTGCCCGTCGTCGCCCCAGAGCGTGTCCGCAGCGCCCCCACCCTCTAGCAGCGCATCGTCGCCGCTGCCGCCGAAGAGAGTGTTGGTCACGGCCGCCGAGTTGGCCCCGGAGATGGTATCGCTGCCGCTGGCGCCGGAGAGGATGTTGGAGGAGAAGGAATTGCCGTTGAAGGCGGCATTCCCGTAGATCGCGTTGTCTTGATCGTTGCCGATGGCGGCCAAGACCTCGATCGAGATCGGCGTAAAGTTGGGAAGATACTGCGCTGCCGGGAGATCGCCGAAGAAGAGGATCGTGTCGGTCCCGGAGAGGCCGGCGTAGCTGTCGCCGCTGTTCAGCTCGTCGAGCGAGAGGACTGCGAAGACGTCGTTGCCGCTGTCTCCGAAGAGGTGGTCCGCACCGCTGCCGCCGGAGAGGACATCGTAGCCGTTCCCACCGAAGACGCCCCGGTCGCTGCCGTCGCCGCCGTAGATGCGGTCGTTGTCCTCGCCGCCGAAGATCGAGCTGTCGCTGCCGTTGTCGCCGAAGAGGTAGTCGTCGCCGTCGCCGCCGCCCAGCCTTGCGTCCTGACCGCTGCCGCCGAAGACCGTGTCCGTCCCCTGGTCGCCATAGAGCAGGCGGTCCTGACCGTCGCCGCCGAAGACGGCGTCGTCCATCGTTCCGCCATAGAGGGAGGTGTCGTCGCCGGCGTCCCCGTAGACCGCATCGTTGCCCGAGTTGCCGGTCACGGTGGAGTCGCTGGCGGCGCCGCCGAACACCAGGTCATCGCCGTTGCCGCCGATGACCCTGTCGTCGCTGTCCTCGGCCCCGTAAACCCTGTCGTCGCCGTCGCCGCCCTGGACCCTGTAATCGGCACCCTGTGCGCCGAAGACTGTGTCCGCCCCGCTTCCACCGTTCACGTTGTTCTCTGCACCGTCGCCGCCGTAGACGATGTCGTTGCCGCTTCCGCCCAGAACGTTGTTGTCGCTGCCGCCGTCGCCGAAGACCTTGTCGTCGCCATCGTCACCGGCAACGCCGAAGTCGAAGTGGTTGCCGCCATAGACCGTGTCGTTGCCACTGCCGCCCCAGACGCTGTAGTCCGTTCCATCCCCGCTGAAGATCAGGTCCGCGCCGCTGTCACCCCAGACGATCGTGTCGCCGTTGGTGCCGCTGTAGACGCTGTCGTCGCCGTTGCCGCCGAACAGGCTCTGGTCGTTGCCATCGCCGCCATGAACCGTGTCGTTCCCATCCCCGCCGCGAAGGATGTGATCGTTGGAGGCGCCGCTGGTGATGAAGTCGTCGCCGCTGTCCCCGTTGATGTTGGTATCGCCGCCGTAGCCGCCGTAGATGCTGTCGTCGCCGGAGCCTCCGCGGAGCAGCACGTCGGAGTTGGTGCCGCCGTAGATGGTGTCGGCGTCGTTCCCGCCGAAGAGCGAGCTGTCCTGGCCAACACCGCCGAACAGGGTGTCCGTCCCGGTCCCGCCCAGGAGGCTGGTATCGTTGCCGGTCGCCCCATAGAGGCGGTCGTCCCCGCTCTCGCCGAGGAGCCGGTCCCCGCCGTTGGCGCCGAAGAGGAAGTCGGGGCCATTGCCGCCGAAGAGCGTGTCGGCTTCGCCGCGGCCGTAGATCGTGTCCTGATCGCCATAGCCCAGGCCCACATCGGGATTGCCGCCGCCGCTCAAGGTATCCGGGCCGTTGGTTCCAGTCAGCGTTGCCATGTCCTGTCCCCTGTCGATCCTAGTCGTCGGGCCGACCTCTGCCACGCGCAGCCGACGGCCTCTTGATCGTTTCGGCCTCGTCTCGCCCGTCTCCCGGCAAGCGGGGCCCTCGTCAGGTGACCGCCGGTCCCCTCGGGCGGGACCGGCTTAACGAACGTGTAAAGAAAATGACAAACACTCGCTGTCACCAATTCTATTGTCGAGAATAACCCAACGGTCGCAGCGTGAAAACCCTGACGTGCAAGCGGGGCCGGCCGTCCCTCCGGCAAGGCAGGAGAGTGCTCAAGGCGCCAGCGCACGATAGGCCGGAAGGCGTGCAAGCAGGACAGTGCGCAGGGCGGCGTCGGGCTCCTCGACACGCTCGGCCTCGGGCCTGAGCGCCAGGCGGTCCGGCCGGACCAGGCCGGCAGCCGCCGCTGCCAGGCGCGCGGCACCGAGGCAGGCGGCGAGGTCGCGGCCCCTGGGCAAGGCCACCGGCCGGTCGAGCAGGCTCGCCACCATCCGGCACCAGAGGCTGTTGCGCGCGCCGCCGCCGGCCATGGCAATGGTCTCGACCGAGAGGCCGGCCGTGCGCTGGGCCTCCACGCAGTCGAGGATCTGGAAGGCGATCCCCTCCAGCATGGCCCAGGCGAGCTGGGCCCGGTCGGTGGTGAGCGCCAGGCCGCCGATGGCACCCCTTGCATTGGGGCGGTTCGCCGGGGTGCGGATGCCGTTGAGGCTGGGCCGCATGACCGGTGCGGCCGCCGCGCCGCCGGCCAGGTAGAGGGCCTCGGCCTCGTCGGCCAGGGTCGGGACGGGGGTTGCCGTGATGGCCGCCAGCCAGTCGAGCGAGGCGGTGGCGCTCATCACCACGCCCATGGAGAGGAAGTGCTCGGGCGCGGCATGGGCGGAGGTCAGCACCGCCTGCTCCGGCGCCGGCCGGAAGTCACGGTCGACGATGCAGACCACGGCCGAGGTGCCGATGGTGATGACGCAATCGCCGGTCCTGGCCGCGCCCAGGCCCAGGGTACAGGCCATGTTGTCGCCGGCTCCGGCGGCGACCGGGATCTCGGACTTGAGGCCCCAGCGCCGTGCCAGCTCCGGCTTCAGGCCGCCGCCCGAGGACCAGGTCTCGATCAGCGGCGGCAGGCGGTCCGGCGACCAGCCGGCCGCCCCGCAGAGCTCCGCGTCCCACTCTCCGCTCGCACAGTCGAGCAGCATGGTGCCGCCGGCATCGGTCGGCTCGCTGGCGCGTCGGCCGGTCAGACAGAGCCGCACATAGTCCTTGGGTAGCAGCAGGCAGTCGGCGGCCGCGATCACCGCCGGGCGATGCTTGGCGAGCCAGAGCAGCTTCGGCGCGCCGATGCCGGGATCGGGCGTGCCGTTGGTGCGCCGGCCGATGTCGGGCACCCGCTCCAGCAGGGTCGCGCACTCGGCGAGCGAGCGCTCGTCGTTCCACAGCAGCACGCCATCGAGCGGCCGGTCGTCCCGGTCGATCAGCACCGGGCCCAGCATCTGGCCGGAGAGGCCGATGGCGGCCACCCGGGCCATCTCCCGCGGGTGCTGGGCCGCCAGCTCGTCGAAGACCTCCGTCACCGCCTGCCACCAGAGGTCCGGGTGCTGCTCGCTCCATCCGGGCTGCGCGCGGGTCACCTCGATGGCCCGCTGAGCGCTGGCGTGCGCGCGTGCCTCCATGTCCACCAGCACGCACTTGACGCCGGAGGTTCCGATGTCCAGGCCGGCTAGGAGCATGGCCGGCTCTCCAGGACCGCCCGCGCGGTCTCCTCGTCGGAGACGAAGCTGTCGACCACGCCGGTCAGGAGCGCGGCGCGGATGATCGCCACCTTGTGGGCGCCGCCGGCGGCCAGCACCACGTTGGGGATGGGGCGCAGGTCGTCCAGGCCGATGCCGATAACCCGCTCGTTGATGGAATGGCGCACCGGCCGGCCCCCGGCGTCGAGGAAATAGCCCTGCAGGTCGCCGACCGCACCGGCCGCGCGCAGGTCCGCGGGGCTCACCTCGGCGGGCAGGCCGTGGCGGATCAAGAGTGAGCGGTCGGAGAGGTCGCCGGCGGCCATGGCCAGCGCATCGACGCGGCGGATCTTGCGCAGGATCGCGGCGATCACGTCGAGCGCCATCATGGTATCGCGGCTCTCGGCCGTGCCGGCATAGAGCGGGGCGGTGAAGTAGCTGTGGCGCGCGTTGCAGAGGTCGGCCAGCCGCGTTGTGATCTCGAAGGTGTTGAGGTCCGAGCCCTGCGAGAGGCCGCCCATGGTGGAGACGATCTCCAGGTCCGGGCGGTTCATCGGCTCCATGAAGCGGGTCGCCAGGTTCAGGGTGTTGCCCCAGGACATGCCGAAGAGCCTGGTCTGAGGATCGGCCAGCAGGCCGTTCAGCATGTGCCCCAGCGCGGTGCCGACGATGGTCTGCACGTTGGCCGGATCGCTGGGGCTGGGCGCGATCGAGGCCTCTCTCAGGCCGAAGCGCTGCTTCAGTTCCTCCTCCAGCTCGATGCAGGGCGCGAAGTCGGAGTTGATCGAGATCCGGACCATGCCGAGCCGCCGGGCCTCGGCCAGCGCCTTGTTGATGCGCAGGCGCGTCACCCCCAGCTTCTCGGCGACCGCGCCCTGGGTCAGGCCCTCGACGTGGTAGGACCAGGCGACGCGGGCGAGGAAGCGCTTCTCCTCGTCGATCTGCAGTGTCTTGGGCGCGCGGGGCATCACCGGGCCGCCAGGAGATGCTGGGTCAGCTCGACGAAGCCCTGCGCGCTGCGCCCCTGGGTGATCCAAGCGGGCGGGCTCTCCAGCGCGAAGTCCAGCACGTTGGCCATGCCGACGGAATGGCGGAAGAAGGCGAACATCGGCTGGTCGTTGGGGCTGTCGCCGGCGAAGAGGCAGGCGGCGTTCTCGCGGTCCAGGTCGGCCGCGAAGACCTCGGCCAGGCAGGACCTTGTCATCGAGAGCTTGTCGTAGCTGCCGAACCAGCCGTTCACGTGGATCGAGCTCACCTTGGCCGTGGCACCCGCCGCCTCGAACAGAGCCACGATGCGCCCGATCTCCGCGGCAGAGAGGGGCTCGACATCCTCGCGGAAATCGATGGCGAGGTCGGCGATGCGGTAGTCCTGGTCGGAGGCGATCCCGGCACCCGGCACGGCCTCCAGGATCTGGGCCTTCAGCGCCTCCAGCCGCCGCCGGTCCTCCTTGCGTTCTTCGGCCGTCTTGGCGAAGCCGCTCCGCATCCGGCGGGCCTTGCGGTCGTAGGAAAACCAGAGCGCCCCGTTCTCGCCGACCACGGCGTCCACCGGCCACATGCGGGCGATGTGATCGCACCAGCCGGCCGGCCGCCCGGTGACCGGCACGACCGCGAGGCCCGCCTCCGAAAGGCGCTCCATCGCCGCCAGGCTGGCAGAGGGCAGGCGGCCCTCGTCGGTCACGGTGTCGTCGATGTCGGTCAGGAGGAAGCGCAGGCCCCGGATATCCCCGGCCGGCAGCTCGGCGAGGGGACGCACTACTTGACCGCCCCCATGGTGAGGCCGCGGACGAGCTGCTTGGAGGCGATGAGCGCGAAGATGATGACCGGGATCACGATCAGGGTCGAGGTCGCCATGATCTTGCCGTAGGGCAGGTTGTAGCCCTCCATGAAACTGACTGCCATGGCCGGTGCCGTCTTGGCGTTGGAACGGGTCAGCACCAGCGCGAACATCAGCTCGTTCCAGGAGAAGATGAAGGAGAAGATCGAGGAGACCGCCACCCCCGGCATCGCCAGCGGCAGGCAGATGGAGCGGAAGATGCGCCACTGCGAGGCGCCCTCCAGCGAGGCCGCCTCGTCGAGATCGCGCGGGATCGAGCGGAACTGATCGGTGCAGATCCAGATCACGATCGGCAGGTTGAAGGTGAGGTAGATCAGGATCAGCACGATGTGGGTGTCGAGCAGCCCCAGGTAGCGCACGATCAGGAAGAAGGGCAGCGCCAGCACGATGGGGCTGACCATGCGGTTGGTGATGAACCAGAACCAGAGGTCCTTCTTGCCGCGGAACTCGAAGCGCGCCAGCGCGTAGGCCGCCGGACAGCCCAGGATGACGGCCAGCGCCGTGGTGCAGACGGCGACGATCAGGGAGTTGATCAAGGTGTGGCCCACCCCGTCCTCGAAGAGCACGGTGGTGTAGTTGTCGAAGGTGACCTCGAAGATCCAGGCGGGCGGGGTCTCCAGCGCCACGATCTGGTCCTTCAGGCTGGTGGTCACCATCCAGTAGAAGGGAAAGATGCAGAAGACGAGGATCAGCGAGAGCAGCAGGGCCTGGGCGACCAGCCCGCCGCCGCCTGCGGGGGAGCGCTGGCTCACGACTGCACCTCCTTGTAGAAGAACTTGATGTAGAGCTGGCTGAGCACGATGGTGATGATCAGGAGGATGATCGCCTGCGCCGAGGCCAGGCCCTGGTCGAAGGCGCGGAATCCCACCCGTTGGATCAGGAGCGAGATGAACTCGGTCGCCGAGCCGGGGCCGCCGCGGGTCATGGTGAAGACCATGTCGAAGAGCTTCAGCAGGTCTGCGGTGCGCAGGATCAGGATGGCGGTCAGCCCCGGGATCAGGAAGGGAAGCTGCACGTAGCGCAGGATCGTCCACCAGCTCTTGGTCTCGAGCCTGGCGGCCTCCTCGATCTCGCCGGGGACCATGGTGAGCCCGGCCAGCAGCACGAGCGCGCAGAAGGGCGTCCACTGCCAGACGTCCCAGAAGGCGACCGCGATGAAGGCGTTGGTGGGATCGCCGATCCAGTTGATCGGCTCGAAACCGACGAAGCCGATCAGCTGGTTAACGACGCCGTACTTGAGGTTGAACATGACCTGGCCCAGCAGGCCCACCACGGCATAGGTCGTGGCCATGGGCACCACCAGGCCGAGGCGGGTGAGCGTCTTGAAGAAGCCGAGGCCCGGGCGGTGCAGCAGCAGCGCGATCCCGAGCCCGAAGGCGACCTGCAGCGGCAGCACGATCGCCAGCAGCACGAAGGTCCGCTGCATGGCGTCCCAGAAGACCGGGTCGGTCAGGACGAAGCCGTAGTTGTCCAGTCCGATGAACCTGACGTTGCGCAGCTTCGTCAGGTTGTAGTTGTGCAGCGAGGTGTAGACGGCGAAGAGCAGCGGCCCGATGCCGATCAGCGCCAGGGCCAGGACGGCCGGGCTCAGAAAAGAGAGGATCGTCCTCTTGCCAACGCGTCCCTTCATGACCGCCGATCCTCGCCCTAAAATCCCTTGCGAACAGGGTTACCGGTGGGCCCGCCTATCGTCACTGCCGGGCTTGACCCCCTGCTGTCCGATTTCAGTTTGGGATCGCTCATGTCGCGATCTCAATGCAATTCGAATCAGTCATTATCCGTCATGGCCGGGCTTGACCCGGCCATCCACGTCTTGCGGTCAGCGCCACTGGTAGAACGCCGCGCTGCCGACCCACGTGGATCCCCGGGTCACGCCCGGGGATGACGAACAATGGCTGTGTGTTGGCGATCATTTTCGCACCCGATCTTGCAGAACCGGACAGCGGTGGCCCAAGGCCGGGGATCACGTCGGTTGAGTGTGGGCGGCCGCCGCGACAGGACTGCCGCCCGCCACAGGGGCTGATTACTGCGCCAGCGGCTTGTCGCCGTTGTAGTAGCCGGCCTCCTCGAGCACGGCTTCCATGCGCTCGCCCAGGATCTTGGCGCCCTCTTCCGGGGTCACCTCGCCCAGCATGATCTTGGTGCCCCACTCCTGGACGATCTCGGTGATCTCCGGCCACTCGGCGAAGCGCGGACGGAACTCCGGCACGCCCTCCTGCCAGCTCTCGACCAGGGCCGGCACGAAGTCGTACTCCTCGGCCACGCCGTCCAGCTCGTAGACCGACTGGCGCGCCGGCACGCCGCCCATGTCGAGGTAGCGCTTGGCGTTGGCCTTGGAGGTTAGCCACTGGATCAAGAGCCAGGCGGCCGCCTGCTCCTTCTCGTCGGCCTGGCTGGCAACCGCCAGGCTGAAGCCGCCCAGTGCGGGCTTGCGGCCGGCCGGGCCCTTGGGCTCCGGCGCGATCGCCAGGCAGTCGACGATCTTCGAGGTCTCGGGGTTCTTCAGGGTGGAGTAGAAGGCCGACCACTCGGTGATCATGGCGACGTCGCCCTGGGCCAGCGCGTTCACCGTCTCGGCATGGTCATAGGCGACGATGCCCTCGGGCATGTACTGCATCAGGTCCTGGCGGAACTTGAGCCCCTCCTGGCTCTCGGGCGAGAGCAGGTTGGAGCGGAAGTTGTCGTCCAGGAAGGAGCCGCCGAAGGGCCAGAGCACGCGCGCGAAGCTGTCCGCCGACTGGGTCTCGTTGCGCTTGGACTGCAGCGCGAAGGCGTACTTGCCGTTGCCGGTGAGCTTCGGCCCGTAGACGTCCTTCAGCTCTTCCCAGGTCTCCGGCGGGCGGTCGAAGCCGGCCTCTTCCAGCATGCACTTGTTGTAGAACAGCAGGCCGGAATAGTTGTCGAAGGGCAGGCCATAGATGGTGCCGTTCCAGCCGCCGAAAGCGTCCAGGACCAGCGGGAAGAAGTCGTCCAGGTCCAGCTCCGGATCGGTCAGGTCGGGGTTGGAGGTGAACTCCGTGATCGGCACGATCCACTCGTTCTCGGCGAAGTTGCCGATCCAGACCAGGTCGATCAGCGCGATGTCCAGGTCGCCCTGGGCCACGAAGTCGCGCACCTGCTCGCCCAGCGCGTTCTCGTAGGGGAGCTTGATGATATTGACCTTGATCCCGGTCTTCTCCTCGAACTCCGGGATCATCTTCTCGGCCGCCTCATAGCCCGGACGCAGCAGGAAGACCACGTCCAGGGTGGTGCCGGCATAGGGCTTGGCCGCCTCTTCCAGCGACCAGGCAAGGGCCGTCTGGGCCCCGCCCAGGGCCAGCCCGGCGCTCAGGGCACCGGCGGCCACAAGCGATCTCAACGTCATAGCTGTCCTCCCGTGGTAGACTGTTTTTTGGGTTGACGATCCAAATGTAACACGACACATACAAATGTATAAGCGCTCCTTTCAGTCAAGCCTCTTTTTTCGGGGGCAGGGGCCAGCGGGCTGCCGGGCGTTCCGCCGAAGGCGGCCCGGCAAGCGGGGAGGAACCGTGGTTTGGCGCGCGTGAAGCTGGCAGGCATCGACAAGTTCTATGCTTCGGTGCAGGCGCTCTATGAGGTCTCCTTGGACATCGAGGAGGGCGAGTTCGTGGTCTTCGTCGGCCCCTCGGGCTGCGGCAAGTCCACCCTGCTGCGCTGCGTGGCCGGCCTCGAGGGGGTCGAGCGCGGCTCCATCCACTTCGACGAGGAGGAGGTGACGAGGCTTGCGCCCTCCGAGCGCGGCGTCGCCATGGTCTTCCAGTCCTATGCGCTCTATCCCCACATGAGCGTGCGCGAGAACATGGAATTCGGCATGAAGATCAACGGCGTGGCGCCCGACGAGCGGGCCCGCCGGGTGGCCGAGGCGGCGAGGACCCTGCAGCTCGAGGACTACCTGGACCGAAAGCCCGGCCAGCTCTCCGGCGGCCAGCGCCAGCGCGTCGCCATCGGACGCGCCATCGTCAAGGAGCCCCGGGTCTTCCTCTTCGACGAGCCGCTCTCCAACCTCGACGCCAAGCTGCGCATCCAGATGCGGGTCGAGCTGGAGGCGCTGCACCGCGAGCTCGGCTCCACCATGATCTACGTGACCCACGACCAGGTCGAGGCCATGACCATGGCCGACAAGATCGTGGTCCTGAACGCCGGCCGGGTCGAGCAGGTGGGCGCACCGCTGGAGCTCTACCACCGGCCGAAGACGGAGTTCGTCGCCGGCTTCATCGGCTCGCCCGCGATGAACTTCCTGGCGGTGGAGCTGGAGGATGAGGGGGCGCGCTACGGCGCGACCCTGCTGCCGCTTGCCGGGAGCGCGGCCAGGGGCCCCGCGAAGCTGGGTATCCGGCCCGAGCACCTGGTGCTGACCGGCAGCGAGGGCGGGCAGGTGGTGGGCGAGATCCTGGTCAAGGAATCCCTGGGCGGGGAGAGCTACCTCCATGTCAACACGCGCGAGGGGGACCGGCTGGTGGTGAAGACCGGCGGCGACACGACCCTTGCCGCCGGCGAGGCGGTCGGCCTGCTGCTGCCCGACGAGCGGGTGCATCTCTTTGCGCCCGACGGATCCGCCTTGCGTGGCTGATGGAAGGGCGGGCGCGATGAGCGAGGCCAAGGGCGGCTGGCAGGAACGCATGGAGGGGGTGGTCGCACCCGCGCTCGCCCGCTCCCGGGCGATCGAGGAGATCCTGGTCGCCGAGCAGGCCCTGGACCAGGCCGCTCCTCTCTACCGGCGGGTCTTCGGGACCCGTCCGGCGCTGCTGATCGCCGACGAGAACACCTGGGCGGCGGCCGGCGCCGCCCTGCAGGCCCGCCTCTCGGCCGCCGACATCGCCGTCGAAGGCCACGTGCTGCCGGCCGAACCGCGACCCAAGGCGAGCCTGGAGCTGGCAGAAGCCCTGCGCGAGCGGATCGACGACAGCGAGACGGTGCCCGTGGCCGTGGGCTCTGGCGTGCTGAACGACCTGGTGAAGTACGCGGCCTTCCAGCTCGCTCGCCCCTACTTCTGCGTCGCCACCGCGGCCTCGATGGACGGCTATGCCTCCGCCGGGGCGCCGCTCAGCGACAAGGGTTTCAAGAAGACCGTCGCCTGCGCGCCGCCCAGGGCGATCCTGGCTGATCTCTCGGTCATCGCCGCCGCGCCCAAGGCCATGGTCGGCTGGGGCTACGGCGACCTCGCCGGCAAGGTCCCGGCCGGCGGCGACTGGCTGATCGCCGACGCGCTGGGGATCGAGCCGCTTGACGAGGTCGCCTGGCCGCTGGTGCAGGACAACCTGCGCGGCTGGCTCTCCCAGCCCGAGGCGCTTGCCGCCGGCGATCCGGCCGCCACCGCCGACCTCTTCGTCGGGCTCACGCTCTCGGGCCTGGCGATGGAGTTCCACGGCTCCTCGCGCCCGGCCTCGGGCGCCGACCACCAGGTGGCGCACCTCTGGGAGATGCGCGGCCTCCAGCACGAGGGCCAGCGCGTCTCGCACGGGGCCTGCGTCTCGGTCGGCTGCATTGCCGTGCTGCGCCTCTACGACTGGCTGCTGGAGCGCGACCTGGCCGCCCTGGACATCGAGGTCCTGGCCGCGAGGAGCGCGGACCTGGAGGCCAAGGCGGCGCTGATCGACGCCACCTTCGCCAACCCGGAGATCGCGCGCCGCGCCAAGGAGGAGACCGCGGCCAAGCACCTGGAGCCCGAGGCCCTGCGCGAACGCCTCGCCCGGCTGGCGGCCCGTTGGCCGACCTTGCGCGCCCGCCTCGAGACCCACCTGCTGCGCGCCGAGGAGATGCAGCGCATGCTGACCGCCGCCGGCGCGCCGACCCGCGCCAGCGCCATCGGGCTGGAGGTCGAGGACCTCTGCGCCACGATCCTGGCCGCGCGCTTCATCCGCAGCCGCTACACCCTGCTCGACCTGCTGGACGAGACCGGCCTGCTCGCCGATGCGCTGGGCGCCGTCTTCAAGGCCGAGCAGAGCGCCTAGGGGGAAGCGACATGGCCGACTTCCGCGAGCAGGGTTCCAGGGCCCTGGAGGAACTCTCCGCGGTGGTGGCCGCGGTCGACCCGGGGGCGGTCGGGGCGGCGGTCGCCGCAATCGCTGGCGCCAAGCGCCTGGCGCTCTACGGCGTCGGCCGCGAGGGCCTCATGATGAAGGCGCTGGCCATGCGGCTCTATCACCTGGGGCTCGACGCCCATGTGGTGGGCGACATGTCGACCCCGCCGCTGGGCGCGGGCGACCTGCTGCTGGTCTCGGCCGGGCCGGGGCACTTCTCGACCGTGGCGGCCCTGTTGGAGGTGGCAGGCTCGGCCGGGGCCAGGACCCTCTGCTTCACCGCCCAGCCCGAGGGGGCGGTGCCGCGGGCCGCCGACCTTGTGCTGGTGCTGCCGGCCCAGACCATGGCGGACGATCAGGCCGGGGGTGCAACAACGTCCGTCCTGCCGATGGGCTCGCTCTACGAGGGTGCGCAGTACCTCGTCTTCGAACTCCTGGTCCTGGCCCTGCGCGCGCGCCTGGGCGAGAGCCCGGAGAGCCTGAGGGCCCGGCACACCAACCTGGAGTAGGCCCATGGCCCGCTGGACCGAACGCTTCTCGCTGGGCGGCCGCCGGGCCCTGGTGACCGGGGCCTCGAAGGGGATCGGGCGGGAAATTGCCGCGGTCTTCGCCGACGCCGGGGCCGACGTCGCCCTGGTGGCCCGCGATGCCGCCGGCCTGGAGGAGACCGCCGCCACGGTCAGGGCCGAGGGCCGCGAGAGCCTGACGATCGAGGCCGACCTGGCCGATGCCGGCGCCGTCCGTCGCGCCGCCGAGACCACGCTCCAGGCCTGGGGTGCGATCGACATTCTGGTGAACGCCGCCGGCGTCGCGCTGACCGCCCCGGCGCTGGAGGCGAGCCTCGAGGACTGGGAGCGGACCATGGCGGTCAACCTGCGGGCGCCCTTCCTGCTGTCCCAGGCCCTGGCACCGGCGATGATCCGCCAGGGACGCGGCAAGATCGTCATGATCTCCTCGCAGACCGGCGTGATCGCGGCCCGGGACCACGCGGCCTACGCCACCTCCAAGGGCGGCCTCAACGCGCTCACCAAGTCGCTGATGGCCGAGTGGGCGCCGCACAACATCCAGGTGAACGCCATCTGTCCGACCGTTATCCTGACCCCCATGGGCCTGGAGATCTGGGGCGACCCCGCCAAGGGCCAGCCGATGATCGACAAGACCCCGGCGGGCCGCTTCGGCCAGCCGCAGGAGGTCGCCGACCTCGCGCTCTACCTGGCCTCCCCCGCCTCCGACCTGATGAACGGCGAGATCCTCATGCTAGAGGGCGGGTTTTCGTCGGTCTGAGGGGAGAGCCCCCTATTCCTTCATCGGCGGCAGGGCGCGGCGCTGGACGACGTGGGTCATCAGCGCGGTGCCGACGATGGGCGCCAGCAGGTTCACGATGGGAATGAAGAACATGCCCGCGATGATGAAGCCGGCGAGGAAGGCCAGCAGGCTTCGCTCCTTGCGCTTGCCGTCCATCTCGGTCCGGGTCATGTGGCGGATCGCCACGATCTCGAAGTACTCGCGGCCGATCAGGTAGGCGTTGACGGCGAGATAGAGCAGCGGCGCGCCGATGCCGGTGATGAGCAGCAGCACATAGATCGGCAGGATCGCGATGTTGACCACCAGCATGGCGACCAGCAGGCGGACGCCGATCCAGACGTCTTCGGTGGTGCCGACCTGGCGGCTGGCGGGGCGCCTGGGATAGTACCTGCTCTCGACTGCATCCATGACGTCGTCGAGGAAGAAGCTGATGCCGATGGTGACCAGTGCCGGGAAGACGAAGTAGCCGGCGAACAGCATGGCCACCGGCACCGAGAGGTTGATCAGCGGGTCCAGCCAGGAATCGATGGCGGTGTCGCCGGTCGGCGGGATCAGGCTGGTCAGGCCCCAGACCAGCAGGGTCGCGGCGATGAAGAGGAGGATCGCGACCAGAAGCGCCTTGAAGAGGATCTTCAGGATCTTCGGATCGGTCAGCTGCGCGAGGGAGCGGAAGAGGGCCGGGATCAACATGGCCTGTCTTTTAGCGCAGGCGGCTTCCCGCCGCCAGCGCTTCCCGCAGGCGAGGGGCAGCCATCCTCTCGCCGCCCTTCACGCCCGCAACGCCGTTGCGCTAAGCTCCGGCCCTCACGTCAGAGCCAGCAGGAAAGAAGGGGAAAAGACCGATGGCCGAGGAGAGCTTCGACCTGATCGTAATCGGCGCCGGGCCGGGCGGCTATGTCTGCGCCATCCGCGCCGCGCAGCTTGGCCTCAAGGTTGCCTGCGCGGAGGAGCGCGAGACCCTGGGCGGCACCTGCCTCAACGTCGGCTGCATCCCCTCCAAGGCCCTGCTGCAGGCCTCCGAGAAATACGACGAGGCGATGCATGCGCTGGCCGGATTCGGGGTGAAGGTCGAGGGCGTCTCGCTCGACCTCGACGACATGCTGGAGCACAAGGACAAGGTGGTCGACGCCAACGTCAAGGGCGTGGAGTTCCTCTTCAAGAAGAACAAGGTCACCTGGCTCAAGGGCACGGCCAAGATCGAGGCGCCGGGCAAGGTGGCGGTCGGCGGCCAGACCTACGAGACCAAGCACATCGTGATCGCCACCGGCTCGGACTCCATCGACCTGCCCGGCATCGAGGTGGACGAGGAGCGCATCGTCTCCTCCACCGGCGCGCTGGACCTCGAGGAGGTGCCCGAGGAGATGGTGGTGATCGGCGGCGGCTACATCGGCCTGGAGCTGGGCTCGGTCTGGCAGCGCCTGGGCGCCAAGGTCACGGTGGTGGAGTTCCTGGACCGCCTGGTGCCGGCGATGGACCAGGAGATCTCCAAGCAGTTCCAGCGCGTGCTGAAGAAGCAGGGCATGAGCTTCCAGTTCAAGACCAAGGTGACCGGCGCCGAGATCGACGGCGAGCGGGTCAGGCTGACCCTCGAGCCGGCCGAGGGCGGCGAGGCCAAGACGATGGAGACCGACGTCCTGCTGGTGGCCGTCGGCCGCAAGCCGCGCACCGCGGGCCTGGGCCTTGAGGCCGTCGGGGTCGAGCTGGACCAGAAGGGCCGTATCGAGACCGACGAGCACTGGCGCACGACGGTGGACGGCATCTATGCCGTCGGCGACGTCATCGCCGGCCCGATGCTGGCGCACAAGGCGGAGGAGGAGGGCGTGGCCGTCGCCGAGATGCTGGCCGGCGGCGTGGGCCACGTGAACTACGAGACCGTGCCCGGCATCGTCTACACCTGGCCCGAGGTCGCGACGGTCGGCAAGACCGAGGAGGAGCTGAAGCAGGCGGGCGTCGAGTACAAGGTCGGCAAGTTCCCCTTCACCGCCAACGGCCGCGCACGCGCGATGAATGCCACCGAGGGCTTCGTGAAGATCCTGGCCGACGCCAAGACCGACCGCATCCTGGGCTGCCACATCCTGGGCCCGGAGGCCGGCACCCTGATCCACGAGGTGGTGGTCGCCATGGAGTTCGGCGGCAGCTCCGAGGACCTCGCCCGCTCCTTCCACGGCCACCCGACCCTGAACGAGGCGGTGAAGGAGGCAGCACTGGGCGTCGCGGGGCGCGCGCTGCATGTTTAGAAGCTGGGGGGCCGCTGCTTGGCTCGGGTGACCTCGACGAAGGTCGATGCAGGCTCTGCGGCGCTCGCGTCTTGTTCAGAGATGCGGCCTTCGCTTCAACAGGCAGTGAGCGAAGGAAAGCGGGTTTAACTAAGAGCGCTCGATGTCAACGTTGTGAGCGAGACGGTGAAGGCAAGGCCTGAGCCCAGGATCGACCTCAAACGGCGGGGAAAGCGGGTCAGTGAGATCGCTCAGGAATTTGGTGTGTCGCGGATGACGGAGTATCGGGCATTGAGCTCAGCAGCGTGAGATCTGGTGTCGGTCCAAAGCGGACCTCGACACCAATCTTATGCTGTATTGCAGCAAGATCGAAGCATATTCTCTGCCTAGCATTGGCACAAAATTTCAACTATCCCGATTGCGGGATTGAAAGGTTCGTCCACCTATGTCAAACCCCAATGCTCCTGGTACCGCGGTCCATAACTCTCGGGTTGTTGCCCTTTCTCCGGCCGCTTCATCATGATCGGCAAAGGTGCGGGCAAATCCGGGCCGACTATGATCGCCTCGCCCTGTGACAAGGATGGGATGAAAGCAGCCGCGCTGCGATCTAAGTCTCCGCATGCCCGTTCTATAGTATCCCGATCTCGATCATTGGTAAGCCGATGGACAAATAGAGTTCCGAGTTGACTGAGAACATCCTGGGGAACATCTCTGGGGCGCTGTGTTGCAATGACGGTAGTCAGCCCATATTTTCTGCCTTCCTTTGCAATTAGACCAAAGGCGTCAAGACTGACGGCATTCACATCATCACCAATTGTTCGGCCGATGAACTGGTGTGCCTCATCCAAGGTGCAAACGAGTGGATTCTGGCGAAATCGACCTTGCCGAGCAAGACCTAGCAGGTAGCGTCCCAAAGCATTTAGAAGCAATTCTCTGGTGTTGTGCTTAAAACTAACTCTCTCGAACGAAATAACCATCGATCTTGCATTCTTGTCAGCCAAAAATTTATTGATTTCGCAGCAGATATTTATTCCATTTTTAGAAAAAATACATGATAACTCGGGAGATGTTAAAAATGTTTCAATTCGAATGATCAGTGAGTTGCAGTACCCAACCGCATTATTGTCAAGGCTGCCGTATTTTGACGCATCATTGTTGTGAACAGGCCTTACACATTCGTTTCGGACTTGTCGCGCCAGTGCCCCAAAATCAAACATGCAAGTTTCAACAGCTATTTCGTTTGCAAGTATTAGCTCAGATCTGCTATACGCTATGCGACTCTGATTGGCTTTCTCAATCGTACCTTGCGCTTCGACCACAACAGCGAGATCGGCATCTTTGTCGATCCAAACTTTCTGTCTGTCACCGTTCTTCTCGACAGGAAATCGTGCTGTGTCGGCGGTCAGGATCCGAGCCATGCGGAGGCTTTTAGAGCCCAACCCAAAAGGAGTTGAGCGATTTCAGAGGCTTGTGATTCTGTCTGGTTGCCAAACTGGACGGAGCCAACAATGCCATGGACTGAAACCGCTCGCCGCCACTATGAGCGACGGGCTCGACGCTACGCAAGCGACCTGACGGACGCGGAGTGGGCTCTGATTGCGCCCTTCATGCCGCCGCCTCGCCGCATTGGTCGGCCGAGGACGACGGACTTGCGCGAGGTGATGAACGCGATCTTATACATGGCCTCAAGCGGTTGCCAGTGGGCTCTCTTGCCGAAGGACTTTCCACCGCCCTCGACGGTGCAGCGCTACTTCTACGCCTGGCGCGACAGCGGCATGCTGCGGACCATCCATTTCCACCTTCATGCCGATGCGCGTGAACGAGAAGGCCGAGAGGCCAGCCCGAGCGCCGGTGTGATCGACAGCCAGAGCGTGAAAACCACGGAAAGCGGCGGCCCCCGTGGCTACGACGCAGGCAAGAAAGTCAAAGGCCGCAAGCGCCACATCCTCACCGATACCCTCGGCCTGATGGTTGGTCTGCTCGTGCTCGAAGCAGACGTTCAGGACAGGGACGCTGCACCCAAACTACTCGCTTCCCTCCGCCACTCCTTCCCTTGGCTGCGCCACCTCTTCGCCGACGGTGCCTATGCTGGGCCGAAGCTCGAGGCCGCACTTGCCGAAATCGGCACCTGGAGACTCGAGATCGTCAAACGCTCCGATACTGCAAAAGGCTTCGAGGTCATACCAAGACGATGGGTCGTCGAACGCACCCTTGCCTGGCTCGGCCGATGCCGCAGACTGGCCAAGGACTGGGAAAAATCCATCGCCAGCGCCGAGGCTTGGATCCTCGTTGCTCACATCCGCCTCACCACCAGACGCCTGGCAAGGCCTTGCTCTACCTCATAGAGTTTTGAGTCGGGCTCTTAGTGGCACTACGGAGTGCTGGACCCTGACTTTGGCCGGTCGGAGTTAGGAGGGCATGTAGGTCCAGTTCCGACAAGTTCTCGCTCGGGAATCTGGCTAATGGTTGACCCTTATTGCCATCGTCGCTAAACGAATACTGCCACGCTCCAGCAACCTTTCCCGTGAATTCGCCGGTGGGATCGAATAGTATGCATTTTCCGCCGATGCGCACAATCTCATTGACTAGTCGGGAAACGGTCCAACTCTTGCCTCCGCCAGTGGCGCCAAAGACCCCGCAGTGGCGACTGAACAGTTTCTCTGGCGGAATGCTAAGGGCAGCATCGTTCAACCCGGATAGGTGTCCTAATTCAACGAGCATGCCCTCGCCATCGCGCCTAACGTCGCCTTCGAGGGCATCCTTTATGGAGTTTGACAGTGCCTCACCTTCTGCAAGATAGACTCCGTCGCCCACTCTTGGCTGAATACTAATGCCGCGTGTCACCTTCCGAGAGGTTTTGCTCACGCTGGCCAAAAGCTGAACACGTCCCTGTGGCTCTACCGACGGGTTTATTTCGATCTGGTGCTCCAGAATGTTGCGCTGCCGGTCTGGAATGCCAACCTCTGTCACCCGCCCTAAGATTGCGGCGCAGTCGCAATCGACAAAGACAAAATCGCCAACAGACCCTTTGGCCAGCCCACGCCGACCGAGGGCCGCAAGTGCATGCGGCAAGGTAAGTTCAACAGCGCTGGCAGTCACCCGTGTGACCGTTCCGATGCGCTTGGACGGGTCGATGAGGGAGGCAAGTTCCGTCATGCGCCGTCGTCCTCACGCAGCTTCTCAAGCCGGTCCAGCAAGAGCTGGCGACTCGTCTTTCCGGAGATCATCGGTAGCGCATCGGCAAGGTCTTCAAAGCGGCCATTCAGCATCGTGATACGGGTGTCGCCTTGCTGCACAAGCCGCGCGATCTTGCTCTGATAGGGGCGTTGACCGCCTAGTTCGAGATCGATCTCCTGCGCCTCTTCATTGAAGAGCTTGTGCTGCCCCACGAACCCGCGATCACATAACACGAAGCGTAGCGACAGGTTCGTTTCGATGGCTGACCAGATTGGGGCACTGATATGGTCGTCCGCGAAGCCGAAGCCTGAGATGATCAGCGTCGTATCGGGTTCCCGCAAGGCCGCTTGCAAAGCCGCGAACATGTCGAGATATGGGCTCTGGAACGCCTCCTGGTACTTCGAAGAACGCGGATAGATCAGGACGGGCTTAAGGTCCTCGCCGGGAACATCGACGCTGCGGACAACGACATCATCGGAACGTCGCCGCCAGTCCACCGATCCGTGCAGCTTATACAGGTGAAACACACCATCGAGGTAGTCGGCTTTCGTGCCGGATGCAGCTCGCCGTACGATGTCATGGTCGAAATGGTCCCGGTTGAACCGTTGTTCGGCGCTGTGAGAAAACCCGTCAATCAGCACTACGCCCAGGCGCAGACCTGCCGTCTCGATGCAAAGATCATAGTTCGTAGTGAATAGCTTCACTCTAGGCTTTTCTGGAGATCGACGGGCAAACTTTTTTAGGAAAGTCGAATGAGCAGGCAAATCCGTCCCCGTGCCAACAAAGCCTACTTTGTCTAATATAGTATTTTCTGCGACGTAGATAAATTGATCGAGCTCTTGCAACCATGTCTTATGAGCGAATTCAGAATCGTTCTTAGATCGAATTTTGAGTAGCTCAATTTCCATTTTGCAGAGGCTCAACAGGCTCTCTATATCTCCAGGTTTCTGCTTTCCGCTGTCGTCGTTGGGTGGCAGGCCGCCCATGACTTTCTTTGTAAGGCCGTCGAACCTTCTATGGTCAGCCGAGTTTTCTTTCGAAACAGCATCTCTAACCGCATGCCATAGATCGCCCATTCCAGGTGCGCACGGACCACCTTCGTTTTTAGCCGAGAACGACGCCCCAGATCCCAGCAGAACTACGACATTGGTCGAGTGCAGCGCCGCCAACAAGGCTTCTTCAACCTGTTCCTTGCATCCGGTCTTGGGTTTCTTGCTGGGATCGCCAGGATCTTCCTTCTCACCCTCCCAGCGCAACCACTTGCCCTCGCGGGTCAACAAGCGGAGTAGTTTCTTCTGGCCCTCCGGCTGATCGCCCCAGTAGTCCATTAGTTGCTGTCTTTCCTAAAATTCAATTGGAGATAGAGTGCAGTTTGGAAGCGCGTTGAGGTAAAATGTATTGAGTGCTCGGGTTCCGTTCAGCTCGGTGTACTACCAGATGTGCGTGTAAGCACCCTTCAACAAGACTTAATTGATTCTCTCCCCTGAGCTGCTGCGTCTATCGCTTCGGTAGCTAACTTCCGCTCCCCGCCTCTCAAAACGTCTGCAAGTTCCGATCCTGCTCGGCGCTCAGCGCCATGTTCTTGAGATAGAACTGTTCCAGTTGATTCAACGACGTTCCCGCGTTCTTTGCAAGCCAGTAGGTGTTCACCTTACCGTTTGAGCTCCATGTTCGCACCTGCAAAGCGTAGTGACGTAGCGAGTAGGGTGACCGCTAACTCCCACCTTGTTCATCTTCAGTCCCGCCACATCCAGAAAAGAGATTGAAGATCCACCGTGCTGTGCTTACCGTCGTTGTTCCGTTCTTGTACTCGGGCACGAAGACGTAATCGTCAAGACAGTAGTACCGCGCTCTCTGATCAGGTCCTGATAGGTGAATTACGCCTGTAGCATCATCGCTGCGAAGAGGAGGCCAGTTTTACTGCGAATCTCCAACTTGAGCTGCAGCGGATCGTCTTCGCTCACGGGCTTACCCTTCAGCGTCACGTCGCAGTGTCGGAGACAAACAACTCGGTCTCTGACAGCTGCAGGAATGCGTGCACCATGAACGTCCACATCTTAACAAGCTCACGCCTCACGAGAACGCCGCGTACCTTTGTCACGCCGTCGTCCGCGATCTTCCGAGCGGTCGTAATCAGCTTCTTATACTCGCTGCCGGAGAACGTGAGCCGCGGCGAATCTGGATCCCCACCCTTGGGCCATCTGCGGCACAAGTGCGCGCGTGCCAGTAGGGCAAACGACCCGTTTTGTAGACGATCAGGCCGCGGCGCAGGTGCTGAACGGCATTCTTCCTGTTGGTAGATTCTCTAGGCATTCCAGTGACTTCGATTCGGTGTCCAACCGTGTCTAAGTTCACCAGCGCGGCAAGCGTGCGACAGGCATTGCCGTAACGCATTGAAACTATGCAGAAAATTGGTAGCGGAGGAGGGACTTGAACCCCCGACACGCGGATTATGATTCCGCTGCTCTAACCAGCTGAGCTACTCCGCCGCCGATCTCGCCGCTCGCCGAACGGCAGCCTGAGGCGCGGGATATAGGGGCTCGGTCGTGGGGCTGTCAAGCTGCCTCTCGGCTGGGCTTCCATGCAGGCTGTCCTGGGGGGCACAGGGGCGCTGTGGGGGAAGACCGCTCGTGCCGTGGCGGGCAGAAACTCCAGGCCGCGAGGGAACCTTCGGCTAGCGGAGGTGCGTTACCTCCTTACGAACGCACGCGAGGAAGCCAGAGCGAAGCCGGTGCAGATGGATTGATCTGCGACGACGCTTTGCGTCTCAAGCACCCCGCTCTGGAACGGAGGAGGGAAGATGTCGGAGAGGACTGCAGCCAGGACCGCGGAGCTCTACCGCATGGTGATGCCGGATCACCTCTGCCCCTACGGCCTGAAGTCGAAGGACCTGCTGGAGCGGCAGGGCTATCGCGTCGAGGACCATCACCTGACCAGCCGGGAGGAGACGGAGGCCTTCATGCGCGCGCAGGGGGTCGAGACCACGCCGCAGACCTTCATCGCCGGCGAGCGCATCGGGGGATACGACGAGCTGCGCGTCTTCTTCGAGCTGGACCCGCCGCCGGAGGAGGCGAGCGACACGAGCTACCGTCCGGTCATCGCCATCTTCGCGGTGACCTTGCTGTTACAGCAAATCCCGAGCAGATGACATCATCTGCGACGACGATTTGCTTTTAAAACAATGAACTAGAGCAGGATGCGTGAGCATGAGCGAGCGCATCCTGCTCTAGCGCTCGGCCTCTCTTGGCACCAGTATGGCACCCCCTTCACCCTGCGCGCGGCGGAGTGGTTCGTCTCGCTCACCATGACGCTGCTCGCGGTCCAGAAGCTGCAGGACGTCGAGAGCTTCTCGACCATGTTCCTCAACTACGACCTGCTCGCGCGCCGCTGGGTGCGCTATGGCAAGATCTATCCCTTCGCCGAGGCGCTGGCCGGCATCCTCATGACGGCCGGTGCCCTGGTCTGGATCTCGGCGCCGCTGGCGCTTTTCATCGGCTCGGTGGGGACGGTCAGCGTCTTCAAGGCGGTCTATCTGGACAGGCGCACGCTGAAGTGCGCCTGCGTCGGCGGCAGTTCCTCCGTGCCGCTGGGCTTCGTCTCGCTCACCGAGAGCGTCATGATGCTGCTGATGGGCATCTGGATGCCGCTGAAAGCCCTGCTGCTCTGACGGGGCGGCCTCTGGCCTACCTGGCCCGGAAGGAGGGCTTGGCCGGGCGCGTCTCCGGCAGCCGGCCCCAGGTAAGCCGTCCCTCCCGCAGCCTGCGCGTCGCCCCGCCGGCGGCGGCCAGCGCGACGATCAGGGGCATGAGGAGGAGCGAGGGGAGCAGCACCTGCGGCGGCGGCGGGGGCTGGCGCTCCAGGCGGTAGGCGGCGAGGCTGCGCAGCAGGCCGGCGGCCAGGAGTGCCAGGCCGCCGAAGCCGGCGATGGCGGCCTCTCCCTGCAGCAGGAGGGCCAGCGCCGAGAGGCAGGAGAGCAGCAGCACGGGCAGGGAGGCCAGGTTCAGCAGCGCGAAGAGGCCGGCGATGGCGGCGAAGCGCGGGCCCAAGGGGCCCTCGCGCAGGTGCAGCAGCGCGCAGGCAGCGTTGCCCCAGAACCAGCGGCTGCGCTGGCGCAGCAGGGCGGGGAGGGACTGCGGCGTCAGGGTGTGGGCCAGCGCGCGCTCCGCGTAGCCCAGCGGCAGGGCGCGCCGCTGGGCGGCGAGCGTGATGTCGGTGTCCTCGCAGAGGGTGCGGCCCGAGAAGCCGCCCAGCGCCAGGAGCTGGCGGCGCCGCCACAGGGTGGCCGCGCCCGGCAGGGTGGTGATCCAGCCCAGCCGCGCCTGGGCGCGGCGCTCCAGGTTCAGGAGGCCGAGGTACTCGGCCGCCTGCAGGCGCGCCAGCCAGCCGGTCTGGAGGGCGCGCAGGTTGCAGGCGACCGCGGCCTGCCCGCGCAAGGCCGCCAGCGCCCAGGCCAGGCAGTCGGGCGCCAGCAGGGTGTCGGCGTCCAGGGTCAGGACCAGCGGGCAGCGCGCCTCCGCGAGGCCGGCGTTCAGCGCCGCTGCCTTCCCGCCGTTCCGGGGCAGGCGGAGCAGGCGGGCCTCCGGCCAGCCGGCGAGCGCGGCCAGGGCCACCTCGGCCGTGCGGTCGGTCGAGCCGTCGTCCACCACCAGCACCTCGGCCGCTGCCGGCCGGCTGGCGCGGAGCGCGGCCAGGCAGGCCGTCAGGGTGGCTTCCTCCTGGTAGGCCGGGACGATGGCCGTGACCTTGGGAAAGGGAGGCCTGCCCGGCCGGGTCTGGGCCGGCTGCAGGGCGGCCAGGAGGAGGCTCGCCAGCCAGGTGAGCGCGACGAGACCCGCCAGCAGGGCGAAGAGGGTGACCATGCCGCTAGAGCAAAGCCTGCGCGGAAGGACTCGGCATCCCGCCCTAGTTCTCGGGCAGCGGTGCCACCCGCCAGGACTTCAGCGAGACGCCCAGGCCCGGCATGCCGGGATCGAAGCGGAAGCAGTCCGTCTGTCCGAGTACCGCGTGGACCGCGTCCGGTGCCAGGAAGCCCGAGGGGTCGCCATCCTCCGTCCAGTCGAAGTAGCCGATGGCGCTGAGCGCCTCGATATCGCAGCGCGGGCGCGGGTAGCTGTCGAGCGGCATGGGAAAGAGGTCCTGGTCCACCGGGCCCAGGCCCTGCTCGCCGCTGCAGTAGACGCAGTCCATGAGCTGGGTCCAGAGCGCGACCATGAAGTGGGTGGTGCCGATTGGCCGCTGCTCCAGACGCAAGCGCGCGGTGGCAGTCCCCTCGAGCTGCTCCAGGGTGACAAAGGGAAGGTCGCTCTCCTCCTCGAAAAAGCTGACACTGATCTCCTCGCCCTCGCGCCCCGGCCGCTGCACCAGGCTGGCGCCCAGATAGTAGGGCCCCTCGGCCGGATAGCGGAGAAGGCCTTCGGCCGGCGTCCGGCTGCACTCGACCGTGACCGCGATCGCCAGCGACATCCCCTCGGACGTCACCTCCGGCTCGGCGATGCGGCAGTAGGGGCCCTCTTCGGCGGCGGCGGACCTGGCGGCCGCGGCCAGCAGGCAGAGGAGGAGGGCGGCGGGGGCGCTACTGGCTCTCCGCGGGGCCCGCGGGGAACTTGTCGAGGATCTTCCTGGCATCGTTCCTCTCCAGATCGTAACGGATGTCCAGCAGGCGGTAGATGACGCCGTCCTGGTCGGGAAAGAGATCCTGCTTCCAGGCGCTGCGCAGGCGGTAGAGGGCATCGATCAGCGCGGCGTCGTCCTGGTCGCGGGCCTCCGCGGCCGCCGCCGCGCAGAGCCTGCCGGCGTCGGTGGAGCCGTGCTGCACGGCCATGGCCCAGAGCACCGACTGCACCGCGACGGAGCGCGTGGCGAGATCCAGCTTGCCGTTGAACTTGCAGAGCTTTCCGGTCTGGCGATAGTCGTTCGCGTGGATGTAGCGGCGCTGCGCCGTCTCGAAGGCGGGATCGCGGGCGAGCCGCCGCCAGGTCTGCTGGAACATGGCGGTGCCCGCGCCGGCCGCCTCGGCCCCGCCGACGGCGGTCAGGGGCTTGCCCAGGTTCGGCGCCTCGGCCGCGAGAAAGGCGAGGAAGGGCTCCATCTCCCTGCCGCCGCGGATGCGGAAGGTGCCGTAGTAGTAGTTGCCGGCGAAGTCCCGGCCGATGTGGTCGGGCACCTGCCCCTCGTAGCGCTCGGCGATCTGCGCCGGCTCGCGGCTGGGCACCAGCGGCAGGGCGGAGTTGAGGACGGCGACAAGCTGGTCGGCGACCAGGGTGGTCTCCTCCAGCTGCGTGACCCGCGCCAGCAGTGCGGCCTCCTGCTCTGCCTGGGCGGCCAGCCTGCGCTCGTAGTCCTTGAGCGCCGTCTCGCGCTCCGCCAGCGCGGCCGCCTGCGCCTCCAGGGTGGCTGCGACCTCCGCCTTCTCCTGGGTGAGCTCGGCCACGCGGACCTGGTTCTCGCCGATCGCCTGCATGACCGCCTGGTGCTGCTCCAGCTGCGCCTTCATCACCTGCACGTTGGACTGCTGGAGTTGCGTCAGGCTGGTGGCGTCGGAGAGGATGGCGGTCTTGAGCTGGGTCACCTCTTCCAGGTTCTGGCGCTGCGCCTCCAGCCGGGCGTCGCGCACGGCGTTCAGCTTGTCTTCCTGCAGCTCCGTGAACTTGTAGACGGCGAAGACCACGGCGGCGAGGAAGATCACTGTCGGCGCCGCCCGGCCGAGCAGGCGCAAGACCTCTCGGGCGATGTCGACGGTGGCGTCCGCGCTGGTGCGGCCGACCACCGTGGGCGCCTGCTGTGCGCTGGTCCTGCTGTCGTCCTCGGCCATCGGCTGCCCTTCCTTCGGGCTTCTCCTGGCCCCGGAATCTACGCAAGGCGCGGGGCGAAGTCACCCCAGATCGAGAGGGCGGGGCCCGGAGGGTCGAGGGCGGTGCTCACATCTCCCTGGCGCCGCGGCTGATCGCGATCACGCCGGTGCGGCAGACGTCGGTCAGGCCGAGCGGGCGCATGAGGTCGATGAAGCGCTCCAGCTTGTCCGGCCGGTGGGTGGCCTGGAAGATGAAGTGGCCCAGGCCCGCGTCCACCACCTCGGCCTTGAAGATGTCGGCGATCCGGAGCGCCTCGACCCGCTTCTCGCCGCTGCCGACCACCCGCACCAGCGCCGTCTCGCGGTCCACGTAGGCACCGGGGTACTCGTTGGTCAGGTCGGAGACGCGGGTGACCGGAACCAGGCGGTCGAGCTGCGCGTGGATCTGGTCCAGCACCTGCGGCGTGCCGCTGGAGACGATGGTGATGCGCGAGAGGTGGGCGGCCGGATCGACCTCCGTCACCGTCAGGCTCTCGATGTTGTAGCCGCGACCGGAGAAGAGTCCGATCACCCGGGCGAGCACGCCCGGTTCGTTGTCGACGAGCACCGCGAAGATGCGGCGCTCCGTGCCAGCCTCGTTCATGAGTTTCTCTTTCCAGCAGGGATCCCGGTGGGCCTGGTAAGCGCGGCGGCTGCCGCCTAGACCAGGACCATGCCGTCTTCCGACACCTCGTGGGCGGCCCTGTCTTCCGGACCCAGCAGCATCTCGTAGTGCGCCGCACCCGAAGGGATCATCGGGAAGCAGTTCTCGTCGGGGCTGACGCGGCAGTCGAAGATCACCGGCCTGGGCGTGTCGATCATCTGCTTGATCTTCTCGTCCAGCTCCGCGGGGTCGTCGCAGACGATGCCGACCGCGCCGAAGGATTCCGCCAGCTTCACGAAATCGGGCAGCGAGGCCGAGTAGCTCTCGGAATAGCGCCCGCCGTGCAGCAGCTCCTGCCACTGGCGCACCATGCCCATCCACTGGTTGTTCACGATGAAGATCTTCACCGGCAGGCCGTACTGCGCGACGGTCGAGAGCTCCTGGATGTTCATCAGGATCGAGGCCTCGCCGGCCACGTCGATCACCAGGCTCTCCGGATGGGCGATCTGCACGCCGATGGCGGCCGGGAAGCCGTAGCCCATGGTGCCGAGCCCGCCGGAGGTCATCCAGCGCTTGGGCTCCTCGAAGCGAATGAACTGGGCGGCCCACATCTGGTGCTGGCCGACCTCGGTGGTGATGTAGCAGTCCCGCTCGCGGGTCAGCTCGTAGAGGCGCTGGATCGCGTACTGCGGCTTGATCACCTCGCCTTCCTGGCGATAGCGCAGGCACTCGCGCTGGCGCCAGCCCTCGATCGCCGTCCACCAGTCCGCCATGGCGTCGGGATCCAGCTTGTGGCCGCCGGCTTCCCAGGCCTTGATGATCGCCTCCATCGCCAGGCCGGCATCGGCGACGATCGGCAGGTCGACCACCACGTTCTTGTTGATCGACGAGGCGTCGATGTCGATGTGGATCTTCTTGGAGTTGGGGCTGAAGGCGTCCAGGCGGCCGGTCACGCGGTCGTCGAAGCGCGCGCCGATGCACAGCATGACGTCGCAGTTGTACATGGCCAGGTTGGCCTCGTAGGTGCCGTGCATGCCGAGCATGCCCAGGAACTCCGGTTCGCTCGCCGGAAAGGCGCCCAGGCCCATCAGCGTGTTGGTGATCGGCGCCCCGGTCATCTTCACCAGCTTGTGCAGCAGGGCAGAGGCCTCGGTACCGGAGTTGATGACGCCGCCGCCGGCGTAGATGATCGGCTGCTTGGCCTCGCTCAGAAGCGCCACGGCCTCGGCGATGGCCTCCTGGTCGGGCTCGGTCTTCGGGCGATAGCTGCGGTGCACGATCGCGCGCGGACCGACATAGCGCCCGGTCGCCTGCACCACGTCCTTGGGCAGGTCGACCACCACCGGGCCGGGGCGGCCGTGGGTCGCGACGTAGACGGCCTCGTGCATGATGCGCGGCAGGTCCTCGACCGACTTGACCAGGTAGTTGTGCTTGGTGCAGGGCCGCGTGATGCCGGTCGTGTCCGCCTCCTGAAAGGCGTCGTTGCCGATCAGATGGGTCGGCACCTGGCCGGTCAGGCAGATGATCGGGATCGAGTCCATCAGGGCGTCGGTCAGGCCGGTGACGGCGTTGGTGGCGCCGGGCCCCGAGGTCACCAGCACCGCGCCGATCTTGCCGGTGGAGCGGGCATAGCCCTCGGCGGCATGGACCGCCGCCTGCTCGTGGCGGACCAGGATGTGCCGCAGGCTGTTCTGCTGGAAGAGCGCGTCGTAGATCGGCAGCACCGCGCCGCCGGGATAACCGAAGATCGTGTCGACCCCCTGGTCCACCAGCGCGCGAATCACCATCTTGGCGCCGGTCATCTGCTCGTCCGTCATAACCTGGACTTCCCTTTCGTCACCTTGTCGCTGTCGGTCTTGCGGGCAGAGCCTACCCGCCTTCGCTGCGGCGCACCACGCCATAGCAGCCATGCACGGGCAAGCTTCCAGCCTGGCGCCGCTGAAACTAGCAACAAACGGCAAGCTGTCAACGCCCGTCCCGCAAAGATCTAACGATTTGATCGGCCAAATGGCATGAATATTGCGCATGCCAGACCGTCACCTCCGCCTCGGCGGCGATGACCTGGTGCCTGAGCCAGGTGGTCTGCCGCTTCAGATAGCGACGCGTGGCGGCGATCGCCCGCTCGCGCGCCTCGGCCAGGCTTACCTCTCCGGCGATCACGGCGGCGAGCTCGCGGTAGCCCACGGCCTTGAGGGCGGGCAGCGCGGGGTCGAGGCCGCGGGCGGCCAGCGCGCGCACCTCCGCAAGCGCGCCGGCCTCCAGCATGGCATCGAAGCGTTCGGCCACCGCCTGGCGCAGCCAGTCGCGCTCGGGCAGCAGGACGAGCCAGTTGAGCCGGTACCCGCCGCTCGCCTCGCGGTGCCAGGCGGCCAGGCCCCTGCCGCTCGCCCGCAGCACCGACCAGGCACGCTGCAGGCGCTGGCTGTCGGAGGCCGCGATCCGCGCCGCCGTCTCGGGATCGGCTGCCGCCAGGCGGGCGTGCAGCGCGGCAGCACCCTCCCGCTCGAGGAGCGCTGCGGTCTCGGCCCGCTGCGCCGGTCCGACCGCCGGGATCGGGGCCAGGCCGCGGCTCAGGGCCCGCAGGTAGAGGCCGCTGCCGCCGGCGAGCAGGACCCGCCGGCCCGAGGCCCGCGCGTCTGCGATCTCGCGCTCGGCCCAGTCGCGCCAGAGGCCTGCCGAGGCCGGTTCCTCGGCCGCCCTGACCCCGTAGAGCCGGTGCGGTGCGCGCGCTTGTGCGGCCCGGTCCGGCTGTGCCGTCAGGATCGGCAGCTCGCGGTAGACCTGCAGCGCGTCGGCATTGACGATCGTTCCCTCGAAGCGCTCGGCCAGATGCAGGGCCAGGGCTGACTTTCCGCTGGCCGTGGGACCGACGACGGCCCAGAGGGCCTGCTCGTCCTGCCGATCAGGCAAGGTCTGCGCGCGGGCGGGGGCTGCGGCATGCGGTCCGGGCTGGCTGCCGGCCTAGCGCCTTGAGAAAGCGCGCCCCTCTCAGCTTAATGCGCTGCATGGAAAGCGTCCTTACCCTGGTCGGTCATCCGACGGCAAGAGATCTCGCAAGCGAGACGGTTCTTCAGGTCTCGGAGGTTCTGAGGCACCGGGGGGCCGAGGTGGGCTCGCCCGACTGGCTGGCCGACCGCCTGGCGGCTGACCTGCCCTTCTCGCGCCTCGATCCCCGGGTGGCCATGGAACTGGTGCGCCAGGCCCTGGGCGAGATGGAGGTGGACCTGGTCGCCCAGCCGGCGGCGGGGCGGCTGAAGCGCCTGCTGATCGCCGACATGGATTCCACCATGGTGCAGTCGGAGACGATGGACGACATGGCCGCCCTGCTGGGCATCGGCGCAGAGGTCTCCGAGATCACCCGGCGCACCATGCTGGGCGAGCTGAAGTTCGAGGAGTCCCTGCGCCGCCGGGTGGCCATGCTGGAGGGCCACCCCTGGGCGGTGACGCGCGAGGTGGTGCGCGCGCTCACGCTCTCGCCCGGCGCGCGGTCCATGGTGCGCAGCCTGCGCGCGCAGGGCTGCTACACCGTCCTCTGCTCGGGCGGCTTCACCTTCTGCACCGAGCCGGTCGCCGAGATCTGCGGCTTCAACGAGCACCATGCCAACGTCCTGCTGCACGCCGACGGCAAGCTGACCGGCAGGGTGGCGGAGCCCATCCTGGGGCGCGCGGCCAAGGTCGAACGCCTCAGGGCCCTGGTGAAGGAGCGCGGTCTGAAACCCCACGAGGTCGCCGCCATCGGCGATGGCGCGAACGACATCGGGATGCTGCAGGCCGCGGGGCTGGGTGTCGCCTATCGCGGCAAGCCGGCCGTCCGCGAGGCCACGCCCTATCATATCAACCACAGCGACCTCTCGGCGCTTGCCTATTTCCAGGGCCTGCGCGAGGAAGAATTGATCTTGTAGGAGCCAGGCGGCCGTTTCACCGCTAGTCCGGAGTCCTTTAGTCGAACTGGATGAGAACGCCGTCCGCACCCATGGCCAGCATGACGCCCTGGCGTCGGGCCTTCAGTTCGATCACAACGCCCGCCTCGTTCTGTAGCCACATCTTGCCCTCGCCGCCTTCGCCCGCGGCCCAGCCGGTGCGGGCCTGGCCGTAGAGGCCGGGAAAGTCGTCGGCGCTCTTCAGGTCGTAGACCGTGCCGGTCGCATCCAGGGTGGAGACGCCGATGCCGCCGACGCCGAGGCCGCCGACCGTGAAGGGGTAGTTCTTGCCGCCGTAGTGCAAGGTGCCGCCGCCAAGGCTGCCGCTCACAAGGAAGGCGACCTGCGTCTGCTTGATGGTGATGGTGCCGCTGGCTTTCTTTTCGTCGGCCCAGGCCGAGGCCGCCGTTCCGAAGACGGCGATTGCCAGGGCGCAGGCAAGAAGGAAGGATCTGGTCATCTCGTAACCCCCTCGTCGCAACAACGTTTTGGTGGATACTTGCGAGAGTAGGTCGCCCTGGCCGGTCGCTGCCGCCGGCCCTGGCCGGTCGCTGCCGCCGGCTCTGCGCCCTTGCCCTCTCCGATTCACGCTCGCTCAAGTGCCGGGATTACGCAAGATCTCTTTTCGGTCGCAGGCGGAACGCTTGCGCTGGCGGCTTTTCACGACGGACGGCAGTCGTGTATTGAGGCAACAACAGTCCTTGACGAAGGGGGAGACATGGCGGGCCAGGTTATCGCGATCGCCAACATGAAGGGCGGGGTCGGCAAGACGGCCAGCGTCGTCAGCCTCGCCGAGGCCCTGGCCGCCAGCGGGCAGGAAGTCCTGGTGATCGACCTCGACGCGCAGGCCAGTGCCTCCTGGTGCCTGGCCGGCGACGCCCTGCTCGCCGAGATGATCGAGGACCGCAAGAGCGTCACCTGCTTCCTGGAGGACGCGGTCTTCTACCGGGAAAAGGTGCGCCTGGATCACTATCTGCGCAACCGGGTGAGCCCCGTGACCCACCTGGGAGAACCGCTGTCGCTGGCGCTGCTGCCGGCCAGCCCGGCGCTGCGCACCCTGGAGCGCGAGCTGATCTATCACCTGACCGAGCTCGGCTATTCCATGCGCGCGATCGAAGAGCAGGTCTGGAAGATCCTGAGCAAGGAGGTGGAGCGCGCCCGCAAGCGTTACGACAGGATCATCTTCGACTGCGCGCCCGGGATTTCCGCCTACACCGAGGTTGCGATCCGTCTGGCCGACCTGGTGGTGGTTCCGACCATTCCCGATTTCATCTCGACCCTGGGGCTGGAGGCCTTCTGCAACAACGTCTGGCGCGATCCCCTGGCGCGCAAGACCAGCCTGCCCGGCCCCAAGGGGCGCCCCTGGGTGCTTGCCACGCGGGTGACCGGACATCGCGCCCAGCGCGGCAGCCTGGCAGGCCTGGAGGCCGAGAGCCTGGCCGAGGACGCGAGCTTCCGGCTGTTCGAGACCCGTGTGCCGCAGCTGACGGCGGTACCGGAGGCCCTGGAGCGCGTCCTCGACGCGCCGACCTTTCGCGACAAGTGGGGCCCGCGCATGGTAGCGGTCCTGGACCAGCTGGTAACCGAGGTTGAAGGAGCGCTCGATGCCGCTTGAACTCGACGGCAGGGAGGTCCTGCGCATCCTGATCGACAGTCCCGAGGCCTTCCCCGAGAGCCACGCCGAACTCGGCCGGGTGGCGCAGACCCTGGTGGTGAAGCAGCTCCGTCAGCGCAGCCTGGGCATCGAGGGCCTGCGCGGCGTGCTGAGCGCCCTGGGGCACGACAACTTCCTGCTGGTGGCCGACGCGATGAGCGAGCAGGAGGTGCGCAGCCTGGCGCAGCGCATGGACCCCCATCACGCCAGCCTGCGTGGCGCCGATGCAAGCTGGGTGCGCGGCCACCTGCTGCAGCTGGCCGAGGGCGACCTGGAGCCGGAGAAGAAGACGGAGGGGAAGTCGAGGGCGGCACGCGAGCCGGCGGTCAGGCGCACCATGTCGAGCCGCGCCATGGCCGCCATCGCCAAGCCGCGCGACGAGCCCCCCCCGAAGGCCGAGCCCAAGGACAAGGAAAAGACAAAGGCGAAGGCGAAGGCGAAGGGGAAGAAGGGCGGCAAGAAGAAGGACAAGGGCTGAGCAGCGCTTCGGCCGTTCCCCTATTTCGCGCCGAGCGCGGCTGCCGAGGTCTTCTGGAAGGCGCGGTCCAGCGTTTCCGCCAGCGCGTGGCGGGTGAAGGGCTTGGTCAGCAGCGGCACCCCCGGGTCGAGGGCGGCGCGCTCGGCCGAGTAGCCGGAGATGTAGACGATCTTGAGCTCCGGCCAGTCCTTACGCACCTCGGCGACGAACTGCGGTCCGTCGCACTCTCCGGACAGCATGATGTCGACCAGGGCAAGGTCCACGGGCTCCTGCGCCAGGAGCGATCTGGCGCGCGCAGGGTCTCCGGCTTCGACGCTGCGATAGCCCAGGCGCTGCAAGTGGGCCTTCAGGACGGCGCGAACGGCGTCGTTGTCGTCGAGGAGGAGGATGAGTTCGCCCCGTCCCCTCGCCGGTACGCTGCTCGCCGGTCCCCAGGACCGCTCCGCCTCGACGCTGTCGGCCCGTGCGGCCGGCAGGATCAGGCTGGCCCTGGTCCCCTCGCCGGGCCTGCTGGAGAGCTCGATGCGGCCGCCGGACTGCTTCGCGAAACCATAGACCATCGAGAGGCCCAGTCCGGAACTCCGCGTGCTCTGATCGGTGGTGAAGAAGGGTTCGAAGGCCTGCGCCAGCACGGCCGGTTCCATGCCCTTGCCACTGTCCTCGACGGCGATGCAGACGAAGTCTCCCGCGGTCCCTGCGCCCTGCTCGGCCGTCCCCGCCTCCTCGTAGCGCGTGCAGGAGAGCGCGATCCGGCCGCCGCCGGGCGTCGCCCGCGCGGCATTGAGCAGAAGGTTGATGACCGCGTTCTCCAGTTGCCCCGGATCGGCGTGTAGCGGGGGCAGGCCCGGCTGGACGGAGATCTCGAAGGCGATGGGCTTTTCCAGGCTGCGCTCGAACTGCGGCACCAGCGTCTCGATCAGGGGGCCGATCTCGAAGGACCGGGGGCGCAGAGGCTGCCGGCGCGAGAAGGCGAGCAGGCTGCGGGTCAGCTCTGCGGCGCGCGACGATGCGCTGAGGATCGCGTTCACGGACTCTCGCTCGTCTCCCGGCCGGTCGGTCAGCAGTTCCGCATTGCCCTGGATGATCCCCAGGAGGTTGTTGAAGTCGTGGGCCATGCCGGCTGCGAGCTGGCCCACCGCTTCCATCCGCTGCGCGGACTGCAGGCGCGCCTCCATCGTGTGCCGCTCGGTGACGTCCTGGGCGATGGTGAAGACGTGGCCGTCATCCAGGACGACATCGCTCAGCTCGAACCAGCGGCCGTCGGCCGCCTGGAAGGTCATGTCCTTGGCCGGCCTTGCCCGCCGCTCCAGGCGCTTCTGCAGCCAGGCCTCCAGCTCCTCCGGCGATCCCGCGACCGAGCCGGCCGCGATCGTGGCGCGGAGAATGGTCTCGTAGGCGGTCCCCTGCTCCATGGGGGCGCTCTTCTCGCTGAACACGGTGATGTAGGCCGGGTTCGCCAGGACCAGGCGGTCCTGGGGATCGAAGATGGCAAAGAGCGTGGCACTGGCGTTCATCGCGGCCAGCAGGAGCGTCTCCGCGCGGCGCAGGTCCGTGATGTCCTGGATCATCCCCTCGCTGCGGACCGGAATGCCGTTCTCGACGATGAAGCTGTGTTCGATCTCGCGGACGTGATGGACCTCGCCGGCGGGCGTCACGATCCTGTACTGGATGTCGAGCGTCCGGGAGCCTTTCACGGCATCGCGCCAGGCCTTGAGGAACGCCGCCCTGTCGTCGGGGTGCACGAACTTCGCATCCTCGTCCGAGCTCGTTGCCATCGCGAGATACTGCGAGACGGTAACGCCGTGCATGGCGGCGTATTCCTGCGAACAGCGGAGGGGGCGGTCCTCCTGCAGGTCCCAGGCGAAGTATCCGAGCTTCGCGCTGCGGGCCGCGCCAGCGAGCAGGCGCAGGGACTCCCCCTGCTCCGCCACGGTCGCTTTCGCGCGCTCGAGATCGCCCGCCAGCAGCGCACCTCGCTCTTCGGCTGCCGCAAGGCGGCGCAGCAGCAGGCAGACGACCCCCAGGGCAGCGGCGGCAAGCAGGGAAAGTCCGATCAAGAGCGGGGCGTACGTTCCCGCTGCCAGGCCGAGACCCAAGAAGAGGATCAGCAAGAACGCCAGACCAGCCGAAACGAACCCTGCCGTTCTTCTGGTCACCTGTTGAACCCCTCTTGCCGGTTTTCTGGCGCGTTGACTCCAAAACTGCCGGAGGCGGTGGGCCAAGACAAGATCGTTTCGCCCGTCCCGCGCGGGTACACCAGGGGACTAAGTCAGGGGGGACCAGGCCTGGGGGGACCAGGCCAGGGGGGACCAGGCCAGGGGGGGCTAAGCCAGCGCCGGAGCTCGGGGGGCCAGAGGCCGCCAGCGCGACAGGAGCGCGAAGGCGGCGGGCGTGAAATAGAGGCTGACCAGGGTCGAGAGCAGGACGCCGCCTGCGATCGCCATGGCGAAGGGGGGCCAGAAACCGCCTCCGGCCAGGATGAGGGGCAGGAAGCCGCCGAAGGTCGTGACGGTGGTGGAGACGATGTGGCGGCTGGCCGTCGTCACCACACGGCGCATGGCCGCGGGATCGCCCGCGGCGGCGGCCGGGTCCTGCTGCATGGCGGTCAGGATGATGATGGCCGCGTTGATGGAAACGCCGATCGAGCCGATGACCCCGATCAGCGCGGTGATGCCGAAGGGATACTGGAAGACCGCGAGCGCGAAGAGCGAGAGCCCCACCGCCAGCAGGGAGACCAGCCCGGTGATGATCGACAGCCGGAAGGAGTTGAAGGTCAGCACGATGGTGGCGATCGTCAGCACCGCGATCAGCCCGGCCGAGGCGGCCAGGTTCTGGACCGTCTCGGCGCGCTCGTCGGCGTCGCCGCCCCACTCGATGCGGTAGCCGGGCGGAAGCTCCAGGGGCTGGGCCACCAGGAGCGCCTGGAAGTCCTTCAGCGCCTCCTCCGGGAGGACGTCGCGCAGCAGGAAGCCCTGCACCGTGTTGATCCGCTCTCCGTCCTTGCGCACGATCGGAGTCTCGGCCGGCACCAGTTCCATCCGGCCGAGCGCCCTGAGCGGGATGCCCGGATAGGCGCCGCCCTCGCCCGAGGCGGCGGCTGCCGGAGGCAGCAGGTCGAGGCCGGCGATGTCCTGGCCGCTGTCGCGCGCGGCCCTCGCCAGGCGCGTCCTGACCGGCAGCTCCTCCGAGCCCTCCAGCAGGGATCCGCCGGTGGCGCCCTCCGCCAGCCGGTCGAGCTGGCGCGCGGCCGAGACCAGGTCGAGGCCGGCGACGCGGGCCTTGTCCTCGTCCAGCCGGAACAGCAGCTTCGGCGCGCCGCCGGCGACCTCGGCCTGCGTGTGGGTGACGCTCGGCACCTGGCTCATCAGTGCGCGCGCCCGCTCGCCCAGCCGGCGCAGCACCTCCAGGTCGTGGCCGACGAGACGCACCTCGAGCGGCGCGTTGACCGGCGGGCCCTGCACCAGGCCGCGCACCAGGACGCGGGCGTCGGGCAGCGCCCGGTCCATGGCGGCCTGGAGCCTGGGGATGAGGCTCTCCGTGGCCTCGGGCGAGTCGGTGGTGATCAGGGCCTCGGCGAAGCGGGGCTGGCTGTCCTGGTTGGCGATCATGTTGTAGTAGAAGGCCGGCGCCGACTCGCCGATGACCCACTGCACCTGACGGACGCCCGAGAGATCGCGCAGGATGGCATCGGCGGCCAGCGCGTGCCTTTCGGTGGCGTCGATGGCGCTGCCGGGCGGCAGCATGACCTGCAGGTAGAGCTGGTCGCGGTCGACGCCGGGGAAGAACTGCGCCTGCAGGGTCGGGAAGGCGCCGAAGCCGACCACCGGGAGCGCGACGCCGGCGAGGATTCCCAGAAGCGGATTGCGCACCGCCAGGCCCACCGAGCGGTCGAAGAGCCGGCCCAGGCGCTGCGGGCGTATGCCGGTCTCCCACCAGGCAAGCCTCTCGCCCGGACCGGCCTGCTTCAGCAAGCGGCCGGCGAGCGCCGGCGTGATCGTGAGGCTGAGCGCCAGCGAGGCGAAGAGCATGGTGATGACGGCCAGTGCGATGGAGCCGACGAAGTCGCCGGCCGGTCCCGGCAGCAGCGCCATGGGCATGAAGGCCAGGACGGTGGTCAGGGTCGAGGCCAGAAGCGGGGCCGCCAGCCGCCCGATGGCGTCGTGCACCGCCGCCAGCCGGGCCTGGCCCTCGCCGATGCGCCGCCGGATCTCGTCCGACATGACGATCGCGGCGTCGACCAGCAGTCCCAGCGCCACGATGAGGCCGGTGACGCTCATCTGCTGGATCGGCGTGCCGGCGTACTGCAGCACGGCGAGCGTGATGAAGCCGGCCAGGGGAATGGTGGCGGCGACGATGAGGGCAGAGCGCCAGCCGAGCGAGACGAAGAGCACCGCCATCACCAGCGCCACGCCGATCGCCATGTTGCCGGCAAGCTCGCCCAGGCGCGCGGCGGTGTAGCGCGACTGGTCGAAGACGAGGGTCTGTTCCAGGCCGTCGGGCAGGCTGCGCTCGAAGGCGGCGATCTCCCGCTCGATCCGGGCCATCCAGGCGTCGACCTGGATGTCTTCGACCATCTTGGCGGCGACCAGTACCGCCGGGCGCCCGTTGGAGTAGGCGAGCGAGCTCGCCGGCTCGCGGAGGCTGCGGCGCACGCTCGCGATATCCCCGACCCGGACCAGCGGGCCGTCGCTACCCTCGCCGAGGGGGATCGCCGCGATGCGGGAGAGCGCGTCGATCTCGCCCTCGATCTCGACCAGCAGGTCGGCCCGGTCCCCGTGCAGCCGGCCGGCCGAGACCTTGGCGTCGGCCTGGGCGATGGCGGCCGAGACCGCGCCGACCGTGAGGCCCAGGTCGGTCATTCGCAGGGCATCGATCTCGACCAGGATCTCTTCCTCCCTGGCGCCGTAGACCTCGACCTGCTTGGTGCCGGAGACCTGCCTCAGGCCGTCGGCCAGCAGGTCGGCATAGCGCGCCAGCAACACCGGGTCGTCGGACCGGCCGGGGCGAAGCTGCAGGGCCGAGATGGCCGAGACGGCGCCGGTGCGGTCGTTGTCGAACTCGGGGTCGGGCACGCCGGCCGGCAGCAGCAGGGCGGCATCGGCCAGGGCGTCGCGGACCTCGCCCCAGACCGTCTCGATGGTCGCGTCGTCCAGGGTCTGCTTCAGCTCCACCTGGACCACCGAGATGCCCGTGCGCGAGGTCGAGGTGATCTCGGCGATCTCCTCGATCTCTCGCAGTTCTTCTTCGATCTTCTCGGTCACCAGGGATTCGACGCGGGCCGGGTCGGCGCCGGGAAAGGGCGTGATCACCGTGGCGAAGAGGTTGGTGATCGTCGGATCCTCCTGCCGGCCGATGGTCATGAGCGCGGAGAGGCCGCTGGCGAGGATCAGCAGCAAGGCCAGCAAGGTGACCCGCCACTGGCGGAAGAAGAGGGTGCGCATGTTTGGCTCCGGCCTAGCGACGGCCGGAGTCGGCAGGCAGTCCGAAGCCGGGGGCCTTGAAGACCACTTGGGCGGCCGGCTCGTCCGCGACCTCCTCGCCGTCGGGGTTCGGCTCCTCGTGGCGGTGGGGCGTCACCCGCTGGCCCGGCGCGACGCGATGGGGGCCTGCCAGGATCGCCAGGCTGCCGGGCAGCAGCGAGCCGCTGACATAGGCCCGCTCGTCGTCGAGGTGATGCACCACGACGGCTTCGAGCCCGACCCTGTGGCCGCCGTCTCCCTCGGGCACCGCTGTATAGAGGGTCCAGAGCCCCTTGGGCGCAGACACCAGGGCCGTCACCGGCACCCAGAAGCCCTCCTGCTCGACCCTCTTCTCGAGTGCGAGCACGGCAAGCTCGCCGAGGAAGGCGGCGGCCGGCTCCTGCAGGCGGAAGAGCGCGGCCACGGTGCGGGTCCCGCCGGCCATGTCGGGGCGCAGGGCGGTGAGCCGGCCGGACTGCCGCCGCCCGGCGATCTCCAGGGGATAGCTCCGGCCGATCTCCAGGCCGGCCGCCGCAGGCGCGCTGAGGCCGATCCGCGCCTCCAGCACCTGGCTCTCGAGCAGGGTCACCACCGCTGCGCCGGCGGCAAGGATGCTGCCCTCGTCGCTGGCACGTGCCGCGATCCGCCCGGCGTAGGGGGCGAACAGGGTGGACTTGGCGATGGTGATGTCCAGTTGCGACAGCGCGGCCTCGACCGAGAGGACCTGTGCGTTGAGCGCCTGGGCCTCGAGCCGCGCCTCGTCGTAGCGCTGCTTGGAGCTGTTGCCCTGGCGGGAGAGCTGCTTCTGCCGCTCGGTGGTGATGCGGGCGAGCTCCAGGCGGGCCAGGAGGGCCTCTCGCTCCGCCTCCAGCTCCGCCCGGCGTGCCTGGAGGGGCGCGGTGTCGAGCCTGGCAATGACCTGGCCGCTCTCGATCGCGTCGCCCTCCTCGACCAGCACCTCGGTCAGCAGGCCGCCGCGCTCGAAGCCCAGGTCGGTGCTGCGCCTGGCCTCCAGCCGCCCGGCGAAGCGCTCGTGCAGCGGATAGTCGCCCTGCAGCACCACCTGGGTTACCGCGACCGCCAGAGGCGGGACGGCGTCGGGTGCGCCGCGCAGCTCGGCCCTCAGGTGCAGGAAGGAGATGCCGCCGGCCATCGCGGCGACGAGCAGGCCGGCGAAGCCGAGCCTGGCGCCCAGGCGCAGGATGCGACCGCCGGCGCTCGGCCGCGTGGCCTCGTCCAGGGCGGCGTCGTCCGAGAGATCCTGCGTGTCGGCCAGATGGTCCGGCATGGCTCAGCTCCTGCCTTCGGTCCTTGTCCGGGCGCCCGCTTCTCGCCATGTTAGGACCGCTAACTTGCCTTATGTTAGTGAGGTTCACATGCTTGGCAAGGGCTAGACTTCGATTTTTCGGCGAGCGGGTGTTCCGAGGTGACGGTGAAGCAAGAAGAAGAGACGAGAGCCGATCCGGCGCGCCGGGGCTATCATCACGGGAACCTGCGCGAGGCCCTGCTGCAGGCGGCGGAGGCCCTGATCGCCGAGGGCGGGCCCGACCACTTCACCCTGGCCGACGCCTGCCGGCGCGCGGGCGTCAGCACCGCCGCCCCCTATCGCCACTTCGAGGATCGCAACGCCCTTCTGGAGGCGGTCTGCATGCGCGCCTTCGACGGCCTGGCGGCGGCCACCGGCGATGCGAAGGAGCCCTACGAAGAGGGGACGGTCGAGGCGATCCTGGCCGGCGGGAAGGCCTACCTGGGCTTCGCGCTGGAGAACCCGGAACGCTTTCGCCTGATGTTCGGGCGCAATCCCGACCTCAAGTCCCGCCCGCATGTGGAGCTGGCGGGGCGCGCCTGCTTCCAGAACCTGCTGCAGTCCGTCGCCGCCTTCCTGGCCACGCGCGGCCGCGCCGGCGAGGACCCCATGCCGCTGGCCTTGCGCCTCTGGTCGCTGGTGCATGGCGTCGCCAGCCTGGCGATCGACGGGCCGATGGACATCATCGCGCCCGACAACGACCCGAAGGCCATCATCGAGGAGACGGGGAGGGCGATCCTGGCGGCGGTATAGCCGCCTCGTGCCAGCGCCGGGCGGAGACCGCGGACGCGCCCTGCCGGTCCCCTTGGGGATGCAGCGCCAGGGAGAGGTCGTCGATCACCTGGATGAGGGCGGTCAGGTAGAAGATCTGCTGCAGGCGGGTGTCCAGGTGCTCGAGGTCGCTTTCCTCGAAGCTGTCGGTGCCGCCTTGCCGCAGGCGGTCCTCGACCGTCGCCAGCAGGCTGTGGACCTGCGAATCCCTGCCGGCCTCCAGCGCCGTCAGGCAGTCGGTGACGCGGTCCAGCAGGGCCCGCGCCTCGCGGTCGCTCGGCTGGTCGCCGAGGTGGAACGGCAGGCGCGTGACCGAGGGCTCGAGCAGGGCCAGATAGCCGATGACGGCATCGAGCGCGGTGTGGACGGCGACCGGCTTCTGCAGCGCGCGCAGTCCCAGCCAGGCCTCGGCGCGAAGCTGGGGCAGGCTGTCGCTGATCGTGCTGGCCCGCTCGCCCAGCGCCATGCTCTCGCGCCGCAGCTCCTCGGCCGGCCGCACCCCCATTTGGGAGAGCAGCAGGCGGATGTCCTTCAGCCAGGAGGCAAAGTCGCGCTCAAGGCTGCGGCTGACGTGGAGCGGCAGGATCAGGCGGGCTACCAGCATGCCGATGACGGCCCCGATGGCGGTCTCGTAGATCCGCGCCATCATGGCCTCCATCGGCAGGTCCTTGATGAGATGCAGGCCCGAGATCACCATGAAGCCCAGGGCGACGGCCGCCGTGGTCCAGTAGCGCAGCATGCTGGCGACCACCAGCCCCAGAGCCAGCGCCGTGAGGACGGCCAGCACCAGGTTCGCCGAGGTCCCGAAGACCCAGATGTAGGAGAGTGCGGCCAGCACGCCGATGGCCGTGCCCAGCATACGCTTCTGGGCGCGCAGCAGGGTCTCGCCCAGGCTGCCCGAGAGGATGAAGAAGACCGTGATCGTCGCCCAGTAGCCGTGGCTCATGGTGAAGCCCAGGTCCAGGGCCGTCGCCAGGCCTACGCCGACCAGCCCCTGCAGGGCCAGCCTGGCCGCGGGCGCGAGGCCGCTCCGGGTCCAGGGGGCCGTCGGCAGCGGGTCGTAGTGCATCGGCGCCCATTCTTCCTCCAGGCCGGCGCGCAGCGCCAGCAGGCGCTGCAGGGCCGCGGCGGCGCCGACCAGGTGGCGGCGGCTGTCGGCCTGCTCCTCCGGCAGGGCCAGCGCGCGGCGGCGCAGGTCGCGCAGGGCGGGGCCGGGCAAGGCGGAACCGGGGCGTTCCGAAGCGATCCGCGCGGCGGTCTCCATCAGGGCCGCGGCGGCGAGATCCCACTGTCCTTCCGTCAGCTCCTGCGCCGTCTCCAGCGAGCGGGTGAGCAGCCTCAGCGACAGCTCCATGCGATAGGAGAGCTGCAGGCGTCGGCTGAGGAGGGCGTAGTGCTGCGGCTCTTCGATCCGCGCGGTGCGCAGCAGCAGCCGCAGCGACTGGCGGCCCAGCCAGGTCGGGTCCGACAGCGGCTTGCGGCCGCGGTTGCTGAGCGTCAGCGCGCGCAGGCGGACGGAGAGCTCCTGCAGGTAGAGCCGCTTGGCCCGCGCCAGCATCGAGAAGGCGCTCGGCCGCGGCAGCAGGCGCTCCAGCAGCAGGAAGGTGCCGCTGCCGAGCGCGGTCGCCAGCATCAGGCCCCCGATCTCCTCCCACTGCGGCTCCTGCAGGGCGGCGAAGAGCGCGAAGGAGAAGGCGGACTTGCCCAGGCCCCCGGCGCTGGGACCGAAGTGCGAGAGGTAGAGGCAGGTGGCCGCCAGCGGCAGGAAGGCGAGCTTGGCGACGGGAATGGCCTCGGGCCCGGCGGCGAGGGACAGCAATCCGAGGCCCAGCAGCAGGCCCTGGAAGGAGAGGGCGCCGACCAGCAGCATGCGCCGCTGCCGGGCCCTGGGCTCCGGGTTCATGATCAGCACCAGGGGGATGGCGCCGGCACCCATGAAGAGCGAGAGGTCGAGCCTGGCCAGCCCGGGCCAGAGATCGACCAGCAGGTGAGACCCCGCCAGGGTGCAGGCCAGCGCCGCCAGCACGAGCGCAGCCTTGCTGGTCTGGATCAGTCCCGGATCCAGCCGCCAGAGCACTCGCCGCAAGGCGGCCAGCGCTCCGCCGTTAGGTCGGAGGTTGGTTTCCTGCACGTGGAATCGCACTTCGTGATCGGGTAAGAGAGAGATGGGATCGCTCCCGATCCGGGCACAGGTCCGGCCAGCGCAGATGAGACCGGCGTTCTTGCGAAGGCTCGGGGCACGCTCGTTTCGGCCTCGCCGGGCGGACTGAGGCCCGAACCCGAAAGGGATCGGTTCACAGGGTCCGTTCCAGCTGTGCACGGCCCCGGGGCTGAGAAGATTTTCCGTTGTGACGCAAAGATCTAGGAACCGTTTGGAGAAGGACATGCGCAAGACGCTCGCAGCAGCCCTGATCGCAGGCATGACCTGCCTTGCCGCCGCGCCCGCGCTGGCGGAGGCCGATGGGCCGGACTACTTCCGCGTCACCGGCGTGGCGGCGGACGACGTGCTCAACATCCGGGCCGAGCCCAAAGCAGAGGCCGCCAAGCTCGGCGAGATCCCGCCGGACGGGAACGGCATCGGCAACCTCGGCTGCCAGGGCGGGCTCAGCTTCGCCGAGTGGCAGCAGGCGACTGCAGAAGAGCGCGAGGCGGCGGAGAACGACCGCTGGTGCCGGATCGCCTTCGCGGGCGTCGAGGGCTGGGTCGCCGGGCGCTACCTGGCCGAGGGTGCTGCCCCTGCCGCGGCGGTGGAAGCGCCGGGCCATAGCTGGCGGCTCGTCTCGCTGGGCGGTGCGATCGCCCTCGGCGGGGCGGAACTGGTCTTCCTGCCCGACGGATCGCTCTCCGGCTCGACCGGCTGCAATCGCTTCCAGGGCCGGGTCGAGGTCGCGGGCACGGCACTACGGGTCCTGGGCCCGCTGGCGACGACGCGCATGGCCTGCGTCGACAGCGGCATCGCCGAGCAGGAGCAGGCCCTGCTGTCGGCGCTCACCGGCGAGCTGCTGGTGACCTACGATCCGCTCCACGACCGCCTCGAACTGGTGCCGCAGGGTTCGGCGCCGCGCCTGGCACTGCAACGGGCGGACTGAACCGCAAGCGACAGAAGAGGTAAGTCCGAATGAGGTTGATTGCCCTCTTGGCCATTGCCGCCGGCCTGGCGGTCGGCGCGGCGGCTACGGCCGCGGAGCCCTCCTTCGACTGCTCGAAAGCCGAGAGCAGCGCCGAGGAGGCCGTCTGCGCCAGCGAGGCGCTGGCCGCGCTCGATCTGGAACTGGCGCGTCTCTACAAGCTGGCCCTGGCCGATCCGAACCTGACGGCACAGGAGAGGGACGAGCTCAAGGCCACCCAGCGCGGCTGGATCAAGGGCCGCAACGAGTGTTGGAAGTCGAGCCTGCCGATGGAGGTCTGCGTTGCCGGGTCCTACGGCATCCGCATTCACGACCTGCGCCAGGGCTCTGCCGCGGCACGCAGCCAGGATGACGCCGGGGTGACGATCGGGCCGGTTGCCTTCCGCTGCACGGGCATGCAGTCGCTGATCAGCGCCGTCTTCATCAACACGCCCCGGTCCTACGTCACCTTGAAGTGGGGCGAGGGGGGCGACATCCACTACCTCGTCCTGCCCCAGGCACCCGCGGCCTCGGGCGCGCGCTATGCCCTGGAGGAGGGTGCAGGGCGGACGGCCCAGTTCTGGAACAAGGGGAACGACGCCACCTTCAAGCGGCCGGACGGGACGGAGACGACCTGCGCCGTCGAGGAAACCGGATAGACCGCGCCTCATCAGCCAGCAGCAAGAGAGACCAGTCCATGTCGGCAAGAGATACCAGCGCCTTTCAACCCATCGACGGCGGGAACGTCCCGCGCTTCGCCGGGATCGCGACCTTCATGCGCCTGCCGGCCAAGGCCGACCCGGCCGAGGTCGATATCGGGCTGATCGGCGTGCCCTGGGACGGCGGCACCACCAACCGGCCGGGCGCGCGCCACGGCCCCAGGCAGGTGCGCGACCTGTCCTCGCTGATGCGCAAGGTGAACGCCTCGACCGGGGTCGCGCCCTACAGCCTCTGCCGCGTCGCCGACCTGGGCGATGCGCCGGTCAACCCCATCGATCTCATGATCTCGATGGACAAGATCACCGCCTTCTTCACCGAGGTGCACGCGGCCGGGACCCTGCCGCTCTCGATCGGCGGCGACCACCTCATGACCCTGCCGATCATGCGGGCGATCGGCCGGGACCGGCCGCTGGGCATGATCCACTTCGACGCCCATTCCGACACCAACGACGGCTACTTCGGTGGCCTGAAGTACACGCACGGGACACCCTTCCGGCGCGCCGTCGAGGAGGGCCTGCTCGACCCCCGGCGCGTCGTGCAGATCGGCATCCGCGGCTCGACCTACTCGCTCGACGAGCGCGACTGGGCCAAGGAGGTCGGTATGCGGGTCATGATGATGGAGGAGTTCGAGGACCTGGGCTGCGAGGCTGCCATCGCCGAGGCCAGGCGGGTGGTCGGCGACGGCCCGACCTATCTCTCCTTCGACGTCGACGCGCTGGATCCGGTCTATGCGCCCGGCACCGGCACGCCGGAGATCGGCGGCATGACCACGCGCGAGGCGCTGCGCGTGCTGCGGGGCCTCAGGGGGCTCAACTACGTCGGCGGCGACGTGGTCGAGGTCTCGCCGCCCTTCGATCCGCTCGGCAACACCGCCATCGTGGGCGCCACCCTGGCCTTCGAGATCCTCTGTCTCCTGGCCGAGGCACGCGCGGGGGCCTGATGCTCGATCCGGCGCCGCGCCGCTATGCGCCGGGCGTGCGGCTGGTCCGGCGGCAGAGCGGCGCGCCGGACGAGGGCGAAGACGGCGGCGACCTGGAGGCCTGGCTGCTGGGCGAGGCGATCGGCGAGGACGACCTCATGGCCCTCTTTCGCCGCCTCGTCGGCCGCCTGCTGGCCCGCGGCCTGCCGCTCGACCGCGCCAGCCTCCATATCGGGACCCTGCATCCGGAGCTCTACGGCTTCGGCTGGCTCTGGGACCGCGCCGACGGCCTCTGCGACGAAATCAAGGTGCCGGAAGAGACGCTCTCCTCGCCGAGCTACCGCGCCAGCCCGCTGGCCGTCGTCATCGAGCGCGGCGAGGTCTTCCGCCGGCGCCTCGAGGAGCCCGGCGCGACCGAAGGCTACGCGCTGCTGGACGACCTGAAGGCCGAGGGCATCACCGACTATCTGAACCACCCGCTGGGCGGCAGCGGCTATCACAATGCGGTCAGCCTCTCGACCCGCCGCAAGGGCGGCTTCCGGGAGGAGGAACTGGTGGAGCTGAAGCGGGTCTTCGGTCTCTTCGCGCTGCATGTGGAACGCCATATCCTGCTGCGCATTGCCGGGAATGTGCTGGACACCTACCTGGGTGGCGCCGTCTCGCGCGAGGTCCTGGCGGGCAGCATCCGCCGGGGCTCCGGCCAGGCGATCCGCGCGGTCATCTGGATGTCGGACCTGCGCGGCTTCACCGATCTCTCCGACCGCCTCGGCGGACAGGAGGTGACGGCCATCCTCAACAGCTACTTCGAGCGTCTGGTGGATGCGGTCGTGGGCGAGGGCGGCGAGGTCCTGAAGTTCATCGGCGACGGCCTGCTGGCGGTCTTTCCCTTCTCGGACGATCGCCCGCCGGAAGCCGTCGCCACCGCCGCGTTGGCCGCGGCCGAAGGGGCACTCGATGCGCTGGAGGCGCTGAACGCGGCGCCGCCGCCGGCCCTGGCCGCGATCGCCGGCTGGCATCCCCTGCGTACCGGCATCGCACTGCACGAGGGGGAGGTCTTTTTCGGCAACGTCGGCGGGCCGGAGCGACTGGACTTCACCGTGATCGGACGCGCGGTCAACCAGGTCAGCCGGGTGGAGGCGCTGAGCAAGACCTTGGGCCAGCCGCTGCTGATCACGGAACCCGTCGCCAGGCGCCTCGGCGGCGGCCTGCGCGCGCTGGGGCCGCAGAGCCTACGCGGCCTGAAGGAGCCCCTGGCGCTCTTCACGCCCGCCGCGCGCTATCTCGCGCCGCCCACCGCGACGAAGTCGTAGCTGCCGACCCCCTGGGTCAGTGCGAAGCGGCAGGGTTGGCTCTCCTTGCCGCTTACCCGGTGGGCGGTTCGGGCCGGGACGACGCAGTGCTTGCCGGGCCGAAGCTCGTGGCGGGCGCGCGGCGCCCTCGTCTCCACGACGGTGACGCCCTCGAGGCCCACGAAGACGTCGGCGACCTGGCTGTGATAGTGCCAGGGGATCTCCTGGCCGGCGGCCAGGCTGAAGAGGCGGACCTTCAGGGTCTCGTCCTCGAAGACCGGCTCGACCTCCTGCACCTGGTAGGGCAGGGCCTTGCTATCGGGCATGGGATCGCTCCTTCGGTGGCGTGGAGAGATGATGTCCGGCCGGTCCTGGCGGTGCAACCTCGATGCGGGCAGGGACCGGCGGGGCGCGCGGTACGGCCTTGCGCTATCCCGCTTGACGTACATACCACCTGGTTGGTATCTGCCCTGTATGCCGAGACCCACCAAGCGAGATCCCGAACGCGGGGACGCCAGGACCAGGCTTCTGGAAGCCGCCAGGGACGTCATTCGCGCCCAGGGCTTTGCCGCGACCACGGTCGACGACCTCTGCAAGGCTGCGGGTGTGACCAAGGGCGCCTTCTTTCACCACTTCCAATCGAAGGAAGCGCTGGGCGTCGCCGCGGCCCAGTTCTGGTCGGAAACCACTGCCCGGTTCTTCGAGGAGGCCTCCTACCACGACCTTGCCGACCCTCTGGACCGCGTGCTGGCCTACGTGGACTTCCGCCGCGCGATCATCGACGGCGACCTCCACGAGTTCACCTGCCTGGTCGGCACCATGACGCAGGAGGTCTATCAATCGCACCCGGCGGTCCGGGAGGCCTGCGAGGCCAGCATTCTCGGGCACTCGGCCACCCTGGTGCCCGACATCGAGGCCGCGATGAAGTCCAGGGGATTGGCGGTCGACTGGACGGCGGAGAGCCTGGCCCGGCACACGCAGGCGGTCCTTCAGGGCGCCTTCATCCTGGCCAAGGCGACGGGCGAGCCGGCCCTGGCGATCGAGAGTGTCGACCATCTGAAACGCTACATCGTGCTGCTCTTCCAGGGCAGCCAGCCGAAAGGGAACTGAGATGACCTACGTCGACGGTTTTGTCATCGCCGTGCCGAGCGACAAGCAGGAGGCCTACCGCGCCCTCGCAGAATCGGCCTCCCACCTCTTCAAGGAGTACGGTGCCCTCACGGTCGTCGAGTGCTGGGGCGACGACCTTCCGGAGGGCAAGGTGAACTCCTTCCACACGGCGGTCATGCGCAAGCCGGAGGAGAACGTCGTCTTCTCCTGGATCACCTGGCCGGACAAGGAGACGCGGGACCGGGGGATGGAGAAGGCCTTGGCCGATCCACGCATGACGCCCGATCTCGACAACTTGCCGTTCGATGGAACGCGGATGATCTACGGCGGCTTCCGCGTCATCGTGAGTGCCTGACCGGGCAGGGGCGGTCCTTGCGACTCGAGGCTGACCCCGAGTCGGCCTCGTGGCGGCTTCGGCCCGGCGAATCGGAAGGCCTCAGGGCCCGGATCGGCAGCGATCCCCAGGGGCTGCGGCTTTTTGGCAACAAAGCGCATTGCTGGCAGCGCATGGCAGTTCTAATGTGCAGCCAGGACGATGAAACAGCCGGTAGCAGAGCCCGCAGGAGTACACCTATGGCAGGTAGTGTGAACAAGGTCATCCTCGTGGGGAACCTTGGCAGGGATCCCGAGATCCGCAGCATGCAGAACGGTGGCCGGGTCGCAAACCTGTCGCTCGCCACCTCGGAGAACTGGAAGGACCGCAACAGCGGCGAACGGCGCGAGAAGACGGAGTGGCATCGCGTTGTTATCTTTAACGAAAACCTGGTTCGCCTCTGCGAGAACTATCTGAAGAAGGGCTCGAAGGTCTATCTGGAAGGCCAGATCGAGACCCGCAAGTGGCAGGACCAGGGCGGGCAGGAGCGCTACACGACCGAGATCGTGCTGCGCCCCTTTCGCGGCGAGCTGACCATGCTGGACGGCCGCGGCGGCGGCGGCGACAGCATGGGACCGGACGACGGCGGCGGCTTTTCGTCCGGCCCGCCCGCGTCCGAGCCTCTGGACGACGATATCCCATTCTGATCTTATCGCGCTCGCCTGCCTCGTGGTAATAGGGCCGCAAGGCAGAGAAACCTTAGCCGTCATCGATCGGCGGGCTTGACCGTCGCCAATCGACTCTCTCAATAGAACCGAGTTAGCAAAGGGCACCGGAGGGTAACCTATATGTCCAAGACCATGACCAAGTCCGAGATCGTCGCTCACGTCGCCGAGCAGGCGGACATTTCCAAGGCTTCGGCGCAGGCTGCCGTCGATGCCATGATCTCCGCCATCGAGTCCGGCCTGAAGCAGGGCGGCGTCCGCATTCCGGGCCTCGGCACCTTCTCGGTCCGCGAGCGCGCTGCCCGTACCGGCCGTAACCCGCAGACCGGCGCGGAGATTCAGATCGCCGCCAGCAAGACCGTCGGCTTCAAGGCCGCCAAGAACCTGAAAGAAGCGGTGGGCTGAACCGAACCCACTCTTGTGTTCGACCGTTCGGGCTCTGCCGGACGGTCCCGGGTGGCAGAAGCTGTCGCCCTGGCTGGGATGCCGGCAGCTCTGGACAGATCCCCTATGCACGACAGTAGGGGTGCTGCCTGCAGTATTATTGCCGGCACCAGCAGTCGATCGTGTAGACTCCTCAGCATGAAGAGTTTCATAGAGCGAGCCTAGCCGCGTGAGTGATGTGACGACTCCGCCGGGCGCACTTCCGCGCGACCCGGGCATCCAGCCCGTTACCATCGAAGAGGAGATGAAGCGCTCCTATCTCGACTACGCGATGAGCGTCATCGTGTCGAGAGCGCTTCCCGACGTGCGCGACGGCCTGAAGCCGGTCCACCGCCGCATCCTCTACACCATGAAAGAGCAGGGCTACGACTGGAACCGGCCCTACCGCAAGTCGGCCCGCATCATCGGCGACGTGATGGGCCAGTACCACCCGCACGGCGACGCACCGATCTATGACGCCATGGTGCGCATGGCCCAGCCCTGGGCGATGCGGGTGGAGCTGATCGACGGGCAGGGCAACTTCGGCTCGATCGACGGCGATCCGCCGGCGGCCATGCGCTACACCGAGGCCAGGCTGGAGCGGGTCGCCAGCGAGGCCCTGCTGGCCGACATCGACGAGGATACGGTCGAGTTCCAGCCGAACTACGACGAGACCACCAAAGAGCCGACGGTCCTGCCGGCGCGCCTGCCGAACCTGCTGATCAACGGCGCCAACGGCATCGCCGTCGGCATGGCCACCAGCATCCCGCCGCACAATCCCACCGAGGTCATCGACGCCTGCTGCCACCTGCTCGACAACCCCGACGCCACGGTCGAGGCCCTGATGGAGTTTGTGCCGGGACCCGACTTCCCGACCGGCGGCATCATCGTCGGCCGCTCGGGCATCCTCTCGGCCTACCGCCAGGGGCGGGGCACGGTGGTGGTGCGCGGCCGCGCCGATGTCGAGCAGCAGGGCCGCGACCGCGAATGGATCGTCATCACCGAGATCCCCTACCAGCTCACCAAGACCCGTCTCCTGGAGCGGATCGCCGAGGTGGTGCGCGAGAAGGTGGTCGAGGGCGTCTCCGACCTGCGCGACGAGAGCGACCGCCAGGGCCTGAGGATCGTGGTCGAGCTGAAGCGCGACGCGCAGTCCGACGTGGTCCTGAACCAGCTCTACCAGCACACGCCCCTGCAGTCCTCCTTTGGCATCAGCCTGCTGGCCATCGACGGCCGGCGCCCGCTGGTACTCTCGCTGAGGGAGGTGCTGGCCGCCTTCCTGCAGTTCCGCGAGGAGGTGGTGACGCGGCGCACCGCCCATCGCCTCGGCAAGGCGCGCGACCGCGCGCACGTGCTGGTGGGCCTGGCGATCGCCGTCGCCAACATCGACGAGGTGGTGGCCCTCATTCGGCGCTCGCCCAACCCGGAGGTGGCGCGCAACGAGCTGATGGCGCGCAACTGGCCGGCAGCCGACGTGGCCCCGCTGATCGCGCTGATCGACGAGCCCGGGCACAAGGTGGCGGAAGACGGCACCTACCGCCTCTCGGAGATTCAGGCCCGCGCCATCCTGGACCTGCGCCTGCAGCGCCTGACCGGCCTGGAACGCGACAAGATCGCCGAGGAGCTGCAGGGCCTGGCGGCCGAGATCCGGGACTACCTGGAGATCCTCGCCTCGCGCGCCAGGCTGCTTGCCATCGTGCGCGACGAGCTGGTGGCCCTCAAGGAGCGCTACGGCGATGCCCGGCGCACGACCCTGGAGGAGGGCGAGGCCGACACCGACATCGAGGACCTGATCCAGCGCGAGGAGATGGTCGTCACCCTCTCCTCGGCCGGCTACATCAAGCGGGTCCCGCTTTCCGCCTATCGCGCACAGCGGCGCGGCGGCAAGGGGCGGGCGGGCATGTCGACCCGGCAGGAGGACCTGGTGAGCGGGGTCTTCACCTGCTCCACCCACACGCCGGTCCTCTTCTTCTCCTCGCGCGGCAAGGCCTACAAGCTGAAGGTCTACCGCCTGCCGATCGCCAGCCCGCAGGCGCGCGGCAAGGCGCTGGTGAACCTGCTGCCGCTGGAAGCCGGCGAGACCATCACCGCGACCCTCCCGCTGCCGGAGGAGGAGGCCGAGTGGGCCGAGCTCCAGGTGGTCTTCGTGACCTCCGCCGGGACCGTCAGGCGCAACCGTCTCTCCGACTTCGCCAACGTGCGCTCCAGCGGCCTGATCGCCATGCGCCTGGAAAGCGCGGAGACGCGCCTGATCGGGGTGCGCCTGTGCAACGAAGAGCAGGACGTCATGCTGGTGACCCGCAAGGGCAAGGCGATCCGCTTCCGGGCCACCGACATCCGCCTCTTCGCCGGCCGGGACTCCACCGGCGTGCGCGGCATTCGCCTCGAGCCCGACGATCAGGTCATCGACATGGCCATCATCAACCACGTCGAGGTCAGCGCCGAGGAGCGCGAGGCCTACCTGCGCATGGCCAACTCCCGCCGGCGCAGCGAGACGGCGGAGGAGGGCGAGGCGAGACCCGCGGAGGTCGAGAGCCTGCTTCCGGCCGAGCGCTTTGCGGAGCTCGAGGCGCAGGAACAGCTTCTGCTCTCGATTTCCAGCGACGGTCTGGGGCGCCGGGCCTCGGCCTACGACTTCCGTCTGACCGGGCGCGGCGGCCAGGGGATCGGCAACCTGGACCTGTCGCGCGGCGGCCTGGCGCCGGCCCTTGTGGTGGCGACCTTCCCGGTCGAGGCCGGCGACCAGATCCTGATGGTGACCGACGGCGGTCAGCTGATCCGCTGTCCGGTGGAAGACGTGCGGATCGCCGGACGGGCCACCCGCGGGGTCAGGATCTTCTCGGTCGCCGAAGGCGAGCAGGTCGTCTCCGTCAGCCGCCTCGATGAGGTCGAGGGCGAGGAGGACGGCGAAGAGGGCGACGGGCCGGAGGGCGAAGAGGCCGGCCCGGAAACTCCGTGAGCGTCTGCCGCAGGGCCTTGATCCCGACCTTCCAGGCTGCGTTAAGATTGGCGGGAGACTGCAGGCTCGCAAGTCGCACCCGGCAAACCGAGGCAGGGTGCGGGGGGAGCGCGGGCGGCAAGACTTCCCGCCGGTTGGGGACCGGAGCGACAAGGAGCGAAGGGGCTGTGCCATGGGAATGCCGTTGATCGGGGTCTACCCGGGGACCTTCGATCCCATCACGAACGGGCATATCGACATCATCAAGCGCGCCACGCGCGTGGTCGATCGCCTGATCGTTTCCGTCGCGCGCAACGACGGCAAGGGACCGCTCTTCGGCACCGACGACCGCCTCGATATGGTGCGTGCCGAGATCGCCGAGATCGAGAGCCACGGCGCCGTCCTGGAAGCCCGCGCCTTCTCCACCCTGCTGATCAACTTCGCCAAGTCGGTCCACGCGAGCGTTATCGTGCGCGGCCTCCGGGCGGTCTCCGACTTCGAGTACGAGTTCCAGATGGCGGGTATGAACACCCGCATGGCGCCCGACATCGAGACCCTCTTCCTCATGGCCTCCGAGCGTCACCAGTTCGTCTCCTCGCGCTTCGTCAAGGAAATCGGCCGCTACGGCGGCGACATCTCCACCTTCGTGACGCCGCGGGTCGAGCAGCGCCTGCGCGAGCGCTTCTCGCTGGAGAGTTAGCGCCTTTCGCCCATTCGCTTCAGTCGCTGCGGTCTCTTGCCACCGAAACGACGTGAATTGTCGCCGCCGATCTGCTTGAAAGGATAGGCAAAGCCCGCGACACTTCCCATGTCGTGCGGCGTGGGGTGTCCATGGCCTGCCTGGAGACAACGATTGCGATGTGCCGGCTTGCGCAGTTCCCAAGCATGAGCGCGTGTCTGCGGCGGCCTTTTGCTGCCGGCAGCGCGCGTGCACTGCACAATGGGTGAGCGCAGGCGAGAGCACGGCGCCTCGCCGCAGCGCCGGCCATGACGGGCAAGCTGACGCTCAAGCTCTTCGGCCGCTTCGAGGTGCTGGCGCCCGAGGGGCTCAGCCTGCCCACCCGCAAGGCCGAGGCGCTGCTCGCCTACCTGGCCCTTTCCCCCGGCCGGCTGCATGCGCGTGGCGAGGTGACGAACCTGCTGTGGGGCAGCCGCGACGAGCGCCACGCACGCCATAGCCTCAACCAGGCGCTCTCCAGCCTGCGCAAGATCGTCGGCTCCCACTTCCCCGATCTCTTCATCACCGATTCCAGCGGTCTGGGGCTCTCTCCCGACTGGGTCGCGAGCGACGTCGGCGAGCTGGAGGATCTGCTGGCCGAAGGCACGATGGAGGCCTTGAGTGCCGCCTCCGACCTCTGGCAGGGCGACCTGCTGGCCGGCATGGAGCTGCGCGAGGAGGGCTTCGAGGCCTGGCGCAACGAGGAACGCCGCCGCCTGCGCGAGGGGATGAAGGAGGGCTTCCACGGCCTGATCGACCGCCAGATCGAAGCCGTGGAGCGCTCTGCGGCCACGCAGACGGCCCGCATCATCCTGCGCCTCGACCCGCTCGACGAACTGGCACACCGCAAGCTGATGCAGATCTATGCCTCGAGCGGCCAGAGGAACGCCGCCCTGCGCCAGTTCCGCGAGTGCAGCGAGATCCTGCGCCGCGAGCTCGACGTCGCACCGGACAGCGAGACCAGGGCGCTGCACCAGCAGATCCTGCGCAACGAATCGCCCACCGCCGTCCAGGCCACCCTGGTGGAGCCGGCCCGGCCTGCCGCCGTCGTCCCCGGCCCGGCGCCGGGTGCCAGCTGGACGCCGGTGGCCCGCAACCGTCCCCCTGCGATCTCCGTCCGCCGCTTCTCCTTCATCGGAAGCGATTCCCTGGACCAGGCGGTCGCCGATTCGATCGGCGTCGACCTGCTGACGGACCTCACCCGCGACCGCAGCCTCTCCGTCATCGGCGAGCAGGGGCAACACGGGCCCGACAGCGAAGGCGTCTACGTGGTCGAAGGCAGCCTGCGCCGCATGGGAGAGCAGGTCGCCATCACCGCGCACCTGCTGGACATCGGCGGCGGCTCCTACCTCTGGTCCGAGCGCTGGGTACAGCCGCTCTCGGATCTGCTGCAGGGCACCGGGCGGATGGTCGACCGCCTGGCTGCGGTCCTGAAGCGCGAGGTGGAGACGGCAGAGGCGCGCAAGGCCATCGACAGCCCCTCCGAGGCCCTGGGCGCCTGGTCCTACTACCATCTGGGCCTGCGCGAGCTCTATCGCTTCACCCTGCCCAGCCTGATGACGGCGCGCGGCCACTTCCGGCGCGCCATCGAGCTGGACCCGAACCTGGCGGCCGCCTACGCCCGGCTGGCCTATGTCTACGTCCAGCTCTACTGGTACGGTCCGCACGAGGGCCGCGAAGCCTTCCTGGAGGAGGGGCTCCTCGCCGCCCAGCAGGCCGTCGGGCTCGATCCCAAGGAGGCCCACGGCCACTTCGCGCTGGGGCGCCTCTATGCGATCCGGCAGGCCTTCGACCAGGCGGTGCCGGAGTTCGAGACGGCGCTCACCCTGGACCCCAGCCTGGCCCAGGCCTCCTTCGGGCTGGGGCAGGCGCTCTCGGCGGCCGGCCTGCCGAAGGACGCCATGGGCTTCCTCGACCAGGCCATCGATCTCGACCCTCAGGACCCGCACCTCTGGACCTTCTACCACGACCGCGCCGAGGCGCACTTCGCGCAGGGCAACCTCACCGAGGCCGCGAAGAACTCCAAGGCGGCGGTGCGCCTGCCCAACGCCTCGCACTTCGCCTGGGCCAGCCTGGTCGCCATCATGGGCAGCTCCGGCAAGAACGAGGAGGTGGCTCAGGCCCTGCGCCGGCTGAAGCTGGTCAAGCCGGAATACTCTGTCAGCTTCGCGCGCGACGAGCTCTCCCACCACGCCAACCGCGAGTTCGTCGACAACTACCTCGATGGCCTCTTCGCCGCCGGGCTCGACGAGTAACGCTGCGTCTCACGGCCTGCGGCAAGCAGCTGCGACTCGGTCCCACGCCGCCGGCCGCCACCGGCTTTTGATGCGCTCTCTTGCGCAAATAGGCGCGGGTTCGGGCGATTCTGATCGAGAACGAACAGGCTTTGATCGAAAATTTTCGCTATTGTGGCACTTTTGACGATTTTTTGACTGGTTTTTTGACCGGGCTTTGAGCCCCTTCCGTCATCTTCCGCATCGTGAACACGGGCCGCGAGCGCTCTCCTTGCAGGCAGTTCGCCTCTTCCGAGAGCTGCAGTCGCGGGCGTGAGAGAGTTGGAGGGTAAGAGGCACAGATGCTCGGTCACAAGATTCTCTTCGACCACGTCATGGCGCGGTCCAGGCCCGCCCCGGCGAAGCCCCAGCAGGCGGAGCCCGGCGGGAAGATGGGAAGCGGGACGCTGGAGGGAAGCCTGCGGGTTTCCGCGGCCTGAAACAGGGCAGCGCGCAGCAAGGGGCCGCCACGTGCCCCGGCCGCCTGCCCCGGCCGTCTACCCGCCCTCGAGGCCGGCGTCGCAACGATGAGAACGGGAAGGTAAGAGCAATGGTCACCATCGACGACAGCTATGCAAGCGGCGGTTCCGCGGTTCTCGACAGCCTGATGGTGCGCGGCGCACAAGCCGGCACGGCCCCCAGCCTGGCGGCCTGTCGTCAGCACCTCCCGGTACTGGCAGGCGGCCTCCGCAAGGCCTTGGCGCCTGTCGCGGTCCGCGCGCCGCGCTGGGAGGTGACGCCTCTGCAGCTCTCGCCGCTCTCCAGGGCGATGATCTTGCTCTGCTGCGGCTACCTCTGCCTGGTCGACGCGCTCAACGGCAACCGCCTGGGTCGCGCTGGAAACTGACGGCGCCCGGCCGGTCGTCAAGAAGGGCAGCCTCGGCCCCCGGGCGGGCGTGGGCCCTCCTGGGACTGCCTCGCTGCCACCATTGCCCAGAAGGGGTCGCGAGCCTGTTGGAACGGCCGGCCGCGCGACAGCGCTCTGCGAAACCCAACGGCAGGGTGGCCCCACGCTTCCGAATGGCTCCCTTAGGGCCAGACCTCCTCGGCCCGTCCGGCGCCGCTCCGCGCGCCTGCGTCCCGGAAGTGCTGAGAATCTTCTCCGGCGCCAGCCGCCCTTGCCCCGTCACGCTCCCCAGGAGCGGAGGTCCAGGCCCTAGTCGGTCCGGCGGGACCGGCAATGCCACTCTCTGGACTGCGAACATTTTCTGATACTCAGCTCAGCTCAAGCATGCAATTCCCGACACGCTCGGCTCGATAGGCCGAAGGCGTCGTGGGGCCATCTCCGCTCCGTCGAGACCGGACGCTCTTCTGGCGGTATCGCTCCGTTCGCGAACCTACCAGGGAACCAGGATGGCGTCTCCAGCAAGGTGAAGAATGCCGGAACTCGTGGTGCCGTTGCGTTTTGAGGGTCTTTTGATTGCTTCCTTGATCCTCTTTTGAGCTTTGCCTCGCATATCTAGGACCGATGCCGGGGGCGATGGCTGTTCGGCAACTGGATCAATTAATCCAAGTAGAACAAGGAGCTGAAGGATGTTGGGCCATAAGATGTTGTTTGACTATGCCATGTGCCGGGTGCGTGACGACCTGTCACCGCCGGCGCCCGCCAGCCAGGAGGCCTCTCACCCCCTGCGCCGCCACCGCCATGACGTCAAGCGCAATAGCGAGGTACGTCCGGTCCGGCGCTGACTGCCTGTCGGGTCTCGTGGAGACCCGGCGCAGAGAAGCAGACCGGGGAAGGAAGCATCGCAGGGGCAGCAAGGCGCGTCCCCTCTCGGGACTGCCCTGTCGGGCCTGCATTGCCCGAACGGACTGAAGGCAGCGGCGAGCGGGTTCGTCGTTAACGGCAAGGGAGCGCAAAGCCGCTCCGGATCGAATGACAGGAGCGGACCATGTCGAGTTTCGTAGGATTGGATGGCGACGACAGCTTCTTCGGCGGCGACGCCGCCGATGGTGCCAGCGGCTACGGCGGGGACGACAGCCTCTATGGCCGGGGCGGTGACGACGTCTTGCGCGGGCAGAGCGGTGCCGATCTCCTTTTCGGCGGGGGCAATGCCGATACCCTCGATGCCGGCTTCGTCGGCGACGGCGACAGGCTCTACGGCGGCGGCGGTCGCGACAATGCACGCTTCAACGTCTTCGGAGGGACCGGTGAACTGGTCTTCTCCCTGGCGGGCGGGGGCGCCGCATCGGTCGCGACGCTGGCCGGCAGCACCGGAGCCGTGCTGGTGGGCATCGAAGAGGTCAGTATCCGCGGTGGCGAGCTGAACGATACGCTCGCCGGGAACTCCGGCGACGATTCGATAGCCGGCGGTAGCGGCACGGACCGGCTCTTCGGCGGGTCGGGCGACGATTTCCTGGCGCCCGGTGCGATCGGCGGGCATGACTTCGTCTATGGCGGATCGGGCAGCGACACCGTCGCCTTCTCCGCATCCCCCGGTAGCGGTGCGGTGAGCTTCGATCTCTCGACCGCCGGAGAGGTCGTGGTGGCTGAGAGCGGGCCGGGCGGGCTCTCCCTCTTTTCCGTCGAGGCCGCCAGGCTGTTGGGCTCCAGCCTTGGCGATACTCTTGGCGGCGGCGTGGGCGATGACCTGCTCGATGGCGGGGCAGGCGACGACAGGATCTATGGTGCTCTCGGTGACGACCAGCTCTATGCCAGGGAGGGAAACGACCTTCTCTTCGGCGGGTCCGGGGATGACTTTCTCCTGGCCGGCAGCGGCAGCAACACCCTTGTCGGAGGGTCCGGTGTCGATACGCTCTATGCCCTCCGGACGATCGACAGCGATCTCTTCATCTATGCGCCGAACGGGTCCGGATCCTTCCTGAACACCGACTTCTCCGGCATCGAGGCCTTGTCTCTGAACCTGATTGGCGGGGGGGATGTGACCTTCACCGGTGGCAAGGGTGACGATCTGCTGTTCGTGCGGACCGGAGACCACATCTTTTTCGGTGCCGGCGGCGACGACACCTTCATTTCACGAACGGGTGCGGACCGTGCCGTCGGCGGCAATGGGGACGACGTCCTGTCCGGCGGCAGCGGCGCCGACGTCCTCGTCGGCTTGTCCGGCGATGATTTCCTCGCTCCTGACGCCGGGTCGAGCGACACCCTGTCGGGAGGATCGGGCGTCGACACCTTTGCCCTGACGACGAGCGCTGCCGGAGACACCTTGATCGAGGCCAAGGCGGGGCCCGCCGGCCAGGCGCTGGGGATCAGCTACTCCGGCATCGACGCACTCCATTTCAGGATCAGCGGCAATGCGAACCTCACCCTGCGCGGCGGAGAGGGAGACGATAGGCTCCGCGTCTACAGCGGCAACGACACTCTTGTCGGCCTGTCCGGAGACGACAGCCTCAGCGCGTTTCACGGTGTGAACTCCCTCTTCGGCGGATCCGGCTTCGACGAGGCCTATCTGCGCCTGAACGCAGGGGTGGGCGACCTCGTCTTCAACCAGTCTGCTTTCAGCGGCGGGACCATCTTCGCCGACGGCAACCGGGTGGGCGGCATCGAGCACCTGAAGCTGCACAGCGGCAGCGGTGACGACAGCCTGACCGGCAATGCCGAGGCCGATTCCCTCTTCGGCGGCGGCGGCGACGATGCGATCCGCGGCCGCAACGGCGACGATTCGCTGGCGACGACCAACCGGGGAACGCTCTTCGGGGCCGACGGCGACGACCACCTCGTCGCAAACCGCGTGGTCGACAGCGTCTACGACGATCTCGATCCCGACTTCAGCATCTTCGGCGGAGAGGGTGACGACGAGATCACCCTCTTCGGCGAGAGTTCGCCGGAGCAGTTCGTGTCGGCGCGTCTGGAAGGCGGATCGGGCGACGATGACATGATCGTCCGCGCCTACAACCTCCAGTACGGAACCTTCGACGGCGGGTCCGGAGACGACTACATGGAGCTGGAGCTCGAGAGCATTCTCGGCTCCTACGCGGAGTTCCTTGCCTTCGGCGGCGAGGGCAGCGACACGATCCACGGCGAGGCCTTCGAGGCCGACAGCATCTTTTCTGCCCGTCTCTACGGGGGCAGCGGCAACGACCTGGTCTCTGCGAGCTATCAGACCAACACCCTGGGCAATGCGGAGGATATTACCCTCTTCGGAGGGTCGGGCGACGATCTCATGGGGACGGGGACGCTCTCCAGCAACTCCTTCGATGCCGGCTATGACATAGGCCTGTCTTTCCGCGGCGGTGCGGGAAACGATGCAATCTTCGGCGAGGATGCCGAGGGCGACGACTACATGCGCGGCGGCACCGGATTCGACCACCTGTTCGGCGGCTCCGGAGAAGACACCTTCGTCATCGGCGAGGGCGAGCTCGAGGCCGGCGAGCAGATCTTTGGCGGGGCCGGCAGCGACACGCTCTTCATCGCCGGCGGCAACTCGGCGGCCAACCTGCTGGAACTCTCCTCGGTCGAGCTTGTCGTCAACCTCTTTGCCGGCGGCGGCAGCGATCATCTCTTCGGCAACGCCAGGAAGGACGACTTCCGCGGCCGGGACGGCGACGACTTCCTCTACGGTCTCTCGGGCAGCGATAGCCTCAGGGGCCAGAGCGGCAACGACTCCCTGGAAGGCGGCAGTGGCGAGGACACCCTCTTCGGGGAGGCCGGCGACGATAGGGCCGAGGCCGGCGACGGCGACGACCGGCTGGGTGGCGGCTCCGGCAGCGACACGCTCTTTGGCGGCAGCGGACGCGATATCCTGAACGGCGTCAGCGGTTCGGACACGGCCTTCGGCGGTCGCGACAACGACACCTTCATCGTGGACACCGCGGGCGACTATGTGAGCGAAGGAGAGGGCGGTGGCTCCGACCTGGTGCGCTCCGACGCCGCCAGCTTCGCGCTGGGCAGCGGCAACGACGGCTTCGTCGAGCGGGTGATCATGAACCGCACCGCGGGCGATGCCCGGGTCGACGGCAGCAACAGCGACAACACGATCCTCGGCAACTCTTTCGACAACCTGCTGTTCGGACGTGCGGGGGACGACATCCTGAACGGGCGCGGCGGCAGCGACACCGCCCTGGGCGGCCTCGGCGATGACACCTTCGTGGTCGACACGACGGCCGACGTCGTGCGCGACCTCAGCGGGGCGGGCGTCGACCTCGTCCGCGCCGAGAGCGATTACACCCTGCCCGACGGCACGGCGACGGCCTTCGTCGAGAACCTGCGCCTGCAGGGCGGCAAGGGCGCGATCCACGGTAGCGGCAACGGCCTGGACAACACCATCGAGGGCAACACCGCCGGCAATCGCCTGGCCGGCAACGGCGGGTCGGACCACCTGCTGGGCGGCCGGGGCGCGGACACCCTCTTCGGCGGGGCCGAGGGCGACACCCTGGAGGGCGAGGGCGGCGCCGACACCCTCTTCCTCGGCAAGGACGATACGGCCTACGGCGGCAGCGGCGGCGACGACTTCCGCTTCAACGGGGGCGCGCTTGGCGTCAACGGCTCCGGCGGGCCGCTGATCGGCGACTTCGACGGCGCGCTGCTGGGCAAGGCCAACGGCGCGGACAAGCTGGTCTTCGCCACCGGCCTGGAGGTGGGCTCCTTCGCCTACGTCGGAGCGGCAGCCTTCAGCGGCGGCGGTAGCAGCGAGGCGCGCTTCGCCGGCGACCGCCAGGTCGAGGTCGACCGGGACGGCGACGGCGCGGCGGACGTCTTCTTCCAGGTCGCCGGCCTGACCCAGGCGGCCGGCCTCACCTCGGCGGACTTCCTGTGGTTGTGAGACCGAGAGTGAAAACCCCGGGCGGCTGGAAGCAGCGGTCGGCCGAAAGGAATCGAGAGAGACAGCGTCTTCCAGTCGTCGCTGCCCGCAGCTTTGACGGCTTCTTGATGGAGCTTTGAGACCGGCGCCCCATTCCTGAAAGCAGAGGGGAAAGAGCGGGGCGAGGGGCCCCGGAAACGGAACCCACGGCGAGAGAGTGAACCCGGGCTTCCGGGCCGGCGGGCGGCCATGCGCCATCGCTGAACACAGACCTTGCCTGCCAAAGGCCCCTTTCGGCCTTCGGAATGCAACTCAAGGAGGAAAGAATGACCATCCTGATTGGCACCACCGCAAACGACCTGCTCTCCGGAGGAGCGGAGGACGACTCCCTCTTCGGTCTGGACCGCAGCGACACCCTGGAGGGCCGTGGCGGAGACGACAGCATCTTCGGCGGCAGCGGAACCGACCTCCTCTACGGCGGCGGCAACGCCGACAGGCTCGACGCCGCCTACGCCGACGGGGACAGGCTCTTCGGCGGCGGCGGCAGGGATCTCGGGATGTTCCAGGTCACCGGCGCCACCGGGCCGCTGGTCTTCTCTCTGGCCGATGGTGGGGCGACAGCGGTCGCCACCCTGGCCGGGTCGACCGCAGCGGTCCTCGTCGGGATCGAGGAGGTCGAGGTTCGCGGCTCTCTGGGCAACGACACGATCTCCGGGAACTCGGGTGACGACAAGCTCTTCGGAGACAGCGGAACCGACAGGCTGAGCGGCGGTTCCGGCGACGACTTCCTCGAAGGCGGTGAGATCGCCGGTGCCGACCTGCTCGACGGCGGGTCCGGAAGCGACCGCGCCTCCTTCAGGACCGGTGCGGGAAGCGGCAGCGTCAGCTTCGACCTCTCCTCCGGCGGCACGGCGGTGGTGACCCAGGGCGGCGTGACGGGGCACAGTCTGGTCTCGATCGAGGCAATTGTCTTCGCGGGCGGCCTGTCGGATGACACGCTCACCGGCGGCGTGGGCGACGACCAGATCTTCGGATCTCTGGGCAGCGACACGATCGACGGCAAGAGCGGCGACGACAGCCTTTACGGCGCTGAGGGCGACGACCTTCTGGACGGAGGGAGCGGCGACGATCTGATAGACCCGGGCGCGGGCGCGGGTTCGGTCTTCGGCGGCGAGGGCTTCGATAGCCTGCGCCACGCGGCCACGATCCAGTCGGCGAGCCAGGTCCTGGCCGATCCCGACGACCTGCAAGCGCTGGGCGATGTCGCCTTCTCCGGCTTCGAGGCTTTCAAGCTCACGCTCCGCGGCTCGGGGAACTTCCTCTTCGACGGCGGGCGCGGCGACGACACGGTCCTCGCCAGTTCCGGCAGGGACACCTTCTTCGGTGGCGGTGGCCGAGACAGCTTCAGCGGCGGCGAGGCGGACGATTCTCTCTACGGCGGCGTGGGCAACGACACGCTGAGCGGCGGGACCGGAGACGACCACCTCTACGGGGGATCGGGGGACGACCTCCTCTTCCACCTCAGGGGCGACGGCACGGTCTCAGGCGGTGCGGGGGTCGACACCCTGGCGCTCACCGCCCAGCTCGACGAGGATATCTTCGTCGCGGCCAAGGCCGGCGCCGGCGGGCTCTTCCAGGAGCTGCGCTTCTCCGGGATCGATGCCTTCGCCCTCAACCTCCACGGCGACGCCGATGCTACGATCCGCGGCGGTAACGGCAGTGACTTCATCTTCAAGACCAGTGGAAATCACACCTTGGTAGGCCTCTCCGGCGACGATCAGTTCTCGGTGGCAGGCGGGGTCAACTCCATCTTCGGTGGGTCGGGCGACGATGCGGTCTTCCTGCGCCTGACCACCGGGGTCGGCGACGTCGAGTTCAGCAGGGCCGAGTTCGACGGCGCGGCCAGCTTCGCGGATGGCAACCGCGTCGCCGGGGTGGAGGAGATCCGACTGCAGACCGGCAGCGGCGACGACAGACTCACCGGGAACGGCGACGAGGATCTCTTCGCGGCCGGCGGCGGAGACGACCTTGTCCAGGGCCGCGCCGGCGACGACGTGCTCCTGACGCAGAACCAGGGGACACTCTTCGGCGCCAAGGGCGACGACCTGTTGCAAGGCGTGATCGAGGCCGACAGCCTCTATGACGACCTGGCCGAGCTCAGCCTCTACGGCGGCCTGGGCGACGACAGCCTCGTCCTCTTCGGCTTCGACAGCATCGCCCGCACGGCGACGGCGCACCTGAGCGGCGCCAGCGGTAACGACCAGCTTCTCGCCCAGGTCCATAACCTGCAGTTCGGCACGCTCGACGGCGGCTCCGGCGACGATTCTGTCGCGCTCGATCTCGACCTCATCAAGGGCTCCTTCGCCGAGGTTCTGGCCTTCGGCGGCGACGGTGATGACAGGGTGGACGGCCGGAAGTTCCTGGCCGACAGCATCCTCTCCGCCCGCCTCTATGGCGGCAGCGGCAACGATCTGGTCTACGCCCAGTATCAGAGCATGCTGAGCGGATCGGCCGACGACGTGACCCTCTTCGGTGCGACCGGCGCCGACATCCTGGGCAACGGGCGCTGGAACGGCGACCTCTTCGTCGGCGGGCAGGACGTCGGCTTCTCCTTCCTCGGCGGGGTGGGCGTCGACAGGATCTACGGTGCGGGGGCCGAGGGCGACGACTATATGCGCGGCGGGACCGGCCGGGACAGCCTCTTCGGCGGATCGGGCGAGGACACCTTCGTCATCGGCGCGGGCGAGCTGAAGACGGGCGAGGAGATCTTCGGGGGCGCACACAACGACACTCTCTTCGTCGTCGGGGGCGTATCGGCCGCGGCCTTCCTCTCCCTCTCGTCGGTGGAGACCATCCTCGATGCCACGCCCAGTGCCGGAAACGACCGGCTCTTCGGCACGCCCGGGGACGATGACCTGCGTGGGTTCGGGGGCAACGACGAGATCCGCGCCTTCTCGGGGGACGACGGCCTGCGCGGCCAGATCGGCAACGATACCTTGAGGGCGGCAAGCGGGGCGGACAGTCTCTTCGGTGGCGAGGGCAATGACACCCAGGGCGGCGGGGACGGCCGCGACCGGCTGGTCGGCGGCTCGGGTACCGACTTCCTGCTGGGCGGCAGCGGGCGCGATACGCTGGAGGGCGGAAGCGGTGCCGATACGGCCGACGGGGGCAAGGGAGACGATCTCTTCTTCGTCGACACCGCCGGCGACCGCGTCTTCGAGATAGGCGGCGGCGGCAACGATCTGGTTCGCTCCGATGCGGCCAGCTTCTCGCTGGAGAGCAACTTCCGCGGCCATGTCGAGCGCGTCATCATCAACGCGACGGCGGGCGACGCAGAGGTGGTCGGCAGCTCCTTCGCGAACACCATCCTCGGTAATGCCTTCGACAACCGGCTTTTCGGCGAGGCCGGCGACGACATCCTGAACGGGCGAGGCGGCAGCGATACGGCGAGAGGCGGGTCCGGCGACGACACCTTCCTGGTGGATAGGGCGACAGATGTCGTGATCGAGTTCGCCGGCAGCGGCAGCGACCTCGTCATCGCCGCGACCAGCTTTACGCTGCCCGACGGCACCGCGACGGCCTTCATCGAGAACCTGCAGCTCGAGGCGGGCAGCGCGGACCTCGACGGCACCGGCAACAGCCGGCAGAACCTCGTGGCCGGCAACAACGGCGACAATCGCCTGGCCGGCAATCAGGGCGTGGACCTGCTGCTGGGCGGTCGTGGAGCCGATACCCTCTTCGGCGGAGGCGACGGCGACATCCTGGTCGGCGAGGCCGGCTCCGATACGATCCTCATGGGCAAGGGCGACAGCGCTTTCGGCGGCACCGGAGGGGACTCCTTCCGCTTCAACGGCGCCGGGCTGGGGACGAACGGCTCGGGCGGGCCTCTGGTCGGTGATTTCGACGGCGAGCTGCTGGGCAAGGCCAACGGTGCGGACAAGCTGGTCTTCGACAGCGGCCTCGAGGTCGGGATCTTCGCCTACATCGGCGATTCCCTCTTCACCGCCGGCGGCAGCAGCGAGGCCCGCTTCGCCGGCGCCCGCCAGGTCGAGGTCGATCGCGACGGCGACGGCGCGGCGGACATCTTCTTCCTGGTGGAGGGCCTGAGCGCCGCGGGCGGCCTCACGACCGGCGACTTCGTCTGGTCGTAAGGCGCAGGGCCTGGAGGCCCGACGAGGCAGCAGGTCAAGGCACGCGGCGGGCAAGAGACGGGCCAGGCGGCCCGGGCCCAGCGTTGCAGGAAACGTGAAAGGAACGGCCAATGACTGTTTTCCGAGGCAACAGCGGCAACGACCGCTTCTATGGAGGGGCGCAGTCTGACTTCGCCACGGGGGACGAGGGGGACGACAGGCTCTACGGACGCGGCGGCGATGACCTTCTGGTCGGGGAGAGCGGCAGCGATCGCCTCTTCGGCGGCGGCAATGACGATATCCTGGTGGCCGGCTTCGTGGGCGACCAGGACAGGCTCTACGGCGGCGGCGGCCGGGACGTCGGGAACCTGCAGGTGGGCAATGCCACCGGTCCGCTGGTCTTTGCCCTGGCGGGCGGAGGCGCCACCTCGGTCGCGACGCTGGCCGGCAGCAGCGGTGCCGTCCTCGTCGGCATCGAGGAGGTCGAGGTAATCGGCTCCAATGCCGGCGATACCATCGCCGGCAGCTCGGGCGACGACGCACTCCATGGCGGCGGCGGCAAGGACAGCCTGTTCGGCGGGTCTGGTGCCGACCGCCTGTACGGCGCCAGCGCCACCGATGGCGACCTGCTGGATGGCGGATCGGGCAGCGACACCGTGGCCTTCTTCGGTGAAGGCAGCGGCGGCCTCAGCTTCGACCTCTCCACCGCCGGTCCGGTCCTGGTCACCCAGGGCGGGGTGAGCGGCCATACCCTCGTCTCGATCGAGGCGGCGAGTCTGACCGGCAGCCAGTTCGACGACACCCTGGGGGGCGGCAGGGGCGAGGACTCTCTCTCGGGATTCCGCGGCAACGACAAGGTCTATGGCGCTCTGGGCGACGACAGCCTCTCCGGCGGGTCGGGCACAGACTACCTCTATGGCGGTTCCGGCGCAGACGTCCTCGATCCGATGGAGGCCAAGGGCGTGGTTTCGGGCGGTTCGGGCGCCGATACGCTGCGCTTCAACGGGTCTGCGAACGCCAGCACCCTGATCCGGGTCGACGAGGATCTTGCCACGACCTTCCAGGATCTCGTCTTCTCCGGGGTGGAGGCCCTGAGCTTCTACCTCAGGGCCGGCGAGGATCTCACGGTGGTCGGCGGCTCGCTCGACGATAGGGTGACCAGCGGATCCGGTGCCGATACCCTGCTCGGGCGAAGCGGCAACGACAGCCTGCGTGCGAATGACGGCAACGATGCAGTCTATGGCGCGGACGGCGACGACATCCTGTCGGGCGGCACGGGCACCGACCTGATCTTCGGAGGGTCCGGGGACGATCTTATCTCGGACGACGCCAATCTTGGCGTTGTCTTGGGCGGATCCGGCATCGATACGCTGTCCGTATCGCTTTCGGTCGGCAGCGACCTCTTTGCCGATGTGCAGGCCGGCGGAAACTTTCAGGGCCTGTTCTTCACCGAGATGGAAGCGCTCGCTTTCACCGCGACCGGAGACGGCAAGCTGACACTTCGCGGCGGCGACGGCGGGGACGTCATCAGAAGCGCCTCAGGTGATGCCACTCTTCTCGGCCGGTCCGGCGACGACATCATCCTGACCGGTGATGGCATTGCCTCCATCTTCGGCGGATCGGGTTTCGACGTGGCGTCGCTTCGGCTCACCACCGGCGTGGGCGATGTCTTCTTCGACCAGCGGGACCTGAACGGCAAGGCCAGCTTCGCCGACGGGAACAGGATCAACGGCGTCGAGCACCTCTACCTTCTGACCGGCAGCGGCCGTGATACGCTCTTCGGCGGTTCCGACTTTGATGCCTTCGATGGGGGCGGCGGTGACGATCTTTTGCGCGGCCGCGGTGGCGACGATCGCCTGGCGACCGACAATCAGGGCACGCTGGTCGGGAATGCCGGGAACGACGAGCTGCGGGCAGTGATCCGCCCGATCGCGGTCTACGACGACCCGGAGGGCGACGTCAGCCTCTTCGGCGGCGAGGGCGACGATGAGGTCACCGTGGTGGGAACCGATGCCGGGGTGCACGCCAGTGCGGCCCTCCTCGAGGGAGCGAGCGGTTCCGATAGACTGGGAGCCTGGATCGAGAATCTGCGCTACGGGACCTTTGACGGCGGCTCCGGGGACGATACCATCAGCCTGGAGATCACCGACATCGGCGGCCAGTACGCGGAGATCCTGGCCTACGGCGGTGAGGGCGACGATACCGTCAACGGCTACGAATTCCGGGCCGAGAGCATCTTCTCGGCCCGCCTCTACGGGGGCAGCGGCAGCGATCTGGTCCTGGCCGACTTCCAGGCCAAGGACAGCGGCGACCCGCGCGACGTCACCCTCTTCGGCGACACCGGCGCCGACGTGATGGGGACCGGCACGCTGGTCGGAAACTACTTCCGCTCCAGCTTCGACATCGGCTTCTCCTTCCGCGGCGGGGCCGGAGCCGACAGGATCTACGGGGAGGGTGCGGGCGGCGACGACTACATGCGCGCCGGCACCGGGCGGGACAGCGTCTTCGGCGGCTCCGGACAGGACATCTTCGTCGTCGGCGAGGGTGAGCTGCGCAGCGGCGAGGAGATCTTCGGCGGCTCCGGGGTCGACACGCTCTTCATCGTGGGCGGCGCCTCCGCGGCGGCCTTCCTCTCCCTGCTCTCGGTCGAGTCGATCGAGGATGCCTCGACCAGCGCGAATGACGACCATCTCTTCGGCAACGCCCTCGGCAACGACCTGCGCGGCGGGAGCGGGGATGACTTCATCTACGGAGAGTCGGGCCGCGATCACCTGCGCGGCCAGGTAGGCAACGACCGCCTGAGAGACGAGAGCGGCAACGACACCCTCTTCGGGGAGGCCGGCGACGATCGCATGGAGGCCGGCGACGGCCGGGACCGCCTGGGCGGCGGGTCCGGCGTGGATCTGCTCTTCGGCGAGAGCGGCCGCGACATCCTGAACGGCGGCAGCGGGGCCGATACCGCGTTCGGCGGCCGGGATAACGACACCTTCATCGTCGACACGGCGACCGACCGGGTGGTGGAGCGCTTCGGCGGCGGCGATGTCGATGTGGTGCGCTCCAATGCCGGACGCTTCAACCTGGGCAGCGGCTCCGACGGCTACATCGAGCGGGTGATCGTGAACGAGGCTGCGGGTGCGGCAGAGGTGGTCGGCAGCTCCATCGCCAACACCATCCTGGGCAATGCCTTCTCCAACACCTTCTTCGGCGGGAAGGGCGACGACATCCTGAACGGCCGGGGAAGCAGCGACACGCTGGCCGGCGGCTCCGGGGACGATACCTTCGTCGTGGACACCGCCACGGACCGTCCGGCCGAGCTGAACGGCGGCGGCGTCGATCTGGTGCGCGCGGAGACCGACTTCACCCTGCCGGACGGTGGCGCGACCGATGCGCTGGAGAACCTGCGCATGCAGGGCGGCAAGGGCGCGATCGACGGGACCGGCAACTCCCTGGACAACACGGTCGAGGGCAACAGCGCCAGCAACCGGCTGGCCGGCAACCAGGGCGCCGACCACCTTCTCGGCGGCGGCGGCGGAGACATCCTCTTCGGCGGCAACGGCGGTGACACCCTGGAAGGCGGGGGCGGCAGCGACACCCTCTTCGTGGGCAAGGACGACACGGCCTTCGGCGGTACCGGCGGCGACGACTTCCGTTTCAACAGCGGGGCGCTGGGCGTCGATGGCTCCGGCGGCCCGCTGATCGGCGACTTCGACGGCGAAGGCCTCGGCAGGCAGAACGGCGCGGACAAGCTGGTCTTCGCCACGGGCCTGGAGAGCGGCTCCTTCTCCTATATCGGTGCCTCGGCATTCTCGGGCGACGGCAACAGCGAGGCGCGCTTCGCCGGCAACCGGCAGGTGGAGGTCGACCGGGACGGAGACGGTGCCGCCGACATCTTCTTCCTGGTTGAGGGGCTGACCCAGGCAGGCGCCCTCACCAGCAGCGACTTCGTCTGGTTGTAGGCGCTCGCGGGCGGGGGGTGTAGCGGGGTCGCCGGCCCCGCTCTTCCCTGATCCCTTTGATATGCACCGGGTCTGGGTGCACCGAGGGTCCTCCGGGAGTCCCGGGCTCCCCTTCCGTTCACAGGTTAGACTTTCAGAAGGGGTGTCTATCGGACAGCCCTTCTTGGGAGTATTTTCGCGCACTCACATGTAGAAAAGGAGAGAAGCGTCCTTATCAGGATCAGAGAATAAAAGCATCCTACTAATTCATTTTCTATTCGGCGGCCGCGCCACGATCTCACCCCTGAGCGGAGGGCAGGACCCGAGGGTCCCGCCCTCGGGACGGAAGCGTTTCAGGAGGCAAGAGAACGATGGCGATCCAGGATGGAAGCTCCGGGCCGGACCGGCTCTACGGGGGCAGCGGGCAGGATATCTTGAGCGGCCTCAGCGGTAACGATTCCCTCTTCGGCGAGAGCGGCGACGATTCTCTTCACGGAGGTTCGGGACGGGACCGCGCCTTCGGCGGGGCCGGCGCGGAACGGATCTAAGGCGGAGAGGGCGACGACCTGATCCTCGAGGGGGGCATCGGCGACGACCTCCTCTTCGGCGGTGCCGGCGTGGATGCAAGTCTCGACGGGGGCAGCGGTGCCGACATCCTGCGCACCGGCAGCGGCAACGACTTCTATGCCTTCGGCGGGTCCGGCGGGGACCGCTTGCTGGGGCAGTCCGGCAGCGACTTCAGGCTCTTCGGCGGCGATGGCGAGGACAGCCTCTACGGCGGCCCCGGCGACGACATCTTCCTGGGCGGCGCCAGCGGGAACGACCTGCTGTTCGGGGGGATCGGCGCGGACAGCCTGCTCTTCGGCGGCCTCGGCGAGGACTCCCTCTTCGGCTCGGCCGGAGACGACAGGACGCTTTCGGGCGACGGCAGCGACGACCGCATCTTCGGCGCTGCCGGAGACGACGAGAACCTCTATGGCGGCGGCGGTGACGACAGGCTCTACGGAGGGTCGGGCTCCGACAGCTTTCTGAGAGGCGGCGCGGGAGACGACTGGCTCTCGGGAGGCTCGGGCGCCGACGGCGGCCTCTATGGCGCGTCCGGAAACGACGTCTTCCTGATCGGCGAGGGCGAGCTGGTCGCGGGCGAAGAGCTGGACGGGGGCTCGGGATCGGACCGGCTTCTGATCGCGCTGGGCGTCAGCCTCACGGACGACATCACCCTGAGCGACATCGAGGCCGTCATCCAGCTCGCGACCAGCGGTGCCGACAGGGTGCGCGCGCAGAGCCCCCTCGACCGCATCCTGGGCTTGAGCGGGAACGACAGTCTCCTCGGGCGCGGCGCGCCCGACCGGCTGGAGGGCAACGATGGCGACGACTGGCTGGAAGGACTGGGCGGGGCCGATTTCCTGCGCGGCGACCAGGGGAAGGATTCACTCTTCGGCGGTGCCTTCCTCGACCTCCTCTATGGCGGTGACGGCGACGATCTGCTCCGCGGCGGAAAGGGCGACGATATCCTGCTTGGCGAGGCGGGCGCGGACAGCGTCGCCGGCGGGCAGGGGGTGGACAGGCTCTATGGCGGCGAGGGCGGCGACGATTTTGTCGGCGGCAGCGGCCGCGACCGGATCTTCGGCGGCAGCGCCGGAGACCTCCTGCAGGGAGGTTCGGGCGGCGATCTCCTCTACGGGGGGCAGGGCAATGACCGGGCCTTTGCCGGCGATGGCGACGACACCAACCTGGTGGGCGATGCCGGCAGCGATCGGCTCTACGGCGGCTCCGGCGATGACGGCCGGATCTGGGGCGCGGTCGGAAACGACCGCATCTTCGGCGACGAGGGGTCGGACTCCTTTCTGGCCGGCGGCAGCGGCGTCGATCGCATCTATGGGGGCAGCGGACTGGACAGCTATGTCGGGGGCGGGAGTGGGAACGACCTGCTCTTCGGCGGCGCGGATCGCGATTCTCTCATCTGGGGAAGTCTCGGCGACGACAGGCTCTACGGCGGGTCCGGCTGGGACCTGGGCCTGGCCGGCGACGAGGGCGACGACCGCATCGCCGGCGACAGCGGCCTTGACTTCGATCTCGACGGTGGGGCGGGCTCCGACCTCCTCTACGGCGGTGAGGGCGACGATCTGGTGCTCGACGGCGGGGCGGGCGACGACCGAGCTTTCGGTGGGAAGGGCAGCGACAGCTTCCTCTATGGCGGTGAGGGCGACGACGCGCTCTACGGCGCCAACGGCAGGGACGCGACGCTCTACGGCGCTAGCGGCAACGATCGCATCTACGGCGGAATCGGCAACGATACGGCACTCAACGGCGGGTCGGGAGACGATATCATCTCCGGCGGTGCGGGCTTCGACGCCGGGCTCTTCGGCGGCGAGGGGAGGGATACCTTCCTGGTCGACCCGGGCGACCTGACCGAAAGCGAGACCTTCTTCGGCGGCAGCGACAGGGACACGCTCTCGGTGCACTTCCAGACCGAGGTTCTGGCCCGCATCAGAACCGAATACGTCGAGGCCTTTCAACTGCGGGGGACCAGCCGCGGTGAGACCATCCAGGCGCGCAGCGGCTTCTCGGAGGTCCGGGCCTTGAGTGGCAACGACCTGGTCGAGGCGGTTGACGAGGCGCAGTCCCTCTTCGGCGGGGCTGGATCGGACCGCCTCTTCGGCGCGGGCGCGGACGACAGGCTCTACGGCGACGAAGGCGGCGACCTGCTGCGCGGCCGGTCCGGATCGGACTATCTCGACGGCGGGAACGGCCGGGACAGCTTCTTCGGCGGCAGCGGCAAGGACCTGCTGATTGGCGATGCAGGTCGGGACCGCCTGATGGGGGGCAGCGGCGCAGATGCATTGCTGGGAGGCGCCGGCGGGGATGTCCTGCACGGCGGCAGCGGCGTCGATACGGCCCTGGGGCTCTCCGACAACGATACCTTCGTGGTGGATACCGTGGGCGACCTGGTGATCGAGACGGCCGGCGGCGGGCTCAGCGACCTGATCCGTTCCGATGCCGACGACTACCGCTTTGCCTCGGGGGAGGAGGGTTACGTCGAGCGGGGCATCCTGAACGAGACGGCAGGGGCCGCGACCCTCAGGGCAACGAGATCGAGAACAGGTTGGCCGGCAACGGCTTCGACAACCGCCTCTTCGGCCGCAGCGGGGCGGATCTCCTGGCCGGCCGCAACGGCGACGACGTCCTGAACGGCGGTTCCGGCACCGATACCCTCGAGGGCAACAAGGGTGACGACAGGCTGATTGGCGACGATGGTCTGGATAGTCTTGTGGGCGGAAGCGGTAACGACATCCTCGTCCTGGATACCGGGGATCGAGCTTTCGGCGGCTCTGGCGAGGACCGCTTCCTGTTCCAGGCGACGAGCGGTGAGATCGTGATCGGCGACTTCGATGGCGAGCGGCTGGGGAACGGCAGGGGCGAGGACAAGCTGGTCTTTGCCACGGGGCTGGAGCAGGGCGCCTTTGCCTACCTCGGATCAGGCGACTTCTCCGCAGCCGGGCGCAGCGAGGCGCGCTTTGCCGGGGATCAGCGGGTCGAGGTGGATCTGGAGGGTGATGGCGCGGCCGATGTCCTCTTCGAGATCGAGGGGCTCGCCGCGGCCGGACGCCTGACCGCAGCGGACTTTCTCTGGCTCTGACCGAGCGCCGGCCGTGCCCTCACGAGGCGGCGGAGAGCGCGGCCGGCTCTTTCAGGATCTCGATCATGGCCTCGATCTTCGCGGAGTGGGCGCCGCGCCGCCAGGCCAGGGCGGTGGGCAGACGGTCGCGGCCCGGCGGCAGGGGGTGCAGGCTGAGGCGCCGCGCTTCGGGGAAGGTGCTGAGGACGCTGCGCGGCAGGAGGGCCACACCCATGCCGACCAGCACGCAGCCCAGCATGGCGTGGTATGAGGTCATCTCGATCAGCTCTTCCGGCCTGGCGTCCTGGGCGGCATACCACTCCTCCAGGCGTGCCCGGTGCGGGCAGCCGACCTCGAAGGTGACGACGGTCCTGGGCGGCTCTCCGCCCTCGACGATCGGCGGATGGTCGCCCTCGGCCACGATCACCAGATCCTCCACGAAGGCCGGGGCGGTCTCGAAGGTCTGGCTGTCCAGGGGTTCGGGAATGAAGGCCGCATCGACCTCGCCCGACAGAAGGGCGCGCAGCAGCCGCTCCTTGTGGCCCGTGCGCAGCTCCAGGGTGACCTCCGGGTGGCGGCGGTGATACTCGCTGAGCGGAGCCGGCAGGCGCACCGCCGCCGTGCTCTCCATGGCGCCGACCCGGAAGCCGCCGCGCATCTGCGAATCCTGCACCGCTGCGCGCGCCTCCTCGGCCAGCTCCAGCAGGCGGTCGGCATAGTCGATCAAGACCTGGCCGGCGGGCGAGAGGTGCATGCGCTTGCCCTCGCGGATGAAGAGCTTGACGTCCAGCTCCTCCTCGAGCTGGCGCACGCGCGTGGTTACGTTGGACTGGACCCGGTTCAGATGCTCGGCCGCACGGGTGACGCCGCCTTCGCGGACCACCGCGCGGAAGATGCGCAAGGCTGCGAGATCCATCATCTCCTCCCGAGAACGAAACAATTCCAATTATTCATTTTTCTATGTCGCCGTCAATCGCTAGGTCATTACCTGTGAACGAACTGGGTTTTGTTCAAGATAATCTTGGAAAGGAAAGACGATGTTAGGAAATGACAAGGTTTCGGCACGGGCGCGTCGGCTCGGTTCCCTGACGGATGCCGAATGGCTGCGGCACCGGCAGATCGAAGTGGAACGCAGCATCCGCTCTGCGCATCGGGAGCGGGCGAAGGCGATGAACCGCTACCTGCTGGGCTTCTTCGGCCTGGTTCGCCGCTGACACGCGGCAGAGCCGGCAGGCCCGATCCGGATATTCATGGCTAGAGCAGGATTCGCTCGCTCATGCTCACGCATCCTGCTCTGGCTCATTGGTTTAGAAGCAAATCGTCGTCGCAGATGATTCTATCTGCTCGGGATTTGCTCTAGGAGGAAGACATGATCACTCTGCAGGAACAGGCCCTGGTGCGGCAGAGCTGGGCCGAGGTGGCCAAACTGGGGCCGGCGGCGGCGGCCCACTTCTACGACCGTCTCTTCGAGACCAACCCCTCGCTTGTCCGCCTTTTCGACGGAACCGACATGCAGCAGCAGCACGCCAGGCTCCTCGACGCCCTGGGTTTCGTGATCGGCCGGATGGACCGGCTGGAGGAGGTCGTCCCGGTGCTTGAGAACCTGGGGCGGCGGCACTGCTGCTACGGCGTGGAGGCAGAGCACTACGCGGCCGTCGGCGCGGCCCTGCTCTGGACTCTCGAGCGGGCGCACGGCGCGGACTGGAACGCTGACCTCTGTGCGGCGTGGAGCAGTGCCTACGGCCTGGTCGCCGGGACCATGTGTGGCGCTGCGGGGGAGCGGGACCGCCCCACGGCGCGGCCCACGGCTGCCGCGGTCGAGGCCGGCTGAGCCCGGCCTTGCCCTGTCAGCCAGAAGTGGCGGCCCAGCTGCGAGCGGATTGGGGAGAACTCGCATGATGCTGGGCCGCCTGCCTGGCCCCCCAGGCCTCTGTCGTACAGGACCGCGCGCGCTGGCGCTGGCGTATCGTCCTGTACAGATTCCGTTGTTCGTGTGGTGTGGTGCTCTCTTATCTACAGGTTGCCGTTAAATACTTCGGGCCTGGCAGATAAGCTGGTGCATCTAGAGAAAAGGGCAGATGCCGCCGGTGTATCAAGGGTGCAGGTGCGACCCGACCGTCGTGACCTCGGGTCCGTGACCCTGCAGGGACGTATCCTTCCGATGCGCCGCTGAGGTGCTGGAGCGCAGGCTTTCTTCGGCGTAGTGACCGAATAGAGCGGAGCGGATATAGTCATATGCTTGGACGTTCGACATGACCCTTGCTCCTTTTTACCTGAGTGTTTGAAGTCCTTTCCGACAATCTCTCATGTTTCATGCCGTATGACTATTTTATGGCGCCGGCGTAGCAATTTTTAGAAATCGACAGGGACCCAGTGCCCGAGGTCTGCCGAGCGATAGGCGGCCTCCTCGATGCGCAGGTTCGCCAGGTAGGCTTCCGCGCTGTTCTCCAGCGGGCCGCCCTCCAGGAGGTGGCGCACGACATGGGCCTGCAGGGCGAAGACACAGTCCCCGCCGAAGCCGCGATCCTGCCAGGGGTAGCGGATCTCCTCTGCCTCGTTCTCTCCCTGGCGCCTGAGGAAGAGGCGCCCGAAGCCGTCCAGGCGGAGCTCTGCGGCACTGCCCTCGATCAGCAGTTCGCCCATGGTCAGCCGCCTGTTCCGGGCGGCATGGTCGCTCAGGCGGTTGCCGTCGAAGAGGGCGCGCGGGCCGTCGCCGAAGCGCAGGATCAGGAAGCCGCTGTCCTCTCCGCGGATGGCCGGGTTGAGGCGCCGCAGGTCGGCGAAGACCTCGGTGACCTCGCCCAGCAGGAAGCGGAAGGTGTCGATCAGGTGGATGCCGGTCTCGTGCAGGAGGAAGCGCGGCATGGACTGGAAGTAGGGCTGGCGGTCGAGGTAGGCCCGCGGGCCCTGGCCGTCGCCCGGCCGCAGGCGGAAGGTCGCCTGGTAGATCTCGCCCAGGCTGCCGCTTTCGAGTGCTGCCTTCGCCCTGCGGTACCAGGGCTGGAAGCGAAAGTTCTCGTGGACGACCGCAAGACTGCCGCGCTTCCGAACCAGAGCCACCGCCCGCTCCGCCTCGGCCAGGGAGGTGCAGAAGGCCTTCTGGCAGATCAGCGGCAGGCCCCGCGCGCTCGCCAGGTCGATCAGTCCGAAGTGGCTCTTCGGCGGGGTGGCGATGTCGACCAGATCGGCCTCGACCCCGCGCAGCATGGCCTCGGCCTCGGTGAAGACCGGGGGATCGCCGGCCTGCCCGGCCAGGGCCCTGGCGGCTGCCTCGTTCAGGTCGCAGAGGGCAACGAGCTCGGCCCCCGGGTGCCGTGCCCAGGCCTCGGCATGGAAGCGGGCGAAGAAGCCGGCGCCGATCTGCGCGACGCGGAGCTTCCGGCCCCGGCCGGTCATGAGGAGAGCTGAGAGAGAACGGTCTCGGCGATGCGTTCGGTTCCGTCCCTGCCGCCCAGCTCGAAGGGCAGAAGTCCTTCCGCCACGAAGGCCCGGTCGACGGCCTCGCGAATCATCTCAGCGGCCCGGCCGAGGCTTGGCAGCTCCTGCCGTTCCGCCAGCCAGTCCAGCATCATCGCGCCGGAGAGGAACATGGCGGTGGGATTGGCCTTGCCCTGGCCGGCGATGTCCGGGGCGGTGCCGTGGCAGGGCTGGAAGACGCCATGGGCCTCGCCGATATCGGCGGAGGGCGCGACCCCCATGCCGCCGATCAGGCCCGCCCCCAGGTCGGAGAGGATGTCGCCGAACATGTTCTCGGTCACCATGACGTCATAGTCCCAGGGGTTCCTCACCAGCTTCAGGGCGGCGGCGTCGACATAGTCGTGGTCGGCCCGGAGGTCGGGGAAGGCGCGGGCGCGCTCGTCGAAGATCTGGCGGAAGAAGGCGAAGGCCTTGAAGACGTTGGCCTTGTCGATGCAGGTGACCCTGCCCTTGCCGCCGCCGGCCCGGCGCCGCGCGCCCAGGCGGAAGGCGAAGTCGCAGAGCTTCTCTGTGGTCTCGCGGGTGATGACCAGGGTCTCGCTGGCGATCCGGTCGTCCTCCAGCCGGCCCTTGCCCAAGGAGGCGAAGAGGCCCTCGGTGGATTCCCGGATCAGGACCATGTCGATCGCGGCGGCGCGGGGGTCGGAGAGCGGCCGCGGCAGCCCCGGGATCGCCCGCAGTGGCCTGACCCCGGCATAGAGCCCCAGGTGCACGCGCAGCTCGACCTGCGGCACGATCTCGGTGCCGTCGGGATAGCGGACCTCGGGCAGGCCCATGGCGCCCAGCAGGATGGCATCGGCGGCACGCGCGGCCTCCAGGGTGGAGGCGGGCAGGGCCTCGCCCCGGTCCCGGTAGTGCGCGGCGCCGCAAGGCAGGGTCCGGAAGGCCAGGCCGGGGCAGCCGCAGGCCTCCGCGGCCGCCGTCAGCAGGGCGAGGCAGGGGGTCATGACTTCCGGTCCGATCCCGTCCCCGGGCAGGACGGCGATCTGCAAGGCATTGGCGTTCGTCATCAGGCGCGGCCCGTCAGAAGAAGGAGGCAGGTTCGGCTGCCATAGTGGCGGCCTGCGCCCGGCAATCCAAGCGCCCTGTCGGCCGGAAGAGACGGCGCTACTTGCGACGGGCCGCCGGTTCCACCCCGAAGAGGTCGAGCCGTGTCCGGCGCCACAGGCCGGCCAGCGCGCGGGTCATGGCCGCACCGCCGGAGGCCGTCAGGCGGACGAAGAGGCCGCGGTCGTCGGCCAGGCTCGAACAGCCGGCGCGGATCCCCGTGCAGGCCGCAAGCTCCTCGCGCAGCGCCGCCAGGAGCGACCCGTGAGGACCCGGGGTGCAGACCAGGAAGCTGGCACAGCAGGGCCGCTCGCCCAGTTGCCGGAAGTCGTAGCCCGAGCGGCCGAGCAGGATACGGTCGACCAGCAGGAGGCGGCCTCCCGCCTCGCTGATCCTGAGCTCGCTTCGGAAGCGCTCCGGCAGGCGCCCCTCGCCGCGGAAGTCGTGGGTGAGGAAGGCCTCGCAGAGGATCAGGGTCGCACCCTCCTCGAGGTGGATCTCGGTCCTGTTCTCGCAGTCGGCCTCGGCCATGAGGATCAGGGGATCGGGCAGGTATTCCAGGTGGGCCTGGGGGCCGACGCGCAGCACCTGGCCCAGCCGCGTGGTGCCGCCGCGCCCGGCGTTCACCAGAGTCGAGGCCTGGGTGGTGACCTGGGCCCTGGCCTCCTCCTCCAGGGCCACCGTCAGGGAGAGGCGGTCGCCGCGGTAGGCGCCGCCGGAGGCCGACTGCAGGTAGACCGTCGCCAGGTCCGAGGGGGTGGCATCCAGGTAGAAGGGCCGGGTGATGTGGAAGGGATAGGGCACGTACTGCCGCGCCAGGAAGCTGCGGCCGCCCGGCACCCTGGCGAAAGTGAGCTCAGCGTGGCTCTCCAGGTCGGCGCGGGCCCGGGGGATGGCCGTGGGCGCGTTCATGCCGTGAAGAGCACGTCCCGGCTCAGCGCCTCGACCACAGCGTCGATGCCCTCCCCGGTCTTGCAGTTGCAGGCGATCACCGGCCGCTCCTCGCGGATGCTGCGGGCCTCGGCCAGCATGGCCTCGGCGTCGACGCCGACGTAGGGCGCCAGGTCCAGCTTGTTCACGATCAGGAGGTCGCAGGTGACGATCCCGGGACCGCGCTTCCTGGGGATGTCGTCGCCCTGGGCCACGTCGATGACGAAGAGCCAGTAGTCCACCAGGTCGAGCGAGAAGGTGGAGGCGAGGTTGTCGCCGCCGCTCTCGATGATCACCAGGTCGAGGCCGGGAAAGGTCGCGCAGAGCAGGTCGGCGGCGGCGATGTTCAGGGTCGGGTCCTCGCGGATCACCGTGTGCGGGCAGGCGCCGGCCTCCACCGCGCTCACCCGCGCTGGGTCGATCAGGCCCGACCGCCGCAGGCGCTCGGCATCCTCCTTGGTCACCAGGTCGTTGGTCACCACCGCCAGCTCGATGCCGCGGGCCTGCAGGGCCGGGATCAGGCGCTCGATCAGCGCCGTCTTGCCGGAGCCGACCGGGCCGCCTATGCCGACGCGCGCGGCCTCCCTGGGTTTCTCGCCCTTGCCGGGGTTTCCGGGTCGCGGGCTTGCGTCTTCGGGTGTCATCGCAGCATGTATCTCTGTGTCAGAGGGAGTTCTTCCGCAGGCTCGCAGCTCGCCAGCTCGCCGTCCACGAAGACCTCGAAGGTGGCGGGGTCGACGCGCATCTCGGGGCAGGCCGTGTTGTGCAGCATGTCGGACTTGCGGAGCTTGCGCGTCCCGCTGGCCGGCAGCAGGTGTTTGACGATGTCCAGCCTGGAGGCGAGGTCGGCCTCGATCGCCAGCGGGTGCACGAAGCAGGCGCTCAGCGCCTGCTTGGCCCGCCCGAAGGCCCCCCATTGCGGGCGCAGCGCCAGCGGCTCGCAGGTCATGAGCGAGGCCGCGCTGTCGCCCATGGCGCCCCACACGATGAAGCCGCCCTTGACCACCAGCTCGGGCTTGATGCCGAAGAAGCCCGGCCGCCAGAGCACCACGTCGGCCATCTTGCCGTCTTCGAGCGAGCCGATGTGGGCGTCGATGCCGAAGGTGCGGGCCGCGTTGATGGTGTACTTCGCGATGTAGCGCTTGATGCGCTCGTTGTCGCCGCGCGCGGTTCTCTCCTCGGCCAGCCGGCCGCGCTGCTGCTTCATCTTGCTGGCAAGCTGCCAGGTCCGGCAGATCACCTCGTTGATGCGCCCCATGCCCTGGCTGTCGGAGCCCAGCATGGAGATGGCGCCGATGTCGTGCAGCACGTCCTCTGCGGCGATGGTCTGCGCCCGGATGCGGCTCTCGGCGAAGGCCACGTCCTCGGGGATCGCCGGGTTCAGGTGGTGGCACACCATCGTCATGTCGAGGTGCTCGTCGAAGGTGTTCACCGTGTAGGGGTTGGTGGGATTGGTCGAGGAGGGAAGGCAGTTCGCCTCTCCGGCGACCCGGATGATGTCGGGGGCGTGGCCGCCGCCCGCGCCTTCCGTGTGGTACATGTGGATTGTGCGGCCGGCGATCGCCTTCAGGGTGTCCTCGACGAAGCCGGACTCGTTCAGGGTGTCGCTGTGCAGCTGCACCTGGAAGTCCATCTCGTCGGCCACGCCGAGGCAGCAGTCGATGACGGCCGGCATGGAGCCCCAGTCCTCGTGGATCTTGAGGCCGAGACAGCCGGCATGGAGCTGCTCGCGCAAGGAGGCTGGCTTGGAGGAGTTGCCGCGGCCGAGGAAGCCGAAGTTGATCGGCCACTGCTCGGCTGCTTGCAGCATCTTGCCGACGTTGAAGGGGCCGCCGGAATCGATCCCGACGGTGATCGGCCCCAGCGATCCGCCCAGCATGGTGGTGACGCCGGACGAGATGGCGTGCTCGCAGAGCTGCGCGGAATCGAAGTGGACATGCACGTCGATGGCGCCCGGCGTGGCGATCAGGCCCTCGGCGTCGCGCACCGTGGTGGCCGCCGAGACCAGCAGGCGGGGGTCGACCCCGTCCATGATCGCCGGGTTGCCGGCCTTGCCGATGCCGACGATGCGGCCCTCCTTGATGCCGATGTCCGCCTTGACGATGCCGATCACGGGATCGATCACGACGACGTTGCAGATCAGCATGTCCAGCGCGCCCTCCGCACTGGTGACGCCCGAGGCCAGGCCCATGCCGTCGCGCAGGGTCTTGCCGCCGCCGTGCAGGCACTCCTCGCCGGGGACGGCGAAGTCGTGCTCGACCTCTGCCAGCAGTTCCGTATCGCCCAGCCGGACGCAGTCGCCGGTGGTGGGTCCGTAAAGGGCCGCGTAGGCGGCCCGGCTGATCTTCGCCATGGCGTCAGGCTCCCTTGAATCCGGCTGCGCGCGCGCGTTCCAGTGCGGCCGCGCGTGCCTCCTCGCTGCGCAGGTCGCCGTCGGTCAGGGCGTTGAGGCCGCTGATCTCGCCGCTTCCGCCGAAGGGGACAAGCTCCACCTCCTTGCTCTGGCCGGGCTCGAAGCGCACGGCCGTGCCGGCGGCGATGTCGAGCCGCTTGCCGAAGGCCCCGGCGCGGTCGAAGTCCAGCGCCTTGTTGGCCTCGAAGAAGTGGTAGTGGCTGCCGATCTGGATCGGCCGGTCGCCGCTGTTGACTACCACCAGCCGCGTCTTCTCGCGCCCGGCGTTGATCTCGATCTCGCCCTCCATCGGCAGGATCTCGCCCGGCTGCAGGCCGCTGTCGCCGGTCAGCTTGCCGGGCCGGATCGGGTCGTGGACGGTCACCAGCTTGGTGCCGTCGGGAAAGGTGCCCTCGACCTGAATCATCGGCATGAGGGCTGCCACGCCCTCCTGCACGTCGTCCGTCGAGAGCAGGGTGGAGCCGTAGGCGATCAGGTCGGCCACCCTGCGGCCCTCGCGCGCCCCTTCCAGGATCTCGTCGACGATGAAGGCGACCGCTTCGGGATGGTTGAGGCGAAGCCCCTTGGCCTTGCGCCGTCGGGCCATCTCGGCTGCGACGAAGATCGTCAGCCTTTCCATTTCGGTCGGGGTCAGCAGCATGGGGCGTTTCCTGTACTTGTTTGCTTTAGTTGGTAAAGAGGCGAAGGCCCTGGGTCTCGTGGCGCATCGCCGCGATCTCGCTCATCGGCGTGAAGCTCCAGGGCGCCTCGGGCGGCAGGGGGGCCGCCAGTGCCGCCGCCAGTGCGGGCTGCAGGCCGGTCAGGATGCGCTGTCCGCCCAGCGTGCCGATGGCGCCCAGCCGGACGGCCGCCGAGACCTGTCCGGCGAGGAAGCCGTGCGCGGCCGCGACCAGGCTGGGCAGGAGTGCGAGACCCCGGCCCTTGAAGAGGAGGCCCTGCACAACCGGCAGGTGCCCTTTCGCCTCTCCCCCGGCGACCGCGCGCTTGTAGGCCTTGGCACCCGCGGTGCCGATCCTCTCGTGGCTCGTCAGCAGCGCCAGGCCGTTGCGCCGCGAGCCCTCGCGCAGGCTCGCCACCGGCGACATGGCCTCGCACTCCCGGTCGAGTTCGAAGCGGGCCTGGGCCTCCTCGGCAAGGCCGTGGCTCTCGGTCAGGAAGTAGCGGTCGAAGACCAGCCAGCGATCCTGCAGCTGGTGCTCCAGGTAGAGGCCAAGCGCCTCTTCGCCCTGGATCGTGCGTTCGGCCAGCAGGGTCTCCAGACCCTGCGAGAAGGCGAAGCCGCCGCTGGGAAAGGCACTGTCGGACATCTGGCTCAGGGTCAGGAGGCTCAGGATCCGGGCGTCATCCATCCTCGCCGATCCTCTCGCAGATTCCCTCTGAGAACTGCGTTTCCAGCCTGGCCAGGTAGGTCTCTTCCGGCCCCTCCAGGGCCACGAGCAGGTCGCCGGCCTCGAAGCGGACGCGCCAGTGCAGGTTCCCGGCGTGATAGCCCAGCTCCAGCGCGGCGGCGGCATCGCGCGGCCGCAGGCGCAGCCAGCGCTCCTCGCTGACCCGCACGACGAGCGCCCAGTCCGCTTCCAGGGCCAGCACCGCCCCGTTGAAGAGCTTCTGGCTGCGCGGCAGAGCGAGCGCGCAGTCGCGCCCTTTGGCGCTGGTGATCCGCATGCGCCGGCGGGCGAGGTCGGCCGGCTCGATCGTCAGGCTGTCCACCTGATCGCGGTGCTCCAGCCGGTGCAGGGCCTCATGCAGGTCGGGGTCGGTGAGCGCCCCCAGGATCTCCGTCAGGAGCAGGGCTTCACTGGTCTTCGCGGTCAAGTCAGCGTCCTAGATTGCCATGTGCCGGTGGATCAGGGCGTCGCTCAGCTCGTCCGCCCGACCCCCGGCCACCACCTGCCCCTTCTCTAAAACAAATCCCGAGCAGATGGAATCATCTGCGACGACGATCTTCTTTTGAAACAACGCGCTAGATCAGATTGCGTGAGCACGAGCAAACGCACCCTGCACTAGCATGACGAAGCTGTCCGTCCGCCAAGAGGCATCGAACGATCTCCCATAGACGTCGTGATGGGCGGCCGCTTAACGGCAACCTTGGGCGCAAGGGCCACAAGCCGTCGAAACCGCCCGGTTTCGGTGGTCGATTGGGTACTCAAGAAGCGTTCGCGCGTCAGAAGGGGGGTTGGCCTCGTTGCCGATCACCCTTGGTGCACAAGGAGAGGAACCGCTTCGACCGCGGTTCTCTGACGCCTCTTGTGCGTTCTAGCCTCCCGAATCCCATCGCTCGGCGTCGTTGCGGAGCGCGGGGTCACTTTTCTGTGACTGTGCCAGTTTGTGATACCATACCTCAGGATTTGCTGCAGAGCAACATGACTTAAGCGCCCGCCACAGGCCTCGGAAGCCCGCCAGCTAGCGCTTCGCACGGAAGGTCAGCAGCTCGTTGGCATTGATGATCGCGGTGGCGATCTCGTCCATCGAGAGGCGCTTGGACATGGCCTGGGCGCGGATCGAGTTGTAGGCCTCTTCCTCGCCGATGGACTGGGTCTTCATCAGGATCGCCTTGGCCTTGTTGATGTTCCGGATGCCGGTCAGCTTCGATTCCAGCTTGGCCACCTTGCCGTCGCTATCGCGCTGCTGCTGCCAGATCGAGCGTGCGATCACCAGGTTGGTCAGCAGGCCGAAGGGCCGGATCGGCTTGCCGATCGACGCGACCGCGCCGCTCTCCAGCACGAGCTGCAGGGTCGAGGGGTCCTCGTAGTCGACCAGCGCCAGCAGGGTCGGCGGATCGGCCGCCCAGGTGCGGCGCAGCCGGATGAAGCGGTCGCGCACGCCGTGGCTGATCGCGAAGCAGAGGATGTCGACCCGCTCGTCCAGCGCCTCCGGCGGCGGCCAGAGCGCATGCACCTGGCAGCCGATGCGGTGCAGGTGCTGGATCAGGCTGTCCCGCTCCTGGTCGGCCGGATGGACCACCAACACGCTCAGCCCGCGCAGCTGTGTGAGGATGGGCGAGGCCACGCTGGTCGTCCTAGACGGCGCGGCTCGTGAGACGCATGGCCATCGAGAGGTGGTCGATCCGGTGCGAGATCAGGTAGGGATCCGGCCTGACCGCAGCCTTGCTCTCGGCCAGGACCTCGAAGCGGCCGTCGGCGCCGGCGCGGGCCAGCCGCGGCCAGAGATAGGTGTGGTTGTTCTCCGGATCGATCTGCACCGGCCCCTGCGGCGCCTCGAAGCCCTGGCCGCGCAGGGCGGCGGACAGCGGCTCGAAGGCAGCACTGCCGGCCTCGGCGGCCGCCCTGGCGAAGAGATGGACCTGGAAATAGGCGGCCTCGGCGCAGTGGTTGAGGCCGGCCGTATCGCCGAAGCGGTGCGCGTAGGCGGCCAGGAAGCGCCGGTTCTGGTCGCTGTCCAGACTGGCGAAGTAGGGGGCGGAGGTGATGTGGCCCTCCGCGGCCTCGCTGCCCATGGCTTCGACTTCCGCCTCCGTGGTGGTCAGGCTGGCGATGGGGCAGTTTGCGGGATCGAGACCGGCCCGTCGATAGGCGCGGTAGAGGCCGACGGTCGACTGGCCGACCACGGTCGAGAAGATGACGTCGGGGCCCTCCTTTGCGATCGCCGCCAGGGGATCCGCGAAGTCCTCTTCCGCCGCCGAGAGCGGCAGGTAGGTCTCGGTCACCACCTCGCCGCCGACCTGATAGAGCAGGTCGCGCATGATGCGGTTGGATTCGCGCGGATAGACATAGTCCGAGCCGATGAAGGCGAAGCGGTTGCCGAACTTCTCCAGCAGGAAGTGGCAGAGCTGGACGCTGTTCTGGTTGGGCGCGGCACCGGTGTAGATCACGTGGTTGGAGTACTCGAAGCCCTCGTAGAGCGTGGGGTAGAAGAGCAGCGCGCGGTGGCGCTCGACGCTGGGAAGCACGGCCTTGCGGGTGCTCGACATGTAGCACCCGAAGATCACCGGGATGCCCTGGCGGCCGGCCAGGTCTTCGGCCATCCGCCCGTAGGTCTCCGGCTCCGAGGCAGGATCGAGGATGACCGGCTCCAGCGGGCGGCCGGCGATGCCGCCGGCCTCGTTCACCTCTTCGATGGCGAGCAGGGTGGCCTTGAGCTGGCTGCCCTCGATCACGGAGGTCACACCCGATTCGGAGAAGAGCACTCCGATCTTCACTGGGCCCGTCGCCGCCATCACCACTCCCATCTCGCTCGCTTCAAGGTCTTCCTCCCGCGCCCCGCGGCCTGGCCCTTCTCCACAGCACGCCGCCCCCTATCGCGTCAGCCGGAAATAGAGCTGCGGCAGGCGGTCCGGCAGGCGATCCAGCCGATCGATCGTCAGGCTATTGTATCTGCCGAAGATCCGCGAGAGGTAGCTGTCCGCCCCCGATTCCAGGCCGACGCAGAAGCAGTCGATGCCCTGCAGCGCCAGCCCCTGGACCGCGTGGCGCGCATCCTCGGCGAGATAGCGCCGGTCCGGCACGTCGATGTCCGAGGGCTCTCCGTCGGTCACCACCAGCAGCAGGCGGCGGTGCGTCGACTGCTGCGCCAGGTCCTTGCCGGCAAAGCGGATCGCGCCGCCCAGGCGGGTCGAGAGACCGCTCTCCACCCCGGCCAGCGCGGCCTGCGCCTCGGGCCCGTAGGTGGAGGAGAAGTCCTTCAGCCGGAAGTAGCGCAGCTCCTCGCGGCCGTCGGAGGCGAAGGCGGCGAGCGCGAAGGGATCGCCCAGCGCGTCGAGCGCGTGGGACAGCAGCGCCGCGGCCTCCTTCTCCATCTCCAGGACGCTGACGGTGGAGCCGCTGACCCGCTCCGCCGTCGACTGGCTGGCATCCAGCAGCAGCAGGATGGAGAGGTCGCGCTGGCGCCGCTCGGTGATGGTGTAGAGGCCGGGATCGGGCTGGCGGCCCTGGCGCCGGTCGATCTCGGCCGTGATGCAGGCCTCCAGGTCCAGGGCCTCGCCTTCGGGCTGGCGCTTGATGCGGATGGGGCGGCTCACCCGCGCCGCACGCACCAGCCGGTCGATCCGGTTCACCGTATCGCGGCGGCGGGTGAGGACGGAGCGGACCCAGTCCGACGATCCCCTCTGCACCGGCCAGTCCCAGACCGTCACCCACTGCTGGCGCACCCGGCCGGCCGCATAGTCCCATTCCGGCAGGTGCATCACGGGAACGCCCGCGTCGTCGGGAAGATGCTCCGGATTGACCTTCTGCGGGCTCTCCCGGGGCTCGTCGCTCTCCTGCGTTTGCGGCTTCTCGTCCGGTTCCTCCTGCTGGTCCAGCCGGCGCGATTCGACCGCCTCGTCCAGGGTCTCGGCGGGTTCGCTGTCCTCGGGGTCGAAGTGCCAGAGCCCCAGGTTGTCGTCGCGGTAGCCGGGTTCGACGACATAGGTGCGGGCGTTGAACTGGACCCGCATCTGGCCGAGGTCATTGCCCAGCAGGTTGCCGATGCGCCGGCTGGTGGCCGGGTCGGTGAGGTCCGCGCGCGCATCGAAGAAGAGGGCGCGCCCCTTGGCGACCCAGGGGTCCTCGTCGACGTAGGAAGGGTCGATCAGGGCGCGGGCCAGCCGCGGCAGCAGCAGTTCGGCCGTCAGGCTGGTGTGGGCCTCGGCCACATGAAAGGGAAGCCAGAGGCGGCGCAGCCCCGGGAGCTGCTGCATCGCGAGGTGCTCGACCCTGGCGTCCTCGATCAGCGAGACCAGCGCGATCTGCATGGGCTTCAGGCTGCCGACCTCGAAGCGGCCGCGGCCGAAGTGGAGGTGGGCGGCCACATGGGCCAGGGAGGCGCGATAGAGCGCTTCGGCCTGGCCGCCGCGCACCCCCGGATAGGAGGGCGGGACCCGCACGAAGGCGCCGTCGAAGCTGGCGCGCCGCACCGGCCGTCCGTTCGCCTGCAGGCCATGCTCGCGCACCACGATCTCTTGCCCCCAGAGGGCGGTTGCGAAGAAGCGCAGCCGCCTCTCGCGGTCGGCGAAGAGCGCGTCGCCGGTCTCGCGCAGCAGCGCCCGCTCTGCGGTCGGGTCGGCGAAGGTGAAGAACTGGAGCCTGCGGCTGCGCTCGTGGCCGCCGACCCGGAGACCGGTGCCGATCCAGCCCTGCAGGCCGGCGAGGTCGAGGCGGCGCAGCAGCATGTCCATGCGCTCGAGGATGGCCGGCACGGATTCCGGCGCCTGCTCGGCGGTCTCCGCCATGAGCCGGCCCCAGCGCTCGAAGGCCCCGGCGTCGCCCAGCCGATTGGCGGCGACGGCCGCCGCCTCGCAGCCGAGGATGGCCGCCTGGCGCCCGGCGGTATAGGCCAGGTCCTTCACCACGCGGACCAGGGCGAAGGCGGCCTCGGGGGTCAGCGCCTCGGCCACCGTCGGGCTGTAGCGCTGATAGGAGACCAGGATGCCGCCGCCCAGGCCTGCGCGCTCCAGCTCCTCGCAGAGGTGCAGCCAGCGGGGCAGCAGGGCGTCGCCGAAGATCCGCTTGGCCTGCTCGCTGAGGCTGCTCAGCATGGCAGTGGGGCGCGCCCGGCCGCTCTCGGTCTCCACCGGCCGCAGCAGCGAGGTGTGGGGACGCTGCGCCATCCCGGGCTAGGGCAGGCAGCTTGCGATGGCCGCGTTCAGGGCATCGCGCAGGTCCGGATCGTCGGTCAGCGGCAGCACCAGGGCCATGGTGCAGGCGGCCTTGAAGCTGACCCCGCGGCGCATCAGCAGGCCGGCATGGATCAGCATGCGGGTGGAGGCGCCCTCGCTCAGCCCGTGTCCCTTGAGGTTGCGCGAGCGCTCGGCGATGGTCACCAGGCGGGCCGAGTCGCCCGGGCCCAGCCCGGCCTCGTGGGCGACGATCTCGATCTCCACCTCGCGCTGCGGATAGCCGAAATCGAGCGCGCCGAAGCGCTGCTTCGTGCTCTCCTTCAGGTCCTTCAGCACGCTCTGGTAGCCGGGGTTGTAGGAGATCACGAGCTGAAAGTCCGGGTGGGCGCGCACCACCTCGTTCTTCTTTTCCAGCGGCAGGATGCGCCGGTCGTCGGTCAGCGAGTGGATGACGACGGTGGTGTCCTGGCGGGCCTCGACGATCTCGTCCAGATAGCAGATGGCGCCGTGCCTGACCGCCAGGGTGAGCGGCCCGTCGTGCCACTTTGTGCCCTCGGCGTCGAGCAGGTAACGGCCGACCAGGTCCGAGGCCGTCATGTCCTCGTGGCAGGAGACCGTGATGAGCGGCCGGCCCAGCTTCCAGGCCATGTGCTCCACGAAGCGGGTCTTGCCGCAGCCGGTCGGCCCCTTCAGCATCACCGGCAGGCGTTCCGCCCAGGCCGCCTCGAAGAGCGCGACCTCCTCGCCGAGCGCACGATAGAAGGGTTCTTCCTCGATCAGATAGTCGTCCAGGGTCATCGCTTGTCAGAAACCGGCAGGGGGAAGAAGGAAGGGACCGGCATCCGCCGACAGGGGAAGGCGGATGCCGGCCCTACGCAGGAGACCGGCGCACAAGACCGGCGTACGAGACCGGCTAGCGGTGCGTACCGGTCTTCTGGTTCGGCAGGCCCTCGATCGGGCACTCGTCGGTCCCGACGGTCTCGCGGGTGATGGCCTCGACCATCTCGCGGGTGCCTTCCGGATCGGTGACCCACTTCTTGTAGAAGTCGTAGGGGCAGGCGGCCACGCCTTCCGCCTCTTCGCCCGAGCCGATCTTGCCGGTGTAGCCGCGGTGCAGCAGCTTGAAGAGGTGGTTCTGCGACTGCATGTTGCGGCGCGCATCGCGGATCAGCGACTTGGAAAGCGCCGCGAACTGGATGCCCATGTCCTCCTCGCCGCACTCGCCCAGGGTCCGGCCGTCGAAGCCGATGATCGCGGAGTGGCCGAAGTAGGAATAGACGCCGTCGAAGCCGGCGGCATTGGCGACGGCCACGTAGCAGTTGTTGGCCCAGGCCATGGACTTGGCCATGATCACCTGCTGGTCCTTGGCCGGATACATGTAGCCCTGGCAGCGCACGATCAGTTCCGCCCCCTTCATCGCGCAGTCGCGCCAGATCTCGGGGTAGTTGCCGTCGTCGCAGATGATGAGGCTGACCTTCATCCCCTTGGGTCCGTCGGAGACGTAGGTGCAGTTGCCGGGATACCAGCCCTCGATCGGCACCCAGGGCATGATCTTGCGGTACTTCTGAACGATCTCGCCCTCGTCGTTCATCAGGATCAAGGTGTTGTAGGGCGCCTTGTTGGGGTGCTCTTCGTGGCGCTCGCCGGTCAGCGAGAAGACGCCCCAGGTCTTGGTCTTGCGGCAGGCCTCGGCGAAGATGTCGGTCTCCTCGCCCGGGCAGGTGGAGGCGGTCTCGTACATTTCCTTCTTGTCGTACATGATGCCGTGGGTCGAGTACTCGGGGAAGATCACCAGATCCATGCCCGGCAGGCCGATCTTCATGCCCTCGATCATCTCGGCGATCTTGCGGGCGTTGGCCAGGACCTCGTCGCGCGTGTGCAGGCGCGGCATCTTGTAGTTGACGACGGCGACACCGACGGTGTCGGCACTGCTGGAGATATCTCCGTGGAGCATGCTGCTTCTCCCAGTTTCAAAGGGGTTGCATGGGCCCCTGGGCGCCCGTGACAGGAGCCCAAGGGAAGCGATCTTCGGTTTCGGGACGCAAGAGCGGGATACGTTCGCTTCTGCTCACGACTCCCGCTCTAGCATGTTGGCTTAAAGCCAAATCGTCGTCGCAGATGATTCCATCTGCTCGGGATTTGATCTAGTGCGGCAGACGCGAGACGGTGCCGCGATCCCCGGGGGATATCCCTGGGGGGATCCGGCGAAGCAACTCTTGCTTGGTGCTCGCTAGTGGCGTCGTTGCCAAGTCTGCAGGCAAGCTCTGGCACGCTGCTTCATGCCTGCAGGCTTAGAGAATGCTATCGGGCGCCATGCCATCCGTCAATCACCCAACCGGGCCCGTTCAAGACCGGGTCCCGTGTCGCGAGCCCTATGCGCCGAGTGCCTGGCGCATGATCTCGTCGGTGACCGCCTCGCTGGACGAGCGCTGCCAGGAGGCGTCGGGCGCACGGACCCACTTGCTGCGGGTCCAGGGTCCGTCCGCCCGGCGGTCCCACCACCAGGTGGGCTCGTCGACCGGCCCGGTCCAGATGTAGATCAGGAGCACGGGGGTCTCATGGGTCGTCAGGCTGTGGAGCCGATGCGGCTCGCTCAGGGACAGCCCGCCCGGCTGCAGCAGGAACGATCCGCGGTCGAGGCCGTAGGCCAGTTCGAGTTCGCCGGAAAGACCGTAGTAGATCTCCGCGGCCGCGTGCGTGTGGCGGGGGTAGTAGATGCCGGGCGCCAGCAGAAAGAGGCCGCAACGAACCCCGTCGGAGGCCACCATGCCGGCCGGCCCGGCGACCTGGGCTGCCAGCATGCCCTCCGCAAGCGCGGGGTCGATCCCGCCGCCGTTGTAGATCTGGTACCAGCGAAGGGCTCCAGCGACTTCCCGCAACGAGGCGACGCGCCCCGGCGCCGCCTCGCTGGCGTCAAGCGCGGGTGAGAGGAAGCGCAGGGAGGGGTGGGAGAAGGGCTCGGCGCGATCGTAGCGCGGGCTGCTGCAGTCGATCGCGCCCAGCAGCTCGGCGAAAGGCACCAGCCGCAGGTCCGCGGCAGAGCGGGCCACAAGGTCGTCCGTCAAGGACTGCAGGAAGGCAGCGGCCGGCGCGGCGCTCATGCGAGACCTCCTGCAGCGGCGGCTGCCCGTCCGCAAGGCATCGGCTGATGGCCCTTCATCCCCCGCCGCTGCAGCCGCGCCGGGCGGACGGTCGGAGAGGGCCTTCGCCCGAGGGTCCTCATCGGCCCCCGCCCCCGGAGGTCCGTTTCGAGGCTCGACGCAACAAGGGGGACCGCAAGGCCGGCAAGGGTACCATCGCTTTCTCCTGATGCAGATTTCGAGCTGGGAGACTCATCTGCGACGACGATTGGCTTCTCTGGCAGCGAACGAGCGCATTCTGTCCTGGAAGCCCGGAACCCGACGATAGATCATGCCGGCAGCGATGAGAACGGCGGACTGTGCTTCCGCCTCACGGTCACAGGTGCACCGACAGCCGGTAGGCTTCGAGGATTGAGGCGTGGATCGAGCGGGAGGCCACCGCATCGCCTAGCCGGTGCAAGGTGAAGCCCGGACGCTCCGGCCGGGGTTGCGCCCGCCAGGCCGCCATCGCGTCGACGTCGCTGACGCCGTCGTTGGCCGATCGGTCGCGCAGCGCGTGGTAGAGCTGGTCGTGCGGCTCGGTCCCGGCCTCGAGCACCACCTGGTCGCGTTCGATCTCCTGTGCGGTGCCGGTGAGCTCATGGGTCAGGGTGGCCACGATCCGGTTGCCGTCGCGCCGCAGCGCGGTCAGGCGCAGGTAGGGCAAGGTTTCGACGCCCCGCTCGGCCAGGCGCTTGTGAAAGATCGCCCGGTCGGCGTAGCCCATCTCGGTGGCGGAACTCGCGTCGATGGTCGCGAGCGTGACGGCCCTGCCCTGCGAGGCCAGCAGGTCCGCGGTCGCCACCGCCTCCTGCCGGCCGGTGTGGTCGCAGACCAGGACCTCGTCGGCAGCCTGGACGTCGCCCGAGAGCAGGTCCCAGGTGGAGACGGCAAGCTCGGCCCCCGGCATGGTCTGCCGGGCAGGCATGCCGCCGGTTGCGACGAAGACGTGGTCGGGTTCTTCGGCCAGCACGTCCGCGGCTTCGGCATAGAGGTTGCAGCGAACCTCGACGCCCAGCCGTTCGAGCTCCGCCTCGCGCCAGTCGACGATCTGGATCAGGTCTTTCCGCCAGGTCGTGGCCGAAGCCAGGCGGATCTGCCCGCCGAGCCGAGGTGCAGCCTCGAAGAGCATGACGGAGTGGCCGCGCTCGGCCGCCACCCGCGCCGCCTCGAGGCCGGCCGGCCCGCCGCCGACGACCACGACCTTCCGGGCGGGCCGCTCGCTGCGCTCCACCCGGACCGGCAGCAAGGTCTCGCGGCCCGTCGTGGCGTTGTGGATGCAGTGCGGCTTCTTGTACATGCAGTGGGTTGCGCCGATGCAGGGGCGGATCCGCTCTTCCTCGCCCCGCAAGATCTTGCTGACGATCTCCGGGTCGGCGATGTGCGCGCGGGTCATGGCCACCATGTCCATGAGGCCGGCGCGGAGGGCGTGGCGCGCATTCGCCACGTCCGTGATCCTCGCGGCGTGGAAGACCGGTAGGCCGACCTCGCGCCTGAAGGCGCCCACGATCTCCAGGAAAGGCGCCAGCGGCTGGCTCATCCCCGGCATGCTGTCTTCGGCGAGCGCCAGGGCCGTGTCCATCCGGCCGAGGTTGCAGTTGAAGAAATCGACGGAGCCTTCGCGCTTCAGGATTTCGGCAAGCTCAAGGACCTCGTCGAAGCGCTGCCCGCCCGGCCCCTCGTCGAGCGAGAGGCGGATGCCGATGATCAGATCGTCCCCGGCCCGGCGGCGGATCTCCTCGTGCACCATGACCGCGAAGCGGGCGCGGTTCTCCAGGCAACCGCCGAAGGCGTCGCTGCGCAGGTTGGTGCTGGGCGAGAGGAACTGGCCGATCAGATGGCCCCCGGCCAGGGTCTCGAGCCCGTCGAGCCCACCTTCGCGGCAGCGCCGGGCGGCCTGACCGAAGGCGCGGACGACCCGGTCGATGTCGCTGCGATCCATCGCCCGCGGAAAGTTGCGATGCAGGGTCTCGCGCAGGGCGGAGGGCGCAATGGTCGGGAGCCATTCCGACGCCTGGGCGTCGCCGCGCCGGCCGAGATGGGTGATCTGGCACATGAGCGCCGTGCCGTGCCCGTGGATCCGCTCCGAAAAGGCCTGGAGCCGCGAGATGATGCGGTCGGTCCCCATGTTGAGCTGCCGGAACACCGAAGGCGAATCGGGCGCGACGTTGGCGCTGCCCCCGAACATGGTGAGCGCGAGCCCGCCCCGGGCCTTCTCCTCGTGATAGCGCTGGTAGCGCAGCTCCGGCAGCCCGTCGTCGTCCATGCCGCTGGCGTGGGCCGTGCTCATCACACGGTTCTTCAAGGTGAGACCGCGAATGGTCAGGGGCTGCAACAGCGGATCGCTTGTCACGGGCGGGATCTCTTTCATCGGCGGCGCGCGAACCCGGTGCGGAGGAGGGCACGATGGCGTTCCAAGACCTTGGCTGCCATCGCTTCTACACCGCTGTCGGGGGAAGCCAACACCCAAGGCGGCACCCGGTACCTCACTCGCTGGGTGCGTTCAGCGCCAGCCCGCTCTCGGTCATCTGGCGCAGAGCGTCGCGGTCGAGCTGGCCGGAGCCGTCGAGCGGCAGGTCCTCGACGAAAAGGACCTGTTCGGGTGCCCGGAAGCCGACCCGGGAGCGTGCGAAGGCGATCAGCTCCTGTTCGCGCGGCGGCTCGCCGCTCGCGGCCAGGACGACGTAGGCCAGCAGCATCTCGCCGTAGAGCAGGTCGTGCAGCAGGACGGCGGCGGCAGCCGCGATGTCGGGATGATCGGCCAGCACCGCCTCGACCTCCCGCGTGGCCTCGTTCAGGTTCGGCTCGACCCTCACCTGATTCCTGTTGCCGGTGAGGATCAGGGTTCCGTTGCGGTCCGCCCGCATGGTCTCGGCACTGTCGAGAAAGCCCTCTTCGGCGGGCGCCGCCTCGACTGCGCTGCCGCTCCAGTAGCCCAGCAGCGCGCTTGGCGAGCGGATCCAGAGGCGCCCCGGCATGCCGGCCGGCAGCAGGTAGCCGACCTCGTTTCGGATCTCGGCTGCAAAACCGGGCAGCAACTGTCCGACCGCGCCGGTGACGCGCTCGGCCTCCGTCTCCTCCCTGCCGCCGGCCTCGCTGGTGACCGGTCCCAGTTCGACCATCCCGTAGGGCTCGGTGAGGCGGATCCCGGCCTGTCGCTCGAAGATGCGGAGCTGGCTTCGCGGGACCTGGCCGCCGCCGCAGGCCAGGTGGCGCAGCGAGGCGAAGTCCTTGGCGCCGGCCTCGTAGTCGCGCACCAGGCGGACCATGGAGGAGGGCAGCATGAGCGCCAGGCTCGGCTGCTCGGCCCGCATCAGCGGCAGGATCTCCTCGGCGTCGTCGTTGCGCGCGATGGCGACACGGCAGCCGCTGGCGAGCGCCGCCAGGCAGGTCGCGATCCCGCCGTAGTGCGAGAGCGCCGCCCCGTTCATCACGATGTCGCCGGGCTCCAGCCGGTAGCCGGCGGCGAGGCTGGCGAGGCTCCAGCCCAGGCTGCGGCCGCAGTGCAGGATACCCCTGGGCGCGGTCCCCGGCGCCCCGCCGAAGAGGAGGAAGCAGGGCGCATCGGCCGGGATCTCGGGATAGTCCTCGATCTCCGCGTCCTTCTCGATGAAGTCGTCCAGCCGGGCGCCGGCGAGCGAGCCCTGGCCGAAGCCGACGACGCCGTGCGCCAGGCTCGCCACCCGCTCCGTTGCGGCCAGGTCGGCCGCGCGCTCGCGGTGAACCAGCAGCAGCGAGGCGCCGCTGGCCTCCAGGATGCGGTCGATGTCGGCCGGGGTGGCGCGGTAGGGGATCGGCGTGGCGACCAGGCCCGCCTTCAGGCAGGCCAGGTAGAAGACCAGCAGCGCACAGCGGTTGGGCATCAGGCTGGCCACCCGGTCGCCAGGCTTCAGGCCCAGGCCCAGCAGGTTGCCGGCCAGCCGCGCGCTGTCCTCGGCGAGCTCCTGCCAGGTCCAGCTGGTTTCCAGCGAGATCAAGGCGGTGTCGTCGGGATCGCCGGCCAGTCCCTTGTCCAAGAGACGGGACACATCGACTGGGCTCGCCAACGGGGGACCGGTCAGCGCCATCGCTTTCCTCCACACAACGGCGGGCGAGTGTAGTTCTTTGCCGCGGACTTGCCTACCGCTGGCGTTGGCCCGCCTCGGAGGCGCTTACGCCCTGTCGCCGCGGTCGCGCAGCAGCAGGACGGAGAGCACGATCAGGACCAGCGAGACCAGGATGATCACCGTGCCGACGGCGTTGATCTCGGGCGTGATGCCGCGCCGCAGGGTGGAGTAGATGTACATCGGCAGGGTGTTCTCCCGCCCGGTCAGGAAGAAGGTGACCGGAATCTCGTCGAAGGAGAGGGTGAAGGAGAGCAGCGCGCTGCCGACGATGGCCGACTTGATGTTCGGCAGGGTCACCCGCCAGAAGGTCCGGGCCGGCCCCACGCCCAGGTCCAGAGAGGCCTCCTCCAGGCGCCGGTTGAAGCGCTGCAGGCGGGCGTAGACCTGGGTCACGACGATGGAGACCAGGGCGGTGGCGTGCCCGGCGATCACCGTCTCCAGGCTGAGGTTCACGCCCATCATCTTGGCCATGTTGAGCATGGAGATGCCGGTGATGATGCCCGGCAGCGCGATCGGCAGCAGCACGGCACGACGGAAGGCGGCCTTGCCGGGGAAGCTGTAGCGGTCGAGGGCGAGTGCTGCCGGCACGCCGATGAGGCAGGTGATCGCGGTCGCGGCGCTGGCGACGTAGAGGCTGTTGCCGATCGCCTCCAGCATGTCCTCGTTGGCCAGGAAGGCTTCGTACCAGCGCCAGGTGAAGCCCTTCAGCGGCAGCGACATGGAGCGGTTGTCGTTGAAGCTGAAGAGGATCAGGACGGCGATCGGCAGGTAGAGGAAGGCCATGACGCCGGCGACGTAGAGGCCCAGGCTCCAGTCCGCCCAGGGCCGCTTGCCGCCGCCGCGCCGGATGGCGATCGGGACGAACCTGGCCAGGCTCTGGCTTTCGGTCTCGCTTGCCATGCGCGCGTCCCCCTCAAGCCAGGTCCAGCCGGCCGGAGCGCTCCATGCGGTCCGAGAGGCTGATGATGGTGAGCACGATGGCCAGCATGACGATGGAGAGCGCCGAGCCCAGCGGCCAGTTCAGCGCCGCGCCGAACTGCGACTGGATGACGGTGGCGACCATGGCCCCGTCGGGACCGCCCACCAGGAAGGGGGCGATGAAGTCGCCGAAGCTGAGGCAGAAGGTGAAGGTGAGGCCGGCGATCACGCCCGGCATGGAGAGCGGCAGCAGGATCCTGACGAAGCTGCGGATCGGCCCCACCCCCAGGTCCTTGGAGGCCTCGACCAGGTTCGGCGGGATCTTCTCCAGCGCGGTGAAGATCGGCATCACCATGAAGGGGATGAAGATGTAGGTCAGCGTGATCACCATCGCGAACTGGCTGTAGAGGAACCACTCAGAGGGCTCGCTGCTGATCCCCGTCCAGATCAGGAAGGAGTTCAGCACGCCCTCGCTGCCGAGGATGGTCTTCCAGGTGTAGGCGCGCAGCAGGTAGGAGACCCAGAGCGGCACGATGGTGGCCATGTAGAGGAGCGCGCGCAGGCTGGGCGAGCGCACCTTGAAGACCAGGAAGTAGGCCAGGGGATAGGCAAGCACCAGCGCCAGCAGGGCCGTGGCGCCGGCGATCTTGAAGGTCCGGACGAGCACCCGGTAGTACTGCGGATCGGCCAGCAGCTGCCCGTAGTTGCCGAGCTGCAGGTCGGGGACGAAGGTCGGGAACTGCTTGGTGTAGAGGCTGTAGGCGAAGGTGATCAGGTAGGGCACGAAGAGGAAGATCATGGTCCAGATCAGCGGCGGTGCCATCACCGCCGCCGCACGCAGGCGCGCGCGTTCGCCCAGGGTCACGACCGGCCTCCGTCGGGGAAGACGATGACGTTGGCCGGGTGCAGGCGGACCCAGGCGGCCTCTCCGGGAAGCGGGATGCTGGCCCGGCCCATGGCCTCCTTCAGCTGCACGTCGACGAAGAAGCTGGCCTCGCCGCAGGTGAGCTCCACCCTGACGGAGTCGCCGTGGAAGAGGTGCTCGCGCACCTGGCAGGACAGCAGGTTCTCCTCGCTGCCGGCCTCCGGCGCCCGGTCGAAGAGGTTGGCCTTCTCGGGCCGGATGCAGAGGAGGATGGGGTCGCCGGCGCGATAGCCGCCGGCCTCGGCCCGCAGGCTGGCGCCGCCGATCTCGGCGGTCAGGCTGTCGCCCGCCGCCTGGCTGACCCTCGCTGGCAGCAGGTTGGAGGCGCCCAGGAAGTTGGCGACGTAGGGCGAGGCCGGCTCGTCGTAGAGCTGGCTGGGGCTGCCCTCCTGCTCGATCCGGCCCTCGTTCATGACGACGATCCGGTCGGACATGACCAGCGCCTCGGTCTGGTCGTGGGTGACCAGCACGAAGGTGAGGCCCAGACGGTCGTGCAGGTGCTTCAGCTCGACCTGCATGGTCTCCCTGAGCTTGGCGTCGAGCGCCGAGAGCGGCTCGTCCAGCAGCAGCACCTTGGGCTCGCGCACCAGGGCGCGAGCCAGGGCGACGCGCTGGCGCTGCCCGCCGGAGAGCTTCATCGGCCGGCTGGTCGCCTTGTCGGTGAGGCCGACCAGGTCCAGGGCCTCGCCCACCCGGCGGCGGGCATCGGTGCGGCTGTAGCCGGCGACGTCCAGCCCGTAGCCGACGTTGTCGGCCACGCTCATGTGCGGGAAGAGGGCATAGTCCTGGAAGACCGTGTTGACCGGCCGCCGGTAGGGCGGATGGTCGGTCACGTCGTTGCCGGAGAGATAGACCCGGCCGCTGTCGGGCGCCTCGAAGCCGGCGATCATCCGCAGGGTCGTGGTCTTGCCGCAGCCCGAGGGGCCGAGCAGGGTCACGAACTCGCCCTCGCGGACCCGGAGGTTCACCTGGTCGACGGCGACCACCCCGCCGGGAAAGACCTTGGTGACGCCCTGAAGCTCGATGATGTCGCGCATCGTTGGATTGCCGTCCTCCACAGTGGCAGACCCGGCAGGGCCCCCCGGAGGAGGGCCCTGCACGCCTGGCAAGCTGCCTATTCGGCCGCCTTCACGGCGTTCCAGGTGTTGGTGTAGACCTCGAGGCGCGGCCCCAGGTTCTCCCACAGCAGCAGGCTGTCGAGGTAGTCGACGTCGTCCTGGTGCAGCGCCGTGAACTGCTCGGGCGACATGCAGTTCTTGGCCGCGACCGGGTTGGCCGAGGAGTAGCCGTTGACGTTGGACATGCCGCACTGGCCCTGCTCGGTCGTCGCCATGTTCAGGAACTGGTAGACGCAGTCCTCGTTCGGCGTGTCCTTGACGATCATCCAGGAATCCATCCAGCCCTCGGCGCCCTCGGTGGGGATGAACTCCACAACCTCGATGCCCTGGTCGGCCAGCAGGGCCGACTGGTAGCCGCCCCAGGTGTTGGAGATCCAGACCTCGCCGCTGGCGTAGAGGTCGACCAGCTCGCCCGCCGTCGCCCAGTACTTGCGCACCAGCGGCTTCTGCTCGATCAGGCTGGCCTTGGCGGCTTCCAGCTCCTCGTCGCTGAGCTCGTAGATGTTCATGTCGCCGTTCTTGCGGGCGGCGACGTAGAGCGCGCTCTTGTCGTCCCAGAGCGAGATCTTGCCCTGGAAGGCCGGATCCCAGAGCACGTTCAGCGATTCCGGGGCCGTCTCGAACTTGTCCTTGCGGTACATGAAGGGGATGGAGCCCCAGGAGAAGGGCACGCCGTAGATCTCGCCCTCGTGGTTGATCCCCTCGGCGGTCCGGAACTTCTCGTAGGTTTCGCCCATGCGCGGCACGCGGCTGGTGTCGATCGGCTGCACGAAGCCCGCCTGGATCATGATCTTGGTGGTGTCGATCGAGGGCGTGATCAGGTCGTAGACCCCGCCTCCGGCCGCCAGCTTCGGCGCGAAATCGTCGTTCGAGCCGACGTAGGTGGCGCTGACCTTGCAGCCGCTCGCCTCTTCGAACGGTTTGATGAAACTGTCGTCGGCATAGCCCTCCCAGGTCAGCAGGTTGACTTCGCCCTCGGCCAGGGCCGAGCCGGCGATCAGGGCCGAGGCGGCAACGCCGGCGGCCAGGGTCTTTACAAGCTTCTTCATCACGATCTCCCTTCTCCTAAAGGTCCTCTCTGTCTTCCTCGCTCTGGAGCCGACCCGCGTTCTCGCTCGCGCGGGTCTTGCGCACGATGGTCCCGATATCCACACCGAGAGCCTTCGCGGCCCGGCGCTTGCTCCCATGCCGGGCTATTGCCTCCTGGATCACCTCGCCCTCGAAGCGCCGCACGCGGTCCTTCAGGCCCTGCTCGCCCGCTCCCTCTCCGCTCTCCGCCTCGCGCAGGCGTGCCGGCAGGTGTTCTAGCAGTGCCTCCTCCTCGGCGAAGACGGCGAGGCGCTGCAGGATGTTGTGCAGCTCGCGCACGTTGCCGGGATAGCGATGGCCTCTAAGGGCCCGTCGCACCGGCTCGGACAGGCGCAGCGGCAGGGCGCGGCCCCGGTTGGCCAGGTAGAGGAAGTGATCGATCAGGTGGTCCAGCAGCGCGGGCTCGTCGCGCAGCGCCGGCAGCTCCAGCGCGTTCACCGAGAGGCGATAGAAGAGGTCGCGGCGGAAGCGGCCGGCCTCGACGAGCTCACCCAGGTCCTGGTTGGTGGCGGCGATCACCTGCACCTCGGCGCGCCGCTCGACCGCATCGCCGATCCGCTGGACCTTTCCGTCCTCCAGGAACTTGAGCAGCTTGGCCTGCGAGGCCGGCGAGATCTCGCCCACCTCGTCGAGGAAGAGGCAGCCGCCCTTGGCGGCCTCGATCAGGCCGGCCTTGCCACTCTGCAGCGCGCCGGTGAAGGCGCCCTTGGCGTAGCCGAACATCTCCGATTCGAAGAGCGTCTCGGGGATGGCCGCACAGTTCACGTGGATGAAGGGGGCGTCGCGGCCGATCGCGGTCTCGTGCAGATAGCGCGCGATCTGCGTCTTGCCGGACCCCGATTCGCCGGTCAGCAGGATGCGGGCATCCTGGCGGAGCGCGCGCAGGCCGCGCGCGATCACGGTCTTGAGCGCCGGAGAGATTTCCTGCTGCAGCAGGTAGTTGGGCTTGACCTCTCCGTCGGCCGCGAAGCGGAAGACGTCGCGCGGGCCGGCGTCGCTGGCCTTGCGGCGCTGGCGGTCGAGGCCGGCCAGATCGCGCTGCAGGAAGAGGGTTGCAACGGTGCGCTGCCCGGCATCGCGCAGGAAGCGCATGGAGATGAGCGCGCGCCCGCCCTCCGGGCTGCGGCTCAGCACGTCGCAGCGCTGCCGCTTGGCGAAGGACTCCACCGCCTGGCGCCAGTCGTAGGGACTCTTCTCGGCGAGCAGGCTCAAGGGTTGCCCCAGGATCTCTGCGGCGCGGACACCGTTCATCTGCAGCGCGCTGCTGTTGGCCAGCTCCACGCGCCCCTCCGTATCGACCAGGACGAGGCCGTCCGGCAGGGCCTCGGCCAGCTCCTTGAGGCCGGCGCGGCCGAGCGCGGCCGGTCCCTCTAGCTCCAGGTCGAGGTCGGAGAAGCTCATGGTCCGACGCGCTCCCCGTCCCGCCGCAGGGTCATGACCAGACGCTTGGACTCGCCGGCCGCCGAGAGCGTGCCGAAGGCGACGACGCAAGGCTGCCGGCGCCCGTCCGGGCAGAGCAGGCTGGCGGCCAGGCGCATGTCGGCGGCGCCGGGGCGTGCGGCGCCGACGATCTGGCGCCAGTCCTCCTCGAAGGCCAGGAACTGCCCCAGCGGACGGCCCAGGACCTCGTCGGCGCGCCAGTCGAAGAGCCATTCCAGCGCCGGGTTGGCGGCCTCCAGGATGCCGTCCTGATCGCAGACCAGGATCGGGTCGGGCGAGGCGCTGAGCACGTCGGCCATGCGGTCGGCACGCTGCACCAGGCGGCGCTCGCGCTCCTTCTGCTGCGAGAGGTCGCGCACCGTCCCCCACATGCGCAGCAGGTAGCCGTCGCGGATCTCGGCGCGCACGTCGTTCTCGGCGAACATCGCCGCCCCGTCGTAGCGCCGGTCCAGCGAGGGCGCCCCGTCGAGATGGAACTTGGCCTCGTTGAGCTGGCGCACGAAGGCCTCGTTCTCCGGATTGCGCGGGAAGACGAAGCGCACGTTCTCCTGGTTGAAGTCCAGCCCCTCGGGCAGGCGGTAGAGCTGCGCCATGGCCTCGTTGCAGAGCCGCCAGTAGCACTCGTTCTCGAAGACCTGGCGGACCACCTCGTCCTCGCTGGCGCCGAGGTCCACCGGCTCGGCAAACTCGATGCACCAGCAGGCGTCGCGCGCCGCGGTGACGAAGCCGCGCAGGATCTTCACCTCGCGCTCGCTCTGCTCCAGCTCGTCCGCGAGCGCGCCCAGGGGCAGCTTCGCCAGCCGCAGCGTCGCCTGCCCGCCCTGCTCGCCGCGCTCGGCACTGGCGAGCACCGGAAGCGCGCCGCCGCCGCGCCGCTGCAGGACCAGGCGGTCCTGCAGGCGCTCGCCCTTGCGGCAGCGCTCGAAGAGGAGCTCGATCCGCTTCAGGGAGGCAGCGCCGTAGATCTGGGCGGCGGTCGCGGTGAGCAGCTCCTCCCTGCGGTAGCCCAGCTCCTCCGCCTGGCTCCGGTTGACCGCCAGCACGCGGCCGTCGCGCGAGAGCACGTCGTAGAGCAGGGGGGCTCCGTCCAGGTCCTCCGACAGGTCGAGCTGTCCCGCCTCCACGGCCGCCTCCCCCTAGGCCGCCCGGCAGTAGCGGTCGAGACCCGGCGTGCGATAGCCGTTCCGGGTCCAGGTGACGGGAAAGTAGTTCTCGTCCATGACGCAGTCGTTCAGGCGCTTGTAGCGGTTGTAGATCGGGCCGGTGGCGAAGGAGAGCGCCTGGGGGTCGGCCGAGAAGGTGGCGTCCGAGGGCATGGCATGGATCACCAGGGCCCGGCGCGGCGTGTTGCTGTGGTTGTGGCCCGAGCCGTGCCAGGTCCAGCCGTGGTGGAAGGAGCCGCCGCCGCGCTTCACCACGATGGGGACCAGCTCCGGCTCGGTCCCTTCCCTGGCGGCCGCCTTGCGCATCTCCTTCTGATAGTCCGCTGGCCCGTGGAACTCGCCCTCGGGCTCGGAGTGCGACCAGCGATGCGAGCCGCGCACCACCTCCATGGTGCCGCCGTCGGCGCGGGTGTCGTCGAGCGCGATCCAGCAGCTTAGCAGCAGGCCCGGCTCGAACCAGCGCAGGTAGGCGTTGTCCTGATGGAAGCCCAGGGGCCGCGTGCCAGGGGGCTTCCAGAGCACGTTGTCGATCATCACCCGGGTGCCCGGCCAGCCACCAAGCTCGGCGATCGCGCGCCCCAGATCGGGGCGGAAGACGCTGGCGGCGATCGCCCGGTCGGCCTTCCAGCCGTTGCAGATCTGGCGGGTGAGGCTGGGGTCGCCCTTGCCCTCCTGCCAGTTCACCTCGTCGGGGCTGACCCCGGTCTCGAAGTCGCCGCGGAAGAGACGCTCGTAGCGCTCGCGCAAGAGCTCGACCGTTGCCTCGTCGATCAGGCGCTCGACGATCAGGAAGCCGTCCTGGTGGAAGGCCTCGATCTGATCTTGGGTCAGCGAGAAGTCGGACATGCGCCGCGTCTCCCTCTAGGGCAGGCAGTCAAGGTAGGTCTTCACGTCCCAGTCCGAGACCTGCCAGATGAACTTGTCCCATTCATCACGCTTGTACCAGTCGTAGATTCGATGCAGGTCGCCGGGCATGGCCTCGCGGATCACCTGGTCCTGGGCCAGGTCGTCCAGCGCGTCGCGCAGGGTTGTGGGAATGCGCTTCACCGCCTCGCCGGAGGCGGCGACCTCGGCGAAGTTGCGGTCCTCCGGCGGGCCGGGGTCGATCTCATTGACGATGCCGTCGTGCATGGCCTGATAGAGCACGGCCTGCATGAGGTAGGGGTTCACCATGGAGTCCACCGCCCTGAATTCGTAGCGGTCGGGGCTGGAGACGCGCACCGCGCAGGAGCGGTTCTGCAGGCCCCAGCTCGCCCCGACGGGCGCCCAGAGGCCGGTGTCGTTCAGGCGGCGGTAGGAATTGACGGTGGAGGAGCCCACCGCCGTCAGGGCGTTCAGATGGGCCAGCACGCCGCCCAGCGCGTGGCGGCCGAGCTGCGAGGGCAGCCAGACCTCCTTCTCGTCCTTGAAGGCGTTCTGCCCGCCCTTGGTATAGGTGAAGACCTCCGCCATGGCCGGCAGCGGGTCCTGCTCGAGGTCGACCTGGCGGTCCTCGCCGCCGCGCCAGAGCGAGATGTTGTGGTGACAGCCGTTGGCCGGCATGCCCATGTAGGGCTTGGACATGAAGACGGCGATCAGGCCGAACTCGCGGGCCACCTGGGCGCAGATCTGGCGATAGGTGGTCAGGCGGTCGCTGGTCCTGAGCGGCCGGTCGAAGGCGTAGTTCAGTTCGATCTGGCCGGGCGCATCCTCGTGGTCGCCCTGGATCACGTCGAGACCCATGGCGATGGCGTAGTCGTAGACCCGGAGCCAGACGTCGGAGAGCTGCTCGAACTGGTCGATGTGATAGGCGTAGGGCTTGGTGGTGCCCTTGTAGGGCTCGTTGTCGTCGCCCGGCTTCAGCCACAGCATCTCCGGCTCGCAGCCGACGCGCATGTGCAGGCCGTCGTGCGCCGCCATGAAGCGCGCCTCGACCCGCTTCAGGTTCCCGCGCGCGTCGGAGTCCATGACCTGGCCCGGATAGTCGGGGTCCTCCTTGCTCCAGTAGGCGGTGCAGAAGACCCGGGCGATGCGCTTGTTCCAGGGGAGCTGGCAGAAGGTCTCGGGGTCGGGCAGCGCGATCAGCTCCGAGGCGTTGGGGGGAAAGCCGATCAGGTTGCCGTGGCGGTCGGCGAAGACGTTGGCGACGCCGCCCAGCCAGGTCTGCACGCCCTCGTCGGCCACGGCCTCCCAGTGGCGGGCGGGCACGGCCTTGCCCATGATGCGTCCGGTGATCGAGATGTACTGGTAATAGATATAGTCGATCTTCAGCGCATCGATCAGGCGCCGAACCTCCTTGACGGCCTCGCCGCGGCCCTCGGCGGCCAGGCTTTTCTCGAGATCGCTCACCCCTGTCTTCTCCCTCAAAGGTCCTAAGTGGCTTCCAGATAGCGGGCGCGCTCGGCGGCGCTCACCTCGCGGCGCATGGCCGCCTCCTCGACCCGGCGCGAGCGGCAGAAGTGCCGGACGAAGGTCTCGCCGAAGAGCCTCTGCGCCTCCGGGCTCTCCTCCATCGCCTCGGTGGCGCGCAGAAGGTCGCTCGGCACCGGCTCGGCGTTCTCCGGCAGGCTGTCGGGGCCGCCGCCGCTGATCTGCGGCGGAGCCTCGAGCCCGCGCTCCAGGCCGTCGAGCCCGCCCGCCAGGAAGAGCGCGAGCACCAGGAAGGGATTGCAGTCGGCCGCCGGCAGGCGGAACTCCAGGCGGCTGCGCGCCGGGCTGGCCGGCACCGCACGGATCGCCGCGGCATAGTTCTCCACCGCCCAGCCCAGCGCCCGGGGCGCCCAGTTTCCGGGCGCCATGCGGCGGTAGGCATTGACGCTGTTGGCAACCAGGGGAAAGGCGGCGGCACTCGCCCGCAGCACGCCCGCGATGAAGCTGCGGCAGGCGGCGCTCGGACCCTTCGGGTCCGCCTGGTCGTGGAAGAGGTTCCGACCCTCCCGGTCCCAGAGCGAGAGGTGCAGGTGGCCCGAGAGCCCGGGATAGTCGCTGCCGAGCTGGGCCATGAAGGAAGCAGTCTTGCCGCGGGCGCGGCAGAAGGCCTTGGTGTAGAGCCGGAAGAGCGCGGCCTCCTCGGCGGCGCCCAGCGGATCGCGGGCGCGCAGGGTGGCCTCGAAGCAGCCCGGGCCCAGCTCGACGCCCAGGCTGAAGGGGCGGATCGCCCCGGCCTGCAGCGTCTCGTCCAGGCTGCGGACGAAGTCGGCCTGGGTGGCGGCGGTCTCCGCGCTCCAGCAGCGGGTTCCGGGCAGGAAGGAGGCGAGCCTCTCGAAGCCCTTCTCGCGCAGGCTCTCGGCTGTCTCCTCCAGGACCAGGAACTCGAACTCGAAGGCCGCTTTGACGGTGAAGCCCGCCGCATCGGTCTTGGCGATCTGGTCCTGCAGCAAGGCACGGGGCGAGAGCGCGCGCGAGGGTCCCAGGTAGTCGCAGATCAGCAGCGAGGCATCGGCCTCGAAGGGATAGGGACGGAGGCTGGCCGGGTCGGGGCGGATGGCCTCGCCGACGAAGGGGCCGGCGCCGAAGACCCGCTCGCCCCGGTCCCACTGGGGCAGGACATTGACGAAGGAAAGGTCCTCGAGGCTGGAGAGAAGGTCGGCCTTGGCAAGCCGGCGCTCGCGCAGCCCGCTATCCAGGTCGAAGAGGCCCAGGTGCACGATGTCGGCCGCCTGGCTCTCCAGCCCGGCCGCCAGGTCCGACAGATCCCGGTCGCTTTCCCCCAAGAGGTCAATCCCCCCTTGCTGTTCGTAGCCGCGTCTCGCTCCTAGTTCAAAGCAAGTTTCGTGCCAAAGCCTGGCTCTCGGCGCTGCACCGCTTGTGCTGCCGCTTTGGCCCTGGCTCCCATCCTTCCAGAACGGGTTGTGCAGCGGTGTTATTGCAGCGGGCGCTGCAAGAATGCAGCAGATACTGGCCCGCCGACCCTCTCTGCGCAAGGGGGCGGCGCCAGTTCCGTCCTCGCAGCAATCCTTGCAGAAATCCGGTTCAAATTCTTCTATTTTAGCTAGCACGTTAAATAAATATAGTCCTGTCCAAAAGGACAGGTGAGAGGAAAATCATGATTGCTCGCAAAACCAATAGTTTTTGTAGAAAAACGTGGAACTTTGGAGTCGCTGGGCGCAGGATGTCGTCGGGGGAGGCCTGATAGCTTGGGCTTTTTGCGATGGTTGCGAGAGCGAGCGGCAGGTTTCATTGGAGTGGACGCCTGCCCGAAGGGGCGAATGTATGGCTCAGGCAACTGTGCTTGACGCGGTTGCGGCGGATCGGGGTCGAGGGTCTACTGGCGACGCAGCTGGTCGATAGCTTTTTTCACCAGCGCTCGGAGCTGATCGAGCGATTCCTGTATGGAATGGAAGACGATCGCTACGAGGCGACGGTATCGAACTTCGAGAGAGCGAAGTTCCTGACCCATCGCGGGCGCATGCCGACGGATCCCGGAACGCAGGTGGTCGGTGCCATACGCCACTTTCCGAACCTTCCGGCCGAGTGCGGCCTCGCGGTCCGGGCGGCCGCCGCTCTCGATGCCGTCTTGCGGCTGTTAGAGCAGGAAGCCACAGGCAAGCACACCAGCGGGATCGCCGATCTCTTCTCACTGTCGCGCCGCTTCAACGAGCCGGTCGACCGCGTGCTCGCAAACGACGACAGCGATGTGATTGTGCTCTACGAGGGGCGCTGTTTCCTCCTGAGGGTCATGGAGAATGGCAAGGCCGCGGGCTTCCCGGCGCTCCATCGCGTCCTGAAAGAGATCCTGCGGCTTGCGCGCGAAATGCCGCCGACCAGCCTTCCCGTCGTGACGGCCCTGCCCAAAGGCGAGGCCGTCCGCGAACTGGAGCTTGCCCGCAAGGCACGACCCCAGCTTCTCGAGCGGCTCGAGAGGGCCTTCTTCTGCCTGGCACTGACCGGGCCGCACCCCCGGCGCGGCGGTGCGCCCGACCAGTTCGCGGGTCTGACCGGCCTCGGCGGCGACCGCTGGTTCGGCAAGACCACCTTGGTCGTGGATCCGCTGGGGCATGTCGGGGCCTACGGCGACCATGCCCTGGCAGACGGCATGGTCATGATGCGCTTCGCCGAGCGCTGGGCGGCAGGCTTCCTGCGCCACAGAGGGGCGGCCCCCGGCGCAAAGTCAGGGAGGGACGCCCGGGCGCTCGAGATCCGGGCGATCCCGCCGTTCGACGCCGCCGCGGAGGCGCGCTGGTCGCGTCATCGAAGCGACTACCGGGCGCACCTAGCAGCGCTTTCCTCGGCACAGTTCTCGCTGGAGGTGCCCAGGCCTCAGCGTGCCCATCTTGCCGCCGCGGTTCCCCTGGCCGGGCAGGCGGCCCGCTATGCCCTGCGCGGAGAGCTGGAGGCGGCCTATCTCCCGGTCTCGCAGCGCGCTCTGGCCAGCCGGGGGCTGGATTTCGTGCACGGCAGCGCCCCCGGCACGGCGGAGCTGCTGCGCCGCTTGCATCTGGCCGGGCGCGAGGAGCTTTCGGCACTGCACGACATCCTGTCCTGGTGGGCGAAGTCGGTGCGTGCCGTGGTCAAGGGAAGCAGCGGCGAACGCCGCCTGCACTACCTCTACCAGGAAGCCGCACGGCAGGGGGCGGAGCGCGACTCCTTCTTCACGGCCGCCGGTTTCCCCGACTGTCTGGCCTATCCGAAGCTCTGCCTCTCGGTCCTGGACGGCGACCGGGGGCTGCCGGGCACTGCCTTCGTGCCGGTCGACGACGGCTGGAGCCTGGGTGTCACCCTGCATCAGGAGGGCCTGAACGCGACCCTCCTTGCCTGGAAGGGAGAGGCCGAGACGGCGGCCGACGCCTGCCGCCGCTCCCTCTCCCGCATCCTCGAACTCGCAGCGGAGGCGCACCCACCTGGAAGGACCGGCCAGCGGCAGGTCGCCCCGGCGCATTGACCGGCGTATAGGACCGCCGCCCCGGCGTGGCCCTGCGCCCTGCTCGTTGCTAGGCTGCAGGGAATGACCAGGCCCGATCCCGAGATCCGCGACGCCGTCGCGATCGTCCCCGTCGCCGACATGGCGCGCAGCCTGGCCTTCTACTGCGAGGGCCTGGGCTTCGCGGCCGAGGGCTATGCGCCGGGCGACGGCTTCGTCACCCTGCGCCGCGGCGGGGCCGCCCTGCATCTCCTAGAAAGCGACGATCCGGCCAGCCTCGCGGCGACGGCCAACCACATCTCGCTGCATCTCTGGGTCAGCGGTCTCGACACCCTCTATCTGGCGCTGCGGGGCTTCCTGGAAGCACTGCCGGACGGACGCTTGCGGCCACCCTTCGAGCAGCCCTACGGCGTGCGCGAGTTCCACGTGAAGGACCCCGACGGCTGTCTCCTCTTCTTCGCCGAGGTGCCGTGAACCGCGTGCCCTGCGGGGCACAGTGTCTCATAATCACAACGAATGGCTGCCCTGCAGAGCTTCGCTCGCCCCTTTGACGCCGAAAAGGCGTAGAAGGGTCGGTTCGCAGCGGCCCCGCACGACGAGGGGCCGCCTTTCGTACTGAGGCTTGGACCGATGTTTGCCCGTTTCGAGAGACTGATCGATCCCTATCCCGCCCGGCCGCCGGAGACGCCGCCGGAAGGTTTCGCCGCCTTCTGCTGGCACTACAGCAAGGGTGTCTGGCCGGTTCTTGCCGTCATGGCCTTCACCGCCGCCGTCATCGGCTTCGGCGAGGCCTATGTCTATGCACTGCTGGGCAACCTGGTCGACTGGCTGGCCTACCAGGACAAGGAGAGCTTCCTCGATACAGAGCTCTGGCACCTGGTCTTCATGGGCGCCTTCATCCTGGTCTTCCTGCCCGCCTTCGTGCTGCTGAATAACCTGCTGGTGCACCAGACTCTGCTGGGCAATTACCCCATGATCGTGCGCTGGATGGCGCACCGCCAGCTCCTGGGCCAGAGTGCTGCCTTCTTCGCCGACGAGTTCGCCGGGCGGGTGGCCACCAAGGTCATGCAGACCTCGCTGGCGGTGCGCGAGACGGTGATGCGGCTCTTCGACATCGCGGTCTACGTCAGCTCATACTTCCTGGGCATGCTGATCGTGGCCGCCAGCGCGGATGTCTGGCTGATGCTGCCGATGGCGCTGTGGCTCGTGGTCTATGCCGGCCTGCTGCGCCACTTCGTTCCGAGGCTGGCGACGATCTCGCAGGACCAGGCCAACGCGCGCTCGATCATGACCGGGCGCATCGTCGACAGCTACACCAACATCCTGACGGTGAAGCTCTTCAGCCACGCGCGGCGCGAGGAGAGCTACGCGCAGGACTCCATGGACCTCTTCCTGGAGACCGTGCACCGGCAGATGCGCCTGGTGACCAAGCTGAACGTCTCGCTCTACTGCCTGAACGCGGTGCTGCTGGCGGCCGTGGCCGGCCTCTCGATCCACTTCTGGCTGGGCGATGCCGTCACCATCGGGGCGGCGGCCCTGGCCATCGGGCTGGTGCTACGGCTCTCCGGGCTCTCGCGCTGGATCATGTGGGAACTGGCGCAGCTCTTCGAGAACGTGGGCGCGGTGATGGACGGCAAGACCATGCTGGCCAAGCCCAACGTCGTGGCCGACGCGCCCGGGGCCAAGGCGCTGCGCGTCCCCGAGGGGGCCATCGCCTTCGAGCGCATCCGCTTCCACTACGGCAAGGAAGGCGGGGTGATCGAGGACCTGAGCCTGACGATCGCGCCGGGGGAGAAGGTGGGCCTGGTCGGGCGCTCCGGCGCCGGCAAGACCACCCTGATGAACCTGCTGCTGCGCCTGCACGACCTGGAGGGCGGGCGTATCCTGATCGACGGCCAGAACATCGCCGGCGCGTCCCAGGATTCGCTGAGGGCGGCGGTCGGCGTGGTCACCCAGGACACCTCGCTGCTGCACCGCTCGGTCTTCGAGAACATCGCCTACGGCCGCCCCGATGCCACGGCCGAGGAGGTGATGGAGGCGGCACGGCGGGCCAAGGCCGACCGCTTCATCTCCGAACTGCGCGACGTCGAGGGCCGGCTGGGCTTCGCCGCCCAGGTGGGCGAGCGTGGGGTCAAGCTCTCGGGCGGACAGCGCCAGCGGATCGCCATCGCGCGGGTCTTCCTGAAGGATGCCCCCATCCTGCTGCTGGACGAGGCGACCTCGGCGCTCGATTCCGAGGTGGAGGCCGCCATCCAGGACAGCCTCTACAGCCTGATGCAGGGCAAGACGGTGATCGCCATCGCCCACCGCCTCTCGACCATCGCGGCACTCGACCGCCTGGTCGTCATGGACCACGGCCGCATCGTCGAGCAGGGCCGCCATGACGAGCTGATCGCCCGCGACGGCCTCTACGCCAGGCTCTGGGCGCACCAGTCCGGCGGCTTCCTGCCCAGCGTGGAGAAGTCCGCCGACGACCGTACGGCCGCAGCGGAGTAGCCCTCCGCCTGGCGGCTTGTCCGGAGCGCTTCGCGCTCGGGTGGAATCGGCTCCGGCCCGCACCCCCGCCCAGCCGCACCCCCGCCCAGCCGCCCCTACCAGGATCCTTCCAAGGGCGGCCGGACGGGGGTGCGGGCCGGTTCCGCGCCGGAGCGAAACGCTGACCCTGGCTACCTCAAGGGAAGATCCCGAGGGCCCGGCCCCAGAGGTAGTGCAGCGGCAGGCTGACCAGCAGGCCGAAGGCGAAGTAGGTCAGCATGACCCCGAGCGAGCGGGTGATGGGGATCTGGGCCAGGGTCAGCGCGACCATCAGCGGCGGAGCCTGGTAGACGAAGGGAAAGACGACCCAGGTCGGCACCTGGGCCAGCAGCACCGATTCCACGGGCCAGCCGCTCTGGCGGGCGAGCTCTGCTGCCAATGGGGTCATGACGCCCGGCGAGGCCGGAATGCCGGTCAGCAGGCCGACCAGCATGCCCAGGCCCAGGATGCCGGCGTACTGCTGCCAGGGCGCCAGGCTCGAGAGGTGGAGGTGTGCCAGGACCCAGGTGCCGACCAGGTCGGCGGCGCCGGTGTGGCTGGCCACCGCGCCCAGCCCGATGACGCCGGCGACGAAGATCCAGGGCGCGAAGTTGACCTCCCTCAGCGCGCTGGCCGGGATCACGCCGTAGCGCGGCCAGAGCAGGGCGCAGGCTGCACCCAGGGCCACCCAGGCGGGGGCGAGGCCGTGCGCGAAGTCAATGGCCCAGATCGAGACGGTCAGGGTCATGATCGCCAGCAGGCGCTTTTCCTGGGCGCTCAGGCTGGCAGGCCTCTCCGCTGCGCTCTGCGGCGGTCGCTCCCGGCCCCTCGCGGAGGCGGGGAAGAAGAGCAGGATCAGGAGGGGGACGGCGAGCGCGGTCGCCAGGCCCAGCACCGGGAAGTTCAGGAAGAGATAGCTGCCGTAGAGGAACTCCAGGCCGTAGATGCTCTCCGCGGCGCCGATCAGCGCCATGTTGGGCACGTTGGCCGTCAGGATGGAAAAGGCAGGCAGCATGGTGCCCATGGCCGCCGCCAGCACCAGGCCGATCCGCCCCTTGCTGTCCGCCTCGAAGCCCAGCTCGTCGGCCAGCGCGACGACGATCGGCAGCAGGAGCAGCACCCGCCCCATCGACGAGGGCACCAGGAAGGCCAGCAGCAGGCCGCCGCCGGAGAGCGCCCAGACCAGCCGCGCGTAGCGCGACCCGACGAGCGCCAGCAGCAGCGCGACGGCGCGCGTTGCCAGGCCGCTCTTCTGCACGGCAAGCCCGATGATGAGGCCGCCGAAGACCAGCCAGACGGCGGTCGAATGGAAGCCCGCGAAGACGACCGGCGGCGGTGCCACCTCGAGCACCAGGGTGAGGAAGAAGAAGAGGACCGCCGTCAGGTACTCGGCCAGTGCCGCCGTCGCCCAGAGCGCGATGGCCAGCAGCACGACCGCGGCACCCTTGAGCGCCAGCGGGTCCGCGCCTTCGGGCGGCTGCAGCACCAGGAGGAGGGCGGCCAAGGCGCCCACCGCTGCGAGCAGAAGGGTGCGGACCCCGGCCTGTGACCAGCCGCCGCGCGTGTCGTGCATTTCCGTCTCCGAGACTGATCCAGGTCGGCCAACTGTCCAGGCTCTCTGCCTGGAAAATCCAAGCGCGGCAAGCTGCTGCGGGAAAGAAAGCCTTGCCGGTCTCGGGGCGCAATTTGCTAGTCTGCGCCGGCGCGTGTCTTGGGGAGAGAACAATGCACTTTGGGCAGAGTGCGATTTGGGCCGCAGCCCTCTGCGGTGCGGCCTTGCTGGCGGCCCTTCCGGCCGCAGCTCAGGAGGATGCTTCTGCGCCGAAGCCGGCTGTGGTGGTGGCGCCGGTGGTGAACGAGCCGGTGGAGACCTCGGAGGTCTTCGTCGGCACCATCGAGGCGATCCAGCAGGTCGAGCTGGTGGCGCGCGTGGAAGGCTTCCTGGAGAAGGTCCTCTTCAAGGAGGGCCAGATGGTGACCGCGGGCCAGCTCCTCTACCAGATCCAGAAGGCCCAGTATCAGGCCAGCCTCGACCAGGCGACGGCGAACGAGGAGCAGGCGCAGGCCTCGCTGCAGCGCGCGAAGGCCCAGGTCGCCGACACCCAGGCCGAGTTCGGCCGCCAGGCCGCGCTCCTGCGGAACGGCAACACCTCGCAGGCCCGCTACGACCAGGCCCAGGCTGCCCGCGACGAGGCGGTGGCCACCCAGAGCGAGGCCACGGCGCAGATCGCCTCGGCCAAGGCGGACATCGAGCAGGCCCAGCTCAACCTCTCCTACACCGACATCAGCTCCCCGATCGCCGGCAAGATCGGCAAGACCGCGGCGACCCAGGGCAATCTGGTCGGACCCAACACCGGGACCCTGGCGACCGTGGTCCAGCTCGACCCGATCCGGGTCGTCTTCTCGATCTCCGATTCCGAGTACGTCGAGGTCGTGCAGGAACTGCAGAAGGAGAAGGTGCAGCCGGGCGAGAAGGTCTACACCTTTCACCTGACCCTGCCCACGGGCCAGCCCTACGAGTACCCCGGCACCTTTTCCTTCGTGAACAACCAGGTCGATCCCGACACCGGGACCATCGCGATCCGCGCCGACTTCCAGAATCCCCAGCAGCTTTTGATTCCGGGCCAGTTCGTGCGGGTCACCACCAGCGAGGCCAAGCCGAAGACCCTGCCGGTGGTGCCTGCCAAGGCTGTGCAGCAGGACCGCAAGGGCCGTTTCGTCTTCGTCCTGGGCCAGGACAATCGCGCCGAACGCCGCGACATCACGGTTGGCGCGCGGGTGAAGACCGGCTGGGCCGTGGAGAGCGGCCTGACCCAGGGCGAGATGGTCATCGTCGACGGCATCCAGAAGGTCCACAACGGCCTGCAGGTGACGCCCTCCCAGGCGAAGAGCGGCCCGGCCGACGACAAGAGCGGCACGGCCGCATCCGGCGCATCGGCCGGAGCGGCGGCGGGCGGCGAGGGCGGGGGCCAGTCCTCGACCGGCGGCGGCCAGGCCAACTAGCGGGACGGGGCGAAGGGCATGATCTCCGGCGTCTTCATCCGCCGACCGCGCATGGCAGCGGTGGTGGCGATCCTGATGGTCCTGGCCGGGACCCTGGCGCTCTTCGCCCTGCCGGTCGCCCAGTACCCGGACATCACCCCGCCCGTGGTGAACGTGACCGCGAGCTATCCCGGCGCCGATTCCCAGACCCTGGCCGAGACCGTGGGCTCGCCCATCGAATCGCAGGTGAACGGCGTCGACGACATGATCTACATGTCCTCGACCTCCAACTCGAGCGGCAACTACACGCTCTCGGTCTACTTCGAGATCGGCACCGACCCCGACATCGCCCAGGTGAACGTGCAGAACCGCTCGTCCTTGGCGACGCCGCAGCTTCCGCAGACGGTGCAGCGCCTGGGCGTTTCGGTGCAGAAGCAGCAGCCGAACTTCCTGGTCATCGTCAACGTCTTCTCGCCCGACAACCGCTACGACAGCCTCTTCATCTCCAACTTCACGGCGATCAACGTCCAGGACACCCTGGCCCGCGTGAACGGTGTCGGCAGCACCGCCATCCTGGGCGAGCTGATCTATTCCATGCGGGTCTGGCTCGATCCCATCAAGATGTCGGCACTCAACATCTCGCCGAACGATGTCTCCGATGCGATCGGCCAGCAGAACATCCAGGCCTCTCTCGGCCAGATCGGCGCGCCGCCGATCACCGACAGCCAGGTGCTGCAGTACAACATCCTGGCCGAGGGCCGGCTGAAGACGGCCGAGGAGTTCGGCAACATCGTCGTGCGCACCAACCAGCAGGGCGCGGTGGTCCGGGTGCGCGATCTTGGCCGGGTGGAGCTGGGCGCCCAGTCCTACGTCTCGACCAGCGAGCTGAACGGCAGCCCGGCCGCGACCCTGGCGATCTATCAGGCGCCGGGCGCCAACGCCCTGGCCGTGGCGCAGGCCGTCGAAGAGCAGATGCAGGAGCTGAAGAGCCGCTTCCCGGAGGGGCTGGACTACAAGGTGGTCTACGATTCCACCCTCTTCGTCGAGGCCTCGATCAACGAGATCGTCATGACCCTGGCGCTGACCGGGATCATCGTGCTGGTCGTCACCTACATCTTCCTGCAGGACTGGCGCGCGACCCTGATCCCGGCACTGACGATCCCGGTCTCGCTGGTGGGCACCTTCGCCGTGCTTCTGATGCTGGGCTATTCCGCCAACACCATCTCCCTCTTCGCCCTGGTGCTGGCGATCGGAATCGTGGTCGACGACGCGATCGTCGTGGTCGAGAACGTACAACGTATGATGGAAGAAGAGGGTCTCAGCCCGCGCGATGCGGCCTTTGCGGCCATGGAGCAGGTGAGCGGGCCGATCGTCGCCACCACCATGGTGCTGATCGGCATCTTCGCGCCCACCGCCTTCCTGCCGGGCATCACCGGAGAGCTCTACCGCCAGTTCGCGGTCACCATCACCACCTCCGTCATCCTCTCCTCGATCAACGCGCTGACCCTCTCGCCGGCCCTGGCGGCGCTTTTCCTGCGCCCGCCGGGGAGCGGCAAGAAGTTCGTGCTCTTCCGCTACTTCGACAACGTCCTGGACAAATCGCGCAACGGCTACACCAAGGTCGTGGGCCTGCTCGCCCGCCGCTCGCTCGTGGCCGGCCTGCTGATGATCGGGACCGGGGTGGTGACCGGCGTCCTCTTCTCCTCCCACCCGACCGGCTTCCTGCCGAACGAGGACCAGGGCGTCCTCTTCGCCAACGTGCAGCTTCCCGATGCCGCCGCCCTGCCGCGCACGGAGGCCGTGATGAAGCAGGTGGAGGAGATCGCGCGCGCCCAGGAGGGCGTGGAGGATGTGATCGTCGTCAACGGCTACTCCATGCTCTCCAATGCCTTCGCCACCAACTCCGGCCTGGTCATCATCGTGCTCAAGCCCTGGGACGACCGCGAGTCGCTGCGCCCCATCTACCAGAGCCTCAATGCGAAGTACCTGGCGATCCCCGAGGCCAGCATCCTGACCTTCCCGCCGCCGCCCATCCCCGGCGTCGGCAATGCCGCCGGCTTCGACTACCGGCTGCAGGCGCTCGGCACCCAGACTCCCGAAGAGATCGCCGAGACGGCGCGCTCGCTGATCGTCGCCGCCAATGCCAGGCCGGAGATCGCCAGCGCCTACACCACCTATTCGGCAGACACCCCCTCGCTCTACCTCGACGTGGACCGGGTGAAGTCGGAGAGCCTGGGCGTGCCGGTCTCCTCGCTCTTCAGCGTGCTGCAGGCACAGCTCGGCTCCTACTACGTCAACGACTTCAACCTCTACGGCCAGACCTACCAGGTGAACATCGAGGCCGACGAGCAGTACCGGCGCACGACCGACGACATCCTGAACCTCTACGTCCAGTCGAACAGCGGCCACATGGTGCCGGTGCGGACCCTTGCGACCATCGAGGAGACGCTGAACCCGGTGCTCACCTACCGCTACAACCTCTTCTCCTCGGCCACGATCAACGGCTCGGCGGCCAGCGGCTACTCCTCGGGCCAGGCCATGGCGGCGATGGCCGAGGTCTCGGCCCAGACCCTGCCGGAAGGCTACGACTTCGAGTGGTCCAGCATGTCCTACCAGGAGCAGAAGGCCTCAGGGCAGCTGGGCGCGATCCTGCTGCTGGCGGTGGTCTTCGGCTATCTCTTCCTGGTGGCCCAGTACGAGAGCTGGTCGGTGCCGCTCTCGGTCATCACCTCGGTCGTGGTGGCGGCCTTCGGGGCCACGATCTCGCTGGTCCTGACGGGTCTGCCCAGCAACCTCTATGCCCAGATCGGGATCGTGCTGCTGGTCGGCCTGGCGGCGAAGAACGCCATCCTGATCGTGGAGTTCGCCAAGGAGCAGCGCGAGGCCGGCAAGAGCCTGGTCGATGCCGCCATGGAGGGCGCGCACATGCGCTTCCGGGCGGTCCTCATGACGGCTTTCGCCTTCATCATCGGCGTGATGCCGCTGGTCGTGGCGAGCGGCGCGGGTGCGGCCAGCCGGGTCTCCATCGGCATCCCGGTCCTGGGCGGCATGGTCTTCGCGACCGTGCTCGGCATCATCCTGATCCCCGGCCTCTACGTCTTCTTCCAGTGGATCGGCGAGACCATCGGCGACCTGCCGGAACGCCGGCGCATGTCGAAGATGGCCCGGCAGGTGATGTCGGGTAAGAGCGAGGGCTGAGCCGGCCGGAAGCCGGAGGGCTCGTCGCAAGGGTGTGGCCCCAGGCGGCAACCTCTTGTGGTAACGGGCTACGTGTCAGCTTCCTCCCCTGCTGATTCCCCTTCTTCAAGCGCTATTTATCGTGCGGGCCCTGACCGCTTCAAAGCCGTTTCGATCTGGCAGTTTCCTTTTATTCTCAATAGCATAACCTTGCTCTACTGATGCATTTATAAGTAGAGAGCGACTGCAACTTTAGCTATTCTGATCTTTTGGACAGGTTCAACAGTATTTTTTTGAATGATAAATAGCCGTTCTGAAGCCTCCCAAGGGAGACCAAGGGCGCCTTCGACGGACTGTCCGCCGGCTTGCCGATCGCGATCCGAAGCCGGAGTGGCCGAGGTAGGTGACCTTGGCCGATGTGGCAGCGGGGGCGGGCCCAAGGGTGCAGGGCGGCGTGACAGACCGTACATGAGGAACGGCTATGGCAATCCTGTTCGGAACTTCCTCGTCCTTCGAAAGCCTCGTCGGAACAAGCGGGAGCGACCAGCTCTACGGTCTGACCGGCCCTGACGCAGCCTATGGCTTGTCGGGCGACGACAGCATCTTCGGCGGCGCCGGGAACGATGTCGGGCTCTATGGCGCCAGCGGGGCCGACAGTATCTCGGGCGGTGCCGCCGACGACAGCTTCCTCAGGGGCGGCAGCGGCGACGACCTGGTGGCCGGCGACGACGGCATCGACTACTGGCTCTACGGAGGCCAGGGCAATGACCGGATCTATGGCGGCAGCGGCCTGGATGGCATCCTCCGGGGCGACAGCGGCGCCGATCTCCTCTTCGCCGAGACCGGCGCGGACTGGAGCCTGCTCGGCGGCTCCGGCGCAGATACGATCTATGGCGGCGATGGGATTGACGCCAACCTCAGCGGTAACGCGGGCGACGACAGCCTCTTCGGCGGTACCGGCAACGACAGTTTCCTCTATGGCGACGCGGGCGATGACCTGATCCATGGCGATGCCGGCGACGAGTGGATCGTCGATGGCGGCAGCGGAGCGGACCGCATCTACGGCGGCCACGGTCACGACAGCTTCCTCAGCGGGGGAGCCGGCGACGACCTGCTGTACGCAGGCAGCGGAGAGGACTACGGATTCTACGGCGATGGCGGCGACGATCGGCTCTCGGGCGGCAGCGGCGCCGAGAGCTCCTTCGAGGGGGGGACGGGTAGCGACAGCGTTTTCGGCGATGCCGGGACCGATTCCCTGCTCTCCGGCGGGTCGGGCATCGACCAGGTCTTCGGCGGCACGGGAGACGACCTGAACCTCCAGGGCGGGGCGGGCGACGACAGCGTCTCGGGCGACAGCGGCGCCGATAGCGGCCTCTTCGGAGGGTCGGGAAAGGACCGGATCTATGGCGGTGCCGGCGCCGACGCCGAACTCAGCGGCGGCTCGGACGCGGATCTGGTCTTCGGGGGCTCGGGAGCCGACTCCACCCTGCTGGGCGAGGACGGAGACGACACACTCTACGGCGGCAGTGGCCAGGACACCGGCCTATTCGGCGGGGCGGGAGGGGCAACGCTTTTCGGGGGCGAGGCAGACGACGAAGCTTTCCATGGCGAGGGGACCCTCAACTTCGCGTACGGCGGCAGCGGCGCCGACATGCTCTTCTTCGGCGGCGGCGGTCAGGATATCCAGTTTGGCGATAGCGGCAATGACTCCCTCTTTTTTGGCCGCGACAATGCCGACTTGCTGTCCGGGGAAGATGGCGAGGATCGTTCGCTCTTCGGTGGCGATGGTGGCGACATCGTTGCGGGCGGAAGCGGCAATGACGCTTACCTCTACGGCGGCGGAGGCTATGATCGAATCTTGGGCATGAGCGGGGACGACTCTGTCCAGCATGGCGGCGACTTCAGCGACAAGGTTTATGGGGGCAGCGGCGCCGATCTCTCGCTTTTCGGCGACGCCGGCACAGATTTCGTCTACGGCGACAGCGGGGACGACAGCGACCTCTTCGGTGGCGACGGCGACGATCGCGTCTTCGGTGGCGATGGCGAGGACAGTCGCCTCTACGGTGGCAGCGGCTCCGACAGTCTCTACGGCGACGGCGGAGCGGACACCAACCTCTACGGTCGCAGCGGTATCGACAGGGTCTACGGCGGCAGCGGCGCCGACAGCTATCTCTGGGGCGACAGCGGCGCCGACAGCCTGTTCGGCGGCAGCGGGGGTGATCTAGGCCTCTTCGGTGGCAACGGCAACGACCACCTGGCGGGCGGCAGCGGCACCGACAGGGGCTTCTTCGGGGGGCTGGGCGACGACAGTCAGTATGGTGGCCTTGGCGACGACTATGCCTTTTACGGCGGATTTGGCGGCGACCTCCTCTCCGGCGGCAGCGGCAGCGACTCCTTCCTCTTCGGCGGCAGCGAAGCAGACAGGCTCTACGGCGGCAGCGGGACCGACTCTCTCGTCTACGGCGACTGGGATGACGACCTCCTCTTCGGAGGGGAGGGCGACGACCGCGCGTTCTACGGGACCAGTGGCCAGGACCGGCTCGCCGGAGACGACGGCGCCGATTCCCTCTTCTTCGGGGCTAGCGGCGACGACAGCCTCTACGGTGGTTTGGGCGAGGATCGGGGTTTCTTCGGCGGCCTGGGGGCCGACCTCCTCCGCGGGGGAAGCGGCGACGACGGCTCCTTCGCGGGTGGCACCGGGACCGACTGCCTCTGGGGCGGCAGCGGGCAGGATACCCGCTTCTACGGCGGCAGCGGCGATGACCGGATCCTCGGCGAGGCGGGCAACGACAGCAGCCTGCTGGGCGGCGAGGGCAACGACAGCCTCTTCGGCGGCAGCGATGCCGATGCCTTCCTGCAGGGCTCGGGTGGCGATGATCTGATCTATGCCGGATCGGGTGCCGACCGGGAGGTCGGGGGCGGCGACGATGCGGACAGACTTTACGGGGGCGCGGGGGACGATTCCTTCTTCTTCGGCGGCAGCGGCGACGACTACCTCTCCGGCGGGCTCGGGGCCGACCTCGGCCTCTACGGGGCCAGCGGGTCGGACAGCCTGAGCGGCGGCAGCGGGGCCGACACGCTTTCGGGTGGGGCCGGCGACGACCGCGAGCTTCAGGGTGACAGCGGCCACGACCGTGTCTCGGGCGATAGCGGTGCCGACACCTATCTCTTCGGCGCCTTGGGCGACGACTCGCTCTTCGGCGGCAGCGGCCACGACCGGCAGATGCAGGGCGAGAGCGGAAGCGATACGCTGCGCGGTGGTCAGGGCGACGACAGCTTCCTCTTCGGCGGCAGTGCCGCCGACCGGGTGAGCGGCGAGAGCGGCCAGGACGCCGGCCTCTTCGGCGACGAGGGCGACGACCGGATCGTCGGCGGCAGCGGGGGCGACCGGACGCTCTCCGGCGGGGAAGGCGACGACAGCCTCTTCGGGGGCTTCGGAGAGGACAGCTATCTCTTCGGCGATAACGGCAACGACACGCTCTCGGGCGAGGAGGAAGCCGACGTCGCCTTCTACGGCGCCAGCGGTGACGACCTCCTGGCGGGCGGCCAGGGGGACGACACCTACCTCTTCGGCGCCTCTGGCGACGACCGTCTCTACGGAGACAGCGGCCACGACGCAGGGCTCTACGGTGCCGAGGGCGCCGACTCGCTCTTCGGCGCCAATGGGGGCGACTCCTTCCTGGATGGCGGCGAGGGAGCGGACGAGATCTCAGGAGGCAGCGGAATTGACGCCTGGCTCTACGGCGGTGGCGGCGCCGACACGCTCTCCGGCGGCAGCCTGAAGGACTCCTTCTTCTACGGAGGCCAGGGCGACGACAGCCTGCAGGGCGGCGACGGGGTGGACAGCGGCTTCTTCGGGGCCAGCGGTACCGATTTCCTCTTCGGCGGCAGCCGGGCGGACATCCTCTTCGAGGGAGGCAGCGGGAACGACAGCCTGTCGGGCGACAGCGGACAGGATGCCGGCTTCTTCGGCGGTCTGGGCGACGACCTTCTCTCGGGCGGCATGGCCAACGATACCAGCTTCAACGGCGGGTCCGGCAGCGACACCGTCTTCGGCGGCAGCGCGAAGGATGCCTTCTTCTATGGGGCAAGCGCCCATGACCGCCTCTATGGCGACAGCGGCCGGGACCTCTCCTTCTACGGCGGTCTGGGCGACGACGCTCTCTTCGGCGGAGCCGCCAACGACCTGGGCTTCTATGGAGACGAGGGCAACGACAGCCTCTCCGGCGGGGCCGGCAAGGACGTGGGCTTCTTCGGCGGTCTCGGCGACGACGTCCTCTACGGCGGCGCCGTCGGCGACAGCGGCTTCTACGGAGGCAGCGGCGACGATGTCATCTACGGCGGCGACGGCAGGGACGGCTACCTCTTCGGCGGATCGGGTGTCGACACGCTCTTCGGCGGCCTCGGCGGCGACACCTTCGCCGTGGCCTCCCAGGGCGAGATCATGGCCGGCGAGACCTACGACGGCGGTCTCGGCGACGACACCCTGCAGCTCGCAGCGGGCGTCACGCTGCCGGTGGGGTTGGAGCTCACCAGCGTCGAGGCGATCGTCTACGGCTGAGCGTTACGGGGCCGGGCCGGCGTCGCGGTCTGCCCTGCCTCTGACAGTCCTGGAGCAGGGCTTAGCCTCAGAGCCGATCTAGCTTCCTGCAGGTTTGCTTCAATAGGCCGGCAAGCGGGCGACGATCAGGTCGCTCATCTGGGCGAGCGCCTGGCTCATGGCGGCCGCCATGCCGGGCAGGCTGGGCTCGGCCGGCTGGGTCACGATCTCGGTGGCGTCGCTGGTGATGACCTCGCCGTGCTCGCCGCGGCGCACCACCCAGCGGGCATTCAGGACGATCTGGTTGGCGGGATTGGCCTCGAAGGCGTTGAAGGTGACTTCCAGGTAGAGCTGGGGCGGAACGCTGGCCGACTCGCTGGCGCGGAAGACCTCGGCGCCCGGCAGGCGGCGGGAGAGGTCGAGCAGCAGCACGCGGGTCACCATCGCGGCGAAGGGCTCGCCCCAGCGCGCGTTCTCCGCCACCTCCAGCTCGTAGGTGGCGTTGTAGCGCACGATCTGGGGCCGATCGAGATAGCGCGGGATGTCGGCCTCCTGCAGCGCGAGCGCCAGGATGCTGGCCGGGCCGGTCGAGGCCGGCGGCACCGGCGCCAGGGTGTAGACGCTGGGCGGCGGCGTGGAGCTGCAGGCGGCAAGCGCGAGCGAGGCGGTCAGCAGAAGGAGGCGCAAGAGGCCGGTCATCGTGAGAAATCCCCTTGGAAGTCTATCCTGCCGCGCAGCAGGGCGTCGGGCTGGGCCTCCAGGAAGTCGGCCAGGACGCGGATCGACCTGAGGGCGTCGCGAAGCTCGACCATAGCCTGCCTGAGGTCGCGCTGCAGCGGCGAATCGGGCTGCAGGGTGGAGAGCACGCTGGAGAGGCGGTCCATGGTCACCGAACCGTTGGTGAGGAAGGTGCGCGCGGCGCTGAGGGCCGGCCCGATCTCGCGCTTGGCGCTGGCCATGAACTGCTGCGCCGAGGCCATGGTGGCATCCAGTTCCTTCAGAGCATCCAGCACCTCCGGCGATTTCGCCAGGTTGCCGTAGGCCTCGATGGTCTTGCGCAGGTCGGCCACCAGCGCATCCAGCGGCAGGCGCGAGACGGTGTTCAGGATCTCGGTGACCGAGCGCGTGACCTCGGTCAGCGCGGTCGGCTTGGTCGGGATGATGGGATAGGTTCCGCCCTTGCCCAGGCCCTGGCGCGGCTCGTCGGGGAAGAACTCCAGCGAGACCATCATCGAGCCGGTCAGGATGTTGGAGAGCTGGAGCTGCGCCCTGAGGCCGCGTTCCACCAGGGCATTGGCGATGTCGTAGGGCGAGGCGGAGATTTCCTCCGTCGTCCCGCCGACGACGGTGAAGCGGTCGGACTCGACCTCCACGACGACGGGGACGAGGACCTGGTTGGTCGCGGCGTCGAACTCCAGGCGCACGCTCACGACCTCGCCGATCTTCATGCCGCGCAGGACGACCTGGGCGCCCCTCTCCAGGCCCCGCACCGAATCGGGGAAGTAGAGCAGGAAGCGCCGGCGGCGGCTGAAGCCCGCCTCCTGCGCCGCCTTCTCGTCAGGCCAGAGCTTGAATTCCTGCCCGGATTCCGCCCGCGGACCGGACCGCATCAGCTCGTTGGTCTCGAAGGCCACGCCGCCGGCGAAGACGGCCTGCAAGGATTCGATCTCCAGCCTGAACTGCCCGCCCTCGGTGGAGAGCGAGATACCGGAAGCGTTCCAGAAACGCGTACCTTCCCGGATCATCTGGTCGTGCGGCGAGCGGACGAAGGCGTGGATGATGATCTCCCGCTTCTTGTCCTGCAGCTCGTAGCCCAGGATCTCGCCAACCTGGACGCCGCGGAAGAAGATCGGCGACCCGGTGCTGACCGAGGTCAGCTTCTCGGTCGTCAGGATGTACTCCGTTCCGGGCTCGCTGGTCTGCAGGACCGGCGGCTGGTCCAGGCCCTGGAACTCCGTGGTGAGCGCGCCGCGCTGCGGATTGAAGGCGATGTAGGCGCCCGAGACCAGGGTGCCGAGCCCCGATACCCCCGAGGGACCGATCCGCGGCCGTTCCACCCAGAACTGGGTGTCGGGACCCAGGAAGCCATCCGCCTCGGAATGCATGCTGATGCCGACGATCACCTCCTTCAGGTCGTCGGTCAGTGTCACGCTCTCGACCTGGCCCAGGGTCACGTCCTTGTGCTTGACCGGCGTCTGCCCGGCCTCCAGCCCGTCTCCGGTGTCGAAGATGACGGTGATGTGGGGCCCTTGCTCGGAGACGGTGCGCCATCCCAGGTAAACGGCGGCGCCCAGCGCCACGATGGGCACCAGCCAGACCAGGCTGAAGCGCCGCTTGTGCCCGCCCCTGGCCGAGGGGAGATCCTCGTCGTCGCCGTCCAGAAAACTCACTCTGCTGCCTCCCCAACGGGGCCGAGCCGCTTGGCTTCAGCGCTGCGCCCCTCGCCCCTGTTCATACCTGCCCGGTCCCACATGATGCGAGGATCGAAAGAGTGGGCGGCCAGCATGGTCAGTACCACCACTGCGGCAAAGCAGGTGGCGCCCAGTCCCGGAAAGAAGGTCGCCAGCTGCCCCACCTGGACCAGGGCGATCAGGACCGAGACCACGAAGATGTCGGTCATCGACCAGCGCCCGACGACCTCGACCATGCGGTAGATCCGCGTGCGGTCGTTCAGCCGCCAGGCCGTTCCCACCTGCGTGGTGATCAGCAGCAGGGCCAGCGCGATGATCTTCAGGCCGGGCACGGCCACGCTGGCGATGAAGATGATCAGCGCCAGCGGCCAGCTTCCCAGGTTGATGAGCTCGACCACCCCGCCCAGGATCGTGCTGGGGTAGGTCTTGCCCAGCGAGATCATGGTCATGACCGGATAGGCATTGGCCGGGACATAGAAGATCGCCGCTGCGATCAGAAGCGCCCAGGTGCGCCCAAGCGAGCCGGGCTTGCGGTGATGCACCTTCGAGCCGCAACGCGGACAGGAGAGATCGTGGCTGGGGCGCGACCAGAGCCGCAGCAGGAGACCGCAGCCGTGGCAGGAGTAGGCGCGCCCCACGTCGCTGGTGGGCGGCCGATGGGTGACGCCGCGCCGCTCCATCGCCACCCAGAACTCGCCGTGGTCGATGCGCGCACTCATCACGACGGTGACGACCATCATGGCCGCCATGGCATAGACCGCCGGGCCGAAGTGGACCGTGAAGAGGTCGGCGAGCTTGGTATAGGAGACGAAGAGCGCGATCAGGTAGACCTCCACCATCGCCCAGGGGGCGAAACGCTCGATCCAAAGGACCATCGGAATGAGCGCGCGCGGCGGCCTTCGCAGAAGCAACAGCAGCGGGATGGCCGCGGTCAGGATCCAGGAGACGGCCGGGGCGACGATGGTCGTCAGCAGGACGAAGAAGGCCAGCTCGTAGAAGCCGCGGTCGGCGAAGGTAAGGATGCCCGTCACCAGGTCCGAATGGTGCAGGCGGCCGGCAAAATCCACCGTGATGAAGGGCATGGTGAGCGCGACGACCAGCATGGTGAGCCCCGCGAGCGCCAGGGCGAATCCCTCGACCAGCGAGTTGCGCACGATGCGGTGCAAGCGCTTGTTGCAGCGCATGCAGACGATGTCGCCATAGTCCAGGTCGGGCACGCGCTGGTGCAGGCCGCAGTCATGGCATTCCGTGACTGCCGGTCCCGCCGAAAACCAGCACGGTTCGTCCAGTTTATCGCTTGCAGCCACCGGCCTTACTCTGGGCCTCCCCTGTTCCGGGTCTCCCTCTGGGTCTCTCCCGTGCCGCTCTTGCCTCGCTGGACCCTAGTGCAGGATTTCGCGCTGCCGCAAGCCCGGGCGGGGGGAGCCGCCGGCCCCTGACGTCGTCGGCAAGTGAGATAGAGTAGATAGGGGCACTTCACTAGCGGGAAGATTCTGAAGTATGGCGTTTGCCGGGCTCTGCGGCGGTTGGCCGTGGCCGGCAGTTCTGAAAGGTCTGCGACATGTACATCGGCTTGGACATCGGTACCTCGGCCATCAAGGCAGTGCTCCTGGACGAGGGCGGCAGCCTGGTCGCCCAGCGCGCAGCGCCGCTCGCCGTCTCCCGGCCGCGGCCCGGCTGGTCCGAGCAGGACCCCGAGGACTGGTGGCAGGCCTGCCTCGCCTGCCTCGATGCGCTGGCCGCCGAGAAGCCCGCCGAGATGGCGGCCGTGGCCGGAATCGGGCTCAGCGGCCAGATGCATGGCGCGACGCTCCTGGGCGAGGACGATGCGGTGCTGCGCCCCTGCATCCTCTGGAACGACGGGCGCTCTTCGGCCGAGTGCGCCGAGCTGGAAGCGCGCGAGGCCGACTTCCACCGGCTGGGCGGCAACCTGGTCATGCCGGGCTTCACGGCGCCGAAGCTGGAGTGGGTGCGGCGGCACGAGCCGGATATCTTCGCCCGGATCGCCAAGGTGCTGCTGCCCAAGGACTGGGTACGCCTGAAGCTGAGCGGCGAGCACCTCTCCGACCTCTCGGATTCCGCCGGCACGCTCTGGCTCGACGTCGCCCGGCGCCGCTGGGCGCCCTCGCTCTTGGCCGCCACGGGGCTGGAGCGGCGGCAGATGCCGGGGCTGGTCGAAGGCTCGGCGCCGGCCGGGCAGCTCCGCCCGGAGCTGGCCCGGCGCTGGGGCATGGGCCGCGTGGTGCTGGCCGGCGGGGCCGGCGACAATGCCGCCAGCGCCTGCGGGATCGGCGTCGTCGCCCCGGGCCAGGGCTTCGTGTCGCTCGGCACCTCGGGCGTCCTCTTCGCATGCAGCGAGGGCTTCGCACCCAATGTGGAGGGGGCCGTGCACGCCTTCTGCCACGCGCTGCCCAACCGCTGGCACCAGATGGGGGTGATCCTCTCGGCCGCGGGCAGCCTCGCTTGGCTGGCCGAGACCCTGGGCTGCGAGGCCGCAGAGCTGGTGGGGGAGCTTGGGCAAGCTCCGACGGGTCCGGGGTCACTGCTCTTCCTGCCCTATCTCTCCGGCGAGAGGACGCCGCACAACGATGCCGCGATCCGCGGCGCCTTCGTAGGCCTGGATCTCCGCCATGACCGCAGCGACCTGGTCCGGGCCGTCCTGGAAGGGGTGGCCTTCGCCATGGCCGACTGCCAGGCGGCACTGGCTGCGGCCGGCACTCGGCTGGAGCGCCTGATCGCGGTCGGCGGCGGGGCGCAGGCCGGCTACTGGCTCGAACTGCTGGCCAACGTTCTGGGCTGCCCGGTGCTGGAGCCCGAGGGCGGCGACCTGGGTGCGGCCTTCGGGGCTGCCCGCCTCGGACGGCTGGCGGCCAGCGGCGAGGCGGTGGAGAGCGTTTGCAGTCCGCCGCCGATCCGGCGGACGCACGAGCCCAGGGCAGAGCTGGCCGAGGCCTATGCCGGGGCCCTGGCGCGCTATCGCCGGCTCTATCCGGCCTTGAAGGACTTGCCGTAAGGCTGCCGCCTTTTCTCTGCTAGACTGGCGCTACAGCGTGAGCGGCATTGCCGAGGGGAGGACAACCGCATGAAGACCTTGAAAGGACCGGCCATCTTTCTGGCCCAGTTCGCCGGCGACGAGGAGCCCTTCAACTCCTTGAGCTCGATTTGCGAGTGGGCTGCCGACCTCGGCTACGAGGGCGTGCAGATCCCCTCCTGGGATGCGCGCCTCTTCGATCTGAAGACGGCGTCGGATTCCAAGGACTACTGCGACGAGGTGACGGGGATCGCGGCCGCGCACGACATCGCGATCACGGAGCTCTCGACCCACCTGCAGGGCCAGCTCGTGGCCGTCCATCCGGCCTACGACGAGGCCTTCGACGGCTTCGCAGCACCGGAGGTCCGCGGCAACCCCAAGGCGCGCCAGGAATGGGCGACGGATCAGTTGCTGCGGGCCGCCAGGGCCTCGCAGCACCTGGGCCTCAAGGCGCATGCGACCTTCTCCGGCGCGCTCGCCTGGCCTTACGTCTATCCCTGGCCGCAGCGGCCGGCCGGGCTGATCGAGACCGCCTTCGCCGAGCTGGGCAGGCGCTGGCGGCCGATCCTCGACGCCTTCGACCGGGCGGGCGTGGACCTCTGCTACGAGATCCACCCGGGCGAGGACCTGCACGACGGCGCGACCTTCGAGATGTTCCTCGACCAGGTCGATCAGCACGAGCGCGCCAACATCCTCTACGATCCCAGCCACTTCGTGCTGCAGGCGCTGGACTATCTGGCCTTCATCGATTTCTACCACGAGCGCATCAAGATGTTTCATGTGAAGGATGCCGAGCTCAACCCCGACGGCCGGGTCGGCGTCTACGGCGGCTATCAGTCCTGGGTGAACCGGGCCGGCCGCTTCCGCAGTCTCGGCGACGGGCAGGTCGACTTCGCTGCGATCTTCTCCAAAATGGCGGCCAACGACTTCCCCGGCTGGGCGGTGCTGGAGTGGGAGTGCTGCCTGAAGCATCCCGAGGAGGGCGCGCGCGAGGGGGCGGCCTTCATCGCCAACCATATCATCCCGGTGACCGAGAAGGCCTTCGACGACTTCGCCGGTGCCGGCACCGACGAGGCCGCCAACCGCCGCATGCTCGGCATCGACTAGGGCGCAGGCCATGAGCGAGCAGGAGAGCGCCGGCCGCCGCATTCGACTGGGCATGATCGGCGGCGGCCAGGGGGCCTTCATCGGCGCGGTGCACCGCATCGCCGCCCGGCTGGACGACCACTACGAGCTGGTGGCGGGTGCGCTCTCCAGCGAGCCGGCGCGGGCCAGGGCCTCCGGACTGGAGCTGGGGCTTGCCGAGGAGCGCGCCTACGCGAGCTGGCAGGAGCTGTTGGCCGGCGAGGCGGCGCGGCCGGACGGCATGGAGGCCGTGGCCATCGTCACGCCGAACCACATGCACCACGCCCAGGCCAAGGCGGCGCTGGAGGCCGGCTTCCACGTCATCTGCGACAAGCCGCTGGCGACCAGCCTGGAGGAGGCACGGGATCTGGCCCGGACGGTGGAGCGTAGCGGGCGGCTCTTCTGCCTCACCCACAACTACACGGGCTATCCCCTGGTGCGCCAAGCACGCGCCATGGTGGCCGAGGGCGTGCTGGGTAAGATCCGCCTGGTGCAGATGGAGTACCCGCAGGACTGGCTGACTGACCGCCTGGAAGCCAGCGGCCAGAAGCAGGCCTCCTGGCGCACCGACCCGGCGCGCTCGGGCGCCGGCGGCTGCATCGGCGACATCGGCACGCATGCCTATAACCTGGGTGCCTTCGTCTCGGGCCTGGAGACGGAGGCCCTGCTGGCGGAGCTGACGACCTTCGTCGGGGGCCGTGCGCTGGACGACAACGCGGCTGTGCTGCTGCGCTATCGGGGCGGCGCGCGCGGCATGCTCTGGGCGAGCCAGGTGGCGCCAGGCAACGAGAATGCCCTGAGGCTTCGCGTCTATGGCGAGAAGGGTGGGCTTGCCTGGTCGCAGGAGAACCCCAACCGGCTCTGGTACAGCCCGCTCGGCGAGGCGCCCCGCCTCATCACCCGCGGCGGGGCCGCCAGCGGCGAGGCGGCCGCCCGCATGACGCGCATCCCGCCGGGCCACCCGGAAGGCTATCTGGAGGGCTTCGCCAACATCTACGCCGAGATGGCCGCCGCCATTCGCGCCGCGCGCAGGGGCGAGGCGCCGGATCCCGCCGTCCTCTACCCCGCTGTCCGCGACGGCGTGGCCGGGATGGCCTTCATCGCCGCCGCGGTGGAGTCCTCCGCCAGGGGCGGAGCATGGGTGGGGCTGTGATCGCCTCCTGAGCCCGCAACAGGCAGCTAGGCCGTCTTGGTGCCGGCTTTGCCCGCTGCCGCGTTGGCTGCCTCCTGGTTCTGTTCCGCCTGTGCCAGGACGTGCTTGGCCGCGGTGTCGTAGGCCTCGAAGCCGGCGGCGCTCGCCTCGGTCTCCATCTGCATCATGGTCTTGGCGTTCTGCAGGTAGTCGGCGAAGGCCGACTGCAGGAAGTCGTTCTGAACCTGCAGAACCTCTGCCGGATGCTTGCAGGTCACGATCTTCTCGAGCAGGGCCTTGTCCTCGGTCCAGCGCCTGGTCATGAAGCTGGCCGATTCCTTGGCGATCTTCGACCAGGAGGCGAGCCAGACCTCGGTCGCCCGGGCGTTGGCCTTGAAGAGGCTGTCGAAGCTTTGCGGCGCCTGCGACCAGAGGCCGGTGGCGAAGAGGCCCTCCAGGCTTTGCGTCGGATTCACGGTCATCATGCTTCTCCTTTCGCGGTTCTGCGTCCTTGGTTCGACCATGCAACCTTTGCCCAGGGGACGAAATGACATGGGTCAAAGGATAGGCGAAAGATGCGGCGAATTTCCGGACGGCGAATCCCCTTGCGCTGTTTAGTGATCCCTGCTTTACTAAACTGAACTGCTAAACACCGTAGCGCCAGAAATGCGGATTGGCAGCGGTACGAGGACTGATCGGCCTTCCTGAAGGGAGCCGTGGGATGGCCGCGGAACACTTCGCGGCCTGAGACCAAAGTCTAAGGGAGGAACTACCCATGCTGAGAGACGGGTTGAGAATTGCGGCCGGGGCGACCCTTGCGGCCGGCATCGTCGGTTCCGCGAGCCTGGCGATGGCTCAGGACAAGGAGATCACGCTCTGCTGGGCGGCCTGGGATCCGGCCAATGCCCTGGTGGAGCTGTCCAAGGATTTCACCGCGCAGAGCGGCATCCAGATGAAGTTCGAGTTCGTGCCCTGGCCGAACTTCGCCGACCGCATGCTGAACGAGCTGAACTCGGGCGGAAAGCTCTGCGATCTGATCATCGGCGATTCGCAGTGGATCGGCGGATCGGCCGAGAACGGCCACTACGTCAAGCTGAACGACTTCTTCGAGAAGGAAGGCATCTCCATGGATGACTTCCTGCCGGCCACGGTCTACGCCTACTCGACCTGGCCCAAGGGCTCGGAGAACTACTGGGCGCTGCCGGCCATGGGCGATGCCTTGGGCTGGGTCTACCGCAAGGACTGGTTCACCGACCCGACCATCATGGCCGACTTCAAGAAGGAGTACGGCCGCGACCTGGCGCCGCCCGCCGACTGGAAAGAGCTGAAGGAAGTCGGATCCTTCTTCCAGGAGCGCGAGATCGACGGCAAGAAGGTGTACGGTGCGGCCATCTTCACCGAGCGCGGCTCGGAGGGCATCACCATGGGCGTGACCTCCGCCCTCTATCCCTTCGGCTTCCAGTATCAGAATCCTGACCAGCCCTACGAGATGCAGGGCTACGTGAACTCCGAGGGCGCGGTGGAAGCACTGGGCATCTACAAGGAGCTCTACGAGTGCTGCACGCCGCCGGGCTACACCGACGCCTACATGTCGGCCAACCTGGACGCCTTCAAGTCGGGCCAGGCGGCCATGATGATGAACTGGTTCGCCTTCTTCCCGGGCCTCTACAAGGACCCCGTGGTCGGCGGCGACAAGATCGGCTTCATGGTGAACCCCAAGGGCACGCAGGAGGCCTCTGTGCTCGGCGGCCAGGGCATCTCGGTCGTCGCCTACTCCGACAAGCAGGACGAGGCGCTGCAGTACATCAAGTGGTTCGCCCAGCCGGACGTGCAGAAGAAGTGGTGGTCGCTCGGCGGCTACTCCTGCCACGTGGCGGTGCTGCTGGATCCCAACTTCGCCTCCACTGCCCCCTTCGCCGCGGACTTCCTGAAGGCCATGTCGGGCGTGAAGGACTTCTGGCAGGAGCCGGCCTATGCCGAGCTGCTGCTGGCCATGCAGAAGCGGATGCATGACTACGTCGTCGCCGACCAGGGCACGGCGGCAGAGGCCCTGGACCTCCTGATCGAGGACTGGACCGAGACCTTCGAGGACGAGGGCAAGCTCTAGCTCCCTGACCTGGCGGCCGGCCGCGCGCCGGCCGCCACCCCTTTTCTCGCCGGGTGCCCGCCCTTGCCGTCCCGTAAGGCAGGGAGCGCCCGAGCTTTGACCCGGAACGCGAGCGCCGAGAGACCCAGATGACAACCCCCTCTACCCTGGACAAGGTGGCCGACAGGGCCGCGCGGGCGACGCCGGATGGCGTGGCGCGTCGGGTGAGAGGCCTCAGCGACCGCTCGATCGCCTGGCTCTTCATCGCACCCACCATCGTGCTTCTCCTGGCGATCAACATCTTTCCGCTGATCTGGACGATCTATCTCTCCTTCACGAACTACAAGGCCAACCGGACCGCCCGCGGCTTCGAGTGGATCGGCACCCGCAACTACGAGCGGGTCCTGAGTGACGGCGACATCTGGCACACGCTGCAGGTGACCGCGCACTTCGTGTGCTGGACCATGGCGATCCAGATCGTCCTGGGCTTCGGGCTGGCCTGGCTTCTGAACCGCCAGTTCAAGGGGCACTCCTTCTGGACCACGCTCATCCTGCTGCCGATGATGCTGTCGCCGGCCGTGGTGGGGAACTTCTGGACCTTCCTCTACCAGCCGCAAATCGGCCTCTTCAACTACGTGATCGGCTTCTTCACGGGCATGGACGCCTCCTCCTTCGAGATGCTGGGCCAGGTGAACCTGGCGCCCTGGGCGATCGTCATCGTCGATACCTGGATGTGGACGCCCTACATCATGCTGATCTGCCTGGCGGGCCTGCGCTCCATCCCCGACTACATCTACGAGGCAGCAGAGGTGGACCGCGCTTCGGCCTGGCGCCAGTTCTGGTCGATCACCGTACCCATGGTCCTGCCCTTCCTGATGCTGGCGGTGCTGTTCCGCGCCATCGAGAACTTCAAGATGTTCGACCTGGTGGTGGAGCTGACCTCCGGCGGGCCGGGCTCGGTGACCGAGCTCGCCTCGATCAACCTGAAGCGCGAAGCCTTCGAGAAGTGGCGCACCGGCTATTCCTCGGCCTTCGCCATCATCCTTTTCGTGACCGTCTTCGGCGCCGCCAACATCTACGTGAAGGCGCTCAACAGGGTGAAGCAGCGATGAGTGCGTCAGCCCATTCCGTGGTCCAGCCGAAGCCTTGGACGAAGCGCCTGGCCGGCGGCATCGTGATCGTCTACGCGCTGATCACCATGGTGCCGATCGTCTGGATCTTCATGACCGGCTTCAAGACACCGCAGGATTCCATCTCCTATCCGCCGAAGGTGCTCTACAGCCCCTCGCTGGAGGGCTATGTGAACCTCTTCACCACGCGGACCCGCCAGACGCCGGAATACATGAACTCCCTGCCGGCGCCCGACACCTGGTACGAGGAGCTGGTGCGCAGCCGGAACATGGTGATCGCCGGCCCCTCCAAGTTCGGCGAGCGCTTCACCAACTCGGTCATCATCGGCTTCGGCTCGACCTTCCTCTCGGTCTTCCTCGGCACGCTTGCGGCTTACGCCTTCTCGCGCTTCAAGGTGCCGCTGAAGGACGACCTGCTCTTCTTCATCCTCTCGACGCGCATGATGCCGCCGATCGCGGTCGCCATCCCGATCTTCCTGATGTACCGCACGGTCGGGCTCTCCGACACGCACCTGGGCATGATCATCCTCTATACCGCGGTCAACGTCTCGCTCTCGGTCTGGCTCTTGAAAGGCTTCGTCGACGAGATACCGCGCGAATATGAAGAGGCGGCGATGATCGACGGCTACAGCCGCTTCCAGGCCTTCTACAAGGTGGTGCTGCCGCAGATGACGACGGGCATCGCGGCGACCGCGATCTTCTGCCTGATCTTCGCCTGGAACGAGTATGCCTTCGCGCTGCTTCTGACCAGCGGCACGGCGCAGACCGCACCGCCCTTCATCCCCACCATCATCGGCGAGGGCGGGCTGGACTGGCCCGCGGTCGCGGCCGGGACCACCATCTTCCTGCTGCCGGTGCTGCTCTTCACCATCCTGCTCCGCAAGCAGCTGCTGCGCGGCATCACCTTCGGGGCGGTACGCAAATGAGCGGGCCCATGTCAGACGAGCGAGCCTCCAAGCTGCAGGAACCGGCCAAGCCCGGCCTGCTGCGCGGCCTGCTTCAGTTCCGGCGCGGCCCCTGGGAGGCGCTGGCGGTGGTGCTGATCGCCCTCGGCGTCATCATGCTGACGCAGCCCTTCTCGCTGTGGCTCTACTCCTGGTCGCTCACCTTCATTCTGGTCGGCACGGTGATGTTCGTCATCGTCAGCCACTTTCGGGAGTGAGCGGCACCATGGCCGAGATCAGGATCGAGGAGCTGCGCAAGACCTTCGGCGACTTCATCGCCGTAGAGAACTCCAGCTTCACCATCGCAGAGGGCGAGTTCTTCGTCATGCTGGGCCCCTCGGGCTGCGGCAAGACCACGACCCTGCGCATGATCGCAGGCCTGGAGCTGCCGACCAGCGGGCGCATCCTGCTGGACGAGGAGGAGGTCACCTTCAACCGGGCCGCCGACCGCGACATCGCCTTCGTCTTCCAGCTCTTCGCGCTCTACCCGCACATGAACGTGCGCGACAACATCGGCTTCCCCCTCAAGTGCGAGTCGGTCCCGCGGCGCGAGATCAGGCGGCGGGTCGAGGAGACGGCGCGCCTGCTGCGCATCGACCACCTCTTGAAGAAGCCGGTCTCGGGCCTGGCCGGCGGCGACCGCCAGCGCGTGGCGCTGGGCCGCGCCATCGTGCGCCGGCCCAAGGCCTTCCTGATGGACGAGCCCCTGGGGGCGCTGGACGCCGAGTTCCGCGAGCTGATGTGCCAGGAGCTGCGGCAGCTCCACGACTCCATCGGCGCGACCACGGTCTACGTCACCCACGACCAGCTCGAGGCCATGTCGATGGCCGACAAGATCGTGGTCATGAACCACGGCGTGGTCGAGCAGTTCGGCCCGCCGCAGGAGATCTACGATTCGCCGGCCACCATGTTCGTGGCCGACTTCATCGGCTCTCCCTCGATGAACCTGCTGCCCTTCGAGGGCGAGATCGTCGCCGGCGGCCGGGCGGTCAGGATGAACGGCAGGGAGGTCGCCGTGCCGCAGGTGACCGAGCAGGCGCCCTCGGCGAGCATGACGCTGGGCGTCAGGCCGGAGCACATCAGGCTGGGGCAGGAGGGCGCCATCGGCGGCAAGGTCTTCGGCTCGGAGTATCTCGGCACCACGCAGATCGTCACCCTGGATACGGACTATGGGCCGGTGAAAGCCAGGGTCTCCTCCAGCATCAAGGCCGCGCCGGGCGAGGCCCTGGGCCTCAGCTTCATCACCGAGCGCCTGTCGCTCTTCGACAGCCAGAGCGGGCGTGCCATCAAGACCCGGCCCTATCGGGAGGCGGCGCATGTCTGAGGTTCGTCTGGAAGGCGTCACCAAGCGCTACCTCCCCAACCAGCCCGCCGCGGTCGAGGACGTCAGCCTGACCCTGCCCGACGGCGGCTTCGTCGTGCTCCTGGGGCCGACCGGGGCGGGCAAGACGACAACCTTGCGGCTGGTGGCAGGCCTGGAGCGCGCCGACCAGGGCAAGGTCTTCATCGGTGGGCGGGACGTGACCCGGGTGGCGCCCTCGTCGCGCGACGTGACCTTCGTCTTCCAGCAGTACTCGCTCTATCCCCACCTCAGCGTGTTCGACAACCTGGCCTTTCCCCTGCGCTCGCCGGCCAGGCGTCAGCCCAAGGCGGCGATCGAGAAGCGGGTGCAGGAGGTGGCGGAAATGCTGCGCATCCCGCACAAGCTGAAGAACAAGGCCACCCAGCTTTCCGGCGGCGAGATGCAGCGCGTGGCGATCGGCCGGGCGCTGGTGCGCGAGCCCTCGGTCTACCTGATGGACGAGCCGCTCTCCAGCCTGGACGCCAAGCTCCGGGCCGAGCTGCGGCTGGAGCTGAAGCGCATCCAGCAGGACCTGGGCGCCACCATCCTCTACGTGACCCACGACCAGATCGAGGCCATGACCATGGCCAGCCAGATCGGGGTGCTGGCCGAGGGCGCGCTGGTGCAGTTCGGGACCCCGCGCCAGATCTACGAGGACCCCGACACGGTCTACGTGGCAGAGCGCCTGGGCACGCCCAGGATCAACCTGCTGCCGGCCGACCTGCTGCCGGGCGACGGGGTCCTGCCGGGCACGGTGAAGGTCGGCGCGCGCACCGAGCACATCAAGATCGGACGCAACGGCGGGACCGGGGCGGCCGGCCAGGTGGTGCGGGTCGAGCATCTGGGCGACCAGAGCCATGTGCACCTGGAGGTCGCGGGCCACCACCTCACCACGCTTGTCGACGCCCACAGCCCGATCGAGGCCGGAACCGAGGTGCGCCTCACGCTCGAAGCCCCGCTCTGCTTCGACGGCGAGGGCCGCCGGCTCCGGGCCCTTCACTAGGAAGATTCAGATGGACAGCGAACTCACCAGACGGCTGATCGACAGCGTTGCCCGGGCCCTGATCGCCGCCGAGCCGGAGCTGACGGCGCTCGACCAGGCGATCGGCGACGGCGATCACGGCATCAACATGAAGCGCGGCGCAGGGGCCGTGCTGGAGGACCTCGACGGCCTGGCGGCGAAGCCGGCGGGCGAGGCCATCAAGGCGACCGGCATGCAGCTCGTCATGAAGGTCGGCGGCGCCTCCGGCCCGCTCTACGGCACCCTGCTGATGACGCTGGGCAAGTCCTGGCCGGAGAGCCTGGACCGCGCCGGCCTGGCCGCGGCGCTCTCCCAGGCGCTCGCCGCCGCCAAGGCGCGCGGCAAGTCGGAGCTCGGCCAGAAGACCATGCTGGACGTCCTCTCGCCGACCATAGACGCCATCGCGGCCGGCAAGAGCCTGGCGGAGATCCGCCAGGTGGCGGCGGCCAGCGCGGAGGCCACCGTGCCGCTGCAGGCCATCCGCGGTCGCGCCTCCTTCCTGGGCGAACGCTCCATCGGGCACATGGATCCCGGTGCGCGCTCGAGCCAGCTTGCCATCGAGGCGCTCTGTGCGGTTCTGGAGGACGCGGCATGAGCGACAAGGTGGGAATCGTCATCGTCTCCCACTCGCCCGAGGTCGCCCGCGGCACGGCCGACATGGTGCGCCAGATGGTGGGAGAGGCCATTCCTCTGGCCTACTGCGGCGGCAACCCGGACGGTGGGCTGGGGACCGACGTCGCCAAGATCATCGCCGCCATCGAGGCGGCCTGGTCGGACGCCGGCGTGGCGATCTTCGTCGACCTGGGCGGCGCGGAGACCAACAGCGAGATGGCGATCGAGATGCTGCCCGAGGAGCGGCAGGCCAAGGCGGTCATCTGCAACGCCCCCCTGGTAGAGGGGGCGATCATGGCCGCCACCGAGGCCTGGGGCGGCGCCAGCCTGGACGAGGTCCGCGCGACGGCGGAAGAGCTGAGCCCGGACTAGTCGCGGCGGTAGGTCCGCCCTCTGCGATGCCCTGGGCGGGGTCGCTTTTGAAGGATGTTCGACCGGTGCCGTTCGGGGCGACCTGACGTCAGACCGGACAGTTATAGGAGTGTGAGGAGGCTTGTCTGCCATGGAACGCCAAGTGCAAGAGGGTCCGCTGACCGCATCGGTCTTCATGACCCACGAGGTCGGCCTGCATGCGCGCCCCTCCGTGAAGCTGACCCAGCTCGCCAAGAGCTTTTCCGCCAAGGTCGAGCTGGCGCTGGATGCCGAGGGTCCCTGGATCGACGCCAAGTCGATCGTGAAGGTGATGCGGACCAAGGCGCCGAAGGACACGACCCTCTTCTTCCGCGCCGAAGGCGGCGACGCCCAGAAGGCCCTGGAGGCCGTCGTCGCCCTGGTGGAAGGGGATTTCACGGCCGATGTGGGCGGCGAGGCGGCGTGAGCAGAGGGCTGGCCGACGCGCGCTGCATCCGCGGTGAGGCGGCCTCCCCGGGCCTCCTGGCCGGACGGATCGCGGTGCCGCGCGGCGGCGCCGCCGCTGCGCGCCAGGCCGGCACGCCTGAGGAAGAGGCGGCGGCGCTTCGGGCCGCGGTCGCCGCGGCGATCGAGGCCCTGGGCCGCCTGATCGCCGGGAGCGAGGGCGAGGCGGCCGAGATTCTGGGCTTCCAGGTCGCCATGCTCGAGGACGAGGCCCTGACCGAAGAGGCCTATGCCGCGATCGCCGAGGGCGCGCCGGCCGATGCGGCCTGGCAGGCCGCCATGGCCGAGCAGATCGAGGTCTTCGCACTGGCCGAGGACAGCTATTTCCGGGCCCGCAGCAGCGACATGGAGGACCTGCGCGACCGCGTTCTCCGCCTGCTTCGCGGCGAGGCGGCGGCGCAGGCGGCCCTGCCGGCCGGCGCCATCCTGCTCGCCGACGACATCGCGCCCTCGGCCTTCCTGGCGCAGGACTGGAGGGAGCGCGCCATCGCGCTGCGGGGCGGCAGCGCCTCCAGCCATGTCGCGATGCTGGCCCGCGCGCGCGGCGTCCCCATGGTGCTGGGGCTGGGCCCGCTGGAGGTGGAAGAGGGAACGGCGGCCCTGCTCGACGGAGAAGAGGGGGCGCTGACCCTGGACCCGGCCCCGGAGGAGGAGGCTGCCTTCGGTGCCCGCAGCCGTGCGCTGGCCGACGAGCGGGCGGCGCTGGCTGAGATCCTCGACCGGCCCGCCCGCACGACCAATGGCGAGGCCGTCGCCGTGCTGCTGAACGTGGCCCTCCCGGAGGAGCTGGAGGGGCTCGACCCAGGCATCTGCGAGGGTGTCGGCCTGGTGCGCAGCGAGTTTCTCTTCTACGGGCGCGAGGGCCTGCCCGACGAGGAGGAGCAGTTCGCCTGCTATTCCAGGATCGTGGCCTGGGCTGCGGGCCGCCCCGTCATCTTCCGCACCCTCGATGCCGGCGGCGACAAGCCGATCCCCGGACTGACCGAGGCCGAGGGCAATCCCTTCCTCGGCCGCCGCGGGCTGCGCCTCTCCCTGGCGCGCCCCGAGGTGTTCGCCGTGCAGCTTCGCGCCCTGCTCAGGGCCGCGGCCCTGGGGCCGATCAAGATCATGCTGCCCATGGTCGCCCTGCCCGAGGAGGTGGAGGAGGCCCGCGCGCTGCTGCAGGCGGCGGCAAGAGACCTCGGCAGCGCGGCGCCCGATGCGCTGCCGCCGCTGGGCATCATGATCGAGATCCCCGCCGCGGCGCTCACCCTGGAGCGCTTTGCCGTCGACTTCGCGTCGATCGGCAGCAACGACCTGGTCCAGTACACCATGGCGGCCTCGCGCGACGGCAGCGGGCTCGGCTACCTGCAGGACGTGCGCATGCCCGCCGTGCTGCGCTTGATCGAAGAAGCGGTGGGCGCGGCCGAGCGGATGGGGATCGAGCTGTCGCTCTGCGGCGATGCCGGCGGCGACCCGGCCGCGATCCCGGCGCTGCTGGGCTGCGGGCTCAGGCGCCTTTCCATGGCACCGCCGGCGGTGGGGCGAGCCAAGGCGACGATAGCCGCCTGGCCCGGGGTCGAGGGCCATGGAGGATAGCGCAAGGCGCCGCGAGACACCCCAGCGCCAGGCGGTGGCAGCCTACAAGGCGATCCTGAAGACCGTCATCGACCGCCGGCCCTCGGGCCTGCGCGGACGCCTGGCCGAGGCCATGGGCAAGAACCGCAGCTTCATCTCGCAGATCACCAACCCGGCCTACGACACGCCCATTCCTGCCCGTCACCTGGAGACGATCTTCCGCATCGGCCATGTCTCTCCCGAAGAGCGCCAGCGCTTCCTCGAGGCCTACGAGCGCGCGCATCCCGACCGGCTGCAGGGGGCGGAGGGCAGCCGGAGGACGAGGACCGTGACCCTGGCGCTGCCCGACCTGGGCGACGAGGCGCTCAATCGAAAGCTCGACAAGCAGCTACGCGAGCTGGCCGCCTTCCTGGGAGGTCTTTTGGCAGAGGGCGACTAAGCAGTAGAAGTTGGCGGAACCTGGAGGAGAGGCCATGAAGAAGATCATCAATGCGGTCGACGATGTCCTGACGGAGAGCCTGCAGGGCTTCGTCGCCGCCCATGCGGACCTGGTGGTGCTGGGCGAGGAGGGCAAGTTCGTCCGCCGGCGGGAGCTGCGGCCGGACAAGGTAGCACTGCTGTCGGGCGGCGGATCAGGCCATGAACCCCTGCATGCCGGCTTCGTCGGCCTGGGCATGCTGGATGCCGCCTGCCCGGGGCAGGTCTTCACCTCGCCGACGCCCGATCAGATGGTGGCAGCAGCCCAGGCCCTGGCCCCGGAAGCGGGCCTGCTCTTCATCGTGAAGAACTACGAGGGCGACGTCATGAACTTCGAGATGGCGGCCGAGATGGCCGGCGACCTCGTCGGCGGCGGCGTGGCGACGGTCCTGACCGACGACGACGTGGCGGTCGAATCCTCGACCTTCTCCACCGGCCGGCGCGGCGTCGCCGGAACCCTGGTGGTTGAGAAGATCCTGGGCGCGGCGGCCGAAGAGGGGGCCGACCTCGCCGGCCTGAAGGCCCTGGGCGACAGGGTCAACAAGGCCACCCGCTCGATGGGCGTGGCCCTGACCAGTTGCACCGTTCCCGCTGCCGGCAAGCCCACCTTCTCCCTCGCCGAGGACGAGATGGAGCTGGGCGTCGGAATCCACGGCGAACCGGGCCGCCGGCGCGACAAGCTGATGAGCGCCGATGCGATGGCCGACGAGATGACCGCGGCGATCCTCTCCGACTATCAGGACCGGCCCGACGAGGTGCTGCTCTTCGTCAACGGTTTCGGCGCCACCCCGCTGATGGAGCTCTACCTGCTCTACAAGGCGGCCGCCGACCGCCTCTCGAGCGCCGGGGTCTCGGTGGCGGCGAGCCTGGTGGGCAACTACGTGACCTCTCTCGACATGGCCGGTGCCTCCCTGACCGTGACCGCCTGGGAGCGCGAGTTCGCGACACTCTGGGGCAAGCCCGTCCACACGCCGGCCCTGCGCTGGGGACTGTAGGCCGGACGCCGCAAGCGGCGCGGTCGGATAGCGACGATTTAGCGGCGAGATCGCAGGGGACGATCTCCGGGCCCTGGGCGTAATACAGGTCGCGAAGGTAAGTCCGGCTCGCTCCCGGAGGTCGCTCCTGCCTGACTTCGAGGAGGGCAGACGCCAGACGGCCATGTCGCTGGCGCCTTGCCCTGCCCGTCATGAAAGGGCAAGGTTGCGACAGGCAAGGGTCGATCGAAGAGCGCGCGCCCGTCGCGGCCGGAACGGGCCGGCGGAGGCGCCGGATCTGTGCGCGCCTGCGCCGTTGCGGTCTCTTGAGTAACGCGCTCGGATGGCGGACAAGGGGCACGATCGGGGGCGCGGATTCGGGGCGACCGCTGGTCGAGGGTGGAAAGGGGAAGAGAGACAATGGCGTTGTTGATCACCGGGGGTGCCGGTTACATCGGCAGTCACATGGTTTATGCCTGCCTGGATCAGGACATTCCCGTCGTGGTGATCGACGACCTTTCCAACAGCGTTCCGGATTTTCTCCCCCGGCAGGCCGCCTTCTACCGGGGCGACGTCGCCGATAGAGGCCTGCTGGCGCGCATCTTCGCGGACCATGAGATCGAGGCGGTCGTGCATTTCGCCGGCTCCATCCTGGTGCCCGAGTCGGTCCTCGACCCGCTGAAGTACTACAGGAACAACACGGCCAAGACGCAGGAGCTTCTGGCCGCCGCCATCGAGGCCGGCGTCGGGCGTTTCATCTTCTCCTCGACCGCCGCCGTCTATGGCGAGCCGGGGATCTCGCCGATCCCCGAGACCACGCGCCTGCAGCCCATGTCGCCCTACGGCGCCTCGAAGCTGATGAGCGAGACCATGATCCGCGATGCCGCCAGCGCCTATGGCCTCTCCTACGGCATCCTGCGCTACTTCAACGTGGCCGGCGCCGATCCCGCGCTGCGCACCGGGCAGGGCTCGCTGAACGCGACGCACCTGATCAAGGTCGCGAGCCAGGCCGCACACGGACAGCGCAGCCATCTGGAACTCTACGGCAACGACTATCCGACCCCGGACGGCACCTGCGTGCGCGACTACATCCACGTCAGCGACCTCGCCCAGGCGCATGTCCTGGCCTTCCGGCACCTGGCGGGGGGCGGCGAGAGCTTCACCATGAACTGCGGCTACGGCCGGGGCTTTTCGGTGCGCGAGGTGATCGAGGTGGTGAAGCGCGTGTCGGGCGAGGACTTCACCGTCAAGGAGGTCGGGCGCCGTGCCGGAGATCCGCCGAGCCTTGTGGCGGAGGCCAGCCGGGTGCGCCAGCAGCTCGGCTGGCAGCCGAAGCACGATAGCCTGCGCGAGATCGTCGAGCATGCCTTTGCCTGGGAAGGCAAGCTGGCCGCGCTGCAGGAACCTGCCGCTGCGGTCTCCTGATCCGGGCAAGGGATCGGCAAGAAAGATGGAAGCGAGAAGCACCCCACCGGCCTTCTTCTCTGTTGCTGCATCTTTCTCGAGCCGTGCCGTCGTGCCTGGCGGCGCGACGGGCCGTGCCCTATTGATCCCTGTCTGTCTATAGGCCGCTGGTGGTGCGCGCTGTGGGTGCAACTCTGGAAGCCGGATCCGAGGAGACCGTGGAGGTCCTGGTCGAAAGCGCCTGTCGGCTGGGCGAGGGGCCGCTCTGGTGCGACGCCAGCCAGCGCCTCTTCTGGGTGGATATCGAGGGACAGCGTCTCTGGCGCTGGTCGGCGGCCGAGGGCGCGCGCTTCCTCTCGCTTCCGGGTTCTCCGGGCTTCCTGGCGAAGGGTCCGGGCGGGCTGCTGGTCTCCGGCATGGGCCGCGGCTTCGTGCTGATCGATCCGCAAGACGGCGCGACCGCCAGCCTGGGGGAGGCCCTGCTGCTCGCCGAGGGCACGCGGATGAACGACGGCAAGGCCGACCGGCAGGGCCGGATCCTGGCCGGCGGCGCACACCTGGGCGAGAGCGCGGCCGAGGCCTCGGCCTACTGCCTGGATGCCGACGGGCCGCGCGAGCTGCCGGGGTCTTTCACCGTCTTCAACGGTCCCGCCTTCAGCCCCAACGGGCGGCGCATCTACTTCACCGATTCGCCGGGCAAGGTCATCAAAACCGCCAGCTACGATCCCGAGAGCGGCAGCCTGGGCCGGGTCGAAGACTTCGCCCTGCTGCCGGCCTCGTCCGGCTATCCCGACGGCATGACGGTCGATGCCGCGGGCGGCCTCTGGAATGCCGAGTGGGACGGCTGGCAGATCACCCGCTATCACGCAAACGGAGACCGCGACCGCTCCATCGCGCTGCCGGTGCCGCGGCCGACGTCGCTCACCTTCGGCGGACCGCGGAGGGAGCGCCTCTACGTCACCTCGGCGCGGAGCAGGCTTTCCGCCGAGGCGCTGGCGGAGGCGCCGCTCTCCGGTGCGGTCTTCCATCTCTCGCCGGGCGAGAGCGGGCTTGCCGAAGCGGCGGCGGACTGGATTGCGACCGGCCACACCTGGCGGCAGCCCTGGCGAGAGGGCGCACGTTGACCCCGGCGGGAAAAGAGGCCCAGCTTCGGCCGCGGCTCTTCTACCTCTATCCGGAGATCCACGATTCCCTGCAATTTTCGGATGATTTCTATCGCGCCATCTTCTACCTCTCGCCGCTGGTCCGGCGGGGCGACAGCATCCTGGTGCCGAGCGACCGGGAGGATTCGCCCTATGGCCATCCGCCGGCGCACTTCCTGGACGGCTGCGTCGCCGAGATGGCGGAGAAGCTGCGCGACCGGGTCAAGGTCATGCCGCTGGCACGGGCCAACGTCTGGTTCGAAAGCTTCAACGGCCAGCGCTTCATCTGCCTCTGGGACGAGACCCTGCGCGACAAGGATCCCTTCCTGAAGCGCGGCGAGGACGTGCGCCTGATCCGCGCCGACCACCGCAGGGTCCAGCACGCCTCTTCGCTTTATCTGAAGGCCAGCTCCAGTGGCGGGGCGGGCACCAAGACGCAGCGGGCGGTTTCCGAGCAGCGCCTCAAGGTACTGCTGCAGGGCCTCAAGAGCGATCGGGTGCTGCTGTTCGGCACCGGCCCGACCCTGGAGCAGGTGGATTTCGCCAGCCTGCCCAAGGGCGTGCATGTCGCCACCAACTCCATGGTGAAGAACCGGCCGCTGCTCGATGCGCTGCAGCCCAAGATCATCGTCGCCTCGGACCCCATCTTCCATGCCGGCGCCTCGCGTTACGCGCAGGAGTTCCGTACCCGGCTGGTCGAGGCGATGCGGCGCTACGATGCTTCCTTCATCTTTCCGATGCGCGACATCGGGATCTACAACACCGTCCTGCCGGAGGACGTGCGCGACCGCCTGATCGGGGTGCCGACGACGGACAAGCACGCGGTCAACTTCGATCTCTTCGAGACCTTCTCCGTCGCCGCCACCCGCAACGTCATGACCCATTTCCTGCTGCCGCTGGCCGCCAGCCTGGCGCGGGAGACCATCCTGATCGGCTTCGACGGCAGGCGCCCGCACGAGAACACCTATTTCTGGTCGCACTCGCAGTCCTCGCAGTTCACCCACGAGATGCCGATCATCCAAGAGGCGCACCCGGCCTTCTTCGCCATCGACTACGATGCCTACTACCGCGAGCACTGCGAGCGGGTCGACTTCTACCTGAAGCGAATGGAGGCGCTGCGCCGGACCGTCATCTCGCTGACCGATTCGCACATCCCGGCGATCCGCGGGCGCTTCGTGTCCCGCCTGGCCGAGCGGCCCTCGACCTTGAGCCGCAAGCGGCCGCGCATTTCCATCGTCATGCCGATCGTGGCCGGGCTCTCGCACTTCAAGCTCGCGCTCGCCTCGGTGCAGGAGCAGTCGGTGAGCGACTGGGAGCTGCTCTGCGTGGACTGCCGCAAGTCCCTGGACCAGGAGACGCGGAGCTGGCTCGACCAGGAGATGGAGCGCGACCCCCGCATCCGGCATTTCGAGCACGAGGGCGGCGGGCTGGCCGATGCCCTGAACGCCGGTCTCGTCGGCGCCAAGGGCCGCATGCTGACCTTCCTGCTCTCCAGCGACCGCATGCTGCCCGATGCCCTGAAGCGGCGCCTGCAGCTGCTGCGCAGCGAGCCGGGGCTGGAGGTCTGCGGGGGCCGGGTCGAGCTGATCGACCGGCACGGCAACAGCCTGAACCTGCGCGGCGGCCGGCAGCAGGCCGCGCGCCTGCGCCATGCCCGCGCACCCCTGTTCAACCTCAGCACCCTCTTCGGCCGCGCGCAGGTGATGAAGCGCTTCCGCTTCGACCCCTTCCGGCCCTACGAGGAGACCTGGCACTACTGCACCGAGATGCTGCAGCACGGCTGGATTATCGGCTCCTGCGGCGAGGAGCCCCTGGCCGAGGTGCGCTACCTCGAAGAGCTGAAGCCCTTCGGCGATCCCCTGGGGCGCTTCGCGTCGACCAGGCTGATCCTGGACGAGCTGATCCATCCTCCCCGCACGCCGCTCTTCGAGAAGGGGATTCCGGTGGTGCTGAGCGAGATCCAGATCGCCCGCTCGAAGGAGCGCTACCTGCAGGCGCTCTTCGTGGCCCAGGTGTTGCTGGGCGACCGGGCGGGCGAGGAGACGGTGCTCGACATCATGCGCGAGCAGCCGCCCGTCGCCTTCCTGCAGCCGGTCGAGCCTCGCTTCTTCGAGGCGGTCGCGACCCGTGCCCTGATGCAGCCGCAGAAGAGCACCGCCCTCTACCGCCGGATCATGGACCGCTACGAGGCGATCTTCGATGCCTGCGACCGCCTGGGGCACTCGCCGGCGCATCGCGACTTCGCCGTCTCCTTCTGCAAGTTCGCCATGCAGGTCTGCCGCGATCTGGCCCTGCGCGAGGGGATCAAGCTGCGCAACGGAGAGGCGGAGCGCCGGGTGCGGCGCCAGGCGCTCCTGATGTGGGGCCGCACGCACCTGCATCGGGCCGGAGTCCAGGCGGGCGGTGCCGTCAGGGTGGTCAACGGCAGCGTCCGCGAGGGCTGGGGCCAGACCATGGAGGCGCAGCGCGACCTGCGCCGGCGCTGGCGGCGCTGGCGGCGCCAGCACAAGCAGCGGACGCAGGGCGAGCACCTCTCCGGCTGACGGCCGCAAAGCGCGCCCTATCCCTGCGCTTCCCGGTGTATGATCTGCAGGTGTGAAGGAAAACGGAGTTCCGGCGATGCCCAATCTCGTGATCACTGGTGCCAACAGGGGCGTGGGCCTCGCCCTGGTCCGCCGCTATGCCGAGGCCGGCTGGACCGTCCATGCTGCGGTCCGCAACCCGGAGCAGGCGGAGGCCCTGGGTCAGCTCTCCGGTGTCACGGTCTATCGCCTGGACGTCTCCTCGCAGGCCTCGATCGACGATCTGGCCTGGTCACTGAGAGACCTTCCGATCGACCACCTGATCAACAACGCAGGCGTCATGGGGCCCCGGGACATCACCTTCGGCCAGACCAAGCTCGAGGACTGGATCTCGGTCCTCGCGGTCAACACCGCAGCACCCTGGCTGGTGACCGAGCGCCTTGCCGCCAACCTCGAGGCCGGCAAGGGCAAGCGCGTCGCCATCGTCTCCTCCCAGCTCGGCTCCATCCAGAACGCGAGCCTGGGCTGGCCGCCGATCTATGCCGTCAGCAAGGCCGGCGTGAACATGGTGAAGCGCCAGCTCTCCCTCATCCTGGCCGAGAAGGGGATCGTCACGCTCTCGCTGCATCCGGGCTGGGTGCGCACCGACATGGGCGGACCCGATGCCGATATCTCGGCCGAGGAATCGGCCGACGGCATCTTCACCCTGGTGAGCGGCTCGACGCCGGAGATGAACGGCGGTTTCTTCAACTACGATGGCAGGCCCATGCCCTGGTAGGGCGCCAGGGCCCGGGGACGAGAGCGATGATCCTGAACGACGAGCAGGAGATGGTGCGCGAGGCGGCGCGGTCCTTCGCGCAGCAGGAACTGAAGCCGAGAGCGGCCGAGTGGGACCGCGAGGCGGCCTTCCCGCGCGCGGCCCTGACGGGCATGGCGGAGCTGGGCTTCCTCGGCATGCTGGTGGCGCCGGAGTGGGACGGGGCGGGGACCGACCATGTCTCCTACGCGCTGGCGCTGATGGAGGTGGCGGAGGGCGACGGTTCCTGCTCCACCATCATGAGCGTGCACAACTCTGTCGGCTGCATGCCGATCGCCCGCTATGGTTCGGAGGAGCAGAAGGAGCGTTTCCTGAAGCCCATGGCGCGCGGCGAGAGCCTGGCCTGCTTCTGCCTGACCGAGCCGCACACCGGCTCCGACGCCTCTGCGCTGCGCACCCGCGCGGTCAAGGACGGCAATCACTGGGTGCTGAACGGAACCAAGCAGTTCATCACCTCCGGCCGCGAGGCCGACGTCGCCATCGTCTTCGCCGTGACCGACCCCGAGGCCGGCAAGAAGGGGATCTCCGCCTTCATCGTGCCGACCGACGCGCCCGGCTACCGGGTGGCCTCGGTCGAGAAGAAGCTGGGCCAGCGCGCCAGCGACACCTGCCAGATCGTTTTCGAGGACCTGCGCCTGACGCCCGACCTGCTGCTGGGCGAGGAGGGCCAGGGCTATCGCATCGCGCTCTCGAACCTGGAGGGCGGCCGCATCGGCATCGCCGCCCAGTCGGTGGGCATGGCCAGGGCCGCCTTCGAGGCCGCGCGCGACTATGCCCGCGAGCGCAAGGCCTTCGACCGCCCGATCAAGGACCATCAGGCGATCGCCTTCAAGCTCGCCGACATGGCGACCAGGATCAAGGCCTCGGAGCTGATGGTGCTGCACGCAGCCTCCTTGCGCGACGCCGGCCGCCCCTGCCTGACCGAGGCCTCCATGGCCAAGCTCTTCGCCAGCGAGGCGGCCGAAGAGATCGCCAGCGACGCGATCCAGATCCACGGCGGCTACGGCTATCTCAACGACTTCCCGGTGGAGCGCATCTACCGCGACGTCCGCGTCTGCCAGATCTACGAGGGCACCAGCGAGGTGCAACGCCTGGTGATCGCGCGCAACGTGACCTGACGGAAGGCGGGCCTCCCGGCCGCCGGCGCTCCCGGGTCAGGCAAGCCAGACGAAATCGCTGGCGGTGAGCTGCGAGGCTGCCGTGAGGCCGGTGATCCTGAAGGCCTGATCGACGGAACCGTCGCCATCCCGGTCGACCTGGAGCTGCTGCTTCCCGGCGAGGCGGGCCTCGGAGTTGCCGCCGGCGGAGAAGGCGGCATCGCCGATGAAGGAGAAGCTGCCGACCTCCAGCCCGGTCGCGAAGACCAGCTTGTCCGCGCCGGAGCCGCTGCCGAAGGCCAGCCCGTCGAAGTCGCGCACCGTGGGGCCGCCGCTGCCGTCCGTGCCCAGGCTCGCGCCATCGAAGAGGAAGCTGTCCTCCCCGGAGCCGCCGAAGGCGAGCGCTCCGCTCTCCATCGCGAGCAGGTCCGACCCGGATTCCCCGCGCAGCCGGTCCGTGCCGCTGCCGCCGAAGAGGCTGTCGGCGCCCAGCTCGCCGATCAGGACGTCATCGCCCTCGGCCCCGTAGAGCGCGTTCTCGGCCGAGTTGCCGCGCAGGCGGTTGTCGAGCGCGTTGCCGACCAGCATGCCGCCCGCGACCTCGTCCGCGACGATTGCCACCTCGACGAAGCCGTCTGTGCCGCTGCCGAGGGTGTAGTCGGGAATCTCCAGGCGGACCACGTCGCGAATGCCGCCGGCCGCCGTCTCGACGACCAGGTCGTCCAGGGTGTCGACCGTCACGGTATCGTTGCCCGAGCCACCGTAGGCCGTGTCCGCACCGCTGCCGCCGTTCAGCTTGTCGGGCCCGCTTCCGCCGAAGAGGAGGTCCGCGCCGCTGCCGCCGCCGACCTGGTCGCCCGCGATCCCGCCGTAGGCGCTGTCGTTCCCGGCACCGCCGAAGAGGGTATCGACGCTGACCCCTCCGAAGAGGGCGTCGTTGTCGTTCAGGCCCAGAAGCGTATCGCTGCCGCTGTCGCCGTAGAGGCTGTCGTCGCCGCCGAAGCCGCGGAAGACGTCGGCGCCGCCGTAGCCGCGCATGACGTTGATCCCGTAGTGCCCGCCCAGGCTGTTGGCGGCATTGTTGCCGTAGAGGTTCATCGCCTCGACGCCGCTGAGCGCGATGCCTGCCGGCAGCGACACCCCGTCCTCCAGGATCAGGGTGTCGGTGCCGCTGCCGCCGTCGTAGGTCTCGCCGGCAAGGATCTCGTTCTGCGCATAGACCAGGAAGCGGTCGTCGCCACTGTCTCCGAACAAGAGGTCGATACCGCTGTCGCCCCGCAGCAGATCGTCGCCGGATCCGCCGTAGAGTCCGAGATCTCCGCCGCTGCCGCCCGAGATGGTATCGCTGCCGTCACCGCCAAGGAGCCTGGTGTCGTCGCCCTCCCCGCCGAAGAGGCTGTCGTCGCCATCGTCTCCGCGGAAGGAGGTATCGTTTCCGCTGCCGCCGAAGAGGGCATCGGAGTCGGCTCCCCCACGGAAGTCGCGGTCGTCTCCGCTGTCGCCCGAAAGGCTGTCGTCGCCGGTGCTTCCGTAGAAGAAGCTATCGTTGCCGGTCCCTCCGGACAGCAGGTCGCTGCCGTCTCGGCCATTGAGGGCGATGTCGTCGCCGTCCCCCCCGAAGAGGCTGTCGTTGCCGTTCTCGCCGGTCAGGAAGGTGTCGTCTCCCTCGCCGCCGAAGAGGCTGTCGTCGCCCTCGCCCCCGTTGAAGCGCCAGTCGGCCCCCTCGGCGCCGTAGAGGCTGTCGCTGCCGCCGGTGCCGTAGAAGACGGAATCATCCCCGCTGCCTCCGAAAAGGCCGTCATCTCCGTCGCCTCCGTCGAAGTAGGAATCCTTGCCAGACCCGCCGGTGAGGCTATCGGACCCCTCGTCCCCGTGGAAGGACCCGTTGGATCCCGGGCCACCGGAGAGGACATCGCCGCCGCTGCCCCCGAAGAAGTCGCCGTCGTAGCCCGTTCCGGCGACGAGGCTGTCGTCGCCGCTGCTGCCGTAGAAGAGGACATCCGTCCCGCTACCGCCGTAGATTCGGTCCGCGCCGCTGCTTCCATAGAAGCCGCCGTCATTCCCCAGGCCGCCGAAGAGGTCGTCGTCGCCGCTGCCGCCGAAGAATAAGGCATCGCTGCCGTTGTCACCGAAGAGGCTGTCGTTGCCGCTGTCTCCGAAGAAGCTCCGCTCGGCCGCGCCGCCCCCGTAGAGGCTGTCGGCGCCGCTGCCGCCGAAGAAGCGGCTGTCGCTTCCGCCGTCGCCGAAAAGACCGTCGTCGCCTAGTTCACCGGAGAAGGTCGTGTCCCCGTCAGAACCCCCATAGAGGCTGTCGTCGCCGTCGCCTCCGAGGAAGGAGCTATCGTTTCCGCTGCCTCCGAACAGGGCGTCGCTCTCGGCCCCTCCGCGGAAGATGCCGTCGTCTCCGCTATCGCCGAAGAGGCTGTCTTCGCCATCGTCTCCGCGGAAGGAGGTATCGTTTCCGCTGCCGCCGAAGAGGGCATCGGAGTCGGCTCCCCCACGGAAGTCGCGGTCGTCTCCACTGTCGCCCGAGAGGCTGTCGTCGCCGGTGCTTCCGTAGAAGAAGCTATCGTTGCCGGTTCCTCCGGACAGCAGGTCGCTGCCGTCTCGGCCATTGAGGGCGATGTCGTCGCCGTCCCCCCCGAAGAGGCTGTCGTTGCCGTTCTCGCCGGTCAGGAAGGTGTCGTCTCCCTCGCCGCCGAAGAGGCTGTCGTCGCCCTCGCCCCCGTTGAAGCGCCAGTCGGCCCCCTCGGCGCCGTAGAGGCTGTCGCTGCCGCCGGTGCCGTAGAAGACGGAATCATCCCCACTGCCTCCGAAAAGGCCATCATCTCCGCCGCCTCCGTCGAAGTAGGAATCCTTGCCCGACCCGCCGGTGAGGCTATCGGACCCCTCGTCCCCTTGGAAGGACCCGTTGGATCCCGGGCCGCCGGAGAGGACATCGTCGCCGCTGCCCCCGAAGAAGTCGCCGTCGTAGCCCGTGCCGGCGACGAGGCTGTCGTCGCCGCTGCCGCCGTAGAAGAGGACATCCGTCCCGCTATCGCCGAAGATACGGTCCGCGCCGCTGCTTCCATAGAAGCCGCCGTCATTCCCCAGGCCGCCGAAGAGGTCGTCGTCGCCGCTGCCGCCGAAGAATAAGGCATCGCTGCCGTTGTCACCGAAGAGGCTGTCGTTGCCGCTGTCTCCGAAGAAGCTACGCTCGGCCGCGCCGCCCCCGTAGAGGCTGTCGGCGCCGCTGCCGCCTAAGAAGCGGCTGTCGCTTCCGTCGCCGCCGAAAAGACCGTCGTCACCGAGCCCGCCGGAGACGGTGGTGTCTCCGTCAGCGCCCCCATAGAGGCTGTCGTCGCCTGTCAGTCCGTAAAGCCGGTCGGCTCCGCTGAGGCCATAGATCACGTCCGCGTCGCTGGTCCCGGCGAGGCTGTCGTCCAACGCACCATATCCCACAACCACGGCCATAGCCTTCCCCTTTCGCACGGCGGACCGCCCAGCGCCCGCGCACTTGCACCGGGACACATCGAACAATCGACATTGAACCCTATCGTGCTTGCGCTTTTAATCAACCTGACCAAAAGGCCAGGTTGTTGTTTGTGCTGACGGGGTATTGTCGAGTATCAATTTTATAAAGAGGGGAGGGTTGTTATTTGAGTACGGGAGACTGGATAAGGGTACTATTGTGATATATGATCCCGCAGATTTTCTAGATACTGTCTGATGCGGGGCGGGCAGCCAGCCACTGCCGTGGGTGCCGCCGGCCGCCACGAGAGGAACGATGGCTGTCGAGGCTGGCGAACTTGCGCCTGCCCGGGAGACAGAAGGGGCCGCCCGGAACCGAGAGGTCCCGCCTGCAAACACAGCAGTTCGGACTCACGCGGGACTGGCCCGTGTCTCCGCCCGGCGCCGATTCCGCCCGCCCGCAACTGGAGCAGAATGCGCTCGCTCATGCTCACGCACCCTGCTTTAGCCTGTTGTTTCAGAAGCAAATCATCGTCGCAGATGAACCCATCTGCTCGGGATTCGCTCCTAGAGGCTCATGTCGATGACCAGGTTGCCGACGTGGCGCTTCACCAGGAAGGCCTCCTGGGCCTGCTTGAGGTCCTTCAGCGCGAAGGAGCCGCCCACCAGGGGGCGGATTTCCTTGCGCTCGATGTAGCCGACCAGGTCGGCGAAGAGGCCCGGCGGGATGATGGTGGCGCCGGTGAAGGTCAGGTCCTTCAGGTAGAAGTCGCGCAGGTCGAACGCCACGATCGGGCCGGCGATGGCGCCCGCACAGGTATAGCGCCCGCCGCGGCGCAGCACCTTCAGGAACTGCGGCCAGAGCGGTCCGCCGACCACGTCGGCCACCACGTCGACCTCGGCCGATCCGGTGGTCTCCTCCAGCGCCCGGGCCAGGTCATCGGGTGCGCGCGGCAGCACCGTGGCGCCGAGCGCGGCGACGGCCTCGGCCTTGTCGCTGCCGCAGAGGCCGACGGCTGTGGCCCCGCGTCGACGGGCGAGCTGGATCAGCGCAGTGCCCACGCCGCCCGAGGCGCCCGGAATGAGCACCCGGTCGCCCTCCTGGACCTCGGCGCGGCTCAGCATGTTCTCCGCGGTGATGGAGGAGGTGGCGAAGGTGGCAAGCTCCACGTCGCTGAGGTCGCTCTCGACGGCATGGACGTTGCGGATCGGTGCCAGGGCATAGTCCGCGAAGCCGCCGTCGACCTCTGAACCGAAGTAGCGGCAGCTATCCCGGTCCAGCGGGTCGCTCCAGTCGCGCAGCCAGGTGTCGATCAGCACCCGGCGGCCGACCCAGTCGGGGGCCACGCCCTCGCCGACGGCCGCCACCTCGCCGCAAACGTCGGCGCCCTGGATGCGCGGGAAGGCGATGCCGCTGCCGCCCCAGCCGCCTTCCTCGACCGCCGCGAAGCCGCTGCGCCCGCCCTCCGCCGTGGTGCCTTCGGTCACCTGGGAGGCGTACCAGCCGATGCGGGTGTTGATGTCGGTGTTGTTCATCCCGCAGGCGCCGACCTTGATCAGCACCTCGCCCGGACCCGCGGTCGGCCTCGGCCAGTCCTCGCGATAGACCAGCTTGTCCAGGCCGCCATGGCCGGTCAGGACCATGGCGCGCATCTGGACGGGAAGCGGTGCGCTCACTGCGAGGGCTCTTCGGCCATCACCCGCTTGGCGATGCGGAAGCACTCGACGCCGGTCGGCACGCCGCAGTAGATCGCGATCTGGTGCAGGATGGCGCGCAGCTCCTCCTCGGTGACGCCGTTCCTGATGGCGCCGCGGAAGTGCAGCTCCCACTCGTGCATGCGGTTGAGGGCGGCAATCATGGTGAGGTTCAGCATGGAGCGGGTCTTGGGCGGCAGGGTCTCGTCGCCCCAGCCGAAGCCCCAGCACCACTCCGTCATCATCTCCTGGAAGGGGCGGGAGAAGTCGTCGGCCTTGGCCATGGTGTTCTCCACGTACTCCGCACCCAGGGTCGCCTTGCGCTTGGCGATGCCCTTGTCGAAACGCTCCTTGTCCATCGGTTCTCTCCTTGCTGGTGGGGTTCACCCGACCTCTTGGCAGGCCTCGTCCAGGGCCGCAAGGGCGGTCTTCAGGTCCTCCTCGCTCAGCACGGCGGAGAAGAAGCGGCGCACCGTCGGCAGGACGTAGATGCCGCGCTTCAGGAGCGCCAGGTCGAGCGCGCGGGCACGGGCCTGGTCGGCGGCAAGGATGTCGAGCTGGCTCCTGGGATGCCGCGCGGCGAAGAGGAACTGCCAGAAAGAGGCCCGGCCGGTGACCAGCGCCGGCAGGCCGTGGCGGTCGAGGATGGACTGCAGCTCGCCGTAGAAGGCCTCGGCCCTGGCGTTGAGCCGCCGGTGGAAGCCGGGCTCGGCCAGGATCTCGAGGGTGGCCGCACCCGCGGCGGCCGCCAGGGGATTCCCGTGCAGGGTGCCGTTGATGTAGGCGTAGTCCGCGTGGCCCTTGTTCCGCGGGTTGGTCTTCTCCAAGATTTCCGTGCGTCCGGCGACGCAGCCCAGCGGCCCGCCGCCGCCCACGATCTTGCCGTAGCTGGCGAGGTCGGGGATGACGCCGAAATACTCCTGTGCACCGCCGTAGGCCAGGCGGAAGCCGGTCACTACCTCGTCGAAGATCAGCAGGACGCCGTGGTCGTCGGCAATGCGCCTGAGGCCGGCGAGGAAGCCTTCCACGGGGAAGATGACCCGCTGCACCGGCTCGACGATGATGGCGGCCAGGTCCTTCGCCGCGGCGGCGACGATGCGCTCCACCGCCTCCAGGTCGTTGTAGGGGGCGACCAGCATGGTGTCCTGCAGCGCGCGCGGCACGCCGCCGCTGTCGGCCGTGGCCAGGGGATAGTTGGCGGCCGCGGCCGGGAACTGGCTGAAGGCGGCATAGTCGTGGTTGCCGTGGTAGGCGCCCTCGAACTTCAGTACCTTGTCGCGCCCGGTGAAGGCCCGCGCCATCCGGAGCGCATAGGCCGTCGCCTCCGAACCGGTGGTGGTGAAGCAGATCTTCCCGGCGCAGGGGATGGCCTCCACCAGCTTTTCCGAGAGCAGGATCGCCGCCTCGTTCAGGGTGCCGAAGAGGTGGATGGCCTTGGCCGCCTGGGCCTGGATGGCGGCGACCACGGCGGGATGGTTGGCGCCCAGGATGTTGGCCCCGGCCCCGCCGACGAAGTCGATGTAGTGCCGGCCCTCGGCGGAGATCAGGTGTGCGCCCTCGGCCGCGGCCACGACGAAGCGCAGCTCCGGCGGCAGGGAATAGCCGCCGAGGCCGGCACCCGGCAGGGTGCGCTCGGCGATCTCGTAGAGAGCCTCCTGGCGGCTCTGGGTGTCTTTCGCGTGGGGAAGGGCCATGGAAGTTGCTCCTAGCTCCGGGGCAGAAGGCTGTCGGGGTCGTAGGCGGGGCGGTCCAGCACGGTGGCCGGGCGCCGCTCGCCCAGGATCATGACCTCGAGAGGGGTGCCGGCCTTGGCCGCCTCCGGCTTCAGGTAGGCGAAGGCCAGCGACTTCCCGACCGCAGGGCCGTAGGCGCCGGAGGAGACCGCGCCGACCTTGGCGCCGTTCAGGAAGACCGGCTCCGCGCCCAAACAGTCGGCATCGGCCGCCTCGACCTCCAGGTAGGCGCAGATCCATCGATGCGGCCCGGCGGCGCTGGCCGCCGTCGCCTCCCGGCCGATGAAGCCGCCGGGCTTGTCCAGCCTGACGAAGCGCATGACGTCGGCCTCCGGCAGGGTCACCTCGTTGGTGAGCTCGCCGGCGCCCTTGAACATCTTCTCCAGCCGCATGGCGTTCATGGCGTAGGCGCCGTAGTTGGCGATACCGTGGCGCTCGCCGGCCTGCCAGAGGGCCTCGTAGACCCGGCTCATGCCGTCCATGGGCACATGCAGCTCCCAGCCCAGCTCGCCGGAATAGGAGACGCGCAGGGCCCGCAGGCGCACCCCGGCGACCTCGATCTCCCGGCAGGAGAGCCAGGGAAAGGCCTCGTTTCCGAGCGGCGCCTGGGTGACGGCGCCCAGCACCTCGCGGGCCTTGGGACCCTGGAGCGCCAGGACGCCCAGCTCTTCGGAGACCGTGGCGATCTCAACGCGCTCCCGGTCCCGCTGCTGGGTGAGCCAGTCGGCGAGGCGCTGCTCGAAGAAGGCGGCGCACACCAGGTAGAAGCGCTCCTCGGCCAGGCGGACCAGGGTGATCTCGCACTCGACGGTGCCCCTGTGGTTCAGCACATGCGTCAGGACCATGCGGCCGACCTTGCGCGGGACGCGGTTGGCGACCATGCGGTCCAGGAAGGCCTCGGTGTCGGGGCCGGCGACCTCGAGCTTGGCGAAGCTGGAGAGGTCCATGATGCCGACCCGCTTGCGCACGGCCTCCACCTCGCGCGCCACGGCGGCATGCCAGTGCGGGCGCCTGAAGCCGTGGACGTCCTCGCGCGCCTGGTCCGGCCCGGCGAACCAGCGCGGCCGCTCCCAGCCGAAGACCTCCTCGTGGATGGCGCCGGCCTGCTTCAGCCGCTCGTAGAGCGGGCTCGCCTTGACCGGCCGCGCCTCGGTGCGATTGCGACCGGGGTAGGGGATCTCGTGGCGCAGCAGATAGTCTTCCTTGGACTTGGCCTCGACGTAGGCCCGGTCGGCGAAGGCGCCGTAGCGGCGCGGGTCGTAGTCGCGCAGCGAGATCTCCGCCGTACCGTGCACCATCCACTGGGCCAGGTACTTGCCGGCCCCCGGCCCCCAGGCGATGCCGCCCTGCGAGCCGCAGCAGCACCAGGCATTGCGCAGTCCCGGCATGGGGCCCAGCAGCATGTTGCCGTCGGGCGGATGGGTGATGGCGCCGTGGACCACCCGCTTGATCCCGCGCTCGGCCAGCACGGGCATGCGATCGAAGGCGTTCTCCAGCCAGGGGAGGATGCGGTCGTAGTCGGGCTCGAAGAGCTCGTGCTCCGCCTCCCAGGGCGTGCCCTCGTTCCAGACGGTCTTGGGGTTGGTCTTCTCGTAGATGCCGATCAGGCCGGACTTCTGCTCCATGCGGATATAGCCGGAGACCAGTCGGTCGTCGCGCACCACCGGCAGCTCGCGCGCGAGGTCCTGGAACTCGGGCACGCTCTCGGTTACCAGGTAGTGGTGGGTCATGCAGGTGATGGGCAGGTCGACGCCCAGCCACTGGCCGATCTGGCGTGCGTAGGTGCCGCCGGCGTTGACCACGATCTCCGCCCGCCAGTTGCCCTTCTCGGTCTCCACCAGGAACTCGCCGCCGGCGAGCTGCTTGATCCCGGTCACCCGGTTGTGCCGCACGACCTGGGCGCCGAGCTGGCGGGCGCCCTTGGCCAGCGCGAAGGTGGCGCCGGCCGGGTCCAGGTGCCCGTCCTCTGGCGTCCAGAGCGCGGCCTTGATGCCGTCCAGCTTGTAGAAGGGGTGCAGGCGCCCGATCTCCGCCGGCCCGATCACCTCCATGGGATGGCCGAGGGTGGTCCCGACCGAGAGGGTGTACTTCAGCCAGTCGACCTCCTCGTCGCTATAGGCCAGCCGCAGCGAGCCGCAGTCGTGGAAGGTGACCGACTGCCCGGTCTCCTTCTCGATCGTCCTGTAGTGCTCCAGGCTGTATCCGACCATCCGGCCGAGGGAATAGCTGGAGACCGACTGGGCGACCTGACCGGCCGCATGCCAGGTCGAGCCCGATGTCAGCTCCGCCTTCTCGATCAGAACGGCGTCCGTCCAGCCCTCGTGCGCCAGGTGGTAGAGCAGGCTCGCCCCCATGATTCCGCCGCCGACGATCACCACCTTGGCCTGCGCCTCGCTCATAGCCCTCTGACCCCTCGTCCCTTGAAGATTTCGCGTGCGCAGATGAGCAAACAATTGTACCATGGTCAACTATGAATGAGACGATTGTACCAGAAGCCAGCCCCGCAAGGCTGGAACCGGTGATGGACCGGCTGGCCGAGGCCATGCCGGAGATGAGCCCGCAGCTCCGCCGGGCCGCGGAGTACCTGCTGGACAATCCCGATTCCGTGGGCTTCGGGTCGGTCAGGGAGGTGGCGGCAGCCGCCGCGGTCAAGCCCAACACCCTGGTGCGGCTCGCCCGCGCCATCGGCTTCGAGGGCTTCGAGGATCTGCGCCGGCCCTTCCGCGAGGCCCTGCGCCAGGGCCCCGTCGGCTATCCCGACCGGGCCCGCTGGCTGCAGTCCCTGGCCAAGGGCGGGCAGCAGGGTGCGCTCTACGCCCAGATGGCGGAGAGCCATCTGGGGAACCTGGAATCCCTCTTTAACGACTACCGCTCCAAGGACCTGAGGCGCGCGGCCAAGCGTATCGTCGAGGCGCGGGTCGCCTACGTGCTGGGTGTCGGGGTTTCGCACTCCCTGGTGCAGACCTTCGCCTACCTGGCGCGCATGGCGCTGGAGAACGTTATCGCGGTGCCGCGCGACGGCAGCCTGCCGATCGACGACCTGGCCAAGGCCGGGCCGGAGGACCTGCTGCTGGCGGTGACCTTCCGTCCCTACCGCAGGGAGGTGGTGGAGGCGGTGGAGCGGGCGGCGGCCAAGGGCGTCCCGGTGATCGCCGTCACCGACAGCCGCTCCTCGCCGATCGCGCTCAAGGGGGCCGAGAGCTTCATCCTCTCGGTCGAGACGCCGGAGCCCTTCACCTCCACCCTGGCGGCGACCGCCTTGCTCGAGACCCTCTTCGCCTTCGTGGTGGCGGAAGCCGGCGACAGCGCGGTCGAGAACATCGAACGCTTCCACGAGGAACGGGTGAGGCTGGGCATCTACTGGGGAGAGGATCGGCGATGAACGCACCCATCCTGGCGATGGCCGCGCGGCACTATCTGGACCCGGAGGTCTATGCCGGGGAGCAGGAGGCGATCTTCTTCCGGACCTGGCAGTTCGCGGCGCACGCCAGCCAGGTGGCGGAGCCCGGCGACTACCTCTGCTTTGCCGTCGCCGGGCAGAACCTCTTCCTGCTGCGCGGGGCGGACGGCAGGGTGCGCTGCTTCCACAACGTCTGCCAGCACCGGGCGCACGAGATGCTGGAGGGCAGCGGCAACCGCCGCATCCTGGTCTGCCCCTACCACGCCTGGAGCTACGACCTGGAGGGCCGCCTGGTGAAGGCGCCGAACGACCGCCGGGTCGAGGGCTTCCGCCGCCAGGACATCTGCCTCTCGGAGGTGAGGGTCGAGGACTTCCACGGCTTCCTCTTCGTCAACCTCGATCCTGAAGCAGCACCCATGCGGAGCTGGTATCCGGGCGTCTTCGAGGCCCTCGGCGCCTTCGTCCCGCAGATCGACGCCCTGAAGCCGGTGCGCAGGATCGAGCAGGCGGAGCGCTGCAACTGGAAGATCTCGGTCGAGAACTACTCCGAGTGCTACCACTGCCCCCGGGTGCACCCGACCTTCTCCACCGGCGTGGTCGACCCCGAGAGCTACAACGTCGCACTGAGCGGCGGATACTGCCTGCGCCACACGACGAATTCGGCCGATCCGGAGCGCATGAGCTATCCCATCGACCTCGGCGCCAATCCCTACGTGACACGCTACAGCTCGTGGTATCTTTGGCCCACTTTCTCCTTCCAGGTCTATCCCGGCAACCTGCTGAACAGCTATCTCTGGCGCCCCGATGGAGCGGAGCGGGTGATGATCGAGCGCGGCTGGTACAGCGAGAATGGCGTCGAGTCCGAGGTGATCGACCGGCTCGCCCGGCAGGACCTCGACACCACCGTCGCCGAGGACGTGCGCCTGGTCGAATCGGTGCAGCGCGGGCTTGCCAGCCGCGGCTACCGCCCGGCGCCGCTGATCATCGACCCGGCCGGCGGCCTGCGCTCCGAGCACTCCATCGCCGCCCTCTACGGGTGGTGGCAGGCGGCGATGGAAGGGCGCCTGGTGGCCGGCGAGTGCGCCGTCAGATGAAGCGGTCGCGCCAGGAGAGCGGCAGCAGCGAGAGCAGCCGGATCAGCAGGAACAGCCGCCGCGGGAAGAAGATCTGGGCCTTGCCGGCCGCGGTCGCCCGGAGAATGCGCCGGGCGGCCTCCTCCGGGCTGATTTGAAAGGGGCGCGAGGTCGCGACCCCCGGCCCCGCCGGCTTGATCAGGAAGCCCGGGCAGGCGATCGAGAGGGAGATCCCGGCACGCCGGGTCCCCGGGCGCAGCGAGAAGAAGAGACCGCGCAGGGCCGCCTTGGTCGCCGCGTAGACCGGGGCCCCGGAATAGCCGATCAGCGCCGAGGCCGAGGAGACGATGACGATCCGTGCCGCCGGCCGTCCGCGGAAGAGCGGCAGGGCGGGCTGCAGGGCGTTGATCACGCCCGTCAGGTTGGTGGCGACAAGATCGGCACTGCGCGCGGGCGATTCCATCAGCAACCCCTCTTCCGCGATCCCGACCATGCCGGCATTGATCACCAGCCAGTCGAGCGGCGCCGTCTCGTGGCAGTCCTCGATCCACTGGGCCAGAGCTCCGGCATCGCGCACGTCGAGCTGCCTGCAGGCGACCTGGACCCCGTGGCGCGCCTCCAGCACGCCTGCCAGCGCCGCCAGTTCCTGCTCCTTCAAGCCGCAGAGGGAGAGGCGGCAGCCGCGCGCGGCCAGAGCCTCGGCAAGCGCGCTGCCCAGCAGCCCCGCACCGCCGATCAGGCAGGCATGCCTAGGCCAGTTCGGCAAGGGTGGGCCTGGCCTCCAGGGCCTCCGGGATGGTTTTCGCAACCTTGGCGAAGGCCTCGATGGCGCGGTCGAACTCGGCGGAGGAGAGGGTCGGGGGAAAGCCGACGCGCAGCAGATCCTTGCCCTTGGGAACGCCGGGATGCACCGCCGGGCTGACGTTCACGCCGGCTTCGGTCAGGGCCCTGGCGACCCGGAAGGTCAGGATATCGTCGCCCAGAAGCACCGGTACCATGTGGCTGCCGTCGCCGCCGCAGCGCCAGCCGATCGCGCGCAGGGCCTCTCTGGCGCGCTCGGCAAGCCTCATGGCGCGTGCCGGCAGCTCCGGCTCCGAGCGCAGGATGCGCAGGGCTGCCAGGGCCGCGGCGGCCTGGGCCGGAGCGATGGCGTTGGAGAAGAGGTAGGAACGTGCATTGAAGCGCAGGTGATCGATCAGCTCCGCACTGCCGGCGACGAAACCGCCGGTCGACGCGAAGGCCTTGCTGAAGACGCCCATGATGACCGGGACGCGCGCGCTCACCCCTTCGGCTGCGGCCAGGCCGCGCCCGCCGGGCCCCAGGACCCCGCAACCGTGCGCGTCGTCGAGGAAGATCCAGGCACCGGCCCGGTCGGTCACCTCCAGCATCCTCTGCAGAGGCGCCAGATCGCCGTTCAGCGAATAGAGGCTGTCCACCACCACCAGCTTCCGTTCCGCCTGGCAACCGCGAAGCTTCTCGGCGAGCTGTTCCACGTCGTTGTGGCGGAAGCGATGGGCCTCGGCTCCCGAAAGGCGAATGCCGTCGATCAGGCAGGCATGGACTTCCAGGTCGTAGAAGACGGCATCCTTGCTGCCGACCATCGCCGGAAGGGCGCCCACGTTGGCCAGATAGCCCGTGGCGAAGACCAGCGCTGCCTCCTTTTCGAAGAAGTCCGCCAGTTCCCGCTCGAGCTGGTGATGCAGCGGACGGGTGCCGGTCAGCAGGCGGCTGGAGGTGGAGGAGGTGCCGTAGCGCTCCAGCGCCTCGGTCACAGCCTGCCGGATCCGCGGGTCCTGCGCCAGCCCCAGGTAGTTGGAGGAGCCGAGCTGCAGCAGTCTCCGGCCGTCGATCTCCACCTCGTTGAGGCCGACCGGGGTCTGCTCCTTGTAGTAGGGATAGAGGCCGGAACGACGAGTTTCCCGGACCCGCCGCATCATGGCGTTCTGAACGAACCTCTCCTTGAAGGCAGCGTCAGCGTGCTGCCGGGCTTCCATGGTCAAGGACCTCCCCTCCCATTCCGTTCAAGTAACAACATACGAACTTCCGCCCATGGCGCGGCATGACGACCGCCCCATTCTTCGCTCCAGGTTACCGTGCGGAAACGGTCAGTAAAGCTGTCCTAAAGGTCAGGATTTGAATGGTTGATCGAGGGCGGGGCGCTGCAATCTGGATGTCCGGGTTGCAGGGCCCGGCGGCCGGTCCCTGGCTCCCGGTACTCTCCGTCGACACCCGCGTCGACAGCTTGGCCGGACCTGCTTCCCCCCGCCATGGGGCGCGGTCTCACCTGCCTGCCGCGCTGTCACCGTGGTCCAGGGCCGGGAAACTTATTGACAAGATCAATCAATTATATGTCTAGAATCAAACAAATTGGGGGATGAGCCTTGTGCGATGAGAACGAGGCCCGGATCGACGCCGTTCGGGCCTTCAACCGCTTCTTTACCGGCCACGTCGGTGCGCTGGACGAGTCGATGCTGGAGAGCGGCTTCACCCTGGCCGAGGCCCGTCTGCTCTACGAGCTCGACCGCAGTCCGCGGGTCTCGGCGGGCGAGCTGGCGCAGCGGCTGCGGATGGATCCGGCCTATCTCAGCCGGCTGATCAAGGGTTTCCGCAAGCGCGGACTGCTTCTGGTCGAGAGGGACCCGGAGGACGGCCGCAGGCAGTGCCTCAGCCTCAATGCCGCGGGGAAAGCCGCCTTCGCACCCCTGGCGGCCGGCTCCAGGGCGCGGGTCGCCGCGATCCTGGGCAAGCTCTCCGCCGCTGAGCAGGACCGGCTGATCGCCTCGATGGAGGCCATCACCGAGCTGCTTGGCGAGGGGCAGGGCGTGCGGCCGCTGCCGGTCCTGCGGGCCGCACGCGCCGGCGAGACCGCCCAGGTCCTGCAGCAGGCGGTCGGCCTCTTCCGGCAGGAGCAGGGCTGGGGCGGCGGGTTCGAGGCGGAGCTGATGGCAAGCCTGGCGGGCTTCCTCTCCAGGCGTGCCGCCGGGCGTGAAGGCCTTTTCCTGATCGAGTGCTCGGGCCGGATCGGGGGCGCGTTCCTGCTGCTGGACGAGGGATCCTGCGCCACCTGCCCGCTCTTCTTCGTGGAGCCGGGGCTGCGCGGCCGCGGCCTGGGCCGGCAGCTGCTCGCAGAGGCTGCGGCGGCGGCCCTGGCGGCGGGCTTCACCACGCTGAGGGTCCATTCCGAGGCAGGCCTCGAGGCGGCCGAGAGCCTGCTGGCGAAGGAGGGCTTTCGGATGGAGCGGGAAGAGACCTTCGACGACTACGGCCGCCCGCTCCTGCGCCGGGTCTGGGAGCGCAGGCTTTGAGCAGCGGGCTCTTTCCGCTCCTGGCTTCGGCCTGCACCGGCATCTTCGTGGGCGTCGGCCTGGTCCTCACCAAGGTCGCGCTCGCCGAGGCGGGCCCGCTGACCATCGCCTTCCTGCGCTATTCCTTCGGGATCCTGCTGCTCTTGCCCTTTCTGCTGCGGATCCAGCGGGTTCCCTTCCGGCGCCGGGACCTGCTGCCCGTGATCCTGCTGGGGATCGGACAGTTCGGCGCCCTGATCGGTTTCCTGAACTACTCCGTCACGGTGATCGATCCGGGCCAGGCCGCCCTCATCTTCGCCGTCTTCCCGCTGCTGACGATGGGCATCGCGGTCGCCATGGGCCGCGAGCCCTTCACCCTCAGGCGCGCCCTCGGCATCTGCATGACCATCGTCGGGGTCGGCTTCTCCATCGGCAGTGCCGCGCTCGGCGGCGACTTCACGGCAAGCCAGTGGCTGGGTGCGGGTGCGGCCTTCCTCGCCGCGCTGATCGGGGCGGTCTGCTCGCTCCTCTATCGCCCCTACCTGCAGCGCTATCCCACCTTCCAGGTCGGCACGCTGGCCATGTTCGCGGCCAGCCTCGCTCTTGGCCTCCTGGCGATTCCAGAGGGCTTCTACGATCACTGGCCGGCCTACAGCAGCGACGTTTGGCTTTCGATCCTGGGGACCGCCGTGGTCAGCAGCGTCGGCTACCTGCTCTGGCTCTACGCCCTGCGGCATGTCTGGGCGTCCAATGTCGCCGCCTTCATGGGACTGAACCCCCTGACGGCGGCTCTCCTGGGTCTGGTGTTCCTGGGCGAGCCGGTGACTCTTGCCGACGGGGTCGCTGTCGTCCTGGTCCTGGCCGGCCTCAGCCTAGCCCTCTGGCGAAGCGGCTAGGGCGCTTCGCGCTTGGCCGAAGTCGGCTCCGGGCCGGTTCCGCACTAGTCCGAAGCGGCTAGTTCCTGCGGCTGGCTGGCAGCCAGCCGCCCGGCGAAGGCTTCGATCCGGCGACAGGCTTCGCTCAGGGTCTCGTCGGAGAAGCCGAGCGAGAGGCGGCAGAAGCCCTCGGCCTGGTCGCCGAATCCGCCGCCCGGCAGCACGGCGACGCTCTCCTCGGCCAGCAGCCTGCGGGCGAAGGCGACCGCGTCCAGGCCGCTTTGGCGCACGTCCAGCATGACGAACATGCCGCCCTCGGGGCTGGCGCAGGAGAGGCCGGGCAGGCGGTCGAGCCAGGGCGCCATGAGGTTGCGCCGACGGGTGTAGGCGGCGTGCATGCGGCTGACCTCGTCGCGGCCCTGGGTCAGCGCGGTGACGGCCGCGTCTTGGATGAAGCCGGGGCAGCCGTAGAGCATGCAGAGCAGGAGGTTGTCCAGGTGCCGCGCCAGGGCCCTGGGCCCGATGGCCCAGCCCACGCGCCAGCCGGTCATGGCATGCGACTTGGAGAGGCTGGAGACCACGACGCAGCGCTCCGCCATGCCGGGCAGGACGGCGGCCGAGCGGTGCGGGCGGCCGTAGGTAAGCGCGCCGTAGACCTCGTCGGACACCAGCCAGAGGTCCTTCTCGCGGCAGAGCTCGGCCACGGCCTGGAGCTCGTCTTCCTGCAGCACGGCGCCGGTGGGGTTGTGCGGCGTGTTGAGCAGGAGCACGCGGCTCTTGGGCGTCACGGCGGCCCGCAGGGCATCGAGGTCCAGCGCGAAGTTCCGGTCGGGCAGTAGCGGGACGGAGACCAGGGTGGCGCCGGTGGCGCCGATCACCGCCTCGTAGGTCGAGTAGCGCGGGTCCGTGGTGATCACCTCGTCCCCGACCTGGGCCAGGCACTGCATCACGGCGAAGAGGGCGGCCTGGGCGCCGGGGGCGACCACGACCTGGTCGGCCTCCACCTGCTGGCCCGTCAGCTCCTTCTGCCAGTCGGCGACGGCCTGGCGCAGCGCCAGGGTGCCGACGATCGGGGTGTAGTGCGTGTTGCCGCCCTGCATGGAGGCGATCGCCGACTGCTGGATGATCTCCGGCGTGTCGAAGTCCGGCTCGCCCACCGTGAGGAAGAGGACCTTCTCGCCGGTGCGCCGCTGCTGTGCCACGCCCTCCATGTGCAGGGCCCAGGCTCCGGCTCCCTTGCCGGTAACGCGGTCGACCAAGGATGCGAACTGCATGGCGGCGCTCCACTCTTTGCTCTTCTGCTTGCGAGGGGCCGGGCCCGTCGCAGAGGTCCTTGTTGGAATACCCGCAGCGCGCGAGGGAGCGTCGCTGCGACCGGCAGTGATGCCAGCCCGCAGAACGGCTGTCCAGCCTGGTCCCCGAGGGGGCTGACCCGACCCCGGCTCAGGTCGGATCGAGGTCCCGGCAGGCCTTCAGCTCGGCCTCGAGCTTGGCCATCAGCTGGGCGGCCCTGCCGCGGCGGATCTCGCCGACGCCCTGGCCGGCCCAGATCGCCATCAGGTCCGGCCGCTCGCGCTCCACGGCCGCACGGCGCAGGTCGCTGGTGATGCCGTGCTGGGCCGGGTAGGGGGCGAAGGGCAGGTGCTGCGCGAAGGCCTCTACCATGAAGCGGTTGCGCAGTCCCCGCGCAGGCTTGCCGGTGAAGGCCTGGGTCAGCGCGGTGCCCGCCTCGCCGGCGGCGAAGAGCGCCTTGCGCTGGGCCTCGCTGAAGCCGCTCTCGTCGGTGGCGAGGAAGGCCGTGCCCATCTGCGCCGCCGCGGCACCCAAGGTCAGGCAGGCGGCGATCGCCCTGCCGGTCATGATCCCGCCGGCCGCCAGCACCGGGATCTCCACCGCATCGACTGTCTGCGGCAGCAAGGCCATCAGGCCGATCAGGCCCTGGTCGTAGGGTAGGGTGAAGGTTGCGCGGTGCCCGCCGGCCTCGAAGCCCTGGACCGCCACGGCCTCGACGCCCGCGTCCTCGATGAGGCGGGCCTCGCCGACCGTGGTCGCCGTGCCGATCGTGAAGATCCCGGCCTCGCGCAGGGCGTCCAGCTCCTCCTCGTCGGGAATGCCGAAGCAGAAGGAGAGAACGGCCGGACGGACCCTGAGCACGGCCTCGAACTGCTCCTCCCAGGGCGGGCGATAACTCGCGCGCGCCGGCGGATGCTGGAGGCCGACCTCGCTGCGGTAGGGATCGAGCGCGGCCGAGGCCCGCTCGACCGCCTCGGCGCTGGCGCCCGAACCCTGCGTTTCGGGGAGGAAGAGGTTGATGGCGAAGGGCTTGCCGGTCAGGCGGCGCACCTGGCCGGCGGCTGCTTCGATCGCCCGGCCGCTCATGTAGCCGGCACCCAGCGATCCCAGCCCGCCGGCCTCGGCGACGGCCGCGATCAGGTCCGGCGTTGTGACGCCGCCGGACATCGGCGCCTGGACGATGGGCAGGCGGAGGCCCAGCCGTCGGGTGAGTTCATTGGCCAACGCGGAGGCCCTCGAGGAGGCCGCGGATGGCCTCGGGCATGGCAACCGGCGTCATGCTCGCGCGCTCGACGTAGACGTGCACGAAGTGGCCGAAGGCGACCGGTGCCGCGCGCCCCTCGACGAAGAGGCCGATCTCGTAGGTGACGCTGGAGCGGCCGAGGCGGGCCACCCGCAGGCCGCCCTCGATCGCCTGCGGAAAGGAGACCGAGGCCAGGAAGAGACAGCGCGTCTCGGCCACGATGCCGATCACCGCGCTGCCGGTCAGGTCCAGGAGGCCATGGCGGATCAGGTTCTCGTTCACCAGGGTGTCGAAGTAGGCGTAGTAGACCACGTTGTTCACATGGCCGTAGACATCGTTGTCGAGCCAGCGCGTCGGGATCGTCTGGAAGTGCGGGAAGTCCGCGCGCGTGAGCAGTTTGGGGTCGGTCGTGGTGGGTGCCTGCATCGACGGCCTCGAAAGTCTCGGGATGAGAGGGGATGGCTGCCAGAAAGCCCGCGCTGCGGCAAGCCCGCGTCTCTAGAGCGCTTCGCGCTGGGGTGGAATCGGTGCGGGCCGCTTCCGCGCAAGTCCGAAACGCCCCGGAGTCGACGTTCTCCCTAACCTGTCTTGCTTGCGGCCAGGATGTAGTTCACGTCGAGGTCGCGCGCGCTCAGCCGCCAGCCGCGGTCGAGGGGGTTGTAGACGATGCCGGCGGCCTCGGTGACGGTGAAGCCGGTGCGGCGCAGCATCCGGCCGACCTCCGAGGGCTTGAGGAAGCGGCGCCAGGAGTGGGTGCCGCGCGGCAGCCAGCGCAGCAGGTACTCCGCGCCGAGGATCGCCAGCGCGAAGGACTTGGCCGTGCGGTTCAGGGTGGAGAGCGCCAGGACTCCGCCGGGCCGCACCAGGCTCGCCGCCAGCCCGACGAAGCCCTCCGGGTCGGGCACATGCTCGATCACCTCGAGACTGACGACCGCGTCGAAGGAGAGGCCCTCGGCGGCCAGGCTCTCGGCGCTGACGTTGCGATAGTCGATCTCAAGGCCGCTCTCCTCGGCATGGCGCCGGGCCGCTTCGATCGCCTGCGCCGAGGCGTCGATGGCGGTGACCGCGGCACCCAGCCGGGCCAGCGGCTCGCTCACCAGTCCGGCCCCGCAGCCGAGGTCCAGGACGCGCAGCCCTTGGAGCGGCGTCACCGACGCCGGATCGCCCCGCTGCAGGGGCGCAAGCGCTCTGGCGAGAAAGGTCAGCCGCGCGGGACCCTGGCGGTGCAGCGGCGCCATCGGGCCCTGCGGATCCCACCAGTCCTCGGCCAGGGCGTCGAACTTCTCGACTTCCTCCGGGTCGGCCGTGCCTGCGGCGCCGCCGGCGGCTGCCTGTGTTTCTGCCATGGCTCCTATCCAGTACTTTGCCCAAGGGCTTACCTTGCGCCCGGGCGGTCTCGTGAGTATGGATAGCGCCCGGTGAGACGACAAGGCTGTGCCGCCGATTCCCGTGCCCTTTCGATACGGCGGCCGAACCGAACATTCAGGACGATGACACGCTTGGTATTGAAGTTCGGCGGCACCTCCGTCGCCGACCTGGAACGCTTGGAGCGGGCTGCTGGCCGCATCAAGGCGGAATGGGACCGCGGCCACGAGATGGCCGTGATCGTCTCCGCCATGGCCGGACAGACCAACTATCTGGTCGACCTGGTGCACAAGGCCGCCGGGCTGGCGGACCTGCGCGAGTACGACGTGGTGGTCTCCTCGGGCGAGCAGGTGACCGCGGGCCTGCTCGCCATCATCCTGCAACGCATCGGCGTGCCGGCGCGCTCGTGGCTCGGCTGGCAGATCCCGGTTCGCACCACCGCCCAGCACGGCTCCGCGCGGATCGAGGGGATCGACACCGCCGATCTCGAACGCCGCTTCGAGGAGGAGCGCCAGGTCGCCGTGGTCGCCGGCTTCCAGGGCATCGAGGAGGAGAAGGGGCGGATCACCACCCTGGGGCGCGGCGGGTCCGACACCTCGGCAGTCGCCCTGGCGGCCGCCCTCAGGGCCGGTCGCTGCGACATCTACACCGATGTCGAAGGGGTCTATACCAGCGATCCCAGGATCGTCGCCAAGGCCCGCAAGCTGGACCGCATCACCTATGAAGAGATGCTGGAGATGGCCTCGCTGGGTGCCAAGGTCCTGCAGACCCGCTCGGTCGAGCTGGCGATGAAGCACAAGGTTCGGGTGCAGGTGCGCTCCAGCTTCTCAGATGCGCCCGGCACGTTGGTTGTTGATGAGGAAGAGATCGTGGAACAGGCAGTCGTCAGTGGCATTGCGCACTCCCTCGATGAAGCCAAGGTCACGCTTACCCGCATTCCCGACCGGCCGGGCGTCGCCGCCGCCATCTTCGGCCCCCTGGCCGAGGCGGCGGTCAACGTCGACATGATCGTGCAGAACATCTCGCTCGACGGCGAGATCACCGACATGACCTTCACCGTGGGGCGCAGCGAACTGGACCGCGCGCTCGCCGTCCTGGAACGCAACCGCGAGACCCTGCGTTATGCCTCGCTGGAGAAGGATGCCAAGGTGGCCAAGGTCTCCGTCGTCGGCGTGGGTATGCGTAGTCACGCCGGCGTGGCACAACGGATGTTCACGACCCTGGCGGAAAAGGGGATTAACATCCAGGTGATCACCACCTCCGAGATCAAGATTTCCGTCCTGGTCGCGGAGGACTATCTCGAGCTGGCCTTGCGCGCCCTGCACAGCGCCTATGGCCTGGATGCCGATTAGGGTCGGCCGGCGGTCCGGCCTAGACACCAGAGACTAGCGGCGGCGGAGAGAGGAAGATGGCCAGGGCACCGGGCTGGCTTGCGGCACGACGCCTGCTGAAGCAGCTACGCGACCTGCTTCAGCAGGGCGGTCAGGCTGAGCACCGCCTGGACCAGGTGACCCGCCTGATCGCCAACTACATGGTGGCCGAGGTCTGCTCCCTCTACCTCACCCGCGCCGGCGAGGTGCTGGAGCTCTTCGCCACCATCGGGCTCAAGCCCGAGGCGGTGCACCGCACGCGCTTCCGCTTCGGCGAGGGCCTGGTCGGCCAGATCGCCGCCAACGGCAGGCCGCTGGCGCTGGCCGATGCCCAGAGCCACCCGAACTTCGCCTACCGGCCGGAGATCGGCGAGGAGAGCTTCCAGTCGCTCATGGGGGTGCCGATCCTGCGGGAGGGCCAGACCCTGGGCGTCCTGGTGGTGCAGAACGTGACCCGGCGGGCCTATGCCGAGGAAGAGGTGGAGGCGCTGGAGACCATTGCCATGGTGGTCTCGGAGATGTTGGCCTCCAGCGGCCTGGTCAGCCCCGAGGAGCGGCGCCTGGTCGAGAGCCGCGGCCTGCTGCCGGCGCGCCTCACCGGCATGGCCCTGACCGAGGGCGTGGGCATCGGCGTGGCCGTCCCCCATCACCGCGGCCTGGTCATCCGCCGTTTCGTCGCCGAGAACCCGGGTGAGGAGCTGGAACGCCTGCACCACGCGCGCGACGAGCTGTCGGCGAACCTGGAGCGCCTGCTGCAGGCCAGCGACCTGGAGCAATCGGGCGAGCATCACGACATCTTCGAGACCTACCGCATGTTCGCGCAGGACCGCGGCTGGATCGCCAGGATCGAGGAGGCGGTGGAGGCCGGCCTGACCGCGGAAGCGGCCACCCAGCGGGTGCAGAACGACGTGCGCCAGCGCATGGCGCAGGTGACCGACGCCTACCTGCGCGAGCGGCTGCACGACCTGGACGACCTCGCCAACCGCCTGCTGCAGCACCTCGTGGGCGGCGAGGCGCCGGCCGACCAGCTTCCCGAGGAGGCGATCCTGATCGCCCGCAACCTCGGCCCCTCGGACCTGCTGGACTACGACCGCTGCCGGCTGAAGGGCGTGGTCCTGGGCGAGGGCGGCCCGACCGCGCATGTGGCGATCGTGGCGCGCGCGCTGGGCATTCCCATGGTCGGCCGCTGCCCGGCGGCGCTGAGCGAGATCCGGCCGGGCGACCCGGTGATCGTCGACGGCGACATGGGCCAGGTGCTGGTGCGCCCGCGCGAACAGGTCCGCGACAGCTTTGCCCAGTCGCTCACCGACCGGGACCGGCGCCGGCAGCTCTTCTCGGAGACCCGGGACCTGCCGGCCGTCTCCAAGGACGGGGTCGAGATCGAGCTCTACATGAACGCAGGCCTCATGCTGGACCTGCCGCAACTGCACGCCTGCGGCGCCAGGGGCATCGGCCTCTACCGCACGGAAGTGCCCTTCATGGTGCGCGAGACCTTCCCCACTGTGGCCGAACAGCAGGCCATTTATGCCGAGGTGCTGGACCAGGCCGCCGGCAAGCCGGTGAACTTCCGCACGCTCGACATCGGTGGCGACAAGGCCCTGCCCTACTGGTCGGGGGGAGAGGAGGAGAACCCGGCGCTGGGCTGGCGGGCGATCCGGATCGGCCTGGACCGTCCCATCATCCTGCGCCGCCAGTTGCGCGCGCTGATCGGCGCGGCCGCGGGGCGCGAGCTCTCGATCCTCTTCCCCATGGTCAGCACCCTGGAAGAGATGCGGCGCGCCAAGGCCCTTCTGACCCGCGAGCTGGAGCTGGCGGCACGGCCGCCGACCTCCGTGCGCTGCGGCGTGATGCTGGAGGTGCCCTCGCTGCTGTGGCAGCTCGACGGCCTCTTCAAGCTGGTCGACTTCATCGCGGTGGGCAGCAACGACCTGCTGCAGTTCCTCTTCGCCAGCGACCGCGGGAACCCGGCCCTGGCGGGGCGCTTCGGCCTCTTCAACGCGGCCTCGATCCACCTCTTCAGCGAGCTCACCCAGCGGGCGGAGGAGAGCGGGACGCCATTGTCGCTCTGCGGCGAATCGGCCGCGCACCCGATCGAGGCCATGGTGCTGCTGGCCTGCGGCTTCCGCCGCCTCTCGGTGCCGCCCGCAGCGGTCGCACCGGTCAAGATCATGATTCGCAGCCTGGATCTCGCCGCATTCAGGGCCTTTCTCGACAGCCGCCTGGATCACGACTCGGAGTCGCTGCAGATGCAGATCCGCGCCTATGCCCTGGACCACGGCATTCATCTCTAAGGTTGAGAGAATCTGCTAACAGCTTGGTTTGATTGATGGCTTCGCCCGCCCGCTGCCCTGCTACCCGGGTGTCAGCGCACCGGGGCCGCGATATGTTTGCTCAGGCGTGCCTGCTTTTGTTAAAAGAGGGGAGAGTTCGGCGCGGCCGGATGAACGCGCGCCGCCCACTGCAAACTCCCTCATGGGACAACCTTGGCCGGACAATTGCGGCCATTGTATTTTAAGGAAAAATGCGCGTGCTCAGATCGCTGAAGAGAGATCGCCGGAACCAGCCGTCCCAGGCCAATGGATCCGGCACCTTCTCACCCAGCATGCTCGGCGAACGCCGCGAGGCCGACGCCTGGTCGCCACCTCCGCTGCCCGATCTGCCGCAGTTCCGCGATCCCTCCGGCGACCCCTCTGGCGATGCCCCGCCGCTGCCGCCACTGCCGCCACTGCCGCGCGAGACCAAGAGCTCCAAGAAGCCGCAGCGCCAGCAGACGAAGGCCGAGGCGCCCAAGCCCGAGCCCTCGCGGGCGGAGCCGCGCCAGGCCGGCTGGCCGCGCGGCGAGGCGCCGAAGATCGAGCCCAGGCCGGTGGAGGCCAGGTCGCAGGAGCGGGGCAAGCTGGAGGTTCCGGCTGATCCCCCTGGCCCTTATGACCTGCCGCAGCTCGAGGGCGATGAGCCGCCGGTCTACGAGGAGCGTCCGCGCCAGCAGCCCACCGCGGCGACGGTCGGCGCGCTGCTGGCCCAGACCCGCGCCGGCTTCGGCCAGGACATCGAAGAGGTCTCCTCGGCGCTGCGCATCCGGCCGGTCTTCCTGCGCGCCATCGAGGAGAGCCGCTACCAGGACCTGCCGGGCCTGACCTACGGCGTGGGCTTCGTGCGCAGCTACGCCCACTATCTTGGCCTCGACGTGAACGACTGCGTCGAGCGCTTCAAGGACGAGGCGGCCGGGATCAACCGCGCACCCAATCTCAACTTCCCCACGCCGGTGCCCGAGGCCAAGGTGCCGACGGGCGCGATCATCCTGGTCTCGCTGCTGCTGGCCGGGCTCGCCTACCTGGTCTGGACCTACGTCTCGCGCGACCGCGGCCTCGAGGAGACCGGCGGCGTCTCGACGGCGGCCGTGGCGCCGAGCACGAGTTCCGAGAGCGAGGCGTCCAGCGGCAGCGCGACCGCAGCCACGGCCGAGCCGGCAGGGGTGGAGGCCGCGGCCGCCGGCGAGGACGGCGGGGCCGATAGTGCTACGGGGCCGAACGGCGAGGATAGGGCGTCCGATACGGCGACGACCGCTGCGGGCACCGCTCTTGCCGGTGCGGCCGCCACGGACGGGCTGCCGGGCGGTGCCGGCGAGTCGGCTGCCGCGCAGCAGTCGACGGCCAGCGGCGGCCCGGTCGCCATCTCGAACGACGCGGCGGCCGGGACAGGCGGCAGCGCCGCCGGCGCCGGCGGCACGGTGCTCTTCACCGAGGCGGCCTCGGCGACGCAGGGCTCCGATCCCGCGGTTGCGGCGACCGGTGCGGCTTACAGCGGCGCGCGCGTGGTGCTGCGCGCCACGCAGGATTCCTGGGTGCAGGTGCGCAATGCCGGCAATACCTCTATCTTCACCCGCGTCCTGCGCGCCGGCGATACCTACGACGTTCCCGACGAGTCTGGCCTGACCCTGCTGACCGGCAATGCCGGGGGGCTGGTGATCACGGTGGACGGCCAGGAGGTGCCGAGCCTCGGCCGCTCCGGGCAGGTGCGGCGCAACGTGTCGCTGAACCCCGACTCCCTGAAGGCGAACTGACCCCCTTGATTTGCAGGGGGGCCGCCAGCATCTCCGGGGTCGGGCGAGGTAAGACCGAGCCATCATTCGAGGAAGAGCGATGAGCGACCACACGGCCGTGCGCCCCTGGCGCCAGATACTGCGCCGCAAGAGCCGGCAGATCATGGTCGGCAAGGTGCCGGTCGGCGGCGATGCGCCGATCACGGTGCAGTCCATGACCAACACGGTGACCCACGACGTGGCGGCGACCATCGCCCAGGTCCGTGCGCTGGAGCTGGCCGGCGCCGACATCGTGCGGATTTCCTGCCCGGACAAGGAGTCCAGCGCGGCGCTGAAAGAGATCGTGGCGGAGGTGACCGTCCCCATCGTCGCCGACATCCATTTCCACTACAAGCGCGGGATCGAGGCGGCCGAGAACGGTGCCGCCTGCCTGCGCATCAATCCGGGCAACATCGGCGGGCGCGAGCGCGTGCGCGAGGTGGTCAAGGCGGCCCGCGATCACGGCTGCTCCATGCGCATCGGGGTGAACGCCGGCTCCCTGGAGCGCGAGCTTCTGGAGAAGTACGGCGAGCCCTGCCCGGACGCCATGGTCGAGAGCGCGCTCAACCACATGAAGTTCCTGCAGGACGAGGACTTCCACGAGTTCAAGATCTCCTGCAAGGCCTCCGACGTCTTCCTCGCGGTGGCGGCCTATCAGCAGCTCGCCGAGGTCTGCGACTACCCGCTGCACCTGGGCATCACCGAGGCCGGCGGCCTGCGCGGCGGCACCATCAAGTCCTCCATCGGGATGGGCAGCCTGCTCTGGGCCGGGATCGGCGACACCATCCGGGTCTCGCTCTCGGCCGACCCGGTCGAGGAGATCAAGGTCGGCTTCGACCTCCTGAAGTCGCTGGGCCTCCGCCACCGCGGCGTCAACGTGATCTCCTGCCCCTCCTGCGCGCGCCAGCAGTTCGAGGTTATCAAGACGGTCGAGGAGCTGGAAAAGCGGATCGAGCACATCACCACGCCGATGACCGTGTCGGTGATCGGCTGCGTGGTGAACGGCCCGGGCGAGGCCCTGATGACCGACGTCGGCCTCACCGGCGGCGGCAAGGGAACGCACCAGGTCTACATCGCCGGCGTGCCGCATCACCGGCTGAGGGACGCCAGCGTGGTGGACCATCTGGTCGAGATGATCGAGGCCAAGGCCGCGGAGATCGAGGCCGCCAAGGCCGCCGAGGAGGAACTGCAGCAGACCGCGGCGGAATAGGCCGCGCTCGGGCCATGCCGCAGGACCGCATACCGCTCTTCGTCGCGCTGGCCTTCTGGGCCGGCCTCTTCACCGGCGGGCTCGGCAGCCTGGTCGGCGTCGTGCTCGCCTACATGAAGCGCGAGGAGCTGGACGGGACCTGGGGCGAGAGCATCCTCACCTACTTCATCAGGACCTTCTGGGTCGGCCTGGCGCTGTCCATCGTGGGGACCCTGCTGGCGATCGTCCTGATCGGCTATCTGGTCCTGGCGGTGCTCGCGGTCTGGTACCTGCTGCGCTGCCTCAGGGCCACGCTCGCGGTCTACGACCGGCGCCCGCTCGACGACCCGACGAACCTCTTTCTCTAGCGCGCTTTGCGCTCGGGTGGATCGGCTCCGGCCCGCACCCCCGCCCGGCCGCCCAGTGCAGGATACTCTCGTTGGGCGGCCGGGCGGGGGTGCGGGCCGGTTCAGCGTGAAACCGAAACGCGTCTCGTCGCGCCGGCTTTCAAAGCGGAGGGTAAGCCGCTACATCAGGGCCTCGATTGCAACGACAGCCCGAAAGGCGGCGCAGAGCCTTGTCCAGCCTACAGCCCATCCGCGGAACCCACGACCTCCTGCCCACCCAGATGCGCCGGCACCGCCAGGTCGTGGAGACCGCCCGCGAGGTCGCGGAGCGCTACGGCTATCTGCTGATGGCGACGCCCATCATGGAGTTCACCGAGGTCTTCAAGCGCACCATCGGCGAGACCACCGACATCGTGACCAAGGAGATGTACAGCTTCTCCATGGGCGAGGGGGAGAGCATCACCCTGCGGCCCGAGAACACGGCCGGCGTGGCGCGCGCCTTCCTCTCCAACGGCCTGGCCCAGGACCTGCCGCTGAAATACTTCTACGCCGGCCCGATGTTCCGGCACGAGCGGCCGCAGAAGGGCCGCCAGCGCCAGTTCCACCAGATCGGGATCGAGCTCTTCGGCGTGCCCCAGGCAGCCGGCGATGTCGAGATCATCGCCGCCGGGGCGCGGATCCTGGAGGAGCTGGGTCTCAGCGACAGGATCACCCTGGAACTCAATACCCTGGGCGACCAGGAGAGCCGCAACGCCTACCGGGCGGCCCTGGTCGACTATTTCCAGGCGCACCGCGAGCGGCTCTCGGAAGACAGCCTGGCGCGCCTGGAGCGCAACCCGCTGCGCATCCTCGACAGCAAGGACAAGGGCGACCGCGCGGTGGTGGCCGATGCCCCCTCGTACGAAGCCTACCTGACGGAGGCGGCGCGGGACTTCTTCGCCGCCGTGCGCGCGGGCCTGGAGAGCCTGGGCATCGCCTACGTGCTGAACCCGCGCCTGGTCCGCGGCCTGGACTACTACTGCCACACGGCCTTCGAGTTCACGACCGATGCCCTGGGCGCGCAGGGTACCGTGATGGGCGGCGGGCGCTACGACTATCTGGTGGAGACCATGGGCGGCCAGCCCACGCCCGGCGTCGGCTGGGCCGCCGGGATCGAGCGGCTGGCCATGCTGCTGGCCGAGGACCCGCCGGCCCCGCGCCCCTTCGCCCTGGTGCCCATCGGCGCCGCGGCGGAGGCCCGCGCGTCCCTGCTGGCGGAGAGCCTGCGCCGGCAGGGCTTCGCCGTCGACCTGGCCTTCTCCGGCAACCTGCGCAAGCGCATGCGCCGGGCCGACAAGATCTCCGCGCGGGCCGCCCTGATCCTGGGCGACGACGAGCTGGCCCAGGAGGCCATCGTGCTGCGCGATCTGGACAGTGGAGAACAAACCACCCTAGTCTTGGAGGCTTTGCCGCAAGAACTGAAGGCCCGTTACTGACCTCGAGGACATGATTCCCAAGCGCGATAGCCTGGAGCGTCTCTGCAGCGTCGGCGTGACTTTCCGCAGCGCACCGGCCCTGCTGCGCGAGCGCCTCGCCGTGCCGGAGGAGCAGGAGGCGCCGGCCTACCGTGCGCTCAGCGAGCACGGCTTCGAGGAGGCGATCCTGCTGTCGACCTGCGATCGGGTCGAGGTGGTGGGGCTGGGCCGCGACGGGTCCGTCGGGACCGGGGCGCTCGAGGCCCTGGCCCGCAGGGCCGGCCTGGACTGGAACGGCCTGGAGCCCTTTGTCCTGGAGCACCGGGGCGCGGAGGCGCTGCGGCACCTCTTTGCCATCACCGCCGGGCTCGATAGCCAAGTGGTCGGCGAGCCGCAGGTCCTGGGCCAGGTCAAGGCGAGCCACGCCCGCGCGCGCCTGCTGGGGGCCAGCGGGCCGCTGCTGGACCGCTTCCTCGCCGGCGCCTATCAGACCGCCAAGCGGGTGCGCAGCGAGAGCCGGATCGGCGAGGGACCGGTCTCGCTGGCCGCCGCCGCGCTGAAGGTCGCGAGAACCCTGCACGGGGCGCTCGAGGACCGCTCGCTCATGCTGATCGGCCTGGGCGAGCTGGGCGAGTTGCTGACCGACTACTTCCGCGTGGCCGGCGTCGGGAAGACCGGCGTGCTCCACGCCAACGTCAAGCGGGCGAGAGCGCTCGCCCGGCAGCTCCAGGCGCAGTGCTGGGGTGCGGAGGACCTGGAGGAGGCGCTGGAAGGTGCGGACATCGTCGTCTTCTCGCGCGGCTCCGGCGAGCCGGTGGTGACCAAACGCGGCCTGGCGGGCATCCTGCGCCGCCGGCGCGGGCGGCCCATGCTGCTCTTCGACCTGGCGCTGCCAAGCGACCTCGGGCCCGGGGTCGATCGGCTGGACGATGCCTTCGTCTACGATCTTTCCGACCTGGAACGCCTGGCGGCCGACGGCAAGGCCACGCGCGAGGGCGCCTCGGTCCAGGCCTGGCGCATCCTGGGCGAGGAACTGGCGCTCTTCGAGGGGGCCCTGGCGGTCCGTGCCGCCGACGAGAGCGTGGCCCTGCTGCGCGGCCGGGCCGAGCGGCTGCGCCAGGAGGTCCTGGCGAACGAGAGGCTTGACGCGGCAGCCGCAACGGCGCTCCTAGTGAAGCGGCTGCTGCACGGGCCGACCGAGGCCTTGCGGCAGGCAGCGGGCGACCCGGCCGAACTGGCGGCCCTGGATGCGGCCCTGCGCCGCCTCTTTGCGCCGCCGGGCGAGCCCCGCTCGAGCAACCACGGAAACGAGAGCTAGGAGCAGTCGTGAGCCTCGACGAGAAGCTGGTGGCCGTGCGCGACCGGCATGAGGAACTGTCAAAGAGCCTGGCCAACCACCCCGAACCGGGGTCGGCCGACTACACGCGCGTCGCCAAGGAGTACTCCGAGCTGGAGCCGGTGGTCGCCGGCATCGACGAGCTGATGTCCGTCAGGCGGGAAATGCAGGACCTGCAGGGCCTGATGGGCGAGGGGGGCGACCCCGAGATGCGCGGCCTAGCCGAAGAGGAATTCTACGCGCTGAAGGAGCGCGTGCCGAAGCTGGAGCACCAGATCAAGGTGCTGCTGCTGCCCAAGGACGAGGCCGACGAGCGCAACGCCGTGCTGGAGGTCAGGGCCGGCACCGGCGGCGAGGAGGCGGCGCTCTTCGCCGGCGACCTCTTCACCATGTACCAGCGCTATGCCGAGGTCCAGGGGCTCAGGACCGAGACGCTGGGCTACGAGGAGACCGACCTCGGCGGCTGCAAGGCGGGCTCCATGCTGATCTCCGGCAAGGGCGTCTTCGCGCAGCTCAAGTACGAATCGGGCGTCCACCGCGTGCAGCGCGTGCCGGTGACCGAGACCAGCGGGCGCATCCACACCTCGGCCGCGACGGTGGCCGTGCTGCCGGAGGCCGAGGAGGTCGACGTCGAGGTCGAGGACAAGGACCTCAGGATCGACACCTATCGCGCCCAGGGTGCGGGCGGCCAGCACGTCAACAAGACCGACTCGGCCGTGCGCATCACCCACATGCCCAGCGGGATCGTGGTGCAGTGCCAGGACGAGAAGTCGCAGCACAAGAACCGGGCCAAGGCGATGAAGATGCTGCTGGCCAAGCTCTATGACGAGGAGCGCCGGCAGCGCGATGCGGAGATGGCGAGCGCGCGCAAGAGCCAGGTCGGCTCCGGCGACCGCTCGGAACGCATCCGCACCTACAACTTCCCGCAAGGCAGGGTGACCGACCACCGCATCAACCTCACGCTCTACAAGCTGGAGCGGGTGCTGGCCGGCGAGGCGCTGCACGAGCTGATCGAGGCATTGCAGACGGAGGACGAGGCCGCCCGCCTGGCCGCCGTGGCCGAGCAGTGATCGAGGCGCCCCGCCTGGGCGAGCTCCTGGCGGAGGCCGCAAGCACCCTTGCCGCCGCCGGACTGGACTCGCCCAGACGCGAGGCCCGGGCGCTCTTCGCGGCCCTGTTGCCCGAGGGATCGGCGGCCCTCTACGACCGCAGCCTTGCCGTCGACCCGGCGCTGCTGCTGGCCTTGCGCGCGGCGACGGCAAGGCGTGCGGCGCGCGAACCGCTGGCCCGGATCCTCGGCCGCCGCGAGTTCTGGAGCCTCGACTTCCAGCTCGTGCCCGAGACCCTGGTGCCCCGTCCGGACAGCGAGACCCTGATCGGGACCGCGCTTGGCGAACTGCCCTTGCGCGACCGGCCCTACCGCTTCCTGGACCTGGGAACCGGCAGCGGCTGCCTGCTTCTGGCCCTGCTCTCGGAGTACCCCGGCGCCTGGGGCCTGGGCGTCGACCTCTCCGAACCGGCCCTGGGGCAGGCCCGCCGGAACGCCGCGGCCCTGGGACTGGAGGGGCGTGCCGCCTTCGCGCTCAGCGACTGGGGAAGCGGGCTCGCGGGCGCCTTCGATCTCGTCGCGAGCAACCCCCCCTACATCCGGCGGGCGGAGCTGGCCGGCCTGGAGCCGGAAGTGACCCTGCACGACCCCCTCCTGGCCCTGGACGGCGGACCGGACGGTCTGCAGGCCTATCGCGCCCTCGTCCCCCAGGCGGCACGGCTGCTGGCGCCCGGCGGACTGCTGGCGCTGGAGTTCGGGGAGGGGCAGGCCGAGAGCCTGGCCGCGATCGTGGCGGCCGAGGGCTTCGGGGCCTGCCGGCTTCACGCCGACCTCGGCGGCAGGCCGCGCGTCCTTTGCGCGCGGTCCCCGGAATAGGCCCGCGGGCGACCCCTTCCGCCGTGCTGCAGGCAAAAAGTGCTTGGAAGCGGGCTGCGCGCTCGCTAGGTTCACCTAGGGATTGGACGACGCGGCCGGTTGGCCGAAAGCGGATGGCAGCCGCGGATTGTCACCCCTGGTCACCGGCGAAGGATCGGGTCAAGAGCGCGCAGCGCTTTCCGGCGTGCTGGTGGGCTAGTGCGATAATCGACCCTAGCGATAGACAAAGCAGACGAGCGCAGATGCGACAGAGCAACAACGGTCGCCGCACCCGCGGTGGACGCCCTACCCGCAGGCCGGGCCCGCTGAAGTCACAGACCTTCGACAGCAACGGGCCGGAGGTGCGTATCCGGGGCAACGCCCATCAGGTACTGGAGAAGTACCAGAACCTGGCCCGTGACGCCTACACCAACGGCGACCGCGTCATGGCGGAGAGCTATTACCAGTTCGCGGAGCACTACTACCGCATCATCCACGAGACGACCGATCCCGAATCGGCCGGCAGCCAGCGGCGCCAGAACAACGGCGATCGAGACGAGGGGCAGCGCGACGAGGGGCACCGCGACGATTCGGATGAGCGCGACCAGCAGGGCGAGCAGTCGAACTCCAGGCGGCGTTCGGACTATTCCAACCAGCGCCAGCCCGACGAGGAGCGCGACTCCGACGAGATGGCGGCCGAGGGCGAGTCCCGGCAGGTGAACGGCGGGTCGCAGGTGGGCGACGACCGCGAGGGCCTGGAAAGGACCCTGGGGGCGAAGACGCTGGCCCTGCCCGAGGAGGGAACGGAGCAGGAGGCCGCCCAGCAGGACGAGGAGTCCGGGGGCGAAGCGGCCAAGTCGTCGCGCAGCAACGGTCAGCGCACCACGCGCAGCCGCACGCGCTATCGCCGCTCCTCCTCGCGCAGCGACAGCGAGGACGAGGCCGCGACCCCGAAGCGCCGCCAGTTCCCGATGCCTGCGGAGGGCAGCGAAACAGCCGAAGGCGGGGAAACCACCGAGAGCTAGGGCGCGCGGTCCGCGACCACCGCGCGGATCGCTTCATTATCAGCGACTGCCGGAACCGGGATAAGTGCGGCGAGCCCGCAGGGTGCGGCCCGTGCGCAAGTGGGGACGCAACGTCTTGCTGAGGGCCGCCTGAGGAGGCAAGGTCTGCCCCGACGGCGGGGCCAGGGCGGAGCCTTCTGCAGAAAAGACGAAGCGGCAGGTTCCGGTGCCCAGCATACCTTGCCGCGCGAGCGAGGAGAGCCCCGAGGAGAGAGCCCATGTCAGCCAGTCTCGAGACCAGCCAAGAGCTTCCCGAATTTCATCCGCTCTTCCCCCTCGGCGAGGACCGCACGCCCTACCGCAGCCTGGGCAGCGAGGGCGTCTCCCTCCTCACGCTCGGCAAGCAGGAGCTGCTGTCGGTCTCGACCTCCGCCCTGCGCCGCCTGGCCGAGGCGGCCTTCATCGACATCAACCACCTGCTTCGCCCGGGGCACCTGCAGCAGCTCAGCAAGATCCTCGACGATCCGGAGGCCTCGCCGAACGATCGCTTCGTCGCCTTCGACCTGCTGAAGAACGCGAACATCGCCGCCGGCGGCGTGCTGCCCATGTGCCAGGACACCGGGACCGCCATCGTGATGGGCAAGCGCGGCCGGCTGGTCTTCACCGAGGGCCAGGACGAGCGCGCGCTCTCGGCCGGCATCGCCGATGCCTATTTCAAGCGCAACCTGCGCTACAGCCAGGTGGCGCCGCTCTCCATGTTCGAAGAGAAGAACACGCGCACCAATCTCCCCGCCCAGATCGAGCTCTATGCCGAGGGCGAAGAGGCCTACAAGTTCCTCTTCATCGCCAAGGGCGGCGGGTCGGCCAACAAGTCCTTCCTCTACCAGGCCACGCCCTCGGTGCTGAACCGCGACCGCCTGCTGCCTTACCTGGAAGAGCGCATCCGCAGCCTCGGCACGGCGGCCTGCCCGCCCTACCACCTGGCGGTGGTGATCGGCGGCACCTCGGCCGAGCTGAACCTGAAGACGGTGAAGCTGGCAAGCTGCCGCTATCTCGACGGCCTGCCGACCGAGGGCGGCGAGAGCGGCCATGCCTTCCGCGACCTGGAGATGGAGCAGGTCATCCACACCATGGCCCAGGGCCTGGGGATCGGCGCGCAGTTCGGCGGCAAGTACTTCTGCCACGACGTGCGTGTGATCCGCCTGCCGCGCCACGGCGCCAGCCTGCCGATCGGCATCGGCGTCTCCTGCTCCGCCGACCGCCAGGCGCTGGGCAAGATCACCCGCGAGGGCGTCTTCCTGGAGGCGCTGGAAACCAATCCGGCCCGCTACCTGCCGGACATCGAGAGCGCGAGCCTGGGGGGCGAGGTGGTCGAGATCGATCTCACCCGGCCCATGTCCGAGATCCTGGCGACCTTGAGCCGCCACCCGATCAAGACGCGGCTGTCGCTCACCGGCCCGGTCATCGTCGCCCGCGACGCCGCCCACGCCAAGCTGCGCGCCCGCCTGGAGGCCGGCGAGCCGCTGCCGGACTACTTCAAGAACCACCCCATCTACTACGCCGGGCCGGCCAAGACGCCGGAGGGCTTCGCCTCGGGCTCCTTCGGGCCGACGACGGCGGGCCGGATGGACTCCTTCGTCGACCAGTTCCAGGCCGCCGGCGGCTCGATGGTGATGCTGGCCAAGGGCAACCGTAGCCCTATGGTGCGCGAGGCCTGCGGCAAGCACGGCGGCTTCTATCTCGGCTCGATCGGCGGTCCGGCAGCGCGCCTGGCCCAGGACTGCATCAAGAAGGTGGAGTGCATCGAGTACCCCGAACTGGGGATGGAAGCGATCTGGCGCATCGAGGTGGAGAACTTCCCCGCCTTCATCATCATCGACGACAAGGGCAACGACTTCTTCAAGGAGCTCAAGGTGGCCTGACGGCTCATGAGCGGTCATTGCACCCCGGCTTTACATCCTGGGCGTTGCGTGACTCGGCCCCTCGGCTCAATAGCTAGGTGCCGGCACTGCAAGCCCGACCATCGCCGGCCCTTCCGGTTCCGGCGGGTCAAGGAATAGGGAACACGTGAACATGATTGGAATGAGTTCGGCCGTGCGGCGTTTCTGCCTGGTCCTCTCGGTACTTTGCGTCCTGCCGCTGGCGGCCTCGGCCCAGGGAGACAAGACAGTCCTCCTGGTGCCCGGCGACACTGACAACCTGATGGGGACCATCGCCCACGTGATGCAGCCCGGTCTGGGACGCGCCCTGGAGCGGCCGGTCGAGGTTGCGACCGTGATCGGCGAGGCCGGCGGACTGGCCCAGGACGTGCTGGGACGCACGGCGCCCGACGGCTCCACCCTCCTGGTGGCGGAGCTTCTCACCCGCGCGATCGACGAGGCGCTGCCGGACCACGGGCAGGAGACGACGATCGCCTCCCTGACGCCGATCCTGAAGCTGGCGCAGGGCGTCTCGGTCGCGCTGGTGGTGCGCGCCGATTCGCCCTTCCAGACGCTGGAGGATCTGGCCGCGGCGGCGCGCGATCGGACGCTCGCCGTGTCGACGGCGGGCAAACGGACCAGTTCCGGCGTGGCCCTGGCCATCCTGGCCAAGCGGCTCGGCCTGCCCTTCGCCTTCTCCAGCCGTCCGACCCTGGCCGCCATCCTGCGCGACCTCGACAGCGGCGCCGTGGACGCGGCGATCATCTTCACCCGCGTGCTGACCTTCGCCGAGTACAAGGGCGACTACCGCGCTCTGGTCACCTTCGGGGCGGAACGCAGCCCACTGCTGCGCAACGCGGTCCCGACCATGGCGGAGCTGAGCGGCGAGCGGCACGACGCCTTCACCACGTCGGTTGCCCTCTTCGGTCCGCCGGCGATGGACCCCGAGACGGTCCTCAGCATCGCCGCCGCCTTCTTCCGGGGCGTTTCGGCCGACAACGACGTGATGGCCGCCGCGGTGGCCAGCGGGGTGGACATCGTCCTCAAGGATGCCTCCGTCGTCGACGAGACCATGGAGCGCGACCAGAACGTCGTTCAGCGGGTCCTCCCGCTGCTGCAGTAGTCAGAATGGCCAAGGGGACGAAGCGTCATGAGCATCGAGCGTAAACACACCAACGACCGCATGAGCCAGGTCGTCGTTCACGGTGACACCGTCTATCTGGCGGGCCAGGTGGCCCAGTCGGCACCGGGCGGCAGCGTCACCGATCAGACCAAGGCGATCCTGGCCCAGATCGATTCGCTCCTGGCCGAGGCCGGGACCGACAAGTCCAAGGCCCTGTCGGCGACGATCTGGCTGACCGACATGGACAAGTTCGCCGAGATGAACGCGGTCTGGGACGCCTGGGCCAAGGGCGGCAACGCGCCGGCCAGGGCTTGCGTCCAGGCCCGCCTGGCCTCGCCCAGCTACGATGTCGAGATCGGGCTGATCGCGGCGCGCTAGGTTGTAACCGGCGCAGGGCCCCCGGGATCGAAGCGGTCCCCGGTCACTGCGCTCTTAGCTGTCCCAAGAGATCGACGCGCAGGTCGAAGGCCCTGGCGAAGCCGGCCTGGCCCTGGCGCGTGACGACCAGGCTGCGCGGCTCCCGGCTGCGCTTCAGCCAGGTGTCCTCCAGGAAGAAGTGGAAGAGCGCGGTCCCCAGCCTGCCCGCCAGGTGGGGCCGGCGCTCGCTCCAGTCCAGGCAGGGGCGGCAGAGCTTGGGACCGCTCGCCCCTCCCAGTGCCGCCGGGTCCAGCCCCAGCCCGCCCAGGAAGCGCGAACCGGCGTCGGTGATCACGCCCGCCTCGTCGTCCAGCGCGATGACGCCGCGCTCGACCAGGCGGTCGGTGAGGGCGACCGCGAGGCCGCCGGCCAGGTGGTCGTAGCAGCTCCGCAAGGCGCGGAGTGCGGAGTCCCTGGGGCCGGTGACGGCGCGGCGCGTCATCCCGCCGGCAAAACGGTGCAGGCTCTCCAGCAGGGAGGCGACCTCCGGCGAGGCCAGGCGGAAGTAGCGGTGGCGACCCTGCTTCACCACGCTGAGGATCTCTCCGGCCAGGAGCTGTCCCAGGTGCCCGCTGGCGGTCTGCGGGCTGACGCCGGCGATCTCGGCCAGCTCGCGGGCGGTCAGCGCGCGTCCGTCGATCAGGGCGGTCAGCATGGCGGCGCGGCCGGGATCGCCGATCAGGGCCGCAACCTCGGCGAGACGGGCAGGGCTGGTCATCGGGGCCTCTCCTACGGAAGATACCGGGTGAAACTAACCGATGGGGCCCGGCGACACTACGGTCCCGGCCGAAGCAGGGCGCCGCTCCTGCCATTAGCCTGGTCGCTCACCTTCCGACCGACCTTGCGAGGCAATCCGATGGCCACCCGACTCTTCGAGACTTTCCTCTCGCTGCTTCTCTCGACGCTGCTGTCAGCCTTCCGGGTCGGGGTGCCGCGCCCGGCCCGTCCCCAGGTCTCGCCGGGTGCGGCGCGGCTGCGCGCGCAGATGATCGGCTGGTAGGCCCCTCTCCTCAGGTGGGCGGGGCGTAGGGGAACTCCCGCTGCCAGTGCCGGGCGATCTCCGCTCGGCGGCAGATCCAGACCCGGTCGTGCGCCATCATGTGGTCCAGGATGCGGTGCAGTGCGCCGATCCGGCCAGGCCGGCCGAGCAGGCGCGCATGCAGCCCGATGGTCAGCATCCTTGGCGCCGTCTCGCCCTCCAGGTAGAGCTGGTCGAAGCTCGCGACGATGTAGCGCTCGAACTCCTCGGCGAGCTGGTAGCCCTGGCCGCGGGCGAGGCGGCTGTCGTTGGTGTCCAGCGAATAGGGGATGATCAGCAGCGGGCGGCCGTGGTCGTCGTTCCAGAAGGGCAGCTCGTCGCTGTAGTTGTCCGAATCGTAGAGGAAGCCCGGTGTCTCGGCGACGAGGCGGCGCGTGCTGGCGCTGGGCAGGCCGGCGTAGTAGCCGAGCGGGTGCTCGCCGGTGATCTCGATCGCCTGCTCGATGCACCAGTCGATGTGCTGGCGTTCCTCCTCGATCGGCAGGTCGTGGTGGTCGATCCAGCGCCAGCCGTGCGGGTGGATGTCGAAGCCCGACTGCGCGATGGCCTCCAGCGCATAGGGATTGAGCGCGCCGGCCAGCCCGACCATGTTCACCGTGGCCATGAGGCCGCGATCCTGGAAGGCGCGCAGGATGCGCCAGAAGCCCACCCGGCTGCCGAACTCGTAGCAGGACTCCATGTTGAAGTCGCGCGCGCCCAGGCGGGCCTCGACGATGAGGTCGGAGATGCGGTCTTCCGAGGTGGCATCGCCGTTCACGATCGTGCGCTCGCCGCCCTCTTCGTAGTTGATGCAGAAGTTGACGGCGATCCTGGCCCCACCGGGCCAGCGGGGGTGCGGTGGATTGCGGCCGTAGCCGATGAGGTCGCGCGGCGGGAAACTGGCGCTCATCGGGCGGCTCAGTTCACGACGGTCAGCGGCGCGCGCAGATAGTCCAGCAGCCGGGAGAGGTCGCCGGCACGGCGGCGGCGCTTACCTTCCTCGAAGAGGAGATAGTCGTAGCTGCCGGGGCCGATCTGGTGCTTGGCGAGCGTGTAGAGCGGCTGCTCCTGGGCGCGGCGATAGATCGAGAAGGCGGCCATGCCGGCCAGATGATCGATCGCGTAGTCACGCCAGACGCCGGCCATGACGTGTTCGCTGTAGAGCGACATCAGGGCCTGCAGCTCTGGTTTTGTGAAGAAAACCGGTTTGCTGTTCCGTTTGGTGCCGCTGCGTGAGCGCCCTGCCTCCCTCACGTAGCGTGAAAGCGAGATAACTTCCGCCATTCCGCCCTTACCGTTTCCCACTCGGCGATTCCCTGACCGCCAGTCTGCGGCGGCCTTTCGCGTCTGTCCAGAGGCTTGGGCTGCTTTGGCGAGACCCGCTACCGCCTCTCCGGCGTCGGCGAAGTTTGCGTCGGAGGCCCGCTCTCGCCTAAAAGGCTGCTTCAGGGACGAAGAAAGAAGGGCCGCCCGTTGGCGGCTTTCAGCAGGAGAAGGATCATGGTGGCTCGGCAACCTCCGCTTTGCGACGTCGGCTGGAAGGCGCCGGACTTCGCGCTCTCCGGCATCGACGGCCGGACCTACTCCCTTGCGGACGTCAGAGGCGAGAAGGGGCTGCTGGTCATGTTCATCTGCAACCACTGCCCCTATGTCCGCTCGATCATCGACCGGATCGAGCGGGACGTCGCGGAGCTGCGCGGGCAGGGGATCGGCGCCATCGCCATCATGTCCAACGATACCGAGGCCTATCGGCCGACTCCTTCGAGAACATGAAGCGCTTCGCCCGGGAGCACGCGCTGAGCTTCCCCTACGTGATCGACGAGAGCCAGGAGGTCGCCAGGGCCTACGACGCCATCTGCACGCCCGATTTCTTTGGTTTCAACGCCGATCTGGAACTGCAGTATCGCGGGCGCCTCGACGCCTCGCGCACCAGCCCGGTGGCCGGGGCCCGCCGGGAGCTCTTCGAGGCACTCTGCGGGATCGCCGAGACCGGCAAGGGACCCGGCGAGCAGGAGGCCACGATGGGCTGCTCCATCAAGTGGAAGGCAGCCTAGGCGTTTTGCGCTTTTCCGCCCCAAAGGGCGCTTGCCTTCGCGGGTCCGCGGTCTAATGTGTCGCCCGGCGACGGCTTTGAAGGGATAGGATCTAGGTGAGTGACGTTTTTCGCGAGGTCGAGGAGGATCTCCGCCACGAGCAGATGAAGCGGCTGGCCAAGCGGTTCGGCCCCTATATCGCCCTCGTCATCGTGCTGGTGATCGCCGTGGTGGGCGGCTACTCGCTCTATCGGGGCTGGGAGCAGGAAGAGCGCGAGGAGGCCGGTGCCGCCTTCGCCGCCGCCCTGGCCGAGGCGCGCGAGGACAATCCGGAGGCTGCGCTCAAGGCCCTCGACCAGGAGGCCGCGTCCGGCGACGGCGGCTATGGCGTGCTGGCGGCCTTTGCCGCCGCCGAGATCAGGGCGGAGAACGACGACCCCAAGGCGGCCGTCGCCGACTGGCGCAAGCTGGCGAACAGCAGCGAGGCCGGGCAGCCGCTGCGGGACGTGGCCCTGCTGCTGGCGGTGATGCATGCGATGAACCAGGACGAGCCGCTGCCGGCCCTGGAGGCCGAGATCGCGCCCCTGGCGGAGAGCGAGCGCCCGCTCTCCTACATGGCGCGCGAGCTCAGAGCCCTTCTCGCGCTCGGGCAGGGCGAGGAGGCGCGCGCCAGGGAACTGCTGAGCGAGCTCAGCAAGGACCCCAACAGCCCGGTCGGCCTGCGCGGCCGGGTGACCCAGTTGCTGGATTCTCTCGGTTCCTAGGCAAATGCGGCGCTGCCCCTTTCCCCTTGTCGTCCTGGGGCTGCTGCTGGGCCTGGGAGGCTGCGGCCTCTTCAGCGACGACCAGCCGCCGCTGCCGGGCGTGCGTGAGTCCGTCATCGTCCAGGCGACCTCGCTGGAGCCCGATCCGGGCCTGGAGGGCAGCCAGATCCGCCTGCCGCCGCCCTATGTCAACGGAAGCTGGTCGCAGCCGGGGGGAACGGCGGCGCACGCCATGTACCACCTGGCGATCGCCGACAAGCCCACCATCGCCTGGATCGCCGACGTGGGCGCCGGCGATGCGGAGGACGCGGCCCTGCTGAGCCAGCCCATCGTCTTCGGCAGCACCATCTTCTCCCTCGATTCGCGCGCGGAGATCACCGCCTACGCCCTGGGCGACGGCCGCCTCTTCTGGCGCACCGACCTGGAGGACATCGAGGACGATTCCGGCGCCTTCGGCGGGGGACTGGCCTACGACGACGGCAAGGTGTTCGTCACCACCGGCTTCGCCCGCATCTTCGCGCTCGACGCCCGCAACGGCCAGGTGCTGTGGGAGGCGCAGGCGCCCGGTCCCATGCGCTCTGCCCCGGTGGTCGACGGCGGCCGCCTCTTCGCGGTCACCCTCGACAACCAGACCGTGGCGCTCAACGCCGCCGACGGCGCGCCGCTGTGGCAGCACCGCGGCGTGGAAGAGCAGGTGGGCCTGCTCGGCTCCTCCAGCCCGGCGGTGGCCGGCAACATCGTGATCGTGCCCTACAGCTCCGGCGAGCTCTACGCGCTGACGGTGGAGGGCGGGCGTGTGCTCTGGAACAACAGCCTGGCGGCGGTGCGGCGCAGCGATTCCCTGAGCGACATCGGCCAGGTGCGCGGCCTGCCGGTGATCGACCGCGGGCTGGTCTTCGCCACCAGCAACGCCGGGCGCACGGTGGCGATCGACCTCCGGCGCGGCAGCCGGGTCTGGGAGCGCGATCTGGGCGGCCCGCTGACGATCTGGGCCGGCGGCGACTACCTCTTCCTGATCACCAACAAGGCGGAACTGGTCGCCCTGCAGCGCAGCGACGGTGCGATCCAGTGGGTCACGCCCCTGCCGCAGTACGAGGATCCTGAGGACAAGGACGATCCCATCGCCTGGGTCGGCCCGATCCTGGCCAGCAACCGCCTGGTCGTGGCCGGCAGCCACGGCGAGGCCTACGCGGTCTCGCCCTACACCGGCGAGTTCCTGGGCACGGTGGAGCTGCCCGCGGGTGCCGCCGTCTCCCCCACCGTGGTGCAGGAGCGCCTGCTCTTCCTCAGCGTCGACGCCGACCTGGTGGTGATGCGCTGAGCCGGGGATCGCGTGCCGGAGTAGTCTCCGGCAACGTTGCAGCCGGGCCGACGCTTGGTTTCTGCCAGGTCGAAGTTCGGTCACGGGACCTGTAGGGTGACACTTCGCGGCAAGCTGATAGATGGCAGGCTGACGATGGTTTCGCCGAAGCACGTCTGCAGTCTTGCGGGCCGTTTGCTGCGCCAGTGACGAAAGACCCCCAGTGTCTGGGCAGGCAAGTGGAGAGACCCCGTGGCAACGCTATCCGGCACGAACATTAGCGACACGATCACCGGTACGAACGGGGTCGATACAATCTATGGTGCGGGCGGAGATGACACCCTCTTGGGTGCCAGCGGAGGCGACGTCCTGTTCGGTGGACAGGCAGACGACCGGCTGATGGGCGAGGCGGGGCCCGATACGCTCTACGGCGGTACCGGAATAGACTTGAGCATCTTCGGAGGGGCCGCGACGGATGTGCTCTTCGGCGGGAGAGGCAACGATTTCCGCGTCTTCGGGGGTGACGACAATGACCTGCTCTTCGGCGACCATGGTTCGGACGATTCCTTTTTCGGCGGGAGCGGCGTCGATCGTCTCTATGGTGGAGACGGCAAGGACGCCCGGTTCTTCGGTGGCGCCGGCAACGACCATCTCTTCGGCGGGGACGACGACGACAGGTCGTTCTTCGGTGGTGAGGGCGACGATCGGCTCTTCGGTGGCGAAGGCAACGACCGCCTCTACGGGAACGAGGGGCGAGACTACCTCTACGGCGGCAGCAGTACCGACGGAAAGCTCTCCGGCGGGTCGGGAGACGATGTGATCTTTGGCGGTTCCGGCTGGGACCGTATGGACGGCGACGATGGCGACGATACCTTCGTGATCCGCAGCCAGGGCGATCTGGTGGCCGAGGAGAAGATCGATGGCGGCAGCGGTTCCGACACGGTCATCCTCGATCGCGGCGCCACCATCTCTGCCGATGTCACCCTGATCTCCGTCGAGACCGTCGTCACCGGCCTGGAAACGCTGTTCGGGACCAGCGGGGACGACACGGTCGAGGGAGGCTCACGTGATGACATCATCCTGAGTCTCAGCGGGAACGACCGAATCCTCGGGCGGAGCGGTGTGGATAGCCTCTACGGCGGCGACGACGATGATAGCCTCTTCGGTGGCGCCGGGAGGGACGGCCTCTATGGCGGTTCGGGAAGCGATAGCCTTTCCGGCGGTGCGGACGACGATCGCGCGCTCTCCGGCGGCTCTGCCGACGACCAGATCAACGGCGGCGGCGGAGACGACAGCCTGCTGTTTGGCGGCCAAGGAATGGATACCCTGCGCGGCAACAGCGGCGCCGATAGACTACTCTACGGCGGCGAGGGTGCCGACCGCATCTTCTCGCAAAGCGGCTCGGACCGCTTGCTCTACGGCGGCGACCAGGCTGATACCATCAATGCGGGCGATGGTTCGGATCAGGGGCTCTTCGGGGGCGAGGGCGCCGACAGCCTCTTTGCAGCCTTCGGCGACGACGCAAGCCTCTTCGGCGGTTCCGGCAGCGATTCGCTCTACGGCGGCGGCGGCGACGACGGCGGCCTCTACGGGGGAAGCGGCCGGGACCTGGTCCAGGGTGGCTCGGGAGACGACCGGTCGCTCTACGGTGGCGCGGACGACGACACCGTCTATGGCGGCGAGGGGGCGGATCGCGGACTCTACGGCGAGGGCGGCAACGACCGGCTCTACGGCAGCAGCGGCAGCGATTCCCGTCTCTACGGCGGCAACAACGCGGACTGGATCTACGGCGGGGAGGGTAAGGACGCAGGTCTCTACGGCGGTAACGGGAGCGATCGCGTCTTCGGGGGAAGCGGCAACGACGTGATCGTGCACACCGCCCGCGAGAGCCAGAACGGCTTCTTCGAGGGCTTCTACGGCGGCAGCGGCATCGACAGCCTGACGATTCTCGTCGAGGCAGGTGCGCTCTTGCCGGCCTATTCGAGCGTCGCCGGGTTCGAGTCCGTCCTTGTTCTTGCCGAGGCCGGGCCGCGGCCGAACGATCGCTTCAGCGGGTTCTCCGGCGACGACACCCTGCTTGCGCGCAGCGGCGAGGACTGGCTCGACGGTCGCTCCGGCGACGACAGCCTCTATGGCGGCTCCGGCGACGATGTGAAGCTCCAGGGCGGCAGCGGGCGGGATCTTCTGGCCAGCGGCAGCGGGGACGACCTCAAGCTCCTGGGCGAGCAGGGCGACGACCGCCTCTTTGGTGGCACGGGGCACGAGACCAGCCTCTTCGGCGGCAGCGGCTCAGATCTCCTCTTCGGCGACGATGGGCACGACGTCAGCCTTTTCGGCGGCAGCGGCGACGACGCTCTCTACGGCGGTTTCGACGACGACACCCTGCTCGACGGCGGCAATCGCTCGGATCGGATCTTCGGCGGCAGCGGCGACGATTCGCTGCTCCGGGGCGCCAGGGCCAACGACTGGCTCTACGGCGGCAGCGGCGACGACCACGGGCTCTCCGGCGGCAGCGGTGTCGATCGGATCTACGGCGGGGACGGCGCCGATGTCCTGGACGGCGGCGAGAGACTGGACCGGGTCTTCGGCGGCAGCGGCGCCGATACCTTGTCCGTCGGCAGCGGCGATGCGCTCTTCGGCAAGTCCGGCGGCGATTCCTTCCTCTTCGACGGCACGACCCTGCTGGCGGAGAGCGCACTGGCGCGGATCTTCGGCTTCGACGGCGGCGAGGGCGACAGGCTCGTCTTCGCCACCGGCCTGGAGCGCGGCGGCTTCACCTATGTCGAGTCCGCTGCCTTTTCCGCCGCGGGCGACAGCGAGGCGCGCTTCGACCAGGGGGCCGGGCATCTTGAGGTCGACCTCGACGGAGACGGTGCCGCGGACCAGGTGGTCGAGATGGTCGGCATCTCCCTGGCCGGTGAGCTCTCGGCAGGCGACTTTCTCTGGCTTGGCTGATTGCGGCGGTCCCTCTCGTGGCCTGTCTGGTCAGCCCCGTCTGGTCAGCCCCGTCTGGTCAGCCCCGTTTGGTCAGCCCCGTTTGGTCAGCCCCGTCTGGTCAGCCCCGTCTGGTCAGCCCCGTCTGGTCAGCCATGAGCTATTCGCCGGACTGGCGGTGATGACCGATCGCATGTGAGGGTCTAGCCTTGGGCGTTCCAGGGTCTCCCCCTTCGGCGGGACTCGCAGCGAGGAGGGGACGCGGATCTCATCACGCCTGGCCAAGGCCTACAGCGGGACCGTCGAGAAGCCGGCCGGGACGAACGTCCTCGCCGGGGTCGGTTGGATGGTGCTGTCGACCCTCTTGTTCGTTGGCGTGACCGGCATTGTTCGCTATCTGGGCTCCGACATTCCGGCGGTGCAGGCCGCCTTCATTCGCTACCTGATCGGCTGCTGTATCGTCCTGCCCGTGCTCGTGCCGCTGATCCGGGTGCGGCCGGGGCGGAAGACCCTGACCCTCTACCTCCTGCGCGGCCTGGTGCATGGCGGTGGCGTGATGCTCTGGTTCTACGCCATGGCGCGGATCCCGATCGCAGAGGTAACGGCTATCGGCTACACCATGCCGCTCTTCGTCACCCTGGGCGCCTGGCTCTTCTTTCACGAGAAGCTGCACGCTCGGCGGATTGTGGCCCTCTTCATCGGCCTTGCAGGGGCGCTCATCATCCTGCGGCCGGGATTCCGGGAGATTCAGGTCGGCGCGCTCGCCCAGCTCATGGCGGCCCCGCTCTTCGCCTGCTCCTACCTGATCGCCAAGCGCCTGACGCTCACCGAGCAACCCAGCGCGATCGTTGGCATGCTCTCCATCTTCTGCACCCTGACCCTGCTGCCGGGCGCGATTGCGACCTGGCGCGATCCCACCTTGCACGAGGTCTTCTGGCTGGGCATGACCGCGCTTTTCGCCACCGCCGGGCACTACACCCTGACCCGTGCCTTCAAGGCAGCGCCGCTGACCGTGACCCAGCCCATCGGCTTCATCCAGCTCGTCTGGGCAGCACTCCTGGGCATGCTCGCCTTCGGCGAGCCCCTGGACCCCGTCGTCTTCTTCGGCGGCGGCATCGTCGTCGCCGCGGCAACCTTCATCTCCCACCGGGAGATGCTGGCCGCCCGCCGTGCCAAACGCGCGGAACTGGCCGCCGCTGCCTCGAAGGGTGCCGCCCTGTAGCCGGCGGGGTCCCCCGGACGCGGGTGGGCTGCCGATGCCCTCGCAGTCCCCGAACCGCTAATAGCGGTTGGCGATCGGCAGCTCTTCTGCAGGGAAAAGGGTGATCACGCGGCAGCCCTCGGCGGTGACGATGACCTCTTCCTCGATCCTTGCACCGGAGAAGCCGTCGGACGCCGGGCAGTAGGTCTCCAGCGCGAAGACCATCCCTTCCTTGATCTCGAGCGGATGGTCCATCGACACCAGGCGCGAGATGATTGGACGCTCGTGCAGAAAGAGGCCGAGGCCGTGGCCGAACTGGAGCCCGAAACACTCCATCTCGTTGGCGAAGCCGAGCTCTCCGGCGGTGGGCCAGCAGGCGGCGACCTGGTCGGTGCCCACGCCCGGGCGGATCATCGCGATCGAGGCATCGATCCACTCGCGCGCCTTGACGTAGGCATCCTTCTGCGCGGAGGTCGCACGGCCGACGTTGAAGGTCCGGTAGTAGCAGGTGCGATAGCCCATGTAGGATTGGATGATGTCGAAGAAGGCCTGATCGCCCGGCCGGATCAGCCTGTCGGTGAAGTTGTGCGGGTGCGGGTTGCAGCGCTCGCCCGAGATGGCGTTGATCGATTCCACCTGATCCGACCCGTGCGCGTAGAGCATGCGGGTCGCATTCGCGACGATGTCCGCCTCGCGCACGCCGGGCTTCAGCTCCTCGAAGATCTGATGGTAGACGCCGTCCACCATGGCGGCCGCCTGGTTCAGCAGGATCATCTCGTCGATGTTCTTGATCTCGCGCGCGTCCAACATGGCCTGCTGCCCGTCGCGCACCGCGATCCCGGCTTCGATCAGCTCGTGCATCATCGGCGGCTCGATCAGGTCGACGCCCAGCGGCATGTCGGCCACGCCGTGCTCGGTCATGATCGCCTTGATTTCGCGGGCGGCCTGGCGCATCAGGCCGACGTCGGGCGGGACCGCGCCGCGAAGACCCAGCATCCCGGCGTGGAAGCAGCCCCTGTCGTGCCAGGGCATCGAGAGACGGTGGTGGGTCGCTGCGGACCCGAAGTCCCATACATGCGGATCGCCGGTCCCGGTCAGCAGCGCATAGCGGCTCATCTTGTCTCGGGACCATTCGCCGATCACTGTGCTCGAGATGTAGCGGATGTTGTTCGCGTCCAGGCAGAGGATCGCACCCAGGCCCGCCTCTGCCATGGCCTTCTTGGCGCGCGCCACGCGGTAGCTGTGCAGGCGACGAAAATTGACGCGCTCCTCGAAGTCGACCGCACTATGTCCGGGGGCCGGCACGGCACGCGACCAATCCCACTGCGGGTCGATGGCGTCGGGGCGTACGATGGTAGGCTCGGCAGTCGTGCTTGCGGTCATGGCCTTTCCCTCAAGCTGGTGTGATGCAAGGCAGGCTAGGGGCTTTCGTCGTCCAGACCGGCCATACGTTCCATCGTCTTGACGGTGGCAAAGAAATCCTCTGCCCCGTCGCCCTGCGCCTCTGCCGAGGCGAAGAGCTGGCGCACCATGGCGGCGAAGGGAAGCGGTGCATGCACGTCGCGGCCGCTCATCAAGAGCAGGTCCAGATCCTTCATCATCTGCTCGACCGAGAAGGTCGCGGTGAAGTCGCGCTTGCGCAGCGGCTCCAGCTTGTAGCCAAGCAGCGGAGAGGCGACCGCGCTGGCGGAGAGGGCGTCCAGCATCGTGCCCCAGTCGAGCCCGCCCCGCCGGCCATAGGTCAGGCCTTCGGCAACGATCGCCGCGGTCGACGCGACCATCATGTTGATCAGCAGCTTCAGGTGGCGCGCTTCCTCCCCTGCGCCGACGTTGATCTGCCGGCTGCTCATGGCCCGGAAGATCGGCAGGCAGCGGTCCTGAGCCGGGTCGGGACCCGACAGGAGGACCGTCAGCTTCGCGGTCTCGGCCAGCGCGACGCCGCCGGAGACCGGAGCGCGCAGATAGTCGATGCCGCGCTCTTGTGCCTTTGCTGCGACCTTCGCCGAGGCCGCCGGCGAGACCGTGCTCATGTCGACGAAGACCGAGCCTGGGGCCGCGGCCTCGAGCACCCCCTCCGCTCCCAGCGCGACCGAGCGGAGCGCCGCATCATTCGAGACCATCGAGACGATCACCGGCGCGGCCGCCGCCTGCCGGCAGGACGCAGCCTCGCTCGCCCCCTCCTCGAGGAGCGGGGCGAGCTTGGCGCGGGTCGGATTGAAGGCCGTGACCGCAAAGCCCGCGCGCAGCAGGTTTCGACACATGGGCAGGCCCATCTTTCCGACGCCGATCCATCCGACGTCCGCTGTGGTGTTTCCGGTCATGCGTTAAATCCAATCATTGCTTCACCTCTCTTGCTGCGCGCTAGCGGCGGTTACGACTGCGCCGCACGAACCAGCGCGCGCAGCTTGCTGGGCGGTATCGGCACGCAGTCGATGCGCACGCCGAAGGGCTTGAGGGCATCTTCGATCGCCCGCACCAGGGCGGAGGGCGCACCCATGCGCCCGCCCTCGCCGCCGCCCTTGATCCCGTACTCGGTGAAGGGCGAGGGCGTCTCGACATGGCCGATCTTCAGATCCTTCGGCATCTCCACGGCGGTCGGAATGCCGTAGTCGGCGAAGTTGGCGTTCAGGAACTGTCCCTCGGCATCGTAGAGGAACTCTTCGAAGAGCGCCGTTCCGATTCCGTTCGAGGTTCCGCCGCGGATATGCCCGCCGAGCGTCTTGGGGTTCACCATGGTCCCGGCGTCATGCACCGCGGCATAGTCGAGGATCTCCACCTTGCCTGTCTCCGGGTCGACCTCGACGACGGCCACGTGACACATGTGACCCATGATCGGATAGAAGATCCCCAGGTGCTTGCGTTCCGGGTGCGGCTGGGTCGAGAGGGGGTGGTCGTAGACCCCGGTCGTCTCCAGGCCGCTGTCGAAGTCCGGCGTGTCGGGGAAGGACAGGCGGAAGAAGTTCGACATCAGCGCCAGCTCGGCGATGGTCTTCTCCTTGCCGGGGACGCCGGCGATGCCGACCGCCCCGCCGCGGAACTCCAGATCCTCCTCGGCCGTCTCCAAGAGGTGGCCGGCCAACCGCTTCAGCTTGTCCTTCAACTTGATGGAGGCCGAGACGATGGCCCCGGTCGCCATCACGGTGTAGCGGCTGCCTCCGGGTCCGAAGCCGTTGAAGCCGGAGTCCGTGTCCGCATAGCCCACCACCACATCGGACGGCTCGACGGTGAACTGCTCGGCCAGGACCTGGGTCACCACGGTCTCCGGGCTGTTGCCCCAGAAGGGCGCGTTGAGCTGGGCGAAGATCTTTCCGGTCGGATCGATGCGGACGGAGACCCCCTCCGGAACGCCGGTCAGCGCGAAGCCGGGGTTGGCCACCGGGTTCAGCGACCACCACTCGGTGGGGCTGTAGACGCTTCGTTCCTGGCAGGTGGCGACACCGATGCCGACGTAGCGTCCCTCGGCACGGGCGGCGGCCTGCCTCTCCTTCCATGCCTCATGGTCCGCCAGGTCCAGCGCCTTCTCCAGGACCGCCTGATAGTTGCCGCTGTCGTAGATGTTGCCGGTCGGGATGACATAGGGGAACTGGTCGGCCCCGATGAGGTTGCGCCGGCGCAGCTCGACCGGGTCAATGGCGAGCTCATCGGCGGCCGCGTCCACCATTCGCTCGATCAGGAAGTTGGTGACCTCCGACCCGAACCCGCGGTAGGCGCCCTGCTGGCACTTGTTGGTGAGCGCCGCGATCAGGTGCATGCCGATGCTGTTGATGCGATAGGGCCCGGTCACCTGGGCCATGGCGTTGCCGTGATGGCCGACGCCGAACTGAAAGTAGGCGCCGTAGTCGTCGATGACCCGGAAGCGCAGCGACAGCATCGTGCCGTCCCGCTTCAGCGCGAGCTCGGCGTCGTAGACCCGGTCGCTGGCGTGGGCGTCGTGGTTCAGGAAGTGCCCGACCCGGTCCTCGATGTACTTGACCGGCCGGCCGGCGGCCCTGGCCAGCGCGCAGGTGAGTGCGACGTGCTTGTGGCAGAAGAGCTTTGACCCGAAGCTGCCGCCGGCGATGGTGGGGACGATCTTGAGCTGCGAGGAGGGGACCTTGAGGGCCCCGGCGATCACGAAGTTGACGGCATTGTAGAAGTTGGTGTTCGCATAGCAGGTGAAGCGGCCGGTGCCCTCGTCGAACTCGGCGATCGCACCGACCGTCTCCATGGGTTGCGCGCCCGAGCGGCCCCACTTGACCTTGCGGCGCACGATGACCTCGGCCGCGGCGAAATCCTCATCGACGGGGCCGAACTTGAACTCCTGGTCATAGGCGCGGTTGGTCGGCCCGCGGTCGGGATGCAGGACCGCATCGCCGGTCGCCTCGATCGCCTTTTCGGGGTCCACGTTCACCGGCAGGAGCTCGTAGTCGACCTCGATCAGCTCCAGCGCGTCCTCGGCTATGTAGGGGTCGTCCGCGACGACCACGGCCACCACCTCGCCGACGTGGCGGATCTTGTCGATGGCCATGCAGTACTGCGGCGTTGGCGGGCTGGAGAAGCTCGCCACCGGATCGGTCTGCTCTGCGGCATCCTTGGCCGTGAAGACCAGGACGACGCCGGAAAGCGCTTCCGCCCGGGAGGTGTCTATCGACCTCACGCGGGCATGGGCGTGGGGAGAGCCGAGGACGGCGGCATGCGCCATGTTGGGCAGGGCCAGGTCGTCGATGTACCTGCCCTTGCCGGTGAGGAGCCTGGGGTCCTCGACCCGCTTCATGTCCCGGCCGATCCACTTCAGATCGCGCCGCGCCTTCTCGCGCTGGCGGGACGGGGGGATGACGTGGTCTTCGAGATGGCTGGTCATGATGAGGCCTCCCTGCCGGCGTTGATCTTCTTCGCAGCCGATGCGATCGAGGCCACGATGTTCTGGTACCCGGTGCAGCGGCAGAGCACGCCGGAGACGGCCTCACGGATCTCCTCTTCGCTGGGGTCCGGGTTCTTCGACAGCAGCTCGCTGGCGACCATCAGCATGCCCGGCGTGCAGAACCCGCACTGCAGCCCGTGCTCCTCCCAGAAGGCCTGCTGCAGGGGATGGAGCTTCCCGACCGAACCCAGGGACTCGACCGTCTTGATCTCGCAGCCGTCGGCCTGCACCGCGTAGAGGAGGCACGCGCGTACCGACACGCCATCCATCATGACGGTGCAAACACCGCACACCCCGTGTTCGCAGCCGACATGGGTTCCGTGCAGGTGCAGCCGGTGCCGCAGGAAGTCGCTCAGCAGGAGCCGCGGCGGAACCGCGGCCTGCACCTTCTTGTCGTTGACCGTGAGAGCAATCTCGATGGTTTTCATCAGTCATCTTCCCCTTGATGGCGGGCGTCGGCGGGCGAGGAGGGGGCTAGCCGCAACGCTGTTGCGCGTCTCTCAGCGACCGGAAGACCAGGGCCTTGATGAGGTCCCGGCGGTAGTCTGCCGAACCGTGGATGTCCGAGGCGGGCTCGACCGCGGCGGCGCAGGCGACCGCGACACGAGCGAAGGCCTGCTCGTCCGGCTTCCGGCCCAGCAGGGTGGCCTCGACCTCCGGCAGTCTGAGGGCGGTCTGGCCTACTCCTGCCATGGCGATCGAGGCCGCGCTGACCTCACCTCCGGCAAGCTCCAGGGTGGCGGCCACGGCAACGATGGCGAAATCGCCCTTGCGCAGGCAGACTTCGTGGAAGCCCCAGCCCCGCCCCGGCGGCGCGACGGGAATACGGACCTCGACCAGGATCTCGTCCTCCGCCCTTGCCGTCTCGAACTGGCCGAGGAAGAAGGCGCCGGCCGGGAGGCTTCGCTTCCGCTCGCTGTTCTGTACGACCATGACCGCATCGACGGCCAACATCACGGCCGGCATCTCCGAGGCCGGGTCGGCGTGGCAGAGGTTGCCGCAGAGCGTGCCGCGATTGCGAACCGAACCATGCGCGACCCAGTCGTAGGCCGCGTGCATCAGGGGGCAGGCCTCCGCGACGAGCGCCGAGTCCTTCAGCGCCGCGTGCCGCGCCAGCGCACCGACCGCCAGGTCCCCGCCCTCGATCCGGTAATAGTCTAGCTCGGCGATCCGGTTGATGTCGATCAGCCGGCCGGGCCGTGCCAGGCGGAAGTTCATCATCGGAACCAGGCTCTGTCCGCCGGCCAGGATCCGCGTGTCCTCGGGCCCCTGCTTGAGAGCGGCGAGCGCGGCCTCCAGGGACGTGGGTCTCTCGTAGTCGAAGGCTGCCGGTTTCATGGTCTCTCCTCCGGGTGTCTGTGTTGATCGGGGGCTCTTAGGCCACCTTTGCGATGCCGCCGGACCTGGCGGCGCATGTGATGGCCTCGAGCAAGGCCGTGTTGTCGACGATCTCCTGGCCGCTGATCGGATAGGGCGCCTCTCCGCGGACGGCGGCGGCAAAGGCCTCGAGGTTGTCCAGCACCGGTTCCGCCGGGCTCACCTCTCTGACGGTAACGCCACCGGCGCCGTTCGAGCACGTCACGACCCAGCCCTCCGGCTTCTCCACATGGTTCTTGTCTCTGATGTCGAACCACCCCCGCGTTCCGAAGACCGCGAAGCGGGAGAAGAAGGGCGTCGCCAGGGAAGCGGACACATAGGCGGTGCCGCCGGCCACGAACCTGATGTGCGCGCTCAGGGTATCGCCTTGCGCGAAGTTCGAGGCGAGCCTCTCGCAGACCACATGGACCTCGGCGGCCCGGCCCAGCAGCTTCACCGCGAGGTCCGTCAGATGGATCCCGGTGGCCGTCATCCCGGCAGCCGGGGCCTGCTCCCGGTCGAGCCGCCAGTTGGAGGGCTCCAAGTGCAGGAAGCGGTCGTGGCTGAAGTTCGCCTCGATCTGGAGCAGGCGGCCGAGCTGGCCTGCTTCGGCCAGCGCCAGCAGTTCGGCCACCGGCGGATCGAAGCGCCGCTCGTGACCGACGCCCAGAACCAGGTTGCGGTCGGCACAGGCGCGCACGGAGGCCTCGGCCCCGGCCCTGGTCAGCGCGATCGGCTTCTCGCAGAAGACATGCTTGCCGGCCTCTGCGGCGAGCCGGATCTGGGTTTCGTGCAGGCTGTGCGGCGTGGCGATCACCACCGCCTCGATCCCGGGGTCGGCAAGCGCCTCTTCGTAGGAAGACGAGAGCCTCAGGCCCAGGTTCTCGGCGAAGGTGCGCGCCTCCTCCATCCTGGGTTCGACGGCACGGACGAGTGCGATCCGCCGGCTGCGCCTCTGGCAGAGTTCGGCAATCTTGCGGCCCCACCAGCCGAGGCCGACGATGACCGCGCGAAGCCTTCCCCGGTCGGATCCGGGCCGGCTGCCCTGCTCCGCGCCCGTCATCGCCCTGCTGCCCGTGCAGGCAGGAGAGACGGCCAGTCCTGCGGGCCCCGACCCGGGTGCTGCGTCCTTGCGCCTGCTGGCAGTCTCTCGATCATGCTCAACCGCACCTCCCAGCCGCGGCAATAGCGATTCCAGCACTTGATGCCGATCGGCAATTCTTGTTTGAGCCGGTTCTCTTTACAGTATCCAGCGGGATGAAGTGTGTAAACTGTCTCAAATGAACCAGCTTGTACTGACCGATATGGAGCAGATGAGACGGTCGTGGCGCCGGGAGCGCCGTGCGGTCTGCCGGTATCGCTTGTTCCGATGGAGCGTCGCCCGCGGATCTGGTTGCCGGTCCGCCTGTCGGTCCGATCCGGACGCTTGGAACCCAAGCGATTGGATCGGACCGACAAATGGGTGATCTGGTGGTGCAGCCCAGACGGATGGGGAGCATCCGTCTGGGCTGCACTGCTAGGAGCCCACCTCGTCGGGATCCTTGGGGGCGACTCGCTGGCGGACCCTGTGGATTTCGATCTTTCGATAGAGCGTGGCGCGCGAGATCCCCAGATAGCGGGCGGTCGCGGTCACGTTGCCGGCGTTGTGCCGCAGCGCGGCCTCTATCCTGAGCGCCTCCCTGGTCGAGCGCGCCGCGAGGTCGGCCCGACCCAGGCCTCCGAGGAGGTCATCCGGCAGGTCTTCCAGGCCAGCTTCCTCTCCCCGACAGAGGCTGGCAGCATGTCTCAGCACGTGGCGCAGCTCTCGGAAGTTGCCGGGCCAGTGGTGGTGCGCGAGCAGGCGCCGCGCGCTCTCGCTCAGCGCCAGACCCGGACGCCCCAGCGCCGCGCACTCGATCGCGAAGAGGTCGTCGAGCAGGAGGGCGAGATCCGGCCGGTTCCGGAGCGGCGCGAGGGTGAAGACGCCGCCCTTGAGCCGATGCAACAGTCCCTGGGCGAAGCTGCCGTCTTGCGCCGCCCTCGCCAGATCGCGGGACGTCGTCGCGATGAGCGGAACGCTGTTGGGCAGAGAGGGGCAGTAGTGCTCCAGCGCATGAAGAAGCGCAACCTGGGCTGTCCGATCCATAGAATCCACGCCATCGAGAACGAGACAGCGGCCGGACCGCTCCGCCCCTGCCTCGAGAGAGGCTTCCAGACCCGCAACGTCGATCGGCCCGGCGCAGTTGACGATAAGGAGCCTTGCATCGGCGCCGAGATGCTCCAGCGCCACCCGTTCGGCAAAGACCGTCTTTCCGGTACCCGTCTCCCCGCAGACGATCAGGGGCAGGCCCGCTGCCATCAGCCTGGTCGCGCGTTCGGCGGCCTCGGTGAAGAGCGGGTCGCTGCGCAGCCTGCCGTCCAGGGGCCGGTGCCCGGCCTCCCGCCCGAACTGCAGGGGAGTGCTGCGAGCAGGCCTGCCGAAAGCCCGGGCGCCCGTCCGGGAGGGCAGCAGCAGCCTTGCCTCGAACCAGCGCCCCTGAATGCTCAGTCGCAGCTGACGGTCGGGGGGCATCTCTTCGAAGCGCAGGCCCTGCTCTCGAAAGGCCTCGGCCAGCCCATCGGCGCCCCCTGGCGCAGGGCTGCCCAGGAGCGCTGCAACCCGGGAGCTGAGAGCGACGATCCCGCCCCTGTCGTCCAGCGCGATGATGCCCTCGTTCGCCGGATCGGCCATCTCCGGATCGGTGGAAAGGTGCAGCAGGGCCCTCGTCCCGTGCAGGCGTCCGAAGTGGCGGTTCTCGATGCGGATGGCCGCGCGCTCGATCAGGTCCTGCACCAGCCGGCCCGTTCTCGGGTCGCCGCCGCGGGGCGTGGTGACATTGATCACCCCCGCAACCGCGCCTTCCGCGCCGTAGATCGGCGCCGTCTGGCAGGTCATCGGCGCGGTTTCCACGCGATAGTGCTGGTGGCCTGCGACGGTGACCGGCCGCCGCTCGCGAAGACAGGTCCCCACACCGTTGGTCCCCTGCTGCTCCTCGGTCCAGTTGGACCCCGGCAGGACGCCGACCGGCGTCAGCTCGTACAGCAGCGCGCTGTCGCAGCGGAACCTGACCATCACGCCTTCCGGCGAGGCGAGCGAGACCAGGTAGTCGCTCTTGGCCAGGCGCGCGAAGAGCTGCTCGATCTCGCGATCGGCGATCGAGAGGAGCTCGCCGTGCAGGTCGCTGAGCTCCCGGAGCTCGCCCTGGCTCAGCACGCGCGGCCGCGGCACGCCGTCGGGTTCCAGCCCGTACTCCAGGATGCAGCGCCTCCAGCTCTCCTCGATCGTCTGCGGGAAGGGCAGGCTGACGTCGCCGCCGCGGTAGGCGCGCAGGTGGGAGATCTCGCGAGAGACGGCTGCGTCGTCGCCCTGCGGTCTTCCCCCCGCGTCGTTCGACATTCGGCTCCTCCCAAGGCAGCCTTCGGCTGCGCCCTTCGGATCCCCCCTTGCCGGTATCGGTGCCGGCCCCGGCCCGGCCGGCCACGAGCGAGGGTCTGGACTGTCTCGCCGCCACTGTCTGGCGGCCACCATCAGGCCCGGGCGTCTTCCAGCACGCCACTCCGGCGCAGGTTTCACCGCTTACGGCGATGCTATCAAAGCCGATCGCCGCGAAGCAAGCGAGGTGCCCCGGGTCTCGCAGACGGCGGCGGCGCCGGAGGCTGGGAGCACGGAGGCTGGTGCGGTCGGCGACGCCGGGGCTCGGACGGCGGGTACCACCGGCAAGCCAACCGTCCGTTAGGTCCAGGACAAAGGCATCAGTCGCAGCAGGAACTGGTGAGCCCGGCAGGACTCGAACCTGCGACCCGCTGATTAAAAGTCGGTGGGACTATGGTTCGACGTGGTTCTCTCGGTTACGATATGCTCCTATAAGATGCTGATTTATTGCGGTTTTCGGACCATGGGCGCTGTTAACTCCTCGAGCCGCAGCGCGGCCACGAAGGTCGTCGTCTTCCAATGGCCATGCGGGACGGGTGCTTGGCAGCGCTCTCCTCTGGGAGCACGGCCATAGCGGCGGGCCATCTTGGTCGAGGCCCCGGTTTCGTCGATGAAGACCAGGCGCTCGGGATCAAGCTCGATCTGCGCCTCGAACCAAGCTTGCCGGCGGCGGAGAACGTCAGCTCGCTGCTGCTCGCACGCGTGAGCGGTTTTTTTTGAAGGTCATGCCCCGTCGATCGAGCAGGCGCCAGATCGTGCTCAACGAGAAGACCGCATCGTGCGTCTCCTCAAGATGCTCTGCCATCTCCTCCAAGGTGATGTCCGGCCTGGCTTCGATCAGGGACAGTATCTCTCCCGCATAGGCTTCGATCCGATGCGAGCGGCGGTCACCGCCAAGTGGCAGAGCCTTGGCGTGCCCCAGCCGGCGATAGCGATCCACCCAATTGATCGCCGTCGACGCAGCGATACCAAACCGATCCGCAGCGGCACGGCAAGACTGGCCACCCTCGACCGCAGCAATCACCCGTCGTCTCAAGTCATCCGACAAAGGTCGCACCATGTGGGCTGGCCTCCTACCCAGCCCTCAGCTTGAATCACACCGCACCGCGCCGGGGGAATCCCTTTCGATTCAATCCGCTCGGAAATTGCTCTAGCAGAGCTACACACTTGTAGGCGCGCGGCGCTCACGGAACCTATGACGCCAGCCTAGCTTCCGAGCACGACACATCGGCTTTCCGGGAGGATGAGTCGGGTTCAGACGAGAAGCGCGCGGCGCTTTCCGAAGGTGACGACGTCGTGGTTTTCGCGGATGTGTCGTGGGCCCTGCGAGAGGCTTCGCGTTGAACTGCCGTACACGTTCTGAGCGATCTGCGCCGACATGTTGGAGCAGAAAATGGCAACAAGGGCTGCCTGAAACACCGGGCCTGCCTGAAGCAGATAGAGCAGGGCAGGCGGCTAGACTCGATCCGGCGCAATCGTGCGCCGGTCGAAGGGGACAGTCAGGAAGGTGCCCGGGCAAGCTCTACTCACCGCCAACGTCCAGAATCTCCCAGCCGCACTTGTGTATCGGAACTTGGCAGGACACCAAGCCGTCCTATCGGCCGCACAGAGCCTTCAGATAAGTCCCCCAGACCGTACTCGCCCCTTGGGCACTAGCCTGTCGTGCTGCTTCCTACCATGCGACAATGAGTGGTTTCCTACCGGGTGTCCAGACCCATCTCAGTGTGAAAGTCGATGCCGGCCCATTGGGGCGACACATGATCGACCGGCCATACCACGACACGCATCAGAAAGCCGAACGGGAGCGCGAAACCTAGGCGGCTCAGCGTTGTGCGGAACAAAGGAGATCACGGAGGCGATGAACAACGATGACGCAAGCTTTCCGCCTGAGATGGCCGATCGCTTTGTCCGACCTTTCGCGCAGTTTCTCAAGATCGAGGCCGCGGCCGGTGTTGTATTGCTGCTTGCGACACTCACTGCCCTGGCACTTTCAAACTCGGCTTGGTCTGCGCCGTTCCTGGCGTTCTGGGAGACGCCCATCGGCCTCCATCTCGGGTCTTTGGATTTCACCCGCTCGTTGCGGCATTGGATCAACGATGCCTTGATGACGCTCTTCTTCTTTGTGGTCGCCCTGGAGCTCAAACGGGAGCTCATCCTGGGCGAGTTGCGGAACCTGCGGATGGCGGCGCTGTCGTTCGCTGGTGCGTTTGGCGGCATGCTCGTGCCCGCGGCCATCTATCTTGCGTTCATGACCGGCCAACCTGGAATACATGGTTGGGGTACCGTGATGGCCACTGACACGGCATTTGTAATCGGATGCCTCGCACTTTTCGGTTCCCGCATCCCGCCAACCCTCCGCCTATTTCTCTTGTCCCTGGCAATCTTCGATGACGTGGGCGCGATCCTGGTCGTGGCCATCGGCTATGGCGACGCCCCAAACTGGAGTGCGCTCGCCCTTGGGCTGCTTGGCCTTGCCGTCGTCGCAGGGGCTGCCCGCATCGGGATTAGAAGTATCCCCGTCTTCTTTCTCTTCGGCGGATTGATCTGGTTGTGCTTCGACGCTTCCGGGATCCATCCGACAATCGCGGGAGTCCTCTTAGGTCTGATGACGCCGACGCACGGATGGGTCAGCGACGAACGTCTGCGCGCGATGCTCGGTCGCGTACTTTCCTATCCATTGGGCGATCACTGGAGCGGAGATACCATCGACCGGAGAGATCTGCGGCGCGTCGGCGCCGCGGCAAGGGAGACACTGTCGCCCGTGGAACGGCTGGAAATGATGCTGCACTCGTGGGTGGCCTTCGCGATCATGCCGATCTTCGCGTTGGCCAATGCCGGAGTCGCAATGACCGGCATCCATGTCGGACAGCCTGTCTCCGTCGCAATCTTTGCTGCCTTGGTTTTCGGCAAGCCGATCGGTGTCCTGGTCTTTAGCTGGGTAGCGATTCGCTTCGGCCTCGCCAGGCGGGGACATGGTTTGAGTTGGCCCTTCCTGGCTGCGGGTAGTTTCTTGACCGGTATCGGATTTACGATGTCATTGTTCATTGCGGGCTTGGCATACACTCCCGCAATGCTAAGCGCTGCCAAGATCGGGGTTCTCGCCGGGTCGGTTGCGTCGGCTGCCGTCGGCCTCTTGATGCTGGCCTGGCTGACCACCAAAGGACGAGCCACCAAAGGACGAGCCACCGGAGGACCGGGGCCGGGGGCCGTCCAACTTGGATGAATCTCCTTGACCACTCTGAGCGCGACCGACTCGGGTCGCCGGAGTGGTGGTGTGGATTCTCAAATCGCTTCCTCAGCCTGAGCCCGCCGAAACGGTGCGGCGATTTCAAGATCATCGACTGTCGTACTCCAAGGTCGGTCGCCCGGGAAAATGTGGCGACGGAAGCAAAAGCCTTGGTATTTTTCTTTTTGATCACCATCTAATACAAGAGGGCTGCAAAGTATGTCCTAAATGAGTTTTCAATCATGATGTATTTTTTAGCGCGCCCTTGCGGAGAAATAACATGTTTGGATTCCAAGGCGGCGAGAGTGCCGAGACTGTTGCGCGCAAAAAAGGTTATATGAGAAATGCGCAAGAAAAGTGGCGCTTCTTAACCAGCTATGACCTCTCCTCGATCAAGAAAAAGGGTCAGCTTTGCACCATGGTGAAGACTCGCTCAAGCATTTCGGATGCACAAGCCCAGAGCGATGTAACCACCTGGATGCAAGGAAAGCAGTTTTGATCAATGGTTTTCTATGAAGTGTTTTAAGGGGAACTAGACATGACTCCGACAGGTAGGAAGGATCTCGGCTCAGCCATGAGTCCAGAGGCCTTAGACAAGATGGTAAAGTATGGTATCACGCGAGTGCCATCCGACTATTTCTACTATGGACGGTACCGCTACACGACCTTAGAAGACGCGGTCGCTGAAGCGAAGCGGGATCAAAGGTCGAACTGAGCAAGACACAGCATGAAGGACGACTCAAGCCGGCCGATTCGACCGCAGGAAGAACCCTCGGCCGGGAAAGCGAGCCTCCGACGCGAGGTGGCCCAGTTCCAGGCCCCCATACTGAGCAGCAGCCTGTCGCAGCTCCTCACCTCGTTCGGCGGCTTCTTCGCCACCTGTGCGGCAATGTACGTCATCACCGAGCTGTCCTACTGGGCCGCGGTTGCACTCGTGCCGCTGGCCGCCGGCTTTCTGGTGCGCATATTCATCATCCAGCACGATTGCGGACATCTGGCGTTCTTCCGCTCGCGCCGCGCAAACAACCTAGTCGGGTTCGCGTGCAGCCTGCTGACACTGACACCCTATGCCTCCTGGCGCCGGCAGCATGCGGGCCACCACGGTGTCTGGAACGATCTCGATCGCCGCCAAAGCGGCGCGGATATCTATTCCTCCTGCCTGACCGTCGCCGAGTACCGAGCATTGAGCCCAAGGCAGCGCTGGTGGCACCGAACGACGCGGCATCCGCTCGTCGCCAACCTCCTACTGCCGCCCCTGATCTTCACCCTGCTCTATCGCCTGCCGTTCGACATGCCGAAGTCCTGGCGGCTGGAGCGGCGCATGGTCCACCTGACCACGCTCACGCTCGTCGTCATCCTGGGCGGCCTGGGTCTGGCGCTTGGCTACGAGCGCGTGGCCGCCGTGCAACTGCCGGTTCTGGTCCTCGCGGCGATCATCGGCGTCTGGCTGTTCTCCGTGCAGCATCGTGGCGAAAGAACGCGATGGAGTCGCCACGAGAGCTGGGATGCGACCTCTGCCGCCCTACAGAGTTCGAACTACCTGCGCCTGCCGGGGATCTTGCAGTGGTTCACCGGCAATATCGGATTCCATCACGTGCATCACCTTAACCCACGCTTGCCCAACTATCGGCTTCAAGAAGGCCACGCGCGGATATCACCAAATTATGATGTTCATACAATATCCTTCTGGCAGGGGGTGCGAACCTTGCGTTTCATTCTGTGGGACGAGGGCCGCGGCAGGATGGCGACGTTTCGCGAAGCCGCACGGGGGGGCTAGGTCGTGAAACTGTTCGAGTGCCAGCACTGCGGCCAGCTACTCTATTTCGAGAACACACGGTGCGAACGCTGCGAACATGTTCTGGGCTATCTGCCCGAACGTACGATACTCAGCGCTCTGAGAAACGAGGGGGGTGGCCGCTGGCGCCCTTTGGCTACCCTAGAAGAACCATTCCGCTTCTGCGCCAACGCCCTCTACAGCGCCTGCAACTGGCTCGTGCCGGCCGACGGGCCGGACGCTTTCTGCCAAGCCTGTCGGCTCAATCGGACGATACCGAACCTCGATGATCCCGCGAACCTCCTCCTCTGGCAGCGCCTGGAGGCCGCCAAGCATCGCCTGGTCTATGGCCTCCTGCGCTTCGGCCTGCCGCTGGCCAGCAAGTTCGACGATGTAGAAAAGGGGCTCGCCTTCGACTTTCTGGCCGGCTCCAAATCGATGTTTCAGGAAGACACACAAGTCATCACGGGCCATGCCCACGGCCTGATCACCATCGACATTGCCGAGGCCGACGACGCAGAGCGGGAACGTCATCGCCGGGACATGGCGGAGCCCTACCGTACGCTCCTGGGGCATTTCCGCCATGAGATCGGCCATCACTATTGGGAGCGGCTCGTTCGGGAAGGCGTGTGGCAGGGAGCCTTTCGGGAGATGTTCGGCGACGAGCGCCGCACCTATGGCACTGCATTGCAGGAACACTACGCGACAGGCCCACTGCCAGACTGGCAGGAGCACTATGTCAGCGGCTACGCCGGTGCCCACCCCTGGGAAGACTTCGCCGAGACCTGGGCGCACTACCTGCACATCGTCGATACGCTGGAGACGGCGGACGCCTTTGGCCTTTGCGTTCGTCCCAAGGCCGGGCGCAACCCCGGGCTCGAGATGACGATCGACTTCGATCCTTACCGCCAGGACGACTTCGATCAACTTGTCGGAGCGTGGCTGCCACTTACCTACGCCGTAAACAGCCTCAACCACAGCATGGGCCAGCCGGACCTCTACCCCTTCGTCCTGGCACCGACGGTCATCGGGAAGCTTCGCTTCATCCACGGCCTCGTGCAAGGAGGTGACCGCCAAGGCGGACTCGCGCGCGGGCCAGGTCGTTGACCGCCAGGGTTCGGTCGGTCTCGGGAGGTCGCTCTGCTTGCCGTTGCTGGCCAGCTTCAACCAGGCGAGCATCGCGAAGGCCCGCGGGTCGTTGCCGGTCAGCCCCGATCGCTGCGGCATACGCCTGCGGTGTCGGATTCAACCAAATGCTGCTCTTCTCAAATCCAGACGCTTTGTCAGAATAGAGCCATAGTATAGCACAGAATGTAGCAATGACGAGTCCAGCTAAAATCAGGAACTTGGACGTTCCCGACTGTCGCACGTTTTTGGCAGCTCGCAGTCCGCTATCTTTCGGTGGCGTGTCCACGGACGCGCTGTGCCTGGGCAAGCAGTCCACCAGACGAAGGGCGGTTGATTTCTTGTCTGCCTGCGAGGTCCAGTCCTCCCTGGGAAGCGCACCGAGCGCTGACGCCAGCGAAATGGCTGCGGCATCCTTGGGCAACTCGGACAGGCGAGCGGCCTCGCTCCAGGGATCGAGGCCAAGACGCGCCAAGGCAGAGAGGACGGTGAGTTCTTGCCCGCTACTTGTTTCGCCGACCACGGCATAGAGAAAATCGTTGTACTCGGAATGACCGAGCGCATACTCGGAACGCAGAGACATCTCATTCCTCCTTCCGGATCGGCTGCCTATCGGACCCTAAGAGAAAGCAGCCGGCGCCTCGGGGGAGCCGGCTCGACCGATGTGCCGGCTCAGAGGCCGCCGCAATCCCGCGGGTCCGCTGCCAAGCAGCGATCGAGGGCCTAGAGCAGGATGCGTTCGCTTACACTCACGAATGCTGCTCTAGCATGTTGTTTTAAAAGCAAATCGTCGTCGCAGATGAGTCCATCCGCTCGGGGGTTTGCCCTAGAAGTCTGCGCCTCTCATGTCGCTGTCATGGCCACCCGTCTCGGTCCTCCGCGCGACCATTGCCTCGGTGGTGATCATCAGGCCGGCAACGGACCCTGCTCCTTGCAGCGCCAGGCGCAAGACCTTGGCCGGGTCGATAATCCCGGCCTGTATCATGTCGACATATGCGCCGGTTTGCGCATCGAAACCGTAGCTGGGATCGGCCCCCTCAAGGAGCTTTCCAACGACAATCGACCCTTCCACTCCGGCGTTTGCGCAGATCTGCCTGGCCGGTGCTTCCAGCGCACGGCGCACAACGTTGATTCCGGCCTTCTGGTCGTCGTTCTCGGGATTGAGTTGCGCGAGCGCCCTGCCGGCATAGAGAAGCGTGACGCCGCCGCCGGCGACGATTCCCTCTTCGACGGCTGCGCGGGTCGCGTGGATTGCATCGTCGACGCGATCCTTGCGCTCCTTGACTTCGACATCGGTTGAGCCGCCGACCCGGATAACCGCGACACCGCCGGCCAACTTGGCCAGGCGCTCTTGCAGCTTCTCCTTGTCATAGTCGGACGTTGTCTCCTCGATCTGCGCGCGGATCTGGGCGCAGCGGGCCTGGATGGCGGCCTTCTCGCCGGCGCCGTCGATGATTGTGGTGCTGTCCTTGTCGATGCGGACCTTCTTCGCATCGCCTAGCATCTCGAGCGTGATGTTCTCGAAGGCTATGCCCTGCTCCGCACTGACAACCTGGCCCCCGGTCAGGACGGCAATGTCCTCGAGCATGGCCTTGCGGCGGTCGCCGAAGCCAGGCGCCTTGATCGCCACGACTTTGAGCCCGCCGCGGAGCTTGTTGACTACCAGTGTCGCCAGCGCTTCGCCATCGATGTCCTCGGCGACGATCAAGAGGCTCTTGCCGCTCTGTACGACGCGCTCGAGAAGAGGAAGAACCTTCTGCAAGCCAGGCAGCTTTGTCTCGTGCAAGAGGATGAAAGGCTCTTCCAGTTCGGCGACCATCTTCTCCGCGTTTGTGACGAAGTAGGGGGAGAGATAGCCACGATCGAACTGCATGCCTTCGACGATGACGAGCTCCGTCTCCAGGGTGTTTGCCTCCTCGACCGAGATTGCCCCTTCATTGCCGACCTTCTGCATCGCATCGGCGATCATCTCGCCGATCATGCGATCGCCATTGGCGGAGATCGCGCCCACTTGAGCGATCTCGGCATTGGTGGAGACCTTCTTCGAGGCCAGAGCGATGTTCGCCACGACGTCTCTCACCGCCATGTCGATGCCCCGCTTCAGGTCCATGGGATTCATGCCGGCAGCGACCGCCTTCACGCCTCCGCGCAGGATCGCCTGGGCAAGTACCGTTGCGGTGGTCGTGCCGTCGCCGGCAAGATCGCTGGTCCTGGTCGCGACCTCCTTCACCATCTGCGCGCCCATGTCCTCAAAGCGGTCGGCCAGCTCGATCTCCTTGGCAACCGTCACGCCGTCCTTGGTGATGCGCGGGGCGCCGTAGGCCTTATCGAGGACAACGCTGCGCCCCTTGGGGCCAAGCGTAGCCTTCACGGCGTTCGCGAGAACCTCGACGCCGCGCAGCATCGCGTCGCGCGCGTCGCCATCAAACTTCACTTCTTTTGCACTCATGGTCTTGTCTCCAATTCCTACGCGGCTTTGTTTTTCGTGGCGGCTCGCTCGACCACGCCCATGATGTCGGATTCCTTCATGATCATGAGGTCCTCGTCATTCAGCTTGACTTCGCTTCCTGACCACTTCCCGAACAGCACACGGTCGCCGATCTTGATATCGAGGCCGTGGAGCGTGCCACGCGCATCGCGTGCACCGGGCCCTGCGGCGATGACCTCTCCTTCCATCGGCTTTTCCTGCGCCGCATCGGGGATGATGATTCCGCCAGAGGTCTTCGCCTCCGGCTCGACAAGGCGGATAAGGACACGGTCCTGCAACGGACGTAATTTCATCGACGACCTCCTCGGGCCAGCATTATTGGAAACATGGGACTGCTTGAAAGAAACGTCTTTAACTTTTATTATATGGGAACTAAGGCCACCAAATACAATCGAGCTGATAGAAAAAAACGCAAACAGAATATTCTATCAATTGGATCCTGGTCGGTCCCGGCCGGACAGTTGGAGGCGCCTTTCCTCAGAGTGTTCCGTTTGCAGCTCTTTCTCCGAACCGTTGCCGATGCCAATTGGCCCCGTCGCACGGCAGGTCGGCCATCGCCTCGCCGTCGTTCTTGCTGACCGATGTCAATCCCGTTGTACCGCAGGTAAGCGACCTGTCGCGGCCTCGATGAGGCGCTCAGCTTGGCCGCGACGACCAGCGACGGGCTCGCTAACACGCGGACAGGCAAGATCGGTCCACATAGCATAGTCGGTCTGTTGCGCCAAATCCCCCTATGGACGTCTCGACTGATACGAGGACGTCAACGACGCCAACCGGCCGGGACCGACGCCAGCCCAGTGACGCAGATGGGTTGAGAAACCGACGGCGCAAAGTCATGCGTAACAGGCTCGTTTGAAGCCCACATCAAGAAATCCATATGAGACGCTCGGGAAGTCAGGTGAGAAGGAAAAACCTGCGTTACCGTATTATCTTGTCCCGCAGGATGAAGTATAAATTCAATTTCTACCTCAGAGATTGCTCGTATTTCAAGTTTTTTGGCTCGTCAAAAGAGTAAATCTTATACGACACGGTAGCTATTTTTCCCTTCTATCTATGCAGCGTCATCGCGCTGACTTCTTTGATGTGATTTGCATTGCCCAGTTCGCATGCCCACGTCAAGCCGATACCGCCCGTTCGGTGAATGATCGCCGACGCAAGGAGAAAGCAGAGATGAAAACCAGCAAAATCTTAAAGAATTGGAATCAGACGAAAGGCGCGTTGCCACAGCAACGTCCGGCACGACCTAAGGCAGAATCTCAGTCCGGCTCCTGGCCCAACCCGGCGCACGGCAACAACCAATCGGTTCGACCAAGTAGAGGTGCAGAACAACAGAGGAAGCTCGACCCAAGGGCAACCATATTCCTGGCCAGACCTCCGATCGCACTTCTGACTGCCGGTGCCTTGGCTTTGTTTCTAGCCGGCCCAGTCCAAGCCCTCGACCTGACCAATCGCGCCGGAGGTGCACACAACCTGCAGATCACCGAGGGTGACGAAGAGGCTGCCCCCCGGGACATCGTCATCGCCGCGGGGGAGACACTCTATGGCCTCTGCAGGCAAGGATGCTTGATCGCCTTGGAGAATGGCAGCCAAGAGAGCTTCGGCAGCGAGGAAACGATCTACATAGAAGACGGCGACCTGGTGACAGGCAAATAGAGTCACTGCCCGACTAAGAGCCGTGAGCCGCGCCGGGTTTGCCGGCGCGGCTCACTTTGACGTCCGTCATTCGGAGGAGGGAACCCAGCAGGGTTCATGTGGCCTGGCTGAGAGGCGGAGATGGCAGTGACAGGAGGAACCCAGCTACGGCACCCATCACCGCAGCAAACTGCGACACAGCCAGTCGAGCACCATACGCTCTCCTTTTGGATGCTTCAAAGCGCGTGTCACCTAGCAACGTCCCGTGGTCAGCATTTGTCTAAAGAGCCAAATCAGGGGTGATTCGGCATTCAGTGGCTTGAATCAGGGCGGCAAACCCGCCTAAAATAGAAACAAGATTTCGACACAATTTATCGCTATAATTCTCCAATATGAACTGAGTTTATTTTAATAACACGTGCTAACAAAATAATTCCATAATGTCTATTGATTTTTATTTAAAGCACCCCATTTAAAAATTTGCGACAAATCATTGTTCGCAACCACCCGAAAGGGGTTCCAATGTCCTACAAGAAATTTTCCGCTTCGCAGGCTACTCCGAGCAACGACAAGCCCGAAGACAAGACGAAGGCCGAGCCGGCGGCACAGCCCGCCAAGAAGCAGGACGAAGCTGCTCCTGCGCAGAAGTCGTAGGTGTCGAACGGAGGGGCAGCCCTGCCCCTCCGACATTCTCCACTGTGGGCGCAACCGCCAGCCGGAGTCATCCGATGACGACACGTACGACAACGATGACCGTGACCTTCACGCAGCCCGTCATTCTCGGTGACCTCGACGAGGTTCTGCCGCCAGGCACCTACGAAGTGGAAACCGACGAGGAACTGCTGGAAGGCCTGTCGTTCGACGCCTATCGAAGGGTTCTGACCCTGATCCACCTGCCCGCCAAGTCCGGGCACCGGGGATCTTCGCGGACCTTGACAATCGATCCCAAGGTGCTCGATGCCGCCCTAGAGCGGGATGCGGCCTCAGCCAAAGCCTCATCACAGCAGATGCCCACTCCATCCGCTTCAACGGGGGCTCTGGAGAACCGCGAGGCCAAGACCGACCGCCAGGGGGTGGATCGTGCGGAAGACGAAGGGATGCTCGTGCTGCGCCGATAGGCAGCCTGATACCAGCGGCAACCGTGTCTGACTCCTTGGGGATTTCCGACGCGGGCTGAGGTGTGATTCAAGGGAGGCGAAGGAGGATCGCCATGCCAGGAGGAATAGAGCTTCGAGACGACTACGAGGCAGGGCAGCTTCGGAAGCTGGCGAAGCGCTACCGAGATGCGCGTCAGATCTGCCGCCTACTGGCTTTGGCGGCGGTCTACGAGGGTAAGAGCCGAGCTGAGGCGGCGAGGATCGGCGGGATGGACCGTCAGACGCTGCGGGACTGGGTACATCGCTTCAATGCTGAAGGTCCGGAGGGCCTGACGAACCGAGCTGGGGCCGGACGCTCTCGTCGTTTGTCTCCTGAGCAGATGCGAGAGCTGGCTGCGATCGTGGAGGCTGGCCCCGATCCTACAGTCGACGGTGTGGTACGCTGGCGTCGGATTGACCTGCAGCGGGTCATCGAAGAGCGTTTCGGGGTCGTCTATAGCGAGCGGGCCGTCTCCGATTTGCTGAAGGTTCTGTCGTTCTCCTATATCAGCGGGCGCCCGCAGCATCCTGCTCAGGATGAGCAAATGCTGGAGGGATTTAAAAAAATTTCTCGCGCACGCTGGCAGCCCACATAGGCCATCTGCCCAAGACCATGCCGATCGAGATCTGGTTCCAAGACGAAGCCAGGATCGGACAGAAGAATGGGCGCACGCGCATCTGGGCCAAGACCGGGACACGTCCGCGCCTGCCGGCCGACCAGCGCTATGACAATGCCTACATCTTTGGAGCCATCTGCCCGCAGCGCGGCACCGGGGCCGCCCTCGTCTTGCCAAGGGCCAATACCGAGGCCATGCAGATGCACCTGGACGAGATCAGCCGCCATGTCGCCAAGGGTGCGCACGCTGTCCTTCTCATGGATCGCGCCCCTTGGCATGAGACCGACAAGCTCAAGCTACCCGAGAACCTCACCATCATCCTGCTGCCCTCCAGATCTCCGGAGCTGAACTCGGCCGAGAACATCTGGCAGTTCCTCAGACAGAACTGGCTCTCCAACCGCGTCTTCGACACCTATGAGGCCGTCGTCGATGCCGCTTGTGAGGCTTGGAACAGACTGCTCAACCTGCCAGACAAGATCACCTCCATCGGATCAAGGCAGTGGGCTCTCTCCGCCCTCATCGGTCGATGATTCCTGCCGCTGGTATAAGCGGGAGTTCGTCCGAAGTCGACGTCGCGGTGCGAAATATCTTGTCGTTCGCTGCCGTCGGCCTGCGCGTCAATGCGCAGGCCGGGAAGAAACACGGCCGTTACCTTCGCAAAACTCTTTCCGATCGGATGGGAATACCGGGGCAATGCCGCCCGGCCCATGCTCGGCAAGCAATGGCCCGGTGGAAAGTGCTGTCTGCGGACATCGGCCCTCACCCCTAAGAGTTTGAGCCCGGTATTCGGGGGCATGCGCGGGGGGCATGCGCGATAGAAGCCCTGTCATCGCGCAAGCTGAACCGCTCCTCGAGCACGGGCAGCCCGCACCGACAGACCGACCACTCAAGCGCTGGGCCTGCGCCAGCAGAACCCCCATTCGCGACCTCGTCAAGCATCTTTCCAAGAGGAAGCTCTCCCATGCCAAATCAGACGAATGACGATGGCCAGCGCGGATCCTGGGGCGGCGGCGGCAAACCCACCACCGATCTTGAGGACCTGATCCGACAGGGGCAGGATCGCCTCAAGCGAATGGCACCGAGTGACGGCCCCCGCACCATCATCATCATCGCCGTCCTTGCGCTGATCGCTTGGGGCGCATGGTCAGCCTACTACACGGTTCCGAGCGATTCCGTCGCAGTCGTGCAGCGCTTCGGAAAGTATCTCAAGGAGGTTCCGCCGGGCCTGCACTTCAAGCTGCCCCTCGGGATCGACACCACGACGATCGTGCCCGTCAAACGGCAGCTAAAGCAGGAGTTCGGATTCGCGACGCCGGGCGCAAATGATCCCTATCAAAGCCTGTCGTCCCGCGATGCCACCCGTGAAACCCAGATGGTCACCGGCGACTTGAATGCCGCGCTGGTCGAATGGGTCGTTCAATACCGCATATCGGATCCCCGGAAGTTCCTTTTCGAAGTCAGGGAGCCCAGCGAAACGCTCCGCTACGTCTCCGAATCGGTCATGCGGGAAGTCGTCGGCGATCGCACCGTGGACGAGGTGATTACCATCGGCCGCCAAGAAATTGAATCCGAGGCCCTGATCAAGATGCAGGCGCTCTCGACGAAATATACCATGGGACTCAGCATCGACCAGGTGCAATTGAAGAACATCAACCCGCCCCGGCCGGTGCAGGAATCGTTCAACGAGGTAAACCAGGCGCAGCAGGAGAAAGAGAAGCTGATCAACGAAGCCCGGCGCGACTACAACAAGGTGATCCCCCTGGCCGAGGGCGAAAAGGATCAGCGTATCCGCGAGGCCGACGGTTACCGGCTCAAGAGGATCAACGAGGCCGAAGGCGATGCCGCAAGGTTCGGCGCATTGTTTGCGGAATACAGCAAGGCCCCGGAGGTGACGCGCCGCCGCATCTATATCGAGACGCTACAGGACGTCATGCCCGGCCTGCGCTCCAAGATCATTGTCGACGAGCAGACGGGGAGCATCCTGCCCTTGCTGCCTCTTGATGCTCAGATGGGAGACCGACGATGAACAGGACCATGCTGATTGCGATCCCGGTAGTCCTGGGCATCGTGACCTTCGTCTCGATGAGTTCCCTCTATAAGGTGAGCGAAGTCGAACAGGTGATCATTACCCAGTTCGGCAAACCGGTGGGCGATCCGGTGACGACTGCCGGTCTCAAGGTCAAGCTACCCTTCGTCCAGGACGTCAATGCGATCGACAGGCGGATACTGGAGTGGGACGGCAATCCTTCCGATATGCCGACCAAGGACAAGCTCTACATCTCGGTCCACCTCTTCGCCAGATGGCGGATTACCGATCCCCTTCAGTAGTCCGCCCTGAGAAAGTTGGAAGTGATTGAAATAGGGGGATTCCGGCGCGGATGGAAATAGCGGAGAATGCCAGGAAGGGATGCTTGAGGCGACGATTCCTGGTGTTTTGCGATGAGAAGTTTGAAGCGGCCGCGCGGCGGCAAGGATCTCTTTCGAGAGCGGTTGGATGCCATCATCGATCTGAACCATCCCCTGGTGCGATTGTCGGAGCTGGTGGCCTGGTCTGACTTGGACGAGGCCTTCGGGCGCTTCTACAAGCCGGTCGGCCGGCCGGCGAAGCCGACCCGGCTGATGGTCGGACTGCACTATCTCAAACACACCTACGATCTCTCCGACGAAGAGGTGGTGGCGCGCTGGGTGGAGAACCCCTACTGGCAGTTCTTCTGCGGCTTCGAGTTCTTCCAGCACAGGCTGCCGATCGATCCCTCGCTGATGACCCGCTGGCGCCAGCGGATCGGGCCCGAGGAGATGGAGCGGGTCTTGAAGGCCACGGTCGAGGTGGCGCTGGCGAGCGACACGGTGAAGCCCTCGAGCCTGGAGCGGGTCACGGTCGATACCACGGTGCAAGACAAGGCGATCGCCCACCCGGCCGACAGCCGGCTCTACCTCAAGGCCTTGCAGACCCTGGTGCGCCAGGCCAGGAAGGCCGGCATCAACCTGCGCCAGAGCCACACGCGGCTGGCCAAGAAAGCGGCCACCAAGGCCGGACGCTATGCCCATGCCAAGCAGTACAAGCGCATGCGCCGCGAGCTGAAGCGCTTGCGCACCTATCTGGGGCGGGTCTACCGCGACGTCGGCCGCAAGATCACCGGCGATACCCGGCAAGAGGCCCGCTTCGCCCGCCTCCTGGGCCTGGTAGAGCGCCTGCTGGCCCAGCAGCCCCAAGACAAGGACAAACTCTACAGCCTGCATGCTCCGGAAGTGGTCTGCATTTCCAAAGGCAAGGCGCACAAGCGCTACGAGTTCGGCTGCAAGGTGGGGATCGCGGCAACCAACAGGGAGGGGCTGTTCCTGGCCGCAAAGGCCTTCGCCGGCAATCCCTACGATGGGCACACCCTGGCCGCCACCCTCGCCCAGGCCGAAGCCATGAGCGGCATTGCCGTCGAACGCGCCTATGCCGACAAGGGCTATCGCGGCCACGACTACAAGGGCCAGGCCCGGGTCTTCCTCTCTGGACAGCGACGTGGCCTTACCCCCACGATGAAGCGCGAGCTCAGACGACGAACGGCGATCGAGCCTATGATCGGCCATGCCAAGGCAGACGGCAGGCTGGGCAGGAACTATCTCCTCGGCCTCGAGGGCGACAGGATCAACGCGCTCCTGGCTGCCGCTGGCCACAACCTACGCCTCATCCTCAACAAGCTGAGGCGTCTTCTTGTCCGGATCCTCACGGAACTCCTCGGCGAAATCGCAAAACTCGATACTTGCCGGCACCAACACACCACTCTGAAATCAACCGCTTAAGCGTTTTTCAGGGCAGACTCAGTACTTTCTGCGGCTGCGCGATGAACGCAGCGCGCAGTCACGCTTGGACGACATTCTGGGCAGCGAGACCCGAAACGCTGTCGCCAAACATGAGCTGATCGAGATCATCCGCACCACCAAGGATCGCATTCCGATGCGCGATACCCTCCTGACCGAGGCAGAACGGAAGCAGGACATTGGATCGCTGGTGCCGATCCAGAAGGGGCGCAAGCTGGTCGAGCAGGAGATCTTTGCCGCGGCTGCCGAGAAGGTGCGCGTCTTCGGCATCGAACTGCTCGATATCCGTTTCAAGCGGATCAACTACAATGAAAGCGTACGCCCGAAGATCTACGACCGGATGATCAGCGAACGGCGGCAAATCGCCGAGCGCTTCCTCTCGGAAGGAAACGGCGAGGCAGCCAGAATCCGAGGCAATCGCGTGCGGGATCTGAACAAGATCCAGTCCGAGGCCTACTGGCAGGTCGAGGAGATCCGGGGCCTTGCGGACGCGAAGGCAACCGAGATCTACTCAAGGGCCTACAACAAGAGCGCCGAAGCAGTGGCGTTCTATGAGTTCACCCGGACGATGCAAGCCTACAAAGCGATTATCTCCGAGAACACCACCCTGGTCCTTTCCACTGACAGCGACATCTTTAAATTTCTGAAGAGTATGGCTCCGGATAGCGACCTGTTTCCGGTGCGGCCTTCTGAAGAACTACAATGACTGTGCACGCATGTAGTAAGCGGGTGACCTTCAAACACCCCTTCGTGCTGAAGGGCGTGGAAGGAATGCTGCCTTCTGGTACGTACAGCGTGGAGACGCGTCAAGCGGACACCAACTTCTCCTCGATTCTTAAGGTCAAACACACATCAACATGGATTCGATTTTGCCGGAACCCTGGAATTGCGGGTTTCCTCGAAGTTGTCAACATCGATCCCCTTGATCTTACGGCCGCTCTGATGCTGGACAAGGTGTCAACAGGCGGTGCGGGGACGGAGTTCCACAACTTGCATCAAAGACGACAAAATCATGTCTGCAGGTCACCAAAAAGGACTACTCGTGAAAAACAAACTTGAGATAGAGGGTGCTGCCCGACGGAACGCGGAAGGGCCGCAAGCACCATGGACCGAACAATCAAAAAATCGACAACCGCCAGTTAGGAGCGATTTGGTGGTAACGCCAACTGCAATTGTGTATTGCGAGGGAAATTTTGCAAAGATTGACGGCAAGACCGCAAATGGGCTTATCCGATATTCGCAAGTATATCGAATTGTCTCGGTGATCGACAGCAGCCATGACGGGTGGGACAGCGGCTTGATCCTTGATGACACGATGAATCACATCCCGATCTTCGCCGATCTCGAAGCAGCCGTTCTTCATGAGGCCAGCGTGCCGGATACATTGATCTACGGGATGGCCCCGTCTTCGGGCAAGCTGTCACCGCAGGATCGCAGCGTTGTGTTGGACGCGATTGCACGTGGCATGAACATCGTCAGTGGATTGCATGAGTATCTTGGCGACGACCTTGAGATTGCCACCTTTGCCAAATCCAACGATGTCATAATCCGAGATATCCGCAAGCCGAAGCCCATCAGTGATATGCGCCTGTTTGACGGCAGCGTCGCAGATGTGAAGGCAGTTCGTATCGCGGTTCTCGGTACTGACTGCGCAATCGGAAAACGCACGACTGCAACAATTCTTTCACAGGCTTTGAACGCGCGAGGCATAAAAACAGTGCTGGTCGGTACCGGCCAGACAGGATTGCTGCAAGGCGCCAAATACGGTGTAGCTCTGGACGCCGTTCCGCCGCAGTTCTGCTGTGGCGAGCTTGAGCGGGTCATCGTTGCCGCATCAGATGCCGAACAACCAGAGGTGATACTAATCGAAGGGCAAGGCGCGCTGAGTCACCCGGCCTTCTGCACATCCGCTTTTATCTTGCGTGGCAGCCAACCTGACACGGTCATCCTTCAGCATGCGCCCAAGCGAGCGCATCGCTGCGACTTTCTGCACATGCCGATGCCCGATCCGGCAGACGAGATTGCGTTGATCGAAGCATTTGCCAATACAAGAGTGATCGGCGTGACGATCAATCATGAGGGAATGACAGAGGATGAGATCAAATCGGCCATCGCGAGTCTTTCAGAGGAACTCGGGTTACCCGTCACTGACGCCTTGAGCCGTCCGGCGCCTTGCCTTGTGGACCTCGTTCTTTCCGCCCATCCCGCATTGCGACAAATGCCTCTCGTGGCAGCAGAATGAACGCGCCCTGCATAGAAGTCGATCTGAACAAGATCCGCTACAACACACGATACCTTGTTGGGCGTCTGACGTCGTGCGGAATTAACGTGACAGGTGTGACAAAGGCCGTTTGCGGTCATCCCGCCATTGGAAATGCCATGCTTGCAGGGGGGGCGACGGAACTGGCTGAGGCACGGGTTGCCAATGTGGAGAGGCTGCGCAGAGCAGGCATCAAGTGCCCAATCTCGATGATCCGCACCCCGATGCTGTCCCAAGTAGATCAAATCGTTCGGATCTGTGAGACCAGCTACAACACGGAAATCGACGTTATCGAGCGCCTCGCAGCGGCAGCGCGGAAGATCAAGACAATCCACAACATCGTCTTGATGGTGGAAATGGGGGACATGCGCGAAGGGGTCATGCCCAAGGACCTTGAAGCGCTTGCCCTAGAGGTTCTCAAGATGCCGGGGGTCGCCCTGAAGGGTATTGGTGCAAACTTTGCCTGCCTAACCGGGAAGGCACCCGACGCTGCGGCAATGGCAATATTCTCTGCGCTCGCCAACGAAATCGAGGGAGCATGTGGCCATGTCCTTGCAACGGTTTCAGGCGGCAACTCGGCCAACCTGTCGTGGGCGCTCAGACCCGGCCCGACTGGGCGCATCAGCGATCTGCGATTGGGTGAAGCGATCTTGTTGGGCATTGATCCGGGTTCAGGGAATAAAATCAGCGGACTATTTGATGATGCTATTACGCTCACCGCCGAAGTGATCGAAGCGAAGGTCAAACCAGAACCGGTTGTCCTGGCTTTCCCCAATCCGGCTGTGAAGGCGTTACGTCTTGTGCAGCAGAACCATCACAATGCCCGTTCGATCCTTGCAATTGGGGAACAAGACACTGATACGCTGGGCCTCACACCACCTGCGGGCATCACTCTCCTTGGGGCGACCAGTGATCATATGGTCGTACAAACAAGTCGCTCCGAACTGCGCGCTGGAAGCGAATTAAAGTTCCAACTTAACTACAGCGCGCTGATGAGAGCCATGAATGCGCCAGATGTCGCAAAAATCATGCACAACGAGATACCTTTGCAAGAGGGAATCCAACAAGACTTATCGGCCCAGAGACCGTCACCTACTTGGACCAGGCGGCTGGCGTAGACGTGGAGGCTTGAGGACTTCCTCAAACCTCCTATAGCAAGGACACAAGCCCGGGCAGAACTTGGGTGAAGACTCATTATCGGTCGTAGTGATGCGAGCGATTGTGATTCGTAACCATCCGGTCAGCACCGCAACGGAGCTTGGTTTCGAGCCTGAGCGCGGTTTGAGGCCTCAAGCGGCCAGGGTGTCGGCGGGCTGAGCCTTGTTCCAGTTCCAGGGCAGGAGTTCGTCGAGCCGCTGAAACGGGAGACTGGCGATGCGCTCGAGGACGTCGGCGAGCCAGGCCTGTGGATCGATGTCGTTCATCTTGGCCGTGACGATGAGGCTGTACATGAGAGCGGCCCTCTGCCCGCCGCGATCGGAGCCGGCGAACAGCCACGACTTGCGGCCCAGTGCGATGCCGCGCAGGGCGCGCTCAGCGGCGTTGTTGGTCATGCAGATCCGGCCATCGTCGAGAAAGCGGGTGAAGCCTGGCCAGCGCTTCAGGAGATAGTCCATCGCCTTGGCCAGCGGGGCATGGCGCGACAGCCGCGCGCGCTCCCGGCGCAGCCAGGCTTCCAGCTCGGAGACCATCGGCGCGCTGCGCTCGGCGCGCACCGCCAGACGCGCCTCGACGCTCAGGCCGTTGATCTCCCGCTCTATCTCGAACAGGGCATCGATCCGCCTGACCGCCTCGAAGGCCAAGGGTGAGATGACGCTGCTCTGCTTGCCCTTCCGCGCCTGCGAGGTGATGTCGGCCAGGACAAAGAACTTGCGGCGCGCATGTGCCCAGCAGAGCGCCTCGGTGAGCGGCTGCGGCAGACGGCTCGGCTCGTAGAGCCCGTTGTAGCCAGCGTAGGCGTCGGCCTGCAGGACCCCGCCGAAGTCCGCCAGATGCTGCTCCGGGTGCTTGCCCGAGCGGTCGCGCGAATAGAAGAACAGAGCCGCCGGCGGATCGGCGCCGGCGAACGGCCTGTCGTCACGGACATAAACCCAGGCGCGGCCGGTGTCGGTCTTGCCCTTGGCCAGCACCGGCACCGTGGTGTCGTCGCCGTGCAGGCGCTCGGCCGACAGCACATGAGCGGCGATCAGGTCATGGAGCGGCTTCAGCGCGACCGCGCAGGCGCCGACCTGGTCGGCCAGGGTGGAGAGGCTGAGCGCCACACCCTCGCGCGCGTAGCGCTCGCTCTGGCGGTTCAGCGGCTGGTGCTGGCCGTACTTCTCAAAGAGGATCATTGCCAGCAGGCTCGGCCCCGCCCAGCCGCGCGGTGTCGGGTGGAAGGGGGCCGGCGGCTGCGAGATCGTCTCGCAGGCCCGGCAGGAGACCTTCTCGCGCACCGTCTGGATCACCTTCCACTGCCGCGGCACTACCTCCAAGGTCTCGGTGATCTCCTCGCCCAGCTTGGCGAGCTGATCCGAGCCACAGCTGGAGCAGTGCTCGGGTGCGGCGATCACCACGCGCTCGCGCGGCAGATGCGCAGGCAAGGGCTGGCGCGAGGGCCGCTTGCGGGCGAAGGACTGGACTTCGGTGGTCTTGGCTGCCGCTTGCTCGGCGGCCAACTCGTCCTCGCTGGCGTCGGCCTCCAGCTCCTCCAGCTGCAGCTCCAACTGACCGATCAGGCGGGCCTTGCGCTCCGAGCGCTGGCCGTAGAGCTCGCGCCGCAGCTTCTCGATCGTCAGCTTGAGCGCGGCGATCATCGCCTCGGCATTGGAGGCCTCCGCCGCCAGCCGGCTCGCCTTGGCTTCGGCCGCCACAGCGCGTACCTCCGACGCCGCCAGGGCCGCGCGCAGAGCCTCGATGTCGTCCGGCGGAGCGCTTGTCATGACGGCAAGGCAACCACAGCCTGCCCGCGTCGCAACAGGCTTTCCCGCCTACCCGCCACGAAGGATGCTGGTCAGCCCGCCCGCTCCGGCCGCCAGCTGCGCAGCGGGTTGCGCCAATCAATCCCTTCCAGCAAGTAGCCCAGCTGGGCCGAGGAGATCGCCACCACCCCATCGGCCGGCGAGGGCCAGATAAAGCGGCCCCGCTCCAGGCGCTTGGCATAGAGCGAGAAGCCCAGCCCGTCGTGCCAGAGAACCTTGATCAGGTCGCCGCGACGTCCTCGGAACACGTAGAGATCGCCGGCATGGGGGTCACGCCCCAGCGCTTCCTGGACCTGCAGCGACAGGCTGTCCATGCCCCGGCGCATGTCCGTCGCTCCGGTCGCAAGCCACACCCGCACACCGCTGGGAACCGGAATCATCTCCCCTCCAGGGCAGCCACCACCCGCGCCAGCGCGCCGGCGTCGACATCCGATCCGACGATGATCCGATGACCCCGCGCGGTCACGATCTCCATCCGACCGCAGGTGGCCAGCTGCTCACCCGACGCGCTCTCCTCCGGCACGATCACTGCCGTAGCACAAAGCCCGCTGGCTCTTCGCCTCGACGAAGCTCAGCAGCAAAGCTCTTGCGCCAGGAATACAGCAGCGATGGCGAGATCTCGTGCCGACGCGCCGTCGCCGACACCTGACGGTGGCCCTGATAGCTCTCGTCCACGATCCGAAGCTTCTCCGCCAAACTCCAGCGCCGACGCCGGCCCGTGTTCACCACCTCAAAACGGTGAACCTCAAAACTCTCCTTATCGACAGTCATAAGGAGAGTCTGCTAAACCCTACCGACCAACCACAGGCGGTCCCCACCGGAGGCTTACGCTCCTTGTCCCTTGGATCTCGTCAATCGCCGGTTCCAGGCGCCGCGCCCCGACGCGCTCTGGGTGGCCGACTTCACCTACGTCTCCACCTGGGCCGGCTTCGTCTACGTGGCCTTCGTCATCGATGCCTTTGCCAGGCGGATCGTGGGCTGGCGTGTCAGCCGCCGGGCGGAAGCCGGCTTCGTCCTGGATGCACTCGAGCAGGCTCTCCACCAGCGCCGGCCGCCGCATGATGGCGGCCTGGTCTACCATAGCGACCGCGGCAGCCAGTACCTCTCGATCAGGTACACGGAACGCTTGGCGGAGGCAGGCATCGAACCCTCTGTCGGCAGCGTTGGGGACTCCTATGACAACGCGCTGGCCGAGACCATCCATGGCCTCTACAAGGCCGAGGTCATCCACCGTTGCGGGCCCTGGCGCTCCTTCGAGGCTGTCGAGCTCGCCACCCTGGAAGGGGTCCACTGGTTCAACACCCGCCGGCTCCTGGAGCCCCTGGGCTATAGCACGCCGGCCGAAACCGAGGAACGCCACCATGCCCTGCTGCAGCAGGGCATGGTGGCCTGACTCACACTAAACTGTCTCCGACGAACTCGGAGCGGTTCAAACTGGTAGGGGCGTGTGCTGAATCGTCGAACAGGCGCCCTATCAAGTTTGGTATCGTTCGCCTTCAAGGAGCTCCATTGTCCCGCCGAAGCATTTAAAGTAATTCAACGGAGGAGACGCTCCGGACCCTAAATTTGCGACGCGAATGAAAGTCGATCGCCTGTCAAAAAGATAAAGAATGACTGCGCGGAGCCCATTGAGGCTCGCACTGGTCTTGACTATTGGAGAATCAACTTTCGACGTGACGTTTGCCGACGTAAACTCTGTTTCCGCTCTCTCGTCCTCGCTCATTTGGCCATGTTCCCGACAAAAGACTCATAGCCCCGAGCACGAATCTCGCAGGCTGGGCAGACGCCGCAGCCGTAGCCCCAGTCATGGAGTGAATCGCGCACGCCTCGATAACAGGTGTGGGTGTCGGTACGGATTAGCTCGACAAGCCCTTCACCGCCGAGCGCTTCCGCCAAACCCCAAGTCTGCGCTTTGTCTAGCCACATCAGCGGGGTGTGGACGATCGAGCGACTGCCCATGCCGAGGTTCAGGGTGACCTGAAGCGATTTGAGCGTGTCATCGCGGCAATCGGGATAGCCCGAAAAGTCGGTCTCGCACATACCGCCGACAAGGTGGCGAAGTTGGCGGCGCGTGGCCAGCGCGGCGGCCAACGTGAAGAACAGCAGATTGCGGCCGGGGACGAAGGTATTGGGAAGACCATCAGCGCGCAGTTCGATTTCCGCATCGCGGGTGAGCGCGGTCTCGCTAACCTGCCCGAGCACGGACAGGTCGAGCATGTGGTCTGGACCGAGCCTCACATTCCAGGCTGGATTCAGAGCGACCACGCGCGCGCGAAAACCTTCGCGACATTCGAGTTCTACGCGGTGCCGCTGGCCATAGTCGAACCCAATCGTCTCGACCGTGTCGAACCGTTCAAGCGCCCAGGCGAGACACGTCGCGCTGTCCTGGCCGCCGGAGAACAACACAAGCGCACCGTTGTCGCCGATCATGCCGAAACCTCTTCACCCCAATAAGAACAGGCGTCGCCGCTACTGTCGCGATAGACGCTGACCTTGAAAAGATTACCGATCGCGGGCGACAGACGCTGCCAGATCCACCGGCAGAGATTCTCCATAGTCGCCGGACCTAGGTCGTTGATGTCGTCGAGAAAGCGGTGGTCGAGCGCATCACGGGCGTCGGCCATGGTCCGCTCCAGCAGCCCCAGGTCAACCACCATACCGGTGACTGGGTCGGGGTAGCCGCGCACGGTCACCTCAGCACGATAGCTATGGCCATGGATGCGGCGGCTAGATTCTGTGTCGATCGCCCGGTCGAGGGTATGGGCCGCGTCGAAGCGAAATTGCTTGCTGAGCTCAAACATCAGCGGATTCCGATCATCTTGTGCGACTGGAGCGAAAGGCGCCAGTGCGGGTTGCCGATGCAAAACTTGATGGCGGCCTCGAGATTCGCGGTGGCCGCCGGTGAGTCCATGGGTTGCAAGAAGAAGTGGTCGAAAGCGAGATGTTCGAACCGTTCCGGCAGCGCAGTATCCTGCGGATAGACAAGCTTGAGTTCATTGCCCGACTGCAGCACCAGGTCGGCATCGGCCTTCGGACTGACGCAGATCCAGTCGAGGCCGGCGGGCGCTGCCAGCGTTCCGTTGGTTTCGACCCCGATCTCGAAGTCGCGTGCATGCAGTGCTGTTACGAGTGCGTTGTCGACTTGGAGCAAGGGCTCGCCGCCGGTCAGTACGACATAGCGTTTGCGCACCGGTCCCGCCCACTCGCGCTCAACGGCATCGGCCAAACTCTCTGCATCGGCGAAGCGACCTCCCCCGGTGCCGTTCATGCCCAAAAAATCCGTGTCGCAAAAGGTGCACACCGAGAACGTACGATCGGCCTCTCGGCCAGACCAGAGATTACAGCCAGCGAATCGGCAGAAGACTGCAGCGCGGCCCATTTGCGCGCCTTCCCCCTGGAGGGTCTTAAATATCTCCTTGACCGAGTAGCTCATGCCGTCCCGGCTTCGCGTTCGAGCAGAGGCGCCGGCGCCAGCTTTCGGCGCTTGCGCTGGTCTGCCTTCACGATCGAGATCAGATAATGTTTGAGCATAGCGACATCCCGATTGACGTTCTGCAGACTGTTCCAGCTGCGGACCTCGCCGGACAACTCCCATTCGCCGCTGGTCCAGGCGGTCTTGTCCTTGAGGCATTCGAGCCCCTCACGAAACTCCTCGACGCTGCGCGCCTCGGCGCGCTGGGCGAGCACTTCCATGACATCGCCCATTGCCTGAATACCGGCGCCGTGAAGCAACCGTGAAGTAGTGGGCTTCTGCCCATGCCAGGCTTCGGGCCACACCTTCTTCACCGCTTCGAAGAAATTGGAGACGAGTCGCACGCAGCGCTGGGTGCCCTTGGGGGACTGAATCATCTCGCGCATCACGCCGTTGGACAGCGATTCCATGATGATCCGCTGCATAACCGTATCGGCGATGATGCCCTCGGGGCAGGTGTGCTGCTTGATGTAACCCTTGAGCGCAGTGTTTCCAAAGTTGAGGCGTGCGGTGAGATCAGAGGCGACCGAGCGCCTGCTCAATCTTGGTGGCAGATTATCGACGGTCGGTAGAAGTTCGTAGATCAGCGACTTGGGAAGGGGCCTAGTGTTGTTGATCAGAACAAACTGGCGGCGCAGTTCGGCATCGTCCCGGCAGATCAGCGCGGAGACGAATATCTGAAAGTCGCGACCGACCTCTGCCAGCGCAGAAAGTCGCTGCTGGCCATCGACGACCAGACCGGGGATCCCGGTACTCATGTCGATCGACAGGCGCATGGTGCCATTGCCAAGATCCTCGACCTCGACGTGGTCGGTGAAGGCGACGACGATCGGATTCGGGAGCACCGAGTTGGGCTGTTCGAGATACTCGCGGATCTCGCGGATATGCGCGGCGACCTGCGGGCGCTGGAACCCGCTCAGTTCGCCTTGCGCATCACGGCCGATCCGATCGATCGATGCGAACTGCAGGACGTCTGACGCGGTCGCTGCAAAGCTTAGCACCTGATGCTCACTGCTCTGCTGCGCACAAACGGTGAGGTAGGTCATTTGGGTTGACGGCACGCTTCAAATCCAGTCGTTCAATATGGTCGTGATAGACCGAAAGATTGTGAATCCCGCGGCGTTTGTTACGATTGCTGCCGCGAAAGATGATCACGTCGATCGCGGCTTGCTGGCAGATCTTGCATGGACATTGTCTCCACGGACGTTCGGTCAGCGTCACCCGGTAGCGCTGAGCAAGCCGCGCCAGCGCGATGCTGTCCTTGCACTCTTCATATGGTTTTTCCTCGACCAGCGGCGCGCTGTAGGCGAGGACGCTCTGTAGGGCCTCCTCAAGGTCGGCTGCACCACGATCGAACGCGCGGAGTGAGTCAAGCGCCAGCGCTTCGAGTCGTACCAGTTCCTCGGCGCGGAACATGCCTTTCTTGACGCCCCGTTGAAGCTTGGGGTTCTCGATCGCCTGCGGCACCCGGATCGAGGTAAAATAGCGTAGGTTTAGCCCGTCGCCGGGCAAATAGTAATTCTGCTTGGCGTCCTTGAACGCGCGAATCAGCGGCGAGGTAGTATCAAAACTGGCGATGTCATAGCCGTGGAAGCTGTCGATATCGTCTGCCTTGGCGAACCCGAGGATATGAAGGCGGGTCGATGCCGGCACCGCGTCTCGGATCGCCTCGAGGCACAGTTTGATCTCTGGAGATTTTAAAGGAACCATGCCACCGATCGCGAGATATTCATAGCCCATCATCACCAATCGCCGTGCGGCCTCAGCCATACTGCCCGGCGACCAGCCTTGAACCACACCCAAAGGCACGAAGCACGCGCCGATAGCCTTCGCTTCGCGGCGGAAAGCATCGGCATTCTCTAGGGTGATTTCGAATCGCGCCCTGGCACCCTCTGTGCCGCCGACCATGCCCTGTCCAGCAGGATCAAAGTCGAAGATGATGTGATCCACCGAGCAGCCATGGGTGAAGCCACACTCGTCGTAGAATTCGACCATTTCAGTCGCGCTGTAGGGCGGAAGGTCTTCTTGGACATATGTGAATGCCCCGCAGTCGCCGAAGATGTCGAGATGCGCAAACTCGGGCTTGTCGAGCCGAAGGAACTTGCGCGCGCCGACGAGGTGGAAACGCCGCGCTTGGCCGGCGGAATATTTGCCCTTCACCCTGTGGTCGCCAACGATGCCGCGCGAAACCAGCACGCCGTCGTACGGAGCGTATCCGAGGATCTCATGCGGATAGGCGTCGTCCCAATAAGGCTGGCGTTCGGCGGGGCTGCGGTCGCCGATAAAGTCAAAGGCTGGATCGACGTAGTCGAGGCTGTCGGCGAAGACGAACTTCATTGGGCAGCTCGCGCCAGGTCGCGCTCGACATGCATCAGGTGGTCGCTGAGTCTCGTGATGTGCTGCGAGGTTGACTGGATCTCGTTCCACACCAAACCGAGGCCGTCCCAAGTGCCGCGGGTCCAACAGCAATGCGGCGCGAGGCGCTGCAAGGTTGCGCGCACCGCAGCACGCTTATCAGCGGCGGCATCGGCACGAAGCATGACTGTGTCCATCAGCGCGCCCATCGCTCGGATACCGGCCGAGTGCATAAGGCGGCTTTCGGTTGCTGGCTTGCCCCATGCATCGGGGAAAGTATCGCGCACCGCAGTCCAATAGAGCAGCATCGCGTCGTACATGGCTTCAGTGTCATTGCCGCCGCCATTGTGCCTGAACTGGCCGAGCGCGCCAGCGGGCGTCTTCAGGCTCGTCTTCATCGTTTCGATCAAGGCGCTGTCGGTAACAATTCCCGCGCGGAGCTTGGCATCGGACTCGCGTTTGATAAGCTTGTAGAAGGGTGATTTAGGATCAGTGTTTAGCGCTTCGCACAGGATGCTTGGCAGTTGCTTGGTAGCGAGGGTGCGCGGCAGGAGCACGTTCACTTTGGGCAGTAACTCGTTTATGAGGCCGGTCGGCAGCTTGCGCGCCTTGTTGACCAGGATGAACTGCTCGCGCTGGATCGTCAGTTCGTCGGAAATGAAGCCGATCATCGGCACTGCGATCGAGCCATCTTTGGCGGCGCCCAAAGCGAGCGACCGCTGCTGGCCATCGACGATCCAGGCGGCGCGGCGCCCTTCGGGATAGATCGGAATCTTGAGGGTGCCAGTCTCACCGACCTCGCAAGCTTGGTCGGGCGAGCGCCCGCGCGAGCGCACGAACTCGACTTCGGGCGACATGGCAAGGATGATCGCGTTTGGGAATAGCACCGGTCCGCTGTCGAGAAAGGCTGTGATCTCCTTGACGTGGTGGCGGATCTCGCGGCGCTGGAAGCCCTTCAATTCGTGCTCGTCGCGGCGAATGCGGCTGATGTCGGCGACGCGGTTGACGTCGGAGCCGTAGAGAAAGAAGGCGAAAACGCCGGTCCCGTCCCCCTGCTCAGAGCGCACCGCACGGACCTTGAGGTTTTCCCGGGATGTCATGTGCGCTCCCCACGCACCCGGCGCGCTAGGTTGGCAAACCGCTTCTGCTCGCAGGCTATCCCCAGATCATCGCGAAAGCGTCGCAACAGCCGAGAAGTGCTGCCGCGTTCGGCGTCCCAATGATCGCGGATTAGGTCGAGCAATGAGGCATCATCGAGTCGCTGGCGATCAATCCGCACCGCCATTCGCCAATCGGCAAGCGCCGCACTTACTGCCGCGCCATGCTCCGCCGCGGAGCGCACATCTGCATCTTCCACAACGAACTCAGCGAAATGACGTAGTGCGCGTCCCGCAAAATCGCCCCGCGTCCCGCGCACCAGGCTGTCGGGGCCATCGAGACGGTCGTCATAAGGCATCACGAACTGCCGCAACGCTGGCGCGATGCGTTCGATCCGCGCACGCGTAAACAACCGCAAACGCGCCAGCACCATGGCGGGTAGGGCGCACAGATCATCGGCAATCAACTCGAGGTAGGCGTCAGACAGCGCGGCGTAGATAAACCCGTCGTTCTCGGTCGCGACCTTTTGCAGTGACTGGGCATAAGGCGAAACCGCGCCAAGCGCCTTCCACCACCCAACTACCGAAAAAGTACCCACGACCTTCGCCGCGATACTGTCGGGCGTACCGACCAGCACGGTGCAGGCATAGGGCGGTACCCGCGCATCGGCAGAAATCAGACCGAGTCCCGCTGAGACTACCATCAGCCTCGCGTTGAGCAGATCCGCGGCCAGCTTCGCTTCCTGGAACGAGCGCCCGCCATAAAGATCGCTTGCCGGAAAGACATCTGCGCCCGCCCCCAGTCGACGGGCCCAGTCCTTCGTCAGATTGGTGATCGGCGCTCGCGAAAGCGCGGACACCAGGAGAGTGTCAGGGATCGGTTTGCGCTTGCGATTCGTACAGGCGGTGATCACGAGCGTCACTAATTTTGCCCCTGGCCTAAGTTTCTAGATGCATTAATGCATAGAGATGGGCTGCCGATTCGGCTACATTTTACGCAAAACCTGTGTCGCGATTTCCGCGAAAAGTGGGCGGTGTCTGACCAGAGCCCCAAAATCTCCCGTGGTTGATATGACGTGCCCCAGGGTTTTCGGTCCAGGGATAAATTGAGAGACTGCCCTCCAGAGGAGGGCAAGGATGCGCAAGTCGAGGTTCACGGAAGAGCAGATGGTAACGATCCTGCGCGAGGCGGATCGCGACCCGGTGTCGGTGGTGGCCAAGCGCCTTGGGGTGAGCGAGCAGACGCTGCACAGCTGGCGCAAGCGCTTTGGCACGTTCCAGGCCGACGACGTTCGTCGTCTGAAGCAGTTGGAGGCAGAGAACGCGCGGCTGAAGGAGTTGGTGGCCGAGCGCGATCTGAAGATCGAAGTGATGAAAGAGGTGGCGGCAAAAAAATGGTGAGCGTGCTGGGCCGCCGGCAGCAGGTGGGCTTTGCGACGGGCCGTGGCCTGTCGCAGCGGCGGGCTTGCACGCTCTTCGCCGTCGCGCGCTCGGCGCTCACCTACCGATCGCTGAAGGCGGAGCAGGACGCACCGGTGCTGGCCCGCATGCGGGCGCTGGCAGCAGAGCATCCGCGCTACGGCTATCGCCGGGTGCGGATCTTCTTGGAGCGCGAGGGTCACAAGATGAGCCCTGGTCGTGCCTGGCGGCTGTGGCGCGCCGGCGGTCTGCAGGTGCCGAGAAAGCGGCCACGCAAGCGCATTGCCAGCGGCCGACCCCGGCCACAGGCGCCGAGCGGAGCGAACCAGGTCTGGACCTACGGCTTCGTTTTCGACCGCTGTGCCAATGGCCAGCAGCTGAAATGCCTGACCGTGACCGACGAGTGGACCAAGGAGGGGCTGGCCATCGAGGTCGCCGGCAGCCTTCGCTCCGGCCGCGTCATCGAGGTGCTCTCGCGCCTGGTGAGCGAGCGAGGGGCTCCCTGCTACCTGCGGTCCGACAACGGCCCAGAGTTCGTCGCCCAGGCGGTCATGAACTGGACCAGGGACATAGGGATCAAGACCGCATTGATCGATCCGGGCAAGCCCTGGCAGAACGGCGTGGGAGAGAGCTTCAATGGCAAGTTCTGGGACGAGTGTCTGAGCATGGAGTGGTTTCGCAGCCGCGCGGAGGCCAAGGTCATCATCGAGCGCTGGCGCCGCCACTTCAATGAAGTGCGCCCGCATTCCAGCCTCGGCTATCTGACACCGGCCGAGTTTGCCGCCGGGGCCGAACAGGAAACCGCAGCGTCCGTGCAAGCAACGGGACGGAACGCTGCGGCGGTTGGGGGCCCTCCGCGCCCCGCCCCGTTGCGCCAACACCCCGCAAGGGAGACCACATGACAAACGCCAGGGCAGATCTCTCAAGTTAACGCTGGTCCGAAAAAACGGGGCAGGTCAGATAGGAGGGTCCGTCACAGAGCAGACGGACATCCGACGGTCGCGGTTCGCGGAAGAGCAGATCATAGGGATCCTTGGGGAGCAGGAGCGCGGGCTGAAGATGGGTGAGGGCTGCTGCAAACATGGAATCAGACAGAACACCTTCTACAAATGGAAGGCCAAGTACGGAGGCCTGGACGTATCCGACGCCCGCAAGCTGAAGACCCTGGAGTCGGAGAACGCGCGGCTGAAGCGGCTCTTGGCCGATGCGATGCTGGACAATGCGGTGCTGAAGGATCTCCTGGGAAAGGGCTGACGACGCCCCAGTGCAGGCGGGATTCGGCCCGGGCAGCGATGTCCAGGCATGGGCTATCGCAGCGCCGGGCCTGCCGGCTGGTTGGCGTCGATCCGAAGACGGTTCGGCGTGAGCCGAAGCCCGATAACCCGGAGATCCGGACGCGCATGCGTGCAATCGCCGGTGAGCGCCGGCGCTTCGGCTACCGCCGCATCGGCCTGATGCTCGAGCGCGAGGGGATCGAGATGAACCACAAGAAGCTCCGTCGGCTCTACAAGGAGGAGGGCCTCGCGGTGAAGCGCCGCCGCGGCCGTAAACGGGCGCTGGGAACCAGAGTGCCGCAAGAGGTGCCGCGGTCTCCCAACGAACGTTGGTCGCTCGACTTCCTGTCGGACCTGTTCGAGCCTGGCCGACGCTTTCGGATCTTGGCGGTGATCGATGACTGCACACGCGAGTGCCTGGCCCTGGTCGCCGACACCTCGCTCTCGGGCCGGCGCGTCGCGCGCGAACTCGACAACCTGGTCCGGCTCTACGGCAAGCTGGCGGGCATCGTCAGCGACAACGGCACGGAACTGACCAGCCACGCGATCCTGGAGTGGCAGAACCAGATCGGGATTGCCTGGCACTACATCGCACCCTGCAAACCGACCCGGAACGGCTTCATCGCAGCTTTGACCGGCTAGCTGCGAGCGCAATGCCCATTATTTCTTGAACCTTGCATATGTGACGGAAAAGTTGGAGGGTTTGTGGAAGACTGCGAACAGCAAGGGCCACACGGCGCCATCGAGAACAGCGTTCGGGCAGCGTTCATGAAATCTGCTCACGAAGCTAGCCCGGCACGCTGATCGAGGCCGGAAAACTCAAGCGCCCAGTGAGTGCACATTTGGTAGCACTCGAAGACAACCCTGGCACACTAATAAGGTGTGAGAGGCTAATGGGAAGCAGGTCAGGATGTTGAAGCGGGGGATTTGGTGTTCGTTCAGGCGATCGGAGGTGAATGCGCGGCACTTGGTGTAGGGAAGCAGATTGATCAGAAGGGGTCATGCTGCTTTGTTGAGTATTTCAATGGCCCTACATCTGGTCCCGTCGTGCACGATATTGAAGCTGACTTGGTCAAGCGCGTAACGCTCGCGGAGCAAACGCGCGTCTATCATTACGACGAAGCGACAGGCGCGTGGGAGATCGGCAGGCTCCTCGACGATCACGGCGACTACCAACTGGTCCAGTTCCCGAACAGAGTGACAAAGCATCTGGCGGCTGAAGCCGTATTCATCAGGTGGGACCGGCCCATCGAGGATCCGACGCCGTTCCTTGCCAACCGGATCAACGAAAGTCCGCGATTTTCCGACGGACGCAGCGCTTTTGTCCGCTCGCAGATGCGTCAGCGGGCAGCGTCGCTGGGGATGTCGGCCCTACTCTCTTGCGCGGTTGAACTGGAGGCGCATCAGATTGAAGTCGTGCAGCGGATTCTTCAGGACCCCGTGCAGCGCTACCTGCTTGCCGATGAAGTGGGACTGGGAAAGACAATTGAAGCGGGTGTTCTCATCCGACAATGCATTCTCGATACGCAGCAGAGATGTACAATTTTGGTGATCGTCCCGAACGCACTGGTCGGTCAGTGGCGAAACGAGCTAGCGAGTAAATTCTTCCTTGAGCGCTACTTCGGTCAAAAGATCCACGTTGTCGCCGTTGACGATGCCGAACGGATCACGGCGCTTCTTCCGAAAGCGACGATGCTGGTCATCGACGAAGCGCATCATCTGACTGAGCGGAAGACCGGCAGTGCACACGAAATCTACAACAACATCGCCGCGGCGGCTCCGGGGATCGATCGGGTTCTGCTCCTTTCAGCGACGCCCGTTCTCCACAATGAACGCGGTTTCCTCGCGATGCTGCATCTGCTCGACGCGAAGACATATCCACTTGGCGGCGAGGATACGTTCCGCCGCAAGGTCGAAAGCCGCCAGGCCATGGCCGAGATTGTTGCCGGTTTGACGCCGGAGAATGCGCTTTATCTCGAGTACACGATCGACCAACTCGCTGAACTCTTCCCAGACGACGAGTTGCTTCAAGAGCATACCACAGCGCTGCGCACGGTCATCGAGACGATGCCGGATGAAAGCGACCCAGCGCTTGTCGAGGCCATCGGTCGGCTTCATGCTCATTTGAGTGAGATTTACCGACTCCATCGCCGCATTCTGCGACATCGTCGGCGAAGCATCGGTGGGCTAACACCCGAGCGGTCGGGTGCGGAGATCGTCCGCTACCGCAGCAGTGATCGAGCAGCACTCACCGCTGCGATCGACGATTGGCGCTTCGGCGAGGCACTAAAGCTCGACGCAGAGGAATCCGAGACTCTGCGGAACGATCGCGTACAGGCGTTCTGGCAGTTGCTCGACTGCGCCTCGCAGTATCCGGGTTCGGGCGCGGACATGATCGGCTTCCTCACGCGCCAGGCGGCGAAGATCGGCGATGACGGACGGTTCGCGTCGATCAGCCGATGCTTTGTACGCAAAGGCCTGTTCGAGGATCGCGCGGACGCGCTGATCGAGTCGCTGCGGCCCTTGCTGCACGCCAAGGCGCAGTGCGTCGTCTTCTGCTCGGACGCCCAGACCGCCGATATGCTGGCGAAGCGGATAGCGGAACATCTCTGCATCGTCGTCGACCGACACGATCCGGATGGTGTGGAATGGATGGCGTTTCACGATGGCGGCGATCATCCAGTGCTCGTCTGCGATCGCCGGGCCGAAGAGGGGCTAAACCTCCAGGGCGGGAAGAAGGTTGTCGTTCACTACGACCTTCCGTTCAATCCCAATCGGCTCGAGCAGCGGCTGGGGCGTGCCGATCGCTACGGGTCGGGCGAGGCCGTCGGTTCGCTCGTGCTTGTTTGCGAGGATGATCCAATGGAGATCGCCTGGGTCGCCTACATCGACTCAGCGCTCAAGGTCTTCGATCGCTCGGTCGCAAGCCTGCAGTATCTAATCGAGCACACGGTGCAAGGGATTGCGCGCGCATTGCTTATGGATGGCGTCGAAGCGCTCGTCGATCTGACCAACGACAGCGTAGGCGAGCGAGGCCTGATCGAACGCGAGATCAAGGCAATCGACCAACAGGACGCTCTTGACGCGCTTGGTGCACCGGGAACCGATTTAATTGACGAACTTTCCGACGTCGATGAGGACTGGCAAGCGCTCGCCAGCGATACCGCGCTCTGGCTTGAGCAGATTCTGCAGTTCGGGCGGATTGATGAGCAGGCCCCAAGCGACGGGCTGTCGCCGCCGTTCCGCTATGTCTATTCCACGTCGCACCAGCACACCCTGATTCCGCTGCCCGACTTCATGGCACACTGTGCAAGCGCGCTCGACCTCGACCTGAATGGGCGCGGCGGCAGGTCGATCAGGACCATCCCTTATACGTTCCGTCGCCGGACCGCGCTCAGCCGCAGGGCGCGCGCAAGCGGCGTGGGCCTTCTGCGCTATGGCGATGCGCTGATGAGCGGCATGACTGCTCTCACCGAGACCGACGATCGCGGTCAATCGTTCGCGATGTGGCGCTTCGCACCTGATCATGTCGGCGATCCAGTCGTGGACATTTACTTCCGGTTCGACTTCGTGCTCGAGGCGGATGTAGCCAGCGCGGCCAAAGCTTTGCGCGATCATGGGCGTGACACCAGCGCAGCCAACGCGGCGATTCGGCGGCGCGGCGACATGGCGCTGCCGCCGTTCCATTGTTCGCTGTGGCTCGACCGCGAATTGCGGCCAGTCACCGAGGAGGCCCTGCTGGCTCGGCTAACGCGGTCCTATTCGGTCAAGCCAGATCGCAGCGGTGCGGTGGATCTCAATCTCAACGCACGGCGCTGGAAGCGCGTACTGCAGTTGCGGCTTCCGGAACTCGACTTTTGGTCGGAACTGGTCAGCAAGGCCCGCGTCGCTGCCGAAACTGCCCTACGCGCCGATCCGGATCTCATCGAACGCCTTGCTAGGGCCGCGCAACGTGCGCTCCAGGTGGATCTCGGGCGGATCGGACAACTGCGTGCACGGGCACGCGCGGGCGCCGACGCCAGGAACGACAGCGACCTCGCCTTTGAAGAGCGACTCGCAGCAGCGCTGAGAGACGGCATTCGCGCGCCAAGCGTGAGAGTGGATACTGTCGGTGCTATCTTTGTCTCGGCAAGTCGGGCCGCGACCGATCGCGTGTCGGGTGACTTCTGATGACTGAGTTTGATTTCGTCGACCTTCAAGCTCTGGTGCTCGATCCGGCAAGGGATTGCGGCGGCGAGATCAACGATGGCCTCTTCAACCGGCTAGTCCAGATTCTAAGGGCATCGCAGCCAACTGGGCAATTGCCGAGCGTGCGTGACGCAATGCCGTTGTTTCGGCACGTGCTGCGCCGCCAGTCGCTGCGCGCTGGCCAGCAAGCGCAATTGCGCATACCCACGCGGATAGGCTGGCCGGATCGCGCCGCCTGGGCGTCGTGCGGCGTGCGCGCGCACAGCGAGGCGAATGGCCATGTCCTTATTGAGGCTCAGCCATGGCACGCGCCGTGGCTGGAGGAGAGCGACAATCCAGTCTTCGAGGACATCTTCGCCGAGCGGAATGTCCGGCTCGACTGGGAGCGACCGATCGACCCGTTCCTTGGTGAGGTGAGCGGGTTTGATACCTATGTGTCGCCTGGGCAGCGTGAGGCTGTGCGCAGCGCGTTTCTGCTTCCGCCCGGCGAGACGCTGATCGTTGCGCTGCCGACAGGCTCTGGCAAGAGCTTCGTTGCCCAGGCGCCAGTGCTCGCGCGCGGGCTCGAGGGTGGTCTATCGCTATGCATCGTGCCGACGACCGCGCTCGTGCTCGATCAGGCAAGGCAGATGCGGCAGATGCTTAAGCGCCGCTTTCCCCGCCTCGAGGTCCCGCCGCTTACCTGGCATTCCGGCATTGGCGTTGAAGACCGGGCGGCCATCAAAACCGCGATCCGAGAAGGCCGCCAGGGTATCCTCTATTGCTCGCCGGAAGCGGCCACGGGCGCGTTGCTTCCCGCGCTCTACGATGCAGCACGTGATGGATTGCTTGCCTATCTGATCATCGACGAAGCGCATTTGGTAAGCCAATGGGGAGACGGATTCCGCCCGGCATTTCAGATGCTTGCGGGCGTCCGACGCGGATTGCTTATGGCGTGTCCGACGGGTGCGCCCTTCCGAACTGTGCTAATGTCCGCAACGATGACGCCCGACGCGGTAAGAACGACCGACACGTTGTTCGGTCCGGCCCGTACCGTCCAGATGGTTGCCTCGATCCATCTGCGGCCCGAGCCGCAATATTGGGTGCACCGCGAGGACGATTCGGACGAGAAGGACCACAAGGTCCTAGAGATCTTACGACATGCGCCGCGGCCTTTCATCCTCTACGTGACGAAGCGCACCGATGCGAAGCGCTGGATCAAACTGCTCCGGCAGGCCGGCTATGTTCGCCTTGACTGTTTCCACGGGGAGACCCCTCATATCGATCGCCTGCGCATCATCGAGAGATGGTCGGAAAACAGACTCGACGGCATCGTCGCCACCTCTGCTTTTGGGGTCGGGATCGACAAACGAGATGTGCGAACCGTTGTCCACGCCGCCGTCCCGGAAACACTCGATCGCTTCTATCAGGAAGTCGGTCGTGGCGGGCGCGATGGCTGCCCCTCGGCCTCCTTCCTGATCTACTCGCGTGAGGACCAGGAGACCGCCAACCAGATCGCCGCGCCATCGCTGATCAGTGACGAACTTGGGTTCGAACGCTGGTCGACCATGTATGGCAAGAGCCAGCAACTCGACGGGATCGGTCAGTTGCTCGAAGTCGACCTCGCAGTGGTTCCGCCGCGCTTGAGGCGGCAGTCCGACTACAACCAGTCTTGGAACATGCGCACGCTCATTATGATGGCGCGCGCTGGTATGCTCGAATTAGTGTCGCAGCCACCTTCCAAAATGGTTCAGCATGAAGCAGAGACTGCGTCGGACTTCGAACTCCAAAACGAGGAGTATTGGTCGGATTATTTTCAGCGGGTGGTTGTCAAAATAGCTGAATTCGGGCATCTAAGCAAAGATCGGTTTGAAGAACTGGTCGGTCAAGAACGACAACGATCGTTCGCTGCGGCCGATGAAAATTGCGATCTGATCGACAAATTGCTTAGCGGCTCCGTCGAAATCTCGTCGCTGCTCGACCAACTGTACCGCAGCAATGCACCCGGCCGATCGGTGATCGTTTCGCGTGCGTGCGGTGGGTGCCCAGCCAGTCGGCGCGAGGGGACAGTGAGCACGCACTATTCCGCGCCCCCTGCCTACGGCATCGAGCGGGTCGCCACCCGGGACCTTGGCCTATTTGCGGCCCGCTTCCCGCAGATTGACCTTCGCGATCCGGTGATCTTGCCGGTTAATGAACCGTATGACGACGCCGTGCTCGTCGCTCTTCTCAAGAGCTTCGTGTCGCTGTTTGCGGTGCGCGAGATTGCGACGATGGTCGCGTTCCGGCAACGTTGCCCGGAGTTCGAAACCCTACACAAGCAAAGCGATGACCACATGCTGCTGCTCCAATTGCTCGAAGAAGAGGAACTGCGGTCGTCCTCCTATGAACTTCCGCGAGTCACGCTCTGGACGGGTGCACCCCCAGATGAGCTTCCGAAATTCCTGTTTACGATAAAACGACCTATGCACGTGTTAATTGTTCCGACCTCGACGCCGGATCCGTGGAATTCCGAGCGCCGCATTGCCGACACCGGATCCAATGTACTCAACGTCGATCAGTTCAAGCTTGGAGCGCGTCTATGAGTATCCTCAACCAAGCCAGTGACGGGTTGTTCAACGTGCTGATCGTGCTGGTCCGCGCCATCGTTCGATTTGGTCCAAGGGAACGCGAAGATCTGATCCTCATATGCGGCGGCGCCGTCGAAGGGTTCGAAACTAACCAGTTGACCACAACGCTGAACCGCTGGACGGAGCTTGGCCTGTTCGGTGAAGACAAGGGAGCCATTGTCATCGCTGAGCCATACCGCTCTGCGCTGGGCAAGAACGCTGCCGATGCCGAAGCGCGCCTCCCGAAAGTCGTGCGAAACGTGGCGTTGCTCCCGGAAAACAATGCTCGCTTCTGGGAAAGCGAAGAAGCCAAGAGCGCCGATTTGTCACGGGGTGTGGCGTGGATGCTGGCGCAGGACGTCTATGCGCTCGACGCAAACTCGGATCGGCTCGCTGAGCTTGAGGGGCGTCAACTAATCGATAGCGGTACTAAAAATATTGTCCAGAACAATACGCGCTGGAACGGCCTCAAAACCTGGATGCTCTATCTCGGTTTCGCTCGGGAGAGCTTGCAGTGGGTTGTCGATCCTACCGAGGCGCTTCGGGACGTGCTACCTGACATTTTCGGCTCTAGCCGCGAATTGACCAGTCTAGCATTTGTTGAGCGCGCCGCGTCAGTGCTGCCGGTGCTCGACAGCGGCGTGTATCGGACCCAAACTGAAGCGGTACTTAATGAGCGTGTTTGGCCGCGGCCGCGCGAAGGGTGTCTCTCCTCATCACTTTCGCGCGCAATCCAACGGCTCGACCGCGAAGGCGCGCTAACCCTATCGAACCGCAGTGATACCGAAGGGGTGGTGGCGCTGACGGGAACCGATTTGCGCACCTGGCGGGAGGTTTCGCACCTGTCTCTGCCGCCAAAGAGAATGGCAGTCTGATGCTCGAGAGATATTGGCCAGAGGCAGACCAAGTTAATGCCTGCATCAAGAATGAGGCGGAGACCGCTGACGTCTCCGTGCTGCTGGCAGTCCATCAACCGTCGCCCCTCACTACCCGAAATGCTGGCACAAACATCGAGACGACGGTTTCTGAGCAACAACTGCTCGACGCATTTCTTTCCGATGACGTACCTGGTGGCTACTTGCTCTTCCCGATTACCGGGCCGTCTGGGATCGGGAAGTCGCATATCATTCGATGGCTCGATGCGCAGCTGCAGCGGTCGCCCAAGCGTGATCGCCTGCACATCATTCGCATCCCAAAAAGCGCGAGTTTGCGCAAGGTCGTCGAACTCATCCTTTCACCGTTGGCGGGAGACCCGCGTTTTGAGAAGTCGCGATCCGACCTGACACGCGCTGTAGCCGAAGTGGACAAGCGTAGGGCGGTCGTCTTGTTCCGCGCTGAGATCGAGAATGCCCTTACGCGCCGTGCTGAAGCTTTGGAAATCGAAGCGCGAGAGAACAAGAATTTGCGACCACAAATCGGCCATGCGCGGTCGCTGCCAAAGCTGTTCGGGGATGCGGCGCTCGTGGATCATTTTGATAAGAATGTTCTTTCCCGCGTTATCGCTCGCGCGCTGCACGGTCGCGAGGAAGACATGGAGGACGACGAGACGGAGGCCCAGTTCTTTGCCGACGACCTAATCCTTCCAAACGACGTCAAACTCAACGATGCGGCGCAATCGGTTCGGAATTATTATATATCGCAACTCGCGGTATCTGATGTTCAACGCAGACAGATCGCGGTCGATCTTCTCAATTCGATCGTCGACAATGCGATTGGCAATGTGTTTCAGCTTGAGCAGAGCACCGGCGGGATCACGTTGCAGGAGATTATCCTCGGGGTTCGCGATCTTCTGTTGAAGGATGATATGGAACTTGTCCTTCTGATCGAAGACTTTAAGTTGTTGGCTGGCATTCAAGATGTCCTACTCGAAGTATGCGTCCAAGAGGGCAGCTACGAAGGTAAAAAGGTCCGTGCGACCATGCGGACTGCGCTTGCTCTTACCGACGGCTATCTTCAGTCACGCGACACTATACTGACCCGGGCACAACGCGTCTGGGTGATCGGCAATCGGCAACAAAGCGATGAGGAGATCTCGAATGATGTTGTCAATATGGTCGGGGCTTACCTTAACGCCGCACGTTGGGGCAAGGACGGCTTGCGTAAGTGCTTTGACCGATACGGTGCGAACGAAAAACTCACCGACTGGCTTCAGCCATGGCTTGACGTAGAGCAAACTGACGAGGAGCACGACGCTCTAAACGCGTTTGGCTATTCAACAAGCGGCCATCCGCTGTTTCCGTTTAATCACTTGGCTATTGAACAACTTGCTCAGCGGCATCTCGCAGAAACGGGCAAGCTTGTTCTTAATCCACGGCGCGTAATTAATGAAATACTGCGCCAGCCGCTTCTCATGCGCGGCGCCTTTGTCAGTGGCGCCTTTCCGCCCGCAGATTTCCAAGGTTTGCGACCGAATCTCTATCTGTCAGCGCTGGTCCGGGATTCGAGCCAGCCGGAACCCGTCAAGAAGCGACTTAACTCGGCGCTTAGGGTCTGGGCTGGAAATGCGGAATCCCAGAGCGAACTCGAGAATGTGCCTCCGGCGATCTTTAAAGCATTCTCGCTTCCATCACCTGCTAAGTTAGCCAACATCCCATTCATTCAAAAGGAGCGATCTTCCGACTCGCCCTCTCCAACAGAGAATGGCGAGGGGGTGCCCTCTGCGCCGGCACTCAAACCGCCTCCAGTTGCACAGGATCCGCGCGTAGCAGATTGGTCGAAAAAACTCAACGACTGGGCCGCGGGAACCGAACTTGTTCAGGCCGATGCGCGTGCGCTACGCAACGCGCTTGCTGCGATGCTGAAGGGGGCAATCAACTGGGCCGCGCTTCGGATTCCGGACCAGGAGATTAGCCCGAGATGGCTCAAGATAGCGGGTGCGCGCGGTAACCCAGTGGGTGGGCGCGTACTTGTGGTTTGTGAGAGCCACGAGGACGAAGTTGGCTCCTTACGTGAAGGTTTCCTCGGCGCACTCCGCTTTACCGAAATCCACAAAGGTAAGAAATGGTCCTATCCCGAGGCCGATGTCGACTATGTGGCAAGCGCCGCAATCATTGACGGGCTTGTTGCTCAATTGGTGCCGATGCTGGTCGCTGAGGCTAAAGCGCAGACGGCCATTTTTGGAAAAGCCTTGCTCAATCAGTCTCGGATCATTGGTCTGTCCCCGCCCGTACGGCCGAGCACAGCAGAACCGCTGCTTCGCGGCCTGTTCTCCCTGCCGCCACAGGGCGACACACAAGAATTCGAGGAGAGCTGGGACAAGCTTAAGGAGCAGGCGCTTGGATCCGTCAACGGGCGCACCACGCGGAGAGCGCTGCAGACCCTCCTGCTTGAACGAACGGCAAGCTATCAGGGGTCAGGACACAAGCCTTTTGCAATCGACAGTTCGCGCTTGATTGATGCGATGTCCCAAGCCTCTTCCGGCGGCCCGCTTCCGGAGGGATTGCCCGAGGACGTCCGCAGCTTCATTCCGATGATGAGCGAGGCAAGGATTTGGACGCGGGTGCAGAAGGTAATCGCCAAGCTTCGAAGCTTTCGCGACGAAATTGCCAGCTTCACTGATGACAACTTCGATAAGAATGTGTTTGTCAGTGACCTGCGCGAAATCATACCTTTGTTGCAAAAGACCCAATGCTGGCCAACGGCGATTTCGATTAGTAGTGCTAACTTTGAAACGCTGCTAAACGAGTTCCAGACTAGCGCTTTCGTCGGCCTATTGGGCAAGACCGCCACAATTGCGGATGAGGCTGATCAGGAGCAGCTTCCGAAACTCTTGAACGCGTTAGGAACGATTGACCTCGGGCTAGTCCAACGCACGATGATGTTCTTGAAGATCGCCGAAGAAATTGTTTTGAAGGCCGAACCACGAGTTGCCATTCAGGAGCAGAATCGAAGTCAAGCGGACCCGAGCGTGACCGCGGGCGAAATTATTGCACTACTTGAAGGAGTGTGCAACTTAAAGGCGAAGGTTGTGGAGAACGCTCCATGAATACATCACTTCCCGCGCGCGTCAAGGCACTTCGCGACCGACTTGCGGCACTCGACAAACTCGGTGCCAATGTCGAGGAAGCCAGCAATTTGGCGGGCTTAAGGTCTGATTTGGATAGCCCAGCTGCCGATCTATCTCGTGTATTGGATAAGCACGCGTTACTAACCGACTCCGAGATCGACGCGGAGGTACCTGCGAGTCTCGATACCGCACGCAGACGCGCTGCTGATCTGCTAGAGAAGTTCAAGGCCGAGAAGGTAGCTGCAACACTCAAAAAGGGCGTTCGGTGGACCAATCTGGTCCGTGATGTAGTGATCGCATCGAGCGATGTCGCTAACTTGGTAGAACAGTCTTGGAAGGCCTATCGCCAAGAGATCTTTACAGGAGAAAGTCCTGGGATCCTGAGGGGGCGTATCGCATTTACCCCGGTTAACAAGACTTCTTTCCAACACTACCAGCAGAAGCATCATGAACTTTTGGAAGAATTCAAACAGCTGCCTGCGGATCGGGCCGCGATTGACCGCGTACGATCGCTTGCTGAAGAGTTGACCGAGATCGCCAAAGGTTTCGACTATGACGTTCCCGCAGATGTGAAGCGTTTTCTGGAAGCCGTGCAGAGCGGCGGTGCGACGCTCGATCTGCTGACGGACACCGTCAAGACCTGGCTTACCGAAAACAACGCCTTCGCGAACTATCGGATCCTACCGCGGGGTGCTGATGGAGGCCGATGAGAACCTGCTGCTCTCCGCGCTCGATAACATCGAGCAGCGCGAAGCCCGGCTGCTGACTTGGGGGCTGGTCGATGGTTATCTCTCGGCGGGCGAGATGCATGGGACCATCGACCAATTGCTCGACGATCCCGAGATCGGCGGCGGAGTCAGTTTCCACGATGCTCGTGGTGTGATCACTGAACTGATCGATCGCGCTCTGGTCTTCGATGTTGGCGAAGAACTGGGTACCCGTTACCGCTCGCGGATGGCAGAGGGCGTGCGGCTACTATTCCGGCTTCGCCAGCTCTTTCCGCAACATCGGGGACCAATCGGCTGGCAGACCGCGCCGACGCTCGTTGCCGATTTTCGGTTCATCTGGCGCCGCCGCCGCTATCCACGGCGCGACATAGACTCCGCCGCCGCGCTGGCGCGGATCGCCGCCGCGACCACCGACCCTTCGGCACGCACGGCCCTGTCCGTCTTGGTTGAAAGCTATGGACCAGGGTTCAAGCTTGCAGGATTTCAGGTCGACGCAGCCGCCAGGGTTCTCGGCGGTTTCGAGAGGTCGCAGTCGATCGCGACATTGGTGAGTGCAGGGACCGGCAGCGGCAAGACATTTGCCTTTTATTTACCGGCGCTGTCGCGTGTTGCGTCGCATATCCAGCGCGATGCGGTTGGCGATCGCTGGGTCAAGGTCCTTGCGCTCTATCCTCGAAACGAGTTGCTCAAGGACCAGTTTGCCGAGGTATACAGCCAAGCCCGCCGCCTCGACGCCACCCTAGCCGCACCTGGTCGGCGCAAGATTGTGATCGGCACGTTCTTCGGCCCGACACCACGCACAGCCGAGAAGGCTCATGAAGCGCGCAGTGGTTGGCGAGCGACCGTGGATGGCCTCGTCTGCGAGTATCTGCGCTGCCCGTCACCTAGTTGCGATGGCGATATGGCGTGGCGTGACGCGGATCGGCGCGCCAACCGCGAACGCCTCGAGTGTCTTGAATGCGCTGGCAGCATAGATAGCGACGAGATCATTCTCACGCGCCAACGGTTGCAGACTGAAGCGCCCGACATTCTGTTCACCACGACCGAGATGCTCAACCAGAGGATGGGAGATAACAGGTTTCAGCACCTCTTCGGAATTGGCGATCGCGCACAACGCTCTGTAGAAATGATGTTGCTCGACGAGGTCCACACCTATGCCGGGAGTCCGGGCGCTCAGGTTGCATTCCTGCTGCGGCGCTGGCGGCGGCTGGTGCGCCGACGCGTCAGCTTCGTTGGCTTGTCAGCGACGCTTGCGGACGGTGCTCGCTTCTTCGCGCAACTGACCGGTCAGTTAGAGCAGGCCACGGTCGAGATCAAGCCAAACAACAACGACACGATCGCGGAAGGTGCCGAATATCTCCTGGCGCTTCGGGGCGACCCAGTGTCTCGCACCGCTTTGCTGTCAACGACGATCCAGACGGGCATGCTGCTGTCGCGGCTGCTTGATTCGCCTGATGAACGAAAGAGTGGCGGTATTATTGGCGAGCGGGTTTTCCTTTTCACCGATGATATAGACGTGACCAATCGCATGTACTTCGCGATGTTGGACGCCGAGGGGCGCAGTAGTACCGGTACACCCGACCTCGTGAACCGGCCGGATGGAAGCCTTGCGTCGCTACGTCGGCCGTTGCCTGTCGAGCAGCGCAAGTTGCACGGTCAGGACTGGAAAGCGGTCGTCGACATTGGTCACAGCCTGCAACCGCAAGACCGCAAGTCGGTCGGCCGGGTGATGTCGATGGACCCGGGCGTAGGTAACAACCTCGACATCATCGTTGCGACTGCATCTCTCGAGGTTGGCTTCAACGATCCGCGGGTCGGCGCGGTTATCCAGCACAAGGCGCCGCGCGATGTTGCCCAGTTCCTCCAGCGCAAGGGGCGCGCAGGTCGTTCTCGCAAGATGCGTCCTTGGACCGTTGCCGTGCTGTCGGACTACGGCCGTGATCGGCTCGCCTATCAGGGGTATGATCTACTGTTCGATCCCGAGCTGCCGCTGCGCACTCTCCCGATCGGCAACCGTTATGTAATGCGCATCCAGTCGGTCTACGCGACGCTCGACTATCTCAGCCAGGCGCTGGGTTCGTCCCGTCAAGGCAGTGTCTGGCTCGACCTCTCATCCAGCACCGACAATAGTTACCAACGCGCGCGCCAAACGGCGCTAGCGGGCTTGATCCGGCGCATCCTGACGATACCAGCCGAACTGGATCGCTACACCGCCTATCTCGCCTCTGCCCTGAAGGTCGAGGAGGGGGAAATTGCGCCACTGCTCTGGGACCATCCCCGGCCACTAATGACCCAAGTCCTGCCGACGGCATTGCGCCGGCTTGAAAGCAATTGGCGCGCCTGGGGGCAGGCCGGGAACGACTTCCAGGTTTTCAACTCACCTTTGCCCGAATTCGCGCCCGCGAATCTGTTCAGCGATCTCAACCTACCCGAGGTCAACATCGTACTGCCCCAGCCTGGCAAGGCGACACCCGATGAAGTCGCGATGCCGATCGTCCAGGCGCTGCGCGAGTTTGCGCCGGGGCGCGTGTCGCGGCGCTACGGTATCAGCCACGCGTTTGAGCGTCACTGGATGTATCCGGGGCCAGATCAGAACCACGAGCAAATGGTACCTCTGGAGCAGTTCGCACGGTTGGACCGGCTTGGCGACTGGCAGATCTCGATCGCAGGTTCGGTTCGCCAGGTTCCGGTCTTCCGACCGCGTCGCCTGGAGGTTCAGCGGCCTCCGGATGCTGTCGCCGATACATCAAACGCCCAGTTGCGCTGGCAAAGTCAGTTGGTCGCGCGTGAACCCGGGCTTGTGTTCGAGCCGCCTCGCGGCAGCCCTTGGACGCCATTAATCGAGGACGTGCGCTTCTACAGCCATGAAGGACTCAGCCCGATCGAGGTGCGGCGTATGGCGCTTGGCAGCGATGCCAGCATTCGCTTCCGCGACGGCAGATCGCAAAGCAAGAAGTTTATCTTTCAGGCCGGCGATGAGGCGGCTGCGCTTGGCTTCAGCCTTTCAGTCGATGCGATGTGCATTCGCCTGCGCTTTCCAGAGGTCCTATGGTCCAACTTCGGCGACGAGGCCGACCCACGCTACCGCGCCGTGCGCACGGCTCGTTTCCATCATCAGGCAGTCCATGGATCCTTCCTGTCGACAGTAGACAATCCTTTCGCGCGCGACTGGTTGGCGCATCTCTTGCTGGCTGCACTTAGCAACGAGGCAATGGCAAGCACCATTACGCTGCGCGAGGCGGCTGTGCACCTTGCCGACGGTAGCGCGGAACTCGATCTCGACCGGACTCTCAACATCCTCTTCCAGTCACCGATCGTCGATAATGCCAACGCACAAAGCAACCAACAGGACCGACTGCGGCAGGATTTGGCGGCCTACCTGGCCGACCAGCAGGTAGTCGACAGCCTGTTCAGCCTCGCGGCTATCCTTTGGACGCCCATTGATGCTGGATGGGAGCCGTGGCTGCGTGAGCGCTATGCATCGACCGTAGGGGCAGCAGCGCTGAGCGCGATTACGAGCCTGTGCCCGCAAATTGATGCCGAAAGCCTGGTCCTTGACGTGACCGCGGGGCCTCGTGAACCCGACGACGTGCTAGCCGGAATCGCCAATGGAGAAATCTGGATCAGCGAGATGGCGCCCGGCGGCAATGGTCAGATCGAGGAAGCACAACGTCAATACGTCGAGGATCCGCGCCGCTTCTTCAGCCTTATGACCGCGGTCCTACGCGACAATGATTTCTCACTGAGCGACTTCCAACTCAACCGGTTCCTCGCCTGTGTGGTCGAAGGGGACTGCGAAGACCCACTGCCGACCGCGGCTCAAGTCTTCCGGTATGCGTCGGATTCCGAGCAGAGCCGTGCGGCTTTCATGGCACTCCGTCATGTCTTAGCCGAAGAAGGCTTCGTCACCAGCCATGCCTTCATCGTTGCACTCGCGAACCGTATCCTGCGGCCTGGCTCAAGTCGCGATAGCGATGTTTTCTTTCTTGATGCGGTGCGCTTGTGGACTGCAGAGGAAGTGCGACTGGGCGTCGAACTTGACGCCCGATTGCTCGCCTATCGGCTAGCGCGCTCAGACGACATCGATGCGGTACTAGAACTCGCCGGAATCGAAGCGCCCTCAGTCAATCCAGATCAATGGCGCTTCGGCGTTATCTATGGGCTACTCTGGCCGCGAGGGCCTCATATACGTCAATCTGGCCTCCGTGCCTATTCGCGGTTTGCCGAGCTTCCGGTGCCTGAACCATTGCTCCTGCGGTCCTATCTTGCCGAGGATGCGAGCCTAGTCGATCTGGAGGCTGAGGGATGGCAGGTTCAATGCCTTGATCGTCTCGCTGACAAAGGCGCGGCAACTGTAGTGTGTCCGATGGCAGCGACGCCCTTGCTTGCCGACGCATTAGTCTTCCTGGCGACCAACCCGGTCCAAACAGCCTATCTATCGGTGTTTGCGCGTGTTCAGGCTGTCCGCCGGGTCGGCAGCGTTTTCCATGTCGATGTCGATATCGCGGAGGCTCTGCAATGAACTTCGAGACGCGACGTATCTTCAAGAGCGCTGTGACTAGCCAGAATCTGATCCGCGAACTGCTCCAGATGATGTTCCTCGGCGAATTGCTTGCCCCGGGCGGCGAACGCGCCTGGCTTGTCAGCCCATGGATCAGCAATGTCGCCCTGTTCGACAATCGGGCGGGCGGTTTCGGTGCGGTCAATCCCGAATGGGGCAATCGAGAGATCCGACTGATCGAGGTAATCACCGACGTAATGGCTCGGGGAACGGCGTTGGGTATAGCGACCAGCCTGGACGAACATAATACTCCGTTGATCGAGGCACTTACTTCGGCTGCGGCCGAAGCCGGGCTAATCGACAAACTGCATGTGGTTCGCCGCCAACATCTACACATAAAGGGTGTGCTGCTGAAGCGCGGCCTTCTGACCGGGTCGATGAACCTGACGTATAGCGGCCTCGAACTGAACGACGAGATGGTCGTCTACGACACTGCGTCGAAGACTTTGGCAGAAGCCCGGATAAACTTCGAATCCTACGCTGAGGCCGGCAGATGATTGAGCATCTGTCCCTGGAAGAAGAGGCATGGCTGACACGGTTCTTCGCACGCCCCAACGAACTGAGTTGGTTATCGCTTCTTGACGGGTCGGCCCCGCCACTTGAGGCCGACCAGGTTCGACAATGGCTCGCCCTCTTTGCTGGATCGTGCCAGGACACTCCTCTCATCCTGCCTTTCGTGCGTGGTGGCAAGATCACCGGTTGGTACGCGACGACTCGAGGACCCTCCGGCGGACATGAACTCGGCGATGAAATCTACGCTTGGCTTGGTCCGACATGGCTTAGCCGTTTCGAGCGTATGTCCGTTGGCTCGAGCGACCCGATGGCTGCCGTGCTTCGAGACCGCTTTGGCGGAACTGTCTATCGGTTCACCGGACCCGACGACTTTGCGATGAAGGCGATTTCCGCGCGATTGAGTGAGTTCGCCGAGGTTCTGGCGCGACGTCCCCTCGAGAAGCGAACACGCGTTCGGCCGGTCGGGGCCATCCGTAGCGATTTTGAACGTGCCTTGCTCGCCGGGGATGTAGCCCAGGCCAACGCGATGATCGCGGAGTTCAAGCAGACTGGGCGCCTTAATGAGGAGAACTTGCGGTACCTTGAGATCCGGCTGAGTGCCGGGATCGGACTATGGCCGGAGATCGCGCGCGATCACTGGCGTATCAAGACTTTGGCGGATCTCGCGCTTCCGCCGCAGATTCTTGCGGATCTCATCGAGGCGCTCTACAGGACCTATATCGACCCAGTGGAAGGTACGGGCGACGCTGAAGTCGTGCGCGACGCCTTCGCTCAGAACATCGTTGGACCTTATCCCAAGCTCTTCGCGTCGCGTCGGGGGATTCGCGCGCCACGCGTGGTCAAGGCATTCATACTCTACGAGCAGCTTCAGATAAATCCTGACCCAGATATCATCGATGAACTGCTCGACTTGCTGCCAGCCGGCACCAATGCCTTGCTGTTTCAATTATCTCAGTCGCCTCAGCCGACACCACCGCCGGCCACGACCCTAGACGAGGCCGACGTAGCCTTTGACGATGGGCAATTCGATCGCGCGTTCGAATTCTATTTGCGGCTGCCTCCCAGCAGGAAGACGCTCAGCCGCCTAGTTTCATGCATGGGTATGATCGGGACTGACGATGCTCGTGATCGCTTGCTAGCCGTGGTCGATAAGGTCGAACCAGAATTGGTTGATAGCCTCGGTCTCGCGGTTAGGAGAAAAATCGAGAGCCTTGCGCGGGCGCAATCGGCCGACGCATCCTACTCATCGAATGCTCCGGAGCCAGTGAACGTCAACCCATGGATGCGCTGGGCCGAGCAACTGCAGGCAGGCGACGATCTCGCCGCAGCAGAACGCGATGTACAATCTGCTCCGACGAATTGGAACGCAACCGATATCCGAGAGGATGGGCAACTGGCGATGAAGTTCGCCGACATCCTCGGCGGGTTGGATGGTGAGGCTGGTGTAGCTGCGCGAACTGCAGTTCCCCAGGTGTTTGCCAGCTTCTTCCCGGACGAGGCAAAGGCGCCACCTACCGCGAAGCCCATCGCATCGTTGCTGCTCTTATTGATCGCGATGGACGAGACGCTCTCGCGAGCCGACCTCGACCTGCTCGCTCAGTTGACCGTCATATTGATCGATCTAGGGTTGTCAGATGTAGAATATATTTCACTTATTGGGGATCTTGAGGACGTGCAGAAGCGGATCGGTTCATTTGCCTATCTGCCGTGGAGCCTGGATGTGAGCGAAGCTCTCGCGATCCTGCCATGTCCGTCGGACGGCGCACGTGAAGCCCGCCTCAGGCTCTTCCTGCTAGTACTCGACCAGGCCGCCAGCTTCGCGCATCGGTTGGTAGCGGTCGATCTGTTGCCGCTTGAGATGCTTACGAAGGACTACGGAGTAGGCGAGGAGGCGGTCGCTGCTCTGAAGCGGGACGCGAAGTCGGATGACCCAGACGCGAAGTCTGAACTGGATCTCTACGGAAAGACGATTGGCATCTACACGCTCGCGGAGTCGGCCGGGGCCCGCGCCAAGGCCGCACTGGAAGCGCTGTTCCCGGGCTGCAAGGTCGTTGTTAACTCGGACCTCGTTGCGACCGCGCAACTTACGAGTTTGGCGAAGACGGCCGATGTTTTCGTCTTTGCATGGAAAAGCAGCAGCCATCAGGCATTCTACTGCGTGAAGGACGCACTGGCGGGCAACGCGCCAATCTGGGCGCCGGGCAAAGGGACAGCCAGCATCCTTCGGGCCGTTTTCGACCATATCAGTTGAGGTGTATTCCTCACTCACCCGATCTTGGCGCCCCAGAAGGAGGTGTGCTCGGCGGCGAAGTAGCGTAAGCGATGGGGTGGACGCCCCCCGGCGGCATTGATGTGCCAAGGTAGCGGGTGTTGCCCGCCGGCGTCGCTGGTCGGCCGAGCAGAAGCTTCGGAGGTAGTGTCCAGAATCTCTCGCACTTTGCTCATGCGACGGCGGCCCCGGAGTGATCGGTTCGTTCCGCGCGCAGCGGGTCCATGTTCATGTATCTGCGGGTCGACCACTGTGTTCCAGCGATGTGGCGCAGCCGCGCCGCAGCGAGGTTCAGGCAGGACTGGCCGTCCGGGAAGGCACCGACGACCCGTGTACGTCGCGTGATCTCGCGCATGATCCGCTCCAGCGGGTTGTTGGTCCTGAGCTTGATCCAATGGCTGTCCGGAAAAGCATAGAAGGTCAGAGTCTCATGAACGTGGGCGTCGAGGAGCTCCGCCGCGCGACCCATCCGCTGGCGGCGGAGCTCCTCGAAGACGGCTCCGGCCTTTTCTTCTGCAGCGGCCCGGCTCTCCTGCGCGTGGATAGCCTTGAGCATGTGGCTGACCTCGCGGACCTTCGCCGCCGGAACATGGCTGAAGACGTTCCTGTAGAAGTGCACGATGGGCCTGTTGAAAAAGCGGCCAGGAATTGATTCACTCAGAGTTACTGCAGCTTCGGGAGGTGAGCGTGCTGGGTCGAAAGGAGCGCGATCAGCTCGAACTTTTCGTCACTGGATCACTGCGCCAACTGCTTCCCGAGGATCACGTCCTGGTCCGCGTCGATCAGGTTCTCGATCTGAGCTGGCTGCGTAGCGAGGTCGGGGAGCTGTACTGCGCGAACAATGGGCGACCGGGTGTCGATCCAGAGGTCGCGGTCAGGCTGATGCTGGCGGGCTTCCTGCTGGGCATCGTCCACGACCGCCGGCTCATGCGGGAACCTCAAGTCAACTTGGCCATTCGCTGGTTTGCAGGCTATGGGCTGCACGAGGCCCTGCCCGATCACTCGAGCCTGACCCGGATCCGGCAGCGCTGGGGAGCAGAGCAGTTTCGGCGCATCTTTCAGCGCACGGTGACAGCCTGCATCGCCGCTGGGATCGCCAAGGGTGAGGTGGTCCATGCCGATGCCTCGCTGATCCGTAAGCGATGCGTACACCCCACCTGTTGCCGCCCTGGCGGTCCGGCAAGGATGTCTGCCGGATGGTGAGGAGTTAATACCAGCGGCATCCGGGGCTGACTCAATGTGGATTCCCGACGCGGGGTGAGATGTGATTCAAGGCAGGCGAAGGAGGATCGCCATGCCAAGAGGAATAGAGCTTCGAGACGACTACGACGCATGCCAGCTTCGGAAGCTGGCAAAGCGCTGCCGAGATCCTCGCCAGATCTGCCGCGTGCTGGCTTTGGCGGCGGTCTACGAGGGTAAGAGCCGAGCTGAGGCGGCGAGGATCGGCGGGATGGACCGTCAGACGCTGCGGGACTGGGCACACCGCTTCAATGCCGAGGGTCCGGAGGGTCTGACGAACCGAGTTGGGGCCGGACGCTCGCGTCGCTTGTCCCCTGAGCAGATGCGAGAGCTGGCTGTGATCGTCGAGGCCGGGCCCGATCTTGCAGTCGACGGCGTCGTGCGCTGTCGTCGGCGTGACCTGCAGCGGGTTATCGAAGAGCGTTTCGGCGTCGTCTATAGTGAGCGAGCCATCTCCGATCTGCTGCAAGCTCTGTCGTTCTCCTACATCAGCGGTCGCCCGCAGCACCCTGCCCAGGATGCGCAAATGCTGGAAGGTTTTAAAAACGTATGGCCCGTCCCCTCTGCAAGAGCTTTATTAGTCTGCCCTGAAAAACGCTTAAGCGGTTGATTTCAGAGTGGTGTGTTGGTGCCGGCAAGTATCGAGTTTTGCGATTTCGCCGAGGAGTTCCGTGAGGATCCGGACAAGAAGACGCCTCAGCTTGTTGAGGATGAGGCGTAGGTTGTGGCCAGCGGCAGCCAGGAGCGCGTTGATCCTGTCGCCCTCGAGGCCGAGGAGATAGTTCCTGCCCAGCCTGCCGTCTGCCTTGGCATGGCCGATCATAGGCTCGATCGCCGTTCGTCGTCTGAGCTCGCGCTTCATCGTGGGGGTAAGGCCACGTCGCTGTCCAGAGAGGAAGACCCGGGCCTGGCCCTTGTAGTCGTGGCCGCGATAGCCCTTGTCGGCATAGGCGCGTTCGACGGCAATGCCGCTCATGGCTTCGGCCTGGGCGAGGGTGGCGGCCAGGGTGTGCCCATCGTAGGGATTGCCGGCGAAGGCCTTTGCGGCCAGGAACAGCCCCTCCCTGTTGGTTGCCGCGATCCCCACCTTGCAGCCGAACTCGTAGCGCTTGTGCGCCTTGCCTTTGGAAATGCAGACCACTTCCGGAGCATGCAGGCTGTAGAGTTTGTCCTTGTCTTGGGGCTGCTGGGCCAGCAGGCGCTCTACCAGGCCCAGGAGGCGGGCGAAGCGGGCCTCTTGCCGGGTATCGCCGGTGATCTTGCGGCCGACGTCGCGGTAGACCCGCCCCAGATAGGTGCGCAAGCGCTTCAGCTCGCGGCGCATGCGCTTGTACTGCTTGGCATGGGCATAGCGTCCGGCCTTGGTGGCCGCTTTCTTGGCCAGCCGCGTGTGGCTCTGGCGCAGGTTGATGCCGGCCTTCCTGGCCTGGCGCACCAGGGTCTGCAAGGCCTTGAGGTAGAGCCGGCTGTCGGCCGGGTGGGCGATCGCCTTGTCTTGCACCGTGGTATCGACCGTGACCCGCTCCAGGCTCGAGGGCTTCACCGTGTCGCTCGCCAGCGCCACCTCGACCGTGGCCTTCAAGACCCGCTCCATCTCCTCGGGCCCGATCCGCTGGCGCCAGCGGGTCATCAGCGAGGGATCGATCGGCAGCCTGTGCTGGAAGAACTCGAAGCCGCAGAAGAACTGCCAGTAGGGGTTCTCCACCCAGCGCGCCACCACCTCTTCGTCGGAGAGATCGTAGGTGTGTTTGAGATAGTGCAGTCCGACCATCAGCCGGGTCGGCTTCGCCGGCCGGCCGACCGGCTTGTAGAAGCGCCCGAAGGCCTCGTCCAAGTCAGACCAGGCCACCAGCTCCGACAATCGCACCAGGGGATGGTTCAGATCGATGATGGCATCCAACCGCTCTCGAAAGAGATCCTTGCCGCCGCGCGGCCGCTTCAAACTTCTCATCGCAAAACACCAGGAATCGTCGCCTCAAGCATCCCTTCCTGGCATTCTCCGCTATTTCCATCCGCGCCGGAATCCCCCTATTTCAATCACTTCCAACTTTCTCAGGGCGGACTTATTAGCGATGGCATCTGACAAGTCTGCATCAACGTATACGGCATATCGGCTTGCAGCCGTCGCCAAGATGGAGATCCGCGCGTCCTGGGCCTCATAAACTTCACGGCGTCATCGCGCCATCTTTTAAACCAGGCTTCCGAGACGCCGGTAAACCGTCAGGCCATCTTTCAAAGTCCTCCCGCAGATGTTGTGAGATCGGTCAGCTTGTGGAGACTGACGACCAATAGCTTCGGGCCACCATTGGCTGCTTGGGCGCGAAGGTGGTACGGTGGCGCAGCGTCGACCAGGCGATGCGGGCGAGTTTGTTGGCGAGTGCCACGACGACGGTGTTGCGATGCCGTCGGGCCAGCAGACCTCGCAGCCACGCGCCCAGCGGCGACTGGCTCTCAGCCAGAGACGGCAACGCCGCTCTGGCGCCGTGAATTAGCAGCGTGCGTAGGTACTTGTCGCCGCGCTTGCTGATCCCGCCGAGCCTCGCTTTGCCGCCGGTCGTGTGCTGTCGCGGCACCAGGCCGAGCCACGCACCAAGGTCGCGCGCTCTCGCAAATGCTGCTCCGTCATCGATCGCGGCAACAATGGCCGTAGCGTTCAAAGCGCCGATCCCGGGGATCGTCAGCAGCCGGCGGCTTTTCTCGTCCATGCGAGCACGTTCGACAAATTCTCGGTCCAAGCCATCGATCCGACCGTCGAGCGCCGCCCATTCCTCGCGAAGCTCGACAACGAGACGACGGATGCGACTGTCCGGCATGACGTCTGGGTCGGCAATCAGCGCATCGATACTCTGCTCCAGTTTGCTGCGCCCCTGGGCGATGGTCACGCCGCGCTCGAGCAGAATGGCGCGCAGCTGGTTGATGAGGTTGGTGCGTGCACCGACAAGGCGAGTCCGCACGCGATGGAGCGATTGCATGTCGAGCTGCTCCTGTGACTTGAGCTCGACAAAGCGCATCGTTGGACGCGTCGCAGCTTCCGCGATGGCTTCCGCATCCTGATCGTCATTCTTCTGAGCCTTCACGTAATACCAGCGGCAACCGTGTCTGACTCCTTGGGGATTTCCGACGCGGGCTGAGGTGTGATTCAAGGGAGGCGAAGGAGGATCGCCATGCCAGGAGGAATAGAGCTTCGAGACGACTACGAGGCAGGGCAGCTTCGGAAGCTGGCGAAGCGCTACCGAGATGCGCGTCAGATCTGCCGCCTACTGGCTTTGGCGGCGGTCTACGAGGGTAAGAGCCGAGCTGAGGCGGCGAGGATCGGCGGGATGGACCGTCAGACGCTGCGGGACTGGGTACATCGCTTCAATGCTGAAGGTCCGGAGGGCCTGACGAACCGAGCTGGGGCCGGACGCTCTCGTCGTTTGTCTCCTGAGCAGATGCGAGAGCTGGCTGCGATCGTGGAGGCTGGCCCCGATCCTACAGTCGACGGTGTGGTACGCTGGCGTCGGATTGACCTGCAGCGGGTCATCGAAGAGCGTTTCGGGGTCGTCTATAGCGAGCGGGCCGTCTCCGATTTGCTGAAGGTTCTGTCGTTCTCCTATATCAGCGGGCGCCCGCAGCATCCTGCTCAGGATGAGCAAATGCTGGAGGGATTTAAAAAAATTTCTCGCGCACGCTGGCAGCCCACATAGGCCATCTGCCCAAGACCATGCCGATCGAGATCTGGTTCCAAGACGAAGCCAGGATCGGACAGAAGAATGGGCGCACGCGCATCTGGGCCAAGACCGGGACACGTCCGCGCCTGCCGGCCGACCAGCGCTATGACAATGCCTACATCTTTGGAGCCATCTGCCCGCAGCGCGGCACCGGGGCCGCCCTCGTCTTGCCAAGGGCCAATACCGAGGCCATGCAGATGCACCTGGACGAGATCAGCCGCCATGTCGCCAAGGGTGCGCACGCTGTCCTTCTCATGGATCGCGCCCCTTGGCATGAGACCGACAAGCTCAAGCTACCCGAGAACCTCACCATCATCCTGCTGCCCTCCAGATCTCCGGAGCTGAACTCGGCCGAGAACATCTGGCAGTTCCTCAGACAGAACTGGCTCTCCAACCGCGTCTTCGACACCTATGAGGCCGTCGTCGATGCCGCTTGTGAGGCTTGGAACAGACTGCTCAACCTGCCAGACAAGATCACCTCCATCGGATCAAGGCAGTGGGCTCTCTCCGCCCTCATCGGTCGATGATTCCTGCCGCTGGTATAAGGACGGACATACTCAGGTGACATCAGCCGGATCGTGTGCCCCTGCGCCGCGAGCAGCCGGCCCATGTGATGGGCGCCGCAGCACGCCTCCATTGCGATGGTGCAGGTCGGAAGCTGCCTGGTGAAGCTCACGATCGTCTTTGGCCGCATGCGACGCCGCAGCACGACGTGACCATCCTCATCCAATCCCGCCAGAGAGCAACTGTTCTTGCCCAAATCGATACCAAGGGTCGCGATCATCATGGTTGGCTCCTTCTCCAATCTGCTATCAGCATCCTATCGGATGCCTCTGAGTGAGGACGGGCCATTCCATAAACTTCCCGCGCACACTGGCAGCCCATATAGGCCATCTGCCCAAGACCAAGCCGATCGAGATCTGGTTTCAGGATGAAGCCAGGATCGGACAGAAGAACGGGCGCACGCGCATCTGGGCCAAGACCGGGACACGTCCGCGCCTGCCGGCCGATCAGCGCTATGACAATGCCTACCTCTTCGGAGCCATCTGCCCGCAGCGCGGCACCGGGGCCGCCCTCGTCTTACCAAGGGCCAATACCGAGGCCATGCAGATGCACCTGGAGGAGATCAGCCGCCATGTCGCCAAAGGCGCTCACGCTGTCCTTCTCATGGACCGCGCCCCCTGGCATGAGACCGACAAACTCAAGCTGCCCCAGAACGTCACCATCCTCCTCCTGCTCTCCAGATCTCCGGAGCTGAACTCGGCGGAGAACATCTGGCAGTTCCTCAGACAGAATTGGCTCTCCAACCGCGTCTTCGACACCTACGAGGCCATCGTCGACGCTGCTTGTGAGGCCTGGAAAAAGCTGCTCGACTTGCCCGCCATGATCACCTCCATCGGATCAAGGCAGTGGGCCCTCAGCGCTCTCTTCGGTCAGTGATTCCTGCCGCTGGTATAAGCGTTGCACCAAAGTGAACACCCTTTGTTAGCGGAAGTGGTTTCCGTTCCTGAGGCGATGGAAGTCCTGGAGGGTCCGACGGGTCGGCGCTCTTGGCCGGACGAGGTCAAGGCACGGATCGTGCTGGAGTCCCTGGCGTCCGGTGTGGAGGTGCGTGCGGTGGCCCAGCGGCACAAGCTGCGGCCGCAGCAGCTCTCCGCCTGGCGGCGGCTTGCCCGTGAGGGCAGGCTGGCCTTGCCGGGTGATGATCGAGCAGCCTTTGCCGCGCTCGAACTCGAGGAGCCATGCCCGTCTCGAGCAGAGGCGTCGATCGAGATCGAGACGGCCGGTGTCATCGTGCGCTTGGCAGCCGACAGCCCTGCGGGGCGGATCGGCGAGATCGCGGCAGTGCTGCGCAGGCTCGGATGATCCTGCCGGGCCAAGCAGTCAAGGTTCTGATCGCCACCAAGCCAGTCGATCTCCGAAAAGGTCACGATGGTCTGGCCGCGGTGGTGCAGAACGAGCTGGGGTTGGATCCCCATTCCGGCGTGATCGTGGTGTTCCGCGCCAAGCGCGGCGACAGGATCAAGATCCTGCTCTGGGACGGCAGCGGGATCGTCCTGGCCTACAAGCGCCTGGAGGAGGGCAGGTTCGCCTGGCCGGCCATCCGCGACGGGGTGATGCGGCTGTCGCGCGCCCAGTTCGAGGCCCTGTTCGAAGGGCTGGACTGGCGGCGGGTACACGGCCGGCGCGTGCGCAAGCCCACTGCGGCGGAGTGACTCGCAAGGCCCGGTCGCGATGCCTCGACGCGCTGTCTTGGCTTTATCCTTCGTCCATGTCGACGCCTCCGAAGGATCTGGACCTAAGCCTGCTGTCAGCGGACTATCGGGCGGCCTTCGAGGCGCAGCAGGATCAGATCGCCGCCCTTGCCGAGCACAACAAGCGTCTGGAAAATCTGGTCAAGGAACTCCAGCGGGCGCTCTACGGCAAGAAGTCAGAGCGGCTGAGCGCCGACGAGCGCCAGCTTTGCTTCGAGGATCTGGAGACGGCTGTGGCGGAGGTCGAGGAGGCCAAGGAGGAGGCCGGCGCGACGCCTTCAGCGTCGCGCGCCTAGAGGCCCGCGGTCAAGCGCAACCTCGGCAATTTCCCTGAGGACCTGCCCCGGATCGAGCAGGTGATCGAGCCCGGGACGAGGCTCTGCCCTTGTGGCTGCGGTGAGATGGCGAGGATCGGAGAAGATCGCAGCGAGCGGCTGGACATCGTGCCGGCCCAGCTCCGGGTGCTCGTCACCATCCGGCCCAAGTACGCCTGCCGGGTCTGCCAGAGCGGCATCACGCAAGCGCCAGCTCCGGCGCATCTGATCGAGGCAGCCCTGCCCAGCGAGGGCGCCATCGCTCATGTGCTGGTCGCCAAGTATGCCGACCACTGCCCGCTCTATCGCCAGGCACAGATCTACGCCCGCTCGGGCCTCGAGCTCGATCGCTCCACCCTGGCCAGCTGGGTCGGCAAGGCGGCCTTCCATCTGAAGCCCCTGGTCGAGCGCATGGCCGAGTTGCTGAAGGGCTCGGAGCAGCTGTTCATGGACGAAACCACCGCCCCGGTGCTCGACCCCGGCCGCGGCAAGACCAAGACCGGCTACCTCTGGGCCCTGGCACGCGACCAGCGTGGCTGGGGCGGCACCGATCCACCTGGTGTCGTCTATTTCTACGCTCCCGGCCGCGGCGGCGAGCATGCCGAGGCCTTCCTCAAAGGCTTCTCGGGTACCCTCCAAGTCGATGGCTATGCTGCCTACAAGCGCCTGGCCAAGCCGGATCGAGAGGAGGGGCCACTCAGGCTGGCCTTCTGCTGGGCGCATGTCCGCCGCAAGCTGCGCGAGGTCTTCGATCACGACAAGTCCGAGATCGCCGCCGAGGGGCTGGCCTTGATCGCCCAGCTCTACCGCATCGAGGCCGAGATCCGCGCCAGTTCCGCAGAAGAGCGCCTGGACCAGCGCCGGGCCTGCAGTGCGCCGCTGGTCGAGGAGTTCGGGCGATGGCTCATCCACCACCAGGCTCGTCTATCCGCCAAGTCCCGCCTGGGCGAGAAGCTCGCTTACATCGCCCACCACTGGGACGGCCTGCAAGTCTTCCTCGCCGACGGCCGCGTCGAGATCGACTCCAACCTGGTCGAGAACAGGATCAAGCCCCTGGCGACAGTGGTGAAGACGGACGTCTTTTTGGCGGAAGTGGGGACGACAGGGTCTATGGCGGCGACGGTCAGGACTGGGCCATTTCCGGTGGTGCTGGGGACGACCGAGTGTTCGGCGGCCCCGGTGACGATCTCGCGGTGTCCGGTCAAACGGGAGATGATCTCCTATATGGCGGCGCAGGGCACGACACCTCCTTTCTGGGCGGTGATGGCAACGACACGATGCATCTCGGCAGTGGGGATGATGGCATCCGAGGCGAAGGTCAGTCTGGCACGCTCAATCGGATCGACGGACAAGGCGGCGACGATACCCTCTTCGGCGATAGCGGCAACGATGCCTCTTTGTTCGGTGGTAGCGGAGATGACAGGGTCTACGGCGGTGCCGGTGCCGACCAGTCGCTGTTCGGAGGGTCGGGTAGCGACACAGTCTTCGGCGGCAGTGGCGACGACGAACTGGTGAGCCTCTCCGCGGGCGACGATCTGCGCGGGGCCAGTGGCGACGACAGGCTCTATGGCCAGACGGGCGATGATTCCATGCGCGGCCAGGATGGCGATGACTTGCTGGTCGGCGGCGAGAGTCGTGATACCTTGATCGGGGCAACCGGCAACGACAGAGTGTATGGCGATGCAGGTGGCGATCGCCTGGCTGGCGGCTTCGGGATCGACAGCCTCTATGGCGGACTGGGTTCAGACATCCTGAACGGTGGCAGTGGTGTCGATACGGCCTCTGGCGGAGTTGCCAACGACACCTTCATCGTGGACACCGCGGCCGACGTAGTGATCGAGACGGCTGCCGGTGGATTCGAGGATTTACTCCGCTCCAACGCGCTGGTATTCTCACTGCCCTCGGGCGACACGGGCTTTATAGAGCGCGCAAATATCAACCAGAGCGTTGGCGATGGTGCCCTCTTTGGCAACGCATTGGCCAACACCCTGCTAGGCGATCTCGGCGACGATCGCCTTCAGGGCAAGAGCGGTGATGACATCCTCAATGGCCGCAGCGGCGGCGACATCCTGACCGGTGGGAGCGGCGACGATACCTTCGTGGTAGATACCTCGACTGACCAAGTGCGGGACTTCGAGGGCGCCGGCACCGACCTCGTGCGGGCTGAATCCAACTTCACTCTGCCCGACGGCGGTATCCGCGACTTCATCGATGACCTGCGCATGCAGCAGGGCTTCGGCAACATCGACGGTACCGGCAATTCGCTCGACAACCGCGTGATGGGGAACACAGGCGACAATCGCCTGGCGGGCAACCAGGGCGCCGACGTGCTGGAGGGCGGAGCCGGCGACGATACGCTCTTCGGCGGCGCCGATGCCGATTGGATGGCGGGCGAGAGCGGGTCAGACACAATCGATGTGGCAAAAGACGACACGGCTTTTGGCGGCTCGGGTGCGGACTGGTTCCTCTTCTCCCGCGACCTCACCTTCGGGACGCAGGTGATCGGTGACTTCGACGGGGTCAGCCTCAATGGGGCCAACGGCGAGGACAGGCTGGTCTTCGCTACCGGATTCGAGGCTGGCAACTTCGAGTACATCGGTGAAGCGGCCTTCGCCGGCGCCGGCAACAGCCAGGCCCGCTACGCCAGTGCCGGCGCGGTGGAGGTTGATCGCGACGGCAACGGCACGACCGACATCACCTTTCGCATGGGAGGCCTCAGCGAGGCCGTGCAGCTCACCGCCAGTGATTTCCACTGGTTATAGCGCGGGGGGAGGGGGGTCGGTAGAGCCCTGGCTAGCCCGGATATCTCACGAGGCTAGGTGCATCGTGGGTCCGAATCAGTGAAAGTGTGAGTGCTAACAGACGCTTACGCTGAATCTGGAGGACCCCACGATGCCAACAGACTGTAACCCGGAGCCGATGGTCTTTGCACGCCTTGAAGGGCGCCGTGTCGTCGCGGATTTCGGTGGCGGTGCGATCAGTTCGGATGCCGGAGCACTGCTGCTTGGCGCAACGGACCAAGCCATCGGATTGGTGGATCGCTTTGCTGCATGCTTCCAGGACGGCCGCCGCGCTGATCGGGTGGTGCATGACATTGCCACTCTGGTCGGCCAGCGCATCTTCGCCATCGCCTTGGGCTATGAGGACGTGAACGATCACGACGAGTTGCGCCACGATCCGGTGCTGAGCACCGTGCTGGGCCGTTTGGAGGCGCGCCGGCCTGGCTGTGCACCCTTGGCCGGCAAGAGCACGCTGAACCGACTGGAGCATGCGCCCGAGGGCGCCGAGCGCTATCACCGCATCGGCCACGACCCGCAGGCCATCGAGAAGCTCTTCGTCGATCTCTTTCTCGATGCCCATGACAAGGCACCGGCGCGCATCACGCTGGATCTCGACGCCACAGACGATCCGATCCATGGGCGCCAGGAGGGCCGCTTCTTCCATGGCTACTATGATTGCTACTGCTACCTGCCGCTCTATGTCTTCTGCGGCGACCACCTGCTGGCGGCCAAGCTCCGGCGCGCCAACATCGATGGTTCTGCCGGCGCCAAGGAGGAGGTCGCCCGCATCGTCGCCCAGATCCGTCAGCGCTGGCCCGAGGTTAAGATCCTGCTGCGCGCCGATTCAGGCTTTGCCCGCGAGGAACTGATGGCCTGGGCGGAGGACAACAAGGTCGACTATCTCTTCGGCCTGGCCCGCAACAGCCGGCTGGTCGACCACATCCATGTCGATCTGGCCTGGGCCGAGGCGGAGGCACTCAGCACCGGAAAGTCAGCCCGGCGCTTCGTCGACTTCCGCTGGACCACCAAGAAGAGCTGGACCCGCCGCCGCCGCGTTGTCGCCAAGGCCGAGTGGATGGCAGGCCGCGGCGACAAGGGCGCCAATCCACGCTTCGTCGTCACCTCCCTCAAGGCCAAGACCGTCAAGGCCCGTGAACTCTATGAACGCCTCTACTGCGCGCGCGGCGACATGGAGAACAGGATCAAAGAGTGCCAGCTCGACCTCTTCGCAGACCGCACCTCGGCAGCCACCATGCGCGCCAACCAGCTCCGCCTCTGGTTCGCTTCCCTGGCCTATGTCCTGCTCTCCGCTCTGCGCCGCAAGGCCCTCGCCCATACCCAGTTCGCCAAGGCCACCTGCGGCACCATCCGGGCCAAGCTCCTCAAGATCGGCGCTCAGGTCCGCATCTCCGTCAGGCGCATCCGCATCGCCATGGCATCAGCCTGCCCCTACGAGCAGGAGTTCCAACTCGCTCATGCCCGATTGTGCATCTGATCGTGCCAACCGGCCTTCTCGCCTTCCCACCAACAACGACGGACCAACTCTGATCTTCTAAGCGCCTCCGGCGGCGACACCCCGTGGCAGCGCAACACCGAATGCCCGCCTCTCTCCACATCACTCCCGAAAAATCCCTCAGGCTATCGCTCGTGAGATATCCGGGCTAGAGGCATGGCTCGAAGCAAGCCTTCGGCGCAGCACGAGTGAGGAGGGCAGACAGCATGTCTAGCCCGGACAAGGGAACCTATCGAAGAAGGAAAGCCGCGAGGGTGCCCAGCATACCTCCAGTTATCGGTAAACCGCAGCCATCGGCCACCAGGCGTAGGCGCAGCAACTGCTCGCCTATTGCCGACACCAGGACATCAGCTCGCATCCGGTCTGGCTCTAAGACTGAAAGGCTCCCGATTCCTGATAGGTTCGAAACCTTTGAGTGCGCCAAAGACAGGCGGCAGATCCTGATCAGAATCCTTGAACCGAAGCGGGCGACTGCTCGGGTAGTGTCCGAGCATACCCCATACCGGAACCTCGCACGCAAGCTCAGGCGATGCCGGAGGGGCCGGCGATGCAAATCCGGGGCTTGCCCGGTCTGTATCCGGCGCCGTCGCCTCCAACTGCTCTGGTAAGTGCCGGCGATCCTCGATCGCAGGCTTGAGCGATGGAGTTTCGTGACCTTGATCCCCGCCAACTGCAAGGCGCCGGTAGGTGAGCTTCACCAACTCGACCTCGAGGTCTTGAAGAAGCGCATCTACAAGCAGCTGAGGCGGCGCCTACCGGAAGTCGTTGGTTGCCTCGGGTTCGACTTCAGTGTCAACGAGGGCAAGGACGGTCGGCCCTTTTGGCAGGTTCATTTACACGGGGTGCTGTCCAGCAGGGCTCCGATCGCAGCGGAGGTCCTGAAAGAGGTCTTCCAGGGGGAGCCCACTGCAAAGCGACCGTTTCAAGGAAAAAAAGTCCCCGATCCACCAGGGGCAATCACCTACACGCTGAAGGGTGCTTTCTACCGCTGGTCGAACTACGTGCTGGATGGAGATGAAAGACGAAGTAGATATTGTTTGAATAATGAACATATGCGGGAGCTTATGTTGTATCTGGATCGGTATGGCTTCAGTGCGCGGCTAATAATTAGAAAAAACTAGAACACACACTCTCTCTAAAGAATAGTCTCGCAACTGTATCAAATGGAATCTTAACTAGATGCACAAACCGGTCGTCAAAAATCTGGGCTAATTTGTTACGCGTGAAATCAATCAATGGGAGGGGTCAGAAATGGTAAGATGTAAAGGGATGGCCCGCGCGAGATCACCTCCCGGTATTTGGCCGATAGAGTAGACGGACGCAGATCGTCCTTCTAGTTCTATCTTCTTCGTAACAGTAAACCCAAGACGATACAAGATCGTTATCAACCAAATGTGGAGAATAAGATGTTTGTACTGCTGGACAAAATCTTCGTTCGGGATGAGGATTCTATGAAGATGAAAATCACTTTCAGGAAGTACAACGGTGCAAGAAGCGTACACCGTATTCCATTCCCAGAGCCCCTTGATGCAGAAAAGCTGGTTCGTATTCTTAGACAAAAAGGGGTTTCTATTGATGATGGTGTCGGATTCTTAAAGGTGCTTCGGTCTAAGTATCGAAGAGTTGCGCTTAAGACTCCCACTACCTTCGTGCCGAGTGTGGGATGGTATGGTGACGATGGCTTTGTCATGCCTGAGGAGAGCTTCGGAAGCGCCGAAGGCATGACCCAGTACGATAGGGAAAAGCATCCCGTCATAGATGGCCTCGGTCAGGCGGAAGGTAGCCTTGAGTGCTGGAAGGCAAAGGTGGCAAAGCCAGCCGAGAGCTCGAGTTACCTCATGTTCGCTATTCTCGTCGCATTCGCCGCCCCCCTCTTTCGCCATAGCGGACAAACCGAGTCAGCGGTTTTCAACTTCTTCGGCGAGAGCGCGTCTGGCAAGACCACGGCCCTCCGAGTCGCCTCCACGGTGATCGGCGCATGCTCGTCACTGCCGACCTGGAACACTACTCATAGAGCGCTCGAGGAACTCGCCGCGAAGCACAATGACCTCATGCTACCCCTAGATGATATCGAGGGCATGAGGGGATCTGCTAGGGAGGTCTATCAGTTTGTACGGGATGCCGCACACTACCTGGTTGCTGGTCAGGCACGGGCCCTTTCGAGCGTTGTCTCGGATGCAGGCCTGGGTAGCCTCGACTGGCGCTGCACGGTCCTCAGCTCGGGCCCGAAGCCGTTGCGTGCTCTGGCCGCCGGCGTGGGCGCCGAGGGCTCGCAGGGCGACCATGTCCGTTTCATCGATATTCCGGTACCCAGCCGGGCCGAAGGGGGGATACTGGACAATCTTGATCGCGGTGTAGACCGAGGCCCCTCGGCCGACAGGCGGATGACGGATCTGGCGGAGGCGTGTGCAGAGTGCTATGGCGTCGCCTTGTCCGAATGGCTCGAGTATCTCGTGATTGAAGAAAACCGAGATCCAGTGGCTGGCCTGGTCGAGGAGTTCGTGGAGTCCTGTTGTGAAGGAGAGGATCCATACATGCTCAGGTTGTCGAGGAAGTTTGGCCTGGTCTATGCTGCAGGGGTACTCGCTGTCAAAGCAGATCTACTTCCATGGAAGGAGAAGTACGTTAGGATGGCGGTAGAGAAGTGTTTCGATCTGGCTGTCAGTGAAGTAAGAAGGAAGGAAATCAGGTTTAGAGTCGATGCAAATAGTCTTCTCAGAGTTGCTAAAGATGGAAACAAATTTCCGCGTTTTGGAAGTAATCATAGTGGAGCGTATCAACTGGGAAAAGAGGGTGAAGGGTTTATAAGAAGCCTCAAGGGTAAAAGGCAGCTTGTTGTTTCTGGAGTGGGTCTGGAGAAAACTCTTGACATACAGGATGGAGATGTCGATGGTTTTCTTGAAGGTGCGGAGAAGGCCGGTGCATTGCTGCATGGTGATGGGGGAAAGCGAACCAAGCAATTCCGTACGATTGATGAGAATGGCAAGGAACTGAAGAAAAGGTACTACGTATTCTCTCAACAGATGCTGAAGGACATTGGCTCTTCCGCGTAGCAGGGCGGAGGGTCTGGTGGGACGGGCTGAGCGTCTGTTTCACCAGGTCGTGCGTGGGCCGTCCCGGGGCACCGCCCTGCCCCGGGACAACTCTTACCATGAAAGGGATGAGTCGTTGCCTCCGCGTTGCCCGCCCTCACTTGTCGCGCCAGTGCCCAGGCTTGTCGCTCTTGCCTGGCTTAATCCGATAGGGTCAGGGGGCCGACCGGAGTCGGGAAGGAACGGCTGCCGGGCCCGCATTGGCTTGAACCGGCAACGGCGCTTACGACTCTCACAGGCGCCGTGGAGGTCGGTTCGAGGGGGCAGGCAAGACCGCGGGCGAATGGCTTGAAGGCCGTCTTGGAGGTTCTGCGGGCCTCGCAAGAGGGGAGGGCCCTATGAAGCGGGCGGACGGTCTCCGGGTGAACGTCTGCTTCTGCCGCCTCCTCATCGTTTCGGAGGGTGACGGTGCTGGATGTTTGGGGCGAGGTGGTGGGGGTGTGTACCGCTGAAACCAGCTTCCTCAGAGTAGAGGAGACTGGCCAGACATCAGCTTGACTGGGCACAGTCTGCCGCACGAAGGGTGATGGTTGGTCGTGGCTCATTCTGCCTATGCCTTCACCGTCTTCGGTCACAGCTCGACACTGGCGGACTACCTCTGCACTAAGCGCCCTCGGATCGAAGGGCGCCAGTGTGCCGGTACCGGTTGGAAGCTCAAGACCGACTTGGCACGCTGGCCGATGCAAGCGGCCTGATGTCACGTCTAAACTTGCTCGACAACCCTTTCGAGCGACGGTTCTGTCTATGCGTGCGGTTTGACCTGCCGGCTACGGCGCCACCTGGCAAGTGGTCGGTCCACGGCGTCATGGCTTCCGTTCCTTGGCGCGTGATCGCGGGTCGCGCTACGTTCTGGTCCTTAGAGGCGGCGAAGGATGAAACAGATCATGCGGCCTGGCCAGGTCAAAAAGGGCGTGGCGGTCTCAGCGCCGACACGCTCACTGGCCTCGGTTCTTGGGGTCACTTATAGGTCACGCGCCCTGCGCGTCTGCCTCCTCGAGTCTTCTTAAGTGTTTGAATTAATTGGTGAGCCCGGCAGGACTCGAACCTGCGACCCGCTGATTAAAAGTCAGCTGCTCTACCACCTGAGCTACGGGCCCACCCCATGCCGAGGCGCGCCGGGGCGGCCTCGGCGCTAGACCTATTGAGCATGGGGGCGCCGGTCAAGACTAGAGGTGCCACGGCTCGGCGGCGGCCCCCAGGGTGCGGCTCTCCTGCACGGCTGCCCTGCGCGAGCGAGCGCTTGCCCTCTGCGGCTCTCCCCCGGCAGGCTAGGCCACCAGCCAAGGCGACCGCCTGGAACGGAAAGAATGGGGAGAAGGACGGAATGAGAGTCATCTGTGTGGCCAGACGCGATCCCAACGCCGCGCCCGAGCGCTTCGCCGAGCTGGCCGATAGCGAATCCCAGACCGCCATGCGCTTTGCCGTCGAGGACTTCGTGCGCGAGATCTACTCTATCGCCGACGGCAGCGGCGCGGTGATCATCGTCGAGGCCGACTCGGCCGAGGCGGCCGAGGCCAAGCTCTCGCAACTGCCCTTCGTGAAGGCCGGCCTGCTCTCGATCGACTACATCCCGATCAAGGCCTATCGCGCGCTCTCCAAGCTGGCGGGATAGGGCCTCCATCCCTCCGACCGGGCGCCCCCGGCTCGTCCGAGCCAGGGCCCCGTTCGAGCAAGGGCCCCGTCGCTGAGGCATCCCTGCGCTCTCGGGCGCGAGCGCCGGTTCGGCGGAGAGACGAAACGCGCTAACGCCACCTGACCTGGGCGGCCAGGATATAGCCGGCGCCGTAGACCGTGCGGATGGGGTTGGATTCGGCCTCGGGCCGGGCCAGCTTCTTGCGCAGGCGCGAGACGGCGACATCGACGGCCCGGTCCAGAGCCTCTTCCGCGCCGATCCGCTGCAACAGGAACTCGCGGGTCAGCACCCGGTTGGGGGCGGCGAGGAATGCCTCCAGCAGGCGGGCGTCGGCCGCACCCAGGCCGATCGGGGGCATGGACTCCGCGAGCAGGCTCATGCTGCCGCGGTCGTAGGTGAAAGCGGCGAAATCGGCGAAGAGTTTCGCCTCGGAGCTCTGCGGCCGCGCGGCGCTGCGGCGCAGCACACTGCGCACGCGGGCCACCAGCTCGCGCGGGTTGAAGGGCTTGGCCAGATAGTCGTCCGCCCCAAGCTCCAGCCCGACGATGCGGTCGCTGTCCTGGGCCCGGGCGGAGAGGATGACCACCGGAATGCCCTCGACCAGCCGGCGCAGCTGCGGCAGAAGCGCGATCCCGTCGAGGTCGGGCAGGCCCAGGTCCAGCACCACCAGGTCGGCCGGCCGCTCGGCCAGACCGTCCAGCAGGGCCCGCGCGCTGGTAAAACCCGCCGTTACAAAGCCCGCCTCGGCCAGGGCCGCTTCGACCAGCCGGCCAACCTCGGGCTCGTCCTCCACGACAGCGATAAGGCTGGGCGTCTCTGCCTCGGGCATGGGGCCGCTTTCGGTTGGGGCATGGCGACTGCGGCCCAGACTACAGCCGCGGCCGGACCGGCGTCATCGCGCTCTATGCCGCGCGCTCCAGTAGCGCGCTCAGCTCCGCTTCCGTGAAAGGCTTACCCAGGATCGGAAAGGGGCAGTCCGCCGCCCCGCTGCCTGCCCCGGACCGGCTGTAGCCCGAGATCAGGGCGACCTTGATCTCGGGCGCCAGCTCCTTGGCCTTGTGGGCGAGGGCCAGCCCGTCGAGCTGTCCCGGCATCACCACGTCGGTCAGCAGCAGCTCCACCTCGGCCACGCTGCGGATCAGGGCCAGCGCGTCCGCCGAGTTCTCCGCCTCCAGGACCTGGAAGCCCAGGGCGATCAGTTGCTGGCGCACCACCTGTCGCACCTGGGGGGCGTCCTCCACCAGCAGAACCAGGCGGCCCTGCGGATCGGCGGGGCCGACGGGCTCTGCCGCGCTCTCCGCCTCGCTACCGGCTTCGCCCGCCGCGGCCGCCGGCAAAAGCAGTGTCACGCGGGTGCCTTCGCCGGGGCGCGAATCGAGCTGGATGGAGCCCTGCGACTGGCGTACGAAGCCGTAGACCATGGAGAGGCCGAGCCCGCTGCCGCTGCCGAAGGGCTTGCTGGTGTAGAAGGGATCGAAGACCCGCGGCAGGTCCTCGCCGCCGATGCCGCTGCCGTCGTCCTCCACGACGATGCTGACATAGCGCCCGGGTGCGATGCCCCTCGGCCCCGCCGACTCGTCGCACAGGGTCTCTTCGGCGATCGCGAAGACGATACGACCGTTGCCCGAGATGGCGTCGCGGGCATTGAGTGCCAGGTTCAGGAGTGCGTTCTCCAGCTGACCGGGGTCGACGAAGGCCAGCGGCGGCAGGCCGCGCAGCCGCGTCGACACCTCGATCGAGCTCGGCAGCGAGCGGCGCAGGATCTTGGAAAGCCCGATCACGCAGGCCTCGACGTCGACGGCCTTGGCCGCCAGCGGCTGCTCGCGGGCGAAGGTGAGCAGCCGCCGGGTGAGATCGGCGCCGCGGTCGCCGGCATGAATGGCGGGGTCGAGGTTGTCCTGGATCAGCTCCGCCGCGCCGATCTTGTCCTTCAACGCGCGCAGGTTGCCCAGGATGACGGTCAGGAGGTTGTTGAAGTCGTGCGCCAGGCCGCCGGTCAGCTGGCCCACGGCCTCCATCTTCTGCGCCTGGCGCAGGACCGCCTCGCGCTGCTTCTGTTCGGTCACGTCCAAGGAGAGGACGAAACAGCCCCTGACCCGCCCCTCGGAATCCCGGTCGGGCAGCAGGCTGGAGCGCATGTCGGCATGGCGGCCGCCCGGACCCACGCGGCTATACTCGTAGGTCGGGCTCTCCCCCGCCAGCGCAAGGTGCAACTGCGGTTCTATGAGCTCGACGATGGGGGCTTCCACCACCGCGCGTAGCGGCTGTCCCAGGATGCTTTGGGGCGTGCAGCCGAACCACTCGGCATAGCGGCGGTTGGCGAAGCGATAGACGCAGTCGGCATCGACATAGGCGATGAGTGCCGGGACCGCATCGGTGATCAGGCGCAGGCGGGTCTCGCTGTCGCTCAGCGCTCTGGTCCGCTCGGCCACGGCCTCCTCCAGCGCCGCCTGGCGCTGGCGATCGGCGGTCACGTCGCTGTAGGTGGTCACGAACCCGCCGCCGGGCAGCGGCCTGCCGCGGATCGAGATGATCTCGCCGCTGGGGCGAATGCGCTCCATCTCGTGCGGCTGGAAGGCCCTCGCGCGCTCGACCCGCTCTTCCACCTGCGCCGCGACATCGCCCGAACCGTACTCACCGCGCCTGGCGTTGATCTCCATGAAGGCGGAGAAGGGCGTCCCGGTGCGGGCGAGCGTTCGCGGGAAATCCAGCAGGTCGAAGAAACGCCGGTTCCAGCCGATCATCTCGAGGTTGGCATCGAAGGCGGTGAAGCCCTGGTCGATGTGATCGAGTGCCGCCTGCAGGAGCGCCAGACGCTCGGAGTCCTTCTCCTCTCCCTCCATCCCTTACCGCCTCTTTCCCTGTGCGCCCACCGGCTCTCAGCCGAGGAGACTTTTTGCCCGAAACAATACACCCTTGCAGACGGAAAGAAAGTCCTTCTTTCCCTCGTTGCAATTCGAAACATTTCAGAGAAAGTTCCGAAACATAACTGGTTCATCATGCCTGTAACAGGAGATTGACCGGGCGCATGCAAGTCCCGGCCAGAGGGAGGAGGCTTATTCAGACCCAGGGCAAAGGTCTGCATGCCTCGAGACGAGACAGGTGTATGGCCGACGACAGCATCATTGAAACCCGACGCCTCAGAAAGGAATTCAAGGGCTTCGTGGCCGTCGACGATGTCGATCTCACGGTCGAGCGCGGGTCGATCCACGCCATCATCGGCCCGAACGGCGCCGGCAAGACGACCTTCTTCAACCTGCTGACGCATTTCCTGACGCCCACCAGCGGCGGCATCTTCTTCAAGGGGCGCGAGATCACCGGTAAGGCGCCGCACGAGATCGCCAAGCTCGGCATCGTGCGCTCCTTTCAGATCTCCTCCGTCTTTCCCCATCTCTCGGTGCGCGAGAACGTGCGCGTCGCGCTGCAGCGCAAGCACGCCATCGCCTTCGACTTCTGGACGCCGGAGCGCCGGCTGGACCGGCTGAACGCAGAGGCCGAAGGCTTCCTGGACGACGTCGGGCTCCTGGAGTTCGCCAACCTTCTGGCGGTCGAGCTGCCCTATGGCCGCAAGCGGTCCCTGGAGATCGCCACCACCCTGGCGCTGGACCCGGAAGTCATGCTGCTTGACGAGCCCACGCAGGGCATGGGCCACGAGGATGTTGGCCGCATCACCGACCTCATCCGCCGGGTGGCCGCCACGCGCACCGTGCTGATGGTCGAGCATAACCTGAACGTCGTCGCCAACCTTTCCGACACCATCACGGTGCTGCAACGCGGTGCCGTTCTGGCATCGGGCAACTACGAAAGCGTTTCGAAGAATCCCGAGGTGATCGAGGCCTACATGGGAGGCGCCCATGGCTGAGGCACCGATGGCTGAGGCGCCCAGGGCCGAGGCGGCAGCGCTGCTGGAGGTGGAAGGCTTGCAGGCCTTCTATGGCGAATCGCACATCCTGCACGGGGTCTCTCTCACGATCGGGAAGGGCGAGGTGGTGACCCTCCTCGGCCGCAACGGGGCCGGCAAGACGACCACCTTGAAGTCGATCATGGGCATGGTGCGCCAGCGCAAGGGCTCGATCCGGCTGCAAGGCCGCGAGCTGATCGCGCTGCCCTCCAACAGGATCGCCAGGCTGGGCATCGCGCTCTGTCCGGAAGAGCGTGCGATCTTCTCCAGCCTGACGGTGGAGGAGAACCTGCTGCTGCCGCCGGTGATCGCCGAGGGCGGTCTCTCGGTCGCCGAGCTCTACAAGCTCTTTCCCAACTTGGAAGAGCGCCGCAACACTCGTCAGGGGACCCGCCTGTCGGGCGGCGAGCAGCAGATGCTCGCGATCGCCCGGATCCTGCGCACGGGCGCACGCATCCTGCTCTTGGACGAGCCGACCGAGGGCCTCGCCCCCGTCATCGTCGAGCAGATCGGCCGCGTCATCCTGACCTTGAAAGCACATGGCTTCACCATCCTCCTGGTGGAGCAGAACTTCCGTTTCGCATCGCAGCTGGCCGACCGCAACTACGTCATGGAGGACGGTGCGATCGTCGAAATGGTTCCGCGGAGCGAGGTCGCCGCCAAGGCGGCTCTGCTTCAAGAGTATCTGGGCGTCTGAGCGAGCGCCTGAAGTCGAAGGGAACGCACAATGCTGAGAAAACTACTCCTTGCAACAGCGCTGGCCGGCCTTGCCGGAAACGCCACTGCAGCCGAGATCTCCGGCGACGTCGTCAAGATCGGCGTGCTGACCGACATGGCCGCGGTCTATGCCGACCTCTCCGGCGAGGGCTCGGTCACCGCGGCTCAGATGGCAATCGACGATTTCGGCGGCAAGGTCCTGGACAAGCCGATCGAGCTGATCTCGGCCGACCACCAGAACAAGGCCGACATCGCGGCCGCCAAGGCGCGCGAGTGGATCGACACCGACGGCGTCGACATGATCACGGACCTGGTGACCTCGTCCGTCGCGCTTGCGGTGCAGGAGATCGGCCGCGAGAAGGGCACGGTCATCATGGTGGTGGGAGCCGCCACCTCTCGCCTGTCCGGTGCCGACTGCTCGCCTTACGGCTTCCACTGGGCCTACGACACCTATTCGCTGGCCAACGGCACCGGCACGGCCGTGGTGAAGAACGGCGGCGACACCTGGTTCTTCATCACCGCGGACTACGCCTTCGGCCACTCCCTTGAGGGCGACGTCTCCAAGATCGTCGAGGCCAACGGCGGCCAGGTCCTGGGTTCCGTGCGCCATCCCTTCCCCTCGACCGACTTCGCCTCCTTCCTGCTGCAGGCGCAGGCGTCGGGCGCCAAGATCGTGGGCCTGGCCAACGCCGGTTCCGACACCATCAACGCGATCAAGCAGGCAGCCGAGTTCGGCATCGTCGAGGGCGGCCAGAACCTGGCGGGCCTCCTGATGTTCGTCACCGACGTGCATGCGCTGGGCTTGGATGCAGCCCAGGGCCTCTTCATGACCACCGGCTGGTACTGGGACCTGAACGACGACACCCGGGCCTGGGCGAAGCGCTACGAAGAGAAGATGGGTCGCAAGCCGACCATGGTGCAGGTCGGGGTCTACTCTTCGGTCTTGAGCTACCTGAAGGCCGTCGAGGCCGCCGGAACCGACGATGCCGATGCCGTCACCAAGCAACTGGTCGGCATGGAGATCAACGACGTCTTCGCCACGGGCGGCAAGGTCTATCCGAACGGCCGCATGGCGCACGACATGTACCTCGCCAAGGTCAAGTCCCCGGACCAGTCGACCGGCGCGTGGGACTACCTGGAGATCGTCCGCACGATCCCCGGAGCCGAGGCTTTCCAGAAGCCGGAGGAGTCCGGTTGCCCGCTGGTCAAGTAGCCGGCGCGCCTTGTTGACCGAAGCAAACCGCCGCCGCAGGCCCTTCCGCCCGCTCGAGGTTTGCTCTAACGACCGGCACACGTGGGTGAAGCCATGACGACGCTATTCGACATGCCGATCTCGATCCTGGGCCTGCAGATCCTGATCGGACTGCAGAACGGGGCCTTCTACGCGCTCTTGTCGCTGGGCCTGGCCGTGATCTTCGGCATGCTGAACGTCATCAACTTCACCCACGGTGCGCAGTACATGCTGGGTGCCTTCCTGGCCTGGATGCTCCTGAGCTTTGCAGGGATCAGCTACTGGTGGGCGCTCCTTATCGTGCCCCTGGTCATGGGCGTCTTCGGCGTGCTGATCGAGCGCACGATGCTGGCCCGGCTCTACAATCTGGACCATCTCTACGGCCTCTTGCTGACCTTCGGCCTGGTGCTGATCATCGAGGGTCTGATCGTCGACGCTTTCGGTGCGTCGGGCCTGCCTTACGCCAAGCCCGCACTGCTCGCCGGTGCCGAGCGCCTGCCGCTGGAGGGGCTGACCGGCAACCCGCGCGATATGATGATGCTGCCGGTCTACCGGATCTGGATCATCGCGGTCTCGATCCTGGTCTGCCTGGCGGTCTGGTACGCGATCGAGCGCACGCGGCTCGGCTCCTACCTGCGGGCCGCCACCGAGAACCGGGAAATGGTGCGCGCTTTCGGCATTAATGTGCCGCTGATGATCACGCTCACCTACGGGTTCGGCGTGGCGCTTGCCGGTTTTGCCGGTGTGCTCGCGGCGGGCTTGCAGGCGGTGACCCCGCACATGGGCTCGAACCTCATCATCGTCGTCTTCGCTGTCGTGGTGATCGGCGGCATGGGCTCGATCATGGGCTCGATCATCACCGGCTTCGCGCTGGGGCTGGTCGAGGGCATCGTCAAGGTGGCCTATCCCGAGGCCTCAAACGTGGTGATCTTCGTCATCATGATCCTGGTACTGCTGGCCCGCCCGGCCGGCCTCTTCGGACGCGAGGCCTAGCAAGAGCATGAGCAACGCGCTTTCATCTTCCAAGACGGCGGCGTCCGGGGTCACGGGACGCCACCTGGTGTGCATCGCGCTGGCGCTGCTGGCTCTGGCGTTCCTGCCCTTCGCCGTCTATCCGGTCTTCCTGATGAAGGCCATGTGCTTTGCCGTCTTCGCCTGCGCCTTCAACCTGCTGCTGGGCTTCACGGGGCTCTTGTCCTTCGGCCACGCTGCCTTCTTCGGCGCGGCCAGCTACATCTCCGCCCACGCGCTCAAGGTCTGGGGTTTCTCGGCCGAGTTGGCGATCCTGACCTCGGCGGCCGGGGCCTGCATCCTGGGCCTGCTCTTCGGACTGGTGGCGATCAGGCGGCAGGGCATCTACTTTGCGATGATCACCCTTGCACTCTCGCAGATGGTGTTCTTCTTTGCCCTGCAGGCGCCCTTCACCGGCGGCGAGGACGGGATCCAGGGGGTACCGCGCAATCCGCTTTTCGGCCTGATCGATATCTCCGACAACCTCAGTCTCTATTACGTGGTGGCCGCCATCTTCGTCCTGGGGCTCTTCGCGGTCTATCGCACCGTGCACTCGCCCTTCGGCCAGGTGCTGCGTGCGATCCGCGAGAGCGAGCCCAGGGCCAAGTCCTTGGGCTACAACACCGACCGCTACAAGCTGACCGCCTTCGTCATTTCGGCGACCCTTTCCGGCCTCGCCGGCGGAACCAAGGCGCTGGTGGTGCAGGTGGCCAGCCTGACCGACGTCACCTGGCAGATGTCGGGCGAGGTCGTTCTCATGACCCTGCTGGGCGGGATGGGGACGGTCTTCGGCCCCTCGGTGGGTGCGGTCGCCATCGTCGGCCTGCAGAACTATCTCAGCGCCTTCGGCTCGCTGGTGACCATCATGATCGGGGCCATCTTCGTGATCTGCGTGCTCTTGTTCCGCCGCGGCATCGTCGGTGAGATCCAGGCGCGCTTCGGCAAGTAAAAGAAAGCAGGAGGACGCTTATGGCCGGTCTCTACGACAGCGGGCTCGAGCGAAACGCCGCCAACTCCGTGCCGCTGACCCCGATCTCTCTCATCCGTCGCACGGCCCTGGTCTATCCCGAGCGCACGGCCATCCTGCACGGGCCGGTGAGACAGACCTGGGCCGAGACCTACAGGCGCTGCAGGCGGCTGGCCTCAGCGCTCGCCGGGCGCGGCATCGGGCGCGGAGACACGGTGGCGGTGCTGGCGCCGAACATCCCGGCCTTCGTCGAGGCGCACTTCGGCGTGCCGATGTCCGGGGCGGTGCTGAATGCGATCAACACGCGCCTCGACGCAGAGGCGGTGGCCTTCATCCTGGCTCATGGCGAGGCCAAGGTGCTGCTGGTCGATCGGGAGCTTTCCGCCGTGGCGGCGACCGCCCTGGAGAGCCTCGACGCAAAGCCCCTGGTGATCGACATCAATGACACCCTGGCCCTGCATGGCGAGCCGATCGGCGAGAAGGACTACGAGGCTTTCCTTGCCGAGGGGGCGCCCGACTTCGAGCCGATCATGCCCGAGGACGAGTGGCAGGCAATCGCGCTCAACTACACCTCGGGCACCACCGGCGACCCCAAGGGCGTGGTCTATCACCATCGCGGTGCCTACCTGAACGCGCTTGGCAACGTGGTCTGCTGGGGCATGGGGCACTTTCCGGTCTACCTCTGGACCCTGCCGATGTTCCACTGCAACGGCTGGTGCTTCCCCTGGACGGTGACGGCGCTTGCCGGTACCCACGTCTGCCTGCGCAAGGTGGAGCCCGCAGCCATCTTCAAGGCCCTGGCGGAGGAGGGGGTGACCCATCTCTGCGGTGCCCCCATCGTCATGTCGATGCTGGTCAACCTGCCGGCCGGAGAGCGCCCGCGCTGGAGCCAGTCGGTCTCGATGATGACCGCGGGAGCGGCGCCGCCGGCCGCCGTCATCAAGGCGATGGAGGCCATGGGCATCAAAGTGATCCATGTCTACGGCCTGACCGAGGTCTACGGCCCCTGCGTGGTCTGCGCCTGGCATCCGGAATGGGACGGCCTGCCCGACGAGGAGAAGGCCAGGCTCAAGGCACGCCAGGGCGTAACCTACGAGGTGCAGGAGGGCCTGATGGTGGCGGATCCCGAGACCATGCGGGCCGTGCCGTCAGACGGTCGGACCATCGGCGAGATCATGATCCGCGGCAACATCGTGATGAAGGGCTACCTGAAGAACCCCGCGACGACCGAGAAGACCTTCGCCGGCGGCTGGTTTCACAGCGGCGATCTGGCGGTCATGCATCCCAACGGCTATGTCGAGATCAAGGACCGCTCCAAGGACATCATCATCTCCGGCGGCGAGAACATCTCCTCGATCGAGGTGGAGGACGCGCTCTACCGCCATCCCGACGTTCTGGCGGCAGCGGTCGTGGCGCAGCCGGACGAGAAGTGGGGCGAGCGGCCCTGTGCCTTCGTCGAGGCCCGGCCCGGATCGGGCCTGACCGAAGCCGAGGTGATCGCCTTCTGCCGCGACCGCCTGGCTCACTTCAAGTGCCCGCGGACCGTGGTCTTCACCGAGCTGCCGAAGACCTCGACCGGCAAGATCCAGAAGTTTCTGCTGCGCGAGCAGGCCCGGGCTTTGGCCGCCGGATAAAGAGAAAGGGCCGGACGCAAGAGCGCCCGGCCCCTCTCCAGTCCCGGTGCCGCTTGCGGCCTACATCTTGGTCCAGTCGCCGCTCTGCTCGAAGGCATAGGCGGTCTTGTAGATGGTCGGCTCGTCGTAGTGCTTGCCGATCAGCATCATGGAGATCGGCAGGCCGTCGCCCATGCCGCAGGGAATCGCCATGGCCGGATGGCCGGTGATGTCGAAGGGGCAGGTGTTGCCGATCATCTCGAAGGCGCGGCCGATCACCTCCTCCAGGTTGTTCGGATCCGGCAGCTTGGTCGCCTTGATCGGCAGGGTCGGCATCAGCAGCAGGTCCACCTTGCCCAGGGCCTCGTTGTAGGTCTCCTTCAAGAGACGCGCCAGGTTCTGCGCCTTGGCGTAGTAGTGGCCGCGGTGATGCTGGATGAAGTACTCGCCCAGCAGCATGCAGACCTTCAGGGTGTGCGAGAGCTCGTCGGCCCGGTCGCGCCAGCCGGCGTGGGCGTCGAGCAGGGCGGTGGAATAGAGGCCCTTCCAGTTCATGCCCATGCCGTTGCCCAGCATCATCTGCGCGTGCAGGCCCTCCACCGCGATCGGCGTCCAGATGGCCTGGCCCTTCAGGTGCATGGGGATCGAGACCTCCGAGACCTCCGCCCCCAGGCCCGCCAGCTTCTCGGCTGCGGCCTGGACGCTCTTGTCCACGTCGCTCTCGGAGTTGGGGTGGCCGAAGCCCTCCTTCACCACGCCGATCTTCAGGCCCTTGATGTCGCCGCCCAGCGCCTCGGTGTACTTGTGGGTCTTGACGTTGTACTGCCGGGGGTCCAGCCCGTCCTCGCCGGCCAGCACCTCCAGGAAGAGGGCATTGTCGGTGACGTTCATCGACATGGGCCCGGTGTGGTCGATGGTGCTCTCGATCGGCATCACGCCGGTGTAGGGCACCAGGCCGTGGGTCGGCTTCATGCCGTAGGTGCCGCAGTAGGCCGCCGGCATGCGGATCGAGCCGCCCTGGTCGCCGCCGATGGCGAGATCGACCTCGCCGGCCGCCAGCAGCGCGCCGCTGCCCGAGGAGGAGCCGCCGGCGGAGTAGCCGGCCTTGTGCGGGTTCTCCACCATGGCCGGGGTCGAGGTGTGGCTGCCGCCCGAGAGGCAGAAGAACTCGCAGGTGGCCTTGCCCTTGATGGTGCCGCCGGCGTCCAGCATGCGGGTCACGATCGTGGCGTCGAGGTTGGGCATGAAGCCCTCGAGCGTGGAGGCGCCGTTGCGCATCGGCACGCCGGCGATCTGCACGTTGTCCTTGATCGCGATGGTCTTGCCGGCGAGGGGACCGTTGGGCGCGCCCTTGATCTCGCTCTTGACGTACCAGGCGTTGTACTTGTTCTCCTCGCCCGAGGGCTTGTAGCCCGGTGTGCGCGGGTACTTCACCTCGGGGATGTAGTCGGGCATCTTCTCGACCACGTCGTAGCTCACCGCGATCAGTCCATCGAGAACGCCGCGGAAGAACTCCACCTCCTCGCCGGTCATGGTCATGTAGAGGTCGTCGACGATGTCTTCCAGTTGCTCGTGCGTGGGTCCGCGTACAGGCATGTCACTTCTCCTCTTGTGTTGTGCCGGGCGGACTGCGAGCGCCAGGCCCGCCCTGTCAGCTAACCGGCAAAGATCTCTTCCGAGACTTGAATGACGGGGTCCCCTTCCAGCAGGGGCTTCGCGACGGCGAAAAAGGCGGCTACAGCGTCGGAGCCGTTGTGCAGATCCATCGCGGCACGGTCGCGGTAGCGCTCGTAGGTGGTGAAGACCCTGGGGTCCTCGCCGTCCTGGCCGCAATAGTAACTGATGGTACCCTCTTCTTCGGCCGCGGCATAGGCCGCAACCTGCAAAAGAGCCTGCTTCAGGACCTCCTCCTGGCCGGCCCTGACCCGGATGATGGCGGTGAGCGCGATCATCGCCTCTCTCCCTCTCTAACCTTCCTACATGCCCACGAACTCGGCCACCATGGCCGGGTCGGTCAGCTGCTCGGGACCCACCTGGTGGACGATGCGGCCGCGCTGGATGATCAGCACCTGCTCGGCCAGCGCGCGGATGAAGTCCAGGTTCTGCTCCACCAGGATGACGGTGAGCCCGCTCTCGGCCTTGAGCTGCTGCAGGCGCTCGGCGATCTCCTCGATGATGGAGGGCTGGATGCCCTCCGTCGGCTCGTCCAGCAGGATCAGGCGCGGGTTCCCGCAGAGGCAGCGCGCCAGGGCGAGGAGCTGCTGCTCGCCGCCGCTGAGCGCGCCGCCGGGGCGGCCCAGAAGCGGCTTCAGGCGCGGGAAGAGGGCCAGGATTTCCCCGATGCGCCGCTCTTCGTCACCGCTGGAAAGCCCCGCCACCAGGGCGCCGGCCTTGAGGTTCTCCATGACCGAGAGCGCCGGCAGGATCTCGCGGCCCTGCGGGACATAGCCCATGCGCCGCCGGCTGCGCTGAAAGGGCTTCAGCCGGGAGATCTCCTCGCCCTCCAGGCGGATCGAGCCCTTGCCCGCCGGCAGGAAGCCCATGAGCGCGCGCATGAGCGTGGTCTTGCCCATGCCGTTGTGGCCCAGGATGCCGACGAAGGCGCCTTCCTCGACCGAGAGCGAGAGACCGTCGAGCACGCGGATGCGGCCATAGCCGGAGGTCAGGTTCTCGGCCTCGAGGAAGCTCATGCCGCACTCCGTCCCAGGTAGACGTCGCGCACCCGCTGGTCGCTGAGCGCGCGCTCGACCGTTTCCTCCACCAGGATGCGGCCCTGGTGGAAGACCGTCACCATGGAGGCGATGGAGCGGATGAACTGCATGTCGTGCTCGACCACGACCACGGTCGCCTCGCGGTTGATCTCGCGGATCAGCTCGGCCGTGCGGGCGGTCTCCTCCACGCTCATGCCGGCCGAGGGCTCGTCGAGCAGGACCAGGCTGGGCTCCCTGGCCACCACCATGGCGATCTCGACCCACTGCCGCTGGCCGTGCGCCAGCTCGCCCACCGTGCGGTGCAGGACCGGGGCGAGCTGCACGCGCTCCACCACCTCCTCGAGCTTGGCCCCGGCGGCCGGCCCGGAGCGCGCGTAGCGGGCGGCCAGGCTCAGGTTCTCCAGCACCGAGAGGCCGTCGAAGACGTCGGGCACCTGGTTCTTGATGCCGATCCCCAGGCGTCCGATCTCGTGCGCGTCGGCGTGGGTGATGTCGCGGCCCTTGAAGAGGATCTGGCCGGCGGTCGGCCGGTGCTGGCCGGTCAGCATCTTGAAGAAGGTGCTCTTGCCGGCGCCGTTGGGACCGATCAGGCAGCGCAGCTCGCCCTCGGCCAGCGAGAAGTCGACCCGGTCGATGGCCTTGACGCCGCCGAAGGCCTTGGAGAGCTGGCGGGTCTCCAGGATGGGGGTGCTCATGCCCGCTCTCCCCTGCCGCGCAGGCGCTCTGTCGTCGCGGTCAAGAGGTCGGAGATCGAGGGCAGCAGGCCCTTCTTGAACAGCAGGACGAAGACCGTCAGCACCGCACCCAGGACCAGGGTCACCTGGCCGACGCCCTGGGTGCCGAGCCAGGTCGTCAGGTAGACCACCAGCGCCGTGCCCAGGATCGGGCCCGCCAGGGTCATGCGGCCGCCGACAATGACCCAGATGATCACCTGGGCGGCCTGGTTCAGATCGAACATGGAGGGGCCGACGAAGTTGCCCCAGACGGCGAAGAGCACGCCCGCCAGGCCGGCGATGGCGCCGCAGAGGGTGAAGATGGCGAGATGGTAGCGCCGGCTGTCGTAGCCCAGCAGCTCGACCCGCCGCTGGTTCTCGCGCAGGCCCACCAGTACCTGGCCGAAGCCGGTGGTGAGCAGTAGCCGCAGGCCGACATAGACCAGCATCATCACGCCTGCCGTCAGGTAGAAGACATGGTCGATGAAGAGCGTCTCCTGCGGATTCCAGGGGAACTGCAGCGCCGGCACGCCCGGGATGCCGTTCTGGCCGTTCAGGCGCACGCTGCCGACCACGAACTGGTCGCCCGACGTGGCGCGGATCGCCTTCTCCAGGATCAGGGTCACGACCAGCGTGATGACGGAGAAGTAGATGTCGCTGATGCGGCCCCAGATCAGGAAGTAGCCCAGGAGGGCGGCGAAGCCGGCCGGCAGGATGATGCCGGCCAGGGCGGCCGTCGTGGTCTCGCCGGTGTTCATCGACATGACCGCGTAGATGTAGCCCCCCAGGCCGAACATGGCGGTCTGCCCCAGGCTCAGGATGCCGACGTAGCCCCAGAGGAAGGACATGGAGAGCGCCAGCAGGGCCAGCACGAAGATGATCGAGGTGTCGAGCTGGAAGGCCAGGTCGTAGTAGGAGGGAAGGACCATCAGGCCCAGGGTCACCGCGGCCACGGTGAGCCACCAGCTCCAGCCCGGCTTCTCACTCGCGGGCTTCAGTGCGAAGATCTCTCGCATCGTCTGCTAGACCCCCCGCTTCAGGCGCCCGGTGATGCCTTGCGGCAGCAGGCGCAGCAGGATGATGGCGACGAAGAGGACCGAGATCTCGCCCACCACCGAGGTCGTGAGATAGGCGACCGCCCCGTCGATCGCGCCGAAGAGGGACGAGGCCGCGAGCGTGCCGGTCAGCGGCAGGGGACCGCCGGAGATGACGGTGATGAAGGCCTTGGCGATGTAGAAGACTCCCATGGTCGGCGAGGCCCCGAAGAGCGGCACCAGGATCGCCCCGGTCAGCCCCGCCAGGAAGGCGCCGAAGCCGAAGGTGAGCGTGAAGACCCGGTCGGTGTTGATCCCGAGCGCCTGGGCCGTCGCCGCGTTCTGCATGGTGGTGCGCACGATCAGCCCGATCCTGGTCATGCGCCAGAGGCAGTAGATCGCGATCAGGAGCGCGAAGGCGATCACGATCATCAGGAGGCTGTAGACCGAGATCGAGAAGCCGACCAGGGTGACGTTGCCCAGGTTCTGCGGCGTGCTGCTGGTCTGCGGCCCGAAGTAGGTGGTGACCGCGCCGACGATCAGGAGGCTCATGCCCCAGGTGGCGAGCAGGGTGTCGAGGACGCGCCCGTAGAGGAAGCGGATGACCAGCCGTTCGCCCAGGATCCCGACCAGGCCCACCAGGAGGCCGGCCAGGGGAATGGAGAGCCAGAGCGGCAGGCCGCCCCCGGCGAGCTGGGCGCAGAAGAGCGCCCCCAGCATGATGAACTCGCCGTGCGCCAGGTTGATCACCTTCATCATGCCGAAGATGACCGCGAGCCCGAGGCTTATCAGGATGAAGATGCTGATCGAGAAGAGGATCTGGTAGCCGTAGATCAGCACGACCTCAAGCATGGGCGCGAGCGTCCTTCAGTGAGGGTAACGATGAGGGGGCCGGGGCGGGAGGTCTCCCGCCCCGGAACCGAGGCGCCGGGCGCCTAATTGACTTCGGGCTCGTACTGGGTGGTGTCGTCCGGATTGGCATGCAGATCGCAGACGAGCTGGGTATCCAGCGGCGGCTGCTGCTCGAAGGACTTCACCAGGTCGAAGCTGCCGTGGTCGTTGCCCTCGGCGATGTGGATGTCCATCGTCGTGTGGTTGGTCTTGCCGTCGATGGTGTAGAGGCCGCCCGGTCCGTCGAAGGAAACCTCTCCGCTCTTCAGCGCGGCGATCACGTCGTCGGGCTCGGCCGAGCCGGCCTTGCGGACCGCCTCCGCCCAGAGCATGACGCCGCGATAGCCGTACTCGCCATACTCGCCGATGTAGTCGTCCTCGCCCGAGAACTCCTTGAAGCGGCTCACGAAGTCCTTGGCGGCCGGAGTCTCGAGGTCGTCGACGAAAGAGGTGGCGATGATGATGCCCTTACCCTCTTCCGGCGAGAGCTCGGTCTGCTCGCGGCCCACGCCGTAGGTGGTGGACGCCAGCAGCATGTTGTCCTTGCCGATGGTCGATTCGTACTGGCGGTAGAAGCCCATGTGCGCGCCGCCGACCAGGGCCGAGTAGACCACGTCGGGGTTGGCCTCCTGGATGCGGGCCAGCACCGGGGCGAAGTTGGTGACGTCCAGCGGGAAGAACTCGATCGCCGCGACCTCGCCGCCGTTGGCCTCGATGATCTTCTTCATCCACTTGGCGGTGATGTGGCCGTAGTTGTAGTCGGCGGCCAGGATGTAGCTCTTCTTCTTCCCCCGCTCGTTGATCACGTAGGGGATGAGCGCTTCGAGCTGCTGGGCGGGCACCATGCCGGTGTTGGCATGGCGCCGGTCGCACACGCCGCCCTCGTAGAGGGAGTTATAGAACAGCAGGCCGCCGAAGCGCTGCACGATGGGGCGCATGACCTCGCGCGAGGAGGAGGTGATGCCGCCGTGGATCACCTTCACCTTGTCGCGCAGCAGCGCGTTGGTGGTGTACTGCGAGTTGAACTTGACGTCTGACTGGCTGTCGTAGAAGCGGATCTCGACCGGGCGCCCCAGCAGGCCGCCGGACTTGTTGATCTCGTCGACCGCCATGGCCACGCCCTGGATCTGCTTCAGGCTGTAGATGTTCAGCCCGCCGGACTGGTCCAGGATGTTGCCGATGACGATGGGCTCGCCCTCCTGGGCGCTCGCCTGACCGCCGGATAGCGCCAGGCAGGCCGCCGCCAGACCCGCCGTCGCCAGACCTGCCAACAGGCGCCGCCGCGCCCCCCTCTTCGCGTCCTGTTCAAACATTTTGGATTTTGCCTCGCTTCTTCATCGATGAGAACGATGGTGCCGCCGAGGCGCGGGCATCGCTGCGGGGCGCCTCGATTGGCGCTAGTGTGTGACCTTATCGGGGCGATGGCAAGACCCGCACCGTCTATATGTGATCACAGAATGCCGCGGCTGCCGGCGCCTGCCTGCTGCAGGTGCACAATGCATCGGCGCCGATCAGCTGAGGTCGCCCAGCGAGCGCAGGCTGACCTTGATGTAGAAGGAGTTGTCCGGGTCGAGCTCGCGGTCGTCGAAACGGCTGCGCTCGAAGACGGCCTCGACGATCACGCATTCGTTCTCGAAGCGCACGCCGGCGCGGCTGCGCAGGGACTGGTCGGTCTGGAAGTCCTGCAGGTGGCTGACATAGCCGTACCAGTTCTCCGTCACCTGCGAGGAGAGCCCGACGGTGAGCTGGTTGCGGCTCTCCAGGATCACCTCGTTCTGATCGTTCAGCAGCGCATCGGTCTGCAGGTACTCCACGCCCAGGCGAAGCTGCGGGACGCCGGCGGAAAGGCCCAACTCGTTGCGGTCGAAATTGCCGGTCTCGGTGTCGACGCTGAAGCGCCAGGTCGCATCCAGCCATTCCCCGGGGCTGGCGCGCAGACCGCCGACCAGGTTCGAGACCTTCTTCTCCAGGCCGGAGCCGTCGGGATAGACCCCCTCGTCGTCGAAGGGCCGATAGCTCTGGCCGACGAGAAAGCGCACGGCACCTCCCTCCGGCGTCAGCAGCGACCACTCGGCACCGTAGTCCACGCGCGGACCCGGCTGCACGCGGTCGACGCCCGGAAAGCGGTTCATGGCGAAGAGGTTGGTGTCGTCGAACTCCAGATCCTGGGAATCCTCGTTGGGGATGCGGTCGGGGTTGTTGTCGCGCGTGGCCACCACACCCTGCACGATGGGCTCGAAGACGGTGCTCCAGGTGCCGAGATCGGCCACCCAGGGATAGCTCCACATGAGGGCGACCTGGGGATGGATGCGTCCGGTAAGCTCGCTGCCGCCGTTCTCGGGCGTCACGTCGCCGGCGTTGTCGGGATCGAAGTCGTTCACCCAGTAGCCGTCGGCCTGCAGGCTGGCGCGGAAGAGATACTGGTCGCCGATCGGCGAGGCGAAGGGAAGCTGCCACTCCCCCAGCACATGCGCCCGGCGGGTGTCGCGGCCCTCGATGCGGACCAGGTCCACCAGGTTGGCGTCGAAGCGGAAGACGCTGCCGTAGATCAGCGGGTCGCTGACCTGGCTGAGGGCCAGGTAGGGCAGGGCGATCGGGATCTCTTCCGTGTTGTCGTTGCTGCTGAGGCCCTGGTAGCCGAACATGCGGGCGGTTGCGTAGTCGCGCCCGCGGAAGCCCTCGACGAAGGCCTCCGAGAAGAGGGTCGAGGGCGTGCCCAGGTCGTAGGTGCGGAGGTAGGTGTCGTCGGTCGTGGTATCGACCTGGATGCCGCCGCGGTAGAGCTGGTTGAAGTTGTAGTCCAGCCGTGTCTTCAGGTGGCCGCGGAAGGCGTCGTCGGTGGTGGAGCCGTCGTCGTTGATGCGGTCGGCGATGGTGCCGCTGCCGGAGAAGAAGAAGTTGCCCTTGGGAAAGATCTTCCGGTACTCGCCCTGCAGCACCGGCAGCTCCTTGGTCAGGAAGATCGGCGCGATGGTCGCGTCGGAGGTGTCGTCGATGACGATGAAGAAGGGCACCTCGGCGGTGAGGCCGAGCTGGCCGGAGCTGCCGAAGGTCGGCGACAGGAAGCCGGTCTTGCGCCGCACCGTGGGATCGGGGTGGGTGAAGTAGGGGGTGTAGAAGATCGGCAGGCCGAAGACCTCGAAGGTGGCGTCGCGATAGGTGACGCTCTGCGCCTCCTGGTCGTGCACCACCTTGCGCGCCTTGAGCTGCCAGAGCGGCGCGCGCGTGGGGTCCTTCTCGCAGAGCTCGCAGGGGCTGTAGACCGCCTTGGTGAGCTCCGTGCGGTTGCCCTCGGTGCGCACCGCGCTGACCGCGGCCAGGCGGCTGTCGTCGCTGAGCAGCAGGCCGACGTCGCGCACGAAGGCCTCGCGCAGGTCGCCGGTGACCTCGGCGTAGTCGGAGAAGAGGACCTCGCCCGTGGTCTCCAGCAGGGCCACGTTGCCGCTGGCGGTCACGACGTCGGTGTTGACATTGTAGCTGACCGTGTCGGCGACCAGGACGCGGTCACCCTGCGAGATCTCCACCGATCCGCGCGCGGTGACGATGCCCATGGTCTCGTTGTAGGTGACCTCGTCGGCCATGATGAGCGCCGGCTGGTTCTCGTCCAGGGGGCCGCCCGACTGCTGCGCCGAAAGCGGGCCGGACGGCACGGCGGCGAGCGCGAGGCACGCCAGCAGCAGGGCGGCCGGGCCCAGGGCCGAGACCAGCCGGGCCGGTTCCGCGTAAAGCCGAAACGCTCTAGCCATCTTCTCGGTACAGCAGCACGGCGGCACCCAGGAAGAGGCAGAGCGTGGCCGGCGTCCAGGTCGCCAGCATCATCGGCAGCTTGCCGCCCAGCCCGAGCGCGAAGAGGAAGCTGGAGAAGAGATAGAGCAGGAAGCCGGCGACGGTGGCGGCGGCCAGGATGAGGGCCGTGCCGCCGCGCCGGGGCGGGCGCAGGGTGAAGCCGGCGGCCAGCACCACCAGGCCGGCATAGCCGAGCGGCAGGGCCAGCAGGCGGTAGAACTGCATGTGGATGCGCTCATTGGGGAAGCCCGCGTCGGCCAGGGACTGGGCATAGGACTGCATCTCCCAGAAGGAGATGGTCTCCCAGGGCGCGAAGCTCTCCGCCAGCGAGGCCAGGGTCATCTCGGTCGGCAGGCGCACCAGCGGCTTTCTTTCAGGCGGCCGCCCCGGCCTGGTCTCCGTGACCCCGCGCAGGATCCAGAAGCCGCTGACGAGCTGCGCGCTCTCGGCGTCCAGGCGGCCGATGAAGCTGTCGCCGTCGGGCCCGAAGCGCAGCACCTGGACCTGCTTCAGGAAGGCGCTCTGGCCCGAGGCCGTGTCGGCATGCAGGACATAGACGCCGTCCGGCTCGAGCTGGCGCAGCCAGAGGCCGCTGGGGCCGACCGAGATGATCGAGCTGCCGTCCCTCAGGTACTCCGTCTCCAGCTTGGCGTAGCGCTTGTAGAAGACCGCCGAGAGGGGGGAGACGACGGCGAAGGTGAAGACGCCGATCAGCACCGCGCAGGTGACCGCCGGCAGCAGGATCTGCCAGACCGAGATGCCCACGGCCCGTGACACCGCCAGCTCCTGCGTGCGGGTCAGGCGCCAGAAGGTCCCGATCGCGGCGGCCAGCACGGCGAAGCCCAGGATGTCGATCACGATCTTCGGCACCTTCAGCAGCGACATCTCGATGACCAGGGTGGCGCCGATCTCGGCCCGGTTGCCGAAGCGGTCCATGAGGTCGGCTGCATTGCCCACGAAGATGATGAGAAAGAGAATGCCGAAGACCAGGAAGAACCAGCCCATGAACTGCCGCGCCAGGTAGCGCGCCAGGCCCAGCGAGAGGCGCCGGGACTGCATGGTGAGCGGTTGGGCCGCCAGGCTCATGCCGCGGCCTGCCGCTGTGCCCGGAAGGTCCAGCTTCTGGGCCAGCCCCGGATCAGGAAGAAGAATCCCAGCGCGATGGGAACGAGAGGGATGAGGTAGATCAGCGGGGCCAGGGCCGGATCCTGGTTCATGATGTCCTGGCCGATGAAGTTCATGCCCTGCAGCGCGCCGACGACGCCGGCGGCAGCGGCGATCCTAAGCGGCCGGCCGCGCCGCGAGAACTCGCCGCCCAGCATGGCGACCAGCCCGATCAGGGCGTAGGCGACGGTATAGAGCGGCTCGATCATGCGCTGGTGAAACTCGGCGTTCAGCTCGCGGTAGCGGCGTTCCTCGATGCCCTCGACCTCTTCCGGCCAGAGCAGTTCGTGGAGGAAGCGTTCCTGGGGACTGCGCCAGCGCTCGCCCCTGGCGCCGCTGAGCGGCGTCAGGTCCACGGTGTAGCGCTCGAAGACCAGGTTGGTCACCTCGCCGTTCTCGCGGTTCAGCTCCTGGCGGCTGCCGTTGACCAGCAGCACGCGCGATTCATCGCCCTTGCGCACCAGGGCGCCGCGTTCGGCGATCAGGGTGGTCGGGCGCTGCTTCTCGCGGTCGTCCTGGACGATGATGCCCCGGAGGCTGCCGTCGGGATCGCGGGCGCGCACGTAGACCGTGATGTTGCCGCCGATCGGGTTGAAGACCCCCTCCTGGATCAGGACGGTGGCGTAGGACTGGGTGATGTCGTTCTGCAGGTCCTTGAAGTTGCGGAAGGAGAGCGGCAGGAAATAGAAGGCGATGACATAGGCGATCCCCGTCACCGCGGCGGTCAGGATGAGCGCCGGGCGCGCCATGCCCAGGGGCGAGACGCCGCTGGCGCGCATGACCACCAGCTCGCTCTCCTGGGTCAGGCGGTAGTAGACGAAGAAGATGGCGACCACGGTGGCGATGGGAATGACGATTCCCAGGAAGCTCGGCATCAGCAGCAGGATAAACTGCAGGAACTGGCTGGCCGGCAGGCCGCGGTTGACCATGAAGTCGACGAACCTGAGGGACTGAGCCAGCCAGATCGCCAGCGTGAGCGCGACCGTGACCAAGCTGGCCATGATGGCAAGCTGGACCAGCAGGTATCGGGTTATCTGGCGCATGGCGGCTGGCTGGATCTCCTTACTCTACCGCCCTCCGGTTTCGGTCCTTCGCAAGGGGTGCCTCCGCCGAAAGCCGGCGCAGCGGCGTAGGCCAGACCTTTGCAGGCAACTTCTCCTCCGCTATAGGTGAAAGCCTGTCGTGGCGTCCAGCCCATGCAGCAATCGGGCTCAACCCCCTTTGCTCGCGGAACCGGGCGCTCGCCCGCCCCGCCCTTGAACGAAGCGATGCTGGATCACGAAATGCTGAAGATCTCTTTCTCCGAGTCTGCCCCCTCGAAAAGCGGTGCCCTTGTTGCCGGCGTGACGGAGGACGCGGATCTGCCGCCGGCCGCGGCCGAGCTGGACCGCCAGACCGACGGGATGCTGTCCCGGGCCATCAAGGCCAACGACTTCAAGGGCAAGAAGGGCAAGATCCTGGAGGTCCTGGCGCCGCACGGACTGCCCAACAGCCGCATCCTGCTGGTCGGCCTCGGCAAGCCGGCGGAGCTCACCGACAGGGACATGGCCGATATCGGCGGTGGCTTGGCGGGGCACCTGCTGGGCTGCAGCGAGAGCGAGGCGACGGTCATCGCCAGCGAGTACGAGGGCGCGGCGAAGATGGCCAAGCGCGCGGCCCACGCTGCCTACGGCGCCCTGCTGCGCTCTTACCGCTTCGAGAAGTACAAGACCAAGGAGGAGGAGAGCGACAAGCCCAAGCTGAAGAAGCTGGTGATCAAGGTCGACGACAAGGCGGCCGCCAAGAAGGCCTTCGCGCCGCTGGAAGCGATCGCCAAGGGCGTCTTCCGCACCCGCGACCTGGTCTCCGAACCGGCGAACGTGATCTATCCCAAGTCCTTCGTCTCGGTGGCGAAGAAGCTGGATCAGCAGGGCATCAAGATCTCGGTCCTGGGGCGCAAGGAGATGGAGAAGCTGGGCATGGGCTCGCTGCTCGGTGTGGCGCAGGGCTCCGTGCGCGAACCCCAGCTTCTGGTCATGGAGTGGCGCGGTGCCGCCAAGGAGGACGAGGCGCCGGTCGCCATCTGCGGCAAGGGCGTCACCTTCGACACCGGCGGAATCTCGCTGAAGCCCGCCGCCGGCATGGAGGATATGAAGTGGGACATGGGCGGCGCCGGCGTGGTGGTCGGACTGATGGAGGCGCTGGCCCGGCGCAAGGCGAAGGTCAACGTCGTGGGGCTCTGCGGTCTTGTCGAGAACATGCCCGACGGCAACGCCCAGCGGCCCGGAGACATCGTCAAGTCGGCCTCGGGACAGACCATCGAGGTCCTGAACACCGACGCGGAGGGCCGCCTGGTCCTGGCAGACGTGCTCTGGTATGCGCAGGAGGAGTACAAGCCCTGCCGCATCATCGACCTCGCCACACTGACCGGGGCCATCATCGTCGCCCTGGGCAAGGAGCATGCCGGACTCTTCAGCAACGACGACAGTCTTGCCGAGCAGCTGACGGCGGCCGGTAAGGAGGTGGGCGAGGCGCTCTGGCGCATGCCTCTCGGCGAGGCCTACGACCGCCTGATCGACAGCGACGCGGCCGACATGAAGAACATCGGCAACCGCAACGGCGGGTCGATCACGGCAGCGCAGTTCCTGCAGCGCTTCGTCGACGAGGGACTGCCTTGGGCGCACCTCGACATCGCCGGCGTGACCTGGCTGGACAAGGCGACGCCGACCGCCGCCAAGGGAGCCAGCGCCTTCGGCGTGCGCTTGCTGGACCGCTTCATCGCGGCCAACCACGAAAGCTAGAGTGTTGCGGGTGAGCGAGCGCGAACCCGGAGCGCCCTAGGCGGGGCAAGGGGCCTGCATGGGCGAGGTGCGCTTCTATCAGCTCGGCCGCCGGCCGCTGGAGCAGGCGCTGGCCGTCATGCTGGAGCGCTGCTACCAGCGCGGTCAGCGCGCCCTGGTCCAGGCGGGCTCCGGCGAGCGGGTGGAGGACCTGACCCAGCATCTCTGGACCTACCGCGAGCGCAGCTTCCTGCCGCACGGCAACGAGAAGGACGGCCACGCCGACCAGCAGCCGATCTGGCTGACGACGGAGGACGAGAACCCGAACGGCGCGGAGGTCCTCTTCCTCACCGACGGGTCGGAGCGCGGCGATCTGGGTTCCTTCGCGCTGGTCGCCGTCCTCTTCGACGGGAACGACCAGGCACGCCTGACGGCCGCGCGCGACTACTGGCGGCGCCTGCGCGACGGCGGCGCGAGCCTGACCTACTGGGCCGAGGACGAGGGCGGGCGCTGGACCCAGAAGGCCTGAGGCGTCACTCGAAGAAGAGGATCTCCAGCTTCTCGCCCTTGGGCTTGCCGTAGCCCCCGGCCAGGTGCGTCCCGTCCGGCAGGCGCGCGATCCCGCCGGGAAAGCAGAAGGTGATGGGCGTCTCGCGCTCCTCGTCCCTGGGGTCGCTGACCTCGATTCGCAGGGTGCGCTCTTCCCAGCTCTCCGGAAGCTGCTCCCAGCGGTAGCTGAGCTCCCGCCGGCGCATTTCCAGGAAGGGCCCGATCTCGCTCTTGCCGTTCTCCTCCAGGCTGGTCTTCAGCCGCTCCAGCAGGTCCGGCTGCTCGGATGCACAGTAGGCCTCGACGTGCGCCAGGTCGTTCAGCTCGGAGACGCCGGTGAAGCGGTCGACGCTGAGGCCGGTGTAGGGCGTGTAGCTCAGCTCCAGCTCGACGCCGCCGCGCGAGGGCAGGGTCACCCGCCACTGCGGTTCGATGTGCAGCGACCAGCCATAGCGGTTGGGGCGCGGCTCGCCGCGGTCGGTCAACGCACGCTCCAGCTTGCGGTATTCCGAGCGGGAGAGCTGGTTGAGGGCGCCGTCGTGGAGCGCGAGGAGGTCGATCCCGGCGGCTTCCAGGAAGTCGGTCACCTCGCGGCCGTCGTTGAAGACGCGGCTGATCAGGCCGTGCAGCGGCTCGACCTCGCCCTCGATCTTGAGGGTGGCATCGTTGAAGGCAAGCGCCAGCGAGGGGGCCGGCGGCTGCGGTTCCGGCAGGCTGGGGAAGGGGAAGCCGACGAAGAGGACAGTTTCGGTCTCGGCCGTGTTCATCAGGCTGTAGCGGACCCGGACCTGATCCGGGGTCAGGTAGAGCCTCTGGCTCTCGATCGTGATGCGGTCGTTCAGCTCGAAGTGCAGGCCCCCCGCGGTCACCGCAAGCCACTCCGTCGGCGGCGGCGCCTCCTGGCCGACGGCGACGGAGGATCCCAGCAGGACCGCAAGCAGGACGGCGGCCGTGCGCGCAAGCAGAGGAACGATCGAGGCCGGCCGGTAGGGTCCGGGCAGGAGGGACACTAGGCTTGTCCCTCCTCCAGGGCGCTCTGCGCGTTCAGCCAGCTCTCCTCTGTGCGCTCGATGGCGGCCAGGATCTCCTTGTGCTGGCTGCGCAGCGCCTTCTGCTCGCTGGCCGGCTGGCGATAGCTCTCGGGGTCGGCCAGCCGCTGCTCGAGGATGGAAAGCGCCTTGTTCAGGGTCTCCAGCCGCGTCTCGGCCTCGGTGATGGCCTTGCGCAGCTTCGAGATTTCCTGCCGGCGCGGCGCCACGGGCTCCGCCTGCCTGGGTTTTGGCTTGGCCGCTTTCGGCTTGCCCTCGCGTTCGACCTGACGCTCGGCCAGGACCTGCTCGCGATAGTCGTCCAGATCGCCCTCGAAGTTGGAGATGCCGCCGTTGGCGACCAGCCAGAGGCGGTCGGTGACCAGGCTCATCAGGTGGGGATCGTGGCTCACCAGGACGACAGCGCCGGGGAAGTCGTTGAGCGCTTCCACCAGGCTCTCGCGCGCCTCCATGTCCAGATGGTTGGTCGGCTCGTCCAGCAGCAGGAGCTGCGGCGCCTCGCGGGTGACCAGCGCGAAGACCAGCCGCGCCTTCTCGCCGCCCGAGAGGTGGCGCACCTCGGTTCCCACCCGCTCCGCGTCCAGCCCGTAGGTCGCGAGATGCGAGCGGTGGCGCTGCGGCTGGCCCTTGGGGTCCTCGCGCAGCATGAGGGAGAGCGGTGTGGCCGAGGGGTCGAGCTGATCGGCCTGGTCCTGCGCATAGTAGCCGACCTTGAGCCGCGGGGGCCGGGTAACCGTTCCGGTTTCCGGCGCCAGCTGCTCGGCCAGCAGGCGGATCAGGGTGGTCTTGCCGTTGCCGTTCGCACCCAGCAGCCCGATGCGGTCGTCGGGGTCCAGCCGGAAGGTCACGTTTCTGAGCACCGGCTTGCCGGGGGTGTAGCCCACCGCAACCCCGTCCGCCGCCAGGAGGGGCGGCGACAGCAGTTGCGGCTCGGGAAAGCTGAAGCGGCTGGCGTGCTGGTTGCCCAGCGGCACGATCGGCTCCAGCCTGGCCAGCGCCTTCAGCCGCGACTGCGCCTGGCGGGCCTTGGAGGCCTTGTAGCGAAAGCGGTCGACGAAGGCCTGCATGTGCTTGCGCTGCGCCTCCTGCTTGGCGACCGCGGCGGCCTGCTGTGCCTGGCGCTCGCGGCGGGTCCGCTGGAAGGTCTCGTAGTCGCCCTCGTAGGCAACGAGCTTGCGGCCGTCCACGTGGAGGATGCGGTTCACCACGGCGTTCAGCAGCCGGCGGTCGTGGCTGACCAGCAGCAGGGTGCCCGGATAGCGGGCGAGGAAGCCCTCCAGCCAGAGGGTCGCCTCCAGGTCCAGGTGGTTGCTGGGCTCGTCCAGCAGCAGGAGTTCCGGTTGTCGGAACAGCAGCGAGGCCAGCGCGACGCGCATGCGCCAGCCGCCGGAGAACTCCGAGGCCGGACGGCTCTGCTGCTCGCTGGAGAAGCCCAGTCCGGCGAGGATCCGGGCGGCACGCCCCGGCGCGGAGTCCGCGCCGATGGTGCGCAGGCGCTCGTGCACCTCGGCCAGGCGGGCGGCGTCGCGGCAGCTCTCCGCCTCGGCCTGGAGCCGGCTCAGTTCCTCGTCGGCGGAGAGCACGATGTCGATCAGGGCGCGCGCGCCGCCCGGCGGCTCCTGCGCCAGGTGGCCGACGCGCCAGCCGCCGGTGATCTCCAGGCTGCCTTCGTCCGGCTGAAGCTGGCCCTGGATCAGCTTCAGAAGCGTGGTCTTGCCGGCACCGTTGGGGCCGACCAGGCCGACGCGCTGGCCGCGCGACAGCGTGGCGGACGCAGCTTCCAGGAGCGGCCGCCCGGCGATCCGCAGGGTTATAGTATCGAGACGCAGCATGCGGGCTGGATAGCACGGCCCGAGGGCTGCGCGCTATGGCCGCTGTAGGCTTGCTCACTCCGCTTTGCCGCGTCTATATAGCGCCGCCATTCGATGGGCGCCCCCGGATGGATTGCGGGCGCCGGACGGTGCAGGGTCGCAAGCGCCTTTACGGCCTGCGGCCTCTTCTACAAACGAGACAAGGAAGGAGGCCTCCATGGCCCTCGAGCGTACGTTCTCCATCATCAAGCCGGACGCGACCCGGCGCAACCTGACCGGCAAGATCGTGGCCCGCTTCGAGGAGGCCGGGCTGCGCGTCGTCGCCCAGAAGCGCGCCCTGCTGACCCGCGCCGAGGCCGAGGGCTTCTACGCCGTCCACCGCGAGCGCCCCTTCTTCGACGATCTCTGCAGCTTCATGACCTCGGGCCCCGTCGTGCTGCAGGTGCTGGAGGGCGAGAACGCCATCGCCAAGAACCGTGAGGTGATGGGTGCCACCAACCCGGCCAACGCCGATCCGGGCACCATCCGCGCCGACTTCGCAGAATCGATCGAGGCCAACTCGGTGCACGGCTCCGACGCGCCGGAGACGGCTGCGGTCGAGATCGCCTACTTCTTCGCGCAGACCGAGATCGTCGGCTAGGGCACGATCCGTTCGCCTATGCTCATGAATCCCGCTCTAGCATATGGTTTTGAAAGCAAATCGCCGTCGCAGATGAGCCCATCTGCTCGGGATTTGCTCTAGCGAGCGATGGGCAGGGACCGGAAATGACGAGGGCGGCGGCAGGATCCTGCCGCCGCCCTCGCGTTTTCGTATCGCAGCCGACCTAAACCAGGAAAAGCGCCATCAGGGCCAGGATAACAGCAATGCTGGCAAAGGTCACCGCACCGAACTTCACGAAGCCTCGGTAGGTCTGCACGTGCGTGTGGTAGTCGCTTTCCTTCATGATGTGCATGGTCGCAATCCCCAAGTTTTCAGCACGGTCGACGTTGGGTCCTAGGTAGCGCAGAACCGTGGGTATCACAAGCCTGCCGGGTTGATCAGCGCCCCCTCGGCGGGCATCGCGTTCCACCGGATCCGCCCGGTCTCGTCCAGCGCCACGCGGCCCTCGGCCACCAGTGCCAGGCAGCGTGGATAGAGCGCATGCTCGGCGGCCAGGACCCGGGCGGCCAGGCTCTCTTCGCTGTCCTCCGGCAGGACCGGAACCGCGGCCTGGCCGATGATCGGGCCGCCGTCCAGCTCGTCGGTGACGAAGTGGACGCTGCAGCCGTGCAGCCGAACTCCGGCTTCCAGCGCCCGCCTGTGGCTGTGCAGCCCCCGGAAGGAGGGCAGCAGGGAGGGGTGGATGTTCAGCATCTTGCCCTGCCAGAGTGCCACGAAGTTGGGCGAGAGGACCCGCATGAAGCCGGCCAGGCAGACCAGGTCGCAGGCCGATTCCAGGATGTGGGTCTGCAGCATGATCTCGAACTGAAGCCGGCTCGGCTGATCGCGGTGCGGGATCAGGGCTACCTCCACGCCGGCCTCGCCCGCCATGTTGATCGCGCCGGCATGCGGCTCGTTCGAGATGACCAGCGAGATCTCCGCCGGATAGGAGGGGTCCCTGGCCGCTTCCAGCAGGGCCTTCAGGTTGCTGCCGCGGCCGGAGACCAGGACGGCGGTGCGGGCACGCGCCATCAGAGCAGCTCTCGCTCCAGGCGCAGGGGACCGTCGGAGGCCCGGCGCTCTTCCAGGCGCCCCAGGTGGAAGGCGCCGTCGGCGGAGAGCGCCTGCAGCACGCCCTCGGCCTCCGCGGCGCCGACGACCAGGACCATGCCCACCCCCATGTTGAAGGTCTTCAAGAGCTCCGACGCTTCGATGCGCCCCCTATCCCGGATCCAGCCGAAGACCGGCGGCAGGTGGCCGGTGAGGGGCGTCTCGAGGGTGGCGACCAGACCCGCGGGCAGGACCCGGGGCAGGTTGCCAGGCAGGCCGCCGCCGGTGATGTGCGCCATGGCCTTGAGCGTCCGGCCGGCGAGCAGCGGCCGCAGCGCCTCGACATAGATGCGGGTCGGCGTCAGCAGGGCTTCGCCCAGGCTCGCGGCCCCGCTCTCGAAGGGGGGCGGGTCGCCGTAGGCGAGGCCCTCGGCCTCGACCAGGCGGCGGACCAGGGAGAAGCCGTTGGAGTGCAGGCCGCTGGAGGGCAGGGCGATCAGGCGGTCCCCGGCGGCGATGTCCGCGCGCGGCAGCAGGTCCGCGCGCTCCACGGCGCCCACGGCGAAGCCGGCCAGATCGTAGTCGCCTGCCGCATAGAGACCGGGCAGCTCTGCCGTCTCTCCGCCGATCAGGCCGGCCCCGGCCTGGCGGCAGCCCTCGGCGATCCCGGCGATCACCGCCTCGGCCACCGCGACCTCCAGCCTGGCGCTGGCGAAGTAGTCCAGGAAGAAGAGGGGCTCCGCGCCCTGCACCAAGAGGTCGTTGACGCACATGGCCACCAGGTCGATGCCGACCTCGCCGTGGCGGCCGGTCTCGATGGCGATCTTCAGCTTGGTGCCGACCCCGTCGGTGCCGGAGACCAGGATCGGATCGGTGAAGCCGGCCGCCTTCAGGTCGAAGAGCGCCCCGAAACCGCCCAGCGCGCCCATGACGCCGGGGCGGCGGGTGGCCTTGGCCAGCGGGCCGATGGCGGCGACCAGACTGTCGCCGGCCTCGATGTCCACGCCGGCCGATTTGTAGGTCAAGGGCGTCGATGCGCCGGCATCGCTGGAGCTCACGGGATCTCTCTCCTGTCCACTGGCCAGGTCCGATGTCTCGGCCTATGCTGATCGCCGCTGTTCTGCCAGGACCGTGGCCCAGCGTCCAGCCGCAGCACGCCCACTTCAAGAGAGAGGCCATCATGTCCCTCGGTCATCCGCTGGTACTGCCGATCATCTCGCTGGTCTTCGGGATCCTGATCCTGCTGGCACCGCGCCTGCTGAACTACGTCGTGGCGATCTACCTCATCCTGATCGGCATCCTGGGCCTGATCCACCAGGGTGGCGTCACCCTCTAGAGCGCTGCGCGCTCAGGTGGAACCGGTTCCGGCCCGCACCCCCGCCCGGCCGCCCAACGAAAGTATCCTGTACTGGGCGGCCGGGCGGGGGTGCGGGCCGGAGCCGCGCAAAACCGAAACGCTCCAGCGGTGCGGCAGTTGACGAGGGGCGGCCTCAGCGGGGAAGCTGCAGGCGGAGCCTTTGGGAGGTGGGGGAGTGACGAGACCTTTCGTTAGCGGTGTCCGGCCGGGGCTGCGGCTGTGCGGGCTGCTTTGCGCCGTGCTTCTGCTCGGCCTGTCCTGGCGCACGGCCAGCGCCGATCTCTTCAGCGTGCCGGGCGTCATCGTCTCGGTGGCCGCCAACTCCTCGGCCGAGGCCAAGGCGCTGGCGGAGCGATCGGCGAAGGAGCAGGCCTTCCGCCGCCTGGCCGAGCGCCTGGTCGTGCCGCAGGACCTGGCGGCGATCCCGCAGGTCGGCGTCGCGCAGATCGAACCCGCGATCTCCTCTTTCCGGGTGCTCGACGAGGTGGTGACGGGCACGACCTTCGACGGCCGTTTCACCGTGCAGTTCGATCCGGCCGCCACGCGCCGCCTGCTGGACGAGCTGGGCCTCGGCTACACCGAGGTGCAGAGCCGGCCCTACGTCATCGTGCCGGTCTACGGGTCATCGCCGGATGCAACCCTCTGGCAGGACCCCAACCCCTGGCGCACCGCCTGGGAGGGCTTCGGCGGGGTGCAGGATACCCTGGTTCCGGTGAAGGTGCCGCTGGGCGATCTCCAGGACGTGGTCGCCGTCGATGCCGAGCAGGCGCTGGCCGGCAACCAGCGGGGCCTTGCCGATCTGGCGGCCAACTACGACAGCGCCGGTGCCGTGGTGGCGGCGGCGAGCGTGAGCGGCAGCCCTTCGGGCGGCGGGGCCGGTCTCTCGATCGCCGTCAGAAGCTACGGAGAGCCGCTGGGCGAGCCCTTCACGGTCAGCCTCACCCAGTCGCCGGACGAGCAGCCGCAAGCCTTCTTCGAGCGCGGCGTGATCGCGGTCCTCCAGGGTCTGGAAAGCTCCTGGAAGTCGGCCAATGCCGTCCAGTTTACGGCCGCCAGTAGTCTCAGGGTCAGGGCCCTGGCCTCGGCACTGCAGGACTGGCTGCTGATCCGCGCCGACCTGGAGCGCGAACCCCTGGTGTCCGCGGTCAGGGTGCTGTCCCTGCGCCGCGGCGAGGTCGTCGTCGAGCTGACCCACCGGGGCAGCGTGGACCAGTTGCAGCGCGCGCTCGCGCAGCGCGGCCTCAACCTGGTGCAGGCGCCGGACGGCTGGGACCTGCAGCTCGGCGGCAGGCCCGGCGGCGTCGATGCCCGCCCGCTCTCCTCGACATCGAGCGGAGGGTAGGGCGCTGAACGGCGGCCCGGTAGCCTCCGCAGGCGAGGCGCAGCGCCCGGCCGGTCCGAACCGCGGCCCCCGCCGGCAGTGGCCCTTCTGGGTGCTGCTCGGCCTCTTCGCACTCTTCTTCCTGATCCTGGTGCGCCAGGTGGCCCTGCCCTTTGTCGCCGGCCTGGCGCTGGCCTACTTCCTGGACCCGCCGGTCGATCGCCTGCAGACCATGGGGCTCGGCCGCAGCGGGGCAGCGGTCATCGTCTCCTTCATCTTCCTGCTGGCGATCCTGGCCATCTTCGCCCTCGTCGGGCCGGTGGTGGTCAACCAGCTGATCGACCTGCTGAACAACCTGCCCAGCCTGATGACGGCGGGCCGCGAGCAGATGCTGAACCTGCTCGACCAGGTGGGCGAGCGCTTCCAGATCGACGCCAAGGCCAAGATCAGGGAGTACCTCGGCGCCTTCAGCCAGCAGGCGCTCGATGCGGTCATCTCTCTGATCCTCAACCTCATCCAAAGCGGCGTCGCACTGGTCAACATCATCTCGCTCTTCCTGATCACGCCACTGGTGGCCTTCTTCTGCCTGCTGCGGTGGGACAACATCGTCGCCAGCGTCGACTCGCTGCTGCCGCGGCCCGAGCGTCCGGCGATCCGGGAGGTCGCCCGCGACATGGACCGCGCTCTGGCCGGCTTCGTGCGCGGCCAGGCGCTGGTCTGCCTCATCATGGCGACCTACTACGCCGCGGCGCTCTCGCTGGCCGGGCTGCAGTACGGGGCGGCCGTCGGGCTGGTGGCCGGGATCCTCACCTTCATTCCCTATATCGGCGCCTTCACCGGGGCGCTGCTGACCGTCACCCTCTCCTTCATCCAGTTCCAGGATTTCTGGTCGGCGATGATCCCGATCGGCCTCTTCCTCCTGGGACAGTCGGTGGAAGGCAACGTCCTGACCCCGCGCCTGGTCGGCAAGGGCATCGGCCTGCACGACGTCTGGGTCCTCTTCGCCGTCCTGGCCGGCGGCGCGATCGGCGGGTTCCTGGGGGTGCTGGTCGCGGTTCCCGTGGCCGCGGTGATCGGCGTCGCGGTGCGCCATGCCGTCCATCGCTACCGCCAGACCCGCTACTACCTCGGCGACGACGACAATCCGCCGCCGCCGGAGCAGCCGCCCGCGCCGTGATCGCCGTGCCGAGCCTTCAGTATCCGCTGCGCCTGCCGCCCCTGCGGCGCCTGGAGCGCGAGGACTTCCTGGTCGGGCCCGCCAACCGCGCGGCGCTCGCCTTCATCGAGGCCTGGCCGCAGTGGCCCACGCCGGCGCTGATCCTGCGCGGCCCGCGCGGGGCGGGGAAGAGCCACCTGGCCCAGATCTGGCGCAGCCGCTCGCGCGCGGTCGAGATCGAGGCCGAGCGGCTGGCCTTCGAGTCCCTGCGCGATCTCCTGGGCGACAGCCGGGCCGTGCTGGTGGAGAACGCCGACCGCGTGCTGGCCGAGCGGCCGGACCTGGCGCCTGCCTTCTATGCGCTCTTCGGCGTGCTGGCCGAGCGCCAGGGCTCCCTGCTGATGACGGCACGGCGCAGCCCCGCCTCCTGGCCGGTGGAACTGGCGGACCTGCGCAGCCGCCTCCTGGGCGCGACCCAGGTCTCCATCGGCATGCCGGACGATGCCCTGCTCCTGGGCGTCCTCCTGAAGCTGCTGGGCGACCGCCAGCTCGAGAGCAATCCGCGGGTCATGCAGTTTCTGCTGCCGCGCATCGAGCGCTCGATGGGCGCCCTGCAGGAACTGGCGGACCGGCTGGACGCGGGTGCGATGGCCGCCCGGCGCCGCCGCCGCCGCGTGACCATGCCGCTTGCCAAACGCGTCCTGCGCTCCTTGGATAGCGAGAGCGACAACCACATGGACCATTAGGGAGGATCTCCATGGATCTAGGATTGGCCGGCCGCAAGGCCATCGTCTGCGCATCCAGCAAGGGACTGGGCCGTGCCTGCGCCATCCAGCTGGCAGCCGAGGGCGTCAAGGTCGTCATCTCGGCACGCACACCGGGACCGCTGGAGGAGACCGCCGCCGCCATCCGCGCTGCCGGCGGCGAGGCCCTTCCCATCGCCTGCGACGTGACCACGCCGGAAGGACGCGCCGCCCTGCTGGAGGCCTGTCCCGAGCCGGACATCCTGGTGAACAATGCCGGCGGCCCGCCGCCCGGAGACTTCCGCAACTGGACCCGGGAGGACTGGATCAAGGCCCTGGACGCCAACATGCTGACCGCCATCGAGCTCATCAAGGCGACGGTGGACGGCATGATCGCGCGCCGCTTCGGCCGCATCGTCAACATCACCTCGGCCGCGGTGAAGTCGCCGATCGACGTGCTGGGCCTGTCGAACGGTGCGCGCGCCGGGCTGACCGGCTTCTGCGCCGGACTGGCGCGCCAGACGGTGCGCCATAACGTCACCATCAACGGCCTGCTGCCCGGCCCCTTCAACACCGACAGGCTGACCAGCACGCTGGCCTCCGTCGCCAAGCACCAGGGCAAGTCGGTCGAGGCCGTGGCCAAGGAGCGCGCGCAGGACAACCCCGCCGGGCGTTTCGGCGAACCGGAAGAGTTCGGCCAGGCCTGTGCCTACCTTTGCTCCAGCCGGGCCGGGTTCCTCAACGGCCAGAACATTGTTCTGGATGGCGGTGCCTTCAACGGGACACTTTAGTGTTCGTTCCCAAAGAAGACTGTAAATTGATCTAGATCAATAGATCACCTCTTGCGACGCTTTGTGATGTTCGACTTCCGGGGGATGTGCGATAGTCAAGAAATGTTTCGGTTGAAGAACTAAAATTCTGTTGACCGAGCCCGCATCGGCGATGCATGAGGGTGTTGCGCTGTGTTACAACTCCGTGACACAGCGCAGCAGACTATTGGAATCCCAAGAGAATGCAGGCCTTGGGGCGCTGCAAGAGGGCGAATGAAGGAAGAGATCGAGCTCAAGCTGGCAGTTGAGCCCAAGCAACTGCTGGCCCTGCGCCGCTCCGCCCTGTTGCGAACCCTGGCGTCGGGCAGGCGTGCGCGCCGGCAGGAGCTGGAGAGCATCTACTTCGACACCGGCGACGAGGCCCTGCGCCGCCAGGGCATGGCGCTCAGGATCCGCCGGAAGGCAGGCAAGCTGATCCAGACCCTGAAGGCGCCGGTCGCGGCGGCCCAGGGCGGCCTGCAGCACATGCGCGAGTTCGAGGTGGAGGTGGCGCACGACGAGCCCGATCTCGGCGTCATCGACGATCCCGATACCCGGGCCCTGCTGGAAGAGCTGACGCGCGACCGGCCCCTCAAGCGGCAATTCGAGACCAGGGTGGTGCGCCACGTGCTGCCGGTGCGCCTGATCGAGAGCGATATCGAGATCGCCTTCGACGAGGGGAAGGTCGTCGCCGGAACGCGCGAGCAGAGGATCTCGGAGGTGGAGCTGGAGCTGCTCTGCGGTCCGCCGCACTACCTCCTGCAGCTCGCCCTGGCGATCGGCGAGCAGGCGCAGATCGCGCTGGAGCCGCGCTCGAAGGCGGCGCGCGGCTACCTGCTGGCGAGCGGCGGTACCCTGCCGGCCGTCTACGCCGACAAGCTGGAGCTTGCACGCGACCTGACGGCCGGGGCCGCCTTCGAGGCGATCGCGCGCGACTGCCTCTCCCAGATCAGGTCCAACGAGGCCGCCTTCCTCTCCGGCAACCGCGAACCCGAGGTGGTGCATCAGCTCCGGGTCGGGGTGCGCCGCCTGCGCGCTGCGGCCAGCCTCTTCACCGGCATCATCGCCGAGGGGGTGGCCGTGCAGTTGAAGGAGGAGCTGGGCTGGCTGCAGAACAGCCTGGGTCCGGCCCGCGACTGGGACGTCTTCCGCACCGAGACCCTGGCGGCGATCGCACATCGCCTGCCCGACGAAGAGGGGCTGGTCCGCCTGGGCCGGGCAGCCGGGCACCTGGGCGAGGAGGCCTACGGCCTGGCCGAAGAGACGCTGTCGGGCCAGCGCTATGCCCTCCTGCTGCTGCGGCTGGAATACTGGCTGATCAGCGGCGCCTGGCGCAGCCTGATCGACGCCGGCGACGGCCAGGGCCTACCTTCCGATCAGCCGGCGACGGAGTTCGCCGCCTTCGGGCTTTCGAAGCGGGCGCGCCAGGTCATGAAGCGCGGCAAGGCGCGCGACGAGGCGGTCGAGGAGTCGCTGCACCAGCTTCGGATTTCCGGCAAGAAGCTGCGCTATGCCCTGGAGTTCTTTCGCACCTTCATGAAGAAGGACGCCTCGAAAGAGGCGATCGGCCTGACCAAGGAACTGCAGGACTGCCTGGGATCGCTGAACGACGCCGCCGTCTCCAGGAAGCTGTTGCGGGACCTCCGCGATCGCTTTCCCGACGATGCCGATCCGACCGCCATCGGGATGGTCCACGGCTGGCAGGCGCATCGGGTGGACGAGGGCCTCAGCCATCTCCAGGATGTCTGGGAGCGGGCGAGGAAGGGTCTGAAGCCGCTGACCTGAAGCCGCTGACCTGAAGCCGCTGACCTGAAGCGGGACCTGAAGCGGGACCTGAAGCGGGTCCGCGTGCTGGCCCGGACCGCTGCAAGGGCCACCCTTGAGGACCGTTCCGAAAAATTTCTGACCGCAAGCCTTGTGTCCGGGCCCGTTGGGCGCGACCTTGTTCGGGTTGAAAGATGGACGCCTGTCCATCGTCGCGGAATGGGAGCGCGCCGCCCCACCGGGTGGTTCACGCTCCGCGCTGCAGGGATGGCGGGAGGAAGTTGAGGCATGCAGGCAAGGCCCGCGAAAGCCAACGAGATCAGCGGCGGCCACCTCATCGTTCAGTGCCTGAAGGCGCAAGGGGTGGAGCGCGTTTTCTGCGTTCCAGGCGAGAGCTACCTCGACGTGCTGGATGGGCTCTACGACAGCGGCATCCAGGTCGTGGTCGCGCGCCACGAGGGCGGGGCTGCCATGATGGCGGAGGCCGACGGCAAGATAACCGGACGGCCCGGCATCGCCCTGGTGACGCGGGGGCCGGGCGCGACCAACGCGGCGTCGGGCGTCCATGTCGCCTGGCAGGATTCGACGCCCATGATCCTCTTCGTCGGCCAGATCGGCCGCTCGATGCGCGGCCGCGAGGCCTTCCAGGAGGTCGACTACCGGGCCGTCTTCGGCGGGCTGGCCAAGTGGGTGGAGGAGATCGACCGGGTGGAGCGGATACCCGAGGTCGTCTCGCACGCCTGGCATGTGGCCCTCTCGGGGCGGCCGGGCCCGGTGGTCCTGGCGCTGCCGGAGGACATGCTGCGGGACCTCTGCGCCGAAGAGGCCGGCCCCGAGGTCACGGTGGCCCAGCCCTCGCCGGGGCCGGAGGACATGGCGCGCTTGGGCTACATGCTGCGCGCAGCCAAGCGGCCCTTCATGATCCTGGGGGGCTCGCGCTGGGACCAGGCCGCGGCGACCGCGGCGCGGCGCTTCGCCGAGACCTGGGCGCTGCCGGTCGGTGTCTCCTTCCGCCGCCAGCAGCTCTTCGACGGCACCCACCCCAACTACGCCGGCGACGTGGGCCTGGGCATCAATCCGGCCTTGAAGGCCCGGGTCGCCGAGGCTGATTTCCTGCTGCTGGTGGGCGCGCGCTTCTCGGAGAACCCGAGCCAGGGCTTCACCCTGCTGGAGATACCCAAGCCCAGGCAGACCCTGGTCCACGTGCATCCGGGCCCGGAGGAGCTGGGCCGGATCTACCACCCGGACCTGGCGATCAACGCCACGCCAGGCCGCTTCCTCGCAGCCGCGCTCGCCCTGACGCCGGAACTGCCCTGGGGCAGGTCGCTGGCGAGCGAGGCGCACGAGGCCTACCGGGCCTGGACCGACAGCCCGCCCGAGGGCGTCGGCGCCCTCACCCTCTCTCACGTCCTGGAAGTGCTGCGGGACGAGCTGGCCGAGAATGCGATCCTGACCAACGGGGCCGGCAACTACGCAATCTGGCTGCATCGCTTCTACCGCTACGGCTGGGGCACGCAGCTTGCCCCGACCTCGGGATCGATGGGCTATGGCCTGCCGGCCGCGGTGGCCGCCGCCTGCCGCTATCCGGAGCGGCAGGTCGTCTGCCTGGCCGGCGACGGCTGCTTCCAGATGACGGCCAACGAGTTCGCCGTGGCCGCGCAGCTCGGCCTGAAGCTCTGCGTCCTGGTCTGCGACAACGGCATGTACGGCACCATCCGCATGCACCAGGAACGCAACTACCCGGGGCGCGTCTCCGCCACCCAGCTCGTCAGCCCCGACTTCGCCGCCTGGGCCCGCAGCTACGGTGCCATGGGCCTGACCGTCGAAGAGAACGGCGCGTTCCAGCCGGCCCTCGCCGAGGCCCTGGCCGCGAAGGGCCCGGCGATCGTCCACCTGCGCCTGGACCCGCGCGATCTCGCCCCAGGCCGACGGCTGGACTGACGCTGGATCTATCGGGCAAGCTAGAGCGAATCCTGAGCAGATGGACTCATCTGCGACGACGATTTGGCATTGAAACAATAGGCTAGAGCAGGTTGCGTTCGCTCATGCTCACGCATCCTGCTCTAGCGCAGGTTCTTTGCGTTCGTTCGAAGGATCGACGAACTGGGTGCTGCGGGTCGGGCGAACGCGAACCCGTAGCGCTGCCAAGGGGGAGGTACCAGGGCCGTGGCGGGTGAAAAGGTCAGGATCGTCGGCTGGCTCTTCAAGTGGGGCATCCTGGCGGCCATCCTGGTCTACATCCTGGCGCTGCTTGGACCCTACCTGCGCTCCACCCTGGTTCGCGACGCGGCGGTGTCCGCCTGGATCCATACGGCGACCTCTCCGATCTATGGCCAGGCGGGAGCGAGGCTGCCCACACCGGGCACGGTGATCGGCGCGGACGGGATCCTTGCCCGGGTGACCAACGAGCAGGCCGACCGCAGCCCGCTCGACAGGGCTGAGGCCGAGGCCAGGCGCGCGGATGCCCAGGTGCTCGCGGCCAGGCGCCTCGTCGAGCAGCTCGAAGAGCAGCGCGCCGATATCGTCTCCAACTACGACCGCTACGCCCAGGTCTTCAAGCGCGACCTCGAGCTGGACCGCGAGGGGACGATCAGCCGTCTGGAGCAGGTGGATGCGGAGCTGGCGCTGTTGAGGACGCTCGCCGAGCGTGCCGAGCGCCTGAGCAACCGCGGCTTCGTCGCCAAGAGCGACCGCGACGAGGCGACCATGCGGGTCGCCGGCCTGGAAGGGCTGAGGGCGGAGCTGCGGGCGCAGCTGGGGCGCATCCGGCTGCGCCAGGAGGCTGCCGAGGACAGGGTCTACCTGATGGACGACGGCGCCGAGCCGGTCTGGGCGGGCGACGACCGGGAGGCGGTCGACCGTGCGCTCTGGCACGCGAGGGCCGATCTGGCCTCGGCGGAGGCCCTGCTCGAGAGCGCCTGGGCCGACAGCCACGCCGCCGACGCCGCCTACCGCCAGATCCGGGAGGGCGTCTCGCGCGTACCGCCGGGAAGTATGATCTGGAGCGTTCGCGTGGGCGAGGGCGCCACCCTGGAGATCGGCGATCCCATAGCCGACTGGATCGATTGCAACGAGCTGCTGGTGGACGTGCCCATGGCGGATGCGGAGATTGCCCTGCTGGAGCGCGGCATGACGGCAGACGTGGTGCTGGAAGGCGAGAGCCAGGTCCGCGAGGGACAGGTCCTGCTCACGCGCGGTTCGGGATCCCTGGTCGGGCGCGAGGATCTGGCGGCGATCTCCCAGGCCAGGCGCGGCAGCGGCCAGGTGATCCTGCTGCTTGCCCCCGACCCGAGGGACGAGGAGCGCTGCCCGGTGGGCCAGGCAGCCTTCGTCGATTTCCACGACGTCGGACTCTTCGACGTGATCGCCGCGCGACTGCGCCTGCGCTAGGTAGGCAACGTGGACGAAAGCGACCTCACCCACGGCGCCAGGGAGCGCGAGGGCGCCATCGGTTTCGCCCTGCTGGTCGACAGCTTCATGCTGATTGCGCTCTTCATCATCGCGGTGGCTTCGGGCTCGCTCACCATCGTGGCGGAGACGGTGCGCGGCAGCCTGATGTTCTCGCTGGAGCTGATCGCCTACCTGACCATGCGCCGGGTGCACCGCGGTCGCTTCCATGCCTTCGACTACGGCTCGGGCAAGGTGGAGCAGATCGCCAACATCGGCATCGCCGGCGGCATGCTGATCGGCGGCCTGTGGATCGTGGTCAGCGCCATCGACAATGCGGTTTCGGGGGGAGACCCGCTCTCCTCCTTCGGGCTCGCCCTGGCGGCGGTCTTCTCGGTGGTCAATCTCTATGTGAACTTCCTGGCCTGGTACCGGGTGCGGCAGGCGGCGCGCCTGGAAAGTTCCGTCATCCTGGAGGGACAGCTCAAGGCGCGCTGGGCCAAGGCCCTGACCTCCATCGTCGTCTTCGTGGCGCTCACCCTGGCGGTCTATGCCGAGGACCACCTGATCGTCACCTGGCTGGACGTGATCGGCGCGCTGGTCGTCTCCTACTACATGATCGGCGTCTCGCTGGACATGCTGCGCGAATCCGTGGCCGACATCATCGACCGCAGCCTGGACGAGGAGGCGCAGATCAAGATCGTCCAGGCCCTGGTCGAGGTCGCCGACCAGTTCGACCACTATAACGCCCTGCGCACGCGGCGGGCCGGCGACCAGGTCTTCATCGACCTCTCGCTGGGCTTCGACGACAGCTTGAGCCTGGCCGAGGTGGACCGGCGGCGGCAGAGAATCGAAAGCCGCCTCAGGGAGACCTTCGAGGGCGCCGACGTGGTCGTGCGGGTGGCGGGCGCTACGCGGTAGAGCTGGAGGCCCCGGCGTCTCGACCGGGTCCGGTCAGGCCGTCGTCTGCAGGTCCGTTGGCAGCGTGAAGGCATCCATGCGGGCCGTCCCGGCCGCCAGGCTCTTCCATCTCCTGAGCGGCACCCCGAAGACGGCGAGCGCTGCAGTGGGGAACTTCTCCCGCATGCGGCCCAGCATCCGGCTGTCCGATTTCTTGCCGGCAAGCTGGCCGGCGAGAAGTTCCAGCCCCGGATTGTGGCCGACGATCAACAGGCGCCGCACCTCGTCCGGCACGTCCTGTATGCTGTAGAGGAGCTCGCTGGGGGCGGCGTGGTAGAGGTCGCGAAGATACTTGCAGGGCGGCGCCTCGTCGTTCCAGTTCCTGGCCGCCAGATCCAGGGTCTCCCGGGTCCTGGCCGAGGTGGAACAGAGGATCAGGTCCGGCAGCAGGCCGCGGTCCTTCAGGTACTGGCCGATCAGGCCTGCCGCTGTGCGGCCGCGCCGGTTCAGCGGCCGTTCGTGATCGCCCAGCTTGGCGTCTCCCCACGACGACTTCGCGTGACGCAATAGCAAGAGCTGCCTTTCCTCCATCGCGCGGCTCCCCAACCCACGTTCTCTCCGAGGCATCTGAAGCTGGCATACAAAAAAGCGGCAGAAAAGGCTATGGTCGCTTGAAAGGCTATGGTTGCTTGGTGGCTCTCTTGGCTCGCCGCCGCGTTTGGAGGGCCGCTGTTGAAGGATTGTGCAGGATGGATGAGGCCAGGCTGGAGATTGAGGTGATAGAGGAGGAGGCGGCCGAGGCGGAGAGCCTGGGGGCCATCGACCTTGCGAGTCCCGATCGCTTCTTCAATCGCGAGCTTTCGTGGCTGGCGTTCAACGAGCGTGTGCTGGACGAGGCCTACAACGACAGCCACCCGCTGCTGGAGCGCCTGCGGTTCCTCTCGATCTCTGCCTCCAACCTCGATGAGTTCTACATGGTCCGCGTGGCCGGCCTGAAGGCGCAGATCCGGGCCGGCATCGGCGTGCCGAGCCAGGACGGCATGTCGCCCGCCCAGCAGCTGGCGGCGATCAAGATCCGTGTTTCGGACCTGAAGCGGCGCCAGCAGGAGTGCTGGCTGGTGGTGAAGGCGGAGCTGCGGGAGGCGTCCTTCCTGGTCCTGGACGAAGAGGAGCTGACGGAGGTGGAACTCGCCTGGCTCGCCGACTACTTCCAGCGCGAGCTCTTTCCGGTGCTGACCCCGATCGCGATCGACCCCACCCATCCCTTTCCCTTCGTTCCCAACATGGGTTTCTGCCTGGTCGCCCAACTGCGCCGGCCGGAGCGGGAGGGAGGCTCCTTCAACGGGCTGCTGCAGATTCCCTCGCAGCTCGACCGCTTCATCCGCCTTCCGGGGGACCAGCACCGCTTCGTGACCCTGGAGAAGACCATCAAGCTGAACCTGCAGCGCCTCTTTCCCGGCTTCCAGCCGCTGGAGACCGGCGCCTTCCGGGTCATCCGCGACAGCGATATCGAGATCGAGGAGGAGGCGGAGGACCTGGTGCGGGTCTTCGAGACGGCCCTGAAGCGGCGCCGGCACGGCCAGGTGATCCGTCTCTCCTTCCCCGCGGACATGGCGGCCGAGCTGAAGAAGTTCGTCTCGGACCAGCTCCACGTCGAGAGCGACGACATCTTCGCGCTCGAGAACCTGATCGGGCTGGCCGACACCAAGGAACTGATCGTGAAGGACCGGCCGGAGCTCGTCTTCTCGCCCTACAATGCCCGCTTCCCGGAGCGCATTCGCGATTTCGGCGGCAACTGCCTGGCCGCCATCCGCGCCAAGGACATCCTGGTCCACCACCCCTACGAATCCTTCGACGTGGTCGTCCAGTTCCTGCGCCAGGCGGCGGTCGACCCGGCGGTGGTGGCGATCAAGCAGACCCTCTACCGGACCTCGGAGGATTCCCCGATCGTCGCCGCCCTAGCCGAGGCGGCGGAAGCGGGCAAGTCGGTGACCGCCCTGGTCGAGCTGAAGGCGCGCTTCGACGAGGAGAGGAACATCCGCTGGGCCCGGGACCTGGAGCGCGCCGGCGTGCAGGTGGTCTATGGCTTCATTCACCTGAAGACCCACGCCAAGGTGACCCTGGTGGTCCGCCGCGAGGCGGGCTCGCTGCGATCCTACGTCCACTTCGGCACCGGCAACTATCACCCCATCACGGCGAAGATCTATACCGACCTCTCCTACTTCACGACCGACAAGGCGCTCTGCAACGACGCCGCCAAGCTGTTCAACTACATGACGGGATACGGCCGGCCGGAGAAACTGGAGAAGATCGCGGCCTCGCCGATCTCGCTGCGCCGCAGCCTGATCGAGCACCTGGAACGGGAGATGGCGAACGCCGAGGCCGGGCGGCCGGCCGCCGTCTGGGCCAAGCTGAATGCGCTGGTCGATTCCGACATCATCGACGCTCTCTATCGCGCAAGCCGGGCCGGCGTGCAGATCGACCTCATCATCCGCGGCATCTGCTGTCTTCGGCCCGGCATCCCCGGCCTTTCGGAGAACATCCGGGTGAAGTCGATCGTCGGCCGCTTCCTGGAGCACAGCCGCATCGTCTGCTTCGCCAACGGCAAGCCGCTGCCCTCGCCCGACGCGCTGGTCTTCATCTCCTCGGCCGACTGGATGCCGCGCAACCTGGACCGCCGGGTGGAGGCCCTGGTGCCGATCCAGAATGCCACGGTTCACGAGCAGATCCTCGAGCAGGTGATGAGCGCCAACCTGAAAGACGCCGCGCAGAGCTGGACGCTCGACAGCGACGGCCACTACAGCCGGATCGATGGGGAGGAGGAGACCTTCTCCGCCCATACCTTCTTCATGACCAACCCCAGCCTCTCGGGCCGCGGCAGTGCATTGAAGAAGAGCGGCGATCCGGCGCGGATCGAGCTCGACGCTTTGTGACGGGCCGGCCCCTGTCGTAAGCAGGGTCAGGGAAGCAGGCGTGGCGGCGGTGCAGGGTGATCCCCCGGGGGAGTCGAGCGTGACCGACAGCAAGGAGGCCAAGGTCCGAAGGCCGGTGCGGGCGCGCATCGCGGCACCGGGACTGCCCCAGAGCCTTCCATCCCAGGTGGGCAGCGCCGCCGCATCGCCTGGCAGCCGACAGCGCTTCGCCGGGCGTGTCGGCGTGGTCGACATCGGCTCGAACTCGATTCGCCTGGTGGTCTTCGAGCGGCCGGGGCGGATGCCCGTACCGGTCTTCAACGAGCGTGTCATCTGCGGACTGGGCAAGGGGCTGGCCGACAGCGGCCGTCTCAGCGAGGAAGGAAAGGTGGCCGCCGTCGCCACCTTGGTCCGCTTCGCCCGCCTGGCGGAAGCCATGCAGGTGAGCGCGCTGGAGTTCCTGGCGACCGCTGCGGTCCGCGACGCCGCGGACGGTGCGGCCTTCGTCGCCGAGGTGGAGGCGCTCTGCGGCTATCCCGTCCGCATCCTGGACGGGGAGCAGGAGGCAACCCTGGCCGCCTATGGCGTGGTCGTCGGCATTCCGCAGGCCGACGGCCTCGTCGGCGATCTGGGCGGGGGAAGCCTCGAACTGATCGAGCTCGACAAGGGCGCGCTCGGCCGCCGGACCACCCTGCCCCTGGGGCCTCTGCGCCTGATCGACGCCAGCAGCGGCGATCGCAAGGCTGCGGACGCGCTGGTGGGAGAGGCCCTGGCCTCGGTTCCCTGGCTGGACGAGATGCGGGGGCGGAACTTCTATGCCGTCGGCGGCGCCTGGCGGAACCTGGCGCGGGTGCATATGGAGCAGATCGTCTACCCGCTGCACGTGATCCAGCACTACACCGCCAATGCATCCGCTGTTGCCGAGCTCTCGCGGGTCATCGCCCAGCAGGGCAAGCGCTCCCTGTCGAAGATCCCGGCAGTCTCGCGGCGCCGCGTCGAGACCCTGCCCTTCGCGGCCCTGGCCTTCGCCGGTGTGCTCGAGCGGGTGGCCCCCATGTCGGTGATCTTCTCGGCCTACGGCCTGCGCGAGGGGCTGCTGTTCGAGGGGCTGAGCGAGCGCGAGAGGGCCAAGGATCCGCTCGCGGCCATCGCCGAGGACCTGGAGCGCCGTGAGGGGCGCTTTCCGCGCCTGGGCAGGACCCTGCTGCAGTGGCTGACGCCGGTCTACTTCGATCTGCGCGGACTGGAACGGCGGCTGTTGCACGCGGCCGCCCATCTGGGCGACGTCGCCTGGCGCGACCATCCGGACTACCGCGCGGCCCAGGCCTTCTCCCGGCTGCTGTTCTACCCCTATGCCGGCCTGGATCACCCGGGCCGCGCCTTCCTCGCGCTTTCGGCCTATGTCCGCTACGGAGGAGGCTTCGAGGACGATGTGACGGCCCCCGCCCGCGCCCTGCTGTCGGCCGTCGCCCGCCACGAGGCCCGCCTGCTGGGCCTGGGGATCCGCCTGGCCTACTCGGTCTGCGGCGGCGCTCCGCCGGTGCTGGCGCGGACCCGTCTCTCCGTGGTCGGGCGCAGCCTGCGGCTGACCTTGCCGCCGGACGGCAGCCCCCCGCCCGGCGGTGCCCTGTCGCGCCGCCATGAAGCCCTGGCCTGCGCGATGGGGCTGGACGGCACGCAGGTGGTCTTCGACGCGAGCGATGCGCCCCTTTCGACCGCGCCCTAGGAACGCGCATGCCATGCCGCCCACCGCTTCCTGCCCTCGTCTGCCTCCTTTGGCTCCTGGGCGCGGTCGGCCGGGCCGAGGCGGATCAGTTCCAGCAGTGGCCGACGCTGTTCCTGGTCAACCACTTCGACGAGACCTGGACCGGCAACCTCATGATCCAGGGCCGCTTCGACGATGACCTGGACCGCGACCAGAAGCTGCTGATCCGGCCGGAGCTGGGCTACAACTTCAGCAGCTCGGCACAGCTCACCGGCGGCCTCGACTTCTTCGAGGGCCTGGCCGGCGGCGGCCTGGTGGAGGTGCGGACCTGGCAGCAGCTCGGCCTCAGCCAGGACTGGGGGAGGGTCGGGATCACGCACCGGGTCAGGGTCGAACAGCGCTTCATCAAGGGTGTGGAGGGGGTCGTTATCCGCCAGCGCTACCGTCTGCGCGGCCAGCAGTGGCTGGACCAGGACGAGCGCTGGCTGCTCTTCGGCTCCAACGAGATCTTCTTCACCGTCAACCACGAGACGGGCGGTCCGCCGGCCGGTTTCGACCAGAACCGCCTGCAGGTCGGCCTGGGCTATCGCCTCGACAAGGGCCTGCGCCTGGATACGGCGCACCAATGGATTGCGGGCAGGAAGCGCGACGCCCAGGTCCTCTTGATGACCCTGCGCGTGGATCTCGATCAGCTCGGCCGCGCGGAATGAATTGGAGCGGCAGGCCGAGTGCTGCTAGACCGACCTCGGCGCCCGACGGTCCGGCACAGGCATCTTAGTGGGGCGGGGAATCAACCGATGGAGAGCGGCTGCATGACACAAGGGTCTTGGAAGGACTACTTCCCCTTCGAGAGCGAGGAAGCGGTAAAGATCGAGGCCAAGATCCTGCTGTTTTCGTTGAAAGGGACCGGGACGGTCAGGCGTTGCTCGGACAGCGAGCTGGACCTGACGATCTCGATCCCCGAGCAGAGCATCCTCGGCAAGTCGATCCCGGCGATCGATGCCTCGATCGCGATCTCCTACAGCGAGGAGGGCAGCGCCAATACTGCCGTCATCGAGTACAAGGGGCGCCGCAAGGAGGACAAGGCGCTCGCCATCACCTCCAACCCGAACGAGCAGTGCCGGCGCATCGAGCCCTCGGTGGCGATCGGCGGCAAGACCATCGCCTTCACGCTCGTGCGCACCGGCAAGCGCGCGGCCGAGATCCACGATGTCACCGGTCTCAATCTCCCCTTCGACCTGAAGCTGAAGATCAAGCCGGCCTGACGAACAGGCCGGCCGACGCCCCGTGAGTCCCAGACGCCCTAAAGCAGGATGCGCTCGCTTATGCTCACGAATCCCACTCTAGCTTGTTGTTTTAAAAGCAAATCGTCGTCGCAGATGGGTCCGTCTACTCGGGATTTGCTCTAGTTGCCCTCGCCGTGCGGGGACAGCACCTCGGGTCCCGCCGGGGCGACGGAGCTGCGCCCGCCGCGGACCTTGCGGGTCAGAAGCGTCGGCGGGCGGCGCTCTGCGGCGACGTCCATTACGCTGAAGGTCTGGTTCACGTAGTTCGTAACGCCGTCCAGGCCGCTGCAGAACTCGCGCAGCTCGGGCGTCATCTCGGCCTCCACCAGGCGCTGCGGGCGGCTGGGGTCCATGGTCTCGAAGCGGACATAGAACCAGGGCTCGCCGCGCTTGATGATGAGGTCGCGGCCCAGGTCGTGCCACTCGAAGGCCCACATGAGCGAGCGCGGCCAGTTGTGGATCGGGAAGCGCCCGCCGATCATCAGGCCCGGCCACTGCGGCGACTTGTAGTCGTAGTAGGGCGGAAGCTGGTTCATCCAGCAGGGCTCGTCGCTGATGAAGCGGTAGGGGGCCACGACCTGCAGCACCGGGCGCTTGGGATGGCGCCAGCGGTTCTGCACCATCAGGGTGATCATGCGGTCCAGCTTGCCGGAGGAGACCGTGCTCTTCAGGCCCGCGGCATTGATCAGCTTGGGATTGCCCTTCTCGTCCTTGCCGAGGCGGATGTGGAAATCCACCGGCGCGGCGACGGAATAGGTGCGCGCGTCGCCGTCGACGATGGCCGGGCAGTGGTTCACCGCCTTGGGATGCTCCGGCGGTCGGGCCTGGCCCTTCAGGGGCCTGGGCGAATCCCACAGGAAGTTAGGGCCGCCACCGTCCACCAGCCAGCCGATCTCGAAGACGCGCGTGCGGGTCCGGCGGGTCGAGGCCACGGGCTTCGCGCTGCCGTTGTCGCTGGGCAGGTTGCCGCCCTTGCCGAAGGCGTTGCTGGGCGGCAGCTTGTCGCCCGGCTCCTCGTCGCTGTCGGCGGTGCTGGACAGGCTCTCCTCGTCCAGGCCGTCCTCATCGTCGCCGTCCTGCCCGTCGCCGTCCTGCCCGTCGCCATCCTGCTCGTCCTCGTCGGCTTCGGCTGCCTTGAGCAGGTCTTCGTCTTCGGACGAGACCTCGGCTTCCTCGATCTTGTCGTTGTCGGCCGCCTCCTGGTCGGTCTTCTTGTCCTCTGCTAGACCACTCATGCTCTTGGCTCCTCAAGCCTGGGATCCGCATGCGCAAGAAAGCTTGCGGCTGTAACGGATTCCTTAATCCATAACGCTCACCCAAAGCTAGGGGCTTGCGCTGCCGCATGCAATCGCCAAGCAGCCCAAGCGCCGCTTAATGTCGTTTCATCGCCTTCGGCCCGGCGGCCGGCTTCCCTGGACGCGGGCTCTATGACAGGATCGCCCCCCATGAACCAAGAGTCGCAACGCTTCTCTCGGCAGGTCCCCCCCGGAGACGACCGCGAACGCAGGGTCTGCGAGGACTGCGGATTCGTCGACTACGAGAATCCGAAGATCGTCGTCGGCAGCGTCGCCACCTGGGAGGGGCGGATCCTGCTCTGCCGGCGTGCCATCCCGCCGCGCCTGGGCTTCTGGACCCTGCCGGCGGGCTACCTGGAGGTGCACGAGGCGCCGGAACGCGGCGCCCTGCGCGAGGCCTGGGAGGAAGCCCGCGCGGAGCTGGAGATCGACCAGTTGATGGCGGTCTACACGATCGAGCGGCTGAGTCAGGTCCAGCTCATCTACCGCGCCGCGCTGACGAGCCCCAGGGTGGAACCCGGGCCGGAAAGCCAGGAGGTGGGCCTCTTCGCGTGGGAGGAGATCCCCTGGAAGGAGATCGCCTTCCCCAGCGTGCTCTGGGCGCTGAACCACCACCGCGAGATCGGCGACGCCGAAAGCTTTGTCACCCGCGTCAACCCGCATGACGCGGAGGGCAAGATGGAGGAACTGGCGCGGGCAGGGGCCGCCGAGGGCCTCTAGAGCAAGATGCGCTCGCTCTCGCTCACCCATCTTGCTCTACGTTGTTGTTTAAGCAAATCGTCGTCGCAGATGTTTCCATCTGCTCGGGATTTGCTCTAAAGGGAAAGCTCCTGCCGGCGGATGGCGCGGCCCGGCCTGGCGCCGGTGGGCGCGCCCTCGCGCCAGACGCTGCGGCCGTTGACCCAGACCTCGGCGATGCCGGCTGCGGGCTGCTTGGGATCGGCGAAGGTGGCGCGGTCGATCACGCTTGCGGGATCGAAGAGCACGAGATCGGCGGCGAAGCCGGGCGCCAGGCGGCCGCGGTCGACCAGGCCGAAGGTCGCGGCGGGCAGCGCGGACATCTTCCGCACCGCCTCTTCCAGCGGAAAGAGCCCCTCGTCCCTGCAATAGTGGCCCAGCACCCTCGGGAAGCTGCCCCAGAGCCGGGGATGGGGGTGGCTGTCGTGCGGCAGGCCGTCGGAGCCGATCATGCCGGCGGGGTGGCAGAGGATGCGGCGCACGTCGGCCTCGTCCATGGCGAAGTAGATGGCGCCCGCGGGCTGCAGCCGCTCCGCCGCGGCCATGAGTTCCAGGCCCCAGTCCGCCGCGATATCCGCCAGGTCCCGGCCGTTCTGCTCGGGATGGGGGTCCGACCAGGTGATCAGCACGCGGCTCGCCTCCTCGACGTAGTCGGCCTTCAGGATGGTGGAGGAGGCGGCGTAGGGATAGACGTCGAAGGCCACGCGCTGGTCGCGGCGGGCCGCATCGAGGATGCCCAGGGTCTCGGGCGCACGGCCGAAGTTCGCCTGGCCACTGCACTTGAAGTGCGAGATCACCAGCGGGACCCGGGCCTCGCGGCCGATGCGGAAGGTCTCGTCGAGCGCGTCGGTGATGTGGTCGCCCTCGTCGCGCATGTGGGTCGTGTGCAGGCCGCGGCCGGCGCCCATCAACTCGGCGAGCGCGATGACCTCCTCGGCGGGTGCCGCTGCGGCAGGGGGGTAGGCCAGCCCGGTCGAGAGGCCGATGGCGCCGGCCTGCAGCGCCTTCTCCAGGCTGCGCCGCATGGTTGCGATCTCGCCGGCGTCGGCCGGGCGCCCGAGGTCGGACATGGCGGCGACGCGGAGGCTCGCATGGCCGACCTGGCAGAGCGCGTTGACGGCGGCCGGCTCGCTGTCCAGGCGGGCGAGGTAGCTCTCGAAGTCGTCGAAGAAGTCCTCCGGCTGCGGGCTCAGGAGGTCCAGCGGGCCGGGCGGCCGGCCGCTGAGGCTCAATGGCGCCAGGCTGACGCCGCAGTTGCCGGTGACCACGCTGGTGACGCCCTGGCTTGCCTTGCAGTCCATCGTCGGGTTGGACAGCAGCGCGCGGTCGTCGTGGGTGTGGACGTCGATGAAGCCCGGTGCCAGCGCCAGGCCCGTGGCGTCGATCTCCCGGCCGCCGCGGTAGCCGGCGATGTCGCCCAGGGCGACGATTCGGTCATCCTTGACCGCCAGATCGCCGACGCCGGAGGGGCCGCCCCCGCCGTCGATCAGCCGCGCGCCCCTGATGCAGAGATCGACGCTTTGCATGTCTGCCTCCCTCCAGAAAATTAACCTGCGATGCTTTCGTAGCCGGATCTCTTCGACTAGCATCCTGCCGGGCCGAAAAGTCAAACAAAGCTCGGAGTGGCAAGACGATGAAGACGCGCGCAGCCGTGGCATTCGAAGCCGGCAAGCCCCTGGAAATCGAAGAGGTCGACCTGGAGGGTCCGAAGGAGGGGGAGGTCCTGGTCGAGATCATGGCGACCGGCATCTGCCACACCGACGAGTTCACGCTCTCGGGCGCCGATCCCGAGGGGCTCTTCCCGGCCATCCTCGGCCACGAGGGGGCCGGCGTGGTGCGCGAGGTCGGACCGGGCGTCACCAGCCTCAAGCCCGACGACCACGTGATCCCGCTCTACACGCCCGAGTGCCGCGAGTGCGAGTACTGCCTCAACCCCAAGACCAACCTCTGCCAGGCGATCCGCACCACCCAGGGGCAGGGCCTGATGCCGGACGGCAGCTCGCGCTTCTCGCTGAAGGGCAAGCTGCTCTATCACTACATGGGCACCTCCACCTTCTCCAACTTCACGGTCCTGCCGGAGATCGCGCTCGCCAAGATCAACCCCGAGGCGCCCTACGACAAGGTCTGCTACATCGGCTGCGGGGTCACCACCGGCATCGGTGCCGTCATCAACACCGCCAAGGTCGAGCCGGGCAGCAACTGCGTGGTCTTCGGCCTGGGCGGCATCGGGCTCAACGTGCTGCAGGGCTTGCGCCTGGTGGGCGCCAACATGATCGTCGGCGTCGACCTCAACAACGACAAGAAGGAGTGGGGCGAGCGCTTCGGCATGACCCATTTCGTCAATCCCAAGGAGGTCGAGGGCGACCTGGTCGCCCACCTGGTGGAGCTGACCGGCGGCGGCGCCGACTATTCCTTCGAGTGCATCGGCAACGTCAAGGTCATGCGCCAGGCGCTGGAGTGCGCGCACAAGGGCTGGGGCGAGAGCATCATCATCGGCGTCGCCGGCTCCGGCCAGGAGATCACGACGCGCCCCTTCCAGCTCGTCACCGGGCGCTCCTGGCGCGGCACGGCCTTCGGCGGCGCGCGCGGACGGACCGACGTCCCCAAGATCGTCGACTGGTACATGCAGGGCAAGATCGAGATCGACCCCATGATCACGCACACCCTGTCGCTCGAGGAGATCAACAAGGGCTTCGACCTGATGCATGCGGGCGAATCGATCCGCAGTGTGGTGGTCTATTAGCGCAACTCACCGCCGGCCGATCGGGGAAGAGGCCGGCGGCGCCTAGGGGTCACGTCTTTCCGAACAGAAGTGATGGGAGTGGGGATGAGTCTCGAGACCTTGGAGGAGCATGCCTGTTTCGGCGGCGTGCAGGGCGTCTACGCACACGAGAGCGAGGCCACCGGGACCCGCATGGTCTTCTCGGTCTTCCAGCCGCCGCAGGCCCACGAGGGCAAGGTGCCGCTGCTCTACTATCTCTCGGGCCTGACCTGTACCTGGGAGAACGCGACGGTCAAGGCCGGCGCCCAGCGCTACGCCGCCGAGGCCGGGCTGCTGCTGGTCTTCCCCGACACCTCCCCGCGCGGGGAAGAGGTGCCGGACGCCGATAGCTACGACTTCGGTTCGGGCGCCGGCTTCTACGTCAACGCGACCCAGAAGCCCTGGTCCGAGAACTATCACATGCTGCGCTACTGCCTGGAGGAGCTGCCGGCACTGGTGGAGTCGGAGTTTCCCGTCCTCGCCGGCCGGCGCGGCATCACCGGGCATTCCATGGGCGGGCACGGCGCGCTCACCCTGGCGCTTGCCCACCCGGAGCGCTACCGTTCGCTCTCGGCCTTCGCGCCCATCGTCAACCCCAGCGAGGTCGCCTGGGGTCAGAAGGCGCTGGGCGGCTACCTGGGCGACAACCCGCAGGCCTGGCGCGCGCACGATGCCTGCGCCCTGGTGCGCGAGCGCGGCTGGAAGGGCGACATCCTGATCGACCAGGGGGCGTCTGACCAGTTCCTCGGCGAGGCGCTGCAGCCCGACCGCTTCGAGGAGGCCTGTGCCGAGAGCAAGGTGCCGCTGACCCTGCGGCTGCAACCCGGCTACGACCACTCCTACTACTTCGTCTCCACCTTCATCGGCGATCACATCGCCTGGCACGCCCAGCGTCTGAAGTAGACCATCACGTGCAGGAGGACGCATGACCCAGGACCAAGCCTTTCTCTTCGCCATCCTGGGTCTGCTCTTCGTCTTCCTGATCTGGGGCCGCTGGCGCTACGACATCGTCGCCTTCGCGGGCCTGGTCGTGGCGCTGCTCGCGGGCGTGGTCCCGGTGGAGCAGGCCTTCAGCGGCTTTGGCCATCCGGCGACCGTCATCATCGCGCTGGTCCTGGTGATCAGCCGCGGCCTGTCGAGTTCGGGCGTGGTCGAGCTGGTGGCCGGCTACCTGGTCGACGCCAAGCGCAGCCTCTTCCGGCACATCTCGGTCATGTCGGCGCTGGCCGCGGGTCTCTCCGCGGTGATGAACAACGTCGCGGCACTCGCCCTCCTGATGCCGGTCGACCTGCAGGCGGCGAAGTCGGCCAAGCGCAGTGCTGCGCTGACCCTCATGCCGCTCTCCTTCGCCTCCATCCTGGGCGGCCTCATCACCCTCATCGGCACGCCGCCCAACATCGTGATCGCCGCCTTCCGCGAGCAGGTGACCGGCAGCCCCTTCGCGATGTTCGACTTCGCGCCCGTCGGCCTGGTCTGTGCCGTGGTGGGCGTCCTCTTCGTGGCCCTCGTCGGCTGGCGGCTGCTGCCCAATAGCCGCGGCCAGGACGGCCCGCAGCAGGACCTCTTCAAGCTGAAGGAGTACATCGCCGAGCTGGCCGTGCCGGAGAAGGCGGCGGCCATCGGCAAGAGCCTCAGGGACCTCGAGCAGGAGGAAGAGGAGGACGACGAGGAGAAGATCCGCTACCTGGGCCTGATCCGCGGCGGCCAGCGGCTTCCCTATCGTGCGCGACAGGCAGCGATCGAGGCCGGCGACGTGCTGGTGGTCGAGGCCGGCCCGGAGGCCATCGAGAAGCGCGCCGGGTCGCTGGGCCTCACCCTCAGCGAGCACCGCCACGGCGACGAGGTGCTGAAGCACGGCAACCTGGAGCTGATGGAGGTGGTGGTACCCGACGGCGCCGTGATCGACGGTCGCACGACGGTCTTCATGCCCAGCCTGCAGAACCTGGGCGTGCGCCTGCTCGGCTTGTCGCGCCAGGGAATCCGCTTTCGCCAGCGCCTGCGCAACCTGACCATCCGCAGCGGCGACGTCCTGCTGCTGGTGGGTCCGGCCGAGGGCCTGACGGAAGCCAGCCAGCGCATGGGGACGCTGCCGCTGGCCGAGCGCGGCCTGCAGGTGATCCAGCGCGACAAGGCCGGCCTGGCGGTCGCCATCTTCGCCGGGGCCATCCTGCTGGCGAGCCTCGGCCTGCTCTACCTGGCGGTCGCGCTGGCCGCGGTCGTGGTGCTCTACGTGGTCCTGGACATCGTGCCGCTGCGCGAGCTCTACAGCTCCGTCGAGTGGTCGGTGATCGTGCTCCTGGGCTCGATGATCCCCATCGGCGCGGCGCTGGAGGAGACCGGCGGCACGGCGCTGCTGGCCGGGGGTATCCTCTACCTGACGGAAGGGGCGCCGGCCTGGGTGGTGCTGACCCTGCTGATGGTCGTCACCATGACGCTCTCGGACGTGATGAACAACACGGCCACGGCGGTGATCGCGGCACCGGTCGCCTACAGCCTCTCCCAGCGGCTCGAGGTCGATGCGGACGCCTTCCTGATGACCGTCGCCGTGGCGGCCTCCTGCGCCTTCCTCACCCCGATCGGGCACAAGAACAACACCCTGATCATGGGCCCCGGCGGCTATCGCTTCGGCGACTACTGGCGCATGGGCCTGCCGCTGGAGATCCTGATCGTCGCGGTCTCGATCCCCATGATCCTGCTGGTCTGGCCGCTGTAGCTGCGGCGTCAGGCCCTGCCGGCGATCTCGCGATAGCGGCGCTCCATCCGTCGCCAGGTCCGCCGTCAGTCGACGGCGGTCTTCATGAAGGATTCAGAAACCTCGAGATAGCGGTCGACCTCGGCCTCGCCGTGGGCGAAGGAGCAGGCCGGGCCGGCCGAGGCGACGGCGTCCCAGACGTTGCGGTTGGCCATGAAGAGGCGCAGGGTGTCGACGAAGCGGGGGTCCAGGGACTTTCCCGCATCGGCCGCGGTGCGCGGCAGCTCGGGGAAGAGCACCCAGCCGCTGCGCCCGCCGATCTGCGGCGCCCGCCAGGCCAGCCCGCGGCGGTCGAAGAGCCCCTGCAGGCCGTCGGCCAGGCGCCGGCCCAGGCGCTCGACCCGGGCGTAGTCCTCCTCGCGCAGGCAGTGCTGCAGGGCCGCGCGTGCGGCGGCGAGGGCGATGGGGTTGGCATAGGTGGTGCCGCCGGCGGCGAGCCCGCCCCGGCCCACGTCCACGTCCAGATGCTCGGACATGAGTGCGGCCAGCTCCTTGGTCATGCCGTAGAGGCCGAAAGCGATGGAGCTGCCGAGCCCCTTGCCCAGGGTCACCATGTCGGGTTCCAGCGACCAGGCGCGGGTCAGGCCGCCGTAGGCGAAGGAGTGGCTGTGCGCCTCGTCAAGGATCAGCAGGCTGCCGGCGGCGCGGCAGAGGCGCCTGGCTTCTGCCCAGAAGCCCTCGTCGGGGAAGACGAGGTTGCAGTTGGTCAGCAGCGGCTCGGCGATCAGGGCCGCGACGTCGCCGGGTGCCAGGGCCTTCTCCAGCGCCTCCAGGTCGTTGAATTCGATCTGGCGGAGCTGCCGCCCCGCCTCCTTCGGCAGGCCCAGATAGCGCTCGTCGCCGCTGAGGCTCTCGTCGATGTGGCCGTGGTACTTGCCGGCGAAGGTCAGGACCACCTGGCGGCCGGTCGCCAGGCGGGCGAGACGCAGGGCCTCGGCATTGGCCGAGGAGGCGGAGCCGCTGAACTGCCAGAAGGGCAGGCCGCAGCGCCGCGCCAGCTCCTCGGTGGCCTGGATGCCGTCGTCGGTGGGCAGCAGGAAGGCGCTGCCCTCGGCCGCGCGCTCCTGCACCGCCTTGACCACGGCCGGCGGCGCGAAGCCCAGCGAGGCCGCGAGGTCCGCCAGGTTCATGTCGAGGTAGCGGTGTCCGTCGACATCCTCGAACCAGGCGCCCCGGCCGCTGGTGACGAAGATCGGGTGGTGGCGGTAGAGCCCCGCCATCCAGGCCATGGGAACGCCGTCAGGCTGGCTGCGTTGTGCCCGCTCCCAGAGCGCCTGGCTGCGCGGCAGCCGGTTGGCCAGGCGTTCCGCCTCCGTCTCCTGGAGGTCCTTCAGGCGTTCCCAATCGAGCATCGCTAGAGTCCGAGTGCTTCCTGCGGCGCCAGGTAGTCCAATCCGTGCGCCGTGGCAACGGCCTCGTAGGTGATCAGGCCGCCGGCCACGTTGAGGCCGTTCATCAGGTGCGGATCCTCGGCGAGCGCGCGGCGGTAGCCCTTGTCGGCGAGGGCGACCACGAAGGGCAGGGTGGCGTTGTTGAGCGCCATGGTCGAGGTCCGTGCCACCGCGCCCGGCATGTTGGCGACGCAGTAGTGGACCACGTCGTGCTTGATGTAGATGGGGTCCTGGTGGGTGGTGGCGTGTGAGGTGGCGAAGCAGCCGCCCTGGTCGATCGCGATGTCGACCACGGCGGAGCCGGGCCGCATGATCTTGATCATCTCCTCGCTCACCAGCTTCGGTGCCGCGGCACCGGGCACCAGCACCGCCCCGACGACCAGATCGGCCGTGGCGACGTGGGTCTCGATGGCATCCACCGTGGAGAAGATGGTGTTGAGCTGGCCGCCGAAGCGCATGTCCAGCTCGTCCAGGCGGGCAAGCGACTTGTCCATCACGGTGACGTGGGCCTCCATGCCCATCGCCATGCGGGCGGCGTTGGTGCCGGAGACGCCGCCGCCGATCACCACGACCTTGGCCGCCGCGACGCCGGGAACGCCGCCCAGCAGCATGCCGCTGCCGCCCTGGTACTTCTCCAGGCAGTGGGCGCCGACCTGGATCGACATCCGGCCTGCGACCTCGCTCATCGGCGCCAGCAGTGGCAGCCGCCCGTGCCGGTCGGTCACGGTCTCGTAGGCGATGGCGATCGCCTTGGACGCGATCAGGCCCTGGGTCTGCTGCAGGTCGGGTGCCAGGTGCAGGTAGGTGAAGAGCACCTGGTTCTCGCGCAGCATGGCGCACTCGCTGGGCTGCGGCTCCTTCACCTTGACGACCATGTCGGCGCTCTCGAAGACGGCCGCGGCGTTCGGCAGGATGCGGGCGCCGGCGCGCTCGTAGTCCTCGTCGAAGAAGCCGATGCCGCTGCCGGCCTGCGTCTCCACGACCACCTCGTGGCCGTGGTGGACCAGCTCGCGAACCGACGGCGGGGTCATCCCGACACGATGCTCTTGCGCCTTGATCTCCTTGGGTACGCCGACACGCATTTTAACTTTTCCTCCAGTTCTTATGGCCGTTCAGGCCTTGGGTTTGTTGTCCTCGTGGATCATCTCCTGGCGGACCAGGTAGATCGCCAGGCCGGAGAAGACGAGAGTGATCGGCATGATGCCGAAAAGCTTGAAGCCGGCCCAGAAGTCGGTGGAGAAGTTTCGCCAGACGACCTCGTTGAGCACGGCCAGCAAGCAGAAGAAGCAGGCCCACAGCAGGGTGAGCCGGCGCCAGCCCCGGTCCGTCAGCTTGATCATGGTGCCCAGGAGCGGGGCGAGCAGGGGCCGCCCGACGGCGAGCCCGCCGAAGAGGATGACGGCGAAGAGCGCGTTCACGATGGTCGGCTTCAGCTTGATGAAGACCTCGTCGTTCAGGCCCAAGGTGAGCGCGCCGAAGACCAGCACGAAGAAGCCGGAGACCAGGGGCAGGATCGGGACCCTGCGTTCCAGCGCATAGTTGACCGAAAGGGCGATGACCACGGCGACCATGAAGGCGCCGGTGGCGACGAAGATGTCGGCGCGGGAGTTGGCGATGAAGAAGACCACCAGGGGCCCCGCCTCGAGCACCAGCTTCAGAAAGGGAGAGATGGCCGGACGCTCCGGCAGGGTAGTGTTGTTCATCGGCGAAACTGGCCCGTCTGGACAAAACGAAAGGGGGGACCTGCCGGCACCGCAGGTCCCCTTGCCTCTCTCATGTTGGTCTCAGACTAGATTCCTCAACGGTCAGAGCCAAGCTTTCTGCAAGGCCGGTCACCTTGCGGCCTCCAGCTTCTCGAGCCAGAGGCTGGTCTCGAGCGCGCCGTCCGGCAGCGGCAGGCGGGACAGCACCCCGCTCCCGCTCGCCGCCGCCATGTGGCGGGCGGCGTAGTGGCTGGCGAAGCTGAGGCGGAAACCCCCGCCCTGCAGCAGGCAGCCGACCAGAAGCTGCTCGTTGTAGCCGCGCCAGCGCCAGGCGTTCGGGTAAGCGTCCGGCAGCAGGATGTCGTGGATATGCACCATGACGCCGGGCGCCAGGCGCGGCAGCAGATCCAGCAGCAGACGGTCGACGTCGCTACCGGGCATGGCCACGTGGCTGCTGTCGATGAAGAGGATGTCGCCGGCCTGCAGCGCCTCCAGGAGGCTGCTGTCGACCTCTGCGAGGGTGGCCTTGCGGTGGTCGACGGGCAGGGCGGCGATGCTGGCGCGCGGGGCCGGGTCGATGCAGACGATCCGTGTTTCCAGGCCGCCGTCCTCCACCGCGCGCACCAGGAAGCGGGTGGAGTGGCCGGAGCCGATCTCCAGGATCCGCGCCGGTCCCAGCCTGCGGACCAGCGCATAGGCGGCCGCGGCGTCGAGCCGGGGGAACCAGTCCTGCTCGAAGCGGGCGGCCGGGGCCGGCCCACCGATCGCCGCGAGCTCGTCCGCCAGCTCCTCGATGGCCTCCAGCACCTCGCGGAAGCGGGGTTCGGCGGCCCGGAAGAGGGGGAGCAGGGCAGGGTAGTCCTCCGCGCCCTGGCGATCGGCATAGCGGTAGGGGATGAAATAGCCGCGCTCGGCCAGCCCGAAGAGGGTCGCCAGTCCGAAGGCGAGGCGGCGGAGGGGGCGGCTCATGGGCCCGCCTGCCTTCCGGCGAGTTCGTAGAGCGCGACCGCCGCGGCGTTGGAGACGTTGAGCGTGCCGATCGGCGGGCGGGTCGGCAGGCGGAGCAGGGCGTCGCAGTGCTCCTTGGTCAGCCGCCTCAGCCCCTCGCCCTCGGCCCCCATGACCAGAGCCATGCGCTCCGACCGCGGGGCCTGGCTCAGCGGCTGGCCCGCCTCGTCCAGGCCGAGGCACCAGAAGCCGGACTTCTTCAGGCGGTCCAGCGCGCGCGCCAGGTTGGTCTCGCGCAGGTAGGGGACCACCTCCAGCGCGCCCGACGCCGCCTTGGCCAGGGTGCCGCTCTCGTCCGGGGCGCGGTCGATCGTCGTCAGCAGGGCCGCCGCGCCGAAGGCCGCGGCCGAGCGCAGGATGGCGCCGACGTTCTGCGGGTCGGTGATCTGGTCGAGCACGACCAGGATGGCCTCGGGCTCTAGCCTCTCTCTCAGGAAGGTCTCGAGGTCGGGCTGCGCCAGGGGCTTGCAAGCGAGCGCCAGGCCCTGATGCACCGCGCCCGGCGGCAGGAGCTGCTGCAGGGCCTCGCGCTCCAGCCGATCGGGTGCGGCAAGGCCGCGCCGGGAGAGCGCGTCCAGCAGGTCCGCATCGGGCTCCCCGACCGTCACCAGACCGTGGATGCGGCGCGCGGGGTTGGCGAGGGCCGCCAGGACGGCATGCCGCCCGAAGAGCCAGTGGCGGCCCGGGGGTGCGGACGATCTGCCGGCGCCCTGGGGGCGCCTGGAGGCCGGCGCCTCTGCCCTCTCCGTCCCGGGGCGCTGGTCTGAACGCTGGTCGGGGCGTTGCGGTGCGTCGCGGCGGCCTGTGGTCTTGCGCTTCCTGGACATCCTCATCATCTTTTTTCCCGGTGCATGGCGATCACGCTTTGCCGCAATTCCTTTGCCATTGACAGCAGAACTTTTTTGGCCATAGTGGCCGGCCTGCTGCCGGGGCGAGCTGTGCTCGTACACGCATCTGGAGGGGTGCCCGAGTGGTTAAAGGGGACGGGCTGTAAACCCGTTGGCTATGCCTACGTTGGTTCGAATCCAACCCCCTCCACCAGCGATGCGACCAGGAGTCCGGCCCGGATCGGCGGCAGAGGGAAGGTGTGCCTTGTTCCGACCTAGGTCATTGTGCCGGGGCGGGTAAGGCGCTATCTGTCTCTGGTGCTCTGGAGGCGGGTGTAGCTCAATGGTAGAGCAGAAGCCTTCCAAGCTTACGACGGGGGTTCGATTCCCCTCACCCGCTCCAACGGCCGCCGGTTGTCGTGACAGACGACCGGGCGCGGCCTGGAGGGCGCGGTCGGGGAGATACCGGACTCCTTTAGCGGAATTGTAGAGGCCGAGGACGGGACCAGGGAAGCGATGTCCAAGTCAAAGTTCGAGCGGACGAAGCCGCACTGCAACATCGGGACGATCGGTCATGTGGATCATGGCAAGACGTCGCTGACGGCAGCGATCACGAAGGTATTGGCGGAGACGGGGGGCGCGAGCTTCACGGCCTACGACCAGATCGACAAGGCGCCGGAGGAGAAGGCGCGCGGGATCACGATCTCGACGGCGCACGTGGAGTACGAGACGGAGGCCCGTCACTACGCGCACGTGGACTGCCCCGGTCACGCGGACTACGTGAAGAACATGATCACCGGTGCAGCGCAGATGGACGGTGCGATCCTGGTGGTCTCGGCGGCCGACGGCCCGATGCCGCAGACGCGCGAGCACATCCTGCTGGCGCGCCAGGTCGGCGTTCCCGCGATCGTGGTCTTCCTGAACAAGTGCGACCAGGTGGACGACGAGGAGCTCTTGGAGCTGGTGGAGCTCGAGGTTCGCGAGCTGCTGTCGAGCTACGACTTCCCGGGCGACGACATCCCGATCGTGAAGGGCTCGGCCCTGGCGGCGCTGGAGGACAGCGACGAGAAGCTGGGCAAAGAGGCGGTTCTGGAGCTGATGGCGGCGGTGGACAGCTACATTCCGCAGCCCGAGCGTCCGAAGGACATGCCCTTCCTGATGCCGATCGAGGACGTCTTCTCGATCTCGGGCCGCGGGACGGTGGTGACGGGGCGCGTGGAGCGCGGTGTGGTGAAGGTGGGCGAGGAGATCGAGATCGTCGGCCTGAAGGACACGCGCAAGACGACGGTGACGGGCGTGGAGATGTTCCGCAAGCTCCTGGACCAGGGCGAGGCGGGCGACAACATCGGCGCGCTGCTGCGCGGCATCGGTCGCGAGGATGTGGAGCGCGGTCAGGTTCTGGCGCACCCCAAGTCGATCACGCCGCACACGAAGTTCACCGCGGAGTGCTATATCCTGACGAAGGAGGAGGGCGGGCGCCACACGCCCTTCTTCACCAACTACCGCCCGCAGTTCTACTTCCGCACGACGGACGTGACCGGGGTGGTGCAGCTGGCCGAGGGCACCGAGATGGTGATGCCGGGCGACAACACCACCATCGAGGTGGAGCTGATCGCACCGATCGCCATGGACGAGGGCCTGCGCTTCGCCATCCGCGAGGGCGGCAGGACCGTCGGCGCCGGCGTCGTAACCAAGATCGCCGCCTGAGTGGAGCGGTCGCGGAGGAGAGCAGTTTGCTGCCGCCTGGGCGGACGATAGGAGTGTAGCTCAATTGGTAGAGCACCGGTCTCCAAAACCGGGGGCTGGGGGTTCGAGTCCCTCCACTCCTGCCAGGCGCAGTTAGAAGTTGATGCGGGGGGCGGTCGTGTGGCGGTTGTGCGCCCGACCGCCTTTCGGCCGTGAAGCGACGAGAAGGGTTTGGTAATGGCCTTCAAGCCTGCCACTTTCATAAGCGAAGTTCGCCAAGAGGTCTCCAAGGTCACCTGGCCCTCGCGCAAGGAGACCATGGTCACCACCGGCATGGTCTTCGTGATGGTGGCCCTGGTGGCGTTGTTCTTTTTCCTGGTCGACCAGGTGCTGAGCCTTGGAATCTCGGCCATCCTGGGTTTCGGCCGCTAGATTAGGGTTTAGGCAGAGATCAGATGGCCAAGCGTTGGTATGTCATTCACGTCTATTCGGGCTTCGAGAAGAAGGTCGCCGAGGCGCTGCGCGAGCAGTCCGAGCAGCTTGGCCTGACCGACCTGATCGAGCAGGTGCTGGTGCCCACCGAAGAGGTGATCGAGATGCGCCGCGGGCAGAAGGTGAACGCGGAGCGCAAGTTCTTCCCGGGCTATGTCCTGGTCAAGATGGACCTGACCGACATGACCTGGCACATGATCAAGAACACGCCGAAGGTGACCGGCTTCCTCGGCGGGCAGATGAAGCCCTCGCCGATCTCGGAGGCCGAGGCGCAGCGGATTCTGGATCAGGTGAAGGAGGGCGTGGAGCGGCCCAAGTCCTCGATCATCTTCGAGGTGGGCGAGCAGGTGCGCGTGACCGACGGGCCCTTCGAGAGCTTCGTCGGCATGGTGGAAGAGGTCGATCCGGAGCGCACGCGCCTCAAGGTTTCCGTCTCCATCTTCGGTCGTTCGACCCCGGTGGAGCTGGAGTATGGGCAGGTGGCAAAACTCTAGCCGAATGCCTATCTGGTAGAGAACGCGGGAGGCCGGGCCACGAAGACCCGTGGCGGCCGACTTTCGGACCGCGGAGCTCTCACCCGCAGCAGGGGGTCCCTGCTGCGGTTCTGTCGTTTGTAGAGGGACTTGAAGATGGCAAAGAAGATCGCGGGCTACATCAAGCTCGAGATTCCGGCAGGCAAGGCCAATCCTTCGCCGCCGATCGGACCGGCGCTGGGACAGCGCGGTCTCAACATCATGGAGTTCTGCAAGGCTTTCAATGCAGCCTCGCAGGAGATGGAGACCGGGATGCCGGTCCCCGTCGTCATCACCGCCTATTCCGACCGCAGCTTCGCTTTCGAGATGAAGACGCCGCCGGCGGCCTACTTCCTGAAGAAGGCGGCCGGTATCCCCAAGGGCCATCCCACCCCCAGCCGCGGCACCGCCGGCCGGGTGAGCGTCGCCCAGTGTCGGGAGATCGCCGAGATCAAGATGAAGGATCTGAACGCCTACGATCTGGATGCGGCGACCAAGATCATCCTGGGCTCGGCCCGTTCGATGGGCCTCGAGGTGACGGAGTAGACCGATGGCGAAGCTCAGCAAGACCCGCAAGCAGGTCCTCGACGGCCTCGATCGCGAGAAGGCCTACGCGCTGGACGAGGCGATCCGCCTGGTGCGCGAGAAGGCCAAGGCCAAGTTCGACGAATCGGTCGAGATCTCGATGAACCTCGGCATCGATCCGCGCCACTCCGACCAGGCCCTGCGCGGCGTGGTCAACCTGCCGAACGGCACCGGCAAGCCGGTCCGCGTCGCCGTCTTCGCGCGCGGCGACAATGCCGAGGCCGCCAAGGAGGCCGGTGCGGACGTGGTCGGCGCGGAGGACCTGGTGGAGCAGATCCAGGCCGGCAACATCAACTTCGACCGCACCATCGCCACGCCGGACATGATGGCGCTGGTCGGTCGCCTGGGTAAGGTGCTGGGCCCGCGCGGCCTGATGCCGAACCCCAAGCTCGGCACCGTCACCAACGACGTCGGCCCGGCCGTCCAGGCGGCCAAGGGCGGCCAGGTGGAGTTCCGCGCCGAGCGTGCCGGCATCGTGCACGCCGGTGTGGGCAAAGTAAGCTTTGACGAAGCCGCACTTTCCGCTAATGTGCGCGCTTTCGTGGATGCAATCATGCGTGCCAAGCCCTCGGGCGCCAAGGGAACCTACGTGAAGAAGGTCTCCTTGAGTTCGACCATGGGGCCGGGCATTGCCGTGGACACCGCCGGCCTGCTGGGCTGACGGGTCGCGCGGTTTGGGAATTCTCCGCGGTCGGCGCTTCCTATCGAAGGGGTGCCGGCAGCGGGTGAATCCGCTGGCTCCTCTCCGTCCTCGATGGACGGCCGGGATCCGGCGGAACGACTGTCCAAGACTGCAGGCGTGGCCTCCGGGCCATTTAAGCTCCGTATTCGTTGCGGTGCCTGCATAGACGGGGTGCACAGGGTCTAGTCTGCTGCTTGAAGGAGCCCGGAAAGGGCCCCATTTTCGAGCGTGAGGGATCTTGGCGAGTGCTCTCCTGGGCAGAGTTTTGAGGCTGGGGATGGTCCCCGGTCTCATGGGTAGAGCGTCCAGCGGTCCTGCGAAGCGCCCCGGTCTTTGGGGTGCCTTGCCGGGCAGTCGGGCGTCAAAGCAAGGTGGAGACGCATTCGTGGATCGTGCTGCTAAGGAAGCTCTGGTCTCGGAATTGCACGGCGCCTTCTCGGAGTCCGCTCTGATCGTCGTCACCCATCAAACCGGGATGACGGTGTTCGAGAGTCAGGACCTCAGGCGGCGTATGCGCGAGTCCGGTGCCAGGTTCAAGGTGGCTAAGAACCGTTTGGCGCGTCTCGCCCTGGAGAACACCCCTTTCGAGGGGCTGCGTGGAGAGCTCACGGGACCGACCGGCCTGATCTGGTCTGCCGAGCCCGTCGAGGCTGCGAAGGCGATCGTGAAGTACACGAAGGACAGCAAGAAGCTGACCATCGTGGCCGCCGCGTTCGGCTCTCAGCTCTTGGACGCCGAAGGCGTCGTGCAGGTCTCGAAGATGCCGTCCTTGGACGAGCTGCGCGGCAAGCTGGTCGGCCTGTTCCAGGCCCCGGCTGCCAAGCTGGTCGGCGTGCTGCCGGCCCCTGCGACCAAGGTCGCGGGCGTCATGCAGGCCGGCGCATCGAAACTGCCACGTGTTCTCAACGCCTATGCCCGGAAGGATGCGGCATAGGCATGGACGAGGTGCCGCGGCTTAGCGCCTGCGAAGCTGTGAATTGAAGCAACGAGGGTGCCGGACTTGATCGACCTGCGGGATGCAGCGACCCGGACCCTGACCCAAGACCCTGAGGAGTGAAGAAATGGCTGATCTGGACAAGCTCGTCGACGAGCTTTCGAACCTGACTGTGCTCGAGGCGGCTGAGCTCGCCAAGAAGCTGGAAGAGACCTGGGGCGTGTCGGCCGCTGCTGCGCCGATGGCCATGCCGGTCATGGCTGCCGCCGGCGGTGGCGACGACGCCGGCCCGGCCGCCGAGGAGAAGACCGAGTTCGACGTGATCCTGAAGGCGGTCGGCGACAAGAAGATCAACGTGATCAAGGAGGTCCGTGCGATCACCGGCCTCGGCCTCAAGGAGGCCAAGGACCTGGTCGAGAGCGCGCCGAAGCCAATCAAGGAGGCCGTGCCGAAGGAGGAGGCCGATAAGCTTAAGGAGCAGCTTGAAGGCGTTGGCGCGACTGTCGAGATCAACTGATCTTCGGCCGGCGCCTTCGCTGCGCCGGCAACAGTGAGAGCCCAAGGCGGCGCGGAAGTCTGCTTCCGCGCCGCCCGTGGGCGTTTGTGCATTTGTCGATGCCGCTTCCTGCGGAGGGCCCCGAGGTCAGGGCCCGGGCGCAGGAAGGGCAAGGCGCAGGGGACGGCCGGTCCGTCCAGCGCCGCTGCGGTCAATTACCGGCCGCGTTAGGGACAGGAGCCACGGCCTTCGGGCCGAGGCGCATTTGCCGGCGGCGCTTCGGCGCCGCGTTCGCCCGGGTTGTGTGGAACCCGGGCAGGAAGGGAAGAAGGGCGAGCCATGAAAAGGTCGTTTACCGGTCGCAAGCGCCTGCGCAAGAGCTATGGACGGATCCCCGAGGTTGCGGAGATGCCGAACCTGATCGAGGTGCAGAAGAGCTCCTACGATCAGTTTCTGCAGATGGGCGGCGATGCGGCCACGCGGTCGACCCTGGGCCTGCAGGAGGTTTTCAAGTCCGTCTTCCCGATCAAGGACTTCTCCGAGCGTGCCGAGCTGCAGTTCGTGCACTACGAGCTGGAAGAGCCGAAGTACGACGTCGAGGAGTGCCAGCAGCGCGGCATCACCTTCGCCGCCCCGCTGAAGGTGACCCTGCGCCTGGTCGTCTGGGACGTGGACGAGGACACCGGCGCGCGCTCAATCCGCGACATCAAGGAGCAGGACGTCTACATGGGCGACATGCCGCTGATGACGGGCAACGGCACCTTCGTCATCAACGGCACCGAGCGCGTGATCGTGAGCCAGATGCACCGCTCGCCCGGTGTCTTCTTCGACCACGACAAGGGCAAGACCCACACCTCGGGCAAGTACCTCTTCGCCGCTCGCGTCATCCCCTACCGCGGTTCCTGGCTGGACTTCGAGTTCGACGCCAAGGATCTGGTCTACGTGCGCATCGACCGCCGCCGCAAGCTGCCGGCGACGACCCTGCTGCTGGCGCTGGATTCCCTGCGCACCGAGGCTGCCCGCGAGGCCGCGGCCGCCGAGGGCCGCGAGCTGGAGCCGGTCGAGGTGCAGGGCATGTCGCTGGAGGAGATCCTGAACACCTTCTACGGCGTGGTCTCCTACATCCGCTCGAAGGACCAGTGGCACACCGAGTTCAAGAGCGATTCCCTGCGCGGCGCAAAGCTGACCCGCAACCTGATCGACGCCAAGACCAACAAGATCGTGGCGGAGGAGGGCACCAAGATCACGCCGCGCAAGGCGCGCCAGCTGGCCGAGGCCGGCCTGGAGCACATCCTGGTCGCGCGCGAGGACCTGCTGGGCCGCTTCCTGGCGAGCGATCTGATCGAGGAGAAGACCGGCGAGGTCTTCGGCGAGGCCGGCGACGAGATCACCGAGCCGATGCTGACCCGCATCGAGGCCCTGGGCCTGCCCCAGCTGGATACGCTGGCCATCGACCACGTCAACATCGGCGCCTACATCCGCAACACGCTTGCCGTCGACAAGAACCGCACGCGCGAAGAGGCGCTGGTCGACATCTACCGGGTCATGCGCCCGGGCGAGCCGCCGACCCTGGAGAGCGCGGAAGCCCTCTTCAAGGGCCTCTTCTTCGATTCCGAGCGCTACGACCTCTCGGCCGTCGGCCGGGTCAAGATGAACGCCCGCCTCTACGGCCGCGAGAACGCGACCGACGACCAGCTTCGGGTCCTGCGCAAGGAGGACATGCTGCGCATCCTGCGCATCCTCTGCAACCTGAAGGACGGGGTCGGCGAGATCGACGACATCGACCACCTGGGCAACCGCCGGGTGCGCTCGGTGGGCGAGCTTATGGAGAACCAGTACCGCGTCGGCCTGCTGCGCATGGAGCGTGCCATCCGCGAGCGCATGAGCTCCGTCGAGATCGACAGCGTGATGCCGCACGACCTGATCAACGCCAAGCCGGCAGCCGCCTCGGTGCGCGAGTTCTTCGGCTCCTCGCAGCTCTCGCAGTTCATGGACCAGACCAACCCGCTGTCGGAGATCACCCACAAGCGGCGCCTCTCGGCACTGGGCCCGGGCGGCCTGACCCGCGAACGTGCCGGCTTCGAGGTGCGCGACGTGCACCCGACCCACTACGGCCGGATCTGCCCGATCGAGACGCCGGAGGGCCCCAACATCGGCCTGATCAACTCGCTGGCGACCTACGCCCAGGTGAACCAGTACGGCTTCATCGAGACGCCCTACCGCCGGGTCGAGGACGGCCGGGTCACCGAGGAGGTGGTCTACCTCTCCGCCATGGAGGAGGGGAAGTACACCATCGCCCAGGCCAACGCGCCGCTCGATTCCGAGCAGCGTTTCGCCGAGGACCTGATCTCCTCGCGCCGCGGCGGCGACTACATGCTGGCGCGCGGCGAGGACATCGAGCTGATGGACGTCTCGCCCAAGCAGCTTGTCTCGGTGGCAGCCGCCCTCATCCCCTTCCTTGAGAACGACGACGCCAACCGTGCGCTCATGGGCTCCAACATGCAGCGCCAGGCGGTGCCGCTGATCAAGGCCGAGGCGCCGCTGGTCGGCACCGGCATGGAAGGCACCGTTGCGCGCGATTCGGGCGTCGCCATCTCGGCGCGGCGCGGCGGCGTGGTCGACCAGGTCGACGCGACCCGCATCGTGGTGCGGGTGAACGAGAAGGAGAGCCATGCCGGCGAGACCGGCGTGGACATCTACAACCTCCTGAAGTTCCAGCGCTCCAACCAGAACACCTGCATCACCCAGCGCCCGCTGGTGAAGGTGGGCGAGATCGTCGAGAAGGGCGATATCGTCGCCGACGGTCCCTCGACCGACCTGGGCGAGCTGGCGCTCGGCCGCAACGTGCTGGTCGCCTTCATGCCCTGGCAGGGCTACAACTTCGAAGACTCGATCCTGCTGTCGGAGCGCATCGTGCGCGACGACGTCTTCACCTCGATCCACATCGAAGAGTTCGAGGTGATGGCCCGCGACACCAAGCTGGGCCAGGAGGAGATCACCCGCGACATCCCCAACGTCGGCGAGGACGCGCTGCGCAACCTCGACGAGGCGGGCATCGTCTACATCGGTGCGGAGATCCAGCCGGGCGACATCCTGGTCGGCAAGGTGACGCCGAAGGGCGAGAGTCCGATGACGCCGGAAGAGAAGCTCTTGCGGGCGATCTTCGGTGAGAAGGCCTCGGACGTGCGCGACACCTCGCTCCGCGTCCCGCCGGGGGTCAGCGGCACCATCGTCGAGGTGCGGGTCTTCTCCCGCCGCGGCGTGGACAAGGACGAGCGTGCCCTGCAGATCGAGCGCCAGGAGATCGAGCGCCTGGCCAAGGACCGCGACGACGAGAAGGCGATCCTGGAGCGCAGCTACTATAACCGCCTGAAGGACCTGCTGGTGAACCAGCAGGGTCAGAGCGGCCCGAAGGGCTTCGCCTCCGGGACCGAGGTGACCGAGCTGGTGCTCTCCGACTACACGCCGGGGCAGTGGCGCCAGATCACCGTCGCCGACGACCAGCGCCAGGCCGAGATCGAAGAGCTGGGCAAGGCCTTCGACCAGGCCGTGGCCGGGCTCAACAAGCGTTTCGACAACAAGGTGGCCAAGCTGCAGGCCGGCGACGAGCTGCCGCCGGGCGTGATGAAGATGGTCAAGGTCTTCATCGCGGTGAAGCGCAAGATCCAGCCCGGCGACAAGATGGCCGGCCGGCACGGCAACAAGGGCGTGGTCTCGCGCATCGTTCCGGTCGAGGACATGCCCTACCTGGAGGACGGCACCCCAGTCGACATCGTGCTGAACCCGCTGGGCGTGCCCAGCCGCATGAACGTCGGCCAGATCCTGGAGACCCACATGGGCTGGGCCTGCCGCGGTCTGGGCCGCCAGGTGGCGGAGCTGCTGGACCAGGTCGAAGCCAAGACCGAGCCGCTGCGCGAGAAGCTGAAGTCGATCTACGGCGACAAGCTCTACGAGAGCGAGGTCGCAGCACTCGACGACGACGACGTGCAGGAGATGGCGCGCAACATCACCAACGGCGTGCCCATCGCCTCTCCGGTCTTCGACGGCGCACACGAGTCCGACATCGTCGAGGCTCTGAGTGCCGCCGGACTCGAATCCAGCGGCCAGGTTACCCTAGTCGATGGGCGCAGCGGCGAGGCTTTCCACCGTCCGGTGACCGTCGGCTACATCTACATGCTGAAGCTGCATCACCTGGTCGACGACAAGATCCATGCCCGCTCGATCGGCCCCTATTCGCTGGTCACCCAGCAGCCGCTCGGCGGCAAGGCGCAGTTCGGCGGCCAGCGCTTCGGCGAGATGGAGGTCTGGGCGCTCGAGGCCTATGGCTCCTCCTACACCTTGCAGGAGATGCTGACGGTGAAGTCGGACGACGTCTCCGGCCGGACCAAGGTCTACGAGGCCATCGTCAAGGGCGACGACAACTTCGAAGCCGGCATTCCGGAATCCTTCAACGTGCTGGTCAAGGAGCTGCGCTCGCTCTGCCTCAACGTCGAGCTGAAGCAGAGCAGCTACTAGAGCGCCGACCGCAGTTGAACTTGGGCCCGGGCCGCAGGCGGTCCGGGCCACCCTCCGCCCCGCAGGAGAGTCGCAAATGAACGAACTAGTGAATATCTTCGGCCAGCCCCAGGGTCCGCAGAGTTTCGATCAGATTCGTATTTCCATCGCCAGCCCGGAGCGCATTCGCTCCTGGTCCTTCGGCGAGATCAAGAAGCCGGAGACCATCAACTACCGCACCTTCAAGCCGGAGCGTGACGGCCTCTTCTGTGCGCGGATCTTCGGTCCGATCAAGGACTACGAGTGCCTCTGCGGCAAGTACAAGCGCATGAAGTACCGCGGCATCATCTGCGAGAAGTGCGGCGTGGAGGTGACCCTCTCCAAGGTCCGGCGCGAGCGCATGGGCCACATCGAGCTGGCCAGCCCCGTCGCCCACATCTGGTTCATGAAGTCGCTGCCGAGCCGCATCGGCCTGCTGATGGACATGACCCTGAAGGACCTGGAGCGCATCCTCTACTTCGAGGCCTACGTGGTGATCGAGCCGGGCATGACCGACCTGAAGCCGCGCCAGCTCCTGAGCGAGGACGAGTTCCTCGACGCCCAGGAGAAGTACGGCGAGGAGAACTTCATCGCCAAGATCGGCGCCGAGGCGATCAAGGACATGCTGAGCCAGATCGACCTCGATGCCGAGCGGGTGAACATGCGCGCCGACCTGAAGGAGACCAACTCCGAGGCCAAGCGCAAGAAGCTGGTGAAGCGCCTGAAGCTGGTCGAGTCCTTCATGGAGTCCGGGGCCCATCCGGAATGGATGATCCTCGACGTCGTGCCGGTGATCCCGCCCGAGCTGCGCCCGCTGGTGCCGCTGGACGGCGGCCGCTTCGCGACCTCGGACCTGAACGACCTCTACCGCCGCGTGATCAACCGCAACAACCGCCTGAAGCGGCTGATGGAGTTGCGCGCGCCCGACATCATCGTGCGCAACGAGAAGCGCATGCTGCAGGAGGCGGTCGACGCCCTCTTCGACAACGGCCGGCGCGGGCGCGTCATCACCGGCGCCAACAAGCGTCCGCTGAAGTCGCTCTCCGACATGCTGAAGGGCAAGCAGGGCCGCTTCCGCCAGAACCTGCTGGGCAAGCGCGTCGACTATTCCGGCCGCTCGGTCATCGTGGTCGGCCCGGAATTGAAGCTGCACCAGTGCGGCCTGCCGAAGAAGATGGCGCTGGAGCTCTTCAAGCCCTTCATCTACTCCAAGCTGGAGCTCTATGGCCTGGCCTCGACCATCAAGGCGGCCAAGCGCATGGTCGAGAAGGAGCGCCCGGAGGTCTGGGACATCCTGGAAGAGGTGATCCGCGAGCATCCGGTGCTGCTGAACCGCGCCCCCACGCTCCATCGCCTCGGCATCCAGGCCTTCGAGCCGGTGCTGATCGAGGGCAAGGCGATCCAGCTTCACCCGCTGGTCTGCACCGCCTTCAACGCCGACTTCGACGGCGACCAGATGGCCGTGCACGTGCCGCTCTCGCTGGAGGCGCAGCTCGAAGCCCGCGTGCTGATGATGTCGACCAACAACATCCTCTCGCCCGCCAACGGCAAGCCCATCATCGTCCCCAGCCAGGACATCGTGCTGGGCATCTACTATCTCTCGATGGAGGGCGACGACGAGGGCGCGCCCACCCCGATCGCCAACATGGGCGAGCTGCAGGCGGCACTGGACGCCGGCGCCATCACGCTCCACTCCAAGATCACCGCGCGCTACACCACGCGCGACGAGACCGGCAGCGAGGTGGTGCAGCGGGTCGAGACCACGGCCGGCCGCATGATCCTCTCCGAGGTCCTGCCCAAGGACCCTCGGGTGCCCTTCGAGGTGATCAACCGGGTCCTGACCAAGCGCGAGATCTCCGAGGTCCTGGACGTGGTCTACCGTCACTGCGGTCAGAAGGAGACGGTGATCTTCGCCGACCGCATCATGTCGCTGGGCTTCAACTACGCCAACAAGGCCGGCATCTCCTTCGGCAAGGACGACCTGATCATCCCCGAGGCCAAGCAGCGCCTGGTCGAGGAGGCGCAGAACCAGGTGAAGGAGTTCGAGCAGCAGTACCAGGACGGCCTCATCACCCGCGGCGAGAAGTACAACAAGGTCGTCGACGTCTGGTCGACCACGACCGACCGCGTGGCCGAGGAGATGATGAAGGGGATGAGCATCGTCAAGGGACGCGACATCAACTCCGTCTACATGATGGCGCACTCCGGGGCGCGTGGGTCGCCGGCGCAGATCAAGCAGCTGGCCGGCATGCGCGGCCTCATGGCCAAGCCCTCGGGCGAGATCATCGAGACGCCGATCATCTCCAACTTCAAGGAAGGCCTGACCGTGCTGGAGTACTTCAACTCCACCCACGGCGCCCGCAAGGGCCTGGCCGATACTGCCCTGAAGACGGCGAACTCGGGCTATCTCACCCGCCGCCTGGTCGATGTGGCGCAGGACGCCATCATCACCGAAGACGACTGCGGCACGGAGAACGCGCTCACCATCTCCGCGGTGGTGGAGGGCGGCGAGGTCCTGGCCCCGCTGACCGACCGTATCCTGGGCCGCACGGCGGCGCGCGACATCGTCGATGCCGCGACCGGCGAGGTCGTGGTCCCGGCGAAGACCATCATCGACGAGGAACTGGTCCTCAAGATCGACCAGGCCGGAGTCGATACCGTGATGCTGCGCTCTCCGCTGGTCTGCGAGTCGACGAGCGGCATCTGCGCCACCTGCTACGGGCGCGATCTCGCCCGCGGCACCAAGGTGAACCAGGGCGAGGCCGTGGGCGTCATCGCCGCCCAGTCGATCGGCGAGCCCGGCACGCAGCTCACCATGCGGACCTTCCACATCGGCGGTGCCGCCCAGCGCGGTGCCGAGCAGAGCTCGGTGGAGGCGACGGTCGACGGCACCATCGCCATTCGCAACCGCAACGTGGTGGCGAACTCCGAAGGCGTCCTCATCGTCATGACCCGCAACCTGGAGGTCGTGCTGAAGGACGAGATGGGGCGTGACCGTGCCAACCACCGCGTCCCCTACGGCGCGCGCCTTCTGGTCGACGACGGCACCACGGTGGAGAAGGCCCAGCGGCTTGCCGAGTGGGACCCCTACACCATGCCGATCATCACCGAGAAGGACGGTGTTGCGGTCTATGCCGACCTGATCGACGGCGTCTCCATGCGCGAGGTCACCGACGAGCAGACCGGCATCGCCAGCCGCGTCGTGGTGGACTGGAAGCAGCAGCCGCAGGGCAACGACCTGCGTCCGCGCATCCAGCTCTCCGACGAGGAGGGCAAGCTGCTGACCCTCTCCAACGGCCTGGAGGCGCGCTACCTCATGTCGGTGGACGCCATCCTCTCGGTGGAGAACGGGGCCACGGTGAAGGCCGGCGACGTCCTGGCCCGTATCCCGCGCGAGACCTCCAAGACCCGTGACATCACCGGCGGTCTGCCGCGTGTGGCGGAGCTCTTCGAGGCCCGCAAGCCCAAGGACTTCGCGGTCATCAGCGAGATCGCCGGGCGCGTGGAGTTCGGCAAGGACTACAAGACCAAGCGGCGTATCATCGTCCGTCCGCCCGAAGAGGATGCCGAGGCCAAGGAGTACATGATGCCCAAGGGCAAGCATATCTCCGTGCAGGAAGGCGACTTCGTGGAGCGCGGTGATCTGCTGATGGACGGCAGCCCCGTGCCGCACGACATCCTCGAGGTGATGGGGATCGAGGCGCTTGCCGAGTACCTCGTGAACGAGATCCAGAGCGTCTACCGGCTGCAGGGCGTGAAGATCAACGACAAGCACATCGAGGTCATCTGCCGGCAGATGCTGCAAAAGGTCGAGATCACCGGCACCGGCGACACGACCTTCCTGATCGGCGAGCAGGTCGACCGCGACGAGTTCGATGCCGTGAACGAGCGTACCGTGGACGACGGCGGCGAGCCGGCGGAGTCCAAGCCGGTGCTGCAGGGCATCACCAAGGCCTCGCTGCAGACCCGCTCCTTCATCTCCGCGGCCTCCTTCCAGGAGACCACGCGGGTGCTGACGGAGGCCTCGGTCCAGGGCAAGGTCGACTTCCTGGTCGGCCTGAAGGAGAACGTGATCGTCGGCCGTCTCATCCCGGCGGGCACGGGCTCGGTCGTGAACCACGTGAAGCGGGTGGCCGCCGAGCGCGACCAGAAGCTCCTGGCCGAGCAGCGTGCCGAACAGCCGCCGAGCGAGGAGCCGGGCGAGGAGGGCACGAGCACGGCTGCCGAGTAGCCGTCTCGCCTGCTGTACTGACGAGGGGCGGCACCCGATCGCGGGGTGCCGCCCCTTTCTTTTGCCGGAGCCGTGGGTCCTCTCTCGGATCTCTCAACGCTCTCTAAGGACTAACCCGGATTTCTCAAACAGTCTTTGAGGATGCAGCGTGATGGTGGCTAGGTGAGGTTGGTCCAGGCAAGGTTGGTGATGTCTGAATGAGGTCGAGCGGTCTGTCCCGTCGATTGACGGCTGGGTCGGTTGATCACTGTTCCTCTGTAGTGGAAGGGAAGGATTAGTCGAGCCGCTCAGGCCGCGGCGATGGCTAATCGCCGGTGAGCAGCGGCGAATTCGGTCTGGTAAGGGAAGGCCGAAGGCATGGCGAGCTTGATCCGTCTGGCGCTGATGCGCACCCGGGCGGCGATCTTCAGGAGCTTGTTTCGGATCCGCCCGCAGGAGGCCTTGGCGAAGCGCGTGTTCACCAAGCCGATGCGGCGCAAGGCGCAGAGCAGCAGGTAGGCCATCGAGGCGAACCAGAGTCTGAGTTGGTTGGCGCGCATGGTGTGAGCCGAGGTGCGGTCTGCGAAGAGGTCGAGTTGGCACTCCTTGATGCGGTTCTCCATCTCGCCACGCGCGCAGTAGAGCTGTTCGTAGAGGCGGCGCGCCTTGACGTCGTGGCGGGCCAGCGAGGTCACCACGAAGCGTGGGTTGCTCCCGTCGGGCCGGCCCGGCATCCACTCGGCCTTGCCGACCACCCGTCGCTGGCAGCTCCAGCTGTCCAGGGTGGTCCACAGGAAGTCCTTGTAGCGCCGCGCCGGGCGGCGTTTGGTCTCGGCCTGGCTGCGTGCTGTCGCCAGTTCGGCCTCGATCTCGGCCACCAGCCGGGCGTTGCGTTGCAGGCCGAAGAGGTAGTCGACCCTGTTGGCCTCACACCAGGCCATCAGTGCCTCGCGGGCGAAGCCCGCATCGGCGCGTAGCAGGATGCGCACCTCGGGCCAGTGCTGGCGGATCTGCGCCACGATCCTGGCAATCTCCTCGACCGCCCCGGCGGCGGCATCGATGTTCGAGCGCCTGAGCTTGGCAGCAAGCAGGTGGCGGCCGCAGAAGACGTAGAGCGGCAGGTAGCAGTAGCAGTCGTAATAGCCGTGGAAGAAGCGGCCCTCCTGGTTGCCGTGCAGTGGGTCGTCGGTTGCATCCAGGTCGAGAACGATCTGTGCTGGCGGCTGCGGCTGTGCCTCGAGGAAGAGGCTCACGAAGAGCGCCTCGATCGCCGCTGCCTCATAGCTGATCTTGTGGTAGAGCGTCGGCAGGGCGCTGCTCAGTTCCAGCCGGTTCAGCGTCGACTTGCCGGCCAGCGGGGCGCAGTCCCGCCGCCGCGCATGCAGCTTGCCGGCCAGCACCGCCATCACCGGATCGAAGCGCAGGTGATCGTGGTCTTCCAGGTCCTCATAGCCCAGCGCGATGCCGAACACCCGCTGGCCGACCAGCGTGCCCACCTGATGCTCGATCAGCGAGGGCTCGCGATGATCGACGAAGCAACCGGCGAAGCGCTCGATCACGCCAATCGCTTTGTCCGTGGCGCCCAGCAGCAGCGCTCCCGCGTCCGAACTCGCCAGACCGGCATCGAACGCTGCCTCCACACGCCGTCCTTCCACGGGTGCAAAACCAAACAGATCCGGGTTACACTCTGTCGGCATCGGGGAACTCCTCTATCCTGGGTTAACTCCTTGTTCGCACAAGAATTTTCCCAGATTCAGAGCCCCGATGCATCCCTAGTTTGAGAAATTCGGGCTAAGCTGCTTCGCCACTCTCCCGCTGGCTGCGCCAGGCGAGCGGCGACAGGCCCATGAGGCGCTTGAAGCCGCGGCTGAATCCGGCCTCGGACTGGTATCCGACCCGCCGGCCGATCTCCGCTACCGGAAGCTCGCCCTCGGCCAGGAGGCCCGCTGCCACCTGCATGCGCCAGAGCGTCAGGTAGCGCAGTGGCGACTGGCCGACGCGGGCATTGAAGCGCTCGGCGAAGGAGGAGCGCGAGAGGCCGGCCAGGGAGGCCAGCGCCGTGAGGCTCCAGTCCTCGCCTGGCGTCGCGTGGATGGCGGCCAGGGTGCGCGCCAGCGGCGGATCCTTCAGGGCGGAGAGCCAGCCCGGCGGCTTCGGCCCCGGCGCATCGATGAAGCGGCGCAGCAGCTCGATGAACATGAGCTCGCTCAGGCGCAGGCCCACGCCGCGGCGGCCGGGCGCGCTGCTCTGCGCTTCCGTCATGGTCATCTCGATCAGACGGTCGAGCAGGTCGGGCTCGTTGCGGGGGCGCCTCAGGCGCAGCATGCGCGGCAGGCTGGCCAGGATCGGATTGAAGGGCCGGGCATCGCAGCCGAGAAAGCCGCAGATCGTGAGGTTCCTGGGCGGCTTCCCGCCCCCTTCCTGCACCACGAAGGGCAGGGAGCCGTCGGCCAGGGCCTGCATGAAGTGCAGCACCCCATCCTGGTCGAACTCCGGCGGGGTGTCGGGTGCGTTCTGCATCCTGTAGCCGTCGCCCTGCGGGAAGACGAGGATGTCGCCGCTCTCGTAGGCCAGGGGCTGGACGCCCGGAACCGAGGCGTAGCCGGTGCCCTCCACGGTGATGTGGTAGGAGAAGACGTGCTCGGCCTGCGGCAGGATCATCTGCCGGTAGCGGCTGGCGTGCGGCACCTCGATGCACCAGGGCGAACTCGAGTCGACGGCGAAGAAGAGCGCTCCGCGCAGGCGCACTGACGCCAGGACATCGCCCAGGGGATCGGCGCGCGTCTGCAGGGCCGAGGAGACCTGCGTTCCGGGCCCAGCATCGACCGGAAGGGCGGCTGGCAGGTCCACCGGAGGAACGGTCAAGACTTCCGGCATTCCCGTCATTCTCGTATCCGCGTCCTGCTCCCACCTTTGACCTGCTCTCGCAACCCTAGGCCCTGCGACCAGCGACTGCAACCGAACGCGGTCGAGCGCCGGCAGGGCCCGGCGAACGCAGGGAACACGCAGGAAAGGATAGAGTCATGTCCGACAAGGAAAGCCTTTTCGTCTCCTTCGAGGTGGCGACCGCAGAGAAGGAAGAGGCCTTCGCCTTCACGCCTGAGGCCTTCGCAACCGCGGCTGGAGTCCTGAACGGCCCCGGTGCGCTGCTCCTTTCGCAAGACATGGTCAAGCCCCTCAGCGATCTGGCCGATCTCCTGGTCTCGGCACGCTACGAGCATCTCGAGACCTTGGTCGGCGGCTTCTTCGACGGTGTCGCCCTGGGCCTGACCGAAGGAATGAGCCCGGATGCCAAGGACCTGCCCGGCCTTGCCGGAGAGCTGGCCGAGACCCTGGGTAAGGACAGCGAAGCAGAGGCTGCCTTCGAGCTCGGTCTGGGGCTGGGCAGAAGTCTGGAAGCGTCGGGCGCCATGGATGCCCTGGGGCTGACGGACGGACTGCCGGACCCCACCGTGAAACCGGACGGTGAGGGCGAAGGCTCGGCGACGGAGCTCTTCACCCAGGTCCGCGAGGGCCTGCAAGGCTCCCTGGGGCGGGCGCTCGACCTCGACGCCCCGATGGACAGCGGACGCGGTCTCAGCGGGACCGAGGCGGCCGAACGGCGTGAACCCGCTGGAGCCCCTGGATCCAACGGGTGGCAGTGGCACGGGACTGGTCGGCGGCCTGGCCTCGACCAGGGCTCTGGGCGACTCTTTCCTCGAGGACGAGGCCTTCTCGCTCTGAGAGGAAGTAAGACTGAGCCGGGGGCAGGCCCCCGGCTCAGTCACTCGGCTCTCTGCGATCAGATCAGGAGGAACTGGAAGTCCGTGCTGGTGAGCTGGCTGCTGGTGGAGTAGCCCGTCAGGGTCACGTTGAAGTCGCCGAAGCCGTCGCCGTCGGAATCGACCTCCAGCTCGCCGTACATCCTGCGGCACCGAGGCCGCCGTAGAGCCGGTCGTTCTGGTCTCCGCCGACCAGCAGGTCCTCGCCCGTCTCGCCGGTCAGCCTGTCGTTGCCTCCTGCACCGTAGGCGCTGTCGTCCCCGTCGCCGGCATGCAGAATGTCGTTGCCGCACGCCCCGAAGATCAGGTCCTGGCCTTGGGCCCCGTTCAGCGTGTCGCTGGCCGACAGACCGAAGAGCGTGTCGTCTCCATTGCGTCCGAAGATCGTGTCGACCAGGTCCGACCCGGTGATGGTGTCGGGTCCGTTGGTTCCGAACTAGGCTGTCATCGTTGTCTCCCTTGCTGTTGCCGGCCGTGGTCGCTGTCCGCACTGCGGTGGCCACATCGTTCGCGTTTCTCGACCCCGCCAAAGAACAAGAGAATGACGTCTAGAATAAAGTATTACTGTGGCCATGCGCGACGCAACTATTGACAGTGATAGGGGGTTTCGTGGGATAGGACCGAGTTATCGGCCGATCAGTACTTTCTTATCGATGTATTCTGGGTACTTTTCTCTCTCCTGTTGTTTCTCTTGAGGAAAAGCGTGCCATAAGGAGCGATGTATAAAAAAGGGAAAACTTTAGAAAATTATCGATTATACCTAATGTTGTCGAAGTGTAATATGGATTCAGTGTAAATATTTTTACAAAGAACTGTCAGAATTGAACAAAAATCCCCATAATACTGACCTTAAGGACAGGTGTCTGATCATGTGTGAGATTATGCAAAACGCTTTGTACAAAAAGTCCGTAAGGAGAGTTGACCTAGTTAATGAATGCTCATGCTGATCTTCACGAGTGAGTGAGCCGGGCCGGAATGTGACCGCGAGAGGTCGTGCCGTTCGTGCATCAGGTGCGGGAACCCGCAGCGTTGCGCACGCTGGGTCGTGCCTTGGCGCGCACATAGAAAGGGCCGGAGGCTGGTGTCGCCTCCGGCCCGTACAAGGGATGATGTGGCTACGATCAGATCAGTTCGAAGATGAAGTCCGTTGTGGTTAGCTGGCTGGCGAAGGAGAAGCCCGTGAGGGTGATCTCGAAGTCCGTCAGGCCGTCACCATCGGCATCCACCTCGACGTCGTCGGTGCCGATACCGCTGTCGAAGCGGGCCTGTGCGACGCCGTTGCCGTCGAAGGTGTTGTCGCCGATGAACTCCCCGCCGGAGACGTCGAGCGTGCTGGCGAAGATCTTGATCTGATCCGCGCCCGCCTGGACCACGCCGGAGAAGTCGTTGACATCGCCTTCGTCGCCCATGGCACCCAGGTCCTCGTTGAACCCGAAGGTGTCACCGCCGGATCCGCCCCACATCTCGTTGCCGGCACCGGAACCACCCAGGATGAAGTCGTTACCGCTTCCGCCGTAGATGTAGTCGTCCTCCTTACCGCCGAACATGGTGTCGTCGCCAAGGTCACCGTTGAGGGCATCCCCACCCTCACCGCCGTACTGGGTGTCGTTTCCGTCCCCGCCGAAGACCAGATCGAAATCTTCACCGCCGGAGATCTCGTCGTCTCCGTCTCCACCGAAGAGGAAGTCGGAGTCCGTCCCACCGTCCAGGATGTCGTTCCCATCATCGCCGTAGACATTGTCCCATCCGGATCCACCGAAGATGCGGTCGATCCCGCTGCCTCCGTAGAGAGACTCGTAGGGGCCGAAGGGGAGGTTGGGATTGTCTCCGCCGAAGATGGCGTCGTTGCCCGATCCACCGAAGGCGTAGTCGAGACCGTTGCCGCCGAACTGGCTGTCGTCGCCGTTATCGCCGGACAGCGTATCCCAACCATTGCGGCCGAGCAGCGTGTCGTTGCCCTCACCACCATAGGCCCGGTCGTCCTCGGAGCCACCGTCCAGGGTATCGTTGCCGCCGGCACCGTAGAGCAGGTCCTCGTTACCCCTGCCCTCCAGGCGGTTGGCGTAGCTGTTGCCGACCATGGTGTTGACGTCTTCGTTGCCGACACCGTCGACGCCGGTGAAGTTCGCAAGAGCGATGAAGTCGTCGAGGTTGGCACCCAGGGTGAAGGCGCCGGTGAAGCCGGAGCGCACCTGGTCCTTGCTGCCCGCCTCGGCCGGTTCGAAGAGGGTCTCGCCGCCGTAGACGTAGAAGGTGTCGTCACCCGAGCCGCCGTAGAGCGAGTCGCCCGACTTGTCGCCGGCGGGACCGCCCTGCAGGACGTCGTCGCCGGAACCGGCCTTGATCGTGTCGACGCCGCTGCCGCCGTTGATGCGATCGTTGCCGGTCGCACCGACCAGGCTGTCCTTGCCGCTGCTGCCGGTGATGAAGTCCCAACCGGAACCACCGAAGACGGTGTCGTCGCCGAGACCGCCACGCAGGTCGTCGTGGCCGTCGGCACCGAAGATCAGATCCTGGTCCTTGCCGCCGGTGACGGAGTCGTTGCCGGACGCACCATAGGCCGTGTCGTCGCCGTCGCCGCCGACGATGCGGTCATGACCGCTGCCGCCGTAGAGGCTGTCGGAGCCGGAGTTGCCGGCCAGGCGGTCGGCACCGCCCCACTCGAAGATCCCGTCGTCGCCGGAGCCACCGAAGGCCTCGTCGTCGCCGTAGCCGCCGTCGAGGAGGTCGTCTCCGTCATTGCCTTCCACGAGGTCGAAGTGACCGGAACCGCCGAAGACCTCGTCGTCGCCGGACTGGCCGACCAGGACGTCGACGCCGCTGCCGCCTTCGATCAGATCCTCGCCGGAGCCGCCCGCGATGATGTCGGTTCCGACACCGCCGTAGAGGTCATCCCAGCCGGAGCCGCCGTCGATGGCATCGTTGCCGGACTTGCCCTCGAGCGTGTCGTCGCCGCCACCGCCTTCGAGGATGTCGTCGCCGCTGGCACCGTCGAGCGAGTTGTCGGAGGAGTTGCCGATCATGACGTTGTCGAGGCTGTTGCCCCAGGCATCGATCGCGCCGCCGTCCGCCTTGGCCACGAAGTCTTCGATGTTCGGGCCGAGCGACCAGTCGACGGAGGAGGCGATGACGGTGTCGCTGCCCTCGCCCGGAAGCTCGATCACGAGCTCACCGCCGGAAACGTTGAAGGTATCGTCGCCCTGGCCGCCGTTCATGACGTCGGGGTTCCAGCTTCCGCCGCCGAAGAGGTTGTCATTGCCCGAGCCACCGACCAGGAAGTCGATCTGGTCGCCGCCCTCCAGCTTGTCGTCGCCGGTCGCACCGTAGAGGCTGTCATTCTCGGCATTGCCGGAGAGGTGGTCGTCGCCCTCCTGGCCCTCGATGATGTCGATACCGCCGCCGCCGACGCCACGGTCGTCGCCGGAGCCACCGTCCAAGGTATCGTTGCCGGCGTTGCCCAGCACCTTATCGTCGCCCGAGCCACCGACCACGGTGTCGTTGCCCGAGCCACCCGAGGCGTTGTCGTTGCCCAGGCCACCGATCAGCGTGTCGACGCCGTCACGGCCCAGCAGGCGATCGTCGCCCAGGCTGCCGTTCAAGAGGTTGTTGAAGGTGTTGCCGACCAGGCGGTTATCCAGGTCGTTGCCCCAGGCCGAGAGGCTGCCGCGGTTGGCGAAGAGGGTGACGTTGTCGATGCCCTCGGCGGCCGAGTAGTTGATCTCGGAGATGACGGTGTCGCTGCCCTCGAAGAGGCCCTCGACCGCCATGTCGCCGGGGTGGTTCACCCGGAAGGTGTCGTCGCCCAGCCCGCCGTACATGATGTCGGCATTGCCGCCGCCGTTCAGGTTGTCGTCGCCCAGGCCACCGTAGAGCACGTCCTCGCCGGAAGCACCGGTGACTTCATCGTCACCTGCACCGCCGAAGACCAGGTCGTTGTCATCCGAGCCCCGCAGGGTGTCGGCACCGCTGGCACCGAAAAGCGTGTCGAGGCCGTCGCCGCCGTTGATGGTGTCGCCCGACGAGAGGCCGTAGAGCGAATCGTCTCCGTCACGCCCGAAGATCGTATCGACCAAGTCCGAACCCGTGATCGTGTCTGGCCCGTTTGTTCCGAAATAGGCTGGCATCCTTCTGCTCCCGCTTGGGGTTGGTCCTGGTTGTCGTCTCGGGGGTGGTTAAAGGTCCGACAGCTCTGGCGTCTCGCCAGACCGGCCAGCTTCGGACTGCCCCCTCCCATGAGGCCGATACCGGACTATAGCAAAATGAACGGGAAGGGGCTTCATGTTCTTTCTACCTTGATCCTTGCCCCGCCCGGTCCCCGAGGGAGCGCACAAAAAAAGAGCCGGGGGCGAGAAGCCCCCGGCTCAATCACGTGACTATCCAGGAACTGACTAGATCAGTTCGAAGAGGAAGTCGGTGGTGGTCAGCTGGCTGGCCGACGAGAAGCCGGCCAGGGTGACGGAGAAGTCCGTCAGGCCGTCGCCGTCCGCGTCGACATCCAGGTGATCGACGGTACCGCCGACGACGTCGAAGCGGGCCTGGGCCACGCCGTTGCCGTCGAAGGTGTTGGCGCCGATGAACTCACCGCCGGAGACGTCGAGCGTGCTGGCGAAGATCTGGATCTGGTCAGCTCCCGCCTGGACCACGCCGGAGAAGTCGTTGACCACGCCTTCGCCGCCCATGGCACCCAGGTCCTCGTTGAACCCGAAGGTGTCGCCGCCGGATCCGCCGAACATCTGGTTGCCGATACCGGAGCCGCCAAAGATCAGGTCGCTTCCGCTGCCACCATAGAGACCGTCGTCCTGGAAGCCGCCGAAGAGGGTGTCGTTCCCGAGGTCGCCGATAAGGAGATCGCTTCCGTCGCCACCGTACTGGGTGTCGTTCCCCTCGCCGCCGAAGACCAGGTCGCTGTCCAGGCCGCCGGAAGCCTCGTCGTCCCCCTCTCCACCGAAGAGGAAGTCGGCATCGGTTCCGCCGTCCAGGATGTCGTTGCCCGCATCGCCGTAGACGTTGTCGAAGCCGGATCCACCGAAGATACGGTCGATCCCGCTGCCGCCATAGAGCGACTCGTAGGGGCCGAAGGGGAGGTTGGGATTGTCTCCGCCGAAGATGGCGTCGTTGCCCGATCCACCGAAGGCATAGTCGAGACCGTTGCCGCCGAACTGGCTGTCGTCGCCATCGTCGCCGGAAAGCGTATCCCAGCCGTTGCGGCCGAGCAGCGTGTCGTCGCCCTCGCCACCGTAGGCCCGGTCGTCTTCCGAACCGCCGTCCAGGGTGTCGTTGCCGCCTGCACCGTAGAGCAGGTCCTCGTTACCCATGCCCTCCAGGCGGTTGTCGTAGCTATTGCCCCACATGGTGTTGACGTCTTCGTTGCCGACACCGTCGACGCCGGTGAAGTTCTCCAGGGCTACGAAGTCGTCGAGGTTGGCACCCAGGGTGAAGGCACCGGTGAAGCCGGAGCGCACCTGGTCCTTGCTGCCTGCCTCGGCCGGCTCGAAGAGGGTCTCGCCGCCGTAGACGTAGAAGGTGTCGTCACCCGACCCGCCGTAGAGCGAGTCGTCGCTCTTGTCGCCGGCGGGGCCGCCCTGCAGGACATCGTCGCCGGAACCGGCCTTCACCGTATCGACGCCGCTGCCGCCGTTGATCCGGTCGTTGCCGGTTGCACCGACCAGGCTGTCCTGACCGCTGCTGCCGGTGATGAAGTCCCAACCGGAACCGCCGAAGACGGTGTCGTCGCCGAGACCGCCACGCAGGTCGTCCTGGCCCTCCGAACCGTAGATCAGATCCTGGTCCTTGCCGCCGGTGATGGAGTCCGCACCGGAGTCACCGTAGGCGGTGTCGTTCCCATCACCGCCGACGATACGGTCCTCCCCACTGCCACCGGCGAGGACGTCCTTACCGGAGCCACCGACCAGCAGGTCGTCGCCGTCCCACTCTTCGATGACATCGTCGCCGGAGCCACCGAAGGCCTCGTCGTCGCCCTCGCCGCCGTCCAGATCGTCGTTGCCGTCATTGCCTTCCAGCAGGTCGAAGTCCCCGGCGCCGCCGAAGACAGCGTCGTCGCCGGAGTTGCCGATCAGGATGTCGAGACCGGACTCACCATAGATGTAGTCCTTGCCGGACCCACCCTCGATGCCGTCGTCGCCGTCCCCGCCGACCAGGTAGTCATGGCCGTCGCCACCGTCGATCAAGTCGTTGCCGGACTTGCCCTCAAGATCGTCGTTGCCGCCACCGCCTTCGAGAACGTCGTCACCGCTGGCACCGTCCAGAGAGTTGTCGGAGGAGTTGCCGATCATGACGTTGTCGAGCTCGTTGCCCCAGGCATCGATCGCGCCGCCGTCTTCCTTGGCCACGAAGTCCTCGATGTTCGCTCCGAGCGACCAGTCGACGGAGGAGGCGATCACGGTGTCGCTGCCTTCGCCCGGAAGCTCAACCACGATCTCGCCGCCCGACACGTTGAAGGTGTCGTTACCCTGGCCGCCGTTCATGACGTCGGGGTTGCCGCTGCCACCGCCGGTCAGGTCGTCGTCGCCCGAGCCGCCGACCAGGAAGTCGACCCCGTCGCCGCCTTCCAGCTTGTCGTCGCCGGTCGCACCGTAGAGGCTGTCATTCTCGGCATTGCCGGAGAGCCAGTCGTCGCCCTCCTGACCCTCGACGATGTCGATGCCGCCGCCGCCGACGCCTCGGTCGTCACCCGACCCGCCGTCCAGCGTGTCGTTGCCCGCGTTGCCGATCACCCGGTCGTCGCCCGAGCCACCGACCACGGTGTCGTTGCCCGAGCCACCCGAGGCGTTGTCGTCGCCCAGGCCACCGATCAGGGTGTCGACGCCGTCGCGGCCCAGCAGGCGGTCGTCGCCCAGGCTGCCTTCCAGCAGGTTGTTGAAGGTGTTGCCGACCAGGCGGTTGTCCAGGTCATTGCCCCAGACCGAGTTCGGCCCGCGGTTGGAGAAGAGGGTGACGTCCTCGATGTGCTCCTCGGCCGAGTAGTTGATCTCGGAGATGACCGTGTCGTCGCCGCCGAGGAGGCCCTCGACCGCCATGTCGCCGGGGTGGTTCACCCGGAAGGTGTCGTCGCCGAGGCCGCCGTACATGATGTCGGCGTTGCCGCCGCCGTTCAGGTTGTCGTCGCCCAGGCCACCGTAGAGCACGTCCTCGCCCGACGCGCCGGTGATCTCGTCGTCACCTGCACCGCCGAAGACCTGGTCATTGTCGTCCGAGCCGCGGAGGGTATCGGCGCCGCTGGCACCGAAGAGCATGTCCTCGCCGTCGCCGCCGTTGATGGTGTCGCCCGATGAGAGGCCGTAGAGCGAATCGTCTCCATCGCGCCCGAAGATCGTATCGACCAGGTCCGAACCGGTGATGGTGTCCGGTCCGTTGGTTCCAAAATATGCCGGCATCGCTGTTCTCCTGTCCTTTCAGTCCAGTAGGGCCGGAGGCGCGCAGTCCCGGGTCGCCCGATCAGCTTCGCGTGCTCACCCCCTCGTTCCTGCGTCCAGTTCTAAGGATTTTCAGAGGCAGGGCAAGCAACTTTCATGCTTTTCCTCCCGCACTGTGTGCAATAAGCCACCCTGTGTGGCCTGCCTGGCAGAAAAAAGAGCCGGGGGTGGGGCTCCCCCGGCTCCTGCCCTGAATAGATGAAGCGCAGACTAGATCAACTGGAAGAGGAAGTCTGTCGTGGTGAGCTGGCTGGCGGCCGAAAAGCCGGTCAGCGTGACGGAGAAGTCCGTCAGACCGTCGCCGTTCGCATCGACATCCAGTTCGTCCACTGTACCGACGTTCACGTCGAAGCGGGCCTGGGCCACGCCGTTGCCGTCGAAGGTGTTGTCGCCGATGAACTCCCCGCCGGAGACGTCGAGCGTGCTGGCGAAGATCAGGATCTGATCGGCGCCTGCCTGTACGACGCCGGAGAAGTCGTTGACCGCGCCTTCGCCGCCCATGGCACCCAGGTCCTCGTTGAAGCCGAAGGTGTCACCACCGGATCCACCGAACATCTGGTTTGCAACACCGGAGCCGCCGAAGATCAGGTCGTTTCCGCTGCCACCGTAGATGAGGTCGTCCTGGAAGCCGCCGACCAGGGTATCGTCGCCCAACTCACCGATCAGGCGGTCGGAACCGTCACCGCCATAGGCCGTGTCGTTGCCGCCTCCACCGACGATCAGGTCGGCGTCAACCCCGCCCGAGGCCTCGTCGTCTCCGTCGCCACCGAAGAGGTAGTCGAGTCCGGTGCCGCCGCCGAGGATGTCGTTCCCGGCATCGCCGTAGACGTTGTCCCAGCCCGAGTCACCATAGACACGGTCGATCCCGCTGCCACCGAAGAGGTAGTCGTAGCTGAAGAACTGTCCGATGGGATTGTCGCCGCCAAAGATCACGTCGTTACCGGAGTTGCCGAAGACCAGGTCCTCCGCGTTTCCGCCGAAGGCAGAGTCATCGCCCAGGCCACCGGTCAGGGAATCGGCGCCGTCGCGGCCGAGGAGCGTGTCGTCGCCCTCACCGCCATAGACTTCATCGTTGGCCGAGCCGCCGTCCAGGGTGTCGCTGCCGCCACCGCCGTAGAGCAGGTCCTCGTTGGAGAGGCCCTGCAGGCGGTTGTCGTAGCTGTTGCCCCACATGGTGTTGACGTCTTCGTTGCCGACACCGTCAACGCCGGTGAAGTTCTCCAGTGCTACGAAGTCGTCGAGGTTGGCCCCCAAGGTGAAGGCGCCGGTGAAGCCGGAGCGCACCTGGTCCTTGCTGCCCGCCTCGGCTGGCTCGAAGAGGGTCTCCCCGCCGAAGACGAAGAAGGTGTCGTCGCCCGAGCCGCCGTAGAGCGAGTCGTCGCCCTTGTCGCCGACGGGGCCGCCCTGCAGGACGTCGTCGCCGGAACCGGCCTTGATGGTGTCGACGCCACTACCGCCGTTGATGCGATCGTTGCCGGTCGCACCGACCAGGCTGTCCTTGCCGCTGCTGCCGGTGATGCTGTCCCAACCGGAGCCGCCGAAGACCACGTCGTCGCCGAGTTGGCCGGCCAGGTTGTCGTCGCCGTCGGCGCCGAAGACCGAGTCGTTGTGCGCGCCGGCGGTGATGCTGTCGGCCCCAGAGGCGCCGTAGGCTGTATCGTTTCCATCGCCGCCGACGATGCGGTCGTCGCCGCTACCGGCCGAGAGGTAGTCGTCGCCCGAGTTGCCGACCAGCTTGTCGTTCGCACCCCACTCGACGATGGAGTCGTCGCCGGAGCCACCGTAGGCCACGTCGGCGCCCATGCCGCCGTCGAGGTAGTCGTCGCCGTCGTTGCCCTTCAGCAGGTCCAGACCCTCGCCGCCGTAGATGTCGTCCTCGCCGGACTGGCCTTCCAGGCTGTCGTCGCCCAGCGCGCCCTCGATCAGGTCGGCCCCGGACCCGCCGCGGATCGAATCGTGGCCGCTTGCGCCGTAGAGCAGGTCGTAGCCGGAGCCACCCTCGATCAGGTCGTTTCCTGTCTTGCCCTCCAGGGTGTCATCGCCACCCTCGCCGCGCAGGGTGTCATCGCCGCCCGCACCGTCGAAGGAGTTGTCGGAGGTATTGCCGTGCATGATGTTGTCGAGGCCATTGCCCCAAGCATCGACCGGACCTGCGTCCTCCTCGGCGAAGAAGTCCTCGATGTTGGCGCCCAGGGTCCAGTCGACCGTGGAGATGACCGTGTCGGTGCCTTCGCCCGGCAGTTCGACCACGATCTCGCCGCCGTTCACGCGGAAGCGGTCGTCGCCCTGGCCGCCGTTCATGATGTCGGGCTCGCCGCCCGGACCGCCGGTCAGGTCGTCGTTGCCCGAGCCACCGACCAGGAAATCGTTCCCGCTGTCACCCTGCAGGGTGTCGTCGCCGGTTGCCCCATAGAGGCTGTCGTTGCCGGAGATCCCGCTGATGTGGTCGTCGCCCTGCTGGCCCTCGGCGATGTCCATGCCGTTGCCACCGCCGATGCGGTCGTTGCCGGTGCCACCGTCCAGGGTGTCGTTGCCGTCATTGCCGAAGATGCGGTCGTTCCCGCTACCGCCCGAGACGGAATCGACGTCGCTGCCGCCCGAGAGGGAGTCGTCGCCGTCATCGCCGCTCAGGGTGTCCGAGCCGCCGCGGCCCTGCAGGGTGTCGTCCCCCAGGTCGCCCGAGATCTCGTTGGCGCCGCTGTTGCCGATGATGCGGTTGCCCAGATCGTTGCCCCAGGCCGAGAGGTCGCCGCGGTTGGCAAAGAGGGTGGCGTCCTCCACATGGGCGGGAAGCGCGATGTCGATCTCCGAGACGATGGTGTCGTCGCCCTGGGCCAGGCCCTCGATCACCTGGTCGCCCGGGTGGTCCACGCGGAAGGTGTCGTTGCCGGGACCGCCGTACATGACGTCGGCATTGCCGCCGCCGAACATGTCGTCATTGCCCAGGCCACCGTGCAGGATGTCCTCGCCCGAGGCGCCGGTCAGCTCGTCATCGCCTGCGCCGCCGTAGACCCGGTCGTTGTCGTCCGAGCCGCGCAGGGTGTCGGCCCCGCTGGCCCCGAAGACCAGGTCCTGGCCGTCGCCGGCGTTTATCGTGTCGCCCGAGGAGAGGCCGTAGAGGGAATCGTCCCCGTCGCGCCCGAAGATGGTATCGACCAGATCCGATCCGGTGATGGTGTCGGGTCCATTGGTTCCGTAGTAGGCCGGCATGCTCGCTCTCCCCGTTCAAGTCCAATTGGTCGAAGAGCGCCGGCGCCTGCTCCCGGAACAGAACTTCACCCCGCCCTACGACTGCCCTGGTCCGTTTTAACGGAAATACTAAGTGAAACAAATCTTTTTGGCAGACGGTCTCACGACCCGTATGCCCGCTGTCCTGTCGTCGCTGCAGCAGATCGGGCGAAAAGACAAAAAAAGAGCCGGGGGCGGAAGCCCCCGGCTCAATGTCGTGACTATCTAGGAGCTGTTTAGATCAGTTCGAAGATGAAGTCCGTCGTCGTCAGCTGGCTGGCGGACGAGAAGCCGGTCAGCGTCACGCTGAAGTCGGTGAGACCGTCGCCGTCCGCATCGACATCCAGCTCGTCGAAGGTGCCGGGGTTCACGTCGAAGCGGGCCTGGGCGACACCGTTGCCGTCGAAGGTGTTGTCGCCGATGAACTCACCGCCGGAGACGTCCAGGGTGCTGGCGAAGATCATGATCTGATCCGCACCGGCCTGCACGACGCCGGAGAAGTCGTTGACGTCGCCCTCGTCGCCCTGGGCATTGAGATCCTCGTTGAAGCCGAAGGTGTCGCCACCCGATCCGCCCCACATCTCGTTGCCGCCGCCGGAACCACCCAGGATGAAGTCGTTGCCGCTTCCGCCGTAGATGGAGTCGTCGTCCTGGCCGCCGAAGATGGTGTCGTCGCCGAGGTCACCGGTCATGGTGTCCTCGTCGGCTCCGCCGTACTGGGTGTCGTTACCGTCACCGCCGTAGATGTCGTCCTCGCCGAGACCGCCGGAGAGCTCGTCATGACCGGCATCGCCGTAGACGTTATCGTTGCCGGTATCACCCGCGGCGATGTCGTTGCCGTCACCACCGTAGATGAAGTCGGTCTGCGACCCGCCGAAGAGACGGTCGATACCGCTCTCGCCGTTCAGGATATCGCCCTTGCCGCCCTGACCGCCGAACATGGCGTCATTGCCGGATCCACCGTACATGAAGTCGCTGGAGCTACCGCCGAAGGCGCTGTCGTCTCCGTCGCCACCGTACATGTCGTCGTTGCCGCCGCGGCCGAGCAGGGTGTCGTCGCCCGCGTCGCCGTAGACCTCGTCGTCGGCCGACCCACCGTCCAGGGTGTCACTGCCGCCACCGCCGTAGAGCAGATCCTCGTTGGAGAGGCCCTGCAGGCGGTTGGCGTAGCTGTTGCCCCACATGGTGTTGGGATCGGAGTTGCCGACACCGTCGACGCCGGTGAAGTTCTCCAGCGCGATGAAGTCGTCGAGGTTGGCACCCAGGGTGAAGGCACCGGTGAAGCCGGAGCGCACCTGGTCCTTGCTGCCCGCCTCGGCCGGCTCGAAGAGGGTCTCGCCGCCGAAGACGAAGAAGGTGTCGTCACCCGAGCCGCCGTAGAGCGAGTCGCTCGACTTGTCGCCGATCGGGCCGCCCTGCAGGACGTCGTCGCCGGAGCCGGCCTTGATGGTGTCTACGCCGCTGCCGCCGTTGATGCGGTCGTTACCGGTCGCACCGACCAGGCTATCCTTGCCGCTGCTGCCGGTGATGGTGTCCCAACCGGAGCCGCCGAAGACCGTGTCGTCGCCGAGCTGGCCGGCCAGGTCGTCATCGCCTTCCGCACCGTAGACCAGGTCGTTCTGAGCGCCGGCGGTGATCGAGTCGTTGCCGGAGCCACCGTAGGCATAGTCGTCGCCGTCGCCGGCGACGATGCGGTCATGACCGCTGCCGCCGGAGAGGTAGTCCGAGCCGGAGTTGCCGACCAGCAGGTCGGTTCCGCCCCACTCGACGATGGAGTCGTCACCGGAGCCACCGAAGGCCTCGTCGTCGCCCATGCCGCCGTCGAGGAGGTCGTCGCCGTCGTTGCCTTCCAGGAAGTCGAAATCGCCGGCGCCGCCGAAGACCGAGTCGTCGCCGGAGTTGCCGACCAGGATGTCGACGCTGCTGCCGCCGTAGATGCCGTCTCCGCCGGAGCCGCCCTCGATGGCATCGACACCGGTCGCGCCATAGAGCCGATCGTAACCGGAGCCACCGAGAATGCCGTCATCACCGGACTTGCCCTCGAGCGTGTCGTCGCCGCCACCGCCTTCGAGCAGGTCGTCACCGTCGGCACCGTCCAACGAGTTGTCGGAGGAGTTGCCGATCATGACGTTGTCGAGCTCGTTGCCCCAGGCATCGATCGCGCCGCCGTCTTCCTTGGCGACGAAGTCCTCGACGTTGGCCTCGAGCGACCAGTCGACGGAGGAGGCGATCACGGTGTCGCTGCCCTCGCTCGGAAGCTCGATCACGATCTCGCCGCCAGAGACGTTGAAGGTGTCGTCGCCCTGGCCGCCGTTCATGACGTCGGGATTGCCGCTGCCACCGCCGGTCAGGTCGTCGTCGCCCGAGCCACCGACCAGGAAGTCGACGCCGTCGCCGCCGTCGAGCTTGTCGTCGCCGGTCGCACCGTAGAGGCTGTCATTCTCGGCATTGCCGGAGAGGTGGTCGTCGCCTTCCTGGCCCTCGACGATGTCGATACCGCCGCCGCCGACGCCACGGTCGTCGCCGGAGCCACCGTCCAAGGTATCGTTGCCGGCGTTGCCCAGCACCTTGTCGTCGCCCGAGCCACCGACCACGGTGTCGTTGCCCGAGCCACCCGAGGCGTTGTCGTCGCCCAGGCCGCCGATCAGGGTGTCGACGCCGTCGCGGCCGAGCAGGCGGTCGTCGCCCAGGCTGCCGTTCAGCAGGTTGTTGAAGGTGTTGCCGACTAGGCGGTTGTCGAGGTCGTTGCCCCAGACCGAGTTCGGCCCGCGGTTGGAGAAGAGCGTGACGTCCTCGATGTTCTCCTCGGCCGAGTAGTTGATCTCGGAGATGACCGTATCGCTGCCCTCGCCCAGGCCCTCGACCGCCATGTCGCCGGGGTGGTTCACCCGGAAGGTGTCGTCGCCCAGACCGCCGTACATGACGTCGGCATTGCCGCCGCCGTTCAGGTCGTCGTCGCCCAGGCCACCGTAGAGCACGTCCTCGCCGGAAGCACCGGTGACTTCATCGTCACCTGCGCCGCCGAAGACCAGGTCGTTGTCGTCCGAGCCTCGGAGCGTGTCGGCGCCGCTGGCACCGAAAACCGTGTCCTGGCCGTCGCCGGCGTTGATGGTGTCGCCCGACGAGAGGCCGTAGAGCGAATCGTCTCCATCACGCCCGAAGATCGTATCGACCAGATCGGAACCGGTGATGGTGTCCGGCCCGTTGGTCCCAAAATATGCTGGCATATCCTTACTCCCGATTGCTGGGCTCAGGGACGTTCCAGGCCAACGGACTGCGGCAGCCGAAGAAACCCCTTATTGCCACTCCCTCACAGACCTCTTTCTTAACCGATCTGGGCGGGGGTGCAAAGTTCTTTGGCCTTTTTCTGGACAGATCTGTCCAGACTGGTCCTGATCCGGGTCTGTTCACGGCGGCAACCGGGAGCAATGGACCATCGGGGGTGCCAGCGAGGGGACGACAGAGGGAAGCGGCGGCCGGGGTTCCTGTGCTGCAGACCTCTGGCCCTGCAGGCCGGGCAGTCCACTGGGCACGGCAAGCTTCCCTAAGGTCCCGGCAGGGGCAAAAGCAGGGGCAAAAAAAAGAGCCGGGGGCGCGAGGCCCCCGGCTCGATCACGTGACTCTCTAGGAGCTGACTAGATCAGTTCGAAGAGGAAGTCGGTGGTGGTCAGCTGGCTGGCGGCCGAGAAGCCGGCCAGGGTGACCGAGAAGTCGGTCAGTCCGTCGCCGTCTGCGTCGGCATCCAGGTGATCGACGGTTCCGCCCGCAACGTGGAAACGGGCCTGTGCGATGCCGTTTCCGTCGAAGGTGTTGTCGCCGATGAACTCACCGCCGGAGACGTCGAGGGTGCTGGCGAAGATCATGATCTGATCCGCACCGGCCTGCACGACGCCGGAGAAGTCGTTCACGTCGCCCTGCGAGCCCTGGGCATTGAGATCCTCGTTGAAGCCGAAGGTGTCGCCACCCGAGCCGCCGAACATCTCGTTGTCGTCCCCGGAGCCACCCAGGATGAAGTCGTTGCCGCTTCCACCGTAGATGGAGTCGTCGTCCTTCCCGCCGAAGAGGGTGTCGTTGCCGAGATCGCCCGTCAGGGTGTCCTCGTCCTCGCCACCGTACTGCGTGTCGTTGCCGTCACCACCGTAGATCGAGTCGTCGCCGAGGTTGCCGGAGAGCTCGTCATGACCCTTACCGCCATAGACATAGTCCGTGCCGGTATCACCCTGGGCGATGTCGTTGCCGTCACCACCGTAGATGTAGTCCTGGTTCGAGCCACCGAAGACACGGTCGATGCCGCTGTCACCGTAGAGGTGATCGCCGAGGACACCGTTGCTTCCACCGAAGATGGCGTCGTTACCGGAGCCACCGAACTGGTAGTCGCTGTTGGCGCCGCCGAACTGGCTGTCGTCGCCGCCACCGCCGTAGAGATCATCGACGCCCGTGCGGCCCAGCAGGGTATCGTCGCCCTCGCCACCACCGGCGTAGTCGTAGCCGGAGCCACCGTCGAGGGTATCGTTACCGCCGCCGCCGTAGAGGGTATCCTCGTTGTCGAGGCCCTGCAGGCGGTTGGCGTAGCTGTTGCCGACCATGGTGTTGACGTCGCCGTTGCCGACACCGTCGACGCCGGTGAAGTTCGCAAGAGCGATGAAGTCGTCGAGGTTGGCACCCAAGGTGAAGGCGCCGGTGAAGCCGGAGCGCACCTGGTCCTTGCTGCCCGCCTCGGCCGGCTCGAAGAGGGTCTCGCCGCCGTAGACGTAGAAGGTGTCGTCACCCGAGCCGCCGTAGAGCGAGTCGCTCGACTTGTCGCCGGCGGGACCGCCCTGCAGGACGTCGTCGCCGGAACCGGCTTTGATCGTGTCGACGCCGCTGCCGCCGTTGATGCGATCGTTGCCGGTCGCACCGACCAGGCTGTCCTTGCCGCTGCTGCCGGTGATGAAGTCCCAACCGGAACCACCGAAGACGGTGTCATCGCCGAGACCGCCACGCAGGTCGTCGTGGCCGTCGGCACCGAAGATCAGATCCTGGTCCTTGCCGCCGGTGACGGAGTCGTTGCCGGACGCACCATAGGCCGTGTCGTCGCCGTCGCCGCCGACGATGCGGTCATGACCGCTGCCGCCGTAGAGGCTGTCGGAGCCGGAGTTGCCGGCCAGGCGGTCGGCACCGCCCCACTCGAAGATCCCGTCGTCGCCGGAACCGCCGAAGGCCTCGTCGTCGCCGTCGCCGCCGTCGAGGAGGTCGTCTCCGTCGTTGCCTTCCAGCAGGTCGAAGTGACCGGAACCGCCGAAGACCTCGTCGTCGCCGGACTGGCCGACCAGGACGTCGACGCCGCTGCCGCCTTCGATCAGGTCCTCGCCGGAGCCGCCCGCGATGATGTCGGTTCCGACACCGCCGTAGAGGTCATCCCAGCCGGAGCCGCCGTCGATGGCATCGTTGCCGGACTTGCCCTCGAGCGTGTCGTCGCCGCCACCGCCTTCGAGGATGTCGTCGCCGCTGGCACCGTCGAGCGAGTTGTCGGAGGAGTTGCCGATCATGACGTTGTCGAGGCTGTTGCCCCAGGCATCGATCGCGCCGCCGTCCGCCTTGGCCACGAAGTCTTCGATGTTCGGGCCGAGCGACCAGTCGACGGAGGAGGCGATGACGGTGTCGCTGCCTTCGCCCGGAAGCTCGATCACGAGCTCACCGCCGGAAACGTTGAAGGTATCGTCGCCCTGGCCGCCGTTCATGACGTCGGGGTTCCAGCTTCCGCCGCCGAAGAGGTTGTCATTGCCCGAGCCACCGACCAGGAAGTCGATCTGGTCGCCGCCCTCCAGCTTGTCGTCGCCGGTCGCACCGTAGAGGCTGTCATTCTCGGCATTGCCGGAGAGGTGATCGTCGCCCTCCTGGCCCTCGATGATGTCGATACCGCCGCCGCCGACGCCACGGTCGTCGCCGGAGCCACCGTCCAAGGTATCGTTGCCGGCGTTGCCCAGCACTTTGTCGTCGCCGGAGCCACCGACCACGGTGTCGTTGCCCGAGCCACCCGAGGCGTTGTCGTTGCCCAGGCCACCGATCAGCGTGTCGACGCCGTCACGGCCCAGCAGGCGATCGTCGCCCAGGCTGCCGTTCAGCAGGTTGTTGAAGGTGTTGCCGACCAGGCGATTGTCGAGGTCGTTGCCCCAGACCGAGTTCGGCCCGCGGTTGGCGAAGAGGGTGACGTCGTCGATGCCCTCGGCGGCCGAGTAGTTGATCTCGGAGATGACGGTGTCGCTGCCCTCGAAGAGGCCCTCGACCGCCATGTCGCCGGGGTGGTTCACCCGGAAAGTGTCGTCGCCCAGCCCACCGTACATGATGTCGGCATTGCCGCCGCCGTTCAGGTCGTCGTCGCCCAGGCCACCGTAGAGCACGTCCTCGCCCGACGCACCGGTGACTTCATCGTCGCCCGCGCCGCCGAAAACAAGGTCGTTGTCGTCCGAGCCACGGAGGGTATCGGCGCCGCTGGCACCGAAAACCGTGTCCTGGCCGTCGCCGGCGTTGATGGTATCGCCCGACGAAAGGCCGTAGAGCGAGTCGTCTCCATCACGTCCGAAGATCGTATCGACCAGGTCCGATCCTGTGATCGTGTCTGGCCCGTTGGTCCCAAAATACGCTGGCATAACCTTACTCCCGTTGTTCACGTCACGACCGATGATGTCCAACGTGTAGTGCCCGACTTGCGGGCCTTCGCTGCCATCCAGAAGCGGATTAGAGCCATTCTCTGTCGAAGCAACCCAGACTGGAGCGCAAACCGAAGTTGCAGAGTAAAAGCCGAAAGGGCGGCACGCAGCACGCGCCCGCCGGCTTCTTCACGCAACCTTTCAGTTTGCTTCGGCTGGTGCCACTCAGGTAGCTCCCTCACCCCACATCCGATAGCGGACAAGCTGCCACATTCGAACCATAAACGCAAAAAGAAAAACGAATCTAGGGGCTTTCATCTTGAAAGCGGCACCGTTGTGTGAAATTTCACACAGGATGAGCATGTGGTAACATACCCAACGGAACCGCGAAAACGCGCGCCACTACGAGGCGCTAACAAAAGCAGATTTTTATCATTACAATCAAGTGCGGTAGCCGGTGCTATCAGCCCCGGAGGGCCGAAAAACGGCTGCCGGCGGTCTCCGATCGCCGCCCCCTGGGCGTCACATTGAACAGCATCGTAAAGGAGGGCTGGAGACTTTGGCTTCATGGCGTCGAGGTGACGAAAAGATGGCCGAAGTGAGTCTCACCGCTTGGTCGCGGCAAACCCTTACCACAGAACGAAAAACAGACCGTTCCGGGGCAAGGAGCAGCACTGGATCGCCCCCCTGAGCCACGGATGACCGGCCGCATCGGTTCAGTAAAAGCTTGCTGGAGACAGGTGTTATTCTTCGAACACTTGGTAGGACTTGCGTCACGTATCTCAGACTCGCCGGATCAGGGACCTGCCGATCGGCCGAGAAAGCCTTTACCCTGCTGCCAAAAGGGGGCAGAGAGAGCCATTTTCCGATAGCGGTTCCAGGCCGCCAATCTAAATGACGGCGGGCATTATACGATAGTAACGATTTCGTCATTTCGGACAGCTGACGCGGCCTACGGTCGGGCCAGCCTGCTGCTATCCGGCGTCTCGGCCACGCCGCGGGATCGAGCGATCGCCGGTCCCCTTGTCCGCCGTCGTGCGCACGCCGCCGTCGTGCCGGACGGGCGAAGGGCCGCCCGGCCTCCTTCCCGGTCCCCAGGAAAGGGTCAGAAGCGATGCGCGCTGACGGCGGGGACCATGATAGCGTCGAACTCGGGCGCACCGCGCTCGCGGTCGCGGAAGGCGTTCAACTCGCTGACCAGGCGCGAGAAGGCGCCCTTCTCGTCGGCGATGGCGGCCGACATGTTCGAGAGCCCGCGAAGCTCGGTCAGGCCCCAGAGCGTGCGATAGCGCCCGACCTGGGCCAGCGAGCCCGAAGCCACCGCGTAGGTGCCGTGATAGCTCACCTCCGGCGGGCAGAGGCGGGCCAGGTCGCGCTCGTTATCCAGCAGCCAGTTGCGGAAGGTCTGGGTCTTGTCGTGGGGCACGTCGTAGCTCCACTCGATGACCATGGCAGCGATCAGCACCTTCTTGTCGAGGGCCTCGTCGACGGCCTCCAGCTCTTCGGCCGAGACCCCGCGGCGGCGCGGGTCACGCAGCAGGAAGCTGACGCCCGACCGCACCTCCGGGTCGATCGCCGAGACCGCGGGCTCTTGCTTCCTGCCGACCCGGGCCAGGCGATCCAGTGCGCTCGTCTCTTTCTCTCTCTCGCTCATGGGAGCCCTCCATTCATGATGTCGTTGCTGCGGCGTTGCCGGGACCGGCCTCCACGGGGCGCCGGACCAGCAGTCCCTCCTCTGCGAGGGCCTCCAGCCTGCGGGTCAGTTCCTCCGCCGTCTGTTCCCAGCCGCAGTCGTCCAGCAGGCGCAGGACTGCTGCCTGCGGCCGTGCCAGCCCGGCGCAGGTCCCGACAGCCTCCATCAGGGCCCAGGCTTCCAGGTTGAGGCGCAGCAGGCGCGGCGGGCGCGGCAGGTAGGCCAGGCAGATGTCCATCTCCGGCACCGGCCTGAGGCGCAGGCCCTGGCTCGGCTCAAAGCTGTGCATCGGGCGGTCCTTCGGCCGGACCTTCGGGCAGCCTGGTCAGGTCCAGCCCCCGGTTCAGGCGGCTGTCGTAGGGGTCGGGCGCGGAGAAGCGCCCGTGGAAGGCATAGGCGGCGGCCCTGCAGCCACCGTGGGACCCCTGGCTCGCCGCACAGTCCGAACAGGAGGCCTCGACCGCGCCCGACCGCAGCTCGCGGTGCAGCGGGTGCTGCCAGGTCTCGAGCAGCGTCTTCTCGGTGAGCGAGCCGAAGGCCACGTACTCCCGCAGGTAGGCACAGCCGATGGCCTCGCCGTCGGCCCGGACCGCCGCCATCTGCCAGCAGCAGTTATGATTGTTGGGATGCCAGGAGTGGATCACCCTGCCGCCGCCCCCGGCCGCCGCCTCCAGCGCCGCCGTCTGCGCCTCCAGCGGGAGGGAGAGGCGGGCCCAGTCCTGCCTGGCGCGGCCCAGGGGATAGAGCCTGAGGTAGGCGATGGCCGCCCCCGGCACCCGCTCCCTGGCCAGGGCCGACGCCGCCGCGGTCTCCTGCGCGTTCAGCCGGGTCAGGACATAGAGCAGCTTCACCCGCACGCCTGCGTCCACCAGGTGCTGGATCCCGGCCAGCGTGCGGGCCTGGCTGCCGGGGCAGCCGGTCATGGCGTCGTGAACCGCGGCGCTGGCGCCCCAGAGGTCGACGAAGACCTCGCCGACCCCGCTCTCCTTCAGGCGGCGCGCGCGTGCCCGGTCGATCAGGGTGGCGTTGGTGCGGACCATGACGAAGGCCCGTTCGGCCAGCTCGGCGATCAGCTCCTCGAAGCCCTCGCGCAGGAAGGGCTCGCCGCCCTCGAAATAGAAGGCGATCACGCCCTCGTCGGCGGCGCGCGCGAGCAGGCTCCGCCAGGTCTCCATCTCGAGTTCCGGGGGCTTTCCGGCCGCGTTACAGTCGGCATAGCAGAAGGCGCAGTTCAGGTTGCAGCGCTCGGTCAGGCAGACGGTCAGCTTGATCGGGCTGTCGAGCTGGCTCTCGTTGGCCAGCGGCGGTACCAGGACGCCGCCTTCCGAGACGCCGCCGGTCCCCGCGGGGGGCGCACGCTCTGCCGCATGGAAGTGCTGTACCATAGGCCCGCCTCCGGCTCCGCGGCCTAGCCGGCCCCGGCGGAGCCGTCGTCCTTCTTGGGCTCGAGCGCCCGGGCCAGCGCCCGTGCGGCAGAGACCCGGCCATAGCCGAAGCCGTGGTGCCAGCGTCCCGAGCGGCCGTCGTCCTGCACGCTCTCCTGCAGGATCTCTCCGATCTCGCTGCCGGTGAGGTCGGGCCTGATCTGCAGCAGCAGGGCGGCCACGCCGGCCACGTGCGGGGCCGCCATGGAGGTGCCGGAAAAGGCGATGGTGGCCGCGGTGCGCCAGGGGCTGGCGCTGCCCGGATGGCGCAGGCGGAAGCCCTTGGAGCGCGCCGCATGGATCAGCCGGCCGGGTGCGCTGATGTCCGGCTTGCTCTCGCCGGACCGGGTGGGTCCAAGCGAGGAGTGGTGCCACAGCCCCCGGTCTTCGGCCGTGTCGTAGTAGGCGCCGACGACGATGGTGTGGCGGCCGCAGGAGAGCGAGCCCAGGCTGTGCAGCTCTTCGGGATGCTGGAAGCGCGACTGGTCGGCCTGGTTGCTGCCGCGATCGTCGATGCGGAAGTCGTCGCGCTCGATCCAGCCGTCGATCACCAGGGTCTCCTGCTTGCCCGACCCGTCGCTGGTGTGGAGGTTGAGGTCGAGCGACAGGGGAGCGGCCGCCGCCTCGTCCGTCTCGGCCTCGTCGTGGTGGCGGGCGAGCACGTCGCGGATGCGCAGGGGCTCCAGCCAGAGGGTCACGACCAGGCGGCGGCCCTGCCCCTTGGCCCAGGGGGGCGGGGTGAGCGCGCGGATCGAAGCGAAGCCGACGCGCGTGCGGTGCGGCGGGCCGATCTCGAGCTGGTCGTCGTTCAGCACAGCCTCGGAGGAGGAGGGCAGCCAGACCTGGGCCCGGCCGCCGAAGGGCAGCCAGGTCTCGTCGCCGGCGGCGGATTCTCCCTTCTGGGAGACGAAGTGCTGCAGCCGGAAGTTCAGGGGCAGGCTCAGGACCTTGCCCTGGCGCACCGTCGCCCGCAGCCAGATCTCCGCCTCCTCGCTGTCGGTCCAGAACTGCACCCTGTTCTGGGTGCGGTCCTCGGCCGGGAAGCGCCAGGTGAAGCTGGTCTGGCCGCCGCTCTGCACCACGCGGCGGGCGTGGCAGCTCTGTTCGCGGAAGTTGCCGGCCGCGACGGCGATGCAGCGGCCCTTCTCCTGCAGCAGCCAGTCCAGCACCGTGTCGAAGGCGCTGCTGCCGTCGTGCGGTCCGGCGTTGCCGTTGAGGCTGATGTTGACCACGGCCGGCCGGCCGAGCTCGGCGGCCTCGCGGAACACGAAGAGGACTCCCATCAGAAGGTGCGCCAGGTCCAGCGCGCTGCCGGGCCTCGCCTCGGCCTCCTTGGCCATCTGGACGAAGACCAGGTCGGCCCCCGGTGCCACCCCGGCGTTGCGCGGGGCCCCCTGGACCACCGCGTAGCCGTTGCCCGCGGCGATGTCCATCACGTGGGTTCCATGCGCCCCGCCCAGGGCCTCGACGTCGATATAGTGGCGGGCGTGGGGGTCGTAGCCCAGCCGCCAGTAGGGGTAGTCGTCAGGTGCCACGAAGGGGGGCGCCTCTCCCTTGCCCACCTGTGCGGCGGGGCAGGGGTGGCGCTTGGGGTTGAGCGCCCAGTCGATCTCCGCGCGCCTGTAGATGCGACCCGGGTTGGCGCCCAGGCCCTCCCGGTCGGCCGCGCCGCCGGCCTCGTTCTGGTCCCAGAGGGCGAGCAGGCGCGTCCCGCCGTCAGCCGAGCGGAAGTTGGGATGGGCAAAGTCGCATCCGAAGTCGACGATGCCGACGATCACGCCGGTGCCGTCGACCACCCCCTTGCGGCCAGGACCCCCGGGCGCGTCGGCCGGGTTGATGCCGAGCTGCTCGGCCGTCGCCTCGATGTCGGCGACCGAGGTGTCGAGCTGCGGTCGCACGCCGCTGGCCATGGCGGCCGAGGCCGCGCCGGCGAGCGAGGAGCCGCCGGCCGCCGTGCTGCCCTGCTTGTCGTAGCGCGAGATGCGCACGATCTGCCCCAGCGCCCCTTCGAAGTAGAGGTCCTGCTGGCTTCGGGTCAGGCCCTCCCAGGCGTCGATCTGCTCAAGCTGCCTGGTCGTCAGCGGCGGCAGGCCCTTGACGGTGATGAGGACGCAGTCTCCCTTCGGCTTCTCCAGCGCCTTCACCTCCTCGAAGGTGAGCACCCGGCCCTGGTCGGTCGCGACCAGGTGGTAGAAGTGCCTGGGCTCGAAGCGATCGCCGGCCTTCGCGTCCTTGGCGGGCGCGGCGGCGCTGAGCGCCTTCTGCAGCGCCTCGAGCGCGACGACGAAGAAGGCGCGCCCGCCCGGGTGGCCCTCGCCGGCCAGCCAGGCGAGGCCGTCGGGACTGGACTGTCCGAGGTTCGCCAGGAGTGTGAGCAGCCGTTCCTTGTTCATGAGCCTCTCCCCTTTGGCTCGGAAGCCTCCGGCCTTGCCGGCTGCCTACAGGAAGCAGCCCTCGGTAGGCGCCGTTCTTTCCTCTACGGGGATCAGAATGACCGCTCTTACCACATTGGACAAGCGGCGTTATCTGCCCGTTGCGATAGCGGACACCAGGGGCGACTTGCGGTACCCGGCGTTTGCTTGTCCAACTGCCCTGCGATATCGTCCGAATGACTGGATGGAAGCGGGCTTCCGAATGACCGGGACGTTGCGATGCATTGCGCACACTGCGGCAGTGGGGTTGTGGTGGGCCAGCGCTTCTGCGCGGCCTGCGGAAAGCCCGTCGGCCGCAGCTGCAAGGCCTGCGGCGAGGACCTGCCCGAGGCCGCCCGCTTCTGCATCTCCTGTGGGCACAAGGTAGAAGAGGCGGCGGAAGAGGCCGCCGCGCTCGCCCGTCCGCGGCGCGAACGCCGCCAGATCACCGTTCTCTTCGTCGACATCGTGGGCTCCGTCTCCATGCTGCAGGAACTGGAGCTGGAGGAGTACGAGAGCCTGATCGGCGAGTTCCGGGCACTCTGCGATTCCAAGGCCAGGGCGCTGGGCGGCACGGTCCTGAAGTTCCTGGGCGACGGCATCATGATCGGCTTCGGCTATCCCCAGGTCCGCGAGAATGCTGCGGCCTCGGCGGTCGAGTGCGCGCTCGGGATCGTGGAGACGGTGAGAAATTGGGAGGAGGAGCGTCGGGCCCGCGACCCGGACCTGCCGGATTCGGCCGTGCTGACGGTGCGGATCGGCGTCGAGACCGGGCTTGCGCTTACCGGGACCGTCGCCGAGGAATCGCAGGCCCTGCTGGGCGACGCGCCGAACATGGCGGCCAGGATCCAGTCGCTCGCGGGCATCAACAAGGTGGTGGTGGGCCCTACTACCGCAAGAATCGTGCGCGAATACTTCGCCATGACCTCGCTCGGCCCACAGGCGATCCGCGGCCGGCGCGATCCCCTGCCGCTCTTCGAGGTGGAGGGCATCGCCGCGGCGCGCACGCTTGGCCGCCGCGATCCCAAGACCGCGGTGCGCTTCGTCGGGCGGCGGCAGGAACTGGAACTCCTGCGCGCGCTCTGGGCCTCGGTCGAGCGCCAGCACGGCACCTCGGTCCTGCTGGTGGGCGAGCCCGGAATCGGCAAGTCGCGCTCGGTGCTGGAGTTCCTGTCGGAGGGAGGCGGCGGCAAGGCCGAACGGGCGACCCTGCAGTGCCTGCCGCAGACCCAGGCCAGCGACCTGGCGCCGCTCTCCGCCTACTTCCGCGGCCTGCAGGCGAAGGATGCCACCGCCGACCCCGCCCGGGCCCTGGTCGCCGAAGCCGAAGGGGTGGAGGATCCGGAGCCGCAGGTGGTCGAGGCCTTCCGGCAGACCTTCGGCCTGGCCCTGGGAGAGGGCGAGGTCCGGGTGACGGCGGACCTGCGCCGGCGCGCCATCGAGGCGGCGCAGCGCTGGTTCGAGAAGCGGGCCCACGCGGCACCCGTCGTCTTGGTCGCGGAGGACCTGCACTGGGCGGACGAGGAGACCCTGAACTTCCTGAAGGCCCTGATCGCCCGCCAGAGCGACGAGAAGCGCCTGGTGATCATGACCGCCAGGCCGGAGTTCACCTGCGCGTGGCTGGCGCGCCTGCGCGTGCACCAGGTGCCGATCGAGGGCTTCTCGCCGGCGGAGACGGGCGAGATGATCATGGCGCGCCTCCAGGCCAAGGCCATCTCGCCCAGCCTGGTCGCAGCGCTCCATGCCCACAGCGGCGGCGTGCCGCTGTTCCTGGAGGAGCTGATCGCCAGTCTCCTGGAGACCGATCGCCTGACCCGCGACGGCGAGGTGGTGCGTCTGGTCGACGGCAGCGTCACCGGCGTGCCGACAACGATAATGGATCTGATCATGAGTCGTCTGGAACGTCTCGGCAAGGCACGCTGGCTGGCCCAGGTGGCGGCCGTCAGCGGGCGCCAGTGCCCCATCTCGCTCATCGCCACGGTGACGGGCCTCTCGCTCGAGGACCTCACGCCGGACCTGGACGCGCTGCTGGAATCGGGCCTGATCGAGGAGCGCGGCGTGGGCAGCGAGGCGATCCTCGAGTTCAAGCACGCCCTGGTGCAGGAGGCCGCCTACCAGACCTTGCCGCGCGACGTGCGCGAGGCCTATCACCTGAAGATCGCCGAGGCCCTCCTGGGCGAGGAAGCGGCGGTCGGCCGCGCACACGAGATCGCCGCCCACTTCGACAGCGCCGGGCGGCCCGACCTCTCCTACGAGCAGTGGATGACGGCGGGCAACGGGGCGGTCCGCCGCTCGGCCAACGAGGAGGCCCTGCGCCATCTGCGCGCGGCTGTCAGCGCCGCCCGCCAGCGCCGCGACCTCACCGACGCCGACCGCGCCAAGGCCGAGCTCTCGGCCCGGCTCGCCATGTCGGCACCCTCGATCGCCGTGCACGGCTGGTCGGCGCCGACCGTGGAGACCCAGTACCGCGAGGCCGAGCGCCTCTCGGAGCGCGTCGGCGACCCGCAGCAGAGCTTCGACATCCTGCGCGGCAAGCTGAACGTCTACCTGCTGCGCGGCGACCTGGCACAGGGCCGCGTCACCGCCGAGGCCATCGACGGGATCGCGGCGAAGGAGGGCAGCTCGACCTCCAGGATCGAGGCGCTGCGCTCGCTCGGCGTCTGCGATTTCCTGGCCGGCGACTTCGAGGCGGCCAAGGTGCGCCTGATGGAGATGCGCCAGCTCTATTCCGGCCGCGAGCACCACGCCATCACCTTCCGCTACGGCTCCAACCCCTTCGTCGTGGGCGAGAGCTGGCGGGCCTGGGCGCTCTGCCTCACCGGCGACCGCCTGGGCGCGGAGGCGGTGATCCAGACCGCGATCGAGGAGGCGCTGGCCACCGACCATGCCTTCAGCCAGTGCTATGCGCTCTGCTTCCGCGCCTCGATCCAGCAGTGCAGCGGCGAGGCCGCCGCCGCCGAGGATACCGCCCGGCGGACCATCGACCTGGCCCACCGCCAGGGCTTCCCCTACTGGGTCGCCTGGGCCGAGATCGTGCAGGGCTGGGCCCGGGCCAAGCAGGGCGACCCGGCCTACGGCTCGGAGCGTACGCGCGACGGCCTGCGGGGCCTGGCCGCGGTCGGCGCGCGCCAGGTCCTGAGCTACGGCCTGACCCTGCTGGCCGACACCCTGGAAGAGCGGCCCTCCGCGCGGCGCGCCGTCCTCAGGCGCGCCTCTGTCTCCATGCAGCGCACGGGCATCGTCTTCTACAGGCCGGCACTGGAAGCGCTCGCGCGCAACCTGGAGGAAAATCTGCCGGCCTGACCCTCACCCTACCCGGCCGGCCGCTCAGTCGCGGCCGCTCAGCGCATCGACGCTGACGCGGCCCGGCCCGGCGAAGACGAAGTAGAGGAAGATGAAGCAGAAGAGGATCGCGGCGTCGCCCCCGTTCAGGGCGGGATAGGGGCTCCGCGGCGCATGCGCGATCCAGTATGCGAAGGCCATGTGCCCGGAGAGGATGAAGGCGACCAGCCGCGTCTGGAAACCCAGCACCAGCAGGATGCCGCCGACCAGCTCGATGATCCCCGAAATCCAGGAGAGCGAGAAGGTCTCGACGACACGCTCGCTCGGCGGGAAGCCCAGGATCTTCTGGGTGCCGTGCGCGAGATAGAGCAGTGCTGCTACGACGCGCACGAGACTCAGCACGAAGGGTCTCAAGGCATTGAGGGTCTGGATCATCGAGGGGGCCTCCCTGTCGGGGTTGAACGCCGGGCCCAGGGACTCCTCGGCAAGGAGGCAGGATCGCCCGAACCGCCGGATGGTTGTTCCCACCCGGCGCGCATTTCAAGCGCGAAACTTTCGATCTTCGCAGGGCCGGGGGGGCGAGCGGGGCGCCAGGTTCAGAAATCCTCCGCCGTGAAGGCCTGGGCGCTGGCAGCGCCCTTGCGGGCGCGGGCGGCCTCGGCATCGGCGAAGGGCAGCAGGTTCTCCTGGTAGAAGAGGGCGGTCTTGATCTTGCGGCCGTTGAAGGCGGGATCGCCGCTGCCCTCGGCCAGGCGGCGTGCCGCGCTGGCGGCGGACGCGGCCAGCAGGGTGCCGCCCACGGTGTAGCCCAGCTGGTTCAGGAAGGGCGTGGCGGCCGCGGCCGCGCGGTCCAGGTCCTCGCCGGCGGCGTCGATGAGCCAGGTGCCGCTGCGCTCGACCTCGTCGAGGGCGGCCCTCAGGGCCGGAACCATGCCGGCGACGGCGCTGTCGGGAGAGGCCTCCGCGCGGTCGACCAGGCCCGCCATCCAGCCGCGGACGGTGGTGAGGGAGGCACCCTTGTCGCGCAGGATCTTGCGCATCACCAGGTCGAGCGCCTGGATGCCGTTGGTGCCCTCGTAGATCGGCAGGATGCGGGCGTCGCGGTAGTGCTGGGCGGCGCCGGTCTCCTCGATGAAGCCCATGCCGCCGTGCACCTGGATGCCCATCGAGGCCACCTGGCAGCCCAGATCGGTGAGCCAGGACTTGACCACCGGGGTCAGCACCTCCTCCTGCGCCTTGGCCAGAGCCTTGGCCTCGGCGTCGTCGCTGTGGCGGCTGCGGTCGATCGCGGCGCCGACGCTGTAGGCCAGCGCCCGGCCGGCCTCGGTCAGCGCGCGCATGGTGGCGAGCATGCGGCGCACGTCGGCATGCTCGATGATGGCGACCGGCGCGGCCTCGCGGCCGCCCAGCGCCCGGCTCTGGCGGCGTTCCTTGGCGAAGGTCACGGCCTGCTGCAGGGCCCGGTCGGCGATGGAGACGCCCTGGATCCCCACCTCGATCCTGGCCGCATTCATCATGGTGAACATGTACTCCATGCCACGGTTCTCTTCGCCGATCAGGTAGCCGATGGCGCCGCCGTCCTCGCCGTAGGACATGACGCAGGTGGGGGCTGCGTGGATGCCCAGCTTCTCCTCCAGCGAGACGCAGCGCAGGTCGTTGCGCCGTCCCGGGTTGCCGTCGCCGTCGGGCAGGAACTTGGGCACGATGAAGAGGCTGATGCCCTTGCTGCCCTCGGGCGCGCCGGGCGTGCGGGCCAGCACCATGTGGACGATGTTCTCCGACAGGTCCTGCTCGCCGTGGGTGATGAAGATCTTCTGCCCGCTGATGCGGTAGTGGCCGTTCTCGGCCACCGCCTTGCTCTTGAGCGCGCCGACGTCGGATCCGGCCTGCGGTTCGGTCAGGTTCATGGTGCCGGACCAGAGCCCGCTCGCCATCTTCGGCAGGTAGGTCGCCTTCTGCTCCTCCGAGCCGTGCGCCAGCAGCAGGTCGAGCGCGCCGGCGGTCAGCAGCGGGCAGAGCGCGAAGGACATGTTGGCCCCGTTCCACATCTCCACCGCGGCGCTGCCGACCGCGTAGGGCAGGCCCTGGCCGCCCCAGGCGGTCGGCAGGGTGAGGCCGTTCCAGCCGCCCTCGACGAAGTGGCCATAGGCCTCGACGAAGCCCTTGGGCATGCGCACCACGCCGTTCTCCAGGCTGACGCCCTCCCGGTCGCCGCTGTGGTTCAGCGGCGCCAGCACCTCGGCCGAGAGGCGTCCGGCCTCGGTCAGGACGGCGTCCACCAGGTCGGCGCTGGCCTCCTCGAAGCCGGGCAGCCGGGCCAGATCCTCGAGGTCGGCGATCTCTTCCAGCACGAAACGCATGTCCTCGAGCGGTGCCTGATAGCTCATGGGCTCTCGTTCCCTCTCCATCTCGTTCTTGCGCCAGGGGGGCAGAAAGCCTCCTGGCCTTTCCTCAATCTTCGTGCCCAAACTTGCCACAAAAGATCCTAGAATGCAGATAGCATCGACAAGCAAGTCAGGCTCACAGGAGCGCGCACTGGGGAGGTGCCAGCAGATGGTTGATCACACGGCCCGGACTCAGGCCCGGACTCTGGCCCGGACTCTGGCCAGGGTGGGGCTGCTCGCGGGGCTCCTGGCCCTCTCGGCGACGGCTGCGGCCGCCAACGGCTTCGACGTCAGCAACCTGGAGGTCCTGAGCGACCGTGAGGTCCCCGAGGTCTGCTTCGCCTTCGACGACCCCCTGCCCGAGGATCCCGAGGCCTACCTGGAAGACTATGTCCGGGTGACGCCGAAGGCCGATATCGCGGTGACGGCGCTGGGCGACCAGCTCTGCGTCTCCGGGCTCGCCTTCGGCACGCGCTACGACCTGCGGCTCCGCGCTGGCCTTCCCGGCAAGGAGCCGGAGCAGCGGCTGGCCTCGGACCGGGTCTACGACATCTACGTCCCCGACCGCCCGAGCTCGCTCACCTTCCTGGGCGACCGCGGCTACATCCTGGTGAAGGAGCTCGCCAAGGGCCTGCCGGTGCGCTCGGTCAACCTGGAGAAGGCCGACCTCAAGATCGTCAAGGTGAACGACCGCAACCTGGTCCCGCAGCTGGCCCAGAACGACCTTACCGGCCAGGGCTACTTCTATCCCGGCAAGGTCGACAACTTCCTGGACGACAGCGGCGTCGAGATCTGGAGCGGGACCGTCGAGCTGCCGCAGGGCACGGCGAACAAGAGCCTGGAGAGCCAGATTCCGCTGGCGGAGCTGGGCATCGAGCCCGGTCCCGGCCTCTATTTGGCACTGGCCCGCACGCCCAATGCCGAGACCTGGGATCCCTGGGCCAGCCAGTGGTTCATGGTCTCCGACATCGGCCTCACCAGCTTCCAGGGCGACAACGGCCTCTGGGTCTTCGCCCGCAGCCTGGTCGACGCCAGCCCTCTGGCCGGCATGGAGGTCCGCCTGCTGGCGAAGGACAACGCCATCCTCGGCACCGCCGAGACCGACGCCCAGGGCAAGGCCAGCTTCGAGGCCGCCGCGCTGCGCGGCCCCGGCGGCAACGCGCCGCGCGCGCTGCTGGCCTACGGTGCGGCCGGCGACTTCGCCGTGCTCGACCTCTCCGCCCCCAGCCTCGACCTCAGCGACCGGCCGATCGGCGGGCGCACGCCGCCGGCTGCCGTGGAGGCCTATCTCTACAGCGAGCGGGGTATCTACCGGCCGGGCGAGAGCGTCTACCTGGTGGGCCTGCTGCGCGACCGGGACCTCAAGGCCGAGACCGGCCTGCCCGTCACCTTCAAGCTCTGGCGGCCCGACGGCGTCGAGTTCCTGAGCCAGGTCGCCGAGGAGGCGGGCGGCGGCGCGCATGCCTGGATGATCGACCTGCCGGGAACGGCGCGTACCGGCCTGTGGGAGGCGACGGCGCACCTGGGCCCCAAGGGTCCCGCCATCGGCCGCACCAGCTTCGAGGTCGAGGACTTCGTGCCGCCGCAGATCGAGTTCGACCTGACGACGCAGGAGAAGATGGCGGCCTTCGGCAGCCCCTTCACCGCGCAGATCGATGCCGACTACCTCTACGGCGCACCGGCGGCCAACCTGGCCGGCGAGTACAGCCTGATCGTGCAGGAGGCGGAAAATCCCTTCCCCGCCTTCCCGAAGTATCGCTTCGGCCTGGTCCAGCAGCAGCTCCGCCCGCAGCGCAGCGATCCCGAGAGCTTCACCACCGACGCCGAGGGCAAGGCCAGCCTCGAGGTGACGCCCGAGACCCCGCCGGACAGCATGGCGCCGCTCTCGGTCACGCTTCGGGCCGGCGTCTTCGACATCGGCGGGCGCGGCGTCTATCGCCGGGTGAGCCTGCCGATCGAGGACAAGTCCTTCTACCTGGGCATCCGCCCGGGCTTCGAGGGAGAGTCGGTGGGCGAGGGGGCGACCGCGAGCTTCCAGGTGATCGCGCTCGACCGCGGCGGCAACGAGGTCCCGGTCGACGATGTAGACTACAGCGTCTATCGCGAGGACTACGACTACATCTGGTACCGCGAGTGGGGCGAGTGGAAGGCCCGCTGGGTGGTGCGCGACACCCTGGTGGACCAGGGCACCGTCTTCCTGACGCCGGGCCAGCCCGGCGAGATCGACTACCGGCCCGACTGGGGCCAGTACCGCCTGGAGGTGAGCGCAGCACAGGGCGAGATCGCCTCCTCGGTCCGCTTCTCCGGCGGCTGGTGGCGCGATCCCTCGGCCGACACGCCCGACGACGTCGAGGTCGCACTGGACAAGAGCAGCTACCAGGCCGGCGAGACCGCCAGGGTCTTCGTGAAGCCGCCCTTCGATGCGACGGTCCTGATCACGGTGGCCGATGCCTCCCTGCGGATGACCGAGACGGCGGAGGTGAGCCGCGAGGGCGGCTTCGTCGAGCTTCCGGTCTCCGCCGAGTGGACGGCCGGCGTCTACGTGATGGCCACCGCCTTCCCCAAGGCCCCGGCCAGCATCGCCGCCATGCCGACCCGCGCGGTCGGGCTCGCCTGGCTGGGACGCGATCCCGCGCCCTACCGGCTCTCGGTCGCCATGGAGCTGCCCGACCAGATCCGGCCCAGCCGCAGCCTGGAGGTGCCGGTCAGCGTCTCCGGCGCGGCCGAAGGTGCAGCGGTGCACCTGACGGTGGCGGCGGTCGACGATGCCGTGCTGCAGCTCACCGGCTACAAGGCACCCGATCCGGTCGCCTGGCTGCTGGCCAAGCAGGCGCTGGCCGTCTCGCTGCACGACCTCTACGGCTATCTGATCCCGCCGGAGGGCGATGTCTTCGCCACGCTGAGAAGCGGCGGCGACCGGGAGGGGCGCAACCTGGAGAGCCTGCCCGAGCGCTCCTCCAAGGTGGTCTCGCTCTTCTCCGGCATCGTCACGCTCGGGGCCGACGGCAAGGCCTCGGTCGCGCTCGACATCCCGGACTTCAACGGGCGGCTGCGCTTCATGGCCGTGGCCTGGTCGCCGGCCAAGCTGGGCAGTGCCGAGGACACCATGATCGTGCGTGCGCCGCTGATTGCGGAGGTGACCCTGCCGCGCTTCCTGGCGCCGGGTGACGAGGCCGATGCGCTTCTGGTGCTGCGCAACCTGGACGGGGCTTCCGGCGACTACCGGGTCGAGGTGACCGGCGATGCGGTCGTCTCGGTCTCGGGCGGTGCCCTGGAGGCCAAGGGCCTGGCTCAGGGCCAGGAGGCGCGCCGGCCGCAGATCCTGAAGGCCGAGCAGCTTGGCGTCTCCCATCTGACGCTCACGGTGAGCGGGCCGGAGGACTATCGCCTGGAACGCGACTTCGTGCTGAGCGTCCGTCCCGCCAGCCCCTTCGTCAGCGAGCGCAAGGTGGCCTTCCTCAAGCCCAACAGCAGCACCACGGTCTCCGCCGCCACGGCGACGGGCTACCTGCCGGAGACCGCCGAGGTCGGCCTCAGCGTCTCCGCGGCGCCGGACTTCGACTTCACCGGCTTGCTGGCCGCGCTCGACCGCTATCCCTACGGCTGTGCCGAGCAGACCACCAGCCGCGGTCTCCCGCTGCTCTACGTCAACGAGGTGGCCAAGTCCCTGGGGCTTGCCGACGACGCCGCCATCGGGCTCCGGGTGCAGCAGTCGATCTACCGGCTGATGAACCAGCAGAACGGGGGCGGGGGCTTCGGCCTCTGGGGGCCCTACGGCCGCCCGCAGGTCTGGCTCAGCGCCTATGTCACCGACTACCTGACCCGGGCGAAGGAGGTCGGCTACCACGTGCCGGAGGCGGGCTATGCATCCGCCCTCGACTTCCTGGAAGGGGCCACGCGGCGCTATCTCGACGGACCGGAGGACTTCGCGGACTTCGCCTATGCGCAGTACGTGGTGACCCGGGCCGGGCGCGGCGACCTCTCGGAGCTGCGCTACTTCTACGAGACCCGCTTCGACAAGCTGCCGACCACCTTCGCGCGCAGCCAGTTCGCCGCGGCCCTGGCCTATCTCGGCGACAGCCAGCGGGCCGAGGCCGCCTTCGCCAAGGCCGAGACGGCCAGGAACAACGAGAAGGTGCGCTGGACCGACTACGGCACCAAGCTGCGCGACGACGCGGCCCTCGTGGCCCTGATGGCGGAGAGCAACCTCGCCGCGACCGACCTCATGAAGACCTCGGTCGAGCGGCTGCTGCTCGACTTCGCCGACAGCCGGCATCTCTCCACCCAGGAGATGGCCTGGCTGCTGCTCGCCAGCCAGGGGCTGATCGCCGACGCCGGTACGATCCGCCTGGCCGTCGACGGCCAGGCCCTGCCCGGCGGCACCGAGGCCTTCTCGCGGCGGATCATGCCCGGCAAGGGCGGCGCGGAGAGCCTGACGGTGGAGAACCGCGGCAAGGACCCGCTCTACCAGGTGGTGACCGTGGCCGGCATCCCCGATGCGCCGCTGCCGGCCGAGGAGAACGGCTTCGTGATCCGGCGCCGCGTCTTCGACCTGAAGGGCGTGCCCGCCGCCCTGGAGACCATGAAGCAGGGCGAGAGCTACCTGGTCCTGCTGGAGGGGCGCGCCACCGACAAGCGCAACCATCGCGCCCTGCTGGTCGACCTGCTGCCGGCCGGCTGGGAGATCGAGAACGCGGCGCTGGGCCAGGGCGAACCGCTGGAGAGCTTCCCCTGGCTGGAGGAGCTGACGGAGGCCGAGCATCGCGAGGCCCGCGACGACCGCTTCGTCGCGGCCATCGACCTGACGGCGAAGCAGAACCGCTTCCGCACCGCCTACATCGTCCGCGCCGTGACGCCGGGCAGCTTCGTGCTGCCGGGCAGCTACGTCGAGGACATGTACCAGCCCGACCTCTCCGCCCGCGGTGCGGCCGGCCGGGTCGCGATCGCCGGCCGCTAGAGCGGGATGCGTTCGCCTATGCTCACGAATCCCACTCTAGCCTTTTGTTTTAAAAGCAAATCGTCGTCGCAGATGATTCCATCTGCGCAGGCTTTGCTCTAGGCTGGAGAGTGGGCATGGCACAGGTCTAGGCCCGGTCCCGTGCTGCGGAGGCTTCCTCTTCTCGCCGCCTGCGGCCTGCTGGCCTGGAGCCTGCTGGCCGGGACCTGGGCGGCGCTGGACGAGGCCTTCCCGCCGGACCTCGGCCGCTATCACCTCCTCTCGCGCGCGGTGCTGGACCGCGAGGGCAGGCTGCTGCGGGCCGTCACCGCGGAGGACGAGCGCTGGCGCTTCGCGGTGACGCCCGACGAGGTCTCGCCCCTCTACCGGGCGATGCTGCTGGCCTACGAGGACAAGCGCTTCGAGACCCACGGCGGCGTCGACCTCCTGGCGCTGGGCCGTGCAGCCTGGCAGCTCGTGGAGTCCGGGCGGGTGGTCTCCGGCGCCTCGACCCTGACCATGCAGGCGGCCCGCCTGCTGGAGCCGCGGCCGCGGGGTCTCGTCTCCAAGGCGATCGAGATCTTTCGCGCCCGCCAGCTCGAGGCCCGGCTCAGCAAGGAGGAGATCCTCGCGATCTACCTCACCCTGGCGCCCTTCGGCGGCAACCTGGAGGGGGTCGAGGCCGCGAGTCGCGCCTACTTCGGCCGCGGGCCGCGCTACCTGACGCCGGACCAGGCGGCCTTGCTGGTGGCGCTGCCGCAGTCGCCCAGCCGGACCCGGCCCGACCGCTTCCCCGAGGCCGCGAGAGAGGCCAGGGACAAGGTGCTGCGCCGGGTGGCCGAGGCCGGCGTGATCGACGCCGGGACCTTGGAGGAGGCGCTGGCCGCGCCCCTCAGGGCCGAGCGCAAGGACTTCCCCTTCGAGGCGCCGCACCTGGCAGAGCGCCTCCTGGCCGGGGGCGGGACCAGGATCGTCAGCAGCCTGGATGGCGAGTTGCAGGCCGCCGCGGCGCGGGTGGTAGCGCGCGGCAGCCGCAGGCTGGGTCCGGGCGTCTCGGTCGCGGCGCTCGTCATCGAGAACGGGACCGGCAAGGTCAGGGCCTACCTGGGGGCCGCCGACTACTTCGATAGCCAGACCGCCGGCATGATCGACATGGTGGGCGTGGAGCGCTCTCCCGGCTCGACCCTGAAGTCATTCATCTACGGCATGGCCTTCGAGGGGCGTCTCGCCCATCCCGACAGCCTCTTCGCCGACCGGCCGCGCCGCTTCTCGGGCTACGAGCCCGGCAACTTCGACGGCAGCTTCCGCGGCGACGTCAGCCTGCGCGAGGCCCTGCAGCGCTCGCTCAACGTGCCGGCGGTCTACCTGCTGGACCGCGTCGGCCCGCTGCGGCTGGACCGGCGCCTGGCGGCGGCGGGCGTGACCCTCAGCTATCCCAGCGGCAGCGGGCGGCCGGGCCTGCCGCTGGCCCTGGGTGGCGTGGGCGTCAGCCTGGAGGACCTGGCCAAGGCCTACCTGGCCCTGGCCCGGCAGGGCGCGGGCAAGGCGCTCAGCCTGCTGGAAGCCGAGGCCGGGTCGGAAGAGGCCAAGCCGCTGCTCTCGGCGGAGGCCGCCTGGCAGGTGGCGAAGATCCTGGAGGGAACGCCGCGGCCGCTGGGCTATCGCCTGGCGGCCTCGGCCAGGGAGGGGCAGGCGGGCGGCATCGCCTTCAAGACCGGCACCTCCTACGGCTTCCGCGATGCCTGGGCCGTGGGCTTCGACTCGCGCCACACCATCGCCGTCTGGGCCGGACGGCCCGATGCGCAGCCCTGCCTCTCCTGCGTGGGGATCACCGCGGCCGCACCCCTGCTGTTCCAGCTCTTCGCGCTGTTGCCGCCCGCACCCTCGGCCCGCAGCCTCTGGCCCGCAGCGGAGGGCTTCGCCGCCACCCCGGCGGCAGCACTGCCGCCCAGCCTCCGACGCCTGGGAGAGACCGGCGGAGAGAGGGGCAAGGCGGCCGGCCTGGCGATCTCCTTCCCGCCGAACGGCGCCGAGATCGCGCTCACCGGCTCGATCCCGCTCAGCGCCGAGGGGGGGCGCGGCCCCTACACCTGGCTGGTGGACGGCCGACCCCTGGCGGTGGGCCTGGCGCGGGCCGAGACGGCCTGGCTGCCCGGCGGGGCCGGTTTCGCCGAGCTCACCGTGCTGGATGCCAGCGGCCAGAGCGCGGCCGCGCTGGTGCAAGTTCTCCGGCCTTAGCGGTTCATCCGCCTCAAGCGATCTCACGGCCGTGTGTGCCACGGGATCTGCCGGCACCCCGGCACCGCGGCGCGGCTTTGAGGAGGGGGCGGAGAGGCGCAACCTCCTCGAACGGGGTACAGACAAGGGTTCCGGCTCACGCATCCCTGCCGTGGCGTTCCCGCTTTCGTTATTTGAACGAGATCGGGTGCGGGCGTAAGTCCATCGCGGTACGGGAGGCAAATGCCAAGGCCGCCCTTCATGAAGACCACCGGAGGAGACTGTAATCTCATGAAACAAGCGACGTCCCTTTCCCTGGCCGCGGCGCTTTTCGGCGCCGCGACTATGGCCGGCAGCGGTATCGCTGCGACCAGTGCCGAGGCCTATGAAGGCAAGTGCTATGGAATCGCCAAGGCCGGCGAGAACGACTGCGGCAACGCCGCCGGCACGCACACCTGCGCCGGGCAGTCCACGGTCAGCTACGACGGCGGTGAGTGGAAGGCCGTCGCCTCCGCTGAGGAGTGCACCGAGCTGGGCGGCAAGGTCGCGCCCTTCGATGGGGTGAACGAGAAGCTGGCCGGCTAGCGAGTAGGTATCGCACCCGAGCGTGGGGCTGCGACGGTAGCCCCGCCGGAACGGCCCGGAGCGGGTCCCTGCGACTGGTCGCTTGCGACCTTGCGCGGCCCGCTCCCCTTCCTCTCCAGGACGGGCTGCCGGCCAGAATGCGATGACAGTAGATCGGTCTTGCTCTTTTGCTTCGATCGCAGTTTGAACTATTGAACCGGACCAAGGTTCGAGCAGGTGGGCGAAGCGGCCTGCTCCGGGCCATCCATCGGCGGCCCCTTTCTGTTAGACTGCCGCCGGGCGGTGCATGAGAGGTCCGGCACGGGACGGGGGACGGGGGTCCGGCCGGGAACCGGGCCCTGGAGGAGGAGGGACGCTCCCATGGCGGAGAAGGCAAGACAACACATCAAGGCCGTCGTCGTCGCGGCCCTGATGGGCGCGGCCTTTGCTGCAACGGAGAGCGCGGCCAAGCAGAAGGTCGAGGGCGTGCGCTGCTACGGCATCGCCAAGGCCGGCGAGAACGACTGCGCCAACGCCTCCGGCTCGCATGCCTGTGCCGGCAAGGCGCGCGTCGACTATTCCGGGGTCGAGTGGCGCGACGTCGCCGACACCAAGGAGTGCGTGGACCTGGGCGGATACCTGCGGCCCTTCATGGGGGTCAATTCCAAGCTGGTGGGCAAGTCATGAGGGCAGGGGTCGGCCTGCGGCAGGGCCACGTCCGGGCCTTCCTGGCCGAACGCCCGGCCTGCGGATTCCTGGAGGTCCACAGCGAGAACTACATGGCCGAGGGCGGCCCGCGCCGGCGGGCCCTCTTCGACCTGCGGCGCGACTATCCTGTTAGCCTGCACGGCGTCGGCCTGTCGCTCGGCAGCGCCGGGGGCCTCTCCAGGGATCATCTCGGGCGTCTGCGCGGTCTCATCGCCGACTACGCGCCCTGCCTGGTCTCCGAGCATCTCTCCTGGAGCGGGATCGGCGGGACCTACCTCAACGACCTGCTGCCCTTGCCCTACAGCGAAGAGAGCCTGGCCCTGGTCTGCCGCAACGTCGAGATGGCGCAGGAGAGCCTGGGACGCCGGATCCTGGTGGAGAACCCCAGCAGCTATCTGACCTTCGCGGCCTCGGTCATCCCCGAGGCCGAGTTCCTGGCCGAGGTCGCGCGCCGGACCGGCTGCGGTCTGCTGCTCGACGTCAACAATGTCTACGTCAGCGCCGTGAACCACGGCCTGGACGCCAGCCGCTATCTCGCGGCCCTGCCGGCCGAGGCGGTGGGCGAGATCCACCTGGCCGGCCACTGCCGACGCGAGATCGGCGGCGCGGTCCTGCTGATCGACGACCATGCCAGCCGGGTGAGCGCGCCGGTCTGGGCGCTCTACCGCGAGGCCCTGGACCTGCTGGGCCCGCGCCCCAGCCTCATCGAGTGGGATTCGGCCCTGCCGGAGCTCTCGGTGCTGCTGGGTGAGGCCGACCATGCGCAATCCCACCTGGACGCGAAGGAGCTGGCCGGTGCTGCCTGACCTGCAGGCCCGCTTGGCCCGGGCGCTCTTCCAGCCGTCCGGCACGCCGGCCGAACCGGCGCTGGCGGCTGCGTTCGCCGCCGATGGGGCTGCCGCGGAGGCGCGCCTGGCGGTCTACCGCAACAACGTCCAGGCCTCGCTGATCGAGGTGCTGCGTGCCGCCTTTCCGGCGACCGCGCGGCTGGCCGGTGCCGAGAACTTCGCCTTCGCCGCCCGTCGCTTCATCGCCCAGCATCCGCCGCGCGAGGCCCGGCTGCTGGCCTATGGCTCCGGGTTCCCCGCCTGGCTGGCCGATTTCGGCCCGGCCCGGCCGCGGCCCTGGCTGGCCGAGATGGCGCGCCTGGAGTGGGCGCGCAACGAGGCGCTCTTCGCCGCCGACGCCGACCCCCTGGACCCGAAGGTCCTGACCGAGACGGCGCCGGAAGCCATCGCCGGCCTCACCTTCGTCGCCCACCCGGCGACCCGCCTCGTCGCCTCGGACTTTGCCTTGGACGCGCTCTGGCGCGCGCAGGCAGCGTCCGGCCCCATGCCGGACCCGCGCGCTGCCGCCGAGACGGTTCTGGTGCTGCGCCCGGCGCTCGAGGTGACGCAGCTTCTCCTGCCGGCGGGCGAGGCGGCTCTGGCAACCGCACTGCTGGCCGGCGAGACCCTTGCCGCGGCGGCGGAAGCCGCGCTTGCCGTGGAGCCTGCGCTCGACCTGCAGGCCGCCCTCTACCGCCATCTGCACCACGGCAGCTTTTCCGGCTATCGCCTGCCGGGCGGCGCGTCCGGCCACCCTGGGGAGGAGTAAGGTTCCATGGGCTTCGTCATGAGCGTGAAGCGGCTCTACCAGCGCTTCTTCGCCTTTCTCGACCGCATCACGGAAGGCTGGCTGCTGCCGACCCTGGCGCGCTTCGTCTTCCTCGCCGTGCTCTTCGTCTTCTTCTGGAACTCGGCCATGACGAAGCTGGGCGACGGGATCTTCGGGCTCTTCTCCCTCTCCAACGGTGCCTATTTCCAGATCGTACCCAAGGCGGTCGAGGCCGCCGGCTTCCAGCCCGGAAACGTCGGTTTCGGCGCCGATCTGATCGTCTTCTTCGGCACCTGGGCCGAAATCATCCTGCCGATCCTGGTCGTGGCCGGGCTTTTCACGCGGCTTGCCTGCCTGGGCATGATCGGCTTCATCGCGATCATGACCTACGTCGACCTGACGGGTCACAGCCTGAAGCCGGAGGTGGTGGGCGCGCTCTTCGACGGTCCCGCCACGGGGCTCTGGGATCAGCGGCTGCTCTGGGTCTTCCTGCTGCTGGTACCGGTCCTGAAGGGGCCGGGCCCACTGTCGGCGGACTTCGTCCTCGGCAAGGTCATGACCCGTCGCGCCGCCCGGCCGCGCGCGATCGCGCCCGAGCCGCCACGCGAGACGGCCCCGGCGCCCAGGGATCCGGGCGTCGAGACCTCAGGGTAGCACCACGCCGGGGTTCATGATGCCCTTGGGGTCGAGGGCCTGCTTCACGGCGCGCATCATGGCGATCTCGCTGGCCGGTTTGAACTCGGTGTTGTGCTGGGCCTTGAGGCGGCCCAGGCCGTGCTCGGCGGAGATCGAGCCGCCGAGCGCGTCGACCTCGGCGTTCACCCGCTCCACGATGCCCTCGCGCCAGGCGTCGAACTCCGCCTCGCTCATCCCCTCGGGCGCCAGCATGTTGTAGTGCAGGTTGCCGTCGCCGATGTGGCCGAAGGGCATGATGCGCAGCCCCGGATAGGCCGCTTCCAGGGCCGGCGTGCAGCGCTCCAGGAACTGCGGGACGTGGGAGACCGGGACCGAGATGTCGTTGGCGAGCCCCGGTCCCGACTGCTTGCGGGCCCAGACGATGGCCTCGCGCCATTTCCAGAAGTTGGCCCGCTGGCCCTCGTTCTGGGCGATGACCCCGTCTTCGAGCGCGCCGGCCTCGAAGGCCTCGGAGAGGCAGGTCTCCAGCAGCTCGGTGAGCTGCGCCTCGTCCGCGCCTGAGAGCTCCAGGATGAGCGCCCAGGGCGGCGGCGGGTCGATCGGGGCCACCAGGTCGGCCAGCTTCGCCTGCGTCAGCGCCAGCAGGTTCTGCGGGATGATCTCGATGGCGGTCACCAGGTCGCCGCTGGCCGAGCGGGCGATCTCCAGCACCTTGAGGGCCTGCGAGGCCTTGCTGAGTGCCAGCCAGGCCGTGGCCTTGGCCCGTGGGCGCGGGAAGAGCTTCAGCGAGGCCGCAGTCACGATCCCCAGGCTGCCCTCGCCGCCGATGAAGAGCTGCTTCAGGTCGTAGCCGGTGTTGTCCTTGCGCAGCGCGCGCAGGCCGTTCCAGATCTCGCCGTTGGGCAGCACGGCCTCCAGCCCCAGCACCAGCTCGCGCATGGAACCGTAGCGTAGCACGTGGATGCCGCCCGCGTTGGTCGAGATGTTGCCGCCGATCTGGCAGGTGCCCTCGGCCCCCAAGGAGAGCGGGAAGAGGCGGTCCGCCTTGGCTGCCGCCTCCTGCACGCTTTGCAGGGTGCAGCCGGCCTCCGCCACCAGGGTGAAGTTGGAGGCGTCGACCGAGCGGATCCGGTTCAGGCGCGCGAGCCCGACCAGCAGCCCGCCGAAGGGCGTGGCGCCGCCGCAGAGGCCGGTGTTGCCGCCCTGCGGCACCAGCGCAACGCCCTGCTCGGCGGCGAGCGAGACGACGGTCGCCACCTCCTCGGTGCTGGCCGGAAGCACCAGGGCGCTGCTGTGGCCCTTATAGTACTTGCGCTCGTCCAGGAGGTGCGGGTCGAGGCGCTCGGCGTCGCGGATCAGGGCGCCGGGGCCCAGGCGCTCTTCGAGTGCCGAGAGCAGTGTTTCGGTTGCATTGGCCATGAGAGTCTATGTAGTCGAAGGCACGCGCGGAACCTAGTGCGGTTTCCTGCGGGGCGGACTAATCTCGCCTCCCAAGTTGCCCTGACCGGAGAGCACGTTCAGATGAAAGCCGTATACATGGAGGCCTTCCGCGGGCTGCTGCCCGTCGTCGACCTGCCCGAGCCCGAATGCCCGAGCGATGGCGTCGTCGTCGCGGTGCGTGCCTGCGGGGTCTGCCGCTCCGACCACCACGGCTGGGTCGGCCACAATCCCAACGTCGTCCTGCCCCACGTGCTGGGCCACGAGTTCGCCGGCGAGATCCTGGAGGTCGGACCGGAATGTCGTGAGCACAGGGTGGGCACGCGGGTGACGGCTCCCTTCATCCTGAGCTGCGGGCACTGTCCGGACTGCAGGTCGGGCGCGCCGACGGTCTGCGCCAACCAGGCGACCATGGGCTTCTCGCGCTGGGGCGCCTATGCCGAGCGGATGGCGATCCCGCAGGCCGACTTCAACCTCGTCGCCCTGCCCGGCGATCTGGAGTTCGAGGTGGCCGCGGGCATGGGCTGCCGGGTCACCACGGCCTGGCGGGCGCTCACCGACCGGGCGCGCCTGGCGCCGGGAGAGTGGGTCGCGGTGCACGGCTGCGGCGGGGTCGGCCTCTCCGCGGTGATGATCGCAGCCGCCCTGGGCGCCCGCGTCGTCGCCGTCGACGTGAGCGACGTGGTCCTGGCCAAGGCACGCGAGATGGGGGCCGACCGCACGCTCAACGCCGCGCGGGTGGCGGACGTGGGCGAGGCCGTGCGCGAGATGACGGGCGGCGGCGCGCATGTATCCCTCGAGGCACTGGGCCGGACGGTCACCTTCGAGAACTCCCTGCGATCGCTGCGCAAGCTGGGCCGTCACGTGCAGATCGGCATGCCGACCGGCGACGACGCGGCGGTCTCGGTGCCCCTGTTCGACCTGGTCTACGCCCGCCAGCTCTCGATCCTGGGCACCCGCGGCCTGGGGGCCACCGGCTTCGCTCCCCTGCTGCAGCTGGTGGACGCCGGCCGCCTCGACCTCAGCCAGCTTGTGACTCGGCGCATCCCGCTGAGCGGCGCCGGAGCGGCGCTCGAAGAGATGGACGGCACCCCGCCGGCCGGCGTCACGGTGATCGACAGGTTCGACAGCTAGAGCAAGTTGCGCTCGCACATGCTCACGCACCTTGCTCTAGCGTGTTGTTTCAGAAGCAAATCGTCGTCGCAGATGAGTCCATCTGCTCGGGATTTGCTCTAGGTGTGCTCAGCGATGTCGGGGGGGACATAGATGGCAGCGGGCTCCATCTCGCCCCGGGCGATGGCCAGCGCTTCCTCGGCTGCCCGGATCAGGGCGCGTTCCTCTTCGGTCAGTTCGTCGGTCATGTCGATCTCCTCGATCTCTCAAGGCGTTCCGCCACGCCGGCTCGAAAGGCTTGAGTGATAACTGTCTTTTCCAGCTTGTGCTGAAGGTCTCAGGGTAGCACGGATTCTTGATTGGGCCGCGGTGCTGTCGCGCGGCGCAGGCGGTCGTTGATCGCCTCGCCCAGGCCCTGCTCGGGGATCGGCATCACGGCGATGGCTTTCAGGCCGGGCCGGTCCAGACGGCGCAGGGCCGCGAAGAGGCGGGCGGCGGCCTCGACCAGGTCGCGGCCCTCGCTCAGGTTCTCCGTCACCGCGGCACCGGCAAGTGCCGGGCCGAAGGCCAGCAGGGCCTCGTCGGCTGCGACCGCCTCGGCGTTGAGGCGGAGCGGCAGGCCCGGCGCGTAGTGGCTGGAGAGCTGGCCGGGGCTGCGGGGCGCCGCCTCGTCGCCGGCCTGCGAGAGGGGGCCGGTGAGGGGCTCGATCTCCGTCCGCGGCAGCCCGCCCGCCCGCAGCAGGCGGGGACTCTCCTGCGAGAGGTCCAGCACGGTCGATTCCAGGCCGACCCTGCAGGGCCCGCCGTCGAGGATCCAGGCGACGCGCCGGCCCAGCTCCAGGCGCACATGCTCGGCCGTCGTCGGGCTGACCCTGCCGGAGCGGTTGGCGCTGGGGGCCGCGAGCGGCCGCCCCACGGCCTCGAGCAGGGTCCGTGCCAGGGGATGGCCGGGCAGGCGCACCGCCAGGCTGTCCAGTCCGGCGGAGCAGAGCAGCGAGACGCGGCTCTCGCGCCGCCGCGGCAGGACCAGGGTGAGGGGGCCCGGCCAGAAGCGCGCCGCCAGCTCCCGGGCCAGCGGCGACCAGACGACCTCGCCCTCGAGGGCCGCAAGGTCGCAGACATGGACGATCAGGGGGTTGAAGCGCGGCCGGCCCTTGGCGGCATAGATGGCCGCGACCGCCCGGTCGTCGGTCGCATCGGCGCCCAGGCCGTAGACCGTCTCGGTCGGGAAGGCGACCAGCTCGCCGGCGCGCAGCAGGCCGGCGGCGCGTTCTATGTCGGGGGTGTCGGCCACCGCCGCTCTATGGCAGAGCGGCGGTGGCCCTGTCACCTCCGACTTGTCACCTTTGGCCTTGAGGTCAGTGGCTATGCCCGGGCGACATGGCACCGACCGAGTCCACCGTGACGTTGACGGTGACCTCTCCGGCCTCGCGGAAGGTCAGGGTCAGGGGGAAGGCCTCGCCTTCCTTCAGCGGCGCCTTGAGGCCGATCAGCATGACGTGCAGGCCGCCGGGCTCGAGGACGGTCGGATCGCCGGGTGCAATCTCGACCTCCTCGACCTTGCGCATCTGCATCACGCCGTCCTTCATCGAATGCTGGTGCAGCTCCACCCGCTCGGCCACCTCGCCGGCGGCTGCGATCAGGTAGTCGGAGCCGGTGCCGTCGTTCGTGAGGCTCATGTAGGCGGCACCGTTGGGGGCCTGGCCCGCCGTTGCTCGGGCCCAGGGGTGGTCGATGGTGATGTCCGCGATCTTGAAGTCGTGCGCCAGGGCGATGGCGGGAAGGGTCGTGAGAAGCACGATAAGGGCTGCTAGCCGCATTGTTCGGTCTCCGGATGGGCCGCCGCGCGATAGCATCTTAGGCCATGCACGCAGGCCCGCGTTAGGGGGGTAGGTGGTGTTGTCGTGGCTGGAGGAGACCGGTAAGGGGGCGCACGGCTGAGGAAGCCGGCGACCTGCGGGCGATCCCTGCGCGGCCGGTCGAGGCCGGCGAGCGCGGCGAGGAGGATCGTGAAGAAGAAGAGGGTAAGCGGAAGCTCGGGCTCGGCGGCCAGGACGACGCTTGCGGTCAAGGTATAGAAGGGACAGACCGACAGGTTGAGCGTGCGCTTCTCGCCGTCGGCATCCTCCACGACGATCAGGAAGCCGCTGCCGGTGCAGATGACCTGCGTCGCCACTCCATCGCCATCGCTGCCGGTCGGCGGGTCCCAGGGCGCGGCGGCGAAGGCCGCCAGTATGACCTTCGTCCCGATCGCCAGCCCGGCCAGCCAGAGGCCGATCCCGTGAAGTCTTCCTGCCTCCGCCATGAGCCGATGCTAGGAGGCCTTTCGCTTGTTCAGCAACGGGTTGGGGCGATGCGCCACAGCGTGAGAATGCGAATGACTTGCATTTGCGAGAAAGGCGGAATAGCATCCCCTCCTGACGCCCTGGCGGCCGGCAGCGGCCGCCGGCAACGAGGAGGAGCGACATGCCGCACAGCCGACTTCTGGCAGACTGTGGGACCGACAACCTGACCCTGGGCGAGCAGCTGCTGCTCTGGTCGCTGCGCAGCTGGGTGGAGGCGACGCGCGAGGGCCGCTGCCCGCTCTGCGAGATCACCGAGCCCTTCGCGCTGATCAAGGCGGAGGCGATCGCCGAGGCCCTGCACCGCAGCTTTCTCCTGCTGCTGCGGCCGAGCGACCGGGGCCTGCGCGTGCGCTACCCGCGCTGCTGCACCATCGCCGAGGACGAATCACGCATCCTCCTGGCAGCCGGGGCCGCCTTCCACGACGACGAGGCCCTGGCCTGCCGGCTGCTGCGCGGATCTTTCCCCCAGGCGACGGCCGAGGCGCTGACGGCCGCCTTGCGCGCGCTCTCGGTCCTGCTGGCCCGTCATGGCCTGCGCCTGCCGCAGCGCCTTCCGAACGTGACCCGGCTGGCCAGGCCACTCGGCGACTACGGATCGGAAGCGGGGCTGGCGCAACTCCATTAGAGCGGATCGGATTTGCACGGAACCGGCCCGCACCCCCGCCCGGCCGCCCATAGCAGGATACTTCCGCGGGCGGCCGGGCGGGGGTGCGGGCTGGCGCCGATACCACCTGAGCGCGAAGCGCTCCAGAATGGTCTCGGGCGCGGTACCGGTGTCATCCTTTGCAGGAGGAGAGGCCAACACCATGTGGATAGGCAGCAACCCATCGGGCAAGAGGCGCAGCAGGGGCTTCGCTAACGATGACCTTCTCCTTCACGGCAGCCTCCCTTCCCCTGGCCCTGGTGCTGACACGCCTGGCGCTCTGCCCCCTACTCGTCCTGGTCGCGCTGGCGGGCGGCGCTTCCTTCGGGTGGCTCCTGGCGCTCCTGCTGGTCTTCGGCTTCGCCACGGACATCTTTGACGGCATCCTGGCGAGGCGGCTCGGTGTCGCCACGCCGGGTCTGCGGCGCCTGGACAGCCAGGTCGACCTCTGTTTCTGGCTCGCGGTCCTGGGTGCCTCCGCCATCGCCTATCCGGCGGTCATGGCCGAGGTCTGGCCGGGGCTGGCGCTGATCTTCGGCCTGGAGCTTGCGATCTACGCGCTCGCCTACTTGAAGTTCCGGCGGGAGATGAGCACGCATGCCTGGCTCTCCAAGCTCTGGGGCCTGCTGCTGGTCCTGGCCTTCACCCGCCTGCTGCTCGTGGGAGAGGCCGGCTGGAGCTTCGATCTGATGGTCGTCGCCGGGGTGATCTCGCAGCTCGACGTGATCCTGATCGCCCTGCTGCTGCCGGCCTGGCAGAACGACATACCCAGCGCCTGGCACGCCTGGCAGATCCGCCGCGGCAGGCCGATCAAGCGTCATAGCCTGCTCAACTGAAGGACACGCGCCGCCGGCTCCGCCTTTACGGTCCCGCCCCGGCGTAGCATCCTGCCCGCCTGGTGGGCGGCCTGCTTTCGGGGCTGCCCAGACCCTTGCGGAGGACTTCTCATGAACGACAGGACCGGTGGCCCCGATCTGGCAGCCATCTGGGATGCGCACACGCGCTTCGAGTTCGAGACCAAGGACCCCGAGGCCACCCTGGAGACCATGGTCGAGGAGAACTACGTCAACCACGTCCCGACCATGACCGGCGGGCGCGGCAAGGAGGCGCTGCGCCGCTTCTATTCCAAGTTCTTCATCCCCTCGGTGCCCGACGACTGGGAGGCCCGCTCGATCTCGCGCACGGTGGGCAAGGACCAGGTGGTCGACGAGATCTACACGGCCTTCACCCACACGAAGGAGATCCCCTGGATGCTGCCGGGCGTGGCGCCGACCGGCAGGCGCGTGGAGATGGTGGTCGTGGTCATCGTCAGCTTCTCCGGCGACAAGATCATCCACGAGCATATCTACTGGGACCAGGCTTCGGTCCTGGTGCAGGTGGGCCTGCTGGATCCCGAGGGACTGCCGGTGGCGGGGGCCCAGGTGGCGCGCAAGGCCTGCGACTGGTCCCTGCCGTCGAACGAGATGATGCCGGGCTGGTAGGCCGGCACCGCGCGACATCCTTGCCCGGCGGTGGCGGAGCCCTTACCTAGGGCGCCATGGCAAGAAACCCGGCGCCGCCGCTTCTCACCCTGCAGGATATCCGGCTGACCTTCGGCGGCACCCCGCTGCTGACGGGCGCCGACCTCTTCCTCTTCGAGGGAGAGCGGCTCTGCCTGGTCGGGCGCAACGGCTGCGGCAAGTCCACCCTTCTGAAGATCGCCGCGGGCCAGATCGAGGCGGATGGCGGCAGCCGCATCCTGAAACCGGGGACGACCCTGCGCTACCTGGAGCAGGAGCCCGACCTCTCCGCCTTCGCCTCCACGGCGGACTACGCGGAATCGGGCCTGGGGCCCGGAGACGACCCGCACCGCGTGCGGCTGCTGCTGCGCGAGCTGGGGCTCAGCGGCGAGGAGGACCCGGCCACCATCTCCGGCGGCGAGGCCCGGCGCGCGGCCATCGTCCGGGCGCTGGCGCCCGATCCCGACATCCTGCTGCTGGACGAGCCGACCAACCACCTGGACCTGCCGGCCATCGAGTGGCTGGAGGAGCGGCTGGCGGCCAGCCGCGCGGCCCTGGTGCTGATCAGCCACGACCGCCACTTCCTCGCCCGGCTCACCCGCCGCACCCTCTGGCTCGACCGCGGCGTGACGCGGCGCCTGGAGCAGGGCTTCGCCGCCTTCGAGGCCTGGCGCGACGAGCAGCTCGCCCTGGAGGAGCTGGACCGCCACAAGCTGGACCGCAAGATCGCCATGGAGGAGGACTGGCTGCGCTACGGCGTCACCGCGCGCCGCAAGCGCAACCAGCGCCGGCTGGGCGAGTTGAACCAGCTCCGCACCCAGCGCCGCGAGGCGCGCCGGGCCACCGGCCAGGTGGTGATGGCCGCGGCCGCGGCCGAGACCTCCGGGCGCCGGGTGATCGAGGCCAAGGGCCTTTCCAAGAGCTTCGAGGGACGCCCGATCGTCTCGGAACTGGACCTGGTGGTGCAGCGCGGCGACCGCCTGGGGATCGCCGGGCCCAACGGCTGCGGCAAGTCCACCTTGGTGGCGCTGCTGACCGGCCAGATCGAAGCCGATGGCGGCAGCGTCAAGCTCGGCAGCAACATCGAGACGGTCTCGCTGGACCAGCAGCGGGCGAGCCTGGACCCGCGGCTCTCGCTGGCCGAGGCGCTGACGGAGGGGCGCGGCGACCGTGTGGCGGTCGGCGATCAGCAGCGCCACGTGCGCAGCTACATGAAGGACTTCCTCTTTCAGCCGGAGCAGGCCGGCACGCCGATCTCGCGCCTCTCGGGCGGAGAGCGCGGCCGCCTGGCGCTCGCCATCGCCCTGGCGCGGCGCTCCAACTTCCTGGTCCTGGACGAGCCGACCAACGACCTCGATCTCGAGACCCTGGACCTGCTGGAGGACCTGCTCGCCGACTACAAGGGCACGGTCATCCTGGTGAGCCACGACCGCAGCCTGCTCGATCATGTGGTGACCAGCCTTCTGGTTCCGGCCGCGGAGCTGGGCCCTGGCCGCTGGCTGGAGTACGTGGGCGGCTACAGCGACATGCAGGCCCAGCGGGCCGCTGTGCAGGCCGAAGAGAACGAGAGCGAGGCGGTTTCCAAGCGGACGCCCGCGCGAGCTCCTGTGACCCAGGTCACCAGGCCCAAGGCCAGGGAGAAGCTCTCCTTCAAGGAGAAGCATGCGCTGGAGACCCTGCCGGACCGCATCGCCACCCTGGAGCGCCAGGTGGCAAGGCTGCGCGGCGAGATGGCGGATGCCGGTCTCTACCGGCGCGACCCCGAGGGCTTCGACCGCAAGGCGCGCGACCTGGCCCGGGCCGAGGCAGCCCTGGCCGCCTCGGAGGAGGAGTGGCTCGCCCTGGAACTGCGCCGCGAAGAGCTGGAAGGCTCGGAGGGGCGGATCGCTTAGGAACCGGGACCCGGAGGGGAGGACAGAGCTATGTTCGAATACGGCGGTATCATCGGCGTCATCTCGCTGATCCTGTTCATCTATGCGGCCCTGAAGATCCTGAAGTCGGATGCCTCCGACATGGGCAAGGCGCTCTGGATCGTGCTGATCCTGATCCTGCCGATCATCGGCTTCATCATCTGGCTGCTCTTCGGGCCCGCCGGACCCGGCAGGCGTTAGGGCCTTTCGGATTTACGCGGTACCGGCCCGCACCCCCGCCCGGCCGCCCATTCAAGTATGCTGCTATGGGCGGCCGGGCGGGGGTGCGGGCCGGCGCCGATCCTACTAACGCGAAGAGAGGCTCGAGACCGCCTGAGGGAGGAGAGATCACGCTTCCAGGCGGTAGTCGACCAGCGTGCCGCGCCAGTAGACGAAGCGGCCCTCGGGCAGAAGCCAGGCGACCTCGGCCTCGCTGGGCAGGCGCCGCCCGCCGATCGGCTGCGGGTTCCAGAAGCGCCCCTCCCAGGGGGTCGGCACCAGCCCGCCCGCGACGGCACGCGGGCGGTCCTCCGCCCGGACGCTGACGCCGCCCTCCCGGTCGAAGGTGAGCCGCACCCTGGCCGGCCCGGCCCGGGTCGGGCATTCGACCTCCAGGCTGCCTTCCTCCACCTCTCTCCAGATGAGGCCGGAGACGGAGAGCAGCGCGTCGGGCGCCCAGGGAAGCTCCGCCAGATAGCGCATGGCCTCGGCCCGGTCGGCGCCCGCGCCCTGCGCGTGTGCCAGCGGCAGCAGCCAGAGCAGGCGGGCGTCCAGCAGGCCCTCGCCGGCGACGAAGGCGTCGATCACCTGGACCAGCGGAAGCGGCCCGGCCTTCATGCTTGCCTGCCAGACGAAGCCCGGTGCCTCAGTCGCGATCCAGCTCTGCGCCTCCAGCTCGTGCCAGTCCTGATCCGGCTGAAACCTGATGGAGCAGCGCTGCGTCAGCCGGACCAGTCCCCGGGCACCCTCGACGGCGCCGCAGGCCTCCGCGTAGGCGCGGGCCGGCGGCGGCAGCGCCTGGCCCACCGCCCCCTCGGCCGGGCGGCGAAGCGCAGCGATCAGGCGCCGGCGCTTCAGCGCCCGCCACAGCAGATAGGCGGTGACGGCAAGGTCGAGGACGACCAGCACGGCAGCGATCCAGATCCAAAGCATGCGGCTTCCGCCCTTGTCGTGAGACGCGATACCGGCCCTCAGCGCCCGGCCGGGGTAAGCTGGTCGCCTAGGACCTACGCGATGTAGGCCCGCGCGGCAAAGGAGGAACCGGACCCGTGACGGAGATCAGGACAGGCAGGAAGCGCTATCCCCTGCCCAGGCGCTTCAACGCGGCCCTCTCGGAGGAGGCCTATGGGCGCCTGCGGGCGCTCAATGCCCGCTACGGCCTAGGCAACAACTACCTGCTGACCGTGCTGCTCGAACGGCTCGACGATATCGCCGATCCCGCCGCCCTCGATGGTGCTTATCACACGTTCATAGAGCAATACGGCGCCCCATTACCGCAGAAATCGACAACAAAGGGAAAATGATACACAGAACATTCTTCATATGAGTCAAATGATCATGTGACATTACTTGTGAAATATAACTTCACGCCACCTTTTACTCATTGCCTTGCCCGAAATTTGTCGAAAAGCAGGGGGAGCATCCCGGCAACCTGGATCGAATGGTTGGGGGCGTCCAGGCCCACTGGTCTTTGCAGCGACAAGGAAACCAAACCATGGCGATCCACTTCGGTTCAGCGGGGAACGATTCCCTAGCGGGCGGCACGGGCAACGATCAGCTCTTCGGACTGTCCGGCCGCGACAGCCTCTTCGGCTACGGCGGCTCCGACCAGCTCTTCGGCGGCGGCGACAACGACTGGGTCTATGGCCAGGGCGGCAACGACTTCCTCTTCGGCGACGACGGGATCGTCGGCGGCGGCGAGGACCGGCTCTTCGGTGGCGGCGGCACGGATGTCATAGAGGGCGGCTCCGGCGACGACGAGCTGCGCGGCGGGATCGGTGCCGACCTTCTCTTCGGCGGCGATGGCCTGGACACCTTGATCGGCGGCGAGGGCAGCGACATCCTGAACGGCGGACCGGACGTCGACCTCTTCGTGGGTGGCGACGGCAACGACATCATCATCGTTGGCGACGCGCTGAGCAACCCGCGCAGCGGCGAGACGGCCTTCGGCGGCTCCGGCGTGGACACGCTGATCTCCAACCAGGCCCTGCCGGCGGGCTTCGCCATGGCCAGCGTCGAGGTGGTCATCATCGACGAGAAGACGCAGGTCAACAGCCTGACCGGCAGCTCCGGCGACGACTCCCTCGTGGGCTCTCTCACCGACGACGAGATCGACGGGCTGAGCGGCAACGATTCCCTCTATGGAGGCCGGGCCGACGACCTGCTTCTGGGCCGGCCGGGCGACGACACCCTGGAGGGCGGTGCCGGCACCGACACCGGCATCGGCGGCCCGGGCGAGGACTGGCTCTTCGGCAGCCGGGGTGTCGATACGCTGATCGGCGGCAACGACGACGACTGGATCTACGGCGGCTCTGCCAGGGACCGGCTGGTCGGCAACTCGGGCCGGGACGCCCTCTACGGCGGCGCGGGCGACGACACCCTCCTGGTCGGCCAGGGCGTCATCACCGAGGCGGGCGATCTCTTTGACGGGGGCGAGGGGGTGGACACGCTGATCAGCGACCATCCCCTCGTTGCCGGCGTCGAGGTGACCTCCGTCGAGCGGATCATCATCGCCGGCATCACCGGCAGCACGAGCCTGGTCGGCGACAGCGGTAACGACAGCCTGACCGGAGGCAGCGGCCTCGATACGCTCTATGGTCTGAGCGGTACCGACGCGCTCTATGGTGAGGAACGGCCCGACACCCTCTTCGGCGGGTCGGGCAGCGACGACCTGCGCGGACTGCTCGGCGGCGACCGGCTCTTCGGCGATGAGGACGACGACCGGCTCTGGGGGTTCCGCTCCGACGACATCCTGCGCGGCGGCGAGGGCGACGACCTGCTCCGGGGCGGAAGCGGCTTCGACCGCCTCTTCGGCGACGAGGGCGATGACAGGCTCTACAGCGGGGCCGGGAACGATGCGCTCGAGGGCGGATCGGGGGCTGACCTCCTGTCGCTCAGGGACGGCGACACGGCCAGCGGCGGTTCGGGCGGCGATGCCTTCTTCTTCGACGGCGACGAGTCGGCGCCCGGCGGCGACCTGGCCTCGATCCTCGACTTCGAGGGCGCGATCCTGGGCGGCGGCGACAGCTTCGTCTTCGCCGGCGGCCTGGAGAGCGGCAGCTTCGCCTATGTCGGGGCGGCCGCCTTCTCCGGCGGCGGCGACAGCCAGGCGCGCTTTGCCGGCGGCAACGAGGTCGAGGTCGACCAGGACGGCGACGGCAGCGCCGACCTGGCCTTCGAGGTGGCCGGCCTGACCCAGGCCGACCAGCTCACCGGGTCCGACTTCGTCTGGCTCTGAGCTTTTCGTTCCTGGCGGGAGAGGTGCTGGTCCCTTCCTCTCCCGTCAGAGGGCTCGGGCGCGCTCCAGGAAGGCCCGGATCAGGTCCGGATCCTTCTCTCCCGGGGCGCGCTCGACGCCCGAAGAGACGTCGACGGCCCTGGCGCCGGAGGTCTCGACCGCCTCGGCCAGGTTGTCCGGCTTCAGCGCGCCCGCAAGCATCCAGGGGCGCGACCAGCGCAGGCCGGCCAGCAGGCGCCAGTCGAAGGCGACGGCGTTGCCGCCGGGCAGCGCGCTCTTCATCGTCTTGGACGGCTTGCCGTCGAACAACAGGCGGTCGGCCACCGGCTCGTAGGCGCGGGCAGCCTCCAGGTCCGCGCGGGTGGCGATCCTCAGCGCCTTCATGACCGGCTTGCCGAAGCGTTCCCGGATCTCGGCCACGCGCTGGGGCGTCTCGGAGCCGTGCAGCTGCAGCAGCTCGACCGGGACCTGGGCCAGCAGTTCGGCTAGCTGGTCGTCGCCGGCATCGACCGTGAGTGCGACCCGCTGCACCCCGTCGGGAACCCGGGCGGCCAGGCTCGCGGCCTGGGAAAGCGAGAGGTTGCGCGGGCTGCGCGGGAAGAAGACGAAGCCCACGAAGCTGGCCCGGCCGGCGGCGGCCGCGGCCAGGGCTGCGGGGTCGGTCAGACCGCAGATCTTCGTCTCAAGTGCCATGACCGCTCCTTTCCCCTGCGCTTGCCGCCGGGATCGGCCCCGCGAGCTGCCGGTAGGCCAGCGAGACGATGCCGATGACCACCGCCCAGGGCAAGTAGCTCAGCACCGCCTGCATCAGGATAGTGAGCCATTCGCCGGCTGCGCTGCCCTGGAAGAGGGCATGGATGAGGCTGCTCAAGGTGAGGGAGACGATCATCAGCAAGAGATAGGCGGGCAGGCAGCCCAGCACCACCGCCCAGAAGAGGGTGAGGGTCGCACCCCTGGTCCGGCTCCAGGACTCACCGAGGCTCATCCTGGCGTCCAGGGCGGCGGCCGGGAAGAGCAGGCTTAGCTTCAGGTAGACCACGACCAGGGCGATGAAGGTCAGGACCAGCACCACCCAGGCCGTCGTGCTGGCCGCGAGGATCGCCCCGGAGAGCGCGATCATCGTGGTGATGAAGATGAGGACGAGGGAGAGCAGCGCGAAGCGCACATGCTCGGGCCCCACCTGGGGCAGGAACCTCGGCCGCTCGCCGAGGAGGGCCAGGCGGTGCCAGGAGACCGCGAAGAGGGTGATGGCGATCACGTTCACCAGCAGCATGGCCAGCAGCCGCAGCAGGTTCGCCTCGCTCACCAGGGCCTGCAGGATCTCCTCTGGATCGTTGCTGCGCACCTGCAGCCGCTCGGCCTTCTGCACGATGGCGCCGCGCACCAGGGTGTCGATCAGGCTGGGCAGCGCGAGCGCCACCGCGCAGTCGCGCCACTTGGCCCTCAAGGTCCGATAGGATCCCGCGACGAGTGCCACGGCGCCCAAGGACGGCTGACTGCTGGCATAGGTCATCCGATACCCCCCCTTTTGCGTCTCGTTAGAGGTAGGGAGGCGTGCAGGCCGAAACGAGCTCCGCTGCCCGGTCGCTACGGTTGCGGAAGCGGTGCGGACGGCGGCTGTCGAAGAGGTAGGCATCGCCCGCCCGCAGCAGGCGGACCTGGTCGCCCACGGTCAGCTCGATCTCGCCGGCGATCACCACGCCGCCCTCGTGGCTGGCATGCTCCAGCATGCCGGACCCGGTGTCGGCGCCGGCCTCGTAGCGCTCCTGCAGGATCTGCAGGTTGTGGGTGCGCGCATCGCCCACCTGGCGCATGGTCACCCGCCCGTTGCCGTTGGGCGAGAGCCGGGAGGTGAGGTCCAGCAGCTCTTCGGAGGAAAAGAAGATGCGCTCGCCAAGGCCCTGATCGGGCTCGAAGAACTCCGCCATGGTCATGGGGATGCCGCCCAAGATCCTGCGCAGAGAGGCGACCGAGGGGCTGCTGTGGTTCTGCTCGACCATCGAGATCTGACTGTGCGGAACGCCCGCGCGCTCGGCGAGCTGCCGCTGCGTCAGACCGGCAAAAACCCTGGCTTCCCGCAGGCGCGAACCCACGTCGAAATCACCCAGCACGGCGCGCCCTCCCTGTTCCAGACCGGCTCCGCCCTAGATATTCCTGTTGCTCAGGATCTTGTCCAGGCGTATGTGGAGGACACTGCATCTTCGATAGCAAGAAAGGGCGTGCCATGAGCGCGAGCAAGGATCTGATGGCGCGGCACCAGGCCGCGGTCGCCAAGGGCGTTGCCACCCGCAAGGTCTATGCGGAGAAGGCGGAGAACGCCGAGATCTGGGATGTGGACGGAAAGCGCTACATCGACCTGGCCGCCGGCATCGCCGTGGTGAACACCGGTCACCGCCACCCCAAGGTGATGCAGGCCGTGGCCGAGCAGAGCCAGCAGTTCACCCACACCTGCTTCCACGTCGCCCCCTACGAGGGCTACATCCGCCTGGCCGAGCGGCTGAACGCGATCACCCCCGGCGACTTCCCGAAGAAGACCATGCTGGCCACCACCGGCGTCGAGGCGGTCGAGAACGCGGTCAAGCTGGCGCGCGCCTATACCGGCCGCTCGGGCATCATCTCCTTCTACGGCGGCTTCCACGGGCGCACCCTCATGGGCATGGCGCTGACCGGCAAGCTGGTGCCTTATAAGAAGGGCTTCGGCTCCATGCCGGCCGAGGTGATCCACGCGCCCTTCCCGCACGACTACCACGACATCTCGGTCGAGTTCGCACTGGGCGAGCTCAAGCGCATCCTGACCTCGACCGTCGATCCCGAGCGCATCGCCGCCTTCATCGTCGAGCCGGTGCAGGGCGAGGGCGGCTTCAACGTGGCCCCCAAGGAGTTCCTGGTGGGCCTGCGCGAGATTGCCGACCAGCACGGCATCCTCTTGATCGCCGACGAGGTTCAGGCCGGCATGGCGCGCACCGGCAAGATGTTCGCCATGGAGCACTTCGGCGTGGTTGCGGACCTGGTGACCATGGCCAAGGGCCTGGGCGGCGGCTTCCCGCTCTCGGCCGTGACCGGCCGGGCCGATGTGGTCGACGCCGCCAACCCGGGCGGTCTGGGCGGCACCTATGCCGGCCCGCCGCTCTCGGTCGCGGCCGCCAACGCGGTCCTCGACGTGATCGAGGAGGAGAAGCTCTGCGAGCGCGCCACCGAGATCGGCGCCAGGATGACCGAGCGCCTGGAGAGCCTCTCCCAGCGCCAGGGCATGGAGTGCATCGGCCAGGTCCGCGGCCTGGGCGCCATGGTCGCCTTCGAGCTGGTGACCGACCGCAGCTCGAAGACCCCCGACGCCACCCTGACCGCGGCCCTCCTGGCCGAGGCCGAGAAGCGCGGCGTCCTGCTGCTCTCCTGCGGCACCGCCGGCAACGTCGTGCGCCTGCTCTCCCCGCTGACCATTCCCATGGACCAGCTCGAAGAGGCCCTGGACGTGATCGAGGCCTCCATGGAGGCCGTGGTCGACGCGCGGGGGCATAAGGCGGCCTGACGCGGTCTGTTTGCGGGGTAACCCACCCGGGTAATCCACCCTGGTAGTCCTGCTAGTCTGTGGTAAGAGATGGCCCCTCGTCGGCTGACGCTGGCGGGGGGCTTTTCTCTGCCGGATCCCCGCTGCGGCAGGACCAGGGTCACATTTCGGCCGGAACCGAACCGGTCCGAAAGGGAGGCCGCTATCCAGGGCGCATCGCAATTGGAGCGCTGGAGGTGGGACAGGAATGAACGACACGGCCAGACCCCTCTCCCTCTTCGGACCCGACTTTCCCTTCGCCTACGACGACTGGATCACCCATCCGGGCGGGCTGGGCAGCCTTCTCCCTGAGAAACTGGGCGGCCGGGTCGCCATCATCGGGGCCGGGATCGCCGGGTTGGTCTGCGGCTACGAGATGATGAAGATGGGGCTGAAGCCCATCTTCTATGAATCGGGTCAGCTCGGCGGGCGGCTGCGCAGTCAGGCCTTCGAGGGGGCGGACGGGGTGGTGGCGGAGCTGGGCGGGATGCGCTTTCCGGTCTCCTCCACCGGCTTCTATCACTATGTCGACCTGCTGGGGCTGGAGAGCCGGCCCTTTCCCAACCCCCTGACGCCGGCCGCCGGCTCCACCGTCATCGACCTGGAGGGCGAGACCCACTACGCCCGCAGCCTGGCCGACCTGCCGCCGCTCTTCCACGAGGTCGCCGCCGCCTACCGGCAGGCGCTGGAGGAGGGCGCCGGCTTCTCCGCCCTGCAGGCGGCGATGCGCGCCCGCGACGCGGGCGCGGTGAAGGCGCTCTGGGACCCGCTGGTGGAGGCCTGGGACGAGCGCACCTTCTACGACTTCGTCGCCTCCTCCGAGGCCTTCCAGAGGCTCAGCTTCCGCCACCGCGAGGTCTTCGGCCAGGTCGGCTTCGGCACCGGCGGCTGGGATTCCGATTTCCCCAACTCCATGCTGGAGATCCTGCGGGTGAACCTGGGCGAGCTGGACGACCACCAGCGCTACATCCTGGGCGGGGTGGAGCAGGTGCCGCAGAGGCTCTGGCGCCACCGGCCGGACAAGCTGGTGCACTGGCCGGCCGGCACCTCTCTCTCGGGGCTGAACGGCGGGGCGACCAGGCCGGGCGCGACGCGCATCCGGCGCGCGCCCTCTGGCCTCATCGAGGTCACCGACCGCTGGGGGCGCCGGGAGGCCTTCGAGGCCGTCGTCGCCACCTGCCAGAGCTGGCTTCTGACCACCGCCATCGACACCGAGGAGACGCTCTTCAGCCAGCGGCTCTGGATGGCGCTCGACCGCACCCGCTACATGCAGTCCTCCAAGACCTTCGTCATGGTCGACCGGCCCTTCTGGAAGGACAAGGACCCGGTAAGCGGGCGCGACCTCATGTCGATGACCCTGAGCGACCGGCTGACGCGCGGCACCTACCTCTTCGACAACGGGCCGGACCGGCCGGCGGTGATCTGCCTCACCTACTCCTGGATGGCCGACGCGCTGAAGATGCTGCCCTTGCCGGTCGAGCGGCGGGTGGAGCTGGCGCTCTCGGCGCTCTCCAAGATCTATCCCGGCCTCGACATCGCCGGCCACATTGTCGGCGACCCCATCACGGTGAGCTGGGAGGACGATCCCAACTTCCTGGGCGCCTTCAAGGGCGCGCATCCCGGCCACTATCGCTATAACCGCCGCATGTACAGCCACTTCATGCAGGCCGCCCTGCCGCCGGTCGAGCGCGGGCTCTTCCTGGCCGGCGACGACGTCTCCTGGACGCCGGCCTGGGTCGAGGGCGCGGTGCAGACGGCCTTGAACGCGGTCTGGGGCGTGATGACCCACTTCGGCGGCAGGGCGCCGGCCGACAACCCCGGACCCGGCGAAGCCTTCGCGGCGCTGGGGCCGATCAAACTTCCGGAATGAGGACTGGATCTATGGAGGCTGCCTACAAGGGCCTGAAGGTGGTGGAACTCGCGCGCATCCTGGCAGGGCCCTGGATCTGCCAGACGCTCGCCGACCTGGGGGCGGATGTCGTGAAGGTGGAATCGCCCGCCGGCGACGACACCCGGATCTGGGGCCCCCCCTTCGTCACCGACGCGGAGGGCCGGCCGCTGGACGCCGCCTACTTCCATGCCGCCAACCGCGGCAAGCGTTCCATCGTCGTGGATCTGCGCAGTGACGAGGGCCAGGAGGTGATGCGCCGCCTGGTCGCCGGGGCCGACGTCTTCGTGGAGAACTTCAAGAAGGGCGGGCTCGCCAAGTTCGGCCTCGACTACGAGAGCCTGAAGGCGCTGAACCCGCGGCTGATCTACGTCTCGGTGACCGGCTTCGGCCAGGACGGGCCCTACGCCAGCCGGGCGGGCTACGACTACATCATCCAGGGCATGAGCGGGATCATGGACCTGACCGGCGAGCCCGAGCGCGAGCCGCAGAAGATCGGGGTCGCCTTCGCCGACGTCTTCACCGGCCTCTACGGCACCATCGCGGTGCAGGCCGCTCTCGCCCAGCGCGAGAAGAGCGGCCGGGGCCAGTACATCGACATGGCCCTGCTGGACGTCATGACCGCGGTGCTGGCGAACCAGGCGCAGAACTACTTCGTCGGCGGCAAGTCGCCCAAGCGCATGGGCAACGCGCATCCCAACGTGGCGCCCTACCAGGTGCTGCCGACGGCCGACGGCCCCTTCATCATCGCCGCCGGCAACGACCAGCAGTTCAGGCGCTTCTGCGCCCTGCTGGGGGTGGAGGAGCTGGGCAGCGACCCGCGCTTCGCCACCAACGCCCAGCGGGTCGGCAACCGCGAGGCCTTGTCGGACCTGCTGTCCGAGCTGACCGGCAAGCTGCCGCGCGACGCCCTGCTGGCGCAGCTCGAGGCGGCCGGCGTGCCCGGCGGCCCGATCAACACGGTCGAGCAGATCTTCGACGACCCGCAGATCCGCGCCCGCGGTCTGCAGGTGGAGCTTCCCAGCACCGGGGCGGCCGGCGGCACCCGCTCCTACCTGCGCAGCCCGCTCCGCTTCTCGGAGACGGAACTGACCCTGGAGCGCGGCGCGCCGCGCCTGGGAGAGCACACGGAGGAGGTTCTGGCGGAGATCGGCAAGACGCTGAAGGGCGGGTGACGCCTAGGCCGCTGCCTCGGGAGGTCCGCCTGGGTTATCGGGCCTGTGCTGCCCTCTGGCCAGCAGGTGGGTCGCCACCAGGCAGGCCAGCGCGAGCAGTGCGCCTTCGGGGAGCTTCAGGAAGAAGAAGGGTGCAGCGGCGCCTATCGCCGTGCCGAAACCCGGCGCGACGGCGGTGCCGGCGAGCGCTCCGGTCAGGGCCGCAGCGCCGGCAGTGGCCAGGAGGGACCTGAGCCAGCCGAGCGGCCCCGGATGGCCGAACTGGCGCGCCAGTAGGGCTGCGGGCAGACAGGCGCAGAGACCGGCCAGGCCGGCCGAGAGCAGGTGCATCTGCCAGGTTCCGCTCCGCGCGGAAATCGACATCACTCCGCCCAGCAGGAGCGCGCTGACGACGATCGAGGCCAGCGTGCGGTAGCCGCTGGCAAGCTGCCTCCGGCTGCGGCCGTCCTGGCTTGGTAGAGAGTCGGTGTCTTCCCTCTCGCGGGCGAGCCGCCTGCGCCGCCGCCTGGACCAGGCGGAGATGATTCGGGCGAGGCCGTGGTCGTAGGCGATCGCGGCCAGCCAGTGGATCCCGGGCCGGGTGATCAGCCAGGCAGCCCAGCCGTAGCCGGGCAGGCGGCGCCAGATCTCCGCGAAGGCGTCGACCCCGACCAGGACCCGGCCCTGCTCGTCGCGGGCGATCAGGCGGCGTTCGGCCTGCTCCAGGGTGATCCCCAGGGCCGCGAGGCGCTGCGGCTCCGCCATGATGTCGGACCAGTCCAGGCTCTCGATCTCGCGGGCCTCGGCACGCCGGCGATAGGCCTCCATCTCGTGCCGGCAGACCGGGCAGGAGCCGTTGTAGAAGGTCGTGAAGCGCCCTGCGCAGTCCCACTGTTCCCCGTTCATGGCTCGTCACTCCTTTCTGTCTAGACAGAAATTAATGTCGGAACTGCTCATGATCCAGGCCCAAGCGGTAGCCATGGTGTCGCACGGTTCGGGATCAGCCGGCGGAGTGAGGGGCCGGCAGGCCGCCTCACTCCCCCGCATCAGTGCATCGAAACGGGCGGGAAGGGACGCCGGTCAGGCCACGGCCCAGACGATCAGGCCCGCGATGGCGGCAAAGCCGATGTACTTGTGGGCGTAGTAGAGCTTTCGGTTCCAGGCCTTGAAGCGGCGCATGACCCGGCGGAAGTAGTAGATCGGCGGGAAGATGAAATTCAGCACGCCGACCTGCTCCTTCGAGGGGTCGTTGACCGAGGTCGTGGCCCGCACGAAGACCCGCTCCACCAGGTAGGCGAAGGCCTCGACCGGCTTGAAGGTCAGCGGGCGCTTCACGTCGGCGAAGAGGATGATGCGCGCAATGTCGGTCTTGTTCTCGGCCGTGTGGATGTAGGTCTCGTCGAAGAGCACCGACCGGCCGTCGCGCCAGCTATAGGTCTCGCCGTCCACGGTGATGTTGCAGGCGTCGTCGTTCGGCGTCACCAGGCCCAGGTGATAGCGCAGCGAGCCGGCGTAGGGGTCGCGGTGCAGCGGCAGCTTGCCGTCCGGTGGCAGCAAGGCGAACATGGCCCCGCGGATATCCGGCATGCTCTCCAGCAGCTTCACCGTGTGCGGGCAGTGTTCGCGCGCGCTCGGCATCATGTCGCCGTACCACTTGAGGTAAAAGCGGTTCCAGCCGTTCTTCATGAAGGAATAGAAGGCGAGATCGTACTTGGGGTGCACGGGGTCGGGCAGCACCTCGCGGAAGATCGTCCTGGCCTCCTCGCGGATCTTCTCCCAGTCGGCATCCAGGCGCGCGAGGCTGTCGAAGCCGGTGGGATCGAGATAGGGCCGGTTGGGCACGGCGGAGAAGAGGTAGAAGAGGCAGTTGATCGGCGCCATGAAGGCGGAGTGGTCGGCGAACTGGCGCGCCAGCCGGTGGCGCACCTTGCCGCGCTGCTGGATATAGACGTTGCTCGCGACGAGGATCGCGACGATGACGGCCAGGGTAATCATGCTGAACCCGCTCGTTGCTAGGTTTGGCCGTTCGGGCGGGCCGACCGCGCCTGGTAACGTTCTCCTGTGCCGCGCGGCTTCGGTCAAGAGGCCAGGCCGACATGGGTGCCTTGATCGCAGGGACGATGTGGCCTCTCGTCCTAACTGCTTCGTGAGCGGACTTGCCGCCTTCGCGTTTCACGGCTAATCCTCTACCGAACATTTGGTGCTGTCGAGGGAGACGAGCAGTGGGAGTTGCGCCCCTGCCGGACAACGAGTCGGAGAGGCTGCGCGCGCTCCTGCGCCTGCAGGTTCTCGACACGCCCGTCGAGGAGGCCTTCGACGAGATTACCAGCCTGGCTGCGCGCCGGATCGGGGCACCCATCTGCCTGGTGTCCCTGATCGACGCGCGCCGGCAGTGGTTCAAGTCCTGCTACGGTTTCGACCTCCGGGAAACCAAGCGCGAGGTCGCCTTCTGTGCCCATGCGCTGGCCGGCAAGGATGTCCTGGTCGTGGAGGACACCACCAAGGACAGCCGCTTTGCCGACAATCCCTTCGTCACCATGTCCGGCGGCATCCGCAGCTACTGCGGCGCGCCGCTTGCCCTCTCCGGGGGGGTGATCCTCGGCACGCTCTGCGTCGTCGACCGCGAGGTGCGACGCTTCAGCCGGTCCGACGTCGAGCTGCTGCAATCCCTGGCGCGCCTGGTGGTGCATCTGCTGGAGATGCGCCTGGGCGCCAAGGAGGCCTTCGACCGCGAGCGTGCCAGCACCCTTGCGGCGGAGAGCGAGTCGGCCGAGCGTAGGGCCGAGCTGCTCGCGAGCGAGAACCATCTGCTCGACGTCGCGGAGAACATTCCGGGGATCGTCTATCAGTACCGGACGAACCCCGACGGCAAGCCCTGCTTCACCTACGTCAGCCGGACCGTCGTCAAGTATCTCGGGATCGAGGCGGCCGAGATGACGCGCAATGCCTCTGCCCTCTGCGCGATGGTGCATCCGGAGGACCTCGAGGGTCTGATGCGCTCCATCGCCCAGTCGCAGGCAGAGCTCAAGGCCTGGCAGTGGGAGGGGCGCCTGCTCCGCCGGACCGGCGAGGTCGGCTGGTTCCGTGGTGCCTCGGTCCCGCGCCTGCTGCGGGACGGCGCGGTTGTCTGGAACGGGCTCTTCCTCGACATCACCGAACAGCGCCAGATCGAAGAACGCCTGCGCCAGGCCCAGAAGATGGAGGCCGTGGGCCAGCTCACCGGCGGCATCGCGCACGACTTCAACAACCTGCTGGCGGTGATCCAGGGCAACGCGGAGCTGCTGGTCGACGAACTGGGCGAAGAGGATAGCGCCGTCGCCTCCATCCTGCGGGTCAGCCAGCGCGGCTCCGACCTGACGCAGCGGCTGCTCGCCTTCTCCAGGCAGCAGCCTCTGGCGCCGCAGGTGGTGGACCTCTCGGCCCTGATCTGCGGCATGACGGACTGGCTGCGACGGCTGCTGGGCTCCAACATCGTGATTTCCGCCTGTGCCGCACCCGACCTCTGGAGCACGTCGGTCGATCCGGGCGAAGCGGAGAACACCATCCTTAACCTGGCGCTCAATGCCCGGGACGCCATGCCGGAGGGTGGCCGGCTCTGCATCTCCGTGGAGAACGCATCCTTCGGGTGGGAGTCCCTGGAGGTGCCTGCGGGCGACTACGTCCGTCTCGGCGTTCGCGATTGCGGCCTCGGCATGTCCGCCGCGGTCAGGGCCCGTGCCTTCGAACCCTTCTTCACCACCAAGGCCGAGGGGCGGGGCAGTGGGCTCGGGCTATCCATGGCCTACGGCTTCGCGCGCCAGTCCGGCGGCCAGATCTCGATTTCCAGCCAGCCCGGCAAGGGAACGGAGGTGAGCCTCTTCCTGCCCAAGGCCGAGGGCGCGCCCAAGGTCGCCCCGGGTGCCGCCCCGTTGGCCGCCCCGGGGGCCGCCCCGGGGGCCGCGCCGTTGGCCGCCCCGGGGGCCGCCCCTGGGGCCGCTCCCAGGGAGGAGATCTCGCCCGCCAGCTTCGGCAAGGGCGAGCGCATCCTGCTGCTCGAGGACGAGGACGAGGTCCGGCGCCTGGTCGAGCGGATGCTGGTGTCCGCAGGCTACCGCGTGACCGCGGTGGCCGAGGTCGGGGCGGCGCGCTGCGCGCTGCGGGCGGTCGAGGACTTCAGGCTGCTGGTGAGCGACGTCATGCTGCCGGGCGACCTCGACGGCCCCGGCTTTGCTGCGGAGGCGCGCCGGGCCTTCCCTGGCTTGGGGGTCGTCTTCATGTCCGGGCTGGCCGCGCGCGTCGTCAATGGAAGTGACCCCGGACTCATGGGCACGCCTGTGTTACGCAAGCCCTTTCATGCGGGCACCCTCACGTGCGCCGTTCGGCACGCCCTGGATCGGGCCGAGAGCGCATCCTGCTCTAGGACCCGCGACGAGGGCGCCTGCCGACCAGCTCGGCCAGCAGGATGACGCTGCAGCAGGTGCCCATCAGGATCACCGAGAGCGCGGCTGCGGCGGGGAAGTCGGACCCGGTCTCCGAGATCTTGGAATAGAGCACCAGCGGCAGGATGTTGACCTGCGTGCCCACCAGCGCCAGGGCCGTGCCGTAGGCGCCGATGGCGACCGCGGCCGTCAGGCAGAAGGCGGCGACCAGGCTGGGCAGGATCTGCGGCAGCAGGATGTCGAGCTGCGCGCGCGGCAGGCTGGCGCCCAGCGAGCGGGCGGCGGCGATCTGGCTGTCGTCGAAGTTGGCGAGCGCCGGCAGGACCACCAGGACCACCCTGGGGATGAGGTAATAGCTGTAGGCGATCCCGAGCCCGACCGGCGAATAGATGAAGCCGCCGATCACGGCAGGGTCGAAGCCCACCTCGGCCAGCAGCAGGGTGACGAAGCCCGCCCGGCCGAAGACCAGGATGAAGCCGTAGGCGACGATCAGGCCGGAGAAGGTGAGCGGCAGGGAGATGACGAAGAGATAGATCGTGCGCGCCCGCTCGCTCAGCCTGGCCAGGTGCATGGCCACCATGGTGCCGATGATGAGGGAGGCCAGCGGCGCGGAGGTTCCCAGCACCAGGGTGCCCTGCACCCCCTTCCAGAAGACGGGATCGGCGAAGACGCGGCCGAAGGCGGCGCCGCCGTCCTCTGCCGCCTCGCCGACCAGGACCGAGAGCGGCAGGACGAAGAAGAGAAGGAGGACGGCCAGCCCCGGTGCTGCGAAGGCGAAACGCAGGCCTGCCGACAGCATGGCCGTCCTCTCTTCCCCTTGCCGTCGGTTACTGGCCGAGCACCGCCTTGGCCCAGGCGCTGTCGATCTCGGCCTTCATGGCCTTGGCCTTGGCGACGTCGAGCGGGCGGAGCTGCGGGGCCGGCGGCATCTTGGCGGCGACCTCCTCCGGCAGGCTGACGCCGGGCACGGAGGGCCGGACGAAGCCGTCGGCGAAGCGGGCCTGGCCCTGATCGGTCATGATGAAGTTGAGCCACAGCTTGCCGGCGTTGGGGTTGGGGCCATCCTTCACCAGGCTGATGGCGTAGGGCGCGGCGGCCGAGGCTTCCTCCGGCATCACCACGGCGACATCGTCGCCCATGCCGTCGGTGTACTTGGCCTTCAGCCCGTCGTTCTCATAGCCGATCCAGATCGGGATCTCGCCTTTGAGGAACTGCGCGTAGGGCGTGGTGCCCACCACGCGCAGGACGTTGCCGTCGGCATGCAGCTTCGCCAGATAGTCGATGCCAGGCTGCACGTTGTCCATGTCGCCGCCGTTGGCGAAGGCCGAGGCGAAGACCACGACCTGGCCCTGCCCGGTCGAGCGCGGATCGAGATAGACGACCGCGTTCTTGTAGGCCGGCTTGGCGAGGTCGGCCCAGCTCTTCGGCACCTCCTCGACCAGCTTGGTGTTGACCAGGAAGGCGACGTTCAGGGTGTGGATGGTGAACCACTTGCCGTCCTTGTCCTTGAAGGCATCGGGCAGCTTCTCGAAGTTCACCGGCTTGAAGCCCGTGACCACGTCCTTCTCCGCGGCATCCAGCGCCGAGCCGGCGAAGTAGTAGGCGGTGTCGGCCTGCGGGCGGTTGCGCGACTTCTCCAGCGCCACCACGGTGGCTGCCGAGCCGAGGTCGTTGTAGACCATCTGGACCTCGGGATAGCGCTCGGTGAAGGCCTTGAACTGCGCCTTCCAGTTTGCCCAGGTGGGGCCGGTGTCGAAGGAGACGATCAGCCCCTCCTCGGCAGCGGCCTCGTAGAGGGCCTTCTCGCCGTCGTAAAGTGCATCGCCCTCCTGTGCGTGGGCCAGAAGGGGAAAGGCAAGGGCGGTGGAGGCCGCCAGGGCTAGCATGCGTATCATCTGAGGTTCTCCTCCTAGGGTTGGAACAGCTGCGTGGGAAAGCTTTGGAACACCGGATCCCTCCTCAGCGGCCGTGGGCCGCACGGGCGGTGAGCGCCCCGCCGGCGGAGGCGGCGAGCGCCAGCGCCAGAAGCACGACGGTGGCGGCACAGGCGAAACCCGTGGCGCCGTAGAAGGCCTGCAGCAGCAGGACGGGATAGGTGCGGTTCAGGAAGCCGGCCACCAGGTTGGAGAGCTGGAACTCGCCGATCGAGATGGCGGCGACCGTGATCAGCCCGGTCAGCAGGCTGTGGCGCAGGCCGGGCAGGACGATGTCGAAGAGGCGGTGGCGCAGGTCCGCGCCCAGGCTGGCCGCCGCGCGCTCCAGCTCGTCCAGGCCCAGGCTGGAGAGGTCGGCCAGCAGCACGTTCAACAGGTAGGGCAGGGTCAGCACGACGTGGCCTGCGACCAGCAGCCAGGTGGCGCCGAGGAAGGGCAGCCAGTCGCTGGAGAAGACCAGGATGAAGCCGAAGGCCAGCACCAGTTCCGGCACCGCGATCGGCAGCAGCGAGACGATGCGCGCCGCCATCTTCACCCCGGACTGGGCCGCGGTGTGGATGGCGTAGGCAAGCGGCACGCCGATCAGCGCGTTCACCAGGCAGGTGGCCGCGACCACGATCAGGCTGGTCTCGAAGGCCCGCCGGAAGCTGGGATCGCCCGCCAGCTCCAGGTACCAGGAGCCGGTGAAGCCGCTGGGCAGCAGCGTGTTGGTCCAGCGCTCGCCGAAGGATCCGACCAGGAGCAGCAGGATCGGGGCCGCGAGATAGGCAATGTAGGCCATGGTGACGGCGCGCATTCGGGTGCCCCTGGATTTCCTCACCATTTCGGGAGATATTTTACATATCACCCAGTTTTTATCGTTTTATGACACTATCACAGGCGAATGGCCTGCGTCATCGTTCCAGCGCGAAGAGGCGGTCCGCGACGCACAGCAGGGCCTCGTCGAGACTCCCGACATAGTGTGCGCCTTCGACCTTGGGGGCATCTTCCAGGCCGATCACCAACCTGTTGAAGTGCAGCCCCAGCGCCATCTCCGAGAGCGTTCCATATTCTCCGCCGACGGCGATCAGGGCGAAGGCGGCGCGCGCGATCACGGCGTTGCGCGCCACCCCGATGCCGCTGGCCAGAGGGATCGCGACGTAGTCGTTGGCGCCCTGCCACTCTTCGTCCGGCAGGATGCCGATCGGCAGGCCGCCGGCCTCGAGGTGGCCGCGGCTGGCCGCTTCCATCACGCCGCCGCGCCCGCCGGTGATCATGGTGAGGCCAAGCTCGGCCAGGCGACGGCCCAGCGCCTCGGCCGTCTCCCTCTGGCGCTGTGTCGCCGCCTTGGGTCCGATGACCGCAAGGGGCACGCGGCGCACCTTCGGCTGGCCGTAGAGCCACTCCATCGCCTCCAGGGGGCTCGCTTCATCCGACGTGGCTGGGGGCGAGGCTTCCTCCCGCCAGGTCAGGCGCCAGGGGTCGAAGGCCCGGCCCTCGCGCAGCAGCAGCTTGCGGTCCCGGGTGATGGTGAGCATGGATCTCCGCTCCGACGAAAGTGGCTCCAGGGGACTTTTCAGACCCCCGGAGAGTCTTGTAAGTTTTCTTACAGAAGCTTGTCCAGCAGGGATTGGCACGAGGAAGCGGGGAAGAGCAATGCCGACCAGGGCGATCGACCGGGGCCGCGACGAGGCCGGCCTCAGCGAGCGGCAGCAGCAGGTCCTGGAGGTCGTGCGCTCCCGCGGCTTCGCCAGCCTGGAGGAGCTTGCCGCTCTTTACCAGGTCTCGACCCAGACCATCCGGCGCGACGTCATCCGGCTCGATGCCGCCGGCCTGCTGCAGCGCTTCCACGGCGGCGTCGGGGCGCCGGACGACCGGGTCAGGCTGGGCTACCGGCGCAAGCAGGCCATCGCGGCGGACGCGAAGCTCAGGATCGCGGCGCTGGCGGCCGGGCTGGTGCCGGACGGGGCGGCGGTCTATCTCGACGTCGGCACCACGATCGAGGCCCTGGCGCGCGAGCTCCTGGGCAAGCCCCTGCGCGCCGTCTTCACCAACAACATGCCGGCCGGCCTGCTGATGGGGGGCGACCAGTCGCTGGAGGTCTACGTCACCGGCGGCCAGGTGCGCGGCGCGGACGGCTCGCTGGTCGGCGACGGCGCGGTGCGCTCGCTCGCCGGCCTTGCCGTCGACATCGCCTTCATCGCCTGTTCGGGCTTCGCCGAGGACGGCAGCCCGATGGACTTCGACCCGCAGAAGGTGGCGATCAAGTCCGCGGTCCTGGCCAACGCCCGCCAGGCCATCCTGCTGGCCGACAGCTCCAAGTTCCAGCGCTCCGCCCTGGTCAGGATCGCCCCGCCGGAGAGCTTCGCCGCGCTGGTGACCGACGCGGCACCGCCGGAGACCCTGGCCTCATCCCTCGCCGGCGGTGGCGTGGAGATCCAGGTCGCCGCGTTGCGCTAGATCCTGTTCCCCTCCAGCGCGTCCTACACCAGGAAGGGATAGCCCCCCTCGTGTTTCAAGAGCGCGATCTTGGTCTCCACCCCGCCGCGGGCCGAGAAGCCGCCCAGGCCGTTGGCAGAGAGGACGCGGTGGCAGGGGATGATGATGGGGATGGGGTTGTTGCCGCAGGCTGCGCCCACGGGCTGGCCGTAGCTGTCCAGGTCCTTGGCGATCTCGCCGTAGGTGCGGGTCCGGCCGTAGGGAATCGCGAGCAGCGCCTGGCAGACGGCCTGCTGGAAGGCCCCGCCGGCCGGCGCCAGGGGCAGGTCGAACTCTCTCAGCTCGCCCGCGAAGTAGGCCTCGAGCTGGGCCAGGGCGCGGCGCAGCAGCGGGGTCTCGGCCGCTAGCGCGCGGTCGGTCCAGAAGACCTCGACGATGGCCTCGTCCTTCTCGACCAGGCCGACGCCGCCGAGCGGGGTCTGGAGGCTGGCTCTCTGCATGGTCTGCTTCCTCGTCGGCCCAAGATCGTTTCGGCTTGACGTTCCTGCGGCGGTTTGTGTCGATTGCAGCCTGCCGGACGGGCGGCCTTGGGAGTAGAGAGCTGGCATGGTCTTCGCACTCCTGAAACATGGCCTCCGGGGCCAATACTCGCCGCGGCCGGACTTCCGCTTCGCGTCGGACCTCAAGCCCTCCTACGATGTCGTCATCATCGGGGCGGGCGGGCACGGCCTTGCGACCGCCTACTACCTCTCGACCTACCACGGCATCCGCAAGGTCTGTGTGATCGACAAGGGCTACCTGGCGGGCGGCAACACGGCCCGCAACACGGCCGTCATCCGATCAAACTACATCACGCCGGAGTCTGTGCGCTTTTACAAGCAGAGCGTGGACCTCTTCCAGACGCTCTCCGAAGAGCTCGACTACAACATGCTCTACACCCAGCGCGGGCAGCTGACCCTGGCGCACTCCGATGCGACGGTCAGGACCTTCCGCATGCGCGCCGAGGTGGGCAAGCACTGCGGCACCAACATCGAGCTGGTCGACCGCCAGCAGATCCACGAGATCGTCCCCAGCCTGCACATGCCCGAGGACCACCGCTATCCGGTCCTTGCCGGCCTCTGGCACCCCGACGGCGGCACCGGACGCCACGACGCGGTCGCCTGGGGCTATGCCGCGCGCGCCATGGACAAGGGGGTGGAGGTGCACCAGCGCACCGAGGCCCTGGGCATCCTCAAGGAGGGCGACCGCGCGGTCGGCGTGGAGACCAACCGCGGCACCATCCGCGCCGGCAACGTGATCCAGGCCGTCGCCGGCTTCTCCAGCGTGGTGGCCAAGATGGCGGGCTTCCTGCTGCCGATCCGCAGCTATCCCCTGCAGGCCATGGTGACCCAGCCGCTGAAGCCCTTCCTGGATCCCCTGGTCTCCTCCGCGGGCCTCCACGCCTATGTCTCCCAGACCTCGCGCGGGGAGCTGGTGATCGGCGGCGGGTCGGACCCCTACGAGCTCTACTCGACCCGCTCGACCCTGGACCTGAAGGAGAGCCTGATCGGCCACACGGTGGAACTCTTCCCCTTCCTTGCGCGGGTGCGCCTGCTGCGCCAGTGGGCCGGCATCACCGACATGACGCCGGACTACAGCCCCATCATGGGCGAGAGCCCCTTGCGCAACTACTGGCTGGATGCAGGCTGGGGCACCTGGGGCTTCAAGGCGACGCCGATCTCCGGCAAGACCATGGCGGAGTGCGTCGCCCAGGAGAAGCAGCCGGCGATCCTGGAGCCCTTCCGTCTCACGCGCTTCAAGACCTTCGATCTGGTCAACGAGATGGGCGCCACCGCGGCCAGCCACTGAGGCAGGAACGAGAACCATGAAGATCATGACCTGCCCGCTGAACGGGCCCCGAAACATCTCCGAGTTCGCCTGCGGCGGCGAGGTGATCCCCCAGCCCGATCCCCGCGACCTGGAGGATTCGGACTGGGCCGATCACGTCTTCCTCTCCAACAACCTCCTCGGCGTGGTGCGCGAGTGGTGGTGCCACACGCCCTCCAGCTACTGGTTCATCGCCGAGCGCAACACGCTGACCGACGAGATCCTGCGCACCTATCCGGCAAGCGAGATCTTCAAGGAGCGCGTCGATTTCGAAGCCCGCGAAGGAAGCAGCTGATGGCCACCGCAACCAGGACCCAGAGCGCCGTGGCCGCCGCGGTCAACCGGCTGAGCGCGCCGGCCGGCCTGCTGATCGACCGGGCCAAGCCGGTGACCTTCACCTTCGAGGGCACGCGCTACATCGGCGTCACCGGCGACAGCCTGGCCTCCGCACTGGCCGCCAACGACGTCTGGCTGCTCTCGCGCTCCTTCAAGTACCACCGCCCGCGCGGGGTGCTGACCATGGCGGGCCAGGACGCCAACACCCTGGTGCAGTTGCCGGGCGAGCCCAACGTGCTGGCCGACCGCCTTAAGATTACCGAAGGGCTCGTGGCCCACGGCCAGAACTACGTCGGCAGCCTGAAGGGGGACCGCGACCGCCACCTGGACCGCCTGGGGCGCTTCATGCCGGTGGGCTTCTACTACCGGACCTTCAACAAGCCGCGCTTCGACCGCTACTGGGAGCCGCTGATCCGCAAGAAGGCGGGGCTCGGCCGGGTCGACCTCAAGGCCGAGCACGGCTACTTCGACAAGGCCTACCTCTTCTACGACCTGGTGGTCGTCGGCGGCGGGGCCGCCGGCATCCAGGCCGCCCTGCAGGCGGCACGCGCCGGGGCCGAGGTGCTGCTGGTCGAGGAGCAGCCGACCCTGGGCGGTGCGCTCTCCTACGCCCGCTTCGAGGCCGATGCCGCGGCGGGCCTCAAGCGGCGCGAGGCGCTGGTGGCGGAGGCCGAAGCGACGCCGGGCCTCGACATCATGACCGATGCGGTCTGCAACGGCTGGTTCGCCGACCACTACCTGCCGGTGATCAAGGGCGACCGCCTCTACAAGGTGCGCGCCCGGCAGCTGGTCCTGGCGCAGGGCTCGATCGAGCAGCCGGCACAGTTCCGCAACAACGACCTGCCCGGCGTGATGCTGGGCTCTGCCGCACAGCGCCTGATCAGGCTCTACGGCGTCAGGCCCGGCCGCCGCGCCGTGGTGCTGGCCGGCAACGACCATGCCTACGGCGTGGCGCTCGACCTGGACGACAGCGGCGTCGAGGTCGCCGCCGTGGTCGATCTGCGCGAGGGGCCGGGCGAGGGGCCGCTCGCGCGGGCTGCGGCAGACAGGGGCTTCAAGGTGATCGCGGGCCACTGCATCCAGGAGGCCGTGGCGCGCCGGGACGGGCTGCACGTCGGCCAGGTCCGCGTCTCGCGCCTGACCGGCCCCGGCGAGTACGACCACGGCAGTGTGGGCATCGACTGCGACCTGGTCGCGCTCTCGGTCGGCTACACCCCCACCTACCAGCTTGCCCTGCAGGCCGGCGGGAAGCTCTCCTACGACGACGCCTCGGCGCACTTCACCATCGCCCGGCTGCCGGAGAGCCTGCACCTCGCAGGCTCGATCAACTCCGCCTACGACCTGGCCGCGGTGGAGGCCGAGGGGGCGGCTGCCGGCTGGCGCGCGACCAAGGCCCTGGGCCTCAATGCGGGCGCGGAGCCGGAGGTCCCGGCTGAGCGCGGCGCGGAGGGGATCAACCACCCCTGGCCGATCTTCAAACACCGCCGCGGCAAGGACTTCGTCGACTTCGACGAGGACCTGCAGGTGAAGGACATCCAGAACGCGGTGGCCGAGGGCTACAACGAGCTGGAACTGGTCAAGCGCTTCTCCACCGTCGGCATGGGGCCGAGCCAGGGCCGCCACTCGGCGCTCGCGACCGCGCGGCTGGTGGCCAAGGCGACCCACCGCAGCGTCGCCGAGACCGGTGTCACGACGGCGCGCCCGCCCTTCAGCGCCGAGACCCTGGGCGTCCTGGGCGGTCGGGTCTTCGAGCCCGAACGCTTCACCGCGATGCACCACCGCCACAAGCGCCAGGGGGCGGTCATGATGACCGCCGGCCTCTGGTGGCGCCCCGCCTACTACGGCAACAAGAGCGAGCGCGAGGCGACCATCCGGGCGGAGGTCCACAACGTGCGGAACAACGTCGGCCTGATCGACGTCTCGACCCTGGGCGGCCTGGAGGTGCGCGGGCCGGACGCGGCCGAATTCATGAACCGGCTCTACACCTTTGCCTACAAGAAGCAGCCGGTGGGCCGCTCGCGCTATCTCCTGATGACCAACGAGCAGGGGGTGGTGATCGACGACGGCGTGGCCTGCCGCTTCGATGAGGAACACTTCTACGTCACCGCCACCACCAGCGGCGTCGACCGGGTCTATCGCCAGATGCTCTGGTGGAATGCGCAGTGGCGCCTGCAGGTGGACGTGGCCAACGTCACCGCCGGCTATGCCGGGGTCAACATCGCCGGCCCCAAGTCGCGTGCCGTGATGGAACGCCTGGAGAGCGACGTCGACTTCTCCGCCGAGGCCTTCCCCTACATGGGCCTGCGCCAGGGCCATCTGGCCGGCATTCCCGCGCGCTTCCTCAGGGTCGGCTTCGTCGGCGAGCTGGGCTACGAGATCCACGTGCCCGCCTCCTACGGCGAGGCGCTCTGGACGACCCTGCTGGAGGCCGGCAAGGCCGAGGGGATCAAGCCCTTCGGCGTCGAGGCACAGCGCGTCCTCAGGCTGGAGAAGGGGCACATCATCATCGGCCAGGACACCGACGCCATGACCACCCCGGACGAGGTCGAAATGTCCTGGGCCGTCTCGATGAAAAAGCCCTTCTTCGTCGGCCAGCGCTCCATCGCGCTGCGCCGCCGCCACCCCTCCAAGCGCAAGCTGGTCGGCTTCACCCTGCCCAAGGACCAGCCCCTGCCGCTGGAGAGCAACATCCTGCTGGACGGCGCGGGCGAGATGGTGGGCTTCGTCACCTCGGCCGCCCTCTCGGAGGCCTGCGATGCCATCGTCGGCCTGGCCTATGCGCCGGCCGAGACGCAAGTGGGCGACAGCCTGACGATCAAGCGCTCGAACGGCAGGCTGCTGGAGGCCACGGCCAGCAAGCCGCACTTCTACGACCCGGACAACAAGCGCCAGGAGATGTGATCGCCATGCCGGCCGCTACCCAACTTCGCCGCTCCTTCGCGCTGCCGCGTCTCGAGGCCGCCGGTGCGCGCTTCGAGGATCTCGGCCAGTCGGCCGTCGCCGTCAGCTACCGCAATGCGACGGACGAGGCGGCGACCGCCAGGCGCCTGGGACTGGTCGACCTCTCGCCCCTGCCGCGCGTCGGCTTCAAGGGGGCGGGCACCTGCAAGTGGGTGAAGACCAGGGGGGTCGCGATCCCGGAGGAGCCCAACCGGGCGGCCGTACAGAAGGACGGCGGCCTCGTCCTGCGCCTCGCCCGCGAAGAGCTCCTGCTGCTGGGCAGCCTGGGCGGCGGGGGCGAGGATCCGACGGAGCTTGAGGCGCGCTGGAAGGCGGCCAGGACCAAGGAGCGCGGATTTCCCCTGCCGCGGCAGGAGACCCACGCCTGGTTCCTGATCACCGGCAGCAAGACCGATGCCATGCTGGCCAAGCTCTGCGGGGTCGACCTGCGCCCGGCCAAGTTCCCCGAGCTCGCCATCGCGCAGACCTCGATGGCCCGCATGTCGGCGGTCATCTGCCGGCAGGATCTCGGCGGCCTTCCCGCCTATCACCTGCTCTTCGATTCCGCCTCGGCCTGCTACCTCTGGGACTGCCTGATGGACGCCATGGCCGAGTTCCAGGGCGGTCCGGTCGGTCTCGCGGCGTTGAAGGGGCTGCTCGGCGCCTGACCGGTCGCAGATTCGCGATTGGATGGCGGATATGGGCGCAACTGCTGTCGTGCATGAGATATTGCCTCTGTGAGCCGCCGACTAGTGTGCTGACGCCGTAGCCTGCTGCGACCCTCCATCGAAATCCGACCCTCCTTAGAAGGGGACCACCATGCCGAAGAGCGATATCGAGATTGCCCGTGAAGCGACCATGAAGCCGATCCACGAGATCGGGTCCAAGGTCGACATTCCCAGCGACGCCCTGCTGAACTACGGGCCCTACAAGGCCAAGGTCTCGTTGGAGTACATCCGCAGCCTGCAAGACCGGCCGCGCGGCAAGCTGATCCTGGTCACCGCCATCAACCCGACGCCCGCCGGCGAGGGCAAGACCACCACTACGGTCGGTCTGGGCGACGGCCTTAATCGCATCGGCAAGAAGGCGATGATCTGTCTGCGCGAGCCCTCGCTCGGCCCCTGCTTCGGCGTGAAGGGCGGTGCGGCCGGCGGCGGCTATGCCCAGGTCGTGCCGATGGAGGACATCAACCTTCACTTCACCGGCGACTTCCACGCGATCGCGGCCGCGCACAACCTGCTCTCGGCGCTGGTCGACAACCACATCTACTGGGGCAACCAGCTGGGCATCGACAGCCGCCGGGTGGCCTGGCGCCGCGTGGTCGACATGAACGATCGCTCGCTGCGCTCGATCAACTCCTCGCTGGGCGGGGTCTCCAACGGCTTCCCGCGCGAGGACGGCTTCGACATCGTGGTGGCGTCCGAGATCATGGCCATCTTCTGCCTCTCGCGGAACCTGAAGGACCTGACCGAGCGCCTGGGCAAGATCGTCGTGGCCTATACCCGCGACAAGAAGCCGGTGACGGCGGCAGAGCTCTCGGCGCCGGGCGCCATGGCGGTGCTGCTGAAGGACGCCCTGGCGCCCAACCTGGTGCAGACGCTGGAGAACAACCCGGCCTTCATCCACGGCGGCCCCTTCGCCAACATCGCGCACGGCTGCAACACCGTGATCGCCACCGAGACGGCCCTGAAGCTGGCCGACTTCGTGGTGACCGAGGCCGGCTTCGGCGCCGACCTGGGGGCGGAGAAGTTCTTCGACATCAAGTGCCGCAAGGCCGGCCTGAAGCCCAACGCGGCGGTGATCGTCGCCACCATCCGGGCGCTCAAGATGCACGGCGGCGTGGCCAAGGAGGACCTGGGCACCGAGAACGTGCAGGCGGTGAAGAAGGGCTGCGAGAACCTGGCCCGCCACATCCGCAACGTGAAGTCCTTCGGCGTGCCGGCCGTGGTCGCCATCAACCGCTTCATCACCGACACCGACGCCGAGGTGACCGCCGTGCAGCAGGTGGCAGAGCAGCTCGGCACCACCGCCATCCGCTGCAACCACTGGGCGGAAGGCAGCAAAGGCACCGAGGAGCTGGCCAAGCACGTGGTCGGCCTGATCGAGAGCGAGACCAGCCAGTTCGCGCCGATCTACGACGACGAGATGCCGCTCTGGGACAAGGTCAAGACCATCGCGACCAAGCTCTACGGCGCCGACGACATCCAGGCAGACAAGTCGGTCCGCGCGCGCTTCAAAGAGCTGCAGGACCAGGGCTACGGCCACTTCCCGGTCTGCATGGCCAAGACCCAGTACTCCTTCTCGACCGACCCCAACCTGAAGGGCGCGCCCTCGGGCCACGCGGTCACCGTCCGTGAGGTCAGGCTCTCGGCCGGCGCTGAGTTCATCGTCGTGGTCTGCGGCGACATCATGACCATGCCGGGCCTGCCGCGCGTGCCGGCGGCCAACAAGATCTACCTGAACGAGGCGGGGCAGATCGAAGGCCTTTTCTGATCCTCGTTTCCGTTCCTGTTGCGAGGGCGTCCGTGCCATTCGGCCGGGCGCCCTTCTTCATGCCGGACCGGCGATCCTTTTCGATCGTCTCGCCGTCAGGTGCTGCGGCTTCCTCGATTGGCCAGCCGCTGGACAGTCTTTCGGGCGGGGGTGTAGGACCCTGCAGGCTGGAGACTTCAGAGGACCACGTCCAGGGCGCCGGCGAAGAGGGCCTTGGCGACGTCCAGGACGGCATTGATCGCCTGCTGCACGGTGATCAGGGTCAGCGCCGTCAGGGCAACGAAGACCGCCTCGGTGGAGCCCTTCTGCATGGCGAGCAGGGTCCGGCCGACCTCCGGCGAATAACCCTTGGTCGGGTCGCTCTGGAAGGCGGCGACGTTCCCGGCGATGTCGATCAGGGTGTCGGCAATCTTCTTGAACTCGGTCCGGGCGAAGGTGGAAACGGCGGTCCAGCCCTCTCCGAAGGCGCTGGCGCCGGCTCTCAGCATCTCGCTCAGCAGGGTGTCCGCGGTGACGGTCATGGGCTCAGCTCTCCTCGCGCTTGGCCTGCTCCACGATCCAGGCGGCGTCGATCGCCTGGTTCATGATTCTCAACAGGGTCTCGCTGGTGGCCGGGCGCAGGCCGGTCATCCCGGTCACCGGATCGACGATCCGATGCAGGTCCGCAAGCTGGGCGAGCTGGGTCTCCAGGATCTCCATCAGCCGCAAGGTACAGCCGCTGTCGGTGCCCTCGGGGCTCTGTGCCGACGGGGCCACGACGGCGGGCACCCCGGCCTCGCCGAAGGTCGCGGCCAGGCGCTGCGAGACCGAGGCGGGGAGCGCGCAGCCATGGCCCTCGGCATTGATCCTGGCGCGGGCGATCAGGGTTCCCACCTCGGCGTCGAGCTCGGCATAGCTGTCGAGGTTGGCGCTGTAGGTGCCCTGGGGCGTGCCGAAGCGCTGGCCCATCTTGATCACGAAGGCGTTCAGATGCTCACGGTAGGACTGCAGGCCCTGCTCGATGACGGGATCGTAGGGTTCGGTGAGGCGCAGGGTGAGGCAGCCCGCCAGGAGGACCAGCAGGAAGGGCAGCAGGACGAGCCGCCCGTTTCGCCGGCCGCCCGTCTCGATCGCAAGGTGCATCGTCTCTTCCCCAGCTTGCTCGGGAGCAGCTTGCCAGCTTATCCGGGCCGGCGCATCGGGGAAATTGGACCGAGGCTAGCCGGCAGGCGCTATCCGGTAGGAACAGCGCTGGTCGCCCGACAGCAGGTGCTGCGACCGCTCGACCACAACCTCTTCGCCCAGGAGGCTGCGAAAGAGCTGCAGCTCCGAGCGACAGAAGCCCTGGCAGGCGGTCGCCGCAGCGCAGATCGGGCAGTGGTGCTCGGTCAGGACGAAGGCGCCGTCGGCCTCCCGGGTGAGCTCGGCCATGTAGCCCTCAGCCTGCCGCAGCTCGGTCAGGCGCTGCAGCCTCTCCGCCAAGTCCTCCAGGCCGTCCAGAGCCAGGCGGTAGCGCGCGGCCTGCGCCCCCTCGCGCCGCTTGATCAGGCGCTCCAAGCCCTCGGGGCCGAAGAGCGTCGTCACGTCGCCGATCATGGAAACGGTCAGCTCCGCATGACCGTCCGGGAAGCGGGCGTGGCCGGCAGCGGTCAGCGACCAGCAGGCGCTGGGCCGACCGACGCCGCCCTTCTCGCTCTCCTGGGCCAGCAGGCCGGCGTCGGCAAGCAGGGCCAGGCGCTGGCGCATGCCCTGCTGCGTGATGCCGAGCTTCTCGCGAAGCTGGGCCGTGGTCATGGGACCGGAAAGCTTGATGGCGAGCAGGATCTCAGAATCGCTCAGCGCCATGGCCCAGTCCCCGTTTCGCCTCTGCCAAGGGCTTTCAACCTTCGGCTCATTTTTGAAAGATATTCCTTGTCTTTTTCATTGCAAGCACTTCTCGCGCGGGTTTAGAAAGAAATATCTTTCTTTTTTAGCGGCCGGGGTGGCAGATGCACCCCGAGGCAGGAGGCGAAATGGCGTCGAACAAGCGAGAGCGGGAGCCCTGGAGCCAGATCCTGGGAGAGGGGCGCTGGGCGCTCTTCCTCCTGGTCCTGGCCGGGATCTGGCTGCATGCCTCGGACAGCCTGGTGGTGGCCACGGTGATGCCCTCGGTCGTCGAGGAGCTGGGCGGGATCGCCTGGACCCCCTGGGCCTTCGCGCTCTATGAGCTGGGCTCGATCGTGGCCGGTGCCATGACCGGTCTCGCCTCGCTGCGGCTGGGCATCGGCCGGGCGCTCGCGATCTTCGCGTCGATCTTCGGGCTGGGATGCCTGGCGTCCGGCCTGGCGCCCGACATGGCCCTGCTGCTGGGCGGGCGGGTCCTGCAGGGGATCGGCGGCGGCGCGCTGGCCGCGCTCAGCCATGTCGCGGTCACCCGCGGCTTCCCCGAGCGCAACTGGATCCCGCTCTTCGGGCTGATCTCCGGCGTCTGGGGGCTAGCCTCCCTGGCCGGGCCCCTGATCGGGGGGCTCTTCGCCGAGGGCGGCTGGTGGCGCGGCGCCTTCCTGGTCTTCGCCGCCAAGGGCTTCGTCGTCGCCGCGGCCGCGCCCTGGCTGCTGGCGCGGGTCGACCGGGGCCTGGCCTCGGTGGGCGCGAGCGGCGTGCCCTGGGGCTCGCTCGCCCTGCTGATCGCCGGCGTCCTGGCGATCGCGGCGGCCGGCGTCGTCTCCCAGCTCTGGATCGGCTCCCTGCTGATCCTGGGCGGCATCGCGCTGCTGGTCTGCTTTCAGCGCGCGGACCGGCGCTCCATCGCGAGCCTCTTCCCGCAGGAGGCCTTGCGCCACAGCCCTGCGCTCCGCGACGGCCTGGCGATGGCCCTGCTGCTCTCGGTCTCCACCATCGCCTTCCTGATCTACGGTCCCCTGCTGCTGGAAGCGCGCTACGGGATCGGGGCGCTGAGTGCCGGCTACTACGTCGCCTTCGAATCGATCGCCTGGACGATCGCCGCCCTCATCGTCGGGCGCCTGCCGCCGGAGAGCGAACCGCTCTGCCTGCGGCTGGGCGCGCTCACCATCCTAGGCGGCTTGCTGGGCCTCGCCCTGGTCTGGTCGCAGGGGCCGGCCTGGCTGGCGCTGCCCTGGGTCGGCATGCAGGGCGCGGGCTTCGGCATGGCCTATGCCTTCATCGTGCGCAGGGTGGTGAAGGCAGCGCCCGAGGCGGAGCGCGACCGGGCCGCGGGCGCGGTGGCGACGATGCAGATGCTGGGCTATTCCATCGGTGCGGCGATCGCCGGAATCGCGGCGAACGCACAGGGTCTGGCCGCCATCGAGGGGCCGGACTCGCTGGCTGCCCTGATACGCGGCCTCTTCCTCACCTTCGTGCCCTTCGCGCTTCTGGGAAGCCTTGCGGCTTGGCGCCTGGCAGCCCTGCCGATGACGCTCATCACATCTTCCTCTCACGCTGCTCGCTAGGCTTGTCACAACTCGAGCATCCGGTTTAGAAGAGCACGCTATACCGGGGCATTGATTCCCGTGGGGCCATTAGAAGTGGGAGAAAGCAGGATGGCTGTCAGCACCGTTGCTGGACGGTATCTCCTCATGATTCTGCCGGCGGCGATGCTGTTGCTCGCACCGCTGGGAGGGGTAGCCGCTCAGCTTCAACCCGTCGAGATCGGCGTCACCATCAACGAGGGACAGACGCATCGCTTGCGGGATGTCCACCTGACCATCGAGCCCGCGACCAAGGACAGCGAGATCGCCGCACCGGTCTCCCTGACCGGGCCCGGCAAGGTTTCGCTGCCGGAGGGCCGCTACAAGCTCAAGACCCAGCTCGATCAGTTGATCATCGAGCAGTCCTTTTCCGTCACCGGGCCGACCAACGAGGTCGTGGTCCTCGACGTCGGTTTCGCGACCCTGGCCCTGATCCCGCAGATCGGCGCCAATCCCTACCGCCGCAACGTGGCCTGGCGCGTGCTTTCCTGGCGCAAGGACCGCGACGGCAATCGCAAGCTTCTGGCCGTGCTGACCGGGGCCCGCCCGCGCATCACCCTGCCGGAAGGCTTCTACACGGTCGAGGCCACCCACGACGGCCAGCAGACCCGTCACACCATCGAGATCAGCCGCGGGCGAACCTACGACTACACCCTGATCAAGCAGTAGCGAGTGTCAGGATCGCCGGGGAAAAGGGCATCCTTTTGGGTGCCCTTTGACTTTTTTGGGGCGCGGGCACAAGATTGCCGAGCCGTCGCCGAAGCCGTGATGCGAAGGCGATGGCCGAGAAGGAAGACCTTGATCCTCCAAAGCCCAACTGGGCAGGCGGGTCGTGGGGGAGCGTTTAGACAAAGACTAGAATAAGGGGCGCTCGCTTATGCTCACGCACCTTGTTTTAGCGTGTTGTTACAGAAGCACATCGTCGTCGCAGATGAGTCCATCTGTTCGGGATTCGCTCTTGACGCCGCAATGCTTAGAAATGTCATAGATTTGGGACAAGAGCGAAGGTGTAACCGGCCGTGCTACGTCGGTAAATCCGAGGCAGCCCGGCCTTTCCCGGTTCAGCGCCCCTCATCGCGCAGCATCGGCAGCTTCAGGCCCTGCTCGCGGGCGCAGTCAATGGCGATCTCGTAGCCGGCATCGGCGTGGCGCATGACGCCGGTCGCCGGGTCGTTGGTCAGCACGCGCTCCAGGCGGCGGTCGGCCTCCGGGCTGCCGTCGCAGACGATCACCATGCCGGCGTGCTGGGAAAAGCCCATGCCCACCCCGCCGCCGTGATGCAGGCTGACCCAGGTGGCGCCCGAGGCGGTGTTGAGCAGCGCGTTCAGCAGCGGCCAGTCGGAGACCGCGTCGGAACCGTCGCGCATGCCCTCGGTCTCGCGGTTGGGGCTGGCGACCGAGCCGGAATCCAGGTGGTCGCGGCCGATGACGATGGGGGCCTTGACCTTGCCCTCGCGCACCAGGCGATTGAAGGCGAGCCCCAGCCGGGCGCGGTCGCCGAGCCCGACCCAGCAGATCCGCGCCGGCAGGCCCTGGAAGGCGATGCGCTCTCTGGCCATGTCGAGCCAGTTCAGCAGGTGGGCATTGTCCGGCAGCAGCTCCTTCACCGTCTCGTCGGTGGTGAAGATGTCCTCCGGGTCGCCCGAGAGCGCGCACCAGCGGAAGGGGCCGATCCCGCGGCAGAAGAGGGGGCGGATGTAGGCCGGCACGAAGCCCGGGAAGTCGAAGGCGTGGGTCTCCCCCATCTCCAGCGCCATCTGGCGGATGTTGTTGCCGTAGTCGAGGGTGGGGATGCCCTGGGCGTGGAGCTCCAGCATGGCGTGCACCTGCTGCTTCATCGAGGTCTTGGCCGCCTCGATCGTGCCCTCGGGGTCCTGCTCGCGCCGGCGCACCCACTGGTCCAGGCTCCAGCCCGCCGGCAGATAGCCGTTCAGCGGATCGTGGGCCGAGGTCTGGTCGGTGACCACGTCGGGGCGAATGCCGCGACGCACGATCTCCGGGAAGACCTCCGCCGCATTGCCCAGCAGCCCGACGGAGACCGCGCGGCCCGCGCTGTGCGCCTCCTCGATCATGGCCAGGGCCTCGTCCAGGTCGCTCGCCTTCCGGTCGAGGTAGCGGGTCTCCAGCCGCTTCTCGATACGGCTCGGCTGGCACTCGACGGCGAGGAGGGAGGCACCGGCCATGGTCGCGGCCAGCGGCTGGGCACCGCCCATGCCGCCCAGCCCGCCGGTCAGGATCCACTTGCCCGTGAGGTCGCCGCCGTAGTGCTGGCGGCCGACCTCGACGAAGGTCTCGTAGGTACCCTGCACGATTCCCTGGCTGCCGATGTAGATCCAGGAGCCGGCCGTCATCTGGCCATACATCATCAGGCCGACCTTATCGAGCGCGTTGAAGTGCTCCCAGGTGGCCCACTGCGGCACCAGGTTGGAGTTGGCGATCAGCACCCGCGGGGCATCCGCATGGGTCTTGAAGATGCCGACCGGCTTGCCGGACTGTACCAGCAGGGTCTCGTCCTCCTCCAGCGCGCGCAGGCTGTCGACGATGACGTCGAAGCAGGACCAGTCGCGGGCCGCGCGGCCGATGCCGCCGTAGACCACCAGCTCTTCCGGCTTCTCGGCGACCTCGGGGTCGAGGTTGTTCATCAGCATCCTGAGCGGCGCCTCGGTCAGCCAGGACTTGGCGCTGATCTCGGCGCCGCGGGGCGACCTGATCTGCCGCTCATTATCGATACGCGGATTGTCTCGGCTCATGTCGGATCCTTCCGATCTCTAGCTGCTGGCGCTGGGATAGTCCTGACGCCCGATGAAGGCGAAGCGGCTGCCGGGGTGAAGCAGGCGGCTGCGGGTGGCGACCAGCCCGCCCGACCAGGTGCGTCTGATCAGGCTGAGGCAGGGCTCGCCCCGCTCCAGCCGCAGGGCGCTGCGCATCCGGTCGTCGGGCATGATGGCCTCGACGCGGTGCTCCGCCGCCTCGATGGGGCCGAGGCCGGTCAGGTAGTCGTAGGGGGTCTGGCGGGTGAAGTCCTGTGCCAGGTAGTCGGGCGCGAAGGCCGGATTGACGTAGCGCAGGTCGAGCTGGAGCGGCTGCCCGTTCTCCAGATGCAGGATGACGGAGTGATAGACGCCCTTGCCCTGCGGCACCTCCAGCGCGCGGGCCAGCCAGGGCTCAGCCGCCACTTCGCTCAACTGCAGTACCCGGCTCTCGTGGCGACCGCCGCGCTCCAGGATCTCGTCGCGGATGGAGCGGATCTCCAGCAGGACGGAGTGCGGCTTCTGGCCGGCGACGAAGGTGCCTGCGCCCTGGATGCGCTCCAGCCAGCCCTCCGCGCTCAGCTCCCGGACCGCGCGGTTGACGGTCATGCGCGAGGCCTCGAAACTGGCCATGAGAGCACTCTCGGAGGGCACGCGGCTCCCTTCCGACCAGGTTCCGCTGCGGATTTCCTGCTTGATGTGCTCCTTGATCCGTCTGTAGAGCGGTTGATCGCTCTTGGCGATGGCCTCGCTCACGCCTTGTTCCTCGACCTTTATGATACTGGGCTCGCAGAACTTGTATATACAAGCTGGCGGTCCAAGGCCAGAGTTGGCATAGCAGAGTTGGCGACGGCCATATCAGGGTGGCGGCAACCGGGAGAAGTGATCATGTCGGACAGCTATCTTCTGCACCGCGGCGATGCGCCCTTGCTGGTATCGCTGCCCCATGCCGGCTTCGAGATGCCCGATGCCGAAGCCCGCCAGATGCTGCCCGTGGCCGGCCGCAGCGCCGACACCGACTGGCATGTGGAGCGGCTCTACGACTTCGCGGCCGGCCTGGGCGCGACGGTCCTGCAGGCCCGCTATTCGCGCTATCTCGTCGATCTCAACCGGCCGCCGGACAGTGCCGCCCTCTATCCCGGTGCCAACAACACGGAGCTCTGCCCGATCTCCACCTTCGACGAGCATGCCCTCTATCCGCCCGGCGGCGCGCCCGACGACGCGGAGGTCGCCCGGCGCCGCGAGCACTACTGGCAGCCCTATCACGACTGCCTGGCTAGGGAGCTCTCGCGCCTGCGAGAGAAGCATCCCCAGGTCGTGCTGTGGGAGGGCCATTCCATTCGCAGCCGCGTGCCGCGCTTCTTCGAGGGCCGCCTGCCCGATCTGAACTTCGGCACCGCGAACGGCACCAGCGCCGACCCGGACCTGCTGGAGGCCCTGGTGACCCTGGCCGAGACCGACGGCCGCTTCACCCAGGTGGCGAACGGCCGCTTCAAGGGCGGCTACATCACCCGCGCCTACGGCGATCCGAAGGGCGGCGTGCAGGCGATCCAGCTCGAGCTGGCCCAGGCCGCCTACATGCAGGAGGAAGAGCCCTACCCCTATGACGAGGCCCGTGCGAGCCCGATGAAGGTGCTGCTGCGCGGGCTGCTGGAGGAGGCGGTCGGCTGGCTAAGGGCGGTTTAGCAGCCGGCCGAACAGCAGCCCGGCGAGGAAGCCGCCCAGGTGCGACTGCCAGCCGATCAGCAGCAGGCTGCCCATGATCCCGCTGGCGGCGACCAGGCCGATCACGGCGTTGATCACGATGAGCGCGGTGAGCAGGCGGCGCTGCGGCGAGCCGGGGCGCATGGCCGGTGCGCCGCAGGTCAGCGCCACGCCCATGATGCCGAAGAGGCCGCCCGAGGCGCCCACCACCAGCTCGGCCGGCGGCCCGAAGTCGTAGGGGAAGAGGACCTGCAGCAGGGCGCCGGCGAAGCCGCAGAGGAAGAAGAGCAGCAGGAACCAGCGGCCGCCCAGGTGGCGCTCCACCAGGGTCCCGAAGATCGCGAGGAAGACCAGGTTGTTGATCAGGTGCAGCCAGTCGCCGTGCAGGAAGAGGCTGGTGACGAAGGGCCAGAGCGCCGGCGCCAGGGGCGCCTCACCGGCGAAGGCGGCCTCGACCAGTGCGGGGTTGAGGGCGAAGTGGCGGAAGAAGAGGGCCTCGTCGATGAAGTCCAGGCGCGACACGTAGAGCTGCACCAGCAGCATCGCCGCACCCAGGATGAGAACGACCTTGCCGACCCCGCCGCCGGCCGGAGTGGTGCGTTGTTGCCAGCTCACGCCCTGCCCCCGAGTGCGCCCTTCCTGACGACCCGGTGCAGCGGGTTGTAGCCGACGCGATAGGCCAGCTCCGCCGGGCGCTCGATGTCCCAGAGGCAGAGGTCCGCCGTCTTGCCTGCCTCCAGCGTCCCGTGGCTTCCGGCCAGGCCCAAGGCCTTCGCGGCCTCCCTGGTGATGCCGGCCAGGCTCTCCTCCGGCGTCATGCGGAAGAGGGTGCAGGCCATGCTCAGCATCAGGAGGAGCGAGGTCACGGGCGAGGAGCCGGGGTTGCTGTCGGTGGCGATCGCCATGGCGACGCTCAGCCTGCGGCAGGCCTCGATCGGCGGCAGTTTGGTCTCGCGCAGCACGTAGAAGGCACCGGGAAGCAGCACCGCCACGCTGCCGCTGGCCGCCATGGCGGCCAGGCCCTCCTCGCTGGCATACTCCAGGTGGTCGGCGGAGAGCGCGCCGAACCCGGCGGCCAGGCCCGCGCCGCCCTGGTCGGAGAGCTGGTCGGCATGCAGCTTCACCGGCAGGTCCGCCGCCTCGGCGGCCCGGAAGACCCTCGCGACCTCCTCCGGGGTGAAGGCGATCCGCTCGCCGAAGGCGTCGACGGCGTCGACCAGGCCTTCGGCGGCCAGCGGCGCGATCATGGCCTCGACCGCGTCGACGTAGTCTGCCTGGCGGCCGGCGAACTCCGGCGGCAGGGCATGGGCGCCGAGGAAGGAGGTCTTGACCGTCACCGGCCGGAGCGCGCCCAGGCGGCGCGCGGCGCGCAGCATCTTGCGCTCCTGCTCCAGCGAGAGGCCGTAGCCCGACTTGATCTCGATGGTGGTGACCCCCTCGGCCAGCAGGGCGTCCAGGCGGGGCAGGGCGGAGGCGACCAGATCGTCCTCCGCTGCCTCGCGCGTCGCCTTGACGGTCGAGACGATGCCGCCGCCGGCATTGGCGATCTCCTCGTAGCTGGCGCCCTCAAGGCGCAGCTCGAACTCCGCCGCCCGGTCCCCGCCATAGACCAGGTGGGTGTGGCAGTCGATGAGGCCCGGCGTGATCCAGCGCCCCTCCGCGTCGTGCAGGTTCTTCGCCAGGGTCCCGGGCGCGCCCGGCAGCGCGCTCCGCGGCCCGACCCAGGCGATCCTGTCGCCGCTGGTCGCGACGGCGCCGTCCTCGATCGTGCCGTAGGCGGCAGCGCCGGCGACCATGGTCGCCAGGCGGGCGTTGATCCAGAGGTGGTCGAAACGCTCCTCAGTCATAGCTTTTGGCCTTTCATGGTCACCGCCGAGAGAGCTCATTGTTTGCACGGCCTCACTTGTCTATACAAGTTGGGACGGTCGCCGCCGCTGCGGCCGCTGTTCCGAAAGTCTGATGGCGAGACGATGGCGGGATCACAGGACTTCTTTGCCCCCTGGGCCTTGCTGCCGCAAGGCTGGCGTTCCGATGTACGGATCGCGGTCGACCGCGAGGGCTGGATCGTGGAGGTCGGGAGCGGCCGGTCGGATGCGGGGGCCGAGCGCCTCTCCGGTCCGGCGATCCCCGGCATGGCGAACCTGCACAGCCATGCCTTCCAGCGGGCCATGGCGGGGCTGGCGGAGCTTGCGGGCGCGGGCGAGGACTCCTTCTGGACCTGGCGCGAGGTCATGTACGACTTCCTGGCGCGCCTGACCCCGGACCAGGTCCAGGCGATCGCCGCACAGCTCTACCTCGAGATGCTGAAGGGCGGCTACACGGCGGTCGGAGAGTTTCACTACCTGCACCACGGCGCAGACGGCCGGCCCTATGCCGACCGCGCGGAGATGGCCAAGCGCACCCTCGCGGCTGCGGCCGAAAGCGGGATCGGCATCACCCAGCTTCCGGTGCTCTACGGCTATGGCGGATTCGGCGGCGCGGCGGCCGGACCCGGGCAGAGGCGTTTCATCAACTCTCCTGCAGAAATCATTGAAATCCTTGAGTCCTTGCGGGCGGAGGCGGAGGGAAATTCACAGGTGCGTGTCGGCATGGCGCCGCATTCCCTCAGGGCCGTGACGGAGGCCTCGCTGACCGAGGCGCTGGCGGGACTGGAGGGGCTGGACGCGACCGCCCCGATCCACATCCACATCGCCGAGCAGACCAAGGAGGTCGCGGACTGCGAGGCCTGGAGCGGCCAAAGGCCGGTCGACTGGCTGCTGGACCGCTTCCCGGTCGGCCCACGCTGGTGCCTGGTCCACGCCACCCACATGAGCGAGGCGGAAACCGGGGCCCTGGCGGCGAGCGGGGCCGTGGCCGGGCTCTGTCCGACGACCGAGGCGAACCTCGGCGACGGCTTCTTTCCCGCCGTCGCCTACCGGGCCGCCGGCGGCCGCTGGGGCATCGGCAGCGACAGTCACATCTCGGTGAGTGCAGTGGAGGACCTGCGCTGGCTGGAGTACGGGCAGCGCCTGCTGCACCGCCGCCGCAACCTGCTGACCGCCGGGCCCGGCACCGGCAACGGTGCCTGGCTCTACCGCCAGGCCCTGGCCGGCGGCGCGCAGGCGCTGGGACGCCCCATCGGCGCGCTGGAGGTCGGTGCGCGCGCGGACTGGCTGGTCCTGGACGGCGCGCATCCCCTGCTGGCCTGCCGCGAGGGCGATGCCTGGCTGGACGCCCTGGTCTTCGCCGGCAATGCCAACCTCATCCGCGACGTCATGGTGGGAGGCCGCTGGTGCGTCAGGGAAGGCCATCACCCCGACGAAGAGCGGATCGCAGAGGCTTATCGCAGCAGTTTGAAGGAGTTGTCGGCATGAGCGACGAGATCCACTTCACCTACCTGGGCGGACCCGAGGTCGCCCAGCTCGACCTCACCGATGCCGAGATCCTGGCTGCGGTAGAGGGCGGGCTGCTGGCGCAGGGGCGCGGGGAGACGGTGATCGAACCCCGTGTTCACCTGGAGCCAGATCCTGCTTTTCGCGGCCATTTCAATGTCTTGCGAGGCTATATTGCACCTCTGGGCGTGGCCGGGGTGAAGATCGTCGGCGACTATATCGACAACTACAAGCGCGGCCTCAGGTCCGAGATGGCGCTCTTGAACCTCTTCGACCCGCGCACCGGCATGCCGGTCGCCCTGGTCGATGCGGCCGACATCACCGACATGCGCACGGGTGCGATGACAGCAGTTGGCGCCAAGTATCTGGCACGAAAGGATTCCAAGGTCCTGGGCCATATCGGGGCCCGGGGCTCCTCCTACTGGAACGTGCGCCTGCTGGACTCGCTCTTCGACTTCGAGGAGATCCGCGTGCACTCGCGCCGGCCGGAGAGCCGGGAGCCCTTCGCCGAGCGCCTTTCCCGCGACCTCGGCAAGAAGGTCACCGCGGTCGCGGACTGGCAGAGCTGCCTGGAGGGGGCCGACATCCAGGTCGAGGCCTCGCGCCTGGAGGCGCCGCATCCCCACTTCAAGACGGCCTGGGTGAAGCCCGGCAACTTCGTGGTGCCCTACGGCACCATGAGCGCCGTGGAGCTCTCGCTGACCGAGGTGATGGACAAGCTGATCGTCGACGACTGGGGGCAGTGCAAGGGCGGCAAGCTGGGCAGCCTGCGCGCCCACGTGGAAAGCGGCCGCCTCTCGGAGGAGACCCTGCACGCGGAGATGGGAGAAATTGTCGCCGGTAAGAAGCCCGGCCGCGAGAACGATCAGGAGACCATCCTCTTCTGGCATCGCGGCCTGTCGCTTTCCGACATCGCCCTGGGCCACGCCATGCTGGAGAAGGCCAAGTCCCTTGGGCTCGGCCAACGCCTGCGCTATGCCTAGACTCGGGGGCCATGGGGTAGGCTGGCGCCAGTGCCGTTCGCCCGGCCGCGGGCCGCAGCCTGACGGGCCGGGCCTTTCTACATAGGGAGATCGTGCTTTCTGCAGTGACGGGTGAAAAGGCCACGCGTTTCTATTGCAGGTTCCCTTCCACTACTGACGTAAGTGATGGTCATTCGGGGCGATCTAGGACTTGCCTTCCGCGTGGCAAAGTGCGAGCGCTTTAAGCATGATTTTGAGGGCGAGTCGCCTATCCTACCTCGGACGGCGGAGTCCAAATCGACCCGGTTCCTTGCTGGACCTGGGGGCAGGACTCTTCGATAGAGCCGCCGCGCTCGTCTTCACCCTCTGGCGCTGGGCTGCCCTGGTCCTGATCGTCACGCTGGCCTTCCTGGCGACCCAGCCGGAGGGTCCGCTTGCCGACGAGGAATCCACCCTGGTTGAGGAGGATGAGGAGGAGGCCGATCCGCCCGCCTTCGAGGGCGTGGACTACAAGACCACCATCGTCGTCCCGGAGGAGACCGGCCTGGAAGCGGACCTGAAGGCGACCTCCGTCCTGGTCCGCGAAGAGGACAAACCGCCCTTCTCCAGGGCGGGCCTGTCGCAGCGCGTACGCCAGGACCGGGATGGCCTGATGAAGGTCGTCAACTCGCAGGGCTACTACCAGGCCAAGATCGACGTCGAGGTCGGCGAGGGCGATCCCATCCCGGTCAAGGTGGTCGTCACCCCCGGCCCGCGCACCACGATCGAGAGCTTCGACATCTCCTACGACCCCGATGCCGACATCTCGAAGCTGAAGCAGCCCAGCCTGCTCGACCTTGGCATCTCCATCGGCCAGCCGGCGATCAGCGCGAAGGTCATCGATGCCGAGGGCGAGCTGATCGAGTACCTGGGCAACAACGGCTTTCCCGACGCCACGGTGGTGAAGCGCCGGGTCACCGTCAACCTGGACACCAACAAGATGCAGGTGAGCCTGGCCGTCGACCCGGGCGCCTACCTCACCTTCGGTCCCCTGGTGATCGATGGGCTGGAGCGGACGGAGGAGGACTACATCCGCCGGATCATGAAGTGGCCCGAGGGCGAGACCTTCTCGAACCGCCGCCTGGAGACGATCCGCCGCCGGGCCGTGGCCACCAACCTCTTCGGCCAGGTCCAGATCACCCGCAATCCCGACGACCTCGAGGAGGGCGACGAGGAGCCGGTGACGCTCACCCTGAAGGAGCGGCCGCCGCGCACCATCTCGCTGGGCGCGGGCTTCGCGACCGACTTCAGCCAGACCCCCTTCGGCTTCATCGGCGAGGCCTCGTGGGAACACCGCAACATCCTGGGCCGCGGTGAGACCCTGCGGTTCAGCGCCAACGCGCAGCCGGACGAGCAGGCGGGACGGATCTTCTTCAACAAGCCGAACTGGCTCCAGAACGACCAGTCCCTGCAGTGGCGCTTCGCCATCGTGAACGAGGACCAGCCCTCCTACCGGCAGTTCTCGATCGAATCCTCGCTGGGCGTCGAGCGCAAGCTCAGCCGCTACTGGACGGTCTATGGCGGCGGCGAGTTCAAGTGGCTGCTGGACGACAACCTCGACCCCGATTCCGACGAGGGCAAGGAGATCTACGTTCTCTACGACATCCCCTTGCGGCTGACCTTCGACAACCGGGACGACCGGCTGGACGCGACCGAGGGCTTCCTCGGCGTGCTCACCCTGGCGCCAACCCTCGTCACCATCACCGACACGGCCTTCTACATGCAGGCCGGCCTGATGGGGACCCACTACGAGCGCCTGCTGGAGGATCCCGACATCGTGCTGGCCGGGCGCGCGCGGGTGGCGACCCTGGCCGGGACGACGCTGGGCAATATCCCCTCGGGCGAGCGGCTCTATGCCGGCGGCGGCGGGTCGGTGCGCGGTTACGAGGTCGACAGCCTGGGGCAACTGGACAGCGACAACGACGCGATCGGCGGGCGCTCGCTCGTCGAGTTCGGCATCGAGGCCCGCTGGCGTTTCTGGGACGACTACGGCCTGGTCCCTTTCCTTGACGCCGGCCAGGTCTATTCTTCTACCTATCCGACGTTCGATGAGCCGATCCAGTATGCCGGCGGCCTGGGCTTCCGCTACTACAGCCCGGTAGGCCCGATCCGCCTGGACCTGGCCGCTCCGATCAACAAGCGAAGGCGTGATCGTGACCTCCAGTTCTACATCTCCATCGGACAAGCCTTCTAAGCCGCGCCGGCGTGTCTGGCGCTGGGTGAGGCGGGTGCTGGTGGCGTTGCTGCTGCTGGTGCTGGTCCCGCCGCTGCTGCTTCTGCTCGCCCTGGAGACCGGTCCCGGCAAGCGCTTTGCCGTGCAGCAGCTGAACGGCTTCCTCAGCGGCGAGGAGGGCGGGATCGAGATCAGCGACCTCGGCGGCAGCCTCTGGGACCGGCTGACCGTCGGCAAGGTCGTGCTGACCGACAAGGAGGGGGTCTGGCTGACCATCTCATCGGTCACGCTGGACTGGAGCCCCTTCGCCCTCTTCTCCAGCGAGGCTGCGGTGGAACTGCTGGAGATCGGCAAGGTCGACATGCCCCGGCCGCCGGTACCCGGCACCGAGATCCCGCCGGAGCCGGAGGAGGTCGGCGACAACAACCTCATCCCCGACCTGCCCAGCCTTCCCGTGAGCCTGGATGTGGAGAAGCTGCTGGTGCGGGAGGTGGTCTTGGGCGAGCCCCTGATGGGCATCGGCGCGCAGTTCGGCGTTTCGGCCCATGCCTTCTGGCCGCAGGTGGGCCCCTTCACCCTGACCCTGGACGTGGAGGGGCAGGGCGAGACCGAGGTCACCCTCGATGCCGACATTGCCTGGGAGCCGGAGAGCCAGGTGCTCAGCCTCGATGTCGCGGTGACGGAGCCCAAGGGCGGGCTGGTCTCGCAGCTTGGCGCGCTGCCGACCCTGCCGTCCTTCGACTTCACCTTGAAGGGCGAGGGGCCCTTGAGCGCCTGGGACGGCGAGCTGCTCTTGCTGCTGGACGGCAAGGAGGCGGTCAAGGGCGACATCACGCTGGCCGGCCAGCCGGACCGCCGCTTCTCCCTGAAAGGCTGGATCGACCCCAGCGGCAGCCTGCCGCCCGACCTGCTGCCGGAGGAGGCGCGCCCCTGGCTGACCGGCGGCGCCGATCTGGACATCGCCGCCGAGATCACCGACGAGACGGTCAAGCTGGAGCGTTTCGAGCTGCACGCAAGGACCCTCGACGTCAGCATGACGGGCGAGCTGGCCCTGGAGCGCGAGGAGGTGAAGGCCGATCTCAGCGTCGCCCTGGCGGCGGACTCGCCGCTCCGCGACCTGGTGCCCGAGGTCTCGCTGGGCGCGCTCAGCCTGCGCGCCGAGGCCGAGGGCCCCCTCTCCCTGCCCGCACTGCGGGTCGCCCTCACGGTGGACGGCGTCGACACGCCCGAGGCCAGGCTCGCGGGCCTGGAGCTCTACCTGGAGGGCAAGCCGGAGGATGGCCGCCTGCAGACGACGGTGGATCTCAGGCTGCAGGACCCCGAGATCCTGCTGCCGGACGTGCCGCCGCTGCCCTATGGCGACCTCAGGCTCAATGCCGCGGCCCTGGTCGACCCGGAGGCCGGCGCGGCGCGGCTCGACCGCCTGAGGCTGCGCGGAGAGGGGCTCTCCCTGCTGGTCGATGGCGCGCTGGAGCTACCGGCGATCTCCGGCAAGCCGGAGGTCCACCTGGAGGCCGTCCTGCCCGACCTCGGGCAGTTCGAGCCGATGCTGGCCGGCCTGCCGCTCTCGCTCACCCTGGACAGCGGCCTCGCCCTGGACGGGCTGGAGAAGCCCATCGCCGCCAATCTCGACCTGACCCTGGTCGGCACCGGCGGCCTGCCGGACGGGATCGGGCCGGCGCTGGGCGACGGCCTCTCGCTCTATGGCGGCGTGGTCTATGGGCCCGACGGCAGCATCACCTTGAAGGAGGTGAGCCTGCTGGGCCAAACCCTGATGGTCGACCTCGACGGCGCGGTCGGCGAGGAGGAGATTGCGCTCACCTGGAAGGTCGCGCTGGCCGATCTGGCGGCCGTCGCGGGTCTGGCGGGTACGCCTGCCAGCGGCTCCTTCGACGCCGAGGGCTCCTTCTCGATGAGCGGGGAGGGCGCCCTGGAGGTCTCCGCGGTCCTCGACGGCAAGGACCTCTCGGCGGCCGGCGAGAGGATCGGGCCGCTCAAGGGCCAGATAGCGCTCGCCGGCACCCTGCCGCAGATCTCCGGCGACATCGCGATCTCCGCACCGGAGAGCAGCTACGGGCCGATCAGCCTGCAGGCCAAGGTCGAGCCCAGCGGCGAGGAGGCCTTCCGTATCGCGCCGCTCGCCGTGGCGCTGGGCAACGAGGTCAAGATCAGCGGCGAGCTCACGGTGCCCGCAGCGGGCGTACCTGTCAGCGGCAAGCTGAAGGGCGCCCTGGCCGGCGGCAAGCTGCTGGCCAACCTTGGCGTGCCGCTGCAGGGCCGCGGCAGCCTCTCGGTCGACCTGACCGCGCGCGGCGAGCAGCAGGATGCAAGCGTCGCCCTCACCCTGGCGCCGGGCCGTCTCGCCGACATTCCGCACGGCGGCATCGCCCTCAACGCGACGGCGCGCGACGCGATGGGCGCCCTGCGCCTGGACGGGCGCCTGCAGGGCTCCGACATCGCGGTCGACCCGGCGGCGACCGTGCAGAGCCTGGCGGCGACCTTCAACGGTACGCCGGAAGCCCTGAACGTCACCCTGGAGACCACCGCGGACGTCAACGAGAAGCCGGCACGCCTGGCGCTCGCCGGACAGGTGCAGCAGAGGGGCGAGCAGATCGCGATCAGCCTCTCGCGCCTGGACGGCGAGGCGATGGAGTTCCCCTTCTCGCAGACCCGGCAGACGCAGGTGACCCTGGGGCCGGCCGGGCCGGCGACCGCGAAGCTGGGACTTTCCGTCGCCGGGGCCGTGATCGACCTGGATGCGGACCTCGCCGGCCGCAACAAGAGGGTCGATCTGACGCTCAACGAGTTCGACCTGGCGCAGCTCAAGCCCTTCATGGGCGAGGAGACGCCGAGCGGCACCGTCTCCCTGCAGGTCAACCTTACCGGCAACCGCCAGGCGCAGGGGCAGATCGCACTGCGGGCCAAGAAACTGGCCGTGCTGGAAGACGGCCTGCCGGTGAACCCGCCGATCGACGTCACCCTCGACGGCACCCTGGGCGGCGAGGGCCTCCGGCTCGACGGCCGCATGAACGGCAGCTTCGCCAAGCCCGTCGAGCTGCAGGCCCAGGTGCCGCTGACCGTCTCGCTGGCCGAGCCCGGTGCCAACCTCGACCAAACGGCCCCCTTCAGCGCCGACATCGACTGGACCGGCGAGATCGGCCCGATCTTCGACCTCGTACCGGCCGCCGACCAGCGCCTCACCGGCCAGGCCACCATCGACCTGGCCGTCAGGGGCACACTGGATACGCCGCAGGCCAGCGGCGAGGTCTCGATCAAGGGCGGACGCTACGAGAACCTGCTGACCGCGACCATCATCCAGAACCTGACGGTCGTGCTGGTCGGCAGCGATCAGCGCCTGGTGATCCAGGAGGCCAGCGGCAACGACGGCCAGAAAGGCCGCCTGGCGCTCACCGGCGCGATCGACCTTGCGGCCGATCCGGCGCCCTCGCTCGAGATCAACCTCAAGGTCGACGACTTCGCGCTGGTCCGGCGCGACGACCTCTATGCCCGCGTGGATATCGACATGGCTGTGACCGGCGATCTCGCCCGCGGCATCGACGTCAAGGGCACCATCACCAACGAGGAGATCCGCGCCTCGGTCACCCCCGATCTGCCGCCCAGCGTGGCCAGCCTGGATGTCGAGCTGATCAAGGACGGCAAGGTGATCAACGCCAAGCCGAAGGAGGACGAGGACGAGGGACAGGCGGCCCTGCCGATCAACCTGGACATCCTCATCGATCTGCCGCGCAGGGTCTTCGTGGCGGGACTCGGCCTGGATTCAGAGTGGGCCGGCAAGCTCTTCGTCAAGGGAACCGCCGACAAGCCCTTCATCACCGGCAGCATCTCGCCGCGCCGCGGCTACATGTCACTCCTGGGGAAACAGTTCGACCTGGATACCGACGGCAGCGTCGCCTTCGACGGCTCCGCCAACATCGACCCCAGCTTGAACCTCGATGCGGTCTACGACGGCAACGACATCACGGCCACCATCAAGATCCGCGGCAGCGCCTCGAAGCCGGAGCTCTCGATCACCTCCGACCCGGACATGCCGCAGGACGAGATCCTCTCGAACGTCCTCTTCGGCCGCGGCACCGGCCAGCTCTCGCCGGTCGAGGCCATTCAGCTCGCCGAGGCGGCGGCGATCCTTTCCGGTGCGACCGGAAGCCAGAAGACCTCCATCGAGTTCATCCGCGATACGCTGGGCGTGGACGTGCTGCGCGTGGAGGCCGGCGACGACGACGAGGCGGCCGTGGCCACGGTCGGCGAGTACATCTCGGAGGATGTCTTCGTCGGCGTGCGCCAGGGGACCAAGGCCGGCAGCACGCAGGCGACGGTCGAGGTCGACCTCTTCTCCGGCCTCAAGTTCGAGGGGCGGGCCGGTGCCGACAGCGAGGCCGACAACGGCGCCATGCTGCGCTGGGAATGGAACTACTGACCGGCCTGCAGGGCGGCCAGGGCATCCGGCGTATCGACGTCCAGCAGCACGGCCTCGTCGTCGACGGGAACCTCGGCGACGAGGTCGGCATACTCCTGCAGGATCTCGCGCGCGCCCTGGTCGCCCTCGATGGTCTGCGCCTCGGCGAAGAACTGGCGGCCCAGCAGGACCGGGTTGCCGCGCTTGCCGCCGAGGGTCGGCAGGCAGATGGCCCGGCCCTCCAGCGGGTTGAAGCTGGCGATCAGGCGGTCGATGGTGCCGGGCGCGATGCGCGGCATGTCGCCCAGCAGCACCACGGCGGCGTCGATCCCCGCCGGCAGGGCGGCCAAGCCCCGCTTCAGCGAGGTCGAGAGGCCGGCCGCATAGTTTCGATTGTGGACGCTCAGCAGGTCGAGGCCTTCCAGGGCCTCCTCCACCGCCTCGCGCTGGTGGCCGGTCACCAGGATCACCGGCTCTGCCTGCGAGGCCAGCGCGGCCTCGACGGCGTGGCGGACCAGGGCCTTGCCGGCCAGCGGCTGGACCAGCTTGTTCACCCCCATGCGCTTGGCCTGTCCTGCGGCCAGCACCAGGGCGGCGACCCGCGGGGCGCGCTGGCTTCCGGCCGGCGGCTCCACGGCGGCCGAGCGGGGCAGGGGACGCTGGGCCGTGTCCTTCAGCAGGCCGCCGACGCCCATGGCCTGGATGTCGGCGGGACCGACCGCGATGTCGGCGACCATGCGCTCCAGCACCCAGTCGAAGCCGTTCAGCTTGGGCGAGCGGGCACAGCCCGGCAGGCCCAGGAGCGGCCGGCCGTTCCTCTCCGCCAGGAGGATGAGGTTGCCTGGATCGACCGGCATGCCGAAGTAGCGCACCGTGCCGCCGGCCGCCGCGATGGCCGCCGGCACCACGTCGCGCCGGTCGACGATGGCCGAGGCGCCCGAGACCAGCACCAGGTCGCAGTCCTCCAGGCGCTTGATGGCCTCGGTGACGGCCTCGCTGCGGTGCGGGCAGCGCAGCTCCTCCACCGGCGGGCAGTCGAGCGCGGCCAGCCGGCGGTTGGTGACCTCGCGCGTCTTGTCCAGGATGCTGGGCTTCAGCCCCGGCAGGGTGGTCTGCACCAGCCCCACCTTCTTCGGTGAGAGCGGCGCCACCGAGAGCAGGGGCACCTCGGCCGCGATCGCCAGCACCGCGTCCAGCACCCGGCGCTTGAGGGCGAAGGGTATGACCTTGATGGTGGCCGCCATCTGGCGCGGCTCGACCAGGTCGAAGGCCCCCAGGGTCGCGACGGTGAGCGCCTCATCGAGCGCGTTCAGGCGGTCGATCCGGGCGCGGTCGAGGGCGAGCAGGCCGCGCTCACCGACGATCAGGTTGCAGCGGCCGGTGAAGGCGGCCGTCGTGGTGAGGCCGGGCCCGGCGAGCGCACCGGCGACGGCCGCGGCGGCCTCGTCCTCGTGCACCTCGTCCGCGTCCAGGCGGGCTGCGATCACCTCCTCGATGCCGGCCTCGGCCAGGGCCGTCACATCCTCTGCGGAGAGCAGGCGCCCCTTCTTGAAGCGGCCCTTCGGCAGCGCGATGGAGTGGGCGAGGTAGCTCCCCTCTGCCTTGCCGGTCTCGAGCGATCCGAAGTACATGCCGGGCCTCAGGCCGCCTTGACCAGCAGCGGCGCACCCTGGCGCACCTGGGTCATCTTGGCGAGGATCGAGAGCGCGATCTCCGCCGGCGAACGGGCGCCGATCGGCAGGCCAATGGGGCCGTCGATCCGGGCGAAGCTCTGCGGGTCGATGCCGTGTTCCTGCAGGCGGATCTGGCGCTTGTCGTGCGTGCGGGTCGAGCCCAGGGCGCCGATGTAGAAGGCGTTGCTCGCAAGCGCGCGGACCAGGGCCGGATCGTCCAGCTTGGGGTCGTGGGTCAGCGCCACGACGGCGGTGCGGTGGTCGGGTGCCAGGGCCTCCATGGCCTCGTCCGGCCAGTCGTAGGTGATCGCGACCTCGGGAAAGCGCTCCTCGTTGGCCCAGGCACGCCTGGGGTCGACGACGACGATCTCGTAGCCCAGCACCCGGGCCATGGGAATCAACGCCTGGGCGATGTGCACGGCGCCGATGATGATGAGCCTGAGCGGCGGGTTGAAGACCTGGATGAAGAGGCCGCTGTTGTCGTCGATGCCGCTGCGGTCCGCGGCCAGGGCCGCCTCCAGCGAGGCCGCCAGCGAGCCCGGGGTATCGAGATCGCCCGCCAGGCGCCGCGCGTCGCGGTCCAGCAGCGCCTGCTCGCCGCTCGCGAGGTCGGTCACCAGTGCCACCGAGCGCTTCTCGGCCTTGGCGGCGGTCAGGGCATCGAAGACGTCGCGCTGCATGGCTCTATTCCACGGCCTCGACGAAGACCTTCACCTCGCCGCCGCAGGCCAGGCCGACGGTCCAGGCCTCCTCGTCGGTGACGCCGTAGGTGAGCAGCTTGGGCGGCGCGCCGGACATGACCGCGCGGGCCTCCATGACGACTGCGCCCTCGATGCAGCCGCCGGAGACGGAGCCCGCCATGTTGCCGGCATCGTCGATCACGAGCTGGCTTCCGACCGGACGGGGAGAGGAGCCCCAGGTCGCCACCACCGTGGCCATCGCGACCTTGCGGCCGCCGTCGCGCCACTGGCCGGCCGTGGCCAGCAGGTCCTCGCCGGTCTTCTGCGTCGTCTCGGTCATCTCGCCTTCTCCCTAACCTGGGTCGCAGAGGGGTGGGTCTAGGCCCTCCGACCCTCCGTGCTCCACTCCTGCCGTGCCGTGCGGCGTGGCGGCTGGGCCTTGCTCAAGGCCGTCGCCAGATCGGCCAGGCTCGCCAGATTGTGCACCGAGCGGAACTCGTCGACCTGCGGCAGTATCGCACGCGCGCCTTGCGATTTTGGCGCATAGGCCTCGTAGCGCAAGAGGGGGTTCAGCCAGATGAGGCGGCGGCAGGACTTGTGCAGCCGCTCCATCTCGTCCTCCAGGCCCTCGGCGCCGGCGCGGTCGAGGCCGTCTGTGATCAGCAGCACGACGGCGCCCTGCGCCAGGACCCGGCGCGCCCAGTCCTTGTTGAAGGCCGCCAGGCAGGCGCCGATCCGCGTGCCGCCGTCCCAGTCCGGGACGGCCTCCGAGACCTTGGCCAGCGCCTCGTCCGGGTCGCGAAAGCGAAGCTGGCGCGTGATGTTGGTGAGCCTGGTTCCGAAGAGGAAGACCGAGACCCGGTCCCGGTCGTTGGTGAGCGCATGCAGGAAGTGCAGCAGCATGCGGGAATACTGCCCCATGGAGCCGGAGATGTCGGTCAGCACCACCAGCGGCGGGTGGCGCTCGCGGCGCTTGCGGCGGACCAGCGGCAGGGTATCGCCGCCATGGCGCAGCGCGGCACGCAGCGAGCGGCGGGCATCGATGCCGCGGCCCCTGGGGTCGGCCTGCCAGCGCCGCGTCTTCACCCGCTGCAGCGGCAGGGTGAGCCGTCCCATGACCCGCTTGGCCTCCTCCAGCTCGGCCGTGCTCATGGCCTCGAAGTCCTTCTCGGTCAGGACCTCCCGGTCGGACCAGGTCATGGTGGCCCGGATCTCCACCTCTTCCTGCTCGTCGTTCTCCGGCGCCATGTCCGGCTGTTCGCCCGCCAGGGCCTCGGTCAGCCGCCGGGAGAGCTCGCGCTGATCTTCGCCTGCGGCCAGGTCCGGGACCACCGTGGGCAGGAAGAGCGAGCGCATGCGGTCGAGGAACTGCGGGTTGCGCCAGAAGACGTGGAAGGCCTGGTCGAAGAGCTCCTGCTGGTGGCGGCGCTTCACGAAGACGGCGTTCAGCGCCCAGTAGAAGTCCTCGCGGCTGTCCAGCCCCACGGTCTCGACGGCCCTGAAGGCATCGAGCACCGCACCCGGCCCGACGGGCAGGCCGGCGGCACGCAGGGTGCGCGCGAAGGAGAGGATGTTGCCCGCGATTCCGCCGCCGCCGCGGTCGCCACCACCGTCGCCACCGTTGTCGTCGGGCCGTGCCGCGCTGTCCATGGCCGGCCGGTCCCTAGAGCAAAGCCTGCGCAGATGGACTCATCTGCGACGACGATTTGCTTTTAAAACAATAGGCGAGAGCAGGGTTCGTGAGCATGAGCGAAGGCATCCTGCTCTAGCGCAGCCGGATCTCGGTCATCTCGCGCTTCACCTCGTTCAGGAGGCGGGCTGCCTCGCTGCCCTCGATCCTGGCGATGTCGTCCTGGTACTTCAGCAGCACGCCCAGGGTGGAATCGACGGCCTCCTCGTCCAGGGTGACCTTGTCGAGCTGGGTCAGCGCGTCGGCCCAGTCCAGGGTCTCGGCGATGCCCGGCAGCTTGTAGAGCTCCTGGTCGCGCAGGCGCTGCACGAAGGCCACCACCTCGGCCGAGAGGCGCTCGCCGACCTGCGGGGCCTTGGCGGCGAGAATGGCCCGCTCGCGCTCGGCGTCGGGATAGCCCACCCAGTGATAGAAGCAGCGCCGCTTCAGCGCGTCGTGGATCTCGCGGGTCCGGTTCGAGGTGATGACGGTGATCGGCGGCTGCGGCGCCTTGATGGTGCCGAGCTCCGGGACGCTCACCTGGTAGTCGCTCAGAAGCTCCAGCAGGAAGGCCTCGAAGGGCTCGTCGGTGCGGTCCAGCTCGTCGATCAGCAGGACCGGCGGACCGCCTTCCTGCGGCGAGAGGGCCTGCATCAGGGGACGCTCGATCAGGAAGCGGCGGTCGAAGATGTCGCTGGTGATGCGCTCGCGGTCGCTGGCGCCGCCGGCCTCCGCCAGGCGGATCTCCAGCATCTGGCGCGGATAGTTCCACTCGTAGACCGCGCTTGCGACGTCGAGGCCCTCGTAGCACTGGAGCCGGATCAGGCGGCGGCCCAGTGCCGCGGCCAGGACCCGGGCAATCTCCGTCTTGCCGACGCCGGCCTCGCCCTCGAGAAACAGCGGCCGGCCCTGCCTCAGCGCCAGGAAAAGCACGGTGGCGAGCGGACGGTCGGCGAGATAGCGCTGGTCCGACAAGAGGTTCAAGGTCGCGTCGACGGAGGTCGGCAGGTCCTGGGTCATGCGGGCTCCAATGGAGAAGGGAATGGCTGGCGAGGGCAAGGCTGCCGGGGGCCCGACGGCCCCGGCCCGGATCCGTGATGGTCCTTAGATAGGATGCGTCAGGGTTTTTGCGACCAGACATCGCCTTCCAGCAGGAACCAGGTGCCGCTGGCGGCGCGATCATAGAGCTCCTTGGCGTAGACCTTGCCCACCACGCTCACCGGCTGTCCCAGTTCCTTTGCCCGCTTCTCGTAGAGCGTCTTGCGCTGGGCGTTGATCGAGTTGACGAGGCTCTGGGCGCTGTTGTTGCGGGCCTGCAGGTAGCCGTCGTAGCGCTCGCCGACATTGCCGTTGCTGAGCTCGGTCTTCAAGGACTGCCCGAGGGCCGGGCTGACCGAGGAGAAGCCGAAGACCAGGGCCAGCGCCATCCAGCCCGAGGCGGCGAGGAGAAGGAAGAGCGACAGACGCCGGGGCGCCGCGCTGATCGGAAGTGTGGAGATGTGGCTGCTCATGACTCTATTCCGTGCCGAAGATGTCGGGGTTGGCGGCGATGTCGTTCTCTGCCGCCTCTTCGATGCGCACCCGCACATCGGCCTGAATGTTGAGGTTGATGGTGATCGGCTCCTTCGGTGCTTCGACGGCGACCGTAGGCGTGCAGGCGCCCAGCAGGGCGAGAAGCCCCAGGAGGGCGAGGGCCGGACAGGCGAGCGGCGATGGCTTCATCATGGAACGCATAATAGGCTAGGACTGTGGAGAAAAAACCAGTGCTTTCTGCACTGCTAACCGGACAGCAGCGGGAGCCTTCGCCCCGGCGACGGCGCGCCGGCAATCGGTGTGGAGGGGCCCCTACTTCAAGCTCCAGGCACCGTCGAAGAGCTCCGGGGTGATCGCGCGGCCCCGGCGGAAGGCGGCGAGCAGCTCGGTCAGGTTGACGCCGAAGTTCACGTTGAACTTGAAGGGATGCCCCTCCAGGACGGCCGGGTTGTTGCCTTCCAGGGTGAGCGCCAGGTCGAGCTTGCCGTCGGCGGCGAAGCTGACCTTGGCGTAGAGATAGGTGTAGTGGAAGTCGGCCAGGGCATCGAGCGCGAAGAGCAGGTCCTTCTGCTCCTTGCTGACCCCGCCGAGCCCCAGGCGCTCGGCGGCGTTGGGGATCCGGATGACGCCTTCGTCCACGGCCTGCAGCCAGCCGCCCTCGATCGCCAGGGTCTCCTTGCCCAGGTCCAGGGTGAGGGGGATCTGGCCGATCACGCGGCCCTCCAGCTTGATGTCGCCGAGGTCCAGCAGGCTTGCCAGGCGGTCGAGCTTGACGTGCGCCACCTCGATGGTGGTGGAGAAGACCGAGTCCGGGCCGGCGATGCGGAAGGGGCTCGCCTCCAGCCGCCCGCCGGCGAAGTCCGCCTGCAGGGTCCTGGCGTTCAGGGCCGGGCCGCCCTGGGCGTCCACCACCTCGAAACCGAGCAACAGGTCCGAGAGCGGCACGCCGACGTCCAGCTTCTCGATGGTGACCTGCTGGTCCTTGAGGGTGACGAGGGGCGAAAGGCTGGGGAAGTTCAGCTCGCCGCTGAGGCCCTCGATGCGGGCCGGCAGCAGGGTCGCGGACAGCGACTTCAGCTGCACGCGGGCGGCGATGTTGCTGGATTGCGGCGACCATTCGCCTTTGGCCTCGATCGAGACCTCGCCGGAGACGGCCTCCAGGTCCGCCAGCTCCTGGGAGAGGGCCTTTGGCTGCAGCCCCTTGGGTGCGAAGGTGATCGGGCCCCAGCTTGCCTCCAGGCTGCCGCGCTCGCTGGCGAGATCGTGCTGCAGGCTGACGGCGATCCGCCCCTGGCCGTTGGGGCCGCGGCCCTTGCCGGTCAGGCGGTAGCGGTCGTTCCTGCCCTGCAGGCTGGCCGAGAGCGTCATGCCGCCGAAGCGCTGCCCGTCGGCCGAGAGCGCGGCGTCTGCCACCTCGATGGTGGCGGGCTGGGTCTCCAGGCGGTCCGGGGGCAGGGGAAGCGTCATCTCGACGAAGGAAAGACTGACCCCCTCCCGAGGAAGGGCGACGCGCTCTGCCTTCACCTGCAGTTCGCCCTCGAGGTCGCCGTCCTCCAGGAGACCCGTCAGCTCGAGCGTCAGGCCGCGCAGATCCAGGGGCGTCGCATCGCCGGGCAAGGCCAGGTCGAGCGACTGCGCCGTCAGCGCCAGCCGCGGCTGCCAGCCCGCTGAGCCCTCGCGGGCAATGGCGATCCTCTCGATGGCGAACGCGGCCGGGCTGCGCAGGACCGGGTCGCCGGCGTAGCTGGCGCCTGCCAGCCTGATCGCGCCCTTCTCGTCGAGGGTCACGCGGGTCTGCCGCTCGCTGGTGGAGAGCCTGACCGGCAGTCTGACCTCGATGCCCTGGACCAGCAGATCCTCGTGGCCGCCCTCCGCCAGCCTGGCGTCGAGGATCAGGTCGCCGGCAATCTCGTCCGGGTCCAGGTAGCCGTCGCCGGTGAGGGTCAGGCTGGTGATGCGGTTGCCGTAGATGGGAAGCGCGCGTGCCCTGAGGTCGAGCCCGCGCACGGCCAGCGAGAGCGGCTCCAGCTCGTCATCCAGCCGGCTGTCCAGGCGGCCGGAGAAGGAGACCTCGGTATCGACGCCGCCGGTGAGGGCGATAGGGCCCTGCAGGGTGACGTCGATCCCTTCCTCGCTGCGGCGTGCCGAGGCCTGCAGGCCGGCCTCGCCGGCAAGCGGCAGGGTCACCGCCAGGTTGCGCCAGAGGGCGCGGCGGGTGTCTTCGGGAAGGAGGGCCAGCAGCGGCAGTTCCGGGTCCAGCGCCGCGACCGTCAGACGGCTCTCCTTCGAGACCCAGCTGCGCAGCCGCGCGTCCTCCAGCAGGACCTCCAGGTGCAGCTCTCCGTCGAGGCCCAGCACCTTCTGCGGCACCGTCAGCCCCTTGGCGGTCACGTTCAGGCGTGCCGCCAGGCTGGCGCTTTCCAGGAGCTGGATGGCCTTGCCGCCGCGGTCGTGGATAAGGTCGACCAGGGGCGGCAGGGTCGCCGTCAGCCGGCTCTGGATCGTGAGCTCCCCCCGCTCTTCCAGGAGGCCCAGGCGCGAACTCGCCTTGACCGCGTTGACCGTGAGATCGGCATTGATCTGCGGCCGGCTGTCCAGCCGGGTGATCGCGATCCTGCCGCTGCCGACCTTGGCGCCTCCGGGTGCCCTTGCCGAGAGATCCAGGTTCATCCGGGTCGGATCGGCCTCGAGCGCGATCGTCATCTCCTCGACATAGCCGGCGAGCGGCGAGAAGCCCCTGATCGCGATCTGGCCGCTGGCCCGCGGCAGTTCGTCTTCGGAGAGAATGAGCTCTATGGCGGCGGAAAGCTCGTCGATGCGCATCTCGTCCAGTTCGAGCGATGCGCTCTCGGCCGTTGCTGTCACCCGCAAGGGCTCGTCCGGGCCCTGGAGCAGCTCGATGGCGCCCTCGGCCTGGCCCAGCGGGGTTGCGATCGCGTAGTCGAACTGGCCGGCCAGGGCCTCGCCCTGCGGCCGGACGATGCTTCCGTTCAGCAAGAGGCGCGTCCGGCCGTCGACCGTCACCAGGGTCACCGCCGCATCCTCGATCAGGATCGGCGGAATCTCGCTGGCCTCCGAGACCTCGGCCTCCTCCGGGCCGCTCAGCAGGCGGTCGAGATCGGGATCGTTCAGGGGGCCCCCGCCGCCCTCCTGGTTGAGATCGAGGCGCAGCCCCTCGATGCGGACCTCCTGGACGGCCGGGGACCAGACCCAGGGCGCCCAGCCCTCCAGGCCGCCGAAGCGGACCTCGATGCGCCTGGCCCTGATGTTCTGGTAGCGCCCGAGCGTCACGTCCGTGAGCTCGGCGGACTCCCAGCCCAGCGCGCTGACCGTGAAGCTGGCGTTGCCGATGCCCTCGCTCGCCAGGACCTGGCGGACCGCCATCTCGGCCGCCTCGTGGCGCACCAGGACCAGGCCGCCGGCCAGGCTTGCCAGGAACGCGACGAGGAACAGAGTAGCGAGAAGCAGGCGGCGCATGGCACTCGGCAAGCTGCGGTCGGCTGCACAGTCTTACGGAGGAAGCCCCGGCCTGACCAGCAGCTTGAGGGGCCGGCTCGCGCGAAGGCGATAGGGCTACCCGGCCTCGATCCTGGAGCCGATCCGATCGGCCAGGATGACCAGCCCCTCGCGCAGCGCGGCGACGCGGCTGGCCGGCAGCTCGGGATTGGCGGCCTTGGTCACGATCACCTCGCGCCGGCTGGCCGCCAGTTCCTCGCGGCGGCCCTGCAGCAGGGTCCAGCGCACGTCGATGACGGCATCGCCCGCCTCGTCCACGTCGAAGCGCAAGACTCTCAGCTCCACGCGCCAGTCCGGGTCCTCGTAGGCCGGGATGGGCGTGACCATCACCTGGTCGTCGCCGAAGCGCCGGCCCAGGTCGTCGACCAGGCTGGCGGCGATGAGATCGCCCAGCGGCTCGCTCCAGATCGCGAACTCGTGCAGCGAGATGCGGTAGTCGCCCTTGCGGGTCACCATCTGCGTGCGGTCGAGGTAGTCGGAGATCACCGCCGGATCGACGAAGACGATCGGTGCCCCGCCCGCCGCCGGACTGTCCGCGCGCTCGGAGGACGCGGTGAGGCCATAGACCTCGGTCGGCGGCGTGCTGCCGCAGGAGGCAAGCAGGAGCAGCGTCACGGCGGCTGCCACCAGGCGCAGGATCATTGGCGGGAGTCCTTCTTGCCGCGGAGGAGGGCATCGGGATGACGCTCCAGGTAGTCGGCCATCAGCCGGAGCGACCGGGCGGCCCCGTCGACCTCGTGCAGGAGCTTGCGCAGATCGGCCAGGATCGGCGAGCGGGGGCCCAGGCTGTTCTGCACGGACACCAGGGTCTCGCCGGCCTGATCCAGCATGCGTCCGGCCGAAGCGATGGTGCCGTTGACCTGCTGCACCACCCTCTCCGTGCGTCCGTCCAGGCGCTCAACGAAGGCGTCCAGCTCTGCCGTGCTGTCGCGCAGGTTGGCCAGGGCCTGCTTCAGTTCCGGCCCCTCGACCAGCGCCTTCAGGGCCAAAAGCGAGCTCTTGGCGTCGTCCACCAGCGATTCCAGCGGCAGGTTGCCGATCCGCTGGATGAAGGCCTGCAGGTGTTCCTTCACCTTCTCGGCCCGGCTGGGCCCGGCCGGGATGAGCGGCGGCTCGTGCGCGCGGTCCAGGCTGGCGGGCGGCTCGTCGTCCACGATGTCCAGGTCCACGACCAGCGGGCCACCGATCAGCTGCCGGCTCGCGAGATGGGCTCTCAGGCCCTTGTCGACGAGCTGGGCCACGGCCGCGTAGGTCTCCTCGGCGTTCTGCGGCCTGGCCCCCATGGCCGGGAAGAGATCCGGCTGCAGGACCAGGGAGACGAAGACGGCGAAGCTGTTGGTCTCTTGCTCGTAGGCCAGGTCGATCGCGGTCACCGCGCCGATGCGGATGCCCTTGATCTCGACCGAGGCACCGGGTGCCAGGCCGCGGACCTGGCTGTCGAAACGGATGGCGAAGGGGACGCCGTTCCGGATCGGCGGCGGCGGCTCCTCCGACCCGATGGCCGAGATGCGGTCGCGTACGGCCTCTTTCAGGGCCTCCTGCGCCGTGGCCGATGGCACCGCTGCAAGCTGGCCGGCGAGGAGTGCAAACAAGAAAAGGAAAAAAAGACCCTGTCTTTTGACGGGCACCGCAGCCCTGAAACACTCTTGTCTTGCATGCATGCGCGGCTCCCGACCGGCGAATCGAGAAACAGTATTGCAAAACGACAGAGGGCGCTTCAATGGAAGAAGCGCCCTCTGCCGGTTTTTTCTGGTCTGACGGATCAGCCGGTCGCGGCCTTGACGGCCCTCTTGGTCATCACCGAGATCAGATGCTTGCGATAGGCCGCAGAGGCATGGATGTCGCTATTCAGCGAGCCCTCGTCGGCGGAGCTTGCGCCCACCGCGTCGGGGGAGAAGTTGCCGGCCAGGCTGCCCTCGATCGAGTGATCGCGGAAGACGCCCGAGCCCGCCCCGGTCACCGCCACCCGGACCGTCGACCCGGCCTTCGCCACCATCACGCCGACGATCGCATAGCGCGAGGCCGGGTTCGGGAACTTGGCATAGGCCGCCTGGTCGGGGATCGGGAAGGAGACCGAGGTGATGATCTCTCCCTCATCCAGGGCCGTCTCGAAGAGGCCGACGAAGAACTCGTCGGCGGGGATCTGGCGCTGGCCGGTGTTGATCGTCGCGCCCAGCCCGACGCAGCCGGCCGGGTAGTCGGCCGCCGGGTCGTTGTTGGCGATCGACCCGCCGATGGTGCCGCGGTGGCGGACCTGCGGGTCGCCGATGCCCTCGGCGAGGCTGGCGAGCGCCGGGATGCGCGCGCGCACGAGCTCGCTGGCCGCGACCTCGGCGTGGGTGGTCATGGCGCCGATGACGATGGTGCCGCCTTCCTCGCGGATCCCCTTGAGATCGTCGATCGCACCCAGATCGACGAGGTCGGAGGGTTGCGCCAGGCGCTGTTTCAGGGTCGGGATCAGCGTCTGACCGCCGGCGATGATCTGTCCGTCCTCGGCCTGCTGCAGCGCTGCCGCTGCGTCCGCCAGGCTGCTGGGGCGGTGATAGCCGAAATTGTGCATCTCGGTCGTCTCCTCCTTCTTCTTACTCGGCCGCGGCGGCCTGTTGCGCCAGGCGCCACACCTTCTCGGGCGTGGCCGGCATTTCCATGTGCATGATGCCCAGCGCATCGGTGATGGCGTTGATGATGGCCGGCGGTGCTGCGATGGCACCGGCCTCGCCGCAGCCCTTGACCCCCAGGGGATTGTGCGTGCAGGCGGTCTCCGTCATGCCGATACGGAAGGACGGCAGATCGTCGGCCCGCGGCATGCAGTAGTCCATGTAGGAGCCGGTCAGAAGCTGGCCGCTGGCATCGTAGATGCCGTGCTCCAGCATGGCCTGGCCCACGCCTTGCGCGATGCCGCCGTGCACCTGGCCCTCGACGATCATGGGGTTGATCACCTTGCCGAAGTCGTCGACGGCAACCCAGTCGACGATCTCGGTGACGCCGGTCTCGGGGTCGACCTCGACCTCGCAGATGTGCGTGCCCGCCGGGTAGGTGAAGTTCAGCGGATCGTAGAAGGCGGTCTCGTCGAGACCGGGCTCCAGGTCCGCGGGGTAGTTGTGCGGCACGTAGGCCGTCGCCGCGATCTCGGCCATGGACTTCGAGCGGTCGGTGCCGGCCACGGTGAAGTTGCCGTCCTTGAACTCGATGTCCTCGACCGAAGCCTCGAGCAGGTGGGCGGCGATCTTCTTGCCCTTGTCGATCACCTTGCCGCAGGCCCGCATGATGGCGGAGCCGCCGACGGCCAGCGAGCGCGAGCCGTAGGTCCCCATGGCCATGGGGATGACACCGGTGTCGCCGTGCACGATCTCGACGTTCTCGATCGGCACGCCTAGCGTATCGGAGACCAGCTGTGAGAAGGTGGTCTCGTGGCCCTGACCATGGGCGTGGCTGCCCGTCAGAACCGAGACGGTTCCCGTCAGGTTGAAGCGGACCTGCGCCGATTCCCAAAGCCCGACGCCCGCCCCCAGGGAGCCCACGACCGAGGAGGGCGCGATCCCGCAGGCCTCGATATAAGCGGAGAAACCGATACCGCGCAGCTTCCCCCTCTCCTTGGCGGCCGCCTTGCGGGCAGGGAAGCCCTGGTAGTCGATCATCTTGAGCGCCGCGTCCAGCGAAGCCTCGTAGTCGCCCGTGTCATAGGTGAGAGCCACCGGCGTCTGGTAGGGGAACTGATCGGGCTGGATGAAGTTGCGCTTGCGCAGTTCGGCCGGGTCGATGTTCATCTCGCGGGCCGCCATCTCGACGATCCGCTCCAGCAGGTAGGTCGCCTCCGGCCGGCCGGCGCCGCGATAGGCATCCACCGGGGCCGTGTTGGTGAAGACGGCCCTGACGTTGCAGTAGATCACCGGCGTCCGGTACTGCCCGGCCAGCAGGGTGGCATAGAGGTAGGTCGGGATGCAGGAGGCGAAGTTCGAGAGATAGGCGCCCATGTTGGCCGTGGTGTCGACCTTGAGGCCCAGGAACTCGCCCTGCTCGTTCATCGCCAGCTCGACGTGCGTGACGTGATCGCGTCCGTGCGCATCGGCGAGGAAGGCTTCGCTACGGTCCGCAGTCCAGCGCACCGGCCGACCGACCCGCTTGCTGGCCCACAGGCAGGCGGTCTCCTCCGCATAGCAGAAGATCTTGCTGCCGAAGCCGCCGCCCACGTCGGGCGCAATGACCCTGAGCTTGGTTTCCGGAATGCCGGTGATGAAGGCGCTCAGGATCAGGCGCAGCACGTGCGGGTTCTGGCTGGTCGACCAGAGGGTGTAGCCATCGGTGCCGCTGTCGTACTCGGCCAGCGCCGCACGCGGTTCCATGGCATTGGGGATCAGGCGGTTGTTGACCAGGTCCAGCTTGGTCACATGGTGCGCCTTGGAGAAGGCCTCGTCGACTGCGGCCTCCTCGCCCAGGACCCAGTCGTAGCAGAGGTTGTCCGGCGCCTCCTCGTGCAGCAGGGCCGAGGTCATGGCCTCGCCCGGATGCACGTTGGCCGGCAGCTCGCCGTAGTCGACCTCAACGAGTTCCGCCCCGTCGCGGGCCTGGTCCAGCGTTTCGGCCAGGACCAAGGCGACCTGGTCGCCGACATAGCGCGCCTTGTCGCGCACCAGCGGGAAATGCGGCGGCGCCTTATGCGGCTCGCCATGGCGGTCGGTGACCGTCCAGCCGCAGGGAATGGAGCCGTAGTTGTCGTCGGCCAGGTCGGAGCCGACGAAGACCGCAACGACGCCCGGCGACTTCAGCGCCGCCTCCGTGTTGACGCCGTTCACAGTTGCATGGGCGTGCGGCGAGCGGACGAAGACCGCAGCCAGCTCGCCCGGGCGATGCAGGTCGTCGACGTAGCGTCCCTTTCCGGTGAGAAAACGCTGGTCCTCGCGTCGCTTGATAGACTTTCCTACCGAGCCGTCGGGCATGATCTGCTGCCTCCCCTTAAGCCGCGCCGCCGTGCTGGGCCGCGTGCTGAATTGCGCTTACGATGTTGTGGTATCCGGTGCAGCGGCAGATATTGCCTTCCAGCCACTCACGGATTTCCTTCTCGCTTGGATTTGCGTTCTTCTGAAGCAGATCGACCGCACTCATCACCATACCCGGGGTGCAGAAGCCGCACTGAAGGCCGTGGTGCTCGCGGAAGGCCTCCTGCATGGGGTGCAGCTTGCTGCCAGAGGCCAGGCCCTCGATGGTCGTGACCGCGCTGCCGTCGGCCTGGACCGCCAGCAGGGTGCAGGACTTCACCGACTTGCCGTCCAGGTGGACGACGCAGGCGCCGCACTGGCTGGTGTCGCAGCCGACGTGCGTGCCGGTCAGGTTCAGATGTTCGCGCAGGAACTGGACCAGCAGGGTGCGTCCCTCGACCTCTCGGGACTCCTGCCGTCCGTTCACCGTGATCGTCACTTTGGGCATGCGTATCTCCCTGCCTCTTTCCTTGAACCTCGGGTTCCGATTGTGGGGCCATCCCCTTGATTGAGAAACGGGACTTCCAGGCGCACCGAAAGCCCCCGACAACCAGGCTGTGCCCGCAGTCTCGGGCCGAAGTCTGTGTCGAGGACCCGCGAGGGTCAAGCGCGAACGGTTCGCAACTAGGCCGGAAGCCCTTGTTTCGGAAACCTGTGCGCCTAGAGCAATCCCAGGCGAACCGCCGCCAGGCCGCAGGCCTCCAGCGCCATCAGCAATACCAGGAAGAGGACGACGGCGTGCAGCAGGCGCCTTTGCCGCTGGGGAAAGACCTCCTGCATGTAGGCGCGCGGGCGCCTCGACTTGGAATAGATCCAGTAGGCATAGGCCAGGATCAGCGCGATGGCCCAGGGCATGAGCGCGCCGCCCAGGATACCGCCGAGGTAGGCGCCGCTGGCGAGCTGGCCGTCCATCTGCACCTGGCCCGGGGTGCGCACCAGCATGCGCAGCCAGCCGGCGACCAGGGCGGCCAGGATCAGGATCGGCGTCCAGAGCCTGCGCTCCAGGCGCAGGAGGTTCCCCCGGACAGGGGCTCCCCCCTCCGCGCCCTCGGTCGTGTCGGTGCGCGCCGCCTTGGCCATGGACCGCGATCTGGACGGTGGTGCCGGGGCTAGTTGCTCTGGCTCTCGGTGCCGTGGCTGGTGTCGCCGCCGGCTGGCGGCTCATTGTCGCCGCCCAGCCCGAAGATCGCGAGCAGGATCAGCACCACGACGAAGAGCCCGGTGACCCAGATGCCGGTCCGCGCGCCCTTTCCGACGTCCTTGTTCAGGGCCTCATCGGTCAGTTCCGCCGGGATCTCCGGATGGTGCCCGTGGGACTCGTCCTCGTGGTCATGCTGCTGGTCCACCGCCTCGGCCGGCGTCTCGACGTGCGTCGGTTCGGACTTGGCGGCCGGTGCCGGTGCGGGTGCCGGAGCGGGCGCCGGTGTCGGCGCGGGTTCCGCCGGCGCCGGAGCAGCCGCCGGGGCCGCCGGCGCCTCGGCGGGGGCGGCCGCCGCGCCGCCGGCCACCTGCTCGGAAAACTTCTCGAAGAACTGGGCGGCCATCTTCTTGGCGGTGCTGTCGATCAGGCGGCTGCCGATCTGGGCCAGCTTGCCCCCGACCTGGGCATTGACCGTGTAGGAGAGGAGGGTGCCGCTTGCCTCTTCGGCGAGGCGCACATCGGCGCTGCCCTTGGCGAAGCCGGCCACGCCGCCCTTGCCCTCGCCGGAGATCGTGTAGCCGTTGGGGGCGTCGATGTTGGAGAGCTGGACGGTGCCGTTGAAGGTGGCGGAGACCGGGCCGACCTTGGTCTTGACCTTGGCCTCGAAGCCGCCGTCGTCAGTCTTCGTCAGCTCCTGGCAGCCCGGAATCGAGGCCTTGAGCACGTCAGGATCGTTGAGGCCTTCCCACACCTTGTCGCGGGGTGCCGGAATCTGCTGCTCGCCTGTCATTTCCATGGCTCTGTCCTCTCACTCTGCTGCACGGCTAGCATGGGCGGCGGGCCCGAGGCTGCGCAAGGATGTGGCATGCGTCCCCTGTCCGGACAAGCGCCACGCGGCCTCACAGACCATGTTCGCCCCCCATTGGCAAGTTGCAAGCGGCCGGCAGCGGTCCGTCGAGGAGCAGCTTCGGCTGCCCGCCGGGGTCCCCGAAACGCTGCACTTGGCCAGCCGCAATCACTTCGTCATACTCCATCAGAAAAGCGCAAGAATCGAGCACGGGAACAAAACGGGGGCAGCATGGCTCACAGAGGTGTTGGTAAGGGTCCGATGGCAAGGACCGGGTATCTGGTCGCGGGGCTCCTTGCACTTCTGGCCCTCTCCTGCCTGCCGGGCCTGGCGCTCGCCGCCGAGGAGGGGGCGCCGCATCTTGACGGGGCGGAGCTCGGCCTGCTGTGGGGTGTTCCCTTCGTCGGGATCCTGCTCTCGATCGCCGTCTTCCCCCTGGTTGCGCCGGTCTTCTGGCACCACAACTTCGGCAAGATCTCGCTCTTCTGGGCGCTGCTCACCATCGTGCCCTTCGTGCTGGTCTTCGGCTTCGGCCTGACGCTCTACGAGGTGCTGCACGTCGCGCTCCTGGAGTACATCCCCTTCATCATCCTGCTCTTCTCGCTCTTCACGGTGGCCGGCGGCGTCAGGCTGAGGGGCTCGCTGCGCGGGACCCCCATCGTGAACACCGGCATGCTGCTGCTGGGCACCATCCTGGCGAGCTGGATGGGCACCACCGGGGCGGCGATGCTGCTGATCCGGCCGATGCTGCGTGCCAATGCCTGGCGCCAGCACAAGGTTCACGTCTTCGTCTTCTTCATCTTTCTGGTCGCCAACGTGGGCGGTTCGCTGACGCCGCTGGGCGATCCGCCGCTCTTCCTGGGCTTCCTCAAGGGCGTCGACTTCTTCTGGCCGACGGTGCACATGCTGGTGCCGATGCTGGTGGTGGCGATCCCGCTCCTGATGATCTTCTTCGTCTTCGACCATGTGATGTTCCGCCGCGAGGCCGACCGCTCGGCCCCGGTCGAAGAGGACGACATCGTGGTGCAGGAGCCGCTGGGCCTGGAGGGTACGGTCAACCTGCTGCTGCTGGCGGGCGTCGTCGCCGCGGTTCTCATGTCCGGCATCTGGAAGCCGGGGATCGAGTTCGACGTCTACCACGTGCACGTCGAGCTGCAGAACGTGGTGCGCGACCTGCTGCTGGTCGGCATCGCCATCCTCTCGCTCATCCTGACCCGGAACGAGAGCCGCAAGGCCAACTCCTTCTCCTGGTTCCCGATCGTCGAGGTGGCGAAGCTCTTCGCCGGAATTTTCATCACCATCTTCCCGGTGATCGCCATGCTGAAGGCCGGCGAGGAGGGACCGCTCGGCCTCATCGTCAACGCGGTCTCCGATCAGGGCCAGCCCAACAACATCATGTACTTCTGGATCACCGGGATCCTCTCCTCCTTCCTCGACAACGCGCCCACATACCTGGTGTTCTTCAACACCGCGGGCGGCGACGCGCACCACCTGATGGACTCGCTTGAGACCACCCTGCTGGCGATCTCCTGCGGCGCGGTCTTCATGGGGGCGAACACCTACATCGGCAATGCGCCGAACTTCATGGTGCGGTCGATCTGCGAGGACCAGGGCGTCAAGATGCCGAGTTTCTTCGGCTACATGGTCTGGTCGGTGATCTTCCTGGTACCGCTCTTCGTGGTGACGACCCTGATCTTCTTCGTCTGAGCGGCGGCGCTTCCTTCGCGGAGGCGCCCGCCGGACGGCCGAGTTGGGTCTTGCCAGCGGCGGGACCTGCCGGCGCGTCCGATCAGTGGCTCAGCAGCAGCGGGATCTGCGCGTTGCGCATCAGGGTGCGGGTCACGCCGCCGACGAAGATCTCCCGCAGCCGCGAGTGACCGTAGGCGCCGGTCACCAGCAGGTCGCAGTCGTGTGCGGCTGCCATCGACAGCAGGGTCTTGCCGGTGCCGCCGTCTTCTTCCTGCATGTCGATCACGTCGCAGTCGACACCCTGCCGCTCGAGGTAGCGCCTGATCTCTATTGTGGAGACGGCGTCCGCCTCGCTGGGGCGGATGGTGCCCACCAGCACGCTGTCCGCCTTCTGCAGGATGGAGAGGCTGTCGCGCACCGCGCGGACCGCCTCGCGCGTTCCCTTCCAGCCGATCAGCACGCGCTTGGGCGTCCAGTCGCCCTTGAAGCCGGGCGGCAGGACCATGACCGGCAGGCCGGTGTTCATGATCACCTCTTCGGCGAAACGCGGCCGCAAGCGGTCCTCCAGGTAGCGGTCGCTGGGCCGGGTGACGATCAGCAGGTCGGCGGCGTGCGCCTGCTGGGCCATCAGCTCCAGATGCTCGCCGTCGGCGACGATCCACTCGAAGGGAATGCTGTTGCGCTCGCAGGAGGAGGTGAACTCCGCCTCGACCTCCTCGGCATGGCGCTCGGCGCTCTCGCGGGCCTGGTCCAGGAAGGCCCGGGACACGCCGCGCCCGGCGATGTGCTGAAGCTGGTCGGCCGGCCTGGTGACGTAGAGCGCGATCAGGAAGGCATCGTGCTGGCGCGCCAGGCTCTTGGCGGCGGCAATGCGCCCGGCGTGATCCTCGTCGTTGGTCACGTGGACCACGATGGTCTTGATGGCCATGCTTCAACCCCTCCCTTCACTGCTCTGCCGGCATCTGCCGGGCGACCTGTCGTCGCCTCCAAGGCTAGACCGCAAGCCCCGCCGACCGCAACATGGGCGCGGCAAGCGGCCGGTGCCTCTTGACCTTCCGCATGCGGAGCGAACATCAAGGGCCATGCTGCAGGTGAGCGAGGCGAACGACAAGGGGCGGCTATCGGCGCTCGGGGGTCCGATTCTGATCGGCAACGAGATCTACCGCAATTCAACCTACGGCGCGAAGCACCCCATTTCGATCCCGCGGGTGTCGCTTGCGCTCGACCTGATCGCGGCCCTGGACTGGATGCCCGAGGGTCGCTACCTGGACTGCACGAAAGCCAGCCCCGACCAGCTTCTGCGGTTCCACGATCCCGGCTATCTGGCTGCCCTCCAGCGTGCCGAGACCCTGGGGGCGCTCTCTTTCGAGGACAAGGAGCGCTATCGGATCGGGCGCGACGGCAACCCCATCTTCAAGGAGGTCTTCTCGCGCCCGGCCACGGCCTGCGGTGCCTCCCTTGCGGCGGCCGACCTGGTGCTGGAGGGCGGAGAGGTCTTCAGCCCGGCCGGCGGCACGCACCACGGCCGCCCGGACCGCGCCAGCGGCTTCTGCTACCTGAACGATCCGGCACTCGCCATCCTGAAGCTGCTGGACGCCGGCGTGGCGCCGATCCTCTATCTGGACGTGGACGCTCACCACGGCGACGGCGTGCAGGATGCCTTCGCCGAAGAGCCGCGGGTCTGGACGCTCTCTCTGCACGAGTGGGGACGCTGGCCGCACCGCCCGCCGGCGCCGGCGGGCGGCCTGGAGGACCGCGGCGGTGGGCAGGCCCGCAACCTGCCGCTGCCGCGCGGCTTCAACGACAGCGAGATGGACTACCTGCTGGAGAACGCGGTCCTGCCCCTGGCCGAGCGCATACAGCCGGCCGCGATCGTCCTGCAGTGCGGCGTCGATGGACTGGCCGACGACCCCATGAGCAAGCTGGCGCTCTCGAACCGCGCCATCTGGCAGGTGGTGGAGGCGGTGCGCGGACTGGCGCCGCGGCTCATCGTCCTGGGCGGCGGCGGCTACAATCCCTGGTCGGTCGCCAGGGCCTGGTCCGGCATCTGGGCCAGGCTCACGGGGCGCGCGCTGCCCGAGCGGCTGCCCGCCGGCGCTGAGGCCTTGCTGTCGGAGGTCACCTGGCGGCACTCTTGGGGCCGCAAGCCGCCGCGGCACTGGTTCACCCGGCTGGCCGATCAACCCAACCGCGGCCCCATCAGCGATGCGGTGCGCGCCCTGCCCAAGGCGGTCCTTGCCCCATGACGAGACGGATCCTCTTTCTTCTCCTGCTGCTGGTCCCGCTCCAGGCGGGTGCGGCGGAGTTCGAGACCAGCGCGCTTTCCATCGTGACCAAGAACGGCCGGGCCTACGACTTCGTGGTCGAGGTGGCGGAAAGCGCCGAGCAGCGCGCCCAGGGCCTGATGTTCCGCGAGGCGCTCGCCCCCGACGCCGGCATGCTCTTCATCTATCCAAGCGACCGGATACCGCAAATGTGGATGCGCAACACGCCGATCCCGCTGGACATGCTCTTCCTGGACGAGGGCGGCAACGTGCTGGCGACGGCGAACAACGCCGTGCCCTTTTCGGAGGCCATCATCTCGCCGGGGATTCCCGCCCTCGCGGTGCTGGAGCTGCCGGGCGACGCCATCGAGCGGCTGGGCATCAAGCCCGGCGACCGGGTCCTGCACCCGCTGCTGGGTGCCTCCGCTGAGTGAGCCTTCGACGGGCGGCCGGCCCCGCTACTTGGCGCGTTCCACGTAGCTGCCGTCGGCGGTGGAGATGACGACGCGGGTCCCGACCGAGATGTGCGGCGGCACCATGGTCCTGGCGCCGTTGTCCAGGATCGCCGGCTTGAAGGACGAGCTGACCGTCTGGCCCTTGATCACCGGCTCGGTCTCGGTCACCTCCAGGGTGACGCGCGGCGGCAGCTCGATGCTGACCGGCACCCCCTCGTGGGTGCGCATGGTGCAGACCATGCCGTCCTGCAGGAAGACCGCCTGGTCGCCGACGATGTCCTTGGCGACGCTCAGTTGCTCGAAGGTCTCGTTGTTCATGAAGGCGAAGTGGTCGCCCTCGTCGTAGAGGAACTGGAACTCGCCCTCGTCGATGAAGGCACGCTCGACCGATTCTTGCGTGCGGTAGCGCTCGGTGACCTTCACGCCGTCGGAGAGGCGACGCATCTCGATCTGCGTGACCGGCGTGCCCTTTCCGGGCTGGATGTTGTCGGCCTTGAGGATGGCGTAGAGCTTGCCGTCGACCTCGACGACCTGCCCGACACGCAACTGGTTGGCGGAAACCTTCACGGGGCGAGGACCTCTTGCAATTCTTGGCTTGTCTTTCAGCCGGCTCGCGTCCTAGAGCCTGGCTCGAAAACCGCGGTGGCGGAGAGAAAAGCGGGACGCTTGCGGTTCGGGAGAAGGGGGTACCCCGCTCTCCCGCGGCGGTCTCATACCAGCTTGACCGCCGAGCGCCAAGAGGCCTTGCGCGGGGAAGAGGAGCCGAGGGTGGAAGAGAGATGGTGGTCGAGAGAGGCCTATCGCGCCCGCCGGCCCAGGCTTCTCAAGCGGCAGGCGCTGCTGGCGGCGGTCCGGGCCTTCTTCGCCGAGCGCGGCTTCGTCGAGGTGGAGACGCCGGCCCTGCAGGTCTCCCCGGGGCTGGAGCCGCACCTGCAGGCCTTCCGGACGGAGCTGGTCCGGCCCGACGGGACAGGCCTGCCGCGCTACCTCCACACCTCGCCGGAGTTCGCCTGCAAGAAGCTGCTGGCGGCCGGCGAGGAGCGGCTCTTCACCCTGGCGCGGGTTTACCGCAACGCCGAGCGCGCGGCGACGCACCACCCGGAGTTCACCCTGCTGGAATGGTACCGCGCCGGACGCGACATGGAGGCGCTCTACGCCGACTGCGAGGCGCTGCTGCGGCGGGCGGCGGAGGCGCTGGGCGGCGGTCCGCTGCTGTGGAGCGGTGCGGCCGTCGACCCCTTCCAGCCCTTCGAGCGCCTGTCGCTGGCGGAGGCCTTCCAGCGTTATGCCGGGATCGATCTCTTCGCCAGCCTGCAGGATCCCGCCAGGCCCGATGCCGCGGTCCTGCGCCGGGCGGCACGGGACCGCGGCATCCGGGTCGCCGACGACGATTCCTGGCAGGACCTGGTGACCAAGGTCATGCTGGAGCGGATCGAGCCGAGGCTGGGCTTCGGCCGGCCGACCTTCCTGGCCGACTACCCCATCGCGATGGCCGCCCTGGCGCGGCCGAAGGCAGGCGCGCCGCACCTGGCCGAACGCTTCGAGATCTACGTCGCCGGCCTGGAGCTCGCCAATGCCTTCGGCGAGCTGACCGACCCGGAAGAACAGAGACGCCGCTTCACCGCGGACATGGACCTGAAGGAGCGGCTCTACGGCGAGCGCTACCCGGTCGACGAGGACTTCCTGGCCGCGCTGGCGGCGATGCCCGAGGCCTGCGGCATCGCCCTGGGGATCGACCGCCTGGTCATGCTGCTGACCGGGGCCGACCACATCGAAAAGGTGCTCTGGGCGCCGGTGGACTGACGGGGACCGCCCTGGGTCCCATCGGGAGCGGCCGTGTCGTTCGCTCCGCCTTGGCGCCTGCAGGTCTCCTCGCGGGGCCCAATTCCGGGCGCAACAAAAACATTCCAAAGCATGCTTGAATCTGTCGAGTTCGTTGATTCTAGAGAAATTTACCGGATCATCAACGAAATAGATCGAGAGTCTACTCTTAGTCTAACGGTTACATAACCTTTTGGGCAGGTTTTCATTGGACTAACAAAGCTGTAATTTTGAACTGTCAAGGTGCTGCCTGTGTGCGGCCACGGGGACGAACACAGCAAGCGCAGTCACGCAAAGCAGCGGTCGAGCGTGTGATGGGCTCGAGTTCTTGCTGTATGTGCGCGAGGAGAAGGCTCATGGCAGTTCTGACCGGCAAAGGCAACGACAACAGTCTCACCGGCACGAACAACGTCGATACGATCTACGGGCTGGGCGGCAACGACGACATCCGCGGCCGGGGCGACATCGACAGCCTCTTCGGCGGTGACGGCAGCGACGACATTCGCCCCGGCAGCGGCAACGATACCGTCTTCGGCGGGTCCGGAAACGATTACGTCAGAAGTTCGGAGGATGACGATCATATAGAGGGCGATACCGGCAGCGACACGCTTTTTGGCGGGCCCGGTCTGGACCGGCTCTTCGGTGGGTTCGGTCTCGATAGGCTCTACGGCGACAACGCCAACGACGCCCTCTTCGGCGGCCGGGACAACGACACGCTGAAGGGCGGGACCGCGGACGATACCCTCTACGGCGGGTCGGATGCAGACAAGCTCTACGGCCAGGACCAGGCCGACACGCTCTACGGGGACCAGGGCAGCGATTCCCTGCTGGGCGGCGGGAACATCGACAGGCTGTTCGGCGGTTCGGACCAGGACCGGCTCTACGGCCAGGACGATGCCGACTTTCTCTACGGCGGCGGTCAGATCGACTTCCTCTTCGGCGACGACGGCTCGGACACCATCGCGGGCGGCTCTGGCGCAGATCGAATCTACGGGCTGCTGGGCAGCGACGTGATTCGGGGGGATGCGGATCAGGATAGCATCTTTGGCGGGACCGACAGAGACACCATATACGGCGGAGAGGGCGATGACAGCGTCTATGGGGGTCCAACCGGCGATCTCATTCGAGGCGACCAGGGCAACGACAGGCTCTCTGGTGATGGCGAGAACGATACTATTGCCGGGGGCTCGAACAACGATGTCGTGCTAGGCGGCAGTGGCTCGGATATACTGAGCGGCAATTCCGGACAAGATCAACTCTTCGGTGGAGCTGGAGACGACACTCAATTTGGCGACAGTGATTCAGATAGTCTTTTCGGTGATAGCGGCAACGATTTCCTCGTGGGTATAAACGGAACTAACCGCATCTATGGCGGTGCGGGAGGGGACATTGTTGATGGAGGCATTGGTGACGACACTCTCATCGGCGGTTCCGATAATGACACCTTGAGAGGCTCTGATGGCCTTGACCGAATCTTCGGTGGCTCGGGCGCGGATAGCGTCGACGGCGACAGCGGCGACGATATAATCTTTGGCGGCAACGGTAGCGACATACTAGGAGGCGACAGCAGCGATTCCGGCAACGATACGTTGGTCGGGGGTTCGGGTGACGACTGGGCCAGGCCGGGTGTTGGTAACGACCTCTTCAGTCCGGAGAGTGGGGCTGACACCTTCTTCGGCGCAGGAGGCAACGATACTGTAACCTTGAGTGATGGAGACATCGGCACCGGCGACAGTTTCTATGGCGGCGGAGCGACCGATAGCCTGCGGATCGATGTTGCCGCACTCAATTTCGATCTATCGAGTGTGGCAGATCGATTTGACTCGTTCGAACGGGCCTTCATGTTTGGACTGGGAGGACTTGGACAGGTTATCGAAGGCGGAACGTCTGCCGACCGGATCTATGGCAACTTTGCGAGCGACACGCTGATTTCAGGCGGCTTAGGCAACGACAGAGTCTACGGCGGCAGCGGCGACGACGCGAGTCTCGAGGGTGGATCGGGGGCGGATCGCGTCTTCGGCGGTTCCGGTATGGATCTCCTTTCCGGCAGCACGGGATCTGACAGACTCTATGGCGGCACCGACGTTGACCAGTTGGCAGGCGGAGAAGGCAATGATACTCTCTATGGGGGCAGCGGTAGCGATTACTTGGAAGGCGGTAATGGAAATGATAGCCTTCTTGGCGGCTTCGGTTTCAATAACCTGTACGGCCAAAGCGGCAATGATGTTCTGTTCGCGCGCAGCCAGGGTGAAGCGGACACCAACGTCGCGTTTTATGGGGGTTCGGGAACCGACACCCTTGTCCTCTACGGGGTGACGAACTTCAACTCAGGCCAGAAAGTCGGTTCGATCGAAGCCATTCATCTCTTTGGTACGGACAGTCAGGACGTTCGAGAAGGCGGCTCCCAGAATGATATCTTTTACGGCAGCGGCGGCAACGACACGCTCTACGGCAACTCTGGCTTCGACATTTTCTTTGGTGGAGACGGTGCCGATACTATGGACGGTGGTTTCGGGCAGGAGCACTTTTATGGCGATAGCGGCAATGACCTGATCGTCATCGGCACCGGTGATCTGCAGGTTTTCACCCCACTGGACGGCGGCAGCGGTAACGATACGATCCGCTTCGATGAGGGCGCCGTCTTTCCAAGGACGAGCACGATTTACCTCGATCCGACCCGCGTCGAGGTGTTTCTCTATTCCGGCAGTAATGGCCAGGACACCCTATTCGGCTATGGTGTAATAGACCGCATTTACGGTGGAGATGCCAGCGATACACTCTCGGGCGGTAGCGATAACGACAGGCTTTTCGGCGGGACCGGGGAGGATACGCTCTACGGCGGTGCGAACGACGATCGCGAATCCGGTGGCAGCGGCAGCGACAGCATTTATGGTGGCGATGGCGACGACCGCCTGTCAGGCGGCTTCTACAATGACATTTTGTTTGGAGACAGTGGCGACGACAGTCTATCCGGCGATGACGGCAGCGACAGCCTGTTCGGCGGCGACGGCGGCGACAGTCTGTATGGCGGTAGTGGGCAGAATGGGCTCTTTGGTGAAACCGGCGGTGATAGCTTGTTTGGTAGCTCTGGTTCCGGAAGCCTGTTCGGTGGGACAGGCAAGGACCTGCTCTTCGGCAGCTCTGGTGCGGACCGTCTCTACGGTGGCAGCGGGCAAGACAGTCTCTTCGGTGGCAGCGGTAACGACACTCTTGAGGCGGCGAATCCGGGCGATCTAGAGGCGGGAGAGACCCTGGACGGTGGCAGCGGTGGCGATGTTCTCGTGCTGAGGCCGAGCGTCATCCTGCCGGCCGGGGCGAGCCTGATCAGTATAGAGACGATCGTCGTGGAAGGGACGAGCGGAGCCGACACGCTCTTAGAGCCCAACCCAAAAGGAGTTGAGCGATTTCAGAGGCTTGTGATTCTGTCTGGTTGCCAAACTGGACGGAGCCAACAATGCCATGGACTGAAACCGCTCGCCGCCACTATGAGCGACGGGCTCGACGCTACGCAAGCGACCTGACGGACGCGGAGTGGGCTCTGATTGCGCCCTTCATGCCGCCGCCTCGCCGCATTGGTCGGCCGAGGACGACGGACTTGCGCGAGGTGATGAACGCGATCTTATACATGGCCTCAAGCGGTTGCCAGTGGGCTCTCTTGCCGAAGGACTTTCCACCGCCCTCGACGGTGCAGCGCTACTTCTACGCCTGGCGCGACAGCGGCATGCTGCGGACCATCCATTTCCACCTTCATGCCGATGCGCGTGAACGAGAAGGCCGAGAGGCCAGCCCGAGCGCCGGTGTGATCGACAGCCAGAGCGTGAAAACCACGGAAAGCGGCGGCCCCCGTGGCTACGACGCAGGCAAGAAAGTCAAAGGCCGCAAGCGCCACATCCTCACCGATACCCTCGGCCTGATGGTTGGTCTGCTCGTGCTCGAAGCAGACGTTCAGGACAGGGACGCTGCACCCAAACTACTCGCTTCCCTCCGCCACTCCTTCCCTTGGCTGCGCCACCTCTTCGCCGACGGTGCCTATGCTGGGCCGAAGCTCGAGGCCGCACTTGCCGAAATCGGCACCTGGAGACTCGAGATCGTCAAACGCTCCGATACTGCAAAAGGCTTCGAGGTCATACCAAGACGATGGGTCGTCGAACGCACCCTTGCCTGGCTCGGCCGATGCCGCAGACTGGCCAAGGACTGGGAAAAATCCATCGCCAGCGCCGAGGCTTGGATCCTCGTTGCTCACATCCGCCTCACCACCAGACGCCTGGCAAGGCCTTGCTCTACCTCATAGAGTTTTGAGTCGGGCTCTTAGGAATCAGTGTCGCCGATAGCGTCAGCGGGCTGAGCGGTGACGACTTCATCTACGGGTCCAGTTCAGGTGACTATCTTCTGGGTGGTTCAGGCAATGACATGATCTGGGCGAACCTTGGCAACGATACCGCCGAGGGTGAGTTGGGTAGTGATAGGATCTATGGTGGTAGCGGCTCCGACGTTGTGGTCGGAGGGTTCGGGAGCGACACTCTCTATGGGGGCAGCGGCAAGGACTACCTGCAGGGCAATGATGGCTCCGATCGGTTGATCGTTCGCAGCCAGGGCGAGATCGTCTCAGGCGAGACCTACGATGGCGGGGCGGCCAGCGATACCTTGGTCCTGCGCGAGGCGGCGAGCCTGCCGGCCGGCGTGGTGCTGGTCAGCATCGAAGCCATCTCCTTCGAGGGCACCTCGGCGGCCGACAGCATCGAGGGCACGTCGGGCAAAGACAGCGCCATGGGGTTGAGCGGCGCCGACAGCCTCTACGGGGCGAGCGGCAGCGACACCCTCGAGGGTGATGCTGGCGACGACAGCCTGCTGGGCGGGTCGGGCATCGACAGCCTCTTCGGCGGCAGCGGCGACGACATCATGATCCTCCGCAGCCAGGCCGAGCTGACGGCGGGCGAGAGCTTCGACGGCGGCAGCGGAACCGACAGCCTGATCCTGCAGGGGGCCGCCACGCTTCCGGCCGGCGTCTTACTGATCGACGTCGACTCCCTCTGGTTCGAGGGAACCACCGGCAGCGACAGCATCGCCGCCACCAATCTGGACGACCGCATCGCCGCCTTCTCCGGCGACGACATCGCTCGCGGCTTTGCCGGCGACGACAGCCTCTACGGGGGTGGCGGCAACGACAGCCTGATCGGCGGTGAGGACAACGACACCGCGGAAGCCTCGAGCGGCGACGACTTTCTGCGGGGGCTTACCGGCACGGACTCGCTTTTCGGCGGCAGCGGCCAGGACCTGCTGCTCGCCGACCTGGACGACGACAGCCTCTACGGTGGCAGCGGCGTCGACACTCTCTTCGGCGGCCTGGGAAAGGACGGGGTCTTCGGGGACGACGGCGGGGACAGCCTGGTCGTCAACAGCCAGGGCGAGCTCGCGGCCGGCGAGACCTACGACGGCGGCAGCGGGGCGGACAGCCTGATCCTGCACGAGGTTTCCTCGATGCCGGCCGGAGTGGCGCTGCTGTCGATCGAGCAGGCGGAGGTCGCAGGCACGAGCGCGGCGGACAGCCTGGCGGTCAGCAGCGGCACCGATACGATCTGGGGCTTCAGCGGCGCGGACAAGCTTTACGGCCTTACCGGCGACGACAGCCTCGATGGAGGCTCCGGAGAGGACAGGCTCTACGGCGGTAGCGGCGCCGACTTCCTGGTCGCCGGCAGCCAGGGCGACCTCGCGGCAGGCGAGACCTATGACGGTGGCAGCGGCGTCGACACTCTGTTCCTGAAGGGCGTGACCAGCCTGCCTGCCGGGGTCGTCCTCTCGGGCATCGAGGTCTTTGCGCTGGAGGGGTCCAGCGGCGCCGATGCCGTCGCGGGCGTGGGCGGCTTTGCGAACCTGATCTACGGCCTCAGCGGCGACGACAGCCTGGGCGGGGCCGAGGGTGCCGACCTGCTCTTCGGCGGGGAGGGGGCCGACAGCCTCTCGGGCAGCGATGGCCTGGACCTGCTCTACGGCGGCAGCGGGGACGACGGCTTCTTCGTCTCCGACCAGTCGGCGATCGCGGCGGGCGACCTCTTCGACGGCGGCAGCGGCACGGACAGGCTGATCCTCTCCGCTGGCGTGACCCTGCCGGCGGGCGTGGCCGCACCGGGGGTGGAGGAGGTGAACCTCTACGGCACTAATGCCGCTGACAGCCTGGCCGGCAACGGGGTGGTCAACGTCATCCGCGGGGCCGGCGGGTCCGACATCCAGCGCGCCTTCGGCGGCGACGACCGGCTCTATGGCGAGACCGGGTCCGACACGCTTCTGGGGCTGAACGACGACGACGCGCTCTTCGGCGGCAACAGCGTGGATACCCTCTTCGGCGGGAACGGGAACGACACGGGCGCGGGCGGTCTGGCGGGAGACCAGATCGCCGGCGGCAGCGGGTCGGACGTTCTCTACGGCGACAGCGGTCCCGACAAGCTCTTCGGCGGCAGCGGCGTGGACACGGCCTTCGGCGGGTCCGGCAATGACACCGTGACGGTGGACGAGACCGGCGATCTGGTGATCGAGACGGCCGGCGGCGGCATCCGCGACGTGATCCGCTCGGAGCTCTCGGCATTCACCCTGGGCACGGGTGCGGAGGGCTTCGTCGAGGTGGCCATCCTGCTGGACGACATCCTCGACGGCGAACTCGTCGGCAACGCGCTGGACAACCGCCTGCGCGGGAACAGCAGCGACAATCATCTCTCGGGTGCCGACGGCGACGACGTCCTGATCGGAGAGCTGGGGGCGGATGTGCTTGCCGGCGGGTCCGGCCTCGACCGGCTGTTCGGCCAGTCGGGCGCCGACGTTCTGGCGATGGAGAGCGCCAACCGTCTCTTCGGCGGGTCGGGCGGAGACAGCTTCTATTTCGACGGGTCGACCCTGGGGAGCGGCGGCACCGGCCTCCCGCTGATCCAGGACTTCGACGGGGTGCTGGCCAACGCCGCCAACGGCGAGGACAAGCTGGTCTTCGCCACCGGGCTGGAGGTCTGCTCCTTCGCCTACATCGGCGATGCGGCCTTCTCCGGCGGCGGCAACTCCGAGGCGCGCTACGACGGCAAGCGCCAGGTCCAGGTCGACCGGGACGGCGACGGGGCGGCCGATCAGGCCTTCCTGGTGAACGGCGTCACCGCGGCCGGCGTGCTGACGGCGACGGACTTCGTCTGGTTGTAGAAAGGCGCTGCCGCGGGCCGGTCGAGGCGGTGGCCATGATGGAGGTAGAGGTGCCGTCGAGCCTCCCGATGACGGAGATCGAGGGCATGGACCGGGCGGAGGGGGCCCTGTAGGGGCGACTCTCCTCTTGTGGAGAGCGATGTATGACAAAACGACGTGTTGGCATCACGCCATCCGAAAAGTAAGGCACTACCTTTCCTTTATCGACTGCTCTTGGCCGAATGAACCTGACCAAAAGGTCAGCTAACCTTTTGGTCAGGTTCCCATGTCCACACCAAACTGATAAGAACTGTCATTAGGCACACGGTCTGTGTGTCGACGGCGGGGTCATCTCTTGAGTGTGCTGCCAATCGACGCCTAGGTCGAGCACCAGGCCGGTCCCGTCCATTGCGGTATGGCGCCAAGCGGGACGACGCTGACATGGCAGTCTTTACTGGAAACGGCAACAACAATGCGCTGACCGGAACGAACAACGTCGACACCATCTTCGGTCTTGGTGGTAATGACGATATCTTCGGCAGGGGCGACATCGACAGCCTTTTTGGCGGCGATGGCAGTGACGATATTCGCCCCGGCAGCGGCAACGACAGGGTCTTCGGGGGATCCGGGAACGATTATGTCCGAAGCTCCGAGGACGACGATCATATAGAGGGCGATACGGGGAACGACACTCTCTTCGGCGGGCCCGGACTGGACGGCCTCTTCGGCGAACTGGGCGGCGATACGCTCTACGGCGACAATTCGAACGACTCCCTCTTCGGGGGCGATGGTGTCGACACCCTGAAGGGCGGCACCGCCGACGATACCCTCTATGGCGGGTCGGATGTGGACCGCCTCTACGGCCAGGACCAGGCCGACAGCCTCTTCGGCGACCAGGGCAACGATTCCCTGCTGGGCGGGGGCAACATCGACCGGCTGTTCGGGGGGTCGGATCAGGACCGGCTCTATGGCCAGGACGATGCCGATTTTCTCTTTGGCGGGGGACAGGTCGATTTCCTCTTCGGTGACGACGGCTCGGACACCATCGAGGGCGGAAGCGGGGCAGACCGTGTCTACGGGCTACTGGGCAGTGACGTGATCCGGGGCGATGCGGACCAGGACAGCCTCTTCGGCGGCAGCGACACCGACACGATCTACGGCGGCCTGGGTGACGACAGCGTCTTCGGCGGTCCGACCAGCGATTTCCTCTACGGCGATGAAAACAACGACACGCTCTACGGCGATGGCGAAAACGACAGGGTCTTCGGCGGCGTCAATGACGATACGCTGCAAGGCGGCAGTGGCGATGACACGCTGAACGGCGACTCTGGCTATGATCGGTTGTTCGGCGGCGCCGGGGACGATAGTCATTTCGGCGGTGACGACGCGGACGGCCTGTTCGGCGATAGCGGCAACGACAACCTGCGCGGTGGGGATGACGACGACAGCATCTATGGCGGTGCGGGATCGGACTTCCTCGACGGAGACCTTGGGCACGACACGCTCTTCGGCGGGTCCGACAACGATATCATGGAGGGTTTCTCTGGTAAGGACGTGTTCTACGGTGGTTCCGGCGTGGACCTCGTGGATGGCGATGACGGAGACGACACCGCCTACGGGGACAACGGCAATGACACGCTAGGCGGCGCCAACAACGATACCGGAAACGATACTTTCTTCGGTGGCGCGGGCGACGATTGGGCCAGGCCGGGTGATGGCAATGACGTTTTCGACCCGGGTTCGGGATCCGACAGCTTCGACGGCGGTGGAGGCAACGACACGCTGATCGTGCGTGCCTGGGATATCAGCTCCTCCGACACGTTCTATGGGGGTGGTTCGACCGATAGCCTGATCATAAATGTCAGCATAATGGACTTTAATCTCTCGCTTCATTCCGATCAATTCGGTTCGTTCGAGCGGGTGTATCTTTTTGGTTTCTTCGACGAGGCTCAACGTATCTGGGGCGGGACGACCGACGACCGGATCTATGGTGGACCCGGTAAGGACTTAATTCTCTCGGGTGGTCAGGGCGACGATAGAATTTACGGCGGATTGGGACGCGACTACTTTCTTCAGGGAAACTTGGGCAACGACCTTGTCTTTGGCGGATCCGGCCGTGATACCTTGTATGGTGGTCAAGGTGACGACACCCTGTTTGGTGATTCGGGCGATGATAGCCTCTGGGCCGACGACGGCGATGATCTGCTTTACGGCGGCCAGGGGGCGATTGTGGCGCGGGGCCAGAATGGCAACGACACGATTGTGATCCGCAGCCTGGGCGAATTTCTTGGCGGCAGTGACCTGAATGGCGGGTCGGGAACCGACCACGTGATCCTCTATGGGGTCGCAGAGATTGCCGCCGATCGCACGCTGGCTTCGATCGAAGCGATCACCCTCTTCGGGACGAGCGGGGCGGACGTTCACTTCGGCGGGACCTTCCAGGACCTCATCTATGGCGGTACCGGCGACGATACCTTCTACGGCAACACCGGTTTCGACCGCTTCTATGGTGGAGATGGCAACGACACCATGGACGGCGGGCAGGGTCAGGAACGTTTCTCCGGCGGCAGCGGCGACGATGTCATGATCATCGGCGCTGGGGACCTTCAAATCTTTACGCCGATGGATGGCGGTAGCGGTACCGACACCTTGCTTTTCACGGAGGGAGCCGTCTTCCCGAGGACCAGTACCTTCTATCTCGATCCGACCCGCATCGAGGTGTTCCTCTATTACGGCAGCGAGGGGGACGACACCTTCCTTGGTTACGGCATCAATGACAGCATGTACGGTAACGGGGGCAGCGATACCCTCACCGGTGGCATCGGCGATGACAGCCTCTTCGGCGGCAGCGGGGAAGACCGGCTCGACGGTGCCCAGAACAAAGATAGCCTTTCCGGCGCTTCAGGAGACGATATTCTCTATGGCCGCTATGGCGACGATAGTGGATCCGGCGGTTATGGGAATGACAGCCTGTTCGGTGGCGGCGGTTCCGACACGCTCTCCGGTGGCGAAGGCAACGATAGCCTCTATGGCGAAGACGGCGACGACCGTCTTTTCGGTGATGATGGTGACAACGGCCTGTTCGGCGGCAAGGGAAGCGACAGCCTGTATGGTGGTGACGGGAGCGCAAGTCTCTTCGGCGGTAGCGGCAGCGACCGGATCGTGGGCGGATCGAACGAAGACCACCTCTATGGCGGTAGTGGGCAAGATGTCCTCTTGGGCGAAGCCGGCAACGACATCCTGGAGGTAGCCAATCCGGGCGAACTGGAGGCCGGCGAAACTCTGGATGGCGGCAGCGGCACCGACACGCTGGTGCTACGCGGCGGCGCCACCCTGCCGGCCGGCGTGATGCTGATCAGCATCGAAACCATCTCCTTCGAGGGTACTTCGGCCTCGGACAGCTTCGAAGGCACGTCGGGCAAAGACAGCGCCATGGGGTTGAGCGGCGCCGACAGCCTCTACGGGGCGAGCGGCAGCGACACCCTCGAGGGCGACGCCGGCGACGACAGCCTGCTGGGCGGCTCGGGCATCGACAGCCTCTTCGGCGGCAGCGGCGACGACATCATGATCCTCCGCAGCCAGGCCGAGCTGACGGCGGGCGAGAGCTTCGACGGCGGCAGCGGAACCGACAGCCTGATCCTGCAGGGGGCCGCCACGCTTCCGGCCGGCGTCTTACTGATCGACGTCGACTCCCTCTGGTTCGAGGGAACCACCGGCAGCGACAGCATCGCCGCCACCAATCTGGACGACCGCATCGCCGCCTTCTCCGGCGACGACATCGCTCGCGGCTTTGCCGGCGACGACAGCCTCTACGGGGGTGGCGGCAACGACAGCCTGATCGGCGGTGAGGACAACGACACCGCGGAAGCCTCGAGCGGCGACGACTTTCTGCGGGGGCTTACCGGCACGGACTCGCTTTTCGGCGGCAGCGGCCAGGACCTGCTGCTCGCCGACCTGGACGACGACAGCCTCTACGGTGGCAGCGGCGTCGACACTCTCTTCGGCGGCCTGGGAAAGGACGGGGTCTTCGGGGACGACGGCGGGGACAGCCTGGTCGTCAACAGCCAGGGCGAGCTCGCGGCCGGCGAGACCTACGACGGCGGCAGCGGGGCGGACAGCCTGATCCTGCACGAGGTTTCCTCGATGCCGGCCGGAGTGGCGCTGCTGTCGATCGAGCAGGCGGAGGTCGCAGGCACGAGCGCTGCGGACAGCCTGGCGGTCAGCAGCGGCACCGATACGATCTGGGGCTTCAGCGGCGCGGACAAGCTTTACGGCCTTACCGGCGACGACAGCCTCGATGGAGGCTCCGGAGAGGACAGGCTCTACGGCGGTAGCGGCGCCGACTTCCTGGTCGCCGGCAGCCAGGGCGACCTCGCGGCAGGCGAGACCTATGACGGTGGCAGCGGCGTCGACACTCTGTTCCTGAAGGGCGTGACCAGCCTGCCTGCCGGGGTCGTCCTCTCGGGCATCGAGGTCTTTGCGCTGGAGGGGTCCAGCGGCGCCGATGCCGTCGCGGGCGTGGGCGGCTTTGCGAACCTGATCTACGGCCTCAGCGGCGACGACAGCCTGGGCGGGGCCGAGGGTGCCGACCTGCTCTTCGGCGGGGAGGGGGCCGACAGCCTCTCGGGCAGCGATGGCCTGGACCTGCTCTACGGCGGCAGCGGGGACGACGGCTTCTTCGTCTCCGACCAGTCGGCGATCGCGGCGGGTGACCTCTTCGACGGCGGCAGCGGCACGGACAGGCTGATCCTCTCCGGGGGCGTGACCCTGCCGGCGGGCGTGGCCGCACCGGGGGTGGAGGAGGTGAACCTCTACGGCACCAACGCCGCCGACAGCCTGGCCGGCAACGGGGTGGTCAACGTCATCCGCGGGGCCGGCGGGTCCGACATCCAGCGCGCCTTCGGCGGCGACGACCGGCTCTATGGCGAGACCGGAAGCGATACCCTGCTGGGGCTGAACGACGACGATGCGCTCTTCGGCGGCAACAGCGTGGATACGCTCTTCGGCGGGAACGGGAACGACACGGGCGAGGGCGGTCTGGCGGGAGACCAGATCGCCGGCGGCAGCGGGTCGGACGTGCTCTCCGGCGACAGCGGTCCCGACAAGCTCTTCGGCGGCAGCGGCGTGGACACGGCCTTCGGCGGGTCCGGCAATGACACCGTGACGGTGGACGAGACCGGCGATCTGGTGATCGAGACGGCCGGCGGCGGCATCCGCGACGTGATCCGCTCGGAGCTTTCGGCATTCACCCTGGGGACCGGGGCGGAGGGCTTCGTGGAGGTGGCCATCCTGCTGGACGACATCCTCGACGGCGAACTCGCCGGCAACGCGCTGGACAACCGCCTGCGCGGGAACAGCAGCGACAATCATCTCTCGGGTGCCGACGGCGACGACGTCCTGATCGGAGAGCTGGGGGCGGATGTGCTTGCCGGCGGGTCCGGCCTCGACCGGCTGTTCGGCCAGTCGGGCGCCGACGTTCTGGCGATGGAGAGCGCCAACCGTCTCTTCGGCGGGTCGGGCGGCGACAGCTTCTTTTTCGACGGGTCGACCCTGGGGAGCGGCGGCACCGGCCTCCCGCTGATCCAGGACTTCGACGGGGTGCTGGCCAACGCCGCCAACGGCGAGGACAAGCTGGTCTTCGCCACCGGGCTGGAGACCGGCTCCTTCGCCTACATCGGCGATGCGGCCTTCTCCGGCGGCGGCAACTCCGAGGCGCGCTACGACGGCAAGCGCCAGGTCCAGGTCGACCGGGACGGCGACGGGGCGGCCGATCAGGCCTTCCTGGTGAACGGCGTCACCGCGGCCGGCGTGCTGACGGCGACGGACTTCGTCTGGTTATAGGGGAGCAAGAAGGCGGAGGCTTCGGCTGGGCGCAGGTCCCCCTCCTGCCCCAGGGGGCTCGCCAAGGCGGCCCCCCGGGGGCTAGTTTCATCCTGTTGCTGGCTCCAGGAGGCTCTCTACCCATGGCTCACATCTATGCCTACGACGACGTCGTGCCGGTGGTGGACCCGGAGGCCTTCGTGCATCCGGCGGCCGTCATCATCGGCGACGTCATTGTCGGTGCGGGCTGCTATGTCGGGCCGGCGGCCTGCCTGCGCGGCGATTTCGGGCGGATCGTCATGGAGCCCGGCTCCAATTTGCAGGAGACCTGCGTGGTCCATGCCTTTCCCAACCAGGAGACGGTGATCGAGACCGAGGGCCACATCGGCCACGGCGCGGTGCTGCACGGCTGCCGCATCGGGCGCAACGCCATGGTCGGCATGAACGCCGTGGTGATGGACGAGGCCAGGATCGGCGAGAACACGATCGTTGCCGCCATGGCCTTCGTGAAGGCCAAGGCCGAGATCCCGCCGAACAGCCTGGCCATGGGCGCGCCCGCCAAGGTGGTCCGCCAGCTGAGCGAGCAGGAGATCGAATGGAAGCGCCAGGGCACCGCCGTCTACCGCCGCCTGGCGGCCGAGGCGGGCCAGAAGCTGCGCCCGGTGGAGCCTCTGCCCGCGGTCGAGGAGGGGCGCCGGCGCATCCGGGCGCCGGACTACGACCCGCTCTTCGCCGCCAGGCTGAAGATGCGGGAGGAATAGCGCGTTTCGGTTTTGGGCGGAACCGGCGGCACCGATTCCACCTGAGCGCGAAGCGCACTAGCGCTGCCGGGTCGGCCGCTTAAAGGAAATCGATGACCTCGATCCCGGTCAGGACGGCGCCGGCCGGCAGCGTCACGCCGGCTGCCAGCAGCAGGGTGTCGCTGCCGGCGCCGCCGTCGTAGGTCTCGCCCGCCTCGATCTCCGCCTGGCCCCGCACGACGAAGGTGTCCTGCCCGGTTCCGCCGAAGAGGCGGTCGACCTGGGCACCGCCGTAGAGGCTGTCGCTGCCGCCGTCGCCGAACAGCAGGTCCGCGCCGCTCTCGCCGAAGAGCCCGTCCTCGTGGCGGCCGCCGTAGAGCCCGCCATCGCCACCCCTGCCGCCGTAGAGGCGGTCCGCGCCGCTGCCGCCGTAGAGATAGGAATCCACGCCCTGGCCGCCCTCGAGAGTGTCCTCGCCCTGGCCGCCGAAGAAGAAGGCGTCGTCGCCCGGATCGCCGACCAGCCGGTCGGCAGCGGAGCCGCCGAAGAGGCTCCGGTCATCGCCCGGGCCGCCGAAGATGGCATCCGCAGCGGCATCGCCACTGAGGGAGAGATCCAGGCCGGTGTCGCCGTGGATACGGTCCCGACCGGCGCCGCCGAAGGCCAGGCTGTCGCCGCCGCCGCCGCCGAACAGCAGGTCGGCACCGCTGGATCCGACCAGGTAGGTATCGCTGCCGCGCCCGCCGTAGAGGCTGTCGCTGCCCTGGCCGCCGATGAGGATGCCGTCCTCGCCGTCGCCGCCGAAGAGGCCGTCGGCACCGCTGTCGCCGTAGAAGGCGATGTCGGCGTCCTGCCCGCCAAAGAGGCGGTCGTCGCCGCCTTCGCCGCGGAAAATGGCGTCCAGACCGCTGCCGCCATAGAGGCGGTCGGCTCCGCTGCCGCCGTAGAAGCCGTCCTCGTCGTCGGCACCGCCGAAGAGCCGGTCGGTCCCGCTGCCGCCATAGAAGCGGCTATCGCCGTCCTTGCCGCCATAGAGGTCGTCGTCGCCGGGGCCGCCGAAGAGCCTGTCGGCGCCGGCCAGTCCAAACGCCGTGTCGTCGCCCAGCAGGCCATAGATCCGATCGGCGCTCTCCGTCCCGGTGAGCGTGTCGTCGATTCCGGACTGGCCGAAAATCTCAGCCACGATCCCCTTCCGGTCTGGCGAGGCCCTCTGTGCGAAGCGTCTTACCTACGGGCTGGGGGGCGGCAAGGGCCATCACTCGGCGGCTGCGCGTTCGGCGGTATAGCCCGGCAGGTCCCCGTGGATGACGTAGCGCAGCAGGGCCACGATCTGCTCGGGGTCGGAGGCGACCGCGAGAGCTGCGGCGTCGACCTCTTTCAGCGCGTGGTTCAGCGCCGGATCGTGCAGGCTGATGTAGGGCTTCTCCAGGGCCGCGCAGTATCCGGCATCGAAGGCGGCGTTCCACTGGCGGTACTTGTCGCCGAAGCGGACCACGGCCAGATCGGCTTCCTGGATCAGGGTGCGGGTGCGGATCGCGTTCAGCTTGGCGCCCTTGTGGTCGTGCCAGAACTTGTCGCTCTCCGAGCCCAGGATCGCCACGCCGCAGTCGTCGGAGGCCTCGTGGTGGGTAACAGGGCTGGCGAACTCGACCGGGAGGCCGGCCGCGGCCGCGCCCTCGACGATCCGTTCGCGCCAGTCGCTGTGGATCTCTCCGGAGAGATAGACGGTCCAGACGCGGTCGGGCGAATAGGCTGTCTGCATGAGTGACCTCCTCGGCGGGCTGTTGGGGGCCCCGAATGTGGGGCCCCGAGGCCCGGAAGGCCAGTCAAAAATCAGGCCCGGCGGCCAGCGCCACCGTCAGGCGGCAGCCAGGCGCGCCTCGGCGCCTGCGGCCTCCCGCTCAAGGCCGAGCTTACGGTAGACCCCGGCGAGCGCCCGGTTGGTGGGAACCGAGATCGGGTCGTAGCCGCGACGAAACTCCAGCATCTGCTGCGCCTTCCCGAGGCGGCCGGTCTCGAGCATGCTGTCGAGGAGCACCTGGTCGAAGAGGTCGCGCTGGGCGTGGCTGCCGCCGATCTCCAGCAGCCTCGGCAAGGCGAGCGACATCTTGCGGTAAGCGGTCTCGAAGTTGCCGCGCGCATGGGCGAGCAGTCCTTCGCAGGCAGTTACCGCGACCTCCGTCCAGGCCTCGCGGGCGACCGCGGGGGCCTTGGGCGCGAAGCCGCGCAGGTTCTCCATCAGCGAATCCGCTTCCGGCAGCCCGGCGCGGGCAAGCCCGTAGAGGTACTGCATGGTGAGGAAGGGCTGCACGAAGTCGTCGGTCCGTGCCCTGAGATGGCTTCCTACGTCCGCCCAGCGGTCGCCGACATCGAGGCCGACGAGTTCCAGGCGCATCAGCAGCGAGACTGCGCCGATCTGGTCTTGCGAGTATTCCTTCCAGGCGCCCCAGACCTTCTCGTCGTAGAGCCTCAAGGCCTCGTCGTAGCGGCCCTTGGAGATATAGTTGAGGGCCAGGTGCCACCAGTTGTGGGTCAGCATGAAGGAGTTGAGGTCGACCCAGGTCTCGCTGACGTCGGTCAGGAAGTCGATGCTCTCCTGGTTGCGGCCCTGGGTCACCATGACGTGGGCCAGCGCGTGGTGTGCCCAGGGCTCCTTGCGTTTCATCGCGATGGCCTTGCGGGCGGCCGCCTCGGCCTCGGCCAGCAGGTGGCACTGCTCGAAGGCAAAGGCGGAGAGGCCGTGCATGTAGGGGACCTCCTGGTTGCGGTCCTGCACCTTCTCAGCGATCACCAGCATGCCCGCGCAGTTGCCCAGGTTGAAGTTGTGGTACTGCGCCTGCTTCACGATGGCGAGGTCCCGGGGATAGGCCTCGGCCACCTCGTTGGAGAGCGCGATGACCTTCGGGATGTCGTTGTCCACCCAGGCGCGCACGACCGCGGTCGTCATCTGCTCGCGGCGGCTGGCCTTATCCTTGGCGGCCTCGGCCTTCTCGATGAAGGGGCGGGCAAGCGCGGGTGCCTCCTTGCTCTCCAGGAACATGTAGAAGAGTGCGGTGTAGGCGTTGGCCAGGCAGTTGTCAGGCTCGGTCTTGCTCGCCTCCAGGATGTTGGCGGCCTTGTTCTCGTAGGCGAGGAATCCCTCGACGAAATCGTCGATCGCGGCCAGCGTCGTCTCGCTCTCGGCGGTGACCTCGTTCCCCAGAAAATCCCGGTACATGGCTTCCTCCTCCTCGTCGACCATCCGGCCGGCCGACTGGAGGGCTGGCGGGTATGGCATCTCCGCATGGTGGACGTTTCAGGAGGGAGTTTTCTGCCATCCGGCGCGCGCGCTCGAAGGTCGCAGTCTTGCCGCGGAGAGCCGGCGGGGCGGGGGCGCTAGCGCGCGGCGGGCCTTACGGCCTTCACCCCTTGCAGGATCAGGGTGGTGGCGAGCTCGGCGTACTCCTCGCGGGTCATGGGGCCGTCGGGACGGAACCAGAGATAGACCCAGTTCAGCATGCCGAAGAAGGACATGGTGACCGGCTTCAAGAGATGGTGCTGCTCGGCGAGCGCGGGATTGACCGCCTTCAGGACCGCGGCGAAGTGGGTGACGAGCTGGCGCTCCAGGCCGCGCAGGTCCTCGGCCAGTTCCGGCGGCAGGGTGCCCATGGCGTTGATCTGCACCCGGTGCTCGTCGTCGGCGTCGCGGTAGCTCTCCAGAAGCTGGCCCACCAGGAGGCGCAGGCGCGGCTCTGGCGGCAGGGCAGGGTCATCGGCCTCGCTCAAGGCCTGGTTCAGCTCTTCCAGGTGATTGCGGATGATGTCGTAGAGCAGCGCTTCCTTGCTGTCGTAGTAGTGATAGAGCAGGGCCTTGGAGACCCCGCACTCGGAGGCCACCGAGGCGATCGAGGTGCGGTCGAAGCCGTGCCGGGCGAAGAGCTGGGTCGCCGTCGTCAGGATGGCGCGGCGCTTCTGGTCGTAGTCCTGGGCGCGGGGGCGGGCCATCGGCTAGTCCCGGCCGCGCCGGTCGATCACCCGGCGCGCCTTGCCGGCCGAGCGCTCGACCGATTCCGGATCGCCCACCCAGACCTCGACGGAAATCCCGATCACGCTCTTAACGTGATGCCTGAGCTCCGCTGCGGCAGCCTTGCGGGCGGCCTCGTCGCTCCCCGGCAGGATCTCGGTCCTGACCGTCATCACGTCCAGCCGGCCCTCGCGGGTGAGCTCGATCACGAAGTGCGGCGCCAGGCCGGCACACTTCATGAGCTGCTCTTCGATCTGGGTCGGGAAGACGTTGACGCCGCGCAGGATGATCATGTCGTCGGTGCGGCCGGTGACCTTCTCCATCCGCCGCATCGAGCGGGCCGTTCCCGGCAGCAGCCGGGTCAGGTCGCGGGTGCGGTAGCGGATGATCGGAAAGGCCTCCTTGGTGAGCGAGGTGAAGACCAGCTCGCCCTTGGCGCCCTCCGGCAGCACCGCGCCGGTCTCGGGGTCGATCACCTCGGGATAGAAGTGGTCCTCCCAGATGTGCAGGCCGTCCTTGGTCTCGACGCACTCGCAGGCGACGCCGGGCCCGATCACCTCCGAGAGGCCGTAGATGTCGACGGCGTGCATGTCGAAGGCCTCCTCGATCTCGCGGCGCATGGCGTTGGTCCAGGGCTCCGCGCCGAAGATGCCGACCGCGAGCGAACTCTCGCGCGGGTCCAGGCCCTGGGCGCGGAACTGGTCCAGGATCGAGAGCGCGTAGGAGGGGGTCACCATGATGATCCTGGGCTTGAAGTCCTGGATCAGGGTCACCTGGCGCTCGGTCATGCCGCCGGAGACCGGGACCACGGTGCAGCCCAGCTTCTCCGCCCCGTAGTGCGCGCCCAGCCCGCCGGTGAAGAGGCCGTAGCCGTAGGCCACGTGGATCATGTCGCCGGGACGCCCGCCGGAGGCGCGGATCGAGCGGGCCACGACCCTGGCCCACATCTCCACGTCGGCCCTGGTGTAGCCGACGACCGTGGGCTTGCCGGTGGTGCCGGAGGAGGCGTGGAGCCGGGCCAGGCGCTCGCGCGGGACGGCGAACATGCCGAAGGGGTAGTTGTCGCGCAGGTCCTGCTTCACGGTGAAGGGAAAGCGGGCGAGGTCGTCCAGCGCGGTCAGGTCGTCGGGATGGACGCCGGCGGCATCGAACTTGGCCTTGTAGACCGGCGCGTTGGCATAGGCATGATTTAACGTGGATCTAAGGCGCATCAATTGCAGCGCGGCGATCTCGTCGCGCGATGCGGTCTCGATGGGCTCCAGGTCGCTGGGTCTGGGGGAGAGGTCTTCCATGGGACTGTCCTCCGTCGCTTTCTTCTTGTTCTAGACTTCTTCCTCGGGGAGGTGGGTGCCCTTCACCGTCCGCGACTGGCCGCGGAAGGTGGCGATCAGGCTGCCGTCCTGCTTGCGGACGGCGACGTCGTAGATGCCGCTGCGGCCGTAGCGGGCGACCTCCACGGCCTCGGCGATCAGGCGATCGCCGGCGAAGGCCGGGGCGATGAAGGTCACGGCCGCATGCTGGGCGACGGCCTTCTGGTTGTAGCTGTTGCAGGCGAAGGCGAAGGCCGAATCCGCGAGGGTGAAGATGAAGCCGCCGTGACAGGTCTTGTGGCCGTTGCAGAGGCAGGCCGCGATCGTGAGGGAGAGCGTGGCCCGGCCCGGGCCGACGGCCTCGAGCGACATGCCGAGCGCCTGAGAGGCCTCGTCCTCCGCCCACATGGCGGCGGCCGCCGCCTCGGCCAGGGACTGCGGGTCCAGCGCCATTGCGGCTAGGCCTTGCCGGTGAAGCGGGGCGCGCGCTTCTCGGTGAAGGCCACCACCCCCTCGGCATAGTCGGGGCTCTTGCCGGCGTGGCTCTGCAGGTCGCGCTCGAGCTCGAGCTGCGAGCTGAGGCCATGTTCGCTTGCCGCCTGGATCGCCTGCTTGGTGAGGCCCAGGCCGTAGGTGGGGCCCTGGGCCAGAGCCTGGGCGAGGGCGGTGGCCTCCTCCATCAGGGTCTCGTCGGGGAGCGCGCGCCAGATCAGGCCCCAGTCGGCAGCCTGCTGGGCGCTCAAGGGGGCGGCGGTCATGGCCAGCCCTTTGGCGCGTGCCTCGCCGACGAGGCGCGTGAGAAACCAGGTCCCGCCGGAGTCCGGCACCAGCCCGATCTTGCTGAAGGCCTGGATGAACTTGGCGGACTGGGCGGCCAGGACGATGTCGCAGGCGAGCGCCACGCTGGCCCCGGCGCCGGCGGCGACGCCGTTCACCGCGCAGACGATGGGCTTCTCGATCGCCCGCATGAGGCGGATCAAGGGGTTATAGTGCTCCTCCAGGATCTCCCCCAGGTCCCGGTCGGAGGAGACCGCGGGGTCGGAGAGGTCCTGGCCGGCCGAGAAGGCGCGGCCGGCGCCGGTCAGCAGGATGGCCCGGCATGCTGCCCTCTCCCGCGCCTCGTCGAGCGCCACCCTCAGCGCCAGGTTCATCTCGGTGGTGAAGCTGTTCAGCTTGTCCGGCCGGTTCAGAGTGAGGGTCGTCAGGCCCTCGGCCTCGGCGACCAGGATCGTATCGCTTTCCATTGCGCACACCTCTTTCCTGTCTTTGCCAATAGTGCGCAGGAACGCGCGCAGTTGAAGAATCTTCTTGCATAAACCGTCCGGTCGGTCAATTATCTTCTCGCCTGGGATCGCCCCGCCCGGGAGCCGACGAGGAGGGCATGAGGGACCGGTTGAAGAGGCAGCACGCTACTCGTCGGGCGGACCCTGCCGCGGCACTGGGCCGCGCGTTGCGGCCGGCGCGGAGGGGCGGGGGTCCTTTGGGCGCTGCCGCTCTCGACGACTATCGCGTGACCGCTGGCGGTCGCAGGGGTAATGCTTGACCGACGGAGATTAGCCAGTCGCCAATCGCTTCCGCATCGCTGCCGCCAGGCGCCCGATTGCGGCATAAGAAACTGAGGAGGAAACCAAAGATGACGTCTCTCACAATCAAGACATCGGCTGCCGCCCTGCTGGCCGCTGCCGGCCTTGCGCTCGCGCAGCCGGCGGCCGCGGAGATCAAGCTGGGCTCATCGCTCGCCATGACCGGGCCTGCCTCCTTCCTGGGCGATCCCGAGGCCAAGACCCTGCAGATGCTGGTCGACCAGGTGAACGCCGCCGGCGGCATCAACGGCGAGACCGTGACCCTGGTGCTCTACGACGATGCGGCCAACCCCAACGAGGCGCGCACCTTCGCCACCCGCATGGTCGAGGACGACGAGGTGGTCGCGGTGATCGGCGGCTCGACCACCGGCACCACCATGGCGATGGTCCCGATCTTCGCCGATGCGGAGATCCCCTTCATCTCGCTGGCGGGCGCGGTCGTCATCATCGACCCGGTCAACCCCTGGGTCTTCAAGACCCCGCACACCGACCGCATGGCCTGCGCCAAGATCTTCGAGGACATGCAGAAGCAGGGCATCGCCAAGATCGGCATGATCTCGGGCTCCGGCGGCTTCGGCAAGTCGATGCGCCAGCAGTGCATGAGTATCGTCGGCGACTACGGCATCGAGATCGTGGCCGACGAGACCTACGGGGCCAAGGACGCCGACATGACCCCGCAGCTCACCAAGATCAAGAACACCGAGGGCGTCGAGGCGGTGCTCAACCCCGGCTTCGGCCAGGGGCCGGCCCTGGTGACCCGGAACTACCGCCAGCTCGGCATGACCCAGCCGCTCTACCAGTCGCACGGCGTTGCCTCGCAGTCCTTCATCGACCTGGCGGGCGATGCTGCCGAGGGCGTGCGCATGGCCGCCCCCAGCCTGCTGGTGGCCGACAGCCTGGCCGCCGACGATCCCCAGCGCGAGGTCGTGGTCGCCTACAAGAAGGCCTACGAGGAGGGGACGGGCCAGCCGGTCTCCACCTTCGGCGGCTATGCCTACGACGCCTTCGAGATGCTGAAGGCGGCGATCGAGACGGCGGGCTCCGACGACCCGGCCGCGATTCGCGACGCGCTGGAGGCGACCAGCGGCTATGTCGGCGTGACGGGCGAGTTCAACTTCTCGGCCGAGGACCACCTGGGCCTGGACCTCTCCGCCTTCCGCATGGTGGAGGTGAAGGACGGGACCTTCGTCCTGATCGACTGACGGGCCTGGGCCTGCCCTCGAGCGCCCCTCGAGGGCAGGCCAGCCTTTCGAAGAGCGAGCGCGCGCGATGGCGGAGCTTCTCCAGTTCCTCCTCTCCGGCGTGACCGTGGGCGCCATCTACGCCCTGGTCGCGCTGGGCTTCACCCTGATCTACAACGCCAGCGAGGTGGTGAACTTCGCCCAGGGTGAGTTCGTCATGATCGGCGGCATGACCACCGCCATCCTCTACGAGGCCGGAACGCCGCTCTGGCTGGCTGCCCCGGCGGCGATCCTGGCGGCCGTGGCGGTCGGCATCGCGCTCAACAAGCTGGCCGTGGAGCCCGCGCGCGGGGCCCCGGTGATCGCGCTCATCATCATCACCATCGGCGCCTCGATCTTCTTGAGCGGCACGGCCGAGGTGGTCTTCGACAAGCAGTTCCACCGCATCCCGGCCTTCAGCGGCGATGAGCCCATCGCCATCGGCGGGGCCACCATCGTGCCGCAGAGCCTCTGGGTGCTGGCCGGTGCCACCGCCGTCTTCGCCGCGCTCTACCTCTTCTTCACCCGCACCCTCATGGGCCGGGCGGTGCTGGCGACGGCGAACAACCGCCTGGCGGCCAGGCTGGTCGGCATCAACACCGGCTTCGTCATGACCTTCAGCTTCGCGCTCTCGGCCGCCATCGGCGCGCTCGCCGGCGTGCTGGTGACCCCGATCACCTTCACCTCCTACGACGTGGGGGTCGGCCTGGCGCTGAAGGGCTTCGCCGGCGCCATGCTGGGCGGCATGGGCAGCCCGCCGGGTGCCCTGGTGGGCGGGCTCGCCATCGGCCTGCTCGAGGCGCTGACCGCCGGCTACGTCTCGTCGGACTACAAGGACGCAGCCGCCTTCGTGGTGATCCTGGCGGTGCTCTTCTTCATGCCGCAGGGCCTATTCGGCGCCAAGCAGGTGGAGCGGGTCTAGCCCATGCGGCTCTCGCCCAAGCACTGGACCCTGGCGATCCTGCTGGCGGTGATCGCGCTGGCGCCGCTGGTCTTTCCCAGTTCCTTCTATTACCGGGTCTTCGCGCTGATCTACGTGAACGGCCTCGCGGTCACCGGCCTGGTCATCCTGCTGGGCTTCGCCGGGCAGGTGAGCCTGGGGCATGCCGGCTTCGTCGGGATCGGTGCCTATGCCTCGGCCCTGGCGCCGGTGCACCTGGGCCTGCCGCCGATCCTGGCGCTGGTGCTGGGGGCGCTGCTCTCGGCGCTCGTCGCCTTCCTGATCGGGCGGCCGATTCTCAGGCTCAAGGGCTACACCTTGGCGGTCGCGACCCTGGGCTTCGGCATCCTGGTTTCCATGGTGCTGACCAACGAGGCCTGGCTCACCGGCGGGCCGGACGGCATCTCGGTACCGGAGCTGGGGCTGAAGGACGCCCTCAGGGACCTCGGCATCAAGGTGAAGACCTCGGGCCTCTGGTACTGGGTGACCGGCCTGGTCTTCCTGCTGGGCGCCTGGCTCGCGCTCAACCTGCAGGAGAGCCCCAGCGGCCGGGCCCTGCGCGCGCTGCACGATTCCGAGGTCGCCGCGAAGACCCTGGGCGTCGACGTCGCCTTCTTCAAGCTGAAGGCCTTCGTCGTCTCGGCCGTCTATGCCTCGCTCTCCGGCTCGCTGCTGGCGCTGATGAACGGCTTCGTGACGCCGCAGGTGGCCGGCTTCCTGCATTCCATCGAGCTGGTGACCATGACGGTGCTGGGCGGCGCCGGCTCGGTCATCGGCGGCTTCCTGGGAACCGCGCTGCTGACCGCGCTGCCGCAGGCGCTCACCCTCTTCCAGGAGTACAAGCACCTGCTGCTGGGGCTCATCATGATGCTGGTCATGATCTTTATGACCGACGGACTGGTGCCCAGCCTGCAGCGCCGCTTCGCCGGGAGGGCCGCATGAGCCTGCTGGAGGTCCGCGAGCTCGGCATCGGCTTCGGCGGCATCCGTGCGGTCGACCGGGTCTCCTTCGCCGTGGAGGAGGGCGAGATCGTCTCGGTCATCGGGCCCAACGGGGCCGGCAAGACCACGCTCTTCAACATGATCTCCGGCCTCTACCGCCCCGACCAGGGTGCGGTGGTGCTGGGCGGCGAGAGGGTGACGGCGCTGGCGCCCCACCGCCTGGCCGCGCGCGGGCTGTCGCGCACCTTCCAGAACCTGCAGATCTTCCCGCAGCTCACCGTGCTGGAGAACGTCATGACCGGCCGGCACCTGGAGGAGAAACCGAACCTCTTCGCCGATCTCCTGGCGCTCCCCTCGAGCCGGCGCAAGACGAGAGAAACCCGGGCGCTGGCCGAGCGCCTGCTGGAGCGTGTGGGCCTCGGCCGGATGGCGGCGCTGGAGGCCGGCACCCTCTCCTACGGCGGCCTGAAGCGGCTGGAGATCGCCCGCGCGCTGGCCGCCGGACCGCGCCTGCTGCTGCTGGACGAGCCGGCGGCGGGCTGCAACGCGGTGGAGACGGAGGAGATCGACGCGCTGATCGCCGGGGTCGCGGGGGAGGGCATCGCCATCCTCCTGGTCGAGCACGACATGAAGCTGGTGATGAAGATCTCCAACCACATCGTGGTGCTGGACCAGGGCCGCAAGATCGCCGAGGGCCGGCCGGCCGAGGTCAGCCGCGACCCCAAGGTGATCGCCGCCTACCTCGGCAGCGAGGAGGCCGGCCATGCTTAGGCTGGAGGGCGTCAAGACCCGCTACGGCCGGATCGAGGTCCTGCACGGCCTGGACCTCGAGGTCTCCGCCGGCGAGATCGTCACCGTCGTCGGGGCCAATGGGGCCGGCAAGACGACCCTGCTGCGCTGCCTCTCCGGCCTGCAGCCGCTGACCGCCGGACGCATCTCTTTCGACGGCAGAGACCTGGCCGCCGTGCCGGCGCACCGGCGGGTCGCGCTCGGCCTGGCGCAGTCGCCGGAAGGCCGCCAGATCTTCACCAACCTGACGGTCGGGGAGAACCTGCGTCTCGGCGCCTTCCACTTCTCCGACCGGCGGGTGGGGGAGGACCGAGACCGGGTCTTCGCCCTCTTCCCGGTCTTGAAGGAAAAGCGCGCCCTGCCGGCCGGCAGCCTATCCGGCGGCCAGCAGCAGATGCTGGCCATCGGCCGGGCGCTGATGAGCCGCCCGCGCTGCCTGCTGCTGGACGAGCCCTCGATGGGCCTAGCCCCCCTGCTGGTGAAGCAGGTGCTGGGCGTGGTCCAGGAACTGAAGCGCCGCGGGATCACCGTGCTGCTGGTCGAGCAGAACGCCATGGCGGCCCTTGCCATCGCCGACCGCGGCTATGTGATGGAGACCGGCCGCATCGTGACCGGCGGCCCGGCCCGGGACCTGCTGGTCGACCCGGCGGTGCGGGAGGCCTATCTGGGCGTGTAGGTGGTACCCCGTCTGAGCAGCCAGTAGCTTCCCAGTCTTATCTGTGATGCTTGACGACTCCCTGGTTCGCAAACACGAGAGTGGGACTACGCCCACTCGGCCCAATCTGAAACATTTTAGTTGACATTTCTCTCTGGTTATGCGACCTATCCGAGTTAACGGAGGAGATAACAATGTCGAGAAGAAGTACTTTGTCGAGAAGAAGTACTTTGGCGCTTCTGCTTGCCGTCTGTGTGATGCTTCCGAGTGGTGCTGAAGCGGGCTGTCCAGCGAAGCGGCCAGATTGCAAGAAGAGCAAGGGGAATCGAAGCAAAGACTAGCAAAGTTAACGAGGAATGGTAAAAATGTAGCAAGTTTCTATGCCAAAGCGTTTTGGGCAGCTTGAGAATCGTGTGGCTTAAATAGGAGTCTGAGTGATGATACGTTTTGTGATAACTATTGCATTCGCGGCTTTGGTGGTGGGCTTTTTGTGTGTAGATGTCAGTGGAAACCCAGCTAGCGCTGGATGCCCAACTCATAATCCAAACTGCAGAGCGTAGATTGAATATAATAGGGTTGGATTCTAACTAGGAACGCTGTTCTATTAGGGGGAGGGGATTATGGAAAAAGAAAATAATGTACATAGTAGTGACAATGAAAATAGAGATCGGAATAAAAATAGAATTGAAGTTGATGCTTCTCATTATGAAATGATACAGCGGATTGCTATATCAAAAGAAATTGAAGATAAGGTCGCTGGTTCACTTAAAAAACGATATACAATATTGGGAATGTTCATAGCGATAGTGAGTCTGTTTGGCGGGTATACATTACTAACTACATCAATATCATCGGTAGTTAAGGAGCCTCTTAGGAAGGAAATTGATGCTGCGCAGAGTGAGCGAATTCAATTGCTTGAGCTTAGAAAGGAGGTAGAGCTTCAGATAGAAAATTTAGAGGAAGCAACCAGAAAAGCAAACGCAGCAGCAGAAAAGGCTGCTGAATCGGCCGATGTCGCGCAACGACGAATAGTCAATTTTTTGGAAGAGGTGGACGACAAATTTGAAATGGTAGAAGAAAAATTCGTGTTGCAAACAGATAAACTCACCGAAAATGAAAGAAAAGTTAGTGATATTAGTTCAAAGGCGGAAACTATTCAGAATGGATTAGAGGAAAAGTCGAATGAAATACTAGATGCATATAGAAGGGTTGGTGAGAACGAGAAAATATTATCATTAGAGGTGGCAAAAATTGGATTGATCAACGATGCCCTGTGGGATATGGTTTCCTTTTTAGGAAGAAGTAGTGGCTCTAATGCAGCTGATACGAAGTTAAGCGGAGTTTCTTCAAGCATCGCTGAGGCGAATGAGCAGTTTCAAGAAAATGTAAATAACTTGAGCGCGAAATGGAGTTACAATGTCATAGTGTATTCTCAAAAAGAAAGCATGATGACAGATACAATAAAAGCTGTGTTGGATGATGCTGGTTTTCGCCCGACCGTTTGGATAACGCCATTGGCAAAAAATACTGAAGATTCTGCTATGGAAATATCTAGAGAATTTGGTGTAAGCACAGATCTACTGTTAAACACGAGATTTGGAATAATAGCTACAGACAATCAAAGCAATAAGGTTACATCTGATGAAATTAAGAAGGTTATATCACCATTTATTTCCAGTGATTTTCATGTCTCGTTTCAACCACTGGAACCTGCTGGAATGCACAAAGTGTTTTTAGGAAAAGAATATGCTAATGATAAAATTATGTTGATTTATTTGCTACCATAGGTACAAATTTTTGTGGAGTATATGGGATGAGCAAAGTTATTCTATTTCATATTTATTAATAATCTTAGCCTGAATAAGAATTTACCTATAGTAAAAAATTCTGTTCTCAAAGATATTAGCTTAAAAAATAGAACTGGTCACTTTTTTATCTGGAAGTTTGCCAGGATATTTCTCCGCTAGAACGCCAGTTACTCAAAGCTGTGGTTGCTTCTGCCAAGATAACTCAGCGCCGCCTCGCGCTGCGCCTCGGCCAGGGCGGCACAGACCCGGACCTCGTCGAGCGACTGCTGCAGCGCGCGCGGGGCGCCCTGCCAGTCCGCCACCTTCGGGGCGAAGAAGGCCTCGATGGCGGCGATGTCCTCGGCGCTGCAGAAGCCGCTGGTCAGCCACGGCAGGCCGCCCAGGTGCGAGGTCGGAATGCGGGCCAGGATCTCCTCCTCGCGCTCGCGCAGGAAGGCGAAGACCGCCTCCCGGTTCAGCACCCTGCGGGACTGCCGGTAGAGCAGGCGGGAGGCGTCGCGCTGGGGGGTCTCGGGGTCGAGCACCAGTGCCTGGACCCGGGCAACCGCCTCGGGCTCGGTCAGGTACCCGAGCACGGCGGTGATGGTGCCGCTGAGGTCCTGGTCGCGCGTGCCCTGGAAGCGGTCGATCAGGGCCTCGATGAAGGGAAGCCCCTCCTCCTGCGCGGCCACGACAAGTGCCAGGCGCTGGAAGTCGGCATGCAACAGCTCCGGGTGCAGGGTGCCGTCACCGCCGTAGCCGAGGAAGGCCCTGCCCAGGGGTGCCAGCCTGCTGCGGAGGTCGGGATCCTCGGCATCGAGTGCCAGGAACCAGAGGAGATCGCCCAGCAGCAGGGCTTCCTCGCTGCTGGCCGCCCCCTCGGCAAAGAGGCGCTCGGAGAGATCGAAGCGCGCGAGCGCCGGCCGGAAGATTTCCTGAAAGTGCTCCTTGATCTCCGCCTGGCGGTCGGTGGGAAGCACGAAGTTTTTGATGTCCCTCAGGACCTGCATCGGCGCCTCGACGACATCCCAGGCCTCAGAGCGCGCCGCCTCCCGGGCCAGGGCCAGGAGCGGCTCGATATCGAGACTTCCGGCCCGGTAGGCGCCGGATGCCGAGGTCATCAGGGCCAGTTGCTCGCCGGCGGCCAGGGTCCCGAAGGCTGCCGTCAGGCTCTCCCAGCCGGACCGGGGCAGGGACCAGAGGAAGTATCCCGCGCCGGCTTCGCCGGGCAGCATCCAGGCCGGGCAGTACGAAAGCGGCAGGGTGAGGCTGGCCTCCGGCTCGGCCAGGATGAGGCAGTGGCGCTCCCTGCCCTGAGGTGCCTGGTAGGCCAGGCAGAGGGGCAGCCGCCACTGCCGCTCCGGCGCCGGATCCAGTCCCGCCGCCTGGAAGCGCTCCTGGCGCAGCGAGACCGCGACGCCCTCGGCCCTGCAGTCCCAGTCAAGATGCACCAGCGGTATCCCCGACTGCTCCAGGAAGGAGCGCTGGGCGGGAACCAGGCTCGAGTCCTCGGCCGCCTCGGCCAGGGCCGCCATGAAGTCCTCCGCCGTGGCGACCCCGTGCGGGAAGCGCCGGATGTAGCGGCGCACGCCGTCGCGGAAGACCTCCTCGCCCAGGTAGCGCTCGAACATGGCCAGGACGCCGCCGCCCTTGTTGTAGGTGATGCGGTCGAAGGCGTTGGAGATGTCGTGATTGCTCGCGATCGGCTGGCGCACGGCGGGCGCGCTGGGCAGGCGGTCGTTCCACATGGCGCGCGCGGCGCTGCGCAGCGGCCCGCGGTCGTCGAAGGCCTCGGGCTGCCAGCGGCTGACTACCCGGTCCGACATCCAGGTGGCGAAGGCCTCGTTCAGCCAGAGATCGTTCCACCAGGCCGGCGTGACGTAGTCGCCGAACCACATGTGCGCCAGCTCGTGCGCGTGGACGTAGGCATAGCCGCGCTTCTGGTAGATCGAGGGCTCCTGGTCCAGCAGCAGCAGGTCCTCGCGGTAGAAGATGGCGCCGGCATTCTCCATCCCGCCGGGACCGAAGGCCGGCACGGCGACGAGGTCGAGCTTGGCGTAGGGATAGGCCAGGTCGAAGTAGTCTTCGAGGATCGCCAGCATCGCCGCCGTGTGCTCCAGCGCGTAGTGCAGTTCCTCGCCGCGGCCTTTGGCTGCCGCCGCACGCAGCGGCAGGGGGCGGGCGCGCTGCGGGCTGGGCGGGATCGGCTCCCAGGCGACGATGTCCAGCGGCCCGATGGCCAGGGCGACCAGGTAGCTGGGCAGCGGTTCCGTCGTGGCGAAGCGGACCAGCCTGCGCCCCTCCGCCAGGGGCAGGCTTTCGACGATCGGCGCGTTGGAGATGGCCTCGTCGTCGGCCCGGATCGTCACGCTGATGTCGTAGGGCGTCTTGAAGCGCGGCTCGTCGAAGCCGGGAAAGACCTGCCGGGCCCGGATCGGCTCCAGGTGCGTGAAGGCATAGCTCTCTCCCGCCTCCTCGACCCGGAAGAGGCCTTCCAGCGAGCCATTGAAGGGCGCGTCATAGTCCAGGATGAGGGTCGCGGGCCCCGGCCCGATGGGCTCAGCGGCCGTGAGCCTGACCACCCCGCTCTCCTCGATCTCCTCGTAGGTCGCAGCGATGCGGCGGCTGTCGGGAAGCAGGATCTGCGCCCCGAAGACCGCGAGGCCGCGCCCGTGCATCCAGAAGGAGGGCAGGGTTTCCTCCAGCAGGAGGTCGATCTCCGCACGGCCGGCAAAGCTCTCGCGGTCGGGATCGACCTCGAGGTCGAGACGGTAGTGCAGCGGTCGGACCTGGTCGGGCAGCTGCCCTAGGGGTGGGGACACCTCGGCATGCGCCGGCAAAACGGCAAGGACGAGCAGCAGGAGCGCGGCCGCGCCCAGAGGCAGTCGAACAGGCATGATCTCGTCTCTCACCGCGCCGGGAACAGCGCCCCAAGGGGCAGCCATCGAAGGGAGGAGAGACTAACACACGACAGACTGTGAAGACAGTGCCGCCGGTCCTACCAATAGTTTAGTCATGCCGGCGTTGCCGCGATGCAACGCTCGTCGCCCGGCCGCAACAGACCTCTCGTGTCAGTGCTTGTGGCCCAGCTCGATCGGGGCGCCGAAGTCGCGGTGGTGGTCGGCCTCCCGCCACTCCTCCTTGCGGGTGGCGAGCTCGCCGAGCGAGGTCAGGCCCTTGGCCGCCGCCAGCTTCTCCAGTGCTGCCAGCCAGTGGTGATAGTAGCGGTCGCCCAGGTCGGGATCGCCGGCCGTCCTGGCGGCGGCGATCTCGGCGCTGAGGTAGTCGACCCACTCGCTCCACTCAAAGTGACCCTGGTCGTAGAGGCCGAGGGTCATGGCGAAGGCCTGCGCCTCCCAGGGTTCCTTGAAGACCGGCCCGTCGCCGTCCTGTGGGATCGGCGGCATGTGCGGGTTGTGCGGGGGGCTACGCATGGGCCTTATGCCGGGTCGATGTAGTCGTCCCAGAGGTCGATGTAGAGCGCGTCCTTGCCCGGCGCGGCCTCGCCCCAGAGCTCCTTCGCCTCGAAGCGCACGCTGTAGACGTTCTGCGGCTTCTCCCCGCCCTCGTGGGCGGCGGTGTCGGGATAGACGAAGACGCCGTGGTGGCGGTCGACCACGCCGACGCGGTTGCGGATGTAGCGCGGCAGGCGGGTGTGGCCGGTGGGGTTCAGGTTGCGCGCGCGCACCCGGTCGCCCACCTTGAAGCGCGGCGGGACCTCCTCGTCGACGCGGGCGGAGGCGCCGGTGGCCACCAGGCCGGGCACCATGTCAACGGTCAGCATCAGGCAGCTTCCTTCGCCAGTTGGGCCTTGCGGGCCGCCAGTTCCTCGGCTGAGATCTTGCCCTTCTCGACCAAGAGCCGCTCGAGGCTGGAAAGCCAATGCTCGTAGTAGCTGGTGTTGAGGTAGGCCGGCGCGCCCATGCGCTCGATGCCGTGGCGGAACTCGTCGACGTTGTAGTTGCCGCCGGCAAAGCAGGCCATCATCACCCCGAACATGCGCCGCTCCCACTCCTCGTGGAAGACCGGCTCGTTCTCCTCCGGATTGATCGGGCCCAGCCCGTCCATTCCGCCAAGATCGTGTACTCCGTTCATGCTCTTCTCCTTCCTCGGCTCTGGCTCAGGGGCTCTTGGCCAGGCCGACCCCGATCATGGAGTCGCGGGTGACCAGGTCTGCCAGTGCGTCCTCGCTCATGCCGTCGGTGCCGGCCGGCCGCTCCGGCAGCACGAGGTAGCGGAGCTCGGCATTACTGTCCCAGACGCGCACCTCGGTCTCTTCCGGCAGCGAGACCCCGAACTCCTCGAGCACGCCGCGCGGGTCGCGGACCACGCGGGCACGGTAGGGGGCCGACTTGTACCAGACCGGCGGCAGGCCCAGGGTCGGCCAGGGATAGCAGGAGCAGAGCGTGCAGACGACGACGTTGTGGACCTTGTCGCTGTTCTCGACGACGACCATGTCCTCGCCCTGCACGCCGGAGAAGCCCAGCTCGGCGATCGCCTCCGAGCCGTTGGCCAGCAGGCGTTCCTTGTAGGCCGGGTCGCTCCAGGCCTTGGCGACGACCTGTGCGCCGTTGCGCGGGCCGATGTTCTTCTCGTAGGTCTGGATCAGGCTGTCGATCGCGGCCGGGTCGACGAGCTGCTTCTCGGTCAGGAGCGATTCCAGAGCCTTGACGCGAAGCTCGACGTCGCTGAGCGGCCGATTGTGATGGTCGGATGACATGGTCGAAGGGTCCTCCTTCCAGGGGGCAAGAACCCTTCGAAAAGCGATGGGGGCAAGGACGCCAGAGACAGCGCCTTGCGACGAAGGGTCCATCTGGATGCAATGGTTACCCAAGATCGCGACGACGGCAAGCCCGATGGCGCGCGCTCCCGCCGCACAGCCATGCGCAGCCCGCCCTGTCGCCTGGGGGCGGGCGTGCGCTATGGCTCCCTCCTGTCGGGAGGCGCCCTGCGTGGCGCGAGGGCCGGCTGCACCTGCTTGAGGAGGGGCGATGAGCCGCAACACCTGGGCCAAACTCGCATCGCTCTACGGCGGCCTGCTGTGGGGAACCTTCTGGATTCCGGTGCGCGAGCTGGATGCGGCGGGCATCGAGGACCTCTGGGCCGTGGCGCTGCTCTATTTCCTGGCGAGCCTCGTCGCGGCGCCGATCATGCTCTTGCGCTGGCGTCGCACCCTGCAGAACGGCTGGCGCCAGCAGCTCGCCGGCTTCTTCCTCGGCACGGCGATGGCGATCTATGCCACCGCCTTCCTCTATACCGAGGTCGCGACGGCGGTGCTGCTCTACTACCTGGCGCCGGTCTGGGGCTTCCTCCTGGCGCGCCTGGTGCTGAAGGACCCCATCACGCCGGTGCGCTGGGGCTCGATGGTGCTGGCGCTCGGCGGGGCCGCCATCATTCTCGGCGGCGAGGGCTGGCCGCCGCTGCCGAGCAACCTGGGCGACTGGCTGGCGCTGGCCTCCGGCCTGCTCTTCGTCATCGGCTCGCTGATGATGCTGTCCTGGCCGCGCGTGGCGCCCCAGGACTACGCGCTCTCGTTCTTCTTCTGGAGCGGGACCGCGACCCTGATCGCCGCCCTGGTCGTCGAACCCGCCTTGCCGACACAAGCCGATGTCGCCGCGGTCCTGCCCTGGCTCGTTCCCCTCGTGCTCCTCGGCATCATTCCCGGCGGGGCTGCCGCGATCTACGGAGCGACGATCCTGAACCCGGGGGTGGTCAGCATCATCTACATGTCGGAGATCGGCGTCAGCATCCTGCTGGCGGCCCTGCTGACCGACGAGCCCTTCGGGCTGCGCGAGGTGGCGGGCATCGTCCTGATCGCGATCGCAGGCGCGATGGAAGGTCTTCTGGATCTGGCCCGCCGGCGCCGGGCGGGCCTGCGGGCAGGCTGAGGCGGGGCGGAAGCCCGGGCAGGTCAGCCTGCCCGGGCACAGGATCAGGCGTCCGCCAGGACCTTCATGGAGATCAGCTTGTCGGGGTCGGGAACCATGCCGGAGCGGTCGTGCGCCGGGGCCTTCTTCAGGGCGTCGACGGCCTCCATGCCGTCGACCACCTCGCCCCAGACGGTGTACTGGCCGTCGAGGAAGCGGGCGTCGGCGAAGCAGATGAAGAACTGGCTGTTGGCGCTGTCCGGCATCTGCGAGCGGGCCATGCCGCAGGTCCCGCGCACGAAGGGCTCCTTGGTGAACTCGGCCTTGAGGTTGGGGTGCGGCGAGCCGCCGGTCCCGGTCCCGGTGGGGTCTCCGCCCTGCGCCATGAAGCCCTCCATGACGCGGTGGAAGACCGTGCCGTCGTAGAAGCCGTCGCGCGCGAGCTGTTTCATGCGCTCGACGTGGCCCGGCGCCAGATCGGGACGCAGGCGGATGGTGACCGCGCCGGCCGGCAGGGTCAGCACGAGGTGGTTCTCGGGGTCTTTGGTCTCGCTCATACTCTCTTTCCTAGTTCGTTCGCCCGGGGCACTGCTGCCGGGTCACTACTGCGTGTCGGCCAGGACCTTCAGGCTGATGATCTTGTCGGGGTTGCTGACCATGCCGCCGCCACCATGGCCCTTCTTGATCTGCTTGACCGCATCCATCCCGTCGATCACGCGGCCCCAAAGGGTGTACTGGCCGTTCAGGTGCTGGCAGTCCGCCGTGCAGATGAACCACTGGCTGTTGGCCGAGTCCGGGGCTGCGGTCTTGGCCATGCCCACGGCGCCGGCGGTGAAGATCTCCAGGTTGAACTCGTCGTAGAGGTCCGGCAGGTCGGAGCCGCCGCGGCCGGTGCCGGTCGGGTCCCCGGTCTGGGCCATGAAGCCGTCGATCACGCGGTGGAAGGTGAGGCCGTCGTAGAAGCCCTCGCGCGTCAGCTTCTTGATGCGTTCCACGTGCTGCGGTGCGCGGTTCGGCAGCATCTGGATCAGGACCGTTCCGTCCTCGAGCTTCAGGACCAGGGTGTTCTCCGGGTCGCTCACCTGCGCAGAGGCGGAAAAGGCAAGGAGCGGCAGCAGGAGGGCGGCGGCAACGAGGCTTCTCAGCGACGTCAAGGCGGGCAGCTTCACTCTCATTCCTCCAAGTTTGTCGTTGTGGCGAAGGCCTTCTCTCACAGGCCCGGGGCCGATGGCAACCGGTGCCTCCGCCGAGGTAGGCGCCCGGGCGGCAATTGCAACGCCGCCGCGTTTCGATACAAAGGGCCCGGACGGTCGCGAGGGGACAGCGGCCGCCGGCCTTGAGGAGTGGTTCTAAGGGTGAGCGGAAGCCGTCGGGACAAGGAACGCGACGAGGGGACCCAGCCTGCGCCGGCGGCCGGGCCGGTGCTTCAGGTCTTCGACCGCGGCCGCCCCACGCCCCTGGTCGAGGTCAGGTGCTGGGGCGAGGCAGGAGGAGCGTGCGCGGCCGAGGAACTGCTCTTGCTTCCCTACGGCCCGGACCGGGCGCCGATCCCGGACCTTCCCTCGGTTCTGAGGGATCCCCGCCTCGGCGGGTCCCTGCGCCTGGTGCTGGGTGCGGAGCAAGCGGCCGAAGATCCGGAGGCCCTGCGCGGCAGCGCGCCGGGCTCCCTGCTGGTTCTGCAAGGCCGGACGGCCGCCGAGCCGTCGCCAGGCTTCTCGCGTCCCTACTGGCAGCTCCTGGTCGACCTCCTGGGCCATCTGGCTTCTCCGCGGCGGGTGGCGGTCCTCCATCCCGAGGCCTGGCCTCTCGGCACGCTTACGCCCTCGGAGCTCTCACTCTTCGAGAAGCGCCTGCTGGAGCTCTCGATCGGCGGCCTCCAGGTCCTGGCGTCCGGCAGCAGCGGTTCGGAGGTGCTGCGCCCCTATGCTGTGCCGCCCTGCGCTGCAGCCGATCCCACCTTCCCGGAGATCTCGATCGTGCTGCCGGTCTACAATGCGGAGCGCTTCCTCGCCGAGGCGATCGGGAGCATACGCGCCCAGTCGGCCGGCGACTTCGAACTGCTGTGCATCGACGACGGATCGACGGACGGCAGCGCCGCGATCCTGCGCTCGGCCGCGGCGGAGGACCCGCGCATCAGGGTCCTGAGCCAGGCCAACGAAGGGGTATCGAGCGCCAGGAACCGCGGCCTGGAGGAGGCGCGCGGCCGCTTCGTCTGCTTCGTCGATGCCGACGACATCATGCTGCCCGGTTCCTTGGAACGGCGCCTGGAGCGTCTCTCCGCTCCCGGAGAGCTGGTCTGCGGCGGCAGGGCCGTCTTCGTGGACGACGCGGGGCGCGATCTCGGCATGTCCTTCGGGCGGACCGACCGGGTCTGGTACGCCGGCAGCTTCACCATGCCCTTCCACCTGACCAGCTTGATGGGACAGGCCCACATCATGAAGCGGGCGCGCTTTCCCGAGGGCATCGCCCATGCCGAGGACTGGGCCTACCTGGTCGACATCCTGCGCGCCGGCTGGTCGGTGGCGGGCTGCGGGGAGGCGCCCCTGATCGCCTACCGCTGGCACCTGGATTCGACGACCGGCGCCAACAGCGAGGCCCACCTGGCAGGGTGCCTCCGTCTTCTCGATCGCCTGCCGGCTCTGGCGCCGCAGCCGCTGCTCGAGATGGAGCGGCCCCCCGGTGCCCTGCAGCTCTCGGCACGGCGGGTGGTGCGGGCCAAGGTGCGGCGCTTGCAGGCCCACTTCGTGGCGCTTGCTCTTGCCGGAGAGGAGAAGGCGCTGCGGGAGCTGGCGGCGGACCCCGCCCTCAGCCTGGCCCCAGCCCGCGCGAAGTGGCTGGACGAGGACTTCTTCGACGTCGCCGCCGTCAGGACCTTCCGGCTGCCCAGGCATTCGCCCGAGCTCGACCGCGCCGTGGCGGAACGCCTGGACCGGGCCTTCGAGAGCTGCGCCCTGCTGCCCCGGGACCTTCCCAATCGCGCCTTCTCGCTCCGCTTCCGCAGCTACCTGCTGCGCTGCGCGGGGCGGTCGGGAGCGGGCCCTGGCCTTGCCGTCAGGCGGCTGCGCCTCCGGCTGGACCGGGTCGGGGTCGGGGTCGCCGCCACGCTGCGGCGGCTAGGGCGCGGCCTTGCACGAAGCGGTTAGGCGGTAAGGAGGCGCTCTCCTACCGCCCCTCGCGCGCCCTCAGGCCATGGCCTTCTGCAGGCCCTCGTCCAGCTTGTCCATGAACTCTTCGGTGGTGAGCCAGCTCTGGCCCTCGCCGATCAGCAGCGCCAGGTCCTTGGTCATGAAGCCGCCCTCGACGGTCTCCACGCAGACCCGCTCCAGGGTCTCGGCGAAGTGGCCGACGTCGGGGGTGTCGTCCTGGCGGGCGCGGAAGGTGAGGCCGCGGGTCCAGGCGAAGATCGAGGCAATGGGGTTGGTCGAGGTGGCGCGGCCCTTCTGATGCTCGCGGTAGTGGCGCGTCACCGTGCCGTGCGCGGCCTCGGCCTCGACGGTGTTGCCGTCCGGGGTCATCAGCACCGAGGTCATGAGCCCCAGCGAGCCGAAGCCCTGGGCCACGGTGTCGGACTGCACGTCGCCGTCGTAGTTCTTGCAGGCCCAGACATAGCCGCCCGACCACTTCAGCGCCGCCGCCACCATGTCGTCGATCAGGCGATGCTCGTAGGTGATGCCGGCGGACTTGAAGGCCTCGGCATAGTCGGCGTCGAAGACCTCCTGGAAGAGATCCTTGAAGCGGCCGTCGTAGGCCTTGAGGATGGTGTTCTTGGTCGAGAGGTAGACCGGCACCTTGCGCTGCAGGCCGTAGTTCAGGCAGGCCCGGGCGAAGTCGCGGATCGAGCTGTCGAGGTTGTACATCGACATGGCCACACCCCCGCCGGGGAAGTCGAAGACCTTGTGCTCAATGGTCTTGCCGTCCTCGCCCTTGAAGGTGAGGGTCAGCTCACCCTTGCCGGGTACGACGAAGTCGGTGGCGCGGTACTGGTCGCCGAAGGCGTGACGGCCGATGATGATCGGCTGGGTCCAGCCGGGCACCAGGCGCGGCACGTTCGACATGATGATCGGCTCGCGGAAGATGGTGCCGCCCAGGATGTTGCGGATGGTGCCGTTGGGCGAGCGGTACATCCTCTTCAGCCCGAACTCCTCGACCCGCGCCTCGTCCGGGGTGATGGTCGCGCACTTGACACCGACGCCGTGCTTCTTGATGGCGTGGGCGGCGTCGACCGTGACCTGGTCGTCGGTGGCGTCGCGATGCTCGATGCCGAGGTCGTAGTACTCCAGGTCGATGTCGAGGTAGGGGAAGATCAGCTTCTCCTTGATCATCGCCCAGATGATCCGGGTCATCTCGTCGCCGTCGAGCTCGACGATGGGGTTCTTTACCTTGATCTTCGCCATGATCAGTTTCCGTCTCTCTCAGATTGTGCCCTTGCGGTGACCCCTGCGGTAATCCCGGTCGCGGGCCGATGGTGGGCCGGGACCATAGCAGTCTTTTGTTGCGGTGCAAGATAGCAAGGGCGCGCAGGGATCGGCATGCTTGCGCTCACCACCCTAGCCGCGCCGGATGAGTTCCGGCGTCACCGCCGGATGGATGCTGCGCAGGGTCTCCAGCACCTCCTCGACCCTTGGCACCCGGTAGAGGACGCGCTCGGCGGGAACGCGCAGATAGCCAAGCCGCTCCATCGAGTTCAGCAGGGCCAGAAGCGCGTCCCAGTAGCCGTCGGGATCCAGGAAGAGCAGCGGCTTGGCGTGCAGGCCGAGCTGGCCCCACGTCAGGATCTCTACCGCCTCCTCCAGGGTGCCGATGCCGCCGGGCAGGACCAGAAAGGCATCGGCACGCTCGGCCATGAGGTGCTTCCTGGCGTGCATGCTCTCGACCACCAGCAGCTCGCCCACGCCCTCGTGCGCCACCTCGACATCCACCAGGAAGCGGGGGATGACCCCGACCAGGCGGCCTCCGGACTCGATGACGGCATCGGCCAGGCTTCCCATCAGGCCCCGCTTGCCGCCTCCGTAGATGACGGTCACGCCGGCCTCGGACAGGTGACGGCCCAGATGCCGGGCAAGCTCGACATGCGCCTCGGGCAGGCCGCGCGAGGCACCACAGAAAACACAGATGCTGGCGGGCCAGTCGGGCATTCGGCTGCGTCGTCCCTCGTTTGAGTCGCCGTCATCCTAGCGCAGGGCGGGGCCCCACGCATCCCGTGCCGTCCCCTGCACTCGCGGCCGAAACGGCCGTCGCTTTCGGTAACAAAAGCCAAGCCGATGCTTTACTATTGGTCAGCGGTCTGGCACTTGGCGGGTGGAGGCTGAGAAATCCTTTAGATTCCGCCTCCAAGCGATCACCGACGGCGGCAGTGAAGGAGAGACCTCGACCTTGCGGTACGTTTTCGTTGCTCTTGTGATAGCTGGGCTCGCCGGCCTCGGACTCTACCTGGTGCACGACGCCGGACCCAAGGCGCCTGGAACGCCCGAAGCTGCCGTGGCGGAGGCCGGCAAGGATCAGGCGCAGCCTGCCGCAGCCAATGACGACGAGGCGGCGTCTTCGGCCAAACAAGAAGAAGAGACGACGCAAGAGCCGCAGACGGCCGAGACGGCCGGCGAAGTGGCGGCGAATGCGGAACCCGAAGCCGTCCCGGCCGAAAGCAGCGAGACGCAAGCAGAGGCGGAGCAGCCTCCCGCCGACGGGGCGCAGAGCGACTCGCAGGACCAGGCGTCTGCCGAGGAGGCTTTGCCCGACTCCGGCCGGGAGACCCCGGCGGAAGGGTCTGCCGAAGAGCTGCCGGCGAAGAGCATGGAGCAGCATGCGGAGAGGGAGGACGCGGCGCAGGACAGCAGGGCAAAGAAGGGTTCTGAGAGCGAGCCGGATGCCTCCGAGCAGGGGGCGGCAGCGGTGGACCTCGCCGGGAAGGCGGAGCCTGAAGCGACGAAGGCCGAGCAAGTGCCGGCGGAGGACAGCGGCACTCAAGGGACACAAGCTGCAGGCGTGCAAGCCCTTCAATCCGCGGACGAGAAGGCGGAAGAGGCGGGCGAGCAGCCGCAAGCCCTGGAGGAGACGGCTGGCGCGCCTGCGTCCGGCGAGGAGAGTGCGCCTGCGACCGCGAGCGATGTCGTCCCTGCAGATGCCGGCAGGGCCAGCGAAGCCTCCGCGGCCGTGCGCACGGCCGAAACCCTGGACCAGAGAGTCGAAGAGGAAACCCAGGCCGTCAGGACCGAGGAGACGGCGAGCCTGCCCGCTGCAGACCAGGAGGAGGCTGAGACCGCGGATGACCGGAGCCAGGCCCCTGAGGGTGCAGCTCAGCCCGTGACCGCGGGCGCCGCGGCGACCGACGATGCAGAGGCAGTCCCCGCAGCGCCGGAGACGCCGGACGTCGCCGCGACGACTGCGGAGGAGGGCGAAGCGACGGCGGATGGAGGCGCCCAGGCCGCTGCAGAGGCGACGGAGGAGACCCCATCAGCGTCCGAGACCCAAGAGACCTCTCTGCCGGAGACGACTTCGTCGGAACCCGACGTCGCCGAGGCGGACTCTGCTGCGGATGCGGTCACGGTGCCGCCGGTCGAGGGGGAGACGGGCGATACCGTCGCCGCGAAGGCTGGCGTGGCCGCTTCGGAGGAGGAGGCTCGGGAGGAAGCGCTCTCTAGCGCCGCCACTGAAGGCACGGCCCTTGCGGACGATCGGGCTCAGGCCGAGGAGGCAAGCAAGACCCCGGCGCCCCCGGCCGAAGAAACTGCAAAGGAAGCCGAGACGGCCGCTGCTCCGAGCGAGGCGGAGGCCTCTGGCTCGCAGGAGAGCAGCGCGGAGAAGGCTGGCCAACCCGCTGTCGAGACTGCAGAGGCCGGCGAGCAGGACGAAGAGAGGACGGCGGCGCCTGCCCAGGCGGAGGCCTCGGTCGCGGGTGCGAGCGCCGGAGCTGGGCAAGCAGAGGCCGCTGTGCCTGCAACCGGCGAGGAGAAGCAGGCTGCAGGCGCGCCCGCCGAGAGTGAGGCCAGGGTCGCCCCGGAAGCCGAAACCGACAGCGCTCAGGCGCAAGAGACAGGTCCGGCAGAGGTCGCAGCCGCCGAGCCGGACACGACGAAGGAGATGGAGGTCGCCGGCCTCAGCCCTGAACAAGAGGAGAGCGGCACTGCCGGGCAGGCGACCGAGACCTCGGCCACCCGGACTGAGACGGAGGAAGCGGCCGTAAGCAGCGTCTCCGATGCTGAGAACCCCCAGGTCGCCACCCTGCCGGCCGAGACCGAGGGTTCCGCTGCCGAGGAGAAACCCACCTTCGACATCGTCCGGGTCGAGCCCGACGGCTCGGCCGTCATCGCCGGGCGGGCGCCGCCGGAATCCAAGGTGGTGCTGCAGGACGACCAGGGCACCATCGGCGAGGTGGAGGCGGATTTCGACGGCAACTGGGTCATGATTCCCGACCGGCCGCTGAAGCCGGGAAGCCGGGTCCTGACCCTCGTGGCCTATACCGGCGACGGCAAGCGCTGGGAGGCCAGCGACGACCTGGTGGTCTACGTGCCTCTGCCCGAGGGGGCCGGCGAGGAGAAGGAGCCGGCAGCCGAGGAACAGACGGCGGCCTTGCAGCGGGCCAAGCCGAAGGAGCCGCTGGTGGTGCTGGCGCCAAAGGCCGAGGCCAGCTCCGCCCCGACCCAGGTGCTGCAGGCGCCGGGCCGCAGCCAGCTCAAGAGCGGCGCGCTGCGCATCCTGGCGGTCGACTACGATCTCGAGGGGAACGTCCGCATCTCCGGCCAGGCCCCGGCGAAGGCGCTGATCCAGATCTATCTGGACAACACGCTCTTCGGCCGCATCCGGGCGGACGGCGAGGGCCAGTGGGTCTTCGCGCCGGCCAGCGCCATCGCACCGGGCCTGCACCGCCTGCGCGCCGACCTGGTCGACCCCGACGGGGCGGTGCTGGCGCGCGTGGAGACGCCCTTCGCCCGCGTGGCCCCGCTCTCCGTGCCGGACGACGAGGACTTCGTCGTGGTCCAGCCGGGCAACTCGCTCTGGGTGATCGCGCGCCGCAGCTATGGCCGCGGCATCCTCTACCATGCCATCTACTCGGCCAACGAGGGCCAGATCAGGAACCCCGACCTGATCTATCCCGGCCAGGTCTTCCTGCTTCCCGAACTCGACAAGGGCTGAGCCGAGCAGGGGGCTGAGCCGAACAGGGCGCGGGCCGGAGGAGAGGGCCATGCTGGACCGGCACCTCCGGCCGCTCATCGATCCCCCACTTGCGTGGCTCGCCAGGGGCCTCGCCGCGCGCGGCATCGAGGCCAATGCGATCACGCTGATGGGTTTCGGCTTCGGCCTCGCCGGCTGCCTCGCCGTCGCCTACGAGGCCTACCTTCCGGCGCTCCTGCTCCTGGCCGTCAACCGTCTGGCCGACGGTCTGGACGGCGCCGTCGCCCGCGAGCGGGGCTTGAGCGAGTTCGGCGGCTATCTCGACATCGTCTGCGACTTCATCGTCTATAACGCCCTGGTGGTCGGCTTCGCCCTGGCCCAGCCCGAGGCGCAGGTGGCCGCGCTCTTCCTGATGCTGAGCTTCGCCGGCACCGGGACCAGCTTCCTCGCCTATGCGATCCTGGCGGCCAAGCGCGGCCAGACGAACGAGCGCCAGGGACGGAAGAGCTTCTATTACCTTGGCGGCCTGGCGGAAGGCACGGAGACCATCCTCTTCTTCGCGCTCTGCCTGCTCTTCCCCTCGCTCTTCGCGCTCTTGGCCTGGATCTTCGCCGGGCTCTGCCTGCTGACGACGCTGGGGCGCGTGGTGATGGCCTGGCGCGCCTTCGGAGGATAGGGGCCTACTCCGCTGCCGGCTGCACGCCCCGGGACCCGCCGGGCGAATCGGGTTGCAGCTCCGGCCAGTCCGGCAGGACCTCGTCCGGGTCCTCGGCGAAGACCCCGCCCTCCTTGCGCGCCCGCCGCCGCCGCCGCCAGGCGCGCAGGTTCTCGCGCACCATCAGCGCCGAGGGGGTGAAGAGCAGGGTCAGCAAGGTGGCGAAGACCAGGCCGAAGGCGATCGCGGTCGCAAGCTGGGTCCACCACTGGGTCGAGGGCGCGCCGATCGAGACGTTGCGCCGGAAGAAGTCGATGTTGAGCGCCAGCACCATGGGCATCAGGCCCAGCACCGTGGTGACCGTGGTCAGCACCACCGGGCGCAGGCGCTGGGCGCCGGTGCGCAGGATCGCCAGCCGCCGGCTTTCGCGGCTGCCGTCGCCCAGGGCCGCCAGCTTGTCGAAGGTGTCGATCAGCACGATGTTGTTGTTCACCACGATGCCGGCCAGCGCGATCACGCCGATGCCGCACATGACGATCCCGAAGGGCTGGTCGGTGACCAGCAGGCCGATGAAGACGCCGATGGTCGACATGACGATCGAGGTCAGGATCAGGGTCACCGAGAAGAAGGAGTTGAACTGCGCCAGCAGGATCACCGCGATCAGGAAGAGGGCGGCCATGAAGGCCTGGCCCAGGAAGGCCTGGGCCTCGTTCTGCTCTTCCTGCTCGCCGCGGAACTCGACGATGACGCCCTCCGGCACCTCCTTGCCGGCCAGCGCCGCGCCCAGCTCGACGATCTTGTCCGCCACCAGGTATTGCTCGCCGCTCGCGGGGTCGATGCCGACGTCGGACTGCACCGTGATCGCGCGGTAGCCGTCGACGCGGCGCAGCAGCGACACCTTGGGCTTGGCCTCGCGGGTCACGAACTTGGAGATCGGCACGCTGCCCATCGGCGTCTCGATGCGGATGCGGTCCATCTGCGCCAGGTGGCGATAGTCCTCCGGCAGGCGCAGCAGGACGTCGACCTCGTCGGTCGCCCAGTAGGGGCGGTAGTCGGTGACGATCATGCCGTTGGTCAGCATGCGGATGTAGGCGCCCACCAGCGCCACGTCGGCACCGAACTTCGCGGCCTCCTCGCGGTCGACGTCCAGCACCCACTCGATGCCGGGGACCGACTTGCCGTCCTCGATGTCGACGAAGCCGCCCACCTGGTTCATCGCCGCCACGATCTCGTCGGCGACCGGCGCCAGGAGGTCGGGATTGAGCGCGGAGACCTGGACCTGGACGGGCTTGCCGACCGGCGGGCCCGCCTCCTCCTTGCGGGTCTCGACGTGGATGCCGGCCAGGTCGGCGGTGCGTCCGCGGATATCCTGCAGGATCTCGTCGGCCGGGCGGCGCTTGAACCAGTCGACGAACTCCAGCCGGACCGTCCCGATGATATCCTCGGCCTCGTTGTTGCGGGTGCCGGAGTTGGCCTGGGTGGTGCCGTAGATGGTGTGGAACTCGCCCTCCTCGCGCTGCAGCTCGAAGATCCGCGCTTCCACCTCGCGCATCAGCTCGTCCCGCTCCCAGATCGAGAGGTTGCCGCGGGCGTGGATCTGCAGGACGGCATTGTCGGGCTCGACGTCGGGGAAGAACTCCACGCCGCGGCCGAGGGCGCCGTAGAGCAGCTGGACGCCGACCAGGATGCCGAAGCCCAGCAGCACGATCTTGGCCGGGTGGCGCAGGCAGAAGCCCAGCATGGAGAGGTAGGTTCCGACCACCGACCCGGCCTGGGTGAGGTCCGCCTTGGCGTCTGCCTCGGTTTGGTCGATCTCCTCGGCAGGCCCACTGTCGGGCTCGCGCCGCCCGATCGCCGCCCCCAGGGTGGGGACGAAGATCAGCGCCATCATCAGCGAGGCCGAGAGGGTGGCCAGCAGCGTGATCGGCAGGTACTTCATGAACTCGCCCACCACGCCCGGCCAGAAGACCAGCGGCAGGAAGGCAGAGAGCGTGGTCGCGGTCGCCGTGATGATGGGCCAGCTCATGCGCTTGGCCGCCTCGGCGAAGGCCTGGGCGCGGCCGGCCCCTTCCGACATGCGCCGCTCGGCATACTCGACGACGATGATGGCGCCGTCGACCAGCATGCCGGTCGCCATGATCAGGCTGAAGAGGACCACGACGTTCACCGTCAGCCCGGCCGCCGCCAGCACCAGGATGCCGGTGAGGAAGGATCCGGGGATGGCGACGCCGACCAGCAGGCCGGAGCGCATGCCCAGCACGCCGACGACGACGATCATGACCAGCAGCACGGCCGAGAGCACGTTGTTCTGCAGGTCGTCCAGCATGCGCCGGATGTCGGCGGACTTGTCCTGGCTGATCGAGACCGTCATGCCCTCGGGCAGGTTGGGCTTGGCCAGCTCGACGATGCGGCGGACCTCCTCGATGGTCTCGATGATGTTGGCGCCGATGCGCTTGGAGACCTCCAGGGTCACCGCCGGCTCGCCGTTCACCCTGGCGAAGGTGAGGGGGTCCTTGTAGCTGCGCCGCACCTGGACCAGGTCGCCCAGGGTGACGACCGAGCTGCCGTCGCTCTTGACCGGCATGTTGATCAGGTCGTCGTAGGTCTCGATCAGGCCCGGGACCTTGACCGGGAAGCGCCCGGCGCCGCTGTCGAGAGAGCCCGCCGCCACCAGCTGGTTCCCGCGCTCGATCTGGTTGGCGAGATCCAGGATCTCCAGGCCGTAGGTGTCGAGCTGCAGGGGGTCGACGATCAGGTCGATGGCATCTTCCCGGTCGCCGCCGATCTCGACCTCCAGGACGTCGGGAATGCTCTCGATGCGGTCCTTCAGGAGCTGCGCCGTGGTGACAAGGCTCTGCTCGGAGACCTGGCCCGAGAGGCTGACGATGACGACGGGGAAGAGGCTGAGGTTGATCTCCTGGACGATCGGCTCCTCGGCGTCCTGCGGCAGCTCCGGCTTGGCGAGGTCCACCTTCTCGCGCACGTCGAGGAGCGCCTGGTCGGCGTCGAAGCCGGCCTGGAACTCCAGCAGGACGTTGGCGCCCCCCTGGTAGGAGGTCGAGCTGATCTCCTTGACGCCCTCGATGCCGGTCAGCTCCTGCTCCATCGGCTTGACCAGCAGGCGCTCGGCATCCTCCGGCGAGATCCCCTCGAGCGCCAGCGAGACGTAGATGTTGGGAATGTTAATGTCCGGCGAGTCTTCCTTGGGGATCTGCTGGTAGGCGATCACGCCCGCCAGCAGCAGGAAGCAGAGGATGGCGATGATCAGCCTGGCGCGATGTATCGCCCAGGCGATCAGGCCACCCTTGCCGGCATGGCTGGCGCTCATGTAGCGGGCTCTGCCGCGGTCTGGACGGCGTTGTCGGGTGTCTTGACGGGAAGGGGACGCACCGGCTCCCCGTCCTTGGCGAACTCCTGCCCGACGGTGATCACGCGGGCATTGTAGGGCAGGCCGCTCAGCCAGATGCCGTCGGCCTCGTCGTCGACCACCTCGACGGGAATGAAGTGGGCGACGTCGTCCTCGTCGACGATCTTGATGCCGAGAACGCCCTTCCGGTCCAGGGTCAGGAGCGCCGGCGAGACCTTGTGGGCGGGCTGCGGCGGCAGGGTGATGATGATGTCGGCCGTGACGCCCGCCGGTGTGGTGAAGTCGCGGTTGTTGATCTCCAGCTCCACGCGGAAAGTGCGGGTCTGGGGTTCGGCCTGCTGGGCCAGGAAGGCGATGCGTCCTTCTATCGTGCGGCCGTTGGTCAGCCGCGCCAGGCCGGGCTGGCCCAGTTGCAGGGCCAGGACCTCGGACTCGTTGGCGTAGCCCACGACACGCAGCGGGCTCATCTCGACCAGCCGGACGATGGGATCGCCACGGTCCGCATAGTCGCCGACTTCCATCAGGTGACGTTCCAGGAAGCCAGAGAAGGGCGCCCGCAGTTCGATGTGGCTCAGTTCGATCTCTGCTGCTTCGACCCGCGCCTGCGCGGCCTCCAAGGTGGCGGCCGAGGCAGCACGATCGGTTTCGGAGCGATAGCCCTTGGTGGCGAGCTTGCCCGCTGCTTCGTCCTCGATCTGGCGCTGGCGCAGCAGGGCCTTGGCCTCGCGCAGCAGGGCGTCGCGCTCGGCCTCGTCCAGGCGGGCCAGGACCTCGCCCTGACGCACCAGGCTGTTCTCCGGCACGGGGATCTCCTCGATCATGCCGAAGGTCTCGCTCTTCAGGTCCACCGCGCGGCGCGGCTCGGTGGAGCCGCGCAGCTCGATCACGCGGTGATGCGGCTGGGCGACGATGTCGCGAACGCGGACGCTGGGGGCATCGCCCAGGTGGGCCACGGGGGCCGGGGCTTTCTGCGCCTCCGGTTCGCTGGCCTCGGGATCGAGGAGGCCCGACCCGACCCAGACGACGGCGCCCAGCGCGATCACCAGTGCAAGGAGGATGGACTTCTTCATGATCCGCTCTCGCGATCGGGGGTGGCGACCAGATGGCCGTTACCGGCCCGCCGGTCCCGTCCGTTGGGTGCGTTGGGTGGCGCCGGATCCTCGGCGTCCGCTTCCAGGCGATGGCGGTTCTCGACCAGGAAATCGCGCTGGTTGACGTAGAAGCTGTAGCCGAGATCGAAGACGAAGCGCCGCGCCCGGCGCGTCACCTGCTCGTCGCAAGCCTGCATCTCCTCGATCTTGCGGTTAAGCTGCTCGATGCGCTCGTCGACGATCTGCAGGACATGCGCCCGCGGCAGCAGGTCCGACATGAAGAGGCAGAAGAGAAAGTCGGAGCGCAGGCGATCGGGCGCCGGCGGCTGCATCAGGTCCGCGATCAGATGGCGGTGGCCGGCCTCGGTCAGGGTGAAGACCCGCTTGTCGGGGCGCTTGTCCTGGGCGAGTTCCGTGCCCTCTATCAGCCCCTCGTTGGCGAGCCGGGTCAGCGCAGGGTAGATGGAACCGAAGCCCGTGTCCTGGAAATGACAGAAGGGCGGCTCGTCGAGACGCTTCTTGATCTCGTAGCCGCTGCTGTCCCGGGGAAGCAGGGCGGCAAGGCAGAGTGTCTTGGTATCCATCGTCCTGGCTCCTCGCGGGCGCATCCGGCGGCTCGGCCGACGCGGCACCACCTATATCAGGCCGATATATGCAACTTCGATAGATTTGCCATGGATTCTTTATCGCACCTGCGAAAAAAAGATCGTGAGCGCTATCCGCAAAGTTGTGACCGCGCCCGGCCAGGGTTCAGGGCAGCCGGCCCACGATCCTGAGGGTCTCTGCGCCCTCCGCCCCGGCCAGCAGCACGAGGCCTCCGCCTTGCGCGGCTCGCCGGTCCAGGAGGCGGCCGATGTTGATGCCGTGCGTGACCAGGACCAGGGGACCGGGACCCTGCCAGGAGCGGATGAAGGCGCGCAGCTCCTCCGACCGGTCCGGGTTGACGACCCTATCGTTCCAGATGCTGGAGAGCAGGTCGGAGGTGCGCACGGGCCCCAGCGCCAGGAGTTCGGCCGTCTCGACCGCCCGGCACCAGGGCGAGGCGTAGACCGCGGCCGAGGCGATCCCCGCGGCGCGTAGGATCGCGCCCAGCTCTCGGGCCTGCTTGCGGCCGACCTCGTTGAGGTTGCGCTGGGTGCTGCAGTCGTCCGGGCGGAAGCCTGCCGGGTCGCCGGTTCCGGCCACGGTCTGGGCGTGGCGCATGATCAGAACGGCCTCGCCGTCCGCCAGGGCGGACAGCGCCGCCTCGCGCTCGGCCGAGGCCGCGAGTGGCAGCAGGCAGAGCAGCAGGACCGGGACGCCGCGCTTGGCCATTCGAAACATCGTTCAGCTCCACATCTCGGGGTGACCTCTCACCCCTGTCCTACGCCGGAGGGCGGCGGACGGATGGCGGTCTCCACAAAATAATCACAGCTTTACCGTTGCGCGGGGTACCCTCGAGGCGCTGTAGTTGGCACTGCGCTGCAATCGGCTGTGCAACGAAAAAAGAAGAAGAGCTGGAGGAAGGATCGTGCGGGAGCAGACACCCGACAAGGAAGGCGCCTTGAAGGAGGCCATCGGCAAGGAGGCAGCGGCCAGGGCGGAAGGCGAGCAGAAGGCCTGGGTTCAACGCCTGATCGCCAAGCTCTATGCCGGCGTCAGCACGGAGGAGATGGAAGAGCGCGGCGTGGAAGGCCTGGCGATTGCGGCGCTGGCTCTGCTGCGCGCGGCCCAGGTGCGCCAGGCCAAGAAGCCCGTGATCGAACTGGTGAGCCACCGCCCCGACGAGCCCAAGGACCTCGCGGTCCATTCCATCCTGCGCATCATCAACGACGACATGCCCTTCCTGGTCGATTCCGTGACCTCGGAGCTGAGCGCGCAGTCGATCGGCATCGCCTATGTCCTGCACCCCATCGTGATGGTCAAACGCGATGGCGAGGGCCGCCTGGTCGCCTTCGAGGAGGAGGGCTGCGAGAAGCGGGAATCCTGGATGATCGTGATGATGGACCGCCTCGCCGACGCCGAGCGGGAGGAGAAGGTCATCACCGAGGTCACCGCCGTGCTCGACGAGGTGCGCCGCGTCGTCCTGGACTGGAGGCCCATGCTGCAGCGCGCGGAATCGACGGCGCTCGAGCTGGCGCGGCGCGGCGGAGGGATCACCGAGAAGAGCGACCTGGCCGCCGCCGAGGCCGCCTCCTTCCTCACCTGGCTGATCGCCGACCACTTCACCTTCCTGGCCTTCCGTGCCTACACCTACGAAGAGAAGGACGGCGATATCTTCTATCACCAGGTCCACGGCACGGGCCTGGGCCTGGCGACGGAACCGGGCTTCCGGCTCTTCGATTCGGCGCACAGCGGCAGCTCGGTTCCCGACGAGATCAGGGCCTTCCACGACAGCCACGACCAGCTGCTCATGACCAAGAGCGACCGTCCGGCCAGGGTGCACAGGCGCATCCCGATGGACGTGCTGATCATCAAGACCTTCGATGACGACGGTAAGCTGGAGGGCGAGCTGCGCTTCGTCGGCCTGCTGACCTCGACCGCCTATCACGCCTCGCCGCGCAACGTGCCGCTGCTGAAGGGCAAGGTCGAGCGCCTGATCAGCCGTGCCGGGCTCGACCCGCGCAGCCACGACGGCAAGGCGCTGCTGCATATCCTGGAGACCTATCCCCGGGACGAGCTGATGCAGGCCTCCGAGGACGACCTCTTCTCCACGGTGATGGGCGTTCTGGCCCTGCAGGACCGCGCCAAGACGACCCTCTTCCTGCGCCGCGATCCCTTCGACCGCTACGTGAACGCCCTGGTCTATACGCCGAGGGAAGGCTATTCTGGCGCGCTGAGGCAGCGCCTGGGTGAGCTGCTGGCCAGCCAGCTTTCCTGCACCGTCTCCCAGGCCACCGCGCACCTGCCGGAAGAATCGCGCCTGGCGCGGCTGCACTACATCCTGCACCGCAATCCCGATTCTCCGCCGCTTCCGGACCGGGAGAGCGTTGAGGCCCTGCTGGCGGAGGCCGCGCGCTCCTGGACCGATCGCCTGCGCCAGGCCCTGATCGCCGCCAAGGGCGAGCTGGAGGGCCAGCGGCTCTTCCGCCGCTACGGCGAGGGCGTTCCCGTCGCCTATTCCGACCGCTTCCCGCCGAAACGCGCGGTCGACGATTTCAGCGACTTCGATGCCCTGCTGTCGGGCGACTCGCTGTCGGTGCGCCTGGGCTACCAGAGCGACGTCGAGCTCTTCCACATGCGCGCCGGCCGGCTGGGCGAACCGCTGCCGCTGAGCGACCTTCTTCCCATGCTGGAACACCTGGGATTCCGGGTCCTGCGCGACGACGGGCCCTATCGCATGGGCGTCGACCTCGGCGAGAAGCGGGACACGATCTGGCTGCACGATCTGGCCCTCATGGCGCCGGAGGGTGCGGTGCCCTTCGCCGAATTGAAGCCGCTCTTCGAGGAGGCTCTCACCAACCTCTGGTGGAACGTTGTCGAGGACGACGGACTGAACCAGCTGGTGACGAACGGCGGCATCGCCGTGCGCAACGTGGCCCTGTTGCGGGGCTACATGAAGTACCTGCGCCAGACCGGAAGCATGCTGAGCCAGGAGTACATCGTCCAGGCCCTGGTCGGGAACGCCGACATGGCCGCCCTGCTGGTCGATCTTTTCCACAGCCGCTTCGACCCGGCGCGCGAGGCCGGCCGGGAGGAGCGCACGGCAGAGATCGAGCAGGCGCTGAAGGAGGGGCTGGACAAGGTCGCGAGCCTCGACGAGGACCGCATCCTGCGCCGCTTCTGGAACGCCATGCACCACACGGTCAGGACCAACTTCTTCCAGACCGGCGAGGACGGCAAGGCGAAGGACTATATCTCCTTCAAGCTCGACAGCCTGAAGCTGGAGGGCCTGCCCGATCCGCGGCCCATGGTCGAGGTCTTCGTCTACAGCCCGCGGATGGAAGGCATTCACCTGCGCGGCGGCAAGGTGGCGCGCGGCGGCATCCGCTGGTCGGACCGGCCGGAAGACTTCCGCACCGAGATCCTGGGCCTGATGAAGGCCCAGATGGTGAAGAACGTGGTGATCGTGCCGGTGGGCTCCAAAGGCGGCTTCATCGTGAAGAAGCCGCCCAAGGGCGGCAGCCGCGAGGAGGTCCAGAAAGAGGGCATCGCCTGCTATCGCTACCTGATGCAGGGCCTGCTCGACATCACGGACAACCTGGTCGACGGCCAGGTGGCGCACCCCGCGCAAGTCGTCAGGCACGACGAGGACGATCCCTACCTGGTCGTGGCGGCCGACAAGGGCACCGCCACCTTCTCCGACATCGCCAACGGCATCTCGCAGAGCTACGGCTTCTGGCTGGACGATGCCTTCGCCTCCGGCGGTTCGGCCGGCTACGACCACAAGAAGATGGGCATCACCGCGCGCGGCGCCTGGGAGAGCGTCAAGCGGCACTTCCGGGAACTGGGGCACGACACCCAGACGGAGCCCTTCACCGTGATCGGCGTGGGCGACATGTCGGGCGACGTCTTCGGCAACGGCATGCTGCTCTCCCAACAGATCAAGCTGGTCGCGGCCTTCAACCACCTGCACATCTTCTTCGATCCCAGCCCGGACCCGGCGGCCGCCTTTGCCGAGCGCGCCCGCCTCTTCCAGTTGCCGCGCTCGACCTGGGACGACTACGACAAGTCGCTGATCTCGGCCGGCGGCGGGGTCTTCCCCCGTTCCATGAAGTCGATCCCCCTGAGCCCCCAGATGCGCGAGGTCCTGGGGATCGAGGCCGAGCATCTGGCGCCCACCGAGCTGATCAACGCGATCCTGAAGGCGCCGGCCGACCTGCTCTGGTTCGGCGGCATCGGGACCTACGTGAAGGCCGAGGCCGAGAGCAATGCCGAGGTCGGCGACCGCACCAACGACGGCCTGCGCATCGACGCCGGCGACCTCAGGGTCAAGGTGGTGGGTGAGGGCGCCAACCTGGGCGTGACCCAGCGGGGCCGCATCGAGGCGAACCTGGCCGGCGTCAAGATCAACACCGACGCGCTCGACAACTCCGCCGGCGTCGACTGCTCCGACCACGAGGTCAACATCAAGATCCTGCTGCGCGAGGCGATCGGCCGGGGCAGCCTGGCACAGGAGGACCGCAACGACCTTCTGGAGGAGATGACCGACGAGGTCGCCCGGCTGGTGCTGCGCGACAACTACCAGCAGAGCCAGGCCATATCCCTGGCGGAGATGACCGCCGCCCGGGACCTCGATGCGCACCGGCGCCTCATGCGCGAGCTGGAGCGGATGGGCCGCCTGAACCGTCGGGTCGAGTTCCTGCCCGATGCCGACGAGATCGCCCTGCGGCGCCGTGCGGGGCGGGGCCTCACCCGGCCGGAACTCTACGTGATCCTGGCCTACAGCAAGATCCTGCTGTTCGACGAGCTGGTGGCCTCCAGCCTGCCGGACGACCCGCTGCTGGCCGTCGAGCTGGAGCACTATTTCCCGAAGGTTCTCTCCGAGCGCTACGGCCCCTCGCGCGACGACCACAGGCTGCGGCGGGAGATCATCGCCACCGCCGTGGTCAACTCCATGGTGAACCGGGTGGGCTCCCTCTTCGTCTCGCGCATGGAGGACCGCAGCGGGGCGAAGCCCAGCGACATCGCCCGCGCCTATGCCGTGGCGCGCGACGTCTTCGCGCTGCGCGAGACCTGGGCGACGATCGAGGCCTTGGACAACAAGGTGCCGGCCGCCTGCCAGCTCTCCATGCTGCAGTCCACCATGGCGCTGCTGGAGCGGGCCACCTACTGGCTGCTGAACCACCTGCCGAGCCCGATCGACATGGCGGGTTCGGTCGAGCGCCTGCGGCCGGCGGTCGAGGACCTGCGTGCCCAGCTCGCCACCGCCAGGCCCGAGACCCGCAGCGCAAGCCTGGCCGACCAGGCTGCGGTCCTGACCGACGAGGGGGTGCCGGAGGCCCTGGCCGGCGAGATTGTCTCGCTCGGCGACCTGGCCTTCGCGCTGGATCTCTCGCCGCTGGCGGAGCGCTCGGGCCGCACCGTCGGCAGCCTGGCACCGCTGCACTTCGCGGTCGAAGAGAAGATGGGCTTCGCCAGGCTGCACGCCCTGGTCACCGCCCTCTCCAGCGACGACCCCTGGACCGCACGCGCAGGCGTCGCCCTGACATCCGACCTGCTGACCCTGCAGGCCGACGCCACGGCGGCGGTGCTCGACGATGCCGAGGGCGGGGAGGAGGCCGCAGAGATGGTGGAGAACTGGCTGGAGAAGAACGCGGCCGCCTACGCCGGTGTCGAAGCCCTGCTGCAGGAGATCGGCGACCAGAGCGACCCGGGGCTCGCCGCCCTGGTGGTGCTGCGGCGGAGCCTTGCAAGCCTGATCGAGTAGTTGGGTAGGGTGAAGCCCTTCAGTCCGTCCGTTCCTGCCAGGCGCCCTGCGGGTCGCGCTCCAGGACCCTGACGCCCTCCTCGCCGTGCGCCAGCGCCAGGCGGCCCTCCAGGAGCGCCAGCGCATCGTTGCCGAAGATCGACGCCCGCCAGGCGGTGAGCGCCGAAAGGTTGTCGCGCTCTCCCGCCGCCAGCCGCTCGATCTCGCTGCCGCTGGCGATGAGGCGCGGGGCGACCGCGTGGCGCTCGGATGCCAGGCGCAGCAGAACCCGCAGCAGGTCGGTCAGGGCCCCGCCGTTGGCGTTGGCCGGGCGCTCCGGGCGCTGCGGCTGCCGCTCGGGCTCCATCGGCTGCGCCTCGGCAAGGACCGCCAGGATCCGCTGGCCCAGCTTGCCGCGGGCGGCCTGCGGGCTGAAGCCCCTGGCGTGGGCCAGCTTCTCGGCATCGCCCGGGTTGTTGGCGGCGATCTCCTGAAGCTGCTCGTCGCGCAGCAGCCTCTGGCGCGGCAGGTCTCTCTCCTGCGCCTCGCGCTCGCGCCAGGCGGCCAGCGCCTGCAGCCTGCCCAGAAAGCGCGGGTCGCGGCTGCGCACCTTGATCCGCTCCCAGGCCGCCGCCGGGTCGACCCGGTAGAGCGAGGGCTGGGCCAGCGCCTCCATGTCCTCGGCGATCCAGCTCTCGCGCTTCTCTTCCTTGAGGCGCCTGGCGAGCTCCAGGTAGACCGGCCGCAGGTGCACGACGTCGGCCAGGGCGTAGTCGAGCTGCCGGTCGCTGAGCGGCCGGCGGGCCCAGTCGGTGAAGCGCGAGACCTTGTCCAGGCGCTCTCCGGTGATGCGCCGGACCAGGGTGTCGAAGGCGACCTGCTCTCCGAAGCCGCAGACCATCGCCGCCACCTGCGTGTCGAAGAGGGGCGTGGGCACGAAGCCGAAGAGGTTGAGGAAGATCTCCAGGTCCTGGCGGCCGGCGTGGAAGACCTTGACGGTCGCCTGGTCCTCCATCAGCGGGCGCAGCAGGCCGAGGTCCAGGTCCTGCGCCAGGGCGTCGATGATGACCGCCTCTTCCTCGCCGCCGATCTGGATCAGGCAGAGGTTGGGATAGTAGGTCTGCTCGCGGATGAACTCGGTGTCGATCAGCAGGTAGGGCGTCGACCTGTGTCTCGCGACAAAGGCTGCGAGGGTTTCGTTATCCGCTATGACAAGCATGATACACTTGCTAGCTCTCCGCAGGCCTGGCAGCAAGTGACCTCTTACCGCTCTGCGCAAGAAAGTCTGCCGCATGGGCTGGACCCGCGCACTGCGAGAGGGCATTAGAGAGCTGAGACCTGCGGGCGAAAGGGCCCGCGGCGGAAGACCGGGACGAGTGAGAGAGAAGGATCGGGCAATGACCGATAGCGACAGCATCGTCGGAACGACCGCAACGACGAAGGCGGGCGACGATGCCGAGTCCGACCTGACCGGAAAGAGCACCGCCGGGGCGGCGTCGGAGATCGCCGGCGAGGTGGAAGACGACGTCGCAAGCGAGCCCAAGGCGAGGGCGGTCGCGGCGGCGGAAGAGGCCCTGGTATCCGACGGCTCCGCCTCGGACGAGGGGGAGGGTTCGGACGAGGAGGGAGAGGACTCCTCTTCGCAGGAGGCCGCAAAGAAGCCCAAGCCGGTGCCGGCCGAGCCGCCGCCCAGGGCCAAGAGCAGTTTCGGTGCGCCGGGCAAGGAGGTGAAGCTCATTCACTTCGATACCGAGGCGAGCCGCGCGAACTGCCGCGCCATCCTGGAAGAGCAGTGCTACGCCTGGCCGGAGGGCATCCGCGATCCGCAGGTGATCATGGACGTGGGCGCCTACGTCGGCGCGTCCTCCATCGCCTTCGCCCGGCGCTTCCCCAGTGCGACGGTGCACGCCTACGAGCCCGGCAGCGCTGCGCGCGCGCTCCTGAAGGAGAACGCGGCCGCCTACACCAACATCAAGATCCACGAGGAAGCGGTCTGGGACCGGGACCAGGAGCGCCAGCTCTATGACGGCAAGGAGGATCCCCTCTTCGCCAGCCTCGTCTCCTCGACCAGCACGGTTCCCAGCGGCGAGCTGGTGAAGTGCCGCCATGCGGACGAGGTGCTGGATGGGCTGGACCTGATGCGCGCGGACGCCCTGAAGATCAATACCGGCGGCAGCGAGGTGGCGGTCCTGCAGGCCCTGATCCGCCACATGGAAGCCACCCTGGCGGTCTACGTCACCTATCGCAGCGAGACCGATCGCCGCCGCATCGACCTGATCCTCTGCGCCACGCACATGCTGATGGCCGGCACGATCGAGGGGCCGCACCGCGGCCAGCTCTGCTACGGGCTGAGGCGCGTTCTCGACCTCAAGGCGTCGGGAGACAGGGATGCCGTCAGGCTGCACCGGACGCCGCTGAAATAGCCTGGCAAGGCGCCCCGGAATCCTCTGGGTTTCCCTGGGGTTCCCGGGTGCCAGGAGCAAGCGATTTGGTCCTGCGCGACCGGGCGGTTCTGCCCGGTCGCGCGGGCCGTTCTTTGAGGTAGGAATTCAATGCACGCTTATCGCAGCCATAGCTGCGGCGCCCTCCGCCGCGAGCAGATTGGCGAGGAAGTCCGCCTGTCGGGCTGGGTCCACCGCAAGCGCGACCATGGCCAGCTTCTCTTCGTCGACCTGCGCGATCACTTCGGCCTGACCCAGTGCGTCGCCGACGTCTCCAGTGCGATCTTCCCGATCCTGGAGGCGGTCCGGCCGGAGAGCGTGATCACGGTCACCGGCCGCGTGGTCGAACGCACCGCCGAGACGGTGAACCCCAAGCTCGCCACCGGCCAGATCGAGGTCGCGGCCGAGAGCGTGGAGGTTCTCTCCCGTGCCGAGGTCATCCCCCTGCAGGTGGCCGGAGAGGAGGACGCGGGCGAGGAAACGCGCCTCACCTACCGCTTTCTCGACCTTCGGCGCGAACGGCTGCACCGGAACATCGTGCTGCGCTCGAAAGTGATCGCCTCGATCCGCCGGCGCATGACCGAATCGGGCTTCCTGGAGATGCAGACGCCGATCCTGACGGCCGACAGCCCGGAGGGCGCGCGCGCCTATGTGGTGCCCTCGCGCGTGCACCCCGGCAAGTTCTACGCGCTGCCGCAGGCGCCGCAGATGTTCAAGCAGCTATTGATGATCGCGGGCTTCGAGCGCTACTTCCAGATCGCGCCCTGCTTCCGCGACGAGGACGGCCGCGCCGACCGCTCGCCGGGCGAGTTCTACCAGCTCGACTTCGAGATGAGCTTCGTCACCCAGGAGGACGTCTTCGCCGCGATCGAACCGGTGCTGGCCGGGGTCTTCGAAGAGTTCTCGGGCGAGCGCCAGGTCTCCTCGCTGCCCTTCCCGCGCATCGCCTTCGAGGAGGCCATGCTGAAGTACGGCAGCGACAAGCCGGACCTGCGCAACCCCATCGAGATCGCCGATGTGTCGGAGGTCTTCGCCGGCAGCGGCTTTGCCATCTTCGCCAAGCTGGTATCGCAGGGCGCGGTGGTGCGCGCCATTCCCGCGCCGGGCGCCGCCGCCAGGCCGCGGTCCTTCTTCGACAAGCTGAACTCCTGGGCGCAGTCCGAGGGCAAGCCCGGGCTCGGCTACATCGCCTTTTCCGAAGACGGCACGGCGAAGGGCCCGATCGCCAAGAACCTGGACGAGGCGCGCCAGGAGCGGCTGCGCGAGCTGGCCGGCGTCGGGCCGGGCGATGCCGTCTTCTTCGCCTGCGACAAGCCAAAGGAGGCCGCGAGCTTCGCCGGTGTGGTGCGCACCCGCCTGGGCCAGGAACTGGAGCTGATCGACAAGGGCCGCTTCGAGTTCTGCTGGATCGTCGACTTCCCGCTCTACGAGATGAACGAGGATACCGGTCAGATCGAGTTCAGCCACAACCCCTTCTCCATGCCCCAGGGCGGGATGGAGGCCCTGGAGACGCAGGACCCGCTCACCATCAAGGCCTTCCAGTACGACATCGTCTGCAACGGCGTGGAGCTCTCGTCGGGGGCCATCCGGAACCACCTGCCCGAGGTGATGGTGAAGGCCTTCCAGATCGCGGGCTACAGTGCGCAGGACGTGGAGGAGCGCTTTGCCGGGCTCTTCAAGGCGTTGCGTTTCGGGGCGCCGCCGCACGGCGGCTCGGCCCCCGGTATCGACCGCATCGTCATGCTGCTGGCGGACGAGCCGAACCTGCGCGAAGTGGTGGCCTTCCCGATGAACCAGCGCGCCGAGGACCTGCTGATGGGAGCACCCGCGGAGCTGCCGCCTGAACGCCTGCGCGAGCTGCACCTGGCGGTGACCCTGCCGCCGGCGAAGGGCTAGGAAGGCGGGCCCCCTTGCCGGGTCCTTCACCCTCACGCAAGATGCACGCAAGCGGGGTGTCGGCCGAAGGGCCGGGGTCCCGCTTTGCAACGTTCAATCCGGGCCGCGATGCGGACGGCGGGTCGAAGCGGCCTGCAGGCATCCCGGCTAGGGTTTGACGGGAGGAACAGTCGGATGAGCACACCGCGGGAAGACGGCTTCTTCATGCCGGCGGAGTGGGCCGAGCACAGCCGCTGCCTGATGGCCTGGCCCTGTCGCGAGGCGCTGTGGGGCGAACGCATCGAAGAGGCGCGCGACGCCTATGCCGAGGTGGCGGAGGCCATCGCGCAGTTCGAGCCGGTCACCATGGTGGTGCCGCCCGAGGAACTGGCCGCGGTCTCCATGCGCACGGCGAGCGAGGTCTCGGCCCTGCCGCTGGCGATCGATGATTCCTGGATGCGCGACTCCGGGCCGACCTTCCTGGTCGACGGCAAGGGCGGTCTGGCCGGGGTCGACTGGATCTTCAACGCCTGGGGCGAGAAGTTCGATCGCTGGGACCGCGACGACGCCATGCCGGCCGCCCTGCTGGAGCGGGCCAAGGTCGGGCGCTACCGTGCCCCCCTGGTGCTGGAGGGCGGCTCCTTCCACGTCGACGGCGAGGGGACCCTGATCACCACGGAGAGCTGCCTGCTGAACCCCAACCGCAACCCCGGCCTCAGCCGGGAGGAGATCGAAGGGCACTTGCGGGACTACCTGGGGATCAAGAAGGTCATCTGGCTCTACGGGGATCCGATGGAGGAGGCCACCGACGGCCATGTCGACAACCTGGCGTGCTTTTCCAAGCCGGGCCAGGTGCTGGCGCTGGCGCCGGTCAGCGACAAGGTCGCGAACCACGAGGCCCTGAGCGAGAACCTGAAGCGCCTGTCGGAAGCGGAGGACGCCGCCGGTCGCCGGCTGGAGGTGATCGAGGTTCCGCAGCCCGAACGCATCCACAAGGACTATCACGGGGTGCCGTTCCACGGGTCCTACGTGAACTTCTATCTGGCCAACGGAGGGGTCGTCATGCCCTCCTTCGAGGATCCCAACGACGACGAGGCCTACTCCATCATCTCGAAGTGCTTTCCGGAGCGGAAGACCGTGATGGTGCCGGGCGCCGACATCGTCTATGGCGGCGGCTGCATCCACTGCATCACCCAGCAGCAGCCCAGGCCGCTCGAGCTGTAGTCCTGTCGCAACAGCCCCGCCCGTTCTGACCGGCCGTCATTGCCTTCCGCGGACCGGCACCTGAAGTGGCTGTTGGCAAACGTCGACGGAAGGAATGACGGGCCCCCGGCCGTCTGTGGCGGGGGCCCTCGAAAGGGGGAACGAACCGTGAGGACCATTCGCCGTATCCTGAGCGCTTTCTGCCTGGTCGCACTGCTGTCGCCGGCAATCGCCACGGCCGAGGAGAAGCCGCCGGAGAGCCTGCCGCTCGCCATCTGGACCGAGCTTGCCGCCTCGGCGCCGGAGGGCAGCATCACCTATGACGAGGCTCTCCCGCTGGGCGAGCGGGGCCTGGAGATCAAGGGGCTTTCCATTGCCGTCGACCCGCAGGCGGCCGAGGCGGGGCGCCTGACGATCGAGCGCCTGGAGATCAGTGAGATCGCACCCCTGGTGCCGGTGCAGGGGCCGCCGGAGCGCCTGAAGCTCAGGATCGAGAAGATGATCCTGACGCCGGAGAACAGCGGCCTCGATCCGGAGCTCTTCGCGGCCCTTGAGGCCACGCAGATTCCCCTCAACCTCACGCTCGACTACTTCTACCTGCCCGCCGGCGGCCTGCTGGCGCTGCAGGACCTGACGATCGACATGCCCTTCCTGGGCTCCATGACCCTCACGCTCGATGCCGCCGGATTGAACCTTGCGCGGCTGCTGATCGAGAACCATTCGGCCCTGGACGGCGTGGTTCTCAGGCGCGCCAACCTCACCGTCCAGGACAACTCCCTGCTGGCCCGCCTGCTTCGCTTCGAGGCCAAGCGCGACGGTGTCAGCTTCGACGAGGCGCTGAACGAGGCGCTGCGCGAGATTGCCGAGGAGCTGAACTGGATCGAAGTTCCGCGCGGCGGCCGGATCTGGTCGCTGGCCGAAGCCCTCGGCGGCATGGTCATCGATTCGGTCGAGACCAAGGGGCCGCTGACCGTCACGCTCAAGCCCAACAGCGCCGTGGCGCTCGGCGAGTTCATGCAGGACAGGAGTGCCGAGGATATCGCCAGGGTGCTCAACCTGCGTTCCAGCTATGCCGGCAGCCGGGCGGAGTTCACCTCCACCCAGAGCGAGACGCCCGGCCGCCCCGACCTGTCGCTCACCAGCGACAAGAACGCTTACAAGCAGGGCGAGCCGGTGGAACTCGCCTACAGCGGTCTTCCGGGCAACCAGCGGGACTGGGTGACGGTCGTGCCCCTGGGTGCGCCGGCCGACAACTGGGGCCAGTGGACCTACACCGAGGGCAAGACCAACGGCACCTTCGTGGTCGAGAACCTGGAGCCGGGAGCCTACGAGGCGCGGGTCTACCTGGACTGGCCGCGCGGCGGTTTCGATGTTCAGCGGCGCTGGTTCTTCTCGGTGGAGCCGTAAAGGGGGCGGACGTGCGGGCGGGGCCCCACCCGGGGCTCAGCCGCGCCGCTCGGCCTGCTTCAGGGCCCAGATCCTTGCGAAGAGCTTGAAGGCGGTGTCGATGTCCAGCTCCTTGGCTTCGCGCGCCGCCTTGCCCGAGTCCCAGGAGAAGGGGTCCTCCTTGACGCCGTCGATATAGCGCTGGCGGAAGAGGCTGTTGGGCTCGTTCAGTTCCTCGCGCAGGCGGTCGGCGATCTCGCCGGGAATGCCGATCCGCTCCTTGCCGGAGATCCTCTGCACCAGGGCGCCGATGTTGCCGCGGTCGGGATTGATGTTCTGCTCGACCACGGGCGGAAGATGTTTGTTCAGCAGCCGCATGAACTCGATCGTCTCGCCGTCCAGGCTCTCGTTCAGCCGCTCCGGGCGGCTCGCCGCGGCGAAGGCCCGCTCGCTCAGGCCGATGACCTCGCAGATGTCGCGGACCACGTCGCCGCCGGCCAGCTTGCTGCGGTCGAACACGCGGGCGATGATTGCCTCGCGTCCGAAAACCGATTCCCAGCGGCGCAGCAGGGCGTAGTAGTTGAAGTTCCGCTCGATGTTGTTGGGGCTGGGATAGCGGAGCGCATCGATGCGGCCGTTGATGATGTTGGTGGAGTACTGGCTGGCCAGGAACTCCACCTGCTGGCGGGCGTAGAAGATGACCTTGATCCCGGTCTTCGCCTGCGCCAGGAGGTCGTGGAGGATCGCGATCTCCTGCTCGCTGTTCAGCAGCGCGCCGCAGTGCTCGGACGAGAAGAGGAGATGGCCCTCGGTCTCCTGCAGGCGCTCGCGAAAGGTTGCCGCGAAGCGCCGGCGGAAGTCCGCGCGGGTTTCCGGCGAGTTGACGCCGGCGCGCAGGTCGTTCGGGTGGTAGCCCTCCTCGTGGGCGTAGGTCGCGAGCTTCGTGTGGTTCTCGATGCCGGGAAACTTGGGATAGACGAAGCCGTTCTTGCGCAGCAGCGTGCGGTTCGCCCCGAAGAAGCGCTGGATCGAGGTCGTCCCGGTCTTCGGCGAGCCGATGTGCAGATAAAGGGTCATGGTCTTGCGGTCTCGCGGCCGAACACTGGTAACTCACTCCCTGAGGCTTGCGGGGCGGTATCCTTTTAGGCGGATGCGGTAAAGCCGACAAAGTGCCTCAAGCCTGTGCAGTTTCTTGCTCTAGCTCCGCTCGAAGATGCTGCGGCCGTCGACGACGGTCCTGAGCACCCGGCCCTGGACCAGGTGGTTCTCGAAGGGCGCGTTCTTCGACTTCGACAGGAAGCTGTCGGGGTCGAGCTTCCAGGGGTAGTCGGGGTCGAAGAGGACCAGGTCGGCAGGCGAGCCGATGGCCAGACGCCCGCCCGAGAGGCCCATGGCCCGTGCTGGCGCCGAGGTCAGCTTCTCGATCACCTTGATGAGAGAGGTCTCGCCGCGGTGGTAGAGGGCGAGCGACAGCGGCAACAGGCTCTCCAGGCCGACGATGCCGAACTCGGCCTGGGCGAAGGGCAGGCGCTTGGAATCCTGGTCGTGCGGGCTGTGGTCGCTGACGATGGCGTCGATGGTGCCGTCGGCGATTCCAGCCACCACGGCCTCGCGGTCGCTCTCGCTGCGCAGCGGCGGCATGACCTTGGCGAAGGTGCGATAGTCGCCGACCGCGAACTCGTTCAGCGTGAAGTAGTGCGGTGCCGTATCGCAGGTGACCTTCAGCCCGCGCTCCTTGGCCCGGCGGATCACTTGCAGGGATTCGGCGGTCGAGAGGAGGGCTGCGTGGTAGCGCCCGCCGGTCATCTCCGCCAGGCGCAGGTCGCGCTCCAGCATGATCACTTCGGCGAAGGGCGAGATGCCGGCGAGCCCCAGGCGCGTGGAGAGCTCGCCGCTGTTCATGGCGCCGCCGGAGAGGCTTGGCTCCTGCGGCGCCTGCAGCACCACCTGGTCGAAGGCCCTGGCGTAGGAGAGCGCCCTGCGCATCACCTGTGCCGAGGCCACCGGGCTGATGCCGTCGGTGAAGCCGACGGCGCCGTAGGCGCCGAGCAGCCCGAACTCTGTCAGCTCCCGGCCCTCGTAGCGCCGGGTGATCGTGCCGTAGGAGTAGATCTTGACCAGCTTCACGTCGCGGGCGCGCCGGGCCACGAACTCCAGGCCCGAGACGTCGTCGACGGCAGGGTTGCTGTTGGGCAGGGCGACCATGGTGGTGACGCCGCCCGCTGCGGCGGCCAGGCTCGCCGTGCGGATGGTCTCCTTGTGCTCCTCGCCGGGTTCGCGCAGGTTGACCCGCAGGTCGATCAGGCCCGGCGCCAGGCAGTGGCCGCCGCAGTCGACCACGGCCATCCCGGAGGGTACGCCCTGGGCGAAGAGGTGCGGTCCCAGGTCGGCGATCTGGCCCTCGACCACCAGCAGCGCGCCGCGGGCATCCAGCCCGCTGCCCGGGTCCAGCAGGCGGGCCTTGACGTAGGCGGTGGGCGGGGTGTGGGCGGGCGCCATGCCTCTGTCAGCCCTCGTCTCGCAGCGGACGGGTCAGGGCGTCCAGCACGGCCATGCGGACCGTGACCCCCATCTCCACCTGCTGGCGGATGAGCGAGCGGCCGAAGTCGTCGGCGACCTCGCTGTCGATCTCGACGCCTCGGTTCATCGGGCCGGGGTGCATGATGATGGCGTCCTCTTTGGCCTCGCCCAGCTTGTCGTAGTCCAGCCCGAAGAAGCGGAAGTACTCGCGGATCGAGGGCACGTAGGCGCCCTGCATGCGCTCCACCTGCAGGCGCAGCATCATCACGATGTCTGCGCCCCGCAGCCCCTCTCGCATGTTGATGAAGCTGGTGACGCCCAGCCGCTCGATCTCCGAGGGCATCAGGGTGGGCGGGGCGATCACCCGCACCTCGGCCCCCATGGTGCCCAGCAGGTGGATGTTGGAGCGGGCGACGCGGCTGTGCATGATGTCGCCGCAGATCGCCACCACCAGTCCCTCCAGCCGCCCCTTGACCCGGCGGATGGTGAGCGCGTCCAAGAGCGCCTGCGTGGGGTGCTCGTGGCTGCCGTCCCCGGCGTTGATCACCGCGCAGTTGACCTTCTCGGACAGCAGCTTCACCGCGCCGGACTGGTCGTGGCGCACGATCAGGATGTCCGGGTGCATGGCATTGAGGGTGGTGGCCGTGTCGATCAGGGTCTCGCCCTTCTTCACCGACGAGGTGCCGACCGCCATGTTGATGACCTCTGCCCCCAGGAGCTTGCCGGCGAGTTCGAAGGAGGTGAGCGTGCGGGTCGAGTTCTCGAAGAAGAGGTTGATCGAGGTGAGCCCGGCGAGCAGGCGGCTGCGGGGATCGTTGTGCCGCCCCCGGCTCTGCGCGTTGAGGTCGATGTAGCTCTCGGCGAGATCCAGCAGGAAGCGGATCTCCTCGGCGCTCAGGCCTTCGATACCGAGCAAATGACGGTGCGGGAAAGCTCTTTGGTTGCGATCTGTCCCCTCACTGGTCATGAGCCCCTGACATACTCCTAAGGGCGGCCAAGCTCAAGCCGGGATCGCCAGGGAAGCGACAGGCAAGCGACAGGCAAGCGACAGGGGAGGAGGTGCGGGCCAGGAGCCTGTCTCCTTGCGTGGGCGTCGGTCCTGTCCGATAGTTCCGTCCTTCCTGAAAACCGGAGGGGTGAGGATGGAGCTGACGCCGGCGATGCAGCGCTACGTGCTGCACTGGGGAGAGATGGGAAGCCGCTGGGGCGCCAACCGTTCGATCGCCCAGATCCAGGCCCTGCTCTATCTCTCCGAGCGCGCCCTGCCGGCCGAGGAGATCGCGGAAACCCTTTCGATCGCCCGCTCCAACGTCTCCAACTCCCTGAAGGAGCTGCAGGCCTGGGGGCTGGTCCGCCTCAGCCACCAGATCGGCGACCGGCGCGACCACTTCGAGGCCCTGGGCGATCCCTGGGAGGTCTTCCGCCGCATCGTCGAGGAGCGCAAGCGGCGCGAGATCGATCCGACCCTCGACCTGCTGCGTCTCTGCGTGGAGGAGGCCGAGGCGGACGGGCGCACGCCGGCCCATGCCCGCGAGCGCATGGAATCGATGCTGTCGGTCTTGAGCCTCTTCGACCGCTGGTACCGGGAGGTCAGCGGCCTGCCGAAGGCGACCCTGCTGGGTCTTGCCCGGGCCGGCGGCAAGGTGGCCAAGCTGCTGGGGCGCGGGTAGGGAGGCCTTCGAAGCCGGCTCCGCCGTGCGCGTTCAGAACTCCAGGGCGAGGCCGGCGGTCCAGCCGTAGACGTTGTCGCCGAAGAGGACGGAGCTGCGCACCGAGACGCCCTCCAGCCCATCGATGATGTTCCGGTCCACCAGCTCCAGGCCGCCGCCGAGCTCGAAGAAGTAGTCGAAGCCCAGCTCGTCGCCGGTGCCGGCCGGCAGGTAGGTGTTGGTCGCGTAGCCGATCCATCTGACCTCGCGGTCGAGGAGGGTGAGGCCCCAGACCGGGCCGTTGACCTCCGCCGCTGCGGTCAGGATCCCGAAGGTGCTTCCGCCCTCCAGGACCGAATCGCTGGCGCTGAAGGTGTTGGCGTAGAACTGGTCGTAGCGGACGTTGCCGCCGTAGTTGATGTCGGTGACGGGGCCCAGATAGCCCTGGTGTGCGACCTCCGCAGCGCCGCCGACCAGCGCGGTATTCAGCCAGGCGTCGAAGAGGATGCCCTTGCCGGCATTCTTGAAGGTCTGTGCATCGGGACCGCTGACCGAGGAATCGTCCCAGATGCGGGAATAGCCGGCCAGGAAGATCGGCCGGAACACGGTCCCCTCGAAGAGGTCGATCTCGACGCCGACGCCGCCGAGTGCGGCGATGGTCTTGATGTCGAAGTGGAAGTCGTTGACCTGGTTGCTGTTGCCGATCAGCTGCCCATCCGCATCGAAGTCGAGATAGCCGAAGGATCCCTCGACGTAGGGTTTGATCCCATGGATGGGCTCGAAGGTGCGCGACGGGGAGAACTAATAGTTGTTGATCTTGGATTCGTCGCCGAAGTCATCGTCCACATACAAGACCACGGCGCTGATGCCCGGCGTCACGTTGAAGATGGAGAGGGCCTGGAAGCCCTTCGCCAGATTGGATTGCTCAGCAGCGCTCCTGATCAGCTCCCGCGTGCTCTGTGCCCTCGCCGGCGAGACCAGGCTTGCTCCCACCACTGCAGCGGTCACCAAGAGGACCCACAAAGCACGCATGAACCGATCTCCCCTCCGCTGCCGTCGTAGTGGTTGTGAATCCGGGGCCCTCTGAACCCATTTTCCAGATCATCTGCTTGGATAGTACTTGACCCTGTTCGGTTTCACGATGGGAATGTTGGAGGCAACGATACAGGAAGCCAGATCGTGTCGCGGATACACTGCTTTCCGGGACCGCTCTGGCTGACAGCATGCGCGATTGCGGGGCCGGTCGGCGCCGATTCCACCCGAGCGCGAGGCGCTTCAGATCGCCCCCTTCTCGCGCAGGCGGGCTAGATCCTCTGCGCTGAGGCCCAGTTCCTCCAGCACCTCGTCGGTGTGCTGGCCCATGGTGGGCGGTGGGCGGCGATAGGTGACCGGGGTCTCGGACATCTTGATGGGATTGCCGATCAGGTCGACCTTGCCCTCGAGGCTGTCGGGATAAGCCATTGAGACCTTCATCCCGCGCGCCACGACCTGCGGATCGGCGAAGACCTGGGCCAGGTCGTTGACGGCGCCGGCGGGAACGCCGAGGCCGGCGAGCCCGTCCAGCCATTCCTGGCTGGTCTTGCGCCGCGTGAGCTCCGGCAGGAGGTCGTAGATCGCCCGGCGGTTCAGGACTCGCTTCTCGTTGGTGAGGAAGCGCGGGTCCTCCGCCAGTTCGGGCGCGCCGGCAAAGCTGCAGAAGCGGCGGAACTGCGCATCGTTGCCGACGGCCAGGATGAAATAGCCGTCCGCCGTCGGCAGGGTGGAATAGGGCACGATGTTGGGATGCTCCGGCCCGCGGCGCTGCGGGACCTCGCCCGAGGTCAGGTAGTTCAGCCCCTCGTTCACCAGCCAGGCGACCTGGCTGTCCAGGAGTGCCAGGTCGATGTACTGGCCCTTGCCCGTCTTGTTGCGGTGCAGGATGGCGGAGAGGACGGCGACGGCGGCGTACATGCCGCACATGACGTCGGCGATGCCCACGCCCACCTTCATCGGCCGGCCCTCGATCTCTCCGGTCAGGCTCATGATGCCGCCCATGCCCTGGGCCAGGTAGTCGTAGCCGGCGCGCGGGGCATAGGGGCCGGTCTGCCCGAAGCCGGTGACCGAGCAGTAGACCAGGTCGGGCTTGACCTCCTTCAGGCCGAAGTAGTCCAGGCCGTACTTGGCCAGCCCGCCCGCCTTGAAGTTCTCGACCACGATGTCCGAGCCGCGGGCCAGGCGCTTCACCAGGTCCTGGCCCTCGGCGCAGGTGATGTCGATGGTGACCGAGCGCTTGTTGCGGTTCGAGGAGAGGTAGTAGGCAGCCGCATCGCTGGGGCTGCCGTCGGCGTGGGGCAGGAAGGGCGGTCCCCACTTGCGGGTATCGTCGCCCTCGCCGGGGCGCTCCACCTTGATCACGTCGCAGCCCAGATCGCCCAGCAGCTGCGTGCAGGTGGGCCCCGCCAGGATGCGTGTCAGGTCCAGCACCTTGAGACCGGTGAGGGGACCTGCGCCTTCGTTGCTCATCGCTCTCCCTTCCTTGAGATACCGGCCCTTATAGGCAGGCCGCCGTGGCCGCGCCAAGCTGCATGCCTCACGCTGCGACGAGCCGCTCAAGCAGCAGGAGGACCAGCGGCAGGGTGAGCAGCGAGCCCGCGACCTGGGCGGTGATGATGTTGGCGACCAGGGGCGCGTTGCCGCCCATCTGCCTGGCCATGATGTAGGCCGCCCCGGCGGCCGGCGAGCTTGCCAGCAGCACCAGGCCGAAGCGGGCCTCCGCATCGACGGCGAAGAGCAGCGCGAAGCCGAGCGCCACCAGCGGCATGATCAGCAGCTTCACGCCCACCGCCAGGCCGACCAGGTGGCCGCTCCGCCGCGCCGCCTCCAGGTCGAGGCCGGAGCCGACCGCCATCAGTCCCAGGCAGAGTGCGGCCTGGCCCAGGATGTCCAGGACCGTCGAGAGCGCCGGATGCAGGCCGATGCCGCTGACGTTCAGCGCCAGGCCGGCGAAGATCGCCAGCATCAGCGGGTTCTTGATCACCGCGAAGAAGACCCTGACGGCGTTGCGCACCGGCGAGCTGCCGTAGCGGATCAGCACGATGATGGTCAGCAGGTTCGCCAGGGGGACGTAGAAGGCGATGGTCAGCGCCACGGCCTCCACGCCGGGCGTCCCCTTGAGCGCAAGCGCGATGGCGAAGCCCAGGAAGCTGTTGTGCCGGACGATGGCCTGGAAGACCGAGGTGAAGCTGGGCCCGTCCTTGCTGATCCGGGTGCGCAGCAGCAGGAGGACGGCCGAGGCCGCCAGCAGGGTCGCCGCCGTCGCCAGGGCCAGCGGCAGCAGGGTGAGGTTGCCGAGCGGTGCCTCGGCGATCGCGTTCAGCAGCAGGGCCGGGAAGAAGACGTAGAAGATCAGGCGGTCGGCCTCGCCCCAGAAGGTGAGGCTCAGGAGCTTGCGCCTGACCGAGAGGTGGCCCAGCAGGATCACCAGGAAGATGGGGAGGATGGCGAAGAGAATGGTCAGCACGACGAGGACGAGACACCGCTAGAGCCGCCGAAATCGGGCGGCACTCCCCTCTTAGCGGGTCCCGGACCGGCTTGCCAATGGCCGAGCCGGTCCGGTCTGTCAGGCATGCATCCGCGGCAAGAGCCTCTGCTCGCCCGTGCCTCGCCGGCTAAAACCAGACGAAGTCGCTTGCGGTTAGCTGATTGGCGGCGGTGAGGCCGAAGACGCGAAAGGCCAGGTCGCGCAGACCGTCGCCGTCGCTGTCGACCTCGACGCGCCCGTCCTGGGCCAGGCGGGCCTCGCTGTTGCCCGCAGCGCTGAAGGCGGCTCCGTCACGATAGACGAAGGTCCCGCTCTCCAGGCCGGTCCCGAAGACGAAGCTGTCCTGGCCGCTGCCCCCGCTGAAATCCCGGCCGTTGAAGTCGCGGATCAAGGGGCCGCTGCTCGCGGCATTGGCCAGCGCGCTGGCATTGAAGCGGAAGGCGTCGTTGCCGGAGCCTCCGAAGGCGCGGTCGTCGATGCCGATGACCAGGGTGTCGTCGCCCAGCTCGCCCTGCAGCTTGTCGTTGCCGACGCCGCCGGTCAGGCGGTCGTCGCCCTCGCCGCCGCGCAGCAGGTCGTCGCCCTCCATCCCGACCAGGCGGTTGTCGAGGGCGTTGCCGGACAGGCGGTTGTCCAGGCTGTTGCCGGTCAGGCTGGCATCGCCGGCGGCGAGGTTGATGGCGGCGTTCTCGAGGTGTCCCGAAGCCCCGTCGCCCAACGTGAAGTCGGCCGCGTTGGAGCGCACCAGGTCGTTGGCGCCGCCGCCGGCGAACTCCCGGACCAGGTCGGTGACGGTATCGACGACGAAGCTGTCGTCGCCGCTTCCGCCGATCAGGGTATCGGCACCGCTGCCGCCGTTCAGGAAGTCACGCCCGGCATCGCCGCGCAGGAGGTCGCTGCCGGCACCGCCGACCAGACGGTCGCCGCCGTCGCCGCCCCAGACCTCGTCCTTGCCGCCGCCGGCGAAGATCCGGTCGGCACCGCTGCCGCCCAGCAGGCTGTCGGCCTCGCCCAGGCCGCGCAAGGTATCGTTGCCGGCAAGCCCCTCGAGGATGTCGGCGAGCGAGCTTCCGGTCAGGCTGTCGGCCGCGCTGCCGCCGGTCAGGGTGAGGCCGCCGTCGTCCTGCGCGGCATCCAGCGCGGCCTGGATGGTGGCGAGCGCGCCCGCCGCCCGGGTGAAGTTGCCGGTCTCGAGCTCCGCCAGGCGGACGCCCTGCAGGGTCAGGGTCTGCTGCTCGCCCTCGGCGCCGAAGATGACGGCGATGACGGTCGAGCCGCCCACCTCTCTCAGCTGGATGTTGTCGGGGCCGAAGACGTTCTGCAGGTCGACCCTGTCCTCGGCCGGGTCGAAGCCCTGGATGGTCTCGTGCGTGCCCCAGCCCCAGGACAGCAGGTAGTCCTCGCCGCCGCCGCCGCCCGGTCCGGGCTCGCCGTTCTCCCAGTTGGCGATCAGCTCGGCGACGCTCGGGGCGTCGTAGCCGCCGAACTGCTCGATGTACTGCAGGATCGAGGTGCCGTACTCGTCGGTCGAGACGGCGCCGCCCTGCAGCAGCGCCAGGGTGCCGTAGGCGCCGCGCAGGTGTGCGGCCGCCAGGATGCCGGTCAGGGTGAGCTCCACGGTGACGGTCTGACCGCCGGAGGTGTAGACGCCCTGGGTGCCGATGAAGTCGTCCAGGCTCTTGCCCTGCTGGGCCAGGCCGTTCTCGATGACCGAGAGGTTGAAGCCGAAGGCGTCGAGAATGGCGGGCTCCTGCACCTCCGCCGTCATGAAGGCCTCCAGGCTGACCGCCCCGTTCTTCCCGGTCCAGGTCCCGTCCCAGGTGTTCGAGGCCGCGCCGTTGCCGTAGTAGACATCGTCCTCGTAGTAGCCGAGGTCGATCAGCAGGGCCTCGCCGAACTGGTAGCCGACGAAGCCCAGCGAGTTCATCGAGCGGTACTGCATGTCCTCCCAGGTGATCTCGCCTGCCTCCCAGGCCTCCCAGGTCTGGTCGCCGACCCAGCCCCGGATCTGCCCCTCGGTGATGATTCCCGCCTGGTAGCGGTCCCAATCCACCCCGGATTCGAAGGCGCGCAGGGCGTCGCGGAAATCGTCAAAGGACCCACTGTTCATTCTTGCTTGTCTCCCCTGGTGATCCCGCTCTCGCTACCAGCGGCGCCGCACCCCATCGGCGCCGGGGCTGCCCCCACAAAGGTCCGAAACGTCAGTTCCATAACAAAGGCTGACGTCAGGTCTTTGTCAGCCATCGCGCGGGCAAGGTGATGTCCCATTGCGGCGACCTTGCGTCCTGAAAGGGCACGCTTGGCCGGTTTTCGCCCACTGGTTGCCATGATCTGAGCGCCGCTCGCCGGAAGGAGGGGCGCGTTGCCGCCTCTGCGCCCAAGACCTTGTTGGGTGGCGCCCAATACTATAGTCAGCAGGGCGTCCGGGTCGGTCGGGCGATCCGGGTTCCCTGTGGTTTTGGGATCTCTGTTCGGGAAGGTTCGTGCGCTCCCGTCGGACGGGAGTTCGAGCGAAGACTGAAGCCTTCTTGCGCAGACAACCGCAGGCTCGATCGGGCAATTGGAGAACGGCCAATTGATGGCTGACGAAGAAGAGGCCGGGGCGCAGCGCAGCGGCGACAGGAGCGATTGCCACAGCCTGTGGATCGGACCTCGCTTGCCGGCCTCCGCCCGGGCCTGCCTGGGCTCGTTCCTGCGGCACGGGCACCGGGTGATCGTGCACAGCTATGCGCCGATCGCCTCGCTTCCGGCCGGCGTCGAGAACCGGGATGCCGCCCGGATCCTGCCCGAGAGCGCGATCGTGCGCCATCACCGCACCAACAGCGTCTCGCTCTTCTCCAACTACTTCCGCTACAAGCTGGCAGAGAGGGCGAGGGGCTTCTGGATCGACTGCGATATCTACTGTCTGCGGCCCTTCGACTTCCCAGACGAGCTCGTCTTCGGCTGGGAGAACGAAACCCAGATCAACGGCGCGGTCCTCAGGCTGGTTCCGGGCTCCGCGCTGCATCGCGATCTGGTCGCCCTCTTCCAGGAGAAGAGCCCGCAGTTCCAGTGGTTCTCGACCTCGCAGAGGATCCGTGCGCGGGCGCGGTCGCTCTACCACAGGAAGCCGCTCATCACGCAGCTCCCCTGGGGGGCGGCCGGCCCCCGTGCGATCACCTGGCTCGCCCGCAAGCACGGCCTGCAGAACAAGGCGCAGCCGGTCGAGGTCTTCTACCCCGTCAGCTACGACGATGCCGGCAAGCTGTGCCTTCGGGATTTCGACATGGCCGAGGCTGCGGGCGCGCGGACGGTTGCCATCCATCTCTGGAACCAGCACCTGGTGGACCAGAAGAGCGCGGTGGAAGACGGCAGTTTCCTGGCACGCCTGGCCTGCGAAGCGGAGGGGGGGCCGCCGGCCGCGGTCCTGCGAGGCTAACCGTGGGATCGGGCCCGCTGCGAGATTGGTTCGGCGCGTTGCGCGGGCCGGCGGCGCGGTTCGGATTGAGGCTCGCCAAGCATCTTCCCTACTGGCGCTCCTGCGACCGCCTCTATGCCCTGCTGCGCTTCGTGACCCATCATGACCGCTTGCCGCGGCGACAGCTCTCCTTCAACGATGTCCTCTTCTACCTGAAATGGGACGGCGTGCTGGAAGACGACCTGAGGGTGCTGACGACGGACAAGGAGTTCTCGAAGTACTTCGTTGCCTTCGTTCTGGGCAAAGATCGGGTGGTGCCCACCATCGCGGTCCTGAGGACCGGGGCCGAGATCGACGGGTTTTCCTTTCCCGAGCGCTGCTTCATCAAGGGGACCGCGGCGTCGGGCGAGGCGATCCGCGTCGACGGTTCCTTCTCGGACAGGGAGCGGATCAAGGCCTGGCTCGGCCACCGCTATTACCGGAACAAGCGCGAAAGGAACTACAGGACCCTGACCCCGAAGGTGATCGTCGAGCCCTTCGTGTTCGACAATCCCGATGCGGTGGACATCAAGTTCTTCGTCTACGAGGGCAAGGCCCGGATCATCGAATGCGACTTCGACCGCTACACGCGGCACACGCGCCGGCTCCATGACCGGAACTGGACCGACCTGGCCTGCTCGGTCGGCAAGCCGCTCTCGGAGAAGACCCTGGAGAAGCCCCCTTGCCTGGAGGAGATGATCGAGGCCGCCGAACGCATCGGCGCCTACTTCTCCTTCGTCCGCGTCGACATGTTCACGGACGGCAAGGATTTCCTCGTGGGGGAGATCACGCACTGCCACGGCTGCGCCGACCAGCCCTTCCTTCCGCCGGAAGCCGAGAGGCGCGTGTCCGGGATCCTCTTCGGACCAAGCGAGGGCTGATGGGCAATGCCTACTCGCCCGGGACGTCTTCCTTGCCCTGGGGCATGGCAAGGAAGACGTCCGGGCCGAGGCCCAGCCTGGCGAGGTTCCTGTCCGCCGCCTTCTTGATCGAATAGACCGACCAGTGCGGCCCGCCGTACCGGCGGTGCCTGGTGGCCGCCATCTCTCGGGCCAGCGCGAAGAAGCTGCTGCCGAGGAAGCCCACCCGCACCTTCGCATCGATCAGCGTCGCCAGGTCCTTCCCGGCGCTCACCATGGATTCCGCGGTCCTGTTCTCGTTGAAGTGCCAGCCTTCGCCCGAGGCATCCAGCCGCGATACGTAGACGGTATCGTCCTGCGTCAGCACGCTGCCGCCGATCACCTGCCGGACCAGGGCGACGCCGGCCGCTTCGTCAGAGGCGACGAAGACCGCTTCCTGCCGCCAGGAGGGGTCGATTCGATCGAGCTCCCTTGCCGCCCGTTCGATCATGCCCCGGTAGATCTCCTCCGAGACCCCGGCAGCTTCCCGGAAGTCCGTCAGGCGCACGTGGATCCCCACATGGACCGAAGGCGACCCGGTCCGCTCCGCGTACTTGAACCCGATCCTCGCCAGGCTCTTCAGGTAGAGGTCGGGCCGGATCCTGCAGGGTGCGTTGTCCAGCACGATGACCGTGTCCGCGCTGGAGCGGGAGATGGCCTTCAGCGAGACCTCCCGAACCTCGTGCCCGGAGGCGAAGCGGGGAAAGAAGTCGGGTTCCCGCAGCCCGGCGTTCTCGAAGGAATCGCGCCTGGAGAAGAAGGTACCCGGCGGCAGGGCGCAGGCCTCCCCGTCCTCGAGTTCCCGGAGGCTGTCGTCCCGGAAGAAGGCGTCGAAGCGCGCGCCGCAGGTGACGTCCGGATGCCAGATGAAGGAGAACTGGCGGCCCAGGCGTTCCGCCAGGGCGCGGTAGGCAGCCAGCGGCCTCACCCGGTTGGCCAGGCCACCGGAACAGTAACAGACCAGCCGCTTCATCTATGTTCCAGCCCGCATGTCCCTGATGCCCCAAACCTCTGTTTCGTCGCCTCAGCCCGCGCCCGCCGGGCGCTCTCTTTGGGCCCTGACTTCTCGATTGGCAAGCACCGCATGGGCATGACGCCCGGGTCTGCCGTCATCGCCCTCGAAGCGTCACTCGTCGGGTAGCGGCCTTGCCTCAGCCTCCCCGACCGCCCCGATCCGCGGGTCGCTCAGACAGCGCGCAAGGTCACCCCGGGTGTCGTAGCGTCCGCCCCTGAGAAGGCTGAACGCGGTCGGAAGGTCCAGGGTGAGCGACGTCTTGCAGGGATGCAGCAGGACCGGCCGGTCGGTCGGAACCTCCGAGGGCTGCGGGATGAAGACGAAGCTTCCCGGTGTCAGGGACCTGGTCTTGCGGGCCGAGGTATAGAAGCGGTTGACGTTGCCGTCGCGCACGTAGGGGCCATCGCCGCCGAAGTCCTCTATGGCGAGGCCCGCGTCCAGCATCGCGGTCGGAACCAGCACCTCGTGATGGCCGCGCCATCCGCGCCTATAGCTGTCCTCGAGCGCGTCCAGCCCGGCCTGGGAATAGCGGCTGATCGGCATGAAGCTGCGGGTGATCCTCTCCTCCGGCAAGGTCCGGTCGGGTTGGAAGCCGGCGAAGTGGACCCAGTTCGGCACGTCGTGCTTCGGCGAGACCGAGGTGGCGATCAAGGCCGCATCGCTGGCCTGGAAGGCGGAGAAGAAGCGCTGCCAGGCGCCGGTGAAGAGCACGTCGTACTCGACGAAGTAGATGAACTCGTAGCCTGGATGCAGCCGCCGGAAGAGCTGGGGCAGGAGGTCCTGAAGGCCGGGTACCAGGCTCCGGCCCTGCCAGTCGTCGCGCGCGCGATTGTAAGGCAGCCGCGAGAGGAGATCCCGCGAGAAGAGGAAGAGGTTGCAACTGCGGGCCAGGCGCTTGCTGATCCGGTGGCGCACGCGGGTGCGCGTGGCGTCGAGCGCGAAGAAGGCCTCCATGCCCTCCGGCAGGCCGTCGGCAATGCATCGATAGCGCCGCAGGATCTCGGCGGTCACGCTGTGCGCGACGAAGAGAATGGCCGTTCTTGTCATGCGCTCCGACTGCTGGCGGTTTGCGGCCAGCCCGAGTCCGGTCTTTCTCTGGTCCGCGCGACGGGTCTCATGGCGGGTGCCGGGTCGGTTTGCAGCAAGGAGAGGAAGCGATCAGCGACAGGTGGGAAGGACAGTCTATCACCGCGTTGCGCCCGGATGGCAAGACCGAACAGTCTCTCGGTCACGCTCCAATGTGAGCGCCCCTGGATAGGTCCCCGCCTAGAAGGGGGGATTCGAGCGGCGCCGGCCCCGCCGGCGTCCCTTGCCCTCGCCACCCTCCGCAGGCTCGTCGCCCTCGGCCGAGGTCATCAGCGACAGGGTGGCGTTCGAGAGGCTGCCCAGGCGGGCCGAGATCTCTTGCAGGCTGGGCGCCTCGCCGGGTTCGTGGTCCTCGAGCGCCCGGCGCATGGCCTGGAGGTGCTCGATGCCGGTCCCGCAGCAGCCGCCGACGATCGAGGCGCCGGCATCGCGGGCCATGCGGGCGTAGTCGGCCATCAGGTCCGGCGTGCCGTCGTAGCGGATGGTGCCGTCGATCCACTGCGGGATGCCGCAGTTGGCCTTGGCCACCAGGCGGTCGCCCTCTTTGGCCGCCTGCTTCAGGCCGACCAGCGTGGCGATCAGTTCGGCCGCCCCGGTGCCGCAGTTGGCGCCGTAGGCGGCGAGCGGCACCGCCAGCTCGTGCGCCAGGCGGGCCCAGTCGGCGGGGGTCACGCCCATCATGGTGCGCCCGTTGGTGTCGAAGGAAAGGGTCGCCACGATGGGCAGGCCGGTGCGCGCAGCGCCCTCCACGGCGGCGCGGATCTCCTCGACGCTGGAGATCGTCTCGATCCAGAGGACCTCGGCACCGCCGGCCGCAAGCCCCTCGGCCTGTGCGGCGAAGGCGGCGACGCCCTCCTCGTGGGTCAGCGGCCCCAGCGGCTCGAAGAGATCGCCGGTCGGGCCGATGGAGCCGGCGACCAGCACCTCGCGCCCCAGCTTCTGGGCCTCGGCCCGCAGCAGCTCCGCTGCGCGCTGGTTCACGTCGTAGACGCGCTTTTCGGCGTTGTGCAGCTTGAGGCGGTTCGCGGTACCGCCGAAACTGTTGGTCAGCACCAGGTCCGACCCGGCCTCGATGAAGTCGCGGTAGTGCGCCCGGACCTTCTCCGGTGCCGTCAGGTTCCAGAGCTCGGGTGCATCTCCCTGCTCCAGGCCCCTGAGGAAGAGATTGGTGCCGGTCGCTCCGTCGGCCAGGAGCCAGCCGCGCGCCTGCAAGATCTGGTCGAGAGTTGTCATGGTGCCCAGACGAGGTCCTAGGATGTCCTGATCCAGAGAGTGTAGCGCGTTCTTCGGGTCGTGGCTGCCGGGAGGCGAGAAGGGCCGCGTTGGCCCTGGACTCTCAAGTTGACTCTCAGGTTAGCGACAACGCAGGCGAACCGCCTCGATCGCGTCCGCCGATCCGACGAGGGTGAAAGGCAGCTCGCGTTCCGCATCTTCGTAGAGGGCGCGCCCGCCCAAGGTCAAGAGCTCTGCCAGGCTGTGGCTGAGCGGCGCCCTGCGGGTGAAGGGCCGGTTCAGGACGGACCAGGTGATCTCCACCTTGCGCACGCCCGAAAGCGTGCTCACGAAGACGCTGCCCTTGCTCTCCGCCTCGCTCGAGGGCTTGCCGGGGCCGAAGTACTCGAAGGTGAGGCCGGCGTCGTTCCGGCAGGCGACGGCCACGCAGACCCGGCTGCCGGCGGAGCCGTTGCAGCTCTGCGCGAGCGGGGTGTCGTCCTCCTGGCGCGCATAGGTCCAGCTCTCGGTCAGTGGGTCGGGCAGCTTGCGCCGCACGGTCTCCGGCTCCACTGCTGCCGCGCTCTCCTGCAGGCTCGGGTCGGGCGGCGCCACCTCGCTCAGCCCGCCGGTCAGGACTCCCACCAGAGATGCAATGGCAAGCGCCCCTACCTGGCGTCGCATCGCAGCCAATCCTTTTGAGTTGCGTCCCCCGAAAATCGTAAGATAGCAACTTCTCACAGATTATCTACTCGGCAGCGACGGCAGGGGCAGCTTCGCCGCCGGAAAGCCGTGCCAGTAGCAGCGACTCCTCCTGCTTGACCTTGGCCAGGTGCGCCTCCTTGACATGGCCATAGCCGCGGATCTTCTCCGGCAAGGCGAGCAGGGCCACGGCGGTCTGGTGGTTGCCGGGCTCCAGGTCCGCCTGCACCCGCGTGACGAGCGCCTCGTAGTCGTGGATCAGCCGGCGTTCCTGCCTGCGCTCCTCGCTGCGGGAGAAGAGGTCCAGCCAGGTGCCGCGATAGCGCCTGAGCCGCGCCAGCAGGCGGAAGAGGGGGAAGACCCAGGCGCCGTACTCGCGCTTCTGCAGCCGGCCGGTTCGCGGGTCGCGGCGGGCGAAGAGCGGCGGGGCCAGATGGAAGGTGAGCTTGAACTCGCCCTCGAAGGCCTCCTTGAGATTGGCCTCGAAGGTGCCGCTGGTGTAGAGCCGCGCCACCTCGTACTCGTCTTTGATCGCCAGCAGCTTGGCATAGTTGCGTGCCGCCGCCTCGGCCAGGCCGGTGAGCCCCGGGGTCTTCTGGCGCTCGGTCTCCGCGACCCGCTCGACCAGGCCGCGGTAGCGCTGCGCCAGGGCGGAATCCTGGTAGTCGGCCAGGAAGCGCATGCGGCGGGAGACCAGCTCTTCAAGGCTCTCCTCCTCCGCTCCCGCGGCGCCCTGCTCGCCGTCGCCGGCGGCTGCGCGCTCCACTGCCGCGGGGTCCTCGGCGGTGCGGCGGCCCCAGAGGAAGGCCTGCTTGTTGAACTCGGTGGCAACGCCGTTCAGGTCGATCGCCTGCATGAGCGCGGACTGCGTCACCGGGACCAGTCCCTTCTGCCAGGCAAACCCCAGCAGGAAGAGGTTGGTCGCGATGGAATCGCCCATCAGGCGGACCGCCAGCCGGTGGGCGTCCAGGAAGATGGCCCGCTCATCGGCGGTGGCGTGCCGGATCTGCTCTGCCAGGCGCTTTCCGGGGATCGAGAGATCGGGGTTGCGGGCGAAGTCGCCGGTGATCTGCTCGTAGCTGTTGACGATGGCCCAGCTGCGCCGCTCGTCCAGCTTGCCGCGCGCCTCCAGCGAGGCCGCCACCACCAGGTCGCAGCCCAGCAGGAGGTCCGCGCGGCCCGCGGCGATGCGCACGGCATGCAGCTCTTCCGGCGTTTTGGCCAGGCGGATGTGACTCATGACGGCGCCGCCCTTCTGGGCCAGGCCGGTCTGATCCAGGATCGAGCAGCCGCGCCCCTCGATGTGGGCGGCCATGCCCAGCAGCGCGCCGATGGTGACCACGCCGGTGCCGCCGACGCCGGCGACCAGCAGGTTGAAGGGCCGCTCCAGGTCCGGCAGCTTCGGCTGCGGCAGTACCGGCCAGGCCGAGACCTCCTTGGGGGCCTGCGCCTTCTTGCGCCGCGGCTTGCCGCCGTGCACCGTCACGAAGGAGGGGCAGAAGCCCTCCACGCAGGAGAAGTCCTTGTTGCAGCTCGACTGGTCGATCGCCCGCTTGCGTCCGAAATCAGTCTCCACCGGGATCACCGAGATGCAGTTCGACTGCACCGAACAGTCGCCGCAGCCCTCGCAGACATCCTGGTTGATGAAGGCGCGCTTGGGCGGGTCGGGATAGAGGCCGCGCTTGCGCCGGCGCCGCTTCTCGGCAGCACAGGTCTGGTCGTAGATGATGGCGGTGACGCCCGGCACCTCGCGCAGGCGGCGCTGGACGGCGTCCAGTTCCCTGCGGTGCTCGACGGTGACCCCGCTGGCCCAGGCAGTGCCCAGGGGATACTTCTCCGGCTCGTCGGTCACCACGACGATCTCCTTCACCCCCTCGGCCGCGATCTGGCGGCTGATGATGGCCGGGCTCAGCGCGCCGTCGTGCGGCTGGCCGCCGGTCATGGCGACGGCGTCGTTGTAAAGGATCTTGTAGGTGATGTTGACGTCGGCGGCGCAGGCCTGGCGGATGGCGAGGATGCCGGAATGCTCGTAGGTCCCGTCGCCCAGGTTTGCGAAGACGTGGTCGGCGTTCGAGAAGTGGGACTGCCCCACCCAGGTCACGCCCTCGCCGCCCATCTGGGTGAAGGTGCGGGTGCTGCGGTCCATCCACTGGGCCATGTAGTGGCAGCCGATGCCGGCCAGCGCGCGGCTGCCCTCCGGCACCTTGGTGGAGCTGTTGTGCGGACAGCCGGAACAGAAGGTCGGGACGCGCTTCAGGGTGTCCGGCTCGGCCTCGAGGGCCGCCTCCTTGCGCTCCAGGAAGTCCAGGCGGTCGGCGATCCTCTCACTGGAGTGGAAGCGCTGGATCCGCCGGGCGATGACCCGCGCGATGCGCGCCGGGGTGAGCTCGCCGTTGGAGGGCAGGATCCAGTTCTCCTCCTCGTCGAACTTGCCGACGATGCGGGGGCGGGCGGTCTCGCCCCAGTTGTAGAGCTGCTCCTTGATCTGGTTCTCCAGCAGAGCGCGTTTTTCCTCCACGACCAGGATCTCTTCCAGGCCCTGGGCGAAGTCGCGCAGGCCGTCGCGCTCCAGCGGCCAGACCATGCCGACCTTGTAGACCGAAAGCCCGATCTCCGCGGCCAGGGCCTCGTCGATTCCCAGGTCGTCCAGCGCCTGGCGCACGTCCAGGTAGGACTTGCCGGCCGTGACGATGCCGAAGCGCCGCCTGGGGCTGTTGATGACCGTCTGGTTCAGGCGGTTCGCGCGGGCGAAGGCCAGTGCCGCATAGAGCTTCCTGGAATGCAGGCGCTCTTCCTGCTGCACCATGTCCAGGGCGCCGTTCCAGCGGATGTTCAGCCCCTCGGCCGGCATCTCGAAGTCGTTGGGCTGGGTGATGACGATGCGGTTGGGGTCGACGTTGCAGGAGGCAGTGGACTCCACCGTCTCGCCCACGCACTTGAAGCCGACCCAGCAGCCGGAGTAGCGCGAGAGCGCCCAGCCGTAGAGACCGAGGTCCAGGAACTCCTGCACGCCCGCAGGCGCCAGGGTCGGGATCATGGCGTCCATGAAGGCGTATTCGCACTGGTGGGCAGCCGTGGAGGACTTGGCGGCATGGTCGTCGCCGGCCAGCAGCAGCACGCCGCCGTACCTGGAGCTGCCGGCCAGGTTGCCGTGGCGGAAGACGTCGCCGCAGCGGTCCACGCCGGGGCCCTTGCCGTACCAGAGGGCATAGACGCCATCGACCCTGGCGTCGTCGAAGAGGTTGGTCTGCTGCGTGCCCCAGATGGCCGTCGCCGCCAGGTCCTCGTTCACGCCGGGGCGGAAGACGATGTCGTTGGCGTCCAGGAAGCGCTTGGCCTGCCAGAGCTGCTGGTCGAGCCCGCCGAGGGGAGAGCCGCGGTAGCCGCTGATGTAGCCGCCGGTCTTGAGCCCCGCCGCGCGGTCGCGCTGCCGCTGCATCAGCGCCAAGCGCACCAGGGCCTGGGTTCCGGTCAGGAAGATGCGTCCGCTTTCGAGGGCATACTTGTCGTCGAGGCGAATGGCGGCGTCTGGCATGTCGTTTCCTCAAGTGCTGGCAGCGGCCCGGCCCCGGTAGCGCGGTCCGCCGGCGAGCGGCAGGTTGGCTCTTTCGATCTTGTCGCAAGACTAGCATGCGCCGAAAGAGCGGCAGCCTTCAAAGGAATATAGGTCAGTGTTACTGCCCTGTCATCCTCCGCGTGCGCCCTCACCCCCGCTCGTGCCGGGCCGGCGGCTGCTTCGGCCGGCGCTCAAGCGACGACCACGGCCGGCGGCCCGCCCTCTCCTTCCGCCTCGATCCGGGCGACCAGGCTGCCCGGTTCGGGCGGACCCTTGCGCAGCCGCAGGACCTCGTTCCAGAGATGGATGGTGAGGCTTCGCTCGGTGATGCAGTCCCGCTCTGAAAAGTCGGCCTCGGCGGCCCGCCCGGCGTCGTCGAAGGAGAGCGGATAGAAGACGTCTCTCGGCTTGGCCGCGCCCTCCAGGCCCGCTTCGCGCAGGAACCAGGAGACCGCGACCGGGCCGGTGGTGGCGAAGGGGATCACCTCGTAATAGGGCTTGCGCAGGAAGTGATGGCGCAGCCAGGCGCGGCGCCGGGTGGCGGGCTGCAGCCAGGGCAGGTAGGACTGGCGATGCTCGAAGATCCCCAGCAGGTCCTTGGTGATCTTCGATCCCTTCGGCAGCCGCAGCAGGCTCTTGTTGATCACGTCGGGGCTCTGATAGCCGAGCAGGATCTCCTCCTCCGCCGGGATCGGCCGCAGGCAGTAGAGGTCGCAGTCGATCCAGGTGCCGCCCAGCCTGTGCAGCAGGGTGTAGCAGAAGTGATCGGAAAAGGAGGAAAGGGACTTGTTCTTGTGGTGCAGGAAGATCCTTTCGCGCGGAACGATCTTGTTGGCGTCGCGCAGTTCGACGCCTTCCGGCACCCGCGGCAGCGCGTCGTAGAGGTAGAGATGCACGCTGTGGCCCTGGCGGACGAAGGAGGCGAGGCATCCCGCCGCCATGGCAGGGAGCGTCTTGCCGATCCAGAGGGCGTGGAAGATGTCGTCGCTCTTCAAGTCGCCGCCGCTCCTTTGCTACGCTCTTCGGCACCGGGACGCCGTTCATATAGCCATGGCGCCGGCGGCGGGTCTAGCGTGGCCCGCCCAACGAGAAGGGGGGAGAGTGCATGCGTATAGTCGTGACCGGCGGCGGTGGGTTTCTCGGCGGCAAGCTGATCGCCGCGCTTCTGGACGCCAAGTCGCCGCTCGGGCGGGCCCAGTCGGTCGTCAGCCTCGACCGCGTCGCACCGCGAATCGAGGATGCGCGGCTGCAGGCGGTGATCGGCGACCTTTCCGACACGGCCTTGCTGGCCGAAATCGTCTCGCAGCCGGTCGACCTGGTCTGGCACCTGGCCGCGGCGGTCAGCGGCGAGTGCGAGGCCGACATGGACCTGGGCCTCACCGTCAACCTGGGCGGCACCCTCAACCTGGTGCAGGCCCTGCGCCATTCCGGACAGAGCCCGCGGCTGATCTTCGCCTCTTCGGTCGCCGTCTTCGGCGGCGATCTGCCGGACGAGGTCGACGATGACACGGTGGTCACACCCGACAGCTCCTATGGCTCGCAGAAGGTCATGGGCGAGCTTCTGGTGAAGGACTTCTCGCGCAAGGGCCTGTTCGACGGCCGCTCGCTCAGGCTTCCGACGGTCGTGGTGCGGCCCGGCAAGCCGAACAAGGCCGCCTCGGGCTTCGCCAGCGGTATCCTGCGCGAGCCCCTGTCGGGCCTCAGGAGCAACTGCCCGGTGGCGCCCGAGGCCAGGATGGCGATCATCTCGCCGCGGCGCACGGTCGAGGGCCTGATCGCCGCCGCCAGCCTGCCGGCCGAGGCCTTCGGTCCCGGCCGGGTGATGAACCTGCCCGGCATCTCCGTCTCGATGGCGGAGTCGGTCGAGGCGCTGAAACGGGCGGCCGGCCCGGAGGCAGCCGATCTCATCTCCTGGGAGCGCGATCCCAAGGTCGAGGCCCTGGTGGCCTCCTGGCCGAAGGGCATCACCTCCGCGCGTGCCCTGGCGGCCGGGCTCCGGCCCGACGAGAGCATCGACGCCATCGTCCGCGCCTACATCGAGGACGACAGGCCGCAGGCGTGAGCCGGCTCCGGAGCGGGAGGAAGAGCGATGAACCCTGACGCGCTGAAAGGCCTGGCCGATGCCTGGGTCGCCGAGAACAGGCCGCGCTGGTCCGCCTGGTGCGCCCAGATCTGGGACTATGCCGAGACGGCCTGGCGCGAGTATCGCTCGGCCCGGCTCTATGTCGACCTGCTCCGGGCCGAGGGCTTCGAGGTGGAGGAGGGCTCGGCCGGGATGCCGACGGCCTTCTGCGCACGCTGGTCGAACGGACCGGGCCCGGTCCTGGGCGGCTATGCCGAGTACGATGCCGTGCCGGGCAACTGCCAGGCGGCGGTCCCGCAGCAGGAGCCGCGCGCCGGCCTCTCGCGCTTCGCCGCCGGCCACACCGATCCCCATTCGGCCCTGGGGATCGGCGCGCTGGTCGGCTTCCTGGCCTTGAAGCACGCGATGGACGAAGGCGGGCTTTCGGGCAGCCTGGTCTTCTTCGGCGAGCCGGCGGAGAAGGTCTGCGGGTCGAAGCCCTTTCATGCCGCGCGCGGCTACTACGACGGGCTGGATGCCGCCTTCTCCTTCCACCCCTCCTACATGCTGCCGATGACCAACACGGTCTCCTGGAAGGTCCACTGCGTCGGCAACTGGGGCAAGGTCTACACCTTCCTCTGCGACCGGCCACAGGACTGGAGCGTCGATCCGGGCGCGCCCATCCCCATGGCCCACACCACGGCGCGGGCGCCGGGAGCGACCGACGCGCTGGTGCAGATGTACATGTCCAGCAAGCTCACCCGGGAATCCATGTGGGCCCACTCGGGCGCCTGGAGCCTGAACGAGGCGATCCTGATAGGCGGCCAGGCGACCTCGGACAACCTTGCGCCGCACATCTCCCAGATCGCCTATGCCGCACGCGCGCCCAAGCCCGAGATGCTGCAGCGCATCTACGCCGTCCTGGACCGCAACGCCCATCTCGCTGCCGAGATGGCGCACTGCCGGGTGGAGGAGGGCTGGGTCTCGCGCACCCGGCCGGGCCTGCCCAACCTCGCCTTCGCCGAGCTGCTCTACGCCAACATGGAGCGGATCGGCGGCCCGATCATGCCGGAGGAGGCGAAGGCCTTCGCCCGCGAGATCCAGGCCAACCTCGGCCTAGCCCCCATGCAGGAGCCCTTCCTTCCCGAGGTGGGCGAGCTGATCCGGCCGGAGGAGGCCGATGCGCTGCTTCGGGGCATGATGCAGGCCGACGTCGATCACTTCACCAACGACGACTATGTGGAATACACCTGGCACACGCCGACGGTGCGCTTCTTCGTCGGCCGGCCCATGCTGGCCTCGCCGGACCCGAACTTCCGCTATCCCGACTGGGCGATGAACGCCCTGGGCGGCTTTGCCCCCAGCATCGACCCCATGACCGCCGTCGCCGGACGCGTCATCGCCTCCACCGCCGTCGATCTGCTGACCGATCCCCGACGCCTGGAGGCAGTCACGGCGGAGTTTCGCGAGCGCACCGGCGGCGGTATCGGCGGGACCAAGTGGTCGCCGCCCCTGCTGAGCGATGCCGATCCGCCGCCCGTGGCCTTCCGCTGGCCCGAGTACGTGACGACGGAGCGCGGCCCGGAGTGGTGCATCCCCGTCCAGGAGGAGAAGATCGAGAAACCTGCCGGTTGAGGCCGCCGCAGTCCCGGCGGGTGAAGCCTGTCGAACTTTCGATTCAGGCGCGGCAACTCACCTCTATCGGTGGCACGGGCCAGCCCCCCATTATCCCGTCCGGGGGAGCGTAGAAGGAGAGTCCATGCGATTTCTGGCCGTTCATCCCGGGCCCCTGATGTACACGAAGATCTTCCTTCGCCTGGAGCCCCTGGGCCTCGAGGTGGTCGCCGAGGCCGTGCGGCAGGCGGGCCACGAGGTGCGCCTGATCGACCTGCAGGTCGACAGCCACGACTTCTATCACAGCGCGGTCGCCGATTTCCGTCCCGACGTGATCGCCTTCTCCTGCAACTATCTGGCCAACCTTCCCGAGATCGTGGATCTGGCCAAGGCGACGCGCAAGGCCCTGCCCAACTGCTATATCCTGGTCGGCGGGCATTCGGCCTCCTTCGTCGCCGAAGAGTTCCTCGAGCACGGCGCCGGGGCCATCGACTGCGTCTTGCGCGGCGAGGGCGAGGCCGTGATCGCAGAGGTCATGGAAGCGGCGCTGCACGACCGTTCCGCCGTCTCCACGCTGCCGGGGGCGGTCACCCTGGAGGGCAAGGGGCCGGCGCCGATCTTCGTCAAGAACCTGGACGACCTGCGGCCGGCGCGCGACCTGCTGCGCAAGCGCAGCAAGTACTTCATCGGCCTGCTCGATCCGGCGGCCTCCATCGAGTTCTCGCGCGGCTGCCCCTGGGACTGCAACTTCTGCAGCGCCTGGACCTTCTACGGCCGCACCTACCGGCAGGTCAGTCCCGAGGTCGCGGTCGAGGAGCTGAAGCAGGTCCGGGAGCCCGGCATCTTCATCGTCGACGACGTCGCCTTCATCCAGTCCAACCACGGCATGGCCATCGGCGAGGCCATCGCCAAGGCGGGCATCAAGAAGGAGTATTACCTGGAGACCCGCGGCGACGTGCTGCTGCGCAACAAGGAGGTCTTCAAGTTCTGGCGCGACCTCGGCGTGCAGTACCTCTTCCTGGGGCTGGAGGCGATCGACCAGGAGGGGCTGAAGAAGTACCGCAAGCGGGTCAGCATCGATCAGAACTTCGAGGCGCTGGACTACGCGCGCTCGCTGGGCATGACCGTTGCCATCAACATCATCGCCGACCCCGACTGGGACGAGGAGCGCTTTCGCGTGATCCGGGAGTGGATCATGGAGGTGCCGGAGGTGGTGAACGTCTCCGTCGCCACGCCCTATCCCGGAACCGAGCTGTGGCACACCGACGGCCGGAGGCTCACGACCCGCGACTATCGCCTCTTCGACATCCAGCACGCCGTCGTCCCCACCCGCCTGCCGCTGGACCGCTTCTATGCCGAGCTGGTCAAGACCCAGCAGGTCCTGAACAAGAAGCACCTGCGCTGGCGGGCGATCCGGGACTACCTGCCGATCCTGGCCAACCGGCTGGCCCACGGACAGACCAACTTCTTCTCGATGCTGTGGAAGTTCAACTCGGTCTATTCGACCGATCTCCTGATGGCCGACCACGCCCGGCCGCTGGACTATGCGATACCCCAGCCGCCGGAGGCGCAGGCGAAGATCGACCCCAGGACGCTCTACGTGCATGCCGCGCGCGGCCGCCGCGGCCGCCAGATCGACGACGCGACGGAACAGTTCGTCGAGGCCTCGCGCATGGGCGCTACACCCTGAAGCAGGGTGCGCTTTGCTCGGCACGGGCTTCCGCTCTCCTTGTCGCTCGCTTCCAAACGGAAAGCAGCGGCGCCGCTTCGCTCACGAACTTGTATGACAAATTCGCGTCGACGCGTGCCAAGATGAAGGCTGTGGCACGAAACGGGGGCACGAAACGGGGGCACGAAACGGGGGCACGAAACGGGGGCACGAAACGGGGGCACGAAACGGGCGGTGGAACGACGACGATGAAAGAAGAGATGGAGGGCAGCTCGGCAGGTCATCTCGACCGCCGGCGTTGCCTCGCAGTCCTGGCCCTGGCTGCAAGCCTGCCGCTGCTCGCGGCCTGCAAGACGGGCTGCAGCTCGCAGTCCGGCGGGGCGGCGCAGGCCTGTCAGCAGCGCCAGGCCGAGCGGGCCGCAGTTCGAGACCGGAACCGTGGGTGGGGCCGTTAGGCTCTACCACCTAGGATCATTGATCGCGTTACCGGCAGTCCTGGCCAGTCAGACAGTCCGGCGGCCCGGAGTATTGCGACATATTGCTTTTTAGCGAGGCTTCGAGATTGACAGTCGCGAAGGGGCTGTCGTGGTATGCGCCGCAACAGGTTCGGACGTTGTCCAGAGAAAGAGGTAGGCTGCTGCGTGACTGGTGGACCCGGAACCGCAATTCTGACGGACGCCCGGTTCGCCTGGAAGACGGCGCCTCGATTCTTCGGTGCAGATCTATCTGTCCCAGCCTTCGCCATCGAAGGCCGGGCCTCTCTTGCTGCTACACCCTGAAACGCGAAGGAACGGCAAAATGAACGACGATCTCGTCTATTCGATCTTCAAGGAACTGGCGGTCCTGGAAGGCAAGCGCAAGGTGACGGGTGAGTGGGTCACGAGCGACCCCAGAGACCTCAGCCGGCTGTTGAAGACCTCCTTTTCCGTCGTGCGCCGGGCGTCCGATCCGGGCGAGAGGCGGCCCAAGCCGGCCAAGGGCGCTGCGGCCAACGGCGAAGGTTGATCGCGGAGGGCGAGACCGCCCCGCACCAGCACGGACAACAGGTTTTAGAGGGATCTCATGCCGATCGTCGTCGCTCACGGCCAGCCTAAGTCAGGAAGTACCTTTCTCTGGGCCACGGCCCTGGAACTGTCGTCGATCGCGAACGGCCAGGAGTACTACAGTTTCAAGGACAGCCGTCTGGGGAAGGACTTCAGCGGCTTTCATGCCAACGTCACGGCAGACCTGGTCGAGAGCGTCGCCCGGCAGATCGATCCCGGCGACTACATCGTGCTGAAGACCCATGGCCCCTTCACGGAGGAGATGAAGGATCTCGTCGAGAGCCGGGCGGTGGTCGCCTTCACCTCCTTCCGCGATCCCCGCGACACCGCGCTCTCCACCCTCGATGCCGGCCAGTCCGACCGGGAGAAGGGCTCCTCGCGCTGGTTCACCAAGTTCACCGAGGTGCGCCAGTTGGTGGCGCCGATCGTACGGCAGTTCAACAACATCGTGCCCTGGGTGGCGAACGAGCAGGTGCTCTCGGTCCCCTATTACCTGATCGCCGCACGCCAGAACCGGGTGGTGGAGGTTCTCGCCCGGCATCTGGGATACGGGACCCTCGGCCACCGGCTGACCCAGCAGATGGACCAGCAGAAGACGGCCGTGCCCGAATGGAACAAGGGCATCGCCGACCGCTTCGCCGATGAACTCAGCAGCGAGGAGATCCGCTTCCTGAACCAGAAGTTCGCCGAGATCCTGCCGCAGTACGACGCCCTCTTGCGGGGCAAGATGGCGGAACTGGGCCATCGCATGCTGTGCGAGCTGCTGGTGGCCTCGCGCGAGCGCAGGCTGGAGCGGAAGCTCTCCACCCGTGCGGCTTGATCCGGGCCGCTTTCTCCCTGGTGTCTGCTGTCGGGATATTGCGGCGGATCGCTTCGAACCAGCTCGTCCTTGCCTATCGCGACCGAAGGGCACAGTTTGAGGCGGCAATCTAGATTTTGGGATAGCAAGTCAGGGTAGCGAGTACGGGTAGCGTGAGCGGGCAAGTGACGTCATCCGAAGATCTTGAAGCAAGGCACCGCGGCGATACTCAGGGCGGTACGCGGGGCGCCAGGCTGCTCGTAATCGGCCACAGCCACACCAATGCCCTGTCCGCGACGCTCAACCAGGCGCCGAACCCGGCCTTCAGGGTGATCCACCTGAACAGGAGCGAGGATCGCTCGCTCTTGGAGGCTGCCGATCCCCTTGCCTCCTTTCGCGGCGACTTCGAGCCCAGCCACGTCGTCTCCATGATCGGCGGCAACACCTACCACAAGATCGCCTTGCTGGAGCACGACACCAAGATCCAGGTGTTCGAAGGGCCGGAGGACACCGACTACGACCCCGACCGCTATCTCGTTCATCACGGCGTGATGCGCGAGATCCTGGAAAGCTATGCCGGCCTGCACACCTGGATGCTGGAGCGGCTGAAGGAGAAGGTGGCGCTGCCGATCATTCACCTGCTCTCGCCGCCGCCGCTGGGGCTGGAGGACATCTCCGGGTTTCTTCCGCCGGCCTATCAGTCTCTGGGCTCTCAGTCCGCGGTGCCCCCTGCACAGCGTCTTCGTTTCTACCGCATGCACTGCGGTATCCTGCGGGATCACTGCCAGGGGCTGGGCATCCGCGTGCTGGAGCCGCCCGCGGCGGCCGTGGATTCCGCCGGCTTCCTGAAGGACGCCTACGTGGCGGAGACCGCCACGCATGCCAACCACCGCTACGGCGGTCTGGTCCTGCAGCAGCTTCTGGAGGTCACCGGTGGATAGGCCCCATCCCTACATCGGCAAGCCCGACTACCAGTTCTGGGCCAACGAGCCGGCCATCGAGAGCCGCAAGGGCTTCGATCCGGTGGTGGGCGTGTCCTTTCCCCTCGCCAGGGAGGAGCCCATCGCCGCCGCGGGAAGCTGCTTTGCCCAGCATGTCTCCAAGGTCCTGCAGCATGTCGGCTTCAACTTCCTGGTGACGGAAGAGGCCCATCCGATCATCCCGGACCGGGTCGCGCAGAAGTACCACTACGGCAGCTTCACGGCGCGCTACGGGAACATCTACACGGCGCGCCAGCTGAGGCAGCTCCTCGAGCGCGCCTTCGGACGGTTCGAGCCCCTGGAAGCCTGCTGGATCGGACCCGAGGGAGGCCTGGTCGACCCCTTCCGGCCGCAGATCCATCCCGGCGGTTTCATCAACCGGCGGGAGCTGGAGATCGACCGCGACCGACACCTGGCTGCCGTGCGCAAGGCCTTCGAGTCGCTCTCCTGCTTCATTTTCACCCTGGGGCTGACGGAGGCCTGGGTCGACCGGCGCGACGGCGCCGTCTTCCCGCTGGCACCGGGCGTGGCCGGCGGGACCTTCGATCCCGAACTCTTTGAATTCAAGAACTTCACGGTCGCCGAGGTGACCCAGGACCTGCAGTGGTCCTTCGACTTCATCCGCTCGATCAATCGCGGGGCCAAGTTCATCGTCACGGTCTCGCCGGTACCGCTCAATGCGACCTACCTGGACCAGCACGTCTTTCTCTCCAGCGTCTACTCCAAGTCCGTGCTGCGGGTGGCCGCCGGCACGGTCTGCGAGGCGACGGAAAACTGCGACTACTTCCCCTCCTACGAGATCGTGAACAACCCCTATCACCGCTTCTCCGCGTTCGCCGAGAACTGCCGGGAGGTGACGCCCGAGGGCGTGGCCCACGTGATGCAGGTCTTCCTGAAGCACTATGCCGATCTCGACGTGATGAATCGCGAGAAGGACATCGAGCTCATCGCCAAGCGGCCGCGCACAGCCGCCAAGGTCCTTGCAATCCGTCTGGGCCTGATGGAGCCGAAGTCGGCCTGGGAAGGGAAGGGCGGGCCGGCGGAGAACGGCCCGGACCGGGAAGTCGCCGCGCAGCAGGACACGGCCACCGCAGCGGCGAAGGGCGCCGGCGGCCAGAAGAAGCAGCGCAAGCCGCCGGCCCGGAAGGACGGCTTCCTTGAGGAGATGGAGGAACTGAACGACCTGCTCTGCGACGAGGAGCGCCTGACGAATCGGTGATCCGACTGCCGAGTCCTTCCTCCGTTCTCGCAACCGCTCCCGCCGTCTGCGGCAATCCAACAGTTGCTCTTAGAAACCGGGCGCTCGTACAGATTGCTTTTCTGAAAATTCATGCGGCCGGTGAAGCAAATCGTTCCAATAGATGCCCTGTTGTCATCACGATTCCGTGGTCTGCCGTCCCTGTCTCCTGGCCGACGACTTGATTGTGGTACTTGGGCACCTGGGGTTGGGACAATTCGGCCGTCTTGAGTCGCCAGATCCGATAAGCGTTGCGGTAGGATGTACTTCAGGCTAACAAAGCAGCGGGGAAGCTCGATGGTTTGGTGTTGCCACCAGAACCTGTGATGGACGTTGAATGAGATGTTGAGCGACCCGGCAAGCAGGAAGCTATTGGGTTTGGCGCTGTCGCGGGGGCCCGCGTCGCTGCTGGCCTCTGCCTTGCTGCCGCGCGACCTCCGGTCGGACGGCGGCGAGAAGATCGAGCCGCGGGCCCTGACCAGGGCCCTGCGCCGTCGACCGAACGACACGCTCTTGGCCGAAGCGGCGCTGAACGAGGCGATCGGCTGCCGTTCTCCTGAGGCCGTCGACGCCGTGCTTCGGGTCCTGAGCGACAGGACGGAACTGGCGCGCTGCGACCGGGAGGCCTTTTCGAGAGCCTTGCGAACGCTGGAGCACAAGGGCGCCCGGGCCTTCTTCCGGAACCTCTCGGCCTGGGTGAAGGACTACGCCGCCGGAGACCTGGAACGCCGCGTGGTCCGCGAGATGGTGCGCCGGGGCTTCAGCGAGGAGAGCGGTGCCACCCGCATCTTCCGCTCCTACTGCGACAGGGGGCTCGACTATCACGTGATCCACTACGGCGCGGCTCTGGCCCGCCGCTGGGAGGTGCGCGCCGACTGGAGTGCCGACATGGCGGCGGCCCTGCGGCGGCTCCTAGAGCGGCCGGATGCGGAGGAGGCGCGCGACAACGCCCTCTTCGTCGTCGATGCCTGCGGGCTCTCGATCCTGCGTCTGGTGATGGAGATCGAAGGCTGCCTGGAGCCGCTGCACGGCCCGCTCAGCGGGGCTGCAGAGGCCGGCGCGGTCACCGACAAGCAGAGGCTGACCTGGAACTTCTGCCTGTCGAGCGCGTCGATCAGCGCCAAGCAGAGCTACCTCCTGCCGCGATCCGACGAGAGCGCTCCCTCGCTCTACGACGACATGCTGACCTTCTGCCTGGAGGACAGCGTCACGGCGCAGCTCGCACTGGCGCTGGAGATCCGCGATCATCCGGAGCTTCGCTACCCGGCCGGTTTCGACACCGGCGTGCTGCTCCTGCTCTGTTTCGCCACCTGGATGCCGGAGCGCGAGATCCCCGAAGCTCTCCTCGAGGAGATGGCCGGGCGGGCCGACGCCTTCGGTGCGCTGCGGCGGATGCGCAATGCCATCGAGCGCAACGGCGAGCCGGGGCGTGCCTTCCTGCGCAGGCTCTTCGACGCGATCGCCACGCGCGCCGGACAGACGCTCGAGGTTCTGGGCCTCAGGGCCGAGTTGGGCCTGCTGGCGGAGGATGCCGAGGTCGTCCAGGCGCTGAACCTCATCCGCCAGGCCGGTCTGCCCGAACACCGCGAGCGCCTGGTCGAGCTGCTGGGCGGTCTCGTCCAGAACGAGCAGGTCGAGATCGCCGCCAGGATCTGCGAGGAGGAGTCGGACTGCCTGCTGTCCGATCCCATGAGCGCGCGCAGCGCCGCCCAGGTCTTCATGGCGGGCAAGAACTGGCAGCGCGCCGGCCAGGCCTGGGAGGTCCTCTCCTCGCTCGCCTCCTCCTACCAGTGGCCGCTCGCCAATGCCTACCGCGCCTTCGCCAGGGCCGGGAACGAGGCGGCGGCCGCGGAGGTGGGGCATTCCCTCGACCTCGGCGACGCCACCTATCTGCCGGCCCTGCCGATGCTGGCCCACTCGGCCTGCACCATCGGCGACTTCCCCTTTGCCCGCACGGTGCTGGAGCGTGCCGGGGCCGAGCTGGAGAGCTATCAGGCAGACCAGCGCGGACTCCTGGCCAAGGCCCAGACCGTGGCACTCGGCGACCTCTCCCTCTTCGAGCAGCCGGAGGAGGATCTCTCCGGCAAGGCGCCCCCGGCCGCCGTCGTCATCGACCCCGGCTTCCACTACCGCTCGGGGCACCACTTCAACTACGGGAAGTTCTCCGTAGAGTTCCTCTCGGAAGAGCTGGGCGTCTCCAAGGACGCGGTCTGGCTGCTGACCGGGGGCGAGGAGAGCGATCACAACGACCTGTCGCTGGAAGGCCAGGTGAAGCGCGTCTTCCGCTTCAACCCTTATTCCTACAGCGACATCGCGGTGACCGAAGAGACGGTCCGCATGCTGAACAAGGCGGTCTGTCAGGACCTGACCCGGGTCTTCCGGCGGGTCGACCTCAGCCAGTGCAAGGTGATCTACGTCCACTCCATGAAGGCCAACATGATCGGCGGCTTCGTGCGCTGGCTGGATCGGATCACCGCGGAACGGCCGATCACCGTGATCGTGGGGGTGATCGAGGTCGACTACCTGCTGGCCGAGAGCGATGAGCGGGGCCACTGGTCGCGCGCCAACCGCCGCGGCCTCTCCAGGCTCTTCAAGATGGCGAACGTGCATCCGCTGCTCTATTGCGAGACCGAGCGGGCGGCGATGCACTTCCGCAAGCTCCTGGGCGACGACCTGCCCATGCACCAGTTCCCCTATCTGGCAGCCTCGCTGGCGGGGCGGGTGGCCTCGCGCGGGGAGCGCGCGCTGGCGCGGGACACCATCACCTTCGGGACCCTGGGGACCTCGACCCCGAACCGCGGGTCCGACCTCTTCCCGCAACTGGTGGAGGCCTTCGCGCCGCTGAAGGAGGTCAACTGGGTCCTGCAGCTCAAGCGCCGCTTCGTCGAGGGGCTGGGCTCCGACCGGGTGCACTGCCTGGAGCGCGCGGTGCAGCGCGGTACCTGCCGCTGGTACGACGACCGCCTCTCGGTCGAGGAGTACTACGAGGCGATGAAGCAGATCGACGTGATGATCCTGCCCTATCGCGACCGCTATGCCGTCTCCGGCTCCGGCGTCTTCTACGAGGCGATCCAGCTGGAGCGCTTTCTGGTGGTGCCCCGGCAGACCTTCATGGGCGGCGTGGTGAAGGAGATGAAGTACCCCAGCGCACTCCTGGCCCAGGTCGACCTCGAGTCCGTGGCGGCTGCGATCGGCCGGGTCCTGGAAGAGCCCGACCGCTGCCGGCGCCGCGTCAACCGCTTCGGCCGCGACGGCCGCGGCCGCCTGCCGATCGAGCGCTTCCGCCAGTTGCTGCGCCGGACCTTGAAGGAGGCGGGAGGGGCGGCTGTCACTTAGGTAAAAACTGCCAACTGATTAATTTATATTTCTCCTTGAGGGCATGGCTACCGAAAATGATAGAGCATTACCATTCTACCAGAAAATAGTTTCTGTATATTTTCTGTTACAATTTTGCTTGGATACTTCAAACCCTGGCAACATCCCTGTTAGCCCAGCGTCTGTTCCCACATGTTTAGACTTGTTGCGACGTTTTCGGATGTGAGATGCGACCGCCTTGCGGAGGATGACGGCAATTGGCAAGATTGGATATCGATCAAAACACTTCGCAGACTCATCGGATGGATGCTAATGATTGCAGACTCTCTGGTACCTTCGTTTCACCTACCGCCGCTGTGTTCTGTTCGTTGGCGCACAGCAAACAGGCTTTTGCGCCTTCCAGAAGAGAATTGGCCTCTTGAATTACTTGAAAAGTTTTCGGTATCCGGAACCATGGGTGATAGAAGTGTTGTGTTTTTTTCGAGTCCGGACGCAATACAAGTTGTTCTACGAGCGTCACGTGAGAGATTTGATCCAATTCCACTATATAGAAAAATGCTTATTGCAACATCAGGTAAGAATAATATTTTATTTACACCAGAACTAGAAAATTTGCACCGCAAGATAATTTCATATATACTGGATGTTCGGCGAACTGATGAACTAGTAGTACATTGTATAGGTGAAGTAAAGCGGGCATCTAGGATGTGGAAGGCCGACTCGGGGAAAATTAAACTAAACTTAAATGAAGATCTTTCCCCAATAGCCCTAAGCGCGATCTGGCGTTTCCTGTTTCGAGTAGCACCATTGGCTGATATATCTGCCAATGTTCCTGAACTGATATTGAGAGCATCAAGGTTAATGAAAACTTCTCAGAATAAAGATGCTACTCTCGCTGTATCGGCGTTGGCGTCTCTTGGTATTGCCAATCTGGACCGGGTTTTGAACCCTACAAAATTTCTAGAACAAGAACGCAAGGAAATAGGAGAAGAAAGAGTTGCAGCTGTTTTGCATGACAATGTACGTTTGTTTTTGAATGGTGGCCTTGAAACAGCTCCAACGCTAGTAGGATGGGCATTATGGTTTGTTTCATTAAATCAAGACCTTCAAGAGAAGATATCTTTAGAAATCAAAATGCTTGATCAGATGAAAACTGTTGATTCAGCAAATCTTGATAAGCTTCGCTGCGTAAACCAAATATTGAAGGAGTGCTTACGTTTATTGCCACCGGGAGCAGTAACAATCAGACAATCGAAGGAAGATCAGGTTGTATGTGGAACAAGAGTCCCCAAGGGGGCCGTTGTTGTTGTTCCTTTTTACATATTGCACCGTCACCGTTTATTATGGCGTGACGGCGATAGTTTTCGGCCGGAGAGGTTTGGACCGGATTCGGATGACCAACCGATCAGGGGAGCCTTCCTGCCATTTTCGGCCGGTACGTTTGGGTGCATGGGCCCTCGCTTGGGTTGGCTGATGGCCATAGCAATTCTTGTATCAATTTTGTCTCGTTGGAAGGTGGAACCAGTAGATCCCATGGATGTCCCTCAGCTCATTCTTGGTGCTAGTCTGCATGCCAAGACACCCCTAAAGGTAATTCTCAGGCGCAGGGAGATCTAAGGTTTGGTAGGCCGCTCCAAGTTAGTCCTGAAGATGCAATAAGATCAAAGGTCTAAGCTATATCTGTACGAGGTTTTTGTGCTCGTTCGAAAGACTATGCTTCCTAACGATCTCGACCAGTTTCTGAAGAGCCAAGGGTCTTGTCAGCATCCTGATGTGCAGACAGGCAATGCGATCGACTACCAGCGTGCTGCAGGGTGGCTCCCAAGGAACAAAGGCACCACCCCAATGAACTGAGTCACGAGACCGAATGAGAACGACCTTCCCTGGAAACACACCGGGTCTAAAATCCCGCAGGAGGACATGAAGCTGGTAACTGACCCGACCAGCGCGACGAATGGCGCTGACTGGCATTGCCGTGACAAACGAGTCCGGATTCGCTTCCTCCACCAAGCCACCAAAAAAGAAAGCAGTTCTTTCGATGACATCCATTGCCTCAAAGCTAGCTAGCTCTGACTGCGGCGCTTTTGGGTTCATACCGCTGTACATCATCGTCAGGAAGGAGTCGAACGAGGGCGTCTGGGGTAGCTCTGTGTAAAGGAGGGTATCAAGGACGAATATGGGCCCGACAGTATGGCCCAACTGCTCTAGAGCTACTCCCATAGCGTGCGCCACAGCTCCTCCGGACGAGAAGCCAAGCAGGTTAATAGGGCGCGTCCCCGCTAAGCTGGTGACGGCGCTCAGGTAGCAGTCCAAAAGGCTATCGTTCGAGCTAAATGGGGTCTCGCCGGGATTGAGACCACGTGCCTGGATTCCCCACACGTCTGCAAACGGTTCGAGTGCGCGTGCTAAGCGGCGAAACGTTCTGGCATAGCCCGAAAGCGCATGAACACAGATCACCAGAGCCCGGTCGGCCTCTGCTACGTTGTCCCGCTCTTTGGTCAGTCGGACCAGAGGGACGTAAATGTCATCTGCGTTGTCTACTATCCATTCGGCGAGGCTTCTCGGTGTCAGATGGCTGTAGACCATCTCATCGGTCAAACAAACATTTCTTTCTCGCAACAGAGCCTTGCGCAGCTTGCACGCGGCGAGGCTATCCTCCTGATTCTCCTCTGAGACCACCAACTCTGCTTCAACAAGCCAACCAACCAGTTCATCGACTTCTTCTTCTCGCACGCTCATTGCATTCCCTCATGCGGCTGCCACCTCCCGGTGCTGCCTTCTACTGCAAAAGAGATTGCGACCTAGCCAAAGTACCGGGCAGCTTTTCTTGCTCTTAGAAAGTCCTCGCGCAACTGCGAAAGGCCCGTCACGAAACCAGGCAGGTCGGGGTGAAACAATCGGAAGCAGGTCGAATGGCTTAGGCTGTTGCAAGCGCTGGCTTCGCTTCCTTCGTTGAGGCCGCCAATCGGGCCCTCTCACGTGGGAGAACAAAGATTTCACCCAGTGCCTCGATGATATCGCACCAGTCGTCAAATGCGCCAGCTGAAGTTACATCTTTATCAAAGAGTTTCAGCCGCGTCGACCACCCCGCACTGTACATTCTACATTCGGCGCAGTTTATATCTGGTGTTGGGCACTTCACCTCATGTGCATTTAGATCTGCCCCAAAGTACTTCATGTTGCCGACAATGCGCGACCCACACTCGGGAGCAATGCCCGTCTCCGGGTCAATTTCGAAGATGGATCCATGCTGTGTGACCCAGTCGTTGTAGGCTTTCGTGTAGACGACCGTTTCCGGAAATTCTTGCATGAGGTCGGAGACGATCGCTCTACAGCGATCCAGACTCGCCTCGTCGAAGGCTGGCGTGTGGTCTTTGCTCGAAAGGCGGAAGTAGGCCTTGTCATGCTCCTGGTCCTGAGCGGCCTTCTCGGCAAAAGGAACGGTCGAGGTGTACATGTTGAACGTGATCGGAAGACCGTGATCCCTGCACATTACCGTGACTTCGCGGGCAGCGTCCAGGTTCCAAGCAGACAAGGTGTAGACCACGATCGCCCTGGGATCGCCTCCGTAGTTGGCGAGGGCCTTTCTGAGTGCATTGGCCCCTCTGAGGCGCCTGTCAGTTTCTTCGTCGCCCCACGCCGAAATGGAGACGCGGAAGGGAATCGCTGGGTCAATCTTGACGGTGCCGTTTGTCCCGATGTTGCCGTGTTCGAAATACTCGCTGGCGGCAAAGAGGCGCTCCTGCTCCAACGACGGTTCTGCACCGATGAAGTAGGCCATCGACACCTTGCGCTCTCTGGCTTCTCTTTCGAAAAATGCACGCCAGGTCTCAACATCGGGCGATTTGCGGAGACGGAACGCCGTGGGGCCCTCGAAGTAGTAGCATCCCTCGCAAAAAAGGTTACACCGCTGGCTGACTTCATAGAATCCAGGACGCCGGAAGGCACGCACTACCTCTTTGGCAGCGTCGAAGCGCACCTTCAATCGCGGGTGATCTTGGATCAGCTTTCGCAGCTGGCCCAATGTCTGTCGCGCAGGTGCGAGGTCCGTTCTTGTAGACATTTTGGCCTACCTCACAGCGTCGAATCAACGGGCTGAAACAACGGTTTCAGATATCCGCGGTTCATAGAAAGTAGCCGAACCCCCCTGACTCCGCAAGCCGGCCGGCGGACATGCCGCAGCGTGCTCAGATTGTGGGCCGAACAGAAAGTGCACTCTCCCAGCCCACCGCAAGGTCGAGCTTTCTTGCACCATGGACGGGATGGTGAGATTCAAGAAGTGCGCGGCGTATCAGGCCTGACTCCATGTATAGGTTGGCCGGATCTCTCGATAATATTGGCAACATCCGATCGATATAAGATTCCCACCAACGTACTGCGAAGTCATCTTTGGTTTCCGCCCTCGGAGCATCCAGCATTGTTTCAGGTTTGATGCAAATTCTATTGCCAGAAAATAGAGCGTCTATCCAAATAGTTGGAAGTTTGTGCTGATAGGCTAGCCTAGAAGGAACGCTTGGCGCTACTACGTTCTGCCCGAACAGCAAAAAAGCATATCCGTTATCCGTTGTTTCAAGATCGTTCTCGTTGTCTCCGCCGACAATAATAACTCTCCCTTCCGCAACAGCCTTCTGAATTCCCCTCACTGTTGATCTTGGATCTTGTGTGGCTGTAATAAAAATAAAGTTTTTTGGAATCAATTCATCCGGAATTGTGTATTTAGACAATACACAAGTTGGAATATTTCTATATATCAGCGTCGCCAATATTGCTGGGTGAGCCCCAACATGTCCTCCCGTCGCAATTACAGAATTTCCTTTTAGAATATGAGTTTCAAAATCTTGCCACTTTTCGAGATCTACCTGTTCAATAATCTGATCAAGTAACGGGGACTGTGTCATGACTATATTTCTGAGGAGGGTCTGTGCACCCATCCCCCAACGCATACGATCTATCCATTCATTTCGTGTCCAGCGATTCTGGTCGGCTAAGCTCCACAGCTTGTCTACCACGGCCGGCGTCATTTTAGAGTTGGGAATCGTACGCGGCGCGAAGTCGATGGCTCTCTTCATCAGGCCGTCTGCCAAGTCATGCGGTAAGGTGATGTTCCAGGTGGTGGCGACGAGTCTCCGGTAGATCCCCTTGGCATCGTCATGGCGCCCCAAATGCTGGTAAGCACTAGATAGCGCCTCCTGCGCGCTCAAGGGTAGCGCTCGGCCAGATTGGAAGTGAGGTTCAAGCCATGTCGTAATGCGATCCCACTCGCACGCCGATTCCAGGGAGCGCGCGTAGATGGTCACGAGCGGCAAGAGGTTCTTGTCGTCCGACACCTCCGGCGGAGCTGCCTCGCTGCAGAACTCCTTGCTGCGACCCAGGGCAAAGAGAGCACGTCCTCGCACGGTCAAGGCGGTGGCGTCCTGGGGCGTGCGCTCCAGGATTGCGGCGGCCCGGGCTGCCGCCTCCTCGAAACGACCGAGTTCGAGCAGCGCCCGGCTCAGGAGCAAGGAAAGGCGAAGGTCATCGGGCCAGCGGGCAAGACCGGCCTCCGCGGCCTCGGCGACATCGGCCTGGCGGCCGAGTTCGAAGAGCGACCGGCAGCGCCACAGCACCAGTTCCTCGGCGTCGGGATTGGCCTCCAGCCCCTTCAATGCCACCTGCTCGGCCTCTTCGTGGCGCTTCAGCTCGAAGAGCGCGCGGCAGTGGAGGACCAGGAGGGCGCTGTCGTCCGGCTTCTCCGCGAGCGCCTGCTTGGCCGTCTCCGCCGCCTCCTCGAAGCGGCCGAGCTCGAAGAGCACGCGGGCGCGGAGCTGGGCGAAGCGGGCCGTGTCCGCGAACTCGCGGCCGGCGGAGTCCGCCAGCGCCTCGGCCTCATCGCGGCGCCCCAGGCCGATCAGGGCGCGGCAGCGCAGGCCGGCGAGCTCGGCGTCCAGGTAGCCCTTCTGGACGCTGTCCTCGGTCCGCTCGACCGCCTCTGCGAACTTGCCGGCCTCCACGAGGGCGCGCACCTCGCTGTGCAGGGCGCGGGCGAAGAGCGGCGCGAAGCGCAGGTCCTCGGGATGGGCCTCGGCCGCATCGGCGGCAAGCCGCTCGACCTCCTTGAAACGCTTCAGGGCCAGCAGCGCGCGGCAGCGCAGGAGCGCCAGGTCGGCATCCGGCGCTTCGCCCGTCACGCTGCCCTCGGTCTTCCACAGGGCTTCTGCGTACTTGCCGTTCTCGACCAGGGCGCGGACGGTCAGGTAGTGGGCGCGCGCGTAGAGCGGCTGGAAGCGGCGGTCGCCGTCGTAGCTTGCAAGCGCCTTGGCAGCCAGCTCCTCCAGCTCCGCATAGCGCTTCAGGCCCATCAACGCGCGGCAGCGCAGGAAGGCGAGGTCGGCGTCCAGCTCCTGCAGGGCCAGCATCGCCTCGGTCTTCGCGAAGGCCTCCTCGTTCTTGCCGCCGTCCAGCAGCCCACGGATCTCGAGGCGATGGAACTCAGGCGAGGAGGGGTGCTTCTCAAGGCCGGCCCTGGCCAGCTCCATCGCTTCCTGCAGGCTGCCCTTGCGCAGCAGGATCTCGCAGAGGATGTAGTCCGGACGCGGATCGTCCGGGCTGAGGCCACGCAGCTCGGCGACCTTCTTTTCGGCCTCCCACAACTTTTGCGAGCGCATCAGGGTGCGAACCTCGGCCAGGCCGGCATTCACTTTTGCGGGATCGCGCCGCTCATGATTCAAGTGACCGTCGTGCTCGTTCATGTAACAACCTTACGACCTTGAGCTATCGCCGGGCAAGCCGATCCGTGGTCCGGCGGCCCCCCGGAACCTCGATGCTACCCAACCCATCACCGGCAAGTCATTGAGATAGGTTAGCGCCGCCCGCAAGCAGGCACGGGTCGTCGCGCTCGATGATGACCCGCTTACCGTGTGACCTTTCGCCCGGATAGAGGAGCGGCAAGAGCAGCGGCGCCACCGCCTCGGGCATGGGCAGGCTCGCCTGGTCCTCGCCGGGGTAGGCGCCGGAGCGCAGCCTGGTCGCCATGGGCGGAGGAAAGGCCAGGTTCACCCTGATCTTCCCGGTCTCGGTCTCCGCGGCGAAGCTCTCGACCACTGCCTCCAGCGCGCGCTTGCTGGCGGCGTAGGGGGACCAGTAGGCCCGCTCCCGGCCGGTCGCGTCGCTGACGAAGAGGCTGCGGGGCGCCTCTGCCTGGCCCAGCAGCGGGGCGAGCGAGCGGATCAGGCGGTAGACGGCCGTGCAGTTGACAGCCAGGGTCTCGGCCCAGGCCTTGGGCTGGACGTGGCCCACGGGGGAGAGAGGGCCCAGGGTGCCGTGCGCCACGGCCAGGCCGTCGAGGCTGCCGAAGCGCTCGTAGAGGGCAGCACCCAGCTGGTCGATGGGGTCGCCCTCGCCGAGGTCCAGCGGCACCAGGGTCGCCGGCGGGGCGCCCAGGCGGCGTGCCGCGTCGTCGACCTCTTCCAGCCCGCCCACGGTGCGTGCCACCAGCACCAGGCGCGCACCGGCCCCGGCAGCCGACAGCGCCAGGGCACGGCCCAGGCCGCGCGAGGCGCCGGTCACCAGAACTAGCTTGCCTTCAAGCGGCCTCTCGTCGCTCAAACCTCGTCCCTCGTCATGCTCTCGTTCCTGCGCCGCCGCCGCAGGGGCCTCAGCGCCAGGCGCCCGCAGCGCTGGCAGCCGGCCAGCAGCGCCAGGCCCGTCAAGAGGCCGATCCCGGCATAGACCAGGCCCTCGGCGTCGATGGGCAGGGCGGGAACGTAGCTGTCGAAGGTGGCCCTGGCCAGTGCGGGATCGACCTCTTCCAGGAAGACGATTGGTCGCGACAGCACCGGCGCCTCGGAGAGCGCGGCGTGGGCCTCGCGCAGCGCCTTGGCGTCGGTCAGCGTGGCGACCAGGTTCTGCCCCTGGCGCCGGAAGATCGGGTCGTCGGCGTCCAGGAAATAGCGGACGTAGGCGCTGAGCTTCAGGCCTTGCTCGGTGGCGGCCTCCTGCAGCCGCTCGACCGCGATCAGGGCCTGGTCAAGCCTGCCGCCCAGGCGCTGCAGGTACTGCTGGTAGAAGGCCGGGAACTGGGCGAGAAGGGCCGCACCGCCGGTTCCCGCGACGCCATCGCCGATGCGTCCGAGGAGCGTCATGGCAACCCTGCATCGCGGTCGCTTGGCGTCAGGCGAACTCGCGCAACAGCGAGAGCTGGCCGTCGGCCCCGGCCGCGCTGCGCCTGGCTTCCCGGTCGGTCAGGGTCGTCGGATAGTCGCCGGTCAGGCAGGCGTCGCAGAATTGTGGCCTGCGGTGGTCGCGGCCCTCGTGGCCCATGGCGCGGTAGAGGCCGTCGATCGAGATGAAGGCCAGGCTGTCGGCGCCGATGTGCTCGGCCATCTGCTGCTCGTTCATGCGCGAGGCCAGCAGCTCGTCGCGGGCCGGCGTGTCGATGCCGTAGAAGCAGGAGTGGATCGTCGGCGGCGAGGCGATGCGCATGTGCACCTCCTTGGCGCCGGCCGCGCGCACCATCTGCACGATCTTGACCGAGGTGGTGCCGCGCACGATCGAATCGTCGACCAGGATCACGCGCCGCCCCTCGATCATCGCCCGGTTGGCGTTGTGCTTCAGCTTGACGCCGAAGTCGCGGATCCGCTGCGCCGGCTCGATGAAGGTGCGGCCGACATAGTGGTTGCGGATGATGCCCAGCTCGAAGGGGATGCCGCTCTCCTCGCTGTAGCCGAGCGCTGCCGGCACGCCGGAATCGGGCACCGGGATCACCACGTCGGCCGCCACCGGGGCCTCGCGCGAGAGCTCCGAGCCGATCTGCTTGCGCGCGGCATAGACCGAGCGGTTCTCGAGCAGCGAGTCGGGGCGGGCGAAGTAGATGTACTCGAAGACGCAGAAACGATGCGGGGCCGGCGGGAAGGGCTTGACCGAGTGAAAGCCCTCCTCGTTGATGACGATCATCTCGCCCGGCTCGACGTCGCGCATGAACTCCGCGCCCAGGATGTCCAGGGCGCAGGTCTCCGAGGCCAGGATGAAGGACCTGCCGTGGCGGCCCAGCACCAGCGGGCGGACGCCCAGGGGGTCGCGCACGCCGATCACGCAGTCGTCGCCCATGCAGACCAGCGAGTAGGCGCCCTCCACCTGCAGCAGGGCCGCGATCAGCCGCTCGACCATGGTCTTGCCGCGGGTCTGGGCCATCAGGTGCACGATGACCTCGGTGTCGGTGGTGGACTGGAAGATGGCGCCGCTTTCGACCAGGCGGCTGCGCACGGTGGTGGCGTTGGTCAGGTTGCCGTTGTGCGCCAGGCAGAAGCCGCCGATCGCCAGGTCGGCGAAGAGCGGCTGGATGTTGCGCTGCGCGGTGCCGCCGGTCGTGGAGTAGCGCACATGGCCGATGGCGCCCTTGCCCTTCAGGGTGCCCATGACCGCCTCGCTGCCGAAGATGTCGCTCACCTGGCCCATGTCGCGCTGGGCGTGGAAGCGCTTGCCGTCGAAGGAGACGATGCCGGCGGCCTCCTGCCCGCGGTGCTGCAGGGCGTGGAGCGCAAGCGCGGTCTTGCGCGAGGCGTCCCCGTCGCCCCAGATGGCGACGACGCCGCACTTCTCCTTGGGATGGTCGCCGTCCTCGCCGGGATCGGGTGCCGCTGTCTCTTCGAACATCTGGCTCATGGCTCTCTCAGGCTCCCGAGGTGGTGATTGGACCGACTGGACCTTGCTCACTGACTGGGTTCCGGTTCGGGAACATTGCCATCCTCCGAAAGAGTCTTGATAGCGTCTTCCAGGGATTCCCGGCTGGAATCGTCGTATGCCGGCTCTTGCGCTTCCTCTGCCGGCGCCACGCTTGGCTGGGCGGCCGGTTCCGCGCTCGTTGGCGCGGGCGTGCTTTCGGGGCTCTTCTCTTCCTTGCCTTCCTGCTCGATGTTGCGCTTGGCCGTCTCGCCCAGCGAGGAGAGGAAGGAGCGCGGCAGCAGGTCCTGCAGCCAGGAAGCGCCTTGTTGTAGATAGGGTAGTGTGCGCGCCGTGCGAATCCAATCGGGGCGCTGCGTTTCCGGTACCATCCAGGCGAAGATCAGCCATGCCAGGCAGACAAGTGCCGCGCCGCGCAGCAGCCCGAAGAGCAGGCCCAGCACGCGGTCGATGGCCGAGAGCCTGGAGCCCTGCACCAGTTCCGCCAGCAGCTTGGCGAAGAGGGTCAGCAGCACCAGCGAGACCAGGAAGACGGCGATGCCCGAGGCGATGTCGGCCAGGATCGAGATATCGACCAGGTCGCGGGCGAAGGGCTGGACGTAGGGAAAGGCGTAGACCGTGACGATGGCCGCCCCGATCCAGGCGGAGAAGGACAGCACCTCGTGGACGAAGCCACGCATCAGCGCCAGAAGCGCCGAGAGCAGCACCACCGCCAGAACCGCGATATCGAGCACGCCGAAGCCGTCCCCCATCAGCGCTCTCCGCCCCTTGTCACGCTCGTCTCTCCACCGGCGGGCACCCGCCCGCTTGCCGGGCTCTCGGCAATCTTTGTGCCGGAAGGACGCCTGCCGTCGTCCCCAGCGATGGTCTTAGCGCCCCTGCCCGCGCTTGCCAAGCGCGCGACCAGATCCCTGAGGTGAGTGAGCGGCTGCAGATCCAGTCCCTCGGGCGGGTTCGCCCGCTTCCCGGCGCGCCCGCGCGGCGCGGGTCCCAGCGCTTCCGAGAAGCCCAGCTTGGCCGCCTCCTTCAGGCGCAGCTCCGGGCGGCTGACCGGCCGGATCTCGCCCCCCAGGCCGATCTCGCCGAAGAGGATTGCCTCGGCCGGCACCGGTATTTCCGTCGCCGCCGAGATCAGGGCCGCAGCCACCGCCAGGTCGGCCGCCGGCTCGCTGACCCGGAGCCCGCCCACCACGTTCAGGTAGACATCCTTGGCCGAGAGCTGCAGGCCGCAGCGCGCCTCCAGGACGGCCAGCAGCATGGCGAGGCGCGCGGAGTCCCAGCCGACCACGGCCCGGCGCGGAGAGCCCGCCGGCTGGCCCGCGACCAGGGCCTGGATCTCGACCAGGATCGGCCGCGTGCCCTCGATACCGGCGAAGACGGCGGAGCCCGAGACCGCCTCGTCGCGGTCGGAGAGAAAGAGTGCGGAGGGGTTGGGGACCTCCTCCAGCCCGGCCTCCGTCATCTCGAAGACGCCGATCTCCTCGGTCGCGCCGAAGCGGTTCTTGTCGGCGCGCAGGATGCGGAAGCTCATGCCGCGCTCGCCCTCGACGCTGAGGACGGCATCGACCATGTGCTCCAGCACCTTGGGCCCGGCGATCGCGCCCTCCTTGTTGACGTGGCCGACCAGGACCAGGGCGAAGCCGCGGCTCTTGGCGCTGCGGATCAGGTTCTGGGCGCTGGCGCGCACCTGGCTGACGGTGCCGGGCGCGGACTCCAGGCCTTGGACCCAGAGGGTCTGGATGGAATCGATGATCACGAGCTGCGGAGGGGGGCCGGCCTCCAGGGTGGCGAGGATCGGCTCCACCTGCGTCGCCGCGGCCAGGTCGACCGCCGCAGCCGCCAGGCCCATGCGCTGGGCGCGCAGGCGCACCTGGTCGATGGCCTCCTCGCCGGAGACGTAGAGCACGCGACGGCCGGCCTCGGCCATGCGGGCTGCGACCTGCAGCAGGAGGGTGGACTTGCCGACGCCGGGCTCGCCGCCCAGCAGCAGCGCCGAGCCGGGGACCAGGCCGCCGCCGGCGACCCGGTCGAACTCGGCGATGCCGCTGGGCAGGCGCGGGGGCGGCGTGCCGCCACCCTGCAGCGCCTCGACGCTGAGCCCGGCTGCCGCCTTGCCCAGCTTCTTGCCGCCGCCCAGGGGCGCGGCCCTCTCCACCAGCTCTTCGACCAGGCTGTTCCACGCGCCGCAGGCATCGCAGCGTCCGGCCCAGCGCGCGGAGACGGCGCCGCAGCTCTGACAGACATAGCGGGTGCTGGCCTTGCCCAAGCGCTGGCGTCCTCTCCTACCCTTGTTTCAGGTCCGCTCCGGCCGCTCTAGAGCAAAACCCGAGCAGATGAACTCATCTGCGACGACGATTTGCTTTAAGAACAACAGGCTAGAGCGGGATTCGTGAGCATAAGCGAACGCATCCTGCTCTAGCGTCCCACCTTCATGGTGATCGGCCCTTCCGAGCGGCCGTTGATGAACTGGTCGACATGGTCGTTGCCAGAGCGATCGATGGAGCGCGTCGGCCCGTCCCAGATCAGCTTGCCCTCGAACAGCATGCCCATGCGCTTGGAGATGCGCCGGGCGCTGGCCATATCGTGGGTGATGGTGAGCGCGGTTGCCCCCAGCTCCTCGACGCAGGCGACGATGAGGTCGTCGATCACGTGCCCCATGATGGGGTCGAGGCCGGTGGTCGGCTCGTCGAAGAAGATGATCTCCGGTTCCGTCGCGATCGCGCGGGCCAGCCCGACGCGCTTCCTCATGCCGCCGGAGAGCTCGGCGGGGAAGAGCTCGGCCACGTCGGCGTCGAGGCCGACCTGGGCCAGCTTGCCGATGGCGATCTCGCGCGCCTCGCGGGCCGCCAGGCCCTTGCCGTGCATCAGGCCGAAGGAGACGTTGCGCCAGACGTTCAGGGAATCGAAGAGGGCTGCGTTCTGGAACAGCATGCCGATGTTGGCACGATCCTCGTCGCGGTCCTGGTGGATCGACTGCGCGGCGGGCTCGCCGTCGATCTCGATGGTGCCCTTGTCGGGGCGGAGCAGGCCCAGGATGCATTTCAGCAGCACCGACTTGCCGCTGCCCGAGCCGCCGATCACCACCATGGAATCGCCGCTGTGCAGATCCAGGTCCACGCCGTCCAGCACGACCTTCTTGCCGAACCGCTTGTGCAGGCCCCGCACCCGGATCTTGGGAGGGTCTTCGTGGGTCATCGGGCGAAGAAGAGCTCCGTGATGAAGTAGTTGAAGCAGAGGATCAGGATCGATGCCGAGACCACGGCGTTGGTCGTCGCCTTGCCCACGCCCTGGGCGCCGCCGCTGGAGTTGTAGCCGTGGTAACAGCCGAGCAGGGTCACCAGGAAGCCGAAGACGGCGGCCTTGACCAGGCCCGAGACCACATCCTGGGTCACCAGGCTGTTGACCGTGTTCTGCAGGTAGCTGGCGGCGTTGAAGTCCAGCTTGTAGACGCTGACCAGGAAGCCGCCGAAGACGCCGATGATGTCGGCCACCAGGACCAGGAAGGGCATGGTGAGCGTACCGGCGATAAGCCTGGGCGCCACCAGATACTTGAAGGGGTCGGTGTAGAGCGTGGTCAGCGCGTCGATCTGTTCCGTCACCCGCATGGTGCCGATCTCGGCGGCCATCGCGGCTGCGACGCGGCCGGCCACCATCAGGCCGGCCAGCACCGGTCCCAGCTCGCGCGTGATGGAGACCACGACGACCTGCGGGATGGCGCTTTCCGCTGAAAAGCGTGCGAAGCCGGTATAGCTCTGTAGCGCCAGCACCATGCCGGTGAAGATCGCGGTCAGGCCGACCACAGGCAGGGAGTAGTAGCCGATCTCGACGATCTGACGCAGCACATGCGAGACGTAGTAGGGTGGCCGCACAGTCTGCCAGATGGCTTCCAGGGTGAAGAGAAAGAGGCGGCCGACGGCGGCGAGAAAGGCCAGGAAGGTGCGGCCCAAGGTCCGCAGGAGGTACATGCCGGCCTACTCCTGACCGCAGACGTAGCGCCGCTGCAGGCGCTGGCCCAGGCGGCCCAGGGTCTCGTAGCCGATGGAATCGGACGCGGCCGCCACCTCTTCCAGGCTCGGCTCCTCGCCGATCAGGGTGGCCAGGCTGCCAGCAGCGCAGGCGGTTTCCGGAATCGCGCTCACGTCCACGATCGTCAGATCCATGGATACCCGTCCGACGATGGCTGCAGACCGACCGGCAATGACCACTCTCCCACGGTTGCTCAGACTGCGGTCATAGCCGTCGGCGTAGCCGATTGCCAGCGTCGCCAGCCGCATTGGCCTTTTTGTGACATGCGTGGCGTTATAGCCGACCGTGGTGCCTTCCGGTACCCGTCGGGTTTGCACGATGGGTGCCTCCAGGGTGACGACCCGGCGCATGATGTTCGGCCTGCCGGGCAGCGGGTTGCCGCCGTAGAGCGCGTAGCCGGGCCGGACCAGCGCCAGGTTGGGCAGTTTCTCGTTGATCACCCCGGAGGAGTTGGCGAGTGAGCGAGGCGCCCGGGCCGCCGCCGGCGGCAGGCTGTCGGCGAGCGCCTGGAAGTCTCCTGCCTGACGGCTGTTCTGCGGCGCATCCAGCTCCTCCGAGGAAGCCAGGTGACTGGCCACCAGGAGGATCTTCAGGCCCTCCAGGCGCCGGGGCTCCCGGCCGATGACGGCAACCTCCTCGGGCGGCAGGCCCAGGCGCGACATGCCGGTGTCGAGGTGCAGCGCAGTCGGGGCAGGGGGGCCTTGCGCTCGCGAGCGGCGCCAGAGCTCGAGCTGCTCCAGGCTGTTGATCATGGGGACGGCGCGCGCCCGGATCAGGCTCTCCGCCTCGCCCGGCAGGACGCCGTTCAGCACGAAGATGCGCGCTTCCGGCAGGTGGGCGCGCAGCGCCAGGGCCTCGCCTGCCTGCGCCACGCAGAAGCTGCGGGCGCCGGCCTGCCAGAAGGCCCTGCTGACCGGGCCCATGCCCAGGCCGTAGGCGTCGGCCTTCACGGCCGGTGCGACCTCCGCCCCGCGCGCCTTCTCGCAGTAGAGGCGATAGTTGGCAGCGAGGGCGTCGAGGTCGATCGTCAGGATGGCGCTGGGCGGTGACATGGGAGGCGAAGGCTCTCGGACGGGGTGAGGAGTATGGCCCCTTCTTTAGCGCCTAGCGCATCTCCGGCAAATGGTCCTCCTCGACCAGGTCGCTGAAACGCGTGAACTCGCCGTTGAAATGTAGTTCCACCGTGGCGATCGGTCCGTGGCGCTGCTTGGCGACGATGACCTCCGCGATGTTGGCCCGGTCGGTCAGCTTCTGGCGGTGCAGCTCTTCGCGCTCGGCGAACTTCTCGCCGGTCTCGCTGGCGCGCTGCACCGGCTTCTCGCGGGCCAGGTAATACTCCTCGCGGAAGATGAACATGACCACGTCGGCGTCCTGCTCGATCGAGCCCGACTCGCGCAGGTCTGCCAGCTGCGGGCGCTTGTCGTCGCGCTGCTCGGTGGCGCGCGAGAGCTGGGAGAGGGCGAGGACGGGGACCGAGAGCTCCTTGGCCACCGCCTTGAGGCCCCGGGTGATCTCCGAGACCTCCTGCACCCGGTTCTCGCTGGAGCGCGCGCCCACGCCCTGCATGAGCTGCAGGTAGTCCACGACGATCAGCGAGAGGCCCTTCTGCTGGCGCTTCAGCCGGCGCGCCCGGGTCCTCAGCGCCGGCACGGTGATCGCCGGCGTGTCGTCGAAGAAGAGCGGCAGGCTGCTCAGGTGGCGGGAGGATTCGAAGATCCGGTTGAACTCGTCGCTGGAGATGTCGCCGCGCCGGATGCGGTCGGAGCTGATGTTGGCCTGGTCAGAGACGATACGGGTGGCAAGCTGCTCGGCGCTCATCTCCAGCGAGAAGAAGGCCACCACCTGGCGCTCCTTGCTGACCGACCCGTCGGCCGCGCGCTCTTCCTGCAGGGACTGCGCGACGCTGCAGGCGATGTTGGCGGCAAGCGACGACTTACCCATTGCCGGGCGGGCGGCCAGGATCAGGAGGTCGCTGGGGTGGAGCCCGCCCAAGAGCTTGTCCAGGGAGGCGAAGCCGCTGCCGACGCCGGAGACGCCCTCGTGGCGCATCGCCCGCTCCGCCATGGTGACGGAGAGCGAGAGGGCGTCGGCGAAGGCCGTGAAGTCGCGCCCGGCCTCTCCCGATTCCGCCAGGTCGTAGAGGCGCTGCTCGCTCTCCTCGATCTGGTTCTGGGCGCTGCGGTCCAGATCGTGGCTGTGCGCCTCGTTCACCATGACCTCGCCCAGCTCGATCAGCTGGCGGCGCAGGAAGAGGTCGTGGATCAGGCGGCCGTAGTCGGTGACGTTGATGATGCCGACGCTGACGGCCTGGAGGCGTGCCAGATAGGTTGCACCGCCGACCTCCGCCAGTCCCTGGTCGCGTTCGAAATAGTTCTTCAGGGTGACCGCATTGGCCGCCTGGCCCCGGTCGATCAGCCGCTGGCAGGCCTCGAAGATGCGCTGGTGGGCGCCGTCCGCGAAATGCTCCGGCCGGAGGAAGTCGCCGACCCGCTCCAGCGCCAGGTTGTTCGCCAGCAGCGCCGAGAGCAGCGCCTGCTCCGCCTCCAGGTTCACCGGGGGCTCCCTGGTCAGCGCCCGATCCTCCTGTCCGCCCAGCATCATGCCTTCACTGTTTGCCGGATACCGCTTCTCTACCGCCATGAGTCCCGTCGCCTCGCCGCCGTCCAGGTCATCAGTCTAGCAAGCCGCCCCGCCTTTCGGAGCATCGGATTGCGGAGCGAAGCTGTGGAAGGCGGGGATCGTTGCGTCTCGGCACCGACTCGGAGCCGGGAACAGGGCGCCGGCCGACAGGTGCCTCACTGGCCCGTCCGAGGCGGTCGATTGCAAGGTTTCTGCCTGTCCGCGCTCCTCTCCCGGCTGTAGCGAAGGGGCTGCGCCGACAATCCGAACCTATGTCTTTAAAAACTCGCCGTGCTGTGTATAGATTACAGCCCCTATTTCCGGAAGAATCGGCCGGTAGAACTGTTTTCACAGGCGGGAGTGCGGGTCATGTTCGTGAATCGGATAGTAATATTCGCGAATCGGATAATAATGGGCGCGCTCTCGCTGGGTCTCTTGGCGGCTCTGGTCGGCCAATCCCAGCCTCTCGCAGCGGCGGAAGAGGGGCCGCTCTGGCTCCGCTATCCGGCTGTTTCTCCCGATGGCAGTCAGGTTGCCTTCGCCTACCGCGGGCAGATCTGGCTGGTCCCGGCCGGCGGGGGCGAGGCCCGGCCGCTGACGGCCGCCACGGCCTACGCGAAGGCGCCGGTCTGGTCGCCGGACGGCACCAAGATCGCCTTCGCGTCGACCCGCCACGGCAACCCGGACGTCTTCGTCATGCCTGCCGCCGGCGGCCCGGTGCGGCGCCTCACCTATCATTCCGGCGACGACCTTCCCATGGCCTTCTCGCCGGACGGGAGGGAGGTCTACTTCTCCTCCAACCGGATCGGCGATCCCAAGGCCTCGGGCGACGACAGCATCCGCGGGCTCGGAGCCTTCATCGCGGCTCCCCATGCCGTCCCGGTCGAGGGCGGGCGGGTGCGCCGCCTCTGGCCCACCGGGGCGGCCGAGATCGCGCCGCACGGCGACGGGCAGCGCTTCCTCTATGCCGACGATGCCGCGCCGATCGAGGACCCCTGGCGCAAGCACCAGGTCTCCGCGGCGGCGCAGGACCTCTGGCTCTACGATGCTGCCAGCGGCACGCACCGGCAGCTCACGGTCTGGCGCGGCGAGGACCGCGATCCCTCCTGGACGCCCGACGGCGCCATGGTGTGGCTGAGCGAGCGCGGCGGAAACTTCAATGTCTGGCGCCGCCCGCTCGAGGGCGGGGAGGCCGAGCAGCTCACCGCTCATGCCACCTGGCCCGTCCGCTTCCTCTCCGCGGCCGACGACGGCACGCTGGTCTATGCCTGGAACGGCGCACTCTGGCGCCTGCAGCCGGGCGGCGAGCCCAAACAGATTGCGGTCACCATCCGCCAGGGCGACCTCGTCGGCGGTAGGAGGGTCCAGGCGGTCAACGGCCAGGCGAGCGAACTGGTCGTCTCGCCCGACGGCAGCGAGGTCGCGCTGATCGCCCGCGGCGAGGTCTTCGTCGTCTCCACGGCGACCGGCGCCACGCGGCGCATCACCGACACCCCCGGCCTCGAGCGCTACGTCTCCTTCGCGCCGGACGGCCGCCGGCTGGTCTATGCCTCGGAGAGGGACGGCTCCTGGGATATCGTCGAGGCCAGCCTGCTGCGCGAGAGCGACAAGGGCTTCTCCGGTGCAGGCCCGCTCGAGGAGAAGGTCCTCGTCGGCACCGAGGCGGACGAGTACCAGCCCGCCTACGCGCCGGACGGCAAGCGCATCGCCTATTTCCACGACCGCACGGAGCTGCGCGTCTTCGACAGCGAGACCGGCACCTCCATCACGGTGCTGCCTGCGGAGGCCTCCTACTCCTACTACGACGGCGACCGCGACTTCGCCTGGAGCCCCGACGGCAAGTGGATCGCCGGCGAACTGGGGTTCGGGGACGATATCGCGCTCATCGACGCGGCGGGCGAGGCGTCCCCCGTCAACATCAGCCTGAACGGCTTCAGCGACAGCGCCCCGCAGGTCAGCGCCGACGGCGCGATCGTCCTCTGGATCACCGATCGCTTCGGCCTGCGCGCGGCGCACGGGTCTCCGGAATCGGGCGATATCTTCGCAGCCTTCCTCACCGCCGAGGCCTATGACGCCTTTCGCGGCGTGACCGGCGGCGAGGCACCCACGCCCGCCGCCGAAGAGGGCGAAGGCGAGGCCGTGGCGGAGAGTAGGCAGGAGAGCCCCTTCCCCGACCTCGAGGGGATCGAGTACCGGAGCGGCCAGCTCACGCCCTTTTCCAGCAAGGTCACCTTCTTTCAGCTCTCGCCGGACAACAAGACGCTCTACTTCGTCGTCGACCAGCCCAACAGGAAGACCGTTGGCTTCGCGCTCGATACGGCGACCTCAGCCATGCGCACGGTCTTTACCCGGCCGACCTTGCCGCCGCAGGCCGGCGCCACGGTCTATGCGATGGACCCGGCGGGCAGGGCGCTCTTCGTGCTCGCGGGCGGCAGCATCACCCGCTACGACACGGCCAGCGGGGCCGCCGCCGCCCTGCCCTTCAGCGCGGAAGTCGACCGGGACGGAAAGGCCGAGGTGGCGGCCCTCTTCGACCATGCCCACCGCATGACGGCGGAGACCTTCTACGCGCCCGACATGCACGGCAAGGACTGGCAGGCGATCGGCGCGCACTACCGCCGCTTCGTACCCCACATCGTCTTCTGGGAGGACATGGTCGAGCTCCTGGCCGAGATGGTGGGCGAGCTCAATGCCTCGCACCAGGGCGTGCGCTACCATGCCAGCGACCCAACCGCCGACGACACCGCCTCGCTCGGCCTCTACTACGACGACGCCCACCGCGGTCCCGGCATGAAGATCGCGGAGGTTCTGGCGGGCGGGCCCTCGGACCACGTGGGCAGCGCGCTGCAGGCCGGCGCCGTCATCCTTGCCGTCGACGGACGGCCGATCACGCCGGAGATCGATATCCATCGCCTGCTGAACCGCAAGGCCGGCAAGGAGGTGCTGCTGGAAATCGCGCCTGCGGCCGGCGGCGAGGCCGTGCTCGAGACCGTGAAGCCACAGGCCGGTGCCTACGAGAACGAGTATGCCTATCGGCGCTGGGTGGCCCAGCGCCGTGCCCTGGTGGAGGAGCTCTCCGGCGGGCGGCTGGGTTACGTCCATGTTCGCGGGATGAACCTCCAGGGCTATCAGGCGGCCTACGGCGAGACCTTCGGCCGCCACAAGGACAAGGAGGGCATGCTGATCGACGTCCGTGCCAACGGCGGCGGCAACCTGCACGACCAGCTCGTCACCATGCTGACGGGCAGCAGCGACAGCGCCAACGTCAGCCGCCAGGGCAACGTCATCACGCGCAACCCGAGGGGCCGCTGGACCAAGCCCAGCGCCGTCATCTCCGACGAGAACAGCTATTCCGACGGCAGCGTCTTCCCGACGCTCTACCAGGTGAAGGGGATCGGTCCGGTGATCGGCGCGCCGGTGCCCGGGACCGGCACGGCCGTGGTCCGCCCGCCGCTTATCGAACCGAAGCTGGTCTACGGCATCCCGGAACTTGGCTTCCGCCTGAACGACGGCCGCTTCTTCGAGAACCTGGAGGTTCAGCCCGACCTGCTGGTCCTGAACGACCCGGAATCGATCGCCGCCGGCCGCGACCTGCAGCTCGAGGCCGCGGTGGAACACCTGCTGGGGATCATCGACGCCCGCTAGGATAAGTTGCGCTCGCGCATCTTACTCAAGCGTGTTGTTCTAGAAGCAAAGCGTCGTCGCAGAGGAGTCCGTCTGCTTGGGATTTGCGCTCGATCGGATTTCGGACGCCGAAAGAAGAAAGGGGATGCCCACGCGCTGGGGCATCCCCTTTCGACGACTTTAGCCGGTAAGCAGGGAAAGGCTAGGCCTTGCTCGCCTCGTCCTCGTCCGCAGGCTCGTCCTCAGTCACCTGCGGCTCGTCGAAGACCTCCGCCTCGGCCTGGCTGGCCTCGGCCGCGGCGAGCGCGGCCTCGATCGCCTCGTCCTCGGCTTCGGCGGCGCGGCGCAGGCTCTCGGCCGTCACCATCTCGCCGGAGGAGGCCTGCATGTCGGCCTCTTCCGCGGTGCGCGCGATGTTGACGGTGATGGTGACGCTGACCTCCGGGTGCAGGCGCACGCGGATCGGGGTGAGGCCCAGGGTCTTGATCGGCCGGTCGAGGACGACCTGCGTGCGCTCGACCGTCAGGCCCTCCTCGCCCAAGGCGTCGGCGATGTCGCGCGCCGTCACCGAGCCGTAGAGCTGGCCGGTCTCGGACGCCTGGCGGATCAGGACGACGGCCAGGCCGTCGATCTTCTGCCCGATCTGCTCGGCCTCCTCGCGCTTGGCCAGGTTGGTGGCCTCGAGCTGTGTGCGCTGGGTCTCGAAGAAGGCCATGTTGGCCTTGGTGGCGCGCAGGGCCTTCTTCTGCGGCAAGAGGTAGTTGCGCGCGAAACCCGGGCGCACCTTGACCACCTCGCCCATCTGGCCCCAGCCCTCGATACGCTCGAGAAGGATAACCTCCATCATGACAAGGGCTCCTTAGCGAATGACGTAGGGCAGCAAGGCCAGGAAGCGGGCGCGCTTGATGGCGCGGGCCAGCTGGCGCTGCTTCTTGGAGGAAACCGCGGTGATGCGCGAGGGCACGATCTTGCCGCGCTCCGAGATGAAGCGCGAGAGGAGGCGCACGTCCTTGTAGTCGATCGCCGGCGCATTGGGGCCGGAGAAGGGGCAGGACTTGCGGCGCCGGAAGAAGGGCTTGCGAACCGCGGTGTTGCGGGTAACGACTTCGATCGCCATGGCTTACTCTCCCGTGCCGTGGGTTGCCGAGCGCACGCCCTGCTCGCGCGGTTCGCGGGGGCGGTCGCGGCGGTCATCGCGCCGATCGTCCCGGCGGTCATCCCGCCGATCGTCGCGTCCGCCGTCGCGGCCCCGGCCGCCGCGGCGGTCGTCCCGGCGGTCGTCGCGGTCGCGGCGCTGCAGGATGGCGCTGGGATTGGGGTCCAGCTCCTTAACCTTGATGGTCAGGTAGCGCAGGATGTTGTCGTCGAAGCGCATGTTGCGCTCGAACTCTGCGATGCAGACGGCCGGCGCCTCGACGTTGAGAAGGATGTAGTGGCCCTTGCGGTTCTTCTTGATCCGGTAGGACAGGTTGCGAAGGCCCCAGTACTCCTTCTTTGCAACCTCGCCGCCGTTGTCGGTGACCAGCTGGACCAGCCGGTCGGTCAGCTCTTCGGCCTGCTGGGCCGAGATGTCCTGTCGTGCGATGATCACGCACTCGTAAAACGCCATCTTTCGCTTCCGCTCCTTGTGGCTAGTAGGGGGCCCGGCTTCGGTTCCGGACCCAAAGCCGGCAGGCGGTGGTGCATGCCGGCAAGGAGTCCCGAGTGCTCTCGGGAAGGCGCGGGACTATACAGGCCCGGCGCGACAAAGCAAGAGATAGGTTCTGCAACTCTGCTTGACAGGGGGGCGCCAGCGGGTAGCTTCCCGTTCTCCCGCCGGCAGGGGCATGGCGGCCATGAATGGAAAGAGGGTCGGATATGACGAGAGCCTTCGTGTTCCCAGGGCAGGGCAGCCAGGCGGTCGGCATGGGCGTGGACCTGGCCGAGGCCTTCCCGACGGCCAGGGAGGTCTTCGAGGAGGTCGACGAGGCCCTGAAGCAGAACCTCTTCCGCCTGATGGCCGAGGGGCCCGCGGAGGAGCTGACCCTCACCGCGAACGCGCAGCCCGCCCTGATGGCCGTCAGCATGGCCGTCGTGCGCGTCATCGAGGCAGAGGGCGGGATCGCGCTGGCCGACAAGGCCGCCTTCGTCGCCGGGCATTCCCTGGGAGAATACTCTGCGCTGGCCGCGGCCGGCAGCCTCAGCCTGGCGGACGCGGCACGCCTGCTGAAGCGGCGCGGGCAGGCCATGCAGGAGGCCGTACCGCCCGGCGTGGGCGCGATGGCGGCCATCATGGGCATGGAGGTCGAGGCCGTCGAGGAGGTCGCCGCGGAGGCAGCGCAGAAGCAGGTCTGCAGCGCCGCCAACGACAACGCGCCGGGCCAGGTGGTGATCAGCGGCCACGCCGAGGCGGTGGCGCGGGCGATGGAGCTCGCCAAGGGCCGCGGCGGGCGCCGCTCCGTCCTCCTGGCCGTCTCCGCCCCCTTCCACTGTGCGCTGATGGCGCCGGCCGCCGAGGTCATGGAAGAGGCGCTGGAGGCCAGCGACCTGGCGCCGCCCGGCCTGCCGCTGGTCGCCAACGTGACCGCCGCACCCGTGGAGACGCCGGCCGAGATCAGGCGCCTTCTGGTGCAGCAGGTGACGGGGCGGGTCCGCTGGCGAGAATCGGTGCTGGCCATGCAGGCCGCCGGCGTCGAGGAACTGGTGGAGCTGGGCGCGGGCAAGGTGCTCTCCGGTCTGGCCCGGCGCATCCATCCCGACCTTCAGGGCCTGGCCTGCGGCACGCCGGAGGACCTGGACGGCCTGATCAAGCGCCTCTAGAGCGCTTCGCGCTCGGGTGGATCGGCGCCGGCCGGGCGAGGGTGCGGGCCGGTTCCGCGGAGATCCGAAACGCGCTAGTGCATGAGAACGAACGGATAGGAAGGCGAGACATGTTCGATCTGAGTGAACAGAAGGCCCTGGTGACCGGCGCGTCGGGCGGCATCGGCGGTGCCATCGCGCGCGCGCTGCACCGGCAGGGGGCGACCGTCGGGCTGACCGGCACCCGCCGCGAGGCCCTGGAGGCGCTGGCCGAGGAGCTGGGCGGGCGCGCCGAGGTGCTGCCCTGCGACCTGGGCGATCCCGCCGCCACCGATCGCCTGCCGGCCGAGGCCGAGGAGAAGCTGGGCGGCCTGGACATCCTGGTGAACAATGCCGGCCTCACGCGCGACAACCTTCTGGCGCGCATGAAGGACGAGGAGTGGGAGCAGGTCATTGCCGTGAACCTGACGGCCGGCTTCCGCCTGGTGCGCGCCAGCCTGCGCGGCATGATGCGCAGGCGCCACGGCCGCATCGTCGGCATCACCTCGATCGTCGGCGTGGCCGGCAACCCGGGCCAGGCCAACTATGCCGCCTCCAAAGCCGGCATGATCGGCTTCTCGAAGTCGCTCGCGGGCGAGGTGGCCTCGCGCGGCATCACGGTGAACTGCGTGGCGCCCGGCTTCATCGCCACCCCCATGACCGACGCGCTGACCGACAAGCAGCGCGAGGCGATCCTGCGCAGCGTGCCCGCCGCGCGCCTGGGTGAGGGCGACGACGTCGCCGCGGCGGTGGTCTACCTGGCGAGCGCGGAAGCCGCCTATGTCACCGGCCAGACCTTGCACGTCAATGGCGGCATGGCCATGATATAGCCCGGTACCGAAGGTGAGGACTGACAGTGACTACTCATAAGTCCGGCCACCTATCGAATCTGTACCTGGCAGCCGGACGCATCACCGATTGGACAGGCATCGGAATCGTGATAAGAGGCCGCTCTTGTGGATGCCGCGAGGGGGAAATGTCGCGCGATCTCAGGCCCGGAACGCTGGGGCAAGGCACGTGACTCTGTCGAATGGTGGCACCTGCAGCAGACGAGACCGCAGGTTTTGAGCTGACATACATAACGTCTAGTAGAGGATCTAGAGGCATGAGTGACGTTGCCGATCGCGTGAAGAAGATCGTGGTGGAGCACCTGGGCGTCGAGGAGGCCAAGGTGACCGAGAGTGCAAGCTTCATCGACGATCTCGGGGCCGATAGCCTGGACACGGTGGAGCTGGTGATGGCCTTCGAGGAAGAGTTCGGTTGCGAGATTCCCGACGACGCGGCGGAGAAGATCGTGACCGTCAAGGACGCAATCGACTTCATCGAAGCCAACTCGTAGAAGCACCCGGCAGCGGCCACGGCGCCCTTGAACGACCCGACCACCGGCCTTTGCGTGCCCAGGCGGTCGGGTTTGCTCATTGGAGCCCTCGCAGCCTCTTGCCGAGTGCTGGCAGACCCTGTGCCGCTGACGCCCCCAGTCGTGGAGAAGCGTTAGAATGCGTCGTGTTGCCGTTACCGGAATCGGCTTGGTCAATCCGCTGGGAAGCGGAGCCGAGCCGATTTGGGAGCGCCTGATCGCCGGCAAGTCGGGGATCGCCGCCATCGAGGGCTTCGACGTTTCCGACCTGCCGGCCAAGATCGCGGGCCAGGTACCGCGCGGCAGCGAGGAAGACGGCCTCTTCGAGGACGAGCGCTGGATGGCCGCCAAGGATCGCCGCAAGGTCGATACCTTCATCCTCTACGGGATGGCCGCCGCCGAGCAGGCCATCACCGATTCCGGGTGGGTCGCCGACACGGAGGAGGCGCAGGAGCGCAGCGGGGTCATGATCGGTTCCGGCATCGGCGGCCTGGAATCGATCCACGACACCTCGCTGATCCTGGCCGAGCGCGGTCCGCGCCGGGTCAGTCCCTTCTTCATACCCTCAGCGCTCATCAACCTCTGCGCCGGCCAGGTTTCCATCAAGCATGGGTTCCGGGGGCCGAACCACTCGGTGGTGACGGCCTGCTCGACCGGCGCGCACGCGATCGGCGACGCGGCACGGCTGGTCGCCCTGGGCGATGCCGACGTCATGGTGGCCGGCGGGGCGGAGGCTGCCATCTGCCGCCTCGGCGTTGCCGGCTTCGCCGCCTCGCGCGCGCTTTCCACCGGCTACAACGACACCCCGGAACGGGCCTCGCGCCCCTGGGACGAGGGCCGCGACGGCTTCGTCATGGGCGAGGGCGCCGGTATCGTCGTGCTGGAGGAGATGGAGCAGGCCAAGGCCCGTGGCGCCAAGATCTATGGCGAGGTGCTGGGCTACGGCCTCTCCGGCGATGCCTACCACATCACAGCACCTGCGGAGGACGGCAACGGCGGCTTCCGCGCCATGCGCGCCGCCCTGAAGCGGGCCGGCATCGGGCCCGAGAAGATCGACTATGTGAATGCCCACGGAACCTCTACGCCGCTGGGCGACGAGATCGAGCTGAACGCCGTCAAGCGGCTCTTCGGCAGCGCTGCCGCGACGGTCTCGATGTCCTCCACCAAGTCCGCCATCGGCCACCTGCTGGGCGCGGCCGGCGCGGTCGAGGCGATCTTCTGTCTGCTTGCGATCCGCGACGGCGTCGCGCCGCCCACCCTCAACCTTGAGAATCCCTCGGAGAGTTGCAGCGGGATCGACCTCGTGCCGCTGAAGGCGCGCGAGCGCCGGATCGACATAGCCTTGTCCAACTCTTTCGGTTTCGGGGGAACCAACGCGAGCCTGGTTCTTGGACGCGTTTCCTGACCGCAAGGAGACGGAGGTCGAGGAACCGCCGCCGCCGCCACTAAAGCGCCGCCGCCGGGGCTTGCGCCTCTTCTTCGCGAGCTTCCTGCTGCTGGTGGTCCTGCTGGTCGGTGGCGGCCTGGGGCTCTACATCTACGGCTTCGACCTCTATCAGAGGGCCGGTCCCGCCGCCGAGGAGACGACGGTCTTCATCGAGCGCGGCAGCAGCCTGAACGCGATCGCCGACACGCTCTTCTATCACGGCGTGATCACCCATCCGCAGGTCTTCAAGATCGCCGCCAAGGTCGAGGGCCAGTCGGGGCGCCTGAAGGCGGGCGAGTATGCGGTTCCGGCCGGTGCCTCCATGCAGGAGGTCTTGGCGCTGCTGGTCGAGGGCAAGACGGTCCAGCATCGCGTGACCGTGCCCGAAGGACGCACCTCCTGGGAGATCGTGCAGATCGTCAACGCCGCCCCCGACCTGGAGGGCGAGGCCATCGAGGAGATCCCGCCGGAGGGCAGCCTCCTGCCCGACACCTACTTCTTCGAGCGCGGCGAGACCCGCCAGCAGGTGATCGACCGCATGCGCCGCTCGCAAGAGGCGGCGCTGGAGGCGCTCTGGCCGACCCGCGCGGAGGGTCTGCCCTTCGACAGCCGGGAGGAGTGGATCACCCTGGCCTCCATCATCGAGAAGGAGACCGGACTGGGCGACGAGCGCGGCCTCGTCGCCGGCGTCTTCGTCAACCGCCTGAAGAAGGGCATGCTGCTGCAGTCCGACCCCACGGTCATCTATGCCGTGAACAGGGGCGTGGGCGGCCCGCTGGGACGCGGCATCCGGAAGTCCGAGCTGCAGAGCCAGGATCCCTACAACACCTATACCAATGCCGGCCTGCCGCCGGGGCCCATCACCAACCCCGGCCTGGCCGCGCTGGAAGCCGCGATCCGGCCGGAGGAGAGCGAGTACTTCTATTTCGTGGCCGACGGTAGCGGCGGCCACGCCTTTGCCGAAACCCTGGCCGAACACGAACGCAACGTGCGCGCCTGGCGCAAGATTGAGCGGGAGCGCAAGAGCAGCGATTAGGGGACCGGCACGGACGTGAATCTATCGGCATTGGCGACTTGTCGGGCGCCGGCCGATTTTGCTAGCCTTTCAAAAGAGTCGGTTAAGAATCGGAAGGGAAAGGGAACCGGTCGGCTAGACTTGGTCGGCGGTGGGTGGAGCCATGATGAAGTCCCTCTTGAAGTTCATGATCCGCGACGGGGCGATGGCCATCGAGGATACCTCCGGCAAGGTCACCCTGGTCGGCGACGGCAGCCCCCCCAGATGCAAGGTCAAGCTGCACCAGCGCTCGCTCGAGTGGACGCTGCTGATCAACCCGCCGCTCAAGGTGTCCGAGGCCTACATGGACGGCCGGCTCACGATCGAGGAAGGCGATATCGGCGACTTCACCGAGGTCGTGGCGCGCAACTATCACCACCTGGAAGCGCACTGGCTGGTCAAGCTGGCCTTCCGCCTGCAGCGGCAGGGGCGCTGGCTGAAGCAGTACAACCCCGTCGGCAAGGCGAAGCAGAACGTCGCACACCACTACGACCTCTCCGGACGCCTCTACGACCTCTTCCTGGACCGCGACCGGCAGTATTCCTGCGCCTATTTCGAAGAGGGGCAGGAGGACCTGGAGGTGGCCCAGCGCGACAAGAAGCGCCACATCGCCGCCAAGCTACGGCTGGGCAAGCCGGACCTCCGGCTGCTGGACATCGGTTCGGGCTGGGGCGGGATGGGGCTCTACCTGGCCTCCGTCGCCTCGGCGCGGGTGGTCGGCGTCACGCTCTCGGAAGAGCAGCACAAGCTCTCGCGCGAGCGCGCCGAGAAGGCCGGCCTGGCGGAGCGCTGCGACTTCCGCCTGCAGGACTATCGCAGCCTGACGGAGCGCTTCGATCGCATCGTCTCGGTCGGCATGTTCGAGCATGTCGGCAAGAAGAACTACGACGAGTTTTTCGGCAAGGTCAGGGATCTGATGGCCGACGACGGCGTGTGCCTTCTGCACACCATCGCCCGCTTCAACGAGCCCGGCCCGATCAACCCCTTCATCCGCAAGTACATCTTCCCCGGCGCGGACCTGCCGACCCTTTCCGAGATGCTGCCGGTGATCGAGGAGAACGGCCTCTTCGTCACCGACATCGAGATCCTGCGCCTGCACTATGCCGAGACCCTGAAGATCTGGCGCCAGCGCTTCAACGCCAACCGCGCCGCCGTGGCAGAGCTTTACGACGAGCGCTTCTGCCGGATGTGGGAACTCTATCTCGTCGGCTGCGAGATGGGCTTCCGCTACCAGGGCCTGATGGTGGTGCAGGTGCAGCTCACCCGCCGCCAGGAGACCCTGCCGCTCACCCGCGACTACATGTTCGAGTGGGAGCGCGCCCAGGCCGCCCGCGAGGCCCAGGGCCGGCAGGAAGCGGCGGAGTAGGCCCGAGGCCGGCCCACGTCAGCCCCGGTCTGGCTTGGGCCGCAGGCGTCCGGTGAGGGTCAGCGCCCAGGACATGGGCAGGGCCCGCAGCAGCCGCAGCAGGGCGGCCAGGCGCCAGGGGAAGGCGATCTCGAAGCTGTTGCCCTCCAGCCCGCGCAGCAGACGCGCGGCTGCCTTGTCGACCGGCAGGAGGAAGGGCATGGGAAAGCGGTTGCGGTCGGTCAGCGGCGTCTTCACGAAGCCGGGGTTGACCAGTTGCAGCTTGAGTCCGGCGGCCGCGAACTCCGGCTCCAGGGCCTGCACCAGGTTGATCAGGCCCGCCTTGGTCATGCCGTAGGCGGCCGAGGTCGGCAGGCCGAAATAGCCGGCCACCGAGGCGACCACGGCGATCTTTCCCCGGCCCCGGTCCAGCATCGGCCTCGAGGCCGCAGCCAGGCAGTTGACCGTGCCGAGCAGGTTGAGCTCGGCCAGAGCACGAAAGTCCTCCGGGTCCAGGGAGAGGGCCGAGACCGGCTTGTGCGAGCCTGCGTTCAGCACGGCGCAGGCCAGCGGTCCGATCTCGCTTTCGATCCTCTTGACGGTCTGCTCGACGGCCGGACCGTCGGTGATGTCCAGGGGCAGCGGGATCAGGCTGCCGGGCTGGCCCTCTGCTTCCGCGGCAAGCTCCGCCAGCGCCTCCTCCCGCCTCGCGGAGACCACGACCCTGCGCCCCTCGGCGGCGAGCTTGAGGGCGAGCGTACGGCCGATGCCGGAGCTGGCACCGGTGATCCAGTCGATTCCATCGGGCAGGGGCAAGCGAAAGCTCCTTCGTCGGCTGCTGCAGTGTGCTACGGTGCCCGCCCTTGCTGCGGATCACAGCAGGGCAGCATAGCGCAGCAACAAAAACTTCACCTCCCGGTCAGCTAACCGCCGCTTGCTTTGCGCTAGCTGGTGGTTTCGCGGGTCCGACGGCCGGGGCTGCATTCCCCGGTAGCCCGACGTCGGACTCCAGTCAGTCGCCAGCCTACCGAAGGAAGCCAGCCCATGACCGAATGGAGAGCGCGCGGTCTTACCCGCGCCCAAGCCTTTGAACGTTCCGAAGACGTCGGCCGCAACCCGGCGCCCAATGCCACCCTGGGCGACATCGTCGCCCGGCGCCTCGGCCGGCGGGGTTTCCTGCAGGGCGCGCTGGCGGTCTCGGCGGTCTCCGCCCTGGCCCCGAGCCAGCTGCTGATGAGCCGCGGCGCCGCTGCCGCCTCGCTCACCGGCGCCAGCTTCCAGGAGATCGAGCACGGGGTCGACGAGACCCACCATGTGGCCCCCGGCTACCGGGCCGCGATCCTGATCCGCTGGGGCGACAAGGTGACCGGCGGCGCGCCCGACTTCGATCCCCTGAAGCAGTCGGCCGAGGCGCAGGCCCAGCAGTTCGGCTACAACAACGACTTCATCGGATTCGTGCCGCTGCCGCTGGGCTCCGGCAGCTCCGATCACGGCCTGCTCTGCGTCAACCACGAGTACACCGACGAGCAGGTCATGTTCCCGGGCCTGGACGCCAAGCAGAAGGAGCCCTTCGCCAAGCTGACGCGCGGCCAGGTGGACATCGAGCAGGTGGCGCACGGCTGCTCGGTCCTGGAGGTGAAGAAGGTCGACGGCCAGTGGCAGGTTGTGCCCGACAGCGGCTACGCCCGGCGCATCACCGCGGCCAACACCTACATGGACGTGACCGGCCCGGCCGCCGGCCACGATCTGATGAAGACGCCCAGCGATCCCGCGGGCAGGACCGTCATCGGCACGCTCAACAACTGCGCGGGCGGCATCACGCCCTGGGGCACCTACCTGACCGCCGAGGAGAACTTCCACGGCTACTTCTGGGGCGAGCTGGACCAGGGCCATCCCAACGCCGCCAACTTCGAGCGCTACGGCGTGCCGGGCAACTGGTACGGCTGGGGCAAGTTTCACGACCGCTTCGACATCAATTCCGCGCCGAACGAGGCCAACCGCTTCGGCTGGGTCGTGGAGATCGATCCCGCCGACCCCGCCTCGCGGCCGAAGAAGCGCACGGCGCTCGGCCGCTTCAAGCACGAGGGCGCCGAGAGCCTGGTCAACCCCAAGGACGGCCGCGTGGTGGTCTACATGGGCGACGACGAGCGCTTCGACTATGTCTATCGCTTCGTGAGCGACGGGGCCTTCGATCCGGAGAACCGTGCCGCCAACAGCGACCTGCTGGACAGCGGCACGCTCTCGGTCGCCCGCTACGACGAGGACGGCACGCTGACCTGGCTGCCCCTGCTGCACGGCGCGAATGGCCTGACGGCCGAGAACGGCTTCGCCGACCAGGGCGAGGTCATGATCAAGACCCGCCTGGCCGCCGACCTGCTGGGCGCCACCAAGATGGACCGCCCGGAGGACATCGAGGCCAATCCGCAGACCGGCCAGGTCTTCGTGATGCTGACCAACAACACCAAGCGCCAGGAAGGCGGCGAGGACCGGGCGAACCCGCGCGGGCCGAACGTCTTCGGCCACATCCTGGAGATGACGGCCCCGGAGGGCGACCACACGGCCGACAGCTTCGCCTGGGACATCCTGGTCCAGTGCGGCGACCCGGCCGACCCCGCGGTCAAGGCCGTCTGGAACGAGGACATCAGCGCCAACGGCTGGTTCGCCTCGCCGGACAACTGCGTGGTCTCGCCCAGCGGGGTCCTCTGGGTCTCGACCGACCAGGGCTCGGCCTGGTCGAAGAGCGGGACGGCGGACGGGCTCTACGCGCTGGGCACGAAAGGCGCGGAGCGGGGCCTCGGCCGGATGTTCTTCCGCGTCCCCGTCGGGGCCGAACTCTGCGGTCCCTGCTTCACGCCCGACGGGAAGACCCTTTTCCTCGCCGTGCAGCATCCCGCCACCGACGGCGTCAAGGACTATGCGCCCTTCGGGCGCGACTCGACCTTCGAGGATCCGGCGACCCGCTGGCCGGACTTCCAGGAGACCATGCCGCCGCGGCCTTCCGTGGTGGTGATCACCAAGGAGGACGAGGGCGTCATCGGATCCTGACCAGGGGGCACCGACTGGGTGGGACGGCTCTCGGGCCGCCCACCCTGCGCCTGCAACTGCGGTCAGCACGGCAACTTTGTTACTTTTTTCGGCTTCCGCTGCATCCGCGCGGAGGTTCGGCCTTCCTGCTGCGTAAAGCTTTACAGTCAGCACGACAGCAAGGAGGCTGCCATGATTACGAGATCGGTGGTACGATCCTCTGCTGCTGGCGCATGCCTTCTGGGTCTGGCTGCCTGCACCGGTCTGGATTCGACAGCGGAGCGAACCCTGAGCGGCGGTGCCATCGGCGCGGGCGTGGGCGCGGTCTCCACGGTGATCACCGGCGGCTGCATCGCCTGCGGTGCTGCGGTCGGCGGTGCCGTCGGTGCGGGGGCCGGCTTCGTCTACGACCAGATCAAGAAGGGCAACATCTGATGTCCTGCCGTCTTTCGATCACCCCCAGACCGCCCGGCCTGTTAAAACTGTCGGATCGCACCTACCTGCATAGAAGACACCCGGACGCGCCGGGGGCCGAACTGGAGGGATCCGAGATGAGCAAGAGCGACGACTACATCGACTATGGCCACGCCGAGCTGGAGCGCTGGCGCAAGCGGCTGAAGGACATGGAAGAGCTCTCCGAGAAGTCGCGCGCGACCTTCCAGAGCCACCTCGACGATATGAAGGAGCGCTACAAGAAGGCCGAGCAGGAGTTCCAGCAGGCCCAGTCCTCCGGCACCGAGCAGGCCAAGGCCTACCAGGCCCAGGCCAAGGACTACCAGGAGCGCATGAAGAAGGCCTGGGGCTCGCTCGAGGAAGGCTTCCAGAAGGCGATGCGCGACCTCAAGGAGTAGCGCGTTCCGGTTCCGCGTGAGACCGGAACGCTCCAAGAAGCAACCGCTTGGATCAGAGTGCCGTCCCCGAATGAGTTCATTCGGGGCCGCACTGATTCAGCCTGCGACGGCCAGGCACTCGGTCAGGCTGTCGCCCAGATCCTGCAGAATTTCCTGATAGGCGGCCGGACCCGGCTGCACGGCAGCACCCAGGGGATCCAGCGTCCCGCTGCCGATCTCGCTGCCGTCGGTCAGGCTCTCGATCAGGGCGGGCGAGAACTGCGGTTCCGCGAAGATGCAGACGGCGCCGCGATCCTCGATCACCTCGCGCATCTCGGCGATCCGTCGCGCACCCGGACTCCGGTCGGGCGAGACGGTGATGGATCCCACCGGCGACAGACCGTAGCGCGCCTCCAGGTAAGCATAGGCGTCGTGGAAGACGATGTAGGGCTTGGCGCGCACCGGACCTAGGCTTTCCGCCAGGGTCCTGTCGAGCTGGTCCAGCGAAGCCGTCAGGGCCTCGAGGTTCCGCTGGTAGAGATCTGCGTTCGAGGGGTCCTCCTCGCTGAGCGCTGCGGCGATGGCAGCAGCGATCACCTGCGCATTCCGCGGGTCGAGCCAGACGTGCGGGTCCTTGCCGCCCGGATCGTCGTGAGCGGAATGTTCCTCGTTGCCCTCGTTCTCTTCGTGCTCCTCGTGCTCATCCTCATGCTCATCCTCGTTCTCGTTCTCCTCCTCGTGCTCGTGTTCGTCCTCGTGCTCCTCATTCCCTTCGTGCTTGGCGTGTTCCACGTGGTGCGCGTCGCCATCTTCGTGGTGATGGTCATGCCCCTCCCAGATGCCGCCCTCGCGCGCCTCCCGGAGCCGCATGCCGGATAGCTCCATCGCGGTGACCAGGCGGGCATCTGCTGCCAGGCTGTCGAGCGAGCCCACCAGGAAGCTCTCCATGCTCGGCCCCACCCAGACCAGCAGGTCCGCCTCGTCGAGCTGCCGCGCATCGCTCGGCCGCAAGCTGTAGCCGTGCGGCGACGCCGTCTCGTCCAGGATCAGGTAGGGCTCTCCGACACCCTCCATGACCGCGGCCGCCAGGCCGTGCAGGGGCTTGATCGTGACCACCACGGACGGCGCGGTCTCGGCGCCGAGGGACGGGGTGGCGAGCAGGCAGAGAGAGAAGGCCGCTGTCAGTCCGCTTCGCATCGTCATCGCTTTCCTTTGACCAGGGGGAGCTGGGGAGGCTAGTCTCTGACCGGCTTGAAATGCAATAGTATAACAGATACATTTTCCCGGAGGAGACGACGAGAGAGGCCATGGGACGCGCGCGAGACCCGAAAGGCGGCAGCCTGCCGGATACGGCAAGCTTCAGCGGCGCCGGCCACGACCACGGGCGCTGCACGCACGAGGCACTGGCGCGCGCCGAGGGCCTCTGTGCCGAGCGCGGCGTGCGGCTGACGGCGATCCGGCGGCAGGTGCTTGAGGTGATCTGGTCCGGCCACCGGCCGCTCGGCGCCTATGACATCCTGGCCAGCCTGACGCAGGAGCGCGGCGGGAAACCGCAGCCGCCGACCGTCTATCGCGCGCTGGAGTTCCTGCAGGAGCAGGGGCTGGTGCACCGGGTGCAGTCCCTGAACGCCTTCGTCGGCTGCCCCCTGCCGGAAGAGAGCCACTGCGGCCAGCTTCTGCTCTGCCGCAACTGCGGAGAGTCGGCCGAGCTGCTTGAGGAGAAGCCCCTGGCAGCCCTGCAGGAGCGCGCGGAGGCGCTGGGTTTCAAGGTCGAGGGCTTCACGGTGGAGCTTACCGGGCTCTGCCCGAGCTGTCTCTCCGAGGAGCCGGCATGAGCCTGGAGAGCCGCACGATCCTGCTGCAGGGCCGCAACCTGGCCTTCGCCTACGAGGGCGCGCCGGTCCTGGAAGAGATCGACATCACCCTGCACCGCGGCGAGGTGGTGACCCTGGTCGGCCCCAACGGCGCCGGAAAGTCCACCCTGGCGAAGCTGCTGATCGGGGTCCTGAAGCCCAAGCGCGGCACGCTTCAGCGCGCCCCGGAGGGCCTGGTGGTCGGCTATGTGCCGCAGCACCTGCGCCTCGATGCCACCCTGCCGATGACCGTTGAACGCTTTGTGGCCCTGGGCAATGCAGCCCGCGACCGCGGCAAGGCGGCCCTCGAACGCCTCAAGGTGGCCCACCTGGCGCGCCGGCAGATGCGCGCGCTTTCCGGCGGCCAGCAACAGCGCGTCCTGCTGGCGCGCGCCCTGTCGCGCGACCCCGACCTGCTGGTGCTCGACGAACCCGGACAGGGCCTGGACCTGGAGGGGCAGGGCGAGCTCTCGGCGATCCTGGCCGAGCAGCGCGACGCCGGCTGCGGCATCCTCCTGATCTCGCACGACCTGTCGCTGGTGCTCTCCTGCACCGACCGGGTGCTTTGCATCGATCGCACGATCTGCTGCGCGGGGCCGCCCGACTCGGTGGTGAGCGACCCCGCCTACCTGGCGAGCCTGGGCCCGCAGGCCGCCCAGGCATTGGCGCTCTACCGGCAGCACCGGCACGGCGAGGTCGTGGCGCTGGAAGGCCGTGCCGGACGTGCTTGACGACTTCTTCGTTCGGGCCCTGATCGGCGGCAGCGCCGTCGCCCTGATCGCCGCGCCTCTGGGCTGTTTCGTGGTCTGGCGCCGCATGGCCTATTTCGGCGACGCGCTCTCCCATTCGGCGCTTCTGGGGATCGCCCTGGGCCTCCTGGTCGAGGTCGACACGATCCTGACCGTGGCGCTGGTGGGCGCCGTCATGGCGCTCCTGCTGCTGGTCCTGCGTCGGCGCGGGCGGCTGGCCAACGATACGGCGCTTGGCCTGCTCTCGCACGGCGCCCTGGGGCTGGGTCTGCTGGTGCTCTCCTTCATGGAGGGCCTGCGGCTCGACCTCTTGAGCTATCTCTTCGGCGATATCCTGGCGATCTCGAAGACTCAGCTTCTGGTGATCGCCTGCCTGGGCGTCCTGGTCTTCACCGTCCTGCTGGCGATCTGGCGCCGCCTGCTGCTCTCCAGCATCGATGCCGACCTGGCGGCCGCCGAGGGCCGTTCGGGCAGCCTTGTGGAGGTCGTCTTCCTGCTGCTGCTGGCCCTGGTGGTGGCGGCCGCCATGAAGCTGGTCGGCGTGCTGCTGATCACGGCCCTGCTGCTGCTGCCGGCGGCCGCGGCCCGCGGCCTGGCCGATACGCCCGAGCGCATGGTGGCGCTGGCCAGCGTTTTCGGGGTCGCCGCCGTCATCGGCGGACTCGAGGCCTCGCTGCTCTGGGATACGCCCAGCGGCCCCTCCATCGTGGTCGCGGCCCTGGCGATCTTCGTGCTGGCGCAGAGCCTACCGCCGGTAGGGCGCTTGTTCTTGCCGACGCCTAAGGGTTTGCCATAGTTTCGTGCGAATCTCCCGCTAGGCGAGTCTCATGAGACGCCTTCTTCCGCTCCTGTCCGGGCTTCTGCTCTCCTGCCTTGCCGCCGCGCCGGCGGCGGCCCACCCCCATGTCTGGCTCGACGCCACCTTGGCGCTCGAGATGGAGGAGGGGAAGGTGACCGCGCTCGCGATCACCTGGCGCTTCGACGACTTCTACAGTGAGCTGGTCCGGCAGGATTTCGACCAGGACGGCGACGGCACGCTGTCCCAGACGGAGCTCGACGCCCTGGTCGGGGTATCGGCCTCCTCGCTGACCGACTTCAGCTTCTTCACCCACATGATGATCGACGGCGAGCAGCCGGCGGTGAAGGCGGTCAAGGACTTCTACATCGAGGACGACGGGACGCAGGTGACCTACCGCTTCCGGGTACCCCTCCGGCAGCCCGTCGTGGCGAACGAGACGCCCTTCGCGGTCGGCCTCTTCGACAAGAGCTACTATGTCGATATCGCACTGAACGAGCAGGATATCTCGCTCTCCGACCCCTCCTGCCGGATGGTGCCCAAGGAGGCACTGGACCAGCCGATGTACTACGGCATGATCTATCCGACCTACTTCTACCTGACCTGCGGGAGCGTGTGAGCCCATGCGCCTGGGATGGGCGACAAGCCTCGTCCTTCTCTGCGTGGCGAGCGCCGCCCTGGCGCAGGGGCTGCCGGGGCTGGACGGCGGCGGCACCCAGGCGCCGGCGGAGCCCGGCCTGCTGGCGCGCGGCTATGCCTGGGTGCTCTCCCAGCAGGCGACCCTGCACCGCGAGCTGGTGGGCATGATGCGGGCCCTGAAGGCCGGCGAACCCGACGCCCTCTTCGGCCTGATCGGCGGGTCCTTCCTCTATGGCGTCTTCCATGCGCTGGGACCGGGCCACGGCAAGCTCATCATCTCGTCCTATGCCTTCGCCAGCGGCAGCGCCATCCGCGCCAGCCTGCTGCTGACCCTGGTCTCCTCCCTGGCGCAGGCGGTGAGCGCGGTTCTCCTGATCGGCGGCCTGGTGCTGGTGCTGGGACAGGGCAGCCTGGCGACCGTCCGCAACGTCTACTGGCTGGAGCTCTTGAGCTATGGCCTGATCCTGCTGCTGGGCCTTGCCATGCTGGTGCGCGCGCTGATGGGCAAGCGCGGTTGCTGCGGGCACGGGCATCATCATGAGGGCCACGATCACGGCCACGACCACCATAGGCACGACCACCACAGCCACAACCATGGGCCGGAGCTGACGGTGATCCCCAGGCGCGACTTCTGGGCCATGGTGCTGTCGATCGGCATCCGGCCCTGCAGCGGTGCCGTCATCGTGCTGCTCTTCACCATGGGGCAGGGCCTCTTCCTGGCGGGCGTCACCGCGACCTTTGCCATGGCGCTGGGGACCGCGCTCGCGGTCGGCGCGCTGGCTGTCGTGGCCGTGCTGGCCAGGCGCGGCAGCTTCAAGCTGGTGCCGCGCGAGAGTCTCTGGGGCGCCCGGCTGGGCCAGGGCATGGCGGTCGCCGGCTCGCTGGCCGTCGTCCTGATCGGATCGATGATGGTCTGGGTTGCCTGGCAGGTCCCACCGACCTACTAGCCGGCCAGCGAGATCACCGGGGCAATGGCCGGGGAGTGGGTGACGTGGCGCTGCTGATCTCCATCAAGACCGTCGACTGGATGCCGCCCGACATGGTGCATCGCGAACTGGCGCGCCTGCTGCCCGAGGCGGATCTGCGCCTGGCGAGCGATCCGGGGCGGCTGGAGGAGATCGAGATGCTGGTGGTCGACGGCCTGGCGCGCGGCGAGGCCGGGCGCTATCCGGGACTGCGCCTGGTGCAGAAGCTGGGCGCCGGCGTGGAGAGCATCGTCGCCCAGCCCGACCTGCCGCCGCAGATCCGCGTCACGCGCCTGAAGCCCGCGGCACCGGCCCGCGAGATGGCGGAGTTCGCGCTGGCCTATGTGCTGAGAGACCACCGCCACCTGCGCTTTTACGAGGCCGAGCAGGCGGCCGGCCGCTGGACCAAGCTAGAGCCGGCGGAGGCGCCGGCGGTGACGGTCGGCGTCCTGGGGCTCGGCCACATCGGCGGGCGGATCGCCCGCAGCTTCGCTGCGCTGGACTTCACCGTCTGCGGGTACAGCCGCAGCTCCAAGACGATTCCGGGGGTTGACTGCTTCGCCGGACCGGAGGGCCTGCAGGAGGTGCTGGCGCGCAGCGACTATCTGGTGGCCTGCCTGCCCTCGACGCCCGAAACCCGCGACCTGCTGGGCCGGCGGGCCTTCGCCGCGATGAAGCCGGGCGCCCTCCTCATCAACGTCGGCCGCGGCGACCTGGTGGTCGAGGAGGACCTGCTGGAGAGCCTCGACGGCGGCCATCTCGGCGGCGCGGTCCTCGACGTCCTGCGCGAGGAGCCGCCGGCGGCCGACCATCCCTTCTGGCGCCATCCCAAGGTCACCCTCACCCCGCATGTCTCCGGCTGGCACCTGAGCGGCGGCTTCGAGCAGGTGGCCGAGAACTACCGCCGCCTGCAGGCGGGCCAACCGCTACTGAACGAGGTCGACCGCAGCCTCGGCTACTGAAGGCCGGGGCTCAGCCGTCCCGCCTGCCCCAGGGGCCGGGGTTCGCGTCCCCGTCGCCCTCCGTCTGCTTCGGCGGCGCGTCCCAGGGGCCCGGCTGCGGCGGATCGGGCTGCCGGTGGCTCTCGTCGGGACGGGCGTAGCTGCGCCGGGGCGAGCGGGGCAGGGTGATGCGAATGCGCCGGGGCGCCTCGCGCGCGAAGAGCGGGACGCCGCTCTGGCGGAAGAAGACCACCAGGACCGCACCGGCCGCGAAGCCGCCGATGTGGGCCCACCAGGCGACGGGTCCGCTGCCGTCGGCCTGCGAGGCCACGAACTGGAAGACGAACCAGCCGGCCAGCAGCACCCAGGCGGGCAGGACCAGCGGCACGAAGACCAGCAGCACCACCAGGCGCGAGAAGGGGTGCAGGACCAGGTAGGCACCCAGCACGCCGGAGATCGCGCCCGAGGCACCGATCAGCGGCACCTCCGAGGCCGGCTCTATGGCGACGTGGGCCAGGCCGGCGATCACCCCGCAGATCAGATAGAAGAGAATGAACCTGACATGGCCCAGGCAGTCCTCGACGTTGTCGGCGAAGACCCAGAGGAACAGCAGGTTCCCGATCAGATGGTCCCATCCGCCGTGCAGGAACTGATAGCTGATGAGCGTGGCCCAGCTCGGCAGCTCTTCCAGTCGCGGGCTGAGCTCGGCATGGCCGGACAGCACCGCGGGAATGAGGCCGAAGCCGTAGACCAGCACGCCGCCGGCCTGGTGGCTCAGGGTGCTCTGGTAGAGGAAGATCAGGAAGAGGCCGGCCAGCAGGGCGTAGCTGAGATAGGGCCTGTCGATGCGCAGGCGCGGGTTGCTGTCGCCCAGCGGCAGGAAGGGCATGACCTCCGCCCTAGTGCGTAAAGCGGCGCGCCGGTGGCCTAGCCGTCAAGACGGCACCAGATCGGCGTGTGGTCCGAGGCCTTGTCGGCCCCGCGCGGCTTGCGGTCGATGTTACAGTCGGCCAGGCGGTCGGCGGCCTGGGGCGACAGCAGCAGGTGGTCGATGCGGATCCCCAGGTCGTTCTGCCAGGCGCCGCCCTGATAGTCCCAGAAGGTGTAGCCGCGCGTCTTGGGGTGGACCTGGCGATAGGCGTCGGTGAAGCCCAGGTTGACCAGGCGCCGGAAGGCCCGGCGGCTCTCGGGCCGGAAGAGGGCGTCGCCCTTCCAGGCTTGCGGGTCGTAGCAGTCTTCGGCCTGCGGGATCACGTTGTAGTCGCCGCCGAGCACCAGGGCCTGCTCTTCCCGCAGCAGGCTCTCGGCGTGAGCGGCCAGGCGCTCCAGCCAGGCGAGCTTGTAGGGGAACTTGTCGCTGGCGACGGGATTGCCGTTGGGCAGGTAGATCGAGGCCGCGACCAGGCCGTGGGTCTCGACCTCCAGGTAGCGCGCCTGCTGGTCGCTCTCGTCGCCCGGCAGGCTGCGCCGGCGCACCTCGATGGGCTGCGTGGAGAGGACCGCGACGCCGTTGTAGCTCTTCTGGCCGACCAGCTCGTACTGGTAGCCCAGCGCCCGCATCTCCAGGCCCGGAAAGCCGTCCTCCAGGCACTTCAGCTCCTGCAGCAGCAGGATGTCGGGCTTGAACTCTTCGATCCAGGCGGTGACGTTCGCGATCCGCGCCTTGACCGAGTTGACGTTCCAGGAGGCCAGGGTGGGCAAGACGCGCTCGGCTTCAGATCGCGAAGGAGGTGCCGCAGCCGCACGACGAGGTGGCCTGCGGATTGCGGACCTGGAAGGAGGAGCCGATCAGCTCCTCGACAAAGTCCACCTCCGCACCGGCCAGGAACTCCAGCGAGATCTCGTCGATCAGAAGCTGCACGCCGTCGGTCTCGAAGACATGGTCATCGGCCTTAACCTCCTCGTCGAAGGTAAAGCCGTACTGAAAGCCCGAGCAGCCGCCGCCGGAGACCGCCAGGCGCAGCTTCAGGTTGGGATCCCCCTCCGCGCTCGCCAGCTCGGCGACGCGCTTGGCAGCCTTCTCGGTCAAGGTCACGGATGCGCCATTCATGCCCATATCCATTCTTCCCTCGATCCACCACTGATGCCGGCGTGGCCCGAAAGCCATGCCGTTTGTTGCCTCTTCGCCTCTCAATGTATGCTGCCTGGCGCCGAGATCAAAGTGCCCCGGGCGGAAAGCTCTCATGCCGCGGGCGTGAATCGGCCGGCCCGCGTCCCGAAGATTCCTTACCGAGAGGCCCGGAGCGCGATTTCGCCCGGCGCAAAGTTCGTTTAGGCTCCGCCGCGCCATGAGCGCCCCTGCACCCTTCGCCTGCCTGCCCGAACAGTCCCGCGGCCGCCTCTTCGAGGAGCCGGAGAGCCCGACTCGCACGCTCTTCCAGCGCGACCGCGACCGCATCATCCATTCCGACGCCTTCCGGCGCCTGCAGTACAAGACCCAGGTCTTCGTCTATCACGAGGGCGATCACTACCGTACGCGCCTGACCCACTCCCTCGAGGTGGCCCAGATCGCCCGCTCCGTCTGCCGGCAGCTCGGCGGCAACGAGGACCTGGCCGAGGCGGTGGCCCTTGCCCACGACCTGGGCCACACGCCCTTCGGGCATGCCGGCGAAGACGCGCTGAGTGCTGCCATGGCCCCCTACGGCGGCTTCGATCACAACGAGCAGGCCTTCCGTCTCGTCACCGAGATCGAGTCGCACTATGCCGATTTCGACGGCCTGAACCTCTCCTGGGAGTGCCTGGAGGGGCTGGCCAAGCACAACGGCCCGATCCTGGACCCGCGCCCCTTCTTCGCCGCCTACTCGCGCCGGCACGACCTGGAGCTCGCCTCCTATCCCGGCCTGGAGGCGCAGATCGCCGCGCTGTCCGACGACATCGCCTACAGCAACCACGACATCGCCGACGGGCTGCGCGCCGGCATCCTCAAGGAAGAGGAGGTCGACGGCCTGCCGCTGGTGGGCGAGATCTACCGGCAGGTGCGCGGGCTGCACCCCGACCTCGATCCCGGGCGCCGCCGCCACGAGGTGGTGCGCCGCATGATCAATGCCATGGTGAACGATCTTCTGGCCGAGACGCGGCGGCGCGCGGCGGATGCCCGGCCGCAGTCGGCGGCCGACGTCCGCGCCCTCGCAGCACCCCTGGCGGCCTTCTCGGACGAGATGCTGGCGACGAACGTCACCATCAAGCGTTTCCTCTTCGACCGGCTCTATCGCGATTACCGGGTGAACCGCATGATGGTGAAAGCGCGTCGCATTGTCCGCGAGCTCTTCGAGGCCTATCTGCAGGTACCGCAGTGCCTGCCGGACGACTGGCGCCGGCGTGCCGAAGCCTCCGCTGAGGCGGACAAGCGGGCGCGCCTGATCGCGGACTACATCGCCGGCATGACCGACCGCTACGCCATGGCCGAGCATGCCAAACTCTTCAATCTCTACGCCTGACAGTGACGCATGAATCTCTACAAGAGCTATAGCGCGCGCATCCACGCGCTGATCGAGGGGCTGATGGACACCGAGGACCTGCCCCCGGGGCTGGACCTCTCCCGCGCCGTGGTGCAGCCGCCGCGCGACCCCCTGCACCGCGAGATGTCCAGCAACGCCGCCATGGTGCTGGCCAAGGCCGCCGGCAAGAAGCCGCGCGAGGTGGCGACGCTGCTGGCCGCCAGCCTGGAGCAGGAGCCGCAGGTGCGCGACCTGGAGATCGCCGGCCCCGGCTTCGTCAACTGGAACCTGGCACCCGAAGCCTGGCTGGACGCCCTGCGCAGCATCCTGCGCGAGGGCACCGCCTATGGCGACAGCGACATGGGCGGGGGCGAGCCGGTCAATGTCGAGTACGTCTCGGCCAATCCCACCGGGCCGCTCACCGTCGGGCACGCCCGCGGCGCCGTGGTCGGCGACGCGCTTGCCGGGCTGCTGGAGAAGGCCGGCTATGCGGTCACGCGCGAGTACTACATCAACGACGCCGGGAACCAGGTCGACACCCTGGCGCGCTCCACCTACCTGCGCTACCGGGAAGCCCTGGGGCTTGGCGAGGCGGAGATCCCCGAGGGTTACTATCCGGGCGCGTACCTGAAGGAGGTGGGGCAGGTGCTGGCCGAGCGCGACGGCAAGCGCTGGCTGGAGCTGCCCGAGGAGGAGTGGCTGGCGCCGGTGCGCGCCTTCGCGATCGAAGAGATCATGGGCTGGGTCAAGGCCGACCTGGCGCGGCTCGGCATCGAGCAGGGCGTCTTCACCTCCGAGCGCAGCCTGGTCGAGGCCGGCGCGGTGGAGGAGGTCTTCGAGACCCTGCAGAAGCGCGACCTGATCTACGTCGGCACCCTGGAGCCGCCGAAGGGCAAGCTGCCGGAGGACTGGGAGCCGCGGCCGCAGACCCTCTTCCGGGCGACCGACTTCGGCGACGACATCGACCGGCCGCTGAAGAAGTCGGACGGAAGCTGGACCTACTTCGCCAACGACATGGCCTATCACCTGGACAAGTACCGGCGCGGCTTTTGCCGCCAGATCGACGTCTGGGGCGCCGACCACAGCGGCTACGTGAAGCGCATGCGTTCCGCGGTCACGGCGCTGAGCGACGGCGAGGCGACCCTCGACATCAAGATCTGCCAGCTCGTCAAGCTGACCCGCGGCGGCGAGCCCTACCGCATGTCGAAGCGGGCCGGGACCTTCGTCACCTTGAGCGACCTGATCGACGAGGTCGGGGCCGGCGTCGTGCGCTTCATCATGCTGACCCGCAAGAACGACGCGCCGCTCGACTTCGATCTCGACAAGGCCCTGGAGCAGAGCCGCGACAATCCCGTCTTCTATGTCCAGTACGCCCATGCCCGGGCGATGAGCGTGCTGCGCCACGCCAGGGAGAGCCTGCCCCAGATCTCCGTCGAGGCGGAGGACCTGGCCGAGGTGTCGCTGGAGTCCTTGACCGACTCCGGCGAGTTGGCCCTGATTCGAACACTGGTACAGTGGCCGCGAGTCGTGGAGAGTGCTGCGGAAGCCGAGGAACCTCACCGTGTGGCCTTCTATCTCTACGAGGTCGCGTCGCACTTTCACGGCTTGTGGACGAGGGGAAAGGATGAAGCGGAACTGAGGTTCCTGCTTCCCGACCGACCGGACGTCACGGCGGCCCGCCTGGCTCTGGTCAAGGCGATGGCGACGGTGGTGGCCTCGGGGCTGCTGGTGTTCGGCATCGAACCCTTGGAGGAGTTGCGCTGATGGCGGATATGATCCGCCCGGAAGACATCAGGCGGATCATATCCGACAGCGACCGCCGTCAGCCGGGCCAAGCACGAGAGCCGGAGCCCCTGACCCGTCGCACCGCGGTCGACGGGCCTCGCGTTTCCGAGCCGAGCTTCCGCGACAGAGAACCGCCGCTCGAGGCGCCCGAGGACGAGGCCCTCGAGGATGCGCCCCGAAAGGACGCAATCTCCAAGGACGCAATCTCCAAGGGCGCAATCTCCAAGGACGCAATCTCCAAGGACAGGCCCCCGACCAGGCCCGGAGGCTGGATCGAGCCGCCGAAGATCCGCAGGCCGCAGCGCGACCAGGGCGGCTGGGCACCCGCACGGCCGCTCGAAGAGGACGACGGCGACGAGCTGGAAGAGGCACGCGGACCTGACGTCGGCGCCTACGACGGCCCGCCGCTGGGCGTGCCGGACGAGCCGGCCGTCGCCGAGGTTGCCGAGGAGGAGGCGCCCGCGCGCCCGCGCCGCCGGCTGCTCTTCCCGCTGCTGATCGCGCTCGCCGCACTGCTGGGCTTTGCCGCGGTGCTGCTCTACGGCTTGCAGGGCGAGGGCCCCAGGCCGGGCCTGGAAGCGCCGACCCTGAGGGCGCAGGTCGAGGTCGACAAGGTGAAGCCCAGCGAGCCCGGCGGGCTACAGGTGCCCAACCGCGACGTCAAGGTGCTGGATCAGTCCGCCGATCGCGGCGAACCGGAGGCCGTGGTGCTGCAGCCGCCGCCGGAGGAGCCGGCCCCCCTGCCGCCGGTGCCCCAGCCGGTCGAGGAGGCAGCCCCCGGCGAGGACCAGATCGCCGCGGTCATCGAGGAGAGCGAGACGCGGGGCGGGCTCGACGGGACGGCCCCGACCGAGTCCCGCCTGGCCGCACCCGGGCTGGCCATCCCGCCGCGGCCCCGCGGCAAGCTGGAGGGACGCGAGGAGGCGATCGCCGCTGCTCTTGCCAGCGGTGCCGCCTCGGCGCCGCCCGCCGCTGCCGCCGAGACCCAGCCGGAGCCGAGCCAGGCCGCGCAACCCGAAGCCCCCGCGGCTGCCCCCGCGGAGACTGAAACGGCGGCCACCGGCGCCTCGCTGCCGGCCGGCAGCTATCTGATCCAGCTTGCCTCGCTGACCTCCGCTGCCGCCGCGGAGGGCTCGTGGAAGACCATGACCGCACGGCATTCCGCCCAGCTCTCCGGCCTGGCGCATTCCGTCCAGAAGACCGAGATCGAGGGGCGCGGCACCTTCTACCGCCTGCGCGCCGGCCCCTTCCCCGATCGCGACGCGGCCCAGGCCCGCTGCGAGGCGCTGAAGGAGAAGGGCCAGGCCTGCATCGTGGTGGCGCCCTGAGCGAAGTGGAAAGAGGGGGCGTCGCACAGTGACCCGGCCGTGCCGAGCGCTCATCCTGGGCGTGGCAGGAACCGAGCTTAGTTCAGAGGAGCGCCGCTTCCTGGCGGAGGCGGACCCCTTGGGCTTCATCCTCTTCGCCCGCAACATCGAGACCCCCGACCAGGTGGCGGCCCTGAACCGCAGCCTTCGCGACCTCGTCGGACGGCCGGATGCGCCGATCCTGCTGGACCAGGAAGGCGGCCGCGTGCAGCGGCTGCGGCCCCCGCAGTGGCGTGCCGCACCGCCCGCCGAACGCTTTGGGGCGCTGGCCGGCAAGGACCTGGCGGCCGCGCGCCGTGCCGTCTACCTGAACCACCGGCTGCTGGCCGACGAGATGATCCGGCTGGGGATCACGGTCGACTGCGCCCCGGTCGTCGATCTGCGCCATGACGGGGCCCACGAGGTGATCGGCGACCGGGCCTTCGGCGGCGACCCCATCCTGGTGGCCGACCTCGGCCGCACGGCCTGCCAGGGGCTGCTGGACGGCGGCGTGCAGCCGGTGATCAAGCACATCCCCGGCCACGGCCGCGCCCTCCTGGACAGCCACCTGGCCCTGCCGCTCTGCGAGGCCGGCGAGGAGGAGCTCCGCGGCAGCGATTTCCTGCCCTTCCGCCTGCTGCGCGACCAGGCCTGGGCGATGACGGCCCACGTGGTCTACCAGGCCGTCGACCCGGAGGCGCCGGCGACGACCTCGGCCCGGCTGATCGAAGGCCTGATCCGCCGCGAGATCGGCTTCGAGGGCCTCCTGATCAGCGACGACCTCTCGATGCAGGCGCTCTCCGGCGGCCTGAGCGACCGCGCCCGCGCCGCCATGGCCGCCGGCTGCGACCTGGCGCTCCACTGCAACGGCAAGATGGAGGAGATGGCGGAGGTCGCGCTCGCCGTCGGGCCGATGAGTGCGGCGGCAAGGGAACGCCTGGAGCGGGGGCGCCGCGGCCTCGGCCAGGCGAAGGGACTGACCTCCGAGCAGTGCCGATCCTACGGGGAAGAGCTTGAGAGCCTCTTGCAAGCAGCCTAGGCTCGCACTAAAGCCTGATCCAGGAGTCCCGAAGCACCGCAATCCGGCCCGTCTTCGGAGAAGCCGAAGGGGACCTGCTCCGTGAGCCAAGAGAGCGCAAGACCGAAGGAATTCGAGGAAGACGAGGCCCCAGGCCCGGACGGCGAGGAGCGCTTTCGCCTGGCGCTGGAGGGCTACGAGGGGCCGATCGACGTGCTGCTGGACCTGGCGCGCGACCAGAAGGTCGACCTCACCCGGATCTCCATCCTGGCGCTGGCCGAGCAGTACATGGTCTTCGTGCAGGAGGCGCGGAAGCTGCGCCTGGAGCTGGCTGCCGACTACCTGGTGATGGCGGCCTGGCTGGCCTACCTGAAATCGCGCCTGCTGCTGCCCGAGCCCGAGAGCGACGGCGAGGAGCCGACCGGTGCCGAGATGGCGGCTGCCCTGGCCTTCCAGCTGCAGCGCCTGGAGGCCATGCGCAAGGCCGGAGCGCGGCTGCTGGAGCGCCCGCAGCTCGGCGAAGGCCGGCTGGCGCGCGGCGCGCCGGAGAGCGTCACGGTGCTGCGCGATACCGTCTACGAGGTCTCGCTCTACGACCTGCTCAAGGCCTATGGCGGCTGCCGGCAGCGGGTCGGGGGCGACCGGCTGACGATCCCCGCCGTCCAGCTTCACACGGTCGAAGAGGCGATCCAGCGCCTGGAGCGCATGATCGGCCAGCTGCCCGGCTGGCAGCCCCTCATGAGCTTCCTGCCGCGCGAGCTGGCCGGCGGCATAAAGTGGCGCTCGGCGCTGGCCTCGACCTTCGCCGCCAGCCTGGAACTGGTGCGACAGGGCAAGGCGCAGCTCCGCCAGGACGCCACCTTCGGCCCGCTCTACCTGCAGCGTCCGAGCGACGGAAAATGAGCGAGAGCGAAAGGTTTCAGCACTTGCGGGCGCTGGAGGCGCTGCTCTTCGCGGCGCGCGAGCCGATGACCGGCAAGGAGCTGCAGGAGAACCTGCCGACCCTGCCCGATATTCCCGAGCTCCTGGAAGAGCTGGCCGATCTCTACGCCAACCGTGGCGTGGTGCTGCAGCGTGTCGGCCGCGCCTATGCCTTCCGCACCGCGCCCGATCTCGCCTACCTCTTCAGCCGCACCAAGAAGGTCGAGCGCAAGCTCTCCCGGGCGGCGATCGAGAGCCTGGCCGTCATCGCCTACCACCAGCCCGTGACCCGCGCCGAGATCGAGGAGGTCCGCGGGGTGGCGCTCTCCAAGGGGACCCTGGACGTGCTGCTGGAGGCCGGCTGGATCCATCCGCGCGGCCGGCGCAACTCGCCGGGCCGGCCGGTGCTCTGGGGTACGACCCAGACCTTCCTCGACCACTTCGGCCTGGAGAACCTGACCAGCCTGCCGGGGCTGGAGGAGCTGAAGGCCGCCGGCCTGCTGGACACGCGCCCGGCGATCACAGCGCTGGGCGAACGGGCCGGTCTCTTCGATGTCGCCGAGCCGGAGGGCGAGGCGGAGCCGCTCGCGCAGGACTTCGGCGAGGCCCTGGTGCCAGACGAGGAGAGCGAGCAGGGCGAGTTGCCGGAACCCCTGGACCGAACGTCGCAATGAGCGAACTGGAGATGGTTGGGGTGGCGCACCGTTACGGCGAGCGCCTGGCGGTGGCCGGTGTCGACCTCAAGGTCGACGAGGGCGAGCTGCTCTGCCTCTTAGGCCCCTCCGGCTGCGGCAAGACGACCCTGCTTCGGCTGGCGGCCGGCCTGGAAAGCCTGCAGGAGGGCGCGGTCCATATCGGCGGCCGCCTGGTCGCCGGCCGGGGCAAGGACCTGCCGCCGGAAGAGCGCGGTGTCGGCCTGGTGTTCCAGGACTTCGCGCTCTTTCCCCACCTGGACGTCACGCACAACGTGGCCTTCGGTTTGCGCGGGCTGCCGGCGCGGGAGCGCCAGGAGCGGACCGGCGCGCTGCTGCAGCAGGTCCGCCTGCAGGACTATGCCCGTGCCTATCCGCATACCCTCTCCGGCGGGCAGCAGCAGCGCATCGCGCTGGCCCGCGCCATGGCGCCCGCGCCCCGGGTGATGCTGCTGGACGAGCCCTTTTCGGGGCTCGATGCCTCCTTGCGGCGCGAGGTGCGCGACGAGGCGCTGCATGTCCTCAAGCAGGCCGGGATCGCCTCGGTCATGGTGACCCACGACCCGGAAGAGGCCATGTTCATGGCCGACCGCATCGTGCTGATGCGCGAGGGCAAGGTCATGCAGGAGGGGCCGCCCGACACCCTCTACAGCAAGCCGGCCAACCGCTTCGTCGCCGGCTTCTTCGGCGAGGTCAACGTGCTGCCGGGCCGTGTCCGCGAGGGGAGGGTGGTGACGCCCCTCGGTACTGTTGCGGCGGAAGACCAGGGGGACGGAAGCGATCTGGAGGTCCTCGTCCGCTCCGAAGGTCTGCTCCTGGGGGCGCTGGCCGTCACCGGCTCGCAGCGCCCCCTGGTGACGGCGAAGGTCGAGGCCGCGCGCCTGCTGGGCCGCAGCAGCCTGGTCCATCTGCGGCTGGCGCAGGGACCGGAGGCTGGCGATATCCACCTGCACGCGCGCGTTCCCGGGCGCTTCCTGCCCGAGGCCGGTGCCGAGGTGCCGGTGGCGATCGATCCCGATCTGGTCTTCCTCTTTCCGGCCAAGTGACGTAAGGGAAGACCTTGGACCCGTCGATCGACGGGTCCGCATTGCGAGCGGGGTGGCTTTGGTCCATAGTCCGCACCACCTTGTGACGGGGCAGCGCTCGTGAGGGCCGCTGCCCGAGATTGAGAGAGACAGGAGGCGGGGCTTGGGAAAGCCCTGACCCAAGGGAGCCCGGAACAGGCATGAAGATTATTGAGACTGCGAGCGAACCCGCAACCCTGGCGCTGATCGGCAGCATGAGCATCTGGCACTGGCTGATCGTGCTGGCCGTGGTGCTGCTGCTGTTCGGCGGCGGCGGCAAGATTCCGCGCCTCATGAAGGACGTCGGCACCGGTATCAAGTCCTTCAAGAAGGGCCTCAAGGAAGAGGAAAAGGACGAGACTGCCGAGGAAGCCACTGCGGAATCCAAGAAGATCGAGCAGGACGGTGCCGTGGCCTCGGCCTCCACGAACGAGACCGAGAAGAAGACTGCTGCCGGCAGCTAGGGCTGCAGCCAGCGGCTTCGGCGCGGCCCTGACAGGACGCCTCCATGTTCGATATCGGCTGGTCGGAAATGGCCGTCGTGGTGGTTATCGCCTTGCTGGTCCTCGGACCCAAGCAGCTACCCGAGGCCTTGCGGACCATCACCAAGCTCACGCGCCAGGCGCGGCGCTATGCCCAGGACTTCCGGTCCGGCATAGACAGTATCGTGCGCGAGGCCGAGCTGGAGGAGGCGCGCGAGGCCCTGAAGAGCGTGAAGAGCGCCAACCCGACCAAGGCCCTCTCCGATCTCGTCGATCCCACCGGCGAGATGGACAAGGAGATGAAGGACCTGGAGGACACGGCCCGGAAGGAGACCGCCTCCATCAAGGCCGGTGCCTCCGCCGAGAGCGGCAAGGACAAGGCGGAGGGCGAGGAGTCCAAGGTCGTCAAGGCGCCTGCCGCCGTGGCGCCCGGCAACTCCATCAGACCGCCGGCCGGCCCGGACATCTTCGCTGCGACGCCACCCAAATCCGAAGCGGCCAAGCCTGAAGCGGCTAAGCCTGAAGCGGCCAAGCCCGAGGCGGCCAAGCCAGAGCCGGTCAAATCCGAGCCGGCGAAGGATCCCGCACCGCAGCCCGATGCGAAGACGCAAGGCGATGAGGCCTCGGAGGCCGCGCCCGAGCCCGCCAAAGAGGACGAACGGCGCCAGGCATGAAAGCTGAGGCTGATTCCCATCCCGACGACTACAAGATGCCGCTGATGGACCACCTGATCGAGCTGCGCAATCGCCTGCTCTATTGCGTGGCGGGGCTGATCGTCGTCTTCGTCCTGACCTTCCTGCTGATCGCACCGGACATCTATAACTTCCTGGTGGAGCCCCTTGCGGCGGCCATGCGCGAACGCGGCAGCGAACAGGCCGCACGCATGATCTACACCAATCTGACGGAATTCTTCTTCACCCAGGTGAAGGTTTCGTTCTTCTTTGCCGCGTTCATCTGTTCGCCGCTCATTCTGATTCAGCTCTGGGGATTCGTGGCGCCTGGCCTCTACAAGAACGAGCGCAAGGCACTCAGGCCATTCATGATGGCGACGCCGGTACTGTTCTTCGTGGGGGCGGCCCTCGTCTACTACCTGATCATGCCGCTCGCCTGGCAGTTCTTCCTGTCCTTCGAGCAGCCGGCCACCCCGGAACAGCTGCCGATCGTGCTGGAACCGAAGGTCAACGAGTACCTCTCGCTGGTCATGACCTTGGTCTTCGCCTTTGGCCTGGCTTTCCAGTTGCCGGTGGTGATGATGCTTCTGGTGCGCGTCGGTATCGTCAGCGCCGCCGGCCTGGCCCGCACGCGGCGCTACGCCATCGTCGGCGTCGTGGTCTTTGCTGCGATCTTCACGCCCCCCGACCCGCTCTCGCAGCTCATGCTGGCGGTTCCGGTCATCCTGCTCTACGAAGCCTCGATCTGGTTGGCTCGAGGTGTCGAGAGGAAGCGGGCACAAGCTCGCGCCGAAGCCGAAGCCGAAGCGGAAGCCGAGGACGACTGAGGTCGACAGGCCTTGCGCCGCGCAGGGGATATCCTGGCCGGCGGCGGTTTACCACCCGGCTAACATCATTCTATAAGGGCGCTCCCTAGGCTTCCTGCTCGAAGCACCGGGTCTTTGAGAGGCTTCCCATGTACGACTTGAAATGGATCCGCGAGAATCCGGCGGACTTCGATGCCGGCCTCACGCGCCGCGGCCTGCCGGCCCGCGCGCAGGAGGTGCTGGCGCTCGACCAGAAGTGGCGCGAGACGCAGACGGCGCTACAGGAGATGCAGCAGCGCCGCAACGCCGCCTCGAAGGAGATCGGCCAGGCCATGCGCTCGGGCGACGCGGCCGCCGCAGAAGCGCTGAAGCAGGAGGTCTCCGGCCTGAAGGAGCGCATGCCGGCGCTGGAGGGCGAGGTCCAGGATCTGGAAGGTCAGATCGAGGCGCTGCTCTCTTCCCTGCCGAACCGTCCCATGGCAGAGGTGCCCGACGGTGCCGACGAGAGCGCGAACCAGGAACTGCGCCGCTGGGGCGAGCCGCCGTCGCTCACCTTCGAGCCCAGGCAGCACTTCGAGCTGGGCGAGGCGCTGGGCGGCATGGACTTCGAGCGCGCGGCCAGGCTCTCGGGCGCCCGCTTCGTGCTTCTGAGCGGGCAGGTCGCGCGCCTGCACCGGGCGCTGGCCCAGTTCATGCTGGACCTGCACACCCGCGAGCACGGCTACTGTGAGATCAACTCTCCGGTCCTGGTGCGCGAGCCCCCGCTCTACGGCAGCGGCCAGCTCCCCAAGCTTGCCGAGGACATGTTCCGCACGACCGAGGAGCACTGGCTGATCCCCACGGCCGAGGTCACCCTGACCAACCTCAGGGCGGAGGAGATCCTCGAGGAGGCGGAGCTGCCGCTGCGCTTCACCGCGCACACGCTCTGTTTCCGCTCCGAGGCCGGCTCGGCCGGCAAGGACACCCGCGGCATGCTGCGCCAGCACCAGTTCGAGAAGGTGGAACTGGTCTCCATCACCCACCCCGATCGCTCGGAGGAAGAGCACGAGCGCATGACCGCCTGTGCGGAGGCCGTGCTGCAGAAGCTGGAGCTGCCCTACCGCTGCATGCTGCTCTCCACCGGCGACATGGGCTTCGGTGCGCGCAAGACCTACGACCTGGAGGTCTGGCTGCCGGGGCAGAAGGCCTATCGCGAGATCTCGAGCTGTTCCAACTGCGGCGCCTTCCAGGCCCTGCGCATGAAGACGCGCTTCCGTCCGGCCGAGGGCAAGTCCTTGCGCCCGGTGCACAGCCTGAACGGCTCCGGCGTTGCCGTGGGACGCGCGCTGATCGCGGTGATGGAGAACTACCAGCAGGCCGACGGGACCATCGTCGTTCCCGATGTCCTACGCTCCTACATGCATGGCGAAGAGGTGCTGAGACCCGATGCTTGAACCGATCAAAGACCTCTCCAAGGCGCGTATCCTCGTCACCAACGACGACGGCTACTACGCCGAGGGCATCCGCACCCTGGAGCGGATCGCGCTCGCGCTCAGCGACGACGTCTGGCTGGTGGCGCCGGCGACCGAGCAGTCGGCCACCAGCCACTCGCTGACCCTGCGCCGCCCGCTCTACATCGAGCAGAAGAGCGAGCGGCACTTCACCGTCGACGGCACGCCGACCGACTGCGTGCTGGTGGCCTGCCATCACATCCTGAAGGACCGCAAGCCGGACCTGGTGCTCTCGGGCATCAACCACGGCTTCAACCTGGCCGAGGACGTGCTCTATTCCGGCACGGTGGCGGCCGCCATGGAGGGGGCGACCCTGGGCCTGCGCTCGATCGCCATGAGCCAGGGCTTCCGGCCGGACCGCGAGATCGACTTCTCCGGCGCCGAGGCGCGGGGACCGGGCATCGTGAAGGCGCTCTGCGACCTCACCTGGCGCGGCGAGACCCTGATGAACGTCAACTTCCCGGGCGTGGCGGCCAGCGACCTGGGGGCGGTCAAGGTGGTGGCGCTCGGCCGGCGCGACAGCGGCACGGAGATCGTCGAGGGTAAGAGCCCCGGCGGCCGGCCGCACATCTGGATCGGCCAGTACCTGACCGACGAGACCTCGGGCGAGAACACCGACCTGACCGCGATCCGCGAGGGGCAGATCGCCGTGACCCCGCTCTTTCTCGACATGACCGACAAGGTCGGAATGGCCTCCGTCGCCGAGGTGATCAACGAGTAGCGCGGCGCTTGTCGCGCTAGCCCAGGCGGACTATCACTCCCTTCGCGATCCGATCAGAAGGAGGCCAGACGCCCGTGAGCGACGAGAACCCCAGCATCCTCTCCCACGTCTCCATCGGCGTGAACGACTACGCCAGGGCGATCGCCTTCTACGACGCCGTGCTGCCCAGCCTCGGCATCGGCACGATCATGGAGCACGAGGACGCCCGCGCCTACGGCAGGGCCTTCCCGGAATTCTGGGTGCAGGCCCCGGTCGACGGCAAGCGGGCCGCCGCCGGCAACGGCACCCACATCGCCTTCTTCGCCGCCTCCAAGGCCGAGGTCGACGCCTTCCATGCCGCCGGCCTCGCCGCCGGCGCCACCTGCGAGGGCCCCCCGGGCCCCCGCGAGGAGTACGGCGCCCCCTACTACGGCGCCTTCCTGCGCGACCCCGAGGGCCACAAGATCGAGGCCACCTTCTGGGACATGGAGATGGCAGAGAAGTTGGGGATGGGGTGAGGGTCGGGACGCTCCAAGTCGACCTGGCCCGGACGTAGGGCTGGATGCTCGATTCCTACTTCAAGCTCTCCGAGCTGGGCGGGACCCTGAAGGGTGAGCTGATCGGTGGGCTCACCACCTTTCTGGCCATGTCCTACATTATCTTCGTCAATCCGCACATCCTGGCGGCGGCGGGGATGGACCGCGATGCCGTCTTCGTCGCCACCTGCCTGGCGGCCGCGATCGGCTCGCTGGTGATGGGGCTCTATGCCAACTATCCCATCGCGCTGGCGCCGGGGATGGGGCTCAATGCCTACTTCGCCTTCACCGTGGTCGCCACCCTGGGCTATAGCTGGCAGGTGGCGTTGGGCGCGGTCTTCTTCTCGGGCCTCCTCTTCGTGCTGGTCTCGGTTCTGCCGCTGCGCGCGTGGATCGTCGATGCCATCCCGCGCTCGCAGAAGCTCGCGATCTCGGCCGGGATCGGCTTCCTGCTCGCCATCGTGGCCCTGGAGAACGCCGGGATCGTCGTCGCCCACCCGGCGACCCTGGTGACCGTCGGCGACCTCACCCGCTGGCCGGTCATCCTGGCGGGGCTGGGCTTCGTCGTGACGGTGGTGCTGGACGCACGCCGCGTGCCGGGCGCCATCATCCTCGGCATCCTGCTGGTGACCGGCCTTTCCATGCTGCTCGGCGTCTCGGAGCCGGGTGGGCTCTTTGCGCCGCCGCCCAGCATCGCGCCGACCTTCCTGCAGCTCGATCTCGTCGGCGCGCTCGACCTGGGCCTGGTCACCATCGTCTTCACCTTCCTGCTGCTCGACCTCTTCGATTCGACCGGGACCCTGATCGGCGTCGCCCAGCAGGCCGGCCTGCTGGACGCGCAGGGACGCCTGCCGCGGCTGCGCCGCGCGCTCCTGGCCGACAGCTCGGCCTCGATGGTGGGGGCCTTGCTCGGCACCTCGACGACGACGGCCTATATCGAGAGCCTGACCGGTATCCGCGCCGGCGGGCGCAGCGGCCTCACCGCCGTCGTCGTGGCCTTCCTCTTCCTGCTGGCGCTCTTCTTCGCACCGCTGGCGGGGGCCGTGCCCAGCTTCGCCACCGCGCCTGCGATCTTCTTCGTCGCCTGCGTGATGGCCCGCGCGCTCTCGGAGCTGGACTGGCAGGACCCGACCGACTACGTGCCGGCCATGGTGACGGTCATCACCATGCCGCTCACCTTCTCGATCTCGACCGGCATCGGGCTCGGCTTCATCGCCTATGCCGCCATCAAGTGCCTGAGCGGACGCCCACGCGAGGCCGGCCCGGCGATGATCCTGCTGGCCTTGGTCTTTGTGGTGAAGTTTGCGGTATCGTGACGGTTGTTTAGGATAGAATTGGTCTTCCGCAGAAGTCATTGTTAGAATGCATAAAAAACCTCCCCCCTGTCATCCTCCGACTTGACCGGAGGATCTCTGTCCGCTCGCTCCTACAGCCGATAGTGATCCTCCGGTCAAGCCGGAGGATGACAGTGAAGGGGGAGTGACGGGAGGTGGGAGACGGGAGGTGGGAGACGAGAGACGAGAGACGAGAGACGAGAGACGAGAGTGCCCTCTCGCTGTTTGCCGCGCTGTTGGCAGCACTGCAGCCAGACCCTCCTACCCCCGCGCCGCCTCCAGCGAGCGGTCGAGCTTCTCCAGCACCGGCTCGACGTCGGCCTCGCTGAGGCAGAGGGGCGGGACCATGCGGAGCACGCTGCGGTTGGGTCCGGACTTGCTCAAGACCAGGCCCTGGCGGCGGGATTCCTCGAAGACCTTGGCGGTGGCCTCGGTGGCGGGGGTCTTGCTCGCGCGGTCGCTCACCAGCTCGATGGCGAGCAGGAGTCCGCGGCCGCGCACGTCGCCGATGATGCTGTGGCGCTGCTGCAGGTCGCGCAGGCCCGCCAGCAGGCGGGCACCGACCTTGCCCGCGTTCTCCTGCAGGCGCTCCTCGCGGATGACCTGGAGGACGGCGCGGCCGGCGGCGCAGGACATGGGATTTGCGCCGTAGGTGTGGAAGAGGAACTTGTCGGCCAGCGCCTCGGCGATCCGGCGCTTGGTCACCACGGCGGCCAGCGGATAGCCGTTGCCGATGCCCTTGGCCATGACCACGATGTCCGGCACCAGGCCCTCGCGCTCGAAGGCCCAGAAGGTCTCGCCGCTGCGCCCGAAGCCGGTCTGCACCTCGTCGATGATGCAGAGCCCGCCGGCGGCCCTGACCCGCTCGGCCGCACCGGTCATGTAGCCCTCGATCAGCGGGATGATGCCGCCGTAGCCCTGCATCGGCTCCATGATCATGCCGGCGAGCTGGCCGCTGGTGGAGAGCTGGATCGCCCGCTCGACCTCGTCCAGGTAGGGCTGGAGCTCATCGCCGAAGATGCCGCGGTAGGGATTGGGCTCGGCCAGGAACTGGATGCCGGTCAGCAGCGGCATGCGGTGGCGAAAGCCGGCGATGCCGGTCAGCGACTGCGCGCCGATGGTGGGACCGTGATAGCTGCCGCGCAGCGAGAGGAAGTCGATGTTGCCGGTAAAGGCCCGCGCCATGACCAGCGCCAGGTCGATGGCCTCGCCGCCGGAGTTGGTGAAGTGGCAGACCCACTCCTCGCCCGCCGGCATGGTGGCCGCCAACTCCTCGGCGAAGTGGGCCGGGACGGGATGGTGGAACATGGTGGTGCAGTGGGGCAGGGCCTCTGCCTGCTCGCGGGCGGCCTTGTTCACCGCCGGGTGCGCGTGGCCGACAGAGATGCAGAGGTTCATGGCGAGCAGGTCGGTCAGCTTGTTGCCCTCGTTGTCCCAGAGGTACTGGCCCTCGCCCCGGGCGATGATCAGCGGGTCGGCGTAGGGGACGAACTTGCGCTGCGAGGCTGCGTAGTAGGTGTCGCGCCGGCGGATGATGCCCTCGCTCGACCAGTCGATGGGAAGGGCCGGAAGCTCGCGGCTGTCGTCCATGGTCTCTTCTCTCCTGTGCTTTCGTTCTCGCCCTGATCAGGCGGTCTCGGAACGGATTTCCCGAAGGCGGCGGGCGACGTAGTCGTCCAGGGCCTCGCGGATGTCGCTCGCCATCGGCGGCTCCCGGTAGTCTGCGAGGAGCTGCTTCCAGCGTCGGTTGGCGCGCTCATGTTGCCAGAGACCGCCCTCCGCCGACCACTGCTCGAAGGTCGCGTTGTCGGAAAGGGCGGACATGAAGAAGGCCTCGCGGAAATAGCGCAGGGTGTGGGCGCTGCCGAGGAAGTGGCTGCCGGGGCCGACCTCGCGGATGGCCTCGAAGGCCTGGGCCTCCTCGGAAAGGTCGACGTTGCGGGCGAAGGCGGCCAGCGCACCGCAGCGGTCGGCATCCATCACGATCTTCTCGTAGCCCAGGGTCAGCAGCCCCTCCAGGCAGCCGGTGGCATGAATGATGAAGTTGACCCCGGCCAGGAAGGCGCCGGTGAGCTGGGTCGCGCTCTCGTAGGCGGCCTGGGCGTCGGGCACCTTGGAGGCGGTGAGCGCACCCACCGAATGGAAGGGCACCCCCAGCCGGCGGGCGAGCGCCGAGGCGCACATCTGGATCTGCATGCCCTCGGGCGTGCCGAAGGTGGGCGCCCCGGTCTTCAGCGAGATGGGGCTGGAGAAGGTGCCGAAGACGCAGGGCGCGCCCGGCCGGATGAGCTGGATGAGGGAGAGGCCCGCCATGGCCTCGGCCAGGAGCTGCGCCAGGGTGCCGGCCACGGTCACGGGGCTCATGGCGCCTGCCAGGATGAAGGGCGAGACCACCACGCACTCGCCGGCCCGGGCGTAGACCTTGAGCGCGCCCAGCATGGTCGCGTCCAGCACCAGGGGCGCGTTGCTGTTGACCACGGAATAGAGGTTGCACTGGCCGGGCTCGGCCGGCCTGCCGATCGCCATCTCCGCCATCGCCACGGAATCGGCGGCGCGCTCGGGTGCGGTCACCGCGCCCATGAAGGGCTTGTCGTTCAGGGTGAGGTGGGCGTGCAGCATCGAGAGGTGGCGCTCCGGCACCGGCAGGTCGGTCGGCTCGCAGACCACGCCGCCGGAGTGGTGCACCTCCTCCAGGCTGTGGTGCAGCTTGGTGACCTTGCGGAAATCCTCGATGGTGGCATAGCGCCGGCCCCGGTCCATGTCGTGCACGAAGGGCGGGCCGAAGGAGGGGCAGAAGAGGCTGTTGTCGCCGCCGATCACGACGGAGCGTTCGGGGTTGCGGGCGCGCTGGAGGAACTGGCGGGGGGCCGAGGCCTGGATGGTCCGGCGGCAGAAGCCGGGCTCGAAGCGGACCCGTTCGCCCTCGATCCGGCAGCCGGCCTCGCGGAAGATCTCCAGGCATTCCGGGTCGCCGCGGAACTCCATGCCGATCTCGGCCAGGATCCGGTCGGCGTTGCGCTCGATCAGCGAGAGCCCCTCTTCGTCCAGCAGGGTGAAGACGCCGACCCGGCGCTGGATGTAGGGGGCGGCTGGCCTCGGCGCCTCCGCCGCGGTCTCGCGCTTGCGCCTGCGCTTGCGCGGAGCGCTCTCCAGGTCTGTGCTCGCCTCCATGCCGCTGTCCTCCGGGATCTGGCAGACCCCTTCATGCCGCAAGACCCGGTCCGGCGCCGCAAGAGAGCGATCCAATCACAATTTCTTATGCTCTCGATCAGGAGGCGGCGTCGGCGAAGCGCAGGGTATCGGGCGGCAGGGTCGGCATCAGGCTCTGGATCGCCTGGCGCAGGGCCACGGTGACGCCATCGCGCAGGCGATCGGGCAGTCCTTCCAGCTCGCCGGCGCGATAGACCAGGTGGATCTCGCGCCAGAAGTCGGGATGGGGCAGGGGCTGGGTCTCGATCGGCCAGCCCTCTCTCAGCGCGTCGATCAGCAGGGTGGGGGTGAGGATGGCAAAGCCCTGCCCGGCGGCGACGGCCGAGACCACCATGCTGGAGCGGTCGGCGTCGATCACCCGGGGCAGGGTGAGGCGCAGCCGGCGCAGGTGCTGATCCACCCGCCGGCCCACCGCCGAGGCCGCCGAGAAGCGGACCAGCGGCAACTTCCTGGCCAGGCTCGGCAGGTCCTCGACCGGCCCGCCATGGCCGCGCGGCAGCACCAGCAGGAAGCGCTCGCTCAAGACGCTGAGGCGCTCCAGCCCGTCCAGGTCGTAGAAGGCATCGGAGGTGACCGCGAGGTCGAGCCGCTTGGTGGAGAGGCCCTGCTGATGGTCGGAGGCGAGGCCGGCCACCATCGAGACCGCCGGGATGCCGTAAAGCTTGCGGGTGACCTTCAGCACCACGGGGGTCAGGGTGGTGGCGATCGAGGCCAGCATGGCGACCCGCAAGACCGGGATCGGCGAGCCGTCGATACGGCGCAGGCCGGCACGCATCTCCTCCACCTGGGCCAGCAGGGCCTGGGCGCGCTGGTGCAGCGCGATGCCAGCCTTGGTCAGCTCCATCGGGCGCACGCTGCGGTCGACCAGGCTGCAGGCGAAGTGGCGCTCCAGGGTCGCCAGGTGCTGCGAGGCGGCGGACTGGGTGATGCCCAGCAGGCGGGCGGCGCGCGTCACCTGGCCCTGCTCGACCACGGTGGCGAAGACCTCCAGCGCGCGCAGCAGGTTGAACTCGAAGCTCTTGCCCTGTGTCATGGGTCCGACCTCCGCCCGGCTCTCTCGCCGGAGAAACATTAGTTTGTCTAATTCTATTGCTGCCCCGTTGCCAAGAGGCCTTTGCAGCGGCGAGAGAGGAAGGGAGCGACGGGGGTGCCCAAGGAATGGAGCAATCGGCTGAAATCGTGATTGTCGGCGGCGGGGTGATCGGGCTTTCCATCGCCTATCACCTGGCGAAGCTGGGCCGGCGCGACCTGCTGCTGCTGGAGCGCCACCAGGTGACCAGCGGCACCTCCTGGCATGCCGCCGGGATCGTCGGCCCGCTGCGCTCTTCGATGAACCTGACCAGGCTCGCGATCTACAGCACCGAGCTCTTCGCAGGCCTGGAGGCCGAGACCGGGCAGGCGACCGGCTACCGGCGGACCGGCGGCTACTGGCTCGCCTCCCACCCCGAGCGTCTGGTGGAACTGGAGCGCACGGCGGCGCTCGGTCGGATCTCCGGCCTCGATGCCCGCATGGTGGGCCCGGCAGAGGCGGGCGCGGCTGTGCCCGGGCTTGCGCATGGGGATCTCCTGGGTGCGCTCTGGGTCGGCGAGGACGGTCAGGTCAACCCGGTCGACCTCTGCATGGCCTACCTGAAGGGGGCGCGGGCAGGGGGCCTCAGGCTGCGGGAGGAGACCCCCGTGGCCGCGCTGGAGCGCCGGGGCGATAGGGTGACAGGCGTGGTCACGGCGGCGGGCGAGCGGATTGCCGCCGGTACGGTGGTCCTGGCCGGTGGGGTCTGGTCGCGCGACCTGGCCGCGACCGTCGGTGCCGCGGTGCCGGTGCAGGCAGCCGAGCACATGTACATCGTGACCGAGCCGATCGCCGGCCTGCCGCAGCCCTTTCCCATCCTGCGCGACCTGGAGGGCGGCATCTACATCAAGGAGGATGCCGGCCGCCTGGTCCTTGGCGGCTTCGAGCCCGAGGCCAAGCCCTGGGATCCCCGCGGCAGCAACGGCAACACCCCCTTCCTGGAGCTGCCCGAGGACTGGGAACAGTTCGAGGGCTTCATGTCCGCCGGCCTGAAGCGCCTGCCGCTGCTGGAAAAGGCCGGCGTGCAGCACTTCATGAACGGGCCGGAGGGTTTCACCCCCGACACCAGGCAGGTCATGGGGCCGCTGCCGGGGACCCAGGGACTCTATGTGGCCGCGGGCTTCAACTCCATCGGCATCGTCTCCTCGGCCGGTGCCGGCAAGGCCATGGCGGAGTGGCTGAGCGCCGGCGAGGCGCCGATGGACCTCTGGGAAGTCGACATCGCCCGCTTCGCCGCGCCCGAGGCCACGCGGCGCTTCCTCGACCGCCGGGTGCGCGAGGCGGTGGGCGAGCAGTTCGCCCTGCACTGGCCCTTCAAGCAGAAGAAGAGTGCCAGGGGCCTGCGCCGGCTCGTCCTGCACCGGGAGTGGGAGGAGGCCGGGGCGGTCTTCGGCGCGCCGGCCGGGTGGGAGCGGCCCCTCTGGTTCGCCCAGGGGGAGGAGCCGCGGTCGCCGGTCTACAGCCACGGCCGCCAGGCCTGGTGGCCGGCCGCAAGGCGAGAAGCCCTGACCTTGAGCAAGGGTGCCGCCCTTTTCGACCTCTCACCCTTCGGGAAGTTCGAGGTCTCCGGGCCGGAGGCGCTTGCCTTCCTGCAGCGGCTCGCCGGCGCCGATCTAGACGTGGCGCCGGGCCGCGCGGTCTACAGCCAGCTCCTCTCGGCGCGCGGCGGCATCGAGGCCGACGTGACGGTGACCCGGCTCGGCGAGAGCAGCTTCCTGGTGGTGGGCTCGGCGCCGACGCGGCTGCGGGACCTGGCCTGGCTGCGCGCGGCCCGCGACCGGCTGGACCTGCGGGCCGAGGTCTTCGATGCCAGCTCCGCGGAGAGCGTGCTGGCCCTCATGGGGCCGGCTGCGGAAGTCATCCTGGAGGCGGTGAGCGGGGAGGACTGCTCGCTCCCGGCCTTTCCCTACGGCACTGCCAGGGAGATCGCTGTCGGCATGGCGGTGGCGCGCGCGCTGCGCGTCAGCTTCGTCGGCGAGTCCGGATGGGAGCTCTACCTGCCGAACGAGCTGGTGGCGACGGCCTACGAGGCGCTGGCCGAGGCCGGGGCCGACCACGGCATGACCCCGGCCGGGCTCTTCTGCATCGAGGCCTGCCGGCTGGAGAAGGGCTACCGCCACTGGGGCCACGACATCGGCCCCGAGGACAGCCCGCTGGAGGCCGGCATCGGCTTCGCGCTGGCCTGGGACAAGCCCGGCGGCTTCGAGGCGCGCGAGGCCCTGCTGCGGCAGCGCGAGCGCGGCCTCGACCGCCGGCTGCTGCTCTTCGCCCTGGAGGCAGGGGAGGAGCCGCTGCTGCTGCACGACGAGCCGATCCTGCGCGAGGGCCGCCTGGTCGGGCGGACGACCTCGGGCGGGCTCGGCTTCCGCTGCGGCCTGCCGCTCGCCTTCGGCTACGTCGCCGGCGGGGCAGGGCGCAACGAACTGCTCGAGGCCCCCTATGAGATCGAGGTGGCCGGTAGGCGCTACCCGGCGCGCGCGCTGGCCAGGCCGCCCTACGATCCCTCGGGCGCGCGCATGAAGGGTCCGGGGGGAGTCTCGCCATGACCAGGAGCTACAGTGTGGCGATCGTCGGCGGCGGCGCCATGGGCGTCTCGCTGCTCTATCATCTCGCCAAGAAGGGTTGGCAAGATGGTGTCTTGCTGGAGAAGAACGAGCTGACGGCCGGCTCGACCTGGCATGCGGCAGGGCTCTGCACCCGCTTCGCCCACAACCCGACCATCATGGAGATGCGGGCGACCTCCCAGCGGCTCTACCGCGACATCCTGCCGAAGGAGGTGGGCCGTTCGGTCGGCTTCCATGCCTGCGGGGCGCTCCGGGTGACCCGGCTGGAGGAGCGGATGGACGAGTTCCGTCATGTCCAGGGGATCGGCCGCTTCATGGGTTACGACTTCCGCATCCTGGACCCACGCCAGCTTGCCGAGGTCTATCCCCTCTGCACCCTGGAGGGGATCGTCGGTGCCATCCACGAGCCCTTCGACGGCCACGTCGATCCCAGCCTGGCGACCAACGCCATGGCAGAGGTGGCGAGGGCCAAGGGGGCGGAGACCCGCCGCCACACGCCGGTCCGGGCGATCCGGCGCCTGCCCGACGACCGCTGGCGGCTGGAGACCGACGGCGGCGCGATCGAGGCCCGGCACCTCGTCAACGCGGCCGGCACCTGGTGCCGCGAGATCGGCGAGATGATGGGGATCGACCTGCCGGTGGTGCCGATGCTGCACCAGTATCTCGTGACCGACCGGGTGGAGGCCGTGGCCGAGCGCCAGGCGAGCGGCCTGCCGGAGCTGCCGATCATCCGCGACCCGGAGGAGAGCTGGTACCTGCGCCAGGAACGCGAGGGCTTCATCTGCGGCCCCTACGAGAAGGATGCGCAGCCCTGGTCGGTCGACGGCGTGCCGCCGGACTTCGGCATGGAGCTGCTGCCGCCCGACCTGGACCGGGTGGAGGCGATCGTCGCCCTCGCCATGGCCCGGGTCCCGGCCCTGGCGGAGGCCGGCATCAAGACGGTGGTCAACGGACCCATCACCTTCACACCCGATGCCAATCCCTTGATCGGGCCGGCTTTCGGCCTGCCGAACGCCTGGCTGCTGACGGGGTCGAGCATGGGGGTGATGGAGGGCGGCGGCGCCGGCGCCTTCCTGGCGGACTGGATGGAAAAGGGGGCACCGCCGATGGATGCGCTCGCCATCGATCCGCGGCGCTTCGGCGGCTATGCCGACCGCGGCTACCGCCTGGCCAAGGCGGTCGAGTGCTTCGGGCTGCAGTTCGGCATCCACTATCCCCACGAGGAGCGCCCGGCGGGGCGGCCAAGCCGGGTGACGCCCCTCTACGAGCGCCAGGCGGCGCTGGGGGCGGTCTTCGGTGCCGCCTACGGCTGGGAGCGGCCGAACCACTTCGGCCGGCCGGCGCCGCTCACCTTCCGCCGCCCGGCCTGGTTCGAGGCGGTGGCTCGGGAGTGCAGGGGGGTGGCACAGTCGGTCGGCCTCGCCGACCTCTCGGCCTTCTCCAAGTTCGAGGTCTCGGGCCCCGACGCGGGGGCCTTCCTTGCGGGCCTCGGGATCAAGCCGGCGCCGGCGGCCCTCGGCCGGCTCGGGCTGCTGCATGTCCTGACCCCGGACGGCGGGATCGCCTCGGAGTTCACCGTGACCCGCCTGGGGGAAGAGCGCTACTACCTGACCGCCGCGGCCGCCGCAGAGCGCCATGACGAGGACCTGCTGCGTGCCCGCGCGGCCGGCTTCGCCGGCGTCGAGATCGCGAACCGGACCGGGCAACTCGGCATTCTGGCCGTGATGGGCCCGCGCGCACGCTCCCTGCTAGCGCCGCTCGCCGAGACCTCTCTGGAGGAGGGCGACTTCCCCTGGCTCTCGGGCCGGGAGATGAGCCTGGCCGGAGAACGGGTTCTGGCACTCAGGGTCTCCTACGTGGGCGAGCTGGGCTGGGAGCTGCACCTGCCGCTGGAGCGCCTGGGCCGCCTCTTCGACCGCCTTGTCGAGGCCGGCCGGCCGCATGAGCCGGTGCACTTCGGCGCCTATGCCATCAATGCCCTGCGGCTGGAGAAGGGCTATCCCGCCTGGGGCAGCGACCTCACCAGCGAGAGGAGCCCGCTGGAGTGCGGACTGGGCGCCTTCGTCCGCAGCGAAGGGCGCTCTTTCGTCGGCCGCGAAGCCATGCTGATGCGGCCAAGGGAGCAGGAGCTTGTTCTTCTGGAATTACAAGAAGATGTGGAGGCTTTCTACCAGCACGTCGTGCTCCTGGATGCGCGCCCGGTCGGCATGGTGACCTCGGCCGCCTTTGGCCACCGGGTCGGCCGCAGCCTGGCGCTCGCCTACCTGAGGCGCGAGGTGCTGGAGGCCGATGGTCTCACCCTTTCCGTGCTGGGGCGCGCCTGTCCGGTCCGCATCCTGGCTCGGCCGCCCTACGACCCGGACAACCTGCGGCCCCGAGGTCACGGCGCGCATCCTTCTTGAACGCCCGGATTGCCTGGACCGACGCGACACCCATCTGCAAAGAAGGACAGGACGCTCCCGAGGGGGCGCCGGACCGGGTAGGCGCGAGCGAGCGAAGCGGAGAAGGCGGATGAGGGCGGCGAAGGCGCTTGGTATGACCCTGACTGGAGTTGCGATGGCGCTGCTTGCCGGCTGCCTGGGCAATGCCGGGTCGGGCAGCTACAGCCAGACCGCGGGGAACCAGGGGCAGGGCAGCACCTACACCGTGATGGCGGGCGACAGCCTCTGGGGTATCTCCCGGACCTACGGCGTGTCGCTGCAGAGCCTGATCAATGCGAACGACCAGATCGCGGCTCCCTACGTGCTGCAGGTCGGCCAGGAGATCCGCATCCCGGCTGTCGGATCTGAGACCGAGGCGCTGGCCGCCAACGCGGCGACGCCGATCGACGAGACCATTTACTTCGTCAAGCCGGGGGACACGCTCTACGCCGTCTCGCGGCGCAGTGCCATTCCCGTTTCCACGCTGGCGCAATCCAATGCGCTGGAGCCGCCTTACGCGCTGCAGGTCGGGCAGCGCCTCGAGCTGCCGGCCGATGCGCGCGATCCGGAACTGCTGGCCGCCCGCGCGGTCGTGGTCCCGGCGCCGGTCCCGGTCCCTGTGGCCGCGCCGGCCCCCGTTCCGACGGCGCCCGGCGCCGCGGCTCAAGGTACTCCAGCGGGAACTCCGGTCGGCACGCCCGTGGCAAATGCAGGAACGGCGGGTCAGCCGGCCGACCTGCTGGGCAGCCTGCAAGGCGGACCGCAGTCCGCTGCCGTCAGCGGCCGGTCCAGCCTCACCGAAGCGGCCGTCGTGCCCGAAGAGGTCGTCGCGGTGGAGGAGAGCGTGACCGTCGTCGAGACGGCGGCCGGCCAGGACACTCTTGTCGAGACCGAGAGCGAGACTGCGGTGGCAGCCCAGGCCGCCGTGCTGCAGGTGCCCGCATCCAAGCCCGGCCGCAGCGTGGCCGTGCCGGCGGTCGCCACCGAGCCGCCGCCGCCCACCGACGCGGCCCTGCCCTCGCCGCCGCGGCGCGAAGGGCGCCTCTTCGACTGGCCGGTGACCGGCAAGGTGATCTCGACCCACGGGCCCAAGTCGGGCGGCCTGCACAACGACGGGATCAACATCGCCGCCCCCGAAGGAACCCCGGTCCGGGCCGCCGAGAGCGGCGTGGTGGCCTACACCGGCGGCGATCTCAAGGGCTTCGGCAAGCTGGTCCTGATCAAGCACAGCGACGGCTACGTCACGGCCTACGCGCACAACAGCCAGATCCTGGTGCGCCGCGGCGAGACGGTGCGCCGGGGCGACGTGATCGCCCGCGTCGGCAAGACCGGCAGCGTCGACACCCCGCAGCTCCACTTCGAGATCCGCAAGGACGCCAAGCCGGTGGACCCCTCCGGCCTGATGGTCGGGGTGGCGGGGTAATCGTCCGGGTGTTCGGCCCGGTGTCGCGAGATCCTCCGGTCAAGCCGGAGGATGAGTGCGATCGCGAGGTCGTTTCTGTTAGCAAGGTGTGAGTCCTTGTCATGTGAGGTCACGACACATGTAGCCGAAGGAAACTGCGTCGGCGTGAGGCGGGGTGGGGAGCAACCGGAGGCGAAAGGGCAGCCCGGAGGATAACGAACCCGTTTCGGCGTGATGTTGCGGCGAGCCTTCTCATCCGTGGCGAAGCCTGGTCTTGGCAGCAAGAGCGACGGTCCGCGCAGAGGTGACTGGAAAGCGATGGACAGGCGACATGGCGTGGTTGGGGCCGGGATGTCCTGAAGGCAGAGCGAAGGAAGCGGTGAGACCTGTCGGTTTCGGGCGAGGCCGTCAGGAGTCAGAGCCTTCATAGTACCGCAGCGGCCTTGACCGCGAGAGGTCCGGTTAGCAAAGCCGGGTTGAGGGAAGGGAGGCAGGAAGGTGGATGCGTGATGTGTGCAGAGCGGCAAGAGAGCAGCGGCAGTGCCGGCGAGGCTAGACGCGCTGCAGAAGCCCTGTCCCGGCGAGCCGGGGCCTGGAGATGGGTGGAAGCTGCGGTGTGGACGGATCGCATGGTGTCGGCGCTCGAGAAGGGCGTCAAAGGAGGACGATGGTACAGCCTGATGGATAAGGTGTACGCGCCGGCGACGTTGGCGGTGGCCTGGAAGCAAGTCCGGTCCAAGCGCGGGGCTGCCGGTGTGGATGGTGTGAGCGTCGAGCGTTTCGAGGCTCGCTCGGAGGACTATCTGGGCGAGCTTTCGCGCGCGCTGCGGGCGGGAGACTACCGCCCGCAGCCGGTCAAGCGAGTGGAGATCGCCAAGGAGGACGGAGGGACACGGCCGCTGGGGATCCCGGCGGTGAAGGACCGTATCGTCCAGACGGCGGTGAAGCTGGTGATCGAGCCGATCTTCGAGGCTGGCTTTCAGCCCACGAGCTACGGCTTTCGACCGGGACGCAGTTGTCACGACGCGCTGGGCGAAGTGGATCGGCTGATCAAGGAAGGGCTGACCTTCGTGGTCGACGCCGACCTTGCCGGCTACTTCGACAGCATCCCGCAGGACCGGCTGATGGCAAGGGTCGAGGCGAAGATCAGCGATGGTCGCCTTCTCGACCTGCTGGGCGGCTGGCTCCAGCAGGATGTCCTCAGGGGAATGGAACGCTGGACGCCGACGGCCGGCACGCCGCAAGGAGCGGTGATCAGCCCGCTTTTGGCGAACATCTACCTGGACCCCTTGGATGCGTTGCTGGCGGCCAAGGGCCATCGGATGGTGCGCTATGCGGACGACTTCGTGGTGCTCTGTCGGGGCCGCGAGGAGGCCGAGGCCGCCTTGGCGGAGATCCGCTGCTGGGTGGCCGAGAACGGCCTCAGTCTGCATCCGGACAAGACCCATCTCGGCGATTGCCGGGAGCCTGGGGAGGGTTTCGAGTTCCTGGGCTACCGCTTCGAGGCGGGACGGCGTTATGTCCGCAAGAAGGGCCTGACCCGTCTCAAGGACCGTATTCGGGAGAAGACCAAGCGGACGCGCGGGCAGAGCCTGACGTGTGTCATCGCCGATCTGAACCCGATGCTGCGGGGCTGGTTCGGCTACTTCAAGCATGCCCATCCCAACACCTTCGTGCGCCTGGACAAGTTCACCCGTCGCCGGCTGCGCGCGCTCCTGCGCAAGCAGGACAAGCGGCCCGGCTTCGGACGCTGTCTTGGCGACCATCTACGCTGGCCCAACGCCTTCTTCGCTGAAGCCGGACTGTTCGCCCTTGAAACGGCCTGGCGTGAGGCGAGACACCCCCGATGAGGAAACCACCAACTGGAGAGCCGTGTGCGGGAAAACCGCACGCACGGTTCGGAGGGCGGGGAGGGCCACAACCCTTCCCGACCCCTATCAGTTTGGGGGGGCGGGGAGGATGCTCTTAGGTTTGTGAGAGCCAAGGAGTCTGCCTATCACGCCCCTGCAAAGTGTCGCGATGAGCCACCTGAACTACCCCCTCACCGTCATCCTCCGGCTTGACCGGAGGATCCCTCTCCCAACGCCAGACCAACCGAAACCGCTGGCCTGCAACCAGTCCGCCCTAGGGCTCCAGCAGGTAGGTGGCGATGGCCTGGCGGTCCTCGTCGGTCAGGTACTGGGTGCTGCCGGAGACGACCTCGCCCATGCTGCCGCCCATGGCGTCGCCGTCGGGCGTCAGCCCGGTCTTCAGCGCATAGGCGATGTCGCTCGCCGACCAGCCCGCCTGGGTCAGGGCCTCCGCGGTGATGGCGGGGACCGTCTCGCCGCCGGGGCCGGTCTTGCCGCCCTCTAGTGCGCGCGCCTCGTCCGGGCCGCCCAGGAGGTTCCTTGGCGTGTGGCAGGCGACGCAGTGGCCCGGGCCTTCGACGATGAAGGCGCCCCGGTTCCAGGCCTCGGAGCGGCCGGGGTCGGGCCTGTAGGGGCCGGGCGTCAGGAAGAGGGTCTGCCAGGGGATCAGGAGGAAGCGGTGGCTGTAGAGCGGGTTGACCTTGTTGGGCTCGGCCCGGCCCTCGACCGCCGGCACGGTCTTCAGCGCGGCCCAGAGGTCGGCGATGTCCCGGTCGCTCAGCAGGGTGTAGGAGGTGTAGGGGAAGACGGGGTAGTAGGGCCGCCCGTCGGGCTTCTGGCCGGCGGTCATGGCGTCGGCGAAGTCCTGCAGGCTCCAGGAGCCGATGCCGGTGCGCAGGTCCGGGGTGATGTTGGGCCCGTAGAAGTCGCCGAAGGGGGTCTTGATCGCCGCCCCGCCGGCCAGCAGCTTGCCGCCGCCCTTGCTGTCGGTGTGGCAGGCGACGCAGCCGCCCATGCGCGCCAGGTAGGTGCCGCGGACCGCGTCCCCCGACTCCGCGGAGACGGTCATCTCCCGCGGCGCGGGTGCGGCGAGGAAGAGGTAGACGGCAAGGCCGATGCCGCCCAGGACGAGGAGCAGGATCAGGGTCGACAGGAAGCGGCGCAAGGGCGGGCCCCTCATGGTTGCTTGCGAAAGGCAGTGTGACAGGCCTTTCGGGTCTTCGCGAGCCCGGCGAGGCCAAACGATGCCTCTACCGCCGCCAAGGCCCGAGAGGCCTCGGCAGTCGGCAAGGCAGCCCCGTCTCGCCGGGCCTCGCCGACCAGGTCAGGCACGCCGCAGGCCTTCCGCCGCCCGGCCGTTACCTCCCCGCTTCGCACGCCGTACGAATGGGATGAGCCCGTCAGCGCAGGCTTTGCTCTGGAGCGGGATGCGTTCGCTTATGCTCACGAAGCCCGCTCTAGCCTGTTGTTAAAAAAAACAAATCGTCGTCGCAGGTGAGTCCATCTGCTCGGGATCTGCTCTAGTTGTCCTCCTTGCGGAACTCCTTGTGGCAGGTGCCGCAGGTCTTGCCCACGGCCTGGAAGACCAGGTCGGGCGACATGGCGGCCAGCTCGGCGGGCTCGCGCGAGAGGCCCGCGTCGGGGCTCGCCGGTGCCCCCAGGGTGCCGCCTCCGGCGGCTTCTCCGGCCGGGACGATGGGGTTGTCGGCAGCGGCAACCAGCCCCTGCGCATAGAGGTTGAGATCGGCGGCCAGGTTCGCGAAGCGGTCCCAGTCGGTCCAGATGGCCGGCAGCGCATAGCTGTTCGGTCCGGTGCTGCCCTCGGGGAAGAGCTCGGTCAGCGCCGGCCCGCTGTGCTCCTGGATGACCAGGGCCGCGGCCTTCACCGTCTCCGCGTCGTAAGGCACCTCGCCCTTGAACATGGGAACCAGGGTCTTCATGGACTTGCCCATGTCCTTCATCAGCGCGCTGCGCGCCTTGATGGCGTCGGCATCGTCGGCTTGCGCAGCCGGCAAGATCAGGCCGGCGGCCAGGCTCAGTCCTACGAGCACGGCTCCGGTGGCGGCTGCTATCCCAATCTTCATGGTCTACTCCTCTGTGCTGGCACTCCGGGAGGCGGAGCCCACGGCGATACTACCCCAGAGGGGCGGAGAGACCAGAGCAGGGCCCGATCACGCTTTCGCGCGCGGCTGCCGGAAGGTTTCCGGTCAGCGTTCGAAGACCAGCTCGCCGCCGATCACGGTCTGCAGCACCTGGACCTCTCTGATCTCCTCCAGCGGGATCGTGAAGTAGTCGCGGTCGAGGACGGCGAAGTCTGCCAGCTTGCCGACCTCCAGCGAGCCCTTGTCCCTCTCCTCGCGCCCCGAGTAGGCGCCCAGGAGGGTGTAAGCGTTGAGCGCCTCGGCGGGACTGACCGCTTGGCTGATGTCGAGGTCGCCGCCGCTGTCGCTCTTGCGGGTCACCATGGACCAGAGGGCGACGAAGGGGTTGGGGTCGCAGACCATGGCGTCGGAATGGCCGGGCGCGGGAACGCCCGCATCGATCAGGCTGCGGTGCGGCCACATGTGCTGCATGGCGGCCTCGCCCCGGTTGGCGCGATAGGCGTCGCCCAGGTCGTACATGAAGCCGGTGGCGGAGCTGTCGATCACCTCGAGCCGCCGCAGGCGCTCCAGGATCGGCGGGGTGACGGCGCAGCAGTGTTCGACCCGCATGCGGTGGTCGGGGCGCGGCTCCTCCGTCAGGCAGTGCTCGATCGCGTCGAGCGCGAAGTCGATGCCGCGGTCGCCCACGCCCTCGATCATGACCTGCAGGCCGGCGCGGTGCGCCGCCAGGGCGCGCCGCTTCAGGTCGTCGAGCTCGTAGAGCAGGATGCCGGTGTTGGGCACCGGCTCCCCCTCGATGGCGGTGCCGACGTAGGGCTCGTAGTAGGCTGCGGTGCGGCCCGAGGTGGAGCAGTCCGGCAGCCACTCGGCGCCGATGATGCGCAGGCGCTCGTCGCCGAAGCCGCTCTGGATGCCGGCGGCGATGAAGGCCTCGACCAGGCCCTCCTCCTGCCCGGAGACGATGATGCCGACGCGCATCGGCGAGGCCTGCCGCCGGCGCAGAAGCTGATAGGCCCGGATCGAGCGGCTGGAGGCCAGCGAGTTGTAGACCGTGGTGATGCCCAATGCGTTCCACTCGCGGAAGACCTCGACCAGTCCCTCGGCGACCGCTTCGGCCTGGATCGAGGCCTGGATGTGATCGACGAAGAGGATCGCTGCACTCTCGCGCAGCAGGCCGGTCAGCGCGCCGGTCCCGGGATGGCGGTCGAAGCGGCCGAAGTCCGGGTCGGGCGTCGCGCGGTCGATCCCCAGGCGCGCCAGGGCGGCAGAGTTGGCGAGGCCGATATGGCCGTCGGTGCGCAGGATGAAGAGCGGGCGCCCGCCCGCCGCGGCATCCATCTCGGCCAAGGTCGGATAGCCGCCGGACTTGTTCTCGTTGAGCCGCGCGCCGGCGATCCAGCCCTCGCCTTGCGCGGCCGCCGCGGCGATGGCCCCCAACAGCGACCGGCGGTCCGGGACCGCCTCGGGGCTGAGGTCCAGCCAGCGCGCCTGGCGGGCCGCCTGGGCGTCGGGGTGGCAGTGGCTGTCGACGATGCCGGGGATGACGGTCCGGCCCTGCAGCAGGATCTCTCGTGTCTCCGGCCCTCGCAACCCCTCCAGTTCTTCGGGCTCGCCCAGGGCGACGATGCGGCCGTTCCTGGCCGCCAGGGCGGAGACGAAGCGCTGCTTCGGGTCCATGGTGGCGATCTTGCCGCCGCGGACGATGAGGTCCGCAAAGAGCCTGGCCATCGGGGGGTCTCCTTCTTGTGGTATTGCGGCCCTTGGCAAGCGCCGGGCAAGGCCCGCATAGTCCGGTCATGCAGAGCAAGACCATGCCTATTCGCCCGCGCGCAGGGAAGGGCCCATGCCGCTCGCCGAGATAGAGGCCGATCCCTATCCCTGGCCGCTGGAGCGCCTCGAGCCTGCCGAGGCGGCCCTGGTGGTCATCGACATGCAGCGGGACTTCTGCGACCCCGCCGGCTACATCGGCCAGCTCGGGCACGACCTGACGCCGCTGAGGGCGCCGATCCCCCAGATCCGCCGCTGCCTGGACGCAGCCCGGAGGGCCGGCCTCACGGTCATCCACACCCGGCAGGGCTATCGCCCCGACCTCGCCGACAAGCCGCGCTGGAGCAAGCTTCTGGCCGAACGCCGCGGCAGCATCGTCGGCGCCGCGGGGCCCCTGGGCCGCGTCCTCATCCGCGGCGAGCCGGGCTTCCAGATCATCGAGGAACTGCAGCCGGCCGAGGGCGAGGTGGTCGTCGACAAGACCGCGAACGGCGCCTTCACCGGCACCGACCTGGAGCGGATTCTGACCGGCCGCGGCGTGCGCGCGCTGGCCTTCGTCGGCAACACCATCGATGTCTGCGTGCACACCAGCCTGCGCGAGGCCAACGACCGCGGCTATCAGTGCCTGCTGCTGCCCGAGGGCTGCGGCGCGATCGAGCAGGGCCTGCACGACTGGTCGGTGCGCTCGGTCCTGGTTGAAGGCGGGGTCTTCGGCTCCGTCGCCTCGGTGGAGGCCTTCGTGAGCGGTCTGTCAGGATAGAAGAAGGGTACGAGTATGTCCGTCAGTGAGTTCGAGTATCGCTACAACATGACCATCAAGGCCTTCCCCTCGCACGCCGAGCCGGCCTTCGAGACGGCGGAGCAGCAGCAGGAGATCTGGGGCGACACCTGGGGCTGCGACAACGACGTGGGCCGCCTGCGCAAGGTGCTGATGCACCGGCCGGGCGAGGAGATGGCCATCATCGACCGCTCCAAGCGGATCGAGGCGCTGGGCTCCTTCGGCGACCTGGAGGGCGAGCGCTGGTACTGGCGCGGCGATCACATCCCGGAGGTGGAGGAGCTGCAGGAGCAGCACGACGCGCTCACCGCCGCGCTCGCCGCCGAGGGTGTCGAGGTGCTGCCGCTGAAGCGCTGTGCGCCGGGCCGGCACAAGTCGATCTACACCCGCGATTCCTGCATCGCGGTGAAGGGCGGGGCCATCGTCACCCGGCTCGGCCCCATCGTACGGCGCGGCGAGGAGGCGCCGGTGACCGAGACCCTGGCCGCCATCGGCATGCCGATCCTGCGCACCATCCACGGCACCGGCCTGATGGAGGGCGGCAGCTTCGTCTGGCTGAAGCCCAACCTGGCGGTGATCGGGCGGTCCGCCCGGGTGAACGAGGAGGGCACCCGCCAGGTCGAGGAGGTGCTGAAGGCGCAGGGCGCCGAGCTGATCCGGGTCGATCTCACCGGCTATCGCCTGCACATCGACGGCGCGCTGGTGATGATCGACGTCGACACCGCGATCGTGAACCCGACCCAGATCCCCTTCTGGTTCCTGGAGACGCTGGAGGAGCTGGGGATCCGCACGGTGCCGCTGCATCCCGACGATCCGACCGGCGTGCTGAACTGCCTGGCGGTGCGGCCGGGCCGGGTGATCATGCAGGCGGGCGCCTCGCCGCGCACCGCCGACAGGCTCGACAAGCTGGGGATCGAGATCGTGCCGGTGCCCTATGCCAAGGTCTTCGAGGGCGGCGGCGGCATCCACTGCTCGACCTCGCCCTTGCAGCGCGACCCGATCGACTGAGGCAAGCCTCGTGCAGGGCGCGATCCGCTCCGCGACGCCGGAGGATGCCGCGGCGCTGCTGGCGATCTATGCGCCGCTGGTCGAGACCACGGCCATCTCCTTCGAGGAGCGGCCGCCCGCGCCCGACGAGATGGCCCGGCGGATCGAGGCGACCCTGCCGACCCATCCCTACCTGCTGGCCGAGGCCGAGGGCGCCGTCCTGGGCTATGCCTACGCCGGCCCGCACCGGGCGAGGCCCGCCTACCGCTGGTCGGTGGACGTCACGGTCTACGTCGCCGAGCGCGCGCGAGGAGGCGGCGTGGGACGCGCCCTATACGAGGCCTTGCTGGCAGACCTCTCGGCCCGGCGCTTCCACGCCGCCTTCGCCGGGATCGCGCTGCCGAACCCGGCCAGCGTGGCGCTGCACGAGGCCCTCGGCTTCCGCCACCTCGGCACCTACCGCGAGGTCGGCTTCAAGTTCGGCCGCTGGCACGACGTCGGCTGGTGGCAGCGGCTGGTTTAGATTGCCGAGCCGACGACTTGCGAGGGTTTCGCCTCGCCCCCTGACCTGACCCCTACTGTCATCCTCCGGCTTGACCGGAGGATCTGTCGACGCCTGAGGGAATGAGTGGAAACACGCCGCGATTCCTCCTCGCTCATCAACCGGAGAGAGATCCTCCGGTCAAGCCGGAGGATGACAGGTAGAGTGGAGAGGAGGTGACAGGCGAGGAGATGAAAGGCGATGGGAGGAGGAGAGAGGAGGAGAGAGGAGGAGAGAGGAGGAGAGAGGAGGAGAGAGGAGGAGAGAGGAGGAGAGAGGAGGAGAGAGGAGGAGAGAGGAGGAGAGAGGAGGAGAGAGGAGGAGAGAGGAGGAGAGAGGAGGAGAGAGGAGGAGAGAGGAGGAGAGAGGAGGAGAGAGGAGGAGAGAGGAGGAGAGAGGAGGAGAGAGGAGGAGAGAGGAGGAGAGGCGAAGAGAGTGGGAGGAGTAGAGTGAAGCGGAGAAGAGAGGCGAGGAGAAGAGAGGAGATGAGATGAGAAGAGAGGCGAGGGGAGGAGTAGAGAGAAAGGGAGTGGGAAGAGAGGAGTGAAGTGGAGCGGCGGAGCCTCCACCCGCGCTTGATCTACCGAGGGGAGGCGAAGCCGCACTAACCCGCCGGCAAGAGCGCCGCCAGGCTTCCCTCTGCGATCGCGCCTTGCGCCAGGGCCGTCAGTTCCGCGCTGAAGGAGCGGTCGTCTTCCAGGGGCGCGACCTGTCTGCGGATCAGGCGGGCGGCCTCGGCCACGCGGGGGGCTACCCGGCCGGGGGCGCGCTGCTCCAGCGCCTCTGTCGCCAGCATCAGTTCCAGCGCGAGAAGGAAGGCCGTGCGGTCCGCCAGCTCGCGCAGCTTCTTGGCCGCCAGCGGGCTGTGGGTGACATCGTCCTCGACGCCGTCCGCCCCCCAGCGCATGGCCAGCGGCACCGGCTGGGCCAGGTGCTCGATCTCGCCGAGCAGGCTGTCACCGATCTTCATCAGCGGCGCGAAGCCCGAGCGGCCGCTGCCCAGGCGGCTGAGGTTGTCGGGCAGGCCGGAGAAGCGGCCCGTCATCAGCCGGGAGGAGCGCGCCAGCGAGGCGCCGCAGGACTGGGCCAGCGCCCGCGCAAGCGTGTCCAGGGCAAGGGTCAGGTGGGGCGTGTGGAAGTTGCCGGTCGAGAGGATCCGTCCCTCCTCGACCAGGATCAGGGGATTGTCGCTGCTGGCGTTGATCTCGGCTGCCAGCGCCGCCTCGGCGAAGTCCCGGGCGACGGCGAGGCTGCCGTGCAGGGGGGCGAGGCAGCGCAGCGAGATGGGATCCTGCACCCGCCGCGCCTCGCCGGGCCGCTGCAGCAGGCTGCCCTCCAGCAAGGTGCGCAGTTCGGCCGCCGCGCGCGCCTGGCCCGGCTGCGGGCGTGCCGCGGTGGCCGCCTCCGAGAAGGGCGAGAGATTGCCGCGGAAGGCCTCGAGCGTGAGGGCGCCGGCGACCTGGGCCGTGCCGTAGAGGCGCCCGACCTGCTGCAGGGTGAGTGCTGCAATCGCGCTGGAGACCGAGGAGGCGTTGATCAGCGCCAGCCCGTCCTTGGGGCCGAGGCTGGCCGGCGCCAGGCCCGCCGCGGCGAAGAGCTCCGCCGCCTGGCCCCGGCGGTCGCCCAGCCAGCCGGGACCCTCGCCTGCGACGAAGCGGCCGAGATGGCCCAGGATGCAGAGGTCGCCGGCGCCGAGCGAGCCGATGGAGGGCAGGGCGGGGCGCAGGTCCCGGTTCAGCATCTCGGCCATGAGCCCGGCGATGGGCGGCGAGAGGCCGGCCCCGCCCGAGAGGCGCCCGTTCAGGTGCAAGAGCAGTGTCGCCCGCACGGCCGGCGGGTCGAGCTCGGGACCGATCGCCTGCGCGCGGCCCTGCACCGTGCGCAGGGAGAAGGCCGCGAGGTCCTCGTTCGAGAGCCGGTGGGTGACGCGCGCGCCCAGGCCGGTGGTCAGGCCGTAGACCGCCTCGTCCGAGGCGAGCGCCCGCTCGACCACGGCACGTCCGCGGCGGAGCTTCTCCTCCGCCTCCGGCGCGAGGACGACCGGTCGGCCGGCCTGCGCGACGGCTTCGATCTGCTCGAGCGTCAGGCTCTTGCCGTCGAGGACCAGAGCCTCTGCCATGGAGCGGCCGCTCTAGGCTTCCTTGGCCTTGGTCGGCTGCAGGTGGGTGGCGCCCGCCAGCTTGTCCTCGGCCCCCTCCTTGGTCATGGTGACCACGGTCTGCGGGAAGGGGATCTCGATGCCCTTCTGGTCGAAGGCCTCCTTCACCATGCGGGTCATGTCCCACTTGAGCTGCCAGTAGTCGCTGGCCGCGCACCAGAAGCGCAGCGCGAGATCCACCGAGCTGCCGCCCAGCGTGTTCACGAAGACGGTGGGCGCGGGCTCCGAGAGCACGCGGCTGTCCGCCTCGGCCAGCTTCAGCATGGCCTCCTTGGCCGGCTCGATGGGCTCGCCGTAGCCGATGCCGCATTCGATATCCATGCGCCGGGTTGCGTGGTGGGAGAAGTTGGTGATGGCCTCGCCCCAGATCTTGCCGTTGGGCACGGTGATGCGGACGTTGTCGGGCGTATCCATCTCGGTGGTGAAGAGGCCCATCTCCGCCACAGTCCCGGCGATACCGCCGGCTTCGACGTACTGCCCGGTGCGGAAGGGACGGAAGATCAGCAGCATGACCCCGGCGGCGACGTTGGAGAGCGCGCCCTGCAGGGCCAGGCCGACCGCCAGGCCTGCCGCACCCAGGATGGCCACGAAGCTGGTCGTCTCGATGCCGAACTGGTTCAGGACGGCGATGATGACGAAGGCGATGATCAGGTAGCGGACGGCGGCGGCGAAGAAATTGGAAATGGCCGGGTCGATCTGGCGGGACCGCCCCATGGCGCGCTTCATGCCGTTGCTGACCTTGCGCGCGATCCAGAAGCCGACGATCAGGATGACGATCGCGGCGACGACGTTGATCGCCAGGCTGACGCCCTCGGTGGTGAGGAAGGTGTAGGCCTCCTCTGCCAGCGCGTTCATGTTATCGAGTTGTTCGTCCATGGCTTCAGTAGCTCCTCACTGCAAGCGACCAACAGAAGGCCGCCATCCTTGTATTGGACAGCATTGTCCCGCCCTCTAGCTCCCACCACCATCAGTCGATGGCTGAAACCGCGGCAAGCGTCAACGAGATTCTGTACGAGCGTAAAGAAGGAACCAGAAAAACGCGCGGATCGCGGCGCTTCGGGGCCCGGAAGGGAGCAATAGCGGGCAGGTCTACTGTCAACCAGGCGATTTTGATAGCAGAGACACTGGAAAGACCGCGATCCTGCGGGCCGGGGATGACGGCGCGTCCGCGAAGGGGCGCGCCGTCCCGGCCGCATCAGACCCAGGGGCAGTGGCTGTTGGAGGCGCCGAAGGTGCGGCCCTCCTCGAAGCGCGAGAAGGCGAAGGGCTCCAGCTCCGCCACCTTGTTGCCGCCGGCGATGAGGCGCGCAACCAGCTTGCCCACGCCCGCCATCTTGAAGCCGTGGTTGCTGTCGGCGATCATGTAAACGTTGTCACCGACGTAGTCGAAGATCGGCACGTTGTCGGGCGTGAAGGCGCCGATGCCGCCGTTGGGCCGGTCCTTGAAGTGCTTGCGGTGGCCCTTAAAGCGCGGCATGAGATAGCCCATCGCCGAGGTCATGTAGTCGGCGAACCAGGGATCGGCCTGGTAGGCCGGGTTGGCCCAGCCGTAGGGGTCGACCTGGGCATCGGGGCCGATCTTGATCGGGATGGTGCCGCCCTGCACGCCCATGCGCTCCATCCGCTCGGCGCCGTTCTTCCAGTAGACGTAGAGGTGGTCCGAGATCTCCTCGCCGGTCTCCTCGTTGACCACCGGCGTGTTCATCAGCTCCACGTGCAGGATCGGCGGGTCGCGGTCGTCGGCGGTGCGGTAGGGCTCTTCGGTGTAGACCTCGCCCTCCAAGAGGCGCCAGTAGGTCCACATGTCCATCTCGGGCGCGCCGCCGTCGGGGTAGCGACAGATCAGGCGGTTCGGACGGCCCAGCATCTCCCAATGCTTGCCGATCCACGCACCCAGGCTCAGCACCACCATGTCGGCCTTGATCGGGCCCATGTTGGTCAGCACTTTGGAAACGCGCCCGCCGGTCATGTCGTAGCCGGTCACCTCCACGCCGGAGAGGACCTGCACGCCCAGCTGCGCGCACTTCTCGGCGAGGCCGGCGACGGCCTGGCGGGTGCCGGCATAGCCAGAGGGCTTCTCGTGGTGGCAGACCTCGATGCGGTCGACGTTCATGTCGGGCCAGATCTTGCGCAGGAAGGCCTTGGCATCCTTGCCGACATAGAGGTCGGTCGCATAGCCCACCGCGTTCTGGCTGGCGACCACCTTCTCGTAGTCGGAGATCTGGTTCTCCTCGCCGGCCGAGATGTAGCCGACCTGCTGGAAGCCCAGGCGCACGGGGTCGCTCATCCAGACGTCGACGGAATGGCGCAGGATCGCGTGCAGCGGCTCCGTCATGTAGAAGTTGCGCACGCAGCCGCAGGCGATGCCGGTGGCACCGGCCCCGGGGGCGGTCTTGTCCAGCACGACGATATCGCGGCCGGAGCCCGCGCCGCGCGCTTCCAGTTCCATGGCCAGGTGCCAGGCGGTCGAGAGACCATGCATCCCGGCGCCGATCACCACATAGGTCTTCGCATCAGGCAAGATCGACATGATCCGAATGGTTCCTCCTCTTCTGATGGGGGCGTTTCGGCTCGGCAGGCCGGCGCGAAGGCGACAGAATATGTCCCTGGCCGGGTGCCCGAATAAGCTCCTATAACGCCGGCGGGGAAAGTTGTATATACAAATTACGATCACCGGGCCGAAGCGGGCCCCGTGATCGCCGGGGAACGAGGGGGGACCTGCGCGTCTGGGCGGGTCCGAACGGGGGTAAGCGAGAAGGGAGTGGCGATGGCGAGAGAGCGTGGGGCGCGGGCGGCCCGCCGGCAGGGTCGTGGCGGTGGTCTGAAACAGCTGGATTGGCGGGCGCTCGCCAATCCCTACCGGCCGATCGAGGTGCTGGACGAGGAGCAGATCGAGGCGATCCACGAGACCTCGCTGAAGATCCTGGAAGAGATCGGCATGGATTTCCTGCTGCCCGAGGCGGTGGAGATCCTGGCCAAGGCCGGTGCCGAGGTGACGCCCGGAAGCGCCCGGGTGCGCTTCGACCGCGGGCTGATCCTGGAGGCCATCGCGACCGTCCCCTCGTCGATCACGCTGCACGCCCGCAATCCCGAGCGCAGCCTGGAGATGGGGGGCCGCGCGCTCACCTTCGCCAGCGTCGCCTCGACGCCCAACGCCTCCGACCTCGACGGCGGGCGCCGGCCGGGCAATCAGAAGGACTACCGCAACTTCCTGCGCCTGCTGCAGTCCTTCAACATCGTGCACTGCTTCGGCGGCTATCCGGTGGAGCCGGTGGACCTGCCGCCGGAGACCCGCCACCTCGACTGCCTGGCCGACTTCGTGCGGCTGAGCGACAAGGCCTTCCACGCCTATTCCCTGGGCCGGGCGCGCATCCTGGACGGGATCGAGATTGCCCGCATCGCGCGCGGCATCTCGGCCGAGCAGCTTCACAGCGAGCCCTCGGTCTTCAGCATCATCAACAGCTCCTCGCCGCTCCGGCTCGACGGGCCCATGCTGGAGGGGATCATCGAGCTGGCGAGCGCCGGGCAGATCACGGTGCTGACCCCCTTCACCCTCTCAGGCGCGATGGCGCCCGCGACCCTGGCCGGCGCCTTGGCGCAGCAGAATGCCGAGGCGCTGGCCGGCATCGCCTTCTCGCAGATCGTCCGTCCGGGCGCGCCGGCGATCTACGGCGGCTTCACCTCCAACGTCGACATGAAGTCGGGCGCGCCCGCCTTCGGGACGCCGGAATACACCCGCGCCGCCCTGATCGGCGGCCAGCTCGCCCGTCGCTACGGCTTTCCCTACCGCTCTTCCAACGCCAATGCCTCGAACCTGGTGGACGTGCAGGCGGCCTATGAATCCGAAATGTCGATCTGGGGCGCGGTCATGGGCCACGCCAACCTGGTGATGCATGCCGCCGGCTGGATCGAGGGCGGGCTGACCGCTTCTTTCGAGAAGGTGGTGGTCGACGTCGAGATCCTGCAGGGCATGGCGGAGTTCCTGCAGCCGATCGCGATGGACGAGGAGGCGCTCGGCCTCTCTGCCGTCCGCGAGGTCGGCCCCGGCGGCCATTACTTCGGCGCCCAGCACACGCTTTCCCGTTACGAGACAGCCTTCTACCAGCCGATCCTCTCCGACTGGCGGAACTTCGAGAGCTGGGAGGAGGCGGGGTCCCAGTCGGCCACCCAGCGCGCCAACCGCATCTTCAAGCAGGTGCTCGCCGACTACGAGCCGCCGCCGCTCGACCCGGCCATCGCCGAGGAGCTGGAGGCCTTCGTCGAGAGGCGCCGTGCGGAGGGCGGGGCGCCGAGCCTCTAGATCAGGTGGTCCTTCGTGGCGTCCCAGAGGGCGTAGATGCCAAACGCGAAGATGAGGACGCCGGACCAGCGCTTGACCGTCGGCATCCAGGCGACGCCGATGTGGCCGCGGGCCAGCAGGACGGCGAGCGAGATCGACATCCACCAGATCGCCGAGCCCAGGAAGACGCCGGCAACCAGCACCCCGGCCGCACCGTAGTCGAGCGGTTTGCCGGCGAGCCCGAGGCTCGCGAAGATGGTGAGGAAGGTGATGATGGTGATGGGATTGGTCAGGGTCAGCATGAAGGTGGTGAGGAAGGTGCCGGCCAGGCCCGCGCGCGAGGCGCCCTTCTGCGGCGGATCGCCGGGGAAGAAGAAGAAGAGGATGCCCAGCGCCACCAGGATCAGGCCGCCGATGCCGCGGATCCAGTGCTCCTGCTGGATCAGGAAGTGCGAGACCGCGGCGATGCCGAAGCCGGCGACCGCGCCGAAGAAGGCGTCGGCCACCGCGGCCCCCATCCCGGCGGAGACGCCGCCGGGGATGCCGTAGTAGATCGCGCGCTTGATGCAGATGACCGCGACGGGCCCGACGGGCACCGCGATGATCATGCCGGCGGCGATCCCCTTCAGTAAGATTTCCAACCAGAGGGCCATGGCGCTTTAGAGGGCGGCTCCAAGAAACACGGACAGCCGCTCGGCCGCGCCCGACTCGGAGTCGGCGCCCGGCCACGGCCAGATGAAGTGCCGGCACCCTAGCGACGCCGGCATTTCCTGGCAAACCTGGCGAGGCCCCTAGCCGATACCGTCGGGCAGAGCAGCCTTGCGCTCGGCCATGAAGGCCTGCAGCGCCTCGTCGATCGCCGGGTCCAGCTCCGGCGCCTCGTACTCCGCCAGAAGCTGCTTCCACAGCGTGTTGGCGCGCTGTTCGGCGTTCTTCTCGCCCTCCGCCAGCCACTGCTCGAAGGAGTTGTTGTCGGCGATGGAGGAGCGGTAGAAGGCGGTCTCGAAGTTGGCCTGGGTGTGGGCGCAGCCGAGGAAGTGCTTGCCCGGACCCACCTCGCGAATCGCGTCGAGCGCCTGGCCGTTCTCGGAGAGATCGACGCCCCCGGCCAGGATCTGCATCATGCCGAGCTGATCGGCGTCCATGACCAGCTTCTCGTAGGAGGAGACCAGGCCGCCCTCCAGCCAGCCGGCCGAGTGCAGCACGAAGTTGACCCCGCCCAGCAGGGTCGGCAGCAGGGTCTGGGCCGATTCGTAGGCGGCCTGCGCGTCGGCGGTCTTGGCGCCGCAGAGCGAGCCGCCCGAGCGGAAGGGCACGCCCAGCCGGCGGGCGAGCGCTGCCATGCCGTAGAGCACCAGGGCCGGCTCCGGCGTGCCGAAGGTGGGTGCGCCCGACTGCATCGACATGGAGGAGGCGAAGGAGCCGAAGACCACCGGCGCGCCGGGCCTGACGAGCTGGGCGAAGGCCATGCCGGCGAGGCCCTCGGCCAAGGTCTGGGCCATGGTGCCTGCCACCGTCGTCGGCGACATGGCGCCGGCCAGGATGAAGGGCGTGATGATGCAGGCCTGGCCCGCGCGGGCGTAGACCTTCAGCGCACCCAGCATGGTCTCGTCGAAGACCATGGGCGAGTTGGCGTTGATCAGCTGGATCATCACGCAGTTCTCGGCCACGAAGTCCTCGCCGAAGACCAGCCGCGCCATGGCGACCGAATCCTCGGCACGCTCCGGTGCCGTCACCGAGCCCATGAAGGGAAGGTCGGAATAGCGCAGGTGGCTGTAGACCATGTCGAGGTGGCGCTTGTTCACCGGCACGTCGACCGGCTCGCAGACCGTGCCGCCCGAGTGGTGCAGGCTGGGCAGCATGTAGGTCAGCTTCACGATGTTGCGGAAGTCCTCGATCGTGGCATAGCGCCTGCCCTCGTCGAGGGTGCGCACGAAGGGCGGGCCGTAGACCGGGGCGAAGACCGTATTGCCGCCGCCGATGGTGACCGTGCGCGCCGGGTTGCGGGCGTGCTGGACGAAGCTTTTCGGTGCGCTCTTCTGTATCAGATCGCGGCAGAGCCCCTTGGGGAAGCGCACGCGCTCGCCCGCGACGTCGGCGCCGGCCTGCTTCCAGATCTCCAGGGCCTCGGCATCGTCGCGGAACTCGATGCCGACCTCCTGCAGGATGGTCTCGGCATTGGCCTCGATGATCTCCAGGCCCTCCTCGCTCAGGACCTCGAAGCAGGCGATCTTGCGCTGGATGAAGGGGGCCTTGGCCGCGTGGTGGCCGCTGCGCTTGGCGCGGCGTGCCTCCGCACCGCCGCCGCCGCCGCGTCCGCGCCGGCCGCGCCGCTCTCCACCCTCGTGTTCTCTATCCTGACCGCTCGCGTCGCTCATGCGCCTTGCTCCTAGGGGCCGGGTTCGTCCCGTGTCGCTGCACAGTCACGAGACTGCGCTCCTTATGCACGATGATTCGAAGACTGACCTTTTTGCTCTGTCGTCTCCGCGACCGCAGCCTCTCTGTTCGCGGCACCTGAGGACTCCAGTGGGGACTCCAGGGCGCCGGATCGCTTGCGCAAAGCGACCGCGGACAGCATCATGCCCCTCGGCCTCGGCAGGAGAGGCCGGTGGCGAGGGCTGCGGAAAATCCGCGTTGGGGGACAAGCATAGAGATGCCGTTGGGAGGACTATGAGGGCGGAGGCGACGGCAAGACTTGCGCCTGACTGCGACGAACGGATGAGCGACACTTTCCGGCGCTTCGTCGAGGAGATCGGGCCGCGCGATACAACTTTGGGTGAACTGGTAAAGGCCCTGGGCGACCGCTCGCTGCTGGTCGCGATCGTGCTCTTCTCCTTGCCGAACTGCATTCCGGCACCGCCCGGGATCGGCTCGATCTTCGCGCTACCGGTGCTGGTGGTCACCTGGCAGCTCCTGCGGAACTACCCCAGCCTCTACCTGCCCAAGGGTCTGGCAAAGCGGCGCATCTCGGCCAAGGCGCTGGGCTGGATCGCGAACAAGGGCATGCGGCCGCTGATCTGGGTGGAGCGGCGCTGCTGTCCGCGCATGCCGCGGCTGGTCAGCCACCGCGCGCACCGCTGGATCGCGGTCGCGATCCTCGTCCTGGCGACCGTCGTGGCCTTTCCCGGTCCCATGACCAACTTCCTGCCGGCGCTGGCCATCCTCTCGATCGCCGTGGGCATGCTGGAGCGCGACGGGCTCATCGTGCTGGGCGGGCTGCTCTTCGGGGTGGTCGCCATCGCCGTCGCCCTGGCGGCCTCGGCGGCGCTCTTCGGCGGCGCCTACCTAGCCATCGATCACTTCTTCCTGGGTTAAGGCCGCGTGAAGAGAAGGGGGCGCCTTGGCTGACGCCGCGCAGTGGTTCCTGGCGGCCGACGTCGGCGGGACCTTCACCGACCTCGTCCTGCTGAACGCCCGTGGCGGAGAGGTCCTGCTGGACAAGGTCTCCTCCGCAGCGACGGCCTCCGGTTCGGGCGTGATCGCCGGGATCGAGCGGCTCTGCCGGCGCGCCGGGATCGCGCCCGGCGAGATCGCGCTCTTCGTCCATGGCTTCACCGTGGGTACCAACGCCTTCCTGACGCGGCGCGGTGCGCGCGCGCTGCTGATGGTGACCGAGGGCTTTCGCGACATCCTGCTGATCGGCGACCAGATGCGCCCGCACCTCTACGACCTGCGCGTGGTCAAGCCGGAACCCGTGGTGCCCCGGCACATGACCCTGGAGGTGGCCGAACGCCTCGACGCCTTCGGCAAGCCGGTCCGGGCCCTGGGGCCGGACGAGGTCGAAAGGGCCGTGGCGGCGGCAGCGGCGCTGCAGCCCGAGGCGATCGCCATCTGCCTCTGCTTCTCCTTCCTGGACGACGCCCACGAGCGGCGTCTCGCCGAGGCGCTGAGGGAGCGCCTGCCGGGGGTTCCGATCTACCTCTCCTCCCGGGTCAACCCGGCGATCGAGGAGTATCCGAGGGCCAACACCACCGCCGTTGCCGCCTATGTCGGCCCCGTGGTCGGCGGCTACGTCGCGCGCCTGGAGGGGCGCCTGGCCGCGGCCGGGCTCGGCGGCCCGCTGCGCCTCATGCGCTCGGACGGCGGCATCGCCACGCCGCGCGCGGTCGAGGAGAACCCGGCGCAGATGCTGCTGTCGGGACCCGCTGCCGGCGTGGTGGCGGGTGCGGAGCTGGCGGCGGAACTGGACCTGAAGGACCTGGTGACCTTCGACATGGGCGGCACCTCGGCCGACTTTTCCCTCATCCGCGACGGCCGTCCCGTCCGGGTACCGGAGCGGGTGGTCGCCGGCCAGCCGTTGCGCCTGCCGGCCCTGGACCTGGAGACCATCTCGGCCGGCGGCGGTTCCATCGCCACGGTGGACCTGGCCGGCGCCCTCAAGGTGGGGCCGGATTCGGCGGGGGCGGAGCCGGGGCCGGCCTGCTACGGGCGCGGCGGCGAGGAGGCGACGGTGACCGACGCGGCCCTGCTGCTGGGCCTGCTGTCGGCCGACGCCTTCCTGGGCGGCGACATGCCGCTGGACCTGCCGGCCGCGCAGAGGGCGGTCGAGCGCCGCGTCGCCGGGCCGCTCGGGGTGCCCCTCGATGCCGCGGCGGCCGGCATCCTGGCGGTCGCGCTCGCCAACATGGTGCAGGCGATCCGCACCCTGACGGTCGAGCGCGGGCACGACCTGCGCGGCTTCGCGCTGGTCGCGGCCGGCGGTGCGGGACCGCTCTACGCCGCGATGATGGCGCGCGAGCTGGGCATGGCCGAGGTGGTCGTGCCGCCCTATCCCGGCCTCTTCTGCGCACTGGGGCTGCTGCAGAGCGACCTGCTGCACAGCCGGCAGCGCGCCTGGCGGCGCAGCCTCGGCGCACTGGGCGAGGCCGAGCTGCGGGCGCGGATGGAGGAGCTGGCCGCCGAATTGCAGGCCGACCTGGAGGCGGACGGCGTGCCGCCGGAGGCCCGGCGTATCGAGTTCGAGGGCGATCTGCGCGCGCTCGGACAGTTCCACCAGCTCCAGGTTCCCCTGCCGATACCGGATGGCGCGGGCTGGTGGGACCCGGAGGCGCTCTCGCTTGCCTTTCATCGCCTGCACGAGCAGGTCTATGGCCATGCCGACCCCGGCGAGGCGGTGGAGATCGTGAACCTTAGGGCCCGCGGCATCGGCAGGATGGCGCGCCCCCGGGTGCCGCGCCCCGAGGCGGCCGAGGGCCCCCTGCCGCCGCCCTTCGCCCGTCGGCCGGTGCTGCTGGACCGCGGCCTCGGCTGGCAGGACTGTCCGCTGTGGCGCCGCGGCGACCTGGCGCCGGGCCACCGCCTGACCGGGCCGGCCATCGTGGTGCAGCGCGACAGCACCACCGTGGTGCTGCCGGGCCAGGCGCTCGAGGTCCACGCCAGCGGCGCGCTTCGCATTGCCGTGGGAGGAGAGAGATGACCGGGACGACGAACAGGGTCGATTCCATCGACCGCGATGTCTTCCAGCAGGCGCTCGTCGGGATCGCGGAGGAGATGTCGGTCTCGCTGCGCCGGGCCGCCTATTCCTCGATCATCTGGGACATGTACGACTATGCCTGCGGGCTCTTCACGCCGGAGGGCGAGATGCTGGCCCAGGCGCGCACCATCGCAGCCCAGCTCGGCATCATGTCGACGGCCTTCCGCCACATGATCGAGGCCCATCCGCTGGAGGGCTGGCGGCCGGGCGACGTCTACATTTCCAACGACCCCTACCGCGGCTGCACCCACACCCCCGACATCGTGCTCTTCAGCCCGGTCTTCCTGGACGGGGAGCTGGTGGCCGTGACCTCGACCATCGCCCATCACGTCGACATCGGCGGCAAGATCCCCTGCACCGAGGCTGCCGACAACGCCGAGATCTTCGCCGAGGGCCTGATCCTGCCGCCGATGAAGCTGTTGGACGCGGGCCGCCCGGTGACTCCGATCTTCGACATCCTGGCCGCCAACGTGCGCGATCCGCGCGCCAGCCTGGGCGACCTGCGCGCCCAGATCGCCGGCTGCCGCACCGGCGAGCGGCGCCTGGCGGAGCTCTACGGCCGCTACGGGGCCGGGCGGGCGGCAGCCCTGGCGGCGGCCTGCCTGGACTATGCGGAGGCCTATGTCTCGCGCCGCATCGCCGCGCTGCCCGATGGCAGCAGCAGCGCCGAGGTCCTGCTGGAAGACGAGGTGACGGGCGAGGAGCCGCTGGTGATCGCGGCCAGGATCGAGGTGAACGGCCAGCGGATCACGGTCGATCTCAGTGCCAGCTCGCCGCAGCGCGACAACGCGCTGAACAACCCCTATGCCTCGACCCTCTCCATGGTGCACTACGCGCTGAAGTGCCTGCTGGCGCCGGAGATCGCGCAGAACGAGGGCTGCAACCGGCCGGTCGAGGTCGTGGTGCCGGAGGGATCGCTCTTGAACCCGCGCCACCCGGCCGCCGTCTCGGTCCGCCACCTGACCCAGCAGCGCCTGGCCGACGCGGTGCTGAAGGCGCTGACGCCGCTGGTGCCCGAGCGGGCGGCGGCCGGCTGCCAGGTGGCCTTCCCCACCATGGCCGCCGGCGGCTTCGACGATCGCCCGGAGATGGCGGGCGAGGGGGCACCCTACTACATCATCTCCGATATCATCGGCGGCGGGATGGGGGGCTCGGGCGCCGGCGACGGCCTCTCGGCGGTCGATACCCACGGCGGCAACTGCGCGATCCTCTCGGCCGAGGTGATGGAGAGCCTGAGCCCCTTCCGGGTGCTTCGCAGCGAGCTCATCCCGGGCTCCGGCGGCGGCGGCACCCATCGCGGCGGCCTGGCGATCCGGCGCGACTACGAGCTGCTGTCTGAGAAGTGCATCCTGGGCGCCTACGTGCAGCAGAACCACGACTGGTCGGCGCCCTGGGGCCTGGAGGGCGGCGAGCCCGGCCGGCCCGGCGGCTTCTGGCTGAACCCCGGCACGCCCGCGGAGCGTCCGCTGCCGGGCAAGCTCTATGGCCTGGCGCTGGGGCGCGGCGACGTCCTGCGCATGGAGGCGGCGGGAGGGGGCGGATGGGGCGACCCGGCCGGGCGCCCGGCCGAGCAGGCTGCCAGGGACCGTGAGGACGGCTTGCTCTAAGTTTTCCTAAGGACGCAGACCAGGGCCTCGAGCCCGCGCCCGGGAAGGTGCGGGCCGTTCTCGCTGAAGACCAGCTCCGCCCGGCCGGCCGCGACCAGGGCCTCGATCTCGGCCTCGTAGGCCGGGTCCCGGCGGGCATGGTCATTGAGCGAGAAGACGAAGCAGCCGCCGCCGGCGAGATGGTCGATCACCTGCGCGATCATGGCCGGCGGCGCGTGGCCGGGACTGAAGACGCCGACCGCCGCGGCGCCGTGATAGGCGCCGGGCCGGCCCGGCAGCGGCCGGGTGAGGTCGCCCTGCAGGAGTTCGCGGTAGAGCCCGGGCTTCCGCCGCGCGACGGCGAGCATCTCGGCCGAGAAGTCGGTGCCGTCGATTGTTGTGAAGCCGGCCGCCTTCAGGGCGTCGCCCGATAGGCCGGTGCCGCAGCCCAGATCCAGGACCGGCAGGGACCGATCCCAGATCGCCGCAGCCAGGGCGGCAGCGCAGCGTTCCGGCGTGGCATAGCCGTTGGCGCGGATCTCCTCCTCGTAGCTCGCCGCCCAGTCGCGATAGAGGGCCTCAGTCGCGGCGCCGTCCGCCGTCTCGTAGGCCCCATCCAGGAACGCCTTCTTCGCCATTCTCGCCTCCGACCTCCACTCCGCTCTCGGCCAATGTACCTTGGCCAATTCCTTCGGCGCCTGGTTCCGCACGCACGGAAGCATCCAGCCAATCCAGGCTGGATGGTGCCTCCCTTTCGGTGCCCAACCCAAGCAGAGGGGTCGGGCGATCGGTCGCGGGCTAGCGGCCGTTGGGGCGCCTATCGAGTTTTTGCATCAGTTGCGAGACGACATGGACGCGAGACGCGCTCGCGAGAGAGATCGGAAGCTCCTGCGAGCTGCGCCGCCGGTCGATTTCCGAGATCAGCGCGGCCAGGGAGAGGTTCCTGTGGCTGGCTTCATCGTCGAGTGCACGCCAGAAGATCGGTTCCAAAGCCAGGCTGGTGCGGTGTCGGGCAATGGTAAGGGATCGCTTGCGCAAACCAAGATCCTGTTCCGTCATCGAAGTGGTCGCCTCCTATCGTGCCGGATGACATCTTGACCGACCCCCTCACGGTCCAGATTGGGCTGACACCTGTTGAATCGTCCCAACAGGTCCTCTCTTGCAGCCCTTTGGTTCAAAGGGTTAGAGCGCGAATTTAACAGCCTAGCCCTTCCCTAGACCAAGTTCGCCACTCTAGCATTCCTTATGATGTGGTGCTTGGTTAGCCCACGCCAAGCGCTAGCCTGGGGCAGATTTGCGGCGAAGTCGTGATTCCGCTCCTTTTCGCGATAATGTGAGGACGATGCTCGACCTCATCCTGGTTCTCTTCGCCCTGGCCATCCTGCTGCTGGCGGTCAGCCTGCTGCAGCCCCTGGCAGCACGTCTCGCCGTCCCGCAGACCCTGTTGCTGGCGGTGCTGGGCGTCGTGCTGGGCCTCTTCGTGGGACCCTGGCACCCGGTGGCCGCCCTGCGCCCGCTCAGTGAGCTGAACGAGGGGCTGGCGCTGCTCAACCTCCCCGCCGAGGGCTTCCTCTACCTCTTCCTGCCGCCGCTGCTCTTCACCTCCGGGCTCTCGGTCGATGTCAGGCTGCTGCGCGAGGACATGGCCGCGGTCCTTCTGCTGGCCGTGGTCGCCGTCTTCGTCTGCGTCCTCGTGGTCGGTCTGGCGCTCTGGCCCTTCGTGGGAATAGGGCTCGCGGCCTGTCTGCTGCTGGGGGCCGTCGTCGGGCCGACCGATCCGGCCGCCGTGGTGGGCGTCTTTCGCGACATCGGCGCGCCGCGGCGTCTGACCACCCTGGTCGCCGGCGAGAGCCTCTTCAACGATGCGGCGGCGATCGTGCTCTTCTCCCTCTTCGTCGGCCTCATCGGGCTGGAGGGAGAGCTTTCCTTCCTCGACGGGCTCCAGACCCTGGCGGTCGCCTTTCTCGGCGGGACGGCGTTCGGCGTGGTCTCGGGCAAGCTTGCCGGCTACGCCTTTCGCTGGGTCGGCAGCTCTGCCGTCGCGGCCACCAGTATCACCGTGGCGCTGGTCTACCTGGTCTTCATTCTCGGTGAGAACTACATCGGCGTTTCCGGCGTGGTGGCGGTGGTGGCGGCCGCCCTGGTGGTGGCCGTGGACGGACCCACGCACCTGGTCCCGAATGTCTGGCAGGCGGTCAAGACTGCCTGGGAACAGCTTGAATACTGGGGGAATTCCCTGGTCTTCGTTCTTGCCTCCATGCTGGCCGTGATTGCCCTGCCGGATGCGACGACCAGCGATCTGCTGCTGGTCCTGGTGGTCGTGGTCGCGGCCCTGGCGGCGCGCCTGCTGGTGCTCTTCTGCCTGCTGCCGCTCATCGTCGGGCTGCGCCTCACGCGGCCGATCGGCGGGCGCTTCAAGGCGGTGATTGCCTGGGGCGGCCTGCGCGGCGCCGTCACCATGGTGCTGGCGCTGGCCGTCGCCGGCGACGGCGTGCTGCCGCACGAGGTCCGCGACTTCGTGGCACTCCTGGCGATCGGCTACACCTTCTTCACGGTCCTGGTGCAGGCGCCCACCCTGAAGCCGCTCCTGCGCCTCTTGAAGCTGGACCGCCTGCCGCCGCGCGAGCAGCAGCTGCGCGACCGCGTGCTGGCGCTGGCGGTGGAGGAGGTCGACAGCAAGGTGCGCCACGCCGCGGAGAGCTACGACCTGCCCTCGGAGCTGGTCGAGCGCGTCATCGTCAAGGAGCGGCCGCCGACCGCGGACCCGCAGATGACGGAGGAGGACAGCCTGGCCGTGGGGCTGCTGACCCTGGTGACGCGCGAGCGCGAGCTCTACATGCGCCACCTGCACGAGCAGGTGCTGGGCCGCCGCCTGGTCGCCAGCCTGATCGCCAACACCGAACGCCTGCGCGATGCGGTGCGCGACGAGGGGATGGAGGGCTGGCGTCGCGCGACCGGCTGGGTGCTGCTGTTCAAGCCGGTGCAGCGGCTCGCCATCTGGGCGCAGCGCCGGCTCGGCTGGCGCCGCCCCCTGGCCCTGGCGCTGGCCGACCGCTTCGAATTGCTGCTGATCACGCGCTTCGTGGTGGGCGAGCTGCGCGACTATGCGGTCGAGCGCCTCTCCTCGGTGATGCAGCCCTCGGCCTTCAAGGCCGTTCTCTCGGCCCTGGACGACCGGCAGCGCGAGCTGGATACGGCGCTGGCCGCGGTGCGCACGCGCTATCCCTCCTACTCGGAGGCCCTGGCGGCGCGCTACCTGGCGCGGATCGCGCTGCGGCTGGAGGCCGTCAGCTATGACCGCCAGCTCGAGGAGCAGCTGATCAGCCGCGAGGTCCATGCCGACCTGATGCGCAACCGCGAGCAGCGCAGCCAGAAGGTCCACCGGCGGCCGGCCCTGGACCTGGGCCTGGAGCTCGCGCAGATGATCGAGCGCGTGCCCCTGTTCCACGAGCTGCCGCCGGCCGGGCAGCAGCACCTGGCCTCCTGCCTGCGCCCGGGCATGGCGCTGCCTGGCGAGGCCATCGTCACCAAGGGCAAGCGCGGGCGGCGGATGTACTTCGTGGTCTCGGGCGAGGTCCTGGTGGAGCTGCCCGGCGGGGTTATCCGCCTCGGCCCCGGCGCCTTCTTCGGCGAGATGGCGCTGCTGACGCGCGAGCCGCGCAGCGCCACCGTGCGCGCCGAAGGCTACTGCCACCTGCTGGTCCTGGACGACCAGGACTTCCGCGAGGTCATCCGCCGCGAGCCAGACCTGAAGCGCCGCTTCGAGGAGGTGGCCGCCAGCCGCCGCGAGGGCTCACGGACCAGCACCCAAATCACCTGAGCAGGAAGCGCCTCAATCCGTGCGCCACCAGCGCTCCATCGACTTCCAGCCGTCGAGATTGCGGTTGGAGGCCAGCAGGCCGTGGGTCACGCCCTTGCGGTGGGCGTCGACGTACTGGGCGAAGAGGGGGATGATGGTGCCGCCCTCGTCGTGCACGATCTGCTGCATCTCCCAGTACATCTCGCGGCGCTTCTCGCTGTCCAGCTCGGTGCGGGCCTCAATCAGCAGCTTGTCGAAGCGCTCGTTCTTCCAGTGCGCGTCGTTCCAGGGCGCGTCCGAGGCATAGCCGGTGGTGAACATCAGGTCCTCGGTCGGCCGGCCGCTCCAGAAGGCGGTGCAGAAGGGCACCTTCAGCCAGACGTTCGACCAGTAGCCGTCGTTGGGCTCGCGCACGACCTCGATGTCGATCCCGGCCTTGGCCGCGCTCTCGCGGAAGAGGACGGCTGTGTCGACGGCACCGTCGAAGGCGGCGTCGGCGGTGTGCAGCTTGACCGAGAGGCTGTCGTGCCCTGCCTTCTTCAGGTGGAACTTCGCCTTCTCGGGATCGTAGTGCCGCTGCTCCAGCTCGGTGTTGAAGTAGCGGTTGGCAGGCGTGATCGGGCTGTCGTTGCCGACCTGGCCGTAGCCGGCGAGGATCGTGCCCACCAGCTGCTCGCGGTCGATCGCGTACTTGAGCGCGAGGCGCACGTCGTTGTTGTCGAAGGGGGCGACGTCGGTGAACATCGGCAGGGTGTAGTGCTCGGTGCCGGTGACCGCGTCGATCTCGATCTCCTCGTTGCGCTTCAAGAGGCGCACGGTGTCCAGGTCGACGCCGTCGATCGTATCGACCTCGCCGGTGAGCAGCGCGTTGGTGCGCGCCGCCTTGTCGGCCAGCGCCACGATCTCCACCCGGTCGAAGTGGGCGCGGCCCTCCTTCCAGTAGTTGGGGTTGCGCTCGCCGATGTAGCGCACGCCGGGCTCGAACTCCTTCAGGACATAGCCGCCGGTGGAGACGCCGCCCTGCCAGTCGCTCTTGCCGTCCTTCTCGGGGAAGACGATGAAGAAGTACTCCGAGACCACGTAGGGGAAGTCGGCGTTGCCGGTCTTGAGCGTGACGGCCACCTTGTCGTCGCCGTCCGCCTTGATGTCCGCGATCTGGTCCACCAGGGCCTTGCCGCCGGACTTGCTGTCCTCGCCGCGGTGGTAGTTGATGGAGGCGATGACGTCGCCGGCGGCCAGCGTCTTGCCGTTGTGGAACTCCACGCCCTTGCGCAGCAGGAAGGTCCAGACCGAGGCGTCGGCGTTGGCCTCCCAGCCTTCGGCCAGCTCGGGAATGACATCGCCCTCGGGCGTGACTTCGGCCAGGCAGTTGCCGATGGCGCCGGTCATGAAGTGGTTGATGATGCCGGTGCCGTAGGTCGCCGGGTCCAGGGTCTCGGCCGTGCTGCCGCCGCGCAGCCCCATGCGGTAGACGCCGCCCTTCTTGGGCTGTTCGGCCCAGGCTGTGCCGCCCAGCAGCGGCAGGCCGGTGGCGCCGGCGGCGATGCCGCCTGCGAGCAGGCCCTGGTTGAAGCGACGACGGGAAAATCCGGACAGTGCCATCTCTTGTCTCCCTTGCTGTTGGGGCCTCGATACCGCTGCCGCCCTCCGCGGGGACGGATCAGACCTCTCGGCCCAGAAGCTCCTCCTCGTAGGGGAAGCGTGAAATCGGTTCGAGCCCCCGCTCGGTGACCAGCAATTCCTCCTCCAGCTTGACGCCCTCCAGGCCGCCCACCTCGCCGATGTAGCTCTCGACGCTGACCACCATGCCGGGTTGCAGCACCCCGTCGCGCCCGTAGCGTCCGAAGTCCATGGCGTGCGCGATGAAGGGGGTCTCGCCGTGCATGCCGACGCCGTGCATCACGGAGGTGTAGCGCTGCTCGACGAAGCGGTCGGGAATCTTCCAGGCGGCCTCCGCGATCTCGCGGAAGGTCATGCCGGGCTTGGTCGCCTCGATGTTGTGCTGCACCTGGTCGTAGGCCATGCGGTAGAGCGTGCGCTGCTGGCCCGTGGGCTTGCCGGGTCCGCAGCGGAAGGTGCGCGAGAAGTCGGAGAAGTAGCCGTAGCAGCCGATGGTGTCGGTATCGAGCGCCACCAGCTCTCCCGGCCGGACCTGGCGTCCGCCGGCCTCGCTGAACCAGGGGTTGGTGCGCGTGCCCGAGGTCAGCAGGCGCGTCTCCACGAACTCGCCGCCGCTGCGGATCACCTCGCCGTAGAAGATGGCGAAGAGCTCCTGCTCGGTGATCCCCGGCCGGATGGCCTCCCTGAGGGCGGCGACCGCCCCTTCGCTGGAGGCCATGCTGGCCTGCAGGCAGGCGATCTCCTCCGGCGTCTTGATCGCGCGGGCCTGCAGGATCTCCTGCTGGCAGTCGGTGACGGTGAGACCCTCGGCCCCAAGCGCCTGGGACAGCAGCAGGCCGCAGCGGTCGAGGCCGACCTTGGTCTCGGTCCCGCCGGCAGCCCCGCGCAGGAGGTCTGCGATCTCGGTCGCGAAGGCCCGGGCGGAATCGCCGTCCTTGCCGGAGACCGAGGACCAGACCAGCTTCGAGGGGCGCGCCTCGTCCACCGTCTCCAGGCAGGTGGAGACATGGTAGCTCTGCGGATACTCGAAGAGGACGATGGGGCCTTCCTGCGGCACGAAGAAGTAGCGCGTGGAGTTGCGCAGGAAGTAGCCGAACATGTTGCGCGAGCCGGTGGCGTAGCGCTGGTTGAAGGGATCGAAGAGCAGCAGGGCGGCATAGCCGCGCTCTGCCATCATGGCCCGCAGCCGCGCGAGCCGGCCCTGGCGCAGGGCCAGCGTGTCGACACCGGAGGGCTCGGTATCCGACAGCCACATGCCCGAGCGGCGGTCGCCGCCCAGGGGATGGCGCATGGACCGGTCGGGCGGGGGGACGTCCGCTTCACCAGGCTCGAAGGTAACCACCGACATGCTGACCTCCTGCTATGACGCCTGGCATAGAATGCCGCAGTCTGCCGGCTGTACCTAGGGCGAAAGCCGCAGATTCCGGTGATTTTGCCGCAAGTTGGTAGGGGCTATCTGATTCTCTGGAGCCGGGCCCGGTGCGCGGCGGGCGTCTCGCCGAAGCGCTCCTTGAAGCGGCTGGAGAAGTAGGAGGGGTCGGCGAAGCCGCAGGCGAGCGCGATGTCCCCGATCTTCATCGTCGTGTGGCTGAGATAGGTCCGCGCCCGGTCGAAGCGCAGCTTCAGATAGTACTGCTGCGGCGAGAGCGCGGTGTTCCGTCGGAAGCGCCGCTCCAGGGAATCGCGCGACATGCCGAGGCTCTCAGCGATGGCCGCAAGCCCCATTGGCGTCTCCATCGCGCGCTCCATCATGGCGATGGCCTGCAGCACCGGCCGGTCGTTGAGCCCCGTCCTCAGCCGGAGCGTCAGGGCCTCGCGGTCGGCGTCGCCGCGCAGCCGCTCGTGCACGAACCACTCGGCCACCTGCAGGGCGACCTCGCCGCCGTGGTCGCGCTCGATGAGATCGAGGGTCAGGTCGAAGGCGGCGATACCGCCGGCCGAGGTGAAGCGCGTGCGGTCGATGACGAAGAGGTCGCGCCTGAGGTCGATCTCGGGGAAGCGCTCGGCGAAGGCGGCCTGGCTCTGCCAGTGCAGGGTGCAGGCATAGCCGGTCATGAGGCCTGCCCTGGCGAGGAAGAAGGTGGCGTCCGCCACGGCGCCCAGGCTGGCGCCCTCGCGCGCACAGCGACGGAGCCAGGTCCAGGCCGCCGGGCAGTCGTAGACATGGGCCGTCCCGCCGCTGCAGACGAAGGCGCGGTCCACGGGAAAGCGCTCGGCGACCTGGCGGTCGCCCTGGACCGAGACGCCGGAAGAGGTCGGAACGGCCCTGTCGTCCGGGGCGACGATCTGCCAGCTATAGAGCGCCCGGCCGGAGAGGAGGTTGGCCGCGCGCATCGGCTCGACCAGGGCGCTGAAGGCCATCAGGGGAAAGCCCGGGATGACGAAGATGGCGACTCGGATGGGCCTCGTTTCGCTCAAGTCTGTCGCGGGTCTCGGGGGTTGCGGCCGGCAGTGCCCGGCCGTCGGGGGATCTAGCCTTCGCGCTTGCGGAAGCGGTCCAGGGTGACGACGTTGTCGCCCGGCTGGCCTTCCGCTTCGGCTTCGGCCTCGCTCTCGCCCGGAAGCTCCTCGGCCGCCTCGGGCTCGTCGGCGAGGCTGCTGTCTTCAGCTTCGGCGCGTGTCGTCTTGTCGAACTGCAGGCCGAAGCGCACGGAGGGATCGGCGAAGGCGGTGACGGCGGCGAAGGGGATCACGAGCCGCTCGTGGCGGTTGCTGAAGCTGAGCGTGACGGTGAAGCCCTCCTCGGTCACCTCCAGCCCCCAGTACTCGTGCTGCAGCACGATGGTCATCTCTTCCGGGTAGCGCGCCTGCAGGTAGTCCGCCAGTTCCACACCCTCCGATCCGGTGCGGAAGGTAATGAAGAGATGGTGGGCGCCGGGAAGGCCGTGCTCCGTAACGATGGTCAGGGTCTCGCGCAGCACGCTGCGCAGTGCGCGCTGCAGCATAAGGTCGTACCGCAGCAAATCTTTGCCAGGTGCACCGCTCAAACTCAGTTCCTCCCAACCTTTCCGTCTTGGCCAGCCGGACGCGCGAGTCGTCTCCCCTTGCGAACGACGCGGCAGCGAAATCGTTCCGGCACGCTATCCGCAACGGGTCAACAATGCGACACTTTTCGTGACAATCAAGTGCAACAGGTCATAGGTGCGAAGTCTGCGCGGTAGTGGGGGGCTTCTGTTGCCCGGTGCCCCCCGAACCGCGCTTGCCTAAACTAGTTAGGCAGCGAGGGCCATACGATTGTCGTTGGCACCTGTAGATTCGGCCCGATAACGGCGGTACCATGCCGGGAACCCAACAAGCCTTTACCACGCGTGTCGATCCTGTTTCGCCCCCATGGAGCCGGCCCGCCGTAGGTCGTCGGCGGGCCGCGCTTCGCAAATTGGTGGAGGCGCCGGGTACTGCCCCCGGGTCCACTACGCTTATTCCGCAAGCCAGTTTAGCGCCATAGCCGGACGAATCCGGCAGGACTAGATGTAGTCAATCGGAGGGAGGAAGGGAAGGGGCCACGCTATCCACTCTACTCAGACAATTCACAGGCTCGCTGCGAGAGGGCGAATCTGCCACTGTGGGGCATGTCCCAAGCGAGCGAGAAACAGACGCGAGAGGAAGCCGCCGCCAGCGTAAGCAGCAAGGCGCTTGAGAGCAGCGGCGAGAGGCCCATGAGCGAGGAAGAGCGCCCCACCAAGCGCGCGGTCGCGCCGGCCCTGGAGGAGATCCTCTACGATCCCCTGCCGGTGCTGGACCACGGCTTCGTCCGGGTGATCGACTACATGGGCGACGATGCCGCCATCGTGCAGGCGGCCCGCGTCTCCTACGGCCGGGGGACCAAGCGGGTGCAGGAGGACCGCGGCCTGATCCGCTACCTGCTGCGCCACCGCCACACCTCGCCCTTCGAGATGTGCGAGATCAAGCTGCACGTGAAGCTGCCGATGTTCGTGGCGCGGCAGTGGATCCGCCACCGCACGGCCAACGTCAACGAGTACTCGGCGCGCTATTCCATCCTGGACCGGGAATTCTACCTGCCCGACGCCCAGCACCTGGCGGTGCAGTCCAAGACCAACCGGCAGGGACGGGGCCAGCTCCTGAGCGACGACCAGGCGACCGAGGTCCAAGCCAGAATGGCGGAGGGCTCCTCGAAGGCCTATGCGGACTACCTCTGGCTGCTGAACGACGGCGAGGGCACCCAGGCCGAGCAGGATCCGGACCGTCCCGGCCTGGCGCGCGAGCTCGCCCGCATGGTCCTGCCGGTCAGCGCCTATACCCAGTGGTACTGGAAGGTCGACCTGCACAACCTGCTGCACTTCCTGTCGCTGAGGGCCGACCCGCACGCGCAGTACGAGATCCGCGCCTACGCCGACCTGCTGATGGACCTGGTCCGGCGCTGGGTGCCGATGACGGCGGAGGCCTTCGAGGACTACCGGCTCGGCGCCGCCTCCATCTCCCGCCAGGGGCTGGAGGTGCTGCGCCGCCTGATCGACGGCGAGGCGGTAACCCAGCCCGACAGCGGCCTCACCCCGCGCGAGTGGCGCGAACTGATGGAGGTTCTGGGGCGCGAGGGATAGGTCCGACCTTTGGCCGTCATGGCCGGGCTACTGCCCACTGCTGTCCGGTAAAGGTCAACAGACAACCAGTTTGCGATCCATTCAGATTCTTCTTCAATCATTACCCGTCATGGCCGGACTTGATCCGGCCATCTACGTCCTACCGCCAGCGCTAAAGGCCCGTGTAGCTCACGGCCGAGCGACGTGGATCCCCGGGTCTTCGCCCGGGGATGACGTCAAGGGTTTTGCATGGGTCCATATGACCAACCAGTTTCACGTAAGCGGACAGCAGTGGGTCAAGCCCGGCCATGCGCGCGCCTGCCCCTACTTGTGGCTGAAGCTGGCCCAGTTGGCGTTGGCCTGGGTGATGAAGCCGGGGATGTCGGCCTCCCACCAGCCTTGGATCTTCGGGTTCACGTTGAGGTAGAGCGTCCCGTCGACGATCTTCCAGGCGCTGGGGTCGATCGGCACCTTGCCGCCCTTCGCCATGCCGTAGGCGCACCAGCCGCCGTAGGCTGGCACGTACTTGTCGGGCTCCGCCAGGAAGGCGTCGCGGTTGGCGGCGCTGGCGAAGTGCCAGACGGCGCCGTCGTACTCCGCACTGAAGGCGGCGTCGCCCTTGGTGGGTGCGCCGGCGTTGAAGTAGGCGACGGGATCGTAGCCCTTGATCGCGACGCCTTCTTCGGTCTGGAAGATCAGCGGCTTCACCTCTTCGGCCTGCGTGGCGAGAGCGCCGAGTCCGAAGGCGGCGAAGGCCGCAACGAGAACCACACGCACCAGTTTCATCACTCGATCCCTCCCTTTCGCTCTGCGGAGCCCCGGGCCGAAGGTGGCGAGGCCGACCAGTAGCGATTGCAGACTAGAGTAGGGTCGGGAGGGCCCGCCGGCCCCAACACGGTGAATAAAGAGAGTGTGAAGCCGGCGGATTGCGGGATAGGGCCGCTATTCCATGACGATGCTGGGTGCCCGGCGCTCGCCCAGGCCCTTCTGCACCTCGGCCCAGACCGCCTCCGCGATGTCGCGATAGATGGCGGCCTGGCGGCTCTCCGGGGCGGAGGCCACGATCGGACGGCCCTCGTCGGAGGATTCGCGGATCACCGGCTCCAGCGGGATCTCGCCCAGGAAGGGAACCCCGCGCGCCTCTGCTTCCGCCCTGGCGCCGCCGTGCGAGAAGATGTGGTCCTCGTGCCCGCACTTGGGACAGACGTAGACGCTCATGTTCTCGATGACGCCGAGGATGGGGACGTCGACCTTGCGGAACATGTTGATCGCCTTCTTCACGTCGGCCAGTGCCACGCTCTGCGGGGTCGAGACGATGACGGCCCCGCTGAGCGGCACCTGCTGGGCCATGGTGAGCTGGGCGTCGCCGGTGCCGGGCGGCATGTCGACGACCAAGACGTCGAGCCGGCCCCACTCCACGTCGCGCAGCATCTGCATCAGCGCCGACTGCACCATGGGCCCGCGCCAGATCATCGGCGTGTCCTCGCCGACCAGGAAGCCGATCGACATGCAGCGCACGCCGTAGCGCTCGTGCGGGATGATGGTCTTGCCGTCGCTGGACTGCGGGCGTCCGCTGATCCCCATCATGCGCGGTTGCGAGGGGCCATAGATGTCTGCGTCCAACAGCCCCACCGAGAGGCCCTGCGCGGCCAGCGCGAGCGCCAGGTTGGTGGCCGTCGTGGACTTGCCCACGCCGCCCTTGCCGCTGGCCACCGCGATGATGGCGCCCAGGTCCGGCAGGCTGCCTTTCGCGGCACCCCGCTCTTGCTTGGCCGGTGCCGGTGCCGCCTCCTCGCGGTGGGCGGTGAGGGCCACGGAAGCGGAGCTAACACCCGGAAGGTCAAATACGAGCGCCTCCGCGGCCTTGCGCACGGGCTCCATTGCCTGGGCCTGGCTGGGGTCGATTCTGATGGCGAATCCCACGTTGCCGTCGCGGACCACCAGCCCCTCGATCAGTCCCGCGTCCACGATGGACCGACCCCCGCCCGGGAGCGAAACGGACCGCAGCGCCTCCACGATTTGGCCTTCGCTTACCTTCGCCATGCTTGAAAACCCCTCTGTACCACTAATATTGAGCGGGACGGGTATGGCCGCCCGACAGGGCCAGGCCCTGCACGCTCGCGCCCCCGAAAAGGCGTAGGTGAGATATAGACCTCGCGGGTGCGATCCGGTAGGCACCTGCGGAGAGTGTCGCGGCGTCACCTGACGGCGCGACGACAAACGGTGACAGCGAGGAGCTTGAGAGGCCCATGCCCTGGCAATCGCAAGGTGGTGGTTCGGGTGGTCCCTGGGGAGGGTCCGGCGGCGGATCGGGAGGATCCGGCGGTGACGGAGGCGGCCCCTGGGGCGGCAACCGCGGAAACGGAGGCGGCGACGGCGGCGGCAGCGGCGGCGGCGGCGGACGCGGACCGCAGGACCTGGAAGATCTGATCAAGCGCGGTCAGGACCGGATGAAATCGATGATGCCGCGCGGCGGCTTGGGCGGCCTGGGCATCGCGATTGCGATCGGCGTGGCCCTGCTGCTGTGGCTCGGCACCGGCTTCTACCGTGTCAATCCAGGCGAGCAAGGCCTGGTATTGCGCTTCGGTGCCTGGGTGAACCAGGACAACCTGGCCGAGCCGGGTCTGCACTGGCACATGCCTTACCCCATCGAGACGGCCGAGATCGTGGATGTCGCCCGGGTGCGCCAGATCGACATCGGCATCTCCAACACCGGCCGGTCGCGCACGGACCAGAAGCTGCAGATGCTGACCCAGGACCAGAACATCCTGGACATCGGCTTCACCGTGCAGTGGCGCATCGGAAATGCCGGTTTCTACCAGTTCAACATTCGCGATCCCGAAGATACGGTGAAAGCCGTCGCCGAGAGCGCCATGCGCGAGGTGATCGGCCAGACCGACATCCAGCCGGCCCTCGCCGAGGGCCGCGATGAGGTCGCCCGCCAGGTGAGAGAGCTCATCCAGTCCGTGCTGGACGAGTATCGCTCCGGCATCGACGTCAGTGCGGTCAACGTGCAGGACGCGCAGCCGCCCGAGGAAGTCCTGGATGCCTTCGAGGACGTGCAGCGCGCCCAGCAGGATCAGGAGAAGGTGCGCAACCAGGCAGAGGCCTACCGCAACAAGGTCGTACCGGAGGCGCGCGGCTTCGCAAGGCGCACCGTCGAGGAGGCCAACGCCTACAAGGAGCGCGTGATCAAGAACGCCGAAGGTGAGGCGCAGGCCTTCGTGGAGGTCTACAACGCCTTCCGCCTGGATCCCGAGCTCACCCAGCAGCGGCTCTACCTGGAGACCCTGCAGTCGGTCCTGGGCAACACCGACAAGCTGATTCTCGACTCCAAGGTCCAGGAAGGGGTGATCCCCTACCTTCCCTTGAACGAGTTGCGGCCGAAGAGCGGCAACAGGGCCGCCGAGACCGGCAACTAGCGTAGCGCTGACGGCTGAGAGCCAAGGAAAGACCAAAGACCATGCGTGGACGTCTCCCCCTCATCGTCGGCATCGTCGTGATCGTGCTCGGCATCCTCATCTATGCCTCCACCTTCATCGTGTCGCAGACCCAGCAGGCCGTCGTGCTCCAGTTCGGCGACCCCAAACAGGTGATCACCGAATCGGGCCTGCACGTGAAGGTTCCCTTCCTGCAGAACGTCCGCTACCTGGAGAAGCGCGTTCTCAATCTCGACCCCGCCGAACAGACGGTGCTGCTGGAGGACAACCGGCGTCTCGTCGTCGATGCCTTCGTGCGCTACCGGATCGACAAGCCGCTGGCCTTCATCCGCTCAGTCGGCACGGAGTCGATCCTCGATGTCCGCCTGGGATCGATGGTCAACGACGCGATCCGCGGTGTCTTCGGCGATGCGACGCTCTCTGACGTCGTTTCCTCCGAGCGCGCGCGGCTGATGACCGATATCCGAACGCGCGTGAACGACAATGCGAACAAGAGCAGCTTTGGAATCGAGATCGTCGACCTCAGAATCGGCCGCGCCGATCTGGCACCACAGGTCGCCGAAGCGGTCTACTCGCGCATGCGCGCCGAGCGCGAACGCCTGGCGGCCGATTTCCGCGCGAAAGGCCAAGAGCAGTTTCAGACCATCACTGCCCAGGCGGATAGACAGGCGACGGTCATCCGCGCGGAAGCGCAGCGTCAGGCCGACATTCTTCGCGGCGAGGGCGAGGGCGAACGGACCAAGCTGTTGAACACAGCCTTTTCCAAGGACCCCGAGTTCTTCCGCTTCTATCGGACCATGCAGGCCTACCGCAACGCTATCGATCCCGGGACGACCTCGCTGGTGCTGACGACCGACAGCGAGTTCTTCAGGTTCTTCAACGAGGCCGCCCCCGGCGGCATGCCGCTGCGGGCGTCCGCCTCGGCAACGGCGCCTGGCGACTCCGAGGCCTCCGGTGGCGACGCAACGCCTGCGGCGGCCGACAGCGGCAGTTCCGGCGACGATGCATCTGCGACCTCTTCCGCGGACGAGCCGGCGCCCGCGGACGCCGGATCCAGCGAATCCGGCGAGGGCGCGAGCCCGGCTGCGACGGAAACCGAGTCGGGCGATGCCGGCGGGGATGCGTCTCAGACTGCGAACTAGCGGTGTTCGCGCTGTAACATTATCGGGATCGCGCCGGGACCATGGAGCATCTGCTGCCGGCCCTGGCGCTGGTCCTGGTGATCGAGGGGCTGGTCCTGGCGCTCCTGCCAAGGCGCCTGGGCGAGGTGCTGAAGTTCCTCGAATCGCAGAACATTGACAGCCTGCGTAGCCTGGGGCTGGGGGCAGCCAGTCTGGGGGCAATACTTTATTGGATCTTCGAATAACGTTTGGCCACTTTTTCTGCGTCAAGGCGTCATATTTCCGCCGATAAACAGGGGCTCAATCCCTGACAGAAGCGAAACGGCGTGCTCGCGCAGACGAGAGGCGCTGGTCTTTTCTAACTTTGGTAAGGCCCTTGCACGGTGGTGTGCGCCTCGTCGTCCTGCCGCAGCAAACAGGAACAAGGAGCAGAAGCGACCCCATGTCCGTGATTTCCAATGCATTCAGAGGACGCAGCCTGCGTCGTGGCGTCGCCGCGGCCAGCATGACCGTCCTCCTCCTGCCGGCGTTCGCCTTCGAGGCCCAGGCCAGAGGCGCGCCGGACAGCTTTGCCGACCTGGCCAAGCAGCTCTTGCCCACCGTGGTCAACATCTCGACCAAGCATCTGAGCAAGGAGGGCCCCAGCGGCAACTTCGAGGAGTTCTTCGAGGACTTCGGCAACGGCCGTCCGCCCGAGGGCTCGGCCCTGGGCTCCGGGTTCATCATCGATTCCAGCGGCTATGTCGTCACCAACCACCACGTGGTCGACGGCGCCGATGAGATCACCGTGAACCTGCACGACGACACCAGCCTGGTCGCGACCCTGGTGGGCAGCGACGAGCGCACCGACCTCGCGCTGCTGAAGGTGGAGAGCGATGAGCCCCTGCCCGCCAGCGAGTGGGGCGACAGCGATACCGCCCGGATCGGCGACTGGGTGATGGCCATCGGCAATCCCTTCGGTCTCGGCGGCACGGTGACGGCAGGCATCGTCTCCGCGCGCGGCCGCGACATCCGTTCGGGCCCCTATGACGACTTCATCCAGACCGATGCGGCGATCAACCGGGGCAACTCCGGCGGACCGCTCTACAACATGGACGGTCAGGTGATCGGCGTGAACTCGGCGATCTTCTCCCCCTCGGGCGGTTCGGTCGGCATCGGCTTCGCCATTCCCGCCCAGATGGCCAAGAACGTGATCACCCAGCTTCGCGAGCACGGCGAGGTGCGCCGCGGCTGGCTGGGCGTGCGCATCCAGCGGGTGACGCCGGAACTGGCCGAGGGCCTGCGTCTGGAGAAGGACTACGGCGCACTGGTCGCCTCGGTCACCCCCGACGGACCCGCCGAGGCCGCCGGCATCAAGCAGGGCGACGTGATCATCAAGTTCAACGACCGCGTGGTGCCCGAATCGGGCAAGCTGCCCCGCATGGTCGCCGAGACCCCGATCGGGTCCAAGGTGCCGGTGACGGTCTGGCGCAAGGGCAAGGAGGTCAAGGTCTTCGCCGAGCTCGGCGCCCTCAACGAGGCCGTGCTCGCCGCCTCCGCACCCTCCAGCAGCGGCGGCAAGGCGGAGACTCCCAACGCCATCGCCGAGCTGGGCCTGGAGCTCTCCGAACTCACCGGCCAGCTGCGCCAGGAGTTCGAGCTGCCTGCCGACATGACCGGCGTCATGGTGACCAAGGTCGACGGCAAGGGCCCGGCTGCCGCCAAGGGCATCAAGGCCGGCGACGTGATCGTCGAGGTCGACCAGGAGTCGGTCGAGACGACCGAGGACGTGGTCAAGCTGATCGAGAAGGCGGAAGGCGAGGGCTATCGTGTCGTGACCCTGCTGGTCTACGGCGACAACGACTATGCCTGGATCGCCGTTCGCATCGACGGCGAAGAGAAGAACTAGAGCCGGGAGGTCTCGGCCCTCCGCAATCGCCGGAGGGCCGGGCCGCTTCCCGATCGAAGCGGCTTCGAGGTTTCACGCTTCTGCCCCCGTTGCGGCGGGAGACAAGAAAAGGAAGCGCCGTCCGAGCGGAAGCACGGGCGGCGCTTCTTGCTTGGACGGCAGGCAGCGGGGGGTCAGGCGGTGCCCCTCTCGGGTTCGTAGAGACGCCTTAGCTGGAGAACCGCACGCGCCGCGCGCTGCTCCATCTCCCGGGTCCCGGGTTCCTTGGCGACGCCGATGATGCGGCGCACCTGCAGGTCGCCCAGCAGGAGGCCGAGGTAGACCTCCGCCACCTCCAGGTCCGCTTCGAAGGCGAGCAGGCCCTCCTTGCGGGCCCGGCGCAGCAGGGCGCGGATGAGCGGCAGGATGCGCTCGCGTCCGCCCTCGGCCAGGGCCTGGCCCAGGGCGCCGCCCTCGGCCACGTCGGCCGCCGCCGCCCGGTTGATCGCCACCGCACGCTCGCCCAGCAGCAGGGCCAGCAGCAGGGCCCCCATCCGCCTGAGCGCCGCCTCGCTGTCCCCCTCGCGGGTCAGGGACTGGGCCAGGAAGCCCTCGATCGCCGCCGCGTTGGCCGTCACCAGCGCCCGAAAGAGGCCGCACTTGTCGCCGTACCAGGCGTAGAGCGTCTCCTTGGACGCGGCCGCGCGCCGCGCCACCGCCAGCATGGTCGTCCCGCGGTAGCCCTTCTCCAGCAGCTCGGCGAAGGCCGCCTCCAGGATCTCGGCTTCCCGTGCCGCACGCGTCTCGTCTCTCAAACCGATCCTCCGGGTGAAAGGGGCTTTACAGGAACCGTACGTATCGGTACGGTTCCTGTAAAGCCGTACTTGATGGTACGGTAATGGTTTCTCGATGAAGGAGAAGGAAGAATGGTTCGATCCGAGGATCTTTGCGCACTGCGCACGGCGGGGCTCTGGACCCTGCTGGTCCTGCAGGCGGTCATGGCGGCCGCCCTCTTTTCCCGCACGCCGCCGCACCCGCCTCTGGCGGTGGCGCCCTTCGCCATGGCGCCCTTCCTGGCTGCCTCGCTGGCCATCGCTGCGGCCGCGATCAGCCTGCAGGCGCGGTCAGGGAGGACGGCCTCCTGGCTCGCCCTGCTCGCGGGGCTGCTGGCACTGGTCTCCTACGGCCCGCAGAAGTGGCTCGATCCGGCGATCGCCCAGATCTGGCCCGCAGTGCTGATCGGCGAAGTGGCAGCCGTGGCTGTCCTCGCCACCAGCCTGCCCGCCCTCAGGCGGCAGACGGCTTCCTGAGGCCCGGCAACGTCCCGAGGTTGCGCTTGGGCGCTCCAGCCGTCACCTTTCCTGAAGTGGCACTGCTGCCCGGTGACGCGATCACGGTTGATTGGCTCGAGGTCTCTTGACCCTCAACCGTCACCGCCGGGCTTGACCCGGCGGTCCACGTGGATCAGCCGCACCTAGTCGGGAGGACTGGTGCCGGCCTGGAGACGTGGATGGCCGGGTCAAGCCCGGCCACGACGGGTTTGGGTCGATGGAGCGAAGCGATCAGCTCCTTGTGTGACGCGATGCCTGGAACGGACGGCAGTGCTGGGAACAGGGTCTCGCGAGGAGTGCTACTGCCAGATGCCAAAGATTCTAGTGACGGGCTACGAGCCCTACGGCAACACGCCGGTCAACCCGGCCGAGAAGGTCGCACGCCTGATCGAAGGGGAGGAGATCGCGGGCCACCGCGTCGTCTCCCGGATCCTGACCAACATCTTCTTCGAGTCGGTCGGGATGGTCGAGGAGATGATCGCCGAGGTCCAGCCGGATGCGGTGGTCATGATGGGCGAGTATCCCGGCCGGTCGATGGTCACGGTCGAGCGCATCGCCCAGAACCTGAACGACAGCACCCGCTACGGCCTGCTGGACAATGCGGGCCTGGCCCTGCAAGGGCGCATGACCGCGCCCGACGGTCCGGCCGCCTACTACAGCGACCTGCCGATCCGGGCGATGGTGAAGGCCATGCGGGCGGCCGGCGTCCCGGCGGACATCTCCGACACGGCGGCGACCTTCTGCTGCAACCACCTGATGTACGGGATCCTGCACCACATCGCGGAGAAGAAGCTGCCGATCCGTTCCGGCTGGATCCACCTGCCGGCCCTGCCGGAGGTCGCGGCGCGGGACGAGAACCTGGGCATGCCCAGCATGTCCGCCGAGACCGCAGCCGTGGGCCTGCGCGCGGGCCTGGAAGCGCTGGCGACCCACCCGGTCGATATCGACGAGCCGGTCCTGTCCCGCCTGCAAATCTAATCTCCCCTGAGGCCTATAAAGAAATCCTTCAACAGGGCCGAGGCTTCCCGCTCCAGGAGGCCGCCGACAAGCTCCGGGCGATGGTTGCAGGTCGGATGATCGAAGACGCGCGCGCCGTGGTCCACGCCGCCGCCCTTGGGGTCGTAGGCGGCGAAGGTCAGGCCGCGCAGGCGGGCCAGTGCCACGGCCTGGGCGCACATGGCACAGGGCTCCAGGGAGACGAAGAGCCGGGCCTCGGTCAGGTGCTTGCGGCCCAGCAGCGCGCAGGCGGCGCGGATGGCCAGCATCTCGGCATGGGCCAGCGGGTCGGCATCGCGCTCGACCCGGTTCTGGGCCGAGGCGACGATGCGGCCGTCCTGCACCAGGACGGCGCCCACCGGCACCTCGCCCGCGGCGGCTGCGGCGCGCGCCTCCTCGAGGGCCAGGCGCATGGCCTCGGCGGGGTTCAGATCCATGCTCACCCTCTTCTGCATGCCAGGACCGAGACGGCCGCGACTTGCCGCCCGGCCCGTCAGGGTCTATCGAGAGCGCCTGAGGGCCCCACCGTCAAGGCGGGCGTCGAAGGAATCAACAATCATCGCCCCAATGGCCCAGCTTCTCTATTTTCTTCCCTTCATCGCGAGCTTCCTCTTCGGGCTGCGCGGCGACCCCTTCCTCTGGGCGCTGGCGCTCGCGGTGGTCTCGCTTCCCCTGCATTTCCTCATGCGCTTCGAGGGGCACCGCCGCTTCGGCATGCCGATCGAGGACTGGCGCCTGCCCGGCCTCAGCCTGCTGGTCGCCGGGCAGTTCCTGATCCTGGCGACGCTCTACGGCTTCGCCCGCGTCCTGGTGTGGATCGGCGGAGGGCTGGGCCTTGTCTGAGCCGGAAGAGATGAAGGGCGAGCGCATCGCCAAGGTGATCGCACGCAGCGGCCTCTGCTCCCGCCGCGAGGCCGAGGCCCTGATCCTGCAGGGTCGGGTCGAGCTGGAGGGCGAGACGGTGGAGAAGCCGGGCACCACCGTCCGGCCGGGGCAGCGGGTGACCGTGGACGGCGAGCGCCTGCCGCTGACCGAGGCCGCGCGCCTCTTCCGCTTCCACAAGCCCGACGGCGTGCTGACCGCCGCGCGCGACCCCGCCGGACGCACGGTGATCGGCGACATCCTGCCGGAGGACCTGCCCAGGCTCATGCCGGTCGGCCGCCTGGACATGACCTCCGAGGGCCTGCTGCTGATGACCAACGACGGGGAGCTGAAGCGCCATCTGGAGCTGCCCTCGACCGGCTGGCTGCGGCGCTACCGGGTGCGGGTCTTCGGCAAGGTCGATCCCGCGGCCCTGGCGGCGCTGGAGAAGGGCCTCACCCTCGAGGGCGAGCGCTTCGGCCCGATCCGCGCGAGCCTGGACCGCGTGCAGGGCGGCAATGCCTGGCTCACGGTGGCCCTGCGCGAGGGCAAGAACCGCGAGGTGCGGCGCGTCTGCCAGCACCTGGGGCTCACCGTCAACCGCCTGATCCGCATCTCCTACGGCCCCTTTCAGCTCGGCGCCCTCAAGGTCGGCGCGATCGAGGAGGTGCCGGGGAAGGTCCTGAAAGAGCAGGTCGGACGCTTCCTCTCCGGGCAGGGCCCGGGGCGCGGGGCAGGGGGCAGGGTTGCGGGTCGTCGGCGGTAGCCTGCGCGGCCGGCCGCTCCAGGCCCCGCCGGACCGGAGCCTGCGGCCGACGGCCGAGCGCACGCGGGAATCGCTCTTCGACCTCCTGACCCAGGGCCGCGCAGTCGGCGGCGAGGACGCGGTCGCCGGCGCCAGGGTGCTGGATGCCTTCGCCGGCACCGGTGCGCTGGGCATCGAGGCGCTCTCCCGCGGGGCCGCCTCGGCGGTCTTCCTCGAAAAGTCTGCGCAGGCCTGCGAGCTGATCCGCCGCAACCTCAAGGCCCTGGACCTCGCCGACCGGGCCAGGGTGCAGCAGGGCGATGCCCTGCACCCGCCGCCGGTCCGCGCGCCGGTCGATCTCTGCCTGCTGGACCCGCCCTACGGCGCGGGCCTGGAGGCTGCGGCACTCACGGCGCTGGCGGGTGCCGGCTGGCTGGGGCCGGAGAGCCTGGTGGCGCTGGAACTGGCGGCCAAGGAAACGCTGGAGCTGCCGGAGGGCTGGACGTCTCTCGACGAGCGCCGCTACGGCCGGGCACGCATCCTGCTGCTGCGCCCGGGCGCGCCCGGACAGGACTGAGCCACAGGCCTACCAGGCGACGGCGGTGCCCTTGCCGGCGCTCCGGGCCTTCTCGTAGGCCAGGCAGGAGACGGCGAAATCCCCGATGGCGAGACCGCGGAAGCTGAAGGCCGAGGGCCTTGCCGGGTCGTAGCCGGCGGCGAGCTTGCCCGAGACCAGGTCGGTGATCTCCCCGGTCACCAGCTCCGCCGGGATCATGCGCTTGGGGCTCGCCTGCTCCTGGCGCTCGTCGTCGATGACGATGGTGCCGAAGGCGGTCATGGACTCCGGCTTCCAGGGCACCGCCATGTCGGTGATGGTGGCGAAGGCGCCCGGCTTCAGCCAGCCAGCGTCGAGGAAGGGATCGAGCTCGAAGGACAGCGTGACGGAGGTCACCACCAGATCGGCGCCCTCAAGCGCGTCCCTGGGATCGGCGCAGGGCAGGCAGCCGAGGCCCAGCTCGTCCGCCTGCCGGCAGAGAAGGTCGATGTTGGTCTTGCCCCTGCCGAAGGCCCGCACCTCTTGGAGCGGGAAGAGCTCGGCAAAGGCCTGCAGGTGGCTGCGGGCCTGCACGCCGCAGCCGACGAAGGCCACGACCCGCGAGTCCGGGTTGGCCAGACGCCGTGCTGCCACGGCGCTGAGGCCGGCGGTCCTGACGCCGGTGATCCAGCGTGCGCCCAGCACCGCCAGCAGGCGGCCGGTCTCGCTGTCGTGCAGCAGGATGGTGCCGTCGATGCCCGGCAGGCCGCGCCCGGGGTTGCGCGGGCTCACCATCACCGCCTTCACGACGCTGAGGCGCGGCTTGTCGGCCGCCGAGAGCGTGGTCATGAGATAGCGGCCGTCGCCGGGTAGCACCGCCGACTTGGGCGCCGTCCAGACGCCGCCCTCGACCTCGCTCGAGATCGCCGCCTCGATCGCTTCCACGATCTCGAGCGTGGAGATCCCGAGTTCCGCCAGGGTCTCCTCCGGGAGTGCCAGAAAGCCCTCCGGCATCTCTTCCTGCATCTGGGCCGCTCCCCCTTAAGCCTCCGGGCTGGAGCCTGGAGCTCTAGTCCGCGGCTGCCCGGGGCAGCGCATGCTTGGCGACGTAGCGCTCCACCTCCTGCGCCAGGACTTCCATGTGGTCGGCGAAGAAGTGGTTGGCCTCCGGGACCACGCGGTAGTCGATCACGATATCGCGCTGGTGCTGCAGCTTGTCGACCAGCTTGCGCACCGCGGGCTCGGAGATGAGCTGGTCGGAGCCGCCCTGGACCACCAGGCCCGAGGAGGGGCAGGGCGCCAGGAAGGAGAAGTCGAACATGCCGGCCGGCGGCGAGACGCTGACGAAGCTCGCGATCTCCGGGCGGCGCATCAGAAGCTGCATGCCGATCCAGGCGCCGAAGGAGAAGCCGGCGATCCAGCATTCCCGCGCGTTGGGGTGATAGCTCTGCAGCCAGTCCAGCGCCGAGGCGGCATCCGAGAGCTCGCCCTCGCCGCGGTCGAAGCTGCCCTGGCTGCGCCCCACGCCGCGGAAGTTGAACCGCAGCACCGAGAAGCCGCGCCGCGCGAAGGCATGATAGAGCGTGTAGACCACCTTGTTGTTCATGGTCCCGCCGTGCTGCGGGTGGGGATGCAGCATCAGCGCGATGGGCGCATCGGCCGCGCCGGTGGCTTGATAGCGGCCTTCGAGGCGTCCCTCGGGGCCGTTAAAGATTACATCGGGCATAGGTCACAGAGCCTTTGTCAAAGCATTACGTCGCCACGGTCATTAATGAGGCGATTGAGCAGGGGATTTGTCCCGTCCGCTGCGGGCTTTCCGCCCTTCCGCCGAATCGGCACTATAGTGCCGACGCTTGACGGGATCTTGATAGCGTAGCTGGGCCATGTATATCCCTGAAACCAGAAGCTGCTGTCCGCATCGGACGAGGGGAGGCTGCCGAGCCGAAGACGGCACACCTTGTCGACTTTAACGGAAGGCAGCGGGTTATAGCATGGGCTGAGCCGAAATGTTCAAGTCACTGAGAGCCGAAATCGACGCGACCATTGCCCGCGACCCGGCCGCCAAGTCCTGGGTCGAGGTTCTGCTCTGTTATCCCGGATTTCAGGCGGTCATGGCCCATCGCCTGACGCACTGGCTGTGGCGTCACCGCCTGCGCCTGCTGGCGCGCTGGATCTCGCAGCTCGCCCGGGTCATGACCGGCATCGAGATCCACCCGGGCGCGAAGATCGGCCGCCGCTTCTTCATCGACCACGGCATGGGCGTCGTGGTCGGCGAGACCGCCGAGATCGGCGATGACGTGACGCTCTACCAGGGTGTCACCCTGGGCGGCGTCGCCCCCTCCGTCGACAGCGATTCGCAGCGCAACCAGAAGCGCCACCCGACCCTGGAGGACGGGGTGATCGTGGGCTCGGGCGCACAGGTGCTGGGACCCTTCACCGTCGGCAAGAACGCGCGCGTCGGCGCCAACGCCGTGGTGACCAAGCCGGTACCGGAAGGGGCCACCGTGGTCGGCATCCCGGCCCGCGTGGTGGCGCCCAAGGTCATTCCCATCGACGTCAAGGCGAAGGGCGGCCCGGCCGCCTTCGCGGCCTACGGCCTGCCGCGCGAGGGTCTGCCCGATCCCGTGGCGCGTGCCTTCGACTCCCTGCAGGAGGAACTGGCGCGGCTCCACGCCCGGCTGGACGAGCTGGAAGGCCAGCCCCGCCGCGAGCAGCAGGGCCACCGCTAGGGCGGGATGCCACCGGCCAGCTATCTCGACTACAACGCCAGCGCGCCGCTTCGCCCCGAGGCGCGCGAGGCCCTGCTGGCGGCACTAGACCTCCACGGCAATCCCTCCTCGGTGCATGGGCCCGGCCGGGCCGCCAGGGCCCTGGTCGAGGAGGCCCGGGAGGACGTTGCGCGCCTGGCCGGCGCAGCGCCCGAGGAGGTGATCTTCACCTCCGGGGCCAGCGAGGCCAACAACCTCTGCCTTCTGGGCGCAGGCGCGGGACAGCCACTGGTCTCTGCCGGAGAGCATGATTCGGTGCTGGCCCTGGCCGGCGTCGAGACCTTGCCGCTTTGCCCCGACGGCCGCCTCGACATGGCAGCCCTGGACGAGGCGCTGAGCGCGGCCGAGGCGCCGCTGGTCTCGGTCATGGCGGCCAACAACGAGACCGGTGTCCTGCAGCCCCTGGCCGAGGTGGCGGCGCGGGTTCACGCGGCCGGGGGGCGGCTGCACTGCGACGCCGTCCAGGCGGCCGGCCGCCTGCCGGCCGAGACCTGGGCGGCGGCCGACTACGTCAGCCTCTCTGCGCACAAGCTGGGCGGCCCAAAGGGGGCCGGCGCCCTGGTGGTGCGCGGCGCGGCCCCGCTCCGGCCCCTCCTGCGGGGCGGCGGCCAGGAGCGGCGCCTGCGGGCCGGGACCGAGAACGTGGCGGCCATCGCCGGCTTCGGCGCTGCGGCCCGCGCCATTGTTAGCGAGGGCGCGGCCGAGCAGCAGCGCCTCGCGGGCCTGCGCGGCCGCTTCGAGGAGGGCCTGAAAGAGTTGGCTCCCGGAGCGGTGGTCCACGGCGAGACGGCTCCGCGCCTGGCCAACACCTCCTGCTTTTCCCTGCCGGGCCGGCGTGCCGATCTGCTGCTGATCGCTCTCGACCTGGCCGGCGTGGCGCTCTCCTCCGGCGCGGCCTGCTCGTCGGGCAAGGTGGAGCGGAGCCATGTGCTGACGGCAATGGGGCTGGAACCGGACCTGGCGCTGGGGGCCTTGCGTCTCTCGCTGGGTTGGGCCAGCGTTGGCGACGACATCGACCGCTGTCTCAAGGCCCTGGCGCACGCGACCAGGAAGAAGGACCTCCGGGTGGCCTGAGTGAAGGGTAGCATGACCGAATTCCGGCGCAACGATGCGCCCCTGCCGATCTATCTCGACTACCAGGCCACCACGCCCTGCGACCCGGCGGTGGTCCAGGCCATGCTGCCCTACTTCACGGAGATCTTCGGCAACCCGCACAGCGTCGAGCACGCCTACGGCTGGAAGGCGGAAGAGGCGGTCGAGACGGCCCGGGCGGAGCTGGCAGATCTGATCGGCGCCGAGGCGCGCGAGATCGTCTTCACCTCCGGTGCCACCGAGGCCAACAACCTGGCGATCAAGGGTGCTGCCCGCTTCCGCGCCCGGTTGGGCCGCCGCAAGGTGGTCACGCTGGCCAGCGAGCACAAGTGCGTGCTGGAGAGCTGCCGGGCCCTGGCCGACGAGGGCTTCGAGGTGACTATCCTGCCGGTGGACGCGGTGGGCCTGGTCGACCTCGAGCGGCTGGCCGACGCGGTCGACGAGGAGACGGCCCTGGTGTCCGTCATGGCGGCCAACAACGAGATCGGGACCCTGCAGCCCCTGGCCGAGATCGCCGAGATCGTCCACGGCAAGGGCGCCTGGCTGCACAGCGATGCGGCCCAGGCGGCCGGCAAGGTGCCCTTCGACGTGCGCCGGCAGGACCTCGACCTGGTGTCGCTCTCGGGCCACAAGATCTACGGGCCGAAGGGCATCGGTGCGCTCTTCGTCCGGCGCCGGCCGCGGGTGCGCCTGGAGCCGCTCTTCAGCGGCGGCGGGCAGGAGCGGGGTCTGCGCTCCGGCACCCTGGCGCCGGCGCTCTGCGTCGGCATGGGCAAGGCCGCCCTCCTCTCCAAGGAGCGGAGGGAGGAGGAGGGACGGCGGCTCTGGGCCCTGCAGAAGCGCCTGCGCCGGGCCCTGCAGGCGGCCGTGCCCGACCTGCGCTTCAACGGCCACGAGAGCCTGCGCCTGCCGGGAAACCTGAACGTGACCTTTCCGGGGATCGACGCGCAGGCGCTGCTGAAGGAGTTGCCGGACCTGGCGCTCTCCACCGGCTCGGCCTGCAGCTCGGCCTCGGTCGAGCCCTCCTATGTCCTCAAGGCGATCGGCCTCAGCGAGGAGCTGGCCCGCGCCAGCATCCGAATCGGCCTGGGCCGGCCTACCAGCGAGGCCGATATCGACCGCGCGGCCGACCGTCTGTCGGCTGCGGTGAACGCGCTGGGTGCGGCTGCATAAGGCAGTGGACAGCGGCGCGATGGTCGCCTACTAGCTGGCGTCGTATGCTGGGAGCGACGCTGCTGTTAGAGGGGTTGTGTAGAGTAAATGCCGAAAATGACCTTCATCCTGCGCGATGGCACGCACAAGGAGGTGGATGCGCCGATCGGACTCTCGGTCCTGGAGATCGCGCACCGCAACGACGTCGATATCGAGGGCGCCTGCGAGGGCTCGATGGCCTGCTCGACCTGCCACGTCATCGTGGAGAAGGACTGGTTCACCGAGCTGGAAGAGATCTCCGAGGATGAGGAGGACATGCTGGACCTCGCCTTCGGCCTGACCTCGACCTCGCGCCTGGGCTGCCAGATCATCATCACCGACGAGCTCGACGGGCTGACCGTTGCGCTGCCCAAGGAAACGCGCAACCTCCTGATCGAGTAGGCCTTCTACGTTGTCCGATTCCTTGAGCGAGGCGGGACCGCTCTTCGCCGCCCTGAGGCAGGAGGCGGGGGAGGTCTGGCGGGCCTACAGCCACCATGCCTTCGTGGCCGGCCTGGCCGACGGCAGCCTGCCGGCGGCCGCCTTCCGCCACTACCTGATCCAGGACTACATCTTCCTGATCAACTTCGCGCGGGCCTACGCGCTGGGCGTCTACAAGGCCGAGACCATCGACGAGATGCGCCACTGCCAGGCCACGGCAACCGCGATCCTCGACGGCGAGCTGGCGCTGCACATCGGCTACTGCCGGGAATGGGGGCTGGAGGAGACCGACGTCCTCTTGAGCCTCGAGGACCCGGCCAACCTGGCCTACACGCGCTATGTACTGGACCGCGGGCTCGCCGGCGACTTCCTGGACCTGCTGGTGGCCCTGGCGCCCTGCGCCGTGGGCTATGCGGAGATCGGCAAGCGCCTGCTGGCTTCCAACGAGACCAGGCGCGAGGGCAACCCCTACTGGCCCTGGATCGAGGCCTACGGCGGCGAGGAGTACCAGGACCTGGGCCTCTCGGCCGTGCGCCAGCTCCAGTCGGCGGCCGAGCACCGCCTCGGCCCCGACCCGCAGAACAGCCATCGCTTCCGGCATCTGGCCGGGGTCTTCCGCCAGGCCACCAGCCTGGAGGTCGCCTTCTGGCAGATGGGCCTGGACGCGGCGGAGTAACCGGCGCGCCGAGACAAGATTAGGGCTTGGTCGGGCGCAGCACGCCCTGGTCGTCCCGCTTCAGGGGATAGGGCTGCGGCGGCAAGGGTGCGCCCGGCTGCTCGGCGATGGTGACGCCATGCGGCCAGTCCGGCGGGGCGATCGCGATGTAGCGTGCATAGCCGCCGGTGCCGCCCAGCGGCTTGGCGAAGCCGATGGCAACCAGCGCTCCCGCCTCGGGCACCTGGTCGAGGTTGGCCACGCCTTCGGCCTGGGTGAAGTGGTTGTGCATCAACCAGTACTCGCCCTCCAGCGTCGGGGTCATGTCGTTGTCGAGCGGCTCGTGGCCGTGGAAGAGGATCTTGCGCTCGAGGTGCAGGAACTTCAGCGCGGCCAGGCCGACGCCGGGGAAGGGCTTCTCGCCGAAGCGCTCGGTCTCGCCCCAGCGCTTGTACCAGTCGCTGCGGACCATGACGACGGCGCCCTCGGGGATCCGTCCGTGCCGCGCCTCCCAGTCCTCGATGTCCGCCACCGTGAGGAAGGTCGAGGGGTCCGTCTCGACCCGGGCGGCGATCGAGATGACGACCAGCGGACGGATGGCGAAGGTGGGCGGCAGGTCGCTGATGGTGGCGCCCAGGGGATCCCAGTGGGCGGGCGGGTCGAGCTGCGTGCCGTACTGGTCGGTCGGAAGGCCGTAGGCGGTGGCGATGAAGCCGTGCTTCTCGTAGCTGTAGGTCTCGCCCTTCTCGACGAAGCCCGGGATGGTCCGGCCGGCCTTCGCGGCGGCGAAGGTGGCCTCGCCGAAACCGGGCCACACGGGCTGCACCGGCTGGAAGGCATGGGTTAGGTCGATGTACCTGGCCTGCTTCAGGCTCTGCTCGTAGACCTGCCAGAGCGACAGGTCGTCGGCGCCGGCCGGTCCTGCCAGGAGGCCCAGAGCCAGCATCACTGCACCAGGGGTCCGTTTCAGCATCGCGACCTCTCCTCCGGGTTGCGGATCACTCTTGGGCGGCGGCCTCCTGCAGGGCCGGCGGCAGCGCCTCCGCCAGGATCTCCAGGTCTTCGGGCCGTCCCGCCGAGATGCGGATGCAGCGGTCCATCGGCGCCACGCCCGGCATGCGGACGAAGACGCCGCGCGCGACCAGGGCGGTCAGCACCCGCCTGGCATAGGCTCCGTCGCGGCCGCAGTCGACGGCCACGAAGTTGGTGGCCGACGGCAGGGCGATCAGGCCATTCTCCGCGGCGATCCTGCCGATCTCGCGCCGCGCCTCGGCGACCTTGGCGACGACCTCCGCCAGATGCGCCTGATCCCCGATCGCCGCCAGGGCGGCCGCCTGGGTCACGCGGCCAAGCCCGAAGTGGTTGCGGATCTTGTTGTAGGCGTCGATCACCTCCGGGTGGCCGATGACGTAGCCGATGCGCAGCCCGGCCAGGCCGTGCGCCTTGGAGAAGGTGCGGAAGCGGAGCAGGTTGCGCTGCGTCGTATCGAGCGGCAGCAGGACCGCTGGCTCCAGGAAGTCGCTGTAGGCCTCGTCCAGGACCAGCATGCAGTCGCCGGGCAGGGCCTCCAGCAGCCCCTGGATGCGCTCTGCGGGCAGCCAGGAGCCCATGGGGTTGTCGGGGTTCGCCAGGAAGACCAGGCGGGCCGCCTCGCGCCCGGCGGCCTCGGCCAGGGCGTCGGGATCCTCATGGTCGTCGCGGTAGGGCACGCTCACCAGCCGTCCGCCGAAGCCGGCGACGTGGTAGTTGAAGGTGGGATAGGCGCCGAGCGAGGTCACCACCGCGGTGCCCGGCCCGACAAAGAGCCGGACGGTGTAGCCGAAGAGCCCGTCGATGCCCTCTCCGGCCATGATGCACTCCGGCGCCACGCCGTGGTGGCGGGCCAGCGCCTGGCGCAGCTCGAAGAACTCCGGGTCGCCGTACATCCAGCCCTCGCCGGCGGCCTCCCGCATCGCGGCCACGGCCTTGGGCGAGGGGCCGAAGACGCTCTCGTTGGCGCCGATGCGTGCCCGGAAGCGGCGGCCCAGCCGGCGCTCCTGGGCCTCGGGGCCGACGAAGGGAACGCTGGCCGGAAGACCCTCCACCAGGGGGGTCAGCGGGACGCCCGTCTTGCTCGTCATGCGGCTTCGTTTCCTCCGGCTTCCATGGTTTGTTCCCGGCATAGCCGCAGCCGGTCGCGCCCACAAGCGAGAAGCGGGCCGGCCGAGACGGCGCCGCATCGTCGCCAGGCGCGCAGGGCAGGGAACAGGCGATTCGACCCGGAGCTGCCGCCGGAGAGGTTTCCCGTCTGGAACCTTCACCCACTCCATCGTGTTCAAGGTCTATCGCCCTGCGCGCCGAACCCTGCGATGCGTTCGGGTCCGGTCAATCCGGGTCGTCGGCCCTCAGGATAGCAGGGGATAAAATAGCAACGTGAGAGTTGCTTTAGGGTGGTAAAGGTTACCGCCCGCCTCTATGTAGCAGGGGAGGCGGGGATGCGCGGTTCGGCTCCTCCGATCCTGCGGCAGCGCGGGGTGGAGGCGGCGGGCAGCCTACCCTTGCTTCCCTTCCTATAGGTCTACCCCCAAAAGGAGGATGCTCATGGCCGCTCCCTTCGAACTTCCGGCACTTCCCTTCGAGGACACCGCGCTCCAGCCGGTGATCTCCGCCGAAACCCTCAGCTTTCACTACGGCAAGCACCACAAGGCCTACGTCGACAACCTGAACAAGGCGGTCGAGGGCACCAAGTACGCGGACCTCTCGCTCGAGGAGGTCATCAAGGAGAGCGCCAAGGAAGGCAACGCCGGCGTCTTCAACAACTCAGCCCAGATCTGGAACCACACCTTCTACTGGAACAGCCTCTCGGCGAACGGCGGCAGCCCCAGCGGCAAGCTGGCCGAGATGATCGAGCGCGACCTGGGCGGCCTGGAGAAGTTCCAGAAGGACTTCGCGGCCGCCGGCAACACGCAGTTCGGCAGCGGCTGGGCCTGGCTGGTTCACAAGGACGGCAAGCTCGCAATCGTGAAGACGCCCAACGCCGAGACGCCGCTCACCGGCGCCGGCACCCCGCTGCTCACCATCGACGTGTGGGAGCATGCCTACTACATCGACTACCAGAACCGCCGCCCGGCCTACACCGAGGCGGTGACGACCAAGCTCTTGAACTGGAACTTCGCGGCCGAGAACCTCGGCGGCTGAGCTTCGGAAGAGATGTAAGAAGGGGCGGGCGATCGCTGGATCGCCCGCCCCTTTTGCTTGGAGCGCTGCGCGCTCGGCCGGCAGCGGCGCCGGCCCGGTGCCGCGCTAACCCCGAAAGCTTCAGAAGTCCTTGTAGTCGGGTGCCACCTTCTCGACCAGGCGGGTGATAGCGGCCCACTCGCGTTCCTTGCCGGGCTCGTTACCGGGGACGCCCCACAGTGCGGCCCTGGACTGGGCTTCCTCGCTGGGCAGGATCAGCTCTTCGCCCGACCGCAGGACGTCGACCTGGATCTTGCAGGCGCTCTCCAGCACATAGATGTTGTAGAAGCACTCGCCGGCATTGCGGCCGGCGGTCAGCAGGCCGTGGTTGTTCAGGATCATCATGTACTTGTCGCCCAGGTCGGCGGCCAGGCGCCGGCACTCCTCGGCCGCTTCGGTCACCACGTCATAGGGGTGATAGGCGACCCGCGCACGGATCTCGTTTGCCTGCTGGCTGAGCGGCAGCAGGCCGCGCTTCATGGCCGATACGGCGATGCCGGCGCGGGTGTGGCTGTGCGCCACGAAGTTGACCTCCGGCCGGGCCAGAAGGACCGTCGAGTGGATGGCGTGGCCCGCCTCGTTCATCGGGTAGTCGCCGCCGACGATGCGGCCGTCGAGGGTCACCTTGATAAGGTTGCCGGCGGTCACCTCGTGGAACATCAGGCCGTAGGGATTGATCAGGTAGTGCTCCGGCTCGTCCGGCACGCGGGCCGAGATGTGGGTGTAGAGCAGGTCGGTCCAGCCGAAATGCACGAAGGCGCGATAGAGGATCGCCAGCTCTAGCCTGGTCCGGCGCTCTGCCTCGCTAATCGTCGGTCGGTTGGCTGCGGCCATGGCGCTCATCGGGCTACTCCTTGGAATGGCTGGCGGATTGCGATCAATACCCCGCTCCGGCTGTCTTTGCTAGTGCAGGCTGTGCTCCGCCGAGACGGATCCGCCCAGGGGACGACCGCCTGGACCTGTTGTCAAAGTACTACAGACAGGAATCGGAAAACTGTCTTAGCTTCGCCGACAGTCCGCAGCTATTGGCAGCAGCCGGGGAAGGGATGCGATGTGCCAATCTCGTGCCGGGGAGGCCGACCCGCAGCAGCGACTTCGTCTGATCGGCCGGCTGCTTGCAGCCCTACTGCTTCTGTTCGGCCTGGCCGGCGGTGCCGCGGCCGAAGAGGAAGAGGCCGGCCGCCATGCCTCCGACATCGAGCTGCCGGTGGGAAAGCTGCTCGGCCGGGAGGACGATCGCGTCTGGCTGGGCATTGGCGTCTTCAACCTCTTCCCCAACAACGGGGCCGGGCGCAGCGCGGACTTCGTCGGCGAGTACCGTCTGGGCCACAAGGTCTTCAGCATCGGTCCCTTGGTCGGACTGTCCGTGAACAGCGACGGCGGTGTCTACGGCTATGGCGGCATCTACTCCAACTATCAGGTCGGCCAGTTCCTGATCACGCCCTCCCTGCGGGTCGGCGGTTATGCCAAGAACGGCAGCAAGGACCTGGGCAGCATCTTCCAGATGGAGACCTCGCTGCAGGGCGCCTACGAGTTCCAGAACGGCATGCGCCTGGGCGTGCGCTTCTCGCACATCTCCAACGCCGGCCTGAAAGACAAGAACCCCGGCGCCGAGACCCTGCTGCTGAGCTACTCGCTTCCCATGTGAGCTCCGGCCGCAGCGGTCGCTCCGGGATCGAAAAGCCAACGATCGAGGGTTAGTCTGGCCGGGCGAGCGGGAGCAGGACCGAACTTCCCGTCGCGCATCTCGGGATCCACGGCGAAGGGGAGATCAGGGCCATGACCGGCAGCTTGAGCGCACAGGAGATGGCCGCGGGCTACCGCAGCGGCAGCCTCTCGCCCGTGGAGGTGCTGGAGGCGGCGATCCGGCGGGTCGAAGAGGTCAACCCGACCCTGAACTGCTTCTGCGACCTCTATCCGGAGGAGAGCCTGGAGGCCGCACGGCAGGCGGAGGCGCGGATCGCGGGAGGAGAGGCCCTGCCGCCCCTCCTGGGCGTGCCGGTCGCGATCAAGGACCTGACCCCGATCGCAGGCAAGCGCACCACGGCGGGCTCCAAGGTCTTCGCCCGGCGGATCGCGGAGAGAGATGCCGTCATCGTCGAGCGCCTGCGGGCCGCCGGCGCCATCCTGATCGGCAAGACCACCACGCCGGAGTTCGCCTTCTCCAGCTTCACCCAGAGCCCGCTCTTCGGCATCACCCGCAACCCCTGGGACCCCGCACGCACGCCCGGCGGCTCCTCCGGCGGATCGGGTGCCGCGGTGGCCTCGGGCTGCGTGCCGCTGGCCGAGGGCTCGGACATGGGCGGGTCGATCCGTATCCCGGCGGCCTTCTGCGGCCTGGTGGGCCTGAAGCCCAGCTTCGGCCGGATTCCCTTCGACTTCCTGCCGAGCCAGCTCGACAGCCTGTCGCACCTGGGCCCCCTGGCGCGCTGCGTGGCGGATGCCGCCCTCTTCCTGGAGGTCTGCCAGGGGCCGGACGAGCGCGACATCTCCTCGCTGCCCGACCGTGCCGACCTCTCCGCGCTGGTAGCGGGGGTGGCGGGGATGCGGCTTGCGCTCTCGGCCGATCTCGGTTTCTACGCCATCGAAGGCTCGGTGGCGGCCAACCTCGAGGCGACGGCAGACCGCCTGCGCCGCCTGGGGGCCGAGGTCGTGCCGGTCGAACTGGACCTGGGCCGGGAGCTGGTCGACGCCTGGACCGATCTCTGGGCCGTCTTCATGGAGGCCTTCTTCGGGCGCTACCTGGAGGACTTTCGGGAAGAGATGGACCCGGACGTCGTGGCCCTGATCGAGCAGGGCAGCCGCCTGTCGGCGCCGCGCCTCAAGGCCATAGAGATCCTGCGCACCGACCTCTGGAACCGGCTCCGCCAGCGCCTGTCCGGCTTCGACGCCCTGCTCTGCCCGACCTGCAGCCGCCCGGCGCCGCCGGTGGAGATGCGGGACGGCGACTTCGACAGGCTCGATTCCAAGGGCCGTTACCTGGGCCTGGACCTCACTGCCGTCTTCAACCTGGTCAGCGCCTGTCCCGTGGTCTCGGTGCCAAGCGGCCTCTCCGGCGAGGGTCTGCCCACGGGCATGCAGATCGTCGGCCGCCGCTTCCAGGACGGCCGCGTGCTGCAGATCGCCCGGGCGCTGGAGCGGGACCTCGGAGGCTTCCCGGGGCCGAGGCCGGTTCCAGCCGCGCGCGAGGCGCTCCGGGACGCCTGATCAGGGGGAAACACTGCTGCGCGTGCGCCGAGGCTTTGAAATGCCGGGCAAGACTGCTATGTGCGCTCTGTGCCCCGTGCCGACCCGGAAGACGCCAACCCGTTGAGGAGGGCTTTCGCGCCCATGAGTTACAAGGTGAGCGACATCGCCGCGCGCATCGACTGCGAGGTGGTCGGCGATGCCGGCGTGACCATCAGCGGTATCACCTCGCCGGGTTCGACGCCCGGCCCCGAGGACCTGATCATCGCCTTCACTCCCGGCGCCGAGAAGGCCGTAGCCGGGAAGCCGGTGGCCGCGGTCCTGGTGGAGAGGGACCAGCCGCGCCCGGAGGGCCCGCGCGCCTACCTGGTGAGCCCGCGCGGCCGCGTCTCTTTCGCGCTGCTCCTGCAGCTCTTCGAGCGCAAGCGCCATGTCGGCGAGGGCGTGCATGCCTCTGCCGTCGTGGATGAGACCGCAGAGGTGGCCCCGGATGCCTCGATCGGACCGCTCTGCGTGATCGGGCCGGGTGCCGTCGTCGGCGCCAGGGCGCGGCTCTTGAGCCAGGTGACCGTCGCGCGTGGCGCCCGGATCGGCGAGGATTCGATCCTCTATCCGGGCGCGCGCATCGGCGAGGAGGTGGTGCTGGGCCGCGCGGTGGTCGTGCAGGCCAATGCGGTGATCGGGGCCGAAGGCTTCAGCTATGTCAGCCGCGAGCCCAATGCAATCGAGCTGGCGCAGCCGCTGGACGGTCACGTCAAGGCGGAGAACGGCCAGGTCATCCGCATGCCCTCGATGGGCACGGTGATCCTCGAGGACGAGGTGGAGGTCGGTGCCAACACGACGATCGATCGCGCAACCTTGGGCGCGACACGAATCGGTGCCAGGAGCAAGATCGACAATCAGGTGCAAATTGGCCATAACTGCCAGGTGGGATCGGATTGCCTCATGTCCGGCCAGTCGGGGCTTTCGGGCAGTGTGAAGCTGGGCAACGGAGCGGTCATCGGCGGCAAGGCCGGCATCGCGGACCACCGGAAGATCGGGAACAATGCCATGGTGGCTGCGGCGTCCGGAGTCGGTGCCGATGTACCCGATGGGGAGATTTGGATCGGCTATCCGGCCGACCGCAAAGACAGGAAGTTACAGGAATATCTTTCGGTGGGACGGCTTGCACGTATCATACGCGACATCGTTGACATGAGGCGGCGCCTTGCACAGGTCGAGGCGAGACTGGCTGGACAGGGTAAGGAGAAGGGCTGAGGCCATGACCGAGATTGAGACCAAGGTTCTGGATATCGTCGCAAAGGAGTGCCGTCTGGACCGTGATAGCCTGACATTGGACAGCAAGATTGAAGACCTGAACATCCAATCGGTCGATCTGATGCAGACCATCTTTCAGATCGAGGAGACCTTCGACATCTACGTCCCGCAAGAGGGTGAGGACTTTCAGCTGACCACCCTGCGCGACGTGACCGACGCGGTGGCCAACCTGGTTTCCGAGAAGACGGCGGGCGCAAGCCAGAGCACATGAACCGTGTCGCTATCACCGGCCTGGGCTGCGTCTCCGCCCTGGGGCTCGACGTCGCCAGCACCTGGGACGGTCTCAGCAAGGGGAGGAGCGGCATCGCGCCGCCATTGAAGGTCAAGGGCGAGCGCCTGATGGTCAACGTGATCGCAGAGCTCAAGGGCTTCGATCCCTTGAACTATCTTGACGAGCGCGTGGCAGACTTCACCGACCCCTTCTCACAGTATGCCATCGTCGCCGCCCGCGAGGCCGCCAAGGATTCCGGGTTGACCTTCCGTGGCGCGCTGGGAGACCGGACGGCCAGCCTGATCGGCACCGGCATGGGCGGCATGGTGACCCTCGATGAGGGCTTCAATCGTCTCTACTATCATAGGACCCTGCGTGCGCCGCCGCTGACCGTGCCGAAGGTCATGCCGAGTGCGGCGGCCAGCCAGGTCTCGATGGACCTCGGCATCACCGGGCCTTCCTTCGGTCTCACCAGTGCCTGCTCATCTGCCAACCACGCGCTGGGCGAGGCGCTCTGGATGGTGCGCAGCGGGCGGGTCGACTATGCGCTGGCGGGCGGCACCGAGGCCTGCCTCTCCTATGGCTGCCTCAAGGCCTGGGAGGTTCTACGGGTCATGGCGCCGGACACCTGCCGTCCCTTCTCCAAGGACCGCAAGGGCATGGTGATCGGCGAGGGCGCCGGTGTCGTGGTCCTGGAGAACTGGGAGATGGCCAAGGCGCGCGGTGCCAGGATCTATGCCGAGCTTGCCGGCTTTGGCTTCTCCGCCGATGCCGGCGACCTGGTCCAGCCCTCCCCGCTGGGCGCCGGGCGGGCCATCTCGGAATGCCTGAAGGATGCCGGCCTCCACCCCGAGGAGGTGGGCTACATCAACGCGCACGGCACGGCCACCAGGATCAACGACCAGGTCGAAACCCGCGCCGTGCGGCAGGTCTTCGGCGCCCATGCCGACAGGCTGGCGATCTCGTCGAGCAAGTCGATGCTGGGCCACGGGCTGGGGGCGGCCGGCGGGCTGGAGATCATCCCGACGGTGATGGCCCTCTACGAGGGCATCCTGCCGCCGACGGCCAACTACAACGAGGCCGATCCCGACTGCGATCTTGACTGCATCCCCAACGAGCCGCGCAAGCAGCAGGTGGAGGCGGCGATGTCCAACTCCTTCGCCTTCGGCGGCCTGAACGCGGTCCTGGCTCTCAAGCACCCCGAGGCCTGAGCGTTTCGGATTTACACGGAACCGGCCCGCACCCCCGCCCGGCCGCCATGCCAGGATACTTGAGTGGGCGGCCGGGCGGGGGTGCGGGCCGGCGCCGTTCCACCTAAGCGCGAAGCGCTCTAGAGCAAATCCCGAGAAGATGGAATCATCTGCGACGACGATTTGCTTACAAAACAACAAGCTAGAGCACTGTGCGTGAGCATGAGCGAGCGCATTGTGCTCTAGCCGAGGCCTACTCGCTCCCGGGCTTGGCGGAGGACTTCTCGGCCGGCTTGAAGCCGCGGCCGCGCTGGATCGCCTGGTCGCCCAGCTTGTCGCGCAGCCGGTCGATGGCCGCCTCCACGGCCACCTTGCGCTTGCGATCGGGCTCCAGCAGGTTCGGCGGGTCGGCGAGCGTTGCCGGGCAGAGGTCGTCGCAGCCGATGCCGATCAGGCGGAAGGCGCGCCCGTCGGCCTCCTTGTCCAGCATGGCCCCGCCGGCCTCGAAGAGACGCGAGGCGAGCTGCGTGGGGTCGTCGAGGCGGCGGTGGCGGGTGATGATCCGGAAGTCGGCCGTCTTCAGCTTCAGGACCGCCGCGCGGCCGGCCAGCTCCGCCCGCTTCAGCCGGCGGGAGACCTTCTCGCAGAGCGGCCAGAGCTCGGCCTTGAGCGCCCCGGGCTCGGTCAGGTCGTCGTTGAAGGTGGTCTCCGCAGAGATCGACTTGGCGGGCGAGTTGGGACTGACCGGCCGCTCGTCGCGCCCGCGCGAGAAGTGGAAGAGGCGCTTGCCCATGCTGCCGAAGCGCAGGGTCAGCTCTGCCTCCTCATAGTTCAGAAGGTCGCCGATGGTGCGGATGCCGGCACGCTCGAGCTGGCTGCGCAGGGCCTTGCCGACGCCCCAGATCAGCGACACCGGCTGGCCCGCGAGGAAAGCCTGGGCGTCGGCGCGGCCGAGCACGCTGAACCCGCGGGGCTTGTCCAGGTCGGAGGCGATCTTGGCCAGGGACTTGTTGTAGCTGAGGCCGATCGAGACGGTGAGACCCTCCTCGCGCTCGATGCTGAGCGCCAGGGCCGCCAGGGTGCGGGCGGGCGCGCCATGGTGCAGGGCCGCGGTCCCGGTGAGGTCCAGGAAGGCCTCGTCGATCGAGAGCGGCTCCACCAGAGGGGTGGTGTCCAGCATGAGCTCGCGGATGTGGCGGCCGACGGCGGTGTACTTGCTCATCTCGGGCTTGATGACCACGGCGTCGGGGCAGAGCTTGAGGGCCTTGAACATCGGCATGGCCGAGCGGACGCCGTAGAGCCTCGCCGTGTAGCAGGCGGCCGAGACCACGCCGCGGCGGCCGCCGCCGACGATCACCGGCTTGTCGCGCAGCTCCGGCCGGTCGCGCTTCTCGACGCTGGCGTAGAAGGCGTCGCAGTCGATGTGGGCGATGGAGAGGCTGGCGAGCTCCGCGTGCTGCACGATCCGGCGGCTGGCGCAATGGCGGCAGCGCTGCCCGGGCCCGGGATCCTGGCTCAGGCAGTCGCGGCAGAGCCTCTCGGCCGTCATGCGGCGGGCCAGAGGCAGGCGGCACCCCTGACGCCGCTGGCATCGCCATGGCGGGGCGGCAGGATCGGGGTGTCGCAGCGGCCGCAGAAGACCCAGTCGTGCAGCAGCTCGGGAACCCGCCGGTAGAGCAGGTCGATCGACGAGAGGCCGCCGCCCAGCACGATGGCATCGGGGTCGAGAATGTTGACGACGCCGGCCAGCGCGCGGGCCAGGCGGTGGCAGTAGCGCTCCAGGCTGGCGGCTGCCGCGCGGTCCCCGTCGGCTGCCCGCCGCACGATCTCCGGACCCTCGAGCTGCTGGCAGCTGACCCGCGCGTGATCGAGCGCAAGACCGGGGCCGGAGAGCCAGGTCTCTATGCAGCCCTGCTTGCCGCAATAGCAGGAGGGGCCCGGCAGCTCGTCGCCGGAAGGCCAGGGTAGGGCGTTGTGCCCCCACTCGCCGCCGATGGCGTTGATGCCGCGCCTCGCCCGGCCGCCGACGATCAGGCCGCCGCCCACCCCGGTGCCCAGGATGACGCCGAAGACCAAACTCAGGCCGGCGGCGGCGCCGCCGCTTGCCTCCGAAAGCGCGAAGCAGTTGGCATCGTTCTCCACCCTGACCTCGCGCTCCAGGCGCCGGCTGAGATCGGGCTCAAGCGCCTCGCCGATCAGCCATGTGGAGTTGGCGCCGCGGACCAGGCCGCTGGCCGGTGCGATGGAGCCCGGAATGCCGACGCCGACGCTGGCGCGGCAGCCGAGATCGCGCTCGGCCGTCTCGACCAGGCCGGCCAAGGTTTCGATCGTGGCAGGATAGTCGTCGCGCGGCGTGGCGACGCGCTTGCGATAGCGGCAGCGGCCCTCCCGGTCCAAGGCGATCGCCTCGATCTTGGTCCCTCCAAGGTCAAGGCCGATTCGCATAGGCGGGAAGCGGTCCTCGCCGCGTCGGAGACCTCTCTACTTGATCTTGGCTTCCTTGAAGAGGACGTGCTTGCGCACGACCGGGTCGTACTTCTTCAGGGAAAGCTTCTCGGTCTTGGTGCGGGGGTTCTTCTTGGTGACGTAGAAGAAGCCCGTCTCGGCACTGCTGACGAGCCGGATGAGGGTGGTGGTGGGCTTGGCCATAGCTCAGCTCTTTCTCTACGAGTGGCGACCGGGATCCCCGTGGCAGCCGTCTGCCGGTCGGAGCTGTGCTAGCCGCCTGGATGGTGTCTCGAAGCGCGAGACATTATTCTCTTTATCCTGCCTGTCAAGTCCGGCGGCTGCATGGCGGGGGCGCGGGTCGGAGCCATCAGCGGGCCTCCTGCCAGGGCAGGCGCTGGCCGCCCAGCTCGACGAGGCGGCGCTCGCCGCGGTAGCGGTACAGCGGTGCGGGGTCCGTGGCCCCCGGCCCCAGTGCACGCTCCAACATGAAGCGGGTGACGTCGATCAGATCTTCGCCCAGGGCCTCCTCGGCCGGGATCCAGCCCACGCCTTCAAGCTCGCCGTCGCCGGGCTTGGCCTCTACCACCTCGTCGGTGACCGCAAGGAAGAAGCGGGTGTGGAAGCGGATCGGCGAACCGGCCGGCGTGATGGCGCGGGCCAGCAGCCGCGGCCGGTGCAGCGCCGGGGCGAGGCCGCGCTCGGCATAGGCCCGCCAGTGGGTCGCCAGGCCAGCGTGCGCAGGCGCCTCGGTCCCGGAGCCCACAAGAACGCCTGTTTCCTCCCAGGTTTCCCGAAAAGCACAGCGCAGCAGCCCGGCGAGCTTGCGCCGGCTGGCGGAATCGATCCCGGACGGTGGCGGCTGCAGGCGTTCCTCGAAGCCGGAGGGCTCGAGGTCCGCCGACTCCAGGCAGCCGCCCGGGAAGACCAGGATGCCGGGCAGGAAGCGCGCCTTGCGGTGGCGCCGCCCCATCAGCACCGCGGGGCCGCCGGGACCCGGCCGCAGCAGGACCAGTCCCGCGGCATCGCGCGGTCGTACCGGACGCTCCACCATGCCTCAGTTCGGCAGGCTGGCGAGGTCCCGGCTCATCAGCCGGCGATAGAGGCTGCGGTCCTGAAGCAGGCGCAGCGCCACCTCCAGGTCGCGGGCCTGCTCGGTCCGCTCCGGCGGGCAGCGCGACCGGAAGCTCGCCAGCTCGACCGCGTCCTTGTGGTTGACGATGCTGCGCTGCGCGGCGGTCACGCCGCGCTGATGGCGGGCCGTCAGCAGGGCCTCGCTGGCGCTGGCCGTGCCGCTGGTACAGATGTCCGGCAGCACGCCGCGCCCGCTCAGGGGATAGCCGGAGGGGGCATGAAAGCGCGCCCAGGTCAGGGTGAGCTCGCCCTCGTTGGGCAGGCGAAGCAGGGTCTGCACGCTGCCCTTGCCGTAGCTCAGCGTGCCGATCACCAGTGCGCGCTGGTTGTCCTGCAGGGCGGCGGCGACGATCTCGGAGGCGGAGGCGGAGTAGCCGTTCATCATCACCACCATGGGCAGGCCGCGCAGCACGTGGTGCGGCTCCGCCTTGAAGACCTGGTGGCTGTCCGGGTGGCGCCCGTGGGTGGTCACGATGGTGCCGCGGTCAAGGAAGAGATCGGCCACGGTGACGGACTGGTCCAGCAGGCCGCCGGGATTGCCGCGCAGGTCCAGGATCACGCCGGCAAGGGGCTCTGCACCTGCCTCCTCGGCCTCCACCACGGCCATCTGCAGGGCCCTGGTGGTGTCGTGGTTGAAGCCCTCTACCCGCAGGATCACGACATCCTGCTGCCGCTCCCAGGCGACGGTCTGGGGCACGATGAAGTCGCGGACGACGGTGACCTCCAGATGCTGGTTGCCGTCGCGCTGCAGGGTCAGCCTCAGCTCGCTGTCGACCGGGCCGCGCAGGCGGTTCACCGCGTCCCTCTGCTCGATGCCGGCGGCGGAGACGCCGTTGATGGCGACGATGATGTCGCCGTCTTCCAGGCCGGCGCGCTCGGCCGGCGTGCCCTGCATGACCTTCTGGATGGCGACGCCCTCGGGCACGATGTCGATGCGGATGCCCACGCCGCCGAAGCCGTCCCGGTTGGCGCGGTTCTCCTGAGCCTCCATCCTGGAGGCGTAGCGGGAGTACTCGTCCAGGTTCTTCGCCACCGCGTCGAAGACGCTCTCGTAGATGCGCTCGCTGCCGGCCTTTGCCATGGCTGGGGAGGCGGCGATCAGGGCCCTGACGGCGCTGTCGGTCAGCTCGCCCCATCCGTAGACGTCGCGGTCGTTGGGGGCGGTGTAGAGGCCGGCGGTCTCGCCGCGCACGGCCAGTTGCACCGACTGGCCGCGCCTCTCGATGGAGATCGCGGGGTCGATGTCGATCAGGCCCTCGACGCCGGCGAGCGCCAGGTCGTCGATCTCCACCTCGTCGATATAGACCCGCTCGACATCGGCATAGCCGACGGAGAAGACCCGGGCCGAGGTCTCGCTCGGCGCCGTCACGGCACCGCCGCCTGCGTTGCAGGCCGCAAGCATCGTCAGCGTCAGGAAGGCGACCAGTCGGCCGGCCCTGCCGCGCGAGGCTTGCAAACGATCATTCATGTCAGTCGACACTCTCCAGGCGACACTCTTCAGGGTTCCGGACAGAGCAAAAGCCTATCCTCTTCTTGTGTCGGAAACTAGATCCACAGAAGGCAAAGCCGCCCCGAAAGCGGCGGCCGGTATGACAAGAGCGTGAGGTGTGGCCTTCCAACCTCACGGGGCGAGGGTGGGCCGGTTCCTTGGGAACCGAAAGGCGCTAGCGCCTTCCGCCGCGTCGTGCCCTGCCGCCCTTGGAGGGCTTGCGCCGCCCGGAGGCCGGGCGACGCTCCTGCCGGGGGCGGCGTTCTGCCGCCTTGGGCCAGGGCGAGGGACCGGCTTCGCCCTCCGTCAGCTCGAGGATCAGCGAGCCGGTGAGCGCGTCGGCCTCACGCAGCCGCACCATGACGGCCTCGCCCAGCCGGTAGGCGGCGCCCCAGCGGCGCCCGACCAGGGCATGGAGGCGCTCGTCGTGCTCGTAGCGGTCGTCCGGCAGGCTGCCCACGGGGACCAGGCCGTCCGCCCCACTCTCCGCCAGGCGCACGAAGAGGCCGAAGCGGGTTACTCCGGTGATCCGCCCGGGCAGGATCGCGCCCACCTCCCCGGCCAGGAAGTGGGCGGTGAAGCGGTCCACGGTATCGCGCTCCGCCATGGCCGAGCGCCTCTCGCAGCGCGAGATGGTATCGCCCCATTCGGGGAAGAGGGCCGCATCGCCTTCGTCGAGCCCGCCTTCGCCCAGGCCGTAGGCCGCGATCAGCGCGCGATGGACCAGGAGGTCCGAGTAGCGCCGGATGGGCGAGGTGAAGTGGGCATAGCGCTGCAGGGCTAGACCGAAATGGCCCTCGTTGCGCGGCGCGTAGAAGGCCTGGCTCTGGCTGCGCAGGATGAGCTCGCTGACCATGGGGGCCGCCGTCGTCCCGGCCACCTGGTCCAGCACCTTGGAGAAGACCGCGGGGCGGATCACCTGGCCCTTGGCAAAGGAGAGGTCCAGGGCGCGCAACACCTCGCCCAGGGCCTCGACCTTCGCCGGGTCGGGCGGCGGGTGGACCCGGTACATGCAGGCCTGGCGCTTGGCCTCCAGGGCTTCGGCGGCAGCCACGTTGGCGGTCACCATGAAGAGCTCGATCAGGCGGTGGCTGTCCAGGCGCTGGCGCGCGACGATGGCCTTGGGACTGCCGTCGGCGGCCAGCAGCACCTGGCGCTCGGCGATCTCCAGGTCCAGGGTGCCGCGCCTCAGCCGCGCCCGGTCCAGGGCCCGGAAGGCGGCATAGAGCGGCCGCAGGACCGGCTCCAGCAGGGGGGCCGCGGCCTCGTCTGCCCTGCCCTCGATCGCCTCCTGCACGGCCTCGTAGGTCAGGCGCGCGCGCGAGCGCATGACCGCCCGGTGGAAGCGGTGCTTCTTGAGGCTGCCGTGCGCGTCGATCCGGAGCTCCGCCACCAGGCAGGGCCGGTCCTCGTCGGGCCTGAGCGAGCACCAGCCGTTCGACAGCGCTTCCGGCAGCATCGGCAGCACGCGGTCGGGGAAGTAGGTGGAGTTGCCGCGACGCAGGGCCTCGGCGTCCAGCGCGCTGCCGGGCCGCACGTAGTGGGCGACATCGGCGATGGCGACCAGCAGGCGAAAGCCGCCGGGATTGCGCGGGTCGCCGTCGGGCTCGGCAAAGACCGCATCGTCGAAGTCGCGGGCATCGGCGCCGTCGATGGTGACCAGCGGCAGCTCGCGCAGGTCCAGCCGTCCCTCCGGTGAGAGCGGGCCGGCGGCCTCGGCCTCTTCCACCGCCTCGGGCGGGAAGCTGTCGCGCAGGCCGTGCTCGGTGATCGAGATCAGCGAGAAGGCGCGCGGGCTCTCGCTGGGGCCCAGGCGCTCGACCACGCGGGCCTCGTCCTCCCTGCGGCGGCCGGCGCCGGGAAGCGGCTCGATCAGCACCAGCTCGCCCAGCTCGGCCTCCAGGCGGTTGGCCTCGGCGATGCGGTAGACCTCCTTCACCCGGCGGTCGGCGGGGATCACCAGGCCGCCGCCGCGCTGGGCGCGCTCGTAGCGTCCCACGAGGCGGCGCCGGTTGCCGCCCAGGCGGCGGATGATGCTGGCCCGGTAGGACTTGCCCTCGATGTGCTCGAGGCGGGCGAGCACCCGCTCGCCGACGGCCGGTAGCTGGCCGCCGCGGTCGGGCGCCAGGTAGACGATCCAGCCCTGCTCGCCCTCCGCGGCCGGGCCGCTGGCGGGCTTGGCAAGGGTCTCGCCGTCCTCGTCCTGGCCGCTGACTTCCAGCACGGTGACCGGGGGCAGGCGATCGCTCGGCTGGTGGCGCTTGCCGCGGTGGCTTTCCAGCAGGCCTTCCTCCTTCAGCGCGCGGAGCTGTTCCTTCAGCCAGATGCGGTCCGCGCCGCGCAGGCCGAAGGCGCGAGCCAGGTCGCGCTTGGCCACCGGCGTCGCGCTGTCGCGAAGATAGTCCAGGATCTGCTCGCGCGTCGGCAGGGAAGCCTTCGGCGGGCCGGCCTTGGTCACTGGGTTTCCTTGGCGTCGCTCTCGGCGCCCTTCGTTTTCGTTGTTTTGTTGCTCTTGGCCTTGCTGCTTTGGGTCTTGCTGCTCTGGGTCTTGCTGCTTTGGGCCTTGCCGGCCTTTGCGGTCGCGGCCTTGGTGCCGGATTTCGTGCCCTTCGCCGGCTTTTCCTTCTCTGCCTTCTCGTCCAGCAGGGAGACTGCCTGGTCCAGGGTCACCTGATCGAGGTCGCTGCCCTTGGGCAGGCGGACCTTGGACTTGCCGCAGACCACCTCGATCCCGAAACGGCTGCGGCGGGCTTCGACCGGCTTCTTCTTCTTGGGATGGTTGCCCAGCTCTCGCGTGTTCTCGCGCTTCTTCTGGCGCGCTTCGGAAATCAGGATAGCCGCGCGGTTGAGGCCCACGGTCAGCACCTCGTCGCCGCCCTTCAGGTTAGCGAAGATGGTGCCGCACTTCAGGTAGGGACCGAAGCGGCCGATGCTGGCGAGAATGGCTTCGCCCGATTCGGGGTCGGTGCCGACCTCGCGCGGCAGGGCCAGGAGGCCGAGCGCCGCCTGCAGGTCCAGATTGTTGGGATCCTGACCCTTGGGCAGGGACGAGCGCTTCGGCTTCTCGCCGTTCTCGCCGTCGCCGAGCTGCACGTAGGGGCCGTAGGGGCCGACGCGCAGGGTGACGGGCAGGCCGCTCTCCGGGTCGATTCCCAGCTCCCGCGGGCCGCTGCCGTTCTGGGCGTCCTCGTCGCCGGTCGGCAGGCTCAAGGGGCGGGTGTACTTGCACTCGGGATAGTTCGAGCAGCCGATGAAGCCGCCGCGCTTGCCGAGCCGGAGCCCCAGCCGCCCGGCACCGCAGCTGGGACAGAGGCGGGGGTTCTTCTCCGGCGCTTCGCCGTCCACCGGGAAGAAGTGTGACCCCAAGGCCTCGTCCAGCGTGTCGATCACATCGGTGATGCGCAGGCCCTTGGCCTCGTCGACGGCTGCCTGGAAGGCCTGCCAGAAGTCGTTCAGCACCTTCAGGTAGTCGATGCGCCCGCCGGAGATGTCGTCGAGCTGCTCTTCCATCGAGGCGGTGAAATCGTACTCGACATAGCGGTTGAAGAAGGCCGTGAGGAAGGCGGTGACGACGCGGCCGCGGTCCTCCGGAAAGAAGCGGCGCTTCTCCAGGCGCACGTAGTCGCGGTCCTGCAGCACCTGCAGGATGGAGGTGTAGGTGGAGGGCCGCCCGATCCCCAGCTCCTCCAGCTTCTTGATCAGGCTGGCCTCGCTGTAGCGCGGCGGCGGCTGGGTGAAGTGCTGCTCGCTCTCGACCGAGAGCAGGTCCAGGCCCTGCGCTTCCTTTAGCGCCGGCAGGCGGGCCTCGCCCTCCTTCTCCGCCTCGTCCTCTTCGCGGACGTCACGGTAGAGGCGCAGGAAGCCGTCGAAGCGGATGGTGGAGCCGGTGGCCCGCAGGATCGCGGCCCCGCCGTCGGCGGTCACGTCCACGGCCACCTGGTCGAGGACGGCACTCGCCATCTGCGAGGCGAGCGTGCGCTGCCAGATCAGGCGGTAGAGCGCCAGCTCGTCCTTGTCCAGGATCGACTGCAGCTTGCCCGGCAGGCGGCCGAGGTCGGTCGGGCGGATGGCCTCGTGCGCCTCCTGGGCGTTCTTGGCCTTGCTCTTGTACTGCCTGGGCGACGGCGGCAGATAGCTTTCGCCGTGCTCGGCTACGATCACCCGCCGGGCAGCTGCGATGGCTTCGCCCGCAAGCTGCACGCCGTCGGTCCGCATGTAGGTGATGAGGCCGACCGTATCGCCGCCGAGGTCCACGCCTTCGTAAAGCTTCTGGGCGATGCGCATGGTGCGCGAGGCGCCGAAGCCGAGCCGCCTGGAGGCCTCCTGCTGCAGGGTGGAGGTGGTGAAGGGGGGCGCGGGGTTGCGCTTGACCTGCTTGGCCTCGACCTTGGCGACCTCGAAGTGCTTGGCCGCCTCCAGCAGGGCGGCGGCCTCCCTGGCCTTGGCCTCGTCGCCGAGGTCGAAGCGGTCGAGCTTGCGCTCGCCGATGTGGGTGAGCCGGGCCCGGAAGGCGGCCTTCTCGGCGGTCGCCAGGTTGGCGTCGACCGTCCAGTATTCCTGCGGCCGGAAGATCTCGATCTCGGCCTCGCGCTCGCAGATCAGCCGCAGCGCCACGGACTGCACGCGGCCGGCCGAGCGGCTGCCCGGCAGCTTGCGCCACAGCAGGGGCGAGAGGGTGAAGCCCACCAGGTAATCCAGTGCGCGGCGGGCCAGGTAGGCCTGGATCAGATGCTCGTCCAGGTCGCGCGGGTGCCGGAAGGCTTCGGCCACGGCCTTCTTGGTGATCTCGTTGAAGACCACCCGTTCGACCGCCTTGCCGGTGAGCGCGCGGCGCCGGGACATCTCTTCCATGATGTGCCAGGAGATGGCCTCGCCCTCGCGGTCCGGGTCGGTGGCGAGGATCAGCTTGTCGGCCTTCTTGACCGCGGCGGCGATCTCCTTCAGGCGCTTCTCGGCGCGCCCGTCGACCTCCCACAACATGGCGAAGTCGGAGTCCGGCTGCACCGAGCCGTCCTTCGACGGCAGGTCGCGCACATGTCCGAAGCTGGCAAGAACGTGATAGTCCTTGCCGAGATACTTGTTGATGGTCTTGGCCTTGGCCGGCGACTCGACGACGACGATGTTCATTGCTTGCTGCTTCGGAATCCCGATCCAACACTCCGAGCCGGCCTATCCATATCGCAAGAAATTCAGGACGTTACCGCTCGTTTCATCATCAAACCCGCCACTATCGCATCGCTACTGCCAAGCCCGGATTTGCATTCATCTCTGGCGTCCGCTTAGCCGAAGACGGCTAGCCGATCAATGCCACGCGATTTCCCGCCTGCCGTTCCAGGCGCCCCGCCAGCTCCAATTCCAGCAGCAGGGTCTGGATCGTGGAGGGGGAGAAGTGGCACTGGCGCACCACTTCGTCAACAGTGAGCGGCGAGGGGCTCAGCAGCGCCATGAGGTCGCTCCGGGCCTTGTCCGGGTCGGGAAGGGATGGTTGTTCCTGCAGCTCCAGCCGGTAGGGATCGCCCGGCGGTTCGGCCAGCGGCTGGCGCAGCAGGGGCCTCAGGCAGTCGACCACATCCTCGGCAGATTGCACCAGTGTCGCACCCTGCCGGATCAGGCTGTTGGGCCCCTGTGCGCGGGGATCGAGGGGCGAGCCCGGCACCGCCATGACCTCGCGCCCCTGCTCGAGGGCCAGCCGCGCGGTGATCAGCGAACCCGAGCGGCGCGCACCCTCGACGACCACCACGCCGAGGCTGAGGCCGGAGACCAGCCGGTTGCGCCGGGGGAAGTGCCGTGCCTGGGGTTCGATTCCAAGAGGCGTCTCGCTGACCAGCAGTCCCTTCTCGGCGATCTCGGCCTGCAGCGCCTCGTGCTCCGGCGGATAGACGGTATCCAGGCCGCCGGCGATGACCGCGAGGGTGCCGGCCGGCCCGCCGGCCCCACCGCCCGCCTCGAGCGCGCCGCGGTGGGCGCTGGCGTCGATCCCGCGCGCCAGGCCGGAGACCACGAGCAGACCCTGTGCCGCCAGGTGGTGCGCCATGGTCTGCGCGATGCGCCGGCCGTTGCCGGAGGCGTTGCGGGCGCCGACCAGCGCGACCGCAGGTTCCTTCAGAAGCTCCAGGCGCCCCTTGACGGCCAGCAGCGGCGGCGCGTCCTCGATCGCCGCCAGTGCCAGCGGGTAGTCCGCCTCGCCCCAGGCCAGGAAGCGCGCGCCCATCCTCTCCAGGCCTGCGATCTCGGCCTCCGCTTCGTCCTTGCCGGCGGGCTTCAGGCGGCCGCGCCGGCCGCCGCGGGCCGCCAGCGCGGGCAGGGCCTCCAGCGCTTCGGCCGCGCTGCCGCAGCGTGCGAGCAGCTGGCGGAAGGTGATGGGGCCGACATGCTCCGTGCGGATGAGGCGGAGCCGCGCGAGACGTTCGGCCTCGCTCAGGCGGCCTTGCAGCGGCGTCTGGCTCGAATCCATCTTTTCGCGAACAGCCCTCGCGACAATGCAACAGAGGGGCGACCTTAGGGCCTGAGCGGCGGCCGCGTCAATTCCCCGGGGCCGAAGGGTGCAGGTCCTGCGCGATCAGCTCTTCTTCTCGCCGATCCTGGGCTCGTTGCCGGTCAGCAGGCGGGCGATGTTGGCCCGGTGGCGGATCCAGACCAGGACCGCGAGCGCGGCGGTGATCTGGACGAGCTGCAGGTCGCCGCGGAAGAGCAGCGCGCCGAAACCAGGCTCGAAGACCTCGCCCAGGCTGAAGCCCCAGGGCAGGATCCAGGCATAGACCGGCGCCATGGCGACGGAGACCAGGGCCGCCAGCGAGGAATAGCGGAAGGTGAAGGCGACCAGCAGCCAGGTGAGGCAGGAGAGCGCGCCCACCCAGAAGGTGAGCGCGAGCAGCGTGCCCAGGGTGGTCGCCATGCCCTTGCCGCCCTTGAAGCCCAGCCAGACCGGAAAGAGGTGCCCCAGGACGGCCGCGAAGCCGGCGATCAGGGCGATCTCCGACCCGCCGATCCAGGAGGCCAGCCCCACCGCCGCCGCACCCTTGCCGCCGTCCAGGATCAGGGTGGCGAGCGCCAGGTCCTTGCGGCCGGTGCGCAGCACGTTGGTCGCGCCGATGTTGCCGGAGCCCATCTTGCGGATGTCGCCCAGGCCGGCAGCGCGGGTCAGCAGCAGCCCGAAGGGCAGCGAGCCCAGAAGATAGCCGCCGGCGAAGGCGGCCGCGAAGTAGGGCCAGGCGTAGGACCAGGAAATGGGATCGGGCACCTTGGCGGGCTCCAGAGATCGGGCTGATGGAAGTCAGGCTAGCAGACTTGGCGCCGGATTGCGCCTTGCCGGGCAGCAGCCATGCATGCGATAGACCCTGTCAAAATGTCTCGCCTGGCGGGCCCTCAGATTGCGTAGCTGCTTGAAATCCCATATGAGGGGTCCCTTCTTTCGCAGGTGCGAGAAGCTCCGAGGACAGATGAGTATGGATTACGAGGCGATCGGCCTGACGATGCGGCGTTTGGTGCTTGAGGCCGGGGCCGAGACGATGCGGTACTTCCGAGAGAAGGATCTGGCCGTCGAGGCGAAGGCCGACCAGTCGCCGGTGACGGCGGCCGACCATGCGGCCGATGCGGTCATCGTCGCCGGACTGGAGAAAGACTTCCCCGAGATCGCCGTGGTGACCGAAGAGCGCGCCGAGACGCACGACGCGCGCGGCAAGGACCGCTTCTTCCTGGTCGACCCGCTGGACGGGACCAAGGAGTTCGTCTCCGGGCGCGGCGACTTCACCATCAACATCGCGCTGATCGAGGATGGCGAGCCGGTGATGGGCGCGGTCTTCGCGCCGGCCAAGAACCGCCTCTTCTGGACGCCGAGCCCCGAGGGCGCGCTGCAGGAAAGCGGCGAGATCGACCCGGCCGAGCCGGGCGAGACCCGGCCGCTGCAGGTCAGACAGGCCGACAACGCCGGCCTTGCCGTGGTGGCGTCGGCCTCGCATCGCGACGCCGCGACCGATGCCTACATCGGCCGCTACCAGGTCGCCGACTTCAAGAGCGCGGGCTCCTCGCTCAAGTTCTGCCTGATCGCCAGCGGCGAAGCGGACCTCTATCCCCGCCTTGGCCGTACCATGGAGTGGGACACGGCTGCCGCCCATGCCGTGCTGCGTGCCGCCGGCGGCATCGTCGACCGTGCGGAAGGCGGGCCCCTGCGTTACGGCAAGCCGGGCTTCGAGAATCCGCACTTCATCGCCTACAGCCCGGAGGTTCGCCTGCTCCAGGCTTGACCCTCTGGGCCTTGGAGGAGACATCCGTGGCACCTTACTCGGACGAGACAATGCAAGACCTGACCCATCTCCAGCGTCTGGAAGCGGAGAGCATCCAGATCATTCGAGAGGTTGCCGCAGAGTGCGACAACCCCGTGATGCTCTATTCCATCGGCAAGGACAGCGCGGTGATGCTGCACCTGGCGATGAAGGCTTTCTACCCTCGAAGCCGCCCTTCCCGCTGATGCACGTCGACACGACCTGGAAGTTCAAGGAGATGATCACCTTTCGCGACAACATCGCGAAGGATCTCGGCCTGGACCTGATCGTGCACACCAACGAGGAGGGCGTGGCACAAGGGGTGGGCCCCTTCAGCCACGGCTCGGCGCTGCACACCGACATCATGAAGACCCAGGCGCTGAAGCAGGCGCTGGACAAGTACGGCTTCGATGCCGCCTTCGGCGGAGCGCGCCGCGACGAGGAGAAGAGCCGGGCCAAGGAGCGGGTCTTCTCATTCCGCACCGCGCAGCACCGCTGGGACCCCAAGAACCAGCGCCCGGAGCTCTGGAACATCTACAACGCCAAGAAGTCCAAGGGCGAGAGCATCCGCGTCTTCCCGCTGTCCAACTGGACCGAGCTGGACATCTGGCAGTACATTTACCTGCAGAAGATCCCCATCGTGCCGCTCTACTACGCCGCCGTCCGCCCGGTGGTGGAGCGCGACGGCACCCTCATCATGGTCGACGACGAGCGCATGCCGCTCTACGACGGCGAAGAGCCCATGATGAAGTCGGTGCGCTTCCGCACGCTCGGTTGCTACCCGCTGACCGGGGCCATCGAATCGGAGGCGGACAGCCTTCTCGAGATCATCCAGGAGATGCTCCTGACCACGACCTCGGAGCGCCAGGGGCGCGTGATCGACCACGATTCCGCGGCCTCGATGGAGAAGAAGAAGCAGGAAGGCTATTTCTGATGGTACACAAGTCCGATCTGATCGCCGAGGATATCGCCGGCTATCTGAAGTCGCAGGAGCACAAGTCCCTGCTGCGCTTCATCACCTGCGGGTCGGTGGACGACGGCAAGTCCACCCTGATCGGCCGCCTGCTCTACGAATCCAAGCTGATCTTCGAGGACCAGCTGGCTGCTCTGGAGGCCGATTCCAAGAAGATGGGCACCCAGGGCCAGGAGATCGATTTCGCCCTGCTGGTCGACGGCCTGGCCGCCGAGCGCGAGCAGGGGATCACCATCGACGTCGCCTACCGCTTCTTCTCGACCGACGTGCGCAAGTTCATCGTCGCCGACACGCCGGGCCACGAGCAGTACACGCGCAACATGGCGACCGGTGCCTCCACCGCACAGCTCGCCATCGTCATGATCGACGCACGCAAGGGCGTGCTCACCCAGACCCGGCGCCACAGCTTCATCGTGTCCTTGCTCGGCATCAAGCACGTGGTGCTCTGCGTCAACAAGATGGACCTGGTGAACTTCTCCAAGGAGGTCTTCGACCGGATCGAGGAGGACTACCGCGCCTTCGCCAAGCCGCTCGGCATCTCCGACATCGTGGCGATCCCGGTCTCGGCGCTACAGGGCGACAACGTCACCGAGCCCAGCCAGCGCATGGGCTGGTATCACGGCTCCACCCTGATGAGCCACCTGGAGACCGTGAAGGTCGACGAGGAGGAGCGCAAGCTGCCCTTCCGCATGCCGGTGCAGTGGGTGAACCGCCCGAATCTCGATTTCCGCGGCTTCTCCGGCTTCGTCTCCTCCGGCGTGGTGCGCCCGGGCGACCGGGTGAAGGCGCTGCCCTCCGCCAAGGAGAGCCGGGTGGCGCGCATCGTCACCTATGACGGCGACCTGAGCGAGGCCGTGGCCGGCCAGTCGGTCACCCTCACCCTCGAGGACGAGATCGACATCTCGCGCGGCGACGTCATCTGCACGGCCGATGAGCCGGCCGAGGTCGCCGACCAGTTCGAGGCCAAGATCCTCTGGATGTCGGACGAAGGCATGCTGCCGGGCCGTCCCTACCTGATGAAGATGGGCGCGCGCACGGCCTCGGTGCAGATCGCCCAGCCGAAGTACAAGATCAACGTGAACACCATGGAGCATCTTGCGGCCAAGACCCTGGAGCTGAACGAGATCGGCGTCTGCAACATCGCGCTCGACAGGGAAGTGGCCTTTCAGCCCTACCAGGACGATCACGGCATGGGCGGATTCGTCCTGATCGACCGCATGACGAACAACACGGTCGGCATGGGCCTGATCGATTTCGCACTCAGGCGTGCCTCCAACATCCACTGGCAGGCCATCGCCGTGGACAAGGTCGCCCGTGCCGAGCTGAAGCAGCAGAAGGGCTGTACCCTCTGGTTCACCGGCCTCTCGGGTTCGGGCAAGTCCACCATCGCGAACCTGGTCGAGAAGCGCCTGCATGCCATGGGCCGGCACACCTACACCCTGGACGGTGACAACGTGCGCCACGGCCTGAACAAGGACCTGGGCTTCACCGATGCCGACCGGGTGGAGAACATCCGCCGCGTGTCGGAGGTGGCACGTCTCATGGTCGATGCCGGGCTCATCACCATGGTCTCCTTCATCTCGCCCTTCCGGGCCGAGCGCCGCATGGCACGCGGCATGCTGGAGGAGGGAGAGTTCATCGAGATCTACGTCGATACGCCGCTGGATGTCGCCGAGACCCGCGATCCCAAGGGCCTCTACAAGAAGGCGCGGCGCGGCGAGATCAAGAACTTCACCGGCCTCGACAGCCCTTACGAGCCGCCGGAAGAGGCCGAGATCAGGATCGACACGGTGGAGATGACGGCCGAGCGCGCGGCCGACAGCATCATCGCCTATCTCTCGGCCCACGGCTATCTCGTGGGGGCCTGAGTAGGAGAGAGCGTTGGACCTTCGAGGGGGAGCTTCGGCTCCCCCTCAGTCTTTGAGGATCTCCGGCTCGCGCCCGCCCTGCCAGCGGAAGACCCAGCGGTCGCCCTGGCGCAGGTTCTGCACGAGATGGGGGCGGAAGGCCGCCAGGCAGTGCCCGCCGGCCAGGCGCCGAGAGCCGTAGAGCAGGCCGTTCCCGCCCGCCGCCAGGAGCGCGCGGGCCAGCGCCTGACCTGCCGGATAGCCGACCTCCGGGTCGGGGGAGAGACAGTCCTCTCCCTCGTGCCCCCCCAGGTCGTGGAACTCCGTCGTGATGCCGGCGAATAGCTCGCGATAGGCCGTCACGTTCTCGTAGACCCCCGTCGCGTCCAGTTCCCGGGTCAGGTGATAGGCGACCTCGGCCTGGGCCGTTGGCACCGCCGTCTCGCCGTAGCTGGCATACCAGGCGCCTCGGTCGGCGCCGTTGAAGCGGTTGCCGCCGGCGCGGGTGTAGCAGAAGGCGGCGTTGATATGGGTCCAGCCGTAGCCCTGCGCCGGCGTGACCAGCTCTTCCTGCGCGATTCCCGCCGGCCTGGAGATCTTGGTGGTACGGCGCGCCGAGGTCAGGCCCTCCAGCTCCTCCAGGACGGCGCGCTCGCTATCGCTGTCGGCCAGCGGCGTCAGGGCCGGTTCGTCGATATAGGCGGTCGAGATCAGCCGGACGGTGGTCGCACAGGTGAAGGCCCGCCTGGGGAGGGAGGCGGGATCGATCAATTGCCGCCCCGCAGCGCGTCGATGTGGCGGCGAACCTCGATCATCGCGGGGATGCCGCCTTCGATCATGGTGGCGACCGGCGCGCGGCCGGCGAAGCCCGCACCGCCGTTCGGCCGCTTGGGCCAGCCATAGGCCAGCGGGCCGTTGAAGAGCAGTCGCAAGCCCTTGAAGAGGCCGATCAGCAGGCTGGCGCGGGTCACCTTGTCCTGGTCCAGCGCACCCCTGAAGCTGCCGCTCTTCATCCGGCTCCAGGTCGCGGGCGGCACGTCGAACAGCCCGGCGGCCTCGGCGTTGGTCAGGCCCCAGGCCTCGGCGACCCGCACCACCGCCTTCACGATGGTCTCGATCCGCCCCGCCTCGTCCTGTCGGATCGCCCGCACGCCCTCCGGGACGGGCAGGTTGTCGCTGAGAGTCATGGGATTCTCTCCATATGATTTCTCTTATATCATCATATGATAAGATCATGTCAAGATGCGTGACCCTTCCGACTGTCGATCGGAGACCGACGATCCGGCAAGGGAGGGACGGTAATCCGAGATGACAAACCCTAGATTCTCTGCGCAGGATCCGCCGTTGGTCACAGGGGAGCGGCAGGAAGGGTGTTTCCCGCGACTCTTGTGGGCCTTGATCCAGAACTAACACTGCCGCGTGCGGCAGATGATCGGTTTCCCTAGGCAGCGGCACGAACCCGCAAACCGAGAAAGGCAAGACGGTCATGAGACGGGCGCATTTTGGATTGGCGACGAGATCCGCCCTACGCCAAGCGAAGAGACTGGTAGATCGAAGGGTCTGGGGGCTGGGTGCGGCCCTGGCGGTGGTCTGGGCGGCGCAGGCCGAGGCCGAGACCCTGCTGGAGCGGGGCACCTACCTGATGCAGTCGGTGGTCGCCTGCGGCAACTGCCACACGACCAAGGGTCCGGCCGGCGACCTGCCGGAGATGGAACTGGCCGGCATGGACCCCTTCTTCGTCGTCCCGGAGTTCACGGCGAGGGCGCCGAACATTACGCCGGATCCGGAAACCGGCATCGGGCTCTGGAGCGACGAGGAGATCATCGCGGCGATCCGTGAGGGCCGGCGCCCCGACGGCTCGATCATCGGCCCGCCCATGCCGATCGAGCTCTACCGCGACCTCTCGGACCGCGACGTCAGGGCCATCGTCGCCTACCTGCGCCAGGTGCCGCCGGTGAAGCACGAGGTTCCGCCGTCGGACTACAAGATCCCGCTGCCGCCCAGCTACGGGCCGCCGGTGGAGAGCGTCCCGGAGGTGTCGAAGGACGACCAGATCGCCTATGGCGCCTATCTGGCTGGCCCCGCTGGTCACTGCATGGAGTGCCACACGCCCCTGGTCGGGCATGGCCGCGACTACGAGAACAGCCTGGGTGCGGGCGGCTTCGAGATTCCCGGGCCCTGGGGCGTCAGCTACAGCGCCAACATCACGCCGACCGGGCTTGCCGGCTACAGCGATGCGGAGATCAAGCAAATGATCACCGCCGGCGTGCGGCCAGACGGGACTCCCATGATGCCGCCGATGGCCTACAGCTACTATGCCAAGATGTCGGAGGAGGACCTCTCGGCCATCGTCGCCTATCTCAGGAGCCTGCCGCCGCGATAGCGTCCGCAAGGCATTGCATGCCGCCGGACGGGACCTAGACTCTAGTCGGAGGGAGACACGACCAGGGAGCGCGGTCCCGACATGAGCCAGGGTTCCGACGGCGGTCACGACGGTAAGAGGGCAGGGCGCTCGCGGCGCGGCGTCCTGCTGGGCGCGCTGGGGGCGGCGGCGCTCGCGGGCAGGCCGGCGGCGGGGGAGGGGCCGCGGACCCGGCCGATCCCCTCCAGCGGCGAGGCCCTGCCGGTGGTGGGAATGGGCACCTGGATCACCTTCAACGTCGGCGACGACCCACTGCTGCGCGCCGAGCGGCTGGAGGTGCTGCGCGCCTTCTTCCAGGCCGGCGGCGGGCTGATCGATTCCTCGCCCATGTATGCCTCCTCGCAGGCCGTCGTCGGCTATTGCCTGGAGCGGCTGGGGCCCGAGCCCGGCCTCTTCTCGGCCACCAAGGTCTGGACCTCGTCGGAGGACGCGGGGCCGGAGCAGATCGCGCAGTCGCTCGCGGAGTGGGGACTGCCGCGCTTCGACCTGCTGCAGGTCCACAACCTGGTCGCCTGGGAGGCGCACCTGGAGACCCTCTCGGCGATGAAGGCGGCGGGCGATCTGCGCTACCTGGGGATCACCACCTCGCACGGGCGCCGCCACGCGGAGTTCGAAGAGATCATGCGCCGCTATCCCTTGGACTTCGTGCAGCTGACCTACAACATGGTGGACCGCGAGGCCGAAGAGCGGCTGCTGCCGCTGGCCCGCGAGCGCGGCATGGCCGTCATCGTCAACCGCCCCTTCCGCGGCGGCCGGCTGATCGACCGCCTGGAGCCAGAACCGCTTCCCGGATGGGCCGGCGAGATCGACTGCGCGAACTGGGCCCAGTTCCTCCTGAAGTTCATTCTCTCGCACTCTGCGGTCACCTGTGCCATACCGGCAACCAGCCGGGTCGCGCACATGAAGGAGAACATGGGCGCTGCCTATGGCCGTCTCCCCGATGCCCAGCAGCGTCAGGCGATGCTGCGCTACCTCGAAGAGCTGTGATGGAGCACTGGTTCAGCTACTCCCTGTCGGACTTCCTGCTGTTCGCGCCAGAGACCTACTTCCGGCTCTTCGAGCGCTACAACGAGGCGGTCTGGCCGGCGCAGATCCTCGCCCTCGCAGTCGGTGTGGGGATGCTGTGGTTGGCCTGGCGGCGGCAGGGCATGCGCCTGATGGCGCTTCTCTTCGCCGCTGCCTGGCTGCTGGTCGCCTGGGCCTACTTCTGGGAGCGCTATCAGACCATCAACTGGGCGGCGGCCTACTTCGCCGCCGCCGCGGTCGTGCAGGCGGCGCTGCTCCTCTTCCTGGCGCTGCGCCCGCCGGGCTACAGCCAGCGCGCCCATCGCTCGGGCTTCCTGCTGATGGCGTTTGCCATTCTCCTGCAGCCGCTGATCGGACCGCTCACCGGGCTCTCCTGGCAGGGCATCCAGCTCTTCGGCCTGACGCCCGGACCGACCGCGGTGGCGACCGTGGGCTTCTCCCTGCTGGTCTCGGGGCTGCGCCGCTGGCTCATCTTCCCCCTCGCCCTCGTCTGGTGCGCGATCGACGCCACGACGGCCTGGGGCTTGGACTGGCCGGCGGGGCTTCTGGCGCCGGCCGTGGCGGTGGCCTTCCTCCTGCTGGGCTATCCCCTGCAGGCGAGCCGGCGCACCGCGGCCCATTGAGGGGCCGGCACGCCAGCCTGTCAGAAGTGCAGGGTGACGCGCCCCGTTCCAAAATAGCTCTGCTGCTTGCCCGCCACTAGGGTCGAGCCCTCGACCCTGAAGGAGAGGTTGGACCGGGCGGCCACCTCGATACCGAGGGCCAGGTCGCCCGAGACCGTGGGGATCTCCTCGCTGATGGAGAAGGTGGGGCCTCCTGCCGGGACGCCGTTGAAGGCGCCCTCCAGCTCGTGATCGCCGCCCAGGACGCTCAGGATCCCGGCCCGGCCGTAGCCGCGGGCCTGCAGGCCGAAGAGGTCGAAACCGGCGCCCGCTTCCAGGAAGGGATTGAGCGTGACGAAGGTCTGGCTCACGTCCTCGATGGTGGCGCCGTAGTCGCCGGCACCGCTCTCCGAATAGCTCCCCTGCCACTGGTGGATGAGGCCGAGATCGCCGGTCGGCTTGAGATAGGGGGCCCTGACGAGGCTGCTTCCCTCGAAGACGAAGAACTTGGCGGCGCGAAGGTGGCCGGTGACGAAGGCCGTGGTGGGGCTGGAGCTTGCGGTGCGCGTGCCGCTGGGCGTGATCACGGGACGCGAGAGGTCGTAGTCGCTGACGCCGCCCGTGACCGCACCGGAGAGGATGAGGCCGTCGGGCAGGTCCTTGCGCACCACGAGACCGCCCTGGTAGCGCTGGCCGCTACCGCTCGCGACCTCGCCGCTCTTCAGGGTCGCGTCCTCGAAGAGGAAGGCGAAGCCGGCGAAGAGCTCCGGCGCCACCTCCATCTGGAAGCCGCCCTCGAAGCCGTAAGAATTCTCGGTGTAGGCCGCCACGCTGTCACTCGCCTGGCGCTGCAGGCTGCCGCCCTGGGCGCGTGCCCAGACGCAGTTGCCCTCCTGCGAGAGGCTCACCAGCCCGGCCTCGTCGTAGCGCGGGCAGCCCTGCAGCGAATCGTTGAAGCGCAGCGCGGAGAAGAGGGCGGTGTTGAGCGGCGCGGTGGCGATCTGCGGGCTCCAGCTCTCGTAGACCTCGACCAGGGTGGAGATCTGCTGGATGCCCAGAAGGTAGTCGGTCATGCCGTCGACGAAGGCGAGCTGGTCCGAGCCGCTCTCCCGGTCCGAGATGCGGGCGGACACCAGCCTGTCGAGGTAGTTGCCCACCTCGATCAGGTTGTCGTTGACCCGTTCCTCCTCCTCGGTGCTCAGCGCCTGGTCGTAGCCGCCGCTCGCGAAGCCGAGCCAGGGATTGCTGTTCAGCTCGTAGGTCAGGACGACGCTGGTGACGCCGTCCGTGCTGTCGAGCGTCTCCAGGCCCCAGTTCACGATGGCGTCGTCCTCGATCGTCGCCGCGAAGGCCGCGGCATTGACGTCGGTGAAGAGCAGGAACTCGCCGGTGGTGCCCTTCTGCACCAGGTTCACGCCCGTCGCCTGCGGGTCGATCAGCCCGACGACGGAGGCGTCGATGGCCGACGGGTCGACGATGAAGAGATCGGACTGGGCCTTCTCCTCGTTGCCGTCGCCGAACTGGTAGTCGACCTTGATGGTGCCGCCCAGGTGGGCTGCGATCCTGCTGCTGGCGCTGGTGGGACCGGTGAACTCGGCGCTGGCGATGGCATCGCCCGCCCCTGCGGTCAGGGTGCCGTCGGTCGAGAAGGTGGCCGGCAGCCAGGACTCGCCGGAGAGTTCCAGCAGGCCCGACGCGCGGTTGAAGAGGCCGCCCGAGGAGGAGTCCGGATCGAAGTAGAGGGTCCCGCTGATCGTGCCGCTGTTGAAGATGGAGAAGCCTTCCTGCTCGACCACGGCGATGACGTAGCCGGTGCCGCCTTCGGGCGTGGTCCCCTCCGGCCGCGAGATGGTGCCGCCGTTGTTGAAGAGGGCGCTGTTCGCATCGCCGCCGCTGACCAGGATGGCCTCGAAGCCGTCCTCGGCGGCCGAGACCTCGACGCCCGGGGTGACGAAGAGCGTGATGTCGCCGTTGCCGCCGCCGCCCAGGCTCTGGGCGAAGATGGCCCGTCCGCCGCTGCCGGTCGAGACGATGTCGGCGTTGGCCGCGACCTGGACGCTACCGCCCTCAGAGCTGCTGTCCGGTCCGCCGACGCTCTGCGCGAAGACGCCGTGTGCGCCCTCGCCGGTGACGGTGATCGGGCTCTCGACCGTGACCTGGACCGTCCCGCCGTCGCCCTTGCCGCCGACATTGCCGATGTAATAGCCCTCTTCCTGCGGGGCCTGGCTGGTGAGTGTGTCGCCGACGCCGGCCGCGCCGCCGCTGCCGCCGACGCTCTGCGCGAAGATGCCATGCGCGTTCTCGCCGCTGGTGGCGATCGGGGCCGTGGTCCGCACCCTGACGAGGCCGCCGTCGCCGCCCGCGCCGGGGAAGCCGCCGCCGGCCAGGTTGATGCCGACCGGGACGGTGAAGAAGCCATAGGAAAGGCCGCCGGAGAAATTGCCGCCGTTGCCGCCGCCGTCGCCGACGCTCTGCGCGAAGATGCCGAGCCCGCCCTTGCCGCTGGTGACGATGGCGCCGTTGCTGGTGACGTCCACGGTGCCGCCGTCGCCGCCGCCGCTGCCGGTGCCGCCGACGATGATGCTGTAGGTCCAGGCCTGGGCCGCCTTGCCGCCGTCGCCGCCGCCGCCGCCGATCGACTGGGCATGGATGGCGTAGGATTCCTCCCCCTCGGTGGTGAGCGTGCCGCTGTTGGTGACCGTGACGTGGTCGCCGTCGCCGGCAGCCCCGCCGCTGCCGCCGACGGCGATCGAGACGCTGGCGGACTTCAGGTCCTGGATCGGCTTGCGGTTCAGGAGGTAGTAGATGTCGTTCAGGGTCGAGGCGGTCTCGTTCGAGGTCCAGAGGCCGAGCGCGCCGGCCTGGCCGTTGCCGCCGGTGCCGCCGCCGCCGCCCACCGACTGGGCGAAGATCGCGGCCGAGGCGACGCCGCTGGTGGTGATGTCGTCGCGGTTGTCGATCGTCACCGTGTTGCCGTTGCCCGCCGCGCCGCCCGATCCGCCGAGCGAGAAGGCGGTCGAGAAGGAGACGGTCTGGGCCTTGCTGTCGGATTCCGCCGCGTCGTTCTTGCAGTAGTACTTGTACTGCACGACGTTGATGCCGCAGACGCCGGCCCAGCTATAGCTCTTCGAGCCGGCGGAGCCGCCGTCGCCGCCGCCGCCGCCGACACTCTGGGCGAAGAGGCCTTCCGAGGAGAGCCCCTCGGTGGTGATCGGCGCGATGTTGGTGATCTTCACCTTCCCGGCATGGGCGCCCTTGCCGCCGGCCCCGCCGACGGTGACGGTGGCGCTGAGCTTGTGCTGGGTGGTTTCGTCGTCCAGCACCTCGCCGACCTGGATGCCGGCCTGCGGGCCCGCTGCGGCCGCGGAGGTGGCTGGGGCCGACGCCGCGGCGGGCGCGTCCGCCTTGATGACCTTGGCGTCGAGGTTGAGCAGCAGGTTGGCGGAGTTGCCGCCCCGGCCGCCGTTACCGCCGATGCTCTGCGCATAGATCCCGCGCGATTCGCCTTCCCGGGTCGCAATCGCGCCCCGGTTGGTCACGGTGACGGCACCGCCGACCGCGCCGTCGCCGCCCTTGCCGCCGACCTCGGTCACCAGGTTGCCCTTGGAGCCGGACACGTCGGCGGCGATCTGCACGTTGTAGTTCGATCCGCCGCTGCCGCCGTTACCGCCCAGGCTGGAGGCGAAGATGCCGTCGGAAACGAAGCTCTCAGTGGTGATGGCGCCGTGGTTGTCGACCGTGACCGCCTTGCCGGTGCCGCCGCCGCCGCCGGCACCGCCGACATCCACGGTGATGTTGTAGGTCCCCTCCTTGCTCTCCGCCTGGATCAGCCCGGTGTAGACGTTGCCGCCGTCGCCGCCGTTGCCCCCGCGGCTGGCCGCGGAGATCCCCGGCGAGGCGTAGTCCTGGGTCAGGATGCCGCCCAGGTTGGTGACCGAGACCGCGCCCCCCGTGGCCCCGCCGCCGCCTTCGCCACCCATGGTGTAGGAGAGGCTGACGGTGGGGACGCCCTCGAAGGGCGTGCCGACCTGGACCCCGCCCTCGAAGGCGAAGCCGCCGCTGCCGCCGCTGCCGCCGATGCTGTTGGCGAGGATGCCCGGGGAATAGACGGACCCCGTGGTCAGGTCGCCCTCGTTGGCGACCGTCGCGCTGCCGGCGCTTCCGGCCCCGCCGCCGTCGCCGCCCAGGGTGACGCTCAGGGAATCGGCGGAGACCGCATTCAAAGAGACGCTGAGGCCGCCGCTGCCTCCATCCCCGCCGGCGGAGGTCGCGACCAGCCCCGGAGAGAAGTGCCCGTCGGTCCCCACCGCGCCGCTGTTGGCCAGGAGGACGTCGCCGGCGGTGCCGCCGCTGCCGCCGCTGGAGCCGACGTTGATGTCGATCGGGCCCGGGACCAGGAGATTGCCGACGACCTGGACCGCACCGACGCCGCCCGCACCGCCGCGGCTCTCGGCGTTGATGCCGGGGCTGTAGGCCTCTGCTGTCTCGATGGAGCCGGTGAAATCGACCTCGACGTTGCCCGAGGTCCCGCCCGAACCCCCGCTGCCGCCCGCGGTAATGGAGAGCGAGGCCACGGTGATCAGGCTGCCGGCGGCGTTGATGCCGCCGCTGCCGCCGCTGCCGGCCAGGCTCTGGGCGTTGATGCCGCCGGAATTGAAGCCAGCAGTGGTGATGCTGTCCGAGGAGACCACGGTCACGTCCGAGGCCCCGCCGCCGCTGCCGCCCGCCCCGCCGATCCCGATCGCGACCGAACCCAGGCTGGTCGCCCCCGAAGCGGTGACGGAAAGGCCGCTCGTCCCGCCGCCCTTGCCGAGGCTGGAGGCCGCGATCGCGGCCGCGTTGTCGCCGAGCGTGGCGATGCTGCCGCTGCTGATGACCGTCACCTCGCCGCCGCTGCCGCCGCCGCCGGAGGATCCGCCGACCCCGATGTTGACGCTCTGCATGCTGATCGCCGAGCCGGTGATGGTGGCGCCGCTGTTTCCGCCGCCGCCGCCCACGCTCGATGCCAGCAGGCCGCCGGAGTTGTCGCCGGAGGTCTCGATGCTCTCGCCGGCACCCCGCTCGGAGGTGGTCTTGGTCAGGATCACGGCACCGCCGTTGCCGCCGCTGCCGCCGGTCCCGCCGACGCCGACGTCCAAGGTCCCGCCGACCGTGTTGGCCGTGGTCACGGTCGTGCCCGAGGAGCCGCCGCCGCCGCCTTCCGAGAGGGCGGTCAGGGCGGTCGCGTTGTCGCCCTCGGTCACTACCGAACCGGCGTAGGTCAGCTCGACCTTGCTGCCCTTGCCGCCGCCGCCGGCATCGCCGCCGACGCCGATGGAGATCGCAGCGCCGCCGATGGCGCCGGTGGCGGAAACGGTGGTGCCGCTGCTGCCGCCGCCGCCGCCCAGGCTCTGTGCCAGGACGCCCTCGGCGTTGTCGCCCTGGGTGTGGAGCGCGCCGTCGTAGGTCAGCGTGACGGCACCGCCCGCACCGCCGCCGCCGCCGTCGCCGCCCAGGCCCAGCGAGAAGCCCAGGCCGGTGATCCCGCCGGCAACCGAGATGGCGTTGCCGCCCCGCCCGCCGCCGCCGCCGACGCTCTGCGCCAGGACGCCGGTGGCGCTGTCGCCGCTGGTCACGATGGCGCCTGCGAAGTCGGTGACGACGCTGCTGCCAGACCCGCCGCCGCCGGCCTGGCCGCCGACCGCGATGCTGCCCTGGGCGATGAGGCCGGCCGCGCCGGAGAAGCTGTTGCCGCCGGTGCCCCCGCCGCCGCCAATGCTCTGCACCACCAGTCCGCGCGAGGCCTCGCCCTGGGTGGCGATGCTGACGCCCTCCTCGAAGCTCGTGTCGTCGTAGCCGTAGGTGACCGTGCCGCCGTCGCCGCCGCCGTCGCCGCTGCCGCCGACGGCATAGGCGAAGCCGACGCCGATCGCCGTCGTCGTGGCGCCGCGTCCGCCGCCGCCGCCGGCGCTCTCGACATAGATCGCGTCCGCATGGTCGCCTTCGGTCGAGACGTCGCCGTCGTTGGTGACCGTCACGCTATCGCCCTTGGCCGCCGTTCCTCCGTCGCCGCCGATCGACACGAGCCCCGACGTGGAGCGGCCGTTGCCGCCGCCGCCGCCAAGCGACTGGGCGAAGAGGCCGACGCCCGAATCGCCTGCGGTCGCGATCGCGGCCGAACTCGTCACCTTGACGATGCCGCCCTTGCCGCCGCCGGAGCCCGAGCCGCCGATCCCGACCAGCCCCTTGGCGCCGCCGCCGTCGCCGCCGCCGTTGCCGACGGAGGCTGCAGCGAGCCCGCGCGAGCCCTCGCCCGAGGTCTCGATCTCGACCGTGCCGAGCAGCACCTCGACCAGGCCGCCCGCACCGCCGGCCGAGCCGCTGGAGCCCAGCGCCACGATGCTGGAGCCCGATGCGCCCTTGCCGCCGCCGCCGCCTATGCTCTGGGCGAAGATGGCGTCGGCGAAGTCGCCCCCGGTCGCGATCCTCGAGTCTCCGCCCGGCGACTGCGACCAGGAGAGGCTGACCGTCCCGCCGTCGCCCGCGCTCTCCGTGTTGCCGGCGTAGGTGACGACGAAGCCGGAGGCGGAGCCTGCGTCGCCGGCGAAACCGCCGATGCTCTGCGCCAGGATGCCGTCGGCACCTTCGCCCTCCGTCTCGACGAGGCCGCCGCCGGTGACGGTCACGCCGCCTCCCGGGCCGGGGCCCTTGGCGGCACCTCCCTTGCCCGAGCTGCCGCCGTCGGCCGCACCGCCGTTGCCGCCGTCGCCGCCATAGCTCCTGGCCATGATGCCGTGGGCGGCGGCGCCTTCGGTGTGCAGGGAGAGGCTGCTGCTCAGACCGATCTCCACCTGGCCGCCGTCGCCGCCCTCGCCGGCGTCGCCGCCGTGAGCGGTGCCGCAGGTCCCGCAGCTGCGCCCGCGGCCGCCGTTGCCACCGGCGCCGCCCAGGCTCTCGGCCCGGATGCCGATGGAGTCCGTCGTCGCGATCTCGAGGCTGCCGAGCGAGATCACGGCGACCGAGCCGCCCTGACCGCCCTCGCCGCCGCTGCCGCCGTAGCTGGGAGCGCCCGTGAAGCTGGAGTTGCCCTGGCCGCCGATGCCGCCGTCGCCGGCCTCGCTCTGCGCCAGGACGGCCGCGGACTGCGAGTCGGGGGCCAGGGTCACGCCGTCCTCGAAGACGAGAGTCACGTCTCCGCCGCTGCCTCCGTCTCCGCCGGCGCCGCCCTGGCCGCGGTTCGTGTTGCCCTTCTGATGGCCCTCGCCGCCGTCGCCGCCGGCGCCGCCCTTGCTGATGGCGCCGATGGGGGGCAGGGAGATCTGGGCGAAGCCGCCCACGGCGGTGTCGGAGATCACCAGGGAGACCGTACCGCCGCTGCCGCCGGTCCCCCCGCGACCGCCGTTCGGCGTCGAGCCGGTCAGCGAGGTGTTGGTCTTCTTCTCGCCATGCCCGCCGGCGCCGGCGAGCGATTCCGCATAGATCGAGGGCAGGGTGACGACCTCGAAGCGGGTGTCGCTCACCGTGATGGAGACCGCGCCCCCGTCGCCTCCCGCGCCGCCGGCCGACCCGGTGCCGCCCAGCTCGACCGGGTCGTCGGCGGAGAACACGCGCCCGTCCCCGCCGGCGCTGCGCCCGCGGAAGCCGAAACTGTCGCTGACCTCGACCTCGAAGAGGTCCGGCGTCCCCGGCGCGAAGGTGATGGTGACAGTGCCGCCGGCGCCCGCGTCATTGGAGCCGTCGCCGCCCTCGCGCCCGTCGCTCCTGGCAAAGAGAGCGGGGCCGCCGTTGGCGGGCACCGTGATTCCGGCCGTCGTCAGGTCGAAGAGAGAGAAGGTGAGGCTCTTGCCGTCGCCGACCGTTATCTGCAGCGGGTCGGCGTAGCTGTCGCCGGTGCACTCGTAGCTGCCGCTGGAGACCTCGGTGCAGGCCTCAGCCGGCGAGGCGGTGGCAAGCGCAGCTACGAAAAGCAGCCCACAGGCGCTAGCCTGCGAGATCGGTCTGGCGAGTCCGGCAAGCCTGCACCGCTCTGCCGGCCTGTCGGAACTGCGGAAGGCTCTCATAGCCGTGGTTTCCTCGATCAGCCACGGGAATCCGTACAGGCGTTGGACGAGGATACTTTGCGGTCAATCGCGCTTTGCGGTCAAGATGAACAAGTGTTTTTGAAACTCGCAGGCTGCGCGTTTCAGTGGCGGGCAGGTGTCGCAAGGGTTAGAGAGCCCGCTCACTTGAGCAATACGCGCCCTATGCTGCTGTCCGCGGTCCGCTTCAGAACTGCGCTTCGGCCGCATCGACTGCCAGGGAGTCGAGACCTTCGAGCAGCTCCAGGGTCGGCGCAATAGCCGGCAACTCGTAGCGGAAGAAGTAGCGGCAGGCGAGGTGCTTTCCGGCCAGGAACTGCCGCTCCTCCTCGTCGTCGCTCCGATCCTGCTTGGCCAGGGCGACCGCGGCCTGGCGGAGCCAGATCCAGGCCACGACCAGGTGGCCGGCGGCATCGAGGAAGAGGGTGGCGTTGGCGAGCGCACGCTCCTCGCCCAGGTTCGCCCGGCTCGCCACCAGGGTCTCGCCTACTTCGGCGAGGCGCCGGGCGAAGCGCTGCAGGGCCGCGGCCTCCTCCGCCAGGTGGGGATGGCTCTCGAGGCTGCCCGCGGTGGCCTCGATCTCCTGCAGCAGGGCGGCGAAGGCGGCGCCCTCTTCCTGGCGCAGCTTGCGGCCCAGCAGGTCGAGCGCCTGGATGCCCTTGGTGCCCTCGTGGATGGGGTTCAGGCGGTTGTCGCGATAGAGCCGCTCCACCGGATAGTCGCGGGTGTAGCCGTAGCCGCCGTGCACCTGGATCGCCAGGTCGTTCGCGCGGAGGCCGTACTCCGAGGGCCAGGACTTCACGATGGGGGTCAGCACGTCCAGCAGCCGGCGCGCCTTCAGCGCCTCGGCCTCGTCGCCGTTCTTCTGCTCGTCCACCAGGCGCGCGGCATAGAGGCAGAGCGCCAGCCCGCCCTCGGCATAGGCCTTCTGCTGCAGCAGCATGCGCTTCACGTCCGCATGGCGGATCAGCGGCACCATCTCCGCTTTCGGGTCCTTGGACCCCGGCGGGCGGCCCTGGGTGCGCGTGCGGGCGTAGTCCAGCGCGTGCAGATAGCCGCTGTAGGAGAGCGCGGCCGCGCCCAGCCCGACGGCGATGCGGGCCTCGTTCATCATGTGGAACATGTAGGCCAGGCCCTGGTGCGCTTCGCCGATCAGGCTGCCCCAGGCGCCGTCCCCCTCGCCGAAGTTCAGCACCGTGTTGACCGTGCCGCGGTAGCCCATCTTGTGGTTGAGGCCGGCAAGCCGAACATCGTTGCGGGCGGCCAGGCTGCCGTCTTCCGCCACCGCAAACTTGGGCACCAGGAAGAGGGAGATGCCGCGCACACCCGGCGGGGCGCCCTCGATCTTGGCCAGGACAAGATGGACGATGTTCTCGGAGAGCTCGTGCTCGCCGCCGGAGATCCACATCTTGTTGCCGTGGAGTCGGTAGCTGCCGTCCTCCTGCGGCACGGCACGGGTGCGGATGTCGGCCAGCGAAGAGCCAGCCTGTGGCTCCGAGAGGCACATGGTGCCGAAGAAGCGGCCGGCGACCAGCGGCTTCAGGTAGCGCTCGCGCTGGCTCTCGTCGCCATAGGCCGCCAGCAGGTTGGCGGCCGCCGTGGTCAGCATGGGGTAGGCGGCCGTGGTGATGTTGGCCGCGTAGAAGAGCGCGGCCACGGCCTGAACCAGGGTATAGGGAAGCTGCAGCCCGCCCAGGTCCTCGTCGAAGCCGGCGCCGAGGAAGCCCGCCTCGACGTAGGCGTCCAGCGCCTGCTTCACCTCCGGGATGATGGTCACGCGCGCGCCGTCGAAGCTGGGCTCCTCCCGATCCGACTTGGCCGCATGCGGCTGGAACTGCTCCTCGGCGATCTGCTCGGCCAGATCCAGGATCGCCTGGAAGCTCTCGCGCCCGTGCTCGGCAAAGCGCGGGTAGCGGGCGAGGGACTCGGCCTCCAGCAGGTCGTAGAGCAGGAAGTCGAGGTCGCGGCGGCTCAGGATGTTCGGCAAGGGCCGCTCCTCAGCCGGCGGCGAAGCGCAGGGTGCCGTCCCCGCTTTCCTCCGTCGCACGACCCATCACGGCCAGGTGCCGGAGGTGCGACAGGCTCTCGCCCAGCGCGAAGAAGAGCTGATGGTCGTCGAGTTTCCGGCTGAAGAGGGCGGGAATGGCGTCGAAGGCAGAGAGCGGCCGCACGCGGCAGGCCTCCTCGGCCCGGTCCAGCCGCTCCGCATGGTGCTCCACCAGCGCCCGCGCGCGCGAGGAGCCGCCGAAGAAGGGGCGCCCGTGGCTCGGCAGGATCAGGGCCCGGTCGTCAAGGATCCGGGAGAGCCGGTTCTGGGTCTCGATGAAAGCCGTCAGGGGGTCGGAGCCCTCGTTGAAGGCAGAGATCGACACGTTGGGGCTGATCCGCGGCAAGAGCTGGTCGCCGGCGATGAAGAGGCCCTCCTCCTCGGCGTAGAGGCAGGCGTGTCCGGCGACGTGGCCGTGACCCGGCACGATGGTCCAGATGCGCCCGCCGGCCTCGATCTTGCCGCCGAGTTCCAGGGGCACAGCCTCGGCCGGCGGCCGCCCGCAGCGGCCGCGATAGAGGTTGCCCCGGCTGGTGAGCTTCCGCGCGGAATCTTCCGGCAGGCCGTTGCGGCGGTAGTAGGCGTACATCGTCTTGTTATAGTCGTCGTCGGGCAGGTGGTAGAGCCAGGAGCCGAAGGAGAACTCGATCTCGCTCATGTGGACCGGGGCCGCAGTCTCTTCCGCCAGCCAGCCGGCCAGACCGAAGTGGTCCGGGTGGTGGTGGGTGACCAGGAGGCGTCCGACCGGCTTGCCGGCGAGCGGGCCAGAGAAGAGCTGGCGCCAGAGGTCCTTGGTGGTGTCGTCGTGCAGGCCGCTGTCGACCAGGGTCCAGCTATCGCCCTCGTCCAGGACCCAGAGGTTGATGTGGTCCAGCGCGAAGGGCAGCGGCATCCGCAGCCAGAAGAGGCCGGGGGCGACCTCGCTGAGCGTCCCCGGGTCGGGTAGCGCCTCGCCCTGCGGCGCGGTCTGCGGGAACTCTCTGGCCAGGTTTCCGTCCATTCCGGTCTCGTCCTTCTTGCGTCTCTGTCGCCTTAGAGCTGAGGCACCCTGCCGTCCTTGGCAAGGAAGAAAGCGATCATGGCTGCGGCCAGTTTCTCCGGCATCTCTTCCTGCAGGAAGTGGCCGCAGGGCAGGCCGCGGCCTTCGACCCGGTCCGCCCAGCGCCGCCAGAGGGTGATCGGGGTGGGCTCGGCGTCGCCGATGTAGTCGCTGCCCCAGAGCGCCAGCACCGGGCAGGCGAGCCGGCGCCCGGCGGCCCTGTCGGCTGCGTCCTGCTCCCAGTCCCGCGTGGCGCCGGCGCGATAGTCGGCGCAGGTGGCGGCGATGACGTCCGGCCGGTCGAACTGCGCCAGGTAGTGGGCGATGGCCTCATCTGTCAGGGCGTCGGGCCTGCCGGCCCAGCCGCGCAGGAAGGATTCGATGATGGGCCGCCTGGCGGTCGCCAGCACGGCCTCGGTCACGGTGGCCGGCTGCGCCAGGAAGGGCCAGTGCCAGGCGCCGAGCGCGCCGCCAGCGTCCATCGCCTCCCAGAGTTCGAGGGTCGGCACCACGTCGACGGCGGCGAAGGCGGCGACCCGCTCGGGCCGGTCGAGGCAAAGGCGGTAGGCGACCCGCCCGCCGCGGTCGTGGCCGGCCAGGAAGAAGCGCTCGTAGCCCAGCCGCTCCATCACCGCCACCATGTCGGCCGCCATGCTGCGCTTGTCGTAGTGCCGGTTCTCCGCATCGGGCGCGGGCCCGCGGCTGGCGCCATAGCCGCGCAGGTCCGGCATCACCAGGGTGAAGCGCTCCGCCAGCAGCGGGGCCACGAGGCGCCAGGTGACGTGGGTCTGCGGATAGCCGTGCAGCAGCAGCAGCGGCGGACCCTTTCCGCCGTGGCGCAGGTGGATGCTGGCGGTCTCCAGTTCGATCCGCGCTTCCTGGAACTCTTCGAGCATGGGGCGCGAGCCTACATCAGGTCGCGCGCGATGGTCTCGCTCCAGTGCCGTTGGAATACCTGTTCCTCGTCGACAAAGGCCTCGAGGCTGTGGCTCATGATCCAGTCGGTCCCGTCGGTGGTGAGCCGGCCCTTCACCTCCGTCCTGACCCACCAGTCGCCGCGCTGGCGCAGGGTGGTCATGTGGGTCTTGCCCTCGACGCTGGCAGGGTCGTCCCAGCCGATCGACCAGGTCTCCCGCCGCACCTCCTGCCACTGCATGGCGTTGTCCGGCTGCTCCGTGATGCCGCCGTCCTCCAGGATGTGATAGCTCGTGCGGCCCGTGGTCAGGTCGCGCTCGACCCAGCGCCGGGACTTGCCGGGCGCGATCTGGGGATAGGCGGGCAGGGGATCGGGGTCCGCAGGCTCGGGCATCGCGATCTCCTCCGCGTGCTTGAGGACCGGCAGGCCCAGGTGCGAGGCAGCGCCCGTCGTCAGGGTGGCCCGCACCCGCTCGGGCGGCGGCAGCACCATGGGGAAGTAGGCCGTGGAAAGCGCCAGGCGGATCTTGTGTCCCTTGGCGAAGCGATAGCCGCTCTCGTCCAGGCGGATCGCCACCTCCATCGGTTCGCCCGGAGTGACCGGCGTCGGCTCGGCACTGGAGCAGCGGTGCGCAAGGTTGAGAATGCCGAGCGAGACCCGGTGCGAGCGCCCGTCAGGGTGCAGATCGCAGAGGCGCGCGACCAGGGTGCCGATGGGCCGGTCGATCGCGACCCGCAGTGTCAGCTCCGGCCGGCCGAGGATATCGAGCGGCTCTTCCAGCGGCAGACTGTCGAATACCAGCGAGGCGCCGTCGTCCTCGGCCTGATCGCCGGCGAGTTCCGCGTCCGGCTTCTGGGTGAAGAACTCGCCGCCGGCCAGACCGCAGTCCTGCCGGCTGTCGACGATCCTGCGGCCGTCGACGCCGGCCTGGGGCGAGAGTTTTCCTTTGGTGCCGAGGTAGTAGGGTGTGAGCGTGGGCTCCCCCGTCCAGTCCGTCACCGCGACCCAGTGGCCCGGCTCCTCGGCCCGCCAGAGACTCGGGCGCACCGACTGGGACAGGTAGGCACGGTAGGAGGGAAGCTCTTCTGCGCCGTTTCGTTTGCCCTTCAGCCAGCGGTCCCACCAGCGTCCGGCCTCGGCGTGGAAGTCGAGCCGCGGTTTCGGCCAGGCGAAGTGGGGGTACTTGTGGATCCAGGGGCCGATGATGGCCTTCGCCGGTGTGGTCAGGTTTGCGACGGCCGCCGGCGGCGCGTTGCGATAGCCGTCCGCCCAGCCGCCGATCACCAGGGCCGCGGCCTTGAGCGCGCCGTAGTCCTCCGAGATGGAGCCGTGCTGCCAGTAGGCGTCGCGGCGCTGGTGGGCGAGCCAGGTGTGCAGCGGTGGCTCCAGCCGCTCCAGCCGCTCGATCCAGCGCTCGCGCCAGGCCTTGCCCACCACCTGGGGATCCAGGGGGCGGGAGAGGTAGGACAGCATGGTGCTGGACCAGTAGTGCTGGGCCGAGAGCTGGGCCCCGCCCTTGTAGTGGATGTCGTCGTGGAAGCGGTCGACCGTGGTCGAGAGCGCCACCACGGCCTTGAGGGCCGGCGGGCGGAGCGCCGCCACCTGCAGGCTGTTGAAGCCGCCCCAGGAGATTCCCATCATGCCGACCGAGCCGTTGCACCAGGGCTGCTCGGCGATCCAGGCGATGACCTCCTTCGCGTCCGAGAGCTCCTGCGGCGAGTACTCGTCGTCGAAGAAGCCTTCGGAATCGCCGCTGCCCCTGAGGTCCACGCGGACCCCGACATAGCCGGCCGCGGCGAAGCCCGGATAGGTGCTGTCGTCGCGCCGGCTGGTGCCGTCGCGGCGCTGATAGGGCAGATACTCCAGGATCGCCGGCAGGGGCGTCCGCTCGGCCTCGTCGGGGATCCAGAGGCGGGCCGCCAGGCGGGTGCCGTCGGCGAGCGGGATCCACTGGGTCTCGATGATGCGGAAGCTGCGGTCTTGCATGGCGGGGAGCGCGCCTCCTTGTTTGCTCAGACCAGTCATGTCGCAGGGGTACGCCTTTCCGCCTGCGACGGGGTAGCGCGTTATCGGGGATGGGGCCCTGCGCAGCGCTCATGTCCGTGATCACACGCCTGATCTGTTCAGTCGGCTCCGGCCCGCGCCCCCGCCCGACCGCCCTATTGGATACTGTCGTGGGCGGACGGGTGGGGGAGCGGGCCGGAGCCCTTGTCAATGTGGAGACCGCCAGGTCATCGGCGGCGCTTCCATCTTCGCCGCCTGCTTGCTAACAGTCTGATCGAGTTCCCACTTGCCGAGGAGAGTGAGATGCCGAAAGCCGGCTCTTTGGCCGCCGCCGGCCGCACCGTCGATCGCGAGATCCTGGCCGAGGCGCGCCGCGACCTCGCGGCAGCACTGCGGCTGGCCCACCGCTTCGGGCTGAGCGAGGGCATCTGCAACCACTTCAGCTTCATGCTGCCCGGCCATGACGACCTCTTCCTGCTGAACCCCTTCGGCCGGCACTGGGCCGAGATGCGGGCGCGCGACATCCTGCTGATCGATGCCGAGGGCAAGGTGCTGGAAGGCGAGGGGGAGCCGGAGCTGACCGCGCTCTGCATCCACGCGCCGGTCCACCAGCGCTGCCGGTCCGCCCGCGCCGTGCTGCACACCCACATGCCCTATGCCACCGCCATGACCATGCTGGAGGACCAGCGCCTGCTGCCCCTGCATCAGACGGCGCTGCGCTTCTGGAACGAGGTGGCCTACGACGAGACCTTCTCCGGCCTGGCCCAGGAGTGGAGCGAGGGCGAACGCCTGGCCGGCCTCTTGGGCGACCGCCAGGTGCTCTTCATGGCCAACCACGGCGTGCTGGTGACGGCACCCGACATCGCGCTTGCCTTCGACCGGCTCTATTACCTGGAGCGTGCCTGCCAGCAGCAGGTGAACGCCCTGCAGACCGGCCAGCCGCTGCGTCTGATCGGTGAGAACATCGCCGGCCACACGGCAGCGCAGTACCACAACGGCGCGGACTACAGCCGCGAGCACTTCGCGGCGCTGAAGCGCCTGCTCGACCGCGACGGCGAAGACTACGCCGCCTGACGGGGCAAGCGCGCGGTGGAGGGCCTGGCATGGCTCGCCTGGGTGGCGCTGGGGGCTCCGCTCGCCTACGGCGCCATCGCGCTCTTCCTCTTCCTCTCGCAGCGCCGGCTGATCTACGTCTCCAGCCGCGAGACGCCCGAGGCGGGCCCCCTGGACGGGCGCCTGCCGGAAGAGGTCTTCTCCCAGGCGGAGGGCGGGCCGCGCTGCCGCCACTGGCTCTGGCCGCCGGGCGACCCGGAGAAGGCAATGATCGTGCTGCTGCAGGGTAATGCGGGGCACATCGGCCATAGGTTGGAGTGCTACGACTTCCTGGTGGAGGCCGGCTACGGGCTCTGCCTGGTCGGCTACCGCGGCTTCAGCGGCAATCCGGGCCAGCCGGACGAAGCGGGCCTGATCGCCGATTCCAGGGCTGCGTTGACGGCGGTGCGCGAGCGGCTGCCGGGCCGGCCCCTGGTGCTCTACGGGGAATCCCTGGGGGCCGCGGTCGCCATCGCCCTGGCGGCGGAGGGCGAGCGCGCGCCGCTGGTGCTGGACTGCCCCTTCGACAGCCTGGTCTCCTCCGCCAAGCGCCGCTATCCCTGGCTGATCGTGGGGCCGCTGCTGAGGGAGAAGTGGGACAGCCTGGCCCGGATCGCCGCGGTCGACCAGCCGCTGCTCTGGCTGCACGGCAGTGCGGATCCTATCACGCCCCTCTCGGCGGGGCGCAGGCTCTACGAGGCGGCGCCGGGCCCCAAGAGGGCCTGCGTGCTGGAGGGCGGCGGCCACCTCGGCCTCTACGACGACCCAGGGCCGCGAAAGGCGCTCTTCGATTGGCTGCAGCGCTATGGCAGGCTGGCAAGCGAAGAGGATGCGAGGAGAGCCTAGATGGCCGAGTCATTGAATGTCCTGCCGCCGGATGCGCCCTTCGACGCCCTGGCGGCCGCCTTGCAGGAGCAGGGCTACGTGATCATCGAGGAGCTGGCGGTCGACCTGGTCCGCCAGGCCCGCGAGGAGTTGATGGCCAAGGTCGAGGCGCAGCCCTGCGGCACGACCGGCTTTCTGGGCGCGCGGACCAAGCGCCTGGGCAACCTCTTCCGCCATTCCAAGGCAGCCCAGGCGCTGGCGATCCATCCGACGGTGCTGGCGCTCTGCGACCGCATGCTGCTGCCGCACTGCGCGCGCTACCAGCTCAACTTCTCCGGCGTCATGCACCTGCTGCCGGGGGCGGAGGCCCAGGTGCTGCATCGCGACGGCATGCTCTATCCCTTCGTGCATCCCCATCCGCCCACCGTGATGCCGACCATGTGGGCGCTCTCCGACTTCACCGAGGCGAACGGCGCGACCCAGATCGCGCCCGGCAGCCACCGCTGGGAGCATCGGCGCGTCCCGCGCGACGAAGAGGTGGTGCGCGCGGTCATGCCGGCAGGCTCGCTCTTGGTCTACACCGGCGGCGTCTATCACGGCGGCGGCGAGAACAGGTCCGACATCGTGCGCACCGGCATGGCGCTGCAATACTCGCTGGGCTGGCTGCGGCAGGAGGAGAACCAGTACCTGGCCAACCCGCCGGAGCTGGCCAAGGACTATCCCGACCGCCTGCAGCGCCTGATCGGCTATGACTTCGGCGGCCCCTACCTCGGTTTCGTGCACGGCGACGACCCCCACCGCCTGCTGGAGGAGGGGGCGAAGAACCTGGACCAGCGGACCAATGCCTCGGTCGATGCCGCCGCCCTTCGCGTCGAGTGGCTGAAGTGGGGCAACCAGGCCGCCGAGGCCACGCCCGGCGACCATCCGATCAGTGCCGCCGACAACGTCACCAGCCAGGGCGTCTTCGACTAGGGCGCTTCGTAGTCGGATGGCAGCGGCACCGGCCTGCAACCCCGCCCGAGGCGCTCCGGATCCGCGGGTGCCCGGCGGGCTCTGGCCGCTATGCGGCTGCTTTCCCTTGACATCTGCGCCGGGCGCGCGCATGTCACGGCTCTTCCTGGAAATGCGGTGGACGGGCTTAGTTTCCGGTCCTACCCGTTTGTCCTCTCCTCGGAGGGGGTGAACCTACCGGGACAAAAGGTCGGGGCGAGATGAGCGCCCGGGCCACAACCCTGTCCAAAGGAGCAGTCAAGCAGCTCATGTCGAAGCGTTTGAATTCGAAGCACAAGATCGACCGCCGTCTCGGCGTCAACCTCTGGGGCCGGCCGAAGAGCCCCGTCAACAACCGCCCCTACGGCCCCGGACAGCACGGCCAGCGCCGCAAGAAGCCGACCGACTTCGGCACGCAGCTGATGGCCAAGCAGAAGCTGAAGGGCTACTACGGCAACATCGGCGAGCGCCAGTTCCGCCGCTACTACAAGGAGGCCTCCCGGCGCCGCGGCGATACCGGCGAGAACCTGATCGAGCTGCTGGAGCGCCGCCTGGACGCGGTGATCTATCGCGCCAAGTTCGTGCCGACCGTCTTCGCCGCGCGCCAGTTCGTGAACCACGGCCACATCACGGTGAACGGCACGCGGGTCACCATTCCCTCCTTCCAGGTGAAGGACGGCGACGAGATCGTCATCCGGCCCAAGAGCCGCGACCTGCCGCTGGTGCTCTCGGCCCTCGATACGCCCGACCGCGAGGTGCCGGACTACATCGAGGTCAACATCGGCGAGCGGCGTGCGCGCTTCGTGCAGGCGCCGAAGCTGGCGGACGTGCCCTACCACGCCCGCATGGAGCCGAATCTGGTCATCGAGTACTACTCCAGAAACTAGGCAGCGCCCGTCTCTGCACCCCTTCAGGAACGGCGGCCAGCCCCTGCGCTCGGCCGCCGTTTGCGTTTGAAGGCCCGCGCGAGCCTTGTTGCGGTGCAGCAGACGGCAGGTTAGGACTCTGCGCCGGCTCTTGCGGGGGCCCGGCGATCGACGGTGAGGAGGCAGGATGAGCAAGTGGGTCTATTCCTTCGGCGGCGGCGAGGCCGAGGGAACGGCGGCAATGCGCAATCTCTTGGGCGGCAAGGGCGCGAACCTGGCCGAGATGTCCTCGATCGGCCTGCCGGTGCCGCCGGGCTTCACCATCACCACCGAGGTCTGCACCGCCTACTACGAGGCGGGCGAGGTCTATCCGGAGGCCCTCTCCGGCCAGATCGACAGTGCGCTCGCCGCCGTTGAGGAGATCGTCGGCGCCCGCTTCGGCGATGCGGAGAACCCCCTGCTGGTCTCGGTGCGCTCGGGCGCTCGGGTCTCCATGCCGGGCATGATGGACACCGTGCTCAACCTCGGCCTCAACGACGAGACCGTGGCCGGCCTGGCCGCGCGCTCCGGCGATGCGCGCTTCGCATACGATTCCTACCGCCGCTTCATCCAGATGTTCGCCGACGTGGTGATGGGGGTGGAGCACTACCGCTTCGAGGAGATCCTCGAGATCGCCAAGGAGGACCGCGGCTACCGGCTGGACACCGAGCTCTCGGCCGACGACTGGCAGAGCGTGATCGCCGAGTACAAGCAGGCCGTCCGCGAGAGCGTCGAGCGCCCCTTCCCGCAGGACCCGCGCGAGCAGCTGATGGCCGCCATCACCGCCGTCTTCGGCTCCTGGCAGAACCAGCGCGCGGTCACCTACCGCAAGCTGCACGGCATCCCCGCCGACTGGGGCACGGCGGTCACGGTCCAGGCCATGGTCTTCGGCAACATGGGCGAGGACTGCGCGACCGGCGTCGCCTTCACCCGCGACCCCTCGACCGGCGAGAACCTCTTCTACGGCGAGTACCTGGTGAACGCCCAGGGCGAGGACGTGGTGGCCGGCATCCGCACGCCGCAGCTCCTGACCCTGGCCGCGAAGGAGGCCCAGGGCTCCGACCTACCGGCGATGGAAGAGGTCATGCCGGAGGTCTTCGCCCAGCTCGACCGGGTGCGCGCGCTGCTGGAGCGGCACTACCGGGACATGCAGGACATCGAGTTCACCGTGCAGCAGTCCAAGCTCTACATGCTGCAGACCCGCAACGGCAAACGCACCGCCCCGGCCGCCCTCAGGATCGCCGCCGAGATGGTGGCGGAGGGGCTGATCACGCGCGAGGAGGCGGTGGCCCGCATCGACCCGGCCTCGCTGGACCAGCTGTTGCATCCGACCCTGGACCCGGACGCTCCGCGCGAGCGCTTCGTGCGCGGCCTGCCGGCCTCGCCGGGTGCGGCCTCGGGCGCGATCGTGCTGACCGCCGACGAGGCCGAGAAGCGCGCGGCGGCCGGGGAGGCGGTCATCCTCTGCCGGGTCGAGACAAGCCCGGAGGACATCCACGGCATGCACGCCGCGGCGGGAATCCTGACCGCGCGCGGCGGCATGACCAGCCACGCCGCCGTTGTCGCCCGCGGCATGGGCCGGGCCTGCGTCGCCGGGGCCGGCGAGCTCAGGATCGACATCAAGACCGGGACCCTCTCGGTCGGCGGCAGGGAGCTGGAGGCCGGGCGCGAGATCACCATCGACGGCAGCACCGGCGAGGTCTTCCTGGGCCGCGTGCCGACGATCGAGCCGGAGCTCTCCGGCCAGTTCGCCACCATCATGGACTGGGCGGATTCGATCCGCCGCCTCAAGGTCCGCACCAACGCCGAGACCCCGAAGGATGCCACCACGGCCCGCCAGTTCGGCGCCGAGGGCATCGGGCTCTGCCGGACCGAGCACATGTTCTTCGATGCCGAACGCATCGTCGTGGTGCGCGAGATGATCATGGCCGAGGAGGAGGCGGGGCGCCGGCGTGCGCTCGCCAAGCTGCTGCCGATGCAGCGCGCCGACTTCGTCGAGCTCTTCCGCATCATGCAGGGCCTGCCGGTCACCATCCGCCTGCTGGACCCGCCCTTGCACGAGTTCCTGCCGCACGAGCAGACCGAGATGGAGGAGGTGGCGGCCGCCGCCGAGCTCTCGCTGGAGTTCGTGCGGGCGCGCACCCTGAAGCTGACCGAATCCAATCCCATGCTGGGCCACCGCGGCTGCCGCCTCGGCATCACCTACCCCGAGATCTACGAGATGCAGGCCCGCGCCATCTTCGAGGCCGCCGCCGAGCTCTCCCGTGCGGAGGGGCTCAGCATCGAGCCGGAGATCATGATCCCGCTGGTCTCGATCCCCGCGGAGCTCTCGATCCTGAAGGAGCGAGTGCGCCGCGTCGCCGAGGAGGTCGAGGGCAAGACCGGCGTCACCCTGACCTATCTGGTCGGCACCATGATCGAGCTGCCGCGCGCCTGCCTGCTGGCCGGCGAGATCGCCGAGGCGGCGGAGTTCTTCTCCTTCGGCACCAACGACCTGACGCAGACGACCTACGGCCTCTCGCGCGACGACGCGGGCTCTTTCCTGCCGGCCTACGAGGCCGGCGGGCTGATCGAGACCGACCCCTTCGTTTCGCTCGACCCGCTGGGGGTGGGCGAGCTGGTCAGGATCGCCTCCGAGCGCGGCCGGGCCCGGCGCGAGGGGCTGAAGCTCGGCATCTGCGGCGAGCACGGCGGCGATCCCGCCTCGATCGCCTTCTGCGAGCAGGTCGGGCTGGACTATGTCTCCTGCTCGCCCTACCGGGTGCCGATCGCCAGGCTGGCGGCGGCACAGGCGGCCCTGCGGCAGGAGGCGAGCGAGGAAGCATGAAGGAGAGAGCGATGAAGCGCAGTCTGTTGTCGGCCCCGGCTTGCCTGGGCGGCCTGGTGCTGGGTCTGATGCTGGGCTTGGCGGTCGCGGCCATTCCGGCCCAGGCACAGAACGCCCAGATGATCGATCAGGTCTTCGGGCAGCTCGACGCCAACCGCGACGGCCAGCTCTCGGCCGAGGAGCTGCGCAGCATGGCCGACGGCGACCCCAACAAGGACGCCCGCGTCGGCATGCTGATCGTGATGCTGGATGCCGATGGCGATTCCCAGCTCTCCAAGGAGGAGTTTGCGGCGATGATGGCCGGCGGCGGCGCCATCACCGAGGAGCAGGCGCGCCGCCTCTTCGATCACTTCGACATGGACGCCAGCGGCGCCATCGACCACCTGGAGGGCCGCACCGTCATGGGCCAGATGCAGAGCGGCATGACCGAAGCCCAGATGGACGAGGCCCTGATGAAGGCCGACAGCAACGGCGACGGGGAGATCGACTTCCCCGAGTTCAGGAAGGTGGGGGGCTGACTCCGGCCCTTCGTCGCTTACCGGTCATGCATCCCCTTGCCCTTGAGGATGCGCGGCAGGGCCCTCTCGATCCGCGAGCTCCGGGTCTTCGACTGCCTGGCCCGGGAGAAGCGTAGGACCTGGAGCGGGATGCGTTCGCTTACGCTCACGAATCCCGCTCTAGCCTGTTGTTTTAAAAGAAAATCGTCGTTGCAGATGATCCCATCTGCTCGGGATTTGCTCTAGCCCCTGCGCCGGCCCGGCGTCAGGGCCTCGAAGGCAGCCTTGAAGTCCGGGTCGGCCTCCAGGCTCCGGGTCAGCTCCTGCGGGTAGTCGAGATCGTCTGTCCGGAAGGACTCCGCCGGCCGGCATCCGGGCCGAATGGGTCTAGCCAAGAAGCGTGAGGGTGTTTCCGGCAGGTAGAACCGCCGCGCTGCCGCAAGGTCGTCGACGACGATTCTGACGCCGTGGAGTCTCATGCGTGTCTCCGAATTCCGCGCGATTGGGCCCAACCGCCGTCAAGCAGCAGGGCTCTCCCCTCTTTCCTCATTCATCGATTTTTTGCCTACCTTGGGTACGGTTAGATGATGCCGATGTTCCAAGTGACGTCATCGTCGAGAGAGGTGCCGAATTCAAGCATTGCTATGCCTTCGCCAGTGGCTTTGTTGCTGATTTCATAGTACTCGTTGCTCCAGTTGGGCGTGATCATGATGTCGTCCGCCGTCATGTCGTTGTAGGCTTCGCTGCGGATCAGGATCTCTTCGCCAAGGTCAAACGCGAGGAGGAAGTTGTACCCACCCTCGAGCACGAAGGTATCCTTCCCGTTGCTACCGTAGAGCCAATCCATGCCCCCGCCGCTGAAGAGAATGTCGTCCCCGTCCTTACCGTAGAGGATATCGCTTCCGGCCCCGCCGAAGAGGAGGTCGTGGCCCTGACCTCCATTGAGCTTGTCCTTGCCGTCACCGCCGACCAGCAGGTCGTCTCCGCCTAGGCCCTTGAGGTTGTCATCCCCCAGGCCTCCGGTGAGGAGATCGGTCTTGGCGTTGCCCAGAATTGTATCCGCCAGGTCGCTGCCCGCCGACCAGGTGCTGCTATTCGCCATGCCGTCGGCGCCATACCAGGCGACCTCGATGCTTTCCGGCAGGCCTTCCGGCCCGACGCCCTCCAGGAAGCCGATAACCTCGTCGCGCGCCACATCGACCAGCGCCGCCCCTTCCTCGGAGAAGGTCCAGGCCAGGGCGCCCTGAGCGTCGTAGGTGCTATCCAGGTAGTTCAGGAAATCGACCTCGATCGCATCGCCTTCTTCGGCGTTGAAGTCGAGGACTCGGTTGGTCCCGCCCGAGAAGACGAAGGTGTCGGCCAGGTTGCCGCTGTTCGCGGCATTGCCCCCTTGCATGACATCGTCTCCTAGACCGCCGTCCAGGGTGTCGTTGCCCGCACCGCCTATCAGGATATCGTCCCCGGCACCGCCGTAGGCGGTGTCCGCGCCCATCCCGAGTTTGATCTCATCGTCGCCCCCGGCGCCATAGACCAGGTCGTTGCCCTGGGCAGCCGTCACCTGGTCGGCCTCGTCGCTGCCGATGACGATGTCCCAGCCCTTGCCGGTGAGAGTGATGGTCTCGCCGCCGGCCTCGGCCTCGACCCACTCAGACCCATACCAGGTGAAGCCGCTGAACTCGCTCGAGGTGAGGATGCCGCGCGCGTCTGCGGTCAGAATGCCGATCGCCAGGTCGGCCATGTCCGCCTCGCTCATTCCTTCCAGCAGGCCGATCACCTCGCGGTCGGCCTGGTTCACCAGATAGAGACCGGACTCGCCGACCAGGATGTCCAATCCAGCTTCGAAGTTGCTGCCTGTCTCGCCTAGGCCCTGGTAGACTTCGGCGTCGAGGAAGAGGGAATCGCCCTCCTCGATCGAGAAGTCCGTGATCCGGTTGGTTCCGCCGTCGAGAGTGAAGCTGTCGGCCTCGCCGCCGCCGGTCAGTACGTCGTTACCGCCTCCGCTGGTCAGGTCGTTGGCGTAATCGTTGCCGACCAGGGTCTCGTCCTCGTCGTTGCCGATGAGGACATTGTTCCACCAAGGTCTATCCCACGTGGGATTGCCGTAAAACTCGAACTCTTCCGCGGCGTTCTGGAAATGGTTTTCGATATTGCCGTCCGACACGAAGCTCTCGTCGCTCAGGAAGCCATCCGATGCGTTCAGGGATTTGGCCCAGTCCTGATAGGCCTGAAAGCCGTCCGGTATCTCCTCACCGTAGAGCGCGTCGAATTCCGGGGTCGTGAGGGCCATTCTTGCGCTGCCGAAATCTAGGCCGGTAACGAAGATAGCGCTCGCGTCTTCGGAAATGGAAACAACCTTGCCCAGAGGCATGACGCGCATGTCGCCCGAATCGAACTTCATCGCCATGACCACTTCATCGCCGGCACTGAGGGTCCCATTCGATGCGTAGAAATAGAGTGTTGTTTCGCCAGAGAAACAATTTGGTATGTAGATATGGGTTGTTTTGCTGCTTTGGGTGAGCGAACTCCAAGTGGAGAGACTGTAGGTATCTGTAAATTCGAAGAGTGTATAACCGGAGGCAAGCTGCGAGTCTTTCGTCCAATCGATCCAAGCAGAGGCAGCAGCGAGACCGAAGCCCGACGCCGGGCTTCCATCGTCGTCCTGGTCGCCAACCGCGACCGGCGCCAGGACCGGCATAGGTCCGGCCAGCGCGTCCGAAGTCAGGCTCGGCTCGAGCTGCAGGGCAATCTTCGCACTGATGTCATCTCCAAGATTTGGAAGGCGAAAGGCGAAGCCTTCGTTCTGGTCCAAGGAGCTGGTGAGATCGTCGGCCGACAGGGCCTCGGCGTTCAGGGACGAGGAATTGGTCTCGAGAGCGAGGTCTTGTGCTGCGAGCATGCGACATCTCCTGATTGTATGCTTGTCCCGGGGGGCGGGGGCTGTCAGGAGGTAAGCCTCTTCTTCTTCGACTCAATAAGGAAATCCGGCAGCAATAAGATCAAGTTAAGATATAAGCATGACAAATACGGCAGTCTTAATGCTATCGTCTATTTGTGTAGAGAGTGTGATTGCAGGGTGACGGCGGCAAGGTAAACAATCGTATTGTTGGCGCAGCAGGACAGTGCGCGGCGGGCCGCTGCCGCCGGTCCGCGTTCGTTTCGGACGGGTGGGGGTGCAGGTCGGCGCCGTTTCCACCCGGGCGCGGCGCGCTAAAGAATCTGGCTCAGGAACTCCTTGGTCCTGGGGTCCTTGGCCTGGTCGAAGAAGGTCGCGGGCGGGCCGTGCTCGACGATGACGCCGCGGTCGGTGAAGTAGATGTGGTCGGCGATCTCGCGCGCGAAGCCCATCTCGTGGGTCACCAGGATGCAGGTCATGCCCTCGGCCGCCAGGTCCTTGATGGTGACCAGCACCTCCTTCACCGTCTCCGGATCGAGGGCGGCCGTCACCTCGTCGAACAGCATGACGTCGGGGTTCATGGCGAGCGAGCGGGCGATCGCGACGCGCTGCTGCTGGCCGCCGGAAAGCTCTCCCGGATAGCTGTCCTCCTTGCCCTGGAGGCGCACCTTGGCCATGAGCGCGCGGGCGCGCTTCTCGACGTCCTGCTTGTCCTGCTTCAGGACCAGGACGGGCGCCATCATCACGTTCTGCAGCGCCGTCTTGTGCGGGAAGAGGTTATACTGCTGGAAGACCATGCCGACCTTCTTGCGCAGCGCCAGCTTGTCGAGCTTGGGATCGTGCACCTCCTGCCCCTCGACCGTGATCGAACCCGACTGGATGTCGTTCAGCGCGTTGATGCAGCGGATGAGCGTCGACTTGCCGGAGCCCGAGGGGCCGATGATGCAGATGACCTCGCCCTTCATGACGTCCAGCGAGACGCCCTTCAGCACCTCGAGCTCGCCGAAGGACTTGCGGACCTCCTTGAGGGAGACGATGGGCTGGTCGGGTGTCCAGTTCGCTTGGCTAGCCATGGGTCTTGGCCTCCCTAGAGTTTGACCGAGAAGCGCCGCTCCAGCCGCACCGTGAGCCGCGCGATGGGATAGCAGTAGGCGAAGAAGAGAACCAGCAGGAAGCCATAGAAGGGGATCAGCAGGATCGGCCGGTTGTTCTCCGCCTCGATGGCCTGGCGGGTCAGGTTCAGGACCTCCTCCACGCCCAGGATGGAGACGATGGGCGTCGCCATGGTGAGGATGGCGTACCAGTTCATCCAGGGTGGGATCATGCGCTTCACGCACTGCGGCAGGATGATCCGCCAGAGCGTCTGCGTGCGCGAGAAGGCCAGCGATTCCGAGGCCTCCCACTGCGCCGAGGGCACCGAGTTCACCGCCCCGCGCACGATCTCCGAGACGTTGGCCATGATCGGCAGGGCCAGGCCGATCACCGCCTTCATCCAGTCCGGCACGGGGATGATCAGGCTGCCGATCACGATCTCGAAGGGGAAGGAGAGCATGACGATGAAGAGCAGCACCAGCCAGGGCGAGTTGCGGAAGATCTGGGTCACCCAGTGGCTGAGCCTGGCGACCACCGGATTGACCGAGATCTGCCCCAGCCCCAGGAAGACCCCCAGCACCGTGCCCAGCAGCATGGTCAGCACGCTGATCAGGATGGTGAAGGTGAAGCCCTGCAGGACCAGGAAGGGGATCCAGCGGAAGAGGGTCTCGAAGGCGCCGGCGAGCGTGTTGTCCGACGACTGCGCCGTGACAGCCAGCGGCCAGAGCAGGCAGGCGAAGACCAGCACGAAGGGCAGCCAGAGCGGCAGGCCCGCCAGCCACTGGCAGAAGCCGACGGGCGAGGCTGCCTTGTAGAGGGCCTTGTGGGAATGCAGGACCGGAAGGTCGGTCTGGCCGGGCGCGCTGACGCCGGGAATGGACCTCGCCATCGGCCTAGCCCCCGTAGCCCGGGATGCGCATGGCGCGCTCCCAGCGGGTCATGCCCATGACCACGACGCCGACCAGCGCCAGGTAGGAGACGAAGAGCACCAGCATCATGGGGTTCTGCGCCGAGGGATAGTCGTTCCAGATGGTGATCGATTCGTAGAGCAGCTCCGGCACGGCGATGACGAAGGCCTGGGTGGTGGTCTTCACCAGGTTCACCAGGTTGTTGTTGAGCGCCGGGATCGAGACCCGGAGTGCCAGCGGCAGCACCACGTAGCGATAGGTCTGCAGCCGGGTGAAGCCGAGCGAGCCCGCGGCCTCCTCCGTCGACTTCGGCACCGCCTCGACGCCGGCGCGGAAGATCTCGACGTTGAAGGCGCCGGCGAAGAAGGAGAGCGAGATGATGGCCCAGCCGACGTTGGAGATGATCGGCACCTCCAGCCAGCCGTCCGGCGAATAGGTGGGGGTGAGGCGCCCCAGCGCGAAGTAGAAGAAGAGCAGTTGCACGAAGGGCGGGGTGTTGCGGAAGAACTGGATGTAGCCCGCCACCAGGCCGCGCAGAATTTTCGAGTGCGCCCCCTGCATCGCCGCGCCGACGATGCCGATGACGACGCTGAGGACGAGACAGGCGACCGAGAGCTTGATGGTCATCCACAGGCCGGTCAGCACCATGTCGGCCTGCTTCTCGCTGTAGAAGAAGATGAAGTTCCAGCGCGGCGCCTCGGCGGCGAGTTCGCGGAAGAACTGGGCGAATCCCTCGAGCATGGCGCTCCCCCTCTCTCAAGCGGGCAGCCGGCCGTGACGGCCGGGCTGCCCCTCGGGGACGGCCAGCGTCCCCGCCAGCGTCCCCGAGAGACCCCGGAGGTCCGAAGCCGCGTCTACTCGGCGAGCCAGTCCTTGTGGTGCTCGTGCTGCTTGGCCAGGTACTGGGTCGGGTTGATGCCCCACTTCTTCTCCAGCTCGATCAGGGTGCCGTCCTTGTGCCAGTTGTACTGCATGCCGGACATGAAGCGGCCGAAGACGCAGTTCTCTTCCGCCTTGGGTACCGCCAGGCCCCAGGGGTTGTCGTCCTCGGTCGGCACCGGCATGGAGTAGCCCTCCCAGTCGCCCGAGGCGAGGTCGGCCATGATCGAGCTGTCGTCGTAGACGAAGCCGATGCACTTCTTGTCGCGCACCGCCTGCTTGGCCTCGGCATTGCCGGTGAAGGCGACGATCTCGGCGCCGTAGCGGTCCTCGACGATCTGGTTATAGAAGGCGCCCTGCTTGCCGCAGACCGGCTTGCCGCGCAGGTCCTCCCAGGAGGAGATGTTGAGCGCGTCGGGCGCCAGGATGTTGGTGCCGGAGGTGTAGTAGTTCGGCCCGACGATGCCGACGATCTCGCGCCGGTCGGGACGGTCCGACATGGTCGCGATCATCAGGTCGATCTTGCCCTGCTCGAGGAACTGCATGCGGTTGGAGGACTGCACCGGCACCAGTTCCAGCTCCACGCCCATGGTGTCGGCCACGTCCTTGGCCATGTCGATTTCCATGCCGACCAGGTTGCCGTCGGTGTCGCGGAAGCCCCAGGGCTTGTAGTCGGCCTTGACCCCGACGACGAGCTTGCCGCGGTCCATCACCTTCTTCCAGGTATCGTTACTGCATTCCGCGGCCAGGGCCGCGCCGCTGGCCAGGGTCATGGCGAGTGCGGTGGTGGTTGCAAGTAGCTTCTTCATGTCGATCTCCCAGTTTGCGACACCTCTGTTGATCCCGACCGGCGGTCTAGTCTCCGCCTCGCCTGGTCGGGAAGTATCGCCGTCTCCGAAAAAGACGGCGGGATGACTGCGGCCGGCGAAGGCCAGGCAGTCGGCGAACCTGTGGACCGGGTCCTCTTCGCTCATTGCGCCCTGGTCGGCAGGGTAAGCCCCCGCGCCCGAAGCGTCGAGGCCTTCTCCCCCCGCGCGGGCTGTTCGGTCCCTGCGGGCAGGCATCATGGCCCGCCCAGTCCTGCTGCCGCCTCGCCGAGATAGTCCCAGAGCGACCGTGCCCAGGTGACCGGCACGAGCAGCTCCCAGCTCTCCGGCCCGCGGCGGTCCAGCAGGACGCCGACGTGGTGGAAGGCGGTCTGCGCGAAGCCCTCGACCGGGAAGGCTTCGGGATCGCAGTCGATCGGCAGTAGGCGCGCCAGCAGGTCGGGACCCGCCGGCCCCTCGATCGCGAAGACCCAGCGCGCGTGGCTGAGATCCAGGAAGCAGGCGCGCTCCGGATCGAGGGCGCGGGCGGCCTTCAGGAGTGGTGACAGCGTCTCGTGGCGCAGCAGCAGGCGGTCGGGTGCCAGGCGGTAGGCGCTGGCCGGGCCCTGCCTGCGAACTTCGCGGTAGTTCCCCAGGCCCTCGAAGCCGAGGTGGGCCAGGGCCGGCGCCGCGGCGGCCTCGAAGTCGGCCCAGCCGGCGATCTGCAGGAGGCCGCCCGGAGCGCGCTCGGCAAGGCGCAGGCCCGCTGGTGCCGCCGCCGGGACCGCGTGGCTGACCGTCAGGGGAGAGCGGATCTCAGGCATTCTGGCGCCTCCCCTCGGGATCGAAGAAGTGATGGGAGACCACCTTGGCGGTGAGGCTGGTCTCGCCCAGGAAGTCGACGATGCGGAGGGTCTCGCCCCTGCGGCTGGGGCCATTCTTCAGGAAGGCGAGCGCGATGTAGCGCTCCAGCGCCGGGGAATAGGTGGGCGAGGAGACCCAGCCCTCGCCGTGCCCCTGCGTCGGGCCCTCGGCGGCGAAGAGGAGCGATCCGGCCCGCGCGCCTTGTCCGCCCTCCACCTCCAGGCCGACCAGGGTCGGCCGCTCCGGGTCTCGCAACAGCGGGCGATCCTTCAGGACGGAGCCCACGTAGGGCTTCTTCTTCGAGGCGAAACCCTCCAGGCAGAGGTCCGCCAGGGTCGTGCGCCCGTCAAGTTCGGGGCCCGCCACATGCCCCTTCTCGACCCTGAGCGCGCCCATGGCCTCGGTGCCGTAGGGCTTGAGGGCGAAGGGCGCGCCGGCGGCGACGATGGCCTCCCACAGGGCGACGCCATAGCCGGTTGGGCAGTAGAGCTCGTAGGCCAGCTCGCCGGAATAGCTCATGCGGTGGATGCGCAGCGCGATGCCGGCGATCTCGGCGGCGGTCCAGTGGTTGTTCGGCAGGGCCTCGGGGCCGAGATCGGTTCCCTCGGCCAGCGCGCTCAGCAGGTCGCGTGACCTGGGGCCGGCCAGCGCGAAGGCGGCCCAGGCGTCGGTCACGCTGGTGACCTGGACCCTGAGGTCGGTCCAGGCGGTCTGCAGCAGCTCCTCGGCGAAGGCCAGCACCCTGGCGGAGTTCGCCGTGGTTGTCGACATGAAGTAGTCCTGCTCGCCCAGCCTGGCCGTGGCCCCGTCGTCCAGGACGAAGCCGTCGTCGCGCAGCATGATGCCGTAGCGCAGGCGGCCGACGCCCAGGGTCTTCCAGCCGTTGACGTAGACGCGGTTCAGGAACTCCGCGGCATCGGGCCCCTGCACCGCGATCTTGCCCAGGGTCGAGACGTCGACCAGGCCGACCTCCTGCCTGACGTGCGCCGCCTCGCGGATGTAGGCCCGGCGCAGGTCCTCGCCGGCCTGCGGATAGTACCAGGGGCGCATCCAGGGGCCGGCCTCGGTCATGACCGCACCCTGGGCCTCGTGCCAGTCGTGCAGCGCCGTGCGGCGGATCGGCCGGAAGTGCAGGCCCTGGTCGCGGCCGACCAGCGCGCCGATGGCGACCGGCGTGTAGGGCGGGCGGAAGGTCGTGGTCCCGACGCTGCCGATCTCGGCACCGCGGAGCTGCGCCACGCGGGCGAGCGCGTTGAGGTTGGAGGTCTTGCCCTGATCGGTCGCCATGCCGCTGGTGGTGTAGCGCTTCAGGTGTTCGACCGAGCGATAGCCCTCCTGCTCGGCCAGGTCGATGTCGGCAAGGGTGACGTCGTGCTGCAGGTCGACGAAGGCCTTGCCGGTCGGCCCGCCGCCGGCCGGAAGGAAGGGCTGCTGGCGCTGCGGCGCGCGGGTCCAGTCGTCGCCCGGGCCCTGGTCGGGGAACTCGGGCAGGGTGGCCCCGCCGCCGCCCGCCGCCAGGCCCTCGGCCAGTGCGGCGGCGGTGCCGCCCGTTCCGGCGGCAGCGCCGATGCAGGCCTGGGTCTCGACCCAGCCTTCCCTGGGCAGGAAGCAGGCCTTGGCGGCCTCGTAGACCGGCTTCTGCTGCCGCTGGCTCCAGAGATGCAGCGCCGGCGCCCAGCCGCCGGAGACGGCGATCAGGTCGCAGGTGACCTCCTCAAGCGCGCCGCGGGCCGTTCCGTCAGGGGCGCAAGCGGCGATCCGCGCCGCACCCACCCGCTCGTGGCCGCGCGCGGCGAAGACGGCCGCACCGGGCCTGACGGTGACGCCGAGCGCCTGCAGCGGTGCGGTCAGGCCCTCGGGCGGCTCGGCCCGGCTGTCGAGCAGGGTCACCTCGGCGCCGGCGGCCGCAAGGTCGGCGGCTGTGGCATAGGCGCTGTCGTTGTTGGTCGCGACCAGGATCAGGCGTCCGGCGCGCACGGCGAAGCGGTTGAGATAGCTGCGCACCGCGCCGGCCAGCATGACGCCCGGCCGGTCGTTGCCGGAGAAGACCAGCGGCTGCTCCAGGGCACCGCAGGCGAGCAGCGCGCGCGCGGTCCGGATCTGCCAGTAGCGCTGGCGCGGCTGCCCCTCCGGCGGGCTCTCGACGTGGTCCCACAGCCGCTCCACGGCGCCGTAGACCTCGTGGTCGTAGGCGCCGAAGGCGGTGGTGCGCCTCAGGATGCGGACGTTCGGCAGGGCCTCGAGCTCGGCCTCGACGGCCTGCAGCCAGGCCTCGTTCCTTGCCCTGGGTGCCGAGAGCAGGCTGCCGCCGAGCTGCCAGTCCTGCTCCAGCAGCAGGACGCGCTTGCCCGTCCGCCCGGCGGCGAGCGCGGCGCCCAGGCCGGCGGGCCCGCTGCCGACCACCAGCAGGTCGGCGAAGGCATTGACCTTCTCGTAGCTGTCGGGGTCGGGCTTCCGCTGGCCCTCGCCCATGCCGGCGGCCTTCCGGATGAAGCGCTCGCAGCGCATCCAGTAGGCAGTACCCCGGAAGGGACCGATGAAGGTCTTGTAGTAGAAGCCGGCATGGATCACCGGCGAGAGGAGCTGGTTCAGCGCCGCCAGGTCCCAGCGCAAGGAGGGCCAGGCGTTCTGTGCGCGTGCCGTCAGGCCCTCGTAGAGCTCGACCTGGGTCGCCCGCGTGTTGGGCTCGAAGCGGTCGCCCTCGCGCAGGTCCACCAGGGCGTTGGGCTCCTCGGCGCCGGCGGCGAAGATGCCGCGCGGACGGTGGTACTTGAAGCTGCGTCCGACCAGGCTGATGTCGTTGGCCAGCAGGGCGGAGGCCAGGCTGTCGCCCGGATGGGCGGCAAGGTTGCGGCCCTCGAAGCGGAAGCTCAGGCTGCGACTGCGGTCGATCCAGCCGCCTTCCGGCAGGCGCGCGGCGGTCATCGCTCCTGCTCCCGCGCCAGCCAGCTACGGCCCACGACGTGGGTCAGGGTATCGCGCTCGACCACCAGCCACTGCCGGCAGCCGTTCACGTGATGCCAGAACTCGCGGTGCGGCCCGCGCGGGTTCTCGCGCAGGAAGACATGCTCCAGCCAGGCCTCTTCGGAGCTCTCCTCCTGGGGCGGGCGCCTGCGCGTTGCGTCGCCGCCGTAGCTGAACTCGGTCTCGTCGCGCAGGCCGCAGAGGGGGCAGGGGAGTCTCAGCATGGTCGGATCCAGAGCAAAGCCTGCGCAGATGGACTCATCTGCGACGACGATTTGCTTTTGGAACAATGTACTGGAGCAGGGTGGGTGAGCATGAGCGAGCGCATCCTGATCTAGTGCGCGCCGGGGGTCGGGCCGGCCCCCTTCTCGTCGATCTGGTAGCCCCGCCTGAAGCGCTCCAGGGTGAACTCGGCATTGTCGGGGTGCGGCTCGTCCTTGGCGATGGTCCAGGCGAAGCACCAGCCGCTGGCCGGCGTCGCCTTGAAGCCGCCGTAGCACCAGCCGCCGTTGAGGTAGAGCCCCTCGATCGGCGTCCTGGTGATGAAGGGGGAGCCGTCCATCGACATGTCCATGACGCCGGCCCAGTGGCGCAGGATGCGCAGGCGCGAGAGGCCCGGCATCAGCGCCTTGGCGCTGGCGAGCGTGTCCTCGACGATCGGCAGTCCGCCGCGCTGGGCATAGGAGTTGTAGCCGTCGAGGTCGCCGCCCAGCACCAGGCCGCCCTTGTCGGACTGGCTGATGTAGAAGTGGGCCGCGCCGAAGCTGACGACCGTGTCGACCAGCGGCTTCAGGGGCTCGGACACGAAGGCCTGCAGCAGGTGGCTCTCGATCGGCAGGCGCAGGCCCGCCGCCCTCGCCAGATGGCCGGAGTGGCCGGCCACCGCCAGGCCCACCTTGCCGGCGCGGATCTCGCCGCGGCTGGTCTCGACGCCGACGATGCGCTCGCCCTCGCGCAGGAAGCCGGTCACCTCGCACTGCTGGATGATGTCGACCCCCAGGCGGTCGGCACCGCGCGCGAAGCCCCAGGCCACCGCATCGTGGCGCGCCGTGCCGGCCCGGCCCTGGAAGAGGGCGCCGTGGATGGGAAAGCGCGCATGGGGCGAATAGTCGAGGTCGGGCAGGCGGGCCATGACCTCCCTGCGGTCGATCAGCTCCGCGTCGATGCCGTTGGCCCGCATGACGTTGCCGCGCCGGCGCGCCGCGTCCATCTGGGCCGGCGAGTGGCAGAGGTTGTACTGACCGCGCTGCGAGAACATGACGTTGAAGTTCAGGTCCCGGCTCAGGTCCTCCCAGAGCTTCACCGAGCGCTCGTAAAAGAGGGTATTCCCGGGCATCATATAGTTGGAGCGCACGATCGTCGTGTTGCGCCCGGTGTTGCCGCCGCCGAGCCAGCCCTTCTCCAGCACGGCCACCTTGCGCAGGCCATGCTCCTTGGCGAGGTAGTAGGCCGTCGCCAGGCCGTGCCCGCCGGCGCCGACGATGACGATGTCGTAGGCGGGTTTCGGGGCCGGGTCGCGCCAGGCCGGACCCCAGCCCTTGTTGCCGGCGAGCGCCTGGCGGAGGAGCCCGAAGGCTGAGTATCGCCCCGACATCTGCGCTGCCTTCGCCCTCTTCCGCTTTTCCTTACTCTCCCCTATCGCTATCGCATCCGCTACAGGCGGTCAATCGGATTTAGCATATGCTACGAAGCCTGCTTGCGCCTATAGTCGCCTGGCCCTTCTTCGCGTCCGAGGAGTCCGACCGTGACCGAGATTCTGGAGCGCCTGGCGCAGGTGCTGCCGAGCCTGCCGGGCAAGCTGTCCCAGGCGGCCCGCTTCGCCCTGGACAACCCCGACCGCATCGCACTGGTGTCGATGCGCCAGGCCGCGCTGGAGTGCGGCGTCACCTCTCCGACCATGCTGCGGCTGTCGCGCCAGGTGGGCTTCCACAGCTACAACGACTTTCGCAGCGCCTTCCAGGACGCGCTCTTGAAGGACGGCTTCGGCGCCAGGGCGGGGGCGCTGCGCGAGACCGGCGCCGGCCAGGGGCAGGCCTCCCTGGTGGGGCAGATCGCCGATGCCGCGGTCGGCAACCTCGAGCGCTCGCTGGGCGCCCTCGACCAGGAGGCGCTGGCGCGCATGGTCGAGATCATCATGGACGAGGGCACCACCTACGTGGTGGCGGCCAGCTCCGCGCACTGGGTCGCGGTCCTGCTGCAGTCGACCGCCCGCATGGCCCTGCCGGGGCTCAGGGTGCCGCGCGCCGACACCGGCTTCCTGCTGGAATCCCTGGGCGCGGTCGGCCCCGGCGACAGCGTGCTGGCGATCTCCATCGCGCCCTACGCCCGCTCCACGGTCGAGGCCCTGCGCTTCGCCAGGGAGCGCGGTGCCGCCTGTCTCGTCATCACCGACCGCCGCTCCTCACCCCTGCTGGAGTTCGCCGACTGCTGGCTGCTGGCCGGTGCCGAGAGCCCGCACTACTACCCCTCCTGGGTCGCCGTGGTCGCCCTCACCGAGGTCCTGCTCGCGACCATCGTCTCGCGCAGCGACAAGGCCGTGCTGGAGCGGATATCCGAGATGGAGCGGCTGCGCCAGCAGAGCGGGGAGTATCTGACCCCCTATCGCTAGGGCAGGATGCGCTCGCTCTTTTTCACGTACCCAGTTCTAGCTCATTGTTTTCGAAGCAAATCCTCGTCGCAGATAAGTCCATCTGCTCGGGACTTGCTCTAGGAATGGGAGCTTGAAGCCCAGATGACGCATAGAGCCCCCAGGTTCTGGCCAGCCTCGCTGCATCCCTGTTCTCCTGAAGTATCTTGTCTTGTTGCTTGAAGCGCCTGATGCACTGCGAGAGTCCGTCCAGGGACCGAGCAATCCTCAGGTTTGGGGCTCGTATGTCGCGCTTTGATCCTGCCTCCAGATGCAATCTATGAGGGTTTTTTCTGGCTTTCTCTTGACATTCTCTCCCAATGGTAGCAGGTTGCCGCAAAGGGGTAGGTGATGTCTGTGAGGGAACGCAAAGATGATCGGGTTTCAAGAAAAGGTCGTTCGAAAGGCTCTTCTATCTATATTTTCTATCTCGGTGATGGGCCTTCCAGCTTGCTCAGTGGTGGACCCCTACCGTGATGGCGATAACACCGCCTATCAGGAGTCGATCTCCTTGGCGTCGGCAGTTGAGTACGCGGAATCCACCCGGGAACGATACTATTACAACGTCCAGGAACAGACCTTCATCAACAAGGCGACCGGTGTTGCGCTCGTCGGGGCCGCTGCAGCGGCTGCCTTCTTTGGGATCCAAGGAAATCACGCGACCATCGTGACCGGACTGGGCGTCGGAGGCGCCGGCCTCTTCGGGGTCAACAGCCTTCTCTACAGCTATCCGCGCCTGGGGGTCTACGTCGCAGGCGCGAAGGCGATCTCCTGCGGGATCAGCCTCTATGCGCCCTTTGGCACCTACTTTCGCAACGATTTTGCAGAGTCTGTTGCCAAGCTGCGAGAGCAAATGGTTCTGGTCCGACAGCTGAGCGTTGAAACCTACGACCCCAGCGGGGTCAATCGCGTGTTTGCTCTAAGTGTTCTGAAAGACACCGAGAGTACCTTGAAAAACACCGCAAAAATCGATGCGCAACTGAGTACTGCAGGAGTGCAGTTGTACGAGACGGTCCAGATCATACATGCGAACGTGTCTCAAGAAATATTGAAACATGAGCCAAATTTGGAAGAGGTGATAAAGGATCTTGGGACAAACCTGCAGGCAGACGTTTCCAATATAACGGGACAGAGCAACGTAAAAAATACAGAAGATGGAATAAACTCAAGGGCTCCTTCAAATGAAGATCAGGAAATCGTATCCGCAAGATCCGGATCCGACAAGGAGACGGAACAGAGCAGGCTTGCTGCGACCCCGTCAAATCTAGCACGGCAGACTCAAATCTTGTTGAATCTGCGACACGATATCGAAAGCAGGATCACGGAATTCATCGAGCTGCCGCAAGCCACGGATCTGAAGGCCTGCGCCGAGTTTGAGACGATCAAGCCTTTCCTCGTCCTCCCGCAGCCGACCCTGACTGTGAATCTGCGAGAAGGAAGTGGCGGCGTCGTGCGGGTCAGCGGCGGAAAGCGGCCCTACAGCTATGGCTGGGTAGGACCGGCGCCCTCTGATGGTGTCAAGGTCGAGGACAAGCCCTTCACCTCCGAGCGGATGGGTATGGAGATCGTCGTGTCGGGAGAAGGAGCCGTCCCGGACCAGAATCTTCAGCTGGTCGTTCAAGACAGTGCGGAAGCCCTGAAGACCGTGATGGTCAACATCACCGGTACCGGCGAGACGCCGGCAGATCGAGCGGCTCCGGCTCCGGCCGCCGCGAGAGCTGTTCGAGTCCCGACGGTCAGCACGACAGTGATGCGGCTTCAGGGGCGCCTGATCGAGCTTGGCTGCCTGGCACCACTGCGGCCGGTCGGCTCCGCCCAGGTGTCGAACCTGGACGGTTTGCCCGGGCCGGAGACCAACAGAGCTATTGGGCGCCTGCAGGAAGCCGTTGCCGGCGCCGGCAGTGGTGGCGCCGCACAACAGACGCCTTCTGCCGCTGGACCGAACTCTGGCAGCTATCAACGTGCGCTTGCGCTTGCCAACTCGACAAACGTTCGTTGCTGACGGGGATCCATGTGAGGAAAGCCGCTTGCGATCTTCTGGCTCGCGGCGGAGGTCCGGAGATGGCTGGTCCCAACTTCCGATTTGCCTGAGGCTCCAGCCTTGTTTGGGTGACCGAGCCATGGATCCGACTTCTTCGATCCGACCGGTCCGGATCACCCGGATCCGCCGACAAGGGGCTGTGCCGCCTCGGTGAAGGCCTCGGCCACGACGCGTGCGATGCGCCGGCGCGCCAGGCTCTCGCGCATGAAGAAGCCGATGCGGCGGTAGAGAGGCGGGTCGCCGATGGAGAGGCGGCGCAGGCCCTCCTCGCCGTCGGCGGGGCCGGTGCTGGGCAGGATCGAGACGCCCAGGCCCAGGCGGACGAGCTGGCGGATGGCCTCGATCGACTGCAGCTCGGCAATCGGTAAGGGTGCCAGGCCGAGCTCCGCCAGGCGTGCCTCGATCAGCGGGGCGACGCGCGCGCGCCGGTAGAAGCGGATGTAGGAGTGGGCGCGCAGCAGCTCGGCCAGGGTCTCCTCGCTGGAGGCCGCCGGCGCGATCGCCATGACCTCCTGGCGCGCGATCTCGTTCCAGACGAAGCCCTCGGGAAGCTGGTCGGGCTCGTGGATCAGGGCGGCGTCGACCTCGCCGCGGTCCACCAGGCGCATGAGCTCGCCGGAGACCTCGGAGGCCACGGTGACGCCGGTCCTGGGCGCCGTCTCGCGCAGGCGCATGAGGGCGGCGGGCAGGAGGGTGGTCAGCACGGTGGGGATGACGCCGATGCGGAACATGCCACCGCGGCTCTGGCGCTGCGAGACCGCATCGACCATGGCGTCGTACTCGTCCAGGATCACGCGGGAATAGTCGAGCACGCTGCGCCCCGCCGCGGTCAGGCGCGGCGGCCGGTGACTGCGGTCGAAGAGCTGCACCTCCAGGTTCTCCTCAAAGGAAGTCACCTGCATCGAGATGGCGGATTGGGCAAGGTTCAGCGCCTTGGCTGCCGCCGCGAAGGAGCCGTGGTCGGCGATGGCGCGAAGGGCCCGGAGCTGCTTGATCGACATGACGCCCCCTTTATATCAGGTTTCGTGATTTTAAATCCAAATCCTGCGACTTCTCTACAGATAATCTTGTGATAAGCTGCCTGATCCTCGTCGCCACCACCAGCCTTGGAGAGCTTCATGTCCAGCCGGGCGGCCATCGTTGAGACCGCAAGACCGCAGCGGGTCGTCGCCGACCTGGTCGGGAAGGCGCGGCTGGCCATGGAGCGCTATGACAGCGGCGACCAGGCTGAGGTCGATCTGGCCGTGACTGCGCTGGCATGGTCGCTCTACAAGCCCGGAAACGCCCGCCGCCTGGCCGAGATGGCCGTGGCGGACACCGGGCTCGGCCGCGTCGAGTCCAAGATCGTCAAGAACCAGCGCAAGACCTTCGGCACCCTGCGCGACCTCCTGCGGGTGAGAAGCGTCGGCGTGATCGAGGAGGACCCGGCCCGCGGGCTGGTGGTCTACGGCAAGCCGGTGGGCGTGGTGGGGGCCGTCTGCCCCTCCACCAACCCGGCCGCCACGCCGGTGAACAAGGCGATGATGGCGCTGAAGGGCGGCAATGCCATCGTCATCGCGGCCTCGCCCGCCGCCCAGAGGACCACCGCGACGGCGGTCGAACTGATGCGGGCGGAACTGAAGAAGGCCCGCCAGCCGGAGGACCTGGTCCAGATCCTGCCGGCGCCGGTCTCCAAGGAGATGACGGACGCGCTGGTGCAACAGGTCGATCTGGCGGTGGTGACCGGCTCGCAGAACAACGTGCGGCGCGCCATGCAGAGCGGCTCGGTGACCATCGGCGTCGGCGCCGGCAACGTGCCGGTGGTGATCGACGAGAGCGCCGATCTCGCCGATGCCGCGGAGAAGATTGCCGCCTCCAAGACCTTCGACAACGCGACCTCCTGCTCTTCGGAGAACGCGCTGGTGATCCTCGATTCGGTCTATGACGCGGCTCTGGCTGCCCTGGAAGCGGTCGGGGGCTGGCGCTGCAGCGAGACGGAGAAACAGAAGATCGCGGCGCGGCTCTGGCAGGAGGGACGGCTGGACCGCGGCCTCATCGCCAGGGACGCGGCGGTGGTGGCCGAGCGCGTCGGTCTTCCGGAAGCCGCCAGGCAAGCGCGCTTCTTCCTGGTCGAGGAGGCCGCGGTCGGCGGCAAGGCCAGCTTCGCCGACGAGAAGCTCTCGCTGGTCCTCACCCTCTACCGCGCCCGCGACTTCGCCGAGGCCAAGCGCCTGGTCGGCGCGATCCTGGAGGTCACCGGCAAGGGGCACTCGGTCGGGATCCACACGCGCGACCAGAGCCGTGCGCGCGAACTCGCGGCCGAGACGCCGGTTGTCCGCGTGCTGGTCAATCAGGCCCATACCTTCGGAAACGGCGGCAGTTTCGACAACGCCCTGCCCTTCACCTTGTCCATGGGCGGCGGCACCTGGGCCGGCAACACCATCTCGGAGAACCTCAACTACCGGCACTTCATCAACCGCACCTATCTCGTCACCACCATCGCCGAGGACCGGCCCGCCGAGGAGGAGCTCTTCGGCGCTTACTGGGCCCGGTTCGGACGCTAGAGCACAATGCGCTCGCTCATGCTCACGCACAGTGCTCTAGCTTGTTGTTTTGTAAGCAAATCGTCGTCGCAGATGATTCCATCTGCTCGGGATTTGCTCTAGGGACGGGGGCAAGGGAATGGCTCGAGCCCTGCGCTCCGTCGTCCGGCGCCGTCCCCAGCCAGCCTGGGGGGCCTGTCGTCCAGGCGGCGACCTGGCCCAGCACTTCGGTGGCGCCGCCCGATGAAGTTCGATGAAGCCGTCGCCAAGGGCCTGATCGAGGAGCTGGGCATCGCCGTTCCGGGCGGCCGGCTCGCCGCCTCGCCCGAGGAGGCGGGAGAGGCGCAGCGCGCGCTGGGCCCGGCCATGGTGAAGGCGCAGGTGCCCGCCGGCCGGCGCGGCAAGGCGGGTGCCATCCGTCTTGCACGGAGCCCAGAGGCGGCGGTCCGCGAAGCCCGGGCGCTGTTCGGCCGGGAGCTCGAAGGTTGGAGGGTGGAGCGGCTGCTCGTCGAGGAGGCGGTCGAGATCGCCCGCGAATTCTATGCCGCCGTCATGATCGACCCCGACGCCGGGGCCCCGCTGGTCCTCGTCGCACCCGAGGGCGGCATGGAGGTCGAGGCGCTGGCCGCGGGGAGCCTGCGGCGTATTCCGGTGGCGCTGGCGGAGGGACTGACGGCGGAGCGTGCCCTGGCGGGGCTCGAAGGCCTCGATCTCGCCGGCAGCCAGGAGGCCCTGGCCGGGGTCCTGGCGGCGCTCTATCGGGCCTGGCGCGCGCTGGATGCCGAGCTTCTCGAGGTCAATCCGCTGGCGCTGACGCCGGACGGCCGGCTGCTGGCGCTCGACTGCAAGCTGGAGGTGGACGACAGCGCCGCCGTGCGCCAGCCGCGGCTTGCCGGCCTGGCGCGGCCGGCGCCCAGGACGGCGCTGGAGGCCGAGGCGGCCGCGGCCGGGCTCACCCTGATCCAGCTCGGCGGTTCGGTCGGCGTCCTGGCCAACGGGGCCGGGCTCACCATGACCACCATCGATGCCATCCGGCAGTTCGGCGGCCAGGCGGCCAACTTCCTGGAGATCGGCGGCGAGGCCTACACCAGGTCGGAGACGGCGCTGGAAATCCTGCTGAAGCAGCCGGGGATCGCCAGCCTGGTCGTCAACTTCTGCGGCGCCTTCGCCCGTACCGACGTGATGACGGCGGGCGTGGTCGAGGCCTGGAAACGGCTGAGACCGGAGATTCCGGTCTTCTTCTCCATCCTCGGCACCGGCGAGGAGGAGGCGCGGGCGCTGCTCGAGCGGGAGCTGGGCCTGGTGCCGCTCGCCGACATGGATCTCGCCGTCCGCGCGGCGGTGGAGGCGGCGGCATGATCCTCGGCCGCGAAGACCGCATCCTGGTGCAGGGGATCACCGGCCGCCAGGGGAGCTTCTGGACCCAGGCCATGCTGGACTACGGTGCGCGGGTGGTGGGCGGCGTGAACCCGGCCAAGGCCGGCAGCCGCCACCTGGGCCTGCCGGTCCACGCCGGCGCTGCAGAGGCCGGCCCCTTTGAGGTGGCGCTGCTCTTCGTGCCGCCGCTCGCCGCGAAGGCAGCCGCGATCGAGGCGGCCGAGGCCGGCGCCGGGACCCTCGTCTGCCTCTCGGAGCATGTCCCGCTGCACGACAGCCTGGAGATGCTGGCCGCGGCGCGCGCCAACGGCTCGCGGCTCTACGGGCCCAACACGGCCGGGATTGCGACGCCAGGCGAGAGCTTCGCCGGCATCCTCCCGGTCTTCAACCGGCGGCTCTTCCGGCCCGGTCGGATCGGCATCGTCTCGCGCTCGGGCAGCCTTGGGACTCTCATGGCGGAGATCGTCAGTGCGGCGGGCGAGGGGGTCTCGGCCTTCCTCGGCGTGGGCGGCGATCCGCTGATCGGCACCAGCCAGGCAGAGGCGCTGGCGCTGCTGGACCGCCACCCGGCGACCGAGGCGATGGTGCTCTGCGGCGAGATCGGCGGCAGCGGCGAGGAGATGGCCGCCGAGAGAGCCCGGGGCTTGACGAAGCCGGTGGTTGCCTTCATTGCCGGCCGGGCCTCTCCGGAGGGCAGGAAGATGGGACATGCCGGCGCCATCGTGGCGGCCGGCCGGGGAAGCTATGCCGCCAAGCGGCGCGCCCTGGAAGCCGCCGGCATCGCCGTGGCCGACCTGCCGAGCGAGGTTCCGGCCCTGCTGGCGGCGGTCCGGGAAAGGGTTTGAGTTCGCTGCCCCGCGCGGGCGGCCATAGAGGCTAGGAGAAAGGAAACAGCCATGAAGATGACCACGGAAGAAGCCTTCGTCAAAGTCCTGCAGATGCACGGGATCGAGCATGCCTTCGGCATCATCGGCTCGGCCATGATGCCGATCTCCGACCTCTTCCCGCAGGCCGGCATCACCTTCTGGGACTGCGCGCACGAGTGCAACGCCGGCATGATGGCCGACGGCTACAGCCGGGCCAGCGGCAAGATGTCGATGGCGATCGCGCAGAACGGCCCCGGCATCACCAACTTCGTGACGCCGATCAAGACCGCCTACTGGAACCACACGCCCATGCTGCTGGTCACCCCGCAGGCCGCCAACAAGACCATCGGCCAGGGCGGCTTCCAGGAGATCCAGCAGATGGCCGTCTTCGAGGACATGGTCTGCTACCAGGAAGAGGTGCGCGACCCCTCCCGGATCGCCGAGGTGCTGAACCGCGTGATCGAGAAGGCCTGGCGCGGCTCGGCGCCGGCGCAGATCAACGTCCCGCGCGACTACTGGACCCAGGTGATCGACATCGAGCTGCCGCGCTCGGTCCGCCTGGAGCGGCCCGCCGGCGGCCGCGCGGCCGTGGCGGAAGCTGCCAAGCTGCTCTCTGAGGCGACCTTCCCGGTCATCCTGAACGGGGCCGGCGTGGTGCTCGCCGGCGCCATCGAGGCGACGAAGCAGCTTGCCGAGCGGCTGGAGGCCCCGGTCTGCTGCGGCTACCAGCACAACGACGCCTTCCCCGGCTCGCACCCGCTGTCGGTCGGACCGCTGGGCTACAACGGCTCGAAGGCGGCCATGGAACTGATCGCCAAGGCCGACGTGGTGCTGGCGCTGGGCACGCGGCTCAATCCCTTCTCGACCCTGCCGGGCTACGGCATCGACTACTGGCCCAAGGAGGCCAAGATCATCCAGGTCGACATGAACGCCGACCGCATCGGCCTGACCAAGCGGGTCGACGTCGCCGTCCAGGGCGACGCCAAGCTGGTGGCCGAGCAGCTCCTGGCCCAGCTCGCGCCCGAGGCCGGCGAGGCCGGCCGGCGCGAGCGCCGCGACCTGGTCGCCAAGACTAAGTCGCGCTGGCTGCAGACCCTGAGCTCGCTGGACCACGAGGAGGACGACCCCGGCACCACCTGGAACGAGCGCGCCCGCAATCGCCAGCCCGAGCGCATGAGCCCGCGGATGGCCTGGCGCGCCATCCAGGCGGCCCTGCCGCGCGAGGCCATCATCTCCTCCGACATCGGCAACAACTGCGCCATCGGCAATGCCTATCCGACCTTCGAGGAGGGCCGGAAGTACCTGGCACCCGGCCTCTTCGGGCCCTGCGGCTATGGCTTCCCGGCCATCCTGGGCGCCAAGATCGGCTGCCCCGACGTGCCGGTCGTGGGCTTTGCCGGCGACGGTGCCTTCGGCATCTCCATGAACGAGATGACCGCCTGCGGGCGCGCGGAGTGGCCGGCGATCACCATGGTGATCTTCCGCAACTACCAGTGGGGGGCCGAGAAGCGGAACACCACGCTCTGGTACGCCGACAACTTCGTCGGCACCGAGCTGGACCTCGACGTCCAGTACGCCAAGATCGCCGAGGCCTGCGGCCTGAAGGGCGTGCAGGTGACCACCATGGACCAGCTGACCGAAGCGCTCAGGACCGCCGTCAAGGAGCAGATGGAGAAGGGGGTCACCACCTTCCTCGAGGTCATCCTCAACCAGGAGCTGGGCGAGCCCTTCCGCCGCGACGCCATGAAGGCGCCGGTCAAGGTCGCCGGCATCGACCCGGCCGACATGCGCCCGCAAGAGGTGGCCTAGTCAAGAGGTGGCCTAGCTCCGAGTGCCAGGTTCAAGCGCCCGGGCGGGACGGCCTGCCCGGGCGCTCTCCTTTGTGCGTCCGACGGGCTTCGCCTGCGCGGACAAACCGCAGCGCTGCGGCCCTCTGCGATCTTGTCTCCTGCCCCTCGCCTGGGGGCAGAGTGCTATCGCCGGAACCACGGGTCGCAGAAGGGACGAGGGCGATCATGGCGGAGTTTTCCCAGACGAATGCCTCCGACAGTGAGCGCGGGGGTAGCGCGGGCCGGCGAGAGGCGATCCTGACCCTCAATGCCGGCTCTTCCAGCATCAAGGCTGCCCTCTTCGACCGGCAGCGCGGCAACCGACCCTTTCTCTCCTGCCTGGCCGAGCGGATCGGCAGCGCCCAGGCGGCCTGCAGGTTCCGCGACCACCGCGGCGCACCGCTGGAGTCTCCGCCCCTGCCGGAGGGTGCGGGGCAGAGCCACGAGGCCATGCTGGCCTGGCTGCTGCCGGTCCTGAACGAATTGGGCGCTGCCGCAATCGTGGCGGCCGGACAGCGCGTGGTGCACGGCGGGCCCGATCACGAGGGCCCCTGCCTGGTCGAGGAGGGCCTGGTCGAGCACCTGGAGGCGCTGGTTCCCTTGGCGCGCAGCCACCAGCCGCACGAGCTGGACGCGATCCGCTCGGCGCTCGGGCTCTGGCCCGGCCTGCCGCAGATCGCCTGCTTCGACACCTCCTTCCACGCGACCATCCCGGAGGTCGGGCGCATGATCGCCCTGCCGCAGCGGATCACCAGCCAAGGCGTGCGCCGCTATGGCTTCCACGGTCTCTCTTACGACTGGATCTCCGGCCGGCTGGAGAAGCTGCTGGGCGAGCGGGCCGGGGGGCGGGTGGTGGTCGCCCACCTGGGCAACGGCTCCAGCCTCTGTGGCCTGGTGGAGGGCAAGAGCCGGGCGACGACCATGGGCTTCACCACGCTGGACGGCCTGGTGATGGGCGACCGGCCCGGCCAGACCGATCCCGGCGTCATCCTCTATCTCTTCGACGAGCTCGGCCTCAGCGGCCAGGAGGTGCGCCGGATGCTCTTCCACGAGAGCGGCCTGCGCGGCATCTCGGGCCTCTCCAACGACATGCGCACCCTGATGGCGAGCGAGGAGCCGGCGGCCAGGGCCGCCATCGCACTCTACGTCCATCGCGCCGTGCGCGAGATCGGCGGCATCGCGGCCGAGATCGGCGGCATCGACGCCCTGATCTTCACCGGCGGCATTGGCGAGAACGCGGCCCCGATCCGGGCCGCCATCATGAAGGGCTGCGCCTGGCTCGGCATCGACTACGACCCCGCGGCCAACGAGGTTGCCGCCCGCTTCCTCTCGCCGCCGGGATCGCGGGTCAGCGCGCACGTCCTGCCCACCAACGAGGAGGCCGTCATCGCCCGCCAGACCCGCGCCATCCTCGACGAGAGGGGGCTGTAGAGCCTTCGCCCCTTCAGACCCCGGAACGTCAGGATCAGTCCTTGTCCTCGATCTGAACGATTTTCAAGGCCTTCGGCCTGGAGGCGGAGGGGGCGTTCCGCCAGTCCGGCGCGGGTGGGTCGCAGCCCTCCACGCCGCCGAGGTAGGGCGCTGCGGTGCCCGACATTCCGAGCGAGACTGCGGAGGTTTTCGGGGTAGGTTTCATGGTCAGGGCTCCAACTGGGTGGTTGATGACGATCGGAGGCTAGAGCGCCAGCCTGAAGCCAAACTGAAGGGTGGTGCGCCCGGGCTTCAGCTTCGCTTCAGCTTGGCGCAGAATCCTCGAGCCGGAGTGAGGGACAGGGATCCGTCCGGGCCATGCGCATACTGCTGATCGAAGACGATGCCGGCCTCGGCGCCGCGGTTCGCGAGCATGTCGCGGCAGAGGGAAATGCCGTCGACTGGGTGACGCATCTGTCCGAGGCCGACACCAACCGTCGAACAGGGCTCTACGATCTCATCCTCCTCGACCTGATGCTGCCGGACGGACGCGGTGTCGGTTTTCTCAAGCAACTGCGCGGGGGCGGCGGGGCGACCCCGGTCATCATCCTGTCGGCTCTCGATCAGGTGTCCGACCGGATCGCCTGCCTGAACGCGGGTGCCGACGACTACCTGGTCAAGCCCTTCGACCTGTCGGAGCTCAGCGCCCGCATCGCAGCGGTCGCCCGGCGCTATGCGGGCAATCCCAATCCGCTGGTGGAGCTCGGTGCGCTCTCGGTCGACCTGGCGGCCCGCTCGCTCCACCAGGGGGGCCGCCCGGTAGACCTGACGGCCAGCGAGTGGGCCATCTTCGAGGCCTTGTTGCAGCGCCCGGGCATGGTGATCTCCAAGAGCCAGCTTGAAGAACGGCTCTATGACTTCGGCAGCATGATCGAGAGCAACACGATCGAGGTCCACGTCAGCCGGCTGCGCAAGAAGCTGGGCAGGGCGACGATCGAGACCGTTCGCGGCCTGGGCTACCGCTTGGGCCGCCCGTGAAGATCAGCGGCAGCCTGCAAAGGCGTCTGGGCTATGCGCTCGCCCTTGCCGTCGCGGCCATGTGGCTGCTGGCGACCACCTGGGCCGCCTTCTTCCTCAACCACGAACTCGACGAGGTCTTCGACAACAGCCTGCGGGAGACGGCAATGGGGCTGGTCGCGCTGGCCAAGGGCGATACGATCACCTCCGGCCCGACGCAAGCGCCGGAGGATGAGGGCGCCCTGGCCGCAAGCGACGCCTACCTCTCCTATGTCGTCACGGACCGCTCGGGCCGCGTCGTGCTGCGCTCGCTGGGTGCCGATCCGGCGGTCTTTGCGGTCGAGCCCTTCTCAGGGTTTCGCAAGACGGCGACCCATCATCTCTATGGCGCCGAGAGCGCCGATGGGAGGGTCTTCGTCCAGGTGGCCGAGCCGCTCGGCCATCGCCTCGAGGAAACCGCCGAGGCCGCCGTCGTGCTGTTCTATCCGCTGCTCATCCTGCTGCCGCTGAGCCTGCTCAGCGTTTGGTGGTTCGTGCGGCGCAGCCTGCGTCCCCTGCGCCACTTCAGTAACGACATCGAGGCGCGCAGCGCCTCCGACCTCTCGCCGCTCCGGGCGCAGGAGGTTCCGAGGGAACTCGCGCCGCTGGCGTCCGCCATGGACCGGCTGCTGGCCCGGATGCAGCGGGCCTTGGAGGCCGAGCGCAGCTTCACCGCGAACAGTGCGCACGAGCTGCGCACCCCGATCGCCGCGGCCCTGGCGCAGACCCAGCGGCTGCTGGCCGAGGCGCCGCAGGGAGAGCTGCAGGAAAGAGCCCGCCGGATCGAGAGCACGCTACGTACCCTGGCGCAGCTCTCGGAGAAGCTGATGCAGCTCGCCAAGGCCGAGAGCGGCGGTCTCCTCACCGGAGAGCCGCAGGAGCTCACAGCGATCCTGGATCACGTGGTCGACGATTTCCGCCGGCATCGTGCACCGCTCCATGCCGAGAAGCGGGAGGGGGCCTCGCTGCTCTCGCGCATGGATGCCGACGCCTTTGCCATCCTGCTGCGCAACCTGATCGAGAATGCACTGAAGCACGGCGATCCGGGCACGCCTGTCTACGTGGATGTCCTGGGCGAGGGGGTCGTCAGCGTGACCAACAGCGGCCCTGTCGTTCCCGCCGCTATCCTGGCGCGCCTCAAGGGTCGCTTCGAGCGGGGCGCCACCGTGGCCGAGGGATCCGGCCTCGGCCTGGCGATTGCCGATGCGATCGCGACCGCGGGCGGCGGCTCGCTGCGGCTGCTCTCGCCCGCGCGCAGCCGCAAGGGGGGCTTCGAAGCCTTGCTGCACCTGCATGCGCCGCCGGCGGCCGCTCCGCGACCCTGACTGCCGTGGAGCCGCCTTGGTCGAGGCCGGGCGCACTGTCCGTCAGCAAGCCCCTGGACCTCTTCTTTCGGATGGGGTAGGCGACAGGCCGCTGCAGAGGAGGAGAGAAAGATGGCGCAGGGTATCGTTCTGGTGACGGGTGCCAGTCAGGGGATCGGTGCCGCCACCGCCGCGGCCTTCGCGCAGGCCGGCTGGCGCGTGGTCCTGGCCGCGAGGTCGGCGGAGAAGATGCAGGGTGTGATCGACGGCCTGGGCGAGGCCGGAGCCGCCTGCCTGCCGATCGCGACCGACGTCAGCGACCCGAAGTCCGTCGAGGCGCTCTTCGGCGAGATCGAGCGGAGCTGCGGCCGGCTGGATGCCGTCTTCAACAATGCCGGCACCAACATCCCGGCCACCTTGATCGGCGACGTGACCTTCGAGGAATGGCGGCGGGTGCTCTCGGTCAACCTGGACGGCGCCTTCCTGATCGCCGCGGCGGCCTTCCGCATGATGCGCGGGCAGGACCCGCAGGGCGGGCGGATCATCAACAACGGCTCGATCTCCGCCCACACGCCGCGCTACGGCTCCGTGCCCTACACGGCCTCCAAGCACGCGATCACCGGGCTCACCAAGTCGATCGTGCTGGACGGCCGGGCCTTCAGCATCGCCTGCGGCCAGATCGACATCGGCAATGCCGCCTCGGCGATGACGGAGCGCATGATGGCCGGCGTCCCCCAGGCCGACGGCACCATCAAGGCGGAGCCGACTATGGACGTGACCCACGTCGCCCGCGCGGTGGTCGCCATGGCCGAACTGCCGCTGGAGAGCAACGTGCTGTTCCAGACCATCATGGCGACCAAGATGCCCTTCGTGGGGCGGGGTTAGAGCGCTTCGCGCTCAGGTGGAACCGGCTCCGGCCCGCACCCCCGCCCGGCCGCCCAACGAAAGTATTCTGGTACGGGCGGCCGGGTGGGAGTGCGGGCCGGCACCGAGCCGTCGGGGCTCCGGCTACTCCACCACGTCGATCTCGTCGAGGTAGACCTCGATCGCCTGGCGTCGGCGCTCCACCTCGACGGTCAGGGTCTCGATCTCGGCCCGGGTGACGGTCTCGTCCACTGCGGCGTTGTCGAGCTGGGCCTGCGCCTCCTCGAGCTGGGCGCGCAGGGCCCTGAGGCGCGCGCGATCGTCCTCGCTCCGCGCTTGCTGGCCGGCGATGCGGCCGCGTAAGGAGGCAAGCTTGCGGTCGAGCTCGGCGACGCGGGCCTGCCAGAGGGCCTTGTCGGCGGCCAGCTGTTCCGCCTCGACCAGCAGCGCGCGGGTTTCCGCCTGGGTCAGCCTGTAGGCCGCGACCTTGGCATCGACCTCGGCCTGCTTGTCGTCCACGCGGGCCTGCGAGGTGCCGCTGATCTGGCAGGCGCTGGCGGTGATGACGTTGCCGACCCGGTTGGGGTCGCAGTCGGCCTTGGAGACGCAACCGGCGACAAGCGCCAGGAGCGAGAAGGCGGCAAGCGAGATCGTGGTGCGCAGCATCAGGAAAGCAGGGCCTCCCCCCGGTCGATTTCGATATCCAGGGCGACGAGCTGCTGGTCCAGCAGGTTGCGCTCGGCGATCAGGGCGTTGCGCTGGCGGATCAGGGCCTGCGCGTTGGGGCTGCCGCTGTTCTGCGCCTGGGCGATACCGTCGCTCACCACGTCGATCTGCGACTGCAGGCCCTCGCTCGCCCGCTCGATCTGCTCGAGGTCGTAGCGCGCTTCGGAGAGCGCGCGTTCCAGGCTCTGCTCGCTGACCTTCTTCGCCTTGTAGCCCTCTTCCAGGCTGGCGAGCTGGGTGCGGTGGTTGGTCACGATCTGCTGCGCGTCCTGGCGGGCGTTGCGGGCCTTGGCCAGTTCCCGGTCGGCCGCCCGGGAGAGGTAGTAGAGGCGCTCTTCCTGGTTGGCGTACTGCCGCTGGTTCTCGGAGACGAGATAGCCGCCAGCACCGCCCAGGAGTGCGCCGCCGGCGCCGCCCGCCGCCGCCCCGATGGCGCAGCCCGATCCCGCGTTGCTCGAGGCCAGGGCGCCGATGGTGCAGCCCAGGATGGCACCGGCCACGGCACCGATCGCCGCCCCCTGGGCGGGGAAGGAACTGGCGTAGTTGTAGAGCGCGGACTGCTCGGAGCTGGGGCTGCTGGGCCGGCTACCGGAAGAGGCGCAGGCCGAGAGGACCAGGGCTGCGGCAAGCAGGACCGCTGTTTTCTGCTTGGGTTTCGTCGCTCTGTCGATGCTGGCGGACATGACTTTCAAACCTCGCTTTGCTGTTCCTTAGCTTAGCGCAACGCTGTCAACTGGCGGGCGAGAATCGGGCCCGTCTCACTTCATATTGTATTCCGTTCGGTCCGGCGCGTGTCATAGCGCCAGGACCGCCTCCAGGATCGCGGCGTTGGAGCGCTGCGGGTCCTCGCGCCGGGCGGCGATCAGGTTGACGAAGCCGCTTGCGAAGGTGCCGAAGCCGCCGCTCTCGAAGGCGGCGTACTGCTCGAGCACCGGCAGGAGCTGGCTGGACAGCAGCGACTGGGGATAGTCCTTCTGCACCTGGCCGATCAGGTCGAGCAGCGCGTTGGCGCCGATCGCCGCGTTCTCCTCGGCACGGGCGAGCCTGCCGCCGTCGGTGCGCTGGCGGCAGGCCTCGTCCTCGCCGCAGGCCTCGATCGCCTTCTCCACCGCGCGCGCGATGCGCTCGTCCCGGCGATAGCTGCGGATCATCTGGGCGCCGGCGATGATCGCCATGCGCGCGGCCCGGGCGTCGAGCGCGCGCCGCTCCTGGCGCTCCTGGCTGAAGCTGGTGGAGACCCGGCTCAGGGCCTTGCGGCTCTCGGGGTCTCTCGCCTCTTTGGCCAGGATCTCGAGGATGGTCAGGGGGTCGCTCTTGGGGTCGAGGCTGCGGCGCCGGCTCGCTTCCTGCCAGTCCTCGCGCAGATCCTCGATTCGCGGCACCGAGGTCTCGACCGGGGCCACGAGGGCGGCGCGGAAGCCGGTCAGCTCCGGCTGCATGGCCTGGGCGCGGTGGTGGTCGAAGAAGGGATACTCCCGCCTGGCCCCTGTGCGCAGCAGCTCGCGCCGGGTGTTGCACGACCCGCCCTTGGCGACGAAGCCGCCGACCTGGCCGTGCAGGCGGCCGGCCACGCTCATCTGGTAGGGGGTCAGCACCATCTCCTCGACGTTGCCCAGCATGTCGTAGAGGCCCAGCGGGTTGGGCTGCTTCAGGCCGATGGGCTGGGTGTAGCCGTCGCAGGACCCGGGCGCGTCGAACCAGGCATAGCGGTCGACGGCGCCGTCCGGCATGGGGAAGAGCAGGTCGCGGCGCTGGCTGTCGGTCACCGCCATGCCGCCGCGCGCGGCGAACTCCCACTCCGTCTCCGTCGGCAGGCGCAGGTAGGCCGGCACCCCGTCCTCCTTCGGCAGGGCGTCGGGCGCCTCCTTCAGCAGCCATTCCGACAGCTTCTGCGTGAAGGCCACGGCATCGAACCAGGAGAGGCCTTCCTTCGGCAGGCTGCCGGTCGGACTTGGCTTCGGGCAGTCGCTGTCCATCACCGCGGCGTACTGGTCCTGCGTCACCTCGTACTTCCCCAGGTAGTAAAGCCGCCGGCCCTCGGCGCCCTCGGCGCTGATCGACCCGGCGATGTGGCTCGTCCTGGGAAACTCCGCATAGCGGTGATCGGTTCCGTCGCTGCCGAACTCGACCGAGAGGTCGCTCAGACGGTTGGGCTCGCTGCTCACGTAGACCGGGCGGAAGGCCATGGCCCCCTCGCAGGGCAGCGGCAGGACCAGGTCGTCCGGCAGGACGTTGCGGTTCCAGAGCTTCTCGTCCCAGCGCGCCTCGGCGGCGGCGCTGGCCGCGGCGAGCAGCGCGAGGCCCGCCAGGACTGCGTGGCACTTGCGGCTAGACACTGCGCATTCCCTCGGCTGGATCGATTCCCACGATGCGGCGTGCCGCGGCCGCGGCCGCCAGGAGCGCCACGGCGAGGCTGGCGACGGCCGCCACTGCGAAATGGTACGGCCTCAGCGAGGAAATGTCCCCCTCGATGCTCTTCTCGCCCGGCCTGAGCGCGTCGAAACCCTGGCCCAGCGCGCGCGCGAAGTCGGGCCCCAGGCTGTCGTTCAGCAGGCCGGCGGCCAGGAGGTAGAGCAGGCTGGCGCCCAGGAAGCCACCCAGCGCGATCGCCAGCGCCTGCGCCGTCGGAAAGGCCAGCGAGGCGCGCCGCGAGAGGCCTTGCAGGCGCAGGATGCTGAGCTCCTGGGACTTGCGCGAGACATTGGCCCAGAGGCTGGCGCTGAAGGAGACGAGGTAGCCCAGCCCGGCGACGCCGGCGATGGTGCCGAAGACGATGCCCAGCATGTCCGAGAGACGCTCCAGCCCCTCGATCCGGCTGATGTCGGTGCGCAGGTTCAGCCCCATCTCGCCCAGGCGCCTGGCCAGCGGCCTGACCGAGGCCAGATCGGCCGCGAAGAGCCGCAGGGTGGGGACGGTCCGCTGCTCCAGGGGGCGCCCCGTCTCGCCCATCTTCGGGATCAGGTAGCCCTCGCTCCAGCGGTCGACGGCCATGATGTCCTCGGCGTGCAGCAGGGCGCCCCGGGCGGACCAGTCCGCCGGCTCCAGCACGCCGGTGACGGTGAGCGGCAGCAGCGCCGTCTCGCCCTGGTTGCGCTCGGCGATAAGGACGATCTCGCCGCCGGCGCCGACGCCCAGGTCGCGCGCCAGCCCGGCGGAGAGCACGGTCTCCCCGGCCGCGGGCGGCCTGCGCTCGGCGCCCAGCAGCGGGTCGCCCGGTCCGGAGCCCAGGATCGTGCCCTGGATCGTCTCCGCCCCCCGCTTGCCCGCCACGGCGAAGAAGGTATCGGCGTTGATGGGATGGGGATGGGGGGCGAGGAAGCCCACCAGCGGGTCCTGCCGCAGGGCCTCGACCTCGGATTCCGGCAGGTTGGCGAGGCCGCGGATGGTGAGCTGGCGCACGTTGGCGTCGGCCGCCAGGCCACCCGACAGGGTCTCCAGGACCCCGGTCTTGAGGCCGTAGAGGATCAGGAGCGGCGCCAGCACGGCGGCCAGCGCCAGGACCTGGCAGAGGAAGTGGGTGCGCTCGTGCAGCAGGTCCCTCAGCGCCAGGCGGGCGGCGAGGAAGGCCTGTCCGCTGCTCATGCCTCGGCGGTGGTGAAGCCTGTCCACTGCCGCTTTTCCTCCAGCCTGACCTGGGCCTCGACCAGGCGGAAGCCGAAGCGCTCCGCCAGCGCGCGATCGTGGGTGGCGAGCACCAGGCTCGTCCCCCGGCTCTCGGCCGTCTCGACGAAGAGGCGCATGACCTGCTCCGCCGTGCCGATGTCGAGCGCGCCGGTGGGCTCGTCGGCCAGGACCAGGGCGGGGCTGTGCACCAGGGCCCTGGCGATCGCGATCCGCTGGCGTTCGCCGACCGAGAGCCGGTCGGGATAGCTCTCCAGATAGCGGGCGATGCCCAGCGCCTCGGCCAGGGGTTCGACCGCGCCCTCCTGCCGGCCGAGGTCGAGCGACAGGCGGATGTTCTCCCGCGTGGTCAGGAAGCGCAGCAGGCCGCCGATCTGCTGCACGTAGCCGAAGCAGCGCGCGCGGCTGGAGGAGAGATAGTCGTCGTCCTCCCCCTCCCAGGCGGCCGCCAGGTCGCGCGGCTCCGCCTCGTCGGGATGCGACACGCGGAAGGCGGCCAGCCGGTCGGGCCGCAGCGCCGCCGCCAGGATCTCGATCAGGCTGCTCTTGCCGCTGCCGCTGCGCCCGACGAGCGCCAGGCGCTCGCCGCGCCCGAGCCGGAACTCCGGCACCGTCAGGTGGAAGCGGCGCTCGCCGTCGCTCCTGTGCTTCTCGGCCCCGAGCAGTTCGAGCACCGGCGGCTCTGGGCTCACGGCAGCACTTCCAGGGGAAGGGGATAGACCTTCTCGCCGTCGCTGGCCTGCGGGTGCAGCGCGATCCAGCGGTCGCTGTCCTGGTAGTACTGCTTGATCAGGCGCCGGGCGCTGCGGACGTTCACCAGGATCTGCTCGCGCTCGGCCCCCGACATGCGGTCCCAGTCGTCGCGGGTGGTGCGCATCAGCCGCGTCTGGAAGGGGAGGTGGGCGAAGTATTCGCCCAGCAGGCTGCCCAGGTTGGGAAGCTCTGCGATGTCGACCGTGACGTTCTGGCCGGGGTCCAGGTCCTCCAGGACGGTGGGATCGTTGGTCGCCTGGGCGATCACCGTCTGCAGCACGTCGAAGAAGAGCCCGGGGTCCTGGCCGATCAGGCGGTCGGCCGCCTCGATCGCCAGCCCGAGGCGGGCGTAGAGGTTGTTCACCTGGTTGCGGTTCAGGAGGATCCGAACCTGGAAGGCGCGCCCGTCGACGGGATTGTCGAGTGCGAACTGCGGCGCCCAGGCCTTGAAGACCTTCGGTGCCTGGGCACCGCTCTCCTGTCCCAGCCAGGCCAGCCGCATGGCGTAGCCCAGGCACTCGATGGTCCGCCCGGCCTGGCCGCAGTCCTGCGAGGCCTCCTCGTCGGACCCGGCCGAGGCATTGGCCAGGGTGACGACCTGTTTCACCAGCCGCTCGGTGATGTCGTCGATGGTGGGGCCGAAGCGCGCCAGGTCGCCCTCGGGAATCTCGTAGTAGGGCGGCGCCCAGTCCTCGCGCCAGAAGGAGAGGGCCTTCAACTGCTGCGAGGCCCGGCTGTGGTAGGCCGTGCCGGCGGCGGTGCGCAGCAGCATCGAGATGACGGCCACCTGCTTGTCCCGGGCGATCGCATTCACCTGCTCGACGGTGAGCCCGGTGGAGGCCAGCGGATCGGGCGGCACGCGCAGGCCGGCATCGGTGATGAAGATGACGTAGCGGCCGCCGAACTCCTTCCAGCTCTCCAGGTTCAGGGCCTCGACCGCGCCGGCCAGCCCGTCCTCGTTGTAGCCGCGCGAGGAGACCGTGGCCGCCTTGATGTTCTCGATCTTCTTCAGGAAGGCCTCGGGGTCGAAGTCCTTCTGAAGCGGAGCGAAGATCCTGGCCGTGTAGTCCAGGCCCTCCACGCCCTCGGTCGCATCGCGGAAGCCGATCATGCCGAAGCTCACCCGGTCGGCGATCTCCGAGCCGCGGATGTTCTCGAAGATCTTGCGCACGGTCTCGCGCGTGCGGTCGATGTAGGGATCCATGGAGAGCGTCGTGTCGATCACGAAGACCACGCCGACGGGAAAGTCGGGATTGGTCGTGGGATCGACCTTCTTTTGCTCCTTCAGCGGGATCGAGGCGATTTCGAAGATCTTGGAGCGCTGCGCCGTGGCCGAGAGGAGAACCTGCTCGGCCTCCAGGATCGGCAGCAGGTAGAACTGCTCGACGAAGTCGACGTACTCGGCGTTCTCGATGGAGACGATGCCGGAGCCCGGCGGCGGATTGCCGGCGCGGGTCTTGGCCACATAGTCCGGGGCCAGGACCGTGAGGCGCTCGTCCTCCACGAAGTCGATCAGCTTCTCGCGGGTTGCGAAGAAGAGGGTGGGCAGGCGGCCGGCCGGGTTGGTGAAGGTCAGCACCAGGGTCTGCTTCCAGGCGACCGTATCCTCGCTCGGCATCCAGCCGATGGGGTCGGTGTCGCGGTTGGGTCCGACCTCCACCCACTCCTTGCCGTCCGCCTGCCTGCGCTCGAAGAGGTAATAGAGGGTGAAGGGCTGCGGCGTCTCCACCACCTTCTCCTCGCCGGGGGCGGAGACGACCTGGGCCTCCGGCCTGGACAGCACGCGCTCAGGGATCGAGGTCGTGCCGTCCTGCATCAGCGGCTCTTTGGTCTGGGCGGGCGCCTGCGCGGGCGCCAGGAACAGCAGGAAGGCGGCGGCTAGCGCGCAGAGACGGGGCAGGGATGTTGCGGCCGTAACCGGCCGGAATATCGGGGTTCTCATTGGCACTGTTCCTCCGCTTCCTTGAAGGGGCCGCGTAGAACGTCGGCGGCGACGATGTCGCCCTGGTCGGCCTTCTCCTTGAGTGTCGTGCCGAGTGCGGCCAGGGCTTCCTTGGCCGATGCGACCACCTCTGTTCGCTTCGGATCCTCGCCCGGCTCGCAGGCCTTGCCGTAGAGGCGCAGGGCCTCGACGTCGTCGGCGGCGGCGAAGAGACCTGTCTCGAAGTCCAGCGAGTCCACGGCCTGGGCCAGGAGAAGGGCAGCCTCCCTGTTGCCGCCGTGTTCCGCCTGGCGGAGCAGCGGCCGCGCCTCGTCGTAGCGTTTGGCCTGCATGGCGGCGGCCCCCTTGTCATAGAGCTGCGCGGGCGTGAGCGGCGGGGGGGGCGTCTTCTCCTCCTCCTTCTCCTCCTCCTTCTGGGCCGACTTCTTCTCCTCTTCCTCCTTCTGTGTCTCGGCCTCCTTCAGGTAGAGCGCACCGGCGGTGCCGACAGCGACCAGCAGGAAAACGATCAGCGGCAGAAGCCAGGCGAGAGGGTTGCGCTTCGGCAGCGGAGGAGGCGTCGGCGTCACTGTCGGCTCGACGAGGCGCGCCTTCAGTGTCTCGGGATCGAGCTCGACCAGGCCTTCCTTGCGTTCGGCAAGCGGCCCGCTGTCCAGTCCGAAGAGGCTTTCCCCCGGTCCGACGGTGGCTTTGTAGGGATGGCCCTCCTCGCCCTTGAGAAGCAGGCCTCCCGAGCCGCTGGCGGAGAAGGCGATCAGGCGGGGCGGCTTGCCCGGCCCCTTCAGCAGTCGGGCCTCGCCCGAGCGCGGGTCGATCTGCAGGCGGCCCTGGAAGGCGCGGCGCAGTTCCTCGTAGGCGACCCCCAGATGCGAGCCGCTAGGATCGAGGCGTGCCGGCGGGGCATTGCTACCCAGGTCCTCCGGCGGAAGCTGGAAGGCGATGGCGCCGCCAGGCAGGAGCTGGAAGGGCACCTCGACCGGCTCGGGCTCGGGCGCCGGGGGCGATCTCACCGCGAATCCGGGCGTCGCCTCCCAGGTGGCGAGGCCGAAGACCTCGAGGTCGGGCAGGTGCGCCATGACGCTGGTGAAGGCCTCGATCTGGTTGACCACCTCCGGTCCGACGACGAGGGAGAGGCCGTCCCGCAAGGCCTCTGCCGAGACCGGACGGAAGAGATGCTCGCTCGCCTGCCAGCCGCCGGGGCCGAGCCAGGGTTCCTGCTCGCCGCCGCGCTTGAAGCTGACCGTGAGGTTGGCCGGAACCGAGGGCGCCTGCAGGTCGAAGAGGAGCCGGGCGAAGCCGCCGCCGCTGCGGCTTTCGTCGTCCTCGATCGTGAGATCGACCTGCTGCACCGCGCTAGCCTCGCACCTGGCCGATCAACGCGCCCAGGCGACGGTTCTGCTCGGGGTCGACGAAGCCGCCTTGCCCCCAGGAGGCATTGCGGCGTGCCAGGTCGCGCAGCGCGCCCAGCCAGGTGGAGATGGTGCGGCCGCGGATGCGCGCCATCTCGGCCGGGTCGTCGGGCAGATCGGGCAGCGCGCCCGGCGCGATCGGCGGCGGTCGGGTGAAGACGATCTTCGCGCCGCCGTTCTCCGCCTCCGGCTCCAGGTCGCTGCCGAGCCTGTTGACCAGCCCGTTCAGGGTGAGGGCCGCGGCCATGGCGACGCGGTGCACCACCTCGTCGGGCGAGCCGAAGCGGGGCACGGCGTGGAGCTGCGTCTCGATGACGTCGGGGATGTTCAGGCGCTTGGCCGCCACCGCCAGCTCGTTGATCACCTGCAGGAACTGCTCCGAGTTCAGGTTGTAGGCGGCGGCCACGTCGTCGTCGCTGCCCCGGCGCTCGAGGTCGTCGAGCCAGGCCTGGAGCGCTGCGTCGCCGAAGAGGCGCTGCTCCCTCTCCGTCCTTTCGGGCGTGCCTGCCTCAGCCTCCTCCATGCCGGGCGGCAGCTCGATGGTGATGCTGGAGGGCGCCGGCCGCGGCTTGGCGCTCTCCGTGCTGCGGTGGACCTGGCGCATGGAGTCCAGGTAGGCCTGCGCCAACCGGTCCTCGTCGGCCATGAGCTCGCGGAAGAAGCAGCCGATGGTCTGTGGTTGCGCCAGCAGGGCGCGCACGACCTCGGTCGCCTTGCCCATGCGCTCCTCCACCCGGCTCTGCAGGTCGCCGGCCTCGTGGAAGTGGGTGAGCTCCGCCAGGATGTGGCGCTGCAGCTCCTCGGCGCGGGGCTTGATCTGCTCGTACTTGAGGTCCGGGTCGCAGAGCGGGCCCAGGGCGTCCGCCAGGTAGGAGATGCCGCCGTCGTTCAGGCTGAGCATCGCGTCCCACTTCTCTTCCGGCCTGGCGAGATGGCGCTTCACCAGCTCTTCGGAGAGGAAGGTGGCGCGGAAGCGGTCCAGCCAGCCCTGCTTGTCGTCGCGCACGCCGAGCTCGGGCGGCACTGTCTCGCTCTCGCCCTTGACCGCGCCGCCCTCGTAGTCGAAGAGGTCGTCGCGGCGGATGTTGGGGTTGCGGATCAGGTAGCAGTTGTCGAAGGTTCGGCCCTGCGCCCAGTTCTCGGTCCAGCCGGGATAGAAGCCGATGTTGTTGGCCAGGCGGTTGCGCGTGCTCTCGCCGTCGCTGGCGCCGGTCGCCAGGTCGAAGAGCCGGTCCGCCTTGGTCATGCAGAAGAAGAGCGAGACCCGCCGGCCGGCGCGGTCCTCGGGGCGCCGGCCGTGGGTCCGCGCGATCCAGCCCTCGATCAGCTCCGGCAGCTTGCGCACCTCCTGGTTCTCGGGCCCCACGCAGAGCAGCATGGAGTTGAGGTCGAGGTCGGCGACGTAGTTGTCGAAGAGCACGGCGACCTTGCCGCGCAGGAAGCACTGGGCCCGGCCGTCGGGGTTCTCCTCCGCGTTCCTCAGCCACTTGTCCGGGTGGCTGTCGAGCCGCGAGCGGGCGCCCGGGAAGTCCAGCAGGTCGGTGTGCTCGAAGAAGGGCCAGGGCGTGCGCGTCAGGGTCACCCGAAGCTCGGCCGTGAGCGCCGTCACCACCGGCTTCGGCAGGGCCGCCCGCGCGCCCTCGTCGGTCGCGACCTCCACCGAGCTCGCGCTCTCGCCGCCCAGGTCGAGGCCGTAGAGCGTGCGCACGTGCAGGATGCCGCCGGAGCGGTCGGTGAGGGAGTCCAGCGGGACATAGGCCCATTCCGGGTGGCCGAGCTGGTCGAGAGCGGCCTTCAGCCGGAGGTAGAGATCGGTGAACTCCGGCAGGCCGCCCCAGAGCGGGGCGAAGGCCCTGGCCCTCTGCTCCGCCGCCAGCCGCGGCAGCAGTTCCTCGGCGAAGGCCCAGTAGCGCTCCGCCTGGCTGCCGGCGAGCGGGTGGCGCGGCAGGTCGTGGTCCAGGTAGTCGCGGAGCTCGAAGACGTCCTCCAGGCGCAGGGCATCGACCTTGCCCTGGCCGGCCGCGGCCTCGAGCTCGCCGCGCAGTGCCAGCAGCTCTTCCTCGCCCGGCGCCCAGTCCCCCGTGGCCCCCAGGTCGAAGAGGAAGGAGTTGGCGAGGATCTTGACGATATCCACCTCGCTCAGCAGGCGGAGCGCGACCGGATGGCCGGCCGGCGTCGGCCGCGGTGCAACCGAGAAGCGGGTGACCAGGCCCGTGGTCTCGTTGCCGCCCTGGGGGTTCACCTCGTCCAGGAAGTCCAGCTTGCGGGCCTCGGCGTCGGTCCCGAAGACCACCTGGGCGCCGCTCTCCTGCGGGGCGATCAGCGCGCCGATCAGGAAGGACTTGCCGGCCTGGCTGGCGCCGAAAGCGGCGACCGACATGGGGCGCTGGGCTGCCGCCGCCAGCTTCTGCGCCTCGACGGCGTGCTTGCGAAAGCTGCGCTGCAGGCCCTGCTGGCGCCCGCCCACCAGCTTGCCGTTGTCGGCGAACCAGCCGAGCGCGTCGATCGAGGCCTTCGCCATGGCCCCGCAGTGTTCGGCCAGCGCCCTGTCCTTGTCGCGCAGCATGTCAGGCGCGTCCCTTCGTGCGCAGAACCCCGGTGTCCAACCAGTAGCCGCCTTCCGCCTGCTGGTCCATGAACATGGTCTGCAACCGTAGCTCGATCTGCGAGGCCACGTCCTCGTTCTCGGCGTCGATCGCCTCGGCGATGGAGAAGTCCTCCATCACCACCTCGTCCTGCTCGTCCAGCGGCTCGGCGCGCTCCAGGGTGACGGTGATGGGGGTGGCGAGGTGGGGATGCTTCTCCGGGGTCTTGAAGTAGAGGTAGTAGAGCGGCGTGGTCTTCCAGCGCTCCAGCGGAAGCTGGCGGAAGCCGAGGAAGACCGGCGCCTCCATCGGCACCTTGAAGTCCACGACGTTGGCGCCGGTCATGAGGTCGGCGTTCTCCAGGTAGCAGTTCTTCTCGAGGATCTGGCCGTTGGTCTCCATGGTGCCGATGAAGCGAGCCGTGGAGCGCATCTTGATGGCACTGGCGCGCATCACGAAGCCGGGGGCATAGCCCTCGCAGATCTGGCACAGCATGGCGCCGACCGCCGTCGTCGTCTTGGGATCGTGGATGCGGTAATCGTGGCCGCGGAAGGGGTACCAGTTGCCGACCTCGTAGCCGTGCATGGGGACGATCCGGTTGGCCGGTACCGGCAGGTTGGAATAGATCAGGTCGCGCACCGCCGGGAAGAGCGAGGGCCTGCCCGACAGCAGCAAGAGATCGCAGTCGTAGGAGCGGATCACGTCGCAGAGGTCCTCGATCATGCGCTGCACCACGAAGTGGATGGCGCCGGTGATCTCCTGCGGGTCCATCAGCAGGTCGATCTCCAGCGGGCTGAAGGCGCTGCCGCCGGCGTTGGTGACCGCCCGGTCGAAGTAGGCGAGCAGGTTCGCCGCCGGCATGCGGTCCTCGGGCAGCAGGCTGCCCAGCTTCAGGTGCTGCGGGCTCGCCGGGCGCCTGGGATCGACCACCTCGTAGGCGGAGAGCAGGCCGAGGGCCGCCGGGACCAGAAGCTGGGTCGTCAGCAGCGCCCGGGTCGAGCGTTCCGGCTGGCCCACCCCGGCGCGGTCGCCGCCGAAGAGGTCGGAGAGCAGCACGTCGGGCCGGCCGACCCCGCTCTCGCGCAGCTTCTGGCCGAGCTGCGGCAGCACGCAGTGCTCGATCACCGACTTCACGATGTCGTCGCCGGCCTGGCGGAAGCCCTCGCGGAAGAGCTGGCGCGGCCAGATGGTCTGCTGCTGGCCGGCCTCGATCTCGTGCTGGATGATCATCAGGTCGGTGGTGCCGCCGCCGATGTCCATGCTGGCGATGCGCAGCGCCGGACCCTCGCCCTCGAACTGCTTGTGGCGTCCGACCAGGCGGAAGAAGTCGTGCGGGTTGCGGCGGAACTTGTGGTTGATCTCGTTGTAGAGATAAACGAGGTGGGTGCAGGTCGCCTCGTCCCAGTCCAGCTTGATCTTGGGCTTCTTGTGGATCTTGTCGTCCTCCGACCAGCCCATGGTCTGCCAGACCAGGTCGACCGCCCACTCCGCGCGCCGCCTGAGGATCTTCTGTTCCGCCAGCGGCGTGGCCGACGGCAGGGTCAGGATGAAGCTGCTAAGCCGGCGCGGCAGGTCGGAGTTGACCTGCTGCTCGCGCACCGAGGCGGAGTTGAGCTGGCCGATGGCGTGGCTCAGCAGCTCCGCCAGCATCAGGGTGTAGAGCGAGGAGCGGGAATAGCGCGGGCTCATCCCGACAACCGCCCTCGGCCGCTTCGGCGAGACCAGGTCGCCTTCCTCGGTCAGCTTTGCGGTCATGGGGCCGCTGATCGCCGGGACCGGGCGGCCCACCGGCAGGGTCCCGCGGTTGTTGGTCCAGGCCTGCGGCCGTGGCGCCTCGTCCCAGAGATAGCGCTTGGGGCTGGAGAGCCCGCTCACCCCCTCGGTGCCGTCGGAGAGGGAGGCGAGCCAGGCCGCCTCCGGCCCGACCCGCACGGGGCTCGGCCACCAGAAGGCATCGCGCCGCGGCCGGCCGGAGCGGCGCGAGTACTCGCGCCGTCCGAAGGAGACGTTGGTGAACTCCACGCGGCTCTCGAAGGGGTTGGAATAGCACTGCTCGGGCCGCGTCAGGTCGCGCAGCTCCAGGCGGTAGCACTGCGAGATGTCGACGCTGCCGAGCTGCTTGGACTGCTCGATCAGGACGCCGCAGGTGCGGCTGTTGCCGACGTCGATCACCAGGTCGACGTCGATGGGCTCGCCCTGGATCGACTGGGTCATGGTGTCGGTGAGGCGGATGCGCGGGATCTTGCAGCCGGCGGCCACGGCCTCCAGCAGCACGATGAAGTTCGCCCAGTATTCGCCGGGGTACTTGAGGTCGGCCAGGGTGGTCGTCCGGCCGCGCCGGCGCGTGCGGCCCTCCAGGTAGCTCTCCTGAAGCCAGTCGCGCACCCAGTCCAGGATCAGGAACTCGCGGTTCGCGAAGGGGTCGCTCACCAGGCAGAACTCGATGTCCTCCATCGCGTCTTCAGGCGTCGGCGCCGCGTAGGGCCCGTCGCTGCGCCGCTCCAGCAGCAGGGTATCGAAGGCGATCACGACCCGGTGGCTGTAGCCTTCTGAATCCGGCTCCGGCAGGGCCGAGATGCGCAGGCGCGCCCAGTTGGTCGGCCCCTCGTCGTACTTCGGCAGGTTGTCGGGTCCGCGCTCGGCCTCGCGCAGGAAGGGCAGCGGCAGCCACTGGCGGTCGAGCAGCTCCAAGGCCTGCTGGGCGCGCACCGAGAAGCACTCCTCCTCCGGCGGCTCGATCCCCTTCGGCGCCTTGGGCGTGACGTGCAGCAGCTTGCCCTCGCTGTCCTTGGTCAGCGGGTGCAGCGTCACCAGCGGGCGACCTTCCTCGTCGCGCTTGTCCTCGTGTACCTCCGGCCAGAAGGCGCGCGAGATGCGCTCCACCTCGCTCTGCTTCAGCGCGAAGTCCAGGAACTGGATCCCCGTGTTGGGGATCAGGCTGGTCACGGGTCGATAGTCGAAGGGCGCCTTCAGCATATCCGTCTCTTCACCGATCGTCGGTACTATAGGCCTCGCGGCCCGTTTGAACATGGGGCTTGCGGCCCCCTTGCGCCGCCTTCCCCATCACCCTCCCAGCCGGGCGGGCCTCAGCGCCGGATCCCCTAGGTAACGCTCATCTGCGGGTAATGATCCTTCCTCGCGCGAGCCTGCCGGGAGAGGCGGTCCTCAGGGGAGGGTCACCTCCTGCACCAGGGAGGTCCCGCCCTGCTCTGCGATCTCGCCCTCGTAGACCTCGATCTCGCCGCCGCGGGAGACATAGACCTTGTAGGGAACCGGCGTCGCGCGGCCCGAGGAGCGGCCGGCGAAGTTGTCGACGATGATCTGATAGCGGCCGGGCTTGGGGCTCTGCTTCCAGGTGACGTGCTCGCGCGGCGTCTGGCTGACATCGTCGGTTGTGGAGTTCTTGTCGACGTCGAGCACGGCGCCGCAGGTTGCGCTGTTGCGGTTCTGGAAGAAGACCCGGCTGCCGTCGGGGCAGATGACATGCAGGTCCAGGTCGGCGTCGCCCTGCCATTCCAGGATGATCTCGACCTCGCCCTCCTCGCCGCCCTCCTCGCGGATCTCCTTGAAGGCGCGCTCGGCCTCCTCGCGGTCGTAGGAGGGATCGTAGGATGGGATCTCCTCGGCATCGCCCTTGCCGACCGGGCAGCGCTGTTTCTGCGCCAGTTCGCGCTGCAGCAGCAGGACCTGGCGCTCCAGGTCGCGGCCGCGCTGCTCGGTCTCGCTCCACTGGTCCACGGTCCTGTCCTCGGCCGCCAGCGCCCCCGGGCAGAAGTTGAGAAAGGTCGGCCGCTCCAGGCCGAAGGGCCACCTGACGCCACAGCCCAGCAGCAGCAGGTACATGATGGCGATCATCAGCAGGCCGAACAGCAGCCAGAGCAGCCACCAGAGCGGTGCGGCCGACACGGCCTCGCGCATCACCACCGGCTGGCTCGACGGCGGGACCGCGGTCATGGCCGACTGCTGTTCCTGGCGCAGGCGCCAGGCCTCTCCGGTCAGGAACTCCTGCAGGACGGCGCCGCCGTCCTTGGCCTGCTCGTCGCGCGTGCCCCAGTTGACCAGCAGCGGCTCGCCGCCGACGGAATAGAGGAAGTCGCGGTCCGGCCTGGCCTCGGGCACCACCAGCGCCCACTCCAGGGTCTGCGCCAGGCGGCGATCGCTGTCCCGCTTGCTGTCGGCCAGGCCGGCCGCATGGGCCCGGATGGTCTCGCTGCGCTCCTTCAGCTCGGCGATCAGGGCGGCCTGGTCGGTCTCGTCGAGCTCGGAATAGGGCTTCGCCTCGCCCTCGGGGGCCGCGAACCAGGAAATGCCGCGGTTGCCGGGCACCGGCTCCGCGAAGAGGTCGGCATAGCGCTCGCCCAGGGCGCCGCGCAGGTAGGAGTCGATCTCGTTCCAGGAATCCTGAACCCGCCGGCTGCCCATGCCCAGCGGCCGCAGTCCGACCAGGGTGGTCTCGGCGATGAGCTGACGGTTCATGCGCTCCTCCCGCGGCAGGTCATCGCCGGGGCCCTACTCGCTCTTACCCTTGGACTGGGGGATGGGCGTGGCGTCTTCCTCCGGCTTGCCCTTCTCCTCCGTCTCGTTCTGCTTGGGCTGGTTCTTCTCCTTGCCGGCCTTCTCGGCCTCGTCCGCCTTCTGCACCACCAGGGGCTTGGGCGCGCAGTCCGAGGTGGCGAGCTTGGAATCGACCTGATGCTGCTTCAGGAAGTCGGCGAGGCTGGGGGTGGCCAGCGCGTAGTTCAGCCGCCCGCCGTCCTGCTTGCGGCTGCGCACGAAGGTGTTCATGCCGACCACGCGGCCGCACTCGTCCACCAGCGGTCCGCCGCTGCTGCCGCCGGAGATGGTGGCGGTGTGGACCAGCACCGGGGCACCGCGCGGCGCCTGCTGGGCGGTGATGACGCCGGTGGTGACGCTGGGCTCGGGCATGGAGGTCATGTCGCCGCGCGCCAGGCGCTGGATGTCCTCGTCGGTCTCGTTCAAGAGGCCGGGGAAGCCGGCGGCCACGACGTCCTGCAGCTTCTTCGCCTTGTCGGTGAGCGCCAGGTAGGGGACGTCCGCGGCGCCCTCGACCTTCAGGAGCGCGAAGTCGGGGGTGAAGAAGTCGTCGCTTCCGGTCTCGGCGACGATGGTGGCCGGAAGCGGCTGCTGCAGGCCCTTGCCCAGCACCACCAGCTTCGCCTGCGGGTTGGCGCCGATGACGTGGCGGTTGGTGACCGCGATCCCCGGCGCCACGAAGAAGCCGGTCCCCTGGGCGCCGATCTCCGGCGCCAGCACCATCACGGTCGCCAGGTCGAGCAGCTCGACCAGGTTCCCCTGGAAATCGACGCCCTGGGGAACCTCCTCCTCGCTCATCTCCTGCCGGCCGGGCGGGCGCGGCAGCAGGGCCTGACCGTCCGGCCCGATGGGCTCCAGCTTGCCGTCCTTGTCGCGCCGGAAGAAACCGTCCTCGGCCACGCAGATGTCTTCCTCCACCAGCTTGCGCAGGGCCTCGACCCGCTCCTCCAGCGCGCGGTTGCTCTCCTGCTGGAGGGTGATGATCCGCTGGCGCTCTTCGGCCGTGGTGTCCTCTTCGGGGTAGAGGAGGACGCCTGGGATCAGCAGCACCGCCAGGATGATGGCGGCCAGCAGGGTGGCGATCAGGACCGCCAGCCAGGGTCTGCGCCGGCCTTCGACCACGACGGCCTCTCTCGGCGCTTCGGGTGGGGGAGGGGTGTCCTTGGTGTCGCTCATGATTGCACGAAGCCTGCTGTGGAGCCTCTGGGTGCGGGGCGTCTGGGGTGCGTCATTTGCAGTGGTCCGGAATGTCCTGGCCGCTGGCGCGCTTCAGCGCGTCGGCCAGTGCCGCGGTGTTGCCGGGCTGCAGGAAGAGGCCGCCGGTGGCGTTGGCGATGCAGCGCTGGCTCTGGTCGCTTTTGCCGATGGCGATGACGTTGATGTAGAGGTGCGGGTACTGGCGCTTCAGCGCCCGCGCCTGGGCGCAGGCATCCCCGCCGCAGCTCTCCCGCCCGTCGGAGAAGAGCACGATGTTGACCGGCTTGTCCTCGGTCTTGCCGCCGCTGATCATGCGCGGGACCGAGCGGATGGCCTCGGCCAGCGCCGTGCCGCGGCCGGTGCGCACGCGGTCGACCTCGCTCATCAGCCGCTGTCGCTCGGACGGCGAGAAGCTGCCGTGGAACCTGATCTTGCCGCAGTCGCTGAAGCTCATCAGCGAGAGGCCGATGTCGTTCGGCGTGTTCCTGACGGTGTTCTTCAGCGAGGACTTGGCGACTTCCATGCGGTTGCGCTCGCCCGGGGTGTCGAAGGTGCTCCAGAGCTGGTTGATCTCGCGCTCGAGCTGGCCCAGTTCCATGCGGAGCTGGCCCTGCTTGATGATGTTGAAGCCGGCGCCGCGCAGCTCCTGGGAGAGGCGGTTGTGCCGCTCGATCAGTCGCTCGTAGCGGTCCTCCTTGGCCGGATCGAGGTTGAAGTCGGTGTCCATGGAGGCCGAGGCGTCCAGCAGCATCGCGACCTCGACCGGGCGCGGGCGCGGGCACTCGGCCTTGTTCCTGGGCTTCTTCTCCTCCTCCTTCGGCGGTTCCTTCTTCGCTTTTTCCTTGGGAGGCTCCTTCTTGGCCTGCTTTTCTTCCGGATCCGGCTTGGGCTCTGGCTTGGGTTCCGGCTCGACCTTGGCGCGCTCGTCGGGTTCCGGCAGGGGCGGCGTCTTCGGCACCGGGCAGGAGGCCGCCAGGGCGAGCTGCTGCTCCAGCCCGACGATCTCGCGCTCGAGGTCCTGGCCGCGCTCGATGACTTGCGTCACCAGGCTCGCCGGGGGCTCCTCGCGCTCGCCGCAGAGCTTGATCAGCAGGGGGCCGCCGGGAACGCGCAGGCCGCAGGCGTCCAGCATGAAGTAGCCCATGACGGAAAGCACCGCCACCAGGCACAGCCAAAGCGCCAGGAGTACCGCCCGTCTCGTCATCGCGCTTGCTTGCTACCTCCCTCAGCAGACGCTTCATCTCTGCGCGTCGGCCCGCTTTCCGACCAAGCGGAACGGACCGGGCGCAGCCCTGGCTGTCCCCCTAGGCAGGCAGTGGCATGAAGCCCTCGACCCTGATGGCCTCCCGCGTCCTCTCTGCTGGCAAGCCCCCCTGCCGGAGAGATAGGGACGAACGGAAGAGCCGGACTACCTGTCGCCGACGCTAGGCCATGCGGCCTCGCCGTTCAACGACATAAAGTGTTACGAGACACACCGCCGGAACGTTGAGCACAGTCTGCGCCGGTGTCGCAAAGCGTCGCTCTCCTGTCGCAGAATGTCTCGCCTCCGGGGGGCCTCTGGTTCTAGCTAGTTCGCACGCGACGATCATGGCTGCGCGGCCCCGGAAATCACAGGGCCAGGGCTCCAACGGCCCGGGTCGTCACTTGCGGAACGCGAAGGAGCGGGGCAGGCAATGAAGAGCCAAGCGAGAGTGGTCGTCATCGGTGGCGGCGTTTGCGGCGTGGGTGCCCTTTACCATCTGGCGAAGAAGGGCTGGACCGACGTGGTCCTGGTGGAGCGCACGGAGCTGACGGCGGGGTCGACCTGGCACGCCGCGGGCCTGCTGCCGCTCTTCAACATGAGCTACTCGGTCGGCCAGCTGCACCAGTACTCCGTGGAGCTCTACAAGCAGCTCGAGGCCGAGACCGGCCAGGCCGTCTCCTTCCACGACACCGGGAACCTCCGGCTCGCCTGCAACCGCGACCGCATGGACGAGTACCGCAATTACCAGTGCACCGCCGAGACCATCGGCGTGGAGAGCCACCTGATCGGCGTGGAGGAGATCGAGAAGCTCTGGCCGCTGATCAACAGCGAGGGGCTGGTGGGTGCGCTCTGGCATCCGACCGACGGGCACATCGCGCCGGTGGACGTCACCATGGCCATGGCCCGCGGCGCCCGCATGATGGGGGCCGAGATCTACCAGAACACCGAGGTCACCGCCATCGAGCGCAACCAGAGCCTCGAGTGGGTGGTCAGGACGGCCAAGGGCGACATCACCTGCGAGCAGGTGATCTGTGCGACCGGCAACTATGCCCGCCAGACCGCCCGGATGGTGGGCCTGGAGATCCCCTCGATCCCGGTCGAGCATCAATACATCGTGACCGACGTCGATCCGGTCCTGAAGGACTATCGCGGCGGCGGCGCCAGGGAGCTGCCGATCCTGCGCGAGAGCGACGCGCAGTACTACCTGCGCGAGGAGCGCATGGGCTGGATCCTGGGCCCCTACGAGAAGGGCGCGCCGGCACGCTTCATCGACGGCGTCGACAAGGGCTTCGAGAAGGACCTCTTTCCCGGCGACCTCGACCGCCTGATGGTGCACGTCGAGGCCTGCATCAACCGCGTGCCCTCCTTCGAGAACGCCGGCATCAAGGACATCGTGAACGGCCCCATCGCCTATTCCCCGGACGGCAACCCCATGGTGGGCCCGGCCTTCGGCATCCCCAACTTCTGGCTCTCCGAGGCGCATTCCTTCGGCATCACGGCGGCCGGCGGTGCCGGCTGGCAGCTGGCCGAGTGGATGGTCGAGGGCCAGCCCAGCGTCGACATGACCGGCGTCGACCCGCGCCGCTTCGGCGTCGCCACCAAGAAGTTCGCCGCGGTGAAGAACGAGGAGGCCTATTCCCACGTCTTCATCAACCACTATCCCATGGAGGAGCGCGAGGCCGCCCGTCCCGCCAAGACCGCGCCCTGCTACGGGCGCCTGGACAAGCTGGGCGCCGTCTGGGGCGCGCGCTTCGGCTGGGAGCGGCCGAACTGGTTCGCGCCCGCAGGTGCCGCGCGCAAGGACCTGTACTCCTTCCGCCGCTCCAACTGGTTCGCCCCGGTCGGCGAAGAGGTGGCCGCCATGCGCGAGCGCGTCGGGCTGTTGGAGCTCTCCTCCTTCGCCAAGTACGAGGTCGAGGGGCCGGGCGCGCGCGACTGGCTCGATTCCATCGTCGCCAACACCATCCCGAAGAAGATCGGGCGCATGACGCTCGCCCACTCGCTCTTCCCCTCGGGTTCGGTGCGCTCGGAATACACCATTTCCCGCATGCCCGACGGTCTCTACGGCGAGCGCTTCTACATCGTCGGTCCCGGTGCCGCCCACGACATCGACTGGGACTTCTTCATGAAGAACAGCCCCAAGGACGGCAGCGTCTTCGTCAGGGACGTGACCACGCAGTACGGCGTCTTCGTGCTGGCCGGCCCGCAGGCCCGCGCGGTGCTGGAGAAGCTGGCTGACGGCGATGTCTCCAACGCGGCCTTCCCCTGGCTCACCATGCAGGAGATGCCGGTGGGCTACGCGCCTGGCGTGCGCACGCTCCGGGTCAACTTCGTGGGCTCGCTCGGCTGGGAGCTGCATCACCCCATCGAGTTCCAGAACCATCTCTTCGACGCCCTGGTCGAGGCCGGCAAGTCGGAGGGGTTGGGCCATGTCGGCATGCGCGCCATGGATTCCATGCGGCTGGAGAAGAGCTACCGGCTCTGGGGCACGGACCTCAACGCCGAGAACACCATCCTTGAGGCGGGCATGGATCGCTTCGTGCGCCTGAACAAGGGTGCCTTCACCGGACGCGACGCCCTGGTGGCGCAGCAGCAGGCCGGCGTGCCCAACGCCTACTGCACCATCGAGATCGAAGCCGACGACGCCGATTCCTTCGGCAACGAGCCGGTCTTCATCGACGGCGAGGTGGTGGGCCGCGGCACCGCGGGGGGCTACGGCCACCACGTGAAGAAGTCTCTCATGCTGGGCTACGTGCGCCGCGACCTGGCCGAGGTCGGCCGCGAATGCCAGGTCCGGGTGCTGGACCAGATGCGTCCTGCGAGGATCGTGGCGGAGAGCCCCTACGACCCGGAGAACACCGCGCTCAGGGCATAGCGCGAGGGGCGCCGCATCGAGACGATGCGGCGCCCAGGGCACTGCTTCTTGTCGAAGGGGAGAGCGTTCGGGCCAACAGGCGTACTGGCCTTGTTGCTGGCTCGGGCATCTGTCGGGGGGGGGGCGATCGGCTGCGCTCGCAAGGCTGCTTTCCGCCGAGGTCTTCAAGCAGAGCAACAGAGCTGCGATCGTGCGCAAACAGTATCGTCGGGAGTGAACCTCCCGGGTTTCGTCCGATGCACAGTGCAGGCCCTGCTCGGCAAGCAATCCAGGAATTGAGATAGCGGATGACAAGCCGTCTTTTGCTGCTCTCCTGCCCGCGCCGGGAGGGGCAAGGGGGGCGCCGAGCCGTGCAGATTCTTGGCGCCAAAGTCGTATTTATATTGTATCTATTTTAAGTAGCTGCACAGAGTGCTCTAGAATCTGAACGTAAATCCCAAACGTTTTTCACTAGACTCTAACAATATAGTTGAAAGCTAAGAATTTACTATTGACTCGAAGTTAGAATAAGCGCAGTGAAGACCGGTTTTCCCCGTGGTCCGGCCCCGACCTGGACCACGGAAGTGGAGACGGCTTGCCGGCGGCCCGTGGGCGGTGAAGGGCCCTGTGCGCGTTTGGAGGAGTGTGCCATGGCCGTAGTCACCGGCACCGACGGGAACGATCTGCTCAGCGGTACCGACGCCGTCGATACCCTGTTCCGTCTCAGTGCCATCGACCAGCTCCTGGGCTTCGGTGGCGACGATACGCTTTTCGGTGGGTCCGGATACGATCTGCGCCTCTATGGCGGTAGCGGGGATGACCGGATCTTCGGCGGTGTCGGCGGAGACAGCTATCTCAATGGGGGTTCGGGAAACGACGTCATATTCGGCGCGGCGGGCAATGATTTTCTGCTCAATGGCCTCAGAGGCGACGACACGGTTTATGGCGGAAACGGTCTTGATGGTCTCCTTGCGGGTGAGAATGGAGACGATACGCTGTTCGGCGGCGCAGGCGGCGACTACGGGTTCTACGGAGGGTCCGGAAGCGACCTGATGTACGGCGGTTACGGCGGCGAGATCTTCCTGCGCGGCGAATCGGGCGACGACAAGATTCTTGGAGACGACGGCAATGACGGCCTCCTGTTCGGCGCTTGGGGTGACGACAAGCTCTACGGAGGGTCCGGCCATGACTCGGCGCTGTACGGTGGAACCGGACAGGATAGGCTGTTCGGTGGCAGCGGCTCCGACCTGTCGCTGCTTGGCGAGTCCGGCGACGACAGACTGTACGGCGGCGACGGTGGCGATTCCAAGTTGTTCGGCGGATACGGCAACGATGCTATCTAGTCTGCCCTGAAAAACGCTTAAGCGGTTGATTTCAGAGTGGTGTGTTGGTGCCGGCAAGTATCGAGTTTTGCGATTTCGCCGAGGAGTTCCGTGAGGATCCGGACAAGAAGACGCCTCAGCTTGTTGAGGATGAGGCGTAGGTTGTGGCCAGCGGCAGCCAGGAGCGCGTTGATCCTGTCGCCCTCGAGGCCGAGGAGATAGTTCCTGCCCAGCCTGCCGTCTGCCTTGGCATGGCCGATCATAGGCTCGATCGCCGTTCGTCGTCTGAGCTCGCGCTTCATCGTGGGGGTAAGGCCACGTCGCTGTCCAGAGAGGAAGACCCGGGCCTGGCCCTTGTAGTCGTGGCCGCGATAGCCCTTGTCGGCATAGGCGCGTTCGACGGCAATGCCGCTCATGGCTTCGGCCTGGGCGAGGGTGGCGGCCAGGGTGTGCCCATCGTAGGGATTGCCGGCGAAGGCCTTTGCGGCCAGGAACAGCCCCTCCCTGTTGGTTGCCGCGATCCCCACCTTGCAGCCGAACTCGTAGCGCTTGTGCGCCTTGCCTTTGGAAATGCAGACCACTTCCGGAGCATGCAGGCTGTAGAGTTTGTCCTTGTCTTGGGGCTGCTGGGCCAGCAGGCGCTCTACCAGGCCCAGGAGGCGGGCGAAGCGGGCCTCTTGCCGGGTATCGCCGGTGATCTTGCGGCCGACGTCGCGGTAGACCCGCCCCAGATAGGTGCGCAAGCGCTTCAGCTCGCGGCGCATGCGCTTGTACTGCTTGGCATGGGCATAGCGTCCGGCCTTGGTGGCCGCTTTCTTGGCCAGCCGCGTGTGGCTCTGGCGCAGGTTGATGCCGGCCTTCCTGGCCTGGCGCACCAGGGTCTGCAAGGCCTTGAGGTAGAGCCGGCTGTCGGCCGGGTGGGCGATCGCCTTGTCTTGCACCGTGGTATCGACCGTGACCCGCTCCAGGCTCGAGGGCTTCACCGTGTCGCTCGCCAGCGCCACCTCGACCGTGGCCTTCAAGACCCGCTCCATCTCCTCGGGCCCGATCCGCTGGCGCCAGCGGGTCATCAGCGAGGGATCGATCGGCAGCCTGTGCTGGAAGAACTCGAAGCCGCAGAAGAACTGCCAGTAGGGGTTCTCCACCCAGCGCGCCACCACCTCTTCGTCGGAGAGATCGTAGGTGTGTTTGAGATAGTGCAGTCCGACCATCAGCCGGGTCGGCTTCGCCGGCCGGCCGACCGGCTTGTAGAAGCGCCCGAAGGCCTCGTCCAAGTCAGACCAGGCCACCAGCTCCGACAATCGCACCAGGGGATGGTTCAGATCGATGATGGCATCCAACCGCTCTCGAAAGAGATCCTTGCCGCCGCGCGGCCGCTTCAAACTTCTCATCGCAAAACACCAGGAATCGTCGCCTCAAGCATCCCTTCCTGGCATTCTCCGCTATTTCCATCCGCGCCGGAATCCCCCTATTTCAATCACTTCCAACTTTCTCAGGGCGGACTATCTATGGCGGCAGCGGCGACGATAGCGGGCTCGAAGGCGAAGACGGAAACGATCGCCTGTACGGGGGCGCGGGCGACGACGGGCTCTACGGAGGCGAAGGCGACGATGCCATTCGCGGGCACGACGGCAACGATTCGCAGTACGGTGGCGCCGGCAAAGATTCCCTCGCCGGCGGTACGGGAGAGGATCTGCTCTACGGCGGGGCGGCCAACGATCAGCTTGTCGGCGGGACGGGAAGCGACAGGCTGTTCGGCGACCAGAACCGCGACCGCCTGAACGGTGCCTCAGGCACGGACACCGCCTATGGCGGCAACAACAACGACACCTTCATCATCGATACCGCGACCGACCTCATCTTCGATGGGGCGGGCGAGGGCGACGACGTCTTGCGCTCCAACGCCGACAGCTACACGCTGGGCACTGCCGCGGATGTCATGATCGAACGAGTGAACATCAATACCGCGGCCGGTGCTGCCACCATGGTCGGCAACGCCAACGACGACCTGCTGATCGGCAACTCCTTTTCCAACGTGCTTCAGGGGGGCAGCGGCGCCGATCGCCTGAATGGCCGCGGCGGTACCAACACCATGTCGGGTGGCTACGGCGACGACACCTTCGTGGTGACCACCAAGGCCGACAAGGTCCTGGAGTTTACGGGAGAAGGCACCGACCTGGTGCGAGCGGAGACGAACTATACCCTGCCAAGCGGCACAGGGTCCGCCTATATCGAAAACCTGCGCCTGCAGGCGGGTTTCGGCAATCTCAACGGCGCCGGCAACGATCTGGACAATACGGTCCAGGGCAACAGCGGCAACAATCTTTTGCGCGGGCTCACGGGAAATGACACCTTGATCGGCGGCCTGGGCGACGACGATCTGTTCGGCGGTCCCGGCGCCGATCGTTTCGAAGGCGGGGGCGGTGCGGATACGCTGCACCTGGCCACCGGCGACGTGGCCTTCGGCGGTTCGGGCAAGGACGACTTTTACTTCAATGGAGATCCCCTGGGCGACGGCGGCACGGGCGGTCCGGTGCTGCGCGATTTCGACGGCGAGCTGGTGAACGCCGCCAACGGCGAGGACAAGCTGGTCTTCACGACGGGACTGGAAGTCGGGGCCTTCGCCTACGTCGGGTCGGCAGCCTTCTCGGGCGGCGGCAACTCCGAAGCCCGCTATGCCGGCCCGCGGCAGGTCCAGGTCGACCGGGATGGCGACGGCGTGGTGGACCAGGCCTTCCTGATCAACGGCCTGACCGCACCCAACCTGCTGACGGAAAGCGACTTCATATGGTTGTCGTGAAGTTGGCTCGGCTTGCATTCCCGGCATCCAATGATATGACGCAAGGAAACTGGCCGGACGCCGGCCCCTAGAGCCAAAGGAAATCACTGGCGGTGAGCAGGTTTGCCGCCGTCAGGCCGGTGATCCGGAAGTTGATGTCGGCGACCCCGTCGCCGTCGGCATCGACCTGCACCTGCTCGTCGCCGGCAAAGCGCGCCTCTGAATTGCCGTCGCCGGTGAAGGCGGCGGCCTCGATGTAGGTGAAAGATCCGACCTCGAGATCCGGTGCGAAGACGAGCTGGTCCTCGCCCTCGTCGGCACCGAAGCTGACCCCGTCGAAGTCCTGGATGAGGGGGCCGCCCGAGCCGTTCTCGCCCAGTTCCTCGCCGTCGAAGAGGAAGTGGTCGTCGTCCCTGCCGCCCCTGGCCTTGTCGCCGTCGCTCAGCAGCATGGTGTCGTCACCGCCGTTGCCGCGCAGCAGGTCGTTGCCGGACTCGCCGATCAGGCTGTCGTCGCCTTCCTCGCCCCGCAAGAGGTCGTCGCCTTCCTCGCCGAAGAGCAGGTCGGGGCCGAGACCGCCCTCGATCAGGTCGTCGCCCTCGCCGCCGTAGAGATAGAGATCCTGGCCGTCGCCGCCATAGATCTCGTCCGCGCCGCTGCCGCCCTCGAAGACCAGGTCATTGCCGCTTCCGCCGAAGAGGCGGTCGGGTCCGCTCGCCCCGAATACATAGAAGTCGTCTCCGGAACCTGCCAGGACGCGGTCCGCGCCGACTCCGCCGTCGAGCTGGACATCGTTCCCATTGCCGGCGGAAATGCGATCGTTGCCGTATCCGCCCGACAGGAAGGCATCGTTGCCGCCTCCGGCGAAGACGCTGTCGTCGCCGTCGTTGCCCTCTATGCTGATGTCGTCCCCATTGCCGCCGAAGACGAGGTCGTTGCCGTTCAGACCGCGCAGCACGCCGTCGTCGCCGTCGTCGCCGCTGATCAGGTCCGCGTCCTCGCCGCCGATCAGGAGGCGGTCGTCGCCAGCCCCCCCGTAGATCACGTCGTCGTTGTTGCCGCCCACCAGGTTCTGGTCGTCCCCGGATCCGCCATAGATCCTGTCGAGGCCCGTTCCGCCGAAGAGCTGGAAGTCGGCGCCGCTGCCGCCGCTCACCAGGTCGTCGCCGACGCCGCCGTCCAGGGAGGCATCGTCGCCCGCGTCGCCGAAGAGGCTGTCGTCGCCGAGGTCGCCTCTCAGCTCGACATCGCCTCCGGCACCGCCGTAGACCGTGTCGAGCCCGCTCCCGCCCCAGAGCAGGCGGTCGCCTCCGCTGCCACCGAAGACGCTGTCCGCTCCGCTGTTGCCCAGCAGCTTGAGGTCGCCGCCGGACCCGCCGAAGACCCGGTCCCTGCCGTCGCCGCCCTCCAGGCTGGCGTCGCCGCCGTCGCCGCCGTAGATCCAGTCCGCAGCCGCCCCTCCGAACAGCAGGTCGTCATTGCCGCTGCCGCCGAAGATCCGGTCGGTGCCGGCCTCGCCCTTCAGGTAGAGGTCGCTGCCGCTGTCGCCGAACAGCCGGTCGTCGCCCTCTTCGCCGCGGAAGTAGACATCGCCGCCCTTGCCGCCGAAGATCCGGTCGTCGCCGCTCTCTCCGGTGAGGTAGCGGTCGTCGCCTTCGTCGCCGTAGAGGCCGTCGTCGCCGTTGCCGCCATAGAGCCAGACGTCGTTGCCCTCACCGCCGTATAGACGGTCCTGGCCCACACCGCCGTAGAGATTGCGGTCCAGGCCGGCGCCGCCGAAGACCCGGTCGGAGCCGCGACCGGCATCGAAGCCGACCTCGTTGCCCGAACCTCCGTAGAGGGTGTCGTTGCCGCTGAGGCCGTAGATGCGATCGTTCCCGCTCAGGCCGAAGATCGTGTCCGGCAGGTCGGTCCCGGTCAGGGTGCTGGCGACCCCGGCTACGCCATAGATGACGGCCATCTCTTCCTCCATGGTTTTCGTTCGTTCGGCGGTTCTGGGAGCCAGCCTAGCACGGGCGCGCGGCCGCGATCAGGGGGAATCTCCCGTCAGCGACTGTAGCGGTGCGGCACGAAGGGCAGGGCCACGACCTCTGCCGGCTGGGCCTTGCCGCGGACCATCAGGTCGACCTTGCTGCCGGGCTCGGCCAGGGCGCTCTCCAGGTAGCCGATCGAGACCGGTGCGCCCAGGGTAGGGCCGAAGCCGCCGCTGGTGACCCGGCCCATGACGCGGCGCTCGTGGGCGATCTCGGTGCCGGCACGCGCCGGTGCCCGGCCCTCGGGCTTGAGGCCGACCAGCTTGCGGGCCGGCCCCTCGTCCAGCTCGCGCAGGATGCGCTCCGCACCGGGGAAGCCGCCCTCCGCGCGCCGGCGCTTCTGGACGATCCACTGGATCCCGGCCTCGACCGGCGAGGTGGTCTCGTCGATGTCGTTGCCGTAGAGGCAGAGGCCGGCCTCCAGCCGCAGGCTGTCGCGCGCACCCAGGCCCGCCGGTGCACAGTCCGCCTGCGCCAGGAGGGCCTCGGCGACCTCCCGGGCGCGCCCTGCCGGCATCGAGATCTCGTAGCCGTCCTCGCCGGTGTAGCCGAGGCGCGAGACGCGGCAGTCGGCGCCCAGGATCCCGGCCTCCGCGGTCTCCATGAAGGAGAGCGCGGCGGCCGCGGGCGCAAGCCCGGCGACCACGGCTTCGGCGCGCGGCCCCTGGACGGCCAGGAGGGCGCGGTCCTTGCGCTCGACCACCTCCACCCCGGCCAGGTTGGCACGCAGGTGCGCGATATCCTGGTCGCGCATCGAGGCATTGACCACGAGGAAGAGGTGGTCGCCGGCGTTGGAGACGATGAGGTCGTCGCGGATGCCGCCGGCCTCATTGGTGAAGACGGTGTAGCGCGCCTTGCCGGGCTTCAGTCCCTCGATGGCGCTCGGCACCAGCGCTTCCAGCGCCTTTGCCGCCCCGGCCCCCCGCAGCTCCACCTGGCCCATGTGCGAGACGTCGAAGAGGGCGGCCTTCTCGCGGCACTGCGCGTGCTCGGCCATGATGCCGGCCGGATAGTTCACCGGCATGGCATAGCCGGCGAAGGTCACCATCTTGCCGCCCAGGGCGACATGCAGGTCGTAGAGCGGCGTCTTCAGCACCGTCTCGCTCGTCTCTTCCATTGCCTCTCCTCCTGCGGCCCTGCGCCCGGCGCCGGTGGCCCGCTGCGTCCTTGCCGCTCCGCGCCGAGGGGAGCCTAGCCCCTCACCACCATCACCGAGCAGTTGGCGTGGCGCGTCACCCTCGCAGCATTGGGGCCCAGGGGATAGTCCGGAAAATCGCCCTTCGGCGAGGCCATGACGATCAGGTCGACCTTCTCGGCATAGGCCGTCTTCAGGATCTCGCGATAGATGCTTCCCTGTGCCACGCGCAGTTCCACCTGGTAGCCGGCCTCATCCATCGCCTTGCGCAGCACGCCTTCGACGTAGGCCTTGGCCCCCTTGCCGTAGTCTGCCGGCAGGTTGGGCAGGCGGATGATCTCGGGGATGACCGCCATCACGATCAGTTCGGCGCCGTGATGGTCGGCCAGGTCCTTGGCGATCGGCAGGGACTTGGCCCAGGTCGCGGGATCGCTGTGCTCGACCGGCACCAGGATCTTCTTGAACATCGTCGTCTTCCTCATCGTTGGCCGCAGTTGCGGTCCTCCCCGGGAGGAGAGGACCGCCGGTCTTGACTCAGCGCTCTCCGATGTTGAGCGGCGGGCTTTCCTGCAGGCCGTTGGCGAAGAAGTCCTTGGTGAGCTTGAAGATGACCGGGCTCAGCAAGGCCAGCGCCAGCAGGTTCGGAAGCGCCATCATCGCATTCAGCGTGTCGGCCAGCAGCCAGATGAAGCCGAGGTCGGCAGAGGCGCCCAGCGGCACCGCCACGCACCAGAGCAGGCGGAAGGGAATGAGCGACTTCACGCCGAACAGGAATGAGATGCACTTCTCGCTGTAGAAGCTCCAGCCCAGGATCGTGGTGAAGGCGAAGATGGCCAGCACGATCGCCACCATGTGCCCGCCGACGCCCGGCAGGGTCGTATCGAAGGCGGCGGAGGTGAGGGCCGCGCCGGTCGCACCCGAGGTCCAGGCGCCCGAGGTGATGATGGCGAGCCCGGTGATGGAGCAGACGATGATGGTGTCGATGAAGGTTCCCAGCATCGCCACCAGGCCCTGGTTGACCGGCCCCTTCGTCGAGGCCGCGGCATGCGCGATGGGTGCGGAGCCCAGACCCGCCTCGTTCGAGAAGACGCCGCGCGCCACGCCGAAGCGGATCGCCGCCCAGACGGCCGCGCCGGCGAAGCCGCCCTCGGCCGCGCTCGGGGTGAAGGCGTGGGTGAAGATCAGGCCGATCGCGTTCGGGATCTCGCCGGCGTTGACCAGCAGGACCAGGACGCCGCAGAAGATGTAGGCGATCGCCATTGCCGGTACCAGCTTGCCGGCGACCGCACCGATCCGCGAGATGCCGCCCAGGATGACGGCGGCGGTCAGCAGCATCATGATGATGCCGGTCACCAGCGGGTCCACCCCGAAGTTGCTCTGGATCACGTTGGCGACGGAGTTCGCCTGGACGGTGTTGCCGATGCCGAAGCCGGCGATGCCCCCGAAGACCGCGAAGAGGGGCGCCAGCCAGAACCACTTACGGCTGAGCCCGTTCTTGATGTAGTACATCGGCCCGCCGACGTAGTTGCCAAGCTCGTCGCGCTCGCGGTAGCGCACGGCGCAGACCGCCTCGCCGTACTTGGTGGCCATGCCCACCAGCGCGGTCATCCACATCCAGAAGAGCGCACCGGGTCCGCCGAGAAAAATCGCCGTCGCGACGCCGGCGATGTTGCCGGTGCCGATGGTCGCCGACAGCGAGGTCATCAGCGCATTGAAGGGGCTGATCTGTCCCTCGCCCTTGGCCTCGCGCCCGCTCCAGAGCAGAGCAAATCCGAAGAACAGCTTGCGGATCGGCATGAATGCCAGGCCCGCCTGCAGGTAAAAGCCCACCCCGAGGATGAGAGCCAGCATCAAGGGACCCCAGACGACGCCATTCACTTCGCCGACCAGTTTGCTTATCGCATCCATAGATTTCTTCTCCTCTGCCTTGCCGGGCACGACCGCTGTCGCAAGGTCCGTTCTACGGCACCGCAATCTTTGGTACCGCGCTGCCGAGACCATCCCGACCGAAGGGTCGCACTGCGAGGGCGAGCCTCGCGACAGGAGTAGCAGCTTACCGGAGTCTCGGCAAAGGCGTGACCCCCCGGCGCCGCACTTCCTGCCGGGAGTCCTTCAGGGGACCCGAGGACGACCCGGGGGGCGTGGCGAGAAACCATTGACCTCTGCCGAGCCTGGTCTAGGCTGCTCTCTAGTCCAACGGCTGCGCCTCCCGGCGCCAAGGGACAGGCTACAACCGCGGACAGAGCATAAAACGAAGGACGGAGGAGCTTCTCATGAACAGTCTGACGAGATGGACCCTGGCGGGCTGCGCGGCGCTGATGCTCAGCCAGACGGCGGTCAGGGCCGAGACGCCGGCAGATACGCTGGTGATCGCCGACAAGATTGACGACATCGTGTCGATCGACCCGGCCGAGAGCTTCGAGTTCTCCGGCAACGACATGCTGAACAACGTCTACGACACCCTGGTCGAGCTGGACCCCGCGGACCTGGGGCCGCTGGTCCCGGGCCTGGCGGAGAGCTGGAGCGTCTCCGACGACGGCAAGACCTACAGCTTCAAGATGCGGGACGGCGTCAAGTTCCACTCCGGCAACCCGGTCACGGCAGAGGATGCCGCCTGGTCGCTGCAGCGCGCGGTCAAGCTGAACAAGACCCCGGCCTTCATCCTGACCCAGTTCGGCTTCACGCCGGAGAACGTGGACGAGCTGATCACCGCCGATGGCGACACGCTGACCATCACGGTGGACAAGCCCTACGCGCCCTCCTTCTTCTACAGCGCGCTGACCGCCGTGGTGGCTTCCATCGTCGACAAGCAGGTGGTGGCCGAGCACGAGCAGGACGGCGACTTCGGCTATGAGTGGCTGAAGAGCAATACGGCAGGCTCCGGCGCCTACTCCTTGCGCGCCTGGAAGCCGAACGAGAACTACGTGCTGGAGGCCAACGAGGACTACTGGCGCGGCGCGCCGGCGATGAAGCGCGTCTTCGTGCGCCACGTGCCGGAGCCCGCGACCCAGCGTCTGCTGCTGGAGCGCGGCGACGTGGACGTCGCCCGCAAGCTGACCCCCGTCGACATCGAGGGCGTGCGCAGCAATCCCGACATCAAGATCAACGACGAGATGCGCGGCCGTATCATGTACGTGGCGCTGAACCAGACCGTCGAGCCCCTGAACAACCCCAAGGTCATCGAGGCGATCAAGTACCTGATCGACTACGACGGCATGGCGAACTCCTTCCTCAAGGGCAACTACGTCGTCCACCAGGCCTTCCTGCCGCTGGGCTTCCTGGGTGCCATCGACGACAAGCCCTACAAGCTCGACGTGGAGAAGGCCAAGGCGCTGCTGAAGGAGGCCGGTGCCGAGGACCTGGAGATCAAGATCTTCGTGCGCAACGACCAGGACCGTCTGGAGATGGCGCAGTCCTTCCAGAACACCCTGGCGCAGGCCGGTATCAAGGCGGACATCCGCACCGGCACCGGCAAGGAGATCCTGGGCGAGTACCGCTCGCGCAACCACGATATCTACCTGGGCGCCTGGGGTCCGGACTATTCCGACCCCCACACCAACGCCGACACCTTCGCCAAGAACCCGGACAACTCTCCCGAAGCGCAGCTGACCGGCATCCTGGCCTGGCGCAACGCCTATCCGGCGACCGCAGAGACGCCGATCACCGAGGCAGCCGTCCTGGAGCGCGATACCGACAAGCGCCGTGCCATGTACGAGGAGGTGCAGCGCATCCACCAGCAGCAGTCGCCCTTCGCGCCGATGTTCCAGCTGATCGAGCAGGTGGCCTCGCGCAACAACGTCGAGGGCTTCAACGCCGGCGGTTCCATCCACTCGGTCTTCTACTGGCCCGTGACCAAGAACTAGAGGTGAAGGAGGGGCGCGCCACGGAGGGTGCGCCCTTCGGTCTTCCGGGTGGTCGGGCGTGAGTGACGCGCAAGGGGTCGGCTGGCGGGCCGCGGCGGCGGGCTTTGCCGGCCGGCGCTCGCGCGCGGCACGGCTGCTGTTCGGCACGACGCGGACCCTGATCAGCCTGGCCGTCACCTTCCTGGGCCTGCTGCTGATCACCTTCATCATCGGGCGCGTCATCCCCATCGACCCCGTGCTCTCCATCGTCGGAGAGCGCGCCAGCCAGGCGCAGATCGACCAGGTGCGCGAGCAGCTCGGCCTGAACGAGCCGCTGATGACGCAGTTCGGCTACTACATCTGGGACGTGCTGCACGGCGACTTCGGCAAGTCGCTGATGACCTCGCGGCCCGTGGTGGAGGACATCGCCCGCTTCTTCCCCGCGACCCTGGAGCTGGCGACGCTCGCGACCCTCGTGGGCGTGCTCTTCGGCGTGCCGGGCGGCGTGCTCGCCGCGGTCCACCAGGGGCGCTGGCCGGACCAGGCGATCCGCGTGGTGGGCCTCTTCGGCTATTCCATGCCGGTCTTCTGGCTGGGCCTCATGGGGCTCTTGGTCTTCTACGGGGAGCTCGGCTGGGTCGGCGGGCCCGGGCGCCTCGATGCCACCAACGAGCTGATGTACGAGTACGACGTGCCGACCGTGACCGGCGCGGTGCTGATCGACACCGCCCTGGCCGGGGCCTGGGGGATCTTCCGCGATGCGCTCTCGCACGTGATCCTGCCCTCGCTGGTGCTGGGCTACTTCTCCATGGCCTACATCAGCCGCATGACCCGCAGCTTCATGCTGGAGCAGTTGAGCCAGGAGTACGTGACCACGGCCCGGGTCAAGGGCGCGCCGGAATGGCGGGTGGTCTGGGTCCACGCGCTGGGCAACGTCATGATCCCGCTGATCACGGTGATCGCGCTCTCCTACGCCAGCCTGCTCGAGGGCTCGGTCCTGACCGAGACGGTCTTCGCCTGGCCGGGGCTGGGCCTCTACATCACCAACGCCCTCTTCTCGGCCGACATGAACGCGGTGCTGGGCGGCACGGTGGTGGTCGGCCTGGTCTTCATCTCGCTAAACCTGCTCTCCGACCTGCTCTACCGCGTTGTCGACCCGAGGGCGCGCTAGGCCATGGCGCTGGAGGCGGGAAGGGCCGCCGGCCGCCGGGCCTGGCTCACCAGCGACCAGCCGGGCTCGCGCTTCCAGGCCCGCTGCGTCCAGGGCTACCTGGCCTGGCGGCGCCTGGCGCAGAACTGGCTGGCCATGGTCGGGCTGGGGATCGTCCTGGTGCTGATCGCCATGGCGCTCTTCGCACCGTTGCTGGCACCCTACTCGCCCTTCGAGCAGTCCCTGGCCGACCGCCTGCTGCCGCCCTTCTCTCCGGGGCACTGGCTCGGCACCGACGAGTTCGGCCGCGACCTCTGGAGCCGGATCGTCTACGGCTCGCGCATCACCTTGATGATCGTTGCCCTGGTGGCGGTGACGGCCCCGGTCTTCGGCCTCATCGTCGGCACGGCGGCCGGCTTCTTCGGCGGGCTGGTCGACCTGGTGCTGATGCGGCTGACCGACATCTTCCTGGCTTTCCCGCGGCTGATCCTGGCCCTGGCCCTGGTGGCCGCGCTGGGGCCCGGCATCGAGAACGCGATCCTGGCGATCGCGCTGACGGCCTGGCCGCCCTATGCGCGCGTGGCCAGGGCGGAGACCATCACGGTCCGCAGTTCCGACTACATCGCCGCCATCCGCCTGCAGGGCGCGCGGCCGCCCCGGATCATCTTCGGGCACATCATGCCGATGTGCATGTCCTCGGTGATCATCCGCGTGACCCTGGACATGGCCGGCATCATCCTGACCGCCGCCGGGCTGGGCTTCCTCGGCCTGGGCGCGCAGCCGCCGCTGCCGGAGTGGGGGCTGATGATCTCCTCGGGCCGCAAGTTCCTCTTCGATCAGTGGTGGGTCGCCACCGTGCCGGGGCTCGCCATCTTCATCGTCAGCCTGGGCTTCAACCTGCTGGGCGACGGCCTGCGCGACGTGCTGGACCCCAGGAGCGCGTCCAGGTGAGCGGCGACCTGCTCCGCGTCGAGGACCTGCATGTGCGCTTCCACACGCCCACGCGGGTGGTCGAGGCCGTGCGCGGCGTCTCCTTCACCCTGGGCCGCGAACGCCTGGGGATCGTCGGCGAATCGGGCTCGGGCAAGACCATGACCGGCCGCTCCGTGCTGCGCCTGGTCCGCCCGCCCGGCGAGGTCACGGCGCGCCGCATGGAGTTCGAGGGCATCGATCTCCTGTCGCTGACCGAGCGCCGGATGCGCGAGATCCGCGGCAGCCGCATCTCCATGGTCATGCAGGATCCCAAGTTCTCGCTCAATCCCGTGATGCGGGTCGGCAAGCAGCTCATGGAAGCCATGCGGGTGCATGGCGGCGGCTCGCGCAGCACCATGCGCAAGCGCGCGATCGCGATGCTCGAGGCGGTCCAGATCCGCGACCCGGAGCGGGTCATGCGGGCCTATCCGCACGAGCTGTCGGGCGGCATGGGCCAGCGGGTCATGATCGCCATGATGCTGGTGCCCGACCCCGACTTGCTGATCGCCGACGAGCCCACCTCCGCCCTCGACGTGACGGTGCAGCTCGAGGTCCTGCGTATCCTCGACGGCCTGGTGCGCTCGCGCGGCATGGGCCTCATCTTCATCAGCCACGACCTGGAGCTGGTCTCCACCTTCTGCGACCGCGTGCTGGTCATGTATGCCGGCCGGATCGTCGAGGAGATCGAGGCGAACCGTCTCGGCGAGGCGACCCATCCCTATACCCGGGGCCTGATCGACTGCCTGCCGAAGATCGCCGAGCGCCGCGACCTCCTGCCGACCCTGAAGCGGGATACCCGCTGGCGCGAGGCGAGCCTTGCCGACCTGGCGGGGGAGGGGCCGTGAAGCTTTCGGTCGAGCGGCTCTCGGTCACCTTCGGCCATGGGCCCGACAGGGTGGAGGCGGTGCGCGAGGTCTCCTTCCAGGTCGAGGCCAAGAGCTCCTTCGGCCTGGTCGGGGAATCGGGCTCGGGCAAGTCCACGGTCCTGCGCGCCATCTGCGGCCTGGCGCCCGTCACCGCGGGCCGCATCCTGATCGACGGGGAGGATGCCGGTGGCTGGCGCGACGCCGGCTTCGTGCGCCGCGTCCAGATGGTCTTCCAGGACCCCTACGGCTCGCTGCATCCGCGACACACGGTCGACCGGACCCTGAGCGAGCCGCTCTCGATCCATGGGCTGGACCGCCAGGAGCGTCGCGTGGAGCAGGCGCTGCTCGACGTGGGCCTCGATCACAGCTTCCGCTTCCGCTATCCCCACCAGCTCTCCGGCGGTCAGCGCCAGCGCGTGGCCGTCGCCCGCGCGCTGATGCTGGAACCGGAGATCCTGCTGCTGGACGAGCCCACCTCCGCGCTCGACGCCTCGGTCCAGGCCGAGGTCCTGAACCTGCTTGTCCGCCTGCGCCGCGAGCGCCAGCTCACCTTCGTGATGGTCAGCCACGACCTCGCCGTGGTGAACCACATGTGCGAGCGCCTGCTGGTCATGCAGCACGGCGCCGCCGTCGAGGAGCTGGACCGCAGCGCGCTGGCCGACCACCAGGTCGAGGCCGACTACACCCGCGAGCTGCTGCGCGCGAGCGAGGGTTTCCAGCGGTAGGGGTTCGCTCTATTGCATCCGCATCGAGCCGTCGAGGCGGATGGTCTCGCCGTTGATCATGGCGTTCTCGCAGAGGTGCAGGACCAGCTTCGAGAACTCCTCGGGATGGCCGAAGCGGCGCGGGAAGGGGACCTGTCCGGCCAGGTTGTCCTGCACCTTCTGCGGCATGTTCAGCAGCAGCGGGGTGGCGATCAGGCCCGGCGCGATGACGTTGACGCGGATGCCGTGGCGGCAGAGCTCGCGGGCGACCGGCAGGGTGAGCCCGACGATGCCGGCCTTGGAGGCGGCATAGGCCGCCTGGCCGACCTGGCCCTCGTAGGCCGCGACCGAGGCCGTGGAGACGATCAGGCCGCGCTCGCCGTCCTCGTTCAAGCTGTCCGCCGCGGCCATCTCGGCCGCACAGAGGCGCATCAGGTTGAAGCTGCCGATCAGGTTCACCCGCACGACCTGCTCGAAGTCCTCCAGCGGCATGGCGCCGCCGCGGCCGACCACGCGCTTGGCCGGCGCGATGCCGGCACAGTTGACCAGGATGCGGCAGGGGCCGTGCTTGGCGCTGGCCGCGGCGACCGCGGCCTCCGCTGCGGCAGCGTCTCCCACGTCGCAGACCAGGCCCAGACCGCCGATCTCGCCGGCGATGGCCTGCACCGCCTCTTCCTTCATGTCCAGCACCGTCACCTTGGCCCCGGCTGCCGCCAGGGCCCTGGCGCAGGCCGCGCCCAAACCGGAAGCACCGCCGGTCACCACCGCGGCCAGTCCTTTCACGTCCATCTGCTCGTCGTCTCCCCGGAGTGTTTTGCGTCGCCGTCCTTTGTCCAGGGCCGGAGGGCGGGCTGTCAAGCCGCGCCGCCGACCACCCCTCTTGGAGTGGGCCCCTTGGAGCGGGCCCCTTGGAGCTGAAAGAGCTTTGCTCTAGATGATGGCGCCATGAAGAACCAAACCCAGGCGCCGGCGGGCTGGACCCGCCTGCCACCCGCCGCCCGCTGGCTCGGCCTGGCCGGGCTCATCCCCTTCTTCGGCTGCGCCGTCTTCATCCTGCTGGCAGACGGGCCAGCCACCAGCCAGCGCATCCTGGGCGCGATGCTGGTGTGCGGCGCCGTCATCCTCTCTTTCCTCGGCGGGGTGGCCTGGGGGGCTGCCATGGCACGGGGCGAGCAGGGCTTGCTGGTCTACCTGCAGGCGGTGACGCCGAGCCTGGTGGCCTGGCTCACCCTGCTCTTCGTCTATCCGCTGCACCAGGCCTTCGTGATGGCACTGGCCTTCGCGCTGCTCTGGCTGCTCGACCGGCACCACCAGGCCGAGGATCGCTTTCCCGCGCCCTACATGCGGCTCCGCGCGCTGCTGACCATCGGCGTGGTGGTCACCTTCCTGGTAGCCGGCGTCGCGATCTTGCCAGCCTAGATTCGCGCCGGGCGATATAGAGGCTGGAGCCGATCAGCACGCCCGCGCCCAGCAGGGTCGCCCAGCCCGGCAGCTCGCCGAAGGCGAAGAAGCCGATGACGATGGCGAAGAGAAGCTTGGTGTAGTCGAAGGGGGCGACGAAACTGCTCTCGCCGATGCGGAAGCCCATGATGAAGAGAGCGTGGGAGCCGAGCCCCAGGCCGCCGATGGCCGTCAGCATGAGCCACTGCAGCGGGGTCGGATCGTGCCAGACCTGGGCCGCCGGCAGGCCGCAGACCAGGATCGAGGCGATCAGGACGTAGAACAGCAGGACGGTCTGGCTCTCGCTCGCCGGGAAGCGCTTGACCAGGGTGATGGCGAAGGCGATCAGCATGGCCGAGCCGACGGCATAGAGCGCATCGACCTGAAGCGCTGCCACCCCCGGCCGCACGATGATCAGCATGCCGACGAAGCCGACCGCGACCGCCGCCCAGCGCCGCCAGCCTACCCCCTCGCGCAGCAGCAGGGCGGCGAAGAGGACGGTGAAGAGCGGCGTGGTGAAGCCCAGCGCCGTCACCTCGGCCAGCGGCAGGCGCATCAGGGCATAGAAGCCAAAGAGCATGGCGACCGCCCCGCTGACCGCGCGCAGCAGGTGCAGCCAGGGATGCGCCGTGCGGAAGCGGGTGATCGAGCCGGTGAGGAGGAAGGGCAGCAGGAAGAGGAGCGAGAGGACCGCGCGGCAGAAGGAGATCTGGAAGGGGTGCAGGCCGTGGTCGGCGAGCGACTTCGCCAGCGCCCAGACGATCATGAAGCCGGCCGCCGCGACCGTCACCAGGATGGCGCCGCGCAGGTTGGGGGGCATGGCCTGCCAGCGCAGGCGGATCTGGCGCAGCGCGTCCGTCCTGCGGCCCAGGCTGAGGCCGGTCGCAAGCGAGAGGCTCACAGGGCGGTCCTGTGGGCGGCCCGCGTCTTGCGGGCCAGCTTCGCCTCGCGGTGGGCGATATAGATGCTGGCGGCCGCGATCACCGCCGCGCCCGGCCAGATCCAGTCGCTCGGCACCTCGCCGAACAGCAGGTAGGCGAGCAGCGCGATCATCGGCAGGCGCAGGTAGTCCAGCGGCTGCAGGAAGGAGGCCTCGACCAGGGCATAGGCGCGGGTCAGCGCCACGTGCGAGACCGCGGCGAAGCTGCCGAGCGCGACCAGCGCCAGCCAGATCTCACCGTCCGGCCACTGCCAGACGAAGAGGGCAGGGACCAGTGAGAGTGGGGTCATGATGAGGTTCATGTAGAGCACCACCGTGCCGGCCGACTCGGTCGCCGAGAGCTGCTTCACCGTGATCGCGGAGAGCGCCATGAAGAAGGCCGCGGCGATCGGCAGGAAGCTGATCCAGGAAAGCGCCGCGTCCCAGGGCTGCAGGATGATCAGCACGCCGAGGAAGCCCACCACCGTGGCGCTCCAGCGCCGGATGCGCACCTGCTCTTTCAGGATCAGGGCCGCCAGGATGGTGCCGAAGAGCGGGAAGGTGAAGTTGAGCGCCGTCGCCTCGGCCAGCGGCAGGAGGGCCACCGAGGAGAACCAGAAGATCATGGCGGTCATGCCGAGCAGGGCCCGGCGCATATGGGCACCGAAGCGCCTGGTCCTGGCACCCCGGAAACCGGTCGCGACCAGCCAGGGGACCATGGTCAGCAGCGCGAAGAGGTTGCGGAAGAAGACGATCTGCAGGGTGTCCATGCCGGACTGGTGGGCAAGGCGCACGCAGACGTTCATGAGCGCGAAGAAGGCGCAGGCAGCCGCCATGTAGGCCACCGCCTGCGGCACCGCAGAGCTGCTGCTCGCGGACCCCGCCATGTGAGGAGAATGCACTGTCATCTTCGTCCTTGCTGTGCATTAAGCTACGGCCGCGTCGGTGTTGCGACTAGCCCGCGCGGTCGCACGTCTGTTATGCCCAGAGCCACAGTTCGGCTGCGCCCGATTGAGCGGCCGCAGCCCCCAGGAGACCCCGTCAGAAGCGCCTGCCTTCCCAGGCCGGAAGGCGGTCAGATCAAGAGGTAACGATGCCGTCCGAGACCGCTTCTCACCCCCTTTGGCAGCCCTCGCCGGAGCGCATCGCGGCCGCCAACCTCAGCCGCTTCATCGCCGAGGCCAACAAGCGCCACGGCCTGACCCTGCGGAACTACGACGCCGTCTACGACTGGTCGCTGGCCGAGATGCCGGCCTTCTGGGACCTGCTCTGGGATCAGGCCGAGGTGATCGGCGAGCGCGAGGGCAAGGCGCTGGTCCGCCCGCACCTCATGCCGGGCGCCAAGTTCTATCCGGAAGCGCGGCTGAACTATGCCGAGAACATGCTGCGGCGCGACGACAAGGAGGACGCCATCGTCTTCTGGGCGGAGGACCAGGTGCGCCGGCGCCTCTCCTGGCGTGCGCTGGGCGAGATGGTCTCGCGCATGCAGCAGGCGCTGGTCGAGGAGGGCGTGGGCGAGGGCGACCGGGTCGCGGGCTTCATGCCCAACATGCCCGAGACCATCGCCGCCATGCTGGCCACGGCCTCGCTGGGCGCCATCTGGTCGTCCTGCTCGCCCGACTTCGGCGTGAACGGCGTGCTCGACCGCTTCGGCCAGATCGAGCCGAAGGTGCTCTTCGCCCCCGACGGCTACTATTACAACGGCAAGCGGATCGACGTGCGCCCGCGGGTGAAGGAGTTCATGGCCGGCCTCTCCAGCGTGACCCGGGTGGTCATCGTGCCCCTGATCGACGAAGGCCAGCCGCCGCAGGGCCTCGGGATCGCCATGCCGCTGGACGAGTGGATCGGCCCCTACGCGGCCAGGCCGGTGAAGTACCGCCGCGTGCCCTTCAACAACCCGCTCTTCATCATGTTCTCCAGCGGCACCACCGGGCGGCCCAAGTGCATCGTCCATGGCGTCGGCGGCATCGTCCTGCAGCACCTGAAGGAGCATCAGCTACAGTGCGACGTGAAGCGTGACGACCGCGTCTTCTACTTCACCACCTGCGGCTGGATGATGTGGAACTGGCTGGCCTCGGGGCTGGGCAGCGGCGCCACCCTGCTGCTCTACGACGGCTCGCCCTTCTATCCCGACGGCAACATCCTCTGGGACTTTGCCCAGGAGGAGCGCTGCACCCTCTTCGGCACCTCGGCCAAGTACATCGACTCGCTGGCCAAGGCCGGCCTCGCGCCGAAGCAGACGCACGACCTCTCGGCCCTGCGCACCGTCACCTCGACCGGCTCGCCCCTGGTGGCCGAGGGCTTCGACTACATCTACGAGGCGGTGAAGCAGGACGTCTGCCTCGCCTCCATCGCCGGCGGGACCGACATCCTGGGCTGCTTCATGGGCGGCAATCCCATCGGCCCGGTCTGGCGTGGCGAGATCCAGAAGCGCCATCTGGCCATGGCGGTCGAGGTCTTCGACGACGAGGGCAAGCCCGTGGTCGGCCAGAAGGGAGAGCTGGTCTGCACCAAGCCCTTCCCCTCCATGCCGGTGGAGTTCTGGGACGATCCCAGCGGCGAGCGCTATCACGCGGCCTACTTCGACCGCTATCAGAACGTCTGGTGCCACGGCGACTTCGTGGAGCTGACCGAGCACGGCGGCATCGTCGTCTATGGCCGCTCGGACGCCACCTTGAACCCCGGCGGGGTCAGGATCGGCACGGCCGAGATCTACCGCCAGGTGGAGCAGATCCCGGAGGTGCTGGAGGCGCTGGTGATCGGGCAGGACTGGCAGGGCGACGTGCGGGTCGTGCTGTTCCTCAGGCTGCGCGAGGGGGTCAGCCTGGACGAGGCGCTGATCAAGCAGGTGCGCACCCGCATCCGCGAGGGCTGCACGCCGCGCCACGTGCCGGCGAAGGTGATCGCGGTCGCCGACATCCCGCGCACCAAGTCCGGCAAGATCGTGGAGCTGGCCGTGCGCGACGTGGTGCATGGCCGGCCGATCAAGAACAAGGAGGCGCTCGCCAACCCCGACGCGCTCGCGCTCTTCCAGGACCTGGCGGAGCTCAAGAGCTAGATCAAGATGGGCGCGCTCATGCTCACGCACCTTGCTCTATCTCGTTGTATTAGAAGCAAATCGTCGTTGCAGATGAATTCATCTGCGCAGGCTTTGCTCTAGCGCCTTGGCGAACGAGGCCCAAGCCAGGAACTGGCGCGAGGCGGTCGCCACCTACGGGCGGCCCAAGGTGCTGGTGCTGTTGCTGCTGGGGTTCGCGGCCGGGATGCCGCTGCTTCTGGTCTTCTCAACCTTGAGCGCCTGGCTGCGCGATGCCGGCGTGTCGCGGGCCGAGATCGGCTTCTTCGGCTGGGTCGGCATCACCTACTCGATCAAGGTGATCTGGTCGCCGATCGTCGACCGCGTCCCCTTTCCCCTGCTGACCCGCAGCTTCGGCCGGCGCCGCGGCTGGATGCTGGCGGCCCAGTTCGGCATCGCCGGCGGGCTGGTGCTGATGGCGCTGGTGGGCCCCGAGGGCAATCTCTGGCTCTTCGCCCTGCTGGCGGTCCTCGTCGCCTTCGCCTCGGCCACCCAGGACATCGCGCTCGACGCCTTCCGCATCGAGTGCGCACCGAAGAGCGAGCAGGGGGCGCTGGCCGCGGCCTACCAGCTTGGCTACCGCATCGCGCTCCTGGTGGCCGGCGCCGGCGCGCTCTTCATCGCCGACACCAGCGGGTGGCAGGCGGCCTACTTCGCCATGGCGGTCTGCATGGCGGTGGGCATCATCACGGTCTTCGCGGTGAAGGAGCCCGAGACCAACCGCGCGAGCGAGGCGCAGCGCCTGGTCGCCTGGGAGACGGCGCTGGCGAAGGCCGGCGTCGGTGCCGGGCCCACGCAGAAGGCGATGGCCTGGATGGCGACGGTGGTGGTGGAGCCCTTTGTGGATTTCTTCCGCCGGCACGGCCTCCTGGCCATCACCATCCTGGCCTTCATCGGGCTCTTCCGCTTCTCCGACCTGGTGATGGGGATCATGGCCAATCCCTTCTACCTGGATCTCGGCTTCACCAAGAGCCAGATCGCCGAGGTGGCCAAGATCTACGGCTTCTTCATGACCATCGCAGGCGCCGCCCTGGGCGGGATCGCGGTCGCGCGCTTCGGCGTGCTCTGGCCGCTGCTGCCGGGCGCCATCGCGGTCGCGGCCAGCAACCTCCTCTTCGCCTATCTGGCCAGCGTCGGGCCGGAGGTCGGCTGGCTGGTGGTCACCATCTCCGCCGACAACCTGGCCGGCGGCTTCGCCGGCACGGCGCTGATCGCCTATCTTTCCAGCCTCACCTCGACCGCCTACACGGCGACCCAGTACGCGCTCTTCTCCTCCTTCATGACCCTGCCGGGCAAGTTCATCTCCGGTTTCTCGGGGATCCAGGTGGAGCAGTGGGGCTATGCGACCTTCTTCGTCTATTCGGCCATCCTGGGACTGCCGGCCATCCTGCTGGCGATCTACCTGATCCACCGGCAGCCGGCCTTCGAGGAGGCCAGCGCGAACGCAGAAGGGGAGGGCCGCTAGATCAGATCGCTCCCGAATGGAATCATTCGGGAGCGTGAATCTGATCTAGATTATTGGTCTTGAGAGCGGATTCACGCGGTCGGTTGTTTCCAACCGACCGCGATCCGCTCTAGCCCTCCCCTCCCGCCCATGCCGCAGAAGTCTCCTGGACTTCAGTGCACCGCGCTCGACCCGCGATGTGCAGTCTGGACTGCATCCTGCCTATCGAGGGCCTCGTCGGAGGGATCCTCGTTGGACCAGCAGCACAGGACGCAGCTACAGGAGGTAGCCGCCGCCTGCGGCCGATCCAGCGCCTCGTCGGAGAGCTCCCGGTCCGGCGTCCCCCGACAGAAGTTGGTGAGGATGTAGGCCTCCTTGCGGTGGGGGCGGTCGAGCGCCTCGTCGGACAGCTTCTGCGCTTCCGGCGCCACCAGGCAGTAGTGGCAGAAGCTGAAGGCCTTCTTGGTCAGGGGCCGGTCCAGTGCCTCGTCGGACATCTCCTGGACTTCCTGGCCCATGGTGAAGGAACAGAAGAGAGTCCTCTTGCTCGCCGGGCGGTCGAGAGCCTCGTCGGACATCTCCTGGACCTCCTGGCCCATGGTGAAGGAACAGAAGAGGGTCTTCATGCTCGTCGGGCGGTCAAGAGCCTCGTCGGACATCTCCCGGTCCTCCGGCGCTTCGGCGCCCAGGCGGGTCAAGATGAAGGCCTCCTTGGTGAGGGTCCGATCGAGGGCACCATCCGCGAGCTCCTGCTCGTCCGGCTGCGCCAAGCAGCGGGAAAGGATGAAGGCCTCCAGCTCCGACGGCCGATCGAGGGTCTCGTCAGAGAGCTCCTCCTCCTCCGGCGCTTGGATGGCTCCGTTCGTGAAGATGAAGGCCCTCTTGGTGAGGGGCTGATCGAGGGCCTCGTCGGATGCCGATCCCGCCCAGGGGGCGGTCGGGACCGGCTGATTCTGATTGGCTGCGTGAAGAACTGCGGTCATCGCTGACTTCCTTTCTGGCTTGTTCTTGCCATCCCATCGGGTTGCACTGAGCCCTATATGGTGGCCTTCTCTCCGGAGGAAAGGCGAGTCGCTGCAGTACCTCTTAAATGATAAACTCCAGTCTCACTGTGACGATCTAAGATAGATTGCGGATAAACGGTGCGAAGACACTATAAAGCTTAAAATTAGACTTTTATTAATTATGTATTTTTTTAGGATCAGCAGTGTTTAGCCCGCGCAAGCCGCAAGGGTCGAGCAAGGACGGCAGTCAGTCAGAGAATCTGGGGGCGATCCAAAAGATAAGGCGGCGCTCTCTTGTCCGAGCACCGCCTTGCACAGCGACATAACGATTTATAGAATTCGTCATCCACCTATCATGTACGGCCATTCATTTAATCGTCGTCTTAGGCTTGCGGGCGACGATGCGAACCGCCCGGATTAGTTTCACCCTCTGTCCCCGGGCGAAGTCCCGGGCGAGGGCCGCATGGCGCTCCGGGGGAACCCTGGCGGCCTGGAAGAGCCCGTGGGTCGTGCCTTCCATCCACTCGTAGAAGGCGTTGAGATCGTCGAAGTGCTCCCAGACGTCGAAGGCCTCGGCCTGGCGCAGCATGAAGCCCTCCGCCAGCATGAGATCGCGCCAGCCCTGCGCGTCGGTGCCCTTGAAGGGGCTGGCGGCGATCTTCGAGTCCGCCCCGGTGAGGTGCAGCAGCTCGCCCGGAAGCTCGGCGATCTCGAAGGGGAGCTGGAGGACGCAGCGCCCGCCGGGCCTGAGACAGCGCGCGATCTCCCGGGCGCAGGCCACCAGGTCGTCGGCGGCCTGCAGGGCGTAGTTGGAGAAGATCAGATCGAAGCTCTCGTCGGCGAACTGGGTCAGGGCCTCGGCCCGGCCCGGCTCGTAGTCGAGGTTGATCATGTAGCCGGGCATCGCCTCCTCGGCCACCTTCAGGCGCTCCAGGTCGGGATCGACCCCGACCACCCGGCCGCTCTCGCCCACGCGCCGTGCCAGCTCGAGCGTCAGTTCGCCGGTGCCGCAGCCGATATCCATCACCGCTTCGCCCGGCCTGGGGGCCGCGATCTCGATGAGGTTCAAGCCGCCTTTGCGTTGCAGGCGGCTGACCCGGGCATAGAGTCTCGCCAGATCCTCCTGGTATCCCATCTCGCTCTCCCCTCAGCTTTCCCGCAGGCTGCCGTCGACAGCGCTTTCTTCAAGCACCAGATGCCGCCGGCAATGATACGCCCTGCAGTCGAGTCTCGAGGTGGTGTCAAGTTGTGGCGAGCCCGTGCCGAATTCTTGAACTTCTTTCGGCCGCCGGATTTCCCGGCCGCGGCTTCACTAGAGCCTTAGAGTTGCTCGCGGTACCGGCCCGCACCCCCGCCCGGCCGCCCATGCCAGGATACTTCCGAGGGCGGCCGGGCGGGGGTGCGGGCCGGCGCCGGTTCCAACAGAGCGCGAAGCGCTTTAGAGCCGGAAGAAGGCGACGACGAGATCCAGGAAGGAGATCTCCACGAAGTCGACGGAGGCGGCAAGCCCCACCGGGCAGTCCTCGAATGCCGGCGTCTCCCTGAAGCGCAGGAGCACCTGGGCCGTCGTCGCGTCGTGGCCGCTCGCAAGGGCCGCCAGGTCGTCCGCACCCAGGGTTGCGGCCGCGCCGCGGGTCAGGACGATCGCGGCCGGCCGTTCGCTGCTCTCGCCCTCCAGGGTGACCGCCGCCTCGCCGCCGGGCCGCAGCAGGCTCATCGCGATGTCGCTGGTGGGCACGTCGATCAGAAGATCGCCGCAGTCGATCCAGGAGACGATGGGCGTGCCCGGGATCACGGCAGCACCCTCACCGGCGATCCGGCTCCAGACGATGCTGCCGGGGGGTGCGCGCACCACGGCCGAGGTCTGGTCGATGTAGCTCTGCTCGGCCGCCCATAGCTCTTTCTGTGCCTGGTCCCGGCGCACCCTCGCCAGCCCCAGACGATCCTTCACCTCCTCGGTCTCGAGCGCGATCAGGTCGCGGCTCTGGAAGGCCCAGTCCGGATTGCGCCCGAACTCGTCGAAGTAGACGCCGGCCCTGGCCTGCTTCAGTCGCAGCTCCAGCTCGGCGAGCTGCTTGCGCCGCTCGGCCTGCCGTTCCTCCAGGTCGAGCGCGTGCTGGCGCTGCTCCTCCTCGGCGGCCTCCGAGGTGAAGCCCCGCTTGCTCAGGCTCTCCGATCGCTCCGCCGCGGCCCGGGCGAGGGCCAGCCGGGCATTGAGCGAACCGATCTCCGAGCGGAGGCCCTGAATGTTGATCTCCAGCTTCTCGCGAAAGGCGCGGGCATAGCTCTCGGCGCGGCTGTCCCAGGCCGCCACGGTCGTCTCGATCGCCGCGGCATAGGCTTGCAGGGTCAGGACCTCCGCTTCTGCCGCCTGCAGGGCCGCTTCGGCGCGCAGGATGTGGCCCCGGTCCGCGTGGTCGTCGGCGATGTCGACCAGGCGCCCGGTCTCGTCGACGACGCTGCCGGGTGTGGGCAGCGGCGAGATGATGTTGCCGCTGATCGAGGAGGTCGCCTGGTTGACCCAGGTGGTGACCGCCGCGTCGCGGGAGAGCAGCCACCAGGCCGTGGGGGCGAAGCCGACGGCGCCGACCAGGAGGGCCAGCGTTGCCAGGACGATCACGCCGAGGCGCGCGGAGCGCCGCTGCGCCTGGCGTTCGAGCCGCAGGGGAGACCGGATGGCCGTCCCTTGCGACTCTGCCGGGGCCGGAGGCGCCTCCGGCCTGTCTGCCTTCGCGTTTTCCATGAGTCGCCTCGTGATCAGACGGAGCAGATGAACGCCCATGCGGGGGTGCTGCACAAGGGCGTTGGCCAGGTCCTTGCGGGCCAGACGGTAGAGCAGGCCGTCCTCCGCCATGACGGCCGAGGCGGTCCGGTCGCCGCGGTCGGAGAAGAGGCCGATCTCGCCGAACATCTCGCCCGCCTGCAGCTCGATCCCCAGCTCCGGCAGCTCGACCCTTCCCTCGGCCAGCAGGTAGACGGCATCCGCGGCCTCTCCCATGGTGAAGATGACGCTGCCCGCCGGCAGCTCCTGTTCCTCCATCAGCGGCAGGATGGAGGAGGGCGAGAAGGCCTCGTCGAAAGCATGCTCGATCTCCCGCGCCGAGACCCGAAGCTGCGCCAGCCGCAGCACGTTCAGGGGCAGGAGGGCCAGATGCAGGAGGAGGATCGGAACCAGACCCTCGAAGATTCCGTAGAGAAGGAAGAAGACGTTGCTGCCGATCGCCACCAGCCGCAGGGGCACGATGGTCTTCATGCAGAAGGTTGCGAAGACCAGGACCGAGGCGATGTAGCCGGCAAGCGCTCCGAAGGTCATCGGGAGAGGCTGGCGCCGGGCCCTGGCAGGAGCCCGCTACGCCCGGTCCCTAGAGCTCGGCCAGCGCGCGCAGCATGACGCCGTGCGCGTAGTTTCGCGCCACATCCTTGATGAAGGCGAGGAAATCGACGTGGGCGCTGTCGTCTGCACTGTCCGACATGACGCGCAGAATGCTGAAGGGCAGGCCGTACTCGTAGCAGACCTGCGCGACGGCCGCGCCCTCCATCTCCACGCAGAGCGCATCGGGGACCCGGTCGCGCAGGTCCTGCGAGGCGGCCCGGCTGGAGATGAAGCGGTCGCCGCTGACGATCACGCCCTGGCGCACGCTGGGGGTGTCCAGGCCGAAGCGCTCAAGGGTCTCCTTGCCGACGCTGCCGGCCAGGTCGTACCTGGCGAAGTCGATGGCCGAGCGGGCCAGCAGGCGGCTCAGGTCGGGGTCGGCGGGAAAGCGCGAGCGGCCGAGCAGCGGCGTCTCGAACTCCTTGAAGAGCGGTCGCGCATCCAGATCATGATGCAGCATCTCGGAGCCCACCACGATGTCGCCGACCTTGAGGCCGTGCGCCAGCGCGCCGGCGACGCCGCTGAACAGCAGGGTCTTGATGTCGAACTCGGCGATCAGGTGGGTGACCGTCGCGGCGGCGGCCACCTTGCCCCAACGCGAGAAGACGAGAACCACCTCCTGGCCGGCGAGCGAGCCCAGATAGTAGTCGCGCTGGCCGCGGCTGTGGCGCTCGGCGCCGGGGCCCAGCTCCGGCAGGAGCATCTCGATCTCTTCGAGCATGGCGCTCATGATGGCTATGCGCATGACGGTTCCCGTTCCTGTCCTCGGTTGGCAGCTTGCGGCAAGTCCTGCCCTTATCGGTGGAGGCCTGCAAGTCCAGGCTTGCGCGCCAGGCGGGGGTGACGCCTGGAGAGCAGGAGAAACAGCAGACTGACAACGAGAGCATAGAGCGAGAAGGCCTGTAACTGCCGGTCGAGCCCGATGCCCTGGTCCACCAGCCATCCCATGATGCCCGGCGAGGCGGCCGAGGCCGCCACCAGCGCGCCCAGCACGAGGCCGCGGATGGCGCCGATGTGCCGGGTGCCGTAGAGCTCCGCCCAGATTGCCGTCAGCAGGACCATCCCGGCCCCGGTCGTCAGCCCTGCAAGCCCCATGAAGACCAGGGTCAGCACCGGTGCCGTCCCGCCGGAGAGCAGCAGGAAGGCGAGCGCCATGGGCAGCAGGTAGGGCCCCAGGAGGGTGCCCGAGCCCCAGCGGTCGACGATCCAGCCCGAGACCAGGGAGGTCGCGACCGTCGTCACCGCATAGAGGGGATAGCTCGCCGCCCACCAGGAGAAGCTCCAGCCCTTGACCTCGACCAGCAGGGTCTGGTGGAAGAAGACGCCGGTGATCATGAAGCTGGTGCAGATGACGCCGGGCAGCAGCAGGTAGAAGAGCGGGTCGGCCAGGACCTCGCGGCGCGACCACTGGTCCCGGCTGCCTGCCGGTGCTGGCGCCGGTGCCGGGTTCTCCAGGGGTGCCGCAGGCTGAGGTTCATGGCGCAGCAGGCGGCGCAGCAGCGGCAGGGCGAGGAGGAGAAGGAAGCCGGCTGCGGCCATCCAGAGGCTGCGCCAGCCGCCAAGCGCGATCACCAGGACCGCCAGGCTGGGCAGCAGGGCCTCCCCGCTGGGATAGCCCAGGGCGGCGATGGAGATGGCCCGGCCGCGCCGCTGCTCGAACCAGCGCGCCATGGCGGTCATGGCGACGTGGCTCAGCATGCCCTGGCCGAAGACCCGCAAGAGGAAGAGGGCCAGCAACAGCTGCCAGACCGTCTGGGTGGTGGCGAGCAGCAGGCAGGCCAGTGCCAGGCCAGCCAGCATCCAGGCCCCGACCGGGGCCAGCCTCGGCCGGTCGGCCAGGGCCCCGGCCCAGAGCATCACCAGCGCGCTGCCCCCGGTCGCGAGGGTGTAGAGGCCGCCCAGCTCTCCGTGGCTCAGGTCCAGCAGGCCTCGCAGCTCGGCGCCCGACAGCGAGATGAAGTAGGTCTGGCCGAAGCTGGAGGAGAGCGCCAGCAGGTAGCCGGCACCCAGCCAGGAGCCCTGGCCGGGGCCGAGCGGCAGCCTAAGGCGCGACAGCATGGCGGTCTGTCACTCCCTAGGTCCCGCCGGGTCGTCTTTCTCGGTTGGGGGGCGAGGGCTCGCGCACGCGGACTAAAGCGACTTCCACTCGCCGCTTTCGACGCGGCAGCGCTCTTGGGTGAAGGAGAAGTCGGTGGCCACGTTCTTGATCTTGAAGGTGTAGTGGATCTTGCGGCAGGGCAGATCCTTGTAGCTGCCCGACTCGAGCAGGGTGATGGTGCCGCTATTGCCGCTCTGCGCGTTGTTCCACTCGTAGCTTGTACCGTTCGCGGGAGGCGGGTCGGCATAGATCGGCGCTGCCACCTTGGCGATCAGGTCGATGTCCGCCTGGTCGATGGTGAAGCCCGAAAGGCCGAAGGGGCTCATCTGCGCGGCGGCCAAGCTCGGGACGCTCAGCACGAGGACGGCGAAAAGAAGGCTTTGGACTCTGGCCAGCATGCTGATCTCCAATCTGTCTGTCGTCGCAAGACCTAGCATTCTTGCGTCTTGCGTCCAACTGCTTCCGTGGAGCGGAGCGGGGTCTCAGGCGGCGGTCTCAGGCGGCGGTCTCAGGCGGCGGTGCCGCTGAGCGCGTCCATGGCCGCCAGCAGGCGCTCCAGGTTGCGGTTGACCGTCTGGTCGCGCACCACCGCCGCCAGCATGAGATAGGTGCGCAGGTTGGCCGCCGCCGCCTCGCGCCCGCCCTTGCCCCAGCGCACCGGCACCTCGGCCAGCAGCCTGCTCTGCTCCACCCGTTCGAGCTGCAGCTCGAAGGACTTGGCGGCCTGGTAGATGCCGGGCGCGCCCTCCTCCTTGGCCAGGCGCTGGCGTACCTGGCGCATGGGCCTGAGGATCCCGCTCTGCCAGTTCGACGAGAGGCTGTGCAGACGCCTGAGTTCGCCGTGGCTCAGAAGGTGGCCGCCCTGTCCTGCCCAGCAGCAGAAGAGCAGCAGGTTGACGTCGAGGCTTGAGCCGTCCTGCAGGGCCAGGCAGGCCTCCTTCACCGGCTCCTGGCGGTAGAGCGCAAGGGCGAAGTTCCAGAAGATGTCCTCCATCCCGCTAGGCATGGTGCGGCCTCTGCAACGCCCCTTGCGCCGCATCCCCTCTAGGAAAGGGCTGGTCTTCCATCATGCGTCTTCGTCCCTGCGCTGGCGTACCCGGTCCGGCAGGGCTCCATTATGCGCGGGGTGGAGGCGCGCCGACAGCCGCTAAATCACATCCCTTGACAGGATGGGGAAAGCGAGATTTCTAAAGGCCGGCGCATTGAAATCGGAATCGCCCATGGCCGACACGGAAGCCAGACCCACCCAGCCGGAGATCCGCGCCAAGCTCGAAGAGCTGCGTACCCAGCATCGCGATCTCGACGACGTCATCGGCCGGATCGTGGAGGAGGTGCCCTTCGATCAGCTTCGCATGCAGCGCCTGAAGAAGCGGAAGCTGCAGTTGCGCGACGAGATCGCCGAACTCGAGGATCTCCTGATCCCCGACATCATCGCCTGAGGCGCCAGCGGAAGAAGCCAGCGGAAGAAGAAGGACGAGCATGCCAGATCCCGGAAGCGGGCAGACACCCCTGGTGGCAATCATCATGGGAAGCCAGTCGGATTGGCCCACCATGCGGCACGCAGCCGAGGTGCTGGGCGAGCTCGGGGTGGCGCACGAGTGCCGTATCGTCTCGGCCCACCGCACGCCCAGGCGCATGGCCGACTATGCCTCGTCGGCCCGGGACCGCGGCCTCAAGGTCATTATCGCCGGTGCCGGCGGGGCGGCGCACCTGCCGGGCATGGTGGCGGCCTACACCACCCTACCGGTCCTCGGCGTGCCGATCGAGAGCAAGGCGCTGAAGGGCCAGGACAGCCTGCTCTCCATCGTGCAGATGCCGGCCGGCGTGCCGGTCGGCACCTTGGCGATCGGCCGCGCCGGCGCGATTAACGCGGGCCTGCTGGCGGCCTCTGTGGTCTCGCTCTCGGACCCGGTGCTGGCGGACCGCCTGCTGGCCTGGCGCAAGGCGCAGAGCGAGGCCGTCGCGCTCGAACCCAGCGACGAGGCCTGAGCGGGATGGAGCGCCTTCCGCCCGGCGGGACGATCGGGATCCTGGGCAGCGGCCAGCTCGGCCGCATGATGGCGCTGGATGCGGCCAAGCTCGGCTATCGCTGCCATATCTTCTCGCCCGACGCGCTCTCGCCGGCCGGCGAGGTCTCGGCGGCTGCGACCGTGGCCGCCTACGACGACGAGGCGGCCCTCGAACGCTTCGCCGAGGCCGTCGACCTGGTGACCTACGAGTTCGAGAACGTGCCGGCGGCGACCGCCGCCTTGCTGGCCAAACGCCGGCCGGTGCGCCCCGGCCCCAGGGTCCTGGAGGTCTGCCAGAACCGCGGCCGCGAGAAGCGCTTCCTGGGCGGGCTGGGGATTGCCACCGCCCCCTTCGCCGTCGTCCGGACCCTGGAGGAGCTGCGCCGCGCGCTGGCGGAGATCGGACTTCCGGGTGTGCTCAAGACCACCGAGATGGGCTACGACGGCAAGGGCCAGCGGATGGTGAAGAGTGACGGCGATGCCGAGGCCGCCTTCGCCGAACTCGGCGGCACCGCCGGGCGCGAGCTGATCCTGGAGGGCTTCGTCGACTTCGCCTACGAGGCCTCCGTCCTGGTCGCGCGCAACCCGGCCGGCGAGAGCGCCTGCTATCCGCTGGTCGAGAACCGCCACCGCGACCACATCCTGAAAGAGACAATCGTCCCCGCACCGGCCGGCGCCGAGACGGCCGAATCGGCAAGGAAGATCGCCCTGGCAATCGCCGAGGGCCTCAGTCTGGAGGGGCTGATCGGAATCGAGCTCTTCGTGACGCCCGACGGGTCGCTCCTGGTCAACGAGATGGCGCCCCGGCCGCACAATTCAGGTCACTGGACCATGGATGCGGCGGTCACGCCCCAGTTCGAGCAGTGCATCCGGGCGATCTGCAACCTGCCGCTTGGCAGCACCGAGGCCCTGGGCTCCGCCGTCATGACCAACCTGCTGGGCGGCGAGGCCGACGCCTGGCTGGAGATCCTGACCGACCCCCGCGCCAAGCTTCACCTCTACGGCAAGACCGAGGCTCGCCCCGGCCGCAAGATGGGCCATGTGAACAGGCTGTTGGAGCGGGAGTAGCGTACAACGCCGGCGCCGTGCCGGTTCGAAACGCCCTAATGCGCGCGCCGGCCCCACTCGCGACGGGCCTGCATGCGGCGCACCAGGCGGTCGGGCAGGGCCAGCGCGCGGCTCGCGACCTTGCCGAGCCGGCCGCCGACGCGCACGACGTCGCGCAGGCGGCGGTCGATGAAGGCCCAGGTGCGCTCCTTGCCCTCCGAGCCGTCCTGCAGCCAGTAGAGCGTGGAGGAGGAGATCACGCCGCCCAGCAACATGCGCTTGGTGTACCAGTTGTGGTCGACCGACTGGTCGCCCAGCGCGTTCCAGATCGCGTCCGCGGTGCGATGCAGCAGGGTCATGCCGCTCAGCGCGCCGGTCGGGCGGGAGAGCACGGAAAGGCTGCGCCTGACCGCCTCCTGGTAGGGCTCCAGGGCCTCGAAGCGCAGGCGCAGCGCCAGGGCCACCTTGGCCGTCGTGCCGAGCCCGGAGAGATCCTCCTTCGCCAGGGCCTCCAGCATGGACCGGTCCGCCCAGTCGGAGAAGGCCGCCACCAGGGCCCGCGGCTCGGCCGGCAGCAGCTCTTCTGCCTGGTCGGGGTCGAGACCCAGATCCTCCGCGCCGCGGCGGAAGGCCTCCTCGGTCCAGCCGTCGAAGGCGACGTTGTTGACCCCGGCCAGGAGCAGCCGGTCGCGCTGGTCCTCGGTCATTCGCTCGGCCCCTCCTGCGCTCGCATCTGATGGCGCATCTCGCTGGCGAAGATCAGCCGGCCCATGTCTTCCATCCGGAGCGGATAGAGCAGGCCGTCCAGGTGGTCGACCTCATGCTGGACGACGCGGGCGTGGTAGTCCTCCGCCTCGCGCTCGATGACCTCGCCCTTCAGGCCGTAGCCGCGATAGCGGATGCGCGTGTAGCGGGGCACCTCGCCGGCCAATTCCGGCACCGAGAGGCAGCCCTCCCAGCCCAGCGCCTTCTCCTCGCCCAGCGGCGTGATCTCGGGGTTGATCAGGACGGTCAGCGGTATGCCCTCGGGCAGCATGGGATTGGGCGAGATGAAGAAGACGACGACGCGCCAGGGGACATGGACCTGGGGGGCGGCAAGGCCGGTGCCGCCGGCGTCTTCCATGGTCTCGACCATGTCGCGGACCAGGCGCAGAACCTCCGGCGCGGTGGGATCTTCGACCGGTTCGGCAATCTCGCGCAAGACCGGATGACCCATGCGGGCGATCTTCAAAAGCGTCATGCTTCAAGATATGGGTGTTCCGCCTTGCAGGGAAAGCACCGCTTGGTCGCGCCTTTGGGGCTTCACAGCGCGCCGGGAATGGTCTATCTCTCACCCAACGTCGCGCGTGAGTCCGTCCCGCGGCGCTGTTTCGTTTGACCGTCCGGCATAGGGTGAAGGAGCCTGCCAGAACGTGCAAGTAACCGTCCGCGACAACAACGTCGACCAGGCCCTGCGCGCGCTCAAGAAAAAGCTGCAGCGCGAGGGTGTCTTCCGTGAGATGAAACTCCGCCGGCATTTCGAGAAGCCGAGCGAGAAGCGCAAGCGCGAGCGTGCCGAGGCGGTGCGCCGGCACCGGAAGGTGCTGCGCAAGCGCATGGAGCGCGAAGGCTTCTGACCGAGTCGCCTGAGCGGGCGCCGGCCTGGGGCTTGCGCTTGCTTGGGTGAGAGGCTTTGTCGGGCCTGGAAGACCGTAGCCGCGGGACTGCATCCTGGGGCCGCTCTTCGGGCCGTATGGCCTAAGCCGAAAGTCGTCTGACGAGAACGGCGCAAGCCTCCGGGCCTGCGCCGCTTTCCGTCTTTGTGAGGTCGGCGGCAGGGCTGCGGCCGACCGCGCGCCCTCAGCTCACGAGGCTGCCGACCGCCTCGATGCTCTGCGGCAGGGGGCGCTTGTAGGCCTCCAGGAAGGGGGCGATCAGGCGCTCGACCTCGACGCGGCCCAGGGAATCCATCTGCGCGCAGGGGCCGGAGAACCGCAGGGCGAGCTGGGCGCCCATGTCGATGTCCCTGGCGCCGGCGATCTCTTCAGCGAGGGCCTCCAGGACCGGGAGGAAGGTCGCGCCGAGCATGCGGTCGCGGACCAGGCCGTCGTTCTGGGTGAAGCCGCTGTCGTCGTCTGCGATCTCGAAGGGCTGCTCTGATTCGCCGACCTGGATCAGGTAGGGGGCGGGCGCGTAGAAGGCGCCCAGCGGCGCCAGGTTGCGGATGGCGTGCAGGTTGATCCGCGGCTTGATGATGTTCTGGACGAAAAAGGGCCCGGCAGGAACGCCGACCGCCTGCTTCGCGATACGGTCGACCTGCGCGGTGGTCGCCAGGCCCTCGCCGACCAGCCGTGCCGCCTCGTTCGTGTAGGGGCAGAAGAAGCGATTGACGGCGAAGCCGTAGGAATCCTTGCAGGCCAGCGGCTTCTTGCCGGTGTTCCGGACGAAGTCGAGAGCGGCCTCGTAGGTCTCGGCGCCGGTCGCCTCGCCGCGGACCACCTCAACCAGCGGGTTGATCTGCGCCGGGCTAAAGTAGTGCAGGCCGAGAAAGCGCTCCTGGCCCTTCAGGTGCCGGGCCAGGTCGGAGACGCGGAGGCAGGAGGTGTTGGTCGCGACCAGGGTGTCCGAGGGCAGGACCTCCGAGAGCGCCTCCAGCAGCCGCGCCTTCAGATCGAAATCCTCGAAGACCGCCTCGACGACCAGCTCGCTGCCGGCGAGCGCCTCCAGCTCGCCGCTCGCGCTGAGGCGGCCCAGCGCGGCCTCGGCGGCGTCGGCCTCCATCCGGCCCTTCTCGACGGCGCGCGCGTAGAAACGCTTCGCCTCCTCCAGTGCCTTGTCCACCTGGTCCTGGTTGTTGTCGACCAGCAGGACCTCGAGGCCGGCCGCGGCGCTTGCGATGGCGATGCCGCCACCCATGGTGCCGGCCCCCAGAATGCCCAGGGATGAGATGCTCATGTGTCTCTCTCTTCTCTCAAGGGGTGCGCCCGGAGAACCGCGCTGGCAGGGCAGCGCAAGGGCGCAGTTCGGGTAGGATCGTCAGGGTTTGTGGGCGCGTAGGGAGAAGCTGACTGGAAGCCAGGGCGCGCCCTGGGGCAGGCGCCAGTAGCCCGCCTCGTCCTCGACCATGCAGTCGAGCTGCTGCCAGGCCAGCTTGTCGTGCTCGTGCAGGAACTCGACGATCAGCCCCGCCTTGGCGAAGGCGGTCACGATCCGTCCCAGCCCGTGCACCCAGTCGAAGGCACGGCGATCCTCGAAGGCCTCGGTCGAGCCGGCATAGCCCTGGAAGGTGTAGGTCAGGGTCTGGTCGCTGGGCAGCTCGTAGTCGTAGCCGAAGGCGGGACCCGTCCCCTCGGGCGTCCACTCCTCGCTCAGCGCGTTGACCAGGGGGTGTCCCTCGATGATGTAGAAGATGCCGCCCTGGTCCAGCAGGTCGTGGATGTCCCTCGCCAGGCGGTCCAGGTCGGCGATCCAGCCCAGCACGCCCCAGGACATGTAGACGATATCGAAGGGGCCGGTGAGAAGCTCCGAGACCTCTGAGATCTCGCCCTCGACGAAGCGCGCCTCCAGCCCGCAGTCCGCGGCCAGCTTGCGCGCCGCGGTCAGGGCCTGATCGGAGATGTCGAAGCCGGTGACCTTCGCCCCCAGCCGGGCGAAGGAGAGCGTGTCGATGCCGAAGTGGCAGAGCAGGTGGCAGAGCCGCTTGCCCTCGACGGGGCCGAGCTCCTCTTGCTCCAGCGTGCCCAGGGGGATCTTCCCGGCCTTGAAGCCGGCCACGTCGTAGAGCTCCGATTCGAGGTGCATCGGCACCAGCTTGTTCCAGAGCTCCTTGTTGTGCAGGACCGCCGGGTCGCGCGACTTCTCGCTCATGGGGTTCAGTTCCTCCTGCCGCGTCGTCCGCCGCGGCGGCGTGCAGCCTTCTCGTCAGGTTCGACGGCAGCCTGGCGCAGGAGCGCGACCAGGCGTCCGCAGGCGCCCTCCGGCAGGGGGCCGTCGCTCAGGTCCAGGCGCTCCAGAAGCCGGCTTGCGGCCCTCGCCGGCGGCAGGTCCTCGTCGAGGCGCAGGCTCCAGGATACCAGGACATCCTCGGCGGGGCCGGGAAAGGCGCTCCCCATGGCCAGGGTCTCCTGCACCAGCCCGCCCGGATCCTCCGGACAGTGAAAGCGAGAGGTGTAGGTGACCGCCACCGACTAGACGACCTTGGCGAAGAGGTTGAGGCGCGTCGGCTGGCGGAAGAGATAGCGGCCGTCCTCGTCACGCCCTGCCGAGTCCTCGAAGGCCCTTTGCATCTCTTCGCGCCGTTCCGCCAGACGCGGCGCGCGGCCGGGGTCGACCGACAGCATGGCGGCCTCCCACTCCTCGAAGCTCGCGTAGCGGACCGGCGAGGCGTAGGTGACCTCCTCGAGCGCACGCACCGCGGGATTGGTCGAGAAGGCGTCGAGTGCCTCGATGGCTTGCTGGCGAACCTCGGTCTCGTCGTCGATCGGCCGCACCATCTCGAAAAAGGGCCCGCGGGCGATTGGCTCCAGCACATAGATCAGGCCTTCGCTCTGGGTCACCCTGAGGGCCTCAAGGAGGGCTGCGGCCATCGCGGCTTCGGGGATGTGGTGCAGCGAGTTGAAGAAGCAGACGACGTCGAAGTCGTTGTCCGGGAAGGGCAGGCTCTCGCCGCCGCCCAGGAGGAAACTCGCGCCCGGCGGGTTCTCGGCCACCTTGGCACGCTCGATCGCCTGCGGCAGGGGGTCGATACCGATCGCGGTCGCGCCGTTCCTGGCGAAGTGGCGCACCAGCGCGCCTTCCCCGCAGCCGACATCCAGCACCCGCCGACCCGCCTGCGGAAGGTAGTCGCGCATGACGTCGCTGTGCTTGCGCAAGGGCAGGTCATTCATTTCTTCATCTCCCCCAACGAGACCGGCTTATCCGACCGGCTCACTCGACCGGCGCAAGAGCAACGCGCCGGATCGGCAGGAGTAGTTGCATCCGCCAAGTCTGGCAAGGCGTGGAAGATGGCACGAGGTTCCCGTTCTAGGCATTGCTCGCCGTCGGTCGGGCCCAGAGCTGGTAGGCCTGGAGGAAGATCTGCGGCTGCTCGCTCTCGAAGGCTTCCCAGAGGCCGAGATCCTGGCTGGCGGCCGGGTCGGGGTGCCGCTGTCGGAAGGCCGCGTAGATCCGGCGGTCGGGCAGCTCGAAGCCCAGGAAGGAAAGGCCCGCAGCCTCCAGCAGCGCCTTCACCTGCGCCAGGGAGAAAGCCCGGGCGTCGGCCTGCGAGAGCAGGCCCGAGAGGCCGGCAAGGTCGTAGAAATCCAGGCCCTGGACCACGGCCCTTGCGGGATCCCCCTCCGGCAGGTCCAGGAGCTCCTGGCGGGTCTGGCGCAGGGCCTCCTCGCTCTCCGGGCTGCGGCCCCCGGTCAGGCTGTCGCGCGCGGCCAGCAGGGCCTGCTGCGCGGACTGGCGATAGAAGCCCAGGCGCAGGAAGCCTTGCGGACCGGCCAGGCCGGCCAGTGCCGCCAGGCCGGCGGCGGGGTCGTCCGTGAACTGCAACCAGCTCGGGCATTCGATAACGTCGAAGGGACCGCCCGGCAGGGCCGGCACCTCGGGCCCGGCCAGGGCCTCGAGGCTGGCGAGCGCGAAGCTGATGGTGGTGCAGCCGATCGCCTCGGCCTGGCGGCGCGCATAGCAGAGCGCGGCCAGCGACCGGTCGAGGGCGAGCACCTGGGCGTTGGCATAGCGGCTGGCCGCCCTGACCGCGGTGCCGCCGGTGCCGCAGCCGGCGACCAGCACCTGCGGCTGGGCGACCTCCGGCCAGTTTCCCGGCGGCAGAAGCGGCAGGCTCTCGGCCAGGATCTGCGGCAGGGGGCGGCCGGGCTGGCGCGAGATCGAACGCCAGCGCGGGAAGGGCGGGGGCTCGGCTGCGGGGGAGTCCTGGCCGGCGAGCCGCGGGATGGTGGAGGCGAGGCGCGCCTCGTGTGCCGGCTCGACGTGGTGGCGCAGGTGCAGCAGGGTCAGCGGTCCGGAATCGGGACCGCCGGAGAGAGGCTCCTCCGGGAGCGGCTCGCCGGGGTCGGGGCGCCGGTAGAGGGCGCGCACCAGGCGGGCCGCATCCCAGTCCTTGCCGGGCGTCAGCGCCTCGACGGCGGCCTGCTCCTCCGCCGCCACCGGCCAGGCATAGCTGCCCATGTCGGCCTGCAGCGCCAGCGAGGCGACGCTGCCGGCCGAGAGCGGCAGCGGCTTGCCCTCGAGGACCCGGTCCAGCAGGACCCGGCGCAGGCAAGTGAAGAGGCGCTCGAACTCGGCATCCGGCACCAGGGCGCGGCCCAGCAGCGCGCGTGCCAGCGGATCGGCGAAGAGCGTCTCGACCGCCTTGCGCTGCTCCTCCTCGGCCAGGAAGGCGGCGAGCGCGGCGGCGTCGCCCTTGCAGGCCAGCAGCTCGGTCATGGTCTGGTTGGCGCGCATCAGCGAGAGGCTGGGATTGGTCAGCTCCTGCGCGGAGACGTCGGGCGCGACGAAGAGCGCGAGGAGCGCCTGCACCACGGCCGGGGAGGCCTGCTGGAAGCGCGCACCGCGGAAGCCCGCCGCCAGCGCGAGCCGGGCGGAGGGGTCCTGCGGCGCCATCCGCCAGGCCTTCAGCGAGAGGCTGAGGGCCGGCATGGGCTGGCCCGACTGGCGCAACAGCCCGGCCATCACATAGGGCACGGTCGGATCGTCGGGCGCGGCGGCCAGCGCGCGGCGGTAGGCAGCCTGGGCCTGCTCGTTCTCGCCCCTGGCAAGCGCCTTGTGCGCCTCCGACAGGGCGGCATGGACGGTCTGGTCCAGCCTGCGCACGTCCACGAATTTGGGCTCGCCCCTGGATTCACCGGGAGATGGTTCGGTCATAGCGGTCGGACCTCGCGCTTGCTCGTGGCACGGAAGCTGAGGCCCATGGCGACCGCGGCGACGGCATAGCCGAGCAGCAGAGCGACCAGGAGCCCTTCGACACCCCAGCCCCAGCGGTTGGCCAGCAGATAGCCCAAAGGCACCATCAATAGCCAGCAGCAAGCGAAGTAGATGACCAGGGGCCCCCAGACCAGCCCCATGGCGCGCAGGGCGCCCTGCAGGACCGACTGGCTGCCGTCGGCCACGATGACGAAGCCGACCCAGAACATGATGGGCGTGACCAGCGCCAGGACCGCAGGCTCGCCGGTATAGGCGCTGACCAGGGTCTCGGGAAAGGTCTCCAGCAGGCAGGCGACCAGGACCTGCAGGCAGAGGATGAGCCCCAGCCCGGTCAGGCCCGCCACCACCCGCCCACGCTGGTCGCCGCGCCCCACCGCGTTGGCGACCCGGACCGAGGTGGCGTTGGCCATGCCGATCGACACCATGAAGAGGAAGGCCACCACGTTGTTGGCGATCTGGAAGGCGGCCAGCGGGTTGTTCCCCAGCCAGCCGGCGAAGGTCGCCAGTGCGGCGAGCGCCGCGGTCTGCAGCCCCACCGAGAGCGCCAGCGGCAGGCCCAGGCGCAGGTGCTTGAGGGCCACCGTGAGCGAGAGGCGGCTGCCGAGGATCCCGTAGCGGGCCCGGTCGGGCATCAGGACGAAGATGTAGAAGAGGGCCGCCAGGAACATGCACCAGCGCGTGACCGAGGTGCTCATGGCGGCCCCGGCGGCGCCCATCGCCGGGAAGCCCCAGTGGCCTTCGATCAGCAGCCAGTTGACCCCGGCGTTGACGAGGTTGGCGCTCAAGGTGATGACCATGCCGACCTGGGGCCGGCGGATGCCCTCCAGCATGAAGGCGCAGGCCAGGAAGAGGTAGAGCCCCGGCATGCCCACCGCGAAGGCCCTGACCGCGGCCCCGCCGTTGACCGCGAGCTCGTTGCTCTGCCCCAGCAGCAGCAGGATCTCCTCGCCCCTGGAGAGCAGTGCCGCGGCGAGCAGGCCCAGCCCCAGCGCGATCACCAGGGCATTGCGCCAGATCGCGCCGATCTCCTGCTCGCGCCTTGCGCCGGCGGCCTGGGCGCTGAGGATGGAGGTCGCCGCCATCAGCCCGATCCCGACCACCAGCACGGTGATGTGCGGCGCCATGGAGATCCCGTAGTGGGCGAGGATCTCGGCGGAGACCTGGCCGGTCATGATGGTGTCGACCGTGACCATGATGATGAAGCCGCAGCGGGCCAGCATCACCGGGATGGCGAGCTGCACCGTCTGGCGCACATGGTCCAGGGTGGTGACCGCGATCTGCTCCGGGCCGGAGCGGCTGGCCCTCATCGCGTCCCGGGCGGGTGCTTGGCCAGCCACCAGTAGGCCCGCAGCCGGTCCAGCCGCCGCGCCAGCTTGCGGCGTAGCCAGCCCAGCGGCGCGCGTCCGGGCGGCTTGGCGGGATGGATGTAGGACTGGCCCTCGTCGTCGTGGCTGACCCGGTAGGGCTCGATGGCGAGTGCGGCCACGCCGTGGCGCCAGTAGGCGTCCATGTGGTCGTCCACCGGCTCGAACCAGACCCTGGCGTCCTCGAGGTAACGCTCGGCGCCGGCGGGGGTAAGGAAGTAGGCCTGAGTGCCGCCCGGGCCCTTGTTGTGGCGCACCAGGCGGTAGCCCTCGCCCAGGTCGGCGATGAGCCGCGGCTGGCGGCCGCGCTGCAGGGCGCAGAGGCGGATCATGGGGTAGCGCCCGGCCAGCGAGCGCGCCAGGCCGACGGCCCTGGCGAAGCCCGCGTCGATCCTGACGTCGTCCTCCATGACGACGGCCGGCTTTCCGCTCTTCAGGATCCGCTGCCAGAGCAGGTAGTGGCTGGCGAAGCAGCCGAGCTCTGCGGGTACCAGCGGCAGGCCGCGCCGGGCGAGCGTCCTGGCCTCGTCATAGCGGCTGTGGGGCAGGTGCTCTCCCGCCCTGGCGTCGATCGCGGAAAAGCGCTCCGGCTGTAGGCCCTCGCGGGCGAGACCGGCAGAGACCTTGGTCCAGCGCTCCGGGGCGCGGTCCAGGTTGACGACGTAGATCGGCGGGTCTTGCCTTTTCGGGGGGGCGGGCATACATGCAGGTCCGTGACGGGGTGGCGCGCCTAACCTTGCTTCCTTCGCCGCCGATCGCAACAGCCGGATGGGCGCTGCTGCGCGGCGCGGCGTCGGGCTTGACCTGGAAGGCGGCCTGGCTATACTCCCGCGCTCTGTTCAAGGGCGGTCGTGGTGCCGCTCCCCTCCTGACGGACGGGCGCGCCCGACCGCGTTTTGCTGTTTCGGACCGAGAGACATGAAGATCAAGAACTCGCTGCGCACCGCCAAGCTGCGCGACAAGAACTGCCGCGTCGTCCGCCGCCGCGGCCGGGTCTACGTGATCAACAAGAAGGACCCGCGCTACAAGGCCCGCCAGGGCTGAGGCGCGGCCCCGGCAGGCGAATCGACCGGGATTCGCTGCAGGGCCTGACGGGATCGCCGACAGAAGGCCACGCAGGCGCTCCTCGCGCCCGCGTGGTTTTTGGCGTTTTCGCCGCGGCATGCCGCTTTTTCTTGGACGGACTCCGATCCTGTGCTTAGCCTCGGACTCGTGGTTCCAACAGAGAGAAAGGAGGTGATCCTATGTCGAGTGATCTGCGGAGTTCGGACACCCTGGGTTTGCAGTGCCGGCAAGGGAGCAGCCTCCTCGGCCGGTGCTGACCTCCAATCTCTTCCCAGAGATGGGATGATCAGGGCTGAACCGAGCGGCCCAGTCACGTAAAGCGGGGGCGGTCCTTCCGAAAGGAGGGGCCGCCCTCGGCTCGTCAGGGCCAGACAGCGTAGCCCGGCGGGTTTGGCTGCCAGCGATCGCCGGCCAGTCCATGCTCGTAGCCAAGGTCGTAGAGCGCTTTCATGTAGACGGGATCGAAAACCTCATTCGATTCGCCATCGAACTCTTCTGGAATCCAGATGATGTTAAGGTCGATGCCGTCGCGCTGTGCGATCGCGAAGATCTTGTAGATGTCGCCGGTTCCCGCACCGCTCAGCAGGCTGCTGGCTGAGGAGCCTGCGATTGAAAAAAGGCGGGGACGGACTGGGGCGTAAGGCTTCGAAAGCTTGTTGTTGATGATGACGAAGACCTCACGCTCCATCTTGATGCCCATCGCTTCGTCCAACTCCCTCAAGGGAAGATCCGCACTGAAGAGCATCACCTGCTGGGTGGCGCCGCCATCGACATGCATCTCGTCGTAGTGGAGACCGGCTTGGGTTTCGACGGGAATCAAGACCGGTGGGAAGACTGCCGGCACTGCTGATGAGGCTTGGATGACGTCGTGAATCAGAACCTTGGCTTTGGGGTGCCCGCTCGCAGCGATCGCGCTGACGTTCCAGATAACGGGCCGCGCGGCATCGAGGTTGGTGGTTCCGATGAGCAGCGTTCGGCCTTCGTCGTGGGCCTTGGCGAGCTTCTGAACCAGTTCGTCATCGACATATTTCTCGATCAGCTTGCGGTAACCGCGCGCATCGGTAAGGGCAGTGCCGCCGGTCAGGCCGGCGAAGATGGTGCGGGTGAAGAGCTGATCGCTCGTGTAGGTCGTATAGGCCTCGGTTAGCTGGTCATCGTAGACCGGACCTAGAAAGGCAAAGACCGCGACGATGGCGCCGGTGCTGATGCCGGTGACAACGTCGAAAGTCGGCCGGTCGCCGCGTGCCGTCCAACCATTCAAATAGCCGGCACCGTAGGCTCCATCGGCGGCGCCGCCGGAGAGGGCTAGAGAGACCTCCGGAATGGGCTGCCCGGCTTCGACCAGTGCTGCTTTGGCCGTTCGGATTCGCTCGGCCCTCTTCTCGACCAAGGCTTTCATCTGCAATGCATTCAGTTCCAGCTGATCACCCCAGGCCCGGACGAGGCCGTCGTCAACATGGATACCGTAGGGTGCCGCCGTGGCGATCTGATTCTCCGGGATCGCGTTCCGGGTCAACACCGTCGTGCAGGCAGAAAGTAAGACTAACGAAAGAACCGCTAGGGCCGGAAGGAGTCCCGTCACCTCTGTTGGTCGGTTCGGACCGGATCCAGGTGCAACAAATTCAGCCACCGTCTCGTTTCCTCTTATTGGCCCTTAATCTCTCGATGTTAGTGCAAGAGCTTGGAAGAAGCACCCTCGCTTAAGCGCATCTGGGTGGTGGGGGAGGGGCGATCAGGAAGACCCATTCACCATGCACCGTCTGGTCATCGGTTGCAGAGCCGTTCGAGAGCCAGCGCCGACGTGCCGATCGCCAGGGACTGGGTCGCATTGCTGGCGACCGCGATTGCCACCACCTCATCGCCTTCACTCCCCCGACGCAGCAGAGGTGCACCGGAGTTCCCCGGCGCCAGGGGGCAGCCGAGCCGTACGCCGCCCTCGGCGCTTGCTTGCCCGACGGGACAGGGTGTCTCGTGTAAGCGATGCACCACCGGGCTGCCGTAGCCTGCAGCGAGCAGGGTCTCGCCCGGCGCCGGCGGCTCTCGAGCAAGCGCCAGCGGTGCCGTTCGGGCAGGCTCTCCGAGGCACAGGGCTGCCAGATCTTGCCCGAGGTCGACCAGCGACACCGGCTGCAGGTGTTCCGACCATTGCCCGCGGTCGTAGCCCAGCAGCAGGTGGCTCTCGGCCGGATCGAGGCCCGTCAGGCAGTGGGCTGCGGTCAAGGCTAGGTGTGGCGCGACCAGCACGGCCGTGCAGTGGCGCTTCTGCCGGTAGCCGGCGTGGTTGAGGCGGCCGATCGCCGACTGGGCAGCGGCATCGAAGGCGAGGAGAATGACCAGCAGAAAGCAAAGAAGCGCCGGGCCCGCAATCGCGAGCGACCGGCGCTTCCTCGGTCCTGATTTGGTCGGGGAGAGAGGATTCGAACCTCCGGCCCCTGCGTCCCGAACACAGTGCTCTACCAGGCTGAGCTACTCCCCGGTGGGCCGCCGCCGTCCGCCCGCGAAGGGTGATCCGCATCGCTTGCGAACGGAGAGGCGCGGTGTATAGCCTCTGGCGTTTGCGCTGGCAACAAAAAGGCGCCGCCGCCAACGCGCCGACAGGGCAGGCATTCGCCAAGAGCAGATGTGGAGGCGCCGGCCCCCGCTACCGGGCCTAGTCGCTCTGCTGCAGCTTCTTGATCTCGTCCACGGAGGTGGTGCCGTCGCCGTCCGGGTCGAGGAAGTTGAAGAGGTTGCCGAAGTGGAGGTCCCACTCGCCCTTGTCCACCACCCCGTCGCCGTTGGCATCGGCTGCCTGCCAGCACATGTCGGACAGCTTGGACCAGCCCTGCCGGGTCGTGGCCAGCCCGTCTGCCTTGTAGAAGTGCATGACGGCAGGGTCGCAGCCGTCGTCGGCCGCGGCCGGGGCTGCAAGGAAGCCCGTTCCGGCGGCCAGCAGGGCGGCGGGAAGAAGAAGGTGACGCATGACGGCTGCTCCTCTGATCGATCGATTTCCGGCGAGCCTAAGCGGCGGCAAGAGAGGTGGCAAGACAGGGCTTCCTCGGTTCGGCGAAGAGCTTTGCAAAGCCGGTAAAAAGGCGAGAAAAACGCCAGCTTTGCTGCCTTTTTTGGCCTTGTGGCATTCCCTGGGCCTCGTTACAGTCTGCGCCAATCAGCGGGGAGCAATGAGAATTCTCCGGTGAGGAGGCTTGTTGAATCGCGTCGCCCATCGGTAAGGCGACAAGATCCGCATCACTTCGGGTGATTTCTGGGAGGAGAGAGCATGACTTTTGCAAAACGTATCGCTGCAGCGGCGAGTGCTGTGGCCCTGACCGCGACGCTGGGCGTCGCCGTCGACGGGTCGGCAGATGCCCGTCCGGTCCGCTGGGACATGCAGAGCACCTATCCGGGCTCGCTGACCCAGCTCGGAACCCTGGGCAAGCGCATCGACCAGCAGATCGGCCTGGTGTCCGACGGCGAGATCCGGATCACCTTCCAGGAGCCCGGCGCCATCGTCCCGGCCCTGGAGGTCTTCGACGCGGTCGCCAGCGGCGCCGTCGATGCCGGCTGGTCGACGCCGGGCTACTGGGCCGGCAAGGTGCCGGCGCTGCAGCTCTTTGCCGCCGTGCCCTTCGGCCCGGCTGCTCCGGAGTACCTCGCCTGGTTCTACTTCGGCGGCGGGCGCCCGATCTTCGAAGAGATCTATGCCAAGCACGGCATCTACTCCGAGATGTGCGGCGTCATCGCGCCGGAGGCCTCCGGCTGGTTCCGCAAGGAGATCAAGTCGCCGGAGGATCTGAAGGGCCTGAAGATGCGCTTCTTCGGCCTGGGCGCCAAGGTGATGGAGAAGATGGGCGTCTCGACCCAGCTCCTTGCCGGCGGCGACATCTATCCGGCACTCGAGCTCGGCACCATCGATGCGACGGAATTCTCCATGCCCGCCATCGACCTGAAGCTGGGCTTCTACCAGGTGGCCGGCCACTACTACTTCCCGGGCTGGCACCAGCAGTCGACCATGTTCGACCTGATGATGAACAAGGCGGCCTATGATGAGCTGACCGACGTCCAGAAGGCGCAGATCGCCGCCGTGTGCGGCGACAGCGTGCGTTTCGGTCTGGTGGAGGGCGAGGCCATCCAGTTCGCAGCCCTGAAGGAGCTGCAGGAGAAGGGCGTCCAGATCCACAAGTGGCCGCCCGAGATGCTGGCTGCCTTCGAGAAGGCCTGGGACGAGGTCGCCCAGGAGCTGCAGAGCGATCCCGAGTTCAAGAAGGCCTGGGACAGCCTGCAGGCCTTCCGCGACAACTACGGGGTTTGGCGGGACCTCGGCTATCTGAACTAGGTCGCCTGAGGGCAGGGGCGTCGGCGGCGGCCTGCCGGCGACGCTCACGTCCGGCGAACCTCTCGATAGCAGTCCGACCGCGGGTGCCTGCCGGGCTCTCGCGGTTCGGGCTCTTTGGCCGGGGAGGGGGGAGACCTCCCCCCGCGCTTTTTTGAGGTCCCCTGTTGATGCGCGCACTCCTATCGATCAGCGATGGGCTATCCGCAGTCACCGACTTCGTCGGTCGAATGGCAGCCTGGCTCTTCATTCCCATGGCGCTGGTCATTCTCTACGACGTCATCCAGCGCAAGCTGCTGAACGTCTTTCCCGATTTCCAGCAGACCCTGCTCTACGACATCCTGCCCTCGACCAAGGCGCAGGAGCTGGAGTGGCATCTGCACGGCTTCCTCTTCATGCTCTGTCTGGGCTTCGCCTACGTGCGCAACGGCCATGTGCGGGTCGAGTTGCTGCGCGACCGCTTCTCGCAGCGCACGCGCGCCTGGATCGAGCTCCTGGGCTGCCTGCTCTTCGTCCTGCCCTATGCGCTGCTGGTGGTCGACCTCTCGGCAACGCTGCTGGTCGCCAGTTCCTATTCCATGAACGAGGGCTCTTCCGCCACGACGGGGCTGCCGATGCGCTGGATCATCAAGTCCAGCCTGGTGATCGGTTTCGGTTTCCTGGCGATCGCCGCGCTCTCGATCATGCTGCGCCACATCGTCTTTCTCTTCGGGCCCGAAGAGCTGCGCCTGCGCGCCAACCGCTACGTCGTGGGCGAGGGCATCGAAGACCTGAAGCACGAGGTGGAGGAGGAACTGGAGCGCGATGCCATGGTGCATCCAGAACACCATTTCCGCGATTCCGGTTCCTCTAACGGGCGGCAGGGATAGCGGCCATGCCTTGGTATGAGATCCTGCCGACCGCCATGCTGCTGTTCATGGCGATCTTGATCTTCACCGGTTTTCCCGTTGCCCTGGTCCTGGGCGGCCTGGGCCTGGCCTTCGGCCTGATCGGGATTGCGGTCGGCGAGTTCCGCCTGGTCCACTTCAATGCCCTGCCGCTGCGCATCTATGCAGGCTCGGTGGAGAACATCATCCTGGTGGCCATACCCATGTTCATCTTCATGGGGACCATGCTGGAGAAATCCGGCATTGCCGAGGATCTGCTCTTCACCTTGCAGCTTCTGACCAGGCGCCTTCCCGGCGGCCTGGCACTTTCGGTCACCCTGCTGGGAACCATCCTAGCGGCGACCACCGGGATCATCGGCGCCTCCGTCGTGCTGCTGACCCTCATGGCTCTGCCGGAGATGCTGAGGCGTGGCTACTCCGAGGAGCTGGCGACCGGTACCATCGCCTCCTCGGGCACCTTGGGAATCCTCATTCCGCCCTCGATCATGCTGGTCCTGATGGCCGATCAGCTCAGTGTCCCGGTGGGCGTTCTCTTCATCGGTGCCCTCTTCCCGGGCCTGCTGCTCGCCGGTCTCTACGTCGTCTACATCGTCACCAAGGCGAGCCTGCAGCCGCATCTGGCACCGCCGATGGTGGGCGACGAGGATCACAGCAACACGGCCCTTGCGGGCATGGTAATCAAGACCTTCATCCCGCCGGTCTTCCTGATCGTCCTGGTGCTGGGCTCCATCTTTGCCGGCTGGGCCACGCCGACCGAGGCCTCGGGCATCGGCGCGCTGGGGGCGACCCTGCTCGCCATCTTCAAGCGGCGGCTGTCCTATGCCGTGCTGAAGGACGTCTGCTATCGCGCCGCCGTGACCAACGCCATGATCTTCGGCATCTTCGTCGGCGCCACCTGCTTCTCGCTGGTTTTCAAGCGCCTGGGCGGCGACTTCCTGATCGAGGAGCTGATCAACAGCCTGGGGGTGGGACCCTGGGGCATCCTCGGCATGATCATGGTGGTGGTGTTCCTGCTGGGCTTCTTCCTGGACTGGATCGAGATCACCCTGATCGTGCTGCCGATCTTCGCCCCGATCATCGCCGCGCTCGATTTCGGCGGCCACGTCGGCAACCCGGCGATGATGCTGCCCTGGTTTGCGATCCTGCTTGCCGTGAACCTGCAGACCTCCTTCCTGACACCGCCCTTCGGCTTCGCCCTCTTCTACATGAAGGGGGCGGCGAAGGGCGTCAGGATCCAGGCGATCTATCGCGGGATCGTCCCCTTCGTCGTGCTTCAGCTCATCGGGCTCGGCTTCTGCATCGTCTTTCCGGAGATCGTGACATGGCTACCGCTCGCGGTTCTGGAGTAAGCCGGCGCGCGATGCTGGGCTTCACCGGCGTCATCCTGCCCCTGACCAGCGGCTGCGTCGTGCGCGAAGGCTCCGACCCACAGCCCGAGGTCTCCGAGCCGGAAGCGGCCGACGCGCAGCAGGAGGAGAGCAAGCTACCGCAAGACCGCAAGAGGGCGGCGGGATGACACCTCTTCCATCGGTGACAGGCGGGCTGCGCTTCTGCCTAATCCTGGTCGCGCTGGTGGCGGCCGCGGGCTGCATGAAGCCGCGCGGGGGCGCGCAACCTGCCGACAACAGCGGCCCGATCCAGGACATACCCTGGAACGCCATGACGCCCCTGCCGGCGCTCACCTTCGACGAGGGGCCCAGCCCGACCGGCTTCTGGGCGCGTTTCGTCGAGCAGGGGCCGCGGCTGGAGGTCGGCAGGGCCGGCCAGCGGCAGCCCACGGTGACCCTGCAGATGAACTCGACGGCCGACAGCTTCCTGCGCGACGGCGTGACCGAGAGCTACCGCCTGTCCCACACCGGGCCGCTGGGTGAGGGCTACAGCGTCTTCAACGGCCTGACGCCCGGCAACCGGCAGCGCGAGCCCTATGCGCTGGTGGCCTTCACCAATGCCGACGGCACCAACGCCCTCTACGGTCTGCTCGGGGAGGCCGATCCCGCCCCGGCCGCGGGAGTGCAGCACTTCAACGGCGGTGCCGTGCTCTCGCGGCGCCAGGGTGACAACGAGGTTCCCGTCTTCACCGCGCAGGCGCAGGCAAGGGTGGACGCCGAGAACGGGCCGCAACGCCTGGCGCTGCTCCTGACCGTGCCGCCGGAGCTGCCGCGCCTCTTCGGGCAGCGGGTCGGCGCGGTCCAGATCGTCGCCGGCTACGATCCCGCCACGCAGTCCTTCAGCGCCGACCGGCGCGAGGTATCCGCAGTCGGAACCGGCGGGCGGCTGCGCGTGCCGACCTTCTCGCTGTTCGGGCAGGTGATGAACGGCGGCCGGTCGCTGGCCGGCCTCTTCCGCCTCTACGGCAGCGACGGCGAACCGCTGGTCGTCGGCGCCTTCACCCTGCAGACGACCACCAGGCCGGAGCCGCAGGTGAGCCGCCGCTAAGACCAAGTGCCCTGGGGCGGACGCAACAAAACCGTGCTATCGCTTTCCGCAGTAGGCATTTTCGGGAGATCTGCAATGTTGCGTCCTGGCTTCACTCTCTTGGCTGCCGCCCTTCTGTGGGCGGGGACTGCGGGCGCCGACGAGCCCCTGGACTGCGTCGATCAGCCCTCGCAGATTGCGATCGGCTTCACCACGATCTGCGCCGGGCAGGAGAGCTTCTCGGCCGAGCAACTGCAGGGCTGGTCCTGCGAGAACCTCTGGGACCTGCGCAGCAACATCCTCTACACCGCCGGCTACTGTTTCGAGAGCGCGCGCGGCAAGGCGGCCTTCGACAACACCGGCTGCCACGCCAAGACGGTCGCAGCCCTGGACCTGAACGAGCACCAGAAGGCGAACGTCGATCTCATCACCAGGCTGGAGACGGAGCAGTCCTGTCCGGCGGAGTAACCGTCGGCTCCTTCATGTTGCGGTGGGACCGTCGTCGTCCTCCTCCTCCGCTACCTCCGCCTGGTAGCGCTCGGAGATGTCGCCGTGGGCATAGCCGGAGAGGAGGGCGAGCGAGATGATGCGCGCGTCCAGCGACTCCGGCGCCTCGGCGGCCAGTTCCAGCCTGGCGAGCATCTTCCGGGCCTCGGCCTCGCCCAGCCGCTCGGCTGCATCCTCGATTCCCTGGTAGCAGAAGGCGAAGAGCCCGCCGCTGTCGTGCAGGGCCTCGATCAGGGGGCGGGCGGCCGCACCCTTGGGCTCGCCCCGCTGCGGCAGGCCCATGGCGTCCTTGGTCAGCCGCACCAGGGCCAGGCGCAGGCTCTCCGGGAAACCGCCGGGGGAGAGGCCGGCGGCCTCCAGGCCCTGATCCAGCCACTCCAGGCTGACCGTGCCGCCGAAGAAGAGCTTGCCCAGGATGTTCATCGCCATCAGGCCTGCGCCCGCAAGCGCTGCGGCGCCAGATCGTCCGCTGTCAGCCCCTCGGCCGCCACCGCTTCCGGCAGGCCCTCTCCGCGGATGAGGGCGGCCGCGCTCTCAGCCAGGCCGGGCGAGGACTGGATGCCGTAGCCGCCCTGGCCGGCCAGCCAAAAAAAGCCCTCGCAACTGGCATCCCAGCCGGCGACGGGGGACTTGTCGGCCACGAAGCTGCGCAGCCCTGCCCACCTGCGCTCGATCTGGCGGATCGAGAGGTCGAAGGCGCGCTCGATGCGGTCGACACAGATGGCGATGTCCAGCTCTTCCGGCTGCGCGTCGCAGGGCGGCGAGGGGGTCTCGTCGGCCGGCGAGATCAGCAGCTTGCCGGCATCGGGCTTCAGGTAGAACTCCTCCTCGATGCAGGCCGCGAGCGGGAAGGGGGAGGGGTCGCAGCCCTCGGGTGCGGCGACGATCATGGCGGTGCGCCGCTTGGGTACCAGGCCGATCGGCTCGGCACCGGCCAGCGCGCCGATCTCGTCGGCCCAGGCGCCGGCTGCGTTCACCAGGATGCCTGCGCTGACCTCGCCGGCCTTGGTCTCGAGCCGCCAAGCCCCGTCCCTGCGCGCGAGGCCGCGGACCTCCGCATTGCCGATCAGGCTGCCGCCCCGCGTCTTCATCAGCCTGAGGTAGCCCTGATGCAGGCCATGTACGTCGATGTCGTGGCAGTCCGGGTCCCAGACCGCGTCCGCGAGGTAGTCGGCTCGCAGCAGGGGGCAGAGCGCCAGCGCCTGCTCCCGGCCGATGCGCGTGACCTGGGTCCCGGCCAGCTCGGCCATGGTCTCCGCCGCCTGGCGCTCCTGGTCGGGCCGTGCGATCAGCAGCACCCCGCGGGGCGTGAGCAGCGGATGGGCGGCGAAGCCCTCCGGCGGGTTCCTGAAGAAGGCCTCCGAGGCGCGCGCCAGCGCCCGGATCGCGGCGGGTCCGTAGGTCTTGGAATAGAGCGCCGCCGAGCGCCCGGTCGTGTGATAGCCGGGCTGCGATTCCTGCTCCAGCAGGAGGACCTTGTGGTCCGCGGCCAGCTCCGCGGCGAGCGAGGCGCCGGCGATCCCGGCACCGATGACGGCGACGTCCGCCTGCATGGCTCTCTCTCCTTGTCACGTTCGGGACGTGGTCAGGCCTCGCGGCGCTGGGCCGGGCTCATAGCATTCTTCGGCGCGTGCGCGAAGAGAGCCAACTCAGTACCAGATATCCGCGACGCAGCGGCTGTCGCGCTCCCGGTACTCCCAGCTCTCCAGCCCGTCGAGGTGGCGTAGCGGGACCTGGCCAACGGCGGCCGGCTCGGCCAGCCGCAGGTTGACGGCGATGCGGCGGCGGCCGTCTGGTTTGGGCTCCCGCGCGCGCCAGGAGGCGATGCAGCCGCAGTCTCGGCAGAAGAGGAACTCCAGATCGCAATCGCCCCAGGCGTAGGCCTGGGTCGGGCCGGCAAGGGCGATCTCCTCGCCCTCGTGGCCGTAGGCCCAGACGACGCCGTAGCGCCGGCAGAGCGTGCAGTTGCAGGCGGTGGCCGACTCCGGTTCGCCCTCGAAGCGCCAGCGGACCGCGCCGCAGTGACAGGAACCCTCGATCATCGCCTTGCCCTCCGTGACGCCGGCCGTTTCCCGCCCTCGACTCTAGCCGATTGCCGCCGGTCTCATCCACCGTCGGCACTTTCATTCAACAAACTGGTTGACTCATCTGCTGGGCGCTCGTACATTCAACCTTATGGTTGAATTAGAGACACCCGAGCTGAACGCCGTCTTCCATGCCCTCGGCGACGCCACGCGGCGCGGGATGCTCCACGCCCTGGCCGAGCAGGAGCGGAGCGTGGGGGAACTGGCGGAACCCTTCGACATGTCGCTCGCCGCGGCCTCCAAGCACGTCAAGGTGCTGGAGAAGGCCGGCCTCATCAGGCGCGAGGTGCGCTGGCGCACGCATGTCTGCCGCCTGGACCCAGGACCGCTGGCCACGGCGCATGCCTGGCTCGGCGCCTACCAGCGCTTCTGGACGGAGCGGCTGGATGTCCTCGAAAGCCTCCTCCGCGAGGAGGACCGGAAACCTTCCCCCGCTTCCGACAAAGGAGAGAAGCCATGACCAAGACCCTCGATGCCTATGGCGTGCTGAGCGAGCCCGCCACCCTGACGATCCAGCGCCTCCTGCCCGGTCCGATAGAGCGCGTCTGGGCCTACCTCACCGAGAGCGACCTGCGCCGCAAGTGGCTGGCCTCGGGCGAGATGGAGATGAAGGTGGGCGCACCCTTCGAGCTGGTCTGGCGCAACAGCGAGCTCACCGACCCGCCCGGCGCGCGCCCGGAGGGCTTCGGCGAGGAGCACAGCATGAAGAGCCGGATCGTCGCGCTCGAGGCGCCCCGAACCCTGACCTTCACCTGGGGCGAGAACGGCGAGGTGACCTTCGCCCTGGAGGAGCAGGGCAAGGAGGTGCTGCTGACCGTGATCCATCGCCGCCTGGCCGACCGCAACATGACCCTGATGGTCGGTGCCGGCTGGCATGCGCACCTGGACGTCCTCGTCGCCCGCCTGAGCGGCGTGGAGCCGGCACCCTTCTGGGACGGCTGGACCCGCCTCAGGGCCGAGTACGAGGGCCGGGTTCCAGCCTGACCTGGCGCTTGTGAGGCCCGCAACGGCCTCGCGATTTCCGGAGGAGGGGGCCAGGGCACTCTTCTGGCCCCTTCTCGCTTTCCGTTCTCCTTCTTACATTGAATCTTCCGGCCAATGGCCGTACATTGCAGGCAAGAAGGAGAAGTAGTCGATGACCGAGACAGTGAAGGAAGCCTCGAAGGCGCGCGTCCGTGGGGAGCGGCTCGAGACACGCGTGACTGCCGAACAGAAGCGCCTGATTGAGACGGCGGCCGCCTTGCAGGGCCGGACGGTGACGGACTTCGTTCTGACCAGCCTGCAGGAGGCGGCGAGCCGCGCCGTCGAGGAGCATCGGCAGCTCTCGCTCTCCCTACGCGACGGCCAGGCTTTCGTCCGCGCCCTGCTCGAACCGCAGCCGGTGAACGACCGCCTGCAAGACACCGTTCGCCGCTACCGAGAGCGCGGCGGCAGCTGACGGGCCGTGGCCGAGGCGGGCGGCAGGCTGTGGGTCGAGGCCCTGGCCTCTCATCACGATCGCTCCGGCTTCGAGAGCGGCGTGGAGGCGCTCGACCGCTACCTGCGCAAGCAGGCCGGCCAGGATGCCAGGAAGAACCTGGCTGCTCCTTTCCTGCTGGTGCTGTCCGACGGGACGGTTGCGGGCTACTACACCCTCTCCTCCACTGCCGTGCGGCTGCCGGAGCTGCCGGAGACGATCGTGCGCAGGCTGCCCCGCTACCCCCTCGTGCCGGCGACGCTCCTCGGCCGGCTGGCGGTAGACCGGAGACAGCAGGGCAGGGGCTTTGGCCGCTTTCTCCTCGCCGACGCCCTCCATCGGGCCCTCCGCAGCGAGATCGCGTCCTTCGCGGTGATCGTCGATGCCGAGGACGAGAGCGCCAGGCGCTTCTACGAGCGCGAGAGCTTCCTGCCCTTTCCAGACCAGCCAATGAAGCTCTTCCTGCCAATGGCGGCCATCGCGAAGCTGTTCGACTAGCCTTCTGGCGTACCGCCACAAGAGCAGTGTGCCGGCCGCCCTTTCCCCGCGGCGTTGACCTGGCGCTCGCAAGGGCGGGATACTTGCGCGGTGAAGGGGGCCTGCGCCGGGGGCTGAGAGTCCGATCCCCGGCAAGGCGGCAAGCCCGAGGCTTCGATCCATCGAGGCCCCGGTTCCGGGGGCGTCGCGGGACCGCAGGGAGAAGGAAACGACGGCGTGGCAGAGATCTTTCTGGGACTGGGTGCCAATGGCGAGCGGCAGGTGCTGCGGCTGGACCGGGCGAACCGGCACGGGCTGATCGCAGGCGCCACCGGCACCGGCAAGACCGTGACCCTGCAGGGCCTCGCCGAGAGCTTCTCCGCCGCGGGCGTCCCGGTCTTCCTGGCCGACGTCAAGGGCGACCTCTCGGGCATCTCCATGCCCGGCTCGCCCACCTTCAAGCATGCCGACAAGCTGGAGGAGCGTGCGGCCGCGCTCGGCATGGCGGACTATGCCTATTCCGACAACCCGGCGGTCTTCTGGGACCTCTACGGCGAGCAGGGCCACCCGATCCGCACCACGGTCTCGGAGATGGGGCCGCTGCTGCTGGCGCGCCTGCTGGGCCTCAACGACACCCAGGAGGGCGTGCTCAACATCGTCTTCCGCTTCGCCGACGAGCAGGGCCTGCTGCTGCTGGACCTGGGCGACCTGCAGTCGATGCTGGTGCACACCGCGGAGAACGCCTCCGCGCTCTCGGCGCGCTACGGCAACGTGAGCCGCGCCAGCGTCGGCGCGATCCAGCGCCAGCTCCTCAGCCTGGAGAGCCAGGGTGCCGCCCTCTTCTTCGGCGAACCGGCGCTGGAGATCGACGACTTCCTGGCCCTGGACGAGGCTGGGCGCGGCACCATCAACGTGCTGGCGGCCGACCGCCTGATGCGCAGCCCCAAGCTCTACGCCACCTTCCTGCTCTGGCTGCTGGCCGAGCTCTTCGAGAGCCTGCCCGAGGTCGGCGACACCGAGAAGCCCAAGCTGGTCTTCTTCTTCGACGAGGCCCACCTGCTGTTCGACGACGCGCCCAGGGTGCTGGAGGAGAAGATCGAGCAGGTGGTGCGCCTGATCCGCTCCAAGGGCGTGGGCGTCTTCTTCGTCACCCAGAACCCGATCGACATCCCCGAGAAGGTCGCGGGCCAGCTCGGCAACCGGGTCCAGCATGCCTTGCGGGCCTTCACCACGCGCGACCGCAGGGCGATCAAGGCGGCCGCCGAGACCTTCCGCATCAACCCCGCGCTCGACGTCGAGCAGGCCATTGGCGAGCTGCGCGTGGGCGAGGCCCTGGTCTCGACCCTGCTGGAGGACGGCGCGCCCTCGATCGTCGAGCGCACCCTGATCAAGCCGCCCCGCTCGCGCCTGGGCCCGCTCAGCGCCAAGGAGCGCGCGATCCTCCGCTCGATCAGCCCCTACGAGGGCAAGTACGACGAGGCCATCGACCGCGAAAGCGCCGAGGAGCTGCTCGAAGCCAAGGCCGCCGACGCCGCCGAGACCGCGCGCGAGGTCGAAGCGCGGGGCGAGGAGGAGGTGCGCAAGCGCAGCCGCAAGCGCCCCGACATCTGGGGCAAGGCGATCAAGCGTGCGACCGGTGCCGCGGCGGGCTCCGCCGCCTCGAGGGCGGCCGCCTCCCTCACCGGCCGCCGCTCCCGCGCCAACCCGGCCAGGACCGCCGTCACCTCCGCCGCCGGCTCCATCGCCACCGACCTCGGCGGAGCGCTCTTCGGGCGCTTCGTGCGGAACCTGGTGGGGGGGTTAATGCGGTAGGGGTGAGGCCCGAGGAGAAAGCACCACAGGTCATCGTCGCATAGCTCTGGTCAGGCTGCTATCTCATAGGTTGGATGCCGCTGGGTCGGATCTTGCGCCCTTCCCTCAGACTGTGGTCCTCTCACCATCACCTTCTGAAGGATGGAAGTTTTGTAATCTTCGTGCTACATAATCGTTGGATCTGTAGTGCGATGGTGCCAAATGCCGACACCCCATAATCCATCCCTCGCGGTAAGGCGCGTGCTGCGCAAGCTTGGTGCGGACATCCGAGATGCCCGTCGGCGTCGACGCTTGCCAATGGCCGTCGTGGCTGAGCGCGCTTTCACATCCCGCTCGACCCTTCAGAAGGTCGAAGCCGGGAACACCAATGTCAGCATCGGCATTTATGCCGGCGTCCTGCAGGCGCTCGGCCTGCTCGAGGGTCTGAGCCAGATTGCCGACATCGGTAACGACTCGGTTGGTCAAGCGCTGGCCAGCGCCGAACTGCCCAAGCACGCCCACCTCAAGCGGACACGCGGGTCGTCTCGCGATGACTGATTTCGAGGTGCATATAGACCTGGCCGGCCGCACGCACCCCATCGGACTGGCGAGGAGCAACCGCGTTCGAGGCAGGGAGGCCATCCTCTTCGAATACGATGGGGCGTGGCTCGCCGATCCGGACCGCTTCTCACTCGAGCCTTCCCTTGCCCTGACCCGCGGTCTGTTCGCGCCCCCTGCCGGATCGTCGATTTTCGGGTCCATTGGAGATTCTGCGCCCGACACATGGGGGCGCCGACTGATGCAGCGCGCCGAACGCCGACAAGCCGAACGCGAAGGCCGTGCCGTTCGCACGCTCGCGGAAAGCGACTACTTGCTTGGCGTCGCCGACGAGACCCGCCTGGGTGCCCTTCGATTTCGCTTGCCGGGCCAAGAGGCCTTCCAAGCACCGATGCGCGACGGCGTTCCCGCCCGGATCGAACTCGGGCGGCTTCTCGGGATCACTGAGCGGATTTTCCGCGACGAGGAAACGGACGAGGACCTTCAACTCATCTTCGCTCCCGGCTCCTCCCTTGGCGGTGCGCGGCCCAAAGCATCGGTCATCGATCAGCACGGATACCTCTCCATCGCGAAGTTCCCGAAGGAGACCGACGACTACAGCATGGAGACTTGGGAGGAGATTGCGCTACGCCTGGCTGCCCAGGCCGGCATCACCACCCCGCATCATGAACTGGTGGAGGTCGCCGGCAAGGCAGTGATGCTGTCGCGGCGCTTCGATCGCGCCGGCTCTATCCGCATTCCCTTCCTCTCTGCGATGGCGATGCTGGGCGCCAAGGACGGTGAACGCGGCAGCTATCCGGAGATCGTGGACGCCCTGGCGCAACATGGCGCGAAGGGGAAGACCGACGCACAAGCCCTCTACAGGCGCGTCGTGTTCAACGTGCTGATTTCCAATGTCGACGATCACCTGCGCAACCATGGTTTCCTTTGGTTCGGTAAGGCCGGATGGTCCCTTTCTCCTGCCTATGACCTCAATCCTGTGCCAACCGACCTCAAGGCGCGTGTGCTGACAACCAACATCGACCTCGACGAGGGCACCTGCTCGATCGACCTGCTGGAGAGCGCGGCGGAACTCTTCGCACTCACCCTGGCGCAGGCTCGCGCGATCATCAGGGAGGTCGGGACCACCACCGCGACTTGGCGCGATATGGCCAAGTCGGTCGGTGCCCGAACGGCCGAGATTACCCGAATGGCCAGTGCGTTCGAGCATAGCGATCTCACACGTGCGCTGGCCCTCTGAAGGGAGCTTCCGGCCTCGATCAGGACGATGGACCGGCCTCGCTGTGGAACCGCTCCGGGCTCAGGCACTCGTTCTGGAAGGTGCCGTCAAACATCACTCCCACTCGATCGTCCCCGGCGGCTTCGAGGTCACGTCGTAGACCACCCGGTTGACCCCGCGCACCTCGTTCACGATGCGCGTCGCCACCTCGGCGATGAAGCTGTGGTCGAAGGGGTAGCTTTCGGCCGTCATGCCGTCGGCCGAGGTGACCGCGCGCAGCGCCAGCACGTGGTCGTAGGTGCGCTGGTCGCCCATGACGCCGACCGTGCGCACCGGCAGCAGGACCGCGAAGGCCTGCCAGATGGCATCGTAGAGGCCGGCGGTGCGCAGGGCCTCGATGTAGATGGCATCGGCCTTGCGCAGGATCCCGGCCTTCTCGGCGTCGACCGGGCCCGGAATGCGGATCGCCAGGCCCGGGCCGGGGAAGGGGTGGCGGCCGATCAGGGCCTCGGGCAGGCCGAGCTCGCGGCCGAGCGCGCGGACCTCGTCCTTGAAGAGCTCGCGCAAGGGCTCGACCAGCGCCATCTTCATGCGCTCGGGCAGGCCGCCGACGTTGTGGTGGGTCTTGATGGTGACCGACGGGCCGCCGCGTGGCGAGACGCTCTCGATCACGTCGGGATAGAGGGTGCCCTGGGCCAGGAAGTCGGCGCCGCCGATCTTCTTCGCCTCCTCCTCGAAGACCTCGACGAAGCTGCGGCCGATGATGCGGCGCTTCTCCTCCGGGTCGGCCACGCCCGCTAGCCGCCCGAGGAAGAGCGCGGAGGCGTCGCGGTCGACCAGCGGGATGTTGTAGTGGTCGCGGAAGAGGGCGACCACCTCGGTCGCCTCGTTCAGCCGCATCAGGCCGTGGTCGACCAGGATGCAGGTGAGCTGGTCGCCGATCGCCTCGTGGATCAGCACCGCGGCGACCGAGGAATCGACCCCGCCGGAGAGGCCGCAGATCACTCGCTTGCTCCCGACCTGCGCGCGGATCGCCTCGACGGCGGACTGGCGGAAGGCGGCCATGGTCCAGTCGCCCGCACAGCCGCAGATCTCGTGCGCGAAGCGGGCGATCAGCTTGGCGCCGTCGGGGGTGTGGATCACCTCGGGATGGAACTGCACGCCGAAGAAGCGGCGGCTCTCGTCGGCGGTGATCGCGAAGGGCGCGCCCTCGGAGCGGCCGATCGAGGTGAAGCCGGGCGGCAGGGCGACCACCCGGTCGCCGTGGCTCATCCAGACCTGGTGGCGCTCGCCCGGCTGCCAGACCCCGGCGGTCAGCGCCGTGCGGTCGGTCACCTCGACGAAGGCCTTGCCGAACTCCTGGTGGTCGCCGGCCTCCACCACGCCGCCGAGCTGGTGCACCATGAGCTGCTGGCCGTAGCAGATGCCGAGGATCGGCAGGCCCTGCTCGAAGAGGGCGGCGGGCGCCTGCGGGCTGTCGGCGGCAATCGCCGAGGCTGGGCCGCCGGAGAGGATGATGCCCCTGGGCTGCACCGCCTCGATGCGGTCCATCCCGGCATTGAAGGGCAGGATCTCGCTGTAGACGCCGGCCTCGCGCAGGCGTCGCGCGATGAGCTGGGTCACCTGGGAGCCGAAGTCCAGGACCAGAATCGTATCCGTCATGATCAGGAAAGAGCATAAGGACCGAGTCCTGTCCAGACCAGGCGCCGGCGCCCAGCCCGCAAGCCTGCCGTGCGCCCTCGACCCCGCCCGCAGGCTTGACGGGAGGGCCTTGCGACGGCGAGGTTACCGCCGTTTGGGCCGGTCGATCCCCCCGATTCGCGGTGCCGGTTTTCCGCGTCTCTTGTGGCCTTGCGTGACCGCTGCGTCTGCGGGCCCTCCCCGGCACCGCAAGCCCCCTTCAGTCGGCAGACAGCAGTTCGGAGGCTTCGCTCTCGATGGCCGTCAGGCCCTGGCGGCGGCCCAGGTCGGCGGCCGCCTGGAGCCACGACCGGCTCGCGTCCGTGAGCTCACCGTCGATCATGCCGGCCCGCCCGGCGCGCAGGTAGAGATCGGCGGCGACCGCCGGCTGGCCGCGGGCAAGGGCGGCAGTGCCGGCGGCACCCAGTGCGCGCGCAAGCCCGTTCAGGTCCTGGTCCATGCGGCGCAGCCTGGCGATCTCCAGCAGGCTGGCCTCCGCGCCGGCGACGTCGCCCGAAAGCCAGGCCGCATGCGCGCGCAGCTCCAGCAAGTCGGCCGAGTCGTCGGGGACACCGTCGGCAGCCATCCGGGCGATCGCCTGGTCCAGCAACGCCCTGTCGCGCGCGTCGGCGGCGATCAGGCCCAGAAGCAGGGCGGCCCTCGCCTGCAGGGCGGGATCGGCGCCGGCGGGTGCCAGGGCAATGTCCTGGACCAGCCGGCGGGCGATCTGGTTCTGCCCCATGAGGTAGTGGCCCCAGCCGGCCAGGACGATCCAGCGCGGGCCCGCGGCCGCCCCGCGCCGCTCGAGCTCGGCGCCGGTCCGCTCCGCCAACAGGACGGCCTCTGCGCCGTCGCCGAGCCGCAGGGCCGTCAGCCCCCGCTCGAAGGCGGCGTCGGATATGGCGTCGATGGCGTCGGCACGCTTGGCCTGTTCGAGGGCGCGGTCATAGAGCAGTGCTGCTTGCGAATAGCGGCCATCGGCGAAGGCGATGCGGGCGAGACGCAGGTCGTTCCGGTACTCCCGGTCGATGCCGTGCGGCTTCTCGGCGACCGGTTCGCTACCGCCGCAGCCGGCCAGGCCGAGGGAGAGGAGGAGCGAGACCAGCAAGGCGGCCGCCGGGAGAGCTCCTGTCATGGACGGATCTCCTGCACGGACAGCGGACCCTGGGACGGCGGCGGAGGGGTCCCGCCGACAAGCCAGTTCCGCTGCATCGTCAGCAGGAGGTTCTCCAGCTCCTGCAGGGTCACCTGAAGCTGTGCGATCAGAAGCTGCACGTCGCCGGAGGCCCGTCCGGCATTGCGCGAGAGTTTGACGATACCGGGAACCGCCTTGCGGACCTCGTCGATCGTGCCGCGGGTGCTGCGGACGATGGCAGGTACTCCCGACTGCGTGTTGCTAAGGGCTCTGGCCAGCACACCGAACTCGCCGCTCGCGGCGGCGAGCGTGTCGACCAGGATACCGACGCCAGCCAGTTGCTGGCGCAGGTCTTCCAGGGTCAGCAGCATCTCCTGGACCAGGCTGTCGTCGGTCAGAAGCCGGCCGGCCGCTCCCTTCCCCTGCAGGGTTGCGGTCGTTATCGCCGCGACGTCGCTGAGCGTCGTCTGCAGGTGTCCGTCGGCGCTGTTGAGGGACTCGATGAGGTCCGCCAGGCCGGTGATGGCACGGTGAGTCTCCTCGACCACCGGGATGACCCGATCGCGAACCTCACTCAGGAGATCGCTGACGCTTTCCGACGAGACGGTCTTGGGATCGACGGCGAGGACGGCGAAGTCCCAGTCGAGCGGCAGGCCCTTTCCGCGGGTGATCTCCAGATAGGCCGCGCCGGCGATACCGAACTGTCGCTGGATCAGCACCCGGGAATCGCGCCGGATGAAGGGGGTCCAGCGTTCGTCGATCCTGACCAGGGCATAGAAGCTCTCGTCGGGCCTGATGACGATCTCGTCCACCGTGCCCGCCGGCGTTCCCAGCACGTCCACGGTGGCACCGGTGGCAAGCCCGGCCACCCCGCTTTCCGGGAGCAAGACGCGCAAGCTGCGCTGGCTGCGCAGCAGCTCGTCCAGGACCCGGCTCTCCAGCAGCGCGCCCAGGACGATGACCAGCGCGACGACGACGAAGACCGCAACGCGGCGGCGCGGCCGGTGCATTTCCCGTGTGAGATAGGTCAAGGCCTGCCCTCCACCGCGCGCAGAGCCAGACCCCGGAAGCGGAGCCGACGGTCGACCGGTAGGGTCCGGAATTCCGCGGCGGTCGTGCCGCGAACGCAAGCCAGGGCGGCCGCCCCGCGATCGGTCGCCTGCCGGCAGAGGTTCAATATGGGGCCCGGAGGCAGGGCCGTTGACGCAACGGCGGCGGCCTCGAGCAGCACCAGGCCCGGCTCGCCCAGGAATGCGCGGGCCAGAGCCGCCCGCGCGAGGTCTGACGGCGAGGTATCCTCGATCTCGCCGACCGGCAGGCCCGGCAGGTCGAGCAGACGGCAGAGGTCGTCGGCCTCCGCCAGGATGGCCTCCCGGGACCGGCGGGTGTGGTAGCGCTCCACCAGCGCCAGGTTCTCCGGGACCGTCAGGGTCTCGATCCAGCTACCCGCGCCAAAGGCGTGGCCGATGCTGCCGCGGCGCGCGCGCAGGAACGATGTGTCGCGGCCGCGGAAGTCGGACCAGCGTCGGTTCAGGACGATCAGATCCCCGGCACGCGGCCTGTCGATGCCGACGAGCGCATCGAGAAGCCAGCGCTCGTAGCCCGGCTCGTCGATCTCGGCCAGCGCCAGCTCCCCGGGGAAGAGATCGAAGCTGCAGGCGATCACGGGATCCTCCGGGCCCCCGCCGCAAAGGCGCAGACCGGACGCATGGACGACGGCATCGACAGCTGCAGGGGTGGGCGCGCGCATCGGGGCTGTCCTAGCGCCAGATGCTGAAGGCGAGCGCGATCAACCCGGCGAAGACGACCGCCCGGAAGAACCCGCGTGCCAGCGCCCGGTCCGTCCGGTACCTGCGCATCGGCTCGATCGCCGTATCGCACATCGCAACCAGGGCAAACCAGGTCATGGTCGCAGCCTGAGCAAGCGCGATCGGCAGTTCCGCCCGTCCGATCTCGGAGAGGACCTGCAAGGGCAAGAGGCCGGAATCGAAAGTCATGACACCGGTCAGGGCCGCCATCACGAGACCGGCAGCCACAGCCAGGACGCCGAAGAGCAGGGTCAGAACGATTGCGGAGATTGTCCCGGCAAGGACGCCCGGCAGGATGACGAGAGCCAAAGGATCGATTCCTACGGCGATCAGCGCGCGCATCTGACCGCCTCTTCGGAGCGACACCAGCGCCCCCGACAACAGGAAACCGCCGCGCCCCAGTAGAACGAGCATCACCACGATCGGGGCGAACAGGGTCGTGAGGAGATTGCCCAGGGCGCGCCTGATGAAGTCCAGATCGCCGAACTCGCGCAGCCAGTAGGAGCCCTGCCCGACGATCACGATTCCCGATAGAACCGCGATCACCGTGACGATGGGCAGGGCCTGCACGCCGATGCGATCGAGCGCCAGCACGAACTGGTCGCGCACGGGCGCACGCCAGGTGCCCGGCGAAACCGCCAGCCAGGCCAGGCTGACCGAGAGCGACAGGCTGTCGAGCAGCCAGAGCAGCGGCGGACGGCCGAGACTCTGTCTCGCCCGGCCCGCAGTCCTTGCGCGCCGGCCGCCCGGCCCTCCATCACGCGCCCGGTCGGACATGGTGGCTTTCGTCCGCATCCGTCAGGCCGCGCGACCGACGACGAGGGAGACGTCGATGCATTCGCCGGCTTCGAGGTGATACCGCCCGCGGCGTCGGAAGACGAAATGGTCGGAGAGCAGCTCGACGGTTCGGCCGCCCACCTGGATGGCTCCACCCGGTGCGGAGGCGGCCAGGCGTTCGGCCAGCCGGGCGGGTCCTCCCCAGAGGTTGATCATCTCGGGCTCGCTCAGCGACCAGCCAAGGGCCGTGCCGGTATCGATGCCGATGGCAAAGGCCGGTTCCATGGCGTGCGAGCGGAAGAGGGCACGGAGGTCGTACTGGATCTCGAGGCCGGCATCCAGGAGCCTGTCCGCGCCATCCCGCTCGCTCTCGGCCAGGCCTGACGCCAGCTGAAACCGGCTGCCGAGCAGCTTGACGTAGGGGATGTCGTGACGCTCGGCCACCTCCCTGACGATCTCGACGATCCGGTCGAACAGGGGGCGATCCCCATCGACTGCCTGGCCCAGGCCGTGGTCGTCGCGGCAGGTCAGTTCCAGAACCGAAAGCCCGGGAACCGCCGTGGGAGGCCCAGCGCGTTCGCGCCCAGCGAACCAGCCGGTTCTCGCCGGTTCGCGCAGGCTCACCACTGAGGGGTCGCCGACAAGCAGGGCGGCGGCAGGCGCCGTCTCCTTCCGGCCTGTGCCCGGCCGCGCCGCGCGCAGGTCCGAATCGAACTCCTCGACTTCGAGCGCCAGCAGTGCAACGGCGGCCGCATAGTGCGCTGCGAGCCTTGCTCCCACCTCCGAGCGGCGCATCAGGTCCGGCGTTTCCAGGACCACCAGCCCGAAACCCTTGCCGCGCGCCAGGATCGGCGCAACGAAGACCGGGATATCGGGCGAAGTCTCTTCACGCGAACGAGGCGATGCCACGAAGGGCCGTTCCGCCTCGGCTCCTCTCAGGGTGACGTCCTCGTCGCGGCTCATGGCATCGAACACCTCTGGCGCCTGCCAGCGTTCGACAGGCATCAGCAGGGTCTGCCCCCTGTTCTCGGCATCGTAGCAGGCAAGACAGCGGAGCTCGTCGCCGTAACGTCGCCAGATGCTGGCGCTGCGGGCATCCGTGTTCCGCGCAAGCGACCCGACCAGTTGCGCCAGGGCGTGGCCGGGATCGCCCTGCGCCTCGCGCACGGTGCCCCGGATACCCTCGAAGATGCCCTCCAGTCCCGCCAGCCACCTCCGCTGTTCCTGGATCACCCGCGCTCGCCGATCGATCCGCCGGTTCTGAAGGAACAGCCAGACCGCCAGGCAGAGCGCGCAAAAGATCAGCACCCCTGAGATGATCATGCCGATCAGGCTGTTCCGCACGAGAAAGTAGGTAAAATCACTCTCTGGTGCTATCAGCACCATCCATAGATTTGCTTCTGTTGTTTCTTGCAAAGAAGAAACCAGGATGAAGACTTTCTTGCCGTCAACCTGGGTGAATTCCATCCGGTCCCCATGGACCCGGATGATGTCATAGGCGCGGACCAGCGCCGGATCGCCCAGGTCTTCGACGGTGGGCAAGCGCTCTGCGCGGAGGAGGGGGGCGGAGCTGTCGAGAAGCGAGGGGGCCGCGACGACATCGCCGTTCCCGGCCAGGAGAACGGCATGCCCGTTCTCGACGACGTCCAGATCCATCAGATAGCGGCTGAGTGTGTCGACCCTGACATCGGCGCCGACCACGGCTTCGACCCTTCCATCGGGACTTCGGACCGCCAGTGACACCGTCGCACCCGGTGCGCCGGATGTGAAGAACTGGTAGACATCGGTCCAAGAGACCTTGTCTCCGCCCCGCTCTGCCAGCTTGTACCAGGGGCGGCTGCGTGGGTCGAAGGTGTCATCGGGAAGGTCCAGGCGCTCGATCAGGGTACCGTCCAAACTGCGCTTAGTCAGCGTAACGTGGCGCCCGCCTGCTGCGAAGACGATCCGCTTCGTATCGAAGCCGCCCTCGTCGTTCTTCCTGATCATCAGGAAATCGCCGTTGCTGCGGGCCACGTAAACGGCGGAGATCAGCCCGAGCTTCCTCAGGGCGGAAAGAGCCAGACCTTCGAAGCCGATGTTCCCGGGATTGTTGCTCACGATCTCCGCACCGAACTCGACGACCCTCTTGGCCTGTGAGAGCGCCCCGTCTGTCTGGGCGCGGATGCGGTTCTCCAGCACGCCGAGAAAGTTCTCCGCGAGGACGAGCACATCTTTCTTGTTACTCTGATAGTTCAAGAACGTCACCACGAACATTCCGCTAAAAATCAAGATGACCACCATAATAGGCAGCGTCTGGGCGAACAGGCGCCGCCGCTTGTGCCTTCTGAATTTTGCAGGATCAGTCGCTATGTCTATGATGCTGTGACTGGCCATCGTCGCGCCTACCCGAGCTTTGGTCGCCTCCCAAGGAAGGTCACGGCAGTATCGCCGAACCTCATGCTGTTTCACAGTAGGCATATCCATCCAACGGGCCGGCGCCCAAGAGGCGTGTCACTTCGTCCTCGCCCGGTCGCGGTATCGTTGTGGGAAAAGACGGCAAGCGACCTGCGCCCCCAAACGGCGGCCTCTTCACGGCAGCGGGTGGGGAGGTCAGTGCGGATGCCGCCGGTTGGGATCCGCCGGGAAGAGGAGATGCGAGCCCCCGTGAGCGCCGTCGTCATCACCGAGTTCATCGAGGAGGGCGCGCTGGAGGCCTTCCCGCCCGGCATCGACCTGCTCTACGACCCGGCGCTGGTGGACCAGCGCCATCGCCTGCTGGCCGCGCTCGGCGGGGCGGAGGCGCTGATCGTGCGGAACCGCACGCGGGTCGACGCGGAGCTCCTGGAGGCGGGCCCGCAGCTCAAGGTGGTCGGCCGGCTGGGCGTGGGGCTGGACAACATCGACCTTTCCGCCTGCCGCCAGCGCGGCATCGCCGTCTATCCGGCGGTCGGCGCCAACAGCGTCTCGGTGGCGGAATACGTGATCGCGGCGGCGCTCCTCCTGCTGCGCGGCGCCTTCTTCATGGCCCCCGAGGTGCTGGCCGGCGCCTGGCCCAGGCAGAAGGCCCGCGGGCTGGAGCTCGCCGGGCGCAGCCTGGGGCTGGTCGGCTACGGCAGCATCGCCCAGGTCGTGGCACAGCGCGCCAGGGCGCTGGGGATGAGCGTGCTGGCGAGCGATCCCTACCTACCGAGCGATCATCCGGCCTGGCTCGCGGCCGAACGGCTGTCGCTCCGGGACCTGCTGGCGCGCGCCGACGTTGTCAGCCTGCACGTGCCCCTGCAGGCCGAGACGCGGGGGCTGATCGACGCCGCGGCCATCGCCTCGATGAAGCCCGGCGCGATCCTGATCAACACCGCGCGCGGCGGCGTGGTCGACGAGGCGGCCCTGGTGGCAGCACTGGAGACCGGTACCCTGGGAGGCGCGGCGCTGGACGTCTACGAGGAGGAGCCGCTCACCGCCGCGGCCGCCCGTCGCTTCCGCGGCGTCGAGCGCCTGCTGCTGACGCCGCACGTCGCCGGGCTGACGGAGGAGTCCGACCGCCGGGTCTCGCGCCTGACCGTCGAGAACGTGATCCGCGGGCTGGGTCTGCTGGATGGCTGAGCTGGAACAGATCGAGCCCGGGGCTGCACGGGCCCTGGTCGTGCGGGCTCTGACAGCGGCCGGCTGCGCCGAGGCCAACGCCGCCTCGGTCGCCGAGGCCCTGGTGGCGGCCGAGATCGACGGGCAGGCCGGACACGGGCTCTCGCGGGTTGCGACCTACTGCGAGCAGCTCCGCGTCGGCAAGGTCGTGGGCGACGCCGTGCCTTCGCTCGCGAGTCCGGCGCCTGCCTTCCTTTCGGTCGACGCCGCCCAGGGCTTCGCTTTCCCGGCCTTCGATCTGGCGATCCCGGCGTTGGTCGAGACCGCGGCGGAAACCGGTGTCGCCGCCGCCGCGCTCCACCGCTCGCACCACTGCGGCCAGGCCGGCCGCCACGTCGAGCGCCTCGCCGAGGCCGGTGTCATGGCGCTGCTCTTCGCCAACACGCCCAGGGCCATGGCCCCCTGGGGCGGGCAGCAGCCGGTCTTCGGCACCAATCCCATCGCCTTTGCCGCACCGCAGGCAAACGCTCCGCCGCTGGTGGTCGACCTCTCGCTCTCCAAGGTGGCGCGCGGCAAGGTGGTGGCAGCGGGAAAGCGCGGCGAGGAGATCCCCGAAGGCTGGGCGCTGGACAGCGCCGGGCGTCCGACCACCGACCCCAGCGAGGCGCTCGCCGGCTCGATGATCCCGCTGGGCGATGCCAAGGGGGCGGCGCTCGCCTGGATGGTGGAGATCCTGGCGGTCTGCCTGACCGGCGCCTGCTTCAGCTTCGAGGCGACCTCCTTCCTGGGTCCCGAGGGCGGCCCGCCCTCCGTCGGCCAGCTCCTGATCGCCTTCGACGTCGAGCGCCTCTCCGGCGGCGCCTTCCGCCAGCACCTGGCCCGCCTCACCGACCAGGTGGCCCTGCAGGAGGGCGCACGCCTGCCGGGCAGCCGCCGCCTCGCCAGGCGCGCCGCCGTCGCGCGCGATGGCCTGGCGGTGCCGCGGGTGATCCTGGAGGAGGTGCGGGGGCTGGCGGGTCGGTAGGGGGTCAGGCACCGGCCGAGCGTCGGCGGATCCTCCGGTCAAGCCGGAGGATGACACTGTTTTTGACTGGGTGAAGTGGGATCTGGGGTGGAAAATATGTTTTTCTCAACCTTCTACCCCGTCATCCTCCGGCTTGACCGGAGGATCTTGCACGCCGGTCCCGCTCGCGTGAACAAGAGCCCCGCGGCTGGGGCGTGCGCTCGGCCATGGAACGGAGGGAGCGGAAAATGCGGCGCTTCATGGTGATCGAGCGCTTCAAGGCGGGCTGCTGGGAGGCGGTCTATGCCCGCTTCGAGGCCGAGGGGCGGATGCTGCCCGAGGGGCTCCACTACCTGAACTCCTGGGCCAGCCGGGAGAAGCAGGTCTGCTACCAGTTGATGGAGACCCGCGAACCGGCGCTCTTCCAGGCCTGGTTCGCGCGCTGGGAGGACCTGGTCGACTTCGAGCTGGTGGAGATCGACTGACGCGCCCCGCGGGCTAGAGCAAATCCCGAGCAGATGGAGTCATCTTCGACGACGATTTTCTTTTAAAGCAATATGCTAGAGTAGGATTCGTGAACGTAAGCGAACGCATCCTGCTCTAGCGCCACCCGGAGAGCCGGATGGCGCCGGCGGTGAAGAGGCCGTAGGCCGCCATGCCCGCCGCGATCGCGATGAAGACGCCGGCAAGCCCCAGGTCCGTGGCCGCGGCCAGCAGCAGCGCGCCGCCGATGGCGAGCGCCATGCGCAGCACGCTGCCCAGCACCGGCCAGACCATCCGCCCGGCGCCCTGGCTGGCGAAGTAGAGCGCCAGCCCCAGCGCGAAGAGGGCGTAGAAGGGCGCCACGCTGTGGAAGTAGAGCCGGCCCGCGGCCAGCGCCTGGGTGTCCTCCGGCGCCAGGAAGAGCCCAAGCCAGAGGTCCGGGGCCGCGGCGAAGAAGAGGCCGATCGACCCGACGATGGCGGCGGCGGCGCAGGATCCGGTCCAGCCGACCCTGAGGGCCCTCGCCCGGTCGCCGGCGCCGATGTTGGCCCCCACCATGGCGGTCATGGCAGCCCCGATCCCGAAGACGATGGGGATCATCAGGAACTCGAGCCGCGCGCCCAGGCCGTAGCCGGCCAGCGCCGCCTCGCCATAGCGGCCGACCAGGGCGGTCATGATGACGATGGTGACCACGGTCTGCAGGGCGTTGAGGGAGGCGATCACGCCGACCCGCAGGATATCGAGGAAATGGTCGCGCAGCAGGCCGGCGAAGCGCACCGCGATGCCCGTCCGCCCGCCCAGCACGTGGGCCAGCGCGGCCGCCGCGCCGACCGCCTGGGCGATCACCTGGCCCGCGGCCAGCCCTGCCATGCCCAGCTCCGGCAGGGGACCCCAGCCCAGGCCCAGGCCGCCGGCGAGCGGGATCGAGACCAGCGAGACCAGCACCAGGACGAGGGCCGGCGTCATCATGTTGCCGGAGCCGCGGATCACCGAGAGGGTGGCGTGGCAGAGCCAGAGGAAGAGGCAGCCCGGGAAGAAGACGAAGGCATAGGCGAGCGCCGCCTCGACCGCGCCCGCGCCGCCGCCCAGCGCCTCGAAGATGGCCCTGCCGAAGAGGAGGATGACGAGGGCGGAGGCCAGGGCCGCGACCAGGGCGATGATCCAGGCGGCCGCCACCAGCCGCCCGGCCCGGTCGGGCGAGCCCGCACCCAGCGCGCGGGCCACCGCCGAGGAGATGGCGCCGCCCACCGCGCCGGCCGAGAGCATCTGCGAGAGCATCACCAGCGGGAAGACCAGCGCCAGGCCGGCGAGCTCCGAGACCCCCATGAGCCCTGCGAAGGCCGCCTCGGCGATGCTCATCGCCGTCGCCACCAGCATCGCCAGCACGTTGGGCGCGGCCAGCCGTGCCAGGGTCGGACCGATCGGCCCCTCCAGCAGCCGGCGCGTCCTTGCCGCCCTGGCGCGTGCAGCGGTGTCGGCCTGATCGGCAGTCGCGGAGATGACGGACATCGGCTGGCCCTTGTAAGTTCTATTTCAGAACGCACTTCCAAGTAAGTTCCTTTTCAGAACCTGTCAAGAGAGGCTATGCTGCCGCCATGCGCTGGAACGACTTGAAGCAGGAGGCCTGCCCGGTCGCCCGCGGGCTCTCGGTGATCGGGGACCGCTGGACCATGCTGGTCCTGCGCGACTGCTTCCTCGGCATCCGCCGTTTCGAGGATTTCCAGAAGCGGCTTGGCATCACCCGCCACGTGCTGACCGACCGCCTGCGCAAGCTGGAGGAGGAGGGCGTGCTGGAGCGCAGGCCCTATCAGGACAATCCCCCGCGTCACGAGTATCGCCTGACCGAGAAGGGCCTGGCGCTGCACCCGGTCCTGATCACCCTGGTCGACTGGGCCAACGGCTGGGTCCCGCCGGGCGAGGTCAGGGGGTCGCAACTGGTGTCGCGGGAGACCGGCGAACCGGTGGAGCCGGTGATGATTGACGCGCGAACGGGAACCCCGATCACGCCGCGCTCTGTTCGGGTCGAGACTCCGAAATAGGCTCCGCGCTACATCGCCTCGACCAGGTAGAGCGAGAACCAGGGGACGGCGATCAGGAGGGCGAGGCGCAGGATGTCGGCGATCCAGAAGGGGGTGACGCCGCGGAAGATGGTGCCGAGCGAGACCTCGGCGAGCACGCTGCGCAGCACGAAGACGTTGAGGCCGACCGGCGGCGAGATCAGGCTGATCTCGGTCACCACCACCACGATGACGGCGAACCAGATGAGCGCCATCTCCGGGTCGGAGAGGATCTCGATCCCGAAATCCAGCTCGTAGAGCAGGGGATAGAAGACCGGGACGGTCAGCAGGATCATCGAGAGGCTCTCCAGCACGCAGCCCAGCAGCAGGTAGATCGCCACGATGCCGAGGATCACCAGGTAGGGACTGAGCTCCAGGCCGGAGATCCAATAGGCCAGGCCGTCCGGGAGGCCGGCGAAGTTGACGAAGTTGGAGAAGATCTCCGCCCCGATCACGATGGCGAAGATCATCGCGGTGGTGCGCGCGCTCTCCAGGCAGGCCCGGAAGATCTGGCCGGCCGTGACGCCCCCCATGGCGATCGCGATCGCGAAGGAGGCGGCGGCACCGATGCCGGCGGCCTCGGTCGGGGTGAAGAAGCCGCCGTAGATGCCCACCATGATCAGCAGGAAAAGACCGATCACCGCCAGCACGCCCAGGCGGTCGCGGCGGCTGAAGGGCTCCTGCCCCTCTGATCTCGGGGCCAGTGAGGGCTTCAGGCGGGTCACCACGGCGATCGCGCCGATGTAGAAGAGGAGGCCCAGCAGGCCCGGCAGGATGCCGGCGATGAAGAGCTTGCCGATGTCGCTCTCGGTGATGAGGCCGTAGATGATCATGACCACGCTGGGCGGGATCAGGATGCCCAAGGTGCCGCCGGCGGCGATCGAGCCGGTGGCCAGGCTGTCGGCATAGCCGAACTGCCGCATCGAGGGCATGGCGACCTTGGACATGGTGGCGGCGGTCGCCAGCGAGGAGCCGCAGACCGCGCTGAAGCCGCCGCAGGCCAGCACCGAGGCCATGGCGAGCCCGCCGCGCGCGCCGCCCAGCAGGTGGTTGGCGGCCGCATAGAGCCCGTGGCTGACGCCGGAGATGGTCAGCAGGTTCCCCATCAGGATGAAGAGCGGCACGACGGAGAGCGAGTAGGAGAGTCCGGTCTCGTAGGCCACGTTGCCGACCATGGAGAAGCTGGCCGGCCAGTCGCGCAGCAGGGCGAAGCCGACCGCCCCCACCAGCGCCATGGCAAAGGCGATGGGCACGCGCAGGAAGATCAGCCCCAGCAGGGCCGCGAAGCCGAGGAGCGACTCGATCATGGCCGCAGGGCCTGCTTCAGGCGCAGCAGGGCCATCGCGGCGGAAAGGGCGGCCAGCGCTGCCGCGAACCAGGCGACCGGTGCGAGTGGAAGCGAGAGCGCGTTGGTGACGGCCCCGTCCTCGGCAAGCCTCAGCGCCTGCTCGACCAGCCGCCAGGCGATCACCGCCAGCACGGCGGCGGAGAGCAGGCAGGCGAGGAGGCCGCTGAGGACGCGCAGCGGACGCGGGAAGTGCGCGTGCAGCAGGTCCACCTCGATGTGCCCGCCGGCCCGCGTGGTCAGCGGCAGGGCCGCGAAGATCAGGCTGCAGAGCAGCATCTGGGTGATCTCGAAGGCGCCGGCCAGCGGCGCGTCGAACCAGTAGCGTCCGGCGACATCGACCGCCGTGACCGCGGTCAGCGCGATCAGCAGCAGGGCGCAGCAGCCCCCCAGCAGCCAGTCGAGCAGGGAGAGGGGGGCGCCGGCGCGCCCCGCCTCGTCGGCGCCGTCCACGGTCCCGGAAGGCCTACCGGGCCACGCCGGACTGCTTTCGCAGCTCGGCCAGGGCGGCGGCGCCGTCGTAGCCTTGACCGGTCAGCGCCTCGACCCAGGCGGCTTCGTACTGGGCGGCGGCCGTCCTGACCGCCTCCTGCATTGCGGGCGATGCCTCGTAGATCTCGATCCCCGCGTCCAGCACCTTCTCTTCGGCCCTGGCGTCGGCCTCGTTCCAGGCCTCGCCGACCATTGCTGCGAAGGCGAGGCCCGAGACCGCCTCGATGGCGGCCTGGTCCTCCGGCGAGATCTCGCTCCACTTGTCCTCGTTCATGACCAGGAACCAGGTGGTGTTGTAGAGCCCGCCCGGCACCGTCATGGCGTACTTCAGGTGGTCGGTCAGCTTGAAGGCGGTCAGCGCCTCCATGGTGAAGGTGACGCCGTCGATCACGCCGCGCGACAGCTTCTCGTAGACCTCCGGCGAGGACATGAAGAGGGTGGTGGCGCCCAGCCTGCCCATCAGGTCGGCGATGTAGCCGCCGGGGGTGCGGATCTTGAGGCCCTCCAGGTCGGCCGGCGTCTCGATCTTGCGGACGTTGTTGTGGAGGATGCCCGGCCCGTGCACGAAGAGCCCCAGCAGCTTGACGCCCTCGTGCTCCTTCTGGGCCTCGAGCGGACCGGAATAGACGGTCCAGAAGGCCTCGGAGGCGGAGACGGCATCGTCGCCGATGAAGGAGAACTGGCCGATGCGCGAGCACTCGAAGCGGTCGTCCTTGGTGAAGGAGTGCAGGCCGTAGGTCACGTCGGCGACCCCGTCGCGGGCCATGTCGTAGTGCGCCGGCGGCGCGCCCAGGGGCTTTGCCAGCACGCGCACCGTGACCCGGCCGTCGGTCGCCTCCTCGACCTGCTCGGCCCAGGGCTTGATGGCGTTGACCACGATGGGGTGGCGCGCCGGCAGCCAGGAGGAGAGCACCAGCTCCGTGTCTGCCGCTGCAGGCGTGGCCAGGGCCGAGAGGCTCAAGGGCAGCGCCAGGCCGAAGGATAGGCCGATCTTTCTCAAGTGACGGGACATGCTTCCTCTCCTGTCTTGCTTCATGCGGTTTCGGTTTTTTCGGGTTTCACCCTGTCGGGGTGGGCGGCACGGAAGGCCTCCAGCGCCTCGCAGGCGGCCACGATCGCGGCGGCCCTTGGCCAGTCCCGGACCTCCAGGCCCCAGCGACGGGCGTTATAGAGCTGCGGGACCAGGCAGCAGTCGGCGAGGCCCGGAGCGTCGCCGTGGCAGAAGCGGCCGCTGCCGGGCTTCGCCAGCAGGGCCTCGACGGCGTCGAGGCCGAGGCGGATATTCTCGCCCATCCAGGCGGTGCGCAGCGCCTCCGTCCCGCCGGCCAGGCTGACGATGCGGTTCACCAGCGAGAGGTTGCAGACCGCGTGGATCTCCATCGCGATCGCCTGGGCGATGGCGCGGACCCGGGCCCGGCCAGCGGGGTCGGCGGGCAGCAGCGGCGGCTCTGGCCGGGTCTCCTCCAGGTACTCCAGGATCGAGAGCGACTGGGTCAGGGTCAGACCGTCGATGGCGAGCGCGGGCACGAGACCCTGCGGGTTGCGGGCGGCATGCTCGGCCGCCCTCTGCTCGCCCGTCAGCAGGTCGACGCTCCGGCGCTCGTAGGCGAGCCCCTTCAACCCCAGCCCGATCCGCACCCGGTAGCTGGCCGAGGAGCGCCAGTAGTCGTAGAGCAGGGGCGTCCCGCTCACCGACCGGTGAACTCCTTTTGGTGCATCCAGGCCGCATGTTTCGGTGCGCGCTTGGTGCGTGACCACTCCTCCAGCATGTCCCACTTGACCGCGTCCAGCCGAGCCAGCTTCTCCGCCTCCTCGGGGTCGGGGCAGGAGAGCTCCAGGCGGTGGCCGTTGGGGTCGAAGAAATAGATGGAATGGAAGAGGGAGTGGTCGACGGGACCCAGGACCTTGATGCCCGCGGCCTCCAGGTCGGCCTTGAAGGTCATGAGGGTCTCGCGGTCGGCGACCTTGAACGCGATGTGCTGCACCCAGTTGGGCGTGTTGGGATCGCGGCCCATCGCGGGCTTGGTCGGCAGCTCGAAGAAGGCCAGCACGTTGCCCTGGCCGGCGTCCAGGAAGACGTGCATGTAGGGGTCGGGCTCCTTGGTCGAGGGCACCTGGTCCTCGGCGATGGCCAGCACGAAGTCCATCTTCAGGTGCTTCACGTACCAGTCCACCGTCTCCTTGGCGTCCTTGCAGCGGTAGGCGACGTGGTGAATGCGGTCGATCTTCATGTCTCTTGCTCCTCTCTGCCCGTCGCGCGGGCGGCGGCGAAGGCCTCGGTCAGGACCCGGCGGTCGCCGATGTGGTTGGCCAGGATCAGGATCAGCCTGGCGTTGGCTGCCGCACTCTCCTGGTCGCTGAGCCCCTCGTGCAGGGCCAGCAGCTCGGCATAGAAGCCGTCGGGATCGGGAATGTTCGGCTGCAGGATCAGATCCGTCATGCCGCTTTCTCCTTGGCGGTGAGAGCGCGCGCGCGGGCCAGCGCCGCCAGGACCGCGGCCTGATCGTAGCGCTCCCAGCGGGCGACCACGTGCTGATCGGGCCGCAGCAGGTAGACGGCCGAGGGGGCCGCACCCAGGTAGCGCTCCTTCAGGGCAGGCGAGGGGAGTGCGGCCGTCTCCAGGGCCAGGCAGTCCACCCGGATCCCGCCGCAGTCCAGCCGGTCCGGCAGGGCGCAGTCGATGGCGAGAAGCTGGAAGCGGCCGCCCAGGCGGTCCAGCAGCCAGCCCCTGTCGGTCGGCGCGTCGGCGGCGGGCGCCCCGGGCCTGAGGCGGCCCGGCATGCGCGGGTCGTCGGCGCCGTTCAGCGGCGAGCCGTCGTGCGTCGTCGGCAGCGAGAGCCGACCCGAGTTCACCAGCGGCCTGGCGAAGGGATGCTGCTCGGCGAGATCGAGCACGGCGTCGCGGAAGAGGCGGCTGGTGGCGGACTTGGGCGTGATGAAGTCGGTTGAGCGGGTCGAGTTCAGGATGTTCTCGTCGGCGGCCTGCACCCGCTCGCTGTCGTAGCTGTCGAGCAGGCCCTCGGGCGCCAGGCCCTGCATCACCAGCGCCAGCTTCCAGCAGAGGTTGTCGCTGTCCTGGAAGCCGCTGTTGGCGCCGCGTGCCCCGAAGGGGGAGACCTGGTGGGCCGCGTCGCCGGCGAAGAGGACGCGGCCGTGGCGGAAGCGCTCCATGCGGCGGCACTGGAAGGTGTAGATCGAGACCCACTCCAGCTCGAAGCGGACCTCCTCGCCCAGCATGGCCTCCAGCCGCCGGGTGACGCGCGCGGGCTCTTTCTCGCGCTCCCGGTCGATGTTCCAGCCGAGCTGCAGGTCGATCCGCCAGACGCTGTCGGCCTGCTTGTGCAGCAGGGCCGACTGGCCGCGGTTGAAGGGCGGGTCGAACCAGAACCAGCGCTCGGTCGGAAAGTCGGCCTCCATCACCACGTCGGCGATCAGGAAGCTGTCCTCGAAGGTCCGGCCGTGGAAGCCCAGCCCCAGCATATCTCTGACCGGAGAGTGGGCGCCGTCGCAGGCGATCACCCAGTCGGCCTCGATCCGGTAGCTGCCCTCGGGCGTCTCCACCTCCAGCGCCAGCCCGTCCTCCAGGGTCTCCAGCCCCGTGACGCGGTTGCGGCCGCGCAGCTCCACCGGCTTGCCGGCGGCGGCCAGAGCATCCAAGCGTTTCACCAGTGCATGCTCCAGGTGGTACTGCTGCAGGTTGATGAAGGCCGGCCGCTTGTGGTCCTGCTCCGGCTGCAGGTCGAAGGCATAGACCTGGCGGCGGTCGAAGAAGACCTTGCCGCGGTTCCAGACCACGCCCCGCTCGACGATCGCGTCGCCGCAGCCCAGCCGGTCCAGGATCTCCAGCGGGCGCTTGGCGAAGCAGATGGCGCGCGAGCCCCAGCTCACCCGGTCGTTCTCGTCGAGAACCAGCACGGCCACGCCGTACTGGGCGAGGTCGATCGCCGCCGCCAGGCCGATCGGGCCGGCGCCGACCACCACCACCGGATGGCGGGCCGGGGCCGCCGCGTCCTGGTCGGCGCTCCTGCGGTAGGGGTAGAGGGGGACCTCGAAGACCTTCGCCATGGCGGCAGCGTCTCAGTCCTGCAGCGCGGCCCACATGGCCTGGTCGCGCTCGGCGGTCCAGATGCGCGGCGTGTCGATGCCCAGCGCCTCGTCATAGGCGCGCGCGACATTGAAGGGCAGGCAGTGCTCGTAGATCGCGAAGTTGCCGAACTTGGGATCGCAGTGCTCGCGGCAGGCGGCCATGGCCTCCTTCAGGCTGCGCCCGGCGGCGGCAGCGGCGGCGACGGGACGGTAGGTGCTCTCCACGAAGTCGCGGGTGAGCGCGATGGCCTCGCGCACCTTGTCGGCGATGACCAGCGCATCGCCGCGCCCGGGGGCCAGCGCGCGCGGGCCGAAGGCGGCGATGGCGTCCAGGGTCCGGGGCCAGTCCTGCAGGTGGGCATCGCCGCAGTAGCAGGCCGAGTGGAACTCCACCGTGTCGCCGGAGAACATGACCTCGGCATCAGGGATCCAGGCGACCAGGTCGCCGGCGGTATGCGCGCGGCCCAGGTGCATGAGGTCGACCCGGCGCTTGCCCAGGTAGACGGTCATCTTGTTCCTGAAGGTCATCGAGGGCCAGGTGAGGCCGGGGATGGATTCCGCGGCCTGGAAGAGACGGGGAAAGCGCCCGTACTCGCTGTCCCAGTCCTCCTGGCCGCGCTCGGCGATCATGGCCCGGCAGGTCTCGGACGCGATCACCTGCTCGGCACCGTAGGCCGAGGCGCCCAGCACCCGGACGGCGTGGTAGTGGCTGAGCACCACGTACTTGATCGGCTTGTCGGTCACCTGGCGGATGTGGCGGATGACCTCCTGGGCCATGGCCGGGGTGGCCTGGGTGTCGACCACCATCACGCCGTCGTCGCCGATGATGACCCCGGTGTTGGGATCGCCCTCGGCGGTGAAGGCATAGAGGTCGGGGCCGACCTCGGTGAAGGAGATGGTCTTGGCCTCCATGTCGCCGGTCGAGGCGAAGGCTTTGGACATGGGGTTTCCTCCTTTCGGGTGTCTGTTTCTTGTTCTAGGGGGTGGGCGGTGCGGGCAGGATGGTTCCCTCGCAGTCGCCGAAGCCGATGCGGTAGCCCTCACCCTGGGCCCAGCCGGTCAAGGTGACCTTGTCGCCGTCCTCGAGGAAGCGGCGGGTGGTTCCGCCGGCGAGGCTCAGCGGTTCCTTCCCGCCCCAGGTGAGCTCAAGCAGCGAGCCGAAGCCCTCCTTGTCGGGGCCCGAGATGGTGCCGGAGCCCAGCAGGTCGCCGCAGTCCATCCTGCAGCCGCCGATGGCGTGGTGGGCAAGCTGCTGGGCCGCGCCGTAGTAGAGATGGCGGGTGTTGCTGCGGGAGATCCGGGTGGGCGCGGGCGCGCCCTCGGGCTCGATCCAGACCTCCAGCTCGACGTCGTAGAGCAGCGGGCCGGGTTCCTTCAGGTAGGGCAGAAGCGGCGTCTCGCGCGGCGGAGTGGGCAGGCGGAAGGGCTCGAGGGCCGCCTTGGTCACAACCCAGGGGCTGATCGTGGTGGCGAAGGCCTTGGACTGGAAGGGCCCCAGCGGCTGGTACTCCCAGGCCTGGATGTCGCGCGCCGACCAGTCGTTCAGCAGCACGTAGCCGAAGATCATCTCGTCGGCCTCGGCGACGCTCACCGGCCGGCCCATGGCATTGCCGTAGCCGACCACCGCACCGAACTCCAGCTCGATATCGAGCCGCTTGGAGGGGCCGAAGAGCGGCGCCTCGGCATCGGGCGGCCTGGTCTGGCCGAGCGGCCGGTGGATCTGGGTGCCGCTCACCACCACGGTCGACGCACGGCCGTTGTAGCCGATGGGAATGTGCAGCCAGTTGGGCGGTAGCGCATTCTCCGGCCCGCGGAAGAGGCTGCCGACGTTGAAGGCGTGCTGGCGCCCGGCATAGAAGTCGGTGTAGCCGCTGACCCGGAAGGGGAGCTGCAGGCTGGCCTCGGCCCGCGGCACCAGCGCTGTCCGGCAGAGCTCCGCGTCCTTGCGGAGCGCCGGGTCGCCGGCTTCCGACAGCAGCGCCGTCAGGCGCTCGCGCAGGCTCTGCCAGGCCCTAGGGCCCGCCTGCATGAAGGGGTTGAGGGCCGGTCCGGAGAGCAGGGGTTCCCCATCGGCTGCCCGCCAGAGCCCTGCGGCCTCGAGCGCCGCGAGGTCCAGGACCGCGTCACCGATCGCCGTCCCGCAGCGGGCCGGCCGGCCCGGCGTGCTGAAGACGCCCAGGGGGAGGTTTTGCAGCGGAAAGGGCGAAGCGGCCGCATTGGCGCTCTCCACCCAGCTCGCTTCCGGCATGCTCGCACTCCCGCTCGCTCCAGCCCACTCCATCGGATGGTAGTTTCATTTGAAACTATGTCAAGCGAGATTCCACGAGTGACGAAGGAGTGGGCGGAGGAAGGCAGAATCTCCTCCATTGTGCTGACCTGTCCGTTTGTGCTAATAAATTAATTTCAGATGAAATGAAAATTGACCAGGAGGGAGGAGAAGCAAGGGATGGCAGAGGATCTCCCTCTCGAGGAGGCGCGCGCGGCAGAGTCCCTTCGGGCCGAGGAGGCTTTCGACCTGCGGTCCTTCTTTCCCTACCTGGTACGGGTCTACTACCAGGCGGTCAGCAGTTCGGTCACGCGGATCTACGGTCCCCTGCACGGCCTCAGCGTCTCGGAGTGGCGCACCATGGCGGTGCTGGGCACCAAGCGCTCGCTGTCGGCGAGCGAGATCGTGGAGCGGTCCAGCATGGACCGGGTGGCGGTCAGCCGTGCGATCAAAGGCCTGCGCGCGGCCGGGCTGCTGAAGCGAGACATCGACGGCGACGACCGCAGGCGCGCCGTGCTGCGGTTGACGGCGAAGGGCGTTGCGGTCTTCGAGGACCTCATTCCCAGGGTCAAGGAGCTGGAGCGGCGCCTGCTCGACGGCTTCTCGGAGGAGGAGCGGACGGCCCTGGAGTCGATGATGCGGCGCGTCCGCGAAAACGCCGGTCGCATCCAGCAAGATGCAAAGAGCCCCGCCTCAAGACCGCGGTGAGGCAGCGAACGCTTGCTCTTTCGCGGCGGAGCCCAGGTTGCAGGAAAGGTCTACGCAAAAACAGGGAAGGCCGCGCTGCCGTCGGGCAGGGCGGCCTTCCGCTAGGCAAATTCGCAGCACCGTCTCGGCGGTGCTCCCCGTCCCAGCAGGCCCGAAGGTCGGGATGCCGCGGCGGGGCCGATCGGACTCTGCTTAGTTGCTCTGCTGGGTGTAGTTGCCCGGCTGCAGCCTGTTGATCTCTTCGACCGACAGCTCGCCGTCCTGGTCCTCATCGAGGCCGGTGTGCCAGTTCAGGACCGCATCCATCCACTCCTGGCGGGAAATGCGTCCGTCCTTGTTGGTGTCGGCATCGCCGGGGCAGAGCACCATCGGGTTGGCCGTGTCCGCGGCAGTCGCGCCTGGGTTCTGCTGCGTCCGCTTGATGAGCTGAACGGCGTCGCTGCACTCCTGTGCTGCCGCAGGCATCGCGAACAGAAGCCCACAGGCAGCGGCACCGAGGATCAAAGCTTTGCGCATCGTTACTTCTCCATCTCCGTCGTAAACCACCCTTTGGCACCGCAAAAGGCCGCGGGGCCGCTTGAAGGGCCGGGGGCCCAAGGCGAACATTGCTCCTGACAGGGCATGTTCCACGGCCCGGACTCTGACGGACTGACCCCTAATACGCAACAACTTAATGGAATTTTCGCTTTTGCTCCGCCCGGATTTTCGCCTCCGATTGACCCTCGACAGCCTCGCTGCGGCGGGTGGCCGACAAACTCTCTCCATCTTTTGAATGCAAGGGTGTTGTGCAGCGCGCCATTTGCTGTCGATGTATCAGGCGACACCTCACCGAAGGATGATGATGAGAGCGCAGAGGAAGGACTGGCGAAGGCTGGCCGCGGGGGCTGCTGCCGCGGGGCTGGCTGGCTGTCTTCTGCTGGGCAGCGCGTCCGCGCAGCAGCAGCCGGTCGAGGTGATCGTCGAGCAGGCCAGGATCGACCGCTTCGAGGACCAGGTGGAGGCGCTGGGCACGCTCTGGGCCAACGAGAGCGTCGACCTGACCGCCAAGGTCACCGAGCGCATCGTGGCGCTGCATTTCGAGAGCGGCCAGCGCGTGGAAGCAGGCGACGTCCTGGCGGAGATGACCTCGGACGAGCAGAGCGCGCTTCTGGAAGAAGCACGCTCTACCATGGCCGAGGCCAAGGACCAGTTCGAGCGGGTGAAACCGCTGGCCGACCGCGGCTATGCCACCGGCTCGCAGCTCGACGAGCGGCGCCGGGAGTACGAGACCGCGCTGGCCCGCTACCGTGCCGTCCAGTCGCGCCTCGACGACCGCCTCGTGATCGCGCCCTTCTCTGGCGTGGTCGGCCTGCGCAACATCTCGCTCGGTGCCCTGGTCGAACCGGGCAGGGTCATCACCACACTCAACGACATCAGCCAGGTCAAGCTGGACTTCGCCGTGCCGGAGACCTTTTTGACCAGCGTTCGGGCCGGGCTGCCGATCAGGGCCACATCACCGGCATTCAGGGACGAGGTCTTCGAGGGGACCGTGACCTCGGTCGACAACGCCATCGATCCGGTGACGCGCTCGATCCTGGTGCGCGCGATGATCCCCAACCCCGACGGCCTGCTGAAGCCCGGCCTGCTGATGAGCGTGGTCCTGATCCGCGACCCGCGCCAGGCGCTGGTGGTCTCCGAGGAGGCCCTGGTCCGCCGCGCCGCGCAGAGCTACGTCTTCGTCGTGACCGCGGCCGAGGACGGCGGCGAGATGGTGGAGCAGCGGCCGGTCGTGGTCGGCGGGCGGCGGCCGGGCGAGGTGGAGATCCTGAGCGGTCTCAGCGAGGGCGAGTTCGTCATCACCCATGGCACCAACAAGGTGCGGCCGGGCCAACGCGTGACCATCGCGGCCGAGAAGCAGCCGGGACAGGACGTCAGCGGCATCCTCCGGCAAAAGGGCTCCTAGGGCGGAGCGGCGGCGCGGCATGTGGCTCTCCGACACCTCCGTCACCCGTCCGGTCTTCGCGGCCGTCCTGGCGCTGCTGCTGATCGCCTTCGGGCTGGTCGCCTACGATCGCCTGCCGCTGCGCGAGTACCCGGATATCGACCCGCCGGTCGTCTCGGTCGAGGTGCGCTACCCCGGCGCCTCGGCCAGCGTCGTGGAGAGCCGCATCACCGAGCTGGTGGAGAGCCGGATCGCCGGCATCGAGGGGATCAAGTCGATCTCCTCCTCCTCCTCCGACGGGCGCTCCGACGTGGTGATCGAGTTCACCGTGAACCGCGATATCGACGCGGCCGCCAACGACGTGCGCGACCGCGTGTCGGGGATCCTCGACAACCTGCCCCCGGAGGCCGATCCGCCGGAGATCCAGAAGGTCGATTCCAACCAAGACGTTATCATGTGGTTGAACCTGACCAGCGATCGGCTGAGCGTGCCGGAACTCACGGACTATGCCGAGCGCTACCTGCTGGACCGCTTCTCGATCATCGACGGCGTGGCGCGGGCGCGGGTCGGCGGCCGCCAGGCCTATGCGATGCGGATCTGGCTCGATCGCCAGGCGCTCGCCGCCCGCGGGCTGACGGCGCTGGACGTGGAAGAGGCGCTGCGCGCGGAGAACGTCGAGCTGCCCGCCGGATCCATCGAGTCGCGTGCCACCCAGTTCGGGGTGCGGATCGAGCGCTCTTTCCGGACCGCGGAGGATTTCGCCGACCTTGTGCTGGCGCGCAGCACGGACGGCTATCTGGTGCGGCTGCGCGATGTCGGGACGGTGGAACTGGGCACGGTCGAGGACCGCACCTTCTTTCGCGGCAACCAGGTTCCCATGGTCGGCATCGGCATCGTCAAGCAGTCCACCGCCAACACGGTGGAGGTCGCCCGTCTTGCCAAGCAAGAGGCCGCCAGGCTGAACAAGACCCTGCCGGCCGGGATGTCGATCGAGCAGAGCTACGACACCTCCGTCTTCATCGAAGGCGCCATCAACGAGGTCTACAAGACCCTCTTCATCGCCATTGCCTTGGTCGTCCTGGTGATCTTCCTTTTCCTCGGCAGCTTCCGCGCGATGCTGGTACCCGCAGTGACCGTGCCGGTTTCGTTGATCGCCACCTTCATCGTGCTTCTGGTCTTAGGTTTCTCCATTAACCTTCTGACATTGCTGGCGATGGTCCTGGCGATCGGGTTGGTGGTCGACGATGCCATCGTGGTCTTGGAGAACATTCACCGGCGGATCATCCAGTTCGGCGAGACGCCGCTGGTGGCCGCCTTCGAGGGGACGCGGGAGGTGGGCTTCGCCGTCATCGCGACCACCCTGGTCCTGATCGCCGTCTTCGTGCCCATTGCCTTCCTGCAGGGCAATGTCGGCCGCCTCTTCTCGGAGTTCGCGCTGACCGTGGCGGCGGCGGTGGCCTTCTCCAGCCTGGTGGCACTCAGCCTCTCGGCCATGCTGGCCTCGCAGCTTTTGAGCAGCTCGGAGGGCGAGGGGCCGCTTGCGAAGGTCGTGGATGCCGTCTTCCGCATGAACCGGCGCCTCTACGGCTGGAGCCTGGAGTGGGTTCTGCGGCTGCGCTGGCTGGTCTGCGCCGCCTTCGTGGTGCTGCTGGCCGCGACCGCCTGGCTCTACCTGCAGATTTCGGCCGAGTACGCGCCCAAGGAAGACCGCGGCGCCTTTTTCGTTCTGGTGAACGGGCCCGAGGGCGCGACCTTCGAATACATGGAAGACTACATGAACGAGATCGAGCGGCGGCTGATGGACTTCGTCGAGGCGGGCGAGGTGACCCGCCTGCTGGTCCGTGCCCCGCGCGCCTTCGGCACGATCGAGACCTTCAACCACGGCATCGTCATCGTCGTCATGGCCGACTGGGCGGAGCGGCGCAGCGGCTGGGACATCATGAGCGACATGCGCGCACGCCTCTCCGACCTGCCCGGCGTCTCGGCCTTTCCGGTCATGCGCCAGGGCTTCGGCCAGCGGGTGCAGAAGCCGATCCAGTTCGTGATCGGCGGCGGTTCGTGGGAGCAGCTTGTCGAGTGGCGGGACATCCTGCTGGCCCGCCTGGACGAGGACAACCCGGGCCTGGTCGGCATCGACTACGACTACAAGGAGACCAAGCCGCAGCTCAAGGTCGATATCGACTACGACCGCGCGGCGGAACTGGGGGTCACCGTCACCACCATCGGGCGCACGCTCGAAACCATGCTGGGATCGCGCCAGGCGACGACCTTCATCGACGCCGGTGAGGAGTACGACGTGATCCTGGAGGGCGAGCGCTCGCGGCAGAGCACGCCCAACGACCTGACCAACATCTACGTCCGCTCCGAGCGCTCGGACTCCCTCATTCCGCTCTCCAACCTGGTCCAGGTGACGGAGGGCGCGGCCTCCAACTCGCTCGACCGCTACAACCGCGTGCGCGCGATCACCATCGAGGCCAACCTGGAGGACGGCCTGGCGCTGGGCGACGCCCTCGCGCACCTGGAGAACCTGGCCAGGACCCACCTGCCCGAAGAGGTCATCATCGACTACAAGGGCCAGTCGCTGGAGCTGCGGGATTCCAGCGAATCGCTGCTCTTCGTCTTCGTCCTGGGCGTGCTGGTGGTCTTCCTCGTGCTGGCCGCGCAGTTCGAGAGCTGGATCCACCCCTTCGTCATCATGCTGACCGTGCCGCTGGCGATCGGCGGCGGCCTCCTGGGGCTCTACGTGACCGGCGGCACCCTGAACCTCTACAGCCAGATCGGCCTGATCATGCTGGTGGGGCTGGCGGCCAAGAACGGCATCCTGATCGTCGAGTTCGCCAACCAGCTGCGCGACGCCGGGCGCGGCTTCGACGAGGCGCTCTACGAGGCCTCGCTCACCCGCTTGCGCCCCATCGTCATGACCGGAATCACCACGGCCGCCGGTGCGGTGCCGCTGATCTTCTCCGGCGGGCCCGGTGCCGAGACCCGTTTCGTCATCGGCGTCGTCATCCTCGCCGGAGTGCTGGCGTCGACCGTGCTGACGCTCTATATCGTCCCCGTCGCCTACAGCCTCCTGGCGCGGCGGACGGGGTCGCCCAACGCCGTTCGCCGGCGCCTGCAGTTCGAGCGTAGGCTGGAGGGCGAAGCGGCGGAGTAGGGATCGGCATGACGGCAGAGGTTGCGGCGCGCATCGGCGAAATCTGGGGGGAGCTCGGCGCCCGGCCGGAGGCCCTGGAGCGCCTGCTGCTGAGCGGCGCCGAGCCGGTCCTTCCTTCCAGCTTCAAGATGGGTGTGGCGGCGCAGGCGAGCCTCGCCGCCTCGGCGCTGGCCGCCTCCGAATTGCTGCTGCTGCGCAGCGGCCGGGCGGCCGCGGTCGCGGTCGACATGCGCCACGCGGCGGCCGAGTTCCTGAGCGAGCGCTACCTCCGGGTCGACGGCGGCCCGGCGCCGGAGCTGTGGGACAAGACCTCGGGTGCCTACCGCTGCGGCGACGGCCGCTGGATCCGCCTGCACACCAACTTTCCCCATCACCGCGCCGGCATCCTGGCGCTGCTGGACTGTGCCTACGAGCGCGAGGCCGTAGCCGAGGCGCTGCAGGGCTGGGAGGCCGAGGCCTTCGAGACCGAGGCCTCGGGGCGCGGGCTCTGCCTGGCGATGATGCGCAGCTTCGAGGAGTGGGATGCCCACCCCCAGTCGGCCGCCCTTAGCGCCCAGCCGCTGGTCCGGGTCGAGCGCATCGGCGATGCGGACCCGGCCCCGCTAGCCCCCGCCGGGCGGCCCCTGGCCGGGGTGAAGGTGCTCGACCTCACGCGGGTCATCGCCGGGCCGGTCGCCGGCCGCTGCCTCGCCGCCCACGGCGCCCAGGTGATGCGGGTGCAGGCAGAGCACCTGCCCTCGTTCCCCCCGCTGGTCATGGATACCGGTCGGGGCAAGCTCTCCACCGCCCTCGACCTTGCAGACGAGGCCGGGCGGCAGGCGCTGAGGGACCTCCTTGGCGAGGCGCAGGTCTTCGTCCAGGCCTACCGTCCCGGCACCATCGCGGCGCGGGGCTTCGGGCCGGAAGAGGTGGCGGCCCTGCGCCCGGGCATCGTCTACGCCTCGCTCTCGGCCTACGGCACGACCGGCCCCTGGGCCGGACGGCGCGGCTTCGATTCCCTGGTGCAGACGGCGACGGGCTTCAACGACGCCGAGGGCAGGGCGGCCGGCAAGGAGGGTCCGCAGGCCCTGCCCTGCCAGGTGCTGGACCACGGCACGGGCTACCTCCTGGCGCTCGGCATCATGACGGCGCTGGCGCGCCAGGCTGAGGAGGGGGGCTCCTGGTCGGTTGCGGTCTCGCTGGCACGGACCGGCCACTGGCTGCGCAGCCTGGGGCGTCAGGATGCCCTGGGGACGGCAACCATGGAACGCGCGGAGATTGCCGACCTGCTGGAGGAGAGCGACACGCCCTTCGGCCGCTTCTCGGCGATCGCCCATGCCGGGCAGATCGAGGGCGCACCTCCTGCCTGGCAGCTGCCGGCGGTGCCGCTCGGCAGCCACCCGCCGCGATGGCGAAGCGGCTGACCGACACTGCCGCAAACCCGCATTCAGACAAATGGCGAGCGTGCAGGAGCGAGGGCGTCGGGCTTATTGAACGGCCGCCCGCTCTGGTGCACTCTCCGCCCCCTCAAGAGAGAGACGAGACCCATGTCAGTACGCAATTCCTACCGCAGCGGCCCCGACGAGCGCGGCCACTTCGGCATCTTCGGCGGGCGCTTCGTCGCCGAGACCCTGATGCCGCTCATCCTCGCCGTGGAGGAGGCCTACACGGCCGCCAAGAAGGATCCGAGCTTCCATCAGGAGATGCGGTGGTTGCAGGACCACTACGTCGGGCGGCCCAGCCCGCTCTACTTCGCAGAGCGCCTGACCCGGCACTTCGGCGGCGCCAAGCTCTACTTCAAGCGCGACGAGCTCAATCACACCGGTAGCCACAAGATCAACAACTGCCTGGGTCAGATCCTGCTGGCCAAGCGCATGGGCAAGACCCGGATCATCGCCGAGACCGGCGCCGGCCAGCACGGGGTCGCCGTGGCCACGGTCTGCGCACGCTTCAACCTGCCCTGCGTGGTCTACATGGGCGAGACCGACGTCGCCCGCCAGGCGCCCAACGTCTTCCGCATGAAGCTGCTGGGCGCGGAGGTGGTGCCGGTCACCAGCGGCACCGGCACCCTGAAGGACGCCATGAACGACGCACTGCGCGACTGGGTCGCCAACGTCGAGAGCACCTTCTACATCATCGGCACGGTGGCCGGCCCGCATCCCTATCCGGCCATGGTCCGCGACTTCCAGTCGATCATCGGCGAGGAGGTGCGGGTCCAGCTCGAGGCTGCGGAGGGACGCCTGCCGGACAGCCTGGTGGCCTGCATCGGCGGCGGGTCCAACGCCATGGGGCTCTTCCACCCCTTCCTCGACGACGAGGGGGTCCGCATCATCGGGGTCGAGGCCGCCGGCCACGGCATCGAGACGGGCGAGCATGCGGCTTCTCTGTCCGGCGGCGAGCCCGGCGTGCTGCACGGCAACCGCACCTACCTGCTGCAGGACGACGACGGCCAGATCAAGGACGCCTACTCGATCTCCGCCGGCCTCGACTATCCCGGGATCGGGCCGGAGCACGCCTGGCTGAAGGAGATCGGGCGGGCCGAGTATGTCTCGGTCACCGACAAGGAGGCGCTGGAGGCCTTCCAGCTCTGCACCGCCCAGGAAGGCATCATACCGGCGCTCGAGCCTTCGCACGCGCTGGCGCATGTCGCCAAGATCGCGCCCGGCCTGCCGAAGGATCACCTGATGGTCATGAACCTCTGCGGGCGCGGCGACAAGGACGTCTTCTCCGTCGCCGAGAAGCTGGGGGTCTCGCTGTGAGCGGGACCTCGCGCATGGAGCGCCGCTTTCAGGCGCTGAAGGAGGAGGGCCGCGGCGGCCTCGTCACCTTCGTCACGGCCGGCGATCCCGACCCCGCGACCTCGCTCGCCCTGGTCAAGGGGCTGCCGGGGGCCGGTGCGGACGTGATCGAGCTGGGCATGCCCTTCTCCGACCCCATGGCGGACGGGCCGGCGATCCAGGCCTCCTCGCTGAGGGCGCTCAAGGCCGGCATGACGCTGTCCGGCACGCTCGACCTGGCCGAGGCCTTCCGCAAGGATGACCAGGAGACGCCCCTGGTCCTGATGGGCTACTACAACCCCATCTACCACATGGGCGTGGAGAAGTTCCTCGCGCGGGCGGCCGAGATCGGGATCGACGGCCTCATCATCGTCGACCTGCCGCCGGAGGAGGACGAGGAGCTCTGCCAGCCGGCGATCGACGCCGGCCTGCACTGGATCAGGCTGGCGACGCCGACGAGCGACGACGCCCGCCTGCCGGTCGTGCTGAACCGAACCTCGGGCTTCATCTACTATGTCTCGATCATGGGCATCACCGGCACCAAGTCGGCCACCCGCGAGGCGGTGAGCGAGGCCGTGAGCCGCCTGAAACGCCACAGCGACCTGCCGGTCGCCGTGGGCTTCGGCATCAAGACCGCGGCGAACGTCGCCGACACCGTGGCCGTCGCCGACGCTGCGGTCGTGGGCTCCGCCCTGGTCGAGTGCATGCGCGCAAACCTGGACGCCGAGGGCAGGGCCAAGGAGAGCCTGGTCCCCGAGGCGCTGGATTTCGTACGCTCTCTGGCGAAGGGCACCAGGGGCTAGGCCGTCACATGTGAGGGCTGCGGCCCGTCAGGAGTAGGCCGATGAACTGGATCACCAACTATGTCCGCCCGAAGATCCGGGCCCTGGTCGAGAAGCCGGGCGACCAGGCCGACACCCTGTGGGAAAAGTGCACCGCCTGCGGCAGCATGATCTTCCACCGGGAGCTCACCGAGAACTACCGGGTCTGCACCAGCTGCCACCACCACATGCGGCTGGACGCGCGCAAGCGGCTGGAGCTGATCTTCGACGAGGGTTCGATCACCTACCATCCCCTGGAAGACTGTCTGGTTGACCCGCTGAAGTTCCGCGACCAGAAGCGCTACACCGACCGCCTCAAGGACGCCCAGAGCAAGACCGGCGACAAGGACGCCCTGCTGGTGGCGGACGGAAAGGTCGAGAAGCTGCCGCTGGTGGTCGCCGCCTTCGACTTCGCCTTCATGGGCGGTTCCATGGGGATAGCGGTCGGCAACGGGATCCTCCAGGCCGCCGAGCTGGCGATCAAGAAGAAGGCGCCGCTGCTGGCGATCCCGGCGTCGGGCGGCGCGCGCATGCAGGAGGGCATCCTCTCTCTCATGCAGATGCCCCGCACCACGATCGCGGTGCAGAAGGTGCGCGAGGCGGGGCTGCCTTACCTGGTGCTGCTGACCGATCCGACGACCGGCGGCGTCACCGCGTCCTTCGCCATGCTGGGCGACATCACCCTGGCCGAGCCGGGGGCCGTCGTGGGCTTCGCCGGGCAGCGGGTGATCGAGGAGACGATCCGCGAGAAGCTGCCGGAGGGCTTCCAGCGCGCAGAGTACCTGCAGGAGCACGGCATGGTCGACATGGTCGTCCCGCGCCGCGCGATGAAAGAGACCCTGGGCCGGCTGATCTCGCTGCTGACGCAGCCCCTGGTGGTGCCCGAGGTGAAGGCGCTGCCCGGACCGGCCGAGCCGACCGAGGAGACGGTCCCGGCCGAGCCTGCGAAGGAAGAGGCGAAGGATGACTGATGCGGCGGCGGCCGAGGCCGGCGTCACCAGCGACATCGTACTGGAACGGCTGACCCGCCTGCATCCCAAGGTCATCGACCTCTCGCTCGACCGGGTCTGGCGGCTGCTGGAGCTGGTGGGCAACCCGCAGGACAGCCTGCCGCCGGTGGTCCATGTGGCCGGGACCAACGGCAAGGGCTCGGTCGTCGCCGCGCTCCGGGCCATGGCCGAGGCGGCGGGCCTGCGCGTCCACGTCTACACCTCGCCCCACCTGGTCCGCTTCCACGAGCGCATCCGCCTGGCCGGCAGGCTGATCGCCGAGGAGGAACTGGTCGCCCTGCTGGAGGACTGCGAGCGGGCGAACGGCCCCGATTCCATCACCTTCTTCGAGGTGACGACGGTGGCGGCGCTGCTGGCCTTCGCCAGGGTTCCGGCCGACCTGCTGCTGCTGGAGGTGGGGCTGGGCGGACGGCTGGATGCCACCAACGTCATCGCCCGCCCCGCGGTCTCGGTCATCACGCCGGTCTCGCTCGACCACCAGCACTACCTGGGAGACAGCCTGGAGGAGATCGCCTTCGAGAAGGCCGGGATCCTGAAGCCCGGGGTGCCGGCCGTCGTAGCCCCGCAGGACCCCCGCGCGCTGGCGGTGATCGAAGCGCAGGCCCGTAAGATGGCGGCACCGCTGCTGCGCGCCGGCGTCGAGTGGCACTTCCGGCGCGAGGGCGACGGGCTGGTCCTGGACGGCGAGCGCTATCCCCTGCCGGCGCTGCGCGGCGCCCATCAGATCGAAAACGCGGCGACGGCGCTGGCGGTGGCGCGGGCGCTCAAGGCGACGGACCCCGCCCTGGCGCTGCAGGGCGCGGAGGGGCTGCAGCGGATGGAATGGCCGGCGCGCCTGCAGCGCCTGGGTCCGGGCCGGCACTATGCGAAGGTCCCCGGCGGCTGGGAGATCTGGCTGGACGGCGGGCACAACCCGGCAGCGGGGCTGGCGCTGGCGGCCGAGCTGGCGACCTGGCACGACCGCCCCACGCACCTGATCTACGGGCTGCTGAACACCAAGGCCGCGGCCGAGTTCCTGGCACCGCTGGTGCCTCACGCCGAGAGCCTGCAGGCGATCGCCATTCCCGGCGAGGTCAACTCCCTGACGGCGGCCGAGGCGGCCGCGGCGGCACCCGGTGCCGTCGCGCGCGCCAGCCTCGACGAGGCCCTGGCGTCGCTCCGCGGGGAGGCGGCGGGGGCACGGGTGCTGATCTGCGGTTCGCTCTACCTTGCGGGGCGAGTCCTGGCCGGGCACTGAGCGGGCCAGCCGGCTGGATCGACGTACCACTAGACCTGGCGCAGGCTATCGTCATACGATCCAGCTTCCTTTGCGGCAGTGCCCTTATCCTGACGGGCTGGCTTGCCAAATCACCATGAGAGACCCGGCTGAAAGCCGGGCTAGGGAGGCGATAGATATGGTTTTTACGAGTAGGGCGAAGGTCGGACTCTGCGCGCTGGCGCTGGGTCTTTCGGTCGGGTTCGCGGGGCCGGCGGCGGCCGAGCTGAACGAGCGCAGCTTCAAGGTGGTCGGCACCTTCGGCAGCCTGACCAACTGGAAAGGCATCGAGAAGCCCTTCTGGGAAGAGGTGGTTCCCAAGGATTCCGGCGGCAAGATCACCGCCGACGCCAAGCCGATGACGGAGCTGGGGCTGAAGGGCTTCGAGATCATGCGCCTCCTGCGGCTCGGCATCTTCGACTTCGCCCATGCCCTGCCGATCTATGTGGCCGAGGACCCGATCATCGAGGGTGTCGACCTGGCCGGCGTGGCCCGCGACTTCGAGACCGCGCGCAAGATCGGCGACGCCTACAAGGCCACCTTGGACAAGGCCTTCGGCGAGCTCTACAACGCCAAGCTGCTGAACTTCTATCCCTTCCCGACCCAGGCCTTCTACTGCCGCGACGCGGTGGCCGGCGTCGAGGACCTGGCCGGTGCCAAGATCCGCGTGCAGGGCGCCTCCCAGGGCGATTTCGTCGAGGGGCTGGGCGCCACGCCGGTGACCATCACCTTCGCCGAGGTCGTGCCCTCGCTGGAGAAGAAGGTGGTGGACTGCGGCATCACCGGTACCATGCCGGCCTACCTGGCCAAGTGGTACGAGGTCGCCAACACGGCCTTCTACCTGCCGGTCGGCTACACCATGACCTTCACCGCGGTGAACCTGGACACCTGGAACAGCCTCAACGCCGAGACCCAGGCCTTCATGGAAAAGGAGATGACCGAGTTCGAGGACCGGGCCTGGAAGATCGTCATGGACGAGAACGATGCCGGCCTGGCCTGCGGCACGTCGGGCCCCTGCGCCCTGGGCGATCCGGGCGGCATGACCCTGGTGAAGCCGGATGAGGCAGACCTGGCCAAGCGCGAGGAGATCCTGAAGACCGTGGTCCTGCCCCGCTGGGCAGAGCGCTGCGGGTCGGCCTGCGCGGCCAACTGGAACCAGACCGTCGGCCCCGTGGTCGGCCTGGAAGCGCCGACCAACTAGGTGCCTGCGCGCCCCGCGCACCCGGCGCGGGGAGCGTTCGGCCGAGAGGTCAAGCGGCCCTGCCCTCCACGACCCGGGAGGGCAGGGTCTCGCTTGCAGGGGCTGAACGGGGAGCGAGAGCGGCGTGGATAGACTGGCGCGTTTCGGCACGATCTTCGGCGGCTTCCTCATCTTCGCCGCCGCCGTGATCGTCACCCTCGAGCTGATCCTGAGGAACTTCTTCAACGTCTCGATGGGCGGGGCGGACGAGATCTCCAGCTATCTCTTCGCCGTCGCCGTCGCCTGGGCCCTGCCGCACGTCATGCTGAGCGACGGCAACGTGCGGATCGAGGCCCTGGTCAACACCATTCCCCTGGTCGTGCGGGCCTGGATCCTGCGCTTGGGCACCCTGGTGCTGGTCTTCTTCCTGGGCGTGCTCGCCTGGCGGGCGGTCGAGATGGCGCTGGCCTCGCTCGAGACCAGCGCGCGCGCGGTCACCCCGCTGCAGACGCCACTGGCCATCCCGCAGAGCCTCTGGGCGCTGGGCCTGGCGGTGGCCACCCTGGCGGGCCTGCTGCAGGTCTTCCGCCGCGTCTCCGACAAGCTGGAGGAGGGGAGCGATGATCTTGCCGGAGATGTCTAAGGCCCGCGGCTCTGACCAGGTGCATTTCGGTGTCGCCAAGCCCCTTGTCGCCGTGGCTGGGCTTCAGACATTGCTGTCTGGTCTGGCGAACATGGTCGCTCTCGAGCCGTCGCGCCTCAGCCACCATTCGTCACCGCCGGGCGTGACCCGGCGGTCCACGTGTTCAAGCCGCACCCCGTCGGTGAGTCAGGCTCTGGCGTCGAGACGTGGATCCCCGGGTCCATGCCCGGGGATGACGAGTAAGGTTGATGACTGGGCGCTGGAGGGACAGCCAATCCGGGCGATCCGGACCGAGGTGGGATCACGTGTGAAGACGACGCAGAGGGAAGGGACAGGGCAGGCCTCTCCCACCGATGACGGAGCCAGTGAGGCGGACCCGCGATGATCCCTTTCGCTCTCATCATCCTGCTCGGGCTGCTCGTCATTGGCGTGCCGGTGGCCGGCTCGCTCGGCATGCTGGGGCTGGCGCTGGGCGAGAGCTACAGCTTCATGCCGATCGACCGGGCGATCGCCGAGGTCATCTGGCAGACCTCCGTCGACTTCCTGCTGGTCGCCATCCCGCTCTTCGTTCTGATGGGCGAGCTGCTGGTGCGCGCCGGCATCGCCAAGCGGGTCTACGACGCGATCGCGGCCTGGCTCTCCTGGCTGCCGGGCGGGCTGATGCACGCCAATATCGGTACCTGCGCGCTCTTCGCCGCCAACTCCGGCTCCAGCGTGGCGACGGCGGCGACCATCGGCACCGTGGCGGTGCCGGAGATCAAGCGCCGCGGCTATGGGCCCAAGCTCTTCCTGGGCTCGATCGCGGCCGGCGGCACCCTGGGAATCCTGATCCCGCCCTCGATCAACCTCATCATCTTCGGGCTGCTGACCAACACCTCGGTGCCGCAGCTCTACCTGGCGGGCTTCATTCCGGGCTTCGCGCTGGCGCTGCTCTTCATGGTGATGATCGCCGTCATCTGCCTCAGGCGCCCGGACCTGGCGGAGACGAAGCAGAAGGTGACCTGGGGCCACCGCTTCGCCGTGCTGCCGGACCTGCTGCCGCCGCTGCTGCTCTTCATGGCGGTCGTCGGCTCGATCTACGCCGGCTGGGCGACCCCGACCGAGGCCGCCTCGCTGGGCGTCGTGGTCTCCCTCATCCTGGGCTTCTGGCAGGGCGAGCTCACCTGGTCGCGCTTCAAGGACGCGCTCGAGGGGGCAATGAAGACCACGGCCATGATCATGCTGATCATCCTGGCCGCCTCCTTCCTCAACTTCGTCCTGGGCATGGTGGGCCTGACCCGCGCCATCTTCAGCGTGATCCAGGAACTGGGGCTCACGCCCTACGAGACGCTCTTCCTGCTGATCGGGATCTATGTGGTGCTGGGCTTCTTCATGGAGACCCTCTCCATGCTGGTGATCACCACGCCGATCATCGCGCCCATCGTCGGCGACCTGGGCTTCGACCTGGTCTGGTTCGGGATCCTGCTGACCATCCTGCTGGAACTGGCCTTGATCACGCCGCCGGTCGGGGTGAATCTCTATGTCGTGCAGTCGGTGCGGCCCGACGGTGACATCAGCGAGGTGATCTCGGGCGCTCTGCCCTTCGTCTTCGTCATGCTGGTGATGGTGGTCTTGCTGGTGATCTTCCCGGAGATCGCGCTCTGGCTGCCGCAGGTCTTTGGATAGGGAGGTGGCGATGAACCGCTTCGAGCAAGCCGCAGAGGACGGAGGCCGCGTCCGCCTGCAGGCGCGGGCCGGCGAGGGTCCGCCGCACACGGCCGGCCTGGCGCCGGGCAACCTGCAGGGCAACCTGGTGATCCTGCCGGCCGCCCATGCCGGCGACTTCGAGGCCTACTGCAAGGCGAACCCCGCACCCTGTCCGCTGGTCGGAAAATCGTTGCCCGGCGACCCCACGCTGCCGGCGCTGGGCCGGGACATCGACATCCGCCGCGACCTGCCGGGCTACCGCGTCTGGCGCGACGGCCGGCTGGCCGCCGAGGTCGCCGACGTGGCCGACCTCTGGCAGGACGACATGGTCTCCTTCGTGATCGGCTGCTCCTTCTCCTTCGAGGCGGCCCTGATCGCCGAGGGTATCGGGCTGCGGCACATCGAGGAGGGCCGCAACGTGCCGATGTACGTGACCTCCATCGCGACCCGTCCGGCCGGTCCCTTCTCGGGACCCATGGTGGTCTCCATGCGGCCGATCCGGGAGGGCGAGGTGGCGCGGGCTAGGCGGATCACGGCGGCTGCCCCCAATGCGCACGGCGCGCCGGTGCATGTCGGCGACCCGGCCGGGATCGGCATCGCCGACCTGGCCCGGCCCGACTTCGGCGAGGCGACGCGGATCGAGCCGGGCGAGCTGCCGGTCTTCTGGGCCTGCGGGGTCACGCCGCAGATGGCCCTGCAGCAAGCCAGGCCGCCGCTGGCCATCACCCACCGGCCGGGCGCCATGCTGGTGACCGACCTGCCGCTGGACGCCGAGGCGCCGAGCGACGCCGCAGCCTGAGGAGCACCATGGGGAAGATCTCGAAGGCCGCCTTCGTCGGCCTCGGCAACATGGGCGGGCCCATGACGGGGCACTTCGCCAAGGCGGTGGAGACCCTGGTCCTCTACGACCTGCGGGCCGAGGTGGCCCGGGCGGCGGCGGAGGCCAGCGGCGGCAGGGTCGCCGGCAGCCTGGCCGAGGCCGCTGAGGGGGCGGAGCTGGTGATCACCATGCTGCCGAACGCCCAGGTGGTCCGCTCCGTGCTCTTCGGCGAGGGCGACAGCCTGGCGCGCAGCCTCTCCAAGGGGGCGGTGGTGGTGGACATGAGCTCCTCCTATCCGCCGGTGACCCAGCAGAGCGGTGCCGATCTTAAGGCCTACGGCGCGACCCTGCTGGACGCGCCGGTCTCCGGCGGCGTCAAGCGGGCGGTCGGGGGCGACCTGGCGATCATGCTGGGCGGCGACGAGGCCGCGGCCATGGACCGGGTACAGCCGGCCTTGGAGAGCATGGGCAAGGTCTACCGCACCGGCCCCCTGGGCTCCGGCCATGCGCTGAAGGCGCTCAACAACTACCTCTCGGCCTCCGGCCTGTCGGCGGCCTGCGTGGCGCTGCAGGTGGGCCAGCGTTTCGGCCTCGATCCCAACCTGATGATCGACATCATCAACGCCTCGACCGGACGCAACACCTCGACCGAGCGCAAGTTCCACGGCTCCATCATCCCCCGCAAGTTCGACGCGGGCTTCGCGCTGGAACTGATGGCCAAGGACCTGAGGGCCGCGGCCGACCTGGCCGAGGAGCTGGGCCTCGCCATGGCGCCGCTCCGGCAGGAGGCGGCACTCTGGGCCGATGCCCAGGCCTTCCTCGAGCCGGGCGCCGACCACACGGAGATCTTCCGCTACCTCGAGGCCCTGGCGGAGGAGAAGTAGAGCCCTCCCGCGGGCATCAACGGTCGAGGATCTCCTTGCCGACGCTCTCGCGGCGCACCCCGAGGCCGACGAAGCGGCCCGGCAGGCGATTGAGGCCCGGCAGGGACAGCATCAGGCGCAGCGGCAGCGGCGGGCGGGTCTCGTGCCCGCCCTCGAGCGCCTCGGCGATCAGCAGGTTCTGGATCATGACCTGGAGGCGCTGGGTCGTGCGGGTCGGCCCGTAGCGGCGCTTCTGCAGGGCGCGCAGGTGGTCCTCGCCGAGGCTGCCCTCGCGCAGCGGAGCCGCCAGGATGTTGGCCGCGGCCACGGCGTCCTGGATCGCCAGGTTGATGCCGATGCCGCCGACCGGCGACATGGCGTGCGCGGCATCGCCGATGAAGAGCAGGCCCGGCCGATGCCAGGTCTCCAGCCGGTTGACCTGGACGGTGAGCAGGCTGGTCTCGTCCCAACCCGCCAGCTTTCCCATGGGCTCCTCGAGTGCCGGAAGGAAGCCGGCCACGGCCCGGCGGAAGGCCTCGAAGCCCTCGGCCCGCAGGCGAGCCAGGCTTCCCTTGGGGATGACGTAGCCGCACTGCCAGTAGGAGCCGCGGTCGAGCAGGATCAGGATCCGGCCCCTGTTGAAGTGTCCCAGCGCCTGCGGGCCGCCGCCGGCCGGCTTCTCCAGCTTGAACCAGACGACGTCCATCGGCGCGCCCAGGTCCTCGACCGGCAGGCCGGACTGCGCCCTCAGGGCCGAGTGCCGGCCGTCGGCGGCGACGACCAGGTCCGCCGTCACCTCCAGGGCGCCGGCCTCCGTCTTCGCCAGCAGGCCGCTGGTCTGTTCCCCGTCGGTCCTGTAGCCGGTCACCTCGCTCGATGCCCGGAAGCTGAAGGTGGGGTAGCGCTTCGCCTTTTCGGCCAGGAAGTTCAGGAAGTCCCACTGCGGCATGAAGGCGATGAACCTGCAGTGCGTCGGCAGCGAGCGGAAGTCGGCGAGCTGCAGCGTCTCCCGGCCGAAGACCGCGGAGAGCCGGTGGAGCTTGTCATGCGGCAGCGCAAGCAGACCCTCGAGCAGGCCCAGCTGATGCATGACCTCCAGGGTCGAGGGGTGGATGGTGTCGCCGCGGAAGTCGCGCAGGAAGTCCGCATGCTTCTCCAGCACCACGACCTCGACGCCGGCGCGCGCCAGCAGGTAGCCCAGCATGAGGCCGGCCGGCCCGCCGCCGGCGATACAGCACTGGGTCCTCAGCGTCTCGGTCTCTGGCATGGCTTCCCCCGCGCCTAGGTCGGCTCGAATTCCAGCAGAGATCCGGTTTATCGTCAAAGACAGACGTCTGCTTCAGACCGGCTCCCTGGCGCGTCAGTTACAGCGCTCCTGGCGACAGCTTGCTGCAGGACGGCCGCATGGTAAGCTGCATAACCTCTCGTAAGGGAAGCAGGTTGAGATGAGGCAAGCGCGATGATGCGGAAACCAGGCCTCCGACTTTCCGGGCAGGCGGCTGCCCTGGGGATCTTTCTTCTCTTGGCCCTGAGTCCCGGCCCAGCATCCGCCGAGGAGGCCTTGCCCCTCGTGACCTACGACAGCTTCGAGGAGGTGGTCCTCGCTGCTCCCAAGCCGACCCTGGTCGAGTTCTGGGCCGTCTGGAGCGGCCCCAGCAAGCGGATCGCACCCTACCTGGAGGAGCTTTCGAGCGAACTCGGCGACTGCCTTGCGGTCGTCCGTGCGGATATTGACGAGAGCCCAAGGCTGGCTGCCGACTACGGGGTCCGGTCGATCCCGGCCTTGTTGATCTTCCAGGAGGGCCAGGAGGCCGCGCGCCATGTCGGCGCCGTCAGCAAGGAGAAGCTACGCGACTGGATTGTCGGGGTGGCTTGCGCCGGATAGGGGGCTGTTTGCCTTTCTTGCCGCTTCTCGCAGGTAGAGATCGTCGCGTTCCGCTACCGCGCGCGGCAGGCCGACGCGCTGCGCAAGGCCCAGACGTTCCAAGAGGCGAATGACCTGCCAGGAAGGATCGACCTGGCCGGGATAGAGGCCGATCCGGGCCGACTCGGGAAAGGCATGGTGGTTGCTGTGCCAGCACTCGCCGAAGGTGAGCAGGCCAAGCCCGGGCAGGTCTGCGGCCTGGACATAAGCGCCCCTGACGCCGAAGCGACCGGGGCCCGGGCGATGGCAGTGATGGGTGACCGTCCAGTGCGAGGCGATGCTGAGCGGCACGCGCAGCAGGACCCCCCAGACCACCCAGGTCCAGCCGCCGAGAGCGTATAGCAGGGCGGCCAGGCCAAGTTGATGCAGGCGCCAGCTTCTCTCCAGGAAGCACAGGAAGGGATCGGCCGAGAAGCGGGGTTCGACCGTGAGCCTGGGCGGCCGGTCGAACTCGAAGCGATAGGCCAGTTGCCAGGTCAGGTCTCGGAGGTAGCTGCGCCGGTGCGCGAAGAAGTCGTGGCAGTGAGGCTGCCGCTGGGCCCAGTCCCGCAGGTCGTGCGTCCGGATTTTTCCGAACGGGCCAGCCATGCCGACGATCACACCGACATAAATGAGACTCCTCTCGAGCCAGCGCGGCGCCTCGAAGCTGCGGTGGATCATCATGCGGTGCATGCCCACGCTGTGCCCGATCAGCAGGGTGGCGTAGGTGAGGGCGGCGAAAACGAGGAGGCTGTCCCATGCGATGCTGAAAGGCGCAAGGGCCAAGCCTGAGCCTGCAAGCCCGAAAAACCAGCAGGCCTTCGGCCAATCGAAGCGAATGGAACCGGTCGAAGCCGAAGCCCCCGATCCCTCGATCCGCTTGACCGGCTGCATCATTGCCGGTCTCTAGAGAAGGTTCCGAGCAGACGGCGTCATCTGCGACGATGATAAGCTCTTAAAACAAAGCGCTAGAGCAGGATGCGTGAGCATGAGCGGGCCCTCCTGCCCCAGCTTCGCGACGAGCGCCCTGCCGGTGCGTCTCTCATTTCTTCGCCGGGACCCTCTCCAACCCCTCTATTCCGCCGCCTTCGGATAGCCCGCGGCGGGCTCCACCGCGGCCGCGCAGAACTTGAACTCCGGGATCTTGCCGTAGGGGTCGAGCTGCGGGTTGGTCAGCATGTTGGCCGGCGCCTCGGCGAAGCAGAAGGGGATGAAGATCATCCCGTCCGGCACGTCCTGGTCGCGCCGGGCGACCAGCTCTACGGTGCCGCGGCGGGTGGAGACGCGCAGCCTCTCGCCGGCCCGGACGCCGAGCCTGGCCAGCTCACGGCCGTTCAGGCAGACCACGGCCTCGGGCTCGATCGCATCCAGGACGGCAGCGCGGCGGGTCATGGCGCCGGTGTGCCAGTGCTCCAGCAGGCGCCCGGTGGTCAGCACCATGGGGTAGTCGGCATCGGGCAGCTCGTCCGGCGGCACCAGACCGGCCGGGACCAGCTTCACCCGGCCGTCGGCCGTGGGGAAGGATTCGGCGAAGATCACCTCGTTGCCAGGCCTGTCGGGCGCATCGCAGGGGTAGGTCACGCTGTGCTCGCGCTCCAGCCGCTCCCAGGCGATGTTCTTCAGGGACGGCATGACCTGGGCCATCTCGGCGAAGACCTCGCTGGGGTGGGTATAGGACCAGGGAAGGCCGATGCGCTGCGCGATCTCCTGGATCAGCTCCCAGTCCTGGCGCGCCTGGCCCGGTGGGTCGACCACCACCCGGCCGAGCTGCACCTGGCGGTTGGTGTTGGTGAAGGTGCCGGTCTTCTCGGCCTGGGCCGAGGCCGGCAGGATCACGTCGGCGTGCCAGGCGGTCTCGGTCATGAAGATGTCCTGGACCACCAGGTGCTTCAGCTTGGCGAGCGCGGCGCGGGCGTGGTTCTGGTCCGGGTCCGACATGGCCGGGTTCTCGCCCATGATGTACATGCCCGTGATCTTGTCATCGAGGATCGCGTTCACGATCTCGACCACGGTCAGTCCCTTCTTGGGATCGAGCGGCGTGCCCCAGAAGTCCTGCATCTGGGCGCGGATCTCCTCGTTCTCGACCGAGCGGTAGTCGGGGAAGACCATGGGGATGAGGCCGGCGTCGGAGGCGCCCTGCACGTTGTTCTGGCCGCGCAGCGGGTGGAGGCCGGTGCCGGGGCGGCCCTGCTGGCCGGTGATCATGCAGAGCGCGATCAGGCAGCGGGCGTTGTCGGTACCGTGCACGTGCTGGCTGACGCCCATCCCCCAGAAGACGATGGAGGATTTCGCGGTGGCGAAGGCGCGCGCGCAGTCACGGATGGTGGCGGCGGGCACGCCGCAGACCGGCTCCATGGCCTCCGGCGAGAACTGGGCGACCCGCGTCTTCAGCTCCTCGAAGCCCGAGACGTGGGCCTGGACGTACTGGCGGTCGACCAGCCCCTCCTCGATGATGGTGTGCAGCATGGCGTTCAGCAGGGCCACGTCCTGGCCCGGCTTGAACTGCAGGTGCCAGGTGGCGTAGCGCGTCAGATTCTGGTTGCGCGGGTCGGCGACGATCAGCTTGGTGCCCTTCTTCGCGGCCTGCTTCAGGAAGGTGGCAGCCACCGGGTGGTTCTGCGCCGGGCGCGCACCGATCACCAGGATGCACTCGGCCTTCTCGGCCTGGGTGAAGGTGACCGTGACGGCGCCGGAGCCGATGCCCTCCATCAGGGCCGCGACCGAGGAGGCGTGGCAGAGGCGGGTGCAGTGGTCGACGTTGTTGGTGCCGAAGCCGGTGCGCACCAGCTTCTGGAAGAGGTAGGCCTCCTCGTTCGTGCCCTTGGCCGAGCCGAAGCCGGCCAGCGCCTGCGGACCCTCGCTCTCGCGGATCCGCTTCAGGCCGCCGGAGGCCAGCTCCAGCGCCTCTTCCCAGGAAGCCTCGCGGAAGACCTCGGACCAGTTGCCGTCGTGGAGCTGCAGGTGCGCATCCTTCGGCGCGTCCTCGCGCCGGATCAGCGGCGTCGTCAGGCGGTGGGGGTGGTGGGTGTAGTCAAGCCCGAAGCGGCCCTTGACGCAGAGCCGGTTGCGGTTGGCCGGGCCGTCGCGGCCATCGACAAAGAGGATCTTCTCGTCCTTGACGTGGACCTTGGTGAGACAGCCAACCCCGCAGTAGGGGCAGACCGTGTCGACGGAGCGGTCGGGGTAGGCGACCCGCACCTGGTTCTCGTCCAGCAGCGCCGCTTCCATCAGGGCACCGGTGGGGCAGGCCTGCACGCACTCCCCGCAGGCGACGCAGGTGCTCTCGCCCATGGGGTCGTCGAAGTCGAAGACGATCTTGGCGCCGTGGCCGCGATAGGCCATGCCGATGACGTCGTTGACCTGCACCTCGCGGCAGGCCCGCACGCAGAGCCCGCAGTTGATGCAGGCGTCCAGGTTGACGCGCATGGCGTTGTGGCTGGGATCGGCGACGGGCCGCTCGCCGGCCGGAAAGCGCGAGCCCTCGAGCCCGATGTCGGAGGCCCAGGTCCAGAACTTGGACTCGGGATCGTGCGCCCTCTCGCGCGGTGGCTGGTCGGCGGCCAAGAGCTCGAAGACCAGCTTGCGGGCCTTCTTGGCGCGCTCGCTGACGCTGTTCACCTTCATGCCGGGCGTCGGCGTGCGGATGCAGGAGGCCGCCAGCACGCGCTCGCCCTCGATCTCGACCATGCAGGCACGGCAGTTGCCGTCGGCGCGGTAGCCGGGCTCGGGCGAGTAGCAGAGGTGCGGGATCTCCACGCCGATGCGGGCCGCCGCCTGCCAGATGGTCTCGCCATCGAGAGCGTCGATCTCGGTGCCGTTGAGGGAGAAACGAATGGGGTCGCTCATCGCTACCTTGGCTCCTGCTTGCCCGCTGGCGCACCTGGAGTTCGCGTCAGCTTATAGATTGCCGGCGCAAATCGTCGTCGCCGATGCTTCCTTCGGCTCGGGATCTGCTCCAATGCCGCCCTCACTCTAACCCAGAGTTAAGAAGGGGTTAAGCGGCGCACGACATCGGTTAGCGCGCAGACGACTCCCGGCCGGCCGCTATTCGACCGTGACCGACTTCGCCAGGTTGCGCGGATGGTCGACGTCGGTGCCCAGGATGACGGCCGTATGATAGGCCAGAAGCTGCATCGGCAGGGCATAGATCAGCGGCACCAGGAAGTCGGGCACCTCCGGCATGGCGATCTGGCGCGCGCCCTCGAAGGCCGTCGCCTCCAGGCCCTTGGCATCCGTCATGATCAGCAGCCGGCCGTGGCGGGCCGCCACCTCCTGGATGTTGGACTGGGTCTTGTCGAAGAGTTCGCTGCTGGGGGCCAGGACGATGACCGGCATGGTCTCGTCGATCAGCGCGATGGGCCCGTGCTTCAGCTCCCCCGCGGCATAGCCCTCGGCGTGGATGTAGGAGAGTTCCTTCAGCTTCAGCGCGCCCTCCATGGCGAGCGGCATGCAGAGCCCGCGGCCGAGATAGAGGACGTGGCGGTTCTTGGAGAGCCAGTAGGCCGTCTCCTCGAGCGCGGGCTCCAGCCGCAGGGTCTCGGCGGTGAGCCGCGGCAGCTCGGTCGCGTGGGCCACCATGTCCCGCTCCTCCGCCTCGCTCAGGCGCCCGCGGGCGCGTCCGGCGGCGATGGCGAGCGACAGCAGGACGGCGAGCTGGCAGATGAAGGCCTTGGTCGAGGCCACGCCGATCTCCGGGCCGGCCAGGGTCGGCAGCACCAGGTCGGCCTCGCGCGCGATGGTCGACTCCTCGACGTTCACCAGTGCCGCCACCTGCTGGCCCTCGGCCTTGCAGTAGCGCAGCGCCGCCAGGGTGTCGGCGGTCTCGCCCGACTGTGAGATCACCAGGGTGAGGCTGCCCGGTGGCAGGGGCGGGTTGCGGTAGCGGAACTCCGAGGCGATGTCGATGTCCACCGGCAGCTTGGCCATCCGCTCGAACCAGTACTTGGCGACCCAGGCGGCCAGGAAGGCCGTGCCGCAGGCGACGATGGTCAGGCGTTCCAGGCCGGCGAAGTCGATAGCGGCCTCCTCCGGCAGCGCCGCCCTGCCGGCGGAGAGGTCCAGATAGTGGCCCAGCGCCCGGCCGATGACCTGCGGCTGCTCGTGGATCTCCTTCGCCATGAAGTGGCGGTAGTTCGCCTTGTCGACCAGCATGGCCGAGGCCTGGCTGATCTGCCGGCGGCGCTCCACCGGCCGTCCGGCCTTGTCGAAGAACTGCGCGCCGGCGCGGGTGACGAGGACCGAATCGTCCTCCTCCAGGTAGGCGACCCGGTTGGTGAAGGGGGCGAGCGCGATGGCGTCGGAGCCGAGGAAGCCTTCCTCCTCGCCGAAGCCGACGGCAAGCGGGCTGCCGCGCCTGGCGCCGATCAGCAGGTCCTCTTCCCCCTGGATCAGGAAGGCCAGCGCGAAGGCGCCCTCCAGGCGCTCAAGCACGCCCTGCACCGCCGCGATCGGCGAGAGGCCCTGGTCCAGCGCGCGATCGACCAGCAGCGCCACCACCTCGGTATCGGTCTCGCTGGTGAAGCTCGCGCCCTCGGCCTCGAGCTCGGCCTTCAGGACGGCGAAGTTCTCGATGATGCCGTTGTGCACCAGGGCGACCCGTCCGGCGACGTGAGGGTGCGCGTTGGCCTCGGTCGGCGCCCCGTGCGTCGCCCAGCGGGTGTGGCCGATGCCGTTGACGCCGGAGAGCTGGCTGCCCGCGGTCAGGGCCTCCAGGTTGGCCAGCTTGCCCGGCGCGCGCAGCCGCTCGATGCGGCCTTCCTCCAGGACTGCGATCCCGGCCGAATCGTAGCCGCGATAGTCCAGCCGCTTCAGCGCATCGACCAGGCGAGGAACGACCGGCCGGGCCCCCAGGATGCCAACGATTCCGCACATGAATATCTTTATCCTTCAGTCTCTTACGCCGCTTTCCTCAAGGCTTCTACGATGTCGTCGACGACCAGGTGGACCAGGTCGGCGTCGTCGCCCTCGCCCATGACCCGGATCAGCGGCTCTGTGCCCGAGGGGCGGATCACCAGGCGCCCGCAGTTCGCGAGCTTGGCCTCGCCGGCGGCGATCGCCTTCTGCACGGCCTCGTTCTCCAGCGGGTGCTCGCCCCGGACCCTGACGTTCTTCAGGACCTGGGGCACGGGGTCGAAGCGGTGGCAGACCTCCGAGACCGGCCGCTCGCGCTGCTGGATCACGCTCAGGAGCTGCAGGGCCGAGACCAGGCCGTCGCCGGTGGTGGCATAGTCGGTCATGATGATGTGGCCGGACTGCTCGCCCCCCAGGTTGAAGCCGGCCTCGCGCATACGGCTCACGACGTAGCGGTCGCCGACCTTGGTGCGTGAGAGCTCCAGGCCGGCGCTCGCCAGATAGCGCTCCAGGCCCAGGTTGGACATGACCGTGGCGACGATGCCGGGCCGCGAGAGGCGTTCGTCGTCGGCCCAGGAGCGGGCGATGACGGCCATCAGCTGGTCGCCGTCGACCACGCGGGCCTTCTCGTCGACCACGATCACCCGGTCGGCATCGCCGTCGAGCGCGATGCCGATGTCGGCGCGCACCTCGCGCACCTTGCGCTGCAGGGCGGAAATCGCGGTGGGGCCGCAGTCCTCGTTGATGTTGGTGCCGTTCGGCTCCACCGAGAGGGAGACGACCTCCGCCCCCAGTTCCCAGAGTGCGGAGGGGGCGACGCGGTAGGCCGCCCCGTTGGCGCAGTCGACCACCACCCTGAGGCCCTCCAGGCTGATGTTGCGCGGCAGCGTGCGCTTGGCGAACTCGACGTAGCGGTCGCGCGCCGATTCGATCCGGGTCGCCCGGCCCAGGTTCTCAGGCGCTGCGAGGTGGCGCTCGAGGTCTTGGTCCATCAGCGCCTCGATCTCCAGTTCCGTCTCGTCGGAGAGCTTGAAGCCGTCGGCGCCGAAAAGCTTGATGCCGTTGTCGAAGTAGGGGTTGTGCGAGGCCGAGAGGACGACGCCGATGTCGGCCCTGAGAGAGCGGGTCAGCATGGCGACGGCAGGCGTCGGCACCGGTCCGACCAGGAAGGTGTCGACCCCCATGGCGGTGAAGCCGGACACGAAGGCCGATTCGATCATGTAGCCCGAGAGCCGCGTGTCCTTGCCGATCACAGCGCGCTGGCGGTGCGCGCCGTTGCGCAGGTTGAGCGCTGTGGCCATGGCGATCTTCAGGACGCTCTCCGGGCGCATGACGCCCTGGTTGGCCTGGCCGCGAATGCCGTCGGTGCCGAAGTACTTCCTGCTCATCCGTCCTCTACCGCCTCCCGGCGATCTTTCCCTAGGTGCGAAGACCGGCGCCCTGCCGGCGAAAAAGGGACTATCCGACGGCCAGGTCGGCTCCACAAGCATCAGCCCCACGGATCTCCCATGTGGCCGGTGTTGGCCTAAACCTCAAGCCGCGCGACCACCTCCTCCGCCAGGGCGAGCGCGCTGGTGAGCCCTGGCGATTCGATGCCGTAGAGCGAGACCAGGCCGGGCAGGCCGTGGCTGGTCTCGTCGCTGATCAGGAAGTCGCCGGCCGGCTGCCCGGGACCCACGACCTTGGGCCTGATGCCAGCATAGTCCGGCTCCAGCGAGTTGTCGGGCAGCCCCGGCCAGTAGCGGCGAATGGCCTCGTAGAAGCCGGCACAGCGCGCCGGGTCGACGCGGTAGTCGATCTCGTCCACCCACTCCACATCGGGTCCGAAGCGGGCCTGGCCGCCGAGGTCCAGGGTGATGTGGACGCCGAGGCCGCCGGGCTCCGGCACGGGATAGACCAGCCGCGTGAAGGGCGCCCGGCCGGCGAGGCGGAAGTAGTTGCCCTTGGTGAGCCAGGCCCTGGGTACGCTCTCCGGCCGGATGTCCTCGATCCGCCGCGCCAGCGCCGGGGCCGACAGGCCGGCGGCATTGACCAGCAGGCGGCAGGTCATGCGGTAGGGCGGATCGCCCGCGGTGGTGACCAGGAACCCGCGCTCGTGGCGGCGGATGGAGGCGATCTCGGTCGAGAGCGACAGGAAGCCGCCGGCGTTCTCCGTATCGCCCAGCAGGGCCAGCATGAAGCCGTGGCTGTCCAGCACCCCGCTCGAGGGCGAGAAGAGCGCGGCCACGCAGGCCAGGTCCGGCTGGTCGCCCTTGGCCTTGCCGGCCTCCCAGAACTCCAGGTCGGTGACGCCGTTCTCCCTGGCGCGGCTGTCGAGCGCCTCCAGCTCCGGCACCTGACCGGCATCGCAGGCGACGATAAGTTTCCCGATATTCCGGGCGGTTACGCCGCGATCCCTGCAGTAGTCGTAAAGCAGCTCCTTGCCCCGGACGCAGAGCCGTGCCTTCAGCGATCCGCTCGGATAGTAGATGCCCGCGTGGATGACCTCGGAGTTCCTGGCCGAGGTCTCGGAGCCGATCGCGTCGTTGCGCTCGAGGACGGCAACCTCCCTGCCGGCCAGTGCCAGCGCCCTGGCGATCGCAAGCCCGACGACCCCGCCGCCGATCACGAGGCTGTCCAGATGATCGATTTCCATGAATTCCCGCCGACCTCTCTAGAGCCTTTCGGTTTCACGCGGAACCGGCCCGCACCCCCGCCCGGCCGCCCCTACCAGGATACTTGCGTGGGCGGCCGGGCGGGGGTGCGGGCCGGAGCCGCTTCGACCTGAGTGCGAAGCGCTCTATCGAGAACCCGCGTCCTTCCGCTTGGCCGCCCCTTCTAGAGCAAAGCCGGCGCAGAGGGAATCACCTGCTCCTCATCTGACGCTTCAAAGTCCCAGAAAGGGCCGCACCAGCAGTTCCACCGTCAAGAAGCAAAGCAGGATGGCGAGGGGATTGAGCAGGATTCCGGCGCGGACCATGTCGGCCAGGTGCATCTCCTCGTAGGAGAAGACGATGGCGTTGGGCGGCGTCGCGACCGGCATCATGAAGGCCATGGAGGCGCCGAGCGCGACGGGGATCGTCAGGATCAGCGGGTCCAGCTCCAGGCCCATCGCAACGGCCGCCATGATCGGCAGGAAGGTTGCCGTGGAGGCCGTGTTGGAGGTGATCTCCGTCAGGTAGACGATGACCGCCGTCACCAGCAGGATCAGGACCCAGGTCGCGATCTCGACCTTCGCCACCTGGCCACCGATCCAGTCGGCAAGGCCGCTCGAGCCGAAGCCGCCGGCCAGCGCCAGCCCGCCGCCGAAGAGGATCAGGACGCCCCAGGGCAGGTCCTGGGCGGCTTTCCAGGTGAGCGCCGGCCGCCCCAGGACCGGCACGGTGAAGAGCAGCAGGGCGGCCGAGATGGCGACCGTGGTGTCGGAGATCGGCAGGCCGCTCAGATCTTCCAGAGGGCTGCGCAGGATCCAGCCCAGGGCGGCCAGGCAGAAGACCAGGGCGACCCAGCGCTCCTGCGGGGTGATGGGGCCCAGGGCTGCCAGCTCCCGGCGTACCACGGCGCGCGGGTCGCCGACCTCGATGGCGTGGGCCGGGAAGAGCAGCCGCGTCAGCAGCAGCCAGGTGAGCGGCAGCATGACCAGGACCAGCGGGACGCCGAAGACCATCCAGTCGAAGAAGTCGACCCGGATCCCGTACTCGCTGGCGAGGAAGCTGGCCAGCAGGGCGTTGGGCGGGGTGCCGATAAGGGTGCCGACCCCGCCGATCGAGGCGCTGTAGGCGATGCCCAGCATGAGGGCGAGGCCGAAGGCGCGGACCTTGGCCGGATCGTCGACGCTCCTGGCGACGAAGTCGATCACCGAGAGACCCACGGCGTACATCATGATCGTCGAGGCCGTGTTGGAGATCCACATGGAGAGAAAGGCCGTTGCGATCATGAAGCCCAGGACGATGCGGCCCGGGCTGCTGCCGACCCGGGCCACGACCGCCAGGGCGACGCGGCGGTGCAGGCCGACCCGCTGCATGGCGAGCGCCAGGACGAAGCCGCCCAGGAAGAGGAAGATCAGCGGGTGGCCGTAATTCGGCGTGACCTCCGCGATGGGGGCGATCTCCAGCAGCGGCATCAGGAGGATCGGCAGGAGGGCGGTGACCGCGATGTGCACCACCTCGCTCAGCCACCAGGCAACCATCCAGGCCGCCATGGCGACCAGGCGCCAGGCTTCCGGCGGCATCTCCGCGGGCGGCGGAAGCAGGAGGACGGCCAGCAGCAGGAGCGGTCCCGAGGCGAGCGCGATCAGCCGCTTCCAGCCGAAGCGCGCCTCTTCCTCGCCGTTTGACCCCAGATTGGCCCTGGTCATAGGTTCCTTCCTACGGCGTTTCGGGCGGCGTTTCGGGAGGCGGGTGAAGCATGACGGAGACACGACCGCTGCTGGTCATTCTCGGCGGTTTGCCGGGCAGTGGCAAGACCACCCTGGCGCGCGCGCTCGCCCGCGCGCTGCCGGCCCAGCTTCTGCGCATCGATACCATCGAGCAGGCGATCGCCGCCTCGGTGCTGGCACGCCCGGACCTGGAGGACGGCGGCTACCGCGTGGCCTATGCCCTGGCCGTGGACAGCCTAGGGCTTGGCGCGGACGTGATCGCCGACTCGGTCAATCCGATCGGCCTCACCCGGAGGGCCTGGCTGGCGGCGGCGGAGAGGGCAGGGGCCGCCGCCCTGCAGGTGGAGGTCCTCTGTAGTGACCGCGCCGAACACCGCCGGCGGGTCGAGGCGCGCTTCGCGGCGGCGCAGGAAGCCAGGCTATCCGACTGGGCAGCCGTACAGGCACGCCACTACGAGCCCTGGGCAGAGGCCGACCTCCGTATCGACACAGCCGGCCGCAGCCCGGCCGAGAGCGCCGCCGAGCTTCGTGCCCTGGTCGGAGGGCTGCGCGCTCGCTCAATTGAAGGCCAGTAACATCACGCTTGCTCCCGCAAGGCACCGCCCGCAAGGAAGTGCGTCCCCCCGGATTCGCGTCGGGTGCTCGTTCACGGGCGATCGCGTGGATCGTGCGCCATTCGCTCAGTCATCACCCACCGGCCGGTCCTATGGCGCTGCAACAAAGTCTGCTACCATGGGTAGATGTGTCGTTGATGGTTTCGGGAGGGAGACTGGGACATGGCCGTGATCTTCGGAAGCGCAGGGGAGAACAACCATCTCGATGGCGGCGGCAACGCCGATACGATCTACGGGTTGAGCGGCAACGATACGATCAGCGGCAAGGGCAACGACGATACGCTCTACGGCGGCAGCGGCGGGGACAGCCTCTACGGCGGTGCCGGTGCCGACAGCGCCTATGGCGCTGCGGGTAACGACACGATCTATGGCAACACCGGCAACGATACCGTCACCGGCGGCATCGGCAACGATCTGCTGGTTGGCCGGCAGGGCGAGGACAGGCTCTTCGGTGGCAGCGGCAACGACAAGGTCTTCGGAGACCGCGGTGCCGACAAGCTCTTGCGCGGGGGTACCGGCGACGACAGCGTCTATGGCGGCAGTGCGAGCGACCAGTCCCTCTTCGGCGGCGAGGGGGACGACCGCATCGACGCCGGCTACGGTCAGGACCGCTTCATCTACGGCGGATCCGGTGTAGACACCCTGCTGGGCGGGGAGAACGCCGACAGCAACATCTACGGCGGGACGGGAAACGATGTGGTCTTCGGCGATTCCGCAAGCGACACCTTTGTCTTCGGCGATGACGGCGACGACACCCTGAACGGTGAGTACGGCGTCGATGTCCTCTTCTTCGGCGGTAGCGGCTCCGATCTCCTGACGGGCGGATCCAGGGCGGACAGCTTCTTCTACGGAGGAACGGGGAACGACACGCTTCGCGGCGATGCCGGTGCCGATGGCGTGTTCGCCGGTGTCTTCGGTGACGACACTCTGATCGGTGGCTCCGGCGACGACAGTTCCTTCTTCGGCGGCAGCGGCCAGGATGTCGTTTTCGGAGGCAGCGGCAGCGACTTCAATCTCAGGGGCGACAGCGGTACCGACCTGATCTATGGCGGAGCGGGCGACGATACCGCTCTCAGGGGCGACGGAGGCAATGACACCCTCTTCGGTGGTTCCGGAGCCGACACTGTCTACGGCGGCAGCGGTGCCGATATCCTGGCGATCGCGAGCCAGGGCGAACTGACGGCAGGTGACGAGCTGTATGGCGGCGAGGGCCAGGATACCGTTCACCTCTACCAGCTCGCCAACCTTGTCGTCGGGGTCGAGGTCGCCAGCGCCGAGAATGTGGCCCGGTCGGGTACCAGCGGGAACGATTGGATCTCCGGTATCAATGTCTTCACCAGGAACCTGCTCTATGGCTTGAGCGGTGTCGACACGCTCTACGGCACGCCGGGAACCGATACCCTCTTCGGCGGCAGCGGCGGCGACGCGCGGCTGGAGGGCGGGGGCGGCGCGGACCTGCTCTGGGGCGACGACGGGCAGGACAGCAGCCTCTTCGGGGGCTCCGGCGCCGACAGCATCTTCGGCGGCAACGGCGACGACAGCCGGCTCTCCGGGGGCGAGGGCGACGACTTCATCTCCGGCGCCAACGGCAACGACAGCGCTCTCGTCGGGGGCAGCGGCTACGACGTGATCTACGGCGGGCGCGGGGACGACAGCGGCCTCTACGGCGGCGGCGAGAACGACACGCTGAACGGTGCGGACGGTGCCGACAGCTCCTTCTACGGCGGGCTGGGCGAGGACATCATCCGCGGCGGAGCGGGCGCCGACCGCGGCCTCTACGGCGGGCAGGGCATGGACAGCCTCTACGGTCAGAGCGCCAACGACCTGCTCTTCGGCGACAGCGAAGCGGACTTGCTCTTCGGCGGTCATGCCTCAGACACGCTCTACGGCGGCGGCGGCTACGACAGGGCCTACGGCGGTTTCGGCGACGACTTCCTCTTCGGGCTGACTGGCGAGGATACCCTGCGCGGCGGCCACGGGATGGACCGCCTCTACGGCCAGCACAGCGACGACAGCCTCTTCGGGGCCACCGGCGACGACGCGGCCTACGGCGGTACCGGCGTCGACCTCATTGTCGGCGGCACCGGCCAGGACCTGCTCTTCGGGGATGCCGGTAACGATCTCCTGAGCGGCGGCAGCGGCGTGGACACGGTCTACGGAGGGTCGGGCAGCGACACCGTGACGGTGGATACCTCGGCCGACGTGGTGCGCGAGGCAGGCGGCGAGGGCGCGATCGACGTGCTGCGCTCGGAGGCTGCCGCCTACACCTTGGCCAGCGGCAGCGGCAGCGACATCGAGCGGGCCATCGTGGCCGACGGGGCCGGACCCGGAGACCTGGTCGGCAACGCGTTCGTGAACACGCTTCTGGGCAACACGGAGTCCAACTCTCTCGCCGGCGAAGCAGGCGACGACGTGGTGAACGGGAAGAGCGGCAGCGATTGGCAGGCCGGGGGCCTGGGCGACGACACCCTCGTCGTCGACACCCAGGGCGACCGGGTGATCGAGTTCGCCGGCGAGGGCACTGACCTGGTGCGCGCCCAGGCCGACTACACCCTGCCCGACGGCGATGCCTCGGCCTTCGTGGAGAACCTGCGCATGCAGGCGAACTTCGGGCCCTTGAACGGTGCGGGCAACGGGCTGGACAACGTGATCAACGGCAACAGCTCGGACAACGTCCTGGCCGGGCTGGCCGGGGCCGACCGCCTCTTCGGGAACGACGGGGACGACACTCTCTATGGCGGCAGCGGGCAGGACCAGCTCCGCGGGCGCAGCGGCGTCGACGTGCTGGCGATGGAGAGCGGCAACCGGCTCTTCGGCGAGTCCGGCGGCGACAGCTTCTTCTTCGACGGCAGCACGCTGACCCCGGACGAGATCGGCGCACCCATCGTGCGCGACTTCGACGGGGTGAGCCTGGGGGCGGGCAACGGCGAGGACAAGCTGGTCTTCGCCACCGGGCTGGAGGTGGGTGCCTTCGCCTACATCGGCTCCGCCGCCTTCAACGGCTCGGGCAACAGCGAGGCCCGCTTCCACGCCAACCGCGAGGTCGAGGTCGACCAGAACGGCGACGGGGTCGCAGATCAGGCCTTCCTGCTGGACGGCCTCAGCCAGGCCGACCTGCTGACCGCAACAGACTTCCTCTGGCTCTGACGGACCGACTTGGGGGCGCCCATCGACCCGTTGAATGGTGTGAGCGCCCTCTCCTTGGCGACCGCGACCCGGGCCGGCTCTCGGATCTTTCGGGTCAGAAGACCTCTTCCGGGAAGTGCTTCATGACCGAGAGCAGCGGGTTGGGTGCGGCCTGGCCGAGACCGCAGATGGAGGCGTCCATCATCACGGAGGAGAGCTCGGTGAGCAGGGGCTTGTCCCAGCGTTCGCGGCTCATCAGGGCGACGGCCTTCTCGGTGCCGTTGCGGCAGGGCGTGCACTGCCCGCAGGACTCGTCCTCGAAGAAGCGCATGAGGTTGAGGGCTGCTTCCTTCATCGAGTCCCGGTCCGAGAGGATCACCACGGCGGCCGAGCCGATGAAGCAGCCCTCCGCCTGCAGGGTGTCGAAGTCGAGCGGGATGTCGCCCAGGCTCGCCGGCAGGATGCCGCCGGAGGCGCCGCCGGGCAGGTAGGCCTTGAAGGCATGGCCTTCCTGCATGCCGCCGCAGTACTCCTCGATCAGCTCCTTCACGGTGATGCCGGCCGGGGCCAGCTTGACGCCGGGCTCACGCACGCGGCCGGAGACGGAGAAGGAGCGCAGGCCCTTGCGCCCGTGGCGGCCGTGCCCGGCGAACCACTCCGCCCCCTTCTCCACGATCTCGCGAACCCAGAAGAGGGTCTCGACGTTGTGGTTGAGCGTGGGGCGGCCGAAGAGACCGACCTGGGCGATGAAGGGCGGGCGGTGGCGCGGCAGGCCGCGCTTGCCCTCGATCGACTCGATCATCGCCGATTCCTCGCCGCAGATGTAGGCGCCGGCACCGCGGCGCAGCTCCAGCGCGCAGTGCTTGGCGAATCCTGCTTCCTGCAGCTTGGCGATCTCGCGCTGCAGGACCTCGTGCAGGGCCGGGTACTCGTCGCGCAGGTAGATGTAGCAGGGGCTGCAGCCGGTGGCCCAGGCGGCGATCAGGCTGCCTTCCAGGAAGCGATGGGGGTCGCGCTCCAGGTACCAGCGGTCCTTGAAGGTTCCGGGCTCGCCCTCGTCGGCGTTGACCGTCATCACCCTGGGCGCCGGCTGCTGGCTGACGATGCGCCACTTGCGGCCGGCCGGGAAGCCGGCGCCGCCGAGCCCGCGCAGACCCGCCGATTCCAGCGTGTCGAAGAGCGTCTCCGGTGCGACCTTGCCGGCCAGGCAGTCGGCCAGCAGGGCATAGCCGCCCTCGGCCCGGTAGGCCTCGAAGTCGAGATAGTCCGGCAGGTGGGCGTGGGTCTCCCGGGCCTCCACCGCTCCGGCGACGGCCTCGGCATCGGCCCCGAGCACGTGGGCATGGCCGACCTCCGCCACCGGGGCAGTCTCGCAGCGGCCCATGCAGGGGGCGCGGACCACCCTGACCTCGCTGCCCAGCATCTCCGGTAGGCGCTCCAGCAGTTCCTCGGCGCCCATCATGGCGCAGGTCAGGCTGTCGCAGACGCGCACCGTGAGCCGCGGCAGGTCGGGCTCGCCCTCGCTCACGATATCGAAGTGGGCGTAGAAGGAGGCGACCTCGTAGACCTCGGCCATGGGCAGGCGCATGGCCTGCGCCAGGGCGGCCAGATGGGCGGCGGAGAGCTGACCGTAGCGGTCCTGGATCAGGTGCAGGAACTCGATCAGCAGGTCGCGGCGGCGCGGCCGCTCGCCGAGCAGGGCCTGGATCTCCGCGGCAGCACTCTCCTCCACCTCGCGGCCCTTGGGCTTCGGCGGCGCCTTGCGCCGGCCGGAACCGGGGTGGATGAGCCGCTCCAGCGGGCGTTCGCCCTCGCCGCCGTGACCAAGTCCTGCCTCTCTGTCCGATCCACCATCGGCCATGGTTCAAATCCTCGCCATTGTCTCTCTGCTGGCTTGCCGCAGCGCCGCTCCCGAACCCTGTGGGATGTCGCCGGGGCCTCGGCCGGTCATTCCTCCGCGACGATCTCGAGCGTCACCCTGGCGCCGTTGATCACCACCTTGCCTTCTTGCTCGAAGTTCACGGTCACGCGCTCGCCCGCAACCGACTGGACCTGGCCCAATCCCCACTCCGGACAGGCGGGATGGCGCACGTAGGTGCCGGGGGTGAGGAGCTGAAGGAGGGGCTCGCCGCTCACGTTCCTGCCGAGGCCTTCTTGCCTGCCGTTGCTTCACCGGGTTCCTCTATGCCAGAGGCCCGGTCCCGGGGAAAGGCTCTCCTTCCCCGGTGGAGGGGGCGGGCGGCACGTTACACAGAGTCGCTGCGGCGGCTTTGGCCGGGCGGTGCGAAGACGGCTGCGCTAACCTGAGGCGCGGGCTCGCGGAGGGGCCGGCACTCAGTCAAACGACCGGCAGCGAAGGAGAGAGACCATGGTGAAGAAGCTGATTCCCCAGGACGAGGAACTCTCCATGCTGGTGCCGGCCTACGGCGGCCGCAGCGGCCTGGCGCCGGTGCCGAAGTTCGCGCTGCCGGAGGGCGGCATGGCGGCGGCCGACGCCTACCGCCTGATCCACGACGAACTGATGCTGGACGGCAACGCGCGGCTCAACCTCGCGACCTTCGTCACCACCTGGATGGAGCCCGAGGCCGAGAAGCTGATGGCCGAGGCCTTCGACAAGAACATGATCGACAAGGACGAGTACCCCGTCACGGCGATGATCGAAGAGCGCTGCATCAACATGGTGGCTCGGCTCTTCAACGCGCCCGAGGGGGCGGTGGGCTCGTCCGCGATCGGCTCCAGCGAGGCGGTGATGCTGGCCGGCATGGCGATGAAGTGGCGCTGGCGCGACCGCCGGCGCGCGGCCGGCCTGGCGAGCGACCGCCCGAACCTGGTGCTGGGCACCAACGTCCAGGTGGTCTGGGAGAAGTTCTGCCGCTACTGGGAGGTCGAACCCCGCTACGTCCCCATCACCAAAGAGCGCTTCGTCGTCGATGCCGACGAGGCCGTGGCCGCGGTCGACGAGAACACCATCGGCCTGGTCGCCATCCTGGGCACCACCTTCACCGGCGAGCACGAGCCGATCGAGGCGATCCACGACGCCCTGGTCGCCCGCAACCAGGAGACCGGCTGGACCGTGCCGCTGCACGTCGATGCGGCCAGCGGCGGCTTCGTGGCACCCTTCCTGCACCCCGACCTGCGCTGGGACTTTCGCCTGCCCAACGTGGTCTCGATCAACGCCTCGGGGCACAAGTACGGCCTGGTCTATCCCGGTATCGGCTGGGCGGTCTGGCGCGACCGGGCCTACCTGCCCGACGACCTGATCTTCCACGTCAACTACCTGGGCGGCGACATGCCGACCTTCACGCTCAACTTCTCGCGCCCCGGCAACCAGATCGTGGCGCAGTACTACAACTTCCTGCGCCTGGGCTTCGAGGGCTACCGGCGGATCATGCAGACCCTGCAGAAGATCGCCCAGGGGCTCGCCAAGGCCCTGGCCGAGGAGCTGCCCTTCCAGGTGGTGAGCGACGGCACCGACATCCCCGTCCTCGCGGTCCGGCTGGCGGCGGGCAAGCCCTACAGCGAATTCGACGTCTCCGAGCGCCTGCGCAGCCACGGCTGGCAGGTCCCGGCCTACACCATGCCGGCCAATGCCGAGGAGGTCGCCGTGCTGCGCTTCGTCATCCGCGAGGGCTTCAGCCGCGACATGGCCGAGATGCTGCTGGCCGACCTCAAGTCGGTGATCGGCGACCTGGAGAGCAACCCGCCCAGCCGGCCGAAGGAGCCGGACGCGGGCTTTCATCACGGGTAGTTCAGTCTGCATCGACGCGGCGCCGGCCCGCACCCCCGCCCGACCGCCCAACTAGGATACTGTCGTGGGAGGTCGGGCGTGGGAGGTCGGGCGGCGGTGCGGGCCGGCGCCGACCGACGCGAAGCGGCGACGCCATGAGCCATTGGTCCGGGCGGCCGGACTTGAACCGGCATGGGCGCAAGGCCCGAGGGATTTTAAGTCCCTTGCGTCTACCAATTCCGCCACGCCCGGAAGACGTGCTGAGAGAGTAGCGGGCCCGGCAGGCCGGCGCCAGGAGAGGCTACTGCTTCTTGGCGCAGTCGATGACCGAGGTCCGCATGAAGGTCGCGATCCCGATCAGGTCGGCCGCCGGCATGGAGCTGCGCAGACGCCCGGCCTCGGCAGCGTCGTTGTTGAAGGAGGCCACGTAGAAGCCGCGCTGGTCGTCGGTCAGGTTTGCCGACTCCTCCGCCACGCAGGAGCAGAGAGCCTCGGGTACGTTGGTGCCGGCAAGGCAGGCGGCGCCGACCTCCTCGGTTGTGGTCTCGGCACTGGCCGCGTGGTTGGCGACCAAGGCGAGGAAAGCGCCCAGCAGGGCGCAAGCGGTGCTCCGTCTCATGTCGTTGTCTCCCGATCCTTTTTGCAGGCCTTCATCGCCAACCCTGGCCCGAAGGTCAAGGCCGGGCGCAGGAGCGCTCAGTCCCTCCACATCAGCGGCGGCAGCACCCGGTCGGCGTCCAGCAGCATCATGTTGAAGGCGATCGACATGCGTTCCTCCGCGCCCTCGTTGGCCGGGACCGAGTGGTAGAGCCAGGCCGGAAAGATCACCAGGCGGCCGGGCTGCACCTGGAAGGGGTAGGAGGAGACGTTGCTGGCGGCGTGGCGCTCGGCGTTGGGGCGGATGGGGAAGGTCTGCTGGCGCGGCTCGTGGAAGGTGATGGCGTTGCCGCCGCGGGGCGCCTTCACGTAGTAGACTGCCGCCAGCCAGTTGTTGGGGTGGTTGTGGGCGACGTGCGAAATGCCGGGCTTGTTGATGTTGGCCCAGCAGCCGGTGATGGCCCAGCCTTCGTGCTGCACCTTCAGCTTCTCGATGGTGAGGTCGATGGCGGCGCTGTAGACCTCCAGCAGGGGCTCCATCCCGGGCTTCCTGTGCAGGTCGTGGTGGGTGTTGAGGTTCTGGCCCGGCATGACGTTGGGCGGCGGGTCCAGCAGGCCCCAGACCAGCTTGGCGATGGCCTCGTTCAGCGGTCCCGCGCGGGCCGGGTCCAGGTCGTAGGTGAAGATGAAGGTGGGGAAGAGCTGCAGGGGCTCCAGCGCGCTCTCTGTCATCGCTCGGCTCTCCGTCAGGGGCGGTTGGCGGTCATGCCGGTCCACATCGGCGGCGAGACCTCCTCGGCCAGGTTGCGGAAGAGGGTCTGGCCGCGCAGGACCAGGAACTCGCCGGTGCCGCCGCCGCCCTGGAGCGCGTGACCCATCCAGCCCGGCAACAGCAGGATCTGGCCGTTCGCCAGCGGCACCGTGACCCGGCGGGCGTTGAGCTCGTTGGGCTCGCTCACCATGGGGACGATCACCTGCGCCTGCGGGCGCGGATCGGTCAGCAGCACGCCGAAGCCGGGCGGCACCGAGAGCGCGAGGACGAAGGTCAGGTGCGCGTTGGGCGCGGTGGTGACCGCCTCCGACCAGCCGGCGGGCCCGGCCTCGCCCCAGAGGGCCGTCACCGCGCAGTCGGGCTGGCGGAAGGCGGCCAGCCGCAGCGATTCGGCCGCATAGCCCGCGATCTGGCCGCAGAGGCCCTGGAAGGAGGCTTCCGCCTGCAGGGCCGGCGGCGAGCGGCGGCGCGGACCCTGCGGCACTTCCGCCGGGATCATCCGGTAGACCGCGCCGGCCAGGGCCTCCAACGCCTGGGGCTCGTGGGCAAGCGCCTGGGCGCGGAAGACCAGGGTCGGGAAGATCCCGACGGTCTCTTCGGCAAGGAACATCGCTCTTCTTTCCTATCCGCCTCGGCTGTTGGTACAGGGCTGGAGATAGCGCCGGCCGCCCGGCCGTCCCATGATCTGGATCAGACCGCCTCACCCGGGATCGGCGCTTGCGGGCGACCTTGCCCGTCCACACCTGTCTTTGGCAAGTTGCCGGAAGGCTTTGCCGTTTCAAGGAAGGGTGTCGCAAAGTATGACCGAGGACATGGCCGGAAGCTGCTGCCATCATGAGCGGGCCGGGGCGGCCGCTCCGGCCGCGGCGGGCGACAGCCGGGCCATCTACACCTGCCCCATGCATCCCGAGGTGCAGCAGGTCGGGCCCGGCACCTGCCCGATCTGCGGCATGGCGCTGGAACCGCTCGCGCCCAGCCTGGAGGAGGGCGAGAACCCGGAGCTCACGGATTTCCGGCGCCGCTTCCTGGTCGGCCTGGTGCTGACCGTCCCACTGATGGTGCTGGGTATGGGCACCGACCTCTTCGGGCGGCCGGCCTGGCTTTCCGCCGCCCTCTCCCAGTGGCTGCAGTTCGCCCTGGCGACGCCGGTGGTCGGCTGGTGCGGCCTGCCCTTCCTGGAGCGCTGCCTGGCCTCGATCCGCAGCGGCAAGCTGAACATGTTCACCCTGATCGGGATCGGGGTGTCCGCGGCCTGGCTCTACAGCGTCTTCGCCCTGCTGTTTCCGGGGCTCTTCCCGGATGCCGTCCGGGGCGAGGGCGGGCGCGTCGGCCTCTATTTCGAGCCGGCCGCCGTCATCGTCGTACTGGTGCTGCTGGGGCAGATGCTGGAGCTGAGGGCCCGGGAGAAGACCGGCGGCGCGCTGCGCAGCCTGCTGGACCTGGCGCCGAAGACGGCGCGGCGGGTGAGCGAGGCGGGCCAGGACGAGGAGGTCACCCTGGACGCCGTCGCCGTGGGCGACCGCCTGCGCGTGCGGCCGGGCGAGGCCGTGCCGGTGGACGGGACCATCCTGGAAGGCAGCTCGGCGCTAGACGAGTCCATGGTGACGGGGGAGTCCCTGCCGGTGACGCGGCGCATCGGCGACCCCGTGATCGGCGGCTCGGTCAACCAGTCCGGCAGCTTCGTCATGCGGGCCGAGAAGGTCGGCTCCGAGACCATGCTGGCGAAGATCGTCTCGCTGGTGGCCTCGGCGCAGCGCAGCCGGGCGCCGATCCAGCGCCTGGCCGACCGCGTGGCCGGCTGGTTCGTGCCGATCGTGCTGGTGGTAGCCGCGCTCAGCTTCCTGGTCTGGGTCGTCTGGGGACCCTCGCCCAGCTTCGAGTTCGGCCTGGTCGCCGCGGTGACCGTGCTGATCATAGCCTGCCCCTGCGCCCTGGGCCTGGCGACGCCCATGTCGGTCATGGTCGGCGTCGGGCGCGGCGCCGAGATCGGCGTGCTGATCCGCGACGCCGAGGCGCTGGAGCGCCTGGAGAAGGTCAAGGTGCTGCTGGTCGACAAGACCGGGACCCTGACCGAAGGCCGCCCGGCGGTGACCGGTCTGCATGCGCTGGAGGGCTTCGAGGAGGAGGACCTGCTGCTGAAGGCGGCGAGCCTGGAGCAGGCGAGTGAGCATCCCCTGGCGAAGGCCGTGCTGACGGCCGCCAGCGACGCCGGGCTGGCGCTTGCCCGTGTCGAGGACTTCGACGCTCCGACCGGGCGCGGCGTCACCGGCAGGATCGGCGGCCAGGCCGTGCTGCTGGGCAACGCCCGGCTGCTGCGCGAAGCCGGCGTCGATCCGGCGCCGCTGCAGCCGCTGGCGGAGGAGGAGGCGGGCCGCGGCGCGACCGCGATCTACCTGGCCGTCGACGGCAAGGCCGCGGGGTTGCTGGCGATCTCCGACCCGGTCAAGGAGAGCACGCCGCAGGCGCTGCGCGACCTGGCAGAGGCGGGCATCGAGGTGGTCATGCTGACCGGCGATGCCAGGCCGACGGCGGCCGCGGTCGCCGCCCGGCTGGGCATCAAGGACTTCCGCGCCGAGGTGCTGCCGGACGGCAAGGCCGAGGCGGTGAAGGAGTTCCAGAAGGCGGGCAAGGTCGTGGCCATGGCCGGCGACGGGGTCAACGACGCCCCGGCGCTGGCCGCGGCCGACGTCGGCATTGCCATGGGGACCGGCACCGATGTGGCCATGGAGAGCGCGGCCGTGACCCTCTTGCATGGCGAGCTCACCGCCATCGTGAAGGCGCGCCACCTCTCGCAGGCGACCATGCGCAACATCCGCCAGAACCTCTTCTTCGCCTTCATCTACAATGCGCTCGGCGTGCCGCTGGCGGCGGGCCTGCTCTATCCCTTCTTCGGGATCCTGCTGTCGCCCATGATCGGTGCACTGGCCATGGCGCTCTCCTCGGTCAGCGTCATCGGCAACGCCCTGCGCCTGAGGCAGGCGCGGCTCTAGGAGGAGCAGGCGATCAAGCCTCCGAGGACGGGGAAGGGCAGGGCGGTGCCGGCCTCGCGGAGGCCTCTTCCGGCCTTGCCGCGAGCGGGGCTTCGATGACCGGGGTTTCGACTAACCGCCGCCCCCGTGCCCTGGCGAAGGAACTGGCGAGGCAACTTGCAAGCAAAGCGACGACTCCTGGGTCCTCTCCGCGGTCGCGTGCTGCCATATCGACGCTGAGGTCTGGGATCATGAAGGTCATCTCGGGTTCCTCCGATGCTTGCGGTCGTGTGCGTCCTGCGCTGTGGTAGGTGGAGGGGCAAAGGGGAGGAGCCGTGTAGGCGGATGGGAAGCATTGCGGCAAGACGGTGGTCGCCCTTGCCCCATTCCCCTCTTGCTGTCGGTGCATCGACCTGCTGCACGTTTCGGGCGAGCTATGGATCGCGAACGGGGTGAGACTCACCTGGCGAGGCGGCCAAGGTCCCCATTGACTTCGGGGCAGACAAGAAGGATCTCCCTGCACCGATCCTGGGCGCCGGCGCGCGCCGAACTATCCAAGTGTGGAAGGAGCTGAGATGACCGAACGTCTGGCGGGCAAGGTTGCGATCGTGGTCGGTGCCGGATCCAGCGGCCCCGGCTGGGGCAACGGCAAGGCGGCGGCCGCGCTCTTCGCCCGCGAGGGCGCGCGCGTGCTCTGCGTCGACATCAACCCCGACGCCGTGGCGGAAACGGTCGAGATCATCACGGGCGAGGGCGGCGAGGCCTCCGCCTTCTCCGGCGACGCGAGCGACGCGGCCGCCGTCGAGGCCATGGTCTGGACCTGCCTGGAGCGCTACGGCCGCATCGACGTGCTGGACAACAACGTCGGCATCCTGCACCTGGGCGGCCCGGTCGAGGTGGAGCTGGACGACTGGAACCGCATGCTGCGGATCAACCTCACCTCCATGTTCCTCGCCTGCAGAAGCGTGCTTCCGGTGATGGCCCGGCAGTTCGAGAGCGAGGGCAAGGGCGGTTCCATCGTCAACATCGCCTCCATCGCCGGGATCCGCGACATCGGCGTGCCCTACGTCTGCTACAACACCACCAAGGGGGCGGTGCTCCCCTTCACCCGCTCCATCGCCATCCAGTACGCCAAGCAGGCGATCCGCGCGAACTGCATCCTGCCCGGCCTGATGCACACGCCGATGGTCATGGAGCCCCTGAAGGAGGTCTACGGCGGCAGCGCCGAGGCGCTCGTCAAGAAGCGCGATGCGCTCTGCCCGACCGGCAAGATGGGCGATGCCTGGGACGTGGCCTATGCCGCCCTCTACCTCGCCTCCGACGAGGCCAAGTACGTGACGGGTGCCGAACTGGTGGTGGACGGCGGCCTCACGGCTCAGGTCGGCGCGATCTCTTGAACCAGCCATAGGCCAGCGGCGCGCCGATCACGATCAGCACGATGCGCACGCTGTGGTGGGTGGCGACGAAGGCCGCATCGAGGCCGAGCGCGAGTGCGATCAGGCTCATCTCGGCCAGGCCCCCCGGCGCGTAGGCCAGGATCAGCGGCTCCAGCGGCAGGCCGGTCGGCAGGGTCAGCAGGAAGGCGCTGACCAGGGTGACGGCGAGCAGCAGGAGGGAGAGCCCCGCCGAGCCCAGGATGGCACGCGCGACGAAGCGCAGGTCCGTGTCGGCGAAGCGCGTGCCCACGGCCGAGCCGATCACCACCTGCGCTGCCGCCACCAGCTCGAAGGGCGGGGACGCGGAGGTGACGCCCGCCAGGTGAATGCCGGCCGAGAGCACCATGGGGCCGATCAGCTGGGCTGCCGGCAGGCGCAGCAGGCGGGCGAGAGGAATGCCGACCAGGGCGCAACCGCCCAGCAAGGCCAGGTCGACGAGCGGCACCTCCAGAAGCGGCTTGCCCGGCGTGGCACTGCTGCCGGGCTCGTAGCCGAGGAAGGCCTGGAAGCCGAAGGGCAGGATCATCACCACCAGCAGGATGCGCGAGGCGTGGGTCAGCGCGATCACCCGCGGGTCGCCGCCGGACTGCCCGCCGACCAGGATCATCTCCGAAAGCCCGCCCGGCATGGCGGCGAAGTAGCTGGTGGCCGGGTCGTAGCCGAAGAAGCGCCGGAAGTAGAGATAGCCCAGCAGCCCGGAGAGCATGGTGTAGGGCAGCAGACCCGCCAGCGAGACCGACCAGAGCGGAAGCTGGCCCAGCATCTCGGGCGAGAAGCCGCTGCCCAGCATGACTCCCAGGATTGCGACCATGATGCCGCGCAGCTTCGCCGAGGCCCTGACCTCCAGACCGGAGATGGCGAGCACCGTCACCGCCAGCATCGAGCCGATCATCCAGGCGAGCGGAAGCTTGAGCCAGACGGCGAGAAGGCCGCCCAGCGCTCCGGCCAGCAGGGTGAGGAGGATTTTGACGGACTTGGGCATCAAGCAGCCGACAGTAGTCGAGGATTGAGAGTCTCTGGCGCTGCTTTCCTGCCGATCTGCCATGCGCCCGATCGCAGGAAACGCCCGGGCGTGAGACAGTTAGCGCTCAGCGCCGCTCCAGTCCGTGGCCCGAGGAGATCTGGCTGGCGACCAGAAGCTCCAGCGCTTTGACCCCGGCGACGGAGTTGCCCTTGGCGTCGAGTGCCGGCGACCAGACGGCGATCGAGCAGACGCCGGGCACGATGGCCAGGATGCCGCCCCCCACGCCGCTCTTGGCCGGCAGTCCCACCCGGAAGGCGAAGTCGCCGGCGGCGTCGTAGAGGCCGCAGAGCCGCATGACCGAGAGGATGCGCCGGCGCCGCATCTGGTTCCTGATCACCGGCCAGTCGCCGCAACCCTCGACCAGGCAGCGCCCGGCGCGTGCCAGGGCCCGGCAGCTCATGGCCAGGGAGCAGGCCCGGAAGTAGGCGTTCAGGGTCACGTCCGGCGGGGCCGAGAGGTTGCCCTTGGCCTTCAGGAGCCAGGCGATGGCCCGGTTGAGGTCGCCGTGCTCGGTCTCCGAACGCCAGACCTCCTCGTCGAACACGATGGACTCGTCACCGCTGAGGCGGCGCATCATGTTGCGGAGCTGCTGGTTGAACATGGGGAAGCGCTCGATCAGGGCGTCGATCACGACGATGGCGCCCGGATTGATGAAGGGATTGCGCGGGATCCCCCGCTCCTGCTCCAGCAGGATGAGGGAGTTGAAGCTGGTGCCCGAGGGCTCGCGCCCGACCCGGTCCCAGATTTCCTCGCCGATCCACTCCATGGCGATCGCCAGGCTGAAGACCTTGGACACGCTCTGGATCGAGAAGGGCTCGTCGCAGTCGCCGACCGCAAACTCGCTGCCGTCCACCAGGTGCAGGCAGATCCCGAAGCGGTCTCTCGGCACCTTGGCCAGCGCCGGGATGTAGTCGGCGACCTTCCCCTCGGCGGCCAGCGGGCGGACGGCGCTTGCGACCTCCTCCAGGATGCGCTCGATCTCGGCGGCCTCGGGGATGCCTGCGGGCCTAGATGGACTGGTCATAGGCGCCGACCTCCGGGAAGCGCTCCAGGACCGCGTTCATCTCGGCGAAGATCGCGTGCAGGTCGCGTTCCGATTCGAAGCTCTCGCAGACCACCACCAGGTTGGGCGTGTTGGACGAGGCGCGGATGAGGCCCCAGCCGCCTCCCTTGAGCTGGACGCGCGCGCCGTTCACGGTGATGACCTTCTCGATCTCCTTGCCGGCGAAGGGCTCGCCGCGGGCGGCCATCTCTTGCAGGAAGGCACGCGCGCGCTCTACGACGTCGTACTTGACCTCGTCGGCGCAGGCCGGGGACATGGTCGGCGTCGCCCAGCTCTGCGGCAGGTCGCGGCGCAGGTCGGCCATGGACTTCTCCGGGTTGCGGTCGAGCAGCTGGCAGATCTCGCGCGCGACCACCAGGCCATCGTCGTATCCCTTTCCCAGCGGCGCCGCGAAGAAGTAGTGGCCCGACTTCTCGAAGCCGACCAGGGCCTCGATCTCCTTCACCCGGCGCTTCATGTGCGAGTGGCCGGTCTTCCAGTAGTCGGTCCGGGCGCCGGCCGCCCTGAGCGCCGGGTCGGCGGCGAAGAGGCCGGTCGACTTCACGTCGGCGACGAACTGCGCGCCGGGAAAGCGCTTCACCAGGTCGCGCGCCAGGACCACGCCCATCTTGTCGGCAAAGATCTCCTCGCCCTCGTTGTCGACGACCCCACAGCGGTCGCCGTCGCCGTCGAAGCCCAGCCCGATGTCGGCCCCGTTCTCCAGCACGCAGTCCCTGATCGCGTGCAGCATCTCCAGGGCCTCGGGGTTGGGGTTGTGGTGCGGGAAGTCGTAGTCCAGCTCGCAGTGCAGCGGGATCACCTCGGCGCCGATCGCGCGCAGCAGGTCCGGCGCGAAGGCGCTGGCGGTGCCGTTGGCGGTGGCGCAGACCACGCGCAGCTTGCGGCCGAGCCTGGTTCCGGCCGCGACGTCGGCCAGGTAGCGTTCGCGCAGGTCGCCGTGCCAGAGATAGCTGCCGCCGCTGCGGTGGGTCCAGGCGCCATCGAGCACGATCTCCTTCAGGCGCCGCATCTCGACGGGCCCATGGGTCAGCGGCCGCTCGGCGCCGATCTTGACCCCGGTCCAGCCGTTGGGGTTGTGCGAGGCGGTCACCTGCGCCACGGCCGGGACGTCCAGCGCGAACTGCGCGAAATAGGCCATGGGCGAGAGCGCGAGGCCGATGTCGTGGACCTCGCAGCCCGAGGCCAGGAGGCCCACCGTCAGCGCCTCCTTGATCGCCGGCGAATAGGAGCGGTAGTCGCAGCCGACGACGATCGCCGGGCGCAAGCCCATCTCATGGAGCTGTGTCCCCAGCCCGAGACCCAGAGCCTTGATGCCGACCAGGTTTATCTGTTCGGGATAGCGCCAGCGGGCATCGTACTCACGGAAGCCTGTGGGCACGATCATGGGAAGCTGGGTGAAGGCCGCCGTGTTCGGCGTCACCTCGTGGAGAGGCTTTGGCAGGCTGTGCGACACACCAGGCTCCGTTACGGTCGACCGCGGTCGGGGAAGAGACGGGCCTGCCTTAGCAAGGCGAAAGCGCCGCGACAATCTTTCTCGCGCAAGGGGTCGGTCGGCCCGGTGGTCGACCTCCGGGGCCGGTCGCGCTGCTAGGAGGTCCAACGGGCCCGCCCGCCACAGTCCACAGGGGCGGGCCCAGGGTCGATTGCCGGGTCAGCTTCCGGCCCGGATCAGTGGGCGCACCAGCCGCCGTCGATCTGCAGGGCAGCGCCCGTGATCGAGTTCCCCAGCTCGGAGCAGAGGAAGACGCAGAGCCCGGCGCACTGGTCGACCGTGACGAACTTCTTGGTCGGCTGGTCGCCCAGCATGACGTCGCGGATCACCTCTTCCTCGGTGATGCCGCGCGCCTTGGCGGTGTCGGGGATCTGCTTCTCGACCAGCGGGGTCCAGACGTAGCCCGGACAGATCGCATTGGCGGTGACGCCGTGCTCGGCCCCCTCGAGCGCCAGGGTCTTGGTGAGGCCGATGATGCCGTGCTTGGCCGCGACATAGGCGGTCTTGAAGGGCGAGGCGACCAGTCCGTGGGCGGAGGAGGTGTTGACGATGCGGCCCCAGCCCCGCTGCTTCATGCCGGCGAAGACGGCGCGCGAGGTGTGGAAGGCGGCCGAGTGATTGAGCGCCGTGATCATGTCCCACTTCTCGACCGGGAACTCCTCGATGGGGGCGACGTATTGCATGCCGGCGTTGTTGACCAGGATGTCGATGGGGCCCAGCTCCTCGACGGTCTTGTCGATCAGGTGGCCGATGGTGTCGGCCTTCATCAGGTCGTCGTTGTGATAACCGACCTCCACGCCGCTTTCCTCGGCAAGTGCGGCGCGCAGTGGTTCGACGGTCTCGGGCGGCTCGATGCCGTGAAGCATCACCTTGGCGCCCGAGAGCGCCAGTCCTCGCGCCATGGCGTGGCCGATTCCACTGGAGGATCCCGTGACCAGTGCTACCCGGCCGGCCAGAAAGCCCCGAGCGAAGGTTTGGTTAAAGGCCTTGAAGTCTTCCGACATTGGAGTTTCTCCTGGATTGTCCCGACTATTTCTGTGGTGCGCGCCAGACGATCACTTGGGTGAGAGCGCGCCGCGGAGCCTCGATTGCCGTGCGCTATTGCACTGCAGCATGGGAAATCTAGACCAGGGCGGGGCCTCACTTCCACAGATAATGTTGCACTGCAGTAGAACGCGCGACTTGCAGTCGCAAGGCCGCTCGAAGTCTTGCCGCTCGGGCCGAGACCCACCATTCCTATGGTCCAGCGGAGATCCCCCCTCGGTATCTCCGCACGAGGTCGCAGCAAGGGGGCTCACCATGTTCCTTTTTGAGCGCAGAAGACGCTGGTCGCAGGGCCTCGATGCTCGTGTCCGCAACCTGGGCGTGGCCGCCATCGGCGTCACCGGTGGCGTTCTGGTCATGGTGATGCTGCTCCTGACCCAGTACCTGGGCGTGCGCTGACGGTGGCGGCAGAGGAGCCTCGGAAAAGCGACGGAGGGGGCGAGGAGCAGCAGCGTCTGCTTCCCAGAAGCGCGACCGGCCGCATCGGCCTGGTCCTGACCCTCGTGATGCTGGCGGCCTTCGCCGGCTTCCTCGGCTACCGCCTCGGCGAGACCGGCGGTCCTCCGGGGCAGGTCGCAGAAAAGCGGGTGCCGATCGGCGGTCCCTTCACCCTGGTCAATCCCGACGGCGAGACCGTGACCGAGAAGGACCTGCTGGGCCGCTATGCATTGATATATTTTGGGTACACCTATTGTCCCGACATCTGTCCGACGGCCCTGGCATCGGCCGCGCGCGGCCTGGATCTGCTGGCCTCGGTCGACGAGCGGGCGGCCCAGATGATTCAGCCGGTCTTCATCTCCGTGGACCCGGAGCGCGACACGCCAGAGGCGGTCGGCCAGTACGTCGAGGCCTTCCATCCCCGCCTGCTGGGCCTGACCGGCACGCCCGAGCAGGTGGCCGAGGCGGCCAAGGCCTACCGCGTCTTCTATCAGAAGGTGCACCCGGAGGGCGCCACCGACTATCTGATGGACCATATGAGCACCATCTTCCTGATGGCGCCGACCGGTGAGTACGTGACGCACTTCGCGCACAACGCCACGCCAACGGATATCTCCGAGCGCCTGGAAGAGGTGGTGACGGGCTCGCCGCCCAGCTAACCTTCCACGCGGCTTGGCTTCAGTGGCATCCGACCCTCTGGATCAATGACTTAGGGCCTGCGGCTCCGGGCGTGCATAGCTGCTGCGACGCACTCGCCAAGCCGCTTCGCCTTCTCTAGGCTCCCGTCCGGTTTGCCAAAAAAAAGAGGGGGAAGCGCCTTGAGCCTCGTGATCGATCGTCGCGCCGACATCAGCCTGTCGGCTTTTCAGCGCGTTGCCTGGCAGGGCGAGGGCGTGGCCTTCTCGGACGCGGCGCGGACTCGGATGGTCGAGGCACGGCGCGCCTTCATCGCCCTTCTGGATAACGACCCCGACGTCGTCATCTATGGCGTGACCACCGGCTATGGCCACCATGCCTCCCGCCGCCTCAACGGCGAGGAGCGCAAGATCCAGGCACGCCGGCCCCCGATTGCTCCCATGACCTCCTTCGGCGAACCCCTGCCCGACCGTGTGGTGCGCGGGATCGTGCTGGCGCGGCTCGCCAACTTCGTCGAGGGCCATGCCGCCATCTCGCTGCCGGTGGCCGAGGCCGTGGCAGGCCTGCTGCAACGGCCCGCCCTGCCGGAGGTACCCTGCCTGGGCAACGGCTGCCCGGGGGAGATCCTGGCCCTTTCCCATCTCTTCGGCGAGATGGCGCAGCGCGAAGAGCTGGGCGAGAAGGATTCCCTCTCGCTGATCAACGGCAGTCCCTGCGCCTCGGCCCTGGTCGCCGATTCGGCTCTGGCCGCCCGGCGCCGCCTGGATTTGGCGCTGGAGGTCTTCGCGCTCTCCCTGGAGGCCATCAAGGCGCCGCTGGGCCACTACGATGCCGCACTGGACGGGATCTGGGAGGATCCGCACGAGGCCGCCGCGCTTTCGCGCCTGCGCGAGCTGGTGGCCGGCGGCCTGGAGGAGGGGCGGCGGCCCTATCAGGCGCCGGTTTCCTGGCGCATCCTGCCGCGCATCCTGGGCCAGGCCGGGCGTGCCGTCGCCCAGGCCGAGGAGGTGGCCGAGATCTCGCTGCGCGCCGTCTCCGACAACCCCGTCTACATCCCGCCCGATCCGGCAGCACCCGACGCGGCGGCACCCTATGGGCGCATCATGTCGACCGGCGGCTATCACAATGCCAAGGCCTATCCGGCGATGGACAGCCTGGCGGCGGTCTGGGCCGACCTCGCCCTGCTGGCCGACCGCCACATCGACAAGCTGATGCACGAGCGGGTCTCGCTGCTGTCCGATGGCTTGCGCATCGGTGAGGGCTACCTGGGCTGCCTTGCCTTCACCTCTGCCGGCTTCGTCGAGCAGGCCCGCCAGGTCGCCTCGCCCAGCCTGCTTCCGGCCATGGAGTCGGGCGGCTACGGCCAGAACGACGTGCCGACGCCGGTCTTCCTCTCCTGGCGCAAGGAGGCCGAGGCCGGGCGCTGCCTGGAGGCCTGCCTGGCCCTGCTGGCGGCGATCTGCAGCCAGGCCTTCGCGGCCACCCACCGCGATCCGCCGCCGGCCCTGGCGAAGCTGGTCGCGGAGACCCGGACCCTGCTGCCGCCGCTCTCCGAGCAGCGCCCGCTGGGCCCTGAGGCCGAGGCGTTGGCCGAACGCTTCCGCTCGCGGGTCGTTCCGGCGGGCTGCTAGAGCCCTCTGGTTTCACGCGGCGCCGCGCCCTCTCAGTAACCGGAAAAGCAGCTTCGAAGGTGGTCGCTGGCGGCATCGAGCGGCGCGGAGCGCTCGCTGCCGACCAGCAAGCCCAGGGCATAGTCGGGCAGCGGCGGCAGGCCCAGGGAGCGGTCCACCTCCACGATCTTCCCGGAGAGGGCGGAGCGCGGCAGGGTCGCCACCGCCAGGTCGGCGAGGACGGCGGCCCGCTGGCCCACGATGTTGGCGCTCTCGAAGACGATGGAGTAGGGGATGGCCAGTTCCTCCATCCTGGCCAGGCTCTTGGAGCGCCAGAGGCAGGTCTCCTCCCAGACCGAGATCGGCAGGGGCCGGCGTTCGCACGCCAGGCCGTCCTTCAGTCCGGCCCAGACCAGGGGCTCGCGGTAGAGCGCCTCGGCATCCCGGTCGCAGGCGAAGCCGGCCTCGTAGGTGACGATCGCCAGGTCCAGCCTGCCTTCGCTCACCATCTCCGCCATTCGTGCGGTCCCCTCTATCACGACGCGGATCGAGACACCCGGGTAGGCCTCGGCGAAGCGGCGCAGCATGTCGGGGAGGAAGCGCTCTGCGACGTCGTCGGGGGCGCCCAGGCGCACCGCGCCGACCACCGTCGGGTCGATGAAGCGCGTGACGATCTCGCGGTTCAGCGCCAGAGCGCGCCGGGCGTGCTCGAGCAGGAACTCGCCGTCCTGGGTCGGACGGACCGAGCGGCTGTCGCGCAGGAAGACCCTGCGCCCCAGCAGCTCCTCCACCCGCTTGACCTGCATGGAGACCGCGGAGGGTGTGCGGCCGATGGCGTCGCCTGCAGCGGAGAAATTCCCGGTCTCGGCGATGGCGACCAGGGTTCGCAGGAGATCCAGCTCGAGCAGGGGCAGCACCTTGAACATCCTCCCAAAATTATTGAAAGCAAGGTTAAGGTCTATTCGTTTGATTGAAACATCTTCTTCTCCCACTGTCCAGGGCGAGCGCTTCGCCGAAGCCTCACCCACGGATGAACAGGAGAAATCACATGCAGACGACCCTCACCCCAGAAGCCCAGGCGGTCTCCAACGGCGAGACGGAGGACCTGAATACCCTGGACCCGGTGCCCCAGGAGGATCCCGGTTTTGCCTCGATCCCGCTCGGGTTCGAGCGCGACGGCGACGAGGCGCCCGTGATCGCTGCGCAGGGCGGGCCGCAGGCCGCTCTCGACGACTTTCCCTTTACCGCGGAGGGGGACGGCATCGAAGAGGAGCCGACCGACAAGGGGCTACCGGTTCAGTTCCTCACCGCCTTCACCGATGACCAGGCTGCTCTCTCGGTCGAAGACGCGCAGATCGGGACAATGGACCCCTGGGAGGAAGACTTCGCCTTCTGAGCGATCGCGCCTCGCGATGACCGGAGCGCACAGACCTCTTCGTCGGGGCCGAAGCAGCGCCACCCCCGACGAAGAGGATCGTCTCTACTCCCTGCCGTCGAGGTTGATCGAGGGTCAGCCGCGCGCTTGTTCGATCCGGGGCAGCCGTGGTCTGACCCTACCTTCCTCCAGTGGCCAAACTCGACCAGAAGTCGCTCTGCACCGAGATGTAGCCCGGTGCCACCACCGCCAGGTCCGGCGCGATCAGGCGGTGGAGCGCTGGCAGAGCGTGGAAGGGGACGGAGGGGTAGGCGTGGTGCTCCGCGTGATAGGGCATGTTCCAGGCGAGGAAGCGGACCAGGGGACCCGTCAGGGTGGTGCGCGTGTTGGCGCGCATGTCGGGCACCAGGGGACAGTCCCAGTGCTCGGCCAGGAGGTAGGCCCGCAGGACCGGCTGGCCGATCAGGGCCGGCAGGACCCAGAGCCAGAGGAGCAGCGGACTGGCGAGCAGCAGCGAGGCGGCCAGCAGGGCGGCATAGACGCAGAGCACGATCCGTGCCTCGCGCCGGATCACCGGGGCGGCGCGGCTGGTGATGAAGCCGGCCTCGAGGCGCCCGCGCGCGGCCTGCACGAGACCCACAACCTGGGCGCGCCAGTAAGGGATGCCGGAGTGGTAGAGCAGCGCTTCCCGCCAGGTGGCGGGCTTCGGCGCCAGGAGTTCCGGGTCCTTCTCGGGGTCCTGCGTGTGGGCGTGGTGGGCCAGGTGGAAGGCGCGGAAGTAGTTCGGCGGCAGCACCAGCAGCAGCCCGCAGAACCAGCCGAGCCAGCGGTTCATCCAGGGGGTGGCGAAGGCGGTGCCGTGGATTGCCTCGTGCAGCGGCGCGAAGAGGAAGATCAGCACGACGCCCTGGAGCGGCAGGGTGAGCAGCAGCCACCAGGTCCCGATGCTGGACCAGAGCAGCAGCGAGGAGAGCGCGAGCAGCAGCAGGTGCCCGGCCAGCCAGAGGCCGGCCATCCGGTCGCTGCGCGCGAGCAGCGGGCGAAGTGTGTGCTTGTCGAGCCGCGCTGCGGCCGCTAAATCCTGCGCCATGGTCATGAGTATAGTGAGATCCGCCCCGGCAGGGCATGTCCCTTTGCTCGCGCTGGCGGCAAGCCTGGCGCTCTTCTTCCTTCTTGCGGCTCCCGTTTCTGCGCAGTCCACGGCCGACAGCCTGGACAGCGCCTGCGCGCTGCCGGAGGGTGAGAGCGCGGAGGCCATCGTGCGCCGCGTCGAGAAGCGCCTCGACGGCAACTGGGACCTGGCGACCAAGACCCTGCGCCAGACCATCGCGCGCCAGCAGCGCCTGGGCGAGGACAGCGCCCCCGCCGAGGCCTACCTGAAGTCGATCACCTGCCTGCAGTCCGAGGTCGACTCCGGCCGGCACAACGCCTTCCTCGAGGCCAACGGCGGCGAGGCAAGGCTGGCGGGCGGATCCTCCTCCTCCCTGGTCTCCCAGGCGCCCCCCACGCAGCCCTACGTCGCCCCGCTGCCCGACGCGGGCGACCAGCCGGAGGCGACCTCGGCACCGGCGGACCTGCTGGCCCAGGGGAACGAGGCCGGAGGCGCCGCAGGGGCCCCCGCCGCCGGGCTTGCGCCCTCGCCGGCGCCATCGCAGACGGCGGCAGCGGCGGTGCCTCCTCCGCCGGCAAGCACGGCGAGCGTACCGCCGCCGCAGAACCAGCCCACGCGCCAGGTTCCGCAGGTCCGCAACGGCCTGATCCTTCCCGGGACGCCGGAATCCTACGCCCTGCTCGGCAACGGCCAGGTGGCCGGAACGACCACCGTGCCGGCGGTCCGCTCCGTCGATGGCTCCAATCAGGCTCCGCAGGGCGGCTATGCCACTGCCCCGGCCTACAACCAGAGGCCGCTCGCGGTGCCGCCGGCAGCGCCCAAGGCGCGGGCCGCCTCGCTTCAGGAACTGGCGTCGCGCGGCAGCGCGGTTCCGGCCTCGCAGCCGGCCCCGGCGGTCCAGGCGGCGCCGCCGCCGGCCGCCTCACAGGAAGCTGCGCCACAGGAAGCCGCAAGTGCCAGCCCGGCAGCGCAGTCCGTCAGGGGCGACCCGCGCTACGTCAACAAGGCCTGCCTCTACTTCACGCGGCCGGAACTCGAGGTGATTCGCGGTCGGGTCTACACCAACCGCTACCTGAACGGCGCGCGCGTCTGCCACGAGGGGACGATGTATAGCTGCGACGGCGGGCTCTGGTCGGTCCAGGGCGCCTGCTCCGCCTTTCCCGACGGACAGTCGCTGGACAGCACCGTCGTCGAGGCCAACCCCAGGCGCTGACTCGCGCCGTGCCGCTACCCCTTAACTTCCTAACTTCCGCCCTCCTTCAGGCGGGCCACCTCGGCCTGCAGCGCCTCGATCTGCGCCGTCAGCTTCTCCACGACGCTGTTGACGATGCTCTCGTCGTAGCGGGGCTGGATGTGCTGCTTGCAGTTGATGTCCCAGGCCTCGATGTCGAAGAGGAGGACGCGCTGCACCCTGGCCTGGTAGCCCTCACTCGAAAGCTCGGCCAGCAGCCCCGGCTGATCCTCCACAGCGGCCAGCCTGCCCCAGAGCTTCACGCGGGTGCGGGTGGTGTAGTCCATGAGGAAGAGGAAGGCCCTGGGGTTCTCGGTGATGTTGCCGAGGGTGATGTACTGCTGGTTGCCGGCGAAGTCCGCGAAGCCCAGGCGCCGCGCGCCCAGGGGCTTGAGGAAGCCCTTGGGGCCGCCGCGGTGCTGGATGTAGGGCTGGCCCTCGGCGCTGGCGGTCGCCAGGTAGGCCGAGTCGCGGTCCGCGAGGAAGGCTCGCAGGTCCGGGGTGAGTTCGCGGCGGAAGGCGCCTTCGCGCTCCTTCTCAGCGAAGAAGGCGCGCGACCCCAGCCGCTCCTGCTCGGCGCGGACGGCGGGAGAGAAGATGACCTGTGCAGGCGCGGGCGATTCTGTCATTCTGACCTCCGCTTGACGATCAGGCCTGGCGACCGGACCGCAAGGTCGGATTGGCGATTGCGAACAAGGCCTTGCCACCCGGCCTTCGGCCGGGCTACGACGGGTTCGTTCGCAGGGCTTGGGCATCCATACAGCAGGAGGGAAGGGCTGAAAAGCGGGCAGGCCATAGCGAAGGCGTCGCTGTCGGAGGAGGCCTTGGAAGCCGGCCGGCCGGGCTCTGCCGCGCGCGAGAGGCTGGTCGCCGCGGCGACCCTGCTGTTCGACGAGGAGGGCTTCCACGCGGTCGGGATCGACCGCATCCTGCGCACCGCCGGGGTCGCCAAGATGACCCTCTACAACCACTTCCCCTCCAAGCAGGTGCTGATCGAGACGGTGCTGCGGCGCAAGCTGGACGACTACTTCGCCTGGCTCGATGCGGCGCTGGCCGATCCCCGGATGACGCCGCGCGAGCGGCTGCTGGCGGTCTTCGACGTCGTCGGCAACCTGCACGGCGACGCCCGCTTTCGCGGCTGCCTCTTCCTCAAGGCCGCCGGCGAGTATCCGGACCGGGACGACCCGCTGCACAGGATCGCGATCGAGCAAAAGCATCGCAGCCTGGAGCGGCTGACCCTGCTGGCCGAGGCGGCCGGGGCTGCGAGCCCGCGCCTGCTGGCGCAGCGCCTGCTCATCCTCTGCGAGGGGGCGACGGCGCTGGCACAGGTGCTGGGCGGTGCCGAGGCCGCCAGGCAGGCGCGCGACACCGCCGCCCTGCTGCTGCGCCAGATGCTGCCGCTCCCCACCGACGCCGAGCGGGCCGAGAGCGGGACGTGAGGGCGGAGGAGCTGCCGGTCGCCGGCCTGCCCGAGGGCGGCGAGGAGCCGGCCGACTTCGAACGCGCCAAGGGGCCGCCGCCGCCAGCCAGCGGCATCCTGCTCTACCTGCTGCTGCTGATCGCCCTGGCGCTGCTCTTCGCGCTCTGGCCGGGGCTGGATCTCGCGGCCACGCGTTTTGCCCGCAGCCTGGCGGGCGGCGAGTTCGCGCCGCGCGACGGAAGCTGGTCGCCGCTCTATCACTGGATGAAGCCGGCCTTTTTCGCCCTGGGCATCGGCGTCATCCTGCTGGGCCTTGCGAGCTGGCGGCTGCAGCGGCCGCTCCTTGGGATCACGCCCAGGCGCGCCTTCTTCGTCGTCGCCTCGCTCGTCCTGATCCAGGGGCTGGTGATCGACCTCTACCTGAAGGGCAGCTTCGGTCGCGCGCGGCCGCGCGAGCTGGAGGCCTTCGGCGGCGAGTTCCTCTTCACGCCCTTCTACATGGTGAGCGAGGCCTGCCAGAAGAACTGCTCCTTCGTGTCCGGCCACGCCGGCATGGCCTTCTCCTTCCTCGCGCTCTCCTTCCTGCCGAAGAGCCGCAGGAATCGCCTGCTCGCGCTGGGGGCGGCGCTGCTCTTCGGCCTGGTGACCGGCTGGATGCGGGTGGTCCAGGGCGGGCATTTTCTCAGCGACGTGCTTTTCGCCGGGATGGTGGTTTTCGGCCTCACCTGGCTGATGGCGCTGCTCTGCCTGCGGCCCTGGCCCCGGGGGCTGGCCCGCCTGCTGCCGGACCACCCGCCTGTCCTGTGAGAGAAAAAGCAGACAAACCCGGCCTTGCGTGGCCGCCTGGGCATCGCTATAAGCCTGGGTCTCGTGAGGTCCGGCGGCCCGGTCGTCGGGCTCTTCGGCTTCGCTTCGGCGGGCAGTAGCGCAGTCTGGTAGCGCATCAGTCTGGGGGACTGGGGGTCGTGGGTTCGAATCCCGCCTGCCCGACCATTCTTGGGTCGATCGTCCGAGGCCTCGTCCTGGCAGCACTTGCCGGGTCGGGCCCGGCGCTGGCCGACAAGCCGCCCTTCCAGCTTCAGATTCCCCTCCTCTGTCCGGAAGGCGAGTTCTGCCCGGTCGAGGCCTACGTCGATCACGACCCGGGTCCCGAGGTGAAAGACTTCGCCTGCGGAAGCCTGACCAGGAACGGCCACAGCGGAATCGACTTCAGGATCGAGGACCTTCGCTCGCTCGCCAGGGGCGTGCCGGTGGTGGCCGCCGCCGAGGGGACCGTGATCATCGTCCAGGACCAGGTGCGCGACCACAGCCCCTTCGACTTCGACCGGGAGGAGGCCAGGCGCAGCTCGGTCTGCGGCAACCGGGTGGCACTCGATCACGGCCAGGGCTGGAGCACGCACTACTGCCACCTTCGCCAGGGGCCGGCCCAGGTGAAGGTCGGGCAGAAGGTCAAGGCCGGCGACCTGCTGGGCTATGTCGGCCTGTCGGGCGACACCAGCTATCCGCATCTCCACTTCAACGTGCTCTACGAGCCGCCGGGCCAGCGCCTGGACATCGACCCCTATGCACCGGAAGGCCTGGCGGCGACCTGCAGCGCCGACCTCTCGGGCTCCATGTGGTCGCCCGAGGTGCAGGCGGCTCTCACCTATCGCAGCCCGGACATCGCGAACCTGGGCTTCGCCGACGGGCCGGTGACCAACCGCGGCATCGAGAACGGGGCCTACAAGGCCGAGACCGTGGGCCCGCAGGCGAAGGCGCTGGTCTTCTATGCGCGCACCGTCGGGCTGGAGGCCGGCGACGTGCAGCGCATCACGGTGCTCTCCCCGGACGGGACGGTGCTGGTGGAGAACACGGCCGACCCGCTGCCCAAGCGGCAGCTACAGGCCTTCATCTTCGCCGGCAAGCGCCTCAGGGACCAGCGCTGGCCGGCGGGCAGCTACATCGGCTTCTACGAGGTGCTGCGCGACGGCGAGGTGATCCTCAGCGGCGAGGAGACGCTGGAGATTCCCTGAGGGAACGTCGTAGCCGACAGGCACTGCTTTGCGGCAAGGCTGACTTGCGCCGGCATCGCTTGTCCGGCGCCGCGATTGCTGCTCTGAATCCGGCTCATGAGACTGACACCCAGCAGCCTGGCCGCAGGCTTCTCCTGCATCGGCCACTCCTTCATGCACATGTTCACCGCGATGTACTTCGTGATCGCGGTCTCGATGGAGAAGGCCGGCTGGCAGGAGCTGAGCTACGCCGATCTGGTGCAGCTCTGGAGCATCGGTGCCTTGATGGTGGGCCTGGCGGCCATTCCCTCGGGCTGGCTCGGCGACCGCTGGAGCGCGTCGGGCATGATGGTGGTCTACTTCCTGGGGCTCGGCGGTGCGGGCATCCTCTGCGGGCTGGTGGACGGGCCCTCGGCGCTCTTCATCGGTCTCACCGCGCTCGGCGTCTTCGCCGCGATCTACCACCCCGTCGGCATCGCTTGGCTGGTCAGGTCCTCGGTGAAGCGCGGCCGGGCGCTCGGCATCAACGGTGTCTTCGGCTCCATCGGGATCTCGGTGGCCGGTCTGGTCGCCGGCGCGCTGATCGAGCTCTTCTCCTGGCGCGCCGCCTTCATCGTGCCGGGCGCGTTCTGCGTCGCCGTGGGGCTGGCGCTGCTCTACTGCCGGCAGCGCGGGCTGGTGACCGACGTCCCGCTGGCGCGCACGGAAGATGCGACGCCGAAGAAGCGCGGCGAGGCGCTGCGCGTCTACTTCGTCCTGCTCTGCACCATGACCTGCATGGGCCTGATCTTCCAGGCGACCCAGGCGGCGCTGCCCAAGCACTTCGACCTCCGGCTGAGCGACAGCCTGCAGGACGACGCCTTCCTGCTGGGTGCCTCCGTCGCCCTGGTCTACACGGCCGGCGGCATCATGCAGATCGCCGGCGGCCTGCTTGCCGACCGGATGAACCTGAAGCGGCTCTACGTCGGGGCCTTCCTCTTCCAGATTCCGGTGATGGTGGGGCTCGCCTATGTGGGCGGTCTCGCCCTGCTGCCGATCGCCGCCATCACCGTCCTGCTGTCGACCGGCGCCCTTCCGGCCGAGAACATGCTGCTGGCGCGCTACACGCCGGCCAAGCACCAGGGGTTGGCCTACGGCCTGAAGTTCGTGCTGGCCTTCGGCACGGCGCCGCTGGCCATCGCGGCTGCCGCCTGGGTGGAGCGCAGCACCAGCCAGTTCGAGTGGCTCTTCGTGGGCCTGATCGGCCTCGCCGCGATCGCCACCTGCGCAGCCCTGCTGCTGCCGGGTCAGAGCATGGCGCCCGCCCCCAAGCCGCAGCCGCACCCACAGCCGGCCGAGTAGGCCCTGCTCAGTCCGAGAGGCTGTTCAGCGCCCGGTCCAGGTCGAGGGTCAGATCCTCGACCGTCTCCAGCCCGACCGAGAGGCGGATCACCTCGTCGCCGGCACCGGCCGCCTGGCGCTGCTCTTCGGTGAGCTGGCGGTGGGTGGTGGAGGCCGGGTGCAGGATCAGGCTGCGCGCGTCGCCGACGTTGGCGAGGTGGCTCCAGAGCTCGACCGCCTCCACCAGGCTGACCCCGGCGTCGTAGCCGCCCTTGAGCCCGAAGGTGAAGACCGAGCCCGCGCCCTTCGGCAGGTAGCGTTGCGCCAGCCCATGGTAGGCGGAGGAGGGAAGGCCTGCGTAGGAGACCCAGGCGACGGCGGGATGGCCTTCCAAAAACTCGGCCACCTTGCGGGCGTTCTGGCAGTGCCGCTCCATCCTGAGCGCCAGGGTCTCCAGGCCCAGTAAGGTCAGGAAGGCGTTCATCGGCGCCTGCTGCGCCCCCAGGTCGCGCAGGGTCACGGCATGACTGTAGGTGGTGTAGCCGAGATCGCCGAAGGTCTCCTGGAAGGAGAGGCCGTGGTAGGCCGGCTCTGGTCCGGCCAGGCTGGCGAAGCGCTCGCTCTTCGACCAGTCGAAGCGCCCGGAATCGATCACCGCACCCCCCATGGCCGTGCCGTTGCCGGTCAGGAACTTGGTGGTGGAATGCACGATCAGGTCGGCCCCGTAGTCGATCGGCTGGCAGAGGTAGGGTGTCGCCAGCGTGTTGTCGACGATGAGCGGGCAGCCGGCTTCCTCGGCGATCAGGGCCAACGCCTCCAGGTCGCTGACCGCACCGCCCGGATTGGCCAGGCTCTCGCAGAAGATCGCGCGGGTCTCCTCGTCGACGGCCGCCTTCACGGCATCGAGGTCGTCGACGTCCACGAAGCGGCAGTCCCAGCCGAACTTGCGGAAGGTCTTGCCGAACTGCGTGATCGAGCCGCCGTAGAGCCTGGTCGAGGCGACGAAGCGGGCCCCCGGCTCCATCAGGGGAAAGAGCGCCAGGAGCTGGGCGGCATGGCCGGAGGCGACGCAGGTCGTGCCGCGCCCGCCCTCGAGGCTCGCCAGGCGCTCCTCCAGGGCCGCGACCGTGGGATTGCCCAGCCTGGAATAGACGAAGCCGAAGGTCTGGAGGTTATAGAGCGAGGCCGCATGGTCGGCGTCGTGAAAGACGTAGGAGGTGGTCTGGAAGATCGGCGTCTGGCGGGCGCCGGTCACCGGTTCCGGCGGGGTGCCGGCATGGATCATGCGGGTCTCGAACCCGAAGCGCTGGCTCATGGTCTCAGGCCACCTTCAGCCGGCGGCGCTTGGCGGTGATGACGCCCGAATCGAAGCCGCCCCAGGAGAGCTCGCTGTGCAGGCGCCCGAACTCGATCTTGGGGCAGCGGTCCATGATGACCGTGAGGCCCGCCGCCTCGGCCGCCCTGGCCGCCTCGTGGTTGATGACGCCGAGCTGCATCCAGATCACCTCGATCCCGCGGCGCTCCTTCAGCCCGATCGCCTCCTCGACGATCCCGCCGGCGGCCGGGGCCGCGCGGAAGATGTCGACCATCTGGAAGTCCTCGGGGATGTCGGAGAGGCTTGCATAGGCCATCTCGCCCAGCAGGGTCTTGCCGGCCTGGCCCGGGTTCACCGGGATCACGCGGTAGCCCTTCTCCTGCAGGTACTTCATGGCGAAGTAGCTGGGCCGGTTCCAGTTGGCGCTGGCACCCACCATGGCGATGGTCCTGACCCTGTGCAGGACGCCCAGGATCAGGGAGTCGGGATAGACGAGCTCGCTCATGGGCGAGAGACTAGGCTCAGCCGTGGGCGGGCTCAAGCGCCCAGGTCGGGCCTAGGCGGTCTTGAAGCTGCGGGCGATGTCCAGGATGTCGACCAGGCGGGCGGCGTAGCGGTCGGGCAGGCGGTAGCTCGCCTCCTCCTTGCCCAGCAGGCTGCGCTCCATGCGGTCCAGCAGGCGGCGCAGGCGATAGCCGTGCAGGCCGAGCCTGGCCTGGATCGGGTCGGTCACGATCCCGGAGAAGGAGGCGACCAGCGCGCCGATGCCGAGGAGGCCCATGGTCGCGCCGGCGGTCGCCACCATGGGCGCCGAGGCGGCGAGCGAGGCCGGCAGCAGGCCCATCAGCTTGCCGCCGACGGGGAGCCAGAGCGGCGCGCTCTTCTGCGCGACGGCCTGGGCCAGCAGCGGGCCCAGGCTGGCGGCCCCCGGCGTCCACTGCTTGAAGAGCAGCGCGCCCACGGTGCTGGCGAGCAGCGCGTTGGCCAGCTCAGCAGCATGGCTGCGGCTGTCGACGTAGTGGCCGAGCGAATCCGTCAGCCAAGCCTTGAGGGCCTCGGGGTCACGCTGCTCGGCGACCGCGCGGTCCAGCGGCGCCAGCAGGGCGGGGAAGGGCGGCTGGCGCAGGATCGCCTCGCTCAATGCGTCCTTGTGGCTGACGCGGCCGTCGGGGCTCTCGTAAGGCAGCTCCAGGAAACGGGTCATGACCCGCCAGGTCACCTCGCGCCCGGCCATGGTGTCGACCAGCAGGCGCTGCTCGCGCAGGCCCTGCGAGGCGCGCCGCCAGCCCATGCGCGAGGCGCCGGCCGCCCCCAGCTCGATCGCCAGCTGCGGCACGGTCATCAGCACGTTGGCGGGGCCGCGCCAGATGTCCTCGCCGATGGACTGGCCGTGGATCTTCAGGCTGCCGCGCAGGCTGTAGGTCTCGCGCACGAAGTCCGGGATCATGCGCCGGCGCTCGGCGATGTAGGCGGCCACGCCGGCCTCGTAGGCGGCGCGGATCTCCGCGTCGGAGGGTCTGGGGATGGGCAGGTTCATGCCCTAAGAAATGGGTGTCGCGGGGACGGATATCCAGACGAGAGGTGCCCGCCACTTCCCTGGTGCTGGGTGCCGCGTCTGGCGAATGCACCCAATGAGGGTCATCCTCCGACTTGATCGGAGGATCGTGATCGGATGCTTCGGCTAGCGGTGCGGGATCCTCCGATCAAGTCGGAGGATGACGGTGAGGGGGTGGAGGAGCGACTCTCACTCGGGTGCGGGCCGGTTCCGCGTAGGATCGAACCCTGCTCTAGCGATGCTTCCAGGTGGCGTGGCGTTTTTCGATGAAGGCGTCGATGCCCTCGCTCACGTCCTCGGCCATCATGTTGCAGGCCATGACCTCGGCGGCATAGTCGTAGGCCGCCTCCATGCCTTTCTCGAGCTGGGTGTAGACCATACGCTTGCCCGTGGCGATCGCGACCGCCGACTTGGAGGTGATGCGCTCGGCCAGGCGCGCGATCTCGGCGTCCAGCTCCTCGGCCGGGACCACGCGGTTCACCAGGCCCCAGTCGGCCGCGGTCTCGGCGTCGATGAAGTCGCCGGTGAAGAGCATCTCGAAGGCGCGCTTGCGGGGCACGTTGCGGGTCAGCGGGACCGAGGGGGTCGAGCAGAAGAGGCCGGCATTGATGCCGCTGGTGGCGAAGCGCGCCTCGGCCACGGCCACGGCCAGGTCGCACTGGGCGACCAGCTGGCAGCCGGCGGCCGTCGCGATGCCGTGGATGCGCGCGATCACCGGCTTGGGGATCCGCGTCACCGCCATCATCATGCGGCTGCAGGCGCGGAAGAGGGTCTCGTAGTAGCCCTGGTCCGGGGTCTGGCGCATCTCCTTCAGGTCGTGCCCGGCGCAGAAGGCGCGCCCGGCACCGGCCAGGACCACGACGCGCACGCTCTCGTCCTCGCCGGCACGCTCCAGCGCCTCGGTCAGGCTCTCGAGCAGGCCCTGCGAGAGCGCGTTGTACTGCCGCGGCCGGTTCATGGTGAGGGTCCGGATGCCGGCCTCGTCCGTCTCCAGGACCAGGGGCTCTTCGTTGGTGAGGGCCGGGGCGGTCGCGCTCATTGCTGCCAATCCTCTCTCTTGCCAAGCGGCCTGCAGTTTGGCCTTGTCGGGTTCGCGGACGCAAGGGAGCGGAGGGAACGACTGCCATGACAAAGCCGGCGGCCATCACCGTTGAGGCCTTCGAGGAGATCTGGAGCGAGGAGCGGGGCTTCTACGACTACATGGGCTTCGTGACCGAGGAGATCGGGCACGGCGAGGCCCGCATCCGCCTGCCGGCCAAGGCGGAGCTGCTGCGGCCCGGCGGCACCATCAGCGGCCCGGCGCAGATGGCGCTGGCCGACTGCGCGGTCTATGCGGCCTTGCTGGGCGCCATCGGGCCGGTGCCGCTGGCGGTGACGACCAACCTCTCGATCAACTTCCTGCGCAAGCCCAAGCTGGGCGATCTGGTCTGCACCTGCCGCCTCTTGAAGCTGGGCCGGCGCCTGGCCGTGGGAGAGGCCAGCGTCTTCAGCGAGGGCGAGGACCAGCCGGTCAGCCACGTCACTGCGACCTATGCGATTCCGACAACGGCGGCATGACGGTAACTTGTTACCGCTAATCTAATTATCTGGAATACTATTGTTTTTCCGGCTTGACAGCCCAGATAGGCGTCAGTAGAAGGCGCGTCTTCCAGAGGACGCGGCGGCCCAGGCCGCCCGGCGTCTCCTCATGGCATTTCAGGGAATGGACAGAGGTCGATGAAAACCTACTCGGCAAAGCCGTCCGAGATCGAGAAGAAGTGGATCTTGATCGACGCCGACGGTTTGGTGCTGGGCCGCATGGCCGCGGAGATCGCGAAGATCCTGCGCGGCAAGCACAAGCCCATCTTCACCCCGCACATGGACTGCGGAGACAACGTCATCGTGGTCAATGCCGCCAAGGTGAAGGTCACCGGCAACAAGCTGAAGCAGAAGAAGTTCTACTGGCACACCGGCTATCCGGGCGGCATCAAGGAGCGCAGCCTGGGCGACACCCTGAGCGGGCGCTTCCCCGAGCGCGCCATCATCAAGGCGGTCGAGCGCATGATCACGCGCGGCCCCCTGGGGCGCCAGCAGATGAGCAACCTGCGAGTCTATGCCGGACCGGAACATCCGCACGAGGCGCAGCAGCCCGAGGCCTTGGATCTCGCCGCGCGCAACTCCAAGAACACGAGGGTCATGTAGCACCATGAGCGAAGAGATCGTCACCAGCCTCTCCGACCTGGCACAGGTCGCCGAGCCGGAAGAGGCCCTGCCGGAGCCCAAGCGCGATGCGCAGGGCCGCGCCTACGCCACCGGCCGGCGCAAGGATGCCGTGGCCCGCGTCTGGATCAAGCCCGGAACCGGCAAGATCACCGTCAACAAGCGCGCCTTCGAGGTCTATTTCGCCCGCCCCGTGCTGCGCATGGTGATCAACCAGCCCTTCGAGGCGGCCAATCGCGACAACCAGTTCGACGTCGAGTGCAGCGTCAGCGGCGGCGGCCTTTCCGGCCAGGCCGGCGCGCTTCGCCACGGCATCTCGCGCGCGCTCACCTACTACGAGCCCGGCCTGCGCCCGGTGCTGAAGCGCGGCGGCTTCCTGACCCGCGATCCGCGTGCGGTGGAGCGCAAGAAGTACGGCAAGGCCAAGGCCCGCCGCAGCTTCCAGTTCTCCAAGCGCTAGAGCAAACCCCGGGCAGATGGACTCATCTGCGACGACGGTTTGCTTTTAAAACAAGACTCTAGAACAAGGTCCACGAGCATGAGCGAGTGGATCTTGTTCTATGGCGGCTGCCAGCTTACGAAAGAGGCCGGCCTTCCCGGGTGGGGAGGCCGGCCTTTTTTCGTGCGTTCTGTCGCTCAAACGAGGCGGTGCCGGCTTGAAATAACTGCGAATCATTCTTAATGGCATTCTCGACGCATCGAGTTCGAGGATCGACAGGATGAGAACGCTCTACAAGACCGGCAGCTATGCCGTCATGCATCTGACCGTGGCCGTCGCCGTCGCCTATGCGCTGACGGGGGACTGGCTGATCGCGCTCTCGATCGGGCTGGTCGAGCCGGCGGCGCAGACCGTCTCCTTCGCGCTGCACGAGCGGCTCTGGGAAGGACGCCGGCGCCGGGAGGAGGTGCCTGCCGGTCGGTCGGCGGCTCCGCTGCAGTCCCGCGACTGCGCGCCCGTCGCTTCCTAGCTCAGCGGCCAGATGAGCGGGATCAGTGCCAGGGCGACGACCGCCGACATGATCGCCATCGGCGCGCCGAACTTCACGAAGTCGGTGAAGCGGTAGCCGCCAGCGGAGTAGACCAGGGTGTTGGTCTGATAGCCGATGGGCGTGAGGAAGGAGAGGCTGGCAGCGAACATGACGGCGATCACGAAGGGCTCCGGCGAGACCTGCAGGCTGGCCGCCAGGGCGATGGCGATCGGCGTCATGATGACCGCCACGGCGTTGTTGGTCACGACCTCCGTCAGCAGGACCGAGATAAAGTAGATCGAGGCCAGGGCCACGATGGGCGGCGCGTGCATCAGGTGTGGCGAGACCGTGTCGATGAGCGCCGTCACCACGCCGGTCTTCTGCAGCGCGCTGCCCAGCGCCAGCATCGCGAAGATCAGGGTGAGGATGCGCCAGTCCACGGCGGCGAAGGCCTCTTCCGCCTCGATGCAGCGCGTCACCAGCACGATGGCGGCGCCGCAGACCGCGAGCGCTGCGATCGGCAGCAGCCCCACGGCGGCGCCCAGCGCGACCAGCAGGATGGAGGCGATGGCGATCGGCGCCTTGGCCCGGCGGAAGCCGCGCACCCGCGGCTCGGCCACGTTCACCAGGTCCTGGTCCTCGACCAGCCGGCGGATGTCGTCGGGCGCACCCTCCAGCAGAAGGATGTCGCCCACCTCCAGCGGCGTGGTCTCGAAGCGCCGCTCCAGGTTGGCGCCGCGGCGGTGCAGGGCCAAGGGGTAAATGCCGTAGCGCCGCCGCAGGCGAAGCTGGCCCAGGGTCCGGCCCAGGATGCGGGTGCCCGGCGTGATCAGCATCTCGACGATGACGGACTTGCGTGCGCCGATCCTCTGCACGTGGTCGTCCTGCGGCTCCTTCAGCTGGCCGGATTCCTTCATGGTGAGGATCTCGCGCGCCGGGGTGCGCAGCACCAGGATGTCGCCGGCCTGGATCTCCACGCCGTCCATGTTGCGGCGCAGGGAGGCGTCGCCGCGGATCACGTCCACGACCTTGCGGTCGACCTGGTTGAAGGCCTCGATCTCGCGCGGGTGCCGGCCGATGTAGGCCGAGCCCTCCTCCACCACGATCTCCACCATGAACTTCGGCTGGCTGGTCACGGCCGAGATCGAGGAGAGCGAGGTGCGGTCCGGCAGCAGCCGCTGGGCCAGGACCAGGTAACCGACGCCCAGGAGCGCGCCGACGATACCCAGCGGGGCGATCTCGAAGATATGAAAGCCCGGCAGGCCGCTGTTGCGGGCGATGCCGTCGACCAGGATGTTGGTCGAGGTGCCCAGCAGGGTGCAGGTGCCGCCCAGGATCGAGGCGTAGGAGAGCGGGATCAGGAGCTTGGTGGGAGACCGCGAGAGCTCGTGCGCCATGGCGACCGCGACCGGGATCATCAGCATCACCAGGGGCGTGTTGTTCATGAAGCCCGACATGACCACGATGGCGACCAGGAAGAAGATGAGCGCGCGGGTCGGATGCGCGCCCGCCCGCTTGGTCAGGTGGAAGGCGAAGCTCTCCAGCGCCCCGGTGCGCACCAGCGCGGCGGAGATGATGAACATGGCCGCGATGGTCACCGGTGCGGAGTTGCTGAAGACCTTCAGGACGTCTTCGATCGACAGGATGTCCAGCACCATGAGGGCGGCCACGGCCGCCGCTGCCGACACCTCCGGCGGCCGCCACTCCAGCGCGAAGGCGACGAACAGCAGGACGATCGTCACGCCGACGACGTAGGGGGCGGCAGCCTCCATTCCGAACAGCATGTGCGGATGGGTCCTAGCCGGTTACGCGGTCTGTCGAGCTGGTTGCCGTTGGGCGGCTATGTCTGATCGGCTGGGTCACGGACGGATTCGGCCCCTTGTTGCGAAAAGTCTCAACAGCGTGATTTGCTTGTGTTGGATCGTCCTGGCGGCGTTGGCGGCTGTGGCTAGGCCATATGCCTTATCGGTCTGCCCTGTTTCGCGGGTTTCGTTTCGTCGCAGTGATGACGCCAACAAGGTCGATCAGCCTCGGGGTCCTGTCAACCGCTTTCGCCGGGAGGCCCTGCCGGGCCGCCGCGGGCCCGGCCGCCGGGCACGAGAGCAGGGCAGTCCTGCTCGCAAGCGGGCTTGGCAAGTCCGGGCCCGGCTAGTAATCAGGCCTTCCTGACGACTTCAGCAAGGTGGCGGCGGAACCATGGGCGCGCGGATCAGAGCGGGTATTCTCGGGGCTTCGGGCTATACGGGGGCGGATCTCGTGCGTCTGCTCACCCTGCACCCGGAGGTCGAGATCCGAGCGCTGACGGCCAATGCGCATGCCGGCAAGGCCATGGGCACGGTCTATCCGCACCTGGGCTATCTCGACCTGCCGGACCTGGTGACGGTCGAGGACGTCGACTGGGCCGATCTGGACGTGGTCTTCTGTGCGCTTCCGCACGCGACCTCGCAACAGATCGTAAAGACGCTTCCCAAAGAATTGAAAGTCGTGGACCTTTCCGCCGATTTCCGTTTGGAGAATCCGGAAACCTACGCCACCTGGTACGGCCATGAGCACTATGCGCCGGAGCTGCAGGGCGAGGCGGTCTACGGGCTGAGCGAGGTCAACCGCGAGCGAATCGCGGCCGGCCGCCTGATCGCCTGCCCCGGCTGCTATCCGACCGCGGTCCTGCTGGCCCTGCTGCCGCCGGTGCGCGACGGCCTGGTCGATGCGGGCGACCTGATCATCGACGCCAAGAGCGGCGTTTCGGGCGCCGGCCGGGGGCTGAAGGAGAACCTGCTCTTCTGCGAGGCGGGCGAGGGGATCTCGCCCTACTCCGTCGGCAAGCACCGCCATGCACCGGAGATCGAACAGGAGATCGGCAAGGCCGCCGGCCGTGAGGTCCGGGTCAACTTCACCCCGCACCTGGTTCCCATGAGCCGGGGCGAGCTGGTCACCTGCCACCTGCGCCTGAGCCGGGGGACGAGCGTCGAGGCCCTGCGGCAGAGCCTGGCCGAGGCCTATGGCGAGGAGCCCTTCATCCGCCTGCTGGCGAAGGGGCAGCTTCCCTCGACCCAGATGGTGCGCGGCTCCAACTACGTCGCGATCTCGGTGATCGAGGACCGGATCCCGGGCCGCGCCATCGTGATCGCCGCCATCGACAACCTGGTGAAGGGCTCCAGCGGGCAGGCCATCCAGAACATGAACCTGCAGTTCCAACTGCCGGAAACCACGGCGCTCTTGCAGCCGCCGCTGTTCCCCTGACCCGGAGGAGGCGAGCCATGACCGGACCGATCCGCAGTTACCGCGACCTGGCCCCCGCGGTCGACCCCTCGGCCTTCATCGCCGACACCGCCGTCGTCATCGGCGACGTCACCATCGGTGCGGGGAGCTCGATCTGGTTCGGCTGCCTGCTGCGCGGCGACGTGAACCGCATCACCATCGGCCAGGGCACCAACATCCAGGACGGCACGGTGATCCACGTGAACCACGACCCGGCCGGCGACTACCGCAAGTCCGGCGGCGGCACGGCGACCTGGATCGGCAGCCACATCACCGTGGGCCACCAGGCCCTGCTGCACGCCTGCCGCCTCGAGGACGGCTGCTTCATCGGGATGCGCGCGGTGGTCATGGACGACGCCGTGGTCGAGTCCGGCGCCATGGTGGCGGCGGGCGCCCTGGTGACCCCGCGCAAGCGGGTTCCGGCAGGCCAGCTCTGGGCCGGCTCGCCCGCCAAGTACCTCCGCGACCTGACGCCGGAGGAGAAGCAGATGATGCATGAGTCGCCCCGCTACTACGCAGAGCTGGCTGCGAGCTATCTCTGACGGGGGAGCGCGGCCTCGGCGCGAGGCCCATTGCGAGCGATGGCACGGAAGGTTCGGAAGAAGAAGCTGGCGCGCAATCCCTATGTCGTCCTGCTGCGCCGCCGCGGGAAGGCGGTGGAGCCCTCCCCGAAGGCCTATCGCCGACGCGCAAAGCACAGGAAAAGATTAGCCGACAAGAGCGAAGAGGTGTAAGTTCCGGTGAGCCGACGGGGTGCCAGGACGACGCTTTCCCGTGAAAGCGGTCCCGGCCGAAGCCCCGGGGCTGAGGATTGGCCGGGCAGTCATGAGACCGCTTCGCATCGCCCTGATCAAGCCGTCACGCTACGACGACGATGGCTACGTCGTGCAGTGGCGCCGCTCGCTCATGCCCTCCAACTCGCTGGCTGCCGTCTATGCCCTGGTCAAGGACTGCGCCGACCGGCAGGTGCTGGGCGCCGCTGTCGAGATCGAGCTCAAGGCCTACGACGAGACCAACACGGTGCTGCCGATGCGGGCAATCGCCGACTGGGTGGCCGCCGGCGGACCCGGCAGCTTCGTCGGCCTGGTCGGCGTGCAGTCGAACCAGTTCCCCCGCGCGATGGACCTGGCACGCCCCTTGCGCAAGCGCGGCCTCACGGTCGTCGCCGGCGGCTTCCACGTCTCGGGCTGTCTCGCCATGCTGCCGGAGCTGCCGCCCGACATCGCCGAGGCGCGCGATCTGGGCGTCATCCTCTACGCCGGGGAGTGCGAGGACCGCCTGCACCTGCTGCTGGCCGACCTGCGCGCCGGCCGGCCCAGGGCGATCTACGACTATCTGAGCGACCTGCCCGGCCTCGAGGGCCAGCCGGCACCGGTCCTGCCGAAGGAGCGGGTGGTGCGGACCATCGGCCACTACGGCTCCTTCGATGCCGGCCGTGGCTGCCCCTTCCAGTGCTCCTTCTGCACCATCATCAACGTGCAGGGGCGCAAGAGCCGCTACCGCACCGCCGACGACATCGAGGCCATCGTGCGTGCGAACCTGGACCAGGGCGCCAGGACCTTCTTCGTTACCGACGACAACTTCGCCCGCAACCGGAACTGGGAGGCGATCTTCGACCGCCTGATCACGCTCCGCCGCGAGGAGGGGCTGAAGGTCTTCATGACCCTGCAGGTCGATACCCTCTGCCACAAGATCCCGAACTTCATCGACAAGGCCAAGGCGGCCGGCACGACCACGGTCTACATCGGGCTGGAGAACATCAACCCCGCAAACCTGATGGACGCCAAGAAGCGGCAGAACCGCATCTGGGAGTACCGGGAGATGATCCGCCAGTGGAGGGATCACGGGATCGCCACCTATGCCGGCTATATCCTGGGCTTCGCGGGCGACACGCCGGAGCGGATCGAGCAGGACATCCGCATCATCATGGAGGAACTGCCGCTCGACTACCTGCAGTTCTATCCGCTGACGCCGCTGCCGGGCTCGGAGGACCATCAGCGCCTGGCCCGCGAGGGCGTGGCGATGGACCCCGACATGAACCGCTACGACCTGGAGCACGTGGTCGTCGACCACCCCCTCATGAGCCGCGAGGCCTGGACCCGGACCTACTGGAGGGCCTGGGACATCTACTACACCCGCGCGCACATGGAGCGCATCCTGCGCCGGCGTGCGGCCACGGGGAGGAAGAAACTGCATGTCGCGGCCCTGACGGCCTTCAAGGGCTTTCCCTCGATCGAGGGGGTGCATCCCATCCAGGGCGGGCTCTTGCGCCGCAAGATCCGCCGCCAGCGCCGCTCCGGCCTGCCGCTGGAGCCGGCCCTGGTCTTCTATCCCCGGCGCCTGTTCGAGGTCGCCTGGACCACGGCGCGCTGGACCGCGCTCTATCTCTCGCTGCGCCACCTGGCCTGGCGGATCATGCGCGATCCCGGGCGCCTCTCCTACCACGACCGCGCGCTCAGCACCGGCCCGGACGACGAGCAGCGGATGATGGAGGTCTACGGCGAGATGGTGACCAAGCGGCGGGGCAAGCCGGCTTCCGCCGCTGCCTGACGGGGCCGCTCTTCTTTTTCCGACACAGACCTGCTGAAGCACGGCCCGCCCGTTTCGTTTGGCCGGAACCCGGCGATGGAGTATAACCCGCGGGGGATGAGAGGAAAATGAGGATTGCGTCGCCGGCGGCAGGGCGACGCCGGAGGCTTGCATGACGCAAAAAGCGGTTCGAATCGCCCTGATCAAGCCCTCGCGCTACGACGACGACGGCTATGTCGTGCAGTGGCGCCGCTCCTCTATCCCCTCCAATTCCCTGGCCTCGCTGCATGCGGTGGTCGAGGACTGCCGCGCCCGGCAGGTGCTGGGCCCCGACGTCGAGATCGAGCTCCAGGCCTACGACGAGACCAACAGCGTGATCCCGCTGAAGCGCCTGACGCGCTGGGTCAGGGAGGGCGGGCCCGGCAGTTTCATCGGGCTGGTCGGCGTGCAGTCGAACCAGTTCCCGCGCACCATGGACATGGCCCGCCCGATGCGCGAGGCGGGGGTGAGCGTTGTCATCGGCGGCTTTCACGTCTCCGGCTGCCTCTCCATGCTGCCGGAGCTGCCGCCAGACATCCAGGAAGCCAGGGACCTGGGGATCATCCTCTATGCCGGCGAGTGCGAGGGGCGCCTGGACCTGCTGCTGGAGGACCTGCGCCAGGGCCGGCCGCAGCCGGTCTACAACTACCTGCAGGACCTGCCGGGCATGGAGGACCAGCCGGTCCCGATCCTGCCGCGCGAGAACGTGCGCCGCACGGTGGGCTGGTACACCTCCTTCGATGCCGGCCGCGGCTGTCCCTTCCAGTGCTCCTTCTGCACCATCATCAACGTGCAGGGACGCAAGAGCCGCTATCGCACGGCCGACGACATCGAGGCCATCGTGCGCGCGAACTGGGCGCAGGGCATCCGCCGCTTCTTCGTCACCGACGACAACTTCGCGCGCAACCGGAACTGGGAGGCGATCTTCGACCGCCTGATCAAGCTGCGCCGCGAGGAGAAGCTCAGGGTCTTCCTGATCCTGCAGGTCGATACCCTCTGCCACAAGATCCCGAACTTCATCGAGAAGGCGCATGCCGCCGGCACGCGGCGCGTCTACATCGGACTGGAGAACATCAACCCGGAGAACCTGGCCGGCGCCAAGAAGCGCCAGAACCGGATCTGGGAGTACCGCGAGATGGTCCAGGCCTGGAAGCGGCACGGGATCACCAACTACGCCGGCTACATCATGGGCTTCGCCGGCGACACGCCGGAGCGGATCGAGCGCGATATCCGCATCATCATGGACGAGCTGCCGATCGACCTCTTGCAGTTCTTCCCGCTGACGCCCTTGCCGGGTTCGGAAGACCATCAGCGCCTGCACAAGCAGGGCATTGCGATGGACCCGGACATGAACAAGTACGACCTGGAGCACATCGTCGTCGATCACCCGAAGATGTCCCGGCAGGAATGGCAGGACACCTACTGGCGGGCCTGGGACGTCTTCTACACAATGGAGCACATGGAGCGGGTGATGCGCCGCCACGCCGCCAGCGGCATGACGGCCAAGCAGATCATGGCGCCGCTCATGTGGTTCAAGGGCTATCCCCTGATCGAGAAGGTGCATCCGATCCAGGGCGGCTGGCTGCGCCGCAAGATACGCCGCCAGCGCCGCAGCGGCCTGCCGCTGGAAAGCCCGTTGGTCTTCTATCCGCGCCGCGCCTACGAGGTGGCGCGCGCGGCCTACCTCTGGTCCAAGCTCTTCCTGCAGCTCCGCGCGATCGCAGCCAAAATCGACCGCGATCCGCAGAAGCTTGCCTACACGGACAAAGCGCTGGAGCCGGTCACCTCCGAGGATCAGGAAGAGGCGACAGAGATGATGGGAACCTACGGCGACCAGGTGGCCAAGCGCCGGCATCCGAAGAAGGCGGCGGCCTAGAGCAAATCCCGAGCAGATGGACTCATCTGCGACGACGATTTGCTTTTAGGAACAATACGCTGGAACGGGAAGCGTGAGCATGAGCGAAGGCATCCCACTCTTGAGGCAGGGACGGGGGGCTGTCGTGGAAAGATCAAGGATGCGTCTAGGGTCAGCCTTCGCCGCCGCGGGCCTTGCGGCCGTTCTGGTAGCGCCCTCCGCCCCGCGTGCAGACACGCAGTTGAGCGCGATCGTGGCCTCGGAGATGCGCCAGGCCGGATATCCCTGCGACAATCCTCGCAACCCGCAGCGCGACAAGGCGGCCTCAAAGCCGGGACGCACCGTCTGGTTGCTGGAATGCGATCAGGGAACCTTCCGGGTGACCGTGAACCAGGACGGAAAGGCCCAGGTCGAGCCGGGCAACTGACGGCCTGACCAAGCGCCTCGCCTCGGCCGGCCGGCAGCGATCCTCATCCCAAATGGCCAAGCGCCGGCGGCCGTGAAGGCGCCCTAACCCAGTTCCGCGCTCGAGAGGGTCCAGCCCTCCTCGTCGCTCAGGCAGGCGACGTCGTTGGAGAGGGAGCCGAAGGTCCCGTTCCAGAAGACGTGGCGGAAGCTGCGGCAGGAGCGGCCGGAGGCGCTGTAGCGCGGGCCCGTCGCCGTGACGTAGCCCTTGGCCCCTGCCGTCTCGTTGCGCCAGGCGACCGTGCTGCCGCTGGGCGCCTCGTAGGCCCTGGCATAGGCCTCGGCCGCCAGCCTTCGGTCCTCCTCGCCGAGGTAGGAGTAGACCGTCGGGCCGTCGACCGCATCGACGGCGAGCTCGCCGCCCTTGATCAGGAGATAGAGGGCGGCCGCCCCGGCGAGAACGATCGGGAAGGCCGCCGGGCTGCCCCCGCTCTGCACCTTGGTGGTGTCGGCCCTGGCGAGCTGGGTCTCGGCGGGCGAGCGGCCGCTGTCCTGGGCGATACGCGGCGGCTCGTAGGGCGACGAGCCGATGCCTGCCGTGTCCGATGCGCAGGCCACAAGCAGCAGTCCGGCCAGCGCCAGCGCGCAGGCCCCCTTCAATTTCCCGCGGGAGGCAGCCGGAAGGTAACCGGGCATCGGCCTCTCCTTAGTCTCGTAACCTGGGGTTGTTCTTATGCCCGCCCGGCCCCTCCGTCAACGAGAAGGCGCGCGCCGCATGGGTCTCGAAGCGCCGGTCAGCCGCGGATCGAGAGGCGATGGCCGGCAGTCCCGCCACGTGGCCTTTCCGCAGAGCTTGCATTTCCGGGCTTGCCAAGCCTCGAGCTCTGGCATAACTATGCCGAGGAAACCGCACGAGACTGCGGAACAGGAGCCCATGATCCACGCGAGGACCAGCATCGACAGCGCGACGGCCGTTTCGGCCGCGGCTCTGCTGCGTCCTGAGGCCCTCGGCCTCGGCGGGCTTCCCCTCCTCCTTATCTGCCCCTGAACGCTACAGCCGGCGACGGTCGGCAAGCGGGCAGGGGATCATCCAGTGAAGATGCTTGATCACCAGCAGATGATTGGCCGTGAGCGGGTCCAGGACCCCCGGCCCGGAAAACCGAGGACCAGACAATGACAAGCGAAAAGACCGAAGAGACGCGCAACGAGGCCGACCGCGTCATCATATTCGACACCACCTTGCGCGACGGCGAACAGGCGCCGGGCTGCTCGATGAACCTGGGCGAGAAGCTGCAGGTCGCCGAGGCGCTGGAGGAGCTGGGCGTCGACGTGATCGAGGCCGGCTTCCCCATCGCCTCCAAGGGCGACTTCGAGGCCGTGCGCGCGGTCTCCGAGCGCATCAAGAAGAGCCAGGTTGCCGGCCTGGCGCGGGCCACCCGCAAGGATATCGACCGTGCCTGGGAGGCCCTGCAGGGCGCCGCCAGGCCGCGCATCCACACCTTCATCTCGACCAGCCCGCTGCACATGAAGCACAAGCTGCAGATGGAGCCGGAGCAGGTCTACCAGGCCGTCATCGACAGCGTGACCCGCGCACGCAATCTCTGCGAGGACGTGGAGTGGTCCTGCGAGGACGGCACCCGCACCGACTTCGACTTCCTCTGCCGCTGCGTCGAGGCCGCGATCAACGCCGGGGCCTCGACCGTCAACATCCCCGACACCGTGGGCTACACCGTGCCGGAGGAGTACTACCGCATGATCACGGCCATGCGCGAGCGGGTGCCGAACATCGACAAGGCCAGGATCTCGACCCACTGCCACAACGACCTGGGCCTGGCGGTCGCCAACTCCCTGGCCGCGATCAACGCCGGGGCGCGGCAGGTGGAGTGCACCATCAACGGCATCGGCGAGCGGGCCGGCAACGCCTCCTTGGAAGAGATCGTGATGGCGCTCAGGACCCGGGCCGACGTCATGCCGCAGTGGACCGGCATCGAGACCACGGCGATCACCAAGACCTCGCGCCTGCTGTCGTCGATCACCGGCTTCTCGGTGCAGCCCAACAAGGCGATCGTCGGCGCCAACGCCTTCGCGCACGAGAGCGGCATCCACCAGGACGGTATGCTGAAGAACGCCCAGACCTACGAGATCATGACCCCGGAATCGGTGGGGCTGACCAAGACCAACCTGGTCATGGGCAAGCATTCCGGCCGCCACGCCTTCAAGGCCAAGCTGGAGGAGCTGGGGATCCAGCTGGGCGACAACCAGCTGAACGATGCCTTCGCCCGCTTCAAGGACCTGGCCGACGCCAAGAAGGACGTTTTCGACGAGGACATCATCGCGCTGATCGATGACAGCCTGCTCGGCGGCAGCGACCGCATCCGCTTCGGCGCCATGCACGTGGTCTGCGGCACCTCGGGCCCGCAGTCCTGCGTCCTGAAGCTGGAGGTGGACGGCCGCACCCGCGAGGCCGAGTCGCGCGGCAACGGCCCGGTCGACGCGGCCTTCCACTGCGTGCGCAAGATCTTCCCGCATGACGCCACCCTGCAGCTCTACCAGGTCCATGCGGTCACAGGCGGCACCGACGCCCAGGCCCAGGTGACGGTCCGCCTGGAGGAGGACGGCAAGACGGTCAACGGCCGCGGCGCCGACCACGACACCCTGGTTGCCTCCGTCCGGGCCTACGTCAACGCGCTGAACAACCTGCTTGAGAAGCGCGAGAGGACGGCGCCGGAAGCCTTCCAGGCAACCGCCTGACCCTTCGGCCGCAGGTGCTCGCAGCCAAGTCCGCGGGCACCGGCGGTCTGGAGGTTACGCGCCGCTACAGGTCTCCTTCGGCCTAAGGCGCTGCTGTCAGGTGGGCCCACCTGATCGCGCTCTGCTCCGAGCCTACAGCCACAGGAAATCCGTGCCGGTCAGCTGGTTGGCGGCGGTCAGGTTCGTCACCTCGAAGACCAGGTCGGCGGCGCCGTCGCCGTCGCGGTCGACCTCCACGTTCTCGCCGCCGGCGAAGCGCGCCTCGGAGTTGCCGTTGCCGGAGAAGGCGGCGCTGTCGATGTAGGTGAAGCTGCCGACCTCCAGCCCGGTCTCGAACACCAGCTTGTCCTCGCCGTTCGCCGCTCCCATGCTGACGCCGTCGAAGTCCTCGATCGCCTGCAAGCCCGACGGTGAGCCGCCCCCGGTCACCTGGCTCTCCTTGAAGAGGAACCAGTCCTCGCCGGAGCCGCCGAAGGCCTGGTCGTCGCGGCCCATGATGACGGTGTCGGCACCGCTGCCCCCTTCGAAGCGGTCGGCGCTGCCGCCGCCGAAGAGGGTGTCGTCGCCCGCGCCGCCGATCAGGGTGTCTTCGCCCTGGTTGCCGGCGAGGCGGTTGTCGCTCGTGTTGCCTTCCAGGGTGTTGTCCAGGGCATTGCCGGTTCCGTCGATGTTGCCGGCACCGTCCTCCATCCGCAGGTTCTCGACGAAGGCGAAGGCCGAGCCGCCCGGCAGGGTGAAATCCGTGCTGGCCCGAACCAGGTCGACGCCCTGACCGGAGCCGTCGCGCACGCGGTCGGAGCGGGTCTCCACCAGGAAGGTGTCGTCGCCGCTGCCGCCGGTGACCGTATCCTGGCCTTCGCCGCCGTCCAGGACATCGGCGCCGCTGCGCCCCAGGAGGACGTCGTCGAAGATGTTGCCCTTGATGTCGTTGTCGTGCTCGTTGCCGTCGAAGCGTGCGGCCCCGGCGCCGGTCCTCACCTCGACGAACTCGATGAAGCCCTCTGCACCGCTGGTGAGCGTGAAGTCCGGTGCGTTCGACAGCAGGGTGTCGACACCGCCCGACATGTCCTCGAAGACCTTGTCGGTCACCGTATCCACGATGATGGTGTCCTCGCCGCCGCCGCCGAAGGCGGTATCCGTGCCCGCGAAACCGACGATCCGGTCGTCGGCGTTCCCGCCGAAGATGGTATCGCTTCCCTCATCGCCGAAGATCCGGTCGCGGCTGCTGCTGCCGTAGATGGTGTCGTCGCCAGCACCTCCGCGCAGGATGTCGAGGCCCGAGAGCCCGAAAACCCGATCCTCGCCGCTCAGCGCATCCAGCTTGTCCGGGGAATCGGTGCCGACCAGGTAGTCGTTGCCCGAGGTCGCCAGGGTGCTGACCAGCGGGCTGATCACCTCCACCGACTTCAGGTACAGGAAGGCAGCGTTCGCCGTCTCGCCGTAGATGAAGAGCGTGTCGGTCCCGGCACCGCCGTAGATCTGCTCGCCGGTCTGCATCTCGCCCAGGTTGACGAAGAAGGTGTCGTTGCCCGTACCGCCGAAGACCTGGTCGAAGCCGCTGCCGCCGTAGACCTTGTCTTCGCCGTCCTTGCCGACCAGGCCGATGTCGTCGCCGCTGCCGCCGAAGAGGTAGTCGTCGCCGCTGTTGCCGCGCAGGGTGCGGTCGTCGCCCTCGCCGCCGTAGACCCAGTCGATGCCGTCGCCTGCGGTCATGCCCACGTCGTTGCCCGATCCTCCGAAGAGACGGTCGCTCTCCACGCCCGATCCGCCCTGGAGGAAGGAATCGTTACCGCTGCCGCCGTAGACGCGGTCGGAACCCTCCTCGCCGCGAACGCCCAGGTCGTTGCCGTCCCCGCCGAAGAGGAAGTCGTCGCCTTCGCCGCCCAGGATGGTCGGGTCTCCGCCCGCGCCGCCGTAGAGGGTGTCATTCCCGCTGCCGCCGTAGAGGCTGTCCATGCGGCTGGCGCCGAAGAGGCTGTCGTCGCCCTCGCCACCGATGAGGGTATCCTCGCCGGAAAGCCCATAGACCCGGTCGTCGCCGCTCAGGCCGTCCAGGTGGTCCGGGCCGTCGGTCCCGAAGAGGGAATCGTTCCCGGAGGTGGCCGGGCCGCTGGGATAGGGAAGGATGACCTCGACCGACTTGAGATAGAGGTAGGCGGCCGTGGCAGCGCCGCCGTAGATGAACAGCGTGTCGCTGTGCTTGCCGCCGTAGATCAGCTCGCCGGGCTCCATCTCGCCCGGCTTGATGAAGAAGGTATCGTTCCCGGTGCCGCCGAAGACCTGGTCGAAACCGCTGCCGCCGTAGACCTTGTCATCGCCGTCCTTGCCGACCAGGCCGATGTCGTCGCCGCTGCCGCCGAAGAGGTAGTCGTCGCCGCTGTTGCCGCGCAAGGTGCGGTCGTCGCCGAGGCCGCCGTAGACCCAGTCCATGTGATCGCCGGCGGTGAAGCCGACGTCGTCGCCCGATCCTCCGAAGAGCGTGTCCACGCCGATTCCGCCCTGCAGGCTGCGGTCCGCTCCACTGCCGCCAAAGACGGTGTCGTCGCCCTCCTTGCCGCGCACGTAGCTGTCGTTGCCGTCGTTGCCGTAGAGGGTGTCGTCGCCGCCCTCGCCGATCATCCGGTCGACGCCGTTCGAGCCGAAGAAGGTGTCGTCGCTTGCGTTGCCGATGTAGGTGCCCACGGCCGTTTCCCCCATTTGTTCGTTCGATAATTTTGTCGGCGGCTACCTTGCGGGATGGGACAGGGAAGCTCCAGAAGATTCCCTTGCTGTACGAGAAAAAGTAGAATGTTACCTCACAAGGCTTTCAGGATGCGCCGTGCACTCTCGCGATAGGCGGCCTGTCTCTCCGGACTCATGCGCTCCCAGGTGCTGTAAGCACGCGCGAGGCGCTGATTTCCGCGCAGCCTGTCTTCGTTGCGAAGCAGGAAATACCAGTAGAGCGGGGTGAAGGGGCAGGCGGCATCACCGGCCTTCTGCTTCACGTCATAGCGGCAGGCACTGCAATAGTCCGACATCTTGCTGATGTAATTCCCGCCGGCGGCGTAGGGCTTGGAGCCCAGCAGGCCGCCGTCGGCGAACTGGCTCATGCCCAGCGTGTTGGGCAGCTCCACCCACTCGTAGGCGTCGGCGTAGACCGCGAGATACCACTCGTGGACCTGCCTGGGGTCGACGCCGGCCAGCATGGCGAAGTTGCCGGTGATCATCAGGCGCTGGATGTGATGGGCATAGGCCTCCTCGCGGGTCTGGCCGATCGCCGCCCTGAGGCAGGCCATGTCGGTCTCGCCCGTCCAGTAGAAGTCGGGCAGGGGCCGGGTGGCCTCCAGCGCGTTCAACTCCAGGTAGTCCGGCATGAAGCGCCAGTAGATGCCGCGCACGTACTCCCTCCAGCCGATGATCTGGCGGATGTAGCCCTCGGCAGCATTGATCGGTGCCCGGCCCGCGCGGTAGGCGGCCTCGACTTTGCGGCAGATCTCCATCGGCTCCAGCAGGCCGGCGTTAAGATAGAGCGAGAGGACCGAGTGGTAGAGGAAGGGCCGGTCCAGCAGCATGGCGTCCTGGTAGTCGCCGAAGCGGGGCAGCGCCTCGGCCACGAAACGGTCGAGAGCCTCCAGCGCTTGGGCGCGGGTGACGGCGAACCAGAAGGGCTCCAGGCTGCCGAAGCGGTTGGGGAAGCGACCGGCGACCAGATCCAGGACGGCGCGGGTCGTCTCGTCCGGCCGGACCCGGAGGGGCTCGGGCAGGAAGAGGTCGGCCTTGGCCGGTTTGCGGTTCTCGGCATCGAAGTTCCAGCGGCCGCCGGCCGGCTCGTCGCCCTCCATCAGGAGGCCGGTCTTGCGGCGCATCTCCCGATAGAAGTGCTCCATGCGGAGCTGCTTGCGTCCCTTGGCCCAGCGCTCGAAGCGCTCTCTGGAGCAGAGGAAGCGGCTGTCCTCGAGGATCTCCAGGGGTCGCTTCAGGCGCTTCGTCCAGCCGATCATCTGGTGGCTCAGGCGGTATTCGCCGGGCTCGGTGATGCAGACCTCCGCCGGGTCGTGCCGCGTGATCGCGCGCTCCAGTTCGCTGAAGAGGCTGCCGGAATTCTCCGGGTCGTCCAGGCGGGTGTAGTCGACCCGCCAGCCCTCGCGCTCGCGCTCGGCTGCGAAGTGGCGCATGGCGGAGAAGAGGAAGGCCAGCTTCTTGCGGTGGTGGGGGACATAGTCCGCCTCTTCCTGCACCTCGGCCATTAGGAGGCGGTCGCGGCCGGGATCGGCCTCGGCGAGCGAGGGCAGGGCGGGCGAGAGCTGATCGCCCAGTATCAGGATCAGTCTGCGTGTTGCCATGGCCCTTGAAACTAGGGCGGCCTACTAGGGCGGCAAACCGGTTTCGGCTGCCCCCTGCGGGACGTAGGAGCGCAAAGGCACCCCAGGGACCCTATCGCTTGATGGCCTTCCGGCAGCTCAGGGCCTCTCCGCCGGAAACTCGGAGTCGAGCAGGTAGACCGCATCGTCGGCCAGGGTCTCGGCACGGCGGTAGCCGCGCGCCCGCATCAGGGCGTCTATCGTCTCCTTGTTGAGGCGCGTCTCCACCGTCCAGGCGCGCACCTTGACCCGCTCGAAGGGAAAGCTCTCCAGGATCGCGACCTCCGCCCCCTCGACGTCCAGGGAGATATAGTCGACCTCGCTCAGGCGGTAGTCGGCACAGAGCCCGCCCAGGGTCACGGTCTCGACCTCGATGGTCTCCTCGCGGTGCTTGGGGTGGGCGTGGAGGCGGGCGTGGGTCTCCTCGTCGTAGCTTTCGGTCAGGCCGCCCATCTCCAGGTAGCCGTCCAGCACGTGGAGGAAGGGGCGCCTGCCCGCCTGCGCCGCCACGGCGCGCTGCAGGCAGTTGCAGCGCCTGACCTTCTTCGCCCGCCTGAAGAGGGTGGGCGAGGGCTCCAGCAGCAGCCCGCGCCAGCCGCGCAGCAGCTCGAAGAAGAGGGTGTTGGAGGCGATCAGGCCGTCGAAGCCGCCGACGTCGATGAAGACGCCCCCGCGCTTGCGCTTGAAGGCCCTGGCGTCCAGCCACCAGTCCTGGCCGGCCCGGCTGAAGTAGCCGGGGCGGCTTCCGGCACTGGTCTCGCAGAGCCAGAGGTCGCGCAGCAGCTTGCCCCTCAGGACGGGGTGCTCGACCTCCGGCAGGACCCGCCTGATGCGCCGGTGTATGTCCGAGAGCCGCGCCTGGACCGCCTCCAGCTCCTCGCCGAAGGCTTCGATCTCGCGCAGGGTTTCGTCGCTGTAGGTCACCGGCCGCTGCCTCGCGGGCCCGGGCCCGCCGGCGCCACGCCTGTGGCGCTAGACCCTGAAATCGACGTGGATGTGGTTGCCGTCCGGGTCGAAGAAGTTGAGCTGCAGCAGGTCGGTGCCGGGCACGCGGACCTCCTGGCAGGCCACGCCCTCTTCCTTCAGACGCCGGCGATAGTCCTCCAGGTCGTCGCCGCGGAAGGCGAAGTGCTCCAGGCGCAGGCCGTCGGCCTCCTTCGGTGCGGCCGGGTCGTTCTCGACCGAGACCAGGTGCACGTAGGGCTGCTCGCCCAGGTACATCCAGGCGCCGGGAAAGGGAAAGGGCGGCCGCTTGCCGCTGGTCATGCCCAGAACACGCTCGTAGAAGCGCACGGCGCGCTCGAGGCTGGCGGTGCGAATGTTGACATGATCGAATTGCAACATGCCGATGCGTCTCCTCCCCTTGTCGCGGGCGCGAGCTTAGCGCATCTATGCGCCAGTTCAACTCTGTAGCGATGGTTTGTGGTTCTGGCTGCGGGCCGGTGCCGGGTCAACCAAACAACCGATCTTCCGTTGACAGGATCGCAGGCAGAGGCTAGACAACGCAGCTCTCGCGCCCGGGGAACCCCGATGGCGCGCCCTGGGTCTGTTGCCCGGGCAATGCACTGGAATAAAGAGTGGAAACGATGTACGCAGTCATCCAGACAGGCGGCAAGCAGTACAAGGTCGCCAAGGACCAGACGATCGCTGTCGAGCGCCTGACGGCCGAGCCCGGCCAGGAGATCTCTTTCGATTCCGTCCTGCTGATCGAGGGCGAGGACGGCGTGAAGGTCGGCGCCCCGCTTCTGGAGGGCGCCAAGGTCTCGGGCGAGGTCGTGGCGCAGAGTCGCACCCGCAAGATCATCGTGTTCAAGAAGAAGCGCCGCCAGAACTACCGCAGGCGCGCCGGTCATCGCCAGCATCAGACGATGGTGCGTATCACCGACATCGTCGCTTGAGGCGGGACCGAGAGATAGAGAGTTCGAGGAGAAGAAGAGATGGCGCATAAGAAGGCAGGCGGTTCCTCCCGCAACGGACGCGACTCCGCAGGTCGCCGCTTGGGCGTGAAGCGCTACGGCGGCGAGGCGGTTCTGGCCGGCAACATCCTGGTCCGCCAGCGCGGCACCAAGTTCTACCCGGGCACCAACGTCGGCATGGGCCGCGACCACACCCTTTTCGCCCTGGTCGAGGGCAAGGTGCGCTTTGCGCACAAGGCCAAGGGCCGGACCTTCGTGCTGGTCGATGCCGAAGCCGAGGCGCCGGCGGGCGAGGCCTAGCCTCGCGGACGCTGGCGGGGCCCCGAAGGGGCTCCTGACAACGCGAAACGACAGGGGCGCTCCACAAGGCGGGGGCGCCCTTTTTCTTTGAGAAGAACCTGGCGAACGACGATGAAATTCCTGGACGAGGCCAAGATCTACCTGCGCTCTGGCGACGGCGGGGGCGGCTGCGTCTCCTTCCGCCGCGAGAAGTTCATCGAGTTCGGCGGCCCGGACGGCGGCAACGGCGGGCGCGGCGGCGACGTGGTCTTCGAGGCGACCGCGGACCTCAACACGCTCATCGACTTCCGCTATCGCCAGCACTTCAAGGCCAAGAGGGGTGAGCACGGCAAGGGCGCCGACCGCACCGGCGCCTCGGCCGAAGCGACGGTCATCACCGTGCCGGCAGGAACCCAGGTCCTGGCCGAGGACAAGGAGACCTTGCTCTTCGACCTGGTGGAGCCCGGCCAGCGCGTGGTGGCCTGCCGCGGCGGCGACGGGGGGCTGGGCAACGCCAGCTTCAAGTCCAGCACCAACCGCGCCCCCAGGCGTGCCGACCCGGGCTGGCCCGGCGAAGAGCGCTGGGTCTGGCTCAGGCTGAAGCTGATCGCCGACGCCGGACTGCTGGGCCTGCCCAACGCCGGGAAGTCGACCTTCCTCTCCGCCGTCAGCCGGGCGACTCCGAAGGTGGCGGACTATCCCTTCACCACTCTGGCCCCGCACCTGGGCGTGGTGCGCCACGGCGAGGCGAGCTTCGTCCTGGCCGACATCCCCGGCCTGATCGAGGGGGCCAGCGAGGGCGCGGGCCTGGGCGACCGCTTCCTCGGCCATATCGAGCGCTGCGGTGCGCTGCTGCACCTGGTCGACGCCACCCAGGACGATGTCGCCGGCGCCTACCGGACGATCCGGCGCGAGCTGGAGGCCTACGACGCGACGCTGGCGGCAAAGCCCGAGCTGGTGGCCCTCAGCAAGTGCGATGCCGTCTCCGCGGAGGATCTGGAGGTGCAGGCGGGCTGGCTTGCGGAGGCCAGCGGCCGGCGCCCGCTCCAGGTCTCTTCGGTCGGCAGGCGGGGGCTGGAGGAGTGCCTGGCGGCGCTCCACGAGATGATCCTGGCCAGCCGCAAGCCGCGACGGGAGGATTCCGAGGACTGGCACCCGGAGTCGGTGACGTGAGCCTGCAGTCCCTCATGACCGCCAGGCGGCTGGTGATCAAGATCGGCTCGGCGCTGCTGGTCGAGCCCACGGGGCTGGTGCGCCACGGCTGGATCACCGCGCTGGCGGAAGACGTTGCCGCCCTGCGCGCCCGGGGAATCGAGGTCATCCTGGTCTCCTCGGGGGCGATCGCCGTGGGCCGGATCCTGCTGGGCCTGCCTGAGCGCGCGCTCGACCTGGAAGAAAAGCAGGCGGCCGCGGCGACGGGTCAGATCCAGCTCGCGCAGGCCTACACCGTGGCCATGAGCAAGCACGGCATCGTCGTCGCCCAGATCCTGCTCACCCTGGACGATACCGAGGAGCGGCGCCGCCACCTGAACGCGCGCGCCACCTTGAACCAGCTCCTCAGCCTGGGCGCGCTACCGGTGGTGAACGAGAACGATACCATCGCCACCAACGAGATTCGGATCGGCGACAACGACCGCCTGGCCGCCCGCGTGGCGGTGATGATCAATGCCGACACCCTGGTGCTGCTCTCGGACATCGACGGGCTCTACACCGCCGACCCCAGGCTGGACCCCGACGCAAGCCACATTCCCCATGTCGAGCGCCTGACGCCGGAGATCGTGGCGATGGGCGGCAAGGCGCCACGCGGCTACTCCTCGGGCGGGATGGCGACCAAGCTGATCGCGGCCCGCATGGCCGGCGAGGGCGGCTGCCGCCTGGCGATCGCCGACGGCCGCGCGCCGCACGCGCTCTCCAGCCTGGCCGCCGGCGGCAAGGCGACCTGGTTCGCCGCCGCGACCGAGCCGATGACGGCGCGCAAGCGCTGGATCAAGGCGGCACTCGACCCGCGCGGCCGGCTGCACCTGGATGCCGGCGCCGTCGCGGCGCTTCGGCGCGGCAAGTCCCTCCTGCCGGCCGGGGTGACGGCCTCGGAGGGGAGCTTCAAGCGGGGCGACCTGCTGGTGCTGCTGGATCACGAGGGCACGGAGGTGGGACGCGGGCTCTCCGCCTATCGCGCCGAGGACGCAGCGCGCATCCTGGGCCACCGCACCAGCGAGATCGAGGCGCTCTTGGGCTACCCCGGGCGCAAGGAGCTGATCCACCGGGACGACCTGGTGCTGTCCGGAGACGGGCGCGCATGACCGACCCGTGCCCCTGGCGGCTTGGCGTCGCGGATCGGGCTGGATAGGGTTTGACGACGACAGGGAGGGTAAGATGGCAAGCGTGGCGGAAAGGGCCCCAGTAGAAGGGGCAGTCGCGGGGACCGGCGAACTGGAGGCCGCGATGCAGGCTCTGGGACGGCAGGCGCGCCGTGCCGCGGCCGTCCTGGCGACCAGCAGCGGCGAGGCCCGCAACAAAGCCTTGAGAGAGGCGGCGCGGGCACTCAGGGCCAGGGAGGCGGAACTGCTTGCGGCCAATGCGGAGGACGTGGCGGCGGGCGAGGCGCGCGGTCTCAGCGCTGCCCTGGTCGACCGCCTGGCGCTGACGCCGGAGCGGATCGAGGCCATGGCCCAGGGACTGGAAGCCATCGCCGAGCAGGCCGACCCGGTCGGCCGCGAGCTGGCCCGCTGGACCCGTCCCAATGGCCTGGACATCGCCCGGGTGTCGGTGCCCCTGGGCGTGATCGGCATCATCTACGAGAGCCGGCCCAACGTCACCGCCGATGCCGGCGGCCTCTGCCTCAAGTCGGGCAATGCCGCGATCCTGCGCGGCGGTTCGGAGTCGCGGCGCTCCTCGGGCGTGATCCTGGCGGCGCTGCAGGAAGGGCTGGCGGCCGCGGGCCTGCCGCCGGAGGCCGTCCAGGTGGTGCCCACCTACGACCGCGCGGCCGTCGGCCACCTGCTGCGCATGCACGAGAGCGTCGACGTGATCGTGCCCCGCGGCGGCAAGGGCCTGATCCAGCGTGTGATGGAGGAGAGCAGGGTGCCGGTGCTGGCGCACCTGGAGGGCAACAATCACCTCTATCTCCACGCCAGCGCCGATCCCGACAAGGCGCGCGAGGTCGTGGTGAACGCCAAGATGCGGCGGGTCTCCATCTGCGGCGCGGCGGAGACCCTGCTGGCCGACCGCTCGGTGGCGGAGAGTCACCTGAAGGGCGTGGTTGCGGCCCTGCTGGAGTCGGGCTGTGAGGTGCGCGGCGATGCCGAGACCGCGGCGCTGGATTCGCGGGTCAGGCCGGTTGCCGCCGACGACTGGGACAGGGAGTTCCTGGCGCCGATCATCGCCGTTCGGGTGGTCGAGGGGATGGACCAGGCCCTGGAGCACATCGCAGACCACGGCTCCGGCCACACCGATGCGATCCTGGCCGAGGACCGGTCAGCACAGGAGCGCTTCTTCCGCGAGGTCGATTCGGCCATCCTGCTGGCCAACGCCTCGACCCAGTTCGCCGACGGCGGCGAGTTCGGCATGGGCGCGGAGATCGGGATCGCGACCGGGCGGCTGCATGCCCGCGGACCGGTCGGGGCGGCGGAACTGACGACGACCAAGTACCTCGTCCGGGGCAATGGCCAGGTCCGGCCCTAGCTTCGCCCCGCCAAAAGCACTCGCCACGCGGAGCCGTCTGGCCCGGGCGCTGGGCGGCCGCCTGCCGGCGCGCGGCCAGCGTATCGGCCTGCTGGGCGGTTCCTTCAATCCCGCCCATGCGGGCCACCTCCACATCTCGCGGGAAGCCTTGAAGCGGCTGGACCTGGACGAGGTCTGGTGGCTGGTCTCGCCGCAGAACCCGCTGAAGCCGCGCTGCGGCATGGCCCCGCTGGAGGAGCGGCTGGCCGGCGCCAGGGCCATGGCGCGCGACAGGCGGATCAGGGCGACGGCGCTGGAGACGCTATTGGGGACCCAGCGCACGGCAGACAGCCTGCAGCAGATCTGCCTGCGCTTTCCGGGCCGGCACTTCGTCTGGCTGATGGGTGCGGACAATATGATACAGGTGAGCCGCTGGCAGCACTGGCAACAGATCTTTCATCAGCTACCCGTTGCGGTTCTCGCGCGACCTTCCTACTCTATAAAGGCTTCCACGTCGAAGGCGGCCGTGCGGTTTCGCAAGGGGCGGCTTTCCGGGTCGCGGGCCAGGGGCCTCGCACTCTGGCCGACGCCGGCTTGGGCGCTCTTCCGGATCCGACTGAGCACTCTTTCGGCCACGGGGTTGCGGCAGGCCCGGCAAGGGTGAGCCGTATCGCGAGTGATCCTGGGGAAACCCCGCGCGGGCATCGGGTGCGCCCGTAGCGGACGAGACGCAAAAGAGGAAACCGAACCCTGCCAAACCTAGAGACGCATGCGGCGAGCATCGACCTGCCGCAAGCCGAACCGAACCAGGAACTCCTGGATCTGGTTCTCGCCTCTCTGGACGACGACAAGGCGGAAGACGTCGTCGTCATCGACCTCTGCGAAAAAAGCAGCCTTGCCGACTACATGGTGATCGCCAGCGGACGCTCCAGCCGCCAGGTCGCCACCATGGCCGAGCATCTGGCCGAGAAGATGAAGGCCAGTCTCGGAGGCAAGCGCCCGCCGACGGAAGGCATGACCCGGGCCGACTGGGTCCTGGTGGACGGCAACGACGTCATCGTCCATCTCTTCCGGCCGGAGGTACGCGAGTTCTATAACCTCGAGAAGATGTGGGCCGGCAACACCGATGCGCCGGTACGCATCCTAGCCTAGGGCGGCGCAGCATCTGCGTCTGACCCTGCTTGCAGTGGGCCGCGCCAAACCCGGCCCACTGCGCGATCTCTTCGAGGACTACCGCCGTCGCCTCGACGGCGGGCCCTGGGGGTCGCTTCGGCTGATCGAGGTGGAAGAGCGCCGCCCGGTGAGCGGACGCGAGCGTAAGGCGCGGGAGGGCAGGCTGCTGCTCGACGCGCTGCCCAAGGGTGCCAGCCTGTTCGCCCTGGACGAGGGCGGCAGGTCCCTCGACTCCGCCGCCTTCGCCAGCCTGATCAACGAGACCGCGGAGCGCGGCGTCGCCGAGCTGGCCTTCGCCATCGGCGGTGCCGACGGTCACGACGCCGGCGTCAGGTCGGCCGCCGAGCGCCTGCTGTCGCTGGGCCCCATGACCTGGCCGCACATGCTGGTGCGCGCCCTCCTGGCCGAGCAGCTCTTCCGGGCCCAGTCGATCCTGACCGGACATCCCTACCACCGCGCGTGACGGCTTGACCCGGAGGGCCGTGTCTCCGCAGTCTTGCCGGCAAGCAAGAAGCGAAGGGGGGAAGAGATGTGCCGCTGGCTCGCCTATGTCGGCAAACCGCACTCGGTCGAACGTCTGGTCTATGGCGGACCGCACGCGCTCGCCGGGCTCGCCCGCCACTCCTACGAGTCGCGCCTGGGCGTGCAGGGCGACGGCGGCGGGCTCGGCTGGTACAACCACCGCGCCGACCCGGGGCTCTATCGCAATGCCGGGCCGGCCTGGGCCGACCCCAACCTGCGCGAGCTGGCACGCCATGTGGAGAGTCGCATCACCTTCGCACACATCCGGGCCTCCAGCGGCGCGCCCGACATCTTCGTGAACTGCCACCCCTTCCGGCAGGGCCCCTGGCTCTTCATGCACAACGGCCAGATCGGCGGCTTCGAGCGGATCCGGCGGGAGCTTCTCTCGCTCCTGACCGACGAGGCCTTCGCGGCCCTCCAGGGCGGCACCGACAGCGAGCTGATCCTCCAGCTCATGGTGAGCCTCGGCCTGGAGCGCGATCCCGCCGCGGCCCTGCGCGAGGCCACCACGGTCATCGAGGAGAAGCGCCGGGCGGCCGGGATCGACGAGGCCTTCCGCGCCACCTTCGCGCTCTCCGACGGCTGGCGCTTCTGGGCCGTGCGCTGGTCCTCCGACGCCGAGCCGCCCACCCTCTACGGCACCGCGGGCGACGACTACGACCTCCTGGTCTCCGAGCCGCTGGACGAGGACATCGGCCGCTGGAAGCGGATCGAACCCAACAGCCTGGTGGAGATCAGCCTGGCCACCGACTGGAGCCGCCAGGTCAAGACGGAGCGCTTTCTTTAGGGCGGTGCTTTGCCGTTTCTGCCCCTGCCTTCCGCCTGAGCCACGCGAGGAAGGTCTTGACGGCCGGCCGGGTCGGGCCCGGCGCGGTGAAGAGGTAGAAGGATGCGGAGGCTGCTTCCGGGAAGGCGACGACGACGCTCCCCGACCTGATGTCCTCGGCGAAGTAGTCTCTGACGCTGATCGTGACGCCGACGCCGCGGCGGACGGCCTGCATGATCAGGCCGCCGGGCATCCGCGTGACCGACAGCGGGCGATCCGGCACGATACCGCGGCGCTGGAACCACTGTGCGACGTCGTTCCTTCCCAGTTCCTCCAGCCAGGGCAGGCTCGCCAGCGCCTGCGGATCCCTGGTCGCCGGCCGGCCCAGCAGGGCGGGCGTGCCGATCACGCCGGTGTCGAGGACGAGGAGGGGCCTTGCCGCGCTCTTCCGGGGAGGGCGCTCCAGGTAGCGGACCGCCAGGTCGATGCCGCCGGGCTTCAGTTCCATGATCTCCGCGCTCGGGTTCAGCAGCAGCGTGATCTCGGGGTGCCGGCGCTGGAACTCCGGGATCCTCGGCAGCATCCACTCGGCCGCGAAGGCGGGCGACATGGTGATCTGCAGCGGCCTTGCGGCATCGAGCCGGGTCAGGGCCTCGAGGCTCCGGCGCATCTGGGCGAAGCCGGCCTCCAGTCCGGCGGCCAGGCTGATCCCCTCCGCAGTCAGCGCGATGCTGCGGCCGGACCGCTCGACCAGGCCGACGCCCAGCCGGGTCTCCAGTGCCTTGACCTGCTGGCTGACCGCAGCCTGGGTCACGCCCAGCTCCTCGCCCGCCCTCGTGAAGCTGCCCGTGGCGGCCAGCGCGGCGAAGGCCCGCAGACTGTTAAGGGGTGGAAGGTCGAGCCAGTCCATAGGCTAGTTTATCTTATGCATCGGATTGATTCCTAATTTGCCAAGAACCCTGAATCAGTCAATAGAATATGGGTGAAAAGCATGACTTGGAGCTGATCTCTACCCCCTTTCTGAAAAGGTGATCTTATGCAAGCCCAACCCCGGAGGAGGCCGTGAACAGGGGCCTCATGCGCCAGGTCTCGGCAGAGGAGATCGAGAGCTACGACAGGGACGGCGCGGTCCTCCTGCGCAAGGCCTTCGATCTCACCTGGATTCGAGAGCTGGACGCGGGGCTCGCGGCCAGCCGCCGTGCCCCGACCGGCCGGGCGGTGGTCTGGGACCGGGACGAGCAGCAGCGGGAGGTCTACTACGACAGCTTCGCCTGGAAGCGGGTCCCGCAGTACCGCCACTTCATCGAGGAGAGCCAGTGCGCGGAGTTCGCCGGCCGGCTGATGGGGGCGAGCGCCGTCAACTTCTTCTTCGAGGCGGTCTTCTGCCGCTCGCCCGGAACGCAGTTCAGGACCCCCTGGCACCAGGACGAGCCCTACTGGTCGGTCAGCGGGTTCCAGACCTGCTCGGTCTGGATGCCTCTGGTGCCGGTGGCGGCGCAGAGCGCGCTCTCGGTGGTCCCCGGCTCGCACCGCTGGGCCAAGGTCTTCCGGCAGGCCGACTTCGGTGCGCTCAACCCCGACGGGGGCGAGGTCCCGCACTCGGACTTCTCCGGGCTGGAGGATGCGCCGCCGCTGCCCGACATCGACGCCGAGCCGGAGCGCTATCGCCCGCGCAGCTACGACATGGAGCCGGGCGATGCGCTGGTCTTCAACGGCCGCTGCATCCACGGCGGCTCCGGCCTGCTGGCCGAGGACCGGGAGCTGCGCGCCTTCAGCACCAAGTGGTGCGGCGACGACGTCAGGGTCGATTTCAAGCCCTGGGGCATGAACCCCGACCACAGGCGCGAGATGACCTCGGCCGGCCTGGCACCGGGCGACCCCATGGGAACGGCGCTCTACCCCGAGCTCTGGCGGCGGGCCTGAGCCCTATCCCCTAACCCTCGTAGCCCGGCGGCGGCCGGTAGCCGCCGAAGGCCTCCTCGATCAGCTTGCCCAGCGCCAGGGTGGTGCGGTCGCCGAACTGCGGGCCCACGATCTGCAGGCCGAGCGGCAGGCCGGAGCTGTGCAGCGGCAGGGGGCAGACCGTCGCGGGCAGGGAGACCACGCCGAACAGGCCGGCCCAGAAGAGCTGGCCGGTGGTGTTCTCCTGGCGGCCGTTGACGGTGATCGTGCGGAAGACGCGCTCGCTCTCCTGATCGTGCGGGAAGGCGGGACCGGCGCCCACCGGGGCCAGCAGGACGTCCCAGTCCTGGAAGAAGCGGTGCCAGGCCCAGCGGTGGCGCTCGCGCTCCTCGTGGATCTCCAGCCAGTCCTTGTGGCTGAGGTGCGCGGCGCGGGCGACCTCGGCCATGGGGCTATGGTCGTCGTCCTTCAGGTTGGCGTGGCGCTCTCTCCAGAGGTCGCGTTCCGCCTCGGACAGGCGTGCATGGGTCAGGGAACGGAGCAGGCGCATGTAGACCCAGAAGGCGCGGGCCGTGTCGATCTCCGGCCGGGCGGTCAGGGAGACCTTGGCGCCGGCCTTCTCCAGCTCGCGGGCGCGGTCCAGGATGACCTGCTGGTACTCCGAATCGGTGGCGACGCAGGGATCCTCGACCATGACGGCGATGCGGAAGTCCTGCAGGCGCTCGGCGCGGGGGCGGGGCAGCTCCAGCCGCAGGCCGGCCGCCTCGATCTCGTCCGGGCCTGCGATCACGTCCAGTGCCATCTCCAGGTCGAAGACGCTGCGCGCCAGGGGGCCGCCGACGGAGATGTCGGGATGGGCCAGGGTGCCTGTAGCCGTGTGGCCGCGCAGCGGCACGATGTTGTGCGTGGGCTTGTGGCCGGTGACGCCGCAGTAGTGGGCGGGGTTGCGGATCGAGGCACCGATGTCGCTGCCGATCTCCATGACCGACATGCCGGTGGCCAGCGCCGCCGCTGAACCGCCCGACGAGCCGCCGGGCGTCCGGGCCAGGTCCCAGGGGTTGCCGGTCGTACCGTAGATCGCGTTGAAGGACTGCCAGTCCGAGAGGTAGATCGGCACGTTGGTCTTGCCGTAGATGACCGCGCCGGCGTCCAGCAGGCGCTGGATCGCCACGGCGTGCGTGCCGGCGATGTTGTCGGCCTTGGTCGGAATGCCCCAGGTGGTGGGTGCGCCGGCGAAGTCGTAGGACTCCTTGATCGTGGTCGGCAGGCCCATGAGCGGGCCCCAGTCCTCGCCGCGCGCCAGGGCCGCGTCGGCCTCCTTGGCACGGGCGCGGGCCTGCTCCAGGTCCTGCCAGATGACGGCGTTCACCGTGGGGTTGAAGCGCTCCAGCCGGGCGAGGCAGGCCTCCAGCAGTTCGAGGCAGCCGATCTCCTTGGCCTTGATGCGGCGGGCGAGCCTGTAGGCCGGCTCGAGGGCGATGTCCGTCATGCTGTGCTGCCTGGTCCTGTTCGTTGTCCGGGATGAGTTGTCCGGGAGGGGCGGGCGGCTAGGCCGCGGCCTCCTGCAGTGCTTCCTTGCCGAAGACCCGCTCGAAGATGCGGTCGACCTGCTTCAGGTGGTAGCCGAGGTCGAAGAGCGTCTCGAGCTTCTCGTCGGAGAGCACGACGGCCGGGTCCGCCTTCAGGAGGGTCAGGAAGTCCTTGCCCTCCAGCCAGACCGGCATGGCGTTGCGCTGCACCACGCGGTAGGCCTCCTCGCGGCTGACGCCGGCTTCGGTGAGCGCCAGGAGCACGCGCTGCGAATGCACCAGGCCGCCCAGGGCGTCGAGGTTGGCCTGCATGCGCTCGGGATAGACCAGCAGCTTCTCGACCACGCCGGCCAGGCGGTTCAGCGCGAAATCCAGGGTAACGGTGGCGTCCGGCGCGATCATGCGCTCGACCGAAGAGTGCGAGATGTCGCGCTCGTGCCAGAGCGCGATGTTCTCCATGGCCGGGACGACTGCCGAGCGGACGATGCGGGCCAGCCCGGTCAGGTTCTCGGTCAGCACGGGGTTGCGCTTGTGCGGCATGGCCGAGGAGCCCTTCTGGCCGGCGGAGAAGAACTCCTCGGCCTCGCGGACCTCGCTGCGCTGCAGGTGGCGGATCTCGATCGCCAGGTTCTCGACGGAGCCCGCGATGACGCCCAGGCAGGCGAAGAAGGCGGCGTGGCGGTCGCGCGGGATCACCTGGGTGGAGACCGGCTCCGGCTCCAGCCCCAGCTTCTCCGCCACGTAGTCCTCCACGAAGGGGTCGATGTTCGCAAAGGTGCCGACTGCGCCGGAGATGGCGCAGGTGGCGATCTCCGCGCGGGCCGACTCGAGTCGCTTGCGGTTGCGAGCGAAGGCGGCGTAGTGGCCGGCCAGCTTCACGCCGAAGGTCGTGGGCTCGGCGTGGATCGCGTGGCTGCGGCCGATCGTTGGGGTCAGCTTGTGCTCCATCGCGCGGGCTCGCAGGGCCGCCAGCAGGCGGTCCAGGTCGGCCAGCAGGAGGTCGGCGGCCTGGGTCAGCTGCACCGCCAGGCAGGTGTCCAGCACGTCAGACGAGGTCATGCCCTTGTGCACGAAGCGGGCCTCCGGGCCCACGTGCTCGGCGAGGTTGGTCAGGAAGGCGATGACGTCGTGCTTGGTCTCGCGCTCGATCTCGTCGATTCGCGCGACCTCGAAGCCGCCGCGCTCCCAGATCGCCTTGGCGGCCTCTGCCGGGATCTCGCCCAGCTTCGCCAGCGCGTCACAGGCATGGGCCTCGATCTCGAACCAGATGCGGAACTTGTTCTCCGGCTCCCAGATCCTCACCATCTCGGGACGGCTGTAGCGTGGAATCATGACGGGCTGGCCCTTCTCCGGCGGTGCTGTGCGAGAGGCCGGATTGTGGCCCAGAAGCGCGCCGGCGCCAAGTGACGGGCTTGCGGGTCAGCCATGGGTTGGCCTCCTGCCGAAAGGAAAGGGGCCCCGTCTCCGCCGGAGAAGGGGCCCGCTCTTTCGCTCACGCTCGGGCGCTATCGGCCTCGCGAAACTTTCCAGAATATCCGGGTCAGGTCTTCGCGGTCGCCGGCTGCTTTTCTTCCACGGTCAGGGCCTTCAGCAGCAGGGCCTCCACCGAGGCGTAGTTCTTCTCGATGTCCGGGTCCTGCCAGGCGTTGAACATCAGCGGGTGATGGAAGCGGATGGTCGCGTCGAAGATGGCCTGGGCCGTGGAGTGCGGATCGTCCTTGAAGGTCAACCGGCCCTGCTCGCGCCCCTCGGCGAGGATCTGCGCCAGCTGCTCCACCATCTCGTCCATGTGGCTGTTGACGGCGCCCTGTGCAGTCTCCGCGATGGTGCGGTAGGTTGCGAACATCTCCGGGTCGTCCTTGACCTTCTGCTGCTTGATGGTCACCAGGCGGCGCATCCAGCTAGAGAGCTTCGCGTCGGCCTTGCCGGGCTTGTTCGCGATCTTGGCCAGGGGTTCGGAAACGCCGGACAGCCAGCGGCCCGCCACGGCGTCGCGCAGCGCCTTCTTGCTCGGGAAGTGGCGATAGATGCTGCCGTGGCTGACACCCAGCGCGCGGGCCACGTCGACGACGCTCGCCTTCTTCGGGCCAAAGCGTCTCAGAACCGTCTCTGCCGCGTCCAGAATCCCGTCCGGTGTCAGATGCCCTTCGGGCCTCTCAGGTTTGTCCATTTCTCGTTCCCACTCCGATCCAGCGCTCAACGTCGGCGACTCCAAGCCTCGCTTCGCCAGGTTCCCGATCCTACTTGGAGTTCGCTCAACCATTCCCAATCCCAGCACCGGACGGTACCGCTGCCCCCTCCTCGAACCGCCGCCCGGACCGGGTATGCCTCGTTGCAGCCCAGCAAGCAGCTTAGTCCGACTTTTCATCACCACAACCTGCCCAAAAGGTTAGGTCGGTGCACCGCCCATCGAGATCTTACGGAGTGCCTCTTGGCCTGCCGAATACCTGAGGCGGACCTTAAGCACTCCCATCCTCATTACAATATTAGGCCACCTGCCCACCGATAACAAGTGAAGTGCGCGGATTTTCAGAAGGCAGATGCTGATACTCCATGCCCCTTAAGGTCGCCCTCCCATGGGGATGGCGACCCCTGGCAAACAGTGGGTTCCAGTCTTCACACTGTTGTGTAATTGCGGCATTTCTGGGACAAAATTGCAAAAATAGTGGCCGGAAAGTGGTAGTCTTGAGGGGGAGGACCAATTGAAAGTCGTAGCCGCGCCGCCTACCCTTGCGAGTGGCAAAACGCCGCAGTCTCGCCACGCCACCCGCGATCTGCGCCCGGCGGCTGACTGAACGGTCAATAGTAATCGCATTGAATTCGCGCGCGGTAACGGGTTGCTGTCTTGCCGTGCAAAGCGGAAGGCGGCGGAGGGACCGCCGGTTGAAGCCGGTCTCGCCAGTCAAGGCTGAGGACAAGCGCCGCTACTTGAGCTCGGGACCGGCGGCGAAGGGGTTGCTGCCGTCGCGCCGTTCCACCTCTACGGCCCAGAGGTCGGGGTCGCGGGTGCAGGCGCGCGCGATGTAGGCATCGGCTTCTTCCTCGCCCACCAGCGCCTCGTTCATCGCCGCCATCCATCCGAGGTGCCCCTCCAGGTCGCGCTGCTGCACCAGGACGCGAAAGCGGCCGTCCAGGTGATTGATCTTCACCAAGAGGCCGCCGCTCATCCGCTCCCCCCGGCGCAGCAGGAGGGCGGGGCGGCCGGCCGCGTTCTCGTAGCGCATGACGCCGGTGATCCAGAGGTGGCTGGGCAGGCGCGCGCTGCTCATGGGACCCGCTCCTCCTCCTGCCACTCGGCGCGCACCTCGGCGTGCTGCTCGCTGGGCAGGCTGGCCGACCGGCGCGCCTCGAAGCGGGCGCGGTCGAGGCGCGAGAGGGCCCAGACGGCGGCGCCGCGCACCAAAGGCTCCCCGCTTTCCAGGTGGGCCTCGACCGTCTCCAGTGCCTCGGGCCTGCCGGAATTGCCCAGTGCGATCAGCAGGTTGCGCTGGAAGCGCGCCCATCCGATTCGCTTCACCGCGGAACCGGAGAAGAGCCGGCGAAAGCCCGGCTCGTCCAGCCCCGCCAGGGCGATCAGGCCCGGCGCCGTCAGTTCGTCCCTCGCCTGCAGTTTCGCCTCCCGCGCCTCTCTCGCATACTTGTTCCAGGGACAGACGGCCAGGCAGTCGTCGCAGCCGTAGATGCGATTGCCGATCGCCGGCCGCAGGCTGCGGGGAATCGGCCCCTTATGCTCGATCGTGAGGTAGGAGATGCAGCGCCTGGCGTCCAGCCGGTAGGGGGCGGGAAAGGCGTCGGTCGGGCAGACATCCAGGCAGGCCCGGCAACTGCCGCAATGCTCTTCCTCGGCGCCGTCCGGAGTGAGCTCCAGGCTGGTGAAGACGAAGCCGAGAAAGAACCAGTTGCCGAGCGCGCGCGACAGCAGGTTGGTGTGCTTGCCCTGCCAGCCGAGGCCGGCCAGGGCGGCCAGCGGCTTTTCCATGACCGGGGCCGTGTCGACGAAGACCTTCACCTCGCCCCCGCCCTCGGCCTGCAGCCAGCGGGCCAGGCGCTTCAGCTTCGGCTTCACCACCTCGTGATAGTCGCGGCCGCGGGCATAGACCGAGATGTTGGCCCGCAGGGGATCGCCCAGCCCGGCCAGTGCCGGCTGTTCGGGCGTGTAGCTCATCGCCAGGGCGACGATGCTTCTGGCCCCGGGCCAGAGCGCCCGGGGCTGCCGGCGGCGCATCCGCTGTTCCGCCATCCAGGACATGCTGCCGTGATTACCGGCCCTCAGATAGCCGGCGAGGTCGCGCTCGACCGACCGCGGCAGCAGGGCCGGCCCGATGCCGACGGCATCGAAGCCCAGGCTCTCGGCCTCGCGGCGCAGCGCCGGCACCAGGTCCCGGTGCACCCCCGAAACCGGAGCGTCCTTGTCTCGTTCTGTCATAGGGGGACCATCCACGGCTGCGTCCGGCCTTGCAAGTCCCGCCGCAGCCGCTCTCGCTTGACAGCGGGCGGGGGCGCGCGCCACCTGATTAGTCATGCAGATCAGCCTGGAAAGCGAGGGCGGTCCCAGCCCGGTCACCCTGCAGGCCTCCGCCCGCCTGCGGGTGGAGACGCGCGGCCGCGGGGCCATCGATCTCACCGGCGAGGTTCTCGCCTGGCTCAACGGGATCGGCGTGGAGGAGGGGGCGCTGACCCTCTTCTGCCGCCACACCTCGGCCTCGCTGACCCTGCAGGAGAACGCCGACCCGCGCGTGCAGTCCGACCTGCTGGAGGCCCTGGACCGCCTCGCGCCCGAGGCCCATGCCTGGCGGCACAGCGACGAGGGCCCCGACGACATGCCCGCGCACATCAAGACCAGCCTGACCGATGCCAGCCTCACGGTTCCGGTGGCCGCCGGCCGGCCGCTGCTGGGCACCTGGCAGGCCATCTACCTGATCGAGCACCGCGCGCGGCCGCATCGCCGCGAGGTGCGCCTCCACTTCCTCGGAAGCTAGAATGGCCCGGACCGAAGAACCCTTCTGGCAGGTGAAAGGCCTGGCCGAGATGACCGAGCGGGAGTGGGAGAGCCTCTGCGATGGCTGCGGGCGCTGCTGCGTGATCAAGCTGGAGGACGAGGAGACGGGGCAGATCGACGACACCGACGTGGTCTGCAAGCTCTTCGATTCAGAGCGCTGCCGCTGCACCGACTATGCCCACCGGCAGGAGCGCGTGCCCGATTGCGTGAAGCTGGATCCGGAGACCTCGCGGACCCTTGCCTGGATGCCCAGGACCTGCGCCTACCGTCTGCTGGCCGAGGGACGCCCGCTCTACTGGTGGCACCCGCTGGTCTCCGGCGATCCCGAGACCGTGCATCTGGCCGGCATCTCGGTGCGCGGCAGGGTGATCGACGAGCGCCGGGTCGCGGAAGCCGACCTGGAGGACCACATCGTCTACTGGCCGCTGCCGGAAGACCTCCTGACCGACTAGAGCCTGGAGCGCTTCGCGCTCGGGCGAGATCGGCTCCGGCCCGCACCCCCGCCCGGCCGCCCATTCCAGGATACTTTCGTTGGGCGGCCGGGCGGGGGTGCGGGCCGGTGGCGTGCTAGCGACTAGTAACCGCGGTCCACGGTGAAGCGCGCGACTTCCTGCAGTGCGCGGCGCATCTCCGAATCGGGGAAGCGCTCCAGCGCGTCCAGCGCCTGCTCGCGGTAGTCGGCGGCCACCGTCAGGGCGGCGTTCAGGGTGTCGTGCTGGCGCATGAGGGCCACGGCCTTGGCGAGGTCGCTGTCGTCCTGCTCCATGTCCTCCAGGCAGCGGCGCCAGAAGCGACGCTCCTCCTCGTCGCCGCGCTCGATCGCCAGGACCACCGGCAGGGTCAGCTTGCCGTCGCGGAAGTCGTCGCCCACCGCCTTGCCCATGTCGGCCTCCTCGGCGGCGTAGTCGAGGACGTCGTCGACGAGCTGGAAGGCCATGCCGAGGCAGCGCCCATAGGTCTCCAGCGCGCCCTGCTCGTCGGCCGGGCGGTCGGCGACGACGGCGCCGACCTCGCAGGCCGCGGCGAAGAGCGCGGCGGTCTTGGCGCCGATGACCTCCAGGTAGGCCTCCACCGTGGTCTCGGTGTCGTTGGCGGTGAGGAGCTGCTGCACCTCGCCCTCGGCGATGACGGCAGAGGCGTTCGAGAGGATGCGCAGGATCTCCAGCGACCCGTCGGCGACCATCAGCTGGAAGGCGCGCGAGAAGAGGAAGTCGCCGACCAGCACGCTGGCCTTGTTGCCCCAGATCGCATTCGCCGTCGACTTGCCCCGCCTGAGGCCGCTCTCGTCGACCACGTCGTCGTGCAGCAGGGTCGCGGTGTGGATGAACTCGACGCAGGCGGCCAGACCCAGGTGGCGCTCGCCGCGGTAGCCGCAGAGCCTGGCCGAGGCCAGGGTGAGAAGCGGCCGCAAGCGCTTGCCGCCGGACGCCACGATGTGGCCGGCCAGCTGCGGGATGAGCGCGACAGGAGAGTGCATCCGCTCCACGATCAGGCGGTTCACGTCCTCCAGGTCGCTGCCGACCAGCGCCAGAAGCTGTTCCAGACCGTTCATTGGTGCCGCCGCTGTTCCCGGCTCCTCCAGGGACGCGGCGCCGGCGCGAAGTGACAAAATCCTATCCCTTCCCAAGCGAGGGGTTCCTCTTCGCAAGATATAGGCGCGCACCCCCCCGTCAAGCCAGTCTCGCGGCGCCGGCGGGGCGATCGGTCCCGCATGGCTTGCAGGTCGCCACGGCGGCGGGCCGGCAAATGAGAGTCGCGTCACTTCGACCCTCGCGACCGGGGGAGGACCGGCCTCCCGAAGGGGTTCCGGCGCGGCGGCACCGCGGGACTTGAGGCCGGCCGCGACTTCATGGATTCTCCTCCTGGAAGCCGGGCCGATCAAGCGGTCTTTCCGGAAGGAGGCTGGGATCATCGCAGGTGCACGACAGGGCAGGGCGCTGCAGATCCGACCGCGAGGGGCCGGTCTTCGCGATGGGTGAGGGCGGCACGAGCAGGGACGCCCTCCTCGGCGGCCGCGTCACCCTGCTGCAGCCGCGCCAGGGCTTTCGCGTGGCCGTCGACAGCCTCCTGCTTGCCGCCGCCAGTGCGCCGCCGACCGGTGCCAAGGTCCTGGACCTCGGCTGCGGGGTGGGGGCGGCGGCACTCTGCCTGCTGGCCCGGCGGAGGGACCTGCAGGTGACCGGGCTGGAGATCCAGGAGGAAATGGTCCGCCTCGCCTGCCGCAATGCCGAGGCCAACGGCTGCGCGGAGCGCTTCCTCCCGCTGTTGGGCGACGCCGCCTCACCGCCGCAGGAGGTCCGCGACCGCAGCTTCGACTGGGCGATCAGCAACCCGCCCTACCTGGCGCAGGGCGAGGGCGGCGCCTCGCCCCTGCCGGGCAAGACCCGGGCCAACCAGGAGAGCGGCCTCGCGATCGGCGGCTGGATCGACGCCCTGCTGCGCCGCTTGAGGCCCGGCGGCGGCCTCACCCTGGTGTACCGGGCCGACCGCCTGCCGGAGCTGCTGGCGGGCCTCGAGGGCCGTGCGGGCGGCATCGCCGTCCTGCCGCTCTGGCCGCGGCAGGGCCAGCCTGCCAGGCGGGTCCTCGTGGCCGCGCGCAAGGGGGCCAGGGCGCCGGCCCTGCTGCTGCCCGGCCTGGTGCTGCACCAGGCCGACGGCCGATTCACCGAGGAAGCCGAGGCGGTGCTGAGGGGAGGCGCCAGCCTGCCGCTCTCGACCGACGGCGGTCAGGCCAGGCCGTAGAGGGCGGCGAAGGGGTCCCAGCCGGCGTCGCCGTGCCAGTCGTACTCGGCATGCTTGGCCACGCTCTCGGCGGTCTCCCGGTCCAGGAGTTCCGCGATCAGGCCCAGGGTCATGTCGATCCCGGCGGCGACTCCGGAGGAGGTCCAGAAGGCGCCGTCCCGGACCCAGCGCGCCTTGGGCTGCCAGGCAACCTTCTCGCCCTGGCCGGTCGCCCAGGCCCAGGCCTTCTTGTTCGTCGTGGCCTTGCGGCCGTCCAGCAGGCCGCTGCGGGCCAGCAAGGCGGCGCCGGTGCAGACTGAGGCGACGATCTCGGCGTCTTCCGCGGCACGGCGAAGGAAGCCGGTCAGGGCCGGGTTGTCGACCTCGCGGCGGGTCCCGCGGCCGCCGGGGACCAGGATCATGTCGAAGCCGCTGCCCTCGGCGAAGGCACACTCGGCCAGGCTCTTGGGGCCGCCATTTGCGGCGACGGGGCCCGCCGTCTCGGCAACCAGGGTCACGGCGAACTCGTCTTCGAGCAGGCACAGCATCTCCAGCGGACCGTAGAGGTCGAGGAGCTCGAAGCCGGGAAAGACGACGGCGGCGACCTTGCGCATGGGGCCTGTTCCTTCAGCCGGCTCGGGGCTTGCCGGGCGCGCGTTGCGGCACCGGTTGCAAGGCCCGCCAACGCCCCGTCGGCCCCGGCGGCTTGGTCTCCTCACCCGGCAGCAGCATCACGCCGGTGCCCATGGCGAGGGAGCCGAAGGTGATGGCGAAGAAGACCAGCAGCAGGACCATGGCCTCGAGCCAGAAGTCGGAGGCGAAGATCAGGCTGCGTAGTCCCATGGCGTCGCTGGCCAGCAGCCCGGCGAGCAGCAGCCAGCCGGCAGCGATGCCGACCAGGCAGTGGCGCAGCAGAAAGGCGAGCAGTGGCGAGCGCATCGGGTCCGGCCTCCCTGGTGGCGAGCGGTCCCGGCAGGTTAGCGCAAGGGCGCGCTCTTGGCGCCGCCGCGCCTTGTCGCGTGGGCTCCTCGACGCCATGTCCCCCTATCTAAGACAGTGTTGCTCTTCAGATCGGGACTGCGACCCTCTTTCATGGCCTTCTCCATCTCTCGCCTCCTCGGTGTTTCGCGCCCCCTCGTCCCCGTGGTCCGCCTCTCGGGGCCGATCTTCGCCGGCGGCAGCGCCCTGCGGCGCGGACTCTCGCTGCACAGGGTGGCGGGCCCGCTGGAGCGCGCCTTCAAGATGAAGGGCGCCAAGGCGGTGGCGATCGTCGTGAACTCGCCCGGCGGATCGCCGGCACAGTCCTCGCTGATCGGCGGGCGCATCCGCGCGCATGCCGCCGAGAGCGGCCTGCCGGTCATCGCCTTCGTGGAGGATGCGGCGGCCAGCGGCGGCTACTGGCTGGCCTGCGCGGCCGACGAGATCTTCGTGGACGCCAGCTCCATCGTGGGCTCGATCGGCGTCGTCTCGGCCGGTTTCGGCTTCCAGGAGGCCATCTCCCGGGTCGGCGTGGAGCGCCGGGTGCATACGGCGGGCAGCCGCAAGGCCATCCTGGATCCCTTCCAGCCCGAGCGCGAGGAGGATGTGGCCCACCTCAAGGTCCTGCAGGCCGAGATTCACGAGGTCTTCAAGGCCTGGGTCCGGGAACGGCGGGGCAGCCGCCTGAAGGGCGAGGAGGAGCTGCTCTTCTCCGGTTCCTTCTGGACCGGCGGCCGCGCGGTCGAGCTGGGGCTGGCCGACGGCCTGGGTCAGCTTCGTGAGGTGCTGCGTGACCGCTACGGCAAGAAGCTGCGGCTGGTCCCGGTCGAGCGCAAGCGGGGATTTCTTTCCGGCATTTTCGGCGGCGGCGGCCCGGGGCAGAGCCTCGAGGAGCTGGCGCCGGCAGCGCTCCATGCCGTCGAAGAGCGCCTGGCCTGGCAGCGTCTGGGACTCTGACCCGGCTGTCGTCAGGATTTGGGCTTCAGTTCCACGAGGGGACGAAGCCGATGGTCTGGTCCAGCAGGCACTCGTAGAGCAGCTCGTAGCTGCCGGTCGGGGCCTTCACCTGGTCGACCGCATTGTCGATCTGGCCGACGCACCAGTCGCGCGCCCGGGCCGGCATCTCGGACCACAAGGTCTGCAGGGTTTCCACGGCCGTGATCTCGCGGGTCCGGCAGCCCTGGCGAATCTGGCCGACGTCGACGCCCGGCTTGACCGCCGCCTCGCTGAGCGCCGCCCAGGTGCAGAAGCGTTCGGTGTCGTAGCTGGGGAGCGGGACCTGGGCATCGGCCAAGCCGCTGCCCGCGAGCAGGAGGACGATCGGGGCAAGCAGGCGAAGACGGGACATCCGGGCTCCCAAGAAGCAGCGGCGCTAAAAGGACCGGCGGAAACTAGGGCGCCGGCAGCGCCGAGACAACTGTCTTCGGCATGGAAAGCCCCGGTAGGGCGCATCGGCCTCGCGGGCGGGACTTGCGCCCCGGTTTGCGAGCGTCGATAAATCAGTCTCACAGCCGCAAGCGAAGCGAGGAAGGCAAGCCAGGCGTGTTCGGACTATCGATTCAGAAGCTCTTGGTCCTGGCCGTGGTCGTGGTCGGGATCATCGCCGCCTTCCGGCTGATCGGGACCCTGAAGCGCCAGCAGGACCTCGCGCGCCGGAACCAGAGCGAGCGCCGCAGCCGGCGGCCGCGGGGTCCCGCCCCGCAGCCCGACCAGGCACAGATCGAAGACATGGCCGCCTGCGGGCGCTGCGGCGCCTTCATCGCGGCCGAGGCCGGCGGCTGCGGGCGCCGGGACTGTCCCTACAGGTCCGCCTAAGGACTTTTGTGCAACGCGGCCGCTTGCGTTAGACTTCGCTTCGGGACCGGTGAAGGGGTTTCCCGCAGGACGGGACGGAAACAGCCGATGAGCGGTGACGAGGGCGACAAGAAGATTGGCAAGGCGCCGAGCTTCAGCCTCGAAGTGACCAGCAGGGACGACTTCGAGGAGGCTGTGCGGCGTGCCGAGGAGGGCCTGCAGGCCCCGCTTCCCACCTTTGCCCGCTACGAGGAGGAACCGGAGGAGGCCGAGACCCTGTCCGAGGAGGCCTCGGAGGCGGAACTGGCCGAGGAGGAGGACCAGGTCCGCCTGCAGCTCACCCTGCGCGAGGAGACGGCGCTCGTCGGCGAGTTCAGCGGCGCCCAGTCCCTGCAGGCCTCGACCCCTGCAGAAGCGACCGAGGGGGAGGAGGGCACGGCCGAACCCTTCCGGGAGATTCCCCGTTCCGGTGCGGACACCCTGGCCGGCGGCTACGACGACTGGCTGGCGCCGCTGGACCCCGAGGACTGGAGCGCCAATGCGCCCGTGGGCGGTCTTACCGTCAGCGAGGACACGGGCCTCTTGGCCGACTTCAGCGGGGCGGAGACCATGCCGGAGATCCCCGAGGAGGAGGAGCCCGCCTTCGTCAACGACGGCCTGCCCAGCCTGACCGCGGCCGAGGGAGAGCTGCTGTCGAACTTCAGCGGCGCCGAACTCTATGGCGACGAGGAGGAGGAAGCCCAGGAGCCCGACAGCGGTGCCATGGATGATCTGGACCGGGTCATCTTCTCCTCCGACCCGCGCGCCAGCGCACCGCCGCAGCCGCGCGTGACCGCACGCACCGAGCCCGAGTTCATCTTCAAGCGCTAGCGGCCTATGCGCGGCCAAGCCTTGCTGTCGGAGGCGGCGGGAGGCTAGTTTCGCGCGCCGTCGCGAGTCTCGCGGACCGACTGGACCGTCTATCGAGGAGCACCCCTAGGCCATGACCGCTGCCAAGCGAAGAGAGGTCGATCCTGCGATCTCTTTCCAGCGCTTGATCCTCAATCTGCAGACCTACTGGGCCGGACAGGGTTGCGTCATCCTGCAGCCCTACGACATGGAGGTCGGGGCCGGTACCTTTCACCCGGCCACCACGCTGCGCGCCCTGGGTCCGGACCGGGTCTGGAACTGCGCCTACGTGCAGCCCTCGCGCCGGCCGACCGACGGCCGTTACGGCGAGAACCCCAACCGGCTGCAGCACTACTACCAGTTCCAGGTGCTGATGAAGCCGGCGCCGGCCGACATCCAGGAGCTCTACCTGGGCTCGCTGCGCGCGCTCGGCCTGGAGCCGGCCGAGCACGACATCCGCTTCGTCGAGGACGACTGGGAGAGCCCGACCCTGGGCGCCTGGGGACTGGGCTGGGAGGTCTGGTGCGACGGCATGGAGGTGACCCAGTTCACCTATTTCCAGCAGGTCGGCGGCATCGACTGCGATCCCGTGCCGGTCGAGCTGACCTACGGGCTGGAGCGGCTGGCGATGTACGTCCAGGGGGTCGAGAACGTCTACGACCTGGACTGGGACGGCGTGCCGGCCAGCCAGGGCGGCAAGACCTACGGCGACGTCTTCCTGCGCGCCGAGCAGGAGTTCTCCGCCTTCAACTTCGAGCATGCGCCGACCGACGCGCTCTTCCGGCACTTCCAGGACGCGGAGGACGCCTGCGCGCACCTCTTGAAGCAGAACTACGAGGGGCGGCCGATGGCCCTGCCGGCCTATGACCAGTGCATGAAGGCGAGCCACCTCTTCAACCTGCTGGATGCCCGCGGGGTCATCTCGGTGACCGAGCGGCAGGCCTATATCGGCCGGGTCCGGGCCCTCGCCAAGGGGTGCTGCGAGGCCTGGGTGGAGGGCGCCAGCCATGCCTGACTTCCTGCTGGAACTGCGCTCCGAGGAGATCCCCGCGCGCATGCAGCTGCGCGCCACGGAAGAGCTGGAGCGGCTGATCCTGGCCGGCCTGACCGAGGCCGGCCTGGCACCCGCGGCGACCCGCAGCTTCTCCACCCCGCGCCGCCTGACCCTCCTGGCCGAGGGGCTGCCGGCCAGGCAAGAGGACCGGCGCGAGGAGCGCAAGGGCCCCAAGGTGGGCGCGCCGGGGAAGGCTGTCGCCGGCTTCCTGCGCGCCGCCGGCCTTGCCTCCCTCGACGACGCCGAGGTGCGCGAGACCGACAAGGGCGCGGTCTACTTCGCGGTCAAGGAGGTGGCCGGCCGTGAGACCGCCGCCGTGCTGCCGGAGGTGGTGAGCGGGGCGCTGCAGGCCTTCGGCTGGCCCAAGTCGATGCGCTGGGGCGAGAACGGCTTTCGCTGGGTGCGTCCGCTGCGCTCCATCCTGGCGCTCTTCGACGGCAAGCCGCTTGCCGGCGGGCTCGATCTCGCCAGCCACAGCAAGGATGCGGGCTTCCTCGGCTTCGTGGACTGGACCCTCGGCCACCCGCAGCGCGAGGCCCAGCCGCTGCACGTGCAGGACTTCGCCGACTATGTGGCGCAGCTCACCGCGGCGCGCGTGATGCTGGACCGCGGCGAGCGCGCGGCCTCGATCCAGGAGCAGGCCGAGAGGCTGGCGCGCGACGCGGGCCTGCGCATCAGGCCGGACGAGGGCTTGCTGGAGGAGGTCGTGGGCCTGGTCGAGTGGCCGACCGTGGTCTTGGGACGCTTCGAGGAGCGCTTCCTGGAGGTTCCGCCCGAGGCCCTGGTGACGGCGATGCGCAGCCACCAGAAGTACTTCGCGCTGGAGGGTGCTGACGGCGCGCTGGCGCCGGCCTTCCTGCTGGTGGCGGAGGGCGAGGCCGCCCCGGAGAGCCTGCGGCGGCAGAACATCGTCGCCGGCAACGAGCGGGTGCTGCGGGCACGTCTCTCGGACGCCAAGTTCTTCTGGGACCAGGACCTGAAGACCCCGCTTTCGACCCGCCGTACGGCGCTGGAGGAGATCGTCTTCCACGCCAGGCTCGGCAGCCTGGAGCAAAGGGTCGAGCGGATCGAGGTCCTGGCCCAGGCCGTGGCCAGGGCGAGCGGCAAGGGCGACCCGGAGCTCGTGCGCCAGGCCGCGGGTCTCGCCAAGGCCGACCTGGTCACCGGGATGGTGGGCGAGTTCCCGGAGCTGCAGGGCCTGATGGGGCGCTACTACGCCCTGGCCGAGGGGCTGCCCGAGGAGGTGGCGACCGCGATCGCCGAGCACTACGCGCCCAAGGGGCCCGACGACCCCTGCCCGACGGCACCGGTCTCCGTCGCGATTGCGCTGGCGGAGAAGCTGGACAGCCTGGTGGGCTTCTGGGCGATCGGTGAGACGCCGACCGGCAGCAAGGACCCCTATGCGCTGCGCCGGGCGGCGCTGGGCGTGATCCGGCTCATCCTGGAGAACCGCCTCCGGCTCTCGCTCCGCGAGCTCTTCGCGACGGCGGCGGCGGGCTATGGCGAGACCGGTGACGCCTTCGAGGCCGATCAGCTGCTCGACTTCTTCGCCGACCGCCTGAAGGTGGCGCTGCGCGGCCAGGGCATCCGGCACGACCTCATCGCGGCCGTCTTCGCCCTGGAACGGCCGGAGGGCGGGCGCGAGGACGACCTGACGCGCCTGGTCGGCCAGGTCGAGAGCCTGCAGGCCTGGCTCACCGGCGAGGCCGGCGAGGACCTGCTGACCGCCTACCGGCGGGCGGCCAACATCGTCCGCATCGAAGAGAAAAAGGACGGTGCCGCGGTCGAGGGCAAGGTGGACCAGCACCTCTTCGAGCAGCACGAGGAGCAGGCCCTGTGGCTGACCCTGGAGGCCGTGCGGCCGACCCTGGACCTGGCGCTGGGCCGCGAGGACTACAAGACGGCGCTCGATGACCTCGCCGGGCTGAGGGGGCCGGTCGACGCCTTCTTCGACCGGGTCACGGTCAACATCGATGCGCTGGGCATGCGCAAGAACCGCCTGCGTCTGCTCAAGGCCATCCAGGCGACCATGGACCGGGTCGCAAGGTTCGACCTGGTCGAGGGGGGATAGAGCAGATCCCGAGCAGGTGGACTCATCTGCGACGACGATTTGCGTCAGAGACGACGAGCTGGAGGGAGCGCCATGTCGCAGGCAGAGGCAAAGGACTTCTTCGAGACCTATCTTGCCGCCTGGAACGGGCAGGACCTGGAGGCGCTGAGCCGGCTATACGACGAGCCCTCGACCTTCATCCTGCCGGACCGGAGCCTGCCGCTCGCCGACCGCGCGGCCACGGTGGCGCTGATGGAGCTGGTGTTTCAGGGCCTCAATGCCGACGGCTTCGCGGCCTCGCGCTACGCCGACCTCGAGGCCCGCGCTTGCGGTGAGGGGCTGGCCGTGCTGGACGTCTCCGCCGTCGAGCGGGTGCGCCACGACGGCAGCGTGATCGAGACCATCGATGCGCACTATATCCTGCGCCGCCAGGCCGACGCCTCCTGGCGCATCACCGCCGCGGTGGTCTGCGCGCCCGGCTGGCGCCGGCCCTGATCGCCGCTCAGCGCGTCTCCTCGTCCGGCGCCGTGTAGCCGCCGCCCAGCGGCAGGGTGCCGGGGGCGGCCGGGGTGAAGTCGTAGGCCACGGTCTCGCCGGCCGGTGCCTTGCGGCGGCGCATGCGCTCCAGCACGAAGGCGCCGAACAGCAGGTTCAGGACGGCCATGTAGAGGAAGAAGGTGCTGGAGCCGAAGAGGCTCATGCTGGCCGCGGCGGCGAAGTTGCCGACCATGCCCCCGATCGAGTTCACCAGCAGCAGGGCCGCCGCTGCCGGCACCAGGCTGCTCTCCGGCAGCCAGTCGTTGGTGTGTGCGATCACCAGCGCGTAGGGCGGAAAGATCGTGGCCCCGGTGATGGCGCAGGCCAGGAGGACCATCGTGTAGTCGGGCTTGCCGACCAGGGCCAGGGGGTAGAGGACCAGCAGCAGGCCGCCGCCCACCAGGGTGATGCCGACGATCACCGCGCGCCGGTCCAGCCGGTCTGAAAGCCAGCCCAGCGGATACTGCGCGACCAGGCCGGCGATCAGGCCGGTGCTGACCAGCCAGGCCGTGTCGTTCGGTTCGAAGCCGGCCGCCGAGCCGTAGACCGCGCCAAGCGGCGTGAAGGAACCCTGTAACGTGCCGACGAAGAAGGATCCGATCACGCCCAGCGGCGTCTCGCGGAAGAGCCGGATCAGCCCGTAGCGGCGCGGCGCCGCCTCGGTCTCGACCTGCACCGGCGCGCCGGCCCTGGTGAGGGTCACCGGGACCAGGGCGAAGGAGATCAGGATCGAGGCGATGGCGAAGAGCTTGAGGCCGCCCGGATCGCCCAGGTTCGCCAGCAGCGGGCCGATCGCGAAGCCGCCGAAGACCGTGACGCCGTAGAGCGAGAGCATGCGCCCGCGCAGGTCGTTCGGCGAGCGCGCGTTCATCCAGCTCTCGACCACGGTATAGAGGCCGGCGAAGCAGACGCCGGTGATGAGGCGCAGGACGACCCAGCCGATCGGCGTCGGCCAGAGGGCGAGCAGCAGGGCCAGCCCCGAGGCGACGGAGGCCAGTGCGGCGAAGGTGCGGATATGCCCGATCTCGCGCACCAGCTTGGGGCAATAGAGGCTGCCGATGCCGAAACCGGCGAAGTAGCTGGCCGAGACGAAGCCCATCCAGGTGACCGAGATGCCTTCCAGAGGCCCGCGCAGCCCCAGCAGCACGAACTGCAGGCTACTGCCGGCCAGCAGGATCCCGAAGCAGAGGATCAGTGGTCCGAGGAGGAGCAGAAGAGAGGACATTGGCCGGGGCACCTTGGCAGCAGCACGTACAGGCGCCGCCCCTAGCTGCTCGTGCGCCCCGGCGCAAGCGGGATTTTTCTATGGCTTCCGCTTGGCCCGGTCAGGGACAGAGGCAGGGCGGCGGGGTCATGCTTCCCAGCAGGCTGCCGGTGATGGAGCAGAAGCGCTGCATGCTCTGCGGATCGCCGATGGCGAGGCGAAGCTGGCGCTCGGTCATGGTGAGCAGCCGCCGTCCGGTGGCCACGTCGGGGACGACCTTGCGGTCGACAAGACGGCAGCTCGCGGAATCCAGGCGGGTGGTCATGACCATGTCCGTTTCCCGCCCGTCGGAATGGTAGATCCGGGTCTCTGCACGGCCGAACCAGTCGGCTCCCTGCTGGGTGACGGTGACCTTCTCGATGCGGCAGTCGGCCCCCGCACCGCCCAGTTTCGGGCAGGCCTCCTGCAGCATGCGCGGCGCCTCGGAGAGCAGCAGCACCGCCGAGGTCAGGTCCGCCTCTTCGGCTCGTCCGGCCTGCACTACTGCCGCGGTGAGGCCGACCGCCAGAAGGCTCGTCCGCAGCCAGATCGCAGTCGCGCTTCGTCGCTTTACCACCGATGCTGCTCCCTGTGGTCTCGCCCAGGTGAAGTCTAGAGACTGCGCGGGGTGTCGGTACAGCCTCTTGGCCCACCGTCCCGGCCGGCACCTCGCGGGCTCTGGTCGATCCGAAGCGAAGCTGGCAGGTTTGTCACAGCACAAGGGCGCAGTCGGATGAGAGAGACGTCATGAACCTGGCGGAGTTGTTGGCCCGTTCGGGCCGTAGCGAGGGGGCAAGGCCGGCTCTCTACCGCGCGGACACCCCGCTTGCGAGCTACCGCGAGCTGGCGCGCGAGGCGGCGAGCCTGGCCGCAGGGCTGCGCGGCCGCTTCGGCCTCGAGGCCGGAGACCGCGTCGCGCTCATCATGAAGAACTGCCCGGAGTATGTGACGGCGCTCTTCGGCATCTGGTGGGCGGGCCTGGCGGCGGTGCCGCTGAACGCCAAGCTGCACGCCGAGGAGTTCGCCTATGCCCTGGCGGATTCGGGTGCTTCCCTCTGCTTCGTGAGCCCGGACCTGGCTGCCGCGCTGCCGGCCGAGGCCGCCTTTCCGGTGGTGGAGGTGGGCTCGGCGGACTGGAAGGAGCTGCTGGCCCGCGAGGCGATGGACGCCCCCCTGCCCAGGGCGGCGGAGAGCCTGAGCTGGCTCTTCTACACCTCCGGCACCACGGGCCGTCCCAAGGGCGCGATGCTGAGCGCGGGCAACCTGCTGGCCATGACCGCCTGCTACTTCATGGACGTGGAGGCCGTCGCGCCGGAGGACGGCCTGCTGCATGCCGCACCCATGAGCCACGGCTCCGGCCTCTATATCCTGCCCTTCGTCGCCGCTGCGGCAGCCCAGGTGGTCCCGGAGAGCGCAGGCTTCGACCCGCAGGAGATCGGCGAGCTCTGCGCTGCGCACCGGAGCCTCTCCTTCTTCGCCGCGCCCACGATGGTGCATCGCCTGATCCGCCATCCCGGCATCGCAGGCGCGGCGCTGCCGGGGCTCAAGTCCATCGTCTACGGCGGCGGGCCGATGTACCTCGCCGACAGCCGCGCGGCGCTCGACTGCCTGGGCAACAGGTTGATCCAGATCTACGGGCAGGGGGAGAGCCCGATGACCATAACGGCGCTCAACAAGCGCCGGCACCTGCCCGATGGCGAGCCGGACCAGGACCACCGCCTGGCCTCGGTCGGCCTGGCGCAGAGCCTGGTCGAGCTACGCGTCGGCGACGAGGAGGGGCGCGCCCTGCCGCCGGGCGAGGCCGGCGAGGTCATGGTCCGCGGGCCTTCCGTCATGCAGGGTTACTGGCGGCGGCCCGACGCGACGGCGGAGACGCTGCGCGACGGCTGGCTCTGGACCGGCGACGTGGGGGCGCTCGACGCCTGGGGTTATCTCACCCTGAAGGACCGGTCCAAGGACCTGATCATCTCCGGCGGGACCAACATCTACCCGCGCGAGGTGGAGGAGTGCCTGCTGCGCCATCCCGGGGTCGCCGAGGTCTCGGTGGTGGGCCGCCCCGATGCCGAGTGGGGCGAGGAGGTGGTGGCCTTCGTCGTGCCGGCGGGAGCGCAGGCGCCCAGCGCCGAGGCCCTGGACCGGCACTGCCTGGCGGAGATCGCGCGCTTCAAGCGGCCCAAGCACTATCGTTTCCTGGATCGGCTGCCGAAAAACAACTACGGTAAGGTGATGAAGACCAAGCTGCGAACGCTGCTGTCGAAGAGCGGCGATGCCTAGGGCCGAGACCAACAAGCGGGCCGCGCCGGCCAGAAAGCGGCTGAGCCGGGAAGAGCGCAAGCAGCAGATCCTGGAGCGCGCGGTGGAACTCTTCTCGACCCACGGGTTCGACGCCTCGACGCGCCAGCTCGCGGACTTCGTCGGCGTCACCCAGCCGCTGCTCTACAACTACTTCCCCTCCAAGGATGCGCTGATCCGCGCCGTCTACGAGCGGGTCTACCTGAACCGCTGGAACCCGGAGTGGGACGCCGTCCTGGCGGATCGCACGCAGCCCTTGGACGAGCGCCTGGTCGCCTTCTACACCGACTATTCCAAGACGATCTACGATCCCGACTGGCTCAGTCTCTATCTCTATTCGGGGCTGCGCGCGCTCGACATCAACAAGTGGTACATCGCGCGCGTGGAAGAGCACCTGATCCAGCCGATCTGCAAGGAGATCAGAGCCTCGCTCCAGCTACCGGCGGGCGAGAAGGCGGTCTCGCCGGAGGAGGCCGAGATGCTCTGGACCTTCCACGGCGGCATCGTCTACTACGGCATCCGCCGGGAGATCTACAAGATACCCGCCAAGGTTTCCTTCGATCGGATGATACGCACGGCCGTGGCCACGCTGCTGGCGGGGGCGCCGGCGGTGCTGCAGGGCAGGGAGGGCTAGCGCGTCAGACCGCCTGCACCTCAGTGGAGAAGGGCCCGCACTTCTCCTTGACCTCCTGATACTTGTCGTTGTCGGGCTTCACCACGAACATGACCCCGAGCGAGCGGCCCCTCGGCCCCGTGATCAGGTTGTTCTTGGAGTAGTAGCTGTAGAGCTTGCCGTCCCGCGTGGAGATGAAGCAGGACAGCCAGCGGTTATAGACAGCATCCACGCTGTGGATGCCGCCCCTGACCTCGCCGTCCAGCTTCCTGACCACCGGCTGCGAGGAGGAAATCGGCCCCAGGCGGGCGAAGAAGTCCGGGGCGCCCTCGGCGGAGATATGATAGCAGTACTCTTCGTCCAGGCGGCAGAGTACGACGGGGTAGATCGAGTCCGGGGCGTCAGCAAAAAACTCGGCGGCGGGCGCGGGTTCGGGTCCCGCCGGGCTGTTCTGCACGGCGATCGCTTGGAGCCTCTCCTTCGGCGAGGTGCAGGCTGCCAGCCCCGCCAGCAGCAGGCAGAGCGCCGGCAGCAGCGCGAGAGGCAGTGGTCTTCCGGTTGTCTTCATGGTCGTGGTCCCCCCGATCGGCAATGCGCTTGTCCAACTAGAGCAGGATGCGTTCGCCTATGCTCACGAATCCCGCTCTAGCCTGTTGTTCTTAAAGCAAATCGTCGTCGCAGATGAGTCCATCTGCTCGGGATTTGCTCTAGAGCAGGATGCGTTCGCTTATGCTCACGAATCCCGCTCTAGCCTATTGTTCTTAAAGCAAATCGTCGTCGCAGATGAGTCCATCTGCTCAGGATTTGCTCTAGCACAAGACAGCTTGCGTTGATTGAAGCAGCCATCCCATGAGTCGTGCAACCTTTGCGCGGCGGGCGGGCCCGGCAAGGCCTGGATCAGGCGCGCAGGCGCAGGCCCTTGGCGTCGAAGGGGGGCTCGTGCAGCAGAGTCGCCTTGTGCGGCTTGCCGAGGATGAAGACCTCCACCCGGTCGCCGGGCTTGGCCGTTCCCTCCTTGGCGTAGCCCAGCGCCAACGACTTGCCGACCGAGTAGCCGAAGGCGCCGGAGGTCACGCGGCCCACGCCCCGGCCGTCAGGCAGGAAGATGGGCTCGCCGCCGCTGGCATCGGCATCCTGGTCGGCCTCCACCTCGAAGACCGAGAGGCGCTCGCGCGGGGTCTTCTCCGCGATCGCCGCATAGGCCTTCTTATTGAGGAATTCCTTATCCATCTTAATCAGGCGATCGAGGCCGACTTCCTGCGGCCAGTACTCGGGCGAGTACTCGCGGCCCCAGCTGCCGTAGCCCTTCTCGATGCGCAGCGAGGTGAGCGCGCGCCCGCCCGCGGGGCCGGCCCCTACGTCGCGGCCTGCGGCCAGCAGGGCCTCGTAGAGGCGGACCTGGTCCTCGCGCCTGCAGTGCAGCTCCCAGCCCAGGTCGCCGGTGAAGGAGACGCGGATCGCGATCACCGGCACGCCCGCCACCTCGATGCGCTTGGAGCGCATGAAGGGGAAGGCCTCGGTCGAGAGGTCGGCGTTGGTGGTGCGCTGCAAGAGCTCGCGCGACTTGGGTCCGGCGACGTTGAAGCCGCAGATCTCCTCGGTCCTGCTGGCGAAGCTGGTACCGGCGGGCAGCGGGATCTGCTTGAAGAAGCGCTGGTGATAGCGCTCGGCCATGCCGGAGCCCACCATCATGAACTCCTCATCGCCCAGCCGGGTCACGGTGAAGTCGCCGGCGATGCCGCCGTGCACGCCGATCAGCGGCGAGAGGCAGGAGCGTCCGATCGCCTTGGGCGCGCGGTTGGCCAGCAGCGCGTTCAGCCAGTCCTCCGCACCCGGCCCCTTGATCTCGTACTTGGCGAAGTTGGAGATGTCGATGATGCCGGCGCTCTCGCGCAGCATCAGCACCTCGCGGCCCACCGGCTCGAACCAGTTCTGGCGGGTGAAGCCGATGGTCTCGTGTGCCTCTTCAGGACTGGCGGCGTACCAGAGGGGGTGCTCCCAGCCGAAGTTGAGCCCGAAGACCGCGCCCATCTCCTTCTGCATCTCATAGACCGGCCGGGTGCGCACCGGCCGGCCGGCCGCCCGCTCTTCGTTGGGGAAGTGGATGGAGAAGCGGTGGGTGTACTGGTCGTGCACGCGCGCGCGGGTGAAGGCCTTGTCGGCCCAGTGGCCGAAGCGCGCCATGTCCCAGTGGAACATGTCGAGCTTGGATTCCCCGTGGACGATCCACTCGGCCGACATCAGCCCCAGGCCGCCGGACTGCGAGAAGCCGGGGATGATGCCGTTGCAGCAGAAATAGTTGGTAAGCTCCGGCACCGGGCCGAAGAGGGCCGAGGAGTCGGGCGACCAGATCATCGGGCCGTTGATCACCCGCTTGATGCCGGCCTCGCCGGCCGCCGGCACGCGTTCGATGGCGCGCATCATGTTCTCCTCGATGCGCTCCAGATCGTCCGGGAAGAGCTCGTGGCCGAAGTCCATCGGCGTGCCGTCCTCGGCCCAGAATTTCATCGAGCGCTCGTAGGCGCCGATCAGCAGGCCCTTGCCCTCCTGGCGCAGGTAGTACTCGCCGTCGCGGTCGGCGACGGAGGGCAGGCGGCGGTCCATCGCCTCGATCTCGGCGATGGCCTCGGTGACGAAGTACTGGTGCTCGGTCGGCACCAGCGGCAGCACGATCCCGGCCATGGCGGCCACCTCGCGGCCCCAGAGGCCGGCGGCGTTCACCACCCACTGGGTCCTGATGTTGCCCTTGGGCGTCTCGACGATCCAGCTTCCGTCGGGCTGGGCAATCGTCGCGGTCACCGGCGTGAAGCGGTGCACCTCCGCGCCCATTTTCCTGGCGCCGGCCGCATAGGCCATGGTGACCCCGGAGGGGTCGACGTTGCCGCCGTCGGGCTCGAACATGATGCAGCGGATGCCGTCGAAGTTGACCAGCGGGTGCAGACGCTCGGCCTCGTCGCGGCCGATCTCGTAGAAGTTCATCTTGTAGAGGCGGCCCTTGGCCTCCTGCAGGCGAAGCTGGTACTCGCGCTGCTCGGTCTGGGCGAGATAGAGCGAGCCCGGCTGGAACACGCCGCAGCCCTGGCCGGTCTCCTGCTCCAGCTCCTTGTAGAGGTTCATGGTGTAGTGCTGGATGCGGCTGATGTTGGTGCTGTCGTGCAGGCCGTGGATGTTGGCGGCCGCATGCCAGGTCGAGCCCGAGGTCAGCTCGTCGCGCTCCAGCAGCACCACGTCGGTCCAGCCGAGCTTCGCCAGATGATAGAGGATGGAGCAGCCGACGAGGCCGCCTCCGATGACAACAACCTGTGCGTGGCTCTTCATCTGACGTTCTTCCCGATCGGTCGCGTGGGGGAGGAGGCATCCGGACCGATGCCCCAAGAATACCAGCGTTCAGAGATATTCCTATCGCGGGCGGGATGCACACAAGACTTTCGGGGTCATAGACCCTAAAACCTTGACCCCATGATCCCGCCAGGACCGGACCACGCCGAATGAAGCACCTGCCGCCGCTCAACTTCCTGCGCTCCTTCGAGGCGGCCGCGCGGCACCTGAGCTTCACCTCGGCGGCCCAGGAGCTGAACTACACCCAGGCGGCGATCAGCGCCCACGTGCGCGCGCTGGAGGACTTCATCGGCCGGCCGCTGTTCCATCGCCACGCCCGCAGCCTGGCGCTGACCGAGGTCGGCGAGGCCTACCTGCCGGCGCTGCGCCACGCGCTGGAGCAGATCGACATCGCGACGGCCTCGATCGCCGCGGACGGCACCGCCAAGCAGGTGGTGATCTCCTGCCCGGTCAGCCTTGCCGAGAACTGGCTGGCCGGTCGGGTCGCGGGCTTCCGGGCCCGCCACCCCGCCATCGACGTCGTGATCCACGGCACGGTCTGGCAGAGCGTCGGCGAGGATTCGGCCGACCTGCGCATCATGATGCACGCGCTGGACCAGGCCGAGCCCGGCGGCAGCCTGCTGTTCGAGGAGACCCTGGCCCTGGTCTGTGCGCCCGCACTGCTCGACGGCGAGGCCGGCCTGCGCACGCCGGCAGACCTGCACCGCCGGGACCTGATCAAGGTGCTCGGCCGGCAGGAGTACTGGTCGGTTTTCGCCGAGACCCATGGCATCGCGGAATTGAACCTGGAGGGTGGCGTCAAGACCGACAGCTCCAACATCGCGCTGGAACTGGCGGTCAGCGGGCTCGGCTGCACCATCGTACAGCGCGCGCTGGCCGAGACCTACCTGAAGCGCGACCTGCTGGTCGAACCCTTCCCCGGCCGCATGGTGAGCCCCTTCGCCTTCAGCCTCTACGGGCCTCGCAGCGGGCGCAACCGTGCCGCGGCCCTGCTGGCGGCCTGGCTGCTGCAGGGCGAGGGTGCCTGATCGCGGGCCGTGACGGCTCAGAGGTGGGTCAGGATGTTCACCAGCTTGCCGAAGGGGTCGCGCACGTAGAGGCGCCTGACGCCCCAGGGCTCGTCGACGGGTCCGTAGACGATCTCGGCCCCGGCTGCCTCGAGCCGGCGCTGCACCTCCTCGAAGTCGTCGACCTCGATCGAGAGGTCGGGGACCGGCGTCCCGGACCCGCCCTCGCTGGCGACGCTGATCTGCGGGGCGACCATGGCCTCGCCGGCGAAGGTCTGGATGAAGCCCAGGTCCATGACCAGGTCCATCCCCAGAATCTCGCGGTAGAAGGCTTCGGCCGGAGCCGGATCCTCCGCTGCGATGTTGTGCACGACCCTGAGGACTGTCATCTCACCCGGCTCCCTGCAAGTCGCCTCCGGGAAGGCTAGCGCTGGGCGGCTATGGACGCACGGAATCGCACGAGTCCCAGCGCGAAGAAGGCAAGCCCGAGGCCGGCTGCCTTGGCCAGGTCGGGCCAGATCACCTCCAGCCCCGCGCCGCGGAAGAGGACCGCCTTGGCCAGGCTGACGTAGTGGGTGGAGGGGGAGAACTGCATGATCGCCTCGAGCGCGCGCGGCATCGATTCCAGCGGGGTGATCGCGCCAGAGAGCATGTTCATGATGACGAAGACCGGGATGCAGAGGAGGCCGAACTGCTGCATCGACTGGGCGACGGTTGAGAGCAGGATCCCGAGCGCCGTGATCGAGAAGAGATAGACCGCCGCCCCCAGCGCGAAGAGCAGCGGCGAGCCCTGGATCGGCACCCCGATCCAGATCTGCACGATGGAGAGCAGCGAGAGCAGGGCGGCCAGCACGATCACCCCGCCGTTCGCCAGGATCTTGGAGATCATGATCTCGCTGGCAGTCAGCGGCATGACCAAGAGGTGCTCGATGGTGCCGTGCTCGCGCTCGCGCAGGACCGCGGCACCGGTCAGGATCAGGCCCATCATGGTCACGTTCTGGATCAGCTGCATCACCGCCATGAACCACTTGGCGTCGAGATTGGGGTTGAAGCGTGCGCGGATCTCCAGCGCGAATGCGGGCCTGGCCTCGGCATCGTGGCGGCCGACGAAGTCTGCGATCTCGCCCGCGACGATGGCCTCGACATAGCGCACGCCGTTGCCGGCCATGGACATGGCCGTCGCATCGACGTTGAGTTGGATGTCTGGCTGCCGGCCCGCCAGCACGTCGCGCTGGAAGTCGGCCGGGATGTCCAGCACGAAGGTATGGCGGCCGGCGTCCATCGTCGGATCGATCTCATCGATCGCGATCGCCTCGGCCGGCTTGAAGTAGGGCGGCAGCAGCGCGCCTGCGATCCGCTCGGAGAGGATGGAGCGGTCCTCGTCGACCACGGCGATGGCGGCATTGCGCACCGTGGTCTTCACCCCGTTGGCGACCGAGACGATGGCGAAGGTGAAGCTGTAGAGGATCAGCAACAGCAGGACCGGGTCGCGTGCGAGGCTCCGCAGTTCCTTCAGGCTGAGCGCGCCGATGGAGCGCAGCTTGTGGTGGCGGCCCATCTCAGCGCTCCTGTTTGGCCAGGAGGAGGGCGGCCAGCATCCAGAAGACGGCGGTGATGAGCAGCAGGGTCAGGTGGCTGGGATAGAGTGCCTCCAGGTCCAGGCCCTTGTTCACCACGCCGGAGGCGATGGTCTGAAAGTAGGTGGAGGGGAAGATGCTGCTGATGACGACGGCCGGCCCCTCCAGGCTCGCGGTCGGATAGAGCATGCCGGAGAAGTTGACCGTGGGGATCATGGTCACGATGGCGGTGCCGAAGATCGCGGCGATCTGCGAGCGAACCAGGGTCGACATCACCAGGCCGAAGGCGGTGCCGGCCATCACGAAGGCAAGCGCGCCCGCCGCCAATGCCAGGAAGCTGCCGGCCGAAGGGACTTGGAGCGCGAGACGCATCACCGCGAAAAGCAGCAGGAAGCTCACGAAGGCGATGGCGATGTAGGGGGTCTGCTTGCCGATCAGGAACTCGAGCTTGGTCACGGGGGCGGCGTAGAAGTTGGCGATCGACCCCAGCTCCTTCTCGCGCACCACGCCCAGCGCGGTCAGCATCGCCGGCGTCATGATCAGCATCATCATCACCGCACCGGGCGCGATCGCCCTCAGGCTCGCGAAGGTCTGGTTGTAGCGGAAGCGCGTCTCCAGCCCTGCCAGCGGCTCCGGGAGGGGGGCCGTGGTGCGGTCCGCGGCCAGGTCCGAGAGGTAGTCCTGCTGTGCCGCGATCACGTAGCCCCTGGCGGTTTCCGCGCGGAAGGTGTCCGATCCCTCCAGCCAGACCGCGATCTCCGGCTCTTCGCCGGCGACCAGTTCTCGTCCGAAATCGGGCGGGATGATCAGTGCGGCCTTGACGTCGCCTTCGATCAGGCGGCGGTCGAGATCGGCGTCCGAGGCGATGGGGGTCTGCTCGGAGAAGTAACGCGAGCCGCGCAGGGTATCGACGAACTCCCGGCTCTCCTTGGAGCGGTCCTGATCCAGGACGGCGAAGGGTACCTCTTCGATGTCGAAGGAGATCCCGAAGCACATTGCCAGCATCAGGATCACCGGATTGAGGAGCGCGAAGGCAAGCCGGATGGGATCGCGCAGCACCTCGACGGTCTCGCGGCGGGCAAAGGCCCAGTAGCGATTGAGGTCGAAGAGGGCGGCCCGTGAGGCCGCGCGGTCGACTGCGGCAGACACGGTTTGACCGGCCTCGGTGCTCTCCTCGCTGTCCAGGGCCTCGAGATAGGCTATGAAGGAGTCCTCCAGGCTCTGCGCATTCTGCCCCCGACGCAGCTCTTCGGGGCTGCCGATGGCGAGCAGGCGTCCGGCGTGCATGAAGGAGATCCGGTCGCAGCGCTCGGCCTCCTGCATGAAGTGGGTCGAGAGGAAGATGGTCACGCCGTCGCGGTGGGAAAGCTCGCTCAGGTGATCCCAGAAACGGTCGCGGGCGACCGGATCGACCCCCGATGTCGGCTCGTCCAGGATCAGCATCTCCGGTTCGTGGATGACGGCGACGGCGAGCTGCAGGCGCTGGCGCACGCCCAGCGGCAGGACGCCCGGCAGGCGGTCGGCGACTTCCTCCAGCTCGAAGCGCTGCAGCAGTTCCCTCACGCGGGCGTCGAGGCGGCCGGCCGGGATCTGAAAGAGCTTTGCATGCAGGTCGAGGTTCTGGCGGACCGTCAGCTCGCGGTAGAGCGAGAAGGACTGGCTCATGTAGCCGACCCGCCGCCGGGTCTCCAGGTCGCGCGCGTCGACCTCCTTGCCGAAGAGCCTTGCCTCGCCGGCTGAGGGCGGCAGCAGGCCGGTCAGCATCTTCATCGTCGTGGTCTTGCCGCAGCCGTTGGAGCCGAGGAAGCCGAAGATCTCGCCGCGCCGGATGGCAAGGCTGACGTCGTCCACGGCAACGAAGGAGCCGAAGCGTTTGCTAAGGCCGACGGCTTCGATCGCGACCTCCTCGCTTGCCTCGGCCGGCGGCTGCGCACTCCGGGTCCAGCCTCCGCCCTTGCGCCCTTCCGGCAGGCAGGCGAGGAAGGCCTGTTCCAGGCTCTCAGTGCCGGTCTGGCGGCGCAGCTCCTCCGGGGTTCCGCTTGCCAGCACCCGGCCGGCATCGAGTGCCACCAGGTGATCGAAGCGCTCGGCTTCGGCCATGTCGGCGGTGGCGGCCAGCACGCTCATCTCCGGCCGCCGGGCCTTGATCGCGTCGATCAGCTCCCAGAACTGGCGGCGCGAGAGGGGGTCCACGCCCGTCGTCGGCTCGTCGAGGATCAGGAGGTCGGGATCGTGGATCAGCGCACAGCAGAGCGAGAGCTTCTGCTTCATGCCCCCGGATAGCTTGTCCGCCGGCCGGCCGGCGAAGGGGGCGAGACCGGTCGCGTCCAACAGACGAGCGATTCGCCGGGCCCGGAAGTCCGCATCGTGACCGAAGAGACGGCCAAAGAAGTCCAGGTTCTCATGGACCGAGAGGCTGGCATAGAGGCTCTGGCCCAGGCCCTGGGGCATGTAGGCGAGCCTGGGCAGGACCGCGTGGCGGTGCTTGGCCCTGGCGATATCCCCACCCAGGGTCTCGATCCGGCCCTGCTGCAGGCGCCTGACCCCGGCAATCAGGGCCAGCAGCGAGGACTTGCCCACCCCGTCCGGGCCGATGAACCCCAGCATACGTCCCGCCGGCAGCTCCAGGGTGATGCAATCGAGCGCCAGCGTCTTGCCGTAACGGTGGGTGACGCCGTCCAGCCGCGCGACCGGGTCCTTGCGGTCGGACACCGGGCTAGCTGGCGCCGCCGTCCGCCGGGGCGGTATCGGCAGCCGGCGGCGGCGGCAGGCGCGGCGCCAGCTCTTCCGGCCACAGGGCCGCCGGAGAGACGCGCAGGTAGGCGACGCCGGGCAAGCCGGTCTTCACCACCCGCTGGTACTTGACCAGGAGCTCCGGCGCGATCCTGACCTTGACCCGGAACATCAGCTTCTGGCGCTCCTCCTCGGTCTCCACGTACTTGGGCGTGAACTGCGCGTCGGCGGCAACGAAGCTCACCTCGGCAGGAATCACGTAGTCAGGGGCGGCATCGAGCACGATCCTGGCCTCGTCGCCGATACTGAGCCGGCCGGCCTCGGCCGTGGGCAGGAACACGGTCATGGTGACGTCTGACAGGTCGAGGATCGTCAGCACCCGGCCGCCGCCGGCCAGGACCTCGCCTTCGGCGGCCAGCCTGTACTGCACCCGGCCGTCCCTGGGCGCTGTCAGGACATGGTCCTTCAGCACGGTCTCCAGCCGCTCGACGCGGGCGAGCGCGCCCTCGATCGCGGCTTCGGCGCGGGCGATCTCGGCCTTGGCGGCGAGCACCCCGGCCTCGGCCGCCAGTACCTGGCTGCGCCTCTCGTCGACCAGTTCCTGGCTTGCAAAGTCGCGGCCTGCCAGGGTCTCGGCGCGTTTCAGCTCCTTGCGATGGAAGGAGAGCTCGCTCTCGCGCTGGGCCAGCACGGCCCTGGCGTACTCGGCCCGGCGGCGCGACTCCTCGACGGCAGCCCTGGCCTCGCGGAGCTGGGCCGAGATCTCGCTATCGTCGAGCAGGGCGACCACCGTGCCCTCGGTCACGAAGTCCCCTTCATGGGCCAGGATCCTGGCGATACGGCCCGGAAACTTGGTCGCGATGTCGATCCTTTCGGCCTCGATGCGGCCGTTGGCACGCGCGATGCCGTCGGGCAGCGGGTCGCTCTCGCGAAGCGACCAGGCGACGATGCCGCCCGCCACCACGAGCGCGCCGATGCCGATCGCCGCGAGCCTGGAGATCATGCTCTTCCCTTTCAGCCGCCGGCAGCGGTTTCCCCGCTTGCCGTATCCCTTGCAGCCTTAAGATGAGCCGCGCGCGCCGGGGCGGCAATGATGCAGGTCAAGGTCCGACAGCAGGGGGCCGAGACCGGCTGGCTCAGCAGGTGTAGTTCATGCCGAGCCGGCCGCCGTCGACGTAGATGGTCTCGCCGGTGATGTAGCTGGCCTTGGGGCTGGCCAGGAAGGCGACGACGTTGCCGATCTCGCGCGGCGTGCCGACCCGCTTCAAGGGCGTGCGGGAGAGCACCTTGGCCATGGCATCGGGGCTGGCGTTGACGCCGGCCATCATCTCGGTGTCGATGGAGCCCGGGCCGACCGCGTTCACCCGGATGTTGTAGGGGGCGAGCGCCAGGGAGGTCGCCTTGGTGAGCTGCATGATCCCGCCCTTGGAGGCGCAGTAGGCCGGGATCTGCGGGATCGTCACCACGGCGTTGATCGAGGACATGTTGACGATCGCCCCCTCGATGCCCTGGGCGACCATGGTCCTGGCGGCGCGCTGGGTGGCGAGGAAGACGGCCGTCAGGTTCACGTCGAGCACGCGCTGGAAGTCCTCCAGCCGGGTCTCGAGGAAGTCTCCGGGCAGGGCGATCCCGGCGTTGTTGACCAGGACGGAAACGGGGCCCGCCGCGGCCTCGATGCGGTCGAAGAGGGCGGCAAGCTGCTCCGGGTCGCCGACGTCGCAGCTCTGGGCCAGATGGTCCGGCCCCAGCCGTTCGGCGGCGGCCGCGACGGCCTCGGCCTTGATGTCGGCCAGCACCACGCGGTGGCCCTCTTCGGCCAGGGCTTCGGCGCAGGCGTAGCCGATGCCCTGGGCGGCGCCGGTTACCAGTGCGATGGGGCGGTCGGTCATTGTCACTCTCCGTCTTCCTGGGTCAGGCCGTAGTCCTCGGCCGCTTGCTCTGCGGTGATATAGCCGGCCTCGAGGTCGGCGCGGACCGCGTCGCGAGGCCGCTGGCCAGCCGCACCAAAGCCGCCGCCCCCAGGAAGCTGCAGCACCAGGCGCGCCTCCGCCGGGATCCTCTGCCTGCCCTTGCCCCTGAGCCGCGTGCCGTCGGACAGCAGGACGGCTCCGGCCGCACCCGGCCCACCGCCCTCGCGGCCGCGCGCGGGGTTGTCGATCCGGTCGAACATGGCGTTCAGGTAGAGCTCGTAGCCCTCGCGCGCCGCCACCTCGATGGTCTGGCCCAGCCCGCCGCGCTGCTGTCCGGCACCGCCCGAGCCCTCGCGCAGCTCCTTGCGCCAGAAGACGATGGGCCCGACCTGCTCGCAGGCCTCGGCGCTGACGGTCGAGACGCCGGAGGGAAAGGCCGTGGCGCTGAGCCCGTCGGAGGCCGGCCTGGCCCCGGTCCCGCCGGAGTTGAACATGAGGATCTCGCGGCCCGGCAGGCCGGATGCGGGGTCCGTCGGACGCGCGCTCACCTGCAGGTTCCAGAGCGCACTGGCGCCCTCGGCCGGCACGATCTCGGGCAGGCAGGGCTGCAGCGCGCCCAGCACCGTATCGGGAATGAGGTGCCCCAGGACGTGGCGGACCGAGACCGCCGCCGGGCGCCGGGCGGCCAGGATGCAGCCCTCCGGCGCCGTGATCTCGAAGGGCTCCAGCGAGCCGGCGTTGTTCGGCACCTCCGGGGCGATGGCGCACTTCAGGCCGTAGCAGGCATAGGCCCGAGTGTAGACCAGGGGCACGTTGACGCCGAAGCGGCTGGGCCCGGAGGTGCCCTCGAAGTCGGCCGTCAGGCGCTCGCCGGCGATGGTGAGGCGCACCTTCATCAGGACCGGCGCGTCGTAGCCGTCGACCTGCATGGCGTTCTCGTAGACGCCGTTGGGGAGGGCCGCGATGCGCGCGCGCGTGGCTTTGCGGCTGACCTCGGCGATGAAGTCCGAGAGCGCCTCCAGGTCGTCGAGGCGGAACTCCGCCATCATGTCCTGCAGCCGGCGCTCGCCGATCTCGTTGCAGGCTGCGAGCGAGTAGACGTCGCCCACCACCTGGTCCGGCTCGCGCGTGTTGGCGCGCAGCAGGGCGATCAGGCTGCGGTCCACCCGGCCGCGCTCAGCGAACTTCATGATCGGGATCTGCAGGCCTTCCTCGTAGACCTCGTTCGCGTCGGGGCCGAAGCCGCGCCCGCCGATGTCGACCACGTGGGCGGTGCAGGCGAGGAAGCCGATCAGCGCGCCCCCGCGGAAGCTGGGGCTGACGACGGTGATGTCGTGCAGGTGGCCGGTGCCGAGCCAGGGGTCGTTGGTCAGGTAGACGTCGCCCTCGAAGATGTCCTCCGGCCCGATCGCGGCGATGAAGTGGGCGACGCTCTCGGCCATGGCGTTGACGTGGCCGGGCGTGCCGGTGACGGCCTGGGCCATCATCCGCCCCTGCCGGTCGAAGACCCCGGCCGAGAGGTCGCCGGCCTCGCGCACCGAGGTGGAAAAGGCGGTGCGCACCAGGGTCATGGCCTGCTCTTCCACCACGGCGATCAGGCGGTTCCACATGATCTGGTAGTCGATGGTCCGGTCGCTCATCGGCGTCACTCCTTGGCGATGAGGAGAAGGGAGCCGTCGCCCTGCAGGACGACGGAAAAGGCGGAGGTCACGATGGTGGAGGTGTTCTCCTCGACGACGACCGCGGGGCCCTCCAGCTTCTGGCCGGGGGTCAGGGAGCGGCGCTCGACCTCGGGGCCCTCGACCGTGCGCCGCTCGCCCGCGTCATAGAAGCTGCGGCGCCGGGTCCAGGCGGCCGGCCGGCCGTCCAGGTGACGCTCGGCCCGCCGCACCTCGGGCAGGCGGGAGGCCACGACCAGCGACCAGTTTGTGACCTCCTGCGTCAGCCCCTCGATCACCCGGCCGAAGAGGCGCCTGTAGGCCGTCTCGAAGGCCTCGCGCAGCAGGGCGCCGTCGCCGGCCCCGAAGGGGCGGTAGGGCAGCTCCACGGGGATCTCGAAACCCTGGCCGGCGTAGCGCATGTAGGCGGTGAGCCTGGCGTGGGTCTCGGCACCGCCGGCGCCGGCGGCGACGAAGCCCTGCGCCTCCTCCTGCAATGCTGCCAGCGTCTCGTTGACCTTGCCGTGGTCGAAGGCGTCCAGCCGCTGGAACAGGCCGCGCGTGGCCTCGTAGCTGAAGGGCGCCTCCAGGAAGCCGATGGCCGAGCCGACGCCGGCGCCGGGCGGCACCAGCGCCTGCTTCATGCCCAGCTTCTCGCAGAGCCGGCAGGCATGGAGCGGCGCCCCGCCGCCGAAGGCGACCATGGTGAAGGTCTCGACGTCGCGGCCGTTCTCGACGCAGTGGACCCGGGCGGCGTTGGCCATGTTCTCGTCGACGATCTCGGTGACCGCGAAGGCCGATTCCTGCGCGGCCAGCCCCGCCGGTGTGCCGATCCGACGCGCGAGGGCGGCCTCGGCGAGGGCGGGGGAGAGCGGGATGGCCCCGCCGGCAAAGCTCTCCGGGTCGAGGCGGCCGAGCTGCAGGTTGGCGTCGGTCACGGTGGGTTCCTCGCCGCCGCGGCGGTAGCAGGCCGGCCCCGGTTCCGAGCCCGCGCTCTCCGGCCCGACCCGGATCTGCTCCATGCTGTCGATGTGGGCGATGGAGCCGCCGCCGGCCCCGATCTCGACCATTTCGACCACGGGCGTGGAGATCGGCATGCCCGAGCCCTTCTTGAAGCGGTAGGTCCTGGCCACCTCGAAGCTGTGGGCGGTCTTGGGCAGGCCCTCTTCGATCAGGCAGATCTTGGCCGTGGTGCCCCCCATGTCGAAGGAGAGCGCCTTTGACAGGCCATGCGCCTTGGCGACCTCGGCCGCGTAGATGGCGCCGCCCGCCGGGCCCGATTCCAGCAGGCGCACCGGCTCGCGCTGCGCCGTCTCGACGCTGATCAGCCCGCCGCCGGAATGCATCAGGAAGACCGGCGCCTCGATCCCGCGCTCGCCGAGGCGCAGGATCAGCCGCTCCAGGTAGGCGGAGACCCGCGGCTGCACGTAGGCATTGGCGATCACCGTGTTGAAGCGCGCGAACTCCCGCATCTGCGGCGAGATCGCCGAGGAGAGCGAGACCGAAAGGCCGGGCGCCATCGCGTTCAGGACCGCGCCGACCTCCCGCTCGTGTGCAGGATTGGCATAGGCATGCAGGAAGCCCACCGCCACGGCCTCGTAGCCCGCCGCCAGGATGCGTGCGACCAGGGCTTCGGTCTCGGCCCGGTCGAGCGGCAGCAGCACCGTTCCCTCGGCGGACATGCGCTCGGCCAGGGTGAAGCGGTCCTTGCGGGCGACCAGCGGCTTGGGGAGCTGCAGGTTCAGGTCGTACTGCTCGAAGCGGTTCTCGGTCCGCATCTCGACCACGTCGCGAAAGCCCCGGGTGGTGATGAAGGCCAGCCTGGCGCCGCGCCGCTCGATCAGGGCGTTGGTCACCAGGGTGGTGCCGTGGATGACCTGGCCGATGGCGCCCGGCTGAACCCCGGCCTCCGCACAGGCCCTGAGGATGGCTTCCAGGATGGCCTGCTCGGGCTCGGCCTGGTCGGTCAGGACCTTGCAGGAGGTGAGCCCGCCCGGGTGCTGCAGGGCCACGTCGGTGAAGGTACCGCCGATATCGACACCAACGCGGATCGTCGTTCGAGACATGGGGGCTCCCTCTGCAGCGGCCGTGCCGGCTAGAGCAAATCCCGAGCAGATGGCCCCATCTGCGACGACGATTTGCCGTTAGAACAATAGGCTAGGGCAGGATTCGTGAGCATAAGCGAGCGCATCCTGCTCTAGGCCTGGCGACCTTGCAAACTGACGAGAGTCCCTGTCCAGAGCTTTCGGCCCGGCGGCGCCTCAGCCTTTGCTACGCTCGATTGCCGCAGCCAGACCCTCGACGATCTTGGAGGTGAGCCCGACCGGGTCGGGTCGCGCGACGCAGCGCCAGTCCCTGGAGGCGACGGAGTGGATGTCGAAGGCATCGGGGCGGTCCAGTTCCGCGAGTTCCGACCAGGACAGCGGGACGGCCACCGGTGCGCCCGGGCGGGCACGCAGCGAGAAGGGGCAGATCGCGGTGGCACCGCGTTCGTTGCGCAGCCAGTCGATGAAGATCTTGCCGCGGCGCTTCGCCTTCGACAGCGTCGCGGTGAAGCGGTCGGGCTCACGCTGGACGCAGAATGCTGCAAAGGTCTTGGCATAGAGTGCCACCGTGTCCCAGCCGGCGACGCGGCGCAGGGGCACGATCACATGCACGCCCTTCCCGCCGGTCACCATCGGCCAGGAGGGCAGGCCCACCTGCTCGAGCTGAAGGCGGATGTCGCGGGCTGCGTCGCGCACGGCGGCAAAGCTCAGCGTCTCGTCGGGGTCGAGATCGAAGACCAGCCGATCGGGGCGTTCCAGCCGGTCGCGCCTGGCGCCCCAGACATGAAACTCCACCGTGCCCATCTGCGCAGCACCCACCAGTCCCGCGGCATCCCTGACATAGAGGTAGTCTTTCGTCGTGCCGTCGCGCTCCTCGATCGCCAGGCTTCGAACCGCATCGGGAAAGCCGGCCGCCCGGTGCTTCTGGAAGAAGCGTTCGCCGCCTAGGCCTTCGGGCAGGCGGACCAGGGAGAGGGGCCGGTCGGCTGCCACCTGCAGCATGCGCTCGGCGACGGAGGCGTAGTAGTTCGCGACATCGAGCTTCGTGATCCCTGCGTCGGGGAAGACCTGCCGCTCGCCCGAGCTGATGGCGATCCCCGCCACCCGAACCCGCTTCTCGCTCTCGTCCACCGCTCCCTCCCTTGCCGCGCCTTCTCGAACCACGGCTGCGGCCTCCTTGTCTTCGCGCAGGCCGACGAAGACGGCGTGGCGCAGGCGTCCCTCGTCGGTCGTGCCGGCGTAGGTGACCTCGGCGACCAGTTCGGGTGCGACCCAGACCGCGCCCTGCGCGTCGGGTTTCGGCACCTCGATGGTGGGGCTCTTGCGGCGGAGCCGGGACAGACGTTCCGCGATCTCCTCCATAGCGTCGCCGGAGAAGCCGGTTCCGACCTTGCCGACGTAGACCAAGCGGTCGCCTTCGTTCACCGCCAGGAGCAGCGAGGCGAAGGGCCGTCCCCTCTTGTCGGATCTCTGCCAGCCGACGACGACATGCTCGGCGCGGTGCCCGCACTTGATCTTGCGCCAGACCCCCGAGCGCCCGCCGCGGTAGGGCGCATCCATCAGCTTGGAGATCAGGCCTTCGCCGCCCAGGCCGCAGATCCTGTCAAGGGCCTCTGCCGGATCGCCGCGGATCACGGGCGAGAGCTGCAGGGGCCCCAGCGGGACGCAGCCCGAGAAGAGGCCCTCCAACATGGTGCGACGCTCCGTCAGTGGGAGGTCGGCGAGAGGCTCCCCGTCGAGATGGAGGAGGTCGAAGGCCTGGTACTGAAAGGGACCGCCCGCAGCGATCGCCTTCTGCAGCGCGGCGAAGCCCTGCAGTCCAGCGCCGGCCACCACCTCGCCGTCGATCAGGGCGGTATCGCAGGGCAGGGCCTCGAAGGCCGGCAAGAGGCCCGCGAAGCGGTCGGTCCAGTCATGACCGTTCCTGGTGAGGAGACGCGTACCGCCGGCGCCGATCGCAACCAGCGCGCGGTAGCCGTCGAACTTGAGCTCGTGCCAGCGCCCGGCGTCGGAGGGAAGGCTATCCGCGAGGCTTGCCAGCTGGGGCTTGCGGAACCGCGGGCGCTGCCCGCTGCGCCGGGGCGGGGGGCGCTCTGCCGCCTCGCGCCGGATCTCGGGCAGGCTGCGCCCGGTCCGGACGCTGCGCGTGTAGCGGCGCACGGGGTCGCGTTGCCCGGCCGCCTCATCGTCCTCCTTGATCAGGAGCCAGTTCTCGCGGGCCTCGCCTTTCCTCATCCGGACCAGGTTCCAGCGGCCGGTCATCCTCTGGCCGTGCAGGGCGAAATGCAGATGCCCCTTGTCGAGGCCGCGGTCCGGGTCGGCAAGCGGCTGCCAGTGCCCGATATCCCACAGCATGACGGTGCCGGCGCCGTAGTTGCCGCTGGGAATGGTCCCCTCGAAATCCAGGTAGCTCAGCGGATGATCCTCGGTCCGCACTGCCAGGCGCTTCTCCGCTGTCCGCAGGGCGGGTCCGCGCGTGACAGCCCAGCTCAGGAGCACGCCCTTCCACTCCAGGCGCAGGTCCCAGTGCAGGCGCGTTGCTGCATGCTTCTGGATCGAGTAGGCCGGCGCCAGGGCGGACGCGCGCCCGCCGCCGCTGGGTTCGGGCGTCCGCCGGAAATCCCGCTTGGCCAGGTAGCGCTCGAGAGACCCCATCTCAAGCGGACTTCCTGCTGCTCCTGGTGCGGCTTGCCGTCTTGCGCCGGCCCTTGGACTTGTCGGCCTTCAGGCTATCTTTCAGAGCGGCCATCAGGTCCACCACGTTGTCGCCGCCCGTCGCCTCCTCGGAGGCCTTGGCCCGCGGCGTCTTGCGGTTCTTTCGCTTGCTCTCGATCAGCGCGCGGATGGCCTCGTCGTAGTGGTCCTTGAAGGCTGCGGCATCGAAGGGCGCCGTCTTGCGCTGGATCAGCTCCGTGGCGACGGAAAGCAGCTCCTCTTCGGCCTTGCCGTCCTCGATCGCCGAGAAGAGAGGGTCGGCCTCCCTGATCTCGTCGTCGTAGAAGAGCGTTTCCAGCAAGAGCCCGTCGCCGCAGGGCTTGATCGCGCAGAGATACTCCTTGCCGCGCATCGTGAGCTGGCCCAGCCCGATCTTCTCCGTCTCGCGCAGGGCATCGCGCACGACCCGGTAGGCGTCCTCGGCCAGCTCGTCGGACGGGACGACATAGTAGGGCCGGTCGAAGAAGAGCGGCGGGATCTCGCAGGCGCCGACGAACTGGACGAGTTCCAGCGTCTTCTTGGTCTCCAGCTTGATCGCGTCGATCTCGTCGGGCTGCAGAAGCAGGTACTCGTCGTCGCCGACCTCATAGCCCTTCAGGATCTCGTCGCTGTCGATGGCGCCGATGCCGGGGACGGTCTTCTGGTACCTGACCCGCTTGCCGCTCGGGCCGTGGATCTGCCGAAACGAGATCCGGGCGCCCGATTTCGTGGCGGAATGGATCTCGACCGGGATCGAGACGAGCGACAGCCGAAGCTGGCCTTTCCAGATTGCGCGTGACGCCATTGCTGGTCCTCCTCGCTGACACAACAGCCGAAGACACCAATAGGTTTCAATCCCTCAACGAGAATCAAACCCGTTTTTCGGGACAGCGTCTTTTCGCTGCTAGCGCGCTTCGAGCGCAAAGAGGACCTTGCCCGCGGTGGCGGACTTCGCCGTCGAGATCGCAGTCCGGAAATCCTCCAGCTCGAAGCGGTGGGTCAGGACCGGGCTCACGTCCAGGCCGGTCGCGAGAGCGCGCTCCATGTCGAGCCAGGTGCGGTCGAGCAGGCGACCGTAGATGCCGCGCAGGCCGACCTCGCGGAGTACGACCTGTCCGGTCAGGTCGATCGGGACCTCCCGCTCGGGGAGACCGGCGAGGACGACTGAGCCCCCGCGCGTCGTTGCTCTCAGGGCGGCCTGAATGGCAGCGGGCGCACCGGAGGTTTCGATCGCAAGGTCGACGCCTGCCGGTAGGTGGGTATGGACCCTGGCTGTGGCGTCCTCGTTCAAGGGATCGATGACGGCAAGGGCACCCATCCGCAAGGCCAGGCCGCGACGCTCCGCGACGGGGTCCGAGGCGAGCAGGGAGGCGGCGCCGAAATGACGGGCTGCGGCGAGCGCCATCAGACCGATCGGGCCACAGCCGGAAACGAGGACGTGCTTGCCCTCGCATCCGACCTCGCGGACGGCACGGATGGAAATGCCTAGAGGCTCCAGGATAGCGCCGGTCTCGTCCGTGACCTCTGCCCCGACCTTCCGCAACAGCCTGACCGGCACGACCGAGTAGTCGGCGAAGGCGCCCCGGTCGAGGCGGCTGAAGGTCGTGAGGTTCTCGCAGGTGTGTCCCCTGCCGGATCGGCATTGCGCGCAGTGGCCGCAGGCCAGGTGGGTTTCCGCGGTGACCCTGTCGCCGGCGCGAAAGGGCGCGCCCTCGCGGAGGTCGACGATCTCGCCGCAGAACTCGTGACCCAGGGCGAAGGGGGGCGTGTAGGCCCTGGCCGCCCAGGCATTCCAACCCACGACATGCAGGTCGGTCCCGCAGATTCCGGCCTGGCGGATCTTCACCAGCGCCTCGCCGGGCTGCAGGGCAGGGAGGTCGCGCAGGACCATGTCGATGGCGTCGGGGCGGGGCTCCGCCATGATAACCACGCGTGTGCGTCCGTCGTAGGTCATGGAGACGTCTCTTTCCTCGGCAGTCAAACCGTCGCGACAGGTGTCACGGGCGAACCCACCGCGCCCGGCAGGCGCAGGGGTGGCGCGGTCAGCAGGAAGCTGTGCCGGCCGGCCTCTCGAAGCCAGGCGGCCAGCTCGGTCAGGTGCCAGAGTTCGCCCAGCGGGATACCGCGCTTGAATAGACAGTGATGATGGAGAGGCACGAAGGCCGGGTTCCGGCCGGCGGGGCTGAGGCCGACGCGCTCGACGGCGAAGTTGTCTGCCGCAAGGGCGGCGATACCGGTCTCGGAAAGCCAGGCATGCAGCGCCTCGTCGCGGCCGTCTAGCGCAGCGCAGATCCCATGCAGCTCTTCCCGGTCGGGACGCTTGTTCATCTTGAGGACTTCGTCGGCAAAGCCGGTGTGGAGGCAGAGGATGTCCCCGCGCCTGATCTCGAGGCCGTCCGCTTCAACGATGGCGGAGATGTCGGCGAAGGTCAGATCGCGCTTTTCGCGGCCCAGGTGCCTTTCGATGTCGATCAGCAGGCCGCGACCCTGGATCGGGCTTGCGGCGAAGGCGTCGATGCCGAGCGGTAGCGGCCGGTCGGGATCGCGGGCCTCGGGCGGGACGATATCCCGGCCGGCGCGGTGTCCGTTGTAGTAGCACAGGACCGCTTCCCCGCTGCCGTCCAGGTCGAAGCGGTAGCCGATATGGGCGAAGCTGTCCCACTGGGTCGAGTACTGCGTGCTGAGCGTCACCTGATCGTCACAGCCCCCGTCGCAACAGCCTGGGGCCTCATCGGCAAAGGCATAGTTGAAGTAGGGCTGGCCATGGCGCGTGGTCGGCCGGATAACGGGCGGCAGCCGGTGGGGCGCCAGGGCGCTTCCGCCCGGATAGTCGAGCGGCAGACTGAGGCAAAACCTGTTGCCGGCCGTCACCGTCCGGACCGCCGCTCTCACTTCCGCTGCGGTGATGTGATTGAGGCTGCCGAGCTGATCATCGTCTCCGAACTCGCCCCAGTTCGAACCTTCGGGCCTCCTCGACCAGCGTCGCGACTGCATCGCTAGCGCTCCCTGCCGGCGGTGTAGCGCTTGGCCAGCGGAGAGCCCAGGACATCGGCCGCGCCGTCCTCGATGGCCGCCGCGGCAGCCCTGAGGCCTTCGACGACGCTGGCCAGCCTGTCACCGGTAAGCCGTGTCGTGATCGCGGCGACACTGATCGCGGCGACGGCATGTCCGTCGTGCTTGCGGACCGGGATCGCCACTCCGGACATCCCCGCGATGAGGTGGCCTTCGTTGAGGGCGAAGCCTTTCTGCCGGGTCTCGGCCATCATCTCCTCGAGCTTGGGCAGCGCGATTCCCGCTGCAGCGCGCCGCACTTCGTCGGAGGCCACCACCTGTTCGATGAAGCTATCGGGCTGGAAGGCGAGGAGGGCGAGGCTGCCGGCCCCGACCCCCAGGGGGCGCCGGTCGCCCAGGGCAAGCGTCAGGGTCTTGATCGGGTAGGCGCCTTCGCGCCGGTCAACGCAGACCGCATCCCAACCGGACCGCATGGAGAAGTAAACCGTGTCCCCCGTTTCCCGGCACAGGCGTTCCAGTTCGCCGTCCGCATAGGCCGCGAGCCCATAGCGTTCCGTCGCCGCGGCCGTCCAGGACACCATCTTGAGCCCGACGAAGTAGCGATTGCTCGACCGGTCTAGGTCGACGAACCCGTGGGCGGCGAGACCCGCGAGCAGCCGGTGCACCGTGGCGCTTCCCAGTCCGGTTTTCTCCACCACATCGGTGAGGCGCAGCCCTTGCGTCCTGGCAGCGGCGAGCGCGTCGATCACCAGCGCCGCGCGCGCCACGTTCTGATGCTCGCCCTTTTCGCTCACCCCTTGCCTCCAGCCTCGCTCTCGATCTCGCGCCGTCCTGCCCCTGCCGGATTCCATCCCGCCGAGGGGCGTTGACAAAGCCCGTCTAGCATGCAATTTTCCTTTTATCAAGTTTTCTTTTCCATTAAACGGAAAATAAGTCGTGGAGTTGAAGGGGTCCGTGACCGAACTAACCATCGAACAGGAGGGCGCCCACGTGATCGTGGGATCGCACGGAGGGGCGCTCACCGGGGCGCATGCACTCGGCTGCGGTGTTGCGTCCCTCATCTGCCATGACGCTGGAATCGGTCTCGATGACGCCGGGATAGCGGCCCTGGCCGTCCTTGAAAGGCACGGCGTCGCAGCGGCCGCCGTCGCTCATGGTACGGCGAGGATCGGCGATCCCGAGGACATGGCCAGGAGAGGCCTGCTCTCGCACGTCAATGCCCCGGCCAGGAGGCTCGGGCTGGTCCCGGGCATGGCCGTGCGCCAGGCAGGGGCGCTGCTGGCGGGCGGGGTCTTCGAGCCTGTGGTTCGCTCACTGTCGGAAGGTGGTGGGTTCCGGCGGTTCGAGGTGACGGTTCGATCGTCCGGCGGCGCCAGGCAGGTCACCATCGTCGATTCTGCCTCGTTGCTTCGCGAAGAGGACGACGGCGCCATCGTGGCGACCGGGTCCCATGGCGGCCTGCCCGGTAACCGATCAGAAAACGCCCTGAGAGCCCGTCCGTGGCTGGTTGCCTTCAATGACGCCGGGATCGGTGTCGACCGGGCCGGGACCCGGCGCTTGCCGGTTCTGGCCGAGATGGGGATCGCGGCGGTCTGCGTCGATGCGAAGAGCGCGCGTATCGGGGACGGGCTCTCGACCTACCAGACCGGCGTTCTGTCCGCCGTCAACGAAGCCGCGCTCGTGCTGGGCGCACGCAGCGGCATGACGCTCAGGGACCTTGTATCTCGCCTCTCATCGGCAAAGGAAACGGGACGTGCAGTCAAGTAATACCGGTCAGGCCTTGCGGAACGCGGCCTTCCAGACCCTGACGGGCGGCGAGGCGATCGCGGCGATTCTGGAGCAGGCCGACGCGGGGCCCCTGTTCGGCATGGGCGGCTTCCAACTTCTGCCTTTCTACGAGGCCCTGCGGTTGAAAGGGCTCAGCCATCACCTGATCAACGACGAGCGTGTCGGGGCCTTCGCCGCGGATGCCTACGCGCGCATGACCAACAAGCCCGGGCTTTGCGACGCCACGCTCGGGCCCGGTGCGACCAACCTGGTGACGGCCCTGGTCGAGAGCTTCAATGCCGGCATCGCACAGGTCGTCTTCGTGGGCGACACCCATCGCGACCATTCCTGGAAGAACATGACCCAGGAAGCGCGCCAGATGGAGATCCTGCGGCCCGCAGTCAAGGAGGTCATCCGGATCGAGCGCGCCGCACGGGTGCCGGAGCTGGTGCGGCGCGCCTTCGCCGTCGCCACCTCGGGCCGGCCCGGCCCGGTCGTCGTCGACCTGCCCGAGGACATTGTCCACGAGTGCTTCGACTATCCGCTCGACGACCTCTGGATCGACCCGGCGACGACGCGCTATCCGGCCTATCGCTACCGACCCGATCCCGGAGCAGTCGAGGCGGCGGCCTCGCTTATCGCGCGCTCGCAGCGCCCGCTGCTGCTGGTGGGGGGAGGGATCCATATCTCCGGCGCACATGCGGCGCTCCAGACCCTGGCCGAAGAGCAGGCGATCCCGGTGGCGCACACGCTGTCCGGCAAGGGCGCCATCGCCTGCAGTCACGAACTCTCGGCCGGCCTCTTCGGACGCTACTCGCGCATCGCCAACGACCTGATCGAGCGATCGGATTGCCTGATCGTCATAGGCTGCAAGCTGGGAGAGATCGCCACGAAACGCTTCCAGCTCTTCGGCCGCGGCACACCGCTCATCCATCTCGACATCCTACCGGAGGAGATCGGACGCACGACCCGGACGGACCACCCGCTGGTCGGCGATGCCAGGCTAGGACTTGTGGACCTGGCCGAGGCCTTGCGGGACTCCGGCGCGCGCGCGCGGGCGGCGCGGTCGGAGCTCGTGGCCGAGGTCGCGGCCCGCATGGCGCGATGGCGGGAGAGCGCGAGGGACCGGCTGGAATCCGGCGAGACACCGATCAACATGGGGCGGCTTCTGCATGAGCTGAACCGGGAGATGCCGGAAGAGTCCGTTCTGGTCGCGGACGGCGGTTTCGCCGCCCACTGGAGCGGGCTCTTCTACGAGACCAAGAAGGCGGGGCGAAGCTTCGTGGCCGACCGGGGCTTCGCCTCGATCGGCTACGGGCTGCCCGGCGCCATGGGCGCACAGCTTGCGGTACCCGACCAGCCGGTGGTGGCGATTACCGGCGACGGCGGTTTCAACATGACGCTGGGCGACCTCGAGACCGCCCGGCGCGCGAAGACGCCGGTCACCCTCATGATCGTGAACAACGCAGCCTCCGGCTACGTGAAGGCGCTGCAACATGCCATGTACGGCAACTATCAGTCTTCCGATCTGATCGAGATGGACTACGCCGAAATCGCCAAGGACTTCGGATGCCAGGGCATCCGCGTCGAGGATCCCGAGCAGCTCGCCCCCGCGATCAGGGCCGCCCGGGAGGAGCGCGGCCTACCCTCGGTCATCGACCTGGTCGTCACGCGCGACCCGGCAAAGATGCTTCCGGGCACCGACAGCAGAACACTGAAGGTCACGAAGGGCGACAGGCCCGTTTGACCATGTTGCCAGAACCTATCCGCAACCAATGGGAGGAAACGATGCGGGACCGATTGAGAACCTTGGCTCTTGCCGGCAGCCTTGCTGCCCTGGTGTCTGCGCCGGCGATGTCGGCAGACCCGGTCGAAGTGCCGGTTGCCACCTGGGGCAGCCCATCGCACATCAACGTCGCCACCTTCGTCGGCAAACTGGGTGAAGTGCTGGACGCGGAGAGCGATGGCCGCATCACCTTGCGCCACTTTCCCTCGGGCCAGCTAGCCGAAGACGCCGACATGCCCGTGGCACTGACCACGGGCGCGGTCAAGTTCGGCTGGGTCACGCTGAACAACTGGTCGGGCATCATCGAGGACGTGAAGATCGCCGATGCCCCGGCCGGGCTCACGATGGAGCAGATGGCGGAAGCGACCGACGCCGAGAACGGCATCAAGGCGGTGCTGGATCGCCAGCTCCGCGAGAAGGGAACGACCCTGCTCGCGGTGACGCCGCTGGGCCCGACCGTCTTCGTGACGAACGAGCCCGCCCTCGCCCCGAAGGATTTCGCGGGAAAGAAGATCCGTGTCTATTCGGAGGGAACGGCGGATCTGGCGCAGGCGATCGGCGCGGCGCCGGTGCAACTGCCCTTCGCCGACGTCTACACCGCCCTGCAGCGCGGTACGATCGACGGTGCGATCACCGGATTTCAGGGGGTCGGCTCTCAGAAGATGTACGAGGTTGCCAAGTTCTTGCTCGTTCCGGCGTCCTTTACCGGTGCCGGCGGCTACCAGGGCTGGGTGGCCAACCTCGACTGGTGGGAAGGCCTCACCGACGCCGATCGGGAGATCATCGCCAAGGCCATCGGCGAGGCCGAAGCCTTTTCGCGCGAGAAGATCGTCGAGGACAGGCAGAACCTCGCGGCGACCTACGAGGCGGAGGGAATGACGGTCGTTGAACTCACGCCGGACATGCCGGAGTATGCGGCCTGGGTCGAGGCCACCCGGCCGCTGATGGAGGAGGCCGAGAAGGCCTTGAGCGACGAGATCCTGGCCCCGGTCAGGGCAACGGCAGCCAAGGCCAACTAGGGCACCGGGTACCCCAAGAGGGCGTCGAGCATGACCAAGAGAACCGCCGACGCCTTTCTTGTGGCGGGGGCGACCCTCGGGGGACTCTCCATCTGGCTGGTCGGGGCGATCGTGACCTACGACGTTGTCCTCAGATTTGCCGGAATGCCCACACTGTGGGCGCTGGAGATCAGCACCTATCTGATGATCGGTGCCGCGACCTTTGGGGGAGGGCTGGCGGTGCTGCGGGGCGATCATTTCTCGGTCGACCTCGTGCCCAACGCGCTGCCGCGGCGCGCAGGACGCTGGCTGGCAGCGGCAGGCGATCTTGCCTCTCTCTGCCTCATGATCTTCGTTGCCTACGGCTTCTGGCAGCTGATCGCGCTATCCCTCAAGCTGGACATGAAGTCGGCAACAATCCTGCGCGTGCCCCTGGTCTACCCGCAAGTCGCCGTTCTGGCTGGCTTTTCGCTGATGGCCCTCGCCTTTGTCCGCAAGCTCGTGATCCCTAGAGCGCTTCGCGCTCCGGTTCCGCGTAAAACCGAAACGCCCTAGAGACTAGTCCATGCTGGCCCTGGGGATCTTGATGTTGTTTCTGGCATTGGTCGGGCTCGGATTGCCGGTCTTTGCGGCGATGGGCCTGAGCGGCCTCACCGGTATGGTTCTCCTGGGCGAGACCGCGCATCTCGCGCAGGCGGCGGCCCTGACGATCTCGAAGGCCTTCAATGGTTTCGTGCTCGTCGCGGTACCGCTCTACATCCTGGCCGGCACGCTGATGGAACAGGCCGGGTTCAGCGACCGGCTCTTCGATTTCGCAAAGAAGTGGGTGGGGCAGCTCAGCGGTGGCCTGGGGGTCGCGACGGTCGCGGCCTGCGCGCTCTTCGCCGCGATCAGCGGCTCCAGCGTTGCGACGGTCGCCACCGTCGGCCTGGTCTCCTTCCCGGCGTTGCTGGCGAACGGCTACAACAGGGACTTCGCTGGTGCCCTCATCGCCTCGGGCGGCACGCTCGGCATTCTCATCCCGCCGTCGATTGCCATGATCCTCTACGGCGTCATCTCCGAACAGTCGATCAGTGCGCTCTTTATCGCGGGCATCGTGCCGGGAATCCTCCTATCCCTGCTGATGGCGGCCTACACCTCTGTCGTGGCACGCAAGTTCAAGTCGGAGCGGCGCTACAGCCTGAAGGAGCGGCTGGCGGCGACCTACCGGGCGGGCTGGGTACTTGCCCTTCCGGTCCTCATTCTTGCGGGCATCTATTCGGGTTTCGCCACACCGACGGAAGCCGCCGCCCTTGCCGTCACTTACGTGCTGGTCTTGGGCCTGGCGACCAGGGTCCTCGACTGGAGCAGGATCAGGGCTGCGACCTTCAAGGCGGTATCGACGACGGTCATGATCTTCATGCTGCTCGGCTTCGGGCGCTACCTCACCGAGTTCTTCACCTTGAGCGGCCTGCCGGAGGCCATCGTCCGGCTGGTCTCCGAGTTCGGCCTCAGCAGGCTCGCCGTGATCTTTGCCATGATCCTCCTGTTCCTGGTCATGGGGACGGTCCTGGAGGCCATCTCGATGATGCTGATCGCGGTGCCTATCCTCTTTCCGATCACGCAGGCCGTGGGGATCGACCCTCTTGCCTTCGGCGTATTCGTCGTCCTGGCGATCGAGGCCGCACAGATCACGCCGCCGATCGGCATCAACATCTTCACCGTCGCCAGCATCGGCAAGATAGACATCCGCCGTATCGCCGTTCAGATCGGACCCTTCCTTCTGATGATCGTCCTGCTCATGCTCGCGGTGGTGCTGTTCGAGGACCTGGCCACCTGGCTGCCGGGAACGATGCGGTAGGGGCTTGCGTCCGTCAGCGCCTCGTGACGATCTCAAGCCGGAGCCCGGCGCCCGCCCGGTTCAGGCCCACCCGGTTCAGGCCCGGCCGGCAGCAGGCAGAGGCCGCGCCGTGCCGCCATCCTGAGCGAGAGCGACCGCAGGTCTTCACCGGTGAGCCGTGCCCGCGACAGTGGCAGGGTGACGGCGTGCTCCAGAATAAGCACACGACGCTCCTTCGCCGCGAAGTCGCGGAGCAAGGCGCGCTCGGCATCGCTCAGGCGCGGGCCGCCGGCCCGCAGGCGCGAGAGCAGGCGGCTCACCCCATCGAGAAGGCCGCGGCTTGCCGCGCTGTCGGCTCTCAGCCTGGCGAGCAGGTCGTCCATCCCGTCTCCGGGTTCGGCGCGACGGCGCAGCAGCGGCAGGAGGTCCTCCCACTCGTCCGCATCGTGGACCGGCAACTCATCTTCGAAGTAGGCCAGCAGGGGGGCGGCTAGTCCGAGGTCGGACCCGTCAGCCTCGCCGATTCGATCGAGGAGGGTGAGGAGACCGCGATGCCGCTCCTGCGCGAACCGCAGGTAGGTCAGAGGATCGGAAGCATAGCGGGTATCGCATCCGTTGGTGTCCTGCGCCGCTGTTCCGCCACTTCCGGCACGCATGACGCCCTCCTCGACTCCTCGTTTCAGGCGGCCTCGAAGGCAACGCCCTTGATGTCTGCGGCCGCGACCAGGCGTCCGACATAGGCCTTTGCCTGGCGGGTCCAGCTCGCCCCTTCCAGGGCTTCGGCGATCTGCGGCCGCACGGCCTCGAAGGGGAGCAGTTCGCCCTCTGCCCGGGCATCCAGCCGGACGATATGGAGGCCGAAGGCCGTCTCGGCCGGCTCCGGGCCGATCTCGCCGGGGGCCAGTCCGATCAGCAGATCCTCGAACTCCGGCAGGGTGTCGCCCTCGGCGATCTGCCCCAGGCGCCCGCCGTCGGCAGCGGACTGGCAATCGCTCCGGCTGCGGGCAAGCTCACCAAAGGCCGAGGGGTCCTTTTCAAGCGCCGCCAGGGCCGCCTCGGCCTCCTGCCTGGCCAGCCTTCTTGCATCCCCGTCGTCCGGGTCGGCGGCAAAGAGGATGTGGGCCGCCTCGAACAAGCAGGGGGAGCGGTATCGCTCCGGGCTGCGCTCGTAGGCGGCCCTCACATCGGATTCGCTCGGCGGCTCCACCGCAAGCTCGCGTTCGAGCAGGCAGCGGATCGTTGCCTCTTCCTCGCTCTCCCGCCGTCCGGCGCCGAGGTCGCGCGGCTCGGCCGCGATCCCAAGGCGTGCCACCTCCTGGCGCAGCAGCTCGCGCAGCACCAGGGCCCGCGCAGCGGCCTTCCAGGCCAGACCCGGCTTGAAGTCCTTCTGGGGATGGTTCTGGGCCTCCCGGGCGATCTCGGCCTCGGGGATGGCGACGCCATTGACCGTGACGGCGGGGAAGAGGGGCGCGCTCATGGCCTCTACTCCGCCGGGTGCGGGCGCTGGCCGCGGGGCGGCAGGGCTGCCCGGCGCCGCGAGCGCACCACCTGATAGCCGGGCCGCCAGAGATAGCGCAGCGGTGCAGAGAGCATGTGCACCAGGCGCGTGAAGGGGAAGAGGATGAAGATCAGCAGGCCGATGAAGATGTGCAGCTTGTAGATCCAGCTCACCTCGGCCACCAGCTGCCAGGCATCCAGCCGGAAGGTGAAGATCCCCTGCGCCCACTCCATGAAGAGCACCATCACGCTGCCGTCGAGGTGATGGAAGGAGGCAAGGATGGTTCCCATGCCGAGCAAGAGCTGGAGGAAGAGCAGGGCCAGGATGGCGATGTCGGCGAAGCTGGAGGTCGCCCGGATGCGCGGATCGAGGAGCCGGCGGTGCAGCAGCATCCCCGCCCCGACGATCGCCAGGGCACCGGCGATGCCGCCGACCAGGATCGCCAGCACCTGCTTGAAGCCATAGCCGATGCCCAGTGCGTGGAAGATCCAGAGCGGGGTCAGCATGCCAACCAGGTGCCCGAAGAACACCACCAGGATGCCGACGTGGAAGAGGATCGACCCCCAGATGAGCTGCTTGCGCCGCAGGAGCTGGCTGGAGCTGGACTTCCAGGTGAAGGGATCGCGTTCGTAGCGCGCGATCGAGCCGATGATCAGGACCGATAGCGCGATGTAGGGCAGGACGCCGAAGACGAAGTAGGTCATCGATCAGTTCCTCTGGCTTGTTGCGGCGGCCGGAACCGCCATCCTGGAGAGCATCTCCCGGCCGGCCGGGCAGCCCGCTTCGGGGTTTGCTGCGAAGCGGACCTCGGTCTCCTCCCAGGCGGCGTCGAGCGCCTCCTGGTCGTCGGGATCCTCCTCGGCCTCGCGCGCGAGATCGGCCAGCGCGGCCTTGTCCGGCCGCTTCGCAGCGATCCTCACCAGTGCTGCGAAGAGGGCCGCATAGGCGCTCTCCCGACGCAGGAGGCGAAGCCGCAAGGCCTCCAGGATGTGCGCGGCATCGGCCAGGGTGGCGCGGGCCTCCGCCAGGGGGCGCAGGCTCAGGAACTCCAGCAGGACCGGCAGGTGATCCGGCAGCTCGCGCCCGGTCGGCTCGAAACCGCCCGCCCGGTAGGTCTCCAGCAGGTCGACCATGGCGCCGCCGCGGTCGCGACTCTCGCCGTGAACATGCTCGAAAAGGTTCAGCGAGAGGCTGCGCGAGCGGTCGAAGAGCGCGACGTAGCGCTCTTCGAGGTCGTAGAGATCGCCCGTCTCCAACTCGTCCAGCAGCGGCTCCAGGCCTTGCTGGAACCGCTTCGGCAGGAGGCTGTCCTGGCCAAGCGCATCGCGGATGGAAGCGATCGCGTCCTGCAGCTCGGAGGAGGGATAGCTGAGGAGCAGGGAGAAAGATTTCAGCGTCTTCTGCATCAGAAAGCCTCCGTCGGGGTGGTGAGCTTCTTGCGGCCGCCGAAGAGCGACCCCTTGGAGATGCCGCTGGAGCAGCCGTTGCCGTCGGTGAAGCCGCAGCCGCCCCGCAGGTCGTAGGCATCCTCCACCGTCTCGCGGTGCGTGGTCGGGATCACGAAGCGGTCCTCGTAGTCGGCAAGCGCCATGATCCGGTACATCTCCTCGATGATCTCCGGGGTTAGCCCGACGCGCTCGACAAGGCCGGCGTCGATCACCCCGTCCACCGTCTTGGCCCGCATGTAGGCCCGCATCGCCAGCATCCGCTCCAGCGCGGTGGCGACCGGTGCCTCGTCGCCGGCCGTCAGCAGGTTTGCGAGGTAGCGCAGTGGAATGCGCAGGCTCTTGACGTCCGGCATCTCGCCGTCATGGCCGATCCGGCCGGCCTCGGCCGCGTTCTTGATCGGGCTCAAGGGCGGCACGTACCAGACCATCGGCAGGGTCCGGTATTCCGGATGCAGCGGGAAGGCGACCTTCCAGTCCATCGCCATCTTCCAGACGGGCGAGTGCTTTGCGGCCTCGATCCAGTCTTCCGGCACGCCCTCGGCAAGCGCCATCTTGCGCACCTCCGGATCGTTGGGATCGAGGAAGAGGTCGAGCTGGGCCTGGTAGAGGTCCTTCTCCTCGCTCACCGAGGCCGCCTTCTCGATGGCGTCAGCGTCGTAGAGCATGACGCCGAGGTAGCGGATGCGGCCCACGCAGGTCTCCGAGCAGACCGTCGGATTGCCGCTCTCGATGCGCGGATAGCAGAAGGTGCACTTCTCCGACTTACCGCTCTGCCAGTTGTAATAGATCTTCTTGTAGGGGCAGCCGGAGATGCACATCCGCCAGCCGCGGCACTTCTCCTGGTCGATGAGGACGATCCCGTCCTCCTCGCGCTTGTAGATCGCGCCCGAGGGGCAGGAGGCCACGCAGGAAGGGTTGAGGCAGTGCTCGCAGAGGCGCGGCAGGTACAGCATGAAGGTGTTCTCGTACTGCCCGTAGATCTCCTTCTGCACGCCCTCGAAGTTGTAGTCCTGGCTGCGCTTTTCGAACTCGCCGCCCAGGATCTCCTCCCAGTTCGGCCCGCCTTCGATCTTCTCCATCCGCGCGCCGGTGATCTTCGAACGCGGCCTGGCGGTGGGAAAGGCCTTCATCTCCGGTGCCGACTTCAGGTGGTCGTAGTCGTAGTCGAAGGGCTCGTAGTAGTCGTCGATCTCCGGCAGGTCGGGGTTGGCGAAGATGTTCGCCAGGATCCGCCACTTGGAGCCCTGGCGCGGCTGGATCTTGCCCGAAGGCAGCCGTTCCCAGCCGCCGTTCCAGCGCTTCTGGTTCTCCCAGTCCTTGGGATAGCCGATGCCCGGCTTGGTCTCGACGTTGTTGAACCAGGCGTATTCGACCCCGTCGCGGCTGGTCCAGACGTTCTTGCAGGTGACCGAGCAGGTGTGACAGCCGATACACTTGTCGAGGTTCAAGACCTTGCCGATCTGTGCGCGCACTCTCATCGGGCCGCCTCCTTCTCGTTGGCAGGCTGGTCGAGCCAGTCGACCTTCCGCATCTTGCGGACGATGACGAACTCGTCGCGGTTGGAGCCCACGGTGCCGTAGTAGTTGAAGCCGTAGCTCTGCTGCGCGTAGCCGCCGATCATGTGGGTGGGTTTCAGGGTGGTGCGCGTCACGGAGTTGTGGATGCCGCCACGCAGGCCGGTCTTCTCGGAGCCCGGCGTGTTCACGATCTTCTCCTGGGCGTGGTACATGAAGATCGTGCCGCTCTTGATGCGCTGCGAGACGACCGCACGGGCGGTCAGCGCGCCGTTGGCGTTGTAGGCCTCGACCCAGTCGTTGTCGGCGATGCCGGCGGACCTGGCATCCTCTTCCGAGAGCCAGACGACCGGGCCGCCCCGGTTCAGGGTCAGCATCAGAAGGTTGTCGGTGTAGGTCGAGTGGATGCCCCACTTCTGGTGCGGGGTGATGAAGTTCAGCACCGCGTGGGGCTGGCCGTCGCGCGCGTCGGTGTTGATCTCCGCCGTCACGGTCTTGAGGTCGACCGGCGGACGCCAGGTGCAGAAGCCCTCGCCGAAGGCCAGCATCCAGAGGTGGTCCTGGTAGAGCTGCTGGCGTCCGGTCAAGGTGCGCCAGGGAATCAGCTCGTGCACGTTGGTGTAGCCGGCGTTGTAGCAGACCTTCTCGCTCTCGATTCCCGACCAGGTCGGCGAGGAGATGATCTTGCGCGGCTGGGCGGCGATGTCGCGGAAGCGGATCTTCTCGTCTTCCTTCGGCGCGGCAAGGTGGGCGTGCTCGCGCCCTGTCGCCTGGCTCAGCGCCTGCCAGGCCTTGACCGCCACCTCGCCGTTGGTCTCCGGTGCCAGCGAGAGGATCACCTCGGTCGCGTCGATGTCGGTCAAGATCTTCGGGCAGCCCCTGGCCGGACCTTCCTCCCAGGCCCCGTTCAGCTCTCGCAGCTGCTGGACCTCGTGCCCGGTGTTCCAGGCGATGCCCTTGCCGCCGTTGCCCAACTTCTCCATCAGCGGGCCCAGCGCCACGAAACGGTCGTAGAGGGCCGGATAGTCGCGCTCGACCGCGACGAAGTTGGGCGCGGTCCGGCCGGGAACCAGGTCGCACTCGCCCTTCTTCCAGTCCTTGACCGCGCTCTGCGCGATCTCGGCCGGCGTGTCGTGCAGGATCGGAAGTGCGACGACGTCGGTCTCCCTGCCCAGGATCGCCGGCGCCACCTCCTGGAACTTGCGGGCGATCGCCTTGAAGATCTCCCAGTCGGACTTGGACTCGTAGGCCGGGTCCACCGCCGCCTGCAGCGGGTGGATGAAGGGGTGCATGTCCGAGGTATTGAGGTCGTTCTTCTCGTACCAGCTGGCCGTCGGCAGCACGATGTCGGAGTAGACCGCCGTCGTGCTCATGCGGAAGTCGATGCAGACCAGCAGGTCCAGCTTGCCGCGCGGCGCCTCCTCATGCCACCTCGCCTCCTTCGGCTTCGAACGGCCCTCCGCGCCCAGGTCCTTGCCCAGCACGCCGTTGTCGGTGCCGAGCAGGTGCCTGAGAAAGTACTCGTGCCCCTTGCCGGAGGAGCCCAGCAGGTTGGAGCGCCAGACGAAGAGATTGCGCGGCCAGTTCTCCGGTGCGTCGGGGTCCTCGCAGGCCATCTCCAGCCGGCCGGCCTTCAGCTCCTCCGCGACGTAGGCCGGGACCTCCTTGCCCGCCGCCTTCGCCGCCCTGGCAACCTCCAGCGGGTTGGTCTTGAGCTGCGGGGCGGAGGGCAGCCAGCCCATGCGTTCGGCGCGGATGTTGTAGTCGATCAGGCTCGCGTCCCAGTCGCCCTCGGGCGCCGTCGGCGACAGGATCTCGCCCACGTTCAGGGTCTCGTAGCGCCACTGGTCGGTGTGGGCATACCAGGCCGAGGTGGAGTTCATGTGCCGGGGAGGGCGGCCCCAGTCCAGGGCGAAGGCCAGCGGCTGCCAGCCGGTTTGTGGGCGCAGCTTCTCCTGGCCTACATAGTGGCTCCAGCCGCCTCCGGACTGGCCGACGCAACCGCACATCACCAGCAGGTTGATGATGCCGCGGTAGTTCATGTCCATGTGGTACCAGTGGTTGAGGCCGGCACCGAGGATGACCATGGACTTGCCCCGGGTCTTCTCGGCGTTGAGCGCGAACTCGCGGGCGACGGTGACGATGGCCTCGCGCCTGACGCCGGTGATCTTCTCCGCCCAGGCCGGTGTGCCGGGGACGTCGTCGTCGTAGGACTTGGCGGTCCAGTCGCCGCCGAGCCCGCGGTCGAGGCCGTAGTTGGCGCAGAAGAGATCGAAGACCGTGGCCACCAGGGCCTCTCCCTCGGCGAGGGCTATGCGCTTTGCCGGCAGCGAGCGGGTGAGGACGCCGGGATGCTCGCACTTCACGAAGTCCCGGCTCGCCTGGCCGCCGAAGTAGGGGAAGTCGACGCCGACGACCTCGTCGTGGTTCTCGTCCAGGATCAGCGAGAGCCGAAGCTGTGTCTCGCTATCGCCGGCGCGCTCTTCCAGGTTCCATCGGCCCTTCTCGCCCCAGCGGAAACCGACCGATCCGTTGGGTGCGACCAGACCGCCGGAGCGCTCGTCGAAGGCGAGGGTCTTCCATTCGGGATTGTTGTCCTCGCCGAGGCCCCCGGCGATGTCCGAGGCACGCAGGAAGCGGCCCGGAACGAGGCGCCCCTCCTTCTCCTCCAGGCGCACCAGCAGCGGCATGTCGCTGTAGCGGCGCAGGTAGTCCTCGAAGTAGTCGGCCTGCCGGTCGAGGTGGAACTCGCGCAGCACGACGTGACCCATGGCGAGCGCCAGGGCGGCATCGGTGCCCTGCTTGGGATTGAGCCAGATGTCGGCGAACTTGGCTGCCTCGGAGTAGTCGGGGCAGATCACCGCGGACTTGGCGCCGCGGTAGCGCGCCTCGGTATAGAAGTGCGCATCGGGCGTGCGGGTCTGCGGCACGTTGGAGCCCCAGAGCAGCAGGAAGCCGGCGTTGTACCAGTCGGCGCTCTCGGGCACGTCGGTCTGCTCGCCCCAGGTCATGGGCGAGGCCGGCGGCAGGTCGCAGTACCAGTCGTAGAAGGACATGCAGACCCCGCCCAGGAGGCTCAGGTAGCGCGAGCCCGCGGCGTAGGACACCATCGACATGGCGGGGATCGGCGAGAAGCCGAAGACCCGGTCGGGCCCGTAGGTCCTGGCGGTGTAGGCATTGGCGGCGGCGATCATCTCGGTTGCCTCGTCCCAGGAGGCGCGCACCAGGCCGCCCTTGCCCCGCCGGGTGACGTACTCGGCCCGGAGGATGGGATCGCCCTGCAGCTTGGCCCAGGCCTCGGTCGGGTTCATGGTCCGGCGCAGCGTCCGCCAGGCCTTCATCAGGCGGCCGCGCACCAGCGGCGTCTTCACCCGGTTGGCGCTGTAGAGGTACCAGCTGTAGGAGGCGCCGCGCGCGCAGCCGCGGGGCTCGTGGTTGGGCAGGTCGGGGCGGGTCCGGGGATAGTCGGTCTGCTGCGTCTCCCAGGTCACGATCCCGGACTTCACGTAGATCTTCCACGAGCAGGAGCCCGTGCAGTTCACGCCGTGGGTGGAGCGCACGACCTTATCGTGGCGCCAGCGGTTGCGGTAGACCTCCTCCCAGTCCCGGCTCTCGCGGGTGACCTCGCCGTGTCCGCCGGCAAAGGTCTCCAGGGCCTTGGGACTGAGGAAGTTCAGTCTGTCCAAGAGATGGCTCATCTCGTCTCTCCTTCGTTGGACGTAGGTGAGTGGGGCGGGGGTGAGTGGGGCGGGTCAGCAGGGCACCGGCGCGCCCTTGCGGGTGTAGAAGATCCAGGTCGTGGCGACGCAGATCAGGTAGAAGGCGCCGAAGACCCAGAGCGCCGTGTCGGGCCGGCCGGTCATCGCGATCGAGGTGCCGTAGGCCTTGGGGATGAAGAAGGCACCGTAGGCGGCGATTGCCGAGGTGAAGGCGATGATGGCCGCGCTCTCGCGCTCGGCCGTGCGCAGGGTTGCGGCCTGGTCGAGCTTCGGCAGCAGGCGCGGCACCTCCTGGCGCAGGATTGAGGGGATCATCTGGAAGGTGGAGGCATTGCCCACCCCGGTCAGGAAGAAGAGCGCCATGAAGCAGGCGAAGAAGCCCCAGAAGGCGCCCGGCTGCTCCTTGATAGAGAGGAAGAAGAGCACGCCGGCCACCGCGATCGTCATGCCGATGAAGGTGTAGAAGGTGACCCGGCCGCCGCCGAAGCGATCGGAGATCCAGCCCGTGGCGGCGCGGCTGAGCGCGCCGACGAGCGGGCCCAGGAAGGCGTAGGAGAGCACGTCGACCGCGGGGAACTGGGTCTTCATCAAGAGCGGGAAGCCCGCCGCATAGCCGATGAAGCTGCCGAAGGTGCCGGTGTAGAGCAGGCACATGATCCAGTTGTGCTTGCGCTTCAGGATCTGCAGCTGGTCCCGGAGCGAGGCCCTGGCATCGGCGATGTCGTTCATGCCGAGCCAGGCGGCGAGCGCGGCCAGCACCAGGAAGGGCACCCAGACGAAGCCGGCGTTCTGCAGCCAGAGCTGGCCGCCGTCCGACAGGCTTTGCGGCGCCCCGCCGATGGAGCCGAAGACCCCGGCGGTGATCACCAGCGGCACCACGAACTGCATGACCGAGACGCCGGCGTTGCCCAGCCCGGCATTCAGCGCCAGCGCGTTGCCCTTCACCTTCTTCGGATAGAAGTAGGCGATGTTGGCCATGGAGGAGGCGAAGTTGCCGCCGCCGAAGCCGCAGAGGAGCGCCAGGACGAGGAAGACCGAGTAGGGGGTCTCGGGATTCTGGACCGCGAAACCGATCCAGACCGCGGGGATCAGCAGCGATGCGGTGGAGAGCGTCGTCCAGAGCCGGCCGCCGAAGATCGGGATCATGAAGCTGTAGAAGATCCGCAGCGTGGCCCCGGACAGCCCCGGCAGGGCCGCCAGCCAGAAGAGCTGGCCGGTCGTGTAGGCAAAGCCGATGGCCGGCAGCTTCGCCACCACCACCGACCAGACCAGCCAGACCGAGAAGGCCAGGAGCAGGCAGGGGATCGAGATCCAGAGGTTGCGGGTGGCGACGGCCTTGCCGGTCTTCTGCCAGAACTCCGCGTCTTCGGGGCGCCAGTCGGTGAGGGTATGGCCTCTGGCGGCCGCTTGTCTTGCTGTGATGGCCATGTCGTCCTCTCTGTCGAAAAGGGGGTGGGGGAGCGGGCCGCCGGGGGGGGGGGCGGCCCGCCTGCTGTCAGGCTGCGGGTGAGACGCGCCCGCCGGCCGGTGCCTGCGGCGCCTCGTCGGGTTTCGGTACGGGGGTTTCCGGGACGTCCGAGAGGTAGCGCTCTTCGGCGAGTGCCGGATGGCGGCTGCGCTCCATGCGCCGGATGGCGACATGCATCCAGACGGTCGAGACCGCGACCAGCACGAACATCAGCATGAAGGGCGCGGTCCAGACGCCGGTGTAGTCCAGCAGCAGGCCGAAGCAGATCGGCAGGAAGAAGCCTCCCAGGCCGCCGATCATGCCGACCAGGCCGCCGACCGAGCCCACGTGGTGGGGGTAGTAGACCGGGATGTGCTTGTAGACCGCCGCCTTGCCCAGGCTCATGACGAAGCCCAGGATCACGGTCAGGGCCACGAAGAAGCCGACCGACAGCCCGAAGTCGAACTGGATCGGCCCGGTGATGCCCTCAACGGTGTAGCTCGTCTCCGGATAGCTCATGATGAAGAGCACGACGAGGGAGACGATGAAGGTGAGGTACATGACGAAGCGCGCACCCCAGCGGTCGGACATCCAGCCGCCCAGCGCCCGGAAGACCGAGCCCGGCAGCGAATAGAGCCCGGCGAAGACGCCCGCGGTGGTCAGCTCCAGCCCGTAGGCGCCGACGTAGTAGCGCGGCAGGAAGCTCGCCAGCGCCACGAACGCACCGAAGACGAAGAAGTAGTAGGTGGCGAAGCGCCAGACCTGGATGTTTTTCAGGGGCTCAAGCTGTGCGCCGGTGGAGACGTGCCCCTGGCCGCTGCGCTTGCGCTCGGCATGCTCGGGATCGGTCTTGGCGAAGATGAAGAAGAGGATGGCCGTGATCGCCAGCACGATGGCGTAGACCCGTGCCGTGCCCTCCCAGCCCAGCGCCACCACCAGGACCGGGGCGGCGAAGTTGGTCACCGCCGCGCCGACGTTGCCGGCGCCGAAGATGCCGAGTGCTGTGCCCTGCTTCTCCTTCTCGAACCAGCGCGATGTGTAGGCGATGCCGATGATGAAGGAACCGCCTGCGAGCCCCAGTCCCAGTGCTGCCAGCAGGAAGACCTCGTAGGTCCTGACCGAGGTCAGCAACCAGACCGCAACCGCGGTGACCAGCATCTGCAGGGGGAACATGATCCGTCCGCCGTACTGTTCGGTCCAGACGCCGAGGAAGATGCGGCTGATCGATCCGGTCAGGATCGGTGTCGCGACCAGCAGACCGAACTGGGTGTCGCTCAGGCCCAGCTCGCCCTTGATCTTGACGCCGATGATGGAAAAGATCGTCCAGACCGCAAAGCAGACGGTGAACGCAAAGGTGCTGAGCCCTAGCGCACGGTACTGATCGCCGGGGGTGACACCGGAGAGCCTGTGCATGAGCCTTCCTCCTTCCATGGTCCCGTTTCGGGGCTTGTGGGGCCATGAAGAGGTCAGAAATCGTCGCGCTCCATTGATCTCGATCAAATTTCGGACGATTCTTTATTGAATAATTTAATGCAAGAAGTCTCGCATTTCGTTGCGTATATTTATTGTAGGGGCTAGTTTATTTTATTTGCACACCCGATTGACAGAATGCGTGCGGCGGCTTAAAAAATATCAAGTCACGAGTCGAGGATGCTGCGAGGGGCCGTGCGCAAGGCTGATCATTCGGACATCGAGGCCTTGCCCCTGTTCCGCGACATGGAGGCGGCTTCCTTCGAACGCCTGATGCGGGGCGCCTACGTCCAGAACTTCCCGCCGCAGATCGAACTGATCACCGAGGGCGATCCGCCGGACTTCCTGCACATCGTCATGGAGGGGCTGGTCGAGCTTTTCGCCACCTGGAACGGCCGCGAGACGACTATGGCGGCCGTGCGTCCCATCGCGACCTTCATACTCGCGGCGACGGTCAAGGATGCGCCCTACCTCATGTCGGCCCGCACCCTGGAGAAGAGCCGGATCGTGCTGCTGCCGTCCGAGGACGTGCGCGAGGTCTTCAACAGCGACGGGGCCTTCGCCAAGGCGATCGTGACGGAGCTGGCGCTTTGCTACCGCACGGTCGTCAAGCACGCGAAGGACCTGAAGCTCCGCAGTTCCACCGAGCGGCTGGCGAACCACCTCCTGCGGCTGCGGGAGAGAGCGGGGGAGGCAGGCTTCGAGCTGAACCTCGAGAAGCGCAGGCTCGCGTCCTACCTCGGAATGACGCCGGAGAACCTGTCGCGGGCGATCAAGGCGCTGAGACCCTATGGCGTGGAGGTCGAGGGCGCCCGGGTCGTGATCGCCGACCCCTCCGACCTGGAGGCGCTGGCCAAGCCCTCGGTGCTGATCGACGATCCGCTGTCGTGAGTGCGCGCTGAGCCGCGCCGGCGGCTACTCCCCGGCCGGAAGGGCCCCGCTCTCGAAGCCGTGGCGGGCGAGAAGGGCCTGGCCTGCCGGAGAGAGGATGTAGAGCGCCAGCTTCCAGGCCTCCGGCGGGGCGCCGTCCAGGACGATCAGGCCGTAGTCCGCCCCGACCGAGAGGTCCGCCGGCAGGGCTATGGTCTGCAGATCCGGCAGCTCGCGCCGGGCGAGCAGGGCGTTGGTGCAGTAGGTAAGGAAGATGTCGGCCCGGCCTTCCTCCATGACCCAGCCGTAGGCGTTCCGTCCGGCGGGCGGCGCCGGGCTCTCGGGCCCGCCCGTGAGCTGCAGCGCCTTGGCCTTCAGGATCTCGTCCGCCGAGGCGGAGAGGGCGCCGGCCCTGTCGAAGAGCTCCCAGGCATAGTCGCCGGAGGGGTCGGCCCTGGGCGTCGAGGTCCCCAGTCGGACTTCCGGGTCCAGCAGGACCTCCAAGAGCGTGGCGCTCTCGACCGCCAGCCCCGGTCGGGCCAGGGCGCAGAGCTTGTTGCGGGCGAAGAGGGCGACCGGGCCGCCGCGGCCCGTAGCTTCCAGGGCGCGCGGATGGCGCAGGTTCGCCGAGGCGAAGAGGTGCGCGCTCTCCCCCTCCTCGATCCGCTTGCGCAGCAGGCCGGAGGGCCCGAACGCGGGCACGACCTCGATCGCATAACGCTCCGAGAAATCCTGCGCGACCTCGCCCAGGGCCGCCCTCAAGCTGCCGGCCGCGAAGAGCGACAGCGGCTCGGCGGCGGCTGGGCCGCTCACGACCAGGGCCACGAGGAGCCAGGCAAGGCGGTGACGGACGGGCATTGCGGGACCTCCTGTCTTTCCTCGAGGGCGCTGCACGGCAGCCGACGGCGAGGGCCCGGGACGGCCTGCGCGCCCGGGCGATCGCTGTGCGTTGGGTCTGCCATGATCACGCTTGTCGATTCTTTCGATTTCTATGGAGAGAAAGACAGAGAATGCAGGATAAATCCAGTCTGTTGACGCTCAAGAAGGGCGAAACGAGAACCTGCCAGCTTCCGCCAGGCCCTGCGGGCGCGCTAGAGCAGGATGCGTTCGCTCATGCTCACGCATCCCGCTCTAGCTTGTTGGTTTAAAAGCAAATCGTCGTTGCAGATGATTCCATCTGCTCGGGATTTGCTCTAGTCTCGCGCGAAGGCCGGCGAGCAGGGACCGGTGCGCCGGGGTAGGGGAGACGCCAGGATGTTCAGCCGTTCCATTGTCGGGGCCGTATCGCTTGCGCTGCTGAGCGCGGTCCTCGCAGGGCCGCTGCTGTCCCTCCCGGCTCTTGCCCGCCAGGTGGAGGACAGCGCCGGGCGCGCGGTCGTCGTGCCGGAGCGGGTCCGGCGGGTCTTCGCCGCCGGCCCGCCGGCCTCGATCTTCCTCTACGTGCTGGCGCCGCAGACCATGACCGGCTGGCCCCGGGCGCCGCGGCCCGAGGAGCTGGCCTACATCGCCGACCCCTACCGCTACCTGCCCGAGACCGGGCGGCTGACCGGCCGCGGCGGCGAAGCGAACCTCGAGCGGCTGCTGGAGGTCGACCCGGACCTGATCATGGACTTCGGCTCGATCGGCGAGACCTATGTCGACCTGGCGGACAGGGTTCAGGCGCAGACCGGGATTCCCTATCTGCTGATCGACGGCCGCTTCGAGGCGACCCCTGCAGCGCTGCGGCGCATGGGAGAGATCCTGGGTGTGCCGGAGCGCGGCGAGCACCTGGCGCAGCACGTGGAGGCCACCTTCGCGCGCCTCGACGCGATCCTGGCGAGCGTGCCGGAGGGCGAACGCCTGCGCGTCTACCTGGCCCGCGGTCCCGACGGGCTGGAGACCGGCACCCGGGGGTCCATCAACACCGAGATCATCGAGCGGGCCGGCGGGATCAACGTCGCCGATGCGCCTGGCCGCGGCCGTCTGGTCCAGGCCTCGATCGAGCAGGTCATCGTCACCGATCCGGAGGTGATCGTGACCTGGGATCCCCACTTCTACCGGCAGGTCTGGGAGGACCCGCTGTGGGCCGGGATCGCCGCGGTCCGCGCGGGGCGGGTCTACCTCTCGCCGACCGCGCCCTTCGGCTGGATCGACCGGCCGCCTTCGATCAACCGCATGATGGGGCTGATCTGGATGGCGGGGCTGCTCTGGCCGGAGCGCTGGCAGGGCGACCTAGCCGAGGAGACCCGTGCTTTCTATGCGCTCTACTACCATGTCGACCTGAGCGACGCGGAGCTGGAGGCGCTCCTGGCATGGAGCCGGGGACGGCCACCGCGGTGAAGGCGGGGACCCGCACGGTGCCGCTGGCGGCCGGGCTGGGCCTGGCCGTGCTGGCGCTCTCCCTGGCCGCCCTCATGATCGGCCCCTACCCGCTCTCGCCCGGCGAGGTGCTGTCGGCGCTGCTCGGCGGGGGCGAGGAGCAGGCGGCGGTGGTGGTGCGGAACGTGCGGCTGCCGCGGGTCCTGGCGGCTCTGCTGGTCGGCGGCGCGCTGGCGGCGGCCGGGGCAGCCTACCAGACGCTCTTCCGCAATCCGCTGGTCTCGCCGGACATCCTCGGCGTCTCGGCCGGGGCGGGGCTGGGGGCCGTGCTGGGGATCTTCCTCTCGCTGCCGGTCGCCGCGATCCAGGGCTTCGCCTTCGCCGGGGGGCTCGCCGCCGTGGCCCTGGTGGGCCTGGTCGCCGGCGCCATCCGCCATGCCGACACCACGCTCGTGCTGGTGCTGACGGGCGTGGTCGTGGGCGCGCTGGCCGGTGCGCTGACCTCGCTTCTGAAGGTGCTGGCCGACCCCTACGACCAGCTTCCGGCGATCACCTTCTGGCTGCTGGGCTCGCTCGCCAGCGTCACGGCCGGCGACGTGCTGCCGGTGCTGCCGCTGGTGCTCCTGGGGCTGGTGCCGCTGGTGCTGCTGCGCTGGCGCATCAACGTGCTGGGCCTGGGCGACGAGGAGGCGCGGGCGCTGGGCGTCGAGGCCAGGCGCCTGCGCCTCGCCGTGATCCTCGCCGCCACCCTGATGACGGCAGCGGTCACGGCGCTGGCCGGCGTGGTCGGCTGGGTCGGGCTGGTGATCCCGCACGTCGCCCGGCTGATCACCGGGCCGGACTTCGGCCGTCTGCTGCCGGCGGCGATCCTGCTGGGTGCCGGCTACCTCCTGGCCGTGGACACCCTGGCGCGCTCCATCGCCGCCACCGAGGTGCCGCTGGGCATCCTCACCGCCATCGTCGGCGCGCCCTTCTTCGTCTGGCTGCTGGCGCGCGGCCGGCGGGGCTGGTCGTGATGCTGGAGGCCGAGGGGCTCGCCATCGGCTACGGCGGTCGGGCCATCGGGCGCGACATTGCGCTGGCGCTCGAGCCCGGGCGCATCCTCTGCCTGATCGGTCCCAACGGCTGTGGCAAGACCACCCTGTTCCGGACCCTCCTGGGGCTGATCCCGGCGGTGGCGGGCGCGGTCAGGCTGGAGGGGCGGCCGCTCGAGGGCCTGGGCCGGGCCGAGGTCGCCCGCCGCCTGGCCTACGTGCCGCAGAGCCAGGTGCCGCCCTTTCCCTGGACCGCCTTCGAGATCGTGCTGATGGGGCGGACGGCGCGGCTCGGCCTCTTCGCGCAGCCGGGTGCCGAGGATCGGAGGCGGGCCGAAGCCGCGCTTGAGCGCCTCGGCATCGGGGATCTGGCAGGCCAGGAGTTCGGGCGGCTCTCCGGCGGGCAGCGCCAGCTCGTGCTGATCGCCCGCGCCCTGGCACAGGAGACGCCGATCCTGGTGATGGACGAGCCGACGGCCGCGCTGGATTTCGGCAACCAGGCCCTGGTGCTCGCCGAGGTCGCCGGGCTCGCGCGGGCCGCTGCCGGCGACGGCCGGGGCGTGCTGCTCTCGACCCACGACCCGGAGCAGGCCTTCGCGCTTGATGCCGAGGTGATCCTGATGCACGAGGGCGGGATCCGCGCGGCCGGCCGCCCGGCCACCGTCCTGACGAGGGAGGCCTTGAGCGCGGTCTACGGCGTGCCCGTCACGGTCGAGACGACCGCAAGCGGCCGGACCGTCTGCGCGCCCCGCCTCGGCCCCTGACCCGCAGGCAAAGGCTCCCGCGGCGTGGCGACTGACCACTCCCCCGGGGTGACGCTCGGCCGGATGCCCCGGGTTCAGGCGGCCTTGCGCCTCGGCCCCTCCGGTTTGCGCGGTGATACGGGGCGCGGCGTCTCGGGCTGCGGCGCGAGGGGGATGACGTTGCTGGGCTCCGCCGCCCTGCGGTTGGTCTCGATGACCAGCTTGCGGAACAGCAGAACGGTCGCAACGACGGCGGCGAGGCCGACGAGGTCGGCGCCGGCCGCGCCGAGCGCGATCGCGCCCAGGCCGCCGGTCGCCAGCGACCAGAGGCCGAGGAGGCCCGTCGCCGTCGCCAGCGGAAAGAAGCCGGTCAGAAGCGGCAGCAGGACCGATGCGACCAGCTCGCCGCGCATCCAGCTATCCGGCCTGGTGCGGAGGTTGATGAAAAAGAGGGCGCCGGTCAGAGCGAGCGATGCGAGGCCGGTGACGAGGGCGATGGAGTGAAGCATGGCAGTCCTTTCTTGGCCTGGCCCCGGGTTGGACCGGAGGTTCCTTCGAGGTCATGTCGGCGTCATGTCGGCTGGCCGACGGTGGGTAGGGCGGAGGCGGCAGGTCGCCTCCGCGCGCGCCAGTCGCCGAGGAAGAGCAGGATCGGCGCGGCGATGAAGACGGAGGATCCGGCGGCGACCACGATGCCGAAGACCATCGGGATAGCGAAGCTCTGCACGGCTGCTCCACCCCAGATTGCCATGGGCAGCATCGCGACCAGCGCCGTGATCGAGGTGAAGAGCGAGCGCGCCAGCGTCTGGTTGATCGAGAGATCGATCAGCGCGCGCAGCGGCATCGCCTTGTGCAGGGCCATGTTCTCGCGCATCCGGTCGTAGACCACGACCTTGTCGTTGACCGAGTAGCCGATCAGGGTGAGCAGCGCGGCGACGGCCGTCAGCCCGAAGTCCAGCCCCGTCAGCGCGAAGAAGCCCACGGCCTTGGTGACGTCGAGGATCAGCGTCGCGATGGCGCCCACGGCAAAGGGCCAGTCGAAGCGGACCCAGATGTAGATCAGCATCGCCAGGCTCGCCGCGCCGACGGCGAGGATGCCGGCGAGCGCGAGTTCGGCGCTGATCCGCGGGCCCACGACCTCGACCCGCTCGAAGCTTGCATCGGGCGCTTCCGCCGCCACGGCGGCCCGCACCCGGTCCGCAGCCCGGCTCTGGGCTGCTTCGCCGCCCTGCTGCTCTTCCACCCGGATCAGGACGCTGCGGCCCGCGTCGGACTGCTGGAGCGAGATATCACCGAGGCCGAGCGCCTCGAGCGCGCCGCGCAGGTCTGCGACCTGCGGCGCGGCCCTGAAGTGAGCCTCGATCAGCGAGCCGCCGCGGAAGTCCACGCCGTAGTTGAGTCCCGGCGTGACGAAGAGCACGAGCGACGCGATGGAGAGGACCAGCGACAGGCCGAGCCCGGCGAAGCGCATCCGCATGAAGCGAAAGGCCGGTGTGGTCTTGGCGCGCAGGAAGGCCAGCGGTGCCCGGATATCGAAGGTCCTGGGCTTGCGGACTCGCAGGGAGATGTCCATGGCCGAGCGGACGACGGTGACCGCGGTGAAGAGCGAGATGATGATGCCCAGCCCCATCGTCACAGCAAAGCCCTTCACCGGGCCGGAGCCGAGCCAGAACAGCAAGGTCGTGGCGATCAGCGTGGTCAGGTTCGAATCGAGGATCGCCCGGTAGGCCCGGTCGAATCCCGTCTTCACGGCGGCAGCGGCGCGCTTGCCGCGGGCCGTTTCCTCGCGGATGCGTTCGTTGATCAGCACGTTGGCGTCGACGGCCAGTCCCATTCCGAGGATCAGGCCGGCAATGCCGGGAAGCGTCAGCGTGGCACCCAGCACCACCAGAGCGGCGAGCGTCAGCACCACGTTCAGCAGGAGCGCGCCGGTCGCGACGAGACCCCAGCCGCCGTAGAGCAGGATCATGACCGCCGCCACCAGGGCGAAGCCCGCAAGGCCGGTCCAAAGCCCGCCTGCGATCGCGTCCGCACCCAGGTCGGCGCCGACGCTGCGTTCTTCGATCACCTGAAGCGGGACGGGCAGGGCACCTGCGCGCAGGAGGGCCGCAAGCGTCCTTGTCTCCTCCAGGGTGAAGGCACCGCTGATCTCACCCGATCCGCCGAGGATCGGCTCCCGGATCACCGGTGCGCTCAGGACCCGGCCGTCGAGGACGATGGCGAAAGGCTGGCCGACCAGCGCCCGGGTCAGTTCACCGAAGACCGCGGCACCCTGCGCGTCGAAGCGGAAGTTCACCGTTGCGGCGCCGGTCTCGGGGTTGAACGCGGCCCAGGCGTCGGCAAGCCGCTTGCCGTGCAAGGCGGCGCGGCTCTCGACCAGGATGCTGGCGGTGCCCTCCGCCATGGGAAGACGGATCGCATCGGCCGGCAGGGGGAGGCCGGCGCCGGGGTCGGGCCGGAGCCGGTGGAAGGTCAGTTCCGCCGTGCTGCCGAGCAGGGCACGCAGCGCCGAGGGGTCGGTGACGCCCGGCATCTGCACGAGAATGCGATCCCGGCCCAGTTGCTGGATCGTGGGTTCGGCAACGCCGGCTTCGTCGACGCGCTTGCGGATGACCTCGATGCTTTGCGCCATGACGCCGGCCTGCGCGCTCGCGACCGCGGCCTCCCTGAGATCGAGCCGGAGCGCACCCCCTGCTGCGTCTGTAATGCTGTAGGCCGGCTCGAGCGGACCGAGCGCGGTGCGCTGGAAGGTCGGCAAGGCCGCCTCCACCTCGCTGCGCAGGCTCGATAGGGATCCATCGGCTGCCAGCGGCTTCACCAGCAGCGCCCGCTTCTCCACGATCACGCGAGCCCGCTGGCCCTTCGCCGCGAGCGCCTCGGCCAGCGTCTGGCGCGCGTCGGCCAGCATGTCGGCGACGAGGGCGCCTTGGTCGGCGCTGAGGGTGAGGGAGGCGCCGCCGCGCAGGTCGAGGCCGAGGGCGACCGGCGTCGCATTCAACCATCCCGGCAGCGCGCGCAGGGCGTCACGGGGAAGCAAGCTCGGAAGTGCCACAGCGATTCCGACGAGGATCGTGAGCCCATAGGCAAGGAGGCGCCAAGCCGGTGTCTTCAAAGAGAAGCCCTCATGCGTCCCGCAAGGTCGGGGGCGCGACGACCGTCCGTCGTAGCGGCAAGACGCGGTCGCGGGCTGGCGGCCGTGGATGGTCTGCGGCGGGCCCCAAAGAGTTCTGTATCGCCCAAGAACTCTTCAATAGGGGGGCAGAAAAATATTTAACAAACCGGTCGATTGCATTGTTTTCGGCGCCGCCCACATCTTTGTGGCTCAAGTTCCGATCGCGCGCCGATGCCTTGCGGCGTCGCCGTCCGCCTCTGCGGATGGGTCAATTCGGAGAGGGACCCCTTGGACAGCCTGGCAATGTTGCGCCGCTCCCTGCATCTCACGATGGCGGTGTCGCTCGTGCTCATGCCGACCTGCGACCGGGCGACCGCAGCCAGTCCGCCGGCACGAAGCGAATGACCTTCGTCGGCAAGGCCGAGACGCTCCTGGCCCGCCGGCCCGGGCGCCGGCTGTCGGAGGTGCTGCGCGATCTCGAGGCGGGCGAAGGCGAGCGGGTATCCGTGGGCGACATCGTCGGTGCGCTGCGCGATCGCAGCTTTGCGCCGCTGATGGTGATCTTCGCGGCGCCCAACCTCCTGGTCTTCATCCCCGGCGCGTCGGTCTTCACGGGGCTGCCGCTGATCGTGCTTGCGGTCCAGTTGATCCTCGGCCGGCCCGATGTGTGGCTGCCGCGGTTCGTGGCAGATCGATCCCTCGAGAGGACGGCCTTCAGCCGGATCGTTGCCTTGTCGGTGCCCCACGTTAAGCGGATCGAGCGCCTTGCCAAGCCGCGCTGGTGGCCCAGTTCGTATCTCCTGGCGGAGCGTCTGACCGGCATGGCCGCCCTCGTCCTCGCGGTCTTTCTGTTCCTGCCTATCCCCTTTGCAAATGCGCTCCCGGCGCTTTCGATCGTCATGCTGGCCCTGGGGCTGAGCGAGCGCGACGGCTACTGGCTGGCCGGCGGTCTTCTGCTCACCCTGCTGTCCTGCCTGCTGGTTGCCGGCATCCTTTCCGTCGGTACACTCGCGGTGCTGGAGTTCTTTCCCCTTTGAGATCAGCGATGTCCGCTTCATCGAAATCCAGCCCGAGCGACCGCAACCCGGTCGCGGGAGACGGCCGCAATCGGACCGCGGCCCTGACGATCGGCGCGGTCGGCGTGGTCTACGGCGACATCGGCACCAGCCCGCTCTACGCCTTCCGCGAGGCGCTGAGGCCTGCGGCCGCCGACGGCCTGACCGAAGCCGAGGTCCTGGGGGTGGTCTCGCTCCTTCTCTGGGCGCTGATCCTCATCGTCACGCTGAAGTACGTGCTCTTCCTGCTGCGGGCGGGCAACCGCGGCGAGGGCGGCATCCTCGCGCTCCTGGCGCTGTTGCAGGGCTTTCCCAGGCGCTCCTCCGCGGTGTTCCTGCTCGGCATGATCGGTGCCGCCCTGTTCTTCGGGGATGCCATCATCACGCCCGCGATCTCGGTCCTCTCCGCCGTCGAGGGCCTGAAGCTCGTGACGCCGGTCTTCGATCCCTACATCCTGCCGATCTCGCTCGCGATCCTCGTCGTACTCTTCCTGGCGCAGAGCTGGGGAACCGGATCCCTGGCCCGCTGGTTCGGCCCGGTCACGGCGCTCTGGTTCCTCGCCATGGCAGTCGCAGGCATCGTGCAGATCGCCGCGCTGCCCTCGGTGATCGCAGCCGTCAGCCCAACCTATGCCGTCGCGTTCATGACGGACCACGGGCTGGTCGCCTTCGCGGTGCTGGGTGCCGTGTTCCTCGCCGTGACCGGTGCCGAGGCGCTCTATTCCGATCTCGGCCATTTCGGCCGGCGGCCGATACAGATCGCCTGGTTCACGCTCGTCTTTCCGGCCCTCGGGCTGAACTATCTGGGGCAGGGAGCGCTCGTTCTCGGCAACCCTCAAGCGGTCGAGGACCCCTTCTTCCTCCTCGTCCCCTCCTGGGCCTTGCCGGGCATGGTGCTGCTGGCCACGCTCGCGACCGTCATCGCCAGCCAGGCCGTCATCACCGGCGCCTTCTCGATGACCCGACAGGCGATCCAGCTTGGCCTCCTGCCGCGTTTCGAGATCCGCCACACCTCGGCCGTCGAGACCGGCCAGATCTTCCTGCCCGTCGTCAATCTGCTGCTGCTGGCCGGCGTGCTGGTGCTGGTGAGCGCGTTTCAGACCTCGTCCGCGCTCGCGGCAGCCTACGGTATCGCCGTCAGCGGCACGATGGTCGTTACCACGCTGCTGGCCTTCGGCATGCTCTGCCGTGTCTGGGGCTGGCACAGGCTGCTCGCCGGTGCAGTGATCCTGCCCATCCTGCTGATCGAGGTCGCCTTTTTCTCGGCCAATCTCCTCAAGGTCCCGGAGGGTGGCTATGTGCCGCTCCTTCTCAGCGCGGCCCTTGTCCTGATCATGTGGACCTGGTCGAGGGGCACGAAGCAGCTCTTCCAGCGCAGCCGCAAGGCCTCGGTCCCGCTCGCGGACTTCGTCCCGAGGATCGAGAAGGGCTCGGCCCTGCGGACACCGGGCTTGGCCGTGTTCCTGACGAGCGATGCCCTGGCGACGCCGCCGGCGCTGCTGCACAACCTCAAGCACAACGGCGTGCTCCACGAGCATGTCATGGTCGTCACCGTCGAGACGGCCGACGTGCCGCGGGTGTCGGAGGCCGAACGCGCCAGCATAGAGCGGCTGAGCGAACGGTTCGAGCGTGTTCGTCTGCGCTTCGGTTTCATGGAAACGCCGAACGTCACGCGAGCGCTCCGCCGGTGCCGCAAGCGGGGGCTTGAATTCAGGGAGAGGGAGACCTCTTTCTTTCTCGGCCGTCGGAAGCTCATCGCGAGCCCGGACGTGGGGATGGCGATATGGCAGGGACGACTCTTCATCCTGCTGTCCCGGCTCGCCGCCGATCCCAGCGACTTCTACAACCTGCCGCGCGATCGCGTGGTCGAACTGGGCGCGCAGGTGGCGGTATGACCAGGGCAGGTCCCTCCACAACCCTCGAGGCGGCGTCCGCGAAAGGGGCCGCAAGGGAGCAAGGGTGATTGCATGTTCGAAATCTGGCTTCCACTGCTCGGCGGTCTCGTTCTTCTGATTGCCGGCGGCGACCTGCTGGTTCGGGGCGCCGTCCAGGTCGCCGCCCGGCTAGGGGTGTCGCCCCTCGTGATCGGGCTCACCCTGGTCGGTTTCGGGACCTCCACGCCGGAACTCGTGACCTCGGTTCAGGCTGCGCTCATCGGGGCGCCCGGTATCGCCTTCGGCAACATCGTCGGATCGAACATCGCCAACATCCTGCTGATCGTCGGCACCTCCGCGATCCTCTGTCCGATCCTCGTGACCTCGTCGGCCCTCAGGCGCGACGGCATGGTGATGGTGGGGGTTGCGATCCTCTTCTCGGGGCTGGCCCTCCTCATGCCGATGGAGCGCTGGCTGGGTGCGGTCTTCCTCCTTGCGCTCTGCACCTACATCTTCCTGGCCTTCCGCCAGGAAGGGCGCGCCAGGGCCGCCGCGGATCATGGCGCCGTCCACGACAAGGGCGCCGCCCTCCAGGGGGCCGATCCCGGCACGGCACCGGCCGCGGCTGCCGCGAAGGGGTCTCTGATCCAGCCGCTCCTGATCACGCTGGGCGGCCTCGTCCTCGTCGTGTTCGGCGGTACCTTCCTGGTCGAGGGCGCGGTCGCGCTGGCCCGGTCATTCGCCATCTCGGAGACCGTGATCGGCCTGACCATCGTCGCGGTGGGCACATCGCTTCCGGAACTGGTCACCTCCGTCCTCGCGGCGATCCGGCGCCAGGGCGACGTGGCCTTCGGCAACGTCGTGGGGTCGAACATCTACAACATCCTCGGCATCGGCGGCGCGACGGCCCTGATCGCGCCGGGCGAGGTGCCGGCGGAGATCGCGGGCTTCGACAACCCGGTGATGATCGGCGTCTCGCTGCTGCTGGTCGCCCTCGCCTGGACGACCCTCAGGATCGCCCGTTGGGAGGGAGCGGCGCTGCTGGCGGGCTATGTCGGCTATGTCTACCTGATCTGGCCGTGACCGGGTGAGGGAGGCCTTGCGTCCAGCGCGGGTTTCCCTACCTCGGTCGGGTCGGCTATAGGGAGATCGAGGCCTTCGCCCGGACTTGCGGTCGAAGGGTTCTTTCGGCCGACGCCGAAGAGGCGGTCTCCAGCTCCAGCAAACGTTGATGTTCAGGTCATGCATGTGAATCGAAGCGCCAGCCTTTCAGTCGCCCCCATGATGGACTGGACCGATCGCCACTGCCGGGCCTTTCATCGCCGGCTGACGCGCCATGCCGTCCTCTTCACCGAGATGGTGACCTCCGGTGCCGTCGTGTTCGGCGAGCGGCAGCGGATACTCCGCTTCGATCCGGCGGAAGAACCGCTGGTCCTGCAGCTTGGCGGCAGCGATCCGGCGGAGCTGGCAGAGGCGGCGCGGATCGCCGCCGACTTCGGCTACCGGGCGCTCAACCTCAACTGCGGCTGTCCCAGCGACAGGGTGCAGAAGGGCCGCTTCGGCGCCTGCCTGATGGCCGAGCCCGAACTGGTTGCCGACTGCGTGGCGGCGATGGGCCGGGCGAGCGGCCTGCCGGTCAGCGTGAAGTGCCGGATCGGCATCGATGACCAGGAGGACTATGCCGACCTGCTGGCCTTCGTCGACCGGGTGGCAGAGGGCGGCGTGGGGACCTTCTACGTGCATGCCCGCAAGGCCTGGCTGCAGGGGCTCTCGCCCAAGGAGAACCGCGAGATCCCGCCCTTGCGCTACGAGATCGTGCGGCGGCTGAAGGCGGAGCGGCCGGCCCTGCGCATTCATCTTAACGGCGGCATCCTTTCTCTTGGCGAGGCCGAAGCGCATCTGGACTGGGCCGACGGCGTCATGCTGGGCCGCGCGGCCTACCAGAACCCCTTCCTTCTGGCCGCCGCCGACAGCCGCCTCTTCGGCAAGCCCGACCCGCTGGGCAGCCGCCGGGAGGCCGTCGAGGCCCTGGGCGAGCTGGCCGAGGCCCTCAGGGCGGAAGGCGGCAAGGTGAAGGACCTGGCCCGCCACACGCTCGGCCTCATGAACGGCCTGCCGGGGGCTCGGTCATGGCGCCGCATCGTCAGCGAGGGCATGCGCGACCCCGAGGCGGGAGCGGAGCTCTTCCGCAGAGGCTTCGCCGCCGTCCGCGAGGAACCGGCCGCTGCGGCGGCCTAGTCCGACAGCAATACCGGCAAGACTGAGGAGGCGGGGATGGAGCAGGGTCTGACGGAGTTGCTGGCGATCGCGGCCCTCTACCTGACCGGTGTGGCGATCCCCGGGCCTAACTTCGTCGCCACCGTGCACCGCGCGGTCACGCGGCCGACCGCGGAGGTGCTGGCCCTGGTCGCCGGCATCGCGACGGTGAACATGGTCTGGGCCGCGGCGGCCGTCGGCGGGATCGTCGCCCTCTTCGCCGCCACGCCCTGGCTCTTCACCTTGATCAAGCTGGCCGGTGCGGGCTATCTCGTCTTTCTGGCGGTCAAGCTCTGGCGCAATGCCAGGCAGCCGCTGGCGATGGATCTGGCCCAGGGGCGGGCAGGGCTCCTGGCCGCCTTCCGGGCCGGCGCCCTGATCAACCTCGGCAACGTCAAGGCGGTGCTCTTCTTCGCCGGCATCTTCGCGGCAGCCCTACCGCGCGAGCCCAGTCTGGCCCTGTCGGCCGGCATCGTCATCCTGGTCGGGACCATCGCCTTTGCCTGGTATGGCGGGATCGCCGCTCTCCTGTCCCTGGGCGGGGCGGCCAGGGGCTACCGCAGGGCGAAACCCTGGATCGACCGCGGCTGCGGCCTTGTTCTGGGCGCGCTGGGCCTGAAGCTCGCAGGTGAGAGCCTCCGCTAGACTCTGTCCGCTTCGGGCAGGGGCTTCGCGTGCTGCGCCGCAGATCGTGAACCCGAAGCGGGTTTCCGGGGCTGTCATGGGCGGCGACTTCCCTTAGACTTTTCTCGATGAGAGGTTTGTTTCTCCTACTGGCGCTTCTCCTTCTGATGTGTGGGCCCTTGCAGGCCGACCAGGAGGACCCGCGCCTTGCGCCGTTGTTCGCGGCCCTGGTGAAGGCGCCCGATGCGCAACAGGCCTTCGGCGTCGAGCAGCTGATCTGGATGCTCTGGCTCGAGCACGAGAACGCGGAGGTCGAGCAGCGGATGAGCGTCTCGGCGAACGCCTTGGGCGAGGGGCTGATGGACGCCGCCTTGCAGGAGGTGGATGCGGTCATTTCCCTCGCGCCCGACTATTCCGAAGGCTGGAACCGGCGCGCGACCATCCTCTACATGCTGGAGCGCTTCGAGGACTCCCTCGCCGACATAGAGAAGGTCCTTGCGCTGGAACCCCGCCACTTCGGGGCGCTTTCGGGCCGAGGGCTCTGCTACATGGCGCTGGGACAGCTCGAGGAGGCCGAGGCCGCCTTCCGGGAGGCGCTGGCCATTCATCCGCAGATGCCGGGGGCACGCCGAAACCTGCAGTACATTGAGCAGCAACTCGGGACCCCTCTCTGACGCGCTTCCCGCTCGGGTAAGTGACCCTTCCACGCCAGGCAGAAGCGCACGAGCGCTCAGTCCGTTCGTACAGGTCGAGGTTCGCACGGCGATTCCCACGCTGCGCGCAAGGCTGTGTTGCTTTCGCAAGACGTAATCCCGCTCGCCACTCGTGTTAGGAGATGCCGTCCCTTGGAGGAAACGTGAGTAATGCGGACTGGTAGGGAAGTCGGTAGCTGGGAGCGCGGTTTCCTGCTGCTGGTGGCGGCGGGGCTTGTCCTCGGCATGTCTATGGGCGTGCGGCAGACCTTCGGCCTGTTCGTCGCGCCGATCAGCGATTCTCTCGGCATCGGGCGAGGCGATTTCTCGCTGATGGTCGCCGGGCAGAACATCATCTGGGGTCTACTGGCGCCCTTCTTCGGGATCATCGCGGACCGCTACGGGACCGGGCGGGTCGTCGCCTTCGGTGGCCTCTGCTACGGCCTGGGCATGATCTGGATGGCGACCGGGGGCACGCTCTTCTCCCTGCACATGGGCGGTGGCCTGCTGGTCGGCATCGGCGTTGCCGCTTCCGGCTTTCCCCTGATCCTGGCCGCGGTTGCCAGGGCGGCCCCTGCCGAGAAGCAGGCGCTGTGGCTGGGCCTCGCATCGGCCGGAGGCTCGGCGGGCATGTTCCTGCTGCTGCCCGGCAGCCAGGCGCTGATCGACAGCTTCGGCTGGGTCGACACGCTCTGGGTCCTGGGCATTCTCTCCTTCGCCATCGTGCCGCTGGCCTTCGCGGTGCGCGGCAGTTCGCACGGCGTCAGCATCTCGCAGCAGACCCTTAGCGCGGCGCTCTCCGAGGCCGGCGGACACAACGGATACCGCCTGTTGAATCTCGGCTTCTTCGTCTGCGGTTTTCACGTGGCCTTCATCGGCACCCACCTGAAAGACTACATCGTCACCTGCAACCTGGGAGCGGACGTGGGTGCCGTCGCGCTGGGCATCATCGGCTTCTTCAACATCCTGGGCGGCGTCGGGGCCGGCTGGCTGGGCGGCCGCTTCTCGCGGAAGTACCTGCTGTCGGCCATCTACCTGGCGCGCTCCGTGGTCATCGCCGCCTTCCTCTTGGGACCGAAGACGGAGTGGGCGGTCTGGCTCTTCTCGGGGACCTTCGGGCTGCTCTGGCTTTCCACCGTGCCGCTGACCACCGGCCTGGTCGCACAGATCTTCGGCGTGCGCTACATGGCGACCCTGGCCGCCATCGTGATGCTGAGCCATCAGGTCGGCGCCTTCTTCGGTGCCTGGCTGGGCGGCCTCAGCTACGACCTCAACCAGTCCTACGACATGGTCTGGTACATCTCTATCGCGCTCGGCCTGCTGGCCGCCGCGGTACACTTCCCCATCGCCGACAAGCCGCTCAGGGGACCGGCCGTCTCGACGGCCTGAGGCCCGGGCGGGCAGGGCAAAGAGAGAGGGCGCCGGTCTTGCACGGCGCCCTCTTTGCTTTCGGTACTCGTCGTCGCAGATGAGTCCATCTGCTCGGGAATTGCTCGAGGTTAAACCCGCTGCGCTGCTGCACGCTCGCTGATCAGGGGAGCGGAGCCGCCGAGCGCCCGGTCTTCCAGGGTGACCCAGCACCAGGCCTCGGGCCTAGTCATGAGGGTCTTCACCAGGCGCAGGGTGAGCGCGTGGCCGGCCTTGTGCCCGACGAAGCGCCCGACGATCGGGGCGCCGGCCAGCGCCAGGTCGCCGATTGCGTCCAGGACCTTGTGGCGCACGAACTCATCGGCATAGCGCAGCCCGTCCGGGTTCAGCACCTTGCCCTGGTCCACGACCACCGCGTTCTCCAGGGATCCGCCCAGGCCCAGGCCGTGCTTGCGCATGGTCTCGACCTCGGCCAGCAGGCCGAAGGTGCGGGCGCGCGCGATCTCCTCACGATAGAGGCGCTCGGTGATGACACCCTGCCAGACCTGGGCGCCGATCGCGGGATCGGGGAAGTCGATGTCGAAGGCCATCTCGAAGCGGGCGGCCGGCTCCAGCGCGGCGATGCGATCGCCGTCCGTCAGCTCGATGCGCTCCAGGATCTCGATGGCGCGCCGCGCCTTGGTCTGCCGCTTCAGCCCGGCCTTGTCGATCAAGCGCAGGAAGTGGTCGGCAGAGCCGTCCAGTGCCGGCACTTCGGGTCCATCCAGTTCGATCAGGACGTTGTCGACGCCAAGAGCGGAGAGTGCGGAGACCAGGTGTTCGATGGTGCCGATCTTCTCGCCGGCCCCGTCGACCAGCACGGTGCAGAGCGGGCTTTCCACCGCATGCTCCCAGCTGAGCGGGAGGCGGCGGTTCAGATCCTTGCGCAGGAACACCACGCCGTGGTCGACCCCTGCCGGTACCAGCGCAAGGCTGACCGACCGGCCGCTGTGCAGGCCGATCCCGGTGGTGCTGACGCGACGGGCAAGCGTTACTTGCGGCGCGTCGCGAAGAGGGGACATCTTGTTCATGACAGACCATGCCTTCCGTCGCACTGTACCTCGTCCGCCTGTCGATGCCTTCTCTCGATACTTCCAGCGTCGCATTCTCCGTACGACTGCTTGGTACGCACCCGATGGCCATCGAAGGCCACCGACACCGACACGACAGACACCTCATCCCCCTGAACCCTGAGAGCAAAGTAAGAAAAGTCGTGGTGAGCCGCCAATCACTCTTTGTTACAATGTGTTACGTCTTGCGGATGTAATCTCCGTGCGCGCTGGCCGGGGTGTGCGGACATAATCTTTCACACAAGGCAAGGCCGCCCCCGCCAGTGGCGGGAACGGCCCGATCCTTGCCCTCGTCTTTCGGTCTCAGCGGAGGGGCCCGTCCCCCCGGAGCGAGCCTCCGCTAGTTCGACTGACGGCGCAGAAATGCCGGAATATCAAGCATCTGGTCGTCAGACATCCGAGGCTCGCGGCGACCCTCGTCCAGGTTCAGTCGGGTCTGACGCTCCATCGCCGGCTGGCGCGGACGCGCGGCCTCCTGCTGCACGGCAGCCCGCTGGGCGGGAGCCTGCGGACGGGCAGCCATCGGCGGAGCCTGACGGGGCTGCGCTGCCGGCTGCTGGGCGGTCTCCCGAGGCTGGGCTTGCTGGGCCTGGCGCGACTCCGAAGCAGCCGCCTCGGCCGAGCCGTGACCGGAGTTGAAGAGTCCGGTCATCCGCGCGATCAGACCGCCGGACTTGCGGGCCTCATGGCGTCCGGCCTGGTCGCGCTCGCCGCCCGAGGAGGCTTGCGAGCTCCCGCCGTCGTGCCGGCTTTCCCGGTAGGGCTCCGGACGGCTGCGGGTCGGCATCTCCGCCGGCCGCTCGGCGATCACCGGCTGCGGGGCGATAAAGGCCTCCTTCCGAGACTCGATTTCGGCGAGGAAGCGCTCGGCCTCGGCCAGATCGCCATCGCTCTCGTCGCTGTCGAAGGCGGCATCCTCTTCCACCAGGTCGTCAGCCTCGAGGATCGTCTCCTCCTCCTCGGCCGGCTCGACCATGTCGGCCAACTCGTCCTCGATCTCCACCCTGGTGGCGAGCGCGGCCGAGCCCATCGAGCGGGTGGCCATGGGCGAGGGCGACATCCTGGGCGGTGCCGGCATGGCCGGAATGCCGCCCTGTGCCGTCGTCGGCTGCTCCGCCGGGCGCCCCACCGCGGTGCGCGGCATGGAACCGCCGATCGGGCCTGCCATGGGCGAGCCTGCGGCAGCCGGGGTCGAGGAGATCGACTTCGGGCTGGGGTTGGAGATCAGGCTGAGCGAGGGGCCGGGGCGGCCCTCCCGGTCGGCCTCGGCGTCGATGCCGGTGGCGACGATCGAGACCCGCATGCGGCCTTCCAGCTTCTCGTCGAAGGTGGAGCCGAAGATGATGTTGGCCTCGGGGTCCACCTGCTCGCGGATCTTGTTGGCTGCCTCGTCCACCTCGAAGAGGGTGAGGTCGGGACCGCCGGTGATGTTGATCAAGACGCCGCGGGCCCCGCGCATGGAGACGTCGTCCAGCAGGGGGTTGGCGATCGCGGCCTCGGCCGCCTCGGTGGCCCGGCCTTCGCCGTCGGCCTCGCCGGTGCCCATCATGGCCTTGCCCATCTCGGTCATGACGGTGCGGATGTCGTTGAAGTCGAGGTTGATCAGCCCCGGCAGCACCATGAGGTCGGTGACCCCGCGCACGCCCGCTTCCAGCACGTCGTCGGCCATCTTGAAGGCGTCGGAGAAGGTGGTCTTCTCGTTGGCGATGCGGAAGAGGTTCTGGTTGGGGATGATGATCAGCGTGTCGACGGTCTGCGTCAGCTCGCTCATGCCGGCCTCGGCCAGCCGCATGCGGTGCACGCCCTCGAAGTGGAAGGGCTTGGTCACCACGCCGACCGTCAGGATGCCCTGCTCGCGCGCGGCCCTGGCGATCACCGGGGCCGCACCCGTGCCGGTCCCGCCGCCCATGCCGGCGGTGATGAAGACCATGTTGCAGCCGTCCAGCGAGGACATGATCTCGTCAAGGGCCTCTTCGGCGGCTGCCCGGCCGATGTCGGGACGTGCGCCGGCACCCAGCCCGCGGGTCAGATTGCGGCCGAGCTGCAGACGGTTCTGACAGGTCGACTGGGTCAGCGCCTGGGCATCGGTGTTGGTGACAAGGAACTCCACGCCCGAGAGGTTGCTGGCGATCATGTTGTTCACGGCATTGCCGCCGGCACCGCCGATGCCGATGACGGTGATACGAGGCTTCAAGTGGTCCTCGTCGAGAGGTACGGTCAGGTTCAAGCTCATTTCTCCTCCACTGGGGCCCGAGGGTGCCCGCTCTGGGTTGTGCCCGACGCCCCGGGGGGAGGGGCCTGGACGCTGTGGCCCCGATGACGGTCGGGGAGGCCGAAGTGCGTGCTTCCTCGCGCATGGCTCAGAAGTGCTCCTTGATCCAAGTGCCGAGACGGCCGAAGAGGCCGTCGCCACGCTCGTCGCGGCCGCCGCGCTGGCGGCTGAGATCGGCGGCGAGCGCGTAGGTCAGAAGTCCGGCGCAGGTGGCGTAGCAGGGGCCCGAGGTGGCCTCGGCCAGCCCGCGCACGCGGATCGGCCGGCCGATCCGGACCCGCTTGTCGAGGACGAGGGCCGCCAGTTCGCCGAGGCCGGGAAGCTGTGCCGCGCCGCCGGTCAGCACCACCCGCCGGCCGGCGAGCTTGCCCACACCCGAGGCGTCGAGGCGGTTGCGCACCAGCTCCAGGGTCTCTTCCAGGCGCGGCTGGATGACGTTCACCAGGACCGAGCGGGCGACCTGCTGCTGGCCGCCGGTCTCCTCCTCGCCGACCTGGGGCACGTCCACCATCTCCTGCTCGTCGGCGGTGGTCGCCATGGCATGGCCGTAGAGGGTCTTCAGCCGCTCGGCGTGGACGCGCGGCGTCGAGAGGCCGCGGGCGATGTCGTTGGTGACGTGATCGCCGCCCACCGGCAGGACATCGGAATAGACGATGTTGCCCTCGAAGAAGACGGCGAGCGAGGTGGTGCCGCCGCCCAGGTCGACCAGCGTCACGCCGAGTTCCATCTCGTCCTCGACCAGGGCCGCCAGGCCGGAGGCGTAGGGGCTGATCACCGTACCGGCGACGGAGAGGTGGGTGCGCTCGATGCAGGTGGTGAGATTGCGGAGCGCGCTGGCCGCGGCCGAGACGCTGTGCAGCTCGACCCGGAGGCGCTGGCCGAACATGCCGCGCGGATCGCGGATGCCGCGGCTGCCGTCTATGGCATAGCCGACCGGGATCGAGTGGATCAGCCGGCGGTCGCTCTCGCCGACCTCCTCGGCGTCGCGGGCATGGCACTCGTCGATGGCGCGGTTGAGCTCCGCCTGGGTCACCGCCTGGCCGCTGATCGAGACGTCCAGGCCGAGCGTCCTGGAGGAGGGGTTGCCGCCAGAGATGTTGACGAAGACCTCGTGGACCTGCTGGCCGGCCATCTGCTCTGCCGAGTGGACCGCCTTGCCGATGGCCTGGGTCGTCGCATCCATGTCGACCACGGTGCCGTGCCGGAGGCCGCGGGTGGCCTGCTGGCCGATGCCGATGACGCGCGGCCGGGAATCCTCACCGACCTCGGCCAGGAAGCAGCAGGTCTTGGTCGAGCCGACGTCAAGCGCCGCGACCACTCCGCTTCTCGCTCGACCAAGCGTTCTTTTCATCCCCTCCACCACGACTAGGTTTCCTGGCCTTCGACCGGCTGCCGGATTTCCGCATCCGGCGCGAGACGCAACAGAAGGCGATCAGCCCGACGGAGATCGATCACCGTGACATCCCGAGAGAGAAGATCAGCTACTGATTCGAGCCGTGCCAAGCGTTCCCATGCCGCCAACAGGTCATTTTCTGGCAAGCGCACGTCGATTCCCGAGTGAAGGCGAAGATTCCATCTTCTGTCGCCCACCCGAATCGCGGCATAGACTTGATTGGACAAGTCCGGCTGCAGGTCTATCAGCGCCAGGATCTCCGCGACGTGGCGTTCCGCGCCCTCGCCGACCAGCTTGGGAAGCTGGCTGAAGGCGCCCGGCGCGGCGCCCTCGATCACCCGGCCCTCGGCGTCGATCACCGACCACTCGCCGCTGGACTGCCAGAGGGCGACGGGGCTCTTCTCCGAGATGGTGACCCGGATCTGGCCGGGCAGGCGGCGCTCCACCCTGGCCTCTTCGATCCAGGGCAGGGCCTCGACGCGCCGGCGCGCCTCCTCGGGGTCAAAGCGCAGGATGGCGGCGCCGCGCTCGGTCTCCAGCGCCTCCAGGATCTCCTGCTCGCCGCTCTGGCCGCGGCCCACGACCTGGATGCTGGTGACGGCGAAGCCGAGATCCGCCGTGGCGGCATAGAGCCCCTCGACCATGCTGTCGGCCGTGGCCTGGACGTGGCCGCTCTTCCAGAGCCAGTTGGCACCGACGATGAGGGCGGTGACCGAGGCGACCAGGGTCAGGCTGCGCCAGGGCAGGCGGCGCAGCACCCGGCGGAGCGCGCCGTTGCGCCGGCGCGGCTGCACGCTCTTGCGCTGGGCGCGGCCGCCGCTGCGCCGGGGCTTGGCCGGCTTGCGCTTGGGCGCGGCCTTGGTCTTCGGCTTGGCTCCCTCGCGCGCACTGCGGGTCTCGCTCGCGGCGTCGGCCTTGACGGTCTTGTCCTTCGACTTCCGGGTCATCGCGTGAGGGCCTCCTCGACGATCCACTGGCAGAGCTGGGGGAAGCTCATGCCCAGATGACGGGCCTGTTCGGGCACCAGCGACAGGGGGGTCATGCCGGGCTGTGTGTTGATCTCCAGCAGGTAGAGCCGCCCCGGCTCGCCGGCGCTGTCGTCGTAGCGGTAGTCGGCGCGGGTGAGGCCGCTGCAGCCCAGGATGCCGTGCGCCTTGACCGCCGTGTCGAGGGCGAGCTGGAAGACCTCCGGGTGCACGGCCGCCGGCACCACGTGCTCGGTCTTACCCTCGGTGTACTTGGCCTCGTAGTCGTAGAAGCCGACCTTGGGCTTCAGCTCCGTCACCGAGAGCGCGCGGTCGCCCAGCACGGTCACCGTGAGCTCGCGGCCGGGGATGTACTGCTCCAGAAGCGCCTGCTCGCCGTAGCGCCAGGCCTCCGAGGTGATGGGGCTGCGGTTGTCGCCGGGGCGCATGATGGTGACGCCGACGCTGGAGCCCTCGGCCAGCGGCTTCACCACGTAGGGCCGCTCGATGGGGTCGCCGCCGCGGAAGTCCTCCAGGGTGACGACGCGCCCCTCGGGCATGAGGATGCCGGCGGCGACGAAGAGCTGCTTGGAAAGCGGCTTGTCCATGGCCATGGCCGAGGCCAGGAGGCCGGAGTGGGTGCAGCGTACCTCGAGCAGCTCCAGGATGCCCTGCACGCAGCCGTCCTCGCCGTAGCGGCCGTGCAGCGCGTTGAAGACCAGGTCGGGCTTGGGGGTCAGCGCCTGGCAGAGGGCGCCCAGGTCGCGGCTCAGGTCGAACTCCACGACGCGGTGGCCGAGCCCGCGCAGGGCCTGCGCGCAGGCGGCACCCGAGACGAGGGAGACCTCGCGCTCGGCGGAGGGACCGCCCTTCAGCAGCAGGATATCGAGGTTGGCCGCGCTCATCGCGCAGCCCCCGCCGCCAGGGTCTCGCCGATCCGCTTGATCTCCCACTCCAGCCTGATGCCGCTGTGGGCCAGGACCCGCCGGCGCACCTCCTCGCCCAGTTCCTCCAGGTCGCTGGCCGTGGCCTGGCCCAGGTTGATCAGGAAGTTGCAGTGCTTCTCCGAGACCTGGGCGTCGCCGTGGACCAGGCCCCGGCAGCCGGCGGCGTCGATGAGCTGCCAGGCCTTGTGCCCCTCGGGGTTCTTGAAGGTGGAGCCGCCGGTGCGGCTGCGGATCGGCTGGGTCTCGCTGCGCTGGCCCTGGATCTCGCCCATCCGCCGGGCAATCGCGGCCGGATCGCCGGGCGTGGCGGCAAGGGCCGCGCGCAGGACGATCCAGTCGGGCGGCAGGGCGCTGCTGCGATAGGAGAAGGCCAGCTCCTCCGGGCCCAGGCGATGCAGGCGTCCCTGCCGGTCGGCGGCCTCCGCCCAGAGGAGAACGTCCTTGGTCTCGCGGCCGTAGGCGCCGGCGTTCATCCTGACGGCCCCGCCGATCGTGCCCGGCACGCCGACCAGGAACTCGAGGCCCGTGAGACCGGCGGCGGCGGCCGTCTTGGCGACGTTCACGTCCAGGGCGCCGGCCCCGGCGATCAGGGTCTCGCCCTCTACCTCCACCGAGGCGAAGCCACGGGTGAGCCGCAGCACCACACCCGGCACGCCGCCGTCGCGCACCAGCAGGTTCGAGCCGACGCCGATCGCCGTCACCGGGATCGCGGCCGGCAGGTCGCGCAGGAAGGCCAGCAGGTCCTCGCTGTCGGCCGGGCGGAAGAGCACCTCCGCCGGCCCGCCGACCTGGAACCAGGTGACCTTGCTCAGCAGGGAGCCGGCGGTCAGGCGTCCGCGCACCGGCGGCAGGCTGTCGATCAGGGCGGCCATCATGTCACCGGCTCGCCGTAGAGCTCTGCCAGCTTGCCCGGCAGGGCGTTGGCCCACTGGGTGATGGAGCCGGCACCCAGGCAGACCACCAGGTCGCCCGGGCGCGCCACGTAGTGGACGACGGCAGCCAGCATCTCGGGATCGGGCAGGTGGTCGGCGGCGGGGTGGCCGTGGCTGCGCAGCCCTGCGACCAGGGCCTGCGCGTCGTAACCCTCGATCGGCTGCTCGCCGGCGGCGTAGACGTCGGTGATGAGGACGCGGTCGGCCTCGTTGAAGCAGGCGCAGAAGTCCTCGAAGAGCTGGGCCAGGCGGCTGTAGCGGTGCGGCTGCATCACCGCGATGATGCGCCCCGGCTTGTCGCGGCCCATCATGTGCTGCCGCGCGGCGGAGAGCACGGCCGCGATCTCCACCGGGTGGTGGCCGTAGTCGTCGATCACCGTGACGCCGGCCACGCTGCCGGTGCGCGTGAAGCGCCGCTTCACGCCCTGGAAGCGCTTGAGGCTCTCTCTCGCGATCTCCTCGCCCAGCCCCAGCTCGTGCGCGATGGCGATCACCGAAAGGGCGTTCTGCACGTTGTGGCGGCCCAGCATCGGCAGGACCATGTCCTTCCAGACCGTCACCTCCTCGCCGTGGCGCGGCCGGATGGCGACCGAGAAGCGGAAGCCGTCGGGCAGCGGCTCCAGGTCGATGCCCTGCACCTCGGCTGCGGTCGAGAGGCCGTAGGTGACCATGCGCCGGTCTTCGATCTGGCCGATCAGGCTCTGCACCACGGGGTGGTCGATGCAGAGCACGGCGAAGCCGTAGAAGGGGATGTTCTGGACGTAGGTCTTGTAGGCCTCCTGCATGGCCTCGACGCTGCCGTAGAAGTCCAGGTGCTCGGGGTCCATGTTGGTCACGACCGAGACGATCGCCGGCAGCTTGACGAAGGTGCCGTCGCTCTCGTCTGCCTCGACCACCATCCAGTCGCCGGCCCCCAGGCGGGTGTTGGTGCCGTAGGCGTTGATGATGCCGCCGTTGATCACCGTGGGATCCAGGTTGGCGGTCTCCATCAGGGTGCCCACCATCGAGGTCGTGGTGGTCTTGCCGTGGGTCCCGCCGATGGCGATGGACCACTTGAGGCGCATGAGCTCCGCCAGCATCTCGGCCCGGCGCACCACCGGCAGGAAGCGGCTGCGTGCCTCCTCCAGTTCCGGATTGCCGGGCTTGACGGCGGAAGAGATCACCAGGATCTCGGAATCGCCCAGGTTCTCCGGCCGGTGGCCGACGGCGATGGGGATGCCCAGCTTGCGCAGGCGCTGGACGTTGGCGCCCTCGGCGATGTCGGAGCCCTGGATCTTGTAGCCGAGGTTGTGCAGCACCTCGGCGATCCCGCTCATGCCGATGCCGCCGATGCCGACGAAGTGGATGGTCCCGAGGTCGAGCGGCAGGGCCCTCATGCGCCCCCTCCCGCCGTTCCGGCCACTTCCAGGGTGAGATCGGCAAGCCGCTCGGCCGCGTCTGGCTGCGCGAAGGCCCGGGCCTTGGCGGCCGCTTCGGGCAGCAGGGTTGCGGACTGCAGGAGGCGCGAGAGCTCCTGCGACAAGGTCTCGGCGTCGGTGCCTGCCTCGGGCAGGACCCAGCCGGCGCCGGCGACGGCGAAGGCCTCGGCATTGGCGCGCTGGTGATCGTCCGCGGCATGGGGGTAGGGGATCAGCAGGCCGGGGCGGCCGGCCATGGCCAGCTCGAAGACGGTCGAGGCTCCGGCGCGGCCGATCAGCAGGTGCGCGGCGCCAAGATGGCGCGGCAGATCTTCGAAGAAGGGGGCCAAGGAGGCGAACACCCCCAGCTCGAGGTAACGTGCGGCCAAGGCGTCCCGATCGGCGCCGCGCACCTGCTGAACCAGATCTATGCGCCGCCGCAGACCCTCCGGCAGGAGAGCGATGGCGGCGGGAATGAGGCTGTCGAAGGCCTTCGCGCCCTGCGAGCCGCCGGTGACCAGAAGCCGGATCCGCCCGGCGGGCGTCAGCTCCGGATAGGGGCGGGTGCGCAGGGCGGCGATCGCCGGCCGCACGGGATTGCCCACGCGGCGCAGCTTCGCTCGGTCGGAGGCAGCGACGGCCTTGACCTCCGGGAAGGCGGTGGCGAGCGCGGTCGCGCGCCCGGCCAGCAGCCGGTTGGCGCGACCGAGCACGGCGTTCTGCTCGTGCAGGATCAGGGGCAGGCCCAGGCTGCGTGCGGCCAGGGCGGGCGGCACCGAGGCGAAGCCGCCGAAGCCCACGACCGCGCGCGCCTTGCTGCGCTTCAGCGGGCCGCGGGCCTGCCAGCTTCCGCGCAGGATGGCCAGCAGCGAGAGCAGCTTCTGCAGGGCCGAGCGCCCGAGCACGGCGCTGCCGGAGAGGCGCAGCACCTCGACCTGGGGGAGTGCTGCGAAGCCCTGCCCGCGGCGGTCGGTCAGCAGCAGCACCCGGCAGCCGCGTCCGACCAACTCGTGCGCCAGCGCCTCGGCCGGGAAGATGTGCCCGCCGGTGCCGCCGGCGGCGAGCGCGATGGCCGGCCCGCTCATTGCCCCAGCTCCGAAGAGGGTCGCCGCCGGGTCAGGGCCAGCAGCATGCCCATCGCCAGTGCCAGCGCCAGGTAGCTCGATCCGCCGTAGCTGATGAAGGGCAGGGTCATGCCCTTGGTCGGGATGAGCGACAGCGAGGAGGCCATATTGATCAGGGCCTGCAGGCCGAGCTGCGTCACCAGGCCGGCGGCGGCCAGCAGCACGAAGAGGCTCTGGTCGGCCATGGCCTTGGTCAGCCCGCGCAGCACCACGAAGGCGAAGAGGGAAACCAGGGCCAGGCAGACGATCAAGCCGAACTCCTCGCCGGCGACGGCCAGGATGAAGTCGGAGTGGACGTCCGGCAGGTGGTCCTTGACCTGGCCCTCGCCGGGTCCGCGGCCCCAGAGGCCGCCGTTCTTGAAGGCCTCCAGCGAGCGGTCGATCTGATAGCGGTCGCTGCCGCCCTCGTTGCCGAGGAAGCCGTCGATGCGCTCGGTGACGTGCGGGAAGAGGAAGTAGGTGGCGACCAGGAAGCTGACCGCGGCGATCAGGCCCGCGGCCACCAGGATCATGGGCAGGCCGGCCAGGAAGAGCTCGGCGCCGAAGATGCCGGTCACCAGCAGGGCCTGGCCGACGTCGGGCTGCAGCAGCAGGAGGCCGACCAGGAGCGCCCAGAGCGCCACCGCGATCAGGCAGGCGGGAAAGCCGACCGAGGTGCGCCAGCTCGCCAGCAGCCAGGCCGCCATCACGGCAAAGCAGGGCTTGGCGAACTCCGAGGGCTGCAGGGAGAAGCCCGGAAGCTGCAGCCAGCGGCTGGCGCCCTTGATCTCGGTGCCCATGCCGAGGGTCGCCAGGATCAGCAGCAGCGAGGCCACCAGGCCCAGCGCCGCGATCCGGCGCACCAGCCGCGGCGTGGCCAGCGAGACGGCGAGGATGACGATCGCCGCGAGCGGCACGTACATGAGCTGCCGGCGGGCCAGCAGGAAGGGGTCGTCGATGCCGATGCGGCCGGCCGCGGAGGGCGATGCGGCCAGCATGAGGATGAGCCCGAAGCCCATGAGGGCGATGATGGCGGTGAGCTGCCAGCGGTCGACGGTCCACCACCAGCGGGCCAGCAGGCTTTGATCGCTACGCGCCAGGCTCATGCGGCTTGCTCCTCTGCCAGGGCCTTGACGGCGGCACGGAAGGCCTCGCCGCGCACCTCGAAATCGGGGAACTGGTCGAAGGAGGCGCAGGCCGGCGACAGCAGCACCACCGGCCGCCTGGCCGCGTCGGCCCGGGCCGCCTTGGCGGCGCTGCGCACCGCGGTCGCAAGCTCGCCGCAGCACTCGGCGGTCACCCGTCCCGCCAGCGCCCTGGCGAAGTCCTGCTGGGCCTCGCCGATCAGGAAGGCACGGCGGACCCGCGGGAAGTAGTCCCCCAGCCCGGCAATCCCGCCCTCCTTGGGCCGGCCGCCCAGGATCCAGTAGATGGTCTCGTAGCTGGAGAGCGCCTTGGCCGCGGCCTCGGCATTGGTCGCCTTGGAATCGTTGACGAAGCGGACCCCGCCGATCTCGGCCACCAGCTCCTGGCGGTGCGCCAGGCCGGGGAAGCTCTCGAGGCCGGCCAGGATCGCCTGCTGCGTCAGCCCCAGCGCGCTGCAGGCGGCATAGGCGGCGGCGATGTTCTGGAGGTTGTGCCGGCCGGGCAGCCGCGGGAAGCGCTCGGGTCGCAGCAGCCGCAGCGCGCGGCCGTCGCTGTCGTCCACCAGCCAGCCCTCGTCGAGATAGAGGCCGCCGGCCAGCCTGCGTTCCACGGAGATGCGGACGACCCGGCTCTTGCCCTCGGCTTCGAGGCTGTCGGCGAGGCCGGCGCCGGCTGCTTCGTCGACTCCGACGATGGCCGTCTGCCCAGCAGACTGGCCCCTGAAGATGCGGGCCTTGGCGGCCAGGTAGCCGCCGAAGCCGCCATGGCGGTCGAGGTGGTCGGGGGTGATGTTCAGCAGCAGGGCCACGTCGCAGACCAGGCTGTGCAGCAGCTCCAGCTGGTAGCTGGAGAGCTCCAGCACGTAGATCCCCTCGCTGTCGAGGTTCGGCAGGCTCAGGACCGCGGTGCCGAGGTTGCCGCCGACGGCGACCGTGCGGCCGGCGCGCTCCAGGATGTGGCCGATGAGGGCGGTGGTGGTGGACTTGCCGTTGGTGCCGGTGATGCCGACGTAGCGCGCCCGGCGGTTGGCCCGGGCCAGCAGCTCGATGTCGCCGATAAGGGCGACCCCGGCCGCCTTGGCGGCTGCGGCCACGGGGTGCGGCTCCGGGAAGCTGTGCGGGATTCCGGGGGAGAGGACCAGGCCCTCGATGCCCCTCCAGTCCAGAGCGTCGAGCCTGCGGGCGGCGAGGCCCGCGTCGGCCGCCTTCTGCCGGGCGGCGGGGTTGTCGTCCCACGCCAGCACCTCGGCGCCGCTCTCCTTCAGCGCCCGGGCAGCCGCAAGCCCGGAGCGGGCGAGGCCCAGCACCGCGTAGCGTGCGTCCTTGGCGTAGGAGAGGGGGATCATCCGGGTCTCCTCTAGCGCAGCTTCAAGGTGGAGAGGCCGATCAGGGCCAGGATGACGGCGACGATCCAGAAGCGGATGACGATGGTGCTCTCCGCCCAGCCCTTCTTCTCGAAGTGATGGTGGATCGGCGCCATGCGGAAGACCCGCTTGCCGGTCAGCTTGAAGGAGGCGACCTGGACGATGACGGAAGCCGTCTCGACGACGAAGAGGCCACCGATGATGACCAGCACCAGCTCGTGCTTGGCGGCGACCGCGATGGCGCCCAGCGCGCCGCCGCAGGCCAGCGATCCGGTGTCGCCCATGAAGACCATGGCCGGCGGCGCGTTGAACCAGAGGAAGCCCAGCGAGGCGCCGATCAGCGCGCCGCAGAAGACCGCCAGTTCTCCGGTGCCCGGCACGTTGATGATGCGCAGGTATTCGGCGAAGAAGGCATTGCCGACCAGGTAGGCGATCAGCGCGAAGCAGGCGGCCACGATGGCGATGGGGACGATCGCCAGGCCGTCCAGCCCGTCGGTCAGGTTCACCGCGTTCGAGGCACCCACCATGACCACCATGGCGAAGGGGATGAAGCCCCAGCTCAGGTTGATCAGGAAGTCCTTGAAGAAGGGAACCGCCAGGCTGGAATCCAGCTTCTCCGGCGAGAGGTACTGCACCCAGAGCACCGCCAGCAGCGCGATGGAGAACTGGCAGACCAGCTTCAGGCGGCCCGGCAGGCCCCTGTGGTTGCGGCGTGTCAGCTTCAGGTAATCGTCGCCGAAGCCGATCAGGCCGAAGCCCAGGGTGACCATCAGGACGACCCAGACGAAACCGTTGGAAAGATCGGCCCACAGCAGGGTGGAGAGGGTCAGAGCGATCAGGATCAGCAGGCCGCCCATCGTGGGCGTGCCCTTCTTCGTCAGCAGGTGGCTCTCCGGGCCGTCCTCGCGGATCGGCTGGCCCTCGCGCTGCTTGGCCTTCAGCCAGCCGATGATGCGCGGCCCCAGGATGAAGCAGATGACGAGCGCGGTCATGACCGCGCCGCCGGTGCGGAAGGTCAGGTAGCGGAAGACGTTGAAGACGATGATGTCGTCCGCCAGAGGCACGAGAAGATAGTAGAGCACGGCCGTTCCCCCCCTAGCCGGTCTGCCTGGTCGCGGCCCTGCCGGCCAGCGCTTCCAGGGCGGCCACGATCACCGCCATGCGTGAACCCAGCGAACCCTTGACCAGGACCACGTCGCCCGGCCGCAGCGCGGCCAGCAGATCCTCCACCAGCTCCGCCGAGGTCGCCTTGTGACTGCCGCGCAGATCCTCCGGCAGGGCCGCCTGCAGCGTGGCCATGTCCTGCCCGCAGCTGAAGAGAAGGTCGGTGCCGGCAGCCTGCACCGGCTCGGCCAGGCCCGCATGCATGGCCGGCGAGGCCTCGCCCAACTCCAGCATGTCGCCCAGGACCGCGAGGCGGCGGCCCAAGCCCTGCGGCTGGCAGTCGGCAAGCAGGCCGAGCGCGGCGGCGACCGAGACCGGATTGGCGTTGTAGCCCTCGTCGATCAGGGTGAACTCGCCGCCGCCGGGCAGCGCTATGACGTGGCGCGCACCGCGCCCCCTGAGCGGACTGAGCCCGGCGAGGCCCGGCGCCGCGACCTCCGCGGGAACGCCCACGGCCGCCGCGGCGGCCAGCACGCCCAGCGCGTTGAGCGCCATGTGCTGGCCCGGCAGGCCGAAGGTGAAGGCGAAAGGCCCGCCCGGCGTCCGGATGCTGACCAGGTTGGCCTCGCCGACCTCCTCGATCGCGAGCAGGCGGTAGTCGGCCGCCTCGCCGGTGCCGAAGGTCACGATCTCGGCGCCGAGCGCGCGCGCCCGCTCGCAGAGAAGCCGGGCGCGCGGCGCATCGGCGTTGACGACGGCCGTGCCGCCGGCCTCGAGGCCTTCGAAGATCTCCGCCTTTGCGGCCGCGATGCCGTCCAGGCCGTCAGGAAAGAAGGCGAGATGGGCCGGCGCGATCTGGGTGACGAGCGCCACCTCCGGGCGGACGAGCGCGACCAGCTCGCGGATCTCGCCGGGGTGGTTCATGCCGATCTCGAAGACCCCGTAGGCCGTGTCCAGCGGCATGCGCGCCAGCGACAGCGGCACGCCCCAGTGGTTGTTGTAGCTGGCGGCGGAGGCGTAGGCCGCGCCGGCGCCCGAGAGCGCGGCGCGCAGCATCTCCTTGCTGCTGGTCTTGCCGACGCTGCCGGTGATGGCGAGGCAGCGCGCCTTGGTGCGGGCGCGCGCCCTGCGACCCAGGCCGGCCAGCGCCTTCAGGCTGTCGGCGACTTCCAGCAGGGGTGCGCCTGCCGGCAGTCCCTCGGGCCGGCGATGGACCAGCGCGGCCGCAGCGCCCGCTTCCAGGGCGCGCGCGGCGAAGTCGTGGCCGTCGAAGTTGGGGCCCTCGATCGCGACGAAGAGGTCGCCGGGCGCGACCGTACGGCTGTCGATGGAGACGCCGCTCGCCGTCCAATCAGAGCTCGTCCGGCCTCCGGTCGCCTCGGCGGCCTCGGCGGCGGTCCAGAGCGGCTGCGCGGGGCTCATGCGGCGGTCCCCCGGCCGGCGGCCGCGATGGAGGTGCGCGCGACATCGCGGTCGTCGAAGGGCAGGACCTTCTTGCCGACGATCTGGCCCGCCTCGTGGCCCTTGCCGGCGATGACCAGCACGTCGCCCTTCTTCAGCTCGTGGACGGCGGTCTCGATGGCCTGGCGGCGGTCGCCGATCTCGGTCAGGTCGGGGTGGCCCTCCAGCATGGCAGCACGGATCTCTGCCGGGTCCTCGCCGCGCGGGTTGTCGTCGGTGATGATGCCCTGGTCGGCGAGCTCGGCGGCGAGCCGGCCCATGATGGGGCGCTTCTCGCGGTCGCGGTCGCCGCCGCAGCCGACCACCACCCAGAGCCTGCCCTTGGTATAGGGCCGAAGCGTGGAGAGCACCGCCTCCAGGGCTGCGGGCTTGTGCGCATAGTCGACGAAGACACTGCCGCCGGCCTGGGTCCGGCCGATGAACTCCAGCCGCCCGGGTACCGGCACGAGATCGCCGGCGGCCTCCAGGGCGGCGGAGGGGTCGGAGCCCGTGCCGATCACCAGGCCCAGCGCCGCCAGCACGTTGCAGGCTTGGAAATCGCCGATGAGCGGAAGCTGCAGTCGGCGCTCCTGGCCGTCGAGCGAGAGCAGGAGGCTCTGGCCCGTGGTCTTCGGCTTCTGCTCCAGGATGCGCAGATTGGCGGCACCGCTGGCACCGAAGGAGAAGATGCGCTGGCCGCGGCGGCGCGCGATGGTCGTCAGGGGCTCGTAGTAGGGGCTGTCCGCGTTCAGCACCGCAACGCCGTCGGGCCGCAGCAGCCGCTCGAAGAGGCGCGCCTTGGCGGCGAAGTAGCCCTCCATCGTGGCGTGATAGTCGAGATGCTCGTGGCTGAGGTTGGTGAAGGCGGCGGCGCTGACCTCCAGCCCGTCCAGACGGCACTGGTCGAGACCGTGGCTCGAGGCCTCCAGCACCGCGTGCTCGATGCCGCGGCGCTGCAGCTCGTTCAAGGTGCGGTGCAGCGCCACGCTGTCCGGCGTGGTGAGGGAAGGGGGCGGGTTCTCGACCTCCGGGACCACGCCCAGGGTGCCGAGCGAGGCTGCTTTGTGGCCCAGGGCCTGCCAGAGCGAGCGGGTGAAGTGGGCGACCGAGGTCTTGCCGCTGGTGCCGGTCACGCAGGCGATGAGGCGCGGCTGCGGCGCGTGGAAGACGCTGGCCAGCACGGCCAGCCAGTGGCTCGGGTTGTCGCAAAGAAGCAGGCAGGTATCGCTGTCAGCCGGCAGGTGCGTGCCCTTGACCGCGAGAACGGCGACTGCGCCCTTGGAAAGGGCGTGGGGGATATAGTCACGTCCGTCCGCTTGGCTTCCGGGCAGGGCAGCGAAGAGGCTGCCCGGCACGACCTGCCGGCTGTCCAGGGTGAGGCTCGCGATCTCCAGGTCTGCCTGGGCCGGCGCCAGGGGGGCGGCCAGCGGCATCGAGGCAGCGGAAAGGAGATCAGCGAGACGCAAGGTACTGTCCTCCGGCAGATGCCGGGATGAGGTGCTGGTCGGCGATCCGGCCGGCTTCCTTGGCCGCCGGCTCGACGCCGAGCAGCGGGGCCAGGTGCGAGACCAGGCGGCCGGTGACCGGCGCGGCGTTCCACCCGGCGGTGGCGTAGCCGTAGGTGTCCTTGGTCGGCTTGGGCTCGTCGAGCATGATCAGCACGACGAAGCGGGGCCGGTCCATGGGGAAGGCCGCGACGAAGTTTGCCATGCGCTTGTTCCTGGCATAGCGGCCGTGGATCAGCTTTTCCGGGGTCCCGGTCTTGCCGCCGACCAGGTAGCCCTCGACGGCCGCCTTGCGGCCGGAGCCCTGCTGCACGTTCAGCCGCAGCAGCCAGCGCATGGCCTCGGAGGTCTCGCGCGAGAAGACCCGGGTGCCCTCCTCGATCTGGCCGTCCTCGCTCTCTTCGACCACGGTGAAGCGGGGCGGCAGGTAGAAGCCGCCGTTGACCGTGGTGGCAACGGCCGCGGCCAGGTGCAGCGGGGTAACCGCGATGCCGTGTCCGAAAGAGACGGTAGCGACGTTCACCGGCTGCCAGCGCGGGGGCACGATTGGGGCGGCGGTCACGAGCTGGCTTTCCTGCAAGGGTGCCAGCATGCCGAGCTTCTCCAGGTATTCCCGCATGCGGGTCCCGCCGACCTTCTCGGCGATCTTGGCCGTGCCGATGTTGCTGGAGAAGATGAAGACTTCCGGCACGGTCAGGATCTTGCGCTTGGCATGGTAGTCATCGATCGTGTGGCCGCCGATGCGCAGCGGCTGGCGCGCGTCGAAGGAGTCGGTCAGCCTGGCCACGCCCTCTTCCAGGCCCATGGCCAGGGTCAGCACCTTGAAGACGGAGCCCAGCTCGTAGACGCCGAGCGTGTTGCGGTCGATCTGGTCCTCGCTGCGCTCTTCGGGGCTGTAGGGGTCGTAGCTGGGCAGCGAGACGCTGGCAAGGACCTCGCCGCTGTTGGCGTCGAGCACCAGGCCGGTCGCCGCGATCGCCTGGAACTCCGCCATCGCCGCCGTCAGCTCCTCGGCCACCAGGTGCTGCAGGCTGAGGTCGATCGAGAGCTTCAGCGGCTCGCTGCTCTCGCGCAGGCGCTGGTCGAAGGCCTGCTCGACGCCGGAGAGGCCGCGGTTGTCGACGTCGGTGTAGCCCAGCAGGTGGGCGGTGAGGCCGCCCATGGGGTAGATCCGCGTCATCTCGCGCTGGAAGTGCAGCCCCGGGATGCCCAGGCGGTTCACCTCGAACTGCTTGGTCGGCGAGATCTTCCGCTTGACCCAGACGAAGCGCTTGCCGCTGGCGAAGTCGCGGATCAGCTTCTCCTCGTTCAGGTCCGGCAGCACGGCCATCAGGCGCTTGGCGGCGCGCTCCGGCCAGTGGATCTGCTGGGTGTCGGCATAGAGCGAGGCCAGCGGCAGGGTGGTGGCGAGCACGATGCCGTTGCGGTCGGTGATCTCGGCCCGGCCGGTGCCCAGGCGGTCGCCCACCTGCGCTGCCGCCAGCGAGGGCTCGCGGGCAGGCGGGACGATGCCCAGCTCGACCAGCCGCGAGGCGATGAGAAAGAAGGCCAGCGCAAAGGCCGCAGCGGCGACGATCAGACGGCTGCGACCGGTCTCGAGGGCCTGCTTGTTGCGGCCCTCGACCCGGTGCACGGCCTTCGTGCCGGCGCGTAGATCCAGTCCCCCGGGTCGGGAGGAACGGGATGTCTCAGTGGGGTCCTGGCTCATTGCCGGGTCTCCACGCTGGCCGGAGTGAGGCCCGGGGCAGGCGACCGGTCGGGTTCGGGACGAGTGTACCCGGTCGTCTGCTCGAGGGCCCGGAAGGGCAGGTCTTCGACGCGCACCAGCTGCTCCGGAGACAGCGGCGCGAGCCCCAGTTGGGTTCTGGCCAGGGCGGCCAGGCGCTCGGGCTGGTTGAGGTAGCTCCATTCGGCTTTCAGCACGTGCAGTTCCTCCTGGGCGCGGACGATGTTGCGGTGGGCGGCGCGCAGGGCCTCCTCGCGCTGCTGCACCTCGTGCTTCAGCACGTAGGTGCCCACGGCGCAGAGACCCGCCAGTATCAGGAAAACGGCGGCGGCAATGCGGCTCATTGCGGTCCCTCCTGCCATGCTTTGGCATCGGTACGTTCGGCCGCGCGCAGGCGTGCGGAGCCGGCGCGGGGATTGAGGCGGATCTCTTCGGCGCTGGGCTTGCGGGCCTTGCGGAAGAGCAGGCGGAAACTGGGGGCGTGGCCGGGTGCGGCCTGCGGCAGGTGGCGCGAGCCGCCCTCGCCGCGGCCCGAGCGGTCGGCCAGGAACTGCTTGACCTTGCGGTCCTCCAGGGAGTGGAAGGAGACCACGGCCAGGCGGCCGCCGGGTGCCAGCAGGCGCTCGGCCGCGCTCAGGCCCCGCTCGATCTCGCCCAGCTCGTCGTTGACCGCGATCCTGAGCGCCTGGAAGGTCCGGGTCGCCGGGTCGATGCCGTCGGCCGAGCGGCGCAGACAGCCGCGGACCAGATCGGCCAGCTCCGCGGTGCGGGTGATCGCCGCCTGACGGCGTGCCGCGACGATGGCGCGGGCCACCCGGCGGGAATGGCGCTCCTCGCCGTAGCGATAGATGATGTCGGCGAGATCCTCTTCGGGAAGCTGGTTCACCAGGTCGGCGGCGCTGGCGCTGCCTTCGGCCGTGCCGCCCATGCGCATGTCCAGGGGGCCGTCGTGGCGGAAGGAGAAGCCGCGCTCGGGCCGATCGATCTGCGGCGAGGAGATCCCGAGATCGAGCGCGATGCCGTCGAGAGGCCGGCCCCCCTCCGGCGCCACAAGCGCGTCCATCTCGCCGAAGCGGCCGGCCAGCATGGTGAAACGCCCGGCCGATGCGGCCTCCAGGCGGCGCCCCTCGGCGACGGCCTCGGGGTCGCGGTCGATGCCAAGGACTCGGCAGTCGCTGGCGGCCAGCAGCGCCCGGCTGTAGCCGCCGCGCCCGAAGGTGCCGTCGAGGTAGCGCCCGCCGTCGCGCGGCGCCAGGGCGGCGAGCACTTCCTCGAGGAGGACGGGGATGTGGTCTGGCGCGTTCATCGGCTCAGCCCTCCGCCCGCTTTTTCTTCTTCGGCGCCAGGCGCAGCCGGATGGAGGGACCCTTGCCGGTCGCCTGCTCCACCAGCTTGGCCTTGTAGGCCTCGTAGGAGTCCGGGTTCCAAAGGCGGAAGGTGCTGCCGCCGCCGACGTAGATGGCCTTGTCGTCGATCGCGGCGTGGCGGCGCACCTCCTCGGGCAGGACGATGCGGCCGTCGCCGTCGAAGGGCAGGCGGCGCGCTTCGGCGAAGAGCTGCTTGGCCTGCTCCAGCTCCTCGTCGTCGTCGTAGATCTCGGGATCGTCCAGGGCCTCGGCCAGTTCCTCGAGACGGCCGTTGCCGAAGCCGTCGAGCGCCAGCTGCCCGCGCACCGGGATCAGGACGATTCCGGGATAGGTCTCCTGAGAGAGCACCGTCCGGTAGTCCGCAGGGACGGAAATCCGCCCTTTGCGGTCGACCTTGAACGGATATTCGGCAGTAAAGACTGCCACGCCCCTGCCCTCCCTCTTAGCTCACCCCGGCCGCGTCCTCTCTGTCTTAACCCCGATGGATAATCGGCAGCCTCCGATATGGGATAAAGACGGATATCATGGGAATTCGTGGGCGTCAACGGGATCGACTCCTCGGTTTTGAGCATTTCTAGGGATTTAGCGGGTATGTTCTAGGTTTGTTCTTAATTTTTGCGAATGAAGGATGGGATTCGATGGAGATGATGCGAAGCAGCGCGGCGGCGAATTCTTGGCCTCGAGAGGGGTGGATTGGCGGGGGAGGCAAGGTGCCAGACGGTCTGTAAGCCGGGTTCTGTCCGAGGCCCGCAGGGCCTCGGGACGGCCATTCATCTGGGACGTCCGTTACCGGACGCCTCGCGCGACCGACCCGGACGACAGCGCGGAGACGCGCCTGAAGCCTGCAAGCTGCAGCTTCCGCCGTCCCTACTTGGTCTTGCTCCCGGTGGGGTTTACCAAGACCGAGACCGTTACCGGCCTCGCGGTGCGCTCTTACCGCACCCTTTCACCCTTGCCCGGCGGCCTGCCCGAAGGCGGGCGGACGGGCGGTTTGCTTTCTGTGGCACTTTCCCTGGGGTCGCCCCCGCCGGCCGTTAACCGGCACCGTGTCTCCGTGGAGCCCGGACTTTCCTCCCCCGGCGGCTCGCGCCACCGAAGGCGGCCGTCCGACCGTCTGGCACCTTGCCCGCTAGGAGGTGCGTCTTGGGGCCGGCGCTGTCAAGAATGGGACTAGATACCAAGCTTCAAGGTCGCGCTCACCGGGCGGGCGAGACAGAGATAGACCTCGCCCTCCTCGGGCGGCTCGAGGGGCTCCTCCTGGTAGGCGACCTCGCCTTCCAGCAGCGGGCAGACGCAGGTGCTGCAGATGCCCGCCCGGCAGCTGAACTCGGGCTCCAGACCCTGCGCTTCGGCGAACTCCAGGAGCGAGCCACTGAAGCTGCCGAAGCCGGCGGAGAGCCCGCTCCTCTCAAAGACGACCAGGGTGCCCTCGCCGCCCTCGGCAGGAGCGGGCACCTCTTCCTGCGTGCCTTCGGGAGAGGGGGCAGCCGCCCCGGGGTCGAGGACCGTCGCCGGGCCGAAGAACTCGTAGCGGATCTTCTCCCTGGCGATGCCGAGGCCCAGCAGCAGGGGGTAGAGTGCGGCCATGAAGGGCGGCGGGCCGCAGAGATAGACCTCGTAGTCGTCGAGCGGAAGCAGGCGCTGCAGCAGGGCGCGCGTCACCAGGCCCTCGGCGTCGAAGCGGCCCTGGGCGCGGTCGGCGACGGTGGGCGCGCGGTAGACGAAGGCGGTCCTGACGGCCGGGGCGTCGGCGGCCAGCGCCTCCACCTCCTCGCGCAGGGCGTGGACCGCACCGTTCTCGCAGGCATGGACGAAGAAGGTCGGCCGCCCGCTGCCGGCCAGGCGGTGCAGCATGCTGACCATCGGCGTCAGCCCGACCCCGCCGCTCAACAGCAGGACGGCGCGGCGGCTCTCCTCGTCCAGGACGAAGTCACCGCGCGGGGCCAGCACCTGCAGGCTGTCGCCGGTCTCCACCTCGTCGTGCAGGAACCCGGAGCCCCGCCCGGCGGGGAGGTCCGGCCGGTCTGCCGGCCGCGGCTCGCGCTTCACCGTGATGCGGTAGGAGGAGAGATCGTCCGGGCTGCTCGACACCGTGTAGGTGCGCAGGAGGCCGCCCGGCAGGCGCAGGGTCAGGTACTGGCCGGGCCGGAAGGCCGGCGCCGGCCCGCCCTCGAGGGGGACCAGCCGGAAGGAGGTGATGACCTCGCTCTCGCGGCTGCGCTCCGCGACGCGGTAGGCTGTAAAACCCCGGCTCTCGGCCGCTGCCTTCGGATCTCTGCCGACCAGGTTCATTCGGCCGCCAGGGTGGTCGCGTTCTCTCGCTCGATCATGGTGGCGAGCTGGCGGCGGAAGCGCTTGGGTGCCGCGTCGGTCGCGAGGTCGATGGTCGGTGACCCGCTCCTGTCCAGCCCCCGCTGGCAGGCCTCCAGCACCAGCTTGTCCTCCAGGAAGGCGGCGCGCACGCTGTCGGCCATCAGCTTGGAGATGGCCTGGTCGCCCGGATGCACGTTGCGGATCTGGAAATAGTAGTAGCGCGAGTGCCCGCGATCCACCGGCGTCATGAAGTTGTAGGAGTGCATGACGAAGGCCTCGTCGGGAACCGGCCGGCCGCGCCCGCCAGCCCCGGCAGGCGTGAAGACCGCGACGATGTCGGCATGGCTGGGGTAGCGCACCTCGTAGTGCTGCAGGCGGTCGCAGCGCCCGGAGAAGGGCACCAGCGGCCGGTAGAGCGGCGCCACCTCATGGTCGAGGATCCAGCGCGAGGCGATCACCCGGTCGGCCTGCGTCTCCACCTCGATCGGCGTGTCGTCGGTCCCCTTGCCGGCAAAGGTGGTCTGGTGCACCCAGGCGACGTGGCTGGGGTCCAGCAGGTTGTCGGTGATCAGAAGGTAGCTGCAGGCGATGTCGATCGGCAGGCCGCGGCTGACCGTCCAGGCCGGGTCGTCGTAATGCGGGACCGGGAAGATCTGGCTCTCCTCCGCCTCCGCCGGATCGCCCATCCAGATCCACACCAGGCCGTAGCGCTCGGCGACGGGGTAGGAGCGCACGCGCGCCTTGGGCGGGATGCGCTCTTGCCCCGGCACCAGCCTGCAGGCGCCCGAGCAGTCGAACTTGAGCCCGTGATAGCCGCACTCGACCAGGTCGCCGTCCAGTCGCCCCATAGAGAGCGGCAGCTTGCGGTGCGGGCAGGCGTCCTCCAGCGCCACCGGCCGGCCGTCCAGCCTCCGGTAGAGCACGATCTCCTCCTCCAGAACCGTGATCCGGCTGAGCGTGCGCGAGACCTCCGTGGCGTCTGCTGCGACGTACCAGGCATTGCGCAGATACATCTTGGCTCCTCCTCGAGCGGACAGGGGCGGGGTGTCGGGGGAGAATTGTATAGACAATTGCGAGCCGACTGTCTAGGCTCGATGCGATGGGCCAGGCCCGGAGCCTGATTACCTGGCGTTCCGGTCCCATGCAGCGCGGAGGTTGAGGGAGGCGTCCCATGTCGGGCCAGCAGGCAGCCGAAGAGATCAGGCGCATTCGCGACGAGCTGAGCGGGCTCAAGTCCCTGCCGCGGGAGAAGTCGCGGACCATGCCGCCGGCCTACTACACCTCCGCCGCCTTCCTGGAGCTGGAGCGCGAGGAGATCTTCCGCAAGGAGTGGATCTGCCTGGGCCACGCGGCGGAGATTGCTGAGCCCGGCGACTATTTCACCGCCGAGCTGGTGGGCGAGCCGCTGCTGGTCGTGCGCGGGGAGGACCGGCAGGTCCGGGTGCTCTCCAACGTCTGCCGCCACCGCGCCAACCTGGTGGCCAAGGGGTCCGGCCGGCGCAAGCGCTTCGTCTGCAGCTATCACAGCTGGAGCTACAACGCCGACGGCAGCCTGGCCAAGGCGCCGCTGATGGCCAAGAAGCCGGGCTTCGATCCCGCGGCCTGCGGCCTGCCCGCCTTTGCCTGCGAGGTCTGGCAGGACTTCGTCTTCGTCAACCTGGACGGCACGGCAGCGCCGCTGGCGCCGCGCTGCGATCCCTTCCTGCCGGCGATCGCGAACTACCACCATCCCGGCCGCCACCATCAGTTCGTGGCGGAGGAGGTCTGGCAGACCAACTGGAAGTGCCTGGTCGAGAACTTCATGGAGGGCTATCACCTGAGTGCGGCCCACCTGAAGACCCTGCATCCCATCACCCCGACCGCGCTCTGCCGCAAGATCCCGGCGCCGCCCGGCATGACCGCCTACACCTCGGGCTACGATCCGAAGGTGCCCGAGCGGGGCCCCTTTCATCCCGACCTGACGGCGGAGGAGCGGCGCTATTCGGTTCTGTTCGGGGTCTTTCCCAACCTCACCGTCTCGATCGTGCCCAACGTCACGCTCTACCTGATGGTGCGGCCGGTGGATGCCGACTCGGTTTCGGTGAAGTGGGGGCTGGCCGGCACCGTTGCCGATCCCGAGGATCCCTCGGTCCTCCGCTACCGTGACCTCTGCTTCGCCTTCAATGCCGAGGACCGCGCCCAGCTCGAGGGCGTGCAGAAGGGGATGAAGTCGCGCCACTACAGCCCCGGCCCGCTGGCGCCGGACGACTACGAGGGCACGGTCTGGGACTTCTATCACTACATGGCAGGCAAGCTCGGCAGCGACGTGGCACTGGCCCCCCAGGCGCTCGCCATGGCCGGGTGAAGGTGACGGCCTTCCAGCATTCGGTCACCGATGAAGGGAACGGCCGGCACGGGGTCCTTGTGAAAGTGTGCCGGACATGAAGTCTCCCGCCCGCTCGCCGCTCTACCTGCGCATCAAGTCTTACGTGGTGCAGAAGATCGAGTCCGGCGCCTGGCCGGCGGCGCACCAGATCCCGCCCGAGCTGGACCTGATGAAGCAGTTCAAGGTGAGCCGCATGACGGTGAACCGCGCCCTGAGCGAGCTGGCCTCGGAGGGCCGCATCAACCGCCATCCCGGCCGCGGCAGCTTCGTCTCCGACCCCCGGCCGGCCTCCGAGCTCCTGATCATCCGCTCCATCGCCGAGGAGATCCGCGCGCGGGGCAACAAGCACTCGGCCAGGGTCCAGACCCTGGAGAGCCTGGCGGCCAGCCCCGAGCTGGCCGGGAGCTTCGAGCTGCCGGTGGGGACCACGCTCTTCCACAGCGTGATCGTGCACCGGGAGAACGCGGTGCCGATCCAGCTCGAGGACCGCTACGTCAACCCGCGGTTGATGCCGCACTATCTCGAGGCCGACTTCTCCAGGCTCACCCCCAACGAGGTCCTGGGCGCGGTCGCCCAGGTGAAGGAGGCCGAGCAGATCATCGACGCCATCCTCCCCGACGCCCGCACCGCCCGCCTCTTGAAGATCAAGCGCGACGAGCCCTGCCTCAGGGTCTACCGCGCGGCCCGGATCGCCGGCGGCGTCTCCTCCATCTCCTGGCAGACCTACCCCTCCAGCCGCTACCGCCTCAGCGGCCGGTTTCACGATGCGGGGGGGAGTGAGCATAGTGGGTGAGGGGGGTCCGGACGGACCAATCTGACGGCGCCGAGGAAATTGGACGCAACTGAGACGCCCAGATTAGGGTACGGATCTAGCAGTGCGCACCACGAGCGGCGTTGCTGTCGGGTGCGCCGGCGACCCACCGCAGGCGCTGTAGTCCGAGTGCGCCGACTTCCTTGACCTGTTGACGGGCGGGTGAGACGCTACCGAAGATTGTTCCTCGGTGTTGCAAGGATCCTGAGAAATGGCGGTTATCACGGGCACCGAAAAGAGCGACACGCTCACTGGAACGAACCAAGCCGATACGATCTACGGACTGAGCAGGAGGGACAGGCTCTACGGCCTTTCGGGAGACGATGGCCTTCACGGCGGCAGTTGGGATGACGTCAACCTGTTTGGCGGCACGGGCAATGACAGCCTCTTTGGAGATGATGCAGTGGATCGCTCCTTCTTCGGAGGCGAAGGTGCCGACAGCCTCTATGGCGGCACGAACAGCGACTTCCGGTTCTATGGAGACGAAGGCGCCGATCTCCTTCGCGGTCTTGGCGGGAATGACTCTCGTTTCTACGGTGGTGGTGGCGACGATCGGCTCTTTGGTGGCGCAGGTCTGGATGGTTCGTTTTTCGGCGGCAGCGGAGCGGATGTTCTTTTTGGTGGAAACGGAACCGATCGGTTCGTTCAAGTTGTTGGAGCAGAAGATAGGCGCCTCTATGGAGACAGTGGTGAAGATAGACTCTATGGAGATGGCGGAGACGACAGCTCTTTTTTTGGCGGCGACGACTTAGATCTGCTCTTCGGCGGCAATGGAGATGACGCTTCCTTCTTTGGGGGCGCTGGCTCGGACGGCCTGTTTGGAGGCACCGGTGTTGAGTACCAGTTCTTCGGAGGTGAAGGCGACGATAACCTCTTTGGTGGTGACGGGCGCGACTATGAGTTCTATGGTTCACAGGGAAACGATACCTTGTTCGGCGGCAGCGGTCGAGACAGGCATTTCTTTGGTGGCAGCGGTGCCGATAGACTCTACGGCGGCAGTGGGCTTCTCGCCTTTTTCTACGGTGGGAGCGGCGCTGACGTCGTGTTCAGCAATGGTGTGGGAGGCCAAGGTATCAAAGGGGGAGATGGTGAAGATACTATTTACGGTGAGGGCGTCCAGTTTTTAGGAGGTCTCGGTGCAGACAGCCTCTTCGGAGGTAGTGGAAATAATAACGCGTTTCACGGAAATGTAGACAATGATGTCCTTTGCGGAGGAGATGGTGACGATAGTCGTTTCTATGGCGATGCAGGTGACGATAGCCTCTTTGGAGGAAGTGGAGATGATCGCCTTTTTCGAGGAGATGCTTTTAGTCAACAAAACGGCAATGACGCTCTTTACGCTGGTAGCGGAAATGATCGCGGTTTCATCGGACTAGGCGGAAATGATGCTCTCTTTGGCGACAATGGGAGCGATGCCAGCTTCTGGGGCGGCAGTGGTAGTGACTGTATCATAGGCGAGAAGGGTTCCGACGAGTCCTTCTTTGGTGATTCAGGAGTTGACACTGTCTTTGGCGGTGCTCAAGACGATGGTTTCCTTTTCGGTGGGTTCAACAGCGATGTCGTCAATGGAAGTGTAGGTAAGGACAGTTACCTCTATGGCGACAGCGGCAATGATGAGATCAGAGGTGGTGTTGGTAATGACGCCCTTCTCTTCGGTGGCAGTGGCATCGACAGCGTGTTCGGCGGCAGCGGCGCCGATACTCTCAGAGCCCGACTCAAAACTCTATGAGGTAGAGCAAGGCCTTGCCAGGCGTCTGGTGGTGAGGCGGATGTGAGCAACGAGGATCCAAGCCTCGGCGCTGGCGATGGATTTTTCCCAGTCCTTGGCCAGTCTGCGGCATCGGCCGAGCCAGGCAAGGGTGCGTTCGACGACCCATCGTCTTGGTATGACCTCGAAGCCTTTTGCAGTATCGGAGCGTTTGACGATCTCGAGTCTCCAGGTGCCGATTTCGGCAAGTGCGGCCTCGAGCTTCGGCCCAGCATAGGCACCGTCGGCGAAGAGGTGGCGCAGCCAAGGGAAGGAGTGGCGGAGGGAAGCGAGTAGTTTGGGTGCAGCGTCCCTGTCCTGAACGTCTGCTTCGAGCACGAGCAGACCAACCATCAGGCCGAGGGTATCGGTGAGGATGTGGCGCTTGCGGCCTTTGACTTTCTTGCCTGCGTCGTAGCCACGGGGGCCGCCGCTTTCCGTGGTTTTCACGCTCTGGCTGTCGATCACACCGGCGCTCGGGCTGGCCTCTCGGCCTTCTCGTTCACGCGCATCGGCATGAAGGTGGAAATGGATGGTCCGCAGCATGCCGCTGTCGCGCCAGGCGTAGAAGTAGCGCTGCACCGTCGAGGGCGGTGGAAAGTCCTTCGGCAAGAGAGCCCACTGGCAACCGCTTGAGGCCATGTATAAGATCGCGTTCATCACCTCGCGCAAGTCCGTCGTCCTCGGCCGACCAATGCGGCGAGGCGGCGGCATGAAGGGCGCAATCAGAGCCCACTCCGCGTCCGTCAGGTCGCTTGCGTAGCGTCGAGCCCGTCGCTCATAGTGGCGGCGAGCGGTTTCAGTCCATGGCATTGTTGGCTCCGTCCAGTTTGGCAACCAGACAGAATCACAAGCCTCTGAAATCGCTCAACTCCTTTTGGGTTGGGCTCTCAATGCTATCAGCCAGGGCGAACTCGAGGCGGGCGACTTGTTCGATGGTGGGGCCGGCGTCGATACGCTTCAACTCGCGGCCGGTGTCAGTCTGCCGGCTGTCGTTATACTCACCAGCATCGAGTTCGTGGTCTACGGGTAACCTCAAGTGTTGCAGAAGCGGCGGGCATGGGGAGGTCACGCTGGCATGCTCGCCACTGTCGTCCGGCTAGAGTTCCACGACACCCTTTAGACGATTAAAGAGCACCGCTCCAACCATATCGTCATGGCCGGGCTTCGACCCGGCCATCCACGTCCCGACGCCGGCGCCCAAGGCCCAGGTTGCTCGCCGCAGATCCACGTGGATCCCCGGGTCGTGGCCCGGGGATGACGTAAAAGTTGTGCGCGAGGGCGAAGAATGATGCCGATGTCGCTTGACTGGACAGCAGTGGGTCAACTCTGGGACGACGGCCAATGGAGGTATGCAAGAGCACGACATCAACCGATTCTGCTGGACCTGACAGCCGTACCTCCTAACAAAACATCTTCCCCGGATTCATGATCCCCTTGGGGTCGATAGCAGCCTTCAGCGACCGCATCAGCGCCACCGCCTCGCTGCCCAGTTCCGCTTCCAGGAACTTGCCCTTGCCCAGACCGACGCCGTGCTCGCCGGTGCAGGTGCCTTCCAGCGCGATGGCGCGGGCGGCGAGGCGGCTGTTGATCCACTCGACCTGCTCGACCTCGCGGGCCTCGGCCGGGTCGAAGAGGATGTAGAGGTGGAAGTTGCCGTCGCCGACGTGGCCGACCAGCGGGGCGAGCAGGCCGGTCTCGGCGACGTCGCGCGCGGTCTCCTCGATGCAGGCGGTGAGGTTGGAGATGGGGACGCAGACGTCGGTGGAGAGGCCCTTGGCGCCGGGGCGCAGCAGGCGGGAGGCATAGACCGCCATGGCGCGGGCCTGCCAGAGCTCGCGGCGGGCCTCCTCGCTCTCGGCGCTGCGGAAGTCTCGGGTGCCGCAGTCCTCGACGATGGCCTGCACCACCTGCTGGTCGTGGGCGACGGAGGCCGGGCTGCCGGCGAACTCGAAGAAGATGGTCGGGGCCTCGGGCAGGCCCAGCTTGCTGTAGAGGTTGATCGCGCGCATCTGCACCGCATCGGCAAGCTCGATCCGCGAGACCGCCACGCCCGACTGCAGCACGCTGACCACGGCCTCGACCGCCGCACCGAGGCCGGGGAAGCTGCAGCGCGCGGCGGCCAGGCTCTCCGGGCGGCCGGCCAGCTTCAGGTTGAGGGCGGTGATGATGCCCAAGGTCCCCTCGGAGCCGACGAAGAGCCGGGTGAGGTCGTAGCCCGCCGAGCTCTTGCGCGCGCGCTGGCCGGTGCGCAGCACCCGGCCGTCGGGCAGGACCGCGCGCAGGGAGAGCACCATGTCCTTCATGGTGCCGTAGCGCACGGCGTTGGTGCCGGACGCCCTGGTCGCCGCCATGCCGCCGAAGGTGGCCTCGCCCGCCGGGTCCAGCGGGAAGAAGAGGCCGGTGTCGCGGATGTGGTCGTTCAGCTGCAGGCGGGTGACCCCGGCCTCGACCGTGCAGTCCATGTCCTCGGGCCGGACCTCGAGGATGCGGTCCATCTGGGTCAGGTCCAGGGAGAGGCCGCCCCTGACCGCCTGCACCTGGCCCTCGACCGAGGTGCCGGCGCCGAAGGGCACCACCGGCGTTCCGGTCTCGTTGCAGAGCGCCAGGGCCAGGCAGACGTCCTCCTCGCTCTCGGCGAAGAGCACCGCGTCCGGCAGGGCAGGGGGATGCCAGGATTCGCCGTGGCCGTGCTGCTCCAGCACGGCGGCGGCGGTCACCAGCTTCTCGCCGAAGCGGTCGCGGAGCCGGTCCAGGGCCGAGGAGCAGTCGGTGAGCAAGGCAGCACCCTCCAGAGTGTCTCTTGTTTCCAGAGCAAAACGTCGTCGCAGATGAGTCCATCTGCTCGGGTTTTGCTCCGGGGGCCGACCGGAGAGAAGGGGCCGGCCCCTCGCAAGGTAGGTGGGATCAGGCGAACCACCAGCGCTCGGCCGCGCGGCCGCCGTCGAGGTCCCACTGGCCCGAGAGCTTCTCCTCGTGGCGGACCTTGTCGCTGGTCGCATCCACGAAGTCGGCAAACGCGAAGATGAGCGAGCCGCCGTCGTCGTGCACGATGCGCTGGCATTCGGCATAGATCTCGCCCCGCTTGTCCTCGTCGAACTCCTTGCGGGCCTCGAGCACCAGCTTGTTCAGCCGCGGGTCGTCCAGGTGGGTCTCGTTCCAGCCGATCTTCAGGCCCTCGTCGGTGTAGGCCAGCGAGAACATGGCGTCCTCGTTCACCCGGCCGCTCCAGCGCGAGGCGCAGAAGGGCTTCTTGAACCAGACGTCGCTCCAGTAGCCGTCCTCGGGGGTCTTCACGACATCGACCGTGACGCCGGCCTTGGCCGCCTGCTCCTTGAAGAGGACAGCCGCGTCGGTCGCCCCCGCGAAGGGCGTCTCGGAGACGAAGAGCTGGACCGCAAAGTCGGACTTGCCGGCCTTCTTCAAGAGCGACCTGGTCTTCTCGGGGTCGTACTGGTGCTGCGGGATCGAGGGGTCGTAGAAGCGGTAACCGGGGCCGATCGGCTGGTCGTTGCCGACCGCGCCCAGGCCGTTCAGCACGCGCTTGACCATGTCCTCGCGGTCGATCGCGTACTTCATCGCGTTGCGCACCGCGATGTCGTCGAAGGGGGGGACGTCGACGCGCATGGGGAAGAGGTAGTGCGACTTGCTCTGGACCCGGACGATCCTGACCTTGTCGTTGCTCTTCAAGAGGTTGACGGTCTTGGGGTCGACGAAGTTGAAGGCGTCGATCTCGCCGGTGATCAGCGCGTTGTTGCGTGCCGTCGAGTCCTTCATCGCGATCATCTCGACGCTGTCGAAATGGGCGCGGTTGGGCTTCCAGTAGTCGGGATTGCGGGTCGCGAAGGAGCGCACGCCCGGATCCCACTCCTTCAGTACATAGCCGCCGGTGCCGGTGCCTGCCTCGAAATCCGTGGTGCCGTCAGGCACGATCACGAAGGCGGTGATGGTGGTGAGTGCGGGAAAGCCGACGTTGGCCGACTTGAGCTTGAAGGTGACCGCGCTGTCGCCGTCGGCCACCACCTCTTCCACGTCGGAGAGGAAGGGCTTGGCGACGGACTTGGTGTCGGGCCCCATGTGGAGCTGGAAGGAGAAGACCACGTCCTGCGGGGTCAGGGGCTTGCCGTTGTGGAAGGTGACGCCCTTGCGCAGCTTGAAGTTCCAGGTCTTGCCGTCCTTGGAACCCTCCCAGCTCTCGGCCAGCTCCGGAATCAGCTGGCCGCCGGGACCCTCTTCCACCAGGCCGTTGCGGATCTGGTACTGGAGGTAGGTCTGGAAGCGCGTCTCGACCTGGACCGGATGGAGCGTGTCCTGGGTCGCGTAGTCGGCGACGCCGATCCGGAAATTGCCGCCCTGCTTGGGCGTCTCGGCCTTGGCGAAACGCGGCAGCATGCTGGAGAGGCCGAGCGCGGCCGAGCCCGCCAGGAGCTGTCGGCGGTCGATCAGTGCGAAGTCCTTCATCCTCTTCTCCCAGGTTTTCGTTGAGTGCCTCCCGCAATGCCGCGATCCTTCAGCACCGGCTGGCTGGGTGCGCCGTGTCCGCAGCTCTTATTCGGGAATTGACTATACAAATGGAGCGGCGAATTGTCTATACATTTCGAGCCGGCGCGCCGCCGGGCCGGCCGAGGGGGTAGAGAAGACCATGCCGTCGAACGTCCTCATCCTCTGTAGCGACGAGCACATGCGCGACGCGGCCGGCTGCTACGGCCACGGCCTGGTGCGCACGCCCACGCTCGACCGGCTGGCCGGCCGGGGCGCGCTCTTCGCCAACGCCTATACGCCCTCGCCGGTCTGCGTTCCGGCCAGGGCCTCGATCGCGACCGGGCGCTATGTCCACCAGCACGGCTGCTGGAGCAATACCCAGGCCTTCCACGGCCAGTTCCGGGGCTGGGGGCAGGCGCTGATCGACCGCGGCCACCGGGTGGTCTCGGCCGGCAAGCTGCACTACCGCAGCGGCGCGGACGAGAACGGCTTCGAGCGCGAGCTGGTGCCGATGTACCTGCACGACGGGGTCGGCTGGCCCTACGGACTGCTGCTGCGTGGTGAGCTGGAGCGGCTGGAGACCGCGGACATGCTGGCCCGGGAGATCGGCCCCGGGGAATCCGACTACACCCGCTACGACCGCAGGGTCTGCGAGGCCGCCTGCCACTGGCTTGAACGCGAGGCGCCGCGGGATCCAGAGCGGCCCTGGGTCCTCTTCGCCTCCTTCGTCGCGCCGCACTATCCGCTGATCTGCCCCGAGGACTTCCTGGCGCTCTATCCCTTGGAGGCGATCGACCCGCCCGACCTCTCCGGCACCGAGGACATGCTGGCCCATCCGGCGCTGGCGGCCCTGCGGCGCATGCTGGACTACGACGACCACTTCACCGAGGAGACCCGGCGGATCGGGCGGGCCTGCTACTACGGGCTCTGCAGCTTCGTCGACCACCTGATGGGAGAGGTGCTGGCAGCCTTGGAGCGGAGCGGGCAGGCAGACGACACGCTGGTCCTCTACGTCAGCGACCACGGCGAGATGCTGGGCAACAAGACGCTCTGGACCAAGAGCGTGATGTACGAGGAGTCGGCCGCCATTCCCATGCTGGCGGCCGGCCCCGGCATCCCGGCCGGCCGGCGGGTCGAGACCCCGGTCTCGCTGATCGACATCCACCAGACCGTGCTGCAGGCGGCCGGGGTCGACCTCCCGCCGCAGGAGGTACCCCTTCACGGGCTTCCCCTGCAGGAGCTGGCGGGTGGGGCGGACCGGGAGCGTCCCGTGATCAGCGAGTATCACGACGGCGGGGCGCTGACCGGGATCACCATGCTGCGCTACCGCAACTGGAAATACGTCGCCTACGCCGGCTTCGAGCCGCAGCTCTTCGACCTCGCCGAGGATCCCAAGGAGACCAGGAACCTGGCCTCGGACCCGGCCTTTGCAGAGGCGCGCGCGCTCTGCGCTGGCGAACTGGGCAAGTTCCTCGATCCCGAGGCCGTGAGCGCGCAGGCGCTCGCGTCCCAGAAGGAGGTGATTGCGACCCTGGGCGGCAAGGAGGCGATCCTCGCCGGCGCGGATTTCGGCTTCACGCCGGTTCAGAGCGAGGCCCCTTAGAGCGCGCCTCGGCCCGCTTGACTTGTATATACAACTTGCCGCACTTTCCCTCGAGGCCAAGCCGTGGCCCATCTTCAACCGTGGGGGAGGACGATTAGGTGTCCTGTTTCGCGCAAGAGGTAAGGGCGAAGGGTTCGTGACAAAGACGCTTTTTCGTCATCCCCGGGCTTGACCCGGGGATCCACGTGAGTCGCTAGCAAGGTGTTCCGACTTTGAGCGCCGGCGGTGAGACGTGGATGACCGGGTCAAGCCCGGTCATGACGGTTGGGTTGAAGTGGCGCTCCGGATGGTCGCTCAATCGATGAGCCGAGAGCTGTTCCGATTTGCAGCGAGGGAGGTCGTCTCGTGACACGCTTTCTCCAACCCGGCTCGACCGGACTGGCGGTGCTGGCAGAGGTCTACTGGGATGGTCTCAGGCTGCGGCTCGACCCGGCGACCGCGCCTGCGATCGAGCGGGCGGCCGGCTGCATCGCGGCCGTGGCCTCGGGCGAGCGGGCGGTCTATGGCGTGAATACCGGCTTCGGCAAGCTGGCCTCGATCAAGATCGAGCCTGCCGACGTCGCCACCCTGCAGCGCAACCTGATCCTCTCTCACTGCTGCGGCGTCGGCGACCCGCTGGAGGAGAACGTCGTCCGGCTGGTCATGACCCTGAAGCTGCTCTCCCTGGCGCGCGGCGCCTCGGGCGTGCGGCCCGAGGTGGTGAGCCTGATCGAGGAGATGATCGCGCGCGGGGTGACCCCGGTGATGCCGGAAAAGGGCTCGGTCGGCGCCTCCGGCGATCTGGCGCCCTTGGCCCACCTGGCGGCCGTCATGCTGGGCGAGGGCGAGGCCTTCGTCGAGGGCGAGCGCCTGGCCGCAGCCGAGGCGCTGGCCAGGGTCGGCCTGGCGCCGCTGGTGCTGGCCGCCAAGGAGGGCCTGGCGCTCATCAACGGAACCCAGGTCTCCACCGCCCTGGCGTTGGCCGGACTGTTCCGGGCCGAGCGGGCGCTCCGGGCCTCGCTGGTGACCGGCGCGCTCTCGACCGACGCCGCCATGGCCTCGACCGCGCCCTTCACCGCCGAGATCCAGGAGCTGCGCGGCCATGCCGGCCAGATCGAGGCGGCGGCCGCGCTGCGCCAGCTCCTCGAGGGTTCGGCGATCCGCGAGAGCCATGTCGAGGGGGACCCCAGGGTGCAGGACCCCTACTGCATCCGCTGCCAGCCGCAGGTGGCCGGCGCCTGCCTCGACCTGCTGCGCCAGGTGGCGAACACGCTCCGGATCGAGGCCAATGCCGCGACCGACAACCCGCTGGTGCTCTCCGACGGAAAGGTCGTCTCCGGCGGGAACTTCCATGCCGAGCCGGTGGCCTTCGCCGCCGACCAGATCGCGCTGGCGGTGGCGGAGCTGGGCGCCATCGCCCAGCGCCGCATCGCGCTTCTGGTCGATCCGGCGCTGAACTTCGGGCTTCCGGCCTTCCTCTCCCCCAACCCCGGCCTGAACTCCGGCCTGATGATCGCCGAGGTCACGGCGGCCGCGCTGATGAGCGAGAACAAGCAGCTGGCCCACCCCGCATCGGTCGACAGCACCCCCACCTCGGCGAACCAGGAGGACCATGTCTCCATGGCCTGCCACGGGGCGCGCCGTTTGCTGCAGATGACCCGGAACCTCTTCTGGATCCTCGGCGTCGAGGCCATGATCGGGGCGCAGGGCGTCGAGCTGCGCGGCCCGACCAGGACCTCGCCCCGGCTGGAGCAGGCGATCGCCGCCATCCGCGCCCGGGTCGCGCCGCTGAAGGAAGACCGCTACATGGCGCATGACATGGAGGCGGCCGGCAGCCTCATCGCCGAGGGCGGGTTGGAGATCGTCGGCGCCGGGGTTCTGCCAGGTATCGCCTGACCGCAGGCAGGTCGTTCCCTACTCAAGCGCCCGCGACCGCCAGCCAGCGGATGACGGCGGCGGTCTCGCCGTCGAGGCAGCCATCGATCCGCCGCTGGCGTGCGCGTCGCTGCAGGGCACGGAGGACGGCACTGCTGTCCTGGTCGAGATAGCCGTAGCCGATGGCCGTCAGCCAGTCCTCGACCTGCTGCCAGCAGGTCCGGTCGAGCGCCAAGGGGAGAAGCGGAGGCGGGGAGAGCGCCAGGCCTCGAACCGCCAGAGCGGGCCAGGGAAAGAGCTCTCCAGGATCCATCTTTCTCAAGGGGGCCACGTCGGAATGGCCGACGACGCGGGCCGGCGCGATGCGGTAGCGCGCCTGCAGCTGGCCCAGCAGCCGGGTCAGGGTCGCAATCTGGCGCTGCGGAAAGGGGCGGTAGCCCCAGTCGTGGCCGGGGTTGACCAGTTCGATCCCGATCGAGCGGGCGTTCACGTCGCGCTCTCCGGCCCAGCTGGCCCTGCCTGCGTGCCAGGCCCGGCGCGCCTCCGGGACCATCCGCCAGGCCTGGCCGTCCTCTTCGATCAGGTAGTGCGTGCTGACCTCGGCCGCCGGATCGGTGAGGCGCTCCAGCGCCAGGGCCGCCGTCGGCATACCGGTATAGTGCAGCACCACCATGTCGATCGGCCGGCCGCGGCGATCGTTGTGGTTGGGCGAGGGCCGCTCAAGAAACTGCATGGCGTCGGCCGTCCCAGATCATTGCGGCCACGGTCACGAAGAGGAAGGCCGCGTTCGCCTGCAGGAGAAGGGGGAAGAGGAAGCCTGCGGCGGTCGCCATGCCCGTCGCATAGAGCAGCAGCCGCACCGCAAGGCTGCCCGGATAGAGCGGCGCGAAGGCGACCGCGGCGAGGCTGCCGCCGATCCGTTTCAGGCCGTCCAGCAGCGCCAGGCGATCCTCGATCAGGGGCGTCGCCATCCCGCCGCCGAGGGCCTCCAGCGCCGGCCAGGCCAGGCCCAGGTTCTCGGCCCCGTCGGACCCGGCCTTCAGCAGGGCAGACGCGAGGCCGAGCGCCAGCAGCCAGCCGGGACCCTCGGCCAATCGCGCCAGGATACAGAAGAGCCAGAACGCGAGCACGACGAAGAGGCTGTCGCCCAGGTAGAAGAGGAGGGCCGCCAGCGGGGCCTCGCCGGCCAGGAGCGCGGCGCCCGGGAACTGCAGGCTCTTGGGCGTCATGCCCGGAGGTGCCAGGGCAGCCCAGAGGCCCAGCGCAAGGAGGCAGAGGACGACCAGGGCGGCCGCCAGTGTGAGGCCCTGCCAGGCCGATCGCGAAGGCTGTGATGCGACGCTCATCTCTCTCCTCGAGGAATACCGCTGCGGCAGGCTCTCTCATGCCCCCGGCGTTTCGCAAGCCCGCGGGCCGCTTGACGGGAGAGCGGCACATCGGGGAGCCTTGGGGAGGAGGGAGCCGGTGCCTCATGAGCGATGTCGAACTGAAGGTCGTCTTCGTCAGCATCATCGTCGCGGTGGCGCTGGTAGGCGGCTGGCCACTCTTCCGTAGGCCCGAGTTGCTGCGGCGGACCGGACCCTTGGTCCTGGGAGAGGCGCTGGCCTGCGGGGTCTTCCTCGGTGCCGGCCTGATCCATCTGCTGTTCGATGCGGAGCGCGACTTCACCGAGGCCGGCGTCGACTTTCCCTGGTCGAGCGTGATCTGCGGCAGCGTCATACTGGCGCTGCTCTTCCTGGAGCATCTGGGCACCACCATGACGGCGAGCAAGGCGTCGGGCTCGGCCTTCCTGGCGCTGCTCGCGGCGGCCGTCCTGTCGATCCATTCCCTGCTGGTCGGCGCGGCGCTCGGCAGCTCCAGCGAGGCGGCGATCACCGTGGTCATCTTCATCGCCGTGGTGGCGCACAAGGGCGCGGCTGCCTATGCGCTGGGGATCGAGCTGATGCGCAGCGGCCTCTCGCGCGGCCTGACAGTCCTCTCCTACGGCGTCTTCGTCGCGATGTTCCCCCTGGGCGCGGCCCTGGGCACCCTGGTCGGCGCCACCCAGGCGGCCCATCCCCTCTGGGAGCCGGTCTTCGCCTCCCTGGCGGCGGGGACCCTGCTGTTCCTCGGCACGCTCCACGGCCTTGCCGCCAACACCCTGATCGCCCGCTGCCAGCACCGCGCCGACTTCCTCTTCGTCGTCCTGGGCTTCGCCGTCATGGCGGTCGTGGCGATCTGGACCTGAGGCAGGGGCCCATGACCCAGCATCCGATCATCGCGCTCTGGTCCCACCCTCGCTCCCTCTCGACGGCGATCGAGCGCATCATGCGCGAGCGGGGCGATCTCACCTGCCTGCACGAGCCCTTCCTCTACGACTACTATGTCGCCCGCAAGGTCCGGGTCATGCCGCACTTCGAGCCGGAGCCGGGGCGGCCCCGCCACTACGAGGCCATCCGGGACAGGATCCTGGAGGCGGCCGAGCGCGGGCCGGTCTTCTTCAAGGACATGAGCTACTACGTCATGCCCCGGATCCTGGAGGATCCGGACTTCTCGCGCCGCCTGACCAACTGCTTCCTGGTGCGCGACCCCCTGGCCTCGATAGCCTCCTACTACAGGCTCGATCCCGGGGTGACCTCCGAGGAGATCGGGCTGGCGGCCCAGTGGGCACACTACAGCGCGCTGATGGATCTGCCGGGCGAATCCCCGCCGGTCCTGCTGGCCGAGGCGGTCCAGGCGGAGACCCGGGCGGTCATCGCCGCCTTCTGGCAGCGCATCGGCCTGGCCTATCGCGCCGAGGCCTTCGACTGGAGCGGCGGGGAGATCCCGAAGGACTGGGAGCAGGTGGGCGGCTGGCACGGCAGCGTCGCCGCTTCCCAGGGGATCCGCGCACCGGACCCCAAGGCCGCGGAGCAGCGCACGGCTCGCTTCCGGGCCCTCCTGGCCGAGGCGCCGCATCTGGCGGGCTACCTGGAGACGCACCGCCCCGCCTATGAGGCCCTGAAGCGGGCTGCGGATCAGCCGTAGAGGATGGCCTCGACGTTGGTAATGAGCACGCCGGCCGGCAGGGAGACGCCGGGACCCAGCAGCAGGGTGTCGCTACCGGCACCGCCGTCGTAGATCTCGCCCGCCAGGATCTCCGCCTGGCTCGCCACCAGGAAGCTGTCGTTGCCGCTGCCCCCGAAGAGGCTGTCCAGCCCCGCGCCCCCGATCAGCGTGTCCTCGTCGGCATCGCCATAGAGCAGGTCGTCGCCGCTCTCGCCCGTCAGCAGGTCTCTCCCGCTGCCGCCGAAGAGGCCGACATCGTCGCCCGCCCCGCCGCGCAGCAGGTCGCCGCCCGAGCCGCCGTAGAGGAAGGAGTCGTTTCCGCCGCTGCCCATCAAGGTGTCCTGGCCCGAACCGCCGTAGAGGAAGGCGTCATCGTCCAGGTTGCCGATGATCCGATCGCTGCCCGAGCCGCCGAAGAGGAAGGAATCCTCCCCCTTGCCGCCGTAGAGCTGGTCGGGGCCGTCGCCACCGTAGAGCCCGCTGTCGCTGCCTGCTCCGCCGAAGACCTGGTCGGCACCCTGGCCGCCTACCAGCAGGCTGTCGTCGCCGGCACCGCCCTCGATCAGGTCGGACCCGGCATCGCCGAAGAGCGAGGCGTCACCGCCCGAGCCGCCGAAGAGGCTGTCCGTGCCCTCGCCGCCGAAGAGGGAAGAATCGTCGCCACCGTCGCCGAAGATCCTGTCGGCATTGTCGCCGCCGAAGAGCGAGGTGTCGCCGCCGGACCCGCCGAAGATGTGGTCGTTGTTGGCGCCGCCGAAGTGCGGACCGTCCGCGGCGCTGAGGCCATAGAGCCGGTCCTGGCCGCTCTCGCCGTAGAGGCGGTCGACGAAAGCGCCGCCGACCAGCCTGTCCGCGCCGGAGGTGCCGATCTGGACGGAGACGATCCGCTCGATCGAGGTCAAGACCGCGCCGGTCGGGATGGTGATGGCGCTGTTGCCGGTGCCGGCCAGCAGGAAGAGCGTGTCCGTCCCGCTGCCGCCGTCATAGGTCTCGCCGGCCAGGATGTCGCCCTGGCTGGCGACCGTCATGGTGTCGTCGCCACCGCCGCCGAAGACCTTGTCGATCCCGGCACCGCCGACCAGGCCGCAGTCGTCGCCGGCGCCGCCGTAGATGCTGTCCGCACCGCTGCCGCCGTAGAGGAAGCAGTCGGCAGCACTGTCGCCGGCGATCCGGTCTGCACCGCTGGCGCCGTAGAAAAAGGAATCCCGGCCCGAACCGCCGGAGAGGCTGTCGTTCCCGCTTTCTCCCTGCAGCAGCGCATCCTGCCCCTGGCCGCCGTAGAGGCTGTCCGCGCCGCTGCCGCCGAAGAGGGCCTCGTCCGCCCCCGAGCCGCCCGCGATCCGATCCTCCCCCAGACCGCCATTGAGGAAGGAATCCCGCCCGCTGTCGCCGGCGAGGCTGTCGTCGCCACTGCCGCCGAAAAGCCAGGCATCGCGCGCGAGGCCGCCGAAGAGACTGTCACTGGCGCTGCCGCCATAGATCCAACTGTCGCTGCCGCCACCGCCCTCCAGGGTGTCGCTGCCGGTCTCGCCGCGAAGGTCGCTGTCCGCGCCGGCGTTGCCCAGGATCCGGTCCGCACCGGAGCCACCGACCAACAGGCTGTCGTCACCTGCGGCACCCACGATCCGATCGTCATCCGCGCCACCGAAGAGACCGGTGTCGTCGCCCGCGCCGCCGAAGACCCGGTCCGCGCCGTCGCCACCATAAATACGAGAATCGGCGCCGCTATCGCCCGCGAGGTTGTCGTCTCCGGTGCCACCGAAGAACGACAGGTCGTCGCCGCTGCCACCCGAGAGGCTGTCGTCGCCGTCTCCGCCCAAGAAGACGGAATCGTTTCCGCCGCCGCCGGAGAGGCCGTCGGCAGAGCTGCCTCCCAAGAAGGAAAGGTCATCGCCGCTGCCGCCCGAAAGGCTGTCCTCGCCGCTGTCTCCGAAGAAGGAGATGTCGGCACCGCTGTCACCCGAGAGGCTGTCGTCGCCCTCGCCGCCCAAGAAGACGGAATCGTTCCCGCTGGCGCCGGAGAGGCCGTCGGCAGAGCTGCCTCCCAAGAAGGAAAGGTCATCCCCCTTTCCGCCCGACAGGCTGTCCTCGCCGCTGCCTCCGCGGAAGTCCGTGTCGTCACCGCTGCCGCCGTAAAGGCTGTCGGAGCCGCTGTCTCCCGCGAAGCCGGTGTCATCCCCGCTGCCGCCGTAGAGGCTGTCGTCGCCACTGCGTCCGAAGAAGAAAAAGTCATCCCCGCCGCCGCCCGAGAGGCCATCGGCGCCGTTGTCTCCGAAGAGGCTCGAATCATCTCCTTCGTCGCCCGAGAGGCTGTCGTCGCCGCTGCCTCCGTTAAAGACGGCATCGGCCGCCTCGCCGCCAAAAAGGCTGTCTGAGCCGCTGTCTCCGAAGAGATTCGTGTCACCCCCGGCACCTCCGAAGAGGCGATCCGCGCCCCTGCCTCCGAAGAAGTCGCCATCTGCCTCGCCATCGCCGTAGAGGCTGTCGTCCCCGCTGCCGCCGTAGAAGCGAGAATCGGTCCCCGCGCCGCCGTAGAGGCGGTCCTGGCCGCTGTCTCCGTAGAGGAAGCTGTCGGCACCGCTGTCCCCCGAAAGGATGTCGTCGCCGCCGCTTGCGTAGAAGTTGGCGTCATCCCCACTGCCGCCCGAGAGGCTGTCGTCGCCGCTGCCGCCCGCCAAGCCTTGGTCATCCCCGTTGCCGCCGAAGAGGCTATCGTCACCGCTCAGCCCGAAGAATGCGTAGTCTGCTCCGTCGCCACCGAAGAGGCTGTCGCCGCCGCTGCCTCCGAAAAAGATGCTGTCAGTCCCGCCATCGCCCGAGAGGCTGTCGTCGCCGCTGCCTCCGTAGAACCAGGAGTCATTCCCGTTGCCACCCGAGAGGCTGTCTGCACCGCTGCCGCCGAAGAACGAGAGATCGTTATCGTCGCCGGCGTAGATCCTGTCGTTGCCGCGGCCACCGAAGAAAGTAGTGTCCTGCCCGCTGCCTCCGAAGAGGCTGTCGTCGCCGCTGTCGCCGAAGAATGAGAGATCGTTATCGTTGCCGGCGTAGATCCTGTCGTTGCCACTGCCACCGAAGAAACGAGAGTCCTGCCCGTCGCCTCCGAAGAGGCTATCGTCGCCGCCGCCTCCATAGAAGCGCGTATCGATCCCGCTGTCGCCGAAGAGGCTATCCTTGCCATCGCTCCCATAGAAGAAGCCGTCATTCCCACTTCTGCCGTAGAGGCTGTCGTCGCCGCTCTCTCCGTAGAAGAAGCGGTCGACATCGCCGCCGCCATCGAGACTGTCGTTACCGCTGCCGCCGTAGAAGAAGGAGTCGGGGCCGTTGCCACCGAAGAGGTGGTCGTCGCCGCTCTCTCCGTAGAAGCCGACATCCGCGCCATCGCTGCCGAAGAGGCTATCGTTGCCGCTGTCTCCGTAGAAGTAAGCGTCGTTGCCGCTGTCGCCGAAGAGACTGTCGCTGCCGTCGTAGCCTTGAAAGTAATTGTCGGTCCCGGAACCACCGAAAAGGCTGTCGTCGCCGCTGTCTCCGAAGAAGTAGAAGTCGTTCGCGCCGTCGCCCGAGAGGGTGTCGGCGCCGCTGCCGCCGAAGAAGCCAACGTCATTGCCCTGACCCCCGAAGAGCTTGTCGGTGCCAGTGTCTCCGGAAAAGTCGCTATCGCTTCCGCTGCCGCCGTAGAGGCTGTCGTCGCCGCTGCTGCCGAAGGCGGTATCGACGCCACTCTCGCCCTTCAGGATGTCGTTGCCGCCATAGCCGTAGAGGCTGTCATTGCTGCTGCTGCCAACGAGTGAGTCAGGCCCTGGGGTCCCCATGTACTTCGCCATCGACTGCCCTCTCATTCCCTCTATCAGGATGCGACCGGCCTGGAGCCATCTGCTCTGTCGGGCGTTGCAACTCTCTTGACAGCGACTCGCAAGGTGCCTTCCACGCCTTGGCGAACACAGTCATGAGTTGTGCAGTGGGACTCAAGCGAAAAATCTCGTAAGATTAGAAGTCAGAATAGATATTTTAATCATTGGTTTTTCGTATGAGTCGTATCTCATTGATTTTATTAGAAATAGAATGACAGGCCGGCCTGAGTCCGGATGGCTTTGAGCGCCGAAAAATTCACACAAGACCCGGGCGTCCAAGTCCTTTGCAGAACCTCGAGCGGTCGGTGCCCGCAGGACGCTGGTTGCAATCCTGAAGGTTTCGCAATGACTTGGCCCATCTCACCCAGCGTCCGCCTCCATCCGATCGGGAACGCAATGGAACCGTTCTGCGTAGAAGAGAGTTAAGAGATCACCGCGTTGGAGAACGCCACCCGTCGTAACGGTTAGACATCGGATTGCTCGTGGCAACTTGCGCGAGCAAATCAGCTTGCAGAAGCTCAAATAAGCCAAGCAGCACAAGGAGTAGTTACTATGGCATTTATTCCTGGAACCGAGGGTCCCGACACCCTCGAGGGAACCAACAAGGCCGACACCATCGAGGGATATGGAGACCGCGACCGCCTTTATGGAGAGCAGCAGGACGACCTGGTCTTCGGCGGCACCGGGGATGACTTCCGGCTCTGGGGCGGTGTCAAGGATGACGGGGTCTATGGTGGTCCCGGCAACGACACGCACCTCGACGGCGAGCAGGGCAAGGACAGCATCTTCGGCGGTCCCGGCGACGACGACGACCTTTTCGGCGGTGTGGGCAAGGACCTCGTCTTCGGTGATGGCGGCGATGACGCCGGGCTTGCGGGCGGAAACGGCGTCGATTCCCTCTTCGGCGGGGGCGGTGCCGACCAGGCGCTCGACGGCGGCAATGGCACGGACTGGGTCTATGGCGGCGTGGGCGACGATGTCGGGCTCAGCGGGGCGAACGGCCCCGATAGCCTCTTCGGTGGAAGCGGCAAGGACTCCCAGCTCAGCGGCGGCCGCGGCCCCGACTGGATCAACGGGGGCAGCGGCGACGACTGGGCCCTCTTCGGCGGCGAGAGCGGCGACATCCTGCATGGCGGTGAGGGCGACGACAGGTCGATCTTCGGCGGCAAGTCCTCCGACCTCATCTTCGGTGGCGACGGCCACGACAGCATGCTGTCCGGCGGCGAAGGCGACGACCGCATCTTCGGCGGCAGCGGCTCCGATGCCCTGGAGGGTGAAGATGGCGACGATAGTCTCGACGGGGGCTCGCTCGACGACAGCCTGATCGGTGCGCTGGGCAACGACTACGCCACGGGCGGACGCGGCGACGACTTCGCCGACGGTGGCGCCGGCGATGACGCGCTCTGGGGCAACCAGCACGACGACACCCTTCTCGGGCGTGCGGGCGACGACGTCTTGCGGGGGGGCGGTGGCGACGATCTGCTGCGCGGCCAGGCCGGTAACGACACGCTCTTCGGCGGCCAGGGCGACGACACGCTGGATGGAGGCGGCGGCAACGACACGCTGGTGGCCGGACCCGGCGCGGACACCATCTTCGGCGGGAATGGCGACAACGAGTTCTTCGGCGGCGACGGACCGGACGCGCTCTACGGCCGGAGCGGCTCCGACACGCTGCATGGCCAGGACGGTGCGGACAGCCTCTACGGTGGGTCGTCCGACGACCTTCTCTACGGCGGCCGCGGCTTCGATACGGCCTTCGGTGGGCAGGGTCAGGACCTGATCCACGGTGGCTCCGGCCGCGACTACCTCGACGGCGGCGCCGGCGCCGACACGATCTGGGGCGACCAGAACGCCGATACCCTGGTCGGGCGCGGCGGCGACGACGACCTGAGAGGCGACGGTGGCAACGACCTGCTGCGCGGTCAGGCCGGCGACGACAACCTCTACGGGGGCTCGGGAAGCGACACGCTCTACGGCGACCGCGGGACCGACACGCTGAACGGCGGGTCGGGCGGCGGCACCTTCTTCGGCGGCAACGATAGCGACGTCCTTCAAGGCGGCCACGGCCGGGACGAGCTTCACGGCGACAGCGGTTCCGACCTGTTGCGGGGCGAGGGCGGTTCCGACAGCCTCTTCGGCGGTTCGCTGGACGACCTTCTCTACGGCGGCCGCGGTTTCGACACGGCCTTCGGCGGCGAGGGCGACGACCTTCTGGACGGTGGGTCGGGCGATGACTGGCTGGTCGGCAACCAGCAGGATGATACGCTTCAGGGCGAGGCCGGCGACGACCTCCTGGAGGGTGGTGCCGGAGACGATCTGCTCCGTGGGCAGGCCGATAACGATCGCCTCTATGCCGGCGGCGGCCATGACTTCCTCTACGGAGATTTCGGAGACGATACCCTGACCGGCGGAACCGGTGCCGGTGTCTTCTTCGGCGGCAACGACAATGACTGGCTCTACGGTGAGGCCGGCGCCGACTCGCTCTATGGCGGCTCGGGTCAGGATCTCGCGGCCGGCAATGAGGGCAACGACTTCGTGCTCGCCGGTTCGGGCGACGATCTGGTGCGTGGCGGTCTGGCCGACGACTGGCTGCGTGGCGAGGACGGTCAGGACCGCATGAACGGTGGCGGCGGCGACGACAGCCTCTTCGGCAACCGCGGCTGGGACGACCTCTTGGGCAACAGCGGAGCGGACTTCCTCGCGGGCGGCGATGGCCGGGATTCGGTTTTCGGCGGTTCCGGTGACGACGTGCTCTTCGTCGCCAATCAGGGCCAGTTCGCCAACGGTGAAACCTATGACGGCGGCGTCGGCACCGACACCCTGATATTGGACAACGGCGCCACCCTGCCGGCCGGCATCGAGGTCACCAACGTGGAGAGCTTCATCTACGGGTAGGACTGCCCGGCAGCAGGCTTTCTCTCCGACTTGTGATACGGGGCGTCGCGCTTGCGGCGCCCCGTTTCATTTAGTTCCAGCGGCCTCGAATAAATTCCTTACAATAAATGGCGCCGATTCAACCACTTGGCGTGCCTTGCCCCCTGTCCGGCGCGCAGCGTTTGAGAAATCCCTTGCAGTCAGAAAAATTCATTGCATCTAAAGGGGCGACATCGAATTTATGTTCGATCCCTTGGAGGCAAGCATGGCAACCATCATCGGCAGCAGCGCACAGGATTTTCTCACCGGCACCAATGCCTTTGACGTCATCTTCGGCAACAGCGGTTACGACCGGCTCTACGGCCTGGGCTCGGGTGACGAGCTCTACGGCGGTTCGGGAGCGGACCTGATCTACGGGGGCGGCGGCGGCGACCGCATCGCCGGCGGCGACCATACCGATGAGCTTCGCGGCGGCAACGGGAACGATTCCCTCTTCGGTGGCAGCGGCCACGACATGGTGCTCTACGGAGACAACGGCAACGACCGGATCTTCGGCGGCGATGGTCAGGACGCCTACCTCTACGGTGGGTCGGGCAACGACAGCATCTACGGCGGCGGCGACGTGGACATGAACCTCCGGGGTGGCAGCGGCGACGACGTCATCTTCGGCGGCGACGGCCACGACGATGCCCTCTACGGCGAGAACGGCGACGACCGGATCTATGGCGGCTCGGGTATTGAGGTCGTCGCCGAGGGTGGCAACGGCAACGACACCCTGCAGGGTGGCTCTGGCCAAGACATCAACTGGTACGGCGGATCGGGTCACGACGTCTTCCTTGTCGATCCGGGCGAGGTCGTGCCGGGCGAGACCATATTCGGCGGCAACGGGACCGACACCCTCTCGGTGCACTTCCAGGCGACCTTCCCCTACATCCTGGCGCAGACCTCGATCGAGGTGATCGAGATCCGCGGCAACTCGGCTCCCAACTTCATCGCCGGAAACACCGGCGGCAACCAGCTCGCCGGGCGATCCGGCGGCGACGTGCTGGCGGGCCTGGCGGGCAACGACAGCCTGCTGGGCGAAGAGGGCGACGACACTGCCTTCGGCTCCAGCGGGGTCGACTTCATTTATGGCGGGATCGGCGACGACCTGCTGCAGGGCGGCTCTCTGCCCGACCGTGTCGTAGGCGGTAGCGGCAGTGACAGGGTCTTCGGCGGCAATCACAACGATGAGGTCTCGGGCGGCAGCGGCGTCGATACGGTGCACGGGCTCTCCGGCAACGACGAGCTCTACGGCGGCGACGGCCTGGACAGCATCTTCGGTGGCACCGGCAAGGACACCATCCAGGGCGGCAGCGGTGCCGACCGCATCGTCGGCGGCGACGGCGAGGACCTGCTCTACGGCGGCCACCACCAGGATCGCCTGAACGGCGGCAGCGGGTCCGACACGGCCGCCGGGGGCTTCGGCAACGACACCTACATCGTCGACACGGCCGGTGACGTGGTGCTGGAGACGGCCGCGGGCGGCGTCAACGACGTGGTGCGCTCCAACGCCCTCCTCTTCACCTTCACCAGCGGCTCCGACGGCCATCTCGAGCGTGCCATCGTGAACGAGGATGTCGGCAACGCCATCCTGGCGGGCAACGACTTCTCCAACCTGCTGATCGGCAGCAGCGGGAACAATGCCCTCTTCGGGACCGGCGGCGACGACATCCTGAACGGACGCCAGGGCAACGACCTGCTGGTCGGAGGCAGCGGCGACGACACCTTCGTGGTGGACACGCAGGGCGATACGCTCTGGGAGTTCGCCGGCTCGGGCGTCGACCTGGTGCGGGCGGAATCGGACTACACGCTCGCCAGCGGCATCAACCAGTTCGTCGAGAACCTGCGCCTGCAGGGTGGCTTCGGCAACCTGGACGGCGACGGCAACGACCTGGACAACAGCCTGGACGGCAACTCGGGCGACAACCGCCTGCGCGGACGCGACGGCGACGACCGCCTGGAGGGCCACCTGGGCGACGACCAGCTTATCGGTGGTGCCGGCTTCGACCGGCTGGAGGGCGGCAGCGGTGCCGACACGGTCGCCATGGACAATGCCGAGATCGCCTTCGGCGGGTCCGGCGGCGACGCCTTCCGCTTCAACGGCGCAAGCCTGGGCAGCGGCGGCAGCGGCGGTCCGGTCATCCGCGACTTCGACGGCGAAGCGGTCGGGGCTGGAAACGGCGAGGACAAGCTGGTCTTCGCGACCGGCCTGGAGACTGGCGCCTTCGCCTATGTCGGTGCGGCCGGCTTCAGCGGCGCCGGCAACTCCGAGGCGCGCTTCGCCGGCCCGCGTCAGATCCAGGTGGATCAGGACGGCGACGGGGTGGCCGACCAGGCCTTCCTGGTGGATGGCGTCACCCTCGCCAACCAGCTCACTGCCACGGACTTCACCTGGCTGAGCTAGGTGCCGAGGTCGGTTTCAGGGGGTCCCCGGTCGTTTCGGGGACCCCTGGCCATTTTTTGTTTCCCTTGCAAAAAGGAACATTTTTTCAATTTCTTGACGCCCGGTTTTGAGGTCGGAGCCCGGTTCCGGTCCGGAGAATTCACTTGCGATCGGCGTTCGCCATAGCATCTTGAAGGGCGCAGTCGATCTTCGATGCAGAAGGGGTGAAGCATGGCAACCCTGTTCGGCAGCAGCGGCGACGATGTCCTGAGCGGGACCGATGGCTTCGACCTGCTCTTCGGCGCGAGCGGCCTGGACCGCCTCTACGGCCTCTCCGCCGGCGACGAGTTCTACGGTGGGTCGGGCGCGGACCTGATCTACGGCGGCTCCGGTGACGACCGCATGGCCGGCGGCGACGCTCTCGACGAACTGCACGGAGACGAGGGCGATGACAGGCTCTACGGCGGCAGCGGCAGCGACGTCTTCCTCTACGGGGGCAGCGGTGCCGACCTGATCTTCGGCGGCAGCGGCGGGAACGACTTCCTCTACGGCGATTCCGGCAGCGACACGATCTACGGCGGGCCCTTCCACGACAACTACCTGCGGGGCTGGGCAGGCGACGACACGATTTTCGGAGGCAAGGGCAACGACGGCGCACTCGGCGGCGACGATGGGGACGACCTGATCTACGGCGGATCGGGGAAGGACCTCTTCGCCCACGGAGGCAGCGGCAACGACACGCTCTCCGGCGGCTCGGGGTCGGACGGCGAGTGGTATGGCGGCCATGGTGACGATGTCTTCCTGATCGATCCCGGCGATCTCGATCTGGAGGAGTTCCTCTTCGGAGGGCCCGGCAGCGACACGCTCTCCTGGCATTTCCTGGCCACCTTTCCGGTCTACCTGCAGCAGAGCTCCGTCGAGGTCTTCGAGATCCGCGGCGACGAGGCGGCGAACGTCATCCTCGGCACCTCCGGGACGACCGCGTCGTCGGCCGCTCCGGCGACGATTTCCTGGCCGGGCTCAGCGGCGGCGACACGCTGCTGGGCGAGGCAGGGGATGACGGCGGGGTGGGCGGCAGCGGCACCGATTTCCTTTACGGCGGCGAGGGAGAGGACCTGCTGCAGGGCGGCTCGTCCCCCGACCGGCTCTCCGGCGGCAGCGGGGCGGACACGCTCTTCGGCGACGACGGCGGCGACGAGCTGGCGGGCGGGTCGGGCCTGGACCGCCTGCAGGGCCTCTCCGGCAGCGACTATCTCTTCGGGGGCGAGGCGCGCGACAGCCTCTTCGGCGGGTCGGGCAGCGACACCCTGCAGGGGGGCGAGGCCGGCGACCGCATGGTCGGCGGCAGCGGCTCCGATCGCCTCTTCGGAGGCCTGGGTCAGGACCGACTGAACGGGGCCAGCGGGTCCGACACCGCCTTCGGTGGGGCCGGCAACGACACCTTCATCGTGGATACGGCCGGCGACCAGGTGCGCGAGACCGCGGGCGGCGGCATCCGCGACCTGGTCCGCTCCAACGCGCTGGACTTCACCTTCGCCAGCGGCGCCGAGGGCTTCCTGGAGCGCGCTATCGTGAACGAGGAGGTGGGCGACGCCACCCTGGTGGGCAACGACCTGGCCAACCTGTTGCTCGGCAGCAGCGGGGCCAATGCGCTCTACGGCGAGGGTGGCGACGACACCCTGAACGGGCGCGAGGGCGGCGACCTGCTGGTCGGCGGGGCCGGCAACGACACCTTCGTGGTCGACACCCAGAGCGACTCCCTGGTGGAGACCGCGGGCGGGGGGGCCGACCTGGTCCGGGCCGAGGCGAACTATGCTCTCGGCAACGGCGCCAACGGCTTTCTGGAGAACCTGCGCCTGCAGGGCGGCTTCGGCAACCTGAACGGCGAGGGCAACGGCCTGGCGAACGCCATCGACGGCAACAGCGGAGACAATCGGCTGCGCGGCCGCGACGGCGACGACCGGCTGGCCGGCCGGGCGGGCGACGACCAGCTCATCGGCGGACAGGGCTTCGACCGCGCGGAGGGCGGCAGCGGGACCGACACCCTCGCCATGGACAGTACTGAGGTGGCCTTCGGCGGCTCGGGCGGCGACCTCTTCCGCTTCAACGGGGGGACCCTGGGGGCGCGCGGCAGCGGCGGCCCGGTGATCCGCGACTTCGACGGCCTCTCCCTGGGGGCCGGAAACGGCGCCGACAAGCTGGTCTTCGCGACCGGCCTGGAGAGCGGGGTCTTCGCCTACCTGGGTGCAGCCGCCTTCACCGGCGGCGGCAATTCAGAGGCGCGCTTCGCCGGCCCGCGGCAGGTCCAGGTCGACCGGGACGGCGACGGCACGGTCGACCAGGCCTTCCAGGTGGACGGCGTCTTCTCGCAGAACGCGCTGACGGCGACGGATTTCGTTTGGTTTTGACGGGGGGTGGAGTTGAGGAATGCAAATTTTAATTGTTTTTCAATTTGCTAACACCCTTTACCGTCATCCTCCGGCTTGACCGGAGGATCACTCTCCCCTGGCCGGGCGTTGGCTGATAGAGCACCGACTGCGATAGACCCGACAGCGCACTACGGTCCTCCGATCAAGTCGGAGGACGACAGGGTGGGGTTCGAGTGGTCGTCGCCGAGTCTGGGTGTGGGGCAACCGTCGTCGACCCGCCCGTGCATCTCGAATTTTGTCCTGGAGGCAGAAGAACGAACCACCTTAACCTATTGACTCAAAGCAGTAAATGTCATCCTCCGGCTTGACCGGAGGATCTCTCTCCCCTGGCCGGGCGTTGGCTGACAGTGCATCAACTGCGATAGGTCCGACAGCGCGCAACGGTCCTCCGATCAAGTCGGAGGACGACAGGGTGGCGATGTCGGGCGCGCCAGCGGCCCGCTCCGACACCGGCCTCGCCGCCGCTAGATGCCGCGCAGTTTCCTCACCTCGTCGTAGGCCGAGTTGATGCGGGCGAGCTGCTCGTTGGCGACCTGCACCATCTCTTCGGGCATGCCCTGGGCGATCAGGCGGTCGGGGTGATGCTCGCGGACGAGGGTGCGGTGGCGGGCCTTGATCTCCTCGTCGCTGGCATCGGGGGCCACGCCCAGGATCGTGTAGGGGTTGTCGGCGTCGTCGAAGTTGGCCGCCTTGATCCGCTCCCAGGTCTGGTGATCGAAGTTGAAGAGGCGGGCCACCTGCTCCAGGTAGGCGAGCTCCGGCTCGCTGACCGCGCCGTCGGCACGGGCGATGTGGAAGAGGGCGTCCAGGAGCCGCTCCAGGACCGCAGGCTCGTGCGCGAAGAGGCGGCCAAGCTGGCGCGCATAGGGCTCGAAGCCGCGGGAGTCGCGCCTGGCCAGGTTGAAGAGGCGGCCGACGTTCTTCTCTTCCTCGGGCGGGACCTGGAAGACCTGCTTGAAGGCGCGCACCTCGTCCGGCGTGACCTTGCCGTCGGCCTTCGCGATCTTGGCGCCCAGCACGATCACGCCGACGGTGAAGGCCACCTGGCGCGTGGATTCGCCGCCCGGAATCTCGGCGTGCAGGTCCTGCTCTTCGCCGGGCAGCTGGCCGGCGCCGCGCACGCGCTTCAGGTCCGAGCGCATGGAATCCACGGCATGGCCGGCGATGCCGCCCAAGAGGGCGCCGATCGGTCCACCGACGGCAAAGCCGGCGGCTCCGCCCAGTATCTTACCCCAGATAGACATGCCGACAGTCTATAAACGCTCGCCGCGGCGACGAGAAGGCACTCTGTCGCGCGGGTCCCCTTCGCTCACTGCGGGTCAAGATCCCAGGCGCTGGTGGTGCGGAAAGGCCGCCCTGGCGCGACCCGGGTCCAGCGGCAGGGTGAGATAGCGCCCCTCCAGCCAGAGAGGTACCTGGTCGGCGAAGTTCGCGCTGCCGAGCCAGCCGTCCTGGCCGCCCAGCAGCACGAAATAGTTGGCGTCGGGATCGCCCATGTCCGAGATGTGGCGCGACTGGGCGCCGTAGCGCGCGTCGTGCACCCCGTCGATCAGGCCGTGCGCGGTCTTCCACAGCGTCTCGCGGGAGCCGCCGATGGGCACGCGGTCCAGCACGAAGCGCGAGCCGACCAGCGGAGCCTGGCTCAGCAGGTGGGCGATCTTCAGCTTGTGCATCGAGCCCCAGGTCGGAAAGTCGGCCACCTTCTCGGAGGCCTCGGACACGGCCTGGCGCAGCAGGCCATCGCGCCGGTCGGCCGGAAGCTCCTCCAGGTCGCGCAGCAGGAAGGTGGTGAGATAGCTCCACTCGCCCGTCTGGCGCGGCAGCTCTCCGTCCTTCTCGGCATAGAGGCCGCGTGCGACCGCCGTCAGCAGAAGCTCGAAGGCCGGCGCACCGGCCGACTCGATCGCGTAGCTGCCGTCCCAGTCCGCGACGCGCTGGACGAAGCCCGCGGGTCCGGCCCCGGCCGCCCGCGCCATGGCGGCCAGCCCCCGGGCAATCCGCTGGGAGGCGGGGGAGGTCACGTCCTGCTGGATGGCCATGAGGTCTTCCAGGGAGAGCTGCGGCTTGGCCGTGATCATCTCGGCCATGCGGGCGACCCGGTCGTCCGGGCTGAAGAAATAGCCGATCTGGCGGTCGGTCTGGCGCGGCTTGTTGTTGGCCGAGGCCAGGAAGCCCGTCTCGGGGTTCACCACGAAGGGGAGGCTCGTCGCGTTCTCGAAGCCGTTCCAGGCGGCCTGGGGATCGTCCGCCAGCAGCACCAGGTCGGCGGGAGGTCCCGGCGCCCGGTTCGGCGTCTGGATGGCCAGCACCTGGCCGATGTCGCCGTTGGACCCGGCAAACAGCATGTTCTGGGCCGAAACGCCGTAGTTCTCGTAGGCCTCGCGGAAGGCTTCGGGCGTGGTCGCGCGGTTGGCCTTCAGGAAGGCGGTGATCTCGTCGGTTGGCTCGTGGCCGACCCAGCGCAGCGCGATGACCTCGCCCTCCCTGGCCGGCACGAACTTGGAATCGGAGACGATCGGTCCCAGCTCGGAGCGCCGCACCTGGCGGGTGTCGTCGAACCAGAAACGGGTGGCGATCTCGACCTCCTTCACCTCGATGCTGCCGTCCGGCACCTTGGAGACATCGTAGAGGTTGCTCGAGGCGGCGCGCAGGTTGGTGCCGCCCCAGCCCAGGGCCTGGCTGCGCCCCAGCGCCACGAAGGGCAGGCCCGGCACCATCAGCCCGACGGCGTGGTAGGAGGGCGACTTGACCCCGGCCAGGAGCCAGAGGTTGGGCAGGTTGAGCCCCAGGTGGGGATCGTTGGCGATCATGGCCGAGCCGGTGGCGCTGCGCTCGGGCGCCACCACCAGCGAGTTGCTGCCGCTGCGCGAGAGGCCGGTCAGGAAGGCGACCATGCGCTCGGTCGCCTCCTCGGTGGAGATGTCCTCCGAGAGCGCACCCGGCGGCATGCCGCCGGCCTCCAGCGCACGCCGCCAGATCTCCTCCCAGTCGCCCCGTTCGCGCAGGGGCAGCAGCGAGGCGTAGGCGAGCCAGGTCACGTCGGTGCCGGCCAGGCGGCCGATGGTGACCAGGTCCTCCATGGTCCAGGGTTCCGGCTTAAGGCCCAAGAGGCCGTACTCGGGCGGCTGCTTGGCCGCGTTGGCCTGGTAGTGGTTGAGCCCGGCGACGAAGGCGCTCATCCAGCTTCGGGTCTCCTCCGGCCAGGCGGCCACCACCTCGGGTGCCGCGTGGCCGTAATCCAGCATGCGCAGCGCGTGGTCGATGTCGCGGGTGAAGGGACCGGCCATCTCCGAGAGCCGGCCCTGCGAGACGCGCTTCAGGACCGCGAGCTGGCCGCCGCGCAGGTGCTGGTGCACCAGGCCCAGCGTGTAGGCCAGGTCGCGATCGCTCTCGGCCAGGATGAAGGGGACCTGCTGGTCGCTCCAGTAGATCTCCACCGGCTTCTCCAGGTCGGGCCTGGCCTGGCCGCTGGTGGCGGCCTGGAAGGCCTGGAGCCGGCTTTCGGTCGAAACGGGCGAGGGCGAGAGCGCCGCACAGCCTGGAAGCAGAGCGAGAAGAGCGGCCATGAGTGAGATCCTCGTCGTCGGCATGGGTTGTCCTGTCAGCACGAGAAGATGAGATCGAAAGGAACACGCCAGGACGATAGGTTGAAAGGCTGCGGGCGCATGGCGGTTTCACGACGCCGTGAGCGACAAGGGCGCTTGCGCACCCGGCGAAAGGCGATAGGGTCCGCCTGCCGGAGGGCGGAGTCCCTGACGGCGGGTGGCAAGAGATAAGTGGGAAGCGACTGGCAATGCACAACGGCGACGGCAAGGCGGCCTGGCAGTTCTGGATCGACCGCGGCGGGACCTTCACCGACATCGTGGCCCGGCGGCCCGACGGCAGCCTGACCACGCACAAGCTGCTGTCGGAGAACCCGGAGCGCTACCGCGACGCCGCGATCCAGGGCATCCGCGACCTGCTGGGCGTCGGGGCCGAGCAGCCGCTGCCGGCCGAGGCCATCGACCACGTCAAGATGGGCACGACGGTTGCCACCAACGCGCTGCTCGAACGCAAGGGCGAGCCGACCCTGCTGGTGGTGACCCGGGGCTTCGCCGATGCGCTCAGGATCGGCTACCAGGCGCGCCCCAAGCTCTTCGAGCGGCACATCCGCCTGCCGGAACTGCTCTACCGCGACGTTCTGGAGGTCGAGGAGCGCCTGCTGGCCGATGGCCGAGTCGAGCTGCCGCTGGACGAGGCGGGCGCGCGGGCAGGACTGGAGCGCTACTTCGAGGCGGGCTACCGCTCGGTGGCCATCGTCTTCATGCACGGCTATCGCTATCACGATCACGAGGCCCGGGTGGCCGCGCTTGCCGAGGAGATCGGCTTCCCGCAGGTCTCCGTCAGCCACCGCGTCTCGCCGCTGATGAAGCTGGTGAGCCGCGGCGACACCACCACGGTCGATGCCTACCTCTCGCCGATCCTCAGGCGCTACGTCGCCCAGGTGGCGGGTGAGCTGGGCGACACGCGGCTCATGTTCATGCAGTCGAACGGCGGGCTCGCCGACGCCCGGCTGTTCCAGGGCAAGGATTCCATTCTCTCGGGACCGGCGGGCGGGATCGTGGGCGCCGTGCGCGCCAGCGAGATGAACGGTTTCGACCGCATCATCGGCTTCGACATGGGCGGCACCTCCACCGACGTCTCGCACTATGCGGGCGAGTACGAGCGCTCCTTCGAGAGCCTGGTGGCAGGCGTGCGCATGCGCGCGCCCATGCTACGCATCCACACGGTTGCGGCCGGCGGCGGCTCGATCCTGCACTTCGACGGCGCGCGCTTCCGCGTCGGCCCCGACAGCGCCGGCGCCAACCCGGGCCCGGCCTGCTATCGCCGCGGCGGGCCGCTGACCGTCACCGACTGCAACGTCATGCTGGGCAAGCTGGACCCGGCCCACTTCCCCAAGGTCTTCGGGCCCGAGGGCGATGCGCCGCTCGACGGCGAGGCCGTGCGGGAGAAGTTCCAGGCCCTCGCCCGCGAGGTGGCGGAGGCGACCGGCGAGACCCAGAGTCCGGAACAGGTGGCGGAAGGCTTCCTCACCATCGCCATCGCCAACATGGCCAACGCCATCAAGGAGATCTCGGTCCAGCGCGGCTACGACGTCTCCGACTACACGCTCTGCTGCTTCGGCGGTGCCGGCGGGCAGCATGCCTGTCTGGTGGCCGACGCGCTGGGCATGACGCGGATCTTCCTGCACCCCTATGCCGGCGTGCTCTCGGCCTACGGCATGGGCCTGGCCGACGTCCGTGCCCTGCGCGAGCAGGCGGTCGAGGCGCTGCTGGACGAGAGCCTCTCCCGGTTCGAAACGCTCTTCCAACCGCTGGCCCGCGCGGCCTCGGAGGAGGTGGCCGGCCAGGGCATCGGGGCTGCGGAGATCGAGATCTTCCGGCGCCTGCACCTTCGCTACCAGGGCACCGATTCGGCGCTGGTGGTCGAGAGCGGCACCAAGGCCGAGATCGTGGAGCGCTTCGAGGCCGCGCACCGCGCCCGCTATGGCTTCATCGTGCCGGAGAAGGCGCTGATCCTGGAGGCCATCTCGGTCGAGGCCGTGGGCCGCACCGGCATCGAGGCCGAGGAGTCCTTCCTGGAGGAGAGGGCGCGGCGCGCGCCGGAGCCCCTGGCCAGGGGCAGGATCTTCTGCCAGGGCGCCTGGCAGGAGGCGCCGCTCTACGAGCGTGCCGGCCTCGGCGCCGGGGCCAGGGTCGACGGGCCGGCGGTCATCGTCGAGCCCACCTCGACCGACGTGATCGAGCCCGGCTGGCAGGCCGAGATGACGGGGAAGGGCCAGCTCGTGCTGACCCGCGTGGTGCCGCTCGCCCGCCAGGCCGCGGTGGGGACCGAGGTCGACCCCATCATGCTGGAGATCTTCAACAACCTCTTCATGTCGATCGCCGAGCAGATGGGCTCCACCCTTGAGAACACCTCCTATTCCGTGAACATCAAGGAGCGGCTGGACTTCTCCTGCGCGATCTTCGACCAGGAGGGCAACCTGGTCGCCAACGCGCCCCACATGCCGGTCCACCTGGGCTCCATGAGCGAGAGCGTGCGGGCGGTGATCCGGGCGCGGTCGGGAGCCATGAACCCCGGCGACGTCTACGTGCTGAACGCCCCCTACAACGGCGGCACCCACCTGCCCGACGTGACCGTCATCACCCCGGTCTTCGACGAGGCGGGCCAGGAGATCCTCTTCTTCGTCGGCAGCCGCGGCCACCATGCCGATATCGGCGGGCTCACCCCCGGCTCCATGCCGCCCAACTCGCGCGTGGTCGAGGAGGAGGGGGTGCTGCTCGACAACGTGCTGCTGGTCGACCAGGGGCGCTTCCTCGAGGAGGAGATGACGGCGCTGCTCGAAAGCGGACCCTATCCGGCCAGAGACACCCACCAGAACATCGCCGACCTCAAGGCGCAGATCGCCGCCAACGAGAAGGGCGTGGCGGAGCTCCGCCGCATGGTGGGCCACTACGGCCTCGAGGTCGTGCAGGCCTACATGGGCCACGTCCAGGACAACGCCGAAGAGCAGGTGCGCCGCGTGCTGGGCGTCCTCAAGAGCGGCAGCTACTCCTACGAGCTGGACAACGGCGGCAGGATCGCCGTCACCGTCTCGATCGACCGGGAGGCGCGCGCGGCCACCATCGACTTCTCCGAGAGCAGCAAGCAGCAGGAGACCAACTTCAACGCCCCCTCGGCGGTCTGCCGGGCGGCCGTGCTCTACGTCTTCCGCACCCTCGTCGAGGAGGAGATCCCGATGAACGAGGGCTGCCTGAAGCCGCTGGAGCTGATCATCCCCGAGGGCTCCATGCTGAACCCGCGCTATCCCGCGGCTGTGGTGGCGGGCAACGTGGAGACCAGCCAGTGCATCACCGATGCGCTCTATGGAGCGCTGGGCGTGCTGGCGGCCTCGCAGGGCACCATGAACAACCTCACCTTCGGCAACGCCCGCTATCAGTACTATGAGACCATCTGCGGCGGCTCGGGCGCGGGGCCCGACTTCGACGGCACCTCGGCCGTGCACACCCATATGACCAACTCGCGCCTCACCGACCCCGAGGTACTGGAGTGGCGCTTTCCCGTGCTGCTGGAGGACTTCCGCATCAACCGCGGCAGCGGCGGGGCCGGGCGCCACCGCGGCGGCGACGGCACCATCCGCCGCCTGCGCTTCCTGGAGCCCATGACGGTCGCCATCCTCTCCAACCACCGCCGCATCCCGCCCTTCGGCCTGGAGGGGGGCGAGCCGGGCCGCATCGGCCGCAACTGGATCGAGCGCACCGACGGAAGCCGGGAGGAACTCTCCGGCACCGACCAGGCCGAGGTCGAGGCCGGCGACGTCTTCGTGGTGGAGACGCCGACCGGGGGCGGCTTCGGCAAGGCCGAGGAGGCCAAGGAGGCCGCCGAATAATCAGGCTTTCTTAGGCAGCACCGTCGCGTCCAGGCGGCGCTCCAGCAGCCCCCTGCCGGAGGCGCCGAACATCCTGATCCTGCCGGTGTGTTCCAGCAGCAGCAGGCCGCTCATGTGGGCGAAGAGGTCGGCGAGGAAGGGGCCGCGGTCGCCGGCAGGTAGGCCCAGGTCCCGGGCCGCTTCGCCGATGGGCTCGAGGCTCGCCAGGAGGGCCGCGTTCAGCGCCTGGTCGTGGTCGGCGCCCAGGCCCTTGGGCTTGAGTCCGCCGCGGAAGAGGTAGAAGCCGAGGTCGAGGTCGCGCGGGTTCTCGGCATAGAAGTCGTAGAAGGCGAGCGCGGTCTCCCGGAAGCGCTCCTCCGGGCCGGCTGCGGCCGCGGCCGCCGCGTCCACCTGGGCCTTGAGCGCCGCGAGCGAGCGGTCCAGCAGGGCCGCATAGAGCGCCTCCTTCGAGGCGAAGTGAAAGTAGAGCGCGGCCGGCGTGTAGCCCGCCTCGGCCGCGATCGCGCGCAGGCTGGCGCCCTCCAGCCCCTCGGTCTCGAAGACCCGCTGGGCCGCCTCCAGAATGAGATCGCGCTTCAGGCTGTCCACCGCCTGCTTGCGCCGCCTTCCGCTCATGCCCGCTCGATCCTCCTTGACTCTTATTCTAACAGTGTTTAATTTTTCTGCAAGCGTAAGATTGACGGAGGGAGGACGGCCATGCTGATGACGGCGGACGACTATCGGGACTCGCTGAGGCGCTACCGGCCGACGGTCTACGTGGACGGCCGCAAGATCGAGAGCGTGGCCGATGCGCCGGAGCTGGCGCCGGGGATCAACGGGGTGGGGGTCACCTACGACTTCGCGCACCGCGCCGAGCACGCCAGCCTGATGACCGCGCGGCAGGGGTCCCGGCTGGTCAACCGCATGCTGCATGTGAACGAGAGCGCCAACGATCTGCTGATGAAGCTGGAGGCGGTGCGGCTGGTCTGCCAGGAGTCGGGCTGCGCCCAGCGCTACCTGGCGCACGACGCACTGAACGGCTTCTTCCAGGCGACCCGGCGCTGCGATGCGGCCCACGGCACCGACTACCACCAGCGCTTCCTCGCCTACCTGGAACGGGTGCAGGAGGAGGATCTGAGCCTGGGCATCGCCATGACCGACGCCAAGGGCGACCGCGCCAAGCGGCCGGGGGCGCAGGCCAATCCCGACGTCTACGTCCGCATCGTCGAGCGCCGGCCGGACGGCATCGTCATCAGCGGCACCAAGGCCATCGTCACCGGCGCGCCCTACATGCACGAGTTCCTGGTCATGCCCTGCCGGACCCATGCGCCCGAGGACGCCGATTTCGCGGTCGCCTGCGCGGTCCCGGTGGACGCGCCCGGCATCACCATCGTGGCGCGCCCCGCGGGCCGGCCGGGCGAGGCGGCGGCCAAGTTCTCGGCCAAGTACGGACAGTCGACCGGGGTCGTGCTCTTCGACCGGGTCTTCGTGCCGCACGACAAGGTCTTCCTGGCCGGCGAGACGGAGGAGGGGGGCTTTCTCACCACCGCCTATGCGACCCACCACCGCCACTCCTGCATCGGCGCGCGCGCCGGCTTCGGCGACCTGCTGATCGGGGCCGGCGCACTGATGGTTGAGGCCAATGGGCTGGATACAGAGCGCCACGGCCACATCCGCGAGGCCATGGTGGAGCTGATCACGGTCACCGAGAGCTTCTTCGCCTGCGGGGTTGCAGCCTCGGTCTACTGCGTGGCGGACCCGGCCGGCTCCGTCATGCCCGACCCGGTCTTCGCCAACATCGGCAAGCTCTTGCTGGCGACCAAGATCTACGACATGCAGCGGCTGGCCCACTATGTCTCCGGCGGGCTGATCGTGGCGCTGCCGGGCCCCGAGGAGGACCACAATCCCGAGACCCGGGCCTCGCTCTCGGCCGTGCTTGCCGGGCGCAGCGACATCCCGGCCGAGCAGCGCCTGGAGGTCGGGCGCCTGATCGAGGACCTGACGGCCTCCTACCAGGGCGGCTGGTACTCGCTTATCTCGCTGCACGGCGGCGGCTCGCCGGAGGCCATGAAGCGCGAGATCTGGCGCAACTACCCGACCGGAGAGAAGACGGCCCTGGTCGAGCGCCTGCTCGACCGCGGCGTCCTCGACGAGGGCCAGCGCCCCAGCCGCCAGCCCGGCCGCTGCTGCGTCCAGGGGTGCACGGTACCGAAGGCTGCGGAGTAGGGGCCTAGTTCCACTTCCGTCATTGTTGTCGTCCTCCAGCTCGACCTGAGGAGACCACGCCGCCGCCAAGAGCGGCGGAGGCGGGGCGGGGTGTTCCGTACCCCCCATCATAGTCATCCTCCGGCTTGACCGGAGGATCTCGCGCCGCTGCCTTGAAGGACGTAAATAGACCCTCCGGTCAAGCCGGAGGGTGACAGAAAAAAATTGAGAATATCTTCCAAGTAGGCGTCGTCTAGCGACCGCCGAACAGTGAACAGTGGCGCAAATCTAGGAGGCCACTCTAGTCCTTCCCCAAAGGTTCCAGGAGACTGCCGACGGAGGCCTTGAGCCTGGCCACCGTGCCGGCGGCTTCCTCGGCGCTCTTCAGGCCTGCTGCCACCTGCTCGGGCTGCTCGGCGATGCGCCGGGCCAGAGCGCGCAGCACGAAGGCACGCATTCCCGGACGCTGGAAGGGTTCCGGCGCGCCGGCCTGGTCAAGGCTCCGGAGGAAGCACGTAGCCAGCGGGTGGACCGCGAGAGACGAGCGGGTTGGGAACGCCCGCCGCTGCCCGCCTCTCAGGTCAGCGGCCGGAGCACGGTGTCGTCGGGTATGGCGCCGATGCCGGGCTTCATCGGCAGGGTGGCGAAGCCGTTCTCGATCTTGCTGTCCAGCATCGCGAAGTTGTTGCTGGTCGACTGGGCGGCCGGGAAGTACTCGGCCCAGACCAGGTTCCCGATCAGCGCGGAGGCCTGCAGCATGGCGGCCAGGGCAACGCTCATCGAGTTGTAGCAGTGCGGCGAGACCCCCACGGAATGGGCCTCGGCCATGGCGGCGATCTCCAGGAACTCCAGCATGCCGCCGGCGCCGGCGATGTCGGGGTTCAGCACGTCGGCCGCACGTCGCTCCAGGATCTCGCGGAAGATGGGCCTGCCGCCGTGCCGCTCTCCGGTGACGATGCGCTGCCCGGCCAGGCGGCGGATCTCCGCCAGGCTTCCGAGGTCGTCGGAGGAGACCGGCTCTTCGAACCAGAAGAGGTTGTAGGGCTGGAAGCGCCGCGCGGCCGCCAGCGCCTCGAAGGGGTCGTCCAGGCCGTTCAGGTCGACCATCAGCGCGATCTCGGGGCCCAGCGCCTCGCGCACCTTCGCCAGCAGGGCCTCGCCCTCCTCCAGGCCCGAGAGCGAGAAGGGATAGAGCTTCAGGGCGCGGAACCCGGCCGCGGCGTGCTCGCGGCAGCGCGCGACCACGGCGTCGATGCCGGGCGACTTGTCGCTCCAGAGGTTGGCGTAGAGCGGGATGCGCTCGCGCAGCGCGCCGCCGAGCAGGACATGCAGCGGGGCGCCCAGGCGCTTGGCGACCATGTCCCAGAGGGCGAGCTCGATCGCCGAGACGGCGGCGTAGAAATCGATGCCGCCGCGCTTGTCGCCGAAGTTCCTGACCGCGAACTCGCGGAAGGTGCGTGGTCGGGAGGGTCGCCCCTGGTAGGCGGCGCCCAGTGCCCTGATGAGGGCCGCGACCGCGCGCGTGCGGCCGCCCAGCACATAGGCCTCACCCCAGCCTTCCGCGCCGTCCTCGGCCGTGACCTTGACCAGAAGGAAGGGCTTGAGCCCGGTCCAGCCGTCCGGGCTTTCGCCCCCGCCGGCGATAAAACAGGAGACAGCGGCTAGTTTCATGGCATGGGTTTCATGGCATCAGAAGATCAGGCCGAGCTGGCGCAGGGTGGCCTCGATCTCGCGGTCCTGCGGCCAGAGTTCGCGCGCCCGCAGGAAGTCGGCGCGGGCCAGCACGTCGTACTTCTGGGCCTGGTAGACCAGCCCGCGGTGGAGGTAGGCCGGCGCGTAGGTGGGATCCAGCGCGATCGCCTGCTCCAGGTGGACCAGCGCCGCCACATAGTCGCGCCGCATCAGGGCGCTGTAGCCCAGGATGTCGGCAGCGGCGGCCTCGTTGTTGTCGGCCGTCTCGGCGGCTGCCGTGTCGCAGATCGGCTTGGCCTCCACGAACTTGCGCATCTGCAGCAGGGTGAAGCAGCTGCCGCGCAGGGCCTGGTCGGAGAGCGGGTCGTAGAAGCGCGCCTGCTCGAAGTCGGCATAGGCCAGTGGATAGCGCTTCTTGCGGAACTGGATATTGCCGCGCTGGGCGTAGGCGATGGCTTTCAACTCATTGGAGAGGTCGTCGGAGGCAACGACCAGGGTCAGGAGCGCCATGGCCTCGTCGGTCTTGCCCTGGCTTGCAAGAGACTGCGCGTCCAGCAGCATGATCCGCGGCTGGCTGCTCTGGGCCATGGCATTCGAGGCGAAAAGGCCGATCGCGACGGCGAGAATGCAGGGGAGAAGCGGTCTCATGCTGTGGGGATCCTCTCGCTGGGAACGACAGATACAGGATTCATGTGGGAAAGTCGTAGAAAGATAAAGTGGCAAGATCGCGGCCAAGGCATTCGGCAATCGCAATTGCCCTTGCGATGCGTCAGCACAGCCAATTCGCGACGCTTGCGGCTGCCGAGCGGCGGGGGGTAGGCTTCCGATCACACGCGCGCTTGCAGGCCCAAGCGCGGCACCGCTGCTCCGGCGCTATCTCGGAGTCGGCGGGTCCGAGGACCCCAAGCGAGGGTCCAGGTCAGGGTCATGTCGGGAGAGGTCGGTAATGCAGGTGGACGATACGAGAAAGCGAATCCCGGCGGCCGGTGCGGTCGCCAGGCGTGGCCTCTTGTTCGGCGGCGCGGCCCTGGCGGTGCCGCTGGTCGGTTTGACCCTCGCCAGCCGGGGCCTCGAGGCCCAGGACAGCCAGACGGAGTCCCCGAGCGGGACCCAGAGCGGCACCCAGGCGGGCCCGATCGACTTCACCATGGGCAGCATGACCGGCAAGGCCTACGAGGCGCTCTCCTCGCCGCTGCTGATCAACGAGCAGCTCTATATCCAGGTGCTGACCTCGCTGGAGCTGACCAACAAGCTGGAGAAGCCCGTGCAGCTCGGGATCCTGGACCGCAAGCTCTTCAAGGGCTTCGATTCACGGGCCATCTTCTACGGCCTGCAGAGCGCCAGCGGGATCGGCGAGGGCGAGGGCATGGCCCGGGTCGGTGCAGGCCAGACCGCGCGTGTGGTCATGCAGTTCATCTCCGGCCGCCAGGACACCGAGGGCGGCGAGGCGGCCGGGGAGTTCACCTGGTTCGACTACTCCGGCACCGTGGCCTATTCCGAGACGCCGGAGGAGCTGGTGAACTACTCCCTGGGCTTCCGGGTGCCGGGAAGCGCCTTCGGCTAGGGCTCGAGCCCGCCCCCGACCCGACAATCTGAAGAGAGCGAGGCGAGCGGATGGTCCTTCCAGACGCCATGACCGCCGACTGGGCCGCGGCCGAGTCGCTCCATCCGCGGCTGGCCGGCCTGATCGCCAGCCTGGCCGAGCATCCGCCGGTACCCACAGCCGTGGTGCAGCCGAGCGACCGCAACGCCCTGCTGGGCGCCCTGGCGTCCGCCGCCGACAAGACCATCCAGCCGATCCTGGTTGGCGGCCGCGGGCCCATCGAGTCGGCCGCGGAGGAACTGGGCGTGAGCCTGGCCGGCATCGAGATCCTGGAGGCCGAGGACGACCCGACGGCCGCGCGGATGGCCGTTGCGCTGGTCCGCGACGGGCGGGCGGGCGCGGTGATGAAGGGCAACCTGCACACCGACGACCTCTTGCGCGCGGTGCTGGACAAGAACGCGGGCATCGGCACCGGCCGACGCTTGAGCCACTGCTTCGTGATCGACGTGCCGAGCTACCACAAGCTGCTGGCGATCACCGATGCTGCAGTCAACATCGCCCCCGGGCTGGACGATAAGCGGGAGATCCTGCAGAGCGCCATCGACCTCGTCCGGGCACTCGGCGTCCGGCGGCCGAAGGTGGCGATCCTGGCGGCCGTCGAGACGGTGACGGCGAAGATGCCGGCCACCTTGGATGCCGCCGCCCTCTGCAAGATGGCCGATCGCGGCCAGATCAAGGGCGGTCTGCTGGACGGCCCGCTCGCCTTCGACAACGCCATCTCGGCCGAGGCGGCGGCGACCAAGCACATCGTCTCGGAGGTGGCGGGCGATCCCGACATCCTGCTGGTGCCGGAGATCCAGGCCGGCAACATGCTGGTCAAGCAGCTGACTTTCCTCGCCGGGGCTGCGCCCGCCGGCCTGGTCCTGGGCGCCCGCGTCCCCATCATGCTGACCAGCCGCGCCGATGCCATCATGGCGCGCCGCGGGTCGGCCGCAGCGGCGGCAGCTCTGGCGCTCCAGGTCGGTGCCTGAGGACAGCCGGGGCACGGCTGCCCTGCCGGATTGACGCTGGTTGACGGGGCGCCGCGCGTGCTTCTTTCGCCACCGAGATGAGCGACAAGACAGTGGATAGCGCGAAGGCCCCGGCCGGCGCCCAGGGGGGGGCCCAGGCGGGTCCCCAGGCGGGTCCTCAGGCGGGCGCGGCCTCGGGCGTGGGGCCGCTGGACCTCGGCCTCTATGCCGTGACCGTGCTGGTCTGGGGCACGAGCTGGCTCGCGCTCAAGTTCCAGCTCGGCGTGGTGGCGCCGGAGATCTCGGTCTTCTGGCGCTTCCTGGCGGCCGCGGGGCTGATGCTGGTCTGGCTGGCGGTCAGCGGCAAGCCCTGGCGCTTCCCGCCGGCCCTGCACCTGCGCTTCGCGGCCATCGGGGCCTGCCTCTTCTGCCTCAACTTCTTCTTCTTCTACGTCGGCGGCCAGGTGCTGCCCTCGGGCCTGCTGGCCGTGGTCTTCTCGACGGCCTCGGTCATCAACCTCTTCCTGGCGGCGGCCTTCCTCGGCGCGCCGCTCAGCCGGCGCTCCCTCCTGGCGGCCATGATCGGCGTGGTCGGCATCCTCTGCCTCTTCTGGCCGGAGGTGGTGGGCACCGACTTCAACTGGGATGCGCTGGTCGCCCTGCTCTTCTGCCTGGCCGGCGCCACGGTCTTCTCGGTCGGCAACATCCTCTCGGTCGGGCTGCAGAAGCACAGGATCCCGCTGGTCTCCTCCACCACCTTCGGGATGATCTACGGTGCCGGCTTCATGGCCCTCCTGGGCCTGCTGCGCGGCCAGGAGTTCATCATCGAGCCGACCGCCAGGTACCTGCTGTCGCTCGCCTATCTCGCGGTCTTCGCCTCGGTGGTGGCCTTCGGCTGCTACCTGACCCTGCTGGGCCGCATCGGCGCCGGGCGTGCCGGCTATGCCACCGTCATGTTCCCCATCGTGGCGCTCGCTATCTCCTCCGTGGCGGAGGGCTATAGCTGGACCTGGATCGCCGCCCTGGGCGTGGCCCTGGCGCTCTCCGGCAACCTGCTGATACTGACCGGAAAAAGGCGTTAGCTATCGAACCGCTTCGATAGCAGCAGCTTGACCGCCAGGCGCGGACGCGGGCCCCGGTTCACGGCGGTGCCTTGGCGCATCCAGGCGGGGAAGACCAGCAGGCTGCCGGCGGTCAGCGCCACGGTCTGGTTGATGCCCAGGATGTCGCTTCCGGGTGCGTCGAAGGTGAGGTCCGGAGCGTAGATCAGCACCGCCGCACCGCGCGGGTCCTGCAGCTGCACCTCGCCCGAGTCGCCGCTGCCGCCGCCGTCGTCGATCAGGAAGCAGCCGCACCAGTCGGCGCGTGGGTAGTCGTGGATCGGCTGACCCTGACCGGGCGCGCAGACCTCCGCGAACCAGAGCGCCTGCCAGCCGGTCTGCTGCGGGCCGGGCCAGCGCGGCGGGGCGGTCATGGCCTCCGCGATGGTGCCGGTCGCCCAGGCCAGGTGCGCGACGGCGCCGTCCTGGGGGTCCAGCACCTGCGGCGGCGACTGCCAGGGCAGGGGAGTCTGCCCTTGCCGGGCGGCCTGCCACATCTGCAGGACGCGCGGGCCCAGGGCCTCGGCCAGCTGCTGGGCCTCGGCGGGGACGGTGGCGGCCACGGGGGTGGCGTAGAGGGAGAGGCGCTCCGGCGCGCTTGCGGCATTCATGATGGCTCGCCCCCGCGCGCCGACTCGGCCAGCGCCAGGTTGACCCCGACGGAGATCCGGACCCCACCGCCCAGGTAGGGCGTGACCGAGTGCGGCAGCCAGCTCGGGAAGAGCACCAGCACGCCGGTCTCCGGCACCACCACGGGCTGGCTCTCCGGTCCGCCGCGCGCGGTCGCCAGGTCCAGGGTGACGGCGCCGTTGCGCGGGTCGTGGAAGACCAGCAGGCCGCCCAGGTCCGGGTTCTCGCCCGCCTCGCCCGTATCGACGTAGTAGGCCCCCGACCAGAAGCAGCCGACGTGGGTGTGCATGTTGTTGGCATGGCCGCGGCGGATGACGTTGGCCCAGGACTTGATGCTCCAGGGGAAGCCATGCGCCTCGCCCTCGCGCGGCTTGGTCGCGCGGCTGGCCAGATCCTTGGCCGCCTCCAGGATCCGCTGCAGGGCCGGCCCGCCCCAGTCGGAGAAGCTGTAGCCGGAATGCCAGCCGCCGAAGTTGCTGTAGCCCTTGGAGGCGTAGTTGCGTTCCATTTCCAGGATGGTCTGCTTGACCGCGGCGTTTATCTCGGCGGCCCCGTCCAGCCGCATCTTGAACACGGGCGTGGGAAAGCTGGGAACGATCCGGGTCCTGGACAGCAGGTCCTCTGGCGACGTCGGCATGGCGGTCCGGGGCTCCTTCTGGCAGGCGGTGTCAGGGTGTGCCCCCGTTGCATAGGGCTTTGCGCGGGCCGGGAGCAAGGGTCTATGGTCGCAGCCGTGAAAGCGCGACGCGAGACCAACCAGCGGATTGGGGGACAGCATGAAGACGACGGCCTCGGTGCTCTATGAGATGGGGATGCAGCGGCCCTACGCGGAGAGCCTGCCCCTGGTCGTCGAGGAACTCGACCTGGAGGGACCCGGCGAGGGCGAGGCGCTGGTCGAGGTGCGCGCCGCCGGCCTCTGCCACAGCGACCTCTCGGTGATCGACGGCGCCAGGCCGCGCCCTTTGCCGATGGCCATCGGCCACGAGGCGGCCGGCATCGTGCGCGAAGTCGGGCCCGGTGTCGCCGACCTGCAGGAGGGCGACCACGTGGTCATGATCTTCGTCCCCTCCTGCGGCGCCTGCCTGCCCTGTGCTGAGGGGCGCCCGGCACTCTGCGAGAAGGCGGCGGTGGCCAATGCCGCCGGGCAGCTACTCTCCGGCCGGCGGCCCTTCAGCAAGCAGGGCAAGTCGGTCAACCACCACATGGGGGTGGCGGCCTTCTCGACCTACACGGTCTGTTCGCGCCGCTCGCTGGTGAAGGTCGACAGGCGCCTGCCGCTGGAGCAGGCGGCCCTCTTCGGCTGCGCGGTCATGACCGGCGTGGGCGCCGTGCTCAACACCGCCGGCGTGGAGCCGGGCGCCTCGACCGCGGTGATCGGTCTGGGTGGGGTCGGACTGAACGCGCTCCTGGGGGCGGTCCTGGTCGGCGCCGACGTGATCGCCATCGACCTGGTGCCCGAGAAGTTGGAGCTTGCCCGCCAGCTCGGCGCCCAGGCCGCCTTCGACGGACGCGATGCCGACCTGGTCGAGAAGGTGAAGGCCGCCAGCGGCGGCGGCGTCGACTTCGCCTTCGAGATGGCGGGCTCCGCACCGGCACTGGAGACCGCCTACAAGATCACCCGGCGCGGCGGCACCACGGTGACCGCCGGGCTCGCCCACCCGGACAAGAACATCGCCATCCAGGCGGTCAGCCTGGTCGCCGAGGAGCGCACCTTGAAGGGCAGCTACATCGGCTCCTGCGTCCCGCCGCGCGACATTCCGCGCTACATCGGCCTCTTCGAAAAGGGGCGCCTTCCGGTCGACCGCCTGCTGTCGGAAACCCTGGGTTTCGACGACATCAACGGCGCCTTCGACCGCCTGGCCGACGGCAAGTCGGTCCGCCAGATCCTGCTGCCCTTCGGTTAGGCCGAACGAGCGCTACAGCGTTTCGGTTCTACGCGGAACCGGCCCGCACCCCCGCCCGGCCGCCCACGGAAGTATCCTGGCATGGGCGGCCGGGCGGGGGTGCGGGCCGGCGCCGGTTCTGGCCGAGCGCGAAGCGCTCTAGGCCGCTGCGGCCGCGTCGCGGCGGCTCATGAAGGCGCGGAAGGGTGCCAGGAAAACCAGCGCGCAGGCGAGCTTCACCGCCAGGTCGCCGGCGCCGAGCGCGATCCAGTTCAGCTCGGTGCCGGCAAAGGCGATCGAGAAGAAGATCAGCGTGTCGACCAGCGAGCCCAGGGTCGAGGAGACCAGCGGCGGCAGCCACCAGTTGGAGCGTCTCAGGCGGTCGAAGACCTGAATGTCGAGAAGCTGGCCCGCCAGGTAAGCAGTGATCGAGGCCAGCGCGATTCGCCAGGGCGCCAGCTCAAGAGAAAGCGCAGCCGCGGCCACGAATCCGAAGGCCACGACCAGACGCGCGGTCCCCGGACCGAAGCGGCGGTTGACGAGATCCGTGACCAGGAAGGCGATGGGGAAACTAAAAGCGCCCCAGGTCAGCCAGTCGTTAATCGGAAACTGGACCAAATAGTTCGAAACGGCAACGACAACCACCATTGCCGCGGCAGCCAAAGAAACTGCACCAAGACTGGCTTTCGGATAGGTCACGAGACTCTCGGCTTCTCTTTTCGTGGGGACGGGGAGGGCGCGCGCATCCCCGACGATCCGCCTCCTAGCAGCTTCCAACCCCGCGGGCAAGCGGGCTCAAGGGATTACCACCCTCGCGCTGAGGTTCGCCCTCGACCGGCAAGTCGAGCAGGAGTCCTCGTCGAGTTTTCCACATTTTTGTCGACTCTCGAGACTCGACAAGGATCTTGCCCCAGTATATGGTTGGGAAAAAGCAAGAACACCTCAACATATTGGTGGAGACACAAGATGAGCCACGAAGGTTCGTTGAGGGATCTCGGGCAGAACGCCCGTACAGCGGAGAGCGGAGTGAGCAGCCATCGCTCGGGCGAATCCCCAACTTGGAACGATGAACGCATCTCCCAGCTGAAGCAGCTCTGGGAGCAAGGGCTCAGTGCCTCGTCGATCGGCCGGGTGCTGGGCGTCACCAAGAACGCTGTGGTGGGCAAGGCGCATCGCCTCAAGCTTTCCTCCCGGCCCTCACCGATTCGCAAGAGCAGCAAGCCGCCGGTGCGCCGGGCCACCGCCCTGGCGCGTCCCACCTTGCCGAGCACGCCGATGGTCGACCTCTCCGGCGAGGGGGCCGGCAGTCTGCCGGTGGAGGCACGCAAGACCTCTCCCTTCGCCGCCCGCAAGGGTGAGGAGACCCAGCCCGTCAAGAAGCCCCTGGCGGAGCAGTCGCCGGGCCCGGGCCTCTCCACCCAGGAAGCCCTGGCCCAGCTCGGCCTCACGCCAAAGCGCGTACGCCGCGCCCCCGGCCGCGTCAGCACCTGTGCCTGGCCGGTCGGCGACCCGGGCGATTCCGACTTCCACTTCTGCGATGCGGACACGCTGCCCGGCAAGTCCTACTGCAGCGATCACTGCGCCAAGGCCTACGTGACCAAATCCCGGGCCGATTCGGAGGCGGCATAAGCTCCGTCGCCCGAACCGAATCCTCCCTCCCGGGAGAGCGCCGGCCGCCTTAACCAGCATCCCCCCCCAAGTGCGGCCGGCGCTTCTCTGTTTTCCAGCCGATTGCTATCCTCAGCGCGGTGCGCTGAAGCCGAACTGCCTGAGGTCGATGCGGCCGGCGCGGAAGCCGGCCTCGCAGTAGGAGAGGTAGTAGGTCCAGAGCCGGCGGAAGCGGCCGTCGAAGCCCAGGGCGGCAATGTCCTGCCAGGCCTCCTGAAAGCGGCGATGCCAGTGCACCAGGGTGCGGGCGTAGTCCTCGCCGTAGCCGGCCTCATCGGTCGGCTCCAGTCCCGACATTCTTGCCTGCCTGCGGATGACCTCCGGTGAGGGCAGCATGCCCCCGGGAAAGATGCGTCTCTGGATGAAGTCGGCGCTGCGGCGATAGCGCTCGTAGCTCGCCTCCTCGATGGTGATCGACTGCAGGGCGATCCGGCCCCCGGGGGCGGTCAGCGATCGCAGCTTGGCGAAGAAGGCGGGCCAGTAGCGTTCGCCCACGGCCTCGATCATCTCGATGGAGGCAAGCGCGTCGTAGCGGCCGGCGAGGTCGCGGTAGTCGCGCTTCTCGATCGCCACGCGCTCGGTGAGGCCTTCCTGCTGGATGCGTTGCGAGGCCGCGGCGAACTGCGCCGGCGAGATGGTGACGGCGCGGACCCGCGCCTTGCGCACGCGCGCGGCGTAGCTGGCGAAGCCGCCCCAGCCGCAGCCGATCTCCAGCACCCTGTCGTCCTCGCCGATGCCGGCCCGCTCGCAGATCAGGCGGTACTTGTTGTCCTGTGCCGCCTCCAGCTCCTGGTCGGAGCGGGCGAAGACCGCGGAGGAATAGGCCAGCCCGCGGTCGAGCCAGAGGCGGTAGAAGTCGTTGCCCAGGTCGTAGTGCGCGGCGATGTTGCGCCTGGAACCGCGCCTGCTGTTCGGACGCAGCCGGTGGGCCAGGCGCGCGGCCAGCCGCAAGGGCCAGCGCCCCTCCAGCAACGCGCCCCAGGCCGACTGGTTCGCGGCGCCGAAGAGCAGCAGGGCGGTGAGGTCCGGCGAATCGAAGTCGCCGTCGACATAGGCGTCCGCCAGGCCGTTGGTCCCGCCCAGGACGAGGCGCCGCAAGAAACGTGCGCGATGCACTCGGATCGTGGCCTCGGGGCCCGGTTCGGGGCCGCCCAGGGTTCGGGTGGAGCCATCGGGAAAGACGATCGTGACCCGGCCCGCCCGCGTCATGCGGCCGAGGGACCCGAGCAGGGCCCCGCCTGCCGGTGTCATGGGACCTTCCGCTCCATGCCGGTGGCGGGCCTGCCAGTCCTCTGGTTGCTCATGCCGGCAGCATGACGGGAATGATAGGGGGCACCTTTGATCCACAAACGTAAGGCCTGCCAGTGGATTGCGCTTAACACCTTCCATCCCATGAGAGGTTGGGTGAGGGCCAGGCGCGCCAGGCTGGGGTCGCCGAGCGGCTGCCGTTCGCCGCGCATCGTCACCACCAGCTCTGTGCGGCGGTCCCGGTCCTGACGCATGGAGAAGGCCAGGGCCTCGCCCGGGATTGCGAGCCGGAAGCGGTAGCGCTGCTGCATGGCGATGAAGGGGGAGACGTAGAAGTCCTTCTCGCAGCTCTGCTCCGCCTCGCCCGGGCGGACCGGCAGGACGTAGCTGTGGTGCTGGCCGAAGGTGTTGTGCACCTCGTAGATCGCGGCGCGGAGGGCGCCGTTGGCGCCGTGGCAGTAGTAGATGCCGAGAGGATTGAAGAGCGTGCCCATGACGCGCGGCATCGCCAGCAGCCGTATCGCACCGACCTCGAAGGTGATGCCCTCTTCGGCGAGCCGACGCTCCACCCAGGAACGCAGCGGCGTGCCGTCGTGCGGCCCGTGGTCCCGATCCCAGTGCGCGACCGTACCCCGGCCGTTCCAGGCGAAGAGGCGCAGATCGCGGTCGAGGTGGGGCAGTTCGTCGAGGTCGAGCAGGAGGCTCCCGATCTCGTAGGCGAAGCTGTGGCGCGGTGCTTGCAGCCGGTGATGCGCTACCCGCAGGCGATAGAGGGCGGACGACAGCTCTGACACGGGCCTACTCCGCCGCCACCGCCAGGGGCTGCTGCGCGTCCACCAGGGCTGCTGCCGGGCTGCGCGGGCGGATGCTGCCCTGCCAGGGCGCGGTCGCGCCCAGAGCGGCCGCGATGCTGAAGCCGGCCTGCAGGGCATCCTCGTGGAAGCCATAGCCGCAGTAGCTGCCGCAGAACCAGAGGCCCCGACGGCCCTGGATGGCCGGCAGGCGCTGCTGCGCCAGCAGGGCCGCCTCGTCGAAGAGCGGATGGTCGTAGCTGAAGGCCGCGTGCAGCAGTGCCGGGTCAGGCTCTCTCGGCGGATTGAGCGAGACGAAGAGGGGAAGCTCCTGCGGCAGGCCCTGCAGGCGGTTCATCCAGTAGGTGACCGACAGCGCGGCGCTGCCCCCTGCCTCCTCGCCCAGGTAGTTCCAGCTCGACCAGACCCGGCGGCGCCTCGGCATGAGCGCGGGATCGCCGTGCAGCAGGGCGCTGTTGCGGCTGTAGCGGAAGGCCTGCAGCAGCGCGCGCTCCTGCCGGTCGGCCCCTGCGCCCAGCAGCCGGAGCGCCTGGTCGGCGTGGCAGGCCAGCACGACCTCGTCGTAGCGGTCCGCCCCACCCCGCCCGTCGATCACGCGCGTCGCAGCGCCCTCGCGGCTGAGGCCCACGACCGGGGTGGCAAGGCGCAGGCTCGCGGGTCCGAGGCTTCGGCCGACCGCCTCCACGTAGCTGCGGCTGCCGCCGGCGATGGCGCGCCACTGCGGCCTGCCACTGGCCTGCAGCAGCCCGTGGTTGTCGAGGAAGCGGAGGAAAGTGGAGAGGGGAAAGGCCAGGATCTCCTCGGGCTCGGCCGACCAGATGGCGGCCGCCATCGGCAGGAGGTGGTGCGTTCGGAAGGCCTGCGAATAGCCGCCGCGGGTGAGGAATCCGCCGAGATCTCCGCTGCAGGAGCCCTGCTTCAGCGCCCTGCGGGCCTCGCGGAAGAAGCGCAGGATATCGGCGATCATGACCCAGTGCTCGCGGCTCGCCAGGTTCCGCGGCTGTGCGAAGAGGCCGAGCGGGCTGCCGGAGTACTCGTAGCGGCCGCCGGCCAGGGACACGGCGAAGGACATGTCGCTCGCCTGCGTGGGGATGCTGAGCTGCGCCAGGAAGCGCGTGAAGTTGGGATAGTTCGGCTCGTTGAAGACGATGAACCCGGTGTCGACGGCCAGCGGACCCTTCGGCCCCGCGAGCGTCACCGTGTTGGCATGCCCGCCCAGCCAGGCCTCGGCCTCGTAGAGGACCACGGAATGGCGTTGCGACAGGGCCCAGGCGGCGGCGAGGCCGGCCGCGCCGCTGCCGACGACGGCGATCCGCTTGGCGGGTGCCAGGCTCGCATCCCTCACGCGGCCTTCTCCTTCTTGATCTCCTCGAAGGCTTGCAGGGCTGCCTTGCGGGCCTGGGCGTGATCGACGATCGGCCGGGGATAGGTCTCGCCGAGATTCACCCCCGCCTCGGCGAGGGTCTCCTCGTCGGCTTCCCAGGGCCGGTGGATGACCTTGTCCGGCAGGCCCTCGAGCTCCGGCAGCCAGGTGCGGACGTAGGCGCCCTTGGGGTCGAAGCGCTCGCCCTGGGAGACCGGGTTGAAGATGCGGAAGAAGGGGGCGGCGTCGGCCCCACAGCCCGCCACCCACTGCCAGGAGGCGCTGTTGTTGGCCGGGTCGCCGTCGACCAGGGTGTCCCAGAACCAGGCCTCGCCCTCCTGCCAGGAGATCAGCAGGTCCTTGATCAGGAAGGAGGCGACGATCATGCGGACCCGGTTGTGCATCCAGCCCGTGGCCCAGAGTTCGCGCATGCCGGCATCGACGATCGGATAGCCGGTGCGGCCGCGCTGCCAGCGGCGGAGATCGCTCTCGCTTTCCCGCCAGGGGAAGCCGGCGAAGTTGCTGCGCAGGGGGGCCTCCGCGAGGTTCTCCTCGTGGAACAGCAGGTGATAGGAGAACTCGCGCCAGCCGATCTCGGAGAGGAACTTGTCCGCGCCGCTCTGCCCGCCGGAGGCGACGGAGAGATGGTCCTCCACCGCCTGCCAGACCTGCCGCGGCGAGATCTCGCCGAAGCGCAGGTGCGGGGAGAGGCGCGAGGTCGAGCGGCGATCCGGGCGGTCGCGCTCTGCCTTGTAGCCTGCCAGCGAGTCCTCGAGAAAGTCCGCGAGGCGCGCCCGCGCGCCGGCCTCTCCCGGCTCCCACAGCGCGGCGAAGCCTTCCGCCCAGTTCGGCTTCTCGGGCAGCAGGGCCCAGTCGGCCAGGCCGTCGCCTGCGATGTCGGGTGCGGCCGGCAGCGCGTCGGGAGCGGGCAGGGGCGCGCGGTGGTCGTAGCACTCCCGCAGCCGGCGCCAGAAGGGCGAGAAGACCCGGTAGCTCTTGCCCTCCTTCGTCGCGATCTCCCAGGGTTCCATCAACAGGAGGCCGTTGAAGCTCTCGACCTCGAGCCCTTCCTCCTTGGCCCAGGACTTGACGGCGCGGTCGCGGGCGACCGAGGCCGGGTCGTAGCAGCGGTTCCAGTAGAGCGCTTTGGCGCCGGTCTCCGCGGCCACGCCGGCCAGAACCTCACTGGCGGCGCCCCGGCGCAGGATCAGGCGCGATCCGCGGTCCTTCAGTGCCTCGTCCAGGGCTGCCAGGCTGTGGTGCAGCCACCAGCGCTGCGCCGCGCCGGGCCGACGCGCTGCGGTCTCGCCCTCGTCGAGGATGAAGAGCGGAACCAGGGGGCCGGGCCGCTCCAGCGCCCTGGCCAGGGCGGGATTGTCGGCAAGGCGCAGGTCCTGCCGGAACCAGACGATGCTGGGTGCATCTGTCGTCATCGCTTCACCACCACACTTCTCTGATCATCCCACCCGGCTCCCAACCGAGCCTCGTCGTCTCGGGGGTTTCTACGGGCCGCGCGGTAAGGGGGATCACCCGCCCTCGCGACGAGCTGTCGCTGTCCTCAGAGCAGCGCTGCTTCCGGCAGCAGGGCGGCCCGGCGCTCGCCGAGGGCGATCAGCTTGAAGCCGGCCGGGAAGTGGCGCGCCAGGGCCGGATGGCGGACGTCGAGCCCGCCGGTGTAGGCGCCGAAGGCCGGCAGGATGACGCGCCGCCGGTCGAAGATGAAGCAGCGCGCCGAGGTGCTGCCGGTCGAGACGCGGATGCGGGCCTTGGGGTGGAAATGGCCGCTGACCTCGCCGGGCTCCGGCCTGGCCGCGGCCTCGTGGCGGAAGGTGAGGGGGCCGAGGCGCAGGCTCTCCCGCATCTCGCCGAAGCCCTGCGGGTGGGAGCCCAGGTCGTGGTTGCCCTCGATCCAGATCAGCTCGGCGGTCTCCTTCAGGGCCGCGAGCTGCTGCCGGTCCCTGTCGTCCAATCGCTCCGGCCCCCAGCGGTCGTGGAAGCTGTCGCCCAGGAAGAGCAGCCTTTCGGGCCGCAGCCGGCGGGTCAGCGCCAGCAGGCGTGCCAGGGTCTCGGCGGTGTCGTAGGGCGGCAGCAGGTCGCCGCGCCGGGCGAAGGAGGAGCCCTTCTCGAGGTGCAGGTCGGCGACCGCCAGAAGCCTCTCGTCCGGCCAGTAGAGCGCGCCGCTGACATGGCCCATGAGCTCGGCGCCGTTCAGGGTGAAGGACTGCAGGCCGGCGTCCCTCACAGCGGCAGCTCCGCCTGACCGGCCCCCTCGGCGAGCAGCGCTTCGGGCAGGTCCGCCATGGCCTCGGCGATCAGGCTCTCGGCGGCCTCGTCCAGCAGGCTGTCCATGGCCCCGCCGGCGACCTGGACCTTGCCGATATCCAGCAGCACCGGCACCGCCAGCGGCGAGACGCGGGCCAGGCGGCGGTGGCGGATGCGGCCCTTCACCCGCACCAGCATGTCGGCCAGGCGGCGGATGTCGGTGAGGCCGCCGGCGGCCTCCTCGCGGGTCGCGCGCAGCAGCAGGTGGTCCGGCTCGTACTTGCGCAGCACGTCGTAGATTAGGTCGGAGGAGACGGTCATCTGGCGGCCGCTCTTCTCCTGGCCGGGGTGGCGCTGCTCGATCAGGCCGGAGACGATGGCGACGTTGCGGAAGGTCCGGCGCAGCAGCGAGGATTCGGCCATCCACTCCTCCAGGTCGTCGCCCAGCATCTCCTCCGAGAAGAGGGCGGCCACCTCGGCCGGCCGGCCGAGGCTCCAGGTGGCGATGGCGTAGTCCGAGGCGACGAAGCCCAGCGGGCGGCAGCCGGCCCGCTCCAGCCGCCGCGTCAGCAGCATGCCCAGGGTCTGGTGCGCGTTGCGGCCCTCGAAGCAGTAGGCGACCAGGTACTCCTTGCCGGCCCGCGGGAAGCTCTCGACCAGCAGTCCCTGTGCGGGCGGCAGCAAGGAGCGGTAGCGCTGGAGGCTGAGCCACTGCTGCACCTCCGGCGGCAGGTTCTGCCAGCGGCCCGGACTCTCCAGCATGGCCCGCACCCGGGTCGAGAGCTCTGCCGTGAGCGGCAGGCGCCCGCCGGCATAGGCCGGGATCTTGGGGTCGCCGCGCCCGCCCCGGGCCACCAGCGCGTCGGTCTCCTTGAGGCCGAGGAAGGTCAGCAGCTCGCCGGCGAAGAGGAAGCTGTCGCCGGTCAGGAGGCCCTGGACGAAGTACTCCTCCACCTCGCCCAGCCTGCGCCCGTTCTTCAGGCGCACGGTCACCAGCGGCTCCTCGACGATGGTGCCCACGTTCATGCGATAGCGCTGGATCAGCCGCGGGTTCGCCACCCGGTAGCGCCCGTCCGCACCGGCCACCAGCCGGCGGAAGCGCTCGTAGCGCTTCAGCGCATAGCCGCCGGTCTCGACGAAGGCCAGGGTCTCGTCGAAGGCCGCACGGGCGAGCGCGCGGTAAGGCTGGGCGCATAGCACCTCGCGGTAGAGCCGGTCGGGTTCGAAGGGCGCGCCGGCCGCCGTCCCCATCATGTGCTGGGCCAGGACGTCCAGCCCGCCGGGCCGCAGCGGCCCGCCGTCCAGTTCGCGCGCCTCGATGGCCTCGACCGCCGCGCGGCACTCCAGCACCTCGAAGCGGTTGGCCGGAACCAAGAGCGCGCGGCTGGGCTGATCGAGGCGGTGGTTGGCGCGGCCGATCCGCTGCACCAGGCGGGCCACGCCCTTGGGCGCGCCGATCTGCACCACCAGGTCGACCGCGGCCCAGTCGATCCCCAGGTCGAGGGAGGAGGTGGCGACCACGGCGCGCAGCTTGCCGGCCGCCATGGCGGCCTCGACCTTGCGGCGCTGGGCGACGTCGAGACTGCCGTGGTGCAGCGCGATCGGCAGGTTCGCCTCGTTGATCTGCCAGAGGCGGCGGAAGAGGATCTCGGCCTGCGCGCGGGTGTTGACGAAGAGGAGGGCGGTCTGGGCTCCCTGGACCCGCTCGTAGACCTCCTCCAGCGCGTGGCCGGCCATGTGGCCGGACCAGGGCAGGCCCTCCGCCGTCTCCAGGATCTCGACCTCGGCCCTGGCGCCGGAGCGGCCCAGCAGCAGGGCCACCCGCTCCGGGTCGTAGCGGCCGTCGGGGCTGAGCCAGGCGGCCAGGCCCTTGGGGTCGGCCACGGTCGCCGAGAGGCCGATCCGGGTCATCGCGGGAGCCAGGCTCTGCAGGCGGGCGAGGCCCAGGGCCAGGAGGTCGCCGCGCTTGCCGCCGGCCATGGCGTGGGTCTCATCGACGATCACGCGCGACAGGCCGGCGAAGAGCTCCGGCGCATCGGCATAGGAGAGCAGCAGGGCGAGGGACTCGGGCGTCGTCAGCAGGAGCTGCGGCGGCCTGGCGCGCTGCCGCTTGCGCTTCTCCGAGGGGGTGTCGCCGGTGCGGGTCTCGGCCGTGACCTGGAGCCCCATCTCGGCGATGGGCTGCTGCAGGTTGCGGTGGATGTCCTGGGCCAGGGCCTTCAGCGGGGAGATGTAGAGCGTGTGGAGGCCGGGCCGCGGAGCTTCGGCCAGCTCCGTCAGGCTGGGCAGGAAGCCCGCCAGGGTCTTGCCGCCGCCGGTGGGCGCCACCAGCAGGACCGAGCGGCCGCTGCGGGCGGCCTCCAGCAGGGCGAGCTGATGGGCGTGCGGCCGCCAGCCGCGGCTGGCGAACCAGTCGCGGAAGCTGGCCGGCAGGATGGTCGCCGGCGGCGACAGCAGGTCGGGATCGAGGGCCTGGCTCACGCTCTGGGAGATAGCCGATCGCAGCGCGCCTGGCCAGTCCGGCCGGCGCGCCCCCTGGACCGGGCCGAAGCGTGTCCCTTTGCCGGGTGGGTTAGACCCTTTCCGCGAGCTGTTCCTTGATTTCTTCTTTGCGCTTGTTGTAAAAGTTACGCACGAATCGCAAGGTTTGGTAATCGACCTCGAACATATCCTTGTAGTTTTCCTTGAGGTTCTCGATCGTGTCGCTGGCCTTCTCGTCGGAACCCGAGACGTTCCGTTTCATCGCCTTGATTTTCTTTTTGGAATAGATGGTCTTCAGCAGATTCTGGCAGTTGTTGAGCTGCTTGGTCGTGCAGCAGAGGAAGTACTGCTGGTTGATGATCTTTCTGGCCTCGGCAAACTTGCCGGTGCCGGTCAGGAAGTCCGTCTGCAGGTGGCCGATCTGCTTGCCGGCATCCTTGATGCGCCGGTCGAAGAACTCCTCCAGGGTGACGGAGTTGGCGTACTCCTTGGCCTTCTTCAGGCCCTTGGACTTGGTGTAGTAGTAGTTCGAGACGATCCGCTCGATAGGGTCGCGGATGATGCCGAAGTAGAAGCACTTCTGATCGAAGAGCGTGTGGTAACCGTACTTGAAGTGCCCCTGGAATAGGTAGTGGTTGTTCCGATCTTCCTCGGAGAGGTCTTCCATCGTGACGATCTCTGACTGGGCATTTCGCGTCTGGTAACGAAACACCTTGTCCTTTCCGAACAGCTCCTGGAAGAAGTAGTAGAGAGAGCTGCCGCCTGCCTTCGGGATGTGGTTGAAGATGATCTTTGCATCATCCAGCTGGGTCAGATCGAACACTAAGACGCCTTTCCTGGTCTCGTCTGCGCCCGACCGCAGCGAATGTTTCCCGGTCGAGGCCTTGTGATGACAGTGGTCTGATGCATCGCCCGCCTCCCGTCAAGAAGGGGGGGCCGCTGCCAATCCGGTCGGCGATGCTGCGGGGCTGGAGTGACTGGCCTGTCGGCAATGCTCCCAGAGGACTCTTCTGCGCCAAGCTCTGCGGCCTTCCCACCGGCCTTTCGGTCGGTCTTCCCCAACAGCGCCGAGGCCGCCCAGAGCGGTTCCTGTATCCTTCATTGCCGCGCGCGCAGGCAAGGGCGGCCAGCGCGCTATAATGCCGCCGAAGCGTCAGTCGAGCGTGCCGAGGCTGGACCGCAGCCGGGCGAGCAGTTCCTTCACCGGCATGGTGCCGAAGACGCCGGTCGCCGCCGGATAGGGGCTTCGCGGTACCTTGCCCCAGACCGGGCCGGGCCAGGCCTGGTCGTCGCGAAAGCGTGCGATGACGTGGATGTGTAGCTGCGGGCAGAGGTTGCCCAGCGAGGCGACGTTCATCTTGTGCGCCTTGGTCAGCGACTTCAGGCGCCGGCTGGCCTCGACCACCTCGCCCATGCAGGCCGCCAGGGTCTCGTCGTCCAGCTCGTCGAGGTCGCGGACGTTCTCGATGCGGGGCACCAGCACCAGCCAGGGATAGTGGGTGTCGTCCATCAGCAGGAGGCGGCACAGCGGCCAGTCGGAGATCTGGTAGCACTCCTTGACCAGAAGCTCGTGTAGGACGAAGTCATCGCTCATGTCGGCGTCTCCCTCACCTTCTCGTTTGTGGCTCAGAGTAACCGCGGCAGGGCTCTACTGCGAACCCGCCGATTGCTACATCGATCCGCACCGTCCCGTGGACCGGGCGGTGGTCACCCACGGCCATGCGGACCATGCCCGCGCCGGCCACCGGGCCCTGCTGGCCACGCCCGAGACCCTGGCCATCGTCCGCGCACGATACGGCGAGAGCGCGGCCGAAAGCTATCAGGCCTTGCACTACGGCGAGGAAATTTCTCTGGGCGAGGTGCGCCTCAGCCTGGTGCCGGCCGGGCACGTGCTGGGCAGCGCCCAGGTGGTGCTGGAGTGGCGGGGCCTACGTGCCGTGGTCTCGGGCGACTACAAGCGCCGCTGGGACCCGACCTGCGCGCCCTTCGAGGTGGTCCCCTGCGACCTCTACATCACCGAGGCGACCTTCGGGCTGCCGGTCTTCCGCCATCCGCCGGCCGAGGGCGAGGTGGCGCGCCTGCTGCGCTCCCACGCCCTCTTCCCCGAGCGCTGCCACCTGGTCGGCGCCTATGCGCTCGGCAAGGCGCAGCGCCTGGTGCGCCTGCTGCGGCTCGCCGGCTACGAGCGGCCGATCTACCTGCACGGCGCCATGGTGAGCCTGATGCAGCTCTACCAGGACCTGGGCGTGCCGCTGGGCGATCTCAGGCCGGCGAGCGAGACGAAGGAGAAGCTGGCCGGCGAGATCGTGATCGCCCCGCCCTCGGCCATAGCCGACCGCTGGTCCAGGCGCTTCGCCGACCCGGTGACGGCCGTGGCCTCGGGCTGGATGCGGGTGCGCGCGCGGGCCCGCCAGTCGCGCGCGGAGCTGCCGCTGGTGATCTCCGACCATGCCGACTGGGACGAGCTGCTGCAGACCATCCAGGAGGTCGCGGCCGAGGAGGTCTGGGTGACCCACGGCAACGAGGAGGCGCTCTGCCACGCCGCGGCGGGGCTCGGCATCCGGGCGCGCGCGCTCTCGCTCGCCGGCCGCGGCGAGGCCGAGCAGGAGGCCGCCACGTGAAGGACTTCGCCCGGCTGCTGGACGCGCTCTCCTTCATGGCCTCGCGCAACGGCAAGCTGCGCCTCATCGCCGACTACTGCGCCGAGACCCCCGACCCGGCACGCGGCTATGCCCTGGCGGCGCTGACCGGAGAGCTCAGCTTCACCGGCGCCAAGCCGGGCGCGATCCGCGCCCTGGCCGAGGCGCGCGGCGACCCGGTGCTCTTCCGCTGGTCCTACGACTACGTCGGCGACCTGGCGGAGACCGCCGCGCTCATCTGGCAGCCCAGGCACGGCAGCAACCGGCCCGTCGACCTGGCGGAGGTGGTCGAGACCCTCCAGGGTGCCGCCCGCGCGGAGGTGCCGGACCTGATCGAGCGCTGGCTCGACGGGCTGGACGCGACCGGGCGCTGGGCGCTCCTGAAGCTGATCACCGGGGCGCTGCGCGTCGGCGTCTCGGCCCGGCTGGCGAAGACCGCGCTTGCCGAGTGGTCGGGCCAGGCGCTGGCCGAGATCGAGGAGGTCTGGCCCAGCTTGAGGCCGCCCTACCGGCCGCTCTTCGACTGGCTGGAGGGCAGGGGGCCGCGGCCGGACCCCGGCTCCGCGCCGAGCTTCCGCCCGCTGATGCTGGCGACCGCGCTGGACGAGGCGGCGCTGGAGAGCCTGGCGCCCGGCGACTTCCTGGCCGAGTGGAAGTGGGACGGCATCCGCGTGCAACTGGTGGCCACGCCCGGCGGGTCGGCCCTCTTCTCGCGCACCGGCGAGGACATCGGCGGCGCCTTTCCCGACCTGCTGGAGGCCATCGACTTCCACGCGGTGCTGGACGGCGAGCTCCTGGTCCTGCAGGAGGGCGAGGTCGCCTCCTTCAACGCCCTGCAGCAGCGGCTCAACCGCAAGACGCCGACACGCAGGCTGCTGGAGGAGAGCCCGGCGCATCTGCGCCTCTACGACCTGCTGCTGGAGGGCGAGGAGGACCTGCGGCCGGAGCCGCTCGCCACCCGCCGGCGGCGGCTGGAGGACTGGTACCGCAGCCGGCAGCCCGCGCGCATGGACCTCTCGCCGCTCATCCCCTTCGCCGGCTGGGAGGAGCTGGCGGCGCTGCGGGCGGAGGCGCGGGCCAGCGGCATCGAGGGGCTGATGCTGAAGCGCAGGGAGAGCGCCTACCTGGCCGGCCGTCCGAAGGGCCCCTGGTTCAAGTGGAAGCGCGATCCCCTGGTCGCCGACTGCGTGCTGATGTACGCCCAGCGCGGCCACGGCAAGCGCAGCTCCTTCTATTCCGACTACACCTTCGGCGTCTGGCGCGAGGAGGAGGCGGGCGGGACAGCCCTGGTGCCGGTCGGCAAGGCCTATTTCGGCTTCACCGACGAGGAGCTGAAGCAGCTCGACAAGTGGGTGCGCGACAACACGGTCGAGCGCTTCGGCCCGGTCCGCGCGCTGCGCCCCGGCCTGGTCCTGGAGGTCGCCTTCGACGCCGTCCAGCGCTCCGGCCGCCACAAGTCGGGCCTCGCCATGCGCTTCCCCCGCGTCAGCCGCATCCGCTGGGACAAGCCGATCGGGGAGGCGGACCGGCTGGAGAGCCTGGAGGCCTTGCTGGAGGATTAGCGGTTTCCCGGCTAGAGGAAGTCGAGAATGCCGGGTGCGAGGAGCCTGCAGGTCTCGACACGGCGCGAGAGGCCGATGTTCGGGCCGGCGCTGGGAGTCCTGGAGGCGTCGATCAGGACCACCTCTCCCTCCGACACCAGGAAGTCCAGCTTGCCGAAATCCAGGCCCAGTTCCTCGCGGCGGCGTTCGAGATCGCCGGGGACCCGGTCGCTGAAAGGCGATGCGAGCGACTGGTCGTAGGCGGTCACATGGGGTTGCGTGCCCGAGACCCTGAAGACCACGTTGCGGGTCCCGAGGAAGAACCAGTAGTTGAGGTGATAGTAGGTCCCGTCGAACTGCGGCCGGAAGGCCTCGACGACGAAGCGCGCGTCGGTCCAGACCCAGTCGGGGACCGCCTCCTTGCGGTCGAGGAAGAGATACTCGTCCTTCGGCAGGCGGCGCTTGCGCCAGAGGACGCTGCGCCGGTAGCGCCAGACGAGGTGGTCCAGCGGGTTCCAGCTACGCTTGACCCGCTTGCGGTAGAGGTCGAGCTCGGGATGCCCCAGGTGGTTGGCATCGGTCTTCACCACAACCGGGCCAACGTAGTCGTCGTCGGCCGAGACCAGGTTCGTCGAGATCACGCGCTTGGCAATGGATCTGGTCCTGGCATTCAGCATGCGGGGATAGCTGGCAGCCAGAGCGGTGTAGGCCTCGGGCGTCTCTGTCAGGTCGACGTGAAGGATCGCGAGGTCGGCATCGGGCAGGTTCCTGGTTCCCCGGTGCACCACGGTCTCGATGTCGTGGTCCGTCCAGAAGTTGTGCGCGATGCTGTGCAGGTAGAAGCCCGGGTCGAACTCCTGCTCCTCATGAATGATGATCGCTATCCGCGCCTTGGGCATCGTTTTCCCTCAATGGAAGGCTGATAGCTGGAGCGTCGCCCCCGGAGCCCCTCCGGCTGGGTGTCACGACCCCACTCTGCGGGCGCCGAAAGGTGAGTTCAAGGGAAGGATCCGGGCTGTCGGGCGGATACCCGGGCCGGCAGCGCTGTCCTGTGTTTGCCGGCCTCCTACGCGAAGACGATGGTCGTCGTCTTGTCCATCGGGCCGCAGGTGTTCTCGAGCTTCTCGTAGGCCTTCGCGTTCGTGGCATCGAGGTAATAGAGGTTGACGTGCTTGTAGCCTGTCTGGGGCAGGGACGTGATCTCGTCGTTGCGGGAATGAAAGAAGTAGATGCGCGTGTCGTCTTGCGTGCTGAAGCAGCTGAGCCAGCGCTTGACGATCCCCTTGGCGGTGTTCACCGCCGGGCCGTGAGAGACCACGGCCTCGGCGACGAGGGTATCCACAACCGGGTCCGAGTAGCGAACCGCTCCGAGTTCGCGGAAGAATGCCGGCGCCTGAGCGGCTTCGTATTCCGCACAGCCGGCCTTGTAGCCGCATACCCGGAGGATCGGCTTGCTCGGCCAGTTCTGGTAGTGCCTGGCAAACTGCGTTTCGAAGAAGGGGCTCAGGGCTCCCGGCGGGTTCTCCGCTGTCTGCGACTTCCTGATGAGCTCGCGAGGCGTGGGTGCGCACGCGGCGGCGGTGAAGGCCAGTAGCGCCATGAGGCAAAGAACCAAGGCCGAAGAGCGGTGGTCCCGAACAACGCACATTTTACCTTCCCCCGAACCGATGCGACCGACCCCGCCATTCCCCACAAGGCAAGGTTTAAAGTTGCAACCACCCTAGTCTATGCAAATCAGTTCGATCAAGCACTGCGAAGAGTCGCTGTCGATGCTTTGGACGATCGGGCTTGAAAGAAGACAGGGCCGGGCGGAAAGCAGGGCCCGGCCCCCATCGTCTTCGATTTACCGGTGCTCGCCCTCCCGCCTGCGCACGATCCCGATCACCGAGAGGGTCATGAGCAGGTCGCCCTCCGGGGTCGTGGCCTCCCAGCCCAGGGTGAGGAGGCCGCGGTCGGGCTTGGAGCGCGACGGCCTCGCCTCGAGGATGGTCGAGACCGCCATGATGTCGCTCTCCGCCAGGGCCGGCTTCAGCCACTTGATGTCGCTGACTCCGGGGGAGCCGAGCCAGGCGGCCTTCGAGATGAAGCCGTCCACCATCAGCCGCATGACGATCCCGCAGGTGTGCCAGCCCGAGGCCGCGAGCGCGCCGAAGGGGCCCCCGCGCGCGGCTGCCGCATCCAGGTGGAAGGGCTGCGGGTCGTAGCGTTCGGCGAAGGCCACGACCTCCTCGGCGCTCAGCCGGTAGGGGCCGAACGCACGCCGGTCGCCGACGGGAAAGTCCTCGAAGTAGAGCATGGCCGCCTCTCATTCATGTCCGGTTGAGCCGCTGAAACATCTTTTGAAGAATGCCATGTAGCAGTATTCAACCACCATCCGTCATGGCCGGGCTTAGACCCGGCCATCCACGTCTCTCGGCCAGCGCTCAAACCCAGAGTAGCGCGCTGCCGAGCCACGTGGATCCCCGGGTCTTCGCCCGGGGATGACGTTAAGGGTTGTGCCTGGATGCAAACACCACAACCAGATTCGCTTAATCGGATAGCAGTGGGTCAAGGCGCGGGGATGACGGTTTTGGCGGTCCATGCGAGCCATCAGCACGACTCAATCCGCCAATACGGGTGGTTGCGGCCCTCTCCCCTGCCGCCCGCCGCTCAGGCGCCCGGCGGGGCGGCGTTGGGGAAGTAGGCCTCCGCGTTCTTGTGGAAGACCTTCTCCAGCACCTCCTCGGTGTAGCCGAGCTGGCGCCAGCGCTCGGCCATCATCTCGTACTTCAGCACGGGATAGTCGCAGCCGAACATGATGCGGTCCTGCAGGCGCCCGCCGATCTCGCGCTTCAGGTTGGGCGTGAAGGCCTTGGGCGACCAGCCGTGCAACTCGTAGTGCACGTTGGACTTGTGCAGCAGGATGGCGATCATCTCGTCCTGCCAGGGATAGGCGGGGCGGGCGGCCAGGATCTTCAGCTCCGGGAAGCGCGCGGCCACGATGTCGATGTGGCGCGGATGGCCGTCGTCCAGCACGATGCCGTCGCCGCCGGGAAAGCCCTGGCCGATCCCGGTGAGGCCGGTGTGGATCAGGACGGGAATGTTGGCGTCGATCGAGGCCTTGTAGAAGGGGTCCCAGATCTCGTCGCTGGGCGGGCGGCGGTGGCGCGCCTGGCCGATGATGCCGAAGCCGACGAAGCCGGCCTTGGCGTCGACGGCGCGCTGGAACTCCTCGACGCCCTTCTTGCCGACCCTGGGGTCGAAGGAGAGCCAGTGGCCGTAGATCACGTCGCTGTGCTGGCGCTGCACCTCGAAGGTGTAGTCGTGGAGCTCGCGGATCTGGTCCCAGTCCATTTCCTGCAGCACGGTCAGCGCGAGATCCATGACGACCCGTACGTTGTTGCGCCGGAAGGTGTCGGTCATCTCCTGCTCGGTCTGGATCTGGGCCCTCGTGCCCCAGATCCGGGCCTGGCTGTCGCGCGCCTCCTGCGACTGGAAGACGTAACCGCGGTCGGTGCTCCAGTGCGAGTGGCAGTCGAAAATCCTCATGCTTGGTACTCCCTTCGTGCCGGCGCATGGGCCGGCGTCACTGTGCCGGCAGGTACCGATCAAAGTTGAACGAACACCGCTCTACTTCTTGAACCGCTTGTCGATCAGGCGGCGCGGTTTTCCCTCGCGCCCCAGGTTGGCTTCCTCGGTGAGCGCGCCCTCGTCGACCAGGACGACGGGCACGCGGATGCCCAGGTCGTCCTTCAGCCGGCTCTCCAGGTGCTCCTTCAGGCCGTCGCGCGAGGCGGCGGACCTCAGCACCTCGATCTTCACCGTCAGGTCGTCGCGGATGACGCCTTCCTTCTCGCTGCGCTCGGCGATGCAGACCCACTCGCCGGTCGTGCGCTGGTCGCTCTTGATCGCGCGCAGGCAGGCCATGGGATAGATGTTGACGCCGCGTATCTTCACCATGTCGTCGCTGCGGCCGAGGAACTTGTCCATGCGCCGGTAGAGGCTGCCGCAGCCGCAGCGCTCTGCAGAGACGATCCGGCCGAGGTCGCGCAGGTTGTAGCGGATGACCGGCGGCAGCGAGCGGTGCAGGATGGTGACCACCATGTTGCCGGTCTCGCCGTCGGCCACGGCCGCGCCGGTCTCCACGTCCTCGAAGTCGACGTGGATGCAGTCCTCGGCCAGGTGCAGGCCCTTCTGCTCCCGGCACTCGAAGCCGGCGGTCCCCAGCTCGTTGGTGCCGTAGAGGTCGTAGACCGGGCAGCCCCAGAGCTCCTGCAGGTGGTTGCGCAGCGCGTCGTCGGTGTCGGGGCCGAGAAAGGAGCCGATGAACTTGGTCTTGAGCTCGCGCACGTCGCGGCCGAGCTCCTCCCTGGCCACCTTGGCGAGGTGGGTCAGGTACTCCGGGAAGCTCACCCAGATGTTCGTACCCCAGTCGAAGGCGAGCTCGAGCTGGCGCCGGGAGGAGGTGACGACGCCGCTTCCCGTGGTCAGCGGCAGCACGCCCAGGTAGTCGTGGCAGGCCTTGTAGATGCACCAGCCCAGGTTCGCCAGCGAGTTGGTCGACGGGATCTGGCAGATGTCGCCGGGCCGGGCGCCCAGGATGTACATGGCGCGCGCTTGGGTCAGGCCGTTCATCTCCCAGTCCCAGGGGCCGTAGAGGGTGGCCCGCGGCTTGCCGGTGGTGCCGCCGCTGGTCTGCAGCTTCAGCGGGATCTTGTCGCTGCGCTCCAGCGCGTCGCCGTGGAAGTGGCCGAAGGGCGGGTGCAGGCGCTGGTCCTCCTTCACGTCGTCGGAGGTGTAGGTCGGGATCTTGCGGATGTCGTCGAGCGAGCGGATGTCGCCCGGCTCCAGGCCCGCCGCCTTCCAGCGCGCGGCGTGGAAGGGATTGTTCCAGCCGATCCCCACCAGCTCCATGAAGCGGCGGTTCTGGAAGGCGCGCAGCTCGTCGCGAGACCAGCGGTAATGGGTCTGCTCGTAGACGTCCGGGACGGGATAGGTGGCGTAGAAGGCGTCCCAGTCGAGCGCCTGTCTGTAGATCGGCAAGGCCGTTTGCATGTCGCTCCTCCCTCGTTGGGTCTTGTTGTCTTGCCGGCCCGGCAGCCCTAGAGCGGGTCGCCGTCGCCTTCCAGCGCCTCTGTCGGCAGGCCGAGACCCCGCCAGATGAAGCTCACCAGGAAAGCCTCGATCTCCTCCTCGCTGACGCTGTTGCGGAAGTCCCAGCCGCGGGACACGATCATGTTGGGCAGGAAGATCATGAGGTTGGCGGCCAGCAGGGTGTTGGGCAGGGTGAGGTCCGCTTCCTCGGCCGCCTGCCGCAAGAGCCGCTCGCACACGCCGCGTTTCTCCGCCGCCGCGGCCAGGAACTCGCGGCGCCGGCGCTTTTCGATGTGATGCAGCTCGCGGACCATGATGAGGTGATGGTCCTTGTAGCGGATCACCGCCTGCACCGTCGCGCGCACCAGCGCCTTCAGCTTCTCCAGCCCGCTTCCCGCGGTGGCCGTCGCCTCCGTGACCAGGCCCTCGTAGCCGATCAGGTTGTCGAGGCAGACCAGGTAGAGGATGTCCTCCTTGGAGCGGACGTAGTTGTAGACCGTGCCCTGGGAGATGCCGGCGGCCTCGGCGATCTCGGATACCCGGGCCGAGTGATAGCCTTTCTCCGCAAAGACCTTGATGGCGGCGGCGATCAGGGCCTGGCGCCGGTGTTCGACCAGCAGCGGGTTCCTGACCGACGCCGGCTGCAGGTCGCGCTCGGCCTGTCCTGTCTCGCGTTCGCTCCCTGCGCTCACTCCAGCCCTCCCGGACCCGATCCTGCGGTGACGTTCCTTGTCGCTGGCCACAAGCTATACCTCCATCGGTGCTGAATGAACAGTCAGTTTTATGATCCGTGAGTCATTTCCTGCTTGACTCGCCGTGGGCGGCGGATCGTAGTCTCTCCTACAGGAAAAAGACGCGCACTCCGACGCACAGCTCCTGCGTGAATAAGAAGCAACCAATTCGCGAAGCAGCGAACGGAGGCATGAGAGGCCGCGGCTCCGGCTCGAGCCGCACAGATAGCGTGGAGGAACCCATGAAGACCTTGCATGAACACTGTCTCTCCCTGTCGTTCGCGACAGTAATGGCTGTTGGAAGCAGTCTGTTTCTGGCGGCGGGCGCCTCGGCTCAAGACGAGACCATCGAGCTGAAGGCGATCACCCCCTATCCGGCGGAGAACTATCTCTCGCAGCCGCTCTTCCTCTTCGGCGACATCGTCGAGGAGAAGACCAACGGGCGGGTCAAGCTGGAGTACCTGGGCGGCGCCGAGGTGGTGCCGGCCTTCGAGCAGTTCGATGCCGTGCGCAACGGCACGGTCGACGTGGCGCTGGGCGTCGCCTCCTACTACACCGGCTCGGTGCCGGAAGGTGTCGGCATCCAGTACAACGCCAGCAAGCTTCCGGGCGAGCTGCGCGCGGCGGGCTATCACGACCTCATGCAGAAGCTGCACGCCGACAAGGGCAACGTGGTCTACGTCGCCAACGCCAGCGGCACGCCCGGCGAGGCCTTTCGCCTCTACACCTCCAAGGCGGTCGCCAGCATCGCCGACCTCAACGGGCTGAAGTTCCGGGTGTCGCCGGTCTATACCGCCATCGTGCAGGCGATGGGCGGGACGCCCGTGGCGCTGCCGCCGGCCGATACCTATTCGGCGCTGGAGCGTGGCATCGTCGACGGCCTGGGATGGACCTATGCCGGCACGCTCGACTACGGCTTCCCCGAGGTCGCGAAGTACGTGATCAACCATCCCTTCTACTCGCTGAACTCGGCCATCATCATGAACCAGGAGACCTGGGACGACCTGCCCGACGAGGTGAAGCAGCAGATCGAGGAAGCCTCCGTCGAGTTCGAGAAGCAGGTGGTCGCCTACTATGCCGACTACATCGCCCAGGAGGATGCGCGGCTGAAGGAGGCCGGCGTCGAGTTCGTGACCTTCTCCGACGCCGAGGCCAAGCAGTACACCGACGCCGCCTACGACGCCGGCTGGGCCAAGTTCCTGGAAGAGAATCCCGAGCACGGCCAGGCCATCAAGGATATGATGACCAAGTAGCCCTTTCGGGGCCGGCGGCCTGCGCCTGGCAGGTCCGCCGGCCGTCCGGCTGGGCCCTCTGCGTCCGGAAGGGGGACGATGCGCGTTTACGATCTCTTGGTTGACGCCATGGCGTGGCTGGCGGCGCTTCTGATCTTGGCCATCATGATCGGCGTCGGCGTCGACGTCTTCGCGCGCTTCGCCCTCAACAGCCCGGTCGGCTGGATGTACGAGTTCGTGCAGCACAGCCTGCTGTCGATCCTCTTCCTGGGTTCGCCCTGGCTTGCCCGGCAGAACGGCCACGTGGCGATCGACATCCTGGTCCGGATGCTGCCGCAGCGGCTGGCCGGGGCCAGCCAGGTGCTGGGCTTCGCCGTGGCGGCGGCGACCTCGGGCTTCATCGGCTACTGGGCGCTCGCGGCCGCGCTGGAGGACTACGGGCGGGGCATCATGACGGTGGGGATCTACCCGGTGCCGCGCTCCGTCCTGCTGTTCATCATCGCGCTCGGCCTGCTGCTGACCGCGGTCGAGTTCGTCAGGCTGCTGGTGAAGGCGGCACAGGGCCGGCTGCCGAGCGCCCATGAGGTCGGGCCGGGTTAGGCAATAGCAATCGGGCGACAACACGCGGCGGGCCGAAGGGGCCGCCTCCGGGAGGGTGGGGTGCAATGGACTGGTGGGTTCCGCTGACGGCCATTATCGGCTCGGTCCTTGCCGTCATGGCTGCGGGCGTGCCGGTGGCCTTCGCCTTCCTCTTCGTCACCGCGCTCGCCGTCTTCGTGATCCAGGGCGGCGGCAGCACCTTCCAGCAGCTGGTCCTGGGGATCTACAGCTCGGTCAGCTCCTTTTCCCTGGTGCCGATCCCGCTCTTCATCTTCATGGGGGTGGTGCTGTGGCACACCCAGCTCGGCCAGCGCGCGGTCGATGCGCTGGAGAAGTGGATGGGCAAGGTTCCGGGGCGGCTCTCCCTGCTGACCGTGGCCTCGGGCACGGTCTTCTCCTCGCTCAGCGGCTCGACCATGGCGAACACGGCGATGCTGGGCTCGCTGCTGCTGCCCGACCTCCGGCGCCGCGGCTACTCCAAGATGATGACGATCGGGCCGATCATGGCCTCGGGCGGACTGGCGATGATGATCCCGCCCAGCGCGCTGGCCGTGATCCTGGCCTCGATCGGCAAGGTCTCGGTGGCCAAGGTGCTGATCGCCGCGATCCTGCCGGGCATCATCATGGCGCTGTGCTACACGCTCTACATCGTGGCCCGCGCGCTGCTGCGGCCGCAGGAGGCGCCCTCCTACGAGGTGGCCCGTGCGAGCTATCTGGAGCGCCTGCGCGCCCTGTTGAAGGACCTGCTGCCGCTTGGCCTCATCGTCTTCTCGGTGACCGGGCTCATCGTGCTGGGGGTGGCGACGCCGACCGAGGCGGCGGCCTTAGGCGCGCTCAGCTCGCTCATCCTGGCAGCGGCGCACGGCCGCCTGACCCTGGCGCTGATGCGCGTCGCGCTCTTCGACTCGCTGAAGATCACGGTCATGACCTTCGCCATCATGGGGGCGGCGACGGGCTTCAGTCAGATCCTGGCGTTCTCGGGCGCCACGCGCGGCCTGCTGGGCGCGGTGCTGGCGCTCGACACCCATCCTATCGTGCTGGTGATCGGCATGCAGCTCATCGTCCTGGTGCTGGGCTGCTTCATGGAGCAGATCGCCATCATGCTGATCACCCTGCCGATCTTCATCCCCGTGGTGAAGGGGCTGGGGCTGGATCCCATCTGGTTCGCGATCCTCATGCTGATCAACCTCGAGACGGCGCTGATGACGCCGCCCTTCGGCCTGCTGCTCTTCGTCATGAAAGGGGCCTCGCCACCGGACGTGACCTTCGGCGACATCTATCGTGCGGCGACGCCCTTCATCGCGATCAACTTCCTGGTCATCGCCATCGTGACCCTCTTCCCGGAGATCGTGACGGCGGTAATCTGAGACCCCTTCGCTACTGCGGCGGCACGAGCTGCGCCGGGTCGATCCAGCGGTCGAACCAGGAGACGCGCCAGTCGAGGTGGGCGCCGGTGACGCGCCCGGTGGCGCCGACCTTGGCGACCGGCTCGCCCTTGCGGACGACCGCGCCCTCGGGCACCAGGATCTCGGAGAGGTGGAGCAGGCTCGACTTCAGGCCCTGGCCGTGGTCGATCACCAAGGTCTTGCCGGCGAAGTAGAGCTCCGGGTGGGCCAGCACCACGACGCCGTCGGCGGGCGCCAGCACCGGGGTCCCGGTGGGCACGGCCACGTCGATGCCGTAGTGCGGCTGACGCGGCTCGCCGTTCAGGATGCGCTGGCTGCCATAGACCCCGCTGATGCGGCCCTTGGCCGGCCAGGCGAAGCCGCTGAGGTAGTCGGTCTCAGGGCGGCTCCGGGCTCTCAGCGCTACCAGCAGGTCGCGCTCGGCGGTGATGCGCTCCCAGACCTCTTCGGGCGGCACCACCTTGCTCTGCGGCAGGCCGTCGATGCGCTGCGTCTTGAAGCGGCGCGGCTGCACGGCGGCGACATGGTGCAGGCGGCTGCCGTCCGGGCCGATGATCTGGATGTCGGCGGCCGGCTCCGCATCGCGGTCGAAGGCCAGCAGGAAGTGCCCCTCCGGCGAGACCGGCACCGGCTTGCCGTCCAGCAGCACCTGGCTGCCGGGCGCGGCCCGGCCGAAGAGGAGGCCGCCCTGCTCGAAGGGACCGGTGACCGGCAGCGGCGTCTGGGCCGCCGCCGCGCCCGCCAGCAGGCAGAGGAAGACTAGCGCACGGAGGATCACAGCAGCTTCCCCTGTCGCTCGTCGCCCGGCTTGGCAGGCGCGGCCTTGGCGGGCTTGCGGCCGCCGTCGGGGGGACTGCCTTCCGCCCGCGCGGCGACCTCGCCGTCGAGGAAGCTGAGGGTCAGTGCGGCGCCCGGCTCGATCTGGCCGGCGCGGGTCTTGAGTGCCCCTCCGCTGGTGACGAGGGCATAGCCGCGCTCCTGCACGCTGCGGTGCGAGACGCTCTCCAGCAGGCGCGAGAGGGAGTCCAGGCCCTGCTTGCGGTCCCGCAGTCCCTGCGTCATGGCGACGGCCAGGCGGCGCGGGCCGTCCAGGCGGTCATAGGCCTGCTGCGCGCGGTCCAGCCGGCCGCTGCCGCCGCGCTGCAGGCGCTGGGAGAGGGCCGCCAGGCGCTCCTCGGCCAGGCTCACCTGCTGGCGCGGGTGCGGCAGGCGGCGGGAGAGGCTCTCGACCTCGGCGAGGCGGCGGGCGAGATCGGCCTTCTGCGCGTTCTCCAGGCGCTCGCCGCGCTCATCCAGGCGCTGCATGGCGGCCTCCAGCAGGCGGCGCGGCTCCGGCAGGCCGCGGGCCAGGCCCTGCAGGCGCTCGCGGCGGCTGGCGAGGTCGCGGCGCAGGCCGGCATGGAGGCGCTGGCCGAAGGTGGCGATGGCCTCGACCAGCTCGGCCCGGACCGGGACCGCCATCTCGGCCGCGGCGGTCGGCGTCGGCGCCCGGCGGTCGGCGGCGAGGTCGATCAGGGTGGTGTCGGTCTCGTGCCCGATGGCGGCGATCAGCGGGATCTCGGAGGCCGCGGCCGCGCGCACCACGACCTCCTCGTTGAAGGCCCAGAGGTCTTCCAGCGAGCCGCCGCCGCGGGCCACGATCAGAACGTCGGGCCGGGGGACCGGACCCTCCGGCGGCAGTGCGTTGAAGCCGCGGATGGCCGCCGTCACCTCCTCGGCCGCACCCTCGCCCTGCACGCGCACCGGCCAGACCAGGACGCGGCGGGGAAAACGCTCTTCCAGGCGATGCAGGATGTCGCGGATGACCGCGCCGGTGGGCGAGGTCACCACGCCTATCACCTCGGGCAGGTAGGGCAGGGGGCGCTTGCGCTCGCTGTCGAAGAGGCCCTCGGCGGCGAGCTTGCGCTTGCGCTCTTCCAGGAGCTTCAGGATCGCGCCCTCGCCGGCGAGCTGCAGGTCCTCGATCACCATCTGATAGCGCGACCCGCCGCCGCCGGCGTAGGCGGAGATGCGGCCGGTGGCGATGACCTCCAGGCCCTCCTCGGCGCGGAAGGGCAGGCTGGCCGCGCGGCCGCGCCAGCAGACCCCGTCCAGCACCGACTTGTCGTCCTTCAGCGTCAGGTAGAGGTGGCCGGAGCTGTGATACTTCGGCCGCGAGATCTCGCCGCGCACCTGGATGTGCTCGAAGGTCTGCTCCAGGGTGCGCTTCACCGCGCCGGAGACTTCCGAGACCGTGAGGACCGGTAGGTTGGCGCCGGGCGCCGGATCGTCTGCCCACTGCATGGTAGCGCTTATCCCATCCCTTGCCGCTTTCGGGCAAGGGAGGCTTAGGGCGAGCCCTCGCCGTCAGCGGAGCAGCGACCGTCCCGTTGGACCGGCGGGCAGGGGACGCTGCCAAAACTGCAGAAGACGCAGCAGTCTCCGGGCTTTGGCTTCAGAACCAGGCCGCAGCCCTTGCAGTCGTAGAACCAGAGGCAGGCGTCGAGCGGCATGGTCTCCTCCTCGCCATGCCCACAAGCCGGGCAGCGCAAGGTCGAGAGGCGTACAAGGTCGCTGGTCATTCGATGGCTCCTGCCTGTGGACGGCCTGTCCATCCTAGCGAACCTGGACGGTTTCGTCCTGGCGCGCTGGCCTGTAGGGTCCAGCCAACATACGGATAGGTGGCAGGAGAGGGTGCCCGGCATGCGTATTCTCGTGGTTGGGGGCGGCGGGCGCGAGCACGCGCTGGTCTGGGCGCTGGCGAGCTCGCCGCTGACGGAGGCGATCTTCGCGGCACCCGGCAACGGCGGCATCGCCGCCCTGGCCGAGTGCCTGCCGGTGGCGGCCGAAGACGTCGAGGGCCTGGTCGCGCTGGCCAGGGAGAAGGCGATAGACCTCGTCGTGGTCGGCCCGGAGGGACCGCTGGTCGCGGGCCTGGTCGACCGGCTGGCCGAGGCCGGCATCCTGGCCTTCGGGCCGAGCCGGGCCGCGGCCGAGCTGGAGGCCTCGAAGAGCTTCACCAAGGCGCTCTGCGATCGCCACGCCATCCCGACCGCCGCCTACCGCCGCTTCACCGAGAGCGGGCCGGCGATTGCCTACCTGCGCGAGGTTGGCGCCCCCATCGTGGTCAAGGCGGACGGTCTGGCGGCCGGCAAGGGCGTCACCGTGGCCATGAGCCTGGCCGAGGCCGAGCAGGCCGTGGTCGCAGCACTGGACGAGGGGCTGTTCGGTCAGGCCGGTGCCGCCGTGGTGATCGAGGAGTTCCTGGAGGGCGAAGAGGCCAGCTTCCATGCCCTGGTCGACGGCGAGAGCGTCCTGCCGCTGGCCGGCGCCCAGGACTACAAGCAGGTGGGCGAGGGCGACCTGGGTGCCAACACCGGCGGGATGGGCACGCTCTCGCCGACGCCGGTGCTGGACGAGGCCATGGCCGCGCGGGCTCTGAAGGAGATCGTGGAGCCGACAGTGAACGCCATGGCGGCCGAGGGGCGTCCCTTCCGCGGCGTGCTCTACGCCGGCCTGATGATCACCGCGGCCGGGCCGAAGCTGATCGAGTACAACGTGCGCTTCGGCGATCCCGAGTGCCAGGTGCTCTGCGCGCGCCTGCGCTCCGACCTGCTGCCGGCACTGCTGGCGGCGGCCGAGGGCGGCCTCCGCCACGTCAGCCTGCGCTGGCGCGAGGAGGCGGCGCTCTGCGTGGTGATGGCGGCCAGGGGCTATCCCGGCGCCTACGAGAAGGGCAGCCGCATCGGCGGGCTGGAGGCGGCCGGCGCGCTGCCCGGTGTCCAGGTCTTCCATGCAGGAACCAAGCTGGACCCGGAGAAGGGCCTGGTCGCCAGCGGCGGACGGGTCCTGGGCGTGACGGCGCGGGCGCCGAGCCTGCTGGAGGCGCAGCGGCAGGCCTATGCCGCCGTCGATGCCATCGACTGGCCGGAGGGCTTCTGCCGGCGCGACATCGGCTGGCGTGCCCTGGGCAAGCGGTAGCGCCGATCGGAGCGTTACAAAAAGCTGTCACATAGCCTTTGCTAAGGTGGCCTCGAGTGGCGCCGGGATGCGAGGCCCCGGTGCCCCTCGAGATGCGAACCCAGGGGAGAGCGATGTGACCGACCGTTTCGACCGAGACCAGGATAGCGAGAGCCAGCGCATCTTCGACGAGATGCTCGACTCCTTCGACGAGGAGATCGAGCTGGAGATCGACGAGGACCGCATGCTGCTGCTGGACGAGGATGCGCCGCGCGAGGAGGGGAAGCTGCCGCGCCGGACCTACTTCACCGAGCTTCTGAAGCTGCAGCGCGAACTGGTGAAGGTGCAGGACTGGGTGGTCGCGACCAAGGCCAAGGTCGTGGTCATCTTCGAGGGCCGCGATGCCGCCGGCAAGGGCGGGGCGATCAAGCGCGTCACCCAGCGTCTCAATCCCCGGATCTGCCGGGTCGTCGCCCTGCCGGCGCCCAGCGAGCGCGAACGCACGCAGTGGTACTTTCAGCGCTACGTCGCCCAGCTTCCGGCCGGCGGCGAGATCGTGCTCTTCGACCGCTCCTGGTACAACCGCGCCGGGGTCGAGAGGGTCATGGGCTTCTGCAGCGAGGAGGATGTGGCCGAGTTCTTCCGCACCGTGCCGGAGTTCGAGCGCACCCTCATCCGCTCCGGCACGATCCTCATCAAGTACTGGTTCTCGATCACCGACGAGGAGCAGGAGTTCCGCTTCAAGATGCGCATCCACGACCCGCTGAAGCAGTGGAAGCTGAGCCCCATGGACCTGGAATCGCGCCGCTGCTGGGAGGACTACACCAAGGTGAAGGAGGAAATGTTCCGCCGCACCTCCATTCCCGAGGCGCCCTGGTGGGTGATCCCGGGCAACGACAAGAAGCGCGCGCGGCTCAACTGCATCGCCCACCTGCTGACCCAGATCCCCTACGAGGAGATCCCGCACGATCCGGTCACCCTGCCCCAGCGTGTCCGCCACCCCGACTACGAGCGCGAGGACAACTCCGATAGGGAGGTCCCCGAGGTCTACTGAGCGTGCAGGCGGGACATGGATTTCCGCCGGGACCGCACCGATATCATGGACTTCTGCGTCGCCAGCCCTGTCGCTGGCCCATAGGGAGATGAGCAATGCCGGTCGATGTGAAATACACCACGAAGGCGCGCGCGACGGGCGGCCGCGACGGTCACGCCAAGAGCCTGGACGGGCCCGTCGACGTCAAGCTGACGACGCCGAAGGAACTGGGCGGCGGCGGCGGTGACGGTGCCAACCCCGAGCAGCTCTTCGCCTGCGGCTATGCCGCCTGCTTCATCGGCGCGATGAAGTTCGTCTCCTCCCAGGGCGGACCCAAGACGCCGCCGGACACCAGCGTCGTGGCCTCGGTCGGGATCGGCCCCCGCTCGGAAGGCGGCTTCGGGCTCGCCGTCACGCTGGAGATCGAGCTTCCCGGCCTGGGCGAGGAGGAGGCACGCGCCCTTATCGACCAGGCGCACCAGGTCTGCCCCTATTCCAACGCAACCCGGAACAACGTCGACGTCAAGCTGTCGCTGAAGAAGTAGGGTCGCGGGCGCGTTCGGCGGCGGGAGGCGATCTGCGCGCGCTTCCTTTGCCACCCCACGGTCATCCTTCGGCTTGACGGAAGGATCACGCGATGCTGGGCAGAAGGAGGGGAGGGGCCCGGCTCTCCGACGCCGTCCTCCCGGCGGAAAACGGTCCTTCGGTCGAGCCGAAGGACGACAGAGGTTGGATCCGCTCATCGTCCCCGGCCCCCGAGAGAAGGCCGGCTAAGAGGATTGTGCGGCAGCGTTTCAACGGAAGTGGATTTGAGCGATGAGTGCCACGGATACCTCGGCCTTCGAGGCGAAGGTTTCGGCAGAGGGCTACGAGATCTTCAAGCGGACCCTGCAGCCCGGCGAAGGGCTGGACGACCACGCGCACGACTTCGACGTCTGGGGGTTGGTGACCGCCGGGGAGTTCAGGATCACCGTCGAGGGGACGACCACCGGCTACCGCGCGGGTCAGGAGTTCCGGCTCGACTCGGGCTGCGAACACAGTGAGTCCGCGGGGCCGGAAGGGGTCACCTTCGTGGTCGGGCGCCGGAAGGCGGAAGGCTAGCGATCCCGGCCCGGTCCTGTCCGGCGCTCCCGCGCGGCGAGATAGAGCGCGAGCGGCCGGGCGCTCAGGCCGTGGGCGACGACGCTGAGGAGGATCGTGCAGCTTGCCGTCAGCACGACGGTCTGGCCCCCCGGGATCTCTGCATCCAGGACCATGACCGCGAAGACGATGCTGGCGAGGCCGCGCGGCCCGAACCAGCCGACGAAGAGGGCCTCGTCGAACCGCATGCCCGAGCGGGAGAGGGCCAGCAGGACCGGCAGGATGCGGACCAGGGTCAGGCTCAGCACGGCGTAGAGCAGGATCTGCCAGGTGAAGCCGGCGAAGAGGGGACCAACCAGCGAGGCGCCGAAGACCACCCAGGTCAGCAGCGCCAGGGTGTCGCCCGTCCCCTCGGCCGCCAGCAAGAGCGGCTCCTTGTGCGCGCGGACGGTCCAGCCGAAGACCAGCCCGCCGGTGAAGGAGGCGATGAAGCCGCTGCCGCCCAGGTGCTGGGCGAGCGCGAAGCTGGCCAGCGCCAGCGCCACCACCGGGAGCTGGCGCCAGGTCTCGGTGATCCAGCCGAGCGTCGAGAAGTGCACGACGAGGTGCGCGGCGAGGCCGGAGAGGCAGATTCCCACCGCCAGGCCCACGCCGATCTCCCGGACGATCAGCCCCAGCACCAGTTCCGGGACGCTGTGCCCGCCGTAGTCGTGGGTGGCGATGGCGAGCAGGGCCAGGAAGACCGGCACGCAGATGCCGTCGTTCAGGCCACTCTCGACATTGAGGCCGGTCCTGATGTGGCCGGGTACGGAGGTGTCCGTGACCACGGCCTTGCCCAGCGCGGCGTCGGTAGGCGCCAGCAGCGTCGCCAGCAGGGCGATCTCGATCACCGCCAGGCCGTCGAAGACCAGGAGGCCGCCGAGGAAGCCCAGCAGGATCGTGGCCGGCAGGCCGACCAGCAGCAGGTTGCGCGGCAGCGAGAGGCTCCGCGCCAGTTCCTTGAGGTCGGTGTCGGCGGCATCGGTGAAGAGCACCAGTGCAAGCGTGAGCTCCGCCATGGTGCTGAGGTCTTCTGCCTGGAAGCTGACCCCCAGCAGGTCGAGCCCCGAGCCGCCCAGCGCCAGCCCCACGGTCACGAAGACCAGCGCACCGCCGAAGGGCGTCTCCTCCAGCGCGCCCGCGACGTTGCTGTAGAGGAAGACCAGGAGCGCGAAGATCGCGAGGAGCTCATACATGGCCGGTCGCTCCTGCCGGGATCGGGTGTTGGGTTACGGGGCTAGCTTGGCGGAGCCGCCCTGCCGTTACCGACCGGCGCATCGCGGACAGACAAGCTACCGCCCTCCCGAGACGTCGATCAGGGTGCCGGTGACGTAGCTGGCCTTGTCGGAGGCGGCCCAGAGGATGGCCTCGGCGATCTCCTCCGGCCGGCCGGCGCGCTGCATGGGGACCATGGGGCTCACCCGCTCGATCCGGTTCGGCTCGCCGCCCTTGGCGTGGATCTCGGTGTCGACGATGCCGGGGCGGATGGCGAGCACGCGCACGCCCTGGTCGGCCTGCTCCTTGGCCAGGCCCACCGTCATGGAATCGAGCGCGCCCTTGCTGGCGGCATAGTCGATGTACTCGAAGGGGGAGCCGTGGCGGGCGGCGACCGAGGAGACGTTGACGATGACGCCGCCCTTGCCGCCGTCGCGCCTGGACATGCGCTTGACTGCCTCGCGCATGCAGAGGAAGCAGCCGATGACGTTGGTCTCCATGACCTGGCGGAAGCGCTCTGCCGAGATCTCCTCCAGGCGCGTGCCACCCCAGAGGATGCCGGCGTTGTTCACCAGCACGTCGATGCCGCCGAAGGCGCTGTCCATCTCGGCGAAGATGCGGGCCACGTCCGCCTCATTGCCGACGTCGCCCTTCAGCAGCAGGACCTCGGCGCCCAGGCCGCGCGCCTCCTCGGCCACGGCCTCGGCGGCGGCGTCGTTGCTGCGGTAGTTGAGGCCGATGCGGTAACCCTCACGGGCCGCCTGCAGGACGGTGGCCGCGCCGATGCCGGCACTGGCGCCGGTGACCAGGATGCGTTGCTCAGTCATGGAGTACTCTCGTTGGTGAGGCCTAGCCCGGATCGCGCTTGAGGGCCTGCGCCATGCAGTGGATGCCGCCGCCGGTCTTCATGATCTCGCGGATCTCGATCTCGGCGACCTCGATGCCGTGCGCCTTGAGCTGGTCCACCAGCGCGCGGGAGTGGAGCGGTGCGATCACCCGGTCGTCGCCCATGGACATGACGTTGCAGCCCAGCCCCATGGTGTCGCGGAAGGGGACGGGCAGGATCTCGATCTTCTTGGCCTTCAGCCACTCGACGATCCCGGGCTCGGTGCAGTCCAGGCAGACCGCGGCCAGCTTCGGCGCGATCATCACCACCATCAGGTCGATGTGGACGTAGTAGGGATCGAAGAAGGCCAGCCTGGTCTCCCAGCCCTCGGCGTCGAACCAGCCCTGGACCTGGCGGGCCGCGATCTCCTGCGTGCGCTCGCCGCCGCAGCCGATCAAGACGCAGCCGGGCTCGATCACGTCGAAGTCGCCGCCCTCGAAGTGGCCGGCCGTCACCATGTCGTAGATCGGGATGCCCAGGCGCTGGTAGTTGCGGATGGCGGCGTAGTTCTCGCCGCGGCGCCACCAGTTGGCCATGTTGGTGATGACCGCGCCGAAGGGCGTCATGAAGCTGGAGTCGCGGGTGTAGACCTGCATCGGCAGGGTCTCGTCGCCCTCGGCGAAGTGGACCTTGACGCCGAAGTGCTCGTAGGCCGAGACCAGCTCCGCATGCTGGGCCTGGGCGGCGGCGATGTCGCAGGGTGCTTCGCGCAGGAACTTCTTCGATAGCGACGAGGTCGCCATGTGCTTCAGGTGCGTGGGCCGGGCCAGCAGCACGTCGCTGAGGCGCCCGTACTCGCTGTCGGCGCCCCAGTCGTTCAGCGGGGCGGTTCCGCCGGCCCTGGCGCGCCGCTGCAGGGAGAGGCTCTCCCGCTTGCCGAGATCGTCCGGCATGCTCGTTCTCCGAAGTGCGATGATCCGGCGGTGAGCTTGCCGCGCCGCGGCACGGCGGGCAAGCCTCAAGCAGCGGAGATGTCGTCCAGGTCGGGGCTCTCCATCACCAGCTCGCGGCCCAGGACCTCGGCGTAGACGGCAAGCGTGCGCTCGCACATCTGCTGCTTGGAGAAGGAGATGCGCACGTGCGAGAGCGCGTCGCGGGCCATCACCTCGCGCTCCTCGGGGGTGAGGCCCAGTGCCCAGCGGATGCCCTGGGCCAGGCTCTCCGCATCGCCGGGCGGGAAGAGCAGGCCGGTGTGGCCGTTCAGGATCTGCTCCGGCGCGCCGCCGTGATCGGCGGCGACGACCGGCCGGCCCAGCGCCTGGGCCTCGCTGATCACCCGGCCGAAGGCCTCGGGGTCGGTCGAGGCCGAGACCACCACGTCGGCCAGGCGGTAGGCCGCCGGCATGTCGTCGCAGTGGCCCAGCACCACCGCGCGGCCGATCAGCCCCTTGTCGCGGATCGCCTGCTCCAGCTCGTCGCGGAAGCCGGCGTGGCCCGGCTGCTCGGCGCCGACGAAGGCAGCGATCAGGTCGAGGTCGGGAAGCCGTTGCAGGGCATCGAGCAGCAGGTGCTGGCCCTTCCAGCGGGTCAGCCGGCCCGGCAGCATGACCACCGGCACGCCGTCGGGCAGGTTCCAGCGCTCGGCCAGGCGGATGACGCGCGGCACGCTCACCTGGTCCGGGTCGAAGCGGAAGAGGTCGACGCCGCGCGGGATGACGCGCAGGCGCTCGCGCTCCACGCCATAGACCTCGCGCACGTGGCGGGCGATGAACTCCGAGTTGGCGATGACCCGCTCGCCCTTGGTCATGATGGCGTTGTAGGACTGTTTCAGCGGCACGCCGCGGTCGTAGGCGCCGTGGAAGGTGGTGACGAAGGGCCGGTTGCTGCGCTTGGCGGCGTAGTAGGCGCTCCAGGCCGGCGCGCGGCTGCGGGCGTGGACCAGCTCGATCTGGTACTCCTCGATCAGGCCGGCCAGGCGCCCGACGTTGGCGCGCATGGTGATGGGGTTCTTGGAGGCGACCGGCAGCTTCTCGTGCAGCGCGCCCACGCGCTTCAGGTCGACCTCCATCTGGCCGCCCTCGGAGACCACCAGGGCCTGGCCGCCGGCCTTCACCACGGCCTCGGCGATATCGACCGTGGTGCGCTCGACGCCGCCGCCCTCCAGGCGCGGCAGCACCTGCATCAAGGACAAGCCCAGGCTATCGAAACGCAAAGGTGACATGCTAGCCTCCCGCCTTGCGGATGCCGTGATGCCACCTCGCCCGATCCAGCCGAGAGGACCCCTACCGTATGACCGCCGAGCCGTCGTCGACATCGCATGCGATCCTATCTTTCCCCAATACCCAGCCTCTTGCCTACCGTTATCGACCCGGCGTCGGGCCAGGGATAATCTTCCTGGGCGGGTTCATGAGCGACATGAGTGGCACGAAAGCCACACACCTCGAGGCCCATGCCGCAGAGCGCGGCCGTGCCTTCCTGGCCTTCGATTACAGCGGCCACGGCCTGTCCGGCGGGACTTTCGAGGAGGGCTCGATCGGGCGCTGGGCCGAAGATGCCATAGCGCTGCTGGATTCTGTGACCGAAGGGCCGCAGGTGCTGGTCGGCTCCTCCATGGGCGGCTGGATCATGCTGCTGGCAGCGCTGGCCCGGCCCGAGCGGGTGGCCGGCCTGGTCGGGATCGCGTCCGCCCCCGACTTCACCGAGACCTTGATCTGGGAGCAGCTACCGCCCGAGCAGCGCCAGGTTCTGCTGGAGCAGGGGAGGCTGGAACAGCCCTCGGACTACGGCGAGGAGCCCTACGTCATCACCCGCCACCTGATCGAGGAGGGGCGCAACCACCTGCTCTTGCAGTCGCCGATCCCGATTGCCTGCCCGGTGCGCCTGCTGCACGGGCTGGAGGACGCCGACGTGCCCTTCGACGTCTCGCTCTCGCTGGTCGACGCGCTGCAGGGCGAGGACGTGCAGGTGACCCTGGTCAAGGGCGGCGACCACCGCCTCTCCGAGCCCGCCAACCTGGCACTGCTCGACGCCACCTTGGACCGGCTGGTGGCACAGGTGGGGACTCCCGCCAGCGATCCGACCGTCTAGCGCTCGCTGCTCAGCAGCCCTGCAAGGCCCTCGCGGTAGGTGGGATAGCGCAGGCTGTAGCCCAGGTCCTTGGCCAGGCGGCGGGCGCTGACGCGGCGGTTCTCCGACCAGAAGCGCTGCGCCATGGGCGAGAGCTCGGCCTCCTCGACCGGCTTGGCCGGCGGTGGGGCGATCCCGAGGAGGCGGGCGGCCTCCTGTACCACCAGGCTCTGCGCGGCCGGTTCGCGGTCGGCCAGGTTGAAGATCCCGGCCTGCTCGGGGCGCTCCATGGCGGCCATCACGGCGCCGGCGATGTCCTCGACATGGATGCGGTTGAAGACCTGGCCCGGCTTCACGACGTGACGGGCCTTGCCGCTCTTCAGGTCGCGCAGCAGGTTGCGTCCGGGGCCGTAGATCCCGGCGAGACGGAAGACGGCGAGCGGCAGGTCGAGGTCCGCGGCGAGGGACGACCAGGCCGCCTCGGCCTCGAGGCGCCGCCGGCCGACGGAACTGGTGGGTTCTGCCTGGCTGCTTTCCTCCACCCAGGCGCCCTTGCAGTCGCCGTAGACCGAGAGCGAGGAGAGATAGCCGATCCAGGCGAGGTCCCCGGCGTGGCTGTGGATGGCCTCCGCATAGGCCTCCAGCACCGGGTCGCCCTCGTCCCTCGGTGCGGCGCTGGCGATCAGGTGGGTGGCGCCCTCCAGCGCCTGGGCGACCGCGCCCTTGGAGCCCTGGTCCTGCAGGCGGGTGACGGCGATGCCGCTCGCCTCCAGGCGGGCTGCCTTGTCAGCGTCGCGCGTGGTGCCGGCGACCTGCCAGCCGGCCGCCAGCGCCCGCCGCGCAACCGCCTCCGCACTGTAGCCCAAGCCGAACACGAAGAGGCGCGACATGTCTCTTCCTTCCCTGATCCAAGCGGGGGCAGGCCTCTCTTGCGGGCCACCCCTTTCAGCGACAAGCTGGGGTCTATGAGCCGAAGCATCAAGCGCCCGACGTTCCTTCTCTTGTGCCGAAAAGTCTGCCCCCTGGTGGCTGCCGGGCTGGTTGCGGCGCTTTCGGCCCTACCTGCCCAGGCGCAGGTGACCCTGCTGACCGACTGGCGCCAGGACCGCCACATGAACTGCCTGGCGGAGGTCGCCCGCGACCCCTCCCACGGCATGGCGCTGGCGGAGGACTGGATGCGGGCGAGCGACGGCCCGGCGGCCAGGCACTGCATGGCCGTGGCCGAGGCCGAGATCGGCGATCCCGCCGCGGCCGCCCGTTCCTTCGGCCGCATCGCGCAGGACCTGCCGGACGACCGCTGGGGCGACGTGGGCCAGCTCTGGGCCCAGGCCGGCCATGCCTGGCTGCTGGCCGAGGAACCGACCTACGCGCTGGAAGCCTTCGACCTGGCGGTGGAGTACAGGCCCAGCGATGCCGGGCTCTATGCCGACCGCGGCGTCACCAAGGCCCTGCTGCAGGACTATCGCGGCACGGTCAGGGATATGACCAGGGCGATCGAGCTCTCCGGGAACCACCCGGACTACCTTCTCTATCGGGCCACGGCCTACCGCTATCTCGACGAGCTGGAGCGGGGACTGCAGGACCTCGATGCGGCGATCCTGGAGGCCCCGGACTTCGCCGACGCCTACCTGGAGCGCGGCAACCAGCTCGCCATGACCGGTCGGAAGGCCGCGGCGGAGGCCGATTTCCGCAGGGTCCTGGCGCTCGCGCCCGACAGCGCGCTGGCCCCCCTCGCGGCGAAGGGCCTGAGCCAGGTTACCGGCGACTAGCCCTTCTCAGCTCCAGATTGCGTACAATCACAACGGGATAGGAAATGTATCTAAGTTAAAAGTCGAGGTCGGCGTAGTGCTTCGGCGGGGCAGCGCCGGGCAGGTAGTCGCTCAGCAGCGCGCGCATCGAGGGGCGCGACTTCACCCTCGCGTACCAGTCCTTGGCGACGGGGTGCTTGTCCCAGGGGACGTCGCCCAGATAGTCGATGGTGGAGATGTGGGCGGCTGCGGTGATGTCGGCGACGGTGAAGCGCTCGCCGGAGAGCCAGCGGCGGCGGTCGGTCAGCCAGGCGATGTATTCCAGGTGGTAGTGGATGTTGGAGTGGCCCGCCCTGACCGCGCCGGAGTTGGGCTCGCCCATCTTCAGGAAGCGCTTGAAGATCTTCTCGCTGACCAGGTTGTCGGTCACCTCGCGGCCGAACTTCTCGTCGAACCAGTTGGCCAGGCGGCGCGCCTCGGCCCGCTCGCTCACCTGCTCGCCCAGGAAGGGCGTCTCGGGATAGGCCTCCTCCAGATACTCGACGATGACCCGGTGGTCGGGGACGATGGTGCTGTCCGATTCGATCAGGACCGGCACCTCGCCGGCGGGGTTCAGCCGGAGGAAGCCTTCTCGCCTCTCCCAGGTGTTTTCGGTCTTGAGTTCGAAGTCCAGGCCCTTCTCTGCGAGCAGCAAGCGGATTTTGCGGCAGCCGGCATCGAGCGGCAGGTGATAGAGGATTCGCATGGTGGCTCTGTTGCCTGAAGGAACAGAGTCAAGCCACTAACCCAGCCGCGCAGGTCTGTCGAGACTTCTGCGCAGAACCAAGGGTCTTTTTTGCGGCGGCCGTGCGGCTAGACTGGCCGCCATGCAGAGCAGAACGATCCCCAGCGCCCAGAGCGCGCGCAGCTTCAAGGACCAGCTACCCCAGGCGGTCGATGTCGTCGTCATCGGGGCCGGCATCGTCGGCATGGCCAGCGCCTATCACCTCGCCAGGGCCGGCAAGTCGGTCCTGGTCTGCGAGAAGGGGGTCGTCGCCGGCGAGCAGTCGTCGCGGAACTGGGGCTGGATTCGCCAGCAGGGACGCGACCCGGCCGAGCTGCCGGTCATGATGGAATCGATCCGCATCTGGGACAGCCTCGCCGCGGAGACCGGGGAGGACCTGGGCTTCACCCGGCAGGGCAGCCTCTATCTGGCCAGCGACGAATCCGAGATGGCCAAGCACGAGGCCTGGATGGAGACCGCCCGGCAGCACCAGCTCGACAGCCGCCTGGTCGGCAAGGCCGAGATCGACAAGCTGATCGAGGGCGCGGAGGGGCAGTGGATCGGCGGCCTCTGGACCCCGAACGACGGGCGCGGCGAGCCCACCCTCGCGGTGCCCAGGCTAGCCCGCGCGCTGCAGCGCTCCGGCGTCAAGGTGATCGAGGACTGCGCCGTGCGCTGCCTCGACCTGCAGGCGGGACGGCTGGCCGGCGTGGTGACGGAGAAGGGCCGGGTCGCCTGCGAGGCGGCGGTGCTCGCTGGCGGTGCTTGGTCGGCGGCCTTCCTGCGCAACCAGGGCGTGGCCCTGCCGCAGCTCGCCGTCCGCTCCAGCGCCGCGCGCACCAACCCGGGCCCGGAGTTCTACAAGGGCAACGCCGCGGGGACGGGGCTGGCCTTCCGCCGGCGCCAGGACGGCGGCTACACCGTGGCCAGCGGCGACTACTCGGAACACTACGTCGGCCCGGAGAGCTTTCGCGAGCTCCGCCGCTACCTGCCGCTCCTCAGGTCCTCCCTGAAGGAGGTGAAGCTGCGCTTCGGCGGCACGCTCGAGCGCTTCACCTCGGCCAGGCGCTGGCAGCCCGACGAGGTCACGCCCTTCGAGAAGACCCGGGTCCTGGATCCGGCGGCCTCGCCCCAGGCGGTGGCGCGGATCAAGAAGGGGATGGAGAAGTACCTGCCGAAGCTGGCCCGGCAGGGCCTGGCCGAGACCTGGGCCGGGATGATCGACGTCATGCCCGATGCCGTGCCGGTGATCGACCGGGCGCCCGGCATCGAGGGGCTGGTGATCGCCACGGGCTTCAGCGGCCATGGCTTCGGCCTGGGTCCGGGGGCCGGCCGCGTGGTGGCCGACATGATCCAGGGCAAGCCCACCGGCCACGACATGAGCCGCTTCCGCTATGCCCGCTTCTACGACGGCAGTCCGATCGTGGTCGGGCCGATGTAGGTCTGCGGGTCCTGCGCCGCCTTACTCGACAATCGGACAGCGACCGGGGGTAAGAGAGCGGCGGCGCCAGCTTCCTGTCGTGTGCTTCTACGAGGACCGTCCGCAGGAGAGCCCTGGGTGTTTCCGGGAGAGAAGGGGGGGCGTTCCCAAGCGCCCCCCGCTTCTTTGTGCCCGGCCTCAGCGCGGTTCGCTGGCCAGGCCCTTCACGATGGAGACGCAGCCCAGCAGCAGCACGATCGCGAAGGGGAAGCCGGTCGAGACCGCCATCGCCTGAAGCGCGCCGAGGCCGCCCCCTATCAGCAGGGCGATCGCCACCAGCCCCTCGAAGGTGCACCAGAAGACCCGCTGCGAGACCGGTGCGTCGACCTTGCCGCCGGCGGTGATGGTGTCGATCACCAGGCTGCCGGAGTCCGACGAGGTGACGAAGAAGACGATCACCAGCACGATCCCGATCAGCGAGGAGATGAAGGTCAGCGGCAGCTCCTGCAGCATGGTGAAGAGCTTGAGCTCCAGGGGCGCGTCGGCGACGGCCTGGTAGCCCTCGTTGACGATCTGGGTGATGGCCGTGTTGCCGAAGGCCGTCATCCAGAGCACCGATATGATCGAGGGGATCAGGAGCACGCAGATGATGAACTCCCGCACCGTCCGGCCGCGTGACACCCGGGCGATGAACATGCCGACGAAGGGCGACCAGGAGATCCACCAGGCCCAGTAGAAGGAGGTCCAGCCCTGGCGGAAATTGTCGTCGTCGCGGCCGAAGGGGTTCGAGAGTTCGGGCAGGAACGAGAGATAGGACCCGAGATTGTCGACGAACCCCGTGGCGATCGCGATCGTCGGGCCGGCGAAGATCACGAAGAGCAGCAGGATTGCCGCCAGCACCATGTTGATCTCGGACAGGCGCTTCACGCCGGCGTCCAGTCCCGCCAGCACCGACAGCAGCGCGACCGCGGTGATCGCCGTGATAAGGATCACCTTCGAGAGGTTGCTGACCGGTATCCCGAAGAGGAATTCGAGGCCCGCGTTGGCCTGCTCGGCGCCGAAGCCCAGCGAGGTTGCCAGCCCGAAGAGCGTGGCGAAGACCGCCAGGATGTCGATGACGTGGCCCCACCAGCCCCAGACCCGCTCTCCGAAGATGGGATAGAACATGGAGCGGATGGTGAGCGGCAGGCCCTTGTTATAGGTGAAGATCGCAAGCGCCAGGGCGACGACGGCATAGATCGCCCAGGGATGTAGGCCCCAGTGGAAGATGGTCGCCGCCATGCCGAGGTCGCGAGCCGCCAGCACGTCGCCCGCAGCACCGCCAAGCGGCGCCCAGCTATCCGCGGAGGCCGCGTTCTCGGCGACCGAGGAGGAGTAGTGCGATATCGGCTCTGCAACGCCGTAGAACATGAGCCCGATACCCATGCCGGCGGCGAAGAGCATGGCGAACCAGCCGGAGTAGGAGTAGTCGGGTTTCGCATCCTTGCCGCCGATCCTGACCTTGCCGTAGGGCGACACGATCAGGAAGAGGCAGAGCAGGACGAAGATGTTGGCGGCAATCAGAAAAAACCAGTCGAAGGTCGAGACCAGCGAATTCCGGAGCCAGGGGAAAAAGGTTCCGGCCTCTTCTTGCAAGGCCAGGGTGAAGATGACGAAAGCGACGATCGCTATGCCCGAGATTGCAAAGACCGGGTTATGGATATCCAGTCCCAAGGGCCCGATCTTCGGCTGCACGTTATCCTGGCCGATCTCGTACTCGGTCTCGATGAGGGTGCTATCGCCCTCCGGCGGTCTAAGAGCATCTGACATTGGCTGTTCCCCTCTGCGTGGGTTTCAAACTATCGAACAAGAAAGACCGAAATCTTTGCGTGCGAGGCGACGCCGCCACCGTGCGAGGCGAAGAGGTGCTCTTTTGCGCCCGGCACATGCGACATCATCACGACGAGATCGGCGCCGATCTCCTCACCGGCCTTGAGCAGCGCTTCGACCAGGTCGATCGCCGGATCGTGGCTCACGCAGACCTTGGCGCCGGTCTGGAGCCCGGACTTGCGCGCCTGCTCTTCGGCGAAGCGCTCGAGCTTCTGTGTGTACTCGCCGGGCGTGTGCGCAAGCTCGCTCGGCAGGGCGCTGGTGACCCCCACATAGCAGAGCGCTGCGCCGTACTGCTTGCCAAGGTCCGCTGCCGTCGCGAGGGACTTTTCGAGACGATCCAGGTGGGCCAGATCGACCGGAACCAGAATTTTCTTGTACATGGGATCTACTCTCCTTCTGCCTCTGGTCCGTCGTTGGTCGCCGAGCCTAGGTGATTCCGTTGCCCGCGTCCATGGTCGACCCTTTATTTTTCAATGGGATCGGTCAGAAAATCTCTGACCTCGTATGAAAATGAAGGGACTCATCCCGAGGCTGAGAGCGCGAGGAAGCTCTTGGTCACCTCGGCCTCGCGGGCCAGCATCAGGCGCTGGGCGGCGCGCATGTGGGCGCGCATCACGGCCCGCGCCGTCTCGCTGTCGCGGGCGCGCAGGGCCTCGATCAGCTGCTCCTGATAGGTGAGGCCGCGCTCGCGCAGTTCCGGGTTGGGCTGGGCATAGATGCGCCGGCAGACGATCAGCTCCTTCAAGAGGCGCACCAGGAAGGCGCAGTTGAAGCTCAGCAGCGGGTTCCGGGAGAAGCCGGCCAGGGCGTCATGGAAGTCCAGCTCGGCGACGCGCTGCTCGCGCTCCTCCTCCATCGAGGCCGGCGGGTCGGTGTAGGCGCTCATGCGGGCCGTCAGCTCGCCGATCTGGTCGTCGGTGATGTGCTCGGCCAGATCGGCCACCAGCTCCGGCTCCAGCGCGATGCGGAGCTGGTAGATGTTGGCGATGGTGATCTCTTTGAAGAAGAAGTGGTTGGCCAGCAGGGCCGAGGCATGGTCGCGGCCGACCTCGGTGATGAAGGCGCCGCCGCCCGGCCCGGTCCGGGTGCGGATCAGGCCCTGGGCTTCCAGTACCTTCAGCGCCTCGCGCACCGTGCCCTTGCTGACGCCGAGATCGGCGATCAGCTGGTGTTCTTGCGGCAGGCGGTCGCCCGGTTGAAGGCCCTTGCTGGCGATCCAGTCCTTGATCGTCTCGGCGATGGCCTGTGGGCGGTTCTGCCGGCGATTCCTGTCGGCCGGCTCGGCCCCGAGGTCATCGGAGCGGGTGGAAACACGCGACGGCATGATCTTCGTCAACCTCGACCAGTTCGGGCACGGAAAGGCGGCAGTCCTCGCCAGCATAGCGGCAGCGGCCGGCAAAGGCACAGCCGGGGGGCGGGTTCAGCGGGTCGGGAAGCTCCGCGGTGGCCGCTTCTCCGCCCAGCGGACGGCCGACTTGCGGTGCACTCTCGGCCAGGAGGGCCGTGTAGGGGTGGTTCGGCCGGCTGAAGATGCGCTCCGCGCGGCCCAGTTCGACGACGCGGCCGAAGTAGAGCACGGCCACGCGGTCGCTGATCGCCTCGACCACGGCCAGGTCGTGGCTGATGAAGAGGTAGGTCAGCGCGAACTTTCGGCGCAGCTCGGCCAGCAGGTTCAGCACCTGCGCCTGCACCGAGACGTCGAGCGCCGACACCGGCTCGTCCAGGACCAGGATGCGCGGCTCCGCGGCCAGCGCGCGGGCGATGCCGATGCGCTGGGCCTGGCCGCCGGAGAACTCGTGCGGATAGCGGGCGAGAAACTCCTCGCGCAGGTTCACGGCGGCAAAGAGCTCCGCCAGACGCGCCTCGCGCTCGGCCCTGCCGAGGCCCAGCAGGTGCTTCAGCGGGGCCTCCAGGATCTGGCGGACCGTCTTGCGCGGGTTGAGGGACGAGAGCGGGTCCTGGAAGACATACTGGATGAGACGCCCGAAGGCGGCCGGGTCGCCGGCATGGTCGGAGAGGTCCTTGCCCTCGATCTCGACCGTTCCGCTGGTGGGCGGAAGCAGGCCCACCAGCATGCGCGCAAGCGTGGACTTGCCGCAGCCGGACTCGCCGACGATGCCCAGGGTCTCGCCGGGGCGGACCTCGAAGCTGACGTCCTGCACGGCGTGCACGCTGGGCTTCTGGCCGCCCAGGAGGCTGCGCCCGCCGCCGAACCTGCGGCCGAGCCCGCGTACCGAGAGGGCGGCGCTCACGAGGCCAGCCCCTCGGGGTAGAGGCAGCGCAGGCTGCGGCCGCCGGTGGCCGCCAGCGCGATCTCGCCATGCCTGCAGTCCTCCCCGGCCTTGTCGCAGCGCGGGGCGAAGGCGCAGCCCGCCGGCAGGGCGTCGACCGGGGGCGGCAGTCCCGGGATCGCGGCGAGCGCGCGGCGGCCGCCGCCCAGCTCCGGCACGCAGTCGATCAGCCGCCTGGTGTAGGGGTGGCGCGGGCTCTCCAGCACCTCTTTGGCCGGGCCGCTCTCGACGATGCGGCCCGCGTACATGACCGCAACCCGGTCGCAGAGCTGGGCGACGACGCCGAAGTCGTGGGTGATGAAGACCAGCGCCAGGTTGCGCTCGCGCCGCAGCTCGTCGAGCAGGGTCAGCACCTGGGCCTGGACAGTCACGTCGAGCGCGGTGGTGGGCTCGTCGGCGATGATGAGGTCGGGATCGTTGACCAGGGCCAGCGCGATGCCGACGCGCTGGCGCATGCCACCGGAGAGTTCGTGCGGATAGGAGCGCGCGCGGGCCTCGGCGTTGGGGATGCGCACGCGCTCCAGCAGGGTCACCGCATCGGCCCAGGCCTCCTGCCGGGAGACGGGGCGGTGGGCGCGTATCGCCTCGACGAGCTGGTCGCCGACGCGGATCAGCGGGTGCAGGGTCGAGAGCGGGTCCTGGAAGACGTAGGCGACCCGTCCGCCGCGCAGACGGCGCAGCGCCTCGTGCGAGAGCGAGAGGCTGTCCTCGCCGTCGATCCTGACAGCACCCCCGGTGATCACGCCGGGCGGCGAGGCGACCAGGCCCAGCAGGGAGAGCGCGGTCACCGACTTGCCGGAGCCGGATTCGCCGATGATGCCCAGGCACTCGCCCGCCCGGACCTGGAAGTCGACCCCGCCGACGGCGCGGTAGGTGCGGGGACCGACCTGGAACTCGGTTCTCAGGTCCTGCACGCTGAGCAGCGCGCCGCTCTCGTCCTTTTCCGGAACCCCTTCGCGCTCGATGCGGGTGACGGCCTGCGGCCGCGAGAGCGCGCCGGAGCGCAGCCGCGGGTCCAGCGCGTCGCGGATGCCGTCTCCCAGCAGGTTCACGCTCATGACGATGAGGAAGATCATCACGCCGGGGACGATCGAGACGTGGGGCGCAGTGATCAGCACCTTGCGGCCCTCGCCCAGCATCGAGCCCAGGTCGGCCTGCGGCGGCTGCGATCCCAGGCCCAGGAAGGAGAGCCCGGCGGTCTCCAGGATCATCCAGCCGATCGTGGTCGACATGGCGATGACGATGACCGGCAGGACGTTGGGCAGGATCTCCGACCAGACCAGGAGCATGCGGCCCATGCCGGAGAGCCGGGCTGCGTCCACGAACTCCCGGTGCGCGATCGAGAGGGTGACACCGCGGATGTTGCGGGCGAAGAAGGGCACGTTCACCACGGCGACCGCGATCAGCGCGTTCAGCAGGCCGGGGCCCAGCACCGCGACGATGGCGAGCGCGAGCAGGATGTAGGGGAAGGCCATCAGCATGTCGACGCCGCGCATGATCAGGCCGTCCGTCCGCCCGCCCTGGAAACCGGCCAGGATGCCGATCGCGGAGCCCACGAGGGCGGCCAGCAGGGCGGCCGAGATCCCGACCGCCAGGCTGAGCTGCGTGCCCCAGATCAGGCGCGAGAGCAGGTCGCGGCCCAGGTGGTCGGTGCCGAGGAGATAGCCGTCGGTGAAGGGCGGCGTCAGCCGCCGGGCGGGGTCGGTGAGGTCCGGGTCGGCCAGCGGCAGCAGGGGCGCCAGCAGGCAGAGCAGCACCACCAGCGCCAGCAGCAGGGCACCGAAGCCGGCCAGGCGGTTGCGGAGGATCAGGCGCAGGGTCAGCACGGCGCCTCAGGCCTTGACCCTGGGGTCGAGCCAGCTCTGCGCCAGGTCGGCCAGCAGGTTGAAGAGCACGTAGCTCGCCGCCACCACGATGACGCCGCCTTGGACCAGCAGGATGTCGCGGGTGGAGATGGCCTGGACCAGCATCCGCCCGACCCCGGGCCACTGGAAGACGGTCTCGATGTAGACCGCGCCGCCCAGGACGAAGCCCGCCTGCACGCCGACCACCGGGATCACGCTGACCAGGGCGGCCTTGAAGGCGTGGCCGTAGAGCACGCGCCGCTCGCTGAGCCCCTTGGCGCGGGCGGTGCGGATGAAGTCCTGGCGCAGGACCTCCAGCATGGCCGAGCGGGTGAGCCGGGCGATGACGCCGGTGGCGACCACCGAGAGGGTGACGGCCGGGAGGACCAGGTGGCTGAGCAGGTCGGCCAGGTCGCCGCCGCCGTAGATTGCCCACATGCCGCTCGCCGGCAGCCACCTGAGGTTCACCGCGAAGAGCAGGATCAAGAGCAGGCCCAGCCAGAAGGAGGGAATGGAGATCCCGATCAGCACCGCGAAGGTCAGGATCCTGTCGGTCCAGCCGTACTGCCGCGCCGCCGTCCAGATGCCGATCAAGAGGCCCCAGAGGGTGCAGAGCAGGAGGGCCGCCCCGGCCAGGATCAGGGTGGCGGAGAAGCGCTCCATCACCTCGTCGAGCACCGGCCGGTTCAGGCTGTAGGGCCGGCCCAGGTCGCCCTGCAGGAGGTTGCCGATCCAGATGAGGTACTGGTCTATAAGCGATTGATCCAGGCCGAGGTCCCGGTTGAGCTTGGCCACGTTCTCCGGCGTGGCATAGGAGCCCAGGATGGCGATCGCCGGGTCGCCGGGGATCAGCGCCATGATGGCGAAGACGATGACGGTCAGGCCGAGGAGGACGGGCACCAGGGCAAGCAGGCGCTTGAGGATGTAGCCGAGCATGCCCTCCCTTCCTCGGGTTGGTTTCCGGCCTGGGAACGGCCGGGCCGCAGGCAGAACGCCCCGGCCCGGTCCGAACTCCCTAGCCCTTAGTAACGTCCTTCAGTATCAGGAAGAAGGAGGGCTGCAGCTTGAAATTGGAGACGGTCTCCGAGGTCGCCGCGTTCTGTTTCCAGTTGGCGACGAAGGCCCAGGGGGCATCCTCGTAGACGATCTCCTGCATCTCCTTGTAGAGCTTGGCGCGCTCGGCCTGGTCGGTGGCGCTGCGTGCGGCTTCCAGCAGGCGGTCGACCTCCGGGTTGGAGTAGTAGCCGGAGTTGAAGCCGCCCTTGTCGGGCCAGGCCTCGGTCCTGAGCGCCAGGTAGGGCAGGGTGTCCGGATCGTTCGTCATCCAGGCCATCTCCGCCATGTCGGCCTTGCCTTCCAGGCCGGGGTTCACCTGGCCGAGGAAGGTGTTCCACTCGTAGGTCTCGATCTCGACCTCCAGGCCGACCTTGGCGAGGTCCGCCTGGATCGCGGTCGCCATCGGCACCGGGTCCAGCATGCCCGAGCCGCCCTCGGTCACGTAGAAGGTGAGCTTGGCACCGGAATGCCCGGCCTCCTCGATCAGCGCCTTGGCCTTCTCGGGATCGTAGGGATAGGGCTGCAGCGCGTCGTTGTAGGCCCAGGCGAAGGCCGGCGGCGTCGGGCCGGCGGCGACCTCGGCCGTGCCCTGCAGGATCTGGCCCACCATCGCTTCCTTGTCGATGGCGTAGTTGATCGCCTGGCGCATGCGCTTGTCGGCGAAGGGGCCTTCCTTGGCGTTCAGGATGAGGAACCAGAGGTGCGGCCCGGCCTGCTCGTGCAGGGCGAAGCCGTTGCCGTCGAAGCCGGCGACCGAATCGGGCGGGATCTCCACCATGACGTCGATGCCGCCGGCCAGCATCTCTGCCACGCGCGTGTTGGCGTCGGTGATCGGGCGGAAGACGATGGCCTCCAGCGCGGGCGCGCCGCCCCAGTAGTCCTCGTTGCGGACGGCCACGACCTTGGCGTTGGATTCCCACTCGGCGAAGCGGAAGGGGCCGCTGCCGACCGGGTTGCGGCCGAAGTCGGGCCCCTGTTCCTTGACCGCCTCGGGCGAGACGATCAGGCCCGTCGGGTAGGCCAGGTTGGAGAGGAAGGGCGCGTAGGGCGCATTCAGGGTGAACTTCACCGTCTTGTCGTCCAGGGCCTCCACCTGGTCGACGGCGGAGAAGAAGAAGGAGAGCGGGAAGGGCCCGGTGTCGTGATAGGGGTGGTTCTCGTCCAGCATGCGCTGGAAGGTGAAGACCACGGCATCGGCATTCACCGGCGTGCCGTCGTGGAAGCTGGCATCGTCTCGGAGGGTGAAGGTGTATTCCTTGCCGTCCTCGCTGATCGTCCAGTCCGTCGCCAGGGCGGGCTCGACCTCCAGGGTGCCGTCCTTATAGCGCACCAGGCCATCGTAGAGGTTCATCAGGATGCGGAAGTCGTTCACCGCGGTCACGGCCTGCGGGTCGAGCGACTTGGGCTCTGCGATCTGGCCCACCACCAGCACGCCGGGCGGCGTTTGGGCCAGCGCCGAGGAGACCGCCATCACGGCGCCCACCGCCATCGCACGCAAGGTCCAGGAGGTCATCTGCTTCATCTTTGTCTCCCATCTCCCAGTTTGGTTGGCGGGAATTTATCATATTAAATTGCCCTGAACAAGTTCATCATGATAAATGAAGGGAAAGGCGAGGGACTCGCCGTCGGGAGGAATGCCGGTGAAAGGGGCGAGATGACGCTCTCCATTTTAATGCGCGACGGCAAGCGCGGGCTGATCGGCTGTGCTGCAGCCACCGGAAACCTGGCCGTGGGCGGCTGGGTGCTGCGGGCTGCCGCCGGTGCCGGCGCCGTGGCCACGCAGGGCCTCAGCGTCTCCACGCTCTGGGGCGACGAGGCGCTCCTGGCGCTGGGTGCGGGCGAGCGGGCGGAGGCCGTCCTGCAGCGGCTGGTCGAGGCCGATCCCGGCCGCGAGCACCGGCAGCTCTCGCTCCTCGACCGCGAGGGCGGCGTTGCCGCCTGGACCGGGTCCGCGAACGAGGAGGCGCGCGGGCACATTCTGGGTGAGGGCTACGTGATCGCCGGCAACTGGCTCTCCTCGCCGGCGGTGCTGGAGGCGATGGAGCGAACCTTCTTGGCCGGACGAAGCGGCAAGACCTCGGCTCCCGCGGCAAGGCTCCTGCAGGTCCTGGAGGCCGGGGTGGCGGCCGGCAGCGACAGCCGCGGCACCCTCTCCGCCGCGCTCAGGCTGGTCTCGGCCGAGTGGCCGCCGCTGGACCTGCGGGTGGACTTCGACGAGGCGCCGGTGGCGCGCCTGCGCCGGCTCTACGAAATGGCGACCTCCGCGCCCTACAGCGACTGGGTCGGGCGGGTGCCGACGCAGGCCGCCCCGCACCGCTTCTGAGGTTGGGAGGTCGGGTGAAATCGGCTCCGGGCCGGAGCCGCGTAGAACCAAAGCGCTCTAGGAAAGCGACACCTGCCAGGCGAAAAGCGGGATGCGGACGTTGAAGGTCCGAGACGTGGTCTGGCTGTCCGTGTCGGTGTCGGTGGTCGTGTCCTCGCTGCTGTACTCGCCGGCCAGGTTGCCGCTGATCGTGCCGCCGATCTCCCCGGTTGCCGTGACCTCGACCTCGTAGACCTCGAAGGGCAGCTCCAGGCCGAGGGAAGGGGTCAGCTCCAGCGCCGTCTCGATCTTGCCGGAGAAGCCGGACTTCCTGACGACGCTGTCCACGGCGGTCTTGACGCTGGTCTCGGTCACGGTCTCCTCGGCGACCTTCATGGTGAAGCGCAGACGCACGTGGGGAGAGTTCGGCAGGGTGATCCCGACGTTCGAGCCGATCTCCGGCAGGCCGTCGAAGGTGGCGAAGACGCCCAGGGTCAGCTTGCCGCCGGGCTTGAGGTCCAGGCTCTCCTCGAAGAGATGCTGGCCGTCCTCGATCGGCAGGGAGACGCCGCCGTTGAACTTCACGAACTCGCGGGTCTCGAAGATGGTGGCGTTGATGCGGAAGCTGCCCGAGGGGTAGGGGTTGCCGAGGTCGTCCTCGAAGAGGACCTCGAAGACGTACTCCTGGCTGGTGTCGGACTTGACGCTGGCGCCGATGCTGCGCTTGCGCTCCTGCTTCTTGTCCTCGGGGATATCCAGCTTGTCGATGTCCTCCAGGGCCTTGGTGATGTGGCCCTGCTTCTCCAGGGTGTCCGGCGGCGCCGGGCTGGGGGTGGGGGTGGCGCTGGGGGTGGGCTGGTCGGCCAGCTTCGGCAGGGTGGATTCGATCACCGAGCCGATCTTCTCCGACAGCGACTTGGCCGCGTCCAGGGCCTGCTTCTGGGCATCGCCGGTGAGCTGGGCCGAGGCCTTGGCGAGCTCGCTTGCCAGCGCCGAGACGTTCTGCAAGGTCGCCTGGAGGCTGGCGGCGTTGGTGGTGAGCAGGGTCGAGAGGTCCAGCTTGCCGGCCTCGCCGAGGGCGGTGGCCAGGTTGCCGGGCAGGGGCAGCTCGGGCGGTGCCGTCTGCTGCAGCACGGCCTGGGGCACGGTCGGCGTCAGGTTTTGCGCCTGGGTGCGCGTGACGTTGGGGTCGGCGGGAAGGATGCCCGGTGCCGGCAGGATGTCGTAGTGCGAGTTCCTGCGGATCTCATAGAGCTCCGCCCCTTTGGCGTTGCTCAGCACGGGCTCCATGAAGACGGCCGAGCTCGGCAGGCTGACCTCGTCACTGGCGAGCTGGCGCTTGCGCTGGCCCTCGGTCTCCTTCAGCAGCCTCTCGTAGTAGCGGGCGACCACCTCCAGCCGCTCCGGCACCGCGGGGCCCGGGGCGGGTGCGCCCGGGGCGGTTCCGGCGGTCAGCGTGGGCAGGATGCTCTGGATCACCTGGATCGCCTCCTCGGCCCTGTCGTCGCGCTGCGCGCTCACCAGGCCGCCGCCGATCACGTGGGCCGGGGTTCCGGCAGCAGAACCCGCCGCCGGCCTGCTGGCGCTCGTCGCGGCGGAGGACGACGACTGCGCCAGCAGGGTCAGCAGCGCCATCAGGGCCTGCAGCCTCTGACGGAGCTGCTTCTCGGCGGCGGAGCCGTTGCCCTCGCCGATCAGGCGGGCGATGAAGGCCTGGATCTCCGCCATCGCGCCCGGCAGGGAATCGCCGGTGACCAGGTCGGCCTTGATGGCGTCGATCAGGGACTCGAGGAAAAGCCGGAACTTGGAGGCGTCGATCCCGATGCCGGGCTCCACCGCGGGCGGGCTCAAGGCCGGCACCCGCTTCAGCGGCAGGATGATGTGGCTGCCGCAGAAGCCCAGGGGGTTGGTGCCGGCGATGGTCTTGAGGTCCACCCCGCCGATGCGGAGCTGGTCCAGCACGCAGATCAGCTGCTCGCGCTCGATCTGCTGCAGGATCAGCCGGGTGAAGCCGTAGCGGTTGGCGTTGAGGAAGCCCAGGAGGTTGGCGAGCTTCGCCTCTACCGTCTCCAGTGCGGAGAGCTCGGTCGCCAGGGCGTCCTGCTGCAGGGTCACGCCCGAGAAGAGGTTGCGCAGCCTGTTCGCCACGTTCCAGGTCAAGGTCTTGTCGGCATTGCCGCTTATCAGCAGCGAGCCGCTGGAGAGCGTCGTCTCGTCCTGCAGGTCGGCGATGTTCGGAACGGCCTGGGCGATGGTGGAGCGGTCGCGGACGACGAGGCTGGCCTTCACGTTCTCAAAGGCGACCGCGCCGATGTCGATGAAGAACGGCGTGTCGGGGATGCCGAGCTGGATGTTGGTGTTCTTGTTGGCGATCTTCACCCCGGTGATGGTCTCGATCAGGACGTTCTGCTCGGTCGTGTAGGTGCCGACGAACTCCTGGTTCAGGTTGGCCGACGCGCCGCGCGCCAGGGCCACGTCGCCGCCGTCGGTCACCAGGGTCACCTCGACGAACTCGCGCTTCACGGCGTTGTAGAAGGTGTTGATCATGATCCCGGCGATGGCGGCAGCGCCGATGGCCAGGGTGACGGGGCCGCCGAGGCCCGCCGCGGCCGTCATCAGCACGCCCGCGACCACCGCGTGGCTGGCGGCCATGACCAGCAGGTTGTCGACGATCAGGGTCTCGATCATGGAGCCGTCGAAGTCGAGCGAGACCGAGAGGCTGTCGGCCTCGACCTCCTCGACGCTGGGCAGCGCCGCCAGCGCATCGGCGGGGCTGGTGTCGCTGCTGAGGGACAGGAAGTACTCGTCCAGCGCCAGGACGAGCTGTGGGTCCTTCAGGTAGGTGCGCAGGATCCACCAGTAGCGCTGCAGGGTCTCTGCCGTGAAGTGGAAGGGCTTGAAGGGAATGAAGATCAGCGGGTCCACACCGGTCAGCCAGATGTTCACCCGGTAGAGGTTCAGGATCTCGAAATAAATGGCGTTCAGCGCATGGATGCGGTTGTGGTTGGTGACCCGGTCGGTGCGCAGGCGCTGCTGCTCTTCCTCGACGCTCTGGGTCACGATGTTGGACCAGAAGGAGCGCAGCGAGGAGGCGTTCTGCAGCGAGCGCTGGTGGATCGACTGGGCCGAGCGGCCGACCACGCCGCGCTCGCCGTCGGCGTCGGTCTCGACGAAGCCCAGGGTCGTGGCCCCGGCGAAGACGAGGCTGCCGGCAGCCGCCCCGGCGACGCTGCCGACCGCGGTGCCCACGGCCGCACCGGCAAGCGTCGGGGCAGCCCCGGCCGCGTTGGCCGCATTCCCGATCACCAGGCCGGCGAGCGCGCCCGAGACGCCGCCGCCGACCCCGCCGACGATGGCGCCCGCGGCGACGAAGCTGCCGGCCGTCGCGGCATTGGCGCCGAAGCTGGAGGTGGAGCCGTGCTGGTGCTCCTCCGCCGTGGCGCGCGCGATCTCGTCGACCGCGCGCTGGTGGGTCAAGAGGTTCGTCAGCCGCTCCGAGACGCCGCTGTCCTCCGTGCGGAAGGCGCGGTTGATCCGCTTCCAGTCCAGGACCGAGATCTGCGTGTCCTGCCCCATGAAGAGCGACACGGAACCCTGCGGCTCGCCCAGGTGGATGCCGCAGTAGATCCAGTCCTGCCGGTAGCTGCAGGAATAGCCCAGATGGATGGACTTGCACTCGCCGCCGGTGAAGTCGAAGAGGCGGTGGATCGGCGTCAGCTTCGACTGGGTGGTGAGGCTGAGCTCCGAGACGTCCTCGGCCTTGAAGAAGCTGACGTAGCTCTTGGAGTTCTTGGTGAACTTGCGGCAGCGCGGCAGCACGCAGTCCGGCGCCACGGGATCCTCGCCGGAGCTGTCGGCGCAGGCGCCCGCGACCGCCTCCTCGGCCTCGGCGAAGGCCTCCCAGGCGGCAAGCTCGGCGATGGTCTCCAGGTGCAAGCGAGAGAGCACCGCCGCCTCCTGCTCGCCGACCGAGGTCAGCAGCGTCGGCGCGCCCTCCACCACCTCGCGCAGCGGGCGGTCCCAGGCATCGCGGTGGATCAGCGCCTGTGCCTCTTCCGGCGGGAAGAGCCCGTCGGCCGCCGCCATGAGAAAGCGGGCGTCTCTTGCCGGTTTGAAGGCCAGGAGATCGCCGAGATTGGCAATAGCGAGATCCTGCAGAAGCCGCAGGGCCTGGTCGCTCAAAGACGACAGGCTCGACAGTCGCACAAACTGCTTATCCATTGCTCTCTCCCCGTGGCTCTGGAACCGGCGTCGTCTGATGCAATTGGCAAGAGACTAGCGCCTTGTCTTGCCCGGAGTCGAGTGGCTGACAGTGAGGACCTTCTGCTCTTCAGAGTTTAATGGAGCGCGATGGTCAGCAGTCAGACGACGCAAGCAGCGGGTCGCTCGGACTGGAAGAAGTATGGCGTTCTTCTTCAATCGATCCGATCAGCAGCCCGCTGCCCGCGCGTCTTGACCGGTCACGCGGCCTGGGCGGCCGCCGAGGTCCGGTTCAGCAGGAGGGGCAGGGCGAAGAGGGCCAGGAAGCCGCCGTTCAGGACGACGTTGAACCAGGCGCCCACGACGAGGGAGCCCAGGCTGTCGAAGAGGAACCAGGCGACGACGCTCGGCAGGATGATCCGCCGTCCGATGGAGGGATCGGCAAGGTAGACCAGGCGCGTCACCAGGAGCAAAGAAAGGCCCCAGCCGACCATCAGGCCGCCCGAGATCGCGGTCCAGAGGCCGGTGAGCGGGTCTCCTGTGGGCTGCTGGCCGTCGAGCGGCAGGAAGGCCAGGTCCTGGAGCAGGAAGAGCAGGGCCCGGGTCGGGGTGAAGAGCGCCGTCACCATGAGGAGGCCGAAGGCGATGACGACGAGGCTGGCGATCTGGAGGAAAGCCGTGCAGCGTTGATGGGACATGAGATGACTCCTTGACGGTGGAAAGGCCGTCTCTTTGCGTCCGTGCGCTGCAGCAAGACAATTACCTCGCAGGTAAGTGCGAAGCGCAGTCCGGGCGCTAGAGTGGAGCCAGGCGGAACGGGAGGGGTAGGGCCCATGTCATTCGGCGCGACACTCAAGACCTGGCGGAACCGGCGACGGCTGAGCCAGTTGGACCTCGGTCTCTCGGCCAATGTCTCCTCCCGGCACATCTCCTTCCTGGAGACCGGCCGCGCGCAGCCCAGCCGCGGCATGGTCCTGCGCCTCTGCGAGGAGCTGGAGTTGCCGCGGGCGGCGCGCAACCAGCTCCTCTTCGCGGCCGGGCTGGCGCCGGCCTACGGCAGCCGTTCCCTGGCCGACGAGGAGATGCGCCCGGTGCGCGAGGCGGTCGACTGGCTGCTGCAGCGCCACGCGCCCTTTCCGGCCATGGCACTCGACCGCCACTGGCACCTGGTGCAGCTCAACCGGCCCGCAGGCCGGCTCTTCGCCGGGCTGGGGTTGGGCGAAGGGGACAGCATGCTGACGGCCCTCATCCAGAACGAGCGCCTGCGCGCGGCCCTGGAGAACCTCGAGGAGGTGCTGCAGCACACCATCGCGCGCCTGCGCACCGAGAGCGCGCACCTGGGCGGGGACCCGATCCTCGAAGCGGCGATCGAGGCCTTGCAGCGCGGCCTCGCCGGCGGGGCGGGGCGCGATCCGGGGCTTTTTCCCGCCTTCGTGCCTGCGCGCTTGCACCTGGGCGGAAAGCGCCTCTCGCTCTTCTCCACCGTGGCGCAGTTCGGCACGGCCGAGGACGTCGCCCTGTCGGAACTTAAGCTGGAACTGCTGTTCCCCGCCGACGCGGATTCCAAGGCGCTTCTAGTCGCGCTGGAGGAGGATGACCTCGAGCCGCCCGGTTAGAACGAGGTAGGACCTGAACTCAGGCCTGCTACTGTCCTGCCACTTGCCGGGTCACCGGCTGCTCCAGCCGGTCCAGCATCTCGCGCGGCACCACCTGCCAGAAGTGGCGGCGGGTCAGGTGCCAGTCGACCAGAAGCTGCTGGGCGTAGCTCGAGGCGGTCTCGCGCCAGAAGCGGTCGACCAGGTCGCGGAGCAGGCCCTCGTAGTGCTGCGTCTCGACCCGCTGGTAGATCACGCTGTCCTCGTTGATGCGCACCGGCAGGTCCTCCTTGGGGTCGTAGACGAAGGCCATGCCGCCGGTCATGCCGGCCGCGAAGTTATCGCCCACGGCCCCCAGGATCACCGCGACACCCCCGGTCATGTACTCGCAGCCGTTCGAGCCGCAGCCCTCGACCACCGCCGTGGCGCCGGAGTTGCGCACGCAGAAGCGCTCTCCCGCCTGGCCGGCGGCGAAGAGCTGGCCCGCGGTGGCACCATAGAGCACCGTGTTGCCGATGATGGTGTTGTCCTGGCTCACCAGCCGCGACTTGGTCGGCGGGCGCACGACGATGGTGCCGCCCGAGAGGCCCTTGCCGACGTAGTCGTTGGCGTCGCCGAAGACCTCCAGCTTCACGCCCTGCACCGCGAAGGCGCCCAGCGACTGGCCGGCCGAGCCGCGCAGGCGCACGGTCAGATGGCCCGGCGCCAGGCCGGTCATCCCGAAGCGCCGGGTGATCATGGCCGAGAGCCGCGTCCCGATCGCCCGCTGGGTGTTCTGAATGTTGTACTGAAGCTGCATCTTCTCGCCGTCGCCGAAGAGCGACGCGGCATCCTCCAGGATCTGCGCGTCCAGGGTGTCGGGCACGGGGTTGCGCTCGGTCATGGTGCAGTAGGCGGCGTTGCCGCCGCGCTCTGCCGTGATCAGCAGCGGGTTGAGGTCGAGGTCGTCCAGGTGCGCGGCGCCGCGGCTCACCTGCTGCAGCAGGTCCGTCCTGCCGATCGCCTCGTTGAGCGAGCGCAGGCCCAGCTCGGCCAGGATCTCGCGCACCTCCTCGGCCAGGAAGGAGAAGAGGTTCACCACCTTCTCCGGCGTACCGGTGAAGTGGCCGCGCAGCTTCTCGTCCTGGGTGCAGACGCCGACCGGGCAGGTGTTGGAGTGGCACTGGCGCACCATGATGCAGCCCATGGCGACCAGCGAGGCGGTGCCGACGCCGTACTCCTCCGCCCCCAGCATGGCGGCGATCACGACGTCGCGGCCGGTCTTGATGCCGCCGTCGGTGCGCAGGCGGATGCGGTGGCGCAGGCCGTTCAGGGTCAGCACCTGATGCACCTCCGAGAGCCCCATCTCCCAGGGGACGCCGGCGTACTTGATGGAGGTCTGGGGGCTGGCCCCGGTGCCGCCGTTGTGGCCGGAGACCAGGATCACGTCGGCCTTGGCCTTGGCCACGCCGGCCGCGATCGTGCCGATGCCCGAGCGGGCGACCAGCTTCACGCAGACCCTGGCGTCGGGGTTGATCTGCTTCAGGTCGTAGATGAGCTGCGCCAGGTCCTCGATCGAGTAGATGTCGTGGTGCGGCGGCGGCGAGATCAGGGTCACGCCCGGCGTGGCGTGGCGCAGCTTGGCGATCATCTCCGTCACCTTGAAGCCGGGAAGCTGGCCGCCCTCGCCGGGCTTGGCGCCCTGGGCCACCTTGATCTCGATCTCGCGGCACTTGTTCAGATAGTGCGCGGTGACGCCGAAGCGGCCCGACGCCACCTGCTTGATGGCGGAGTTGGCGTTGTCGCCGTTGGGCTGCGGCTCGTAGCGCTCCGGCACCTCGCCGCCCTCGCCGGAATCGGACTTGGCGCCGATGCGGTTCATGGCGATGTTGAGTGCGCCGTGCGCCTCGGGCGAAAGCGCGCCCAGCGACATGCCGGGCGTGACGAAGCGCTTGCGGATCGAGGTGATGGACTCCACCTCCTCCAGCGGCACCGGCGTCAGCTCGTCGGCCTTGAAGTCCAGCAGGTCGCGCAGCGAGTTGGGCGGCAGGTCGCGCAGGCCCTCGGCGAAGCGCTTGTAGGTCGAGTAGCTGTCGGTGGCGACTGCGAGCTGCAGGGTGTGGATCAGCTTGGCCTCCCAGGCGTGGCTCTCACCGCCGCGGCGATAGCGGTAGAAGCCGCCGACCGGCAGGGGCGCGACCTTGCGGTTCCAGGCCGCGTCGTGCAGGTCCAAGACGTCTTCCTGCAGGCCGCGCAGGCCGATGCCGGAGATGCGGCTGGTGACGCCGGGGAAGTACTCGTCGACCAGGGTGCGCGAGAGGCCGATGGCCTCGAAGTTGGCGCCGCCGCGGTAGGAGGAGAGCACCGAGATGCCCATCTTCGACATGATCTTCAGCAGCCCGTCGCCGATCGCCGTCTTGTAGCGCTCCAGGCAGTCGGAAAGGGTGAGCCCGCCGAAGAGCCCCCGGCCGTGACGGTCGGCGATGGCGGCCTCGGCAAGGTAGGCGTTGACCGTGGTCGCACCGACGCCGATCAGGACGGCGAAGTACTGCACGTCAAGGCACTCGGCCGAGCGCACGTTGATCGCGGTGAAGGTCCTCAGGCGCTGGCGCACCAGGTGGGCGTGGACCGCTCCGGTCGCCAGGATCATGGGGATGGGCGCGCGGGTCTCGCTGGCGAACTCGTCGGTCAGCACGACATGCTCCGAGCCGCCGCGCACGGCATCGTCGGCCTCACGGCGCACGCGGTCGAGCGCCTCGCGCAGTGCCGGCTTGCCGGCCTGGGCGTCCTCGACCGAGAAGGTGCAGTCCACGATGGTGGCGCGGCCCCCCACATGCTCCTGCAGGGCATGAAAGGCGCCGGTGGTGAGCACCGGGCTGTCGAGCAACAGGAAGCGGTACTGCTCGTCGTTCTCGTTCAGGATGTTGCCCAGATTGCCCAGGCGCGTGCGCAGGGTCATGACCCGCCGCTCGCGCAGGGAATCGATCGGCGGGTTGGTCACCTGGCTGAAGTTCTGCCGGAAGAAGTGGTGCAGCGGGCGCGCGTTCTTCGACAGCACGGCCAGGGGCGCGTCGTCGCCCATCGAGCCCACCGCCTCCTTGCCCTGCTCCACCATGGGGTGGAGGATCAGCTCCATGTCCTCCATCGAGATGCCGTAGCTGAGCTGCCGGCGCCGCATCTCCTCGCGCGGCATCTCGGAGCGCTGCGAGTGGCCAGGCGCGCTGACCAGCCCCTCGACCGCCTCCTGGCTGCGGGCGACCCACTCGGCCCAGGGCCGGCGGGCAGCCAGGTAGTCCTTGATCTCGCCGTCCCGGTAGAGGCGGCCCTCCTTCAGGTTCACGGCCAGCATCTGGCCGGGACCCAGGCGGCCCTTCTCGATGATCAGGTCCTCGTCGACACGGACCATCCCGGTCTCCGAGCCCGCCATCAGCAGGCCGTCGTCGGTGATGGTGTAGCGCAAGGGCCGCAGGCCGTTGCGGTCCATGCCGGCCACCAGCCAGGTGCCGCCGAAGCCGCAGATGGCCGCCGGGCCGTCCCAGGGTTCCATCACCGCGTTGCAGTAGGCGTAGAAGTCCTTGTGCGCTCGGGGGATGGGGCTGTCCTCGTTCCAGGCCTCGGGGATCAGCATGGACTTGACCATGGGCAGGTCGCGCTCGCCGCGCACCAGCAGCTCGGCCACGGCATCCAGCGCCGAGGAATCGGAGGAGCCCGGCTGGATGATCGGCTTCAGGTCCTCGATGCGCTCGCCGAAGGCAGGCGATTCCAGCCGGCACTCATGCGCCGCCATCCAGTTGACGTTGCCGCGAAGCGTGTTGATCTCGCCGTTATGGGCCAGCACCCGGAAGGGCTGGGCCAGGTTCCAGGTCGGGAAGGTGTTGGTCGAGTAGCGCTGGTGGAAGATCGCGAAGTTGGAGACGAAGCGCTCGTCGGTCAGGTCGGGATAGAAGTGGTCCACCTGCTCGGCCAGGAACATGCCCTTGTAGATCAGGGAGCGGCCGGAGAGGGAGCAGATGTAGAAGTCCTTGATCGTGGCCTCGTTGACCGCGCGTTCGATGCGCCGCCGGATGACGTAGAGCGCGCGCTCGAAGGTCTCCGGCGACATGGCATCACGGTTCTCGATCATGATCTGCTCGATCTCGGGCCGCGTGGCGTTGGCCTTCTCGCCGATCAGGGTGGTGTCGATGGGCACCTGGCGCCAGCCGAAGACGCCGAAGCCGCCGTTGATGATCTCGCGCTCGACGATGGTGCGGCAGCGCTCCTGTGCCGCGAAGTCGGTGCGCGGCAGGAAGACCATGCCGACGCCGATGTCGTGGTCGCCCGGACGGTGGCCGGTGCGCTCCACATGCTCGCGGAAGAAGTCCTGCGGGATGGCGACATGCAGCCCGGCACCGTCGCCGGTCTTGCCGTCGGCATCGACCGCACCGCGGTGCCAGACCGCCTTCAGGGCCTGGATGGCGGCAACCACCACGGCGCGGCGCGGGCTGCCGTCCAGCGAGGCCACCATGCCGACGCCGCAGGCGTCGTGCTCCTCGCGCGGGTCGTAGAGGCCGTGGCGGGCGAGGCGCTCGGCCTCACGGGCCTGGCGGCGGACGATCTCGTAGGCAGCGGTCATGGAAGGGGCATCGGTCATGGCAGGAGCCCTCAAGCGGCGGCCCGTCCGGGCCGCTGGGTGATGGGGATGTGGCGCGGCTGGCCCGCCACCCGGGCGAGCCAGGCACCGACGGCCGGATAGCGGGCGAGGTCGAAACCGCCCTGGTCGGCCACGTGGGTGTAGGCATAGAGCGCGATGTCGGCCAGGCCGTAGCGCCCGCCGACGAAGTAGCTGCGGTCCGCCAGGTGCCGTTCCATGACGTCGAGCGCCTGGTAGCCCTTGGCGCGGCGGCGGGGGATCTCGGCCTGCTCCTCGGCCGTCTGCCCGCCCAGCCCCTCGGCGATCCAGGCCCGCAGCACGGCGATGTAGGGCTCGTGGCTGTACTGCTCGAAGAACATCCACTGCAGGGTCTGCGCCTGCTCCAGCCTGTCCTCGGGCCAGAAGGCGGTCCCCTGCGCCAGGTAGTAGAGGATGGCGTCGGACTCGGCGAGGCAGGCGCCGTCGGGAAGCTGCAGGGTCGGGATGCGGCCGTTGGGATTGAGCGCCAGGAAGTCGTCCCGCCGGGTCTCGCCCCTGTAGAGGTCCAGCTCGACGTAGTCGAAGTCCAGCCCAAGCTGCGTCATCAGCAGGCGGACCTTGTAGCCGTTGCCGGAGACCATGGCGTCGTAGAGCCGGATGGTCATAGGCTGCGTCCCAAAGAGAGCGCGTCGTGCTCCAAACTATCCTCCAAGCGGACAAGGTCGCCCCGTTTGGCGACGTCGTCGACGTAGGTGATTGCGGCGCCCAGGACGGCTAGGCCAAGCAGTATGGCGACGAAGAGTATCAAGCGCGCACGCCGCCGGCGCTCCCAGGGCTTGGGGAAGATCGGTCCCCTGGGCTGATCAAGATCGCGTTCGTGCGGCGCAACGGGATCGCTCGGCCGAGGTGCCCCGAACGCTGTGGAGGGAGTCACAAGTCCTGGAGGCGTAGGAGGGGGAGTGTTCACGTGGCTACCCCCCAGCTGCGATAAATGCGCCAAGGCCGGCAAGGCCGAGCAGAGTGGCGATGAACAGGATCGAGCGCGCACGACGTCGCCTCTCCCAGGGCGTCCGGTACCTCGGCCGCGTGGCGTTGTCCTTGGTGCGCTGATGCACCCGGGACTCGTTCGATGACCGAACCGTGCTGTCCGTGGCCACGCTCGCCATCGAACCTGGATGAGGGGAGCCCATATCCGCTAGCCCTACCTACTCCGCCGCGACCGCGCTCTGGCCCGCCTGGATGTAGCGGTCGATGGAGGCCGCCGCGTCGCGGCCGTCGCGGATGCCCCAGACCACCAGCGAGGCGCCGCGCACGATGTCGCCGGCGGCAAAGACGCCGGGCAGGCGGCTCATCTTGGTCTTGTGGTCGATCAGGATGGTGCCCCAGCGGCTGACCTCCAGGCCCGGCTCGTCGAAGAGGCGCGGCAGGTCCTCGGGATCGAAGCCCAGCGCCTTGATCACCAGGTCGGCCTCGATGTCGAAGGAGGAGTCCTCCAGGATCTGCGGGGTCTGGCGGCCGGTGGCGTCGGGCATGCCCAGGTGCACCTTGGCCGCGCGCAGCTTCGAGACCCGCTCGCGGCCCATGACGGCCTCGGGCGCGGAGAGCCACATGAACTCCACGCCCTCTTCCTCGGCATTGGCCACCTCGCGCTGCGAGCCCGGCATGTTGGCCCGGTCGCGGCGGTAGAGGCAGCGCACGGAGGTGGCACCCTGGCGTACCGCGGTGCGCACGCAGTCCATGGCGGTGTCGCCGCCGCCCACGACCACGACGCGCTTGCCCTCGGCCCAGAGGCTGCCGTCCTCGATCTCCGGCACCGGGTCGCCCAGGTCCCGCCGGTTGGAGGCGATGAGGAAGTCCAGGGCCGGGACCACGCCCGTCGTGCCGACGCCCGGCACCTGCAGCTCGCGCGCCTTGTAGACGCCGGTTGCGATCAGCAGGGCGGCATGGCGCTCGCGCAGCGCGCCCAGGCTCATGTCGCTGCCGATCTCGCAGTTCAGCTCGATGGTGACCCCGGCCTGGCGCAGCAGCTCGACGCGGCGCTCGACCACCGGCTTCTCCAGCTTGAAGCCGGGAATGCCGTAGATCAGCAGGCCGCCGCCGCGGTCGTGGCGGTCGTAGACCGTGACCTGATAGCCCAGCCGGCGCAGCTCCTCGGCCGCCGCCAGGCCGGCCGGGCCGGCGCCCACGATGCCCACCGACTGCTCCAGTTCGCGGCTGGGCACCACCGGCTTGACCCAGCCCATGTCCCAGGCCGTGTCGTTGATGTAGCGCTCGACCGATCCGATGGTGACCGTGCCGTGCCCGGACTGCTCGATGACGCAGCTGCCCTCGCAGAGCCGGTCCTGCGGGCAGATGCGCCCGCAGATCTCGGGAAAGTTGTTGGTGGCCTGGCTGACCTCGTAGGCCTCTTCCAGGCGGCCTTCGGCGGTCAGCAGCAGCCAGTCGGGGATGTTGTTGTGGACCGGACAGTGGACCTGGCAGAAGGGAATACCGCACTGCGAACAGCGCCCCGCCTGCTGAGCTGCCTTCTCGTCGGTGAAGTCGTCGTAGATCTCGCGGAAGTCCCCGCGGCGCTCGGCAACGGCACGCTTGTCCGGCATCTGCTTGGTCAGGTCTACAAAGCGGAGCATGCGGTTGGCCATGGCCCGAAAAACCTCCAGAACTCAACTTTCCCCGGTCGCCGCGGCGGCACCAGGTGCCGGGGCAGGGTCACACCTTTCGGCCGGACGCAGCCGGACGAGCGGCAGTTGTCTTACCGGAGGCAGAGGCTGATTTCCAGCCAAAAAACGGCCAAAAGGTCAAAATTCGTGACCTAATTTTTTCGCCGCAGATCAGAGGCGACAGAGGCCACCTGTCCAATGCCCTCTTCTGTCAAAAAATTAGGTCCGAAACGGTACTATTTCCGACGCTGCCGACGCGGTGCCGGCTGGGCTATAAGCGAGGGTCCCGACCATGCAATCGAGGCCTTCCGTGCCGCTCTTCCTCCTTGCCATCCTCGCGCTCGTCCAGGGCATCACGGAGTTCCTGCCGATCTCGTCCAGCGGGCACCTGGACCTCGCGTGGATCGGCTTCCATGGCCTCGGCATGGTACCCGAAGAGGTCGACCCGCGCCAGGAACTGGTGCTGGACATCGCCGTCCACGTCGGGACCCTGGGTGCGGTCTGCCTCTACTACTGGCGCGATCTCCTGCGCATGGCGCTGTCGCTGCTGCGGCGCGGGCCCGATCCCTACCGCCGGCTGGTCTTCCTGCTGATCCTCGCCACCCTGCCGGTGCTGGTCGTGGGCTACCTGGTGAAGGGCTGGCTGCCGCTGCTGAAGGGCGACCTGGCCCTGATCGGCTGGACCACCCTGGGCTTCGGCCTGCTGCTGTGGATCGCCGACCGCACGCCCGAGAACCTGCGCGAGGTGCGCCACCTGGGCTGGATCGACGCCCTGATCCTGGGCTGCGCCCAGTGCCTGGCCCTGGTCCCGGGTACCAGCCGCTCGGGCATCACCATGACGGCGGCGCGCTTCCTCGGCATGGATCGCAGCGAGGCGGCGCACATCTCGTTGCTCATGTCGATCCCGACCATCCTGGCGGCCGGCCTCTTCGCCGGCCTGGAGCTTCGCGAGATCGAATCGGCGAGCCTGGGCCTCGACGCCCTGGTGGCCGGGGTCCTGGCCTTCCTCTCCGCCCTGCTGGCCATCGCCCTCATGATGGCCTGGCTGCGCCGGGCGAGCTTCCTGCCTTTCGTGGTCTACCGCGTGGCCCTGGGCGGGCTGCTGCTCTTCCTGGTCTACAGCGGCACCCTGGCGGACTGGGGTTGGCAGAGCGGTCTCTAGTAAGTCGCGCTTGTCCCCTTAAGGGTTACCGGCCCATGCTCCCTTTGTATCGAGGCTGGCGAGAAGGAAGAGACGCAGCATGACCGCAGAGGCCGACCCGCCGCTCTCGCCGGAGAGCATCGCCGCCCAGGCCGGCCACTACCTGGACGAGGCGAGCGGCGCGATCGTGCCGCCGATCCATCCCGCGACGACCTTCGCGCGCGACGCCGACTACGCCCTGCGCCTGCCCAGCAGCTACAGCCGCTACGGCACGCCCGGCTGGGACACGGTGGAGGGAACCCTGGCGCAGCTCGAGGGCGGGGCCAGGGCGGCGGTCTTCGCCTCTGGCATGGCGGCGGCCATGGCCGTGGTCTGCGGCCTCAAGCCCGGCGACCACCTGGTGGTGCACAGCGGGGTCTACTGGGCCTTCCGGGGCTTCGTCACCGACTTCGCCCATCGCTGGGGGCTGAAGCTGGACCTGGCCGACCTCTCCCGGCCGGGCGCGCTCGGCCGGCAGCTCAGGCCCGGCGAGACCAAGCTGGTCTGGCTGGAGACGCCGGGCAATCCCCTCTGGGAGATCCTAGACATCGAAGCGCTGAGCGCCGAGGCCAGGGCGGCCGGCGCCCGCGTCGCGGTTGACAGCACCGTGGCCACGCCGGTCCTCACCCGCCCGCTGGCGCTGGGCGCGGACCTGGTCATGCACTCCGCCACCAAGTACCTGAACGGCCACAGCGACGTGCTGGCCGGGGTGCTGGTGACGGCCAAAGAGGACGAGGCCTGGGCGCAGATCCTGGCCAACCGGGGCGGCTTCGGCGGGACCCTGGGTCCCTTCGAGGCCTGGCTGCTGCTGCGCGGCCTCAGGACCCTCTTTCCCCGCGTGCGCCAGGCGAGCGCGTCCGCCGCCAGGATCGCCGAGGTCATGCGCGACCATCCGGGCGTGGCGGCGGTGCTCTATCCCGGTCTCCCCGGCCATCCCGGCCACGACCTGGCCGGGCGGCAGATGCAGGGCGGCTTCGGCGGCATGCTCTCGCTCCGCCTCTCCGGCGGCTTCGAGGCCGCAGCCCGGCTCTGCCGCAAGGTGAAGCTCTTCCACCCGGCGACCTCGCTGGGCTCCGTCGAGAGCCTGGTCGAGCACCGCCGGGTGATCGAGGGGGAGGGGAGCCTGGTCCCCGACGACCTGGTCCGCGTCTCGGTCGGCCTGGAGGCCGTCGAGGACCTGATCGCCGACCTGGACCAGGCGCTCGCCAGCCAGTAGGCCTACAGCCCCAGCAGGCTTACAGCCCCAGCAGGCTTACAGCCCCAGGTCTACAACCAGAGAAAGTCAGTCGCGGTCAGCAGGTTGGCGGCGGTGAGGCCGTTGATCTCGAAAGCCTGGTCCGTGCTGCCGTCGCCGTCTCGGTCGACCTCCACGCGCCGGGCGCCGGCAAAGCGCGCCTCGCTTTCGCCGCCGCCGGAGAAGGCCGCAGCACCGATGTAGGCGAAGGCGCCGACCTCCAGCCCGGTGGCGAAGACCAGCTTGTCCGCGCCGTTGCCGGCACCCAGGCTGACCCCGTCGAAGTCGCGGACGATCGCTACATCGGAGCCCAGCAGCAGGGCGCCGTCGAAGCGGAAGGCATCCTGGCCGGCGCCGCCGAAGGCGATGTCGCCGCTCTGCATCAGGATGCTGTCATCGCCGGCCTCGCCGCGCAGGTGGTCGGCACCGCTGCCGCCGTAGAGGCTGTCGTTTCCGCCGGCCCCCTCGATCCTGTCGTCGCCCGAGCCTCCCGCCAGCAGGTTGCTGGCGCTGTTGCCCTCGAGGGTGTTGTCCAGGCTGTTGCCCCGGCCCTGGAGGTTGCCGAAGCCGGCCTGCAGGCGCAGGTCCTCGACGAAGGCGGCGGCACTGCCGTCCGGCAGGGTGAAGTCGGCCTCGGCCCGCACCAGGTCGCTGCCGCGGCCCGAGAAGTCGCGGACGATGTCGGTCGCGGTGTCGACGACGAAGGTGTCAGCGCCGGAACCCCCGGTCATGCGGTCGCTGCCGCTCCTGCCGTTCAGGATGTCGGCGCCGCTGCGTCCCAGGAGGACGTTGTCGAAGGAGTTGCCGATCAGGGTGTTGGCGTTGGCGTTGCCGTCGAGCTTTCCGGCCCCTGCCGCATCGTTCAGGTTGGCCCGCTCCAGGAAGCCCTCGCTGCCCGTGGCCAGGGTGTAGGTGGCGGCGTCGGAGCGCAGCACGTCCTCGGCCCCGCCGCCCGCCGTCTCGCGCACCAGGTCGGCCGCGGTGTCGACGATGAAGGTGTCGTTGGCCACCCCGCCCGAGGCGGTATCCACGCCCGAGCCGCCGTTCAGGCGGTCGCTGCCGATACCGCCGTAGAGGAGGTCGCTGCCGGAGCCCCCGCCCAGCCGGTCGTTGCCCGCATCGCCGACCGCGGTGTCGTCGCCGCCGTCGCCGAAGAGCGTGTCCTTGCCGGACTGCCCGGCCATGGCGTCGTCGCCCGCCTGGCCGCGCAGCCGGTCGCTGCCGCTGCCGCCGTAGAGAAGATCCTTGCCGCTATCGCCGCGCAGGTCGTCGCCGCCGTCGCCGCCGTAGAGCCGGTCGTCCCCGGTCTCGCCGGTCAGGCTGTCGTCGCCCTCCTGGCCCGCCAGCGAGTCCGCGCCGCTGTCGCCCGAGAGGCTGTCGCCGCCCTGGCCGCCGATCAGGGAATCGGCGCCGGAGTTGCCGGCGAGACTGTCGGCAGCGCTGTCGCCGCCGAGCACGTCGTCACCGTCATTGCCTTCGATGGTGTCCTTGCCGCTGCCGCCGAAGAGCGTGTCCTTGCCGCTTCCCCCGTAGATCTCATCCCGGCCGTCCTCGGAGACGAAAGCGCCAAGCACCACGTCGTCGCCGCTACCGCCAACCATGCGGTCGTCGCCGGAGCCCCCGGAGAGATAGTCGTTCCCCTGCCATCCGTAGACGTCGTCGCCTTCCGACCCGCCGTAGAGGCGGTCGCTTCCCGAGAAGCCGGCAAGGTCGTCGTAGCCGATGCCCCCGTAGAGCAGATCGTCGCCCGATTCGCCGAAAATTCTATCGTGCCAGGACCCGCCTCGAGCAATATCCGCTCCATTGCCGCCGAAGACATAGTCGTTTCCGCTACCGCCGTAGAAGCTGTCGTCTCCCTGGCCTGCGAGAACCCTGTTGCGGAAAAGCGAGTCCGCGGCGACATCGTGGATGGTGTCGTCGCCGGAGCCGCCGTAGAGCTCGTCGCCGCCGGTGCCGCCGAACAGCAGGTCCGCGCCGGAGCCGGCGGAGATGCGGTCTGTGGCGCTGCCGCCGAAGAGGGTATCGTCGGAGTACCAGCCGAAGAAGATGTCGAAGCCGTCTCCGCCGTAGGCCGTGCCGCCGTCGGGCCCGACCTGCAACTCGTCGGACCCGCTTCCTCCGAAGAGGGTATCGCTGCCCTGAAAGCCCACGAGGCTATCGGAGCCGCTGTCCCCCGCGAGCCGGTCGGACCCGCTTCCGCCCCGGATGGTATCCCTCCCCAACCCGCCGTAGAGACTGTCGTTGCCGTCGCTCTTGGAGCCCTGCTCGTCGATGATGTCGTCACCGCTGTCGCCGAAGACGAGGTCGTCGCCCTCGCCGCCGTCGAGGCTGTCGGCTCCCTTGTTGCCGCGCAGGTAGTCCGCGTCCGCGCCGCCCTCTATGGAGTCGTTCCCGCCGCCGCCAAAGAGCGAATCCTGGCCGCTGTCGCCCCAGAGGCCGTCATGGCCGGCGACTCCGGCCAGGATGTCCGCACCGGACCCGCCGTAGATCGTGTCCTGGCCGGCATCGCCGAAGACCGAGACGTCGGGCCCGTCGCCGGCCTCGATCCGGTCGTCGCCCAGCCCGCCGCTGATGAGGTCGATGCCGCCGCCGCCGAAGATCCTGTCGTCGCCGCTCTGCTCCACCGTCAGCTCGTCGAGGGTGTCGTCGCCCTCGCCGCCGTAGAGAGTGTCGCTGCCGCTGTCGCCGCTCAGCCAGTCGCCCTGGTCTCCGCCCGACAGCAGGTCGACATCGGAGCCGCCCTGCAGCGTGTCGTAGCCCGCGCCGCCCAGCAGGTGATCCGGCCCGCCCTCGCCATAGAGTCGGTCGGACCCGCTGGCGCCCACGGCATAGTCGTCGCCCTCGCCCCCGTAGGCCCGGTCGTCGCCCTTGCCGCCGAAGAGCTGGTCGGTGCCGCTGGCCCCGTAGAGGCCGTCGTCGCCGCCGATGGCGAAGAGCTGGTCGTCGGCCGAGAGCCCCAGCAGGACGTCCGCCAGGTCGGTCCCCTCGAGAACGTCGTCCAGATCCGTTCCGGTGATTGTGGCCATCCCTCCGCTCCCCGATCGCTGCCCATCGCTTCGGAATTTAGCAGGGCAGGGGAGGCGGTCAAAGGGGCGCTCCCCTTGCCGCCGGCCCCGGGTGCAGTCAGCATTTGACAGCCAGCCCCCGGAGGCGCTAAATCCCGCCTCCCGATGATCGAGCGGGCCTCTCGAGGCCCTGATCTCGTGGCGACGACGGAGGGGTGGCCGAGCGGCTGAAGGCGGCGGTTTGCTAAACCGTTATAGGGTGATAAGCCCTATCGAGGGTTCGAATCCCTTCCCCTCCGCCATTTCAATTACTTAGCATCAACTGCGATCCCTGGTCCTGGCGGCTGAACCGTTATGGCTGTGCCGGGATTTATGCCGGGGGTGTGCTGGCTTTCGGGGCGACGTAGCGGCGGCCGCCGGAGTGGTGGAATACGTAAGGGCTGTTGCCATCCCGAGACGGTGCACCTGAGCCGGAACGTCTGGCAGGTGGACCCGCTGGAGGTGATCGGGCGGCGGGCGGTGGGGCTGCTGTGGGCCTCGCCGGACTGCAAGCACTTCTCGAAGGCGAAGGGCGGGCGGCCGCGGAAGCGGTCGATCCGGGACCTGGCCTGGGTGGTGGTGCTGTGGGCCAGGCGGGTGCGGCCGGCGGTGATCATCCTGGAGAACGTCGAGGAGTTCCGGGATTGGGGGCCGGTGGACCTGGAGGGGCGGCCCTGCGCGGCGCGGAAGGGGGAGACCTTCCGGCGCTGGGGGAGCTGCGGCGGCTGGGCTACCGGGTGGAGTGGCGGGAGCTGCGGGCCTGCGACTATGGCGCGCCGACGATCCGCAAGCGGCTGTTCCTGATTGTGCGGCGGGACGGGGAGCCGATCGTCTGGCCGGCTGCCACGCATGCGGAAGGAGGGTCGGGAGGGCTGAAGCCCTGGCGGACGGCGGCGGAGATCATCGACTGGTCGATTCCCTGTCCCTCGATCTTCGAGCGGTCGCGGCCGCTGAAGGAGGCGACCTGCCGGCGGATCGTGCGGGGGATCCAGAAGTTCGTGATCGGGGCGGGGGAGCCCTTCCTGGTCAGCATCGCGCATGGCGACAGCGGCGGGCGGCGCGAGTACGGCATGGCGGAGCCGCTGGGGGCGGTGACCTCGGGCGGGATCTCGCATGCCGTGGTGGCGCCGACGCTGCTGGTCAACACGACGGGGCATCCCGGCGACGCGCTTGAGGCGCCGCTGCATACCGTGTCGACGGGGGGCATCATGCCCTGGTGCCGCCGACCTTGATGCAGACGAGCTATGGCGAGCGCGACGGACAGGCGCCGCGGGTGCCGGGGCTGGAGAAGCCGCTGGGCACGGTGGTGGCGGGCGGGTGCAAGCATGCCCTTGTGGCGGCCTTCTTGGCGCAGCACAACACGGGCGTGACGGGGCGGGCGGTGCCGCTCTCGACCCTGACGGGGAGGGGGACATAGCAGCAGGTGGTGACGAGCCACCTGGTGAAGCTGCGCGGGACCTGCCGGGACGGGCAAGCGGTGACGGTGCCGCTGCCGACGGTGACGGCCGGGGGGTGGCACCTGGGGGAGGTGCGGGCCTTCCTGGTGAAGTACCACGGCACGGCGACGGGGCAGGCAGTCGGGGAGCCGCTGCACAGCGTGACGGGGCGGGACCGCTTCGGGCTGGTGACGGTGGCGGGCGAGGCCTACGCGATCGCGGACATCGGGATGCGGATGCTCAGCCCAAGGGAGCTCTACCGGGCGCAGGGCTTTCCGGCTGCCTACCGGATCGAGGTCGAGCTGGACGGGCGGCCGCTCACCAAGACGGCGCAGATCCGCTGCTGTGGGAATGCCGTGTGCCCGCCTGTGGCTGAGGCCCTGGTGCGGGCGAACTGCGCGGCGCTGTCGGAAGGGAGGGCAGCAGCGTGAAAGGGCTCACTCCACTAATCTGGCTGAGAGGTGCCAGCGTTGGCGCTGTCCGTCTCGTGGAGACTATCAAGCGATACGGCGCACCTTTTGTTACTCCTTTGGACCTCTATAGTGCATTTGAAGACGCGATACTGACACTCATCAAGCGTATGGTGGCAATTAACAAGTGTATTTTTTAGTTTCTGGGCAATCCTAATACACATTTCGTCCGTCAGTGCCGAACCTTCTTTTGTGTCCTCGAGCGTGCTGGTTTTCCAGTACATGTTTTTCTGCCTAAGGTAGGACAGCGCCTCCGACTGCGCTCTTCTTATCCACGGAGTCGCTCCTTCATGCCGTTCGATAACCTCGTTCCACAATTGTATTATGTACCAGGGCAAATCTCCGAGACGTTGCACTCCTTCGACATCCGTCATTGGAAGAGTCGGGATGTGTACGTTCTGTTGGATTTCCGAGCAAACATTATCCAATGTTTGTCGAAGTTTTGTTATATTCTGGGCATCTTCATTATGAAGTCTAAGATGAAGCCGGTAGGTATGTTGTTCAACTACCGAGTCAATAGTAACAATCTCCTCATTCAATGCTTGCAGTCTCGGTGCGAAGATCAATCCGGCAGCCAGACGCGCGCGAGCGATCGTCAAGCGGCGGTCATCGGCGGCGATTTTCTCACTCGCCCTGGAAGAGCGACCGGCTGCCCTGTACGCAATTGCAGCAGCAAGGATCGCAAAGACTCCCGTCAGAAGGATCTGATGGTTGTAAACCCAGCCTACACCATAGAGATAGCCAAAACAAAGGAACGCTCCAGCAAACATCGTCGAGAAGGTGTTGAAGCTGCACCACGGAGGTTGTTTGTCGTCGCGGCAACAGAGGAGAGTGTACCAAGGCCCGAGGCAGAGCCACCACCACCCCCAGACAGTCGAGGCAAGCCGGCGGGGCAGCCGGTATGTCCGAGAAGGCTGATCTTGAGTCTGTGCCATTGTCGAAACCACTCCCAAGATTGCCGAGTCGTGCAAGGGGCGGTGTCGTGACCCAGGGCGACAAGGCGCTGCTGGCGGTGATCCGGGACTGGCAGGCACGCCACGGGCGGGCGCCGAGCCAGGCGGAGATGATGGGGGAACTCCGCATCAAGTCGAAGGCGCAGTTGCAGCGGCGGCTGGCGCGCCTGCTGCGCGCCGGGGAGATCCGGCAGGCGCCGGGTGCGCGGGCCGGGCGGCGGCGGACGACGGAGGCGGTGCCGCTGGCGCCGGGGGAGCGGCTGGAGCTGGCGCGGCTGAAGGCGGCCTTGCGGTTCTATGCCTCGGCGGAGGTCTGGCGGCGCGAGGGCGGGCAGCCGGCGGCAGTGTTCAGGGACAAGGGCTTGCGGGCGCGTCACGCGCTGGAGGGGTCATGAGCGATCCCCTGACGCGGGCGAGCAGCGATTCCTACTACCGGGGGCTGGCGGCGGCCTATCGGGCAGTGGCGGCGCATCTTTACGTCAAGCGGCATCTGCTGGAGCGGCAGGGTGCGCTGACGGCGCGGTGGGAGGGGGCGCTGGAGGCCTTCAAGCTGGCGGAGGCGGACTGCCGCGGCTGGCTGGCGGAGCTGGAGGCCTTGCATCCCGAGGCGCTGGGCGACCCGGGCGTGACCTGGGGCGAGCAGGGGGACGGCGAGCGCTTGCTGGCGGTGCTGCGGGACCAAGGATCATGAGCGCCGATGACTACAGGCAGGGTGCGATGGCGGCCTTGAAGGCCATGGCGATCTATCTGGAGGGGCGGAGCGCGGCGGTCAGGGGACCCAGCCGGGAGCGCGACCTTGAGAGGGTCTTCGCGGAGCGCCAGGCCTTCAGCGAGGGGGCGAAGGAGTGCCGGCGCCGGCTGCAAGAACTCGAGACGTCGGCATGACCGGGCAGGCCGAGCTGGACCGCTGGGTGTCCGCCGTCACGCATGAGGTGACGCATGGGGACCGGCAGGGCCTGCTGGGGATCTACCTGCATGCCTATGGGTCGCGGTTGATCCTGGCGCAGGAGGAGGCGCGGGGCGGCGCGGATCCGGGGCCGGTGGCGGTGGAGCGGCTGGAGGCGCTGGAGGGGCAGGCGATCGTCGCGCTGGCGCAGGCGCTGGCCCTGGGGCGGCTGCCGCTGGCGGGGGTTGCGGGCGCGCGGGTGCTGCCGCGGGGGCGCTGGGAGCTGCTGCCGGGGTACGAGGGCTATGGCTTCGTCTGGCCGGTGCTGGACTGCTCGGGCGGGCTGCCCTGTTGCGTGGACCTGCTGTGGCTCGATCGGGAGGATGCGGGGCGCTGGAAGGGGGTGACGGGGCTGGCGGACCTACTGTGGTGGGGGCCGGGGGTTGCGCTGGAGGCGGCGGTGGCGGGGGAGCGGCCCCTGCGGCTCTACCGGCATCCGCTGGACTGGATTTCCGCCTGTGTGGCGCGGCAGCGGGCCTGGGATGCGGTGGGGGTGCCGATCGGTCCCCTGCTGCCGCATGAGCCGCTGCCGCCGGGCGAGGAAGGCTGGATTGCGGCCTGCGTGCTGGACTGGCGGTCCTTCGCGGTGCAGCGGCTGTTCCTAGAGGGGGAGGGCATGACGGTGGCCTGTGACGACCAGGCCCACGGGGAGGCGGTGAAGCGGAAGCTGGGGGAGATCTTGCGGGTGCCGAAGCGGCCGCAGGTGGTGAAGGTGAGCGCAGAGAAGGAGGCGGCGTGATGCAGCGGGGGCTACCCCTACTTGGTTTTTACTGTTTTCAGGACGTGTTCCATCAGCGCTGGCGCGTGTTCATCCTCGCCGCCAGCCGCGGGACCTGGCCGGTAGAGGGCTTGAAACATGATGATTCGCTCTTCTGGCTTCACATTGACGTTCTCTTCTCGTGCCAGAAGGGTGAAAGTATTCACCAAGGTTTGTCGCTCTTTGGCGTCCTCAAGGCAGGCAGAGGCCAGCAAGAAATTCCTGCTCACCAACCTCATGATGTAAAGGTACAGGGTGGCTCCGAAGAGGACCAAACCGGTTCCAGCAATGCTAATCTTGGCTCCAAGCCCAAGATTGAAAAAACCTTAATCTACTTCAATCATAGAAAGGACATCTTGTACGCCGCCGAAGAGGAGCCAAATCAGTGCTCCGGCTACGAGGAGAATGAAAAGGCCGGCCGAAAGCCATTTCTCGTCTTCGTGGCGGCTGGCTTTTTTCTTCCAAAGATTGATGGCATCTTCTACAATTACCTCAGTTTCTTTGCCGGTGCCGATAGATCTAATATTTTGTTCGGTCGTCATTGCAAGTTGACCGAGTTCGTCCATTGTCTGCTTGAGCGCATCACTGCGCTGAACAACTGTTTCTGCATCGGAGCTGACCCTAGCCGCATTCTTCTTCACTACGTTCGCAACGTTGTTTATACTGGACTCGATTTCACGAAGAGTCTTGATGGCAATAGGAATTTCATTCTTTTTACTATCTATTTCGTCGAGAAGCCTTTGAAGGCTCTGCACATCGCCTACAAGTCGTCGCACCTCTGTATCGGCCCTGGACATCGTGTGCTCCTGTGCTTCGTGAAGCGCTTCGAGCTTTCTATGTCGAGCCTCGAGATTGGCAATACGGAGCGCCATTGCCTTGTTGGAGTCTTTGGCCGACGAGACCCGGCCAGAAGATGTGGAGCGTTGGCTAGAACCAATGCCACCACCGAATTCGACCGTGTCTCTTGCTGTGCGGGGTCGATTTGCCGTGGTTGGCGTGTCCTCGGGGGATCTATCGCTCGTCTTGTCCTTCTGGTTCGAGTCTTTCTTGTCGCTCATGGCGGTCTCTCAATTTCTAGTGCCCCGACGACTATAGTCGTATGGCCCCCGTTGGCAAGGATGAGTTGACCGCCATGAACGCGCCTTTCGAATCGCTGGAGGAGCGGCCGAAGACGACGGACAACGACCGGGCGCGGGAGATCCCGAAGGAGGTCGCGCTGGTGACCTCGGCGGAGGGGATCGCCTATCGCTATAACGGGCGGCACTGGGAGCAGCTGACCAAGACGCAGCTGCAGCGGCTGGCCTTCGACAAGCTCTACAAGGGCGGCAGCGCGCGGCGGCGGCCGGAGATCGCCGACTATCTGAAGGTGGGCTCCTACCTGCCGGGGCTCTCCTTCGGGCGAAAGCCGTCGCTGCTGTACCCCCGTTTGTCCCCCCGTGTAGGCCAGATAAATCTCCGTCGTCGTGATGGTCGAGTGCCCGAGGTGCTGCTGCAGGCGATAGACGTCGCCTCCGGCCTTGAGCCAGTCGACCGCGAACCGATGGTGCAGATCGTGGAGGCGGAAGGAGTTCGATGACGCTGGCAATCCGCTGTTCTCGCCAGCACTGAAAGAGGCAGCCCAATCCGGGCTACGATGGCAAGGCCAACTGTCGCTGACCGAAACGCGCCGAAACCGGCTTGCCTGGCACCGCGCCAAGCTGTTCCTGGGCGAGGCGGCCTGAAGTGGAAATCAGGTCTGCGCCAGCCAGGCCTTGCTCTGCAGGGTTTGCAGAGCGATCTCGATCTGGCGCGGCGAGAAGCGCTGCTTTCGCTCGTTCCAGGCATAGACCTTGGCGGTGACCTCCTCTGCGCTGCTGGCGTTCTCTCGTTGCGCAACCCAGTGGACCGTGGCGAGGAGTTCCAGACCGAAGGGTGTCTCGAAGCCCTCCACGAGCTCGGCAACGCGATCGAAGCGGTCAAGGGTGTCGTACTTGTCGGCCAGAAAGGCCTCTGCATCCCCGACCGCGCCTGGCACCAGCTCGATCTGCTTGTCCGGCGCATCGCCGCCATCCGCGTAGCCCGAGACCAGGTGTCCCTCGACGGCATTCAGTACGTGGCGAAGGTTCTCGGCATAGGGACCATAGTGCCCCTTCTCGAAGTTGAGCCGTAGCGGTTCCCCCGCCTCCTGCATAAGGTACATCAGCTTATGCACTTCCAGCAGGGACACGAAGGGGTCCATCAATCCCCCGAGGTAGCGGTTGATCAGGACCACGAGGGCGGCACGGCCAGGGCTCATCTTCGGCACGTCTCGCGACTTGATCGTTACGGGAGCGCCGTTCGGCTCGTAGACGATAGCCTGGAGGTCTGGAATCTCACGCAACGTGGCTTCGACGCGGGAGCGCACATCACTCCAGTTCAGGCCGCCGAGGCCGCTTCCCAGCGGCGGAATCGCGATCGAATGGATCCCGCGCTGCCGGATCTCCTCGGCCAGCGCGACCAGACCCGAATCTATATCCACCATACGGCTCTTGCCGCGCCAGTGTCGCTTGGTCGGGAAGTTGATGATGAACTTCGGGTTGGTTAGGGTGCCTGTCTCGAAGACGAACATCGCGCCGGGCCGGACCTCATCGCGCTTGCAGGCCGCCGCGTAGGCCTTGAAGTTTGCTGGGAAGGCGTTTTTGAACTGAAGCGCGATCCCGCGACCCATGACGCCGACGCAGTTGACAGTGTTGACGATCGCCTCGGCGTCCTCCTTCAGTATGTCGCCCGTCTTGTAGTCGATCATCGCCATCCTCCCTCAATAGTACCAGCGTCGTGCGATTCCGACGTCCGGCCTGTAATCCGCTCCCCGCATTGCGGCCTGAACCCTTCGAGCAATGCCTTCTGAATGAACGCCGATCCGTTCGATCAGATGCCATGGAAAGGCACTCTCGACGAGAAACTCGGCCTGCTTCGCCTCCTTTACTTCAGGTGGCCGAAAGTCCCTGGCTGTCACCGCTTGCCAATTGATCTCTCCGAGCCGTGTCAGCTCGTCGTAGAATAGGGTGTATTTCGCACCCGCATTCGACAACGTGAAAGCCCAGCGTGTCTCATTCGCCTCCGCCCATTCCACGACGCTTCGCATGTCGGTCTCCAAGTGGACGATCGGCTCCTGCCCGCCCCGATAGCCGAGCTCAGGGTGATTCGCACAATGTATGACATAGAGCATGATCGAGCGCGGGCAGAAGTTGAAGGGCACGTAGTCTCCAACGCATGTTCCGCGATGGCACGGCACCGGCAGGGTCTGCCGCCGTTGCTTGATGTTTCCCATGCCGATGACGGTCGCGCCTTTGCGCTGGGCCATGACCGAATCCGACCACAAGCAGCCGTCCCCGACGATCGACGCCAGGTTGTCGACGTGGACGATGTGATAGATTTTCGGTCGCTCGGGAACCTGCATCGCTACGAGGTCACTCCCAGGCCACTCTTCGTCGTCCAACCGATTGGTCGGACGGAAGGCCCTATACCTCCTGCCGAGCCAGACCCAGACCGCTGACCCCCCAACCGGTACATAGCGGCTCAACTTGGCTGGAGTCGAGAAAGCTCATGTAGCACGATGCTCTTGTCCCCGTAACGTTCGCTCCACAGCAAATCCCTTCCCCTCCGCCAGCTTCCCAGTTCATCGGTTCGGACGAGGCCGGCGAAGGGCGTTCCTGGCCGTGACCCTATGACCGGTGCTCTTCCCGCCGCCGGATCTGCTATTCTACCGTCCTGACGCAACGCGAACCTAAGGACCTTCCGCGGGTCGGTGGTCAACGACCGCCTGGTAGGACCCGCGGCACCAGGGGCCCGCTTCGCGACAGTCGGGCGCAGCGAGGGAACCGCTAGGACGGAACAGCGTTAGTGCGGTGAGGCGGGCTTCGCCCGTGCCGGCACGACGCGCGGTGGACCTTCGCATGAAGGGCCGCAGGCTTGCCGCCGCGGCGGATCCCGGTGCCGGCGGCAGCGACGACCATCCCTTCAGATGCAGACTCAACGAAGCGAGGATCGATGGGTAGATCAGACCGCCAGAGCCAGGACCAGACCCGCAAGCCGGGCGATAGCAAGGCCTCGATGGCGCGCCTGGAGCGCCTTGCCGCCACCCGAATCGCCATCGAGACGGTCCTGCCGACGATCGACTGCGGACGCTTTCCGGCCAAGGGGGTCGCAGGGCGGCCCCTGGTCTTCGAGGCCGACATCTTCTGCGACGGGCACGACAAGATCGCCGCTGCCCTCTGCGTGAGGCGGGCGGGCGCCAAGGACTGGCAGGAACGGCCGCTGCGCCTGGTCGAAAACGACCGCTGGCGCGGCACCGCGGTCTTCGCGGAGATGGGCGCGCACGAGTTCACGATCCTCGCCTGGCGCGACCTCTTCGCCTCCTGGCAGTCCGAGGTCGCCAAGAAGCATGCGGCCGGCGTGCCGATCGCGCTGGAGCTGACCGAGGGCCGGCTGCTGGTCGAGAAGACCCTGAAGGAGGCCAAGGGGCTGGCCAAGGACGACCGCGCGGCGCTCCGCGCCTTGGCATCCGGCTTGAAGAAGGCGAGATCCGAAGGGGAGAGCTTCGCGCTGCTGATGACCGGGGAGACCACCGCCCTGCTGCGCCGGGTGGGACTGCGCACCAACCTCTCGGAGATGGAAGCGCCGCTGCCGCTCTGGATCGACCGCGAGCGGGGGCTCTTCTCCGCCTGGTACGAGCTGCTGCCGCGCTCCATGTCCTTCTCAATGGAGCGGCACGGCACCTTCGACGACGTGATCGAGCGCCTGCCCTACGTCCGCGACCTGGGCTTCGACGTGCTCTATTTCCCGCCGATCCATCCCATCGGACGCACCAACCGCAAGGGCCGGAACAACGCGCTGGTCGCCGGGCCCGACGACCCCGGCTCGCCCTACGCGATCGGGTCGGAGGAGGGCGGCCACGATGCCATCCATCCCGAGCTCGGCGGCTTCGAGGCCTTCAAGCGGCTGGTCGAGGCCGCCGCGGAGCAGGGGCTGGAGATCGCGCTCGACTTCGCGATCCAGTGCTCGCCCGACCATCCCTGGATCAAGGACAATCCCGCCTGGTTCGACTGGCGCCCGGACGGCAGCATCAAGTTCGCCGAGAACCCGCCGAAGAAGTACGAGGACATCGTCAATGTCCACTTCTACCGCGAGGCCCTGCCGTCCATCTGGCTGGCGCTCCGCGACGTCGTGCTCTTCTGGGTCAGCCACGGCGTCAAGATCTTCCGGGTCGACAATCCCCACACCAAGCCGCTGCCCTTCTGGGAATGGATGATCGGCGAGGTCCGGGCCGCCCACCCCGAGGTCCTCTTCCTGGCCGAGGCCTTCACCCGGCCCAAGATGATGAAGCGCCTGGCAAAGGTCGGCTTCACCCAGTCCTATTCCTACTTCACCTGGCGGACGACCAAGGCGGAGCTGAGCGAGTACCTGACCGAGCTCACGGCGGGCGACATGCCCTACGTCATGCGGCCGAACTTCTTCGTCAACACGCCCGACATCAATCCAGTCCCGCTGCAGGACGGCAAGCGCGCCGGCTATCGCACGCGCGCGGTCCTGGCCGCATCGCTCTCGACCTCCTGGGGCCTCTACAACGGCTTCGAGATCTGCGAGGGCACGCCGGTGCCGGGCAAGGAGGAGTACCTCGACAGCGAGAAGTACCAGCTTCGCGTCTGGGATTTCGACCGCCCCGGACACATCAAGGAGGACATCCGCCTGATCAACCGGCTGCGCCGCGAGCATCCGGCCCTGCAGCAGTTCGAGGGCCTGACCTTCTACAACGCCTGGAACGAGAACATTCTCTACTACGGCAAGTACACGCCCGACCTTTCCGACTTCCTGCTCTTCGCGGTCAACCTCGATCCCGACCGGCCGCAGGGCGCGCAGATCGAGGTTCCGCTGTGGGAGTTCGGCCTGCCCGACGACGCGGTGATCGAGGGGCGCGACGAGGTCCTGGACCGGGACTTCCAGTGGGAGGGTAAGATGCAGCAGGTCTGGCTCACCCCCGACGACAGGCCCTATGCCATCTGGTCCCTCAAGAACCCGGCGTTCCAATCCACATGACAGAAGCAGCATCCGACATGGAGAAAAAGGGTCTCGTCCCTGCCGACGGCGTCGTCGCCGACTGGTACAAGGACGCCATCATCTACCAGCTGCACGTCAAGGCCTACCAGGACGCCAACGGCGACGGCATGGGCGACTTCGAGGGGCTGTTCCAGCGCCTGGACTACGTGCAGGACCTGGGCGTGACCGCGATCTGGCTCTTGCCCTTCTATCCCTCGCCGCTGCGCGACGACGGCTACGACATCGCCGACTACGAGTCGATCAATCCCAGCTACGGCCGGATGGAGGACTTCCAGCGCTTCGTGGACGAGGCGCATCGCCGGGGGATCCGTGTCATCACGGAGCTGGTGATCAACCATACCTCGGACCAGCACCCCTGGTTCCAGCGCGCCCGCAAGGCACCCGCCGGCAGCCCGGAACGCGACTTCTACGTCTGGTCGGACAGCGACGACCGCTACGGCGGCACGCGCATCATCTTCCTCGACACCGAGAAGTCGAACTGGACCTGGGACTCGGAAGCCGGCGCCTTCTTCTGGCACCGCTTCTATTCCCACCAGCCCGACCTCAACTTCGACAATCCCGAGGTGCTGAAAGAGGTGCTGCGGCTGATGCACTTCTGGCTCGACATGGGTGTGGACGGCCTCAGGCTGGATGCCATCCCCTACCTGGTCGAGCGCGAGGGCACCAACAACGAGAACCTGCCGGAGACGCACGAGGTCCTGAAGGAGATCCGCGCCGAGCTCGACCGCCACTATTCCGACAGGATGCTGCTGGCCGAGGCCAACCAGTGGCCGGAGGACACGCGGCCCTACTTCGGCGAGGGCGACGAGTGCCACATGGGCTTTCACTTCCCGCTCATGCCCAGGATGTACATGGCGCTGGCGCAGGAGGACCGCCATCCCATCACCGACATCCTGCGCCAGACGCCGGCCATCCCCGAGAGCTGCCAGTGGGCGATCTTCCTGCGCAACCACGACGAGCTGACCCTGGAGATGGTGACCGACGAGGAGCGCGACTATCTCTGGAGCTACTACGCCGCCGACCAGCGCTCGCGCATCAACCTCGGCATCCGCCGCCGCCTGGCACCGCTGCTGGGCAACGACCGGCGCAAGATCGAGCTGATGAACGGTCTGCTCTTCTCCATGCCGGGGACCCCGGTCATCTACTACGGCGACGAGATCGGCATGGGCGACAACTATTTCCTCGGCGACCGCGACGGCGTGCGCACGCCGATGCAGTGGACGGCCGACCGCAACGCCGGCTTCTCGCGGGCCAATCCCCAGCAGCTCTACCTGCCGACGATCCAGGACCCGGTCTATGGCTTCGATGCGGTGAACGTCGAGGCGCAGGGCGCGACGCCGGCCTCATTGCTGAACTGGATGAAGCGGATGATCGCCATCCGCAAGCGGCAGAAGGCCTTCGGCCGCGGCCAGTTCACCTTCATCTATCCGCGCAACCGGAAGGTTCTGGCCTTCCTGCGCCAGCACGAGGGGGAAACCCTCTTTTGTGCGTTCAACGTCAGCCGCAGCGCCCAGGCGGCCGAGTTCGACCTCTCCGAGTTCAGGGGCCAGGTGCCGGTCGAGCTGGAGGGCGGTACCGCCTTCCCGCCGATCGGCGATCTGCCCTACCTGCTGACCCTGCCGCCCTATGGCTTCTTCTGGTTCCTTCTCGCCGGCGATTCCGAACTGCCGGACTGGCACCAGCCCATGGCCGAGATCATGCCGGAGCTCATAACCCTGACCAGCCGCGGGACGGACATGGCATCGGTCCTGAGCGCCGGCGCGCTGGGCCAACTGGCCCAGGACGTGCTGCCCGAGTTCCTGCCCCTGCAGCGCTGGTACGGTGCCAAGGACGAGCGCATCGACGAGATCTCGCTGGAGCGCGGCCCGGAGATCGGCGAGGGCCAGATGCTGTCGGTGACGAAGCTGCGGACGCGCGAGAGCGGCGAGCAGCTGTACTTCCTGCCGCTGGCGGTCGCCTGGGGCGAGGCCAACGTGCAGTTCGGCGCGCCGACCCTCTCGGCCACCCTGGCGAAGGTCCGCCGCACCAACCGACTGGGCGCCCTGCTCGATGCCTCCAGGACCGAGGATTTCGCACGGGCCGTGATCTCGGCGATGATCTCCGGCCGCCGTGACGAGCATGACGGCATGGTCTTCGCGGCCGGCGGGACGAGCGCGCTGGCCGAGCTGGAGGAGATCGAGGAGGTGCGCCCCCTGGGTGCGGAGCAGTCGAACATCTCGATCGCCTTCGCCGACAGGGCCGTGCTCAAGATCTACCGCCGCCTCAGGTCCGGCCAGCAGCCGGATATCGAGGTCGGCCGCTTCCTGACCGAGCAGACCGACTTTGCGAACACGCCGGCCCTGCTGGGCGAGGCGACCCTGAGCGGTATCGGCGAGGAGCCGGCGACGGTGGCGGCTTGCTTCGCCTTCGTGCCGAACCAGGGAGACGGCTGGAGCGCGATCGTTGACGCGCTGGCCCGCGAACTGGAGGACAGTACGCTGGTCGAGCTGGGAGCGCCCGATAGCGAGGAGGAACGGCAGGCATTCCCCTATCCCCTCGACCTCTCGGACGTGCTGGGACAGCGGACCGGCGAGATGCATCGGGCCCTGGCGACGCCCACCGAAGATCCGGCTTTCGGCATGCAACCCCTGACGGCGGACGATATCGCGGCGCTCGTCGAGGACGTGAGGACACAGGCAGCCGAGGCCTTCCGCCGCCTGGCGGCTGGGGGAACTTCAGAGGCGAACGCGGCGCTGCTGGCGCGGCGTGGCGAGGCGGAAGCGCTGATCGAGAGCCTCTCGGCGCTCGAGGCCTCCGGCGTCAAGACGCGCATTCACGGCGACTATCATCTGGGTCAGGTGCTGGTGGCCCAGGCCGACATCGTGGTCATCGATTTCGAGGGCGAGCCGCGGCGGAGCCTCGCCGAGAGGCGCGCCAAGGCCTCGCCGCTGCGCGACGTCGCCGGCATGCTCCGCAGCTTCGACTATGCCGCCTTCGCGGCGATCGACCGGCTGCGGGCCAAGGGCGTGACCCAGCCGGCGCAGGAAGTCCTGGCCTGGCGCTGGCGCGACCGGGCCGCGGAGCGGTTCCGCAGCGCCTACGACGACGCCATGCAAGGTGCGGAAACCCTGCCCAGGGACGCGCGGTTGCTGAAGCTCTTCCTCCTGCAGAAGGCCTTCTACGAGATCTGCTACGAGGCATCGAACCGGCCGGACTGGCTGTCGATCCCGGTCCGCGGCGTTCTGGACATTCTGGATGGAGACGACTGATCGCTAAGAAAGCCAAAGCCGCCCCCGTCATCGAGGCAGCCCCCCTGGTGCCGAGGCACATCGCCGAGGCCCTCGTCGAGGGACGTCTCGACGATCCCTTCCGCTGGCTCGGACCGCAGAAGACCGACGCCGGCCTGAGGGTCGCGGTCTTCGATCCGGGCGCGGAGGAAGCCGCGCTGATCGACGCCAAGGGCAAGCAGCTTGCGAGCCTGGAGCGGGTGCACGAGGGCGGCCTGTTTGCCGGGATGGTCTCCGGGCGACGCTCCCTGCGCGACTATCGCATCGCCTTCCACGGTGCGGGGCGCGACTGGGTCGTCCGCGACCCCTATGCCTTCGCGCCCTTGCTGGGAGAGCTGGACCTGCACCTGATCGCGGAGGGCGACCACCGGAACCTCTGGACCCGGTTGGGCGCACATCCCCGGCAGCACGAGGGCGTGGAGGGCACGGCCTTCTCGGTCTGGGCGCCGAACGCACGGCGGGTCAGCGTCGTCGGCGACTTCAACGTCTGGGACGGTCGGCGCCACGTCATGCGCAAGCGCCACGAGGCCGGCGTGTGGGAGATCTTCATTCCCGACGTCGGTCCCGGCACGGCCTACAAGTTCGAGATCGTCGGACCGCAGGGCGCAGCCCTGCCGCTGAAGGCCGATCCGCTCGCCTTCCGCCAGGAAGCGCCGCCCAAGACTGCCTCGCTGGTACACAGCCTGGGCGAGGCGGTGAGCGCGCCGGAGAGCGACGCCTGGCGCGAGACCCTGCAGTCCCGCGAGGCGCCGATCTCGATCTACGAGGTGCATCTCGGCTCCTGGCGGCGCGGCGAGAACGATCGCGAGCTGACCTACCGGGAGCTGGCCGAGGAGCTGGTCGGCTATGCCAGGGACATGGGCTTCACCCACCTCGAGTTCCTGCCGGTCTCCGAACATCCCTTCACCGGGTCCTGGGGCTATCAACCCATCGGGCTCTACGCGCCGACCGCGCGTTTCGGCGAGCCGGAGGCCTTCAAGGAGCTGGTACGGGCCAGCCACGAGGCCGGCCTCGGGGTGATCGTCGACTGGGTCCCGGCACACTTCCCCTCGGATGCCCACGGCCTGGTCCGCTTCGACGGGACCGCGCTCTACGAGCACGAGGACCCGCGGCTGGGCTTCCACAAGGACTGGAACACGCTGATCTACAACTTCGGCCGCCGGGAGGTCGCGAACTTCCTCGCCGCCAACGGCCTCTTCTGGCTGCAGCACTACGGTGTGGATGCCCTGCGGGTGGATGCCGTCGCCTCGATGCTCTACCTGGACTATTCCCGCCAGCCGGGCGAGTGGGTGGCGAACATCCACGGCGGGCGCGAGAACCTGGAGGCGATCGACCTGATCCGCAAGGTGAACGCGCTGATCGCCGAGCGCGCGCCGGGCCGCATCACCATCGCCGAGGAATCGACCGCCTGGCCCGGCGTCTCGCGGCCGGTGGAGGAGGGCGGCCTGGGCTTCGACTTCAAGTGGAACATGGGCTGGATGCACGACACCTTGAGCTACATGGCCAAGGAACCGGTGCACCGGCGCTATCACCACCATGAGATGACCTTCGCGCTGCACTATGCCTGGAGCGAGAACTTCATCCTGCCGCTCAGCCACGACGAGGTGGTGCACGGGAAGGGCTCGCTGATCGGCAAGATGCCGGGCGACGCCTGGCAGAAGTTCGCCAACCTAAGGGCCTATTTCGGCTTCATGTGGACCCATCCGGGCAAGAAGCTGCTCTTCATGGGCGGCGAGTTCGGCCAGGAGCGGGAATGGAGCCACGACCGCGCGCTGGACTGGCACCTGCTGGAAGAGCCGCAGCACAGGGGCCTGCAGCGGCTGGTGCGCGATCTCAACACGCTCTACCGCGGCGAGCCGGCCCTGCACCGCAAGGACTGCGACCCCTCGGGCTTTGCCTGGATCGAGGGCGGCGACAGCGAGCAGAGCGTCTTCTCCTTCGAGCGGCGGGACGGAAGCGACCGACCCCTGGTCGTGGTCTCCAACTTCACGCCGGTGGTGCGGCACGACTATGCGATCGGCATGCCGCATGCCGGGTCCTGGCGGGAATGCCTCAACACGGACGCGGCGATCTACGGCGGCAGCAACGTCGGCAACGCCGGCCTCGTCGAGGCGAGCGCGATCAGCCTGCACGGCCGGCCGGCCTCGGCCAGCCTCACGATTCCGCCGCTTGCCACCATCGTCCTGGCGCCCGTCCAGGGCCAGACAAAGAGCGGAGCATGACCACGCGCGTTCTTTCCGGGCTGCCGCATCCCCTGGGGGCCACCTGGGATGGTTCCGGCGTCAACTTCGCCCTCTTCTCCGCCAACGCGACCCGTGTCCAGCTCTGCCTCTTCGACCGCAACGGGCGGCGCGAGGTGGAACGGGTCGACCTGCCGGAACAGACGCACGAGGTCTGGCACGGCTATCTGGCCGACGTCAGGCCGGGACAGCTCTACGGCTACCGGGTGCACGGACCCTACGCGCCGGAGGCGGGGCACCGCTTCAACCCGAACAAGCTGCTGATCGATCCCTACGCCAAGGCCCTGACCGGCGATCTGCACTGGCACGATGCCTGCTTCGGCTACCGGGTGGGCTCGCCCCGCGCCGATCTCAGCTTCGACCGGCGCGACAGCGCCTGGGTCATGCCCAAGTGCATGGTGATCGATCCGGCGCACACCTGGGGCGAGGATCCAGCACCGCGGCGAAGCTGGGCCGAGACCATCATCTACGAGGCCCACGTCAAGGGCATGACCGCGCTGCACCCGGAGATCCCCGACCGCGTCCGCGGCACCTTCGCGGGTCTCGGCGACCCGCACGTCATCGAGCATCTGAACCGGCTGGGCGTCACCGCGATCGAGCTGATGCCGGTGCAGGCCTTCTTCGACGACCGCTACCTGGTCGAGAAGGGCCTGACCAACTACTGGGGCTACAACACCATCTGCTTCCACGCCCCGGCCATGCGCTACGTCTCGCCCGGCCACGCCATCCAGGAGTTCAAGCTGATGGTGAAGCGGCTGCACGAGGCGAAGATCGAGGTCCTGCTCGACGTCGTCTACAACCACACCGCCGAGGGGAATGAGCTGGGGCCGACCGTTTCTTTCCGCGGCATCGACAACGCGAACTATTACCTGCTTGGCGAGGACCCGCGCTACTACTTCGATACGACGGGCTGCGGCAACACGCTCAACCTGCGGAATCCGCGGGTCATGCAGATGGTCACGGACTCCTTACGCTACTGGGTGGAGGAGTGCCACGTCGACGGCTTCCGCTTCGACCTGGCGACGGCGTTGGGGCGCGAGTACGACGATTTCGACGCCAGTGCGATCTTCTTCGAGGTCCTGGCGCAGGATCCGGTCCTGCAGCGGGTCAAGCTGATCGCAGAGCCCTGGGACATCGGGCCGAACGGCTATCAGCTCGGCAACTTCCCGCCGGGCTGGGCGGAGTGGAACGGCGGCTATCGCGACGCCATCAGAAGCTACTGGCGGGGCGATTCGCAGGCGCTCTCCGGCCTCGCGTCGTGCCTGCTCGGCTCTGCGGAGCGCTTCGACCATCGCGGGCGGCGGACCTGGGCCAGCGTCAACTTCGTGACGGCGCACGACGGCTTCACCCTGATGGACCTCTGGTCCTACGACCAGAAGCACAACGAGGCCAACCGGGAGGAGAACCGCGACGGGCACGACGACAATCGGAGCTGGAACTGCGGGGCGGAGGGTCCCAGCGACGACCCGGAGGTGGGCCGCCGGCGCGAACGCCTGCGCCGCGCGACCCTGGCGACCCTGCTGCTGTCGCACGGGACGCCGATGATCCTCATGGGCGACGAGTGCGGCCGCAGTGCCGGAGGGAACAACAACGGCTACTGCCAGGACAACGAACTCAACTGGCTGAACTGGGAGGACTGCGGCAGCGACGTCCTGGTGGACTTCGTCGGCAGGGTGATCGCGCTGCGCCGGTTGCGGCCGCTGCTGCAGGCCGAGAAGTTCCGTCACGGTCAGCCGGTCCAGGAGGGCAGCGACCTTGCCAATGCGCTGTGGCTGCGCCCCGAGGGCGGGGAGATGGCCCCGGAGGACTGGGATAGGGACGAAGCCGGCTGTCTCGGGCTCATGCTGAACGGCGCCGGCGAACGCTCGCTGCTGCTGCTCTTCAACAACGGCGAGGATGCGGTGGACTTCCTGCTGCCGGAGCGCACGGGGCCGACCGGCTGGCTGCTGCTGCTCGACACCTCCGAAGAGGGCCCGCCCGCTCAGGCGGCCCTTCATCCCTCTGGCAACAGGCTGTCCCTCCGGGGCCGGACGCTCGCGCTACTGGAAAGCGAGACCGCGCTCTCATGAGTCACTTCGCGAAGAGCTGGGGTGCCGAGCCTGCCGGCAACGGCCGCTGGCGCTTTTCAATCTGGGCCCCGGGCAGCGCGGGCATGACCCTCCGCCTCGACGGCCGCGACCACGCCATGGAGCGGGCAGGGGAGGGCTGGTTCCGCCATGAAGTGCCAGCCGCGCCGGGTGCCGCCTATGGCTTCCTCCCCGAGGGCGGGCGCCTCTGCCCCGATCCGGCGGCCCGTGCACAGGTCGCCGATGTGCACGGCCCCTCGCGCCTGGTCGACCCGCTGGCCTACGACTGGCAGACGCGCTGGCGGGGTCGGCCCTGGGAAGAGACGGTGCTCTACGAGCTGCACGTCGGCACCTTCTCCGAGAGCGGCGACTTCGACGGGGTGCTGCGGCACCTGGATCACCTGGCGGCCCTGGGCGTGACCGCGGTCGAGCTCTGTCCGGTGGCGCAGTTTTCCGGCAGGCGCGGCTGGGGCTACGACGGCGTCCTGCTCTATGCGCCCCACCTGGCCTATGGCGGGCCGGAGGGCCTGAAGCGCCTGGTGGACGGCGCGCACGCACGCGGGCTGATGGTCTTCCTGGATGTCGTCTACAATCACTTCGGCCCGGACGGGAACTACCTCCACGCCTATGCGCCCGACTTCTTCCAGCCCGACCGGCACACGCCCTGGGGGGCGGCGATCGCCTTCGAGCGCGAACCGGTCAGGCGCTTCTTCATCGAGAACGCGCTCTTCTGGCTCGAGGAATACAGGATCGACGGGCTGCGGCTCGATGCCGTCGACCAGATCGTCGACCCTTCGGAGGAGCCGGTCCTGGAAGCGCTGGCCCGCGCGGTCCGCGCACACGACTTCCCCCATGCCGTCCACCTGACGACGGAGGACGACCGCAACGTCACCTTCCTGCACGAGCGCGATGCCTCCGGCGCCGTGCCGCTCTACAATGGAGAGTGGAACGACGACTTCCACCACGTCGCCCACCACCTCGCGACCGGCGAGGCCGACGGCTACTACCGCGACTATGCGGAGGATCCGCGGGGCGACATGATGATCGCACTGGGCGAGGGCTACGTGCAGCAGGGCAGGCCGTCGCCCTATCGCAAAGGCGCGCCCCGCGGCACGCCCTCGGCGCACCTGCCGCCCACCGCCTTCGTCGACTTCCTGCAGAACCACGACCAGGTCGGCAACCGGGCCTTCGGAGAGCGCCTGGCGAGCCTGGCCGGGAAGGAGGCGCTGGAGACCCTGACGGCGATGCTGCTGCTGGCCCCCGGCGTGCCGCTGCTCTTCATGGGGGAGGAGTGGGGGGAGACGCGGCCCTTCCTCTTCTTCTGCGACTTCGACGGCGAGCTTGCACGTGCGGTGCGCGAGGGACGGCGCCGCGAGTTCGGCCGCTGGGCCCAGTTCGCCGATCCCGCCGTGCGGGAGACCATTCCCGACCCCAACGACCCGGAGACCTTCCGGTGCTCAAAGCTGGACTGGTCGGCGCGCGACAGCGAGGCCGGCCGGGAGCGGATGGCGCTGCTGCGCGAGCTGCTGGCGCTGCGGGCGCGGGAGATCGCGCCGCGCCTGGCCGGCATCCCCGGCGGGGCCTCGCGCAAGCTCGCCAGGTCCACGCGGGGCATCGAGCTGGCGTGGCGCCTCGGTGACGGGAGCCTGCTGCGCATGCTGGCCAACCTGGGCGGCGAGCTCTTCGCCGCGGCGATCGCGGGCGAGAGGCTCTTCCGGCGCGGCGACACTGAAAGGGACCGCTGGGCCATCGAGGTGACGCTCGAGAGAGCCGGGGACGCCCCCTCGACATGACCCGGCCCACCGCCACCTACCGCCTGCAGTTCCGCGAGGGGATGGACTTCCGGAAGGCGGCGGAGTTGGCTCCCTACCTGGCAAGCCTGGGGGTGAGCCATCTCTACGCCTCCCCGCTCTTCCAGGCCATTCCCGGCTCGACCCACGGCTACGACGTCACGGACCACGGCCGTTTCGACGAGAGCCTGGGCGGCCATGAGGGCTTCCTCGCGCTGTCCGCGGCGCTGAAGGCGCAGGGCCTGGGCCTGATCCTGGACATCGTGCCCAACCACATGGCGGCCTCGCCGGCCAATCCCTGGTGGCGCGACCTCCTGCGCCACGGCAGGGACAGCGATTTCGCCGACCATTTCGATATCGACTGGTCGGCGCCGCGCCTGCTGCTGCCCTTCCTGGGCGAGCCCTACGGCAGCGCGCTCGACGGCGGCGTCTTCTCCCTGGGGCTCGGGCCGGACGGGCCGGTCTGGCGCTACTACGACCAGGAGCTGCCGCTGACCCCCAAGAGCTGGCCCCTGCTGGTCGAGGGGGCGGGGCTGGATCTGCCGGACGGGCCGATCGAGAGCGTCCTGCCGCTCTGGCTTTCCGACGGCAGGAACGCGGAGCGGCTGGAGGCCTGGCTCGCCGGCCTCTCGGCCGAGCCGGCGCGGCTCCACGCCCTGCACGAGGCCCAGGCCTGGAGGCTCGCCTACTGGCGCCCGGCCAGGGACATGCTGACCTACCGCCGCTTCTTCGAGATCACCGAGCTGGTCGGCGTCAGGGTCGAGGAGGGGAGGGTCTTCGACGATGTTCACCGCTTCCTCTTCGCGCTGGTGGAGGCAGGGCACCTGGACGGCCTGCGCATCGACCACATCGACGGGCTCGCCGATCCGGCCGGCTATCTCGAGCGGCTGAAGGAGGCCCTGCCCCGGGAGCTGCCGGTCTGGGTCGAGAAGATCCTGGCGGCAGACGAGAGCCTGCCCGACGGCTGGGCGACGGCGGGGACCACGGGCTACGAGACGGGAGAGCTGCTGACGGCCCTCATGACCCGGGGCAGCGCCAAGCGGGCGCTCGATGGCGCCTACGCCGCCTTCGCCGGAGAGACTCACGACCACGAGGCCATGCTGGCCGCCGCCAAGCGGCAGGTGCTGACCCAGAACCTGACGGCGGAGCTGGAGGTGCTGGTCCGCCTTGCCCGCGAGGCTGTCGCCGAGGACCCCGTCGCCCGCGACTGGGGGCCGGTCTTCTTGCGGCGCGCGCTGGTCGACCTGCTGTGCGCCCTGCCTGTCTACCGCAGCTATCTCGACGAGGGGCCGGTCAGCTCGGCCGATCGCGCTGTCCTCGACCGCATGGTCGCCGGAGCGCGCGAGGCCAGCGACCTTGCGGACCCCGAAATCCTCGACCGGCTGGCCGGGCTGCTGTCGGACGGGGCGAACCCGGCCGCCCGGCGCTTTCGCACCCGCTTCCAGCAGACCAGCGGGGCGCTGATGGCCAAGGCGGTCGAGGACACGCTCTTCTACCGCTTCAACCGCCTGATCTCGGCCAACGAGGTCGGCGCGGAACCCGGGGCTCTCGGCCTATCCGCGCGGAGCTTTCACCGGCGCGTGCAGCAGCGCATGGAGCACCACCCCCTGGCACTCAACGCCACCGCCACGCACGACACCAAGCGGGGCGAGGACGCGCGCATGCGGATCGCCGCCATCTCCGAACGCCCCCGGCGTTGGGAGAGCGCCGTCAAGCGCTTCGACCGTATCCTCGGCGGCGAGGGGGCTGCAGGTCTGGTCGGTGCCGAGATCCGATGGCTCTTCTATCAGGCCCTGCTGGGTGCCTGGCAGCCCGACGGCCCTGAGTCCCTGCGGGCGCGTCTCGGCGCGTTCCTGCTCAAGGCGGCGCGGGAAGCCAAGCAGCAGACGAGTTGGATTGCACCGGATGCCACCTTCGAGCGCGATCTGACCGACTTCGTCGACCGCGCCTGCGCAGCGCCGGAGTTCCTGCGCGCCTTCGCCGGGGCGGTAAGCCGGTTCCTGGAGATCGGTCAGGAGAAGTCCCTGGTTCAGTTGGCCCTGAAGCTGACCCTGCCCGGGGTGCCGGACATCTATCAGGGCAGCGAGTTCGCCGATTTCAGCCTCGTCGATCCGGACAATCGCCGGCCGGTCGATTTCGCCGCAAGAGGGGCGGCTTTGGATGCGGAGATCGCCGCGGGTAGCGCCCCGACCAGCGCCGGCTTCGCGTCCCGCAAGATGAGCCTGCTTCGCTTTGGCCTGGATCTGCGCCGTACCTGGCCGGATCTCTTTGCCGGGTCCTACCGGCCGCTGGACTTGCCCCCCGAGCTTCCCGCGCGAAGTCTCGCCTTTGTCAGGGAGGGCAAGGCCGCGCTTCTCCTCGTCATTGTCGATCCTTCGGGCTTGCGGACACTGCCAGATGCCACGCCGGGCAACATTGGTTCCCTCCTGGAGATCCCAAGCCAGCCGCTGAAGCTGTTCACCGAAGGCGGCTCGTCGGCGTCCTACTATCTTGCGGTCTTCGGGCGCAGCGATTCCCTGGACGAAGGGCCGATCGACCGCAGGGCTTGAAAGCCTGTCTCAGGCAAAAAGAAAGCTCAGCCTGTCTCCTCGCCACTGCCGAGCACGTCGGCAATCGACGCAGAGTTCCTTTCCCCCCAGCCGCAGAGCGGGACCATCGCCTCGACCAGGCTCCTGCCCAGCGGGGTCAGGGCATAGTCCACACGCGGCGGGATCTCCTTGTAATCGGTGCGCGCGACGATACCGTGCGCTTCCAGCTCTCTCAGCTGCTGGGTCAGCACCTTGTCGGTGACGCCGCGCAGGGAGCGCTTGAGCGCGCCATAGCGCTTGGGGCCATCGCCGAGAAAGAAGAGGATCAGCGGTTTCCACTTTCCCCCGATCACACGCAGCGTCGCGTCGAGGCCGCAGATGAAGGGCCCGGTTTCGATGTTTCTCCTGCTCATGAGGCTACTTACCAAAATGTGCGTACTTGTTAAAAGGAAATCGTTTCTTAGCTTCAGCCAGGACCCAAACCAGAAGGAGATCGGTTCATGGGCAGGCTAGAAGGAAAGACGGCGATCATCACCGGCGGCGCCAGCGGAATCGGCCTGGCGACCGCCAGGCGTTTCGTCGAGGAGGGGGCCTTCGTCTACCTCTTCGGACGGCGGCAGGAGGCCCTTGATGCGGCCGTGGCAGAGCTCGGCGCGGCCGCCCGCGGCGTCCGCGGGGACACCACCAATCTGGAGGACCTCGACCGGCTCTTCCGGACGGTCGAGAGCGAGAAGGGCGGCATCGAGATCCTGGTCGCCAACGCCGGCGTCGGAGACCTCGCCCCTTTAAGCGAGATCACGCCGGAGCACTACGCGCGCATCTTCGACATCAACGTCAAGGGCACGCTCTTCACGGTTCAGAAGGCCTTGCCGCTGCTGCGGCCGGGCGGATCGATCATCCTGACCGGCAGCACCGTCGGCGTCATGGGCACGGCGGCGATGAGCGTCTACAGCGCATCGAAGGCGGCAGTCCGCAACTTCGCCCGAAGCTGGGCCCTGGACCTCAAGGGCAGCGGCCTCAGGGTGAACGTCCTCTCTCCCGGACCGACGGAGACCCTGGCGATCAAGGACCTCTTCGCGGCCACGGGGATGGCCGACCAGATCGTCGCCGACTTCGCCGAGAAGGCGCCGCTGGGCCGGATCGGCGATCCCTCGGAAACGGCTGCGGTGGCGGCCTTCCTGGCCTCCGACGACAGCAGCTTCATGACCGGCAGCGAGGTCTTCGCCGACGGCGGTTACGCCCAGGTCTGATCGGACGGGCGCCTGTTAGAGCGCTTCGCGCTCAGGTGGAATCGGCGCCGGCCCGCACCCCCGCCCGGCCACCCACGGTAGTATCCTGCACTGGGCTGCCGGGCGGGGGTGTGGGCCGGTTCCGCGCAAAACCGAAACGCTCTAGCTCACGAAGCAATAGACTTTGGCGACCGTGAAGTCCTTCCTCAGGCGGTCGCCGGTGCGCCTGAGACTGGCGGGGGCGAGGGCGGGCGCGGCGGTTCGGGCCGGCTGCGGCCGCCTCTCGGCCTCGTCGAAGAGCGCCTCGAAGGAGCCCGGCACGGCACCCAGGATGCGGCCCCTGCGGGGGCTGGAGGCGACGGAGACGCCGATGATCCGGCCGCTGGCGTCGAAGATGGGCCCGCCCGAAATGCCGCCCAGGCTGCCCTGGAACGCGGGATAGCGCGCGACCTCGGCATAGGCGACCACCGGCTCGTCCGAGCGGTGGCGGCCGCGGGTCACCATGCGGGCCGGCCCGATCGCCTTCGACCAGACGTCGCCGGGACTGCCCTGCGGGAAGCCGATGTGGAAGGCATCGCTGCCGGGGGCGACCGGTGCTGGCGAGGGGGCGAAGCCTTCGCGGGCGGCGGGCCCCTCGACCAGGGCGGTGTCGCTGTGGGGGTGCAGCCAGGCCCGGTCGGCGGCCACCAGGGTCCGCCGGCCCGGCTGGGCGAAGCCCAGCTTGCGGCAGCCCCGTGCCACGTGGCGCGCCGTGATCCAGAGGCCCTGGTCGTCGACCGCGAAGGCCGTCCCGGTCGAGTTGCGGGGCGCGCCCTCGTCCTCGACCTCGTAGCTGGGAAAGGGCAGGCCAGGCGTGCGGACCTCCGGCTGGACCGGCGGGGGCGGCAGCCGCGGCGTGCGGACCTCGGTGCCGCGGTCGGGGACGAACTGCCAGAGGATGAAGAGCGCGCTCAGCACATAGCCGATGATCTCCAGCCGGCGCTTCATCCCGAAACGGCGGCAGCGTTGATCGCCGCCGTGGTCAGCTTGACCGACACCAGCAGGATCGCCGAGGCCATCTCGCCCTTCTCGATCCGCTGCGAGATGTTCTTCAGCAGGCGGTCGACGGCGAAGAAGGCGATGAGTTGCAGGACCAGGGTCACCAGGCCCCACAGCAGGATGTCCAGCACCGAGACCGAGAAGGCCAGCACGAAGGCCAGCGGCAGGGCGATGCCGATGATGGCGCCGCCCAGCGACAGGCCGGCCGCGGCGTTGCCGGAGCGGATCAGCGCCAGCTCGTCATGCGGTGTCACCAGCATGTAGATCCTGACCCCGACGATCAGGATCACGAAGGTGGTGGCACTGTGCGCGATCAGCAGCGGAAAGCCGCTCATCAGGGAGTGTATGACTGCGTCCATGGGGGATCTTCGGCTGTATCGGTAGCGGCCATAAGTGACCTGCCGCCGAGAGGCGCTCAAGCGAAATCGGCGGGAAGGCCATCCTCCGCGGCGGCCGGTGCCGGTGAGGGATAGCCTCCTAGCGACGCTCCTGTTGAGCCCGCAGGGCGATCGTGGCCGGTTCCGGAGTTTCGTCGTGCTGGGTCGGGAAATGGCGCTTGGTCCGGTTGGCGACGGCCACCAGGGACAGCATCACGGGAACCTCGACGAGGACGCCCACCACGGTCACCAGTGCTGCCCCGGAGTTCAGGCCGAAGAGGCCGATGGCCACGGCGACCGCCAGCTCGAAGAAGTTGGAGGTGCCGATCAGCGCGCAGGGGGCGGCGACGTTGTGCGGCACGCGCCAGGCCCAGGCCGCGGCATAGGCGATGGCGAAGATGCCGTAGGACTGGATCAGCAGCGGCACGGCGATGAGCGCGATCAGCAGCGGCTGGTCCAGGATGACCTGTCCCTGGAAGCCGAACAGCAGCACCACGGTGGCCAGCAGGCCCAGGATCGAGAAGGGCTTGACCCAGGCGGTGAAGGCGCCGACCGCCGCCTCCCCGCCGCCCTTGCTGTGGCGGAGCAGTGCCGCGCGCGTCGCGGCCCCCGCCGCCAGCGGGATCACCACGTAGAGGACCACCGAGAGCAGCAGGGTCTCCCAGGGCACCTGCAGGTCGGTGACGCCCAGCAGCAGGGCCACGATCGGCGCGAAGGCGAAGATCATGATGATGTCGTTCAGCGACACCTGGAGCAGGGTGTAGTTGGCGTCGCCGCGGGTGAGTTGCGACCAGACGAAGACCATGGCCGTGCAGGGGGCCGCGCCCAGCAGGATCAGGCCGGCGATGTACTGGCCGGCGTCGGCCGGGTCGATCAGGCCGGCGAAGATATGCTCGTAGAAGAGCACGCCGAGTGCCGCCATGGTGAAGGGCTTGATCAGCCAGTTCACCACCAGCGTGATCACGAGCCCCTTGGGGCGCCGGTGGACGTACTTCAGGCTGCCGAAGTCGACCGCGACCATCATCGGATAGACCATGGCCCAGATCAGGACGGCGACGACCATGTTGACCGAGGCGTACTCCCAGCCCGAGACGAGCTGGAAGACGGCGGGAAAGAGGTTCCCCAGGACGATGCCCGCGACGATGCAGAGCGCGACCCAGAGCGAGAGATAGCGTTCGAAGGCTGACATTCAGAGTGGCTCCGGAAGGGCCGCCGCAGGTGCGGCCTCTACGAGTTGCAGGAAGGCGCGCAGCGGCGCGACGGCCGCCGGATTGAGGGAGTAGCAGACCCGCGGCCGCGCGATCTCGCCGACGATCAGGCCGGCCTCCTTCAGGATGCGCAGGTGTTCCGAGGTCGTTGAGGCGGCCAGGCCGATCTCCTCGACGATGTCGCAGCCGATGCAGCTCCGCCGGCGCAGCAGGGTCTCCACGACCCTGACCCGGGCGGGATGCGCCAGGGCCTTGGCGAGGAGCGCAATCCCCTCGGCATCGAGGGAATCCGCTGCAGCGGAGAGGTCGTCAGGCAGCCCCCGTGCGGTTCTGGCAGCCATCCGGCACTCCTATCCTTCGTTGTTCGACGAACTACGAATAACCAGGCTGAGGCCCCGGGGCAAGGGCAATGGGAGGTCCCGCTCCAACAAGGTTTGTGCCGGCCGGGAGGAGGAGTAGCTTTGGAGGATCGCCGAGACCTGCCGGGACCGAAACATGACCGACATCGATCCACCCTTCCAGTCGTCCGCGGTCCAGGCCAGGTTCGCCTCCTACCCGGAGCCTGCGCGCGCAGGCCTGCTGCGGCTCCGCGGCCTGATCTTCGAGACCGCGGCCGCGACGCCTGAGGTTGGACCGCTGTCGGAGGAGCTGAAGTGGGGCCAGCCGGCCTACCTGACGCCCGCAACGAAGTCGGGTTCGACGATCCGGCTCGACGCCGGCAGGACGGGCGGCTTCGCGCTCTATGCCCACTGCCGCACCAGCATCATCTCCGGCTTCCGCGATCTCTTCCCGGAGGACTTCGCCTACGAAGGCAACCGGGCGGTCCATTTCGGCGACGACGAAGTCCTGCCCCTGGCAAAGCTGCGGCTGCTCGTCCACAGCGCGCTGACCTATCATCTGAAGCGGAGCTAGCGGTTTCGGTCCGCGGCCGTCCACTGCGCCACGCCGTCTGAATGTGGCTGTGTGTATCCCTGCAAAAACCTATTTCGTCATCCCCGGGCGAAGACCCACTGCTGTCCGGTTTAGCGAAATCGGTTGTGTTACTTTCATCCATGCACAACCCTTAACGTCATCCCCGGGCGAAGACCCGGGGATCCACGTGTCTCGGCAGTGAGCTACTCGGGCCTTGGGCGCTGGCGGTAAGGCGTGGATGGCCGGATCAAGTCCGGCCATGACGCATAATGGTTGAAAGAAATTATAGCTATATCGCAAATTGATTTTCTTTTGACCTTAATCGGACAACAGTAGATCGCACCTATCTATATCAACTTGCAATAGGAAAGGAAGTTGTTCCCAACGTCGAAAAGGTGTGCCGAAGCCTCAACTGGACGACAGTGCACTCAGAGCGGCTTCAGCGCATGGAGGTGATGCGGACAGTGCTCGCCGCTCTGCAGCACGGGAACCATCGCCTCCCAGGTGAGAATCTGTCTGGAGATCTGGGAAGCGCCCAGCTTGGCTTCGAAGGCCTCTCGCCTGGGACCCTTCAGCAGGGCGAGTTCTGCTGCGGCCTCCTCGCGATACCAGGCGTTGCGGTTCGACAGCACCACCTCGACGAAGCCCGCGTCCTCGAGTGCGCGTCGGTAGCGCTGCGGCGAGGCCATCCCGAAACCCAGGTCCTCGGCCTCGATGTAGGCCTTCATCGCGGGCGAGGGCTCGCCGTCGTGCGCGATCAGCCAGTCGGAGGCAACGAAACGGCCGCCCGGCCTCAGCACGCGAAAGACCTCTCGCGCGAGTGCCTCCTTGTCGGCGATGTGGACGATCGCATCCTTGCTGAAGACGAAGTCGAGGGACTGCTCCTCGAAGGGCAGCGGACCGGGCTCGACCTGGCGGATCTCGATCCGGTCCGAGAGCCCGGAGCGCCGGACCAGCTTCCGCGCCGCGTTGCAGACCGGTGCTTCCACATCGATGCCGACGACCGAGCCTGCGGCGTGATCGCGGACCAGTGCCACGGTGATGCCGCCCGTGCCGCAGCCGATGTCGAGTCCGGCCTTGCCGGAGAGATCCACCCCCTCCAGCATGCGCGCGACCTCGGCGGGTCCGCCGGGCGACAGATAGCCCTCGCCCCACAGGGTCTCGAGGAAGGCGATGCTCTCGTCGTCGTAGTGGACCTCTTCCCCGGACATCTCCGCTTCCCCTGCTGTTCGCTCAAAGGGCCAGAGTCTTCAACCCTGGCCGAGGCTTACCCATGAAGGCTGCCAGTGCCTCTCATCGCCCGATCCGCCCGCTGCGCTGCAGCGCCTCGATGAGGCGGTCGACGTCCTCCAGTTCGTTGTAGAGGGCGGCGGAGACGCGGACCCAGTCGGCGCCGTAGATCTCGTTGATGGAGATGACGACGCCGGTCTCCTCGTCGAAGGCGACCGCCTGGTCCTTCGGGCCGCCCAGGGCGGGGCCGGGCAGGCGGGCTGCGGCCATGGAGCCGAGAAGCTGCGGTGATGCGGTGGTCTCGCTGCCCAGCGCTGCGGCCAGGCGCTCGCCCATGGCGGCGGCCAGCGCATGGCCGCGCGCCCGCAGGCCGGCGCCCCCCTCCGCCTCGTGCCAGTCGAGCACGGCCGAGGTGCTGAGCCAGGAGGTGGGGTCGCGGGTGCCGATCCAGTCGAACTCGGCCAGATAGCCCTGGCCGTAACCGTGCGAGGTCACCATGGGATGGGTCTCGGCCTGGCGCTCGGGCCGGGTCCAGAAGAAGGCGCAGCCGCGCGGGGAGTAGAGCCACTTGTGGGCGTTGCCGACGTACCAGTCCGCGCCGATCGCCTCCACGTCGATGTCGACCATGCCGGGTGCATGGGCGCCGTCGACGAAGAGGGGCAGGCCGCGCGCGCGGGCCAGCTCGGCAATCTCGGCCACCGGCATGACCAGCGCGGAGCGCGAGGTCACGTGGTCGATGAAAATCGCCCTGGTCGAGGGCCTCAAGGCCTGCCTGATCGCCTCGACCGCCTCGGCCGCCTCGGAGAGCGGCACGGGGATCTCGATCTCCTCGACCTCGACCTCGGGGCCGCCCATGAAGCGCAGCCCCATGCGCACGGCGTTGTAGATCTCGGAGGTGGCGGCGACATGGTCGCCCGGCGCCAGCGCCAGCGCACGGATCGCCGAGCAGGCGCCCTGGGTCGCGTTCTCGACGAAGACCCAGTCCTCGGCCTTGCCGCCGAAGGCGCCGGCCACGCGGGCTGCCTCCTGGCGCAGCAGGGGCCCCAGTTCGCGGCGGAAGAAGTCGCTGGGGTTGCGCTCGATCCGGCGACGCCAGCCGGCCTGGGCCTCCAGCAGGACATGCGGAACCGCGCCGTAGGAGCCGTGGTTCAGATGGACCTTGGCCGGATCGAGGTCGAAGTCTTTCAGGCGGTGGCGGCCGTAGCGGTTCTCCGAGGACATCGACAGCACTGCTCCTAGAGGGATGGGCCGGGACGGACTGTCCGGCCAGAGATCGGGCGGGATAGGGCCGTTCGGGACCCGGGCTTCGGGCAGAATAGTGGAGCGACTGTCCGGCGCAAGGGAGGTCGGGTCCCAAACTTGCCTCGGTACAATGGCGAGCCCCCTTTGCGACCGCGGGAGGCCGTCAGGCGTGCCGGGAGGCGCGCAATGTCAGATCCTCGCGGATGCAGGCCTTGGCGTGGCCCGGCGCCACCTCTTCGAGTTTCGGGACCACCCTGGCACAGTCGGGCAGCGCGTAGGGACAACGGGTGCGGAAGACGCAGCCGGAAGGCGGATTGACCGGGCTGGGGATCTCGCCCTTGAGCAGCACCTGCTCGCGGCGGATGGCGGGGTCGGGGATGGGCTCGGCGGAAAAGAGGGCCTCGGTGTAGGGATGGCGCGGATCCTGGAACAGCGTCTCGGTCGGTGCCAGTTCGACGAGCTTGCCGAGGTACATGACGGCGATCCGGTCGGCGATGCAGCCGACGACGGCAAGGTCGTGCGAGATGAAGAGCATGGTCAGGCCCAGCTTGCGGCGCACGTCCAGCAGCAAGTTCACCACCTGTGCCTGGATCGAGACGTCGAGCGCGGAGACCGGCTCGTCGGCGACCAGGAAGTCAGGGTTCATCACCAGCGCGCGGGCGATGCCGATGCGCTGGCGCTGACCGCCGGAGAACTCATGGGGATAGCGGTCGGCATGGCGCGGCGAGAGGCCGACCAGGCGCAGCAGTTCCTCGACCCGGCTGCGGCGCTCGGCCGGGGTTGCTTCGGGCTGGTGGATCAGCAGGGGCGTCGCAATGATGCGACCTACAGTCATCTTTGGATTGAGCGAGCTAAAGGGATCCTGGAAGATCAGCTGCATGCGCCGGCGGAAGGGACGGAGCTGTCGCTTGGTGAGCTGTGTCAGGTCCTCGCCGTCGAAGCGAACGGTTCCGGCCGTCGGCTGCGTCAGGCGCAGGACCGTGCGCCCGACCGTGGTCTTGCCGGAGCCCGACTCGCCGACCAGGCCCAGGATCTCGCCGCCGAGGATGTCGAAGTCCACCCCGTCGACGGCGCGCACCTTCTCGCTGCTGCCCAGACCGAAGAGGCCGCGCCCCAGGTCGAAGTGCATGGCCAGCCCCTCGACCTGCAGCAGGGGGCGCCCTTCGGTGCCCGCGCTCATGACCCGGCCTCCGCGATCTCCCGCCAGCGCAGGCAGCGCAGCGCGCGGTCTTCGGCGATCGTCTCCAGCGGCGGCACGGCTGCGTCGCAGCGGCCGGCCTCGAAGTGGCTGCAGCGCGGGTGGAAGGCGCAGCCGGCCGGCAGCGCCAGGGGGTCGGGAACGTTGCCGCCGATGGTCTCCAGCGGCCGGTGGCGCGCCTCGGCGAAACGCACCCTGGGCATGGAACGCAGGAGGCCGGCGGTGTAGGGCATGAGCGGGCGGGCGAAGAGCGGCCCGACGGCCGCCTGCTCGACGATCTTGCCGGCATACATCACCATCACCCGGTCGGCGACCTCTGCGACCACGCCCAGGTTGTGGGTGATGAAGATGATACCCATCCCGGTGCGCTCCTGCAGGTCCTTCAGCAGCCGCAGGATCTGCGCCTGCACGGTGACGTCCAGTGCCGTGGTCGGTTCGTCGGCGATCAGGATCTTGGGATCGCAGGCCAGCGCCATGGCGATCATCACCCGCTGGCGCATCCCGCCCGAGAGCTCGTGGGGAAAGCTCTCCAGCCGCTTGCGCGGCTCGGAAATCCCGACCAGTTCCAGAAGCTCGAGCGCGCGCTCGCGGGTCTCGGCCTTGCTGACGTCGCGGTGCCAGCGCAGTGCCTCGGCGACCTGCTCGCCGACCCGGTGCACCGGGTTGAGCGAGGTCATGGGCTCCTGGAAGACCATGGAGATCTCGTTGCCGCGAACCCGGCGCATCTCCTCGGCCGACAGCGTGAGGAGGTCGCGATGCCTGCCGTCGCCCGCCAGAAGCCGCACGGTGCCCTCGAGCCGGGTGCGGCTGCCCGGTGGCATCAGGCGCATGAGGGCGAGGCTGGTCACGCTCTTGCCGGACCCCGACTCGCCGACCAGCGCCAGGGTCTCGCCCGGCGCCAGCGAGAAGGAGACGCCGCTCGGCACCAGCACGTCGCCCACGGGGGTGGTGAAGGTGACCTTGAGGTCTTCGACCTCCAGGACGGCGCGGGGTCGCTCTGCCGCCATCGCCTAGTTGTTCTCCAGGCGCGGGTCGAGGGCATCGCGCAAGCCGTCGCCCAGAAAGTTGAAGCCGGTGACGGCAAGGGTGATCATAAGGCCCGGGAAGATCGCGAGCCAAGGTGCGGAGTTCAGATACTGCTGCGCATTGTTCAGCATGTTGCCCCAGCTCGGCTCCGGCGGCTGGATGCCGTAGCCGAGGAAGGAGATGTAGGATTCCAGCAGGATGGCGCGGGCCACCGTCAGGGTTGCCGCCACGACGATCGGCGCCACGGCATTGGGCAGCAGTTCGCGGAACATGATGTAGGCGTTCGACGCGCCGATCATCTCGGCAGCCACTGCGAAATCGCGTTCGCGCAGGGAGCGCATCTGCCCCTCGACCACGCGGGCGACCTCCATCCAGGAGGTGGCGGCGATGATCAGGGTGATGGTCCACATGGAGGGGCGGATGAAGGCGGCCAGGGTCAGCAGCAGGAAGATGTTGGGAAAGCAGAGCACCGCATCGACGAAGCGCATCAGGACCGCACCCACTGCACGGCCGTAGTAGCCGGCGACCGCCCCGATCACCGTCCCGATGATGGTGCTGATGATCATCGCCGCGAAGCCGATGGAGAGCGAGACGCGACCGGCCATCATCAGCCGCGAGAGCAGGTCGCGGCCCATCTCGTCGGTGCCGAAGATGTGGCCGCCGCTGATCGGCGACCAGAAGCGCTCGCGGATGTTGATGAAGAGGTGGTCGAAGGGGGTGATGTAAGGTCCGAAGGCGCAGACCAGCACCAGGATCAGGATGGTGATGGCACCGAGGACGGCCAGGCGATGCCGCAGGAAACGGTTGATCGCCCGGTTCTTCCGGACCGCCAGGGTCTGTTCCGGCTCGCTCTCCTGCGGGGTTTCGGCGAACTCTGTCGACATTCGGCGCCAGCCCCCCTCAATCCAGCCGGATGCGGGGATCGGCAACGGCGTAGAAGAGGTCCGCCAGAAGGTTGCCGACCAGCACCAGCACGGCCGAGAAGATGAGGATGCCCATCACCACGGGATAGTCGCGGTAGTTCAGGGAATCGAGGAAGAGGCGTCCCATGCCGGGCCAGGTGAAGACGGTCTCGGTAACCAGTGCGCCGCTGAGCAGGGTGGGAAGCTGAAGGCCGGCGATCGCGATCATCGGCAGCAGCGCATTGCGGATTGCATGGCGCCAGAGGATCGAGCGTTCCGGCACGCCCTTGGCACGGGCGGTGCGGATGTAGTCCTGGTTCACCACCTCCAGCATGGACGAACGCATGTAGCGGCTCCAGATCGCCACGGTCACCAGGCCCAGGACCACGCAGGGTGCGATCAGGTGGTGCAGGTAGTCGAGGAGCGAGCCGTCGCCGATGGTGAACATGTTGCCGGCTGGCAGCCAGCCCAGGCGGACGGAGAAGATGTAGATGGTGACCAGCCCGAACCAGAAGGTCGGTATCGAGAGCGCCACCATGGCGCCGACCGTGGCCAGGTAATCGAAGGTAGAGTAGCGCCGGATCGCGCCCAGCACTCCGACCCAGGTGCCCAGCAGCACCGCGAGGATGGTCGAGCTCACCATCAGCTGCAGGGTCGCGCCCAGGTGCGCCCCGATCACGGTCAGGACCGAGCGGCCGTCGCGGAAGGATTCGCCCCAGTCGCCGATCAGCAGGTGACCCGCCCAGTCGAGATACTGGATCGGAAGCGGCCGGTTCAGGCCCATCTGCTCGGTGATGCGCTCGATCTGTTCCTGCGTCATGCCGGGTGAGAGCGCGAACTGCGACAGCGGCCCGCCCGGGGCCAGGTGCAGGACCGCAAAGGCGATCATCGAGACCAGCCACAAGAGCACGAGGCTCTGAAAGAAGCGTGAGAGGAGATAGCGGCTCACGGTCGCTGGGTGTCTCCCGGCTTGACGTTGCTGGTGGCTTGCGGTTCCGCCGGGGGCGCCGCCAAGGCAGGCAGCGCCCCAGACCAGGCTAGGGCCGGTTCAAAGCCGGCTGCAAGTCCTCTACTTGTCCCAGTACCAGGTGTGCGCGTTCCAGGTGTTGATGCGCACGTTGATGTTGGCCGTGTAGCCCTTGAGGCCTTCCTTGGTGCCCTCGACCATGGCGTACTGGAAGATCGGCAGGTAGGGCAGGTCGTGGTGAATGATCTCCTGCTGCTTGTAATAGAGCTGCTTGCGCTTCTCGCGGTCGACCGTCGAGGCGGCCTCGGCCAGGATCTTGTCCACCTCGGCATTGGAATACTGCACCGTGTTCTGTCCGGAGCCGCCCTGGGCTGCGATCGACTGGGTGGCGAAGTAGTCGGTCGTGTCGGGGTCGGGGCCGGTCATAAAGGCGATGCCGACCATCGCGGTGTCGAACTCCGAGAGCATCCAGTAGTCGCCCCACATGACCGCCGGCGGGAAGTTGCGAATCTGCATGTCGACGCCGAGCTGCTTCCAGCCCTGCTGCAAGAGCTGCTGGGCCTGCTCGCGCACGTGGTTGCCCGCGGTGGTCGAGTTGAGGAAGGAGAGCTTGACCCCGTCCTTCTCGCGGATGCCGTCGGCGCCCGGCTTCCAGCCGGCCTTCTCCAGGATCTCGATGGCTTTCTCGGGGTTGTACTCGTGCTTGGTGAGGTTGGGGTTGTAGGCCCAGTTGCCCTCGGGAATAAAGCTCTCGGCCGGGCTTGGCAGGCCATAGTAGATGGCCTCGATGATGGCGTCCTTGTCCATGCCGTAGTAGAGCGCCTCGCGCACCGCCCGGTCCTGGAACTGCGGCTTGCCCAGGTTGAAGGCGATGTTCTCGATGAAGGGCTGCGGCACCGGCATGACGACACGCTGCGGCAAGGTCTTGGCCTCGGCGAAGTGATCGGCGGTGATGCCCTGCAGGCCGATGTAGTCGATGTCGCCGGTCTGGAACTGGGTGAAGAGGACGGTCAGGTCCGGGATGTACTTGAAGACGAAGGTTTCGAGGTAGGGACCCTCGCCGAAGTAGTCCTCGTTGGCGCCGAGCTGGATGAAGTCGCCAGCCGTGCGGCTCACCCACTTGAAGGGGCCGGTGCCGATCGGGTGGGTGTTGAGGTCAGAGTTGTTGGGATCGTCGGCGGCCTCGACCACGTGCTTGGGCACGATGAAGGTGCCGCCCAGCAGCGCCATGTAGGGTGCGTAGGGCTCTTTCATGGTCCAGGTGATCTCGGTCGGGCTGACGACGGTGATGTTCTCCACCAGGTCGTGGCCGGAACGCCGCGCCGAGCGGAAGTTATCGTTCACCGTCAGCTCCAGCGTGAACTTCACATCCTCGGCGGTGAAGGGCTTGCCGTCGTGCCAGGTGACGCCGTCGCGCAGCTTCACCTTCCAGTTCAGGCCGTCCTCGGTGACGCCGCCGTTCTCGATCGAAGGCACCTCGGCTGCGAGCTGCGGGGTGAAGCTACCGTCCGGAGCCACGCCCCAGAGCGGGTTGTAGACCTGGAAATAGACGCCCTCGTCGACCTCGATGTGGGGCATCAGCGGGTTGAAGACGGTCGGCTCCTGCGAGATGCCGGCGATCACCTGGCCGGTGGGCTTTGCCGGCTGGGCGCGCAGCATGCCGGGCGCCACCAGGGTCGCGGCACCGCCGACGAGCGTGAGGTTGAGGAAGGTGCGTCTGCTGGGACCGCTGCGGGCCGGTCGCTGCGGGCCCGTTACGAGATTCTGCCGGGTCATGAGTTGCTTACCTCCTTTTGCTCTTCTGGTTGTTCGCGGCCTGCTCCGCCGAACAGGCGGACCTGCCGGCTCGTCGGCCGCAATGCACGGGACCTCCGTGCATCAGGGTGGCGCTGCAGCGGGGGCTGCAGCACCTGTGCGAAGGGGGGCGACGCGGGGCTGCCATGGTCGCGCTCACACGCCGCCATAGGGGCGCAGACCTGCGCCCTTCTTCAGGCGGGAGAAGCGGAAGGGCGCGGGATCGACGATCGGCGCGGAACCGGTAACCAGGTCGGCGGCAAGCCGTCCGGCGGCCGGTCCCACGCCGAAACCGTGCCCGGAAAAGCCGGTGGCAATGAAAAAGCCTGGCAGGTCCTCGACCGGCGAGATCACCGGCAGGGCGTCGGGCGTGACGTCGATGCTGCCGGCCCAGTGCTGCGCGATTCTGGCGTCCTTGAAGACGGGGAAGGCCCGGTCGAGTGCCTTCCTGGTCTTCCGGTTGGTCGCCAGCGACGGCTCGGGATCGATCATCCGGGATGCCTCGTAGGCGCCCGGCCGATCCGTCCGAGGATGGCTGGGTGTGGCCAGGTCGCGGAAGAAGGATGCGCCGAAGCTGAAGCGGGTGCCGCGCCACTCCTGACGCAGGGTCGGCAGGAAGTCGGCCAGGAAGCGGAAGCTCTCAGGCCGGATCTCGCTCCGGTGAACCCCGCTGGTGGCGATGGTGTAACCGCCGTCCAGGCGCTTACGGAAGGCGAAATCGCTGGTCCAGACCGGGTGCTCGCAGGGACCCTCCAGAGGCTCGGTCCGCATCACCGAGGCGATCACCTTCAACTGCGGCAGGCGCAGGTCGAGCCCGTCGCAGAAGAGGCTCGACCAGGCGCCGCCGGCCAGGATGACGGACTGGCAGGCGATGGGCCCTTTTTCGGTCACGACGCCGCCGATCCGCCCGCCGCTCGTCTCCACGGCCCTGACGGCACAGCCGGTCAGCACCGTCGCACCGGCTCGCTGGGCTGCCCGGGCGATGGCGGGAGCGGCCTTCTGCGGCTCGGCACGGCCGTCGCTGGCGGTGAAGATGCCGCCCTTCAGGGGTGCTGCGATCCCCGGCAGCAGGGCCGCAAGTTCCGCGCCGGTCACCAGGCGGCTGTCCAGCTGGTAGGGCTGCGCGTGGTCCAGCCAGCGCTCCAACGAGGCGAGTTCCGCTTCCTCGGCGGCGGCGAAGAGGATGCCCGTGCGGCGGAAACCGGTCTCGGCCTCGAGCATGGCGTTCATCTCGGGCCAGAGTCGGAGGGCGGCGACGCTGAGCGGGATCTCCACGGGATCGCGCATGGTCTGCCGGCACCAGCCCCAGTTGCGGCTCGACTGCTCGCCGGCGATGGCCCCCTTTTCGCAGAGCACGACGGGGATGCCGGCGCGGGCCAGCCAGAAGGCGGCCGAGGCGCCGATGATTCCACCGCCCACCACGACCACCTCGGCGCGCTTGGGTGCCGCGTCGTCGCTGCTGACCGGATCGACCGTCGGGCCCATGGCGCCTGGCACTCCTCTCAGTGGTTGCTGTCGACCATGCAGTTCACGGGGATTTCCGAGATGCTGGCGGTGTTCGGTAGATCCAGCAGCAGGGCGACGATACGGGCGATGTCCTCTGGCTGGGTCATGGCCTTGGGATCGAACTCCGTCAGCGCCATCGACATGTCCGAGGCGACGAAGCCCGGGCAGATGGCCGTCGAGCGCACGCCGTCGTCCCAGCCGGCGTGACGGATGGCATGGGCCAGGGCCAGGGCCGCGAACTTGCTGACCGAATAGCTTCCGGCAGCCGCCGTCTTCACCCTGAGGCCCGAGAGAGAGGCCAGGGTCACCACCTTGCCCTGGCCGCTGGCCTTCAGCGCCGGATAGGCCGCCCGCACCAGACGCAGCGGCGACATGACGTTAACCTGAAGCATCGATGCGATCTCTGCGTCTTCGATCTCCAGGACGGTCTTGGGGATCATGATGCCGGCATTGTTGATTACCGCGTCGATACGGCCGAAGCGGTCCAGGGTCGCCTCCACCCAGGGCTTCTCCGCTGCGCCGGCGGCAGCATCGAAGGCCTGGACCAGGGCACCGGATGGCGGCTCGCCGAAGCGCGCCGGATTGCGCACGCCGAGGCTGAGCTGCCAACCGAGCTTGCCCAGGTGGCGGGCGATGCCGGCCCCGATGCCGCGGTTGGCGCCCGAGATCATCGCCACGCGGCTCTCGTCGTCAGCGCTCATGGCGACCTCGCGGCGTTGCGCGGTCGGTGGGAGGCTAGGAGAACTCCACCGGGCCACCGATACGATGACGGTAGAGGCGCTGCAGGATCTCCTTCAAGCGGTCCTGGTCTTCCTGAGAGAGGACGGAGAAGAAGCGTTGATCCTGTTCGGCCGCGATCTCGCGCACCCGCGCGGCCAGCGCCTGTCCCTTCTTGGTCAGATAGAGTTCGTGCGAGCGGCGCTCGCGCTGCGAGACTCTCTGGATCATGAGCCCCGCCCCCTTCAGCGTGTCCAGCAGGCGGACCATCGCGGAGCGGTCCTTCTGGATGATCTCGGCGATAGTCGAGGGCCTGATGCCGGGGTTGGCGTCGACCAGCAGCAGCGCCGAGATCTTGCCCGTGCCACGCGCAACCGGCAGTTCGCCCATCGAGCGGTCGAGATCCTGGCTGAGGCTGAGATTGAGGCTTCTGACGTAGTAGCTCAGCAGATCCTTCAGGATGTCCAGATCGTAGCTGCCGGGACTGCTCGCCGGCCTTGCTTGCACCTCCCGCTCGTGGGAGGGCGGGGGACGCTCGCCGAGCGGGCGGTTGCTTGAGGATGTCACGTCCTATGGCTCCCTGGCCGGGGCCGTTGCGGGCCCTGCGATGCTTCTCCGGTTTCGTATCTGACACCCGACTGCACCTTGCTGCTGGATTCCGTGTCAATAGGGAGGCGGCTGTAGGCCCGCCCGCCGCGCTGCCTGCTGGTCCCGGTAGCGGAAGTAGGAGAGCAGCACCCGCGGGGCGAAGCGCATGTAGAAGGGCGCGCGCTGCAGCGTTTCGATCGGCAGCGCCAGGTCTTCCGGCTTCGCGCCCTGGGCCCACTCGGCCAGGACCGTGCCCATCATGGTTCCTGTCGGAACGCCCCGGCCGGAGTAGCCCAGCGAGGCGATCACGCCCGGGGCCAGACCGAAGAGCCGGGGAATGGTGCGCGGCTGCATATCGAGGTTGCCCCACCAGTAGTAGTCCCAGCCGACCTCGTCCAGTTGCGGCAGGATCCACTTCAGCCGCTTGGAAACCATCTCCTTGGTGAAGGCGGGATCGGTGCCGCGCCTGCCGCCCTCGACGAAGACGGAGGTGACCAGGCGGCCGTCCTTGTCGAACTTGTAGATCGCCGGATCGCCGCGGCTCTCGACCACCGTGTGGTTCTCCGGCGCGATGCTGCGGCGCAGGTTGTCGGAGAGGGGGTGCGTGGCCAGGCAGGCGACGCTGAGGATGGTGAAGGTGTCGTTCAGCTTCGGCCAGTAGCCGGTGGTGTAGGCGCCGGTGCCGCAGATCACCTTATCGGCCAGGACCGAGCCCCGGCCGGTCTTGACCCGCCAGAGGCCGCTGCCCTCGGGCTCGATCGCGGTCACCTCGGAGTCGGTGTGGATCCTGGCGCCCCTGGAGATGGCGGCGCGCGCCAGGCCGCGGCTGTAGCCCAGGGGATTGAGATGCCCGCCCTCGGGGTGGAACCAGGCGCCGAAGTAGCGCGGCGATCCGGTCAGCCGCTCGGTCTCGGCCCGGTCCAGCATGCGGGCCGCCTTGCCGACCGCCTGATAGCTGCGGCACTTCTCTTCCAGCTTGGGCAGCAACTCGGGCGCGTGCGCGGGCTGGATATAGCCGTTCTGCACCCCCTCGCAGTCGATCTCGTAGCGGCGGATGAGGTCGAAGACCAGGTTGGCGGCATCGGCCTGACGCCGGATGATCCTCTCGGCGAAGGGTTCGCCCAGCATCTCGCGGATCTTGGCGATCTCGTAGAAATGGAAGGTCGGCGTGCAGTGCCCGGCGTTGCGGCCGGAGCCGCCGTTGCCGATCTGGCGGGCCTCCAGCAGGACCGTCTCCACGCCCTTTTCGGCCAGATGCAGTGCGGAGGAGAGGCCGGTGTAGCCGCCGCCGACGATGCAGACGGCGGCGCGGACCTCACCGTCCAGCGGCTCGGTTTCCGGCGCCGGCTGTGCCGTTGCATACCAGAGCGAATCCTCGATTGGTGCGTCTTTCACCGCCATCGACAGGCTCCCCTCGCAGGTTCGCCCCCGGCCGCCGCCGAGGGATCACAGCAGACTATGGAATAGATCAACTATGGACCATGTCAACTAAAAAGCCGGAAGGAGCGGGGACCGCATGGCGCGACCGGAGCGCGGCCGAGAGCGCTGCCGTGTTGACGGGGCTCCACGCAGCACCCGAGACTTGATGGCCTGGGCTCGGACGTTGGATCAGGAGACGGGGGCTGGCGATGGAACAGCGGGGTCTCATTCGAGGATACCTCATCACCGGAGACGGTGGAGCAAGGACGGTCGACTGGACGGCGGTCGGCGACTGGCGGGCCGACGAGGGCCTGCTCTGGATACACCTGGACCGCAACGAGGCCGAGACCAGCCGCTGGGTCCGACACGAGAGCGGCCTGGACCGGATCACCGCCGATGCCCTGCTGGCGGAGGAGACCCGGCCGCGCATCTTTGCAAGCGGCGCGGGTCTTCTGGTGATCCTGCGCGGCGTCAACCTGAACCCCGGGGCCGATCCGGCGGACATGGTGAGCCTGCGCCTCTACCTGGATGCGGAGCACATCATCAGCATCCGCTACCGCCGCGTGATGGCGGTGGCCGACCTGGCCGAGCAGCTCGACAAGGGCGAGGGGCCGCGCAGCACCGGGGAGTTCCTGGCGCGCATCGCCGAGCGGCTGGTGGCCCGTATGGATCCGGTCCTGACCGCGCTGGAAGAAGAGGCAGACGACCTGGAAAAGGACATGGAGGAGGCCGAGGCCTCCTCGATACGCCTGCGCCTGCGCGAGCTCCGCCAGACCGCGATCGTGCTGAAGCGCTATCTCAGTCCGCAGCGCGAGATGATGCTGGCCCTGCAGAGGGAGCCGCGGGACTGGCTCTCGGACGACGACCGCCTGCAGTTCCGGGAGGTGGGCGACCGCCTGACCCGCTATGTGGAGCAGCTGGAAGCGCTGCGCGAGCGCATCGCCCTGCTGCAGGACGAGCTGGTGAGCCGGATCTCGGAGCGGACCAACCACACGGTCTATATCCTGACGGTCGTGGCCGCGATCATGCTGCCGCTCTCGGTCATCACCGGCCTGCTGGGCATCAACGTGGGGGGAGTTCCCGGCACGGATACCCCGCTGGCCTTCTGGGTCGTCTGCCTCTTCCTGGTGGGGATTGCTTTCGGCGTCCTCTGGCTGTTCAGACGCCTGAAGTGGATCTAGAGCAGGATGCGTTCGCTCATGCTCACGGATCCCGCTCTAGCGTGTTGTTTTAAAAGCAAATCGTCGTCGCAGATGATTCCATCTGCTCGGGATTTTCTCTAGCTCTCTTCGATCGGCGGCTTGCGTAGCGATCGGTCGTGGAATGGCGCCAGGGCAATCCACGAAACGTGCGGGTGACACAACAAAAAACTTGTCGCTTTCCACCGCGTGACGCTAGTCTTTCTTGGCAGGAAAGAAAATCATTCCGGGTGATGCCGGACAAAACAGCGTGCAGGGCCGCAGCTTCACCAGAAGGTTTGCGCAGTTCGTCTGCACAGAACAGGAGCAACGAGGGTCGGGAAGGCGTGGAGGGAAAGGGTTCTCCCCGCGCTGTCGGCCTTTTGGACCGATGCGGGGCTCTCTCCTTTCCTTGGGAGAGGCGCGGCGGTTGGCGGACCTTCCGGGAGGGCCCAGAGCCGCTCCGATGAAGGGTCGAGCAGGGTTGGAGGAGTGCAGCGGGGCGCCAGAGACCCCGGTCTCCGGCGGCCCGTGGGGAGGACGACATGAAGGGTCGAGACGAGAGAGCCGCGCCGAGGGGATTTGGGGCAGCCCTTCTGGTGCTATCCGGGATCTGTGCCTTCTCTATGGCGCTCCTCTTGCCGGCGCAGCCCGCTCGGGCCCAGACCTGCCAGCAATCCGGATCGGTCACCTTCACCTGTAGCGGCGATCTTTCGGGCGGCCTGGTCATCCAGGACGAGGTGCCGAGCAACACCCAGACCGTGAACGTCAACAACCTGACGAACACGCCCAGCGGCAGCACGGGCATCGTCTGGCTGCTGCCGGAGACCGGCGACCCGGCAAGCCTGAACATCGACACCGGCGATCTTGCCATCGAGACCGACGACCTGCCCATCGTGCTGCGGACCATCAACCGGGCCAGCAGCTTCACCTTCTCCGGCACCAGCAGGCAGACGACGACCGGCGGGTCGGATGCCGGCGCCGTCTACCTGATCGGTGCCGGCCCCAATGGTACGATCGAGGCGACCTTCGACGGTGCCACCGCGATCACCCATGCCGCCCCGGCCAGCGCCGGTGCGGCCGCCGTGCGCGTCGACACGCGCTCCAGCAGCGTTTCCACCGCTGCCGTGACCATCACCTTCGCCGGTGAAGGATTGACTGCGGAATCCTTCCAGGACGGCGTGCCTGCCCTGTTGTTGGAGAGCACCGGCGCCAACAGCGGCTCCAGCGCGGGGCGAATCTTCGTCGCGCCGGCCGATAGCCTCGATCCCGCGCCCATGATCGCAAGGACGCGCGGCGAGGATGCGCCCGGCCTTGTCTTCTTCAGCGGCGGCAGCACGGGTGCGCCGGGTGGCGGGGCGGGCGGAGCCGGGGCCACGGTCACGCTCTCGAACACCGCCATCACGGTGAACACCGCCGGCAGCAATTCGGCCGGGGTGGTGGGCAGCAGCCTCGGCGGGCGCGGCGGCACGGGGGCCAGTAACTCCGCCGGAGGGGCCGGCGGCTTCGGCGGCTCGACCGCGCTGCAGGGCACCTTCACCATCATGACCCTGGGCGAGTCCTCGCCGGGCCTGCTTGCCAGCAGCCTCGGCGGGCCCGGAGGACCGGGCGGCTCGGGCGGTGGCGGCAGCGGCGGGGCGGCCGGCCTCGGCGGGACCATCACGCTTTCCTCCCAAGAGGGCAGCAACATCACGACCTCGGGCGACACCGCGCCCGGCCTGACGGGCCAGTCGATCGGCGGGCGCGGCGGGTCGGCCGGCGACGTCCGCGGCCTGGTGACCTTCGCCGCATCAGGGACGGCGGGGGGAGTCGGCGGCTTCGTCAACGCCTTCAACGCGGGTGCGATCCGGACCGAGGGCAACAACTCCGCCGGGATCGAGCTTCAGACCATCGGCGGCGGCGGCGGCAGCGGCGGCAGTGCCTTCGGGCTCTTCTATTCGCAAGGCGGCAGCGGCGGGGCGGCCGGCCAGGGCGGGCCGGCCCAGGTCATCGCGCCCGGCACCAGCTCGATCACCACCCTGGGCCATGCCTCTCCCGGCATCCTGGTCCAGTCCATCGGCGGCACCGGCGGGCAGGGAGGCTCGTCCGGCGGGCTCGTCACCCTGGGGGGCTATGCGACCGGGTCCGGCAGCGGCGGGGACATCACCATAACCAACTTCGGTGAGATCGCCGCGGGCCTCTCGCCCTCGGGTCCTGCCGATCCCTCGTCGGCCCCCTGCGAGATCGGCTGTTCCTACGGCGTTCTGGCCCAGTCCATCGGCGGCGGCGGTGGCAACGGCGGTGCCTCGACAGGCTGGTTCTCCGTCGGCGGGAAGGCGGCCGGTGGCGGCGGGGGCGGGAAGATCGCGGTTTCCAACTCCGGAAGCGTGACGACGGCGACGCCCGATTCCGCGGCGATCCTGGCCCAGTCGATCGGGGGCGGAGGCGGCAACGGCGGGGCCAGCGTCTCGGGCGGGATCGGTCTCGCGATCGCGGTCGGCGGTAGCGGCGGCAGTGGCGGCAAGGGCGGGGCCGTCACGGTCGACCTGGGCGAGACCGCGGCGACCGGCACGCAGGGGCGGGGCTCGCACGCCGTCCATGCCCAGTCGACCGGCGGCGGTGGCGGCAACGGTGCCTTCTCCGCCGCATTCTCCGCCGGCATCCAGTTCCCGACCGCGTCGCTCTCGGTCGGTGGCACCGGCGGCACCGGCGGGGACGGTTCCAAGGTCACGATAACCGCCGCCCAGGGCGGCCAGGTGGAGACCGGGGGCGAGGGGGCGCATGGCCTCTTCGCGCAGTCGGTCGGCGGCGGCGGCGGTAACGGCGGATTCTCCCTGGCACTCTCCGGCGGGAACAGCGGCGCGCTCTCGGTCGCAGTCGGCGGCGGCGGCGGCAGCGGCGGCAAGGGCGGGGTCGTCGTGATCGAGAGCGGACAGAGCGTCAGCACGCTCGGCGACCGCTCGATACCAATCTTGGCCCAGTCCATCGGCGGCGGCGGCGGCAACGGCGGCATCGCGGTCTCGGGAACGGCAGCGGTGAGCTCGATCGGCGTCAGCCTCGGCATCGGCGGCAGCGCGGGCAGCGGCAACACCAGCAACACGGCGTCGGCCGTGAACAGCGGTACGGTCACCAGCAGCGGCGAGGATGCGCCGGGTGTGGTGGCGCAGTCGATCGGCGGCGGCGGCGGCCGCGGCGGTGCAGCCATCGCTGCCTCGCTCTCGCTCTCCGGCTCCACAGCGATCTCGGTGGGCGTCGGCGGTGCGGGCGGCACCGGGGGCAACGCCGCACAGGCGACGGCAGAGAACAGCGGCTCGGTGGAGACGACGGGGGCCCAGTCGCCCGGCCTCATGGCCCAGTCCATCGGCGGCGGAGGCGGCATGGGCGGCCTCAGCATCACCGCGAACCTCGCGACCTCGCAGTCGGTCAGCCTGGGCGGGTCGATCGGCGGCAAGGGCAAGGCCGGCGGCAGCGGCGGCTCTGCCTTCGTCAGGAACACGGGCTCGGTGGCGACCGCCGGCGAGCGCTCGCAAGGTATCCTGGCGCAGTCGGTCGGCGGCGGTGGCGGCAGCGGCGGCGTCAGCGTCAGCATAAACGCGAGCGTCGCCACCGCCAGCACCAACAGCCTGGCCATGAGCTTCGGCGGCGGCACCGAGACGGCGGGCAGCGCTTCGGGAACCGTCGTCTACAACGATGGCGCGGTCACCACCAGCGGCGACCTCTCCGCCGGCATCGTGGCCCAGGCGATCGGCGGCGGCGGCGGCAACGGCGGCAGCTCCATCGCCGGCAACGTCACCTCGTCCGGCGCGACGGCGCTCGGCGCCACCATCGGCGGCGCCGGCGGGTCCAGCGGCAGCGGCGGCACGGTGCTGGTCAGCTTGAACGCCGATGTCGGGACCTCGGGCCGTCTCTCCGACGGCATCGTCGCCCAGTCGATTGGCGGCGGCGGCGGCAATGGCGGCACCTCGGTCACCGGCAATGTCTCGCTCTCGGGCAGCGCCACGCAGATCGGGCTGGGGATCGGCGGACCCGGGGGCAGCGGCGGCGATGCCTCCACGGTGACCATCAACCCGCAGGCCAACAGCGACGGCCAGGCCCACGACATCACCGCCAGCGGCGACGGCAGCCGCGGTATTGTCGCGCAGTCGATCGGCGGCGGTGGCGGCAACGGGGGGATGGCGGTCACCGGCAACCTCTCGGGCGAGGCCTCGAAGGACCTGCGGCTCACGATCGGGCGGTCCGGCGGCAGCGGCGGTACCGGCGGCAGGGTGTCGGTGAGCCACCTGGGGGCGATCACGACCGGCAGTGCCGGCAGCCAGAGCGCGGAGGGCTTCAACCGCGGCTACGGCATCCTGGCCCAGTCGATCGGCGGCGGCGGCGGCGACGGCGGCCTGGCGGTCACCGGCAGCAACAACCAGGGCGACCGCTCCTTCTTCCTCTCGGTCGGCGGCGGCGCGGGGTCGGGCAGCAGTGCGGGCGACGTCTCGGTCGACAAGGCCGGCAGCATCCGCACCCACGGGCAGTTCGCCGATGCCATCCTGGCGCAGTCCATCGCCGGCGGCGGCGGCAACGGCGGTGCCACCATGACCTATGCCAGCACCAACGAGGAGGCCAAGGACTTCGGCGTGACCGTCGGCGGGTCGGGCGGGACCGGCAACGCGGGCGGCACCGTCACCATCACCAACAGCGCCGATGTTGCCGTGACCGGCCTGGGGGCCCGGGGGCTGGTCGGGCAGAGCATCGGCGGCGGCGGCGGCAACGGCGGCGCAAACCAGCTCGCCAGCGTCCCGGGCGACGACGAAACGGCAGCCAGCTCCTTCCGCGTCGGCGTGGGCGGCAGCGGTGGCGCGGGCGGCGGCGGCGGTGCGGTCTCGATCACGAACAGCGGTACGATCGCGACCGGCAGTGCGGGCGACAACGGCGATGACACGGCGGCCAGGGCCACCGCGGGTTACGGGATCCTGGCGCAGAGCATCTCGTCCGGCGGCGGCAGCGGCGGAATCGGGATGGAGGGCGATCTCTCCACCACGGGAGACAACAGCCTTGCGGTTTCGGTGGGCGGTTCGGGTGCGGGCACGGGCGCTGCGGGGACGGTCCTCGTCCGCCACCAGTCGGGCGGCTCGATCCAGACCCTGGACGACGGGGCGCACGCGATCTTCGCCCAGTCGATCGGCGGCGGCGGCGGTGCCGGCGGGACCGGGATCAAGGGCGACGTATCGAACTCGAGCAAGCGCTCGGCCCTGCTCTCCGTCGGCGGCGCGGGCGCGGGTGGCGGCGATGCCTCGACGGTCCAGGTCATCGCCTCGGGCGGCATCGCGACGGCCGGCGACGGCGCCAAGGCGATCCTGGCCCAGTCGATCGGCGGCGGCGGCGGCGAGGCCGGGCTGGGCATCGAGGGCTCGCTGGAGAGCGACGCTGAGGACCAGGAGGGCCAGCTCGTCCTGGGGATCGGCGGGTCGGGCGGCAGCGGTGGCAAGGGCGGTGCCGTCACGGTCATCTCGGACTCCACCATCCTGACCGGCACGGCGGCCGGCGGGAGGGAGTCGAGCGGGGGGCAGGCGGACGGGATCTTCGCCCAGTCGATCGGTGGCGGCGGCGGCAACGGTGCCGCCGGCATCGGCGGCGACCTGACCGCGCAGTCCGATTCCAAGGTTGTGACCCTGGGTCTCGGTGGCGGCGGCGGCGGCAACCAGAACGCGGGCGATGTCGCGGTGACCGCCCAGTCGGGCTCGATCACGGTCGCCGGCAGGGGCTCGCGCGGGATCGTGGCGCAGTCGATCGGCGGCAGCGGCGGCGACGGCGGGGTGGGCATCGACGGCGACATCAAGGCCGGCGACGACACCTCGAACGCCACACGCCTGGACCTTGGGATCGGGCGGGAGGCCGGTCGCGGCGGCGCCGGCGGTACGGTCACGGTCGGCAACAGCGTTGCCATCACGACCAATGCAGGCGGGACCGCCGGCTTCGAGGAGAACCACGCGATCTTCGCTCAGTCGATCGCCGGGGGCGGCGGCAACGGCGGCATCGGTCTCTCCGGCGACGTGGAGACGCCGAGCGAATCGAAGACCCTGACCCTCGGCATCGGCGGCTCTGCCGGTCTTGCGCGCAGCGCCGGTGCCGTGACGGTCAACAACGGCAGCACCGGCAGCCTCGCCGTCAGGGGTGCGGGCTCGGTCGGCATCTACGTGCAGTCGCTGGGCGGCGGCGGCGGCTCCGGCGCGGTCGGGATCGCGGGCTCTGTGGCGGGCGCGGAGGACGCCAAGGCGCAGACGCAGCTCGAACTCGGCCTCGGCGGCTTCGGCGGCGGCGGCGGCGACGGTGGGCTCGCCACGGTCTTCAACGCCGGGAGCATCGCTGCCACGGCCGATTCCGCCGGCGGATCGGCCGGAATGCACGGCATCCTGGCGCAGTCGATCGGCGGCGGCGGCGGTGCCGGGGCGATCGGCATCGGCGGCGACATCACCGGGTCGGAGGACAGCCAGGCCCTGGCGCTCGCTATCGGCGGCGCCGGCGGCAGCGGCGGCAACGGCGCCCAGGGCTCCCTCTCCGGAACCTTCAGGGAGGCGGGCGTCGGCATCCAGAACCGCGGTGCCATCTCCACCCAGGGCGACGGTTCCAAGGGTATCTTCGCCCAGAACATCGGTGGCGGCGGCGGCAACGCGGCCGCCGGCCTGGAGGGCAGGGTCTCGACCGGCGACGGCACCGCGGTCGCGCTTGCCCTGGGTGCGACCGGCGGCTCCGGCGGCGATGGCGGCACCATCTGGGTGCAGAACCTGGGCGACGTGACGACCGGCACCGCCGCCTCGACCGCCGACGGCTCGGTTGGCGAGGCCCATGGCGTCTTCGCCCAGTCGGTGGGCGGCGGCGGCGGCACCGGAAACCTGAACGGCAGCCTGCTGTTCGGCGGCGAGAGCACCGACGGCGAGACCCGGGGCGTGGCCCTGTCGCTCGGCGCCAGCAGCATCGGCGGTGTCGGCGGCCAGGTCATGCTCGACAACGGCACCATCGAGGACCAGGAGATCGTCCGCAACGCCATCGTCACCCACAACAGCGGCTCCCACGGCCTCTTCGCCCAGTCGGTCGGCGGCGGCGGGGGCACCGCGAGCGACCTGGGCGGCATCGGCACGGAGGAGGGGAGCGAGCCCTGGAGTGCCGCGGTCGACCTCGGCGCCGGCGGGGCGGGCGGTGCCGGCGGCGCGGTCACGCTACGCCAGCGCGGCGGGTCCATCGAGACCTTCGGCGACGGCGCCTACGGGGCCTTCGCCCAGTCCATCGGCGGCGGCGGCGGCACGGGCGGCGACGCCGCCTTCAAGCTCAACACCCAGAACGCGAGCCTGAGCTTCGACCTGGGCGGCAAGGACGGCAGCGCCGGAAACGGCGGCGACGTCACGGTCGGCTTCCTGGGTCAGAGCGGTAGTGCCACGACCATCAGTACCTCGGGCCGCGCCGCGGCTGGGCTCTTCGCCCAGTCGGTCGGGGGCGGCGGCGGCAAGGCCGGGACCGGTGCCGTCGCCAGCTCGACCACGGTGAAGCTGGGGGGCAGCGGCAACAGCAGCGGCAACGGCGGCGACGTCTCGCTGTCGCTTATCTTCACGGATATCTCCACGAGCGAGGCGCAGTCGCCGGGCGTCGTGGCGCAGAGCGTCGGCGGGGGCGGCGGCTATGCGGGCAAGGTGCTGTTCCGCTCGACCGGTGACTTCGGCAGCGGCCTCGACCTGGGCTCGGGCAGTAACACCTCCGGCGCCGGCGGCGATGTCCTCCTTGAGCTCGGCGGATCCAACTCGCGGATCGCCACCAGCGGTGCCAACGCGCCCGGCATCCTGGCGCAGAGCGTTGCCGGCGGCGGCGGTGTCGCCGGCCAGCAGAGCGGCGGCGCGCTGATCGGCAGTGCCGGCGGCAGCGGCAGCGCCGGCGACGTGGATCTGCAGATCCGAGAGTTCGCGACGGTCAGCACCAGTGGCGCGCAGTCCCACGCGATCTTCGCGCAGAGCGCCGGTGGCTCGGGCAGCGCCACCACGACCACGCCGAAGGTCCTGGTCCAGGTGAACGGCTCGGTCCAGGCGACGGGTGCCGGGTCGCACGGGGTCTACGCGCAAAGCTCCGGCAACGGACGCGGACCGGTCTGGGTGACGGTCCTCGGCGAGGTCGTCGGCGGCGGCAACAGCAAGGTCGGCGCCGAGCCCGGCTCGGCGATCTTCATCAAGGACGGGACCAGCAACCGGATCACCAACCAGGGCAGGATCGCCTCCAGCCTCGGCTCGGATGGCGTGGCCATCACCTCGACCGGCAGCGGTACGACCCAGATCTTCAACATCGGCACCATCGAGGGCGATGTGATCACCACCTCCTCGACCATGCTGGTGAACGAGGCAGGCGCGGTGCTACAGGGCGGCGAGCTGCAGGTGGGGACGGTCGAGAACGACGGCTTCCTCGATATCGGTCCCACCGACGCGATCGGCAGCACCATCCTGCTCGGCGATCTCACGCAGTCCAGCCTGGGCACCATCGAGATCGACCTCGACCCCAGCCTGCTGAACGGAGTGGACCAGCTCGACGATCAGCTTCTGGTCGAAGGCGATGCCGATCTGGACGGTGAGGTCGAGGTGCACCTGCTCTCCTCCTATCAGTCCCAGCCCGGCAGGCAGGTCCTGCCCATCATCATCTCGGAGGGCGAACTCCTCTTCGCGGGAACCCCGGCGGCACCGGCGTCGGGCCTCGGCGGAGCCGATCCGATCATCTCGGAGCTGGAGATCACCCAGTCGGCCGTAGCCCAGTACCAGCTGGTTCAGACCTCCGACAGCGAGGTCTCGCTCGCCTTCGACATCGACTTTGCCAACGAGGGCATCCTGGCCGCCGGCAACGGCAACCAGGGCGCCATCGCGCTTTCCGTCCAGTCGCTCTATCGCGACCGGGCGTTGGACGAGGAGGTGGCCCTCGACCTCATCGGGCTGGAGCAGGCCGGCTCCGTGATCGATGCCTACAACAGCCTCTCCGCCGAGGTGGTCGTGGACACCCAGATCGCGGCCCTCAACAGCCTGCGGGACTTCAACAGGGACCTTTTCAGCTGTGCCAACAGGGGCGGCGCGGAGGAGTCCTACCGCTTCTTCGACACCGGCCAGTGCGGCTATCTCCAGGTCCAGGGCGGCCGTTTCAACCGCGATTCCACCAGCGACAACCTGGGCTTCGACGCCAGCAACGTCGGCATCACCCTGGGCGGCCAGGCGGTGATCGACGAGGTCTGGAACCTGGGCGGCGCCTTCCGCTACGGCCATAGCTGGCTCAGCGCCGACGCGGCCTCCTCCAGCAGCACCGGCAACGAGTTCTTTTTCGCCGCGACCGGCAAGCGGCGTTTCGATGCGATCGAGATCAGTGCGGCCGGCGGCTTCGGCTATGGCCGCTACGAGCTGGAGCGCAACCCCATCGGCGGCGGCGAGGCCTCGGCGGACCAGAACCTCTGGTCGCTCTCGGGCCAGCTTCGCGCCGCCTACCTCTACCAGCACGAGAACCTCTTCGTGAAGCCGATGGTCGGCGTGGGCGTCGACCACTTCTTCTCCTCCAGCTTCGAGGAGTCCGGCAGTTCCAGCTTCCTTCTCGCCGTGGACGCCGACGACGAGACCTACTTCAACATCCGCCCGGCGGTGGAACTGGGCGGCGAGTTCGCCCTCGAGGAGGGCACGCGCCTCCGGCCGCAGCTATCGCTGGGGATCACCCAGTACCTGGGCGACCCCTCTGCCAGCGCCTCGGCCGGTTTCCTCGCCGGCGGGACGACGCCCTTCACGACCTCCACCGACATCGACCGCACGCGCTTCGACATCGCGGCCGGCGTCGACCTCTTCACCACCTTAGGCGCCGTCGTCAGGGTCGAGGGAGCCACCAGCCTTTCGGCCAACAGCCAGGACTACGGCGGCAGCCTCAGGATCGAGCTGCCGTTCTGAGGGCTGGTTTCACTCCGCGATCTGATCCGCTCGCCAGTGTTCTAACCGGGATCGTGCATCTCGCCGTCGAAGTCCCGGCCCAGGGCTACGAACTCGCTCTTGGCGCCCTTGCAGCCCGGACACTTCCAGCTGCGGGGCAGTTCGCGGAAGGGGATGCCGGGGGCGATGCCGCCGTGGTCGTCGCCCTCGCTGGGATCATAGACGTACTGGCAGTTCTCGCAGATGTAGGTGCGCACGCAACGCCATCCCCCTCGCTGGACTGGGCCCGAAACCAAGTGCTGGCCGGTCGAGCGCAGTCGTCTTCCGGTGTCGAGGAGGGAAGCCTAAGCAAATCCCGAGCAGTTGGAAACATCCGCGACGACGATTTGCTTCCAGAACAAGGCGCGAGGGCAGGATGGGCGAGCAGGAGCGAGGGCGTCCTGCCCTAAGCCAATCCCACGGGGGTGTGGGCAAACACCGTCAACGCGACGGGGTGATGGTGGGCCGTTTCCCGTAGCGCTTGGCCAGTGCCTTCTCGATGGGGCTCGGCTCCCGCTTCGGCTCGGGCGGCGCCGGCGGTGCAGCGGGCGCCGTCGGCGACAGGGTGAACCCGCCGGCGAAGCTGTCCACCGGCTGGGGGCTGGCACCTTGCGGCTGCTGTGGGGCGCTGCCCGGATCGGATGGTGGTGCGCCAAAGAGCGGTGCTGCGAAGCTCGGGCTGCCCGCGGCCGGCGCCGAGGAAGGCTCGGCCGGCGTGAAGGTCAGCCCGCCGCCGTGGGCTGCAGGTGCGCCGGCGGGCCGGGCCCCGGCCGCTGCGCCCGGCTGGTAGCCGGGGGAGCCGAAGGAGGCCGCCCCGTAGGTGATGCCGCCCGCGGCAGCGGGGGCCGGTGCTGCCGCCGGCGAAGGCGCAGCGGGGGTGAAGGTGAGGCCCGGGCTCTCCGCCATCGCCGTGCTCTTCGGCTGCATCCCGCCGAGGTTGCCGGCCTGCTGGGAGGCGGCGGGATAGGCGGGTCCGGCGGCAGTTCCGCCGGTGGCGGCGCCATAGGAGATCTGCGGGGAGGCGGCCTGTGGTACCGGCTGGGGCGCGGGCGCCGGCCTCGGCTGGTAGAGGGGCTGGGAGGCCTGCCAGGCGCCATCCCCGCCGACCCCGATCATCGTCCTCGGCATTGGCTGGCCCGGCATCGGCTGGCCCGGCACCGACTGGTAGGAGGGTTGGGCAGGGGCCTCGCCGCGGATCTCGCTGAGGAGCGCACGGTGGTCGGGCAGCCGGCGCAGCAGGTCCTGCGTCGCCGTCTGGATGTGGCGCTCGAAGTCGCGCCAGCTCTCTTCCGAGACCAGCGGCGTCAGGGGATAGTTGTCGCCCTTCCAGTAGCCCTTCTCCCAGAGGCAGTAGAGATAGTTCCACTCGCCGAAGAGGCCCTTGTAGAACATGTCCTGGTCGCTCGGCAGCGTGTGCTTCCACAGACGAAGCTGCTCCATCAGGCGCTCGGGCGGGCGGCCGGGCTCGCGGGCCGCCTGCCAGAAGGGCTCCGGGCGGTTGCTGGTGAAGTAGTGCATGGAGAGGAAGTCGCGGATCTCGGCATAGAGGCCTTCCATGCGGCGGTTGAAGGCCTCGGCGAAGACCGGGTTCATGCCCTCGTCGGGGAAGTAGTTGACCAGCCAGCGGGACGCGCTCTCGATCGTGTAGATGGCGGTTGCTTCCAGCGGCTCGACGAAGCCGTTGGCGAGACCGATGGCGATGCAGTTGCCGACCCAGGCCCGGCGCGTGCGGCCGTTCTTCATGCGGATGATCTTGGGCTCCGGGTCCGGCATGTCCTCCGTCAGGTCGCCGGTCTCGCGCAGGTGGGCGATGAACTCCGCGCGCGCCTCGTCGTCGCTCTTGAAGTGGCTGGAATAGACGTAGCCGGTGCCCACGCGCTCGGCCAGGGGCACGCGGAAGACCCAGCCGGCCGTCAGCGCCGTCGCCCGCGTGGCGCAGGGCAGCGGCTTGTCGGTGGGGATCGGGATCTGCACCGGCAGGGCGCGGTCGTTCAGCAGGTGGTCGGAATAGGGGATGAACTCCTCGTTCAGCTTGCCCTGCAGGATGATGGAGCGGAAGCCGGTGCAGTCGATCACCAGCTTGATCGGATGGCTGCCGTTGCGCTCCAGCTTGAGGCTGGTGACGTAGCCCCTCTCGTCGATCTCGGCGTCGAGGACGTCGTCCTCGATCCGCATCACCCCGCGCTCCACCGCGGTCTCGCGCAGGAAGGCACCGAAGAGGGCGGCGTCAAGGTGGTAGGCGTAGGAAACAACGGCCTCGTAGTCCTTGCCGCCCAGCGGGCGCGGACCCTTGCGATTGGTGATGATGGCCTGGTTCCAGGTGAGCGCCTCGGCCGCCTTGGTGCCGTTGACGCTGCCGTGGCGCAGGAAGTGATAGGCCGGGTTGATGCCGTCCAGCGGCCGCGGGAAGTTGAAGGGGTGCAGGAAGTAGATCGGCTTGCCGTTCTCGTCCTGATTCCAGCCGATGAACTCGGCGGCCAGCTTGAAGGTGGCGTTGCAGCGGCGCATGAAGTCGCGCTCGTTGATGCCGATCTGGCGAAGCAGGTTGGCGATCCCGCGGATGGTCGCCTCGCCGACGCCGATGGTCGGGATGTTCGGGCTCTCGATCACGGTGACGGCGACCGGCTTCTGGTCCCGGCGGCTGTTGAGGAAGGACTGCAGGGTCAGGGCGGTCAGCCAGCCGGCCGTGCCGCCACCGACGATGGTTATTTGATCGATCCTCTGAGACATCTCTCGTTTCCGAAGCGCTGGGGTACAGGAGTCTCGTCCCGGATAGCACAAAGGTGCCGCGTTGAGGAGGCGGCGGCTTGCAGCAGGCGGAAAAGGTCTCAAAGACGCTGCGGTTGCCGGTCGAGACGCCACCGTGATACCGTCGGGCGGGGGAAGCTTCCCGCGGCGCCGCTCTCTCGGCTGAGAGGCAACGGCGTTGCAGAGGGGGTGCGCACATGGCCTTGGTCTTGGGAACAGCGGGCGTCAACAACACGCTCTTCGGTACCAGTCTCGCCGACAGCATCTACGGGCTCAGTGGGGATGACCGGCTTTACGGCCTGTCGGGTGCCGACCGGATCTTTGCCGGCAGCGGTGCCGACCAGCGCCTCTTCGGGGCAAGCGGGGCGGACGAGATCTTCGGAGGCGCCGGACCGGATTCCTACCTCTTCGGCAGCGAGGACAAGGATAGCCTCTTCGGCGGCGAGGATGGGGACGCCCGCCTCTACGGCGGTGCGGGTGACGATTGGATCGAGGCTGAGAGCGGCGCGGATAGTTTCCTCTTCGGGGGGCTCGGGAACGATCAGCTATTCGGCGGCACCAATGTCGACCTCGCCTTCTACGGCGCCGCGGGGGTAGACCGCCTCTATGGAGATGCGCACGGCGACCACTCCTTCTTCGGCGGCTCCGCCAGCGACCGCCTCTTTGGAGGCGCGGGGGACGAGCGCTCCTTCTTCGGCGGCCAGGGCGCGGACCGGATCTATGGCGGATCGGGCGTCGATGCCTCCCTCTTTGGCGATGCGCAGGACGACCTGATCGACGGCGGCAGCGGGACGGATGCGCGTCTTTTCGGGGGAGACCACGACGATACCCTTTTCGGCGGCGAAGGCACGGACTACTCGTTCTTCGGGGGTGACGGCGAGGATCGGATCTACAGCGGCAGCGGGGCGGACCATGCGCTCAGCGGCGGCAGCGGAGACGACCTCCTCTCCGGCGGGAGCGGCAAGGACCAGGGACTATCCGGCGGTAGCGGGGACGATAGCCTCTTGGGAGGGGCGGGCGACGACGCTCTCCTCCTCGGCTTCGAGGGGGCCGATCTGATCTACGGCGGTTCGGGTAGCGACAGCGACCTGCACGGTGGCTCCAGCAGCGAGGGGATTTCGGGCACGGATCTCGTCTTCGGAGGCTCCGGCGACGACAGGGGCCTGTTCGGCGGGGCCGCGAGCGACGGCCTCTACGGTGGGGAGGGGGACGACACGCGCGCCCTCGGCAGCGACGGGGACGACAGCCTCTTCGGTGGCAGCGGCAACGATGGCTACTTCTATGGCGACGACGACGTTTCGGCCATCGCCTACGTGGGCGACGACCGCCTCTACGGCGACAGCGGCGCAGACTCCTTCTTCCTGGGCAAGACGGGAAGCGACCGCGTCTACGGGGGTACTGGCGACGACCGGGTTCTCCACGGCGGCAGCGGCGACGACCGCGTGTCCGGCGGCAGCGGCGCCGACGCCTCTCTCTTCGGTGCCAGCGGAAAGGATCGCCTCTTCGCCGACGAAGGCGACGATCTGGGCCTCTACGGCGGATCGGGCGGCGATGTACTCTACGGCGGTCTTGGGAAAGACGGCAGTCTCGACGGCAACGAGGGCGACGATAGCATCTTCGGCGGCGCGGGCGCGGACAGCATCCTGTTTGGTGGAGCCGGCGCAGACCGCATGTTCGGCGACGACGGCCAGGATGCCTTCCTGTTCGGCGGCCTGGGCGAGGACCATCTCTATGGCGGTGTGGGCGGCGACACCGCACTGCTGGGCGAAGGTGGCGACGACCGCCTCTTCGGCGGCAACGGCAGCGACGGTGGACTGATCGGCGATAGCGGCAACGATGCGATCTACGGCGGCAACGGCGTCGACTTCAGCCTCTACGGAGGTGCCGGCGACGACCGCCTCTTCGGCGATGGCGGGAACGACCAGCTCATCGGGGGCGGCTTGGGAGACGACTGGATCTATGGTGGGGCCGGGATCGACTCCTACCTGGACGGAGGCTCCGGCGACGACCGGCTGCGCGGCGGCTCGTCCGCGGACGCCCTTTCCGGGGCCAGCGGCAAGGATACGCTGTTCGGGGGCGAGGGCGACGACCTGCTGGAGGCCGGCGACGGCGTCGACCAGCTCGTCGGCGGCACCGGCCTCGACACCCTCTTCGGCGGCCTTGGCCGGGACCGGCTGAACGGTGCCAGCGGCACCGATACCGCCTTCGGCGGGGCCGCCAACGACACCTTCATCGTCGATACTGCCTCAGACCTGGTGCAGGAGAGCGCGGCCGGCGGCCTCGAGGACGTGCTGCGCTCCAACGCGCTCGACTACACCCTGCCGGGCGGTCCCGAGGGCCATGTCGAGCGCGCCAACATCAACCGCGGCGTCGGCGCCGGGCGGATGCGCGGCAACGAGTTCGACAACACCTTGCTGGGCAACACGGCCGACAACCTGCTCTTCGGTCGGGCCGGGAACGACATCCTGAACGGCAACGGCGGCAGCGATACCGCCGTGGGCGCCATCGGCGACGACACCTTCGTGGTCGACACCGCGAGCGACCAGGTGCGCGACAAGGCGGGAGAGGGCACCGACCTGGTGCGGGCCGAGGCGAGCTATACCCTGCCCAGCGGCGGCGTGGACGACTTCATCGAGAACCTGCGCCTGCAGGGCGGCTTCGGCAACATCGATGGGACGGGCAACAACCTGGACAACAAGGTCCAGGGCAACAGCGGGGACAATCGCCTTGCCGGCAACCAAGGCGACGACAGCCTGGTGGGGGGCGCGGGCGACGACCGCCTCTTCGGCGGCAACGGTGCCGACCGTTTCGAGGGCGAGAGCGGGTCGGACACGATGACGATCGGCAAGGACGACGCGGCCTTCGGCGGCAGCGGCAGCGACTGGTTCCTCTTCACCGGCGATCTGGGCACGGCCGATCAGGTGATCCGCGACTTCGAGGGGCTGAGCCAGACGGTCACCGCCAGCGCGGACAAGCTGGTCTTCGCGACCGGACTTGAGGTCGGCAGCTTCACCTACATCGAGGCAGCGGCCTTCAGCGGCTCGGGCAACAGCGAGGCGCGCTTCGCCGGCAATCGCCAGATTGAGATCGACAGCGACGGAGACGGCGCGACGAACATCTTCATCCTCGTCGACGGCGTGAGTGCCGCCGACCAGCTGGAGACAGGCGATTTTCTGTGGCTCTGAAGGGTCGTCAGCGGCTGGCCCTGGCCGCCCGCCGCTCGCTCAGGAGGTTGTAGTAGTTGCCGAAGAGGATGAGGCTGCCGCCCAGCAGGATCCAGACGTCGAAGGGCTCGCCGTAGAGGATGATCGCGAGCACCATCACCAGGGGCAGGCGCAGGAAGTCGAAGGGCGCCACGGTCAGCGCGTCGGCCAGCGCGAAGGCGCGCACCAGGCAGAAGTGCGCACTGAGGCCGAAAATCGCCACCAGGACGATCCAGCCGACGGTCTGCCAGCCCGGCAGCACAGGGTCCAGGAGCGCCGGGGGGCCGCTCAGCACGGCCTGCACCACCGACATGTAGAAGATCACGGTCAGCGCCTTCTCGGTGCTGGTCAGGCGCTTGGTCATGATCAGGCCCCCGGCGAAGCCGAGCGCGCCGATCAGGATGGCGAGCGTGCCCAGGTTCATCTCGACCACGCCGGGCCGCACCACGGCCAGGATGCCGACGAAGCCGCAGAGCAGCGAGACCACCCGCCCTTTGGTCAGGCGTTCGTTCAGGAAGAGCGGCGCGAAGAGCGCGACCCAGAGCGGTGCCGTGAACTCGATGGCGAAGACCTGGGCCAGCGGGATGACGCCGATGGCGTAGAACCAGCCGAACTGGCCGACGAACTGGAAGACGTTGCGCACGACGTGAGCGCCCAGCCGCCGCGTGCCGAGGACCTTCAGGCCGCGTTCAGAGAAGGAGGCGACGGTAACGACCAGCGCGATCGCCACCAGGCTGCGGTAGAAGAGAAGCTGGATCGCGGCCAGTTCCTGGCTGGCCTCGCGCGCCGAGATCGCCATGGCGATGAAGGCGGAGAGCGCGCCCACCATCCAGAGCGCCGCCACCAGCGGTGCCTGCTGCCTTGCTCCCCCCTGCTCTGCCGCGGCCGTCATCCCCCTTGCTTAGGGGCTGGCGGCCGTCCTTGCCAAGCGGCGCTCTTTGATGGGTGCTATGCGCCGGCCCTCAGGCCGCGTACCACTGGTCGTCCTCGTAGAAGGGGCCGGGTCGTTCCTTCAGCTCCAGGTACTTGCAGACCTGCGGCTCGGCCCCCAGCGGCACCGACTTGCCGCCGCGGAAGGCCCACTCGCCGCGATGGCTGGCGTCCGCGCGCACGTAGCTGGAGATGCCGAAGGCGCGGTCCCGCTCGGTGTCGTTGGGCTGCGAGCCGTGGACGGTGAGCAGGCTCCACATGACGAGATCGCCGGGCTCCAGCTCCACGTCGACCACGCTGGCCGGGTCGATGCCGACGGCCTCCAGCTCGCTCTCGGCGGTGGCCCCCTTCATCAGCGCCCCGCCCTCGTCCGAGAGGCCGAGGTAGCCGCGCTTGTGGCTGCCCGGCACCACCCGCAGGCAACCGTTGGCCTTGGTCGCGGGGTCGATTGCAAGCCCGGTGGTGACGTAGTTCTTCCACTCCATCTGCTCCTGCATGTCCTTCGGGCGGAAGCGCATGTCCTGATGCAGGCGGAAGCCGGTGAGGCCGGCACCCGGCGGCTTCCAGTGGATCTGCTGGGCGATCTGCTTGATGTCGGCGCCGAGCAGCGGCTCCAGGACCGCAAAGTAGGCGGGGTCGCGGCGCAGCGCCTCGAAGAGGGGAGAGATCCAGGAGAACCAGTGCGCCTGCAGCACGTAGCGCTTGCCCCTGATGGTCTCCGGCAGGACCTCGAAGTAGAGGTTGCGGTCGCGGTAGCTGACGTGGTGGGTCAGGCCCTCCTCGTAGATCCGGCGGGTCTCGGCCTGCACCTCGGCCATGCGCTCGGCCGAAAAGAGGCCGCGCACGACGGCGTAGCCTTCCTCAAGGAACTGCTCGACATGGCTGCGGCTGTTTGCGGCGCTCATCTGCTGCATCGGGACCTCTCCTGTCCGTGTTACCGGAAGAGTACTATGGGGATTTTGCACTGGCGGACAACCTCACTGGTTGTCGAACCGATGATGAGGCTGCGGATGCGCGAGTGTCCATAGGCTCCCATCACCAGGAGGTGAATTTCCCTCTGCTCGACGGCAGCCGAGAGCGCGGCCTCGGGCTGGCCCTGCAGGATCTCCGCGGTCACCTCGTAGCCGCCCGCGGCCAGCAGGGCTTTGGCGCCGTCGAGTGACCTGCGCGTCTCGGCGTTGTCGGGGCCGACCGTGACGAGATGACAGGCAAGGCCGGCGAAGAGCGGGCTTCTGGCGACGTGGTCGACCGCCTTCATGGCGCTGATCCCGCCGTCGTAGGCGATCATGAAGCGCGCCGGTTCCCGGTAGCCGCGCGAGGCGACGAAGAGCGGCTTCTGGATGGCGCGGGCCACCCGTTCCAGGTTCGAGCCCAGGTGCAGCTTGGCGAAGTCGGCGGCCTCTCCGCGCTTGCCGATCATCACCATGTCCGCCTCGCCCTCGAAAGCCGTGGCGGTCTCGACGATGTCGCCGATGCGCAGGCGGGTTGCGACCGTCCCGGCACCGCCCTGGCGCAGCACCGCCTCGCCGTCCTCCAGGATCGCACGGCCGCGCTTCTGCGCCAGGCGGCCGCGCTCCTCATCCAGCGCGGAGAGCTCGGCCAGCAGTGCAGAGCGGGCGCCCAGGGTGATGTTGCCGCTGAGGTTCTGCGGCGTGTTGCCGGTCTCGCGGCGGCCGAGGACATGGAACAGCTCGACGGCTGCACCGGTGCGGCGCGCGATCCAGGCCGCGTGATCGCAGACGCTCCTGGAGTAGACGGAGGCGTCGATGAAGGCGATGAGCTTGTGCACGGTCTCGGTCTCTCTAGGGCAAATCCCGAGCAGATGGAAACATCTGTGACGACGATTTGCTGTTAATACAATAGGCTAGGGCGGGATTCGTGAGCATGAGCGAACCTATCCTGCCCTAGTGCCCCATCAGACGCTCGAGCGCGTCCGGCTTGTCGTGCAGCGCCAGGCGGTCGACCAGGGTCTCGCTGGCCTTGTTCAGGCCGACGATGCGGACCTTGGCGCCCTCCCGGCGGAACTTTAGGACGATCATGTCGAGCGCGGCTACGCTGGAGATGTCCCAGATGTGGGCGCGGCTGACGTCGATGGTGACCTCGTCCAGGGCCTCCTTGAAATCGAAGGCGGCGGTGAAGTCCTCGGCCGAGGCGAAGAAGACCTGGCCTTCCACGACGTAGGTCCTGGAGCGACCGTCCTCCGACAGGCTCGTCGTCACCCGGAAGATCTGCGCGATCTTCCAGGCGAAGAAGATCCCCGACAGCAGGACGCCCACCAGCACGCCGATGGCCAGGTTGTGGGTCGCGACCACGAAGAGGACCGTGGCGATCATGACCAGGGAGGAGCTGCGCGGGTGGTGGCGCAGGTTCTTCACCGAGGCCCAGGAGAAGGTGCCGATGGAGACCATGATCATGATGGCGACCAGGGCTGCCATGGGGATGCGGCTGACCCAGTCGCCCAGGACCACGATCAGGAAGAGGATGAAGACACCGGCCGAGAAGGTCGAGAGCCGCCCCCGGCCGCCGGACTTCACGTTGATCATGGACTGGCCGATCATGGCGCAGCCGGCCATGCCCCCCATGAAGCCGGTCGCCATGTTCGCCAGCCCCTGGCCGATGCACTCCTGGTTGCGGTCGCTCGGCGTGTCGGTAAGGTCGTCGACGATGACCGCCGTCATGAGCGATTCCAGAAGGCCGACCGAGGCGATCGCCAGGGCGTAGGGGAAGATGATGGTCAGGGTCTCGAAGGTGAGCGGGATCTCCGGCAGCAGGAAGACCGGCAGGATCGACGGTAGCTCCCCCATGTCGCCCACGTTGCGGATGTCGAGGTCCAGCAGCAGCGTGACGGCGGTCAGCACCAGGATACAGATCAGCGGCGAGGGGATGGAGCGGGTGACGAAGGGGAAGAGGTAGATGATGGCAAGCCCGGCGGCGACCATCACGTAGGTTAGCCAGGGCACCCCGATCAGCTCCGGTAGCTGCGCCATGAAGATCAGGATGGCCAGCGCGTTGACGAAGCCGGTGATGACCGAGCGGGAGACGAAGCGCATGAGGTGGCCCAGCCGCAGGAAGCCGGCGGCCACCTGCAGGATGCCGGCCAGGACGGTGACGGCGAAGAGGTACTGCAGCCCGTAGTCGCGCACCAGGGTGACCATCAGCACGGCCGTGGCCGCGGTCGCGGCCGAGATCATGCCCGGCCGCCCGCCCGTGATGGCGACGATCACCGCGATGGAGAAGGAGGCATAGATCCCGACCTTGGGGTCCACGCCGGCGATGATCGAGAAGGCGATGGCCTCCGGGATCAGCGCCAGGGCGACGACGAGACCCGAGAGCAGGTCGCCGCGGATATTGCCGAGCCACTGGCGGCGGTAGGCGTTCAAAGACAGCATGACGGGGTCCGGATGCGTTTCGGCAAAAAAGCCGGCAGAGGCGGCCGCGCCCGACGGCGAGGCCCTGTCCGACAGAATGCAGGTGATGGAGGTTTGCGCCGGCCGTCTCCGACCGAATCGCCCTGACCATAGACCAGGCTATGCTGCGGTGCAACATGAATGGCGCGGTCCGGTGACGGACGTGTACGCTTGACGTAAGGCGTCAGGCGGCCCAGCAAAGCCTGGCCCGATGGGCAGCCTGGGCCGTCCGATGTCGAGATCGTGGACTATCATGCGTGAAAGGAGGCCGGCAGTGTTCAGACGAGCCCTGCATCCGGGCGCGATCCTGAAGGACGAACTCTCCGAACTGGGCGTTTCTCCGACCGCCTTTGCGCGTCAGATCTCTGTGCCCGCCAATCGTGTCAGTCAGATCATCGCGGGGAAGCGCGCGATCACCGGGGACACGGCCTTGCGGCTTGGCCACTGGTTCGGGACCGATCCGCAGTTCTGGATCAACCTACAGGCACAGTACGACCTTGCGGTCGCCGAACGGGAGGTGGGCGAGGCGGTCAGCCTCCTGCCCACGCGGGAGGGCGTGCTCGAAGGCTAGGCGGGATGTTTCAGAGCCAAATCGTCGTCGCAGATAAGTCCATTTGCTCGGGATTTGCTCTGGGCCGGCTGTCGTGCCTCAGGCCCGATTGGCCCGTGCCAGTGCGGCGTGCAGCAGGACGTTGACGCTGGGGATCGCGTCTTCCCGTGCGACGTTCTCGGCCTCGTTGTGGGTGATGCCGCCCTCGCAGGGGCAGAAGATCAGCGCGCTGGGGCAGACGTGGGTCATGTTGTAGGCGTCGTGGCCGGCCTGGCTCTGCATCTCCTTGAAGGGATGGCCCAGGCTGTCGGCGGCCTGGCGCAGCAGGTCCAGGCAGCCAGGGTCGAAGACCTCATCGCCGAAGCGCCAGCGCTCCATCACCTCGATCTCGACATTGCCCTTGCGGGCGCACTCGGCGATGGCCTCCTCGACCTCGGCCAGCATGGTCTCGGCACCGCGGACCTCCGGATGGCGCATGTCGAGGGTGACGTGGGCCAGTTCCGGCAGGATGCCGGTGGCGTTGGGCCAGATGTCGATCTGGGTCGCCGTGGTCTTGCCCTGCTCGCCATGGTGCTTCCAGCCGATGTCGTTCACCGCGGCGATGAGGTAGGCGGCGCCGACCAGCGCGTTGCGGCGCTTGTCCATCGGGGTGGGGCCGGAGTGGGCGGTCTCGCCGCGGATCTCGACGCGCATGCCGCGGGTGGCGTAGCCGCCGGTCACGACGCCGACCGCCAGGCCTTCGGCCTCCAGGACCGGTCCCTGCTCGATGTGCAGCTCGAAGTAGGCGTCGAGGTCGCGCCCGCCCATCGCCGTCTCGCCGACGTAGCCGATCTCCTGCAAGGCCTCGCCGTAGGTCACGCCGTCGTTGTCCTTGCGGCCGTAGGCCCAGTCGAGCTGCTTGAGCCCGGCGAAGACGGACGAGGCCAGCATCGGCGGGTTGAAGCGCGCGCCCTCCTCGTTGGACCAGTTCACCACCTCGATGGCGCGCCGGGTCTCCAGTCCGCTGTCGTTCAGGGTACGCAGGACCTCCAGCCCGGCCAGCACGCCCAGGATCCCGTCGAAGCGGCCGCCGGTCACCTGGGTGTCCAGGTGGCTTCCGATCAGCACCGGCGGCAGGGTCGGATCGCTGCCCTCGCGGCGGGCGAAGATGTTGCCCATGGCGTCGATGGAGACGCGGCAGCCCGCGGCCTCGCACCAGGAGACGAAGAGATCGCGCATCTCCCGGTCGGCCTCGCCGAGCGCCAGGCGGTGCAGGCCCTGGTCCCGTCCGGGCCCGATCTCCGCCGAGCGCTCGATCGTCTCCCAGAGCCGGGCTTCGTTCACGCGGAGCAGGTTCTCTCTTGGCGGCATGGCGGCACTCTCCCCTTGGACCGGCGCTATCCTGCTGGTGCCCGGACAGGACTGCAAGGCTCTCACTGAAGGCCTGCACCAGCCAAATCTCTTGCCTGGACGCCGGCCCGGGCGCACCCTTCGGCCGGTGCAGGGTCACCGTTTGGGGGGACGCCAGGGTACGCGCCGTTTCGGCCGTGGCTCCCTCGGGAGGAGGCATGGAACAGAGGCTTGCGGCCATCCTGGCAGCCGACATGGTCGGCTACAGCCGCCTCATGGAGGCCGACGAGCAGGGCACCCTGGCGCGGCTGCGCACCCATCGTATCGAGCTGATCGACCCGGCCATCGCCAAGAACCAGGGACGGATCATCAAGACCACCGGCGACGGCATGCTGGTCGAGTTCCAGAGCGTCGCCGACGCGGTACGCTGTGCCGTGGAGATACAGGATCGCATGCTGCGCCGGAACGCCGACGTGCCGGACGAACGGCAGATCCGGTTCCGCATCGGCATCAACCTGGGCGACATCATCTTCGACGAGGGCGATATCTTCGGGGACGGGGTCAACGTCGCCGCGAGACTGGAGCAGCTTGCCGAGGTCGGCGGCATCTGCGTGAGCAGTGCGGTCTACGACCAGGTGGGCGATCGCCTGGAGGTGGAATTCGAGGATCTCGGCGAGAAGTCGCTGAAGAACATCACCCGGAAGGTCCGCGCCTACAAGGTGGTGATCGGCTCCCCTGGCGACGACGCGGCAGCGCTTGCAGGCCGGTCCGCTCCGCGGCGTGCCGCGGTCAAGCCCACCATTGCCGTGCTGCCCTTCGCCAACATGAGCGGCGATCCCGAGCAGGAGTTCTTCGCCGACGGGCTGACCGAGGACATCCTGACCGAGCTCAGCCGCCGGCACGAGCTCTTCGTCATCTCGCGCAACTCGACCTTCGTCTACAAGGGCAAGGCGGTGAACCTTCGCGAGGTCTCGCAGAAGCTGGGCGCCCAGTACCTGGTCGAGGGCAGCGTGCGCAAGGCGGGCAAGCGGCTGCGGGTCACCGTCCAGCTGATCGACAGCGCGAGCGATGCGCATGTCTGGGCCGAGCGCTACGACCGCAACCTCGACGACATCTTCGAGATCCAGGACGAGGTGACGGCGGCCATCGTCGCCACCCTGCCGGGACGGGTCGAGGCCGCCCAGCAGGAACAGATCTCGCGCAAGCGGCCTTCCAGCTTGGGGGCCTACGAGTGCCTGCTGGCCGCCAAGGTCCTGCATCACCGCAGCACGCGGGAGGACAACCTCAAGGCACAGGAACTGGTCAACCGGGCGCTGGAGCTGGACCCCGACTACGCCCATGCCCATGCCTGGCGCGGCTGTATCCTGGGCCAGGCCTGGGGCTACGGCTGGGTCGAGGACAAGAAGGCGACGCTTGCGGAGGCCTTCTCCGAGGTCGAGAAGGCGCGCGCGCTGGACGAGAACGACGTCGACGTCCACCGGCTGCTCGCCGGCATCAACATCATTCGCGGCGACCTGACCCGCGCCCGTTTCCATCAGGAACGCGCCTTCAAGCTCAACCCCAACTACGATCTGGTGGTGGTGCAGATGGGCGAGCTGCTGACCTGGATGGGCCGGCCCGAGGAGGGGGTGGAGTGGATCCAGCGGGCCATGCGCCTGAACCCGCACCACCCGGCCCGCTTCTGGAGCCACCTGGGACGCGCCCACTTCACCGCCCGCCAGTACGGCGAGGCGATCGAGGCCTACATGCACCTCTCGTCGATGGACAGCATGCAGCACGCCTTCGTCGCGGCCTGCCATGCCTTGCTCGGAGACGAGACGGCGGCGCGCGCGCACCGTGACCGCATCCAGGAGAAGGAGCCCGCATTCAACCTGGAGGGCTTTCTCGCCACCATGCACTACGGCAACGCCGCGGACCTGGAGCATCTCCGCGGCGGCCTGGAGAAGGCGGGGTTCGGTGGGGCAAGCGGAGTGGAAAAGCAGCAGGCGTGAGGCTGCCCTGGCCTATCCCAGGCCGACCTTGCCCATCTGCAGGAACTTGTCGCGGCGGGCGCGCACCAGGTTCTCCGGCCGCTTCTTCTCAAGTTCGGCCAGGGTGCGCTGCAGGGCGTCCTGGACGGTGGTGACCGTCTCCATGGGGGCGCGGTGGGCGCCGCCCAGCGGCTCCGGCAGGATCTCGTCGATGACGCCCAGGCGCTCCAGGTCCTGGGCCGTGAGGCGCAGGGCTTCGGCCGCCTCCTTGTTCTGCTCGGCCGAGCGCCAGAGGATCGAGGCGCAGCCCTCCGGCGAGATCACCGAATAGACCGAGTGCTCCAGCATGAGAACGCGGTCGGCGGCGGCCAGGGCGATGGCGCCGCCCGATCCGCCCTCGCCGATGATGACGGCGATCACCGGGACCTTGAGGCCGAGCGAGACGTCGATGCAGCGCGCGATGGCCTCGGCCTGTCCGCGCTCTTCCGCGCCGATGCCGGGATAGGCGCCGGCCGTGTCGACGAAGGCGACGAGCGGCAGCGAGAAGCGCTCGGCCAGCCGCATCAGCCGCTGCGCCTTGCGGTAGCCTTCCGGGCGGGCCATGCCGAAGTTGTGCCGGACGCGGCTTGCCATGTCCGAGCCCTTCTCCTGGCCGATGACCATGACGCTGCGGCCCTGGAAGCGCCCCATGCCGCCGATGATGGCGCGGTCCTCGCCGTAGAGCCGGTCGCCGGCCAGGGGCGTGAAGTCGTCGATCAGGGCATCGAGGTAGTGGGTCAGGTGGGGGCGGTCCTCGTGCCGGGCGACCTGGGTCTTCTGCCAGGCGGTGAGCTTGGAATAGGTGGTGCGCAGCAGCTTGTCCGACTTGACCTGGAGCCGGCGCACCTCCTCTTCGATGTTGACGCTGTCGTCCTCCGAAAGATGGCGCAGATCGGCGATCTTGCCGTCCAGCTCTGCGATCGGCTTTTCGAAGTCGAGGAAGCGGTGCATGGAAGAACCTTGCTGCATTGCACTATCCCCTAGCTCTAGCAGAGACGCCGGAACTTCACCAGTGGTGCGACCGTGATCGCAATCCGCCTCGAGGGTCGGGTCAGGACCAGAGGGCGGGCATGGCCGGGACGGCGGCGCCGGGCACCAGATCGGCACTCTTGCCGGGGTCTCCATGCCAGGAGGCGATGGCCAGCAGGCTGCCGCTTCCGGTCCTGGTCGCATGCGGCTGCCAGGGGCGGTGGTGGACCAGAGCGCCCGGCGCCCTCTCCACCCAGGGCTCGCCCTCGCGCCACCAGAGGGAGGGGCCGGCCAGGAGGTGATAGACCTCCTCCGCCTCGTGTGCGTGGGCGGGGTAGAGGCGGCCCGGGCCGATCACCATGAGCGACACCAGGACGTCGTCTGCTTCCAGCAGGCCGCCGGGCCCGGCGACCACGCAGTAGGCGTAGCTGGCCATGTAGCCTTCACCCATCCTGGCATCGCTGTAGTTGGGGTTCTGCGTCCAGGCGACCTCCGGCTCCAGGGCAGCGAAGGCTGTCGAGAGCCGGGCCAGCGGCCCGGCCTCCGCCGCGCCGAGGGCTGCTGGGACCAGTTCCATCGCCGCCAGCGGCCGGCGCTCCGGGCGGCCTTGCGCCAGGCCGGGGTCGGCCAGCCGGGCGGCGATGCGGGTGAGGGCCACCCCGGCCGCCGGAACGCGCAAGGCCTCCTCCCGGTAGAAGGCGGCGAGCGCGTCGCGGAAGTGGGCCAGGGCCTCCGTCACGGGGGGCCTAGGGCGCAGAAGCTGGCGCGTCTTGCCGCCTGGCGTCAGTCCGCACGGTCCCGCAAGCCCACGCTTCCATCGGGGTGGGCGGGGCTGCGGGCCGCTGGTGTGTCAATACCAAGATGCTCTAGGCGCCGGCGACCTGTTCGGCCTTGCGGACCAGGTTCTCGGCCTGGCGGATCGAGGCGATGTCGATCAGGCGGCCATCCAGGGACACCGCGCCCTTGCCCTCGGCCTGGGCCTTCTCCATGGCCTCGAGGATGCGCTTGGCCTTGGTGACCTCCTCCTCGCTGGGGCTGAAGACCTCGTTGGCGAGGTCGACCTGCGAGGGGTGGATGGCCCACTTGCCCTCGCAGCCCAGGACCGCGGCACGATAGGCCTGGGCCTTGTAGCCCTCGGGGTCGGAGAAGTCGCCGAAGGGGCCGTCGATCGGGCGCAGGCCGTTGGCGCGCGCGGCGACCACCATGCGGGCGATCGCATAGTGCCACATGTCGCCCCAGTGGAAGTCGCGCTGGGCACCGTCGTCCGTCTTGTCGGTCAGCACGCCATAGAGGGCGTTCGGGCCGCCGATGACGGTGGTGCGGGCCCGGGTGGAGGCCGCGTAGTCGGCGACGCCGAAGTGCAGGCTCTCCAGGCGCTTGCTCGAGGAGGAAATGCTGTCGACGTTGGCCATGCCGAGCGCCGTCTCGATGATCAGCTCGAAGCCCAGGCGCTTCTTGCGGCCGACCGCGTCCTCTACCTGGGTGGTCAGCATGTCGACGGCATAGACGTCGGCGGCCGTCCCGACCTTCGGGATCATGAAGAGGTCCAGGCGCTCGCCGCCCTGCTCGATGATATCGACCACGTCGCGATACATGTAGTGGGTGTCGAGACCGTTGATGCGCACGGAGATGGTCTTGCTGCCGAAGTCGATCTCGTTCAGGGCCTTGATGATGTTCTTGCGGGCCTGCGCCTTGTCGTCCGGCGCCACGGCATCCTCCAGGTCCAGGAAGATCACGTCGACGCCGGAATCGGCGGCCTTCTCGATGAAGCGGTAGTTGCTTCCCGGCACGGCCAGTTCCGAACGGTTGAGGCGCGCGGTGGCCTGCTCGACAATGGTAAAGCTCATCTCTTTCTTGTCCTTCCCCTTGAGGTCGATTGCGGCAAACGGGACGGGAAGCCTCCGAGCCGGATGGTGAAGCTGGCGTTACCTGGGTCAGGAAAGGGGTGCTTGTCAACGCCATCCTGTCCCGGGGCGCACGGCCTGCCATTCATCGAGGCGGCTGGTTCCTGGCCCTGGCCAGGGGGTGGTGCTGCTCGACCAGCTTGCGCAGCCTGGCGGCCGCGACGTGCGTGTAGATCTGGGTGGTCGCGATGTCGGCATGGCCGAGCAGGCTCTGCACGGCGCGCAGGTCGGCGCCGCCCTCGACCAGGTGGGTGGCGAAGGCATGGCGCAGGACGTGCGGCGAGACGCGGGCCGGCGAGAGGCCGGCCCTGGCCGCGAGATCCTTCATCGCGCGGGCCACCTGCTGGCGGGAGAGATGGCCGCTGCTGCTCTTCGCCGGGAAGAGATAGAGCGATTTCCGCCCCTCGGCCTGGACCCGGTCGCGCTCGCCCCTGTAGGCGGCGACGGCCAGACGTGCCGTCTCTCCCAGGGGCACGAGGCGCTCCTTCCGGCCCTTGCCGACGACGGACAGCAGGGCAGGGTCGCGGGCCAGGGCACTGTCCGGCAGTGCCACCAGCTCGGAGACCCTGAGTCCGCTTGCGTAGAGCAGCTCCACGAGGGCGAGCAGGCGCAGGCCCTCGAGCGAGGCGTCCTCGCGCGCGACATCCAGCAGGTGGGAGACCTCCTCGACGCTCAGCACCTTGGGCAGGCTGCGGCCCAGCCGCGGCGCGTCGAGGGTGTGGCAGGGGTCGTCCGCCCGGCGTCCCTCGCCGAGCAGGAAGGCATAGAACTGACGCAGGCAGGAGAGGCGCCGCGCCTGGGTCGGGGGAGCCATGCCGCGGGCGGCCAGGTTCGCGAGATAGGCCTGAAGCTCCGCCTTGCCGGCGCCGGGGAGCTTCGCCGACCCGCCGAGGAAGGCTGCCGCATCCTCCAGGTCCCGGCGATAGGCAGCGAGCGTGTTGGCAGCCGCGCCGCGCTCTGCCGCCAGCATCTCCAGGAAGGCGTCGATTTCGGCGATCATGGGGGGGCGATCATGGGGTGCCGGCCTGCGACGCCGATTTGCTTCTGAAAGAACGAGCTAGAGCAGGATGCGTGAGCATCTGTCCCTGCGGCCCGCTCTAGATGCCGGCTTCGTGGGCGGTCTCGATCGCCAGCGCACGGGCTTCCAGGGGCAGGCCCACCCGGTCCAGGGCTTCCACCGCCAGCGCGATGCTCTCCGCGTCGGCCTCACCCCGGTGATAGCTGTCGATCATGATGAGGACGCGCAGCAGGGTCTCGCCCAGATGCCCGGAGGAGCCTGCCGCTAGGAGGGCGGCCGCACTGTCGCTTGCCGGGGTGGAGGAGGCCGGCGCCAGTTGCGGTGCGGTCAGCCAGCCCTGGGGAAAGCCGTCGCCCAGGGCACGCAGCAGTTCCAGCAGGAGCGCCTCGCGCGCGCTCACCAGTTCCTCCGGCTCGTAGTTCTGCGTGCTGCGCCAGGCGATCAGGCCGGTGGTGTCGTTGGGGAGAGCGAGGCCCGCCAGGCGCGCGTAGGGCCAGAGCCGCCAGCTCGCGTTGGCCGCCCTGGCGGATATCGTGCTCTCGCGCCGGGCGACCAGCATCCAGGCCGTCGCCTCCTCGTAGCGCCCCATCACGTAGAGCGCGCGGCCGGCGATGTCCGAGGTTCCGGGTAGGGCTGCGCTTTCCGGCGAGAAGTCCAGCTGCGGCAGGAGGACGGCGGCGGCGCCCACGTAGCAGCGATCGGTGCGCGCCGCGTCGAGCGCGGTCTCCAGCAAGACCAGGCGGTCTCGCGGATCGTTCAGTTGCAGCAGGCTCTGCCAGGCGAAGGCCCGCTCCACGGGGCCGCTCAAGGAGAGGTCGGCGCGTGCGCCGGCGCGCAGGTCCTCCTCGGCGAAGGGGAAGTTCTCGTAGATCGCTGCGAGCTGCCCGGCCGGAAGACGGCCGGTCGTCACGCTCCATTCCGTGGCCAGGGCCCGCAGCCGCAGGTCGCCCAGCCGGTCGAGCGCGAGCGCCATGCGCCCGCCTGCCGAGATCCGGTGCCACAGCGGCTCCACCTGGGCGAAGCCGAAGTGGGGCAGGAGCTGCGCCTCGGTGGCATGGAGCGTGATATCCTCCATACCGATCAGCAGGGCATCGCCCAGCGGCTGTTCCTGCAGGATCGCCCAGGCCAGGCGTGCCGTCTCGTTGTCGACACCTTCCTGTTGAAGGACTTCAAGATGAGCACGTAAGGCATTGCGATCGTTGCGCTCTACCACGCATACGGTCTCGATCTCCTGCCAGAAGTCATCGCGGACCGCGACCGTATCCTTGGCCTCGCTCAACTCGCAGAGGGTCTCACGGTCGCCGGTCAGGAGCGCGACCTCCGCCAGGGTCCGCTCACGCAAGGGGCCTGCCTCCTCGGCGGGGAGCACGGCCAGCAGCCGCTGCAGGCCGGAGAGGTCGCCCAGGTTGGCCAGGCGGTTGACCCTGAGGGACTGCCAGGTGAGATCGTCCACCCCCTTCGGCGGCGCCGCCGCTGAGAGCAGCAGCCGGCGTGCCAACTGGTAGCCGACGGCGGAATCGCGCGCGCTCGGCATGTGCTTCACCAGGCCACGGATGGCCTCCGGCGTGCTGCCGTTCCACAGATCGCCGGTGAAGCCGCCTTCAGAGAGATGGAGGACAGGGGATTGCCAGCGCGGCGTCGACCAGGGCGCTTCCTGCCAGCCCGCGGTTCCCATGCCCGTCATGGGCGCAAGCGCCCTGGAGGTCGCCAGGACGTTGTTGCCCTTCAGTTCCGCGTCCAGGAGACCGCTAACGGGATTGGGGTAGATCGTGCTTCCTGCAGATTCCTCGCCCGCCGCGCCGCCCACTGAAGGCGACAGCACGAGCGGCAGCGACGAGACTGCGGCAGCCAAAAGTATGTTCCATCTAGCGCGGGAACCGGTCATCCGGAAAGACCTTCTCGACCAGGCGTACCTGCGGCTCCATCTCGAAGGTCAGTGCGAAGAGTCCTCCCGCCCCCAGGACCAGGACACCGAGCAAGATGTAGACGAGCGTCATCTTGCTGGATCCGGGCGAGCCATACTGTGATCCGCGCCTTGCCACGTCAGGAATCCTACGCTGTTCGACCCAACGAACGGCCTCGTGACGACGCCGCTCCAAAAACCCTGTGCCCCTTGCACCAAGTGTCGCGCTGAAGGTTCATTGTTGCTATCGTTCCACTGTGGCGACTTTACGGCGCCGACTGTGGCCGATACGACAAAATGATGGGCAGGCAATGACCAGGGCAGCGACATGACACCGTTGGATAGCGGTCCGGAAAAGGGTTTCGCAAGCTGGGGACGCAGTATTGTCCTGGTCGGACTGATGGGCGTGGGAAAAACCTGTGTGGGTCGCAAACTGGCAACACGTCTGGGTCTGCCCTTCGTCGACGCTGACGCGGAGATCGAGGCGGCGGCCGACTGCACCATCAGCGAGATCTTCGAGCGCTACGGCGAAGCCTACTTCCGCGACGGCGAGCGCCGGGTCATCGCGCGCCTCCTGAACGGCGAGCCTTGCGTCCTGGCGACCGGCGGGGGTGCCTTCATGGACCCGCAGACCCGCGAGGAGGTCGCCGAGCGCGGCTGCTCGGTCTGGATCCAGGCGGACCTGGACCTGCTCGTAAGACGCACCGCGCGCAAGGCCACGCGGCCGCTTCTGCGCCAGGGCGATCCGCGCAGCATCCTGGCCCGGCTGAAGCAGGAGCGCGATCCCGTCTACGCCCAGGCCGACATCCACGTCACCAGCGGCGAGGGCCCGCCGGAGGAGACAGTGGACGCCATCGTCGCGGCGCTGGAGCGCATGCGCTGCTGCGATCCCGTGCGCTGAACGCGGGCTGCGGCTGCGAGCGTGACGCTTGCGGCATGGGGAGACGCGCTCTAAGAGACGATGTGGGACCCGCCGCCCAAAGGGGCGGGCCGTGTTGGAAACTGGGGCCGAGAGCCTATCTTCCAACCCACGAGACCTTTGGGGCGGGGGGGCTGCTGCTGCGGCCGCACCTGTTGCATAATTGACGCACGGATTCTGGAATTGACCGACAGCGTGAAGACCGCAGAAGCGGATGCGACGGACGAGATGGCCGTCCGCTGCCTGCGCGTGGATTTGGGTAGCCGGGCCTACGACATCCTCGTCGGCACCGGACTTCTGGACAGGATGGCCGAGGAGGTGGGCGGTCTGGCCCGCCGCAGAAAGGTCTTCCTGGTCAGCGAGGCGCGGGTCGCCGACCATCATCTGGCGCCGGTCACGGCGGCCTTGGAGGCAAGGGGGCTCGCGGTCGAGTCCCTGGTCCTGCCGCCGGGCGAATCCAGCAAGAGCTTCTCGCAGCTGGAGCGTATCTGCCGCGACCTCATCGGCCTCGGGCTCGAGCGCAGCGACCTGCTGCTGGCCCTCGGGGGCGGCGTCGTCGGCGACCTGGTGGGTTTCGCGGCTGCCATTCTGCTGCGCGGCGTCGGCTTCGTGCAGCTTCCCACGACCTTGCTTGCGCAGGTGGATTCCTCGGTCGGCGGCAAGACCGCGATCGACATCCCCGAGGGCAAGAACCTGGTCGGCGCCTTCCACCAGCCGCGCCTGGTCGTCGCCGACACGGACTTCCTGCAGACCCTGCCGGAGCGGGAGATGCGGGCCGGCTACGCCGAGGTGGTGAAGTACGGCTTCCTGGGCGACCGCGCCTTCTTCGACTGGCTGCAGACGGCCGGCGCTGCCGTGCTGCGGCGCGAGGAGTGGGCGCTGCAAGAGGCAGTCTTGCGCTCCTGCGAGGCCAAGGCGGCCATCGTGGTGCGCGACGAGCAGGAGGCCGGAGAGCGGGCGCTGCTGAACCTGGGGCACACCTTCGCGCATGCGCTGGAGGCCGCGGTCGGCTTCGACGAGCGGCTGCTGCATGGCGAGGCGGTCTCGCTGGGCATGCGCCTGGCCTTCGACCTCTCGGTGCGCCTGGGCCACTGCGATGCGGAGGAGGCGCGGCTTGCCACCGCGCACCTGCGGGGCCTTGGCCTGCCGACCGAGGCTCGCTTCCTCGAGGGCGTGGCGCTGGATGCCGGGCAGCTCGTCGCCCTGATGCAAAGAGACAAGAAAGTCGCCGCGGGACGCATTACCTTTATCCTGGTGCGGTCCATCGGCGAGGCCTTCGTCGCCCGCGACGTCGACCTTGTCGAGGTGAAATCCGTGCTGGAGACTTGGCTTGCGGGCTGAGCCGGCGTCGTTCAGTCGGCAGGATCACTTGATTGGGAGCGTCGGGACAGGGTCCCGGCGGTGATTTGAGAGGACATGGCAAGCGAATATCTGCTCTCGGGCGCCGTCGTGGTGCTCCTGATTCTGTCGGGTTTCTTTTCCAGCTCCGAAACGGCCCTGACGGCCTCCTCGCGCCACCGGATGCACACGCTCGCCCAGCAGGGCGTGGGCCGCGCCGTCCTGGTCAACCGCCTCTGGCAGGATCGCGACCGGGTGATCGGGAGCATCCTGGTCGGCAACAACCTGGTGAACATCCTGGCCTCGACCCTGAGCGCCAGCCTCTTCATCTCCTGGTTCGGCGATGCCGGCATCGTCTATGCGACCCTCCTGATGACCGTCCTCGTGGTCGTCTTCGCCGAGGTGCTGCCAAAGACCTATGCCATCAACAATGCCGACCGCACCGTCCTGGTGATGGCGCCGGCCCTGCGCGCGATCGTCGTCTTCTTCACACCGGTGACCGCGGGCCTCAACTGGGCGGTTCGCGGCTCGCTCAGCCTGGTCGGCGTCTCCATCGCCGACAGCGCCCCCGACAGGGTGGAGCGCGAGGAGGAACTGCGCGGCGCCATCGACCTGCACGCCGGCGAGGAGGATCGCGAAGAGCGTGCCATGCTGCGCTCCATCCTCGACCTGGCGGATGTCGAGGTGTCGGAGATCATGACCCACCGCGGCGACGTGGCGACGATCGACGCCGACCTGCCGGTCTCGCAGATCATCGATGCCGTGCTGGACAGCCCCTACACCCGCATCCCCCTGTGGCAGGACGATCCGGACAACATCGTCGGCATCATTCATGCCAAGCGTCTGCTGCGCGCGCTGCACAAGAGCGAGACTCCCGCCGACGAGATCGACGTGATCGAGGTGGCGCGCCATCCCTGGTTCATTCCCGACACCACCGACCTGCTGTCGCAGCTCCAGGCCTTCCAGCAGCGCCACGAGCACTTCGCTGTGGTGGTCGACGAGTACGGCGTGGTGCAGGGCATCGTCACCCTGGAAGACATCCTGGAAGAGATCGTCGGCGAGATTTCCGACGAGCATGACGAGGTGATCGAGGGCGTGCGCCGGCAGATGGACGGCAGTATCCTGGTCGACGGCCGGGTCACCCTGCGCGACCTCAACCGGCAGTTCGACTGGTCGCTGCCCGACGACGATGCCTCGACTATTGCCGGTCTCTTGCTCTATGAGACAAGGACCATACCCGAGGTCGGGCAGAGCTTCGCGCTCAAGGGCCTCAGGTTCGAGATACTGAAGCGAGAACGCAACCAGATCACCGAGATCAAGGTCACACCGCTGCCAAGCGCCCCGGAGTCAGCAGCCTAGTCCCGCCGTCGAGCGGGCGTCGACCGACCCAACACTTGGAGCCAAGCATGCCCCTGTCGCCCGCCAAGCCGCGAGAGCACCTGCACACGCGCCGCTATGACTTCCAGGCCTATGGCCGCGAGGACGGCCTCTGGGAGCTGGAGGGGCACATCACCGACGTGAAACCCTACAGCTTCAAGAACGGGGATCGCGAGGGCGGCTGGGTGGCGGCCGGCGAACCCGTCCACGACATGTCGATCCGGCTGACCCTGGACGACCTCCTGACCATCGTCGCCGTCGAGGTCGTGACCGACAGTGGGCCCTTCGGCGTTTGCCCCGCTATCGCTCCGAACTTCCAGCGGATCGTGGGCGTGAGGATCGGACCCGGCTGGCGCCGGGCCATCGCCGCAAAGGTGGGCGGCGTGGAGGGCTGTACCCACCTGGTGGAGCTGCTCTATGCCATGGCCACGCCTGCCTTCCAGGGAATCGTTCCGGCCCTGTCGCGCCGCAGGAAGGCGCGCGAGGCGGCAGGGGAGGACAGGGCAGGCCAACCCGCTGCCACCTGGCCGGGCCTGATCGATTCCTGCCATGCCTACCGGCACGATGGCCCCATCGCCCAGCGGAACTGGCCCGAAGCGGCGGCTGAGGCGGCGGGTCGCAAGGCCAAGCGCTCGGGGGCGGTGCAAGAATAGCGCCCTTCGCCAAGAGGGGGAGCTCACCATGTACGATTGCATCGTTGTCGGGGCCGGATCGGCCGGGTGCGTGCTTGCCGCCCGGCTCAGCGAGGATCCCGGTCGGAAGGTCCTGCTGCTGGAAGCCGGACGGCCGGCGCCGGAGACCAGCGACATGCCGGCCCTCTGGATCAATCACGTCGATACCGAGATCGACTGGGTCTACCACACCGTGCCGCAGCCCGGCTGCAAGATGCGCCGCATCCCCTGGCCGCGCGGCAAGGCCATCGGCGGCTCCGGTGCGATCAACGCCATGATCTACATCCGCGGCCTGCCCTCGGACTACGACGGCTGGGCGGCCATGGGCTGCGAGGGCTGGGCCTGGAAGGACGTCCTGCCGGACTTCAAGGCGAGCGAGCACAACGAGCGCTTCGGCAACAGCGACTACCACGGCTCCGGCGGCCCGCTGAACATCACCGACGTGCCCCACGTGGATCCGGTCGAGGACCTCTGGCTGGAGGCGGCCCAGGCAGCGGGCCTGGCCTTGAACGAGGACTTCAACGGGGCGACGCAGGAGGGCTGCGGGCGCTATCAGCTCTACTGCAAGGGCGGCGAGCGCTTCGGCACGGCCAAGGCCTATCTGAAGCCCGCCCTCACGCGGCCCAACCTGACCGTGAAGACCGGCGTGCTCACCCTGCGGCTCAGGATCGAGGGCGGCCGGGCCACCGGCGTCGACTACCTGGAGAACGGCGTGCCGCAGACGGCCGAGACGGCCGGCGAGATCGTGCTCTCCTCCGGCGCCATCGGCTCGACGCAGATCCTGCTGCAGTCCGGGATCGGCCCGGCCGAGGAGCTGCGCGCGGCGGGCATCGCACCGCTGCACGACCTGCCGGGGGTCGGCAAGAACCTGCAGGACCACATCAACATCCCCATCACCTTCCACAGCAGGGAACCGGTTGGGATCGGCGGCATGAGCGAGCGCGAGATCGCCGCCTCGATCGCCGAGTGGCAGCAGAGCCGCAGCGGCGTCATCGCGTCGAACTGGGCGGCGACCGGCGGCCACGCCCGCAGCACGCCGGATGTCGCGGAGCCGGACCTGCAGCTCTACGCCGTCATCGCCACGGCGCGCGACCACGCCCGCTATGTCGCAGCAAAACCCGGCCTGACCCTGCACGCGACCTTGCAGCGGCCGGAATCGCGCGGCGAGATCCGCCTGCGCTCCGCCGACCCGATCGAGCATCCGATCATCGACCCCCGCTACTTCTCCAGCGATCCCTCCGGCCAGGACCTGGGCAGGCTGGTCCAGGGGGTGCGCCTCAACCGCAGGATCGCCGCGCAATCGCCGCTCGCCGAGGTGATCGAGGCGGAGATCACGCCCTCGGCCGAGGCCCAGAGCGATACCGAGATCGCCGACTACGTCCGCGCCCACTGCACCACGCTCTATCACCCCTGCGGCACCTGCCGCATGGGCAGCGATGAGATGAGCGTGGTCGACCCCCGCCTGAAGGTGCACGGGCTGGAGGGGCTCAGGGTCGCCGACGCCTCGGTCTTTCCCAAGGTCATTTCCGGCAACACCCAGACGCCGACCGTCCTGGTCGCCGAGCGCTGTGCCAGGGACATGGCGGCAAGCTGACCTGCAGGGCCATAGGCTGCCGGTCGAAAGAGTGCTAGTGTCACCCGCAACCTCAACAATCCCCGTAGGTTGCGATGGGAAAGCTGGGAACTCTGCTGGCCGTCTATCTCGTCATCGGCGGCGTAATCGTCGGCGCGCAGGCCTTCACGGGCACGCACTGCGACCCCGACCTGACCAAGACCGTGCCGCATGTCACCAAGGACTACCCGCCGGGCCTGATCAGCATCCTGCTCTGGCCGCTCTCGGCCTACCAGAACCTCTGGGTGGAGGGCGTTCCCTTGCAGGAATACCTCTCCCCCTCGGTCTGCGTCGATAAGAACTGATCCGGCGGCAAGAACAGGGTGCCGCCGAATCGATTGGCGTCACCCCTTCAGGAAGTCGGCGACGATCGCGTTGAACTTCCCGTGGTTCTCGATGAACATGAAGTGCTGTCCGCCCTCGGCCTCCTCGAAGATCTCCAGGCGCGAGCCGGGGATCTGCTCGTGGATCCACCGGCAGGCCGTCCAGGGAACCAGGCTGGTCCGGCCGCCCACCACCAGGGTCGGCAGGCTGAGCCGCGGGATGGTCTCGCGCCAGTCCTGGGTCGCGTGGTTGAAGAGCAGGGTCGAGGCGTGCGGGCGGGGCATCTGCAGGTTGCAGTCGATCATCCAGGCGCGGTCCGCCTCCGACATCGCCGGGGTCACCATGCCGCCGATGAAGCCCTGGGTGGTCTCGACCCCCTCGGGCCCGGCCAGGGCGTTGATCGTCTGGTAGAGCGTCTCGGGCGTGAAGATGGTGCCGTAGTCGGCGGCCTCCTTGTCGCTCCAGGCCGGGTTGCGGGTGATCGCCGGCATCTGGTCGATGAGCAGGATCCTGGAGAGACGCTCAGCGCCGAAGAGGTCCCAGTAGCACCAGATGACCGAGCAGCCCATGGAGTGGCCGAGGATGGCCACGTCCTCGAGGTCCAGGGCCTCGATCACGTCGTGGACGTCCTTGGCCAGGCGGCTGATGCGGTAGCCGTGGTCGGGCTTCGCCGAGCGGCCGTGGCCGCGCATGTCCAGGGCGATCACCCGGTGGCTCTGGCTCAGGCCGGTGATCTGGTGCTTGAACTGCTCGGCGGTCTGCGACCAGCCGGGGATCATCAGCAGGGTCGGCCCGCTGCCGGCCTCGCGGTAGTGCAGGCTGACCCCGTCGCTGGTCTCGACCTGCCCCGGCTTTCCTGGAATCTCGCTCATGCTTCTCTCCCTCTGGGTTCCTGGTGGTTCTGATTGAGAAGGGCCTCGACCTCGAGGCGTGTGGGAATGGCGGTCTGTGCGCCCCTGCGGGTGCAGGTGAGCGCGCCGGCAGCGGCAGCGAAGCGAAGCGCCCACTCGTCCGGCCTGCCGCGCTCGGCGATGGCCTGGGCAAGGTAGCCGCAGAAGGCATCGCCGGCGCCGACCGTGTCGACCGCCGAGACTTCGAAGGCCGGCACTCGCAAGAGATCTCCAGCGAGCTGCGCGACCAGGCCCTCTGCGCCCAAGGTCATGACGATGTCGCGGGCGATGACCTTCCGCAGGGCCGTGCAGAGCGGTTCCGCTGCGAGACCGTTCAGGCCAAGGATTCCGCCCAGGGCTCTCGCTTCGCCCTCGTTCATGACGAGGAGGTCGGCCGTGGCGAGAAAGGCCGCGACCTCGGCCCGGAAGGGCGCGAGGTTCAGGAGGACGCGGGCACCCTGGTCCTTGGCGCGCTCCAGGAAGCCGGCCGTGACCTCCAGGTCCATCTCGAGCTGGCTGAGCACGAGGCCATCGGCCGGCACCGCGAGCGTCGCCAGGCCCTCCGCCGAGAGGGCGTAGTTGGCGCCCGACGCGACGGCGATCATGTTCTCCCCGCTCTCCCCGACCAGGATCAGAGCCGTGCCGGTCGGGCCGGGCAGGGTGAAGAGGTTCTCCAGATCGACCTTCTCGCTGCGGAGCAGCGCCAGGGCCTGCTCGGCGAAGTCATCCTCGCCGACGGCGCCGATGAGGGCCGTCTCGGCCCCGGCCCTGGCGGCGGCAAGCGCCTGATTTGCGCCCTTTCCCCCCGGTGCGGAGAGGAAGCTGCCGCCGGTGATGGTCTCGCCCGGCTGCGGCAGGCGCGCCACCCGCGCGATCAGGTCTAGGTTGACCGACCCGAAGACCGTGACCTCGGCCGCCATCCGGTCAGGCGTCCCGCCGGATAGGCGTCTCGAAGGCGGCCTCGCCGTCGGCCAGGTCCGCGGCCTGCTTGCCGTAGCTCTTGAAGCGCGCGAGCACCCGCTCCATCTCCGCCGGCTCGAGGAGGACGGCCTGGCCGAGCTGGCAGGCCAGCGCGTGCTGCCGGCAGAGCGTCTCGATCTCGCCGGCGAGCCAGAGCGCCTTCTCCAGGCTGTCGTGGAAGCAGATCATGCCGTGGTTGGCCAGCAGGCAGGCGCGGCGGCCGGCCAGGGCGGCCAGCATCTTCTCTGAGAGCGCCCTCGTACCGAAGGTCGCATAGTCGGCACAGCGCAGCGAATCGCCGCCGGCCACCGCGATCATGTAGTGGAAGGCCGGCAGGTCGCGGCGCAGGCAGGAAAGCGCGGTGGCGTAGCTCGCGTGGGTGTGCACCACCGCACCTGCCTCCGGCCGCGCGCGGTAGATGTCATGGTGCATGCGCCATTCGGAGGAGGGGAGCCACTTGCCCCGGTAGCCGCCCTCCAGGTCCATGGCGACGATCTGGCCGGGCGTCATGGCCTCGTAGGCGATGCCCGAGGGCGTGATGAGGAAGCCTTCCGGAACGCGCACGGAAACGTTGCCCGAGGTGCCCTGGTTGATCCCCAGGCGGTTCATCGCAAGGCAGGCGTCGATGATCTCGCGCCTGAGCCTCTGGTGCTTCAGGCCTGCCACGGCGACGGGTCAGTCAAAGACGACCCCCTTCTTCAGGAGGAAGCAGCCGTAGGGGCGGCTTTCCGTGGTCTGAACCACGGCAAAGGCACCGCGCGCTGCCTCGTAGAAGGCGAAGCGTTCGATGCCGCTCATCCGGACCGCCTGGCCCTCGGCACGCTCGGCGACGGCATGGACGTCGCGGTGGACCTCGAGGATCTCCTCGGGCCGGTCCACCGCCTGCATGTGCCGCAGCGGCGCCTCGACGAAGCTGTCCAGGGGGAAGAGCGAGAGGATCGCCTCCGCGGCTTGGGCGCAGTCGATCCCGTCGAGGCGGACGAGGCGGCCGGAGGCGGTCGCCAGGGACGTGGAGTGGGCCGGGAAGTTGCGGTCAACCAGGGCCAGGTCGTCGCCGTGCCCCATGCTCTCCAGGACCCAGAGCAGATCGGCGTTCAGCAGCGGGGAGATACCCTTCAGCATGGCGCTAGTCCGTTCCGAGGCCGCCGACCAGTCGGCGAAAGGCCAGCATGCCGGGATCGTCCAGTCCGACAGAGCGCTCGGCAAACATCCGGGCACGGCCCAGCCTGTTGGGCTTGTCGCGAAAGCTCACCAGGCTCTCCTCGGCCGCCCGCACGACCGCCTCGAGGATCGCGTCGGGGCGATCCAGCCCGGCTGCCGCCCTGGCAGCGGCGTCCAGCGAGTCGAGGAGGCTCTTGTCGCCGAGGGCCCCCTTGCCACGGGCCATCATGGCATCGCGCGCACCTGCCAGCAGGTCGGCGACCTCCGACCACTCCGCTCCGTCGCGGCCCTTGGTGGCCTTGGCGGCAGACATGAAGCCAGTCGCCACCAGGGTTCCGAAAGAAGACGAGGAAACCCGCTGGAAAGCCTTGGAACAGTTCAGAAAAGTTTTGCTCAGGTCTTCTGGAAACCGAGGTGCCTCGTTGGCCACCTCCCGCCAGCCCTTACGGACCGTCACGCCGAGGTCGCCGTCGCCCAGCTTGCCGTCCTGACGGTTCAGCTCGTCGGCTGCCGCGTCCGCCGCCACGGCCAGGCCCGCGGCGGCGCGCTTCAGGTCTTCGACGGTGAAACCCATCCGGTCTTCCCTCAGGCGATCGAGAGGTAGGCACAGTGGCAGGGTGCCTTCAGCAGGCGCTCCAGCTCGTCGTCCAGCTTGCACAGCGTGACGGTGGCGCCGGTCATCTCCATGGAGGTGGCATAGCGGCCGACGAGCGGCATGACGATGCCGGCGCCCTCGGCCTCCAGGCGGGCCTTGGCGCGGCGGTACATGATGAAGAGTTCCTCGTCCGGCGTTGCCCCCAGGGAGTTGACCAGGATCGAGACCCGGTCGCCGCCCGAGAGCGGCATGTCCTTGAAGAGCAGGTCCATCATCTCGTCGGTGATGGCGTCGGCCGGTCGCAGCTTGTCGCGCCAGATGCCGGGCTCGCCGTGAATGCCCATGCCCATTTCCATCTCGTCCTCGCCGAGCTGGAAGGTGGGCTTGCCGGCCTGGGGCACGGTGCAGGGGGTGAGCGCCATGCCGACCGAGCGGCAGGCATCGGCGGTCCGCTGGGCGATCTCGGTCACGCCCGCCAGGTCGGCCATCTCCTCGGCCGCGGCGCCTGCGATCTTGAAGGCATAGACCATGCCGGCGACGCCGCGGCGCTTCTCGCGCTCGGCCGGCAGGGCGGAGACCACGTCGTCGGCCAGCAGCACTGTCGTGGCCTCGATGTCGTCCTCCAGCTCCACCGTCTCGCCGGCCATGTCGAAGTTCATGACGTCGCCGCCATAGTTGCCGTAGAGACGCAGGATGCCGGCGCCGCCGTTGGCCTGGCGCATGGCCTCTGCCATCTGCTCGGCCGAGGGCGAGGCGAAGACGTCGCCGATCGCACAGGCATCCAGGAGGCCCTTGCCGACGTAACCGGTGAAGATCGGCAGGTGCCCGGAGCCGCCGCCCGAGACGATGCCGACCTTGCCCCGGGTGGCGCCGTCGGCGCGCGCGATGACGCGGGGGGAGGGCTGGGCATAGATCGAGGGATGGGCGGCGGTCAGCCCCTCCAGCATCTCGTCGACGTAGGTCTGGGGATCGTTCAGAATCTTTTTCATGACGCTACTCTAGAGTTCTGGAATGAAGAAAAAAACCGCCCGCGTCGGGGGACGCGGGCGGCTGGCAGGTCAGATCTTGTAGCCGAGCGCCCGGGCGCCGTCGATGAAGTTCTTGTACTGCGCCTTCTGGCTGTCCAGTCCGAGCTTCTGCGAGATCTTCACCCATTCCTCGGCGGCCTCGTCCAGCGCCTGCTGCGAGGTCAGGTCGCCGGAGATGGCCTTGGAGATGTTGCGGCCCAGCGCATCGGCGTACTCCGGCGCACCCTCCCAGAAGAACTGCGGGTAGCCGACCTCGACGTTGGCCAGGCCCGCGTCCAGATGGTTCCTGGCGGTCTCGAAGGTCTTGAAGATGCCGTCGTTGGTGGGCCAGAGGTCCGAGGTGCCGCGCTGCGGGTTGGGCTCGATATAGTACTGTGCGGCGTAGTCGGTGTAGTGCGACGCGCCGAAGGGATCGGAGCCGCAGTAGGGATCGGCCACGATGTGGTCGGAATAGTCCGGGTGGGACATGCGGTAGATGAAGTAGAAGGCAGCGTCCTTCACGTCCTGCGGCAGGTTCTTCGGGATCGAGGCCGTGCGGCACCAGAGCGAGATGGCGCGGTGGGTGACCGAGCCGTCGTCGTTGACCCAGCCCGGCACGATGGCGCCGCGCTGGTCCTCCGCCTTCTCCACGCCCTGCTGCTGGACCGTGAACTCGGCAAGGTCGATCCACCAGACGCTCATCACGTCCGAGCCCGACTGCCAGCGCTGGATCGAGGTACCCAGATCCATCGCCTCCGCGCCCGGCGGGCCGAACTTGATGATCTCCTTGTACATGTCCAGGCTCTCGGCCGCCTTGCCCTGGTTGATCACCGGGTTCATGTTCTCGTCGAAGTAGTTCACGCCGGCGGAGGCCGCGATGTCCATCCAGAAGCCCCAGCCGAAGTTCGGCGGGTTCACCACCATCGAGGTGCCGTAAATCCCCTGGCTGGAGAGCTCTTCCGTCATGAACTGGGTGACGTTGATGAAGTCCGGCCAGGTCTTCGGCGGCGCCAGGTCCTTCTGGAAGCGCTTGGAGTACTTCTTCTGCAGGTCGGGATTGTCGAAGTAGCTCTGGCGGTAGTGCAGGATGTGGATGTCACCGTCCAGCATCACGCCGTAGTTGACGCCGTCCCACTTGGTGTAGAACTCGCGGTAGGCCGGCATGACCCAGTCCAGGTAGTCCTTCGTGCCGTCGTACTGGGCGTAGTATTCGTCCAGCGGCTCGAGCTGGCCGGTGGACGCGAAGGCGCCGAAGAAGAGCGAGGGATACTGCACCCAGTCGAAGCGCGGCTTGCTGGTGAGGAGCTGGGGCAGGATCTTGGCCACCGCATCGCCGCCGTCGTAGAGCTCGCGCGAGGCGATGCCCACACCGGCCTCTTTCTGCAGCAGCGGGGAGAGCCAGAGCGGTGCGTTCAGCCAGTTGGAATCCTGGAAGTAACGAAGCTCGATGTCCTTGAAGAGCTTTTTGCCCGGCGGGACCGGCTGGGCGCCCCAGGCGAGCCTGCCGGGCGCGCCGGCCATGGCCGCCGCACCGGCGCCCATCGCCACGTTGCGCATGAACTTGCGTCGGGTCCATCTGCTAAAGAGTGACATTCTCTCCTCCCTTGGTTGATTGAAACACCTTGTTCTCGGACTTGAGGCATCCGCCCGCTCTTGGAACGGGTCTTGGACTTCACGATGTTTTCATGTTCCTTGGGCTAGACGATCAGTTCCTCCGTCGTGGCATCGAAGATCATGACACGCGCCGGATCGTAATGCAGCGCGATTGCGCCCCTCTGTTCCACCTTCGTGTCCGGCGGCACCAGGGCGCGGAAGCGGGCGGCTCCGTTCTCCAGGGTCAGGATCGAGCGCTCGCCCAGGTACTCGTGGATCGCGACCTCGGCCTCGAGCGAGCCCAGCCCCGGCTGCAGGGTCAGGTTCTGCGGCCTGAGCCCGACGGTGTAGCGCTCGGCCTTGCGCTGCCCGATCAGGGCCTGCGCCTCCTCGGTCAGGCGAAAGGCGAGCCGGCTGTCCTCGACCTCCAGGCGCAGGCTGCCGTTCTCCCGGCGCGGGGCGGCCTTGAAGAAGTTGGTCGGCGGCTCGCCGATGAAGTCGGCCACGAAGACGTTGGCCGGCCGGTTGTAGAGGCTGGCCCGGTCGCCGACCTGCTGCAGCTTGGCGTTCGACATGACGGCGATGCGGTCGGCCAGCGCCAGCGCCTCCACCTGGTCGTGGGTAACGTAGATCATGGTGCGCTTCAGGTCGCGGTGCAGGCGCTTCAGGTCGAAGAGCATCTGGAACTTCAGGTGCGCGTCCAGGTGGCTCATGACCTCGTCAAGGATGAAGACCGCCGGCTCGCGGATCAGCGCGCGGCCGAGCGAGACGCGCTGCTGCTGGCCGCCGGACAGCCCCGGCGGCTTCTCCTTCAGGATCGGGGTGATGCGCAGCAGTTCGGCCACCTGCTGCGCCCGCCGGCGCCGCTCCGCGGCCGGGACGCCGCGCACCTCCAGGGGAAAGGCCAGGTTCTCCTCGATGGTGAAGTTGGGATAGAGGGCGTAGGTCTCGAAGGCCATGGCCACGTTGCGCTGCTGCGGCTCCAGATGCGTCACCTCGCGCTGGTCGAAGTGGATGCTGCCCGAGGTCACGCTCTCCAGCCCGACGATCATGCGCAGGGTCGAGGTCTTGCCGCAGCCCGAGGGGCCCAGCAGGGCCACGAACTCGCCGTCCTCGACCGCCAGGTCCAGGTCCTGGACCGCGTGGACCGCCCGCGCGCCGGAGCCGTAGATCTTGTTGACGCCCTTCAGCTTGACGCGGGACATCAGGCCTCCTCCAGCAGGCTGGCGCCGCTCTCGGCGTCGAAGAGGTGCAGCGCCTCGCTGTCGATCGCCAGGCGGACGGGCTGGCCGGGGTCGAAGTGCCGCTCGGGATCGGTCAGCGCCGTTAGCTGGATGCCGGCCGCATGGGTGATCATGATGCCGTTGGAGCCCAGCGCCTCGAAGATGTCGACCCGGGCCTCCATCTCCTGGCAGGGGCCCTGGGCCTCGTCGCTGAGCCGCACGTGCTGCGGCCTCAGGCCGACGACGATGCGGCCCCGGGCGAGACCGCCCAGGCGCTGCCGCTGGCGCTCGGAAAGCGTCAGGCGGAACTCGGCCCCTTCGGCGCAGGCCAGCAGCGTGCCGGCCTCCTCCCTCAGCGTGGCGGGAATGACGTTGATCGTGGGCTGGCCCAGGTGCTCGGCGACGAAGAGGGCCTTCGGCCGCTCGAAGAGCTCACGCGCCGTGCCGATCTGGACCAGCTTTCCGCCGTTCCCCATGACGCCGATGCGGTCACCCAGCGACAGGGCCTCGGCATAGTCGTGGGTGACGTAGACCGTGGCGACCCGGCGCAGGTCTTCCAGGGTGTGGAACTGCATGCGCAGCTCGTGGCGGATCTTGGCGTCCAGGTGGGAGATGGGCTCGTCCAGCAGGAAGGCCTCGGGATCGGCCACCAGGGTGCGGCCCAGGGCCGTGCGCTGCTTCTGGCCGCCGGAGACCTCGCCGGGCTTGCGGTCCAGCAGGTGGTCGATGCGCAGCAGCTTGGTCACCGCCTTGACCCGGGCCTCGATGGTCGCCCGGTCGGTTCTTCGGGCGCGCAGCGGGCTCGCGATGTTCTCGAAGACTGTGAGGTGCGGGTAGAGGGCGTAGGATTCGAAGGTCATCGCCACGCGGCGGCGATAGGGGGGCAGGGGGGTGACGTCCCGCTCGCCCAGGCGGATGGTCCCGCGGTCCGCGCTCTCCAGCCCGGCGATGAGCCGCAGCAGGGTGGTCTTGCCGATTCCCGAGGGGCCCACCACGACGAAGAACTCGCCTTCCTCCACCTCGAAGCTGAGGTCGTCGATGACGGGGAAGTCCCAGCCCTTGCACAGCCCCTCGACGCTTAGTCTCGCCATGGCCCTAGCCCTTCACGACGCCGAGCGAGAGGCCGCGCACCATGTAGCGGCGCAGTACGATGAAGAGCACGACGGGCGGCACCATGGCGATCAGCGAGAAGGCCATCTGCAGGTTCCAGAGGGTCTGCGAGCCGTGCGTGAAGGTGGGGATCACGATGGTGTAGGTGCGCACGTCGGAGCCCACGAAGAGGTTGGCGAAGAGATACTCGTTCCAGGCGAAGATCCAGCAGAGCATGGCGACCGAGATCATGCCGGGCAGGACCAGGGGCAGGGTCACCTTGACGAAGGCGCGCAGCGGCCGCCAGCCGTCCAGGTAGGCGGCCTCCTCCAGCTCGCGCGGCACGTCGCGGAAGAAGACCATCATCAGCCAGGTCGCCAGCGGCAGGTTGAAGACCAGGTAGAGGATGATGAGAGAGATGTGGCTGTCGGTGCCCCAGGGCGTGTTGTCGAAGAGGAAGAACATGGGCACCAGGATGGCGACCGGGGGGAACATGCGGTTGGACAGCATCCAGAAGGCCAGGTTCTCGCCGCCGGCCTGGCGGGGAAAGCGCGCGAAGGCATAGCCCGCCAGGCTTCCCAGGAAGAGGGCCAGCAGCGTGTTGCCGGTGGCGATGATGAAGCTGTCGACCAGGGCCGAGAAGTTCGTGGGCTCCGCGAAGACGCCGACGAAGTTCTCGGGAAACCACTCCAGCGGCCAGAAGGTCGGCTGGGTGAGGTTGGTCTCGGCTGCCGACTTGAAGGCCGTGATCGCCATGAAATAGAGGGGAAAGAGGGTGAAGAGCAGCCAGAAGCCAAGGAAGATCAGGAAGAGATAGCGCACGTAGCGCCAGCGCTCCGCCGTCTGGGCTTCGGCGCCGACCGCCATCGTCTCTGCGCTTGCGACCATGGCGCTCCCCCTCAGGCCAGACCCTGGGCCTTCATCACGCGCTTCATGTACTTCAGGAAGAGCGTCACGATGATGGCCGAGATGGCGAAGATGATGATGGCATAGGCCGCGGCCTCGCCGATCGCGAACTCGCGGATGCCGCGCTGGAAGGCGATGTAGGTCGGCAGCTCCGAGGACTGGGCCGGGCCGCCGGAGGTCATGACGTAGACCAGGTCGACGAACTTGAAGGCGTCGGTGAAGCGCAGGATGAAGGCGATCGCGATCACCTCTTTCAGCATGGGAAGCGTGATGCGGCGCAGCACCTTCCACTGGCCGGCCCCGTCGACGCGGGCGGCCTCGTAGACCGCCGGCGGCAGCGAGACGCGGCCGGAATAGACGATCAGCAGGGGCAGCGCCGTCCAGTTCCAGATGTCGGCGATGATGATCGACCAGAGCGAGACGCCGGCGTTGAACCACTCGATGTGCGAGCCGATGATGCCGAGGTCCAGCAGGGCCTGGTTGATGGCCCCGTTGGAGGGCGTGAGGAGGAAGCGCCAGAGCGTGCCGACGATCGAGGGCGGCAGCATCATCGGCAGGACCAGCAGGATCAGGACCACCGCCCGGGCGAGGTTCGACTTGAGGTACTCGTAGATGATGAGCGCCAGCACCGTGCCCAGCAGCACCTGGAAGCAGGCGCCGAAGAAGAGGTAGAGCGCCAGGTGCCAGAGTGAATCGTGGAAGCGGCCGGAGCTCAGCACCTCGCCGTAGTTGTCGAAGCCGACATAGGCCGTGTTGCCGGTGAAGAGCCCGGTGATGTTGGTGTCTCTCAGCGAGTGATAGAACATCCAGATCGTCGGATAGATGACGATGGCGAGCAGCACCAGCACGGGCAGGCCGACCAGCAGGATCGGGACCCAGCGCGAGACGATCAGGGGCTTGGAGCGCTTCTTCGCCTTGAACCAGTCCGGATAGGTGGCGCTGTCGCCGCGGACGATCTCTCTCGCCCGGCCCGTTCCTTCGCTCGTCTCGACGCTCATGCGCTCTCCTTTGCCGGGCTGGCGGCATGGCCCGGACCGAAGCCGACCGACTGGCGCTCGACGAGGCGGGGCGGCAGGGAGACGGCCTCCACCGTCTCTTCCGCGCCCTCGACCATCTCGATCAGGCGCTGTGCGGCCGTGCGGCCGATGTCCAGGGTCGGCTGCCGGATGGTGGTCAGCGGCGGCTGGCTGTAGGCGGCCATCTCGATGTCGTCGTAGCCGATCACCGAGAGGTCGTCGGGCACCTGCAAGCCGGCCTGGTGGGCCGCGTGCATGGCACCCACGGCCGTCAGGTCGTTCATGCAGAAGAGGGCTTCCGGCGGCCTTTCCTGTTCCGCCAGCAGGCGCTGCATCGCCCGGCTGCCGCTGCCCAAGGTGAGGTCGGTGCGATAGACCAGGCTCTGGTCCAGCGCGAGGCCGTGCTCGCCGAGAGCCGCGGAGAAGCCCGAGAGGCGCCGCCTTGCCCTGGGGTGCTGGACCGGGCCGGCCAGCACGGCGATGCGGCGGAACCCGCGCCCGACCAGGTAGCGGGCGGCGAGGCCGCCGCCCAGCTCGGAATCGTCGTTGACGACGATCACCTGCTCCAGGTCGTCGGTGTCGATCGCGACCAGCCGCAGCCCGCGCAGGCTGCGCAGGTCCTGGAAGATGCCGGAATCGCAGTTGGTGGTCATGACCACCAGCCCGTCGATCCGCTTCTGCAGCATGGTCGAGAGCTGCGCGTTCATGCGCTCGCGGTCCTCGCGCGTGTTGCAGAGGATGAGCGAGTAGCCGAGCTCGAAGCAGCGTTCCTCCACGCCGCTGATGACCTCGGCGAAGAAGGGGTTGGTGGAGGAGGTCGCCAGCATGCCGATGGTGCCGGTGCGCTCTCCCTTCAGCGCGCGCGCCAGGGTCGAGGGGGTGTAGCCCAGCTCGTCGATCGCAGCCCTGACCCGCGCCTGCGTTTCCGCGGCGACCGGGCGGGTCTCGTTGAAGACATGGCTGACGGTGGTGACCGAGACGCCGGCGGCGCGGGCAACGTCCTTGATGGTCGGGGTCTGGGCGCGGGCCTCGGCTGTCCCGGACTGCCCCGGCACAGCTCCCTTGCGTCGGCCGCCCGAAGGCAGCGGTTTCAGGCGCGAGCCCAAGCCACCTCTCCTCCCTCGTCCTCCGGCCTGCCTGCCGTTCCCGGCGGTGATCCGGGCAGGTCCCGGTCCGGACTCTCTTCCGCGGTCTCGATTCGCCGCCTTGACAGATAGCCTAAGCCGATGGCGGCGCGCAGCGCAAACGTTTTGGAACGGCCCGGAGCGCTTTTTGCCCGCGCCGCGCCGGGGGTCTGGACAGCAGGTATCGCGCTGGCAATGATCCTAGGGGACGGCACAGGGGAAGGCACATGGTATCCAAGGTTTCTATTCCGGCCGGCTATCGGCCCCTCGGGCCGGAAGACTTGAGAGACTATGCGACCAAGGAACCGGCGCTTGCGGCGCATCTCGGCGGCGGTGCCGGCGACTGGCAGGTCGAAGAGGTGGGGGACGGCAACCTCAACCTGGTCTTCAAGCTGCGCGGGCCTGCGGGAGGTCTGGCGGTGAAGCAGGCGCTGCCCTATGTCCGGCTGGTCGGGGAGAGCTGGCCGCTGCCGCTGAGCCGCGCCCACTACGAGCAGACCGCGCTCTCGATCCAGGGCGAGCTGGCGCCGGGCCTGGTTCCGGCGATCCGGCACTATGACGAGACCCTGGCGCTGATCGCCATGGAGCTGCTGGAGCCCCACGTCATCATGCGTCACGGCATGATCGCCGGGCGGATCTACCCGAACTTCGTCGAGGCCATCACCGACTTCACTGCCAGGACCTACTTCCACACCAGCGACCTGGCCCTCACGGCCGATGCCAAGAAGGACCTGCTGGAGCGCTTTGCCAGCAACACCGCACTCTGCAAGATCACCGAGGACCTGATCTTCACCGAGCCCTACCTGCTGGCCGAGAACAACCGCTGGACCAGCCCGCAGCTCGACCGGGTCGCCGCCGAGCTGCGCGAAGACCTGGAGATGAAGCTCGCCATCTCGCGCCTGAAGGTCGTCTTCATGACCAACGGACAGGCCCTGCTGCACGGCGACCTGCACTCCGGCTCGATCATGCTGACGGAGAGCGACACGCGGGTGATCGACCCGGAGTTCGCCTTTGTCGGACCCATCGCCTTCGACATGGGCGCGCTCTTGGCCAACCTGCTGATGAGCTACTTCTCCCAAATCGGGCACGAGGAGGCGCCGGGCCGCCGCGACGACTATCGCCGCTGGATCCTGGAGACGGTGGAGGGCTGCTGGACGCGCTTTGCGGAGAAGTTCCTCGACCTCTGGCGCGGAGACCAGGCCAGGGGGGACGCCTATCCGCGCGCCCTCTTCGCCGACGCGGCGGGCGCGGCCGCGCTCGAGGCGGAGCGCCAGGCCTGGATGGCGGGGCTCTTCCAGGAGACCCTCGGCTTCACCGGGGCGGAGCTCATCCGCCGGACCCTGGGACTGGCGCACAACATCGACTTCGAGTGGATCGAGGATCCCGACGTCCGGGCGCGGGGCGAGGCGCGGGCCATCGCGCTCGCGCGGGACCTCATGGTGCCGGCGGCACCGCTCACCGGAGTCCGGGACCTGGTCGAGGCGGCAAGACGCCGGGAAGCCTGGGTTCCGCCGCTCTGAGACAAGGAGAGAGCAAGCTTGCCCGTCGCCCCTGCTTCCTCCGGCTCGCTGCGCGCCCTTCTTTGCGGGACCACGGCGCTCTACTGCGTGTCCGGGCTGCAGGGCCATGCCGAGGCGGCCGACGGGATCAAGCTGAAGATCGGCGGCTATTCCAACACGCTCTTCAGCGCCGGTTGGATCGACGATTCCCCCAGCCGCAACGATCCGGCCTCCTCGACCGACTATTCGCCGAGCGGGCTCTGGCAGAACGGCAAGCTGACGTTCCAGGGGAGCTACAGGCACGACAACGGGGTGCAGCTCGGCGCCACCGTGGAGGTGGAGATCTTCCCCACCATCTTCTTCCCCTCGCCGACCATCGAGGAGCGCTTCCTGTGGGTGCAAAGCGACCTCGGCCGGGTGGAGCTGGGCAGCAACTACTCGGCCGCCTACCAGATGCACTATGCCTCGCCGGTGGTGGGTCTGCCGATCAACTCGGGCTGGGTCACGGTCTTCATCCCGCCGAACCCCGACAGCACGGTGGTCTATATCTCGCCCATCACCTCCACCTATCTCGACTTCGGCGACAACGAGAACGTCGTCACCTATTACACCCCGCGGCTCTCCGGCTTTCAGCTCGGCATCAGCTACGCGCCGGCGGTGAGCGAGGACGGACGCGGCCAGAACTACCCGGTCGAGGCGGAGCGCGAGACGCAGTACCACAATGGGCTCTCGGTCGGGGTCAACTACGTGGAAACCCTGGGTAGCGTGGATCTGGCCCTCTCGGCCGGCTACCGGCGCGCGCAGCCCTCCAACGCGGTGAAGGAGTTCGGCGTCGGGGCCTACCAGGCGATCTCCTTCGGGACCCACCTGAGCTACGCCGGGGTCACCATCGGCGGCTCCTACGCCAACGAGCTGGAGGGCGAGCAACTGGTCATCGACCGGCGGATCGTGCGCTCGACGTCGGGCCAGTCCTGGGATGCCGGCATCTCCTACACCAGCGGCGACTGGACCGTCGGGGGCAGCTACTTCCATGGCGAGATCGAGGGGGTGCCGTCGGGCACCAGGGAAGTGGTCGGCTCCGACAACGACAGCAGCATGACGGCAGCCGTGGCCAGCCTCGACTATCGCCTGGCATCGGGCATCCACGCCATCGCCGGCGTCATGTACGGCCGCTGGCAGGCCGAGAGCGGCGCCGTCACCAAGGGCGTCGTCGGCATCAGCGGGCTCACCTTCTATTACTGAAGGACCGACGCCCTGACGAGAGCGCCGCGGGCTTCCGGCCGCTCGGCCGCAGCGCTACCCCTCTGTTAGATCTCCTCCCCCAGCGCTCTTCAAGATCGGCGATGGGCGCGTAATGATCTATCGTCTGCCAGGACTCTGCAACTAACCTTTCCAATCTCCCGCTGGAAAGTGTATGTTTGTACAGAAATACTGGCAGGATGGACAGGCATTCCGCGCCTTCTCCGGTCCTGTGATCTCGAGAGTGCCGCTCTCTAGGCAGCCCCGGGTGGGCGAGGTCCAACAGCATTGGGGACAAGAATGACTGAAGCGTGCGGATGGGCGGTTGGTCTGGTCTCCTGGGCCAAGCGGGCACTGTGGTCGGTGACCTTCCTACTGGCCGTAGTTCTGGCGGTCCTGCAACCCGCCGGCCAGGCGCTGGCGGAGCCGGCTGCCTGCCAGGATGCGGGCAACGGGGCCTACACCTGTAGCGGCGACCAGAGCGGTGGCATCGTCGTCGGCACCAACTCGGGCGTGCCGGACGATGCGGTGTCGGTCGAGGTAGGGGACCTTACGCCCCTGTCCGGCGGGGCGGCCTACAGCCAGTCCTTCCTGCGCAGCGGGGCCGAAAACGGCGGGACGACCTTCATCTTCGACCTCGATCTGGGAAGCATTCCCTTCTCGACCGATCTCGAAAGCGGTGCGGTTCAGGTCTCCAGCACCGGCAAGGACGACGGCAACCACGGCCGCGCCCTCTCGGTGAAGTTCTCTGGTGCGGCCAAGGGGATACACCCCAGGGTGCTGGGCCTCAGTTCCGAAGGCAAGGAGGGCGGGAACGGAAAGAACGAGGGCTCGGTCGCCTTCAAGAACGGCGGCGACGGCGGCAGCGGCGGTGCCGGCGGCGACCTGGAGCTGGGCCTGAACCAGGCGCAGGCCACCTCGACAATCGCGACCGACCATGACCTCTTCGCCATAGGCTTGTTGTCGGTCGGTGCCGCGGGAGGCAGTGGTGGAAACGGCGTCACCCTCGGCTACGACGGCGGCTACGGCGGCGGCGGCGGCGACGGCGGCCAGATCGTCGTCGAGAACGGCGGGACCCTGATCAGCGTGACGGGGATGGTGTCGCTGTCGTCCGAGGGCGGGGCCGGTGGCGCAGGAGGCGAGGGTGCCAATCGCGGACGGTCCGGCGGCGCCGGCGGTGCGGGCGGGCAGCTCATCCTCGACGCAGCCGGCAGCCAGGCCAGCAAGGCGGACTGGTCGGTCGACGTCCGCGGCAGCAACGTCCAGGGTTTCACCCTGCAGTCGACGGGTGGCTCTGGCGGGCGGTCCGGGGGCAGCGGCAGCGCCACGGGCGATCCGGGCGGTGCCGGCGGTGCCGGCGGCGCCATCGCCGCCAATGCCGGTCAGCTTCGCACCATCGTCATCTCCGGCTCGGGTTCGACCGCCTTTCTCGCCAAGAGCGAAGGCGGCGGCGGCGGCGACGGCGGCGGCCAGACCGGCGCGGGAATTGCCGGCGACGGCGGCGCAGGCGGCGACGGAGGCGGCTCGGTCCTCGCCAACGGCCACTGGGCCATCACCGGCAGCGAGGGTGCCGCCGGCATCAGCCTGCAGAACCTGGGCGGCAAGGGAGGCGAGGCCGGCGGTGCGACGGTCAGCAGCGGCGGGGTCGGCGGGGCGGGCGGCACAGCCGGCAGCATCTCCCTGCTGCCCGATGGCGACAGCAGCGTCGTGACCAGTGCGACTGCCATCGTCCTCTGGGCGCAGGGCGGCGACGGCGGCGCCGGTGGGGGTGGTGCCTCTTACGGCGGGACCGGCAGTGCGGGCGGCGGTGGCGGTGCGCTCACCTTCGATAGCGATTCTTCGGGCGCGGCGAGCCAGGGTGCCTGGACCCTCGAAACGTCCGACTCGGGGGCGACGGCCCTCGACCTCCTGTCAGCCGGCGGGGCGGGAGCCGCGGGCGGCGGCGGAGCGACCGACAAGAGCGGTAACGGCGGCAGCGGCGGAAAGGGCGGCACGATCGCCATCGGATCCGGCCAGCGCACCATCACCACCTTCTCGGCCGATGCGGTCCTGGCGCGCAGCCTCGGCGGCGCCGGCGGGCACGGCGGCAACAGCGCCGGTGTGGCGGACGGCGGCGACGGCGGCAGCGGCGGTGCCGGAGAGGGCGTCGCCCTGGCCGGCGTCTGGACCATCTTCGCCGGGGGCGAGAGCTCCCGTGGGCTGGTTGCCAGGTCCGCGGGCGGCAGCGGCGGCAGCGGCGGCTCCTCGGTCGCAAGAACCGGCGGATCGGGCAGCGGTTCGGGGGGCGGCAGCGGCGGCGCCGCTGGAGCCGTCTCGCTGGTGACGGACGAGACCACCCGCATCATGAGCCCGGGCACGGCGATCGCACTCGTCAGCCTGGGCGGCAGCGGGGGCGGTGGCGGCGACGGGCTCAATCATGGCGGCAGTGCCGGTGGCGGCGGCGCTGCCTCGTCGGTCAGCTTCGGCCAGACCGAAGACGGGAGCCTCGTCTCGGGAGACTGGCTGATCGAGACCACGGGCGAGGCGGCTTTCGGGCTCAACATGGTCAGCGAGGGCGGGGCCGGTGGGACCGGCGGCTCCGGCACCACCTTCGATTCCGGAAAGGGCGGCAGCGGCGGCAGCGGCGGCGAGATCGCGACCGCCGACCTTCCGGTCAGCATCACCACCTCCGGCAGTGGCGCCCATGCCGTGATCGCCGCCAGCAGCGGCGGCAGTGGCGGGACCGGCGGTGCTAATGCCTCGATCGGAACCGGCGGCGGCGGCGGTGTAGGCGGCGACGCCGGCGACCTCGAGCTGGCCGGCATCTGGAGTCTCTCGGCGGAGGGCAGCGGCGCCAACGGACTGATGGCCAGCAGCACCGGTGGCAGCGGCGGCGGCGGCGGCAACAACAGCACCTCGACCACCGGCGGCACGGGCAGCGGTGGGGTCGCCGGAGCCGGCGGCAGCGGCGGCGACATTTCCATCGTCAGCGGCGGCCCCAACCAGATTGCCAGTGCGGGAAGCGGCATTCTCGCGGCCAGCACCGGCGGCGACGGTGGCAGGGGCGGGGACGGCGATACCTTCGGCGGCACCGGCGGCAGCGGCGGAGACGCGGGAACGGTCTGGTTCAATGAGGTTGCCGGTGAGGAAACCTGGGAGATCTTCACCAGCGGCGACGGCGGCCTGGGTATCAGCCTGACCAGCCAGGGCGGTATGGGAAACCTGGGTGGCTTCTCCACCTCCAGGACCTCGGGGGCCGGCGGATCGGGCGGGGCGGCCTCGACCGTGGGCATCCGCAGCCCGGGCAGCGCCCTTGCCGTCCGGACCTCCGGGATGCAGGCGCATGCCCTGGTTCTGTCCGGCCTCGGCGGCGCCGGCGGGGACGGCCGCACGGCGGAACTGGGCGGGGACGGGGCCGACGGTGGGGTCGGCGGCGAAGCCGGTTCGATCGAGCTGTCGGGACTCTTTAACCTGACCACCTTGGGCTCGGGTTCCTCCGGCATCGTGGCGGCGAGCATGGGCGGCTCCGGCGGTGCCGGCGGGGAGGGCAATTCCGTCGCTGGCCAGGGGGGAGTTGGCGGCGCCGGCAATCTCATCAGCCTTTCCTTCCTCGACGGCTCGGCGATCACCAGCACGGGCAGCGGTATCTCCGCCACCAGCCAGGGCGGCAGGGGCGGCGACGGCGGCGAGATCGCAATTTCCTCGAACGCGACACCGCCGGGGGCAACGGGAGGCCTGGGCGGCCAGGTCACCCTGACCGGCGGAGGCGATACCGCCCTTCTCCGGGTCTCCACCACGGACGACAATGCGGCGGGACTCTCTCTGGCTTCGATCGGCGGCGAGGCCGGTGCCGGCGGAGCGGCGGACGGCAAGACCGCCGGCACGGGCGGCACCGGCGGCGGGAGCGGTAAGGTGACGCTCGGGTCCATCGCGCTGGAGATCGCCACCGCGGGCGCGTCGGCGGCCGGGTTCCATGCTCTCTCGCAGGCCGGCGCCGGCAACCACGGCGGCGACCAGTACGACAACACCCAAACGCCCGGTACCGGCGGCGACGGCGGCGCGGCCGGGGATCTCGAGATCGCGGCGGTCTGGGATGTCTCGACCTCGGGCGAGGGGGCCACAGGGCTCCTGCTGCAAACCATCGGCGGGAGGGCCGGCTCAGGCGGCGAGGGCGGTGGCTCGGATGCAGCGTCCGGCACCGGCGGAGATGCGGGCGCAATCGCGTTGACGCTTCTTGCGGGAAGCCGGGGTGTCGCCACCGAGGGCGAGGGGGCGACGGCCATCCTCGCCAGTTCCCTGGGCGGCGCCGCCAGCTCCACGTCGGGATCCGCTGTGGGGGCAGGCGGTGCGGTCACGCTTGACCTGCGGGAGGGAATGCTCTCCACGCTGGGCTCCGGGTCGCATGGGCTGGCGGCCGAGAGCCTCGCCGGCGGGCAGCTCGGCAGCGATGTCACCGGCAAGGCCGCCGGCGGCCGGGTCGCCATCGCCATCGGCAGGGGCGTCACGATCAGGACCGCGGGAGATGAGGCCTACGGCCTGTTGGCCCGCTCGAGCGGCGCTGGAAACACCACAGAGACCGGCGGCGCCAAGGTGGTCATCCAGCACGCCGGCAGGATCGAGGCACCCGGCGCCGGCTCCTCCGGGATCTACGCCGAGAGCACCGGAAGTGGTGCCGGCGCGGTGGAGATAGAGATCGTCGAGCAGGGTAAGGTGTCGGGCGGCGCTGGCGCCGCCGATTCCAGCGGCCTCGACGGTGCCGCAGTGGCCGTCGTCGGCGGGACGCAGGAGAACTCCCTGGTCAACCTCGGCGACACCCAGGCGGGGCAGAGCGGCATTGCTGTCTTCTACAGCGGCTCCGGCCTGCTTAGCATCGCCAACGCCGGCACCATTGCGGGATCGGTCGTCACCGAGGGAGCGTCGCTTCCTGCCAATGCGGCATCGGCGGGGGGCGTCCGGCTGCTGAACCGGCAGGGCGGCCTGCTGAACGCCGGAGAGCGGCTGGATGCGCAGCGCGTGACGAATGCCGGCCGGCTCGCGCCCGGCGGCGATGGCCTGGCCCAGACCACCCTGCTCACCGGCGACTTCATCCAGCGCGACAGCGGGGTTCTGGCCGTCGACCTGGATACCTCCAGTGGCGAGGCCGATCGCCTGACCGTCGGCGGCAGCGCCGCGGTCGACGGGCGGATCGAGGTGAGCCTGACCGATCCCTCCCAGCCCCTGGCGGGAGCAGGAAGCGTTACGCTGCTCAGCGCCGCCGGCGGCCTCGATCTGGCCGATGGCCTGGCGGTCACCCCCTCGGCGGTGGCGCAGTATGCTGCGCGGGAGACGCGCGCCGGCGCACTCCGCCTCGACTACGACATCGACTTCGCCAACGCCGGCCTGACGGCAGCGCTCAACGACAACCAGGACCGCGTGGCGGCCTACCTGCAGGACCTCTACGAGGCGGGCGGCCTGGAAGGCGGGCTGGCCCAGGAGCTGATCGGGATCGAGGATGCCGAGGGCTATGCCGCGGTGCTGCAGGAGTTCGGCGCCGAGGTGGTGCTGGACAACCAGCTCACCTCGGTGGTCTCGAGCCAGATCTTCAACGAGCATCTGCTCTCCTGCGCCACGACGGCGGGCGGCGACGGCCTCGCCCGCTTCTTCGACGAGGGGCAGTGCGGCTACCTGGGCTTCGGCGGGCGCGGCTTCAACCGCGATGCCACCTCCGACAACCTGGGCTTCTCCGGATCGAGCTGGACCTTCACCGGCGGCGGGCAGGTGAGCCTGAGCGAGGACTGGAGCCTCGGTGCCGCCGTCAGCTACGAGCGGCGCAGGGTGAACGTCACCGACAGCGCGGCCTCGAGCAAGGGCAACCAGGTCTTCTTCGGCCTCTCGGTGAAGCGCCGCTTCGGCGATACAGAGCTGGCGGCCACCCACAGCTTCGGCTACGGCGCCTTCGACATCGAGCGGACGCCCCTTGCCGGCGCGGAGGTCAGCGGCGACCAGGGGCTCTGGTCGACCTCTGGCCGCATCCAGGCCGCGCATGTCCTGGGGTGGCAGGATGTCTACGTGATGCCGCGCCTGGCCTTCGGCTACGACCACTACTTCTCCTCCTCGTTTACCGAGAGCGGCGGCAGCGGCCTGGCGCTGGCTGTCGAGACCGAGAGCCAGACCTACTGGAGCGTCGAGCCGGCGGTCGAGATCGGCGGCGAGTTCATGGCCGCGGAGAGCCTTCGCGTGCGACCGCGGCTGGGGCTTGGCGTGACCCAGTACCTCAACCGGCCCTCCTCCTCGCTGCAGGCCGAGTTCGCCGGCGGTTCCGGCGCTGCCACGCCCTTCGGGGCCAGCACCGCCTACGACCGGACCTGGGGCGAGATCGAGGCCGGCCTGGACGTCTTCACCGGCGTCGGAGCGACGGTGCGCGCGGGCAGCTATGCCCTGCTATCGGCGAACAGCACCTTCTACGGCGGCACCCTGAAGGTCGAGGTTCCCTTCTGAGGGAAGTTCCGCTCGTTCTTGCTCACGCATCCTGCTCTCCATGTCTCGCCCGCTCCGGAAACAGCTTCGCCAGGCCTGCCTGGCTGGCCTCGGCGATGCCCGCCTCGGTGATGAGGCCGGTGACCAGGCGGGCGGGGGTCACGTCGAAGGCGTAGTTGACCGCCTTCGATCCCGGCGGGATCAGCGAGACCGTCGCGATCTCGCCCGCGTCGGTCTCCCCGGTGATGCGGGCGACCTCCTCGGGGCTGCGCTCCTCGATCGGGATCTGGGCGATGCCGTCGGTCAAGGTGAAGTCGATCGTCGGCGAGGGCAGGGCGACGTAGAAGGGAATGCCGTTGTCCCTGGCCGCCAGCGCCTTCAGGTAGGTGCCGATCTTGTTGGCGACGTCGCCCGTGCCGGTCGTGCGGTCGGTCCCGGTGATCACCAGGTCGACCAGGCCGTGCTGCATCAGGTGGCCGCCGGTGTTGTCGGCGATCACGCTGTGCGGCACGCCCTGCTGGCCCAGTTCCCAGGCGGTCAGCGAGGCCCCCTGGTTGCGCGGCCGGGTCTCGTCGACCCAGACGTGCAGGTCGATCCCCTCGGCCTGCGCCTTGTAGAGGGGCGCCGTCGCCGTGCCCCAGTCCACCGTCGCCAGCCAGCCGGCGTTACAGTGGGTCAGCACGTTGACCGGCCCCCCGGCCTTGCGCCGGGCGATCTCGCGCAGCAGGGGGAGGCCCTGGGCGCCGATCGCCTCGTTGATGCCGACATCCTCGTCGGCGATCTCGGCCGCCAGGCGGTAGGCGGCCCCCGTCCTCTCCTGGGGCGGCAGCGGTGCCAGGTGCCGGCGCACGCGGTCCAGGGCCCAGCGCAGGTTGACGGCGGTGGGCCGGGTGGCCATGAGGCGACGATAGGCCGAGGTCAGGCCGCTGTCCGAGGCATCCTGGCGCATCGCCAACGCCATTCCATAGGCGGCCGTCGCGCCGATGAGGGGCGCACCGCGAACGACCATGCGTTCAATTGCCTCGGCCGCGTCCTCAAGGCCGGTAAGGGCCAGGCGGCGGAAGCGGTGCGGCAGCAGCGTCTGGTCGATCACCTCGACGGTCTCACCGTCCTCGCCGACCCAGATGGTGCGATAGGCCTCTCCCTGGACTTGCATGGCGGGCACTCCTCCTCTTCGCCTGTTGCGACCCTTCTCTCGCGCGGGCGCCCTCGAAGCAAGAGTCGGGCGAGGACAGGGAGGTGGTCGGGGCCCACAACCTGTGGCAAAGGGGTGACGTTGGGCGGCCCTTGCGCAGCGTTCAGGGCGGGGTGCGCGAAATTAGGGCTTGCGTTGGAGGCGGGTTGGTCACTATGTGATTGGGCGTGAGGTTACGTGCGTAGGCTGGACCATATGGACCGGGTGCGTGATCTTCGCGGATGGTTTTCTTGCGCTAGAAACGCCTGACCCATCGACAGAGTGCCCACACGTCGGCACATCACCAGGCAGTTCTTCTACGCAGACTCCCTAGAGAAAAAAACAACCCAACCGGAGATTCGGCGGCTAGCCGCTATCTCTGGCCGGGCTATGAAAGTAACAGTGTGACCTCATTTACCGATCTCGGCCTGGCCGAGCCTCTTCTTCGTTCCCTCCAGAAAGAGGGCTACCTCAAAGCAAGCCCAATCCAGAATGCTGCAATCGGCCCGCTCATGCAGGGTCGCGACCTGGTGGGCATCGCCCAGACGGGAACCGGCAAGACTGCCGCTTTCCTGCTTCCCATCCTGCACCGACTGGTAGAAAGCACGGACCGCAACGAGCGCGTGCGTCCGCGCAGCCTGGTGCTGGCGCCGACCCGCGAACTGGCGAGCCAGATCGAGACTGCGGCCAGGCGCTATGCGCGCTTCATGCCGGTCTCGACCGCGCTTGTGATCGGCGGGGCCAGCATGCGCAATCAGCTTCGCGCGCTGCGCAGCCGACCCGATATCATCGTCGCCACCCCGGGCCGTCTGCTCGACCACATGGCAAATGCCAATCTCGACCTCAGCCGGCTCTCGGTCCTCGTCTTGGACGAGGCCGATCAGATGCTGGATATGGGCTTCCTGCCGGCCATCCGGCGCATCCTGCAGGCCTTGCCGCGCGAACGGCAGAGCTTGCTGTTCTCCGCAACGATGCCGCGCGAGATTCGCTCTCTGGCGATGGAGTTCCTGCGTGATCCCGTCGAGGTTGCCGTCACTCCTGCGGCCACGCCTGTCGAACTGATCGAACAGCGCGTGCTGTCGGTGGCGACCGCCGACAAGCGAGCGACCCTGACGCAACTGCTGCAGGCTCCGGAGGTGACCCGCGCGATCGTCTTTACCCGCACGAAACGCGGCGCCGATCGCGTGTCCCGCCATCTGGAGGAGCAAGGCCTCTCGTCCGCCGCCCTGCACGGCAACAAGACGCAGGGTCAGCGCGAGCGGATCCTCCGATCGTTCAAGTCGGGCCAGGTCCAGACCCTGGTGGCGACCGATATCGCCGCGCGCGGTATCGACATCGAGGCGATCAGCCACGTCGTCAACTTCGAGCTGCCGAACGTGCCCGAGGCCTATGTTCATCGGATCGGGCGCACCGCGCGTGCCGGATCTTCCGGTCAGGCCATCTCCCTGGTCGACGCGAGCGAGCGCGGCCTGTTGAAGGGAATCGAGAAGCTCATCGGCAAGGTCCTGTTGCCTGGTGGCGGCGGCGAGGCCAGAGAGACGGTTCCTGCGCGTCCGCCACGGCGGCGGCCGGCCAAACAGGAAGCGTCCAAGAACAGACGTCGTCGGCAGCCTTCTAAGCCGCGCCGACAGGGTCGGCAGGACCAGTCGCATCCCGATTCGGACCGTACAGGTCTGCTGAGAGCCCTGTCCTAGGCCGAGCCCGCGATAAGAGAGGCTTCGACCCCACTCTGTAGTCCGCTAACACCAGACATATCCCCAATGCACGGGCCGCGCCGGCTCTAGCATCCCCGTAAGTGCAAGCTGTTCAATAAGGAGACACGAACATGCCCACAGGTACCGTGAAGTGGTTCAACGCCACGAAAGGCTATGGTTTCATTCAGCCCGATGACGGAGGCGCCGACGTCTTCGTGCACATCAGCGCCGTCGAGCAGTCGGGCATGAGCTCGCTGAACGAAGGTCAGAAGGTCAGCTTCGAGGTCAGGACGGATCCCCGCAAGGGCAAGACCGCCGCGGCCGACCTGAAGGCCGTCTAGCCTTCGAACCGACGCAGGGTGCCGGCTTCGGCCGGCGCCAGGTGACACAAGGGGGACGCATCCGCCCGGCTTTGCTCGGCGGCGGCGTCCCCCTTGTCGTTTGCGCGGGCCGGTTTCGGTGGATGGCGCAGGCGCCGAGGGGGCGGATGCTGCGGGGGAGGTGCGCCGGCAGGACTCTCCCTTCGTTGTCGAAAACGGCGCGGCGCAACAGGCGGTAGCATTGTGCCGCATTGCGGCTGCAGTGGACACGCTCCGACAGTCAGTCGGACACGGGCTTGCCCTAATTGTTACCCATTCTCTCGCCATGCTGAGGGAAAGGCAGGAGGACGCAGTCGACGATGACCAGGGCTATCAGAGGCGGAAAGAATGGTCTTGCGGGCCTGGTCGTTGCCGGTCTTCTGGCAGCGGCAGGGCCGGTGGCGGCAGGCGAGTGGCGGCTTCCAACCGACCTGCCCGAAGGCTCGGTGCAGGTGCAGAGCCTGGAGCTCTTCGGACAGGACCTTCAGGTCGCGACCAACGGCAGGATCGCGCCGGCCGTCTATACCGCAGACAGCCTGACCCTGAGGAACGGCCTCCTGAGCGCGGTGCAGAACGGCGAGGTCAAGCTGGCTGCACTGCCGCTGGGAGCCATGGCCGCCTGGGGCCCGCTCTTCGAGGCCGATTCCCTGCCCACGCTTGCCGGCGACTATGCCTCCGCGAGGCGCCTCTGGGGGGTGATGCGCGGACCCCTGCAGCAGGCCCTCTGGCAGCGCGACCTGATCCTGCTCTTCGCCGCGCCGCAGACGCCGCGCGGCCTGCTGGGGCCGAAGGGCCTGGCCAACCGGAGCGACCTCAGCGGCCTCTCCCTGGGCGGCAGCACCTCGCTGACGGAAGGCATCGCCCGCAACCTGGGGGCCACCCCCTTCGTCGCCTCGCCGCGCGTCCTGGCCGATTCCTTCCGGAACGGCAGCATCGATGCGGCCCTCGTGGGCGCGCCCGAAGCCCTGCGCGGCGCCGACGAGAACTCCGCCTTCTATCCCCTGGAATCCTGGATTCCCCTGACCGTGGTCGTCGCCCACGAACCCACCTTCGAGACGCTCAGCACCAGTGACCAGGAAGCGCTGAGGCGCGCGGCCGAGGCCGCAGAGGAGCAGGCCTGGGCGGCCGGACAGGCGCAGAACTCGGCCCTCATGCGGCTCTTGAAGCGCGACGGCCTCTACCAGGAGGCACCGGTCCTGGAAGACAGCATCAGCGCTGCGGGCCGAGAGGCGGCAGGGGACTGGCTGGCACGCGCCGGCATGGTCGGCGAGGCCCTGCTCCGGAACTACCGGAACTGACCGGCCGGGCTCCATCCCTCTGAAGCGGCGCTTTCAGTCGGGCCCCGCTTGGTGTAGCACTCGGTGCTGCAACGAGCGGACTGCCATGAGAGTGCCGGGAGGGCGATACCGATGACCTTGATCACCGAGATACGACCGCTTGCAGAGCCCAAGGCACTTTCCCTGGCGCTGGAGGAACTGCGCGCCGCCTTTGGCCAGCGCTTCTCCACCTCGATGGCGGTGCGCGAGCAGCATGGCCGCGACGAGACCTCGCACGAGGCGCCGCCCGATGCCGTGGTCTTCGCGGTCTCGACCGAGGACGTGATAACGGCCGTCACCATCTGCTCCCTGCATGGCGTGCCCATGGTCCCCTTCGGCACGGGTACCTCGCTGGAAGGCCACATCGCCGCCATCCACGGCGGCGTCTCCATCGACGTCAGCCAGATGAACGAGATCCTCGAGGTGAATGCCGCGGACCTCGACTGCCTGGTCCAGGCCGGCGTCACCCGCAAGCAGCTCAACGAGTACCTGCGCCACGACGGCCTGATGTTCCCGATCGATCCCGGTGCCGATGCCTCGCTGGGCGGCATGGCGGCGACGGGCGCGTCGGGCACCAACGCCGTGCGCTACGGCACCATGCGCGAGAACGTGCTCGGCCTCACCGTCGTGCTGGCCGACGGGCGGGTGGTGCGCACCGGCGGCAGGGCCCGCAAGTCCTCGGCCGGCTACGACCTGACCCGCCTGATGGTGGGCTCCGAGGGGACGCTCGGGATCATCACCGAGGTGCGCCTGCGCCTGCACGGGATCCCCGAGGCGATCGGTGCCGCGGTCTGTCCCTTCGAGACTCTCGAAGGCGCGGTCACGACCGTCATCGAGACCATCCAGATGGGAATCCCCGTCGCCCGCATGGAGCTTCTGGACGACGTGCAGATGGATGCCGTCAACCGCCATGACGGCCTCGACTATCCCGTCCTGCCGACCCTCTTCTTCGAGTTCCACGGCACGCCGACCTGGGTCGAGGAGCAGGCCAAGATGGTCGCCGAGCTGGCCGAAGCGAACGGCGGGCAGGGCTTCACCTGGGCCCGCGAGGCAGAGGACAGGGCGAAGCTCTGGCAGGCCCGGCACAATGCTTTCTATGCCTGCCTGGCCCTGCGGCCGGGCTGCCAGGGCTGGGCGACCGACGTCTGCGTGCCGATCTCGCGCCTGGCGGAATGCATCCTGGAGACCAAGAAGGACATCGAGGAGAGCGGCGTCATCGCCCCCATCGTCGGCCATGTCGGCGACGGCAACTTCCACCTGGTCTACCTGCTGGAGCGCGGCAACGCGGAGGAACTGGCCGCCGCCCAGGCGCTCAACGAGCGGATGATCAAGCGGGCGCTCTCGATGGGCGGTACCTGCACCGGCGAGCACGGCATCGGCTACGGCAAGATCGGCCTGCTGGCCGAAGAGCACGGCGATGCCGTGCCGATGATGCGGGCGATCAAGCAGGCCCTCGACCCGGCCGGCCTGATGAACCCAGGCAAGATTATTGCCTCCTGACGGCGGCTGGATGGGGATCCAGCCCGAGGGACACTCGCCTCCTAGATGACCCAGACGCAGACAAGCGATCGCCTGAGCCGCCTCGTCGAGGGCGGCAAGGCGGCCGTCGCCGCCGCCCTGGCGCGCCTGGAGAGCGAACCGGAATCGGCCGAGACCCTGGCGCTGCTCTCCGAGGCCTGGAGGCTGGCGGTTGCGGGAGACGGCGGACAGGTGCTGGGGATCACAGGCCCGCCCGGCGTCGGCAAGTCGACGCTCACCGGCGCGCTTCTGAAGACGGCGCGCGGGCAGGGGCGGCGGGTCGCCGTCCTGGCGATCGACCCCTCCTCGCGGCGCAGCGGCGGGGCGCTCCTCGGCGACCGGCTGAGGGTCATCAGCCCGGCCGGCGACCGCGGCTGCTTCGTGCGCTCCATGGCCGCGCGGCACCGGCTGGGTGGCGTGGCCGACGAGGCCTTCCCGGCCATCACCCTGCTGCGCGCGCTCTTCGACCTTGTCCTGGTCGAGACAGTCGGCGTCGGCCAGTCGGAGACCGACGTCGCCGACATGGCCGACACCGTGGTCTTCTGCGTGCAGCCGGCCTCCGGCGATGCGGTGCAGTTCATGAAGGCCGGCATCATCGAGATCCCGCAGATCGCCGTGGTCACCAAGGCCGACCTGGGCCCTGTGGCCGAGCGCGCCCTGGCCGACCTGGAGGCCGCGGTGGGGCTGAGCCCGCCGGTCGGGGGCTGGTCGGTCGCCTGCCTGGCGCTGGCTGCCCAGCAGCCGGGTGCCGCCGAGAGGCTGCTCAGCCTGGCAGAAGACCACCTTCGGCACCTGAAGGAGGGCGACCGGCTGGCGGAGAGGCGCCTCGCGCAGGGGCGGACCTGGCTGGTCGAGAGCCTGCGTGCCGACTACGGCCGCAGGGGGCTCGCCAAGGTCATGGGAGAGATCGACCGGCCGGCGGCCTCGCCCTTCGCGCTGCTGGCGGCCCTACGCGACCGGCTGGGCTGACGCCGCGACCTCCAGCCAGGCCTTCAGGCGGGCCTCGGGATCCTCGGCGCGCAGCACGTCGGTCACCACGCAGCAGCAGTCGGCGCCGGCGGCATAGACTCCCGGCGCACGCTCCACGGTGAGGCCGCCGATGGCGACCAGCGGCAGGTCGCCCAGCCGCTCTTTCCAGACGCCGATCCGCTCCAACCCCTGCGGGTTCCAGCGCATGGCCTTCAGGATCGTGGGATAGATCGGGCCGAGGGCGACATAGTCCGGCTCCAGCTCCAGCGCGCGGTTCAGCTCCCGCTTGTCGTGGCTGGAGATCCCGAGCTTCAGGCCGCCCTTGCGGATGGCGGCCAGGTCCGCCGCGTCCAGATCCTCCTGGCCCAGGTGGACGTAGTCGCAGCCGAGGTCGAGCGCCAGGCGCCAGTGGTCGTTCACGATGAGCTGGCAGTCGCTGGCGGCGCAGAGGTCGCGGGCGGCCGCGATCTCGCGGCGAAGCTCGGCCTCGGGGCGCTCCTTGATCCGGAGCTGCACCAGTTTTAGGCCCAGCGGCAGGAAGCGCTCCAGCCAGTCAGCGGCGTCGACGATCAGGTAGAAGGGCGGCAGCATCGGATCTCTCAGGCCTCGCTCAGCGAGAAGGGCAGGCCGGCCAGGGGCGTGGAGGGGCTGGCCATGTCGCGCTCCTCCATCGGCTGGGCCTCGAAGCCCAGGCGGCCGGCCTCGATCGCCCTGGCGAAGGCCTCTGCCATGACCACGGGATCGCCGGCCTTGGCGACGGCGGTGTTCAGCAGGATGGCGTCGTAGCCCAGCTCCATCGCCTGTGCGGCGTGCGAGGGCCGGCCGATGCCCGCGTCGACCACCAGCGGCACCTCGGGGAAGTGATGGCGCAGGGTGCGCAGGCCATAGGGGTTGTTCAGGCCGCGGCCGCTGCCGATCGGCGCGCCCCAGGGCATCAGCACCTGGCAGCCGGCATCCAGCAAGGCCTCGGCCACCACCAGGTCCTCGGTGGTGTAGGGGAAGACCTGGAAGCCCTCGTCCGTCAGGATCCGCGCGGCCTCGACCAGGCCGAAGGGGTCCGGCGCCAGCGTGTCCTCCTCGCCCACGACCTCGAGCTTGATCCAGGGCGTGTCGAAGAGCTCGCGCGCCATCTGGGCGGTGGTCACCGCCTCCTTGACGCTGTGGCAGCCGGCCGTGTTCGGCAGCACCCGCACGCCCGCCTTCTCGATCAGCGAGAGCAGCACGCTGCTTTCCCGGCCACTGGCGGTCTCGCGGCGGAGCGAGAGGGTCACGACCTCCGCGCCCGAGGCGGCGATGGCACGGCGCAGGATCTCCGGCGAGGGGTAGAGGGCGCTACCGAGCAGCAGGCGGGAGGTCAACTCGACCCCGTAGACCTTCAGTCCCATGGCCTCACCCTCCCTGCATCGGCACGACCACGTCGATGCGGTCACCGGGCGAGATCGCGGTCTCCCCGCGTAGCGCGGCGCGCACGAAGTCGCCGTTCACCGCGGTCGCCACCCTGCGCTCGGAGTAGCCGAGCTCCTGCAGCAGGGCCTCGAGGCTCGCGGCCCCCGTCTCATGCGGCTGGCCGTTCACTGTCACCGTCATGGGTCACCTCCGAATCGCGCCGCCCCTCCAGCAGCCAGTCCGCCGCCCTCCGGGCCAGAGCCGGGGCGAGCAGGAAGCCGTGTCGGTAGCAGCCGTTGATGTGCAGGCGCCGGCCCTGCAGGACCAGGCGCGGCAGGTTGTCGGGGAAGGCCGGGCGCGCGTCGACGCCGGTCTCCACCACCTCGGCCTCGCCGAAGGCCGGGTTGAGCGCGTAGGCACTGGAGAGCAGCTCGATCATGGAGCGCGCCGTGATGTGGGCCCGGTCCTCGGTCTCGATCATGGTCGCCCCCACCATGAAGCGGCCGCCGGCGCGCGGCACAACGTAGACCGGGAAGCGGGGATGCAGCAGGCGGATCGGCCTGGCGAAGGAGATCTCCCGGCTGCGCAGGACCAGCATCTCGCCCTTGACGCCGCGCAGGTCCTCCAGCGCGTCGCGGGCCGCCAGGCCGCGGCAGTCCAGGCGCCACTCGGCCTCCGGCGCACGGGCCATCTCCTCGCCCGAGAGCCTGCGGCCGGTCTCGACCGCGATGCCGAGGTGGGGAAGCCGGTCCCAGAGCTGCCGCAGGGTCGCCCTGGGGTCGAGATGCCCCTCGGTCTCGAAGAAGAGGCCGCGGCGGTAGCGGCCGGCGAGGTCGGGCTCCAGCCCGGCAAGCTCCTCGGCCCCGACCCGCCGCCAGCCCGTCGTCATACGCGCGAAGCGCTCCAGGTCGGCGGCGTCGCGGCGCCCGGCCAGGACCAGCGTGCCCTCGAAGACGGCCTCGGCGCTCTCGCGCCAGTAGGCCATGCTCTCCCGCCCCAGCCGGCCGATCAGGGGCTCTGCGGATTCCAGCTCGCAATCGGGTGCCAGCATGCCGCCGGCCCACCAGGAACAGCAGTCGCTGTCCGGGCCCTGGCTCGCCGTCACCAGCCGCACCGCGCAGCCGCGCCCGGCGAACTCGATGGCCGCCGTCAGGCCGACGACACCGCTTCCGACCACCTCGATAGAGGGCAAGAAGACACCTCCGCTCTTTGATCGGGATGCCGGCGAACTGCGGTTCTGTGGGGAGTGGCCCACCATCCCTTCGCCGGCATGACCCGGATCAGGTTCGAAGAGTTCGGCGCGGGCGACAGCGCCATCTCAGCCCTCTGCCGAGGGCACCCCTTGGTCAATTCCCCTTATACTTAGGTGAGTTCGCTCCGCTCGGCAAGCGGCTCCTCAGGCCTGCTTCGGCAGGGTCTCCAGGAAGGTGAGGGGCCGGCCGCGGGGCAGGCCGAGGGCCTCGCCGTCGCGCATCACCGTCATGCCGCGGATCATGGTCATGATCGGCCAGCCGGTGACGAAGCGGCCCTCGAAGGGCGACCAGCCGCACTTGCTGGCCAGCCAGGAGGACTCGATGCGCCGCCGTGCCTCCAGGTCCACCAGGGTGAAGTCGGCCTGATAGCCCTGGGCGATGCGGCCCTTGCCGGCCAGCCCGTAGATGCGATGGGGGCCGGCGGAGGTGAGGTCGACCAGCCGCTCAAGGCTGAGGCGGCCGGCGCTCATGTGGTCCAGCAGCAGCGGCAGCAGGGTCTGCACGCCCGGCATGCCCGAGGGGCTGGCGGGGTAGGGCTTCTCCTTCTCCGCCTTGGTGTGCGGGGCGTGGTCGCTGCCGACCACGTCGACCAGGCCGTTGGCGACCGCAGCCCAGAGCGCCTTGCGGTGCCGGGCCTCGCGGATCGGCGGGTTCATCTGCGCGAAGGTGCCGAGCTCCTCGTAGCAGCCCGGCGCCTCCAAGGTCAGGTGCTGGGGGGTCACCTCCACCGTCGCGATGTCGCGGTTGGCTGCCAGCAGCGGCAGCTCCTCGGCCGTGGTGATGTGCAGCACGTGGATGCGCCGCCCGGCCTTGCGGGCCAGGCGCAGCAGGCGCTCGGTCGCCAGGCGTGCGGTCTCGACGTCGCGCCAGACCGGATGCTGCGCCGGGCCGCCCTGGGTGGCCAGCGCCATGCGCGCCCTGAGCCGCAGCTCGTCCTCCGAGTGGATCGCCATGCGCCGGCTGCCGGAGCGCAGCACGGCCTCCAGGGTCGCATCGTCCTCGACCAGGAGCGTGCCGGTCGAGGAGCCCATGAAGAGCTTCACCCCGACGACGCCCGGCAGGCGTTCCAGCTCGCCCAGCTTGTCGACGTTGTCGGCCGTGGCGCCGACGAAGAAGGCATAGTCGCACCAGCAGCGGGCATCGGCCCGGGTCAGCTTGTCGGCGATCGCGCCGGCCGAGGTGGTGGACGGCGAGGTGTTCGGCATCTCGCAGATCGCCGTGACGCCGCCCAGCACGGCCGCCTTGGTGCCGCTGGCCAGATCCTCCTTCTGCTCGAGCCCCGGCTCGCGGAAGTGGACCTGGGTATCGACCACGCCGGGGAGCACGGTCAGCCCCGACACGTCGAGGCGTTCGGCGGCGGCGGCCTGGCCGAGCGCGCCCAGGGCCGCGATCTTGCCGTCGACGACGGCGATGTCGAGTTCCTGCAGGCCGCTCGGTGTGTAGACCCTGCCGCCCTTCAGGATCAGATCGTAGCCCTGGCTCATCCTTGCCCCCTGACGTGCTCCGTGCGATCGGTCCGGTGAGAGTGGCCACAGCCGGGCCGCGGCTTCAAGTCCGCTGCGAAGCTGCGCCGCGCAATCTCGCGAAGAGCTCGAGGTAGGCCGCCACACCTCGCTCTTCGGTGAAGCGGTCCAGATAGGCCGCCCGGCCGCCCTCTCCCAGGCGCCGGCGCAGGTCGGCATCGGCCAGCAGCTCGCGGATCGCCTGCGCCAGCAGGGCAGGGTTGCCGGGCCGGACGAGCCTGCCGCTCCGGCCCTCCTCGATCAGCCAGGCCGGGCCGGCCGCCGCGCTGGCCAGCACCGGCACGCCGGCCATCCAGCCTTCGAGCACCACGTTGCCCAGCGGCTCCTCGCGCGAGGGGATCACCAGCAGGTCGGCCATCCTGTAGAGGGGCAGGGGGTCCTCCTGCCAGCCCAGGAAGCGGATGCGCTGGGTGAGGCTGAGGGCGCCGGCCAGGTGCCTGAGCGAGACCTCCTCCGGGCCGCTGCCGGCCAGCCAGAGGGTCGCGTTGGGTACGGCGGCCAGGGCCTGCAGCAGGACGTCGAAGCCCTTCACCTGGTGCAGGCGGCCCAGCCCCAGCAGCAGGGCGCCGCGATCGGGGCGCGGCAGGGCCGGCGGCGGCCGGCGTTCCTGGAAGCGGTCGGCGAGGAAGTTCGGCAGCAGGCTGGCGCGCTCGCGGGGCCAGCCGGCTGAGAGTATGTGCTCGACCAGGTGCGGGGTCGGCGCGATCAGGTGGTCGCAGTGGCGGAAGCGTTTCAGGGGGTAGGGGCCGCCGAGCCGGCCGATCAGGCTGTGCGCGCCCCTGGGCGTCAGGGCGGCGGCGCGCTGCATGAAGGCCAGCACGACCTCCGGGCGGTTGGCCTCCAGGCTGCGCTTGATGACGCCCCTGGTCTTGAGGTCCAGGCGGGCGTGGAAGGGGGCGGCATCGGGCTGGACGCCGGCGGCCTGCAGGCCGGACAGCAGGCCGGGATGCGGTCGCACGATGGCTGAGACGGCCACCTGGCGGCGCTTCAGGGCGGCGGCGAGGCGGACGAAAAAGCTCTCCGCCCCACCGCCGGTCTGGCCCGCGATGGTCATGAGCAGGGACAGGGCCGGTTGGCCGGCTGCTGCAGTCTCCTGCTCGTCCGACTCCGGGTAGCCTGGATCGTCCTCCATGCGTCTCCCTGGCGTCATCGCGCCGCGCGCGTCAAGGGGTGCGGGCAAGCAAGGGCTTGAGATCCGGCCAAAAGTAGACAACATGGCCGGCATGAGCGACAGCAGAGAACCAGGAGCGCAGGGGCTCAGCCAGTGCCCTCTGCCCGACCGCGGCATCATAGCGATCCGGGGCGACGACGCCCGAGTGTTCCTGCAGGGCGTGATCAGCAACGACGTCATGAAAGCCAAGCCCGATCAGGCCATCTGGGCGGCCTTCCTGACACCGCAGGGCAAGTACCTGCACGACTTCTTCCTGCTGGAGCAGGAGGGAGCGCTCCTGCTGGAGACCGAGGCGGCACGCCTGCCCGATCTGCTACGGCGCCTGAAGCTCTACAAGCTGCGCTCCAAGGTCGAGCTCGCCGACGCGAGCGAGGACTGGCGGGTCTCGGCGATCTGGGGCGAGGAGGCCCTTGCGACCTTCGACCTGCCGGACCGGGCCGGTGCCGCCCGGAGCCTCCCGGAGGGGCTGGTGATGGCGGATCCGCGTCATCGGGGGCTGGGCCTCCGGCTCTGGTCCCGCGCCGCTGAGCCGCTCCCCGGGATCGCGGCGGGCGAGCGGGCGGACTACGAGCGCTGGCGCATCGCGCTCGCGCTGCCCGACGGAAGCCGCGACATGGAGGTGGAGAAGGCAATCCTCCTTGAGAACGGCTTCGACGAGCTCGGCGGCGTCGACTGGCGCAAGGGCTGCTACATGGGCCAGGAACTGACAGCCCGCACGAAGTATCGCGGCCTCATCAAGAAGCGCCTCTTACCCCTTGAAGGGGAAGACGATTTCCTTGAATGCGAAGGAGAGGTCATGCAGGGCGAGAGGGCGGTCGGCGAACTGCGCTCCGTCTCCGGCCGCCACGCCCTGGCGCTGCTCCGCCTGCAGGCCCTGGAGAGCGAGCTGCCGCTGACGGTCGGCGGCAGAGCGGTGACCCTTCAGCGCCCCGGCTGGGTCGTCTTGCCGCAGGCGAAGGAGACGGCCTCTTGAGCGCGGCGGCCTCGCTCTGCTTCGTGCACGGCCTGGCCTGCGCGCCGGAGGACTGGGACCAGGTTCGCGCGGCTCTGGGTCCGCAGTACCCCAGCCAGGCCGTCGATCTCGGCTTCTTCGAGCCCGATGCCGGAACCGGACGGCCGCTTACCATTCCCGATCTCGCGGCGCGGGTGACGGCCGAGATGGGCGAGAGGACCATTCTGGTCGGCCACAGCCTGGGCTGCCGCGTCGTGCTGCAGGCGGCCCTGGAGCGGCCGGAGCGGACCCTGGGCGTCGTCCTGGTCGACGGGAGCCGCCTGGCGCTGCTCGAGCCCGCCAGCTTCCTGGAGCCGATCGCGCGCGATCACCTGGCCTTCCTCGCCTGGTTCTTCGGCGAGATGATCGGGCCGCGCATGGCGGCGGCGACGGCCGAGAGGCTGGTCGCGCGTGCCAGGCGGATGAGCCAGCCCGCCCTGGCAGCCGCGGTCGGGGGGCTGCTGCGCTGGGACCGGGAGGAGAGCGGCAGGGTCCTGCAGGCCTTGGCGGAGACGCCGATCCTGGCCCTGCAGACCACCACGCTGGGCAAGGACGGCAAGCGCCGCGCCCTCTGCGAGGGCGAAGGCAGCGCCTGGGGCGACTTCGTGGAGCAGGAGGCGCGCTCTGCCCGGGCCGTCACCCTGGCGGGCTTCGGCCACTTCCCCATGCTCGAGGATCCGGAGGCCGTGGCGGCCGCACTGCGAGCCTTCGTCCGGGATCTCGGAGGTCCTACCTGATCCCCTCATGCATAGGGCTATGACCTTGCCCGGCGTTGCGCGGTTGCGTACTGCGGCGTATGTCAGTCGGGTAGAGAAAAGTTGACGGGTTATCGGGCCCTCGTAGGCAAAGGAGAGACGTCATGTCCGCCTGTATCGTCGGTTGGTCGCACGGCAAGTTCGGTAAGCATGAGAACGACGATCTGGAGAGCCTGATCGCCCAGGTCGCGGTCCAGGCGGTCGAGGATGCCGGCCTGGAGCCGCAGGACATCGACGAGATCGTGCTGGGCAATTTCAACGAGGGCTTCTCCCGCCAGGCCTTTCCCGCCTCTCTGGTGCTGCAGGCCGACGACCGCTTCCGCTACACCCGCGCGACCCGGGTGGAGAACGCCTGCGCCACCGGCACCGCCGCCCTGCACCAGGGCATCAAGTCCTTGAAGGCCAAGGACGCGCGCTTCGTCCTCTGCGTCGGCGTGGAGAAGATGACCGGCCTGCCGACCCGCGAGATCGGCGACATCCTGCTGAAGGCCTCCTACGTCAGGGACGAGGCGGACATCGAGGGCGGTTTCGCCGGCGTCTTCGGCAAGATCGCGGAGCTCTATTTCCAGAAGTACGGCGACCAGTCCGATGCGCTCGCGATGATCGCGGCCAAGAACCACAAGAACGGCTCGGTCAACCCGCTGGCGCAGATGCAGAAGGACCTGGGCTACGACTTCTGTCGCAACGTCAGCGACAAGAACCCCTACGTGGCCGGCCCGCTGAAGCGCACCGACTGCTCGCTGGTCTCCGACGGTGCCGCGGCGATCGTCCTGACCGACGTGGAGAACGCGCTGCGCATGAAGAAGGCCGTGGTCTTCCGTGCCGCCCAGCACGTGCAGGACTTCCTGCCGCTGGCGCGCCGCGACATCCTGGAGTTCGAGGGCTGCCGCCGGGCCTGGCAGGGCGCCCACGCCGAGGCCGGCACCAAGGTCCAGGACCTCTCCTTGGTCGAGACCCACGACTGCTTCACCATCGCCGAGCTGGTCCAGTACGAGGCCATGGGACTGGCCAAGCCCGGCCAGGGCGCGGAGGTCATCAAGGAGGGCATCACCCAGAAGGACGGCAAGCTGCCGGTCAACGCCTCGGGCGGCCTCAAGTCCAAGGGCCATCCGATCGGCGCGACGGGCATCTCCATGCACATCATGGCCTCCATGCAGCTGCTGGGCGAGGCGGGCGCGATGCAGGTCGCCGACCCGAAGCTGGCCGGCGTCTTCAACATGGGCGGTGCCGCCGTCGCCAACTACGCCTCCATCCTGGAGCCGCTGCGCGGCTAGGACGGTTTTAGGGCGTCAGCCCGCCCGAGGGATCAGCACCTAGAGAGGGGAGCCTGCCCATGTCCGGGGAAGGTCTGTCCGGTTTCCGCTATGCCATGACCATCAAGAAGTTCGGCTCGGTGCCCGAGCCGGCCTTCGAGGACCCGGGCGAGCAGCAGGCCACCTGGGGCCAGGTCTGGGGCTGCGACAGCGACGTCGGCCGCCTGCGCAAGGTGCTGGTGCACCGCCCCGGCGCGGAGATGAAGATCGTCGACCGGTCCAAGTACATTCCCGAGATCGATGCCTACGGCGACCCGGAGGTGGGCTGGTACTGGCAGCACAACACCATCCCGGAGGTCGCCGAGATGCAGGCCCAGCACGATGCCCTGACGGCGGCGCTGGAGGCCAAGGGCGTGGAGGTGGTGCAGCTGGAGGGCGTCGAGGCGCCGCTGATCAAGGCCTGCTACACCCGCGACAGCGTGATCGCGGTCAAGGGCGGCGCCATCGTCGCCCGCATGGCGCCGCGCGTGCGCCGCGGCGAGGAGCTCTGCGTCACCCGCACCTTGGCGAAGATCGGCATGCCGATCCTCAGGACCATCACCGGGATCGGCATGGTCGAGGGCGGCTCCTTCGCCTGGATCAACAGCCAGACGGCGGTCGTCGGCCGCTCCATCCGGGTGAACGACGAGGCCATCCGCCAGCTCGACGAGGTGCTGCGCGCGCAGGGGGTGGAGCTGATCGTCGTCGATCTGCGCGGCTACGACATCCACATCGACGGCAGCTTCGTCATGATCGACCGGGACCTGGCGCTGGTCGCCGCCGAGGGCCTGCCCTTCACCTTCCTGGAGCGGCTGAAGGCGCTCGGCGTGCGCACCATCGAGATCACCCCGCAGGACGACCCCTGGATCGTCAACTGCCTGGCGGTGGCGCCCGGCGACGTGCTGATGCCGCCGGGTGCCTCCAACCAGACCATGGACCGCCTGGGCGAGGCCGGGATCAGCGTGACCCATATCCCCTACGGCAAGATCCAGACCAACGGCGGCTCGATCCACTGTTCGACCGGGCCCTTGCTGCGCGATCCTCTTTAGAGTTCGAGGTTTTGAGACTAAATAGAAGGGGGACGAGTGCGGCGCGTGCCGGCTCGCGTGGTGTGGAGCAGCGCCGGTGAGCAAGAAGGCGAAGAAGGACACGGCCGAAGAGGCGGTCAAGGAGGCGGCCGAGAAGGCTGCGCGTAAGGCTGCCGCCAAGGCGGCCAAGGTCGCAGCTCAAGAAGCGGCCGAGGAGGCAGCTAAGGTTGCTGCCGAGAAGGCTGCCAGGATCGCGGCCAGGAAGGCGGCGAAGCGGCGCGCCAAGGCCGGATCGGGGGTGAGCGACGCAGACAGGCTGCGCGCCGAGGTGACGGTGCTGCGCCTGATCGTCGACCGCATGCTGCTGGTGCAGGCGCGCAACCTCGGCAAGGAGGCCTATCTCACCGACCTGCACGACGGGCTGATGAGCGACCTCGATCGCGCCGAGAACGGCGGCAAGGACCCCCTGGTCCGCGAGGTCATGAACCTGGAGATCGAGCGCTCGCTCGAGGCCGTCAGGGCCCAGCTCCTCCTGGCGCGTGCCGACCGCAGCAAGCGCAATTGAACTCCTGGGAGAGAGACTTGGTGGTGAGCATGACCGAGAGCCTCGGAGCGTCGGGCGGGTGAGCGGCGCGGTCAACCTGGGTCGCCTGCTGAGCGACACGGCCCGGCGCCTGCCGGACCGGCCGGCGCTGATCTGGGGCGAGAAGCAGTGGACCTGGGCCGAGATCGACGCCCGGGTCAACGGCCTGGTCGCGGCCCTGAAGGCGCGCGGCTTCGGCAAGGGCGACCGCATCCTGGTCCTCGCCAAGAACTCGAACCAGATGTTCGAGTCGATGTTCGCCGCCTTCAAGCTGGGCGGCGTCTGGGTTCCCTGCAACGCCCGCCTGACGCCGCCGGAGATCGCCTACCTGGGCCAGTCCTCGGGGGCGGTCGCGATGATCGCGGACAGCGGCTTCGCCGAGCATGTCGCGCACTGCCGGACAGAGGTGCCGGACCTCCGGCTCTTCGTGACGATCGGCGACGAGCCCCTGCCGCAGAGCCTGGGCTTCGATGCCCTGGTGGCCGAGGGCGCCGGCGCGGGGGCCTGGGAGGAGGAGGTCTCGCCCGGCGATCCCTGCTGGTTCTTCTACACCTCCGGCACCACCGGCCGGCCCAAGGCGGCGGTGCTCACGCACGACCAGATGGGCTTCGTGGTGAACAACCACCTGGCCGACCTCATGCCCGACACCCACAGCGGCCAGGCCTCCCTGGTGGTGGCGCCGCTGAGCCACGGCGCCGGCGCGCACCTGCTGCCGCAGGTGGCCCGCGGGGTGGTCTCGGTGCTGCCGGCCGGGAGCTCCTTCGACGAGGAGGACTGCTGGCGCCTGGTCGAGCGCCATGGCGTCGCCAACATGTTCACCGTACCGACGATCCTGACGCGGCTCTGCCGTCACCCGGCGGTGGAGCGCTTCGATCACGCCAGCCTGAAGTACGTGATCTATGCCGGCGGTCCCATGTACCGGGCCGACCAGAAGCACTGCCTGGAAAAGCTGGGCAAGGTCCTGGTGCAGTACTACGGCCTGGGCGAGGTGACGGGAAACATCACCGTGCTGCCGCCCGACCTGCACGCGTTCGACGACGCGGAGATGCGGGTCGGAAGCTGCGGCTACCCGCGCACCGGCATGGAGATCGCGATCAAGGATGGAGAGGGCAGGCGCCTCTCCGCCGGCGAGCAGGGCGAGATCTGCGTGCGCGGCCCCGCCGTCTTCGCCGGCTACCACGACAATCCCGAGGCCAACGCCAAGGCGCTGAAGGCGGGCTGGTTCCACACCGGCGACCTGGGCCGCCTGGACGATGCCGGCTTCCTCTACATCACCGGCCGGGCCTCGGACATGTACATCTCCGGCGGCTCCAACGTCTATCCGCGCGAGGCCGAGGAGGTGCTGCTGACCCACCCGGCGGTGGCGGAGGTGGCCATCCTGGGCGTACCCGACGAGAAGTGGGGCGAGAGCGGCGTCGGCGTCGTGGTGCTGGAGAGCGGGACGGCAGCCGGCGAGGCGGAGCTGCTGGCCTTCCTCGACGGCAAGATCGCCAAGTACAAGCGCCCGCAGCGGCTCTACTTCTGGCCGGAGCTGCCGAAGAGCGGCTATGGCAAGGTGCCCAAGCACCTGATCCTGCAGCAACTGAAGGAAGAGGGGCTGGTCGAGGCCTGATCCCTCCGGGAAGGAGAAGCATGCGCCAGGGAAAGCACCCCGGACCGGCAGCAGAGCCGCGACGGCTGGCCGGCAGGGCCGAGAGCGCCGGGGAGTACCGCATCGAGCTGGAGGAGGGCGAGGAGCTGCACGAGGGCCTGCTCTCCGCACTCGGCGACCTGGGGCTGGGGCAGGCGGCGGTCAGCCTGGTCTCCGGCAGCTTCGCCGCCTTCAGCTATCTGACGGGCCAGCCCGATGCCAGCGGCGCCAGGCTCGCGACCTATGGCGCGCCCACGACGCCCGCGGCCCCGGTCACCCTGATCGGCGCCAACGCGTTGGTCGGCAGCGACGGCGAGGGCAGGCCGCTGCTGCACTGTCACGCGGTCGTGGCCGATGCCGAGGGCCGGGTCCACGGCGGCCACCTGCCGCCCGGCGCCTGCCTGGTCGGGGCCGAGGGGCTGACGCTCCAGGTCCTGGGGCTCGCGGGGGGCGGCTTCGCCGTCGCCTACGACGCCGAGACCAACTACGCCATCTTCCATCCCAAGGTCCCCGCCACCGCGGAGGCGGCGTCGTGAGCCGGGTCGAGGCCGGAAGCCTGGGCCGCATCGCCGTGGTGCGGATCAAGCCCAACGAGGATCTCTGCCGCGCGGTCGCCGCGGCGGCCGAGGCCGAGGGCTTCCGCTGTGCCCTGGTGCGCGGCGCCGTCGGCAGCCTGCTGGACGCGGCCCTCGGCTATGGCGCCGACGAGCGGCTCGAGGTCGCCGGACCGGGCGTGGAGATCCTGACCCTGGCCGGCGAGGTCCGCCCCGATCCCGACGGGCGGCCGGAGGCGCGGCTGACCGGTACCATCTCGGACAGCGACGCCAGGGTCTACGGCGGCCGCTTCCTGCCCGACGCCAATCCCATCTGCATCACCCTGGAACTGGTGCTGCAGGAGTGGATTCCGGAAGGCCGTTAAGTCTTGCGGTGCCGCCCCTTCTTAGAGTCTTAGACGGCAGCGACAAACAAGAGAGCAGCAGGGAGGTCCCCCATGTTCAAAGCCCTGGTCCTGACGGAAAGCGACGGCAAGGTCGGCAACGCCATCGAGCAGCTCGAGGAGAGCGCGCTGCCAGACGGCGACGTCACCGTGCGCGTCTCGCACTCCACGCTGAACTACAAGGACGGGATGGTGGTGAAGGGCCTGGGCCGCCTGGTGCGCAGCTATCCCCACGTGCCGGGCGTAGACTTCGCCGGCAGCGTCGAGCGCTCCGACCACCCGGACTACAAGGCGGGCGATCCCGTCGTGCTGACCGGCTGGCGGGTGGGTGAGACCCACTGGGGCGGCTATGCCGAGCTGGCCCGGGTCAAGGGCGACTGGCTGGTGCCGCTGCCCGAGGGTCTGAGCGCCAGGGAGGCCATGGCGGTGGGTACGGCCGGCTTCACCGCCATGCTGGCGATACAGGCTCTGGAGGGCCATGGAACGGCGCCCGGCAGCGGTCCGATCCTGGTGACCGGGGCCTCGGGCGGCGTCGGCTCGGTCGCCGTCAGCCTGCTCGCCAAGGCCGGCTTCGAGGTGGCCGCCGTGACCGGGCGGCCGGAACAGGCCGACTACCTGAAATTTCTCGGCGCCAGCCAGATCGTGGCGCGCGAGGAGCTCGCCGAGGCACCGACGCGGCCGCTCGACAAGGAGCGCTGGGCTGGCTGCATCGACAATGTCGGCGGCACCATGATGGCGCGCGTGCTGACGCAGATGGCCTACGGCAGCGCGCTGGCCTCGGTCGGCCTCGCCGGCGGCAATGCCCTTGAAACCACTGTCCTGCCCTTCCTGCTGCGCGGCGTCTCGATCCTGGGGATCGACTCCGTCATGTGCCCGAAGGAGAAGCGCCTGGCCGCCTGGAAGCGCATCGCCAGCGACCTCGACCGCGACCTGCTGGCCTCGATGACCGAGACCGCGCGCCTGGAGCAGGTGCCGGAGCTGGCCAACGCGATCCTCAAGGGCCAGGTCCGCGGGCGCATGGTGATCGAGATCTAGCCGGCATCGCGCGCGGCGTTGCGACGGACGATGTCGTGCCTCCTCCCCAGGGAATCACGAAGGTTTTCGAAGCCTTTTCCCCATCGTCCTTCGGCTCGACCGTGAAATGGGGGAAGCCGGGGCAGGATGTCTTCTCGGATGAGACAGAGGCAAGACCGACCAGGATGACCCTCGCTCAATCCATCTCGTTCCTGTCGTCCTTCGGCTTGGCCGAAGGACCAGTCGACGGTCGACGGAGAGGATGGAATCGCCTGGCTATTCGCCAGGATCCTCCAAGTGGAAAGCGGTCCTTCGGTCAAGCCGAAGGACGACAGCAGAAAGCGGAACAGTGGTGGCGGCAACTGAGCAATGGAACGCTTGCCGCTGTGGATTGGACAGCCCTCTCCATGACGATCCGCGCGCACTGCCCGCCACGGCGAACTGTGGCAGAAGTGCGACAATTTCCGCTACATCTCTGTCAAATAGATCGACGTGGGCGGTCTTTTTGGGCTAAAGACAAGTGCTTAGGGTCAATACTCCAGTGGGTCGCTGGGGTTTCGGCCGGAAGTCCGTGTCGGGAAAGGCCGAATGAAACGACTGCTCTGCGGTTTCTTCGCTGTGCTGGCGATCCTCGCGCTTCAGGTGCCGGGGCGCTCGGCCGCGGGCGGTGGAGAGGTCGTGATCGTGCCCGGAACCGACACGGTCGGCAGCAGCACGCGGCGGCTGCAGAAGCGGGCCGATGCGGGGGACGCGGAGGCGGCCTATCGTATCGGACGGGTGGAGGAGCGGGGCATCGGGCGCCCGGCGAACCCGCAGCGCGCCGCCGAAGCCTATCGCCGGGCCGCCGAGATGGGGCACCTTGCCGCCGCCCTGCGCCTGGGCCAGCTCTACACCGGCAGGTCGCTGGGAGAGCCGGACTATGACGAGGCGCGCCGCTGGTACGCGGTTGCCGCACAGAGCGGCGAGGCGATCGCCGCCTACAACCTTGCGCTGCTCGAGGAGCGGGGGCTGGGCGGTCCCGAGGCCATGGAGGCGGCGCTCGGTCACTACGAGCTGGCGGCCTCGGCCGGTATCGCCGAGGCGGCCCTCAGGCTCGCCGAGCTCTATCGGTCGGGCAAGAGCGGCACGGTGGACCGGGTCCGGGCGCTCGCCTGGTATCTGGTCGCCGAGCGGCTGGGCGCGGAGGAGGCGCGCGTGCTGGCCGCAGCGCTCGCCGAGACCATGGCAGAGGAACAGCTGGCGCAGGCCCGCGAACTCGCAGCGCTGCTCTGATCCGGGCGCGCGGACGGCAGGGTGAGGGCGGGTTCGTGCTGCGCGCAAGAAGCACCCTGCTGGCCCTGACCCTGCTGCTGGTCCTCGGCGGCTGTACCAGCCTCGATCCCGACGATCTCCAGATCGCCGAGCTGGATCGGCCCTGCGCCAGGGCCGTGGCCCTGCTGGAGCGCGGCGACACCTTGAGCCTGGATGGCCGCAAGCTGAAGGCCTATGCCGAGGCCTGCGTCGAGCGCGGCGACCGCCCGCAGCTCGGCTGGGCGCTGCTGGGCTGGGCGGAGCAGTACCTGGGCGACCGCAGCGCCTCGACCCGCGCCCTCAACACCGCCCTGAAGGTCAAGCCGGACGAGGGGCCGGCGGTGTGGCTGGCGCCCCTGCTGGCCCTGGATGCCAGGGCCACGCTCTTCGCCGCCAAGGGGGATCCCGACGGCGCGCTCAACGAGGTGGACCTTGCCGGAAGCCTGCTCGCCCGTTTCACCGGGGCGCGCTATCCCGACCTGCTGAGCAGCCTCCTCTCGCAGCGGGCCGCCTATCTCGCGCTTGCCGGCGAGGAGCGGCAGGCCGCGCAGAACGTGGAACGCGCCTTCCTGATTGCCCGCAGCCCGCGCCAGCGCTTCGCCGTGCTCAGCCGCGCCGGCTGGGTGGCGCTGACGCGGGGCCGCTTCGCCGAGGCCTACCGGCGCCTGACCCAGGCCTTCGCGCTGGCCCCGGCGGCGCCGCAGAAGCTGCAGACCGCGCTCAGGATCTATGCCGCGGAGAGCCAGGGCCTGGGCCGCGAGGCCGCACGCCGCGGACTGCAGCGGCGCGTCGAGACGGCGGGGCTCGATCTCGACCTCTATCCGGGCGTCCTGATCCGCTTCCTCCTGGGGGAGATCGAGACTGCGGACTTGCGGCGGCAGGCGCTGCAAGAGAGCAGGCTCAATCCGGCGGCGACCAAGGCGCAGCTTGACTATTACTTGGCTTTGGGGGCTCTCTTGGCGGGCGATCGGGACCGCTCGAGGACGGCCTTCGAGCGGGTTTTGGAGAGCGAGGTGGTGGCCTTGCCCGAGTACTTTTTCGCGCAGGGAGCTCTGGGGCGGCTGGACTAGATCGGATCGTCCCGAATGGAATCTAGATGTTTGACTGATGGAGCGGGGTCACCCGATCGGTAGGTTGCTGCCGACCGCGATGCGCTCCAGACCCACGGAACCGGGACGGGATAGAACGATGGTGAGACCCACTCTTGCGTTGCTGATGCCTCTGGTCTTGCTGGCTGCCTGCCAGGCGCCGGGACCCAAGGGGCCGCCCGGCCCGCTGGCAGGCGTGGTGATCACCGGGGTGAAGAGCGGTTCCGACCAGCCCGCGTCCCAGGTCGCGGCCCCCTGCGATGCCGCCGAATCCATTCTCGCCCAGTCGCAGGACGGGCAGATCCGCGGCCACCGCCTGGTCGCGCTGGCCGAAGAGTGCGTGCGGCGCGGCCGCGACCGCCCGATCGGCCAGGCGCTGCTGGGCTACGGGCTGGAGCAAATCGGCAAGCCGCGCGAGGGCCTGCAGGCCCTGAAGAACCTTCTCAGCTTCTCCGACGCCGCCAGCGCGTCGGCCAATCCGGGCAGCTCGCGCGCCCGCGTCCTGGGCTACGAGGCGCGCAGCTATTTCTACGCCGGCCTGGGACGCTTCGGCGATGCCGTGGAGGATCTCGACCGCGCGATCGCGGCGCAGCCGACCAGCAGCGCCAGGGTGAGCGGCGCCCTGCTGGCCCGGCGCGGCTTCTACCAGTCGCTGGCCGCCAGCCAGCCGCGCAGCGACCAGCCCTCCAGCGTCTACAGCCAGGCGGCCCAGAACAGCTTCGAAGAGGCGCTTGCGCGCTGGGATGTGCCGGAGGCCGCCTACGAGGTCGCCTTCCAGCGCGGGCTCGGCCACCTGGTGAACGGGCGCTGGGAGGAGGCCTCGGCCGACTTCTCGAGCGTCTACCAGGGCGATGGCAGCGCCTACCGGCGCACCCAGGCCATGCTGCTGGCCTACTATGCCGACTATCGCCTGGGATGGGCGCGCGACGAGACCATCGAGGCGGCCCGCTCAACCTTCCAGTCGCGCGCCAGCCAGGGCGGCGTCGCGCCGGCGCTGGCACCCTTCGTGCAGCTTTTCCTGGGCGAGATCGGCCCGGAGGCAGCCCTGGGCAAGGCCGAGGAGAACCCGAACCAGAACATCGAGGCCTCACGGCTGCAGGCCTACTGGTACCTCGGGATCTATCACCAGATGCGCGACGAGACCGACCTGGTGGCTCGGGCCTGGACCTTCGGGCTCCAAACGCGGGTCGTCACGCTGCAGGACTACTTCCTGATGCAGTCGATGAGCCAGCGTTTCGGGGTCTGAGGCACGGCTTCTGTTCTAAGGTTTTCCTACTTGTTTCCTAGTGCTGGACCCGACGGTCCTCCCCGGTGCGTCTCGGCGCGCCGGGGTGGGGATCGGTCGCGACAATTGATTGAGCAGACTACCGTCCGAGTGTCTCTCCATCCACTTGGGGACGTGCTTCACAGGCCGAGCAGTTCTTCCCACTCCATCACGCGGTAGAGGCAGCGCACCCGCGCTAGCGGGATCTCTATGTCTTCGCGCGGCGGGTTGTACTGCCCCAGGCGCAGGCTCGATCCGCTGCGCCCGAGAAAGCGCTTCACATAGCAGGGACGCTCTCCCTCCTCCCTTTCCGGATGCAGTTCCACCACCACATGGTCGCCCAGGTGGGGCGGGCGGGCCGGGTGGACGTAGACCAGGCTGCCGGGCGCCCGCCAGGGCCACATGGACTCGCCCTGGACATAGAGCGCGAAGGCGGCAGGCACGGCCTCCATCGCCGGCGGCCGCCGGACATGGTCCACGACCTGGCCGTTCAGCAGGAAGTCGCCCCGGTCGCTCCCTTCGGGCGCGTAGGCGTCTCCCCCGCCGGCGCCTCCCCCTACGGTCGCGCCCAGGACCGGGACGTTGCGCGGCAGCAGGCCGGTGGAGACGCTCTGCGGCGGCGGCGCGGCGATCGGAACGGCGTTCCCGGCCGGCAGGGGGCGCTGGGGCCGCTCCGGCAGCAGGCTCTCGGCCGGAACCTCCAGGAGGGCGGCAAGCGCCGCGGCGGCATCGCGGTCCAGATGGCGCGGCGACCCGCGCTTCAGGAACTGCTGCAGATAGGCATGGTTGCGCCCCATGGTCCGCGAGGCCGCGGACATGGTGATCCCCTTTTCGTGCAAAAGTTGGGCAATCCGTGTGCGGATAGCATCGGTCATCCTGGACCCCCTCTAGCCCAGACGGGACTGACAGTCAATAGGAAGAGCTTGCTTGACGATCAGTTTTCCTATCATTATCCTACGACCATAGGAAATCCTATGAACTATGCGTACTCGCAAAGGGTGTTTCGATCTGAAGGGAAGGGGAGGGTCGAGGTGATAGCGAAACAGGCAGAGGAAGCGTCGGGGAAGGTGGGGCAGCGCGGTGCAAGGCGGCGGCGAGGAGGCTCCTCTCGACGCCGTTCGCCTGGGACGCGGGCCAGGCGGGACTGGTTCCTGTCGCCGGGGCAGGAGCTGCCGGCGGCGGGGCCGGGCGGCTGCGAGAGCCGGCGTCCGGTACTCGTCCACCTGGTCCAGCAAATGCATGCCATGCAGCGCCGGGGCGTCCCGCGCCAGCAGATCTGCCGGGCGCTCGGACTGAATGCGAGCCTGGCGCAGGCCTTCGGCCTGGGGCGCGCCGAGCCGACGCCCGATCCCTTCGGCAGCGATCCGCGGCGACGGCGCGCCGGCAGGGCGGCCGGGCGGAGGTCTCGATGAGACGCCGGCGGCCCGGCCGGCCGCGCAAGCAGATGGAGCGTCGGACCGCCAGGGGCACCCTGGTGCGCCAGACTTCCGTGCCGCCGACGCCGGAGCTGCTGCGGCACCGGCAGGCGCTGGTCGGTGCGGGCGGGGACCTCCGGCTGGCGGAGAATCCGCTGGGCGTGCTCCTGGCCCTGGAGCTGATCACGGAAGAGGAACTGGCGGCAGGCCAGCGCTTCGCCTGGCTGCACCGCCTGGTCTTCGGCCGCCAGTCCTGCGCCGCCTCCGACCCGCGCCTGCCGCGCGGCGTGGCCGGCACGACCCCGGCCATACCGCCCCTGGGCGCCGGGCAGGCCGCCTGGCTGGCTGCCAGGGAGAAGGACTTCGACCGGGCCCGCGGTCATCTCGAGGCCTGCGGCGGCGGAGTCTACGCAGTGCTTCGCCGGGTTGCGGTCGAGCAGGAGTTCGCCGGCTGGATGGGCGCCAAGAGGCGGCTTACTGCGTCCGAGGAGCTGGCCCTGCAGCGCCTCCAGGCCGGCCTCGACTGTCTGGTCGGCTGCTTCGGCTTGCCCCGGACGGAGCGGCGCCGAACCGGGCAGGGAGCCGGGGAGAGAGGCCTTGGTTCCGGGTGACCTCGGTCAGGAGCTCTTAGAATGTCCGCAGCAGCAGCCTGGTTATGCCTTTAAGGCTTCCGCGTCCGACCCTTGCGGCAAGGAGGCTGGCGGTGACCAGCAGGGCGATCTCGGGCCAGGCCTCGAGACCCAGGAGGGAGGCCAGGATGGCCGCGGCGAGACCGCCGAGCACCACGCCCAGGAGGCTCGGCCCCTGCCGTGCGGCGACGGGACAGAGCGAGGAGGCGAGCAGGCCGGTTCCTACTCCGAGGACGAGGGCCGGCACCGCGGGCAGTCCGAAAGCAAACGCGAGGACCAGGGCGACAAGACCGGCGAAGAGCGCATCGAAGCTGCGCAGCAGCAGCCGCAGGCGACGGCGCTTGCCTCCGGACTCCGGGGCCTCCGCCTTCTCGATCGCGTGCTGCAGCATCGCCCTCTCCCTCTTTGTCGGTCTTGATTTTGACAGTTGTACGCGGGCCCGCGCCGCAGCGTTCCGGAAGCGCCCTCAGATTGCGCGAGAATGGACGCAGGCTTGACAATCAAAAAAGAGTATACTATACAGGAAATACAGGCTTCGATAGTGTGCCTTCGATCTCCCGAACAAGAGCGACAGAGAACCCCCCAGAGACCCTTCCGGGCAGAGCCTGCGCGGTGTGGCGGCGCGCTGGTGGCGCCGGGTCTTGACCCGAAGCGGTAAATGCGTGTCTATCGAAAGGAAGAGCAGCGGGCTGTTTCGAAAGTCGCTGCGGGGCGAGCAGGGGGTAAGCGACGGGGCCTTGGTGTCGTGAGGGAAAGACAGCGGATAGCCGTCCTTGCATCGGTGCTGGCCTTGTCACTTCTCATCGGCTGCCGGGCGGCCGATGTCGAGGTGGCCCTGCCGCCGGCGACGCCGATCTCCAACCAGATTCAGCGCCTGAACGATCCGACCCAGGCCTTTATCGTCTACTCCGCCAAGACGGTCTATCAGCGCGGGCCCCATGTCTCGGACGGCAAGGGCATTCCGCCCGATCGGATCGGCTGGACCCTGCTGGGTCTGGAGGATCGGCAGACGCGCGCGCGGCGCTATCGCCTGACCCTGGCGATGAGCTACGAGAACGAACAGACCGCCGGCTATCGCAACTACGACAAGGCGAGCATCCTGCCGAACGGCCCGGCGCTCGCAGTCCAGCCCTACAGCCGCCGGCGCGGAGACTGCGGCGGCTTCGGCACGGATTTCTGCGTCGGCCATGAGGTGGTCTTCGCCTGGATCGAGGAGGCGAGCTTGAAGAACGTCGGCCCTGCCGGCTTGCCGGTGCGCGTCAGCGGCGAGAAGGGCCGGATCTGGGAGTTCACGGTGCCGCAGGCCCTGGTGAACGAGCTGCTCGACAAGATGGATCGACACGCCGGCACCTCCTGACCCTCCCACAGGCCGAGCAGCGACCGCCAAAGGCCGCGCCTTCTCCGGAAGGCCGCGGCCTTCGTGTTTCCGGCAAGAGCGACCTGAAGGGCCTTCGCCCTCTCATCGCCGTACCTGACTACGAGCCAGCATTCCGGCCGGGTTCTCCCGCTGGCCGGAGGCGGCGGGGTGCGGGCAGCCGGCCGCGCGCCTCTTCCCCGGGGCGCGCCTGGCGCCGCCCCGCCGCCGAAGCTCGCAACGACAACAGCAATGGAGGCGAGGCATCATGCGGGAGTTTTTGGAGACCGAAAGTCGGCCGGAGCCGCTCGAGGGGGGCCTCGCTGCCCTCCGGCATCTCCTCGACCGGGAGCAGGAAGAGGTGGAGGAGCGGCGGCTGCGCCTGCGCCTCGCCCGGCGGGCCGCCTGGCAGGTCGCAGCCGGCACGCCCGGCCGCTATCCCCGCCTGCGGCCCGTTGCAGGCATCGAGGGCAGGGACCTGCAGCTTCTGCCTGCGGTGCAGAACGGCCTGGCAGCGGAGGTCGAGCTGCTCGACCTCGACCTCGTCAGTGCCGCCGGCGGCGATCTGGAGGGGAGGGGGTGGCTTTCCCTCTCCTACAGGGAGCCCCTGTGGATCGAGCACCTGCTGCGGGAGCTTCCGCTGCGGCTGGTTGCACGCGGCCTGGACAAGGCCGGGCGTACCTTGCGCCTCGAGGTCACAGCCCTGGTACTGCGCGAGGTCGTCTTGCCCGAAGGGCGGGAGAGGGCTTGCAGCGTCTCCTGCCGCTTCGAGCTGCGCTCGCCGGAGGTCGAGATCGTCCGGGAGAATGACGGGGCTGACGACGATGCGCCGGCTGGATCTCCTTCGACCGACTAGCGCCGCAGTGTCTGCGCTTCCGGGGCGGCGGGCGCCTGGCGGCTGGACAAGTGCGGCGCTCACGGCCTAAGCCTTGCCGCGTTTGGAAGGAGGACCCAGAGCGCATGACCTCGAGCCTGGACGAAAGCAAGGTCTTCCCGGGGGGGCGCAGCCTCTCCGGCGGGAAGCTGGCGCAGGCGCCCAAGGAGCTGGCCGGGCTGGCCGGGCTGCTGCGCGAGATCGGAGCGACCTCCTTCCTGGAGATCGGCTCCCGGCACGGCGATACCCTCTTCGAGCTGGCGGTCCTGGTGCCGAGCCTCACCCGCTTCCTGGCGGTGGACCTGCCGGGCGGGCGCTGGGGCCGGCGCGGCAGCGACAGGAACCTGGATCGTGCCGCCTGGATCCTGCGCCGCATGGGCAAGGAGGCCGAGGTCTTCTACGGGCGCTCCCTCGATAGCGCCATCGTCGAGCAGGCGAAGGCGGGCGCGCCCTGGGACTTCGTGCTGATCGACGCCGACCACACCTACAAGGGCGTCAAGAGCGACTGGGAGGTCTACGGACCGCTCGCCGGCAAGGCCGTCGCCTTCCACGACATCGTCGGCGAGGGTAAGCGCAACATCACCGGCCTCAAGATCGAGGTGCCGCGCCTCTGGCGGGAGCTCAAGGCCGAAGGCCGGGAGGTGCGCGAGTTCGTCGACCCCCCGGCCCGCATGGGTATCGGCGTGATCCTGGTTTAGGATCAACCTTCCAGACGACCTACGCGATCGGTTCGCCGGCGGTCACGACGCGGTCGGGCTCCGGCTGCAGACGGCGCGCTGCAATCCCGGCCAGAACCGCACCCACGATCGGCGAGACGCACTGAACCCTTCGCTGCTGGCTGCGCATCGAAAGTATATGCACCAATATTGGTTATTCTGTTTCAGATTCGACGACGCTGGTGCGCCAACTATTACTAAAACCCCGCAAGATCTAAGTATGTCAAGAAGAGGGCCGTGAACGCTTTCAGTCGTTGCGACCGATTGCGCCATGATTATCCGACGACCAGGGCCGGAAGGAGACGCGATGCCGAAAGTAAAGAACGAGGAAGCGGGCAAGCAGGCCCAGCCGCCACCCCCCGGGCGGCGGCCGAGCGATGTCACCCGGCTGGCGGCACGCTACGGCAAGAGCATGATCGAGGTCCTGGTGGCGATCGCGACCGACCCCGACCTGCCAGCGGCTGCCCGCGTGGCGGCGGCCAAGGAAGTGCTGGACCGCGGTCACGGAAGGGCGCCCACGCATGTCAATCTCGACGGAAATCAGCGGGTTACTCACCAGTCGGCGAGCCTATCGGAAACTGCTGTCTGGCTTGCGGAACTCCTCGGAGGCCAGTGCAATCCCGCGCCTGAGGACCCTGTGTCAAACTGATCTCTACTTCCTGCTGCGCTATGCCCTGGCGCGGCCCGACGCGGAAAAGGCCTGGGTCTTCGAGCGCTGCCGCGAGGTGCAGGCCAGCCCCGACGGCCACCTCGACCTCTGGGCGCGCGAGCACTACAAGTCGACCATCATCACCTTCGCGCTGACCATCCAGGACATCCTGAACGATCCGGAGATCACGGTCGGGCTCTTCAGCCACACGCGCCCCATCGCCAAGGCCTTCCTGCGCCAGATAAAGCGCGAGTTCGAGGCCAATCCGCGCCTGCGCGCCTGGTTCCCCGACGTGCTCTGGGAGAACCCGCGCGATGCGCCCAAGTGGTCGGAAGACGAGGGCATCGTGGTGCGCCGCAGCGGCAATCCCAAGGAGGCCACCCTGGAGGCCTGGGGCCTGGTCGACGGCCAGCCGACCGGCCGGCACTTCGCGCTCATGGTCTACGACGACGTGGTCACCCGCGAGAGCGTGACCACGCCGGAGATGATCGCCAAGGTGACAGAGGCCTGGGAGCTCAGCCGCAACCTCAGCTCCGAGGGCGGGCGCAGCCGCTACATCGGCACCCGCTACCACTTCAACGACAGCTACCGCGTGATCCTGGAGCGCGAGGCCGCGGTCCCGCGCATCTATGCCGCGACCGAGGACGGCAAGCCGGAGGGACCGCCGCGCTTCATGAGCCGCGAGCGCCTGGCCGAGAAACGCCGCGAGATGGGGCCCTACACCTTCTCCTGCCAGATGCTGCAGGACCCGAGAGCCGACGAGACGCAGGGCTTCAAGGAGGACTGGCTGCGCTTCTACGATAGCGAGCCGGAGGCGGCCGCCAAGGGCGCCAACCGCTACATCCTGGTCGACGCCGCCAGCGCCAAGAAGGCCGGCAGCGACTACACCTGCCTCTGGGTCTGGGCGCTGGCGCCGGACGGCAACTACTACTGGGTCGACGCGGTCCGCGACCGGCTGAACCTGAAGCAGCGGGCCGACCGGCTCTTCCGCCTGCATCGCAAGTGGCGGCCGCAGATGGTCGGCTATGAGCGCTATGGCCTGATGGCCGATGTGGAGTACGTGCAGGAGCGCATGGAGCGGGAGAACTACCGCTTCGAGATCCGGGAACTGGGCGGGCAGGTGGCCAAGAACGACCGCATCCGCCGCCTGATCCCGGCCTTCGCGCAGGCCCGGATCTACCTGCCGCGACGCCTCCTGAAGATCGACGAGGAGGGCCGCGTCGTCGACCTGGTCCGCATCTTCCTGGAGGAGGAGTACCGCCGTTTCCCGCTGGCCCAACACGACGACATGTTGGACGCCGCCAGCCGGGTGATGGAGCGCGACCTGGCCGCCGCCTGGCCGGCGCCCGGACCGACCCCCGTGGAGGGCCAGGCCGGCGATCCCGACTACAACCCCTTTGAGGACTGAGCCCATGTGCACGCCCAAGCCCGCAGCTCCCACCCTGCCGCCGCCGCTTCCGCCCACCCAGCCGGCCCTGCCGGCCCAGTCGGAGGCCGCCCGCGCCGCCCGTGGCCGCGAACGCCGGCGCCGGCGCGCCGCCTTCGGCCATGCCGCGACCCTGCTGACCGGGGGTCAGGGCCTGGGCGACAGTCCCAGCGCCGGCGCCAAGCGCCTGCTGGGTGAGTAGGCCCATGCAGGGGGGCGACAAGAGCCGGCTGGAGCGGCGGCGCGGTGCGCTCGACCGCGAGCGGCAGTCCTGGATCGGACACTGGCGGGAGCTGGCCGACTACATCCTGCCGCGCCGGGCGCGCTTTCTCTCCGGCGAGCGGAACCGCGGCGACAAGATCAACCAGAAGCTCCTGGACTCGACCGGGACCCTGGCGGCGCGGACCCTGGCCAGCGGCATGATGAGCGGCCTCACCAGTCCGGCCCGGCCCTGGTTCCGCATCGTCACCCGCGACCGCGCGGCGATGGAGCAAGCCGAGGTCAAGACCTGGCTCTGGCAGACGGAAGGGCGGCTGCGCCAGCTCTTCGCCGGCTCCAACCTCTACAACGCCATCCACACCCTCTACGAGGACCTGGCCGTCTTCGGCACCGCGGCCATGGTGGTGGAGCGCGACGAGGAGAAGCACCTGCGCGGCTACAGCCTGCCGCTCGGCTCCTACTGGCTGGCCGCCGACGACGGTCTCAGCGTCGACACCCTCTTCCGCGAGGTGGCGATGACCACCCTGCAGGCGGTCGAGCGCTTCGGGCTGGACCGCGTGGGCAGCGCCATCCGCGGCGCCTACGACGCCGGCAACCTCGAGGCCTGCTGGACCGTCTACCAGGCGATCGAGCCGAACCGCGAGCGCGGCCCCGACCCCGAGGCGCCGCAGGGCAAGGCCTGGGTCTCGCGCTACTGGGAGCTGGGCGGCGACAGCGAGGCCCTGCTGCAGGTCTCCGGCTACGACCAGCGGCCCTTCCTGGCGCCGCGCTGGCATGTCACCGGTGCGGATGTCTACGGCCGCTCGCCGGGCATGGACGCGCTGCCCGACATCAAGCAGCTTCAGGTCGAGCAGCGCCGCAAGGGGCAGGCCATCGACAAGATGGTGAACCCGCCCCTGCAGGGCCCCTCCAGCCTGCAGAGCCAGGCGGTCTCCCTGCTGCCGGGCGCCAAGACCTTCGTCTCGCCCAGCGACCTGCAGGCCGGCGGCCTCAGGCCGATCTACGAGGTGCGGCCCAACCTGGGCGAGCTGATGGCCGACATCGTCGAGGTGCAGGGCCGCATCCGCCAGGCCTTCTACGCCGACCTCTTCCTCATGCTGGCGGCCTCCGACCGGCGCCAGATCACCGCCACCGAGATCGAGGAGCGCCGCTCGGAGAAGATGTTGGCGCTGGGCCCGGTGCTGGAGCGCCTGCAGGACGAGCTGGTCAACCCGCTGGTCGACCTGGCCTTCGACCGGGCCCTGGAGCAGCAGCTCCTGCCGCTGCCGCCGGAGCGGCTGCAGGGCCAGGACCTCGACATCGAGCTGCAGTCCATGTTGGCGCGCGAGCAGCGGGTCGATGCGGTTGTGGGCCTGGACCGCCTGCTGGGCGTCGTGGGCAGCCTCGCGGCTGCCGCACCGGAGGTGCTGGACAAGATCGACCCGGACCAGGTGGTCGAGGAGTACGCCCAGCTCTCCGGCGCCCCGCCGCGCGTGCTGCGCCCGGATGAGCAGGTGGCCGCGCTGCGCCGGGATAGGCAGGAGGCCGCCGCCCAGGCGCAGCTCGCCGAGGACCTGCAGGCCGGTGTCGAGGCTGCCAGGACGGCGAGCCGTACCAGCACCGAAGGGCGGAGCCTGCTGACCGACCTTCTGGCCGGCGCCGGGCCGTGACCCAGGGTGCTAACGAGACCCAGGGCGAGGAGAGGCGCCGCCGGGAGGCTGCCGACTACGAGGCGGGACTGAAGGGCATTCTGGCTCAACGGAGCGGCCGCTGGGTTCTGCGCCGCTGGCTTGCCGAGTTGGGCCTCTTTCACGCGGCCTTGTCCGGCAAGGACCAGGTCATCCGCAGCGAAGGGCGCCGTGACGGCGCCCTTTTCATTTGGGCCGAGTGCCGCCGCGTCGACAGCGCCGGCCTGGCCCGTCTCATGCAGGAGGAGCTTGACGACAATGGATGATTTCAACGCGTCCCCGCCACCTGAGCGGGAGACGGCGGCACCGCCGGCTGAGCCCGGCGATGCTGCTGCCGCCGCCGAAGCGGAAGCGGGCGGTCCGGAAGAGGAAGGGCAGGGACCGGCCGACTACAGCTTTCCCGACGACTTCGCCGTCGATCCCGAAAGGCTCGGCCGGTTCCAGGCTCTGGCCGAGCGGCACGGCATCTCTGCCGAGGCCGCGCAGGCCTTCCTGGACCTCTTCGTCGACAACCAGGTCGGCCTGAACAAGAGCGAGCGAGACCGCCAGATCGCCGAGGTGCAGGACTGGGAGACCAGGACCCGCAGCGACAGCCTGGTCGGCGGCCCCGACTTCGAACGCAAGCTGGCGGTCGCCCGCAGCGCGCTCGACCGCTTCGGCGATCCGGGCCTGCGCGACTTCCTGGACGCCACCGGTGCCGGCAGCCACCCCGACGTCGTGCGCTGGATGTACCGCGTCGGCCAGGCTACGGCCGACGACCGCTTCATCCCGCCCGGCGGCGGTGCCGCACCCGCCAGCCCCGAGGCCCGGGCCCGCCGCTTCTACGACAAGACCTACAAGGACTAGACCATGGCAACGCTTTCCACCCAGCACCCGACCCTTGCCGATCTCGCCAAGCGGCTGGATCCCGACGGCAAGATCGACCAGATCGTCGAGATCCTGAACCAGACCAACGAGGTCCTCGACCAGATGACCTGGATCGAGGGCAACCTGCCGACCGGCCACCGCAGCACCATCCGCACCGGCCTGCCGCAGCCGACCTGGCGCAAGCTCTATGGCGGCGTGCAGCCCAGCCGCAGCACCACCGTGCAGGTGACCGACAATACAGGCATGCTGGAGGCCTATGCCGAGGTCGACAAGGCCCTGGCCGACCTCAACGGCAACTCCGCCGAGTTCCGCCTCTCGGAGGACCGCGCCCACATCGAGGGCATGAACCAGGAGTTCGTCTCCACCCTCTTCTACGGCAACGAGGGGACCGAGCCCGAGGCCTTCACCGGCTTCGCGCCACGCTTCAACGCGCTCTCGGCCGAGAACGGCGACAACATCCTGAGCGGCGGCGGCGAGGGCGCCGACAACAGCTCGATCTGGCTGGTGGTCTGGGGCGCCAACACCTGCCACGGCATCTATCCCAAGGCCTCCATGGCCGGACTCAAGGCCGACGACAAGGGCCAGGTGACGATCGAGGACGTCGACGGCAGCGGCGGACGGATGGAGGCCTACCGGACCCACTATGTCTGGAAGTGCGGCCTGACGGTGCGCGACTGGCGCTACGTGGTGCGCATCGCCAACATCGATGTCTCCGAGCTGAACAAGGATCCCTCGGTCTCCGGCGCCGACCTGATCGACCTCATGACCCAGGCGCTGGAGCTGGTGCCGCAGCTCTCCATGGGCCGGCCGGCCTTCTACTGCAACCGCACCGTTGCCTCGGTCCTGCGGCGCCAGGCCGTGACCAAGGTGGCCGGCGCCACCCTGGGGCTCGAGGAGGTCGCCGGCCGCCGGGTCACCACCTTCGACGGCGTCCCGCTCTACCGCTGCGAGGCGATCCTCAACAGCGAAGCAGCCGTTTCCTAGGGCCTTTCGGTTTTGCGCGGAACCGGACCGCACCGCTGCCCGGCCGCCCATAGCAGAGTGGCCAGTCGGGGGTGCGGGCCGGCGCCGATTCCACCTGAGCGCGAAGCGCCTTAGAGCGCTACGGGTTCGCGTTCAAAGACAGAAGGAAGAGACCTCATGCTTATCGATTCCAGACTGGAGTTCTCCGACGGGCAGGCCCTGACGGCCTCCGCCGCCTCCACCAACATCGTCGACCTGGGCCAGGACCGCGACATCGGCCCGGGGCGGACGCTTTACCTGGTGCTGACCGTCGACGTCGCCGCGGACGGCACGACCGGCAACGAGACCTATGCCGTGGCCCTGGAGACCGACAGCGCGGCCGACTTCTCCTCGGCGACGGTGCTGGTCTCGCGCACGATCGCGGCCGCCGATCTGGCCGCCGGCAGCCAGCACGTCATTCCGGTCACGCTCACCAACGAGCGCTATCTCCGGGTGAACTATGCGCTCGGCGGCACCACGCCCAGCGTCACCCTGAACGCCTGGCTGACCGATCAGGAGCCGCAGGCCTGGCGCGCGTTGCCCGACGCCACCTGAGGAGGGGGCCATGGATGTGCGCCTGACGCGGGCCGCCTTCCTGGAGGGCAGCAGGCGGTCTGCCGGCGAGGTGGTCAACGGCTACCAGGGGCCGCTGGCCGACTGGATGGAGGCCCTGACGGAGAAGAGCGGGGCCCGGAGAGCGCCGCGCAAGCGTGCCGGAACGCAGCCCGAATAGCGAGGGGGCGGTCCCGACCGCCCCTCTCGTCTCAAAACCGGTCTCCGGCGCCCCCGGACAAGCAAGACTTGAGTTGCCGCAGCCTCAGGACTACCCTTGCTGAAAAACGCGAAGCTGACGAGCGGAGGGCGAGTTCAGCCATGGCTGCCTACACCTTCTATGGGACCAGCGGGAACGACACACTCACCGGGACCGACCTCACCGATCTCATCTACGGGCTCTCCGGGTCCGACAGCCTGCTGGGCCTGAGCGCTGCCGACAGCCTCTATGGCGGCGCCAACGGCGATTCTCTCTACGGGGGCTCCGGCGACGACAGTCTTTTCGGCGACGACGGTGCCGATCATGCGCTGGGCGGCGAAGGGGCGGACTACCTTTTTGGAGCCTCGGGCGAGGACAAGCTACTCGGCGGCGACGGCCCGGACCGGCTGGACGGCGGCGACAACGGCGATGACCTGGAAGGGGGCTCCGGTGCCGACAGCCTCTTCGGCGCGACGGGAAACGATTCTCTCTCCGGGGGGAGCGGGTCCGACATCGCTTTCGGCTCCAGCGGCGTGGAGAACCTCAAGGGCGAGGACGGAGACGACACGCTCTACGGCGGCTCCGGATTCGACCGGGCCAACGGGAATTCCGGAGACGACACGCTCTACGGCGGCGTTCAGCTGGACAGCCTGCTGGGTGACAGCGGCGACGACCTCTTGTTCGGTGACGAGGCGAAGGACTACCTCTTCGGCGGCCTGGGTCTCGACCGCGTCTTCGGCGGTAACGGCAACGACAGCGTGCTGGGCGCGAGCGGTGCCGATACGCTCTACGGTGACACCGGCGCGGACACCCTCAGGGGAAGCACGGACGGCGATCTGGTCTACGGCGGATCGGGCTCCGATTCGATCTACGGGGGCTATGGCAGCGACCTGCTCTACGGAGGTCTCTACAGGGATCACATCAAGGGCCAGCAGGGCGACGACAGCCTCTTCGGCGGCATGGATCGCGACTGGCTTCGCGGCGGCGGCGGGGAAGACTATCTGGCCAGCGGCTCCGGCAACGACGTCCTGAAGGGCCAGGACGGCGACGACATTGCCTTCGGTGCAAGCGGACAGGATACGGCGAGCGGAGGCTCCGGCAACGACAGCCTCTACGGCGGACTGGACGCGGACACGCTCTACGGAGAGGGAAGTGCGGACACCCTGCAGGGGGGATCGGGCGACGACTACCTGGAAGGCGGCGTGGGCTCGGACCTCCTGGTCGGGGGCAGCGGCGACGACTACGCCAAGGGCAACAGCGGCTACGACACGCTCTACGGCGGCACCGGTGCGGACAAGCTGGTCGGCCGCGAGCAGAAGGACTCGCTCTTCGGCGGGTCCGGTGACGACAAGCTCGAAGGTGGTTCCTTTGCCGACTATCTCTACGGCGGGCAGGGAGACGACCACCTGCAGGGCGAAAGTGGACGGGACACCCTGAACGGTGGCTCGGGTGACGACTATCTGCAGGGTAATTCCGGCAACGACGAGCTGATCGGCGACGCCGGTGCGGATACGATCGACGGAGCCTATGGCCGGGACACGATCTTCGGCGTTTCCGGCGGCGACACCCTGCGCGGCGGCCAGGATACCGATTCGATCTATGGCGGATCTGGCGACGACTCCGTGTTCGGCTACGCGACCAACGATCATCTGAACGGCGGCGACGGAATGGACCTGTTGTTCGGCGGTGGCCAGGGAGACACCCTGCGCGGCGACTCCGGCGCCGACAGCCTCTACGGTGACGTCAACTCCGACTTCAACTACGGTGGCTCGGGCGCGGATCTGCTCTACGGCGGCTCGCAGAACGACCGGCTGTTCGGCGGGCTGGACGACGACAGGCTGGCTGGCGACACCGGCGCCGATACGGCCTACGGGGGAGCCGGCGACGACACCCTGGGCGGCGGGCAGGGCTCCGACATCGGCTATGGCGGCAGCGGTTTCGACTCCCTGAGCGGCGACGGCAACAACGACACGCTCTTCGGGGGGTCGTCCCGGGACAGCCTCTTCGGCGGCAGCGACAGCGACAAGCTGGCCGGTGGCGATGGCGGCGATGCCTCGCTCTATGGCGGCCAGGGCAGCGATTCGGTCTCCGGCAACAGCGGCAACGATTCCTTCCTCTTCGGCGATCAGGGCGACGACCACCTCTTCGGAGGGGAGGGACGCGACCTGGATCTCAAGGGCGGAAGCGGGGACGACAGGCTCTACGGCGACGCCGGCAACGACCTCGCGCTCTTCGGCGAGAGCGGTTCGGACCGGATCTTCGGCGGCAGCGGCCGGGACCTGCAGCTCGCGGGTGACAGCGGCGCGGACCTGATCGACGGCGGTTCGGCCGCGGACCTGGGTCTCAACGGCGGGTCCGGCGCCGACAGCCTCTACGGCAACGCCGGCAACGACTTCGGCCTCTTCGGCGGGGCCGGAGAGGACCGGCTCTACGGCGGTGCAGGCAGCGATAGGGGTCTTGCCGGCGGCGGCGACGACGACAGGGTCGAGGGCGATAGCGGTGCCGATCGCCTGCTCGCGGGCCAGGCCGGCGACGATCGCGTGAAGGGTGGCAGCGGCAACGACGCTGGCCTCCGCGGCGGCAGCGGTCTGGACTCGCTCTATGGCGGCGAAGGGAACGACAGGGACCTCTTCGGCCACAGCGGGGACGACCAGCTCTTCGGCGACGAGGGTGCCGACAGCCGCCTCTTCGCGGGCGACGGCGACGACTCGCTGGACGGTGGCTCGGCCGACGACGCGCTGCTCTACGGCGGCACGGGAGAGGATCACCTTCGCGGACGCAGCGGCAACGACCGCGGCCTCTACGGCGGCAATGGCAACGACAAGGTCGAGGGCGGCACCGGCTCCGACAGCTTGCTGCACGGCGACAGCGGGATGGACTCGATCTACGGAGGCTCGGCAGCGGACGCGGGCCTCTTCGGCGGCAGCGGCGCCGACACCCTGGAGGCCAACGCCGGCAACGACATCTCGGTCTACGGCGATGCGGGCGACGACTACCTGAACGGAGGCTCCGGCAACGACAGCCTGCTCTTCGGCGATGCCGGCGACGATCTTGTGCGAGGCCGTTCCGGCAGCGATAGCCAGCTCTACGGGGGTGCCGGCAACGATACGGTCGAGGGCGGGCGCGGGCAGGACCTGGGCCTCTTCGGCGGCAGCGGTGCGGACCTGATCTCCGGCAGCACCGGCAACGACACATCCCTTTTCGGCGGCAGCGGCGACGATCTGGTCTATGCCCTCAGCGCCGACGATCTGGGCCTTTTCGGCGACCAGGGTAACGACACGCTCTATGCCAACAGGGGTGCCGATCGCTCCCTCTTCGGCGGCAGCGGGCTGGATCGGCTCTTTGGCGGACAGGGCAACGACACCTCGCTGCTGGGGGGCAGCGGGGACGACCTGATCCACGGCGGCACGGGGACGGACGTCTTCCTGGATGGTGGTCTTGGGAACGACACGGTCTATGGGAACGAAGACAGCGACACGCTGCTCTTCGGCGGCTCCGGCAGCGACCTCGTCTATGGTGGGGCCGGTTCCGACCACTCACTTTTCGGCGGTAGCGGGGACGATCTCGTCTACGGCAAGACCGGGTCGGACCTGATCTTCTCCGACCTGGGGGTCGACTCGCTCTTCGGCGGGCGCGACGACGACACCTTCGTCGTCTCCAGCCAGGGCGACATTCAGTCGGGAGACGCCTTCTACGGCGGCGGCGACAGCGACACCCTGATCCTCTACGACGGCGCCACGATACCCGGCGGCGTGCACTTCGACAGCGTGGAGCACACCCTGTTTTACTAGAGCAAGCTGCGCACGCACCTTGCTCTAGCGTGTTGGCTTTGAAGCAAATCGTCGTCGCAGATGAGTCCATCTGCTCGGGATTTGCTCTAGCGGCCCGGCAAGAAACAACGATCGCTGTGGGCTAGTCGACAGCGAAAGCAACGACACGGCGTGAGGATCGGCCGTTCGTAAGGAACGGCGGGAAGAGAAGCAGGCGAACGAGAGGGGCGGCCCGGGCCGCCCCTCTTCTTTTTTGAGCGGAGGAGCTGCAATGCCGTCTGAAGCCGACATCTGCAACCAGGCGCTGGATTTCCTCGGGGCCGCGACCATCGTGTCGCTCGACGAGGCCAGTGCGGGCGGGCGGGCCTGCGCGAGGCTCTATCCCCAGGCCCGCGACGCCCTGCTCAGCCTCCATCCCTGGCGCTTCGCAGCCGCACGGCGCCGGCTGGCACTGGTCGAGGAGACGCCCCCGGCCGACTGGTCCCTGGTCTACGCACTGCCGGTCGGCTGCCTGGCGGCGCGCTATCTGGAAGCGGCGGGGGGCTTGCCGCAGGGCCCCGTCACGCGCTTCGAGGTGAGGGGCGACCGGCTGCTGGCGGACCTGTCCGACGCGGTCCTGGTCTTCACGCAGAGGATCGAGAACGCCGGACACTTCGATCCCCTCTTCGCCGAAAGCCTCTCGGCGCTGCTCGCGGTGCGGCTGGGTGCTGCTCTCAGGGTCGACGACGCGCTGATGCGCGAAGCCCAGCGCGCCTACCAGCTGGCATTGGGCCAGGCGCGGGCGGCGGATGCCAACCAGGCCTCCAACCGCGACCAGCCCGAGGCCGACTGGATCGAGGCCCGCGCATGACGATCACCGCGAACCAACCTGCCTTCGCCGCCGGCGAACTGGCGCCGGAGCTGATCGGCCGGGTCGATCTGGCGAAGTACCAGACGGCGCTGCAACTGGCCGAGAACCTCTTCGTGCGGCCCCACGGCGGCATCGTGAACCGGCCGGGGACGCGCTTCGTCTGCGAGGCGCTGGACAGCGCGGTCGCCGGCCGCCTGGTCCCCTTCAGCTTCTCCACCGAGCAGAGCTACGTGCTGGAACTGGGGCACGAGAGCCTGCGGGTCATCGTGAACGGCGGTCTGGCGCTGGAGGAGGGCCAGCAGGTTGAGGCCATCAGCCAGGCCGACCCCGCCGTGCTGGGCGTCCCCGCCCATGGGCTGAGCGACGGCGACGAGGTCGTGCTCTCGGCCGGCCGCGGTATGCGGGAGCTGAGCGGCAGCGTCCTGGTTGTCTGCAATGCCACGGACGAGACCTTTCAGCTGAGCCGCAAGGGCGCGGTGCAGGGGATCGACAGCAGCGGCTATGCGGCCTACGGCGGCGGCAGCGAGGTGGCACGGGTCTACCGCCTGGCCACGCCCTATGCCGCCGCGGACCTGGCCGGGCTCACCTGGATACAGTCCGCCGATGTGATGTATCTCGTGCACCCCAATTACGACGTGCGCAGGCTCTCGCGCACGGGGCACACCGCCTGGACCATCGAGACGGTCAGTTTCGCGCCGGGCATCGCCGCACCCGCCAATCCCACGGCCACGGAGACGGTGACCACCACGCCGAACCCGGAGGTCTACGAGACCTACAGCTACAAGGTGACGGCGATCTCGGAGGAGAGTGGGGAGGAGAGCCTGCCGAGCGCCGCCGCGACGGTGGAGAACGACCTGGCCCTGGAGGGTAACCTGAACACGCTCGCCTGGGATGCCGTGACGGGGGCCGAGCGCTACGAGGTCTACAAGGAGGACAACGGGGTCTACGGCTACATCGGCGGGACCGAGGCGACCTCATTCCAGGATCGCAACATCACCGCCGACCTCTCCTCGACGCCGCCCAAGCTGAAGCAGCCCTTCGCCGGCGGCGGCAACAAGCCCTCGACCGCCACCTTTTTCGAGCAGCGCCTGGTCTTCGCGGCCTCGGCCAACAGGCCCCAGACCCTCTGGTTCAGCAGCTCGGCCAACTTCGAGAACTTCGGGACCCGCTCGATCGCCCAGGACGACGATGCGGTGACCGTCACCCTGGTGGCCCGGCAGGTCAACGCCATCCGCCACCTGGTGGCCAAGGAGGACCTCTGGGCGCTGACCAGCGGCGGCGAGTGGCGCATCCGCGGCGGCGGGGACGTCGACTTCATCACGCCCTCCAGCGTCACCACCAAGCGGGTCAGCGCCTGGGGCGCGGCCGGCGTGCCGCCGCTGGAGGTCGGCAGTTCGATCCTTTTCGTGGTGGAGAAGGGCCAGGCCGTGCGCGATCTCTTCAACCAGATCGCCCTGCCGGAGTTCGATGCCCAGGAGGGCAGCGACCTCTCGATCCTGGCCCCGCATCTCTTCGAGGGGCGTGCGGTCAGGGCCTGGGCCTATGCCCAGACGCCCCATTCCCTCATCTGGGTGGTGATGGACGACGGCCGGCTGCTCTCCTTCTGCTACTACCGCGAACACCGCGTGCATGCCTGGACCCGCCATGCCACGGAGAGCCTGGACGAGGAAGACGGGCGCTTCGAGGAGGTGGCGGTGATCCCCGAGGGCGCGGAGGACGTGCCCTACTTCCTGGTCGCCCGCCAGGTCGGCGGAGAGACCAGACGCTACATCGAACGCCTGCCGCAGCGCCGGACCGACCGGGCGGAGGAGGCCTTCTTCCTGGACAGCGGGCTCAGCTACGGCGGCAGGCCAGCGACCAGGATCTTCGGCCTGGACCATCTGGAGGGGCGTGCGGTCGTCGTGCTGGCCGACGGCCAGGTGCTGCGCGGCCTGAGGGTCGAGGCGGGCGCGGTGAGCCTGCCCGCCGCCGCCAGCCGGGTGCATGTCGGCCTGGGCTACGAGGCGCGGCTGCAGACCCTGCCGCTCGCGCTCACCTTCCGCGATGGCTCGGCGGCGGGGCGGGCCAAGCGGCTGGCGCGGGTGCTGGCAAGGGTCAGGCGCAGCCGGGGTCTCTGGGCCGGGCCCGACCCCGAGAGGCTGAACGAGTACCGCCAGGGCGGCCGGCAAGCCTGGGGCGAGCCCATCCCGCTGTTCGACGGCCTGGTCGAGATCGACGCGCCGGCCGAGTGGGAGCGCGAGGGCGACCTCTGGATCGTGCAGAAGGACCCCCTGCCGCTGGAGATCCTCTCGCTCTCCCCGGAGTACGCCATTGGACGCTGACCGGCGGGGCGTTGCCTTCCGCCCGGCGGAGCCGGACCACGCCGCGCTGCTGGCCCGCTCCCTCAGGTCCGCCGATGCGGCGGAGGTTTGGGCCAGCGACGGCCTCGCGCCGGAAGCGGCCCTCAGCCGCTGCCTGGCGCTCTCCGGAGAGGCCTATGCCGCCTATCTGGAGGGTGAGCTTGCCGCGCTCTTCGGGGTCCGGCGCCTCAGCCTCGCCAGCCGCAGCGGCAGTCCCTGGCTGCTGACCGGCGCGGCAGTCGAACGGCGGCCGCGCGCCTTTCTCGAGGCCTCGCGCAGCGTCCTCGCAACCTGGCGGGGGGACTACGACTGGCTCGGCAACTGGGTCGATGCGCGTCACCACCGGGCCAAGCGCTGGATTCTGTGGCTCGGCTTCACCCTGCATCCGGCCCGGCGCTACGGCGTCCGCGGCCTGCCGTTCCACCCCTTCGAGATGGAGGGTTACTTGTCCGATCCATCCAGCAAGAGCAGCGGAGGGCCGCGCTGATGCCGAGAGTTCCCATCTTTGACGGCGCGTGCGCGACGACCTCGCGGCGGCCCGACCTGCTGGCGCGCCTGCAGGAGCAGCAGCCGGACGCAGCGGAGGTGCTCGACCGCGGGCTCGAGCGTGCCGAGCGGCAGCGCACGGCCATGGAGGAGGAGGCCCGTTTCCTTGCCGCCGAACGCGAGGCGGACCTGCTGGAACGGCGGCTGTTCGATCCGGAGGAGGGTTTTCTCGCCGCGTCGGGACCGGAGGCCGTGGGCAGGCGTGAGGAGGCAGTTCAGGACTACGAGGGCGCCATGCGGAGGCTGGAAGCCGGCTTCTCCGGCTCCCGGCTCGCCGGGCTCTGGCGCGGGATCGCGGCCCAGCGGCTCGGCGCGGTGCGCGGACGCCTGGCCGGTGCCGGGATCGCTCAGGCCGCCCGCTGGCTGCAGGAGGAGCGGGAGCGGCGGGTGGAGGAAGGGTCCGCCAGGGCCAAGGCCGATGCCGGGGACCCGGCGCTGCTGGCGCACGACCTCGAACGGCTCGCCTTCGATGCGGCGGTTCAAGCCGGGTCGCTGGGCCTGAGCGAGGAAGAGAGCGCGCGCTACGTCGCCGAGCGCCTGGGCGAGGTTCACGTCGCTCTTCTCGCCGAGCGTATCGCCGCCGGAGAACTGGACGAGGCCGCGGCCCATCTGGCCGACCATGAGAAGGTCCTGCCTGCCGCGTTGGCTGAGAGCCTACAGGCCAGGCTGCAGGAAGAGCGCCGCCTCGCCGAGACGGAAGCCGCGGCCGACGAGATCCTGGCAAGGCTCATGGCGCGCGCCCCGGATGGGGAGCCGGAAAGCCTCTTCGAGGCCGCCCGTGCCGAGGCGGAGACAATCGAGGACGGAGAGCGGCGGAGGCTGGTGGGCCGGCAGATCGAGGCCCGCCGGCGCGAGATCATAGCCTCCCCGAAGCTGGATCCGGCGCGCGAGGTGCTCCTGGCGGAGGCCTATGCGGACGTCGGGGCAGGACAGAATCCCGACAGGCTGCCTCCGGAGCGGCGCGCGGCGCTTGGCCCGGTGGAGATGGAGCGCCTGCGGGCCGTCTTCGACCGTGGCGAGGCGCAGGGGAGCGACGGGGGCCTCTATGCCGAACTTTCCGGGCTTTCGCCTCGGGACCTGGCCGGGCGCGACCTCTACGGCCATGCCGAACGGCTTTCGCCCGACGACTTTGCGCTGCTCCAGGCGAGGCAGGGCGAGGCGCGCCTCTCGCTGCAGCCAGGGGCGGACCCGCGCGAGGCTGCGCGGCTCTCCGCCCGCCAGCGCCGCCGCCAGACCTTCCTCGCCGGCCTGGAGCTCGATCCCCGGGCGGGCGAGACCGGGCGTATCGCGGCGGCACTGGACCGGGCCTTGCTGGAGGCTGAGCTGGCCGAGGGCGGGTCCCTGCGGGCAGAGCAGGAACGCCAGGCCATGCAGGAAGGCTATGAATGGGCCCTGTCGGAAGCGGGGAGTCCTCCGCCGGCCGATCCTTTCGCCCTGGAAACGGAGGAGCCGTCCCGCGCGGACGACGGGCCCGCTAGCGCCTCTTCTTCACGAACTTCAGGCGTGTGAGGCCGATCGCGCCGCTGTCGAAACCCAGGACGAAGGCGGTGAAGAACTTCATGTAGCGGGTCACGGTCTCTTCGCCCCAGGCTTCCGTCAGCGCCCCGCGCTGCTCGCGAATTGCCTTCAGCCAGGCCCGCAGCGTCCGGCTGTAGTCCCGCGGCCGGTTGTGGAACCGGGTGAGGTGGAAGCGGGCATCCGCCGCCTGGAGGATCTCGAGGAGGTAGGGCAGGTCGCTCTCCGGGAAGAAGTCGGCCGGCAGGTTCCGGCTTTCCGTGCCCGGCTCGATGTCCATCCAGACGATGGTCTGCAGGGAAAGGCTGCCGCCTTCGGCCAGCGTCTCGGCGCAGAAGGCGAAGAAGTCGCCGTAGCAGGTCAGCTTTTCCGCGCGCGTCATGCCGGGCTTGGCGAAATGCTCGAAGGCGCCGATGGAGACGATGGCATCGAAGGGATCGCCGCTCTCGAAGGACTGCCAGGGGCAGACCGATACCCGAACCCGCTCGTCGCCCAAATGCTCGCCGATCCAGGTGGCCTGCGCCTCCGAAAGGGTGAGCCCGATGGCCTGGCCGAAGCCCTTCGTCTCGGCCGCCCGCCGGATCAGTCCGCCCCAGCCGCAGCCCACGTCGAGCAGGCGGCGGCCCGCGCCGAGGCACGCACCCTCGAGATGCCAGTCGAGCTTCCTGAGCTGTGCCTCGTGCAGGCTTTCCAGCCCGCCGCGTCCCTCCGGCCAGATGCCGGCGGAGTAGGTCATGGTCTCGTCGAGCCAGGCCGCATAGAAGGCGTTGCCGACATCGTAGTGAAACTGGATCGCCTCCTTGGAGGCCCCCTGGTTGTCCCGCACCCGCGCCACCTCGTTTTCTAGGCAATGGTTGGGACAAGACTAGAGAGCGCCCGCGGCACGATCAAGCCGGCCCCCGCGCGGGGGGAGGCTGTCGCTGCCGCGGAGGCGTTCGACCGACGGAGAAGGAGAAGGGTCATGGGAAGTGCGGCATTGATCGGTGCCGGCCACGGCTTGCGGGCATTGGGAAGCTTCACCGGCGGCGCCAGTGCCCGCCAGGCGGCGCGCTTCAACGCGCGCGTGGCGGAGAACTCCGCGGAGCTCTCCCGGCGCCTCGCCGAGGACGCCAGGCGCCGCGGCCAGGTGGAAGAGCAGCGCAGGCGCCTGGAGAGCGCGCAGCAGAGGGGCCGCCTGGCGGCCGCGCTCTCGGCACGCGGGATCGACAGCGCCAGCGGTTCGCCCCTGCAGGTGCTGGGCGACCGGGCCGCCCTCGGAGAGCTCGACGCCCTGGAGGTCCGCGCCGAGGCCGAGCGCGAAGCCTTCCAGCACCTGCTGCGCCGCAGCGCCTACCTGAACGAGTCCTCCCTCAGCCGGTCGCGCGGCGACCAGGCCCTGGCCCAGGGCATCTTCCGCGGCGGCGGCTCGCTGCTGACCGGTGCCGCGCGTTTCTAGAGCATTGTTTTAGAGCCAAATCGTCGTCGCAGATACTCTATCTGCTCGGGATTTGCTGTGGCCCCTCACACCGTCTGGACAAGGACAGCGCAATGGACATCAAGTCCCTCCGCCGCGAGTGCATTCGCATGACCGACCGCACCATGCCGATCAACTTCCGCCTCGCCGCCGCCCGCCAGATCGAGGCCTACATCCTGGGCCGGGATCCCGCCGACCGGGAGGTCGACCTGAAGGTCGTTGCAGAAAGGGCAGAGGATGATCGATAGGGTCGCTCCTTAACCAGAATGCAACCTAGACATGTAGGGGGCTTTGCGTAGGATGCGGAGGAGATGAGAAGAAATCCGAGAGGGCCACCAAAAAGCAAGAGGCGTAAGAAGGAGCTCAAGGCCACACCCGTCAGGCCGACCGCAGCGGTCTCCGGCGGCGTGGTTTCGACCGACCTAGTAACGGCCGATGACTGGGATGCGAAGGCGGATCTCAAGATCGCAAGTGCGCGTCACGCCATAAATGGGCCGGACAGAGGGGCAGCGCTTGAGGCTGCTGCGTTGGCGTTGGAATGTGCGCTGAAGGCAGCTATAATCAGAAATGAGCGACTGAATGCTTGGCCCAGCCGGTCGTCGAGACCAGATCTCTATTCCCACAAGCACCTGGATCTGCTTACCAAAGCCGACCTGTGGAGCGAATGGCAGCAGGCCCAACAGAGCGGGGACCCCATAGTCGGTGACTTCCTTGAGTTCCGCGACGGCCTTGAGATGAGGTACCGACATGTGGTTACTTCTCGACGCCGGTTGCGCGACATCGTAGATGCAGCGGAAGGTTTGGTCCGATGGGTCAGACAGAAGACGATCTAATCCCGGACTCCTGGGCTGCCGCCACGGAGCAGCTCTTGAATTTGGCGGACAGCTTGTCAATGGGAGTCACTGGTGCGGTTTGGAGGATGCACACGCACCCCGACTTCAGTGGCTGGCACCTTCACCTTATCACTCCTCTCGTCGACGAAAAGAGTCCACGTTGGATCTATCACCGGCTTGTTCGCATGCTTACCAAGCTTTCGCTGCCGGAGGGCATGGATGCTCTAAGGATGGTCGTGTGTGGTCCAAAAGACTATAGGGGCGTGGCGGGTAACGACTTCTTAAAAGAATTCTCGCCAGAGCAGATCAGCAAAGGGGTAGAAGCGTTGGGCCCGGAGTTTGGCTTGTTTCAAACCGGTCCATTTGCCCAGGGGTTTCCCATGATCTTCTTTAGGTGGATCCCGGGTCTCAAGGCCCCAGAAGCCAAATCTGAAGTTTTTGACCGTAGCGTGCAGGAACTTATGGCAGCTTAGGTCGAAACCACAAAGTCTCGCTGCTCTTCAGCAGGTTTCCAACGGGCGCCCATCTGGGCGCCCTTTTTCTTTTGGAGCACCAGCATGACCATCTCCACCGAGCTGAACCGCTCCGGCCCCTATGCCGGGACGGGGCTGAACACCGTCTTTCCCTTCCGCTTCCGGGTGGACGACAAGCGCCACCTGCGCGTGGTGAAGATCCAGGCGGACGGGTCGGAGTCCGCGCTGATCCTGGACCTGGAGTATGGCGTCACCGGCGTCGGCAAGAGGGAAGGGGGCAGCGTCGTCCTGACCGAGCCGCTGCCGGCCGGCGTCAGCCTCGTCCTCGTGCGCGACCAGCCCTTCGTGCAGGAGACCGACCTGGTGAACCAGGGGCCCTTCTTCGCTGAGCAGGTGGAGCTGGACTTCGACCATTCCGTCATGCGCGATCAGGAACTGGCCGAGCAGCTTTCGCGCGCCGTCACCGTGCCGCTGGGCGAGGCCACCGATCCCAAGGACTACCTGGCCCAGATGAAGGCCCTGCTGGCCCAGGCGCTGGCGGCGATCCAGGGGCAGTCGGAGGTCTCGGTCCTGGCGCACGGCGCCAAGGGCGACCGCGAGACCAACGACCTGGCCGCCTTCCAGGCCGCCCGCGACCGTGCGATCGAGCTGGGGCTGGACTACGTGCTGATCCCGGTGCCGCCCGATCCCGACGACTGGTACTACCTGGTCGGCGACATCGAGGGCGTGGCCGACGTCGAGTGGCGGATCGACCCGCGCGCGGCGATCAACGGCTCGACCAACCTCTTCACCCAGCAGAGGAAGGTGAGGCGCGCCGGCTGGTGGGAGCCCACGGTCACCGAGGTCGAGATCAAGGCACCCGACCAGTTCTATTCCCACCAGGTGGCCCTGGGGATGGACCTCGACGGCGAGTACATCCTGGGCTACCAGCTGAACCGCTTCTACGGGCCCGAGACCTCCGACCAGCAGGAGGTTGGCTACTGGCGCTCCACCGACGGCGGCGAGGGCGAGAGCTGGAGTGGGCCGGTCCGCTTCGCCACCGACTCGAGCCACTGCACCAACCCCCTGCCGCTGGACGGCGAGGCCGAGGGGGTGAAGTTCACCCTCTGGCGGGTCAACACCGTCAACTTCGCCCACGAGGGCTTCGGACAGAAGCTCTGGCTCACCTTCGGCCATGGCCGCGGGTCCGGGATCGGCGGCTTCGGCGTCGCCCAGAAGACCGCGGCCGAGGGCAAGTTCACCCTCTACCACTTCTACATGCTGGCCGACGGCACGGTGAAGCCGATCCGCTACGGCGACAGCGTTCCGGAGGGGGCGAGCTACCTTTGGCAGCACGAGGGGCGCGAGGGGCTCTTCCCCTACTGCCACGGCGCCTTCTTCTCCGCGGCCGGCCGCCTGCACCTGCTGCAGGTCCTGGTGCCGCGCGCCGGCGGTAACCAGAACGACCTGCGCAAGACCGTCTGCGTGCTCTACTGCGACAACCCCGCGGCGGACATCGACGAGATGGTCTTCACCCTGGGACCCTCCATCGACTTCGGCGACATGGACCCCGCCAACTTCTGGGAGTGGTCGATCGCCGAGCAGGACCCCGGCTTCTTCGTCGCCATGATGCGCCGCAACGAGGGCGTGGGCGGGGTGGGCGCGCAGGAGGGCCAGCGGCATTTCGTGGCCTTCGGCGACGGTGTCGCCTTCTCCGGCTGGAAGCCAGCCGGCATCCACGCCCACCGGGACCGCGCCTCGCTGGTCAGGCTCAACAACGAGCACATGGCCTACATCACGCTCGACGAGCCCTCGTCCCGCGCCAACCCCTCGGTCTGGCTGAAGCGCCGTGACGGCGGCATCGCGCCGGCGCTCACCGTCGGCACCGGCAACCCGCTGACCCGGCAGAAGTCCACGATCCGCCCGACCAGTGCCGCCGATACCGTCTGGGCGGCGGTCGACGACGACGAGGAGACCATCGACTTCTCGGGCAAGCGGGTGGGCGTGACCCAGTTCGTCAGCGCCGAGGACCGGATCGAGCTGGTGAGCGAGGGCTTTATCCCCGACTGGCCGGAGCAGACCATCGACTTCGGGCGCTTCCCCTTCTCCGCCGGCGACACCCTGGTGGGCGAGCGCGACGGCCGGCGCGAAACCCTCTTCGTCGACGGCGGCAAGAACACGACCTTCTCCCTGGAGATCGACCTGACGGCCGGATCGCCCCTGGTCGAGGCCTTCGAGGGCGACATGGGGACGACGGTCGCCGTCGGCTCCGGCGGTGCGGTGATCGATACAGCGAACGACATGCTGACCTTCCAGGGATCGGCCACCGACGTCGACTTCCTGGTGGTGAACCAGACCGGCCTGGTGGACAGCAAGGTCATCCTCAGCGCCGAGGATTCCCTCTGGAACCTCTCGGCCGACGCCACCATCGCGATCGCCGATGGGTCCTTCGAGGCGCGCCTGATCGAGGGCGCGGATCCCGAGATCACCCACGCCGTGCCGGAGCTGGACTTCATCGCGTCGACCGCCGCCAACAACGTCACCTTCCTGGGCGACAGGTCGGGCAGCGACCGCTTCGTGATCGACGTGCTCGGCGGCAGCCAGACCCATGTTCCCACCGGCTTCCGCCACCCGGTGACCGGCGACCTGATCGTCGGCTGGGCGCCGGGGCCGATGGCGCCCTGGTACGGAGGCGGCGGCAAGGGCCTGCGCGTGGCGCTGATCCGGGCCGAGGACTTCCCGCGTTCCGACCGCCTGAACGTCATCCCCCGGCGCAATGCCCAGGTCGAAGACGCCGAGCCCGGCCATAGCTGGACCTGGAACGCCTCGAGCCAGATCGCCGAGCTGAAGGGCAAGCAGTCGGTCGGCGTCGACCTGCCGGCCGGGCGCTGGCAGGTCTCGCTCAAGCTCCGCCTCTCCGCGCTGCCCTCGACGGCGGACAACGCCCAGCTGGTCCAGGTCGGCAACTTCGAGCGCATCGCCAGCCTGGAGGCGGTCTGGCGCCGGCCCTTCCTCAACCGCGACCTCTACCTGATCGAGCGTGCCGCGGGACCGCGCGAGTTCGCCAGGGGTGCTGCCATCAGCCGGCGCATGCTGGACGGCGTCAGCGAGGAGAGCGAGGTCTACAGCCTGGCCGACGACCTCTGGGTCGGGGTCACCTTCCGCTACGACAGCTATCGCGGCGAGCTCTCGATGGAGGGGCGCACGATCCGGATGCAGTGGCCCTTCGTGCTGACGGTGGGCGACGGTTACCTCTTGAGCGATGCGCCGACCGACCGCTCGCTCTACCTGGACGTGGGCGGGATCGAGGTGATCCCCCTGTCCGAGGGTCACCGCGAGTGGAACCCGCCCAGGGCCCGCCCGCACGGCCCCAACATCATCACCCGTTCCGGATTCGACATCGACCGCCTGCGCAAGGGAGAGCGCTTCTCCATCGGCGCGCCCAGGGCCGGCCTGCCGGGCTGGAGCCTGGTCGAGGACGGCGGCTGCTCGGTCACCTGGCGGCGCAGCAAGAACAGCCAGGAGGCTGCCAACCGCGACCTCGGCGCCTGGCCCTGGGGCATGCGCATCGACGTGGACAACGCCGTCACCCTGCCGACCACGGCGGCCACCGGCGAGGTGCGCTTCGCCCATAGCTGGCCGGGCCTGCTGTCGGTCACGCCGGGGCAGTGGTTCCTGCAGTTCGATGCGCTCGACCTGCTGGAGGAGGGCGAGCAGCTCGCGGCCCGGGAATCGGGCCTGCCGATCAAGCTCTACTGGTTCCAGGACTTCGGCGGGATCGACGGCAAGCGGCGCTACACGCCACTCTATCCCTTGCGGGTGCTGAGGAGCCGCCAGACCTTCGCCCTGCCGGTGACCGTGCCGCAGCCCGAGCTCAACGCCAGCTCCATCATCCGCGAGGGCAGCGCCTGCGGGCTGGAGTGGCGCATCCTCTCGGGCCTCAACTGCCGGCTCCAGATCACCAAGCCGCAGTTCTTCCAGGGCGAGGCGCCCCGCGACTGGTCGCCGCCCGACCCCCTGGCGCCGGACGAGACCCGGCGGCTCTTCTTCGAGGTTCCGGCCGGCACCATCGGCGGCGCGGTGGCCCAGGGCCGCATGGTCAGCGCCTCTGTCTTCGAGGGGCTGATCGACCTGCCGGACATGGTGGCGGCCCCGGCCTTCCGCGAGGTCGGCGCCTTCGCCATCGAGCACAACGGCTCGCTCTATACCGGCCAGCCCAAGCTGAAGGGCGAGCCCACGCGCGAGCGGGCACTGATCGAGATGACCGCGCCCGGTGCCGGGCTGACGGCCGGCGAGGCGGTGCTCTTGCAGGGCATCTCGCCCAACACCCTGGAGCTGACCGGCGCAGACAACCGCCTCTTCGACATCGACCCCGACCTGATGCTGGTCGAGGCCGAGGACGACGTCACCGTCAAGAAGATCGACAGCGGCGGCTCGACGGCGGTGGAGACGCTCTACGAGGACTACAGCGTCCGGCCCTCCTATGCCCGCCAGTGGGACCGACTGCCGGTCACCTCCGGCTCCTCGATCCTGACCACCGAGCTCTCGCTGCCGAACAACCTGACCGCCATCGATCTGGTGCGCTGGACCACGACCGGCGGCGAGGAGACCCTGCCGCTGGGCGACGGCGGCTGGACCGCGGGCCTGCCCGACGAGGGCGACGCCACCTTCACCCTGCTGGATAGCAGCGGCACCGGCATCGCGGCGGTCAGCGGGCAGGAGTACCAGGCCAGGCTCAACCCGCGCTACTCGCCGGGCCAGATCATCATGCACGAGGTCGTGGCCTCCTCCAGCACCCTGCTGATCGAGCATGCGCACGAGAGCAACGCGGCGCTGCAGTTCGATGCCCGCATCGACCGGCCGGTCTGGGACCGGGTGGCGGCGGCCGACAGCCTGATCGACGCCTTCACCGGGCCTGCGCCCGCGGCGCGGCGGGACCTGATCGATCTCACCATCCGGCGCCTGCAGGAGGAGGGGATCTGGGACGATCTCGACCTGCTCTACTGCCTGGCAGCCCACGATGCCCAGGCGGCCTCGCTGAACTGGAAGGCGCCGGGCAGCCACGCGCTGACCGCCACCAACGCGCCGCTCTTCACCGCCGGCCGCGGCTACCTCTGCGACGGCTCGACCAGCTACCTCGAGGCCGCCTGGGCGCCGGCGAGCGACGGGGCAAACTTCACCCAGGACGACGCCTCGCTGATCTACTGGGTCTTTTCCTGCGATCCAACGGCAGGCGACGCCATCATCGGCGGCGTCAGCGGCGGTGGGCCGGCGACCCGGGTCTCGGCCAGGGACGGCACCCCGCAGTTCTACAACCGCATGAACGACGCCCAGAACCAGACCGGGACGCCGATCCTGCCCGACGTGACCGAGGGCTACTTCGCCGTCGATCGCGCCGGTTCGGGCGGCTACGTCTACTACGGCGAGGGCGGCAACGAGGTGCTGCGGGCGGTCTCGCTGACCCAGGCCTCCACGGGCCTGCCGACCGGCAACCTCAGGATCGGGCGTGCGGCCAGCGAGTACGGTGCCGCCGAGTGCGCCTGGATGGCCGCCGGCGCCAGCCTCGACCGGGCCAAGCACCAGGTCCTGGCCCGCATCCTGCGCGATTATCTCTTTGGTACCGGAGTGCTCCCGTGATGACCGACTTTCTCGTGATGTCGGCGGCCCAGGCGGCCGCCCTGACCGGCCTCTATGCCAGCGGCAAGGCGATCCAGCCCCGGCCGATGGCGGACGGCCGCTATGCCCTGCCGACCCGGCTGCTGGACGAGCCCGACTGCATGGCCATCTTCCCGGCCCTCTCCGGCCTCTCGACCGAGGCCCTGAACGACAGCGACTTCGCAAGCGAGGAGTGACACAGCATGAGATACGCGATCGGGGCCGCCCTGCTGGCGGCCCTTTCGATTCCGGCCTCGGCCGAGGGGCATAGCCTCGCCTGCGCGACCAGAGAGGCAGCCCAGGAGGTCTTCGACCGCTTTGCAGAAGTGCCGGTCTTCACCGGGGTCACCGGGGAGGGCGACCGGGTGCTGCTGCATCTCAATCCCGAGACCATGACCTGGACCCTCTCGCTGCAGCCGGCCGACGCCCGGGCCCGCATCTGTCCGCTGGCCGCCGGCGACGGCGGATCTCTCGAGCCTCTGCGCCTGCCGGAGTACTGAGCCATGCGAGACCGCGACATCAACGAGGCCGGCCTCGCGCTGGTGAAGGACTTCGAGGGCCTGCGCCTGCAGGCCTACCAGGATAGCGCCGGGGTCTGGACCATAGGCTACGGCCACACCGCCGCGGCCGGGGCGCCGACGCCTGGGCCGGGACTGGTCATCACCGAGGCCGAGGCGGAGCGGATCCTGCGCCAGGACCTGCAGGTCTTCGAGGCCGAGGTCGCCCGCCTGGTCGAGGTGCCGACGAACGATAACGAGTTCGCCGCGCTGGTCAGCCTCTGCTTCAACATAGGAGCGCAGGCCTTCGCGTCTTCGACCTGCCTGAAGCGGCTGAACCGGGGCGACCGCAAGGGAGCGGCCGAGGCGCTCACCTGGTGGAACAAGGCGACGGTGGAGGGCAGGAAGGTCCGCCTGCGCGGCCTGGTGCGCCGGCGCGAAGCCGAGAATCTGCTCTTCCTGACGCCGCCCTTCGCGGCACCGACCAGGGCAGCGCTGGAGGAGGCGGCCGGGCTCGCCGAGCAGCCCGGGACGACCCGGAGGCACTGGCTCGGCTCCCGGACCATCGTCGGCACCGCGACCGCCGCTGCGGGCGCTGCAGGGGCCGCCAGCGAGGTCCTGGATCAGACCAAGGGACTCTTCGGCTCCCTCGGCGCGCTGGTCCGCGATCATCCGCTCCTGGTCGGCAGTTTCGCCGTGGTGCTGATCGGCCTGGCCGTGGTGGCCCTTGCCCGCCGCGACGACTGGCTGAAGGGGAGGCGGTGATGAAGCAGGTCGTCGACGGGATCGCCCGGGCCTTCTGGCTCTTCGCGCTCTGCGGCCTCCTCCTCGGCGCCGCGCTGGCGGCTCTGCTGCTCTGGCTCCTCTGATGTGGGTCAGCCTTGCCGGGGCGTTGCTCGGCTGCCGCCTCTGCCGCTGGGCGGGACTCTGCCTGCTCGCCCTGGGCGCCCTCTGGCTCGCCTGGCGGCGGGCCAGGACCAGCGGCGCGGAGGCTGCGCGCCTGGCCCAGCGGCAGCGCGCGCTGGACGTTCGGATCACCAACCTGAAGGAGAGACGCCATGCGGAGGAGGATGCCGGCCGCCGCTCTGTTGCTGAGCGGCGTGAGCGGGTGCGCCGCTATGCCCGCCGCCCCTGATGCCTGCGAGGTCTGGGAGCCGCCGCTGCGCCTTTCTGAGGCCGCCGTCGCGGCGATGGACGCGGAGGACCTGCGCCAGCTCGACCTCTACTACGGTACCGGCGAGCGGATCTGCGGGTGGACACCATGAGCGACGAGAGCCCCACCCTGTCCGAGCGGGCGGCCAAGAACTCGCTCTTCACCGTGATCGGCCACGGCGCCGCCTCGCTCTGCCTGGTCGGCATCCTCTGGCTGGGCTCGACCGTGACCGCCATGGACAAGCGCCTGGCCGAGCTGGCCGCCGAGATGAAGGCCGGCATCGTGCCGCGGATCGTCGCCAACGAGCGCGACATCCAGCGGATCGAGCAGGAGCTGGCGGCCCGCGTCCGCGACCGCTTCACCGCCGCCGACGGCGCGGCGCTGGAAATCCGCCTGCTGCGCGAGATCACCAACCTTCAGACCGAAGTGCGCAGGTTCGCCGAGAAATGGGAAGGTGACGAATGACCTGGTCTCTCTTGCTTGTGCTGCTGCCCGTTGCCCTGCCGCTCTGCGGCCTGCTGCTGGGCTGTGCCTTCATGCTGCTGGCCCTGCCTTTCATGCGGCTGCTGCCAAAGGGCCTGGCCCGGCGCTACGCCATCAACCTCTTCATCGCCGGCGACCAGCTCGCCAACGCGGTCCTCGGCGGCAATCCCGACGTCACCATCAGCGGTCGGCTGGGCAAGCGCCTGCTCACGGGGCGGGAAGGCTGTGCCCTCTGCTTCCTCATCTCGCGCTCGCTCTGCCGGCTGCTGGACGAGGTCGATCCCGATCACTGCAGCAAGGCCTACCGCGTCGATCGCAACGAGAAGAGCGGGCTGTTCGGGACGAAGTAGGAGAGCGTCCCGATGGCAGCCTGCGCCGCCTCACCCCTCGAAGCGGATGATGTTGCGCCAGTCGAGATCTACCTTGGACATGAACTGCCGGTAGGCCTCGGTACCGTTCAGTTCCCGATAGGTCTTCTCGATCGCCTCCATGGAGGGATAGCCCACGCCGACGAGGCGGCGGCCGACGTCGCTGCCGGTGATGAAGGTGCCGTAGCGCAGCATCATGGCGCCGTTCCGCTCGAAGACGGGAACGAGGGCGCGCAGGCCCTCGAGGTTCATGTCGGCCGCGCCGAAGCGGGTGACGACGCCGTAGGCCGGCATTTCCTGCGAGGGTGCCGAAAGCCCGATCTGCTCCAGCTTCAGGATGTTCCTGAGGTCGATGCGGAGCGAGGGGGTGGAGACGATCTCCCGGTAGGCCGATGATCGGGCATAGACCTCGAAGGCGCGCTCGATGCCGCCCAGCCCCTCGTAGCCCTGGAAGAGCACCAGCTTGCCGCTGAAGTTGCCCGTGGCGATGACGCCGTAGCGCAGGCTGGCCGCCCCGGCCTTCTCCCGCAGGTCGGCCGCCAGGCGCGACACGCGCTCCAGGGTGGCCTCCGTCTCCTCCGGCGCCACCGTGGCGACTGTGACCATGGTGTAGTTGACCGCTGTCATCGGCATTTCTCCCGGCCTGTGGCGTCTTCGCGGACGCTCGATGTCTGTTCGGCAGAGACGGCCCCGTTTGACCTCGCTCCGGAACCGGCGGCCGGGCAGGGCGCAGCCTCTATCCTACGCTACCTTCCGCATCTGCGGGAGACGCTGTTTGCCGTTCGGCGACGGTGAAGAGCGCGCGGGAGATGCGCCGCTCGAGCCAGAGGAAGCTCGCCAGGGCCAGGGGCAGCAGCCACAGCACCGCGACGAACACGATCAGCGCGACATGGCGGAGGGTGAAAGCGGAGGCGCTCCGCCCCTCGCCGGCATCCAGGATCGCGAGTTCCCGCAGCGTCGGGTCGGCGAGGAAGAGGCACTCGGCCACCACGCCGAAGAAGATCAGGACCATGGCGATCCACCAGAGGACCAGCGCGCTCGGCCACCCGACCTCCTTCGTGCCGCCCTGCTCTTCGGCCCAGCGGTAGAGGCGCAGCATGAGGCGCGGCGGATAGAAGAGGTTGGCCGGCGGCAGGAGGTGCCACAGCAGCACGTAGGAGGGCCTGGTCGCCCTGGCCGGGCCGCTGCAGTGGTAGAGCTCGGCGGCGGCCTTGTAGATCCAGTGCATGTAGAAGTACATGACGAAGACCGACAGTCCGACCGCCGCGATCTCGGTGACGGCGAGCACCAGTGCCACGACAAAGACCAGGGCGGGCGCGATGGCGCCGACCAGGTAGCCGACGAGCAGGGGGAGCGTCTCGAGATCGAGATTGACGTGCCCCTCGGCCTCGAAGGCGGTCGACCCGGCCGACAGGAAGAGCTTCACCGCCACCAGGCTGTAGAGCAGGGCGAAGATCACCCCCAGGATCAGCAGGGCGACCAGTGCCGATCGGAAGAAGACAAGCACTCTCGTGCTGGGCGGCTGCGCGGGCCTGCCCGGCAGGGCGAGGCTGTCGGGCCTCGCTGCCTGGCCGGCTGCCGCTGCATCCTCCTTCGCGCGCAGCAGCGGCGCCAGGGGGGAGCGGCTTGCCCGGATCCAGAGCCTGTGGTCCGATCGGCGGACCTGAGAGTCGCCTGTCAGGTGCCCGAGATCGATGAGGGCCGCCAGCATCTCCTCATCGGCCGGCCCGACCTCCTGTCCTTCCTGTCGGTAGTACCAGTTCGCCAAGGTCGTGGCCGCCTCACTCGAGCAATTCCCGAGCAGATGAAAACATCTGCGACGACGAGTTGCTATTAAAACGATAAGCTAGTGGTGAGAATCAGACGGATGGCTCCCATCCATCCGTCTGATTCTCACCACCAAGCAATTGATCTGGTGGGCCGATTCACGCAACGCTTGGGATTCAAGCGTTGCGATCGGACCACCAGTGCAGGATTCGTGAGCATGAGCGACGGCATCCTGCCCTAAAGCCAGAGGAAGTCCGTGGCGGTCAGCTGGCCGCCCTGAGACATGCCCTCCAGGCGGAACTCGATGTCGGCGTTGCCATCGCCGTTGCGGTCAACCTGGATGTTGCCGGCGCCCCCGGCGAAGCGGGCCTCGCTGTTGCCCGAGGCGGAGAAGGCCTGGCCCCCGATGTAGGCGAAGCTGCCCTGCTCGAGGCCGGTGGCGAAGACCAGCTTGTCGTCGCCGTTGCCCGCGTTCAGGCGCTCTCCGTCGAAGTCCTCGATGATCTGGCTGCCGGAGGCCAGGTTCGCGCCGAAGAGGAACCAGTCCTGGCCGGACCCGCCGTAGGCCGTGTCGTTCCTGCCGATCTCCATGGTGTCGTCACCGCTGCCGCCCTCCAGGGTATTGGTCCCGCCGCCGCCGAAGAGCTCATCGTCGCCGTCGCGGCCCTCCAGCTCGTCGTTGCCCTGGCGGCCGAAGAGGCGGTTGTCGCCGCTGTTGCCCTGGATGCGGTTGGCCAGCTCGTTGCCGACACCGTTGATATTGCCGAAGCCGCCCTGCATGCGCAGGTCCTCGACGAAGGCCATGGCGCTGCCGCTGGGCAGGGTGTAGTCGACCTCGGCGCGCACCAGGTCCACGCCGTTGCCGTCCTTCTCGAAGACGCTGTCGCCGGCGGTATCCACCACGAAGGTGTCGTTGCCCTTGTCGCCGAAGAGCAGGTCGCTGCCCGAGCGGCCATTGAGCGTATCGTCGCCGGCGCGACCGGTCAGGCGGTTGTCGCCGCCGTTGCCGAGCAGGTTGTTGTCCAGGTCGTTGCCGACCAGGCTGCCGTCGCCCGCCGCATCCTCCAGGATCGCCTGTTCGATGTAGCCGTTGACCCCGTCGGGCAGGGTGAAGGCCAGCGCGCTGGAGCGCAGCAGGTCCTTGCTGCCGCCCTCCTCGGTCTCCCGCACCTCGTCTCCCTTGCGGTCGACGAAGAAGGTGTCGTTTCCGGAGCCGCCGACGGCCGTATCGACGCCGCTGCCGCCGTTCAGCCTGTCGTTTCCACTTCCTCCGAAGAGGCTGTCGATTCCGGAACCGCCGCCCTGGACGTCCCTGCCGAAGCTGCCCAGGTGGGTGTCGTTCCCCTCGCCGCCGAGCAGGGTGTTGGTGCCGCCGAAGACATAGAAGAAGTCGTCTCCGTCCTGACCGCGCAGGGTGTTAGTGCCGCTCTGATCCCTCAGCGTGTCGTTGCCGCTGCCACCATAGAGGCGGTCGTTGCCGTCATAGCCGCGCAGGAAGTGGTCGTCGCCCGAGCCCCCGAAGATGCGGTCGTCGCCGTCGCGCCCGGCGACCAGGGAATCGTCGCCGTTGCCCAGGTAGATCAGGTCGTCGCCTTCCTCGCCGACGATCTGCGCATCGTTGCCGTTGCCACCGAAGATCGTGTCGTTCGCCGAGCCGCCGAAGATGAAGTAATCGTCGCCGCCACGTCCGTAGATCACGTCCTTTCCGCCGCCGGCCTGGATGACGGAGTCGTCCCCCCCGCCGCCGAAGATGGTGTCGTTGCCCTGGAGCCCGGCCAGGCTGGTGTCGTCGCCGCTGCCGCCGGCGATGGTGTCGCTGCCGCTGCCGCCGAAGAGGCTGGTGTCCTTGCCGCTGTTGCCGTTGATGACGTCGGCACCTTGATAGCCCAGCAACGAGCTGTCGTCCCCGTCGTCGCCCGAGATGGAATCGTTGCCCTCGCCCCCGACCAGGAGGGTGTCGGCGCCCGACCCGCCGAAGACGCTGTCGTTGCCGCTGTCTCCGTAGAAGCGCATATCCTTGCCGGAATTGCCCTCGATGGTGTCGTCGCCGGACCCTCCGGCCAGCACGTCGTCGTCTCCGGCCCGCCCCAGGAGCCGGTCCATCCCGTCGCCGCCGCGCAGAAGGTAGTCGTTCCCCGCGCCGCCGAAGAGGACGTCGTTGCCCTGCTCTCCGGAGAGATTGAGGTCGTCGCCGTCCTCGCCGGCGATGGTGTCGCTCGCGCTGCCGCCGTAGAAGTTGCTGTCGTGGCCGCTGCCCCCGGTCAGCACGTCCGAACCCTGGAGGCCCTGCAGCCTGGTATCGTCGCCTGACCCTCCGATCACCCGGTCGTTGCCGCTGTCTCCGAAGAGCTGCTCGTCGTTACCCGGTCCGCCGTCGACCGTGTCGTCGCCGTCGTCGCCGAAGAGCTGGAAGTCGTCGCCCGCGCCGCCGAAGACAGTGTCGGCACCGCTGGACCCCATCATGCCCTGGTCGATGCCCTCGTCCCCGTAGAGCAGGTCGTCGCCGCTGCCACCGCTCACTGCGGTGTCGTCGCCGCTGCCCCCGAAAACGGAATCCTTGTCGTCGCCACCGTTCAGGATGAAGTCGGCACCGCTGCCGCCGAAGACCCGGTCGTCGCCGTAGTCGCCGTAGAGGCCGACGTCGTCGCCAGGCCCGCCCTCGACCCGATCGTCGCCGAACCAGCCGAAGAGGAAGGTGTCCGGCCCGGAACCGCCGTAGAGAATGTCGTCGCTTGTTTGCCCCTGCTGGCGGTCGGTGCCCGAACCTCCGAAGAGGGTATCCTCCCCGGCGGTGAGCAAGCCGCTGGGGGCGTCGCCGTAGAGGGTATCGTCGCCGGGCCCCCCGTAGAGCGTATCGTCGTCCTGGAAGCCGCGCAGCGTGTCGTTGCCGCTGAGCCCGAAGATGCGGTCGGCAAGGCTGGTGCCGTCGAGGTTGTCGGGTCCGTCGGTACCAGTGATATCCGTCATCCGCTGCTCCTTCTCGCTGGCGGCAGCCTATCAGGTCGGCCGGCCTGAGTCTGCCGGTAACGCGGGGGGGGGGGCCGCGCTGCCTCCGGCCTACAGCCACGCCACTCAGGCAATGAGAACCATCCCCGCTCTACTGGATCGCCTGAAACGACTACACTTTTCTAAAACAGCGTGTTCGGTCAAAAGCCAGAGCGTGGGAAAGAGCCCAACCTTGCAAGTGGTCGTCGTCGGGTCTTCGGCATGACGCAGAGTTGTTGCAGACCCTGCCAAGGCTGGCAATTGACAGCCGTTTCCATTACACTCCCGGCTGGTTGCACCAGGAGGAAACGACAATCCGATCCAGCGCCCTGAAGCAAGGGGGATCGGCAAGCGGGAGCAGGGGGCATGGCGACTCTTACCGGAACGAACGGTCCGGACAGCCTCTATGGTGGCTCGGAGGAAGACCTCGGGCTGGGCTATGGCGGCGACGACACCATCATCGGACGTGGAGCCGCCGACACCCTCTACGGCAGCAGTGGTCTCGACCGTCTCTATGGCAACGACAACGCCGACACGATCTTCGGCGGTTCGGGGAACAACCTGGGCGGCTATACCGACTACATTTTCGGCGGCACCGGCCAGGACACCTCGCTGTTCGGGGGGAGCGGGCGCGATAAGATCTACGGCGGCCCGGACGACGATCGCAGCCTGTTTGGCGGCCCGGACAACGACGCCATTTATGGCGGCAACGACGTCGATGGCGAGATCTACGGGGATGATGGCAACGACAAGATCTACGGCGGCGACCAGAAGGACGGTGGGGTCTATGGGGGGGCAGGCAATGATCGCCTGGTCGGAGACTCTGGCGATGACGTCAGGTTCTATGGCGGCGCGGATGGTGATCTCCTGCTCGGGGTCGATGGCGTCGACGGCCGGTTTTACGGGAATGCGGGCGACGACAGCCTGTTTGGCGGCGATCAGACTGACACGGCATTCTTCGGTGGCGACGACGACGATAGGCTCTATGCCGGAGCAGACCTTGACTACTCCTTTTTCGGTGGAACCGGCAATGATCGCGTCTATGGCGGTTACGGCAATGATTGGAGACTCGTTGGAGACTCTGGAAACGATTTGATTGTTGGCGGTGGCGGCGCCGATGCAACTTTAAATGGTGGATCGGGATACGACACGATCCATGGCGACTCCGGAACCGACACTGCCCTGCGGGGTGGCGATCAAGATGATTCGATCTTTGGCGGTGACGGTGAGGACACGAGACTGGATGGAAACTCGGGAAACGACCGAATCTACGGAGGAACGAACGGGGATTTCGCCCTCAACGGTGGCGACGGCTACGATTATATTTTCGGAGACATGGGCGCGGACCGAGGTCTCTTCGGCGGCAGCGGAGCGGACTGGGTCTATGGCGGAGACGACCAGGACAAGACCTTGGAGGGCGGCGACGGCAACGACACCATCTTCGGCGACAATGCCGACGACGAGAGCCTCTTCGGCGGCACCGGAGCCGACGTCATCTTCGGCGGTGCAAACAACGATACCCGCCTCTACGGGACTGTGGGCGACGATATCATCTACGGCGGACCCGGCAACGATGTGAAGCTATACGGCGGTTCCGACAACGATTCCCTGACCGGCGACAGCGGCAGCGACACCCTGGATGGCGACGTGGACAACGACGTCATCTTCGTGAAGAACCGCGATCAGATCGAGGCGGGGGACTCCTACTACGGCGGCGCCGACGAAGACACCTTCCTGCTGTTCGGAGATTTTGTGGCAACGGACAGCTTTCCCTCTTTCAAGCTGCTCAGCGTCGAGGTCCTGGCGGTGCTGGGTGACAGCGCGGACAACCTGATCGAGGGGCGGAGCTCGATAAGGCAAAGCAGTTTCGTCAGCAATCTGCTGGACGGCGCCAGCGGCGCCGACCGCCTGATCGGCACGGGCTCTGCGCTCGACCATGTCATCGCCGATACCCTGGACGGCAGTAGCGGCAACGACCTCTACATCCTGGGCAAGGGCGGCGACGATACGGTGCAGGGCGGCGGCGGCATGGATACGAGCCTTTTCGGCGGCTCCGGTGTCGACCGAGTCTTCGGCGGCGCCAACGTGGATCAATTGCTCCGGGGCGACGCGGGCGACGACAAGGTCTTCGGCGCGGACGGCAACGATCGAGGTCTCTACGGCGAGACCGGCGCAGACAGTGTGGTCGGTGGCAGGGGCGATGACGTCTCGCTCTTCGGCGGTGACGGTAGCGATATCGTGCGTGGTGGGTCCGGTGCCGACACCAGTCTCTTCGGCGGTACCGGCAACGATCAGGTCGCAGGCGGGAACGGGAACGACATCTCGCTCGACGGCGGCCTGGGGTCGGACCGGGTGAGCGGTGGCAGCGGCAACGACCTGCTGTTCGGCGGCAGCGATGCCGATTCCCTCTTCGGGGCCAACGGCGACGACCTGATCTATGGGGAAGGAGGGTACGATTCCGCCTTCGGCGGCTCCGGGAGCGATCGCATCTACGGCCTGACCGGAGAGGACACCGTGATCGGCGGCTCTGGCGCGGACTCTCTCTTCGGTGGCAAGTCCGACGACAGCCTCTTCGGTGCGGACGGCAACGACGTGGCCGACGGCGGAACGGGGATGGACCAGATCGGCGGCGGCAGCGGCAGCGACCGAATCTATGGGAATGCCAGCGACGACGTGCTGTTCGGTGGCAGCGGCATCGACACCATCATCGGCGGATCGGGCAACGACACCGTGACGGTGGACACCTCCGCCGACGTGGTGCGCGACACGGCCCACGGCGGCCCCGGCGATATCCTGCGCTCGCAGGCGCTGGACTATACCCTGGCCGGCGGGACCGGGGGCGACATCGGGCGCGCCCATGTCGATCACGGCTTCGGACCGGGCAACCTGGTGGGCAACTCCTTCGGCAACAACCTCCTGGGCAGCAGTGCCAGCAACAGCCTGAGCGGGGAAGGCGGCGACGATACCTTGAACGGGGAGACCGGCAGCGACGTGCTGACCGGCGGGCTTGGCGACGACACCATGGTCGTGGACACGGTGACGGACCTGGTGGTCGAGCGCGCCGGCGAGGGCTCGGACCTGGTGCGCGCGGAGAGCGACTACACCCTGCCGGACGGCACGGCGACGGCCTTCGTCGAGGAGCTGCGCCTGCAGGGCGGCTTCGGCAACATCGACGGCGGCGGGAACGGTCTGGACAACAAGCTCCTCGGCAACAGCGGCGACAATGGCCTTGCCGGTTACGGCGGCGACGACAGCCTCTTCGGGGCGCTGGGCGACGACAGCCTGGCGGGCGGCAGCGGCAGCGACCGGCTCTCCGGCGGCTCGGGCAGCGACCTCCTGCTGATGGAGAGCGGCAACCGGCTCTTCGGCAGCTCGGGCGGCGACAGCTTCTTCTTCGACGGCCGCGAGATCACGCCGGACGGCAGCGGTGCGCCCTTCGTGGCCGACTTCGACGGCGCGACCCTGGGGAACGGGAACGGCCAGGACAAGCTCGTCTTCGCCACCGGGCTGGAGGTGGGCTCCTTCGCCTATATCGGCGCCACGGCCTTCTCTGCGGGGGGCAACAGCGAGGCGCGCTACAACGGCAGCAACCGCGTCCAGGTCGACCAGAATGGCGACGGCGTGACCGATCAGGCCTTCCGGATCAAGGATCTCTCCGGCGCCGACCAGCTAACCGCGACCGACTTCCTCTGGCTCATGTAGCGCTCGAGAGAGGGATTATCCGGCCGCCTTAGGGCGGCAGCGATCGGCTCGCGACGGCTCACAGCCAGAGAAAATCCGTGGCGGTGAGCTGTCCGCCCTGCGACATGCCCTCCAGGCGGAAGGAAATGTCGGCGGACCCGTCGCCGTCCCGGTCTACCTGGATCCTGCCGTTGCCGCCGGCGAAGCGGGCCTCGCTGTTGCCGGAGCCCGTGAAGGTCTGGCCCCCGAGGTAGGCGAAGCTGCCCTGCTCCAGGCCCGTGACGAAGACCAGCTTGTCCTCGCCGTTGGCCGCGTTCAGCCGCTCGCCGTCGAAGTCCTCGATCACCTGGCCGCCGCTGTTCAGCACGGCACCGAAGAGGAACCAGTCCTGGCCCGAGCCTCCATAGGCCGTGTCGTTCCTGCCCATGTCGATCGTGTCGGCACCGCTGCCGCCCTCGATCCTGTTTGTCCCGCCGCCGCCGAAGAGCTCGTCCGCGCCCTGGTCGCCCTGGAGCAGGTCGTCGCCGGCACGGCCGAAGATCCGGTTGTCGCCGTCGTTCCCCTGGATCTGGTTGTCCAGGTCGTTGCCGACCCCGTTGATGTTGCCGAAGCCCCCTTGCAGGCGCAGGTTCTCGACGAAGCCGTCGGTGCCGCCGGGCAGGGTGTAGTCGACCTCGGCGCGGACCAGGTCCACGCCGTTGCCGCTCTTCTCGAAGACGCTGTCGCCGGCGGTGTCCACGACGAAGGTGTCGTCGCCCTTGTCGCCGAAGAGCAGGTCGCTGCCCGAGCGGCCGTTGAGCGTGTCGTCGCCGGCGCGCCCGGTCAGCCGGTTGTCCCCGCTGTTGCCCAGCAGGTTGTTCGCGATGGCGTTGCCGAAGAGGGTGGCGTTGCCGGCAGCCTCTTCCAGGATCGCCTGCTCGATATAGCCGGTGGCGCCGTCGGGCAGGGAGTAGGTCAGCGCGCTGGAGCGCAGCACGTCCTTGCTGCCGCCGTCCATCTCCTCCACCACCTCGTCGGCCTTGCGGTCGACGTAGAAGGTATCGTTGCCGGCCCCGCCGATTGCGCTGTCGACCCCGCTGCCGCCGTCCAGGCGGTCCTGCCCGGAAAAGCCGGTGAGGAAATCCTTGCCCGAACCACCGCCCAGGATGTCGTTCTGGCTGGAGCCGATCAGGTTGTCATTGCCCTCGTGCCCGAAGAGCGTGTTGGAGCCCTGATAGCCGTAGAGGGAATCGTCACCCGCCTGGCCGCGCAGGGTGTCGTCGCCGCTGTTCCCGATCAGCAGGTCGTCCCCGTCGCCGCCCCTGATGTCGTCGTCGCCGTCGCCGCCGCGCAGGAAGCTGTCGTCGCCGGACCCGCCGAAGATACGGTCGTTCCCGGATCCGCCCGTCAGCAAGGTATCGTTGCCGCGACCGCCGTAGATCCGGTCGTCCCCATCGTCTCCGGTCAGGACCGAATCGTTGCCGTTGCCGCCGAACAGAAGATCCTTGCCCGAATTCCCGCGCAGGAGATCCGCACCGCTGCCGCCATAGAGGCGGTCGTCGCCGTCATAGCCGCGGAGTTCCCGGTCGTCGCCCGACCCACCGAATATCCTGTCGTCCCCGTTCCGGCCGACCATCAGGGAATCGTCGCCCTCGTCGCCGTAGATCAGGTCGTCGCCGTCCTCGCCGATCAGGTTGTCATCGTTGCCGTCGCCACCGAAGATCCTGTCGTTGGCGCTGCCCCCGAAGAGGAGCTGGTCGTCACCGCCGCGCCCGTAGAGATCGTCCTTGCCGCTGCTCCCCAGGAAGACGGTGTCGTTGCCGCCGCCGCCGAAGAGCGTATCGTTGCCCTGCTGGCCCAGCAGGCGATAGTCGTCCCCCTCGCCACCGGCGATCGTGTCGCTGGCGCTGCCGCCGAAGAAGCTGGAATCCTTGCCGCTGCCGCCCTGCAGGACGTCGGCGCCCTGGCCACCGAAGAAGGCTACATCGTTCCCGCGGCCGCCGGAGAGGGTATCGTTGCCGTCCTCTCCCAGAAGCTGGCTGTCGCCCCCGGTCCCGCCTTCGATGGTATCGGCGCCGTCTCTTCCCCTGAGGAGCGTGTCCCCATCGTCGCCCCCGAAGATCTTGTCGTCGCCGCTGCGCCCGTCGAGCACCTGGTCTGCGCCCGCACCGCCGTAAATCCAGTCGTCGCCACTGTCGCCCACCAGGTTGGTGTCGTTACCGCTCTCCCCGAAGAGGAAGTCGTTGCTGGCGCCCCCGCGCAGCACCTGGTCGGAGCCGCTGCCTCCGAAGATCTGGTCGACGCCGCTGTCGCCGTAGAGGCCGACGTCGTCGCCCAGGCCGCCGTCCACCCGGTCGTTGCCCTCGCCACCATTGAGGAAGCTGTCGGCACCGGAGCCGGCGAAGAGAGAGTCGGCATCGCTGCGGCCCTGCAGGCGGTCGTTGCCCGAGCCACCGTAGAGCGTATCGCGGCCGGCGAGCATGAGGAGGCCGGGCCCGTCGCCGTAGAGCGTGTCGTCGCCGGGACCGCCGTAGAGGATGTCGTCCTCCTGGAAGCCGTAGAGCGTGTCGTTGTCGCCGAGGCCGAAGATGCGGTCGGCCAGGCTGGTGCCGTTCAGGCTGTCCGGGCCGTCCGTGCCGGTGATGTCCGTCATGAGGCTGGCTCCTCGCTTTCGATCGGACAGCCTATCAATCCGGGAGAGGAAAGTCTGCCGGCTTTAGCGCGCGCGGTAGGGGGGGGCGCGTGCTCCTTTCCGTCGCGGTCGGCGGCCGTGCTTTGGAACCTTTCCAGCCTGCGGCTGTTCGAAGAGCGATGCTACTGCCGTTCGCCCTTTGCGAGACCGACGATGCGGGCCCTGCCGGCCGCGGCGCGCCCGCTCGTCCCGGGGAACGAGCGGGCGCGCGTTACCACCAAGCACTCCAGAGAAGGGGACCACGATGACCAAGACCGCCACCGGCAAGGGTGGGGAGACCCATCAGACCGCTGCCGACCGCGAGACCACGATGACCACCGCCCAGGGCGTTCCGATCGCCGATGACCAGAACTCCCTGAAGGCCGCTGCGCGCGGTCCCGTGCTGCTGGAAGACCAGGTGCTGCGCGAGAAGCTTTTCCACTTCGACCACGAGCGCATTCCCGAGCGGGTGGTGCATGCGCGCGGCTACGGCGCCCACGGCCACTTCGAGCTGACCGACCCGATCCCCGAGCTCTCGCGCGCCGACCTCTTTCAGCGGAAGGGCGAGAAGACGCCGCTTTTCGTGCGCTTCTCTACCGTCGCCGGCAGCAAGGGCTCGCCCGACCTGGCGCGCGACGTGCGCGGCTTCGCGGTCAAGTTCTACACGAAGGAGGGCAACTGGGACCTGGTCGGCAACAACATCCCGGTCTTCTTCATCCAGGACGCGATCAAGTTCCCCGACCTCATCCACGCCGCCAAGCCGGCGCCCGACCGCGGCTTCCCCCAGGCCCAGACGGCGCACGACAACTTCTGGGACTTCATCTCGCTGACGCCAGAAGCCATGCACATGGTCATGTGGGCCATGTCCGACCGCGCGATCCCGCGCTCCTTCCGCACCATGGAGGGCTTCGGCGTCCACACCTTCCGCCTGGTGAATGCGGAGGGCAAGTCGCACTTCGTCAAGTTCCACTGGAAGCCCAAGCAGGGCCTGCAGTCGGTGGTCTGGAACGAGGCCCTGAAGATCAACGGCGCCGACCCGGACTTTCACCGCCGCGACCTCTGGGATGCGATCGACCGCGGCGACTTTCCCGAATGGGAGCTGGGCCTGCAGGTCTTCGACCAGGACTTCGCCGACGCCTTTCCCTTCGACATCCTGGACGCCACCAAGCTGATCCCCGAGGAGGAGGTACCGGTCCGCATCGTCGGCCGCATGGTGCTGGACAACCGGGTCGATAACTTCTTCGCCGAGACAGAGCAGGTCGCCTTCTGCACCCAGAACGTCGTCCCGGGCATCGACTTCACCAACGATCCCCTGCTGCAGGGGCGCAACTTCTCCTACCTCGACACCCAGCTGAAGCGCCTGGGCAGCCCGAACTTCACCCACATTCCGGTGAACGCGCCGCGCTGCCCGGTCCACCACTTCCAGCAGGACGGCCACATGGCGATCAAGAACCCGGCAGGGCGCGCCAACTACGAGCCCAACAGCTGGGGCGAGGCGGGCGGCCCCCGCGAGGCGCCCGAGCGGGGCTTTTCCAGCTACCCGGAATCCATCGAGGGCGAGAAGGGGCGCATCCGCCCAGAGCTCTTCGCCGACCACTACAGCCAGGCGCGCCAGTTCTACATCAGCCAGACCGAGGTCGAGCAGAAGCACATGGCCGACGCGCTGGTCTTCGAGCTCTCGAAGGTGGAGCGGATGGACATCCGCGAGCGCATGGTGGCCCACCTCCTGAACATCCATCAGGATCTGGCGCAGGCGGTAGCCGCCGACATCGGCCTGGAGAAGCTGCCGGCCAAGGCCAAGCCGGCGCGCAAGCCGATCGACGACCTGCCGGCCTCCGACCCGCTCAGCATCGTGAAGAACGGCCCGAAGAGCTTCTCCGGCCGCAAGCTCGGCCTCTATCTCTGCGAGGGGGCCGACGCCGGCCTGGTCTCGGCGGTCATGAAGGCGGCAGAAGGCGAGGGGACGCTGGTCGAGGTCGTGGCACCCAAGATCGCCGGCGTCACCCTCTCCGACGGCAAGCACCTGGCAGCCGGCCAGAAGATCGATGGCGGGCCCTCGGTGCTCTACGACGCCGTCGCGATCCTCCTGACGGAGGAGGCAGCCGCAAGGATCGCCGGCGACAAGCCCTCACAGGACTTCGTCAGCGACGCCTTCGCACACGCCAAGTTCATCGCCTACAACCCGCCCGCGGCCGCGCTCTTCGAGGCAGTGGGTCTCGAGGACAAGCTGGACGAGGGCTGCGTCCGCCTGGAGAAGGCAGCCGGAGCCAAGGACTTCATCGCGCTCTGCCGTAAGCTCCGCTTCTGGGAGCGCATGGCAGTGAAGAAGACCTGAGCCGGGCAGCAGGCGAGGGGGGGGTGCCCCCCTCGCACTTCGCTTCTTGAGCGTTTCGCGCTCCGATGGGATGGGCTCCGGCCCGCCCCCCCGCCCGTCCGCCCAATCCAGGATACTTGCCTGGGCGGACGGGCGGGGGGGGGCGGGCCGGTTCCGCGAGAATCCGAAAGCCCTCAAAGCCAGACGAAGTCGGTTGCCGTCAGCAGGCCCGCGGCGGTGACACCGTTGGCGAGGAAGGCCTGGTCGGCGATGCCGTCGCCGTCCTGGTCGACCTCGATCCGGCGGCTGCCGTCGAAACGGGCCTCGGAATTGCCGCCGCCGGAGAAGGCGGCCGCCTCGATGTAGGTGAAGCTGCCGACCTCCAGGCCGGTGGCGAAGACCAGCTTGTCCTCTCCGTTGGCCGCGTTCGCCAGCACCCCGTCGAAATCCTGGATCAGAGGGCGGCCGGTACCGGCGGTGCCCAGCGTCGCGCCGTCGAAGAAGAAGCTGTCGCCGCCGGAGCCGCCGATCAGGCGGTTGCCGCTCTCCATCGCCAGGAAATCCGCGCCGGACTCGCCGCGCAGGCGGTCGAAACCCGATCCGCCGAAGAGGCTGTCGTCGCCGAGTTCGCCGAACTGGTTGTCGTCGCCCTCCGCGCCGTAGAGCGCATTGTCTGCGGAGTTGCCGCGCAGCCGGTTGTCGAGCGCGTTGCCGACAAGGTCTCCACCGGCGACGTCGTCGACCACGATTGCGACCTCGACGAAGCCGTCGGGTCCGGTTCCAAGGGTCAAAGACAGGATCTCCGAGCGGATCACGTCGTTGAGGCCGCCGTCTGCGAACTCGATCACCAGGTCAGCCGTATCGTTCACCGTGACGGTGTCGTTGCCTGAACCGCCATAGGCCGTGTCGACCCCGCTGCCGCCGTTCAGCTTGTCGGGACCGGAACCTCCGAAGAGGCTGTCCGACCCGGTGCCGCCGCCGATCTGGTCGAGCGCCAGGCCGCCATAGTTGACGTCGTCGCCGACCCCGCCGAAGAGGGTGTCGACGCTGGCCCCGCCGAAGAGGCTGTCGTTGTCGTTGAGGCCCAGCAGGGTGTCGGAGCCGCTGTCGCCGAAGAGACTGTCGTCGCCACCGAAACCGCGCACCTGATCGTTGCCGCCCAGGCCCTGGATGACGTCCACGATCCCGATGCCGCCCAGGCTGTTGTCCTGGTCGGTCCCGTAGACCCACATGTACTCGAAGCCGGTGACCAGGAGGCCGGGGATCAGGTTCGCGGCACTCTCCAGGATCAGGGTATCGATACCGCCGCCGCCGTCGAAGGTTTCGCCGGCCGTCAGATCGCCCTGGTTCGCCACCCTCTGGATGTCGTTGCCGCTGCCTCCGTGAAGGGTATCCAGACCGCTGCCGCCCGTCAGGTCGTCGTCGCCGGACCCACCGGTCAGGAAGTCGTCCCCATCCTCTCCCAGAAGTCGGTCCTTCCCGGCACCGCCGTAGAGGTCGTCTTTGCCGCTGCCGCCGTAGAGGCTATCGTCGCCGGCATCGCCGGAGAGATCGCTATCGTCGCCGCTGCCCCCAAAGAGTGTGTCGGCGCCGCTGTCTCCATGCAGGCCATGATCCTCGCCCGTGCCCCCTTCGATGCGATCGGCCCCCGAACCGCCGAAGAAATAGGAGTCGTTGCCATCGCCGCCGAAGAGGCTATCGGCGCCCCGCAGACCAACGAAGGATGCGTCCTGACCCAGCCCACCGAAGAGCAGATCAAGGCCGGCACCGCCGTTGAAGAAGGAATCGTCCCCCTGGTCGCCATAGAGCCTGTCGTTACCCGAGAGGCCGAGGAAGCTCGCATCATTGCCACTGCCGCCGTAGAGCCAGTCGGCACCGCTGGCGGTGAAGAGCAAGACATCGCCAACGAAGAAGGCATCGCTACCGCTGTCGCCGAAGAGGCTGTCGTCACCATTGAGGCCGGCCACGAAGCTGTCGTCGCCGTGTCCGCCGAAGATCCAATCCGTGCCCTCTCCGCCGAGTGCTGAATCGGCGCCGGAGTAACCGAGCAGCACATCGTCGCCATCCAGTCCTCGCAAGGTGTCGCTTCCCGATTCCCCTATGACCGTGTCATTGCCGCTGTCGCCGTAGATCGTGTCGCTGCCCAGACCTCCCAGCAGATTGCGATCGTCGCCGTCGCCGCCGAAGATGATGTCGTTCCCGGAAAAGCCGTAGAGACCCTCGTCGTCTCCGCTGCCGCCCGATACCTGATCGTCTCCGCTGCCGCCGATGAGGCCGATGTCCATCCCGCTGCCGCCGTAGATGAAGTCGGCGCCGTTGTTGCCGGCCAGCAGGTAGTCGTTTCCGGTGCCCCCGAAGATGCTGTCACTGGAGCTGTCGACGCCACCCACAAGCGTCCGGTCGTTGCCGTCGCCGCCGAAAATCGTGTCCGCACCATTGCCACCGTCAAGCCCGAGATCGTTGCCCGCTCCTCCGTCGAGACGGTCCTTTCCGTCCAGGCCGACGAGGGTGTAGTCGTTACCGCTGCTGCCCTGGATCAGGTCGTCGCCGCTGTCCCCGTATAGCGCGGTATCGGCGCCGTCTCCGCCGACCAGAGTGTCGGCCCCGCTACCGCCGAAGAGGCGGGTGTCGTTGCCGCTGCCTCCCTCGATACGGTCGTTGCCGTTGTTGCCGGCAAGCGTCGAATCCTTGCCGCTGCCGCCGAAGATGCTGTCGCCGGAGCCGTCGATGCCGCCGAAGAGCGTGCTGTCGTTCCCGCTGCCGCCATAGATCGTGTCCACCCCGTTGCCGCCCTCGAGTGCGGAATCATCGCCGCCTCCTCCGAGCAGCACATCGGTTCCGTCGCCGCCGTACAGCAGCCTGTCGTCGCCGTCGCCTCCGTCCAGGCGGTCGTTGCCTGCGTTGCCGGCAAGGATGGAGTCATTGCCAGCGTCGCCATAGATGAAATCGCTGGCGGTATCGATACCGCCGAGGAGGGTGGCGTCGTTGCCCTCGGCACCGATGATGACGTCCGAGCCGTTGCCGCCGTCGATGGCCGAATCATCGCCCGCCCCGCCGTAGATAATGTCCGCGCCGTCGTACCCGAGGAGCAAGTAGTCGTTGCCGCTGTCGCCGCTGAGCAAGTCCTTGCCACTGAAGCCGACCAGAAAGCTATCGGCGTTGCTTCCGCCGAAGACGGTGTCATCACCGCTGCCCCCGAAAAGCCCGGTATCGTTGCCGGCCTCTCCGAAGACGAAATCAGATCCGCCGTTGCCGGCGAGCGTGACGTCGTTGCCGGCGCCACCGAAGATGGTGTCGCTGCCGGCGTCGGTGCCGCCCAGGAGCGTGCTGTCGTCGCCGGCACCGCCGTAGATGGTGTCCGCGCCGTTGCCGCCGTCGATCTCCCTGTCGTTGCCCGACCCTGCGAAGATCCGATCCGTACCGTCGCCGCCCACGAGGAAGGTGTCGTTTCCGTCGTCACCGCGAATCAGATCGTCACCGGCGTTCCCGTAGAGGGCGAGATCATCGCCGCTGCCGCCGAAAATGCTATCCGCGCCGCTGCCACCGTAGAAGTTCCTGTCCTTGCCGCTGCCCCCTTCGAGCCGGTCCGCTCCGTCATTGCCGGCCAGCAGGGTGTCGTCTCCGGGTCCTCCGAAGATCGAATCGTTACCGGAATCGACGCCGCCGAGAAGAGCCGAGTCGTTGCCAGACCCACCGAAGATCGAGTCCGAGCCCTCGTCTCCCTGCAATCCCCCGTCGGACCCTGATCCGCCGGAAATGAGATCGTTGCCGTTGCCGCCGAACAGACCGACGTCGTCCCCATCGTCGCCGCGCAGGAGATCGTTGCTGTCCCCACCGAAGAGTGCGTCGGCGTCATTCCCGCCGAAGATTTCGTCGATGCCACAGAGACCGAACAGGGTATCGTTGGCCCCGTACCCGAAGATTGTGTCCGCGCTGTTGGATCCGGTGATGGTGTTCGGATTGTTGTTGCCCTGATAGAGTGGCATGGTCTTGTCCCCCAGCCAGCACAGGCTTCTTCCTTAGTCTGGAATGTCTCACACTAAAGGTGTCCGGGCAACACGATTAAATATACCGAAAAAACTTGTAATAACTTGTAGTTTGAACAGTCGAAACAATAACCTACGGAAGAGGATAGTGGTTTGTAGCGCACCCCATACTTGTTCTTTGCAGGGTTCGCAAGCCTGTGATGCCCCCCTGATCGCTCAGGGATCGCAATGCCAGGCATCGCGCTGTGCCACCAGCACGGGGGCGGTCGGCCTGGAGAAACGCATAGGAACGCTGCGGAACGTCGGGCCCCGAGACCGCGAGACTCACCTGGAGCAATGCGCTTCCCCAGGGGCTTGACGCAGGCGCGTCAGTCTCTTCTGGACCTGCATTCGGCAGTCGCGGGAAAGGCTGGTGCTGCCGAATGGACTCGAACCATCGACCCCGTCCTTACCAAGGACGTGCTCTACCACCTGAGCTACGGCAGCGCCCGGCGCCCGGAAGCGGCTTCGCGGGCGAGGAGGCGGGAAGCTGCCAGCTTGCGGCCGGGATTGCAAGCGCCTTTCTCGGCGCCCCTGCCTGCGCCCGGCGCCGCCCGCGTCCGGCCTTGACCCCGGCGCGGGCGCGGGCCAGCCTGGGCGGTGCGATGGCAGAGAGCAAGGAGGAGACGGCAGCCCGCCGGGCAGCGGCGCTGCGCCGCAACCTGCAGCGGCGCAAGGCGCAGGCGCGTGCACGCCAGTCGGAAGCCTCTGAGCAGGCAGCACTATCCGGAGACCAGGCCGAGTCCGGGCCGGGCGAGGCTAAGAGCGGTCCGGAGAGATAGAGGCTTGAGCGTGACTCGGCCTAGGCGCTAAAGAACCTCCTTTGCCGACCCGTGCGCTGCGGGGCCCAGCAGTTTCGAAGACGTCACCACGAGAGCCCCCGAGAGACCCCGAGAGACCCCGAGAGACTTATGGCCATACTGCCCGACACCTGGATCCGCGCCAAAGCCCGCGAGACCGGTATGATCGAGCCCTTCGTCGAGGCCCAGCAGCGCGAAGGCGTCATCTCCTATGGCCTCTCCTCCTACGGCTACGACGCCCGGGTGGCCGACGAGTTCAAGATCTTCACCAACGTGGACAACGCCCTGGTCGACCCGAAGAACTTCTCCGGGCAGTCCTTCGTGGAGCGCAAGGCCGATGTCTGCATTATCCCGCCCAACTCCTTCGCGCTGGCCCGCACGGTGGAGTACTTCCGCATCCCGCGCGATGTTCTGGTCATCTGCCTGGGCAAGTCGACCTACGCGCGCTGCGGGATCATCGTGAACGTGACTCCTCTGGAGCCGGAGTGGGAGGGGCACGTCACCTTGGAGTTCTCCAACACCACGCCCCTGCCGGCGAAGATCTATGCCGGCGAGGGGGCCTGCCAGTTTCTCTTTCTGAAGGGCGAGGGGCCGCCGGAGGTCTCCTATGCGGACCGGCGGGGCAAGTACATGGGTCAAAAAGGAGTCACATTGCCGCGGCTATAGTGCCTGCGGGACCTTTGGCGGCGCGGAGCGCCGCTGTCAGACTCCGGCGATTGGTTAGAGGAGAGGGATTTGGATCGGATCAGGATCAAGGGTGGACGGCCCCTCAACGGCGAGATTCGGATCAGCGGGGCGAAGAACGCAGCCCTGCCGCTGATGGCGGCCGCGCTCTTGAGCGAGCAGGATCTGGTCCTGCGCAACGTGCCCGCACTCGTGGACATCAAGACTATGGGCAAGCTGCTGCAGGGCCTGGGAGTGACCATCGAGCCCAGCACCGAGGGCGAGGCCGCACCCGGCCTCCGGCTGAGCGCGCGCCGCATCTCGGACACCTGCGCCCCCTACGACCTGGTGCGCAAGATGCGGGCCTCGGTCCTGGTCCTGGGCCCCTTGCTGGCGCGCGAGGGGCAGGCCGTCGTCTCGCTGCCCGGCGGCTGCGCCATCGGCAGCCGGCCGGTCGACCTGCACCTCATGGGGCTGGAGGCCCTGGGCGCGAGGATCGAGCTGAAGGAGGGCTACGTCCACGCCAAGGCGCCCAAGGGGCTGGTCGGCGCCGAGGTGGTCTTTCCCAAGGTCTCGGTCGGTGCGACCGAGAACCTGCTGATGGCCGCCGCCCTGGCCCGCGGCACGACGCGCCTGGTCAATGCCGCCCGCGAGCCGGAGATCGTGGATCTCGGCCGCTGCCTGCAGGCCATGGGCGCCAGGATCGAGGGCCTGGGCGGTGAGGTGATCGAGATCGAGGGCGTCACCGCACTGCACGCGGCCGAGCACCACGTGGTGGCCGATCGCATCGAGACCGGGACCTACGCCATGGCGGCCGCCATGACCGGCGGCGAGATCTGCCTGCTGGGCGGCCGGACCGACGACATGCGCGCGACCGCCGACCTGCTCGAGCGGGCGGGCGTGGCCCTGTCGCAGAACAACCTGGGGATCACCGCCAAGCGGGCGAACGGCCGGCTGGTCGGCGCCGATGTCATGACAGAGCCCTTTCCGGGTTTCCCGACCGACCTGCAGGCGCAGTACATGGCGCTGATGACCACGGCCGGCGGCGCTGCGATGATCACCGAGACCATCTTCGAGAACCGCTTCATGCACGTGCCGGAACTGATGCGCATGGGGGCCGACATCACCGTGCACGGCTCCTCCGCCCTGGTACGCGGGCAGGAGCGGCTGAACGGCGCCCAGGTGATGGCGACCGACCTCCGCGCCTCGGTGGGGCTGGTGCTGGCGGCCCTTGCGGCGGAGGGCGAGACCACGGTCAACCGCGTCTATCACCTGGACCGCGGCTACGAGCGGGTGGAAGAGAAGCTCGCGGCCTGCGGGGCCGAGATCGAACGCATCGCCGGCGAGGACTGAGGGACGGGATCATGACGCCAGGACCGGAGCGCTTGAAGCTACGCGCCCAGGACGATCACGATGTGACGGTGCTCTCGGCACTGCTGCAGGATGCGCTGGTGCCGCGCCGGCAGATCACCTATCTGGCCCCGGAGCGCCGTTTCATCATCCTGGCCAACCGCTTCCGCTGGGAATCCAAGCCCGAGGCACCGCCGCCGCCGGTGGAGGAGGGCGAGGACGCGAGCTTCGAGCAGGCCGCCTCCAAGCTCGCCCCGGAGGCCGAGGCGAACCTGGCCGAGGGCGAGGTCTACAGCCGGGTGATCTGCGGCGTCTGCTTCGACCGGGTCCGTGCCGCCCGCAGCCGCGGCCTGGACGCCGCCGCCGAGTCCGGGAAGCCCTTGAATCTCCTTTCCCTGCGCCGCGGCCTGGCGGCCTGGCTGCTCAGCTTCTCCGGCGGCGCCGAGATCCGCCTGGAAGGCCCGGCCATCGTCGCCCACCTGGAAGACCTGGGCGAGAGCTGGCCGACCCGCTGGCGCCCCAGCCACGAGACGCCCGAAAGCGAAGCTTAGCGGCCGGGCTGCAGCGGTCGGCCTAGCCGAGCGCCAGGGTCATGAAGGCCGAGTTGGGATCCGGGCGGTAGTTCCCGAAAGGCGCACAAGGCTGAAAGCCGTTCTTCAGGTAGAGGCTCCGCGCCGCCGCGTAGGGCTCGTTGCTCCCGGTCTCCAGGCTGAGGCGCGTATAGCCCCGCCGGCGCGCCTCGGCGACGATCTGGGCCAGCAGCGCCGAGGCGACGCCGCGGCCGCGTGCGGCCTCGGCCGTGTGCATCGACTTCACCTCGCCATTCAGCCGGTCCAGTTCGACCAGGGCGCCGACGCCCAGAAGGATCTCCTCCTCCCGGGCGGCATAGAAGGTGATGCGCGGGTCCGCCAGACCGGCGCGGTCGAGCACGTGACAGCTCTCCGGCGGCGAGGAGGAGCGGGACCAGGCCAGATGCTGCTCCAGCAGGGCCAGGATCTCCGGGTGATCCGGTGGCTCCTTGCGCACGGTGAGGCTCATGCAACCATCTCTCTGCGGTAACCGGGGGTAGGCCCGCTTTAGCGCAGGGCCCGAACCTCCGGCAAGCCCGCTTCCTGGATTTTTCTCCCCGTGGCTGCAGTGCTGCGGCGTCGGCAGCGGCCGGACCCCCCGGGCCGGTCGTCGACCAGTCGCTTTCAAAAAAAGGCGGAACCACTACTCCCCTTTGTCCGTTAGGAGGGCAGGGTCCGACCAGGCAGCCAGCGGGTTGCCTTCGATGAGTAAGCCCGGACCGAAGGAGGAAGGACATGAACAAGCTTTTCTACTCGAGTGCCATTGCCCTCGTTTGGGCCATGTCGGCCGGTGCGCTGGTCGCCAGCGGAAGCGCTAATGCAGCGGATACCGATGGAAGCTGCCTTGCCGAAGCCGACCGCCTGCAGCAGGAAATCGCGGTGCAGGACCTCTCCGAGGAGGATCGCAACGAGCTCGATCGCATGATCGAGGAGGTCCGCCAGCTCGATGAGGCCGGCAACGCCGAGGCCTGCAGCCTGGTGGTCCAGGACATCTCGGTCTTCGCCGAGCAGAGGCAGGCCGCAGCCGCTGCGGCCGACACGACCACCGAGGCCGAACAGGCCGTGACGGAGGCCTCCGGCGCGGCGGCGACTGCCGTGAGCGAGGCTGCGAGCGAGACCGAGCAGGCGGTGACGGAGTCCGTCAATGAGGCCGCAACCGCGGCAGCCGAGACGGTCGAGGCACCGGCCGAGGCAGCCAACCAGGCCGCCAGCGAGGTGCAGGAGACGGTGAACCAGGCCGAGCCGGGACTTGACCCGAGCGTGGCCGCCTTGACCGTCGCCGATCTAGAGGGCGAGAACGTCTACGACAGCAATGGCGAGGATGTCGGTGCCCTGGACCAGGTGGTCGTTGGCCCCGATGGCAAGCTCTTTGCCGTGATCGGCATGGGCGGGTTCCTCGGCATCGGCGACACGGACGTCTTGATCCCGCTGCGCGACCTGCAGATCCGGGACGAGCGGATCGCACTGCCGGTCTATTCCGAGGAGGAGCTGGAGCGCATGCAGGACGTCGATCTCGACGAGGATTCCGGCTACGAGATCCTGGACGGTGATGTCCGCCTGATCGACTACAGCACGCGCGGCTAACCGCGCAGACCCGGTCCGGCAGCGAAGCCTCGCTACCCCGGACCGGCAGGAGGACGAGGCGTTCGGGCGGTACCCTCAGGGTGCCGCCCGACGTCTTTCTGCGGTCAGGCGACGACCAGGAAGAGATCGGGTGCGTCGTAACGCAGGCCGTCCGCGCCCGCCACGAGGGGGGCATGGCGGTCCGGTGCGCCGGGCTGGCGGCCGCGGCTGACGTCGCCGGTGATGTAGAGCTGCGTCACCAGGCTCCGGATCCCCGGGCCGCTCAGGCGCAGGTGCCAGTGCCGGGGCCGGAAGCCGTAGTCGCCGGGCACGACACTGGTCGCCGCATAGCGCCCCTCGGCATCGGTGAAGAGCCGGCCGCGCAGGGCGAGCGCGCCCGGCGGATAGTCGGAGGCCTTGCCGCTGCCCGGCGGGTGATAGCGGCCCGCGCCGTCGGCCTGCCAGATCTCGACCTGGATGCCGGCCAGCGGGCGGCCGCTGCCGGCGGCCCGCAGCCGTCCGGCCAGGCTGACCGGCGTTCCGGGCAGGCCGGAGCTGTTCAGTGCCGGATCGCTGTCCGCATCGGCGACGTAGAAGGGCCCCAGGAAATCGCGCCCCGTGGCGGAGAAGCCGACGGCGCCGGCCCCGCTCGGCAGCAGCGCCGCGACGCCCGCCAGGAGCAACGCCCGCCTGCCGGTCACAGCCCTCTCTCGCATGGCTCGTTACTCCTCGGGTAAGCGAACGGTCTCTCTAGATGTACGTCAGCGCGCGCGCAGTTCAACGCAGGCCGCCGGGCGCCCTGCCTGCCGCATCGCTGCCCTGTCCGCCTGTCACCTGCTCGTGCTGGACGCGGCGAGGCCAGGCGGGGTAAGCAGGCGCCATGCCGCTGAACGAGACAGATAAGCTGGTCCTGGCACTGCCCAAGGGACGCATCCTGAAGGAGGTGCTGCCGCTCCTGGCGCGCGTCGGCCTGGAGCCGGAGCCCGCCTTCGCCGACGAGAACGCCCGCCAGCTCCGCTTCGCGACGAACCATCCGGGCCTGGACATCATCCGGGTGCGCAGCTTCGACGTCGCCACCTTCGTGGCCTTCGGGGCCGCCGAGCTGGGGGTGGCCGGACGCGACGTCCTGATGGAGTTCGACTATCCGGAGGTCTATGCCCCGATCGACCTGGGCATCGGTCACTGCCGCATCTCTGTGGCGGAGCCGCGCCGCCTCTCGGAGGAGGACGACCCCTCGCGCTGGAGCCACATCCGGGTCGCCACCAAGTATCCCGCCATCACCCAGCGCCACTTCGCCCGGCGCGGCGTGCAGGCCGAGTGCATCAAGCTGAACGGCGCGCTGGAGCTGGCGCCCGGCATGGGCCTCTGCCGGCGGATCGTCGACCTGGTCTCCACCGGCCGCACCCTGGCCGCCAACGACCTGGTCGAGATCGAGGTGATCGCCGAGGTCACCAGCCACCTGATCGTCAACCGCACCGCCTCCAAGACCCGCCCGCGCGAGGTGGCCCACTGGGTCGAGCGCTTCCGCAAGCTGATCGCGGGTGAGGCCCATGCCGCCTGAGGCTGCAGCCGGGCAGGGCGGCCCGGCCGGGGGAGGCACGGCCCGGCGCTTCGACAGCAGCGCCGCGGGCTTCGAGCCGGCCTTTCGTGCCTTCCTCGCCGAGCCGCGCATGGCCGACAGCGACGTCGGTGCCGTGGTGGCCGGGATCATCGCCGAGGTGCGCCGCGAGGGCGATGCAGCGCTCCGGCGGCTGACGCGGCGCTTCGACCGTTTCGAGCTGGGCCAGGGCATGCGGGTGACGCCCGAGGAAATCGCCAGGGCCCGCAGTCTGGTGCCGCCCGAGATCCTGGCCGCGCTGGCGCTGGCCGCGGATCGCATCGAGGCCTACCACCGCCGCCAGCTGCCTGAGGACGCGCGCTTCACCGATGCCGCGGGCGTCGGGCTCGGCTGGCGCTGGACGGCGGTCGCAGCCGCCGGCCTCTACGTGCCGGGCGGCAAGGCGGCCTATCCCTCCTCGCTGCTGATGAACGCCATACCGGCCAAGGTGGCCGGCGTGGAGCGGCGGGTCATGGTGGTCCCCACCCCGGACGGGCATCTGGACCCGCTGGTGCTGGCCGCTGCCGAGCTGGCGGGGATCGGCGAGATCTACCGGGTGGGCGGCGCCCAGGCCGTGGCGGCGCTTGCCTACGGGACCGAGACCATCGCCCCGGTCGACAAGATCGTCGGGCCCGGAAATGCCTTCGTGGCGGAGGCCAAGCGCCAGGTCTTCGGCAAGGTCGGCATCGACTCCATCGCCGGCCCCTCCGAGATCCTGGTGGTGGCCGACCGCGAGAACGATCCCCACTGGATCGCGGCCGACCTGCTGAGCCAGGCAGAGCACGACGAGGCAGCCCAGGCGATCGTTATCAGCGACGATGCCGCCTTCCTGGAGGCCGTCGGCAGGGCCGTCGAGGAGGCGCTGGAGAGCGAGCCCCGGGCGGAGATCGCGCGGGCCTCCTGGAGCGCGCACGGCGCCCTGGTCCTGGTCCCGGACCTCGATGCGGCCGTGGCCCTGGTCGACCAGGTGGCCCCGGAGCACCTGGAGCTGGCGGTCGCCGATCCGGAAAGGCTCCTGGCTGCGGTGCGCAATGCCGGGGCGGTCTTCCTCGGCCGCTACGCGCCGGAGGCCTTCGGCGACTACCTGGCAGGGCCCAACCACGTGCTGCCGACCGACCGCACCGCGCGCTTCGCCTCGGGCCTCTCGGTCCTGGACTTCATGAAGCGCACCACCATCATCGATGCCAAGCGCACGGCGCTGGAGGCGCTGGCGGAGCCCGCGGCCCTGCTGGCCGATGCGGAGGGCCTGGCAGCGCATGCCCGCTCGCTGCGCCTCAGGACGGCGCGCAACCGGTCATGAGCGGGGCGCGCCAGACCCACCTCGTATCCGTGGAGCTGGACGAGAGCGCCAAGCGCAGGCGCAGCGCCGAGGTGGAGCAGGAGCGGGCGGTGGCGGTCTACGACCTGCTGGAAGAAAACTCCTTCGCGCCGGTCGACGAGCGCTCTTCGGATCATCCGGGCCCCTTCACCCTGCTGCTCGGGCTGGAGGAGAACCGCCTGGTCCTGCACGTCGGCGACAAGGACAAGCAGCCGCTGACCTCGATCCACCTCTCGCTCAGCCCCTTCCGCCGGCTGATCAAGGACTATTTCCACGTCTGCGAGAGCTATTTCGCCGCCATCAAGACCGCGAGCCCGGCCAAGATCGAGGCCATCGACATGGGCCGGCGCGGCCTGCACAACGAGGGCTCGGAACTGCTGCGCGACCGCCTGGCCGGCAAGGTGGACCTGGACCTCGATACGGCACGCCGCCTCTTCACCCTCATCTGCGTCCTGCACATCAAGGGCTAGGTCATGGCGGTGAGGGATCGATCGCGACATGCCGACACTGAAAGCCGGTCGCTTGACTGAGCTCCGCGTGCGGGTTCTCGCCGGATGACCGAGCGTCTTCCCGGCGCCGTCCTCTTCGCCTGTACCATGAACGCGGTGCGCTCGGTGATGGCGGCCGCCCTGATGCGCCACCTGCTGGGCCACAGGGTCTATGTCGATTCCGTCGGCGTGCGCAGCGACGAGGAGGTCGATCCCTTCGTCGTCACCGTGCTGGACGAGATGGGCATCGACGTCAGCCAGCATCACGCCAAGACCTTCGAGGACCTGGAGGACAGCTCTTTCGACCTCATCGTCTCGCTCTCGCCGGAGGCGCAGCACTCGGCGGTCGAGATGACGCGCACCATGGCCTGCGAGGTCGAGTACTGGCCGACCCTCGATGCCAGCATCGTCGAGGGCAGCCGCGAGCAGCGCCTGGAGGCCTACCGCGAGGTGCGCGACCAGCTGCTCCAGCGGATCGCGAAGCGCTTCCAGTTGGACCTCAAGCCCCAGGTCTGATCCGGCTGGCAGTTCTCCTTGATCGGTCCTATCCTGGTTGAGGAGGGATCTATGCTTGGGCTAGACTGCCGTAGGCATCTCAGGGCGGGTAGGATCGGACGCGGACGTGCCGCATGAGTTGAACTTCGGGGGTATCTATCTCCCGCCCTTTCTTGTGGCTTTCCTCGCAGCGCTGGTTGCGAGTTGGGTCTCGGCGCGGCTACTCAACCGCTATCGACTTTCGCGCTACTTCTGGCACCCACCTATGGTGTTCGTATCGCTGATCGCAATTTACACAGTTGGAATGTTGACCTTTGTGGTACCAGGCTAGGACGATGCGGAGAATCACAAGAGTCGGTCTCACTGCGTTGGTGGTCGGTGTTGCCGCCGCGATCGTCGCCTTGAAATACTGGGACTATCTTGCCAATCCCTGGACGCGCGATGGACAGGTCCGTGCCTATGTGATCCAGGTGGCACCGCGGGTATCCGGACCGATCGTGAACCTGCCCCTCGTTGACAACCAGGCAGTGCAGGCCGGCGATCTGCTCTTCGAGATCGATCCGCGCACCTTTCAAGCGGATCTCGATCAGGCGCAAGCCAATCTCGATGGCACACGGGACCATCTGGCTTCCCTGGACAAGGAGATCGAGGCTGCCAAAGCCGTCGTAGCTCAGGCCGAATCGGCCATCGAACAGGCTCGCGCGCAGGTCGACGCCGCTAAGGCGACCCTACAGGAGGCGGGGGATAACCTGGCGCGATTCGATGTACTCCTGAAGAAGGGCGATGTATCCGTGGCTCGCTTCGAGGCCGAGAAGCGCACCTACGATGTCGACCTGGCCAGCAAGCAGCGAGCCGATGCGGCACTCCTGGAAGCCCGGAGCGCCCTCTTGCAGGCGCAGGCCGATCTGGAAACGAGTATCGCGCGCCGCGGTGCCATGGGAGACCAGAACGCTCAGTTGCGCGCTGCCAAAGCCGCGGTAGAGCAGGCCGAGCTCAACCTCGAGTTCACGCGCCAGCTTGCTCCCGCGGATGGGTACGTGACGAACCTGAGTGTTCAGTTCGGCAGTCAGGCAACTGCCAATCAGCCGGCCATGGCGCTGGTTGCGGCCGAAAGCTTCTGGGTCGATGCCTACTTCCGAGAGAGTCAGGTAGGGGACTTTCAGCCGGGAAACCCCGCCTGGGTGACGCTCATGAGCTATCCGGACAGGCCGCTTCGGGCACGGGTGGAGAGCCTGGCGTGGGGTATAGCCCAGCAAGACGGAAGCACCGGCGCGGATCTCTTGCCCAACGTGGAGCCGACCTTCCAGTGGATCAGGCTGGCGCAGCGCATACCCGTGCGGATCGAGTTGCTGGAGGTGCCCGACGATCTCGCTCTTCGGGTGGGCACCACCGCCTCGGTCCTGGTGAGGACGGGCGAAACGGGGGAGGGCGAGGAACCTGTGGCGTTGCCCTCCGCTCTCCAGTAGTCCTGCGCGCGGGCGATCCAATCCGGAGGGGCGCCCTGTAGTTCTTGCTGGTGGGAGTAGACCCTGCCGGTGGACGAGAGGACATCCTCACCCGGCTCGTGTTCCACCAAGACTCTCCTGGCTGTCGTCCCGCGCCGCCGGTCTGCACTCCCGCTCCCGTCTCCGCTAAAACCGCGCCTCTCGCATGCGCTCCCAGGCGACCTGCGCAGCTTGGTCGGAGAACTCGATCAGCGACTGCGACAGTCCGCGATAGGCACCCAAGAGTCTGTACATGTTCTCACTTTCGTGCGCGCTGACGGCACCTTCTCCGAGTTTCTCAATGGTCTCGTCTATCCTCTGTTCGAAGTTCAGAAGTGCAATATCCAAACGTGTCTGCAATGCTGCCGGCTCGGTCGCGGCTGGGTCCTTCGAGAGGTCGTGAAAGATCTCCTCAAGGGCCACGCGCCAGTTTCTGGCGTCGGCGCCCAGCTCCCGGACCAGTACTTCGGACTGCGCTTCGCCTCGTGCCCGGTCCAAGGCCAGCAACCGCCGGGCCAGGATCTGAAGCGCAGCCACGAAACCGTCGAACTGCTGGCGCTTCTTCTCTTCCAAGGAATCCGGTGGCAGGGCACGGGCGATTCCAGGCATTTGTTCCGGCAGGCTCGCCACGGCATGAAGACAGATTGACCTGTGCCACTGCACCGAACCGGAGGAGATCAGACCTTCGCAATTCTTGAAGAAGCGGCGCAGCAGGGTCATGATTGCAGTTTCCGCGCGCTGCGATATGGGCACGAAGCCGCTGATTGAAAGAATTAGAAGCAAGAACACGAAGGTGACCCCGAGATTCAAGGCGCCGAGCGCATTGTATTGCTGTTCGTTGTCAATCTGCGCCAGCATCAGAAACAATATAACAACAGACGTTTTTAAAATCATTTGCCGAGGCTGCCAATAGAAGAAGCTGGCCAAGAAGACTACGGCGAAGATCAGAAACGCGAGCGAGGAAAAGCTGGTAAGGTTAGGCATGATCAGGATATGAGCCGTCGCGCCGACAAGGATACCGACAAGGATGGCAGGGAGGGATCCGAAGACACGAACATGCGGCATCTGCTTCACGATGGAGACCGAGAACGAGACCGCGAGCACCAGCAAGGTGGTCGCATCCGGGAAGCTCGGCACGTAGAGCACGATCAGAATGGCGAGCCACACCGCCACCTCGACGCGCAGGACGGCCGCCCAGCGGTCGGGGTCGAGCAGCTGGGCAAGGGTCGTCTTGTGGCGCTCCGGCGTCTGACTACGCAGCGGGGCGAATCCGCGTGCTTCCGCGACCGCTTCGGTCAGGGAGCGGGTCAGGACGTCGATCTCGAGCAGCTTGTCCCGGAACAGTCGGAGGGCGGCGCGGTCGAAGTGGGTCAAGTCGGCTACGGCGGCTTCCTGAACCTGCAGGTCCGGGCCCGGTTCCTGCGCCGGCGGCGGCGCACCACTGAGTATGGCTTCAATCCCGGCGAAGCGATCTTCGATAGAAGCTATGAAACCCCGATTGCCCGGCAGCAAACCCGGTAGGTAGAGATGCGCGGTTTCGGGAATGCACTGGCGCCAAGCCTCCAGGGCCTCGTCCAGTTCCCGCAACAGCCGTAGGCTCCGCCGCCAGACGTGGCGTGCTTCGTCGATTTGGTAGCTGTCGAGCACGGCGGCATCGAGCAAGGGACCCAAGCGGCTGCTCAAGGCCGCGGCGCGCAGCCTCCCGGCTTGCGCGTCATCCGCCGGCGCTCTGCCGACGGCAAGTGACAGATAATGCCGGAAAAGGTCCCGATGTACTTCGACCAGGCCGGCAAAAGCCTTCTCGAATGCCGCCTGACTGCTGACCGGCCAGAGAACGATCGAGACGAGGGTGAAGGACACGACACCGAGTATGGTCTCCTGCAGCCTCAGCATCACTGTGTTGAAGTCGTTCAGGCCATCCGCGCCGCCCGCAACCGAGAGCAGGGGGACCGAGAAGCCGGCAACCAGCCAGAAGTACCAACGGGTCGTCCCCATTGCCATGTAGGTGCAGAAGCCGACGAAGAGGCTCATCATACTCATGAAGGCCCATCGCTCTTGCGGGAAGAGGGCGATCAGGGAGAGGCTGACGACGAGGGCCAGCAGCGTTCCAGAGACGCGCAGCAGGCCCTTGAGCAAGGACTCTCCGCTGGTCGATAGGCTGCACAGTGCGACTGCCAGGCCCGCCCAGTAGGGATTTTGCCAGTTCATAGCCAGGGCCACGCCGTAAGCCAAGACCATCGCCAGTGCGGTCTTGAACGCCAGCTTGAAGCGGTCAGACGGCACGTCGGCGTCCCAACTTTTTGCACCCAGTTGCGAAAATCATCGGGGCTCTCGGCATCGACTGCGCCAGCGATAGCGTGTGGCAGGATCGGATGTCGTCACACTATCCCTGCCCAGACCCGCGCAGCAAGCGCGACGGAAAGGTGGACGGTACGTGAGGGATCTCTTGGCCGGTCCCGCTAGACTTCCGCCGCTTGCAGTCTCGTCTATGCGACGCTAAGGCCATGTCTTCAAGTCCTACTCCGGGAGTCCGATCCGGCGTGGCTGGCGTTGGAGGAGGTCTGGTTCGTGGAGATCGTGTTGGTGGGTCTTGCTGTCACCCTCGTGTGCACCGTCTTTCAGTGTGCGCTGGTTTCGGGAATGCTTCATCTGCTATGGCGGATCAGGGATGAGTGGCTCTTCGGTCCGGGCATACTGCAGGCCACCGCGATTCTAAGCACCACCCTGACGACGCTGCTCTGTGGGAATCTTGTCCAGGCCGCCGCCTGGGCCTTTCTTTTCGAGTTCTACGGCGAGTTCGAGAGCTTTCAGCGTGCCTTCTACTTCTCGCTGGTGAACTTCACCACGTTGGGATACGGCGACATCGTGCTGAAGGACAGAATGGCTGTGCTTGGGCCTATAGAATCGGCGAACGGGATCCTGATGCTGGGACTCACCACCAGCGTTCTCTTTGCGGTGCTGAGCCGGATTGTGCGCAGCAGGTTCCGAGGCGGCGACGAAGTTGTGTGACGGCTGGCGCCTTTTCATCCCTTGAACGCCTTCCGGCCGCAGGCCAAGGTCTCCCCTGGAGATGGCGAGCTTGCGGAGACGAAGGCGGTGAAGCTGTTCGTGAACGGAACCCTGATGCGCGGCCTGGCGCTGCACGGCAACCTTGAGGGCGCGACTTTTCTCGGGGCCTACCGCACCCAGCCGCTCTACCGCCTCTATTCCATCGACGACATCCATCCGGGCATGTTCGAGGTCGAAAGCGGCGGAGTCTCGGTCGCGGGAGAGGTCTACGAGCTGAGCGATGCGCTGCTGGCGCGGGTCGAGGCCGGCGAGCCGCCCAACCTCTATCGCGGCCCGGTCAAGCTCTCGGACGGCACCACCCCCGACGGGATTCTCTATCCCCGCGACCTGGCCGAGGGGCGCCACAGGGACATCTCCGACTACGGAGACTGGCGCAGCTACATCGCCAGCCTGGAACCTCGCTAGAGAGAAGGCCGGAGAGGGCTGCACCCGCGCGCTTCGACGGAGCCGGAGCGCCCCGGCTCAGGGAAGGGCCGCGATGACATCCGCGGACTTGGCGACCGCGCCGAAGACGCCGCCCTGCATCTTCACCATGTGAAGCGCGGCACTATGGTTGCCGGGATCGGTCGCCGCGCAACAGTCCTCGAGCAGCAGGCACTCGAAGCCCCGATCGTTCGCCTCGCGCATCGTGGTGTGGACGCAGACGTCGGTGGTGACGCCTGCCAGCATGATGTTCTCGATCCCGCGCTGGCGCAGCATCATCTCGAAATCGGTCGCGAAGAAGCTCCCCTTGCCGGGCTTGTCGACGATCGGCTCGCCCGCTTCGGGCTTCAGTTCCGGGATGATGTCCCAGCCGGGCTCGCCCCGGACCAGGATGCGCCCGTTCGGGCCCGCGTCGCCGATCCCGGCCCCGATCCGACGCGATCGCCAGCGCTTGTTGGCGGGAAGGTCGTTCAGGTCCGGCCGGTGTCCCTCGCGCGTGTGGAAGATGCCATAGCCCTTGGCCCGCAGGACCGCCGCCAGCGTCCCGATCGGCCCGATCGGGGCCCGCATGGCCGCCAGGTCGTAGCCCATCTTGTCGACATAGCCGCCCACGCCGCAAAAATCCTGCTGCATGTCGATGATCACCAGGGTCGTGTTCTCGGGTCGCAGGTCGCCATTGTAGGGCCAGGGGTAGGGGTCTGCTTCGATCGTGATCACTCTCACGCTCCTCTCTAACGAGACTGTCACGCACCTCGCGCCGCGTTGCGAGGTTTGCCGACCGTAGCAAAACGTCGCCGAAGACCTGTCCACCCGCTCGGATCTATGTCCAACCCTCCAGCGGGCGTCAGTTCAGGTCGAGCGCGTGCTGCTTCAGGGCATCGAGCGGGATCATCGCCAGGGTCTCCTCGTGGGTCGCCTCCAGGCGCACCTTCGGGGCCCGGCCGGCGCGGTAGGCCTCGACCCAGCGGCCGGCGCAGAGGCACCAGAGGTCGCCCGGCTTCAGGCCCTTGAAGCCAAGTTCCGGGCGCGGGGTGGAGAGATCGTTGCCCTGCCCCTTGGAGAAGAGCAGGAAATCCGCGGACATCTGGGCGCAGACGCTGTGGATGCCCAGGTCCTCCGGGCCGGTGTTGCAGCAGCCGTCCCGGTAGAAGCCGGTCAGCGGGTTGAAGGAACAGTCGGCCAGCGGCCCACCCAAGACGTTCTTGGCGTTATCCTCCATGGTTCCGTCCTTTCCTGCAGGGTCAACCCCGGCCGACGACCGGGGCGGGAGGGTGAGGTACCGGGCAGGGCTTCCCGGCCTCCCCTCCTTCTTCGAGTGTGAGGATAGCCGCCGATCGGCGGGCCAGAAAGCCCGTTGCTCCCTGCTTCCCGTCGACACCTCGAACCAGAGTCGCGCAATTTCACTCGATTCGAACGAGGAATAGAAGATATCCACAGGCAGGCTGATTGATTGCAAGAAGAAAAGTTTCTTCTCGAGTGCGTGTGTTTGGGAGACGCTCCCTGGCCCCTCCCCACCAGGATCCTGCCAAAGAGAATTCTTCTAAGATTGTTCTATTACAATATATTAATGGCAAAGCGGGGATGCTGTCGTCCCAGCGAAGATCAGCCGGTGCGGGTCTTTCTTGCTACAGGATCCCGTCAGAGAGGTGCAGACTCCAGCGCGCCGCCTGGAAGAATTTTGGCTGATCGGGCGATTCAGGGCTTGATTAATGAATAAAAATTCTCACATTGGGGCTTCGTTTTTGCGCGAAATGGGTTGAGGGAGAATTTCCCTTCAAACAGCGCGATTCTGGGAGTGACCCGACATGGCTACGATCTATGGTTCGGCAGTGGGTGATGACACCGAGTTCGGCACCAGCAACGACGACGACATCTTCGGCCTCAGCGGCAGCGATGAACTCCACGGCCTCCTCGGCGACGACAGCCTCTTCGGAGGCAGCGGCCATGACTTCTTTTTCTACGGCGGCAGCGGTGACGATTTCATCGAGGGTGGCGAGGGCCAGGATTGGACCTTCTACGGTGGATCGGGCGACGACTCCATCGCCGGGAACGAGGACGGAGACCACGGTCACTACGGCGGCGCGGGCGCGGACTGGCTGAACGGCGGCGCCGGGGATGACTATCTGCTGCAAGGCGGGGACGGGGACGACCGCGTCTTCGGCAGCGGCGGCAACGATTCCCTGCTCTACGGTGGCAACGGCAAGGACAGCCTCTACGGCGCAGGCGGGGACGACGAATCGTTCTTCGGCGGGGCCGGAAGCGACCACCTCTTCGGCGGTGGCGGAAAGGATGTGGGCTTCTACGGCCAGAGCGGATCCGACCGCATCTACGGCGGAGCGCATGACGACTACTACTTTGCCGGGCAGGACGGCGTGGACCGCCTCTTCGGCGGCGGCGGCGATGACTCCTTCCTGGCGGGGAACAGCGGCAACGACACGCTCTCCGGGGACGCCGGCAATGACCAGACCCTGATGGGACACAGCGGTGACGACCGCATCTTCGGTGGCAGCGGCAAGGATGCCGCGCTGATCGGCGGCAGCGGTGACGACACCATCGACGGCGGGTCCGGTGCGGATACGAACTTCAGGGGCGATTCGGGTGCGGACCGCCTGATCGGCGGGTCGGGCGACGATCAGCTCTTCTACGGCGGCGACGGCGAGGACTTCCTCGATGGGGACAGCGGCAACGACGGCTTCCTCTTCGGTGGCAACGGAAACGACACCATCTTCGGCGGCCAGGGGCTCGACGCCTTCGTGATCGGCAACTCGGGCGACGACGGCCTCTTCGGCGGGGCCGACGTTGACGCAGGCTTCATCGGTGGGTCGGGCAACGACACCTTGAGCGGCGATGCCGGCGACGACACCGGCTTCTATGGCGACGAGGGTAACGATCGCCTCTATGGCGGCGCCCAGAGCGACTCCCTCTTCCGGGGGCAGGACGGGGTCGACCGTCTCTTCGGCGGCAGCGGTCAGGATTTCCTGTTCGACGGCGGCAGCGGCAACGATTCCCTCTTCGGCGGCGAGGGCGACGACACCAGTCTCATCGGCGGAGAGGGTAACGACCGGATCTTCGGCGACGACGGCGACGATCGCACGCTCTTCGGCGGGTCGGGGTCGGACCGGATCTGGGGCGGGCTCGGCCACGACTCGGCCTTGTCCGGCGGGTCCGGGTCGGACCAGATCCGCGGCATGGGCGGCGACGACGGCCTGATCGGCCAGGCAGGCGAGGATACGCTCTTCGGCAACGACGGCCAGGACACGATCCTGGGCGACCAGGGCGATGATCGGCTTTTCGGCGGATCGGGCGAGGATATGTTCTCCGGTGGCGATGACAGCGACACCATCGAGGGTGGCAGTGGAAATGACCTCTTCATCCTGGCCGGAAGTGGCGACGATCTGCTCTACGGTGGTGACGGCAATGACAGCCTCCTCGCCGGTAACGCCGGAGCCGACCGGATCTACGGCGGTGCAGGCGATGACACCGCTGGCGGTGGTGATGGCATAGACACGGTCGATGGCGGCAACGGTAACGACTTTCTGCGTGGTCACGACCAGGACGACTTCCTGTTCGGTGGCGCAGGCGCCGACACGGCCTTCGGTGACAGCGGCGACGACCGGATCGAAGGCGGTGCCGGGAACGACCTGTCGCTGGTGGGCGGTACCGGGAACGACTCTCTCTACGGCGGCGGCGGGCACGACTCCTACCTCTACGGTGGCTCGGGCAACGACCGGATCGAGGGCGGCGGCGGCGCAGACTCCTTTGCTTTCGGTGGCGACGGTCAGGACAGCCTCTTCGGCGGGGGCGGTCAGGACCAGCTGTTCGGCGACGCGGGCGCGGACTCGCTCTTCGGCGGGCAGGGGAACGACGGCCTCGCCGGCGGAAACCACGACGACCTGCTGGTCGGACACTCCGGTATCGATATCCTGTCGGGAGGCAGCGGCATCGACACCCTCTACGGCGGGAGCGGCTTCGATGCGACCCTGGTCGGTGCGTCCGGCAACGACTACGTCTTCGGCGGCCAGGGGCGCGACTCTTTCCTCATGGGCAACAACGGCGACGACGCCATCTACGGTGGCGCCGGGCTGGACCTGGGGCTCTTCGGTTCGGACGGCACTGACACCCTCTACGGAGGAACGGGCGCTGACAGCTACCTCAACGGAGGCTCGGGCAGCGACCTGATCTACGGTGGAGAGGGCAACGATTACGGCCTGCTGGGCAACAGCGGCAAGGACAGCCTCTTCGGCGACGAAGGAGACGACTTCGCCTTCGGCGGGGACGGATCCGACCGGCTCTACGGCGGCCTGGGCGTCGACACGCTGGAGGGCGACTCCGGTGGCGATGTCCTGGACGGAGGCTCGGGCAGCGATACGCTGGCCGGTGGCAGCGGCAACGACTTCATCTTCGGAGGCAGCGGCGTCGACACCCTGCTGGGGGGTGACGAGTCGGACTCCTTCGTGGTCGACGACGCCGACGACCGGGTGATCGAGGGCACGGGCGGCGGCCATGACGTCATCTTCTCGCTGGTCGACTATACCCTGGCGCCCAGCGGGCCGGAGGGCATGGTCGAGTGGCTGGCGCTGCTCTCTGAGGCCGGCGATGCCGACGGCAAGGGCAACGATCTGGACAACGCCGTGATCGGCAACCAGCACGACAACGTGCTGCGCGGAATCGACGGCGACGACACCCTCGACGGTGCCGGCGGCGACGACACGCTCTTCGGCGGCCTTGGAGCCGACATTCTCTTCGGTGCGAACGGCAACGACCGCATGACAATCGGTCAGGACGACACCGCCAGCGGCGGGAATGGCGAAGACGTCTTCTTCTTCGCCGGCGAGAGCCTGGCACCGGGAGGCCAGGTGATCGAGGACTTCAACGGCGTCAGCCTCAACGGCGGCAACGGTGAGGACAAGTTCGCCTTCGCCGGCGGGCTGGAGGTCGGAAGCTTCACCTATATCGACGGTGCCGCCTTCAGCGGGGGCGGCGACAGCGAGGCCCGCTATGCCGGTTTCGAGCAGCTCGAGATCGATCAGGATGGCGACGGCAACGCCGACATCTTCGTCGAGGTGAACGGCCTCAACGCCGCCAACCTGCTGACCGGCACGGACTTCGTCTGGTCCTAGAGGCCCGAAGGGGTAAGTCGGGATGGCTGCAGGTCCGAGGGCCGGCGGCCATCCCGCCCCTTTGCTGGCGCGGCAAGGGGCTGCCAAACGCCTTGTCCCAACTGGCGAAGCGGGCTAGGAAGAGGCTGTTGCAGGCTTCCTGCCGGTTCCACCTCGCGAAGGAGCCTCGTCCGGGGCGCCCGGAGCGAGGCTGAAGGCAGGAAGGGAGAGGCCGCCCGTCGTCATGCCGCAGGCACGAAGCCGGGAGTTGACAGCCTACCGCAGCAGAACGCAGCTTAGCCGAAACTTGCCTGGATCGCTTGGAGGGCCTTTATGCCGGGACCGAAGCCCGAGCTGATGAAGCAGAGTCAGCTGATTTTAACGCACATCCCCAGAACGGGAGGTGTCTCGCTTCACATGTTCTTTCGACGGCTCTTCGGCAATGCGAAGATCTACAAGTACAGGTCGCGCCATCTGGACCAGACAAGCAACGTGCTGGCGCAACTGGGCGAAGAAGAACGCGACAAGTACCGTCTGTTCCAGGGCCATTTCCGCTTCGGCGAACACCGTTCTCTCTCCAAGCCCTGCCTCTACGTCGGCCTGATCCGGCATCCCGTGGACCGCATGATCTCGCTCTATCAGTTCAACCGGGAGAGCGGCCGGCCCGTGGTGAAGGAGCGCCTGAGCGAACTCTCCATCGAGGGCTTCATCGACGAGAAGATCGCCTCCTCGAAGGAGGGCATCTTCACCGCGCAGATGTTCTGGCTGACCGGGAAGCGAAACCTGGCTGCTGCCTGCGAGGTCATCAAGAACCGCTACCTCATGTGTGCGGCGACCGACCAGGTGGACCGCATGCAGCAGGCGCTGGCGCAGCTCTACGACAAGCCCGAACTCGAACCCGTGCACCTGAACGTCTCCGGCTCCGACGGGCCCAGCGAGGCGGAGCGCGCGGCCCTGATGGAGCGCTACGAGCAGCGCTTCGAGACGGAGATCGCCTTCCTCAAGTTCGTTCGCCGGCGGTTCCACCGCGTCTATGCCAACATGACCCCGGAGGAGATGGTGGCCCTCATCGAGGCCCTGCCGGCCCCGGCGGCCGGAAAGGGACCGAAGGCCAAGGGGCCCGGGGCGCAGAAGGCGCAAGGGGGCGGCCCCAATAAGGCCGCCGCGGCGCTCGCCGCCGGAGGGGCGGCGGGCGAGGCCGGTGCCGGACCGAAGGGCCCGGGTGCTGCGCTGAAGAAGAAGATGGGTCCTGCAAAGGCCGGCGGCGGTGCCGGCAAGCAGAAGCCGGCCCTGGCGGTTGTGGCGGGCGTCGGGGAAGAGAAGGGCATTGCGACCCCCCTGAAGAAGTTCTCGCCCGAGAAGGAGGTCGAGGCGCCCGCAGCGACGGAGTCGGATTCCCCGCTTCTCGCGACCCCGTCTCCCGTCGCCAAGGGGCCGGGCCCCGGCAAGGGTCGTGCCGGCGGCGCCAAGCGGCCGGGCGCGGGGCCCAACAAGCAGGACGGCGGTCCCGGCCGGCCGAAGAAGGGGCCGGGCGGCGGCCAGGGCGGCGGCGCAGGCCGGGCGAAGACCAAGGCCGGCTGAGGTCAGAGCAGCTTCGAGCCCCAGGGTGTTTCCGTTCCGGACCGATCCGTTCTAGACCGAGGCCGCCGGCGGAATGACGCCGCTCGCGCGGGGATCGTCGAACAGACGGTCCTCGCGGCGCACCGGCTTGAAGCCGAAGCGCTGGTAGAGCGGCAGGGCGCGCGGGTGATCGAGAGAGTTGGTGTTGACCGTCACCCGCTCCGGCTTGGCCGACCAGGCGCGATCCAGCGCGCTGCCCAGGAGATAGGGTCCCAGCTTGCGGCCGATGAAGGCCGGCAGCAGCCCGAAGTAGGCCAGATCCACGACCTTGAAACGGGTGAGCTTCCTGAAATCCAGCTCCGCGAAGCCGGCCGGCTGGCCGCCGCAATAGAGCACCCAGACCTCGACCTTTGAATCCTGGACGATGGCGCCGAGCTGTCCGTCGCTCAGCAGGCGCCGCTCGAACCAGAGCCACTTCTCGCCCACGGTGTTGTAGAGGTAGCGGTAGAAGGAAACGGTCGGCTCCTCCACCTTCAAGAGCGCGAGGCCCCGCCCGCCGGCGGGCAGGGGCGGGCGCCTACCCGGCGGCTCCAGCATCTCCAGGAAGGTGATGGTGCAGGCGATCTTGGGGCCGGCGGGCATCCCTCGGACCCTTCTACCTCGGCGGACCGGTCTCGATCGGACGCCCCTCGCCGCCCTCGGCCTCCGGCAGGCCCCACTCGGCCCAGGAGCCGTCGTAGACGGCGGTCTCGGCAGCACCGGCCAGCTCCAGGCCCAGGGCCAGGATGGCGGCCGTGATGCCCGAGCCGCAGGATGTGACGACCGGCTGCTTCAGGTCGATGCCGGCACCGCGGAAGCGCTCGGCCAGACGCTGGGGTGCCTGCAGGGTTCCGTCCGGGCGGAAGAGTTCCTGGAAGGGCAGGTTCCGCGATCCGGGAATGTGGCCCAGGCGGCGGCCGGGCCAGAGCTCCTCGCCCTCGCCGGCGAAGCGCTTGGCGTCACGCGCGTCCAGAACCTGGTCGCGCCGGCTCTTGAGGTTGGCCTGGATCTGGTCCAGTTCGCGCAGCAGCAGCGCGTTCATCCTGGCGGTGAAGTGGCGTTCGCGGGTCTGGACCGGCCCCTCCTCGGTCGCGCGGCCCTCCGCCAGCCACTTGGGCAGGCCGCCGTCCAGCACGGCGACGTCCTCATGGCCGAAGACGCGGAACATCCACCAGACGCGCGGTGCGGAAAAGACCCCGCGTGCGTCGTAGACGACGACCTTGACGCCGTCGCCCAGCCCCAGCTTGCGCACCCGGGAAGAGAACTTCTCCGGCGCCGGCAGCATGTGCGGCAGGTCGCTGTCGGCATCGGCGATCTCGTCGATGTCGAAGAAGACGGCGCCGGGGATGTGGCTCTCCAGATAGACCTCGCGGCCGCGCTTGGCCTCGACCGGCAGATAGTAGGTCGCATCGACCACGCGCACGTCGGGTGCGCCCAGGTGTTCGGCCAGCCAGGCTGTGGATACCAGGGGGCCGGAAGCCTCGCTCATCGTCTCTCTGTCCTCGCCTCGAAGCGCAGTGGTCGCCCCTGACTAGCCGCTGCCCGCATCGCGATGCAAGGGCGCTCTTGGCCCACCCGGGTTTTGGGTGAAGGGTCGCCTTGCAGCGGTGCGGCCAACGCCTGACCCTGCTGGATTCAGCGAACCCTAGTCCGCCAGCCTGATGTTGATGCGCCGGTTCTGCCGTCCCTTGTTCTCGATCTTGCCGACCTCGACGCGGCCGATCTCGGCGGTCCTGGCGACATGGGTGCCGCCGCAGGGCTGCAGGTCGACACCCGCGATCTCCAGCAGGCGGACGCGGCCGCTGCCGCGCGGCGGCTGGACGCTCATCGTGCGCACAAGCTGGGGGTTGGCGTCGAGCTCCGCCTCTTCGATCCAGCGCGGCGCCACCGCGTGGTCCTCGCCGACCAGTCGGTTCAGCTCCTGCTCCAGCCAGGCCTTGTCCGGCGGTCCCTCCGGCAGGTTGAAGTCCAGCCGGCTCTTGGCCTCGCCGACCTGGCCGCCGGTGACCTCGCCCTCGACCAGGCTGCAGAGCAGGTGCAGGCAGCTGTGCATGCGCATGTGGCGGTAGCGGCGCTGCCAGTCGATCACCGCGGTCAGCTCCGTGCCGACCGAGAGATCCTCCGCAGTCTCCGCCGGGATATGCAGGATGCTGCCGGCGCTCTCGCCCTTGCGCGTCGTCGCGATTGCGATCTCGCGGCCCTGGTCAAGCCGCAGGAGGCCGCTGTCGCCGGGCTGGCCGCCGCCCTCGGGATAGAAGATGCTGCGGTCCAGCTCGATGCCCTCGGGGCCGACGGCGGTCACGGTGGCACGGCATTCCTTCAGGTAGGAATCGCTGCGGAAGAGCTCTTCCGTCATGCCACGGCCCTCTCCAGCCACTCCGGTATCGCCAGGTCCTTGGAGCGCAGGAAGTCGGGATTGTAGATCCTGCTGGCATAGCGCTGCCCGCCGTCGCAGAGGATGGTCGCGATGGTGTGGCCGGGCCCCATCTTCTTGGCCAGGCGCACGGCGCCGGCGACGTTCACCCCGCTGGAGGGCCCCAGGCAGAGCCCCTCGCGGGCGAAGAGCTCGAAGACGTAGGCCATGGCCTCGCCGTCGGGGATCTGGAAGGGCTCGTCGACGACCAGCCCTTCGAGGTTGGCGGTGATGCGGCCCTGCCCGATGCCCTCGGTGATGGAGCTGCCCTCGGCCTTCAGCTCGCCCGTCGTGTAGTAGCTGTAGAGGGCGGCGCCCGGAGGGTCGGCTAGGCCGATCACGATGTCCCGCTTGCGCTCGCGCAGCGCCATGGCGACGCCCGCCAGGGTCCCGCCCGAGCCGACGGCGCAGATGAAGCCGTCGAGCTGGGCGGAGGTCTCCGCCCAGAGCTCCGGGCCGGTGGTCTTGTAGTGGCCGCCGCGGTTGGCCTGGTTGTCGAACTGGTCGGCGAAGATGGCGCCCTGCGGCTCCGTCTTGTTGCGTTCCTCGGCGGTGCGCCGGGCGACATGGACGTAGTTGTTGGGATCGCGGTAGGGCTTGGCCGGCACCTCCATCAGCTCGGCGCCGCAGAGCTTCAGCATCTCCTTCTTCTCCCGGCTCTGCGTCTCCGGGATGACGATGAGCGTGCGATAGCCCCGCGCGCGCGCGACCAGCGCCAGGCCGATCCCGGTGTTGCCCGCCGTGCCCTCGACGATCAGGCCGCCGGGGCCCAGCCTGCCGCTGCGCTCGGCCTCCTCGATGATGGCCAGCGCGGCGCGGTCCTTGACCGATCCGCCTGGGTTCAGGAACTCCGCCTTGCCGAGGATGGTGCAGCCGGTCGCTTCCGAAGGCCCCTTCAGCTTGATCAGGGGAGTGTTGCCGATGGTGCCGACGAAGCCGTCTCTTATGGTCATCTCTTGCTCCGCTCTTCCTTTGGCCCGGCATGGTCGGGCCGGGGGCGTCTCTTTGCGTCTCACACTTAAGGAGCCTTGATGGCCTCAGGCAAGGCGCCAGTCCGCAAGGACTTGTGATTGAGAAGGAACCACTGCAGCGCGATCAGGGTCACGCCGTTGCGGACGCTGCCGTCGGTCAGCATGCGCGCTGCCTCGCCGGGATCCACGGTGAAGGCGCGCACCTCCTCGTCCTCCTCCTCGAGACCGTGCCAGCCGCCGGCATCGCGGGCGTCCACCTGGGTGAAGTAGAGGATCACGCGCGCGCAGTTGGCACCGGGGGAGGGCAGGAAGTCGTGAATCCTGACCAGCGGGCCTGCCTTCAGCCCCGCTTCCTCCTCCAGTTCGCGGCGGGCGACCTCTTCCGCCGATTCCGGCTTGTCGACCATGCCGGCCACCGTCTCGATCATCAGCGGCGGCACGCCGGCGATCAGGGCGGGGACCCGCTGCTGCTCGATCAGGACCAGGCGGTCCAGCGCCGGGTCGTAGGGCAGGACGGCGACGGCCAGGTTGGGCCGGTAGATCTCCCGGTCGTAGAGGCGGCTCCAGGTGCCGTCCGCCTTGCGGTGTCTCGCCCTGGCGACCAGGACCCGGTTCCAGCCCTGGAAGACCTGGTCGAGCTTCACGATTTCAAGGCCGTCCGCCTTGGGAAGTTCCGCCAACTGTCTGATCCTCGCCCCTGTTTTTGAGAGCGGCCGCCGCCGCGGCCCCAAGCGAAGGATTGCTAGCCTCCGGGGGCTCGCCGGTCAAAAGCGATGCGGGCAGGTCTCCCATCCGCCGCGAGCCGGAGGCCGGGGCGGGGCGCCTTCGCGCTTTCGTGATCCTGCTCTGCCGCCGCTGGATTGGAAGCGGGCTTGGCCGCATACTCCCGGTAAAGCGGTCCAGGAGGGAAGCGCCATGACCACCACCAGCGAAACCTTTGGCTTCACCAGCAGCAGCGGGACCAGGCTCGCCGGCCGGCTGGATCGGCCGGCGGGGCAGACCATCGCCTATGCGCTGTTCGCGCACTGCTTCACCTGTTCGAAGGAAAGCATTGCCGCAACACGTGTTTCCCAGGCTCTGGCGGAGCGCGGTATCGCCACCCTGCGCTTCGACTTCACGGGGCTCGGCGACAGCGCCGGCGATTTCGCCGAGACGACCTTCGCCTCCAACGTGGCCGACCTGGTGCAGGCGACCGAGAGCCTGAGAGAGGCCGGCATGGCGCCCAAGCTGCTGATCGGCCACAGCCTGGGCGGGGCCGCGGTGATCGCCGCCGCCCCGCAGGTGGCAGAGGCCGTCGGCGTGGTGACCATCGGCGCGCCGGGCGACCCCAAGCATGTGACGCACCTGCTGACGCCGGTTCTGGAGGAGGTCAGGGAGAAGGGCGTGGCCGAGATCGCGCTGGGCGGCCAGTCGATCCGCATCGGCAAGGACTTCGTCGAGGACATCGGCAAGCACCGGCTCAGGGACTCCCTGCAGGGCCTGGGCAAGGCCTTGCTGGTCATGCACTCGCCGGTCGACGAGATCGTGGACGTGCAGCACGCCGCCTTCATCTACAAGTCCGCCGAGCATCCCAAGAGCTTCATCGCCCTGGACGGGGCGAACCACCTGCTGACGCGCCGTGCCGATGCCGACTACGTGGCCGACATGATCGCCGCCTGGGCCGGGCGCTACCTGCCGCAGGCGCGGCCGCGGTCCCTGCCAGCGGGCCAGGTGCAGGTGCGCGAGGCAGGCCAGGGGCGTTTCCTGCAGGAGGTCACCATGGGCAGGCACCACCTGCTGGCCGACGAGCCGGCCTCGGTCGGCGGCTTCGATGCCGGCCCCGGACCCTACGATCTGCTGCTGGCGGGCCTGGGGGCCTGCACCTCCATGACCCTGCGGATGTATGCCGAGCGCAAGAAGATTCCCCTGACCGGGGTCGCCGTCACCCTGGAGCACGACCGGATTCACGCGGAGGACTGCGCGGATTGCGAGACCGAGACCGGCTCAATTGACCGCATCCGCCGCCGGATCGCGCTGGAGGGCACTTTCGATGCGCCGACCCGGCAGAGGCTGCTGGAGATCGCCGACAAATGCCCGGTGCACCGCACCCTGACGCACGAGGTCGTGATAGAGACCGAGGGTGCCTGAAGGCGGGAAAATGCACCCCGCAGAGGCGTTCTCGGCCCCTCCCGTGCCTCGATGCGTAGGATTTGCAAATTTTGGCTGTTGCTCGCATTGCCGAATTCGATAGTATTTTTCCAGTGTTAGGAGACGGGTCGCGAAGACTGGGCAGGAGACCCGATCGCGCGGCCGAGGGATGCGGTTTGGTGGGAGAAGACTGCGCGGTTTAAACGACGCCGGTCCTATTCAGCACATTCTGTCGCTCCTCAGCCGATCCGGCTTCGGGCACCGATGGACGAGCGAGGCGGCGGTCCGACCCGCCGCGATATGGCCGCAACCCAGTGGCCAAGCTCTTACTGTCCGATAGAATTCGCTGCCCGGTCAGGGCGCTGGGGTTTGGCATCGGAGCTGATAGGGAGTTCATGGTAATGACCAAGGTAATCAAGGACGAGACCGGCAAGAGGGTGCACCCCTACATTCCGGAACTCGGCGAGCAGTTGCGCGAGGGCAAGGTGGACCGGCGCGAATTCCTGCGCACCGCCTGCCTCCTGGGGGTTGCGGCCCCGGCTGCCTATGCCATGGCCGGCAAGATCACCGGCGATTTCTCGCGGCCGGCCCTGGCCGAGAGCGGCAACACGCAGAATGCCGTCAAGGGCGGCCGCCTGCGCGCCTCGATGCGCGTGCAGCGCATGGACGACCCCGCCACCTTCGACTGGACGCAGATGTCGAACCAGGCACGCGGCATCGTCGAGTATCTGACCATCACCGGCCCGGACAACGTGACCCGGCCCTACCTGGCCGAGAGCTGGGAGGCCAGCGACGATCTGACCATGTGGCAGTTCAACCTGCGCAAGGGCGTCAAGTGGTCGAACGGCGCCGACTTCGGTGCGGACGACGTCGTGCACAACTTTACCCGCTGGCTGGATCCCGCCGTCGGTTCCTCCAACACCGGGCTCTTCTCCTCGATGACGGAGGCCTACGATACCGGCCAGAAGAACGACGACGGCTCGGCCAAGATGGGCCAGAAGATGCGTGCCGGCGCGGTCGAGAAGGTCGACGAGCACACCGTGCGCATCCATCTGAACCGCCCGGTGCTCGAGATTCCCGAGAACCTCTACAACTATCCCACGGCGATCGTGGACAAGGACTTCGACGATGCCGGGGGCGATCTTGCAAAGCGCCCGGTGGGCACCGGCCCCTACACCATGGGCGAGTTCGCCGTCGGCGAGCGCTTCCTGCTGAAGCGGGCCGAGAACCCCTACTGGGGCGGCGAGGTCTACCTCGACGAGATCCTCTACACCGATCTCGGCGACGATCCCATGGCCGGCATCTCGGCCATCGCCTCCGGCCAGGTCGATCAGGTCTATGAGGTCTCCATCAGTGTTCTCGACACTGTCGAGAAGCTGCCGGGGGTCATCGTCTACGAGTCGACGACGGCGCAGACTGCCGTTGCGCGCATGCAGGTGGACAAGGCGCCCTTCGACAATCAGAAGCTGCGCCAGGCCGTCCTGGCCTGCATGGATCCCGAGCAGCTCCTGAACTTCGGCTACCGCGGTCGCGGTGCGCCGGGCCAAAACTTCCACGTGGCCCCCATCCACCCGGAGTACTTCCGTCTGCCGGCCTGGAAGCAGGACTATGCCAAGGCGAAGGCCTTGCTGGCGGAGGCGGGCCATGCTGGCGGGATCGACCTGACGATCGACCTTGGCGCGGCTGAGCCCTGGCACCAGGCCTGCATGGAGGCGATGAAGCAGCAACTTGCCCCGGCGGGTATCAACCTGAACCTCAACATCATGCCGGGTGCCTCCTACTGGGATGTCTGGCAGTCGACGCCCTTCGGCTTCACCTCCTGGACCCATCGACCACTCGGCACCATGGTCCTGAACCTGGCCTACCGCAGCGGCGTGCCGTGGAACGAGTCGCACTACAGCAGCGCCACCTACGACAAGCTGCTGGACGATGCCGGTGCCACCCTGGACGTGAATGCCCGTCGCGCGAAGATGGAGCCTCTGGAGCTGCTGCAGCAGGAGGACGCCATGATCGCCCTGCCGCTGTGGCGTGCGGTCTTCATGGCGGCGACCGACCGCGTCCACAACATCCAGGCGCACCCGACCCAGTACCACCAGTGGAACAAGGTCTGGCTCGCCTAGGGAAAGACCGGAGAGAGGCCGCGGGATCGCCCGCGGCCTTCTCGCTTTCGGCTCTGTACAGTCCATCGACGTCCTGGTGTGGCAAGAAGGGGGACCGGCATAGATGTTGTTGCTGATCGGAAGGCGCCTGGGGTCGATGATCATGGTGATGATCGTCGTCTCCATGCTGATCTTCCTCGCCTTGGAAGCCACGCCCGGCAGTGTCGCCACCAAGGTCCTGGGTCCCTATTCCAGCGAAGAACAGCGCGAACTCTGGATGGAGAAGAACGGCTACAACGATCCTCTTCCCGAACGGTACCTCCGCTGGCTCGGTGACTTTCTGGTAGGGGATTTCGGCGAGTCCACCCGCTTCAAGACCGAGGTCTCCGACGTTCTCTGGCCGCGCGTGGCCAACACGGCCATCCTGGCGGCGGCCACCATGGCGCTGGTCATACCCATATCGCTGATCCTCGGCGTTCTCGCGGGCATGAAGGAGGGCTCGCGGACCGACCGAAGTATCTCCGTGGCCTCGATCGTCACGACCTCCATCCCGGAGATCGCCTCGGCGCCGATGCTGTCCTTCATCTTCGTCTTCCTGCTGGGGGTGCTGCCCGGCACCTCCTCGTTCCAGAACGGCTTCTCGATCGCGGAACTGGTCCTGCCGACCCTGGTGCTGGTGCTCTACGATTTCGGCTACGTCACCCGTATGACCCGCGCCTCCATGGCCGAGGTCATGACCACGCACTACATCCGAACCGCGGTCCTGAAAGGCCTGCCGCACAAGCGGGTGATCGTGAAGCATGCCCTGCGCAACGCGCTGATCGCACCCTTCACGGTCGTGATGCTGCAGATCAACTGGCTGCTCTCGGGCGTCATCGTCACCGAGTATTTCTTCGCCTACAAGGGCTTCGGCGCCCTCTTGCTGGAGGGCGCGCTGAACAAGGATATCTTCGTCATCGAGGCCTGCTCGATGATCGCCGTCTTCGTCGCAGTGGGCACGCAAGCGGCCTCCGACATCGGCTACACCTTCCTCAACCCCAGAATTCGTTTTAGCTAAGGCGAGGACGGTCCATGTCAGATTCCGCGATCCGAATGCCGAGGCGAGCCGGTCTCGTTGGCCGCACCATCCGTCCCATCCTGCTGATGCGGGAATCGGTGGTGGGAATGGTCGGCGCGGCCCTGGTGCTCTTCTGGATCTGCTGCGCGATCCTCGCCCCGGTGCTGGCGCCCTTTCCGCCGAACGCCAATCTGGTCGCGACGCAGCCGCCCGGCAGCGAGTTCCTGGCCAGTCCCTCGCATTTGATCGGAACCGTGCCGGCCAGCGAGGTCTGTGACGCCATCCCCGGCGACGATACCAAGGTCGACTGCGGCACCTTCTGGCTGGGCACCGACCTCACCGGCCGAGACATCCTCAGCCGGATCATCTGGGGGGCCCGCCAGGTCCTGATCTATGCCCCGCTGGCGACCTTCATGGCCTACATCGTCGGCATACCCATGGGCCTCTGGGCAGGCTATAGCCGGGGGCGTGTGGATGCGGTTTTCTCGTTTATATCCAACGTGATCCTGTCGTTCCCTGTCCTGGTTCTCTATGTGCTGGTTATCAACCTGATCGGCGCCTCGGCGGTGAACATCGTCGCCGCCGTGGTCTTCGCCTCGGCACCGGGAATCTTCCGCATCGTGCGCGGCCTCACGATGGACCTGAGATCGCGCGAATATGTCTTCGCGGCCGAGACCCGGGGCGAGCCGCTCTGGTTCGTGCTCTTCGTGGAGATCCTGCCGAACGCACGCGGGCCGCTGATCGTCGATGCCATGCTGCGGCTGGGCTACGTCATCATCACCATCGGCACCCTGGGATTCCTGGGCCTGGGCCTGCCGCCGCCGGATCCCGACTGGGGCAAGATGATCGCAGAGGGGCGCACGCTCATGCAGGTCTTCCCCTACATCCCGCTCTTCCCCTGCCTTGCCATCTCTTCGGCGGTGCTCGGCTTCAACCTGCTGGCCGACGGCCTGCGCGAGATCTCGCTCAGAGACTAGGCGCGAAGAGGAGGCGATCCATGGGCGGTTTTCGCAGCGACTGGGAGGGTCCGGTTCTTGAGTGCAAGGACCTCTCCATCTCCTACTACACCCGCGCGGCGACGATACCGGCCGTGCAGGACTTCAACCTCGTGCTCAACAAGAACGAGACCATCGGCCTGGTGGGCGAGTCGGGCTGCGGCAAGTCCACCGTGGCCATGGCGATCATGCGCTACATGGGCAAGAACGGGGCCATCACCGGCGGGCAGGTGCTCTACAAGGGCGTCGATCTGGCGACGCTCTCCGAGGAGGAGCTGCGCCAGCTCCGCGGCAACGAGATCGCCATGGTCTACCAGGAGCCGATGGCCTCGCTCAATCCGGCGATGAAGCTCGACCGCCAGCTCATGGAGGTGCCGCTCTTCCACGAGCAGGTGAGCGAACAGGAGGCCTTCGACCGCGCGGTGCAGATGCTGGCCAGCGTCAAGCTGCCCGACCCGGAACGGGTCATGGCCTCCTATCCGCACCAGATCTCCGGCGGTCAGCAGCAGCGCGTCGTGATCGCCATGGCGCTGCTGTCGAAGCCCTCGCTGCTGCTGCTGGACGAGCCCACCACGGCGCTCGACGTCACCGTCGAGGCCGGCATCGTGGAGCTGATCGCCGGGCTGGCCGGCACCCTGCAGACCTCGATGATCTACATCTCCCACAACCTGGGCCTGATCCTGGAGACCTGCGACCGCATCAACGTGATGTATTCCGGCCAGGTGGTGGAGGAAGGCGCGGTCACCGAGGTCTTCGACAAGATGCGCCACCCCTATACCCAGGGGCTCTTCAACGCCATACCGCTGCCCAGCGCGGACAAGAGCGCCCGCCCGCTGAAGGCGATCCGCGGCCAGCTGCCGCTGCCCCACGCCAGGCCCCAGGGCTGCTATTTCGGTCCACGGTGCGATCACTTCCAGGCCGGGCGCTGCGATGCCGGTCCCATTCCCATGGACCAGGTGGACGGCGGCGCGCACGGCACGCGCTGCCTCAGGTGGCAGGAGATCGACTGGGAGGAGACGGGCGAGAGCGAGGGCGTGGAGGTCCAGCCCAACTTCGGCGACAGCGTGCTGACGCTGGAGAAGATGAAGAAGTACTACGAGCTGAAGGACAGCTCCATCATGGCCCTCATCAAGGGCGGCAGCACCCGCTACGTGAAGGCGAACGAGAGCATCTCCTTCCTCGCCCGCGAGGCGGAGACCGTCGCCATCGTCGGCGAGTCGGGCTGCGGGAAGTCGACCCTCGCCAAGGTGCTGATGGGGCTGGAGACGGCAACGGACGGCGAGGTGACCTTCCAGGGCAAGGACCTGAGCCGGGTGCCCGTCCAGCGGCGTAGCCGGGACGACGTGAAGGCCCTGCAGATGGTCTTCCAGAACCCCTTCGACACCCTGAACCCCAGCCACACGGTGGGCGGACAGCTGGGCCGGGTCATCCGCAAGTTCGGCGGGATCACGGACGGTGAGGCCGTGCGCCGGCGCGTGCTGGAGCTGCTCGACATCGTGAAGCTGCCGAGCGACTTCTACTTTCGCCGGCCGCGCCAGCTTTCCGGCGGCCAGAAGCAGCGCGTGGGCATCGCCAGGGCCTTCGCCGGGAACCCGACCATGGTGGTCGCCGACGAGCCGGTCTCGGCGCTGGACGTCTCCGTTGCCGCCGCCGTCACCGGCCTCTTGATGGATATCCAGCGGACCTATCGGACGACCCTGCTCTTCATCAGCCACGACCTTTCGTTGGTGCGCTATCTGGCCGACCGCGTGGTCGTCATGTACCTCGGCAACCTGGTGGAGCAGGGAACCACCGAGCAGATCTTCTCGCCGCCCTATCACCCCTATACCGAGGCCCTGCTGTCGGCCGTGCCGATCGCCGACACCTCGATCGAGAAGAAGCGGATCATCCTGGAGGGCAGCCTGCCCTCGGTGATCAATCCGCCCAAGGGCTGCGCCTTCCACACGCGCTGCCATCGCAAGATCGGCGCCATCTGCCACACCGAGGTGCCGCCGCTGGTCGATGCCGGTGCCGACCATAAGATCCTCTGCCACATCCCCCTGGAAGAGCTGAAGGCGATGGATCCGGTGATCGTGCAGAAGGATGCGGCCGAGTAAGCTTTCCAAGGGCTTTCTCAGGGATCGCTACCAAACGGTTGCGGCGTCTCGGTCCTTGACTTGCGGGCTTGTCGCGAGACAGAGATAGGGCCATGAGAGTCGAACGGCTTCCGGCCCCGCGGTGATCGGCCCTCCGCATTGACCGCTGACGTGGAAGCCAGTGAGAGGAGATAGTTTCCGTGGACGTCCTTCGCATCTTCATCGGCTTCGACGAACGCCAGCCCCTGTCCTACACGGTGCTGCAGCATTCCGTTCTCTGGCGCTCATCGAAGCCCGTCACCATCTCGCCGCTGGTCCTGCGGACCCTGCCGATTACCCGGCGCGGCCTCACCCCCTTCACCTTCTCGCGCTTCCTGGTGCCCTGGCTCTGTGACTACAAGGGCTGGGCGCTCTTCCTCGATCTCGACATGCTGGTGCAGGGCGATATCGCGGAGCTCTTCAGCTACAAGGACGACAGCAAGGCGGTGGTGGTCTGCAAGGAGCAGCAGCGCTTCGAGTGGGCGAGCGCCATCCTCTTCAACTGCGGGCACCCGGCCAACAAGGTGCTGACGCCCGAGTACATCGAGGACCCCAAGCGCTGCGTGCGTCCGCACGGCATCGACTGGGTCCCCGACGAGTCCCTGATCGGCAGCTTCCCTGCGGAGTGGAACCACTGCGTCGGCTACGAGAAGGAGCAGCCGAACGCCAAGATCGCGCACTACACCATGGGCATTCCGGCCTTCCCGGAGGTTCGCGGCTGCGAGTATACCGACGAGTGGTTCCAGGACCTCAAGACGGCGACCGCGACCCAGCCCTGGCTGCGCCTCATGGGCAACTCCGTCCACGCGCAGAAGCTGCCGGATGGCACCATAGTGCCGAAGCTGCACCCCAAGGCCCGCGCCGAACAGAAGCGGGTCGCGGAGGCCAAGGCCAAGGCGGCTGCCCAGCAGAAGCAGCAAGGCCAGCAGGCCGGCGCCTAGATCGGGTCGGCACGACCTTGTCCATGCTGGCGGGGCTGTGCGATCGGGGTCCCTCGCGGCCTTCGCTTTCCCGGCGGTGAGCAGTACACGCCCGGTTCGCCCGAACCGGGCGTCTTGCTGTGGGGCGTCACCCTCGGCGGCCTGCGCTCTGGCCTTGCCGGGCTCGCGGCGCTATACAGTCTAAATGATCATGATAAATCCGGAACGCCTGCTGGCGGACCTGAAGACCCTGCGCAGCTTCGGGGCCTGCGGGACCGGCGTCGTCAGGCCGGCCTACAGCGAGGTGGACACGGCCTCGCGGCGCTGGCTGGCCGGCCGCATGGCCGAGGCCGGGCTGACCCCGCACTTCGATCCCATCGGCAACCTCTTCGGCCTGCCGCCCGGCGATCGGCCGGCGATTCTGATCGGCTCGCACAGCGACACCCAGCCGGAGGGCGGCTGGCTTGACGGGGCCTTCGGCGTCATCGCCGGGCTGGAGATCGCACGCGCCAGCCTGGAGTGCGGCGGTCCGCCCGTCGCCGCGGTCTCGCTGCAGGACGAGGAGGGTCGCTTCGTCGGCCTCACCGGCAGCCGCGTCTGGCTGGGCGAGGTCAGCCTGGAGGAAGCGGACGAGCGGCAGGACGCCTCGGGCCAGCGGCTGGGAGACCTGCGCCGGGCGGTGCCGGAGTTCCTGGCCGGACGCTTCCTCGATTTGAACCGCTTCCGTCTCTTCCTCGAGGCGCATATCGAGCAGGGGCCGGTGCTCGACACGGCCGGCGAGCGTGTCGGCCTGGTCGAGACCATCGTCGGCTGGCGCAACCTGCCGATCGCCTTCACCGGCCAGCAGAACCACGCCGGGACCACGCCGATGCACCTGCGCCGGGACGCCTTCCAGTGCCTCTCGCGCTTCAACGCGCGGCTGGAGCGGGTCTTCGGCGAGCTGGCGCAGCCGACGACGGTCTGGACCCTCGGCAGGGTGCAGGTCTTCCCCAACGCGCCCTCGATCGTGCCCGGCCGGGTCGAGGCCATTCTCCAGTGGCGCGACGGCGACGGCGAGCGCCTGTCCCGCATGGAGGCGGCGGCCACGGCGCTGGCGCAGGAGGTGGCGGCGGAGATGGGCCTGGATCTGGAGCTGGGCGAGATTGCCAGGCTCTCTCCCTCCAGGATGGACCCGGGCCTGCTGCACCGCCTGGAGGCCGCAGCCCGCGCGCTGGCGCCGGGCGCATGGCGGCGGATGCCCTCCGGTGCCCTGCATGACGCCATGATCTTCTCCACCCGCCTGCCCACGGCCATGGTCTTCGCACCCTCCATCGGCGGCGTCAGCCACAGCTTCTCCGAGGACACCGCGGAAGCCGATCTCGTCCTCTCAGCCAGCGTTCTGGCGCGCGCCGTTGCCGACTGCGGCTGAGCCGAGGGGCTTCCTTCCGATCCCGATGGCCGGAAGAACTTGAAGATCCTCTCTCGGCCGGCTGGGAGAAGTTCTCAGAATATCTTCACAAGGACCCAAGGAGGTGCTCAAGCGAGCAGGCCTTTGCGCTCCCAGGTCTTGCCCTACAAGGCCGGCCGATCCCGGTCGGTGGCGCGAAAGGGGACGAGACATGGCAAACATCTTTGGGAACTCCGGAAACAACCTGATCTTCGGAACCTCGCTGGACGACGAAGTCTTCGCCTTCAGTGGAAAGGATACCGCCTATGGCCTGATCGGGGACGATAACCTTTTCGGCGATGCCGGTGCGGACCGGCTGTTCGGCGGGTCCGGCAGCGACACTGCCGACGGCGGCTCGGGTAACGACCTGCTGTCCGGCGGAAGCGGTGAGGACAGCCTCTTCTTCGGGCGCAGCGGCAACGACACCCTGGTCGGCGGTCTGGGCGACGACCGCGGGCTCTTCGGAGGCGACGGCGACGACACCATCCTCGGCGCCAGCGGGGCCGACACCTCGATCTCGGGGGGCAGCGGTGACGACTGGATCTTCGGTGCCAGCGGCAACGACAGCATCATCGTCGGTCTCTCCGGCGACGACACCATCGAGCTGGAGGGCGGCTTCGACTTCGGCGTCTACGGCGGCGCGGGCGACGACCTGATCTTCGGCGGGGCGCTGACCGACCGCCAGCTTCGCGGGGGCGACGGCAACGACGGCATCTTCGGCGGCGCCGACGGGGACCACACCCTGACCGGCGACAGCGGGAACGATTCCATCGCCGGCGGCCAGGGCGACGACCGCCTGCTGCTTGGGCGCGACGGCATGGATACGCTCTACGGCGGCAGCGGCGAGGACCGCTACCTGCACGGCGGCACGGGCGACGACCTGGTCTATGGCGGCTCGGGTGACGATTCCTGGGTTCGCGGCAACGACGACAACGACCGGGTCTACGGCGGGGACGGCGACGACAGCTATGTCTACGGCGGCGACGGCGACGACCTTGTTTACGGTGACGACGGCAACGACCTGATCGGCGGCGACACGGGCGTGGACACGCTGCGCGGCGGTGAGGGCGACGACATCCTCTACGGCGGTGCCGGTCTCGACCTTCACTTCGGCGCCGCCGGCGACGACACGGCCTTCGGCGGTGACGATCGCGACCGCTTCGTCGGCGGCACCGGGACCGACATCATCTTCGGCGGCGGCGGCCGCGACATCCTGAACGGCGCCAGCGGGGCGGATACCGCCTACGGCGATCAGGGCGACGACACCTTCGTGGTGCACGGCATGGAGGACCTGGTCTTCGAGATCGCGGGCCAGGGTTCGGCCGACGTCATCCGCTCCAACGCCACCGACTACACCCTGCAGCCGGCCACCGGCGGCGACATCGAGCGGGTGGTGATCAACGAGGCGGCGGGCGAGGCCGACTTCACCGGCAACGGAATTGCCAACACGATCGGCGGCAACAGCTATGAGAACCATCTCTACGGCGAGTTCGGCAACGATATCCTGAACGGCCGCGAAGGCGCGGATTTCCTCTTCGGCGGCGCCCGCGAGGACACCTTCGTCGTCGACGACAGCGCCGACCAGGTCTTCGAGTACTTCGAGGAGGGCCCCGACAACGTCGGCAACCAGACCGACCTGGTCCGTGCCCTGGTCGACTATCGCCTGCCGGACGGCACCGCCAGCGCCTTCGTCGAGAACCTGCGCATGCAGGGCGGCTTCGGCAACATCGACGGGACCGGCAATAGCCTGGACAACACCATCTGGGGCAACAGCGGCGACAATCGACTGCGCGGCCTGGGTGGCGACGACCGCATCGAGGGCGGCGAGGGCGACGACCAGATCTTCGGCGGCGGCGGCGAGGACCAGATGCGCGGCGAAGAGGGGTCGGACACCCTGGCCATCGGCCTTGGCGACAAGGTCTTCGGCGGACAGGACGAGGACTGGTTCCTCTTCACCGGCCCGACCCTGGCCAGCGGCTCGCAGGTGATCCGGGACTTCTCCGGCAACCAGCTCGACGGCGGCGCGCGCGACCTCTTGGTCTTCGGCAGCGGGCTCGAGGTCGGGACCTTCGACTACATCGAAAGCCAGGCCTTCAGCGGCGGCGGCAACAGCGAGGCCCGCTTCGCCGGCAACCGGATGCTGGAGGTGGACCAGAACGGCGACGGTGCGGCCGACATCCACGTCCAGATCGACGGATTCAGTACCGATCAGAAGCTGACCGGCACGGATTTCCTCTGGCTGTAGAGGAGGGGCACCTTCGACGGAGCGGAAGGGGGGCAGAACGCATCTGTCCCCCTTTCTTCTCTGCCGGCGACAGGAGGTCTCGGGGCGCTTGTCCGGAAGGCCGCATTGGTGCTTGGCTAGGCTGGCGAGGGCGTTTCCGCGAGGCCCTCTCATGCAGGAGCCGAGGCGTGAGCGCCGATAGAGACGAGAGAAGCCCCCCGGCAGGAGGGTCACGGCGCGGCCGCGAGCGGCGCAGGGCGGCACGGCAGGGAAGCGATGCCCGCCATGCCCTGCTGGCTGGGGCGGCCGGCGGTCTCTTCGCACCCCTCGACCGGGAGCGGATGGAGCGGATCGACGCCGCCGCGCTGGAGATCCTGGCGACGATCGGCATGGCAGACGCGCCGGAGGCCGTCGCCTCCCTGGTGACCGGTGCCGGCGGCAGGCTGGCCGGCGACGGGCGGCTGCTCTTCCCGACGGAGCTGGTGCGCGAGGCGCTGGGCGGTCTCGGCCGTCCCCTCCTGCTTCACGGGCGCCGCCCGGAGCACGCGCTGCACCTCGAGGGGGCAAGGGTCTACATGGGGACCGGGGGTGCAGCGCCCTTCCTGGTCGATCTCGAGAGCGGCCGCTACCGCCCCTCGACCCTGCAGGACCTCTACGATGCGGCGCGGCTGGTGGACCGGCTGGAGCATGTCCACTTCTTCAGCCGTTCGCTGGTCGCCGGCGACGTCGCCGACCCGGTCGAGATGGACGTCAACACGGCCTTCGCCTCGCTGGCCGGAACGGCCAAGCACGTGATGGTGAGCGCCGCCTCCACCCAGGCGGTCCAGGCCATCGCCGAGATCTGCTTCGCGCTCGCCGGCTCGCCCGACGCCTTCCGGCGCGCGCCCTTCCTCTCGCTCAACCTCAATCACGTCGTGCCGCCGCTGCGCTTCTCGCCGGAGGCCTGCGCTGTCCTGCTGGAGGCCGCCCGCCTCGGGATCCCCCTGCAGGTCAACACCTTCGGGCAGCTCGGCGCCTCCAGCCCCGTCACCATCGCCGGCTGCCTGGCCCAGACCACGGCCGAGACCCTGGCCGGGCTCGTGGTCGCCTGGCTGGCCGATCCCGAGGCCGGGCTGGTCTTCGGCCCCAGGCCCATGGTGACCGACCTGCGCAGCGGCGCCATGTCCGGCGGGGGCGGGGAGCAGGCGCTGCTGACGGCCGCCGCGGTACAGATGGCGCGCTTCTACGGCCTGCCGAACTCCACCATCGCCGGCGCCAGCGACGCCAAGCTCTCCGATGCGCAGAGCGGCTACGAGAAGTGTCTCTCGGTCACCCTGGCGGCCCAGGCCGGCTGCAACCTCATCACCCAGGCCTGCGGCATGCAGGCCGGCCTGATGGGCTGCTCCTTCGAGAGCTACGCCATCGACAACGAGATGCTGGGGGCGATCCAGCGCTCGCTCGCCCCGATCGAGGTGAGCGCGGAGACGCTGTCGGTCGCGGCGGTCGGCGCCGTGGTGCGCGGCGAGGGGCACTTCCTGGGGCAGGCGGAGACCCTGAACCGCATGGAGAGCGATTTCCTCTACCCGAGGCTGGCCGACCGGCTCGACCCCAGGGCCTGGGAGGCGGCCGGCTCGCCCGACCTGCGCCAGAGAGCCAGGACCTTCGTGCGGGACAGCCTGGCGGCGCACCACCCGGACTACATCTCGGGTGCGCTCTCGGCCGAGCTGCGCCGGCGCTTCCGGATTCACCTGTCGGACGACCTCATGAGGGCGGAATGAAGATCGCGATCATCGGAACCGGGGCCATGGGCTCCATCTATGCGGCCCTGCTGGCCGACGCCGGCCACGAGGTCTGGGCGGTGGATACCTGGGCGGAGCACCTGGCCGCGATCCGCGAGACCGGGCTCAGACTCGAGGGGGCGAGCGGAGACCGCCTGGTCACCACCTTGCGGACCGCCTCCGACCCGGCCGAGGTGGGCCGCGCCGATCTCTTCGTCATCGCCACCAAGGCCTCGGGCGTGGGGGCGGCGGCCGAGGCGGTCGCGCCGCTCTGCGACGGGGAGAGCCTGGTGCTCACGATCCAGAACGGCCTGGGCGCCGGCGAGCGCATCACCCGCGTCCTGCCGGGCGAGCGGGTGCTGCTGGGCGTGGCCGAGGGCTTCGGCGCCTCCATGGTGGGGCCGGGGCACGCGCACCACAACGCCATGCGCCGCATCCGCATCGGCGAGCTCAAGGGCGGGATGACGGAGCGGCTGGAGCGGCTGGTCGGCCTCTGGCGCCAGGCCGGCTTCACCGCCGAGGCCTATGCCGACATCGAGCAGCTCATCTGGGAGAAGTTCCTCTGCAACGTTACCTTCAGCGCGCCCTGCACCGTCTTCGACTGCAACATCGCAGCCCTCATGGACGATCCTGCACGCTGGGAGATCGCGCTGGGCTGCATGCGCGAGGCCTATGCCGTGGGCCGCGAGAAGGGCGTCAACTTCAGCTTCGCCGATCCGGAGGCCTACGTGACGACCTTCGGCCGCTCCATGCCCGAGGCGCATCCCTCCATGCTGCTGGACCACAGGGCCGGCCGGCGCTCGGAGGTGGACGCGATCAACGGCCAGGTCCCTGTCCAGGCCGAGGCGCTGGGCCTGGATGCCCCCTACAACAAGACCCTCGCGGCCATCGTCCGCGACCGCGAGGCCCGCTTTTGAAGTATCCCGGGCCGGCGCCGCACAAGAAAGAGGCCCCGCATCCAGCGATGCGAGGCCTCCGGTAGTCCCAACTCAAGCCTAGAGATCAGCCCTTCGGATACTCGTAAGGCAGCAGGCGGGCGTTGGTGTAGCCCTGGTCGCCGATGCGCGTCCACGGCATGATCTCCTGCCGGAAGCTGAAGAAGGCAGAGGCGACCTTCTTGGTCATGTCGTCGCCATCAGCCACCAGCTCTTCCATCACCTGGCCCGAGGCGGTGCCGTAGGCCTCCAGCACGGCCTTGGGGAACTGGCGCAGCTTGACGGCATGCTCGGTCACCAGCTTCTTCAGCGCCGGGGCGGAACGGCCGTTGAACTCTGCCAGCATGTAGTCGTTCTCGGCCTTGCAGCAGAGGCTGACCATTTCCTGCAGGTCCTTGGGCAGCTTGGAGTACTCGGACTTGTTGACCACGCACTCCAGCATGGAGCCCGGCTCGTGGAAGCCCGGCCAGTAGTAGAAGGGGGCCACCTGGAAGAAGCCCAGCGAGAGGTCGTTGTAGGGACCCACCCACTCGGTGCCGTCGATGGCGCCCGACTGCAGGTTCTGGAAGATCTCCGAGCCCGGCAGCAGCACCACGGTGGCGCCCAGCTTCTGCAGGGCCAGGCCGCCCAGGCCCGGCATGCGGAACTTCAGTCCCTTCAGGTCCTCCGGGCTCTTGATCTCCTTGCGGAACCAGCCGCCCATCTGGCAGCCGGTGTTGCCGGCCGGGAAGGCCTGCAGGCCGAAGCCATCGTAGAGCTCGTCCCAGAGCTCCTGCCCGCCGCCCCAGTAGATCCAGGCATTGATCTCGTCGGCGACCAGGCCCATCGGCACGGCGGTGAAGAAGGCCGTCGCCGGGGATTTCTTGATGTGGTAGTATGAGGCGTCGTGGCCCAGTTCGGCCGTGTTGTTGGCGACCGCGTCGAAGACCTCGAGCGGCGGTACCAGTTCGCCGCCGGCGTAGACCTGGACGGTGATCCGGCCGCCGGAGAGGGCGGTGATGTTGTCGGCCAGCCGCTGCGCACCGGTCCCCAGACCCGGCAGGCCCTTGGGCCAGCTCGTGACCATCTTCCACTCGCGCCGCTCCTGGGCCAGGGCCGGTGCCGGGAAGCTGCCGGCAGCGGCGACGGCGCCTGCCGTGGCGATACCGGCAGCCGTCAGAAACTTCCGACGGGGTGCTACCGTCTTCTCCTGACCGTTCTTCTTCGTCATGAAATCCTCCCAGATTCAACAGTGAGACGAAACGTCTGTACCACCGGCCGAAAGGCCCGGCCGGGATCTCGTCACAAACGTGGCGGGACTGTGATCGTTCGCGTCCAGGAATGCAATGCAGAGTTAGACCTGAGGGGCAGGCTCTTGCGAAGAATTCCTAGAGCGGCTGCAGGGTATACCAGCCGCGAGGCCCCAGTGCTTCCAGGGGACGGAAGCGGGTCTTGTAGGCCATCTTGCGGGTGGCCGCGATCCAGTAGCCGAGATAGAGGTAGGGCAGGCCGCAGGCCAGCGCGTCTTCGATCAGCTGCAGGATGATCTGCGTGCCTAGGCTGCGCTCAGGCTCGTCGGACTCGAAGAAGCTGTAGACGGCCGAGGGACCGTCATCCAGCCAGTCGACAAGGGCCACGGCCATCAGCTTTCCATCCTGGTCGCGCAGCTCGTGCAGCCGGGTGTCCAGCACCGATTCCTCGACCATGGCCTGATAGTCGGCGAAGGTCATGGCCGCCATGTCGCCGTCGCCGTGGCGGCTCTCCACGTAGCGGGCGAAGAGGCGATAGTGCTCCGCCGTGGCGCGCGCCGGCCGCTGCTGGGTCCAGAGGTCGTCGTTGCGCCGCTGCACCCGGCGCAAACTGCCGCCGGCGCGGAACTTCCTGGCATCGATACGGACCGGCACGCAGGCCTGGCAGGCGGTGCAGGCCGGCCGGTAGGCGAAGCGGTGGCTGCGGCGAAAGCCGGCGCGGCTCAGGGAGTCGTAGAGATGCCGTCCGCCGGGTGTGGCCAGATCGGTGAAGAGCTTGCGCTCGTTGCGTTCCGGCAGGTAGGGGCAGGGCGTTTCCGGTAGGACGTGGAAGGCCTGCAGGGCGGCGCTTTCCTCGCGGCCCTGATCCAAGCGCATCGCATCGTCGTCCCGGCGTTCCATGAACCCCAGACTGGCCCCTCGAGCCTAGAAAGGAAAGACCCTGGGATGGCCCGGCCGCAAATTTTTCTAGTTCAAGGCCTGTTCCAGATCGGCCAGCAGGTCGTCCGCAGCCTCGATGCCGACCGAGAGGCGCACCAGGCCATCGTCGATGCCCAGGCGCGCACGAACCTCCGCCGGGATGGAGGCATGGGTCATGATGGCGGGATGCTCGATCAGGCTCTCCACACCGCCCAGGCTCTCGGCCAGGGTGAAGAGGCGCACCCGTTCCAGGAAGCGCCTGGCCGCCGGCAGTCCGCCCTCGATCACCGCGGTGACCATGCCGCCGCCGCCACGCATCTGTCGGCGCCCCAGCTCCACCTGGGGATGGGTGGCGTGATGGGGGTGCAGCACCTTGGCGATCTTCGGATGGCCGGCCAGGCGGTCTGCGACCCGTGCGGCGCTGGCCGCGTGGCGCTCCATGCGCAGCGCCAGGGTCTTGAGCCCACGGAGCGCGAGGAAGGAATCGAAGGGGCCTTGGATGCCGCCCACAGCGTTCTGCAGGAAGGCGAGCTGCTCGGCCAGGTCGCTGCGGGCGCCGGCCACCAGGACCCCGCCCACCATGTCGCTGTGGCCGTTCAGGTACTTGGTGGCGGAGTGCATCACCAGGTCGAAGCCCAGGCTCAGCGGCCGCTGCTCCCAGGGGCTGGCGAAGGTGTTGTCGCAGAGGCTGATGATCCCCCTGGTCTTGGCGATGGCGGCCACGGCCTCCAGGTCCACCAGCTTCAACAGCGGGTTGGTCGGCGTCTCCACCCAGATCATCCGGGTGTTGGGGCGGATCGCCGCCTTCAGCGCCTCCAGGTCGGCTAGGTCGACGAAGGTGAAGTCCAGCCCGGCGCTGCGCCTGCGGACCCGCTCGAAGAGGCGGTAGCTGCCGCCGTAGAGGTCGTCCATGGCGATCACGTGGTCGCCGCTGTCCAGCAGCTCCAGCGCGGTCGCCGCCGCCGCCATGCCCGAGGCGAAGGCGAAGCCCTGGGTCCCGTCCTCCAGGTCGGCGATGCAGCGCTCGTAGGCCATGCGGGTGGGGTTCTGCGAGCGGCTGTACTCATAGCCCTGGTGCACGCCCGGGCTCGACTGCGCGTAGGTCGAGGTGGCGTAGATCGGCACCATCACCGCGCCGGTCGAGGGATCGGGCGACTGGCCGGCGTGGATCGTGCGGGTGGCGAAGTCCAGGCGGTTGCTGCCGGGTTCGGAACTGTCGGGCATCAGGATTGCTTTCTGCGCAGATAGGTCAGGAGGTCCATGCGGGTGATCAGGCCGAGGAAGCGATCCCCCTCGGTCACGATGGCCACATGGCCCTTCTGGAAGATGGGTTTCAAGGCGGCGATGGGCTGGTCGTGGGCAATGGTCTCCAGCCGCCTGGTCATGGTGTTGCCGACCGAGGCGGCAAAGCCGGAGGACTCGTCCATCAGCGGGAAGAGGATGTCCTCCTCGTCGATGATCCCGACCACCTGGCCGGCCGGGTCCAGCACCGGAAGCTGCGAGATGTCGTAGAGCTTCATCCGGGCGAGCGCGGTCGAGACCGCATCCTCCGGGCTGACGACGATGGTCTCGCGGCACTCGTGCCGGCGGCTGATGAGGTCGCGCAGGTCGCCCTGCTGCGGGCGCTGGAGGAAGCCCTGGTCCAGCATCCAGAAGTCGTTGAACATCTTCGAGAGGTACTTGTTGCCGCTGTCGCAGACGAAGGTGCAGACCCGCTTCGCCTCGCTCTGCTCGCGGCAGTAGCGCAGCGCCGCGGCGATCAGGGTGCCCGAGGAGGAGCCGGCCAGGATCCCCTCCGAGCGCAGCAGGGTCCGCGCCGTCTCCATGGTCTCGGCATCGGGAATCCGGTAGGCGCGCTTCACCCGCGAGAAGTCGGCGATGGGCGGCACGAAGTCCTCGCCGATGCCCTCCACCACCCAGGAGCCCACGTCCTTGGGCACCTCGCCCGTCTCGACGTAGTCGGCGAGGATCGAGCCCTCGGGATCGGCCAGGATCATCTCGGTCTTGGGCGAGGCCTCGGCGAAGAAGCGCGCGAGCCCGGTGATGGTGCCGGCCGAGCCCACGCCGCAGACCATGGCGTCGAGGTCGCCGCCGAGCTGCTGCAGGATCTCCGGGCCCGTGGTCTCGACATGCGCCTGGGGGTTGGCCGCGTTCTCGAACTGGTTGGCATAGAACCAGCCGTTCTCGGCGGCCAGTCTCTCGGCCATGTCCTGGTAGTACTCGGGGTGGCCCTTGCCGACGTCGCTGCGGGTGAGGCGCACGTCCACGCCCAGCGCCTGCAGGTGAAAGATCTTCTCCTGCGCCATCTTGTCGGGCACCACCAGCACCATCCTGTAGCCGCGCTGTCCGGCGACCAGGGCGAGGCCCAGGCCGGTGTTGCCGGCCGTCGCCTCGATGATGGTGCCGCCTGGCTTCAGGCTGCCGTCGCGCTCGGCCGCCAGGATCATGGAGCGCCCGATCCGGTCCTTGATCGAGCCGCCGGGGTTCTGGCTCTCCAGCTTCAGGAAGAGGCGGCAGGGGCCGGTGTCCAGCTTGCTGACCTCGATCATCGGCGTGTTGCCGATCGCCTCCAGGACGTTGGCGTAGAGCGGGGCGCCGACGGCGGCATCCGGAGCGGCTGTTTTCGGGGCGAGAGCGGTCATGGTGCTTCCAGTTCGGCTGCTGCGAGGTTCTAAGGTAGTCTTCTCTCGGCCTTGTGGTGAGGGCAGGGACAACATAGCTCTTTTGCCATCGGCGGGCAGGATCGGCTCGGCACGAGACAAGAATACAGGCCTGCAAGGAGAGAGGGTGAGCGACAGCACGCGCGCGCAGAGAGTGAGGCAACGCGCCGCCTCCGGCAAGCCCTCGGCCCATCCGCTGACCGGCGCCGACCTGGCGACCCTCTGTGCCGTGCTGCCCCGGGCCGGGCGGATGCCGCCCGCCGCCTGGCCGCAGATCGCCTTCGCCCTGGGTGCCGCCCTGGGGCGCCTGCCCTTCACCGGCCTGGAGCGCGGGCTGGTGGCGCTGAAGCGGCGGGGGGCACCCCTGGACCCGCCGCCGATCTTCCTGCTGGGCCACTGGCGCAGCGGCACCACGCACCTCTACAACCTGCTGGGCAAGGGCGACTTCGCCTATGTCGACCCCATCGCCGCCGGCATGCCCTGGGAGTTCCTGACCCTGGGGCGCTGGCTGCGCCCGCTGCTGGTCAGGGCGCTGCCGGAGGGGCGCTTCATCGACGCCATGAAGGTGACGCCGGAAAGCCCGCAGGAAGACGAGCTGGCGATCGCCAACATGACGCGGCTCTCCTTCTACCACGCCATCTACTTCCCCGAACGCTTCGAGCGCTTCTTCGCGCCCGGGCTCTTCCTGGAGGGCGTGGACGCGCGCGAGCGCCAGGCCTGGATGCGCCGGGCCGACCATCTCTTCTGGAAGCTCGCGCACAACCACGGCGGCCGGCAGCTGGTGATCAAGAACCCGGTCTATACCGCGCGCGCCGCCATGCTGCGCGACTTCTACCCCGGCGCCAGGTTCGTCCACATCGTGCGCAACCCGCACGAGGTCTTCGCCTCGACCCGCTCCTTCTTCGCCAAGCTCTTCGAGGCGCTGGCGCTCCAGCCCTTCGACCGCCTCGACCCCGAGGCCATCACCCTGGAGACCTTTCCCCGGGTCATGCAGCCGCTGATCGACGACATGGCGAGCATGGCGCCCGGCCAGGCCGTCGAGCTGCGTTTCGAGGAGCTGGAGCGCGATCCCCTGGGCGCGCTCGCCCGCATCTACGAGGCGCTCGACCTGCCGGGCTTCGCCGCCGCCGAGCCCGCCTTCCGCAGCCATCTGGGCGAGGTCCGCAGCTACAGCCGGGCCGCCCGCAGCTTCCCCGAGCGCGACCTGGCCCTGGTCGAGGAACACTGGGGCAGCTTCCTCGAGCACTGGGCTTACGGTCGACCCTAGGGCCGCCGGTGTGTTAAGCCGCAGACAAGAGACGTGAACGCGAGAGGGACGGTGGAGGAAGCTGCGGGGGAGGAAGCGCCGGGGGTCCTGCCGGCGGAGGTCTGCGTGCTGCGCTACGCCCTGGAGCGCCATGCCCGCGAGCGCGGCGCGGAGACCTATGCGGCCTTCGAGGACGGCAGCCGCTGGAGCTTCGCCGAGACCCTGGCGCGCGTCCGCGCCCTGGCGGCGGGGCTGCAGGGCCAGGGGATCGGCCAGGGCGACCGGGTGCTGGTGATGCTGCCGAACGGGCCCTTCGGCCTGCTGTCGCTCTTCGCGATCAACTACCTCGGCGCCGTCTCGGTCCCGATCAACCCGGCCTACCGCGGGGCCTCGCTCGCCCACGCGCTGACCGATTCCGGCGCCATTCTGGCGATCGTCCATCCCCAGGTGCTGGGGCGGGTGCTGGAGGCACCGCGCGGGGCCCTCAGGACCATCGTCGTCGCCGCCGACGCGCACGCGGGCCAGCCGCCCGAGGACATCGCGCTCCTCGACCGCAAGACCGTGCTGGACGGGGCCGGCCCGCTGCAGCCGCCCGCGGCGCCGATCCGGCCCTGGGACCTGCAGTCGATCATCTACACCTCCGGGACGACCGGGCGGTCCAAGGGGGTGCTCTCCAGCTACATGCACGCCTTTTCGGCCATGAATCCGGAGACCTGGACCTGCACCCGGCCCGACGACCGCCATCTCCTGCACATGCCGCTCTTCCACATCGGCGGCGCCTTCATCGCAAGCATGGCGGCCTGCGTCGGTGCCTCGGTGGCCGTGGTCGAGAGCTTCCGCACCGATCGCTTCTGGCAGCAGGTCCGCGAGATGGAGGTGACCACGGTCTTCCTCCTGGGCGCCATGGCCACCTTCCTCCTGAAGCAGGAGCCGGCCCCGGGCGAGCGCGAGCACCCCTTGCGCTCGGTCATTATCGTGCCGCTGGGACAGAGCGGGCCGGCCGCCCGCGCGCGCTTCGGCGTGGAGGTCTTCACCCTCTTCAACATGACCGAGATCTCGACGCCCCTGATCTCCGGGCCGAACCCGCCGAAGCCCAACATCTGCGGCCGGCAGCGCCCCGGCGTCAGCCTGCGGCTGGTCGATGCGCACGACTGCCCGGTGCCCGAGGGGGAGGTCGGGGAGCTGGTTATCCGCAGCGATGCGCCCTGGGCGCTCTCGCACGGCTACAACAACCGCGACGACGCCACGGCGGCGGCCTGGCGCAACGGCTGGTTCCACACCGGCGATCTCTTCCTGCGCGATCCCGACGGCGACTACGTCTTCGTCGACCGGCTGAAGGACGCGATCCGCCGGCGCGGCGAGAACATCTCCTCCTACGAGGTCGAGGTGGAGCTGCTCTCCCACCCGGACGTGAAGGAGGCAGCGGTGGTCGGCGTGCCCAGCGCCGACAGCGAGGAGGAGGTGCTGGCGGTCCTGGTCCCGGTCGAGGGGCGCAGCCTCGAACCCGAGGCCCTGCTGGCCTACCTGGCCGGGCGGCTGGCGCCCTTCATGCTGCCGCGCTATCTCCGCTTCGCCGAGAGCCTGCCGAAGACGCCGACCGCCAAGGTGGAGAAGCACCGCCTGCGCGAGACCGGACTAACCGACGACACCTGGGACCGCGCGACCGCCGGCGTCGTCGTCAAACGCGAACGCCTGCGCGAAACCTGAGCGCACCCGCGCCCAACGGAAGGGTCAAATGGAAAAGAAAACGATCCGGGTCTACACCGACTACAAGAGCCCCTATGCTTTCGTCGCCAACAGGGAGATCTTCGCCCTGGAGGAGCGCGGCGACGTCACGCTCGACTGGTACCCCTACATCCTGCGCATCGAGCAGTACCTGGGCGCGGTCGAGACCCGCAACGCCCACCAGTGGCGCCGGGTGCGCTATTCCTACATGGACGCGCGCCGCATGGCGAACCGCCAGGGCCTCACCCTCTACGGGCCGCAGCGGGTCTTCAACGGCACCTTTGCGGCAACCGGCCTGCTCTTCGCCAAGGCCGGCGGCTTCTTCCGCGCCTACCACGACCTCCTCTTCGAGCGCTTCTTCCAGCGCGCGGTCGACATCGACGTGCTGGAGGAGGTCTGCGCCATCGTCGCTGAGGCGGGCGGCGATGCCGCCGCCTTCAAGAGCTACGCCGAGGGACCCGGCCGGGCCGAGGTGGACCGGGTGATCGACGAGGCGGAAGAGATGGGCGTCTTCGGCGTCCCCACCCTGGTCCTGGACGGAGAGCTCTTCTGGGGCAGCGAGCGCATCCCCATGGTGGTGGAGCGCCTCGAGGGGAAGGAGTTCTGAGGATCGGCCGGCGGGTCGCTTCGATTGTAAAGAGGAGTGGCGCAGGGCCCTGAGGCGGCCTGTGCCCGTTCATGCGCTTGCCCCTGTCGGCCGGCCGAGAAACCGGCTACAAAACTCGGCACTGCCCGCAGGAGTGACGCCATGGCCAGCGAGGTTCTGTCCCGGTCTCAGATCGAGGCCTATAGCGAGAGCGGATATCTGGTGCTGGAAGGGCGTATCCCCGGCCCGGTGCTGGAGGAGGTCCGCGCCGAGGTCCGGCGCTATGTCGAGAAGGCGCGCGGCATGACGGCCTCGGACGACGAGATCGACCTGGAGGACAGCCACAGCCCCGAGGCGCCGCGCGTGCGCCGGATCAAGACGCCCAACCGCCACTCCGAGGTCTTCCGCCGCCTCCTGCGCTCCGATCTGGTGCTGGCGCCGGCGCGCGACCTGATCGGCCCCGACCTGCGGCTGCACACCTGCAAGCTGAACATGAAGTCGGCCGGCTATGGCGCCGCCGTCGAGTGGCATCAGGACTGGGCCTACTATCCCCACACCAACGACGACGTGCTGGCGCTGGGCGTGGTGATCGACGACATGACGGCGGAGAACGGCCCGCTGCTGGTCTTCCCCGGCAGCCACCGGGGGCCGACCCACGACCACCATGCCGAGGGCTTCTTCGTCGGCGCCATGGACCTCGCCGCCTGCGGCCTGGACGCGGCGGATGCCGTGCCGCTGACCGCGCCGGCCGGCTCGGTCACCCTGCACCACGCCCGCCTCGTGCACGGCTCCGGCCTCAACCGCTCGGCCCATCAGCGCCGCCTGCTGTTCTACGAGATCCGCGCCGCGGATGCCTGGCCGCTGGCGGGGACCCTCTCGGCCTTCGAGTCCCTGGAGGGCTTCGATGCCGAGATGCTCTGCGGCCGGCCCACCCTGGAGCCCCGCGTGGTGGCGACCCCGATTCGCATCCCGGCCCCGCCGCCGCCCGACCGCGGCTCCATCTTCGAGATCCAGCAGGGCCTGAAGGCGCGCTCCTTCAAGCGGGTTTGAGCTCACTTCTCCTTCGGCGTGGCGGCCTTGGCCACCATGGTGACCACCAGTTCGGTGGAGACGGCGACGACGAAGCCGAAGAGGATGGCGAGCAGCGGGTCCTTCAAGAGGTCGGCGAAGTTCTGCCCGGCGATGCCGAAGGTCAGCACCTTGAAGAGGATCATGGCCTGTGCTGCGGTCGCGACCGCCCAGACGTAGATGTGCCGCTCCTTGGAACTGAAGCCGTCCGGGTCGAAGCTGGTGAGGGTGGCGAGCGAGATGACGCGGTTCTGCACCATGCCGGAGAAGAAGACGCCGAGCGCGATGCCGATCACCGTCATGGTCTGCATCATGAGGAAGTTCAGAAGGTTGGGGCAGGTGATGGTGTCGGTCACCTTGCCTGTGCAGAGGCCGGCCGTATTCGCATAGGCGACATAGGCGAAGAGCGCGAAGGCGATCACGAAGACCAGCAGGAAGATGCCGAAGAGCTGCTCGATGTAGCGCTGGCGGATCGGGCGGGCGGCCTGGACCAGCATCTCCTCCAGGCGCTCCAGGTTGTCGAGTGCCGCCTCCGGGTCGGCGTTGGGGCCCACCGTGCCCAGCCGGCTGGAGACGCAGAGCAGGTGCAGCCACATCTTCTTGTCGGCATGGTCGGCCAGCCGCCGGCGGATGACCGAGGCAATCGCGTTGGCCTTGCTGGTGACCTGGCGCATCTCCTGCGGCACCGCCTCGCTGCGGTCCGTGCGCTCGAAGACCACGGCGAAGACCTCGCCCTTTGCATCCATCAGGAACTGGACGCGCTGGTAGAAGCCGCCGCCGATGGCCGGGTCGTTGCAGCAGTCGAAAGCGGGATGGGTCTGGGTGAAGCGCGCCTCGGGCCGGTCGGGCTCCGCCGGCCGGATCTCCTGCTCGACCTCCCGCTCGACCTGGCCGACGGCCCGCTTGCCCGCCATGTAGGAGCTCTCGCCCTTGTTGCTCGCTGCCATGTGTCCCGCCTCTAGGGCTTATAGAGTGCGCAGCTGGGATCGTTCTGCGGACAGGAGGTCTGGGCCGGTGGTGCATCGAAGGCGACGATGGTTTGCGCCTGGCGCACCATCACAAGGATTCGCTCGACCTCTACTGGATCAGACGCCCCCTTGCGTGGTTGTAGTGAAATCAAGCCGTCGCGAATTTGATCCAGGAGGCTTTGCAGCTTGGCATTGGTTTGTGGGCCCGCGAAGAGATCGCTCATAACCTGTCCCCCGATAGACTTCTCACCAGGGTAGTCTGCAGCCAAGGTAGTCTGCAGAGTGACAATCACACTTGAAGTTTTGCACAGGGGCGACAAGCCTGCAACGAATTGAATGGAGCGTCAGAATGGCGGCTTCAGCACCAGCGTCTGCGACCGGGCAGGCGGTGTCGCCGGCAGGGTCAGCAGCGCGCCGTCTCGCCAGCGCTCCACCAGGTTGCCGTAGAAGGGCGAGAAGATGTTGCCAGAGTTGCCGGTGGAGATGATGAAGCCCGAGGCGTCGGGGTCGCTCATGTCATAGACGCCGCGAAAGCCGGGTCCGTGGCGATCCTGGAAGGCGCGCTCGAGCGGCAGCGCGTAGTCGGAGCCCGCCCGGTTCACCGTGTCCTGGCCGCCCGGCGTCTCGATCTCGATGGCCGTCAGGGAGTTGATGACGGGGATGAAGCGCAGGACCGGGTGGTCGAAGCTGGCGAAGTGGGCCTCGCCCCAGCGCCAGTCGTCGGGTTCCCCGCCGTACTCCTCCACCAGTTCGCCGAGCGCGCGCTCCAGCGCGGCGGCGATCTGCGCGTCGCAGGTCTCGACCGCCTGGGTCGCGATATCGTCGCACCAGAGGCTGTCGTCGCCCAGCAGGCTGTAGACCCGCCAGGCATCGCCGTCGGCGAGCTGCACGAAGACCTCGCCCAGCTCGTCGGCGATCAGCCGGCGTTCGAGCGCGCGCAGCCAGGCGCTGTAGATCAGCGGCTCCGGCCGGTCGGGGTCCATGCGGAAGTCCCACGCCCTCATCCGGCCGACGGCCGCCTCCGCCGTGGCCGGCAGCTCCGCCTTCAGCAGCCGGCCCATGAGGCGCCGCGCCCCGTAGGAGAGCACGTCGAGCTGCATCCGGCGCATGTCGTCCGGCGACCAGACCTCCTTGGTCTTCAGCATCTCGGCGATGCGCGCGGCGCGGTCGGGATAGCCCCACTCGGCGGCGATCAGGTGGGGATAGTCGAGGCCCACCAGCCGGTTGTTCGCGGTGATGAGGACCCCGCTCTCGGGATCGACGCTGCGGGGCAGCACGTTGTAGGGGATCTCGCCGATCCAGTCGTACTCGCCCTCTGCCCCCGGGACCGGCGCCAGGCCGTTGCCGGCCCGCCTGACCGGCACGCGGCCGGGTGCCACCAGCGCGATGGAGCCGCGGCTGTCGGCCAGGATCATGGTCTGCTGCGGCGAATCCAGATCGCGGAGCGCGGCCAGGGCGCGCGGGACGTCGCCGGCGCGGTTCAGCCGGTAGAGCCCCTCGGCAGAGCGGTCGTCGCCCTGCAGCGCGGTCCAGGAGAGCGCCAGGGCGTGCTCGCCGGGGTAGAGCCCCTCCGCCTGCTGCACCACGTCGCTGATGATCGGCCCGTGGTAGCTCTCGCGGCGGGTGAAGGTGACCGGGTCCTCGCCGGCGACAAGGATCGTCTCCTCGCGGGTCTGGAACTCGCGCCAGCCTTCCTTGGTGCGGTAGCGGTTGGGATTCTCCGGGTCCAGGTCCTCGATGAAGATGTCCTGGGTGTCGGAGTAGGTGGTGGTGAAGGTCCAGGCCAGGCTGCCGTTGTGTCCAAAGACGAGCAGCGGCACGCCGGGCGTGGTGGCGCCGGCCAGGGTGAGGTCGGGCGTCTCGATCCTGGCCAGGTACCAGTGGCCGGGCGCGCTGAGGTCGAGGTGCGGGTCGCCGGCCAGCAGGGCGCCGCCGGTGGTGCTGCGGCCGGGCGCCAGGGCCCAGGCGTTGGAGGCGCGCTTGGGGCCGATCTCCCAGGGCAGCGCCTCCATGATCCCCTTCAGCATTCCCTGCTTCTCCATGGCCTGCAGGGCGGGGACCGCGGTCGGCGCCCAGTCGGGCCAGGCGGGGAAGAGCTGCCGGACCTTCGCTTCCGGCAGGATCCCCAGCAGCCTGGCGCGCAGCAGCTCCTCCTTGTAGTTGCCGGAGAGGTAGAGCGCCATCAACCGGCCCCAGGCGATGCTGTCGGCCGGGCGCCAGGGCTCCGGCTCGTGGCCGGTGAGCGAGAAGCCGATGGGCAGTGGCCCGCTGCGGGTCTCCAGGTAGGCGTTCACGCCGGCGGTGTAGGAATCGAGCGCCCGGCGGGCCTCCGGCGAGAGTGCCTCCAGGTTGGCCTCGGCATAGTCGTAGAGGGCGAGGGTCCGGAAGAACTTGTCGGTCCTGACGGTCTGCGATCCGACCACCTCGGAGAGACGGCCCGCCGCCAGCCGGCGGGTGAGCTCCATCTGGAAGAGACGGTCCTGTGCATGGGCGAAGCCGAGCGCGAAGAGGGCGTCGCCCTCGTTCTCGGCCTCGATGAAGACCAGGCCCTCCGGGCTGCGGCTGAGCCTCACCTCGCTCTCCAGCCCGGCGAGCTGCTTCTCGCCCGAGAGCTGGGGCAGCGAGCCGCTCTGCCAGACATAGAAGGCGACAGCCGAGATCAGCAGCAGGGCGAAGAGCAGCCCGGTGATGCGCAGCCACCAGCGGCGCTTGCGCCTGGGGCCTTTCGTTCTGGCTTCGCTGGTCACGAGACGGCGGCGTCCTCTTGCGGTGTTCGGCGGGGAAGGCCCGGCCGGGCGCCGCACTATAGACCGGCAGGGTGCGGGGCGGCACGGGGGTGATGGCTACCAGGCTGCGGCTATCTGCCTGAAGCGGTCGATCCGCGCCGGTCCTGCGCCGCCGCAGCGAGGCGGTGAGGGGAGGGGTTCGTCCGTCCTTGATCGTCACGGAGAAAGCGGACATCTATTGCTTTCGGCAGGGACCCCGCCAGCCAGCATTGCGCGCCGCCCGGCTCCGAAGAGCCGCGGCCGCCATGTCCCGACGCACGCCAGCCTGCCGGACCAGACCTCACATGGGCGGACCGATGGACCACTACAGCAGCAGCCTCGCGGCTGCCTCCTACGACCTCTTTGCCGGCGCGGGCGCGCTTGCCGGCGATGTCGACTTTTACCTCGACTGCGCGGCCCGCTACGGCGGTCCCGTCCTGGAGATCGGCGCCGGCACCGGCCGCATCCTGATCCCGCTCGCCGCGGCGGGACACGAGGCGGTCGGCCTGGACCGCTCGCCCACCATGCTGCGGCTGGCGGCGGACAAGCTGGAGGCCTCCTCGCTCGCGGGGCGGGTTCGGCTGGTGGAGGCCGACATGACGGCCTTCCGGCTCGAGTCCGACTTCTCCCTCATCCTGATCACGGCACGCAGCTTCCAGCACCTGTTCACGCCCGAAGAGCAGCGCCGGGCCCTGGCGACGGCACGCCGGCACCTGCGGCCCGGCGGCCACCTGGTCCTCGACCTCTTCGACCCGAGCTTCGAGATCCTCTTCTCCGGCAAGCCGGAGCTGCCGGCGCCAAGGACCGTCTGGGACCCGGCTTCCGGCAGGGAGGTCCGCAGGTCCGTGGTCTCGCGGACGACGGACCCCTTGCGGCAGACCGTAGCCGAGGTCCTGCGCTTCGAGGTGCTCGAAGCCGGGGACAGGGTCCTGGAGCAGGAAGACGTCTCCTGGACCCTCCGATGGAGCGTGAAGCAGGAGATCGCCTACCTGCTGGAGCTCACCGGCTTCGAGGCGCTGGCCTGCTACTCGGACTTCCAGCGCGCACCGGCGGCCTATGCGGGCGAACAGCTCTGGGTGGCGCGCGCGATCTAGAGCAAATCCCGAGCAGATGGAATCATCTGCGACGACGATTTGCTTTTAAAACAATAGACTAGAGCAGGGTCCGTAAGCATGAGCGAACGCATCCTGCTCTAGCGGAGGGCCCGACGCGGAGCCACCCTAGATCTGCTGGCCGACGTCGATGCGGTTGCCTTCGCTGTCCTCGAAGACGAAGGCCCGGAGGCCGTAGTCCTGATCGCGCAGGCCCTTGACGATGCGCAGGCCGAAGGCCTGGCAGCGGGCATGCAGGGCCTCTGCGTCCTCGACCAGCAGGTGCGCGGCATTGAAGGGGGGCGGCTTGTGGGCCGGCTGCAGGGTCAGATGCAGCTCGGCTGCGTCGCGCTTCAGGATCATGAAGCCCACCGGGTCCCCGTTCTCGAAGACCTTCGCGAAGCCGAGCACCCGGACATAGCAGTCCTCGGCGCGGGCCATGTCCCGGACCGGCAGGGTGGCTGCGAGGCGCCCGAAGCGCGGCGGTGGAACGGCGGTCTGATTCATCGGGTTTCCTCCTTCAGGGGAAAGAAGCTCCGCGACAAACCGGACGGTGCCGTTGCGCACTGGCGATCGCCGGGCGGGGGCGCGGTGGCCCGAGTGGGGCCCGGCCGGCAGACGATGCGCGCGTTCCTCCGGTCCGATCAATCCCTTTCCGGCCCCCCGGCGGACACGCCGCGGGGGATCGGCTCCTGCGGCCCTTGCGCTCGTCCGGCATCCGCGCGATACCTCGACCGGCTGACGCAAGGCTGTCATTATTCTGCTTTAGAAACAGTGAGTAATGGAAGAGGTCGAAGAGAGCACCATAGAGCGGGCCTGGGGCAATCTGGCACGCGGCTTCCGCGATCTCGCGACGGGCACGGCCAGGACGCTCGGCCTGAGCACCGGCTCGGTTGCCATGACCCGCGCGGCGCTGCGCGAGGCCATGCAGGCCTGCGTGGAGGCGCGCGGCGGTGAGGTCGCGGCCCGCATCAAGGCCGCCGAACTGGGCGAGGCCTACCTGCATGCCGGCCTGGAACAGCGCGCGGCCTTCCTGACCATCCTGGCGGAAGACTTCAGCGCCAAGCCCGGCGACATCGCCGCGGCGATCGCTGCCTGGCAGCAGGCCGAGGGGGTCGAACGCGGGCCCGCCGAGGAGGCCCTGCGCCGCGCGCTGCAGCCGCCGCACAACAAGCTCATCACCCGGTTCCTCAGCCTGCCCGAGGGGGTCCGGTTCCTGGTCGACCTGCGCGCCGATCTGCTGGCCGTCGCCGGCAAGGACCCGGCCTTGAGGGCGCTCGACCGCGATCTGCGCAGCCTGCTGGAGTCCTGGTTCGACGTCGGCTTCCTGGACGTGCAACTGGTCTCCTGGGACAGCCCGGCCTCGCTCCTGGAGAAGATCATGCACTACGAGGCGGTGCACGAGATCCGCTCCTGGTCGGACCTGCGCAACCGCCTGGAGAGCGACCGGCGCCTCTATGGCCTCTTCCATCCGCGCATGCCCGACGAGCCCCTGGCCTTCGTCGAGGTGGCGCTGACCAAGGGGCTGGCCAGCAGCGTGCAGTTCCTGCTGGACGAGGAGGCGCCGGAGAACGATCCGAAGACGGCGGATGCGGCCATCTTCTACTCGATCTCCAACACCCAGAAGGGCCTGGCCGGCATCGCCTTCGGCGAGTGGCTGATCAAGAAGGTCGTCGGCAGCCTCGCCGCCGAACTGCCGAACATCAAGACCTTCGCGACGCTCTCGCCCCTGCCGGGCTTCGCGGCCTGGCTCGCCGACCAGAAGGCAGCGCTCCTCATCCGCATGACGCCCGAAGGGGAGCGCGGCAAGCTTCAGGGGCTGGTCAAGGAGGCCAGGAGCTTCCCCCGGGCCCTGCGCGCGGCGCTTGAGCACGAGAACTGGCCGAAGGACAAGGCGCTCGCCGAGGCATTGCAGCCGATCATGCGGCGGCTTTGCCTGCGCTATCTCCTGGACCGCCGCGACGACGGGCAGTGCCTGGATCCCGTGGCGCGCTTTCACCTGCGCAACGGGGCGCGGCTGGAGCGGATCAACTGGCTGGCCGATCTTTCCGGCAAGGGGCTGGAGATCGCGCACGGCCTGATGGTGAACTATCTCTACAGCCCCGACATGATCGATGCGAACCACGAGGCCTACAGCCGGCAGGGCAAGGTGGTTCTCTCCTCGGAGCTGCGGAGCCTTGCCAAGCAGGTGTCGGGCCCCAGGATTCCCGCCCTGCCGAAGCCGCCCGCCGGACAATAGTCGAGGAAAAGTAGTCGAGGACGATGTCGATGCGCATTCACGCCTTCCAGGGGCTTTCCAGCCTGGGGTTCCATCGGATCGTCTACCGCGAGTGGGGGCCGGAAGAGAGCGAGAAGACCTTGCTCTGCCTGCACGGGCTGACGCGCAACGGCCGCGATTTCCAGCGCCTGGCCGAGGTCCTGGCCCGGGAGGGCTGGCGCGTGGTGGCGCCGGACACGGTCGGCCGCGGCGACAGCCAGTGGGCCGCTTCCTCGCAGGTCTACAGCTATCCCCAGTACCTGGCCGACATGACCGCCCTGATCGCCAGGCTGAAGGTCGAGCGGCTGGACTGGCTCGGCACCTCCATGGGGGGGCTGGTGGGCATGATGCTGGCCGCCCAGCCGGGCTCTCCCATCTCCAGGCTGATCGTCAACGACGTCGGCCCCTTCATCCCCAAGGCCTCGCTGCAGCGGATCGCGCGCTACGCCGGCGAGAGCCCGACCTTCGCGAGCTACGAGGCGGCCGAGGCCTACGCGCGCGAGACCTATGCCTCCTTCGGCCGCAACCTCAGCCCCTCGGACTGGAGCCTCATGACGGAGGTGGCCTTCGTGGAGGACGACAGCGGCCGCTACCGCCTGCGCTACGACCCGGCGATCGCCGATGTCTTCAAGAAGCAGCCCATCGAGGATGTCTCGCTCTGGCAGGTCTGGGACGCGATCGGACAGCCGACCCTGGTCCTGCGCGGCGCGCAGTCGGATCTCCTGCTGCCCGAGACGGCGGAGGAGATGAAGGTCCGCGGACCCAAGGCCGACCTGCAGGTCTTCGAGGGCTGCGGCCACGCGCCCTCGCTCTTCGAGGCCGACCAGATCGAGGCCATCGCCTGCTGGTTGAGCGAAAGCGGCTAAGACTCTCCGCAAAAAATCTCGCTCTCGGGCCTCTCTGCCTTGCGCTGATTCCGCCGATGATGGTTTCCTACCATCAGTGGAGTAACTGATCCCTCCGAGTTCGGGAATTGCACCGGTGGGGTCGAGCCCTGCCGCGATCGGCAAGGTCTGGGGTGGCATCGCGCGTGCTGCGGACAGTCCAGAGGCCAGGGCCCGTCTGTTCTTCGGAATGAGAGATGGGGGTGAGATCTGCTGACATGAAGCTTGGTGTGAACCTGGCCCTCGCCGGCCTGCTGCTGGTCCCGACCGGTCCCTTGGTGGAGGGAGGCGCGGGTCTGTCCGGCCTGCTGCAGGAGGTCCGGCTGAACGACAGTCCCGTCGACAGCGGGCGCGAGGAGTGCGACCGCGGCAGCCACTACTTGAAGGCCCTCGAGATGCGGAAGGCGGTGGAGGCCTATACCAACTGCCTGAAGGACGCCGACCTCTCGGCCTACGAGAGGATCGAGGCGCGCAACAACCGGGCGGTCGCCTGCATGGTCGCGGGCTGCCACCAGGTGGCCCTCGACGATCTGACGGCCATCATCAAGCTGGAACCGGGCAATGCGCAGCCGCTCTTCATGCGCGGCCAGCTCCTCTACCTCAGCTACGTCTCCGGGGGCGAGCTGCGCAGCAAGGACTCCCTGGAGCAGGCCTTGCAGGACCTCGATGCCGCCATCGCCATTGACGACAGGAGAGCCGCCTCCTTCGCGGTACGGGCGGGCGTCCACGGAGAGCTGGGGGCCCACGAGAAGGCGATCGAGGACTACAGCGTCGCCCTCAGCTACGAGCCGGACGACCGCCTCGCACAAGTCAAGCGGGCCAAGGCCAGCCTGGAGATCGGCCGCTTCGATGACGCGAGGCGCGATCTTGAGAGCATCATCGAGCGCCAGCCGGACGACACCTACGCGCTCAGGACTCTCTCCGACCTGCACGAGGCCGAGGGCGATCTCGCCGCCGCGCTGGAGGTCCTGGACCGGGTGATCGCGATCAAGCGCGAGGCCGGAGACGAGAAGATCGCGCCCGTCCTGGCCGAGCGGGCGGCCCTGCTGGCCAAGAAGGGGAACCTCGATGGCGCCCTCTCCGACCTGAACGCGGTCGTCCGCTCCTTTCCCAAGTCCTGGTTCTGGCTGGTGCGCCGGGCCGAGCTCCTGTCGCGCCTCGGCCGGCACGACGCGGCCCTCACGGATCTCACCCTTGCCGAGGAACTGCGGCCGGGAAGTGCTGTCGTGGCCTATGCCCGCGGCGACGTGCTGTGCCGCCGTGGCGATCTGGAGCTGGCGGAAAGCGAATGGTCGAGCGCGCACGGCCGGGACCGGCGTGCCGACAGCAAGCGCCTCGGGCTGCTGCGCAAGGAGGGCTTCTACGACGGGCCCATCAAGGGCGACTTCGATACCTCGGCCCGCAGCGCCGAGATCGCCTGGGCGCAGGCCAGCTGCCCGCTGAACTAGGCTCGGCCCGTTCTTCCTGCGTGGGTTCGCTGCACGGCCGCGCGTTTTCCTTTGGCCGGGCGCACCTCCGGTGTGATCTCATTGCGCCTTGCGGGTATTGCGCCCGGATGGCAGATAGCAGGCAGCCTCTCCATTGACCGATCGAGACTGAATGCTTGCTTCAAGCCGCCGACGCCGCCTCGGTCTCCTCCTGGCGTCCCTGGCCCTCCTCGTCTTGCCGGTCTCCGCGGCGAAGTCAGAGACCCTGACCCTGGCGGTCGCCACCAACTTCAAGGCTGTGATGGAAGTCCTGGCCCCGGCGTTCGAGCAGGAGAGTGGGCACAGCCTCAGGGTCTCCGCAGGCTCCACCGGCAAGCTCTATGCACAGATCAGGGAGGGGGCTCCTTTCTCCCTGTTCCTGGCAGCCGATGAGGAACGTCCGCTGCTGCTGGTGGAAGAAGGCCTGGCCGTCCCGGAGAGCCTCAAGACCTACGCCGTCGGCAGGCTGGCGCTCTGGAGCGCCGACGAGCGCTTCGAGAGCGGCGAGGCGCTGCTGGCGGCGCTCGAGCGGGGGGACTTCGCCAGGCTTGCCATCGCCAACCCCGACCTCGCGCCCTACGGCCTCGCCGCCAGGGAGACGCTGGAGGCGCTGGGGGTCTTCGAACGGTATCGCCAGCGCATCGTGATGGGCCAGAACATCGGGCAGACCTACGCCATGGTGTCCACCGGCAATGCCGAGCTGGGCCTGGTCGCGCTCTCCTACCTGATGAGGCCGGGCGAGGAGGCGGCCGGGCCCTTCTGGGAGGTGCCGGAAGAGCTCTATCGCCCGATCCGGCAGGACCTCGTCCTCCTGACGGCCGCCAGGGACAGCGCGGCGGCCCGCGCGTTCCTCGCCTTTCTCGAGGGGAAGACGGCACGGGACATCATCCTCTCCTTCGGCTACCGGGTGGACTAGGCCTTGCCCGACCTCACGCCGCTCTGGCTCACGCTGCACCTGGCCCTGGTCACCACCGTCCTGCTGCTGCTCGCCGGCACGCCGCTGGCCTGGTGGCTCGCCCGGACGCGCTCGCGCGCCAAGCCGCTGGTCGAGGCCGTCACCGCGCTGCCGCTGGTCCTGCCGCCGACGGTGATGGGCTTCTACCTGCTGGTGCTGCTGAGCCCCAACTCCTGGATCGGCAGTTTCTGGGTGACGGTGACCGGCGAGACCCTGACCTTCTCCTTCTCCGGCCTGGTGGTGGCCTCCTTCTTCTATTCGCTGCCCTTCATGGTGCAGCCCCTGCAGGGCGCCTTCCAGGCCATCGGCAGGCGGCCGCTGGAGGCTGCGGCCAGCCTGCGCGCCTCGCCGCTCGACGCCTTCTTCACCGTCGCGGTGCCGCTGGCCGGGCGCGGGTTCCTCATCGCCTCGGTGCTCACCTTCGCGCACACCATCGGCGAGTTCGGGGTGGTGCTGATGGTGGGCGGCAACATCCCGGGCGAGACCCGCGTCATCTCGATCGACATCTACGAGAAGGTGGAGACCCTGGACTACGCCCAGGCGCATGTGCTCTCCGCCGGCCTGCTGGTCTTCTCCTTCGCCGTCCTGGTGCTGGTCTATGCCGTCAACCGCCGGGTGCTGCGCCATGCCGACTAGACGGCTGGAGCTCTCCGCGGCGCTCGCCTTCCGCGACTTCGACCTGGCCGCGGAGCTCGACGTCGACCTGGACGGGGTCACCGCGCTCTTCGGGCCCAGCGGCGGCGGCAAGAGCACCCTGCTGCGGGTCATCGCCGGGCTTGAGCGGGCGGGCTCCGGCCGCCTGGCCTACGACGGCGTCACCTGGGCGGACAGCGCCGAGGGCCGCTTCCTGCCGCCCCACCGCCGTCCGGTCGGGCTGGTGTTCCAGGACGCGCGCCTCTTCGAGCATCTCAACGTCGAGGGCAACCTGCGCTTCGCCGAGCGGCGCAGCCGGAAGAACGGCGGCGAGATGACCTGGGAGGGGGTGATCGAGGCCCTGGACCTCCGCAAGCTGCTGCCCAGGGGCGTTGGCGGGCTTTCCGGCGGCGAGCGGCAGCGCGTGGCGCTCGGCCGAACCCTGCTGACCAGGCCCCGCCTGCTGTTGCTCGACGAGCCGCTCTCCGCGCTCGACCTCGGCCGCAAGGCCGAGATCCTGCCCTATCTGGAGGCCGCACCCAGGCGCTTCGGCATCCCGACGCTCTACGTCAGTCACGCCGTCGACGAGATCGCGCAGATCGCCGACCGGGTCATCGTCCTGGCCGAGGGGCGGGTGCGCGCGCTGGGCACGGTCACCGAGGTGCTGGAGCGGCCGGACCTGCAGGTCTTCACCGGCCACTTCGAGGCCGGCAGCCTGCTGGAGGCGGAGGTGACCGGGCAGGACGAGGACTTCCGCCTGACCGAGCTGGGCTTCGCCGGCCAGCGCGTGACCATGCCAATGGTCGGCTTCCTCCGGATCGGCGATCCCGTGCGCCTCAGGATCCGTGCGCGCGACGTCTCGCTGGCCAGGACCCGGCCGGAGGGAATCAGCATCCGCAACATCCTCGAGGGCAGGGTGGTGGAGATCCTCTCCGAGCCGGAGACCGCCTTCGCCGAGGTGCTGGTCGATCTGGAGGGACCGCGCATCCGGGCGCGCATCACCCGCGCCTCGGTCGCCGACCTGGAGCTAGCGCCCGGCCTGCCGGTCTTCGTCCTGGTGAAGACGGCCACCCTGGACCGGCGCGCGATCACCCGCAGGCAGTAGCGGCAGCAGCACCGCGAGGTTGCGCTCCAGGACCGCGGCGTTCTCGCCGGCAACGGCGGCCGCCTTGGCCCCGGCGGCGGCAAGCGCGGCGGGATCGCTGAGCAGCGGGGCTGCCGCCGCTGCCAGGGCGGCGCCGTCCGCGACCGTGACGAGGGCGCCTGCCTCCTCCAGCCGGCGGCTCGAATCGACGACATTGTCGCGATTGGGGCCGGCCAGCAGGGCGGCCGACAGCCGGGCCGCCTCCAGCGGGTTGTGGCCGCCGACCGGCACCAGAGAGCCGCCGACGAAGACCAGTGGTGCCAGGCGGTAGAGCAGGCCCATCTCGCCCAAGGTATCGGCCAGGTAGACCTCGGTCGCGGGGCCGAGGGGCTCGCCCCTGCTGCGCTGCGCCAGGACCAGACCGCTGTCCCTCACCATCCGCGCGACCTCGTCGCCGCGCTCGGGATGGCGCGGGGCCAGCAGGGTGACGAGGCCCGGCAGGGTCGCGGCCAGGGCCCTGTGGGCCTCCAGCACCTCTTCCTCCTCGCCCGGGTGGGTGGAGGCGGCGAGCCACCGCGGGCGGCCGGCCAGCGCGTCCCCGAGGGTCGAGAGATCCTGCTCCTTGGCCGGCAGCGGTGCGGCCGCGTCCTTCAAGCTGCCGGTCGCGATCACCTGCGGCCCGCCGGGATGCGGGCGGCCGAGCGCCGCCAGCCGCTCGGCGGAGCGCGCGCTCTCCGCGGTGATCACGCGGAAGCCGCCCAGCAGGGCCTCGGCCAGGCCGGGCCAGCGCTTCCAACCGCGATAGCTGCGGCTGGACATGCGGCCGTTGACCAGGGCGCGCGGGATCCCACGCCGGTCGAGCGCGAAGAGCTGCGTCGGCCAGAGCTCCGACTCGACGAAGATCGCCAGGTCCGGGCGCCAGTGGTCGAGAAAACGCTCGACCGCCCCGGAGACGTCCAGCGGCGAGAACTGGTGCAGCACGCCGGCCGGCAGCCGCTCGGCCAGGAGGCGCGCCGAGGTGACGGTGGTGGAGGTCATCATGAGCGCCAGATCCTGCCGCTCCCGGTGCAGGGCCTCCACCAGGGGCAGCACCGCCAGCGACTCACCGACGCTGGCGGCATGGACCCAGACCAGCGACCCCTCCGGCCTGGTAAGCGCGGACCTGCCCCAGCGCTCCTCCACCCGCTCCGGCAGCTCCTTGCCGCGCCTGAGGCGCCGGGCCAGCAGCACCTTCAGCAGCGGCGTGACGGGACCGCCGGCGAGCCGGTAGGAGCCGAAGACGAGGCGGGCGAGGAGGCGCGACATGGATTGCGGCCTAGACCATCGCCGGTGCCACGGCAAGGGCCGCCGAGGGCCGGGCCCGCTTGCCTCCTTGCGGGAGAGTGACTAACAGGTCGCCTTGGGTTCCAGGGGAGGCAGGAGAGGTCTCGGTGTCAGGACGTCCCCAGCAGGCAGAGTGGATCGATGCGGAGGGCCTCTGGTGCAGCGGGCCCGGCCTCACGGCGCCGCCGGGGCCCGGCCGGCTGCGGCCGGCGCTCTTCCTGGATCGCGACGGGGTCCTGGTGGAGGAGAGCGGCTACCTGCACGAGCCGGAGAAGGCCCGCTTGCTGCCGGGCGCGGCCGACCTGCTGGCCTGGCCGGGGGGGCGGGGCTGGGCCTCCGTGATCGTCACCAACCAGTCGGGAATCGGCCGCGGCTACTACGGCTGGGCGGCCTTCGCCCGGACTCAGGCCAGGATCGAGGCCCTGCTGGCGGCCGGGGGCGGCAGACCCGACCTGCTGCTGGCCTGCCCCTTCTCGGCCAGCGGGGTCGGCCGCTACCTGGTCTCGGACCATCCGGCGCGCAAGCCCAGGCCCGGCATGCTGCTGGCGGCGGCCCGGCGCCTCAACCTCGACCTCGCCCGCTCCTGGATCGTCGGCGACCGGGCCGGCGACCTCGTCGCCGGGCGCGCGGCAGGGCTTGCCGGCGGCATCCTGCTGGCCAGCGGCTACGGCGGCGAGGCCCGCCAGCAGGCCGCGGCGGCAGCCCTGGGCAGCGAGGCCTTCCGGGTGCTGCGGGCGGCCGATGCCGAGGAGGCGCGCATGCTGCTCAGCCTCTCGGCCCGATAGCGTCCAGGAGGCGCGGCAGGGCGGCGGCCAGGGTAGCGCCGCGGGACAGGAAGAAGAGCAGGAAGGCCAGCCAGAGCCCGTCGTTCCCCCAGGTCGGCACCAGCAGAGCCTGGGCCAGCCAGAAGAGGGCGAGCGAGACCAGCATGGCGTTGCGGATGGCGGCCGTGCGCATGGCGCCGATGAAGACGCCGTCGAGGACGAAGCACCAGAAGCCGGCCGCCGGGACCAGGACCAGGTAGACCAGGTAGTCCCTGGCCTCGGCGACCACCGCCTCGTGCTTGGTGAAGAGCTCGAGCAGGGGGGCGCCGAGCACCAGGTAGGCCAGGGAGGCGCCCAGGGCGACCAGTGCTGCCATCTGCAGGGCCGCCCGGATCGTTCTCGACGCACGCAGGCGGTCGCGCGCACCCTTGGCGTGGCCCACCAGCGCCTCGCTGGCGTCGGCGAAGCCGTCCAGGCCGTAGACGACCAGGGCGTAGAGCTGCTGCAGCAGGTTGTTGGCCGCCAAGGTCCGGTCGCCGAACTGGGCGCTGACGCTGGTGAAGAGGCCGATGCCCACGAGCAGGGCATAGCTGCGGATCATGAGGTTGAGGTTGACCGCCACCAGGTCCTTCAGCTTGGCGAGGTCCAGCAGCCGCCTGCGTCCCACCCGCGCCGGGTGACGCCGCAGATGGCTGGCGATCAGGAGCAGGCCGATGCCCGCCGCCAGGTACTCTGCCACCAGCGTGCCGGCGGCGACGCCGAAGATGCCCCAGTCTAGGACCAGGACCAGAAAGCAGCTTATGGCCGCGTTCAGGCCCTGCAGCGAGAGGGTCAGGACCATGACCGAGCGGGTGTCCTGCATGCCCAGCAGCCAGCCGTGCATGCAGTAGAAGGAGAGCGTCGCCGGCGCCGCCCAGATCCTGACCGAGAAGTAGATGGACGCGCCCCGGTTCACCGCCTCGCTGGCCGCGATCAGCTCGAGCGCCAGTGCCTCGACGGGTGCCTGGACGATCAGCAGCAGGGCTGCCAGCAGCAGGGCCAGCAGGTAGGCACGCCCCAGCACGGCGCGGATCTCCACGTCGTCGCCGGCGCCGCGCGCCTGGGCGGTGTAGCCGCCGGTGGCCAGCCGGAGGAAGCCGAATCCCCAGAAGAGGAAGGAGAAGATGAGGGCGCCGACCGAGACCGAGCCGATCAGGGCCGGGTCGGCCAGGTGCCCGCTGAGCGCCGTGTCGACGATGCCCATCAGGGGCTGGCCCAGGTTCGCCAGGATGATGGGCGCGGCCAGGCGGCCGACCTGCCGGCGCGCGTCCCGGAGATCCTCTCGTCTTCGCCCCTCGCTTTCGGCCGGGCGCATGCGGTGGAGGGGTTAGAGTTCGCTCGAGCGGTCGTCGCGCTGCAGCAGGATCAGGAAGACGAAGGCGGTGACGGCCAGGAAGCGATAGGAGGAGGCCTGTACGTTGAACTGCGGCGACTGCCACATGGCGAACCACTCTCCGCCGATGATCAGGAAGACCAGCAGGTAGAGGGAGAAGCCGGCCGTGAGGCCCAGGAAGGCGGTGCCCTTGGCCTGCTGGAAGGCCGGGCCGCTGTCGCGCTCGCCCCAGAGCGCCACGCCGCCGATCGCCAATAGCACGGCCACCGCGAGCTGCCAGAGAATGATGATCCAGTAGGCGATCGCATGCAGCACCGGCTGGGTCACGGCCCGCCAGGAGAGGTCCAGCTCGGCGGGGACCGTGTCCATCGACATGACGTGGCCGAGGACCGGCATGTTGCTGCCCGGATCGACGATGTTGCCGAAGGCCACGATCGCGAAGTAGAGCGCCAGCAGGAAGACCAACAAGACCTTGCAGCCGCGTATCAGCATTGCTTCTATCCTCACTCGACCGATCCGGGGTGACGCCCGCACACTAGAGCAGATCGATCCCGAAGGGAATCGTTCGGGGGCGTGAATCTGCTCTAAAATTTTGATTCAAAGAGCGGATTCACGTGATCGGCTGTTTCCAACCGACCACGATCCGCTCTAGACCAGAGGTTCGCCGCCAAGGGAAGGCCAGGGGAGGGGTTCCGGCAATGCGCTATGCCTATGTGACCGCGGATGTTTTCAGCGACCGGACCTTCGGCGGAAACCCGCTGGCGGTGCTGACCGATGCGCGCGGTCTGTCGAGCGCTGAGATGCAGAAGATCGCGCGGGAGTTCAACTATGCCGAGACGACCTTCGTCCTGCCGGCGGAGCTGGAGGGGGCGGCCAAGCGCGTCAGGATCTTCACCCCCATGGCCGAGGTGCCCTTCGCCGGCCATCCCAACGTCGGCACCGCCGTGGTGCTGGCCCGCGGCGGTCATCTGGGCCAGGTAGAGGCCGGCAGCCGCATCGTCTTCGACGAGCTGGCCGGGCCGGTCCCCATCACCCTGCTGGGCGACGGCGAGAAGATCACCGGTGCGGAGCTGACCGCGCCCAAGATCCTGCCCATGGGCTCCGAGATCTCGCCGGCGGAGGCGGCCCAGCTCCTTTCTCTGGAAGAACGGCAGATCTGCTTCGAGCGCCACCCGCCGATCGTGGCCTCGGCCGGGCTCGCCTTCCTCATGGTCGAGGTGCAGGACCGCAAGGCGCTGGCCGCGGCGCGCGCCGATGCCAGGCATCTGGCAGCACTGGAACAGGCGCACGACTTCAATGGAATCTTCATCTACACCGCCGAACCCCCTGGATCGGAAACGAATTACCGCGCCAGGATGTTCGCGCCCTCGCACGGGGTCGAGGAGGATCCCGTGACCGGCAGCGCCAATGCAGCCCTGGCGATCATCCTGGCGGCGGCCGACGGCTCCAAGGACGCCACGCTCACCTGGTCGGTGGCGCAGGGCGTCGAGATGGGCCGCGGCGGCCGCGCCGACATCACCGCCGAGCGCCGCAACTGGGAGACCACCGAGATCCGCGTCGCCGGCAGCGCCGTCATCGTCTGCCGCGGGGAGATCGAGGTTCCTTCGAAGTGAGCGGAAACCTTGAAGAGACTACGACACAGTTCCTTTGGAGGTCCGAACTTTTAATGAACAGTGTTGTTAGGACCTCTTGGTTTGAATAAAGGGCGAAAAGTCTATGGTGTTCGAAGGGGAATTCCAGATATCTTAATTCGAGCCGGATCAAAATCTATCTGCAATTCTTCCATTGTTTGGTTTATTGAATCAAATATATTTCGCGGAAACTGTGTAGGTCCAATGATTATAGAATCCAAAATGCTTGATATAGTCAGATCTAATTCTTCCGCGTTCTCTTTATCTCTGGTCAATTCAAGTGGTATCTTGTAAACTGGTTCCGGAATACCATTGATCGTTTCAATGCTCGATTTCATAAAGTCGGATGGATTCATCCTAGGTGAGTAACAAACTCTCCACTCCCTTTCTTCTTGGAAGCCGCGATGCTTGGTACAATGGATGATAGATCGTAAGAACCAAAATATGTGATGCCCGAACTCAACGCGGTCAATTTGACGCAGCGTGTCGCTATTGTCTGCAATATTATCAAATATAGACAATATGTATGGTCCAAATTGCTCTTGATCAAAATAAAACACTGGGCTGGAAACTACTTCCAACACTGAAGACTCTGACAAAAATGGGGTGTTCTTTAGTATTATTGCTACGCCGGAATTTCCACCGTAAGCGCGCCACATGGATAAGCGACCATCTCTGTCCTCTTCATCATCATGTTCAGAAACACAAAATAGATATGTGTTATTAATCATTTCGTTTTCCCAAGAAGAAAATAGATCTTGTACCTCCTCCATAATATTTTCATGCACTGAGTTCAAACATTCTCTCAAATGATCACCATTATCACCTCGAAATTCATCGGCAATCATATCAAGGCCATGGTACGCTTCGTTATAATCATTCATTAAGCGCGATCTGCGCATCCAAACTTTCTTGGTTCGTAAGATATTTATTAACTTATCGGCTGTGCAATAGTGAACAAATCTTTGATTGTATTGCTTGATTTTATCCAACCGATCATAGTGCATCGGGAGGAAAGTGCGCGCCGCAAAAATTCGGAGGTCCCTGTCTTCCATTTTGGATACTCAAGCATAGCAATTTCTGATTGCGAAAGGTAGCATTTACCATATGCGCAGACAAGGCGAGTCGCTTCAAGAAACTGAAGAGTTACAGTCGTATCCTTTTGTTACCAGGCGAAGGGCTTGCGGTCGCGGAAGAAGCCGCCGGTGGGGCCGTCGTCGGGGAGCGTGGCGAGCCAGATTGCGGTATCCGCCCCCTCGGCCGGGCTGCGCTCGGCCAAGGGGCCGCCCATCTCGGTCTTGACCCACCCGGGACAGAGGCTGTTCACCAGCACCCCGGTCCCGGCGAGCTCCGCCGCGAAGGTCCGGGTCATGGCATTGAGCGCCGCCTTGGAGAAGCTGTAGCCGGCCTCGCCGCCCTCCATGGTGCTGAGCTGGCCGAAGACGCTCGAGAGGTTGACGATGCGGCCGTAGCCGCGCTCCCGCATCCCCGGAGCCACGAGCTGGGTCAGGCGGTAGGGGCCGATCAGGTTGGTCTCGTAGGTGAGGCGGACGTGCTCCACGGACTGCTCCATGGCCCAGGTGGAAACGCCGTTTAGGTTGTGCTCTGCCTCCAGCCAGATCCCGGCGTTGTTCACCAGCACGTCGATGCGGCCGGCCTCCTCCTCGATGGAGGCGACCGCGCGCTCCAGGCTGGCATGGTCGGTCATCTCGGCGATCCGGGCGTCGGCCCTGAGGCCGTCCCTGGCGAGCGCCAGCACGGCCTCGGCCGCGGCGGCCTCCCGCCGGGCTGTGAAGTAGACCCTGAGCCCTTTCTCTACCAGCCCGCGCACGATCTCCAGGCCTATTCCGCGATTGCCGCCGGTTACTAGAGCTATTCTGTGATCTGTCATTTTCCTGCCCATCCTTGACCTTCTCCAGGTCAAACTCGACATTAAGGGTCGCTCCTGGAGCATAGAGCCCTGCCGCCGCCCGTCAGCCTAAGAGCCCGACTCAAAACTCTATGAGGTAGAGCAAGGCCTTGCCAGGCGTCTGGTGGTGAGGCGGATGTGAGCAACGAGGATCCAAGCCTCGGCGCTGGCGATGGATTTTTCCCAGTCCTTGGCCAGTCTGCGGCATCGGCCGAGCCAGGCAAGGGTGCGTTCGACGACCCATCGTCTTGGTATGACCTCGAAGCCTTTTGCAGTATCGGAGCGTTTGACGATCTCGAGTCTCCAGGTGCCGATTTCGGCAAGTGCGGCCTCGAGCTTCGGCCCAGCATAGGCACCGTCGGCGAAGAGGTGGCGCAGCCAAGGGAAGGAGTGGCGGAGGGAAGCGAGTAGTTTGGGTGCAGCGTCCCTGTCCTGAACGTCTGCTTCGAGCACGAGCAGACCAACCATCAGGCCGAGGGTATCGGTGAGGATGTGGCGCTTGCGGCCTTTGACTTTCTTGCCTGCGTCGTAGCCACGGGGGCCGCCGCTTTCCGTGGTTTTCACGCTCTGGCTGTCGATCACACCGGCGCTCGGGCTGGCCTCTCGGCCTTCTCGTTCACGCGCATCGGCATGAAGGTGGAAATGGATGGTCCGCAGCATGCCGCTGTCGCGCCAGGCGTAGAAGTAGCGCTGCACCGTCGAGGGCGGTGGAAAGTCCTTCGGCAAGAGAGCCCACTGGCAACCGCTTGAGGCCATGTATAAGATCGCGTTCATCACCTCGCGCAAGTCCGTCGTCCTCGGCCGACCAATGCGGCGAGGCGGCGGCATGAAGGGCGCAATCAGAGCCCACTCCGCGTCCGTCAGGTCGCTTGCGTAGCGTCGAGCCCGTCGCTCATAGTGGCGGCGAGCGGTTTCAGTCCATGGCATTGTTGGCTCCGTCCAGTTTGGCAACCAGACAGAATCACAAGCCTCTGAAATCGCTCAACTCCTTTTGGGTTGGGCTCTAAGGCCGACGAGCCTTGCCGGCTCACGCCAATTGGGCAGGCCGGCGATGCACGCAGAACTGGCCCCGAGGCACGGCAACAGTGTCGGCGGTCAACGAGGAACGAGCCGAGGCGGTTGGCAAGGAGGTCAATCGCTTGTCGCCCGTTGGAGTACACGCGTTAGGAGGCTTCCCCTTATGAACGACAAGATCGATCGCGACGCCCATGTGAATGCGCTCGCCGCAGCCGCCCTGTCCGGACGGATCTCGCGCCGGCGCTTCATGGAGGGTGCCGCTGCCGTCGGCCTGACGGTCGCCGCGGCGTCCAGCCTGTGGAGCACCAAGGTCATGGCTGCAACGCCGCAGCGCGGCGGCAAGTACCGTGTGGGCTGGCACGACGGCAACACCACCGACAAGCTGGATCCGGGCACGACCGAGGGCGTGTTCATGATCCAGCTGAATCATACCATGCGCAACTACCTGACCGAGATCACGCCGACCAACGAGATCGGCCCCGACATCTGCGAGAGCTGGTCGGCCTCGGACGACGCCTCGGTCTGGACCTTCAAGCTGCGCCCCGGCGTCACCTTCCACAACGGCAAGGAGTTCACCGCCACCGATGCGATGGACTCGCTGAACTATCACCGCAATGCGGACAACGCCTCGGCGGCCAAGCCGCTGCTGGACGACGTCAAGGACATCCGCGCCGACGGCAAGAACACGCTCGTCGTCGAGATGAACGGCGGCAACGCCGATCTGCCCTACATCATGTCGGACTACCACCTGGTCATGATGCCCTCCGACGGCGAGGGCAACGTCGACAAGGACAGCGGCATCGGCACCGGGCCCTACGTGATCGAGCACTTCGAGCCCGGCGTGCGTTGCGACATGAAGCGCAACGAAAACTACTTCAAGGACGACCGGGCCTGGTTCGACGCCGTGACCGCCATCGCGCTGAACGACGGCAACGCGCGCCAGAGCGCCGTCATCACCGACGAGGTGGATGCCATCAGCGACGTGGACCTCAAGACCGTCGGTCTTCTGGCCCGCCGGCCGGGCATCGTCATCGACGAGGAGGCGAGCGGCGCGCACTGCACCATCCCCATGTTCTGCGACGTGGCGCCCTTCGACAATCTCGACGTTCGCCTCGCCCTGAAGTACGGCATCGACCGCGACGCGATCATCGACAAGGTCCTGCGCGGGCACGGGACCGTGGGCAACGACCACCCGATCGGACCGACCCTGCCGTACTACGCCGCCCTGGAGCAGCGCGAGTACGACCCGGACAAGTCCAAGTTCCACCTGAAGAAGGCCGGGATGGAGAACCTCCAGGTCGAGCTCTCGGCCGGGCCTGCGGCCTTCGACGGTGCGGTCGACATGTCGGTCCTCTTCTCCGAGGCCGCCAAGGCCAGCGGCATCGATCTCTCCGTGAAGCGCGAGCCCGCCGACGGCTACTGGTCCAACGTCTGGCTGGTGAAGCCCTTCGTCGTGGTGCAGTGGGGCGCGCGTCCGACTCCGGACGTGATGTTCACGCTCGCCTACAAGGAAGGCGCACCCTGGAACGAGAGCCACTGGAACAACGCCCGCTTCAACGAGCTGCTCCTGCAGGCCAAGGGCGAGCTCAACAACGACAAGCGTGCCGAGCAGTACCGCGAGATGCAGCAGCTCTGCCGCGATGACGGCGGCACCATCGTGCCCTTCTTCCGCAACCGCGTGATGGCCCGCAACGAGCGCGTCCAGCACGGCCCGAACATCTCGGGGAACTGGGAACTCGACGGCGGCCGCTCTGCCGAGCGCTGGTGGTTCGCTTCGTAAGCCACGAAGGCTTTTCGGAAGTACCTGGCCCGGCCGCAAGGCCGGGCCTTTTCTTTGAGCGCGCCCGCCCGCTACAGCAGGTCGGCGGCCTTCTCCGTCTCGGCGTGCGATCTGGCGGCCCAGCCCTCGATCTCGATGAGGAACTCCGGCTTGGCGAGGCCCGCCACGATGAGGAGCGTGCTGGCCGGGACGACCTCCTCGCCCAGGAGTTGTTCTCTCACCGCCCGGTACTCGCCGATGCAGTCGGGCCGGGTGCAGAAGACGGTCAGCTTCACCAGGTCCTCCTTCGCCATCCCGTTGGCGCCGAGGCAGGCCAGCAGGTTCCGGAAGGCCTGTTCGGTCTGGGCGGTGAAGCCCTCTGCCGTCTTGCCGGACGGATCGACGCCGACCTGACCGGCGATCGCCAGCCAGCGGCAGGGGCCTTCGATCCGGACGGTGTGGCTGTAAAGACCGAGTGGCGGGTGGATGGAACCGGGGTTCGTCGTTGCATGGGTCATCTGGCGGCCTCCTCTGTGCCTTCTCTGTGACTGCTTTGATGGTGCGGTTGTCCGGGGTCAGCCCGAGCCCAGAAGCTGCACCGCCTCGTCGCGGCCCATGAGGTAGAGCAGCAGGCGGAGCGCCTCGCCGCGCTCGGACTTGAGCTCGGGGTCCTTCTCGACCAGCAGGCGGGCATCGTCGCGGGTAATGGCCATCAGCTCGCCGTGCTCGGCGATGTCGGCCAGGCGGAACTGCGGCAGGCCGCTCTGGCGGGTGCCCAGGATCTCGCCGGCGCCGCGCAGGCGCAGGTCCTCCTCGGCGATGACGAAGCCGTCCTCGGTGTCGCGCAGGGTCTCCAGGCGCGCCTTCGCGGTCTCACCCAGCGGCGCCTGGTAGAGCAGCAGGCAGCTCGACTTGGCATCGCCGCGGCCGACCCGCCCGCGGAGCTGGTGAAGCTGGGAGAGGCCGAAGCGCTCGGCGTGCTCCACCACCATGACGGTGGCTTCGGGCACGTTGACCCCCACCTCGATCACCGTGGTGGCGATCAGCAGGCTCAAAGGGCCCTCGGCGAAGGCCTGCATGGTCTTTTCCTTCTCGCCCCCCGACAGGCGCCCATGCACCAGGCCGACCTTGCCGGGAAAGCGCGCCTTCAGGTGGGCGAAGCGCTCTTCGGCGGCGGCCAGGTCGCTGAGGTCCGAGACCTCGACCAGCGGGCAGACCCAGTAGACCTTGCGGCCCTGGGAGAGCGCGCGGGCCAGGCCCTCGACCACATCGTCCAGGCGCGAGAGAGGCAGCACGCGGGTGTCGACCGGCTGGCGCCCGGCCGGCTTCTCGTCCAGGCGCGAGACGTCCATGTCGCCGTAGACCGTCATGGTCAAGGTGCGCGGGATCGGCGTCGCCGTCATCACCAGGATGTCGACGGCCTGGCCCTTCTGCGCCAAGGCCAGGCGCTGGTGCACGCCGAAACGGTGCTGCTCGTCCACCACGGCCAGCAGCAGCTCGCGGAATGTTACCTCCTCCTGGAAGAGGGCATGGGTTCCGACCACGAGCTGGCTCTCGCCCGAGGCGATGCGCTCCAGCGCGGCCGCCCGCCCGGCGCTGCGGTCGCGGCCGACCAGCAGGTCGATGCCGATCCCGGCCGCGGCCGCCAGGGGCTGCAGGCTGTGCAGGTGCTGGCGCGCCAGGATCTCTGTCGGCGCCATGATGGCCGCCTGGCCGCCGCACTCGGCCGCCGTTAGCATGGCCATGAGGGCGACCAGGGTCTTGCCCGAGCCCACGTCGCCCTGCAGCAGGCGCAGCATGCGCCGCTCGCCGGCCATGTCCTCCAGGATCTCCTCCACCGCGCGGCGCTGGGCGCCGGTCGGGCGGTATGGCAGGGCCTCCAGCACCCGCGAGCGCAGGCGCCCGTCGCCCCTGAGCGAGCGGCCGCGCTTGCGCCGCTGGCGCCTGCGGACCAGGGCCAGGGCAAGCTGGTTGGCCAGCAGCTCGTCCAGCGCGAGGCGCTGGCGCGGCGGGGAGAGCGGCGAGAGATCGCCCTCGTTCTCCGGCGCGTGGACGGCCGTGAGGGCCGCGCGGAAGGCCGGCAGGTTGCGGCGCGACAGGATCGTCCTGTCCTGCCACTCGGGCAGGGCCTCCGGCACGCGCTCCAGGGCGCCGGCGATCGCGCGCTGCAGGGCCTTGGGCGCCAGGCCCGCGGTCATGGGATAGACCGGCTCCACCAGCGGCAGGCTTTCGGCCTCGTCCGGCGGCAGCACGTGGTCGGGGTGGGTGATCTGCAGGCTCTGGCCGTAGCGCTCCAGCTTGCCGCTGACCAGCCGCCGGCTGCCCTCCGGCAAGAGCTTGCCGAGCCAGCCGGGATCGGCGTGGAAGTAGACCAGGTCGACGGCCGTGCCCTCGTCGAAGCAGGTGACGCGGAAGGGCTGGCGCTTGCTGCGCGGCGCCAGGGTGGTGCCGACCAGCAGCTCCAGGGTCACCAGGCGGCCGACCTCCGCCTGGGCCAGCCGGGGCCGGTAGCGCCGGTCGATCAGACCCGAGGGCAGGTGCCAGCAGAGGTCGACCACGCGCGGGCCGGCCAGCTTCTCGATCAGCTTGGCCAGCCGCGGCCCGATGCCGGAGAGGGCGGTGACCTCGGCGAAGAGGGGGAAGAGGATCTGTGGACGCATGCGGTCGGCGGGACGCTCCCGAGTGCTGCTGGTAGGGCCGGATGGCATGACAGGCCTACGCCCCTGGTCTATATCCTACTGCAGCTTCGTCCGCCGCGGTATCGACAGTCTGGTCGCTGTCCTTGCGCGGACAATTGCGCGTGGGCGATGCGGAGGTAGGAAGGGAGCGAGCGATGCCGGATGAAACCCTGGAGAACCGTGCCAAGCGCCTGCGCTATCGCAGCTGGCGGCGGGGAACCAAGGAGCTGGACCTGCTGCTCGGCCCCTATGCCGATAAGCGCTTCGACGGGTCGGGCGACAGCGGGATGGACACCTACGAGGCACTCCTGGAACTGCCCGAGCCCCTGATCTACAGCCTGCTGACCGGCGGCGAGGAGCCGGAGGCCCTGGTCGGCATGCCGGAAGGCTTCGTGGCCCTGGTCGGATCGATCCGGGACTTCCATGCCCGTCCCAAGACGCTCTGAGCGACCCAGATGACAGATGATGCGCTGACCTCGGCGCTTTTCGAGCCCGGCGAGACCCAGATTTACGGTGCACCGGAAGGCGCGGAGGCGCTCTGGATCGGCCGCCTGCTGGCCGAACGGCCGGAGCAGTGCCTGGCCCTGGTGGTGCGCGACGATGCCGCGCTCGCCCGTGCGGCCGCCGCGCTGGGCTTCTTCGCCCCGGAGACCGAGGTGCTGCGCCTGCCGGCCTGGGACTGCCTGCCCTACGACCGGGTCTCGCCGCACCGCGATATCGTGGCCCAGCGCCTGGACAGCCTGATCCGCCTCAAGGCGAAGATCCGCGGCAAGGGCCGCGTGCTGCTGACCACGGTCAACGCGCTGCTGCAGCGCCTGCCGCCCAGGCGACTGCTCTGGGCCCGCATCCTGGTGGTGCGACCGGGCGACGAGCTCTCGCCCGAAAGCCTGCAGCAAGCCCTGATCGACCAGGGCTACGAGCGCGACGAGACCGCGAGCGAGCCCGGCGAGTATGCCCTGCGCGGCGGCCTGGTCGACGTCTTCCCGGCAGGCCGCTCGGCGCCGCTGCGCCTCGATTTCTTCGGCGACACGGTGGAGAGCGTCAGGGTCTACGATCCGCTCACCCAGCGCTCCACGGGCAAGGCCAAGGGGCTGGTGCTGAAGCCGGTCTCCGAGGTGCGGCTGGACAAGGCCACGATCGAGGGCTTCCGCCAGGGTTACCGTGCGCACTTCGGCAGCGGCCGCGACGACCCGCTCTACGAGGCGGTGAGCGAGGGGCGCCACTACGGCGGCCTGGAGCACTGGCTGCCGCTGTTCTACGAGCAGCTCGACAGCCTGCTCGACTACCTGCCCGAGGGTGCGCCCTTGATCCTGAGCCAGGAGGCGGAGAGCCAGCGCGACCAGCGCCTGGCCACCATCGAGGAATTCTACCAGGCCCGGCGCGCCGCCATGCGGGCCCGCGACGACGGCTCCGCACCCTACCGGCCGCTGCCGCCCGACCAGCTCTATCTGACGGCCGAGGACTGGGACGGGCAGCTCAAGGGCTGGCCGGTGGGCCGGCTCTCCGCCTTCGCCGCGCCCGAGGGGCGCGAGGCCTTCGATCTGGGCGCCAGGACCGCGCCCGACTTCGCCGAGGCGCGGCAGGGCAAGCAGGGTCTCTACGCCGCGCTGGCGGACTGCTGGAAGCGGGCGGGGGAGGCCGGCCAGCGGGTCCTCATCGCCGGCTCCAGCGACGGCTCGCGCGACCGGCTGGGCAGCCTGCTGGCCGAGCACGACCTGAAGCGTCAGGCCAAGGTCGAGACCCTCGCCGGCCTGGAGGCGGCGCCGGCCGACGCGCTGGCGCTCACCAGCCTGCCGCTGGAGCGCGGCTTCGCCACCGACCGCCTGCTGGTCTTCAGCGAGCAGGACCTGCTGGGCGAGCGGCTGATGCGGGCGGCGGGCAAGCGGCGCCGGGCGGACAACTTCCTGACCGAGGTGGCCGCACTCACCGGCGGCGACCTCGTGGTCCATGTCGAGCACGGCATCGGGCGCTTCGAGAGCCTGGAGACCCTGGATGTCGGCGGCGCCCCGCACGACTGCCTGAAGGTGGTCTACGCCGGCGGCGACCGTCTCTTCGTACCCGTCGAGAACATCGACGTGCTCAGCCGCTTCGGCGGCGAGGACGCGGTGGCCGAGCTGGATAAGCTGGGCGGCGTCGCCTGGCAGGCGCGCAAGGCCAAGGCCCGCGAGCGGATCCGCGAGATCGCCAAGAAGCTGATCCGCATCGCAGCCCAGCGCCAGCTCCAGACCATCGACCCGGTGGACCCGCCGGACGGCCTCTACGAGGAGTTCGCCGCGCGCTTCCCCTATCCGGAGACCGATGACCAGCTTGCCGCCATCGGCGACGTGACGGAGGACCTGGGCACCGGCCGGCCGATGGACCGCCTGATCTGCGGTGACGTTGGCTTCGGCAAGACCGAGGTGGCCATGCGCGCGGCCTTCCTGGTCGCCATGAGTGGCCGCCAGGTGGCCGTGGTCGCGCCGACGACCCTGCTGGCGCGCCAGCACATGCATTCCTTCAGCGAACGCTTCAAGGGCCTGCCGGTCCGCATCGACTGGATCTCTCGCCTGGTTGCGCCCAAGCAGGCCGCCCTGGTGCGCAAGGGGGCGGCCAGCGGCGAGCTCGACCTGGTGATCGGCACGCACGCCCTCCTGTCGAAGTCGGTGAGCTTCCGCGACCTGGGCCTCCTGATCGTCGACGAGGAGCAGCACTTCGGGGTCAAGCAGAAGGAGCGGCTGAAGGAGCTGGGCAGCGACATCCACGTCCTGACCCTCTCGGCGACGCCGATCCCGCGCACTCTGCAGATGGCCATGTCGGGCGTGCGCGAGATGAGCCTGATCGCGACCCCGCCGGTCGACCGCCTGGCGGTCAGGACCTTCGTGCTGCCCTACGACCCAGTGGTGCTGCGCGACGCCATCCTGCGCGAGCGGATGCGCGGCGGGCAGGTCTTCTACGTCTGCCCGCGCATCGAGGACCTGGACGAGGTGGCCGAGCGCCTCTCGAAGCTGGTGCCCGAGGCACGCTTCGCGGTCGCCCACGGGCAGCTTCCACCGGCAGAGCTGGAGCGCGTCATGGGCGATTTCCTGGATCGCCGCACCGACATCCTGCTCTCGACCAACATCGTCGAGTCGGGCCTGGACATCCCGACCGCCAACACCCTGATCGTGCATCGCTCCGACCTCTTCGGGCTGTCGCAGCTCTACCAGCTTCGCGGGCGCATCGGGCGCTCGAAGCTGCGCGCCTACGCCTACCTGACCCTGCCGACCGGCCGGAAGCTCTCGCCGACGGCGCAGCGCCGCCTGGAGGTCATGCAGACCCTCGATACCCTGGGTGCGGGCTTTGCGGTGGCGACCCACGACCTCGACATCCGCGGTGCGGGCAACCTGGTGGGCGAGGAGCAGTCGGGCCACATCCGCGAGGTCGGCATCGAGCTCTACCAGCAGATGCTGGAAGAGGCGGTGCAGGGCCTGCGCCAGCAGCAGGGCGCCGAGGATGCCGTGCTGCAGCAGAAGGAGGGCTGGACGCCGCAGATCAACCTGGGCGTACCGGTGCTGATACCCGATACCTACGTGGCCGACCTCAACGTGCGCATGGGGCTCTACCGGCGTCTCGCCAACCTGGTGGACCAGGGCGAGATCGAGGCCTTCGCCGCAGAGCTGATCGACCGCTTCGGCGCACTGCCGGCGGAGGTCGAGAACCTGCTGCAGGTCATGGCCATCAAGCAGCTCTGCCGCCAGGCCGGCGTGGCCAAGGTCGACGCCGGCCCCAAGGGCGCGGTGCTGGCCTTCCACGAGGACAAGCCGGCCGCGCCCGATCGCCTGATCGCCTATCTCCAGGGCGGCGCGCGCGACGGGTCGGTGCGCATCAGGCCGGACCAGCGGCTGGTCGTGCAGGCCTCCTGGGGCAAGCCCAAGGGCCGGGTCGTGGGCCTGCGCAAGGCCCTGGCCAACCTGGTGCCCGAGGAGCAGAAGGCCGCGGCGGAGTAGGGTCTGCGCAGAGGGTCTGCTCGCGGCATGGCTCTTGCGCGGGCCTTGCCGCTGGGAACCCTCCTGTCATCCAATGGTGACCGCTGCTGCAGGGGGGTCTGACGGCGGCGATCTTGCAGAGCGCGGGAGGGACCACTAGTTTCGAGGTTCGATCACGGGCGGTTAGCTCAGCGGGAGAGCGTCTCGTTTACACCGAGAGGGTCGGCGGTTCAAATCCGTCACCGCCCACCATTGGTTTCAAGGGCTTAGTGTCTGTTCTTGAGGCGCTCGTTGGGTGTGAACCCGGGGCGCGGATCAACCGGAGGAGCTTCGCCGAGGCGGGCGCGGGTTGGTCGGCCCCAGGTGAGAAGGAAGGCGCGATGGCAGGATCACTGGCAGCGCTCGTCTTGACGGCAGAGGCCTTTCATCCGGCCGTCTCGCAGCACGATCACCTGGTCTGCCTCCTCCACCGCGGGCAGGCGGAAGCCGCCGAGGCCGAGCTGGCCGCGCTCATCGGAGGAGATGCCGGTCCCTGGACCTGGTGCCGCCTGGACCTGGACCGGGACCCCGAGGTCGGCGCCATCTTCGCCCTGGAGGGGCCGGGCCCCTTCCTCATCGTCATGCGCAAGCGGATCGGCCTCTACTGCGAGCCCCTGGGCGAGAAGCCGGCAGCGCTGACGCGCGCGCTGATCGACCGGGCCGCTGCCCTCGACATGACGCAGGTCGAAGCGGAGGTGAGGCAGTCGCGCCTCGGGGAGGATCTGCTTGCCGGGCGCCGCGCCTGTCCGACATCCTGGTTGCCGCGCTAGGCTGCCGTGGCGCCAGTCGCGCTCCGTTCCGGGCTCGCACCACCGCTCCTCGGACCTGCCCGGGCCTGCCCTCGTTCTCCTCCCATCAAGCAAACGGACCAATCGTGACCATTTACTTTCACATCGGAACCCCGAAGACCGGCACCACCTCCCTGCAGCAGTTCCTGGCGGCGAACCGCGAGGCCCTGGCCAAGCAGGGCTATGGTTATCCCTCCTTCCTGGGCCAGGAGAACCACACCCGGCTGGCCGGCTATGCCGTCGACAGCGAGCGGATCCTGCCGGTCAAGATGGACCTCAAGCTGACGAACCACGAGAAGGTCGTGCAGTTCCGCTCGAATCTCCGCAACGCCTTCAAGAGGGAGATCCAGGCGAAGGGCGACTACATCTTCTCGAACGAGCACTGCTCCGGAAGCCTGTTCGACAAGGGGGAGCTCACACGCCTGAAGAAGCTGCTGACCTCGACGGGCCAGGAGGTCAGGTTGATCCTCTACTGCCGCGAGCCGGTGGCCGCCTTCTCCAGCCGCTACTCCACCCTGCTGAAGATCGGCCACACCAACAAGATGCGCGCGCCCAATGCCGAGCAGCTCGATCACTTCTATAACTACCTCTCCATCGCCGACCGCTGGGCGGCGGTGTTCGGGCGCGACAGCCTGACCGTGCGCCTCTTCTCGCGCGAGGCCCTGAGCGGCGGCGACATCAGACGCGACTTCCTGGAGGTGCTGGGCATCCCGGCGGCCTCGCTCTCCTTCGACTACGCCGCGGACGAGTTTGCGAACAAGAGCCTGGACTATCTCGTCGCCTCTTTCCTCTTGCAGATGAACAAGCGCGTGCCCCGCTACCTGGACAAGACGATCAATCCGGCGCGCGCCGACCTGGGCGGCCTCTGCCAGCTCATCTCCAGGCGGGAAGGCATCCTGGTGCCCGAGGAGATCGCGCACAGCATGACCGCGGCCCTGGAGGCGCCCCTGGCTCGCTTCAACCAGGAATACCTGGGCGGCCAGGCGGTCTCTCCCTTCGCACCCTACGGGACGAAGGGGAAGCAGGCCATGCGCCCGCTGAACAAGAAGGAGTATCTGGACGTCTTCGCCGATATCTGGGAGGCGAAGATCGCCCAGGAGAAGTCCGCGGTCCGGCAGAAGCTGGACGAGGAAGAGAGCGCGGGCGAGGAGGAGAGCACCGCCGAGCCCGCGCCAGCGGAAGCGTCCGCACCTTGATCCCGGACAGCTCGAGCGTGGACCGCCGTCTGCCTGGCCTGTGGCCTTGGTGCAAGGAATGAGGTAACGTGTTGCGTTAAGCGGGATGGTCTCCGGGTGGTAATGGGCGGCAAAGGACCGGCAACGAACGTCAAGCCCCTCTCGGAGAACGCCTTGCCAAGCGTCGAGACTCCTGACATTGAGGGGTCTTGGATCAGCGAGTCCTTTTCAAGGGGGTAGAAGAACTACAAGAATGCGTCGGGAAATTTTCCATCTGGTGATGATAAAGCCGACGCACTACGGTGACGACGGCTATCCAATTCAATGGCTTACATCGGCCATTCCATCCAACACCTTGGCTGCGCTCAATGGTCTGGCGGAGGATTGCCGCCAGCGCGAGGTGCTGGGGCCCGATGTGGAGATCAGGCTCTCCACCTACGACGAGACCAACACCCGGGTCGTGCCCGCGCGGATCATGCGCGGCCTGCGCGCCGAGGGCGGCAAGGCCCTGGTAGCCCTGGTCGGCGTGCAGTCCAACCAGTTCCCGCGAGCGATGGACCTGGCCCGGCCCTTCCGGGAGGCCGGATTCGACGTGGCGATCGGCGGCTTCCATGCCTCGGGCTGCATCTCGATGCTGAAGGAACTGCCGGACGACCTGAAGGAGGCCCAGGCGCTGGGCATCAGCCTGGTGGCCGGCGAGGTGGAGGAGGAGCGGCTGGACGAGGTGCTGGCCGATGCCTACGCCGGCCGGCTGAAGCCGCTCTATAACTGGATGGACGCGCTGCCCTCCATCGCCGGCGCCCCGATCCCGATCCTGCCGGCCGAGCACGTCGGCCGCACCGCCGGCCATCTCTCCAGCTTCGACCTGGGGCGCGGCTGTCCCTTCCAGTGCTCCTTCTGCACCATCATCAACGTGCAGGGCCGCAAGAGCCGCTTCCGCACGCCGGACGACCTGGAGCGCATCATCCGCGAGAACGTGGCCCAGGGGATCGACCGCTTCTTCATCACCGACGACAACTTCGCCCGGAACCGGCAGTGGGAATCCTTCGTCGACCGGCTGATCGAGCTGCGCCAGGGCGAGGGCCTGGACATCAAGTTCGTGATCCAGGTCGATACACTCTGCCACCGGATCCCCGGCTTCATCGAGAAGTGCGTCAGGGCCGGCATCGACCGGGTCTTCATCGGCCTGGAGAACATCAACCCGGAGAACCTGGCGGCCGCCAAGAAGGCGCAGAACCGCATCGTCGAGTACCGCGAGATGCTGCAGGCCTGGAAGCGCGCCAACGCCATGACCTATGCCGGCTACATCATCGGCTTCCCCGGCGACAGCTACGACTCGGTCATGCGCGACATCGAGATCATCAAGGAGGAACTGCCGCTCGACCTGCTGGAGTTCTTCTACCTGACCCCCCTGCCGGGTTCCGAGGACCACCGCCGCATGCTGAACGCCGGCGCGTGGATGCATCCCGACATGAATCGCTACGACCTGAACCACCGCTGCTGCAAGCACCCGGTGATGAGCGACGAGGAGTGGGACCGCGCCTATCGCGATGCCTGGCGCGCCTACTACACGCCGGAGCACCGCCAGAGGATCATGTACCGCAACGCCGCCGTGGGGCGCAGCGTCGGCAACATCATGATCCTGATGACCTGGTTTGCCGGCTGCGTCGAGATCGAGGGGGTGCACCCCCTGGAGGGCGGCTTCTTCCGGCGCCGGCACCGCCGGGACCGCAGGCCGGGCTTCAAGAAAGAGTGGGTCCTGACCTTCTATCCGCGCTACTGGGCCGGCCTGGCCTGGAGCCAGGTGCGCTGGGTGTCGCTCTTCGCGCGCATGCTGCCCTACTACTGGCAGATCAAGCGCAATCCCGATCGCCGCTCCTACATGGATTTGGCCCTCACGCCAGTGGGGACGGAGGGGCTGGACTCGCTCGCGATGATCTCGCAGACCCGCGGCGGCGAGGCGGCGCTCGCCAAGGCACGGCGCGACGACGAGCGGCGCACGGCGGCGGCGCGCACGGCAGCGGAGTAGGGGCCCTCAGCGCTCCTTCAGGCGGCGCGGGTCGCCCTCCAGGCCCAGCTTCACGATCACCTGCTGCATGGTCGGATTGTCCAGCGCATCGGCGATGGCGGCCAGCCGCACCGCAATGAAGCCCAGGACCTCGCTGCGGGCCGGATCCGCCTCCCTCCGCGAGGCCGCGCGCAGATGCGAGGCCAGGGCCGAGAGCCGGCGGGCATTGACCGGGTGGGTCGCCTCCTGCCGGCGCCAGCGGGCGTAGGCCGCGTCGCTCGGCTGGTCGGCCCGGTTGGGCCCGAAGACCGCGGTCGCCTGGAAATAGAGGATCGCACCCAGGGGGATCGCATCGACGCTGTTCATCAGGTCGAAGGCGAAGGCGTCGGCTGCTTCCTCGTTGGCCCGGCTGGCAGCGGCGCCGAGGTTGGCGTTGCCCGGGTGGCGCAGGTAGATGTGGGCAAGCTCGTGGGCCAGGATGAAGGCCCAGGCCTCGTTCCTGAAGCCCGTGCCCAGCTCGCCCACCGCCCGATTGGTCTCCCAGACGAAGGGCGGAACGCCGAAAGCCTCCAGCGGGTCCATCAGGGTCCCGCCCGGCCAGTCGCGCTCCGGCTTGTAGCGCAGCATCGCCAGGTACTCGTCGAAGGGCTCCAGCGAGCGGCTCTGGTGGTAGCGCCAGGCGTAGGCCATGGTCAGGTCTTCGATGAACTTGAGGCCGATGAGGGGCATGTAGACGCGCCGGCCGTCCGACGCGAAGCCCAGCGGATGGCCGGAGGGGCCGAGGTCCTCGACGACCAGGGGCACCTCTGCCAGCCAGGCCGCATCGGCGGGCAGCGCGCCGTAGGTCGTTAGGCGGCGCTGCACCTCCGCGATACGGCTGGTGATGCGGCTGCGGTCCGCCGCCAGCTCCTGCGCACTGTACATCTCCGCGGCGGCGGCGGGCAGGGGGGCGACAAGGAGCACCCAGGCCACGAGGGCGAGCGCGGCGCGTCGCACGGCCTCACCCTCCCGTCTCGATGACGGCGAGTGCCGCCTCGTAGCCGGGGTTCGAGGACCTGGGCGGCTCCTCGCGCAGCCAGTCGAGGAAGAGGTCGGGAGGACCCCAGGCGGGATCCCAGGCGCGTTTCAAAAGGGCTGCCTTCACGTTGCGGAACTGGATCGCGTTCCAGTTCCGCTCGCTCTCTTCGCTGCCCTGGTTCAGGCGCTGCTCGGCCTCGTTCAGGAAGCGCATCATCTGTATGGCGCTCCCGAGGTCGAGGGGCGCGATGCGTGTTTCTCCGGCGACTGTGGCGGGTGCCACCGCAGCTTGCCGTGCCTGGGGCTGGAAGCCGGTGAAGCCGTCCGGCGTCTTCACCGAGAAGAAGAAGGAGCTGAAGACCAGGATCGTCCCGAAGAGGGCGAAGAAGACGCCCGGCCCGATCCGGGTCAGGATCACCCGCTGGTGCTGGGAGAGCGAGAGCTGGGCCGAGCCGTCAGCCGCCTGGTCGGGGACCGCCAGGAAGAGTCGTGCCCCCAGCCAGATCGCAAGCCCGCCGATCGAGACCGCGATCAGCCTCTCGACCAGCCGCAACACAAGCAGGTCATCCATCCAGCAATCCTCCGCCAGCGCGCGTCTACCGCGACCGAAGCTAGCAGAAAAGCAGCCGCATGGCGACGAAGATGCGTCCGAGTGCCGGGAGGTCTGTTCCGGGTGTGGCTGGTTAAAGGGCTAGACTTCACGGCCTTTCCCACTGTCGGCGCCAATACCAAGAAAGAGGATCGGTTAACTGACAGTATCAAGCTTTGGTGTTGGCCAAGGGAAGCAAGTACGGCGGCACCGCGTGAATAGCCGGATCACGCCTACTGCTGTCCGATCTGGGATCTAGGTTGCCTTTTGAACACGAGAGAACAGCTACCATTCGTCATCCCCGGGCGAAGACCCACTGCCGTCCGGTCTAAGTCAAGATGCAATCATGAGAAGATTCAATGATCTTTTTCATCAATCATTACCCGTCATGGCCGGGCTTGACCCGGCCATCCACGTCTTACCGCCAGCGCCCATTGCCCGAGTAACTCGCTGCCGAGACACGTGGATCCCCGGGTCACGCCCGGGGATGAGTGCGATCGCGAGGTCGTTTCTGTTAGCAAGGTGTGAGTCCTTGTCATGTGAGGTCACGACACATGTAGCCGAAGGAAACTGCGTCGGCGTGAGGCGGGGTGGGGAGCAACCGGAGGCGAAAGGGCAGCCCGGAGGATAACGAACCCGTTTCGGCGTGATGTTGCGGCGAGCCTTCTCATCCGTGGCGAAGCCTGGTCTTGGCAGCAAGAGCGACGGTCCGCGCAGAGGTGACTGGAAAGCGATGGACAGGCGACATGGCGTGGTTGGGGCCGGGATGTCCTGAAGGCAGAGCGAAGGAAGCGGTGAGACCTGTCGGTTTCGGGCGAGGCCGTCAGGAGTCAGAGCCTTCATAGTACCGCAGCGGCCTTGACCGCGAGAGGTCCGGTTAGCAAAGCCGGGTTGAGGGAAGGGAGGCAGGAAGGTGGATGCGTGATGTGTGCAGAGCGGCAAGAGAGCAGCGGCAGTGCCGGCGAGGCTAGACGCGCTGCAGAAGCCCTGTCCCGGCGAGCCGGGGCCTGGAGATGGGTGGAAGCTGCGGTGTGGACGGATCGCATGGTGTCGGCGCTCGAGAAGGGCGTCAAAGGAGGACGATGGTACAGCCTGATGGATAAGGTGTACGCGCCGGCGACGTTGGCGGTGGCCTGGAAGCAAGTCCGGTCCAAGCGCGGGGCTGCCGGTGTGGATGGTGTGAGCGTCGAGCGTTTCGAGGCTCGCTCGGAGGACTATCTGGGCGAGCTTTCGCGCGCGCTGCGGGCGGGAGACTACCGCCCGCAGCCGGTCAAGCGAGTGGAGATCGCCAAGGAGGACGGAGGGACACGGCCGCTGGGGATCCCGGCGGTGAAGGACCGTATCGTCCAGACGGCGGTGAAGCTGGTGATCGAGCCGATCTTCGAGGCTGGCTTTCAGCCCACGAGCTACGGCTTTCGACCGGGACGCAGTTGTCACGACGCGCTGGGCGAAGTGGATCGGCTGATCAAGGAAGGGCTGACCTTCGTGGTCGACGCCGACCTTGCCGGCTACTTCGACAGCATCCCGCAGGACCGGCTGATGGCAAGGGTCGAGGCGAAGATCAGCGATGGTCGCCTTCTCGACCTGCTGGGCGGCTGGCTCCAGCAGGATGTCCTCAGGGGAATGGAACGCTGGACGCCGACGGCCGGCACGCCGCAAGGAGCGGTGATCAGCCCGCTTTTGGCGAACATCTACCTGGACCCCTTGGATGCGTTGCTGGCGGCCAAGGGCCATCGGATGGTGCGCTATGCGGACGACTTCGTGGTGCTCTGTCGGGGCCGCGAGGAGGCCGAGGCCGCCTTGGCGGAGATCCGCTGCTGGGTGGCCGAGAACGGCCTCAGTCTGCATCCGGACAAGACCCATCTCGGCGATTGCCGGGAGCCTGGGGAGGGTTTCGAGTTCCTGGGCTACCGCTTCGAGGCGGGACGGCGTTATGTCCGCAAGAAGGGCCTGACCCGTCTCAAGGACCGTATTCGGGAGAAGACCAAGCGGACGCGCGGGCAGAGCCTGACGTGTGTCATCGCCGATCTGAACCCGATGCTGCGGGGCTGGTTCGGCTACTTCAAGCATGCCCATCCCAACACCTTCGTGCGCCTGGACAAGTTCACCCGTCGCCGGCTGCGCGCGCTCCTGCGCAAGCAGGACAAGCGGCCCGGCTTCGGACGCTGTCTTGGCGACCATCTACGCTGGCCCAACGCCTTCTTCGCTGAAGCCGGACTGTTCGCCCTTGAAACGGCCTGGCGTGAGGCGAGACACCCCCGATGAGGAAACCACCAACTGGAGAGCCGTGTGCGGGAAAACCGCACGCACGGTTCGGAGGGCGGGGAGGGCCACAACCCTTCCCGACCCCTATCGAAAAATAGGTGTTCTCCCAGTGCATAGAGCAACCCAGATCGCTAAACCGGACAGCAGTAGATCACCCCCGGCGATGACGATCCTGTCGTGGGAGAAGAAGCATCAAGGTGGATAACGGCCTCCCCGAGCGGCTCGGCCGTCAGGACCCGTCCTTGCTCGCCGCTTCCAGCGCGGCGATGTCGATCTTGGTCATCTGCATCAGCGCCGGCCAGACCCTGGCCGCACTCGGGCCGGTCAGGAGCGCGACGGCGCGCTTGGGGACGATCTGCCAGGAGAGGCCGAAGCGGTCCTTGAGCCAGCCGCACTGGCTCTCGCTGCCGCCGTCGGCCGTCAGCGCCTCCCAGAGCCGGTCGGTCTCGGCCTGGTCCTCCGTGCTGACCGAGAGCGAGACGGCCTCGTCCAGGGTGAAGTGCGGTCCGCCGTTCAGCGCCTGGTAAGGCGTTCCGGCAAGCAGGAACTCGACCTGGAGCACCCTGCCGGGCTCCGCCATCTCCTGGCCCTCGGGGTAGGTGCCGATGCGCTCGACCCGGCTGTCGGGGAGGAGCTTGCAGTAGAACTCCGCGGCTGCCTGCGCCTGGTCGTCGAACCAGAGGCAGGTGCGGACCTTGGGCTGTTTCACGGAAGCTCTCCTTTCATGCTGGACGGCTCGCCGGCAGGCCGCGTCACTCGGCGGCGGGTGCGGCCAGGGGCGGGCCGCTGAACTCGGCCTCGATCCGGAAGCGCACCTCGTCGCCCACACCCATGGTGGTGCCCTCCGGCGGCAGGGCCACCGTCATGCCGAAGTCGGAGCGCTTCAGGCTGCCCTCGGCCGAGAAGCCGATGCGCGCCTGCGGGTCGTAAGGCGGGAAGCCGGCATAGCCGCCGTTGAAGACCGCCTCGAAGGTCACCGGCAGGCTCCGCGCGAGCAGGCTGAGGTCGCCCGTCACCCGCGCCCGGTCGGGTCCGGTCACCTCGATGGAGGTCGAGCGGAAAGCGATCTCCGGGAAGGCCGCGCTGTCGAACCAGCCGGGCCCCAGGAGGGTCGCAAGAAAGCCCTCCGGCGGCCTGGGGATCGCCAGCGATCCGACATCGACCACCGCCACCAGCTTGCCGGCGGCCGGGTTCTTCGGGTCGATCTCGAGCGTCGCGTCGAAGGCGGCGAAGCTGCCGGTATAGGAGGAGAAGCCGGCATGGTCGACCTGGAACACCAGGCTCGCGTGGGAGGGGTCGAGGCGGTAGGTGCCCGCCGGGATCTCGGCCGGCGGGGGCGACCCCGGCCCGTCCTCGGCCCGTACCGCGCTCCCGGTTCCGGCAAGCAGCGCCGTTGCCAGCGTCGCCGCAAGGATCCGCCTGCTTCTGTGAGTCCGCATGTCTTCCTCCTAACGATCCAGAGATTGCGCCAGCTCCTCGAGCTGGTCGGCGGCCTTGCCCCAGCCCTCGTGGAAGCCCATCTGCTCATGCTCCTTCTTCGCCTCGGCGGTCCAGTGCATGGCGACGGCCCTGTAGTGCGTCTTGCCGCCCTCGGCCTCCTCGAAGCGCACCTCGCCGACCATGAAGGGCCGTCCGGTGGGGCGCCAGCCGGGGCGGAAGGCGTCGGTGAAGACCAGCCGGGTCTTGGGCTCGAGCGCGAGAAGGACCCCGAAGTTCTCGAAGCGCTCCCCCTCCGGTCCGTTCATGACGGTCGAGAACTCGCCGCCGGCCTGCAGCTGCAGGCGGGCCTCGGAGACATACCAGGGCTTGGGGCAGAACCACTGCTTCAAGAGCTCCGGATCGGTCCAGCAGCGCCAGAGGCTGTCGCGGGAGGCATCCAGAACGCGGTCGAGGACGAGGTCGTTGTGCGTGTCGGTCATATGGCTCTCCTGGTTTTCGAGTCTTGCGCGGCGAGGGCAGGAGACATCCCCGGGGATCTCGGGACGCTCCGCTCGAAGCAGGAGGTTCATACATACCGTACAGTTGGTATGTCAAGAGGATAGATCTTTTGGGTAGCTTGCACTGCTGTCCGGTTAAGCGAAGCTGGTTGTGATCTTTGCATCCCTGTACAACCCTTAACGCCATCCCCGCGCGAAGACCTACTGCTGTCCGGTTTAGCGATCTGGGTTGCTCTATGCACTGAGAGAACAACTATTTTTCGTCATCCCCGGGCGTGACCCGGGGATCCACGTGTCTCGGCAGCGAGTTACTCGGGCAATGGGAGCTGGCGGTAAGACGTGGATGGCCGGGTCAAGCCCGGCCATGACGGACAATGATTGATGAAAAGGCTAATTGCATACCATAATGGTTGTATCTTGTCCTAAACCGGACAGCAGTGGGCGAAGACTCGGGGATCCACGTGGAGGCAGATATGGATGTGATCTTTGGAACGGATGGAAACGACAGGCTCACCGGCACGGACCAGGTGGATGCGATCTACGGGCTGAGTGGAGACGATCGCGCCTATGGGTTGGACGCGGACGATAGCCTCTATGGTGGCAGTGGGGACGACAGGCGCTTCTATGGCGCCGGCGGCGACGATAGTCTGTTTGGCGACAATGGGCGTGACTTCCGATTCTTCGGTGGGATTGGTGATGACTGGCTCATTGGCGGTAGAGGGCCTGATCGCAGCTTCTTCGGCGGCAGCGGTGTTGACGATCTTCAGGGTGGGAACGGAAAGGATCGCCGCTTCTATGGAGGCAGTGGCTCTGACAGTCTCTTTGGCGGCGATCGTCACGACTCCGAGTTTCACGGAGGTGGAGGCGGCGATTGGCTTGCTGGCGATAGTGGAAATGATGCTTTTTTCTACGGCGGCAGTGGTTCCGACATCCTCTATGGTGGTGAAGGGGATGATTCCATGCTTTACGGGGGCAACGGCGACGACAGCCTTTATGGTGGCGCTGGGCGTGACCTCACTTTTTGGGGGAGTGGCGGTGACGACAGCCTCTTCGGCGGCAGCGGCACGGACAGCCGATTCTGGGCCGGCAGTGGCGCTGATAGTATATTCGGCGGTAGCGGGCATGACTCTTGGCTCCACGGACTGAGCGGCGCAGACAGGCTATATGGTGGCGATGGGAATGATAAGACGTTGAGGGGGAACGCTGGCGACGACGGCCTATTTGGTGGCGCCGGACTTGACAGAGCATTTGTCGGACAGGGTGGTGACGACAGCCTCTTTGGCGGCAGTGGGCGTGACGTCAAATTCCGGGGAGGCGACGGCAACGACTTCATTTCGGGGGACAGTGGCGCCGATAACAGCCTTTTCGGTGACGAAGGTGATGACGGGCTGACCGGCCGCGCCGGAGACGATTTCTCGTTCTATGGGGGCTCTGGTGATGACCGATTAACCGGAGGTCTCGGGTCTGATTCTCACTTCTTCGGCGGAACTGGGAACGACTACATCCGAGCCGGAGGTGAAAATGACGCCCTTTTGTTCGGTGGGAGTGGAATCGACACTGTTCTTGGAGAAAATGGCAACGATACGCTGAACGCCGCCAGCCAGGGCGAATTGCAAGCCGGAGATATCTTCGATGGTGGAGCAGGTGTCGATACTCTAATACTGGCCAAGGGTGTGAGCCTCCCGACCGGGGTCACACTCACCAGCATTGAGCGCGTGATCTACGGCGCGTCACTCGTGATCTTTGGCACCACTGGAAATGACACGCTTACCGGCACAGACCAGGTCGACACGATCTATGGGTTGAGTGGAGACGATCGGGCCCATGGGCTGGAGGCGGACGACCTACTGTTTGGGGGCAGTGGCGATGACCGCGGCGACGGGGGCGATGGTGACGACCGGCTCTTCGGCGGGGACGGGAGTGATAGCTTCATTTATGGAGGCAGCGGGAACGACAGACTCTCCGGCAGTAGTGGAACAGACACAAATCACTTCGGAGGCAGCGGCAACGACACCCTCTTTGGCGGCAGTGGAGATGACAACCGCTTGGCTGGAGATGACGGCGCCGACGTGCTCTACGGCGGCAAAGGAAACGATACAGATCTCTTCGGAGGCAGCGGCAAAGACAAGCTATTCGGCGACATTGGGAATGATAGTGGTCTCTCCGGCGGAAGAGGTGACGATGTCATCTCTGGCGGCTCAGGGAATGATAGCGGTCTCTCCGGCGGGAACGGTGATGACATCATTCGCGGCCACAGTGGGAATGACACCCGACTCGTCGGAGGCAGCGGTTCGGACATCCTCTTAGGAGGTGATGGGGACGATGACTATTCCTACGGAGGCAGCGGCAACGACAGCCTCTTCGGCGCAGATGGGGACGATAGAGATTTCTTCGGGGGATTTGGTATCGACAGTGTCTTCGGTGGAAATGGCGCAGACACGCTGAACGCCGCCAGCCAGGGCGAACTTCAGACCGGAGACCTCTTCGATGGCGGGGCAGGAGTCGATACGCTTCATCTGGCTGCTGGCGTGAGCCTGCCGGCCGGGGTGTCGCTGACCAGCATTGAGTTTGTGGTCTACGGATAGAACTCGCTGAGCCTGGTCTGGTAGCCAAGGGCTTACACGCGGATCGTCATCGACCCTCTGGCCAAGCCCGGTCAGAATGGTCGCCGGCGGTAGCCATTGACCTGCTCCCCATTAGTCCTTCAGAGATTATCAGAGGCCGGGGTAGTTGATAGCATATCAAGGGCTCCCTCGGTCCCGGGCGACCGGCGAAGCCTCTCAGGGATGGCTTCGAACCATCCCTGAGACGCGAAGTCCTCAGGCTGCGGTCTCTGCCTTCAGGGCGGTTCCGCACATGCCGCAGAAGCTGTGGTCTTCCGGCAGGTTGGCGGCCCCGCAGTTCTCGCAGGTGACGCTGTAGCCGCCGTAGGGGGCGACGGTGACGTGGCCGCTGTCGACCGCCTTCCAGCTCGCCTCCGGACTGATCTTGCGCTTCTCGAAGAAGGCGCCGAAGCCCTCGCGCGATTCCGTCGAGGGGAAGTGGAGCGCCAGCCACTCCCGGGCCTGGGTCATCTCCCGGAAGCCCAGCTCCTTGCTGGCGTTCAGCGCCACCTTGGTATAGCGCATGGCGTCGGGGAAGGCCTGGGAGAGGCGCTCCACGTAGGCCTCGACCACCTGGTCCAGCTCCTCCTTGGAGGCGACCGCGTTGACCGCGCCCCACGCAAGCGCCTGCTGCGCGCTGACCGGGGTGCAGCAGAGCAGGATCTCGCGCGCCTGCTTGTCGGTGACGGTCAGCGGCCACCACTGCGTCGGGCCGAAGCCGGCGACGCTGCCGATCATGGTGCCGACCTGCTTCAGCACCGCGGTGTCGACCATCACCGCCAGGTCGGCCGCCAGGTGGAAGGCGTTGGCGCCGCCCACGACGTCGCCGTTGATGCGGTGGATGACCGGCTTAGGACAGTGCAGGATCTCGGCGAAGGTGCGCTCCATTGCGCGCTCGTAGGCGCGCATGCCGATCATGTCGTCGCGGTAGCGGGTGTGGTAGTCGCGCACGTCGCCCCCGGTGCAGAAGAAGCGGTCCCCGGCCGCCGTGATGACCGCGGCGCGGATGCCGACGGCATCGCCGATCCGCTGAAAGGCGTCGGTGATCTCGTCCAGGGTCTGCCGCCGGAAGGAGTTGCCGAGCTTTGGCCGGTCGATGGTGACCCAGGCAGCAAGCCCGCGCTTTTCCAGGCGGATATCCTCGTAGCTCGTCTCCAGCACATCGTCCCGCATCAACCGGCGACCTCCTTCATCGCTTGCTTCAACTCTTCTCTCAGCCTGGCCTTCACCAGCTTGCCAAGGGCGTTGCGCGGCAGCGCGTCGACGAAGGCGACGCGATCCGGGCGCTTGTAGTGGGCGAGATGCTCGCCGCAGAACTCGATCAGGCCGCGCTCCGTGGCCTCTGCCTTGTCCGAGCGCACCACGAAGGCATGCACCCGCTCGCCCCACTCGGGGTCCGGCCGCCCGACCACGGCGGCCTCGGCAACGCCGGGGTGCCAGCAGAGCACCTCTTCCACCTCTTTCGACGCGATGTTGTAGGCGCCGCTGATGATCAGGTCCTTCTTGCGGTCGACCATGTAGAGATAGCCGTCGGCGTCGGCCCGGGCCATGTCGCCGGAGCGCAGCCAGCCGTCCGGCAGGGCCTCGGCGGTGCGCTCGGGATCCTGCCAGTAGCCGCACATGAGCTGCGGGCCGCACATGGCGATCTCGCCGACCTCGCCGGTCTTGACGTCTCGGCCCGCCTCGTCGACCAGCCTCAATTCGCAGCCGAAGACCGGGCGCCCGCAGGCGGCCAGGCGGTCGGGGTTCTCCGCCAGCGCGCGGCGGTGGTCCTCCTTGGAGAGGATGGCGGCGATCGAGGAGATCTCGGTCATGCCGTAGCCCTGCACCAGGATCTCGCCGAAGAGCTCGAAGGCCTGGCGCACGCGCTCCGGCGGCATCGGCGCGGAGCCGTAGCCCAGGCTCTCGAGGCTGGAGATGTCGTACTGCCCGACCAGGCCCGAATCCATGACCCGGAAGGCCATGGTCGGCACCATGTGGCAGTGCGTGATCCCCTCGCTCTGAACTGTCTCCAGCCAGCGCTGGCCGTCGAAGCGGCGCGGGTCGAAGAGCACGACCGTCGCCCCCAGCATCCAGGCCGGCACGTAGAACATGTTGATCGAGGCGATGGAGTTGTGCGGGTAGACCATCAGGAGCCGGCTTTGCTCCTTCATGTCGTAGTGGTGCACGGGGATGGGCGCGTGCGCGATGGACTGGCGCTGGCACATGTGCACGCCCTTGGGGGCGCCGGTGGTCCCGCTGGTGTAGATGATCATGAAGTCGTCGTCGGGCGAGATCGCCACCTCCGGCTCCGCCGGCGACTGCCGGGCGAGCCAGGTCTCGAACTCGGAGGTCTCGTTGCCGGGCGTGAAGAGCAGCATCCGCTCCGCCGCGCCCTCGGATCTGGCCTGGGCCAGGCGCTCCTCGTGCTCGGTGTCCACCAGCACCATGCTGGCTCCCGAGTGCTTCAGCAGCTGCGCGATCTCGCGCGGCGAGAGGCGCGGGCTGATCGGCACGTGGACGAAGCCGCCCTTGGCGGCAGCACCCACGGCCTCGACCGCCTCGGCGGTGTTGTTGACGACGACGGCCACCCGGTCGCCCTTGGCCAGCCCTGCCGCGTAGAGGCCGTTCACCTGCCGGTTCACGCGGGCGTTGAAGTCCGCATAGCTGATGCGGCGCCCGTCCGAGATCAGCGCCGTCTTGTCGCCGCGCCAGTCGGCGTTGCGTCGGATCCAGGTGGCGAGCGTCATGGTTTCCTCCCCTTCAGTCGCCGGCGTCCCGGGCCGTCGTAGGTCACCTTCTCGTCCGGGACGTGCCGCCAGCCCGGCTCGCGCTGTCGTTCCTCGAGCGCGTGTACCGCCAGACCGGCGCTTCTGGGCACGAATGCAAGCGCACGGATGAGGCGCCAGTCCAGCCCCAAATCCAGACCCAGCGCCGCCATGGCGCCGTCCTGGTTCATCGGAAAGCGCCTGCCTTTGGCTTCCTCCAGGGCATCCTCGATGGCAAAGGCGATTTCCGAATGGATGCCGGACACACCTTCCGCGCGGGCGATGTCATAGAGGGTGGCGACGCGGGGGTCGCCGTCGGGATGCAGCGCGTGGCCGTAGCCCGGGATGCGCAGGCCGCGCTCGGCGAAGTCGGCGACGATGGCCTCGGCCGCCTCCTTCACCTGCTTGTCGCCGGCCCAGACGGGTCCTGCCATCTCAGCAAGGGCCTGGGCCAGTTGTTCCGAGGCGCCGCCGTAGATATCGCCGAAGCTGAGGATGCCGCCGGCGACGGCTGCCTGGATCGGCGTGCCCGAGGAGGCGAGGTAGCGCGTGATGGTGGAGGAGGGCACGATGCCGTGGTCCAGGGTCGAGACGAAGATCGCGTCGAGGACCCGTGCCTCGCCCTTGCCGGGCAGCTCGCCGCGGGCGAGCAGCAGGACGCTCTCGGCGAAGCTCAGGTTCTGCACCAGCTCCTTCAGGTCGTAGCCGCGAATGTAGACGCCCTCGCGGTCGCCATAGGCCAGCGCCGTGCGCCAGGGTCGCTCTTCCGCCATCGGCCTAGTCCTCGTAGATCAGCTTGATCGCTGCGACCGGGCAGATGCCGGCCGCCTCTTCTGCCAGGTCCTCGTCGATGTCGTCGCCGACGTAGACCGCGTGGCCCTCGCCATCCATCTTGAAGCCCTCGGGGTCGATGCCGGTGCACATGGAGGAGCCGACGCAGAGGTCGTGGTCGATCTCGACCCTGACCAGTCGCTTGAAAGCCATGGCTGTGCGTCCTGCTTCCTCTAGAGCAAAGCCTGCGCAGATGGTCTCATCTGCGACGACGATTTGCTATTAAAACAATATGCTAGAGCAGGGTTCGTGAGCATAAGCGAACGCACCCTGCTCTAGGCGGCGATCGTCAGCCGCAGCGGCGGCTCGATGCTGCGGCTGAGGATGCGCGGCTGGTAGAGGGCAGGGGAGACCAGCTCCAGGGTGCGGAAGCGCTTGGGCAGCTCCTGCAGGGTCAGCTCCAGCTCCAGGCGCGCCAGCGGTGCGCCCAGGCAGAAGTGGATGCCGTGGCCGAAGGAGAGGTGGGGGTTCGGCCAGCGGTCGATGCGGAAGCTGTCGGGGCTCTCGAACTTCTCCGGGTCGCGGTTGGCCGAGGCCATCAGCAGCATGATCCGGTCGCCCTCGCGGATCGTCTCGTCGCGGATCTCGATGTCCTCGCCGGCGATGCGCATGGTGCCCTTCATCGGCCCGTTGAGGCGCAGGCACTCCTCGATCGCGGTCTTGATCAGCGCGGGCTCCTGGCCCAGGCGGTCGATCTGGTCCTTCTCCTCGATCAGGGTGGCGATCGAGTTGCCGATCAGGTTCTGCGTCGTCTCGTGGCCGGCGTTCAGCAGCAGCATGCAGGCATAGAGCACGTCGTCGGAGCTCAGCTCCTCGTCGTTGCGCTCCACCTCCATCAGCCAGTTCATCATGTCGTCGCGCGGGTGGCTGAGGTGGTCGTCATAGAGGTCCTGCAGGTAGGCCTTGAACTCGATGATGACGTCCTGCGCGCGCTCCAGGCGCATGTCGCTGCCGACACCGCCGTGCAGCAGGTTGGTCAGCACGTCGGCCCAGTGGTGGAAGCGGTCCAAGTCCTCGCGCGGCGCCCCGATCACGGTGGCGATCACGCTGGCCGGCAGGCGGCTGGCGTAGTCGGCGATGAGGTCGATCTCCTGGCGCCCCTCCCAGCTATCCAGCGCCTCGCAGACGAGCTGCTGGACCACGGGGCGCATGGTCTGGACCGAGGAGGGGGTGAAGGCCTTGCTGAAGATCCGCCTGAGGCGCGTGTGCCGCGGCGGGTCCAGGAAGACCACCCAGGAGTTCAGGACCTCGTAGGTCAGCGCGAACTGCCGGCGCTCCTCCTCGGTCAGCCTGGTCTGGAAGTAGGGGGTGATGGTGTCGGCCAGCATGCGCTTGTCGTGCAGCGAGCGCGAGACATCGCGATAGGTCGAGAGGACCCAGCCGCGCCAGCGCTCGTTGTAATGAATCGGCATCTTGTCGCGCAGCGTTCGGTAGTACTTGAAGGGCTCCGCGATGCGCTGCGGATCCAAGAGGTCGTCGTTCACCACGATCATGATCGCCCGTCTCCGGTTTGCGGTCGGTCAGGGGTGCAATCTTATAAGCAATCGCTTAGCATAAGCAAGCGGTCGCTTAACGAGACTCTGCAGATGCGCTTTTCCGCCGGCTTCGCCGAAGGGAGTCCGCTCTGCAGGGCGAGGGCGGACTTGCAAGTCGCCGCGCGATCGGAGAGTTCTTTCGGGGTCTTTCGGAAGCCCTCGTCATGCAAGCAGCCGCCGCCGGGAGCGATGCACCGGAGAGGAGAGAGATGTGAGAAGTGACAAGACGACGGGATCCCCTCCACCCACCCGCCGCAGGCGGCAGGACTCCTCCGACATCCTGGGCTTCGCCAAGGAGATCGACGGCAGCTTCCTCTCCATCGTCTTCCCCGAGCAGAAGGAGACCTCGCTCGGCCGGCTGCTGACCTCCGCGGTCGAATGCTTCGCCCAGAACGGCTATCACGGGACCTCGACCCGGGACATCGCGCGCCACGCCAAGCTGAGCTCGGCCGCGCTCTACGTCCACTTCAAGACCAAGAACGAGCTGCTCTACAAGATCACCCTGGTGATGGCCCGCTCGATGCTGCAGGACCTGCGCAACGTCGACAAGCCGGAGCTGCCGCCCGCCGAGCGGCTGGCCGCGCTCATCCGCTCCTACGTCGGCTGCATCGCGCGCATGACCATGGCGGTCAGGGTCTCGACCTTCGAGTTCCAGGCCCTGACGCGCGAGCAGCGCCGCGTGACCACGGAGATCCGCAGCGAGGTCAATGCCATCGTGACCGCCTGCCTGGAGCAGGGGCGCGACGCGGGCCGCTTCCGGATCGCCGACGTCGACCTGATGCGCATCGCCATCATGTCGCTCTGCATCACCGTCTGCCAGTGGTACAAGCCCAACGGCCGCATGCCGCCGGACGAGCTGGCCGACCACTACGCGGGCCTGGTCCTGCGGATGGTGGGTTGCGAGGAGGAGACTTCTGTAGAGGCGGGCTCCTAGCGCATCTGCGCCGGCAGCCAGAGCGTGATCTCCGGGAAGACGACCATCAGCACCAGGCCCAGGAACTGCAGGCCGACGAAGGGCCAGACCGACTGGAAGATCTGCCCCAGGGTGATGTCCGGCGGGGTCACCGTCTTCAGGTAGAAGACGGCTGGCCCGAAGGGTGGCGTCAGGAAGGACATCTGCATGTTCATGGTGAAGAGGATGCCGAACCAGACCAGGTCGTAGCCCAGCTCCGAGACGATCGGCAGGAAGATCGGCATGGTGAGGAAGAGGATGCCGATGAAGTCCAGCACGAAGCCCAGCACGAAGAGGATCAGCATCATGATGAGGATGATGCCGAGCGGCGGCAGGTCGATGCCGACGATCAGCCCGGAGAGGTAGCGGGTGCCGCCGGCGAAGTTATAGAAGCTGATGAGCGCGCTGGCGCCGAGGAAGATGTAGACCAGCCGGCCGATGGCGGAGCCCGTATCGGTCAGCGAGGAGATCAGGGTCTGCCAGGAGAGCTTGCCGCGTGCCAGGCAGGTGAGGCCCGCGGCCAGGGCTGCGATCGCGGCGGCCTCGGTCGGCGTGGCGATGCCGAAGTAGAGGCTCATCAGCAGGGCCGCGATGATCAGCAGGGGAATGACGAAGCCCTGCGCCAGGCGGACCTTCTCCAGGACCGGCATGTCCAGCTCTTCCTCCGGTGCCGCCGGTGCCAGAGAGGGCTGCAGGTAGCTGCGGATCAGGATGTAGCTGCTGTAGAGCACGGCATAGAGGACCGCCGGCACCACGGCCGCCAGGAAGAGCTGGCTGATCGAGACCCCGGCCAGCACGCCGTAGAAGATCAGCACCACGCTTGGCGGCATCAGCGCGCCCAGCGAGCCGCCGGCGCAGATGGTGCCCAGTGCCAGCGCGCGGGAATAGCCGCGCTTCAGCATGGCCGGGAGGGCTACGATGCCCAGCATGACGATCTCGGCGCCGATGACCCCCACCATGGCTGCCAGCACGGCGGCTGCTGCGATGGTGCCCACCGCCATGCCGCCGCGCAGGCGCCCCGACCAGACGTGCAGCGCGCGGAAGACCGCCTCCGCGACCCCGGCGCGCTCCAGCAGCACGCCTGTCAGCATGAAGAGCGGCACGGCGACCAGCGCGTAGGTGTTGACGAATTCGTAGACCTGGTTGGCGATGATGCCGAGGCTGTTCGGTCCGAAGAGCGTCAGCGCCATGGTGACGGCGATGGCGCCGGTCGCGAAGGCCAGCGGCACCCCGGCCGCCAGCAGGGCGAAGAGGCCGACCAGGATGGTGATCGACAGCCACTCGATGCTCATGGAGCCTCGTCTGCCCGCTCGAGAGGCTGCGGCTCGCGCCGCAGCCAGAAGATCACGTTGATGGCCGACTGCAGCGCGATCAGGGTGAAGCAGAGTGCGATCACGGTCTTCACGATGGTGGGCGAGGGCGTGTCCCAGATGCTGGCCGTGGTCTCCCACACGCGGATCGCGGAGAGGGCGGACTTCCAGCAGTAGTAGGCGGCGAAGGCCATGTAGAAGAGGGCCACCAGGGCGGAGAAGATATCCATCCAGCGGCGCACGGAAGGCGGTGCCAGGCGGTAGAGCCCGTCGATCCTGACGTGGCTGTTCTCCGCGGTGGGCTGCAGGCCGCCGATGATGAACTGGCTGGCGGCAAGCAGGATCGAGAGCTCGAGCGCCCAGTAGGTCGGCGCGTTGAAGACATAGCGCGCCACCACGTCATAGAGGATGACGGCGGTGACGATCAGGTAGACACAGGCCGAATACTTGCCGGCCGCGGCGATCGCGCGTGTGATCCCCCTTGCCAGACGCATCGCCACACTCCCCGGAACCATGGACCAGTGCGTCGGCGGACGGCGTGCCGTCCGCCGACGGCAGCGGCTAATCCAAGAGGCCGTAATCCTGGAGGAACTTGATCTCGGCGTCGACCACCTTCTGGGTCATCGGCGAGTTCTTGGCGTACTCCAGCCAGACCTCCTTGGCCTTCTCGCGGAAGGCGCGGCGGTCCTCCTCGGACCAGTCGATCAGCTCGATCTCCAGCTTGCCGTCCTGAATATCGCGGACGATCTGGCGGTCGTTGGCGTCGCGCCAGTACATGGAGGTCTCGGCACCGGCCAGCATGGCGGTCTCCAGGATCGCCTTCAGGTCGTCGGGCAGTGCGTCCCACTTGTCCTTGTTCACGCTGAAGTCGAGGATCGGCGCGGAGTGGATGCCGGGATAGATCGCGTAGCCGGCATGGTCGTGGAAGCCCATGCGCACGTTCTCCGCCACCGAGGAGTTGTCGGAGGCATCGACCACGCCCTTCTCCAGCGCGCTGAAGGCCTCGGAGAAGGGCATCTTCACCGGGGCCACGCCGTGCGCGGCCATCACCTCGGAGGTGACGCCGCCGGGAAGTCGCACCTTCAGGCCCTCCAGGTCCTTGATGGTGCGGATCGGGACCCGCGAGGGCAGGGATTCGGTGCCGACGGCGAAGACGCCGACCGTGTGCAGGCCCTGCGCCTCGTGCAGCTCGTTGATCAGCGCCAGGCCGGGACCGTAGTAATAGAAGTCCAGCGCCTCGTGCGCCGAGGGATAGCCGCCGGGCAGGTCGGCCATCATTGCGAAGGCGGGCTCGATGCCGGCCCAGAGGCCGGGCCAGGTGAAGTGGCCCTCGATGATGCCGTTCTGCACCGCCTCGAGCGTTCCGGTGGGGCCGACGATCTGCTTCACCGGCACCATTTCCAGGGTCAGGCGGCCGTCCGACATGACCGCCACCCGGTCGGCCACCTGCTGCATGGCCTTGTGGTTGATGTTGTCGGGCGGGAAGAGGGACTGGATGCGCCAGACCTCCTCTGCCGCGGCCGCTGCGGATAGCGACATGGAAAGCGTAAGTGCCGCAAGACCTTGGGTAACTGCGCTACGCAACATTGGGCGCCTCCCTCTGCATTCCCTCGTCTGGGCCGTCCGGGTCATGGCCGGCGGTCCGTCCTGCTTCGCCCCGGCCGCGATCGCGGCGTCTCAGCCGCCCGGCCGAAGCTCCCGGTTCTCGTTTCTCTGCGGCGTGTGCAGACCTCTCCACCCGCCGCGGGCCAGGGAACCGACTGGTGATGGCAGTTTGCATGAGCGCCGGCATCGAAATCAACTGCTTATTTTTACTAAGCAAGCGCTTGCTTATCGAATCGGCCCTTTGCTAGCGTGGCGGCCCGGTGGATTGAGGCCTGGACAGAGGCCGATCAAGGCGGCAGGCGCCGCGAGGGAGGAGATCCGGACCATGACGGAAGGCAAGGAAAGCGTCGTCGTCACGGCCGCGGCCGGCGGCATCGGCGGGGCGCTGGTCGAACAGCTTCTGGAGGCGGGCTACGGCGTCTATGCCTGCGATATCAGCTCGCGCCGGCTGGCGGCCCTGGCGGAGCGCCTGGCGGGCCGGGCGGACCGGCTGGAGACCTGCAAGGCCGACGTCGGCGATCCCGAGGCCGCGACCCGCATCGCCGCCGCGGCGATCGAGCGTTTCGGGGCGGTCAGCGGTCTCGCCAACGTCGCCGGGGGCATCGCCGGCATCGGCGAGGACGTGATCGACCGGGCGCCCGAGCGGATCACCGTCGAGGAGCTGGAGCAGAGCTACCGGCTGAACCTGCAGACCGCCTTCGTCATGAGCCGGGCGCTGATGGAGCACTTCGGCGAACGCGGCTACGGCAAGATCGCCAACGTCGCCTCCCTGGCCGCCTGGGGCAACTTCGACATGATGGGCAATGCGGCCTACGACGCCGCCAAGGCGGCGGTGATCGGCATGACCCGCAGTCTCAGCCGCAGCCTGGGCCCGCGCGGCATCCGGGTGAACGTGGTCGCGCCCGGCTCGGTCTACACGGAGAAGGTGCGCGAGGCTTTCAGCGACGCCTTCATCGAGACCCAGCGCCAGCGCATCCCCCTCAGGCGCATGCCGGGACCGGAAGACGTGGCGGCGGTGCTGGCCTACCTGCTCTCGCCGGAATCCGATATGGTCAGCGGCGAGGTCATCCGGGTCGCCGGCGGCCTGCGCTAATTTTCGCCGGGGTTTTCGCCGGGGTTTTCGCCGGCCGCCGCTGCGGCCCGAGGCAGGAGTTGAGAGGATGGCGACGCTCACCGGGGTCCGGGTGGTGGAGTTCACCCACATGGTTGCCGGTCCGGCCTGCGGGCAGGTCCTGGCCGATCTCGGCGCCGAGGTGATCAAGGTGGAACCGGAACGCGGCGACATCACCCGCAGCCTCGGTCCCAAGGTGGGCGATACCTCGGCCCTCTTCGCCTCCAGCAACCGCGGCAAGCGCAGCGTGCGCCTGGATCTGCGCCGCCCGGAGGACGCCGAGACCGCGCTTGCGCTGGTGAAGGACGCCGACGTCCTGATCTCGAACATCGACGGTGCCATGCTGACGAAGGCGGGCCTCACCTACGAGGCGCTCTCCGCCGTGCACCCGGGCCTGATCTGGGTCGAGGTCTCGGCCTTCGGCCCGGAGGGGCCGCTCGGCACCGACGGGATCGCCCAGGCCAGCGCCGGGCTGATGAGCATCACCGGAGAGCCCGACGGCGGGACCTACCGCACCGGCGCCACCGTGGTCGACGTCTCGACCGGCGTCTGGGCGGCGCTGGGCGTGCTCGCGGCCCTGGAGAACCGCCGGCAGAGCGGCCGCGGCGACCGGCTGAGCATCAGCCTGCACGACGTCTGCCTCTACATGCAGCTGAGCCAGCTTGCGCTCTACCGGGCCGATCCGGCCTCGGTGCGGCGCAACGGCAACCACTCCATGATCTCCTGCACCCCGATCTTCGAGACCGCCGACGGGCGGCTGATGACCACGATCCTGCACGATCGCCACTGGGCCGTCCTCTGCGACCTGCTGGGGCGTCCGGACCTGAAGGAGCACCCCGACTTTGCGGACAACGCTAGGCGCTGCGAGCGCCAGAGCGAGATCGAGCGCCTGCTGAACCCGGCCTTCGCCGCCAGGACCCGCGCCGAGTGGGCCGAAGCCCTGCGCGCCGAGCGCATTCCCTGCGGTCCCGAGCGGCGCTACGAGGAGGTGGTGGCGGACGCCGACCTGCATGCCCAGGGACAGCTCTTCGATCTGCCGGCTCCCGGCGGCGGCAGGGTGCTGAACGTCGCCATGCCGGTCCGCTTCCAGCGCGCGGCGCCGGCGCCGCGCCCGGCCTCCGCGCTGGGCGAGGGCGACGCGGAGATCCTGGATCCCTTGCGCGAAGGGAAGAAGGAATGATCGGCGCCGAGCGCTTCGCACTGAGCGCCGCCGAGCGGTCCGGGCTCGAGGCAGCCGGAGAGATCGCCGCGCGCTACCGCCCGGCCGACGGAGGGCCGCTGGCGCGCGAGACCCTGCTCTCTCTCTTCGCCGAGCTGGCGCCGCTGGGCTACCTGCACTCCGTGCTGCCGGGTCCGGAGGGGGAGGCGCCGCTCTCGCCGCTCGCCTTCGGCGCCCTGGTCGAGGGCGTCTCGCCGGACCTGGCGCTGCTCGGGAACCACAGCGTCCAGCGCTACATCGCCGGCTACGGCAGTGTGGAACAAAAAGAGGAATTCTTAATACCGCTTTTGGCGGGGCGCAGCATCGCCGGAATCGCGATCTCGGAGCCGGGGATCGGTGCGGACCTGAAGGCGATGGCGACCAGGGTCGAGAGGGAGGGCTCGGGCTACCGCCTGACCGGCACCAAGCACTGGGTGACCCACGGCATGGTGGCCGACCTCTTCGTCGTGCTGGCCGGCAGCGAGGAGGGACTGACCCGCTTCCTGGTGCCGGCCGACACCGCGGGGCTGCGGCGCGAGGCCATGCCGGCCACCGGCCTCTCCCACCTGACCTTCGCCAGGCTCACCTTCGAGGACTGCCGGCTGGAGGCCGAGCAGCTCTTCGGCGCGCCGGGCGGCGGCAGCAGCGGTGCCAAGGAGGCCTTTCCCATCGCCCGCCTGCTGGCGGCACTGCAAGTCCTCCGCCTGGGCGAGGCGGCGCTCGAGACCGCGCTGGCCTATGCCGCCGAGCGCAGCCTCTTCGGCCGCCGTCTGATCGATGGCGAACTGGTGCAGCAGGCCGCGGCCGAGTGGCTGATGCGGCTGGAGGGCGCCCGCCTGCTCTGCTACCGGGGCCTCGGCGCGGGGGCCGGAACCGGGACCTCCGGCCTGGCTTCCGGGGCCAAGGCCATGGCGACCGATCTCGCTCTGGCGGCGATCGCCTGGTGCCGGGACATGCTGGGCTCGGCGGTGCTGGAGGCGGACCATCCGCTGCGCCGCCTCGGCCGCGATGCCGAGATGATGGCCGTGGTGGACGGCACCGCGGTCCTCAACCGCTTCGTCCTGGGCCGCAAGCTCGCGCGCAACGGCCTGGGCACCCTGGACTGACAGCCGAGAGGCGTCACCTGCCCCCGGAACAGACAGACCCGGGCACCGCTACGCGCAGCCTCGGAAGAGCGGTTCAGGTCCCGCGGCGGAGGAAGCGGACGATCAGGATCAGCACGATCGCGCCCACCAGCGCTGCCAGGAAGCTGCCGATGAAGCCGCCGAGGGTCACGCCAATCAGGGGCAGCACGACGCTCGCCAGGAGCGAGCCGCCGATGCCGAAGAGGACGTCGCCCCAGAAGCCGGATCCGCTGCCCTTGACGATCAGACCAGCGAGCCAGCCGACGATGGCGCCGACCACGATCGCGATGATGATCCCCAGCAGCAGGCCGACGCCCGCACCGACCGCCTCGCCGGTCTGATCCTGCGCGACCGCCGGCCCTGCCGCGAGCAGGAGCGGAGCGCATAGAGCGAGGTTTCTCACCGTCTTACCGCACATCACGAGTCTCCCTTCCGCCAAGGCAGCACTTCCGTGCCTAACGCGCCGGACCGCCGCCTTCCTTGCCCGCCCGGCGGACGCTCTCAGGCGGTACCCGAGGACCGAGCCGATGCTAACCTAAAGCGGGTTCGCGCGCTACCTATCCCGATCTTGTTCCTGGCTGCACAGCAGTGATCGAGCATATCGTCATTGCTGCTTAAGACCCCGTTCCGAGAGGTAGTTGTCGCGCAGGAACTGCCAGAGGTTCTCGACTGGAATCGCGCTCCGGTGAATCAGAGAGGAGCGCTATCCTCTCCGGGAGGGACCCCCAATCCCGACTGGCATCAGACCTCCAGCTCGATCACCACCGGGCAGTGGTCGCTGGCATTGGGACGGTCCCAGCCGACGCGGGGAAAGCGCTGCTCTCGGACGCGTTCCGCCCGCCAGGGCTGGCCGCCGCGGATCACTTCGGGTTTGGCGCCGGGGTTGGTTGCCGCAAGTTCAGGCGAGAGCAGCAGGTAGTCGAGCTGGCGATAGACCTGGTGTTCCCAATCGAAATGGGTCCAGCGGTCTTCGGGAGGGTCCAGACGTTCCATCGGATCGACGACGAGGCCGCTTGAGAGCAGGGGCCCCAAGGCATGAGCCTCGTCCGGCTTACCCTCGATGTGGTGAAAGTCGTTGAGGTCGCCCGCGACGATCCATCTGTCTAGTCCGCGTGCCATGGCGCGTGTGCGGATCAGCTCAGCCACGCCGGCCGACTCCGCCAGGCGGGTCATCAGGGTGTGGGCGCGGCTGGGCAGGCCGGCCTTGAAATGCACCGTGAAGACGATGAGCGGGTTTCCTTCGATCTCGAGCCGGATCTCGAGACAGTCTCGGCGGAAGATGCGGCTGGAGGGGTCGCTGTAGAGGTGGTCGTGCATGACGGAGTTGTGGCGTATGCCGTGGTCCTCGAAGCGAAAGCCACCATCCAGGAGCGCTCCGAGCGTCAGGTGGCGATGGCTGGCGACCGCATCGATCGGCAGCCGGCTCATGACGCCTACACAGATCCCCCTGGCATCGTTGCCCTCCAGGACGGCACGGTGGGGGAGTTCCGGGCCCCCTAGCCGCATCAGGTAGCAATCGTGGAACTGTTGCAGGGCCGCCGAGCCGGCAACCTCCTGCAGTAGCACGATATCGGGTCGTCCGGCCCTGATCGCCTGGGCGGCCAGTCCGCGCTTCTCGTCCTCCATCATCAGGGCCACGGCCTCGGTCAGCAGGGCTTGATGGCTGCTTGCCGTGTCGCCCGGAGCCACGAAGCGACCGGCGATCTCCGCTTCCAGGCCGGGAGTGAGCCCCTGGAACAGATTGTCCATGTTGAAGGTCATGACCCTGATGCGCATGGCGGCGGCCTCCCCTGGTCCCGGGCGTTCAGCGAGTTCGAGACTTGGGATCAGTTTGGCCTGTCGGGGAGGTCCCTGTCATCCGCTCCGCTGCCGGGGCGACCCCCGACAGATCGGGTCACCTCCCGGCCAAGGGATCGGCGTCCAGGCGCACGATCCAGTTTTCTAGACCGGCAGCGGCGCTGGGGTAGCGGTTCAGGACCTCGGGATCGTGGCCGGGAACGATGTTCGCCTCGCTCTCGGCCAGGCGGCGGAGCGTGGCATAGCCCTCCAGCATGTCGCCGACGTTGTAGACGACCGGGAAGGGGCGGTGCTGGCCCATGTTGGCGTAGAGGTGCGAGGCGTCGGAGGCCAGCACCACCCAGCCGCGCCGGGTGCGCACGCGGACCACCTGCAGGCCGTTGGTGTGGCCGCCCACCAGGTGGACGGAGAGCCCGGGCGCCAGCTCCGAGGCGCCGTCGTGAAAGGCGACCCGCCCCTGGAAGACGCGGTGCACCATGGCCGAGACCTCGTCCGGCTCGTAGCCATGGGCCAGCACGGAATGGCACATGCAGCGGCCGGTGGAGAAAGCCATCTCCCGGTCCTGCAGGTGGAAGCGGGCCCTGGGGAAGAGCCCCTGGTTGCCGGCGTGATCGTAGTGCATGTGGGTGATGATCACGTCCTCGACCGTCTCGGTCGCGATGCCCAGAGCCTTCAGCCCCTCGGCGGGGGCGTGGGTCATGGTGCGGCCGCGCTGCCGGCCGGTGGTCGCGTCGAAGCCTGTGTCGACGACGAAGGTCCGCTCCTTGCCCACGATCGCCCAGAGAAAGTAGTCGAGCGGCATGTTGACCTCGTGCGGGTCGCCGCCCAGGAAGTTCTCCCGTGCCGGGCGGTCGTGATGGCCGTACTTGATCGCATAGATCTCGTAGCTGGAATCGCTCATGGTCTTCTCGGAACTCCCGGCTGGGTTAGCTCCCTAACCCGATCGCCCTTACGGCCACTGGACGCCGCAGACGTTGAGGAAGAGGGCATAGACGCTGGTGGTGGCGGTGATGAAGAGGCGGTTGCCCTTGGGGCCGCCGAAGGTGAGGTTGGCCACGACCTCCGGCACGCGGATCTTGCCGATCAGTTCGCCCTCGGGCGTGTGGCACTGCACGCCGTCCCAGGCGCTGATCCAGAGGTTGCCCTCCACGTCGACGCGGAAGCCGTCGGGGATGCCGGGCTCGATATCGGCGAAGACCCGGGACTTGCTCAGGCCGTTGTCCGGGCCGACCTCGAAGGCACGCAGATGGTGCGGTGCTGCCTCGTCGGTCAGGAACCCTGAATCGGCGATGTAGAGGGTGGTCTCGTCGGGCGAGAAGGCGAGCCCGTTGGGCATGGAGAAGTCGTCGGCGACGATACTGAGGCTGCCGTCCGGGTCGATGCGGAAGACATAGCAACCGGCAAGCTCCTGCGGCGCCTTGCTGCCCACATAGTCGGAGATGATCCCGTAATTGGGATCGGTGAACCAGATCGATCCGTCCGACTTCACCACCACGTCGTTTGGGGAGTTGAGCCGCCGCCCCTCGTAGGCCTCGGCGAGCACGGTCAGGCTGCCGTCCCACTCGGTGCGCACGACCCGCCGGGCACCCTGCTCGCAGGTGATCAGGCGGCCCTGGCGGTCGCGGGTGTTGCCGTTGGCATTGCCCGTCCGGCGGCGGAAGATCGAGACTTGGCCGCTCTCCTCGTCCCACCTCAGCATGCGCTCGTTGGGGATGTCGCTCCAGATCAGGCAGCGCAGGTCGGCGAAGTAGACCGGCCCCTCGGTCCAGCGGTTGCCGCCGTGCAGGGTCTCCAGGAAGGCGACCGGGTCGATCAGCCCCTTGAAGCGCGGGTCGAGGATCTCATAGCAGCCGCCGCCCGGCGCCGAATCGGCCGCCGGGCTCTCGCTGGACTGCATCAGGCACCGACCTCCTCGAAGGCCTCGCGGGCCACACGAAAGGAATCGACCCCGGCCGGCACGCCGGCGTAGATCGCCACCTGCATGAAGACCTCGCGGATCTCGTCCTTGGTGACGCCGTTGCGAAGCGCGCCCTTGACATGCATCTTCAACTCGTGCGGGCGGTTCAATGCTGCGATCATCGCCAGGTTCAGCATGGAGCGGGTCTTCTTCTCCAGGGTCTCGCGGCCCCAGACGGCACCCCAGCAGTATTCGGTCACCAGTTCCTGCATCGGCATGTTGAAGTCGTCGGCAGAGGCGATCGACTTCTCGACGAACTCGGCGCCGAGGACAGACTTGCGGATTTCCAGGCCTTTGTCGAAGAGGGGGGTGGTCATGGAATGGTCTTCCTTTTCTCGAGGGTGAGCACCGCCGGAGAAGCTCCTGCCGGCGGTGGAGGGGAGGAGATAAGCTCAGGCGAGGCCCGGGGTCGGGCGGTAGCGGCGGCCCCGTGCGATGACCTTGCTGAGGGTTCCGTCGGTCAGGTAGCTCTGCGTGTCGTGGGGGTCGTAGGTGACGTTTTCCTGACCCGGATAGCCGATCAGTTCGCGCACCTTGGGGTTCATGTAGTAGGTCGTGATGATCAGGGTCGTGACCGCGTTGAAGGCCTCTGCGTCGCCATCGTAGAGCGCCTCCAGCCCGGCTTCGGGTTCGGGCGCCTCCGCGCTGGCATCGAGGCCGCGATAGAAGGCCTCCTTCAGGTCCGGGCGGAAGTCGAGCGCGCTCAGCGCGTCCTGCCAGGTCGAGACGGCGCTGAAGGCGGGCTTGGTCTCGTAGGCCGGGATGAGGAAGTCGGCGAAGGCCAGGAAGGTCCCGGCGCGCGCCTCGTCGCTTGGCTGGGAAGTCGTCATCATGCGGCCTTCTGGTTGCGGCGCTCGGCGATCAGGCGCTCGGTGTTGCGCAGGGCCAGCGACATGATCGTCGCCGTCGGATTGGTCGCGCCGGAGGTCGGGAAGGTGCTGCCGTCCAGCACGTAGAGATTGGGGATCTCGTGGCTGGCGCCCCACTGGTTCACGACGGAGCTCTCCGGGTTCTCGCCCATGACGGCGGTGCCCAGCAGGTGCCAGCCGGACTCGCGCACCGGCACGCTCACCAGATGCTCGATGGCGCCGGCGGCCTCCACCGATTCGATGCAGCGGTCGATGTTGAACTTCAGCAGCCGGTGCGAGTTCTCGTTCACCTTGTAGAGGATCTTGGGCGCCGGCAGGCCGTCGGAATCGACCAGGCTGTCGGAGAGGACCACTTGGTTTGTCTCTTCCGGCAGGTCCTCGCCGACGATGCCCCAGATGAGCGAGTGTGCGAAGCGCTTGGCAACGTTCCGGTGCAGGTTCTCGCCCCAGAAGTCCTGGAAGCGGCCCTCCTCGGCGACATAGACCTTGGAGCCCATGGCGCCCGACACGCCGACCGGTCCGCCAGAGGGCATGCAGTTCCACTTGGAGCCGCGCAGGAAGCCGCGCTTCTCGTCGGTCTCGTAGAACTCCTGGGAGTAGACCTGCTGGCCGAAGGGACCGCGCCAGGAATCCAGCGGGTCCTCGAAGGAGGCGAGGATGCTGGCGAAGGGGTGCATCATCAGCCGCTTGCCGACCAGGCCGGAGCCGTTGGCCAGGCCGTCGGGATGCTCGGCATCGGCCGACATCAGCAGGAGCCGCGGGGTGCCGACCCCGTTGGCGCAGAGCATGACCAGCTTGCCGCGCTGGCGGCGTTCGCGCCCGTTCGCGTCGATGTAGACCACGCCGGTGGCGAGGTTGCGCCCGTCGACCTCGACCCGGCTGACGCGCGCCCGGGTGACCAGGGTGGCGCCGGCCTTCAGCGCCAGCGGCCAGTGCGAGCGGTCCGTCGTCGACTTCGCCCCCTCGGGACAGCCGGTGAGGCAGGTGCCGCGGCGTACGCAAGCGTTCAGCGCGCCGAACTTCATCGAGGGGATGGCGTTGCTGCCGGGCCACCAGTGCCAGCCCATCCGCTCCTGGCCCAGCGCCCCGCGGCGGCCGACCGATCCCATCGGCAGGGCAGGGAAGGGATAGGCGGGCCGCGGCGGATAGGCCGGGTCGCCGGAGAGGCCGGAGACGCCGACCTCGCGCTCGATGGCGAGCTGGTAGGGCAGCAGCTCTTCATAGGTGAAGGGCCAGTCCTCGGCCACGCCGTCCATCGAGCGCACCCGGAAGTCCGACGGCAGGAAGTGCATCCACTGCGCGCCGTAGAGCGTGGCGCTGCCGCCCACGCCGGCGAACATCAGGGGGTTGATGTCGGTCTCGGCGGTGTCGACGGGATAGTCCACGGGGTTGTCGCGCACGTTGGGATTGGGGTGCCAGACCTTGGTGGCGACCAGCTCGTGCTCCGGCCGGGCGCCGGTGTAGTCGTCGTACTCGGGCCAGTCGCCCTGCTCCAGCACCACGACCGAGAGGCCGGCGCGGGCCAGGTGCAGGGCCGCGACCGAGCCCGACGGGCCGGCGCCGACGATGACGACATCCACTTCCTCGTCGCGGCGGCGTCCCCCGCGTGCTGAAGCCTTGCTGCTGGTGTTCACTCGTTCCTCCCGCTTGTGGTGCCCGTCGGCCCGGACTTCGACCTCTGCGACCTCAAACCACGCGCGCGCGATAGAAGGCGGCGGCGCCGATGATGATCACGCCCTTGATGATGAGCTGCGTTTCGATCGGCATGCCCCAGAGGATGACGATGTTGGAGATGACGATCAGGACGGCGACGCCCAGCAGCGCGCCGAAGATGCTGCCGCGCCCGCCGGAGAGCGCGACGCCCCCCATCACCGCGGCGACGATGCTGTCCAGCTCGTAGCCCTGGCCGACCCAGTTCGAGACCGTGCCCACGTAGCCCAGCAGGAAGAGCCCGCCGATCCCGGCCATGACCGAGCAGAGCACGTAGCAGAGGATGGTCACCCGGTCGGGGCTGAGGCCGTTCAGGCGCGCGGCCTCGGGGTTGCCGCCGACCATGTAGACCTCGCGGCCGAAGCGCGAGCGGTGCAGCAGGATGCCGAGCAAGGCCGCCAGGATGACGAGCGTGATGAGGTTGACCGGAATGCCCAGAAGGCGGCCGCTGGCCAGGAAGCTCATGCCCGGCGGCAGGGTGCTGACCGGGGCGCCGCCGGTATAGGCGAAGCGGATCCCCTGCAGGATGATCATGGTCGCCAGGGTCGCCAGGAAGGGCGAGACGTTCCGCTTGGTGACCAGGTAGCCGTTCAAGAGGCCCACCATGGCCGAGAAGAGGATCGCGGCCAGGAAGATCACCACGATCATCTCGTTGGACTCGGCCCGGAAGGCCGTTGCCAGCACCGCGACGGTGGCCATGAGCGAGGCCACGGAGAGATCGAGGCCGCGCACGAGGATGACGAAGGCTTGGCCCAGGACGACCATGCCCAGGGGGGCGGCGATGGTCAGCAGGCTGACGATGTTGGCGAGGTTCAGGAAGGCGGGCGCGGTCAGGTGCGCCACCACCAGCAGCACGACCAGGAAGAAGGCCAGCCCGAAGCGTTCCACCAGCGTGCTGGTCCGAAGGCTCTGCCCCTTGGCTGCGGAGCGTTTCACGGCGAGTTCCACGGCTCTAGCTCCGCCTCGATCTGTGCAGGCCGACGGCCGCGATGATGATCAGCCCCTGGATCACCCACTGGTAGAACGAGGAGACGTTCGAGAAGTTGAGCAGGTTGTTCAGGAGGGAGACCAGGAAGACGCCGAGCAGGGTTCCGAGCACTCCGCCCCGGCCGCCGGCCAGAATGGTGCCGCCGACCACCACCGGCGTGATCGACTGAAGGGTGAGGGCGGCACCGATGCGCGGATCGCCGACCCCGGTCCTAGCGGTCAGGAAAATCGCCGCGATCCCGGCGCAGAGCCCGGAGAGGGCATAGACCAGGATCAGGGTACGGGTGACCGGCACGCCGTTCAGCCGTGCTGCCTCGTGGCTGCCGCCGACGAAGTAGATGTCCCGGCCGGAGCGGGTTCCCTGCAGCCAGACCCCGGCGAGGGTGAAGATGAGGAGGAGGGCGAAGGCCGGTATCGGCACGCCCCAGAGCGCGCCATAGGAGAGGTCCTCGAAGGCGATGGGGACGGAGCCGCCGGGCTCCTTGCGGTAGAGCAGGGTCCCGCCCAGCAGGATCGAGGCCATGCCCAGGGTCACGATCAGCGGGTGGACGCGCAGGAAGACCGTCAGCATCCCGCTGATGGCGCCCACGGCCGTGCTGCCGACCAGGGCGATGAGCACCGCCACCACCATCAGGTCCGGCTGCCATTCCAGGAAGTTGGCCAGGAAGACGGTCACGGTTCCCACCAGCGCGCCGATCGCCAGGTCGATGCCGCCGGTCAGCATGACGAAGGTCTGCCCAAGGCTGGCGATGCCCAGCACGATCATCTGCTGGAAGAGGTTGGAGAAGTTGCGCCAGGTGAGGAAGCGGTCCGACAGGTTGTCGCCGACCACCAGCAGGACGGCGATCAGCACCAGCACGATCACGTAGGAGGGAACCAGCCGGTTGCGGGAGAGGGCGGCGACCAGGGCGCTCATCGTGCAGCGCCTCCCGCCTCATGCGCAGCCTGCTCGCGCTCGTGCGACACCACGGCCAGCGCCATGACGTCCTCTTCCGTGGCTCCCGCACCGCGCAGCTCGCCCGAGACCCGACCCTGGGCCATGACCACGATGCGGTCGGCCAGGCCGATCACCTCCGGCAGCTCCGAGCTGATCATGAGGACGGCGATGCCCTTGTCGGCCAGCGCGCGCGTCAGCCGGTAGATCTCGACCTTGGCGCCGACGTCGATGCCGCGCGTGGGCTCGTCGAGGATCAGCAGGCAGTCGGCGATGCGCGACCAGCGGCCGAAGAGCACCTTCTGCTGGTTGCCGCCGGAGAGCGCGCCCACCTTCACCTCGGCCGAGGGCGTGGCGATGGAGAAGGCCTTGATCTGCGCCTCCGCGATCTCCTGTTCCGCCCTGGGCTGGATCAGGCCCTTGCGGGTGACGTCGCCGAGCGAAGGTGCGACGATGTTGGAGGCGATCGAGAGCTGGCGGAAGAGGCCCTCGCGCTGGCGGTTCTCGGTGAGGAAGCCGATGCCCCGGTCGATCGCGGAGCGCGGCGAGATGCTCTGGGTCTCCTCGCCCTTGATCCTGATCCTGCCGCTGGCGATCGGCCGGCTGCCGAAGATCGCCTCGGCCACCTCGGTGCGGCCCGACCCGACCATGCCGGCCAGGCAGACGATCTCGCAGGCGCGGACCTGGAAGCTCACGCCGCGCACGCGCGGGCCGGCATGAAGATCCTCCACGGACAGCACCACCGGCCCGGCCGCCTCGGCCTCGGGCCGGGGCGGAAAGATGTCGGCGAGCTGGCGGCCCACCATCATGCGGACCAGGCCGTTGCGGTCGATGGCGCCGACCTCCGAGGTCCCTACGACCTGGCCATCCTTCAGCACGGTCACGCGGTCGGCGATCTCGAAGATCTCCTCCAGGCGGTGGGAGATGTAGACCATGGCGATCCCGGCGTCTCTCAGGCGGCGCATCTTCTCGAAGAGCGCGTCGACCTCGCGGCCGGAGATCACCGCCGTGGGCTCGTCGAAGACGATGAGGCGCGCCTTGCCGACCAGCGCCTTGGCGATCTCCACCATCTGCTGGTCCGCAAGCGTCAGTTCGCCGACCAGCGCCCTGGCCGGGATGTCCACGCCCAGACCCTGCAGCACCTCCTCGGCCTGGCGTACGCGCTCCTTGCGCGAGATCAGGCCCAGGCGGCCGCGCGGCTGGGAATCGATCAGGATGTTCTCTGCCACCGAAAGCTCGGGAAAGAGTGCCAGTTCCTGGTGGATCACGTGGATCCCGGCCTCGTGCGCATGGCGGGGCGAGTGCCAGACGACCGGCCGCCCCTCGAACTCGATGGTGCCGGAAGTGGGTGCGACCGCGCCGCCGACGATGCGGGTCAGGGTCGACTTGCCCGCCCCGTTCTCGCCCAGGAGCGCATGCACCTCGCCCGGCATGGCGGCAAAATCGACCTGGTCCAGCGACTTCACGCCGGGATAGACCTTGTCGATCTTGGTCAATTTGATCGTGGGTGTCGTCATCGCGACCTGCACTTTCAAACCCTCAAGAACCACACACTGTCGGAGGCGGGGCCGGTGCAGGCCTTTGCCGCACCGGCCCCGTCCCCGCGTGTCTTAGTGCGGGTACTCCGGGTTGAAGGTAGCAGGATTGTATCCCGCCGGCAGCCCGTGGCTCGGCGAGAGGTCGCCCGGATCGTCCATGCTGACGTGATCCAGCGGCCGGCGGTCGGCCTTGACCGACGCGGTGTCGTGCCCCTCGGAGACCACGACCTGCATGTTCACCTCGACCACCGAGGGAACCGCCACGCCGTGCAGCACATCGAGCGCGACCTCGACGCCGGTGATGCCCATGGAGGTCGGATAGTCGATGCCCGCCATGGGGACGTCGTACTCGACCGAGAGCTGGTACATCCGGGCGACGTCGCCACCGGTCACCGGCGGAATCTCGCCCTTCTTGTAGCCGGCGTCGATGTAGGCCTCGATGGCGCCGGAGCCCTGCAGCGCGCTGTCCGCCAGCACGCCGTCGATCTGGTCGCCGTACTTCTGCAGCAGCGCGGCCATGACCTGCTTGCCGGTCGCCGGGTTCCAGTTGGTGTACTGCATGTCCAGGACATTGATCCCCGGGAACTTGGAGAAGACCTCCTTGTTCGCCTGGATGCGGATCTCCGCCGGGCTCGCCCCGGCGATGCCGGGCAGCATCACGATGTTGCCCTCGCCGCCGAGGAACTCGGCCAGCCACTGCGCCTCGATGCGGCCCACAGCGGTGTCGGAGGCGGTGACGAAGGTGATGTAGTTCTCCGGATCGGTCACCTTGCGGTCGACCAGCACGACGGGAATGCCCTGCCGCGTCGCCCGGCCCACGACCGAGTTCAGCGCGTCTTCGGTGGCCGGCGCGATCAGCAGCAGGTCCACGCCCTGGCTGATCAGGTCCTGGATGTCGTTGATCTGCTTCGAGGGATCGTCGTTGGCATCGGTGACGATGAACTTCTCGATCTCGTCGGCATGCTGTCCGGCGGCCCAGAGCACGCCGTGCTGGAAGGCCACGCGCCAGGCATTGGAGATGGAGGCGTTGGAGAAGCCGATCACATAGGGCGGCTCCTTCTTCCACTCGCTGGTGTCGACCATCTCGTTGAACCCGGGGTTCCAGAGCCAGGTCCGCGGGACGCCGTAGTAGCCGGGCTTGTCCTCGGCGACGGCAGCAGCACTGCTGAGGCAGACGGCGGCGGCAAGAGCGACAGGCGCCACGTGGCGGCCGATCCTACCTAGTTCGAGCATCTTCGGCATGCTTCCTCCTTGTCAGGTCATTATTCATTCACTGTCGTCGAAGGCCCTGAAGACAGGTGCCCTCCAACAGTAATTAAAGGTTTTCCAGTGTGAGATCGGCGGGCCGCACCTTGGTGCTTGGCCTGTTGCTTTCTTCCCTCCCTGGCGTGTCGCGGTAACGCACCATGACACTCGTTTAGAGGTTAGCAGCTTTGCGCCGCAAAGCGTCAATCCCGCCGGTGTAATAGCCGATATTACGCCACCTCAGTTCGATGGGGATATACTGTCGGCGGCGGTTGCTACGCTCTCTCGACAGAGTGTAGCCTGTTGGCTGCAGCCGACACCAAAGCAAAGGCGCGGGAGGATAAATGAATCTACTAGTTGTATTGCGGATGATGCCGGACCCGGAGGGCGAGCTCGAACTCCTGGACGAGGGGGCCGATCTCGACCGCGAGTGGCTCGACCTCAAGCTCAACGACTTCGACGACCATGCTTTGGAAGAGGCCATCCTGCTGAAGGAGGCCAACGGCGCCACGGTGACGGCGGTTGCCGTCGGTACGGGGGCGACCCGCGTCCTGCAGATGGCCCTGGCCCGCGGCGCCGATCAGGCCGTCCTGATCGAGCAGGAGGAGGACGCCATGATCTCCTCGCGCGCCCTGGCCGATAGCATCGCCGAGCTCGCGAAGTCCCGCGGCATCGACCTGGTCCTGACCGGCGTGCAGACGCCGGAGGACCTCTTCGGCCAGCTCGCACCCTATGTCGGCGCCCTCCTGGGTTGGCCGCACCTCAGCGCCACCAGCGGGATCTCCCCGGCCGCAGACGGCCTGGAGGTGAAGCAGGAGTGCGGCGGCGGTGCCACGGCGCGCTATGCCGTCTCCCTGCCGGCGGTCCTGGGCGTGCAGACCGCCAGCAAGGCCCCGCGCTATGTCTCCGGCAGCAAGCTTCGAGAGGCCTCCAAGGCGCCGATCGAGACCATGGAGCCGGCGGAGACCTCGCTTGCGCAGGCCAGCCGGATCCTCCGCCTGCGCCAGCCCGACCGCTCGGGCGAGGGCGTGAAGCTGGGCGATTCGCCCGAGGAGGTCGCCGAGGCCCTGACCGCCCTCCTGATCGAGCGCGGACTGACGGGAGGCCAAGCGCAATGAAGATTCTACTCTGTGTCGAGGCGCGGGACGGCATGGTCGACCCGCTGGCACTCGAGCTGATCGGCGCGGCGCGCCAGATCGCCTCGCCCGGCGACGAGGTCGTCGCCCTGGTCCCCGACGGCCTTCCGGCCGGCGAGGTGCTGGGCGGGGCCGACCGTGTCCTCCTGGCCAAGCCCGCGGAGGGCGACCTGGCCAACGCCACGGTCTATGCCGAGGTCCTGGGCCAGGCGGTCCGCCAGGAGGAGCCGGAGGCGATCCTGATCGCCTATACCTCCCTTGGCCTGGACCTCGCCCCCGACCTGGCCGCGCGCACCGGCTATCCCCTCGTCTCCTACGTCACCAAGCTGGAGCGCCGGGAGGGCAGCATCCTCGCCGAGTCGCAGATCTACGGCGGCAAGCTGCTGGCCGACAGCGAGACGCCGCTGCCGGCGATCTTTATGATCAACCCGGGCCGCTTCCCCGAGGTCCCGGCTGGCCCGCTGGCCGCCGAGCGCATCGCCGCCTTCGCGGCCGAGGGCAAGGGCGCCGGGTTGCGCCTCCTGGGCAAGGACCTGCCCCAAGGCGAAGTCAACCTGGCGGAGGCGGAGCGCATCGTCTGCGTCGGGCGCGGCATCGGCGACGAGGACAACATCGAGCTGGCCCAGGAACTGGCCAGCCTGCTCGACGCCGAGGTCGCCGGAAGCCGGCCGGTGGTCGACAGCGGCTGGCTGCCGAAGGTCCGGCAGGTCGGCAAGTCGGGGCAGACGGTCAAGCCGAAGCTCTACATCGCGCTCGGCGTCTCCGGCGCGCCGGAGCACCTGGAGGGGATGGCCTCTTCGGAGCTGATCATCGCCGTCAACAGCGACCCGGAGGCACCGATCTTCGAGATTGCGCACTATGGCGCGACCTGCGATCTCTTCGACCTGCTGCCCCTGCTCTCCGAGGGCCTGAGGTCGTCAAAAGCCTGATCATGGACACACGCAGTCTCGTGCTCTGGGTCGCTACGCTGGCAGCCATCGCGCTCTGCGCCTGGCGTGCGCGCCACTATGCCCTGGCGCTGGCCGGCGCCCCGGCCGCCGCGCGCTTCGACCGGCCGCTCGAGCGCCTGGCGGGCGTCTTCGAGGCCGTCGGCCTGCACCGGCGGCTGCTGCAGCGACCCTATGCCGGGACGCTGCACCTCATGATCTTCGTCTCCTTCTTCGTGCTCTTCACGGCGATCGTCCAGGCCTTCGGCTCCGGGCTCTTCCCGGGTTTCAGCCTGGAGGCGGTGGGCGGCAAGACCTGGATCGCCCTGCTGCAGGACCTCTTCGCCGTCGTCATGCTGGCCGGCGTGGGCATGGCGGTCTGGCAGCGCTGGGTCGTCCGGCCCGCGCGCTTCAAGGACTCGAACCAGCGCGACGCGACCATCATCTACCTGCTGATCGCGGCCATCGTCCTCTCCATGCTGCTGGAGCACGCCTTCGCGTTGAGAGACGCCGGGGCGAGCGCCTGGCAGCCCCTCTCCAGCGCGATTGCCGGGCTGCTGCCGGCGGGGCTTCTGCCGGAGGGGGCGGGGGAGGCGCTCTTCTACTGGATCCACGTCGCCGCGATCCTGGGCTTCCTGGTCTATATCCCGGGGTCCAAGCACCGGCACATGTTCCTGGCGGCACCCAACGTCTACTTCCGCTCGCTCCAGCCGAAGGGGCGCTCGCCCGACGTGCCCGAGGGCCGCTCGATCGGCGTCAGCACGCTGGACGAGCTCGACTGGAAGCAGCGCCTTGACCTCTTCTCCTGCACCGAGTGCGGCCGCTGCCAGGCGGCCTGTCCGGCCTACGCCGCCGGCCTGCCGCTCAGCCCCAAGCTGCTGATCACGGACCTGCGCGACGCCTTCGGCCGGGAGGGCTCGGCCGGCCCCCTGATCGGCGGCAGCATCAAGGAAGAGACGCTCTGGTCCTGCACCACCTGCCGGGCCTGCATGGAGGTCTGCCCGGTCCACATCGAGCACCTGCCGAAGATCATCGACCTGCGCCGCTACCTGGTCGACGAGGGCCGCATCCAGCCGGGCCTGCAGGAGGCCTTCTCCAACCTGCAGCGGGTCGGAAACTCCATGGGCAAGTCGGCCAGGCAGCGGGCGCGCTGGACCAAGGATCTGCCCTTCAAGGTGAAGGATGCCCGCAAGGAGCCGGTCGACGTGCTCTGGTTCGTCGGCGACTATGCCTCCTTCGATCCCCGGGTGCAGCCGGTGACCCGCAAGGTCGCGAGCCTGCTGCAGGCCGCCGGGATCGACTTCGGCATCCTCTTCGAGGCCGAGCAGAACAGCGGCAACGACGCCAGGCGCGCGGGCGAGGAGGGGCTCTTCGAGACCCTGGCCCAAAGCAACATCGACGCCATCGAGGCCTGCAGCTTCGAGCGGATCATGACCACCGATCCGCACAGCCTGAACGCGCTCAGGAACGAGTACCAGAGCCTGGGCAAGGGCTTCGTGCAGATCCAGCACTACACCGCCCTCCTGGCCGAGCTTGTCGAGGCCGGGCGCCTGCGCCTGGCGCAGGCCTCGGGCGCGAGCGTGACCTATCACGACCCCTGCTATCTGGGCCGCTACAACGGCGGCTTCGACGCGCCGCGGGCGCTGATCGCCGCTGCCGGATATCGCCTGCGCGAGATGCCGCGCAACCGCGAGAACTCCTTCTGCTGCGGGGCCGGCGGCGGGCGGATCTGGGCCGACGACACGGGCGTGGTGGAGCGCCCCAGCGAGAACCGCATCCGCGAGGCCCTCTCCCTGGGGGCGACCGACTACTTCGTCGTCACCTGCCCCAAGGACAAGGTCATGTACAAGGCGGCCGCCGAGGCGGTCGAGGGCGCCGGGCAGCTACAGGTGGTCGATGTCGCCGAGCTGCTGGAGGTCGTCCCGGACGCCCCACAGGACGCACCGCAGGACCCTGCGGCGCGCGCCGCGCCGCCGCCAGATCAGGAAACACCAACAACCTCGCTGTGAAGGAGCTGGAAATGGCTGACATGCATATCGGTTTCGTCGGCGTCGGCAGGATGGGGCGGCCGATGGCGTCGCGCCTGCTGGCGGCCGGCTATCCCGTGACCGTCTACGATGCGGACCCGCGTGCCGTGGCGGGCGCAGTGGAGGACGGCGCGAGCGCGGCGGAGAGCGCCAAGGCGGTCGCCGATGCCGCCGACATCGTCTTCGCGAGCCTGCCCAGCCCGCAGATCCTGGAGCAGGTGGCGCTGGGCGAGGGTGGCATCGCCGAGGGCGGGCGCGTGCGCATCTTCATCGACATCTCCACGACCGGCCCGCGGACGGCCGAGCGGGTCGCCGAGGGGCTGGCCAAGCGCGAGATCGCCGCGGTGGACTGTCCGGTCAGCGGCGGGCTAGCCGGGGCCCGCAACGGGACCCTGGCGGTCATGGTCTCCTGCCCCAAGGCCACCTTCCCCGAGGTCGAGCCGGTGCTGAAGAACTTCGGCAAGCTCTTCTTCGTCGGCGAGAAGGCGGGTGCGGCCCAGACCATGAAGCTCGCCAACAACCTGCTGGCCGCAGCGGCGCTCGCGGTCTCCTCCGAGGCCATCGTGATGGGCGTCAAGGCCGGCCTCGACCCCAAGATCATGATCGACGTGATCAACGCCGGCAGCGGGCGCAACAGCGCCACCCAGGACAAGTTCCCCAAGGCCGTCCTGCCGCGCACCTTCGACTTCGGCTTCGCCACCGGGCTTTCCTACAAGGACGTGCGCCTCTGCCTCGACGAGGCCGAGGCCCTGGGGGTGCCCATGGTGGTGGGAAGCGCCGTCCGCCAGATGCTCTGCATGACCAGCGCTCTCTTCGGCCCCGACAGCGACTTCACCTCCATGGTGAAGACGGTGGAGACCTACGCCCATGTGGAGGTCGGCAAGGCTGAGCCCAAGGCCGAGGTCGCCTAAGGCTCCCTGTCCATCGCGGCACCGGCCTGCAGCCGGTTCAACCCCGGCGCGTCAGCGCTCGGAGGAGGGCTGCAGGCTCTCGGCCGGGGGGCGCCAGGGCTGGGTCGAGATGATGTCGCGCACCTCCTTGCGCACGGTCCGCAGCATCGCGCGCATGGTGGTCGACATGGGCCGCTGGTTCGAGGTCGCGAGCAGCAGGGTCCTGGTGACCGGCGGATCGAAGGACCAGCAGCTTATCCGCTCCTGCTCGACCAGGTGGTGCACCGAGGCGTAGGGCAGGACGGTGAAGCCCGCGCCCTCCTCGACCAGCAGCAGGGCCGAGGGCATGGCCTCCAGCTCCAGCTCGATCCGGGGCTCGACGCCGTGGTCGGCCAGCACGTCGTCCAGCAGGCGGCGCAGGCCGTGCGGGCGGCTGGGCAGGATCATCGGCAGGCGCGCGAACCAGTCGAGCGGCAGCCGGCCCTTCGGCATCCCGGCCGGGCAGGGGGCCGGGCCCAGCAGGAAGAGCTCGTCGTCCATCAGGGGCTCGGTCAGGACCGCGGGGTGGTTGGGCGAGCCGTAGAGCACGGCGGCGTCGATGCGGCCGTTCAGCAGCCACTCGAAGACATGCCCGCTGAAGCCCTCGATCACCCGCAGCGCGATGTGCGGGTACTCGTTCTTCATCTTCTTGACCAGCGGGACGGTCAGCACCGTTCCGACGGAGGGCGGCACCCCGATCACCAGCTTGCCGGTCGGATTGGCCTGGAAGGCACTCATCTCCGAGCGCGCCCGCGAGAGCGCGTTCAGGATGTCGTCCGCGTGCTGCTTCAAGAGCCGCCCGGCCTCGGTCAGGGTGACCCCGCGGCCGTTCCGGAAGAAGAGCTCGACTCCCAGCTCCTCCTCCAGCCCGCGGACGTAGCGCGTGATCAGCGGCTGGCTGACGGAGAGAGCAATGGCGGCCTTCGACAGGCTGCCCGTCGTGGCGACCTCGGCAAAGACCTGCAGCTGTTTGACGTCCACCCTTCCTCCTCCGGCAGTCTCGCGGCCTCCAGCCGCCGTCGCGCCGTTGGGCCTTTGTGGGGGCAATCGGCCGGGTGAATCAAGGGGGCGTGCCTCACATTGGTTTGGCCCGCTACCGACAAACAGAGGGGTGACCGCGAGCTACTTGGCCAGCAGGCCAGAAAAAGTCACCATGGGACCTGGAGTGGGAGGAGGTCTCGTCGATCGACTATCTCATGTGGCGGCAAAATTGTTTCGTGCTGGTGTCGGCATGTAAGTTCTCGCCCATCCCAGCGGAAAAGGGGTGCGTGTTCGCTCTTCCCGCAATATTACAGGACTTTTCCAATATCGAACCTAAACCTCAGAGTCATTCCAAAGAGATCAGATGCAATTTCCGCGCCATCGTAGATCTCTTCCGCTACGATTGGACGCTTATTGCCTCGATCATTAAGCTCTAACCCCAGGTTCTTTGGATTTGTAATAGATCCATGAATTAAAGGATTGCGCCATTGCATAATAAAATCGCTCAGATGTTCTATATAATTGTCAATCCAGTCAGCAATTTCGATAAGATGAGGAGATAGTTGTTTGGCGTGATAATGATTTTGCAGTCGCTTTAACTCTTTAGTCTTCCCTCCAAGCGTCCTTGCGTTTGGATCCACCTCAACAATTCCCCAACTCTGGACCAGCTCTAGAGTCTCTCGAAGGCACGCTTCGAGGTTGCCCGAGTACAGAGTAAGATATCCAAGTGCTCGGATGTCATCGTTGTCTCTGGGGACCGTCATCAGTGCCTGCCCCGTCCGTTCCCGGCTCATCACAATGGTAGTGCGCTCGCCCTGCGGATCCCGCCCCCCGCCGGTCTAGCAGGGGGGCGGATACTGACGGGGCCTTACAATCGGACTCCCGAAAGCCGCAGATGCGCTAGGCACTTGGTCGGATAAGCCGACATACACAAGAGAGTCAAGGCAAGCCCCCCCTGCGGGTCCCGCCTCCCGCGGATCATGCAGGGAGGCGGATACTGCTCGGGGCCTTCCGTATCGGCTGACCGAGAGCCGCAGGGTGCCCCGGATCTCCGGTCAAACGGGATAACGTTATCGCGGGATACCGCCCAGAGAGCTTCGTTTCACAAACCAGGGGGCCGGGGCTGCGCCGGCGCGTGGCGGGGGAAGCGGCGTGGCGGGGGAAGCGGCCAGCCTTCCCGTCATGTTGGGGCCGAAGCCACTCACGCAGAGGCCAGAGTCCTGACGTTCCGCCACTAGTAAAAGTTGGTCTAGGCTGTATCAGGAGTCAATGGGAATAGCGGTCGAGCGGGGCTTAGATTCATCTAGCCAGGGACGGATGAAGGGAGATGGAACCACGATCTTTCAGGTCTCAGGCAGCGGTGCGCATCATTTGCAAGCGCAGAAAGACAAGCACAATGGGGGGTGATTGGATCGCCAGCTCAATTACTTGTGTTAAATCAACAACTTAGACATACGAAGTGGCTCCGCGGGTAGGAACCATCTGTATGCCCGCTGATGATCGTCTATGCTTGCGCACGGCCGAAAAATCCTCTATATAACAGGGAGATAATCGTTGTCCTTGCTCGCTTCTCGTCGCGGTTGGTCGCCTTTAGCCGCGCTGAAGTGGGGGGATGAATGGGGGGATGATATGCCTCTGACTGCCAAACAGGTAGCCGCTGCCAAGCCCGGCAAGCACTTCGATGGCCGCGGCCTCCACCTGCTGGTCCGGAGGACCGGCGGCAAGTTCTGGATCTACCGCTACCAGATCAACAAGGCCCGGCGTGAGGCTGGGATCGGTAGCTGGCCGACGACCAGCCTGGCCGAAGCGCGGGAGAAGGCCGAGGCGTTGCATCGCAAGGTGAAGGGCGGCGTGGACCCCCTGCTCGAGATGGTCGACGTGGTGCGGATGACCCTCGAAGAGGCTGTCGATGCCACCATCGAGGCCAAGCGCTCGGGCTGGCGGTCGCCCAAGCAGGAAGGCTTGTGGCGCACCACTCTCTCCACCTACGCGCTGCCCCGGCTGGGCGAGCGGGACGTGTCGGAGATCACCACTGCCGACGTGCTGGCCGTGCTCAAGCCGGTCTGGACGGGGAAGCCGGAGACGGCATCGCGGGTGCGTTCACGCCTGGAGACGGTGTTGGACTACGCCGGCACCCTGGGCGCCAGGGAGGGGGAAAACCCCTGCCGGTGGAAAGGCCATCTGGAAAACCTGCTGCCGCGCCCGACCAAGGTGCGCCCGGTCCGCCACCATGCGGCGCTGCCTTACCAGGAGCTGGCCGAGTTCATGGTTCGCCTGCGGGCGCTCGAGGGTGCTGCCGCCCGCTGCCTGGCCTTCGTCGTTCTGACGGCCGTCAGGTCCGGCGAGGCCAGAGGAGCGGTGTGGGAGGAGGTCGACCTCCACCGGCGGATCTGGACGATCCCGCCCTCGCGCATGAAGATGTCGAGCGAGCATGCGGTCCCCCTCAGCGACGCCGCGCTGGAGGTGCTGGGCGAACCTGGCTCCGGCCTCATCTTTCCATCGGATTTCAAGCCCGACACGCCGCTGACAGACGCCGGGGTCTCCAAGGTGCTCAAGAGACTGGAAGTGCCGGTGACGGTGCATGGGATGCGTAGTTCTTTCCGTGACTGGGCCGGCGAGACTACGTCGTTCGCCCGGGAGGTGGTGGAGCGTTGCCTGGCCCATGGGCCGCAGGATAGGACCGAAGCCGCTTATGCGCGCGGGTCGCTTCTCGAGCGTCGACGCGACGTGATGGAGTCCTGGGCCCGGTTCATCTGGCCTTGATCCGGCAGGTCCACACTCCTCCCCCGACCTGATTCAGCATCTGGCGCCATCCACAAGATATTGTGGATAATGCGGCGTCATGACACCTGTCGTGCTTCCGTCGTCGAGTCGACCGTGGTATAAAAGGAGAACATCGGGTCACGAACGGAAGGAGTAGGGCAGTGGCAGTGTTTGGCGGTGGTGCGCGGACCCTGACGGTCCAGGAGTTCTGCAGCAGCTACAAGATCGGCCGGACCAAGTACCAGGAAGAGGTTAACGCCGGCCGGCTGAAGGTGAAGCGAGTCGGGCGCCGGGTGCTAATCCCGGTCGAGGCGGCGGAGGAATGGCTCGAGGCCTGCACCCCGCCGGAAGCGGCCTGAGGCGCAGCGCAATGAGCGAGGGCAAGACGGGTCGCGGCGAGTTCTTCGCCATCGATCGGCGGACCTGGGCGCGCGTGTGTAGCCTGGGTCTGAATGCCGCCGTGGCCTACCTGGTGATGGCGAGGGGCACCGGGCACGACAACCTGGTGAGCTCCTGGTCGACAGACGCGGTGACGCGATACACCGGGCTCGGTCGCCGAAAGGCAAAGGCGGGCGTGGAGCGCGTGGTCTCGTCGAAGATGGTCGAGCGCTCAGGCACCGAGAAGCATCCCCGCTATCGGCTTCAGACCGCCGCCCAGGTCGCCTATCGGGTGGACGTTGGTTCGACATCGGTGCGGGATGCTGCCCTGACAGCGGCGGTCGGGGGACAGGAACTCTCCGGGAAGTTGCTGAGTAGCGCCAAGGAGATGGCCGGCAAGGGTGTGCTGGTGCAGACCGGCTCCAGGATTTTCGGTGCGGCGCCGCAGGATTGGATCTGGCTCCCCAACGAATTCGTGACGGGTGCTGCCGACGAAGTGCCGCCGTTGGAGAGGTTACGGCAGACGCAGGAGGTCATGGCGCTCCGGCTTGCTGTCGATCTCTACCATGCGCAAAATCTTCGGGAAGATGGTGGTGTATCCCGAGAAATTGTTTGGCGCACGTATCATCGGCGAGAGCTTGGGCAACAGGGCGAGATGGTGGTCTATGGCTTTGCGTTCGATAGCGGCTGGGTTGGGTGGGACAACGAGGTTACGGTTCCGCACCGTCGTCCAAAGGACGAGCTCACCGACGAAGAACGCAAAGCCGGAAAAAATTCTGCAATCGACTACTTCCGCCGTGAGAACTTACTGCTCGACACCGGTGTCCTCGAATGGGTCCCTCATTTGTGCGAGGGAGACAGCGCGGAAGCAGAGATTATTCATCCGCTTCGCTGGGATGGTGAGGATGGGATAGAGAGCGCCCTCGGGGCAGCTGCAGATCGAGCAGGCGAAGCTATGTTATCCGAGGGCCAGGCGAGTTGGGCACGGAGCCAGGGACTGAAGCTTGTCCCGGTCCCACGCCACATGCGCAACGTCCAGGTGATCGGCATCGCACGCCTGCGATATCGCCCGCGTACGGCCTTGACGTCAGCTTGGTGGGCCGACCTGCAGGGCAAGGGTGAACGCCACCTGGAACGATACAAGGCGCAACTCGAGCGGGCTACAACTGGCATGAGAGCAGCTTCGTAGAATGCTCGCCATGGCAAGCCTCACCGCCAAATGTGCAATATCAAAGTAGCATCAATGCCGGATCAATGAAGGGATCAAGGGGGATTCAACGTGCGTAGCAGCACCACTCCCCGCTCTCACTTCGTTCGAGCGGGGCCCAAAGATGCGCCTCGCATTGCTGTCGGCAGGTAGGAAGGAGCGGAAGAGGACGATGATGGACCCAGACCTCTACTGGCCAAAACACCCCCGGGAGCGGCTGGCCGAGCCGGAGCCACTCGGCGGCATCCGCGCCGAAATCGAGATCCTAGACGGTGGGTGCCAACTCTACCGCCCAAGGCGGTGGAGGCGGTGCGAGATCTCGACCGTCTCGGGGCAGGAGTAGCGTAGAGTGCGCGCGCTTCTGCTGGGCAATGTAGACAAGCTTACGGGCGGTTACGATGTCGCGGGATCGACGGTGGCTGCCGTCAATACCGATTGCTGGGGCTATGCGAGTCATCTGACCGCCTCGGGCACCTTGGCGGCCCCGCGGGTCGGACAGACCGAAAAGCCGTCTACGGGCTTCCTGGCGACTTGGAATAGCAATTCTCCAGCAAGGAGTTTCCGCCCAGTACGCGCGCGCACGCTGTACGGGGCCGTCATCTAAAGTAGACCCGAGATAGACCGGCGACAGCGGCGGATCACAGGGGCAACGATGCGCAGGGAACCCGGCACTTTCGGAACGATACGCGCACGCGCGCCCGCAGTACGGGCCGGAGGGGAGTTTTTACGGGCCCTAAAAAGGAGTTGGTGCCTTGAAAAAATATCTTCGGAAATCACGGCGATGATCCCGACCGAGCCTGTCTTTCCGAACGCGCCGCGCTGCCTGGCGGAGAGCAAGCGGACCGGCAAGCAGTGTCGGGCCCCGGCGCTCAGTGGCACCGATCGCTGCCGTTTTCACCGGCCCTGGAAGAGCAAGAACCAGCGGCGGGCCGAGGCTCAGGTGCGCAAACGGCGCGGCTGATTGGTCGAGGTGCCGCGTTCTAACGCCGGTTGATGCTGTCCTCTGCGGCCTGGATCTGCTGCATGATCCACCCGAACGCGGGTGCCTCTCCCAGCATCATACCTTGCATGGCATCGTAGTCCTTCTCGATCGCAGCTCTGAGCTCGTCCCGGGGAACGAGGCGGATCGTCCCCGGTATCGCCTCTTCAAACTTTTTCCACTTCTGTGGAAAGGCAATGAGGTTGTGTTCGCGAACGTCGTCCAGAAGCGCATCGTTGACGAGGGCCCTGCGTCCGATTTCGGTCCCGGTCATCATGGCGACGTCGTAATAGTGCCGGGATATGCGATGCTTGTCGGTCGGCAGGGGTCTCCCATCACGATAACCGCACTGCTCACCGTGCAGGATCAATGCCTTCTCGAGATATGTGCGCTCAGGATGGATCACGTGGAGGTTCCCCACCTCGAAGGACCATTCTTCGACGAGGTCATCCGAGATATAGGGCCGGACGCTCTCGGTCGTGTTCGGAGTGAGGGCCGAACGTGCTCCGGCCTCAAGCTTCACGCGCGGCTGCACGTAGGCGATGTCTGTACTCGGGTAGAGGGTGGGGTACTCGATCAACAGGGTCTGCTGGACACCATCCTCTTCATCCGGGCGGATAGTGCACCGCTGATCCAGAAGCGGAATCAGCGACCTGGCAAGATCGCTACGGATGTAGTCGGCACACCTGTTCTTCAGGTCGTCGAATAGCTTCCTGCGCTTCTTGCGCGACAGATCTTTCCACCGCTCGGGATCGCTGTCGGCTCCCATGCCAAGCCCGTCTCGGTAGACCACGAGGTCGATGTCTTCCGAGAAGCGTTGGATCAGCCCGAAGACCTTGGAGAGCGCGGTGCCTCCCTTGAAGAGAAGCTTTGGATGTTCGGGTGATAGTCGATTGTAGAGCGCATCAAGGACGAGACAGACCCAAAAGTCCTTTTCGACATAGCTGGGAAGTGTGTCGAGGCGGTCGGCCGCCGCCTCGAACACGTCACGGCGGTCTTGTTCGGGAAGCTCCAGGAAGCGCTCGAAGCTGTCGCTCATCGGGCCGCGGTCTGCGGCTCTAGCAGGCTGCGCGCGATGGGTATCGCCCAGCCTGGAAGATCCCTACTGTATCGGACGAGATCTCTCTTCACGGGGGCCGGGAGAGTGCGCTTGAGCGTCGTTGCGATCCCTGCATCCGAACCCGCTCCCCGTCCGAGCCAGCGGAGAGCCTGAACGACGGGGGCGGAGGGCCTGTCGGCCCATGCCATCACAGCCGGTCCGGCATGGTGGAGGCGGACCGTGCGATTGCCGATCCTGACGTCGCGTGTCGCACCGTCGGTCACATAGCTCGCCTTCGCGGGAACTGCATTGGTCAGCCCAAGCCGGTTCGCCGCAGCAAGACCGTCGGGCATGATGCGAATACTGTCGCGCCTTGCGAGGGCGCCGACCGCCGAATCGATGTTGACGGGGGCCGGGCGCCTCAGAATGCCGCTCATGCGCGGAAGATCGTAGAGTCCGCGCCCGACGCGACGCAGATCGCCGCACCTTGCCAAACGGGACAGCGCCTGATCGACAGCCGCGCGGCTGCCCAGGTCGAGGAAATCCTTGGGAGTGCATACCCACTTTCCACGACCCTTGGCTCGCACACGCCTCATGATTCTATCAGCCACGCCAGACATATGAACGATCTCCCTCCGTATTGTCTTGTCAGATAATTAGGTAATTTTTCTGACGAAATCAACTCCCCTTTGGATACTCCTCTTGTCCGATCGGTGATAGCCTATGGCCCACCAGGTGCTGCATTCCAAAGGGAGGCGTTCAGGCCGTGCTGCACTCCGAAAGAGACCGAAGCACAGGCATCTGGGCACGCCAGCATAAAGGACGGCAGGTCGAAGCAAACAAGGTGTTGTTTTCCGAGGTGACAACAGTGCAAGACTACCTCGGGGAGCAGGAAACGACAGTGCTAGGCAACGGCAATGATGTGATGATCCTTGTGCTGTTTCACAGAGTCTGGTGCAGACTGGCCCCGAGAGGGTTCAAGGGCAGGTGGAAAGCCATTCGCGATACCAGCATTGGCGGGTAGACATACGGGCCGATATCATCGTTAAATGTGCAGCGGCGTAGACACGCAAGACAAAGCTTGCTGGGGGGACGATGACAAAGTTTCTTGCTGAAGACGAAATCCTAGTAGCCATCGGGGAAGTGCTTGAGAGGACTGAAACCGCCGACCTTGCCGTTGCGTACTGGGGACGAGGAGCAGCAACGGAGATCGGTCTGGACCAAAGTCGGGCGAAGGTCCGAGTAGTCTGCGATCTTTTCAGTGGCGCCTGCTGCCCTGACGAGATCAAGCGCCTGATCGGCAGACTCAACACTGAGGTTCGCTGCCTCGCGGGACTTCATGCCAAAGTCTGGCTGACACCGAGCCAGATAATCGTTGGATCGGCCAACGCTTCCGCCAACGGGTTGGGCTTTATGGGAAGGGAGTTGAGGGGCAATCAGGAAGCCTGCATTCTGACAGACGACACATATATCATCAATAAATCACAGCAGTGGTTTGAGAGGATATGGTCCATGAGCGCGATCGTGGATGAAAAAGATCTAGAAATCGCTCGCCTTCGCTGGAATGAACGGAGGTCGCAGAGATTTTCAAGTATGATTATTAACAATAACATAAATGATACTCTGTTACATCGCGTGCTTAATGGTTTTCCGTTTCCGAAGCCCCGATCACTCAAAATTTCCCTCGCGGAACAGGAAAGAGTTAGCGGAAACGCCCTCAATAGATTTGATTATATTCGAGAAAAATACTATCCCCATTTGGGTAATCAAAAAATAGAAGACAAAGATTTGCCTTTTATTGAAGAGATCACGGACGAAATCTTTCTGGAAGATGGAGCTTTGACAAGATACGGAAAAAAATATGTCGGATCTACTGTTATTTTATTTAACTACGAAGAATCTTCTGGAGCTAAATATATGGGAATGTGGAAGATAAAGCCGCGTGAAGAGTGGCAAGAGCTTGAAGGTGGAACCTGTCTGGTTCTCTGTGATCGGGTGACGGTCTATGAAGGTGTGCCATTTACAGATGAAGAGGCGATTAAGTTGAAATTTCTTCTAGATGATGGGATCAAGAATAAATTTTATGGTAAGAATAATTATAGTGCGCCCTGGCGAGATGATAAGGATATTCTCGTTTCAATCGTTGATATGGCTAGAACTCTTGGGTGGAGTCACAATCAACTAGAGTAAGCTTAGAGGGGGTGCTCTAAATTTGATCCAATGCGAATTTATGCCATCTGACACCGTGCAATAGGAATCGCAAGCCTGGCAATACTATCCGCGCCGTTCACTCGAACCGCTTCGTCTCGAAGCCCAAGGTTCCGGCGTTGCCCTTGACGACCTCCTCGACGTCCTCGGGGAAGCCGGCGTCGCTCTCGGCCTGGACTTCCAGGTGGATGCGGAAGGTGGTGCCCTGGGCGCGGTCGAGCTCGGCGATCACGTCCTCGAAGACCTGGCCGACCTTGAGCGAGCCGCGGACGGGGTCGAGCTCGAGCACGCCGGTGAAGCGGGTCGGGCGGCGTGCTATCGGGGCTTCGCCGCCGTCGTCGTCAGGTCTGCCGGTCGGCTGAGCGCCGCCGTCTGTCGGTCGTGGGGGCGGGGTGCCGGGCTGGCGGTCGCGCAGGATGGCCTCGGCGACCTCGCGGCGGACCAGGAGGAGGCCGCTGCCGAAGCTGACCGGCGCACGCTTGGCGAAGACCAGGTCGCGGTAGCCCTGGTCGGTCTTGCCGGCGGCCAGCGCGATGCCGCCCGCGCCGGGGGCCAGGTCGGCCACGGCCTCGGTGATGGCGTTGGCCAGCACCACCTCGTCTTTCAGGCGAGGCATGTGCAGGAACTCGAAGAACCAGTCGCGCAGGGTCTCGACCGGCAGGTCGTCCCGGTCGGCGGGCCAGAGGGCCTGCAGGCGCGTGGTCAGCTCATCCTTGCCGAGCAGGGAGGCCACCATCGAGCGTTCCTTGGCCTTGTCCCAGGCGGCCTCGCCGACCGGGCGCTGGCCAGTGGAGCGCAGGCTCTCGACCTCCAGGCGCAGCTTGCTGGCGTCCTCCGGGTCCTGCTGGGGGTCCAGGAGCTGCGACCAGGCCTTGCGGACGGCGATCAGGGCGGCGCGCTCGGCCTGCTCCAGGCGCTCCTGGGCGTCCTTCTGCTGGCTGGCGGTCAGGTCGAGGTGATCGGCGGCCAGGATCGTCTTCCAGGCCAGCGCGCGCTTGACCGTCTTGCGGGCCTCCTCGAGCTGGCGCTGGTCCGGGGCCAGGAACAGCAGGGCGTTACGGTAGCGGCGCTGCCCGCCGGCACGCCGGGTCAGGCCCTCCAGGGCCTCGATCTCGGCCGGGGAGCCGCCACCGGGGGCGTGAGGGTAGCGCGGACCCAGCAGCACCAGGCCGGAGGTCGGCCGGTCCTCGACGCCGGAAGCCCGGTCGGGCGCCACGTGCAGCCGGCCGAAGTCGCCCCCCCGGCTCTCGTCGCGCTTCAGCAGGGCGAGGATGGCCTCGTCTGCCGCCTCGTCGTCGATGTCGCGCTGCCGGTTCTCGGCCTCGCGGTTGAGGTTGGCACGGGTGGCGTACCAGTAGCGGTTCTCGGTCTCATAGAGGTGCGAGGACTGGTTGGCCAGCTCCCGCAGGGCCTCGCCGAAGATGGCGATCTGCTCGCCGGGCTTGACGCAGGCCAGCCGGATCTCGGCACTGGTCATGCCGCCGCGGGCGTCGCCCCCGGGAGCAGAGCCCAGGAAGACGGCCCGGGCGGCGCGGCGGGCGATCTGCTCGCCACCGAAGCGCGGCCGGCTGCGCTCCAGGCGGTCGGGCAGCGAGTCGTCGCCATCGACCTCGCCCCCGACGATGGCGCCCCAGGCCGGGCCCTCCAGGGGCTCCAGCAGGGCGCCGCGCACGGCGCCGTCGTCCATGCGCAGCGAGCTGGGCAGGATCAGCGGCTCATGGCTGCCGGCCCGGAAGCTGGCGTAGATGGCGCGGGCCATGAGGGCCAGCACGCCGCGGGTGCGCTGGAACTTCTCCAGGCCGCCCCACTCGTTGGCCAGGATGTCGAAGAGCAGGGGGTGGATCGGGTAGGCCTCGGCCATGCGCTCGCCGTAGTCGCGCTCGCCGACGCCGCCGGGGAAGTCCGCCTTGTACTGGCGGTAGAGCTTGCGGAAGGCCTCGACCGTGCGGCTGCGCTGTTTCTGACCCTGGTCGTCGAGGTCCTGGAAGAGGCGGCGGCGGACGACGGAATAGGTCTCGACCCCCTGGGCCGGCTGCCAGGAGGACTGGGTGCGGCCGAAGACCTTTTCGAGCGCGCGCAGGGTGTCGCGCGCCTTCTCGGTGCCGCCGGCCTCCAGGTCGCTCTCCGGCAGCGAGCCGACCACCAGGGCGCGGGGCACCTGGGTTGCGGCCTCGGTCAGCGACTGGATGAAGGAGAGGTGGGCGTCGTAGCGCTCATCGGAGAGCTGGCGGACGTAGGCCTGCAGCTCGTCCAGCAGCACCAGGGCGGGCCGCCCGGTCAGCGAGAGCACCTTCTGGAAGACCTCGGCGCCGGGGCTGGTGCCGGCCTCCTCCGAGGCCCGGACGAGCTGCAGTCCCTCGCGGCCGGCCAGTCGCCAGGCGAGGTAGCCCCAGAGGGTGCGCAGTGGCCGCCCCTCGGCGAGGTCGAGCGGCTGGTCGGGACCCTTGTCTGTGCCGCTGAAGACGGCCAGGGAGACCTCGCCCAGGCTTTCGGTCCCCAGGGCCTCGGCGACCGGCTCCAGGGCCTCCACGCCGCCCAGGTCGCCCCTGCGGGCCATGTGCAGGAGGGAGAGCAGGGTGTGGGTCTTGCCGCCGCCGAAGTTGGTCTGCAGGCCCAGGGTCGAGGGGCCGCCCTGGCCGCTCAGCCGCCGGGCCGCGTTCTCCAGGGTGCGGCGCAGGCCGGCGGTGAGGTAGGTCGCCTCGAAGAAGGCCGTGGGGTCGGCATAGGTCTCCTCGCCCTCGCGGCGGTCGGCGGCCGCCAGGTTGGCGGCGAACTTGTCCTTGTCCAGCCGGTCCTCCAGCACGTCGTCGCGCGGCGGAGAGACGATGCGCCAAGGCGACAGGCCCTCGACCTGGCCGCCCTCGAAGAAGTCCTCCTGCTTTGGCGGTGGGGCGTCGGCCCTGGTCGGCGTCAGAGTCAGGGTCGGCCGCTTGAGGTGGGCCGGTGCCGGTGCAGAGGGGGCTGGATCGGTCGCCGCTGGCGGGGCCGCCGGCGTCGGTGTCGTCCCGGAGGCGCTGGCGGCCATCTCCAGCACCAGCGGGTCCAGCAGGTCCTTCACCCGCTTCGCCTGTTCGCTTGCCCGAAGGGCGTCGAGCAGGTCCATACCGCCGGAGAGGGCGCGCATGGTGATGTGGTCGTCGATCTGGCCGCTGGAATGGGAGAGCTTGTTGCGGCCGGCGAGCGCTGCGGAGGCGGCGTCGCGCGCCTCGGGCTTCAGGCTGTGCTGGAAGACGTCCCGCCAGTTGTTGATGACGATGTAGAGCAGCGCGTAGGCATCGAGGTCGGCCATGCGTGAGAGCGAGCGCGGCACGCGGGCCATGTCGAACCAGTTGGCGCCGAAGTTCTTCTTGAGCGACAGCAGGACGAAGTCGCGGCAGCCGCTCTCGATCTGCACCATCAGCTCCGACAGGCGCTCGCGGTTGCTGGGCATAGTGCGTCTCCTCGCTCGGGTCTCAGAACAGCTCGGCCTGGGTCGGGGCCCGCCCAATGCCGGCCTCCTCGGCGCGGTCGGCGGCGCGTTCGATGTCGGGCCAGGCGGTCTGGAGCTGGTTCCAGACCAGGGCCTCCTCGGCCTCGCCGCGGTCGGTGGCCATCGCGAAGAGTCGTTCGGCTACCAGCAGCACTTCGGATGCGGTGTCGCGCCCCTCGGCCAGGATGCGGCCGGCGGCCTCGGTGCCGCCTTCTTGGGCCAGGAAGACTCGGGCCAGGTGCTGCGCCATCTCCCAGACGGTGAAGGTCTCGTCGGTACTGGGCCGCCAGTCCTGCTGCATCTCGCCGCGCTCCAGCAGCTTGGCGTCGCCACCCCTGGCCCGGAAGAGGCCGGAGCGGTTGATCTGCGCCTCGGAGAGATTCAGGCCCATCAGCATGCCGATGGCGATGCCGGCGCCGCCTCTGACGTTACGGTATCCGTTCAGCGCGAACCAGTCGAGGGCGAAGCGGCTCTCGGAGTCCAGCGCCTCGCTGCCTTCGTTCAGCACCTCGTCGATCTCGCGGTTGATTAGGCCGTGGGCGGTGGCGACGCTCATGCGGCTGTCGTCGACCTCGCGCACCGCTGCATACTTCGAGAAGATGCCGATGCCGGGGCCGAGCGCCGCCTGCCGGCGGTCTGGCAGTGGGATGCCGGTGCGCTGGTGCGCCTCAATGGCGGCGCGCATGATCGGCTTTAACTCGCGAAGGAAGTCTCGGCGGCTAGTGCTAGGCGCGTCCTCGGGGCGGGCGCGGCAGACCAGGACGACCGAGGAGGCGAGGGCATTGGTGCCGGAGGCGATCATGCGGTTGGACAACTCGGTGCGAACCGGCCAGGTGCCATCGACCTGCAGGCCAGAATCGACAACGGCCTGCAGGAAAGCGGTCCAGCCAGGAGAGAAGACACCGTCCTGGGCGATCTCCGATTGCTTGAAGGCGTAGTAAACCGCCAGCGGCAGACCGTCAGACGCATTCCGCATGGCATGCAGGGCGGCGCTCATCCCTTCCATGAAGTGTTGCTCGGCCTGGTCTTTTCCGCCATGCCGGTAGGGGGTGGCGACGAGTTCTTCTGCCTTCGGTGTAAGAAGACGCCGGAAGAGGTCGGGGTGTATTGGGCGCAGACTCCGCCTTAACCAGACATAAAAATAGTCTGAGAGATCAGCATAGCCTATGTTATCATAGTAAGGTGGATCCGTTGAAAAAACAGTTATTTCCTCTTCGTCTCGACAATCGGCAGCGTTCCTTATGCGCACAAATGAAGGCGTAGAAAACGCATCTGAGTCAAGTATGCGCATCATATTTAGGATTGTGGTGGAGTAATCTCCAGCCATGCCAGAAAATGTATTAGATTCTGGATAATCCCAAACCATAGGAATTGCTTGGCGCCCGAAAGTCCCAATTGCTTGGTCCATTGAGGGTTTCCAGCGTGTCACGCTAGACTGCGCGTCAGAAAGCTTGCTCACTGCAATTCCCAAATAGGTCGCCACGGCGTCGGCGTAGGCGGTGGGGCCGGTGCCGCCGTCGGCGAGCGGGGTGTCGGGGCGGGCGAGGTCGCGGAAGCGTTCGGCGCGATTTGCATCCTGGAGCACGCGTGCACGCGCCTCTGCTACCAGATCAGAGAAAGTGGTCAGCGCCGTGAGCTGGCGCGGGGTGAAGAGGTCAGCCCACTGCCTCAGACCGTAGTCGACGGTCCAAAAATTCCGAGGATCGTTGGGCAAGTTCTGCTCCAAATCTGGAGCGACTGGTTTGGACGTCTCTGCTGCTTGTTCATGCTCGCGATCAGGAGAAACATAGATCCGGCCTCGATTGCCCTCGGCCACGATAGCTATGAGGCGAGCAGACAGCCTTCCAGCCTGGCCCTCACCTTTGATGTAGGAAGCAGCAATCGAAGAACCGCTCAAGAGACAAGAGAAATTTGCTCCTCTCGCGGTCTTCGTGCCGTTCTTCGCGACCGCCAGTTCCTCTGCCGTCACGCCGCCGGTCTTCACCGTGAAGCGCCAGCCGTCCCTTGCTGCGGGGTCCTTCACCGGGTTGACGATCGCCTCCTTGCCCTTCTTGGAGGAGAGCACGAAGGAGGAGACCAGGGGCACGTGCGCGCCCTTCAGGGCCGGGTCAGGGGAGGCGACGGTGCGCGCCCAGAGCCAGGCGATCACCGTGGCCTCGCTGCCGTCGGGCAGGGTTGCCTTCGGGTATAGGTGGCCGATGCGCTTCTCTGCCTCGTCGCGCATCCAGCGGCCGTAGCGGCGCACGTCCTCGGCCAGGCCCTGCGCGCCCTGCCACTGCCGGCCGGCGAGGTCCGTGTCCTGGGCGACGTCCGGATGAACGGGCGCCAGGCCCGCGAACTTTGGCGGAAACTCGATCAGGGCCTTGGTGATCAGCACCGCCACCGGGTTGAGGTCCGAGCCGTAGGCGCGCAGACCCAGGCGCTGCGCCTCCAGCGGGATGGAGCCGCCGCCGCAGAAGGGATCATAGACCGGCGGGCCCTTCTCCTGCAGATAGGCAATCACGGCCTGAGGGTCCTGGGTCGCGGGCGGCTCCTCGCCCAGGCCCCAGGCGACGGAGCGGGCGATCTCCCAGCGTGCCGCCTCGATTGCGCGGTTGAAGCGGGCCTGGTCCTTGGGGTCGGACTTGGGCCACTCCACCATCTCCTCGATGACCCGGTGCAGGCGCAGCCGTTCGTGCCGGCGGTCGTCGGGGGTGGGAAAGCGATCCGGCCAGGCCGAGGGGTCGTCGACGAGCTGCGCGAAGAGCACGGCACGGCAGGCGGCCAGCGGGCGCCTGGCCCACCAGAGGTGCAAGGTCGAGGGGTGGCCGTGGCGGACCGACTTCTCGCGCGCCGAGGCCCGGTTGATGGCCTCCAGGGGCAGGGAGTGCTCGATCAGCTTCTTGCGGCCGGTATCGGTCATGCGGGGGGATTCTCCGGAAGGGTGGGGCCGGGCTCGGCCAGAGCGACGATGTCCTTCACCGCATAGTGCCGGCAAGTGTCCCTGAAGTCGCCCTCGTCCCAGAAGTGACGGCCGGGGTCGCTGAGATAGAGCGGCTGGCCGGCGAAGCCGTTCTCCAGCGGCACGTAGACCAGGTGATAGCGCGGCCCGGCGTTCCTCGCCTGCAGCATCTCATTCCTGGTGACGATGATATCGCGGCCACCGACCACGCGGCCCTTGACCTCCAGGAAGAGCAGGTGGCCGTCGGGGCTGACGCTCTCGATGTCCCAGCCGCGGTTGCTGGCCGAGACGTCCTCAGCCCGGCGGCCGGCGGCCTGCTCGGCTGCCAGCACCGCGGCCATCGCCAGGGCCTCGCTGGCGGCCGTGTCCTCGGCGAAACCGGTAGCCGGGACCTCACCGCTGCGCGCGGCCAGTAGGCCGGCCGGGATCACCAGGGCGCCGCCGCGCACCTCGGGCGCCGCCGCGGTGATGGCGCGCTCCAGCTCCAGGCCCTGCTGGCGAGCCTCCAGGCGGTCGGCCAGGCCGCGGGCGCGCTCCTCTGCCTTCTGCAGCGCGAGGCGCTCGCCCTTGCCGCTGCTGACGTTCAGGCGGTGCTGGGCGGCGCGGCGGCTCCAGTAGCCGATCTCCTTCTTCAGGCGATGGCGCACCTGCTCGGCCACCTTGTCGATGTGGGCCAGGCGGCGGTCGCGGACCCGGGCAAGGTGGCGGCCGGCCAGGTGCTCGGCCGCGAAGCTGCGCGCCCGGGCCGGCAGGTCTCCGGTCAGCCAGCCGGCGCCGGTCAGGTCCTGGCAGAGCAGGGCCTCCTCGGCGGTCGGCGGGCGCAGGTCCAGGTAGGGGGCGGCGCCGGCCTCGCGCGCGCTGCCGTCCGGCAGCAGGCGCAGGAACTGGAGTTCGCGGGAGATGACGCGCGGCTGCCCGTCCGGTGCCGGGATGCCGTCGCGCACCTCGTGCTCGGCCAGGATCAGCAGGCTGGGCTCCAGGCCCGGGTCGGCCTCGTCGACCAGCAGGGCACCCTGGTTCAGGGCCGGGCCGTAGTGCTCCAGGGTCAGGTCGAGGACGGCCTGCAGCAACGGGTGGCCGGGGGCGAGCAGGGCGGCCGCGCCCTGGCTGCCGGCGTCTCGGATGTGGGCCTTGTCGAAGCAGACGCGGCTGTAGCGCTCCAGCACCGGGTCGCCGCGGCCGGTCAGGTGGTCGCGGGTGCGCAGGATGACGGGGACGCGGGTGATCTCCCAGCGGCCGGGCTCGCGCGGTTCCATGCGGCCGCCGAGGCGGCGGAAGGCCTCCTGGAAGAACTGACGGATGAAGTGCGGCTGCAGGCGGCGGGCCTGGGCGCGCTCCATCTCGAAGCGCAGGGCCTCGACGTCGGCCGGGTTCAGGCTCTCGTGGGCGAGCTGGGCGCGGGCGGTGAGGCCGGCCAGGTGGGCCTGGTCGACGGCACCGTCGATGCTCTGGAACAGGCGGGCGCGGACCTCCTCCCGCTCGCCGTAGCGCACGGCCTCCATCAGCAGGTCCTTCAGGTGGCGCTGCTCGAAGGCCTCGCCCAGCACGTCGTAGACCTTGCCGCCCAGCGCCTGGCGGGCCTCCTCCAGCTTCTCCAGCAGGCGCTGGTAGACGGCGCCCTCGCGGGTCTCGCCGGCGACCAGGTTCCAGAGGTGGCAGACCTCGGTCTGGCCGATGCGGTGGATGCGGCCGAAGCGCTGCTCCAGGCGGTTGGGGTTCCAGGGCAGGTCGTAGTTGACCATGAGGTGGGCGCCACGCTGCAGGTTCACGCCCTCGCCGGCGGCGTCGTTGGCGATCAGCACCCGGACCTTGGGATCATCGTTGAAGGCGGCTACGGCGCCGCGGCGCTGGTTGCGGGGGACACCGCCGTGGATGACCCGCACCGCCTCGGGCTCGCCCAGGCGCTCGACAATCTTCTCTTCCAGGTAGTCCAGGGTGTCGCGCGGCTCGGTGAAGATCAGGATCTTCTTCTGGCGGCCGGCGCCGGGGTCGTAGACCGGCGGGCGGTCCAGGATCTCGGAGAGCTGGCTCCACTTGGTGTCCTGGTTGGAGCGGCGCAGCCGGTCAGCCTTCTCCTCCAGGACCTCGAGGCTGGCGATCTCCTTGCGCAGCTCCTCCAGGGTGCGGGCGCTGGAGGCGCGGTCGATCGCCCGGTCCTCCAGTTCCTCCAGCTCCTCTTCCGGTAGCTCGTCGAGGTCCTCCTCGTCCGGCAGGGCCAGGCGGTCGGGGTCGGAGAGGGGGGCGGTCTCCTGGCCGCGCAGCCTGATCTCCTCCTCCTCGGCCCGTTTTTGCAGGCGCTCGCGGCGTCGGCGGAGAGACCGCCAGATCGCACGGGGCGAGGAGGCCAGGCGGCGCTGCAGGGACTGGAGCGCGAAGCCGACGTTGTTGCGCTTCTTCTCGTCGGTGGAGGCGAAGCGCTCGGCCCGGTTCATCTCCTCGCGCACGTAGTCGGTGACGGCGGCGTAGAGGTCGGCCTCGGCCGGGGAGAGCTCGTAGCTGACGGTGTAGGCGCGCCGCTCCGGGAAGAGCGGGCGGCCGTCGAACCAGTAGAGCTCCTCCTTCACCAGGCGGCGCATCAGGTCGTCGGCCTTGACCGCGCGCAGGCCGTCGCGGTGGGCGCCCTCGAAGCGGTCGCCGTCGAGCAGCGAGAGGAAGAGCTGGAAGTCCTCGTCCTTGCCGTTGTGCGGGGTCGCGGTCATCAGCAGCAGGTGTCGGGTCTGGCTGCCCAGCATGCGGCCCAGCAGGAAGCGCTTGGTGTACTTCACCTCGCCGCCGCTGTAGCTGGCCGAGAGGCGGTGCGCCTCGTCGACGATCACCAGATCGAAATCGGGGGCGGCCTTGATCAGGGCCTGCATGTCTTCCGAGCGCGAGGCCATGTCGAGGCGCAGGATCAACCGGTCCTCGTCGCGGAAGGGATTACCGGAGGGGCTCTTCTCCAGCATGTCGCGGGTCAGGATCTTGAAGGGCAGGTCGAACTTCTCGCGCAGCTCGTCCTCCCACTGCTCGACCAGGGAGCCGGGGGCGACGATCAGGCAGCGGGTGAGGTCGCCGCGGATCATCAGCTCCTTGATGAACAGGCCAGCCATGATGGTCTTGCCGGCGCCGGGGTCGTCGGCCAGCAGGAAGCGCAGCGGCTGGCGGTCCAGCATGTGGCCGTAGACCGCGGTGATCTGGTGCGGCAGCGGCTCGATGTCGGAGGAAGTGAGCGCCAGGTAGGGATCGAAGAGGTGGGCCAGGCTGATGCGCCTGGCCTCGGCCGCCAGCCGGAAGTCCTCGCCGTCGGCGATGAAGGAGAAGGGGGCGGTGGGGGCCGCGGGCGAGAGGCGCTCCTCGTCCTCGCGCGTGACGATGCGGCTGGAGAGGCCCCGGTCGGTCCGGAAGAGGACCTCGATCTGGTCGGTTCCGATCCAGTCGACTCCCTTCACCTCCGCCGCCCCCCGCGGCGTGAGGCCTTCGAGCTGCTGGCCTTTCGCGATCTCCTCCAGACGCATCATGACGGCTGCGTGACGTCTCCCCTTTCGGGCGAGTCTTCCCAGGGTCATGCGCCTTTGTCCAGGGGGAGTGGCGAAAACCACTGGTGAGTCCTGGTGGTTCTTCCCCTAATCGTGATCAATCGCGGTACGGAGTCGGTGGAGCCGCTCAAAGCTGCCATTGATTCCGAGCGCTTCCTCCGGCAGCCGTACTTCTTGCTGAGTTCGGTGACCTATCGCTCAGCATTTCGTGCCAAGCAGCCCTTGCCGTTTGGGTCCACGGCCTTCTGAGACTTGATGATCAACACGACGCCGGCGCGCATGGCCCTTATGCAGGGTGTAGATCGGAAGTGGCTTTCGGCTGAACCCTTCCGCCTGCCGCCGGGGTTCGTGTTTTTCTCTAATCAGAAATGGATCGTCGAGCACGCTGGCGACCTGCTCTCGATGCTGTGGGAGGATGGCGACGGCAGAGAGTGGTTTCTGGACAGCAGTCTGAAGCAGTAGAAGAGGTGCGACCGCAAACGCACCGACAGCACACCCTTCCGCCGCAATTGGCGTTTTCTGCTTCAAGCAATGACGTGCTGTGCCTACCATCATTGAGCTGACTGATCAGAAAGGAAGACAAGGGCGATGGCGAACATAACGGGCACAGACGGTCCAGACAGCCTGGCTGGCACGAGCGCCGATGACCGCATCTTCGGATTGTATGGGGCGGACACACTCCGCGGACTAACCGGAAACGACACGCTCTTCGGCGCAAGTGGCGCTGACAACATACTTGGAGGTCTAGGTGATGACCTTATTTACAGCGGTTTCGACAATGATTCCGCCCACAGAGGAGGGTCAGGGAGCGATAGGTTGTATGGAGGCGAGGGTGCAGACGGACATTTTCAGGGGGAATCTGGCGATGATTTGATTTATGGAGGAAGCGGAAATGACGCCAGCTTCTTTGGGGGCGATGGCAATGATATAATATCTGGCGGTAGTGGAAATGATAGTAGTTTAGCCGGGCAATCAGCGAATGATACTATATTTGGGGGAAGCGGAAAAGATGTTCGATTTTTCGGGGGCGTAGGAAGCGATACAATATTTGGTGGAAGTGGCTTTGATATTAGCTTTGTTGGGTCTGTCGGAAATGACCTCATGTTTGGAGGAAATCAAAATGATTCTCTTTTTTTTGGAGGTAATGATATTGATTTGATTTATGGAGGAAGTGGAAATGACAGAAGCCTCTCTGGGGGAAGAGGCAATGATACACTATTTGGAGATAGTGGAAATGACGTATCGATTTTAGGTGATAATGTCGTTGTTAGTGGTGGTGATGACATCATATATGGCGGAGATGGAGATGACAGTGATTTAATTGGGGGGACCGGAATTGATACGATATTTGGTGGCAGTGGTGATGATATAGAACTAGAAGGGGAATTTATATATGGTGGAAGTGGAGATGACTCACTATTAAAAGCGGGGGCAGGTTCTGGTAACAAAGTTTTTGGTGGAGATGGCGAAGACTTTGCTTTATCTGTAGTAGGTTCCGGTAATATTATATTTGGTGGTAATGATGATGATGTTAGCTTAGTTGCATTTGGGGGTGCAGCAATAATATATGGCGGTGATGGTGATGATTCAATTCTATCAGGCCGCACCGGAAACGACACGATATTCGGTGGAACGGGAAACGACCATGACCTCTTTGGGGGCGCCGGAGCGGATGAGTTGTTCGGCGGCTTGGGTATTGACACGATGTTTGGCGGCAGCACGGCTGACACCCTGGTCGTGGCGAGCCAATTGGAAATCGAGGCCGGCGAGACCTATGACGGCGGTCTCGGAAGCGATAGTCTAGTTTTGAACTTGGCGGCGACACTACCTGTGGGAGTTTCCCTAGTAAGCGTGGAGGTCCTGGCGCTCTACGGCACAAGCGGAAGCGACAGCCTAGAAGGCGGATTTGTAACCAACCGGATCGGCGGCCTAGACGGTGACGACGATCTTCGCGGACAGACGGCCAACGATCTGATCTTTGGCGGCAGCGGTGACGACGTCGTACGCGGCCAGGATGGTGACGATTTCATGTATGGGGCCACCGGGCTCGACACGCTCTTTGGAAATGTGGGAGACGACACCGCCTATGGAGAGGACGGTAACGACCGTCTGGGCGGGGGATCGGGGTCGGACACGCTCTACGCCGGAATTGGCTCGGACCGCCTGAACGGCGGCAGCGGCATCGACACGGCGGCCGGCGGCGTTGCCAACGATACCTTCATCGTCGACACCGCGGCTGACGTGGTACGCGAGACGGCGGCCGGCGGCTTCGAGGACGTGATCCGCTCTGATGCCCAGGCCTATACCCTGGCCGCGGGTGACGAGGGCTATGTCGAGCGGGCCAACATCAACAACGGCCCTGACGTTGGTGCTGCTAGCCTTGTCGGCAACAACCGCGCCAACACCTTGCTGGGCAACTCCTTCGACAACTACCTGGAGGGCAACAGCGGGGACGACATCCTGAATGGCCGTGGTGGTAGCGACAGCCTAGTCGGTGGTCTCGGCGACGACACCTTCGTGGTCGACACCCAGAGCGATCAGATCGTCGAGTTGGCCGGCGAGGGCACCGACTTGGTGCGCGCCGAGAGCGACTTCACCTTGCCGGATGCGACGGCCACGGCCTTTGTCGAGAACCTACGCATGCAGGGTGGCAAAGGCGATATCGGCGGCTCCGGCAATAGCCTGGATAACACGATCGAAGGGAACACGGGCGCCAATAGCCTGTACGGCTTAGGAGGAAACGACACGCTCGAGGGCAACGCCGGCGACGATGCCCTCTATGGCGGCGACGGTGAGGATCTGCTGGAAGGCGGCAGCGGTGCCGACACCTTGGTGATCAGTTCCGGCGACGTGGCCTTCGGCGGCTCCGGCTCGGATAGCTTCGTCTTCGATGGCACGGATCTAGGCAATGCCGGTTCCGGCGGCCCGGTGATCCGCGATTTCGACGGGGTGCTGGTGAACGCAGCCAACGGCGAGGACAAGCTGGTCTTTGCCACAGGGCTGGAAGTGGGCTCTTTCACCTACATCGAGGCCAACACATTCTCTGGCAGCGGCGATTCCGAAGCCCGCTATGCCGGCACGCGACAGGTCCAGGTGGATCAAGACGGCGACGGTGCCGTTGATCAGGCCTTCCTGGTCGATGGTGTCACGGCCGCCAACCTGCTGACCGCGGCTGACTTTGTTTGGTTGTGACGCAATTGGTGGAGAGAGCGCCAAGTCGGCCTCGGTTAGCCATTTGGCCTCACGTGAGAAGGCCGTCCGTTGGCCCATCGCCTAGCGGCCTCTGGACGTCCGCAGCAGTGGCCTGGGTGATTTTGCAGGGCGCGGCCCGTCGCCCTCGACCCTGCCCAAGGGCGTTCTCAGCGTCCTGCGGGACCACCTGTCTGACCGGGCAATCGGCTTCGGTCCTGCAGCGGAGAAAGACGACTTATCCCTCCAGGAGGGGCGAGCTCTTTCCGTTGGGCAAGGCGAGGGCAAGGGTGGCTTTGCAAACCGGGCCAGGGGAGAAAGCGTCGCCGCAGGAGTTCGCCGAAGGCAGTCTGATGGAGATCATGACCGCAAGCGATGGAGCGCACCCTTCCCTTTTCGGCTATTCAACACGCCCTACTTTGGCACACCAATGCCGTCGGGTGGCGACCACCCATTTGCTCACAAGAAAATGCCATATGGGGGGATGAATGGGGGGACGATTTGGCCACCAACTTAAATTATTGTGTTGTATCAATATATTGGAGAAGCAGCATGGCTCCGCGGGTAGGATTCGAACCTACGACCGGACGGTTAACAGCCGTCTGCTCTACCACTGAGCTACCGCGGATCAGCCAGGGGTGGCCCGGCAAAATAGGGGGCCGCCCGTCAGGGAGTGGCGGGTGTAACAGACCTGCCCGCGGACTGTAAAGGCCTTCTTTGGCAGGCCCTACATGCCCTCTGCGACCGCCCGGATCACGCAGTGCGCGACCGAGATGTAGTCGGAATTGGGCATGTGGAACCAGCGCAGGAAGTCGGCCGTCGAGAAGTCGCCGTTCAGCCAGTGCTCCAGGAACATGCGGCTGACCGGATGCAGACGGTCGGGAAGACAGTGCGCGATCATGGCAGGCGGAACCATCGCCGCTCCTTTCCACCCGCCAGTCTAGCGCAGATCGCCGCGCCTTTGCGAACTTTCGGCAGCCACCCCGGCAGGGGCTTCGCGCCGGGCCGCTCGGACCTGGCGGGACTGCCGCCCATACTGGTGCTGGGCGGCGGGGCTGTGGCAGGGTAGGACTAGCTGACGGCGCCGGCCCGCAGCCCCGTCCGGCCGCCCCCGGCAGTATCCTCCTGGGCGGCCGGGCGGGGCTGCGGGCCGGCGCCGACCAAGACCAACCAATGGGGCTTTCGGGGATGGCAGAGCTTCAGGTTCCGGCGGTGACGGTCAACCGCCATGTCGAAGAGCGCGCCCGCCTGCACCCGGAGAGGCCGGCGCTGGTCTTCTACGGCGGCGTCACCTCCTATGGCGCCCTCCACCGCGACGTGGAGGCCCTTGCCGGGTACCTGCAGCAGGGCCTCGCCATCGCGGCCGGGGACCGCGTGCTGCTGCTGGCGCAGAACTCCCCGCAGTTCGTCACGGCCTACTACGCGATCCTGCGCGCCGATGCGGTGGTGGTGCCGGTCAATCCCATGAACCGGACGGCGGAGCTCAGGCACTTCCTGGCCGACAGCGGCGCCCGCCTGGCGATCCTGGGCGAGGAGGTGCTGCCGGCGATCGAGCCCTTGCTGGACGAGGGGCTCTGCGAGCGGCTCATCGTCTTCCGCTATGCCGATGCCGCCGATCCCGACTCCGATCTGGCCCTGCCGGCCTCACTGCAGCCGCCGGAGGAGCCGCCAGAGGGGACAAGGGCGGCGCGGCCGGAGATCCTGGACTGGCAGGCGGCCCTGGAGGCGGGGCTCGCGCCGCGGCCGCAGGCTGCCGGGCCGGACGAGCTGGCGGTGATCCCCTACAGCTCCGGCACCACCGGGGCGCCCAAGGGCTGCATGCACACCCACCGCACGGTGATGACGACGGTGCTGGGCACCATGCTCTGGAACCGGCCCGCGGACTACGTGGCGAGCGTGGAGACCGTGCTGGCGAGCCTGCCCTTCTTCCACGTGACCGCGATGCAGGGGGTGATGAACGGGCCGCTCTACGAGGGCCACCGGCTGATCCTGATGGCGCGCTGGGACCGCAGGACGGCGGCCAGGCTGATCGAGCGCTACCGCATCACCCGCTGGCGCAACATCACCACCATGGCCATCGACCTCCTGAGCGATCCGGAGCTCGCCGGCTACGACCTCTCCAGCCTGCAGGGGATCGGCGGGGGCGGGGCGGCCATGCCGGCGGCCGTCTTCGACGCGCTGAAGGAGCGCACCGGCCTCACCTACATCGAGGGCTACGGCCTGACCGAGACCATGGCGGCGACCCACATCAATCCGGCCGACCGCCCGCGGCGCGCCTGCCTGGGCCTGCCGGTCTTCGACGTCGATTCCCGCATCCGCGATCCAGAGAGCGGCGCGCTGCTGGGGCCGGGAGAGCCGGGCGAGATCGTGATCGACGCCCCGCAGGTCTTCAAGGGCTACTGGAACGACCCGGAGGCGACGCGCGCGGCCTTCGTCGAGATCGAGGGCAGGCCCTTCTTCAGGACCGGCGACATCGGCTATGTCGACGAGGAGGGCTTCTTCTACCTGGTCGACCGCCTGAAGCGCATGGTGAACCTGGGCGGGCTCAAGGTCTGGCCGTCCGAGGTGGAGCAGGTGCTGCACCGCCATCCCGCCATCGCCGAGGTCTGCGTCCTCGCGGCCAGGGACCCGCGGCTGGGCGAGGCGGTGAAGGCGCTGGTGGTGCTGAAGCCGGGAGCCGGGGAGCCCGGCGCCGAGGAGATCATCGCCTGGGCGCGCGAGCGCCTGGCCGGCTACAAGGCGCCGCGCATCGTCGCCTTCGTTGAGAGCCTGCCCCGCGGCGCCACCGGCAAGGTCGACTGGCGGCGCCTGCAGGAGGAGGAGTACGGCAGGGCGGCGGCAGCCGGTTAGCACAGCTCACAAATCCTGGAAGACTCCATCCCGCGACCTTGCGGCCCCTAGGCGCGGGCGGCCTTTGCGGCAAGTCTGGCTCATGCGAGACGATCCCCAGAGGACCGAGGGCCTGGCCCCGCCGGCCGAGGCCTTCACGCGGCCCTTCTACTTCCTGCGCCACGGCGAAACCCACTTCAACCGCGAGCGGCGCTTCCAGGGCCAGACCGACGCACCGCTGAGCCCGCTGGGCTTCGAGCAGGCCGCCGCCGCGGCCGGGGTGCTGGCGGGCGAGCCGATAAAGCGCATCGTCTCCAGCAGCTTGAGCCGCGCCTTCGACACCGCGGAGGCCGTTGCCGCCAGGCTGGGCCTTGCGGTCGAGGCCGATCCCCTGCTGATGGAATGCCACCTGGGCGTCCACCAGGGCCAGCTCTACCAGCCCTGGATAACCGACTACTGGGCCGGCAGCTACGCACCCGAGGGCGGCGAGGACTTCTGGCAGTTCCGTGCCCGCGTCTGGCCGGCCCTGTCGCGCGTGGTGGAGGCCGGGCCCGACACCTTGGTCGTCGCCCACGGCGGCCTCTGGTTCGCCGCCAGGACCCTGGTGCGCCTGGATCCGGACATCCGAGCCATGCCGAACGCGCTGCCGGTCCGCGTCGTGCCGGAGGGGGAGGTCTGGCGCGTGACCCTGCTGGGGGAGGAGGCCGCCTAGGATCCGCCTGCGCCTCGGCCCACCGGCATGGAACCTATCCCTGCCGGCGGCAGTTGACCCACGAGAGAAGAGGGGATCGTCTCCACCCTTGGGGGCCGACACGCAGGAGGAAAACCCATGTCCGACAATGTCTACAGCGTGACCGAACTCTACGGCAGCTCCGCCGACAGCATCGAGAAGGCGATCGAGAAGGCCGTCTCCACCGCGTCCGCCAGCCTGCGCAACCTGGACTGGTTCGAGGTGACCCAGGTCCGCGGCCACATCGAGGACGGCAAGGTCGCGCACTATCAGGTCGGCGTGAAGATCGGCTTCCGCTACGAGCAGTGAGCGGCCAGTGAGCGCCGAAGGATAGGGTGAGAGAGCCGGATCGTCGTCGCAGATGATTCCCTCTGCGCGGAATTTCCTCTAGCGTCCCCGGCTCCCGACCGGTCGAACCGAGGAGCCCTGCGCCATGAATCCGTCATCGAGCCCCGAGGCCGAGGGCCGCCGCCCGCCGGCGCTGCGGCGTAGCTGGCTCTTCCTGCCGGGCGCCGACCGGGAGGCCCTGCTGGCCGCAGGGTCCAGCGGGGCCGACGTGCTGATCCAGGAGCTGGAGGACTTCACGCCGCCGGACCGCCGTCCCGACGCGCGGGCCCTGGCGCCCGAGATCTACGACGCCTGGCGCAAGGCCGGCGTTCTCGCCGCCGTCAGGGTGAACCCGCTGGAGAGCGAGGGCCTGGCCGACCTGGCCGAGGTCATGCGAGGCCGACCCGCCGTCGTGGTCATGTCGAAGGTCGCCGAGCCCGAGCAGGTCGCAGCCCTGGAGCAGGAGGTCGCGCGGCTGGAGGAGAGGTACGGCATTCCGGCCGGCAGCACGGAGCTTGCGCCCAACATCGAGTCGGCCCGCGGCATCATGCAGACCTATGCCATCGCCAGGGCGAGCGCCCGGGTGACCTGCGTGCTGGGCTCGACCGAGGACGTGGCCGCCGATCTGGGCGCTCCCCGGAGCAAGAACTCGGTCGAGCTGGCCTACGCGCGCCAGCGCCTGCACCTCGAATGCGTGGCCGCGAAGGTCGTCTCGGTCGACTGCCCCTATACCTTCGCCGACCCGGAGGGCTGCGAGGCCGACGCCCGCCATGCCCGGCAGCTCGGCTATGTCGCGAAGAGCGTCGTGAACCCGGCGCACGCCGCGATCGTCAACCGGGTCATGACGCCCTCACCCGCGGAGATCGGGGAGGCGGAGGTCACGGTGGAGCGTTTCGAGGCAGCGCGGGCCGAAGGCCAGGAGCGCGCCCGCTCCGGCGACCTCATGATCGAGGTGCCCACCTACCTCAGCGCACAGCGCCTGCTGGCGCGCGCCAGGGCCCTCGGCCTCGGCGGTTGATCGGTTTCCGAGCGCTTCGCGCTCGGGTGGAATCGGCGCCGGTCCGCACCCTCGCCCGGCCGCCCACAGCAGGATACTTGAGTGGGCGGGGGTGCGGGCCGGAGCCGAGCAAATCCGAAACGACCTAGCAGGCTGCTGAAAAAGTCGGCGGGAGGGGCGTTTCGGGAAGTTTTTGGCTGGTGTGGATGGGTCGGCTTTCCGGAGCGAGCTGCGGATGGTTTCTTTGGTAGGGATCTGAGGGGCTGCACTCCTTGTTGCGGTGATGCTTAGGCTGCAGCCAGCAGCTTTGGTAGTCGGATCAGGTTTCCAGCGGCCACGCCCAGCAGGAAGGACCAGCCGACGCGGGCCTTACCTCGATGCTTGGTCTTGGCCAGTCCGGCCACGCTCTTGGCCCATCCGATCGGCTCTTCGATCCTCTTTCGCAAGCGCTGGCTGATTGCATAGCCCGGGTGGCGGGTGGTCCGGCCGTCGATGGCGCTGGTGCGCCGCTTGCCGGTCTTGGTCAGGTGATCGTTGCGGGCGATGTGGGGCGTGACCTTGCGCGCGCGCAGATCGCTGACAAACTGGCGGGCATCGTAGGCCTTGTCGGCGCCCAGCGTGATGCGTCTCTTGCTGTGCGCGCGATAGCGCTCGACCATGGCCAAAGCCGCCTCCCGCTCGGCCGTGCCGCTGGCCTGGGTCAGCTCGGCATCGATGATGAGACCGTTGCGGTTCTCCATCAGGACATGGCCGAGATAGCACAGCCGGCTCTCCCGGCCATTGCCCTTGCGATAGAGGCGGGCCTGGGGATCGCTGGTGCTGGCATGGGTCTCGTTCGAGCGCTTCTCCTTGCGGAAGTTGCGTTCCTGGTTGCGCCCGCCCGAGCTGCTGCCGCCAGCGCCAGGGGTGCCGTCATCACCAGGGGTGCCGTCATCACCGGGGGTGCCGTCATCGCCTGACCGCGGCCGGAAGCTCTTCATCGAGGCCCAAGCCTCGATCATCGTGCCGTCGACCGAAAAGTGCTCCTCCGACAGCAGCGTCTTGACCCGTGGCTGGTTCATCACCGCGGACAAGAAACGCCGCGCGATATCGCCCTCCAGCAGCCGGTCGCGGTTCTTCGAGAACACCGTCGCATCCCACACCGGAGCATCCATAGGTAGGCCCACGAACCAGCGAAACAGCAGATTGTAGTCCAACTGCTCCATCAGCTGCCGCTCCGAGCGGATCGTGTAGAATGCCTGCAGCAGCAACGAACGAAGCAGCTTCTCTGGCGCAATCGATGGACGTCCCGTCTTCGAATAGAGCTGCTCAAACGACGGCGATAGAACCTCCAGCGCCTCATCCACGAGCGCCCGGATGGCACGCAGCGGATGATCCCTTGGAACACGGGCCTCACAACTCACGTAGGAAAACAGACCCTCGCTGCCATCGTCTTGACCCCGCATCCTGCCTTCCCTTCCTGCTTCCCACAGCAAAAGGGAATCACATCTACCCTCTCAACGCGACTGGGTTTTTCAGCAGCCTGCTAGAGCAAATCCCGAGCAGATGGAATCATCTGCGACGACGATTTGCTGTTAAAACAATAGGCTAGGGCAGGATTCGTGAGCATAAGCGAGCGCATCCTGCTCTAGTTTCCCTGCGGAGCCGCGTCCTGAAAGACGCTTTCGTAGTGCTGCTTCTGCAGTTTGGCCGCGGTGGTGACGTTGCGCAGCAGGATGGAGACCGTGACCGGGCCGACGCCGCCGGGCACCGGGGTGATCCAGCCGGCGACCTCGTGGCAGCTCTCGTAGTCGGCGTCGCCCACGATGCGGGTGGTGCCGTCGGGCAGGCTCACCTGGTTGATGCCGATGTCGATCAGCGCCGCCCCCGGCTTGATCATCTGGCCGGTGACCAGGCCCGGCTTGCCGACCGCGACGAAGACCGCGTCGGCCGAGCGCGAGTGCATGGCGAGGTTGCGGGTCATGTGGTGGCAGACCGTCACCGTGGCGCCCGCGCTCATCAGCAGGAAGGCGATGGGCTTGCCGACGATCTCGGAGCTGCCGATCACCACGACCTCCAGGCCCGGCAGCTTCAGGCCCGTGTGCTTCAGCATCTCCACCGCCGCCACCGAGGTGCAGGGGCCCATGACCAGGTCGTTGTAGACGATGTTGCCGATCGAGGCCGGGTGCATGCCCTCCACGTCCTTCATCGGGTGGATCGCGGCCTGCAGGGGGCGGATCGAGAGCTGGTCCGGCACCGGCCGCTGCAGGATGACGCCGGTGACCCTGGGATCGGCGTTCATGGCAGAGATCGCGGCCAGCATCTCCGACTGGGTGACCTCGGCGGGAAAGATGCGCTCTTCGAAGGCGATGCCCAGCTTCTCGGCCGCCCGCTTCTGGTTGCGGATATAGACCATGGCCGAGGCCGGATCGCCGACCAGGACCGAGACCAGGCGCGGCGGCCAGCCGGCCTGGGTCAGGTCCCTGACGTCGGCCTCGACCTCGGCGCGGATCTCCTTGCCGATCTCGCGGCCGTCCAGGACTTTGAAATCACGGGTCATGGCTGAAAACGGACTCCCTCGCGTGGATCGGGTTTGCGGGTTAGCGGGGCGGGACGAAGAGCCTCTCGGACCATCCGGGCCGCGCCTGGACGCGCTCCCACCAGTCGAGGACTGCTGGCTGCTCGGCGACCAGTTCTCTGCCCTCGGGTGTGGCCAGTCCATAGCAGAGGATCGGCGCCAGGTGGCAGTCGGCCAGGCTGATGGCCTCGCCGCAGAGCAGCGGCCCCTCCATTTTGTCCGCCAGCTCGGCGAGCAGGGTTCTGCCGACCTTCCGGCCGCGGGCCAAGAGCGCCTCGTCCGGCGTTCCCTCGCGCAGGTTGACGAAGATGTCCCAGACCAGGGCGCGATAGCCGTAGCTGTCCAGGATCGCGATGATCTGCTGCATCCGGGCGCGCCGGCGCAGCTTGGTCGGCAGCAGGGACGGGCCCTCGAAGGCCTCCTCCAGGTAGCTCAGGATCGCGGTCGTCTCGTAGATCCGGAAATCGCCGTTCACCAGGGCCGGGATCTTGCCGAAGGGCTGGAGCGCCGCATAGTCGGCCGGCAGGCCCTCCTCCGCGAAGGGATCGACGGTGATCAGGTCGTAGTCCAGCCCCTTCTCCAGAAGCGCCAGCAGCACCGAACGGGTGTAGGTGCTGTGATCCCAGCCGTGGAGGGTGAGCCGGCTCATGTCGGCTTCAGCCGCTTGAGGCGGGCCCGGTAGCGACCGGCGGAGCGGGGCCGCAGGTCGAGCGGCGCGCGCGTGGTGGCGATCGCGTCGGCCTCCACGTCCTCGGTCAGCACGCTGCCGGCCCCCAGGATGGCCTCGTCGCCCAGCCGCACCGGGGCCACCAGGACGGAGTTGGAGCCGGTGCTGGCGCCGCGGCCGATCTCGGTGCGGCTCTTGTAGACGCCGTTGTAGTTGGCGGTGATGGTGCCGGCACCGATGTTGGCACCGGCGCCGACATGGGCATCGCCGATGTAGGAGAGGTGGTTGGCCTTGGCGCCGGCCTCGATCTCCGAGGCCTTGACCTCGACGAAGTTGCCGATGTGCGCGCCCTCGCCGATGCGGCTGCCCGGCCGCAGGCGCGCGAAGGGGCCGACGATCGCGCCGGCGGCGATGGAGACGCCCTCCAGGTGGGAGAAGCCGCGGATGGTCACGCCGGTCTCGACCCGCACGCCGGGGCCGAAGATGACGTTGGGCTCGACGGTGACGTCGGCGGCGACCTCCGTGTCCCAGGAGAAGGTGACCGTGTCCGGGGCGGTCAGAGTGACGCCGTTGGCCATGGCCGCCTGCCGCAGACGGCCCTGCAGGATCGCCTCGGCGGCGGCCAGCTCGCCCCTGGAGTTCACGCCCAGGACCTCCTCCAGCGCGCTCTCGCAGATGGCCGAGTGGGCGCCGGCCTCGTTGCCCAGCTCCGCCAGGCCGGTCAGGTAGTACTCCCCCTTGACGTTGCGGTTGTCGATACGGGCGGTCAGCTCGAAGAGGCGCCGGCCGTCGCCGGCCAGCAGGCCGCCCCAGATCAGGCCTTCGCGGCGCTCCTCGTCGCTGGCGTCCTTCTCCTCCACGATGCGCTGCAGCCGGCCCTCGCTGCGGATCATGCGGCCGTAGCCGGTGGGGTCGGGGGGACGCACGCCCAGCCACACGAAGGCCGGGGGCTCGTCGCGGCGGCGCAGGTCCAGCATGGCCTCCAGGGTCGGCCTGGTGATGAGGGGGCCGTCGCCGTAGAGCACCAGCACGTCCGCGCCCGCGGCCAGCTCCGGGGCCAGCGCGCCGGCCGCGGCGAGCAGTGCGTGCGCGGTGCCCAGCGCGCGCTCCTGCACCGCGGTGGGGTGCGGTGCTACGGCGGCCTCGACCTCGGCCATGCCGGGCGCCACCACGGTCACGATCTTCGCCGGCTGCAGGCTCTCGGCCACGGCCAGCACCTGGCGGATCATCGCGCGGCCGGCGATAGGGTGCAGCACCTTCGGCAGGGCCGACTTCATGCGGGTCCCCTGGCCCGCGGCCAGGATCACGATGGCCAATGGTCTTTCGGCACCGTTCATGTCAGATCTCGAGGACGCCTTAGGATGAGCCTCTCTTGCCCGAGCCGGGTAGCGCTTGGCAAGGCGGGCCGAACAATCGTGGGAAGCAGCCGATGACGCAAGCCTGGCCGCAGGCGGTCCTCTTCGACCTGGACGGAACCCTGATCGACAGCCTGCCGGACATCGCCGCGGCTCTCGCCCGGCTCTTCGGCGAGGAGGGGCTGCCGCCGCTCTTGCTGGAGGAGGTGCGGCCGCTGGTCGGCGACGGGGCAGGGGTCCTGGTCGCGCGCGCCTTCGAGCGGGCGGGAGCCGAGCGGCCCGCGGACGCCTTCGCCCGCTTCGTCTCCCTCTACGGCGAGGCCGTCTGCGTGGAGACGCGGCTCTACCCGGGCGTCGCGGAGACCCTGCGCGCCCTCGATGCGGCCGGCTGCAAGCTGGCGGTGGCGACCAACAAGCCGGAGGCGCTGGCCCGGGCCATCCTGGGCGAACTGGGCATCGGCGCGCTGTTCCGCTCCGTGGCCGGCGGCGACAGCTACTCGGAGCGCAAGCCTCATCCCGATCATCTCCTGAACCTGCTGCGCGACCTGGAGGCGGCGCCGGCGTACGCCGTGATGGTCGGCGACAGCGCGAACGACCTGCAGGCCGCGCGCGCGGCCGGCCTGCCCGTGGTGCTGTGCCGTTACGGCTACAGCAGGGATCCGGTCGACGGCCTGGGCGCCGAGCGGGTGATCGAGACCTTCGCGGACCTTCCCGCCGCGCTGGTAGGGCTCAGGTGACGCGCAGCTCCTCGTAGGGAACCATGACGTGCTCGCGGAAGGCCGGCCGGGTCATGAGCTCCTCGTAATAGCGTCGCACGGCGGGTAGCCGGGCGCGCTCGATCTCGATGTCGTAGTAGCGGAAGAGGATGTGGCCGAACTGGATGTCGGCCAGGCTGAAGTGGGCTCCGGCGAGGAAGCGGTTGTCGCGAAGCTGCTTGCCGGCGATCTTGAGCTTCTTCTCGAAGGCGACGATTCCCTGCTGGATCGCCGCGGGGTTCTGGTCCTTCTTGGCGGTGCGCACGACGCGCCAGAAGATGGGGACGGTGAAGGCCGAGGCCACGTTGATCTTGGCCCACTCGGCCCAGCGGTCGACCTCGGTACGCTCCAGCAAGTCGAAGGGCCAGAAGGCGCCCTCGGCGTAGCGGCTGGCGAGATAGCGCAGGATGGCCCCCGATTCCCAGAGCGGCTTGTTCTCGCCGTCCTGGATCACCGGGACTGTCCGGTTGGGGTTCATCGCGATGAATTCCGGGGTATCGGTGCCGCCATAGCGGTGGCCCACGTCGTGGCGCTTGTAGTCGAGCCCCAACTCGCCGATGCACCACATGACCGATTGAACGTTGGACGAGGTGCGCCGTCCCCAGACCTGCAACATCTTGGAGCTCCCTTGCTGTTCGCGCGGAGGATGGCGTCGGGCGCACGCGCTGGCAACGTTGCAGTGCAGGTCTCGACTGCAGGGCGAAGAAACAGTCGCGGGCGGCAACTGACAAAGAAGTGCGGCGGGGCGAGCGGGAGCGCTTCCGCACGATCCCCTCCCTGCGCTAGGCTCATTCCTTCAGGCGACAAGGAGCAAGGCGATGCTGAAGCGCTACATGATCGAGAGAGACATCCCCGAGGTCGGCAGCTTCGAACGTGCGCAGTTGCAGGCCGCGGCGGCGAAATCCAACGAGGTCCTGGCGCAGCTTGCGCCGGACGTGCAGTGGGTCGAGTCCTTCGTTGCCGGGGACAAGACCTTCTGCGTCTACCTGGCCAAGGACGAGGCCGTCATCAAGAAGCACGCCGAGATCAGCGGCTTCCCGGCCACCAAGATCACCGAGATCCGCAAGACCATCGATCCCACGACCGAGCAGGGCTAGAAGAGATCGCTCCCGAATGGAATCATCCGGGGGCTGTGAATCCGATCTAAGCCAGGTCTGCGCTGGTCTTGCCGCCGTGCGCCTCGCTCCAGCCGTTGGGGTCCTCCAGGAAGGCGCGCACGCTGGCGATGCCCTCGCGGTCGAGGTAGCCCAGGCTCTCGGCCACGGCCAGGGCATCCCACCAGGTGGCGAGCGCGTGCAGGCTGACGCCGGCCTCCTCGAGGCGTGCGATCCCCTCCGGGAAGATGCCGTAGTGGAAGATGACGAAGCTGTGCCTGGCCTCGGCCTCGGCCTCGCGCAGCGCCTCGATGAAGCCCAGCTTGGAGCCGCCGTCGGTCGCCAGGTCTTCCACCAGCAGCACCCGGTCGCCCGGCTCGATCACGCCCTCGATCCTGGCGTTGCGGCCGAAGCCCTTCGGCTTCTTGCGCACGTAGGCCATGGGCAGGCCCAGCAGGTCGGCGATCCAGGCGCCGAAGGGGATGCCGGCGGTCTCGCCGCCGGCGATCACGTCGAAGGCCTCGAAGCCGCAGGTCTCGTTGATCTGCTCCACCGCCATCGCCATCAGCGCGCTTCGCGCCCGCGGGAAGGAGATGATCTTGCGGCAGTCGACATAGACCGGCGACACCCGACCGGAGGTGAAGGTGAAGGGCTCCGCGGGCCGGAAGAGGACCGCTTCAATCTGCAGAAGGCAGTGCGCGGTCTGCCGCGCCCTTTCGTTTGCTTGTGACATGGGGGCGATGGGGCCTTCTCTGAGCTGACGATTGCGGGCAGTCTTAGTGGCATGACGGGCTCAGTGGCAAGACGGGTCCTTGGGCAATCTGCAGAGCGGAGGGGAGATGACGGCAACGAGCGAGGAGGTCTGGACGACGATTGCCGCCATCCGGGCCCAGGCGCCCCTGGTGCACTCGGTCACCAACCTGGTCTCGATGGACATCATGGCCAACGTGCTGCTGGCGATCGGCGCCTCGCCGGTGATGGCGCACGCGACGGAGGAGGTGGCGGACTTCGCCAGGATCGCCGGTGCGGTCAACATCAACATGGGAACGCTGGATGCCGCCTGGGTGGAATCGATGCAGGCGGCGGCCGCCGCTGCGCGGCGGGCCGGCACGCCCTGGCTGCTGGACCCGGTGGGCGTCGGTGCCACGGCCTACCGCAACGCCAATGCGGCCAGCCTCCTGCTGCTGAAGCCGGCGATCCTGCGGGCCAATGCCTCCGAGACCCTGGCGCTGGCCGGCGGCGCCGGGGCCAAGGGCGTTGATGCCAGCCACGGCGCCGAGCAGGCGCTGGAGGCGGCGAAGGGGCTGGCCGCGCGCCACGGGGCCGTCGTCGCGGTCACCGGTGCCAGCGACTATGTCACCGACGGCGAGCATGTGGTCCGCATCGACAACGGTCACCCCCTGATGGCGCGGGTGACGGCGACCGGCTGCGCGCTGACCGCGGTCATGGGCGCCGCGCTCGCCGTCACCGGCGAGCCCTTCGCGGCCGCGGTCCATGCCCTGGTCGCCTACGGCATCGCGGGCGAGATGGCGGCGGAGCGGGCCGCCGGGCCCGGCAGCTTCCGGGTTCACTTCCTCGACTGCCTGGCAGGCCTCGACCGGGCCGCCGTCGAGGCGCGCATGAAGCTGGCATGAGCCCTGTCGCCATGGCCCTGCCCGGGGCGCTCAGGCTCTATCTCGTGGTGGGAGAGGGGGATTGTGCCGGCCGGCCGCTCGACTGGGTGGTCGCCGAGGCCGCGCGCGGCGGCGTGACCGCGGTCCAGCTCCGCGAGAAGGACCGCGGTTCGGAGGCGACCGCGGCTCTCGCCAGGCGCCTGCGGGCGATCCTGGACCCCTTGAGGATTCCCCTGGTGGTGAACGACGACCTCGAAGCGGCGCTGGCGAGCGGCGCTGCCGGCCTGCATGTCGGCCAAGAGGACATGCCCGCCATCGAGGCACGGGCCCGCCTGCCGGGGGGCTGCCGACTGGGTCTCTCGATCACCCGGCCGGACGAGGCCGAGGCGGCCGCCGACACCCCTGCCGACCACCTGGGCGTCGGACCGGTCTTCACGACGCAGAGCAAGGCCGACGCGGCTCCGGCGCTGGGACTTGCCGGCCTGGCCGAGATCCGCAGGCTTCGGCCCGAACGGCCGATCGTCGCCATCGGCGGCATCGCCGCCGAGACGGCGGCCGCGGTCATGGCGACGGGGGTCGAGGGGATCGCGGTCGTCTCGGCCATCGCCTCCGCCCCGGACCCCTGCAGGGCGGCGCAGGCGCTCAGAGAGATCGTGGAGCAAGCCCTGTCAGAGAGGACCGTCGGAGCATGAGCGACCTGGTAACGCTGTCCCGCAAGGAGGCGATCGCCACCATCTGGATGAACCGGCCCGAGCGGCTGAACGCCTTCAGCCTCGCCATGTGGGACGCGCTGGCGGAGCGGCTGGAGGAGGTCAATGGAGACGCCGGCGTCCGCTGTCTCATCCTGCGGGGCCGGCCGCGCGCGGACGGACGGGTCGCCTTCGGCGCCGGCGCAGACATCACCGAGTTTCCCGAGCAGCGCGCCTCCTCGAAGCAGGCGGAAGCCTATGCCCAGCGCATGGAGAAGGCGGTGGAGGCCCTGGCGGAAAGCCCGCACCCCTCGATCGCGCTGATCCAGGGGGCCTGTGCGGGCGGCGGGCTGGAGCTGGCGCTGCACTGCGACATCCGCCTGGCGGGCGAGGGCGCGCGGCTGGGCCTGCCGATCCAGCGGATCGGCCACGGCCTGCCGCTCTCCGCGCTGCGGCCGCTGGTTCAGCTCTGCGGCCGTGCTGTGGCGCTGGAGCTGCTGCTGGAGGGGCGGCTGATGGACGCCGAGGAGGCCCTGGCCAAGGGGCTGGTCAACCGCGTCTACCCGGCCGAGCGGGTGGTCGAGGAGGCGGAGGCCAGCGCCGGGCGCATCGCCGCGGGCGCGCCCCTGGCGCATCGCTTCCACCGCGAGGCCACGCGCCGCGCGCTGCTGCCCAAGGCCTACAGCAAGGCGGAGCTCAGTGCCCCCCATGCGCTCTGCGACAGCGAGGACTATGCCGAGGGCGTGCGCGCCTTCCTGGCCAAAGAGGACCCGGACTTCAAAGGACGCTAGACCATGGCCGAGACCCGACCCAACATCGTTCTGATCCTTGCCGACGACATGGGCTTTGCCGATCTCGGCTGCACCGGCGCGGAGATCCGCACGCCGACCCTCGACCGCCTGGCCGCCAGGGGGGCGCTGCTCAGCGCCATGTACAACTGCGCGCGCTGCTGTCCCACCCGGGCAGCCCTGCTGACCGGGCTCTACCCGCACAAGGCCGGCATCGGCCACATGGGCCTGAACTTCGGCACCCAGGCCTACCAGGGCTATCTGCGCGACGACAATGCGACCATCGCCGAGTGTCTGCGGCTCGGCGGCTACCGCACCTTGATGTCGGGCAAGTGGCATGTCGGCGGCGACAACGACGCCCGCTTCTGCGACCGCTGGACACCGGGGGCCGAGGGGCATCCGACGCCCAGGCAGCGCGGCTTCGACCGTTTTTTCGGCACCCTGGACGGCGCCTGCAGCTTCTTCGAGCCGCACTACGTCATGTCCGACGACAGGCGGACCTTCGTGGAGCCCGGCAGTTTCTACATGACGGACGCCATCACCGATCGGGCGCTGGAGATGGTGAGCGCCAATGCCGGGGAGGAGGCGCCCTTCTTTCTCTACCTGGCCTACACCGCGCCGCACTGGCCGCTGCACGCCTGGGAAGAGGACATCGCCCGCTACGAGGGGGTCTACACCGCCGGCTGGGACGCCCTGCGCACCGCCCGCCACGAGGAGATGAACGGCCGCGGCGTCCTGCAGAACCCCTGGGCGATCTCGCCGCGCGATGCCGAGGCGCCGCCCTTCGCCGAGATGGGGAACCAGGCCTGGGAGGCCGAGCGCATGGCGGTCTACGCGGCCCAGGTGGACCGCATGGACCAGGGCATCGGACGGCTCGTCGCGCTGCTCGAGAGCCAGGGTCAGCTCGACAACACCCTGATCTTCTTCCTCGCCGACAACGGCGGCTGCGCCGAGTTCATGGCCGAGGAGGGCTGGGCCCAGTGGTACCCCGACGAGCTGGCCGACGGCCGGCGCATCCAGAAGGGCAACCTGCCCAGCCTGCGGCCCGGCGGCGCCCAGACCTTCATGAGCTACGACCTGCCCTGGGCCAATGTCTCGAACGCGCCCTTCCGGCTTTACAAGCACTGGGTCCACGAGGGCGGCATTTCCACGCCGCTGATCGCGCACTGGCCGGAGGGCTTCGGCGGGGGCAGGGTCATGCACGAACCCGCCCACGTGGTCGACCTCCTGCCGACAATCCTGGAGGCCGCGGGCCTAAGCTACCCCGCAGAGCGCGAGGGCGAGGCCTTGCTGCCGCTGGACGGGGAGAGCCTGCTGCCTCTGCTGCGCGGCGCCGAGTGGCAGCGCCAGGCACCGCTCTACTGGGAGCATGAAGGCAATGCCGCGATCCGCCAGGGCCGCTGGAAACTGGTGCGGCGCTACGGCGGCCCCTGGGAGCTCTACAACATGGAGGAGGACCGCACCGAGCTGAACGATCTGGCGTCCCGCAACAAGCCGAAGGCCGACGCGCTGGAGGGAGAGTATCGTGCCTGGGCGGAGGAGGTCGGCGTGCTCGACTGGGAGCTGCTGCAGCGTGCGCTGGGCAAGGAATGGGGCCTTTGATCAGCAGGTGCGAGTCATCTTTCTGAGTGATTGCTCGCTTCAAATCTAATCTCTTTTCTTAGCGAAGAGAGGTCTCCAGATACCTTAGAGAACGACTAGAGCAGGATGCGTTCGCATACGCTCAGGAACCCTGCTCTAGCACCTTGTTTTAAGAAGCAAATCGTCGTCGCAGATGATGCCATCTGCTCGGGATTTGCTCTAGCTGGGAGAGAGTCCATGTGGCCAAGCCGGAAACTGACAAGCCTTCTGGGGGTCGAGCATCCCATCGTGCAGGCACCCATGGCCGGTTCGAACGACGCTACCATGGCGCTGGCCGTGTCCAGGGCGGGCGCTCTGGGGTCGATCCCTTGCGCCATGCTCTCTGTCGATGCCGCCCGTACCGAGGTGCAGCGCTTCCGCCAGGGGTCGGACCGTCCGCTGAACCTGAACTTCTTCTGTCACAGCCTGCCGGAAGAGGATGGGGCGCGCCTCACGGCCTGGACCAGGGCCCTGGCACCCTACTATGCGGAACACGGCCTGGAGCCGCCCGAAGTTTCCGGCGCCGGCCTGCGAGAGCCTTTCGACGAGAGCTACTGCGCCCTGGTCGAGGAACTGGCACCGGAGGTGGTGAGCTTTCACTTCGGCCTGCCGGATGCCGCCTTGCTGGACCGGGTGAAGGCGCGGGGCTGCCGCGTGCTGGCGTCCGCCACCACCGCAAGGGAGGCGCGCTGGCTGGAGGAGCGGGGGGCCGATGCGATCATCGCGCAGGGCTGCGAGGCGGGCGGTCACCGCGGCATCTTCCTGGACGAGGCGGTCGAGCGGCAGCCGGGCACCTTCGCCCTGGTCCCGCAGGTGGCCGATGCGGTCTCCCTGCCGGTCATCGCTGCCGGCGGGATCGCGGACGAGCGGGGCATCCTCGCGGCCTTCGCGCTGGGGGCCGACGGGGTCCAGATCGGCACCGCTTTCCTGCGCACGCCGGAATCCAAGGCCTCGGCCTTGCACAAGGCCCGGCTGGCCGAGGCGGCGGACGACTCGAGCGTGCTGACGACGCTCTTCACCGGACGTCCGGCGCGAAGCCTGGTGAACCGCCTCATCCGCGACCTGGGACCGCGGTCGCCCCTTGCACCGGCCTTTCCCCTGGCAGGCGGCGCGCTGGCGCCCCTGCGAAAGGAAGCCGAGGGGCGGGGACAAGACGACTTCTCGCCTCTCTGGGCCGGTCAGGCCGTGGCCCTCGCCCGGGAAGAGGGGACGGAGGAGGTGATCCGGCGCCTGGTGGAGAAGTCCTTGGCAGGCCTCTCTGGCGTGTCGGCCGGCTGAGACGGGGTTGCACCAGGGCCCCTTTCGCCCGTCGGCCTTTGCGGGCCGGCTTGCCTGTTATCGGCCTCGATCCGCGTAGTCGGCGGGATGCGGTCGACTGTTACATTGGTCCAAAGGGCGGCGGTGACCGCCCCGTCTCTGCCCATTCCGTTCTTCGATCACCGGCCTCCTCTATCGGGATGCGGGTCCTTGTCTGTTCTGCACCATGGAGTTGTAGTGATCTTATCAATTAGAATGACAAATATTGCCTACCGTTATTCAAAAATACCTACCTCTTCTTCTTGACACTTACCCTTTTCTCAAGGTCGACTGAGGGTGGACAGAGGGAGGTCAGAAATGAATGTGAGACAAGGCGTCAGGTCTGCGGCCCCGGATGCTCCCGACGCGGCGATCGCGGGGCTGGAGGCGGTGCAGGAACGCCTGGCGGGAATCGGCGCCATGGACAGCGAGCTGCGGATGGCGCACCTGATCGGGCAGTGCGCGCATGAATCGCTGCGTTTCACTGTGGTGGCCGAATCGCTGTTCTACACGACGGCCGACAGGGCCTTCGCGATCTTTCCGCGCCATTTCCGGAACATCAGCCACGCGGCGGAGTTCCTGCGCGATCCGGAGAAGATGGCAAATCACGTCTACGCCAATCGCAACGGAAACGGCCCCCCTGCCTCCGGTGACGGCTTTCGCTTTCGCGGCAGGGGCTACCTGCAGCTCACCGGCCGGGCGAACTACACGGTCTTCGGCAACCGGCTGGGCATCGACCTCATCGCCAGGCCGGAGCTGGCCGAGGAGCCGGAAACGGCCTGGCTGATCGCCGCCAGCTTCCTGGCGACCCGCGGGCGGGCAGGGCGCCTGGCCTTCGAGTGGGCCGACCGCAACAACGTCGAGATGGTGACCCGGATCGTGAACGGCGGGACCCACGGCCTGCCCGACCGGCGCCAGCGGACAGCCCTCGCGCTGGCCGGTCTCGGCGGGAACCCGCCGCTCCAGACCCTGCGCCAGGACGACGTCGGCGAGACCGTCGCCCTGCTGCAGCGTGCGCTGGCCGCCCTGGGCCACGCCCTGGGCGCCATCGACGGCCACTTCGGCAAGAAGACCCTGGCGGCGGTCAAGGCCTTCCAGAGGGCCCAGGGCCTGGATGACGACGGGGTGGTCGGCAAGGATACCTGGGCCGTGCTGGAGCCTTTGCCAGTTTAGAGATCTACCGTTCAGGGCGCTTCAGGCCGGCGCGTGCTCGGCGAGGAAGGCGCGCACCTCCTCGAAGAAGCGGTCGAAGCAGGGGTCGCCCTCGATGGCAACATGGTTGGCGCCGGGCAGTTCCACGAACTGGGCGCCCGGGATCAGCCTGGCGGCGAGCTGGCCCTCGGCGACAGGCACCATGCGGTCGTCGCGGTTGTGCAGGATCAGGGTGGGGACGCGGATCTGCCTCGCCACCGCCGTCATGTCCAGGGTGGCGTTCATCTCCCAGATCCGCGTCACGTTCTCGGCGTTGCCGGAGATGCGCTGCAGCTCGTCGAAGCTGTCCTGAACCTCGCTCGGAGCGTCGGGGATGTAGCCCGTGGTGAAGAAGTGGCGGTAGGCCGGGTTGGTCGAGCCCCAGCCCTCCCTGATCATCACCGTGGAGGTCCGGTAGAGCGCCTCCGTCTCCCGGTCGCCCCGCTTCATGCGCCCGCGCATGTAGCCGCCGTAGAGGATGAGGCAGGAGACCTGCTCCGGGTGCTTGGCCGCATACTGGACCGAGAAGGCGGCCCCCTGGCTGATGCCGATGAGGGCGAAGCGCTCCAGGCCGGAGGCCGCGACCACGGCCTCCATGTCCTCGATCATCGCATCCATGGAGATGCTGTCGACCTCCCAGTCCGACAGCCCGTTGCCCCGCTGGTCGAAGCGCACCAGCCTGTTGGTGCGGGCGAACTCGGCGAGGAAGGGGCCCCAGAAGGGAGCCTGCCACTCGTACTCGATGTGGTTCAGCCAGTTCGGGGCCTTCAGGACCGCGGGGCCCTCGCCGACCGCGGCCCAGGCGATCTGGGTGCCGTCGGCCGAGGTGCAGAAGCGCACGCGCTGGGTGAGCGAGATGTCGGGCGCCTCGCGCCTGACCGGCGCGTCGGGAGTCCACTGCCAGACCCGGATCGGCCGCGAGATGTTCTTGACCCGCTGGCCGCCCATGTTGCGGAAGGGCTCCGTCACCCGGTCCAGGACGAGCTGATGCACCACGTCCGAGATGCAGACCCCGCCGGGCTCGGCCAGCGCCTCCAGCCGTGCCGCCACGTTGACGCCGTCGCCGAAGATGTCGTCGTCCTCGAAGATCACGTCGCCCAGGTTGATTCCGATCCTGTAGCGGATCCGCCGCTCCTCGTCCTGGTCGGCCTCCCGGCGTGCTATCAAGGTTTGTATGTCGATCGAGCAGCGTACCGCATCCTGGGCCGAGGAGAACTCGGTCAGCATGCCGTCGCCCGTCGTCTTGACGATCCGGCCCCGGTTGCGCCGGATCTCCGGGTCGATCACCTCGCTGCGGTGGGACTTCTGCCGGTTGAGCAGGGCCTCCTCGTCCTGCTCCATGAGGCGGGAATAGCCCACCATGTCGGCGGCTAGGATGGCAGCAAGGCGACGTTCCATCTCGGTCCCTCCGATCCCGGTCTAATTGGGCAGCTGCCGTTCGACCTTCCGTGGAGGCCTGAAACATAGAGGCAAGCGGCTAGCAGGAGAAGTAGGCGCTGTCCGGACAGAGCGCTGCACGTACCTCCATCAGGATCCGCCCGGCCCAGTTCTCGCCCTTGCCGTCGGGTCCGGTCCCCCAGAAGGCGTCGGTGGGCGAATCCTCGACGATCTCGGCCCCGCCGGTGGCGCAGAGCAGCAGCCTGAGGTCCGGGTTCTGCTCGTACTTCGCACGATCTGCCCGGCGCATGATGTCGAGCTTGACCGCCGGCCAGTCGGCGCGCGGCAAGGCGCCGTTCTTGCGGAACCAGGAGTTGCGCGAGACCTTGCGCGGCAGGTCCGGGCGCACCGCCAGCCGCTTGGCCTTGCCGGGCGTCGCGGCCGCACGGATGGCCGCACGGTAGCGCGGGTCGTCGCTTCGCTGCGCCTGGTAATAGTGCTCGACCGTCGGCCAGATCTCGCCGTCGAGCTCGATCCGACAGGGGTGGAAGTGCGAGAGGAAGCCGTAGCGCTCACTGTCTCGACCGTAGAAGAGAATGCGGCCGTCGTGGGGAATCGTCATGGTCTTGCCGTTGCGGCCGTAAGGGGCCCTTGCTCGCAGCTTCTATCATCTGCGGCACGGGAAGACTACTGCTGCTGGCCGGCGTTGGAGTCCAGGTTCTGCGGGGAGAAGACATCGCCGAAGCCGCCCGGCGCTTCGGTCTTGGGAGCTTCGGTCTTCGGCGCCTCGGTTCCCGGGCTCTCACCTTTCGGGGCCGCGGTGCCGCCGGCCTCTTCGCCGGAGAGGTTTCCCGGATTGAAGACGCCGCCGAAGGCACCCGCATTGGGATTGCCCGGTGCGGCCGGCGCCGCGGGAGCGCTCTCCTCGGCCCCCAGGTTGCCCGGATTGAAGACGCCGCCGAAGGCGCCGGCGTTGGGGTTCTGCGTGCCTGCCGCGCCGCCGCCCGCCGGCTGCTGCTTGCCGGCGGCCTCGGCGGCCTTGCGGCGCCGCTCTTCCAGCTCCTGCAGCATCTCCTGGCGGCGGGCCTCGGCGTCCAGGCGCTTCTGCTCCTGGACGGCCACCTTGCACTGCTGGGGGCTGTACTGCTGGGCGAAGACCAGGGTCCCGACGAAGCCGAGCGCCAGCAGGGTCAGGACGATCGCCGCCGGGTTGCGCGAGAGGAAGCCCGGCAGCTTGGGCGCAGCCACCACCTCCGCCACGCGCAGGCGCGCCTTGATGGCCGCGCGGCGCTTGTAGGCCTCGTGCGCCAGCGCGCCCAGGACGGTCAGGCTGACGATGATGACGGCCAGCGCCGAGATCGAGGGGTTGATGCCGTAGCGCACCTTCTGCGCCAGCTCGATCGTGAGCGTGGGATAGGTGCCGAAGGTGAAGGTGGTGGTGTTGTAGTTCTCGAAGGAGGCCAGGAAGGCGATCACCGCCGCCGAGCCGAAGGCGGGCTTGAGGAAGGGCAGCAGGATCTTGCGGAAGGCCTGGGTGTGGGTGGCGCCGAGGTCCAGTGCGGCCTCGGTCAGGCCGCTGTCGAAGCGCTGCAGGCGGGCGATGAAGACCAGCATGCAGTAGGCCGAGATGAAGGTCGACTGGCCCAGCACGGTCAGGAGCACGCCGTTGCGCAGGAAGCCGTCGTCGGGCAGGCCCAGCGCGGTGTTGATCCGGCCCCAGAAGACCAGGGTGGAGATACCCAGCACGACGCCCGGTATCAGGATCGGCGCGATGACGACGGTGTAGTAGGTGGCGCGCAGCCGCGGCCAGACCTGCGTCAGCATCAGCGCGCCGGCAAGCCCCAGCGCGACCGAGATCACCACGGTGAAGCCGCCGACGATGAAGGAGTTGACGATGGAATCGACGATCCGCTGGTCGTTGGCCAGCACGTCGAACCACTCGAAGGTGAGGCACTCCCAGGGGGCGGCCTTGGGGAAGGCCGAGGAGTTGAAGGCCGTGACGCCCATGATGATGAGCGGGCTCAGCAGATAGCTGAAGAAGACCAGCAGGTAGAGCCCGAGCAGGATGGAGGCCAGTGGCCGCCGGGTCATTTGCCGATCTCCCCCATCTTGACCCGGAAGAGCCGCATGAGGGCGAGCACGATGACGATGCAGGCGATCAGCAGCACCACGGCATAGGCCGATCCGCGCGCCCAGTTCTGCCCGGTGTTGAACCACTGGTAGATAATCTGCGTGAACCAGAGGCTGGAGGGGCCGCCCAGGATCTCGGGCGCGGCCAGCGCGCCGGCCGAGAGCATGAAGACCATGGTGCAGCCCGACACGATGCCCGGCTTGGCGAAGGGTATGACGACCCGCCAGTGGATCCGCCACCAGGGCGATCCCAGGTCGCGCGCCGCCTCGATCTGGTTGCGGTCCAGGCTCTCGATGGCGTTGTAGATCGGGAAGATCATCAGGAGGATGTAGGCGTAGCCCAGACCGGCATAGAGCGCGACGTCGGCACGGATGAAGTCGACCGGCTGGTCGGTGACGCCGAGCGTGGTCAGCGCGAAGTTGATGATGCCGCTATCGCCGAAGATGATGCGGAAGGCGAAGGCCCGCAGGATCTCGTTCACCCAGTAAGGAATGATCAGCAAGAGTATGAAAACACGGCCGAAACCGCCGATCTTCGACTGCCCAAGATAGTAGGCCAGCGGGTAGCAGAGCAGGAGATCGAAGAGGGTCACCATGAAGGCGGCCAGGATGGTGCGCACGAAGACCGACATGTCGATCGAGTTGATCGGGATGTCGGTCTCCCAGCCGAGGATGCTGAGGCGGTCGGGGTTGCCCGGATTGCCGAAGAGGAAGTGCCGGTAGTTGTCGAGCGTGTAGACGTCGTGCTCCGTGCCGACCAGCGCGGGCGGCAGGTTGTGCCGGAAGGAGAGGTCCAGCATGGCGAACTGCGGCAGGACGATCAGCACCAGGATCCAGAAGCCCACCCCCATCAGGAGATAGATGCTGAGCAGGATCCCGTTGCGTTCGAAGAAGCTCCTGACCGCAGCCATGGCCGGGCTCTACTCCGCTGCCAGCTCGCCCGACGGCAGCACCACGGCCTTATCGGAAGAGAAGGAGAGGCGCTGTCGGCTGCCGGCGTGCGTGTCGCGTACCTCGCCACGGTTCACCAGCGACATGCGGATTGCCAGGCCGTTGGGGGCCCGCAGGTAGAGGTGGGTGGCCTGGCCCTCGAAGGCTTCGGTCTCGACCGTCGCCTCCAGAGCGTTCTCCTCCGCCTTCGAGAGTACGATTGCCTCCGGTCGGATGAAGAGCATGGCCTTGTCGCCGCTGGAGAGCACCGACTTTGCGGTGCTGGCGATGCGCCCGCGGAAGCGACCGTCGCCGGTCTCTACCACGGCATAGTCCTCGGCGACCTCGCTCACAGTCCCGCGCAGCACGTTGTTCTCGCCCACGAAGGAGGCGACGAAGGGTGAGGCGGGGTCGTCGTAGATCGTGCGGCCGTCGGCGATCTGTTCGATTACGCCGGCCTTCATGACGGCCACGTGGTCCGACATGGTCAGCGCCTCGCCCTGATCGTGGGTGATGTAGATGAAGGTGATACCGACCCGCTGCTGGATCTCGCGAAGCTCGGCACGCATGTGCTGGCGCAGTTTCAGATCGAGGGCCGAGAGCGGCTCGTCCAGCAGCAGCACGTCGGGCTCGGCGCAGAGCGCGCGTGCGATCGCCACGCGCTGCCGCTGTCCGCCCGAAAGCTCGGAGACCATCTTGTCACCTGAGCCCTCGAGAGCGATCAGCTCCAAGAGTTCGTCGGCGCGCTTCAAGCGCTGGCTCTTGCCGACACCCCGCACCTCCAGCGCGAAAGTAATGTTCTCCCAGACCTTCATCAGGGGGAAGAGGGCGAGGTTCTGGAAGATCAGCGCCGTCGGGCGCTTGTTTGGGCCGATCCCGGCCATGTCGCGCCCACCGATGGTGACGCGGCCCTCGCTGGGCGCCTGGAAGCCCGAGACCGTCCTCAAGATCGTCGTCTTGCCGCAGCCCGAGGGGCCGAGGAAGCTGAAGAACTCGCCGCCCTTGATCGAGGCATTGGCATCGCGCACCGCGATGAAGTCGCCGAAACGCACCCAGAGGCCATCCAGCTCGACACCGACGTCTCGTGACATGAAGCCCCTCTCGTTTCAAAGGCGCCGGCCGCCGGCGCTTCCCCAGGCAGCGCCGGCAGCCGACCTTCATGAGTTCGGAGAGGGGTTAAGAGACGATCGCTAGATCCGACCTTCCGACCCCTGCTCCACAGCCATGAGCATAGATCCGCTCGGGACCGCAGGTCGATGCGACCTACGATCCCCGCAGGTCCCTAGGCGTTGACGAAACGATTCCGGTACTCGGTGCGGACATCCGCGTACCAGGGGGCCTCGGCCGGCCAGGGGTTCAGCTTGGCCAGGGAGTCGCCCGGATAGGCCTCGGCGAAGTTCTTCTTGTACTGCTCGCCGGCGTACTTGTCGGCGCCCAGCACGGGCGAGTTGTAGCCGTGCTCGTCGATCGCCTTGCCCGCGGGCTCGGGGCGGTAGGCATACTCGATGAAGGCATAGATCTGATCGATGTTCTTGGCACCGACCGGCATGGCCAGGCCGTCGACCCAGGCCATCGAGCCCTCCTTGGGGGCCTGGTACATGACCGGCTCGCCCTCGTTCTTGAGCGCCAGCGGCGGGCCGTCCCAGGTCTGGCCGACGATCACGCCCTCGTTCAGCAGCGAGTTCTTCTGGGTGTCGGCGTCGTTCCAGAGGACCTTCACGCGGTCCTTGCGGGCGATGCACCACTCGGTGACCTTCTCCCAGACCTCGCGCATCTTCTCCGGGCTCTCGTAGGCGGCCCACATGGAGCCCGGCGGCAGCTCGCCGATGGTCTCCATGTAGAGGCCGGCACCCAGCATCATGGAGTGCGGCCGGCCCATGGTCTTGCCGGCATTCTCCTCGGCCCAGACGTCGCCGTAGCTGGGAACGCCGTCAGTCGGCGTCCAGAGGTCGGTGCGCCAGGCAATGCCCTCCGTGCCCCAGATGTGCGGCAGCCAGTGGATGCCGCCATCGAAGCCCCAGGCCGTCGGGCCGATCTGCGCCATCGCCGGGTTCACCCGGTCGATCGGCACGCGGTTCATGTCGAAGGGCTTCAGCAGGCCGAGCGGCTGCCACTGCAGGTTCCGGTTGTTGGTCGGCGATACGATGTCGAAGCCCTGGCCGTTGTTGGCCTTCATCTTGTTGATGATCTCTTCGTTCGACCCGATGCCGGTGTAGTTGATCGTGATCCCGGTCTCTTCGGTGAAGTTCGTGATGTAGTCGTTCGGCAGGTAGTCCGACCACATCAGCACGTTCACCTCGCCCGAGCTCGAGAGCGCGCTGGAGACGATCGCCGGCGCCGCGACGCCGGCGACGCCGAGAGCCGCGCCGTTCTTCAGAACGTTGCGGCGGCTGATACCGCTGGTCTTCGAGAGTGTCATTGTCTTGTCATCCCTGTTCGATCTTGCCGGCCCTGGCTGGGCCGCGTGGGAACCGCCCGGACCGGCCCTGCGGTGGCTGGCCTTTTCGGTCGAGCAGCTGGCCTGGACGCTATCGCAGACTGACGCAATGGTCCACACCGCTTTCCCCGCCCGCGACGGTGTGGTTGCAGGTCCGGAACGCTGGCTTGAGGCGGGCAGGCTGCCTGACGCGGACGGGCCTCCGTCCTGTCAGGACTTGTCCTTGGCGTCGTTCGCGGCGGAGAGCTGTGCCAGGACCGAGGCCGCCTGGGTGCGGTTGTCGACGCCGAGCGTCTTGAAGATGCGAGAGACGTGCATCTTGACCGTTCCCGGCGCGATGTCGAGGTCGGCCGCGATGTCCTTGTTGGAGCGGCCCTTGGCCATGAGGCGCAGAACCTCGACCTGGCGCTCGGTGAGCCCCAGCGGGCTGGTCTCGGAGTCGGGGGCGGGCAGGGAGTCGGCCCCCTCGCTGCGGCTGGACGCCTGCGGCTCCGGGCGCGACTCGTGCAGGTGCAGAACCTGCGGGGGCACGTAGACCCCGCCCGCCAGGATGAACTGCAGGGCGTTGGTGGTGACCTCGGGCGAGGAGGTCTTGGGGATATATCCCATGGCGCCGGCCCTCAGCGCGTCGCGGATCGCCTTGCTGTCCTCGCGCACCGAGATGACGAGCACGGGCACGTCCGGCCAGGCGCGGCAGATCTGGGCGATGCCCTCGATCCCGTTCATGCCGGGCATCAGGAGATCGAGCAGCAGCAGGTCCACGGGCGGCCCGTTCTGCAGATGATCGATGGCCTGTTCGAAGTCGTTGGCCTCCAGGATCTCCACCGGCCGGTTCATCAGGCGTATCAGCAGGATGAGCCCGCCACGGAAGAGCGCGTGGTCGTCGGCCAGGACGACCCTCAGCGGAGGGTCCGCTTCCGGACCGACATCGCCGGCCTCTGCGGCAGGACTCGCTACGAAAGCAAGCGAAGAGCGACTGGGACCAGCCCCTGACATCAAAACACTCCTCCCTTACCGAGACCTGCGGCACGGCCTAGTGCCGGATATACGCCCTCAAAGCGTTAGCTGTCCAAGGTTCAAGCTCGCCTCGCCTGTCGGACTCATCTGGACTTTCGGGTCGATCCGGACAGCCGTCGGCCTTGCCAATTGGACGTTTCCTCAAAGCTCTATCGGCGAGTCTTGCAGGGTGCAACATACAAAGGACGCAACCCGGGTATCGACTCCCAAAGGGCCAGGCCAGTGGAACGAACCGGCTGGCCCCAACACCCTGGCCATCTGACCAGATGCAGGACCGAGAGATTAGCACAGTCGGAAAAAATGTTTCCGCTGCCTACTCAGCGGGAGTGGCCTAAAGGATTGAAGTTATTAGAATATCGCTGCGCTAGCCCGACTCACGGTCAGCCGGCCTCTTGCCTGAAGGCCTTTTCCTTGTTGACTCCCAAATGGGAGTAGACCTCTAATGAAATCAAAGCAGATCTAGCCGAAAGGCAGTAACCTATCGTCCGGGTGGCGCAAGCTTGGCCGGAGTCGGGCCGGGCGCGGCAGAAGCCGGGTCCGGAGGTGCGGATAACGCAATAAAACAAGGGAGTCTTCGGACATGAAACTTTCTCGTCGATCAGTACTCAAGGGGTCCCTGGCCGCCGCGGCTGCGGTTGCTGCGCCGTCGGTCGTCATTCCCAACCCGGCCAATGCCGCCTGGATCGAGAAGGACGGCAAGATCAAGGTGGGCGTCCTCTTCTCGCAGACCGGCAACCTGGCCGTGGTCGAGAACGATTCGACCCAGGTGGTGCTCTACGCCATCGACGAGATCAATGCCGCCGGCGGTGTCGCAGGTTTGGAGATCGAGCCGATCGTCATCGACGCCAAGTCCGACATCAAGGTCTACTCCGAGAAGATCAGCCAGCTCATCCTGCAGGATCGGGTGATCTCGACCTTCGGCGGCTATACCTCGGCCAGCCGGCGGGCGGTGGCGCCGATCGTCATGGCGCGCAACCACCTCTTCTACTATCCGACCTGCTACGAAGGCCGCGAGTGCACGCAGAACATCATCAATACCGGTCCGCTGGCCAACCAGCACTCGCAGGACCTCATTCCCTACATGGTCGAGAACTTCGGCCCCAAGGTCTACCTGATCGGATCCAACTACATCTGGCCGAAGGAATCCAACAAGAACGCCAAGGTCTGGCTGGAGCGCGCCGGCGGCGAGGTGGTGGGCGAGGACTACGTGCCGCTCGGCGGCTCGGAGTTCACGCCGATCTTCAACAAGGTGCGCCAGACCGAGCCCAGCTTCATCTTCTCGACCGTGGTCGGCGATTCGGACATCGCCCTGCACAAGCAGTTCCTGCAGGAAGGTTTCAAGGCCGACAAGATGCCGATCGCCTCGCTGACGACCGGTGAGATCGAGGTCCGGGCCATGGGACCCGAGGCCGGGGCCGGGCATTTCCTCTCCGCGCCCTATTTCCAGACCCTGCAGAACCCGACCAACGAGGCCTTCGTGGAAGGCTACCTCGGCAGCAAGTACGGCGGCGGCGGCGTCACCCACTACAACATGGAAGAGACCTACCTCTCGGTCTACGTCTGGAAGGCCGGCGTCGAGAAGGCCCTGGCTCAGACCGGTGACATCGAGGCGATCACGCCGCGGATGATCCGCGATGTCTCGGGCCACATCGAGATCGGCGACGACATCTCGCCGGAAGGCACGGTCTGGATCGACTCCGAGAACTTCAACATCTGGCTGAAGCCGAAGATCGGCCAGTGCCAGAGCGATGGCCAGTTCAAGGTGGTGAAGGCCGCCCCCGAGCACGTGGCTCCCGATCCCTTCTCGATCTATCCCGAGCGCGGGGTTTGCCGGGCCGACGGGCTGCACACGCCCGACGGAGGCATCCGCAAGAACGTCCTCTAGCACTTGCCGGCCGGGCATCCGCGCCTCCATCGACACGGATGCCCGGTTCTTTTTCGGGATGGGTCGCCGCTACCACCGGGGGCAACGGGGCCTCCGGACCGGGGGTGGTGATGCGCTTCTCATCTCCTTGGGGGTCTCGTCACCATGAGTGTGCATGACTTTTGGACACCGTTCTCGCTTCTACCTTTTCTCAATGCGCTTTTTATCGGAATTAGCCTTGCCAGCATCTGGCTGATCGCAGCACTGGGGCTGACGATCATCTACGGGACCATGGGCGTTATCAACATGGCCCACGGTGAGTTCCTGATGCTGGGCGCCTATTCGACCTATGTCTTCCAGTCGATGCTGGGCCTGCCCTTCCTGCTCTGCCTGCCGCTCTCGTTCTTCGTGGTGGCGGCAATCGGACTGCTGGTCGAACGCAGTATCATAAGACCGCTCTACGCCAGACCGCTGGACACGCTGCTTGCCACCTGGGGGCTCTCGCTCATCCTGATCCAGAGCGTGCGGCTGATCTTCGGCGGCGAGCCGCAGTACGTCGCGGTGCCGGAGTGGCTGAACTTCGTGGCCCAGACCAGCTTCCTCTCTCTCTCCGGTCTTCGCCTCTTCATCATCCTGGCGGCCATCGTCCTGGTCGGGCTGACCTGGTTCCTCATGTACCGCACCGCCTATGGCGTGAAGGTCAGGGCCGTCATGCAGGACAAGGAGATGGCGCAGTCCTTCGGCGTCAACTCGGGCCGGGTCTACAGCCTGACCTTCGCCTACGGGGCCGGGCTGGCCGGGGTCGCCGGCGGCCTCTTCGGCGCGGTGAAGACGCTCTTCCCGGACATGGGCAGCGGCTACATCGTCGAGGCCTTCCTGGTGGTCGTGGTGGGCGGCATCCAGCTCGCCGGCAGCGTGATCAGCGCCGGCCTCCTGGGTGAGCTCAACTCCATCTTCTCCTACTTCACCAACGACACCTTCGCGCGCTTCGTGCTCTTCACCCTGGTGGTGATCTTCCTGCGCTTCCGCCCGCAAGGCCTGCTTTCGGAAGGGGCGACCAGGCGGTGAGCGGGACGACGGAAAGAGAGGCAAGGGCCGACGAGACCTCGGCCAACCTCTACCACAATCGCAAGGCGCAGTGGTGCCTCTACCTGGCGGTCTTCGCGCTGCTGGCGCTGCTGCCCCTCGTCATGGACGACGCCTTCACCCTGAACCAGCTCGCCCGCTACACTTGCTTCGCGATGCTCGCCATGTCGGTGTCGCTGGTCTGGGGGTACGGCGGCATCCTGAGCCTGGGGCAGGGGATCGCCTTCGGGCTGGCCGCCTACGGCATGGCGATGACCATGCAGATGCAGTACCAGCATCCCGAGTACGACCCGATCCCCAGCTTCATGCTGACCAACGAGCTGGAGCGGCTGCCGATGATGTGGGAGCCCTTCTGGTCGACCACGGTCGGGTTGATCCTCACGCTCTCGGTGCCGACGGTCTTCTTCGCGATCTTCGGGGCGATGATGTTCCAGGCCCGGGTGGCCGGCGTCTTCGTGGCGATCATGACCCTGGCGATGCTGGCGGCCTGGTACTCAATGGCCTACGACATGCAGCCCTTCACGGCCGGCTTCAACGGGATATCCCCGCCGCTGCCCTTCAGCCTGGGCGGCTTCGAGTTCGATCCCTACGGGGCTCCTGCCTATCTCGTCTGCGTGGCCTTCCTGGCGGGACTTACCTGCCTGGCCAAGATCTTGATGCAAAGCCGCTTCGGGATGATCGTCCAGGCCATCCGGGACGATTCCGAGCGCGCCCGCTTTCTCGGTTACAACGTCGCTACCTATCAGGTTGCCCTCTTCACGATCTCCGGCTTCATCGCTGCCTGCGCCGGCCTCTGCTGGGTGATGATCGTGCAGTACGTCTCGCCGACCTCCCTGGAGATCACCTTCTCGATTGCCATGGTGATCTGGGCGGCCGTCGGGGGGCGCCTCTCGCTGCTCGGCGCCATCGTCGGCGCATTCATGGTGAACGGCATGCAGAGCTACCTGGGCGACGAGCTGCAGCAACTCTGGATGCTTTTCCTGGGTGCAATTTTCATCGCGGTGGTGCTGCTGCTGCCGCGCGGACTGGCCGGCCTGATGGAACTGATCCTGGAGCACCTTTCGCCGCGGCGCGGCAGGGGAGCCAGGAGTAGCGGCGTCGCCAAGGAGGCGGTCGAATGAGCATGCTCGAGCTCAGGGGCGTCACCAAGAGCTTCAACGACTTCGCGGCCGTGGACGGTTTCGACCTCACGGTGGAGAAGGGCGAGCTCAGGTGTCTTCTGGGGCCCAACGGGGCCGGGAAGTCGACCTCTATCGACCTCATCACCGGCCGCCTGAAACTGACCAGCGGCACGGTCAAGCTGGACGGCCACACGATCTCCGGTCTCTCCGAGCACGAGATCGCGCGGCTGGGCGTGGTCCGCAAGTTCCAAGTGCCTGCGGTCTTCAAGGAGCTGAGCGTCGAGGACAACCTGCTGGTGGCCGCCAACAAGGCGAAGTCGCCCTTCTCCAACATGCTTTCCTTCGGGCGCAAGCTGCGCGGTGGGCAGGCCCGCTACGACCAGGTGGTGGAGCTGATCGGCCTCAAGGACCGGATGAAGGTCCAGGCCGGGATCCTCTCCCACGGCGAGACCCAGTGGCTGGAGATCGGCATGGTCCTGGTCCAGGACCCGCGGGTCCTGCTGATGGACGAGCCCACCGCCGGCATGACCGAGCAGGAGACGCACAAGACCTCCGAGCTCTTCAACAACCTCAAGGGCTCGCACACTCTGGTGGTGGTCGAGCACGACATGTCCTTCGTGCGCGAGATTGCCGACATCATCACCGTGATGCACCTGGGCAAGCACCTGGCCGAGGGAACGGTGAAAGAGATCGAGAACGACGAACGCGTCGCCGAGGTTTACCTGGGATCGGAGGGGATCGGCGATGCTTAACCTGTCCGGCGTTACCGCCTACTACGGCAAGACACCGACGCTCTTCGACGTCTCCTTCTCGATCGGCAAGGGGGAATGCCTCTGCGTCCTCGGCCGCAACGGGGTCGGCAAGACGACCCTCCTGAAGACGATCATGGGACTGGTCACCCGGACGACGGGCGAGATCACCATAGACGCCAAGAACCTGGTGCAGGCGCCGACCGACCAGCGCGCCAAGCAGGGCCTGGGCTACGTGCCGCAGGGCCGGCGCATCCTGGGCAAGTTCACGGTGAAGCAGAACCTGGAGCTCGGCAGCTTCGCCCGCGAGGACAAGGCCGGCGGGATCCCTGAGTCCTGCCTCGCCAACTTCCCCTACCTGCGCGAGAACCTGAACCGGCGCGCCGGCCTTCTGTCCGGCGGGCAGCAGCAGCAGCTGGCCATCGCCAGGGCGCTGGCCACCGATCCCAAGGTTCTGCTGCTGGACGAGCCGACCGAAGGGATCCAGCCCAACATCGTGGCCGATATCCGCAACACCATGGTGCACCTGAACCGCGATCTCGGCCTCACCCTGCTGCTGACCGAGCAGCACATCAAGATCGCGAGAGAACTGGCCGACAAGTTCCTGATCCTCGATGTCGGCCGCGTGGTTGCCCAGGGCCCGATCGCCGACCTGAGCGACGCCCTGATCAGGAAGCACCTGACAATCTGATGCAACTGTCGGGACGAGACAGATCCCGCCTCAACCAGGAAAGGAGAGGAGCATGATCACCATACCGAAGAAGGGGACACCCGAGCGCGAGCGGCTGATCGCCGAGCACAAGGCCTGCATCGAGTCGATGAAGGGGGTCGCCGGAAACAGCGTACTGCGCTGCGAGACGCCGGGCGATACGACGGTCGTGACCGGCGGCATCCACGAGGACTTTTTGCTGAACCGTGTCCTCCTGCGCATGCGCGCGATGAACCCGGCCGACGGGCCCCGCAAGCTGGTGGTGATCTGCACCAAGGTCGACAAGGAGTGGCGGATCGGCCGGCTGTCGGGCGTGCGCGGCGTGCCGCCGACCTTCGTCAACGACAAGGTCTACGACAACGAGCAGGACCCCCAGCATGACATCTTCCTGATGCGGCTGGACGAGATGGATGCCGAAGACGGTCAGGCCGAGCACTTCCACGAAGGCTGGAAGCGGCGCGACGACAACTGGACTCGGACCTAAGGGGCCTCCAACGGGTCGATAGCCAAGAACATAGGGAGCGTGCCGCCTGATCGCGCCACCAATACGCGAGCTCGGCTGGCCAGGAACAAGGAGAACGCTACATGTGCGCCATGCGACTGACGGGTTATGCCGATCTTTTCGGCGTGAACCCGGGCAAGACCATCAAGTTCTACGTGAACTGCGACGGGCCCAAGGCCTATGACGTCCAGATCGTCAAGATGATACACGGGGACACCAATCCCCGCGGGCCGGGCCACATCGAGGAGGCGGTGGACGCCGCCTGCAACGGCTCCAAGCCCGGCCGCAAGCAGATCATCTACAGCGGGTCCTACGGCTACGTCGAGGACAAGCCCAACCTGCAGCTTCAGTCCTTCACCCTGCAGTGCTGGATCTGGCCGACCACGCCCAAGACCCATCCCAACTACTGGAAGCACGGCGCACAGGGCCTTCTGGCCAAGTGGTGCGACGACCAGGGCTTCGGCCTCTTCATCAATGCCGAGGGTTGCGCGGAGCTGCGCATCAACGGCGAGCGCATCACCACCGGCGCCCCTTTGCGCGACCACGCCTGGCACTTCCTGGCTGCCAGCTACGATGCCGAGACCGGCAAGGCGACGCTCTACCACGAGCCCCAGATCCGCTATGCGCTGGATCCCGAGATCCCGCCGGCGACCAAGACGGTCTCGGGCGGCATCTCCCACAAGGCGGACGTCCCGCTGACGCTCGCCTGCTACACCGGCGGCATGGACGCAAGCCCCCAGGCCAAGGCCTCCCGGCCCGAGGGGATCGTCATGGCAGGGCCCTACAACGGCAAGATCGACAGCCCGCGGCTCTGCAACCGCGCGCTCTCCCGCGAGGAGATCGAAACCATGAAGCTGGGCGCGCAGCCCGGCCTCACCGAGCGGCGCAACTCCGGCCCGACGGGCGAGCTCTCCAAGTGCATCGTCGGCGCCTGGGACTTCTCGGACGGGATCAACACCATCGTGGGCCGCGACCACGGTCCCTACCTCTACGACTTCAAGATCGTGAACTGCCCGACCCGGGCCATGACCGGCCACAACTTCTCGGGCCACAACTTCGACTGGAAGCATGCGCCCAAGGAGTACGGCGCCATCCACTTCCACGACGACGACATCGACGATGCCCGCTGGGCCGTCGACTTCGAGTGGGAGGTCCCGGCAAATCAGAAGAGCGCCTTCTACGCGGCCAAGCTGACCACGCCCGAGGGCGACGAGGACTACATCCCCTTCTGGGTGGTGCCGGAGGTCGGCAAGGCGACGGCCAAGATCGCGATGATGGTTCCGACCATCTCCTACATGGCCTACGCCAACGAGCATCTGGCCAACAACGCCGGCGGTGCCGAGCTGCTGGTCTACCGCGTGCCGATCATGCAGGACCAGAACATGTTCCTGAGCGAGCACCGGGAGTACGGCGGCTCGATCTACGACACCCACACCGACGGCAGCGGGCTCTGCCTCTCCTCGCGGCTGCGTCCCATCCTCTCGATCCGGCCCAAGTACGATCACTTCCTCTCGCAGTCGCCCTGGCAGTATCCGGCCGACCTGCACCTGATCTACTGGCTGGAGACCATGGGTTACGACTATGACGTCATCACCGACGAGGACGTGACCTACGACGGCCTGGCCCGCCTGGAGCAGTACAACGTCATCATCACGGGCTCCCATCCCGAGCACAACTCCGGCCCGCAGCTCGACGCCTTGCACAACTACACCCAGCGCGGCGGCCGGCTGATGTACATGGGCGCGGACGCCTGGTACTGGGTCCACTCCTACCATCCGGCCTACGACCACCTGGGACGCGGGATCGTCACCGAGATGCGGCGCTGCGAGTCCGGCATCCGCACCTGGCGTGCCGATCCGGGCGAGTACTACCACCAGGGCACCGGCGAGCTGGGCGGCATGTGGCGCTATCGCGGCCGCTATCTGCACTCGGTGGCCGGCACCGGCATGTCCTCGGAAGGCTTCGACATCTCGAGCTACTACTCGCGCACGCCCGAAAGTAACGACCCGCGCGTCGCCTGGGCCTTCGAGGGGATCGAGTACGACGAGAAGCTGGGCAACTTCGGCCTGGTCGGCGGCGGTGCCGCCGGTACCGAGCTGGACATCGTCGACACCTTGCTGGGCTCGCCCCCCCACACCCTGGTGGTGGCGACCTCGGCCGGGCGTCACACCGAGGCCTACCTGCTGGTCATGGAAGACTTCGGCTTCAACCAGCAGGGCCTGGACGGGACCCAGCATCCGCGGGTGCGCTCCGACATCGCCTATCACGAGACCCCGAACGGCGGTGCCTGCTTCGCCTTCAGCTCGATCGCCTTCTGCGGCGCGCTGCCGTGGAACAACGGCGACAACAACATCTCGAAGCTGGTGGGCAACGTGCTGAACCGCTTCATGGTCGACGGGCCCCTGCCGGAGCCGCCGGCCGAGGCCTACAAGCACCGCGGCCGCGCCGACTACGATCCGCCCGCCAACAAGGCGGCAAAGTAGCCGCCCCGGCGGAGCGGGAAGGGAGGGCGCAGGGATGTTAGCTGCGTCTGGCTGCGTCCTCCCTCCTGTTCGGCGGAACCTTACCCACCGATACGAAGGAACGTGAGTTTCGGCGTAGGCAGGAGGCTTGGCAATGCTGCTCGATCCGGCCCTGGGCTACTACGACGAGGGGCTCGACCTCACCGAGGCCGATCTCTACCGCCAGGCGCGCGGGCCCTTCGGGTCGGCGCGCACCCTGCCGCCTGCCAGCTATCGCTCGAAGATTTTCAGCTCGCTCGAAGACAACCGCGTGTGGGCCAGAAGCTGGGTCGCGGTGGGCGTCGAGCGCCAGATCCCGGCGCCCGGCGACCTTCTGCCCTTCACCATCGGCTATCACGGGGTCCATCTGCAGCGCGAGCCGGATGGCAGCATCGCCGGCCGCTTCAACAAGGCACAGCACGGCGGCTGCCGCTCCGTTCCCCTGCAGTGCCAGACCGGCAGCCGCACGCGCTGCTCCTTCACTTCCTGCGGCTACAGTCGCGACCGGGACGTGGTTCCGGTGGACGAGCTGGCGAGCGACGGCTCGGTGGCGAACCAGTATCTCGGCATGATTCCCGAGCGGCTGCTGCCGGTGCGGGTCGAGACCTGGGGCCCCTTGCTCTTCGTCTGCCTGGATCCGCGCGGCAGCTCGCTGGAGGGCCAGCTAGCCGCTTTGGGACCTGCGCGCGCCTGGCCGGCGGGCGCCGGGGAACTGACCGCGACCCGCTGGCTGGAAGCCAAGGCCAACTGGAAGCTGATCGGACCCGCCCTACGCGATCGCCTGGCCCCGGAAGGCTCGGAGATGCCCCCGCAGCGCGAGGCCGGCGTGCCGACGGCCATCGCCGAGCAGTGGACGCTGGGGGAGGCGGCTCCTGGCCTGAGAGAACTAAGGCGGGCCGCAGAGGATAAGCTGTCCCTCCTGTGGTGCTTCCCCAACCTGTTGATGGTGCGCTTGGGCGGGGAGACGCTGCTGGTGATCCTGCAGCCCCTCAGCATGGAAGAGACCCAGCTCCGCGTCCTGCTGATGGCGGGCAGCGGCGGCGGCGAGGAACGGCTCGAGGCCTGGCTCGGCCTTCTGCGCGAGGCCATGGGCAGGGCCGCGCGTGAGCAGGAGACGCTTTCGGCCTGGGGCACGCCGAAGAGCCCCGAGACGAGGGACCGGCCGGCACCGCGTCAGCGCAATGCCCTGGCCTGGGCTTTCCAGGACTACCTGATCGGCCGAATTCTGGAGGAGGACTAGACCCATGGCGGAATGCCTGGACGCAGCCCCGATCGAGGCTGCCACCGAAGACTACCGCAGAGGCGACTACAAGTCGGCCCACGACCGTCTGCTGCCCTTCGCGGAGGCGGGCGACGGCCAATCGCAGCTCTGGCTCGCCACGCTCACCATGAACGGCCAGGGGGTCGAGGCCGACGCCAAGGCGGCGCTGGACTGGTTCCTGCGCGCCGCGGAGGCCGGGCAGGTCCAGGCCATGGCCAACGCGGGGGCGCTGCTGCTGATGGGGCAGGGGATCGAGGCGGACCCGGAGCGGGCCGTCGCCCTTCTGACCCGGGCCGCGGACGCGGGCGACGTGAACGCCCTCTTCAACCTGGGCGTCGTCTACCAGCAGGGCGAGCATGTCCCCGCCGACGAGGAGAAGGCGGCCGCCTGCTACAAGCGGGCCTCGGAGATGGGCCATTATCCCTCGCAGTCGCGGCTCGGCTACATGTACGCCCAGGGCCAGGGCGTGCCGAAGGATCGCGTGCAGGCCTATCTCTGGCTGACCCTGGCCGCCCAGCACGGGATCGGCACGGCGCTGAATGCCCTGGAGGGCGTGGTCAACGCCATGTCCGCCGACGAGAAGATGGAGGGCATGAGGCTCTTCGATTCCTGGCGCAGCCGCACGGAAGGCTTCAGCGGCCCGGCCAGGCTGCTGCCGCTTCCGGGTTAGGGGGGAGGGCATGATCTACAGCGTCCAGGAGATCAAGTTCGAGTTCCTTGCGAAAATCAAGGAGCACGGCGGGGCCTTCTCCGACTGGTTCGTCGGCATTGCCGCAGACCCCCGCCAGACCCTGCAGGACCGCCACGGAATCGATCACGAGAAGGACGTCTGGACCTACAAGCAGGCGCTCACCTTCCAGGCCTGCCGCACGGTGCAGCGCTTCTTCCAGGAGAAGCTGAAGACGGACGGCGAAGCCCTCTTGAGCGGCGACGCCGATACGGACTGTGTCTACCTGTTCAAGAAAAGCGAGCGCACTGCGCCCTAGGGAACTCGCCCATGCCGAAGCACGAGCGGAGGGAAAGCCGCCCGTTGCGAAGGCCGGGATTGCTGGGCACTGGCCGGGCCTGCCCATGAGCATCGGCCGGCAGGGGGCTGTCAGAGTCGTCCTCGGCGGCATCTGCCTGGTGGCGATGCTGCTGGCCGGTTTCCTGATCGCGGCCCTCTTCGTGCCACTGCCGCTCTCTCTCCTGCAGCCGCTCGTCGAGGCGAGGTTCAGCCGTCTCGTCGCCCCGCTCGACCTCTCGGCCGGCAGCCTGGCAGTGACCTGGGACCCTGCCGCGGCAACGGTCACCTTGGATGCCGAGGAGGTTCTGCTTCTGGATCGGGAGGAAAGGGTCGTCGGCAACCTGCCGCGCGTGGAGGTGGACCTCTCGCTCGGGGAGTTGCTGCACGGCCGGAGCGAGATCGCCGCCATCAGGCTCTATGAGGCCAAGGTCGCGCTCGAGATGGAGGAGAAGGGCCCGCGCCTTTCCGTCGGGCCCTACGGCCCCGCCACCGAAGAAGCGTTCCTGAGCGGCGCTGGCCTGGGCGAGGTCGTATCCGCCTTCTGGGACTGCCGGCTGGTCCTGCCGGAGATCAGGCTGGTCGACGGCCTTTTCTTCTTCCTGGACCCGGATGCTGCGGTCAACCTGAGGTTCGCCGTCGAGAACCTGGCCCTTCGTCCCGGGGCGGGCGGCAGTCGCACCTCGCTCTCGAGCCACCTCCTGGTGGCCGGGCAGCGCCTCGAGTTCGATCTGACGGCCGAGCAGGACTGCGCAGCCGGGACCCTGGCCCTCTCGCTCTATCCCAAGGCGGTCAACCCGGCGATCCTCGGCGAGATCGTCCCGGGCGGCGGCCAACTCTACCCCTTCGAGATTCCGGTCTCCGGGCGCTTCGATCTCGACCTGGGGCCCGACCGCAATCTGCTCGGCCTCAACTTCTCCCTCGAGGGCGGGGCCGGCAGCCTGGAGGTCGCGTCCTATGCCGCCAGCAACCTCGCGGTGGAGGGGATGACACTCGTCGGCAGCTACGACGCCCTGCTGCAGACCCTGACGCTCAGCGAGGGGCGCTTCGAACTGGGACGCGGGACGCTGTTACTGGAGGGCACGCTCAGACGTGAGGCCGGGACCTCTTGGGTGTCGCTCCACATCCTCTTCCTGGGCGATGCCCTGGCCCAGCTTCTGCCCAGGTGGTTCGCCGGCCTGCAGAACGCGCTGCGCAGGGCCGCAACGGACGAGGAGATTGTCGAGATCGGGCTCGACCTCAGCGGCAGCGTCGATCGCGACCATACTATCGCCGCAGATGGCAGCTTCTTTCTTCTCGCCGAACCGGACCTCTCTGAAAGCTCGCCCGGATCGGCAGGGCGCCTGGACTTTCATCTGGCTGGCCATCTGTCAGAACCTAGACTGGTTCTCACTGGTCAATCGCCCTAATCTGGCTATCTGCCCTCTGGTCCGATGCCAGATTAGGTCCAGGGACATAAGGGATCGCTTTGCTCGCAAATCCGCCCTGTGTTAAGGTCCTGTCAACCGACAATAAGACAATCCGGGTGAGGCTGCAAAGGGACAGGATTGGAGTTCGGGACGTCTGGGAGGCTCCTATGCCGAAAGCTAGAAGCAAGCGTCTGATTCCTGGATTAGTTCAAAGACTTGGCAAGGGTCGTTCGAGGCGGTGGGCAGGATCAGACAGGGGGACCGACCCGCGCCGGCGCGGCCTCTTGGCGGCCGCGGGCGGCTCGCTGGCCGTCGGCCTCTTGGCCGGTTCACCCCTCGCCCAGGAGGCAAAGAGCGTCGCCCGTCCCGGCGTCACCTCGCCCTGGGTCGCCCGTGGTGCGCCGATCAAGATCGGCATGCTCTGGTCGCTGACCGGTCACCTTGCGGTCATCGAGAAGCCCTCCGTCGATGTCGGTCTCTTCTGGGTGGACCGGGTCAATGCCGCCGGCGGGCTTGCCGGAATGCCGGTCGAGGCCGTGGTGATCGACGCCAAGTCCGACATGAAGTCCTATCGCGAGGGCCTGCGCTACCTGGTGCACGAGGCCAACGTGCTGGCGACCTTCGGCGGCTACACCTCGGCCAGCCGGCGGGCCGTCATGCCCTTGGTGGAGCTCAGCCGCAGCCTCTTCTACTACCCGACCTGCTACGAGGGGAGGGAGTGCTGGCAGCACATCATCTGCACCGGTCCTATCGCCAACCAGCATTCCCGCGACCTGATTCCCTTCATGGTCCGCAACTACGGGCCGCGCGCCTACTTCGTCGGCTCGAACTATGTCTGGCCCATAGAATCCAACCGGGTGGCCGAGCGCTGGCTGCAGGAGGTCGGCGGTCATATCGTCGGCGAGGCCTACATGCCGCTCGGCCTGGACCGTTTCGGCCCGATCTTGGAGGACGTGAAGAAGCAGTCGCCGGACTGGATCTTCTCGACCGTCATCGGCGATTCCGACCTCTATTTCCGCAAGCAGTACATCGAGGCCGGCTTCCGGCCGGACCGCCTGCCCACCGCCTCGCTCACCACCTCCGAGATGGAGGTCAGGATCATGGGCACGGAGTACGGCGAGGGGCACATCCTCTCCGCACCCTATTTCCAGAGCCTGGACAACGCCACCAACCACCGCTTCGTCGAGAGCTTTCTCGCCAGCCCCTTCGGCGAGAGCGGTGTCACCCACTACAACATGGAGGAGACCTATCTCGCCTTCCTCTTCTTCCAGAGCGCGGTGGAGCGCCTGGTGGAGGACGTGGGCGTCGCCCGGCTGTCGCCGACCGAGGTGCGGCGCTACTCTGCCGGCCTGCGCCTCTCCGCGCAGGAATCGCCGGAGGGCGAGGTGATGATCGATCCTGACAACTACAATACCTGGCTGACCCCCAAGATCGGCGTCTTCAATGCCCGCGGCCAGGTCGACCTGCTCTACGAGCAGACCAAGCCGCTGCGCCCCGAGCCCTACGTGCTCTATCCCGCCCGCGGGGTCTGCCGCTCGGACGGGCTGCACCTGCCCTCGGGCAAGATCGTGAAGGCGGCCTCGTGACTCCGCCCGCGCCGGTCGAGGGGTCCTGACCGGAGGTGCGTCCCTTGAAGCATCTCCTGCGGCTGGGCAACCGGCTGTCGGTCGGCCAGAAGCTCATGACCGTGATCCTGGTCGAGGTGCTCTCCTATTCCGTCGTGACCACCCTGGCGATCTCGCAGATTCACTCGGTCGGCACCGAGGTGCGCCAGATGGCGGACCTCTACCTGCCGCTCTTCTCCTCGACGGAGAAGATCCGCCAGTCGATCCAGGAAGACCGCCTGGCCCTGAAGGAGATCCTCTTCATCGGCGGCCGCGTGGTCTACGACAAGGAGGCCGAGGAGAGCTATCTGGCCTCCCGGGCCCGTTACGAGGAGGCCAACAAGGCGATCCTGGAGCAGGTGCGTTCCTCGGAAACCCTGATCCGCGACGCGACCTCCGTCGAGGGTACCGAAGAGCCCCTGATCGTGACCTACGCCGAGCCCCTGCTGGGCCAGCTCGCCCAGATCCGCCAGGCCAACCGGGTCCTGACCAAGCGCGTGATCAAGATCTTCGAGCATGTCGAGGACGGCTCTTTCCTCATGGGGATGGAGATGCTGGGCGAGGCGGCGGCCAGCGAGCGGGCGCTGACCACGGAACTCGACAAGCTGGTCGGGATCCTGGAGGAGGTGAAGGAGACATCGGTCGCCTATGCCAACAGCGTCGAGGACGCGGCCTCGCGCTACACCGTCATCGTCTCCCTGGTGCTGGTCTCCCTGGTGATCGCGGTGGTCTTCTGGGTGATCAGGCGCAACATCTCCCGCCCGCTGCACATGATGACCCATGTGATCAACTCGTTCGACGCGAGCAAGGACATAGAAGAGGGGACCTACGAGCGCCAGCTGCTCTCCCGCGGCGACGAGCTCGGCATGGTCAGCCAGAGCTTCAACAAGCTGAAGCGCGACCTGCGCATCCGCGGCCGCGACCTGGAGGCGGCGAAGGAGGAGGCCGAGAGGGCGAACCGAGCGAAGTCCCTCTTCCTCGCCTCGGCCAGCCACGACCTGCGCCAGCCCATGCATGCCATGCGGATGTACATCGCAGCCCTTCGCCACAAGGTGGAGGACGACGAGGCGCTGGCCATCGTCTCCGACATCGAGGCGGTCTCCAACTCGACGGCGCGGCTCTTGAACTCGCTGCTCGACGTCTCGCGGCTGGAGGCGGGCGCCGTCCATCCGCACTTCGAATCCTTCGCGGTACAGGAGATCTTCCGCCGGGTCGGACGCTCCTTCAAGCCGGAGGCCTACCGCAAGAACCTGCAGCTCCGCTTCGTGCCGACCGATGTTCACGTCCGCTCCGACCCCGACCTGCTGGAACGGATCCTGGCGAACTTCACCTCCAACGCCATCCGCTACACGGCCCGCGGCAAGGTCCTGATCGGCTGCCGCCGGCGCGGCGAGCGCATCTCGATCGAGGTCTGGGACACCGGGGCCGGCATCCCGGAGGAGCACCGCGAAGCCGTCTTCGACGACTTCCACCAGGTCCGCAACCACGAGCGCGACCGCAGCAAGGGCCTGGGCCTGGGCCTGGCCATCGTGCGCCGCCTGGCGCACTGCCTGGACCATCAGATCGAGCACGATTCGACCCTGGGCAAGGGCTCGCGCTTCGCGGTGCTGGTGGAGCGCGCCCAGCCGCGCCGCGAGCTGCGGATCGAGGCCAAGCGGGAGGCCCCCCTGCAGGACTTCTCGACCAGCCTGCAGGGCCTGCGCATCATGCTGATCGAGAACGACCTCGACGTGCTCAACGCCACCACGCACCTGCTGCGCTTCTGGGGCTGCCAGGTGACGGCGACCCTGCGCTACGAGGACGCCAAGAGCCGCCTGCGCGAGGGCCTGGCCCCCGACGTGGTGATCGCCGACTACCGCCTGCCGGGGGAGGTGAACGGCGTCGGCGCCATCCTGGAGATCAGGGCGCTTGCGGGCCGGCAGCTACCGGCCATCGTGGTCACCGGCGACGTCGAGAGCCTGAACCTGGCGACCCTCGCCCAGGAGGAGATCAAGCTGCTGCACAAGCCGCTGCGCCCGGCCAAGCTGCGCTCGCTCCTCTCCAACATGGCCCTGATGGAGAGCGGGCGGCAGGACCGCCAGGATATCGCAGTCTAGCGGCTGGTCGTCAGTCTGACGCCGGCCTCGGTCATCTGCCGGCGGGCGGCGGCCAGCGAGCCCTCCAGGTCGATGGCCCGGCAGGCGTCCTCGACCACCGTGACGGCGAATCCCAGGCGCGCGGCATCGAGCGCCGAGTAGCAGACGCAGAAGTCGGTCGCCAGGCCGGCCAGCGTCACCGCCTCGACCCCGCGGTCGCGCAGGTAGCCGGCCAGTCCTGTCGGCGTCTTGCGGTCGTTCTCGAAGAAGGCCGAGTAGGAATCGATTTCCGGCCGGTGACCCTTGCGCACGATGAGATCGACGGCGTCGGTCTGCAGGCCCTCTTGGAAGGCGGCGCCGAGAGTGCCCTGGACGCAGTGGGTCGGCCAGAGCACCTGTTCGCCGTAGGGCATCTCGATGGTGGAGAAGGGCTCCTTGCCGGGATGATCCGCTGCGAAGGAGTGATGGCCGGCCGGGTGCCAGTCCTGTGTCGCAACCACGATGGTGAACCTGCTCTGCAGGTCGTTGATCAGCGGCACCACGGCCTCGCCGTCGGGAACCGCGAGCGCGCCTCCGCTGCAGAAGTCGTTCTGGACGTCGATGATGAGAAGGGCCTCGTTGGCAGCGTGCTGGGGCATGGCGTGGGTTCCGGGCTATATGGCTAAGGAAAATCCCGAGCAGATGGACTCATCTGCGACGACGATTTTCCTGTGAAACAACGAGCCAGAGCAAGGTGCGTGAGCATGGGCGAGCGCAGCTTGCTCTAGGTTAGCTTGGCGATCAGGGTCAGGAGCTGGCGGGCTTCGGCTGCGGTCAGCGGCGCCAGGGTCGCCTCGCTGATCGCGCTTGCGCGAGCCAGGCATTCTTCGATGAAGGCCTGGCCCTCGGCCGTCAGGTCGACCACCAGCCGCCGGCGGTCGTCCGGGTCGGGTGCCGTGGAGACCAGCCCGCGGTCCTGCAGGCGGCCGATCACGCCCTTGATGGTGGCGCCGTCCATGGCCGTGGTCCGGCCCAGGCGGTTCTGCGAGAGCGGCCCCAGTTCCCTGAGCTTGGCGAGTGCTGCGAACTGCCGCGGCGTCACCTCGGGGATCTCGGCGGCGAAGAGGGCGAGATGGCGCTGGTTGGCCTTGCGCAGCAGGAAGCCGATCTGCGCGTCCAGGCGATAAGGCGCCTCCGCTTCCTCTTCCGATCTGGGCCTGGCACTGCTGCGCATCGCGATCCCGCGCCTCGAATTTGCCTTTGACAGAGCTTCGGATCAGCATAGAATTCCGTTTGTACACAAACAAGTCTGGAGCGCCGCAGCAGGGAGATGTCAGGTGTCGTGACCTACCATCGACCCACCGATCTGGCCGAGGCGCTGGCGCTGCTGGCGTCGGCACCGCGGCGCATTCTGGCCGGCGGAACCGATCTCTACACCGCGACCGGCCGCTCCAGCCTCTCCGGTGCCGTCCTGGACGTGACCGCGATTCCCGCGCTTCAAGGCTACCGCGAGGAGGCGGAGGCCTGGCGCCTCGGCGCCGCCATGACCTGGAGCGAGGTCTTGGACGCGAAGCTGCCGCCGGCCTTCCAGGGCCTGAAACTTGCGGCGCGCGAGGTGGGGGCGCGGCAGATCCAGAACCGCGGCACGCTCGCCGGGAACCTCTGCAACGCCTCGCCGGCGGCCGACGGCGTGCCGCCGCTGCTGACCCTCGACGCGGCCGTCGAGATCGCCTCCAGCAAGGCGACCAGGCGGGTGCCGCTGGCCGACTTCATCACCGGCGTCCGCCGCACGGTCCTGCGCGAGGACGAGCTGGTGACGGCGCTCCTGGTGCCCAAGTCCGCGGCCGGCGGGCGGGCCTCCTTCCTGAAGCTGGGCGCGCGCAGGTACCTGGTGATCTCGATCGCCATGGTCGCCGCCCGGATCGGCCTCGAGGAGGGCAGGGTCGCCGAACTGGCCCTGGCCGTTGGCTCTTGCAGCGCCGTGGCGCGCCGCCTGCCGACCCTGGAAGCGGCCCTGGTCGGCCTGCCGGCGGGGGAGCTTGCGGAGCGGGTCCAGGACGAGGCCGTGGCGCGCCTGCTCGACCCCATCGACGACCTGCGGGGCACGGCGGCCTACCGGAACCACGCCGCTGCCGAGCTGATACGGCGCAGCTTGGGGGCCGCCCTCCAGGGCGCGAGCGAAAGGATCGCTGCATGAGTTCCGTGACCCTGGACGGACGGACCGGGCTGGACCCGGCGGTGGGCTTTCAGGTCAACGGGCGCGCGGTCCGGGTCGAGGCGCCGGCGACCAAGCGGCTGAGCGCCGTCCTGCGCGACGACCTGGGCCTCACCGGGACCAAGGTCGGCTGCGACGCCGGCGACTGCGGGGCCTGCACCGTCCTGCTGGACGGCGCGCAGGTCTGCTCCTGCCTGCTGCCGCTGGGCCAGGTCGAGGGCCGCCGGGTCACCAGCGTCGAGGGTTTGGAGGCGGCGGGCCTGGCCGGCCTGCAGCGCGCCTTCCTGCGCCACGGGGCGGCCCAGTGCGGGATCTGTACGCCCGGCATGCTGATGGCCGCCGCCGAGCTTCTGCAGCGCGCGCCGCGCCCGACGAGGGAGCAGGCGGAGGAGGCCCTGGGCGGCGTGCTCTGCCGCTGCACCGGCTACCGCAAGATCCTGGCCGCGGTCTGCGACGCCTGGCGCACGGCGGACGCGGCGGCCGACCCGGAGGCAGGTGCGGCGGTGGGAGCCGAGGTGCTGCGGCTCGACGGCCTGCCGAAGGTCACCGGCCGGGACCGTTTCGGCGCCGATAGCGTCCCGGAGGGGGCGCTTTCGGTCGCGGTCCTGCGCTCGCCCCACGACCACGCAGCCTTCGCCTTCGGGGACCTGGAGGCCTGGCGGCGGGCGCACCCGGGCGTCGAGACCGTTCTGACCGCGGCCGACATCCCGGGCCGCAACCGCTTCGGGGTCATTCCGCCCTTCGCCGACCAGCCGGCCCTGGCGCCGTCTCCGGCACGCTTCCGCGGCGAGGCCGTGGCCCTGGTCGCCGGTGAGCCGGCCGCGATGGAGAACCTGGAGCTGGAGGACTTCCCGCTGACCTGGGAGCCGCTGCCGGCAGTCATGACCCTCGACGAGGCCCAGGCGCCCGGCGCGCCGCAGCTTCACCCCGAGCGTGCCGGCAACCTGCTGACGGCGGGCCTGGTGGAGTGCGGCAGCCCGGATAGCGTGGTCAGGACCTCGGACCGCTTCGTCGAGGGCTCGGTCGAGACCAGCTATGTCGAGCATGCCTACATCGAGCCCGAGGCCGGGGCGAGCTGGCTGGAGGGCGAGACCCTGGTGATCCAGGCCTGCACCCAGGCGCCGGGGATGGATCGCAGCGACACGGCGGCCCTGCTGGGCCTGCCGGAATCACGGGTGCGCATCGTTCCCACGGCGACCGGCGGCGGTTTCGGCTCGAAGCTGGACATCTCGCTGCAGCCGCTGCTGGGTCTGGTGACCCTGAAGACCGGCCGGCCGGCGCGCCTGGTCTACAGCCGGCGCGAGTCCATGATGTCGACCACCAAGCGCCATCCCGCAAGGATGCGCTGCGCCATCGGGGCGGACGAGGCGGGGCGGATCACCGCCCTGGTCTTCGAGGGCGACTTCAACACCGGGGCCTATGCAAGCTGGGGGCCGACGGTCGCCAACCGTGTCCCGGTCCACGCCACCGGACCCTACCGCACCCCGCACTACCGCGGGCTGGGGCGGGCGATCCACACCAACGGCCCCATCTCCGGGGCCTTCCGCGGCTTCGGCGTGCCGCAGGCGGCGATCCTGCAGGAGACGCTCTACGACGAGCTGGCGGAAGCCTGCGGCCTGGACCGCCTGGCCTTCCGCCTGCAGAACGCCCTGCGCGACGGCGACCGGACTGCCACCGGCCAGACCCTGACGGCCGGTGTGGGTATCGCCGACTGCCTGGAGGCCCTGCAGGAGCCCTGGCAGGCGGCGCTGGAAGCGGCGGCCGCCTATAACGCGGAGGGGGGGCACGTCCGCCGCGGCGTCGGCCTGGCCTCCTGCTGGTACGGCTGTGGCAACACCTCGCTCTCCAACCCCTCGACCATCAAGGTGGGGATCGCGCCCGAGGGGCAGGTGGTCCTGCACCAGGGGGCGGTCGACATCGGCCAGGGCTCGAACACCGTGATCGCGCAGATCTGCGCCGACGCCCTGGGCCTGCCGCTGCGCCACATCCGGCTGATCGGTGCCGACACCGCCGTCACCCCCGACGCAGGCAAGACCTCGGCCTCGCGCCAGACCTACGTCTCGGGCAAGGCCGCACAGCTTGCCGGTGCCGCGCTGCGCGCCGCCATCCTGCGCCACGCCAACGTCTCGGCCTCGGCCAGGCTTGCGCTCGACGGCAGCAGCCTGCTGCTGACCGAGGGCGGGGCCGAGCACCGGCTGGACCTAGCCGGCCTGCCCCGCGACACCGACGGCTATGTCTTCGCCGCCTGCGAGACCTACGACCCGCCGACCAGCCCGCTGGACGAGAAGGGGCAGGGCAAGCCCTATGCCGTCTATGGCTACGGCGCCCAGATGGTGGAGCTGGAGGTCGACTGCAGGCTCGGCAGCCTGCGCCTGATCCGCTTCACCGCCGCCCATGATTTGGGGCGTGTTATCAACCCTTTGCTGGCGGAAGGTCAGATAGAGGGTGGGATCGCGCAGGGGATCGGCCTCGCCCTGATGGAGGAGTACGTTCCCGGCCGCAGCGAGAACCTGCACGACTACCTCATCCCCTCGGTCGGCGACGTGCCGGAGATCCGCTCGATCCTGATCGAGAAGCCCGATCCCGAGGGGCCCTTCGGCGCCAAGGGTCTGGGCGAACACGCGCTCATCCCGACCGCGCCCGCGATCCTGAACGCCATCCGCCACGCCACGGGGGCGAAGGTGACCCGGCTTCCGGCCCTGCCGCACCGCATCCTCGCCGCCCTGGAGGCGGCCGGAGGCCACCCATGAGCAAGCCCCACATGAGCCAGTCCCAAGCGCGCAAGACCGAGAAGATCCGCTGCGATGCCTGCCCGGTCATGTGCTACATCGCCGAGGGCAAGAGCGGCGCCTGCGACCGCTACGCCAACGAGGGCGGGCGTATCGTGCGCTGCGACCCGCTGACTATCCTGGAGCGGACCCGCGAGGGCGGCGGCGAGCTGGTGCCCTTCCTGCAGGACGAGGGCAAGTGGGACGGCGAGATCGTGCCCGCAGGCGAGCGCTTCGTCACCGCCATCGGCGCCGGGACCACCTATCCCGACTACAAGCCCGCCCCCTTCATCGTCAGCCGCGAGGTCGAGGGGGCGGACCTGGTCACCGTCGTGACCGAGGCGATCTTCAGCTACTGCGGCGTCAAGGTGAAGATCGATACCGACCGCCACCTGGGGCCCGAGCAGGCGACGGTGCGCGCCGAGGGCGAGCCGGTGGGCCATGTGACCACCGCCGAATACGGCTCGCAGATGCTCTCGCTCGGCGGCGTGCGCCACCTGACGGGCGGCAGCAAGCCCGAGGGGCGGGTCACCTGCAAGACCCTGCTGGACCTCTGCAACGGCGAGGCGGTGGAGCTGACGGTCGATTCCGGCTCCAGCGTTGTGGTGCAGGCCGGCCAGCCGCCGGTGGTCGACGGCAAGCGCGAGGCGCGCATGCGGGTCGGCTGCGGCTCGGCCACCATCGGCATGTTCGCAACGCAGTGGAAGGACAAGGTCGACGAGGTGGTGGTGGTCGACGACCACATCACCGGCGTGGTCTCCGAGCACCAGGCCGGCAAGGTGCTGGGCTGGCCCGACACGGGAATCAACATCCGCGGCCGGCGCTCGACGCCCGGCCGCTATTTCCAGGTGGCCGAGCCGGGCCTGGGCTGGGGCGGGGCCGCGATCGAGGACCCGCTGGAGATCCTGGGGCCCTTCAACCCCAAGAAGGGGGCGAAGCCGGGGCTGACCATGCTGATGGTCTCCACCACCGGCGAGCAGTTCAGCTACTACGTCCTGGACGAGGCGCTGCAGCCGATCAAGCAGGCCCTGCCGGCGGCGCTGGAGAAGTCGGTGCGCCTGATCGACGAGAACTGCGAGCCCGCGCTCTGCACCGTGCTCTTCATGGGCGGGGCCGGCGGGTCGCTGCGCGCCGGCGTCACCGAGAACCCGGTGCGGCTCACGCGCTCGGTCCACGGCCTGGAGACCCTGGTCACCTGCGGCGGCGCGCCGGTCTATATCTGGCCGGGCGGCGGCATCACCTTCATGGTCGACGTGACCCGCCTGCCGGACAAGGCCTTCGGCTACGTGCCCACGCCGGCCCTGGTCGCCCCCATCGAGTTCACCCTGAACCGCGAGAGCTACCGCCTGCTCGGCGGCTATGCCGAGGCGGTCCGCAGCGTCGAGGACATCCTGGCCAGGGGCGGCGAGTACGGCTCGGCCAGCCGCGGGGTAGCGGCCCGGCAGGACCAGGCCTGGCCGGCACTGGCCTGACCGTCAGCCCGTGCAGGCAGCACAGGCACGACTGCTGCCGGACGGGCGTCGGCTCCACCTGCACCACGGCCCCATCGACCTGATCGTCGAGGGCTTCGGCCCGCCTGACGAGGTGCGGCTGGCCTACCGCCAGGCCAGCGAACGTTTCCGCACGATCCTGGAGGAACTGGTGGCCGAGCTGCCCCTGCTGCGCCGCCCGCTCCTGGACGAACTGCCGGCCCTGTCGGGCAAGGTGGCCCGGGTCATGCTGGCGGCCGCCGCGCCGCACCGCCCGCTCTTCGTCACCCCCATGATCGCCGTCGCCGGGGCCGTGGCCGACGAGATCCTGGCCGCCCTGGTCGAGGGGCGCAGTCTCGAGCGGGCCTACGTGAACAACGGCGGCGACGTGGCCCTCTACCTGACTCCCGGCGCCTCCATCACCAGCGCGATCTTCGGTACGGCCGCGAAGGTGACCCTGACCGCTGAGATGCCGGCGCGGGGGCTTGCGACCTCGGGCTGGCGCGGGCGCAGCCTCTCGCTCGGCATCGCCGATTCCGTGACCGTGCTGGCGGCGACGGCGGCCCAGGCCGATGCCGCGGCCACGCTGGTCGCCAATGCCGTGGACCTGCCGGGCCACGCCGGGGTCGCGCGCGGGCCGGCCTCGGAGCAGGATCCCGACAGCGACCTGGGGGATCGTCCGGTCACGCTCGCGGTCGGCCCGCTCACCCGCGGCGAGGCGAGAGAGGCCCTGCAGCGCGGCCTCGCCGAGGCGGAGCGGTTGCGGGGCCGGGGGCTGATCCTGGGTGCGGCCCTCTTCCTGCAGGAGGAAGCGGCCTTCAGCCCGGCGGAACTCTTCCTGCCCGGGTCAGCTTGAGTGCTTGCGGAAGGCCGCCAGGGGCGCGATGGCGAGGATGCCGACCAGCGCGATGGCACCTGCAGCCGGGACCACCAGGTCGTAGCCGCCGGCCTCCCACAGCAGGGCGCCGACGAAGGGCGCCACGGCATAGCAGGTAAGGTAGGGCAGGGCGAGCCAGCCGGAGATGGAGCCGAAGCCGGCGCGTCCCAGGTAGTCCGCCGTCACCACCGGCTTCAGGATGGAGATGACCCCGTAGGCCGCCCCCTGCGTCGCCGCGAAGGCGAAGGCCAGCAGCGCCGTTCCGCCCGCCGACATCAGCAGCAAGGCGGCAACCACCACGCCGATGAAGGAGAGGATCGTGAGGCTGAGGCTGCCGAGCCTGCGCTCGGCCAGCATCATCGCCACCCGGCCTGCTACCTGCATGGGCCCGATGACGGAGGCGACCGTCACCGCCAGGGCCTCGGTGAAGGAGCTCTCGACCAGCAGCGGGACGATGTGATTGATCAGGATGCCGTGGTTCAGCGCCATGGCCGGGAAGGCCAGGCCGATCAGCCAGAACTGCGGGCGCACCACGGCGGCCTGGAGGGCGGCGCGGTTCGCCTGCCTGTGCTCGGGCGCGATGGCCTCCTTCGAGGTCGCCTCGAGCAGCCTGGCACCGAAGAAGAGCAGGGGCGCGCCCAGCAGCGCGACCACGCCCGCCATGACCAGCACCGCCCCCTGCCAGCCGAGCGCGTGGGCCAGGAGCGCGCCGCTGGGGAAGGCCACGGGCGAGGCAAAGCCGGCGACCAGGGTCACCCGCGTGATCACCCGCCTGGCCGAGCTGCCGCTGGTGCGGGTGATGAAGGCGAAGCAGGGCTCGTAGAGGCAGGCGGCCTGGGCCAGGCCGATCGCCGCCCAGATGGCGATGAAGACCAGCGGCGTCTCGGCGGCCGCGAGCAGGGCCAGGGCGGCAGCGCCCCCGACCGCGCCGAGGGTCAGCAGCAGACGCCCGTGGCCCCCGTCGATGATGCGCCCGGCGAGCGGCGAGGCGAGGGCGGCGACCATGACGGCGGCCGCCAGCCCCAGGGTCAGCTCGCTCTTGGCCCAGCCGAGGTCGCGTTCCCAGGTCAGCAGCAGGGCGGCGAAGCTGTAGTAGAAGGCGGCCCAGACCAGGACCTGGCCCAGCGCGATCATGAGGACGGCCAGACGGTGCGCCCCCAGGGGCCGCCGCCGGGCGAAGCCGGCGAGGCCGCGGCTGCCGGCCGGGTCCGTCTCGCTCTCCTGCTCTCCCGTCCGAGGCTCTCGCCCTGCGTCCATGCTTCGGCTCCGCACGCATAGCCCCTCGGCGCGTGTCGGCAGGCCCAGGCTGGCCTGACGATCTTCCTAGATCGGCGCAGCCGAAGGAAGTCTCAGCCGCGACCGGGCGCCATGCCGATGCTGCAGGGCTAGGCTTCGGCGGCTCGCTTCCTGCGCGTGCGCCCGAAATAGGAAATTGTCTTCGGCGCCCCTTGGCTATAGCTCTGTGCTGCGGTCTGCAGAGAAGAGGGGCCGCTCGGGAGGGACAGCCGATGACCAGACTTTCCAGCGCGGTGGACCGGCGCTCGGAGCCCTATCAGGCGAACCAGGCCGCAATGCGGGGCCTGCTCGCCTCGCTCGAGGAGGTCAGCGACGGCCTGCGCGCCGGCGGCGGCGCGCGCGCCCGCGAGAAGCACCTGGCCCGCGGCAAGTTGCTGCCGCGCGAGCGGGTGAGCCGCCTGCTGGATCCGGGCTCTCCCTTCCTGGAGGTCGGGCGTTTCGCCGCCTGGGGGATGTACGGCGACGAGGTGCCCTCGGCCGGCATCATCACGGGCATCGGCCGGGTCTCCGGGGTCGAGTGCATGATCGTCTGCAACGACGCCACGGTGAAGGGCGGCACCTACTATCCCATGACGGTGAAGAAGCACCTGCGCGCCCAGGAGATCGCCGGCCAGAACCGGCTGCCCTGCCTCTACCTGGTGGATTCCGGCGGGGCCAACCTGCCGAACCAGGACGAGGTCTTCCCCGACCGCGAGCACTTCGGGCGCATCTTCTTCAACCAGGCCAATCTCTCCGCCGCGGGCATCCCGCAGATCGCCGTGGTCATGGGCTCCTGCACCGCCGGCGGGGCCTACGTGCCGGCCATGTCGGACGAGAGCATCATCGTCGCCAAGCAGGGCACCATCTTCCTTGGCGGCCCGCCGCTGGTGAAGGCCGCCATCGGCGAGGTGGTGACGGCCGAGGAGCTGGGCGGTGCGGATGTCCACACCCGCCAGTCGGGCGTCAGCGACCACTACGCCGAGAACGACGCCCACGCGCTGGCCCTTGCGCGCCGCATCGTGAGCAATCTCAACTGGCGGAAGGCGGGCGCGATCACCCGCCGCGCCCCGGAGGAGCCGCTCTTTGCCGCCGAGGAGATCGACGGCATCGTGCCGCCCGACCTGAAGCATCCCTTCGACGTCCGCGAGATCATCGCCCGCATCGTCGACGGCTCCGAGTTCGACGAGTTCAAGCGGCTCTACGGCACCACCCTGGTCTGCGGCTTCGCGCACATCTGGGGCTATCCCGTCGGCATCATCGCCAACAACGGCGTGCTCTATTCCGAGAGCGCGCTGAAGGGCGCGCACTTCATCGAGCTCTGCTGCCAGCGCGGCATCCCGCTCGTCTTCCTGCAGAACATCACCGGCTTCATGGTCGGCAAGAAGTACGAGGCCGGGGGCATCGCCAAGGACGGCGCCAAGCTGGTGACGGCGGTCGCGACCGCGGGCGTGCCCAAGTTCACGGTGATCGTCGGCGGCTCCTTCGGCGCCGGCAACTACGGCATGTGCGGGCGCGCCTACAGTCCCCGCTTCCTCTGGATGTGGCCCAACGCGCGAATCTCGGTGATGGGCGGCGAGCAGGCGGCAGGCGTCCTGGCCACGGTGCGCCGGGACGGCATCGAGGCGCGCGGGGGAAGCTGGTCGGCCGAGGAGGAGGCAGCCTTCAAGCAGCCGATCCTGGATCAGTTCGAGGCGCAGGCCCATCCGCTCTTCTCCTCGGCCAGGCTGTGGGACGACGGGATCATCCAGCCCTCCAGGACACGCGACGTGCTGGGCCTCTCGATCTCGGCCAGCCTGAATGCCGCCATCGAGCCGACGCGCTTCGGCGTGTTCCGGATGTAGAGGGGGCAGGGCCGATGTTCGACAAGATCCTGATAGCCAACCGCGGCGAGATTTCCTGCCGCGTGATGCGCACCGCCCGCCGCATGGGCATCGGCACGGTCGCGGTCTATTCCGACGCCGATGCCGGGGCGCGCCACGTCGCCGAGGCCGACGAGGCCTGGCGGCTGGGTCCGGCACCGGTGGCGGAGAGCTACCTCAAGGGCGAGGCCATCCTCGAGATCGCCAGGCGGTCGGGGGCGGGGGCCATCCACCCCGGCTACGGCTTCCTCTCAGAGAACGCCGCCTTTGCGGAGGCCTGCGAGGCGGCCGGGCTGGTCTTCATCGGACCCCCGGCCTCGGCGATCCGCGCCATGGGCCTGAAGGATGCCGCCAAGGCGCTGATGGAAGAGGCCGGCGTGCCCGTGGTCCCCGGCTATCACGGCGCCGGCCAGGAGCCCGGCCTGCTGGCGGCCGAGGCCGCGCGCATCGGCTATCCCGTGCTGATCAAGGCGGTCGCCGGCGGCGGCGGCAAGGGCATGCGCCGGGTCGCGGCCGCAGCCGAGTTCTCCGCCGCCCTGGAGAGCGCCCAGCGCGAGGCCAAGAGCGCCTTCGGCGATCCGCGTGTGCTGATCGAGAAGTACGTGACCCACCCGCGCCACGTGGAGATCCAGGTCTTCGCCGATGGCCAGGGCCAGGCCGTCTTCCTCTTCGAGCGCGACTGCTCGCTGCAGCGGCGCCACCAGAAGGTGATCGAGGAGGCCCCGGCGCCGGGCATGCCGGAGAGCGTGCGCGAGGCCATGGGCGAGGCCGCGGTGAAGGCGGCGCTCGCCATCGGCTACCGCGGGGCGGGAACGGTGGAGTTCATCGCCGACGGCTCGCAGGGCCTGAAGCACGACGGCTTCTGGTTCATGGAGATGAACACGCGCCTGCAGGTCGAGCACCCGGTGACCGAGATGATCACCGGCCAGGACCTGGTCGCCTGGCAGATCCGGGTGGCCGCCGGGGCGAGCCTGCCGCTCAGCCAGGCCGAGCTCTCGATCCAGGGCCACGCCTTCGAGGCGCGGATCTATGCCGAGGACCCGGCCAAGGGGTTCCTGCCGGCGGTCGGCCGGCTGACCCGACTCTCCCTGCCGGCGGAGGGCGAGGGCGTCAGGGTCGACAGCGGGGTGCGCGAGGGCGACAGCATCACCTCCTTCTACGATCCCATGATCGCCAAGCTGATCGTCCACGGTGCCGACCGCGCCGAGGCGCTGGCCCGCCTGGCGCGCGCCCTCGACGCGACGGAGATCGACGGCTGCACCACCAACGTCGCCTTCCTCGCCGCCCTGGCGCGCCACGAGGGCTTTGCCGCCGGCGAGGTGGATACAGGCCTCATAGAGCGTGACCTGGAGAGCCTGCTGGCCGGCCGGGAGGGCCAGTCCGGGGAAGCCTGGTGCCTGGCCGCCCTCTGTGCCGCCGGCGCACTGGATGAGCCGTCGAGCGCGGACCCCTGGGACCGCCTCTCCGGCTTCCGCCTCTGGGGCGGCGCCCGGCAGGTGGCGACCCTGGCGGCCGGTGAGGAGGTCCGGGAGATCGCCATCGCCTTCGACGGAGAGGCCTACAGCATCGACCTGCCGGAGGGTACGGTCACGCTCAAGGTCGCTTCGGAGGGCCCCGGGCGGGCGGTGCTGGACTTCGGCGAGCGGCGCTTGCCGCTGACCTTCGCACGCTGGCACGGCGGGGTGACGGTCTTCCACGAGGGTATCGCCCATCGCTTCGCACTGCCCGACCGCCAGGCCGGCGAGAGCGACTCCGCCGGTGCCGGCGACAGCGTGATCGCCCCCATGTCCGGTCGGATCCTCCTGGTCAGGGTGGCGGCGGGCGATGCCGTGACCAAGGGCCAGGTCCTGCTGGTCGAAGAGGCCATGAAGATGGAACACAGCCTGACCGCCCCACGCGACGGCAAGATCCGCGAGATCCGCGTGTCGGAGGGCGAGCAGGTCGACGAGGGTACGGTGCTGGTCGCGCTTGAAGAGGCGGATGATGGCACGCTCTAGACTTCGGGCCGGTGAAGCGCTGGTCCGACGTGAATCCCTAGCGCGATCCCAGCAGGTCCGCCTTCTCGTCCTCTTCCTGCCAGCGCATGATCTCCTCGCGCAGCGCCTCGAACTCCGTGGCGAAAACGCCGCCGAAGAGCGGGTCTTCCTCGTCCCGGACGGCGCTGTTGAGCTCGTCCCAGTCGCTGTCGGTGAGGTAGGCCTCGGCCGTGAGGAAGAAGCCCTGGCGCTCGTTGGTCATGTGCTGGCGCTGACGCTCGATGTAGTCCCTGATGGCGGCGCTGAAGTCCTCCCGGGGGATCTCCACCTCCAGCATGACGGCGCCGACGCTCTTCTCGAAGCGTGCGGCCAGCGCCTTGATCTCCTGGTGTTCGCCCTCCAGGTTGCCGACGCTCTCCGCGGCCTGCGGGTCGCGCATTCGCAGCCGGGCCAGGATCAGGTCCTCCTTGGGGTGGTGGCAGCGGTCGGGAAAGCCGGTGAAGTAGGTCGCGATCGCCGCGATGACGTCGTAGTCGGGACGGTCGCCGCGCTCGAATACCGCCAGTTGCTGCTCCAGCACGTTCAGCAAGCGCGCCATGTTCCTGTGCTCGATCCCGAGCTTCTGCATCATGTCCGTCATTGCCGGCCTCCTGCTGTGCTTGTCTGTTGTGGGCCTCCGTCTTCTCCTTGCAGGATAGGAGAGCAGCCGGACGGCGATGTGGGAATGATCTCGGTCAATTCCCGCGCGAAAGGCCGGAGAAAGACTACAGAGGTTCATGCCGGAGGCGACGCCCTTGCTGCCTGACGCCGGAAACTACGAGGAGCTGCGCGCGCGCTTCCGCTGGCAGGTGTCCGAGTTCTACAACATGGGCGTCGATGTCAGCGACCGTTGGGCGGAGCGGGACCCGGAACGGCCGGCCCTGGTCTTCGTCGATGCCGACGGCCGGGTCGAGGAGACCAGCTTCGGCGCGCTGAGCCTGCGCTCCAACCGCCTGGCCAACCTGCTGCAGGAGCTGGGCTTGCGGCCCGGCGAGCGCCTGGGCGTCCTGCTGCCGCAGATGCCGGAGACGGCGCTGGCGCACATCGCCGCCCACAAGCTGGGGGCCATCTCCATCCCGCTCTTCATGCTGTTCGGCGAGGAGGCCCTGGCCTATCGCCTCAAGGATGCCGGGGCCAGGCTGGTCGTCACCAACCGGGAGGGGGCGGCGAAGCTGGCGCCGCTGCGGGACCGCCTGCCGGAGCTGCGCGCGGTGCTCGTCGCCGACGGCCCGCTCGAGGGCTGCCTGGACCTTCGGGAAGCCATGGAGGGCGCTTCGGAGAGCTTCGCGGCGCGCCGGACCCGGGCGGAGGATCCGGCGCTGCTGATCTACACCTCGGGCACGACGGGGCAGCCCAAGGGCGCGCTCCACGCGCACCGCGTCCTGCTGGGCCACCTGCCGGGCGTGGAGATGGCCTTCGACCTGCTGCCCCAGCCCGGCGACAAGCTCTGGACGCCCGCGGACTGGGCCTGGATCGGCGGCCTGCTGGACGTGCTGATGCCGGGGCTGCACCACGGCATCCCGGTGGTGGCCTGCCGCTTCGCCAAGTTCACCGCGGAGGCGGCCTTCGACCTGCTGGAGAGCCAGGGCGTGCGCAACAGCTTCCTGCCGCCGACGGCCTTGAAGATGATGCGGCGGGTCGAGGCGCCGGAGGAACGCTGGTCGCTGCGGCTGCGCAGCGTGGCCAGCGGCGGCGAGACCCTGGGCAGCGAGCTGCTGGACTGGGGGCGCCGGGTCTTCGGGGTCACCATCAACGAGTTCTACGGCCAGACGGAATGCAACATGGTGGTCTCCTCCTGCTCCGCGCTGATGGACGGGCGCCCCGGCATCATGGGCCGGGCGGTCCCGGGCCACGAGGTCGCCGTCATTTCCGAAGCGGGTCGGCCCCTGCAGCAGGGCGAACTGGGCGACATCGCGGTGCGTGCGCCCGACCCGGTCATGTTCCTGGAGTACTGGAACAACCCGGCGGCGAGCGAGGCGAAGTTCCGCGGCGACTGGCTGCTGACCGGCGACCGCGGCCAGCTGGAGAGCGAGGGCTGGATCCGCTATGTCGGGCGCGACGACGACGTCATCACCTCGGCCGGCTACCGCATCGGGCCGGGCGAGATCGAGGACTGCCTGATCGGCCATCCCGCGGTCGCCATGGCCGGTGTGGTCGGCAAGCCCGATCCCGACCGCACCGAGATCGTGAAGGCCTATGTCGTGCTGGCCGAGGGGGTGCAGGCAAGTGCCGAACTTGCGCGCGAGATCCAGGACTGGGTCAAGACCAGGCTGGCGGCCCACGAGTATCCGCGCGAGGTGGCCTTCGTCGAGGCCTTGCCGCTGACCACCACGGGCAAGATCATCCGCCGTGCGCTGCGCGAGCGGGCGCGCGACGAGGCGGCGGGGAAGGGATAGCGGCGATGGCAGGACGGGTCACCCTCTTCGAGATGGGACCGCGCGACGGTCTGCAGAACGAGAAGCGCCAGATCGCGGCGGCCGACAAGATCCGTCTGGTCGACCTGCTGAGCGCCTGCGGCTTCTCCAAGATCGAGGTCACCAGCTTCGTCAGCCCGAAGTGGGTGCCGCAGATGGCCGACGCCGCCGAGGTCATGGCCGGAATTGCCCGCAAGCAGGGTACCCGCTACACCGTGCTGACGCCCAACCTCCGCGGCTTCGAGGCGGCGCGGGCGGCGGAGGCCGACGAGGTGGCGATCTTCGGATCGGCCTCGGAAGGCTTCAGCCAGAAGAACATCAACTGCTCCATCGCCGAGAGCCTGGAACGCTTCGCACCGGTGATGGAGGCCGCCCGGGCCGAGGCCATTCCGGTGCGCGGCTATGTCTCCTGCGTCGCCGACTGCCCCTACGACGGGCCGACGCCGCCCGCGAAGGTGGCCGAGGTGACGGAGAGGCTGCTCGCGATGGGCTGCTACGAGGTCTCGCTGGGCGACACCATCGGCTCCGGCCGGCCCGAGAGCATCGCGGCCATGCTGGATGCGGTCCTGGAGGTGGCCCCGCCGGACCGCCTGGCCGGGCACTATCACGACACCCGCAACCGGGCCTTGGAGAACATTGCCGTCAGCCTGGAGAAGGGGATCCGCACCTACGATGCGGCCATCGGCGGTCTCGGCGGCTGCCCCTATGCCCCCGGCGCCAAGGGCAACGTCGACACCCGTTCCGTCGCACGCCTGCTGGCCGACCGCGGCTTCGAGACCGGCCTGGACCTGGAGCGGCTGGACCGGGTCGCTGACTTCGCCTGGACCCTGCGCAGCGACGCTCCCACCGCCAGGACGACCTGACCGCAGCCCTCCCTCGAGAGACCCGGGATCGGCCCTGTTAGGTCGGACCTCGCCCGGCCTGACCCAGGCCGGCAGACAGGAAGGCGTGACAGGAAGGCGTGACAGGAAGGCGTGACAGTTTGAAAGGGCTGTCCGGCGATTCCGCGCTTTCACGAGCCTTCGTTGGCACCTATCCTGGCCCTGCTCGAAAGGACGCACGCACCGCCAAAAAAGCATTCATCACCTGAGGATTGTCGTGCGGTCGCAATTATGCCTTGCTCCAGGTGAGCAAGGAATCTCGGGGGACAGATCGGATGGCAACATACTATGGCACGGCAGGATCGGACATTCTCGTCGGTACGACCTTCGACGATGTTCTGTTCGGTCAGTCGGGCAACGATTTCTTGTTCGGCGTCGCCGGATACGACAGGTTCTACGGCGGATCGGGGTTTGACCAGATCTTCGGGAGCAGCGGCAACGATTCGCTGCTGGGGCCCGGATACGGCGACGACTTCTTTTTCGGAGGATCGGGAAGGGACCTCGGCTTCGGCGGCCTGGGCAGCGACATACTCTTCGGGGGCGAGGGCGAAGACACCCTGGCCGGCAGCAGCGGTGCCGACTATCTCTTCGGCGATTCGAGTGCGGACACCCTGCTGGGCGTCAGCGGCGACGACACGCTCTATGGCGGCGAGGGATACGATCTGGTCCGAGGCTACGATGGGGCCGACAAGGCCTACGGCGGGTCGGGCAGTGACAACCTCTTAGCAAACAGCGGGAACGACACCTCCTTCTTCGGCGGCAGCGGCGGGGACAGCCTCTTCGGGTCTGATGGCGACGACAGCTACTTCTATGGTGGCGCGGGAGGCGATTTTCTGGTCGGAGGCACCGGCAAGGATGCCTCCTTCTTCGGCGACTACGGCGATGATCGCATCTATGTCGGGGAAGGTGACGATCGCCTCCTCTTCGGGGGCATCCAGATGGACAGCCTCTTCGGTGGATCCGGGGACGACGCTTCCTTCTTCGGGGGCGACGGCAACGACCAGCTCTTCGGTGGCAGCGGCAAGGATTTCTTCCTGCGCGGATCGGACGGCGACGATCTCATCTTCGGCGGCCCCGGCAACGACAGCTTCCTCTACGGCGCCAGCGGGTCCGACCGGATCTACGGCGACAGCGGTTCGGAGTACCTGCTGGTCGGCGGATCGGGAAGCGATAGCCTTTACGGCGGCGACGGCAACGACACCCAGCTCGCCGGCGGCAGCAACTATGACCTGGTCTATGGCGGTGCGGGTGCCGACCGCCTGCTCTACGGTGGCGAGCGCGGCGACACGCTCTCGGGAGGCCAGGGCGGCGATGCCCTCGTCTTCGGCGGGGAGGGTGACGATCTGCTGATGGGAGAGGGCGGCAAGGACAGCTCCTTCTTCGGGGGCACCGGCGACGATCGACTCCTCGCCGGAACCGGTGACGATGCCTTTTTCTATGGCGGCAGCGGCGGGGATCGTCTCTACGGCGGGGATGGCAAGGACGGCTACTTCTTCGGTGGCTCCGGCCTCGATAGCCTGATCGGCGGCAGCGGGGACGACGCCCGCCTCTACGGTGGTTCGGGCAACGATCTGATCGAAGGCGGCGAGGGCAACGACACACTTGCCGACGAGGTAGTCGACAACGGAACCTTCTACGGCGGCGGCAACGATACCCTGCGCGGCGGCAGCGGTGTGGATATCATCTATGGCGGAAGCGGAGGCGATCGCATCGACGGCGGGTCGGGCGCAGATCGTCTGAACGGCGGTTCTGGTAGCTTCAATCGACTTTACGGCGGAAACGGTAGCGACCTCGTCTTCGGAGGCAGCGAGTTCGACAGCCTTGTTGGCGGTGGCGGTAACGACACGCTCTACGGCGGCAAGGGCGACGACCGGATCGAAGGCGACACCGGTTCCGACACGGCCTTCGGAGGATCGGGCGACGACCGCTTCACCGTTGAGAGCGGCGAGGCGGGGATCACCGAGACGCTCTACGGGGGAAGCGGCCTCGACCGCGTCTATCTGGAATCCGGTGTTCAACTGGCCGATCTCTTCGCGGCGGGCATCGAGGCATTGATCGGAACGCTCGGCAGCGGCGACGACAGCTTCGCCGGCTTCTCCGCCGGGGACCGTGTCAACGGCGGCGACGGCGACGACAGGCTGGTCGGCGCGACCGGCGATGACCAGCTCAACGGCGATAGCGGCTCCGACGAGCTGCGCGGAGGGGCGGGCGACGACACGCTGATCGTGCTGGCCTCCGATCCTGGCGACCAGGAGACCGCCATCGGGGGCGGCGGCACCGACCTCCTGTTCACCGACGCCAGCGGTCTGGCGCAGCTGACCTTTCAGGGCATCGAGCGGCTGAACTTCAACGGCAGCAACGACGACGACAGCGCCACGGGCTTCTCCGGCAACGACGGTCTCTACGGCAGCGGCGGGAAGGACAGCTTCAACGGTGCCAGCGGCGACGACTTCATTGCCGGGGACGCTGGCAACGACCTGCTCAGGGGGCAGGCCGGCAACGACAGGGTCTTCGGCAGTTTCGACCGCGACACCCTGTTCGGCGGCGACGGGAATGACACCTTGAATGGTGGCGACGACAACGACCAGATGGTCGGCGGCAGCGGCAGCGATACCCTCTTCGGGGGGCAAAACCGGGACAGGCTGAACGGCGGGTCCGGTGCGGATACGGCCTTCGGCGGTACCAACAACGACACCTTCATCGTCGATACCGAGACCGACAGCATCTTCGATGCAGCCGGCAACGGCGAGGACGTGCTGCGCTCCAACGCCAAGGACTACCAGCTCGGCACCGCATCCGAGGTCGCGATCGAGCGGGTGAATATCAACACCGCAGCCGGCAGCGCAAGGGTGATCGGCAACGACAACGACGATATCCTGATCGGCAACTCCTTCTCCAACGCGCTGCTGGGCCGCAGCGGGGCCGACCGGCTGAACAGCAGGGGCGGGACCAACACCATGACCGGCGGCAGCGGTGATGACACCTTCATCGTGACGACAGTGGCCGACAGGGTGCGTGATCTGTCCGGTCAGGGGACCGACCTGGTGCGGGCCGAGACCGATTTTACCCTGCCGGACGGCGGCAGCGACGCCTTCATCGAGAACCTCCGCCTGCAGGGTGGCTTCGGCAACATCAACGGGCGCGGCAACTCGCTGGACAACACGCTCGAGGGCAACAGCGGCGACAACCAGCTTTCCGGCAACCAGGGCGACGACACCCTGATCGGCGGCGAGGGTGACGACGAAATCTTCGGGGGTGCCGGTGCCGACCGCCAGGAGGGCGGCAGCGGTGCCGATACCTTGAACGTGGGCGAGGGCGATATCCTCTTCGGCGGTTCCGGCATGGACTTCTTCCGCTTCAACGGCGGCACCCTGGGCGGCGGCGAGTCCGGCGGCCCGGTCATCCGGGACTTCGACGGGGTGCTGGCGAATGCCGGCAACGGCGAGGACAAGCTGGTCTTCGCAACCGGCCTGGAGGCCGGCAGCTTCGCCTACATCGGAACGGCCGCCTTCAGCGGCGGGGGCGACAGCGAGGCGCGCTTCGCCGGCCCGCGCCAGATCCAGGTCGACCAGGACGGCGACGGCGTGGGCGACCAGGCCTTCCTCCTCGACGGCGTCACCGCGGTCAACCTGCTGACCGCCAGCGATTTTCTCTGGTTGTAGCAGGCGCAGGGATCAGGGAATCGGGCTTCCCCGAGAGGTCTCGATCCCCTCAAGCCCGTACCGGTGAACCCTCCAGTCCCAGCCGTTCGCGCAAGGGGGCGCCGACCGCGATGATGTCGGCGAGGGTGTAGCGGTCGAGCACCTGCAGGAAGGCGGTGAGCGCCTCGTGCAGCATCCAGGCGAAGCGGCAGGCGCCGGAAATCCGGCAAACCTCCTCGCCGGGCGTGAAGCACTCGACCAGGGCGAAGTTCTCCTCGGCCTGGCGCACGACCTCTCCGACCGAGATCTCTGAGGGGGGGTAGGCCAGGCGCAGGCCACCGCCGCGGCCGCGCTTGCCCTCAACCACGCCGCTGGTGGTCAGGTGGTGCACGATCTTCCGCAGGTGTTCCTTGGAGATGCCGTAGTGCGTGGCGATCTCGTCGATCGTGCTGCGCCCGTCGCCCTTGCAGCCGAGATAGATCAGGACCCGAAGCGCGTAGTCGGTGAACTTGGATAGTTGCATCCCATCCCTCCTTTGGCGTCGGGCTTATTCCCACCCCCGGATGCATCGATGGGTGAGGGAGACCTCAAGATAGGCGTGAGGTACCTCTTTGCACCGCGGCCGGTGCTTAGGCAAGCCTAAACTTAATGGCAGCCATGCTCGTTGCGCATAACTTCGGGCGCCGCTATGCGAGGAAATGCTGCGGCCTTGCGGGGCATTGCTGCAGCGCACATAGCGATGGTTGCATCAGGCGGCACCAGGAGGTGTTGCCGCGCGCAGGTGGCGCGAGTGCGGCATTGCCAGGACGGCCAGGATGCCGCCTGCGCTCATGAGGCCGATCCCGGCGATGGGAAGGGCGGGGTGCTGGAACTCTGCCAGCGCGCCCATCACCAGGATGAAGGTGATGGTGACGGGGTCCATGATGACCTTGGTCAGCGCCAGCCCGTTCTCCAGGTCGCCCTCCTCGGCACAGGCCATCAGATAGGCGTCGCGCGAGGTGTAGGCGCAGACGTTGCCGATGGTGAGCACGAAGAAGACCGCGACGTAGACCCAGGCGCCGCTCATGGCGTCGCTGACCTCGCCGGCCAGGGCGCCCAGCGCCGAGACCACGCCGAGCGCGCCACCGATCGCCAGCCCCAGGCGCTCCGAGCTGCGCAGGACCCTGCGCACGACGAGGCCGCCCACCACCGTGCCGAAGGCGGTTCCCACCGCGAAGAGCGCAAGCGCGCCGGGCATGCTGCCGTGCTTGCTGGCCGCATGGATGGCATAGAAGGCGGTGCCGTACTCGACCGAGACCAGCAGCACGCGCGCCAGCAGCATGCGGCGGTACCAGCCTTGCTGCATGAGGCTCTTGTAGCTGGCCTTCGCCCGCGCGATGGGGCTCTGGCGCGCCTCGTGCTCGCGCGCCGGCCCGCTTGCCGGCCGGCGCTTCTCCCGGACCAGCAGGGCAAGGCCGGTCGAGAGGAGGGCCATGGCGACCGCCCCCCAGATCAGGGTCATGTTGGGGTCCTTCGGCGAGCTCGTGCCGATGACGAGGGTGGCCAGCGCCACCGCCGCGGAGATGACGCCCGTCAGGCCCTGCATGGTCCCCATCAGGCTGCCGCGGCGCGAGACCTCCCAGAGGCCGGCGATGATGCTGTTCTCGGCGATGGAGTGCACCCCCTTGCCGATGCCCATCGCCAGGGCGGCGGCGATGAAGACGGCTGCCAAAAGGAAAGCGTTGGACTGCAGGTTGGCGAGCAGGACCACGAGCAGGAGACCGGCCAGCATGAGAACCATGCCGGCCGTCAGGAAGGCCGCCGCGATCCGGCCTCCGACATGAAGGGAGCGGCCAGGGTGCCGCTCACCAGCACGGCCGCCCGGTAGGCCGGCATCAGCAGGGCCGCGACCAGGGCCGGTCCGGAGAGCGCCGTATAGAGGAAGGGCAGGACGAGCTGGGCGCCGCCGAGGTTGATCGAGGTGAGCTCGGTGACCCTGTGCGCGATGAAGACGATGTCGTTGCGGCCCAGTCTTTCCTGCTTGTCTTCCGCCATGGAGGGTCCTTGCACCTGCTCTTGCCGGGCAATGCTGGCGGCGGACCTGGACCGAGGTCAAGCGGCCTGCGGGAAGGCCACAATGAAAAGTCAGGCAGGATCCTCACCCTGCCTGACTCGATAGGACGGCCTCCGGGCAGCCGGCAAAGGCCACCCGAAGCGCTGTTTGCGTAGCGGCCTAGATCATGCCGATGCTGTCGAGGTCGAAGGCGGAGACACCCTTGAGCGTGATGCTGCCCAGGGTGCTGGCACCCGAAACGGTGAGGACGATGTCGCCCTCGGCATTGTTGCTGACCGCCACGTCGTCCTTGTCGGCACCGCCCAGCAGGATCGAGTCCTGGGCAGCCTCGAAGTCGGTGATCTCGTCGTCGCCGAAGTCTCCGGTGAAGGCGAAGCTGTCCTCGCCGACGCCGCCGGCAAGCTCGTCCTTGCCGAGGCCGCCGAAGATCAGGTCGTCGCCGATGCCACCCTCGATCCGGTCGCTTCCGGTTCCCCCGAAGAGGGTATCGTCGCCGAAGTCACCGTAGAGTGCATCCTTGCCGCCGTCGCCCCGCTGGGTGTCGTTACCGGCACCGCCGTAGATCATGTCGGCATCGAAACCGCCGCGGAGCAGATCGGACGCCTGGTCGCCCCAGATCTGGTCGCTCCCGTCGCCGCCGAAGGCCCGGTCGCGCTCGGCCCCGGCGAGGATCCAGTCCTCTCCGTCGCCGCCCTCGAGCAGGTCCTTTCCGACGCCGCCGGAAAGCAGGTCGTCGGCAGCACCGCCGGCGAGGTCGTCGTCTCCCGCGCCGCCGGTCAGCGTGTCGTCACCGAACTGGCCCAGGAGGTCGTCGTCGCCCAGGCCGCCGCTCAGCGTGTCGCCGCCGCTGTTGCCGCGCAGCTCGTCCGCACCGTTGTTGCCGGCGATGACGTCCTTGCCGTCCCCACCCGCAGCGAAGTCGTTGCCGAGGCCCATGGCGATCTCGTCGTTGCCGGCCCCACCGAAGGCGAAGTCCTTGCCGGCACCGCCGAAGACCGTATCGTCGCCGTGATCGCCGAAGATCCAGTCGTCGTTGCGACCGCCGTAGAGCTGGTCGTCGTTCAGACCGCCGAAGACCCAGTCGTCCCCGCGACCGCCGCGCACCATGTCTTCGCCCCGGCCGCCATAGAGGCTGTCGTCGTTGGACTGACCGGCGAGCCAGTCGCTGCCGCCCTGACCCTGCACGACGTCGGCAGCGGCTCCGCCGAAGAGCTCGTCGTCGCCGTCGCCGCCGCTGAGGCTGTCCCGGCCGCCCGCTCCGAAGACCGTGTCGTTGTCGTCTCCGCCCGAGACCAGGTCGCCGCCCGGACCGGCCAGGACATCGTCGTCGCCGCCTCCGCCGAAGATCTGGTCCTTGCCGGTGCCACCGTCCAGATCGTCGTTGCCGTCACGGCCGCGCAGGGTGTCGTCGCCGCCACGCCCGTCGATGAAGTCGTCGCCGTTGCTGCCGGTCAGCTCGTCGTCGCTGCCGGTACCGATCTTGGTCTGTGCCGGCGGGGCCAGCTCCAGATCGTAGAGCAGGGTGGTGCCGGAGATCTCGTAGGAGACCGCGATCTGCGGCAGGCCGCTCTGGCTCTCGGAAGCGGGGATGAACTTGATCACCTCGGGGCCGTGTGCGGCCACCTCGCCCGGGCCCACATGGTCGACGAAGTTGCCCGGGATATAGTTGACGAAGAAGGACTGCGCCGGCGTCGTGATGTCGTAGATCATGACACCGCTGTCACGCTCCAGGCCGATGAAGGCATAGAGGCGGCCGTCGATCTCGCCGGTGGTGATGGCCTCGGGCTCCGGACCCTTGGCATCGGAGCGGTTCTCCCCCGTCCCGCCGTCGTCGTCGTTGAAGCGGTGGGGCGCCACCTCCGCGATGATGCGCTCGAAGTCGTCGCCGGAATCGAAGATCAGCTTGCCGTTTGCATCGAAGATCGAGAAGGAGCGCGAGTTGAAGCTGGTGAGGACGTCGATGTCCCCGTCGCCGTCGGTGTCGCCGTCCTTGGTGGAGACCTCGAGGCGTTCCAGGCCGATGTCGCTGTCCTCGTCGTCGTCGATCAGCCCCTTGGCCAGAAGGTCGGCCACCAGGCCGGGGTCCAGCTTGCCGTCCTCGACCAGGTCGGCGACGCGGTCCTCGTCGTCGCCGCGGCTGTCGCCCTCGTTGGCGGTGGCGATGTAGGTCTGGCCCTTGACGTCGAAGGCGGCGATGGCGTCGGGCATCCGCAGGCCGACCAGGTTGTCGAAGTTGCGGATGTCGATCACCCCGTCGTCCAGCGGATCGAGCGCGCTCTCGCTGCCGAAGTCGACGCTGCCGAGGCCGAAGACCTTGACGACCTGGCCGCTGGCGAGGTCGATCTTGGCGATCGCGTTGTTCTCCTGCAGCGAGGTGAAGGCGTACCTGCCGTCGGGACTGACGGCCGTGTACTCCGGCTCCACGTCCGCGGCGAAGCTGACGCCCTCCTGGATGCGGATGCCGGCCTCCCGGGCGGCCTCTTCCAGGCCGTTGAACTGGCCGAAGTTCAGGATCTCGGCATCGGGGTTGGAGGGGTCGCTGACGTCGATGATCGCGATGGTGCCCAGCGGGTTGTCGTCGTGATCGCTCTCCTCGTTCTTCTCGCCCTCGCCGGAGACCAGCAAGGTCATGCCGTCCTGAGTGAAGGTGAGCTGGTCGGGCAGGTTGCCGACGTCCACCGTGGCCAGAAGCTGCTCCGTCGCCGCGTCGAAGAGGGCGACGAAACCGGGCTGCGATAGGACCACGGTCTCGCCGAAGACCTCCTGCTCGACCGGCTCGCGGGCGATGGCGGCCGCCACCACGCCGTTCTTGATCGCGACCGACTGCACGCCGTCGAAGCCTGGTAGGCCGGTCAGGTCGAGGAAGCTGCTAACCTCCTGCGGGGTTCCGCCGCCGACGAGGATCTCGAAGATGTCGATGCGGCCCAGCTCGCCGTTGGTGACGTAGAGCTTGCCGTCCTCGTGATCCACCACCTCGGAGGCAGCCTCGCCGCCCTCGCCGATGAAGGCAGCAGCAACCTTGAAGAGCAGGCCCTGCGAGCCGATCGGGGCGTCGACCGTATCGCCGCGCTCGTCCAGGTTCTGGATGCGGGCATCAAGGCCGGGGTCGGTGTCGGGAATGTCGAAGCCGCGCCCGCTCGCCGGGAAGGTCTCGGTGAGGTACTCGGAGAGCGCCTCCTGCTCGCCGATCCCGGTCTCGGTGATGGACGAGAAGTTGGCGAAGGGATAGCCGTCGCCGCCGTCGGCCAGGAAGTTCAGGGTGACGACCTTGATGCTGGCAGGCGCGCCCGCGGTGACCTCGCCGTCCTCGATGATGACCTTGGTCGGCAGGCCGTTCTCGTCGACGAGCGAGACGTTCTGAACCCGGGTGCCCTCGGTCGTGACATTGCCGCTGCCGTCCAGCACCTGGGCGGTGCCGTCGGGATCGAAGGAGAAGTGGATGCCGCCCACCTGCATGAACTGGCCGGGCGTGGCACCGGGTGCGGTCGCGGCGACGCCGTGCTCCAGGATGACCTTCAGCTCGGCGGGGGAGAGCTCGACGATCACCAGCGTGTTGTTGAAGCGCAGGGAGTTGTCGATATCGAGCTCGCTGATCTCGCCCTCCTCCTTGCCGGAGACGGGGTTGGCCGCGGTCGGCTCGAAGCTGGCCGTGCCGTCGCCGTTGTCGACGATCTCGCCGATGGCCGCACGGATGCCGCCGCCGTTCTTGATCGAGACCATGACGTCGTCGTCGACCTTCTGCGCCGCGGCCAGGTTGGCGTCGGCGGTGATGTTGCCGAGGTTGGTCTCCTGCGTGCGCACGTCCTCGCGGACGCCGTTCAGGAAGACCTCGGAGCGCCCGGCGATGTCGCCGTCCAGCGCGGCCACGATCTGGGTGACTTCATTGGTCAGGTTGTGGACCTGGGTCGCCTTCGTCGAGGCCGCGATGGCGGCGTCCAGATCGGTCTCGCCGGTCACGTCCAGCACGCCCTGCGCGTCGGTCGCGTAGGACCCGGACACGGCCTCGTCGATCGAGGCGGTCTTCACGATGCCGTTGGCGTCGAACTCGAAGACCAGACGGCCGACGTAGGTGTATTCCCCGTTGGTCGAGACCAGGAGCGTGGGGTTCCCGCCCGCGTCCGTGACCTGCACCGGATAGTCGTCGGCCGCCGTGTCGCCGGCGCGGAGCCGGTCGTCGCCGTCGGCCAGCACGGTGTCCGACCCGCCGGCGATGATGACGTCCACATGCTCCAGGAGGCCGGCAAGCTCGGTCTCCAGCGCGAACTGCTGCAGGTGGCTGGTCAGGATGATCTTGTTGACGCCCTGCGCCACCAGATCGTCGATCACCGGCTGCAGCAGGGCCGCCAGGGCCGGCATGTCGTTGACGCCGGGGCTGGTGAAGTCCTCGATCGTACCGGTCGAGGAGATCTGCGAGACGAGCTGCGTTGTGGCGCCCACCACGCCGATCAGCTCTCCCTCGACCGTCAGGATGGTCGCTGGCGCGACCTTGGGGTCGTTCGAGTCGCTGCCGACCTGGGCCGGGTCATTCGGGTTCACGCGCGCGCTCAGGAGGTCGGAGGCGAAGGCGCTGGCCGGCAGGATCATGTCGGTGAAGAGCTCGCCGACGTCGAAGTCCTGGCTGAAGTCCAGGTTGGCGCTGAGGTAGGGGAACTGGACGCCGGGGGTGTCGACTTCCTGCAGGTAGTTGACGTTGCCGAAGCGGCCGGTGCTCAGGCTGTTGCCTTCCTCGCTGTCGTAGTTGATGGCGTTCTCGAAGATGTCGGTGCCGTTGTCGAACTCGTGGTTGCCCACGGCCGAGGCGTCGAGGCCCAGCGCGTTCATGATGGCGACGTCGAGCCGGCCCTCGGAACTGTCGATCTCCTCGAAGTAGTCCTTCTGGCCGTCGCCGTTGACGTCGGTCGTGTAGACCTCGTCGAAGGTGACGCTGCCGGCCTCGATGGCGGCCTGGATCTCGTTGTTGTCGAAGAAGCCGTCGCCGTTGGTGTCGTCCGACGGGGCGAGCGCGCTGGTGTCGATCAGCCCGAAGAGCTCGTTGTAGAAGCCCTCGTAGCTGTCCTCCAGGCCGAAGTCGCCGCCGGCATTGAAGAAGGGGCCCGGAATGTAGTTGTCGCCGGCCGAGATCAGGACGGAGGCGATGCCCTGGTCGGCCGCCTCTTCCTCGAAGGCCTCGACGATGGCAGCGAAGTTGGGTGCGTTCTCGATCGCGTCGACACCGCCTTCGAGGTCGGAGGCGTGCAGTAGCTGAAGCTTGAACATTGGAGGACTCCCCTGGCGTCCGGTTGGGGGACCGACCCCGTGGGGAGAGGGCAGGTTCGTCCCGTCCCGCTCGGGCAGCCCCGGAAAGGCGAGGGGAGAGTGCTGGGCCGAGGTTTCAGTTCGCTGAAGCTTGTGGAAAGCTTTTGCGACGGGTGGGTTTCAGTTCCGTGTCGGCGCGGAGGGGCCCTGTGGATGGGAAATCCCCAGGGCAGAAAGGAAGCGCGCAAGGCTTTGATCGAGCGTCCCGTCGTTCGCGACTTCGGTCAGCCGGGCGCCCGCAGCGGTCCACTCGACCCTGCGGTCGAGGCGTTCCCTGGCTCCCCGCGGCGTCTCGCCGCCACGCTCGGCCAGGCGCCGGGCGATTACCTCAGGGTCGGCGGTGACGTGGATCACCTCCAGGTTGGGGAAGCGCCTGGCGGCCGCCTGGACCAGGCTGCGCGAGACGTTGACCACGACGCTCTCGCCGCGCTCCAGCCAGGTCTCTGCCTCGGCCGGGATGGCGTAGCTGAGGCCGTGCGCCTGCCAGGAGAGACAGAAGGCATCGCGTGCCAGCAGCGCCTCGAAGGCCTCGGGCGTGACGCTCTCGTGGTCCTCGCGCTCGCTGTCCGCGGGCCTGGTGACCACGCGCCTGGGAAAGTGGAAGCCGCTGTCCGGGCCCAGGCGCTGCTTCGCGCCGGCGATCAGGCTGTCCTTGCCCACGCCGCTGGGACCGACCACCAGGATCATCCGGCCCTGGTGCCAGTCCTCCGACAGCCGCCGGGCCCGCTCCGCATAGTCTGCCAGGGGCGGGGTCCTGGCCTCCGGGTCCTTGGCTTCCTCGTCCCTGCGCCGCAGCGCCACGGCCTCCGCCGCGAAGGGGCGCAAGGCGAAATTCTCCGCCTCGGGTGCGGTGAGGGGACCGCCCTGCACCTTCAGCGAGGCGACGGAGGCCGGCGAGAGCCGGGCGGCATAGGTGGGGTCGGTGGTGCAGAGGTAGCGCTTGGCATCGACGTGCAGGCGGATGGGCCGGGTGACCGCGGGGCCGAAGGAGAGGCGCAGGAAGGCCGCCCCGGAGACCTCGTGCCGGGCATCCTTGCCGCGCTCGGCCAGCCCCTCGTCGTCCACCCTCAGGTGCCCGATGTCGTGCAGCAGGGCGGCGATCACCTGTGCGTCGGGCGCACCCGCCCGCTCGGCCAGGCTTGCGCACTGCAGGGCGTGCTGGAGCTGGCTCACGGCCTCGCCGCCGTAGCGGGCGCCGCCCTTGTCCCTCAGGAGCGCGAAGAGCGGGTCCAGGTGGCTCATGCCACGCGCCGGCCTTCGCGCCAGACGCTGCGCACCACCGGCAGGCCCTCGACCAGCGAGACCCGCACCAGGTCGGCGCGCTTGCCGACGGCGATCTCGCCGCGATCATCCAGCCTGGCGGCACGGGCCGGGTTCGCGCTCACCTTGCGGATCGCCTCCGGCAGGGTGATCGCGGGCACGCGCTCGGGCAGCTCGAAGGCGGCCTGCAGCAGGGAGAAGGGGACATAGTCCGAGGAGAAGGAGTCCAGCAGGCCCGCCTCGGCCAGCGCCTGGGCCGAGATATTGCCGGAGTGCGAGCCGCCGCGGACCAGGTTCGGCGCGCCCATGAGCACGCTCATGCTCTGCGCCCGGGCCTGTCGGGCGGCCTCCAGGGTGGTGGGGAACTCGGCGATGGTGACGCCGTTCTCCACCGCCTCCTCGACATGGGCCGGGGTCGCGTCGTCGTGGCTGGCAAGCGGGATGCCGCGGGCCTTGGCCAGCCCCACGATGTGCCTGCGGTTGGGGCCGGCGAGGCGGTGGTGCGCCTCCAGGCGCCGCTCGATGAAGCGGTCCAGTTCCTCCTCGCTCATGCCGGTCTTGCCGAGGTAATAGAAGCGGAACTGCTCCATCCGGGTGAACTGGCGCTGGCCCGGCGTGTGGTCCATCAAGGAGACCAGGCGCACGCGCGGGTCTTCCAGCAGCCGCTCCGTGGTCTCGATGGTGTCCTCGCAGGCCAGCTCGCAGCGCAGGTGCAGCAGGTGCTCGGCTCTGAGCAGCCCCCTGTCCTGTACCTCGCCGATCGCGGCCGCCAGGCGGGTCACGTTGCGGCTGAGCGAGGTCTCGTCCTGCCGTTCGGAGCCCGCGCGCAGGGCATCGAAGACCGTGGTGATGCCGGACGCGGCGATCTGCGCGTCGTGCGCCACCACGGCGGCACTGGCCGGCCAGGTGACCCCCGGCCGCGGCTTGAAGTGCGATTCCAGGTGGTCGGTGTGCAGCTCCACCAGGCCGGGGATGATGTAGTCGCCCTCGCAGTCCAGGGCGCCTGCCGGGCCGCCGGGTCCGTCGATCGCGGCGATCCTGCCCTCGCGGACCGAGAGGCTGGCGGGGCGGACCTCGTCGGGCAGCACCAGGCGGCAGTTGGTGAAGAGGCTCTCCTTCATGCCGCGTCGCAGGCGCCCTCCCGGCCGTCGATCCCGACCTCCGAGAGGGGGATGCGGTCGATGCGCAGGAAGTCCCGGTCGGGCCCCGTCTGCGCGAAGAGGCTGAGGGCGTCGAGCCGCTGCTCCCTGGCCGTTTCCGGCCCGAAGTAGGCGGCGAGCTCGGGGACCAGCCGTTCCGCCTGGGCGGCGCCGACCGGCCCGCTGAGCGTCATGTGAAAGCGGAAGCTGTCCATGACGTAGGGATAGCCCCAGCGGCGCAGGTTGGTCTCCTGCCGATCCGTCAGACCAGCCCGGCGGCGGCGCTCCATCTCGGCGTCGGAGGGCTGGGCGCGAAGCCGGTCGAGGTCGCGCACGCAGTGGGCCGCCAGCCGGTCCAGCTCGGCCGAGGGATGCCGCGGCATCAGCGCGATGAAGCCCTTGTAGTGGGTCACCTGCAGCGTCGGCAGGGTGACGCCGGCGGTTCTGGTGGCCAGCGCCCGCAGCGACTGCCGGAGGTCGTCCAGGCTGGCACCGGGGGCCAGCCGGAAGGGCGGCTTCAGGGTCGCGTGAAAGCCGTAGCGGCGCGGGGTCCGGGTGAGGGCTGCCTGCTCTGCGGGCGCGAGGCCTTCGAGGCGCGGCGGGTCGAGCGCTTCTCCGCTGTCGGCGTCGCGGCCGAGCCAGGCGTTGCCCAGGCGCGCCAGCGGCGCACCGGCCGGGGGTGCGAAGAAGATGGCATAGCGTGGTGCGTTCATATCGCGAGCTTACGCAGCTGCTGTGACAGAAGATCGACGATGGTGACGGTGACGATGATGATGATCAAGATGGCTGCGCTCTCCGCATAGAAGAAGCCCCGGATCGATTCGAAAAGCACCTGGCCGATGCCGCCGGCACCCACCAGGCCCAGCACGGTCGCGGCCCTGACGTTGGCCTCGAAGCGGTAGAGCGAGACCGAGATCCAGAGCGGCAGGACCTGCGGGATGACGCCGTAGATGATCTCCTGGGTCCGCGTGGCGCCGGTCGCCCGGATGCCCTCCACCGGCCGGTGGTCGATGGCCTCGACCGATTCGGAGAAGAGCTTGGCGAGCGTGCCGGTGGTGTGCAGGAAGAGCGCCATGACGCCGGCGAAGGGGCCGAGGCCCACGGCGACCACGAAGAGCACGGCGAAGACCAGTTCGTTGATGGCGCGGAAGGTGTCCATCAGACGGCGCACCGGTTGCACGATCCAGATCGGTGCCATGTTCGAGGAGGAGAGGATGCCGAAGGGGACCGAGGCCACGACCGCGAGACCGGTGCCCCAGATCGCGATCTGCACCGTCAGGATCATCTCTTCCATGTAGTAGTCCCAGTCCTGGAAGTTGGGACTGAAGAAGCCGGAGGCGTATTCCACCATGTTGCCGGCATCGGTGAAGAGGTTGGTGAAGCGGTACATCTCCGCCGGCGCCCAGCTCCAGATCAGCGCGAAGGCGACGGCGAGGCCGATGAACCAGCGATAGCTCGTGCGTCCCCAGTCGCGGGGCGGCAGGGACACCTTTTCGGGCGGAAGGGAAGTCACGGGGGGGCTGGGCTCTGTCTCTGTTTGGTCCTGAAAACGAGAGAAGCACCCCCTCGCGGAGGAGGGGATGCTTCCAGGCTCTCGAGCGGTGGATCTACGACTGCGGGATGGTGGCCATCAGGGTGTCGTACTTCGTCTTTTCGGCCTCCAGCTCCTTCAGCTTGGCCTGCTTCTCCTCATCGGAGAGGTCGCCGTTCTTCACCTGCGCCATCTGCTTGGAGATCTCCAGCAGGCGGATGGGATAAAGCTGCGCGTCGGAGGAGGGGCGGAAGGGCGCCCACTGGAGGGCGGCCAGGACGTCGCGCGCAGCCTTCACCTCCTCGGGCGTGCCCAGGCGACCGTAGGAGAGGATGAAGGTGTAGATCTTGTCCTTCAGGTCGTCCGAGAGGTCGCTGCGCCAGACCAGAGGGTCGGAGGGGATCAGGGGCGACTGCCAGATCACCTTGATCTTCGAGCGCTCCTCGGGGTGGGTGGCCTCCAACCGGCGCATGTTCTCGGTGTTGTTGGTGGCGAAGTCCACCTGCTTGTTGGCGACCGAGAGCAGGTTGGTCTGATGGTTGGAATTGGTGACGCGCTTGTAGCACTCCTTGGGGTCGATGCCGCGCTCGGCATAGACGAAGGTGGTCGGCACCAGGAAGCCCGAGGTGGAGTTGGGGTCGCCCAGGCCGAAGGTCAGCGACTTGTCGCAGGCCAGCACGTCCTCCAGCTTGTTCAGCGGCGAGTCGACGTGGGTGATCAGCAGCGACCAGTAGCCGGGGTTGCCCTCGGCATCGACGGTCTGCGCGAAGACCTCGCCCTTGGCGCGGTCGACGGCCTCCATGGCCGACTTATTGCCGAACCAGGCGAGATCGACCTTGTCGAAGCGCATGCCCTCGATCACGCCGGCATAGTCCGACGCGAAGAAGGGCTTCACCTCGAGGCCCGTCTCCTTCTCCATGGCCGCCAGGAAGGGCTCCCAGATGGTCTTCAGGTTCTGGCTGCTCTCGGTCGAGATGATGCCGAAGTTGACGGTCTCGGCAGCAGCGGCCGTGCTGAGGCAGGCGGTAAGCCCGGCCGCGGCCAGGCCCTTGATAAGGGAATTCATGCTCTAAACCTCCAGGTTTGAGATCCGGGAACGTGGCGGAAAAAGGGGATCAGGCGAGGACCTTCTCGGGCCGCGCCGCCACCGGCGCCCTCTGACGCGGTGTCTCGCGCGCTTCGGGCAGGATCAGCTCGTCGCTGGCGTCGCCGTAGAGCTCCTGCAGCGCGCTGCGGGTGAGCTTGCTCGAGGGGCCGTCGTAGGCGATGCGGCCGTCGCGAAGCGCGATGGTTCGCTCAAAATAATGGCGGGCGTACTCGACCTGGTGCAGCGAGACCATGAGGGTGACGCCGTCGCGCTCGTTCAGGGTGGCGAGGCTCTCCATCACCCGCTTGGCCGATGCCGGGTCCAGCGAGGCGATGGGCTCGTCGGCCAGCAGCACCCGGGCCTGCTGCACCATGGCGCGCGCGATGGCCGCGCGCTGCTGCTGCCCGCCGGAGAGGGTGGAGGCGCGCTGCAGCGCCTTCTCGGCGATGCCGACGCGGTCCAGCGCCTGCATGGCCAAGAGCTTCTCCTCGCGGGTGAAGAGGAAGAGGCTGGCGCGCAAGGAAGGCAGCCGGCCCAAAAGGCCGGTCAGGACGTTGGTCAGGACCGAGAGGCGGTCGACCAGGTTGAACTGCTGGAAAATCAGGCCGACCTCGCCGCGGATCGCCTTGACCTCCTTGGCCAGGAGGCCCTGGTCCTGCACCAGGCGCCCATGCACCGAGATGCGTCCGCCGCCGGCCTTGTCGGCCTTGATGAGGCCCGAGACATGGCGGATGAGGGTCGACTTGCCGGACCCGGAGGCGCCGATCAGCGCCACCCGCTCACCCGGCTCGATACGCAGGCTGACGCCGTCCAGGGCCTTGCGGCCCGCAAAGCTCTTGGTCAACCCGTCGATTTCGATAGCAGCCATCGCTCCTCCCACCGCGGAACCAACGACCGCCGGCAGGGATAGACTGCCAAGATGATGTTGCAGTTCGGTAAAGCTTGGATGACAGCTTCGTGCCGTGTTTCCGCTCGTGCTGCCGGGGACAGGTGCCCCTGGCCGCCGGCTGTTACATTCGGCTGAAGGGGAAGGGCAGCAGGCGCTCCCCCTCAAATGCTCAGGCGGCGGTAGCGAAGCCGGTCGCGTCGACCGTCCGGTCGGCCATGCGCTGGCGCACCGCAGGATCGTGGAAGATGGCGAGGATGGCGGCACCCTGGTCGCGGGCTTCCTCGATCAACCGCAAGACCGCTTCGCCGTTCTCGGAGTCCAGCGAGGCCGTGGGCTCGTCCAGCAGTATGAGAGGGAAGGGGGCGGCGAAGCCGCGGGCGATGTTGACGCGCTGCTGCTCGCCGCCGGAGAAGGTGGCCGGCGGCAGGTCCCAGAGGCGGCGCGGGAGGTTCAGGCGGGCGAGGAGGTTGGCGGCGCGCTCCAGCGCGGCGGCGCGGGGCCGGCCGCGGACCAGCAGCGGTTCGGCCACGACCTCCAGGCAGGAGACGCGCGGGATCACCCGAAGGAACTGGCTGACGTAGCCGATGGTGCTGCGGCGCAGGTCGCGCAGGATCCGGCTCTCGGCGCCGACGAGCTCGACCCAGTCGGCGCCGCGGCGCACCCGGATGCTGCCGCCGTCGGCCGGGTAGCTGCCGTAGATCATCTTCAGGATGGAAGACTTGCCGCTGCCCGAGGGGCCCTCGAGGACCAGGCACTCGCCCCCGGCGAGGTCGAATCCGGCGCGCTCGATCACCGGCAGGTGGGTGCCGCCCTGCAGGTGCAGGGTGAAGCTCTTGGAGAGGTCGCGGACCTGGAGGAGAGGGTCCATGGGCTCAGGCCTGCAGGATGGAGGAGACGAGGAGCTGGGAGTAGGGGTCCTGCGGGTCCTCCAGGATCTGGTCGGTCAGGCCCTGCTCGACGATGCGGCCCTCCTTCATCACCAGCATGCGGTCGGCCAGCAGGCGGGCCACGCCCAGGTCGTGGGTGACCAGCATGACCGCGAGCCCCATGTCGCGCACCAGGCCGCGCAGGGTGTCCAGCAGGCGGGCCTGCACCGAGACGTCGAGCCCGCCGGTGGGCTCGTCCATGAAGAGCAGGCGCGGACCGGTCACCAGGTTGCGGGCGATCTGCAGGCGCTGGCGCATGCCGCCGGAGAAGGCGGCCGGTCGCTCGTCGATGCGGGCCGGGTCGATCTCCAGGCGTTCGAGCCAGGAGACGGCGGTCCCTCTGATCTCGCCGTAGTGCCGGGCGCCCAGCGCCATCAGGCGCTCGCCCACGTTGGCGCCGGCCGAGACGGTCATGCGCAGGCCCTCGGCCGGCGTCTGGTAGACGAAGCCCCAGTCCTTGCGCTGCAGGTGGCGCCGCTCGGCCTCGCTGAGCGCGAAGAGGTCGAGCAGCCGCCCGTCGCTGGCCCGGTAGAGGACCCGGCCTTCCGAGGGCGGAAGCTGGCCCGCCAGCACGCGCAGCAGGGTGGTCTTGCCGGAGCCCGATTCACCGACGATGGCCAGGACCTCGCCCGGCCAGAGCGCGAGGTTCACCTCCCGGCAGGCGAGCCGCTCACCGTAGCTCTTGGTGACGGCCTCGGCCTGCAGCAGCGGAGCTGAACCGTCCGGGACCTCGCTCATGAGACCTCCTTGAGCGCGTCCTGGCGCTTCCGGCAGTGGTCGCTGTCGGAGCAGACGAAGAGGCGCCCGCCCCGGTCGTCGGTCACGACCTCGTCGAGGAAGCTGTCGCTCGCCCCGCAGAGAGCGCAGGGCCGGTCCCAGGCCTGGACCGAGAAGGGATGATCCTCGAAGTCGAGGCTGACGACCCGGGTGTAGGGCGGAATCGCATAGATGCGCTGCTCGCGCCCGGCGCCGAAGAGCTGCAGGGCGGCCATCCGGTCCATCTTGGGATTGTCGAACTTGGGCGTGGGCGAGGGGTCGGTCACGTAGCGCCCGTTGACCTTCACCGGATAGGCATAGGTGGTGGCGATGTGGCCGTGGGTGGCGATGTCCTCGTAGAGCTTCACATGCATGAGGCCGTAGTCCTCGAGCGCGTGCATGATCCGGGTCTCGGTCTCGCGCGGCTCCAGGAAGCGCAGAGGCTCCGGGATCGGGACCTGGTAGACCAGGATCTGGCCCGCCTTCAGGGGCGTTTCCGGGATGCGGTGGCGGGTCTGGATGATGCTCGCCTCCTCGGTCCGCTCCGTGGTCTCGACACCGGCCGTGCGGCGGAAGAAGCCGCGGATCGAGACGGCGTTGGTGGTGTCGTCCGCGCCCTGGTCGATCACCTTCAGCACGTCCTCGGGGCCCAGCAGGGCCGCGGTCACCTGCACCCCGCCGGTGCCCCAGCCGTAGGGCATGGGCATCTCGCGGCTGGCGAAGGGCACCTGGTAGCCGGGGATCGCCACCGCCTTGAGGAGCGCGCGGCGGATCATGCGCTTGGTCTGCTCGTCCAGGTAGGCGAAGTTGTAGCCGGCTTCGCGCGCGCTCATTCCGCCGCTCTCTCGTTCTCGTCCGCCGCGGCCTGCTCGGCGCGCATCCTGCGCAGCAGTTCCAGTTCCGACTGGAAGTCGACGTAGTGCGGCAGCTTCAGGTGCTCGACGAAGCCGGTCGCCTGCACGTTGTCGGCGTGGGACAGCACGAACTCCTCGTCCTGCGCCGGGGCGCCGACGAAGTCCTCGCCCAGTTCCCGCCAGCGCAGCGCCCGGTCGACCAGCGCCATCGACATGGCCTTGCGCTCGGAGTAGCCGAAGGCGAGGCCGTAGCCGCGGGTGAACTGCGGCGGGATCTCCTTCGAGCCCTTGAACTGGTTGACCATCTGCACCTCGGTCACCTGGATCTCGCCGACGGTGACGGCGAAGCCGAGTTCTTCCAGGTAGACCTCCACCTCGACCAGGCCGACCCGGATCTCGCCGGCGAAGGGATGGCTGCGGGCATAGCCGCGCTGGGTGGAGTAGCCGAGCGCCAGCAGAAAGCCCTCGTCGCCGCGGGCCAGGCTCTGCAGGCGCACCTCGCGCGAGGCCGGGAAGGCCAGCGGCTCGCGCGTCAGGTCGCCCGCGGGCGCGTCGGAGGCTGCCTCCCCCTCGATCAGGCCGTCCCGGCCCAGGATGTCGGTGACGCGCGGGGGCGGGGCGGGTGCGGCCGCCGCGACAGGCTGGGGGACCTCCGGTGCCGCCGCTTCCTCCTCCAGCGAGAAGTCGAGCAGGCGGTGCGTGTAGTCGAAGGTCGGCCCCAATAACTGTCCGCCCGGCAGGTCCTTGAAGGTGGCGGAGATCCGGCGGATGACCGTCATGGCCGCGGTCTCGATCGGCAGGGAGGCGGCGAAGCGCGGCAGGGTGGTGCGGTAGGCGCGCAGCAGGAAGACCGCCTCTATGGTGTCGCCGCGCGCCTGCTTGATCGCCAGGGCGGCCAGGCTGCGGTCGTAGAGCGAGCCCTCGGCCATGACGCGGTCGACGGCCAGGCTCAGTTGCTGCTCGATCTGCCGGGTCGCGATCTCGGGCACCGCGGGGTCGCCGCGGCGCTCCTGCTCGAGCAGGCGGTGGGCCGCCTCGATGGCCTCGGCGCCGCCCTTGACGGAGACGTACACTCAGCTTGCTCCCACGCGGATGGACCGGGGCAGGGCGGCGACCTTCCGCGGGCTCGCCAGGACGAGGTCGACGCCGCAGGGATAGCGCCGGGCGTTCCCGGCGAGCTGGTCCCAGAAGTCCTGCGGCAGCGGCGCGGCGTCGAAGCTGAGCGGCGCTGCCATGCCGGGGCCGGAGAGCAGGGGGCCGCCGTCGGCGAAGCCTTCGACCTGCAGGATGAGGGTCGTGGAGCGGTCGGGATAGCGCTCCTCGCCCTGGGCGAAGGCCGCCAGCGGGGGCATGCCCGCCGGATCGGCGACCAGGGCGAAGCTCGCCGCGGCCGGATCCTCGACCCGCGGGGCGCCGCAGTGGAAGGCGAGCCACCTGCCGATCGCCGCCGTCCCGGCGAGAGGTGCATCCAGCCAGAGCGGCGTGTCTTGATCCAGCAGGGTCAGCGCCAGCGCGGCCGTGGTCGCGTAGAGAGGGGCGGGCGGTTCGGCGATCCCCTTGAGGCCGAGGGGCCTTGCGGGTGCCGCCATGGCCTCCAGCAGCAGGCGAAAGCTGGCCTGGCTTTCCAGCACCGGATCCTGGAAGCCGCCGGCGAGCGGCCGGTCGAAGGCCATCAGTCGTCTCCCCGCACGCGGGTGAAGAACTGCACCTGGGTGGCGGCGGTCTCCCCGGCGCGCCTGGCGTTCCGGGCCGTCCGTGCCTCGTCCAACGGCTGCAGGATCTCCGAGCGCAGCCGTGCCGCACTCTCTTCCTTCTGGTGCAGGGCGTCCACCAGGGCTGCGACCTCCGCCTTGCGGTGCGAGCGCCCCTGGGTGCAGGCGTGGCCGACCGTGCCGTCCCCGAGCTGAAGGGCGCAGCGCGTTACCGTCATTTCCCCGAGATTGAAGGGCGATCCTTCTCCGCCCACGCGGCCGCGGACCATGACCAGACCGGTTTCCGGCTTGCGCAGCCAGGTGAAGACCGGCTTCTCGGCCCAGGCCTCCCAGAGCTGCTCCAGGGCCTTGCCCTCGCTGCGCGCCAGGACAGCCATTGCCCAGCGCCTCTCCGATTCGCTAAGGTCCATCCGGAACTATACCCTTGCTGGATAGGTCTAATCGTCTCCATCATCTTAGAGTCTAGCCCGTGAAAGTGACAAGTGAATGAACGGCGGTGAGATTCAGCGCGGTAACGGCGTCGCAGCCTGGCGACAGATCGAGACTCGTCTGCGCGAGGAAATCTCAGGCGGCATCTACACCTCCGGCGAGCGGCTGCCGACCGAACCGCAGCTTGCGGAGCGCTTCGGGGTCAACCGGCACACGGTGCGCCGTGCGCTGCTGGTGCTGGCCCAGGCGGGCCTGCTCTCGATCGAGCAGGGACGCGGGACCTTCGTGCGCGACCAGGTGATCGACTATCCCATCGGCTCGCGCACCCGCTTCAGCGAGATCATATCGGCCCAGCAGCATGAGCCGTCCGGCGAGATGGTCGCCTCCGACATCCATCCCGCGGGCAAGGAGATCGCGCGGAAGCTCGATCTGGACATCGGGTCGGTGGTCATCCGCCTGGACATCCTCAACCTGTCCGACGGGGTGCCGATCTGCATCTCGAGCAACTGGTTTCCGGCGCGGCCCTTTCCCGACATGATCGAGGCCTTCCGCTCGACCGGCTCCATATCGGCGGCCTTCGCGCGCTACCGGCTGGAGAACTACAAGCGCCTCTGGACCACGCTGTCGGCCCGCACGCCCAGCCGAAAGGATGCCGACATCCTGCGCCAGCCGCCGAACCGGCCGGTGCTGGTCGCCGAGAGCGTCAACGGCGACGAATCGGGAAAGCCCATCCAGTACAGCCAGTCACGCTTCGCCGGAGAGCGGGTACAGGTCTCCCTGCAGAACTGACGGGCCGGCGGCCCGCTTTCGAGCGCCTGGTGCTCGGGTGAAACCGGCGCCGGCCCGCACCCCCGCCCGGCCGCCCAACGAGAGTATCCTGCACTGGGCGGCCGGGCGGGGGTGCGGGCCGGCGCCGCGCAAGACCGAAGCGCTTCAGTGAAGCTGTGCGTTCATCGCCCCGGCGCGCTTGTCGGTTCCTGCGTAGGTGGGCCGCGCCCTGGCCGGCTCGGCGTCCGGTAGCGGACGCGCGCCGTCCCGTGCGGAGGTAAGGGCGTCCAGGAAGCGCTGACGCCAGCGGTGGACGTCGTTGCCGCGCAGCGTCTTCATCATCGCCTGCCAGCGCTCCTGCCGCTCGGCAAGCGGCATCTCGAAGGCGCGGGCGAGGCCCTCAGCCAGGTCCTCGGTATCGTAGGGGTTCACCAGCACGGCCTCCTGCAGTTCCTCCGCGGCGCCGGCGAAACGCGAGAGCAGGAGCACGCCCGGGTCGTCGGCATCCTGCGAGGCGACGTACTCCTTGGCGACGAGGTTCATCCCGTCCTTCAGCGGGGTCACCACGCCGACCCGGCAGAAGCGGTAGAGTGCGGCCAGCTGGATATGGTCGAAGGCGCGGTTGATGAACTGGATCGGCGTCCAGTCGACCCAGCCGAACCGGCCGTTGATGCGGCCCGAGAGCCACTCGAGCTCGCGCTGGATGGTCTGGTACTCGGCGACGGTCTTCCTCGAGGGCGCCGCGATCTGCAGCAGGCCCACCTTGCCCTGCAGGCCGGGCCTGCTGTCGAGAAGCTGCTCCCAGGCAAGGAAGCGCTCCGCCAGTCCCTTGGTGTAATCCAGCCGCTCGACGCCCACGGCCCAGGACTGGCCTTCCAGGCGGGCGCGCAGGCGTGCGCAGCGCCGCTCGACCTTCTTGGCCGCCGCCAGGCCAGCGAAGGCGGTGGTGTCTATCCCGATGGGATTGTGCAGAACGACGGGGCCCGGCCGGCCTGCGCCGAGGTCGTGGGCCGCTCGGGAGAGGCGCTCGGCCGCGTCCTGGAAGTTCCGGACGCAGGCCTTGGTCTGGAAGCCCACGACGTCGTAGCTCTCGAGGTCGCCGATCAGCTCCTCCGCCCAGGGCAGCGCCATCAGCGTGTCGGGCGGCGGCATGGGAGTGTGCAGGAAGAAGCCCAGCGGTGCCCTCACGCCAGCCTCGCGCAGGAGGCGGCCCAGCGGGATCAGATGGTAGTCGTGAACCCAGACCAGGTCCCTCTCGACCAGGCCCGGCTCAAGCGCCGCCGCGAAGCGCCGGTTGACGGCCCGGTAGGTCTCATAGCTGGCGTGGTCGAAGCGGGCCAGGTCCAACCGCCCGTGCAGCAAGGGCCAGAGGCAACGATTGGCGTGCTGCTCGTAGTAGCCTTCGAACTCGGCGGCGGTGAGGTCGAGCGTCGCCAGGCTGTAATGGTTGAGGTCGGTGACCTTCGCTGCGAGGGCGGGGTTCTCGGCGATCTCTCCGCTCCAGCCGAACCAGAGCCCCCCCATCTTGTCGAGCGCGGCCTGGAGGGCGACCGCCAGGCCGCCGGCACCGGACGGCACATCCCTGAAGGGAACTCGGTTGGAGACGACGACCAGACGGGACATGATGCCTCCCTTCAAAGGACTACCGGCTAGGCATCTTTAGCCTGGCCGTTGATTTCGCAGAAAGAATTGCGTGGTCCTTTGCAAACACGGGCAGGCGGGTCGGGGTTCCAGCCTTTCGGAACTTTTGAGGAACCGCACCCGCCACCCGGGCCGTCATCGGATCGCTATTGCGAAGCGAGGGCCGGCTTGGACGGCCCGAAAAGGAACCAGAGAATGAGACCGAGCACCGGCAGCAGGATGATGGCCACCGTCCAGAGGACCTTGGCCGTCGTCGAGGCATCCGATCCGATCACCTTGACGATTGCGTAGATGTCCAGGACCAGGACGATCAAACCCAGAATACCTTCGAGCATTTGCCTTCTCCTCGTAAGCTGATCGCAGGCCTCTGGAATCCCTCGGCTGCGATTTCGTTCGACTGACGCCTTGACCGTCTCTGGTGAACTAATAGATCACCGCAGCCACAACGACGGCGACGACCACCAGTGCGGGGACCAGGAAATAGACCGAGGGTCTCCCCAGGAAGCGCGTTCTCATCTGCTCGGGTTCGACGATCTGTCTGGGCATGCGACCACGCTCCTTTGCCGTGCGAAGAGACTTGCCATCAGAAACGCGACTTGCGGCATAAGGTTCCGGACGACGGGTTCGGACCGGCATGGCGGCTGCCGGGGCCGGCTCTGGACCTGGGCGAGGGCTTCCGTTACAGGGGAGTCGGTGCCGCGGTCCGGTGCGCTCCACGTGCCGGACCCGCCGAAAGAAGCCCGGGTGAGGGGAGGGAGTGTCGATCATGCGCGACCCGCTGGGTCAAAGCCGGGCCGCCGCTGCGCCGCCGCAGAGCTTGCGCATCGGTCCGCTCGATTGCCTGCCGTCGATCGTCCTGCCGAACCAGAAGGCGGAGGTCGTCAACCTGCTGGACTACATGGCAGGCACCAAGCTGGTCCTGCTGGTCGTCTCCGATCCCCGCCTGCCGACCACCGCGGCCCTGCTCCGGCGGTTCGCCGAGGAGCGGGAGGGCCTGCAGAAGCATGCCAATCTCTTCGTCGTCGCCTCGACGCCGCCGGAGGTCAACGCGGCCTTCGCCGGCGAGACCTTTCCCTTCTTCCTGCTCTCAGACCAGAGGGGCGATCTTGCAAGGCTGCTCGGGGCAACCTCCGGCCAGGACTGCATGACCATCCTGGTCGCCGACGCGCGCATGCGGGTGGTGCAGATCGAGCGCGATGCGACCTCCCCCGACAGGGCGGAGGCCATCCTGCAGAAGCTGGCGGCCTCGTCACGAGCCACACCGCGCAAGCTTGCCGGCTTCGCACCGCTCCTGCATGTGCCCCGGATCTTCGAGCCGGAGCTCTGCGATGCACTGATCGCGGCGCACCGGGCTGAGGGCGGCCTGCAGAGCAGGGCGCCCAGGATGATCGATGGAGAGTTCAGGCAGGTCTACTCCGAAGCCAAGGTCAGGCGCGACCACATCGTCCAGGACCGGGAGATCCTGGCCGCCATCTCGGAGCGCTTCACCAAGCGGATCCAGCCCGAGATCCTGCGCGCCTTCACCCGCCAGGTGACCGGCGTGGAGGAGTTCAAGGTCGTCAGCTACGACGCGGCCGCCGGCGGCCGCTTCCAGGCCCACAGGGACAACACCATGGCGCAGTTCGCCCACCGCCGCTTCGCCATGACCGTCCACCTCAACACCGGAGACTACGAGGGCGGCCAGCTCCGCTTCCCCGAGTATGGCGCGGATCTCTACGCTCCGCCGAAGGGCGATGCCGTGATCTATTCCAGCACGCTGCTGCACGAGGTCATGCCGGTGACCGCCGGTTGCCGCTATGCCCTGGTCGCCCACATGTTCGACGAGGAGAGCCGGCAGTGGAGCCCCACCTTCCGACGGTGACGGCGTGACAGCGGTTAGAACGTTTCGGTTTTACGCGGAACCGGCCCGCCCCCCCCGTCCGGCCGCCCAGTGCAGGATACTTGAGTGGGCGGCCGGGCGGGAGTGCGGGCCGGCGCCGATTCTACCCGGGCGCAAAGCACTCTAAAACCTTACCTCCAGGTTGATCGAGGCGACGGCGTCCGAACTGGCGTCGGTCAGCCCCATCAGGAAGGCCAGGCGCGGTTCGATCTCGAAGCCTGCGATGTTGATGTCGCTGTAGATCGCCGGGCCCAGGTAGTGGCCCTGCTGGTTCAGCGGCACGGCGTCGATGAAGACCCCGTCGAAGGCGCCGTGGGCCTCGAAGCCCAGGGCATAGACGGCATGCTTGGTCGAGAACACATCCATGTTGGCGCTGAAGGCATAGGCGAGGCCGGGGTCCTCCTCCGCTTCGAAGGGAAACTCGGCGAAGAGGTTGGTGATGGTGTTCACCCGCCAGACCGACAGGCCGATGATCGGTCCGATCGCGAACTCTCCCGAATCGAAGCCGCCCTCGTTGGGGATCTCCAGGGCCGTGTAGAGCGAGAGTGCCTGGAGGGTCACCAGGCCCTCGCCCCTCTCCTCGTCCTGCGACAACACCTCGGTGTCCCGTCCCGCTGCGGCGCCGAAGGGCAGCAGGAAGACGTTCTCCCACTCGAAACCTTCATACTTGACGCTGTCTCGATAGGGGTGCGCCAGCTCGAAGGCCGCGGAGACCTTCCAGAAGGAGAGCGGCGAGATCGAGAAGGAGATCTCGTGGGCCGCGCGGTTGCCGCCGGGCTCCACCTTGGTCATGTCCACGCCGGTCAGGGACTCGAACTCGACCTCACCCAGGGAGACGTCCGGTTCCACCACCTCGAAGACCTGTGCCGCGACGGACGAGGAACCGGCCGCCACGGCGGCGAAGAGAAGGGAGGGGGCGAGGTATCTGAGCACTGCCTGATCCTCTCGTTGCGTCCGGGTCCGAGATGGCGCTGCGCAGTGAAGCCGGCCGGGTAACGGTGTCGAGCATCAACCGGCACGAGAAGAGCGTCACCTCCTGCCCGCTGCTCTCCGACCTACATGGCAGGTTGCAGGCGAGCCGCGCAATACCTGGAGCAACGACAGGTTGGATCGCTCCCTTGGGGGCAATGGCCTGCGCGATATCATGGAACTCCTGCGGCGCTATTCCAGGCTGTGAACCTCGAGCGGGGCCGGCAGTCCGCGAAGCGTGAACTGCCCGATCGGCTGCGTGGGGCGTGTGAGCCGGGCCGCGAAGGCGCCGGACAGCAGGAGGTTGCGGTCCTGCTGCTCGCAGAGGGTCTCCAGTCGGGCGGTCTCGTTGACGGCGGGGCCGATCACCGTGAAGTCCAGGCGCCGCGCCGCCCCGATGTTGCCGTAGAAGACGTCTCCGAAGTGGAGCGCGATGTCGACTTCCGGCGGCTCCATCCCGGTCTCGGCGCTCTTCCCCGCAAAGGCCTCGATGGCGGCGAGGCCCTCGCAGGCGGCGGCGAGCGCGCGCTCGCAGGCCGCCTCTTCGGCGCCGGCACCCTCGGCCATCGGGAAGATCGCCAGCAGGCCGTCGCCCAGGAACTTCAGCACCTCGCCCTCGGCCGCCTCGATGGGGCGCCCCAGGCACTCGAAGATCTCGTTGAGCCAGGCGATCGTGCGGCTGGAGGCCGTCCGGCTGCTCACGGTCGTGAAGTGCCTGACGTCGGCGAAGAGGATAGCCGCCCGCAGCTTCTGCCCCGATCCCCGCAGGATCTCGCCGGCCAGCACCCGCTCGCTGGTCTGCTGACCGAGGTAGAAGCCCAGCACCTCGTGGGCGAGGCGTGTCAGGGCGATGCGGTAGGACGCCAGGCCGAGGGAGGGCAGAAGACGATCGATCTGCCGCAGCTCCTCCAGCGAGAAGCCCCCCTCGCGGTCGGTGGTGAGGGTGAGCGCCATGCCCTGCAGGGCGGGCTCCATCGGAAAGGGCACCAGCCGCAGGTAGTAGTCGGTTCCGCCGCGCGCGCGAAGCTCGGCGAGCAGCGGGAAGCGCTCCAGACCCTCACCCCTTTCCAAGCGGAAGCGTCCCCTGTCGCGGTTGCGCTGCAGCACGTGCGAGATGGGTGAGGCCGAGAAGCCGGCGTCGCCGTCGCGGCCGTGCGGCGTGACGTGGGTCACGGCCCCGCCGCTTCGCTCCCAGACGGCGGAGATGGCGCGCACGTTGGGATCGACCGTCGGCATGGCCAGGACCACCCGCAGGAGCGGCATGCCGTCCGCGGAGAGCGCCTTGCAGATCTCCGTCAGGATCGCTTCCAGGTCGTCGGAGACGAGCGCGGTCTGCACGATCCGGGCGTTGAGCTCTGCGATGAGATCCCTGGTCTGGGCATCGGTCATGGGGGAAGCACTCCTTGCCGCCCCCAATCGGAGGCACCTTTGCCGTTAGGTGGTGATCTGCAGGCCCAGAGGTCAACGGCATGCTTCCCCGTGCCGTGGAGTTCCAGGGCTCCGCAAGGCTCGACCTTCTGTCCGACTGGCCGGAGGGAACTACGGAGGGCGCCCGGCATTTGCGCTTGGACGAGGGTCCAGCCGGGCTCGCGCGCCCGTCCCGCAGGGAGACGGCGTAGAGCGGGTCGCGGTCGGTTTGAAACAACCGACCGCGTGAATCCGCTCTTTAAATCAAAGATCCAGCCCCTCACATGCTGGCGAGGAAGTAGGCGGTCCCGGCGTAGATCGCCAGGATGAGTGCGCTCTCGAAGCCGATGCGGCCGGGGCCGGTCCGCTCCCGCTTCAGCAGTCCCATCAGCAGGATGGCGGACATGAGGATGGAGGCCGAGAGTGCCAGGATGTGGACCGGCTGCATGGCCTGGTAGATCGAGCCCTCCAGGTAGGCCAGGTCCGAGAGCACCAGAAACATCACGTCGAAGGCATTGCCGCCGATGATGCCGCCCACCGCCAGGTTCAGGGCGCCGCGGCGCACCGCTGCGATCGAGGTCACCAGCTCCGGCATGGAGGTCATGACGCTCGTCATCACGCCGCCCACCGCCGTCTGGGAGATGCCGCTGACCTCGCTGAGAGCAGCCCCGCTCAGACCCAGCAGGTAGCCCGCGCCGGCGGAGATCAGCGCCGCCAGGCCGAAGAAGGCGAGCAAGCGGCCGGTACTGCTGGTCCGCACCGCCTCTTCAGGCTCCTCCTTCTGTGTCTCCCGGGTGATCTTGGGCTGCCACATGGGCTGCTGCTTGGCCTGCAGGATCAGCCGGTTGCCGAAGACGTAGAAGACGATGAGCGCCGGCGAGAAGAGGCTGACGCCGAAGAGCGTCTGCTCCGGGACCGCCCAGGCGAGCAGGGGGATGACCAGGAGCGCGATCAGCAAGGTGCCCTGCAGCAGGTTCTCGATCGAGGCGGCGGCGTGCTCCAGGTTGACGCGGCGGTAGCAGATGTCGGCGACAGCCAGGAAGGCCGTCTGCACCGCGATGCCGCCGATCGCGTTGCTGATGGCCAGGTCCGTCAGACCCTCGTAGGCGGTGGCAACGGAGGTGACCGTCCCGCCCAGCGAGGTGGTGGCGCCCAGCAGGATCGCACCGGTCATGGCCTCGCCCACCCCGGTCTGGTCGGCGATCCGGTCGGCCAGGCGGGTCAGCCAGGTCCCCACCACGGCGATGACGAGGCCGGACAGAAGGAAGACGCCGAGGATGCCCGGCAGGCCGCCGAACGTGGTCGCCTCCGACATCATGACTGCAGCTCTCTCGCCGTGTGCGCTACGCTCATGGCGCCTGGCGCAGGGCCAGGAGGAGGCCGGCGATGGCGACAAGGAGGAAGGCGGGCAGGGACGGTCGGGACGGCGCGCGGGCGAGCTGGCATGGGCGCACTCAGCAGGCTTCTCCGCCCTTGCCGGTCTTGCAGCGGAAGGCCTCGATCACCCTGTCGATCGAGGCCTCCGCCTCGTCGGCGGCCTCTTTCAGGCAGGCGCTGTAGGTCCGGGCTTCCTCGACATAGGAATCCAGATCCTCCTGGCAGCGACCGACCTCCAGTTCGTCGGAGAGCGCGAGGTCGGTCGTGATGCAGGCCGGCTCCACCGGGGCCGTGCAGATGAGGGCCTGTCCCTTGGCCGCTGGGGCCGCCAGGACGGCGCCGGCGCAGAACAGGGCGGGAAGGCCGAGGCGCCTGACGATCGCAGCCCTCGGCTTTGGGTCGCTGGTAGGCAAGGACGCTCTCCTCTGAAGTCGTCTCGCACGCCGACGCAGGGGCCGGCTGCCTAGTTGAACGTCAGCCCCGGTAGAATGTTCCCAGGCGAAATGGGGCGAGGTCGGGGCTCGCGGGGGCGGCGGGGAACCAGGCCCGGCGCGACCGCGTTCCTGAAGGACGCCTGCCCTCACGATGGGCGAGTCTGACGGCGGTCACCTTCGGAACTGGACCTGGTCTTCCATGCGCAAACTGATCGAATGGGTGAAACGGCGGCTCGACACCTCTCCGACTGGCTACGCCGTCCTGGCGCTGGCGAGCTTCCTGGAGACGATCATCGTTCCGATCGCGATCGAGATCATCCTCGTGCCCTACATGGCGCTCAACCGCTCCAAGGCCTGGACCATCGCCACCGTGACCCTGGCGGGCTGCATGGCGGGGGCGCTCTTGGGCTATGCGGTCGGCGCCGGGCTGATGGAAACCCTGGGCCAGTCCATCGTGGAGCGCTTCGGCTGGGCGGAGGACTACGAGTGGTTCGTCCGGCAGATGGACGACTACGGCTTCTGGCTGATCATCCTTGTCGGCTTCATTCCCGTGCCCTTCCAGATCGCCATGCTGGGCGCGGGCGCTGCGAACTATCCCCTGCTGCTCTTCTGCCTGGCGTCGCTGATCGCCCGGGGCATCAGGTACTACGGCCTGGCCCTGCTGGTCGTGCTCTTCAAGGACCGGGCCAAGGCCCTGTGGCAGCGCAGCCGCTGGGCCACCGGGATCGGCGCGGTCGTCCTGCTGGGCCTGATCTTCGTCGCCTCCAGGACGCTCCTCCAGGCGGCGGGCCCGGGCTGATCCATTCCAGGCGGTCCATAGCGCTCCAGGGGAACCGCCGCGCGCGCCCGGCGTTTCTTCCTATGACCTAGCAGCCGTGAGGACCCGAAGATGTCCAAGCAATCCCTAGAGCAGTGCCAGGCCTTCATGGACCAGATCGACGAGGCTCTGGAGGACAATCCCGCCCTGACCGAAGAGCAGGTCGCCGACGTCGAGGGCCTGCGCGAGAAGATCGAGAGCCTCTGCCGCGCCGGCAAGGAAGAGGAAGCCCAGCAGTGCTGCGAGCTTGCCATGAACATCATCAAGTCCGGGGCGCCCGTGCCCGAGTAGCCGCACGTCATTTTGGAACGAGCAGCAGTCGTTCGAGAACGAGGGCCCGCTCCTGACGCGCGGGCCCTTACTTGTCGGCAGGGGGGTCCGCCTCCTTGCCGTTCTTGTTGATCGCCGGCTCGCACCAGCGCAGGACCGCGATCACCAGGACCCCGACGAGGGTTGCGAGGATGGCGATCGACCCGTAGCCCAGGCCCGCGGCCGTGCCGAGCGCGCCTGCCAGCCAGAGACCGGCCCCGTTGGTCAGGCCCTTGATGTCCGCGCCCGAGCGGATGATCGCACCGGCAGCCAGGAAGGCAACGCCCGCGGTCACGGCCTCGATGATGCGCAGCGGGTCGCTGCGCACGCTCTCCTGGTCGAAGGTCTCGTTGGCCACGATCTCGAGCATGAGGATCGAGAAGATCGCCGCCGTCAGCGAGACCAGCATGTGGGTGCGCAGGCCCGCGGGCTTATTGCGCCACTCCCGCTCCAGCCCGATCAGGCCGCCCAGGACCGCGGCCAGCGCGATCCTGCCGGCGATGGTGGCAAGAGGCAGCGTGGTAGGCTCGATGACCGTCGCGATTGATTCGTACATCCGCTAGTCCTCCTGAATCGCGACCGGAACGAGGTCCTCTTCATTGCCGACCGCAGGGGCGCCAAGGACGAGAACGCCGTCCTGATCCGCGTGGAACCGCTGCAGGCCGAACTCTGGGAAGGGGTTTCCAACCGCGTCGTCGCCGCCGCCATCGCCTTGAAGCTGGAGGAGGGCGGGGGCCGTACCGAAGAACTTGGCGAGAGCAGGAAAGTCAGCATGTGATCCTCACTGGAGCCGATGCTGGACAAGGCAAGCCCCTATCTGCCCTGAGTGCCGATCGCCCCCTGCGACAGGGCAGCGGTGGTCTCCGGCGTCAGATCGAGTGCGCCGACGTCCTCCAGGTCCATGAGCTCCGCCAGCTTCGAGCGGGCGCGATTGACGCGGCTCTTGATCGTTCCGACGGCGCAACCGCAGACCTCGGCGGCCTCCTTGTAGGAAAAGCCGGAGCCATGCACGAGGACCATGACCTCGCGCTGGTCGGCGGGAAGCTGTTTGAAGGCCCAGCGGAAGTCCTGCATCTGCATGTGGCCGAGCTGCTCCGGGCGCGCCGCAAGTCTTGCGGCGAGCGCGCCGTCCACATCCTGGACCTCGCGCCGCTGCTTGCGGAACTGGGAGTAGAAGGCGTTGCGCAGGATGGTGAAGAGCCAGGCGCGCATGTTGGTGCCTTCCGCGTAGGAATCCAGCTTGCTCCAGGCCTTGAGCAGCGCCTCCTGCACCAGATCGTCGGCGCGGTCGACGTCGCCGCAGAGCGATATGGCGAATGCGCGCAGGCTCGGCAGGGCCGACAGCAGCTCGGCCTTCGCCGGGTGGTTGGGCTCGCTCATTCGCCTTTTGCCTTTTTCTTCTCCCCCGCTGTTGCGCCGGATTGCTCTTCGGTCCCCAGAGACTCGATCAGCGCCTGCAGCTTGTCGGGAAGGGGTTCGTCCACGAGGTCCTGGTAATAGGCCCGCAGCTCACGCCCGATCCGGTCTTGTGCGCCTTTCGAGAGTTTCGGCTTGTCCGCCGGGCCGCTCGACTCCCCGGCTCGCTTCGATTTTCCCATCCCAGACATCCAAGACCTTTTCCCGGCGTTTCCTTTCATGAGGGAAAACGCTGAGTGATCGAAGGGGTTCCCTCGGACCGCCAACTTGGTTTTCATGGCGGAGAGAGCGCCGCTAGGCTAACAGCGTCGAACCGCTTGCACCACAGGCGGCTTACACCAGATCAATCTCTAGCGGCTGACTCGGGTTAGCCGCCGCATCAGAACAAGGGGGTTCGTTAAGCATGTCGTTGTCCGAGGTCGTCGCCGCCCACGTTCCGGGCTTGCGCCGCTACAGCCGCGCGCTCAGCGGGTCTCAGGAGGCGGGCGACGCCCATGTCGTGGCGATGCTGCAGGTCCTCTCGGCCGATCCTTCGGCGCTCGACAGCGATCAGGATGTACGCGTTGCGCTCTACCGCCTCTTCCTGCGGGAATGGGCATCGCGCAGCGGGGCGGACGGCTCGGGCAGGGCGGTGATCCCGGCCGAGGAGACGCTGAAGGCGCTGACCCCGCAGTCCCGGCAGGCCTTCCTGCTGCACAACGTCGAGGGCTTCTCGCTGGAGGAGACGGCGAGCATCATGGAGATGGAGGCTGCGGCGGCCGCCGCCTGCCTCGAGGAGGCCGCGCACGAGATTGCCGGCCAGGTGGCAACCACCGTCCTGATCATCGAGGACGAGGCCATGATCGCCATGGACCTCAAGGCCATCGTGACCGAACTGGGCCATGCGGTCTCGGGCATCGCGCGGACCCATGGCGAGGCGATCCAGGCGGTCGCTGCCGAGCGGCCCGGCCTGGTGCTGGCGGACATCCAGCTTGCCGACGACAGCTCTGGCCTGGAGGCGGTCAACGAGATCCTGCAGACGGTGAGCGTGCCGGTGATCTTCATCACCTCCTACCAGGAGCGCCTGCTCACCGGCCAGCGGCCGGAACCGACCTTCCTCGTGACCAAGCCCTATGGCGAGGAGACCTTGAAGGCCGTGATCAGCCAGGCGCTCTTCTTCCGGACCGAGCCAGGGCGGGCAAGCGGAGGCTAGAGCTGTCGTGCGCCCGCCGGCCCGCAGTTCTCTCATCCGATCTGTAAGATAGTATCTCTGATATCATTGATATGAAAAGGTTTTGTTAATACGGCAATTTCTTCGAACCCGGGGGGCAGGTCGAGCGTTCGATAGCTGCAGAGAAAGCTGAAAGGGGTACCGCGCTCCTGCAGGCAGCGGGCGATCGGGAAGCTGTTGCACCGGCCCAGGCGGAGTTCCAGGAAGGCGTAGTCGATCGGCTCCCGCTGGATCAGCTCGATGCCGGCGGCGACGGTGAAGGCCGGACCGACGACCTGAACGCCGAGCTCCTTCAGGATCTCCGCCAGGTCGAGGGCCAGCAGAAACTCGTGCTCTATGACAAGGACATTGGCGATGTCGGTCCCCCTCGATCCTTCGGTGTTGAGGGCTCAACGCGCGAGCCTGGCTCTGGTTCCCGCGAACCAGTCGTCGGAAAGGCGGACCACACAGCGGACGCCCGAGACCTCGAACCCCAGTTCGACATCGGCGTTGAGCTGCGCTTCCAGCACCTGCGTGACGACGGTGGTGCCGAAGCCCTCCCGGCGGGGGGCGCGCAGGCTCTTGTGCCCCGTCTCCTTCCAGACCAGCACCAGGCAGGTCTTGGGCGTCGTCTCGATCGTCCAGGTGACGGCGAGACTGCCGCCCTCGATCTTGAGGGCGCCGTACTTGGCCGCATTGGTCGCAAGTTCGTGCAACGCCAGCGCCAGCGACTGTGCGGCCCTGGGCGCCAGGTAGGCCTCTGGGCCGTCGATCAGGATGCGGTCGCCGCCCTCCAGCCTGTAGGGACCCAGCTCGTCCTCGACCAGTCTGGCGAGGGACATTCCGCCGGCCTGCTCTTCCGTCACGGTGAGGTGCGCGCGCGCCATGGCCTGGATGCGCGCCTCGAGCGAGCGCTGGTAGTCCTTGAGGGACTGCGCCCTGCGCCCGGTCAGCCGCACCATCGAGTTCACCACCGTCAGCATGTTCTTGACGCGGTGGTCCAGTTCGGCCGAGAGGATCTGCAGGCGCTCCTCCTCGCGCTTGCGCTCCGTGATGTCGATGTTCAGTCCGACCCAGGAGGTGATCCTGCCGTCCTCCGCCCTGACCGGCCGGCCGAGCGACAGCACCGCGTAGGCCTCGCCATCGGCGCCGGCGAAGCGGTGCTCCCATTCCCAGTTGAGCCCCTTCTCCACGCAGTCCCTCCAGGCGGCGAGGGTCTTCTCCGACGTGCCGGGTTCCAGCCCGGCGGACCAGCCGAAGTCGCGCGCCTCCTCCAGGGTCAGTCCGGTCATCTCGAGGAAGGAGGTGCTGGCGTAGACCAGCTTGCCTTCGGGATCGCTGATCCAGACGCCGAAGGGGATCGATTCGCCGATCGTCTGGTACTGCGCGATGCTCTCCGCCAGGGCCTGCTGCATGTCGCGCTCAGGATTGCCGATGGCGGGAAGGGAGGGCGCATGGGGCGCGTAGCTGACCACCAGGCCCGGCGGATCTCGCTCCGCGGCGCCCTCGAGCTGGACGGACCTCAGATAGCGCCGGCCGAAGCGTTCGACCGTCGCGGCGGCGCCCGGCTTCAGGCTGGCGATTGCGGCCTCGGCACTGTCGAGGAGACCGGGGTCCTCCTGGCGCAGGTTCAGGTCCCGCAGCGGCCGGCCCACGTCGCTCTCGACGATCGAGAAGATCGCGTAAGCCGCCGGAGAGGCCGCCTGCAGGCGCAGCGCGGCATCGAAGGAGAGGGTCACGCTGCCCTCCCACCGCAGGACCTCGCGCAGCTCCCGAACCTCGGCTTCCAGCCTGGCGATGCGCGCCCCCGGATTAGCCCCAGGATCAGCCCCAGTATCAGCCCCCGGATCAGTCCCCGGATCAGCCCCCGGGCGGGCGGGCGTTACCTTGGATATCGTCCCTGGCTCCTCTTCCGCTCGGGCGCAGGAGCTGTCCTACCACAGAAGGGGCGGAGCGCGGGATGCGGCGGCGCGCAGGGAGGGGTGCCGCGCGATCGCGGTCTCACAGGCACTCGGTCTCCTCCATCCAGGAGTCGACCTGCCCGGCGGCTTCGTCCTTCGAGAGGCCATAGCGCTCCTGCACGATGCCGATCAGCTTCTCCCGGTTGCCGGCGGTCTTCGCCAGCTCGTCGTCCGTCAGTTCGCCCCAGGTCTCCCGGGCGGAACCCATGAGCCAGGTCCACTTGGCCGCCACGCTATGCCAGTCCATCGTTCGGGTCTCCTCCAGTTCCGTTCGGAAGAACGCACCCGGGGCCGCCCGGTTCCGTCGTGAAGGGCTGGTAGGGGGCGGCGAGTTCAAGGGAACCCGCCCTCGCGCAGGACGTTATCGCTCGGAGGCTGTGTCGCGTGGTCATCACCGGCACCTGCGACGAAGGAGATCGCAAGCATGACCGAACTTGCAGGCAAGGTAATCGGCGTGGTCGCTGCGGAGGCGTTCGTAGAGCCCGCCTATGCGGTCCTGAAGGAGAAGCTGGAGCGGCGCGGCGCAGAGGTCGTGCCGGTCGCCTGTTCCGGCAGGCGCCTCGACGGCTGGCAGCACGCGGAGGCTGCAGCGGACTCCAAGCTGAGTACAGCCGACCTCCAAGACTACGACGCGCTGGTCCTGCCCGGCGGGGAGGGGGGCGTGACCGCCCTCCGCTCGAACCGGACCCTCCTGGCCCTGGTTTCCGCCTGCCACCAGCACGATCGGATCGTCTCGGCGACCGGCCAGGCCGTCCTGATCCTGCTCTCCAGCCTGCCGGTCGAGGGGCGCAAGATAAGCGCCGATCCCACACTGCGCGAGGAGCTGGTCGAGGCCGGCGTGGAGTGGAGCGAGGAGGCCGTCGTGAAGGACGACAAGATCCTGACCTGCCGCTCGACCGTGGAGATCGATGCCTTCATCGAAGAGCTGCACGCCTGCCTGATCGAGACCCAGCCCTTCCAGGCCACGGCCTGATCGCCGGCAGGAGGAGACGGGCAGAGGCGCCGCAGGTACAATTGACCCGCGGCGCCTCTTCCTTCGCGTCTCTCCGCCTCAGTCCGGCCGGCCGGGCGTGCCGGGCACGAAGGAGGGCGGGTCGCTCGCCGGGAACCCATCGTCGCTCGCCCGGTCGACCGGTGCCTTGGGCGGTGTCGGCCGCCGGAGGGCGGCGCGCTCGCCCGGCAGTTCACCGCCTTGTTTCAGCTGGCTCTCCAGAGCGTCCAGGGCCGCCGGGGAGATCTCCGCGCGGATGACGCTCGCAGGGCGGTCGCGGTAGGCTGCGAGCCGGTCCTCCGTGTCGCCCAGCGGCCCGCCCCTATCCATCAGGAAGAGGGCCGATCCTCCGGGCTTGACGCTGTTGCTCACGCCATCGAGGAAGGTCTCGGGAATCGTCTCCGCACAGAGCCGATCGGCTTGAGCGGTCATGGCCGTTTCGGCCTTGGGAACGAGACCCGCAGCCGAATGCAGGAACAGGACCTTCATCAGACTAGGCCAGTGGGTCGTGTTGCTGCCGCTCAGGTGGCCTGCCGGTGTGAGAATGGCGGTCTGCTTGATCGCGATCCTGCCGTCCTCGCCATAGACGATCGCCGCGGCCTCGGGGAGATCGGTGCAGACCTCCTCGCGAATGCGCTGAAGATCTTCCAGAGCCTGGTCGGCGTGTGTCGCCTCGGCGAAGGCGATGCAGACAAGGTCCGTCATGATTGCTCCTTTCGGGCTCTGCTTGCTGTTGCAAGCCTCTCGTTCGTCAACCGCTGCGACCGGGGCAAGGTTCCCTGTCGGCGTCCACACGAGGGCCGCCGGTGCGACGACGGCGGGAAGACGGCGGGAAGACTGGGCCGTAGCCTGGAGGGCCCTCAGCTCTCCGGCGCGCCTTTCAAGCCTTCGAGCACCATGCGCACCTGGCGCCACTGACCTGCTTCGCCGTCCTTGCCGGAGGAATGAGCGTCTTGCTCGCGCTGTGCTGCCTGCCGTACGGCGCTGCCGCCGTAGCGATGCCTCAGGATTTCGGCCACGGCGCGGGTGCTTTCTGTCTGGAAAGGAGAGTCCGTCTTCATGTCTCTGTTCCTTCCGTAGAATGAGGGGCTCAGCCCATGTAGATGACCAACGCCCGGCCTCCGTCGCTGTTCCCTCCACCAACCGCGATTCGGCTGCGAGCCGGGCAATCAGATCTCCTCCTTTACCTGGGCATAGGCGATGAGGGCGAAGAGGGCGGAGCCGCCTACGATGTTTCCGAGGAGTGCGGGCAGGAGGAAACCGAAGACGGCCGTGCCCAGGCCGATCTCACCGAGGAACAAGAGGAGGAAGGCTTCGACCGATCCGGCCACCACGTGCGCCAGCCCTCCCAGGGCGATCAGGTAGGTGATCAGGATGATGACCCAGAAGCGCGCCCCCTCTGCGGAGGGCAGCAGCCAGACCAGGGTCGCGATCAGCCAGCCGGCGAGGATGGCCCGCAGGAACTGGGTCGGCGGGTCGGCCGAGAGGATGTGGTGTCCGGCGGCGACGAAGGCCTCGCGCACCGCCTCGGGGAAGAAGATCTGCAAGGACAGGCCGGCCGCGAAGATCATGGTCCCGACCATGTTGGCGGCGAAGACGACGGCCCAGAGGCGCAGCATCTTGTAGAGGTTCTTCCAGGTTCTCTCCGCTGCCAGGGGTAGGACGGCCGTCAGGGTGTTCTCTGTGAAGAGCTGTTCGCGCGCGAGGATGACGATCAGGAAGCCCACGCTGTAGCCCAGGCTGTCGACCAGGGGTCGCCAGGGCGCGTCCGGCAGGTAGGTGGCCAGCAGGGCCTTGGCGACGATCGAGAAGCCGATCGAGAGGCCGGCAGCCAGCCCCGACCACCAGAGGCCCGAGATGCTGCGGCCCAGTTCCTCTTCGCCTTCCTCGCGAATGATCTGATAGACGACGGCTGCACGCAGGCGCAGGCCATCGCGTACCTCGCGAAGCTCGGCTCTTGAAAGCTTGTTGTCGGTGCGGACGTCGTCGTCTCCCCTCGGCTCGTCGCTCATCGGCCGAACTCCGCCTCGCGATGACCGGGGAACCGGCGTGCACTCGGATTGATCATGACGTACTCCGCGGCTGCTTCCGCCAAGGGGCCGTCAGCGACGTCACCCGGGCGAAGAGCAGCCAAGAGAGTCTCATTTCGGCATCCCGCTTGGGGGTTCTGGTCGTTGAAACGTCTCGGGACGCCAAAAGGTTTCCTTGAAGAATTCGGAACGTCGAACCGGTGGTGCGTGCAGGATCGACCGCGACCTTGGAACCCTTTCGCTGGCCCTGCGTTGTCCCGATGGCGTTCCCCTGCCAAGTCGCGAGACGATGGAGTTCCCATGGCACAGAAAAAAGTCAGCCCGAATCAGGCACGTCAGGGTCCGCTCGGGCGTCCCGTCTTCTACGTCCTGATCGTGGCGACCATCTTGGCCGTCATCGCAGTCTTCGGAATTCTCGGCGTCTTCACCACGGATGACACCCCCGCCGAGACGACGGTGAGCCGGATGGAGGCTGTGAGCGCCGTCACGGGAGCGAGCGCTGTTAGGAGCCTTCCATGGCCAAGGTCATAGATTGCCCGCAGCGCTCCGAAGCCTGCGCATTCGAGGCCGTCGGCGAGACGGACGAGGAGGTCGTGCAGCTGGCCGCTGCGCACGCCAAGAACGCGCACGACCTTGCCCCTTCACCGCAGCTGGTTGCGAGCCTGAAGAAGGCCATTCGCGAGCGATGATGATGGCCGGGATCCGGGAATCTTGACCGGCACGGCGGAGAGGGAGGGGGGAAAGCCCACGGTCGTTGCCCTCTTCGGGGGCACCGGCTTCCTGGGTCGGCGCATGGCCTTGGCCTTCCAGGAGCGCGACCTGGAGGTGCGGATAGCCGCCCGCCGCCCGGACCGGCTTGTCCTGCCGCAGAAGGGACCTTCGACCTTTCGCCGCCATGTCGCAGACCTGCGTGATGCGCGCTCGCTCGAGGCCGCCCTGGAGGGGGCGGAGGTAGCCGTCAACGCCGTCAGCCTCTACCTGGAGGAAGGCGAGCTAACGTTCGATGCGATCCACGTGGAGGGTGCGCGGCGCCTGGCGCGGCTGGCGCAGCGGCAGGGCTGCAAGCGGCTGCTGCACATCTCGGGACTAGGCTCGGATCCTGCATCGAGGTCGGCCTACGTGCGTGCGCGGGGCCTGGGCGAAGAGGCAGTCCGGGCGGAGTTTCCCGACGCGATCGTCTTTCGTCCCAGCGTCATGTTCGGCCAGGACGATGCCTTTCTCTCCACCTTGCTCTCGCTGGTCAGCCGCCTGCCGGCCGTTCCGCTGTTCGGTCGCGGCCGGACCAGGCTGCAGCCGGTCTTCGTCGACGACGTGGCCAGCGCCGCGGTCGCGGCGATCATGGATCGCGCGGAGCCTCAACCCCTCTACGAGCTGGGCGGGCCGGAAATCTACCGCTACAGGGAACTGCTCGAGATCGTCATGGCGGCGGCCGGCAAGCGGCCTCTCATCGTTCCCTGTCCCTTCTGGGCCTGGGAGGGGCTTGCCGCCCTGTCCGGGTTGCTGCCCTCTCCGCCGCTGACGGAGGGCCAGGTCGCCTTGATGAGGCATGACAACATCGCCGCGACCGCCTTGCCCGGACTGCCGGATCTGGGAATCCAACCGACGAACCTGCGAGAGATCCTGGCCCAGCGCTTCGGTGCGAGCTGAGCGCGGCGGCAGGATGGGAGGGGTTACCCCTTGCACTCTGCTTGCCGGCCCGGGTGTCTTTGGCGCGCGCGTATTGACTTGGACAGGGGAGGGGCCTTGAATCGGGCAGGCATAGACGACACCAGCTGTTGGCGTGGAGGTATCGCCCATGCAAACCCGAAATGAGCTACGCGAGCGTATCGGCGCGGCTGACAGTGTCGATCACGCCTTGGGCATGCTGGCCGAAGAGGTCGCCGAAATCGGGGTCAACCGCTTCATCGCCGGTTTCGTCCATGGTGCGGCGCGAAAGGTGGACGGCCGCTGGCGGCACTACAACTACCGTACCTTCAACTTTCCGGCGGGGTGGGATGCGGAGTGGGGCGCGTTCAACGCCAACTGCCCCTACTACCACGCCTGCTTCGACGGACGCATGGCCTTCGACTGGAACAGCGTGCGCGCGCAGGAGGGGCTGACCCCGCAAGAGGTGGACGCCTGGCGCTACCTGGCCGACCAGGGTTTGATTCAGGGTTATACCGTACCGGTGCATGCGCCCGAGCACTTCGGCTTCCTCACGGTCGTCGGCCAGTCGGAGGACCGCGGCTGGAGCCAGAAAGTCGAGCGGAAATCGGAGAAGCTGCTGTATCTGACGCATGCCTTTCACGAGGCCGTGCGCCACCGCTTCCCGGCCTCCGCCGAGCCGGAAAAAGGCAGGCTGCTGAGCGCGCGGGAACTGGAGTGTCTGCGCTGGTCTGCAGTCGGCAAGACCAGCGAGGAGATCGCGGCCATCCTCGGTATCTCGCCCGAGACGGTGCGCATTTACTTCAAGCGCGGGATGCGCAAGATCGGTGCGACCACCCGCACGCAGGCGGTGGCGATCGCCTGCGAGATGCGCCTGCTGCCCTGAGCGATCCCGAGACTCCCTCTTGTCCCCCTTTCGGGTGACTTGCCCCTGGCGGCGCCGGGCGTCGATCCTTACCGCCATGCAGAGACGATAGGGGCGAGCGTCCGGCTCGCCATGCCCGAGGTCTCTTGCCGGCTCTCGGCCGGCCGCCGTCCGATAGGCATCGGAGGCCAACGACAGTTGCCCGAATGGACAGAGAATGAACAGGAGAGATAGGGATATGCAACAGAAGCTTTCATCCGGGCCTGCCTCCGGGCGGGCGCGGCGCTTGTCGGCCGGGCTCTGCCTGGCCGCGCTGGCCGCTGGCGGCGCGGTGCTGCCGGCCGCCGCCGACGAGGGGCCGATCAAGGTCTGCGTGATCGACGATGCCTCGGGCGACTTCGCGCCGGCCGTCATCCCCAAGACCATGGGTGCGGCGCTGGCGGTCGACGAGATCAACGCCGCCGGCGGCGTGCTGGGCCGGGAGCTGGAGCTCATCCACTACGACGGCCAGTCCGACGTCAGGCGCCATCAGGAGTTCGCGCAGAAGTGCGTCCTGGACGACGAGGCCAACGTCGTGATGGCGGGCTACACCAGTTCCGAGCGCGAGGCTGCCCGTGCCGTTGCGACCGAGAACGGCACGATCTTCTGGCACAACAACCAGGGCGAGGGCGGCATCGCCGACAAGTACTCCTTCTTCACCGGCCCGATTCCCGAGCAGCAGATCCTGACCGGCATCGAGTACATGATCGAACAGTACGGCCCGCGCATGTACGTCCTGGCGGCAGACTACGGCTTCGGCCAGGTGAGCGCGCTCTGGACGCGGGCGGCCGCGGGGCTCTACGGCGGGGAGATCGTCGGCGAGGAGTTCATCCCGCTGGGCAACTCGGAATACTCCTCGACGATCCAGAACGTGCAGCAGGCAAAGCCCGACTTCATGGTCCACTTCCTGGTCGGCGCCAACCAGGGCCAGTTCTATCCCCAGGCGCAGGCGGCCGGGCTGGCGATCCCGGCGGTCTCGACCGTGAACCTGCAGCAGGGCTTCGAGCACCTGCGCTTCTCGCCGCCGGCGCTGAAGGATCTCTTCGTGCCGGTGGCCTACATCGAGGAGGTCGGCCAGGTCAGCGACAGCGCCAAGGCCTTCAACGAGGCGATACGCGCCAAGTTCCCGGAGATCGAGTACGTGAACCAGCCGGCGCGCAGCGCCTACATCGCCGTCCACCTGATGGCCGACGCCTGGGAGAAGGCGGGCAGCACCGATACCGAGGCCACCATCAAGGCCCTGGAATCGGGTCTTGCCTTCGACGCGCCCGAAGGCCGCGTCTTCCTGGATCCGGCGACCCATCATCTGACCATGAACATCAAGATGGCGCAGGTGCAGGACGACCACTCGATCGAGTTCGTGCACGACTTCGGCCCGATCGAGCCCTGGTGGCTGCGCAAGCTGGGCGTGAACCTGGCCCGCGAGAACGACGGCAAGCAGTACCTGCCGTGGGACGATCCCGACTACGCCAAGTACAAGACCGAGTAGGACCCCGTCCTCCGATCCTGACGGGAGGCCGAGGGGCGGGCGCGCGCCCCTCGGCCCTCCACAGCCTGTAGCCCTAGCCGCCGAGTAGGACCGGGATGGATACGCTCACCGAGGTCGCCAGCTTCCTCTACCAGTACGCCGACACCGTCTCGACCCTGCTGCTCTCGGCCATCGGGCTGATCATCATCTTCGGCATGATGGGCGTCATCAACATGGCGCACGGCGAGATGATGATGATCGGCGCCTACGTGACCTCCTTCACCCACTACGCCGGCGTGCCGACCCCGCTTGCCGTGCTCCTGGGCGGGCTTGCCGCCGCACTGGCCGGCGTGGTGCTGGAACGCCTGGTGGTCCGGCGCTTCTACGGCCAGCTTCTCTCCTCGCTGGTGGCGACCTGGGGCGTCAGCCTGATCCTGAGCCAGGGGGCGCTGCTGGCCTTCGGTTCGCTGATCCGCAGCGTGCCGACGCCCTTCGGCAGCGTGGCGCTGGGCGAGGTCTCCTTCTCGGTCTACCGCCTGTTCCTCTTCCTGGCGGGCCTGGCCATCATCCTGGCGGTCTGGACCCTCTTCCGCTTCACCCGCTTCGGCCTGCACGCGCGCGCGACCATGCAGGACCCGGCGATGGCCCAGGCGCTCGGCGTCGATGCCGGACGGATCTATGCGCTCTCCTTCGGGCTGGGAACCGGGCTCGCCGGGCTTGCCGGCGGGCTGCTGGCGCTGACCTCGACCATCGGCCCCTACTACGGCCAGAGCTACACCCCGCAGGCCTTCATCACCGTGGTGGTGGGCGGCGGCGCCGAGCTGATCTCCGGGCTGCTGGCGAGCGCGCTCTCGCTCGCCGCGGTGAAGACCGTGGTGACCAGCCAGTACAACATCCTGCTGGGCCAGGTCGCCATGCTGGTCTTCGCCTTCGTCGCCATCCGCCTGATGCCCTCCGGCATCTCCGGCTGGATCGCCCGCCGCCGGGTGCGCACGACCCGTGGCTGAGACCCGCCGCATGCAGCGCGTCAACGCCGCGCTGGACCGCGTCCTGGGGCCGGTCAACGGCCCGCTGGAGCCGGCCCGCTCGCTGCCCTTCTGGCTCTTCTTCCTGGCGGTGGTGGTCGTCCTCGCGGTGCTGCCGGGCCTGCTGTCGCGCTACGACCTGCTGAACCTCAGCAACATCTTCTCCAATGTCTTCCTGGCCCTGGGGCTCTGCCTGATCTGGGGCTTCGCCGGCATCCTCAGCCTGGGGCAGTCGGCCTTCCTCGGCCTCGGCGGCTATGCCTACGGCGTGGTCGGCATCAACCTGATCGGGGTCCACGGCGATACCTGGTTGGCGCTGGCGGTCGGCCTGGCCTTCCCGGTGCTGGTGGCGGCCCTGCTGGGCTGGATCATGTTCTACGGCCGGCTGAAGGGCGTCTACGTCGCCATCCTGATGCTGGTGGTCACCCTGCTGATCGAGACCTTCCTGAACCAGACCGCGGGCCAGGAGTGGTTCATCGGCGAGGCTCACCTGGGCGGCAACAACGGCCTCGGCCGCTTTTCCGGCGTGATGAAGAAGCCGCCCTCCTTGACCCTCGGGTTCGGCGACGCGGTGCTGACCTTCAAGGGCAGCTCTGAGGCCTTCTACTATCTCGTCTGCGGCCTGGGGCTGGTCTCCTACCTCGGCCTGCGCGCGCTGGTGAACTCGCGCTTCGGCCACGTGCTGGTGGCGATCCGCGAGGACCCGGAGCGCACCGAGGCGCTGGGCTACGACCTGCGCATCATCCAGCTCGCGGTCTTCTGCCTGGCGGCCCTGCTGGCCGCGCTCTCCGGCGTGCTCTACGTCTCCTGGGGCAACTTCATCACGCCCAACGTGTTCGGGGTCTTCTACAACATCCTGCCGGTCATCTGGGTGGCGGTGGCCGGGCGGCGCAGCCTCACCTGCGCGGTGGTCGGCTGCGTGGCCCTGGTGTGGCTGTCGCAGTGGCTGGCCCTGCAGGGCGACATCGCCTTCGTGGTGCTGGGCGCCATCCTGCTGGCGGCGATCCTGCTGATGCCCGAGGGCGTGCTGATCGGCCTGGGGCGTGCCCTGGGGCGCCTCTTCGACAGCCTGGGCATCGGCCGCAACCCGGGAGGCGCCGATGCGCGCTGAGGCCCTGATCGAGACGCGCGGGCTCTGCAAGCGCTTCGGCGGGCTGCAGGCCGTGGCCGACATCGACTTCGCCCTGGCGCCGGGCGGCCTGCGCTCCATCGTCGGTCCCAACGGGGCCGGCAAGAGCACCTTTTTCAAGCTGTTGCTGGGCAGCCTGAAGCCCGACAGCGGGTCGGTCCACTTCGCCGGGCGCGAGGTCACCCGGATGGACCCGCACCGCCGCGCCCACCTGGGGATCGGCGTCAAGTTCCAGAACCTCGCCGTCTACGAGGCCCTGACGGTGCGCCACAACCTCTTCCTGCCGCTGCGCCACCACCACGGCCGCCACGAGGTCGCGGGCGAGATCGACGCCATGCTCGGCCGCCTGCACCTGGCGGGCAGCCAGGACCGGCTGGCCGGCCACCTGGCGCACGGCCAGAAGCAGTGGCTTGCCATCGGCATGGCGCTGGCCATGCGGCCGAGGCTCTTGCTGCTGGACGAGCCCTGCGCCGGCCTGGGGCCGGAAGAGACCGAGGCGACCGTGGCCCTGCTGAAGAGCGTGAACCAAGAGGGCATCGCCGCGGTGGTGGTGGAGCACGACATGGCCTTCGTCCGCCAGCTCGGCGCCCCGGTGACGGTGCTGCACTACGGCCGCGTCTTCGCCGAGGGCAGCCTGGCGGAGATCGAGCAGCACGAAGAGGTGCGGCGCATCTATCTGGGCGCCTCCAAACCCCGGCGCTTGCGCCGAAACAGGACCGCTAACGACAACCAAGGGAGTGTCTACCATGCAGATGATCAAGCGCGGTGAGGTCACCCGCTATGCCTTCGACAGGCGCGACGAGGTCTGCCTCAGGGTGAAGCAGGGCGAATCCTTCGTCGTCGAGACGGACGACGCGATGAGCGGGCTGATCGAGGACGACAGCGACAGCCCGAAAGTCCACAGCTTCGTCGACGATCCCCACTTCGAGGCGCTGCAGAGGGCCTGGCCTCCGCTCTACAACCCCGTGGTCGGCCCCATCTACGTCGAGGGCTGCGAGAAGGGGGACGTGCTGGCCGTCAGCATCGAATCGATCGACCCCTGGCGCTACGGCTTCTCCGGCATCCTGCCGGGGATGGGTCCCTACGGCGATTCCATCAAGTGGGGCGACTGCGCGACGCCGCACGTCCAGGTGATCGAGCATCTGCCCGGTCCCAGCGGCAAGACCCGTGACGGCAAGGGCAAGTATTCCGACAGGCTCACTTGGGACCTGATGCCCTTCCTCGGCACGCTCGCCACCGCGCCGGAGCGCGAGGTCTTCACCTCGCTGCTGGGGCAGGGCCCCTTCGGCGGCAACATCGACTGCCGGGAGATCCGTGCCGGCCACACCATCCTGCTGAACTCCTACAACGAGGGCGGGCTGCTCTACATCGGCGACGCGCACGGCGGGCAGGGCGATACCGAGTTCACCGGTATCGCCGACGAGACCCGGGCCACGGTCCAGGTGAGCTGCAAGGTGATCAAGGCCAAGCAGCTTCCCTGCGTGCGGGTGGAGAAGCCCGACAGCCTGGTCGCCATCGGCATCAACCTGCCCATGGAGCACGCGGTCTACGATGCCTGCGCCAACATGCTGGCCTGGCTGCAGGAGGACTATGAGATCTCGCCCAAGGACATGTACATCCGCATGTCCTGCGACCCCGCCTTCCGCATTCGCACCTACCAGATGGTCCGCGCGTCCACCCTGCAGCACGTGGTGGGCGCGGAGTATCCCAAGGCGCGTCTGAAGCCGGCCTTCTGAGGCCATGCTGGCGCGAGGGCTGGCATGATCCTGCGGCTCGAGACGGTGAGCGCCGGCTACGGCGCCCTTCCCATCGTGCGCGAGGTCTCGCTCGCCATGGCGCCCGGCGAGATCCTGGGTCTCGTCGGGCGCAACGGCGTCGGCAAGACCACGCTCGCGAAGGCGCTTGCCGGCCTCCTGCCGCAGGCCGGGGGCCGCGTCCACCTGGCCGGGCAGGAGGTGACGGCCCTTGGTGCCCGCGGGCGGGCGCGGCGCGGGCTGGGCTACGTGCCGCAGGGCCGCGGGATCTTCCCCGGCCTCTCGGTGCTGGAGAACCTGCGCATGGGCGAGGGCGTGGGGGGCGGCCACGACCCGGCGCACTACGATCAGGTGCTGGCCTGGTTTCCCCGCCTGGAAGAGCGGCTGCGCCAGCCGGCGGGAACCCTGTCGGGCGGCGAGCAGCAGATGCTGGCGATCGGCCGGGTGCTGATCGGCAGGCCCAGCCTCCTGGTCCTCGACGAGCCCTCGGAAGGGGTGCAGCCGAACATCGTCCAGCGCATCGCCGAGGTGGTGCTGGAGGTGAACCAGGCGCGCGGCATCGCCGTCCTGGTGATCGAGCAGAACCTGGATCTGGTCTACATGATCGCCGACCGCTGCCTGGTCATGGAGAAGGGAAGCCTGATCGCCGAGCTGTCGCCGGAAGCCCTCTCGGAGCCGGAGACGGCGAAGCGCTACCTGGCGATCTGAGGCGGGCCGGGGCATGCGGCGGATCCTGATCACCGGCTGCTCCGGCGGCGGCAAGTCCACGCTGCTGCGCGCGCTGGAGGCCAGGGGCCATCGCGTGGTCGCGGAGCCCGGCCGGCGCATCGTAGCCGTGGAGACCGCCAGTGGCGGCAGGGCGCTGCCCTGGGTCGACCCCGGCGCCTTCGCGCGGCGCGCGCTCGCGCTGTCGCGGCAGGATCTGGCGGCCCTTCCCGCCGGTGCGGGTCCGGTCTTCTTCGACAGGGGGCTGATCGATGCGGCGGTCGCGCTCGAGCAGGCCGAGGCGGTTCCGCTCGAAGCGAGCCTGGGCGGGACCAGGCACTATTCCGACCCGGTCTTCCTGGCGCCGCCCTGGCCCGCGCTCTTCTCGAACGACGGCGAACGCCGGCACGGCTTCAGCGAGGCCGTGGCAGAGTTCGAGCGGCTGGAATCGGCCCTTGCGCGGCTGGGCTACCGGGTCTGTCCGCTGCCACGCGCCCCGGTCGCGGCCAGGGTGGTTTTCGTGGAGAGGACGCTGTCGCTCGGATAGCGGTGCCGCTGCTGGCGGATGGGGTGGGATTCGAACCCACGAGACGGTCGCCCGCCTGGCGGTTTTCAAGACCGCTGCCTTCAACCACTCGGCCACCCATCCAGAGCATATGCCCGCCCTATGAAGGCGATACCCTCTAGCTCAGGCGGTCAGGGGCAATCAAGGACGCAAGCGGAGGCTTGCCCGTCAGCGGCGCGCCGCCTCGTCCAGCATGGCGAGCGCCAGGTCGAGGGCGGCGCGGCGGACCTCGTTGCGCCCGCCCGGGAAGATGCGCTTCTCGACCCGGGGACGGCCGTCGCGCAAGAGCGAGGCGAGGTAGACCAGGCCCACGGGCTTGCTGGGCGTGGCACCGCCGGGACCGGCGATGCCCGTCACCGAGATGGCAAGCCCGGCGGCGCTGTGGGCGAGCGCGCCCACCACCATCGCCTCGGCGACCTCGGGGCTGACCGCCCCCTTGCTCTGCAGCAGCGCCTCTTCCACGCCCAGCATCTCGCGCTTGGCCTCGTTGGAGTAGGTCACGAAGCCGCGCTCCACCACGTCGGAGGATCCCGGCACGGCGGTCAGGCAGGCGGCGATCAGGCCGCCGGTGCAGCTTTCCGCCGTCGCCAGGGTGAGGCCGGCCCTGCGGCAGCGGGTCAGGACCAGCGCGGCGCGCCTGGTCAGGCTGTCGTCAAACATGCTGCGCTCCGATGAGGACGAGTGACAGGGGGATAGCCCCGTAGACGCCGGCCATCAGATCGTCCGACATCACCCCCCAGCCGCCCGGCAGCCGTTCCAGGCTCTCGCAGGGCCAGGGCTTCAGCACGTCGAAGAAGCGGAAGAACAGCAGCGCGAGCGGCCAGGCATACCAGAGCGACCAGTCAGCGAAGAGGCCGAGCGGCAGCAGGGTCAGCCACTGCCCGGCGAGCTCGTCGATCACCACCTCCGAGGGGTCCTTCCGGCCGGTCCTGTGGGAGTGCTTCGTCGAGACCCAGAGGCCCAGCAGGCAGGCCGCCAGGGTAGCCAGCGCCATGCCCCAGAAGCCCGAGAGGCTCATGATCAGCACGGCCGGCGGCAGGGCGAAGACCGAGCCCCAGGTGCCGGGTGCCTTCGACAGGTAGCCGGTGCCGAAGAGGGTCGCGACCTCCTCGTGCAGCGGGCGGCCCCTCAGCATGGCGGGCCGGCCGGAGCGGGGCTGGGCAGCAGGATCGAGCAGCCGGCCATGGCGGCGATTCCCTCGCCGCGGCCGGTGAAGCCCAGGCGCTCGCTCGTCGTCGCCTTGACCGAGACTCGCTCCAGCGGCAGCCCCGCGATCTCGGCCAGGCGCCGGCGCATGGCCTCGCGGTGGGGGCCGATCTTCGGCGCCTCGCAGATGAGGGTGACGTCCAGGTTGACGATCCGCCCGCCGGCCTCGGCCAGCAGGGCGCAGGCATGGCTGAGGAAGCGGTCGGACCGGGCCCCCCGCCACTGCGGGTCGCTGGGCGGGAAGTGCTGGCCGATGTCGCCCGCCGCCTGGGCGCCCAAAAGCGCGTCCACCAGGGCATGGATCGCCACGTCGGCGTCGGAGTGGCCCTCAAGGCTGCGGTCGTGCGCGATGAAGTGGCCGCAGAGCCAGAGGCCCTCGCCGGGCACCAGGCGGTGCACGTCATAGCCCTGGCCGAATCTTGCCTCCATGGGGGTCTCCAGCAGGCGCGCCGCCTGGTCGAGGTCGGCGGCGGCGGTGATCTTCAGGTTGTCGGGGTTGCCCGCGACGATGGCGACCGCCAGGCCGGCGGCCTCGGCGACCGCGGCATCGTCGGTCAGCGCCCGTCCGGCGGCCTCGCGGTGCGCCGCCAGGATGGCGGCCAGGCGGAAGCCCTGCGGTGTCTGTGCGCGGAAGAGCGTGTCGCGGGGGAGGGTCTCGACGACCCTGCCGGCCTCGCCGCGCTTCACCGTGTCGGTGACGGCCAGGCAGGGAAGCGCGCCCGGCTGGGTCTCCAGGGCCTCGACCACGCGGTCGATGAGGGCGGCACCGGGCAGCGGCCTGGCGCCGTCGTGGATCAGGACCCGGGCCTCCCCGGCACCCGCCAGGTCGTTCAGGCTTTCCAGCCCCAGGCGCACGCTGTCCTGCCGCTCCGCGCCGCCGTGGACCGGCTCCAGCAGGTCCAGGCCGGACGCCGCCTCGTCGTAGAGTTCGCGGTCGTCGGGATGGATCACGGCGCGGACCCCCTGCACCCTGGGGTGGGCGGCGAAGGCGGCAAGGGTCCAGGCCAGCACCGGACGGCCGGCCAGGCGGTGGTACTGCTTCGGCAGGCCCTCGCCGAAGCGCCGGCCCCGCCCCGCGGCCACGATGAGAGCGTAGGTCTTGGCCATGAAGTCTCGTCGCTGGAGGTCGAGAAAAGTCAGAGTGGCCAGACCCGGCCCCCTGCGGTCAAGAGCGACAGCGCAGAATGCTGCATCTTCGCACGCCTATGCTCTATAAGCCGCAGCCATGACACCCGAGGCGCAAAGCATGGCGACGCTGCTGCTGGGCATCACCGCCGTCATGGCCCTGACGCCGGTGACCCTGATCGCCTGGCGCAGCCAGGGGCGGGGCTGGCTCTTCTGGTGCCTGCATCTGGTCGCCCTGGCCGGAGTCGCGACCGCCCTCGCGCAGGCCCTGGCCGGTGGCTGGAGCCTGCACCTCTCGCTGGCGCTCTGGCTGTCGCTGCTGGTCGTGATGCTGCTCTATCCGCCGGCCGCCGCACGCTGGCGCGGGGCAGTGGCCCTGGCGCCGCTGCTCTATCCCTACCTCCTGCTGCTGGCCGCGGCGGCGACCCTGCTGGCCCAGGTCGAGCCGGAGGGGGAGTTGCGGGCCCTCGTCCTCTCACCCTGGCTCTATGCCCACGTGCTCTTCGCGCTGCTGGCCTATGGCCTGGTCACCCTGGCGGCGCTGGCCGGGCTCGCCGTCGTCCTGCAGGAGCTCGCGCTGAAGCGGCGGCGGCCGGGACGGATCTCCCGGCGCCTGCCGGCCCTGGCCGACGGCGAGCGCCTGCAGATGCACCTCCTGGCCTGGGCGGAGGGCTGCCTGGCGCTTGCGATCGCAAGCGGCATGGCGCAGGAGATCGTGACCGAGGGCGTCGTGCTGCGCCTGGACCACAAGACCCTGCTGGTCCTGCTGGGCTTCCTGGTGATCGGGCTGCTGCTCATTCTTTCGCGCCAGACCGCCCTGCGCGGGCGCCGCGCGGCCCGGATCGTGCTCTCGGCCTATCTTCTGCTCACCCTGGCCTACCCGGGCGTCAAGTTCGTCGGCGACCTGCTGGCGGCCTAGGGCAGAGCCGTGCTGCCCCGGATCCCTCCGGGCCTGCTTCTGCACCGGCCGGTGTCTGCTGCCCGAAAAATGCGTTAGACCGCGCGCGCGAAATAGCCTAGGTTGCTGCCAAATAGAGCAATCGGTAGGAGTGCATAGAAAATGGGCAGGCAGTTGGACCCGCCCGTCCCGACAGATGCTGTGGTTGCCGCTCCTCTCTCCGGAATCAGCGATGCGCCTTTTCGCAGCATCGCCCGGGCGTGGGGTGCCGAGGTCGTGGTTTCCGAGATGATCGCCAGCCGTGCCGTGCTCGACGAGAGCCGGCAGGCGCGGCGCGAGCGCCGCAAGCTGCCCGGCGAGGCCGGGACGGTCGTGCAGATCGCCGGCTGCGATCCCGCGATCATGGCCGAGGCCGCCCGCGTGGCGGAAGGCGAGGGCGCGCCCGCGATCGACATCAACTTCGGCTGCCCCGCCAAGAAGGTGGTGAACCAGGCGGCGGGCTCGGCGATCATGGCCGACGAGGCGCTGGCGGCGGCCATCCTGACGGCCGTCGCGGCCGCGGTCTCGGTGCCGGTCAGCGTGAAGATGCGCCTGGGCTGGCGGCAGGACCGCCGCAACGCCGGCCGCATCGCCCGGATCGCGGAGGAGGCGGGCCTCTCCTCGGTGACGGTCCACGGGCGCACGCGCGACCAGGGCTTCAAGGGCAGGGCGGACTGGGCGGCGGTGGCCGAGGTCCGTGCCGCCTGCGCTCTGCCGCTGCTGGTGAACGGCGACATCGCCACGCCCGCCGAGGCCGTGGAGGCCAGGGCGGCCGCCTCGGCCCGCGGGGTGATGATCGGGCGGGCCGCCTGCGGTCGCCCCTGGCTCTTCCGCGAGGCCAAGGCCGCGCTTCAAGGGGCCGCGCTCCCGCCTCCGCCCGGCTTTGCGGAGCGCGCGCGCTCGGCCTGCGGGCACTACGAGGCGATCCTCCGGCACTATGGCGACCGCCAGGGCCTGCGGGTCGGACGCAAGCACGTGGGCTGGTACCTCGACGCCCTGCCGGGCGGCCGGGCCTGGCGCGCCCGCCTGCTGCCGAACGAGAACCCGGGCGAGGTCCTGGCCGGCCTGGCGACGGCGCACCGCGAGGCGGAGGCGCTGGCGACATGACCGAGAAGCAAACCGGCAGCGCCGGTCCGGGGCCGAGGTCGGGGTCGGGGCTGGGAGCGGACATCGAACCGGCCGCCGTGCTGGGCGCCCTGCCGCTGCCCATCTTCGTCGTCGATCGCAAGAACCGCTTCCTCTACCTGAACGCGGCCGCCGAGGATTTCTTCGCCGGGTCGGCGGCCAGCCTGCTGGGCCGGAACCTCTCGACCTGGCTGCCTGCCGACAGCTCGCTCTTCCTGCTGCTGCAGCAGGTGCGCAAGCGCGGCAGCAGCCTGTCGGAGTACGGCGTCTCGCTCGACAGCCCCCGCTTCGGCAATCACTACGTCACCCTCGATGCCGCCCTGCTGCCCGACCGGCCGGGCGCCGTCGTCGTCTCGCTGCAGGAGCGCTCCATCGCCCAGAAGATCGACCGGCAGCTTACCCACCGCAACGCGGCGCGCTCGGTCACGGCCATGGCGGCCATGCTGGCGCACGAGGTGAAGAACCCGCTCTCCGGCATCCGCGGCGCCGCCCAGCTTCTGGAGCTGAACCACGAGGGCCGCGACCGGGAGCTGACCCGGCTGATCTGCGACGAGACCGACCGCATCGTACAACTGGTCGATTCGATGGAGATGTTCGCCGACAGCCAGCCGATGGAGCACGAGGCCGTCAACATCCACGAGGTCCTGGGCCATGTCCGCAACCTCGCGGCCAACGGCGTCGGGCGCCACGTGCGCTTCGTCGAGCGCTACGACCCCTCGCTGCCACCGGTGCGGGGCAACCGGAACCTCCTGATCCAGGCCTTCCTCAACCTGGTCAAGAACGCCGCCGAGGCGGCGCCGGAGGTGGGCGGGATCATCAACCTGACGACGCGCTATCGCCAGGGCGTGCGCCTGGCCCTGCCCGGTGCGGGCGAGAAGCTACGGCTGCCGCTGGTGGTCTCGGTGGAGGACAACGGCTCGGGCGTTCCGGAGGATCTCCAGGCGCATCTCTTCGATCCCTTCGTCAGCACGAAGCCGAACGGCAAGGGGCTGGGGCTCTCCCTGGTCGCCAAGATCATCGACAGCCATGGGGGAGTGATAGAACTGGACAGCGAACCCGGGCACACGCGCTTCCTGCTCTATCTGCCCCTCATGAGCCAGGAAGAGGAGTAGCGGCCGTGGCGGCGATCCTTGTGGCCGACGACGATCGGGCCATCCGAACGGTCCTCAGCCAGGTCCTGGCGCGGGACGGGCACAACGTGCGCTCCACCGGCACGGCGGCCCAGCTCTGGCAGTGGGTGGACGACGGCCAGGGCGACCTGGTGATCACCGACGTGGTGATGCCGGACGGCAGCGGGCTCGACCTGCTGCCGCGCATCCGCAAGCTGAGGCCCAACCTGCGCATCATCGTGATGTCGGCGCAGAACACCCTGCTGACGGCCGTGAAAGCGACCGAACGCGGTGCCTTCGATTACCTGCCCAAGCCCTTCGATCTGAAAGAACTTCTGCGGCTGGTGAACCGCGCTCTCGTGGAGCCCGGGATCGGCACCCAGACCGGCACCGCGAGCCCGGCCGAGGAGGGCATGCCGCTGATCGGTCGCTCGCCGGCCATGCAGGAGATCTATCGCGTGCTGGCGCGCCTGATGGGCACCGACCTGACGGTGATGATCTACGGCGAATCGGGCACCGGCAAGGAACTGGTGGCGCACGCGCTGCACGGCTACGGCAAGCGGCGGGCGGGGCCCTTCGTTCCCGTCAACATGGCGGCCATCCCCCGCGACCTGATCGAGAGCGAGCTCTTCGGGCACGAGCGCGGCGCCTTCACCGGCGCCACGGCGCGCTTCGAGGGGCGCTTCGAGCAGGCCGGCGGCGGCACGCTCTTCCTGGACGAGATCGGTGACATGCCGCTGGAGGCGCAGACGCGGCTGCTGCGGGTGCTGCAGGACGGGACCTACACGACGGTCGGCGGGCGGGCCTCGCTGGAGGCCGATGTCCGGATCGTCGCCGCCACCCACCGCGACCTGCGCCAGCTCGTGCGCCAGGGCCTCTTCCGCGAGGATCTCTACTACCGGCTGAACGTGGTGCCGCTGCGCCTGCCGCCGCTGCGCGAGCGCGCCGCCGACGTGCCCGAGCTGGTCAGCCACTTCCTCTCGCTCTGCCAGACCGAGGGCCTGCCCCAGAAGCGCCTCACCAGCGAGGCGATGGAGCGCCTGAAGAGCCATAGCTGGCCCGGCAACGTGCGCGAGCTGGAGAACCTGGTGCGCCGGCTGACCGCCCTCTACAGCCAGGAAACCCTCGGCCTCGACGTGATCGAGGCCGAGCTCTCGGACAGCCCCATGGCCGAGACCAGCCGCGTGCCGGCCGGCGAGAGCCTGGGCGGCGCCATCGAGCGCCACCTCTCGGAATACTTCTCCGCACACGAGGGCGCGCTGCCGCCGCCCGGCCTCTACGACCGCTTCCTGCGCGAGCTGGAGCGTCCCCTCATCGAGGCCACCTTGGCGGCCACCCGCGGGAACCAGTTGCGGGCCGCCGCGGTTCTCGGGCTGAACCGGAACACCTTGCGGAAAAAAATAAGAGATCTGGACATCGAGATCAGCCGGCCGTTTAAATAGCTGTGGCTTTCCTGCAACAGGAGTCGCAGTAGAAGGTGACAGAGTCCGTCGGTCATAGCGGAGCGGGCGAGAGCCTCGAGCTGGAGGCGCGCGAGGGCGGCGCCTTGCACCGGCTTTACGAGTGGGCCAGGCGCGGCCGCGTGGAGCGCTGGCTGATGCTGGTGCTGCTGATCATGGCCGTGGTCTCCGGCCTGGCCACCTTCTTCGCGGTCACCGGACGGCTGCCGGGGTCGGTCGGCAACACCACCCTGATCATCCTGCTGCTGCTCGACCTGGGTCTGCTGCTCTGCCTCTGCGTCATCGTCGCCAGGCGGCTGGTGGTGATCTGGGCGGAGCGGCGCCGTGGCCTGGCGGGCGCGCGCCTGCACGCCCGCCTGGTCGGGCTCTTCGGCCTGCTGGCCGTGGCGCCGGCCATCGTGGTGGCGATCTTCGCCGCCGTGCTGTTCGATTTCGGGCTGCGGATCTGGTTCAGCGACCAGGTCAGCACCGTGGTGCGCAACTCGCTGGCCGTGGCCGAGGCCTATCTCGACGAGCACCAGCGGGCGGTCGCCGGCGAGGCCGTGGCCATGGCCCGCGTGCTGACCTCGCAGGGGCCGACCCGCCTGGTGGACCAGCGCCGCCTGCAGACCCTGTTGTCGCAGCAGGTGAGCGACCGGGCTCTCTCAGAGGCGGTGATCTTCGACGGCAACCGGCGCGAGGTGGCGCGCGGCGGCTTCCGCGTCTTCGCCGACTTCAATCCCCGCCGCCTGCCGGTCTGGGCGCTGGAGCAGGCGCGCAACGGCGATGTGGTGATCCTGCCCTCCGAGGAGAACTCCCAGATCGGCGCGCTGGTCTATCTGGACAGCTTCTCCGACAGCTACCTCTATGTCAGCCGGCCGGTGGACGCCCGCATCCTGGGCCAGCTCGACCAGTCCAGGGGCGCGGTCGCGCTCTATGCCGACCTCGAGGGCCAGCGCCACGACCTGCAGATCACCTTCGCCGTGGTCTTCGCCCTGGTGGCGGCCCTGCTGCTGCTGGTGGCAATCTGGATCGGGCTCGCCGTGGCCAACCACCTGACCAAGCCGGTCAGCGGCCTGATCGGCATGGCCGAGCGGGTGGCCGGCGGAGACCTGGCCGCCCGCCTGCCGCCGCCCAAGACCGGCGACGAGATCGCCAGCCTGATCACCGCCTTCAACCGCATGACCGAGCAGTTGCAGCAGCAGCGCGGCGACCTGCTTGCGGTCAACCGGCAGAGCGAGGAGAGCCGGCGCTTCATCGAGGCCGTGCTGAGCGGCGTCTCCTCGGCGGTCGTCGGCCTCGACGCCCTGGGCCGGATCCAGCTTGCCAACAACGCCGCCGAGGCGCTGCTGGGCGCCTCCAGCGAGGCCCTGCGCGGCAGCCAGCTTCGCGACCGCCTGCCGGAGGTCCGCGGCCTGGTGCAGCGGGCCCGGCAGCGGCCCGGGCGCTATGCCGAGCGGCAGATCGCGCACGACCGCGAGGACGGCCAGGTGCGCCACCTCTTCGCCCGCGTCCTGGCCCAGCGCGGCGGTGGCCAGGCCGTCCAGGGGCTGGTCTGCACCTTCGAGGACGTGACCGACCTGCTGGCCGCCCAGCGCAAGGCGGCCTGGGCCGACATCGCCCGGCGCATCGCGCACGAGATCAAGAACCCGCTCACCCCGATCCAGCTCTCGGCCGAGCGCCTGAAGCGCAAGTACCTGAACCAGATCGTGGACGATCCCGAGACCTTCGCGCTCTGCACCGACACCATCGTCCGCCAGGTCTCCGACATCGGCCGCATGGTGGACGAGTTCTCCTCCTTCGCCCGCATGCCGGCGCCGGTCATGCAGCCCGAGAACCTGGGCGAGCTGATGAAGCAGGCCGTCTTCCTGCAACGCCAGGCCAGTCCCAAGGTGGACTTCGAGCTGACCCTGCCCGAGGGCGCGATGGTCCTGCTCTGCGACTCCCGCCAGGTGAACCAGGCCCTGACCAACGTGCTGCTGAACGCCGTGCAGGCGGTCGAGGGTCTGGGCGAGCGCAAGGGCGCGATCGGGGCGGAGCTGCTGCGCGACGGCGAGCGGGTGGAGATCCGCGTGACCGACAACGGCCGCGGCCTGCCGGGGGGTGACTCTTCGCGACTCACCGAGCCCTACGTTACCACCAAGGCCAAGGGTACCGGCCTTGGTCTGGCCATCGTGAAGAAGATCATGGAAGAGCATGGCGGCGAACTGCTGCTGGGCAACCAGCCGGACGGCGGTGCCCGCGTGGTCCTGAGTTTCCCGGCCAACCGCCTCTTGGAGGCAGCGGCCGTAGAGAAGGCAAGTAGCTCATGAGAAACCCCCCCTTGGCGCGCGAAGTGCTGATCGTCGACGACGAGGCCGACATCCGACTGCTCCTGTCGGGGATCCTGGAAGACGAGGGATATTCGACGCGCGGCGCCGCCGACGCCGACCAGACCCTCGACGCCTTGAACGAGCGGCTTCCGCACCTGATCGTGCTGGACATCTGGCTCGAGGGCTCGCGGCTGGACGGGCTGGAACTGCTGCAGATCCTGATCGAGCAGCATCCCGAGATCCCCATCGTCATGATCTCCGGCCACGGGACGATCGAGATGGCGGTGACCGCGATCCGCAACGGGGCCTACGATTTCATCGAGAAGCCCTTCAAGACCGACCGCCTGCTGCTCTGCATGGAACGCGCCATGGAGGCCGCCCGGCTGAAGAGCGAGAACAAGGAACTGCAGGAGCGCGCCGGGATGCAGGACGACCTGATCGGCCGTTCCTCCTCCATTGCCGGCCTGCGCCAGGCGATCCAGCGGGTGGCGCCGACCAACAGCCGCGTCCTCATCACCGGACCGCCGGGCAGCGGCAAGGAGGTCGCGGCCCGCATGATCCACCGCCTTTCGCGCCGCTCGGCCGGCCCCTTCATTGTCATGAACTGCGCCGCGCTGGCGCCCGAGCGCCTGGAGCACGAGCTCTTCGGTACCGAGGGCGAGCGTCAGGTCGGCGGCAACCGCAAGATCGGCTGCCTGGAGCGCGCCCATGGCGGCACCCTGTTGCTGGACGAGGTGGCCGACCTGACGCTGGAGATGCAGGGGCGCATCGTGCGCACCCTGCAGGACCAGTCCTTCGAGCGCATTGGCGGCAAGCGGCGCATCGAGATTGATATCCGCGTCGTGGCGGCCACCAACCGCGACCTGCAGCGCCTGATGCGCGAGGGCCGCTTCCGCGAGGACCTCTTCTATCGCCTGAACGTCGTGCCGGTCTCCATGCCCTCGCTCAGCGAGCGGCGCGACGACGTTCCCCTGCTGGCCGACCACCTGATGCACCGCGCCGCGGAGGCAGCCGGCCTGCCGCCGCGCATGCTGTCCAACGACGCCCTGGCGACCCTGCAGAGCTGCGACTGGCCCGGCAACATCCGCCAGCTTCGCAACGTCATCGAATGGGCGCTCATCATGTCGCCGGGAGAGGCGGGGGAGCCGGTCACGGCAGACCACCTGCCGCCGGAGATCGCCGGAAATGCCCCCGAGGCGCTGCGCGGCGACGGCTCCACCGACCTTCTGGAGCTGCCCCTGCGGGAGGCCCGCGAGGTCTTCGAGCGGCAGTACCTGGAAGCCCAGCTCCTGCGCTTCGGCAGCAACATCTCCCGCACCGCGACCTTCGTCGGCATGGAGCGCTCAGCCCTGCACCGCAAGCTGCGCAGCCTCGGCATCCAGGCAGAACGCTGATGCGTCCATGATCGCGCCACTCTGCTCCCCGGCCATGGGCCGGGCTGCGGCCCGTGCCGAGGCAATCAATCCCCAGCATCGATTGCGGAGTGTTATCAATGGCATGGTGAGCATTGATGATAAGGCGTACAACTCTGCTATCATCGCGCTCCTGGGGCGGAGCGAGGGAGTCCCGTCATGAAGGTGATCATCTGCGGGGCGGGGCAGGTCGGTTTCAACATCGCGCGCTACCTCTCGGCCGAAGCCTCCGACATCACCGTGATCGACCAGCGGGCCGACATCGTGCAGAAGGCCTCCGACAGCCTGGATGTGCAGGGGGTCGTCGGCTACGCCTCGCATCCCGACGTGCTGGCCGAGGCAGGGGCGGCCAAGGCGGACATGCTGATCGCGGTCACCCACATGGACGAGATCAACATGGTGGCCTGCCAGGTCGCCCACTCCCTCTTCGACGTCCCGACCAAGATCGCGCGCGTGCGCAGCCAGAGCTATCTGGACCCTGTCTGGTCCGACCTCTACAGCAGCGGCAACCTGCCGATCGACGTCATCATCTCGCCCGAGATGGAGGTGGCACAGGCGATCGCCCGGCGCTTCTCGGTGCCCGGTGCCTTCGACGTCATCCCCATGGCGGACGGCAAGGTCACCCTGGTCGGGGTGCGCTGCACCGAGGAGACGCCGATCCTGGAGACCCCGCTCTGGCAGCTGACCGAGCTCTTCCCCGATCTCGCCATCTCCGTCGGCGGCATCCTGCGAGGCGGCAAGGGGATGGTGCCGAACGACGACGAGCGCCTGCAGCCCGGGGACGACGTCTACTTCATCGCCGATACCGCGCACGTCGAGCGCTCCATGGCGGCCTTCGGGCACGAGGAGAAGACGGCGCGCCGCGTGGTGATCCTGGGCGGCGGCAACATCGGCCTCTACCTGGCCCGCCTGCTGGAGACAGAGGCCGAGCACCTGGCCCTCCGGGTGATCGAACTCGACCGCGAGCGTGCGGCCTATGTCGCCCAGGCGCTCGACCACTCCGTGGTGCTCTGCGGCTCGGCGCTCGACCAGGAGGTCCTGGACGAGGTGAACATCGAGACTGCGGAGACCGTGGTCGCGGTCACCGACGACGACGAGACCAACATCCTGGCCTCGCTGCTGGCCAAGCGGAACGGCTGCCGGCGCGCCGTCACCCTGATCAACAACGCCTCCTATGGCGCGCTCACCGGCACGCTGGGGATCGATGCCGTGGTGAACCCGCGCGCGATCACCGTCTCCAAGATCCTGCAGCACGTGCGCCGCGGCAAGATCCGCAAGGTGCATCCCGTGGCCGAGGGCTTCGCCGAGGCGATCGAGGCGGAGGCGCTGGAGACCTCCGGCCTGGTCGGCGTGCCGCTGCGCGATGCGCACCTGCCCGACGGGGTGCTGGTGGGCGCCATCGTCCGCAACGAGAAGGTCTCCATCGCGCACGGCTCCACCGTCATCCGCCCGGGCGACCAGATGATCCTCTTCGCCGAGCAGGGGGCGGTCAAACGCCTGGAGAAACTCTTCTCTGTGAAGCTGGAGTATTTTTAGGGCGGTGCACTCGGGTGGATCGGAACCGGCCCGCACCCCCGCCCGGCCACCCCTACCAGGATACTTCCGTGGGCGGCCGGGCGGGGGTGCGGGCCGGTTCCGCGCAAAGTCCAATCGCGCCAGTGCCGATCGCGACCGAAAGACCTAGCGGCGGTCCCGGTCTTGCTGGCCTCTCGCCGGCTATGCTGTCATCGCGAGGTTTCAGGTCTCGGGGAAAGCGTGAGGAGAAGGGCGCCATGGGCCGACTAGCCTATGTCAACGGCCGCTACGTGCCGCATCGTCAGGCGCAGGTTCATGTCGAGGATCGCGGCTATCAGTTCGCCGACGGCGTCTACGAGGTGGTGCCGATCGCCCAGGGCCACCTGGTGGACGAGGAGCTGCACCTGGATCGGCTGGAGTACTCGCTGGGCGAGCTCCGGATCGACATGCCGATGAGCCGGGCGAACCTCAAGCTGATCTCGCGCGAGATGATACGGCGCAACCGGCTGACCAACGGGATCCTCTACATGCAGGTGACCCGCGGCGTGGCCCCGCGCGACCACAAGTTCCCCAAGGCGGCCAGGCCGGCCCTGGTTATGACCGCCAAGCAGACGAAGCCGGCGAGCGCACGCCAGCTCGCGCAAGGGCTTGCCGTGGTGACCCGGCCTGACATCCGCTGGAAGCGGCCCGACATCAAGTCCATCTCGCTGCTGCCCAACTGCCTGGCCAAGCAGGAGGCGGCCGAGGCAGGCGCGGCCGAGGCCTGGCTGGTGGACGAAGAGGGCAGGGTGACGGAAGGCAGCTCGACCAACGCCTGGATCGTCACCAAGGACAAGCGGGTGATCACCCGCGAGGCCGCGCGGCAGATCCTGAACGGCATCACCCGGCGGGTGCTGCTGGAGGTCATGCGCGAGGAGGGCTACGCCTTCGAGGAGCGGCCCTTCACCCTGGAGGAGGCGCGGGACGCGAGCGAGGCCTTCCTCACCTCGTCGTCTAACTTCGTGATGCCGGTGACCCGGATCGACGAGCGCAGCGTCGGCAACGGCGAGCCCGGCGCGCTGACCCTGGCGTTGCGCCGCGCCTACATCGCCGGCTTCGCGCCTGACGGCAGCGTCGCGTGAGACCGCGGGCTCTGCTGTTCGACTGGGACAACACCCTGGTCGACAGCTGGTCGGTGATCCATCGGGCGCTCGAGGTCACCTTCACCGCGATGGGCCAGACCCCCTGGACCCTGCAGGAGTGCAGGGAACGCGTGCGGGCCTCTGCGCGCGACACCTTTCCCCGGCTCTTCGGCACGCGGGCGGAGGAGGCGACCCGAATCTTTTATGATGCCTACGGAAAAAGTCATGTGACGGAACTATCTCCTCTCCCCGGTGCTCTTAGCCTGCTGGGCGAGTTACGGCGCTCGGGATGCAAGCTGGGGATCGTTTCGAACAAGGCAGGCCATCTGCTTCGCCCCGAGGTTGCCGCCCTTGGCTGGGAACTCTATTTCAGCGCTGTCGTGGGGGCGAACGACGCCCCCCAGGACAAGCCGGCCCCGGAAGCTCCCGGCATGGCGCTGGAAGCGATGGGGATCGAGGCGAGCGAGGAGGTCTGGTTCGTTGGCGATACGGATATCGACATGCGCTGCGCTGTCGCGATCGGCTGTCTGCCCGTGCTGCTGCGTGACGAGCCGCCGCGGGCCGGAGAGTTTGCGGATTGCCGGCCACATCTCCATGTTGACTCTTGCCCGGCCCTTCAGGGGCTGATCTTTGGCAAGGAGGCGCAAGCCTCGTAACCTGGCGTAGCGTGCTGCGTCCCCAAACCACGAAGAAGGCATGAAGAAAATGGCCGCCGAAAAGCAACAGAACGTTCAAGATGTGTTCCTCAACCACATCCGCAAGAACCGCGTGCCCGTCACGATTTTCCTCGTGAACGGCGTGAAGCTGCAGGGCGTCGTGACCTGGTTCGACAATTTCTCCGTCCTGCTGCGCCGCGATGCGCACTCGCAGCTGGTCTACAAGCACGCCATCTCGACGGTGATGCCGGCCACGCCCGTGCAGCTCTTCGAGCCGGCGCGCGAAGAGGAGCCGGTCGAGGCCTGAGGCCACGGGTCCCGCGCGCAGGGAGGACATAACGAAAGCCGCACTTATCTGCCCCGACCTGGGGGAGCGCAAGGCGCAGGGCGTGCCCCGGCGCGACCTGGAGGCGCGCAGCGCCGAGGCTTTGGGGCTGGCGCGGGCGATCGGCCTGGACGTCGTCGTCAGCACCGCCCTGACCGTCAACCGCCCCACGCCGGCCACCCTGCTGGGACGCGGCCAGGTCGAGGCCCTGGGCGAACGCCTGAGCGCCGAAGAGGTGTCGCTGGCGATCATGGATACGGCGCTGACGCCGATCCAGCAGCGCAACCTCGAGCGCGACTGGCACTGCAAGGTCATCGACCGAACCGGCCTGATCCTGGAGATATTCGGCGCCCGGGCCCAGACCCGCGAGGGCCAGCTCCAGGTGGAGCGTGCCGCGCTCTCCTATCAGCGCTCGCGTCTCGTGCGCTCCTGGACCCATCTGGAGCGGCAGCGCGGCGGCTTCGGCTTCCTCGGCGGACCGGGCGAAAGCCAGCTCGAGATCGACCGGCGCCTGATCGCCGAGCGGATCGAGAGGATCGACCGCGACCTGGCGAAGGTGGGGCAGACCCGCTCCGAGCAGCGCAAGGGCAGGGCGCTGCCGGTGGTGGCGCTGGTCGGCTATACCAATGCCGGCAAGTCGACCCTCTTCAACCGCCTGACCGAATCCGACGTGCGCGCACAGGACCTGCTGTTCGCGACCCTCGATCCCACCATGCGCCGGCTCGAGCTGCCGGGCGGCCGTCTTTGCGTGCTCTCCGACACCGTCGGCTTCATCTCCGACCTGCCCACGCAGCTTGTCGCGGCCTTCCGCGCCACCTTGGAGGAGGTGCTGGAGGCCGATCTCATCCTGCATGTCCGCGACATCGCCCACCAGGACACGGCGCTGCAGCGCGAGGACGTCCTGTCGGTCCTGGCCGAACTCGGCTGCGACCCGGAAACGGGGCCGCCGGTGATCGAGGTGCTGAACAAGGCCGACCGGCTGAGCGCCGAGCAGTACTGCGCCCTGAAGGCCCGGACGAACGGCGGCGAGGCCTGCCTTGTCTCCGCCCTGAACGGCACCGGCATCGAGGACCTGCTGCAGATCCTGGAGGATCGCCTGGGCCGGGACGACTTCCTGGTGCTGGTCGAGATGAGCGCCGAGGACGGGCGCCTGCGCGCCTGGCTGCACGCCGAGGGCCAGGTGCTGGCCGAGCGGGGCGACGAGGCCGGGCGCCTCTGGCTGGAGGTCAAGCTCTCTCAGGCGGCCCTCGGCCGGCTGCGCCGCCGGGTCGAGGAAGAGGACAAGGGCGTCCGGCTGCGCACCGTCCGATCGCAATAACCTCCTGTTTTGCACCGTTTTAGCCGCCCGGAAGGGGCGGGCAGGGCGCGCGCCGCTTCTGCAGGCCCTGGCATGATGAGCCTGTAAGTCCTTGCCAGGAAAGGCTTGACAGACTAGACCTTGCCTCCCTATGTCCCTGCTGGCACTCGCTGACGCAGAGTGCTAACAGTTCCTTTTCGGGTGGGCCGCCCCCGGCGGTCGCCCGGCAAAACCCCACTGGAGGAGAGAGGCGAGCATGAATTTCAGGCCGCTGCACGACCGTGTTGTCGTCGAGCCGCTCGAGAGCGAGGAGAAGACCGCCGGCGGTATCATCATCCCCGATACCGCCAAGGAGAAGCCGATGCAGGGCAAGGTGGTTTCCGCCGGCCCGGGCGCACGCGGCGACGACGGCAAGGTGAACCCGCTCGACGTGAAGTCCGGCGACACCGTGCTCTACGGCAAGTGGTCCGGCACCGAGGTGAAGCTCGACGGCAAGACCCTGCTGATCATGCGCGAGAGCGACATCATGGGTGTGATCGAGGGCTAGTCCGGACCGACTGCCTAGACCGCCGGCGCCCAAGGGGGCCCGGCGCCGATTCCCCAGACCGAACCGAGATAGAGTAAGGAGAATAGACCATGTCTGCGAAGGATGTTCGCTTCGCCGGAGACGCCCGTTCACGGATGCTGAAGGGCGTCGACATTCTGGCCGATGCGGTGAAGGTGACCCTGGGCCCCAAGGGCCGCAACGTCGTCATCGACAAGGCCTTCGGTGCGCCGCGCACCACCAAGGACGGCGTCACCGTCGCCAAGGAGATCGAGCTCTCCGACAAGTTCGAGAACATGGGCGCGCAGATGGTGCGCGAGGTCGCCAGCAAGACCAACGATCTGGCCGGCGACGGCACCACGACCGCGACCGTGCTGGCCCAGTCCATCGTGCGTGAGGGCGCCAAGGCCGTTGCCGCCGGCATGAACCCCATGGACCTGAAGCGCGGCGTCGATCTCGCCGTGGAGAAGGTCGTGGCCTTCCTGCAGGAGAAGTCGGCCACCGTCTCCGGTTCGGAGGAAGTGAGCCAGGTCGGGACCATCTCCTCCAACGGCGACACCGCCGTCGGACAGATGATCGCCGAGGCCATGCAGCGCGTCGGCAACGAGGGCGTGATCACGGTCGAGGAGGCCAAGAGCCTCGAGACCGAGCTGGACGTGGTCGAGGGCATGCAGTTCGACCGCGGCTACCTCTCGCCCTACTTCGTGACCGACGCCGAGAAGATGGTCTGCGAGATGGAGAACCCGCTCATTCTCCTGCACGAGAAGAAGCTCTCCGGTTTGCAGCCGATGCTGCCGCTGCTCGAGTCCGTGGTGCAGTCCAGCCGTCCGCTGCTGATCATCGCCGAGGACGTCGAGGGCGAGGCCCTGGCAACCCTGGTGGTCAACAAGCTGCGCGGCGGCCTGAAGGTCGCGGCCGTCAAGGCGCCTGGCTTCGGCGATCGCCGCAAGGCCATGCTCGAGGACATCGCCATCCTGACCGGCGGGCAGGTGATCAGCGAGGATCTCGGCATCAAGCTCGAGACCGTCACGATCGACATGCTGGGCACCGCCAAGAAGGTGGTCATGACCAAGGAAGAGACCACCATCGTCGACGGCGCCGGCGAGAAGGACGACATCCAGGGTCGCTGCGGCCAGATCCGCGGTCAGATCGACGAGACCTCCTCGGACTACGACCGTGAGAAGCTGCAGGAGCGTCTTGCCAAGCTCGCGGGCGGCGTCGCGGTGATCCGCGTCGGCGGTGCGACCGAGGTCGAGGTGAAGGAGCGCAAGGACCGCGTCGAGGACGCCATGCATGCGACCCGTGCGGCCGTCGAGGAGGGCATCGTCCCCGGTGGCGGTACCGCTCTTCTGCTGGCCTCCGCCGCGCTCGAGGGCATCAAGGGCGAGAACCACGACCAGGAGGTCGGCGTGGCCATCGTGCGCCGTGCGCTGGAGGCTCCGGTGCGTCAGATCGCCGAGAACGCCGGCACCGAGGGTTCCATCGTGGTCGGCAAGATCCGCGACGACGGCAAGTGGGGCTTCGGCTTCGACGCCCAGGCCGGCACCTACGGCGACCTGGTGAAGGCCGGCATCATCGACCCGACCAAGGTGGTGCGTGCCGCCCTGCAGGACGCGGCCTCCATCGCCGGCCTGCTGATCACCACCGAAGCCATGGTGGCCGAGGCGCCGAAGAAGGAAAGTGCTGCTCCGGCCGCTCCCGACATGGGTGGCATGGGTGGCATGGGCGGCATGGGCTTCTAAAGCAGATCCGCAGCGGGTGGTCTCCATCCGCGAGGAGCCTCTGCTTTTGAGGAGCTAGGAGCTGGAGTGCTGCGGGTGAACCCGGGGTACTCCAGACCTCCGGCCCAAGAGACCAAAGAAGAGGGCGGTACCTTCGGGTGCCGCCCTTTTTCTTCGAGTCCCTTGCGGGAGACGCGCTCCCTCAGGACTTGCCGCGGCGCTTGAAGAGGGAGAAGCGGCCCGGCCTGGAGACCTTGTGGCCCTGCTTTGCGAGCCCCTTGTCGATGTCCTCGATGTAGCTCCTGAAGGAGCGTTCGAAGATCTGGTTCGCCGGGGTCGGGGCAAGCGACTTCAGCTTGGTCAGGAGAGAGGGCGCGACGCTGGAGATCCTGAGATGCAGTTCCTCGCTGTAGCGGGGCAGCAGGAAGGCACGGGTGAAGGTGTTCTCGAAGAAGGCGCTGGGGATCTTCTCGGGATAGTCCGCCTCGATGCCGTTCATGAGGTCCAGCACCCTCTGGTCCAGGCCCTCGCCCGAGGAGCGAATCCCGACGTTGATGCAGAGGCTGTGGATGCGCGCGATCACGTGGCGGCGGGCCTTGGCGCCCTCGATCGCAGTGACGTCCTCGGCCAGGCGAGTCCCTGCCGCCTCGTCCTGGCCCTTCAGCACCAGGTCGCCGGTCAGCTCGACACAGGCTTCCAGGTGGCTCAGGAACTCCTTTCCGGTCGCCGAGACCGCATGCCAGCGATAGCAGGAGAGCGGCTCCTCGCCGCAGAAGCCGATACGCTCGCCCGCCGCGGCCAGGTCGACCATGTAGCGCCAGTCCTCGGCAAAGCGCTGCCCGACCCGGAACTGCTGGCGCTTCATCACCCTGCTATGGCCCATCAGGGTCGAGATCTGGCAGGGCACCTCGAAGACGTTCTCATAGCCGGAATGGGCCCTGCGGCCGACGGTCAGGTTGAGGCTGCGGCCGCTGTCGTCGACGATCATGGTGAGGCCGCCGCAGACGCGGAAGGCGTCGCTCTCCAGGAAGTCGACCCGGCGCCGGATCGAGTCCGGCAGCAGCAGGTCGTCGGCGTCCAGGAAGCCGATGTACTTGCCCGCGGCCACCTCCAGCCCGTGATTGCGCGCTGCGGAGACCCCCTGGTTTTCCTGCCTGCGGTAGGTGAAGCGCCGGAAGCGGTTCTCGAACGCCCGCGCCAGTTCCGGTGAGCGGTCCATCGAGCCGTCGTCGACGATCACGACCTCCAGGCTCTCGAAGTCTTGATCAACGACAGATTGCAGCGTCTGCTCTATGTATCCCTCTCCATTGTAGAGCGGGACGATGAGGCTGACCTCGACCTCGAATCGCTCGTCCGGGTCAACCTCCGCCAGGACTTTCAGCCGGTCGAAGAGCTTGAAGGAGCAGTTGTGCAGCGAGACCTCGAAGCCCTCGTCGGCGAGCCGCCGGAAGCCCTCCCGGAAGCTCTTTGGACCATGCCGCTCCATGGCCAGGAACTCGCGGTCGAAGTTGCAGAAATGCAGGCTGGCGTCCGGCGCGGCAAAGTCCCGGACCAGGGCGTGGAGAAAGGCGAGGTCGCTCAGCGGGGAGGAGAAGCGGGCGGTTCGCGCTGCCGGATCCTCGGTCCCGCTCTCGGCCAGGCCGGCTTCTTCGGGGTAGTAGAGGATCGAGCCGCTGTCGCGGATCGCCTGCTTCAGCGAGTCGGGCACGTCCGAACGAGCATTGAAGACCAGGCCGATATGACCGGAACCGGCGAGCGACTGGATGAGGGCACTGTTTCGTTCCGTCCGCTCCGAGGCCAGGGGATCCAGGCTATCCTCCAGGACGACGAGGACCTCGCCGGCACGCTGGAAGTGCCCCAGGGCAGCCAGGCGCCGGTCGGACATGACCACGAGCGTCTCGGCATCCCGGGCGGGGAGAAACTGCAGCTTGTCGGGCGCCTGACCGACGAAGAGGAGTCTCTTGTAGCCGGCGGAGCCGGGCTCGTTCGCCATGCGCACTCTCACAGACAAAGGGTCGCGCTGCGCCGGCAGCGGCCCTGGCGCAGCGACGGGTGTGACTTCGCCAACAGCAAGGATCGAGCCGCCCGGGCAGGTCTGCCAGCCTTGTATTTGTTACTCGATCCCACAACCATCCAGGGTTCAACTGTGCTTGCAAAGTCCCCACGGGACGACAAACTCGAATTCTGCAGCCGGCTTGTCAATTTCCGAGTCGTCGCAACCCACCTGGCCAACCCACCTGGCCAACCCCAACGGGGAACCTCGCCGGGCAGCGACAAAGTTGTCATGATGTGACTGGCTGGTGGAGGAGCACGGCACGGCTGTGCAAGACTGCGTCTCGGCCTCATTGGCGGTCTCCTCGGGGGGCGGCTCCCGGCCGCGGTGCAGGCCGGAGTCCGGGACGGTCAACGCCTTGCAGAAGCGCAGCGGAGGGGCTATGAGAGCGCGAGCGTTCGTTCGTTGCCGAGTCGAGAGAAGCGGGGCGCCGGATAGGGTGCCCAATCGAGGTCGCGGCTGCGGAGGAAAGCGGTGGCTGCGCCGCCGAGGGCCAGTACGAGGGCCAGTACATAGTCTGAGTTGTCCATTGCCTGACAGCGACATCCACAGAGTTGCCCAGGTACGCGTGTTGCGGTCCCGAGGAGCCGCCACCCGAGAGAGGAAGCACTGAGTGACGATTCTTTTCCATGCCGGCACGACCAAGACCGGGACGACAGCACTGCAGCATTTTTTGCGCAACAACCGTGAAGTCCTGGAGAGCAAGGGCTACATTTTCCCCTCGTTCCTGGGAGCCGAGAACCACACCAAGCTCGCCGCCTACGCCCTGGACACCGACGCCATCGCGCCGGTCAAGATGGACCTCAAGCTGACCGAGCCGGGGCCGATCGAGGCCTTTCGCAAGGAGCTGGACCTCGAGTTCAAGAAGTACATCCGCCCCGGAAAAAAGTACGTCCTTACCAACGAGCACTGCAGCGCGCACCTCCACACCGGCCCGGAGATCACGCGCCTCTACGACCTGCTGAAGCTGACCGGCCACACCGTGAAGGTCGTGATCTATTTCCGCGAGCCGAGCGAGTATCTCGCTAGCAGCTACTCGACCTTGCTGAAGATGGGCGCCACGCACGAGATGAAGTGCCCGGTCGGACGCGCGCTCGACCGGAAGTACAACTACTACAACATCTGCAAGCGCTGGGCGCGCGTCTTCGGCCGCGAGAACCTGATCGCACGGATCTATGCCCGCGATTCCCTGGTCGACGGCGACATCCGCAAGGACTTCCTCGAGGTCATCGGCCTGGACGGGGAGGGGCTGGATTTCAGCAGCCCGAACATCGCCAGCCAGAACAAGAGCCTCGACCATGTCATGGCCGGTTTCCTGCGCGAGGTGAACAGGCTGGTCCCGCGCTATGTCGACAACCGGGTCAATCCCTTGCGGGCCGATCTCGGGCCGATCTGCGAGATGCTTTCCGACAAGGAGGGCATCCTGGTGCCCAAGGAGATCTCCAACGAGCTGCGCGACAACCTTCAGGAAGACATGAAGGAGTTCAACCGCCGCTTCCTCGGCGGGCCGCAGAAGTGGCCCTTCAAACCCTACCGCCACACCGGCCGCAAGCCCATCCGCGCGCCGAACCGGGAAGAGGTGCTGGAGCTCTACAGCAAGGTCTGGGAAGCGAAGATCGCCCAGCTACGCGCAGCCGGGCAGTAGCGGTCCCGCGCAAGGCCGGAGCGAAGCCCGGCGTCGGTTAACACTCGACTCAGTTTTCCCCGGCTCAGTTCCCCTGCCGGCTGGCGAAACGGACGGCCTCTTCGGCGGCGCGGATCAGGGCGCTGGCCTTCTGCTGGCACTCGCGGTGCTCGGACTCGGGGTTGCTGTCCGCAACCACGCCGGCGCCGGCCTGGACGTACATGCGTCCGTCCTTGACCACGGCCGTGCGCAGCGCGATGCAGCTATCCATGTCGCCGTTCGCGCCGAAGTAGCCGATACAGCCGCCATAGAGGCTGCGCCGGTCGGGCTCCAGCTCTTCGATGATCTCCATCGCCCTGACCTTGGGCGCGCCCGAGAGCGTGCCGGCGGGAAAGCCGGCGATCAGCGCGTCGATCGCCTCGAAGCCCTCGCGCAGGCGGCCCTCCACGTTGGAGACGATGTGCATCACGTGGCTGTAGCGCTCGATGACGAACTGCTCGGTCACCTTGACCGAGCGCAGCGCGGAGACCCGGCCCACGTCGTTGCGGCCGAGGTCCAGCAGCATCAGGTGCTCGGCGCGCTCCTTGGGATCGGCCAGCAGCTCCTCGGCCAGGGCCCGGTCCTCGGCACTGTCCGCGCCGCGGCGCCGGGTGCCGGCCAGCGGGCGGATAGTCACCTGATCGCCGCGCAGGCGCACCAGGATCTCCGGGCTGGAGGCGACGATGGAGAAGTCCCCGAAGTTGCCGTAGACCAGGAAGGGGGAGGGGTTGAGGCGCCTCAGCGCCCTGTAGAGCGCCAGCGGCGGCAGGGCGAAGGGCAGGGAGAAGCGCTGCGACAGCACGATCTGGAAGGCGTCGCCGGCCAGGATGTAGTCCTTGGCCTTCTGCACCATGGCCTCGTACTCGGCCTGGGTGACGTTGCTCTCGGCTTCCTCGGGCAGGGCGTCCAGGATGTCCGCGCCCAGCCTCTGCGGCGGCAGCGCCCGGTCGAAGTCCGCGACCACGTCGGCCAGTTGCTCCATCGCCCGGCCGTAGGCGGCGCGGGCGGAGACCTCGCCCGAGGGCCAGACCGGCGTGCAGAGGGTGATCATGTCCTCCACCCGGTCGAAGATCGCGACCAGGGTCGGGCGCATGAAGAGCCCGTCGGGGATGTCCAGCACCGAGGGGTTCTCGCTCGGCAGGCGCTCCATCAGCCGCACGGTGTCGTAGCCCATGAAGCCCACCAGCCCGGCCGCCATCGGCGGCAGGTGCTCGGGCAGCTCGATGCGGCAGTCGCGGATCAGGAGGCGCAGGCTCTCGAGCGGATCCTCGCCCAGCGGCTCGAAGGCCTCCAGGTCGTAGCGTGCCTTGCGGTTGATCTCGGTCTTGCGATCGCGGCAGCGCCAGATCAGGTCCGGCTTGGTGACGATGAAGGAGTAGCGCCCGATGTTGGCGCCGCCCTCGACCGATTCGAAGAGCGCGCTGAAGGGGCGTTCCCCGCAGAGCTTCAGGTAGGTGGAAACCGGCGTCTCCAGGTCGGCCACCATGCGGGTGGAGAGCACCTGCGGCTTGCCGGCCTCGTAGGCCGCCGCGAAGGCGGCATAGTCGGGATGGCTCTGCATGCTGCGGGCCTAGAAGCGCGAGAGCGCCTGGTCGAGCGCCTCACCGTTGTAGCGTATCGGATAGACCGTCTCGAGGCTGGCGATGAAGCCGCTGAAGAGGTCCTCGCGCATGTCGCGGTCGAGGGCGGACTGCAGGGCCTGGAAGCCCTCGGAGCCCTCGCTCGGCCGCACCTGCTTGACCTCGCTCACCATGGCCAGGGCCGCACCGCTTCCCACCGTCACCGCGAAGGGCTCTTCGGCCGCATGCTGGAAGGCGGCGCGCACCAGGTCCGGCATGGCCTGGAGCTGCGGCGGGGTGCGGACCCGCGTCATCGGCGGCGCGCTGATCACCGGCTGCCCCAGCTCCTGGGCCGCGGCCTCGAAGGTGAGGGCGCCGGACTGGATCTTCTCGACCAGGGCCTCGGCCTCGGCCAGGGCCTGGCGCTGCGCTTCCTCGCGCTCCCAGACCGCCAGCACGCGGCTCTCGACCTCGGCGAAGGGGCGGTCGGCGGCCGGGGTGATCCCATCGACCCGGAAGGCGAAGAAGCTGCCGTCCTTGGCCTCCTGCAGCAGGGAATCGACGCCTGTGTCGGAGGTGAAGATCAGGTCCAGGAACTCCTGCGGTGCGGGAATGTCGGGCACGGGCTGTCCGTCCTTGCCCTCGCCGCGGCGGTCGATGGCCTCGATCGTGCGCAAGGTGAGGTCCAGCCGGTTCGCGGTCTCGTCCAGGGTGGCGCCGGTCGCCAGCTCCGAATCCACCTCGTTGACGAAGGAGACCATGGCGGTCACGGCCTTCTCCATCTTCAGGTCTTCTTCGACCGAGGCCTTGACCGTCTCGGGGTCGGCCGCCTCGCGGTCCACCACCTCGGTGATCTCGATCACGTGCCAGCCGAGCGGCGTGCGGGTCAGCACGATGTCGCCCTGCTTGCTGTCGGTGAAGATCGCATCGGCCAGCTGCGGCAGCAGGCCCTCGACCCGGCTCTTGGGCTGCAGCGGCAGGGCTGCGGGGGCCGAGCCCTGGTGCGCGCTCGAGGCCTCGGCCAGGCTCTTGCCGGCCTCGATCTCGGCCTTGGCGGCGGCCGCGTCGGCCTCGTTCTGGAAGATCACCTGGCGCCAGGCGCGCAGCTCCGGCGAGCCGAAGCTCTCTTCCTGCGCGGCGACGGCCTCGGCTAGCGCCTTGGGGTCGACCTCGACGGAATCCAGGAAGGCGTCGGGGGTGATGTGCAGCAGGGTGACGCTCCGGTACTCCGGGGCCCGGAAGCTCGCCTTGCGCTCCTCGTAGAGCGCTTCCAGGACGGAAGTCTCGGGCTTCTCCAGGCTCTCGATCGAGGGTGCCGGCAGGGTCAGGTAGGAGAGCTGCCGCTCCTCCTCGCGCCAGGAGAAGATCCGCTCGCTGCCGCTCTCGGGCATCTTGGCGCCATAGATGATAGAGCTCAGGATGTACTGCCGCTCCAGGTCGGCGCGTACCTCGGCCTCGTACTGCTCCGGGCGGATGCCGCTGGCCTGCAGGGTGCCCAGATAGCGCTGCTGGCTGAAGCGGCCGGTGGCATCCTGGAACTGCGGCTGCAGGGCGATGCGCTCCAGCACCTGCTGGGGCGCCACGGCCAGGCCCAGGTCGTTCGCCAGGCGGTCCAGCAGGGCGCGCTCCACCAGCACCCGTAGCGCCCGCTGGGCGACCCCGGTGGCCATCAGCATCTCCTGCGTCAGCGGCTGGCGCGTGCGCTGCTGGATCTGCCGGGCCTCCAGGCGCAGGCGGTTCTCGTAGTCGGCGAGCGGGATCGGCGTGCCGTCGACGTCAGCGATCTCGTCGGGCGCGCTCGAACTGGTGACGTAGTCCCCGATTCCCCAGAGCCCGAACGAGAGGATGAGGAGTCCGAAGAGCGCATAGACAGTGATGCGCACGAGAGGCGACTTGGAACGCAGATCGTCCATGGGATGCTGGCTTCACCTGTTTAAAGCCCGGCGACATCCGTCATCGGGTGCGATGTCGCGGGAGGTCCTTGGAAAATGTGGGCGCATACTAGGCGCACGCCCTGGCTTGAGCAACGTTCAAAGGCCGGCAGGCTCCGCCGGGCGCTTCGGTCGGTCCGCGCCCCGCACTTGGCGGCCTTGCGGCGGACGTGATAAGGCTCGCGCCGCCAATATTCGAGCGGTCCCAGGTAGAACGACGGTAGGAGAACGACGGTCCGATGCGTTTGGTTGCCGGTAACTGGAAGATGAACGGGTCTCTTGCCCTGGCGAAGGACCTCGTGGGCGGGCTCACCCGCCGCCTCTCCGAGACGAGGGTGGGCTGCGCGGTCGCCGTCTGTCCTCCGGCCCACCTCCTGCTGCCCGTCCTGGCCGAGGCGGGGAGCGGCCTGGCGGTCGGCGGCCAGGACTGCAGCGACGAGGCGGGACCCGGCGCCTTCACCGGCGAGCTCTCCTCCGCGATGCTGGCCGAGGCCGGCTGCCGCTACGTCATCGTCGGGCATTCCGAGCGCCGCCAGCGCCACGGCGAGAGCAACGCCCTGGTGCGCGCCAAGGCGGAGCGCGCGCTGGAGGCCGGCCTGGTGCCGATCGTCTGCATCGGCGAGAGCAGGGAGGAGCGCGAGGCCGGAGAGGCCGTCGCCGTGGTCAGCCGCCAGCTCCGCGAGAGCCTGCCGGAGGCCTACGAGGCCGAGGGCCTGGTCGTCGCCTACGAGCCGGTCTGGGCGATCGGAACGGGCCTCACCGCCACCACCGCCGACATCGCGGAGATCCACGCCGCCCTCGGCGGGATCATGGGGGCCAGGCGCGCGCCCATCCTCTACGGCGGTTCGGTCAAGGCGGCCAACGCGGCTGAGATCCTCTCGACCGCCGGCGTCGACGGCGCCCTGGTCGGCGGTGCCAGCCTCAAGCTCGAGGAGTTCTGGGCCATCGTCGCGGCCGCATGACCTGAGAGCGGGGCCGTGTTGAGCCCGAGAAGGCTTGATCCGCGGCCCCGTTCTGTGAGACATCCCGCCGCTTAGCGGTCTCGACTGCAACGGCCTGTGCCTCGCCGGGCTTGCGCTCGGCGGCCGGCAACACGACTTCCGGATCGATATGAGCAACATCCTACTGATCATCCACCTGCTGATCGCGCTCGCGCTGATCGGCATGGTTCTCATTCAACGCAGCGAAGGCGGCGGCCTGGGAATCGGCGGCGGTGGCGGCGGTGGCGGCGGCATGGGCGGCTTCATGACCGGTCGCGGCACCGCCAACCTGCTGACCCGGATCACGGCGGTGCTGGCCGGCCTCTTCATGGTGTCCAGCCTGGGGCTCACGATCTTCTTCAACCAGGAGGTGGGCGGGACCGGCTCGATCACCGACGGCCTGCAGCAGGATTTCCAGCAGGGCGTCACCCTGCCCGAGTCGGGTAGCGGGTCGGGTGGCGAATCGGGCGGCAGCAAGGCCGACGGCCTGAGCCTGCCGGGCACCGGCGGCAGCGACAATTCAGCACCCAAGGTCGAGTAGGACTGCGACTTCGCGAGGCTGCCTCGGGCGGGCAGGGGAGCCCTGCGATCTGAGGGCTTGCCGAGGGGCCCCGCATCTGCTGTTACTGTCCGCCCATGACGCGGTTCATCTTCATCACCGGCGGCGTGGTTTCCTCCCTCGGCAAGGGTCTCTGTTCGGCCGCCCTCGGCGCGCTCCTGCAGGAGCGCGGTTATCGGGTGCGGCTGCGCAAGCTGGATCCCTATCTCAACGTCGATCCCGGGACCATGAGCCCCTACCAGCACGGCGAGGTCTACGTCACCGATGACGGTGCCGAGACCGACCTGGACCTGGGCCACTACGAGCGTTTCACCGGTGTGGCGACGCGCCGGGGAGACAACGTGACCACCGGCCAGATCTATTCCAAGGTCCTGGCGCGCGAACGCAGGGGCGACTATCTGGGCGCCACCGTGCAGGTCATCCCGCACGTGACCGACGCCATCAAGGAGTTCGTCGCAGCCGACGTGGAGGAGGCCGACTTCGCGGTCTGCGAGATCGGCGGCACGGTGGGCGACATCGAGAGCCTGCCCTTCCTGGAGGCCATTCGCCAGCTCGGCAACGAGCTGGGGCGCGAGCGCTGCCTCTTCATGCACGTGACCCTGCTGCCCTACATGCGTGCCGCCGGCGAGCTCAAGACCAAGCCGACGCAGCACTCGGTCAAGGAGCTGCAGTCGGTCGGCATCAGCCCCGACATTCTGGTGTGCCGCAGCGAGCAGCCCATCCCGGTGGAGGAGCGGCGCAAGATCGCGCTCTTCTGCAACGTGCGTCCCGATGCGGTGATCCAGGCGCTGGACAGCGACAGCATCTATGCCGTGCCGCGCGACTACCACGAGCAAGGGCTGGACCAGCAGGTGCTCCAACACTTCGGCCTGCAGGACGCGCCGCAGCCGGGGCTGGAGACCTGGGACAAGGTGGTGGGCCGCGTGCGCTCGCCGGACGGCTCGGTCACCATCGGCGTGGTCGGCAAGTACACCAGCCTGTTGGACGCCTACAAGTCGCTGGGCGAGGCGCTGACGCACGGCGGCATCTCCAACAACGTGCGCGTCAAGATCAACTGGCTGGATAGCGAGATCTTCGAGCGCGAGGGGCCGCTGCACGAGCTCGAGGAGGTCGCCGGGATCCTCATTCCCGGCGGGTTCGGAGAGCGCGGCGCCGAGGGCAAGGTCAGGGCCGCCGGATTCGCGCGCGAGCGCAAGGTGCCCTACTTCGGCATCTGTTTCGGCATGCAGATGGCGGTGATCGAGGCGGCGCGCAGCCTGGCCGGGATCGAGGGCGCCGGCTCGACCGAGTTCGGGCCCTGCGACGTCCCGCTGGTCGGCCTGCTGACCGAGTGGACCAAGGGCAACCAGGTGGAGCGGCGCAGCAGCCGCGGCGATATGGGCGGCACCATGCGGCTCGGCGCTTATCCCTGTGCGCTGGCGCCCGGCAGCAAGGTGCACACGATCTACGACCTGGACCTGATCCACGAGCGCCACCGCCACCGCTACGAGGTCAACGTGAACTACCGCGAGCAGCTCGAGGCGGTCGGCCTGCGTTTTTCCGGCATGTCGCCGGACGGGCAGCTTCCGGAGATCGTCGAGCTGGAGGACCATCCCTGGTTCGTCGGCGTGCAGTTCCATCCCGAGCTGCGCTCCAAGCCCTTCGATCCGCATCCGCTCTTCACCGCCTTCGTGCGCGCCTCGGTCGAGCAGTCTCGCCTGATGTAGGTGTGATGGCGTCGCGCAGAAGAGTGATCTTTTTCGCCCGCGTGCTCGCCGAGTGCTGCTATCGGGCCGACACCTGGAAGCGTAGCCGGTAGTCAAGCGGCGATACGCCCAGCGCCCGGGCAAAGACCCGGCGCATACGTTCATCGTCGCCGAAGCCGCAAAGTCTGGCGATCTCTCCGATCTGCAGGTCGCTTTCCTCCAGCAGCGCGCGCGCCGCTTCGGCGCGCAGGCCCTCGACCGCCTTCGCCGGCGTCATTCCCGTCTGTGACCTGTAGATCCGGGCAAAGTTGCGGGGGCTCATGTTGGCGCGTTCCGCCAGCGTTGTGACGCTCAGATCCCTATCGAGGTTTCCCAGCAGCCAGGCGTGGAGCGGTCCGAAGCGGTCGGAGCGGTCCGAGACCTGCCGGTTCAGCGCGGCGCTGAACTGCGCCTGGCCCCCAGGGCGTACCATGTAGGTCACCAGGGAGCGCGCAAGCGAGAGCGCGGGGTCTCGACCAAGGTCTTCCTTCACCATCGCCAGCGCCATGTCGATTCCGGCGGTGACTCCGGCCGAGGTCCAGGTCCTGCCATCCTTGATGAAGATCGGATCGCTTTCGACCTGCACCTGCGGATAACTGGCGGCAAGGTCGCTGCAGTGTTCCCAGTGGGTCACGGCCCTGCGCCCGTTCAGGAGACCGCTTGCAGCAAGAAGATAGGCCCCCGTACAGACCGAAGCGACGCGCTGGGCGCGGCCTTGAAGGCGGCCGACACAGGTGATCATCCGGGAATCTCGCGATGCAGTGGCTACACCCTCGCCACCCACGACCAGGAGCGTGTGGACCGGGCGCCGATACCACTGCCTCGCCGGGTCGCAAGCGACCGGCAGTCCCGTATCGCTCTCTGCGGGCAAGCCTTCCAAGGAGACCACGGCGATCCTGTAGGCAGGTGCCCCACCGCAGGGTTCTCTCGCATCGTTGAAGACCTGAAGAGGCCCCGCCAGGTCCAGGAGCTTGAAGCCCGGATAGACCAGGAACAGCACGCTTCTTGCTGCCTCCCGGCCAGGTGGGTGTTTGGCAGTTTTCGAGGGCATATTGTCATTTATGCCAAGCCTGATCTCACTAGTCTAGTGCCAGCAGCCAGACAGGAGACGACGATGTTGATGCTTAAGCCGAACTGCGAATGTTGCGACGCCGACCTGCCGCCGGACAGTCGCAACGCACGTATCTGTACGTTCGAATGCACCTTTTGCAAGAATTGCGCGGAGGCTGTATTCAAGGACCGCTGCCCGAACTGCGGCGGAGAGTTGCTGCGCCGGCCCATCCGCCCCGCCAATCACCTGGCCCGCCACCCGGCGTCGGGAGATCGCTTTACCAAGCAGCACCCGGAGTGCGGCCGTCGCCCGGCTGCGGCAGGAGGGCCGGCATGAAGACGATCGCTGCCCTGGTGTTCCAGCAGTTCCAGACCCTGGATCTTTTCGGCCCGCTCGAACTGTTCGGTTGGTTGCCGGAGGATTTCAGGATCGTCCTGGTCGGCGAAGAGCCGGGCGTCGTCACCTCGCGCAGCGGGCAACGCATCCTCGTCGACCAGACTCTGGCGGAGTCCTGCAGCTATGACCTTGTCCTGGTTCCAGGCGGGCCGGGAACGCCGGTCGAGGTACCCAACGCTGCGATCGAAAGCTGGCTGGTTGAGGCTGCAGCGCGAGCCGAAACCGTCATGGGCGTGTGTACCGGTTGCGCGCTTCTGGCACGCAGCGGATTGCTCGATGGCCGCAAGGCCACAACTAACAAGATGGATTTCCTGTGGACGCTCCCTTTTGGCCCCAGGGTCGATTGGATCGGACGGGCCAGATGGGTCGAAGACGGAAAGTTCTTCACCTCCTCAGGGGTGTCGGCGGGCATGGACATGTGCTTGGCCGTCATCTCGCATCATCTTGGTCGCGAGACGGCGCTTCGGGTGGCGACCAGCGCGGAGTACAGCTGGCATGAAGATGCCTCTTCCGATCCCTTCGCCGTAGATCACGGAGTCTGCTGAGAGCTTGTGAACGACCCGGCCCGAGGTGGGGCCACTTCCACGCGGCTTCGCCCGCGGTGCCCCCGTACCGGATGGCACATTTGCACACCGTGCCGGATGGCACATTTGCAACCCGGACTAGGGTCGGGTTCGTCCGGCTGACCGCACCGGCGACGCGGGGCGGCCTGGATGCGCAGGGCCTGTCCGATCGTGCGGAGAGGGGAGGACGGCGGCGCGCGTTCCGGGAACGACAAGCGCCGATCCGCGCACTTGCCGCGACGAGCCGGCTGGCGTAACCCCATGCAGCCATGCAGCAGCACGACCCCCTGCCGCCACCCTTTGGAGTGGGCGATCCCTTTCCGATGGCGCACCTGCCCGACCGCCAGGGGCTGCTGCGCGACCTCTTCGGCGAGGTCAGCGGCAGGCCGGCGCTGGTGATCACCCTGCCGGCCGGGCTGGATCCGCAGCTCCTGGCGCACTGGATCGCCGCGCTCAAGGCCGAGGCGCCGCGGATCCGCGAGCGCGACGGCGAGCTCTTCGTGATCCTCGGCTGCGCGCCCGAGGCCCTGCCGGCGGCCGACTTCTCCCCGGCGCGGGGACTGCTGCTGGCCGACCCCACCGGAAGCATCGCCCTGATGCCGCCGGGCCGCGCCGGCCTCTTCCTGCTGGACGCCAACCAGCGGGTGATCGGGCTTGCCAGCCCCGACCTGCCGGAGCAGGCGCTGCCGCAGGCGGTGGAGCGCATGGGCCTCTGGAGGCGCTGGCGGGCCGGCGACCCCCAGGCCTCGGCGCCGGTGCTGCAGATCCCCGACCTGCTGCCGCCCGAGCTCTGCCGCCGGATCATGGGGGCCTGGCACCAGCAGCACCACGAGGGCGCGGTCTCTGCCGGCGGCAAGGAGAACTTCTACGACGCCAGCAAGAAGCGTAACCAGGAGCATGTGGTCGCCGACCGCGACCTGCTGCGCGACATCACGCTGCTGCTGGTGCGCCGCCTGGGGCCGGAACTGGCCAAGGTCTACGCCTACCATCTGCCCTATCGCTTCGAGAACTTCATCGTGCTGGGCTACGAGGTCGAGCGGCAGGACTTCTTCGGGCTCCACCGCGACCGCTACCGGCCCGAACACCCGCGCCGCTTCGCCATGTCGCTGAACCTGAACGACGACTACGAGGGCGGCACCCTGCGGTTTCCCGAGTACAGCGACCAGCACTACCGCCCGCCGGCCGGCGGCGCCTGCATCTTCTCCTGCTCGCTGCTGCACGAGGCCCTGCCGGTGACCCGGGGGCGGCGCCTGGCGATGACCACCTTCATCCTCAGCGCCGAGGACGCCTCTGCCGCCCGCAAGCCCACCGACGCTGCCCTGGCGCCGCACGAGCTGGCCGTCCGGCAATGATCCTCGCCTGGAAGCCGGGCCAGCCGCTCACCCTCATGACGCGGCGCTTCACCCTGCGCTCGCTGACCGAGCGGGATGCGACGCCCCTGCTGCTCTCCTGGATCACCGACCCGAAACTGATGCACTTCCTGGGCGGGCCGCGACCGTTGAAGTCGGTGGACGAGCTGCGCGGCTACATCGCCCAGCACGACAACGCACGCAAGTTCTGGATCGGCATCTTCCGCGACCGCCGCCTGGTCGGCTTCCTCTGGCTCGACGTGGCGCTGGACGACAGGAACGCGCGCAGCCACCACTTCATCGGCGACCGCAAGCTCTGGGGCACCTCGGCCGCGCTGGAGGCCCGCGCGGCGATCATGGACTGGCTCTTCGGCTGGGGCATCAAACGGGTCTTCGGCACCCCGGTCACGCACTGCCGCACGGCGCTGGCGGGCTATCGCCGGCAGGGCTTCACCTACGAGGGCACCTTCAAGTCGGCGATGGCCCACCCCGACGGCAATCGCTACGACATCGCCGTCTTCCGCATGCTGCCGGAAGAGTGGAGGGCGCAGAAAGAGAGCAAGGGTCCCCTGGGCGATCGCCGGGACGGGCGCGGCGAGCCGCCGCCGGCCGCCCGCGACCTGCCGCCCCGCGGGCCGGACAGATCGGACGAGTCTCCTGAGGAGGGCAGTGCATGAGCGCCATTATCGACATCGCCGGACGCGAGATCCTGGATTCGCGCGGCAACCCCACGGTCGAGGTCGACGTGACCCTGGAGAGCGGCGCCTTCGGCCGCGCCGCGGTGCCCTCCGGCGCCTCCACCGGCGCGCACGAGGCGGTCGAGCTGCGCGACGGCGACAAGGGACGCTACGGCGGCAAGGGCGTCGCCAAGGCGGTGGCCGCGGTGAACCATGACATCTTCGACCTGCTCTCGGGCCGCGACGCCGACGAGCAGGTGGCGATCGACCTTGCGATGAAGGAGCTGGACGGCAGCGAGAACAAGGCAGCCCTCGGCGCCAACGCCATCCTGGGCGTCTCGCTGGCCGTCGCCAAGGCGGCCGCCGCCGAGGCCGGCCTGCCGCTCTACCGCTACGTCGGCGGTGCCTATGCCCGCACCCTGCCGGTGCCGATGATGAACATCATCAACGGCGGCGCCCATGCCGACAATCCCATCGACTTTCAGGAATTCATGATCATGCCGCTGGGCGCGCCCAGCTTCGGCGAGGGCCTGCGCATGGGCGCCGAGGTCTTTCATGCCCTGAAGGCGGCCCTGAAGCAGGCCGGCCACAGCACCAACGTCGGCGACGAGGGCGGATTCGCACCCGACCTGAAGTCGGCCAAGGAAGCGCTTGATTTCATTATCTCCTCGATCGAGTCGGCCGGCTACAAGGCGGGCAGCGAGGTGGCGCTGGCGCTGGACTGCGCCTCGACCGAGTTCTACCGGGAGGGCCGCTATCACCTGGACGGCGAGGGCCGCGTCCTGGACGCCGGCGGGATGACCGACTACCTGGGCCAGCTCGCCCGCGACTATCCCATCGTCTCCATCGAGGACGGCCTGGCCGAGGACGACTGGGAGGGCTGGCAGGGACTGACCGCGGCCATCGGCGCACGGGTGCAGCTCGTCGGCGACGACCTCTTCGTGACCGCCGCCAAGCGCGTGGCGCGCGGTATCGCCGAGAAGGCCGGCAACGCGGTGCTGGTCAAGGTCAACCAGATCGGCAGCCTGACCGAGACCCTGGAGACGGTCGACCTGGCGCACAAGGCCGGCTTCCGCGCCGTGCTCTCGCACCGCTCCGGCGAGACCGAGGACTCGACCATCGCCGACCTGGCGGTCGCCACCAACTGCGGGCAGATCAAGACGGGCTCGCTCAGCCGCTCCGACCGCCTGGCGAAGTACAACCAGCTCCTGCGGATCGAGGAGGAACTGGGGCCTGCCGCGCTCTATGCCGGGGCAAGTGTGCGGCGCGGGTAACACTCCGCGCGAAAGCGACCGGGGGCGCTTGACCCGGCACCTTCGGCGCGGGGTATCATACCGCCATGAGGTGGGTTCTCTCTGCACTATGGCGGCGTTGCGGAATGCTGGTGCCGCAGCTCATCGGGCTTGGGCTCTTCGCCTATTTCGCCTTTCACTTCGTGGAGGGCGAAAGGGGGGTGCGCACCTATGCCCAGCTGGGCCAGGACCTCAAGGCCGCCTGGGCCGAGGAGGCCAACCTGCGCCAGGACCTGGCCGACCAGCGGGCGCGGGTGAACGCGCTCAGCGTCGAGTCCCTGGACCTCGACCTCCTGGAGGAGCGCGCGCAGGCGGTCCTGAACTACGCGCGGCCGGAAGAGGTCGTGGTGATCCTGCCGGACGGCGACAGCAGCAGCCTGGGCTTCGAGGGCAACTGATCCCGCGCCGCCTTGTTCGGGAGGGCCGGCCTCACTATTCTCCAGCTAAGACTTCGGCTCCGGCGGACGCCCGCGCGCACCGCCGGAGCTTCTGCCTGGCAAGAGGGGAGGACCCATGGCGACCAGAAGCAGCAAGAGCACTGGCAGGAAAGGTGGTGCCAAGAAGGACCTTGCCGGCTACGACCGCGATCTGATCGAGAACCTCTATCACACCATGCTGCTGATCCGCCGCTTCGAGGAGCGGGCAGGCCAGATGTACGGCATGGGCCTGATCGGCGGCTTCTGCCACCTCTACATCGGCCAGGAGGCCGTGGTGACCGGCCTGCAGGCGGCGGGCGAGCCGACCGATACCGTGGTCACCACCTACCGCGACCACGGCCACATGCTGGCGACCGGCATGGATCCCAAGGGCGTGCTGGCGGAGCTCACGGGACGCGCCGGCGGCTATTCCAAGGGCAAGGGCGGCTCGATGCACATGTTCAGCCGCGAGAAGAACTTCTTCGGCGGGCATGGCATCGTCGGCGCCTCGGTGCCGATCGGCGCCGGCATCGCCTTCGCCCACAAGTACCTGGACGAGAAGGCCTGCTGCTTCACCTACTTCGGCGAGGGCGCGCTGAACCAGGGCCAGGTCTACGAGACCTTCAACATGGCCGCGCTCTGGAAGCTGCCGGTGATCTTCGTGATCGAGAACAACCGCTACGGCATGGGCACCTCGGTCGAGCGCGCCGCCGCCCACGCGCAGGAACTCTATCACCGCGGCCAGGCCTACGGGATTCCCGGCCAGCAGGTCGACGGCATGGACGTGATCGCCGTCTACGAGGCGGGCAGGGAGGTCGTGGCCAAGGTCAAGGCGGGCGAGGGGCCGCACATCATGGAGATGCAGACCTACCGCTACCGCGGCCACTCCATGTCCGACCCCGCGAAGTACCGCACGCGCGAGGAGGTGCAGAAGTACCGCAGCGAGCGCGATCCCATCGAGAACCTGAAGACCCGCATCCTGGCGGCCGGTATGATGAGCGAGGAGGACCTCAAGGCCATCGACAAGCGCGTCAAGGACCAGGTCGCCGATGCGGCCGACTTCGCCCAGTCCTCGCCGGAGCCCGACCCCGCGGAGCTCTGGACCGAGGTCCTGGTCGACGACGCGGCCTGAGGGAAGGGAGATTCCATGCCGATCCAAGTCCTGATGCCCGCGCTCTCGCCGACCATGACGGAAGGCAACCTGGCCCGCTGGCTGATCAAGGAAGGCGACGCGGTGAGCGCGGGCGCGGTCATCTGCGAGATCGAGACCGACAAGGCGACCATGGAGGTCGAGGCCGTCGACGAGGGCCGCCTGGCCAAGATCCTGGTGCCCGAGGGCGCCGAGGGGATCGCGGTCAACACGCCGATCGCGCTGCTGGCCGAAGAGGGCGAGAGCCTGGAGGAGGCCCAGTCCAACGGCGCCGCGGAGCCGGCGGCCAAGGCACCCGCGCCCCAGCCGGCGCCCGCTCCGGCACCCGCCCCATCATCCGCCAAGTTGCCGCAAACCGCCGAGACCGCGCCCTCGCCGGAGCCCGAGGTGGAGTGGGACGGGGAGACCCAGACCCAGACGGTGCGTGAGGCGCTGCGCGACGCCATGGCGGAGGAGATGCGGCGCGACGAGCTGGTCTTCCTGATGGGCGAGGAGGTGGCGCAGTACCAGGGCGCCTACAAGGTGAGCCAGGGCTTGCTGGAGGAGTTCGGCGAGAAGCGGGTGATCGACACGCCCATCACCGAGCAGGGCTTCGCCGGCCTGGGCGTGGGTGCGGCCATGTACGGCCTGCACCCCATCGTCGAGTTCATGACCTTCAACTTCGCCATGCAGGCGATCGACCAGATCATCAACTCGGCCGCCAAGACGCACTACATGTCGGGCGGGCAGATCGCCTCTCCCATCGTCTTCCGCGGGCCCAACGGGGCAGCCGCGCGGGTCGCCGCCCAGCACTCGCAGTGCTATGCCTCCTGGTATGCGCACTGCCCGGGCCTGATCGTGGTCTCGCCCTATTCGGCGGCCGACGCCAAGGGCCTCTTGAAGAGCGCAATCCGCAATCCCAACCCGGTGATCTTCCTGGAGAACGAGGTGCTCTACGGCCGTTCCTTCGAGGTGCCGAAGAGCGAGGACTGGACCGTGCCGCTGGGCAAGGCAAAGGTGCTGCGCCGGGGCGGGGACGTGACCATCACCGCCTTCTCGATCATGGTGGGCAAGGCACTGGAGGCGGCCGAGGAACTGGCCAAGGAGGGCATCGAGGCGGAGGTGATCGACCTGCGTACCCTGCGCCCGCTCGACGTCGCCACCATCGTCGAGAGCGTGAAGAAGACCAACCGCCTGGTCTCCTGCGAGGAGGGTTGGCCCTTCGCCGGGATGGGCGCGGAGATGGCGGCGCTGATGATGGAGCAGGCCTTCGACTGGCTGGACGCCCCGGTGAAGCGGGTGCATGGCGCCGACGTGCCCATGCCCTATGCCGCCAACCTGGAGCAGCTTGCCCTGCCGCAGGCCCAGACCATCGTCGAGGCCGCCAAGGAAGCCTGCTACCGCTAGCGGCGGCCGGAACCACCGAAGGACGAGGCCGGGCGGCAGCGCCCAGGGCCTGAAGAAGAGAAGAAGGGAAGCTGCCTGATGGCGACCAACATCCTGATGCCGGCCCTCTCGCCGACCATGACCGAGGGCACCCTTGCCCGCTGGATGAAGAAGGAAGGCGATGCGGTCGAAGCCGGCGACGTGGTCTGCGAGATCGAGACCGACAAGGCCACCATGGAGGTCGAGGCCGTGGACGAGGGAACCCTGGCCAAGATCCTTATCGCCGAGGGCACCGAGGGGGTGGCCGTCAACACCCCGATCGCCATCCTGGCCGAGGAGGGCGAGGACGTGAAGGAAGCGGCGAAGGCCGAGGCGGCACCTGCGCACGCACCCACACCAGCGGCTGAGGCACCGGCACCGGCTCCCGCGGCCGAGGTGCCGGCCGCCGCGGCTGCCGCCCAGGAAGCCCCCGCCCAGGAGACCCCAGCCCAGGAAACCGCCGCCAGCCCTGCGCCGCCGCCCTCGGGAGAGCGCATCTTCGCGAGCCCGCTGGCCAAGCGCATGGCGAGCCAGGCCGGCCTGGACCTGGCCCGCATCACCGGCAGCGGCCCGCACGGCCGCATCATCAAGGTGGACATCGAGGCGGCCCTGAAGGGCGGCAAGGGCAAGGCGGCGGCGCCGGGGGCTGCTGTCCCTCCCGCGGGCGCGCCTGCGGCCCCGCCGGCGCCCAGCGGTCCCGGCGGCATCGCCTTCGCCGAATCCATGAAGATCCCGCACCGGGTGGAGAAGCTCTCCTCCATGCGCAAGGTGATCGCCCAGCGGCTCACCGAATCGAAGCAGCAGGTGCCGCACTTCTACCTGACGGTCGACTGCGAGATCGACGCGCTCCTGAAGACCCGCAAGGAGCTGAACGAGAAGCTCGCCAAGACCGGCCGCGAGGTGAAGATCTCGGTCAACGACTTCGTGGTGCGCGCATCCGCCCTCGCCCTGCTGGAGGTGCCGGCGGCCAATGCGGCCTACGATGCCGGCGGGCTGGTCTTCTTCGAGCGCGCCGACATCTCGGTCGCCGTCGCCACGCCTGCCGGCCTCATCACTCCGGTGGTCAAGGGCGCGGACGGGAAGGGCCTGGCCGCGATTGCCGCGGAGACCAAGGAGCTGGCCGGCCGTGCCCGCGAGGGCAAGCTGAAGCCGGAGGAGTACCAGGGCGGCACCTTCTCGATCTCCAACCTCGGCATGTTCGGGGTTAAGCAGTTCGAGGCGGTGATAAACCCGCCGCAGGGCTGCATCCTGGCGGTCGGCGCCGGCGAGGAGCGGGCGGTGGTCCGCGAAGGCGCGCTCGCCATCGCGACCGTCATGTCCTGCACCCTCTCGGTCGACCACCGGGTCGTCGACGGCGCCGTGGGGGCGGAGTTCCTGGCCGCCTTCAAGCGCCTGATCGAGGACCCGCTGACCATGCTGCTCTAAGGGGCAAGATCGGCCATGCAGGACAAGCAAGAGAGCCACAGCGGCCACTGCCTCTGCGGTGCCGTCAGCTACCGGGTCGAGGGCCCCCTGACCGCGGCCCATGCCTGCCACTGCGAGATGTGCCGCCGCCAGAGCGGCCACTTCGTCGTCGGCACCGGCTGCAAGCGCGAGCACTTCCTTCTGGTCGAGGCGGAGGCGCTCGCCTGGTACAGCGCGTCCGACTTCGCGCGCCGCGGCTTCTGCTCCAAGTGCGGCTCCGTCCTCTTCTGGGACGACGGGGGCGAGGAGGTCAGCATCAACGCCGGCAGCCTCGACCAGCCCACCGGCCTCACCATCGAGCGCCACATCTTCTTCGCCGACAAGGGCGACTACTACGAGATCGACGACGACCTGCCGAAGTACGTCGACTCGACGACGCCGATGCCGGGGACCTGAAGCCCGCACACCGCTGCCGCCCGGCAAAGCGGCGTCTATTGTTGTCGGCCGCAAACTGAAGCACCAAACAAGGACCCGGAGATGCCAGAGACGACCTTCGACGTGATCATCATCGGTGCCGGGCCCGGCGGCTATGTGACGGCGATCCGGGGCGCCCAGCTCGGCCTCAAGGTGGCCGTGGTGGAGCGCGCGCACCTGGGCGGGATCTGCCTCAACTGGGGATGCATCCCGACCAAGGCACTGCTGCGCACGGCCGAGGTCTACCGCAACATGGCCGATGCCGCCCACTTCGGGCTCTCGGCCGAGAAGATCGGCTTCGACATGGCCAAGGTGGTGAAGCGCAGCCGCGACGTCTCCGGGCGCCTCAACAAGGGCGTGGGCATGCTCCTGAAGAAGAACAAGGTGACGGTGATCGACGGCGAGGCGACGATCCCGGCCGCGGGCCAGGTGAAGGTCGCCAAGGAGGGCAAGGCGGTCGGCGACTACCGGGCCAAGCACATCATCGTCGCCACCGGCGCCAGGCCCAGGGTGCTGCCGGGCCTGGAGCCGGACAGGGAGCGGGTCTGGACCTACTTCGAGGCCATGGTGCCGAAGGAGCTGCCCAAGCGCCTGCTGGTAGTGGGCTCCGGCGCCATCGGGATCGAGTTCGCCTCCTTCTTCAACGCGCTGGGATCGCAGGTGACGGTGGTCGAGGTCATCGACCAGATCATGCCGGTCGAGGATGCCGAGATCGCCGGAATTGCCCGCAAGCAGCTCGAAAAGCAGGGCCTCAAGATCGTGACCGGCGCCAAGGTGACCAAGCTCGACAAGGGCAAGGCGATCACCGCCACGATCGAGGCCAAGGGCAAGAGCGAGAGCCTGGAGGTCGACCGCGTGATCTCCGCCGTCGGCGTCGTCGGCAACATCGAGGACCTGGGGCTGGAGGCCTTAGGCGTGAAGACCGAGCGCGGCTGCATCGTCATCGACGGCCACGGCCGTACCAACGTCGAGGGCATCTATGCCATCGGCGACGTCGCCGGCCCGCCGATGCTGGCGCACAAGGCCGAGCACGAGGGCGTCATCTGCATCGAGGCCATCGCCGGCCTCGACAGCCATCCCATGGACAAGCTGAAGATCCCCGGCTGCACCTACTGCCACCCGCAGGTGGCCTCGGTCGGCCTCACCGAGGCCAGGGCCAAGGAGGCGGGCCACAAGGTCAGGGTCGGCCGCTTCCCCTTCCTCGGCAACGGCAAGGCGATCGCGCTGGGCGAAGACCAGGGCCTGGTCAAGACCGTCTTCGACGCCGAGACCGGACAGCTTCTGGGCGCGCACATGGTGGGCGCTGAGGTGACCGAGCTGATCCAGGGCTTCGTGGTGGCGATGAACCTGGAGACCACGGAGGAGGACCTGATGCACACGGTTTTCCCGCACCCAACGCTTTCGGAGATGATGCACGAGAGCGTGCTCGACGCCTATGGCCGGGTGATCCACATGTGATTGCCATGGACTCGGTCGCCTGGAGTGAGCTTGTTCGAAACTGGGCCATTGTCGTAGGCGGCGCTTTGGGCCTCGGCATCGCCTAGTGGCGTGGCCTTGCTCTCTCTCGGCAGGCCAGGGTCGCGCGTGAACAGGCAGAGCTGCAAAGGCGCGATCACGCGACCGAGCTGTTCAACCGTGCTGTCGGGCAGCTGGCAGATGAACGCTTGGAGGTTCGACTTGCTGCGATATATACACTGAGAGCAGTCTCGGTTGATTTCAGGGAGTTTTCGTTGCCGGCCATGGATGTGCTCCAGGCCTTCCTGAGTGAGCGAACGGCAGAGCGGAGCGATACGGAACTCGGACCCGACCTCAAGCTGATGATGGAGATACTGGCGGATGCCTCGCGTCACGCTGCTACCGGAGGATAGAGCGAAGTTCAGGATCAGGATCCCTGGCGCCCGTATTCCGGGTGCCAACCTCGACGGCGCAAACCTCTTCGAAGCGGATCTCAGGGGGGTGAACCTCACCAATGCCTCGCTGCGCGGCGCCAACATGAGGAAGGCCAGGTTGGAGGGCACGATCCTGAAAGGCGCCGATCTCACCGCTGCGCAGAACCTTACGTGGGAGCAGCTTTCACATGCGATCATCGACGAGACCACCCTCCTACCCGAAGAGTTGAAACAGCATGCTGCAGAATGAAGAGCGCCAGCTTCGCCTCCGCCATCCGGAGAAGGCCCACAAGCCCGACAACCCGGTGAAGCGCGGCAAGCCCAAGTGGCTGCGCGTGCGCGCACCGAGCTCGCCGGAGTACGAGGAGACCAAGCAGATCGTGCGCGAGCACGGCCTCTCCACCGTCTGCGAGGAGGCTGCCTGCCCCAACATCGGCGAGTGCTGGAAGCTGCGCCACGCCACCATGATGATCATGGGCGAGATTTGCACCCGGGCCTGCGCCTTCTGCAACGTGGCCACCGGCAAGCCGGACGCGCTGAACCCCATGGAGCCGATGAACGTGGCGCTGGCGGTCAGCAAGCTGGGCCTGCGCCATGTGGTGATCACCTCGGTCGACCGCGACGACCTGCCGGACGGCGGCGCGGAGCACTTCGCCAAGACCATCCGCGCCATCCGCGAGCTGAACGAGGACACCACGGTCGAGGTCCTGACCCCGGACTTCCTGCGCAAGGACCGCGGTCTGGAAATCGTGATCGAGGCCAGGCCCGACGTCTTCAACCACAACCTGGAGACCGTGCCGCGGCTCTATCCCACCGTGCGGCCGGGCGCGCGCTACTTCCACTCGCTACGCCTGCTGGCCGACGCCAAGCGTCTCGACCCCGCGACCTTCACCAAGTCGGGCCTGATGGTGGGGCTGGGCGAATCGCGCGAGGAGGTCCTGCAGGTGATGGACGACCTGCGCTCGGCCGAGGTCGACTTCCTGACCATCGGCCAGTACCTGCAGCCCACGCCCAAGCACCACACCCTGGACCGCTTCGTCACGCCCGAGGAGTTCAAGTCCTACGAGCGCGCGGCGCTCTCGAAGGGTTTCCTGCTCTGCGCGTCGAGCCCGCTGACGCGCAGCTCCTACCACGCCGATGCCGACTTCGCGAAGCTGCAGGAAGCGCGCCGCAGGTCCCTCCAAGCCGCCGGGTAGGGCGCGCCCTTTCCAAACCTAGAGACGCCGACCGATCCAGAGGATACGGCCGAGGATCCGAAGGTCGTCGCGGTCCACCGTGTGCGGCACGCCGTAGAGCGAATTGTCGGTGGACAGCTGCACCTGTCCCCCTTGCGGGGCGAGCGTGATGCGTCGCGCGAGCGCCGCTCCCTCGGGGTCGGGCTGCAGGAGGTAGAGGCCGTCCCCTGCCGCCAGGCCTGAGCCTCGATCCACGATCAGCAGATCGCCGTCGGCCAAGGTGGGCGCCATGGCGTTGCCGGCCGCGGCGACCAGGCAGAGGGCGGCGAGCGCTGTCGGCTTCAGGCTCAGCAGGAATGTGCGGGAGAACGCCATGTCCTGCAGTTCTGCGCATTTCTGCGCACTTCCGGCCGAGGCTCGCTCCGCCTTCAGGCCGGGAAGGAAGAGCATCTCATCCCCGCTGTCCCGTCCCCCGGTCGTCTCCCGACCGTCGAGGGCGGCGAGCCGGGCGGCCTGGTCGACGATGGCGTCCAGGGTCTGCGGGCGCAGCCTGTGGCTGCTCTTCTCCGACAGGAAGCGGTTGATCGTGCTTGCCGCAAGGCCGGCCCGGAGGGCGAGCGGCTGGCCCTTGATCGCCAGGAGCTCCATCACCTGGCGCAACCAGGCCCGCTGGCCGGCGACGTCATCCCCGTAAGGCGGGCGCTCCAGGAACTGCGCCAGTCTTTCCTGTGGACTCGCGGGCATGTCGGTCCTTGCGGTCGGAGGGCTAAAATTTAGTGCGCAATTTTGCGCTTGACGACGAAAAATCAGATAGACAATTATAACGTGTAGATTTGGCAGCCGAATAGCGCCATGGGAGAGCTGATGCTTTCCGCCTGTGTCGTCTCATCGCTCGGGCCTCTTTCCTGGGCCCCTGCCTCGGCAAGGGAGGCGGTCGCGCCGCCGAGTCTCCGGCGGGCGATAGAGTGGGCCAGACTGGACCAAAAGGAGTACAAATTGTGAAGTATCTCGAAAAGGTTGTAAAGCCTCTTGACCGCAGGCCGCAAGACAGGGCCGGGGAGGGCTAGCCCGAATTTCTCAAACTAGGGATGCATCGGGGCTCTGAATCTGGGAAAATTCTTGTGCGAACAAGGAGTTAACCCAGGATAGAGGAGTTCCCCGATGCCGACAGAGTGTAACCCGGATCTGTTTGGTTTTGCACCCGTGGAAGGACGGCGTGTGGAGGCAGCGTTCGATGCCGGTCTGGCGAGTTCGGACGCGGGAGCGCTGCTGCTGGGCGCCACGGACAAAGCGATTGGCGTGATCGAGCGCTTCGCCGGTTGCTTCGTCGATCATCGCGAGCCCTCGCTGATCGAGCATCAGGTGGGCACGCTGGTCGGCCAGCGGGTGTTCGGCATCGCGCTGGGCTATGAGGACCTGGAAGACCACGATCACCTGCGCTTCGATCCGGTGATGGCGGTGCTGGCCGGCAAGCTGCATGCGCGGCGGCGGGACTGCGCCCCGCTGGCCGGCAAGTCGACGCTGAACCGGCTGGAACTGAGCAGCGCCCTGCCGACGCTCTACCACAAGATCAGCTATGAGGCAGCGGCGATCGAGGCGCTCTTCGTGAGCCTCTTCCTCGAGGCACAGCCGCAGCCGCCAGCACAGATCGTTCTCGACCTGGATGCAACCGACGACCCACTGCACGGCAACCAGGAGGGCCGCTTCTTCCACGGCTATTACGACTGCTACTGCTACCTGCCGCTCTACGTCTTCTGCGGCCGCCACCTGCTTGCTGCCAAGCTCAGGCGCTCGAACATCGATGCCGCCGCCGGGGCGGTCGAGGAGATTGCCAGGATCGTGGCGCAGATCCGCCAGCACTGGCCCGAGGTGCGCATCCTGCTACGCGCCGATGCGGGCTTCGCCCGCGAGGCACTGATGGCCTGGTGTGAGGCCAACAGGGTCGACTACCTCTTCGGCCTGCAACGCAACGCCCGGCTGGTGGCCGAGATCGAGGCCGAACTGGCGACAGCACGCAGCCAGGCCGAGACCAAACGCCGCCCGGCGCGGCGCTACAAGGACTTCCTGTGGACCACCCTGGACAGCTGGAGCTGCCAGCGACGGGTGGTCGGCAAGGCCGAGTGGATGCCGGGCCGGCCCGACGGGAGCAACCCACGCTTCGTGGTGACCTCGCTGGCCCGCCACGACGTCAAGGCGCGCCGCCTCTACGAACAGCTCTACTGCGCGCGTGGCGAGATGGAGAACCGCATCAAGGAGTGCCAACTCGACCTCTTCGCAGACCGCACCTCGGCTCACACCATGCGCGCCAACCAACTCAGACTCTGGTTCGCCTCGATGGCCTACCTGCTGCTCTGCGCCTTGCGCCGCATCGGCTTGGTGAACACGCGCTTCGCCAAGGCCTCCTGCGGGCGGATCCGAAACAAGCTCCTGAAGATCGCCGCCCGGGTGCGCATCAGCGCCAGACGGATCAAGCTCGCCATGCCTTCGGCCTTCCCTTACCAGACCGAATTCGCCGCTGCTCACCGGCGATTAGCCATCGCCGCGGCCTGAGCGGCTCGACTAATCCTTCCCTTCCACTACAGAGGAACAGTGATCAACCGACCCAGCCGTCAATCGACGGGACAGACCGCTCGACCTCATTCAGACATCACCAACCTTGCCTGGACCAACCTCACCTAGCCACCATCACGCTGCATCCTCAAAGACTGTTTGAGAAATCCGGGCTAGGCGCGATGGGACGGCGACGCTGCGGGAGACCGCGGAAGGACCGCTTGCGGAAGGGAGCGGGCAAGGCAGAGGAGGCGCGCTATGCACCGACGGCGCGGCAGCGGGCTGAGAGGCTGGCCCTGGTCGGGCCCGACGCGCCGCCGGAATGGTCCGAGTATCCCCTGGGCATCCTGCGGGCGCGGGGATATCTGACGGAAAGACAGCACGATGCCGGCTGCCGCTACGCCTGGCTCTTCCGCCTCGCCATCGGCGGCGAGCGCTTTGCGTCGGTGGACCTGACCGGCCGCCGCTCTCCGGGACCCGAGGAACGCAGCGAGGCCTGGCTCGCCGCCCGCACGCGCGACTACGGGCGGGCGCGCCTGCTGCTGCAGGCCGAGGGCAGCCGCACGCGGCACCTGGTCGAGGACGTCAGCGTCTACCAGCGTCTTCCGGCCTTCTGCCTCGCGCGGCCCTGCCCCGGGCCCGCCGACCTGATCCTGCTGCAGCGCCTGCAGGCAGGCCTGACCCTGCTCGCCGACGACTTCGAGACGAACCAGCGCCGGGCCGCGTGACCGGCCTGCCCGGCACAGAGAATGCCGTGTCCTGGCAAGCGATCGGGCGGGCTTGTCACGACGGTGGCCGTCTGTGGTAGAGCAAGGTGCGAGGGGCAGGCGCCTCGGGATAGAAAACTGGGAAGGAAAGGCGATGCGCGGGGCGCAGATCATAGCCAAGAAGCTGGCCGATTGCGGCTGCCGCTGGGCCTACGGCATACCGGGCGGCGAGGTGCTGGCCGTCATGGACGCGCTGAGCGAGGCCGGACTGCGCTTCGTCCTCACCAAACACGAGAACCCGGCCGGCTTCATGGCGGAGGGGAGCTGGCACGCGACCGGCGCCCCCGGCGTGCTGCTGGCCACCATCGGTCCCGGCGTCGCCAACGCCGTGAACGTGGTCGCGAACGCCCTGCAGGACCGCGTGCCGCTCATCTTCCTGACCGGCCGCGTCAACCTCGGCGAGGACGCGCGCTACACCCACCAGGTCTTCGATCAGCAGGCCCTGCTGCGCCCCGTCGTGAAGGCGAGCTTCTGCGTGACGGCCGAGACCGTGGGTGCGGTCATGGACAAGGCCATCGCCCTCGCGCTCGACGGACAGCCGGGTCCGGTCCACGTCGACGTGCCGATCTCGGTCGCCGAAGAGGAGATCCCGGGTGCGGCGGGCGGCTTCCGGCCGCCACGGCGCGCCGTGTCGGTTCCCGCGGCCCAGGATCCCGTACTGGCCGAAGCCCGCGCGCTGTTCGGGCGCTCCCGGAGACCGCTCGCGATCGCCGGCGTCGATGCCGTCAACGAGGAGGCCGGTAAGGCGATCACCGCCTTCTGCCGGCGCTTCTCGGTGCCGCTGGTGACGAGCTACAAGGGCAAGGGCCTTCTCGACGAGGGCGATTCCCTGGCGCTGGGCGGTGCCGGCCTCTCGCCCAAGGCAGACAAGATCCTGCTGCCCCTCCTGGCCGAGGCCGACCTGCTGCTCCTCCTCGGCTACGATCCCATCGAGATGCGGGCCGGCTGGCGCGACCCCTGGGCCGGCGACAAGCAGGTCATCGAGATCGCGCCGGTCGAGCGCAGCCACGGCATGCACGCCGTCAGCCACCTGCTGCTGGGCCGCCTGCCGGAGACCCTGGAGCGGCTGAGCGAAGGCCAGATGCCGCAGGAGACCTGGCCGGACGGCGCCCCGGCGGCCGCGCGCGAGGCGCTGCGGGCCGCCTTCCGTCCCAAGGAGGAGGGCTTCGGCCCCGGCGCGGTCTTCCGCAGCCTGCGCGAGGCGCTGCCGGAGAACAGCGTGGCGACCGCCGACAGCGGCGCCCACCGCATCCTGCTCAGCCAGCAGTGGCGCTGCCCCAGCCCGCGGAGCCTGCTGCAGTCCTCCGCCCTCTGCACCATGGGCTGCGCGCTGCCGCTCGCCATGGGCTACAAGCTGGCCCGGCCGGAGCGGCCGGTCGTGGTCTTCGTCGGCGACGCCGGCCTGGAGATGGTGCTGGGCGAGCTTGCGACCCTGCGCGACCTGGCGCTGCCGATTATCGTCTGCGTCCTGGTGGACGAGAGCCTGGCGCTGATCGAGCTGAAGCAGCGCGGCAGCCAGCGCCCCAACCTGGGCGTCGATTTCGGCGGCAGCGATTTCCCGGCGGTCGCCGCCGCCCTGGGCGGCGAGGGCCGCTGGATCGACGATGCCGAGACCCTGGCCGCCGAGGCCAAGGCGGCACTGACCCGCGACCGCTTCACCCTGCTGGCCTGCCGGATCGGCCGCCGCGCCTACGACGGGGCGTTTTAGGGGATATGAAGCCGCGAGGATGCATCGGCGATTTGTTTGTGGCCAGACACTCCCAAACACAGCTCCTCTGTCCGGTCTAGCAAAGCTGGTTGTGTTGTTTGCTCCATGCACGACCCTTACCGTCATCCCCGGGCGAAGACCCGGGGATCCACGTGGCTCGGCAGCGCGTTACTCGGGCCTTGGGCGCTGGCGGTAAGGCGTGGATGGCCGGATCAAGTCCGGCCATGACGGATAAAGATTAAAGAAGAGGCTAGACAGATCGCAAAATAGTTGTCTTCTGGCCTTAACCGGGGAGCAATGCAAACGCAGAAAGCGTCCATGTCGTAAGCCGGTATCTAGCCACCCTTGCCTTGGTGCCGCGCCTCGGCCTCGTCCCACAGCTCGCGCAGGGTCTTGTTGCCGAGGCCGCTGTCCAGTCCCTCCTGCACCGCGGCTTTCAGGGTGAGGAACTTGGCTTCCTGCTCTTGATCGCGTCTGACCAGGTCTCGGATGTACTCGCTGTCGTTGGTGAAGCGGCCGGCCTCGACCTGGGCCTTGATCCAGGCCTCCTGCTTGTCGGTCAGTGTGATCGTCTTGCGGACCGTCTGCATGGACGCCTCCAGGTGTGAGTCGATCATCATACTATTGGTGCTTTTTCGCGCTGTCCACAAGGCGGCACCGCATCGACACTAGAGCAAATCCCGGGCAGATGGACTCGTCTGCGACGACGATTTGCTTTTAAAACAATGGGCTAGAGCAGGTTTCGTGAGCAAAAGCGAACGAATTCTAGCCTCCTTGTCTCTCCTGCAGCGGCGGGTCCATGCCGAGGCGGGAGCGCAGGCGCACGCCCGCGGCGCTGCCGAGGTAGCCGAAGAGGAGCCACCACCAGCCGTGCAGGCTGGCAGAGACGACGCCGCCCAGGAAGCCGCCGATGTTGCAGCCCCAGGCCAGGCGCGCGCCGTAGCCCATCAACAGGCCGCCAGCCAGGGCGGTCAGCAGGTCGCGGGCGGAGAGGCGCCAGACCGGAGCGAAGCGTGCGGCCAGGCCGGACGCGGCCAGGGCGCCGAGAATCACGCCGAAATTCATGACGGAGGTCGCGTCGGCGAAGACCGAGCGCTGCAGGGCCGCCGTCCGGCCCTGCCAGTAGGGCCAGGTTTCGACCGGCACGCCCAGGCCGGCGGCGATCTTGGCGCCCCAGAGCGCGAAGGCGGAGGTGATGCCCCAGGGCCGGCCCAGCAGCAGGAAGCAGCCGATGGAGACGAGCGCCAGCAGGAGGGCGCCCCAGGCGAGCGGCCAGGGGCCGCGCAGCAGGGACAGCTCCTGCCTGGGTGCCTCGAGCGCCCCGTGGCGCGCCAGCTCGAGCCGGCGCGTGATCCACAAGAGGCACCCCAGGACAGCGAGGCTGGCGAGGAGTGCCGCCTCCACGCCCCACTCGGCGATCAGCGAGGTGCCGGGGAAGCGCGGCAGGCCGTTCCAGAAGGGCAGGTGGGCGGTCGCCAGCAGGGATCCCAGGATGAAGGCGGAGAGCGTGACCGCCATGCGCGTGCTGCCGCCGCCGAGCGTGAAGAGCGTGCCGGAGCCGCAGCCGCCCGCAAGCTGCATGCCAAGCCCGAAGGCCGCCGCACCCAGCGCCGCCGCGACGCCGAAGGGAAAGACGAAGCCTCCGGCGGCGAGACCGACCTCCCGTCCGTAGCCGATCAGCGGAAAGGAGACGAGGATCACGGCCGCGATCAGCAGGAACTGGGCCCTGAGGCCGGCCCCCCGGCGCTCGCGTGCCATGCGCCGCCATGCCGCGGTGAAGCCGAAGGCGGCATGATAAAGGCCGACGCCGCCGGCCACGCCCAGGCCCACCGCACTGGCAAGCCTGGGTCCGCCGGCCTGCCAGGCAAGCAGCGCCACCGCGAGAATCGCAAGGCCCGCGGCGAAAAGGACCAGATGCTGCGGGGCAGGGCGTCCGCCTGCCAGGGCCAGGCCGGTCATGATCCCAGTCCTAGCGCGCCTGGGGGCGCCCTGTCGCTCAAGACCCGGTGAAGGGGGCAGGGCAGGAGATCACGAAGGCTTGTGGTAAGGGGGATCTTCTTTGAACTCCCGACGTATCCTGAACGTTATAAGAGTCTTGAACGCCGGCTGCCGCCGCTCGCAAGATTGCCGGGCGGGCGGGCAGCTGAAAGGACGAGCGACCTTTATGGCCAGTACGACCGCCTCTGTTGTTCCCCAGGGCCAGCGCGACCCGAGGCTCGATTTCTTTCGTGGCCTGGGCATGTTCATCATCTACCTGGCGCACACGCCCTGGAACAGCTGGACCCTCTGGATCCCGGCACGCTTCGGCTTTTCCGATGCGACGGAGATCTTCGTCTTCTGCTCCGGCGTCGCCTCCTCCATCGCCTTCTACAAGGTCTTCGAGCGCCAGGGATGGCTGATGGGGACGGCGCGGGTGGGCTTCCGCGTCTGGCAGGTCTACTGGGCGCACATCGGTCTCTTCGTCGCCGTGGCGGCACTGGTCGCCGGCGTCGACATCGCATTCGACAGGGGAGAGACCTACAGGAACTCCCTGAACCTGATGCTGTTCTTCAACGATCCCTCGGCGCTGCTGCCGGCCTACCTGACCCTGAGCTACGTGCCGAACTACTTCGACATCCTGCCGATGTACCTGGTCATCCTGCTGCTGATGCCGCTGGTGGTCGCCCTGGGACGGCTGGACCCGAGGGCGGCCATGGGCTTCGTCGTGGTGACCTGGGCGGTCGGGCTGACCGGCGCGCTCGACCTGCCGGCGGAGCCCTGGTCGGACCGGACCTGGTTCTTCAACCCCTTCGGCTGGCAGCTCGTCTTCTATACCGGCTTCGCCATCGGGCTCGGCTGGATCAAGCCGCCCAAGCCGAGCAAGCCCCTGGTCGTCGGCTGCATCCTAGTGCTGGTCCTGACCATGCCGATCGCCTGGTACCGCGCGCGCGCCTTCCTGGACTTCCTGCCGCTGATGGAGTGGTGGAGTGAGATCAAGCCGCTCAGGGACAAGACCCACTTCGGCATCCTGCGCTATCTCCATTTCCTGGCGCTGGCCTATCTCGCCTGGATCGCCGCGGGCGAGCGGGGCCACCGCCTGATGGCGGTCAGGCGCCTGCGCCCGCTGGTCGATGTGGTGCGCAAGGTGGGCCAGCAGTCCCTGGCGGTCTTCCTGCTCTCCATGTTCCTGGCGCGGGTATCGGGCATGGTGATGGACTGGGCCAACAGCGAACTGGGGACCGAGCGCCACGACCTGATCACCGCCCTGGTCAACCTGACCGGCTTTGCGATCATAGTCCTGGTCGCCTACACGGTCGCCTGGTTCAAGTCGACGCCCTGGAAACGGCCGGCCCCGCAGTCGGCCGCGCAGGCAACGCAGGCAACAGGGCAGGGCGCGCTTGCCAGCGGCGTGCGTCAGCCCAAGCCCCTGCCCTCGTCGCCCGAACGCTGAGACCCTATCCCCGGGCAACCGCCTGACGATAGAGGTGCCAGCTAGCGTGCCCCAGCAGCGGCAGGGCCACGGCCAGGCCGGCGAAGAGGGTGACGATGGTCGCCGCCAGGACCGCCACCACGACCAGGCCCCACAGCAGCAGGCTCACCGGGTTGGCGAAGAAGACCTTGAGGGAGAGGGCCACGGCCGAGAGCGGGTCGCTGCCGCGGTCGACGACCACCTGGAAGGCGAAGGCGAAACCGGCCAGCACCACCAGGGCAAAGAGGAAGCCCACGGCGTTGCCGATCAGGATCAGGCTCCAGCCGGCCGAGGTCGAGAGGACCTCGCCCAGAAAGCCGGTGAGCGAGCGGTCGGCGACCGTGCCCATGAGCCCGCGATAGAGTTCCAGTCCGACCCAGATCCAGATCGCGAAGACGGCGATCAGGGCGATGGCAAGGATCGCGATCGCCGGGGCGGAACGGGAGATAACCAGGCCCAGCGCCTCCTTCAGAGAGACCGCCTGGCCGCTCTCGCGCTGCCGGCTGACCTCGTAGAGAACGATGGCCGAGAAGGGGCCCAGGAGGGCGGCACCGCTGATGATCGGGAACAACAGGGGGATCATGTTGTTGTCTAGCGCAGCCCAGACGCCGACGAACATCGCCACGGGGTAGAAGAGAGCCAGGAAATAGAGATGAGTGGGTTTGGCACGAAAGTCGTTCCAGCCCGCCTGCAGGGCCTTTTTCAGGTCCTCGCTGCTCAGCTTCCGAACTGCGCGGTCATCATGCAGGGCTTCTTCCAGCATCATTGGAGCCTCCTGACGGTCTCGGCCGACGCATCCCCCATCTCTCTCCCAGCTCGATCCTATCGACCAACTGTGCGACAGGATAGCACAGGCCGGTGCCGCGCGGCAGGAAAAGTCGCCCGGCTGCAGCGGCTCCGCAAGCTCCGCAGTTGGCAGAGCCCGGCGGCTTTGCTTTCTTGGCGGCGGCCGAAAGGCCGGAGCGCTGGAAGGAGAGGCCTTGGACCGGATCACCCTGGACATACTGTCGGGCAAGCTGACCGCGACCGTCGACGAGATGGGGGCGGTGCTGGCCCGCACCTCCATGAGCCCGGTCATCTACGAGATCCTGGATTTCGCCTGCGGGCTCTGCGATGCGGAAGGCCGGCTGGTGGCGCAGGGCAACGGCATCACGCTCTTCACCGGCACCTTCTCCGAGCAGGTGCGCCACCTGATCGCGAAGCACGGCGAGGGCTTCCGGCCGGGCGACGTCTTCATCTCCAACCAGCCCTACGACGGCGGCACGCATGCCTGCGACATGGCGATCATGCGGCCGGTCTTCCTGCCCGACGGCAGGCTGCTCGCCTTTGCGCTCTCGGTCGCGCACTGGATCGACGTGGGCGGCGCCAAGCCCGGCAGCATCCCGCCCGATGCGACCGAGATCTACCAGGAGGGGCTGCGCTTCCCCTGCCTGCGCCTCTGCCGCGACAACGAGATCGACCCGGGCCTGCTGGACCTGCTGCGGGCCAACCTGCGCTATCCGGACCTGGCGCTGGGCGATCTCAACGCCGAACTGGCGGCCACCCGCATCGCCGAGCGGCGCCTGCTCGAGGTCGCCGCGCGCTATGGCGCGGAGGCGCTGGAGGCCTGCTTCCGCCACATCCTCGAGCGCGATGCCGCCGCCAGCCGCCGGGCGGTCGCGGCCTTGCCCGACGGCCGCTACGAGGCCGAGGACTGGATCGACGGCGACGGCGTGGTGGACGAGCGCATTCCGGTGCGCGTCGCGGTGACGATCGCCGGCGAGGCCGTGACCTTCGACTTCACCGGCAGCGCCGAGGCGCGCCAGGCGCCGATCAACTGCACCCGCGGCGCGCTGCTCTCGGCGGTGAAGACGGTCTTCAAGGCCCTGGTGGACCCGCAGGCGCCGGCCAACGACGGCTGGTTCCAGCCGCTGAGCGTCATCTGCCCGCCGGGCAGCGTCTTCACCGCCGAGCCGCCCTCGCCGGTGGGCTGGTACTACGAGGGCTCCGCCCAGGCCTCGGAGCTCGCCTGGAAGGCGCTGGCGCCGCTGGCGCCAGAGCGCTTCAGCGCCGGCAGCTACATGAGCCTCACCGTCGCCTATCTCTGCGGGCGCGGCGGCAAGGGCCGGCGCGACTATGTCCACATCGAGCCCGCGCACGGCGGCTGGGGGGCCAGCCGCGATGCCGACGGGGCCTCGGCGCTGATCGCGCTGACCGACGGCGACACCTACAACTACGCTTCCGAGGTGATCGAGGCGAAGTTCCCCCTCCGCCTCAGGCGCTATCAGCTCAACACGGCCGACGGCGGCGGGGCCGGACGCCACCGCGGCGGCTTCGGCCTGGTGCGCGAGTTCGAGATCCTGGAGGAGGGTAACTTCCTCTACTGCAGCGTCGGCCGCTCCGAGACGCCGCCCTGGGGCATGGAGGAGGGCGCCGCGGGAAGCTGCAACCGCGTGGAGGTGGAGCGCGGCGGAGAGGTCCTGACCCTGACCCGCAGCCCGCATCTGGACCTGCAGGTCGGCGACCGTGTGCGGGTCGTCACCGGGAACGGCGGCGGCTACGGCCCGCCGGGCGAGCGCGCGCCGGCTGCCGTCGCCGCCGACGTCGAGGCCGGATATCTCAGCGAGGAGCAGGCGACGGCGGCCTACGGGGCGGGGTGGCGCCGGTGACGGCCGGGGTTCGCCTGGCGACCGACGTCGGCGGCACCTTCACCGATCTCGTGGCCTACGACGAGGCCAGCGGGCGCCTGATCGCCGCCAAGACCCTCACCACGCCGGCCGATCCCAGCCGGGGCGTGCTGACCGCGATCGGCGAGAGCGGGATCGGGCCGCAGGAGGTGGCCTTCCTGATCCACGGCGGGACCACGGTCATCAACGCGCTGACGGAACGCAAGGGTGCCAGGACGGCCCTCATCACCACGACGGGATTTCGCGACGTGCTGGAGATCGGACGCGGCAACCGGCCCGATCTCTACAACCTGCGCTTCCGCTCGCCGGAGGCGCTGGTGCCGCGGTCCCGGCGCTTCGAGGTCGCCGGCCGCATGGACTGGCAGGGGCGGGAGCTGGAGCCGTTGGACGAGGCCGGCCTGGCCGCCATCGTCGAGCGCTGCCGGTCCGAGCGCGTGGAGGCGATCGCCGTCGCGCTGCTCAACAGCTATGCCAACCCCGAGCATGAGGAGCGCTGCCGCGAGGCCATCGCCGGCCTCTGGCCCGAGATCCCGGTCACGGCCTCGCACGAGCTGACCCGCGCCTGGCGGGAGTACGAGCGCTCCAACACCGCCGTGATGAACGCCTACGTGCGCCCGGTCATGGCGCGCTACCTGGGGAACCTGGAACAGGCCCTGACGGGGCAAGGCTTCCGGCCGCCCTTTCTCGCCATGCTGTCGAACGGCGGCTCGGCCGACTTCGACTGGGCCGCCAGGCAGCCGCTGCAGATGGTGGAGAGCGGTCCGGCGGGAGGCCTCAGCGGGGCGGCCGCGGTGGGCCGTGCGGCCGGCATGCCGGACCTCATCGCGCTCGATATCGGCGGCACGACGGCCAAGTGCTCGCTGATCCAGGGCGGCACGCCCAGGGTCGCCACCAGCTACAGCCTGGAGCGCAGCCGGACCGATCCCGGCTATCCGCTGCTGATGCCGGTGGTCGATATCGTCGAGATCGGCGCCGGTGGCGGCTCTCTCGCCTGGGTCGACGGCAGCGGCAGCCTGCGCGTGGGCCCGCGGAGCGCCGGTGCCGACCCGGGCCCGGCCTGCTACGGGCGCGGCGGCCGGGAGCCGACCGTGACCGACGCCAAGCTTCTGACCGGCGTGCTGGACCCCGAGCGCTTCGCCGGCGGCCGCCTGCCGCTCGACCCCGGGGCCGCCCGGGCCGCGTTTGCGCCGCTGGCGGACAGCATCGGCCTCGCCGTCGAGGAGGCGGCACTCGCGGTCATCCGGGTGGCCGAGGCCAACATGATCAATGCACTCCAGCTCGTCTCCGTGCAGAGGGGGCACGATCCGCGCGACTTCGCGCTCCTGGTCAGCGGCGGCGGCGGGGCCATGCACGGCGCCGCGCTGGCCCGGGAGCTGGGTGCGGCCGAGATCCTGGTGCCGCCGCTTGCCGGCATCTTCTCCGCCTGGGGCATGCTGGCGACCGTGCCGCGCCTGGACCAGGAGCAGGCCCTGCACAGGGCCTTCGATGCGGCGTCCCTGCAGGAGAGCGGGGCTGGTTTCGACCTCATGGCCGAGGCCGCCCGAGTCCACTTCACCCGCTTCGCGCCCGAGGCCGCAATCACCCACGAGCGCGCGCTGGACCTGCGCTACCAGGGCCAGGAGCACTCTGTCACCGTGCCGCTGCTGCCGGATGCCGGCTTCGCGCAGGCCCGGCAGGACTTCGATGCCGCCCACGAGCGGGCCTACACCTTCGCCCTGCCGGAGAGCGCGGTGGAACTGGTCGGTCTCAGGCTCTCCAGCCGGCTCGACTGGCCGACCCTCTCGCTGCAGCCGATGACTGCGGAGGGCCTGCCCGGCCGGGCCGAGCCTCACGGCAGGCGCCACCTCCGCCTGCCGGAGGGGATCTTCGAGGACTGCCCCGTCTACCGGCGCGAGGACCTGCCGCTCGATCTCGAGATCCCGGGTCCCTGCCTCGTGGAGGAGGAAACCACCACGACCCTGGTCCTGCCGGGGCAGGCCCTACGGCGCGACCGCCTGGACCTGCTGAGGATCCGCGAAAGGCAGCGCAGCACCGGCCCTTGATCGGCGGTGCGAACGTCTGGACGGCGCGCGCCCTGAATTGGGAAACGTCTCGTGTTCCAGGCAATAAAGTCTGGTCCTGGCGCTTGAGCTAAGCTACGAGGGAAAGGAAACTTCAAACGTCCGCGCAAATCTGTTCGGCTCTTCTTGGAGTCTTTGTCAGGCCGTTTCAGCGCAAAGCAACGAAGGATTGCTGAGAGTCGGGATCGGATAGTGAGCAATCCGGGAGGCGTTAGATCGGGCGGCGACGAGGATTTGTTCAGATTGGCGAAGAGGTAAGGCGCTCCGCGCGGGCGCGGAGAGACTTGGGGGGGCGCGCAGGGAACAAGTCCGTTCGGGAACGAGACCTCCACTGCTCGGTTGCTTGGATCACGGTCGTCCCGTCGCGCCTGTTCGAGGGGCATGGCTGCGCGATGATGGGACGGGCTGCCTCCAAGCCGTTGCCGACCGAGCGTTTCCACCGGCCCCGACAGCCTCGTCAGCCCAGGGCGCGACGGGGGCCGGGACGACAGGACGTGATTTGAAGGGGGAGTATCCGAACCACGGCGACCATCACAGGAACCGACGGCCCGGATTCCCTCCAGGGGACCAACGCTGCCAACCAACTTCTCGACCTCCCGGCCGACGACAGCCTCTACGGCGGCGATGGCGGCGACCTCCTGCAGGGGGAAGCCGGAAACGATAGCCTGAACGGCGGCAACGACGACGACACGCTCTATGGCGGCAGCGACGTCTTCCAGGACCTGCCGACAGCGCACGGCAATCAAACCTTCTTCGGCGGCATCGGCCAGGCCTCCGCCTTTGCCCTCCTGGCCGCCTTGCCCGAACTCGAAAGCCTGGAAGCCAGACCGCTGGCAGCCCTCGTCGGCCTGGCTCCCTTGGTTCGACAATCAGGCGCATGGACAGGCAGAGCCAAGATCAAGGGCGGACGCCATGGCCTCAGACAGGCCCTCTACTGGCCGGCCATCGTGACCTGTCGCTTCAACCCTGATTTCCACCCAGACTCGCCAGCATCGCCATCTTGCGAAAGCTCCTCATCCTGGCCAACGCACTCATCAGGGACGATCGTATCCGGGAATCTCGCCTCTCTTGACCATTGCGGATACCTCTGACCGGCGTAGGGCCGGTCGATCGCGAGATTGCCCTGCGGGCGGGACGGCGCGCTCGTGATGCCGTGCCGAACCGACCGCGCGGATGTACGGCCGTAGCCTGCCGGTCTGTCCAGAGCGCATTCGGATATGTTCGTTTCTTATTCTTGTGGAGTGGTGGTTCATGATCTGCCGCTCAAGCGGCTCACCGCAAGAGTTGCATGGAAATACACTTCATTTCTGTGGTATGAGAGGTAATCATGCGCGCCTTGCATGACTCCTATTTTTTCTTTTGGAAGAGAGAGGGGCAGCACACCACGATATGAATCCAATTGCAAACACGTCCCCCAGAAAGATCAATATACTTCTATCTAGTGTGAGGAATGATTTGTGTAAACGGATACATCTCTCTGCATATAAAGTAAAAAGACCATAAAAATAAAAAAAAGATCAAATCAACCTTACTACAGTGAGGATCTGTGGTTTCAAGTAGAGTTTATAATTTGTGAAGACGCACCGTATATTTAAATTTTATAAATTATCGATTGGCTCTAGCATCTAGAGTATAACTGCCTAGCCCAAAGGAAAGATTGATTTTATCACGAGATCGGCTAAATCCCTACGCCATCGCCGATGAGCGAATGGAATCGATTTCCGGATCATCTGCTCAAAAACGCAAATGAACGGACGGCGCGGCGGAAAGTGACAGCCAGTCAGCTATGCAGAGCGGCTCGAGGGCGGGCCGGAGAAGGAGACGACGATGTTTGACAACACGCTTATCGGCGGCGGCGCGGGCGACGCGCTGACGGGCAGCGACAGCGCGGACCTTTTGCTGGGTTTCAGCGGCGACGACCGGCTCTACGGGCTGAGCGGGAAGGACGTGGCGCGCGGTCTGGACGGCAGCGACAGCCTCTTCGGCGGGTCGGGTAACGACAGCCTGACCGGTCAGGACGGCGACGACCGCGCCTACGGGGGCCTGGGCGACGACACCCTGAACGGCGGCTCGGGCAGCGACCTGCTCTTCGGGGCCGAGGGCGACGACTTCCTGCGCGGGCGCAGCGGCGACGACACGCTCTACGGCGGGATCGGGAACGACACCTTCCGCGTCGACGACGGCAGCGAGGTCATCGTCGAGCAGGCCGGCGAGGGCGTCGACAAGATCATCTCCAACGTCGACTTCGACCTGGCGGCCTCGGGCACCAACGTCGAGAAGCTGGACGTGATCAACACCGCCATCTTCGGCGCGGGCAACGAGCTCGACAACCTGATCCGCGGCAACAACAGCGACAACACGCTGACCGGCGTCAGCGGTGCGGACCGCCTGCTGGCGCGCCTGGGCGACGACGTGGTCTTCGGTGGCAGCGGCAACGACTTCGTGAACAGCGCCAGGGGCGACGACCGGGTCTACGGCGACGCCGGTGACGACAACCTCAACACCAAGGCCGGCGACGACACCGCCTGGGGTGGCGAGGGCAACGACACCATCATCGACGACAGCGGCGACGCGCTGCTCTTCGGTGGCGACGGCGACGACCAGCTTGCCGGCTTCAGCGGTGCCGACACGCTCTACGGCGGATCCGGCTCCGACACGGTGATCGGCGGCGACGGCGACACGGTGATCGACACGCTTGGCGGTGGATCCGGCGACGACGTGCTCGTCGTGGTCGGCGGCGAGGTGCTGATCGAGACGGCCGGCGGCGGCATCGACACGGTCTTCGCGCTGACCGACCTGACCCTGGCGACCAACATCGAGGTCTTCCAGGCGCTCGACGGCGACCTGCTCGCCCAGCTTGCCGTCGGCGAGGACCTGGACGGTGGCGGCAACGCTCAGGACAACGTCATGCTCGGGAACTCGGGCAACAACAGCTTCGAGGGCTCCAGCGGCATGGACTGCCTCTATGGGGCAGGCGGCGACGATACCCTGGTCGGCGGGTCCGGTAACGACAAGGTCTACGGCGGCAGCGGCGACGACATCTTCACGGTCTCCTCCGCCGGCGAGGTGGGCGATATCGAGATCATCAGCGGCGGCAGCGGCAGCGACACCCTCTTCCTGGGCGACGACGTCGACACCAACGACCTCAGCCTCACCTCCATCGAGTTCGTCTACGGCGGGCTCCCGCCCGCCACGGTCGTCAACAGCATGACCGGCACCAGCAACGACGACTCGCTCAACGGCACCAGCGGCGCCGACCTCATCTTCGCGCTCAACTCGCAGGACAAGGTCTACGGCAAGAGCGGCGGCGACACGCTCTACGGCGGCGACGGCGACGACTCGCTCTTCGGCGGCGGCAGCGCGGGCGACGCGCTGGACAGCGGCGACGACAGTCTCTTCGGCGACCAGGGCCAGGACAGGCTCTACGGCCAGGACGGCGATGACCTGCTGGACGGCGGCGATGGCGACGACAGCCTGCTGGGCGCTCTCGGCGACGACCTGCTGTACGGCGGCCAGGGTCAGGACAGGTTCTACGGTGCCGAGGGCAGCGACACCGGCTATGGCGGCCAGGGCGACGACAGCCTGTTGGGTGCCGACGGCGACGATATCTTGGCCGGCGGCGACAACAACGACAGGCTCTTCGGCGGCACCGGAAGCGACCTTCTGGACGGCGGTCCGGGCCAGGACAGCCTGGTCGGCGGCAGCGGCAGCGACACCTTCGCCTTCGACGGCAACGCGCTGAGCAACCAGCAGGGCAAGATCGTGGACTTCAGCCAGGCCCAAGCCGACCGGATCGCCATCGATATGCCGGGCGACAGCGGCAGCTTCATCGGCACCTCCAGCTTCAGCAACGTGGCCGGCCAGGTGCGGGTGAACGGCAACAACATCGAGGTCGATACCGACGGCAACGGCGGTTCCAACTTCACCGTCGAGATCAACGGCATCTCCGCCAACCAGCTGACTGCAGGCGACTTCCTCTTCAGCTAAGGAAGGGACGCGCGGGGCAGCGATTGCAGGTGCCCCCGCGCTTTGCTGTGAAGGTGGAAGCGGGCGTCGTGCGCAATCGAGGGCGCGCGGCGCCCGCTCGTTTACTTGGCCATGCCTCCCTGCTGCCGCGTGCGATCGATGGCTCCAACCGATCGGGAAGCAAGGGCGCGCATCCGCTCCGCCGACCTCGCTTGGCGGCTTGGCGCAGGCTCTCGATGCCTGCCCAACCCTCGGCTGACGGCTGCGCTCCGCCGGCGGGGGTGTAGCCTCTTGGCGCACCCGGCGGCGTTGACAAGCGAAGCGGCTTCGGCGAACAGTAGTGCTTGAGGAGCAATGAGGCTTCCGTCTACATGCGAAATGGCATGAGTCGGGGCCTCTTTTTTTATGGGAGAATGCATCTTTGTCCCGGTCAAGTTCCGAGCCCTCAAGTTCTGAGCCCTGGCGGATCGGGGTCCTCTTCTCCCAGTCCGGCACCACGGCCCTGATCGAACGCACGCAGCTGAACGGCGCGCTGCTCGCCATCGCGCAGGTCAACGAGAGAGGCGGCGTCCGGGGGCGCCCCCTCGAACCGGTGGTCTACGATCCCCAGTCCTCTCCGGCGGACTACGCCCGCTACGCCGAGAGGCTGCTGAGCGAGGACGGCGTGCGCATCATCGTCGGGGGCTACATGTCCAGCACCCGCAAGGCCATGCTGCCGATCGTCGAACGCCGCAACGCACTCCTCGCCTATCCGGCCATGTACGAGGGCTTCGAGTTCTCGCGCAACGTCATCTATGCGGGCGCCATCCCCAACCAGCACAGTGTGCCGCTCGCCCGCCACCTGATCGCCAACTACGGCAAGCGCTTCTACCTCGTCGGCACGCGCTACGTCTTTCCCGTCGAATCCAACCGCGTCATGACCACGCTTCTGACCGAGCACAGGGGCCAGGTCGTCGCCGAGCGCTATGTCTCCTTCGAGGACGGGCAGTCCACCTTCGACGAGATCATCCGCGACGTGCGCGCCAAGGCGGCAGAGGTCATCTTCACCACGGTCGTCGGCGAGAATGCCGCCTGTCTCTATCGCGCCTACCGCGACGCCGGGCTCGATCCGGCGAAGCTGCCGATCGCCAGCCTGACCACGACGGAGACCGAGGTGGCGCACATCGGCGCGGAGGTCCTGGCCGGCCATCTGACGGCGGCCACCTACTTCCAGTCGCTGCCGGGGCCGGTCAACAGGGCCTTCGTCGAGGCCTACCGGGCCCGCTACGGTGCGGAGGCGACCACGAACGCCCTCTGCGAGGGCGCCTACCTCCAGACCCTGCTGCTGGCGGACGGCCTGGAGGAGGCCGGGAGCACCGACCCGGAGGTGCTGCTGCCCCCGCTGCTGGACTGCACCATCGACGCCCCCCAGGGGCTGGTACACATGGATCCGGACAACCACCACTGCTATCTCTCGCCCAGGATCGGCCGCGTCGCCGCGGACGGGCAGTTCGAGGTGCTGGTCAATCCCAGCCGCCCGGTCAAGCCGGACCCCTACATGGTGGAACACGACCGTGACGACTGGGGCAACGGCGCCGTCGACAGCCCGCTCGCCGACCTGGCCGACTGAGGCGGCGCAAACGTGGCCCGGTCCTCACCCAACGGCGCGCTGAAGCTCTTAAGAGAAATCCGCTCGATGCGTGTCCTGGTGGTTCACCCCCAGGATCGCAACGCCGAGGAACTGGTGGCGCATCTGCGCCGGATCGGCTGCCGCGTCTCGGCGACCTGGCCGCCGCCGGAGGAACTGCCGGAGGACGTCCAGATCGTGTTCCGTGCTCTCTTTCCGCCGGACTCCGATTCCGACGAGGTGATGAAGGTGACCGGAGCGCAGCCGCCCGTCACCATCGGGATCGTGGAGTACGAGAACCCCTCGATTCTTCAGTCCGTCATCGACGCCGGGGTCGTGGCGATCATCGCCAAGCCCATCCGCGCGATCGGACTGTTGACGACGATCATGATGTCGGTTACCGTTTCCAAACGTGAGCGCGATCTTGCTAAAAAATTGAGCAAGGTTGAGCAGAAACTAGGCGCGCTTAAGCGTATTGAGCGTGCAAAAACGATCCTGATGGATCGTAATGGGTTGTCGGAAGAGGAGGCCTATTCTTCAATTCGAGCGCAGGCCATGGCGCGGCGCGTCAGCATCGACGAGATTTCCGTCGCCATCATCAATGCCAGCGAGTTCTTCTCGGTTAGCTCGAAGCGAAACGTGAAAAACTAGGCGGAAGACACCCTTTCCGACCACATAAGCGCGACGGTGCCAGTGCTGCCGCCGTCGGCTAACGGCAAGAAAGCCCTCATGGTCTTACGACCGCGAGGGCTTTTGTTTTGCGCGCAGCATGGATTTCCGTCCCTGCGGCGCGCCAACAGGAGGCTCGAAAGGCAAAATGGACGGACTTACTGGAACGGCGGCAGCACGGAACGCCACTGGAGTGGCGGTGAGGGTTGCCTGCGACGTGGGTGGAACCTTCACCGACGTTTGCATCCTGGACGAGGCAACGGGCGCCATGCGGGTGTCGAAGGTGCCGACCACCGTTGACCCCATCGACGGCGTGCTCGAAGGCATCGCGACGGCGGGTGTCGAACTGAAGGACGTGCTTCTCTTCTCGCACGGCACCACGCTCGCCACCAACGCGCTGATCACCCGGCGCTTTCCGCCGGCGGTGATGGTCACCACCAAGGGCTTCCGCGACGTGATCGAGATCCGCCGCGGCACGCGCGACGACCTCTGGGACACCTACAAGGAGATGGCACCGCCCTACATCCGCCGCCGCGACCGGCTGGTGGTTGACGAGCGCATCGACTACGCCGGCAAGGTGGTGACGCCGCTGGACGAGGAGCACGCGCGCGAGGTCGCGCGGGTGATCGCCAAGCGCGGGGTGAAGACCATCGCCGTCTGCTTCGTCAACGCCTTCGCCAACCCGGCAAACGAGCAGCGCATGCGCGAGATCCTGCTGGAGCAGGTGCCGGACGCGACCATCTCGCTCTCCAGCGAGATCATGCCGGAGATCTTCGAGCACGAGCGCTTCTCGACCACGGTCGCCAACGCCGTGCTGGCGCCGGTGGCCGGGGCCTATGCCAAGCGGCTGCAGCAGCGCATGGAGGCCGGCGGCTACCACGAGGACGTGCTGCTGCTCCATTCCGGCGGCGGCGTCATGACCACCAAGACGGCGGAGAACTTCGCCGCCCGGCTCGCCGCCTCCGGCATTGCCGCAGGCGCCATTGCCAGCCGGCATGTCGCGGGTCTCGCCGGCTACGAGAATTCGATCGGGCTCGACATGGGCGGCACCAGCACCGACGTCTCGCTCTGCGACCGCGGCAGCCTGCGCGTCACCAAGGACTGGCACGTCGAGTACGGCTATCCGATCTGCTTTCCCTCCATCGAGGTCCTGACCATCGGCGCCGGCGGCGGCTCTCTCGGATGGATCGACGAGGCGAACTCGCTGCGCAACGGACCGCAGTCCGCCGGCTCCAATCCGGGCCCGGCCTGCTATGGCCGCGGCGGCGAGGAGCCGACCAACTCCGACGCCAACGTCGTCCTCGGGCGCCTCAGCGACAGCCTGGCCGGCGGTGCGATCCAGCTCGACAAGGCCCTGGCGAGCGAAGCCATCAAGACCAAGACGGCGGACCCGCTCGGGCTCTCCGTCGAAGAGGCGGCCCTGGCCATCCTGCGTGTCGCCAATGCCAACATGGCGGATGCCGTGCGGCTGATCTCGATCCGTCGCGGCTACGACCCCCGCGACTTCGCGCTGGTGGTCTTCGGCGGTGCCGGACCGCTGCACGGGGCGGCTCTAGCCAAGGATCTGAACATCCCCACCGTCCTGGTTCCGCCGAACCCCGGCGTCACCTCGGCGATGGGTTGCCTTCTGGTCGACATCCAGCATGACATCACGCAGATGTACCTGGGCAACGTCGCCGAGCTCGACCCGGCAGACGTCGAACGCACCTTCCAGGAGCTGGAGGCCGAGGGCCGCAACCGCTTGCAGCACGAGGGCGTTGCCGAATCCGACATGGTCTTCCAGCGCGCTATCGACATGCGCTACCTGGGTCAGTGGCGCGCCATGTCGATCAAGGTCGATGCGCCGATCCGGTCCCTGGATGCGGCAGTCGCCACCTTCCACGAGGAACACGGCCGCGAGCACAACTTCACCAGGCCCGAGGCGCCGGTCGAGGCCTACCGCCTGGGCGTCACCGCCACCGGGCTCACGCGCAAGGCGGAGTTTGCCACCCACGAGCCGGACGGCGTGGAGCCCAGGCCCGTCACCCGGCGGATGGTCCGCTTCGACGAGCTGCCGGCCCCGGTCGAGACCCCGATCTACGAGCGCGACAGCCTCTCGGCCGGCGCCAAGATCGCCGGTCCGGCGATCATCGAGCAGCTCGATTCGACCGTTCTCGTTCCTCCCGGCGTCACGGCAGAGGTGGACGCCTGGCTGACCATCAAGATGGAAATCCCCCTGGCCGGTGCCTGATCCGGGCCCCGCGCGCACAATCGATAAGGAGGACAGTACAATGGCCGAGCAGAAAGAGAAGCTCGATCCGGTAACTTTCGAAGTTCTGAAGAACGCCTTCATCAACATCGTCGATCAGATGGCGGAGCAGATCTTCCGGACCTGCTATTCCTTCGTCATCTATTCACGCGACTTCTCGTCGGCGATCTGCGATCCCGACGGCAACACCGTCATGCAGGGCAGCGGCGACATCGCCGCCCACGTCGGCACCCTGCACTACACGGCGCAGGCCGTGATCAACAACTTCAAGGACGACATCCATCCGGGCGACGTCTTCGTGGTGAACGATGTCTATCAGGGCGGCACCCACTTCAACGACACCCGCATCGTCCGCGGCATCTTCTACAAGGACACGCTTCTGGGCTTCGCCCAGGCGAACGGCCACTGGGCCGATGTCGGCGGGGCCGTGCCGGGCTCCTTCAACGTCAGCGCCATCGACCACATGGCCGAGGGCCTGCGCATCACCCCGGTGCGCGTCGTCAGCAAGGGCGTCTACCTGACCGACGTCGTGCGTCTCATTGCATCCAACACGCGGGCACCGGCCGATATCGTCGGCGACCTGCAGGCCCAGGCGGAGGCGACGCGCATCGCCGAGGTCGAGGTCTGCCGCCTGGTCGAGAAGTACGGGCTGGAGGTGATCCAGCAGGCCTTCGCCGAGGCCCAGGACTACGTCGAGACCCTGACCCGCCAGCGGGTGAGCAAGCTGCCCGACGGCGTGTGGGAGACGGAGGACTACATCGACGTCGATCCCGCTGCCGGCGAGGGCCTGGTGCCGATCCGGGTGAAGATGACCATCGAGGGCGACCGCGTGCACTACGACCTGTCGAAGTCGCACCCGACGTCGATCTCCACTTTCCTCAACTCCTGCTACGGCGGCGCCTTCGCGGCGATCGTGGCGGGGACCAAGATGCAGTTCCCGGACATCCCGCTGAATTCCGGCTTCTACCGCGTGGTCGATGTCGACCTCGGGCCGGAAGGCAGCGTGGTGAACGCGAGCTGGCCGACGCCGGTCGCCGGTTTCTGCTCCGGCCCCTTCGAGAAGATCATGAACTCGATCTTCGAACTCTGGGCCGAGATCATGCCGGAACGGGCCATGGCCTGTACCTTCAACCTGGAATACCTGCTGATCGGCGGCCGCGACGGCCGGCTGGAGGATAAGCCCTACTTCATGTGGTACGACTGGATGGTCGGCGGCTGGGGCGCACGCAACGGCCGCGACGGCTGGGGTGCCACCGGCCCGGTCTTCGGCGTGCAGCTCGGCACCCAGCCCTTCGAGGGGCAAGAGCGGCTGGCGCCGGTGCTGACCAGCGGGCACGAGCTGCGGGTCGATTCCGGCGGCCCGGGCAAGTACCGCGGCGGCATGGGCGTCGAGAAGGGCGGAATGCTGACCCAGGCCGAGCGCACCGTGGTCTCCTACTGCTGCGACCGCGAGCGCTCTGTCACCTGGGGGCTGTGGGGCGGCCTTCCCTCCATCCCGCACGGTGTCTGGGTGAACCCGGGCACCCAGGGCGAGCGCTATCTGGGCTCGCTCTTCTCCAACGTTCCTCTCGAAGCCGGCGACACCGTCACCAGGCCTTCGGCGGGTGGCGGCGGCCTGGGCGATCCGCTGGAGCGCGACCCCCAGGAAGTCTGCGAGGACGTGGCGGACGGCTATGTCTCGATCGGGCGCGCGGTGAAGGACTACGGCGTCGTCGTGCGCGAGATCGACCCCGACCTGGCCTCCTTCGAGGTCGATCACGAAGCGACCAAGGTGGAGCGGGCCCGCATCCGCTCTCACCGCAAGGCTTGGCTCGCCGAGGATGCCGAGGAGATCGCCGCACGCTACCGCGCGGGCGAGCTCGACATGTTCGACCTTCTGCGGCGCTACGGCGTGATCGTGAACTGGGGTTCGGGCGAGCTGCTGGAGAAGACCACGATGCAGTTCCGCCAGATGTTGCAGCGCCGGATGGTCCCCTACTGGGACCGCGATGTGACCGAGGCGGCCCCGACGCTCAAGGTCGCCTGAACCGCCGAAGGAGCTATCCCGCGTGCAGCCTCCGGAGCCCGGATGGGTCGAGGCGGGCCTGCACGCCAGAGACAAAGGGGCTTGGCAGGTGTCGCGGCCGGTCGCCGCGACACCAAGCCGGGCCAGCGAGCGGGAGGCTCGTCCGACACCGTTCAATCCGACCGCGCCGCGGAGAGCGGCGGGTCACTCTGGGAGACTATCGCAATGGCTTACCGTCTCAATCGCCGCCGCTTCCTGCAGACCACCGCTGCCGCCGGGCTTGCGGCACCTCTGGTCGCCAAGAGCGGACTTGCCGCCGATCCGATCAAGGTCGCCGGCATCCATGACGGCTCCGGCGGGCTGGAGATCTATTGCCAGCCGATGATCAAGTGCCTCGAACTCGCGGTCGAGGAGTGCAACGAGAACGGCGGCATCCTGGGCCAGCCGGTGGAGCTCCTGCAGTACGACGCCCAGTCGAACATGCAGCTCTATACCCAGTACGCCACCGAGGCGGCGACGCGCGAGCGCGTGGCCTGCGTCTTCGGCGGCATGACCTCCGCCTCGCGCGAGGTGATCCGCCCGGTGCTGGGCCGCTACCGCACGCTCTACTTCTACAACACCCTCTACGAGGGCGGCGTCTGCGACCGCAACATTTTCTGCATGGGCTCGACGCCGGCGCAGACCCTGGAGAAGCTGGTCCCCTACATCATCAAGAAGTGGGGCCCGAAGATCTACACCCTGGCCGCCGACTACAACTACGGCCAGATCACCGCCAAGTGGATCGAGAAGTACGCCATCGAGAACGGCGGCGAGGTGGTCCAGGCCGACTTCTTCCCGCTCGACGTCGCGGACTTCGGCTCGACCATCCAGAAGATCCAGTCCGCCAAGCCGGACATCGTGGTCTCGGTCCTGGTGGGGGCCGCGCACCTTGGCTTCTACCGCCAGTGGGCGGCGGCCGGGATGAAGGACCAGATCCCCATGGCGTCCACCACCTTCGGCATCGACAACGCCCAGGTGCTGACCACGCCGGCCGAGCACGACGGGATCCTCGTCTCCTACGCCTACTTCGAGAGCATCGATACGCCGGACAACAAGGCCTTCGTGGAGAAGTACTACAACCGCTTCCCCCAGGGCGAGCCGCTGACCGAGCTGGCGGTCATGACCTACCACGGCTTCCAGGTCTGGAAGCTGGCTGTGGAGATGGCCGGCACCACCGATCGGATGCCGGTGATCGAGGCCCTGGAGACGGGGATCAGCTACGTCGGCCCGGCCGGTCGGACGACGATCGATCCCAAGACCCACCACGATATCCTCGACGTCTACATCGGCGAGGCGGAGAACCAGGGCTTCAAGGTGCTGGAGAGCTTCGACCAGCAGTTCCCCTCCGACACCGCGGCGGTCTGCGACCTGATCTCCAATCCCAGCGACAACCAGCAGTACGTCGTGAAGGTGCCGACCAAGTAGCAGGGCGCAGGAGGGCAAAGGATGGACTACCTGCTGGCTATGGCGCTGCAAGTGGGCAGCGCCATAGCCTCGCTGATCCTGATCAGCCTGGGGCTGGCGGTCATTTTCGGCATGATGCGCATCATCAACTTCGCCCACGGCGAGTTCCTGATGCTGGGCGGCTTCGCGACCATCGTGGCCAATAACGCCGGCCTCGGCCTCTGGCTCGGCATGCTGGTGGTGGCGCCGCTCACCGTCGGCATCTTCGGCGTCCTCCTCGAGCGCCTGATCATCCGGCACCTCTACGGGCGGATGATCGATACCATGCTGGCCACCTGGGGCATCAGCCTGGCCACCATCGGCGCCGTCACGGTGATCTTCGGTAACACCGTGACCGGCGTCTCCGCACCGCTGGGCAGCATCGAGATCGGCGACTACCGCGCCGGTGCCTACGGGCTCTTCCTGATGGCGGTGGCGGTGGGGCTGGTGGTCGCCGGCTGGCTCTTCCTGAAGCGCACGCGTGCCGGCCTGATCGCCCGCGGCACCATGCAGAACGCCAAGATGGCAGCCGCGCTCGGCATCAACGAATCGGGCGTCTATGCCGTGACCTTCGGGGTCGGCGCGGCGGTCAGCGGCCTGGCCGGCGGGCTTCTGGCCCCGGTCTCCGGCGTCGTGCCCACCATCGGCGTCGCCTACATCGCCAAGGCCTTCATCACGGTGATCTCCGGCGGTGCCGCCCTGCTGACCGGCACGGTCACGGCCTCGGGCCTGCTGGGCACGGTCAACACCACGGTGACCTTCCTCTCCAGCCCGGTCATCGGCGAGGTGGCCCTGCTGGTGGCCGCGATCGTGCTGATCCGCATCCTGCCGGAAGGCATCACCGGCCGCTTCTTCAGGAAATCGCTATGATGACGGCAAGGCAAGGCAACCTGCTGGGCACGGCCCTGGTGACGGCGATGGGCCTCGCGGTCCTCTTCGGGCTGCCGGCGCTGGACGAGATCTACCTGCTGATCAACGCCACCATCTATGCGGCCTTCGGGGTGCTGGCGCTGTCCTTGGGCCTGGTCTGGGGCTTCGCCGGCATCCTCTGCTTCGGGCAGGCGGCCTTCTTCGGGCTGGGCGGCTATGCCTATGCCGTGGCCGCGATCAACTTCGGCGATACGAGCTGGGCCGTGCCGATCGGCATGGCGGTCCCGGCCGCCTTCGCCCTGCTGCTGGGCTACTTCATGTTCTGGAAGCGGATCAGCGACGTCTACCTGGGGGTGATCACGCTTACGGTCTCGCTGATTCTCTACCGCTTCTTCAACCAGACCGCCGGCGACGAGTGGACCATCGGCACGGCGCGCCTGGGCGGCTTCAACGGCATCCCCGGCACGCCGCCGCTGAACATGCCGGGCGACCCGATGGAGGTCCTCTGGCCGGAGGATATCTTCACGGTCGCCGTGGGCGCCCTCATCCTCTGCTATCTCTTCTGCAAGCTGCTGCTCGCCGGCAGCTTCGGCCGCGCGGTGGTCGCCGTGCGCGACAACGAGACCCGTGCCTCGCTGCTGGGCTACGACGTGCGCCTCTACAAGCTGGCGATGTTCGCGGTCAGCGGGGCGCTGGCAGGCATGGCCGGGATCCTCTTCGCCAACACCGGCTTCGTCAGCCCCAACATGTTCAGCCTGCAGCAGAACGCCCAGGTGCTGATCTGGGTGATCGTCGGCGGGCTGGGGACCCTGGTCGGCCCGATCATCGGCTGCATCCTGCTGCAGATCCTGATCACCGAGCTGGGCACGGTGAACCAGACCGGCGGGCTCAGTTGGCTCGATCCCAACCTGATCCTGGGCGTGATCCTGGTGGTCTTCGTCCTGCTGGTGCCGCGCGGGCTGGTTCCCAGCCTGCAGGCGGGCCTCGAGCTGCTCTTCACCCGGCGCGCCAGGCCCTCGCCGTCCTTGGAACCCGACCCGGAGGCCCCGGAACGAGAACCGCCGCGCAGAGGGACCTCGCTTGCCCCGGGAGCAGCCGAATGAGCGCCGCCATCATCGAGACCAGGGCCGTCACCATGCGATTCGGTGGTGTGGTCGCGGTCGATTCCGTCGACTTCAGCGTCACCGAAGGCGAGCTGCGCTGCCTCATCGGACCCAACGGCGCGGGCAAGAGCACCTTCTTCAAGTGCCTGACGGGACAGCTTGTGCCGACCTCCGGCGAGATCCGCTTCCGCGGCCGCTCGATCGCCGGGCTGAACAGCCACCGCATCGCCCGCCTCGGCATGGGGATCAAGACCCAGGTGCCCAACGTCTTCGACAGCATGAGCGTCGCGGACAACGTCCTGACCGCGACCGCCCGCGTCTCGGCCAGGTCCGTCACCGCCCGGCACCGAGCCGAGCGGGCGATGGAGCGGGTCGGGATCACGGACCTGCGTGGCGAGACCGTCGGCCGGCTGGCGCACGGCCAGCGCCAGCTCGTCGAGCTGGCCATGGTGATCGCCCCCGACCCGGACCTCATCCTCCTGGACGAGCCGGCCGCCGGCATGACCGACCATGAGGTGGGCAACCTGGCCGAGCTGGTGGTGGAGCTGGCGAGGTCCAACGCGGTCATCCTGGTCGAGCACGACATGCAGTTCATCCGCCGCATCGCCCGCAAGGTCACGGTCTTCAACCGTGGCGCCATCCTGACCGAGGGTCCGGTGGAGGAGGTGATGGCCGATACCCGCGTGCGCGACGTCTATCTCGGCAAGCAGGCGGCCTGACCATGCTGGAAGTGAAGAACCTGCACTCGGGCTACCAGCGCATCCCCGTGGTCATGGGCCTCGATCTCACGGTCCGGGAGGGCGAGTTCGTGGGGATCCTCGGCCACAACGGCATGGGCAAGACGACCCTGATGGAGACCCTGGTCGGCGCCCTGCCGGCAACGGCCGGGTCGATCCGCTTCGCAGGCAAGGAGATCACTCGCCTGCGCACCAGCGGCCGGGCACGCCTCGGCCTGGGCTACGTGCCCCAGGGCCGGCGGATCTTTCCCAGGCTGACGGTGCGCGAGAACCTGGCGATGGCCGTGGCCGGTGCACGCCAGCCCGACAGCACGCTCGACGCCGTGCTGGCGGATTTCCCGCGCCTGGAGCCGCTGCTCGCGCGCGCCGGCGGCGTGCTCTCCGGCGGCGAGCAGCAGATCCTGGCCCTGGCGCGCTGCCTCTGCGGCCGCCCCAAGCTGATCCTGCTCGACGAGCCGACCGAGGGTATTCAGCCCTCCATCATCGACGAGATGATTGAGACCCTGCTGGCGCTCAGCAGGCGCGACCGCCTGACCATGATCCTGGTGGAGCAGAACCTGCAGTTCATCCAGATGCTGTCCGACCGCGTCCTGATCCTGCAGCGCGGCCGCATCCGCCGTCAGGTCGACCCCGAAAGCCTGCACGACAGCGACCTGGCCGCCGCCGTCGACTGAGGCCTGTCGGGCCTGGCGGGATAGGGGTCTCGGCGGCCGCGAGCTTGAGCACGAGGTCCTGCCGTGGCTCGATGGCATGGCCCTTGTCCAGGTGCTCGAAAGAGGTGGTCAGGGCGGCGCGGTGCCTCAGCTCTCCTCGTCGCTCTCTCGGCGTTTCAGGATCTCAGCCTTGGGAACGGTTTTCGTGCGGGGTATCGGGAGCGGCTCGTGAACGAGCTTGTTCATCAAGCTCCGCTTGGCCGAGGATTGGCTCATGCCGACACGCTCGACGCGAGTCACGCTCGAGCGGACGGTGGTTGTGGATCTGGATTTCTTCTTTACCACCATCTGCTTCGCCTGGTCGCAAGCCTTCCGAAAACTACCGCGTCTCGCGGTCTGACGGGGATTCTCGTCGCCGTATGGCGCTCACAGTCTAGATATGCATCAATCCTGGGCATGGCAAGCGGGCCCGTCGATTGGGCGATGTGCCAGGCGGTCAGCTTGGTCCCAGACCTAGCGCCATATGCGCTCGCTCGTGCTCACCCATCTTACTCTAGCACATTGATTTTGGGCCATATCGTCGTCGCAGCTGATTCCATCAGCTTGGGATTTGCTCTAGCTCACGCCGGTTCCTGAGCTGACGACGATATGGGCCCAGCGCGTGCGCCACTCGTCTTGCTGCGGACCGGCATACTCCTGGATGGTCCAGAAGTTGTTCGTGTCTGCGGGATCCACGTGGGTCGAACTGTAATCGCCCCATCGGTTTCGAGAGCCGCCGAAGGTCAGGCGATAGCTGCTCTGCCCCGGGGCATAGATGACCGGTGCGCCGAAGGTACCGCCGGCGGGGCGAAAGGCAAAGGCACCGCTGGCGAAGATGCTGTCGGCAAAGGCGGCCATTCCTATCAGCGTGTCGCCAGAGGCGTTCACGGCGAGCGAGGGATAGGCATAGTAGAAATTGTCCGGGCTGCCGCCGATGAGCGCGCTCTCGGTGACCGCCGGCGTGTCGTCTAGGTCGACCTCCACCCACTGGATGGCGCAGCGCGTCGGTGCCGTGTCTGGCAGGAAGACCGTGTGCGCCAGATGAAGCTTGCCGTGCCTCTGCACGACCCACTGCATGCGCGCGTCGCCGGCGTCGATCTTGGCGCTCGTCCCCTGCTGCGGTGCCTGGTCTCCCGGGAAGCCGAAGGTCCAGGTTCGCGAGACCTCCAGGAAGCCGACGCGTGCAAACTCGGTCGTGCCGCCGGCGACGCTGCCGGCGATCCGATAGAGAGCGAGATAGCCCTTGCCCTGGAAGTTGCCGGTCCAGTTGCTTACCAGGTACTGATCGCTTGTACCGGGGTCGGCAACGATGGCAGGGCAGAGCGTACCCCCTTGGTCGGTTACCACGAATTGGTCGAAGACGAAGTTGTGTGGTGAGTTCAGGAAGGCCTGCTTGTCGATGACGAAGATGGCGACGCCTTCGAAGCTGTTGTTCGCGAGCGCGAAGAGGTTCACGCAGATCGTGATCTTGTCTTCGGTGAAACCCACGCTGGGATAATCGATCCACACATCTCCCATGGCGTCGGTATCGACTGTGATTCGACCGAATTCCCAGTCGCCCTGGGGGTCGCCGTCGCGACTTGCCGCTACCAGGAGCGAGGAGGAAGGGAGCTGCGCATTGCCGCAGACCACGAAAATGAAGCGGCCGGTGAGCTCGTCATTGAAGAGCTTGGGGTCGAAGGTGTCGATATCCTCGCCGAAGACGTTCCAGAAGACGTCCAGGGTGACATCCGTCAGCGGCGTGCCGTTTCGGTCGTGCCACCAGACCCGGTTGTTCAGCGTCGTCATGACGGAGTCCGGCCCTGGCGCCCCGTGCGTGTCCGGTGGAATCGTGCCGGGATTGCCGAAAGCCCCGCTATCGAAGCTGACGACCACCTGGGCGAGCTCGGCCGCAAGCGGTAGGGGTGGGGCTGTGGGTGTGTAGACCGGCTGCTTGATCTCGAGCCGCTGCTGGAGATCGACGGTGGAGGCCTCCGGAAGTGGCTCCTTGGCTGCGCGGATCGGCTTGTTCACCTCCGTACCTGCCGAAACCTCAAGCGCTGCCCCTGGGCTGTTGAGCACGACCGCGCCCCCGAGCCGCGGCTCGGACGTAGGAACGGTGCGAACCTCTGTTTCTCGTTTCTTGGCTCCGGGCAGGGTCGCCCTCGGATTCATGGCTGCCATGGCAAGTCTCCCATCGAGCTGCTGTCCGGGTTGCACTGCGGCCGAAAACCAAACCGCCGGCTGTGTCAGCGCACACTCCAGTCAGTACCGGCTGGGTACCCCTCATGCAGGAGCACCCCTAGGTTGAACTTTACGCGGACCTAGGCCGGAGATCAAACTATTTGTTGAGTTATAGAAAGACATATTATACAAAAAGATGTAGATCCTGTGGGCCTCGGAGGGATCGTGATCGTCGTCCAAAGGAAGACGCGCGTCGCGGTCGTTGTGTCCTGAACGGCCACAGGGGAAGGATGGGCAGGGGGTGCGGACTCGGCCCGCATTGAGGAGGCCAGAATGTACAGCATCTTGAGAAACGACCAGCTCCGCAGGCAGTTTGCAGCCGATGCCCGGACCTTGTTGACGACCCAAGTCCTCAGCCTTCTACCGGCGCTGGCGATCACGCAGATCTTCTTTCACTGGAAGAGCTTTCTCTTGGAGTTCGCCGGTTTTCTGGCTGTCTGGTTCGTGATCGACTGGATCGTAGCAAGCCTGGGCAAGGCGATCGGCCGCGGCGCTGCACCGAAGGGCAAGGGCGGCTGAGCGGGGGAGTTCTCTGGTAGGCCCAGAGGGGTTCTTGCCGGCGGGCCGCCCGAAACTCACCGTCTCGCAACTCTCCGGTTGATGCTGCGGCCGTGCTGCGCCGATTATCTAAGCCTTCCGGGATCGGCAGGTCGACCTGATCGTCACCCGGGGCACCAGTGTCAGCGGCGCGATTGCCGGAACGCTCGCCCAGCTCGAGGATCTAGCCTTCAACCACGCGATGCCCGGGTCTTCATGATCGTCGCCGACCCGGTCGGCGCCTCGTCAGGTCCCGGGCCGTGAGCGCCAGGGTATCGTCGCCGCCGCGGCGTAGAGCAGGACGGCCGCCAGGACCGCGGCGCTGTTGCCGACCTCCATCATGATCAGGGTCGCCAGGAGGGCGCTCAGGACCGAGGCGCAGCCGTTGACGCCCCAGGCCCAGGGGACCAGGGGGCGGGCCTGCACCCAGACCCGCGCCAGCCCGAGGGGGAAGGGGATGCCCATGGCGAAGGCCAGGGGCGCGATGAGGCCGAGGGCGACCAGCAGCTTGCCGGCCGCGGCCAGGTGGAGGAGCGCGTCGAAGAGGGGCGGCAGGACCAGGAGGTAGAAGAGGGACAGCGCGACGATGCTCGCCGCGGCCAGCTGAATGGCCGAGGGCCGCCGGCTTCCTCCGCTGCGCGCGCGCCAGGCCACTAGCCGCCGGTCGAGGCCGGCGGAGGCGGCGCTGCCGAGGCCGGCGAAGAGCAGGAAGGCGGTCAGCACCACCGCGACGGCGGTGAGCGGGTGCCCCAGGAAGAGGGTGAAGCGCTGGATGAAGGCGATCTCGATCAAGAGGAAGCCCAGCCCCAGGGCCAGGAAGTAGCCCGCGACGCGGCCCAGCGGCAGGCCGCCGGCCAGCCGCCTCCGGCGCAGCCAGAGGGGCAGGAGGATCAGCACCGCACTCAGGACCGCCGCCTGGACCAGGGTCGCGACCAGGACGACCTCGCCGAGCGCCACCAGGCTGCCGCCGCCGGCGCGGCTGATCGCCAGTAGCTCCGGCAGGCTCTCCCACTTCAGCAGGTCGTGGAAGTAGGGGCGCTCGTCCGTCGCCGGGGCGATGTCGAACTTGTAGCCGGCCAGGAAGGCTGCCCGCTCCGGGCCGGTGAGGGCGGCGGCCGCTTCGAAGAAATAGGGCTCATCCAGAAGATTCACCTGGTTTGCCTCTTTCGCCGTCATGCCGGGATAGAAGGCGAGGTCGAAAGAGCGCGCCTCGGCGAAGGCCTTCGCGCGGGCGATCTCCCGAGGCGTGATCGCCCGCTCCTTGACCAGGAGGGTCATGGTGGTGAGGCCCCGGATCATGAGGAGCCGCTCCTCGGGTGCCGCGGCGCCGGCTGCCTCCAGGGCGGCGACCGCCGTCGCCAGCAGCTTCAGGCTCTGGCGCGGCGGCAGTTCGAGCCAGGTGGTCAGGCTGAGCCAGCCGTCCTCCGCCAGGAGGTCCAGGGAGTCGCGCAAGGCCTCGCGCGTCAGTCCGTAGGTCTCGCCCAGCCCGAGGAGGCCGCCGTCGTCGAGATGGGGCGATTGTATGAGGTCCCACCGATCCGGGCTGGCGGCGGTGAAGCCGCGCGCACTGGTACGGTGGCTCTCCACCTCCGGGCGGGAGAGGAGGTCGCCGGACTCGCGGACCAGGTCCTGGCCGATCAGCGCCAGGCGGTTGCCGTCGGGTTCCACCAGGTCGACCCGCCGGGCCCGGTGGTAGAGCGCCTGCAGCAGCGCGGCGGTGCTGCCGGGCTCCAGCAGCAGGACCGAGGGTCGCTCCAGCAGGTGATAGGCCAGGGCATCGGTCGTGTGGTCGAGATAGGCCAGGCTCTCGCGCCGGCCGTCGTAGCGGGTGATCGCGGTCAGGCCGCCGCCGTCCTGGAAGAGGGCGATCTGCGGCAACGGCGCGCCGGGCGCGGTGAGCGAGAGGCCCGGAACGTAGCGCAGCGGGACCTCGGGGCTCTCGACCGCGGTCAGCAGGCCCAGCGGGCCGGAGCGCTCGGCGACGACCTCCGCCCCCTCGACCTCGAGGGCGGCCGGCAGGCCCTTGAACTCCGAGATCCTGAGCGCGAACCAGCTCTGCGGCAGCAGGACCCCGGCCGCGACAGCCAGCAGGAGGGCGCCGCCGCAGACGCCGCGCCAGACGGGTCCACGGCCGCCGAGTGCGGCCAGGGCGGCCGCGAGGAACCCCAGGACCGCGATCGCGCGCAGTACCTCGGCGGGGGTCAGCAGGACCAGCAGGCCCACCACCCCGAGCGCGCCGGCCGCAGAGCCGATCAGGTTGCAGGCGTAGAGGCCGCCGATCCGCTGGCCGAGCGACAGGAAGGCGATGCCCACGCAGGTGGCGCCGCAGAAGAAGGGCAGGACCAGGAGGAGGGTGAGCGCCGGGAGATAGAGGAGCTGTCCGGGCTCCCAGATCAGCGCCTGCGCGTTGAAGGGCAGCGCCTGGGCGGCTAGGAAGCTTGCCGGTGCGAGCAGTGCGAAGAGGGCCGCGCCGGCGACGAAGAGCGGCGTGAAGTGCGGTCGTAGCCGCTCCTGGAAGAGCGCCAGCAGGGTGCCGCTCGCCCCGAAGCCGAGCAGCGCGATGGAGATCGCGAGCGAGGCCAGGTGGTGCCACTGCACGATGGCGAAGAGGCGGACCAGCAGCACCTCATAGGCCAGGATCGCCGCGGAGAGGAGAAAGAGCGCCGCGGCGGCAATCATTCCGCGCCGCGCGTCAGCGGCACGAAGCGGACGGGCAGGACCTGGCGCGTCCTGAGCTTGCCCTCCTGGGTCTTCTCGATCACCGTCAGGTGCTGGGGCTCGTAGACCGCGCCCACGGGTATGATCATGCGGCCGCCGGGCTTCAGCTGCTCGACCAGGGGCGGCGGCACGTGACCGGCCGCAGCGGTGACAAGGATGGCGTCGTAGGGGCCGCACTCCGGCCAGCCGAAATAGCCGTCGCCGACGCGGGGCTCGACCTTGTCGTAGCCCAGTTCGGCCAGGCGCCCGGCCGCGGCCTCGCCCAGCTCGCGGATGATCTCGATGCTGCAGACCTTGTCGGCCAGCAGCGAGATAACGGCTGCCTGATAGCCCGAGCCGGTGCCGATCTCCAGCACCCGGGAGCCCGGCCCGACCTGGGCCATCTCCGTCATCAGGGCGACGATCAGCGGCTGCGAGATGGTCTGGCCGTAGCCGATGCGCAGCGGCCGGTCGGCATAGGCACGCTCGCGCTCGGCCGGCGGCACGAAGAGGTGCCTCGGCACCGCCTCCATGGCCGCCACGACCTCCGGCGAGAAGGCCTCGACTCCGGTCGCCTTCGGCAGGGTGGGGGCATAGGCTTCGATCTTGCGTAGCATGGCATCGCGGGGCTCGGCCCAGGGATCCTCTTCAGCCGCAAGGGCAGTGCTGCCGCCGAGGGGACCCGCCAGCAGGGCCAGGGCGACCGGCAGCAACGTGGCGGCGACCGCTCTCCGTGCAACTCCCGCGCAGCGCATGGCGGTCCTCCCCGCAAGTCAGCCCCAGCTCGATCACAGCGGGAAGACCGGACCGGCGTGACGTCGGAATCGGAGACGTCGCGATCGGACCGGCGGCCCCTGCTGGCCAGGATGCTAGCACAGCTGGCCCATCAGATCATGGCAGCAGTCCTCACCAGGCTATCCCGGGTTGCGCGCGCTGATGACCCAGGAGGAGCTGTCCATGACGATGCCGTCGCTTTGCAGCTTCTGCCTGGCGATGGCCTCGGCGAGCGCCGCCTCGATCTCGCCGCGCCTGGCCTCGGCTTCCTCTCCGGCCTCGCGGAAGACCTCGCCGGCGGGCCCCAGGGCAAGCTGGAAGGCGATGGCGTCGGCCACGTCGCGGCCGATCAGGACCGGCGCGTCGACCCTGCGGAAGGCGATGTCGCTGTAGCCCGCTACTTTCATCATGCCGGTCACCGTCTCCGGGTCCGACATGGAGAAGGGGCCGGGACCGCAGGTCTGGGCATCCGCACCCGGCTCCGGTAGGTAGCGCAGCACGACGTCCTTGGCCATCGAGAGCCAGGGGTTGTCGGCACGGTTGCGCCAGACGATGTGCACCATGCGCCCGCCGGGCCGAAGCGCGCTGCGCATGTTGCGCAGGCCCGCCACGGGATTGGCGAAGAACATGGTGCCAAAGCGCGCGAAGACGAAATCGAAGCGGTCCTGCGGCAGCGCGATCTCGGCATCGCCGCGTTCGAAGGCGATGTTCGAGATACCCGCCGCGGCAGAATCCTTGCGCGCCTCCTCCAGGAAGGCATCGCAGCAGTCCACGCCCAGCACCGCTCCCTCGGGTCCGACGATGCGGGCGAGCTTGATGGCCGTGTCGCCGAAGCCGCAGCCCACGTCCAGGACCTGGTCGCCCTGCTTGACCGGCAGTTCGGGGAAGACCGCTTCGCTGTGGTGACTGAGTCCGTCGACCAGGACATGGCGAAAGCGCATGAACTTCGGCACCAGCACCTCGTTCCAGAACTGGACGAAGGGCGTGTCCTCGATCGCTTTGTTAGCCGCTTTGGAACCCATTGCTGTCTCCTCCATCGTGGCCTTCTGCCGATGGTAAGAGATCCGGGTCCCGAAAGCCTAACGAAGTTGTCAGGAATCCCTGAGTTCTAGCGATCCGGCCTGTTGCGGTCCCGCTGGAGCGCGGCAGGGCCTCAGGAGGCCAGGCCGCGCGCCTCGATGGGCCAGATCCCCACCAGCTTGTCGTCGCGCACGCAGTGATAGTGGTCGTAGAGGTTGACCGTCGGGTCGCAGTGCGGGGCCATGAGGACGACCAGGCTGCCGGCAGCCGGCGGCTCGGCACCCGGCGGCAGGACCAGCTTGCCGAACTCGTCGCCGAAGGGCTCGTAGGTGCTGCCTTCCGGCGCCCCGGCGACCACGGTCGGCTGCGGCCCGTCGGTCGCCAGGCTCTTGGAGCCGGCGTCCAGGGTGACGAAGCCCTCGTGGTTGTGGCTGACGACGCGGCTGTAGACGAAGAGGGCGGGGTGGTAGGGCACCTTGCCCCAGAGCTTGATGTGGACCGCCATGTACTGCGTGTCCATGAAGCAGTAGGAGCCGAGCTGGATGTCGTTGAAGACGGCCGCCTCCATGTCCACCAGGTGCGAGCCGGTGCCGGACCCGGTGGTGATCCGCACCGGTATCTTGGCCTCCTTGATCGCCTTCTTCATGTCTTTCAGGATGGTCAGCTGCTCGTGGCTGACCCGCCGCCGCTCCGAGGTCTTGGCGATGTGCTGGATGTTGCCGGAGTAGCCCTGCAGGCCGAAGAAGCGCAGCTCCGGCGCTTCGGCGATGTAGCGTGCCAGCGCCAGGCCCTGGTCGACCGAGGTGACGCCCGACCGGTTGAGTCCGATATCGACGTCGACCAGCAGGCGAAACTTCTTCTGCACGGAGATGGCGGCCTGGCGGAGCGCCTTCAGGTTTTCCATGTCGTCGACGACCATCATCAGGTCGTCCATCTCCCTGTTCATCTCCGCCAGGCGCTTGATCTTCGCCGGCTCGACGACGGGAGAGGTCAGGAGGATTTTCTTAATGCCGCCCTCGAAGAGCGCCTCCGCCTCGCCCAGCTTGGCGCAGCAGACGCCCTTGGCCCCGGCGTCGAGCTGCATCTTGGCGATGCGGACGCACTTGTGCGTCTTCACGTGCGGCCTGAGCCCGATGCCGTTGTTGGAGATGATCTCCTGGCCGGTGCGCAGATTCGACCGGAAGGTCGGCATGTCGATGACGAGGGCCGGGGTCGAAAGCTCCAGTCGGCTGCCTTCCTTCCCGACCAGTTCCTGGTTCGGTGAGTCCTTCATGGCGCGGATACTATTGTCGAAAGCGCGGCTCTCCAAGTCCTCGTTCATCAGAAATGCGCCGCACGCAGGGGAGAGCAGCGCCTTGCCGCAGCCGGGCCCACGTCCGCATTGCGGGGCGAGGCCGCTTTTGGCTAAGTGACGTGTCGCTGTTTCGCGGAACCGCAGTGCCCCGAGGTGGTGACCGACTGACTTGAGGCGGGGGCAGAGGTGGCGCGACTCCTGGGTATCGACACCGGCGGAACCTATACGGACGCCGTTCTCTACGACGACGCGGTCGGGGTCCTGGCCAAGGCCAAGGCGCTGACCAGCAAGCACGACCTGTCGCTGGGGGTCGGCGAGGCACTGCGCCAAGTCCTGCCGGAGGACCGCCACTCGGTCGAGCTGGTCTCGCTCTCGACCACGCTCGCCACCAACGCCCTGGTCGAGGGGCAGGGGGGTGCCGTCGGGCTCATCCTGATCGGCTATCCGGAGAAGGCGCTGGAGCGTGCCGGCCTGCGCCAGGCGCTGGGGCCCGATCCCCACGTCATCATCGCCGGCGGCCACAGTCCCGAGGGCGAGCCCAGGGCGAAGCTGGACGTCGATGCCCTGCGCCGGGCGGCGGCCGAGATGGCGCCCAGGGTCTCGGCCTTCGCGCTCGCCGGCTTCTTCGCCGTGCGCAATCCCTCGCACGAGCTGGCGGCGCGCGAGATCCTGCGGTCGGAATTCGGCCTGCCGGTGACCTGCGCGCACGAGCTCTCGGCCGGGCTGGATGCGCCGCGCCGGGCGCTGACCGCACTGCTGAACGCCCGTCTCGTTCCCCTGATCCAGCAGCTCATCGAGGCGGTGCAGGGCCTGATGCGGGAGACCGGGCTCTCGGTGCCGCTGATGGTGGTGAAGGGCGACGGCTCGCTGGTCTCCGACCGCCTGGCGCTGACGGCGCCGGTGGAGACGATCCTCTCGGGTCCGGCGGCCAGCCTGGTGGGCGCGCGCGCCCTGGTCGGCGCCAGGGACGTCATGGTCTCCGACATGGGCGGGACCACGACCGACATCGCGCTCCTGCGCCAGGGCCGGCCGGTGCTGAGCCAGACCGGCGCCACGGTGGGGGGCTACCGGACCATGGTCGAGGCCATCGCCGTCCATACCGTCGGGCTCGGCGGCGACAGCGAGGTCTGCGCCACCGGTCCCGGCCGCTTCAGCCTTGGGCCGCGCCGGGCGGTGCCGCTCTCGCTGCTCGCCCTGCACCATCCCGAGGTTCCCGATCACCTGGGCGCCCAGCGCGAGAGCCTCTTCGCGCATGGCGACGACGGCCGCTTCCTGCTGCGTCTGAGGCCGCTGCCCGAGGGCCTGGAGCTGCGTCCGGCGGAGCTGGCCGTCTGGGAGCAGCTCGCCGGCGGTCCGCTGCCCCTCGACCGGGTCGCCAAGGACTACCTGACCAAGCGGGCGGCCGGGCGCCTGGTCGAGCGCGGCCTGGCAATCCTCTCCGCCTTCACGCCCAGCGACGCGGCCCATGTCCTGGAGGTCCACGACGGCTGGAACGGCCTGGCCGCAGAGCTGGGGGCGCAGCTTCTGGCCCGCCAGCTGGGTCTGGCCGATGCCAGGGCGGCTGCCCTTGCCGTCTACCAGGAGGTGGTCGCGGCCGGCGCCGAGGCCCTGGTCTTCGCCGCGCTTGCAGAAGAGCGGCAGGAGAGCCCTGCGCCGGACGCCTTCGGGCGGAGCCTGCTCGACCGGGCGCTCGGCCGCAGGCCGGTCGCGGACGGCCTGCTGGCGCCCCGCATTGCGCTCTGCCGCCCGCTCGTGGGCATCGGCGCACCGGCCGCGACCTACTACCCCGCGATTGCCGAGCGGCTGGGGACGGAGCTGCTGGAGGCCGAGCATGCGGAGGTCTGCAACGCCGTGGGCGCGGTCGCCAGCGGTGTGATCCAGCGTCAGCGCCTGCTGATCACCCAGACCGCCGACGGTCGCTACCGGGCGCACCTGCCGGCCGGCATCCGCGACTACCTCACGCTCGACGAGGCGGCGGAGGCCGCAGCCCGGGCCGCCGAGGAGAAGGCGCGGGGGCTGGCCGATCTCGCCGGCGCGGCCGACTGCGTGGTGGAGGTGGAGCGCAACGACACCATCGTGCCCGACCGCAGCGGCAAGCCCACCTTCGTCGAGAGCGTGATCACCGCGACGGCGGTCGGGCGTCCGCGATTGGTTCGGGATTCCACCTGACCGCCGTGCCGGCCTCTGCGCCGGCACCCTTACCATCCCAGCTCTCTTTGGGCCTGGTCGCTCGAGGCTGCTGCGGCAATCCTGGTGACGGCAAGACTGTTGCTTTGCCGGACCGTTCACCTTCTTGCCTTGTTGAGTTTCTCCGGGCCGCAGTCGCCTGGACCAAGAGCGCGAGTACCGCCGGTTTTCATCTTGCCTTTGGCGACCCTCACAGTGACAATCATCCTATCGGCCACTTTGACCGGGAAGATTTCGATGGCGGTCATATTTGGAACTGCGGGTGAAGACAGCACCCTCTTCGGCAGCGATCTCGTCGACTCGATCTATGGTTTGAGCGGTAGTGACAGGGCCTACGGGCAGGGCGGAGACGATTCACTCTTTGGCGGCAGCGGCACCGATGCCTGGCTTCAGGGGGGCGAATGCAGCGACACCATCCATGGTGACGACGGTGCCGATGCCTTCATCCTGGGCGAGGAGGGCGACGATACGCTGTTCGGCGGAACGGAACGCGACAGCTTCCTCTTCGGCGCCAGCGGCAATGACCTGCTTGCCGGCGGGCTGGAGGACGATGCCTATCTCTTCGGGGGGGCCGGTGACGATCGTCTGGAAGGTGGCGAGGACAACGATTACCTGCTCTTCGGAGACAGCGGCAACGACGTGATCTTTGGCGGCGAAGGCAATGACAGCCGGCTCTTCGGCGGCAGCGGCGTAAACTCTCTCTACGGGGATAGCGGCAACGACGTCCTCTTCGTCGCCGCCTACAACATCGCGCTCGACGGCAACATCTTCGATGGCGGCAGCGGGACCGATACCCTGTTCCTGGAACCGGGCGTCCTGCTGGGATGGTCCGTCCTGATCACCAACATCGAAGTCTTCGCACAGTCCGGCAGAGACGTCAGCGATCGCCTGGGGGCCCCGTCGAGCTTCGTGAACACGATCTATGGAGCGGACGGACAAGACACTGTCGGCGCGGGTCCGATCGACGACCGGCTCTACGGCGGCAGCGGGCGCGACCGCCTTTACGGCCGGGATGGAAACGACAGCCTCTTCGGCGGAAGCGGGGACGAGGCTGCTTTGGTTGGCGGCAGCGGCGCGGACCTGATCTATGGCGGCCGCGGCGCCGACGAGAGCCTCAGCGGAGGCAGCGGCGTCGACAGGGTCTATGGTGCGACCGGATCTGACGTCTTCGTGGTGCACAGCCAGGGCGAACTGGCGGCGGGCGATAGTTTCGACGGCGGCAGCGGCACCGACACCCTGGTCCTGCTGGGTGGCGCCACCCTGACCGCCGGAGTTCTCCTGAACGGCATCGAGGTCTATCTGACCGGCAACACGGCGACCGCCGGGGGTTCGGGCGACGACAGCCTGGAGGGCGCCATCGCCCCCGACAGCCTCTTCGGTGCCAGCGGCGCCGACAGCCTCTTCGGCCTGGGCGCCGACGACGGTGCCTACGGCGGGTCGGGTGCCGACAGCCTTTACGGCGCTTCCGGCTCGGATAGCCTTTATGGCGGCGATCAGGACGACCGGCTCTATGGCGGTTCCGGCGGGGATTCCCTGCTGATAGGCGGTGACGGCGCCGACACCGTGGACGCCGGCGATGGGGACGACGCCCAGGTCGAAGGTGGCAGCGGCGACGATTCTCTCGCCGGCGGCAGCGGCGATGACGTCGCCTTCTACGGTGGCAGGGGCGATGACTTGCTTTTCGGCGGCAGCGGCGTGGACGAACGTTTCTACGGTGCCGAGGACAACGATACGCTTTCTGGCGGCAGCGGCGATGACCATGTCTTCTACGGCGACTACGGCGAGGACCGGCTCTACGGTGACCAGGGGAACGATACCTGGCTCTATGGTGGAGAGAGCGACGATACGATCTTCGGCGGTCAGGGCGACGATGCTTCGCTGTCCGGGGATGAGGGGGACGACGTCCTGGAGGGCGACAGCGGCGATGACTTCTTCCTTCTTGGCCGCAGCGGTGCCGATCGGCTGTTCGGCGGCAGCGGCGAGGATAATGTGCTTGAAGGGGCCAGCGGCGATGATCTGATCGACGCCGGCGCCGGCGCCGATTTCGGCCTTTTCGGCGGCGATGGGGCGGATAGGCAGTATGGCGGGGCCGGTGACGATGCCTCGCTCTACGGCGGTGGTGGGGCGGACTCTCTCTTCGGCGGTTTCGGGAACGATCGGTATCTCGACGGCGGGCAGGGCGACGACCTGGTCTATGGCGGTGCGGCCAACGACGATCTGCGCGGTGCCGGTGCCGACGACCGTCTCGACGGCGGCAATGGGAACGATGCGGCGGGCGGCCAGGGCGGCGACGATTCCCTCTATGGCGGCAACGCGACCGACAGCCTCTACGGTGCCATTGGGGTCGACACGCTCTTCGGCGGCAGCGGCCCCGACAGCCTGAAGGGCGGGGACGACAGCGACACGCTCTTCGGCGGCAGCGCGGCGGATCTGCTGAACGGCGGCACCGGGGTCGATACCGTCTACGGCGGGTCCGGGAACGACGCCATGGTGGTGGATACCGCCGGAGACGTCGTCTTCGAGACCGCCGCAGGCGGCGACTTCGACATCCTGCGCTCCGAGGCGCGCGCCTACACTCTCGCCACCGGCGCGGAGGCCTTCATCGAGCGGATCAAGATCCTCGACGGGGTAAACGGTGACTTCACCGGCAACGCCACCGACAACCGGATCGCCGGCAACAGCCTCTCCAACACCATCGAGGGCGACGACGGAGCCGATCGCCTGATGGGCGAGGGCGGGGACGACAACCTGCGGGGGGATTCCGGACTGGACCGCCTGGCCGGCGACAGCGGCAGCGACGTCCTGGCCATGGGATCGGGCGACCTGCTGTTCGGCGGCAGCGGCGCCGACTTTTTCCGCTTCGACGGCAACTCTTTCGGCCTCGCCGGCGAGGCCCTGCCGGTCATCCGCGACTTCGATGGCGTGAGCCTCGGCGGCGGTACGGACCAGGACAAGCTTCTCTTTGCACCGGGCCTGATCACGGGGACCTTCTCCTACATCGCCTCGGCGAGCTTCAGCGCCTCGGGCAACAGCGAGGCCCGGCACGGCGGCGGCCGCATCGTCGAGGTCGACCGGGACGGCGACGGCGCCGCCGACCAGGTCTTCGCCATCAACGGCCTGTCGCAGGCCAACCAGCTGACCGCGACGGATTTCATCTGGCTGGCGAGCGCGGCGGAGGTCGTCGACGGCGTCTTCGGCTATCAGTAGGGCCGTCCCCCTAGGGTGCGGCCGGAGGCAGCAGGGCTTGGCCTGACGGGCCCTGCCATGGCACCTTGCCGGGCGACGAGACCCAGCGGACGAGGCCTTCATGGAGAACCTGAAAATCGACGGCGACAGGCTCTGGCAGAGCCTGATGCGGATGGCGGAGATCGGCGCCACCGAGAAGGGCGGGGTCTGCCGCCTGGCGCTGACCGACCTGGACCGGGAGGGCCGCGACCTCTTCATCGCCTGGTGCAGGGAGGCCGGCTGCTCGGTCGAGGTCGATGCCGTCGGCAACATCTTCGCCCGGCGCCCCGGCCGCGATGCCGGGCGTCCAGCGGTCATGACCGGAAGCCATCTCGACAGCCAGCCCACCGGCGGCAAGTTCGACGGCGCCTACGGCGTGCTGGCAGGCCTGGAGGTGCTGCGCAGCCTGAACGACCTGGGCATCGAGACCGAGGCGCCACTGGAGGTCGTGGTCTGGACCAACGAGGAGGGCAGCCGCTTCGCGCCCGCCATGATGGGCTCGGGCGCCTATGCCGGCGTCTTCTCGCTGGAGGAGACCCTGGCGCGCAGCGACATCGAAGGCGTCAGCTTCGGCGCGGCGCTGGACGCCATCGGCTATCGCGGCGAGGGGCTGGGCGGCCGTCCCGCTGCGGCCTACTTCGAGGCGCATATCGAGCAGGGGCCGATCCTGGAGGCCGAGGAAAAGACCATCGGCGTGGTGACCGGCGCGCAGGGCCAGCGCTGGTACGAGGTCACCCTGACCGGCCAGGAGGCGCACGCCGGCCCGACGCCGATGGCCCGGCGCCGCGATGCGCTGCTGGGGGCGGCGAAGACCGTCGCCCTGGTGAACCGCGTGGGGCTCGACCATCAGCCCGATGCCTGCGCGACCGTGGGCATGCTGCAGGTCCACCCCAACAGCCGCAACGTCATTCCCGGCCGCGTCTGGCTGACCGTCGACCTGCGCAACCCCGAGGACGCGCGCCTGGACGCCATGTGCGCCGACTTCGAGGCGGGACTCACCGAACTGGCCCGCGAGGGCGGCCTGGAACTCGACCTCAAGGAGATCTGGCACTCGCCGGCCACGCCCTTCGCGGAGGAGCTGGTCTCCGCCGTGCGCAAGGGCGCGGAGCGCGGGGGCTTCCCCCACCGCGACATCGTCAGCGGCGCCGGCCACGATGCCGTTTACATGGCGCGCGTGGCACCGACTGCCATGATCTTCGTGCCCTGCGAGGACGGCATCAGCCACAACGAGATCGAGAACGCCACCGCCGAGGACCTGGCGGCCGGCTGCCACGTCCTGCTGCATGCCATGCTGGAACGAGCGGGAATCGCGGGAGAGGGAGCATGAAGCGCCGGGTGATCGCGGCGCAGGACGCGCCGCAGGCGGCCGGCGGCTACGCCCAGGCCGTGGAGGTCAGCGAGGCCAAGCGCAGCCTTTTCGTCTCCGGCCAGATTCCGGTCTCTGCCGCCGGCGCGCTGCCCGAGGGCTTCGAGGCGCAGGCGCAGCTCGCCTGGCAGAACGTCATCGCCCAGCTGCGTGCCGCGGACATGAGCCTGGACGACCTGGTCAAGGTCAACATCTACCTCTCCGACCGCGCCTATGCCCTGCCGAACCGGGCCGTGCGCGCCGCCGTGCTGGGCGACCGCAAGGTGGCCATGACCGTGGTCATCTGCGATATCTTCGATGCCGGCTGGCTCCTGGAGATCGAAGCCCTGGCCATGAGCTAGAGGACGGTGCGCTCGCTCATGCTCACGCACCTTTCTCTAGCGTGTTGTTTCAAAAGCAAATCGTCGTCGCAGATGAGTCCATCTGCTCGGGATTTGCTGTAGATCCCAGTTACCAGGGAGCGGCCGGTCGAGGGATGACGGGGAGTAACGCCGAGGAGCTCGCCGGCGACCTGGTCGCGGCCTTTGCGGCGCGGCGGCCGCTGGGCGCGGGCTCCTTCATCGTCACCCTCTACGGCGATGCCGTGGTCCCGCGCGGCGGTTTGATCTGGCTGGGCAACGTGATTGCCGTCTGCGGCGGGGTGGGGATCAGCGAGACCCTGGTGCGCACGGCCGTCTCGCGCCTGGTGTCGGGCGGACATCTTGAAGGATCGCGCGAGGGCCGGCGCAGCTTCTACCGTCTGACCGAGACCAGTCGCCAGGCCTTCGACGAGGCCGCCGCGGTGATCTACGGCGGGCCCAAGCGGCCGAGCGCGGAGAGCTGGTCGCTGCTGGTCCTGCCCGGCAACGGCACCGACGAGGCCGGGCGGCGCCTCCTGGCAGACGCGGGCTACGGCCTGCTGGCGCCGGGCGTCGCGCTGCGCGCCGGCGAGGCCGCGGCGGGTGCGGCTCCCATCGCCGGGGCCCTGCGCTTCGACGCACGCCTGGCGGATGGAGAGGCGCTCGAAGGCCTGCGCGACCTGGCTGCCGAGGCCTGGTCGCTGGCAGCCCTGGCCGCGCGCTACGACGCCTTCTGCCGGCGCTTCGCCCCGCTCCTGCAGGCTCTGCAGGCAGCCGAACCGACGCCCCTGGACCCCGAGCGCGCCCTGGTCCTGCGCCTCCTCCTGGTGCACGACTACCGCCATGTGGTGCTGGACGACCCGGGCCTGCCCGCCGAGCTGCTGCCCGAGGGCTGGCAGGGAGCGGCCGCCCAGCGGCTCTTCTCGCGGCTCTACCGGACCATGAGCCCGGCAGCCGAAGCCGCCATAGACGCCGCCTTCGTCGATGGCGCGGGCGGGGTCACGGCGGATCCGGCGATCCTGGCGCGGCGCCTGGCCGCGCTCCAGCGCAGGGCCGTGGCCGAAGAAAGCGCTTAGGCGAGGGCCTTCACAGCCAGGCGAAGTCGCTCGAGGTGAGCTGGTTCGGGCTCGTGAAGCCGGCGATCTCGGCCGCCATGTCGGCCGCGCCGTCGCCGTCGCTGTCGATCTCCAGCCGCTCGCCGCCGGCGTGTCGCGCCTCGCTGTTGCCACCGCCGGAGAAGGCGGCGTCGCCGATATAGCTGAAGGAGCCGTTCTCCAGGCCGGGGGCGAAGACCAGCTTGTCGGCCTCGCCGGGGCCCACCGCTTCCAGGCCGGCGAAGTCCTCGAGGACCAGGTCGCCCGTGGCGGCCTCGTCGCCGTCGAACAAGAAGCTGTCGCCGCCGGATCCGCCCCAGGCCCGGTCGCTCTCGCCCAGGCGCAACAGGTCCGCGCCGCTGCCGCCGCGCAGGCGGTTGCTGCCGGTGCCTCCGGCCAGGGTGTCGTCGCCGTCCTGGCCCTTCAGGAAATCGTCGCCCTGAAGGCCTTGCAGGGTGTTGTCCTGGTCGTTGCCGATCAGCAGGTTGTCGAGCGTGTTGCCGCGCAGCAGGCCGGGGCCGGCGTCGTCAGCCAGCACGCCCTCCTCGATGTTGGGGGCCAGGCTGTAGGTCGGCATGTCGACGACGACCCGGTCGGTGCCGCCGCCCTCGAACTCGACGACCAGGTCGCCCAGGGTCTCGATAAAGACGGTGTCGTCGCCGAAGCCGCCGTAGGCCGTATCGCTGCCGCTGCCTCCGTTGATCCGATCGTCGCCCTCGCCACCGTCGATGAAGTCGTCGCCGCCGCCGCCGCCGAGCCTGTCTCCGACGCTGCCGCCGTAGAGCGTGTCGTTGCCTTCGCCCCCGCCGATCTCGTCGGCGCCGTTGCCGCCCCAGACGATGTCCCCGTCGTGGCCGCCGGTGATGCTGTCGCTGCCGGCGTCGCCGAAGAGCTGATCGGCGCCGGAACCGCCGCCGATCCTGTCGCGACCACTGCCGCCGTAGGCGATGTCGTCGCCGTCGCCGCCTAGAAGGGTATCGTTGCCGTCACCGCCTTCGAGGATGTCGTCGTTGGCATGGCCGCGCAGGATGTCGCCGGCGCGGCCGCCGAAGAGGTAGTCGTCCCCCGATCCGCCGGAGAAGGCATCGGCCTCCGCACCGCCGTGAAAGGCGTCGGATCCCAAGGTCTGGACGTTGATCGGCTGCGAGGTCCAGGAGGGGATCACGCCCACCAGGTCGGGCTTCAGCCCGGTCGGCTGGGACTTGCCGTTCTCGCCGTAGATCCCGAACTGCACCTCGAAGGGCGGCTGGAAGGAGGGTCGGTCGAAGGCGTCGAACGCGAAGAGCGGGACCGACTTGCCGCCGGAGGCGCGCATGCCGTTCAGCCAGCTGAACATCTCCTTGTAGACGTCCGCCTGGTTCTTGGCGCCATAGAAGGAGGAGTAGCCCGTCTCGCCGATGAAGACCTCCAGCGCGCCGGGTAGCTGGTTCTGCACGTTCTCGAAATAGTTCTCGACATGCTTGA